>NZ_CP023969.1:3540000-6499364 GCF_002591235.1 Pseudomonas sp. FDAARGOS_380 | reverse complement strand
AGCCGCGCTACGGCCAGCGCCTGATGATCGCCGAAGTGGCAAAAGTCCTCGGGGATATCGACACCGACGACGAGGGCCGCCGCGAGGGTGAGCCTGCGGTAGTGGCCGTCGAGGCCGGTACCGGTACCGGCAAGACCGTGGCCTACAGCCTGGCCGCGATCCCCACGGCCAAGGCTGCTGGCAAGCGCCTGGTGATCGCCACCGCTACCGTCGCGCTGCAAGAGCAGATTGTCTACAAAGACCTGCCCGACCTGATGCGCAACAGTGGCTTGAACTTTACCTTCGCTTTGGCCAAGGGCCGTGGCCGCTACATGTGCCTGTCCAAGCTCGACGTATTGCTGCAGGAAGGCCACGCCCAAACCGCCACCGCCTCCTTGTTCGAAGAAGAAGGCTTCAAGATCGAGGTGGATGAGGTCAGCCAGAAGCTGTTTACCAGCATGATCGAGAAGCTGGCCGGCAACAAATGGGACGGCGACCGCGACAGCTGGCCCACCGCCCTGGAAGACTCCGACTGGGCGCGCCTGACCACCGACCACAGCCAATGCACGAACCGCCACTGCCCCAACTTCGGCCAGTGCGCCTTCTACAAGGCGCGCGAAGGCATGGGCAAGGTGGACGTCATCGTCACCAACCACGACATGGTGCTGGCTGACCTGGCCCTGGGTGGCGGCGCGGTACTGCCCGACCCACGCGACACGCTCTATGTGTTCGACGAAGGCCATCACCTGCCAGACAAGGCCATTGGCCATTTCGCCCATTACACCCGCTTGCGCTCCACGGCCGACTGGCTGGAAACCACTGCCAAGAACCTCACCAAGCTGCTTGCCCAGCATCCGTTGCCCGGCGACCTGGGCAAGTTGATCGAGCAAGTGCCGGAGCTGGCGCGCGAGATCAAGACCCAGCAGCAGTTCATGTTCAGCGCCTGCGAGCAGGTTGCGGACTTCAAGCCCGGTGAAGACGTCGAGGGCCGCGAGCGCCCGCGCCATCGTTTTGTTGGCGGGATGATCCCCGAGCACATGCGCGAAATGGGCATCGAGCTGAAGAAAGGCTTTTCACGCCTCACCGACCTGTTCACGCGCCTGACGGACTTGCTCAAGGAAGGCATGGATGGCGAGGTCAATATCGGCATCGCCAGCAACCAGGCCGAAGAGTGGTACCCCTTGTTCGGCAGCCTGCTGTCTCGTTCCCAAGGCAATTGGGAGCTGTGGACCGCCTTTACCGTCGAAGACCCGGAAGACAACCCGCCCATGGCCCGCTGGCTGACGCTGTCGGAAAGCGGTGCGCTGTTCGATATCGAGGTCAACGCCAGTCCGATCCTCGCCGCTGAAATGCTGCGTCGCAACCTGTGGAACGTGGCCTACGGCTGCCTGGTAACCTCGGCTACGCTGACGGCCCTGGGCACTTTTGACCGCTTCCGCATGCGCGCCGGCCTGCCGAAAAAGGCCGTTACCGCCGTGGTGCCCAGCCCGTTTCATCACGCTGATGCCGGCGTGCTGCGGGTACCGGACCTCAAGGCCGACCCACGGGACGCGGCCGCGCACACGGCGGCGATCATTCGCGATCTGCCGTCGCTGGTGGAAGGCTCCCGCGGCACCCTGGTGCTGTTCTCGTCGCGCAAGCAGATGCAGGACGTGTTCGACGGCCTCGACCGCGACTGGCGCAAGCAGGTGTTTATCCAGGGCAACCTGTCCAAACAGGAAACCCTGAACAAGCACAAGGCGCGGGTCGACGGTGGGGATTCCAGCGTGTTGTTCGGCCTGGCCAGCTTTGCCGAAGGCGTGGACTTGCCCGGCGCTTACTGCGAACACGTGGTGATCGCCAAGATCCCGTTCTCGGTGCCGGATGACCCGGTCGAAGCCGCACTGGCCGAGTGGATCGAAGCCCGGGGCGGCAACCCGTTCATGGAAATTTCGGTGCCAGATGCTTCACTGAAGCTGGTGCAGGCCTGCGGGCGTCTGCTGCGTACCGAAGAAGACCGCGGCACCATCACTTTGCTCGATCGGCGCCTGGTCACCCAGCGCTATGGCAAGGCGATCCTCAATGCCTTGCCGCCGTTCAGGCGCGAAATTTCTTAAGCCACAGTGGGCGAAATCGCCCACTGCGTGGTCTATCTCATCACTATCGTCAGGCCAGTCATCGGCCGTTTGGGAGAACCTTGTTCGTATGATTCGCACGCTGCCCGCTCTTTTTGCCCTGCTGTTCGCTGCGCCGCTGATGGCTGCGCCCGAGGGGCAACAAACGCTGTTCAACTTCGTCCGGCCTGCCGATGTGGTCAAGGTGGCGACCCAGGACGCCAGCCTGCCGCAATACAACGCCGAACAAACGCCCGAAGGCGAGGTGCTGCGCCGCATCACCTTCAACCCGGCTGCCGAGCCGAGCCTGGTGCTCAGCCCGCAGACGGGTACCTGGGATTGGTCGCAATCGAGCGCCATGAGCCTGCGTATCCAGAGCGCGATGAACTGGGCGTTGACCCTTTACGTCAAGGTGCAAAGCGCCGACGGCAAGACGCTCGTCAGCCGCATCGACCTGCCGGCCGGCCCGGCCCAGACGTTACTCGTCCCGCTGCAAGCCAACGCCCCCCTGAGCCAGGGCATGAAGGCCGGCCCGCCGATGCCAATGACGGTGGATGGCCAACGGGTGTTGCTGGCCGCCAGCGCCGGGGAAATCGACCGCAGCCAGGTTGTCTCGGTGACCCTGTCGATGCTCAAGCCCAATGCCGCCCAAAGTATCCTGCTGGAACGCTTTGGCGTGCAGGACAGCGAGCCGGTATTGAAGGCCGCCTACACTGAACTGGTGGACGCCTATGGTCAGTCCACCCGCGCACGCTGGCCGGAAAAGGTCAGCAGCGACGAGCAACTCAAGGCATCGGCCGCCAAGGAACAACAGCAGCTCAAGGCCTGGCTGGCCGAGCGGGACAAGTCTTCGCTGGATCAATACGGCGGCTGGAAAAAGGGCCCGGCCTTCGACGCCAGCGGTTTTTTTCGCACCCAGAAGCGCGACGGCCGCTGGTACCTGGTGACGCCGGACGGGCATCCGTTCTACTCCCTGGGGGTGAACACCGTGGCACCGGACAACAGCCAGACCTATGTGGCGGGGCGCGAGTGGATGTTCGCGGCGCTGCCCAAGGCCGGCGAACCCTTTGATAAGTACTACGGCAGCGACGACAGCCGCACCGGCAACGGCGCGGGTGAAGGCCGCGGTTTTGGCTCGGGGCGTTGGTACGATTTCTATGGCGCCAACCTGCAACGCACTTACGGCGGTGACGCGTTGGACCAGCCACGCTGGGTGACCCATACGCTCGATCGCCTGCAAGCCTGGGGCTTCAACACCGTCGGCAACTGGAGCGATCCGGACCTGGCCACTGCCGACCGCGTGCCGTACACCTTGCCGCTGTCGATTGTTGGTGACTATGCCAGCATCAGCACCGGCACCGACTGGTGGGGCGGCATGCCCGACCCGTTCGACCCACGCTTTGCCATGGCCACTGAACGCGCCGTGGCCATCGCGGCCCGTGACCACCGCGACGACCCGTGGTTGATCGGTTTCTTTGCCGACAACGAATTGGCCTGGGCCGGCCCCGGAGACGATGCCAAATCCCGTTACGCCCTGGCCTACGGCACCCTGCGCATGACCACCGACGTGCCGGCCAAGCGCGCCTTCCTCAAGCAACTGCGCGACAAGTACCGCAATGAAGAGGGCCTTTCCAAAGCCTGGGGCATTCACCTGGCCGGTTGGGAGCTGATGGAAGACCCAGGCTTTGAGCCGCCGATGCCCAGCCCTGAACACCCGGAGATCGAAGCCGACTTCAAGTATTTCCAGAAGACCTTCGCCGATGCTTACTTCAAGACCATCTCCGACTCGCTGAAGTGGCACGCGCCCAACCAGCTGTTGCTGGGCGGTCGCTTTGCGGTGAGCACGCCGGAAGCGGTCGCATCGTGCGCGCAGTATTGCGATGTGCTGAGCTTCAATATGTATACCTTGAAGCCTCAGGATGGTTATGACTTCGCCGCGCTGCGTGCGCTGGACAAACCGGTACTGATCACCGAATTCAACTTTGGCTCTGCCGACCGTGGCCCGTTCTGGGGCGGCGTGACGCAACTGGCCCGCGAAGAAGACCGTGGCGCGGCGTATACGACCTTCCTCAAGCAGGCGGTGGCCGAGCCGTCGATTGTCGGGGTGCACTGGTTCCAGTACCTGGACCAGCCGGTCACCGGGCGTCTGCTGGATGGTGAAAACGGCCATTTCGGCCTGGTCGGCATCACCGATGTACCCTTCCAGGGCTTTGTCGAGACGGTGCGCAAGAGCAACCTGGCCGCGCTCGACCAACTGGGCCGTGAGGCGCAAAAAGCCAAGGCCACCCAAGCGACGCGTGAGAGTGACGCCGCCAAACCTGGGCGTGACGGCAAAGGCGCGGGGCAGGGCGCCGGGCACCCTGGCGGGCATGCTGGGAATGGGCATTGATTCATCGTTGACGGGTTCACAAAACCCACAATGGCTGAAAGAATGGCGACCACTTTTCATGGTGTTTTCCGAGGGGACTTAGGTGCAGATTCAGGGTCATTACGAGCTGCAGTTCGAAGCGGTGCGCGAAGCCTTCGCCGCCCTGTTCGATGATCCTCAGGAGCGTGGTGCCGGGCTATGCATCCAGATCGGCGGGCAAACCGTCGTCGACCTGTGGGCCGGTACTGCCGACAAGGACGGTGCCGAGGCCTGGCACAGCGATACCATCGTCAACCTGTTCTCCTGCACCAAGACCTTCACGGCAGTGACTGCCCTGCAACTGGTCGCCGAAGGCAAGCTCAAGCTCGATGCGCCGGTGGCCGATTACTGGCCGGAGTTTGCCGCGGCTGGCAAGGAAACGATCACGCTGCGCCAGTTGCTCTGCCACCAGGCCGGGCTGCCCGCCATCCGCGAAATGCTGCCCATCGAAGCCCTGTATGACTGGCAATTGATGGTCGATACCCTGGCGGCCGAGGCCCCGTGGTGGACTCCGGGCCAGGGCCATGGCTATGAGGCGATCACCTACGGCTGGCTGGTTGGCGAACTGTTGCGCCGCGCCGATGGGCGCGGGCCGGGGGAGTCGATCGTGGCGCGGGTGGCACGCCCATTGGGGCTGGACTTTCATGTGGGCCTGGCAGATGAAGAGTTTTATCGCGTCGCCCATATCGCGCGCAGCAAAGGCAATATGGGGGATGAAGCCGCGCAACGGTTACTTCAAGTAATGATGCGCGAGCCTGCGGCGATGACTACCCGTGCATTTGCCAACCCACCGTCTATTCTGACCAGCACTAATAAGCCCGAATGGCGACGTATGCAGCAGCCTGCGGCGAATGGCCACGGTAATGCGCGCAGCCTGGCCGGGTTTTATAGTGGGTTGTTGGACGGTAGTTTGCTGGAAAGCGACATGCTCGAACAATTGACCCGTGAGCACAGTATCGGGCTGGATAAAACCTTATTGACCCAAACCCGCTTCGGCCTGGGCTGCATGTTGGATCAACCGCAGTTGCCCAATGCCACGTTCGGCCTTGGACCCCGTGCATTCGGGCATCCAGGGGCAGGGGGCTCAGTCGGCTTTGCCGACCCTGAACATGATGTAGCCTTCGGTTTTGTGACTAATACCCTGGGGCCTTACGTACTTATGGACCCGCGTGCCCAGAAGTTGGTCGGAATATTGGCCGGTTGTCTATAAACCCCTTGCTGTTTCACAATTTTTTGTTACAAAGGCAAGTATAAAAAAGATGCTGAACGACATGTTGTAACTTGAATGTTCTTTTAGCGTCTGTTTAACGGGTCCCGCGACCCCCTGTTTTTTCTCATTTTGTGGATATCTCATGTTATCGAACAAGTCTTTGGCACTGGCGCTGTGTCTCACTATTACGGGTTGTGCACAAACTCCACAAAATGATGCCGAAGGTGGGCATTGGTGGTCATTTGGATCTGACAAAGCGGCAACCAAGGATCCAGTGGCCCAGACCGACGCCAAGCCGGATGCCAAGCCCGACGCCAAGCCGGCCGCGGGTGCCAAGCCTGTTGAACCTGTCGCCGCTGCAGCAGCGCCTGCCAAGGCTGACACCGGTTATAGCTGGTGGCCGTTTTCCACCAAGAGCGCCGAAGAAAAAGCCGCTGACGCCAAGGCTGACCTGAAAGCCGACCTCAAGGCCGCAACCCCGGCCTCGGACGCAGCGCCTGTCGTCGCCAAGACCGACAGCGAGCCGCGCTGGTGGTGGCCGTTCGAAAGCAAGCCAAAGCCGTTGGCCAAGGTCGACGTGACCAACGTACAAATGCCTGACCCGAAGATCACCCAAGCCTGGCTGGACGAATACGAACCACGCTTGCGTGCGGCCATCAAGGACAGCAACCTGCAACTTGAGCGCCGTGACAACACCCTGGTGGTGATTGCCCCGGTAGACGGCTCCTACAACCCCAAGCGCCCGGCCATGTTGCTGCCGGTGACCCTCGGCCCGTTCACGCGGGTGGCCAAGGCCGTTGAAGCTGACCCGAAAACCGCCGTACTGGTGCTGGGCCACGTTGATGCCACGGGCAGCGCTCCTGCCAGCCAGGCGTTGAGCAAGGAACGTGCGCAGTCCATTGCCTCGATTTTCAGCCTGAGTGGTCTGAAACAGGATCGCTTGATGCTGCGTGGCATGGGCGACCTTATGCCGCGTGCCGCCAACGACAGCAATCAGGGGCGTGCGCTGAACCGTCGCATGGAAATCATGTTCACTCAGCGTACAACGATGTTGGCACTGCTGAGCAAGTACAACTCGGGCAAGACCCCGCCCGTAGCTGAAATGGTCGCAGTGCAGAATGTGCCTGCGCCAGCGCCGGCGGCAAAAGCACCTGCCAAAAAGGCCACGGCCAAGAAAGCGGCGGCCAAGCCAGCAGCTAAAAAGGCTGCGGCCAAGCCGGCTGCCAAGAAGCCGGCGACTGCCAAAGCCAAGGCGGCACCTGCTTCGAACGACCAGGCGAAAAACTGAGCTGTTGAACCACAAGGATAAAGCCGCATGACCCAGGCACTGGCCGATATGCGCCGTGACTACACACGGGACGGTTTGAGCGAGGCCCAGGCCCCGGACGAGCCGTTTGCGTTGTTCCACCAATGGTTTGGCGATGCGGTTAAAACCGAACAGCCGCCAGTGGAGGCCAATGCCATGACGCTGGCGACAGTCGACCAGGACGGTCGCCCGCACTGCCGCATCCTGCTGCTCAAGGGCCTGGATGCGCAGGGCTTTACCTTCTTCACCAACTATCAGAGCGCCAAGGGTGAACAACTCGCGGCGCGACCGTTCGCGGCCATGACCTTCTTCTGGCCAACCCTGGAGCGCCAGGTACGCATTGAAGGGCGCGTGGTCAAGGTCACGCCTGAAGAGTCGGATGCTTATTACCAGGTGCGCCCGTTGGGCAGCCGCCTGGGCGCCTGGGCTTCTCCGCAGAGCAAGGTGATTCGTGATCGCGAAGAACTGCAGGCGCTGCTCAAGGCCACTGAAGAGCGCTTCAGCGATACCCAGCCCGATTGCCCCGAGCATTGGGGAGGGTACCGTTTACTGCCCGAGCGCATCGAGTTCTGGCAAGGCCGCGCCAGCCGCCTGCATGATCGTCTCAACTACCGTTTGCAAGACGGCCAATGGTCCCGCGAGCGTCTGGCGCCCTGAGCGTCACCTTTCGTCATCCCACCTGAATCAACACCGTTGCGCCGAAGTCTCTGTTCAAGAGGCTCCGGGCGCTTTCGGCTGTGCGCTACACTGATCGAGCCGGTTATGGCATCGTTCTGTACCCTGGCTTGGTTACCGTTCGTCGAGTTCTCTGGTGCTGGCAGTCTGTACTCAGGCTGAATGAAAGCAAGTTTCTGCCTGGCGCGCCGTGACACGCGCCAAGCCACAGCGTTTAATGAATACCTGTCCTTTGGAGTTGATGCTATGCGTAAGTCCGTTTTACTAGTTGCCTGCTTTACCACCCTGTCGTTGTTGTTGGGTGGCTGCGCCTCGAGTCTGACCGGCGACTCGTACTCTCGTGATGAGGCGCGTCGTGTACAGACCGTTCGCATGGGCACCATCGAATCCCTGCGTCCAGTGAAAATCGAAGGCACCAAAACCCCAATCGGCGGCGCTGCGGGCGCAGTCATCGGCGGCGTTGGCGGCAGCGCCATCGGTGGCGGCCGTGGCAGCATCGTTACTGCTGTGATCGGCGCAGTTGCGGGCGGCCTGCTGGGCTCGGCCACTGAAGAAGGCCTGACCCGTACCCAGGGCGTGGAAATCACCGTGCGCGAAGACGACGGCAGCATGCGCGCCTACGTACAAGCCGTGCAGGAAAATGAAATCTTCCGCATTGGCGACCGCGTACGCATCATGACCGTCGACGGTACCAGCCGCGTGACTCGCTAAGCCTTAAACTACAGGCGAAGAAAAACCCCCAACCGGGTGACCGGTTGGGGGTTTTTTGTAGGAGCGAGCTTGCTCGCGAAAAACGTTAACGATTACGCGTATTCAATGAATGCGGCGCCTGTAAGTTTTTCGCGAGCAAGAACTAGGCGTCCCCCTTGCTCCTACTTCAATCATGCAACGACGGCTTTCTTGCGACTCGCCATTGCCGTCACCGCATACCCGATAAAGGCCGCCAGGATCGACCCGGTCAGAATCCCCATGCGATCTTCACCGGCAAACTCGCTGGCGCCTGGCACAAACGCCAGGGAGCCGACAAACAGGCTCATGGTGAAGCCGATCCCGCACAGGATCGCTACGCCCAATACCTGGCCCCAATTGGCGCCGCTGGGCAGTGAGGCGATGCCGGTCTTGATCGCCAGCCAGGTGAGGCCGAACACACCGACGGTCTTGCCGATCAACAGGCCTGCGGCGATGCCCATGGGCACGGAGTGGGTGAAGCTTTCCAGGCTGACGCCCGTCAGAGAGACCCCGGCGTTGGCAAACGCGAACAGCGGCAGGATGGCGTAGGCCACCCATGGGTGCAGGGCGTGTTCCAGGCTCAGCAGCGGCGAGGTTTCGGCATTCTTGGTGCGCAGTGGAATGCAGAACGCCAGGGTCACGCCAGCCAGCGTCGCATGCACACCGCTCTTGAGTACGCACACCCACAGGATCAGGCCGATGATCATATACGGCCCCAGCTTGATCACGCCCAGGCGGTTCATCGCGATCAGCGCAATCAAACACGCCCCCGCGCCCGCCAGGGATGCGGTGGACAAGTCAGCGGAATAGAACAGGGCAATGACGATGATGGCCCCGAGGTCATCAATGATTGCCAAGGTCATCAGGAACAGCTTCAGCGACACCGGTACGCGCTTGCCCAGCAGGGCCAGAACGCCCAGCGCAAAGGCAATGTCGGTGGCCATAGGGATCGCCCAGCCAGCCAGGGCGGCGGGGTTGTCCTTGTTCAGCGCCCAGTAGATCAGCGCCGGCACCACCATGCCGCCGATGGCCGCTGCGCCAGGCAGCACCACTTGGGAAGGCTTGGACAGGTGGCCATCCAAAAGCTCGCGCTTGACCTCCAGGCCGATCAGCAGGAAAAACAGGGCCATCAGCCCATCGTTGATCCATAGCAGCGCCGGCTTGGCGATTTTCAGCGCGCCAACCTGTGCAACCACTGGCGTGTCGAGAAAGGCGTTGTACAGGTGCGACAACGGTGAGTTGTTGATAATCAGCGCCAAGGCAGCAGCGGCGATCAACAACAGGCCACTGGCGGCTTCCAGCTGGAAGAAACGGGTGAAAGTGCTACGCAGAGGCAAGGGATGCTCTCCAATCCAGGTTCAATAGGTGGGTACCCTAACCCGTACCGTTAGTTGTTAAAACAAAAGTTATATTCTTATTTGTTATAAGAGATGGCCCGGGACATCGGTGAGCCAAAGACTAGCAATTGTGTGTCCAATTGCGTCGTCACTGTATCTGTGTGGAGTGTAGGAAACATCTTAAGATCACCGTTGAAAACCTTTAGAGAAGCCAGCATGAGCGACCACCGTACCTGGGCCCGCGAAGCCATTCGTATCATTGAAGCGGACTTCCAGCGCAGCGCCGATACCCACCTGATCCCGCTGCCATTACCGGGTTTGCCAGGCATCGAGTTGTACTTCAAGGATGAGTCCAGCCACCCCACTGGCAGCTTGAAACACCGGCTGGCGCGCTCGCTGTTTCTGTATGCGCTGTGCAATGGCTGGCTCAAGCCGGGCGCTCCCGTTATCGAAGCGTCCAGTGGCTCCACGGCGATCTCGGAAGCCTACTTCGCGCGTTTGCTCGGCTTGCCGTTTATTGCCGTCATGCCCGCTACAACCTCTCAAGAGAAGATCGCCCAAATTGCCTTCTACGGGGGCAAAAGCCATCTGGTCCAGGACCCGACGCAGATCTACGCCGAATCCGAACGTCTGGCCCAGGAAAGCGGTGGTCACTTCATGGACCAGTTCACCTACGCCGAACGTGCTACCGACTGGCGAGCGAACAACAATATTGCCGAGTCGATCTTCCAGCAGATGCGCTTTGAACAGCACCCGGAGCCGAGTTGGTTGATTTCCAGCCCTGGCACCGGCGGCACCACCGCGACCCTGGGCCGCTACGTGCGTTATCGCCAGCATTGCACCCGGGTGCTGTGTGCCGATGCCGAACGCTCGGTGTTCTTCGACTTCTACCAGAGTGGTGACGCCAGCCTGCGCCTGGACTGTGGCTCGCGGATTGAAGGGATTGGTCGCCCACGGGTGGAGGCATCGTTTCTGCCGGCGGTGATTGATGCCATGGTCAAGGTGCCAGATGCGTTGTCCCTGGCGGCCATGCATTACCTGGCGCAGCGTTTAGGGCGACGGGTTGGTGGTTCCAGCGGGACCAACCTGATCGGTGCGCTGATGGCGGCGCAACAGATGAAAGCGGCGGGGGCGTCGGGGTCGATTGTCGCGATCTTGTGCGATGGCGGAGAGCGTTATGCCACGACCTATTATGATCAGGCGTGGTTGGCGGGGCAGGGCTATGAGCTGGAGGGTTTGATCGCGGCTGTAGCAGCAAGTGTCGAACGTGGTGAAGCGCTACCCGATAGCATCCTGCGGGCCAATATCTGACACCCTGCGAAACAGTGTGGGAGCCAGCTCCCACCTTTGAATGTATTCACACATTAAATTCTGAAACCCGTTTAACTGTGGGAGCTGGCTTGCCCCCGAACAGGCCCTCCCAGTCGATACACCTCTAACTCTCCTGCGCTCTGTAGGCCCCCGGGGTCAACCCCGTCCACTTCTTGAACGCCCGATGAAACGCCGACGGTTCGGAAAACCCCAATTGTTCGGCGATCTCCTGCAAAGACAAATCCGCCCGCCCCAAGTGGTAAATGGCGATATCCCGGCGTAACTCATCCTTCAATGCCTGAAAACTCGTGCCTTCTTCGCGCAGATGCCGGCGCAGGGTCTGTGGGCTGATGTGCAGGTGCTGGGCAACGGCTTCCAGGTCTGGCCAGGGCGTGCGGTCGCGGCTCAGCAGGCGGCGCAGCTGGCTGCTCAGGCTGTCGCCTTCATCCGGCCGGGATAACAAGTCGGCAGGGGAGCGCTGCAAGAAGTGCTTGAGGGTGCGTTCATCCTGCAACAGCGGCAGGCTCAGGTAACGGCTGGGAAACACCAGGCTACTGGTCGGCGCACCGAACACCTGGGGGCAGGGGAACAGCAGGTCGTATTCACCGGCATGGGCCGGCATCGGGTAACTGAAGGTGGCCTGCTGCAGCCGGATACGCTGGCCGATTAACCAACTGCCCAGGCGATGCCAGATTACCAGCAGGCATTCACTGAGAAAGTGGTCCGGGTCCCATAACTGCGAGTCGTCCAGGCTCAGGCGCGCCATGTCGCCTTCTTTGGTCAGCTGCCAGCGCGGGCCTTGGGGGAACAGGCTATAAAACAATAAGCCGCGCTCCAGCGCCTTCTCCAGCGTGCGGCAATGGATCAGCGCGTGGCACATCATGGCGAAGGTGCCACGTTTGCTCGGCCCTTCGGCAAACCCCAGGTATTCGTCATCCAGCTCCAGCCAGAGCATTTGCAACAACCGGGTAAATTGCTCTGGAGCGATGCGGGCGCGGGGCTCGGTCAGCAGTTCCGGGGTAATGCCCACCTGCTGCAACACCCCCGAGTAGTCAAAACCGGCCCGCCGCGCACCGCCGAGGGCTGCTCGGGCGTAATGGCTGGCGATGGTACGTTCACGCATGCAAGGGCCTCATCCATGGAGTGGCGGATGGTAGCCATCACCCGGCGGGGCGACAAGGCGGATATCCGCCAAATTGTAGGACGATACAGGGTGAGTGGGCGGAAATCCGCCACCTTGTTGCGCGTCTCGGAGTCGCCCGTAAACCCCAAGCCCTGATGTCTAAGGGCCTTCAGCGCGTTTAAGCAAAGTGGCACGCTGTTTGCGATAGGGATTACAGCGCAGGCTTGTTCCTACAGGCTTGGCAAACAACAAATCCCTCCAGTGCAGGAGGGTTCGCAATTCAAGTGCCGTGGGCAATGGCGGATATTTGCCACACGGGACGATTGAGGAACTTTGCAATGACGACTCGTCAGCCAATCTACAAATCCCTGTATTTCCAGGTGATCGTTGCAATCGTTATCGGTATCTTGCTCGGCCACTTCTACCCGCAGACCGGCGTGGCCCTCAAGCCACTGGGTGACGGCTTTATCAAGCTGATCAAAATGGTCATCGCCCCGATCATCTTCTGTACCGTGGTCAGCGGCATCGCTGGCATGCAAAGCATGAAGTCGGTGGGCAAGACCGGCGGCTACGCGCTGCTGTACTTCGAAATCGTTTCCACCATCGCCCTGCTGATTGGCCTGGTCGTGGTCAACGTGGTGCAGCCGGGCGCCGGCATGCACATCGACGTCGCGACCCTGGATGCTTCCAAAGTGGCGGCCTACGTCACCGCCGGTAAAGACCAGAGCATCGTCGGCTTTATCCTCAACGTCATCCCGAACACCATCGTCGGCGCCTTCGCCAACGGCGACATCCTGCAAGTGCTGATGTTCTCGGTGATCTTCGGTTTCGCCCTGCACCGCCTGGGTGCCTACGGCAAGCCGGTGCTGGACTTCATCGATCGCTTCGCCCACGTGATGTTCAACATCATCAACATGATCATGAAGCTCGCGCCAATCGGTGCCTTGGGCGCCATGGCGTTCACCATCGGCGCCTACGGTGTCGGTTCCCTGGTGCAGTTGGGCCAATTGATGATCTGCTTCTACATCACCTGCATCCTGTTCGTGGTGTTGGTGCTGGGCGCCATCTGCCGCGCTCACGGTTTCAGCGTGTTGAAGCTGATCCGCTACATCCGTGAAGAACTGCTGATCGTACTGGGTACCTCGTCTTCCGAATCCGCACTGCCACGCATGCTGATCAAGATGGAGCGCCTGGGCGCGAAGAAGTCCGTGGTCGGCCTGGTGATTCCAACCGGTTACTCCTTCAACCTCGACGGTACGTCGATCTACCTGACCATGGCGGCTGTGTTCATCGCCCAGGCGACCGACACCCACATGGACATCACTCACCAGATCACCCTGCTGCTGGTGCTGCTGCTGTCGTCCAAAGGCGCTGCTGGCGTGACCGGTTCGGGCTTCATCGTACTGGCCGCCACCCTGTCGGCCGTTGGCCACCTGCCGGTTGCGGGCCTGGCGCTGATCCTGGGTATCGACCGCTTCATGTCCGAAGCCCGTGCCCTGACCAACCTGGTGGGTAACGCAGTTGCCACCATCGTTGTGGCCAAGTGGGTCAAGGAACTGGACACCGACAAGCTGCAAAGCGAGTTGGCGTCTGGCGGTACCGGTATCTCCGAAACCCGCGAGCTCGATGATCTGGGCGTGGCTGAAGGCCCGGCGCCTGTCGTCAAATAAGTGGCTGCTGGCGTGAACTGACGCCAACGCTATCGGCAAACGCCCCGACTGGTTCGGGGCGTTTGCGTTTCTGGCGGGATGCTACGGATATTTTTGGTTTACAGTGAACGCGACAGTACTTATCGGAGGCCTGATGGACAGTGTGGATCTGAACGTCCTGCGCAGCGTGCTGCAATGGCGCCGCGCCGGGCAGCGCGTGATCTTGTACAGCGTGGTGCAAACCTGGGGCAGCGCGCCGCGCCCGCCGGGGGCAATGCTGGCCCTGCGCGGTGATGGCGTGGTGATTGGCTCGGTGTCGGGCGGTTGCATCGAGGATGACTTGATCGCACGCCTGCAAGATGGCCGCTTGCTTGCTGACGGCCCGCCTGTGCAGTTGGTGACTTACGGCGTCACTCGCGATGAGGCCGCACGTTTTGGCCTGCCCTGCGGTGGCACCCTGCGGCTCACCGAGGAGCGCGTGGAAGAGTGGGGTTGGGTCGAAGCGCTGCTGGCGCGTTGTGAAGATCATCAGATTGTCGCTCGCGAGCTGAATCTGGCCACGGGCGAGGTAACCTTGAGCACCGCCAGCAAGACCGACGCGGTGAGCTTCGACGGCGAACGCTTGCGCGCCATCTACGGCCCGCGCTGGCGCCTGCTGCTGATCGGCGCCGGGCAGCTGTCGCGCTACGTAGCGGAAATGGCGCGCCTGCTGGATTTCGAAGTGCTGATCTGCGACCCCCGCGAAGAGTTCGTCTACGGCTGGGAAGACCAGCATGGCCGCTTTGTGCCGGGCATGCCCGACGAGGCGGTGTTGAATATTCATACCGATGAACGCACGGCCATTGTCTGCCTGACCCACGATCCACGTCTGGATGACATGGCGTTGCTGACGGCGCTGAACTCCACGGCGTTCTATATCGGCGCCCTGGGTTCGCAGGTCAATACCCAGAAACGTCGGGAGAACCTGGCCGCGCTGGGCCTGTCGGCGGACGCCATCGCGCGTTTGCACGGGCCGATCGGCCTGCACATCGGCAGCCATACGCCGGCGGAAATTGCGCTGTCGCTGATGGCGGAAATTGTTGCGATCAAGAACGGGGTGGCACCGATGCAGAAAAAGCCGTTGGCAGTGGTGGCCGAGTGACGGTGACCGCAATTGTGCTGGCGGCGGGGCAGGGCAGTCGTTTTCGGGCTGAAGCAGGAGCTGATCAAGACAAGTTGCTTGCCGCTTGTGTGGGGCTGGATGGCGTTACCCGTCCGGTTATCGAGCAGGTGCTACGCAATTTGCCTCGGCGTGTCGAAAAGCGCTGGTTGGTGACTTCGCCGGAGCGCGCAGAGGTTATCCGTCTGGCAAAGGCTTATGGCTGTCAAGTTGTGCTGCTGGATTCGAGCGGGATGGGCGACAGCATTGCGGCGGCGGTCAAGGCCAGCGGTGCGGCGGATGGGTGGCTGGTGGTGTTGGGGGATATGCCGTTTATTCAGTCATCGAGTATCGAACGGGTGATTGCCAACGTGGAGGGCGTCACTGTGCCGGTATCTGCCGGGCAGTACGGGCATCCAGTGGCTTTTGATCGCACGTTTGGCCCGGCGCTGATGGCGCTGAGTGGGGATCGCGGAGCCAAGCCGTTGTTTGCGCGAGCACAGGTGCGGGAGATGCAGATGGATGATCCCGGTGTGCTTTGGGATGTGGATGTGCCGCAACGGTTGAGTTTTAGCGCAGATTAAAGGTGGGAGCTGGCTTGCCTGCGATTGCGGTGTGTCAGCCACATCCAGGCTGACTGAATTGACCCTATCGCAGCATAGGTATCTACATAACTTTGTGGGCTGTAGCAGCAGGCGGTAACCACGATGCGAAGCGAGCCGCTCTTGATCTTGATCTTAGGCGCCCCCCCAAATCACTGGCGAATTACGGGCACACCGAGCCTAAGCGAGGTGCCGAGTGGTGGGGCAAGAGCGTTTTGCTTACTTTTGCGCTGTTCAAAAGTGAGCCGCCGTCAGGGCGGAACCCTAAGCGGCCGTTACCGCAGAAATGGATATGTACACAATACAACTGTGTCGCCTGCCAGGCCGCCTTCGCGAGCAAGCCCGCTCCCACAGTGGGATCATTGGGGTGTCAGGTAGATAGGTATCGGCTGTCAGACCGCTATCGCAGGCAAGCCAGCTCCCACAGTGATTGCATTTCAAGTCGAGATAGCCAGCCATAAAAAAGCCCCGCCTGATCACTCAGGCGGGGCTTTTTAGTGGCGGTTGGAATCAGACGAGGGGTTTAGGCTCGTGCTCTGCTTCCTGGGCCTTGTGCTCTACCGCCTGGGCTGCGGCTGCGGCTGCAGCAGCTTCGGCTTCCTTGCGGCGACGACGCACTTCACGTGGGTCGTTCGGCGCACGGCCGTTTTCGGTGAGGGCGCTTGCAGGTGCAGCTTCAACCACAGGGGCGGCCACTTCGGCAACCACCGGGGCTTCGACTTCAACCACGGGCGCAGGCTCCGCAACCGGCGTCGGCTCAACCACTGGGGCTGGCTCGGCGGCGACTTCGGCAACCGGTGCCGGCGCTTCTTCTACCACTGGGGCAGGTGCTGGCGCTTCAACCGGTGCAGCCGGTTCGGCAGTCCACTGGAAGGCGGTCTGTTCTTCGCGAACTTCACGCACGGCCGGGGATGCTTCTTCGACCACCGGAGCTTCTACAGCCGCTTCGATTACTGGCTGAGGCTCAACCACTGGAGCCGGTTCAACGGCAACCGCTTCGGTTTCTGGCTGTGCATCGCGAACCGGGGCAACTTCCACTTCCGGAACCACTGGGGCTTCGACAGGGGTTGTGGCTTCAACGACTGGCGCTTCAACAACCGGCGCTTCGACCGCTGGGGTTTCGGCGGCTGGCGCTTCTACGGCAACAGTGTCTTCGACGGAAGCGGTAGCGCGTTCGGCTTGCTCGTGGGCCTGGGCTTCAGCGGGGGCGCTGATGACCGAGCTGGCAACGGCAGCGGTAACGGCCAAGCCGGCAGCCAGTTCGGCGCCTGTTGGTTCGTTGTTGGCAGCTTCTGGGTTTTCGCCGGTTTCTTCCGAACCTTCGATCACGTTGCCGTTGGCATCACGCTGACGCTCACGACGGTTGCTGCGACGACGCTGGCCACGGGAGCGGCGGCGTGGACGATCGCCTTCGGCGTTGTCCTGGCCGTCTTCCTGCAGTTGCTCTTCGCCGGTCAGTACTTCTTCTTCGCTGGCAGCAGCGGCTTGCTCGGCGCGTGGTTGACGCTCTTCACGTGGCGGGCGCGGTTGGCGCTCTTCACGGGGTGCGCGCTCTTCACGCGGCTGGCGGGCCGGGCGTTCTTCGGTGGTAACGGCTGCGGCAGTGGCAACGGCAGGTGCCGCGTCCAGAGGCTCGCGCAATTCACGCACACGTTCTTCACGCTCGCCACGTGGCTTGCGGTCTTCACGTGGAGCGCGTGGGGTACGTGGGGCGCGCTCTTCACGCGGTGCACGTTCTTCACGGGCGACGGTCGGGGTGTCTTCGCGGGCTTCGCGAGGCGCACGTTCTTCACGTGGTGCGCGTTCTTCACGCGGAGCACGTTCTTCGCGAGGCTTGCGCTCTTCGTCGCGGCGGCCATTGCGGTTACGGCTCTGCTGGCGACCGTTGCGACGTTCTTCATTGCGCGCCGGGCGCTCGGTGGCAGGTTTTTCAACCACAACCGGGGCAGCAGGCTCTTCCTTGGTGGCGAACAGGCTGACCAGCGACTTCACCAGGCCCTTGAACAGGCTTGGCTCAGGCAGGGCGGCCGGTGCGGCAACCGGGGCGGCAGCTTCGGTCGGTACCGGTGCGTTGGCGCGGGCCGGCGCAGTCTTGACGGCCGCTTCCTGGCGAACCAGGGTGCGGGTCGCAGCGGCTGGCTGGACTTCTTCGACTTCGGCAGCAGCCGCAGCGATTTCATAGCTGGACTGGCCGCTGTGGGCTTCCGGGCTGTCATCACGCAGGCGCTGGACTTCGAAGTGCGGCGTCTCGAGGTGATCGTTCGGCAGGATGACGATACGGGCACGGGTGCGCAGTTCGATCTTGGTGATCGAGTTGCGTTTTTCGTTGAGCAGGAAGGCCGCAACCGGAATCGGCACTTGTGCGCGAACTTCGGCGGTACGGTCTTTCAGGGCTTCTTCTTCGATCAGGCGCAGGATCGCCAGGGACAGCGATTCAACGTCACGGATGATGCCGGTGCCGTTGCAACGTGGGCAAACGATGCCGCTGCTCTCGCCCAGGGATGGACGCAGGCGCTGACGGGACATTTCCAGCAGGCCGAAGCGCGAGATGCGGCCGACTTGCACGCGAGCGCGGTCAGCTTCCAGGCATTCGCGGACTTTCTCTTCCACGGCGCGCTGGTTCTTGGCTGGGGTCATGTCGATGAAGTCGATGACGATCAGGCCGCCGATGTCACGCAGGCGCAGCTGGCGGGCGATTTCTTCAGCCGCTTCCAGGTTGGTCTGCAGGGCGGTTTCTTCGATGTCGCTGCCTTTGGTCGCACGCGCCGAGTTGATGTCGATGGACACCAGGGCTTCGGTCGGGTCGATCACGATGGAGCCGCCGGAAGGCAGTTCGACCACGCGCTGGAAGGCGGTCTCGATCTGGCTTTCGATCTGGAAACGGTTGAACAGCGGCACGCTGTCTTCGTACAGCTTGATCTTGCTGGCGTACTGCGGCATCACCTGGCGGATGAAGGTCAGGGCTTCGTCCTGGGCTTCAACGCTGTCGATCAGCACTTCGCCGATGTCCTGGCGCAGGTAATCGCGGATGGCGCGGATGATCACGTTGCTTTCCTGGTAGATCAGGAATGGCGCGGAACGATCCAGGGACGCTTCTTTGATAGCGGTCCACAGTTGCAGCAGGTAGTCGAGGTCCCACTGCATTTCTTCGCTGCTGCGGCCAAGGCCGGCAGTGCGCACGATCAGGCCCATGTCGGCCGGTGCGATCAGGCCGTTCAGCGCTTCACGCAGTTCGTTGCGCTCTTCACCTTCAATGCGACGGGAAATACCGCCAGCACGTGGGTTGTTCGGCATCAGTACGAGGTAACGACCGGCGAGGCTGATGAAGGTGGTCAGGGCTGCGCCCTTGTTGCCACGTTCTTCTTTTTCGACCTGGACGATGACTTCCTGGCCTTCGCTCAGGACGTCCTTGATGTTCACGCGGCCTTCGGGGGCTTTCTTGAAGTATTCGCGGGAGATTTCTTTAAGGGGCAGGAAGCCGTGGCGCTCGGAGCCGAAATCGACAAAGGCAGCCTCAAGGCTTGGTTCGATGCGAGTGATACGGCCTTTATAGATGTTGGCCTTTTTCTGCTCGCGTGCACCGGATTCGATATCCAGGTCGTAGAGGCGTTGGCCATCTACCAGTGCAACACGCAACTCTTCGGGTTGAGTTGCGTTAATCAGCATTCTTTTCATGTTGTACCGTCGGTTTCCGGGCTGCCGGAAACGGCGTTCGGCACACACGACTTCTCACGGTCGGTGTCAGGTGCGTCAAGAGTGGTTGGCCACTCCAGTGTCCAGCAAAATCGGCCAATTGGGCCGGTATCGCGACGGACGCGTCCTGCTCGTTAGCGGTGGTGACAAAGGCACCACTTCAACAAAAGCTAAGGTCAGGAGGAGGAATCAACCGGCGACTGTGGACGAGATGAAGCGTCTAAAACAAGCCTAGTGCTACACAGTCCGACGGTTGTGCATCTCCACCCTACACGTATCCCTGATAATTCGGGTGCTGCCGCGCGCAGAATCCGCAGCGGGTTGGCATTTACCGTGTTCTCCAATGGGGAGTCCACGCTCATGGCTAAACAAGACTAGGTGTGGGCGGTTGCGCTCTCACTCAGCTCTTAACAGGCGTTGTTTCCGAAGTATTCGCCATGGTCTGGCTCAAAACTGACTGCACTTTGTGAACTGGCCGTAAATATCGGCGCAAAAGGCGAGTATTCACTCTGCTTTCTGCACTCGCTTCAGGCCTCATGTCACCTGCGCTTGTTACAGTGTTGAGCCTCCCAAGGTGGCAAAAGCCCCGTAGGACGGCCTCGCGTCCTGATGAATTGCGATGGTCAGGGCCGGCAGTTTGCCGCATGTCCTCTGTCCAGGCCGCTTTTGGCGGCGTTCGCGACTATAGCAGTAATGATTAAGTGCTTCAATTCCATAAAAAATTGTTATCATCGCCGCCATGACGACTACCGCCCCCCCGACCCCCAGCGTCCAGCTGCTTGAGGTCTCGCCGGAATATGCCGGCCAACGCATCGACAATTTTCTCCTGGCCAGGCTCAAAGGCGTGCCCAAGACCTTGATTTACCGCATCTTGCGCAAAGGCGAAGTGCGCGTGAACAAGGGGCGCATCAAGCCTGAGTACAAGCTGCAGGCGGGCGATATCGTCCGTGTGCCGCCCGTGCGCGTGCCTGAGCGCGACGAGCCGGTGCCGCTGGCCCAAGGCCTGTTGCAGCGCCTGGAAGCGTCGATTGTGTTCGAAGACAACAAGCTGATCGTGATCAACAAGCCTTGTGGTATTGCGGTTCACGGCGGCAGTGGCTTGAACTTCGGCGTGATCGAAGCCTTTCGTCAGTTGCGCCCCGATTGCAAGGAGCTGGAGTTGGTCCATCGCCTGGACCGCGACACGTCTGGCCTGCTGATGATCGCCAAGAAGCGCAGCATGTTGCGCCATCTGCACACCGCCCTGCGTGGCGATGGCGTGGACAAACGCTACATGGCGCTGGTGCGCGGCAACTGGGCCAGCTCGATCAAGAGCGTGCGTGCGCCGCTGCAGAAGAGCAACCTGCGCTCCGGCGAGCGCATGGTCGAAGTGGACGAGGAGGGCAAAGAGGCCCTGACCCTGTTCAAGGTGCTGCGTCGCTTCGGGGACTTTGCCACCATGGTCGAGGCCAAGCCGGTCACCGGCCGTACCCACCAGATTCGGGTGCACACCCTGCATGCAGGTCACTGCATCGCCGGTGACACCAAGTACGGCGACGAGGATTTCTCCAAGGAAATTCGCGATCTGGGCGGTAAGCGGCTGTTCCTGCACGCCTACATGCTCACCGTGCCGCTGCCCGATGGCGGCGAGTTGAAACTGCAGGCGCCGGTCGATGAAATGTGGGCCAAGACCGTGGAGCGTTTGAGTGTCGCACCTTGACTACAAGCTGCTGATCTTCGATTGGGACGGGACGCTGGCCAATTCCATTGGCCGCATCGTCGAGTCCATGCACATGGCCTCGACCCGCTCGGGCTTTGACTTGTGCACGGACCTGGCAGTCAAGGGCATTATCGGCCTGGGTTTGCCTGAAGCCATTCGCACCCTGTACCCCGACATCAGCGACGCCGAGCTGGTAGCGTTTCGCGAGCACTACGCCGACCACTACATTGCGCTGGAAGCTACGCCTTCGCCGCTGTTTGAAGGTGTGGTGCAATCGCTGGAAGCGTTTCGTGCCCAGGGTTATCACCTGGCGGTCGCCACCGGCAAGGCTCGTCGCGGCCTGGACCGTGTGCTCAAGGCTCACGGCTGGGAAGATTACTTTGATATCACCCGTGCTGCGGATGAAACCGCCAGCAAGCCCCATCCCTTGATGCTGGAACAGATCCTTGCGCACTGTGGTGTAACGCCACGCGAGGCATTGATGGTGGGCGATGCGTCTTTCGACCTGATGATGGCGCGCAATGCGGGCATGGACAGCGTCGCGGTCAGCTACGGCGCCCAGTCGGCCGAGGCATTGCAGCAATACGAACCGAGACTGACGATTGATCATTTTTCCGAACTGCAGGCCTGGCTCGGCCGGGCCCGATAAGTCTTTGCTGGGGTTGATGGCATGAGTGACGAGTGGAAAGCGCCTGAAAAGGCCGAGAGCAGTGATGATAAAAGCTGGAAGCTGCTGGAGAAGACCCTCCTGGCCAGTGTCCAGGAGCAACGCCGTTCGCGGCGCTGGGGGATTTTCTTCAAGCTGCTGACCTTTGTGTACCTGCTTGGCATGCTGGCGCTGTTCAGCCCGCTGATGGACATGGAAAAGAGCGCCACCCGTGGCAGTCACTACACCGCCTTGATCGAAGTGCGTGGCGTGATTGCCGACAAGGAGCCCGCCAGTGCCGACAATATCGTCACCAGCCTACGCGCGGCCTTTGAGGACCCCAAGGTCAAAGGCGTGGTCCTGCGCATCAACAGCCCAGGCGGCAGCCCGGTGCAGTCGGGCTATGTGTATGACGAGATTCGTCGTCTGCGCGCCTTGCATCCGGATACCAAGCTCTATGCCGTGATCTCCGACCTGGGTGCCTCGGGCGCCTATTACATTGCCAGCGCTGCGGACCAGATCTATGCCGACAAGGCCAGCTTGGTGGGTTCTATTGGTGTGACCGCGGCCGGTTACGGTTTTGTCGGTGCCATGGAGAAGCTGGGGATAGAGCGTCGCACCTACACCTCGGGTGAGCATAAGTCGTTCCTCGATCCATTCCAGCCGCAGAAGGCGGATGAAACCGCGTTCTGGCAGGGCGTTCTCGACACTACTCATCGTCAGTTCATTGCCAGCGTCAAGCAGGGCCGTGGGGATCGTCTGAAGGATAAAGACCATCCAGAGCTGTTCTCTGGCCTGGTCTGGTCGGGTGAGCAGGCGTTGCCGCTGGGCCTGATCGATGGCCTGGGCAGTGCCAGTTCGGTGGCGCGGGATGTGGTGGGTGAGAAGGAGTTGGTGGATTTTACGGTCGAGGAATCGCCGTTTGATCGGTTCTCCAAGAAGCTTGGTGCCAGTGTGGCGGAGAAGCTAGCTCTGTATATGGGCTTCCAGGGGCCGTCCCTGCGCTGAAATTCCAAGCTTGGTGTAGGTCAACTGTGGGAGCGGGCTTGCCCGCGATAGCGATGGATTAGTCGATATAAGTGTCGCCTGGTACACCGCTATCGCAGGCAAGCCAGCTCCCACATTGTTTTACGATGGTTTCAAGGGATCTGTGCGCCTTCGGTCAGCAGCATGTCCACCAGCCGAATCAGTGGCAGCCCTATAAGGCTGGTCGCATCCGGCCCGTCCGTGCTCTGGAATAAGCTCACACCCAGGCCCTCTGCCTTGAAACTGCCCGCACAGTCATAAGGCTGCTCGATCCGCAGGTAGCGATCAATACGTTCTGCATCCAGTTCGCGCATGTGTACGGTAAACGGCACGCAGTCGACCTGGCAGTGCCCAGTCTCGCTGTTGAGCAGTGCCAGGCCCGTGAGGAAGCTCACACGCTTGCCGCTGGCAGCCAGCAGTTGCTCGCGGGCGTTTTCGAAGGTGTGGGGCTTGCCGATGATCCGGCCTTCCAGTGCAGCGACCTGATCCGAGCCAATGATTAAATGGCCAGGATGGCTGGCGGCGAGGGCGCGGGCCTTTTGCTCGGCCAGGCGCTTGACCAGTTCGATGGCGGACTCATCCGGGCGGTGGCTTTCGTCGATATCCGGCGAGCTGCAGGTGAACGGCAGGTGCAGGCGGCTCAGTAATTCCCGGCGATAAACCGAGCTGGACGCGAGTAATAAAGGCAGCATATACGTCTCCTCAAGGCAGTCGCCGATTCTAGCGACGTGACCGGCTGACGCACAGGGCTGAATTTCCTTTGACATGGCCGGGTGCATCCCTATAATGCTGCGCCTATGTTGAATGACCCGATTCCACCTCACGTTGACCCGCGCAAATTGGCTGATCGTGGCACCACCCTTCAAGGTGAAGTGCTGCTGGCCGATTTGGAGAGACTCTGCGACCCGCTTTCCGACACTGTCGGTACGGTGCAGGCACAATTCGTTTTTGAACGAGATGAACGTAAATCTGTGGTAATCCACAGCGTTATCGACACCGAAGTCAAAATGGTTTGCCAGCGTTGTCTTGAGCTGGTCACCCTGCCGATCCACAGCGAATGCAGTTATGCTGTGGTGAAAGAGGGTGCGAATACCCAGTCGTTGCCGAAAGGTTATGACGTGCTGGAACTGGGCGAAGATCCATTGGATCTGCATGCACTGATCGAGGAGGAGCTTTTGCTCGCCTTGCCCATTGTGCCTGCTCATCATCCGGAAGAATGCCAGCAGCCGGAGGGTCTCGATGACGAGGCCGAGCCGAGCGAGGACGAGGTAACGCGGTCCAACCCGTTCAGTGTATTGGCGCAGTTAAAGCGTGACCCAAACGTTTAGGAGTTAATCAATTATGGCTGTTCAGCAGAACAAAAAATCCCGCTCCGCCCGTGACATGCGCCGTTCGCACGACGCTCTCGAGGCTAGCACCCTGTCTGTGGAAAAGACCACTGGTGAAGTTCACCTGCGTCACCACGTATCGCCAGAAGGCGTATACCGTGGCCGTAAAGTGATCGACAAGGGCGCTGACGAGTAATCACTTGTCTGCTCAAGTCATCGCGATTGACGCAATGGGCGGGGACTTCGGTCCCCGCAGCATTGTTCAGGCCTGCATTGCCAGCCTGTCTGCCACGCCCTCGCTGCACCTGACCCTCGTCGGTCAACCCTCCCTACTTGAAGAACTGATTGCCAGCCATCCGGCGGTGGATCGCGCGCGCCTGACGATTACGCCAGCCAGCGAAACCATTGGCATGGATGAAAAGCCGGCGGTTGCCCTGCGGGGCAAGCCTGATTCTTCAATGCGGGTGGCCCTTGAGCTGCTGCGTGATGGCAAGGTGCAAGCCTGTGTCAGTGCCGGTAATACCGGCGCGTTGATGGCCTTGTCGCGGCATGTGCTCAAGACCTTGCCGGGTATTGATCGGCCGGCCATGGTGGCGGCGATCCCGACGCAGAAGGGCTATTGCCAACTGCTGGACCTGGGCGCCAATGTCGATTGCAGCGCCGAGCACCTGTTGCAGTTCGCCGTAATGGGTTCGGTGGCCGCCGAGGCGCTCGGCGTAGCCCGACCCAGGGTGGCCCTGCTGAATATTGGCACCGAGGACATCAAGGGCAACCAGCAGGTCAAGCTTGCCGCCACCTTGTTGCAAGGCGCGCGGGGTTTGAACTACATCGGCTTTGTCGAGGGCGATGGTTTGTACCGTGGCGAAGCTGACGTGGTGGTGTGCGACGGCTTTGTCGGTAATATCCTGCTCAAGTCCAGCGAAGGCTTGGCAACTATGATTGCCGCGCGTATCGAAGCGTTGTTCAAACGCAACATGGCGTCACGTATGGTGGGTGCCTTGGCGCTGCCCTTGATGCGACGCTTGCAGGCCGACCTGGCGCCAGCACGGCACAACGGTGCAAGCTTTCTTGGCTTGCAGGGTATTGTGGTGAAAAGCCACGGTTCGGCCGGTGTGCTGGGCTTTCAAAGTGCAATTGCGCGGGCCCTGATCGAGATTCAAGAGAACCTGCCGCAACGCTTGCACGGACGTCTTGAGGATCTGTTGCCTTAGGCGAATTGGCCCGGGAGTGCTTAAATGTGACCGGCCAGTTCAATTGACCATCCAATCTGTCAGTTTCGTTCGCGCCCACCGTAGGCGCGAGCATTTTTGACGACCAGATCATTAGGGGCTTGTTACATGTCTACATCCCTCGCATTCGTCTTTCCAGGGCAGGGTTCGCAGTCCCTCGGCATGTTGGCCGAGCTGGGCGCGCAATACCCGCTGATCCTGGACACTTTCAAGGAAGCTTCCGACGCCCTGGGTTATGACCTGTGGGCACTGACCCAGCAAGGGCCGGAAGCGCTGCTCAACCAAACCGATAAAACCCAGCCGGCCATCCTGACCGCCTCGATCGCCCTGTGGCGCTTGTGGCTGGCAGAAGGCGGCGCACGCCCTGCCTTTGTCGCGGGTCACAGCCTGGGCGAGTACAGCGCCCTGGTGGCCGCGGGCAGCCTGACCTTGGCTGAAGCGGTCAAGCTGGTCGAGCGTCGCGGCCAACTGATGCAAGAAGCCGTTCCGGCCGGGCAGGGCGGCATGGCCGCTATCCTGGGCCTGGACGACGCGGTGGTGATCGAAGCCTGCGCCGAAGCGGCCCAGGGCGAAGTGGTCAGCGCGGTGAACTTCAACTCCCCAGGCCAGGTGGTGATCGCCGGTGCCAAGGCGGCTGTCGAGCGCGCCATCGAAGGTTGCAAGGCCCGTGGCGCCAAGCGTGCCCTGCCATTGCCGGTGAGCGTACCGTCCCACTGCGAACTGATGCGCCCGGCTGCCGAGCGTTTTGCCGAGTCTATCGCGGCCATCAACTGGCAGGCGCCGCAGATCCCGCTGGTGCAGAACGTCAGCGCGGCCGTGGCCGCCGACCTCGACACCCTCAAGCGCGACCTGCTGGAGCAACTGTACAAGCCAGTGCGCTGGGTTGAATCGGTCCAGACCCTGGCGGCCAACGGTGCCACTGAACTGGTCGAGTGCGGCCCGGGCAAAGTCCTGGCCGGCTTGAACAAGCGCTGCGCCGACGGTGTGTCGACCGCCAACCTCAATACCCCTGAAGCCTTCGCTGCCGCTCGCGCGGCACTGGCCTGAATCCCGTACTTAGGAGAAGCCTGCATGAGTCTGCAAGGTAAAGTTGCACTGGTTACCGGCGCAAGCCGTGGCATTGGCCAGGCGATCGCCCTGGAGCTGGGCCGTCAGGGCGCCGTTGTGATCGGCACCGCCACCTCTGCCTCGGGCGCCGAGCGTATCGCCGCGACCTTGAAGGAAAACGGCGTGCAAGGCACCGGTCTTGAACTGAATGTGACCAGCGATGAGTCCGTGGCTGCCGTACTGGCCCAGATCACTGCTCAGTTCGGTGCGCCGGCTATTCTGGTGAATAATGCCGGGATCACCCGTGACAACCTCATGATGCGCATGAAAGACGACGAGTGGTACGACGTGGTCGATACCAACCTGAACAGTCTGTTTCGCCTGTCCAAAGGCGTTTTGCGCGGCATGACCAAGGCGCGTTGGGGCCGAATTATCAATATTGGCTCCGTAGTGGGTGCCATGGGCAACGCAGGCCAAGTAAACTATGCCTCTGCCAAGGCCGGCCTGGAAGGTTTCAGCCGCGCACTGGCGCGTGAAGTCGGCTCGCGGTCGATTACGGTCAACTCGGTGGCCCCTGGGTTCATCGACACCGATATGACCCGCGAACTGCCGGAAGCACAGCGCGAAGCCTTGCTGACGCAGATTCCGCTGGGCCGTCTGGGCCAGGCCCAAGAGATCGCGAATGTGGTCACTTTCCTGGCATCTGACGGTGCGGCATACGTGACTGGGGCTACAATCCCGGTTAACGGCGGGATGTACATGAGTTAAATTGTGACGGATCGCTTCAAAAAAATGTCATACGAGCTGTCTAAAATCCGTTATAAAGCTGCAACTTAATTTATAGGCAGGTGGTCGACCGGGTACAGGGTGAAGCTTTCAGTTGAAAAGCTGAAATGGCTTTCTATACACTTACCCACTGGCCAGCTGCCTGAATTTGTCCATTAGGAGTTAAACAAGGTATGAGCACCATCGAAGAGCGCGTCAAGAAAATCGTCGCCGAGCAACTGGGCGTTAAGGAAGAAGAAGTGGTCAACACTGCTTCCTTCGTAGAAGACCTGGGTGCCGATTCCCTTGACACCGTTGAGCTGGTGATGGCTCTGGAAGAGGAATTCGAGACCGAAATCCCGGACGAAGAAGCTGAAAAAATCACTACTGTTCAAGCTGCCATCGACTACGTTACTAGCCACCAGGCGTAATAGTTTGTAGTCGTCGCTTGCTATCAGGGAAAAACCGCACTGCTGTAACGGCGTGCGGTTTTTTCTTTAGCGGCGATGAAAAAGTGTCGTCATTAGAAAAAGGAGAGTGCTGTGTCGCGTAGACGCGTCGTAGTCACCGGTATGGGTATGTTGTCGCCACTGGGTACGGATGTGCCGAGCAGTTGGCAGGGCATTCTGGCTGGCCGCAGTGGTATTGGTCTGATCGAACATACGGACCTTTCTGCCTATTCCACCCGTTTTGGCGGCTCGGTAAAGGGCTTCAATGTCGAGGAATATCTCTCGATCAAAGAGTCCCGCAAGCTCGACCTGTTCATTCAGTACGGCCTGGCTGCCGGTTTTCAGGCAGTGCGTAACGCCGGCCTGGAAGTCACCGACGCCAACCGTGACCGCATCGGCGTGGCCATGGGTTCGGGTATTGGCGGTCTGACCAATATCGAAGAAACCAGCCGCACGCTGCATGAGACTGGCCCACGTCGAATTTCACCGTTCTTCGTACCGGGCTCGATCATCAATATGATTTCCGGCTTCCTGTCCATTCATCTGGGGGCACAGGGGCCTAACTACGCGATTTCAACGGCGTGCACCACAGGCACCCACTGCATCGGTATGGCGGCGCGCAACATTGCCTACGACGAAGCCGATGTGATGATCGCCGGCGGCGCCGAAATGGCGGCCTGTGGCCTGGGCATGGGCGGCTTCGGCGCGTCCCGTGCGCTGTCGACCCGCAATGACGAGCCGACCCGTGCCAGCCGTCCGTGGGACAAAGGCCGTGACGGCTTCGTGCTGTCCGACGGTGCCGGTGCGCTGGTGCTCGAAGAGTTGGAGCACGCCAAGGCGCGTGGTGCCACCATCTACGCCGAACTGATCGGGTTCGGCATGAGCGGTGACGCGTACCACATGACTTCACCGCCGTCCGACGGAGCGGGTGCTGCGCGTTGCATCACCAATGCCCTGCGCGATGCGAAGGTCAACCCCGACCAGGTGCAGTACATCAACGCCCATGGTACTTCGACCCCGACTGGCGACCGTGCGGAAGCCGAGGCCATCAAGTCGGTGTTCGGTGAGCATGCCTACAAGCTGGCGGTCAGCTCCACCAAGTCCATGACCGGCCACCTGTTGGGTGCGGCGGGCGCGGTCGAGGCGATCTTCAGTGTGATGGCAATCAGGGATCAGGTCGCTCCGCCGACCATCAACCTTGATGAGCCGGACGAAGGCTGCGACCTGAACTTCGTGCCCCACGAAGCGCAAGCCATGCCGATCGACGTGGCGATTTCCAACTCGTTCGGTTTCGGTGGCACCAACGGTTCCCTGGTGTTCCGCCGGTTCGCCGAGTGATGCACAGCTGGGTCGACGGTCAGCCAGCGGACAACGTGCCCCTGAAAGATCGCGGCCTGGCGTATGGCGATGGGGTATTCGAGACCATCGCCGTCAAGGCCGGGCAGCCGTTGCTGCTCGACCGTCACCTGCAACGCTTGGAAGAGGGTTGCAGGCGTTTGGCATTGGCGGTGGATCACGGGTTGATTCGCCACGAAGTGCTGACCTTCGCTGCCGGCCTTGGCGACGGTATTCTCAAATTGATCCTTACCCGTGGCGACAGCTTGCGCGGTTATGGCATCAACCCTGGCGCACCGGTGCGCCGCATCTTGCAGGGCAGTGCGCCCGCTGTTTACCCACCCACTCATGAAGTCGAAGGCGTGCGCCTGTTTGCGTGTGCCACTCGTTTGGCGCAGCAGCCGCTGCTGGCCGGTATCAAGCACCTCAATCGTTTGGAGCAGGTGATCGCGCGTGCCGAGTGGCAAGATACCGAACATGCCGAAGGCCTCATGCTGGACATGTCTGGTCGGGTGATCGAAGGGATATTCAGCAATCTTTTCCTGGTGCGCAATGGCTTGTTACTAACCGCTGATCTGAGCCGTTGTGGCGTTGCCGGCGTGATGCGCGCCGAAGTGCTGGCCCAGGCACAAGCGCTGGGCGTCCCGGTGGCCGTGGCCGACATCAGTGTGGAGCAGTTGCAACAGGCCGATGAAGTCTTCGTTTGCAACAGCGTATATGGCATTTGGCCGGTGCGTGGCTGCGCTGCGATGAGCTGGCCGGTTGGGCCACTCACCCGTAAACTGCAGGGCATTGTTCGCGCGCTATTGGATATTTGAGTTGATACGAAAACTGGTGTTACTGCTGCAGATCAGCCTGGTCTCGGCGGCGTTGCTCGTGGGCTTTTCGGCCTGGAAACTCGACTCTGCCCTCAAGCAGCCCCTGAAGCTGCCTCAGGAGCAGTTGCTCGACGTACCCGCTGGCGCGACGCCGACGGGCACCTTCAATCGTCTGGAAGCCGACGGCGTGCTCGACGATGCCTTTTGGCTGCGTCTGTACTGGCGCTTCAACCTCGAAGGCCAGCCGCTGCACAGCGGCGAGTACCGCATGAGCCCGGGCCTTACCGCCGAGGGTTTGATCGGCCTGTGGCAGCGCGGCGAAGTGGTGCAGTACAGCCTGACCTTGGTGGAGGGCTGGAATTTCCGTCAGGTGCGCACCGCCCTGGCCAAGCATGAAAAGATCGTGCAGACCCTGGCGGGCCTGACGGACAGCGAAGTGATGGATAAGCTCGGCCACCCAGGTGTGTTTCCTGAAGGGCGGTTCTTCCCCGACACCTACCGTTTTGTCCGCGGCATGACCGATGTCGAATTCCTGAAAAAGGCCTACAACCGCCTGGACGATGTACTCGCCCAGGAGTGGAGCAAGCGTGCCGCCGACGCGCCCTACACCGACCCTTACCAGGCGTTGATCATGGCGTCCCTGGTGGAAAAGGAGACCGGTGTGCCCCAGGAGCGCGGGCAGATTGCCGGTGTGTTTGTGCGTCGCCTGAAGATCGGTATGCTGCTGCAGACCGACCCCACCGTGATCTACGGCCTGGGTGAGCGCTACAACGGTAAATTGACCCGTGCCCACCTCAAGGAAGCCAACCCCTACAACACCTACATGGTCGCCGGCCTGCCGCCTACGCCCATCGCGATGGTCGGCCGCGAGGCGATTCATGCCGCGCTGAACCCGGTGCCGGGCAGCAGCCTGTATTTCGTCGCCCGTGGCGATGGCAGCCATATATTCTCGGATAACCTGGATGCGCATAATGCTGCCGTGCGTGAGTTCCAGCTCAAGCGCCGTGCCGATTACCGTTCCAGCCCGGCGCCGGTGGTGAAACCGCTGGAAGATTCGGCACCTTCCAGCGATGCACCTGCCCCCGACGCACCGATCGAGCCCGCGCCGGACACTACCGCGCCGCAAAGCCCGCAATGACTCTGACTAAGGACTGCCTGTGACTGGCTTGTTTATTACCCTGGAAGGCCCGGAAGGCGCCGGCAAAAGCACTAACCGTGACTACCTGGCCGAGCGCCTGCGGGCGCAGGGAATCGAGGTGGTGCTGACCCGGGAGCCGGGCGGTACGCCGTTGGCCGAGCGCATTCGCGAAGTCCTGCTGGCTACGGGTGACGAGTCGATGAACCCGGACACCGAATTGCTCCTGGTATTTGCGGCCCGTGCCCAGCACCTGGCCGAAGTGATTCGCCCGGCCCTGGCGCGGGGTGCCGTGGTGATCTGCGACCGGTTTACCGATTCCACCTACGCCTATCAGGGCGGGGGCCGGGGTTTGTCCCTGGAGCGCATCGCCACCCTGGAAACTTTCGTGCAAGGCGATCTGCGCCCCGACCTGACCCTGTTGTTCGACCTGCCGGTGGAAGTGGGCATGGCCCGCGCCAGTGCGCGGGGCCGCCTGGACCGTTTCGAGCTGGAAGGCCAGGCCTTTTTTGATGCGGTGCGCAGTGCTTTCCTGCAGCGCGCCAAGGCTGAGCCCGCACGTTATTACCTGTTGGACGCCGCCCAGCCGCTGAACCAGGTGCAGCAGGCTATCGACGCGCTGTTGCCCGCCCTGTTGGAGCGTAGCCGTGGCTGAGTCCTACCCGTGGCAGGACGGCCTCTGGCAGCAACTGGCGGGGCGCGCACAGCACGCCCACGCCTATCTGCTGCATGGGCCGGTGGGCATCGGTAAGCGCCATCTAGCCGAACGCCTGATGGGCAGCCTGTTGTGCCAACGCCCGGTCAATCTGGAGGCGTGTGGCGAGTGCAAGTCCTGCCTGTTGCTCAAGGCTGGCAGTCACCCGGACAACTATGTGCTGGAACCCGAGGAAGCGGACAAGGCCATCAAGGTCGACCAGGTGCGCGACCTGGTCAGCTTCGTGGTGCAGACCGCGCAGATGGGCGGGCGCAAAGTGGTGCTGATCGAGCCGGTCGAGGCGATGAACATCAACGCGGCCAACGCCTTGCTCAAAAGCCTTGAAGAGCCGTCCGGCGATACCGTGCTGTTGCTGGTGAGCCACCAATCCAGCCGGTTGTTGCCGACTATTCGCAGCCGTTGCGTGCAGCAGGCTTGCCCGTTGCCCAGCGAGGCCATGAGCCTGCAATGGCTGGCGCAGGCCTTGCCGGAATGCAGCGCAGAAGAACGCGGCGAGTTGTTGACCCTGGCGGCCGGTTCGCCCTTGGCAGCGGTGAAGTTGCAGGCCCAGGGCGTGCGCGAACAGCGTGCACTGGTCGTGGATGGCGTGAAGAAGCTGCTCAAGCAGGAACTGTCCGCCACGCAACTGGCCGAAAGCGCCTGGAAGGACATTCCGCTGTTGCTGCTGTTCGACTGGTTCTGCGACTGGTCCAGCCTGATCCTGCGCTACCAGCTTACCCAGGATGAGAGCGGCCTGGGCCTGGCGGATATGCGCAAGGTCGTGCAATACCTGGCGCAAAAAAGTGCCCAGGACAAAGTGCTGAACATCCAGGACTGGATCCTCGCCCAGCGCCAGAAAGTCCTCGGCAAGGCCAACCTCAACCGCGTGCTGTTGCTCGAGGCATTGCTGGTGCAGTGGGTAGGCCTGCTCGGGCGCCGTTAAATTCCGTGGCCGACGGGTGTATCGTTGGCCCTACCTCTTTTGTGACTTAAGCCCTGATTCCTATGCTCGTAGATTCCCATTGCCACCTTGATCGCCTCGACCTTGCCCAGCACGGCGGCTCCCTCGACGCCGCCCTTGAAGCGGCCCGCCAGCGTGGGGTAGGGCACTTCCTGTGCATTGGCGTCAGCGCCGATAACGCCGCCGACGTCAGAGCCCTGGCTGATCGCTACGCCGACGTCGATTGCTCGGTGGGCATCCACCCGCTGGACCTCAAGCCTGGCGAAGCCCCGGCGCTCGATTGGTTACTGGGTGAACTCAACCACCCGCGGGTCGTGGCCATTGGCGAAACCGGCCTGGACTACCACTACGAGCCTGAAGCTGCCGAGTTGCAGCAGGCCTCGTTCCGCCTGCACCTGCAAGCCGCCCAGCAGACGGGCAAGCCGGTGATCGTCCACACCCGAGGCGCCCGTGCCGATACCCTGGCCTTGCTGCGTGAAGCCGCGTTGCCGCAGGCTGGTGTGCTGCATTGCTTTACCGAAGACTGGGACATGGCCAAGGCCGCTCTGGACCTGGGGTTCTATATTTCCCTGTCGGGCATCGTCACCTTCCGCAATGCCGACGCGCTACGCGATGTGGCCCGTCAGGTGCCCGCCGACCGCCTGCTGGTGGAAACCGACTCGCCGTACCTGGCCCCCATCCCCCATCGCGGCAAGCCGAACCTGCCCGAATATGTACGTGACGTGGCTGATTACCTGGCGATGCTGCGCGGTGAGCCTTACGAGCGTTTTGCCGAGCAGACCACTGAAAACTTCAAGCGCCTGTTCCCGCTGGCCCACGTAGCCGGTTAGAGCGGCTGAATCGCAGGCAAAAAAAACCCGGGTTCTGGGGGGTGAATCCGGGCTAAGACCATTAGGAGTAAAACAAGGGCACGCAGTCCGTCGGTACCCAGGTCGACGCGTCACTTGGGGGAGATGTCGCGCCGACAGTTGAAGTATTGACCACTATCCCATTCAGTCCAGTCGCGATTGATCGTTTTTTAAACAGATTTGGAATACGCCGCCTTCGCTTGAGTTCTCATTGCGCTGATGGGCAGGTTCAGGTGTTGCGTATTATTTCTGACTGATAACGGCGAAATCGTTGGCGCATTGAAAGTTATGTGCCTGACGGGTTCACATAGACATTGCCCAACGACCGTTCAGTCGGGATAATCCCTCGCATCGGGTAAATCGTATCGCCACGTATCCATGGCGCTGCGCAACCCTCCCTATTTCCGACCTTTGCAGACTCTTCCTCATGCACAAAGAACCCCGTAAGGTCCGTGAGTTTCGCCGCCGTGAGCAGGAAATTCTCGACACCGCGCTCAAGCTGTTCCTCGAACAAGGTGAAGACAGCGTCACCGTCGAGATGATTGCGGATGCCGTGGGTATCGGCAAAGGCACGATCTACAAACACTTCAAGTCCAAGGCCGAAATCTACCTGCGCCTGATGCTCGACTACGAGCGCGATTTGAACGAGTTGCTGCACTCGGCCGATGTCGACAAAGACAAGGAAGCCCTTTCCCGCGCTTACTTCGAGTTCCGCATGCGTGACCCGCAGCGCTATCGCCTGTTCGACCGCCTGGAAGAAAAGGTGGTCAAAGGTCACCAAGTGCCGGAGATGGTCGAGGAACTGCACAAGATCCGCGCCTCGAACTTCGAACGCCTGACCCTGTTGATCAAGGGCCGTATCAGCGAAGGCAAGCTTGAAGACGTGCCACCGTATTTCCACTACTGCGCCGCCTGGGCCTTGGTGCATGGCGCCGTGGCGCTGTACCACTCGCCGTTCTGGAGCAATGTGCTGGAAGACCAGGAAGGTTTCTTCCAATTCCTGATGGACATCGGCGTGCGCATGGGCAACAAGCGCAAGCACAGCCCGGAACTGCCGGGCGCCGAGAAGAGCGGCGAAACCCCTGCCACGTAAGTCATTCGCCACTGTGATGGCGCAATGATTTACTGCCAGGCGCAGTAACCCAGGAATATACTCAGGCAAGGACCTTGCTAAAAGCTGAGTTATGAGTCAGCTTTTAGCGCGCCCGAATTATCCTCTGCCGGAGTGATCCATGATCGTTGATCGTCAAGGCAGGCGTTTTCGCAATTTGCGGATCAGCCTGACTTCAGCCTGCAATTATGCGTGTACCTATTGCGTGCCCGACGGCAAGCGGCTGGTGGCTGCCCAGGATGAACTGTCGGCCGAAGCCATGGCCCGAGGCGTGGCGTACCTGATCGAAGCGGCGGGTATCGAGCGCTTGCGCATTACTGGCGGTGAGCCGTTGGTCAGCCCCAAGCTGGAAGCCTTCATGGGCGCGGTAGGGCAGATGGGCCTGAGCGACATCAGCCTGACCACCAACGGCCAACTGCTGGCGCGCAAACTGCCGTTGCTGGTGGCTGCCGGCATTCGGCGCATCAATGTCTCCCTCGACACGCTGGATGCCGAAGCTTTCCGCAGCATCGCCCGTGGCGGCGACCTGGCCACCGTGCTCGATGGCATGGATCAGGCCAGTGCTGCCGGGATCAAGATCAAGGTCAACATGGTGCCGTTGCGCGGCCAGAACCTGGACCAGGTGATGCCGCTGCTCGATTACTGCCTGGAGCGTGGCTACGAGCTGCGCTTTATCGAACTGATGCGCATGGGGCACCTGGCCAAAGACTCCAACGCCTTCCTGCAACAGTTCGTCAGTTTGCAACAGCTGCTCAGCTTGATCGGCGAACAACATGAATACCTGCAAGCCAACGCGCCCGTCGATGCGACAGCGGTACGTTATGAAGTGCCGGGCAAGGGCTTCTTCGGCGTGATCGCCAACGAGAGCGTACCGTTCTGCCGCACCTGTTCGCGGTTGCGATTATCCTCCACCGGTTGGCTGCATGGGTGCCTGTCGTCCAGCAATCGCCATTATGTCGGTGACTTGCTCGATCAACCGCGTCACCAGGCGTTGCCGGCGTTGCAGGGCTTGTTGATGAAAGCCTTGGCTGACAAGCAGGAAGTGGCGTTTTCCGGCGGTGCCACGATCATGAAGATCATCGGCGGCTGATGCCGTTTTAATTCGGTTGCACATCAGTGGTAGGAGCTGGCTTGCCTGCGATGCTTATAGATCCTTGCAACTTTCAAGGTTATAGCCACCGACGGTAACCACGATGCGAAGCGAGCCGCTCTTGATCTGCTTTTGATCTTGATCTCAGGCGCCCCGTCAAACCACGCTGGCGGATTACGGGCACACCGAGCCTAAGCGATGTGCCGAGTGGTGGGGCAAGAGCCTTTTGCTTACTTTTGGCTGGGCCGGCATTCCGGCTCTTTTCAAAAGTGAGCCGCCGTTGGGCGGAATCCTAAGTGGCCGTTACCGCAACAATGGATATGTACTCGGTATAACAGTGTCGACTGTCAGGGCGTCTTCGCAGGCAAGCCAGCTCCCATAGTTTGATCGCGGGGCGTCAGGTAGATAGGCGTCGGCTGTCCGGTCGCCACGGGGGCAAGATGCCTTGCCACAGGTGGGCTACGGTGCGCTTGGAACATAAAAAAAGGTGCGGCCCTCGCGGATCGCACCTTTTTTATTGCCGGCTGGCTATCAGTTGCCCAATGCCTTGGACGCCAACCAGAACAACCCGGCCGAGAGGCCTACGGTCGCTGGCAAGGTCAATACCCAAGCCATCAGGATGGTCTTGACCGTGCCACCTTGCAGGCCGCTCTTGTTGGCAACCATCGTGCCCGCCACGCCAGAAGACAGGACGTGAGTGGTGGACACTGGCAGGGCGAAGATATTGGCAAAGCCGATCATGGTGGCCGTGGTGATTTGCGCCGACATGCCCTGGGCATAGGTCATGCCTTGCTTGCCGATCTTCTCACCGATGGTGAGCACCACGCGCTTCCAGCCCACCATGGTGCCCAGGCCCAGGGCCAGTGCGACCGCGAGGATCACCCAGAACGGGGCGTACTCGGTGGTGGCGGTCAGGTCTTTGCGCAGCTTGTCGAGGTCGGACTTCTCACGGGAGTCCAGGCCTGGCAGCTTGCCGACTTTCTTCGCGGTGTCATCCAGGCAGAGCAGGTAACGACGCACTTCGATGCGGTGGTCGGCGGTCAGCGAGTGGTAGTCCGAGACGCCCTTGAGGGTGCCCAGCAGCGCGTTGATCGTCGGTTCGGTCTGCTGCGGGTTGCAGCGGAACTTGCCCGGCAGATCATCCTTCACGCTTTTGCCCAGGGCCAGGAACTCACCGAGGGTCTCGTGGTTGCGCTGGTAGAACTGGTTCAGGTGCAGGGTGGCGTCGCGGGTACGTTCGATCTGGTAGGTGGTGCTGCCCAGGTCCAATACGAACTGCGCCGGCACGATACCAATGAGCACCAGCATGATCAGGCCGATGCCTTTCTGGCCATCGTTGGAGCCGTGCACGAAGCTCACAGCCATGGCCGAAATCACCAGCACCAGGCGGTTCCAGAACGGCGGGTGCTTTTTGTCGTCAAGCTTGCGGCGCTGGTCTGGGGTCTTGTGCATCTTCGACAGCGGGCGCCACCACTTCAGGCCGATCAGCACCAGGGCGGCGACCAGGAAGCCCGCCATCGGCGAGAACACCAGCGACGCGCCGATATCCACGGCCTTCTGCCAGTTCACACCGTCAGCCAGGGGGATGTCGTTGATCAACGCGTTGGCCAGGCCGACACCGAGGATCGAGCCGATCAGGGTGTGGGAGCTGGAGGCGGGGATACCGAAGTACCAGGTGCCCAGGTTCCAGGTGATTGCCGCCGCCAACAACGAGAAGACCATTGCCAGGCCATGGCCGGTGTTCACATTGATCAGCAACTCCACCGGCAGCAAGTGCACGATGGCGTAGGCGACACCGACACCACCGAGCAATACGCCGAGGAAATTGAACACCCCGGAGAAGAACACGGCCAAGTGTGGCGGCATGGCTTTGGTATAGATGACTGTGGCCACCGCGTTAGCGGTGTCATGAAAGCCATTGATGAACTCGAAGGCGAGGACAAAGGCCAGGGCGAGCAACAGGCTCACGAGAACCCAAGCATCCAGTCCGCTGAATAAATCGATCATGAAGGTTTTCTGACCCGGTCGTAAGGGGGCGCGATTATGCCAGAAAACATCAGTAATCGATGCATTAGCTGCTCATCGGTAACAATCTTCCTGGAAAAAAATGCGGCAAGACGCACGCATCCCAGGGTTTTCGGGGCTTTGGCAAGTCTTTGATTTATAAAGCGCAGGCCGCAGAAAGCGGGCTTTTGTCATGAAAATGCCATGCCTGAAACATTTGTATGAAATTTCGTAGGTGGATGTAGGTTACTGACCAGCGGACGCTAAAGCAGGTGCCCTCTGCCAGTACTGCACCGGCAGAGACAGCACGACCCTTGAAGCTCGAACCGAAGCGCTTATGGCTCCTCGGTCTTGAGTTCCTGCTCGATCTTTTGGATTTCCTGGGCAAATGCCTGGTCCAGCAGGCTGGCACGTTTACGCCATGGCTTGCGTTCCGGCTCGGGTTGCGCGGCGTAGGTGGTGACTTCCCCGCCGTAGACATCCTTGTAACGTTGCTCCTGGCGCTCAAGTTCCGCGCGCAGTTCATCTTTCGTCACAGTATTACCTAATTGAGTTGAGTTTATTGATTGCGCAGCGTCATGCCTGAAAGTCGTGCTCGGGCGATGCCAAATAAAACAGTCGAACCGTTCAAGTTGGTACACGGGCCTGAGGGCCGTTCTTTTAAGCGAGTACTTGTGACCGGCGCTGCCTGAAGCCTGCAATGCCTGGTGAGCTCCACTCCCGATGGTGATACCGGGCTGACCTCTGCACAGGTTGCATTATAGCGGCGCATTTGAATAACACTATCATCATGAAGTTAAAAAGCGTCAACGACGTGTTTGGAGTTTGTTACATACCGCCGCATTATTTGTGAACACCGTCATCTTCATGTCTGTATTCATTCTGTTGGCAGGGTAAGTGTAGGCACTTTGCAGGGGCATCAGGCAAATCTGAAACGTGAGCGGGTGGGGCTGCGCCAAATTGCGATAATCGCATGATCGTCCGATAATCGCCCAATGTTGCCGCCGCTGGCTTGTGCGGTGCGACCGGCACGGCTTGTAATAGCCGCCAACCCTCCCGTGGTGATAACAAGAGAAGGCCCTTTGAAATGAACGATCAATTGCGCAACTCCTTTGCATCAGTGGCGCCGCCGATCGTGGCTTCACCGGCCAAGCGTATCCAGGCGTTCACCGGTGATCCGGATTTCATGACGTCCCTGGCCCGTGGCCTGGCCGTGGTGCAGGCATTTCAGGAGCGCAAGCGTCACCTGACCATCGCCCAGATCAGCCACCGCACGGAAATTCCCCGCGCTGCGGTGCGCCGTTGCCTGCATACCTTGATCAAGCTCGGCTACGCCACCACGGACGGGCGTACCTATTCGTTGTTGCCCAAAGTGCTGACCCTCGGTCATGCCTATCTGTCGTCCACACCGCTGGCTGTCTCGGCCCAGCCTTATCTGGACCGCATGAGCGAGCAACTGCATGAAGCCTGCAACATGGCGACCCTGGAAGGCGATGACATTCTCTATATCGCCCGCTCCGCCACCACCCAGCGCCTGATCTCGGTTGACCTGTCGGTAGGCGGGCGCTTGCCTGCGTATTGCACGTCCATGGGCCGCATTCTGCTGGCCGCCCTCGACGATGCCTCGCTGCAGGATTACCTCGACCATGCCGACCTGCAAACCAAGACCAGCCGCACCCTGACCACGCCGCAAGCGTTATTTGAATGCCTGCAACAGGTGCGTCAGCAGGGCTGGTGCATCGTCGACCAGGAACTGGAGCAGGGCCTGCGTTCCATCGCGGTGCCGGTGTATGACGCGTCTGGCCAGGTGTTGGCCGCGCTGAATGTCAGCACCCACGCCGGCCGGGTCAGCCGCAGCGAGTTGGAGCAGCGCTTTTTGCCGAGCATGCTCAGCGCCAGCCGTGAGCTGAGTGCGCAACTGTTTGCCTAAGCTGTTCGGTGACCGCACAGATCCCGGCTCGCTCGATTGACGGTGTTTCCCTTGGCTTATTAATGTGCGGCAGCGCTCTGAGGAGCTGCCCAATAAGAACGACGGCCCCAGGCCGTCAGCCCGCCATCGGTGTGGAATAAAAATAATGAATCAGCCTTCTGTCGGTACCACCTTGGACGTACAGTCCTTTATCAACACCCAGCCACTTTCGCGCTATCAGTGGCGCGTCGTGATCCTGTGTTTCCTGATTGTCTTTCTCGACGGCCTCGACACGGCCGCCATGGGCTTTATCGCGCCCGCGCTGTCCCAGGACTGGGGCATCGACCGCGCCAGCCTCGGCCCGGTGATGAGCGCCGCGTTGATCGGCATGGTGTTTGGCGCCCTCGGTTCCGGCCCGCTGGCCGACCGTTTTGGCCGCAAAGTCGTGCTGGTCGGCGCGGTGTTGGTGTTTGGTGCGTTCAGCCTGGCGTCGGCCTACAGCACCAATGTCGACCAGTTGCTGGTACTGCGCTTTCTCACCGGGCTAGGCCTGGGCGCCGGCATGCCGAATGCCACCACCTTGCTCTCTGAATACACCCCCGAGCGGCATAAATCCTTGTTGGTGACCAGCATGTTCTGTGGCTTCAACCTGGGCATGGCCGGCGGTGGGTTTATATCGGCCAAGCTGATCCCCGCGTTCGGCTGGCACAGCCTGTTGCTGATCGGCGGTATCCTGCCGTTGATCCTGGCGGTGGTGCTGTTGGTTTGGCTGCCGGAGTCGGCGCGTTACCTGGTGGTGCGCAATCGCGGCACCGACAAGGTGCGCAAGACCCTGGCCCCTATCGAGCCAAGCATCGTCGCCCTGGCCACTCACTTCAGCGTGCCGGAGCAAAAAACCGTCAAGGCCCGCAATGTGTTCGCGGTGATTTTCTCGGGCACCTACAGCGCTGGCACTTTGCTGTTGTGGCTCACGTATTTCATGGGCCTGGTGATCGTTTACCTGCTGACCAGTTGGCTCCCGACCTTGATGCGCGACAGTGGCGCGAGCATGGAGCAGGCCGCGTTTATCGGCGCGCTGTTCCAATTTGGTGGGGTGCTGAGCGCGGTGGGCGTGGGCTGGGCGATGGACCGGTTCAACCCGCACAAAGTGATCGGCACTTTCTATCTGCTGGCCGGGGTGTTTGCCTACGCGGTGGGGCAGAGCCTGGGCAACATCACGCTGTTGGCCACCCTGGTGCTGGTCGCCGGGATGTGCGTCAACGGTGCGCAATCGGCGATGCCGTCCCTGGCGGCACGTTTCTATCCTACTCAGGGCCGTGCCACCGGGGTGTCGTGGATGCTCGGCATCGGCCGCTTCGGCGCGATCCTGGGGGCGTGGATGGGCGCTACCTTGCTGGGCCTGGGCTGGAACTTCGAGCAGGTGCTCACGGCGCTGGTGATTCCGGCGGCATTGGCCACGACAGCGGTGGTGATCAAGGGCATGGTCAGCCATGCCGATGCCACCTGAAACCGATCACTACCCCTGTGGGAGCTGGCTTGCCTGCGATAGCGGTGTTGAATCCACAGGTGCCATCGCAGGTAAGCCAGCTCCCACATTGCCCCTGTTCTTGCAGATGATTAGTTAAGTAACAATCGGTTCGATAATCGAACACTCAGTCGATTATCGGATTGTTTGGCCCATTTCCCCGGCTTAATCTTCAAGCACTTCGGCGCCACCTCAGCGCCTTTTTCGATCAACACCGGGAGCCCAACCCCATGGCTGAAATCCTCACCCTGCGTGATGCGGTCAAGCGCTTCGTGAACGACGGCGATACCGTCGCCCTCGAAGGCTTCACCCACCTGATCCCTACGGCCGCAGGCCATGAAATCATTCGTCAGGGCAAGAAAGACCTGACACTGGTGCGCATGACGCCTGACCTGATCTACGACCAGTTGATCGGTGCCGGCTGTGCACGCAAGTTGATTTTCTCCTGGGGCGGCAACCCGGGTGTGGGTTCCCTGCATCGCCTGCGTGACGCGGTAGAGAAACAATGGCCGCAAGCGCTGGAGATCGAAGAGCACAGCCACGCCGACCTGGCCAATGCCTACGTTGCCGGTGCCTCCGGCCTGCCGTTCGCCGTGTTGCGTGCCTACGCAGGTTCCGACTTGCCCAAGGTCAACCCGCTGATCAAGACCGTCACCTGCCCCTTCACCGGCGAAGTGCTGGCGGCGGTGCCATCGGTGCGCCCGGACATCACCGTGATTCACGCGCAGAAAGCCGACCGCAAAGGCAACGTGCTGCTCTGGGGCATTCTGGGGGTGCAAAAGGAAGCGGCGCTGGCGGCCAAGCGCTGCATTGTCACCGTCGAGGAAATCGTCGACGACCTGAATGCGCCGATGAACAGCTGCGTGCTGCCGACCTGGGCGCTGACAGCGGTGTGCCACGTACCCGGTGGTGCGCATCCGTCCTACGCGCACGGCTACAACGAGCGGGATAACCGCTTCTACCAGGCGTGGGACCCGATTGCCCGTGACCGTGGGACCTTTACCGCCTGGATCGACGAATACATCCATGGCACTGCCGACTTCAGTGAATTCCAGGCCAAGCTGGCCGCCGCGCAGGAGGCTAAGTAATGGCTTACTCCACCAATGAAATGATGACCGTCGCCGCCGCACGCCGCCTCAAGAACGGCTCGGTGTGCTTCGTCGGCATCGGCCTGCCATCGAAGGCCGCCAACCTGGCGCGCCTGACATCGTCGCCGGATGTGGTGCTGATCTACGAGTCGGGCCCGATTGGGGCCAAGCCCAGCGTATTGCCGCTGTCCATCGGTGATGGCGAGCTGGCGGAGACCGCCGACACAGTGGTGCCCACCGGTGAGATCTTTCGCTACTGGCTGCAGGGCGGGCGTATTGATGTCGGTTTTCTCGGCGCGGCCCAGGTCGACCGTTTCGGCAATATCAACACCACCGTGGTCGGTGATTATCACCAGCCCAAAGTGCGTTTGCCGGGTGCCGGTGGCGCGCCGGAAATCGCCGGTTCCGCCAAGAGCGTGCTGATCATTCTGAAGCAGTCGTCCCGTTCGTTCGTCGACAAACTCGATTTCATCACCTCTGTGGGGCACGGCGAAGGTGGCGACTCACGCAAGCGTCTGGGCCTGCCCGGCGCCGGCCCGGTGGGCATCATTACCGACCTGTGCATCATGGAACCGGAGGAGGGCAGCCATGAGTTCGTGGTCACTGCGCTGCATCCTGGCGTGACCCGCGAGCAAGTGGTCGCCGCCACCGGCTGGGCGATTCGCTTTGCCGACCAGGTGAGCACCACCGCTGAACCCACCGAGACCGAACTGACCGCCCTGCGTGACCTCGAAGCGCGCACGGCCGCTGCCCACGGCCAAGCACCGGGAGAAGCCTGATGCGCGAGGTTTATATCTGTGATGCCATTCGCACGCCTATCGGCCGTTTCGGCGGTGGCCTGTCCACGGTGCGTGCCGACGACCTGGCGGCGCTGCCGATCAAGGCGTTGATCGAGCGCAACCCGTCGGTGGACTGGAGCGCCGTGGACGAAGTCTTCCTCGGCTGCGCCAACCAGGCCGGTGAAGATAACCGCAACGTGGCACGCATGGCGTTGCTGCTGGCGGGGCTGCCGGAAAGTATTCCTGGTGTGACCCTCAACCGCCTGTGCGCCTCGGGCATGGATGCCATCGGCACCGCCTTTCGTGCGATTGCCAGCGGTGAAATGGAGCTGGCGATTGCCGGTGGCGTCGAGTCGATGTCCCGCGCACCGTTTGTGATGGGCAAGGCCGACGCGGCGTTCTCGCGCAACATGAAGTTGGAAGACACCACCATTGGCTGGCGCTTTATCAACCCGCTGATGAAGGCCCAGTACGGCGTGGATGCCATGCCGCAGACCGCCGATAACGTGGCCGATGACTACCAGGTTTCCCGCGCCGACCAGGACGCTTTCGCCCTGCGCAGCCAGCAACGCACCGCCGCCGCCCAGGCCGCCGGGTTCTTTGCCGAAGAAATCGTACCGGTGCGGGTCGCCCATAAAAAAGGCGAAACCCTGGTGGAACACGATGAACACCCACGGGACACCACCCTGGAAGCCTTGGCCAAGCTCAAGCCGGTCAACGGCGCAGACAAGACCGTCACCGCCGGCAATGCCTCGGGCGTCAACGACGGCGCCGCCGCGCTGATCCTCGCCAGCGCCGAGGCCGTCAAGCAACACGGCCTCACCGCCCGCGCCCGTGTGCTGGGCATGGCCAGTGCCGGTGTCGCCCCGCGGGTGATGGGCATCGGCCCGGTGCCGGCGGTACGCAAGCTGGTGGAGCGCCTGGGGTTGGCGGTCACTGACTTTGACGTGATCGAACTCAACGAAGCCTTCGCCAGCCAAGGCCTGGCGGTGCTGCGCGAACTGGGCATTGCCGACGATGCGCCGCAGGTCAACCCGAACGGCGGCGCCATTGCCCTCGGCCATCCCCTGGGGATGAGTGGTGCGCGGTTGGTGCTGACGGCCCTGCACCAATTGGAAAAAACCGGCGGCCGCAAAGGCCTGGCGACCATGTGCGTGGGCGTCGGCCAAGGCCTGGCCCTGGCGATTGAACGCGTCTGATAACTAAAAGAGGATTGCTCCATGAGTGACAAGCCCGGTTACCGGCGCCCGCAAGCGGGCACCCAACCTGATTACCTGCACCCGGCCTACCAGTCGACGAACCTGCGTTCGCCGTCCCAGCCTTTGGTGTTCCTGCCCCATTCCTTGTCGGAAATCACCGGCCCGACCATCGGCGCCGAACGTATCAACGACAAGGACAACGACCTGACGGCCCAGCATGACGGCGAGCCGCAAGGCGAGCGCATCATCATCCATGGCCGTGTGCTGGACGAAAACGGCCTGCCGGTGCCGGGCATTCTTGTGGAGATCTGGCAGGCCAATGCCGCCGGCCGCTACAACCACAAGCGTGACCTGCACGATGCGCCGCTGGACCCGAATTTCACCGGCACCGGGCGCACCGTCACCGACGCCGACGGCTGGTACCAGTTCCAGACCATAAAACCCGGCGCCTACCCGTGGGGCAACCACCACAACGCCTGGCGCCCGGCGCATATCCACTTTTCGCTGTTTGGCCCCAGTGTGCTGACGCGCTTGGTGACGCAAATGTATTTCCCGGGCGACCCGTTGCTGGAGTACGACCCGATCTACAACTGCGTGCCGGACACCAGCGCCAAGCAACGCTTGATCGCCAGTTTCGACCTGGAAAAAACCATTCCTTCCTATGCCCTCGGTTACCGTTGGGACATCGTCCTGCGCGGCCGCGACGCCACGCCGATGGAGAAATGAGATGACACTCAACGCGACCACGTCCCACACCGTCGGGCCGTATTACCACATTGGCCTGACCTGGCTGAACCGTGAAGACCTGACCGTCACCGCCACCCTTGGCGAACGGGTGGCGATCAGCGGGCAAGTGGTGGACGGCAACGGTGATGTCGTCAACGACGCCATGCTGGAAGTCTGGCAGGCCAACGCCGCCGGCAAATATGCCCACCCCGAAGACGAGCAGGACAAAGCGCTCGACCCGAACTTCGAAGGCTTCGGCCGCGTGCCGGTGGATGCCGAAGGGCGTTTTCGCTTTACCACCATCAAGCCGGGCAGTGTGCCGGGGCTCAAGGGCACCACCCAGGCGCCGCACTTGGTGGTGCTGGTGTTTGCCCGTGGGTTGGTGAAGCACTTGCTGACGCGGATTTATTTTGACGGTGAGGCCTTGAACGGCGATGACCCGTTGCTGGCGTGTGTACCGGCGGAACGTCGTAGCACCCTGATTGCCAAGGCGGATGCGGACGGGGTTTATCAGTGGAATGTGATTTTGCAGGGAACAGATAAGGAAACGGTGTTCTTCGACTACTGAGTTGACGATCGTTCCCACGCTCTGCGTGGTAATGCATCCCGTGACGCTGCGCGTCACCCACGAACGGCAGGACGCGGAGCGTCCCATGCGGCATTCCCACGCAGAGCGTGGGAACGATCATCCAGGCTCCACCTATCCAAAAGTCTGCTTGCGGAACAGGGTTGTTGCAAAGTATGTCTAGGCTATAACCGTTCCCACTGAGTAAAAAAACATGACAACAAAAACCAGCCACTACACCGGAGAAGAACGCAGCAAACGGATCTTTGCGATTGTCGGTGCGTCCTCCGGCAACCTGGTCGAATGGTTCGACTTCTACGTCTATGCCTTTTGCGCGATTTATTTTGCCCCGGCGTTTTTCCCCTCGGATGACCCTACGGTGCAGTTGCTCAACACCGCCGGTGTGTTTGCCGCCGGGTTCCTGATGCGCCCGATTGGCGGCTGGTTGTTTGGCCGGGTGGCCGACAAGCACGGGCGTAAGAACTCGATGATGATCTCGGTGCTGATGATGTGCGGCGGTTCCCTGGTCATCGCCTTCCTGCCCACCTATAACGACATCGGTGCCTGGGCCCCGGCGTTGCTGTTGGTGGCGCGACTGTTCCAGGGCTTGTCGGTGGGCGGCGAGTACGGCACCACGGCCACCTACATGAGTGAAGTCGCGCTCAAGGGCCAGCGTGGCTTCTTCGCCTCGTTCCAGTACGTGACCCTGATCGGCGGCCAGTTGCTGGCGGTGCTGGTGGTGGTGATCCTGCAACAGGTCCTCACCGAAGAAGAACTGCGCGCCTGGGGCTGGCGCATTCCGTTTGTGATCGGTGCCATAGCTGCCGTGATCTCCCTGCTGCTGCGTCGGACCCTCAAAGAAACCACCAGCAAGGAAATGCGCGAAGACAAGGACGCCGGCAGTATCGTCGCGCTGTTTCGCGACCACGGCAAAGCCTTCATCACGGTGCTGGGCTACACCGCCGGCGGCTCGCTGATTTTCTACACCTTCACCACCTACATGCAGAAGTACCTGGTGAACACCGTGGGCATGCACGCCAAGACCTCGAGCTACATCATGACCGGCGCGCTGTTTCTGTACATGTGCATGCAGCCGTTGTTCGGCATGTTGGCCGACAAGATTGGCCGGCGTAATTCGATGCTCTGGTTTGCTGGCCTTGGCACGCTGTTCACGGTGCCGATCCTGCTGACTTTGAAAACCGTGACCAGCCCGTTTCTGGCCTTTGTGCTGATCACCCTGGCCTTGGCGATTGTCAGCTTCTACACCTCCATCAGCGGCCTGGTCAAAGCGGAGATGTTCCCGCCCCAGGTGCGTGCCTTGGGCGTGGGCCTGGCGTATGCGGTGGCTAACGCGGTGTTTGGTGGTTCGGCAGAAGTGGTTGCGCTGAGCCTCAAATCCATCGGTATGGAAAACACCTTTTATTGGTACGTCACCGCGATGATGGCGGTGGCGTTCCTGTTCAGCTTGCGCCTGCCGAAACAGGCGGCGTACCTGCATCACGATCTGTAAGGGATGAGTTATGACGTTGCGCACGAGCAATCAACTGTTCGACGCTTATTTCACCGCTGACAGCATGGCCGAGGTGTTCTGTGACCAAGGGCGCTTGCAGGGCATGCTGGATTTCGAAGCCGCACTGGCCCGGGCGCAGGCGCGGGTCGGGTTGATTCCCCAGGCCGCCGTCGCACCGATTGCCCAGGCGTGCCTGGCGTCGCTGTATGACGTGGATGCCCTTGGCAGCGCAATTGCCACGGCGGGCAACTCAGCGATTCCATTGGTGAAGGCGTTGGGCAAGTTGATCGCCAGTGAAGACGCCGACGCCGAGCGTTATGTGCACCTGGGCGCAACCAGCCAGGACGTGATGGACACTGGCCTGGTGCTGCAACTGCGCCGTGGCGTGGAACTGATCGAGGCCGACCTGGCTCGCCTGGGGGATGTGTTGGCCGCCCAGGCCCAGCGATATGCCAGCGTGCCGTTGGCCGGGCGCACCTGGTTGCAGCACGCGACGCCGGTCACCCTGGGAATGAAAATCGCCGGTTGGCTGGGCGCGGTGACGCGCAGTCGCCAGCGCCTGGCCGAATTGAAGCCGCGCCTGCTGGTGCTGCAATTTGGCGGCGCATCAGGCACGTTGGCGGCGCTCGGCGAACACGCCATGCCGGTGGCCGAAGCCTTGGCCGCCGAGTTGCAACTGGGTTTGCCGGAACAACCCTGGCACACCCAGCGTGACCGTCTGGTGGAGTTTGCCAGCCTGCTAGGCCTGATCGTCGGCAGCCTCGGCAAATTGGGCCGCGATATCAGCCTGTTGATGCAGACCGAAGCGGCGGAGGTGTTCGAGCCTTCGGCGCCGGGCAAGGGCGGTTCGTCCACGATGCCGCACAAGCGCAATCCAGTGGGCGCCGCGGTGCTGATCAGCGCAGCCACCCGTGTACCGGGCCTGGTGGCAACGATGTTCAGCGCCATGCCTCAAGAGCACGAACGCAGCCTGGGCTTGTGGCACGCCGAATGGGAAACCTTGCCGGAGATTTGCCGCTTGGTGTCCGGTGCCTTGCACCAGGCAATTCTGGTCAGTGAAGGGCTGGAGGTGAATGCCGAACGTATGGCACACAACCTCGACCTGACTCAGGGCCTGGTACTGGCCGAAGCGGTGAGTATCGTGCTCGCCCAACGCTTGGGCCGCGACACCGCGCACCATCTGCTGGAACAGTGCTGCAAACGTGCGGTCGCCGAGCAGCGCCATTTGCGTGCGGTGCTGGCGGATGAACCGCAGGTCACCGCCGAGCTGTCGGCGGCTGAACTGGACCGCCTGCTCGACCCGGCCCACTACCTGGGCCAGGCGTCCACCTGGGTTACGCGTGCAGTGACCGAACATTTTGCTTTGACTGCCTGAGGAGAACGCTGTGGCTTTTGTACAACTCGCCGAGGGCGAACTGCATTACCAACTCGAGGGGCCTGCCGACGCACCGGTATTGGTGCTGTCCAATTCCCTGGGTACCGACCTGCATATGTGGGATATCCAGATTCCGGCCTTTACCGAGCATTTTCGTGTGCTGCGCTTTGACACCCGCGGCCACGGCCAATCCCTGGTGACCGAGGGGCCTTACAGCATCGAGCAACTGGGTGCAGACGTGATCGCCCTGCTGGATGCGCTGGACATCCAGAAGGCGCATTTTTGCGGGCTGTCCATGGGCGGCTTGATTGGCCAATGGCTGGGCATTCATGCCGGCGAGCGTCTGCAACGCCTGGTGGTGTGTAACACCGCGGCCAAGATCGGCACGCCCGAGGTATGGAACCCGCGTATCGAAATGGTCCTGCGTGATGGCGCAGATGCGATGGTAGCGCTGCGCGATGCGTCGATTGCGCGCTGGTTCACCGCAGATTACGCCGCCGCCCACCCGCACCAGGCCAAGCAGATCACCGACATGCTCGCGGCCACGTCGCCCGAGGGCTATGCCGCCAACTGCGGCGCCGTGCGCGATGCAGATTTTCGTGAGCAACTGGCGTCGATCAAGGTGCCGACCCTGGTGATTGCCGGCACCGAAGACGCGGTGACGCCGCCAGCCGGTGGCCACTTTATCCAGAGTAATGTGCAGGGCGCCGAGTATGCCGAGTTCCATGCGGCGCACCTGTCCAATGTGCAAGCCGGTGCCGCGTTCAGCGACCGGGTGATCGAATTTTTGCTGGCCCGCTGAGGAGCTGTTTGTGGACGAAAAACAACGTTACGCCGAGGGCCTGCAGGTACGCCGCGAAGTACTGGGCGATGCCCATGTCGATCGCAGCCTCAATGCCCTTACCGAGTTCAACAGCGAGTTCCAGGAAATGATCACCCGCCACGCCTGGGGTGACATCTGGACCCGCCCGGGTCTGCCTCGGCATACCCGCAGCCTGATCACCATCGCGATGCTGATCGGCATGAACCGCAGTGAAGAACTGAAACTGCACCTGCGTGCTGCCGCCAGCAACGGCGTAACCCGCGCCGAGATCAAGGAAGTGCTGATGCAGAGTGCGATCTACTGCGGGATCCCGGCAGCGAATGCGACGTTTCACCTGGCGGAGTCAGTGTGGGATGAGTTGGGCGTGGAGTCTCGCGAGCCCTGAGCTGGAATACGATCTAAATGTGGGAGCGGGCTTGCTCGCGAATACGGTGGGTCAGCTACACATCTGTGGACTGACCCATCGCATTCGCGAGCAAGCCCGCTCCCACAGGGGATCTGCACCTGACTCAGGTATCAGTGGGAATCAGCATCCCACAGCCAATTCCACACCCCCGGCAGATGCACCGGCTCGTTCACAGCCTTGACCGTACGGGCCAGCGCTGCACGTTCCAGCGCGGCATGGTCGGTATAGAACGGCTCTGCCGCGGTCTTCAATCCGTTGACCCGCGCGCTGTCCATCAGGATCTGCAAGTACTCCTGCATATGCCGCGCGGTGTAGCGGTTGATGTCATGGAAGGTCACCACAACCGGTATCACGCCCTCCACCGTCGGCAGCTCACCCACGGCAATACGCTCGCGCACCACCGACAATTGTCGATACAGGTTGGCCCGCCGACGCGGGCTGGCGTTGAAACCCCAGATCTTGCCGTCATTGGCACTCAAATCCGTCAACAGTACCTGCATGCCGTGGCGTTGGTAGGCGGCGAAGGTACGCTTGTCGTAGTTCCAGAAGGGCGGACGCACCAGTACGGGGGGAGCGCCCGTGATGGCGGCAATGTCCGCAGCACCTTCGGTAAGGGTGTGTTCCAGGGTGGCATCGTTCAGCCAGCGATGGTTGGTGTGAAACGCCGTGGCGGTGTGGAAGGCCAGTACATGGCCAGCGGCGAATTCACGCTCCATGGTCTTGCGCCCCCGGGAACTGCCGCCTGAGCGAGCGGCCTCGGTCTGCAGGAAAAACACCGCCTTGATCCCCGGCAGCACCGGGTTATTGGCCAGGTCGGCCACTACCGAGCGGCTCGGGTTGTTGTAGCCGGAGGCGCTAGGGCCGTCATCGAAGGTCAGCAAAAAGCGGATAGGCGCCTGGGTTTGCAGGCGCTGTTCGGTTTGAGGCGTCAGGGCGATGGGCGCGTTGATACAGCCCCCCAGGCTCAAGGCCAGGGCAAACAGTGCGATTGCTGTAGCGAAGGATTTCATGCCGTGCAGGGCCCGAGTAAAGGCCGCTGCTGGGGGGATCAGCAGCGGCAGGCGCGCACCATACAGTAAGTGCTATACCGGGTTACAGCAGACTGATCGGATAGCTGACGATCAACCGGTTCTCATCGAACTCGTTGTTACTGTAATCCCTGCGCATGCTCGAATTGCGCCAGCGCACGTTGAGGTTTTTCAGCGTGCCGCTCTGCACTGTGTAGCCCACTTCGGTCTCGCGGCCCCACTCCTTGCCGTCGGTGATAGTGCCGGTGTGCACGTTGCTGCCGCTGATATAGCGGTTCATCAACGTCAGGCCCGGTACGCCGAGGGCGGCGAAGTTGTAGTCGTGGCGAACCTGCCAGGATTTTTCCTGTGCGTTGTCGTAGCTGGAGTTGTAGCTGTCGTTGGCCAGGGTGCCGCCGCTGGTGCCGTTGACGCGCATCCAGGCGCTGTCGCCGGTGAGTTTTTGCAGGCCGACGTAGAAGGTGTTGCCACCGTACCTGGCCGAAAACAGGCCGGACCAGGTTTTGTTGTCCAGGTCGCCGGCGCGGGCACTGCCGTCGTCCTTGCCGTAGAAAAAGCCCAGGTTGGCGCCCAGGGTCCAGTCGCCCACAGGCTGGCTGTGGATCAGATTGACGAACTGCTGGCTGTAGATGTCCTTGAGCTGGGCATTCCACACGCCGATTTGGGTGCGTTTGTCGTTGAATGCGTATTCGGCGCCCTGGAAGTTGAAGCGGTCGGAGGTGAAGGCGGTTTTGCCGACCATCGACATGTCGCTCATGCTGCCGTCGTCCCGCGGGCTGTTGGCGCGGAACTGGCCGCCATAGAGGGTCAGGCCGTCGATTTCCTTGGAGGTTATCTGCCCGCCACGCAGGGTTTGCGGCAGGGAGCGGCCATCGTCGGAGCGCAGGATCGGCAGCACCGGCATCCATTCGCCCACCTTCAGCTCGGTCTTGGAAAAGCGCGCCTTGAATGCCACGCCCAGCCGGCCAAACTCATCGGCTGGCCGGCCGTCATGGTCCAGCGGCAGCAACTGCGTGCCGCCCGTGCCACGGCCGCCATCGAGCTTGAGCGAGTACAAGCCCAGCACGTCCACACCAAAACCGACTGTGCCCTGGGTGAAACCGGACTTGGCGTCGAGGATGAAACTTTGTGTCCACTCCTGCGCGCCACCCTGGGCTTTGGTCGGGTTGGTGAAGTTGCGGTTGAAGAAGAAGTTACGCAGGTTGAGGTTGGCGCTGGCGTCTTCGAGAAAGCCGTGCTCCTGGGCGAAAACGGGCAGGGCAGAACTGGCGACAGCAGCCGCCAGCAGCAGCTGGCGCGGTTGGAAAGTGCTCATGGTGTGGACCTGTTGTTATTGGGTTTATGCAGGTGACGGCCATGGTGCGCGGCGGTGCGGGGGCGATGAAAGTGGGGGAGGGCGGGTTGTGGGCGATGATCGAACGTAACTTGTGAGGGCAATAACGCAGGCATAAAAAAACCGCTTCCGGTAAGGGAAGCGGTTTTTTCACACCCGCGCTATCAGAACAACTTCAACGGCGGTGCTTGTTCTTTCAACGGCTCGTTCTTCGCGGTCTGCTCGTTCCAGCCACCGCCGAGGGCCTTGTACAGGTTGACCTCGCTGGTGAGCTGCGCCAGGCGGTCGGTGATCAGCGATTGCTGGGCACTGAACAGTTGGCGCTGGGCGTCGAGGAAGGTCAGGTTGCTGTCGACACCAATGCGGTAGCGACGCTCGGCCAGGCGGTAGTAATCCTGGTTAGCCTCGACGAAGCCGCGCTGGGCATCCAGTTGCTGCTTGTAGGTCGCACGCGCGGCGAGGCCGTCGGAGACTTCCTGGAAGCCGGTCTGGATGGCCTTCTCGTAGTTGGCCACGTTGATCTCTTTCTGGATCTTCGAGTAGTCCAGGCTTGCGCGCAGGCTACCGGCGTTGAAGATCGGGATGTTGATCTGCGGGGCAAACGCCCAGGTCCCCGAACCGCCTTTGAACAGGCCGCCCAGGGTAGGGCTGGCGGTACCGGCGCTGGCGGTCAGGCTGATGCTCGGGAAGAACGCCGCACGGGCCGCGCCGATATTGGCGTTGGCCGCCTTGAGGTTGTACTCGGCCTGCACAATGTCGGGACGACGTTGCAACAGGTCCGATGGCAACCCGGCCGGCACTTCGCTGAGCAGGTCATCGGACAGCGGCTTGCTGGCGATATTCGCTGGCAGGCCGGTGCCCAGCAGCAGGGTCAGGCTGTTTTCGTCCTGGGCCACCTGGCGGGTGTAACGCGCCAGTTGCACACGGGCGTTTTCTACCGAGGTGCGTGCCTGGCTGAGGTCGAGGGCCGAGGCCACGCCGACTTCATTGCTGCGCGAGGTGAGCTTGTAGCTTTGCTCGAACGCGGCCAGGGTGTCCTGGGTCAGCTTGAGCAGCTCCTTGTCGGCCTGCCAGGTCAGGTAGGCATTCGCCACGCTGGCCACCAGGCTGATTTGGGTGCTGCGGCGCGCTTCTTCAGTGGCGAAGTACTTTTGCAGCGCTTCTTCACTGAGGCTGCGCACGCGGCCGAACAGGTCCAGCTCATACGAACTGATGCCCAGGCCCGCCGAGTACTGGCTGGCGATGGTCGATTCGCCGGTCTGCGACAGCTTGGCCGGGGTGCGCGAACGGCTGCCGTTACCGGTGGCCGATACCGCCGGGAACAGGTCGGCACGCTGGATCTGGTATTGCGCTGCATAGGCGTCGATGTTCAGCGCCGCGACACGCAGGTCACGGTTGTTCACCAACGCGGTCTGGATCAGTTGTTGCAGGGCAGGGTCATGGAAAAACTGCTTCCAGCCTTGCTCGGCAGCGGCCTGGCTCGGCGCCTGGGCCGACGAATACGCCGGCCCCTGCGGGAACTGCGCGGCCACCGGCGCTTCGGGACGCTGATAGTCAGGTATCAGCGAGCAGCCACTGAGCACGAAGGCGGTGACGGCTAGGGAAAGTAGCGACTTGCTCATTGGCCAGCCTCTTTAGGAGTTTCAGTAGTGTCTTTCTTTTTGCGTTCGCCAGCGGAGGACACGGTTGCGTAGAACAGTGGCACCCAGAAGATCGCCAGGACAGTAGCCGTGATCATACCGCCGATAACGCCGGTACCGATTGCGTGCTGGCTGCCTGAGCCGGCGCCGGTGGAGATTGCCAGCGGCAGTACGCCGAGCATGAACGCCAACGAGGTCATGATGATCGGGCGCAGACGCATGCGGGACGCTTCGATAGCCGCCTCGACGATGCCTTTGCCTTGCTCATGCAGTTCCTTGGCGAATTCCACGATGAGAATGGCGTTTTTCGCCGCCAGGCCCACCGTCACCAACAGGCCCACCTGGAAGAACACGTCGTTGGACAAGCCGCGCATGCTGGTGGCGATCAGTGCACCGATCACACCCAAAGGTACAACCAGAATCACCGCGATCGGGATCGACCAGCTTTCGTACAGTGCTGCCAGGCACAGGAACACGACCAGCAGCGACAGTGCGTACAGTGCTGGCGCCTGGGAACCGGAAAGGCGTTCTTCGTACGACAGGCCTGTCCAGGCGTAACCGACACCGGCCGGCAGCTCTTTGGCAATGCGTTCGACTTCGGCCATCGCATCACCGGTACTGTAGCCCGGTGCCGGGGTACCGAGGATTTCCATCGCTGCTACACCGTTGTATCGCGAAAGCTTGGGCGAACCGTAGATCCACTGGCCCGACGAGATAGCCGACAGCGGCACCATCTTCCCGTCGTTGCTGCGCACGAACCATTTGTCCAGGTCTTCGGGCGACATGCGGCTGGCGGCGTCACCTTGTACATACACCTTCTTCACGCGACCACGGTCGATGAAGTCGTTGATGTAGCTACCACCCAAGGCAATGGCCAGGGTCTGCTGGATATCGGCGAGGCTGATGCCCTGGGCACTGGCCTTCTCGTCGTCAACGGTCAGCTCGTACTGCGGCTCATCGTTCACGCCGTTAGGACGTACGCCGGCCAGCACCTTGCTTTGTGCCGCCGCGCCCAGGAACTGGTTACGTGCAGCCATCAGCTTGTCGTGGCCGACGCCACCCTGGTCTTGCAGGAACACGTCAAAACCGGTGGCGTTACCCAGCTCCAGTACCGAAGGCGGCACGATGGCAAATACCATGGCGTCTTTGAAGGCCCCGAAGAAGTAACCCTGGGCACGCTTGGCCACTTCGAACACCGATTGGGTCGAGTCACGCTCATCCCACGGCTTGAGCATCACGAACGCGAGCCCCGAGCTCTGGCCACGGCCAGCAAAGTTGAAGCCGTTCACGGTAAACACCGACTTCACCGCCTTGCCTTCGCCTGGCTCGCCTTCCTTGTCGTTCAGCAGGAAGGCGCGCATGTCGTCGACGACTTTTTGCGTACGTTCAGCCGAAGCGCCGACCGGTGTCTGCACCTGTGCGAAGATCACACCCTGGTCTTCCTCAGGCAGGAACGCGCTTGGAATACGGGTGAACATCCAGATCATGCCGACCAGGATCAGCGCATACACCAGGAACGCCGGGATCTTGTGTTTGATCATGCCGCCCACGCCGCGCTCGTACTTGAGTACGCCACGGTCGAAGGTGCGGTTGAACCAGCCGAAGAAGCCGCGCTTGGGTTGGCCGTGTTTTTCCGGATCAATCGGCTTGAGCATGGTGGCGCACAAGGCCGGGGTAAAGATCAGGGCTACGAGTACCGACAACGCCATCGCCGAAACAATGGTGATGGAGAACTGCCGGTAGATCACGCCGGTGGAACCGCCGAAGAACGCCATCGGCAGCAGTACCGCCGAGAGTACCAGGGCAATACCCACCAGGGCGCCCTGGATCTGGCCCATGGACTTGATCGTTGCTTCCTTGGGTGACAGGTGCTCCTCGGCCATTACGCGTTCGACGTTTTCCACCACGACGATGGCATCGTCCACCAGCAAGCCGATGGCCAGGATCATGCCGAACATGGTCAGGGTGTTGATGGTGAAGCCGCACGCCGCCAGGATCCCGAAGGTACCCAGCAATACCACCGGTACGGTCATGGTGGTGATGATGGTGGCGCGGAAGTTCTGCAAGAACAGGAACATCACCAGGAACACCAGCACGATCGCTTCGACCAGGGTGTGAACCACACCGGAGATCGATTCGGTCACCACCGGGGTGGTGTCATAGGGCACCACCGCCTTCATGCCAGGCGGGAAGAACGGTTCCAGGGACTTGACTGTTTCGCGGATGGCCTTGCCGGTGTCCAGTGCGTTGGCACCGGCCGCCAGCTTGATCGCCATACCCGAAGCCGGCTTGCCGTTGAACTGTGCACTGATGCTGTAGTTCTGGCCGCCCAGTTCGATACGCGCGACGTCACCCAGGCGAACCTGGGAGCCGTCGGTGTTCACCTTCATCAGGATCTTGGCGAATTCCTCGGTGCTTTGCAGGCGCGTCTTGCCGATGATCGTGGCGTTCAGTTGGGTACCAGGCAGGGCAGGCAGGCCGCCCAATTGGCCGGTGGCCACCTGCACGTTCTGGGCCTTGATAGCATTGCTGACGTCCACTGGCGTGAGCTGGTAGTTGTTCAGCTTGGCCGGGTCGAGCCAGATACGCATGGCGTACTGCGAACCGAACACCTGGAAGTCACCCACCCCCGCAGTACGGGAGATCGGGTCCTGGATGTTGGACACGATGTAGTTGGAGAGGTCGTCCTTGGTCATGCTGCCGTCTTCCGACACCAGACCGATCACCATCAGGAAGTTCTTCACCGACTTGGTCACACGGATACCCTGTTGCTGCACTTCTTGCGGCAGCAGTGGGGTGGCCAGGTTCAGCTTGTTCTGTACCTGAACCTGGGCGATATCCGGGTTGGTACCCTGGTTGAACGTCACGGTGATGGTCATGCTGCCGTCGGAGTTACTGTCCGAGGAGACATAACGCAGGTTGTCGATACCGTTGAGCTGTTGCTCGATGACCTGTACCACGGTGTCCTGCACGGTTTGTGCGGACGCGCCTGGGTAGGTCACCTGGATATCAATGGCTGTTGGCGCAATGGCCGGGTATTGGTTGATGGGCAACTTCAGGATCGAGAGTGCCCCGACCAGCATGATCACCAGGGCAATTACCCAGGCGAAAATGGGACGGTCGATAAAAAATTTCGACATGGATTACTCCCCTTGACCAGCAGCGGCAGCAGGCGCAGCAGCGGTACCGGCGGGTTTGGCGTTGGAGGCTTCCGTGACCTTCACCTCGGCGCCCGGCTTGACGTACTGCAAGCCTTCGGTGATGACGCGATCACCGGCATTGAGGCCTTTTTCCACCAGCCAGTAGGCACCGGCGGTACGGTTGGCAACCAGTTCGCGTTGCTCGACCTTGTTGTCCTTGTTCACGATCAGCGCCGTCGGAATGCCGCGCAGGTCGCGGGTCACGCCTTGCTGCGGAGCCAGGATGGCCTTGCTGTTCACACCGGCCAGCAACTGGGCGTGCACGAACATGCCCGGCAGCAGCACGTGGTCAGGGTTGGGGAACACGGCACGCAGGGTCACGGAACCGGTGGTCTGGTCGACCGACACTTCGGAGAATTCGAGCTTGCCGTCCTGGGCGTAGGCCGTGCCGTCTTCCAGGGTCAGCTTGACCTTGGCAGCGTTGTCGCCGGCTTTTTCCAGTTGGCCACTGGCCAGGTCGCGGCGCAGCTTGAGCATTTCAGCCGAAGATTGCGTGACGTCGACGTAGATCGGGTCCAGTTGCTGGATCACCGCCATGGCGTCGGCCTGGCCGTTGCTGACCAGTGCGCCTTCGGTCACCGCAGAACGGCCGATACGCCCGGAGATCGGCGCGTACACCTTGGTGTAGCGCACGTTGATCTGGGCGGTTTGAACGTTTGCCTCGGCCGTCATGCGGTTGGCAACGGCGGTGTCGTATTCCTGGCGGCTGACGGCTTGCTCATCGACCAATTGCTTGTAGCGATCGGTGATGGACTTGGTCTGGGTCAGGCTGGCTTGCGCGCTTTTGAGCGTGGCCTCATACACCGATGGGTCGATCTGGTAGAGCTGTTGCCCTTCCTTCACGTCGGCGCCTTCCTTGAACAGGCGCTTGAGAATGATGCCGTTGACCTGCGGCCGAACTTCCGCAATGCGGAAGGCCGTGGTGCGGCCTGGCAGCTCGGTGGTCAGGGTATAGGCTTGCGGTTGAATGGTGACCACGCCGACCTGAGGGGTTTGAGCGGGCGGTGCCGCTTCTTCCTTTTTACATCCGCTGAGCAGCGATGCCAGGGCGACGGCAGTGACCAGAGCGGTAACAGCTGGCTTAAGTTGCATGAAGATCCTCGGGTCAGGCGCGCAGAGTGCGCACAAGAAGTGTGGAAGGGTAAAAAACAAGCCGTGAGTGGATAAGTAGCTTGCTACGCAATATACTTACGTTCATGGTTGTTTGTAAACTCTTGACAGGCTTCGCGCAATGCTGACAAAGCACCGCCGCAAGCCTCGATTCTAGTACGTTCGGCGCCCATGACGGCGTCGTCCCACAATTATTCAGATGATGGTCAAGTACCATCCACAGTGTCCTGATTGAGGTTTTACTGCCATGGTTCGTCGCACCAAAGAGGAAGCTCAGGAAACGCGCAGCCAGATTCTCCAAGCCGCCGAGCAAGCCTTTTATGAGCGTGGTGTGGCGCGCACCACCCTGGCGGACATCGCCGCGCTGGCGGGCGTCACGCGCGGGGCTATCTATTGGCATTTCAGCAATAAGTCCGATTTGCTCCAGGCCTTGCTCGACACGCTGCACGAACCCCTGGACGAATTGGCCCGGGCAAGTGAAAGCGAGGATGAAGTCGACCCGCTGGGCTGTATGCGCAAGCTGCTGATTCATCTCTACCATGAAGTGGCCCTGGACCCGAAAACCCGGCGCATCAACGAGATTCTGTTTCATAAGTGCGAGTTCACCGACGAAATGTGCGACATGCGCCGCCAGCGCCAGACCCACAGCCTGGAATGCAACCTGCGTATCAGCCTGACGTTGCGTAACGCGGTCAATCGCGGGCAACTGCCTGAAAATCTCGACACCACCCGTGGGGCTGTCTGCATGCATGCCTTTATCCACGGTTTGATCGGCCAGTGGCTGCTGGTCCCCGATAGCTTTGAACTGCACCAGGACGCCGAGCGCTGGGCTGATATAGGGCTGGACATGCTGCGCCTGAGCCCCAGCCTGCGCAATTGAAACAAAATGCGTAATTGCAACCCGTTGTGTCAACAGTAAAGCCTAAAGACGGTCAATCGTCCTTCTGCCTGATTTGTGGGGTGACTTTATATACGCCATGGCGGGCGGTTGATAGGTAGCCGGCTAAGTATTTTGTAGCGATATTGTTGCCGTTCTGTGAAGCGATGTTTCTAAGGCACCAGGCGCGGTAAAAAAATATGGGAGGGGGCTCACTCCCGTGACGATCGGATAGCCGACGCTTATCTACCCGACACCCCGCACTCCAACTGTGGGAGCGGGCTTGCTCGCGAAGGCGGCCTGGCAGTCAACACAGTTGGATTGTGTACATATCCATTGCTGCGGTAACGGCTACTTAGGGTTCCGCCCTGACGGCGGCTCACTTTTGAAAAGCGCAAAAGTAAGCAAAACGCTCTTGCCCCACCACTCGGCACCTCGCTTAGGCTCGGTGTGCCCGAACGCAGGCTTGAATTCGTGGGCCGCCGCCACGCGCCATCCATGGCGCGGGGCGGCTAACCCGGCGTCCTGCCGGGTTACCCACGAATTCAAGCCTGCGTTCGGCCAGCGTGGTTTGACGGGGCGCCTAAGATCAAAAGCAGATCAAGATCAAGAGCGGCTCGCTTCGCATCGTGGATGCCGTCGATCGCTACAGAGTTGTATAGATACCTATGGCCATCGAGGGCAAGCCCCCTATCCAGTAGGTAAGCTTTTATGTCATCTGCTGAATCAGGGGATTACCAATTGTCCAAACATTCAATTGAATCTAAGTCTCTGGCTTGCGCAAGCCAGCGGCGTGAGCGCCAAATCAAACTGAAACGAGGCACTCCTAGATTAACATCCATGAAGTTCCACTTTATCAACATGCATAGCTGCTGGTCGTAGCCGGACAGGTCCATCTTCACGAGGATTTGCTGGCCAGGGTATAAGATAATATTTTGAGGTTTATTTACGATCCGTGGTTCTATTCGTCTTTCTCCTGCTTGAAGCCAAATACTTATTTTTCGAGGTGAAACCCTAATCACGGAACTAACAAGCACAGGCTTGGTTGTGGTGTTTTTCAGTCTTATCATAAAAAACTGGCATTCAACACTTTGTCTTGAGCTCGCAGAAGGCTCTACTACCATCAAAGGGCGAACTGATAACCAGGTTCTTACGGCTAGCCATGAACTCAGGCTAGCCCCCCATATTGCGGCAATAGTTTTCCAGTCTATATCCAATGTACTTCTCCTTAAGTCGGTTGTATCCTAGATCCAAGGTCGTGATTGTCTGCTTTCAAAGTCTCTTGATTTTAAAAAGTGGTTTGCTGGTAGCTCCTTTCAGCTTCAATATATTCAAAGCACGGGTCAGCAAGGGGGGGGCTAGTACCGGAATTAAGATTCGGCTTTGGCTTATGGTGCCATACGAAGGCCAGAGGCATTGTATTTTTCCCGGATAGATTTATCGATTGCATCTACGACTCGACTCGCCGCTACCTGGAGTGACTCACCGGAGACTTGATGGATCGCGTTTACGATCTCCGCCCTGAGATCTCTGCTTGCAAACAGTTGGACCGTTATAAGCAGATTGGGCATTGCGCAAAACTCGGAAATCAAACGGTGCTGAACTTTCACTTCGCGCTCCAAAACGCTCAGTCCTGTAAGTTCATTGATGACCGATTCAGCTATCACCAGATCATCGTTGGTCAATCGCTTCTTGTCTGGAATATTCTGGAGTTTGTGTAAGAAGGTATAAAGCTGCTGGGTGTATGCCATTTTTTCTAAGTCTAACCATGGGCCAAGACCCTTTAGGGTTCCGCAGTCACGGGGATACCAAGAGTTTTCAGTCACCGTCTTACCGCGGTCATCCTTCCCCTTTTTAATAATCAGGTATTCACAGTTTACTTTCAGGGTATTGCGCTTCCAGCGATCAATTAGAGCCCTAACCAGTTTCAGCGGCAGTATCGTGAGCACCCGATCTGCCTCCGCTTGTAAAAACTTTACTTCCCACAGTATGCGTTTCACGTTGCTCGTTAACTCATCCCTCGTTGCTAGCAAATTTTCAATTTTGGCGCGCCGCATAGCATCGCGCTCGTTGGCCGACAGCTGCCTGAAATCATTTTTAACCTTTTCATCGTCTAAACCGAGGTGGTTAAGAGCGCAGCAGTGACCAATAAGAACTTGCTTGTCATCGCATGTCTCGACAACGAAGCCGTGTTGGTGCGCCTGCCCACAGTTCTTGCTCTTCTTCAGAAACTGGCACTTAGCGTCAGCGCTAATCAGTTCGTAGGATCGCAGTGGGCGGCGGTATGACTGCTTTGTGAGCACATAATCTTGCTCAATTTTGAACAGATGGTTGACTTCTTCAAGGGTTTTTATTTCATTGATGGTAGAACCCGTTGAAAACATCGCAGTTACCCCGTAGTGGCAGAGTGCCGGACTGGATCTAATTTGGATCCTAATCGCTTGGGTCTGGATATGCAACCAGGCTGTTTGCGTATACAGATAATTTCCAGCGGCCATCTCTATGATGGCTACTACGGAGCCCTTGAAAAGGCACATCTAGCCGGCAGTCCTCAGCACCGAATTCCCCCAGATTGGCCCATCACGAGTTTCGGTGATCTGCTTGCTAGGCACTTTTGCAGACGTAAGTGTGCTGCTTAAAGGGCCTCTCCGAGAGACCCATTTATTTGAGCTATTGGAGGCAAGTCACCTCCCACATTGGTTTTGCGGAGCAGGTTAGATCGGCAGCGTCGGGTAGTCGATATATCCCACCGGGCCTTTGCCATAGAAGGTTTCCGGGTGCGGCTCGTTCAACGGCGCATCAGCCTTCAGCCGCGCCGGCAGGTCCGGGTTGGCGATGAAGGGAATACCAAAGGCCACCGCATCCGCCTTGCCCGCCGCCAGCCAGGCATTGGCGCTGTCTTTGGTGAAGCGCTCGTTGGCGATGTACGCACCGCCGAAGGCTTTTTTCAGCTGTGGGCCAAGGCTGTCTGCGCCTTCTTTTTCACGGGAGCAGATGAACGCGATGCCACGCTTGCCCAGTTCGCTGGCGACGTAGGTGAAGGTTTCGGCGAGGTTGTCGTCGCCCATGTCATGCGCATCAGCCCGCGGTGCCAAGTGCACGCCCACGCGGCCGGCGCCCCAGACTTCGATGGCGGCGTCGGTGACTTCCAGCAACAGGCGCGCACGGTTTTCCAGGGAGCCACCGTACTGGTCGGTGCGCTGGTTGGTGCTGCTTTGCAGGAACTGGTCGAGCAGGTAGCCGTTGGCGCCGTGGATTTCCACGCCGTCGAAACCGGCGGCCTTGGCGTTCTCGGCGCCGGTGCGGTAGGCGTCGACGATGTCGGCGATTTCAGCGGTTTCCAGGGCGCGCGGGGTAGGGTAGTCGGCCAGCGGGCGAACCAGGCTGACGTGGCCTTTAGCCTGGACTGCACTCGGGGCCACCGGGGTTTCGCCGTTCAGGTAGGACTCGTGGGAGATGCGGCCAACATGCCACAACTGCAGGAAGATCTTGCCGCCCGCGCCATGCACGGCCTTGGTGATGTTGGCCCAGCCGCGCACCTGATCGTTGGACCAGATGCCGGGGGTGTCCGGGTAGCCCACGCCCATCGGTGTCACGGAAGTGGCTTCGCTGAGGATCAGCCCGGCGGAGGCGCGTTGCACGTAGTACTCGGCCATCAGCGCATTGGGCACGCGCCCGGCATCCGCGCGGCAGCGGGTCAGCGGCGCCATGATGATGCGGTTCGACAGCTGCACGTCGCCCAGTGTGATCGGATCGAAAATAGTCGTCATGGAAAAAACACCTTCTCTTTTAAGTTGATCAGTGGGTCGCGGGGGCCAGGTCGGCATTGCCGCCCTGACGGAAAGTGATCAGGGTCACCAGCAGCGCGAGAATCGCCAGTGCGGCGGCCGCCAGGGGCACGCTGGTCAGGCCGAAGCCGTGGGCAATCACGCTGCCGCCGACCCAGGCGCCGAGTGCGTTGCCAATGTTGAAGGCACCGATGTTCAAGGTGGATACCAGGTTCGGCGCGGCCTTGCCGAAGGTCACCACGTTGATTTGCAGCGCCGGCACGGCGGCGAACGAGGCGGTGGCCCACAGGAACAGGGTGATCTCGGTTGGGATCACCGCAACGCTGGTCCAGCTCAGCAGCGTGGACACCACCGCCATGCTGATGAACACGCCGATTAAGGTGGCCGCCAGGCGCTTATCTGCCAGTTTGCCGCCGATGATGTTGCCCACGGTGAGGCCCAGGCCGATCAGCAACAGGGTCCAGGTCACGCCTTTGGGCGATACGCCGGTGACATCGCCGAGCAGCGGTGCGACATAGGTAAAGAGGGTGAACATCGACGCGGCAAACAGCGCAGTCATGCTCAGCGACAGCCAGATACCGGCACCCTTGAGGGCGGCCAGTTCGGCGCGCATGTCGAGTTTTTCTTCGTCACGCTTGGCGGGTAAAAAGCGAATAAGGCCGACCAAGGCGATCACGCCAATCACGGTCACGGCCCAGAAGGTCGAGCGCCAGCCGGCTTCCTGGCCCAGCGCCGTACCCAGGGGCACGCCCAGCACGTTAGCCAGGGTCAACCCGGTGAACATCAGCGCCACCGCCGACGCACGTTTGTTGGCCGGCACCAGGTTGGCCGCCACCACTGAACCAATCCCGAAGAAGGCGCCGTGGCACAACGCCGTTACCACACGGGCAAACATCAGCACGTTGTAGTCGCTTGCCAGGGCACAGAGCAGGTTGCCGATAATGAAAATACCCATCAACGCTACCAGCGCCGCCTTGCGTGGCAGCTTGGCGGTAGCCAGTGCCATGAACGGTGCGCCGATGGCCACGCCCAGGGCGTAGCCGGTCACCAGCCAGCCGGCGCCGGGAATCGACACACCCAGGTCCGTCGCCACATCGGGCAGCAAGCCCATGATGACGAACTCGGTGGTGCCGATGGCGAAGGCGCTCAGGGCCAGTATGAGTAGCGAGAGGGGCATGGGGCGTGTCCTTGGTGATTACGGTGCGCTGAGTTCGGTAATGAGCGCAGCGAGAAAGGCTTGGATCACTTCCTCATTGCGCTTGAAAAAGTGCCACTGCCCGGCCTTCTGGCTGCTGATCAACCCCGCCCGTTGCAAGGTGGCCAGGTGGGCCGACACGGTCGACTGGGACAAGCCGCAGCGCTGGTCGATCTGCCCGGCGCAGATGCCGTATTCGTGGTTGTGCAACTGCTCGGGGAACTGCACTTTGGGGTCTTTGAGCCAGGTGAGGATGTCTCGTCGTACTGGGTGCGCCAGGGCTTTTATTATTTCGTCGAGGTCGATGGACATGGCAGGGTGCTCGGTGTCGTAAAGCGTTATATCGCGATGAGGCGAACTTTAAATCGTCATATCCCGATATACCAATATGATTTTGATCTGAGGTCAAAGCGAATCGGTATATCGGGTTATAACGATATGTTGGTGGCAGTGGTAGACTGTGCGGCATGAATTATCTCGCACATCTGCACCTGGGCGGCCAACTTCCTGGGCAATTGCTGGGCAGCCTCTATGGCGACTTCGTCAAAGGCCGCCTGCAGGGCCAGTTCAGCCCGCAAATCGAAGCGGCGATCCAGCTGCATCGCTCCATCGACCGGTTCACCGACAGCCACCCCTTGGTGGGGGAGGCGTTGTCGCGTTTCAGCCAGACCCGCAGGCGCTATGCCGGCATCGTCCTCGATGTGTTTTTTGACCATTGCCTGGCGCGCGATTGGGCGCTGTATGCCGACCAGCCCCTGGAGCGTTTTACGTCCCAGGTGTATCGGGTGTTGGCGGCCGAACCCGCGTTGCCGGGGCGGCTGGCGCAGATCGCACCCTATATGGCAGCCGATGATTGGTTGGGCTCGTACCGCGAGTTTGCGGTGATGGACCAGGTGCTGCGGGGGATTTCGCGGCGGCTGACACAGCCTGAAGAGTTAGGGTATGCGATGCAGGAGTTGCGGGTTTTGTATGAGCCGCTGAGTGAGGACTTTCGACTGTTCTACCCAGAGTTGCAGAAGTTTGCACAATCTCAACTGACTACATGAGATCTGAATGTGGGAGCTGGCTTGCCTGCGATAGCGGCCTACCTGTTGAGAATGCTGTGGCTGACCCACCGCCATCGCAGGCAAGCCAGCTCCCACATTTTAGAGGGTGTTCACATTGCTTCAGGCGGCGAATGCTGGCCGAGCAGCCACTTGCTCAGTCTCCGGCACCGGCCCGAACAACGCCTTCTGCACCGCCTGCTGCGCCTGATACGCCAATGCCGCACGTTCCTGCCCAGCGCAAGCAATCGGCTTGAGCACATGAATCTCCACATCGCCGCGGTCATTGGAAAACAAGCGCATCAGGTGTGAGAGCAAATCATCATCGCCAATAAAGGGCGCCAGCGGGTCGACTTGGCCGTCGCGCAGATACCGAATCGCTACCGGCTGCAATGACACATCCGCATCGATCGCGCTGGCCAGCAAGCGCCCATGAAACGTGCGCAGGCCGCGCCCGTCGGTGGTGGTGCCTTCGGGGAACATCAGCAGCGGGTGCTGTTGCTCCAGATGACGGGTCATCTGCTTGCGGATCAACTGGCTGTCACCTGAACCGCGACGAATAAACAGGCTGCCCGCCTTGGCCGCCAGCCAGCCCGCCACCGGCCAGGTACGCACCTCGGCCTTGGACAAAAACGACATCGGCGCCACCATGCCCAGCAACGGGATATCCGTCCAGGACACGTGATTGCTCACCCACAGCATCGGCGTTTGCGGCAACTCGCCGTGCACCGTCACGCGAAAGGGCAGGGCGTTGGTCAGTCGCGCCATAAAAAAGCGCGACCAACGCTGGCGCCGCACCATCGAGTTAGCCACCCCCAGGCGCTCGAACAGGCCAAATACACTGGCCATGCTCAACCCCAGCCCCACCACCAACAGCACGCGGGCGATGCGCCCGTAAATGCGCAGGCGGTTCATCACATGGCCGCCTTGAAGTGGCGCGCATAACGCGGGCACAACTCGTCGCGCTTGAGCAGGATAAACACGTCGGCCACCTGGAAGTCTTCATCCCAGCACGGCTCGCCGCAGATCTTCGCGCCCAGGCGCATGTAGGCCTTGAGCAGCGGCGGCATTTCGGCGATGACGTTAGACGGCAAGTCCAGGGCCGGCAGCGGTTTTTTTGGTTCGGCGCGCAGGTGTTCGTTGCACAGGTAGCGCTCGCGCAAGCGCTGCATGATCGCGTGGGCCTGGATGCCGCCATCGTGCATCGGGATGCTCGCGCAGCCCATCAGGTAGCTGTAGCCACCTTGGTTGAGCACTTCGGCCAACTCGCCCCAGAGCACCGCGATGGTGCCGCCGTTGCGGTAGGCCGGGTCGACGCAGGTGCGGCCAATCTCCAGGATCGGGCCCTGCAAGTGCAACAGGCCATGCAGGCTGAATTCTTCTTCACTGTAGAACCGGCCCAGGGTGCTGGCCGCCTGGTGGTCGAGCAGACGGGTGGTGGCGACAAGTCGGCCGCTGTTCAAATCCCGCACGCCGATATGGCTGCAGTGAACATCATAGTCATCCATGTCCAGACCCAGTTCCGCGCCTTTCAGCTTGGCGTTGAACTCGCCGCTGAACACGTTGAACCGCAGGGCCTGGGCTTCCTGCAATGCCTGCGCGCCTACCAGGCGTTCGGCTTGCAGACGGCGTTCATTGCCTTTGTCGCTGATGCGGGCGATCTGAGTCATAGCGAGTCTCCGGGTGCCGGCCAGGTTGCGGCCAGTCGACTTTGTTGTCCAAAGTCAGGCTATGTAGCCTCGGTGTCAGCTCCATGAAGTTACGGTGACGGTTGGATGACAGGCCCCTTGTCGCAAATCTGTCACTGGCGTGGGCTAGGCTCGCGGGCTTGAATGCTCCCTTGAGTTCGCGTCCATGCTCCGAGGCCTGTTGTGCGTTGCCCTGCTGTTTGTCACCGTGAATGCCCGCGCTGAAGTCTGGCCTGAAAAGGAATGGGCCATGGGCACGCTTCTCGCCGGTCCCGCTGTCGATGCCCTGGACGCCTACGCTTTCCCACCCCGCGACGATGCCACCCGCACCGGTATTCGCACCGATGCGTTGCTGGTCATTCGGGATGGCGAAATCATTTATGAACGCTACGCCGCGCCCACCACTGCCAGCACGCCGCACCTCACCTGGTCCGTCAGCAAAAGCCTGATGGCTACCGTGCTGGGCGTGGCCTATGGGCAAGGCCGCTTCAAACTCAGCGACCCCGCTGCACGTTTCTATCCGCCGATGAAGCAGCATCCCAAGGTGAGCATGGCCGACCTGCTGCACTGGGCCTCGGGGTTGGATTGGCAGGAAGACTACGAATACGCCCCATTGAAATCTTCGGTGGTGGCGATGCTTTACACCCGTGGCCACACCGACATGGCGCAATTCGCAGCGGATACCTATGCGGTCGCCGCCCCTGGCCAGGCTTTCCGTTATTCCAGTGGCGACAGCACTATCCTGTCCGCTGCGCTCAAGGGCATGCTCGGCCACAAGGCCTACATGACCTACCCGTGGGACGCGCTGTTCCAGCCCCTGGGCATTCGCGACGCAACCTGGGAAACCGATGCCGATGAGACGTTTGTCGCGTCATCCTATGCCTACCTCACGGCCCGCGATCTGGCACGAGTAGGGCTACTGATGGCGCGAGATGGGCGCTGGGGCGAGCGGCAACTGCTGCCCCAGGACTGGGTCGCCTTCAACCGCAGGCCCTTCGACCACTACAAAGCCGGCCAGGATGAAGCCGTGCCAGGCGGCCATTGGTGGCTCAACACCGGCGCCCCCCAACCCTGGCCCGACGCACCGGCCACCACCTTTGCCGCGCTGGGGCACTGGGGCCAGGCGCTGTTTGTGTTGCCTGACGAACACTTGGTGATCGTGCGCTACGGCGATGATCGCGATGGCAGTTACCGGCATAACGAACTGCTCAAACGCGTGCTGGCGGCGGTGCGCTCATGATTCGCCGTCATCCGTTCATCAGCGTTTTACTGGTGTTGTTTATCGCACTCTTGGGCTGGGTTTGGCATGAACGCGTCAACCTGCAAGCCTTCCCAGACATCATCGCGGCGTACACCGCCAAGGAGTACTGCTCGTGCCGGTACGTGGCCAACAACCCGGCGGACTATTGCCTCGGGTATGTGAAGCAGTACGTGCCCATCAGTGCGTTTATCGATAAGCCGGAACGCAGTGAAGTGACGGCGAGTGGGTTGGGGCGTACGCATACAGCGCGATGGATGGGCAACCGCCAAGGCTGCCGCCTGACTCCTTGACACCCCCCATCACCCCTTGTGGGAGCGGGCTTGCTCGCGAATGCGGTGGGTCAGTCAACTTACGTATTGGCTGGTATTGCGCCTGATTCTTTGCTGATGTCGGGCCTCGGATGAGGCCCGTTTGGGTTACCTGAACGTCGCCAGAATGTATGCCGCCGCCAACCAAATAAAGGCCGTACAGATCAGCGTCGTAGTGATTATGAGAAGACGTTTTAGATAGGGTGGGAAGTTTTCAAAGTCCACTGGATCCAAGTTGCCATGCCGGATATGCACCTTTGGCATCAGTATCATTCCGGCTATTTGTGACATTTCCAAAAGGGACCAAATCAAACCGCGATTCCCCAGGCTGTCTCCCCAAAGATAGATATAACGGCTGTTTTTCAAAGCCTCTTTTATGGCATCCATGTGACAGTGAGTAAGATATAGGCTAAGCGCGAGACCAGTTAATCCAAAAAGGAATGGGCTGGCCAAAAGCCAAATTTCTAACCAGGCGTTCCAAGACTCATCCGTTGTCATGGCAAAGTTTTCTCGTACAGTTTTTCTCCTATCTGTTCTCCACGCGTACCGCCGATAGTCGTGCCTGCCCATGCGCCTGTGCCAACCAGAGCCGCCACACAGATAACGCCCCCTATACCTGTCGTAACACCCAGCCCCAGGCAGATCGTACTACCAGCAATACCACCGACCCACCCGCCAACAGCACCAACGCCAACCGAGCCGGCGAACTTTCCTCCTTCTGTAAACTTGATCTTTTCGCAAGCCGCGCCGGAATCGTTATTGCAAACCTGCTGTATTGCCAATGAGGCGGATACGCCGCCAAGGGCAATTCCGATGTAACCCCCTGCCTTCATGTATCTGGCCGCACGGCTGGTCGCTTCCACATGCGCCGAATAACCCGGAATCTGCCCAGGCCCACCCGCTTTGTCCCAATGATGTACCAAGCTGCGACTGGAAATGCCGAGGGCTGTTTTCAACTTGGGGTGGTCGCCCAGGGTGGTTTGGCCACGCAGTCGAGTGGAGTTCAACAGATGGGCATCCAGCTGGTTCATAAGACGCTGTCGATCCGCGAAGAACTGGGGCGATTTAAGGTGACCGTTCTGACGATAATTTTGTTGATGCAGGCGCTCGATGGCTTGGAGGGTGTCGCGCAGGTTGTTCAGGTGAGTTTCCATCACCACAGCGCTGACGCCGAGCCAGGTTGAGGTATGGCCGATAAAGCCAGCGATCTCGGCACCGTGGCGATAGAGAAAGTCAGCCTCGTCCGGCGTCAGCTCATCCAGTGATGCGCTGACGTGTTGAGCCGCCTGCATCAGTTGCGCTTCCTGATAGGTGCAGGAGGTGTTGTTCGGGTCGCTGAGCACGATCATCGAGCCGGCTTTGACGGGCCCTGTGTTGGGATTCAGCGATTGAAACTTGCGCATTACAGCCGGGTCGAGCGTCGGAAAAAGTGTGGCTTCCAGCGCCTCGCGGCTCATGCTTTTGGGCACGATGTAAAAACCCGGCTCTTCGCCTATGAGCGCTTTAAATGCGGCAAATGCGGATTGGGGCGACTCACTTGGCGAGGTGGAGGTGCGTTGAGAGGACGCTGCCCAGTGGGTTACTGGCTGGACCGGCTCAGCGGCCAGTCTGTTGGCGCTTACGACCGAGCCACCTCTGCCGTGGTACTCGCCGAATAACGCCAAAGGAATCAGCTCGGCTTTACAGGGACAGCCGCTGTAACTATCCACCGTACCGGCAACAAGCCGGCCATTGCTCTCCATGAAGGAAATGCCGCCGATGATCTTGTACGTTTGCCCATCCTTGCCGCAGGTAACTGGGTCACCTTCGCAGGCACGAAGACGGCCATTCATGTGGGTTGTTTGATCTACGCCCAGCACTTCCCCGCCGCAACTGGTTTTGTCACCTTGACAGATGAAATGACCTACGCTCATTTTTTCGCCTCTTATCCATGTTTTTTTAGCCGTGCTTTCCTGCTCGTCTCGATAAGAAAACTGACGCGTGGCGCCTTTAAATCGAGGTAAACGAGTAAGGAAAAGTCACGTAGCAAGCCAAACTCTGGAGAGGGATTTACTTAGGGTAAAGTCAGACGATTCCGTGAGTTTCGTCGTATAAATCTGATAGGTCTGCGGCGCCACTTGTGGCGAGGGAGCTTGCTCCCGGTAGCGGTGGGGCAGTTACAAATGTTTGGCTGACACTCCGCCATCGCAGGCAAGCCAGCTCCCACCTATGGATGTGTGTGGGTCCACGGAAAAAAGCTCGACCCTGAGGTTCCACAGAGTGGAACCACCTTTGATTGTCCTCACGCGCACATCGCGCTTAGCTGTCGATGTGTTGCAAACAAGAACGGGACCACCCGCCTGTGAGGAGAATCACCATGCGCCCGCACCAGCACATCCTGGATTGGCTCAGCGACGTTGCCAGCGACTTGCACGCTGTGCGTCACGATATCCATGCCCATCCCGAACTCGGCTTTGAAGAGAACCGCACCTCAGCGTTGGTCGCACAGTCACTTAAAGAGTGGGGTTACGAGGTGCACACCGGCATCGGCAAGACCGGTGTGGTCGGCGTGCTGCGCAATGGCAACAGCTCGCGCACGTTGGGGATTCGCGCCGACATGGACGCCTTGCCCATCATCGAGAACACCGGCGCGGCCTATACCAGCCAGCACGCCGGCTGCATGCATGCCTGCGGCCATGACGGCCACACCACCATGTTGCTCGGCGCCGCGCGTTACTTGGCGGCGACGCGGCAATTCGACGGTACCTTGAACCTGATTTTCCAACCCGCCGAAGAAGGCCAGGGCGGCGCCGAGGCGATGCTGGCGGACGGTTTGCTGGAACGTTTTCCCTGTGATGGGCTGTTCGGCATGCACAATATGCCGGGCTTGCCGGCGGGGCATCTGGGCTTGAGAGTGGGGCCGATGATGGCCTCTCAGGATCTGCTTACCGTGACGCTTGAAGGCGTAGGTGGCCATGGCTCGATGCCGCATTTGACCGTGGACCCGCTGGTGGCGGCGGCGAGCATGGTCATGGCCTTGCAGACGGTGGTGGCGCGCAATATCGACACCCAGGAAGCCGCCGTGGTCACGGTCGGCGCCTTGCAAGCGGGGCAAGCCGCCAATGTGATTCCCCAGCAAGCCCTGCTGCGCCTGAGCCTGCGCGCACTTAACCCCAAGGTGCGTGAACAGATGCTGGAACGGGTCAACGCGATCATCCAGACCCAGGCCGCCAGCTTCGGCTGCACCGTGCAGGTCGAACACCGCCCGGCCTACCCGGTACTGGTCAACCACGCCGAAGAAACCGAATTCGCCCGCCAGGTCGGCGTGGCCTTGCTCGGTGCCGACGCCGTGGATGGCAACACCCGTACGCTTATGGGCAGCGAAGACTTCGCCTGGATGCTGCAACGCTGCCCCGGCAGTTACCTGTTTATCGGCAACGGCGTGTCGCGGCCGATGGTGCACAACCCCGCCTATGACTTTAACGACGACATCCTGCTGACCGGCGCCGCCTACTGGGGCGCGCTGGCCGAGAGCTGGCTGAAGCCAGCCGGCTAACCCGAACCCTTGTAGGAGCGAGCTTGCTCGCGAAAAACCCACAGGCGACACGTGCTCCCTAATAGCGCTGCGTCATCGTTGACGACCTTCGCGAGCAAGCTCGCTCCTACAGTAACGTCTTTTTCTGCCGCTGGACCCTTTCCCTGATCGGTTGAATGGAGTGTTCCTCATGCAGACTGCAAAACCTGGTGTCTCGCGCACCCGCCAAGTGGTGGCGGCCGTGATCGGCAACGCGTTGGAGTGGTATGACTTTATCGTCTACGGCTTTCTGGCCAGCATCATCGCCCGGCAGTTCTTTCCCTCGGAGGACGAGTACGCCTCGCTGCTGATGGCGCTGGCCACCTTCGGCGTGGGCTTTTTCATGCGCCCGGTGGGCGGCATCCTGTTGGGCATCTACGCCGACCGCAAAGGCCGCAAGGCGGCGATGCAGTTGATTATCCGGCTGATGACCGTGTCCATCGCGCTGATCGCCTTCGCGCCGAGCTACGCCGCCATCGGCATGGGCGCGCCGTTGCTGATCGTGGTGGCGCGCATGCTCCAGGGCTTTGCCACTGGCGGTGAGTACGCGAGCGCCACGGCATTTCTGGTAGAGAGCGCGCCAGCCCATCGCAAGGGCTTGTATGGCTCCTGGCAATTGGTAGGGCAGTGCCTGGCGGTGTTCGGCGGGGCCGCGATGGTGGCGCTGGTCACGCATTTCTTTTCGCCTGAGACCCTCGACCTGTGGGGCTGGCGCCTGCCGTTTGTGCTGGGCTTGTTGATCGGCCCGGTGGGGTTGTGGATCCGTCGGCACATGGAAGACCCGGAAGAATTCATCGAAGCGCGCAAGCAAGCCACCGGCCCGGCGCCGAGCCTCATGCAAGTGCTGCGTGAGCATCGGCGCAGTATCTTGGTGTCGATGGGCCTGGCCTGCGGGGCGACGGTGTCGTTTTATGTGGTGCTGGTGAACATGCCGACCTTCGCCCACAAGAACCTCGGCCTGCCGCTGGACCAGGTGTTGATGGTGCAGATGTTTGCGGTGGCGCTGATGACCGTGGTGATCCCCTTGTCCGGCCTGCTCTCGGATCGGTTGGGGCGGCGACCGGTGTTGATGGCCTTCACCCTGGCGTTCTTCGTGATGGTCTACCCCTTGTATGTGTGGGTAGCCGCCGCGCCGTCCATCGAGCGCTTGCTGGTAATGCAGGTAATGTTGTGCACGGCGATTGGCGGGTTCTTCGGGCCAGCGCCGACGGCATTGGCCGAGCAGTTCCCCATTGAGGTGCGCTCCACCGGCGTGTCGGTGGCCTATAACGTGGCGGTGATGGTGTTCGGTGGTTTCGCGCCGTTGATCGTGACCTGGCTTAGCAAAGTGCTGGGCACACCGGTGGCGCCGTCGTTTTATGTATTGTTTGCGTGCGTGCTGACGCTGCTGGGCACTTATTGCATGCGCGAGGCACCGCGGGCGAGCAAGCCGTTGCCGTTTTCCAGAGAGGTGAAGCCTTGAGTATTGTTGATTGGGATGCCACTGAGCTGTCGCGAGCCATTCATGGGCGGCAGGTGTCGTGTGAAGAAGTGATGCAGGCGTATCTGGCGCAGATCCAGCGCTTTAACCCCGGCGTGAATGCGCTGGTGTCACTGCGCGACAGCGAGGCCGTGCTGGCCGAAGCGAGGGCCTGCGATCGCGAGTTGGACCAGGGCCACTCCCGTGGCTGGATGCATGGCATGCCCCAGGCCATCAAGGACCTGGCGGCCACCCAGGGCTTGCGCACCACCTTGGGCTCACCGCTGTTCGCCGAGCATGTGCCGGGCGAAGACGCCATCAGCGTGGCGCGGGTGCGGGCCAGTGGTGCGATCATCATCGGCAAGACCAACGTGCCGGAGTTCGGCCTGGGCTCCCACACCTACAACACGCTGTTCGGCACCACCGGCAATGCCTATGACCCACGCCTGGCGGCGGGTGGCAGCAGTGGCGGGGCGGCGGTGGCTTTGGCGCTGCGTATGCTGCCGGTGGCCGACGGCAGCGACATGATGGGCTCACTGCGCAACCCGGCGGCGTTCAACAACGTGTTCGGCTTGCGCCCCTCCCAAGGGCGGGTGCCCCACGGGCCGATGCCGGAGCTGTTCGTGCAGCAACTGGGCACCGAAGGCCCGATGGGGCGCAGTGTGGCGGATGTGGCGCAGTTGCTGAGTATTCAGGCCGGTTACGACCCCCGCACGCCGCTGTCCTCCCAGGCCGATCCGGCGGTGCTGGGCCAGCCGTTGCAGCGCGACTTCAAGGGCGCACGCCTCGGTTGGCTGGGGGACTACAACGGTTATCTGCCGATGGATGATGGCGTGATGAGCCTGTGCGAGGCGGCGCTGGACGATTTCGCCAGGCTGGGCTGTGAAGTGCACAGCTGCCAACCGGACTTTTCCATGGCGCGCCTGTGGCGCTGCTGGCTGGTACACCGCCATTGGCTGGTGCACGGCAACCTCGGCGCGGCCTACGCCAACCCGCAAAAACGCGCACTGCTCAAACCCGAGGCCCAGTGGGAAGTGGAGGGCGGCCAGGGTTTGAGCGCTCAACAGGTGTACCAGGCGTCGGTGGACCGCAGTGAGTGGTACCGCGCCTTGGCCAAGTTGTTTGAACGTTACGATTTCCTGCTGTTGCCCACGGCCCAGGTGTTCCCTTTCGATGCACAACAGCCGTGGCCACGCCTCGTCGGCGGGCGTGAAATGGACACTTATCACCGCTGGATGGAAGTGGTGATCGGCCCGACCCTCGCCGGTTTGCCGAGCATGAGCATCCCCGTGGGCTTCAACCCCCAGGGCTTGCCCATGGGCCTGCAAATCATTGGCCCGGCCCAGGCCGACAGGGCCGTGCTGCAATTGGCCTATGCCCATGAGCAACTGACCCAATGGGTACAACGCCGGCCGCCGGCGTGCCTTGCAACGACCCGCTGAGCGCTGACCGGGCCTGTATCTTGCTGTGAAAAAAAGATCATCCACCGGCAACAGGGAGATCGAACATGGAGACAGGCACCGTACGCTCGGTTGAGCGCGCACTGGCAATCGTCGAGTTGCTGGGCGAGCACCAGGCCCTGGGGCTGGAAGAGCTGCACTACCTCACGTGCCTGCCCAAGGCCACGGTGTCGCGCATGTTGCTGACCTTGCAGGAGCAGGGTTGGGTCTATCGGGGCCTGAGTGATCGACGTTACCGCCTGCGTGCCCGGCGCTTGTTCGGCGATACCCAGCAACGCTTCAAGCGCCAGGTGGTGGAGAGCGCCGCGCCCTGGTTGCTGGAGCTCAGCGAGCGCACCGGGCTGGTGGTGGATTTGTCGTGCTTCGATGGCGAGCGCCTGGAGGTCATGGAGAGCGCGATTCCCAGCGTGTTGCGCAAGCTGTACCCGAACAACTGTCAGATCGTCGGCCAGTACGCCAGTCTATTTCACTCGGCGATGGGCAAGGCGTGCCTGACGCAATTGCCGGCCGAAGAAGTACAGCGCCTGGCAGGCCGCAATCATATGGCGGCGGACGAGCACTATCGCGCCTGCGAGCAAACCCAGCACCAGGGCTTCGGCCAGCGTACCGAGGGCTATTGGGAATATCCTGTGCGTTTGCCGTTCCTGATCCGGGCGGTGGCGCTGCCGGTGCGCGCCAATGGCCGCCTGGTGGGGAGCATGGCGTTGCATTGGCCGATGCATCAGGCGCCGGTGGAGCGTGTGCTGAATTTGCATATGGGCAGCCTTGAAGAAACGATCTGCGAAGTGCAGCGAGCGCTGGTTTGATAGTCACCGCCGAATAAATGTGGGAGCGGGCTTGCTCGCGAAGGCGGTGTATCAGCTACACATGTATTGACTGGCACTGCGCTTTCGCGAGCAAGCCCGCTCCCACAATGAATTTGCGCCGTTCATGAGATTGCGCTTATGGTTCGCTCAGGTTTTCCCCCGCGAGTCTTCAATGTCAATCAAACCCTTGGCCTTCGCCCTTTTGGCCGCTGCAGCAGTGCCCGCCCACGCCGACTGGTACCTGGATAACGAATCCTCACGCCTGTCCTTCGTCACCACCAAAAACACCGAGATTGCCGAAGTGCAGCGCTTCCTGGTGCTGCACGGCAAGGTCGATGCCAAAGGCGCGGCTCAGTTGGAAGTGGAACTGGAGTCGATCAACAGCGGCATCCCGCTGCGCGACGAGCGCATGCGTAGAGAGCTGTTCGAGATCAAGACCTTCCCCGAAGCGCAGATCAGCGCGCAGATCAATCTGCAACCCATCAACGACCTGGCGTCCGGCGCGCAGTTGGAATTGCGCCTGCCCCTGAGCGTCACGCTGCACGGCAAGACCCAGACCTACAGCGCCGAGCTGTTGGCCACGCGCCTGGATGATCGACGCTTCCAAGTGGTGACCCTGGAGCCTGTGGTATTGCATGCCGAGGATTTTGACCTGGCACCGGGTGTAGCCGCCTTGCGCAAGGCAGCGGGGCTCAAGTCGATCAGTTTGTCAGTGCCGGTGGGTGCGGTGCTGATCTTCACGGCGCGCTGACATGAGCGGCGCAGTGTTCCCATGGCGCAGCGCCAATCAGTTCGAATTGCTGATCGACGGGCCGAATTTCTTTCCGCAGATGCTGGTGGGCATCGCCCGGGCCGAGCAGCAGGTTGACCTTGAGTTGTACCTGGTCGAAGCCGGGGCCTGCGCCGAAGCGATGGTGCAGGCACTGGTGCTGGCCGCCGAACGCGGCGTGCACGTGCGTTGCCTGTTCGACGATTACGGCAGCCTGGCGTTTACCCTGGGGCTGCGCAAGCGCTTGACCGATGCCGGCGTGGAGTTGCGCTTTTACAACCGTCTGAGCTGGCGGCGCTGGATGCGCAACCTGTATCGCGATCACCGCAAGTTGCTGCTGATTGATCAGCGTGTCGCCGTGGTCGGTGGTACGGGCGTCACCGACGAATTCTGGACGCCGGGCCAAGACACCGCCGACTGGCACGAAGTGATGGTGCAAATCAGCGGCCCGCTGGTGCTGGACTGGCAGGCCCTGTTCGACCGGCAATGGCACGCTAACGCCGCGCGCCGAGAATGGAAACCGGCGACCCATTTCGGTTTGCCCCGCTTGCCCAAGGTGCCCGCTACCGGGCCGGGGCTGGGCCGCGTTGCGTATGCCGATGCGCGTCAGCACCGCGACATTCTGCAATCGTTGATTCGCGCCTTGAACAGCAGCAAATCGCGTATCTGGCTGGCGACCCCGTACTTCCTGCCCACCTGGAGCGTGCGCCGTGCCTTGCGCCGGGCGGCTGGGCGCGGTGTGGACGTGCGTCTGTTGCTCACCGGGCCGCGCACCGATCACCCGTCGGTGCGTTACGCCGGGCACCGTTATTACCCGCGCCTGCTGCGTTCAGGCGTGCAGATCTTTGAATACCAGCCGTGCTTTTTGCACCTGAAGATGGTGCTGGTGGACGATTGGGTGAGCATTGGCTCATGCAATTTCGACCACTGGAATCTGCGCTTCAACCTGGAAGCCAACCTGGAAGCACTGGACCCGCAATTGACGGCAGCGGTGGTGGGCAGTTTCGAAGCGGACTTTGCCCAGAGCCAGGCGGTGAGCCTGGAGGCATGGAAGGCGCGGCCGTTGTGGCGGCGGGTGAAGCAGCGAGTGTGGGGCTGGATTGATCGTCTGGTGGTGAACCTGCTGGATCGACGCGGCTAGGCGGGCCACCTCAACCCCAATGTGGGAGCTGGCTTGCCTGCGATGGCGGTGGTGAATATTCCACCGCTATCGCAGGCAAGCCAGCTCCCACCCAGACCGTGTTTACAGCTTCAGATCAGAGCAGTTCGAAGGTTTGTTGCTGCACGTCCTGGGAATCCAACCCGATCTGCACATTGAACTCACCCGGTTCGGCCGCGTACTTGAGCTGGCTGTTGTAGAACTTCAGATCGTCCTCGGTAATGGTGAAGTGCAGCGTGCGCGCTTCGCCGGCCTTGAGCATGACCTTCTGGAAGTTCTTCAGCTCCTTGATCGGGCGGATCATCGAACCGGCCACGTCCTGGATATACAACTGCACAACCGTTTCGCCGTCGACCTTGCCGGTGTTCTTCACGGTGACGCTGGCGTCGAGCTTGCCGGTCTTGTTCAGGGTGGTGGACGACAGCGCCATGTCCGAGAGGCTGAACGTGGTGTAGCTCAGGCCATAGCCAAACGGAAACAGGGGGCCTGTGGTGTCATCGAAGTACTGCGAGGTGTAGTTGCCCGGCTTGCCTGGGGTGAATGGCCGGCCGATGGTCAGGTGGTTGTAGTAGGTCGGAATCTGCCCAACGGAGCGAGGGAAGGTGATCGGCAGCTTGCCCGATGGGTTGTAGTCGCCAAACAGCACGTCGGCAATGGCGTTACCGCCTTCGGTACCGGAAAACCAGGTTTCCAGGATCGCATCGGCCTGTTGGTTTTCTTCCAGAATCGACAGCGGACGGCCGTTCATCAGCACCAGCACCAGCGGCTTGCCGGTGGCTTTGAGGGCCTTGATCAAGTCGCGCTGGCTTTGCGGGATGTTCAGGTCGGTGCGGCTCGACGACTCGTGGGACATGCCACGGGACTCGCCCACCGCCGCGACGATTACGTCGGCGTTGTTCGCCGCCTTCACCGCTTCATCAATCAGCACTTGGGCAGGGCGCGGGTCGTCCACCACTTCCGGGGCGTCGAAGTTGAGGAAGTTGAGGTAGTCGAGCACCGCCTTGTCGCCGGTGATGTTGGCGCCACGGGCGTAGATCACTTTGCCTTTTTCGCCGATCACGGCGTTCATGCCGTCGAGCAGGGTCACCGATTGCGCAGGCCGGCCGGCAGCAGCCCAACTGCCCATCATGTCGATGGGGGCCTTGGCCAGCGGGCCGACCAGGGCAATGGTCGCGGATTTTTTCAGCGGCAGGGTGTCGTTGTGGTTTTTCAGCAACACCAGGCTGCGGCGCGCAATGTCGCGGGCCTCGGCCCGGTGCAGGCGGCTGTCGGCGTAGGTGTCGACCGGGTCATCCTCGGCCTTGCCGATGCGCAGGTACGGGTCCTTGAACAGGCCCATGTCGTACTTGGCGCCGAGCACTTCGCGCACGGCGTTGTCGATGTCGCTCTGCTGGATCTCGCCGGACTTGAGCAGCCCAGGCAATTCCTTGCCGTACAGCGAGTCGTTCATGCTCATGTCGATGCCGGCCTTGATCGCGAGCTTAGCGGCTTCACGCCCGTCCTTGGCCACGCCGTGCTTGATTAGCTCGAAAATTGCACCGTGGTCGCTGACGGTCAGGCCCTTGAAGCCCCAGTCTTTGCGCAGCAGGTCGTTCATCAGCCAGGTGTTGGCAGTGGCGGGCACGCCGTTGATCGAGTTGAGCGCCACCATCACGCCGCCGGAGCCGGCCTTGATCGCCGCGTGGTAGGGCGGCAGGTAGTCCTGGTACATCTTGACCGGGCTCATGTCGACCACGTTGTAGTCGCGCCCGCCTTCCACCGCACCGTAGAGGGCAAAGTGCTTGACGCTGGCCATGAGGCTGTCGGCATTCGCGGGGCTGGTGCCCTGGAACGCCTTGACCATGACTTCGGCAATGCGTGACACCAGGTAGGTGTCTTCACCGAAACCTTCGGAGGTGCGGCCCCAGCGTGGGTCGCGGGAGATATCGACCATCGGCGCAAAGGTGATGTCGAGGCTGTCGGCAGCGGCTTCCTGGGCGGCGATGCGCCCGGAGCGGCCGATGGCGTCCATGTCCCAGCTGGAGGCCAGGGCCAGGCTGATCGGGAAAATGGTGCGGTGGCCGTGGATCACGTCGTAGGCGAAGAACATCGGGATCTTCAAGCGGCTGCGCATGGCCGCGTCCTGCATCGGCCGGTTTTCCGGGCGGGTGATGGAGTTGAACGTGCCACCGATGCGGCCGGCGGCGATTTCCTTGCGGATCAGCTCGCGGGGCATTTCCGGGCCGATGCTGATCAGGCGCAATTGGCCGATCTTCTCATCCAGGGTCATTTGCTTGAGCAGGTCGCTGACAAAGGCGTCCTTGTCGTTAAGCGCAGCAGGCTTTGTTTCTGCCCAGACGGGGTGGGTGGCCAGCGTGGCAACAAGGCCGAGCAAACACAGCTTTTTCATGAATATCCTTGTTCGGCTACTGCGCAGCATTCAAAGCGATGCTGTCGGCCAAAATGTGGGGAACGTCTATTGTTGTTCGGGTGTTGTTCAGATAAATGCAGCACACTCTGAACTCTTTTTCGCGCTGGGCATCTTTGTAGCTGATTGGCTCGAAGCATTCCAGTGGTGGCGGATTATGCCCCAAGCGCGTGGTTTATAGGGTTAGTCGTCACATTCCATCCAGATTGGGCAGGAGAAACACCATGCAAGCAGCACACACTTATCGCTGGGGCTTCAAGGCTGCGGCGCTGTTACTGATCAGCAGCGTGCTGAGCGGTTGCGGCATCAACAACATCCCGACCCTGGACGAACAGGCCAAGGCCGCCTGGGGCCAGGTGCAGAACCAGTACCAGCGCCGTGCCGACCTGATCCCCAACCTGGTGGAAACGGTGAAGGCGTATGCCGCCCACGAACAGGAAACCCTCACCGCGGTGATTGAAGCGCGGGCCAAGGCCACCTCGATCCAGGTGGATGCCAGCACCCTGGACAACCCCGAGAAACTCAAGCAGTTCCAGCAAGCCCAGGATGGCCTGAGCGGCGCACTCAGCCGTTTGATGGTGGTGTCCGAGCGTTACCCGGACCTGAAGGCCAACCAGAACTTCCTGGCCTTGCAATCGCAACTTGAAGGCACCGAGAACCGTATCGCTGTGTCTCGCCGTGACTTTATCCAAGCCGTGCAGGCTTACAACACCGAGATCCGTACTTTCCCGGGCCGCCTGTGGCACAGCGTGATGTACAGCGACTTGCCGATCCGCGCCACGTTTGAAGCCACCAGCGCCGATGCCGATAAAGCGCCGCAAGTGAAGTTCAAATAAGGCTGCACTGAGGTGTCGATGCGTTTATTACGGATAGGCCTGGCGCTGTGGCTGTTGGCCTGCGTGGGCGTGGCCCAGGCGGCGCTGACCTTCCCGGCGCTGACCGGGCGGGTGGTGGACAGCGCGCAGATGATCGACCCGGCGGTGCGCGAGCAACTGACCCAGCAATTGCAGGCGCTGGAGCAAACCTCGGGCGACCAGTTGGTGGTGGTCACCGTGCCCGACCTGCAGGGCGTGCCCATTGAGGACTACGGTTATCAATTGGGCCGCCAGTGGGGCATTGGCCAGAAGGGCAAGGACAACGGCGCGCTGTTGATCGTCTCCCGTGATGACCGCCAGTTGCGCATCGAAGTCGGCTATGGCCTGGAAGGCGTGCTGACCGATGCGCAATCCTGGGTGATCATCAACCAGGTGATCCTGCCCAAGTTCAAGGCCGGCAATTTCAGCCAGGGCATCAGCGATGGCGTGGCCGCGATGATCCAGGTGGTGGGCGGTGAGCCCTTGGCGGTGCCGGCCCATGTGGCGGATGCCAACTTCGCCATGGATAATCCCGGTTTTTCCATCGGCCTGTTTATCCTGCTGATCGGCGTGTTGTGGTTGTGCAACCGCATGGGCTTGCCGGTGGGTGCCATTCTGCTGGCGATTCTCAACAGCAGTGGACGCGGCGGCGGTGGGGGCGGCGGTGGCGGTGGTTTCCGCGGCGGCGGCGGGGGCTTTGGCGGCGGCGGGGCTTCGGGCGGCTGGTAATGACAATAACGAAAATAGAGCATCTACAACCATGGCATTACTGACTGAACACGAGCAGCGCCAAGTCGCCGAAGCGATCGCCCGGGTCGAGAAAACCACCGACGCGGAGTTGGTCACCGTGCTGGCGGCGCGCGCCGACGACTACGCCTACATTCCGTTGCTGTGGGCGAGCTTGATCGCGTTGGTGGTGCCTGGCGTGGTGCATTACCTGTCGGGCTACCTGACCATGTACACCTTGCTGGTGGCGCAGTGGGCGACGTTCATCGTGCTGTGCCTGGTGTTCCGTTTGCCCAAGGTCACCACCCGGCTGATCCCGCGCTCGGTACGCCACTGGCGTGCATCCAACCTGGCGCGGCGGCAGTTTATGGAGCAGAACCTGCACCACACAGTGGGCAGCACCGGGGTGCTGATTTTTGTCAGCGAGGCCGAGCGTTATGTGGAGATCCTGGTGGATGAAGGGATTTCCAAGCGCCTGGATGACAGCAATTGGGACGCCATTGTCCAGGCGTTTACCCAGCAAGTGAAACAGGGGCAGACGCTGGCCGGGTTTATCGCTTGCGTTGAAGCCTGTGGCGAGTTGCTCAAGGTGCATGTGCCCGTTACCCAAACCCGCAACGAGCTGCCCAATCGCCTGGTCGTACTCGAATAACCGCTTTTTTGTAGGAGCGAGCTTGCTCGCGAAAAACTCATCGACGCCGCGTTCATTCAGGACACCCGCGTTATCGTTGACGTTTTTCGCGAGCAAGCTCGCTCCTACACAGGGCAGCTGATTGACCGTTGATCAAATAACCCCGTGCCCTGAACCCCCATCCCGCCTAAAATGCCCGGCATTCTTTACCCGAGGCGTTTTTGTTCATGTCCGTCACCGCTCAACCTGCCCGCCCTGCGCCGGATCATCATGCCCAGTTCATCGAACTGTTGAGCGCAAGCCTGGCGCAGAACGCTTTTATCAAGCTGGTGCTGGCCAAGTACGTCGGTGAAGAAGCCGAGCTGCAGCGGCTGATCATCAAGCCGGTGGTGGTCAAGGAGCAGCCCTGCCTGTCGTTCGTCTATCGCTACAAGACCCGCGATATCACCAAGAACTTTCCCGTGGCCGACGGCGTGGCGGCGATTGCCGAGCTGTTGCCCAGCTCGTTCAAGAACGCGCACTTGCTGGCGCTGACCGACGAAGCCCAGTTGGAATACAGCAAGAAGAACAAAAGCTCGCTGTTCAAAAGCAAACCGCAGCAACTGCGCGAAGCGCCGTCGGCCGAGCATAACCGTGAAAAAAATCGCTTCCTCGACCTGAGCCGGCCGTTCCTCGCCGACCTGGGCGTGACCGACGCCAAGCAGGCGCTGATCCCCTCGATGTCGCGCAAGTGGAAGCAGATCAACAAGTTCATCGAAGTGTTCAGCCATGCGCTGACGTCGTCGCCGTTGCAGCTCGACCGCCCGGTGCGTGTCGCCGATTTCGGCTCGGGCAAGGGCTACCTGACCTTCGCCATTCACGATTACCTGCGCAATACCCTCAAGGCCGAGGGCGAGGTCACCGGTGTCGAGTTGCGTGAAGACATGGTCACCCTGTGCAACAGCGCCGCCGCACGCCTTGAACACCCGGGGCTGGTGTTCAAATGCGGCGATGTACGCAGCGTGGCGCCCAGTGAGCTGGACGTGATGATTGCCTTGCACGCCTGTGACATCGCCACCGACTATGCGATCCACACCGGCATCCGTTCCGGTGCGTCGATCATCATGTGCTCGCCGTGCTGCCACAAACAGATTCGCCTGCAGATCCAGAGCCCGGTGCTGCTCAAGCCGATGCTGCAATACGGCCTGCACCTGGGCCAGCAGGCGGAAATGGTCACCGACAGCCTGCGTGCGTTGTTCCTTGAAGCCTGTGGCTATGAGACCAAGGTGTTCGAGTTCATCTCGTTGGATCACACCAACAAGAACAAGATGATCCTGGCGGTCAAACGTGCCGAGCCTGTGGACAATGCGCAGCTATTGGCAAAAATCCAGGAGCTCAAGGCGTTCTACCACATCACTGAGCACTGCCTGGAAACCCTGTTGCGCGGGGATGGCTATCTGGCCTGAAATGGGCGCGGTTCGCTGTGGGAGCTTGCTCCCGTGACGGCCCCGGCGGCCAGTGCATATCTACCTGACGCCCCGCGATCCAAATGTGGGAGCTGGCTTGCCTGCGATGACGGCCTGCCAGCCGACACCTATCTAGCTGACGCCCCGCGATCAAATTGTGGGAGCTGGCTTGCCTGCGATGGCGGCCTCCCAGCCGACACCTATCCACCTGACACCCCACAATCCAACTGTGTGCGGGCTTGCTCGCGAAGGCGGCCTGGCAGGCGACACAGTTGGATTGTGTACATATCCATTGCTGCGGTAACGGCCGCTTAGGGTTCCGCCCTGACGGCGGCTCACTTTTGAAAAGCGCAAAAGTAAGCAAAACGCTCTTGCCCCACCACTCGGCACCTCGCCTAGGCTCGGTGTGCCCGTAATCCGCCAGTGATTTGGGGGGCCGCCGCCACGCGCCATCCATGGCGCGGGGCGGCTAAACCGGCATCCCTGCCGGTTTACCCCCCAAATCCCTGTCGAATTCCGGCCAGCGTGGTTTAACGGGGCGCCTGAGATCAAGATCACAAGCAGATCAAGATCAAGAGCGACTCGCTTCGCATCGTGGTTAGCGGTGGCTGCGGCGAACTGCACAGTTGTGTAGATACTTATGGTTATCGCAGGCAAGCCAGCTCCCACATTTGGAATACGTGTGTGCTTAGAAGAACCGCGTCACGCTGATCTTCGCATCACGCCCCTTGGTGTACGCCCGGTCGCCGCTCAAGGCTGGGCGGAAGTTTTTGTTGAACAGGTTGTCCACCGTGAAGTTCACCTCGGTGCCTTTGAGGTACGCCTGTTGCGGTGTCCATTTGGCGAACAGGCCCTGGGTGTTGTAGCGCTTGTTGCCGTATTGGTCGTAGAACAGATCGCCGATGCTGGAGCCTGGGCCGCCGGAGTATTTGTCGCTGGGCAGGCGGTCGGTGGCGCCGATGAATTGGCCCATCCAGCCCACTTGGGCATCCCAGGCCGGGATGTGGGTGCCCAGGACCAGCACCCATTTGGTCGGCGGGATGTCTCGTGCGGCTACGTCCGGGCCCCAAGGGTTGGTGTAGGCGCCTTGGTGCTGGCCCTTGGCATAGGCGAACGACACCGAGCCAAACAGGTAGGTGGAGTTGTAGATCGACTCGAGCTCAACGCCCTTGATGGTCAGGCTGCCGATATTGCGGTAGTTGGACATCGGCCCAGGTGGGCACGCTGAAGCGATGCTGCCGCCGTTGACAGCCTGGTTCTGGCAGCCTACGCCGGTGGCCTTGAAGATCTCGTCTTCGACCTTGTTGTGGAACAGGGTGGTGCGCAGTTGCAGGTTGTCGTCCTGGGCGATCAGGTTGTCGAAGCTGGTGATGTTGCCCAGGGTGATCGAGGTAATGCGCTCCGGGTCCAGGTCGACGCTGGTGGCGGTGCGGCTGCCCACGCCCTGCACTTCGTATTGTTCGTCGATCACTGGGGCGCGCCAGGTCTGGCTCCAGTTGGCGAACAGCCCCACATTCGGCGTCACGGTCCAGAACAGCGCCAGGCGTGGCGACCAGCCGGTGTAGGTGCGGTCGCTGTAGTCGTGACCCACTGCTGGGTTGGGGTTGTTGTAGTAGGGCGCATCGTTGCCTTCGCCGCGGTTGCGCACATGGTCATAGCGTAGCGACGGTGTGATCGTCACGTCGCCCAACGTCACCGCGTCCTGGATAAAGAAGCTGTTGGTATCGACTTTGCCGTGGGGCATGAAGCCCGGCTGGAAGTGCCCGTAGTTGTAGCGCGGCGTGTTGTAGGTGGCGCCGGGCATCCACATTTCGGTTTCGCGGGTGTGCTTGCGCACTTGCCCGCCGACCGTCACGGCATGCTGCAAGGGGCCGGTGTCGAACAGGCTGACGTTACGGATATCCAGGAGCTTGTCGGTGTAGGCGGTGTCCATCTTGCGCCCACCGGTGGCCAACTGGAAAAACGCCGTGGCGTCACGCTCATCGGTCTGCTCGGTGTTGGACTGGGAGTACTTGATGGTCAGGTCCACCAGCGGGTTGTCCAGCGGCTGGTATTCATACTTGCCCGACCAGGTGGTGTCGACCGTGTCACGGTGGGCGAGAAAACGTTTCAACGCGCCTTCGTAGCCGTAGCGGTCGATGTTGAACTGGGTGGGCGGCGTGGGGTAGCTGGCGGCGGAAAACGGGGTCCAGCGGTTGCTGTGGGAGCGCGAGTACGACAGCCCGACACTGTGCTCATCGGTAAAATGCGCGTTGACCTTGAACAGCTTGCCGTCCACATCCTGGGCGCTGTTGGGCAGGCGTTGGGGGTTGATCGGGTACTCATTGTTGTCGTTGGGCAACTTGGCGGCCACTTTCATATCGCCGCCGTCGCGTTGGGTCAGGTAGGCCAGCGCATCGAAACGGCCATCGTCGGTACGGCCGTACACGGCACTGCTGTAGACCTGCTCATGGTCGTTGCTGGAGTAACCATATTTGAGCATCGCACCGCTGTTGCGGCCGTCCTGGAGCAGGTCGGGGGCGTCCTTGGTGACCATGTTGACCGTGCCGCCGAAGCCGCCATTGCCGGTGAACGGCGAGTTGGGGCCTTTTTCCACTTCGATGCGCTTGATCAGCTCGGGCTCGATAAACACCGTGCCTTGCTGGTAACGCTCAAAGCCTGTCTTGGTGGCACCGTCAACGGTCAGCGGTACGTCTTCGGCATCGCCGAAACCACGGATGTTGATGGTCTGGCCACCGGGTTTCAGCGAGCCGCCCTGGCTGACACCGGGCAAGGTCTGCAACAGGCTGGGGATGTTATTGGACTGGTAGCGGTCGATGTCGGCCTGGGTCAGGGTGGAGCGGTTGACGGTGCTGGCGTTTACCTCATTGCCGGTGCCGATCACGCTCAAGGTGTCCAACTGGATCGCGCCACCGCTGGTGGTTTTGCCCGCATCGGGGCGCACCACGTAGGTACTGCCGACCTTGAGCAGGATGAGTTCGCCGTTTTTGAGCAGGGAGCGAATGGCCACTTCCGGGGTGTAGTCACCGTTAAGCGCCAGGGCCTGCACGTTCTTGAGCAGGGTTTCATCGAACAGCAGCTGGATTTTCGCCTGCTGGGCCACCTGGCTCAGGGACGTGGCCAACGGCTGAGCCGGCAGGTGCAGCTTGAACGACTCGGCCTCGGCGCTGAGGCTCAAGGCCAGGCACGTAGCCATGAGTGTCGGTCGAAGAAACAGGTGCGAAGCGTGGCAAGGCGCGCGAAACATGAAATCCCCCGGAGCGGCTAAATAGCCAAAAAGGTGTGCGTATCAAACACAGACAGGAGGAAGACGGGGCAGGCAAAAAAAACCACACATGCGAATGCAAAATATTCTCATGTGTGAGGTTGCCGTCTATTTGCTCGGCTCGATTCTTATCGTGCCATCGGCCGAGAGTACGGTTTTCACCGGCAACAGCGCGGGCAAGGCGTTGAGCAGGGCGTCTGGGTCATTCACGTCAAGGTTGCCCGATACCTTGAGTTGCGCCACGGCCTTGCTCACCTGCAACGACGTCTGCGGGCGGTACAGGCTCAGCTCGTCGATCAGGCTGGCCAGTTCGCGATTGCGAAATGCCAAGTGCCCGCTGCGCCAATCGGCGACCTCTTCGGCGCTGAGGCTTTGCGGTTGCACGGTGCCTTTGGCGTAGTTGTAGGAGGCCCGCTGCTGGGCGCCGAGCAGGGTGGCGGGGCTTTTGCTATTTGGCGCGAAAGCGACCTGGCCATGGGCAACGCTGACCACCAATTGCTGCTGCCCACGGCGCACATCGAAAGCAGTGCCCACCACCCGTACGCTCGACTCGCCGGCTTGTACGTAGAGGGGGCGTTCCTTGTCGGCCGCCACTTCGATATACAACTGGCCTTTGTCTAGGTGCAGCACCCGTTGATGGGCGTTGAAGTCCACGCGGATATGGGTGTTGGCATTCACATACAAGGTACTGCCATCCGGCAGATTCAACGTGCGCATGCCTTTGGCATGGGTGGCCACCTGGCTGTGATACAGCTCGCGCGGTGCGCCGATAGAGGTCGCCAACACCGCGCAGAGCACGGCGGCGGCCACCGCCAGGGCAGGGCGCCAGAGGCTTGGCTTACGCTTGGGCAGTGCCACTGGTTTATTTAGCTGTTGCAACTGGGCGAGATCGGCCCACAGCTGTTCGAATTCGGCATAGGCGCGCGCATGGGCGGGCACCGTTTGCCAGGCGGCAAAGGCTTTACGGTCGGCGCGGCTGACTTCGTTGCGGTTGCGCGCAAACCAACTGGCGGCCTGGGCGTCGATGCAATCGCTCGCTTGGCTGTCCAGCGCGTTGGTGTCGCTCGGGCGGTTCATTCTGGCTGCTCCGTGCCGGTGTCGGGTTGAAGGCGTCGCTTGCAGTGCAGCAGGGCAAAGGCGATGTGCTTTTCCACCATACTGGTGGAGATGCCCATGCGCGTTGCGATCTGCGCCTGGCTCAAGCCTTCGAAGCGGTGCAGCATAAGGGCTTCTCGGCGGCGGGGCGAGAGTTCGGCGAGGACTTCTTTCAACTGCTCCAGGCGTTGCAGGCGCAGGGCGGCAGCCATGGGGTCGTTGTGCTCGTCAGTGACCGGCTCGGCATCCATTTCGGCATGATCAGGGTGGATGGTTTGCCGTACTTTCTGTTTGCGCCAATGATCGCGCAGCAGATTGCGCGCCATCTGGAAAAGAAACGCCCGTGGTTGCTCGACCTTGGCCCGGTCGCGGTAGCCCAGCCATTGGGTAAATACATCTTGGGCCATGTCCGCTGCGTCGCTGGCGTTGTCCGTGCGTTTACGCAGGAAATACAGAATGTCTGCATAAAACCCGCGACAGGCATCGGCCGACGACGGGTCGGGCTGGGGACGAGACATGGATATCCTTCTTGACGAAGCACGGCTTGGAAAAGTCGTGAATGATATCGAGAACTATTGTCATTTGTCTCTATGCAAGTGCCATCTCCTGGTAGGAGCTCGCTCGCGAAAAACCAACAGGCGACACGAGCACCCGATGGGCTGCGTTATCGTTGGCGTTCTTCGCGAGCAAGCTCGCTCCTACAGGGGGCGGGTGTTTACTTCAGAAGTGTTTTCAGTTGCTCGATCCCTGCTTCGCCCAGAGGGAATACCGGGAGGCGTGGGTTACCCACTTCCAAGCCGGTCAAGCGCAACCCGGCCTTGATCGTCGCCGGCAGTCCGCCTTTGAGGATGAATTGCAGCAAGGGCAACTGTCGGTAGAACAGCTCCCGTGCCTTGTTCAAGTCATCGGCCAGTACGGCCTGATACAAGCTCAGGTTCAGTTGTGGGATCAGGTTAGGCGCGGCGGTGCACCAGCCTTTGGCACCCGCCGCGAAGGCTTCCAGTGCCAGCGGGTTGCAGCCGTTGTAGAACGGCACGTCACTTTGCAGTTTCAACTGGTGCATGCGCTGGATGTCGCCAGTGCTCTCCTTGACCATGGTCACATTCTCGACCTGCTTGAGAATCCTCAGGATCAGCTCCACCGACATGTCGGTGCCGCTGGTGGCCGGGTTGTTGTAGAGCATGATTGGCACGCCGATGCTGTCGCCGATCGCGGCGTAGTGGGCGAGGATTTCCGCTTCACTGAGTTTCCAGTACGAGGCCGGCAGCACCATGACCACATCGGCGCCGTGCTCTTCGGCGTAGCGGGCGCGGCGCACGGCTTTGGCGGTGGTGAGGTCGGACACGCTGACAATGGTCGGCACGCGCTTGGCGACCTTCTTGATGCTGTAGGCGCTGACTTCATCCCACTCGGCATCACTCAGGTAAGCGCCTTCGCCCGTGCTGCCCAAGGGCGCGATGGCGTGGACGCCGCTGTTGATCAAGCGGTCGATGGAGTGCCCGAGGGCGTCGAGGTCAACGCGTTGGCCGTCGGCACTGAAGGGGGTGATGGTGTAGCCGATGATGCCGTGAATGGTTGGGCTGGACATGGGGAAAACTCCGGTCGAAAAAGGGGGCAATCAGTTCAGGCAATCGGCGTGCTTGCGCAGGTTTTGCCGGGCGTAATAGTTGAACGCGGCGCCGTGGCGCTTGGGCTTGGAGATCCAGTCATGGGCCTCGCGCCCCAGCTGCGGCAGGATCGGTTTGACGCTGCCCGCAGACATCGCCAGCAACTGCAACTTGGCAGCCCGTTCGATCAGCTGCGCAATCACGCAGGCTTCTTCGATGTTGGCCCCGGTGGACAGCTGCCCGTGGTGCGAGAGCAAGATGGCGCGCTTGTCGCCCAGGGCCGTGGTGATGATTTCCCCTTCTTCATTGCCCACCGGCACGCCGGGCCAGGCTTCCAGGAACGCGCAGTCTTCGTACAGCGGGCAAAGGTCCATGTGCGACACCTGCAGCGGTACTTCCAGCATCGACAGCGCGGCGATGTGCGTGGGGTGCGTGTGGATGATGCAGTTTACATCCGGTCGGCCGCGGTACACCCAGGTGTGAAAACGGTTGGCGGGGTTGGGAATGCCGTGGCCTTCCAGCACCTCCAAGTCTTCGTTGACCAGCAGCAGGTTGCTGGCGGTGATTTCGTCAAAACCCAGGCCCAGTTGCTGGGTGTAGTAGGTGCCGGGCGTCGGCCCGCGTGCGGTGATCTGCCCTGCCAGGCCGGAGTCGTGGCCGTACTCGAACAGGATTCGGCAGGTCAGCGCCAGCTTTTGCCGGTCGGTCCACGTATTATCTGCCAGGCTGTTTTGCATCTGGCTCAGTGCTTGCTTGACCAGTTGGTCTTTTGGGAGTGCTAATGTCTTGGCCATATCGGTATCCTTTGGGTGGTTCAATGGACGTCGGATTTGCTGGTCGCCCGCTGCTCGCAAGGTCGTTGGGTGAATGCAAATGACACTAAAGATGCTATATGACACTTTGTGTCATTGGCAAGCCTGTCTCATCGCTTTCTGCATGGATTAACCGCAGCACATGTCTATCCGCTTGAAAATATTAAGAAAAAAACTTGGCGTGACCCTGGAGGCCCTGGCCGAAAAATCCGGGATGACCAAGAGTTACCTGTCGAAAGTCGAGCGCGGGCTCAATACGCCGTCTATCGCTGCGGCGTTGAAACTGGCCAAGGCATTGAACGTGAAGGTCGAAGAGCTGTTCAGCGAAGACAACGTCAGCCTCGACAGCTACAGCCTGGTGCGCAGCCATGAGCGGCCCGACACCTCGCCGGGTTATGCGGTGCTGGCCCATCAAGTCAGCGAACGCAGCCTGTTGCCGTTCATCATCTACCCGCCGGCTGAGTTCACCGACAAGACCTTCAAGGAGCACCTGGGGGAGGAGTTTTTATTCGTGCATGAAGGCCAGGTGGAAGTGGATTTCATGAACGAGCGCGTGCTGTTGGAGCGCGGCGATGCGCTGCATTTCAACGCGCAGAAACCCCACCGGATTCGCTCGGTGGGAGAGGTGCAGGCACAGCTGTTGGTGGTGGTGCACAGCGCTGAGGAGTGACCCTTCTTACTCATTGAAATGCAGTCAATGTGGGAGCAGGCAAGCCAGCTCCCACATTTTGATCAGCGTTCCACAGGGACTGACAGTGCCGGATTGCCCAGCGGATGAGTGCGCGCCGCAAAGAATTTCAGCGTTACGCCACTGCCCTCGAACAGCTCCGAATACCGCCGCTTCTGCTGACGAATAAACCCATCACTGCGCCCCGACACCGAGATCGCCAGGGTGCTGATGCTGGCCTGGCCAATAGCATCCACCAGGTGTTTATCCTGCGGCCCCAAGTCATGGCCGAAGATGCACAGCGCGCCATCGTGGCTCAACAGCTGTTCATAACAGAACGACAAATAATCCGAACTGCGGATACTTTTGAGCTTCTCCTGCACCTTGCCTTCACTGACGAACAGCGGCACATCGTCGAGGGTTTTGATCGTGTTATTGATGGCAAAACTGCTGAGCAGGGTGCTGTCAGTGGACGGCAATTTACGCGCCGTGCCGTCAAGGTTACGCACCAGATGCAAGCCGCCGTGCAGGTACAGGATGCGGGTGATGTCGGTGCGCGTATTGAGCAGGTCGAAGCTTGAGTCGGCGCTGCGAAACAGGTCGTCGATACCCGGTGCGTGCAGGGTCGCCCAATAGTTGAGCAAGTCGTAGTTACTGGTGAAGACGGTGGCGTAGGTGGCCAATTCTGCGTGGATCGTCGCCAGCGTCGACGGCTGCACCAGGCGCCAGGGAATGTGCACGGTATGGATGGTGTTGATCAGCGCTTCCTTGATCGCGTAGTAGCGGTTACGCGGCGCCGCCGAACTGACCGCCAGAGCCTTGTTGACCCGGCTGGTGGTTTTCAAGGCGCCCAGGGCTTGCTCGAAACTGCGGGTTTGCAAGGCGTCGAACACGCTGAGTTCGGAGGGGCTCAGGGGCTTTTCTTCGACGGTACGGGCGTTTTCGAACAGCGAGTCGTAGGCGAAGTCTTCCCAAATCGTGCGGCTGGCGCCGTTACCGATCAGAATCCCGCTGAAGTCCACGGCAGCGCGCAGGGCGCTCCAGTCTTCAAGGTGGGCGTCAATATCCTGGAAATCCTTCATTGCGGCGGGTCTACTCGAAATCGGCTGGGGGGTGACTTTATCACGAGCCGGCATTGATCCTGATCAAGATGCGCCACGCGGTACAGGTTGATTCTGTCGGCATAAAGCCTTTGAGGATTGACCATGAGCAGCACGTTCTTCATCCCCGCCGTCAACATCATGGGCATCGATTGCCTCGACGAAGCGATGACCGCCATTCGCAACTACGGCTTCGGCAAAGCGTTGATCGTCACCGACGTCGGTCTGGCCAAAGCCGGTGTGGCTGGCATGATTGCCGAGAAGCTGGCGATGCAGGATATCGACTCGGTGGTCTACGACGGCGCCAAGCCCAACCCCAGCGTGGAAAACGTCGAAAAAGGCCTGGCGTTGCTGCAACAGAGCGCCTGCGATTTCGTCGTGTCCCTGGGCGGCGGTTCGCCCCATGACTGCGCCAAGGGCATCGCCCTGTGCGCCACCAACGGCGGGCGTATCGGCGACTATGAAGGCGTCGACCGATCGAGCAAGCCACAACTGCCGCTGGTGGCCATCAACACCACCGCTGGCACGGCCAGCGAGATGACGCGTTTTTGCATCATCACCGACGAAAGCCGCCACGTAAAAATGGCCATCGTTGATCGCAACGTCACGCCGCTGCTGTCGGTCAACGACCCGGCCCTGATGGTCGGTATGCCCAAGGGCCTCACTGCCGCCACGGGCATGGATGCGCTGACCCACGCCATCGAAGCCTACGTGTCCACCGCCGCGACACCGATCACCGACGCCTGCGCGATCAAGGCCATCGAGTTGATCAGCGCCAATCTGCGCCTGGCGGTCCGCGACGGCACTGACAAGGCTGCACGGGAGAACATGGCCTATGCGCAATTCCTCGCGGGCATGGCCTTCAACAACGCGTCCCTGGGTTTTGTGCATGCCATGGCCCACCAATTGGGCGGCTTGTACGACCTGCCCCACGGTGTGTGTAACGCGGTGTTGTTGCCCCATGTACAAAGCTTCAACGCCAGTGTTTGCGCCAAGCGCCTGAGCGATGTGGGCCGGGCCCTTGGTGCGGATATCAAGGGCATCACCGTAGAAGAGGGCGCCCAGGCCGCGATTGCGGCGATTCGTCGGTTGTCTCAGGACGTCGAAATCCCTGCTGGTTTGCGTGAGCTTGGCGCTAAGTTGCAGGACATTCCGTTGCTGGCCAGCAATGCGTTGAAAGATGCCTGCGGGCTCACCAACCCTCGGCGGGCGGATCAGCGTCAGATTGAGGAGATCTTTCGGAGCGCTTTTTGATAGGCATAGGTACCTACACAATGTTGGCGCGATGCTGGACTTGCTCCCGTGACGCCCTGACAGCCGACGCTTGTCTACCTGCCGCCCCGCGATCAAACTGTGGGAGCTGGCTTGCCTGCGATGGCGGCCTGACAGTCAACACCAATCTACCTGACACCCCGCAATCCAACTGTGGGCTTGCTCGCGAAGGCGGCCTGGCAGGCGACACAGTTGGATTGTGTGTATATCCATTGCTGCGGTAACGGCCACTTAGGGTTCCGCCCTGACGGCGGGTCACTTTGGAAAAGCCCCAAAGTAACCAAAGGGCTCTTGCCCCACCACTCGGCACCTCGCTTTGGCTCGGTGTGCCCGTAATCCGCCAGTGATTTGGGGGGCCGCCGCCACGCGCCATCCATGGCGCGGGGCGGCTAAACCGGCATCCCTGCCGGTTTACCCCCCAAATCCCTGTCGAATTCCGGCCAGCGTGGTTTAACGGGGCGCCTGAGATCAAGATCACAAGCAGATCAAGATCAAGAGCGGCTCGCTCCGCATCGTGGTTAGCTTCGGCAGCAGCAACTCTTTGTGTAGATACCTATGTTTTGATAAGGGCAGCCTTCAGCGGCACGGGTTAAGCTACACGCCTAATGCATTCGAGCATCAAGCGTGCGGCGTGCCGCTGAGGTCCTTTCATGAGAGTTCTGTTATTCGGCGCCACCGGCATGGTGGGCCAGGGTGTGCTGCGCGAGTGCCTGCTGGCGGCCGATGTGCAGGAAGTGGTGGCCGTGGGCCGCACGCCCTTGACCCAGGAGCACGGCAAGCTGCATCAGGTGTTGCACAGCGACATGCTGGATTTCCAACCCCTGGAAAACCTGCTGCAAGGTTTTGATGCGTGCTTCTTCTGCCTGGGTGTTTCGTCGGCGGGCATGAAGGAAGCGCGTTATACCCACCTCACCTATGATCTGACCCTCGTGGCGGCCAGTACCCTGGCGCGGCTCAATCCGCAGATGACGTTTATCTATGTGTCCGGCGCCGGCACGGACAGTTCCGAAGCCGGCAAGTCGATGTGGGCGCGGGTCAAGGGCAAGACCGAAAATGCCTTGCTGCGCTTGCCGTTCAAGGCGGTGTATCTGTTCCGTCCGGGGATCATCCAGCCGTTGCACGGTGTGCGTTCGAAGACGCCGTTGTATCAATCTTTCTATAGCGTGCTCGGGCCGGTGCTTTCGTTTGTGCGGCGACTAAAGCCGGGCTGGGTGGTGAGCACCGAGACCGTCGGCCGTGCGATGTTGCAGGCGGCCAGCCAGGGCGCGCCGCAGCCGGTGGTGGAGCAGGCGCAGATCAATCGCCTGGCGGCTGAGCGCCGCTGAACTGAATCAATGCCACGCCGCCGATCAGCAGCAATGCGCCCAGTACCCGCGAGGTTGTCAGCTGGCGTTCCACCAGGCCGAACAGGCCGAAATGGTCCAGCAGCAACGAGGCAAGAATCTGCCCGGCCATGGCCAGCGCAATGAAGCCTGATGCGCCGAGCTTAGGCAGCAGCATCAACGCCAATGAAATGAAACACACGCCAAAGGCACCGCCGGCCCACATCCACAATGGTGCCTTGCTGATAAAGGCCAGGCTCGGCAGAGGCAAACGCAGCGCCACAATCACCGGCAGCAGCACGATGATGCTTACCAGCAACGACGCCAAGGTGGCCCACAAAGGATGGCCGAGCCCGCGCCCGAGGTTGGCGTTGATCGCACTTTGAAACGGCACCACTGCACCGGCGAACACCGCCAGTGCCAACAAACCTACCCACTGCAACACAGTCATTTCGACGCTCCCAGAAGTTTTGCTGGACTCTAGGTTATTCGTCGCGCAAATTTAAATTCCAAATTCTTATGCTGGGCATGCAGCTGATGAATGATCTGCGCCGCATCGACCTTAACCTGCTGGTGATCCTCGACGCCTTGCTCAGCGAGCAACACGTCACCCGCGCCGCCGAGCGCCTGCACCTGAGCCAGCCGGCAGTCAGCCATGCGTTGGCGCGGCTGCGCGATATGCTAGGCGACCCGCTGCTGATGCGTCAGGGCGGCACACTGGTGCCAACCGCGCGCGCCCTGGAGTTGGCGGCACCCTTGGCCGAAGCCCTGGCTCAGGTGCAGGCATTGCTGGCGCCGAATCGTTTTGATCCCACTTCTGCCAAGCGCCGCTTTCGCGTGGCGATGTCTGACTACAGCGCAGCGATTTTCCTGCCCGGCTTGGTTCGCGTCCTACGCCAGGAAGCGCCCGGTATCGACTTGCAGATCATCCAGGCCAGCCGCGAAGGCATGGTCGACGGTGTGCTCAATGGCGACCTCGACCTGGCTGCGGGCGTATTCCCCGACATGCCCGCCGAACTGCGCACTACGCCGCTGTTCGAAGAGCATTACACCTGCCTGGTCGACCGCGACAGCCTTGCGCCCAGTGGGGTGCTGGACCTGCCGGCCTACCTGTCGCGCCCCCATGTACTGCTGGAGATGCGTGGCAGCGGCACGCCGGAAATCGAACGGGCACTGACGGCCATTCGTGAACGTCGGCATGTGGCGATCAGCCTGCCGCATTGGGGTGTGGCGCCGCAGTTGATTCAGGGCACAGATTTGATTCTGACGGTGTCGTCCCGGGGTTTATTGAATATCGACGCTCGGCAATTGCTGGCCGTGCCTCCGCCGTTTCATATCCCTTCGTTTGCCTTTGAGCTGGCTTGGCATACGCGGCGGGGTGGGGATGCGGGGTTGCAGTGGTTGATTGGCCGGGTGGTGGGTGTATTGTCCGCAGACCAACGATAATGCGAGAAAACCTACATGCTCAGCGGTTTCAACCACCTGACCCTGGCCGTCACCGATGTACCGCGCAGCGTGAGTTTCTATCACGATCTGCTGCGCCTGCAGTTGGACGCAACCTGGGACAACGGTGCCTACCTCTCACTGCCTGGGCTTTGGCTGTGCCTGTCGCTGGACCCGTTGCGTTCGACTGCTGCGGCGGTGGACTACACCCATTACGCTTTCACCGTCGATGCGCCTGATTTCACCGCCTTGGTCGAACGCCTGCGCGCCGCTGGCGTACAGGAGTGGCGAGACAACCGCAGCGAAGGCGCGTCGTTTTATTTTCTCGATCCCGACGGCCACAAGCTGGAGGCCCATGTCGGCGATTTGGCCTCGCGCCTGCAAGCCTGCCGTGCCAAGCCCTATGCCGGAATGAAGTTTTACCCACCGCGCTGAAACATGCAGAATCAATCACCTTTTAGCGTCTGTCGGAGCGTCTATCCATGACCCCATCCTTGCTGCTCGCCGTGCTGGCTTCGGGTTTTATCTACGGCATTACCCCAGGCCCCGGTGTCCTGGCCGTATTCGGCATTGGGGCGGCCCGTGGCCGGCGTGCAGGGGCGGGTTTTTTGTGCGGGCATTTGCTCGGGGATGTGGTGTGGTGCAGCACGGCGCTGATTGCCATCGTCGGTGCGCGGGAAGTCGGCAGCAGTGCCTTTGATGTGCTTGGCGTAATCAGCGGGGCGTATCTGTTCTGGCTGGGCTGGCGTGCGATCCGTACCCAACGCCGCAGCAGCGATGCCCCTCAGGGCGCCGCGCGGCACCCGTTCTGGCACGGCATTCTGTTTGGCTTGACCAACCCCAAGGCCTATCCGGTGGCCGTGGCGACCTTCACTGCGTTGCTGTCCAGCCGGGCCGAGCTGTTGACCTGGTCGATGCTGCCGACCTTGATTCTGCTGAGCTTTATCGGTGGCTTGCTGGCCTACGCGATCCTGATTGGCGTGGTGGGTGCCCAACGGGTGCGCACGCTGTATCAACGCCATGAAATTCTGATCACCAAGCTCTGCGGCGTGATGTTTATCGGCTTCGCCCTCAATGCCCTGGCGCACGCATTACCGGGACTGTTCGGCAGCAAGGCTGCCTGAGGCGGCGACGACCGTTCGTCGCACGGGGAAGTTTTTTCTAAACCTTTGCCGCCCTGAAAATTCGAATTCAGGGCGGGGTGTATGCCCCCGCACCTATTTTTGCCCTGGAGGAACCCATCATGAGCCGCATGGCTATCCGGTTACGCACCGCCAGTTTCGCGATGCTGCTGGGCCTCGGCGCCAGCAATGCTTTCGCCCAGTCGCCTGCAGAATTCATCGAGCAGGCTTCGGCCAAAGGCATGGCCGATATCGAAACCAGTCGCATGGCCCACGCCAAGACCTCATCCCAGGAAATCAAGGACTACACCATTGAGGTCATCAACGAGCGCACGCTGGCCAACCAGCACTTGGCGGCGATCGCCAAGAAGCTGGATTTGCCAGTGGCCCCGCGAGAGAAGATCGTCGATAAAGCCGAAACCCTGATGCCAGAACTCAAGGACGGTGATTCCTTTGACGCTGCCTATACCGCGCAGCAGGTCAAGGAGAACGAAGACGCCATTGCCCTGTTCCAGAAAGAGGGCGCCGCGTCGGATGTGCCAGAGATAAAGGCATTGGTGGATGAGACGCTGCCCAAGCTTGAAGAGCGCCTGCAAAAAGCCCGTGCCCTGGCCTCGACCTATGGCAAGGGCCATCAAGGCGACGGCTGAGACCTTCCTGATATGAAAAACGGCGGTTGGAGAGGATCCAGCCGCCGTTTTTTATACCGAGTTCAGGCCCGTTCTGGACGCGGCCTATAACGCCAGTTCACCTTGACCGGTGCCTTCCAGCGCCAGCAAATACTGCTTGGCCGCCAGCCCGCCCGCGAAGCCGGTCAAGCCGCCAGAAGCACCAATCACCCGGTGGCAGGGCGCAATGATTGAGATCGGGTTACGCCCATTTGCGGCGCCGACAGCGCGCACGGCTTTGGGGTTGCCGATCTGCTCGGCGATTTGGCTATAGCTGCGGGTTTCGCCGAAGGGGATGGTCAGCAGTGCCTGCCAGACCTGTTTCTGAAAGTCGGTGCCGGTGAAGTCCAGTGCCAGTTCGAACTGGTTACGCGTTCCGGCAAAGTATTCCTGCAGTTGGCGTTCGGTTTCCAAAAGCACCGGGCTGTCGTGGGCCTCGATCAACTCACCCAAGCGTACGCGGTTGGCGCGTTCTACTTCCCAGAGGATGGCGCTGAGTTTGCCATCGCGCGCCACCAGGGTGAGTTCACCGACAGGGGAAGGCATGAGCTTGTAGTGGTAAGTCATCGGCAGGCTCCTTGAGGGGCGTGAAGGGGGACGACGTCACTGTAGTTCCATCAGGGCGTCTGGAAACTACGTTTCTTGCGGTCAAACTAGAAGTTCCAGTAAACCCAGCTTGAGTAATAGGGGGACACGTAGAGCCAGGCGATGATGCAAAGGGCCTTCAGGACTGACGCCGTACTTAACATGACCATAGAAACGACGTTGAGCAGGGTCAAAATCAAAGCGAACATAGCCACATGTGGGGTTGCGTGACGCCACGCAAACCTTACGCCATACCCTGACGCGACAATCACTCCTAACTCCAGCAATACTCTAAAAGGGAAGGGGAAGGGCAGACGCACAAACGAGATCAGCAGTGGTAAAACCAGTACCCAGCCCGCCACTTGGCGTAGGATGATTTTGGGTGTGGGTGGCTTGGTTCTCAGCATTGCCTGCTTCCGGTCTCTGGGGCGACGAGCCTGTATCATCGCGATGTTTAGCCCTCATCGCAGTAAGATTTTACTTAGGCGCAACTACCGCTCCTGCTGTAATACCTTGAGCGCTGCGGACGCCAGGAATCCCGAGCGGCTTTTTTCCTGTGGATGATTCAACACGTACTCATCGATGCGATTCAACAGATAGCCGGGCAGGGTGATGTTGAGCTTTTGGGCTTTGCCCAGGTATTTGGTGACGTCGATGTCCACCACAGCCCATGTGCAACCGGCGTACTGAGGGTTGGCAGCGTGTACGGTGACTTTCTGCGCGGTGGGGATCGGCGCGCCATCTTCTGCCAGGATCTCGAAGTGCCCTTCGATGGCTTCGCGGGCCATGGCCATGGCATCGTCCAGATCATCGCCGGCTGAATAACAGCCAGGAATATCCGGGACTTCCACGCCCCAGGCGTGGTCCGCGTCGCCCGTTGAAATTGCGATGGGGTAAAGCATGTTCTTGCCCTCCTTTTGGTGGGTTTTGGTGGTTACTATACCCACAGCTATAAAGTTATCAACACTCTACCTACCAACGGTTGATGTCCGAGATTTCGATAGGTGTTGAATGAAGTGTATGGGCGCGCGGAAATGACGCCGTTTGGAGGTATTGCGAGATACTTCACGTCCTCAGGCACGGCTTCGAGCAGCAGAACAACGCTGAAGACCGAATCCAAGGCATAAAAAAACCGGTCACCAAGGACCGGTTTTTTGTGCATCTTGCGCCAGAACCCTCCTGGCGCAAGTGCAAATCTGAGTGGAGCGGGTAGAGGGAATCGAACCCTCAACTAAAGCTTGGGAAGCTTTCGTTTTGCCACTAAACTATACCCGCTCAGAGCGGCTGACTTTGTACCAGATGTTCGGCTGGATTTGAAGTTTTTCTTTGAAAAATGTGAGAGTTGCGTGTGGCGAGCAAGCTTGCTCGCCACAGTGTCAGGCTTGATTTCAAAGCGCCCATGCATGCTGCGCCTGGCCCTGGCTATATCGCAACGGGCTGGCGGGCCGCTGCCCTTTCAAGAAGCCCACCACGGCCTCACGGCTATCGCGGCATGCGGCTTTATGTTCCATGTCCAGGAAGTGTCCCGTCGCCTGGATGGTGCTGAAGCTGCTCTTGGCCACATGCTGGCCAAACAGCTTGGCGTCGTCTGCACTGGTGTATTCGTCCCATTCGCCGTTCAAGAACAGCACCGGAATGTCGATCTGTCTGGCGGCCTTGAGGTAACACTGCCGGTCGCTGTTGAGCACGTGGCTGATGTGAAAATGCATCTGCCCATATTCGTGTGCGGCCAGGCTGCTGACATGGCGGTAGTTGAAGCGCTTGAACAGCGACGGCAGGTGCTTGCCGATGGTGCTGTTGACCAGGTGGCCGACACGGTCGCGGTCGAGGTTGCCCAGGTAGTCGACGCCCCGTTCCAGGTAGTCACGCATTGGCGCATTGATCACTGGCGAGAATGAGCTGATCACCGCTTTTTCCACGCGCCGCGGCCGGTGCGCAAGGGCAACCAATGTGGCGGCGCCGCCCCAGGAGAAGGACAGCACGTGTTCAGCGGCGAAGTGGTCGAGCAGTTCCAGGAGGATCTGGCCTTCGACTTCCTTGGTCAGCATGTGCTCATGACGGTTGTGGATTTTGGAACGGCCAGCGTAGGGCTGGTCGTACAACACCACATTGAATTGCGGGTACAGGCTTTTCACGGTTTGAGCGAAGGACGCTGTGGTCGCCATGGAGCCGTTGACCAAGACGATGGTCTTGGCTGCTGCGTCCGCGCGATAGAACTCCGTGTACACCCGATACTGACCCTGTATATCCAGCACAGCGATTTCTGGCCTCATGTCGTAAGACTCCTGGCAAGCGGGTAGTGCGCGCAAATCACTCTGCACGAGCTTTATGACAGGTAGGCATACGCCTGGAAAATGAGGGCCCATGTCGGTCCGATGACGGCTGGCCGGCGGGTGTTGTTATGGCGGGCTGTTTGCCGGGAGGGCCCGAAGATCAAGCGCGGGCGAGGCAAGGTGTTTCTTGGAGGTTATAGGGCGACTCGTCAGTCATCATCTGGCTGAAGCCTTGATTCAAGCAGCACCGAAGGCAGGTCGCAAGGCAAGCGGCTGGTTTTTTGCCATCACCGGCTGAACGGTCGTCAGACTTGTCGGATCTCGTCGTCAGTCAGTGGCCGATACTGACCCGGCGCAAGCGACGCATCCAGCGCCAAAGGGCCCATTCGTTCGCGGTGCAGGCCGATGACCTTGTTATCAAAATGCCCGAACATGCGCTTCACTTGGTGGTAACGGCCTTCGATGATGCTCAACCGGGCCGTTCTTGGGCCCAGCCGTACAAGCTCTGCGGGTTGGGTCGTGAGATCTTCAAAGGCGAAATACACACCTGCCGCGAACGTCACCGCATACTCCGGGCCGATGTCCTGTTCGGTTTGCACGTGGTACACCTTGGGCAACTTGGTTTGCGGTTGCGTGAGGCGCCGCGACCATTGGCCGTCGTTGGTGATCAGCATCAGGCCGGTGGTGTTGAAATCCAGGCGCCCGGCGATATGCAGGTCGGCTTTGTCCGGTTCGTCCAGCAGGTCCAGGACCGTGGGGTGTTGCGGGTCTGATGTGGCGCTGACGCAACCCTGGGGTTTGTGCAGCATGAAATAACGCGCCGGCTTGCCCGCTTGCAGGATTTCACCGTCCACGCAGACCTGGCTGAATTCCCGTACGTCATGGTGCGGATCGCTGACCGCAACGCCCTCGACGGTCACCCGACGCTCCACCAGCAACAGGCGCACTTGCTTGCGATTGAACTGTGGCAGGTTGCTGAGGAAGCGATCAACGCGCATGGCGGGTACGCAACTGTTCGTCCACTTGGGCGCAGCGCGGGCACAGGCAGGCTTTATTGCGCAACTCATCCGGCAGGGCTTCAAGCACCGCCGGGTCGATGATGACGCTGTAGCACCAGCAGGCCTGATCGGCTGTGCGCGGGTCGGCCAAGGAGCAGTCGTTGCGGGCACCGCAGGCGGGGCAGAGGGTCGGTGTGGTCATGGGTCGGTTCAGAAGGGAATCGGGTAGGGCGCGTTAGTTATTGCACGATACAGCGCGGCTGGGCGGCATTCCATCACCATGGCTGTTTGGCGAGGCTTCACTTCGTCTGAAACAGATGTTTCCACTTGTGTCGCGAACGCACCAGATTCTGTTTTTGATGTCAGATGTTTCGTCATTCAGTGAAGGCTGAATGCCGCTCGCCAGCGTCGCTGGAGGAGCTCTTCCGCGGTCCAGGAGGCCGCCATGTATCGACGACTGCTGCTTATCGCTTTGCTCGGCCTGACCCTTTCAGCCTGCGTGCCCTACTACGATGGAGGCGCTACCTACTATCGCTCCGAGGTCTACACCGCACCGGCGCCAGCCTACTACTACGGCGGCCCGCGTTATTACCCTTCCGGGCGCAGCTATTACGCGCCAGCGCCCCGTTACTATGCACCACAGCCTCGCTATTACTCGGCGCCGCGCTACTACCAACCAGCCCCGCGTTATTACCCCCGCGCCGGCTACCGGCCCTCCCAAAACCATGGATGGGGCGACCGCTGGGGCAATGGCGGGCGTGGCCGTGGTTCCGACCACGGAGGTGGCCGCGGCGGGCACCGTTAAATATCTTGAAAAACAAGCGGCGCATCATGCGCCGTTTTTTATGGGTACCGTACGTCCGTACTGTCAGATTTAACAGCTATCTTTGAGTTGCTAGCTGTACTTCACTAGCGCAGAGCCGAGTGCTTTTGCGTGGTGAGACTGAGCAGATGGAACCCCTATGTTCAAACAATTGATTTGCGTGCTACTGCTGATGAGCTACGTCATTGCACCGGCAAGAGCGGAGCAGGGCTGTCCTTATACAACGCAGATCGCATACGCCGACGGCCATTATCGCGCCAAGGACCATGGCCTGCGCTGGCAAAGCCCGAGGGTTGCGTCTCGTGGTGTTATCGACGGATTCATTGGCGCAGTGTTCATGCCGGCCGAGGGCGAGGAGAGAGGAAACGGCTACATGGACAAGTGCATCTACCGCACCAGTCGGAACGGGGTGGTAGCGTTGAGGCCACGCAAGGGCAATGAGGTTATCAACATGTCGTTGACCAGCACCTTGTATTGGGAGCTGCAGCCCGATGCGTTCAAGTTGCCGGTGTACACCTGCACGGACAGCCAGCCGGACAATTGCGCTTTCAAGGTCAACGACAAGCGTACAGACCTGTCAGTAGTCAGATAAATCCGCCAGAGGATTCCTACCTTCCCAGGCCTTGTCAAAGTGCGCCTGCACCACCGCTTCCGGCAGTGTGTTGATATCCGGCCAATGCCAATGAGGCGTCTGGTCTTTGTCGATCAGGCGCGCCCGAACCCCTTCGGCGAACTCCGGATGACGGCAGCAATTGAGGCTCAGGGTGTATTCCATCTCGAATACCTGGGCCAGGGAGAGGTGACGGGCGCGCTGGAGTTGTTCCCACACCAGATGCGCCGTCAGCGGGCAGCCCTCACTGAGGGTTTTGCCGGCGCGGTTCAATAGCGGGTCGCTGTGGTCGCGCAGCAGGCTCAAGGCGCGCCAGGCACAGCGCACATCTCCTACATCCAGCCATTCGTCGATCTGTGCGCGGCGCGGTAGCCATTGCGCTTCGGGTTGCTGGCTGTCTGCCTCCTGGGCCAGCGCCTTGAGCAGACTGTTGAGCTGCATCGCGCTCTGTTCCTGCCAGTTCAGCTGCAGCAGGCCATCGAGCAATTCGTCTTGCTGGTCATCGCGCAGGAAGCGGTCGGCCAGGCCCAAGTCCAGTGCGTCGCGGCCGTTGATATGGGCGCCGGTGAGGCCCAAAAACAAGCCGAGCTTGCCCGGCAAGCGCGACAGGAACCAACTGGCACCCACATCCGGGTACAAGCCAATGCTGATCTCGGGCATGGCCAAACGACTGCTCGGCGTAACGATACGCACGGCGGCGCTTTGCAACAGGCCCATGCCACCGCCCAATACATAACCGTGGCCCCAGCAGATCAACGGCTTTGGGTAGGTATGCAGGCGGTAGTCAAGACGATATTCAGCGGCAAAAAACTGCGCGGCCAGGGCTGGAACCTCACCGGGCTGTTCACGGCACGCCTGGGCCAGGCTGCGTACTTCGCCACCGGCGCAAAAGGCTTTGGCGCCGTTGCCGCGCAGCAGCACGCAGACGATCTGCGGGTCTTTGGCCCAAGCCTCCATGCGCTCATCCAGGGCCAGGATCATCGGCAGGGAGAGGGCGTTAAGGGACTTTGGCGCATCCAGGGTGGCGATGCCGATGCGGGCGCCGCCACTGCCGGTCAGTTCTTCGAAATGCAGGTTCATCGTGACCTCAATCGAGAAGGTGAAGGATGAGTATGATCCCTTCGTGGGAAAGTGCCGGTGCTATGTCAGATCAATTGACAAGCGGGGTCGGCTTTCCTAGGGTTCGCCTCATTCTTTTTTACAAGACAATTGAACTATGACCGATGGCGACCGTATCAAACTCGAACCCAGCTGGAAACACGCTCTGCGCGATGAGTTCGAGAAGCCCTACATGGCGCAATTGCGCGAGTTTCTGCGCCAGGAACATGCCGCTGGCAAAGAGATCTACCCGCCCGGCCCATTGATTTTCAACGCCCTCAATTCCACGCCCCTAGACAGGGTCAAGGTGGTGATCCTCGGCCAGGACCCTTACCACGGCCCTGGCCAGGCCCACGGCCTGTGCTTCTCGGTACAACCGGGCGTGCCGGCACCGCCGTCGCTGGTCAATATCTATAAAGAACTCAAGCGCGACCTGAACATCGACATCCCCAACCACGGTTACCTGCAAAGCTGGGCCGACCAAGGCGTACTGATGCTCAACACCACCATGACGGTGGAGCGCTCCAATGCCAATGCCCATGCGGGCAAGGGCTGGCAGTTTTTTACCGATCGGATTATCGAAGTGGTCAGTGAGCATCAGCCGCACTTGGTGTTCCTGCTGTGGGGCGCCCATGCTCAAAGCAAGCAGAAGCTCATCGACGCCACCAAGCATCTGGTGCTGACGTCGGTGCATCCGTCACCGTTGTCGGCGTATCGCGGGTTTCTGGGCTGCGGGCATTTCAGCCGGGCCAACAAGTTTCTTGAGCAGAATGGTGAGGCCCCGATCGAGTGGCGGCTGCCGCCACTCTGAACCGGACGACGTCGGGCTACAAACGGACTTGTGACACCGTGCTATTGCCAATATTGGCAACATAGGCGGTTCGGCCGTTGGGGGTCACGACGATACCCCGCGGTTTGTTGAAGCCAGTGAGGGTACCGGTTACGGTTTGTGTGCGGGTATTGAGAATGCTCATGCGGTTACCATCGGTTTCCGTGATGTAGGCGATCTCGAGCATAGTATGAAAGGCCACCTGAAAGGGAGCTAGCAAACCGGTCAGTATCCTACTGACCTGTGCGGTGGAGGTGTTGCCGATATAGACCTCACCACGATCTTGGTAGGTGATGTAGACCTGTGCGTTGAAGCGAGCATGCGCAATGGAGGTAGGTTGGCCGGCAACGGTATTGGTTTGGGTCACCACCCTGTTAGTTCCAAGGTTGATGCTAGTCCACCCATCAAGATCCGAGGCAAGGTGTAAACGGGCGTTGCCTGGTGCTATCGCGATCTCTCGAGGGTAGCGTACTTGGGGGGCGGCGATTCGCTGGTGAGTGGAGGCATCGATCACTACCAACTCTGAAGCGCCTTGGTCGGCGACGTACAAGCGTGTTCCGGTAGAATTCAAGGCCAACCCATTGATAGTAGTAAACCCCCTTATATGGTCACTGACGTTATCGGTCAAAGTGTCTATCACGGTGATCGGCGTATTGCTGGCCTGGCTGTTATCGCTGGCGTAAAGGCGCGGGGCAGTGGGGTGCATTGCCAGCCAAATGGGCGATCCCACAGTGGTGATTGTCCTGAGGACGCTAAAGTTCGCTGTGTCGATGACAGTAATGCCTTGTGGCAATGTGGAGCTTGCTACATACAGACGCGTTCCATCCCCATTGAGTACTAGGTGATTGGGGGACCCCGGGACGGCAACCGTATTTACGATTGCGACGGGTTCTTCATTTTCGTTTTCGAGCGTTGTTTCGGTTGGGGTCACCACGATTGCGCTCCTCAGTGGGAAGTCGCTCCATGAAAGGCCGCTAAGGTGAGTTTGGCTAGCTGTGAAGATTGCCAGTTCAGACAAACGGTCGTGGCCCTTGAGGGGCCACTTCCAGAATTAAGATTGGCGGTTCCAGTGCCTGAACAACGGCTCTGCCAAAAACAGCACAAACAGCAGACGCATCACCTGCATTGCCGTCACCAACGGCACCGACAATTGTAGCGTCTCGGCCGTCAGGCTCATTTCTGCAATGCCGCCGGGCATCATGCCCAGGGTCAGCGAACGCAGGTCCAACTGGGTCAGAGCGCTCAAGCCCACCGCCGCCAATGTCGCCAGCAGCATGGTCAATGCCGTGCCAATCAAGGTGCGGCCCATAAACGACGGTGCACGACGAAAGAACTGCCGATTGAAGTGGCAACCCAAACCGCTGCCGATCAACCATTGGCCGATCTGGCTGCCGCCGTCTGGCAGGCCGATGTGCAAGTCCCAGGTCACGCTGGCCACCGCACTCACCAGCAATGGCCCGAACAGCCAAGGGTTGGGTTGGCGCAAGCGTTGCCAGCCCCAGGCAATCAGCGCGCCCACCGGAAACAGCAGGGCCAGCCAGGCCCAGTCCACGGGCGCCGGATGAAACTGCGGCGCGCCGCCCCCGAGCAAATATTTGAAGATCGCCGGCACACACAGCACCACCACCAGCACCCGCAGGCTTTGCCCGGCCGCCACCCGGCTGAGCACCGCGCCATTGCGGGCGCCGAGGTTGACCATCTCGCCGGAACCGCCGGGCATGCTGGAAAAAAACGCCGTGGCGCGGTCTTCACCGCTGCGGCGCATCAACCACACGCCCACCACGCTCGACATGCTGGTGACCAGTGCGCCGAAAAAGATCAAGCCGAAGTGGCTCATCACCTGCTCGATCACCACCGGGGTGAAGTGCAGGCCAATGCCGATGCCCACTACCCATTGGCCGCATTTGCGCCCGCCGGGAATCTCCGCCAACTGCCAGGGCGTGAGGCAACGCACCAGGATGATCGCCAGCAACGAGCCGACCATGTACGGCAAAGGCCAGCCCACCAGGCTGGCCAGGTAACCGCCGGCCAAGCCGACCAGCGGTGTTCCCCACCAATGTTTAAAGGTGACCTCAGACATCGGCCAGGGCACGACGCTGTTGCACGCGTTTACGCCAGATACGCAGCAGCGGTACGAGCAGCATGATTGCGGTGAGTACCCAGACGCCAAAGGTGATCGGGCTCGACCACAGGATTTCCAGCGCACCGTTGGAGATCGACAGCGCACGGCGCAGGTTCTGCTCCATCAGGCCGCCGAGGATAAAGCCCAGCAGCAGCGGCGACAGCGGGAAGTCCAGCTTGCGCAGGATGTAGCCGAAGATGCCGATGGCGATCATCAGGAACAGATCGAAGGTGGTGGCATGCACGGCGTACACGCCAATCGCGGTGATGATGGCGATCACCGGCACCAGCGCCCAGTTCGGCACGGCGAGGATACGGGTGAAGATGCGGATCATCGGGATGTTGAGCACCACCAGCATGATGTTGGCAATGAACAACGAGGCGATCAGGCCCCAGACAATGTCCGGTTGCTGTTGGAACAGCAGCGGGCCAGGGGTGATGTTGTACAGCGACAGGGCGCCGATCATCACCGCCGTGGTGCCCGAGCCAGGAACGCCGAGGGTCAGCATCGGTACCATGGCGCCGCAGACCGATGCGCCAATCGCGGTTTCAGGGGCGGCCAGGCCGCGCATGTCGCCTTGGCCGAATTTGCCGCTGGCACCTGCGATGCGTTTCTCGGTCATGTAGGCAACGGCCGAGGCCATGGTCGCACCGGCACCCGGCAACACGCCGATGATAAAGCCCGACACGCCGCAACGCAGGTTCACGGTGAGCACCGACAAGGCTTCCTTGGCGTTGAACATCATGCGCCCGGTGGCTTTCACTGCTTCCTGGCCACGGTGGGTTTTTTCCAGCAGCAGCAAAATCTCGCTGATGGAGAACAGGCCGAGTACCAGCACCACGAACTGGATACCGTCGGTCAGGTGAATATTGTCGCCGGTAAAGCGGTATACACCGCTGTTGGCGTCGATGCCCACGCAGGAAAGGAACAAGCCGATCAGCGCTGCAACGAAGGTCTTCAGCGGTTTGTCACCGGCCATGCCGCCCAGGCAGACAATCGCAAACACCATCAATACGAAGTATTCCGCCGGGCCAAAAGCAATCGCCCACTTGGCCAGCAGCGGGGCGAACAGCACCATGCCGCAGGTGGCGATAAACGCGCCGATGAACGAACTCCAGGCCGACAACGACAGTGCCACGCCAGCCAGGCCTTTGCGGGCCATCGGGTAGCCGTCGAGGGTGGTCATCACGGTGGACGCTTCGCCCGGGATGTTCAGCAGAATCGAACTGATGCGGCCGCCGTATTCGCAGCCCAGGTACACGGCTGCCAGCAGGATCAGCGCCGACTCGGGCGGCAAGCCCAGGGCGAAGGCGATGGGGATCAACAGCGCCACGCCGTTGATCGGGCCCAGGCCCGGCAACAGGCCGACCACGGTGCCGATCAGGGTGCCGCACAGTGCGGTCACCAGGTTATAGGGGCTCAGCGCAATGCCGAAACCCTGGCCCAAATAGCCAAAAGTATCCATATCAGTTCTCCAGAACGTCGAGCAGGCCGAGGGGCAACGGTACGTCCATGGTTTTATCGAACAGCAGATAAAGACCGACGCTCATCAAGGTGATGATCACCACGCTGGGCCACCAGCGGCCGCCGTACAGCCGTGCCATCGGAATACCGATCAGCATGCTGCTGAGAATGAAACCCAAGGATTCGAACGTGCCGGCAAACACCAGCAGCAGGGCCACACAGATGCCGATCTTGATCAGCGTGGGTCGATCCAGCGCCGGTTCGTCGTCGGTATGCTTGGTCGCCTGCGGGCGAATCATCATGTAGACAAGCGCCAGGCCCATCAGCCCGAGCAGCAGCAGGGGGAAGGCTCTTGGCCCTACGGGTTCGTAGGAAAAGGCCGCCTGATACGGCCAAGCCATCAGTGCCAGGCCGATACAGGCCAGTAACAGCACCGCGGCAAAAATGCGTTGTAAGAGCATAGAAAACTCCAAGGCCCCTCTTGTAGGAGCGAGCTTGCTCGCGAAAAACGTCAACGATGACGCCGGCCATCCTGGATGCACACGGTGTACTTGCGTTCCTCGCGAGCAAGCTCGCTCCTACAGGGGCATTACACAAAAGAGGGGCGGTTACTGGATCAGGCCGAACTCTTTGGCCAGCACTTTGTAGTCAGCCACCTGCTTCTTCACGTAGGTGTCCAGCTCCTGGCCGGTCATGGCGAACGGGAACAGCTCACGCTGGTCACGCAGCTTGGCGAACTCCTCGGAGGCCAGCAGTTTGTCGAAGGCGTCTTTCCACCAGGCGTAGTCGGCATCGCTGACCTTTGGCCCGAGGTAGAAGCCACGCACCACCGGCCAGACGATGTCGTAGCCTTGCTCTTTGGCGGTCGGAATGTCCTTCATCTCTGGCTCGTCCAGGCGCTTCTCGGAGAACACTGCCAGCAGGCGCATGTCGCCACTTTGGATATGCGGCATGGAGTCGGAGATGTCGGTACTGCCCACTTGGATGTGACCACCCAGCAAGGCCGTAGCGATTTCACCGCCACCCTCAAGGGCGACGTAACGCAGTTCGCGCGGGTTGATCCCGGCGGCCTTGGCGATCAGCGCGGTTTGCATCCAGTCCTGGCTGCCGACGGTGCCGCCGGAGCCGATCACCACGCTGCCTGGGTCTTTCTTCAAGGCTTTGACCAGGTCGTCGAGGGTCTTGTAGGGCGAGTCGCTTTTCACCGCGATGGCGCCATAGCTGGTGCCCACTGCCGCCAACCAGCGCACGGCGCTTTCATCAAAACGGCCGAACTTGCCCTGGGCCAGGTTCAGCAGCGAACCGCTCGACCAGGCAACCAGGGTGCCGGCGTCCGCAGGGCGCTGGGCGACGACTGCGTTGTAGGCCACCGCGCCCACGCCGCCTGGCATGTAGGTCACACGCATCGGTTTGGTCAGCAGCTTTTGGTTCACCAGCGCGCTTTGCGCCAGTTTGCAGGTCAGGTCAAAACCGCCGCCGGGGGAGGCCGGGGCGATGCATTCCGGACGCTTGGGTTCGTCGGCGGCCAGCAGTTGGCCGGCGAACAGCATGCAGCCGGCGGCGAGGGCAAATTTACGCAGTGAAAGGGTCATGGTGATCTCCATCGTTTTTGTTATGAGGGGGGTACTACCAAAGTGCGACGCTGTAGCTGACCAGCAAGCGCATTTCATCTGCGTCACGGGCCGAATAGTTGGAGCGATAGGTGGCGTTACGCAGGCGCACGGCCACATCTTTGAACGTGCCGCTTTGCACCACGTACTTGATCTCGCTGTTGCGTTCCCACTCCTTGCCGGTCTCGCCGTTCTTGAGCTTGATGTTGTCACCCGAGAGGTAACGGCTCATGAAGCTCAAGCCCGGAATGCCCAGCTTGGCGAAATCGTAGTCGTAGCGTGCTTGCCAGGAGCGTTCTTCGGCGCCGGCAAAATCGTTGATCTGCACGAAGTTGACCAGGTACGGGTCACTGCCATCCACATACGGGAAGGCGCTGTCGCCGGACATGTGCTGGTAGCCGGCGCTGAGCTTATGGCCATTGAGAGCGTAGCTGAACAGGCCGTTGAGGGATTTGTTATCGATGTTGCCGCCGCGGGCCGAGCCGGTGTCATCACTGATCGCCAGGCGCAGGTCGGCGGCGAAGGTGCCAGGGCCCATCGGGCGGGATGCGACCATGCCGAGGAAGTGCTGGCGGTAGACGTCGTCGAGTTGGGCGAAGTGGTAGCTGCCGGTGATCTTGTCGGCGAACTTGTAGTCGACGCCACCGAAGTTGAAGTGCTTGCCGGTGGCACCGCTGAGAAAGCGGCTGTTCTTGTTATTGAGCGCGATGTCTTCGTAGTTGGTGTCGTCGCGGTCCTTGGCTTTGTCCAGGCGGCCACCGGTGAACAACAGGTTCTTGAATTCCTTGGAGGTGATCAAGCCACCGTTGAAGGTCTGCGGCAGGATGCGCCCGTCGTTGGGCTTGAGAATCGGCAGTTCGGGGATCAGCGAGCCGATCTTAAGCTCAGTGGCGGAGATTTTCACTTTGCCGGTCAGGCCCAGCTTTGAGTACTCGTTGGCGGCGCGGCCGTCATCGTGGGTCGGCAGCAGGCCGGTGCCGGTGCGGTCGGGGCTGGAGTCGAGCTTGACGCCGAGCATGCCCAGCGCATCCACGCCAAAGCCGACGGTGCCGTCGGTGTAGCCCGATTGCAGGTTGAGCATGAAGCCCTGGGCCCATTCGTCGCGCTTGGATTGCTGGGCACTGGTACCGTCGCGAAAGTCGCGGTTGAAGTACATGTTGCGGGTTTCCAGGGTCGCGCTACTGTCTTCGAAGAAGGCAGCCTGGCTGAGCGGCGCAAAGCCGGCAAGGGCGGCGGCACTGGCGAGGGCGGTGTGGGTCAGGCGGGAAGAGCGAACAGGCGGGCAAGCCTGTGGCTGGGTCGACAGCATCGTGGTGTACTCCGTTATTGTTCTTATTTTGGCGAAAACGCTTCAAGGCGTTTTTCGGGCGCTACGGGTCAGGCAACTCGGCGGGCATAGACCACCGTGGTTGGATGCTAAAGGGCGAAGCTTTCACTAACCTTTCAATCGCCTTTCAATGTTTTCGGGCTTCACAGGCCAGGTTGCAGCTGTAAACTGCCGGGCAAAGCGTGGCGCCGACCACCCCTGAATGAGGTAGAAATCCATGCGTGTCCTGTTGGTTGAAGACCATCTGCAGCTCGCCGAAAGTGTCGCCCAAGCGCTCAAGAGCATGGGTTTGACCGTTGATGTATTGCATGACGGCGTGGCGGCGGACCTGGCCTTGAGCAGCGAGGAATACGCCGCGGTGATCCTGGACGTGGGGTTGCCGCGCCTGGATGGTTTCGAGGTGCTCGCGCGTTTGCGGGCACGTGGAAAAAACCTGCCGGTGCTGATGCTGACCGCTCGCAGTGATGTAAAAGACCGCGTGCACGGCCTGAACCTGGGCGCCGATGACTACCTGGCCAAGCCGTTTGAACTCACGGAGCTTGAAGCACGGGTCAAGGCACTGTTGCGGCGCAGCGTGTTGGGCGGCGAGCGCCAGCAGACCTGCGGTGTGCTGGTGTACGACCTCGACACCCGGCGCTTCACGGTCGCAGGCGAACTGATGACCTTGACCTCCCGAGAGCAGGCGGTACTCGAGGCCTTGATTGCCCGCCCGGGCCGCGTGATGAGCAAGGAGCAATTGGCTTCCCAGGTATTCGGCCTGGACGAGGAGGCCAGCCCCGACGCCATCGAGATCTACGTGCATCGCCTGCGCAAGAAGCTCGATGGCCAGCCCATCGCCATCGTTACCTTCCGCGGCCTTGGCTATTTGCTGGAAGCCCGTGATGCATAAGCCCAGCAGCCTGCGCTGGCGCTTGCTGTGCAACCTCGCGCTGTTGCTGGTGCTGTTGATGCTCGCCAGCGGCATGAGCGCTTATTGGAACGGTCGCGAAGCCGCCGACACCGCCTATGACCGCACGCTGCTGGCCTCGGCACGCACCATTGCCGCCGGCTTGACCCAGGTGGACGGCACCCTCAGCGCCAATGTGCCTTATGTAGCCCTGGACACCTTTGCCTACGACAGTGCCGGGCGCATTTATTACCAGGTCAATGACATTGATCAGAAGCTGATTTCCGGTTACGAAAACCTGCCCGGCCCGCCGCCCGGCACGCCCCGCACCGACGATTACCCAGCCTTGGCGCGGTTCTACAACGCCATGTATCTGGGCCAGCATGTACGGGTGGTGAGCCTGCTCAAGGCCGTCTCGGAACCGAACATGAATGGCATGGCCGAAGTTCGTGTCGCGGAGACCGACGAAGCGCGGGTGGCCATGGCTCGCAGCCTGATGGCTGACACCCTGCTGCGCCTGGGCATGCTCGCCATCGGTGCATTGTTGCTGGTGTGGTTCGCGGTCAGCGCCGCCCTGCGCCCGCTGGAACGCCTGCGCACGGCTGTAGAAGAGCGCCAGCCCGATGACCTGCGGCCCCTGCCTTTGGTGGAAGTTCAGGACGAGTTCGGCCCACTGGTGCGCTCGCTCAACCATTTCACCGAACGTCTGCGCGGGCAGTTCGAGCGCCAGGCGCAGTTTATTGCCGACGCTGCCCACGAACTGCGCACACCCCTGGCGGCGCTCAAGGCCAGGCTGGAACTGGGCCTGCGTGCCGAAGAGCCGGCCACTTGGCGCAGCACCCTGGAAACGGCCGCCCAGGGCACCGACCGCCTGACGCACCTGGCCAATCAGTTGTTGTCACTGGCGCGCATCGAAAACGGTGCTCGCGCCATTGCCGAAGGCGGTGCGCAGTTGCTCGATCTAAGCCAGCTGGCCCGTGAGCTCGGTATGGCCATGGCGCCGCTGGCTCACGCGCGGGGCGTGGCCCTGGCGCTGGAGGCCGATGAGCCGGTATGGCTGCGCGGCGAACCGACGCTGCTTAATGAGTTGCTGAGCAACCTGGTAGATAACGCCTTGGCCCATACGCCGCCCGGCGGCAATGTGATTCTGCGGGTGACGGCCCCGGCGGTGCTGGAGGTGGAAGATGACGGCCCTGGCATCCCACTGGATGAGCGGGACCGTGTGTTCGAGCGCTTTTATCGACGCAGCCAGCAGGGCATGGGGTCGGGCTTGGGGTTGGCGATTGTCGGGGAGATTTGCCGTGCGCACCTGGCGCAGATCAGCCTGCATGATGGCGAGCTGGCGGGGCTTAAGGTACGCGTGAGTTTTATCGCGGGTTGATCAGTAAAACATCGAGCGCGCTTCGTCCAGTTCGCTGCGCAGGGCGTCGCTGTGCAGGTCTATGCGTAACTTCATGAGGGCCGGCAGTGTGGCAATCGGCACGCTCCCCAGGGGATGGTCGGTGCCGCGGTGGCAGTACAGCGCGGCGACCTGCACCAGGTCGACGTAGTCCAGGCTGGCAGAGTCGCGTGTCAGGTCCAGGTATTGGCCCGGCACGTTCACCAGCATCTCGGGAAAGTCCCACACCCGTAGCAGCTTGTCCCCCAGCACCGGGTGGATGCTGTCGATGACGTGGTTGAGGCTGACGGGGTCGGACAGCAGCTCATAATGGTCCTCGGCATACGTGAGGATCGGCAGCACGCCGATTTGATGTACCAGGCCGCCCAGCGCCGCCTGGTCTGGCTTGAGCTGGCTGTGGCGACGGCACAAGGCGTAGCTTACGCCTGCCACCTCCAGGCTGCGGCGCCACACGTCGCGCATTTTCTGTTCGACCACCTCGGAGCGGGCGTGAAAGATCTGCTCCATCACCAGGCCGATGGCCAGGTTGCTGCTGTAGTTGGTACCGAGCCGGGTAATGGCGGTGTGCAGGTCGGTGACTTCCTGGCTGGCCCGCAGCAACGGGCTGTTGACCACTTTGATCAGGCGCGCCGACAGGGCCGTGTCACGACTGATCACCTTGCTCAGGTGGCTGATGCTGATCTCCGGGTCTTCGGCGGCCTGGCGAATTTTCAGGGCCACCTCCGGCAATGTCGGCAGAACCAGGTCATCGTTATCGATGGCCGTTACCAACGCTTGTTGGACTTTTTCCGCCAGCTTGTTCATTCATGCTCTCTAGGGTGCTGCAAAAAAGTACGGCGATTAACGCTGGATCTCGCGATCTCGGTCCAGTTGGTAGGGCAGGTCAAGCAGGTGCAAGCCCGGGCCTTCCAAGGTGCCCAAGCGCACGTCGCCACTGTCGGCAGCTTCGGCTTGCAGCACCGCGAGAAGTTCAATCGACTGGTCAGCTTTTGCGGCGATGACCACTTCGCCGATTGCGCTGTTATGGCTGGGGGAAAACAGTGGAGTACCTGGCTCGGGGAGTTCGGCTGTTTCCAGGCTCAGGCGATACAAGCGCCGCTTGAGTTTGCCCAGGTACTGCATACGCGCGACGATTTCCTGGCCGGTGTAGCAGCCTTTCTTGAAACTCACGCCGCCCACGGCTTGCAGGTTGAGCATCTGCGGGATGAACAGCTCGCGCGTCTGGGGCATCACCTGGCCGATACCGGCACGGATCTGGCCAAGCAGCCACGCATTCAAGTCAGCCTGCTGCAACTGTGCGGCCAATTGGCTGCGCACGGTGTCGGCGTGTTCGGCAGGTACCCAGAGTTCGGCACGGCCCGGCGAAACGCGGACGGCGATCAATGCCTCGTTGCGTGCCACGCTGTCGGTCTCGACCGGCAGTTCCAGGCCCAGAGCGGTCAAGGCCGCGTCTGCGTTCGCCAGGCCGAAGCGCGCCCAGGCAGCGCTTTCGTCGGTGAGCTTGGACTTGGAGAACACCGCGTACTTTTTCAAATCCGCCAACTGTGGCTCTAGCAACTCGGTGGCCATGGCCAGGAGTACGCCATCACCCTGTAGCAGGATGCGGAAGCTCGACTGCATCCGGCCTTTTTGCGTGCAGCGCGCGCCCAGGCTGGCCTGGGTATCACTCAGGTAATTGAGGTTGCAGGTCAGTTGGCCCTGCAGAAACTTGGCAGCATCAGAACCGCGGACGGCGAGAACGCCTTCGTGGGACAGGGAGCAGAAAAAAGCGGAGTCAGCCATGGGTCATCGCAGGTCAAAAAGTCATGGGTGCATCATAGAGGGGCGTCCGGCAAATGCATAGTTTCGTCGCGGTCGACCAAAGCCGACTGTTCCGGTGTCGTCGGGGCTGTATACTTGCGCTCTAATTTAGGAGGGCTCCATGGTCGAAGATGTAGAAATCAATCGCCTCTACTGGCACAGCCGTCGCGGCATGCTGGAGCTGGATGTGTTGCTGGTGCCTTTCACCAAAGAGGTGTACGCGACGCTCAATCAGGTGGACCGCGACCTCTACGTCAGGTTGCTCACGTGTGAAGACCAGGACATGTTTGGCTGGTTCATGGAGCGCGCCGAATCCGAAGACCCGGAGCTGCAGCGCATGGTTCGGATGATCCTGGACCGTGTCCAGCCCAAGTAATTGTTTCGAATGCCGCTGGCAGGCCTCGCGGCTGTTGCTGGCGGCCTATGTGCTTGCCCAACTGATCGCGCTGGGCAGCCTGCTGGCTCTAAACCTGCCTTACTCAAGCCTTGGCATCCTGTTATGCCTGGCTCATTGTGCCTGGATATTACCGCGGCAAATCCTGCTCACTCACCGTTCGTCGATTCGTGGCCTGCGCCGTGACGACGATGGCTGGCAATTATGGAGCGCCGCACGCGGGTGGCACCCTGTGCAACTGCGGCCCGACAGCCTGGCGTTGCCGCTGATCGTGGTGTTGCGTTACCGGGTGCAGGGTGAACGGCGAGTGCAGTCCATCTGCGTGCCCAAGGATGCGCAGGCCGCCGATGTGCACCGGCGCCTGCGTGTACGCCTGAAGTTCAGCCGCCGTAGGTGGTTGGCACCAGGATAGTGTCGCGGGCTTCGGGCAGCATCTGGGGGTAGTCGAGGGTGTAATGCAGGCCGCGGCTTTCCTTGCGTTCCATGGCCGAGCGGATCATCAACTCGGCCACTTGGGCCAGGTTGCGCAATTCGATCAGGTCGCGGCTGACCTTATAGTTGCTGTAGAACTCATCGATCTCATCCAGCAGCAAGCGCACCCGATGTTGCGCCCGTTGCAGGCGCTTGTTGGTGCGCACGATACCCACATAGTCCCACATGAAGCGCCGCAGCTCGTCCCAGTTGTGGGCGATGATCACGTCCTCGTCCGAATCGGTAACCTGGCTCGCGTCCCAGCGGGGCAGGGCGGCCGGTACCGGGATACGCGGTAGTTGCTCAAGAATGTCCGCTGCCGCCGAGCGCGCATACACGAAGCATTCGAGCAGTGAATTGCTGGCCATGCGGTTGGCGCCGTGCAGGCCGGTGAAACTGGTTTCGCCGATGGCGTACAGGCCTGGCACGTCGGTGCGGCCATGCTGGTCGACCATTACGCCCCCGCAGGTGTAGTGCGCGGCGGGTACCACGGGGATCGGGCCCTTGGTGATGTCGATATTGAAAGTCAGGCAGCGTTCGTAGACGGTCGGGAAGTGGGTCTTGATGAAGGCTTCGGGCTTGTGGCTGATGTCCAGGTACACGCAGTCGATACCCAGGCGCTTCATTTCGTGGTCGATAGCGCGGGCGACGATATCCCGTGGCGCCAGCTCGGCGCGTGGGTCGAAGCGCTGCATGAAGCGCTCGCCATTGGGCAGCTTCAAATGCGCACCTTCACCGCGCAGGGCTTCGGTGATCAGGAAGCTCTTGGCCTGCGGGTGATACAGGCACGTGGGGTGGAACTGGTTGAATTCCAGGTTGGCGACCCGGCAGCCCGAGCGCCAGGCCATCGCAATGCCGTCGCCGCAGGCACCGTCGGGGTTGCTGGTATAGAGGTAGACCTTGGCGGCGCCGCCCGAGGCGAGAATGGTGAAACGTGCGCCATAGGTATCGACTTCACCGCTGGTGCGGTTGAGTACGTAGGCGCCCAGGCAGCGCTCGCCCGGCAAGCCCAGGCGTTTTTCGGTGATCAGGTCGACGGCGACGCGCTGCTCCAGCAATTGGATGTTGGGGCGTTGGCGGGCCTGCTCGAGCAGGGTCTTGAAAATCGCGGCCCCGGTGGCATCGGCGGCGTGAATGATTCGGCGATGGCTGTGGCCGCCTTCGCGGGTCAGGTGGAACTCAAAGCCGCCGTCGTCGCTGCCGGCATGTTCATCACGGGTGAAGGGCACACCTTGGTCGATCAACCATTGGATGGCTTCCCGGCTGTGCTCGACGGTGAAGCGCACGGCGTCTTCATTGCACAGGCCACCGCCAGCGTTAAGGGTGTCTTCGACGTGGGATTGCACGGTGTCGGTGTCATCCAGCACTGCAGCAACGCCGCCCTGGGCCCAGAAGGTCGAGCCGTTGGCCAGGTCGCCTTTGCTCAAAACCGCTATACGCAAATGGCTGGGCAGGGTCAGGGCCAGGCTCAAGCCGGCGGCGCCGCTGCCGATTACGAGGACATCGTGTTGAAACTGTTGGCTCATTTGACGGATTCCGCAAAAAGCGATCCAAAGGGGGCGCAAACAGGACGCCTGGATCGGCGAATCAAAGGGTCACACGGGCCACTAGTATATAGAGGGGTGGAGCGGCACAATAGCCACGCCTTCGTGGCATTGTGAGATTATGCTGCGCAGCTTTGGGAAATGGCCGGTTGGCGGGACGGGAACTTTTTGCATAAGCCCCGACTCAATAGCAGGTTGCCCGAAAGCTGGGAAAACGTTGAGTTTATTGGCCCGTCGGGAGCATTGGACGCGTCACGAAACCGGCGACAAGATTATTCGCGCAGCCGGCACCGACCGTGCTGCGTTTTTCGTGTGTGCCAAATCAGTGCATGCCGGAAACTTGCTTGAAGGGGGAGAACTTTTGCGAAAAGCCCGAGTCTATGTTTGCAAGCCTGATCGTTTAGTTATGCAAGCCTCCTTCAAGTACAACGAGGAGTGTTCATGCTAACCCAGGAAGAGGATCAGCAGCTGGTCGAGCGCGTACAGCGCGGTGATAAGCGAGCATTTGATCTGCTAGTGCTGAAATACCAGCACAAAATTCTCGGGTTGATCGTGCGGTTTGTGCACGACACCCATGAAGCGCAGGACGTTGCACAGGAAGCCTTTATCAAGGCTTACCGTGCACTTGGAAATTTCCGCGGTGACAGTGCGTTTTACACGTGGCTATACCGCATCGCCATTAACACGGCGAAAAACTATCTGGTGTCACGCGGTCGCCGCCCACCAGACAGTGATGTCAGTTCAGAAGATGCTGAATTCTACGATGGTGATCACGGCCTCAAAGATCTCGAGTCGCCGGAGCGTGCATTGCTGCGCGACGAGATCGAAGGCACCGTCCATCGCACTATTCAGCAACTGCCAGAAGATTTGCGTACGGCGTTAACTTTACGTGAATTCGATGGTCTGAGTTACGAAGACATTGCGAGCGTCATGCAATGTCCGGTGGGGACTGTGAGGTCACGGATTTTCCGGGCCCGGGAAGCCATCGACAAAGCCTTGCAACCGTTGTTGCAGGAAAACTAAAGACAGCGGCGACAGCCAAGAGAGGAACCGCCATGAGTCGTGATGCCCTGCAGGAATCGCTGTCCGCAGTGATGGATAACGAAGCGGATGAACTGGAACTTCGTCGAGTGCTCAATGCATTTGATGACGCCCAAACCCGTGATACCTGGTCTCGTTACCAAGTCGCTCGGGCGGTGATGCACAAGGATCTCCTAATCCCTCGTCTGGATATTGCTGCGGCCGTTTCTGCTGCACTGGCTGATGAAGCCGTTCCGGCAAAAGCCTCGCGTGGTCCATGGCGCAGCCTGGGTCGTCTGGCAGTGGCCGCTTCGGTGACCGTTGCTGTGTTGGCAGGTGTTCGCCTGTACAACCAGGACGAGATCGCAGGCAACGAGCTGGCCCAACAGACTCAGCAACCGGTCATGGCCGGTCCGCAAGTCAAAGGCCCGGCCGTGCTGGCTGGCTACAAGGAAAGCACCGATACCACCGGCCCTATGGCCAATGGTGTACTTCAGGGGCAATCCGGCTGGCAGGATCAGCGCCTTCCAGGCTACCTGCGTCAACATGCGCAGGAATCGGCCGCCAAAGGCACTGAAAGCGCTCTGCCATACGCTCGTGCAGCAAGCCAGGAAAACCGCTGATTCGCTAAGGAGCCCTATGCGCGCCATACCGCTCCTTACGCTTTTGCTCAGTAGTTGGTTTGCACTATCCGCCCATGCCGATGAAGCCCAAGACTGGCTGACTCGACTTGGGCGTGCAGAGCAGCAGCAAAGCTTTGAAGGTACGTTTGTCTACGAACGTAACGGCAGTTTTTCCACCCATGACATCTGGCACCGCGTCCAGGATGGTCATGTCCGTGAACGCTTGTTGCAGCTTGATGGCTCCGCCCAGGAAGCGGTTCGGGTAGACGGCCGGGCGCAATGCGTCAGTGGCATGTTGGTTGCCAGCCTCGGTCATTCTTCTGATGCACCCTCGCGTGTTCTTGATCCCAAAAAACTCAATCCATTCTATGAACTGGCCGTCATTGGCAAATCCCGCGTGGCTGGTCGTAATGCGGTGATTGTGTCGATCAGTGCGCGTGACCCTTACCGTTATGGGTTTGAATTACACCTGGATCGTGAGACTGCGCTGCCGCTCAAGTCCTTGCTGCTCAACGATCAAGGGCAGTTGTTGGAGCGTTTTCAGTTCACGCGCCTGGATACTTCGGCTACCCCTTCTGACCAGGACTTGCAGCCCAGCGGCGACTGTTCGCCGGTAACAATGTCCGCCGTTAAAGCACCTGACCTGTCTGCCACGCAAAGGTGGCATCTGGACTGGCTACCGCCTGGTTTCCAACAGATCAGCAGCGCTACGCGCAAAGATCCCCAAACGAAATCTACCGTCGACAGCCTGATGTATGACGATGGGCTCGCGCGTTTTTCGGTGTTTCTCGAGTCGGCCAGTGGCGCTGACGTGAATGAAACCCGCGCTCAGCTTGGGCCAACCGTGGCAGTCTCGCGGCGCTTGAATACGGTGGATGGCGAAATGATGGTCACGGTGGTGGGCGAAATTCCCATCGGCACTGCTGAGCGTATCGCGTTGTCGGTGCGTGGTGAAAAGGCCGCCGCCAAGCCCTGAGATTGTTAATCTTATGTTCATCCTGTTGTTTCAATCTGAGCCCGAATTTCGTTGGGTGCTGGGTGTATGAAATTTCTGGATCAGCATTTTCACTTGCAAAAACTTCCCATGTTTTTTATAGGTCAGGGTTTGATGGCTCTGGCCTTGTTTGTTCGCGGAACAAAAATGCCGGTCGCAGTATCCGGCGTTTATTGAACCCTGTCGCTTAACCCTGCTCGTCGTAACGGGAGCTGTATGTCGATACCACGTTTGAAGTCTTACTTATCCATAGTCGCCACAGTGCTGGTGCTGGGTCAGGCCTTACCTGCGCAAGCGGTCGAGCTGCCTGACTTCACCCAACTGGTGGAGCAGGCCTCGCCTGCCGTGGTGAACATCAGTACCACGCAGAAGCTGCCGGATCGCAAGGTCTCGAACCAGCAGATGCCCGACCTGGAAGGCTTGCCGCCCATGCTGCGCGAGTTCTTCGAGCGAGGGATGCCGCAACCACGCTCCCCCCGTGGCGGCGGTGGCCAGCGCGAAGCCCAATCCCTGGGCTCCGGTTTCATCATTTCGCCTGATGGCTACATCCTCACCAACAACCACGTGATTGCCGATGCCGATGAGATTCTCGTGCGCCTGGCCGATCGCAGTGAACTCAAGGCCAAGCTGATTGGCACCGATCCACGTTCCGACGTGGCCTTGCTTAAAATCGATGGCAAGGATTTACCGGTGCTTAAACTGGGCAAGTCCCAGGACCTGAAGGCCGGTCAGTGGGTGGTCGCGATCGGTTCACCGTTCGGCTTTGACCACACCGTTACTCAAGGCATCGTCAGCGCCATCGGTCGCAGCCTGCCAAACGAAAACTACGTGCCGTTCATCCAGACCGACGTGCCGATCAACCCGGGTAACTCCGGTGGCCCGCTGTTCAACCTGGCCGGCGAAGTGGTGGGGATCAACTCGCAGATCTACACCCGCTCCGGCGGCTTCATGGGCGTGTCCTTCGCGATCCCGATCGATGTGGCCATGGACGTCTCCAATCAGCTTAAAAGCGGCGGCAAGGTCAGCCGCGGCTGGTTGGGCGTGGTTATCCAGGAAGTGAACAAGGACCTGGCCGAGTCCTTCGGTCTCGACAAGCCGGCCGGTGCCCTGGTTGCGCAGATTCAGGACAATGGCCCTGCGGCCAAAGGCGGCCTGAAAGTCGGTGACGTCATCCTGAGCATGAACGGCCAGCCGATCATCATGTCGGCGGACTTGCCTCATTTGGTCGGCGCGCTCAAGGCCGGCGGCAAAGCCAAGCTGGAAGTGATTCGTGATGGCAAGCGCCAGAACGTCGAACTGACCGTTGGGGCAATTCCGGAAGAAGGCGCGACCCTGGATGCCTTGGGCAACGCCAAGCCAGGTGCCGAGCGCAGCAGTAACCGCCTGGGTATCGCCGTGGTTGAACTGACCGCCGAGCAGAAGAAAACCTTCGACCTGCAAAGCGGTGTGGTGATCAAGGAAGTTCAGGACGGCCCAGCCGCCTTGATCGGCCTGCAGCCGGGTGACGTGATCACTCACTTGAACAACCAGGCAATTGACACCACCAAGGAATTCGCCGACATCGCCAAGGCGTTGCCGAAGAATCGCTCGGTGTCGATGCGCGTCCTGCGTCAAGGCCGTGCCAGCTTCATCACCTTCAAGCTGGCCGAGTAATCCGCTAGCCCCATAAAAAAGCCCCGCTGCCGGTTAACGGCAGCGGGGCTTTTTTGTGGGCGGCGGGTTTAGCTCATCATGCCTTTTACCAGGCGCTCTTGTTCGATCAGTTCACGCTGACGGGCGTCGATGCGCGAGGACAGCGGGAAGTTACTGCCAGCACGCCGCTTGGCAAAGTCCAACTGCTGGATCGCTTGCTGGAAATCCCCCACCAGTGCGAAATATTCGGCGCGGGCCTGATGCAGGCCAATGATGTTGCCGGACAAGCCGCGAGTTTCGGCGACCTGATACCACACGTCCGGATCGTCCGGGCGCGACTTGAGCAGCCCGTCCAGCGCCTTTTCTGCATCGGCGGTACGGTTCTGTTTAAGCAGCAGGTCTACTCGCACCTGGTTCAGCGGATAGTTGCTGGGGTACTGGGTGAGCATGCGGTCGGTACGTTGCTGCGCATCCGGCATGCGGTTGCTGGTGATGTCCAGTTCGATTTGGGCCAGGTTGTAGGTGATGTCGTTGGGCGCCTTGGCCAGCAGCGGCGCCAGGCTTTCCCGTGCTTCCTTGAGTTGAGTGCCCTTGATCTGGGCGATGGCCAGGCCATAGCGTGCCACGTCATTTTTAGGGTTTTCATCCAGCTGCGCCTGGAAGCGCTTGGCAGCCAGGCCTGGTGTGTCTTCGTACTTGAGCTGTACCCGCGCGCGAATCAATTGATAGCGCAGGCTGTCTTCCTTGCCGCCGGGTTTGGCTTGTTCGGCGCGGTTGCGGGTGTCGGCGATACGCGATTCGGTGACCGGGTGAGTCAGCAGGAACTCCGGCGGCTTGGCGTCGAAGCGGTATTGACGCATCAACCGTTCGAACATGGTGGGCATGGAGCGCGGGTCGTAGCCGGCTTTCTCCAGGTTGAGGATGCCGATACGGTCGGCCTCCTGCTCGTTCTGGCGGGAGAAGCGGCGCTGTTCCTGGATCGCGGCGGCTTGTGAGCCGGCAATCGCGGCGATACCGGCATCGCCGGCACCCGCAGCGGCGGCGATAATGCCGCCAAGCAGGGCAGCCATCATCGGCAGTTGCATGCGTGATTGCGCTTCCACACCTCGGGCGAAGTGGCGTTGAGACAAGTGCGCCAGTTCGTGGGCCAGTACCGACGCGTATTCGCCTTCGGTCTGTGCATTGAGGAACAAACCGCCGTTGACCCCGACGATCCCACCCGGAGCCGCGAAGGCGTTGAGCTGTGGGCTGTTGATCAGGATAAATTCCAGGCGCCGGTCATTGACCTGGCTGGTCTCCACCAGCTTGTACACGCTGGTTTCGACGTAATCCTTGAGTTGCGGGTCATTGAGTTGCGAGACCTGGCCGCGCAGGTAAGCCAGCCAAGCGCGGCCCAGTTGGTATTCCTGTTGCGGCGAGACAATGGCAGAACTGGCGTCGCCGAGTGACGGCAGGTCGTCAGCGAAGGCCGGGGAGGCCAGCAGGCAGGCCAGCGTCAGCAGGGTAGGGCGCAAAAAAGTCATGCACAAAGCCTTTCGACAAAGAGCTTACTGTAGCCGGACACTGAGCTTGGGACCAGATATTCTAAGCAGCCCGAATGTTTGCCTGGAGTAACACCATGACCGACGTTGTAGCCTGTGACGCCGAACTCGACGCCAGCGGTCTGAACTGCCCGTTGCCCTTGCTCAAGGCCAAGCTGGAGCTCAATCGATTGGCCAGCGGCGCCGTGCTTAAAGTGACCGCCACCGATGCAGGCTCCCAGCGTGACTTCCGCACTTTTGCCAGGTTGGCGGGCCATACGCTGGTTCGGGAAGAAGAGGCTGCTGGCGTGTACTGCTATTGGTTGCGAAAGGCCTGAAGGCCTTACGAGGCAAGGTATCTACACAACTTCGGTACCAAGCTGGCCCCTGTGGCGAGGGAGCTTACTCCCGTGACGACCTGGCGGCCGATGCTTGTCTACCTGACCCACCACGATCCAAATGTGGGAGCTGGCTTGCCTGCGATGGCGGCCTCCCAGCCGACACTTCTCTACCTCACACCCCGCAATCCAACTGTGGGAGCGGGCTTGCTCGCGAAGGCGGCCTGACAGTCAACACAGTTGTATTGTGTACATATCCATTGCTGCGGTAACGGCCACTTAGGGTTCCGCCCTGACGGCGGCTCACTTTTGAAAAGCGCAAAAGTAAGCAAAACGCTCTTGCCCCACCACTCGGCACCTCGCTTGGGCTCGGTGTGCCCGTAATCCGCCAGTGATTTGGGGGGCCGCCGCCACGCGCCATCCATGGCGCGGGGCGGCTAAACCGGCATCCCTGCCGGTTTACCCCCCAAATCCCTGTCGAATTCCGGCCAGCGTGGTTTGACGGGGCGCTTAAGATCAAAAGCAGATCAAAAGCAGATCAAGAGCAGATCAAGAGCGGCTCGCTTCGCATCGTGGTTACCGTGTGCTGCTACAGCCCACAAGGTTGTGTGAATACCTATGCTTATCGAGGCAAGATCAAGCCTTGTTCAGCGCCTGCGCTGCCGCCAAAACCGCATCAACATGCCCCGGCACTTTCACGCCGCGCCATTCCTGACGCAGCACGCCTTGGCTGTCGATCAGGAAGGTACTGCGATCCACGCCCAGGTATTCTTTGCCGTACAGCTTCTTCAACTTGATCACATCAAACAGCTGGCAGACGGCTTCGTCCTTATCGCTGATCAGTTCGAAAGGAAATTCTTGTTTGCCCTTGAAGTTCTCGTGGGACTTCACGCTGTCACGCGACACGCCGAACACTTCGGTATTGGCGGCCTTGAACGCGGCGTACTGGTCACGAAAACCCTGGCCTTCGGTGGTGCAGCCTGGGGTGCTGTCTTTCGGGTAAAAGTAGATCACCACTTGCTTGCCCTTGAGGGCCGCGAGGCTGAAGCTCTGGCCGCTGGTGGCCTGGGCCTCGAAATCGGCCACGGGTGTGTCGATGGCTACCGGCATAGAGAAGTACTTCCTTACATTGGGTTCTGTGGGCGCCATGGCTCGATCAAGGCGTCGAGGTTCAGGGCATCGGCGAAATCCAGGAACTGGTCGCGCAGCCAACTGATCTGTACGCCGGCCGGCAAAGTCACGGTAAAGGTGGCATTGAGCATGGTGCCGCCGGTTTGTGGCGCCTGGTAGGTGTCACAGGTCAGGTTTTCCAGTTCGACGTTATGGTCGATAAAGAACTGGCACAGCTCGTTGACGATGTCCGAGCGGTAGGCCGAGCTGACATACGCTACGTACGGCAGGGCCTGGGGGCGGTTTTCCAGGGCGGCGCTGCGTACCACGTTGACGGTGAAGTCATGCTTCTTGGCCAGGCCCGGCAGGCCGGTTTCCAGGCGCGCCAAGGCATCCCAGGAGCCAGAAATCTGCAGGACCAGCGCACTGCACTCGCCATGGCGGGTGAGGCGGGAGGTCACGACGGCGCAGCGGTTCTCATGGCTGGCGCGGCACAGCACGTTGGTCAGCTCCATGGGGTTGGCGCCGAGGGCACTGATAACAAGGAATTGTTCGCGAACTGTGGGGGTGGACATGCAGCCTTCCTAAAGCGATGAGCGGTCGATGCCGTGTGGGCGGTATCGATCAAAGGATCAAGGGTAGCGAAAAGCGTCGCCAAGGGCTAGGAGGTGGCGTTTTCATTGCGTGATCAACCGGCTTCGGGCGGTGCTTTGGCCCAATGATGGCATTGCCCGACGTTTAGTTGCGCCAGAACGCATCCTCACGCGGTACTTCGCTTGTACAAGCATCTTGGCGCCAGTACCATTACGGCTCTCTTTTTCCGGCAGGAGCGGTTGCATGATTGCGGGCAGTATGGTGGCACTGGTCACACCCATGGATGCACAAGGTCGTCTCGACTGGGACAGCCTGGGCAAACTGGTGGACTTCCACCTGCAAGAGGGCACCAACGCCATTGTGGCGGTCGGCACCACAGGTGAATCGGCCACCCTCGATGTGGAAGAACACATCCAGGTGATCGAATTCGTGGTCAAGCGCGTGGCGGGCCGCATTGCCGTGATCGCCGGTACGGGCGCCAACTCGACGCGTGAAGCGATCGAGCTGACCAAGAATGCCAAGAAGGCCGGCGCCGACGCTTGCCTGCTGGTAACCCCGTACTACAACAAGCCGACCCAGGAAGGCTTGTACCAGCACTTCAAAGCCATCGCCGAAGCCGTGCAGATCCCGCAGATCCTCTATAACGTACCGGGTCGCACCGCGTGCGACATGAAGGCCGAGACCGTGATCCGCCTGTCCACCGTGCCGAACATCATCGGCATCAAGGAAGCCACCGGCGACCTGCAGCGCGCCAAGGACATCCTGGCCGGCGTGAGCAGCGACTTCCTGGTGTATTCCGGTGACGACGCCACCGCTGTCGAGCTGATCCTGCTGGGTGGCAAGGGCAACATCTCCGTGACTGCCAACGTGGCCCCGCGCGCCATGAGCGATATGTGTGCCGCCGCCATTGCCGGCGATGCAGCCACTGCTCGTGCAATCCACGAGAAGCTGATGCCGCTCAACAAGACACTGTTTATCGAATCCAATCCTATTCCCGTGAAGTGGGCGCTGTTTGAGATGGGCCTGATGCCGGACGGTATCCGTCTGCCGCTCACCCGCCTCAGCGAAGCCTGTCACGAACCGCTGCGACAGGCCCTGCGCCAGTCCGGCGTCCTGGTTTAATTGAGGAAGCACTACGCATGAAGCGATTGGCCGGACTTTCCGCACTTGCCTTGATTATCTCCAGCACCAGTGGCTGCGGTTGGGTATGGGGCCCGGAAGGCTACTTCCGTGACCGCGGCAGCGATTACCTGGAAGCGCAAGCAACCAAACCGATGCAACTGCCGCCTGATGTCAATGTCGCCAAGCGCCTTGAGCCGTTGCTGCCGATCCCACGCAACGTTGCCGACGACACGGTCAAGGGTGAGTACGTAGTGCCACGCCCACAGCCGATCATGGCCGTGGCCGATGCCAGCGACTACAGCCTGCAAAAAAGCGGCGACAACCGCTGGATCGTGGCTCAGCGCCCACCTGCCGAAGTCTGGCCGGTGGCGGTGCAGTTCTTCCAGGACAACGGTTTCCGCCTTGACCAGCAACGCCCGCAAACCGGTGAGTTCACCACCGCGTGGCAGCAAGGTCGTGAGCTGTCTGCCAACATGGCCCAGCGCCTGCTGGCGGGCGGTGTAGCCGCCGACAGCGAAGCCCGTGTGCGTGTGCGCATCGAGCCTGGCGTGCAGCGCAACACCAGCGAAGTCTATGTAGTCAGTGCCGAACGGCCTGCGGGCAGCACGGCTGACGTCGACTTCACCCCGCGCTCGGTCAACACCGGCGTGGACGCCGCGCTGGTCGACGAGATGCTGGCCAGCATGAGCCGTATCTCCGAGAAGGGCGGTTCCGTTTCCCTGCTCGCCGCCCGTGATTACGACACCCCTAGCCGCGTCAGCCTCACCGAAGACGGCAGCGGCAACGTCGTGCTGAACCTGGGTGAAGACCTCGACCGCGCCTGGGCCAGTGTTGGCCGTGCGTTGGAGCAGGGCCCTTGGCGCGTTGAAGACATCAACCGCAGCCTGGGCCTGTACTACATCAACGTGGCTGAAAAAGCCGAGAAGAAAGACGACGAGCCAGGTTTCTTCGGCAAATTGTTCGGCAGCGCGCCGACCAAGGAAGAGATCGAAACCCGCGCCGAGCGTTACCAGGTTCGTTTGAGCAAGGTGGGCGAAAGCGTGCAAGTCACCGTCGAGAAGAACATCAACACCGTCGCGCCAGCTGAAACAGCGCGCAAAGTGTTGGGCGTGATTCAAGACAACCTGGGCTGATCCGATGCGTTTTGCCGTTCTCGGCAGCGGTAGCCAAGGGAACGGTACGCTGGTCGCCCATGATGACACGTACGTGCTGGTCGATTGTGGTTTCTCCCTGCGGGAAACCGAGCGGCGCCTGTTGCGCCTGGGGGTTCACCCCACGCAACTGAGCGCGATTCTGGTAACCCACGAGCATGCCGACCATGTGCATGGCGTGGGTTTGCTGTCTCGGCGCTACAATTTACCGGTGTACTTGAGTCGCGGCACGTTGCGCGGGATGCGCAAACCCATTGAGCCTGCTGGCTTCCTGGCCGGTGGTGAGCAACTGCAAATTGGCGCCCTGAGCATCAATGTTGTTGCGGTTGCTCACGATGCCCAGGAGCCGACGCAATATGTATTCAGTGACGGTGAGCGGCGCTTCGGTGTGCTCACCGACCTGGGTTCCTATTGCGCCAAGGTGCTGGAGGGTTACCGGGACCTCGATGCCTTGATGATCGAGTCCAACCACTGCCGAGACCTGCTGGCACGCGGTCATTACCCCTACTTTCTCAAGCAACGGGTGGGCGGCGAGCTGGGACATTTGAACAACCACCAGGCCGCATACCTGGTGTACGAGTTGGGCTGGCAAGACCTGCAACACCTGGTCCTGGCTCACCTCAGCAGCAAGAACAACCTGCCGACGCTTGCCCGGCAATGTTTTGTCGACACTCTAGGGTGCGACCCGGACTGGCTGCAACTGGCCGATCAAGATTCAGGGCTCGACTGGCGACACATCGCCTAGCCCACCTTACTCAAAGCGGAGCCCATCATGGAAAAACGTGAAGAACTCTACCGCGGCAAAGCCAAGTCGGTGTACAAGACCGACGACGCCAACCGCCTGATCCTGCTGTTTCGCAACGACACCTCGGCGTTCGACGGCAAGCGCATCGAACAGCTTGACCGCAAAGGTATGGTGAACAACAAGTTCAACGCCTTCATCATGCAGAAACTCGAAGCGGCCGGTATCCCGACCCAATTCGACAAACTGCTGGGCGACAACGAATGCCTGGTCAAGAAGCTCGACATGATCCCGGTCGAGTGCGTCGTGCGTAACTACGCCGCCGGCAGCCTGGTCAAGCGTTTGGGCGTGGAAGAGGGCCTCAAGCTCAACCCTTACACCTTCGAACTGTTCCTGAAGGACGATGCCAAGGGCGACCCGTTCATCAACGAATCCCACGTCGTGGCGTTCGGTTGGGGCACCGCTGAGCAACTGGCGCGCATGAAGGAGTTGTCCCTCAAGGTCAACGACGTGCTGAGCAAGCTGTTCGACGACGCCGGCCTGTTGCTGGTGGACTTCAAGCTCGAATTCGGCGTATTCCACGACGGCTCCATCGTCCTGGGCGACGAATTCAGCCCGGACGGCTGCCGCCTGTGGGACAAAGACACCAAGAAGAAGATGGACAAAGACCGCTTCCGCCAAGGCCTCGGTGACGTGATCGAAGCCTACGAAGAAGTCGCCAAACGCCTCGGCGTACCGCTGTAATCGACGCAAGCATCTGATAGCACGGAAAAAATTCGCTTCGGCGCTTTGCATCCATCAATCATGCTGTTATGATGCGCGCCGTTGGAGAGATGCCAGAGTGGCCGAATGGGACGGATTCGAAATCCGTTGTACCTTCACCGGTACCTAGGGTTCGAATCCCTATCTCTCCGCCATTACATAGAAAAAGCCCCGTAGCTGAATAAGCTGCGGGGCTTTTTCGTTTCAAGCCGTTATTAACGGCTGCTTCAGGGATTTATTGTAGTCCTGCCTAGCGCTGTTCAAGGCGCTCAGACGCTTTGCGATAAGCCTGATCACGCTCACGTTTATCAACGGCGACCACGAACACTGTAATTTCTTGATCGATCACTTGATACACCAGCCTGTACCCGCTGCTACGCAGTTTGATCTTGTAGCAGTCAGGCAGGCTATGTAGGCGATTAGCTTCAATACGTGGGTTGTTCAGGATTTCGACCAGCTTCTTTTTGAGTTGCTGACGGAGGGTGTCACCGAGCTTTTGCCATTCCTTCAATGCACGCGCATCAAAATCAAGGCTATAGGTCATCCAAAGAAACCCTCACTCGTTGAGGCGACGCAAGGCGCTCACGTACCGTCGCCATCAAGGCTTCATCCTCTTCAGTCATCAGCACAGGCTTAAATGGCAACTGGCCGCGCTCGGCAACATATTGCAACGCCTGGCGTATCAGTTCGGAAGGGGTGACACCGAGTTTCTCCAGCTCCAAGTAGGCGCGAGTTTTCAGGTCGTCATCGATACGGATGTTGATAGATGCCAAGGGATAGCTCCTTATGTAATGACGTTGGTCATTACATTGGGGCAATCGGGTTTCATTGGCAAGTCTGTCTAGACATACGGCAATCGCTCTCATCTGTTGATCCTACTTTTTGGCCGTCGGCTTCGCCGGGCGCTTTTTATCGGATTCTTTCACCGTTTCCCTTGGTCTTTTCTTCGCCTCTTGCTCTGTTACGTATTCACCTGTGACCGCATCGCGATATCTTGTTGGCATGTAAGCACCCTTGACAGTATGCCGCCCCGGCGGCGACCTTTTTCAGGCTAGCTCAGAGGCTTATGCGCACAAGGTTTCCTATGGGCATTCTGGTTACCAAGCTTTTCCGAAACAGGTGCTTACGTTATGCGGGTTCGGCGGTTTTCGAGCAGGGTTGCGTTGGCTGGGGTAGGGCGCTAACCTTCCGCCGTCGCCCTCATGGCGACCGGTTTTGACAGGCCGAATAACGTGCGATCTCTGTGCATCCCCAAACTGGTTCCAGGCGTCTGTCTGTGCCCATTTGTTATGGCGGCTGTGCGTGGGGCATCTTCGGGTGCGCCGGGTTTCCACGTTTCCGGTCTGTCAACCCGCGTACAGCTGCCACCCAATCCTGTTTGACAGCGGGGGAGTGGTAGCTTCTTTTCATAACGTGGAGTTACATCATGAAGAACAGCACCGCTGATTTTACCGAAGGGTATGCCCGCAAACTCTTTTGCGTAGCCGATGACGTCGGCACCGAAGAAGCCCTCACAAACGCCACCGAAATCCTGTCATCTGCCCTGCAAACCGCTTACCAATGCGCCGAAGATCCAGTCAGCACACAGTCGCCCGTGATCATGGCCCTGGCTCAATTGATTGAGAACGCGCAAGCCCTGGTGGACGCTGTCCTTGAGCGTGATTTCCCCACGGCCAAATAAATACCTGCTTCTGAAACGAAAAAAGCCTGCTGAACTCAACGCTCAGCAGGCTTTTTTGTGGCTGCAACTCGGTCAGGCAGGCTGCGCCACCAAGCTGTTGCTCACCTTGCGGCCCAACACCAGCACGGTCGCAAACCCCAACCCCACCAACACCGTGGCCAGGCTCAACAACACCGCGCTGCCCATTTGGTCGACGATCCGTCCACCAAAGAACGAGCCCAGGGCAATGATCACCTGAAACAGCGCCACGAACAGCGGCATGCCTCGTTCCACATCCTTGGGCGCCACCACGAACATCCAGATACTGGCGCAGGCCGGGAAGGCGCCAAAGGCAAAGCCCCAGAGCGCGATCAGCACCACGGCGCCTGTCATACCGGTGGCGAAGTAGGGGAACAGGGCGGTGCTGGTCCCGATCATCAGCGCCACCAGCAGCAGCGTGTTACGCACGCTGCGGTTGGCGGCGAAGCCGGCGAACACATTGCCCAGCACGCCTGCCACGCCATACAGCAGCAACAATGAGCCAATCGTCGGCCCATCGAAGCCGGAGCTGTGTTTGAAGAACGGCGCCACATAGGTGTACGCAGCAAAGTGCGCCAGGCCGATCAGCAGTACGGCAATCAACCCGACCCGCGCTTGTGGGTTGATAAACAGGGCTGGCAGGTCACGAACCTCAATGGCCTTTTCCGGTTTGAGGCGCGGCAGCAGCAAGACTTGCGCCAGCAGCACTGGCACACCCACCAGCGCGGTGACCAGAAAGGTCATGCGCCAGCCCATCAGGCCGCTGAGCCAGGTGCCTACGGGCACGCCGAGGACGGTGGCCAGTGTCACGCCCATCATGATGATCGACGTAGCTTTTGCGACGCCCACGCCCTTGGGCGCCAGCCTGCCGCTGAGGGCGATGGCCGTGGCCCAGAAGCCGCCGATGCTGATGCCGAGCAATACACGCCCGAACAGCAGCAGGCTGAAATCGGTGGCAAAGGCCACCACCCCGTTGGCGAGGATCATGACCAGCGTCAGGCCGATCAGCAGATAGCGGCGGTCCATAGCGCCAATGCCAACCGACAGCAACGGCGCTGCAAGCGCCGCCATGATGCCGGGCAGGGTGACCATCAGGCCGGCGTGGCCGGCACTGATGCCCAAGTCGCTGGCGACGTCGTTGAGCACGCCCACCGGCAGAAACTCGCTGGTCACCAGGGCAAAAGCACCCACGGCGACCGAAAGAATCGCCAGCCACTGCTGTTTGACGCTTTGTTGATTATGTTCGGGAAGGCCGTTAGAGGCCTGGCTCGCGCTTGGCATGGTGTGGGGTTCCAAGGTGAAGTCGCCTGAAGTCAGACGCAGGAGAGGGAAGCTGGGGGCGATTATAGGAATCAGTGCTGGCAATCGAGCAGGCGCTCGTTTCGATAGTAATCATCAGAGCTATCGATGTGAGGTTTTTGACGAGTCCTCACTCTGCATAAAAAAATGAAAAAGCCCGAAGCTGATTCAGCTTCGAGCTTTTCCGGTTATGACGCTGTTTAAGGTGCAGGGACGGAGTTTTATTTTAGCTAGCCAACGCATTCAGTACATGTACTGGGTCATTATGGATAGCTTTCAACAACGCCTTCGCCGGCCCAGTAGGTTCGCGACGACCCTGCTCCCAGTTGCGTAACGTGCCGAGCTGAACGTCAATCAGCGCTGCGAATTTAGCCTGGGTCAGCCCTGTCGCCTTACGGATCTCTTTGACTCGCATTGAGTCGATATGGAATTCACGAGAAGGCTCCCGTTCTCCGCTCAGGATCTCGTTCATCTCTTGAACGCTTTCCATCAATTCATCAAAAAATCTGCTCATAGCTATCTCCAGTGCTCAATCGCAGCCTTCAGTGACTTGCGCTCGTCGGCGCTCAAGTCCTGCTGTTCATTTTTGGGATAGATCATCAGTAAAACAATCTGTGATGCCGAGACGAAGTGGTAATAGATCACACGTGCCCCGCCTCGTTTTCCATGGCCCTTGGCTGCTACTCGTATCTTGCGAATGCCACCCGTACCTTCGATCACGTCGCCGGCAGCGGGATTCACTACAAGCAGGTTCTGAAAGGCCATGTGGGCATCCTCGTCGATCAATTCTTTAACGCGACGGGTGAAGACCGATGTTTCTATGAAAATCATCGCTAATGTACGCCATTGGCTTAGTTCGCTGCAATCCTAGCCGTGCGTGCTTCGGTGCGCATCCGGTGAGTTGTAACTGCTTTTTGACGCACTCGGATGCGGCCAATTATGTTCTGGCCAACCGCCCCAAAAGACACTCAATAAACACCCCTTCCGCCCGACTCATCTTCTGCTCCCGATTCCACAGCACGTGAATATCCACATCCGCAATGCCCTCATCCGGCGGCAGCCGCCAGAGCAGCCCGTTCTGCACATCTTCGGCCACCACATGCACCGGCAGGCATCCCAGGCCATACCCGGCAATCACCAGGCGCCGCACTTCTTCCAGGCTGGACGACGACGCCACGATCCGCCCGCCGAACCCTTGCTGATCGCGAAAAATCGTCAGCGGCGAGAGCATCCCGCCGATCTGGTCGCTGGTAAAACTCACGAAGTTTTCCGACTGCAAGTCCCCTTCGACCAAACCTGTGCGTCCGAACAAGGGGTGGTGTTTCCCACAAAAAAACGCATAGCGTTGACGCAGAAACAGATGCTGTTCCAGGCGCGGCTGTGGCCGGCGGTTGAGGCTCAGCCCCAGGGTTGCGGTTTTTTCCAGCAGGGCGGCGACGATGTCGGAGCTGCGCATCACTTCGACCTCCAGGTCTACCCGTGGATGCTCGCGATGAAAGCCTGCGAGAAAGTCATCGAAAGTGTCGGAATTAATCCGGCTGATCATCAGCAAGCGCACTTTGCCGATCACTTCATCACCCGGCTTTTGCAGGGCATTGCTCATCTGCGAGACCTGGCCGTACATCTCGCCGGCAATGGCGAAGATCTGCTCACCGGCCTCGGTAAGCACGAAGCGCGGGCCACGGCGTAGGATGAGCTGGCAATCGAGCTGCTCTTCCAGGCGCTTGAGCGCCTGGCTGATCGCCGGTTGCGTGAGGTGCAGGCGGGCGGCGGCTCGGCTGATGCTCAGTTCCTGGCCGATCACGCGGAAGGTGCGCAGCAGGTTCCAGTCCAGGCGGTCATTGAGCAGGGGGTGAATATCGCGGCGAGATTCGGGCATGGGGTCGCTCGATAATAAGCAGTTTTTATAATCAAGATAATAAATAGAAAATTGACTAATCATAGCCCCGGGCCGAAAAATCGGGCTTAACAAGCGCCAACAGAGCGCCTCGGTTTGTCCTTCTCCTGCCAAAAAAATAACCAAAGGAGCCAGCCCCATGAAGCCTTCCGCTTCGCCGCAGCCTCGCCGTGCCGCGGCCGCCGCCTTTATCGGCACCATGATCGAGTGGTACGACTTTTACATCTATGCCACCGCCGCCGCGCTGGTGTTCGGTCAATTGTTCTTCCCCTCTGACGATAAATTGTTCAGCACCATGGCCGCATTCGGCACCTTCGCCGTGGGCTTTTTCGCGCGACCGTTGGGTGGCGTGGTGTTCGGCCATATCGGCGACCGCATCGGGCGCAAGAAGTCCCTGGTGATCACCCTCGTGATGATGGGCGTGGTGACGGTGTGCATCGGCCTGTTGCCGACCTATGCGCAGATCGGCGCTGCGGCCCCAGTGTTGCTGATTTTGCTGCGTGTGGTGCAGGGCATCGCGGTCGGCGGCGAGTGGGGTGGGGCGGTGTTGATGGCCGGGGAACATGCGCCAAAGGGGCGCCGTAACTTCTTTGCATCCTTCGCGCAGTTGGGCAGCCCGGCCGGTTTGATTCTTTCCTTGCTGGCGTTCAGCGCTGTCACCCGTCTGCCGGAAGAAGACCTGCTCAGCTGGGGCTGGCGCCTGCCGTTCCTGGCCAGCGCCTTGCTGCTGGTGGTCGGCCTGGCGATTCGCCTGGGTGTGAACGAGTCGCCGGAGTTCCTCGAAGACAAAGCCCTGGCGGAAAAAGCCCGCGCCATCAAGAAAGACCAAGCCCCTGTGCTGGAAGTGTTGAAGACGGCTTGGCGCCCACTGTTGCTGTGCATTGGCGCCAACACGTTGGGGATTGCCGGCGTGTATTTCACCAACACCTTCATGATTGCCTACAGCACTCAGCAATTGGACCTGCCGCGCTCGCTGATCCTGGAGTGTCTGTTCTTCGTGGCCATTATCCAGTTCTGCGTCCAGCCATTGGCCGCCTGGGTGGCAGAGAAGGTGGGCGCTACGCGGTTCCTGTGCGCCATGTGCGTACTGGCAATGGCTTCACCGTACCCGATGTTCGTCTTGGTCAGCAGCGGCCAGGCGCCTTTGATCATCCTCGGCATTGCCTTGGCAGTGGTGTGCATGGCGTCGTTCTACGCCGTGATCGCAGGTTATGTCAGCGGCCTGTTTGAAACCCGTGTGCGCTACACCGCCATCTCCCTGGCTTACCAGGTATGCGGCGCGTTGGCCGGTGGCTTGACGCCGCTGATCGGCACCTGGCTGGCCCATCAATACCTGGGCCAATGGTGGCCGATGGCGGTGTTCTACAGCGTGATCGCAGGGGTGTCGTTGGTGTGCGTACTCGCTTTGTCCCGCCGCCACGCCACGGCCCACCGCCTGGAAATGGCACACAGTTGAAGGAGTCAGCAATGTTGAAGATTAATGGCGAGCGCCTGTGGCATAGCCTGATGGCCATGGCCGAGATCGGCGCGACGGCACGCGGTGGCAGCTGCCGTCTGGCATTGAGCGCTGAAGACAAGGCCGGTCGGGAGCTGTTCAGTCACTGGTGTAAAGCCGCTGGCCTGACGTTGAGCGTGGACGCTATCGGCAACCTGTTCGCCCGCCGCGCGGGTACCGACAATGACGCCGCCCCGGTGATGATGGGCAGCCACCTGGATACCCAGCCCGAAGGCGGGCGCTTTGATGGGGTGTACGGCGTGTTGGCTGGCCTGGAGGTGATCCGCAGCCTTGACGACCACGGCATCCAGACGCGCAAGCCATTGGAAATTGCCGTGTGGACCAACGAGGAGGGCGCCCGTTTCACCCCGGCCATGCTGGGCTCGGCGGTATTCACCGGCACGCTCGCCCTGGACAAGGCACTGGCCACCGCCGATGTCGACGGTATCAGCGTGGCCGAGGCGTTGCGCACCACCGGCTACAACGGCGAGCGCCCGTTGGGTCGCGCAGTGGATGCGTATTTCGAGGCGCATATCGAGCAAGGCCCGATCCTGGAGGACAACGCCAACAGCATCGGCGTAGTCACCGGTGGTCAAGCGATTCGCTGGCTCGATGTGCGGGTCGAAGGCATGGCCGCGCACGCCGGCACCACGCCGATGCCGTTGCGTAAAGATGCGCTGTACGGCGCGGCGAAAATGATCCAGGCCCTGGAAAACCTCGCCGCCGATTTTGCCCCGCAGGGTCTCACCACGGTGGGTGAACTGAGCATTGCCAAGTCGTCGCGCAACACCATTCCCGGCTTGCTCAATTTTACCGTCGACCTGCGCCATCACCACGACGCCGATATCGACGCCATGGAGCAGCAAGTGCGTGCACGCCTGCAGGCAATCGCGGACAACCGTGGCCTGAGCGTCACCATCACGCCGCACTGGATCAGCCCGGCCACGCCGTTCGACGCCGAGTGCGTGGCCTGCGTGCAGGCTGCGGTCGACGGCTTGGGCTACAGCCAGCAGACCATCGTCAGCGGCGCCGGCCATGATGCGATTCACCTGGCGCGCTATTGCCCCACCGCGATGATCTTCATCCCCTGCGTCGGCGGCCTCAGCCACAACGAAGCCGAAGATGTCTTGCCCGACGATGTACGCCAGGGCACCGATGTCTTGCTCAACGCCGTGTTGAAACGCGCCGGGCGCGTTCATTTCTAAAGGAAGCCATGCCCATGTGGGAGCTGGCTTGCCTGCGATAGCGGACTGTCAGAGAACAATGTACTGCCTGATTCACCGCTATCGCAGGCAAGCCAGCTCCCACAGGTTCTGTGTTTATCCAGGAGCAACTCATGAAGACGTTTTTCCACCCCGAACAACTCCTGCATCATCCACGCAGCTACTACTCTCGCGGCCAGATGCGCACGCCCCAGGAGGTTCCCGAGCGTGCGCGCAACCTGCTGCTGGCTGCGCAAACCCTGGGCTTCGATATCCAGCAACCCACCGATTACGGCATGGACCCGTTGCTCGCCGTGCACGGCGGCGCCTACCTGGCTTTTCTTCAAGAAGCTCACCAGCGCTGGAAAGAGATCCCCGAAGACTGGGGCGACGAAGTCATGTCCAACATCTTCGTACGTGAACCCAATGCTTTGCGCGGCATCCTGGCCCAGGCGGCACGCTACCTGGCCGATGGCAGTTGCCCCATCGGTGAGTTGACCTGGCGCTCGGCCTATTGGTCAGCCCAAAGCGCCGTCGCCGCAGCGGGTGACATCCTCGATGGCGCACCTGCCGCCTACGCCTTGTGCCGGCCCCCGGGCCATCACGCCCGCTTCGACGCGGCCGGTGGCTTCTGTTACATCAACAATGCGGCCGTGGCTGCGCAAGCGCTGCGCCAAGGTTTCCAGCGTGTCGTCGTGCTCGATACCGATATGCATCACGGCCAAGGCATCCAGGAAATTTTCTACGACCGCGACGACGTGCTGTATGTGTCGATTCACGGCGACCCGACCAACTTCTATCCGGGCGTGGCAGGCTTTGCCGAGGAAAAAGGCTACGGCGCCGGCGAAGGGTACAACCTCAACCTGCCGATGGCCCATGGTTCCAGCGAAGCGGTGTTCTTCGAAAAGCTGGAGCAGGCCCTGGCAGCGGTGAAGCGCTTCTCGGCGGATGTGCTGGTGTTGTCATTGGGCTTTGATATCTACGAGCTGGACCCCCAAAGCAAAGTCGCGGTGACGCGCGAAGGCTTTGCGCGGTTGGGGCAGTACATTCGAGGGCTGGGGTTGCCGTGCCTGATCGTGCAGGAGGGTGGTTATCACCTGGAGACGCTGGACAGTAACGCTCAGGCGTTTTTCAGTACGCCAGCGGCTTGGGAGAAGCGATCAGGCGACTAAGTGCTAAAAGCCTGTTGATCAGTTTTCAGCAGGCTTTTCATACATTGATGGGCGCTCGTTCGGCGGCCGATAACCCGCTGATATGTATGACTCCATATGTGTAACAGGATTATCTCGGCAGACCCTCTCGGCACACATGGCGCCCCACCGGTTCCCATACGATAATGCTCGCCACCTCGACCACTTTGGCCTGCCTCCCGTGATCATCAACTTCGACCTCAACGACCTCCAAGCCTTCCGCGCCGTGGTGGACAAGGGCAGTTTTCGTGGCGCTGCCGAGGCCATCCGTATCTCGCAACCGGCCCTCAGCCGGCGTATCGAAAAGCTCGAATCGGCGCTGGATGTAAAGCTGTTCGAACGCACTACGCGGCGGGTCAGCCTGACCATGGTCGGGCGTGCGTTTTTGCCCCAGGTCGAGCGCATGCTCGATGACCTCGACATCGCGCTGATGGGTATCAGCAACGTTGCCTCGACGCGCATGGGGAATGTCACCATCGCCTGCGTGCCGTCTACCGCGTACTACTTCATGCCCCACGTGATCTCCGAATTTCACAAGCTGTACCCGAAGATTCGCCTGCGAGTGCTGGATGCCAGTGCCGGCGAGGTGAGCAATGCGGTGGCCAGCGGCGAGGCGGACTTTGGCGTGAGTTTCAGCGGCAGCCTGGCCGATGAGGTGGAATTCGAGTTGCTGTTGCAGGAGCGCTACGTGCTGGCCTGTCGGCGTGACCACCCGTTGGCTGGGCGTGACAGCGTGAGCTGGACCGAAGCCTATGAGCATGACTACATCGAGGTGGACAAGACGTCGGGCAACCGCTTCCTGCTCGACCAGGCCCTGCGTGGGGTGCGGGTGAAAAAGCCGAGTATCTGCGAGACGCACCACGTGACCACGATGATCGGGCTGGTGGAGGCGGGGTTGGGCGTAGCGATGGTGCCGTCGATTGCGATGCCGGCGCACACTCACCCGATTCTGGTCAGTGTGCCGCTGGTAGAGCCCCACGTACTGCGCAATGTGGGCTTGATCAAGCGCCGCGGGCGGACGTTGCCACCGGCGGCGCTGGAGTTGGAGCGTTTGGTGCGGGAAATGCCGTTCCGGTCAGCGTGACACCGAGTCCAGGCCGGTGGATTGCACCTCCGGTTGGGCCTCGGGCGATGCCATGAACTGCAACAGCGCCTTGGCCCGCTCCGGGTGTTCGGCGTTCACCGGAATACCGGCGGCAAAACGGGTAACGGACTGCACGTCTTCCGGGATCTTGCCCACAAACGTTACACCCTTGACTGGCAACAACTCCGCCACTTGCTGCAAGCCGACTTCGTAATCGCCCTTGGCTACCTGCTCGCCCACCGGTACGCGTTCGATCATGGTGCCTTTGGCCGGCATGCCGAGTTTCTTGAACAATTGCTTCTCGACGTACACGCCGCTGGCGCTATCGGAATAGGCCACCGACTTGGCTTTGCTCAGCACAGCCTTGAGCTCGGCATCGGTATTGATCGCAGGTTTGGCCGCACCTTCCTTCACCACCAGGCCGATCCGCGAGTCCGCCAATTCCACGCGGGAGGCGGGGTCAACCTTGCCTTGTTTGATCAACTCATCCAGGGCATAGCCGACCATGATCACCACATCGGCGTGCTCGCCACGGGCCAGGCGGTTGGGAATCGCTTCCGGCGCCTTGCCCATGGACGGGCCAAGGATGGTGTCGAGGGTGTCACCGCTTTGCTCGGCGTATTGCGGGCCGAGCAATTTATACGCGGCGGTGAAGCCGCCCGAGGTCATGACTTTGAGTTGTTCGGCCTGGGCTGATAGCGCCAGGGTGCCGAGGACGACAGCAGCGAGGGTCTTGAACAACGGCTTCATTGCGCGGCCTCCTGCATGACTTGACCACGGGTGTTGGCGCGGCGATACAACGCCAGGGTCGAACACAAGGCACACAGCGCGGCGAAGATCATCCAGTACGCAGGTGAAGCCTTGTCTTCGGTGATGTGAATGAACCAGGTGGAAATCGCTGGCGTGAAGCCACCGAACACCGCCGTCGCCAAGCTGTAGGCCAGGGAGAAACCTGCCACGCGCACTTCCACCGGCATGATTTCGGTCAGCGCCGGGATCATCGCGCCGTTGTACATGCCATACAGGAACGAGAACCACAGCAGGGTTTCCAGCATGTGCGCAAAGCTGGGGGCGTTGACCACGTAGGACAGCGCTGGATAAGCCGTAAGGACAGTCAGCACCGTCATGGCGATCAGCACCGGTTTACGGCCGAAGCGGTCGCTTAACGTGCCGCCGATCGGCAGCCAGAAGAAGTTCGAGATCGCGACCAGCAAGGTCACCAGCAAGGCGTCCGAGGTGCTCAGGTGCAACACGGTTTTGCCGAAGGTCGGTGCGTACACGGTGATCAGGTAGAACGCGGTGGTGGTCATGGCCACCATCAGCATGCCGCCGATGACGACGGTCCAGTTCTTCACCAGGGTCGCCATCACTTCACGCATGGTTGGGCGATGCTTGCGCTTGGCGAACTCTTCGGTTTCCTGCAGGTTGCGACGCAACACAAAGATAAACGGAATGATCACGCAACCGACGGCAAACGGAATCCGCCAGCCCCAATCGGCCACCACCGCAGGTTCCATCCACATGTTCAGGCCATAACCCAGGGCCGCGGCGACGACGATGGAGATCTGTTGGCTACCCGACTGCCAGCTGGTGTAGAAGCCTTTACGGCCCGGCGTGGCCATTTCGGACAGGTACACCGACACGCCACCCAGTTCCGCGCCGGCCGAGAAGCCTTGCAGCAGGCGCCCCAACAGCACCAGCAATGGCGCCCATAGGCCGATGGTCTGATAACTCGGCACCAGCACGATCAGCAGCGTACCGCTGGCCATGATCGACAAGGTCACGATCAAGCCTTTGCGGCGGCCCACGTCATCAATGTAGGCACCTAGAATAATCGCGCCCAATGGCCGCATCAGGAAGCCCGCGCCGAACACGGCGAAGGTCATCATTAATGACGCAAACTCATTAGCGGCCGGGAAGAACGCGGCAGCGATATAGGTGGCGTAGAAACCGAACAGGAAGAAGTCGAACTGTTCGAGGAAATTGCCCGAAGTCACGCGCAATACCGCGCCTACTTTCGAGGGGGCAGCCGCAGGCCGGGAAGGGATCGTCATGGTTTTGTGTCTCCAGCGTTCTTTTTAAAGTGCTTGTTTCGCTTAAGACTTGGGATAGTGGCTGACACATTTAGAAATGATAAGTGACAAATTTGGATTGATTGATGTGTGTTAGCTATCAATCTGAGCCGGCTTCAAAACGGCCTGCCGTGTTCTATGCTTGAATTTTGGTCCAATTCTTATCGGCGGAGATCGCTATGGGGAACGAACAGCAGCACAACAAGCCGGAGCGTGAAGAACCCCGGCAGCCGCGCGAAGACGAAAAGCCGCAAACCTGGAAGCATCCGGACGACGGCACCGAGCTTTCCGAACGTGACCAGGAGCGCCCGCTGAAGCCCTGAGCATCAGGTAAAACGCGGTCTAATTGTGGGAGCGGGCTTGCTCGCGAAGGCGGCGTGTCAGTCAACGGAGTCGTCGGTTGAACCATTGCATTCGCGAGCAAGCCCGCTCCCACATGTTTTTACCGTGCACATAGACGCAGCCCCGCAGCCTTCCTAAACTGCCGCTTGTCTTGGGGAAAGGGGCAGGCGCCGATGAATCGCAATGAATTACGCAAGGCCGATATCAACCTGATGGTGGTCTTCGAAGCACTGATGCTCGAGCGCAATGTGACGCGGGTGGCGGAGAAGCTGTTTCTCGGCCAACCGACCATCAGCTCGGCCCTCAACCGCCTGCGTACCCTGTTCAACGACCCACTGTTTATTCGTGTCGGCCATCGCATGGAGCCTACGGCGCGCGCCGAGGAGATCATCCAGCACCTGTCGCCGGCTTTGGACTCGCTGTCTTCGGCCTTGAGCCTGACCCATGATTTCGACCCGTCCATCAGTACCATGACTTTCCGCATCGGCCTGTCCGATGACGTTGAGTTTGGCCTGCTGCCACCTTTGCTGCGCGCCTTGCGCCAGGAAGCGCCGCAGGTGGTGTTTGTGGTGCAGCATGTGGACTACTGGCGCATTCCCGACCTGCTGGCTTCCGGCGATATTACCGTCGGCATCACCCAGACCCGCGGGCTGCCGGCCAATGCCAAGCGCAAGCTGTTGCGGCACATCCGCCCGTGCCTGCTGCGCGCCGATGCTTCGGACACACCGCTGACCCTCGACGAATATTGCGCACGGCCCCACGTGTTGGTGTCCCACACCGCCAACGTGGCCGGGTTTGCCGATGAGTGGCTGGCAGAGGTGGGCCGCAAACGCCATGTAGTGCTCTCGGTGCCGCAATACAGTTCGTTGCCGGCCTTGCTTGCCGGTACCGACATGATCGCCAGCCTGCCGGATTACACCGCCCAGGCCATGGCCGCCAGCGGGAACCTGTTCTGCGAGCCGTTCCCGTTCGAAACCCCGACCCTGGATTTGTCCATGGTGTGGCTCAGCCATGTCGATACCGACCCGGCGGAACGCTGGATGCGCTCTCGGTTGGAGGCATTCATGAGTGATAGAGGGCTGGTGGCCAAGGCTTGAGCTGTTTTTCCGTGGTATATAGCTAGGCATCTTCCTACAAAAAACTCGGAGAAAAGCATGCCGCACCTGCACTTGGAACACACCGCCAACCTGACGCAACTGGACACCGACAAGGCCCTGTTGCGCCTTAATCATGCGTTGGTGGCCTCCGGTCAGTTCGGCGCCGAGTTCGACATCAAGAGCCGTGCGGTGACGGTCGAGCGTTTTCGGGTCGGCACTGGCCTGGGTGAGCGCGGTTTCGTTGCGGTGCGTTTGGCGTTATTGAGCGGGCGTTCGCCGCAGGTCAAGAAACAACTGTCAGAAAACCTGCTGGCGGTGCTCCAGGACCTGGGCCCATGGCCCGAAGGTGTGCAGGTGCAACTGAGTGTCGAGTTGCTGGATATTGATCGCGATTCCTACAGCAAAATCGCCATCGGCTGACTCCCACCACCCCTGTAGGAGCGAGCTTGCTCGCGAAGATCGCTAACGATAACGCGGGGTGCCTGATTCACAGCGGCGCACTCTGGTTCTTCGCGAGCAAGCTCGCTCCTACAAGAGGCCTTGGTCCGCGCATACCTTCACCACTTGTTCCCGAAACCAGGTATTGGCGCTGTCCTGCCCACTGGTTTCGTTCCACTGCATATCCAGGGTGAAACCCGGCAAACCATTGGGGGCTTCGCAAACGCCGAATGCCGGCGCTGGCGCCAGCAACTTTTGCACGCGGCGGGGCAGGGTGACGATAAAGTCGGTGCCGGCAATCATCTTCAATGCCGCGCTGTAGCTGTTGGCCCGCGCGATCACCTGGCGCTTGCGGGCCTGGCGGGCGAGCCAGCCGTCGATCATGTTGGTGTCGGAGGTCCAAGGCGTTGGGAATACGTGGCGCCGCTCAACGAAGGATTGCAGGCTGAACGCTGGTTCCCTGGGTGCAGAGCGTTGGTCGCACACGCAGACCAAGTCGTCCTCCAACAGCATCTGGGTCTTGAAGTCTTTGTGGGCGCGGTGAAAGTGCGGGCCGAAGCAGATCACCAGGTCCAGGCGACCTTCACGCAGGTCGTCGGCGGGGATCTCGGTTTCCAGCTTCTGCACATTGACGATCACCGGCAGGTCGGCATGGTCGAAGCGCTTGAGCAGGCGCGGCAGGATCAACTGTTCGAAATATTCCGGCGCGCACACATTGAAGGTCACCGCCTGTTGGGTTGGGTCGAACGCCTGGCCACCGGCATGGCACAGGTTGATGCTTTGCAGAATCTTCTGCACATGCTCGTACATGGTGGTGGCCTTGTACGTAGGGCGCATGCCCGCGCGGGTGTTGATAAACAGCTCATCTTCAAAGCTGGTGCGCAGCTTCTTGAGGCTATAGCTCACGGTGGACTGGCTGACGAACAGCGTTTCGGACACCTCGGTAACGCTGCTCTGGTCGTAGACGGCGATAAACACCATCAAATCCTGCATATCGAGCTTTCTGAGCAAGTTACTGTTTAGCATCGGTTTCGTCCGTAAACCCTTTGTACCGAACTCAGTACAAGACTGAGCAAAATGTTAACGGAACGCTCGTACCAATAGAAAGCTCTGTAGGACGCTTCAATGTTTTGTGTGGGACAAAAAGTGTTTGCAATACGACGTCAGCGGATATGGCGTGCGTAATGCGCCGGGTTGAAACGCATCACGATCAGCAGCATCAGCCCGCTCACGGCCATCAATGACCACCAGGCCCATTCGAAGCTGCCCAATTGGTCGCGGATCATGCCGGCGATCAGCGGCGACAGGCCGGCAATCAGATAACCGATGCCCTGCACGAACGCGGTAAGGCCACCGGCGCGGCGTGGGTTGTCGAGGTGGTCCAGGGACAGGATCAGGCTCATCGGGAACAGGCCGCCAATGCCCAGGCCGAGCAGGCAGGGCCACAACAGGCTCCAGTGTTGCGGGCTGAGGATGAGGCCGCAGAAGCCCAGGATGATCAGCACCAGCAACACCGCCACCACGCCGCGTTTATCCTGGCGGCGGTTGGCGATGGCGGGGGCGACCAGGCCGGAGATCACTTCCATGGCGGTCAAGAAGCCCAGCAGCAAGCCGGCATTCTGTTCACTCCATCCCTGTTCGACGTAGTAGGGCGCCAGCCACGCCAGCACACAGGTGTAGGACGCGGTGCCGAGGCCAAAAAAGATCGCCAGCAACCAGGCGCGGCGGTTGCTGAAAAATGCCTCTTGGGGGCCTGAACCGGCTTGAGGCAAGGGCGGCAGGGCCGAACGCTGCGCATACCAGAAGACCAGGGCCAGCAACGCCAGCACTGCCCAGATTGCCAGGCCGATACGCCAACTACCGGTGTGGGCTTGCATCCACGGCGAGAACGAAGCAGCCAGCGCCGCGCCGCCCATGATCGCGGTGACATACAGGCCCATGAATAACGACACATTGGCGCTGAAGCGCGACTTGATCAGCGCCGGCATCAATGCCTGGATCAGCGCAATGCCGACACCGGCCGCAATGGCACTCACGATCAGCTCCAGCGCCGAATCCAGGAACAGCCGCGACACAGTCGCCAGCCCAATCACCAGCAGCGACAACACAATGCTGCGATGCTCGCCCACGCGCTTGGCCAGCCCCATGCCAAAGAACATCGCCAGGCCCATGGTCATGACCGGCAACATGGTCAGTAAGGCGGCGCTGCTGAAACTTAGTGGCACATCCGCGCGAATCGACGCCAGTAGCGGCCCCACGGCTGCCATCGAGGGGCGCAAGTTGAGGGCGACGAGCGCCACGCTGATCATCAGCCATACGGCGGTGGTGGATTTTGCCTGAACGTTTTCCATGGGCTTGCCTTGAATGAACAAGGGCGAATCAGGCCATGCAGCGTGTAGCGGGGCAAATCAGAAAGTCGCAGGGGCTATTGAAAAAATGCGGATGCCGAGTGGTGAGGTAAGCGCGCAGTGGGCGTTGGCTATCAGGCCGGGATTACAGGCTCGGTAACTCCCACCGCCCCTGGTCGATTTCAATCAGCGTCGGTCCCTGGCGATCAGCGGCGGCACGTAAAGCAGTGCGCAACGCTTCAATGCCATGGACGCTTTGCGCCGCGCAGCCCAGGGCCTTGGCCACACCGATAAAGTCCGGTGTGTAGATGTCCACACCCACTGGCTCGATATCACGGTTGACCATGTACTTCTTGATCTCTTCATAACCCTGGTTATTCCACAACAGCACGATCACCGGTGTACGGGCCTCCACCGCGCTGGCCAGTTCCGGCAGGGTGAATTGCAGCCCGCCGTCGCCGATCAGGCACACCACCGGTTGGCCATCGCCGCGTCCGAGCCAGGCGCCAATGGCGGCGGGCAGGGCATAACCCAGGGTGCCGTACCCGGTGGAGGCGTTGAACCAGCGGCGTGGGTGGTCGAGGTTCAGGGTCAGGTTGCCGCTGTACACCGGTTGAGTGGAGTCGCCCACGAACACCACGCCCGGCAGTTCCTCCAGAACGGCGTTGAGAAACCGGGTTTGCGCGCGCGTCGCAGCGTCCCACGTAGGTTCCAGCTCGGCCCACAAGCGGGCGACGCGTGCGGTGCCCCAGTCGGGCGTGCGAGGCGCCAATGGCTGGCGGTTCACTTCGGTGAGCAGCGCCTGGGCGGCGATGCGTGCGTCGGCCACTAGCGCCACTTGAGGCGGGTAGTTGCGTACGGTCTGGTCCGGGTCGATATCAACGCGCAGTAGCGCACCGGGAATGTCGAAACCGCCGGCGAAGGTGACATCGTAGTCGGTTTCGGCCAATTCCGTGCCGATGGCCAGCACCACGTCGGCTTCAGCCACCAGGGCACGGGTGGCGAGCAGGGTTTGCGTGGAGCCGATCAGCAGGGGATGCGCGGCGGGCAACAGGCCCTTGGCGTTAATGGTCAAGGCCACGGGCGCGCCGAGGGCTTCTGCGAGGTGGGTCAGTTCGGCGGCTGCGTCAATGGCGCCGCCACCGGCCAGGATCAGCGGGCGCTTGGCCGCAGCCAGCCTTTGGCTCATCTGCTGCACGGCCGCCGGTGATGCGCCAGCGCGGGCGACGCTGACAGGCGTGCTGCCTAGCAACGCGTCGGCATTTTCCACCAGTACATCCAGGGGAATTTCGATATGCACCGGGCGCGGCCGACCGGCCTGGAACAACGCGAATGCCCGCGCCAGTACGCCCGGCAGTTCCGCCGCCGACATCAAGGTGTGGGAGAACGCCGCCACACCGGCCACCAGCGCGCTCTGGTTCGGCAGCTCATGCAACTTGCCGCGCCCGCCGCCCAGTTGGCTGCGTGACTGCACGCTGGATATCACCAGCATCGGGATTGAGTCGGCATAGGCCTGACCCATGGCTGTGGTGATATTGGTCATGCCGGGGCCGGTGATGATAAAGCACACGCCGGGCTTGCCACGGGTGCGCGCATAACCGTCGGCCATGAAGCCGGCGCCCTGTTCGTGGCGGGGGGTGATATGTCGGATGCTGGAGCGCGCCAAGCCCCGGTACAGCTCCACGGTGTGCACGCCGGGGATGCCGAATACGTGGTCCACGCCGTAGCTTTCCAAAAGGTGCACCAATACTTCGCCGCAGGTCGCCATACAGGTCGCTCTTGTGATGGATTCAAAGCGCTATTGGAGCGGTTGGCCGGTGGCGGCAACAATCGATAAAAAGTCATACTCGCCATGTCCTCCCGTCATGGCTGTGCCCCGATGAAACGCCTTCCACCGTTATCTGCGTTGCACACCTTCTGGGTCACCGCCCAGTGCTGCAACTTCACCCGGGCCGCCGAACACCTGCACATCACCCAGGGCGCGGTGAGTCGGCAGGTGGCTGGGCTGGAAAGCCAGTTGGGCTATGCGTTGTTCCAGCGCCAGGCGCGGGGCTTGAGCCTGACGGACGAGGGGCGCGAATGGCTGGCGTGCGCACAACAGGTGTTCGGCTTGCTCGCTGACGCGGTGGAACACATCGGTGACCGGCGCCGAACCTTGCAGCTCAAAGCGTCCACTTGCGTGATGCGCTGGCTGTTGCCACGCTTGCTGCACTGGCAAAAAGAACGCCCGGATGTGCCGGTGGAGCTCACCACGACGGTGGCCTATAACGTCGACTTTCGTCGTGAGCCGTTTGACGCGGCGGTGATCTACGGGCCCATCGCCGAGCAGCCGGCCGAGGCGCGGCATCTGTTCGACGAGCGCCTTACGCCGGTCTGCGTGCCTGGGTTGCTGGGCAGTTTGCGTACGCCGCAGGATTTGCAGCATCAGGTGCTGTTGCACCCGACCCGAGACGAGCGCGACTGGGCGTTGTGGCTCAAGACTGCCAATGCCTGCTTGAGCGATCCCGTCCAACGGCATCACTTCGAAACGTTGGACTTGGCAATGACTGTGGCGTCCCAGGGCACCGGGGTGGCGATGGGTGACAGTGCGCTGATTGGCGAGGATCTGAAGGCGGGGCGGTTGGCGATGCCGTTTGAGCTGCGGGTGTCGACGGGGATGGGCTATTACTTGGTGTATCCGCCGGGGAAGGAACCGTCGGTTGGGTTGGTCGAGCTGATGGATTGGTTGGTCAGTGAGGCCAGTGTGGGATGACAGCCAACGCCTATCCACCTGACTCGCCGCGATCCAACTGTGGGAGCTGGCTTGCCTGCGATGGCGGCCTGACAGCCGACACCTATCTACCTGACACCCCACGATCCAACTGTGGGCGGGCTTGCTCGCGAAGGCGGCCTGGCAGTCAACACAGTTGGATTGTGTACATATCCATTGCTGCGGTAACGGCCGCTTAGGGTTCCGCCCTGACGGCGGGTCACTTTGGAAAAGCCCCAAAGTAACCAAAGGGCTCTTGCCCCACCACTCGGCACCTCGCTTGGGCTCGGTGTGCCCGCAATCCGCCAGTGATTTGGGGGGCCGCCGCCACGCGCCATCCATGGCGCGGGGCGGCTAAACCGGCATCCCTGCCGGTTTACCCCCCAAATCCCTGGCGAATTCCGGCCAGCGTGGTTTGACGGGGCGCTTAAGATCAAAAGCAGATCAAGAGCGGCTCGCTTCGCATCGTGGTTAGCGTTGGGTCAGTAGCCGACGGTGAAGCGCTGGCGAGAGTGCTTCGGGTTTTCTACTTCATCCAGCATGGCGATGGCGAAGTCGGCAAAACTGATCGAGCTGGTGCCGTCACTGCTCACCAGCAGATCATCCTTGCCCAGGCGGAATTTGCCGGTGCGCTCGGTGCCGTCGAACAGGGCCGATGGCGACAGGAAGGTCCAGTCCAGTTCTTGTTCCTGGCGCAGCGTTTCCAGGAAGTCAGCCCCGGCACTGGCTTCAGCTTTATATTCAGCCGGGAAGCCTTCGCTGTCGATCACGCGTCCGCCACCGGGCAACAGCAGCGAACCTGCGCCGCCGACCACCAACAAACGTTTCACGCCGGCCTTTTTCACCGGGCCGATCACGGCGCTGGCGGGGAGGGTGGAGAAGTGCGCGGCGCTGATCACCACGTCGCTGCCGCTGATGGCTTGTTGCAAGGCCTTGGCATCCAGGGCATCGGCCTGTTTGACCGTAACGCCTGGGCGCACAGCCAGCTTGTCGGTATTGCGGGCGATGGCGGTCACGGTATGCCCGCGACGCAGTGCTTCTTCCAGCAGTTGGCTACCGGCGCGGCCGGTGGCACCAATGATTGCAATCTTGCTCATGATGTTCTCCAACAGGGTTAGGGTTTAAAACCAATCACCACTTCATTTCGCCCTTGGCGACTTTGGCGCTCAGTTCCAGCGAGCTTTCGTCGGCGAGGGTGGGGTAGCGTTTTTTCATGGCCGCAATCAGTGCGGCGGAATCCTTGGCCTTGGCGGTTTCGAGGTCGAAGGCCTTGATGTAATCGGCGGTGAAGGTGACCGAGGCCAGCGACGGCTTGCCCAGGTAATGGCCCGGCACCACGGTGTTGGGCTTCAGGTCTTCAATGCGCTTGAGCGTAGCCAACCAGTCTTTATGGGATTGCGCGCTCTGGGTATCGGCCATCCAGACGTGGATATTTTCAGCGACCACCACACCACCGACCACCGCTTTGATCGACGGGATCCACACAAAGCTGCGATCCGGCTGCGGGCCGTCGAGGCCCACCACTTCAAGCTGTTGCCCTTCCAGGGTCAGGCTGTGGCCTTTAAGCACTTGCGGCACAAGGGTCTTGGCCGGCTTGTCGGCGCCCATTTTCGGGCCCCAGAAGGCCAGCTTGTCGGCGACGGTGGCGTTGATATGGTCCACCACTGGCTGTGGCGCCAGCACCTTGGCGTCGGGGAAGGCGGCGATCAGGGTGTCGAGGCCGAAGTAGTAGTCCGGGTCGCCATGGCTGATGTAGATGGTGGTCAGGTGCTTGCCGCTGGCGCGGATCTTCTGCACCAGTTGCTCGGCTTGGCCTTTGCCGAATTGCGCATCCACCAGGATCGCGTCTTTCTCGCCGCTCACCAGCACCGAGCTGACCGGGAAGATCGCGGCTTCGCCTGGGTTGTACACGTCCAGTGTCAGCTCTGCCGCCGCTGCGTGGGCAGCGAAGGCGAGGGCGGCGGTGGCCAGGGTCAAGCGTTTGAAGGTCGAGAACATCGGGGCAGCTCCTGCCATCGGTAAGGGATGCACAGAGCTTAGTTGCATAAAACGCGACAAAAAATGCGATGCTGGGACATAGTTTGTTTCTAAAAGCGGGCAAATCATGGATCGTCTTCAAGCAATGCGCGTGTTTGTCACCGTGGTGGACCTGGGCAGCCAATCCGCCGCTGCCGACCACCTGGACCTCTCGCGCCCGGTGGTCTCGCGCTACCTGGCCGAACTGGAAGACTGGGTGGGCGCACGCCTGCTGCACCGCACCACGCGCAAGCTCAGCCTCACCGCCGCCGGGGGAGAAACGCTGCCGCGATGCCGGCAATTGTTGGATTTGTGTGGGGATATGCAGGCCGCCGTCAGCGAGCCCGATGACGCGCCCCGAGGCCTGTTGCGCCTGAGCGTCAGCACCTCGTTCGGCCAGGCGCAACTGGGCGCGGCGATTGCCGAGTACGTCAAACGCTACCCGTTGGTGACGGTCGATTTGCAGATGCTCGACCGCACGGTGAACCTGGTGGACGAGCGCATTGACCTGGCGATCCGCACCAGCAACGACCTGGACCCCAACCTGATCGCCCGGCGCCTGACCGTATGCCGCTCGGTGGTGTGCGCCACACCGGCCTATCTGCGCGAGCATCCGGCGCCGCAGAAAGTCGAAGACCTGGCCCGGCACAACTGCCTGACCCACTCTTACTTCGGCAAGAGCCTGTGGCATTTCGAAGAAAATGGCGAACACGTGTCGGTGCCGGTCCACGGCAATATCACGGCCAACGAGGCCAGCACGTTAATGCGCGTGACGCTGGCCGGGGCAGGGGTGGCGATGCTGCCCAGTTATCAGGCCGGTGAGCTGATTCGCAGTGGAGAATTGGTACGCTTGCTGCCGCACGCCGAGCCACGGCAAATGAATATTTACGCGGTGTACGCCTCACGCAAACACATGCCCTCGGCGCTGCGCAGCCTCCTGGATTTCCTGGTGCTGCGTTTCCCCGAAGAGCCTGTTTGGGACGTCGGGCTTTGAGCTGAAATAAGCGCGCTGAATGGCATCGCATCAGGGCAAGTTGACCTATGCTTTAAACAGCACCCTGTAGATCCGTTCAGAGGTCTGTGCCATGAGCATCAAAACCAGAAAGTACCTGACCATTTTCACCCTCTGCGCATTGGCGACAGCGCTGTATGGGACTGCCGCCTATCGCGTCGAGCAAACGCGCATGCAGCCGGCGGCGTTCGCCATCAGCTGCCATCAGGACCAATGCGTTCCGCGCACCGGCAGTTTCAGTGCACTCAGGTAGGCTGCTCGGCCTTCAGTTGTTCACGAAACGCCTTGGGTGAAAACCCGACCCGTCGGCGAAACAGCCGTGAGAAGTTGGTCGGGTCGGAAAAGCCCAGCACCTCGGACATCTCGTTGATGGTCATGCTGGTGTAGGTCAGCAGGCGCTTGGCTTCCAGCAACTGGCGGTCATGCATGATCTGCAATGCCGGCTGCCCACCCAACTCCCGACACGTCCCGTTCAAGTGTGAGACCGAGATGCCCAGCTTGTGGGCCAGGTCTTCAATCTTGGGGTGTTCGCGGTAATGCTGTTCGACCAGTTGCGTAAACCGCCGAAAGTACTCACGACCCCGCGGTGCGCGTGGATGGCGGCGTTGGATCGCCTGGCGGCTGACCCATACCAGCAACACACTGACCAGGGCGTGCAGCATCATGTCCCGTGCTGGTTGATCATCGGCGTATTCGTCCTGCAAACGCATGAACAGGCTGTTCAAGTAATCGCTGTCCTTGCCCGCTGGGTAACTGCCCAGGGTGTGCAGGCCATCGACGGTAGAGCCCAGTTGCGCCTGCAAGTGGCTGACCAGCGGCGCCGAAAGCGTCACCACGAACCCTTCCACATCCTCGGAAAAACGAAAGCCATGCACGCACAGCGGTGGCAGCACTTGCAGGCTCGATTCGTTGAGGGTGGTGCGCTGGCCTTCGATTTCCAGTTGTGCCTGGCCTTTGTGCACATACAGCAACTGGCACAGGTCCGCGTGCCGGTGGGGCTGGATTTCCCACTGGTATTCCCGACTGCGCCGGGAAATGGTTTCGCAGTGCAACAAATCGGGAGTCGGCCACTGCTGGCTTTCCCCGTAAAGCTTGAAGACCGGAATCGCGGTTTTGGTCATGGTTTCAATCCGATACTCAGGATAATGGTTCGGTAATCGCCCCGATTGGCGAAAAGCACAGGTTTTGACGCAGTTTTCACCTTCTTATGCGGCTCGCTCAAGTGAAAAATGTCAGCCATAAGAGCAATGACAACTCTTTCACTCCATACGTTCGCGTGAAGCTTGAAGGCCATAAAAATAATGAAAACCCTTAAAACTCAAGTCGCCATTATTGGCGCCGGTCCTTCCGGATTGCTGCTCGGCCAACTGTTGCACAATGCTGGCATCCAAACCCTTGTTCTAGAGCGCCAGAGCGCCGAGTACGTACAAGGCCGTATCCGCGCCGGCGTGTTGGAGCAGGGCATGGTCGACCTGCTGCGCGAAGCCGGGGTCAGCCAACGCATGGACGCCGAAGGTTTGGTGCACGACGGGTTTGACATTGCCCTCAACGGCCAACTCACGTCCATCGACCTCAAGGCCTTGACCGGCGGCCAGTCAGTGATGATCTACGGCCAGACCGAGGTCACCCGCGACCTGATGGCCGCCCGCGCAGCCGCCGGTGCTATCACCCTGTACGAAGCCTCCAATGTTCAACCCCATGACCTGAAGAGTGAACAGCCGTGGCTGACGTTCGAGCATGAAGGCCAAGCCTATCGCCTGGAATGCGACTACGTTGCCGGCTGCGACGGTTTCCATGGTGTGGCCCGCCAGTCGATACCGGCGCAAGCGCTGAAGGTGTTCGAGCGGGTCTACCCCTTCGGCTGGCTGGGTGTGCTGGCTGACACGCCGCCGGTACACGCTGAATTGGTGTACGCCAAACATGCGCGGGGTTTTGCGCTGTGCAGCATGCGGTCGCCGACCCGCAGCCGTTACTACCTGCAAGTGCCGGTCGAAGAGAAGCTGGAAGACTGGTCAGATGAACGTTTCTGGGATGAACTCAAAAGCCGCCTGCCCGGCTCATTGGCCGAACACTTGGTGACCGGCCCCTCGATCGAGAAAAGCATCGCGCCGCTGCGCAGCTTTGTGGTGGAACCCATGCAGTACGGGCGCCTGTTCCTGCTCGGCGATGCCGCGCACATTGTGCCGCCCACCGGTGCCAAGGGCTTGAACCTGGCGGCCAGCGATGTGAGCACTTTGTTCCGCATCTTGCTCAAGGTGTACCGCGAAGGGCGCCTGGACCTGCTGGAAAAGTACTCGGCAATCTGCCTGCGCCGGGTGTGGAAAGCCGAGCGGTTTTCCTGGTGGATGACCTCGATGCTGCATCAGTTTCCCCAGGCGGATGGCTTCAGCCAGCGCATTGCCGAAAGCGAGCTGGACTATTTCATTCACTCCCAGGCCGGGCGCAAAACCATCGCAGAAAATTACGTCGGCCTTCCTTACGAGCCTATCGAATAGCCTGCTATCGTATCGAGCATTCCCACCGGTGACCGTTGCCTGTGGGCCCTGCTCGAAGGTTCTGCCGTGACACACCTCAATCAGCCCGCTCCAACCGTCCCCGCCGTGCGCAGTATCCTGGTCGCGCTGATGATGGCGATCTTCCTGGGTGCCCTGGACCAGACCATCGTCGCCGTGTCCATGCCGGCCATTTCTGCGCAGTTCCATGACGTCAACCTGCTGGCCTGGGTGATCTCCGGCTACATGGTGGCGATGACCGTGGCGGTGCCGATCTACGGCAAGCTGGGTGATTTGTATGGGCGTCGGCCCATGATGCTGATCGGCATGGGCGTGTTCACCCTGGCGTCGCTGTTCTGTGGCCTGGCGCAAAGCATGGAACAACTGGTGTTGGCGCGGGTGCTGCAGGGTATCGGCGCGGGTGGGATGGTCTCGGTGAGCCAGGCGATCATTGGCGACATCATTCCTCCCCGCGAGCGTGGGCGTTATCAGGGCTATTTCAGCAGCATGTACGCGGTAGCCAGCGTGGCCGGGCCGGTGTTGGGCGGCTATATGACCGAGTACCTGTCGTGGCGCTGGGTGTTTTTGATCAACCTACCACTGGGTGCCGGCGCCTGGTACGTGGCCCATCGCACCCTGGTGGGGCTGCCGGTGCCGCAGCGCAAGCCCATTATCGATTACCTCGGCACGGTGCTGATGATCATCGGCCTGACTGCCTTGTTGCTGGGCATCACCGAAATCGGCCAGGGCCATTCGTGGCATGACGATCACGTGTTGGGGTTGCTGGCCTGCGCCCTGTTGGCCTTGAGCGCGTTTGTGTGGCACGAACGCCGGGCGCAAGAGCCGCTGCTGCCCATGCACTTGTTTGCCAACCGCAGCGCGGTGTTGTGCTGGTGCGCGATTTTTGTCACCAGTTTCCAGGCGATTTCCCTGACCGTGCTGATGCCCCTGCGTTACCAGAGCGTGACCGGCGCCGGTGCCGACAGCGCGGCCTTGCACTTGCTGCCCTTGGCGATGGGCTTGCCGATGGGCGCGTATTTCGCCGGGCGCATGACCTCGGTGACTGGCCGCTACAAACCGATGATCCTCAGCGGCGCGGTGTTGAGCCCACTGGCGATTCTCGGCATGGCCTACAGCGCGCCCCAGGCGGTGGTGCTCACCAGCGTATTCATGTTGTTGTGCGGTATCGCCGCCGGTATGCAGTTCCCGACCTCGTTGGTGGGTACGCAGAACTCGGTGGAACAGCGGGACATCGGCGTCGCTACCAGCACCACCAACCTGTTCCGCTCCCTGGGCGGGGCAGTGGGGGTGGCCTGTATGTCGGCGTTGCTGCTGGCGCTGTTGCACGATTCCAGCTTCGCCCATCTGGCAAACGGCGCACTGATGGCCGAAGGCAGTTCCGGCAACGTACTGCTCGATGGCCTCAACGCCGCACCCGGCCCGGCGCAGGATGCATTGCGCGGCGAGTTGGCGGTGACGTTCCGGCATTTGTTGATGGTGAGTGCGGCAGTGTCGCTGCTGGGGTTGGCCGCCGCGATAGCGATGCCGAATCGGGTACTGCGCGGCCGTGAAGACAAAGTTAGATAAGCGGACGCGGAGCGTCCCAGGCGGCGTTCCCACGCAGAGCGTGGGAACGATCAATAACGGTTAACCACCCTCTATAGGAGCGAGCTTGCTCGCGAAAAACGTCAACGATAACGCGGGCTTTCTGAGTGAACGCGGCGCCTTTGAGTTTTTCGCGAGCAAGCTCGCTCCTACAAAAAAGCGCTGCCCCCGCCCACCGTTTTATTACCGTTCAAATCTTGGATCAGGGGCTGTAATACCCCACCGCAACCATGAAATGCCCGCTCTTGCGCACATAAGCGTGCTTGTTCTCGACCTTGCCCGTCACCGGGTTTTTCCAGCGGTATTTGTATTCGCCCTGGTCCTGCTCGGCCATCATCTTGAGGATTGGCACACCCACCGGTTTGCCATCCGGGTCCTTGATCTTGGCGAAATCGGTGTTGATCAGGCGCAGGTTGGTGCCGTGGGCGACGTAGCGCCGGGTGTTCAGGTCCACCACGAACACGTACAGGTCATCTTGCAGGAAGCCGCCCTGCAAAGAGTTGATCGCCTTGAGCGTGCCGGTTTCGTCCTTGACCAACGCCTCCACCGCCTTGTTGCGCAGCGCCCGTGCCTGTTCCGGCGTGGCGCGCGGCAAGTAATAACCGACCGCCAGGATGCGTTCGCCCACCCGCTGATAAAACACATGCTTGTGTTCGACCTTGCCGTCATTCCAGTTCTGCCAGCGATAGTCAGCCTGCTGGATACCCTGGCCTTCGGGCACGCTAAGGGCTTGTTTGAACGAGGCTTGCAGGTCGGGCCCGAGCACCTCGGACACGTCGCGACCGATCAGCGCGGAGGAGGGCCCGCCACTGGCCAGCAGCACGCCTTTTGTATCGACCACAAACACATAGCGGTCCTGGTCGATGAACTCGCCCTGACGGCTGAAGGCGGCGAACGCCTTGTCACCTTGCTTGTGGTAGTACGCCAAGGCCTTTTCCAGCAGGGCCTTGGCGGCTTGGGCATCCGCTTCCTGTGCCGTGGCGGCATGCACCTGGCTGCAACACAACAGCAGCAGCCAGGTGTATCGGAGCAGTCTCTTCATTTACCCGTCCCTCGTTCTTGTTGGTGTGCCAAGAGCGTAGACGGTTGGCGGCAAATCAGAAGGGTTTGGTCGGCAGGTATTTGCCGTCCAAGGTGATGACCGCACGGGAGCCGCCGTCCGGGTCTTCGACTTTCTTGATGTCCAGTTTGAAGTTGATGGCGCTGATGATGCCGTCGCCAAACTGCTCATGCACCAGGGCCTTGAGGGTGGAGCCGTAGACCTGCAGCATCTCGTAGAAACGGTACATAGTCGGGTCGGTCGGCACACCGCTTGGGAAACTGCCGCGCAGGGGTACGCTTTGCAACAGGCGGCTGGCGTCCTCGTCGAGGCCGAGTTTGCTGCACACGATATCGGCTGCCTCCTTGGGCAGCGGGTGCTGGCCGAGCAGGGCGGCGGTGACGAATGCCAGGCTCAGCCCGGTGCCGTCGGTGAGGTCCTGCCACGACAGGTTTTTGCGTGCCTTGAGGTCGATAACGGTGTCGGCCAGGGCCAGGCGTGGGGTTTGGGCGAATTGGGATTGCAACATGGTGAGGTCCTCTTGGGTTGAATAAGGTTCAGGCGGCGTGGGCGCGGGTGCTGGGGTGGTCGAGCAGGGAGACGAAGCGCCCGGTGTGCCCGTCCAAAGCGTCAATGCCGCCGGTTTCGATGTCGTACACCCAGCCATGCAGGTTCATCCGGCCTTGTTCCAGCGCCAGGGCGACCGAAGGGTGGGTTTTGAGATTAGCCAGTTGGGCGACCACGTTTTCGCGCACCAAGGCATCCAGGCGTGCAGCGTCCGAGGCATGTGTGCGGGCGGCATTGATCACTTTGGCCGACTCGGCATGGCGCAACCAGTTGGCCACGGCGGGCAGGTGGTCCAGGCATTTGCAGGTGGAAATCGCAGTCATCGCGCCGCAGTCCGAATGCCCGCAAATCACAATGTCGCTGACGCCCAGCACCGCTACGGCATATTCGACCGTGGCCGACACACCGCCAGGCTCCGGGCCGTAGGACGGCACTATGTTGCCGGCATTGCGGATGACGAACAGGTCACCGGGTTCCTGCTGGGTCAACAGCTCGGGGACTACGCGGCTGTCAGAGCAGGACACGAACAAGGTGCCGGGGTTTTGCGTGGTCGCCAGGTGTTTGAACAAGTCACTGCGAGGGGTAAAGGCTTCACGTTGGAATTTGCGAAAGCCGTCGATGAGATGCTGCATGGTGGTTCTCCTTGCGTCGCTGATGGGGCAAGGATGGAAGTTTTCGGTTATAGCGTCCAAGACCGGTTTATGATGCTGTCTATAAGCTATGCCTATAGTTGGAGCGCTGCCCATGCTGTTGCGTCATATCCGTTACTTGCTGGCCGTTGCCGAGCACCGCAACTTCACGCGGGCTGCCGAGGCGCTGCACGTGTCGCAGCCGACTTTGTCGCAGCAGATCAAGCAACTGGAAGAAAACCTGGGCGCGCCACTGCTGGACCGCACCGGGCGCAGCATCAGCCTGACCGACGCGGGGCAGGCGTACGTACGCTATGCGCGCTTGGCCTTGCAGGATCTGCAGGCCGGCACCCGTGCGATACACGACGTGCAGGACCTGCGCCGAGGGCATTTGCGTCTGGCGATGACGCCGACCTTTACTGCCTACCTGATCGGCCCGCTGCTGGCACGGTTCAATGCGCTGTACCCCGGCATCACCCTGAGCATCGAGGAACTGACCCAAGACCGTATCGAAGCCGCGCTGGGGGAGGACCTGCTGGATATCGGCATCGGGTTTACTGGCGAGCATGGGCTAGAGATCGACTGTGAGGCGCTGTTTGTCGAAGAGCTGAGCCTGGTCGTCAGTACCAGTCATCCCGAACGCACACAACCGGCCTGGCTCGAACAGCCTCTGGTGCTGCTGAACACTGGCTTTGCCACCCGCCGCTATATCGACGATTACTGCCACCGGCAAGGGGTTAAACCGCAGATTGCCATGGAAGCCAATTCCATCAGTGCGATTATCGAGATCGTACGCAGCACGCCCCTGGCAACTATCCTGCCCCGGGCACTGGCCGAGGCTCAGGCGGGTCTGCATGCTGTGGTGATCGAGCCTGCGTTGCCGCAGCGTACTGCGGCCTTGTTGAGCCGCAAGGGGGGGTATCGCAGCGCTGCGTGTGCGGCGTTTGTAGCGTTGATCAAGGAGTAGGGCCGGACAGCCTGCGCTTATCTACCTGACACCCCGCGATCAAACTGTGGGAGCTGGCTTGCCTGCGATGGCGGCCCGCCAGCCGACGCCTTTCTACCTGATGCCCCGCGATTCAAATGTGGGAGCGGGCTTGCTCGCGAAGGCGGCCTGGCAGTCAACACAGTTGGACCGGGTACATATCCGTTATTTAGGTAACGGCCACTTAGGGTTCCGCCCTGACGGCGGCTCACTTTCGAAAAGCGCGAAAGTAAGCAAAGCGCTCTTGCCCCACCACTCGGCACCTCGCTTAGGCTCGGTGTGCCCGGAATTCGCCAGTGATTTGGGGGGCCGCCGCCACGCGCCATCCATGGCGCGGGGCGGCTAAACCGGCATCCCTGCCGGTTTACCCCCCAAATCCCTGGCGAATTCCGGCCAGCGTGGTTTAACGGGGCGCCTAAGATCAAAAGCAGATCAAGATCAAGAGCGGCTCGCTTCGCATCGTGGTTACCTTGGGCAGCAGCAGCTTTTTGTGTAGGTACTTATGGCCAATCGCAGGCAAGCCAGCTCCCACATTTAGACCGCGGGGGGCCACATTTATGGCGCAGCCAACCACTGCCCGACAATCCCCGCATACGCCCCGGTCGCCACACTCAAATGCAACCACTGATCCACATAACTCTTCCAGGCCACATCATCGCGCGGCAGCAAAAAGGCTTTTTCACTGTACTGCATCGGTTGCTCGGGGTTGACTGCACATAACCCAGGCTTGAGCTTCTGCTGATAACGCGCCTCGCTGGCGTCGGTGATCATTACATCGGCCTTGCCCGTCAGCAGTTCATCAAAAATCGTTACGTTGTCATGCAGGCGAATCTGCGTCTGGCCCAAGTGTGCACGGGCAAACACTTCGTTGGTGCCGCCCGCCGGTTCGATTACCCGCACCTGGGGCTGGTTGATCTGTTCCACCGTCTGGTAGCGCTGCACGTCGGCGCAGCGTACCAGTGGGATCTTGCCATCGACCCCGAGCGACTGGCTGAAGAAGGCTTTTTTCTGACGTTCCAACGACACGGAAATACCGCCCACGGCGATGTCGCAGCGTTGGGCCAGAAAGTCCGGCATCAGGGTTTTCCAGGTGGTGGGCACCCAGTTGATTTTGGCGTTGAGGCTCTTGGCCAGGGACTCGGCCATGGCAATGTCGATGCCTTCGTAGCCGCCGTCGCTGCGCAGCGAGGTGTAAGGCTTGTAGTCGCCGGTGGTACACACGGTGAGGGTGCCGCGTGCAATCACTTCGTCAAGGCGTGACGCGGCGGTGTCGGCCAGGGCGACATTGGCCAGGCTTGCCAGTACACAGAGGGCCAGAGGCGCTTTCATGGAGTCGAATCCTTAGGGCACGGTCGAAGCCGCCATAATGCCCGTTTTTTGTAGGAGCGAGCTTGCTCGCGAAAAACCTGAGTGCGCCGCTGTGAATCTGGCGTCCCGCGTTTTCGTTGACGATCTTCGCGAGCAAGCTCGCTCCTACAGACAGAATGTTTAGCCAAACTGCAACCAAACTCCGTCAAGCCTGAATTGACCCGCGTATCCCACCGTGTGACGCTCAGGTATCTCTCTCACTGTGACTTGCGCATGCACGCTTGCCCCGACACTCACACCGCGACATTGCCGTCTGCGCTTGCGTTCTGGGCCTTGTTCCATTGCCGGCACGCGCGCCCGCCAGATACCTCTCTCCTACGTTGATCTACCCCCATGGATGACGCGCACCTGTGCGCATCTGCCCGGCGGCGCCTGTGCGCTTGCCTGACGCAAACGTATGAGAATTCCCATGAGTGTTTTTGCCAGCCTGCACGAAGCCCAGGCGTTCCTTGAACAGAACCCCGACATTGAGATGTTCGAGCTGTTTATCCTCGATAACAACGGCGTACCACGCGGCAAACTGCTGCATCGCGACGAACTGCTGGCGGTTTACGAAAGTGGCCGGCCCCTGCCCAGCACCATCCTCGGCCTGACTATCAATGGCGATGACGTAGAAAACTCCGGGCTGGTGTGGGAGGTGGGGGATATCGACTGCCGCGCCTACCCGATCAGCGGCAGCTTGCAGCGCATGCCGTGGCGCTTGATCCCCACCGCGGCGGTGCAAGTCAGCATGCACCCCACCGAAGGCCTGCCCGCCACCGTGGCCGACCCCAGGCACCTGCTGGCCAAAGTTATCGACGCGCTCAAGGCCGACGGTTATTACCCGGTAATGGCGGCGGAGCTGGAGTTCTACCTGCTCGACCAGAAGCCCGACAGCAACGGCCGCCCGCAACCGGCACGGGATGTGGATGGCAATCGTCCGCGCTCGACTCAGGTCTACGGCCTGCGCGAGCTGGAGCAGATCGAGCCGTTTCTTGCCGACCTCTACAGCGCCTGCAAGCTGCAAGGCATTCCGGCGCGCACGGCCATCTCCGAATACGCGCCGGGCCAAGTGGAAATCACCCTCGAACACCGCCCCGACGCGTTGCAGGCGATGGACGAAGCCGTGCGCTACAAACGCCTGGTCAAGGGCGTGGCGCACAAGCATGGAATGACCGCCTGTTTCATGGCCAAGCCGTTCGACGACCTGGCCGGTACAGGCATGCATATGCACGTCAGCCTGGCCGATGCCCAGGGCAATAACCTGTTTGCCAGTGAGGCGGCCGACGGCACGCCACTGCTGCGCCAGGCCGTGGGCGGCATGCTCAGTACCTTGCTCGATTCACTGTTGATGTTCTGCCCCAACGCCAACTCTTATCGGCGCTTCCAAACCAACAGCTATGCGCCGCTCGCCGCCACTTGGGGCGTGGACAACCGCACCGTCAGCCTGCGCGTGCCCGGTGGCCCGGCCCAGTCCCGGCATATCGAACACCGCATCTGTGGCGCCGACGCCAACCCCTACCTGGCCGCAGCCGCCATTCTGGCCGGTATTCATCGAGGCATCCGCGAACAGCTCGACCCTGGTGCCCCGGTGGAAGGCAACGGTTATGCCCAGGCCAACGAACTGCTGCCCACCGACTGGCTGACCACCTTGCGCGCGCTTGAAGCTTCCCGCTGGGCGCCGGACGCGTTCGGGCGTGAATTCCTCGGCGTTTATCTGGCGGTCAAACGTGCCGAATACCGCCAGTTCATGGGCGAGGTGGGGGAGCAGGATTGGCGCTGGTATTTGCACCAGGCATGATCGATTTTAGCGGGTAGGGGCTTTCGACCTTTTTTTCACGTTGCGGCGGTTAAGCTGCGAATCAAGGTCGTTTACTACCGTTTCATTCACATGAGCCCGCGATGTCGCCACAACCTCCATCCTCCATCGAGACCGAATTCACCGAGCGCTATGACCGTGAGCATGCCAGGGGCTGTGGCGACCCGCGTCCGCCCAGGCTGTTGCAGCGCCTGTCGGCGTGGCGCGATGCGCGGCTGGTGCGCCAAGCCCTGAAGGTGGCGGGCGAGCCTGGGCTTATCCTCGACCTGGCGTGCGGTTCCGGGCGCTTCTGGCCGGTGCTGGCCGAACACGTCAACCGCGTGATCCTGGCCTCGGACAACTCCCAGGCGATGCTCGATCACGCACGTACCCATCACCCGGGCGCGTTGCTCAAGCGTGTCAAAACATTCCAGGGGTCGGCGTTTTCCATTGGCCTTTCGGCGAATGCGGTGGACTGCATTTTCTGCCTGGATTTGTTTCGCCATGTGCCCGACAGCGATGCGCGACTCATGTTGTTGCATGAATTTCACCGCGTCAGCCGCGACACCGTGATTGTTGCCGTGAACGTGGGCACGCCGGTAGAGAGCGAGTTTCGCCAAGCCGGTTTCAAAATCCTCAACTACCAAGAGTTCCTGCCGGGCTCGCGACTATGGTGCGTCTACGTTTTGCGTAAGAAGGGATAACTCCCCTTTGTCGGACTATTCTTCATCTCCTGTCGGAGTTTTCATGATGGCGTGTGCACTGCGGATGCTCGCAAGCCCCTTTCGCGATATATACTGCGCGCCATTCTTCAAGGGAGAGCCGTGTGGCCATCGATATTCACTGGATCTGCGACAACGATAGCCTCGGCCAGCATTGCGCCGAATGGCAGCAGTTGCCATTCGTCGCCCTCGACACCGAATTCATGCGGGTCGACACCTTTTACCCTATTGCCGGGCTGATCCAGATCGGTGATGGCGTGCGCGCTTACCTGATCGACCCCCTGACCATCGACAATTGGCAACCTTTGGCCGCCTTGCTGGAAAACCCAGCGGTGATCAAGGTGGTGCACGCCTGCAGCGAAGACCTGGAAGTGCTGTTGCGCTTGACCGGCAGCTTGCCGGTGCCGTTGTTCGACACCCAATTGGCGGCGGCGTACCTCAACCTCGGTTTCTCCATGGGCTACTCGCGCCTGGTGCAAGCGGTGTTGGATATCGAGCTGCCCAAGGGTGAAACCCGCTCCGACTGGCTGCAGCGGCCATTGTCGGAGACGCAGATCAGCTACGCCGCCGAAGACGCGGTGCACCTGGCCGAGGTTTACACCCGCCTGCGCCCGCAACTGTCGGACGACAAATACGCCTGGGTACTGGAAGACGGCGCCGAACTGGTGGCCAACCTGCGCCGCGAGATCGACCCCTACGAGCTGTACCGCGACGCCAAGCTGGCGTGGAAATTGTCCCGTGCCCAACTGGCGGTGCTGCGTGAACTGTGCGCCTGGCGCGAGCAGCAGGCCCGTGCCCGCGACTTGCCGCGCAACCGCATCGTTCGCGAACACTCGTTGTGGCCCTTGGCCAAATCCCAGCCGGATAACCTCGCCGCCCTGGGCAAGATCGAAGACATGCACCCGCGCACCGTGCGCCAGGACGGCCAGTTTTTGCTGGACCTGATCAAGCGCGCTGGTAGCGTGCCCATGGACCAATGGCCGCCTGCCGTGGCAGAGCCGTTACCCGTGGACGCCGCCGCGTTGATCAAGCAACTGCGAGCCCTGGGCCAAACCTTCGCCGAGCGCCTGGACATGGCGCCGGAACTGATGCTGCGCAAGAAAACCCTCGAAGCCCTGGTTAAAAGTGGCTACCCCGATGGGCCTTACCAATTGCCAGACTCGCTGCGTGGCTGGCGCCGTGAGTTGATGGGCCAGGCGTTGCTCGACAGCCTGGCCAATGCCGGAGAACAGCCTTGAAACGTATTTGCTCCATCTACCGCAGCAAGAAAAAAGACGGCATGTACCTCTATGTGCTCAAGAGCGATGCCCTGGAGCGCGTACCCGAGCCGTTGATGGACGCCTTCGGCAAGGCGCATCACGCCTTTGACATGGTGCTGACGCCGGAGCGCAAGCTGTCGCGCGAAGACATCACCGTGGTCCTGGAAAACCTCGACAAGCAGGGCTACCACCTGCAAATGCCGCCGGCCGAGGACGAGTACATCGAGCACTTGCCCGAAGAGCTGCTGCGCCGCAACGACCCGATGTGATCGACCAGTGCCCGCCTCAGGGCACAGTTTCAATGGAATCGTATTAGAGGACGGTGGCCGTAAGGATGCGGGCGGCCGTCTGCACTGTTTTTTCAAAGGTTTGAACCATGCGTGTTCTGATTGCTGAACAGGATCATCCGCTCTACGCCCAATTGCTCAGGGACGCCGCCCCAGACCTCGAAGTGCTGACCAGCGGTGACTCGGCCGAACTTTCGCGCCTGGCCGCCGACTGCCCGGTGTGGTTGGGCCAGCCCGACCTGCTGGCGACCTTGCTGCGCCAGGGCCATCACCCGCAATGGCTGCAATCGACCTGGGCGGGTATCACGCCGCTGCTGGCCGACGGCTTGCCCCGCGACTATCGCCTGACCCGCGCGGTGGGCATTTATGGCCAGGTCATGGCCGAGTTTGTCCTCACCTACATGCTGGGCCACGAGCGCGAAGTGCTGGCGCGGTTGGTCAGCCAGGTGGAGCGCAAGTGGGATAACCGCATGGGCCAGAGCCTGTCGGGGCGCAAGGCGCTGATCGTCGGCACCGGAGACATCGGCCAGAGCGTGGCCGAGTTTCTGCTGCCGTTTGGCGTGCAACTGTATGGCATCGCCAGCCAGGCCCGCGAGCAGGCACCGTTTATCGAAGTGGCCGGGCTGGACCAATTGGGCCGGCTGGTGGGGGAGGTGGATTACGTGATCAACCTGCTGCCCAACACGCCTGATACCCATGATTTGTACGACGCGGCGCTGTTCAAGCAATTCAAGCCCACCGGGTTGTTTATCAACGTCGGGCGCGGCGTGGCGGTGGTGGACGCCGACCTGGTCGAGGCGCTCAAAGAAGGGCATCTGGCCGGCGCGGTGATCGACGTGTGCCGCCAGGAGCCTTTGCCGCAACGCCACCCGTTCTGGACGGCGTGGGGGTTGCTGTTGACCGGGCACAGCTCGGCCCCGACCTCGCCGCCGATGATGGTGGAGTTGTTTGTGCAGAACCTGCGGGCGTATCAGGCCAAGCAAGCATTGCGCGGGGAAGTGGATTTCGAGCGCGGTTACTGAGCAGCTCGCCCAATGGCCTCCTGTAGGAGCGAGCTTGCTCGCGAAGAACCTCAACGATGACGCGTACTTTCTGAATAAACGCGGCGCCTGTGAGTTTTTCGCGAGCAAGCTCGCTCCTACAGAGGGTCAGAGGGTGATGCTTAGAGGCTGAAGTCCCCCTCGGACACCAGTTCGCTCAACGGCTTGCGCGGGCTCGGCATTTCGCGCCCTTGCAGGTACTCCGGCAAGCTCGACTTGTCCCCCAGCTTGCCCACCGCCACGGCTGCATGCAGCGCATAACCCTGGGGAATCTTCAGCTCTTTGCGGGTCAGTTCCTGATCGAAACCGGCCATGCCGTGGGTGTGCCAGCCACTGAGGCTGGCTTGTAGCGCCAGGTGGCCCCAGGCCGAGCCGGTGTCAAAGGTGTGCCACAGCGCCGGGGTTTCTTCGGTGGCGCCGGGGGCGATGAAGTCGGTTTTCGACGCGATGATCACCAGGGCCGACGCATGCTGTGCCCAATTGCGGTTGAATTCATTGAGCAGGCCCAGGAAACGCTCCCAATCCGGCGTGTCACGGCGCGCGTACAGAAACCTCCACGGCTGCGAGTTGTAGGCCGAAGGCGCCCAGCGTGCGGCTTCGAAGAAACTCAGCAGCGTCTCCTGCGGGATGCTCTCGCCGGTAAAGGCGCGGGGCGACCAGCGCTCGGTGAATTGGGTGTGGATCGGGTAATCGGCAACGCGGGGGTTATTGCTCATGGACAGATCCTGATGAAAAAAACCGGGATTCAACGCTACTGCGCCCAACCAGGCCTGACAAGCCTTGCAACACCGTCAGTCGTAAGCGCTTGGCCCCAACGGGCTTGGGCACTAGACTGGCGGCCTTTTCACCTTCCGATACTGATGCAGAGCCATGGCCGCCAAAGTCGAACCTTTCTGGATACGCAAAACCCTTGAGCACCTCGACCAAGAGGAGTGGGAGTCATTGTGCGACGGCTGTGGCCTGTGCTGCCTGCAAAAGCTTGAGGATGAAGACGACAACAGCGTCTATTACACGCGTATTGCCTGCAAACTGCTCGACCTGAAAACCTGCCAGTGCACCGATTACCCCAACCGCCGCGCCTCGGTACCCGACTGCATCCAGCTCACGCCGGGCCAGGCCGACCAATTCAAATGGTTGCCGCCGACCTGCGGTTACCGCCTGGTCAGCGAGCGCAAGGACTTGCCGCTGTGGCATCACCTGGTCTGCGGCGACCGTGACGCGGTGCACCACGAACGCATTTCCCAGTCCGGGCGCATGCTCAGCGAAGGCAGCGTGCCCGAGGACGACTGGGAGGATTACCTGATTTTTCGCGCAGGCTGAACGAGGAGTGTGTATGAAGGTGGCCGCCAAGTGGGCAGCGGGCCTGGTCGTGCTGGCGCTGAGCGGGCCGGGCTGGTGCGCGAAGAAAGTCGACCTGGATTACCACATCAAGCTGTTGCCCCAAAGCCAGCAGGCCGAGGTGCGCGTCAGCCTGTCCCAGGGCGCGGCGGTTCGCAGCCTGAACTTCGACCTGGGCCGTGACGGTGACTACAGCGACTTCAAGGCCGATGGCCAGTGGCAGATCACCGGCAACCGTGGCCTGTGGCAACCCAGCGCCGATAAGGCCAGCCTGACCTACCGGGTGCGCCTGGCCCATGCGCGCAAGCCTGGCGTCTATGACACGCGGATCACGCCCGCCTGGGCGTTACTGCGCGGCGAAGACCTGGTGCCGGCCGCACGTCTCGACCAGCAAGACGGCATCGAGTTGGTCTCACGCCTGCTGTTCGAACTGCCGACGGGGTGGAAAAGCGTCGAAACCGCCTGGCCGCGCATTGGCCAAAACAAATTTCGCATCGACAACGTCTCCCGCCTGTTCGACCGCCCCACCGGCTGGATGCTGGCGGGCAACCTCGGCAGCCGCCGCCTGCGCCTGGGTGAAACCGACGTCACCGTGGCCTCGCCCAAGGGTCAGGGCATGCGTCGCATGGACGTGCTGACGTTGCTGACGTTTGTCTGGCCCCAGGTGGAAGCCGCGTTCCCGCGCCATCCCGGCAAGCTGTTGATCGTCGGTGCCAGTGACCCGATGCGGCGGGGCGCTTATTCGTTACGCGATTCGATCTACCTCAACAGCCGCACGCCGCTGGTGGGCGAAAATGGCAGCAGCCCGTTGCTGCGCGAAGTGGTGCAGGCCATCGGACGCTTTAATGACCACGACAGCAGCGACTGGATCAGCGAGGGCTTGGGCGAGTACTACGCGATTGAACTGATGCGACGTGCCGGCGGCATCACCGATGAACGCTATGCGGCGATCCAGGCGCGGCTGACCAAGGAAGGCAAAGACGTCACCACGCTCAAAGGCGAGCACGTCAACGGCGCGACGCTGGCGCGTTCAGTGGTGGTGTTGCAGGAGCTGGACCGAGAGATCCGCGTGAAGACCCACAACAAACGCTCCCTGGACGATCTGGCGCAGGCGGTGATGCGGGTGAACAGCATCAACACCCAAGAGTTCGTGCAGTTGGCCGAGAGCGTGATCGGTGAGTCGTCGGTGGTGCTGGACAGCAAACTACTGCGCTGATCCCAACCCCTGTGCAATTCAAAATGTGGGAGGGGGCTTGCCCCCGATGGCGGTGGGTCAGCAAAAAGTAGGCTGCTGACACTCTGCTATCGGGGGTAAGCCCCCTCCCACATTTGAATCTCCAGCATGTCCAAGTCTTAGATCAGGCTTTAGGTTCCACCGCCTTTTCAGCCGCCACTTCGGCCTTGGTCTTCAGGTTCTTCAGCTCTTCCCCGGCGCGTTCGATTTTCGTGCGCACGCTGTTCATTTCCTGGCGGCCCTGCTCCAGTTTGTCCTTGAGCGAACTGTGCCCGGTAAAGCCACGGGCCAGTGCCACGCCACCAATCGCCACCTGGATCAAGCCGAAAATCCCGCCGCGGCGCAGGCCTTTACCCACCATCATCGCACCGCCGGCCACCGAGCCGATGCGCTCCCAGCCATGCACGTTCTGGGTGGGTTGAGGCTTCAACGGTGTGGCTTCGATGACAGGTCGCAAGGTTTTGCTGTCGCTCATGATCAGTCTCCAACAAGGGCAAGTGTTACTAGCTGACTGCGCGCACGTGCCGGATGTTCCCGCAATCTCAGTACTTGGGGCCCGAACGGGTGTTGTTGCCCTTGGCCAGGCGGTCATAGAGCACCACGTTGACCGTGGCCGCCAGGTTCATGCAGCCGGTGGTGGGGATGTACACCACGTCCTCGCACCAGTCGCGGATCTCTTTGTCCAGGGAGCCGTCTTCGGGGCCGAAGATATACAGCGCGCGGTCGGGGTGGGTGTATTCAGGCAACGGGCGGGCGCCTTCGACCAGTTCCACGGCCACCGGGATGCAGCCTAAGGGCAGGATCTTTTTCAGGTCGTCGATGCCGATCAGCGGGATGTCGTGGTGCACCTTCTTGGTGTCGGTAATGAAATCCCGGGCGCGCTCGTAACGCACGCCGGTGTAGAACACCGAGGCCACGCCGTAGCAGCCGGCGGCACGCATCACCGAACCGACGTTTTCGGGGGATTTGGGGTTATACAGACCGATGCAGCTGTAGCGTTTATTGCCCACGGGGAAGGGTGCCTTGAGAAAAACGGCGATTATACGGGGAATGTGGGACGGCGGTCGGGAACAAGTTATGTGTTGTTGCAGCCGCCGCCTTCGCGAGCAAGCCCGCTCCCACATTTGAATGTGTTCACACATCAAAATGTGGGAGCGGGCTTGCTCGCGAAAGGGCCGGGACAGTCAGCCAGGGCTTCAGTCGTCCTTCTTCATCAACCCCGCCAACGCCGCAAACGGGTTGTGCGTCGCCTTGGCAATGCTCGGGCTGCTGGTGGAGCCTTCGCCGAAGTATTGCTGGTCGGTGTAGCGCGAGTGTTCGTTGTCGTGGCAGTACAGGCACAGCAACTCCCAGTTGGAACCGTCCTGGGGGTTGTCATCATGGTTGTGGTTACGGTGGTGAACGGTCAGTTCACTCAGGCGCTTGCCGGAAAACTCACGGGCGCAGCGGCCACACACGTGGGGGTACATCTTCAAGGCTTTATCGCGGTAGCCCATTTCGCGGTCGCGCTGGGCATCGGCGAGGATGCGGTCCAGCTTGGCGGTGTGGGAGGGCGGGTTGTTCGAGCTCATCATGGCTCCTGGCTATTGTTGGGTGGTTCACGGACAAGGTTGATTCTAGCCGCTCCCACCGGGGATTGGCGCGATTGAATCAACCGTGATCAGCCCTTGAGCTTCTCTGCAATCCAGATGGTATGCCGCGTGCCCTTGTTGCCATGGGCAAATACTTGCACTTCCTCGGCCTTGAAACCGGCCTTGCGCAGTTTGTCGCTGAACAGCTTGTCGGCGCTGGCCGACCACACCGCCAGCACGCCTTTGGGCCGCAGAGCCTTGGCACAAGCGGCCAGGCCACTGGCCGAGTACAGCCAACTGTTGGCCTTTTGCGTGAGCCCCTCGGGGCCGTTGTCGACGTCGAGCATGATCGCGTCAAAGCCTTGGGGTTCGGCCTGCAGTACCTTGGCAACGTCTTCCTGGCGGACCACGGTGCGCGGGTCCAGCAGCGGGCGGCCGGACTTTTCCCCCAGCGGCCCACGGTTCCATTCCACGACGCCGGGCACCAGTTCGGCCACCACCACTTCGGCGCTCTTGCCCAAGTGCTTGAGCGCCGCGGCCAAGGTAAAGCCCATGCCCAGGCCGCCGATCAGCACCCGTGAACCCGGGCGCCCGGCCACTTTGCGGCAGGGAATCTCCGCCAGGGCATCTTCGGAGCCGTGCATGCGCGTGTTCATCAACTGGCCACCGTCACCGCCCTGGATCTTGATGACAAAGTCTTCGCCGTATTCGAACAGGCACAAGGCGCCGCCGTTGTCGGGGATTGGGGTGGTGTCCAGCAGAACGAAACGTTTCATGGAAATCTCATTGGGAAGGGCATTCTTGCGCGGTTGGGAGTAGCCTTAAGGCATTCCGGTCAGGCCATGGAGCCATCGATGAAGTGCAGCATTCTAACGGTCATTGTGTTGAGCGCGCTCGCATTGGGTAACGCGCAGGCTCAGGAGTTACAAACCGTACCGGTCGCGCCCACGCCAACCCCAGGCGCGCCGGGCACGCCAACGCCCACGTTGTACCCGCAAGTCACGCCGCCCGTAGCGCCCAAGACTCATAATGGCGCGCCACCGCTGGCGCCCATCGTGCTGCCGGCGCCGCCCAAGGACCAGACGGTCCCTGGCCTGCAGCAGAACGACAGCAAGCCAAAGACGCCAGGCGGTTAGACCAGGCCGAGGGCCTTGAACACAAAGGCATATTCGAGGGCGACGTCACGCAGGCCCTGATAGCGCCCGCTCATGCCGCCATGGCCGGCACCCAGCTCGGTCTTGAGCAGCAGCAGGTTGTCGTCCGTCTTGGTAGCCCGCAGCTTGGCCACCCACTTGGCGGCTTCCCAGTACTGCACGCGGCTGTCGTTATAACCGGCGATCACCAGCGTGGCCGGGTAAGCCTGGGCGCGGACGTTCTCGTAGGGCGCGTAGGCCTTGATGCGCGCGTACACCTCGGGGTCCTCGGGGTTGCCCCATTCGTCGTACTCGGTGATGGTCAGCGGCAGTTCCGGGTCGAGCATGGTATTGAGCACATCGACGAACGGCACTTCGGCAATCGCCGCCTGGAATAACTCCGGGCGCTGGTTGAGTACCGCGCCGATCAACAGGCCACCGGCACTGCCGCCGCTGATCGCCAGTTGCCGGGAGGTGGTCAGGCCCTCGGCGATCAAATGCTCGGCGCAGGCAACAAAGTCGCTGAAGGTGTTCTGCTTGTGTTCCTGCTTGCCGTTGCGATACCAGGCTTCCCCCAGCTCACCGCCGCCGCGCACATGAGCGATGGCAAACGCCACGCCACGGTCGAGCAGGCTCAGGCGCGCATGGGAGAACCACGGGTCCAGGCTTGAGCCGTAGGCGCCGTAGCCATACAGGTACAGCGGCGTCGGCTTGCCGAGCTGGTCACGCTTGACCACCAGGCTGATGGGCACCTGGGTGCCGTCGGCAGAAGTGGCCCACAGGCGTTGGCTAACGTAAACGTCGGCGTTGAAGACGCCCAGCACCGGGGTTTCCTTGAGCACGACCTGCGCGCCTGTCGCCAGGTCGAGTTGGCGCACTTGGGCCGGACGGTTCAAGGCCTCATAGCGCAGGCGGATCTTGTCGCTGGGAAACTCCAGGCTGTTCTGCACGTAAAGGCTGTAGGCGGCGTCAGGCAATTGCACCCGATAGGCCGGCACGTTCTCAGGGTGCACTTCGATGACTGGCAGGCCACCAATGCGCAGGCTCAAGGTCATGGCGTCGGCGTTCAGGCTCACGCCGTCGAGCATGACCTCATCACTGTGGGGGATCAGGTTGTGCCAGTCGGCTTCGGTGGGCGGCGTGCCGGTGTCGGCGGCCACGTACAGCGCATGGTTGATGCCGTCGCGGTTGCTGCGGATAAACCAGGTCCATTGGCCATTGCGCTTGCCGTGGTCGACGTCGTATTCGTGGTCTTCGACCCGTGGCGCCAGGCAGGTGAAGGCCAGGTGCGGTTGCTCGGCGTCCAGCGCCCAGACTTCGCTGGTGGTCTTGCTGCCCAGGGCCAGCAACAGTTGGCGCTCGGAGCTTGAGCGGTAGCAATGCAGGAAGAAACGGCCGTCGGGCTCGTGGAACACTTCCTGCGCGGCGGTGCCGTCCAGGCGATAGCGATACAGTTTGTGCGGGCGGTGGGTGTCGTCCAGTTCGCCGAAAAACAGGGTCAGGCTGTCATTGGCCCAGGTCATGCTGCCGTCGCAGTTGTCGAACGCCAGTTCGCTGACCTTGTCGGTCGCCAATTCCTTCACGAACAGGGTGTAAATCTCTTCGCCGCTGGTATCGAGGCTGTAGGCCAGGCGTTGGTGGTCGGGGCTGATGCTGAACGCGCCCAGGGAGAAAAAGCCGCCATTGGCCAGCACGTTCGGGTCCAGCAACAGTTCCTCGCTGCTGGCGTCCACCTGGTTGCTGTCATCGGCCGGGCGGCGGCAGCGGTAGTGGCGGGCGTACTCGTCGCCGGCGGTGGTGCGGGTGTAATACAAATACGGGCCCCAAGGGGAGGGCAGGGACAGGTCGGTTTCCAGAATGCGGCCCTTGATCTCGTCGAACAGGGTCTCGCGCAACGCCTGCTGATCGGCCAGTTGGGCTTCCTGCCAGGCGTTTTCGGCCTTGAGGTAGTCGAGCACCTCAGGGTTGTCGCGTTCTTGCAGCCAGGCGTACGGGTCTGGGCCTGGGGCCTTGCGGGCAATCGGTGCGGTGGAAATAGGCATGGATAATTCCCTATCTGGCAGACGGTGGCAGGCATTGCAGCCGCGACACGCAAAAGCCGTTATCATAGCCGCCTGTTTGCCAACCTTGCCATGGACACCATGACCGAGAACGACTATCTGACCGCTTGGGGCCTTTACGCCTTCGCCGCTTTGGGCTGCCTGTTGGTGTGGTGGCGCATGACCCGCTGGATCTGGCGCTGGCTGCGCGAGCCCCTGCAATTGCTGATGGCGGTGTTGCTGTTCAGCCCGACCATTGTCGACCCGGTCAAGACCCAGTTTGCGCCGGCCGTGGCCATTACCGCCCTGGACCTGGTGCTCAAGGTCGGCAACAACGCCTGGCGCGCCATTTCCGACCTGTTCATGTACACGATGATTGCGTTTGCCCTGTACATCGTGTTTGTGCTGATTCGCTGGCCCATCGAACGCGCCGCCAACGCTCGCCGTGAGCGCAAGGCGGCTGCGGATGCCGCCTTGGCCGCCGAGCCGGAAGACGACGAACCGTTCCGTCGCCCGGCGCCTGCCGGTGGTGTGCGGGTCGAACCGCGCCTTTAACGTTGTTTGCCCTGCAGCGAGAGCCCTGGCATGTGTGAATTATTGGGCATGAGTGCCAACGTCCCCACCGATATTGTGTTCAGCTTTACCGGGCTGATGCAGCGCGGTGGGCGCACTGGCCCGCACCGCGACGGTTGGGGCATTGCCTTCTATGAGGGCCGTGGCCTGCGCTTGTTCCAGGACCCGGCCGCCAGCAGCGAGTCAGAAGTCGCGTTGCTGGTGCAGCGTTACCCCATCAAGAGCGAAGTGGTGATTGGCCATATCCGCCAGGCCAATGTGGGCAAGGTCAGCCTGGCCAATACCCATCCGTTCGTGCGCGAGCTGTGGGGGCGTAACTGGTGTTTTGCCCACAACGGCCAACTGGCGGACTTTAACCCCCGCGCCACCTTCTACCGGCCGGTGGGTGATACCGACAGCGAAGCGGCGTTCTGCGACTTGCTCAACCGCGTGCGCGAGGCCTTCCCCGAGCCGGTGGACATCGAACAGGTGCTGCCCGACCTGATCGCCGCCTGCGCCGAGTACCGCAGCAAAGGCGTGTTCAACTGCCTGCTCAGCGACGGCGACTGGCTGTTCTGCTATTGCTCGACCAAGCTGGCGCAGATCACCCGGCGTGCGCCTTTTGGCCCGGCGCGCTTGAAAGATGTCGACGTGATCGTCGATTTTCAGGCCGAAACCACCCCCAATGATGTGGTAACGGTGATCGCCACCGAACCCTTGACCGACAACGAAAACTGGACCCGCTACGAACCGGGCCAATGGAGCCTGTGGCGACGCGGTGAATGTGTCAGCCAGGGCGTTACCGAGTAAGGAATCGAGCATGTTGCTGAGCTATCTGCGGTTGGTATTGTTTGCCGTTGGCTTGTTGGTCGGCGTGCAGGTGCCGGGGTTTATCAATGACTACGCCAAGCGCGTCGAGGCCCACCTGATCGAGGCTCAGACCGGCTTGCGCGGTTTCGAGTCCACGGCGCAGCAGTTCTTCAACGGTGATATGCAAGCCTTGGTGGCGCATTACCGCGCCAGCGATGACCCGGTATTCCAGAGCGACGCCAGCAGCCTGGGCGCCATGCTCGATCGCCAACTCGAGTTGGACAAGCAATACCAGGCCATGCAAGGCCCGTGGTACATCCGCGCCCTGCAGGTGGCGGTGGCCGCCGACCCGGATATCCGTCTGGAAACCTGGAATGGTTACAGCTACCAGATTCTGCTGACGCCTGAAGCCATGGGGTGGGGCCTGGGCGGGGCGATGTTGTTGTCATTCGGCATTGAATGCCTGTATCGCTTGATCGATTGGGTGGTGTTGGGCGGCCGGCGCCTGCGCCAGAGCCGGCCCATCGAAGAGCGGGACCTTAAGGGCCTGTAACGACCCACTGATCGTTCCCGCGCTCCGCGTGGGAATGCTTTTTCTGACGCTCCGCGTCGCGCGTGAGGGCGCAGAGCGCCCTGTGCTGCATTCCCACGCAGAGCGTGGGAACGATCAGTCGGGTTTATTCAGTTGCATGCGTTCTGTACCCACTTCCTCGGCATAGCGCGCCACGACCTTCTGGCACAACCCCACAATCTCCTCCACCAATTCCACCCCCACGCGCCACGACACTACCACCTGCAAGTTCGGCAGGCGCTGGGCCATGGGCAGCATCACCAATTCCCCTCGCTCCAGCTCTTCGCTGACCAGCACCGGCGGCAGCGCGCCAATGCCGAAGCCATCGCGCAGCAACCGGGTGATCGCCGACACCGAGTTCACACAGTTCATGCGCGGTGCGGCCACGCCATTGGCCTGCATCAAACTCAACACGTCCTGATGCGGGTGTGAGTTTTTCGAGTAGGTGATGATGCGTTCCTGGGCCAGTTCCGCGAGGGACGCGTAGTCGCGGTTGTAGATCGACTGGCTGGCCACGATCCAGGCCATGGGGTGGCTGGCCAGCTCCAGGCTGCGCACGGTTTCCAGGCGCAGCAGGTCGGTTTGCAGGATCAGGTCGAGGAAGCCTTTTTGCAGCTGATCGCTGAGGTTCAGCGCGGTATCGGCGATCAACTCGATCTCTACCAGCGGGTACAGCTTCATCAATTCAGCAACCAGCGGGCTCAGCCAGGTGTGGATCACCGTGTCCATCGCGCCGATCCGAATGCGCCCGACCTTGCTGCTGGTAGTCTCCAGGGACTGCTTCAAGCCCTGCATGGTCACCATCATCTGCTCGGCATAGTCGAGCACTTTCAAGCCTTCCGGCGTCAAGCTCACGCCACGCGAATCACGCAGGAACAGCTTCACCCCCAACTCGCTTTCCAGCACCGCGATGCGGCTGGAGATCGAGGCTTGGGTGGTGAACAGCTTCTCGGCCGTGAGCCGGAAGCTCTTGAGCTTGGCCACCCAGACGAAGGTTTCGAGGAACTTCAAATTCATGGGATCAACTTTTTCTTATGCATGGATCGGTTTTTATTAGTTGGACGTCGCACCGGGCAAGCGCCAAAAATCGAGCTATTCCACGATAAGCGTCGTTGGGGTGTCAGGACAAGTTGCGAGTTCTGCGTAAAAAATCCCACACTACAAGAAAACAAATCCTACAGGAGCGACCACCGTGAGCCGCCTGCTACTGAACTGCGACATCGGCGAAAGCTTTGGCAACTGGACCATGGGTCTGGACGCCGAGGTCATGCCGTTCATTGATTGCGCCAACGTGGCATGCGGTTTCCATGCGGGCGACCCGAGCATCATGCGCAAGACCGTCAGCCTGGCGTTCAAGCACGGTGTGCAAGTGGGCGCCCACCCGGCCTACCAGGACCTGCAAGGCTTCGGCCGGCGCTCCATGAACTACACGCCGCAGGAAATCCAGGACCTGTTGCACTACCAGATCGGCGCACTGGACGGCATCTGCCGGGCCCAGGGCGGGCGCGTCAGCTATGTGAAACCCCATGGCGCGATGTACAACGACATGATGGCCAACCCGGCGCAATTGCGTGCGGTGATCCAGGCCGTGGCGGCCTACGGCGACCTGCCGCTGATGCTGCTGGCCACCCGCGACAACCGCGCGGCCCAGGCCTTGGGCGACGAATACGGCGTGACCCTGTGGTTCGAAGCCTTTGCCGACCGTGCCTATGACAGCAAGGGCCATTTGGTGTCCCGGCAGTTGCCGGGCGCGGTGCATCACGATGCCGAGACCATCGTGCAGCAGGCCCTGACCCTTTCCCGTGGCGAAGCGCTGATTGCCAGCGACGGCAGCCCATTGGTACTCCAGGCCAATACCCTGTGTGTGCATGGCGACAACGCCAGTTCGGTCGCCGCCGTGCAGCGTATCCGCGAAGCGTTGAAAACAGCATGAACCCACGCATTGAAGTGGTGGCGATCGACTGCCTGATGGTGCGCCTGTTTGACGTGATCGCCGAAGCCAACATGCCGTGGATGCTCGCGGCTACCGAGCGCCTGCGCAACGGTTTTGGCCCGGCCTTGGTGGACTTGGTGCCGTCCTACACCACCTTGATGGTGCATTACGATCTCACGGTGCTCACCCCGGCCCAGGCCCGGGCGCTGATCGACCAGGCCCTCACCGATCTGCAACCCCAGGCTCAGGGCAGCGGCCAGTGCCATGTGCTGCCGGTGTGGTACGACCTGAGTGTCGGCCCGGAACTGGCCCTGTTGTCCCAGCGCAGCGGGCTGGCCGTGGAGGAGGTGATCCGCCGCCACAGCGTCCACGAGTACCAGGTGTTCGCCCTCGGTTTTGCTCCAGGGTTTGCCTTTATGGGGCTGGTGGACGAAGTGCTCGCCACGCCGCGCCTCAACACGCCGCGCAAACGCGTGGCCGCTGGCAGCGTCGGCATCGCCGAACGGCAAACCGCCGCGTACCCGGTGGTGTCCCCAGGCGGCTGGAACCTGATCGGCCGCACCCCGGCCAAACTGTTCGACCGTGAGCGCGACGGCTACAGCCTGATGCAGCCCGGCGACACGGTGCGCTTCGCCCCGGTCAGCCACGCCGAATTCGTCAACCTGGGTGGCGATGACACGCCGCTGGAGGCGCAGGCATGAGCCGCTTGATCATCGAGGCCAGCACACCGCTGTGCCTGTTGCAGGACGCCGGGCGGTTTGGCGTGCGTCATCTGGGCGTGACCCAGGGCGGCGCGCTGGATTGGGTGTCGATGTCCTGGGCTAACTGGCTGCTGGACAATGCCCTGGATGCGCCGGTGGTGGAAATCACCCTGGGCGGCTTTACCCTGCAGGCTGAGGACTATTGCCTGCTGGCCTTGGCCGGTGCGGATCTGGGTGCCTATGTCGATGAGCGCGCGATCAGCCCCGGTCGCAGTTTTATCCTGCAAAAGGGCCAGCGCCTGCGCTTCACCCAGCCGTTCAATGGCGCGCGCGCTTATCTTGCGGCACCTGGTGGCTTTGATGCGCAGGCTGTACTGGGCAGTTGTGCAACGGTGGTGCGCGAAGCGTTGGGCGGGGTGGACGGTTTCGGCAAGGCGTTGGCCGAAGGCGGGCGGTTGGCTTATTCCGGTACGGGCGGTGCGATGAAGGTGCTGGCCGAGCCGGATGTGCAGTCCGGTGCATCGCTGGACGTGATCATCGGCGCGCAGATAGGCCAGTTCAGCGGGCAGAGTCTGTTCGACGCCTTCAACAGCGAATGGGCCCTGGACAGCCGTGCCGACCGCATGGGTATGCGCTTGCTGGGCACGCCGTTGCAGTACCAGGGGCCGTCGTTGATTTCCGAAGGGATACCGTTGGGCGCGATCCAGGTGCCCCCGGATGGGCAGCCGATTGTGTTGCTCAATGACCGGCAGACGATCGGTGGTTATCCGCGCCTGGGAGCGCTGACGCCCTTGTCGCTGGCGCGGCTGGCGCAATGTCTGCCGGGGCAGAAGGTGCGGCTGGCCCCGGTGGTGCAGGAGGTGGCGCATCGGCAGCACATCAAGTTTTTGCAGCGGTTTAGCCAACCCTTGTAGGAGCGAGCTTGCTCGCGAAAAACGTCAACGATAACGCGGGCATCCAGATGTACGCGGCGGTCTCAGGTTTTTCGCGAGCAAGCTCGCTCCTACAGTAAGGCGGTGGTGTTATTTGGAGAGAAAGCGCATACCTTCTTCCAGCCCGCGTAGCGTCAGCGGATACATCTGATCCTCCACCAACTCCCGCACAATCCCCGTCGACGCCGTATAGCCCCAGGTATCTTTCGGGTAGGGGTTAATCCAGATCAGCTTCTTGTACTTGGCCATGAAGCGCTGCATCCACACATACCCCGGCTCCTCGTTCCAATGCTCGACGCTGCCACCTGCCTGGGTGATTTCATAAGGCGCCATGGCCGCATCGCCGATAAAGATCACTTTGTAATCGGCGCCGTATTTGTGCAGCAGGTCCTGGGTGGAGGTGCGTTCGGACGTGCGGCGCTGGTTGTTCTTCCACACCGATTCGTACACGAAGTTGTGGAAGTAGAAGTACTCCAGGTGCTTGAACTCGGTCTTGCACGCGGAGAACAGCTCTTCGCAGATCTTCACGTGGGCATCCATCGAGCCGCCGATGTCGAACAGCAGCAACAGCTTGATGGTGTTACGCCGCTCGGGGCGCATCTGGATGTTCAGCAAGCCGGCATCGCGGGCGGTGTGGTCGATGGTGCCGTCGATATCCAGCTCTTCGGCCGCGCCCTGGCGCGCAAATTTGCGCAGGCGGCGCAGGGCGATCTTGATGTTGCGCGTGCCCAGTTCCACCTGGTCGTCGAGGTTCTTGTACTCGCGCTGGTCCCAGACTTTTACGGCCTTGCCCTGGCGCTTGCCGGCGTCACCGACGCGAATGCCTTCGGGGTTGTAGCCGCCGGAACCAAAGGGGCTGGTGCCGCCGGTGCCGATCCACTTGTTGCCACCGGCATGGCGCTCTTTCTGTTCTTCCAGGCGTTTCTTGAATTCTTCGATGAGCTTGTCGAGGCCACCCAGGGACTGGATCTGCGCGCGTTCTTCATCGCTCAACGAGCGTTCGAACTCCTTGCGCAGCCACTCCTCGGGGATCAGCGCCTGCAGGTGGTCGTCGAGCTTTTCCAGGCCGTTGAAATAGGCACCGAAGGCCCGGTCGAACTTGTCGAAATGCCGCTCGTCCTTGACCAGGATCGCCCGGGCCAAGTAGTAGAACTCGTCCATGTCGGCGAAGGTCACGCGCTGTTTGAGCGCGTTGATCAGGTCGAGCAGCTCGCGCACCGATACCGGTACCTTGGCGGCACGCATTTCGTTGAACAGGTTGAGCAGCATCAGCGATTACCGCGACGGCTCATGAACGCCAGACGCTCCAGCAACTGCACGTCTTGCTCGTTCTTAACCAAAGCGCCAGCCAGGGGCGGGATGGCCTTGGTCGGGTCGCGCTCGCGCAGCACCGCTTCGCCAATATTGTCGGCCATCAGCAGCTTGAGCCAGTCGACCAGTTCGGAGGTGGAAGGTTTTTTCTTCAGGCCCGGCACCTTGCGCACATCGAAGAACACGTCCAGCGCTTCGCTGACCAGGTCTTTCTTGATGTCCGGGTAGTGCACATCCACGATCTTTTGCAGGGTGGTGCGGTCGGGGAAGGCGATGTAGTGGAAGAAACAGCGGCGCAGGAACGCGTCCGGCAGCTCTTTTTCGTTGTTGGAGGTAATGATGATGATCGGGCGTTTCTTGGCCTTGATGGTCTCGTCGATTTCGTAGACGTAGAACTCCATCTTGTCGAGCTCTTGCAGCAGGTCGTTGGGGAACTCGATGTCGGCTTTGTCGATTTCATCGATCAGCAGGATCACCCGCTCTTCGGACTCGAAAGCTTCCCAGAGCTTGCCCTTCTTCAGGTAATTGCGCACGTCGTGCACTTTGTCTACGCCCAGTTGCGAGTCACGCAGGCGGCTGACCGCGTCGTACTCGTACAGGCCTTGATGCGCCTTGGTGGTGGACTTGATGTGCCAGGTGATCAACTTGGCACCGAAGGATTCGGCCAGTTGCTCGGCAAGCATGGTCTTGCCGGTGCCCGGTTCGCCCTTGACCAGCAACGGCCGCTCCAGGGTGATGGCGGCGTTGACGGCCAGTTTCAGGTCATCGGTAGCCACATAGGCCTGGGTGCCTTCGAACTTCATCGGTCATTCCTCGAATTCATCAATGGCCTGACTATACCGCGCAGCCCCGGCGACTGTGAACGCAGACGGGGCATTCAGTCTCTGAATGGCGGGTCACATCGGCCTAGGCCCATACAGGACGTGTGGGAGCTGGCTTGCCTGCGATAGCGATGTATCAGCGAAAGATTAGTTGGCTGACCCACCGCCATCGCAGGCAAGCCCCACAGGGTTAATCAGCGCTGGGCTTGGGCTGTTCATACCGAGCATTGAACGCTTGGATAAACCCATTGCGCAGAATCGCGATCACCGCCGAAAACGCACTGACATTTTGCTGATGCACGCTACCGCTCAGCTCCACACGGGTGGCGAACTGGTTTTTGCGCTGGTTTTTCAGCACGGTTTCGCTGGCGCCCACCACGGCTTCCCAGATCGAGCGGAAGATATTCTTGTCCTGGTTTTCAACGTCTTGTTGCCAGTCAAACACCTCCACATCGCGCAGCAGCGGCTTGATATAGCCGGTGAGCCGGCCATTTTCAGCCTGGGCTTCGATCACCACGTCACCCGTGCCGGCCTTGAAGTCGAACTTGCCATAGGCTGAGGCGAAGTCATTCATGCGCTTGAGTTGCAGGTCGCGGGCGCGGAAGCGGAATTCGAACTCTTCAAAATCGCTCAGCGGGTCAAAGGTGGCGTTGGCCTCCAGAGGCGCCTGGCCTTGCAGCAGCGCCTTGCCTTCGAAGCGCGCGTCGCGCTTGCCTTTGACATCCACCACATTGGTCAGGTTATAGAAGCTGGCGTTGACCCCGGTGGCGTTGATATTCACCTGAGGCTTGGAGCTGAAGTTATGGAAGGCGATCTCGCCGTCTTCGATGCGCACTTCATTGAGGGTGATCGGCAACAGTTTGCGCAGTTGTTCCTGCCAGTCGGTACCTTTACCGGTCTGGGACGCCTGCTTGTTGGCACCGCCATCGACAAAGTTGATCTGCGGGCGCACAAAATGCCCCTCGGCCACAACGGCATGGTCGTACCACAGCGAATGCCAGCTCACCGCGAACTCGATCAGCGGCGCCTTGACGAACGGCACCGGGACCTTGCCGTCCACCTTGACGATTTGCAGGCCGTTGATCCGGTAGGCGCCGCGCCATAGCGCCAGGTCCACATCGGCAATCTCGCCACGGTAATCGCCCATGTTGGCGAGTTTGTCGTTCAGGTAGTTGCGCACCAGGTAGGGCAGCGCAAGGTGGATGGCAATCAAGACCAGCACCAGAGCGGCGATGGTCCCTAACGGCCAACTGTAGCGACGTTTCATAGGGCAGTTCTCCTTGCTTGTAGGAGATTGACTGTTCTGATTGGCGCAACGTTCCTCCGTCTGGACGCTTGGGAGCACGAGGCATACCCTTGGGGCCTTTCCCAACGCCTCGACAATAGGAACCGCCATGAGCCGCATCTTTGCAGACAACGCGCACTCCATCGGTAACACGCCCCTGATTCAGATCAACCGCATCGCACCGCGGGGCGTGACGATCCTGGCCAAGATCGAAGGGCGTAACCCCGGCTATTCGGTGAAGTGCCGCATTGGCGCCAGCATGGTCTGGGATGCGGAAAGCAGCGGCAAGCTCAAGCCGGGCATGACCATTGTCGAGCCGACTTCAGGTAATACCGGTATCGGCCTGGCCTTTGTCGCCGCCGCCCGTGGCTACAAACTGCTGCTGACCATGCCGTCGTCCATGAGCCTTGAGCGCCGTAAAGTGCTCAAGGCTCTCGGCGCCGAACTGGTGCTGACCGAGCCGGCCAAGGGCATGAAGGGTGCCATCGACAAGGCCGCCGAGATCGTCGCCAGCGACCCGGCCACCTACTTTATGCCGGCCCAGTTCGACAACCCGGCAAACCCTGCCATTCACGAGAAAACCACCGGCCCGGAAATCTGGAACGACACCGACGGCGCCGTGGATGTGCTGGTGGCGGGCGTAGGAACCGGCGGCACCATCACCGGGGTATCGCGCTATATCAAGAACACGGCGGGCAAGCCGATCCTGTCGGTGGCCGTGGAGCCCATGGTTTCCCCGGTGATCACCCAGGCATTGGCAGGTGAAGAGATCAAGCCCAGCCCGCACAAGATCCAGGGCATCGGTGCCGGTTTCGTGCCGAAAAACCTCGACCTGTCGATGGTCGACCGCGTGGAGCTGGCGACCGACGAGGAGTCCAAGGCCATGGCCCGGCGCTTGATGCTGGAAGAAGGCATTCTGTGCGGGATCTCCTGTGGTGCCGCCATGGCCGTGGCCGTGCGTCTGGCCGAGAAGCCGGAAATGCAGGGCAAGACTATCGTGGTGATCTTGCCGGACTCCGGTGAGCGCTACCTGTCGAGCATGTTGTTCAGCGATTTGTTTACCGAACAGGAAAACCAGGCCTGAAACGACTGTAGGAGCGAGCTTGCTCGCGAAAAACCTGAGAACGCCACGTTGTATCAGTAAACCCTCGTTATCGTTGACGTTCTTCGCGAGCAAGCTCGCTCCTACAAGGGTTGCGGGGGGTTGATACAGGTCAGTCCGTTTTCCTGGGCCTTCTGCATAATGGCTCAAGTGTTTATCATGGCCGGCTGTTACGTCTGGTTTCCCATTGACGGAAATTTGCTGGCCAGGCGCTTATTTCCAGGAGTTGCTGCATGACCTTTTCTTTGGCCGCCAAATTGTCGGTGTTGCTGCTGTTCATCGGCAGCACGCTGTATGTGCACCTGCGTGGCAAGGCCCGTTTGCCGATGTTGCGTCAGTTCGTCAACCATTCGGCGCTGTTCGCCCCCTATAACGCCCTGATGTACCTGTTTTCCGCGGTGCCGTCCAAGCCGTACCTGGACCGTAGCAAGTTCCCGGAACTGGATGTGCTCAAGGACAACTGGGAAGTGATCCGCGAAGAGGCCATGCACCTGTTCGACGAGGGCTACATCCGCGCCGCCGAAAAGAACAACGACGCCGGTTTCGGTTCGTTCTTCAAGAAGGGCTGGAAGCGTTTCTACCTCAAGTGGTACGACAAACCGCTGCCTTCGGCCGAGGCACTGTGCCCCAAGACTGTGGCGTTGGTGAGCAGCATCCCTAACGTCAAGGGCGCGATGTTCGCGCTGTTGCCGGGCGGCAGCCACCTCAACCCGCACCGCGACCCGTTCGCCGGTTCCCTGCGTTATCACCTGGGGCTTGCCACGCCGAACTCCGACGACTGCCGTATCTTCGTCGACGGCCAGGTCTACGCCTGGCGCGATGGTGAAGACGTGATGTTCGACGAAACCTACGTGCACTGGGTGAAAAACGAAACCGAACAGACCCGCGTGATCCTGTTCTGCGACATTGAGCGCCCCCTGAGCAACCGCGTGATGACCCGCATCAACCGCTGGGTCAGCAAGCAACTGGGCCGCGCGACCGCGCCGCAGAACCTCGATGACGAGCGCGTGGGCGGCATCAACCAGGCGTACGCCTGGAGCAAGACCTTCAGCGACAAGTTCAGCGGCCAGGTCAAGCAGTGGAAACGCAAGCATCCGAAGGCCTACCGTATTGCGCGGCCGGTGCTGGCGGTAGTCGTCTTGGTACTGCTGTGGAAGTGGCTGTTCGGCTGATCTGAAATACGGTCAAAACTGTGGGAGCGGGCTTGCTCGCGAATACTGAGTGTCAGTCGATACATTCTTGACTGACTCACCGCCTTCGCGAGCAAGCCCGCTCCCACATTAGTTTTGCGGCGTTGGTCAGGAGGCGATCAACTGGCGCAGCACGTAGTGCAGAATCCCACCGGCCTTGAAGTACTCCACCTCATTCAAGGTATCAATCCGGCACAGCACCTCAACTTTCTCGCTGCTGCCATCCTCCCGCGTGATCACCAACGTAAGGTTCATCCGCGGCTCGATCTCGGCATCGGTCAGCCCGAGGATATCGATCTTCTCCTTGCCGGTCAGCTTGAGTGTCTTGCGGTTCTGATCCAGCTTGAACTGCAACGGCAACACGCCCATGCCCACCAGGTTGGAGCGGTGGATACGCTCGAAACTCTCGGCGATCACTGCCTTGACGCCCAGCAGGTTAGTGCCCTTGGCCGCCCAGTCGCGGCTGGAGCCGGTGCCGTATTCCTGGCCGGCGATCACCACCAGCGGTGTGCCCGAGGCCTGGTACTGCATGGCGGCATCGTAGATCGCCATTTTCTCGCCAGTGGGGATATACAGCGTGTTACCGCCTTCTTCGCCGCCGAGCATTTCATTGCGGATACGGATATTGGCGAAGGTGCCGCGCATCATCACTTCATGGTTGCCCCGGCGTGAGCCGTAGGAGTTGAAGTCACGCGGCTCCACGCCCTGTTCGCGCAGGTAGCGACCGGCCGGGCTGTCGGCCTTGATGTTGCCGGCAGGCGAGATGTGGTCGGTGGTCACCGAGTCGCCCAGCAGGGCCAGCACGTTTGCGCCCTTGACGTCCTCGATCACCGGCAGCGGGCCAGCAATGTCGTCGAAGAACGGCGGGTGCTGGATGTAGGTGGAATCCGGCTGCCACACATAGGTGGCCGCCTGCGGCACCTCAATGGCTTGCCACTGCTCGTCGCCGGCAAACACTTCGGCATATTCCTTGTGGAACATGCTGGTGCTGACCTGGGCCACCGCCTCGGCGATTTCCTGGCTGCTGGGCCAGATGTCCTTCAGGTACACCGGGTTGCCCTGCTGGTCATTGCCCAGCGGCTCGCTGCTGATGTCGATGCGCACGGTGCCGGCCAACGCGTAGGCGACGACCAGGGGCGGTGAGGCCAGCCAGTTGGTTTTCACCAGCGGGTGCACGCGGCCTTCGAAGTTACGGTTACCGGACAGCACCGAGGCCACGGTGAGGTCGGCCTTCTGGATGGCTTTTTCGATCGGCTCGGGCAGGGGCCCGGAGTTGCCGATACAGGTGGTGCATCCGTAGCCCACCAGGTCGAAGCCAAGCTTGTCCAGGTATTGAGTGAGGCCCGCCGCCTTGTAGTAGTCGGTGACCACTTTGGAGCCCGGCGCCAGGGAGCTTTTCACCCAGGGCTTGCGGGTCAGGCCTTTTTCCACGGCTTTCTTTGCCACCAACCCGGCGGCCATCATCACGCTGGGGTTGGAGGTGTTGGTGCAGGAGGTAATGGCGGCAATCACCACCGCGCCGTTTTTCAGGCGATAGGTGTTGCCTTCATATTCATAATCGGCCTCGCCGACCAGGTCGGCATTGCCCACGGCAACGCCGCCACCGCCTTCGCTTTCCAGGCGGCCTTCTTCTTTGCTGGTGGGTTTGAATTGCAGGTCGAGAAAATCGCTGAACGCTTGGCCGACATTCGGCAGGGCAACCCGGTCCTGTGGGCGTTTGGGCCCGGCAAGGCTGGCCTCGACAGTGCCCATGTCCAGGGCCAGGGTGTCGGTGAAGATTGGCTCCTGGCCGGCGTTGCGCCACAGGCCCTGGGCCTTGGTATAGGCTTCCACCAGCTTGACCGTCTCAGCCGGGCGGCCGGACAGGCGCAGGTAGTCCAGGGTCACCTCATCCACCGGGAAAAAGCCACAGGTCGCGCCGTATTCCGGGGCCATGTTGGCGATTGTCGCGCGGTCGGCCAGGGGCAAGTCGGCCAGGCCGTCGCCGTAGAACTCGACGAACTTGCCCACCACGCCTTTTTTGCGCAGCATTTGCGTGACGGTCAGCACCAGATCGGTGGCGGTGATGCCTTCCTTGAGCTTGCCGGTGAGCTTGAAGCCGATCACTTCCGGGATCAGCATCGACACCGGCTGGCCGAGCATCGCCGCTTCGGCTTCGATGCCGCCCACGCCCCAGCCGAGTACGCCGAGGCCGTTGATCATGGTGGTGTGGGAGTCGGTGCCGACCAGGGTGTCGGGGAAGGCGTAGGTGCGGCCGTCTTCCTCTTTGGTCCACACGGTGCGGCCCAGGTATTCGAGGTTGACCTGGTGGCAGATGCCGGTGCCCGGCGGTACCACGCTGAAGTTGTCGAAGGCGCTCTGGCCCCAGCGCAGGAAGGCGTAGCGTTCGCCGTTGCGCTGCATTTCGATATCGACGTTCTGCTCGAAGGCGCTGGTGCTGCCGAACTTGTCTACCATCACCGAGTGGTCAATCACTAGGTCCACCGGGGACAGCGGGTTGATGCGCTGCGGGTCACCACCGGCCTTGGCCACGGCGGCGCGCATGGCGGCCAGGTCGACCACGGCGGGTACGCCGGTAAAGTCCTGCATCAGCACGCGAGCGGGGCGGTACTGGATCTCGCGGTGGGACTGGCGTTCTTTGAGCCAGGCGGCGATGGCCTTGAGGTCGGTGCCGGTGACGGTCTTGGCGTCTTCCCAGCGCAGCAGGTTTTCCAGCAGCACCTTGAGGGACATCGGCAGCTTGTCCAGGTCACCCAGGCTCTTGGCGGCTTCGGGCAGGCTGAAGTAGTGGTAAATTTTGCTGTCTATTTGCAGTGTCTTAAGGGTTCTCAGGCTATCAAGGGATGACATTACATGACTCCTTATGGTCCGCACGGCTACGGACCTGACGGGACGAACAGAGCTATCACGTTAGCGCTGTTTTCATTAGCAGGCTAATAACTGGACTCTATCGCTGAGTCCAAGGTTCCGAACTCGGCTATCATGCGCGCGTTTTCATGACAGGTATTGCGATAGCGCAAGGCCAGTTGATTCACCAGGAGATTCAATGAACACCCTTTTTATGCACTGCCGCCCGGGTTTTGAAGGCGAAGTCTGTTCCGAGATCGCGGAGCACGCCGCGCGCCTGAACGTTTCCGGCTACGCCAAGGCCAAGACCGGCAGCGCCTGCGCCGAATTTGTCTGCACCGAAGAAGATGGCGCCCAGCGCCTGATGCACGGCCAGCGCTTTGCCGAGCTGATCTTCCCGAGGCAGTGGGCGCGCGGGGTGTTTATCGACCTGCCGGAAACCGACCGCATCAGCGTGATCCTCGCCCACCTGCGCGAATTCCCCGTGTGCGGCAGCCTGTGGCTGGAGATGGTCGACACCAACGACGGCAAGGAACTGTCCAACTTCTGCAAGAAATTCGAAGTGCACCTGCGCAAAGCCCTGCTTAACGCCGGCAAGCTGGTGGACGACCCGAGCAAGCCGCGCCTGCTGTTGACCTTCAAGAGCGGCCGCGAAGTGTTCATGGGCCTGGCCGAGTCGAACAACTCGGCGATGTGGCCCATGGGCATTCCGCGCCTCAAGTTCCCGCGTGACGCGCCCAGCCGCTCGACCTTGAAGCTGGAAGAGGCCTGGCACCACTTTATCCCCCGTGACCAGTGGGACGAACGCCTGCACGGCGACATGACCGGCGTCGACCTTGGCGCAGCGCCAGGCGGCTGGACCTGGCAACTGGTCAACCGTGGCATGCTGGTGACCGCCATCGACAACGGCCCCATGGCCGAAAGCCTGATGGACACCGGCCTGGTGCAGCACTTGATGGCTGACGGCTTTACCTTCGTGCCCAAGCAGCCGGTGGACTGGATGGTCTGCGATATCGTCGAGAAACCTGCGCGCAACGCGGCACTGTTGGAAACCTGGATTGGCGAAGGGCATTGCCGCGAGGCGGTGGTAAACCTGAAGTTGCCGATGAAGCAGCGTTACGCCGAAGTGAAGCGTTTGCTGGAGCGCATCGAAGAGGGCTTCAAGGCGCGTGGCATTCGTGTGGAGATCGGCTGCAAGCAGCTCTACCACGACCGCGAAGAAGTGACATGTCACCTGCGCCGCCTGGTAGATGTAAAGAAATCCAAAAACCGCTGATATTAAATGTGGGAGCTGGCTTGCCTGCGAAAGCGGTATAACAGTAGAAATTTATGTTGAATGTGCCCCCGTCATCGCGGGCAAGCCCGCTCCCACAGTGTTGAGCGGTGCCAGTTTTAGGAGTGAAGTATGAGTCTTGAACAGCCTGTCGATGGCACCCTCGACGCCACCGGCCTCAATTGCCCAGAGCCGGTGATGATGTTGCACCAGCACATCCGCGACCTGCCGGCGGGCGGCCTGCTCAAGGTGATCGCGACCGACCCGTCGACCCGTCGCGATATCCCCAAGTTCTGCGTGTTTCTCGACCACGAACTGGTGGATCAACAGGAAGATGCTGGCACCTACTTGTACTGGATCCGCAAGAAAGCCGATTAAGCCTGCGCCTTTTCGGCCCGAATGCGTCGGCGTGCACTGCGCGCCAGGCGCACCACCAACATCCCCGCCGCACAGCTCAAGCCCACGATCAGCCCTTGCCATAAACCGCTCGGGCCGCTGGGCTCACCGAGCCAGTTGGTCAGGCCCAGGGCGTAACCCACCGGCAAGCCCACGCCCCAATAGGCGAACAGGGTCAGCACCATGGTCACCCGGGTGTCCTGGTAGCCGCGCAATGCGCCCGCGGCGGTGACCTGGATCGAGTCAGAGAACTGGAACAACGCCGAAAACACGATCAGCATCGACGCCAGATGGATCACCACCGGGTCGGGGGTGTAGATCGCTGCAATCTGCTCGCGAAACAGCAGCATCAAGCTGCAGGAAAAGCACGCGTACGCCAGGGCGGTGCCCATGCCGACGCCGGCGGCGAAGCGAGCTTCCCGGGGTTCGCCGCGCCCCAACGCCTGGCCGACCCGCACGGTGACGGCCATGCTCAGGGAATACGGGATCATGAACACCAGGGAGCTGACGTTCAGGGCGATCTGATGGCCGGACACCACGGTAGCGCCCAGGCTGCCAAGCAACAGGGCAATCACCGCGAAAATGCTCGACTCGGCGAAGATCGCCACACCAATCGGCAGGCCTATGCCCAATATGCGCTTGATCACCGTCCATTGCGGCCAGTCGAAGCGCTTGAACAATTCGCTGCTTTGATAGGCCGCGCCCCAGCGCGTCCAGATGGCCAGACCGATCATCATCACCCACATCGCAATGGCGGTAGCCCAGCCACAGCCCACGCCGCCCATGGCCGGTACGCCAAAGTGGCCGTAGATGAAGATGTAGTTCAGCGGAATATTCAGCGCCAACCCGCACAAGCCCATGACCATGCTCGGCCGTGTGCGGCCCAGGCCGTCACTGAAACAGCGAAACACGTAATACAACGCAACCGCCGGCATACCAGCGGCGATGCCGTGCAGGTAGCCCATGGACGGCTCGATCAGGTCGGGCTCAACCTTCATGGCATGCAGGATCGGCTCGGCGCACAGCAACAGCAGTGCGCCGCAGAGGCCGACCACCACGGCCAACCACAACGATTGGCGCACCAGAGGCCCGATCTCGGTGAGTTTGCCCGCGCCATAACGCTCGGCAACTTTCGGCGTGGTGGCCAGCAGAGTACCGGTCATCAACAGGTACACCGGGATCCAGATCGAATTACCCAGGCCCACCGCCGCCAAGTCCTGCGGGCTCACGCGCCCGGCCATTACCGCATCGACGAAGCTCATCGCGGTGGTTGCCAGTTGGCCAATCATGATCGGCAAGGCCAGCGTCAGCAGGCCGCGCACTTCCCGGCTGATGCGGGCGGGGCGGGAGAGGGTAGCGGTGGCAGTGTTCACGTACAGGTGTCCAATAAAAAGGCAGTCGCAAGGACGGCGGATTCTACGCGTTGACGCAGTGGTCAGGAAAAAACCTGTGTTAGGGATTTGTAAGCAATGCTCCCAGGCCTGCGCTGATCCCTGTGGGAGCTGGATCTTCTGTACACTGCCATTCCGCCAAAGGAGCCTGCCATGCTGATTGTTGCCGACGAAAATATCCCGCTGCTCGATGCATTCTTCGAAGGGTTTGGCGAGATTCGCCGTGTGCCCGGCCGTTCCATCGACCGCGCCACGGTCGAGCAGGCCGATGTACTGCTGGTGCGCTCGGTGACCAACGTCAACCGTGCCCTGCTCGAGGGCAGTAACGTGCGTTTTGTTGGCACTTGCACCATCGGCACCGACCACCTGGACCTCGACTACTTCAAGCAAGCGGGTATCCAGTGGTCCAGTGCGCCCGGCTGCAACGCGCGCGGGGTGGTGGACTACGTGCTTGGCAGCTTGCAGACCCTGGCTGAAATCGAAGGCGCCGACCTCAAGCAGCGTACCTACGGCATCGTTGGCGCCGGTGAAGTCGGCGGGCGCTTGGTCAAGGTGCTCAAGGGCCTGGGCTGGAATGTGTTGGTGTGCGACCCGCCGCGCCAGATTACCGAGGACGGTGACTACGTCAGCCTGCAGCAGATCATCGAGCAATGTGACGTGATCAGCTTGCATACGCCGCTGATCAAGTCTGGCAATGGTTCGACCTGGCACCTGTTTGATCGCCAACGCCTGGAACAGCTCAAGCCGGGCACCTGGCTGATCAACGCCAGCCGGGGCGCGGTGGTGGATAACGCCGCCCTGCGCGAGGTGTTGCTGGCGCGCGAAGACCTGCAAGCGGTGCTGGATGTGTGGGAAGGCGAGCCCGAAGTGGACGTCGACCTGGCTGACCTGTGCGTGCTGGCAACGCCCCATATCGCCGGCTACAGCCTCGATGGCAAACAGCGCGGCACCGCGCAGATTTACCAGGCGCTGTGCGCGCACCTGGGCCAGGAACCGAGTATTCAATTGAGTGATTTGCTACCGGCCCCCTGGCTGGCCGAGATGCACCTTAACGCTACGACTGACCCGGCCTGGGCGCTGGCGACCTTGTGCCGCAGTGTGTACGACCCACGCCGTGACGATGCGGATTTCCGTCGCAGTCTGGTAGGTACCGTGCAGGAACAGCGCCAGGCCTTTGACCTGCTGCGCAAGCATTACCCGGAGCGTCGCGAGATTGATGGCTTGAAGGTGCGCATCAAGGGGGAGTCGGCGGTGCTGTCGCAGATCGTGGCTGCTCTGGGTGCCGAAGACCTATAACCTATAACTGTAGGAGCGAGCTTGCTCGCGAAAAACGTCAACGATAACGCAGCGTTTCTGATTTAACGCGGCGCCCTCAGGTTTTTCGCGAGCAAGCTCGCTCCTACAGGGACACAAAAAACCCGGCCACCGGGGCCGGGTTTGAAAGAGCGTGGGCGCTTCAGCCTCGCGGGGCAGGATTAACCAGTCGCTGTTCCAGTTCGCAGCAGGCTTGCTGGATCATTTCTTCGGTAATCTGCACTTCCTGGCCTTTGGCATCGATATACGAGCAAGGCAGCTGCTGCGGCTGGCGGATCACTTCAATCTTGGCGTCGCTGCTATTTTGCAAGGTCATGGCCTGTCTCCTCATCAGGTTGTGTACCTACTTTAATTCCCCCGCATGAACGCGCTGTTACAACTCCTTACACGCTCATCGGTTTGAACACCCAGTCCACCAGAAACCGTTACATATTTCCAGATCAGGCTTAGACCGATAGCCTCTAGCGGCCTGTATCGGTGGGCATAATTAACCTGACTCATTGTTATTCACGCAAGTTCCCCCAATGTTGGAGGGTACAGACTCCTCATTGGTGATGCCTTCCATGTTCTCCATTCGTCAACGCCGTGCGATTCGCCTGGCCAGTCGCTTTATTGCGCCCTACCGCTGGCAGGCGCTTGGCGCACTGCTGGCGCTGATCGTCACCGCTGGCATCACCTTGTCCATGGGGCAGGGCATACGCCTGCTGGTGGACCAGGGCTTCATGACCCAGTCGCCGCACCTGCTCAACCAGTCCATCGGCCTGTTCATGCTGTTGGTGCTCGGCCTGGCCGTGGGCACCTTCACGCGGTTTTACCTGGTGTCGTGGATTGGCGAGCGGGTGGTGGCCGATATTCGCCGGCAAGTGTTCAACCACCTGATCTACCTGCACCCAGGCTTCTACGAGAACAACCGCAGCTCGGAAATCCAATCGCGGCTGACCACTGACACCACCTTGCTGCAATCGGTGATCGGCTCATCGCTGTCGCTGTTTCTGCGCAATGCGCTGATGGTGATCGGCGGCATCGTATTGCTGTTTATCACGAACCCCAAACTCACCAGCATCGTGGTGGTGGCGTTGCCGCTGGTGCTGGCGCCGATCCTGATCTTCGGGCGCCGGGTGCGCAGCCTGTCGCGTTTGAGCCAGGACCGTATTGCGGATGTCGGCAGCTATGTCGCCGAGACCTTGGGCCAGATCAAGACCGTGCAGGCCTATAACCATCAGGTGCAGGACGAACAGCGCTTTGCCGTCACCGTCGAGGACGCCTTCATCACCGCACGTAAGCGCATCTTGCAGCGCTCCTGGCTGATCACCCTGGTGATCATGCTGGTGCTCGGCGCGGTGGGTGTGATGCTGTGGGTGGGCGGCATGGACGTGATCAGCGGGCGCATTTCCGGCGGTGAGCTGGCGGCGTTCGTGTTCTACAGCCTGATTGTCGGCAGCGCCGTTGGCACCCTGAGCGAAGTGCTTGGCGAGTTGCAGCGTGCTGCCGGGGCGGCCGAGCGGATCGGTGAGCTGTTGCAGTCAGGCAACGACATCCAGGCGCCGGCCACTGGCGGCGTACGCTTGCCGGAACGGGTCAGCGGCCGCATGGAACTGCAAGACCTGCGCTTTTCCTACCCCTCGCGGCCGGACAGCTACGCCATCGATGGCTTGAACCTCACCATCAACCCGGGCGAAACCCTGGCGTTGGTAGGGCCGTCCGGCGCGGGAAAATCGACGATCTTCGACCTGCTGCTGCGTTTCTACGACCCCCAGCAAGGCCGCATCCTGCTCGAAGGCCAGCCGCTGACCGAGCTTGACCCGTTAGACCTGCGGCGCCATTTCGCCCTGGTGTCCCAGAGCCCGGCGTTATTCTTCGGCAGCGTCGAGGACAACATCCGCTATGGCAACCCGTCCGCTACCACCGCCCAGGTGGAAGCCGCCGCGCGTATTGCCCACGCCCACGACTTCATCCTGCAAATGCCCGACGGCTACCAAACCCACCTCGGCGAAAGTGGCCTGGGCCTCTCTGGCGGCCAGCGCCAACGCCTGGCCATCGCCCGCGCCTTGTTGGTCGACGCGCCGATCCTGCTGCTGGACGAAGCTACCAGCGCCCTCGACGCTCAGAGCGAACACCTGATCCAGCAAGCGCTGCCGCAACTCATGCAGGGGCGAACCACGCTGGTGATCGCACACCGTTTGGCCACGGTGAAGAATGCCGACCGCATTGCGGTGATGGACCAGGGCAAGCTGGTGGCGGTGGGCACGCATCAGCAGTTGATTGCGAGCAACCCGCTGTATGCGCGGTTGGCGGCGTTGCAGTTCAATGATGGAGATGAACAGGTGAAATAAAAAATGCCCGCATCTCTCGATGCAGGCACTGGAACCTCTGTAGGAGCGAGCTTGCTCGCGAAAACCTCACAGGCACCGCGTTCATCCATGAAGCACGCGTTAGCGTTGACGGTCTTCGCGAGCAAGCTCGCTCCTACAACATGTTACTGGTCGTCGAAGTAGCGCTCATGCCAATCCACCAACGGCTGCGGTGAATTGAGCTTCTGCCCGTAGATCACCGAATAAGACAGCACGTTCTGCACATACTGGCGGGTTTCGTCGAAGGGGATGCTTTCCACCCACACGTCGAAACTCAGGTGGTCTGCGCCGCGCAACCATTGGCGCACGCGGCCGGGGCCGGCGTTATAGGCGGCGGAGGCGAGCACGCGGTTGCCGTTGAACTGGCTGTGCACCTGGCTCAGGTAGGCAGCACCGAGCTGGATGTTTTTATCCGGGTCCAGCACCTGGGCCGGGGAGGCCAGGGGAATGCTGAACTTGCGCGCGGTTTCCTTGGCGGTGCCGGGCATCAGTTGCATCAGGCCGCTGGCGCCAACGCCGGAGCGGGCGTCATCCATAAACGCGCTTTCCTGGCGCGTGATGGCAAAGATCCAGCTGGAGTGCAGGCCGCGTACCTTGGCTTCGCGCACCAGGGTGTCGCGGTGAGCCATCGGGAAGCGGATGTCCAGGTCGTCCCAGTACTGGGCCTGGCTGATGGTGCGGATCGCCGGGAAGTACCACTTCATGTCGTAGGCCAGTTTGGCCTGGGCGACCATTTCGTCACGGTTGAAATGACGGCTGACGTGGTACCACTCACGGCGGCCGTCGACGATCTGGCCGCGGGCGTAGAACTCCAGGGCCCGGCGCACGCCTGGGGTGTTGCGGACCTTGTTGACCAGGGCCTGGCTCATCACCAGCGGCTTGTTGTTCAACTGGTAAGGGGATTTGGAGCGGTCAGCGGCGAGGAAACCGTAGAAGTCGCGCTCCTTGGCCACATTTTTGTACAGCACCAAAGCCTGCGGGTTTTTCGGCTCGGCCAGCTCCAGGCTGCGCGCCTGCCAGTAGCGCCAGCGGTTGGTGGTGGCCAGGTCTTGTGGGAGTTTGCGGGTCAATTGGTAGGCGTCTTCCCAGCGCGCCAGGCGCAGCAGCAGGCGCAGGCGCCACTCGGAGACCGTATTGTCGCGCAGTTCGGGGTCGTACTTGGTCATGACCTCCAGCGCGCGCGGGTCGAAGCGCTTGGCCAGGGTCAAGCCGATCTCGCGGGCAATCGACACTTTTTCGTCACGGGAGAAGTGCATGCTGCTGGCGTAACCGTCGAGCAGCGACATGGCTTTGTCCGGATCCTGGCGCGCCAGGCGGCGCAGGCCCAGGCCCACGGCGTCAGCCATGGCCTCGGTGGCCGGCTGAAAGCGTGACGGGTCGCTGAGCATGTCGGGCTTTTGCGCTACATCAACCATCAAGCGGCCCTGGGCGCCGAGGGTAGGCAGGGTTTTCACCAGGCTGTTGGCCAGCGCGTAGTTACGCGCTTCGGCGGCGAGCTTGGTGCGCTCCCAGATCTTCTGCTCGGTGAGTTGGCCGGCAGCGGCCCACTGGCCAAACGTGGCGTCACAGGCGGCGGGCTGGGATTTGCCGGTCATCCACAGCTTTTCGGCGGTCTTGTAGCCTTCGGCCTTCAGGTTATGGCTGAGCTGGTATTGGCCATGCAGGCAGTCCAGTTCGACGAAATTGAGCTTGGTGTCGTAGTACTTTTCAAAGGTCTGCCAATCGCCGCGTTCGGCCAGCCAGCGCAGCCAACGCAGTTTCATCCAGTTGGCCTGGGGCAGGTCGCCGTGTTTGGCGAGGAATTGTTCGATTTCCTCGTTGCTCGCGGTTTTCAGGCGCGCGGTCAGCTCGTCATAGGCCAGGTAGGGCGTGAGCGGGTAATCGGCCAGGGCCTGGCTGTATTGCATGTAGGGGTCGCTGTCGCCTTTGGCAAGGGCGCGTTTGGCTTGATCGTAATACTGGCGTTGAGTGGTGAGGTCCACCGCCTGGGCGGATTGAACGGCAGTGGCGGAAAGAAGCAGACAAGATAAAAAGTTGAAAAGGCGACTGCGCATGAGACGTCCGTGCAGAGAAATCACGACTAGCACCGGCACTGCCGACACTGATTGCCCCTAGCTTAGCCTTTTGCCAGCGGCCCGCGAAAGCTTTGCCGGCTGGTTCGTTCAAGTTCGCCGGAAATGTCCTACAGAACGTGTCAATAGAGAAAATGCCGACCGCATCCCACCCTCACATCAGGTAGAATGCGCGCCCAGTTTTTGGAGAAGCGTATGACCCTGCTCAAATTCAGCGATGTGTCCCTTGCTTTCGGCGCCATGCCGTTGTTGGACAAGGTGTCCTGGCAGATCGCCCGTGGTGAGCGGGTGTGCATCATCGGCCGCAACGGCACCGGCAAGTCCAGCATGATGAAACTGGTAAAAGGCGACCAGAAGCCCGATGACGGCTCTGTGTGGCGTGCCCCGGGCCTCAAGATCGGCGAATTGCCGCAAGAATTGCCGGTGGCCGACGGACGGACAGTGTTCGACGTGGTTGCCGAAGGCCTGGACGGCGTTGGCGAGTTGCTCGCGCAATACCATCACCTGGCGCAGAACTGCGTTACCGAGGAAGACCTCGACAAGCTGATGCACGTCCAGCAAGATCTCGAAGCCCGTGACGGCTGGCGCTTGCAGCAACTGGTGGACAGCACCCTGAGCCGCCTGCAACTGCCGGCCGACAAGACCCTCGCCGAATTGTCCGGCGGCTGGCGTCGTCGCGTGCTGCTGGCCCAGGCCCTGGTGTCCGAGCCGGACCTGCTGCTGCTCGACGAACCGACCAACCACCTGGACATCGGCGCCATTGCCTGGCTTGAAGAAGCCATCAAGGACTTCCAGGGCGCCGTGCTGTTTATCACGCACGACCGTGCATTCCTGCAGAGCCTGGCCACGCGCATCCTCGAACTGGACCGTGGCGGCCTGATCGACTGGAACGGCGACTACGCCAGCTTCCTGGTGCACAAGGAAGCCGCCCTGGCGGCCGAAGAAACCGCCAACGCGCTGTTCGACAAGAAGCTGGCCCAGGAAGAAGTCTGGATCCGCCAGGGCATCAAGGCCCGTCGCACCCGTAACGAAGGCCGCGTGCGTGCCTTGAAAGCCTTGCGCGTCGAGCGCAGTGAGCGCCGCGAGCGCACCGGCAAGGCCAATATCCAGCTCGATACTGCCGACAAGTCGGGCAAGCAAGTGATGGTGCTGGAGAACGTCAGCTTCCATCACCCGGACGGCCCGTTCCTGATCAAGGACTTCTCCATGGTCCTGCAGCGTGGCGACCGTATCGGCCTGCTGGGCGCCAACGGTACCGGCAAGACTACGTTGCTCAAGCTGATGCTCAGCGGTCTGCAACCGACCAGCGGCAAGGTGGAAGAGGGCACTCGCATCGACGTGGCCTACTTTGACCAGTTGCGCCACCAGTTGGACCTGGAAAAGACCGTGATCGACAACGTCGCCGAAGGCCGTGACTTTATCGACATCGACGGCCAGAGCCGCCACGTACTCAGCTACCTGGGCGACTTTCTGTTCAGCCCGCAACGTGCGCGCACGCCGGTCAAGGCGCTGTCCGGTGGTGAGCGTGCGCGTTTGCTGCTGGCCAAGCTGTTCAGCAAGCCGGCCAACCTGCTGGTACTCGACGAACCGACCAACGACCTCGACGTGGAAACCCTGGAACTGCTGGAGGAGGTCTTGCTGACCTTCAACGGCACCGTGCTGATGGTCAGCCACGACCGGGAATTCCTCGACAACGTGGTCACCAGCACCCTGGTCTTCGAAGGTGAAGGCAAGGTGCGTGAATACGTGGGCGGTTATCAGGACTGGCTGCGCCAGGGCGGCTCACCGCGCCTGCTGGGCGTGACCGAGAGCAAGTCGGGCAAAGCAGACTTGAACACGGCGGTGGTGGCTCCGGTCGCTGCCGAAGCGCCTGCACCGGCGGCTGACGCTGCGCCGGCCAAGAAAAAGCTCAGCTATAAGTTGCAGCGCGAGCTGGAAGCTTTGCCGGGTGATATCGACGCCAAGGAACAGCAGATTGCTGCGGTGGAAGCGGAAATGGCTGACGCTGGTTTCTACCTGCGCCCTGCGGCAGAGACCGCCAAGGTTATCGCCTCCCTGGAGACGTTGAACCAGGAGCTGGAAGCGTTGGTTGAGCGTTGGGCCGAGCTGGATGCCTGAGTGATCGCACCGCAATAAAAAAGCCCGGCGCTCTTCTATGAGCGCCGGGCTTTTTAATATGAAATGCGATTCAACTGTGGGAGCTGGCTTGCCTGCGATAGCAGTCTGTCAGTTGATGCATCGGGTGGCTGATACACCGCTATCGCAGGCGAGCCAGCTCCCACATTAGACCTTCATTGGTCTTACGAACTCTTTACCAGTTTGACGGCCAATACATCGCACGGCGCGCCGTGCAATACATCATTGGCAGTAGAACCCAGCAACAACGCCAAACCGTGACGACCATGGCTACCCACCACGATCAAGTCGCAAGCCTTTTCCTTGGCCAATTGGTGGATTTCCTGGCGCGGTTGGCCGTATGTCAGGTGGCAGTCATCCTTTTTCAGGTGCGGGTATTTGACAATCAAACGTTCCAGGCGCTCCTTGGCCTGGTCAAATTGTTGTTGCTGCAACTGGGAAAGGTCCATTGGCACGTCACCACCAAAGGCCATGGCCATGGGCTCGACGATATGTACCAACGACAGTTTGGCGCCATTGGCAATCGCGGATTCCTGTGCGCGCTTGATCACTGGGTCGCACTCTTCGGTCAGGTCGACAGCGACCAGAATATGTTCGTAGGGCATGAGGCGTTCCTCCAGGGGACTGCAATAAGTTCAGTATGGCTGCTTTCAAGCGGATGGGGTTGCCGCAGATCAAATCCGCTCATCTAGAAATTCGGGAGTACACATATGACGGTCTGGATAGTGGTGTCAATCCTTGCGGTGGTTTTAAGCCCCCTGGTATGGCTGCGTCCTTCGCGCCAGCAGAGTGGGCGCATGGCCCTGCGCATGGAGGCACGCCGCATCGGCTTGGCCATGCAGTTGGCGCCTCAGGAGTGGCCGCATTGGCTCAAGCAGGAGCCGCCGAGCCCCTGTGCGCAGTACTGCCGACCACGGCGCGGCAGCACCCCCGCGACCTGGAGTTACTGGCAGTTGGAGCCAGGGCTATGGGTCAATCAGTGGCGTGAACCTTGTGTGGATGAGAAGTTGTTGCCGCATTTTGCAACGCTGCCGGCGAACGTCTACAAGGTCGAGGCCGACAAGCAGATGATTGCTTTGTATTGGGGTGAGAAGGGCGACGCTAGCGTCCTGAAAGATATTGATACGCTGCTCAAGGCCCTGGCCTGACCTAAACCTTGTAGGAGCGAGCTTGCTCGCGAAAATCGCCAACGATAACGCGGGTAATCAGGCTATACGCGGCGCTCTCCAGATTTTCGCGAGCAAGCTCGCTCCTACAGAAAAGTCGAGCGATAAAAAGCCCGGAAAACCGCGCAATAAAAAGCCCGACATCATCATCGGGCTGGAGGTGGCCAGGCAGGCCGGTAAATCTGTAGGTTGCCGCTAGCCTAGCTGTGTATTGCTTTCTGTACAGCCTTTTCCCACATCTTTTCTATTATTGATCCTGTGAATATTTGAATATTGACGGGTGGCCCGCCTGTGGGGCGGGTTCTGAAATGACTGGAAAGTCGCGTTTTTACTAGCCTTTGGAGCGATTGACAATTGCTCGGAATTGGATGAAGGTGGCGTACCCAAATCAAACGGGCGTATGAATTGAGCGTTTGCCTGTCAGACGACTCATACAAAACCCGACTATCGCATTGGCGGGTGTGCCTGGCGGATTGGCGTGAGCATTGACTCAACTGTCAATGTCAAACCAGAGACCAGCGTCCAGTGTGTACTGTTCAGCTTCCATATCGTGGAGATCAGTTGATGATTTACGAAGGTAAAGCCATCACGGTTAAGGCTCTTGAAAGTGGCATCGTCGAACTCAAATTCGACCTCAAGGGTGAGTCCGTCAACAAGTTCAACCGTCTAACCCTGAACGAACTGCGTCAGGCCGTAGACACCATCAAAGCAGATGCTTCGGTCAAGGGCGTGATCGTCTCCAGCGGCAAGGACGTGTTTATCGTCGGCGCTGACATCACCGAATTCGTCGACAACTTCAAGCTGCCCGATGCCGAGCTGGTGGCTGGCAACCTCGAAGCCAACAAGATCTTCAGCGATTTCGAAGACCTCAACGTGCCGACCGTTGCTGCCATCAATGGCATCGCGTTGGGCGGCGGCCTGGAAATGTGCCTGGCGGCAGACTTCCGCGTCATGTCCGCGACGGCCAAGATCGGCCTGCCGGAAGTCAAGCTGGGCATCTACCCAGGCTTTGGCGGTACCGTGCGCCTGCCGCGCCTGATCGGTGCTGACAACGCGATCGAATGGATCGCCGCCGGTAAGGAAAACAAAGCCGAAGACGCACTGAAAGTCGGTGCCGTCGACGCGGTAGTAGCTCCGGACAAGCTGGCCGAAGCCGCGCTGAACCTGATCAAGGGCGCCATCAGCGGCGAATTTGACTACAAGGCTAAGCGTCAGCCGAAGCTGGAAAAACTCAAGCTCAACGCCATCGAACAGATGATGTCGTTCGAAACCGCCAAAGGTTTCGTGGCAGGCCAGGCCGGCCCGAACTACCCGGCGCCGGTTGAAGCGATCAAGACCATCCAGAAGGCCGCGAACTTCGGTCGCGACAAAGCCCTGGAAGTGGAAGCGGCAGGTTTCGTCAAACTGGCGAAAACCTCGGCTGCGCAAAGTCTGATCGGCCTGTTCCTGAACGATCAGGAGCTGAAGAAAAAGGCCAAGGCCTACGACGAAATTGCCAAGGACGTGAAACAGGCTGCCGTACTCGGCGCCGGTATCATGGGTGGCGGTATCGCCTATCAGTCGGCGTCCAAAGGCACGCCGATCCTGATGAAAGACATCAATGAACACGGGATCGAGCAGGGCCTGGCCGAAGCCGCCAAGCTGCTGGTGGGCCGCGTTGATAAAGGCCGCATGACCGCTGCAAAAATGGCTGAAGTGCTTAACGGCATTCGTCCTACGCTGTCCTACGGCGATTTCGGCCACGTCGACCTGGTGGTCGAAGCGGTTGTCGAAAACCCGAAGGTCAAGCAAGCCGTACTGGCTGAAGTAGAAGCCCAGGTCAAAGATGACACCATCCTGGCCTCCAACACCTCGACCATTTCCATCTCGCTGCTGGCCAAGGCCCTCAAGCGTCCGGAAAACTTCGTCGGCATGCACTTCTTCAACCCGGTGCACATGATGCCGCTGGTAGAAGTGATCCGTGGCGAGAAGTCCAGCGAACTGGCCGTGGCCACTACCGTTGCCTACGCCAAGAAAATGGGCAAGAACCCGATCGTGGTCAATGACTGCCCGGGCTTCTTGGTCAACCGCGTGCTGTTCCCGTACTTCGGCGGTTTCGCCAAGTTGGTCAGCGCCGGCGTGGATTTTGTACGCATCGACAAGGTCATGGAAAAATTCGGCTGGCCAATGGGCCCGGCGTACCTGATGGACGTGGTCGGCATCGACACCGGCCACCACGGTCGCGACGTCATGGCTGAAGGCTTCCCGGACCGCATGAAAGACGACCGTCGTTCGGCTGTCGACGCACTCTACGAAGCCAAGCGCCTGGGCCAGAAGAACGGCAAGGGCTTCTACGCCTACGAGACCGACAAGAAGGGCAAGCAGAAGAAAGTGGCCGATCCGTCGGTGCACGAAGTACTCGCTCCGGTCATCTACGAACAGCGTGAGGTGTCTGACGAAGACATCATCAACTGGATGATGATCGCCCTGTGCCTGGAAACCGTGCGTTGCCTGGAAGATGGCATCGTTGAAACCGCCGCCGAAGCCGATATGGGCCTGGTGTACGGTATTGGTTTCCCTCCATTCCGTGGTGGTGCGCTGCGTTACATCGACTCCATCGGTGTGGCCCAGTTCGTTGCCCTGGCTGATCAGTACGCTGATCTGGGCCCGCTGTACCACCCGACCGCGAAGCTGCGTGAAATGGCCAAGAACGGCCAGAGCTTCTTCGGTTAAGTGCCCAGACGACTAGAGCGAGAATATTTATGAGCTTGAATCCAAGAGACGTCGTGATCGTCGACTTCGGTCGTACGCCGATGGGCCGCTCCAAGGGCGGCATGCACCGCAACACCCGCGCCGAAGACATGTCGGCGCACCTGATCAGCAAAGTGCTGGAGCGCAACACCAAGGTCGACCCGAACGAAGTCGAGGACGTGATCTGGGGCTGCGTCAACCAGACCCTGGAGCAGGGCTGGAATATCGCGCGCATGGCGTCGCTGATGACCCAGATCCCGCACACTGCCGCTGGCCAGACCGTCAGCCGCCTGTGTGGCTCGTCGATGAGCGCGCTGCACACCGCTGCGCAAGCGATCATGACTGGCAACGGCGATGTGTTCGTAGTCGGCGGCGTGGAGCACATGGGCCACGTCAGCATGATGCACGGCGTCGATCCTAACCCGCACATGTCCCTCTACGCGGCGAAAGCCTCGGGCATGATGGGCCTGACCGCGGAAATGCTTGGCAAAATGCACGGCATCACCCGTGAAGCCCAGGACGCCTTCGGCCTGCGCTCCCACCAGCTCGCCCACAAGGCGACTGTGGAAGGCAAGTTCAAGGATGAAATCATCCCGATGAACGGCTACGACGAGAATGGTTTCCTGAAACTGTTCGACTACGACGAAACCATTCGTCCGGACACCACCCTGGAAAGCCTGGCGGCTCTCAAGCCAGCCTTCAATCCAAAGGGCGGCACCGTGACAGCCGGTACTTCCTCGCAGATCACCGACGGTGCTTCGTGCATGATCGTGATGTCGGCGCAACGTGCCCAGGACCTGGGTATCCAGCCGCTGGCCGTGATTCGTTCGATGGCAGTGGCGGGTGTGGATCCGGCGATCATGGGCTATGGTCCAGTACCGGCCACACAAAAAGCCTTGAAGCGCGCGGGCCTTTCCATCTCCGATATCGACTTCTTCGAGCTCAACGAAGCTTTCGCCGCACAGGCCCTGCCAGTGCTGAAAGATTTGAAAGTACTCGACAAGATGAACGAGAAGGTTAACCTGCACGGCGGTGCGATTGCCCTGGGCCACCCATTCGGTTGCTCCGGTGCGCGTATCTCCGGCACTTTGCTTAACGTGATGAAGCAAAATGGCGGCAACCTTGGGGTTGCTACCATGTGCATTGGTCTCGGCCAAGGCATCTCCACCGTCTTCGAACGCGTCTAAACGTTCGGTTGACGGAAGCCGGGGCCCAGTGCCCCGGTTTTTGTTTTTTGGAACTTTTAAATATTTTTTTTCAACAAATTTTGTACGAGGGCCAGAGCATGAAAGTCGAACCCGGGCTCTACCAGCATTACAAGGGGCCGCAGTACCGTGTTTTCAGCGTGGCGCGCCACTCTGAAACCGAAGAAGAAGTGGTGTTTTACCAAGCGCTGTATGGCGAATACGGTTTTTGGGTGCGCCCTTTGAGCATGTTCCTGGAGACCGTCGAAGTTGACGGCGAGCAGGTCCCGCGCTTTGCTTTGGTCACGGCCGAAGCCAGTCTTTTTACAGGGCAATAACGGCAGGTCGCGCAGAATGCTGCGCTTGACCTCATCCGGTTGCCACTATATATAGCGTTGCCGCGTCAGGCGCCAACTGCCTTTCACTTCTCGAATTCAGGAATTTTCCGATCCATGGGCAAATCGCTGGTCATTGTGGAATCCCCGGCTAAGGCCAAGACCATCAACAAGTACTTGGGCAACGAGTACGTGGTGAAGTCGAGTATCGGCCATATCCGAGACCTGCCCACCAGCGGTTCGGCTAGCGCCAGCAAGGAGCCTGCCGCCAAGCGCGGCAAGGCCGCCGCGGGCGAAGGTCCTGTACTCACGCCTAAAGAAAAAGCGCGCAAGCAACTGGTTTCGCGCATGGGTGTGGACCCGGACCATGGCTGGAAGGCCAAGTACGAAATCCTTCCGGGCAAGGAAAAGGTCATCGAAGAGCTGCGCCGGCTCGCCAAAGATGCCGACACCATCTATCTCGCGACGGACTTGGACCGCGAAGGGGAAGCCATTGCCTGGCACCTGCGCGAAGCCATCGGCGGTGATGACAGCCGCTACAAGCGCGTGGTGTTCAACGAAATCACCAAGAAAGCCATTCAGGAAGCGTTCTCCAAGCCGGGCGAGCTGGACATTGACCGTGTCAACGCCCAGCAGGCCCGTCGCTTCCTCGACCGCGTCGTGGGCTACATGGTCTCGCCACTGCTGTGGGCGAAGATCGCCCGTGGCCTGTCTGCCGGCCGTGTGCAATCGGTAGCGGTCAAGCTGGTGGTGGAGCGTGAGCGCGAGATCCGTGCGTTCATCCCTGAAGAATACTGGGAAGTCCACGCCGACCTGGGCACTGCCAAGGGCGCCAACGTGCGCTTTGAAGTGGCGCGTGAGAAAGGCGAGGCCTTCAAGCCGCTGAACGAAGCCCAGGCCATGGCCGCGCTGGAGAAGCTCAAGGCCTCCAGCTACAGCATCGTCAAGCGTGAAGACAAACCGACCAGCAGCAAGCCATCGGCGCCGTTCATCACCTCCACCCTGCAACAAGCCGCGAGCAACCGCCTGGGCTTCGGGGTGAAGAAGACCATGATGATGGCCCAGCGTCTGTATGAGGCTGGCTACATCACGTATATGCGTACGGACTCCACCAACCTGTCGCAAGACGCGGTGGCGATGGCGCGTACTTATATTGAAAGCGAATTCGGCAAGACCTACCTGCCGGAGAAGCCGAACGTCTACAGCAGCAAGGAAGGCGCACAAGAGGCTCACGAAGCGATTCGTCCTTCTGACGCCAACACCACGCCTGCCAAGCTGAGCGGCATGGAGCGCGACGCTGAGCGCCTCTACGAGCTGATCTGGCGCCAATTCCTGGCGTGCCAGATGCTGCCAGCGCAATACCTGTCTACTACCGTCAGCGTGGGCGCGGGCGATTTCGAGCTGCGTGCCAAGGGCCGTATCCTCAAGTTCGACGGCTACACCCGTGTGATGCCGCAGATCGCCAAGCCTGGCGATGATGACGTGCTGCCGGACATGGCCCAGGGCGACACGTTGAAGCTGATCAAGCTCGACCCGTCCCAGCACTTCACCAAACCACCGGCACGTTATTCCGAAGCCAGCCTGGTCAAAGAGATGGAGAAGCGCGGTATCGGTCGTCCTTCGACCTACGCGGCGATCATCTCCACCATCCAGGACCGTGGCTACGTTGCGCTGCACAACCGTCGTTTCTATTCGGAAAAGATGGGCGACATCGTGACCGAGCGTCTGTCGGAGAGCTTCTCCAACCTGATGGACTACGGCTTCACTGCCGGTATGGAAGAGAACCTCGATGACGTGGCCCAGGGCGAGCGCGACTGGAAAAACGTGCTCGACGAGTTCTATGGCGACTTCAAGAAAAAGCTCGAAGTGGCCGAGAACCCAGAAAACGGGATGCGCGCCAACCAGCCGGTGATGACGGATATTCCGTGCACCACCTGCGGTCGACCGATGCAGATTCGTACCGCCTCCACCGGCGTGTTCCTCGGTTGCTCGGGCTACAGCCTGCCGCCCAAAGAGCGCTGCAAGGCGACCGTCAACCTGGTGCCGGGCGATGAAATCGCGGCTGACGATGAGGGTGAATCCGAGTCGCTGGTGCTGCGCGGCAAGCATCGCTGCCCGATCTGCAGCACGGCGATGGACGCCTACCTGCTGGACGAGAAGCACAAGCTGCACATCTGCGGTAACAACCCCGATTGCAACGGCTACGAGATCGAAGAGGGCACCTACCGCATCAAGGGCTATGAAGGCCCGAGCCTGGAATGCGACAAGTGCGGCAGCGAGATGCAGCTCAAGACCGGCCGTTTCGGCAAGTTCTTCGGGTGCACCAACCCGACCTGCAAGAACACCCGCAAACTGCTGAAAAGCGGGGATGCGGCGCCGCCGAAAATGGACCCGGTGAAGATGCCTGAGCTCAAGTGCGAGAAGGTCAACGACACCTACATCCTGCGTGACGGCGCTTCGGGGCTGTTCCTGGCCGCCAGCCAGTTCCCGAAAAATCGCGAGACCCGTGCGCCCTTGGTGATGGAGATCGTGCCGCACAAGGACGAGATCGATCCGAAGTACCACTTCCTGTGTGAAGCGCCGAAGAAGGACCCGGATGGTCGCCCAGCCGTGATCCGCTACAGCCGCAAGACCAAGGAGCAGTACGTGCAGACCGAAGTGGACGGCAAGCCTACTGGCTGGAAAGCCTTCTACGACGGCGGCAAGTGGAAGGTCGAGGACAAGCGCCAAGGCGCTTGATCCGCTAGTCTGTTAACGCCAAAAGCCGTCTGTATAGACGGCTTTTGCTTACTGTAGGAGCGAGCTTGCTCGCGAAGATCGTTAACGAAAACGCAGGAAACCTGGCTCCCTGCGGTGCCTGGAAGTTTTTCGCGAGCAAGCTCGCACCTACACAGCCAGCATCACGCCTATTCGTTGTGGAGATTGCCGTCATGGCCAACGAACTCTATACCCGTACCAATCAGAAAATTTACTTCGCGGGTTTATCCCTGGAGGCCCTTGGCCGTGCCGAGGACGGGAAAGAGATGAATGCCATCGCGCTGGTACAGGCGGGGCGCGAAGCGGCGTTGTTCCACCTGTACGGTGCCTTGCTGGGGCTGTGCCATGAAATCGCCGGGTTCTACCGCTTGCCCCAGGCGGGCGCACCGCGGGCGGAAATGATCATGAATCGTGAAGTGCTGGATTCCATGGCCATCCCCGAGTTGGCCGAACTGGTGGAAATGGCCCAGAGCCCTGACAGTTGGGTGGCGCGGCTGCTCAAGGCCCATGCGGATATGTTTCAGCCACCGCGTATTCCCCATGTGCCCAAGGGGGATGTCACCCAGCCGCTGATTGTCGCCGTGGCGTTGGAGCAGGATGAGCCCAAGCCGTTGAGCCGTGAGGAGTTGGAAGGCTGGCGCCAGGAGTTGAAAAAGATGGCGTTGCGTTTTCGTGAAGGGCTGAACGAGTGCTGAACCTGTGGCGAGGGAGCTTGCTCCCGTGGCGACCGGACAGCCGACGCTTATCGACCTGGCGCCCCAGGATCCAACTGTGGGAGCTGGCTTGCCTGCGATGACGGCCTGCCAGCCGACACCTATCTAGCTGACGCCCCGCGATCAAATTGTGGGAGCGGGCTTGCTCGCGAAGGCTGCCTGGCAGTCAACACAGTTGTATTGTGTACATATCCATTGCTGCGGTAATGGCCGCTTAGGGTTCCGCCCTGACGGCGGCTCACTTTGCAAAAGCGGCAAAGTAAGCAAAACGCTCTTGCCCCACCACTCGGCACCTCGCTTAGGCTCGGTGTGCCCGAACGCAGGCTTGAATCCGTGGGCCGCCGCCACGCGCCATCCATGGCGCGGGGCGGCTAACCCCGCGTCCTGCCGGGTTACCCACGAATTCAAGCCTGCGTTCGGCCAGCGTGGTTTAACGGGGCGCCTAAGATCAAAAGCCAGATCAAGATCACAAGCAGAGCGAGATCAAGAGCGACTCGCTTCGCATCGTGGTTACCGTTGGCTGCTACAGCTTGCAAAGTTCTGTGAATGCCCATGCTGCGATAGAGGTGAGTCAGAAAAGCCCAGTAATAACTGACCCACCGCCATCGCCGGCAAGCCAGCTCCCACAGAGAGAAGCGTGTTGCCCAGGACACCATTCATCAAGCCGTCAACAAACCTGTCCATATCCCCTGCGAGGCTGGGTGGATGACTGATATAATCCCAGGCCTTTCGTGGAGAACAGACTTTTATGCCAACGTCCTTTCTGGAAATTGTTGAACTGCCTGACGGCCGAATCGAACTGCGCCGGGCGGAGGACGAGGGTTCTCTGGTTATTCTGGATTTCTCCGAAGACGCCAAGGTCTTCCTGCAAGGCCAGCACGTCGAAGTGGCTAAAGCCATGTTGAGCGTGGGCGTGCAGATGGCAGGTCGCCTTGCCGAAGGCGAGCCGGAAAAAGAAGAAGGGCCGCGCGTTCTTCACTGAGTCTTTGGTGAAGGCTGCGTCTGTGGCGCGCCCGTCATTACCCCAATCGAATATTCAAACTCTGTGCATCACCCGTGCGTGCAGCGCTGATCAGTTGCTGCTTGGCGCTGGCATTCAACGGGTTCAACCAGCTCACCACCGTATGGCTGCGGCCCAGGCGCAAGGCTTCGCAGGTTAGTTGCTGGGCGCTTTGTGCGCCGCGTGGTTGCAGCAACAGGATGCGCTCACGGTTGAGCCCGGCGTCCCGCAGCCAGGCCTGGGTGAGGCTGGCGGGCGGGGCGATCAGTGTCAGCCAGCGGGCGTCCTGATCTTCGCTTAATTCGCGCAGGATAGGTGCCAGCAGGTTCAGGCAGCTCTCAGCCGCACCGCGCAACGACAATTCACTGAACGCCTCAGGTTCGCCGCCCCAGGGGGCTTCGACCGTTTCCTTGAGGATCGGCGCAAGGGGCTGGGCCATGAAGGCCTCGAACAGCGACAGTTGTGTGTGTTGTGGGGTGTGCACGAGCTGCATGATGCCTCCTTTAGCGGCGAATGACGCCGACACTCAAGCCTTCGATCACCAGGTCCTGGTCTTTCAGGTTGACTTCGATCGGGGCAAACTCAGGGTTTTCGGCCAGGAGCCAGACCTTGCTGCCTTCGCGCTTGAAGCGTTTGACCGTGACCTCGTCACCGATACGGGCCACGACGATCTGGCCATTGCGGGCTTCGCGGGTGGTATGGACCGCCAGCAGGTCACCGTCAAAGATGCCCACGTCTTTCATGCTCATGCCGTGCACACGCAATAGGTAGTCGGCGCGAGGATGGAAGAAGGTCGGGTTGATGTTGCAGGATTCCTCGACGTGCTGCTGCGCCAGGATCGGCGCACCTGCGGCGACGCGGCCGATGATCGGCAATGTCGACTCGTCGGCCTTGGCTTCGAAGCCAGGGATACGAATACCCCGCGAAGCACCCGGGGTCATCTCGATCGCACCTTTGCGAGCGAGGGCCTTGAGGTGTTCCTCGGCGGCGTTCGGGGACTTGAACCCCAGTTCCAGGGCAATCTCCGCACGGGTAGGCGGGTACCCGTTGTCATCAAGGCAGCGCTTGATAAAAGCCAGAATCTCAGCTTGGCGTGGCGTCAGTTTTAGCATGTTGATCGCTCTGTCTTTTTATACAGTGACTGGGATTATATACAGTGAACTGCGCTTGGCAATCATCCTTTTTAGCGGCTCCGCTGGACGGTCATCCGTCAGCCGTCCTACAGAGCAGAAGCGGCGCTGCCTACAGAGCTGCGAGGATGTGATTAAATAGCGATGAAACAGATGACCGACCAGCCGCAAAGCGGACCCCCAGGCTTGACAAGACACACTCTGAAACGTATGTTTCAAACAAGTGTTTGTTTGTCAGGCGGAGTAGCCATGGCCCAGTCGGAAACCGTTGAACGCATTCTCGATGCTGCCGAGCAATTGTTCGCGGAAAAAGGATTTGCTGAAACTTCATTGCGGCTGATCACCAGCAAGGCTGGGGTCAACCTCGCTGCTGTGAACTATCATTTCGGCTCGAAAAAGGCCCTGATCCAGGCAGTGTTCTCACGCTTTCTGGGCCCGTTCTGCGCAAGCCTCGACCGTGAGCTGGAACGTCGCCAGGCCAAGGCCGATCACAAGCCCAGCCTGGAAGAGCTGCTGGAAATCCTGGTGGAGCAAGCGCTGGTTGTGCAGCCTCGCAGCGGCAACGACCTGTCGATCTTCATGCGCCTGCTGGGCCTGGCGTTCAGCCAGAGCCAGGGCCACTTGCGCCGTTATCTGGAAGACATGTACGGCAAGGTGTTCCGCCGCTATATGCTGCTGGTCAACGAAGCGGCCCCGCGTATTCCGCCTATCGAACTGTTCTGGCGCGTGCATTTCATGCTCGGTGCCGCTGCCTTCAGCATGTCCGGTATCAAAGCGTTGCGGGCGATTGCCGAGACCGATTTCGGCGTGAACACTTCCATCGAGCAAGTCATGCGCTTGATGGTGCCGTTCCTCGCCGCTGGCATGCGTGCCGAAACCGGCGTCAGCGATCCGGCCATGGCCGCCGCCCAGTTACGCCCACGCAGCAAAACCGTACCGGTCGCCGCCAAGGTTTGATCGCTGCGGGTGGGCGCGGCCGCTTGCATCCGCTAAGCTAGCCGCCATGCCGATTTCAGCTATTTATTCGCAACCCGTCGTCCTTGCCGTGCCTGGCAAGGACGACGGGTTGTGTGCGTTATTTAAGGAAGGTTTATGACTGCTGCCCTGCAAGGTTCTTTGATGGTCGACGTCGCCGGTACCTGGCTCACGGCCGAGGATCGTCATCTGTTGCGCCAGCCGGAAGTGGGCGGCCTGATCATTTTTGCGCGCAATATCGAGCACCCGCGCCAGGTTCGCGAGTTGAGCGCAGCCATTCGCGCAGTGCGCCCTGATTTACTGCTGGCCGTGGACCAGGAAGGCGGCCGCGTGCAGCGTCTGCGCCAAGGCTTTGTGCGCCTGCCGGCCATGCGTGCGCTGGCGGATAACCCCAACGCCGAATACCTGGCCGAACAATGCGGTTGGATCATGGCCACCGAGGTGCTGGCGGTGGGCCTGGACCTGAGTTTTGCCCCAGTGCTGGACCTCGACTACCAACGCAGCGCCGTGGTCGGCACCCGCTCCTTTGAAGGTGACCCCGAGCGCGCTGCCGTGCTCGCCGGTGCCTTTATCCGCGGTATGAACAGCGCCGGCATGGCTGCCACCGGCAAGCACTTCCCTGGCCACGGTTGGGCCGAGGCCGATTCCCACGTCGCCATTCCCACTGACGAGCGCAGCCTGGAACAGATTCGCGCCAATGACCTGGTGCCTTTCGCACGCCTGAGCAAGCAATTGGCCGCCGTGATGCCAGCGCACGTCATCTACCCGCAGGTCGATGCCCAGCCCGCCGGCTTCTCACGCCGCTGGTTGCAGGACATCCTGCGCGGTGAGTTGCAGTTCGACGGGGTGATCTTCAGCGATGATCTGTCCATGGCCGGCGCCCATGTGGTCGGCGATGCGGCCAGTCGTATCGAAGCGGCCCTGACCGCCGGCTGTGACATGGGCTTGGTGTGCAATGACCGTGCGGCGGCCGAGTTGGCGCTCAGTGCAGCGCAGCGGATGAAGGTCACGCCGTCAGCGCGGATTGCGCGTATGCGTGGGCAGGCGGTTGCGTCGACGGATTACAAGCAGGATCCACGCTGGTTGGCGGCCCTCACAGCGTTGCGAGACGCTCAACTGATCGAATAAACGTTAAAGAAAGAGGCGTGGTGTAGGAAGCGTCTGGGTGTTGCTGTAGCTATCTCTTACCGCTTTGTGGGAGTCGGCCTGCTTTAAATCGCGTTGCCGACCGTTGTAGAGTGCTGCCCCATGAATGACCTTATTGCACGTATCGTCGAGTTGGATTGGCAAGAGAGCTTTGACCCTCGTTCACTGGAGCGTGGTTTCGAGTACGCTGGCGAAAGTCGTCTCGAAATTGTCGAAGTGGGAAAACACCGGTTGATCGCACGTTGCAAGGGCTCCGGTCGCAACGTCTACACCCAGGTGATCACACATGTTGTCACATCAAATTGGGCGACTGTCGAGTGTGTGTGTTCTTGCCCGGTAGCGATCAATTGCAAGCACGCGGCTGCGGCGCTGTTTATGTTGACTGTCCTGCACGAAGACCTGAACTCGCCTGTAAAGCAGCAAAAGACACCGGTTGAGCGCCTCAGCCCCCAGCTCGAAAAGTGGCTTGAAAGCATCCCTGAACCCACGCCTGTGGATGAGGAACAACCCAGGAATACGGGCACCTCTTTGCTGTATCAGCTCTCCCCCGATCCCTATTCGACGAGGTGGTCATTAGAGCTATATCGGGCGCGTGTGTCGAAGAAAGGTGACTACAGCGATATCAAGCCGCTGTACTCGATCGATGAGACGTTGCGACGTGCTCCCGCCTATATGCATGAGCTGGATACACGTATTTGTCGATTGCTGTTGTTGAGCCGGTCTTATAGTTCCTATAACACCCGTTATCAGCTGGCCGGCGAGCCAGGTGCCGAAATTCTCCAATTGGCGCTGAAAACCCAACGTCTGTTTATTGAGCAGGGCTCTGGCCTGGCGCTTAAGCCCGGCCCGGCCCGGCCCGCGCGTTTTGATTGGGCCATGTTGTCCGATGGCAATCACATTCCCAAGTGGATCAGCAACGGGCGCGAGTTGAACGAGGTATTGCCCCTTAAACCGCTTCATTATCTTGACCGCGATAACCTGGCTATCGGGGTGGTCGAGCACGGGCTGGATGACAATCTGGCCATGCATCTTTGCGCCTTGCCGATGATTCCAGCTGATCAGGTCGCGTTATTCAGTCATCGGATCAGTTCGATATCCAAGGTGATTCCTCCGCCGCGCGAGCTGACCGAGCGTGTGGTCGATACGTTAGAGCCTCAAGGATGCCTCACCTTGGGTAGCGACGAGTCCTACGTCTACAGCCAGGCGCACCATCGGCAAATGCTCACGTTTGAACACCGCGCCGCCTTGGCTTACCGATACGACGCCTGCCTGGTCAGCGGCAAAGGCACTGAGGACATCCTGTTTCTCAACGGCACCGAAACCCAACGTATCCAACGCAAGCCGTTGGCTGAAAAAGCCCTGCGCAAGACCCTCACGAAGATCGGCCTTAAAGCGGTCACTCGCAAAACCCGTGCGCTGCCTGCCAGTGCCGGAGAGATGTTCGATCTACCCACTGATGAAGCCTGGCTGCGCTTTGTTGAGCGCGATTTGGCGGTTTTGCGCGAGGCCGGGTGGGAGGTGGTCATCCATCCGGGCTTTTATTACGACGTGGAGGCTGTGGATTACTGGTACGCGGACATCGAAGAGACGCCGGGTCATGAATGGTTCAACCTTGAGCTGGGCGTCGAGGTCAATGGCGAGCGGCACAGCCTGTTGCCAATCATGCTCGACTTGATGCGTCGTCAGCCCAAACTGCTCGATGCCACTTACATGGCTGAACGTGACGACGATGAACGGGTCTTGGTCAGTTTGGGCGCCGGCACTCATACAAAGGTGGCGCTGCCCTACGGCCGTATCAAACCCCTGATGGCGACCCTCGGCGAACTCTACCTGCGTGCACCTGAAGGCGATGCACTGCGGTTGAGTGCGCCCGACGCGGCAAGGCTCAGCAACCTGGATGCAATACCTTTGGTCTGGCAGGGCGGCGAGCGGCTGCGTGATTTCGCCAAGCGTCTCAAGGAGGCCACGCACGTCAATGTACCTGCTCCCCAGGGCCTGAACGCCGAACTACGTGGCTACCAGCTCGAAGGCCTTAACTGGATGCAAGCCCTGCGCGAGTTGGACGTCGGCGGGATTCTTGGGGATGACATGGGCCTGGGGAAAACACTGCAGGCCCTTGCCCATTTGCTCTGTGAGAAACAGGCCGGCCGCTTGCGGGCGCCTGCTCTGGCGGTGATGCCCACCAGCCTGGTCCCAAACTGGATGGATGAAGCCGCGCGCTTTACCCCTCAACTCAAGGTCCTGGCGCTGCACGGCTCGCAGCGCCAGGCTGACTTCGCGCGCCTGGCCGATTACGACCTGGTCCTCACCACTTACGCGCTGCTGTCGCGAGACCTTGAAGTGCTGCAGCCTCAATGTTGGAGTGTGCTGATCCTCGACGAAGCGCAAAACATCAAGAATCCCAATAGCAAGGCAGCCCAGGCGGCTCGTGAGTTGGAGGCCGGCCAGCGTTTATGCTTGAGCGGTACGCCATTGGAAAACCACTTGGGCGAGCTGTGGTCACTGTTCCATTTCTTGATGCCGGGCTGGTTGGGTGATAGCAAGAGCTTTAATCGCGATTACCGCACGCCCATCGAAAAACACGGTAATGCGCAGCGTATGCAGCACCTCACAGCGCGTATCAAGCCGTTCCTGTTGCGGCGCAAAAAGGAACAGGTTGCCACGGAGTTACCGCCCAAGTCGGAAATCGTGCACTGGGTAGAGCTCAGCGATGCACAGCGGGATGTCTACGAAACGGTGCGTGTGGCCATGGATAAAAAGGTGCGCGATGAGATCAGTCGTCATGGCGTGGCCCGCAGCCAGATCATCATCCTCGAAGCCCTGCTCAAACTGCGCCAGGTGTGCTGTGACTTGCGCCTGGTCAAGTCTGTGCCGATGACTAAAGCGGCCAAGGCCGGCACTGGCAAGCTGGGCAGCTTGATGGACATGTTGGAAGAGTTGCTCAGCGAGGGGCGGCGGATTTTGTTGTTCTCGCAGTTCACCTCGATGCTGGCGTTGATCGAAGAAGAGCTCAAGCTGCGTGGGGTTGAGTATTCGATCCTGACGGGAGACACCGTTGACCGACGTACGCCCGTTGAGAACTTCCAAGACGGCAAGACACCCCTATTCCTGATCAGCCTGAAGGCGGGCGGGACGGGCTTGAACCTGACAGCGGCGGATACGGTGATTCATTACGACCCTTGGTGGAACCCGGCGGTGGAAAATCAGGCCACCGACCGTGCCTACCGCATCGGGCAGGACAAACCGGTGTTTGTGTACAAGATGATTGCCCGGGGCACGGTGGAGGAAAAGATCCAGGCCTTGCAATTGGAGAAGGCTGCGTTGGCTGATGGGGTGCTGGAAGGTGGCGCCAGTGCGGGTTGGAAGCTGGAGCAGCGGGATATTGAGGCGCTGTTTGCGCCTTTGCCAGGCTGAAGACCGCGGCGCGGCCATCGCAGGCAAGCCAGCTCCCACACTTGAATGTATTTACAAATCAAAATGTGGGAGCGGGCTTGCTCGCGAAGGCGGCCTAACAGTCAGCGCTTCTCTTGCTTATTGGGCAACGGCGCAAACAACGCCTCAATCTCTTCATTGCCCAACTGCCAATCCCCCGTGGTTCGCCCATCCAGCACGCCCGCCGCCAGATCGGACTTCTCCTTCTGCAAGTGCTGAATTTTCTCCTCCACCGTGCCTCGGGCAATCATCTTGTACACGAACACCGGCTTTTCCTGCCCGATGCGGTACGCACGGTCGGTGGCCTGGTTTTCCGTGGCCGGGTTCCACCAGGGGTCATAGTGGATAACCGTGTCGGCTTCGGTCAGGTTCAAGCCTACGCCGCCAGCCTTCAGGCTGATCAAAAAGATCTGCAGCTTGCCGCTCTGGAAATCCTTCACCGGGGTGCGTCGATCCCGGGTCTGGCCGGTCAGCAAGGCGTAGGCAACCCCGCGTTTTTTCAGTTCGGCCTCGATCAGGCTCAGCATCGAGGTGAACTGCGAGAACAGCAGGATCCGGCGGCCCTCGGCAAACAGCTCATCGAGCATGTCCATCAGGCTGTCGAGCTTGCCCGAGCTGCTGCCACGGGCGGGCAGGGTAGCGTCGTTGACCAAGCGCAGGTCGCAGCACACCTGGCGCAGTTTCAGCAGGGCTTCAAGGATGATGATCTGGCTGCGGGCCACGCCCTTGCGGGTGATTTCGTCGCGGACCTTTTTATCCATGGCCAGGCGCATGGTTTCGTACACGTCGCGCTGGGCCTCGTTGAGGTCGACCCAGTGGATAATCTCGGTCTTGGGCGGCAGTTCAGTCGCCACTTGCTCCTTGGTACGGCGCAGCAGGAAGGGTTTGATCCGACCGTTAAGGTGTTGCAATCGCACCTCGCTGGCGCGTTTTTCAATCGGCACGCGGTAATCACGGTTGAAGCTCTTCACGTCGCCCAGCCAACCCGGCAGCAAGAAGTGGAACAGCGACCACAGCTCGCCCAAGTGGTTTTCCAAGGGCGTGCCGCTCAGGCACAGGCGCTGGCGGGCATTCAGTTCGCGCGCGGCCTGGGCCGCCTTGCTGGACGGGTTCTTGATGTACTGCGCTTCATCCAGGATCAAGACGTGCAAGGGCAGGGCGGCGAGCTGTTCGATGTCCTTGGGCAGCAGGGCGTAGGTGGTCAGCAGCAGGTCGTAGTCATTCAGGTTGGCGAAATGTTTCTTACGCCCCGCGCCATAAAGTGCCTGCACTCTCAGCTGCGGGGTGAAGTGCGCAGCCTCATCGAGCCAGTTCGGAATCAGGCTGGTAGGCATCACGACCATGCACGGCCGATCAAGGCGCCCGGCGATTTTCTCGGTAAGGATATGCGCCAGGGTTTGCAGGGTTTTACCCAGGCCCATGTCATCCGCGAGTATCCCACCCACCTCCAGTTGGCGCAGTGACTGCATCCAGCTCAAGCCTTCCAGCTGATAGGGGCGCAAGGTCGCATTCAAGCCTTCAGGCGCCGCGCAGGTGAAGTCCTTGATATCGCGCAGGCGCTGGGCGAAGTTGCGGATCTTCTCGCCGCCTTCCCATTGCAGTGGCAGGTCTTCCAGCGGGTTGAGGCGAATCGCGTCGGCCCTGGCCAGGCGCAGCGCGGTGGTGCCGGCTTCCTGCAGGTAAAACTCGCCGAGAGTCGCCAGCACCGGCTTCAAGCGGCCGTAGGGCAGCGCCACTTGCAGCGGGCCGTGGCCGTTGGGCAGGCCGGGGATATTCACCAGGATCAGCTCTTCATCGCGGCGCCGCGCGAGCTTCTCCGGGTTGAGAATCTCGGTGTGGGAGCGCATCAGGTTCAGCAGGATCGGCAGCAGGCTCAAGCGTTCGCCGTTGACGATAATGCCCAGCTCCAGGTCGAACCAGTCGCGTTCCGGCCCTTCATCCACCGTGGCATACCAGTCATCGACCGGGCTGAGGTCAAAGCCGAAGTCTTCATCGATCTGCAGCTCCCAGCCCTCGGCGCGCAAGCTTGGCGACACATTGAGGGTGAAGTTCAGCCAGGCGCTGTCATTGACCATCTCGAACAGCTCGCCGGCGCTTTCCGGCAGGGCCTTGCTCTGGCGCGTGGCGATCTTGAAGCCAAGCAGGCGCAGGTGTTCGCGATAGGCCTGTTCCTGCTCGGGTTGGCGCTTGATCCGCAGGCTCTGGGTCTCCTGGCGCACAATGATGTCGGCATTTTTTTGCCCGCTGACATAGTTGCCCAGGTAGTTGAACGACAGCGCCGCACGGTGCTGGATATAGCGCTGCATCTTGCCGTTGCGCGGCTCGAACGCGCTGAACTCCACGCTGGCCAGCCAGAGGCGCGGCACCGGTGGCACGTCGTCCATCACCACCTGGGGCAGGACCACGCGGTTATCCAGCACCGCCTGGAGCTTTTCCAGCAGTTGCGCATCCTGGGCTGCTGCCGGGTAGGCCAGGGTTTCCTGAACCTTGAGCAGCACCGCCGCGATGTGTTTGCAGTTGGTGTGTACCGGGCACGTGCAGCGGCTGTCTACCAGGATCAGCAAACCCTTGGCCGATTCGCGCAGTGAGATGGTCTGGCGGTAAACATTGCCGCCCGAGCCTTCGCAACTGGCGGTGATGGTGCTGTCGCCGCACTCGACGATGCGCACGCGGTTTTCCAGGGCGTAGCGCCGCCCGCGCTCAAGGCTCTGCTCTTTGAAGCGATTGGCCCACGAAGGGGCCAGGGGTTTGGTCAACGACGACGTCAGGGGCATGGCGCGCAATCAGTCCTGAAGGTCGGGCGGTGGTGCGCTGGGTGGCTTGGCGGTCAGCGAGGTGATCTTGATCAGCAGCGCCAGGTGGCCGCCGTCCAGGTAGTTGAGCTGGTTGTTCTTGGTGCGCACGTCTTTCTGGCTCAAGTGTTCGCTGGCAATCACGCTGCCGTTGCCGTCGAACTGGTTGATCCAGAAATCCGCATCGATATCGGTAAAGCGCCCCAGTTGCAGGCTCAACACCCCTTCGATAGGGAACTGGCCGAATTGCTCCTGGCCATCGGTGATCGCCACCTTCACCGCTTGCTCGCCCAGGTTCTGTTCCCAGGCCTTGTGCGCGAGCACCGTGTAGTTGGCGTCGGCGCGCAGCTTGTCGACGATATTGCCCAGGCGCGGCGGGCTCATCCGCTCACCCAGGCGCGGCGCGCCCGCATCCCAGTTTTCCGGGGCGGCGCGGCTGTTGATCACAGGTTCCGCATTCTGGCGCACCAGGATCATTTCCACCTGATACAGGCTGTCGGCAAAGGCCGAAGGTGCGAGTACCACCAACAACAGGCTCAAAATGCGGAACACGCGCATGGGGGCGTCCTTAAACGGATTTCGGAATGAGGCGTTCAAACAGCGCCTCCAAGGTGTTGAAGCGTTCTTCGGCACGTTCCATCGGCACCATGAACTTGAACAGCGTAGCCCCTTCGAACTTGTAGCGGTTGGGCTGGCCCTGGATCAGCTTGATCAGCACCAACGGGTCGACCGGCGTCTGCGCTTCGAATTCGATACGCCCGCCTTGCGGCCCGGCGTCGACTTTCTTGATGCCCAACTGCTCGGCCTGCAACTTGAGCAGGGTCAGGCGCACCAGGTTCTTGGTCGGCTCCGGCAGCAGGCCGAAGCGGTCGATCATCTCTACCTGCAAGTCCTTGAGGCCTTCTTCATCGGCCGCCGAGGCAATGCGCTTGTACAGGATCAACCGTGCATGCACATCCGGCAGGTAGTCTTCGGGAATCAACGCCGGCAAGCGCAGGTTGATCTCCGGGCCGCCGCCCAAGGGTTGGTCGAGGTTCGGTTGCTCGCCTTTGCGGATGGCTTTCACCGCGCGTTCGAGCATCTCCATGTACAGCGTGAAACCCACCGCCTGGATCTGCCCGCTCTGGCCGTCGCCGAGCAACTCGCCGGCACCCCGGATTTCCAGGTCGTTGGTGGCCAATACAAAGCCAGCGCCGAGGTCCTGGGTATTGGCGATCGCCTCCAGGCGTTTTTCCGCATCGGAAGTGATCTGCTGGCGCGGTGGCGTCAGCAGGTAGGCATAGGCCTGGTGGTGACTGCGCCCGACGCGGCCGCGCAATTGGTGCAACTGCGCCAGGCCGAACTTGTCGGCGCGCTCGATGATGATGGTGTTGGCGCTCGGCACGTCGATGCCGGTCTCGATGATGGTCGAGGCGATCAGCACGTTGAAGCGCTTGTGGTAGAAGTCGCTCATCACCTGTTCGAGTTCGCGCTCGCGCATCTGCCCGTGGCCGATGGCGATGCGGGCCTCCGGCACCAGTTCGGCGAGGTCGGCGGCGCATTTTTCGATGGTCTTTACGTCGTTGTGCAGGTAATACACCTGGCCGCCGCGCAGCAGTTCGCGCAGCAGGGCTTCCTTGACCGTGCTCTTGTTCTGCTCCATCACGAAGGTGCGCACCGACAAACGACGCGCCGGTGGCGTGGCGATGATCGACAGGTCGCGCATGCCCGACACTGCCATGTTCAGCGTGCGCGGAATCGGCGTGGCGGTGAGGGTGAGGATGTCGACTTCGCTGCGCAGGGCCTTGAGCTGTTCTTTCTGGCGCACGCCAAAGCGGTGCTCTTCGTCGATGATCACCAGGCCCAGGTTCTTGATCTTCACATCGTCCGACAGCAACTTGTGGGTGCCGATCACGATGTCGATCTTGCCTTCGGCCAGATCGGCGACGGCGGCATTCACTTCCTTGGCGGACTTGAAGCGGCTCATCACCTCCACGGTCACCGGCCAGTCGGCAAAGCGGTCGCGGAAACTGTTGTAGTGCTGCTGGGCGAGCAGGGTGGTGGGCACCAGGATCGCCACTTGGCGACCGCCGTGTACCGCAATAAAGGCTGCACGCATGGCCACTTCGGTCTTGCCAAAGCCCACGTCGCCACACACCAGGCGGTCCATCGGCTTGGGCGCGAGCATGTCGGCGCGCACGGCTTCGATGGTGGTTTGCTGGTCGGGGGTTTCTTCGAAGGCAAAACCGGCGCTGAAAGTGGCGTAGTCGGCTTTCGGGTCGGCGAACGCGTAACCTTCGCGGGCGGCGCGGCGCGCATAGATGTCGAGCAGTTCGGCAGCCACGTCGCGTACCTGTTCGGCGGCCTTGCGCTTGGCTTTCTGCCAGGTCTCGGAGCCCAGGCGGTGCAACGGCGCCAAGGCGTCGTCGCTGCCGGTGTAGCGGGCGATCAGGTGCAGGTTGGCCACCGGCACATAGAGCTTGGCGCCCTCGGCGTATTCCATGGTGAGGAATTCGGCGGCCTGGTTGTCGATCTCCAGGGTCTGCAGGCCCAGGTAGCGGCCCACGCCGTGGTCGATATGCACCACCGGCGCGCCTTCGCGCAGCTCGGTGAGGTTCTTGATCACCGCGTCGTTGTTGGCGTCGGCGCGTTTTTCCCGGCGTCGGCGTTGCATCACGCGTTGGCCGAACAGCGGGCTTTCGGCGATCAAGGCCAGTGCCGGGTCATCCAGCCGCAGCCCTTCGTCCAGCGGCGCGATGGTGATCGCCAGGCGCTCTTTGCTGGCGACAAAATCCGGCCAGCTGTCGACGGTTTTCGGACGCAGCTTCAGGCGTTCCAACAGCTCCAGCAGCACTTCGCGGCGCCCGGCGGATTCGGCGGTGAACAGCACGCGGCCGGGGAAGTCACCGAGGAAGTTCGACAACGCCTCCAGCGGTTGCGTGGCTTTGGCCTGGATCGCCAAGTCGGGCAGCGCGCTCGCCGGGAAACGCTCGCGGCCACTGCCAGCGTCCACGTCCTGCTGGCTGGCGACCACTCGCGGCCAGTTTTTCAGGCGCGCGAAGCAGTCTTCCACCGGCAGGAACAGCTCAGCGGGCGGCAATAAAGGCCGGGACGGATCCACGCGGCGCTCTTCATAGCGGTTGCGCACGTCGTTCCAGAAGTTTTCCGCGGCCTGTTCGATACCCGGCAGCGAGAACACCTGGGTGTCCTGGGGCAGGTAGTCGAAGAGGGTGGAGGTTTCGTCGAAGAACAGCGGCAGGTAGTACTCGATGCCCGCGGGCGTGATGCCGCTGCTCAAGTCCTGGAAGATCGGGCAGCGACGGAAGTCCACGTCGAAGCGTTCGCGAAAGCGCGCCTTGAAGCGCGTGACCGCGTCTTTTTGCAGCGGGAATTCCCGCGCCGGCAGCAGCTTGATCGAATCGACCTTGTCGATGGAGCGCTGGTTCTCCGGATCGAAGGTGCGCAGCGTCTCGATCTCGTCATCGAACAGGTCGATGCGGTACGGCAACTTGCTGCCCATCGGGAACAGGTCGATCAAGGCGCCGCGCACCGCGAACTCACCGTGTTCGTACACCGTGTCGACGCAGCGGTAGCCGCTGGCTTCCAGGCGCGTGCGCATCTGCTCCACATCGAGCTTCTGGCCGACGTCCAGCACCAGGCTGCTGCCCAGCAGGAACTTGGTCGGTGCCAGGCGGTGCAGGGCGGTGGTGATCGGCACCACCAGCACACCGTGGGCCAGTTCCGGCAAGCGGTACAGGCTGGCGATACGCTGGGAGATGATGTCCTGGTGCGGCGAGAACAGATCGTAAGGCAGGGTTTCCCAGTCGGGAAAATGCAGCACCGGCAAATCCGGGGCGAAGAAGCTCAGCTCCTGCTCCAACCGTTCGGCACTTTGGCTGTCGGCGGTGAGCAGCAGGGTAAAGCGCTTGGCTGCGCTGGCAGCCTCGGCAATGGCCAGGCTCAGGGCGGCACCGGGCAGGTTGCCCCAGTGCTGTTTACCTGCCGCGGCAGGGAGTAGCGGTAGACGCAGAACGGGCACGGAAGGTTGAGCTCCAAGCGTTGCGACAAAGTCGGTAATTGTAACGGCCCCAGGTGCCGCCTGTCAGTTGCTGACTGTGCCTATTACGGTTTGTAGGAAATGTAGTGGCTAAGACAAACAATGGCGGGTTTTGACTCAATATGTAGTGCCAAAATGCGCGAATGTTTAGGAGGGTTACGGACAAGTCGGCCTGCTCGCCAAACTAGTGGCCTTCTGGAACCCGCGTGTTTCCTGGGCTGTAGCGCGGTGGTATTTTTTTGCAAGGGCTTTTTGTTGTCCTTCGCGCATTGCTCAACGCTCAGTCGGGCGACATAATGTAGCCCCTTTTTTCTGCCCCTACATGTGGAAGGTTCCCGTGACTCAGAAGCCCGACCAGTGTCTTGGTGAATGGATCGACCGTGAAGCACTCGCTGAAGCGATGATTCCGCTTATCGGTCAGCTGTACCGCAATAACAATGTGGTGAGCTCGATCTATGGCCGCAGCCTGATCAACCAGTCTGTCATCGCGATTCTCAAAGCCCACCGCTTTGCGCGCCATCGCTCCGCCGACGACAGCGAACTCTCCGTCCACGAAACATTCCCACTGCTCAAAGCCATGAGCGAGCTCAAGCTCGGCGCGGCCTCGGTAGACCTGGGCAAGTTGGCGTACAAATTCCGCAAAGAAGGCGCTGGCCGCACCGCCGAGCAGTTCGTGCGTGAAGAAATGGCCGATGTGGTTGGCCAGCAAAACGCTGCCGCCCGTAAAGGCACCGACGTGGTGCTGTACGGCTTTGGCCGTATCGGCCGCCTGCTGGCGCGCATCCTGATCGAAAAAACCGGTGGCGGCGACGGCCTGCGCCTGCGTGCCATCGTGGTGCGCAAAGGCGCCGAGAACGACCTGACCAAGCGCGCCAGCCTGCTGCGTCGCGATTCGGTACACGGCTCGTTCAATGGCACCATCACCATTGACGAAGAAAACAACACCATCACCGCCAACGGTAACCTGATCCAGGTGATCTACGCGAAGAACCCGACTGAGGTGGATTACACCCAGTACGGCATCCAGAACGCCCTGCTGGTGGACAACACTGGCGTATGGCGTGATGCCGAGGGTCTGGGCCAGCACCTGGCGTGCCCGGGTGTCGACCGCGTTGTACTGACCGCGCCTGGCAAGGGCAAGCTCAAGAACATCGTGCACGGCATCAACCACGCTGAAATCACCGCTGACGACAAGATCGTGTCCGCCGCTTCCTGCACCACCAACGCCATCGTGCCGGTGCTCAAAGCTGTGAACGACAAGTTCGGCATCGTCAACGGTCACGTTGAAACGGTTCACTCGTACACCAACGACCAGAACCTGATCGACAACTTCCACAAAGGCGATCGCCGTGGCCGTAGCGCCGCGTTGAACATGGTGATCACCGAGACCGGTGCTGCTACCGCTGCTGCCAAGGCCCTGCCTGAGCTGGCTGGCAAGCTGACCGGTAACGCCATCCGTGTACCGACGCCGAACGTGTCGATGGCCATTCTCAACCTCAACCTTGAGAAAGCCGCCACCCGTGAAGAGATGAACGAGTACCTGCGCTACATGGCGCTGCACTCCGACCTGCACAAGCAGATCGACTTCGTCAATTCCCAGGAGGTGGTCTCCACCGACTTCGTGGGCTCGCGCCACGCCGGTGTGGTGGACGCCGAAGCGACCATCACCCAGGACAACCGTGTTGTGCTGTACGTGTGGTACGACAACGAGTTCGGCTACAGCTGCCAGGTGGTTCGCGTGATGGAAGACATGGCTGGGGTCAACCCGCCTGCGTTTCCGCGCTAAGCCTTTGCGCTGAATGAAGAAGCCCCGACTGGTTCGGGGCTTTTTTTATGGCTGTGGGTTATGTGGTGTCTGGGAGGGCCTTATCGCAGGCAAGCCAGCTCCCACAGTTGAAATGCATTTACCTGTGGGAGCGGGCTTGCCCGCGATGACGATGGAACCGTCGACACCGCCATCACTTGAGTAGCGTGTTGCGCAAACTGTCGGACAGCCCTTTGGGCCCCAACCAGATACCCAGGTAGGCCTTCGCTAATTCAGCGTCCGGGCTGCTGAACACCACCTGGCCATTAATCTCCAGATTCAACCCGCGCCCCGGACGAAAATCCAGGGCATAGCGATCGCCGCTGCGAATATCCCGAAAGCGCGCGTGCAGCTTGGCTAACTCCGGGTTCAACCCGGCATTGGCCTGCTGGCGTTCCAGGGTGACGGTGGCCGCCTTGATCACATCATTGCGGTCGATGTCGCGAAAGTAATACAGCGCCAGGCGCACAGCCCTCTGCTGGTCCCATGCCTGCTTTGCCGGCAGTTCAGTCGGGGCATACAGCGCCGCCGCATACACATCCGCCCACAGATAGTTGAACACCGCCTGGTTTTTCAGGGCCAGCCCCTCGACCTGTGCGGGGAAGCTTGCCTGCTTGAGCCGCTGCGCATCGTTGGCGTGCGCCGTGAGCGACACCATCAGCATCAAACAGAAAAATAGTTGTCGCATAATGGCTCATCCTGAATTCGGCGCTGGTTTGCGTCCTGTAGTATGGCAACACTGGCCTACGACGCGACCAAGGGTTAATGTTCGCGGCGCTCGGGCTTCTATAGACTGTGCCCCGGTTCACACACTTGAGCCAAATTGTCCTTCATGCTCGCTGGCCGCGGCATGATTTAGCCCGGCGTCCAACCGTACGCCTGGCCTGTTCTGAGGAGTACGCATGGCTGTCTACAACTACGACGTGGTGGTACTGGGTTCCGGCCCAGCTGGAGAAGGTGCGGCGATGAACGCTGCCAAAGCAGGGCGCAAGGTGGCGATGGTCGATAGCCGTCGCCAGGTCGGCGGTAACTGCACCCACCTGGGTACCATCCCGTCCAAGGCGTTGCGTCACTCGGTACGGCAGATCATGCAGTTCAACACCAACCCGATGTTCCGGGCCATTGGTGAGCCGCGCTGGTTCTCGTTCCCGGACGTATTGAAAAGCGCTGAAAAAGTCATCTCCAAGCAAGTCGCCTCGCGTACCGGCTACTACGCCCGTAACCGCGTCGACCTGTTCTTTGGCACCGGCAGTTTCGCCGACGAGCAAACCGTCGAAGTGGTCTGCGCCAATGGCGTGGTCGAGAAGCTGGTGGCCAAGCACATCATCATCGCCACCGGGTCGCGCCCGTATCGCCCGGCGGACATCGATTTTCACCACCCGCGTATCTACGATAGCGACACCATCCTGAGTCTGGGCCACACCCCGCGCAAACTGATCATCTACGGCGCCGGCGTGATCGGCTGTGAATACGCCTCGATCTTCAGTGGCCTGGGTGTACTGGTAGAGCTGGTGGACAACCGTGACCAGTTGCTCAGCTTCCTCGACTCGGAAATCTCCCAGGCGTTGAGCTACCACTTCAGCAACAACAACATCACCGTGCGCCATAACGAAGAGTACGAGCGGGTCGAAGGCCTGGACAACGGGGTGATCCTGCACCTCAAGTCCGGCAAGAAGATCAAGGCCGACGCCTTGCTGTGGTGCAATGGCCGTACCGGCAACACCGACAAGCTGGGCATGGAAAACATCGGGGTCAAGGTCAACAGCCGTGGCCAGATCGAAGTGGACGAGAATTACCGCACCTGCGTGCCGAACATCTACGGCGCCGGTGACGTGATCGGCTGGCCAAGCCTGGCCAGTGCCGCCCATGACCAGGGCCGCTCGGCCGCTGGCAGCATCGTTGACAATGGCAGCTGGCGCTACGTGAACGACGTGCCGACCGGGATCTATACGATTCCCGAGATCAGCTCCATCGGCAAGAACGAGCACGAACTGACCAAGGCCAAGGTGCCTTACGAAGTGGGCAAGGCGTTTTTCAAGAGCATGGCGCGTGCGCAGATCGCCGGCGAGCCGCAAGGCATGCTGAAAATCCTGTTCCACCGCGAAACCCTGGAAGTGCTCGGCGTGCATTGCTTCGGCTACCAGGCCTCGGAGATCGTGCACATCGGCCAGGCGATCATGAACCAGCCGGGTGAGCAAAATACCCTCAAGTATTTCGTCAACACCACCTTCAACTACCCGACCATGGCCGAAGCCTATCGGGTAGCGGCCTACGACGGCCTCAACCGGCTTTTTTGAGCGGCTCCGGCCGGTGGCCTGAGCCGGCCGGGGAGACCGATTTCAGTAATTCTCGAGGGTGGCAGTGGCCAAACCGGGAAAGTCTGTAATCAGGCTATCTACGCCGAAGTCGGCGAGCCTGCGCATCAGCGCAGGTTCGTTGACTGTCCACACGGACACATGCAAGCCCTGGCGCTGGGCTTTTTCCAGCCGCTCGGGGGTGCACAGCGTCCAGTTCAATGCCAAATACTCACAGCCATAGTTCTGCGCGACCTTCAGCGGGTCGAGCCAGGCGTATTCGGCGACCAGGCCGCGTGACAGGTCTGGGGTGAGTTCCACGGCGGCCTTGAGTACTTCCCGCGAGCTTGACGTGACCGTGACCTTGTCCATCAAGCCAAAGCGCACGGCCATTTCGCGAATCGCCAGCACGGTGGTCGCGGCACGGGTACGCGAGGCGCTTTTGACTTCCAGTTGCCAGTGATCGAAGTCGCACTGTTCGAACAACGCCTCCAGGCGCGGGATCGGGCAGGGGCTGACCCAGCCTGGGCCGCCTTTGCGCGCGTCCATCTTCACCAGGTCAGCCGCCGAATACTCGACGACTTTGCCGCGCCGGTCGGTGGTGCGCTTGAGGGTCGGGTCGTGGATGACCATCAACTCGCCGTCCATGGACAGGTGCAAGTCCAGCTCGCAGCGGCGTACGCCGTGCTTGAGGCACTCCTGAAAGCTGGTCAGGGTGTTTTCCGGTGCTTCGCCTTTGGCACCGCGGTGGCCGTAAATCAGGGTCACAGTTGCTCCTTTGCGCCAGGATGGCTGGCGTCGTGAATACGCATTCAGAGGTCTTCGCTTTGTTCTCGCGCCAGGCGGCGTTCCTGGGCCTGTTTCTGCAGGATATAGCGCGCCAGCAATTGGCGTTGGGCATCGGTCATGGACTCGAATTCCGTGCCCACATCAAAGCCGTCGCCCTTGGGGTCGCAATGGGTCACCCGCGCGCGCAGCAACAGGCCGAGCGCCTGGGGCATCAGCACCAGCTTGACCGCCAGGTGAGTGTCGGCGGCCAGCGGCGTGGGGTGCTGGAAGTCGATGCCGCCCTCGGAGAGGATCACCGGTTGCGGCGCGCCCACCTCGTTCAGCAAACCGCGGGCCATGACCTGGCTGAGCAGGTCCAGGCGTTTGTTCTGCACTTTGAGGAACGCCGCGAGGCTGCGGTCTTTCTCGTTGATCTGGCGCAACAGGTGCTGGGCTTCGAATTCGCTCAGGTGCAGTTCGCTGAGCAGATTGAACAGCGGCGAATCATCCAGCAACACTTCCTTGCTCGCCGCGTCGGGGCCAGACAGGGGTTTGATTTGAAGTGCGATCATGTCATCGATACGGTAGTATTCGCGGCGCTCTTCTTCATCTAATGTCGACATGGCGAACCCCAGGTAACGGTAATGGTCTGAGTGTAAAGCTGCTGACCAGACCCCGCCACCGGGACGTCTTCTTTTCCTCCGAACAAGCCCCGACATGTTCAGACCTCTCTTCGTATTTATCGGCACGCGTTATACCCGTGCAAAGCGTCGCAATCATTTTGTGTCGTTCATTTCCTTGACCTCGATGATCGGTCTCGCCCTGGGCGTGGTCGTGATGATCGTGGTGCTGTCGGTGATGAATGGCTTCGATCATGAGATGCGCACCCGCGTGCTGGGCATGGTGCCCCACGCGACCATTGAAGGCGATGCGCCGATCAATGACTGGCAAAGCCTGGCCGCCAAGGTCCAGCAGAACCCCAAGGTGGTGGCGGTAGCGCCGTTTACCCAGATGCAAGGGTTGCTGACCAACGACGGCAAGGTGCAGAAGATCCTGCTCAACGGCATCGATCCGGCCCAGGAACACAACGTCTCGATCATCGACAAGTTCATGCTGCAAGGTAAGCTCGACGCGTTGGCGCCGGGCAGCTTCGGCATCGTCATCGGTGACAAGGCCGCGGCCAAGCTGGGCGTGGGGGTTGGCGACAAGCTGACCTTCGTCGCCCCGGAAGTCACCGTGACCCCGGCCGGCATGTTCCCGCGCATGAAGCGCTTTACCGTGGTGGGCACCTTTCACGTTGGCGCTGGCGAGATCGACGGCTACATCGGCCTGACCAACCTCACCGACCTGGCTCGCCTGCATCGCTGGCAGCCCGACCAGGTGCAGGGCCTGCGCCTGAAATTCAACGACCTGTTCGACGCCCCGCGCGGCGCCTGGGAAATTGCCCAGCACCTGGGGGAGACCGAGTATTACGCCCGCGACTGGACCCGCACCCACGGCAACCTGTACCAGGCTATCCGCATGGAAAAAGCCATGATCGGTCTGTTGTTGCTGCTGATCGTCGCCGTGGCGGCCTTCAACATCATCTCCACTCTGGTGATGGTGGTGAACGACAAGAAGGGCGACATCGCCATCCTGCGTACTTTGGGCGCCACGCCGGGGCAGATCATGGCGATCTTCATGGTGCAGGGCACCGTGATCGGCGTGGTTGGCACCTTGATCGGCACGGCGGTGGGCATCCTGGCAGCGCTGAACGTCAGCGCCGCCATTGCCCTGCTTGAAAAAGTGATTGGCCATAAGTTTCTCAACGCCGACGTCTACTTCATCGATTACTTGCCGTCCCAGGTGCAAACCCAGGACGTGCTGATGGTGGGCGGCGCTGCGTTGGTCCTGAGCTTCCTTGCCACCCTGTATCCAGCCTGGCGCGCGGCACGTACCCAGCCAGCACAGGCATTACGTTATGAGTGAATCGGGCATGAGTGAAAAAGCAATCCTGAGCTGCCGCAACCTGGGCAAATCCTACGAGGAAGGCCCGGAGTCGGTGGTGGTGCTGTCCAACCTGCAGCTTGAACTGCACCCTGGCGAGCGCGTGGCAATCGTCGGCAGTTCCGGTTCCGGCAAAAGTACCTTGCTCAACCTGTTGGGCGGCCTCGATACGCCGTCCCAGGGCAGCGTATGGCTGGCCGGCGAAGAACTGTCGGCCTTGAATGAAAAGGCCCGTGGCCAACTGCGCAATCGCTCGTTGGGCTTTGTGTACCAGTTCCATCACTTGCTGCCGGAATTCACCGCCCTGGAAAACGTGTGCATGCCGCTGTTGATCGGCAAAACCGCAATTCCCGAAGCGCGCCAGCGTGCCACGGCCTTGCTTGAGCGTGTCGGCCTGGGCCATCGCCTGGAGCACAAGCCAGCAGAGTTGTCCGGTGGTGAGCGCCAGCGCGTGGCGATTGCCCGTGCCCTGGTGAACAACCCCGGCCTGGTGATGCTCGATGAGCCGACCGGTAACCTCGACTCCCACACCGCCCAGGGCATCAAGGACTTGATGCTGGAGTTGAGCACCCAGATGCGCACCGCGTTCCTGGTGGTGACCCATGACATGAGCATGGCCCGGCAGATGGACCGCGTACTGCATTTGCAGGAAGGTCATCTGGTCGCTATCTGACCTGTTGCAAGCCCGGTTTTTTGAGGCCGGGCTTTTTCATTTTTCCAACGGTGCCCGCGAATGTTCAGACCGTTATCGATTTTTATCGGCACGCGCTATACCCGCGCCAAGCGCCGCAACCGTTTTGTCTCGTTTATCTCGATGACCTCGATGATCGGCCTCGCCCTGGGCGTATTGGCGATGATCGTAGTGCTTTCGGTGATGAACGGCTTTCAGCGTGAAATGAGCTCGCGCATCCTCGGCATGGTGCCCCACGCCACTATCGTCGGCGTAAAGCCGATTGATGATTGGCAGCCGGTGGCCGCCGCTGCGATGAAGAATCCGCAAGTCACCGCCGCCGTGCCCTTCACCCAAATGGACGGCATGTTTTCCTATAAGGGCGCGATGCAGCCGATCGAGATCAGCGGCGTCGACCCGGCCCAGGAAGGCAAGGTGTCGATCGTGGCCCAGCACATCGTGCGCGGCAAACTCGACGACCTCAAACCTGGCGAATTCGGCGTGGTGGTCGGTGATATCACTGCACGCCGCTTTCGCCTGAGCGTGGGCGACAGGCTGACCCTGATCGTGCCGGAACTCAGCAGCGCGCCGGGCGGCATCACCCCCCGCATGCAGCGCCTGAACGTGGTGGGTATCTTCAAGGTCGGCGCCGAACTGGATGGCTCCATGGCCCTGATCCATATGGCCGACGCCGCTGAAATCCAGCATTGGCAGCCCAACCAGGTGCAAAGCGTACGCCTGGCGGTGAAGGACCTGTATGCAGCGCCCAAAGTCTCGGCAGATATCGCCGCCAGCCTGGGCGCGGCCTACAAGCCGGACGACTGGACCCACACCCAGGGCAGCCTGTTCAGCGCCATGAAAATGGAAAAGACCATGATCGGCCTGCTGTTGCTGATGATCGTCGCCGTGGCCGCGTTCAACATCATCGCCACCTTGATCATGGTGGTGAACGACAAGGGCGCGGACATCGCCATCCTGCGTACCATCGGCGCCACACCTCGGCAGATCATGGCGATCTTCATGGTGCAGGGCACCGTGATTGGCGTGGTCGGCACCTTGATCGGCGGCGTGCTCGGGGTGATTGCGGCCCTGAACGTGAGTGAGCTGGTGGGCTGGCTGGAGCGGGTGAGCGGGCAGCATATCTTCAGTTCGGATGTGTACTTTGTCAGCAACCTGCCTTCGGAGCTGCAAGGTGGGGATGTGTTGCTGATTTGCTCGGCGGGGTTTGTGTTGAGCTTCTTGGCGACGATTTACCCGGCGTATCGGGCGGCGAAGATTGAGCCGGCGCATGCGCTGAGGTATTCGTAACCTGATCGTTCCCACGCTCTGCGTGGGAATGCCTCACCGGGCGCTCCGCGTCCGCTGTTGGGACGCAGAGCGTCCCGGAATGCATTCCCACGCGGAGCGTGGGAACGATCAGCAAAGCGTGGGAACGATCAGCAGTCGCCCTTGGGCAACTCAATCACAAATCTGGTCCGGCCCGCCTGCGACTCACAATAAATCCTCCCGCCATGCGCCCGCACAATCGACTGGGTAATTGCCAACCCCAACCCCGCATGTTCGCTGCTGCCTGCACGCCTGGACGGATCGGCTCGGTAGAAACGATCAAACAGCCGCGGCAATAACGGCGCGGGAATGCCTTCCCCGCTGTTCTCCACCGTCAGTGTCACGCCACTCTCGATCCGTACCCGCACTTCACCGCCCGGTGGGGTAAAGCGCAGCGCGTTATCCAGCAAGTTCGACAGGGCCCGGCGCAACATGCCGCGATCGCCCATGGTATGGGCGCTGCCTTCGCGCACCAGCGTCACCTGCGCGTCCTCCGCCAGCAGGGCAAAAAACTCCAACAGTGCGTCGACCTCATCGCCCAAATCCAGGGCTTCTCGGCTGGGCATCAGCAAGCCGTGGTCAGCTTTGGCCAGGTACAGCATGTCGTTGACCAGTTGCGCCATCCATTGCAGCTCTTCGAGGTTGCTGTGCAGCGCCTCGCGGTAATCCTCCAGCGGGCGTGGCTGGGTGAGGATGACTTGGGTTTGGGTCAGCAGGTTGGACAGCGGTGTGCGCAGTTCGTGGGCGATATCTGCGCTGAAGGCAGACAGGCGCTGGAACGCGTCATCCAGGCGCGCCAGCATAGCGTTGACGGCCTGGGCCAGTTCCGCGAGTTCCACCGGCATTTGCTCCTGGGGTAAGCGTTGTGTGAGGGAGTGGGCGGAGACGCTGGCGGCCACTTCGCCCATGCGCCGCAGCGGTCGCAAGCCACTGCGCGCAGCCCAGGCGCCGAGCAGGGCGGTGGCCAGGGCCGAGAGGCCGACGGTCAGCCAGATCAAGCGTTGCATGCGCTGTAGAAAGTGCTGGTGGTGAGTGATGTCGAGGATCAGGGTCAGCTGTGGCGAATCCAGCTGGCTGGGCGCCAAGGGTGCGATGAACACGCGGTAGTCGGTGCCCGCCTGCTGCAGGCTATGCAGGCCGGGCGCCTGGGGCAAGCTAAGGTTGGGCGCGCCGTCCAGCCAACGTTGACCCGCCCCGGTGATGCGCAAGGTGAGGTCGGGCTGGTGATCGAGTTCGGCACGCAGTTGAGGGGTGCGCTGGGCGAGGTCTTCCGGTGAGGCGACACCCTGCAAGGTGCTGCGCAAGGCCACCAGTTTGCTTTCGAGCTGTTGCTGGTCCAGCTCCATGAAGTGCGCCTCGCTGGCCCGGTTGAACAACACCCCGGCGATCAACGAGACCACCGCCGTGCAGGCGGCAAACAGCAGCGCCAGGCGGCTGGTCAGGGACAGGCGCTTGATCACGTGAACCGCTCCTCCAGCACGTAACCCATGCCGCGCACGGTGTGGATCAGTTTGTTGGGGAAATTGTCGTCGACCTTCAGGCGCAGGCGGCGAATGGCGACTTCGATGATATTGGTGTCGCTGTCGAAATTCATGTCCCACACCTGGGAGGCGATCAGGGTCTTGGGCAGTACTTCGCCCTGGCGACGCAGCAGCAGCTCCAGCAGGGCGAACTCCTTGGCGGTGAGGTCGATGCGCTGGCCGCTGCGCTCGACGCGGCGGCGGATCAAGTCCAGGCTCAGGTCGGCCAGTTGCAACAGGGTGTCCTGCGGCGTGCTGCTGCCCCGGCGCAACAAGGTGCGCACCCGCGCCAGCAGTTCGGAAAAGGCGAAGGGTTTGACCAGGTAATCGTCGGCGCCCAGCTCCAGGCCGTGTACCCGGTCTTCGACGGCATCGCGAGCGGTGAGGAACAGCACCGGGATGTCCAGGCCGGCACTGCGCACCGCCTGCAGGATTTGCCAGCCGTCGCGGCCGGGCAGCATCACATCGAGGATCAACAAGTCATAGTCGCCCGTCAGCGCCAAGTGCTGGCCACTGGTGCCGTCTGCCACCAGCTCGGTGGTAAAACCCGCCTCGGCCAGGCCCTGGCGCAGGTAATGACCGGTTTTGGGTTGGTCTTCGACGATCAGCAGTTTCATATCGGGCTCTTGGTCAAGGTGGGCGCCGGCCTTTATACCCTGGGCTCCGGGGTATGGGCACAAGCTGACAAAGTTGTAATCTAGCAGTCAGCTGGCTGGCAGCGAGGCCATCTTAAAGTGTTGCCCAAGCTGGATACCTATTGTGGAGAGTGAAAGATGGCGTTGCGTACACCCCTGTTATTGGCGGGCTGCCTGCTGGCGTTGAGTTTCAATGCGCTGGCGGATGCGGCCCATACCTACGCGTTCGGCCAGCCGGCCCCGGCAGATAAAGCCACGCGCACCGTTGAAGTCACGCTGCGGGACATCGCCTTTGAGCCCAAGTCCCTGGACGTCAAGGCCGGTGAAACCGTGCGCTTCGTGCTGGTCAACAAGGGCAAGTTGCTGCATGAGTTCAACCTGGGCGACGCGGCCATGCATGCCGCCCACCAGAAAGAGATGATGCAGATGCAGGCCAGCGGCATGCTGACCGCCACCGGCATGGGCAAGATGGACCACGGCGCCATGGGCCACGGCGATATGGGCGGCATGAAGCACGATGACCCCAACAGTGTATTGGTGGAGCCGGGCAAGAAGGCCGAACTGACCTGGACGTTCAAGCAGGCCACCGACCTTGAGTTCGCCTGCAACCTGCCAGGGCACTACCAGGCAGGCATGGTCGGCAAACTGACCGTTGAGTGAGGCGTTTGTTAAGGGCGGGGGCAAAGGCTGGTAGACTGGCGCGGTTTATTTAGCCAGGTTTCCGCCATGCATCCCGCAGCCGAACATTCGCCGCTGGGCAAGTCCAGTGAATACATCAGCACCTACACGCCTTCGTTGCTGTTTCCGATTCCACGCGCCGCCAAGTGGGCCGAGCTGGGCCTGAGCGCCGAGACCCTGCCGTACAAGGGCGTGGATTTCTGGAACTGCTTCGAGCTGTCCTGGTTGTTGCCGTCGGGCAAGCCGGTGGTGGCCATCGGTGAATTCAGCATTCCCGCCGACTCGCCGAACATCATCGAGTCCAAGTCCTTCAAGTTGTACCTCAACTCGCTGAACCAGACCGCGTTTGCCGACACGCAAAGCCTCGAAGCCACCCTGCGCACCGACCTCAGCTTAGCGGCCGGCAAGCCCGTGAATGTGCGCATTCGCAGCCTGGCCGATATCGAAGCCGAAGGCGTGATGGCGCTGCCGGGCGTGTGCATTGATGGCCTGGATATCAACGTCAGCAGCTACGAACACCCGCGCCCGGAGCTGTTGCGTTGCGATGATTCGCGCGTGGTAGAGGAGAGCGTGCACAGCCACCTGCTCAAATCCAACTGCCCGGTGACCAGCCAGCCTGACTGGGGCAGTGTGGTGGTGGAATATCGCGGTGCGGCACTGGATCACGCCAGCCTGCTGGAATATATCGTCAGCTTTCGCCAGCACTCGGACTTTCATGAGCAGTGTGTGGAGCGGATCTTCCTGGACTTGCAGCGCTTGCTCAAGCCGGAGAAGTTGACCGTGTATGCGCGGTATGTGCGCCGGGGTGGGTTGGATATCAACCCGTACCGCAGCACTGAGAACACCCAGTTCCTGAACGTGCGGCTGGCGCGTCAGTAAACCTTACCCAAATCCCAATGTGGCAGGGGGCTTGTGTGGGAGCGGGCTTGCTCGCGAATGCAGTGGGTCAGTTACACATGAACTGACTGATACACCGCATTCGCGAGCAAGCCCGCTCCCACATTTTGCTTCTTTGTTTGGTTTGGGCTCGGGTTAGATGCCGATATTGGCCAGGGTGGTCATGATATTGCGCAAGGTCCCAGAAATGACTGGGTGTTCAGCATCAAACTCTATGGCCGCTTGATTCACATCGTCGGAAATACTGGGTGTCTGAGTCGCCGGTTCCAATTCAAGTTGCATTTCGAACTTGGCAATCAGCGCCTCCAGTGCTTTGCGTTTCTCCACTGGCAGCGGCGGGTCCTGTTCCAACTGCCCGCGCAGGATCTCGACCTGTTCTTCCAGTTTTTTGCGATCAGGCATGACGTTCTTTCCTTTTATCGATAGGCACTGGCATAGACCGCGGCGCGCCGTGAAAGGTCTACGGGCTGACCTGTAGATTAATCCACTGGGGCCAACTGTGCATGATCTCGATCAGGGCTTCTCGCCCTTGAGCTGGCGCAGGCGGATGTCGGCCAGGCAGGTGCCGAGTTCGCCGAGGTGGTCGATCACCGAGTGCACGCCCAGGCTGTAGAGTGCCACCGTGGCCTTGCCACGCTTGTGTTCGCGTTGCTGCTCGGTGAGCGCCTGCCATTGCTGGGGCGACAGGCCGCAGAGCGAACCGCAGGAGGCCAGGCCGATGGTCCACAAACCGGCATTCAGGCCCGATTGCAGCAGGCGCGGCTCGCCGCTGACCAGTACGCAGCCTTCCAGGCGTTCGATGTTCAACTCCATCAAGGCTTGCCAGCAGGCGTGGGGCGCAGGCCAGCGAATGGAGGAGGGCGAGGCGGCCTTGAGCCAGCCAGGCAGGCCGGCGCACAGTGGCGTGGTCACCGAGGGTGGCAGTTCATCCAGCCAGGCGCAGGGCACGCCTTGTTCTTTGAGGCTGCGCAATATCTTCAACGCCCCCGGCGTGGCCTCGGCGTCGGCGCAAGGTGAGTCGGTGCGCGCCAGGGAACCAAAATCCACCAGGCAGCCACTCAGGCCAAATAACACGGCGGTCAACGAGGGGGCGGCGGCGACGGCAATCTCGGCGTGTGGCATCTGAACGTCCCTGAAATAGCTGCCACGCTATCGGGGCGGCATGACAAGGGGATGACACTGTCGATATTTGTGGGAATTTTGTGCATTTTCCGTAAGACGATTCCAGGTAGCTGCCTAAATCGACACTTCCGTCATATACTGACAGCCTTATTCAGGGCATAGCGCCCATGACAGACCATTCAAGGAGCAAAAGCTATGCGCTGGAGCCAGTACTTCGCTCAGCTATCGGTGTGTGCCACCATCCTGTTGGCACCGTTCGCAGCCCAAGCGGCCTCGGAAGATGACCCATGGGAAAGCGTCAACCGCCCCATCTTCACCTTCAACGACACCGTTGACACCTACGCCCTCAAGCCCCTCGCCCAGGGCTATCAGTTCGTCACCCCGCAATTTGTGCAGGACGGCGTTCACAACTTCTTCCGCAACATCGGTGATGTCGGCAACCTGGCCAACAACGTGCTGCAACTCAAGCCGCACAATGCAGGCGTCGACACCGCCCGCCTGTTGGTCAACACCACGTTTGGCGTACTCGGCTTTATCGACGTCGGCACCAAAATGGGGCTGCAGCGCAGCGATGAAGACTTCGGCCAAACCCTCGGCTACTGGGGCGTGGGCAGCGGCCCGTACGTGATGATCCCGTTGCTGGGCCCAAGCACCTTGCGTGATGCGCCGTCCAAATACGTCGACAGCTATACCCAACCGTACCGCTACATGAACGACATCGGCTGGCGTAACAGCACCTTCGGCCTCAACGTCGTCGACGTGCGCGCCAGCCTGCTCGACAGCGAGAAGCTGATCAGCGGCGACAAGTACACCTTCATTCGTAACGCTTACCTGCAGAACCGCGAGTTCAAGGTCAAGGACGGCAAGGTCGTTGACGACTTTTAAGCTGTGACGTTTTGAAATGAAAAAGGCGACCTTTATAGGGTCGCCTTTTTTGTGCGCGCTGATCGTTCCCCACGCTCCGCGTGGGAACGCCTCCTGTGACGCTCCGCGTCACCCTTGCGCAGGGGCTGGATGTTGCGTTAGCGCATTTTCAGAATCTTGAGGCCCAGATGCTGGTCATCGCCTACCGCCTTGGTCCACACCACCTCTGTATCGGCCTCAAGGCCTTTGAGGGCAGCGTGTTCTGAATCAATGCGCACGGTCAGCAGGTCGCCCACGGTGAACTGGCGAGGTGCCTGCACCTGCATGCCGGAACTGGAGAGGTCCACGCAGGTAGCGGCAATCTCCTGCCCGGCATGGATCAAAGACACATCGGCATCTATTCGCATGCGGATGAAATCGCGTTTTTCGGCGTAGTCGCGCTCGTGTTCGCTCACAGCATCCATCCTTACTTTGCGTTGTGGTAGTGAGGGTTCTTATAACTCCCGGTGATTTGCGGTGTAAAGACGCCCGGCGACCATCGGCATGAGCTTGAAACCCCTCACGGATGGGAGTACCGTCTGCGCCTTAGAAGGGCACCTCTGCTTTACCGTTGTGCATGGGCCAAATCCCAATGCTTTGTAGGACAGAGAGGCTAGAAAGCGAATCCAGTACGTGAGCCCGGCCATTGCCGAGCCGCCTACGCCAACCTAATTCTGGCGCCGTTTGCCCACATGCAAAAAACCAGTGCCACGCTGCTGATAATCGATGACGACGAAGTAGTGCGCGCGAGCCTCGCGGCCTACTTGGAAGACAGTGGCTTCAGCGTCCTGCAGGCCAGTAATGGCCAACAGGGTCTCCAGGTATTCGAGCGCGACAAGCCCGACCTTGTGATCTGCGACCTGCGCATGCCCCAGATGGGCGGCCTTGAGCTGATTCGCCAGGTGACCGAGCTTGCCCCGCAAACGCCGGTGATTGTCGTGTCCGGTGCCGGTGTCATGAACGATGCCGTTGAAGCCTTGCGCCTGGGCGCCGCCGATTACCTGATCAAGCCCCTGGAAGACCTGGCTGTGCTGGAGCACTCGGTGCGCCGCGCCCTGGACCGTGCACGCCTGCTCCTGGAAAACCAGCGCTACCGTGAAAAGCTCGAGACCGCCAACCGCGAACTCGAAGCCAGCCTGAACCTGCTGCAGGAAGACCAGAACGCCGGTCGCCAGGTGCAGATGAACATGCTGCCGGTCAGCCCCTGGACCACCGACGAATTCAAGTTCGCCCACCAGATCATCCCGTCGTTGTACCTGTCGGGTGATTTTGTCGACTATTTCCGCGTCGATGAGCGGCGCGTAGCGTTCTACCTGGCCGACGTTTCCGGCCACGGCGCGTCTTCAGCGTTTGTGACCGTGTTGTTGAAGTTCATGACCACACGGCTGTTGTTCGAGTCCAAGCGCAATGGCACCTTGCCGGAGTTCACCCCCTCCGAGGTGCTGGGCCACATCAACCGAGGCCTGATCAGCTGCAAGCTGGGCAAGCACGTGACGATGGTCGGCGGCGTGATCGACGAAGAAACCGGTCTTTTGACCTACAGTATTGGCGGTCACCTGCCGATGCCTGTTTTATACACTCCTGACAGTGTGCGCTACCTGGAAGGGCGTGGCCTGCCCGTAGGCTTGTTTAACGAAGCCACCTACGAAGACCACATCCTGGAACTGCCGCCGACCTTCAGCCTGACGCTGATGTCTGACGGTATTCTGGACCTTCTTCCAGAGCCTACACTCAAAGAGAAAGAAGCCGCCTTGCCCCAAAAGGTCAAGTCGGCGGGCGGCAGCCTGGATGGCCTGCGGCAGGTTTTTGGATTGGCCACGCTAGGGGAGATGCCGGATGATATCGCCCTATTGGTGTTGAGCAGGAATCTTTGATGAGTACCGGAAGAATCCAATTCGCCGAGCAAGACGGGACCTTCGTCCTGAAATTTGTCGGTGAAGTGCGCCTGACCTTGTGTTCGGCCCTGGATGCGACGATCGAGCGGATCTTCACAGCGCTGAACTTCTCGGCGATCGTGATCGACCTGACCGAAACGCGCAGCATCGATAGCACCACCCTGGGCCTGTTGGCCAAGTTGTCCATTCTGTCGCGGCAGAAGGTCGGCCTGTTGCCGACCGTGGTCACCACCCACGAAGACATCACCCGTCTGTTGCAATCCATGGGTTTTGACCAGGTGTTCAACATCGTTGACCGCCCGATCCCCTGCCCGGAATGCCTCACCGACCTGCCGTCCCAGGACCAGTCCGAGGAAGTGGTGCGGGTCAAGGTGCTGGAAGCGCACAAGATCCTGATGGGCTTGAATGAGTCCAACCGCGAAGCCTTCCACGACCTCGTCAACGCCCTCGAGCGGCACTGACAGCTCCCCTGTTGAAACACATTCCCCTGTGGGAGCTGGCTTGCCTGCGATTGCGCCGTGTCAGTCGATGAAGTGTTGGCTGGCCCACCGCTATCGCAGGCAAGCCAGCTCCCACATCGGACGGCGGTCACACCGAGGCAAAAAAAGGGCGGCACCCTCACAGGTGCCGCCCTTTTTGCCGCTATCTGCCTTTACAGCTTGGCCGACAACAACGCTTCCAGCTTCTCCTGGTCCCGAGCAAACTGACGAATCCCCTCGGCCAGCTTCTCAGTCGCCATCGCGTCCTCGTTGGACTCCCAACGGAACTGCGCTTCAGTCATATGCACCCGCGCCTCACCGGCATGCCCTGGCGCCAACTTGCGCTCCAGCTTGCCTTCATCGGCTGCCAGTTTCTCCAGCAGGTCCGGGCTGATGGTCAGGCGATCACACCCGGCCAGCTCTTCGATCTGGCTGAGGTTACGGAAGCTCGCACCCATCACCACGGTCTTGTAGCCGTTAGCCTTGTAGTAGTTGTAGATGCGCGTCACCGACTGCACGCCCGGGTCATCGGAACCGGTGTAGTCGTTGCCGTTGGCCTTCTTGTACCAGTCGTAGATACGGCCCACGAACGGCGAAATCAGAAACACACCCGCTTCAGCACAAGCCACGGCCTGGGCAAACGAGAACAGCAGGGTCAGGTTGGTCTGGATGCCTTCTTTTTCCAGCTTCTCGGCGGCGCGGATGCCTTCCCAGGTGGAGGCGATCTTGATCAGCACGCGGTCCCGGCCAACGCCGGCTTTGTCGTACAGGTCGATCAGACGGTGCGCACGCTTGAGAATCGCGGCCTCGTCGAACGACAGGCGCGCATCCACCTCAGTGGAAATACGGCCCGGCACTACTTTAAGAATCTCTTGGCCCACCGCCACCGCAAAGCGGTCACTGGCCAGGCCCACATCGCCGTTGCAATCCTGCACACACTCATCCAGCAGCTTGGCATAGCCAGGAATCGACGCAGCCTTGAGCAGCAGGGAAGGGTTGGTGGTCGCGTCTTGCGGCTTGAGCTTGGCGAGCGTGGAGAAATCGCCGGTATCGGCTACGACGGTGGTGAATTGCTTGAGTTGTTCCAGCTTGGAAGTCATGGGCGTGCTCTGTCCTGTGGGTCTAGTGACATTACCCGAGCGCTGGCAGGCGCTCAAGGGCGCAAATGCGTTAGGTCGTTTGCGAGGGCAATAACCTGGAAACAGCCGTTTGAATCATCGGCCGTGGTGCTCATTTGGAGGGCAAAATCGATGGCAGGTTCAACCCAACTGCCCGATAACCACGTCATTGCCCTTGAGCCTGCTCCCAATACTGTAGGAGCGAGCTTGCTCGCGAAAAACCTCAACGATAACGCGCGCTTCCTGAATAAACGCGGCGCCTAAGGGTTTCTCGCGAGCAAGCTTGCTCCTGCACGCGGGCGAGGGGCAGCCGCCTAGAAGCTGTAGCGCGCAGTCAGCTTGAAATTGCGTGGGTCGCCGTAGATGTCGTAAGGCTCATAGGCGCCATTGGCGACGCTGGAGTAGTACTTGCGGTCAAACAGGTTGTTTACGTTCAGCTGCAGATCCAGATGCTCGTTGGCCTTGTACCCCGCTACCAGGCCGGCGATCGTGTACGAGCCCTGGCGGTTTTTCCATGCACTGGTGCCGCTGCCCCCCGAGGTGCGGATCTGGCTCTGCTGGTAGAGGTCACCGCCAATGCGCCAGCGGTTCAGGTCACCGGACAGGTTGTAGATGGTGGACACCTTAAACAGTTGGCGCGGCAGTCGGCGGTTGAAATCCTGTCCTTCCCTGGAGGTATCGGTATCGGTGACATATTTGGTCTGGGTGTAGGTGTACCCACCGGCCAGTTGCCAGTTTTCGGTCAGGGCGCCCTGAACTTCCAGGTCAATGCCTCGACTGCGCACCAGGCCGGAAGCCTCGTAGCATGAGCTTACAGGGGTTGTACCGCAGCCTTTGACATCAGGCATTTCCTGGGCACGATTGTTCTGATCGATCTGGAAGATGGCTGCACTGGCGTTCAGCGCACCATCAAAGTATTCGCCCTTGATGCCCACCTCGTAGTTTTCACCCTTGATCGGCTTCACCACTTGCCCTCCGAGACCTTTTTCGGTCTGCGGCTTGAAGATATCGGTGTAGCTCACGTAGACCGAGTGGTTGGCATCCAGGTCGTAGACCAGGCCGGCATAACGGGTCAGGTTGCGCGTGACCTTGTAGTTGCTTTCGGGGGTTTCCCGGCTTTCGAATTCGTACCAGTCCAGGCGGCCGCCGAGAATCAACGACAACGGCTCGGTCAAGCGCAAGCGGGTGCTGGTATAGAAGCTGTCCTGTGTGGTGGTCTCGGGACGCAGGGTGCGCCCCTTGGTGATCTCCGGCTTGGTATGACCCCGTGGATCCCAGCCGAAGAGGTCGACGTTACTGTCGATGAAACGCTCCCACAGTTTGCCGGTACGGTAGTCCAGCTGGCGCTTGCTGGCACCCACGGTGAAGTCATGTTCCATACCCAGTAGCTGGAAGGGGCCGCTGAGGGCCAGATCGTAGCCTTTTTCCTTCTGCTCCATGGCTTGCGTCCACAGGTAGTGGCGGTTGTATCCCCAGATGGAAGAGGCCAGCACGTCCGTGTTGGTCGTCGCCTGCATGGCGGCCATGCGCAGTTTCCAGTCATTGGCGAAGCCATGTTCCAGGGTCGCGAAATAACCTGTGGTGCGGTTGTCCATGTATTCATAGTCATGGCCCAGGAAGGTGTCGCGCGGCAATCCCAGATGGCCACCACCTCGGGCCATAGGCAGCCCACCCCAGACGTAGTTGGTGTAGTCCTTCTGCCGGTAGGCACCCACCGTCAGGGTGGTGGTATCGGTCAGGTCGGCGTCGACTACGCCGTAGTACAAGTCGGCGTCACTCTCGACCGCTTCGCGAAAACTTTTCGAGTCCTGCTTTGAGAGTACGGTGCGGGCGCGCAAGGTGCCGCTGTCGTTTAGCGGGCCGCCGACGTCCAGGGTGCTGCTGTAATCGTCCCAGCTACCGGCACTGCCGGTGAGCGTGGCCTGGAATTTACGGGTCGGGCGCTTGCGTATCAAGTTGATGGCGCCCGCGGGGCTGCCGGCGCCCTGAGCCAGGCCGGTGGCGCCGCGAACGATTTCGACGCGGTCATACATTGCCAGGTTGGCTTCGCTGCTGGGTATATAGGTGAGGAAACTGGTGGGGAAACCGTCGTACAAAATGGTATCGACGTCGAAGCCACGCGCGCTGAACGTGGGCCGCCCGGCGCCGCCGGAGGTATTGAGGAACACACCCGGCGCACTTTCGGCGACATCGCTGAGGGTGGTCATGGCCTTGTCGTCCATGCGCTTGCGCGTGACCACGCTGACCGACTGCGGCGTTTCCCGCAAGGTGAGTGGCAGCTTGGTGGCAGTCTGCATGGCCCCCGTCGTGTAGGAACCGCTGCCCTCGGTCGTCTCGCCCAAGTGCTGAGCGGTGATCGAGGTCTCACCCAGCTGCAAGGCACCGCCTGATTCAGCTGCCTTCTCCAGCGTCACGCTACCCTCAGCGGTAGGCCGCCACGTCAAGCCGCTGCCGCTCAACACTTCAGCCAGTGCGGCCTGCGGTTCTTTGGAGCCGACTACGCCAGGGCTGTTCTTGCCCGACACCAAAGAGCCATCAACGATCACCCGTAAACCGCTCTGAGCGGCCAGGCGATTCAGCGCGCTTGCCAAGGGCTGTGGTGCGATATTGAACTGATGAGGGTCGGCAGCCGCCAGATCGGACATCAGTACACACAGCATGGTAAGCGGCGCTACAGACAAAGATTTCACGCGCGAAACTTTATACAGCGGACGGTACATCGGCGCCTCCCCTAAATACGAAAAATTATCGTTCTAGGTAGTGAGACGGACGAAACACCAATAACCGTAAAAGATAATTGTAATATTCTGGGTGACCGCTAGAGACGGCTGCTCGTGCAGTGCTCGAATTTCATAACGACCGTGCGCAGCGAGCAGCACTGCCCCAATCAACGCCCCTCCAGCAATTCCCCCGCCTGATCCAACAACGCCAACGGATCACTCGCCTTATGAATATCCACCGACAACAACTGCCGAAACTTACGCGCCCCTGGAAAACCGGTCCCCAGCCCCAGAACATGGCGCGTAATGTGATGCATCGCGCCACCTGTCGCCAAGTGCTCGGCTATATACGGACGCAACTGCACCAGCGCCTCAGCACGGGTGATCACGGGCGCGGTGCTACCAAACAACTGTTGATCCACCTCCGCCAACAAATACGGATTGTGATAAGCCTCCCGCCCCAACATCACCCCATCAAACGTCTGCAAATGCTCCTGGCACTGCTCCAACGTCTTGATCCCACCGTTGAGATTAAACTCCAGCTCTGGAAAATCCCGCTTCAACTGCGCCGCCACGTCATAGCGCAACGGCGGAATGTCCCGGTTCTCCTTGGGCGACAACCCCTCCAGAATCGCAATCCGCGCATGCACGGTAAAACTGGTGCAACCGGCATCCTTCACCGTGCCGACGAAATCACACAGCTCGGCATAACTGTCCCGGCCATTGATGCCGATACGGTGCTTCACCGTCACCGGGATCGACACTGCATCGCGCATCGCCTTCACACAGTCCGCCACCAGGGCAGGGTGCGCCATCAGGATCGCGCCGATCATGTTGTTCTGCACCCGGTCGCTGGGGCAGCCGACGTTCAGGTTCACTTCATCGTAACCGGCGGCCTCGGCCATACGGGCGCAGGCGGCCAGATCGGCCGGGACACTGCCGCCCAGTTGCAGGGCCAGCGGGTGCTCGGCTTCGTTGTGGCGCAGGAAGCGGTCGTGGTCGCCATGGAGGATAGCGCCGGTGGTGACCATCTCGGTGTAGAGCAGGGCGTGCTTGGAGAGCAGGCGCAGGAAGAACCGGCAGTGGCGGTCGGTCCAATCCATCATGGGGGCGACGGAGAAGCGGCGGGAGAGGGGAGCGGTTTGTAGGGGCATGGGGGATCTGAGTTGGCGAGGCGAATGGGGCGTAGTTTATCAGGGATGTTTGTCGGGTACTTGGCGGGTTCTCAAGCCTAGCCAGTCAGCCTTCGGTGATAACCAGAGCACACGCTCGGTCAGGCGTTCGACGCGCACTTTGTGTTGATGATTTATTGTGGCTACGATAATCGTATACGGATTACCTATGACCCAGCCAAAGACGCTTGTGACGTTGAAGAACGTGGACTTCCGTTTGCATTGGTGCGGGACTTTGAATGCTCTACGGCCTTGATCGTGGAAGATGATCGATTCGACTACGGCGAGTGTCGTTATCGAGCGATGGGATACGTAGGGGATCGGCTGCAAGTCGTAGTGTTCACCCCACGAGGTGATGTGGCCCACATCATCAGCTTTCGTAAAGCCACCAAACGGGAGGTCAAAAATTATGACCAAGAAACCCAATCCTGAGAAGGTCGATACAGCGAACCCGGAATGGTCGGCTGAAGACTTTGCTAAGGCCAAGTCAGCCAGCGAGGTGCTTGTGGGATTGTTTGGCAAAGCTCAGGCGAAGGAAATGCTCACCCAAGCGCGGGCGGCCAAAGTCGTTAGCCGCTAAAGAGCACGTTAATGTTCGTTTTGATGCTGACGTGCTGGAGCGATTCAGGGCTGCCGGGCCGGGCTGGCAAACGCGAATGAACGCCGCCTTGGCTGATTGGCTTAAGGCGCATACGCCAGAAGAGCTGAAGGCCTAAGGCAAAAAGCCGCGGATGACGCGGCTTTTTGCTGTCTTGTGATTAGCTTTTTCTCAGCGATGGTGTAAATAAATCTGTCCTCTTTTTTTGATAGGTAAGTCGACGATACGCGCAACCCGCTCGGTGAAGCCAAAGATCATGTTGTTGCTGTCACATCGACCTCCCGCTGAATGGGCCTTACTTGTCGTGCCAGTTTCGTTCTGTTCGTATGTATGCATCGCTGTCCCAGTGCACAAATCCCTCCGGGAAATTTCCCACACTTTTCTCGGCTTGCCCCTCAGACCATCCATAGCTAACCTCCTCAAGCCGCTGCAAACCCAGCGGCCGGAGGTGGAAGTCCGTATTGCTAAGGCGTTTTTAACTCCCGAAAATATTTGGAGCTTCGCCAATGCACAACAACACACGCAGTTCTTCACTTGATCAAAGCGCATCGCCCATCGATCCCAAGCTTCAAGCCGCAGCCCAGCGCGCAATCCATCATCACTTGCCCCCATCCGACGACGCTGCGCCCGTCGAACGCCCAAGCAACAACCTATTCCTTGTCAACCCAACCATCGATCCCGAAACCCTCCTGGCCAATGCCGCCGAAAACCTGGCATCCGCCAACGAAATGGCCGCCACCTTGGCGTTCGACCTCGACGACTCCCAACGCGCCATCGCCTTGGGCATTCAGCAGTTAATCGAGTTGAGCTCGCTGCTCGTTGACCGGGCCCAGGAGCAAGTTGCGCCTGTAACCGCCCCAGTCAAAGCCTGACAACTAACCCTGCCGCCTTACCCAAGGCGGCAACCTGAACTCATGCTGTCACCCAGCAAAGTTTCATAATTCCCTGCGCCGTTGAGGTCTACGATTCCCTGTAAGAGAGGACCCCAGCGCCTCCAGCCCACAGGGAACTGAAACCATGATCTCGAACCTCGTCAAAGTCGTGATGATCACCGGCACGTTGTTGGTGAGTGCTTGTTCATCTTCATCGAGTGTGACCAACAGCGACCCGTGCTTTTCAGGCGGGTGCCAGGCATTTGGCGACCATAGCCCCAACAAAGCCGCGAAGATGAATTTTGGCGGTAGTGGGCTGGGGAGTAGTTATGGGGAGTATGGTTCGGGGTTGTTGCATGATGATTGATGGGGGCGGGGGCAGGCACTAATACCTGTCAGTTAAGCGTCATCGCCTTCTGTAGGAGCGAGCTTGCTCGCGAAAAACGTCAACGATAACGCGGGCTTCCTGAAGAAATGCGGCGTCTGTGAGTTTTTCGCGAGCAAGCTCGCTCCTACAAGAAGCCCTCCCACAGTTTGATTCAGTAGGGCGTTAGTGGCCGCCTTTCATCTGCCGGGCGATCAGGTAGAGTCCCAGGCCGACCAGCGCTGTGGCGGCGCCGATGTAGCCGGTGCTGGTCCAGCCCAGGCCGGCAGTGATGGCCATGCCACCAAACCACGGCCCCAGCGCATTCGCCAGGTTAAACGCCGCATGGTTCGAAGCCGCCGCCAGGCTCGGCGCTTCATGGGCAATGTCCATCAACCGAATCTGCAACGGCGCCGCCAACGCGACCATAGTGCCCACCAACCCCATGCTCAGCAGCACGCCCCACAGCGACGCCGCGGCGAAGGGGAAGAACAGCAGCACGGCCATCGACCACACCAATATCAAACCCACCGCCCGAAACTGCATGCGGTCAAACAACTTGCCGCCGGCAATGTTGCCGATGATGCCGCCCACGCCAAAGGCGGCGAGGCCGAAGGGAATCCACTGGGGCGAGACTTTGGTCACTTCGAGCATGGTCGGCGCCAGGTAGCTGAATACGCAGAACATCCCGGCAAAGCCAATCGCGCCGATGGACAGGGCCATCCATACCTGGGGTTTGGTGAAGGCGCGCAGTTCTTTGCGTGGGTCGCTGCGTTGTTCGTCGTGGCGGTGGGGTACGAATTGCCAGACCAGGGCGATGGTGAGCAGGGCGATCACGCTGACCAGGGCGAACGCCGAGCGCCAGCCCAGGTGTTGCCCGAGGAAGGTGGCGATGGGGTTGCCCAGCAGCATGGCCAGGGTCAGGCCCATCATCACTCGGGCCACGGCGCCGGCGCGTTTGTCGGTGGGTACCATGCTGGAGGCAACCACGGCGGCGATGCCGAAGTAGGCGCCGTGGGGCAGGCCACTGATAAAGCGGAAGGCCACCAGCGAGCCGAAGGTGGGGGTGAAGGCGGTGGCGAAGTTGCCCAAGGCGTACAGGCCCATCAGCAACAGCAGCATGTGTTTGCGCAGCAGCTTGGCGCCGAGGATGGCCAGCAGCGGGGCGCCCACCATGACGCCAAGGGCGTAGGCGCTGATGGCGTGGCCCACCTGGGGTTCGCTCAGGCCCAGGTTCTGGGCGATGTCGGGCATCAGGCCCATGACGGCGAATTCGCCGGTGCCGATCGCGAAGGCGCCCACGGCCATGGCTGCTTCCATTTTGGCGGCGCTGCGCGCGGGCAGTACGTGCCCGGGTGTTTGCTGGATAGTCATGGGTAACTCTGTGTGGAGGGTGTGCACGAAGGACGTCGCCGATGCTACGCAAGCCGCGACGAAGGTGTCTAGAACCGCCATTTTCGGCAGAGTTCCACGCCTGTGACCGCAGGTCGCGGCTGCCAGGCTTGACAGGGGCGCATTAAAACCCGCGATTTAGGCCTGTCAATTGGCCAAACGGCGCATAAACGCTGTTTAGCGTGATATTCTGCGCGCCGTCTTGGGCTAGTCTTTCCCTGGTGCGTACACCCGTATACGTCCCAGCGGTTGGCTGTCGCCCAGGTAGCTGAAGCCAATAATGATAAGAAGTCAGCGCAGAAGGGACATAACAGTGAGGTCGATCCATCGGCCTTGTGTGCCCACCCTGCAGCCTTTATGTGACTGTGCAGACCCTGCGGTACGTTGCCTGACGTAGCGTGAACGAGGGTTACTCATGATCAGGGGCGGTAGGGCGGATGGCGTTTTATCATAGGTGCTACTGATGTTTAAAAAAGTAAACACTGCCCTGCTGGGGCTGGCTTTGTCGATGGGGATCACGTCCGTTCACGCGGAAGAGGCAAAGAAAGTCGATGTGCTGCTGATCGGCGGCGGCATCATGAGTGCAACCCTGGGTGTCTGGCTCAATGAGCTGGAACCGGACTGGTCGATGGAGATGGTCGAGCGCCTCGATGGCGTGGCCGAAGAAAGCTCCAACGGTTGGAACAACGCCGGTACCGGTCACTCGGCCCTGGCTGAGCTGAACTACACCCCGGAAGACAAGAACGGCAACGTTGAGATCCCTAAAGCGGTCGAGATCAACGAAGCGTTCCAGATCTCCCGTCAGTTCTGGTCCTGGCAGGTTCAGCAGGGCGTGTTGAAGAACCCGCGTTCGTTCATCAATTCCACTCCGCACATGAGCTTTGTGTGGGGCGATGACAACATCAAGTTCCTGAAAAAACGCTACGAAGCCCTGAAGGCCAGCCCGCTGTTCGCCGGCATGCAGTACTCCGAAGACCCGGCGCAAATCGCCAAGTGGGTTCCGCTGATGATGGAAGGGCGTGACCCCAACCAGAAAATCGCGGCCACCTGGAGCCCGATCGGTACCGACGTGAACTTCGGCGAGATCACCCGCCAGTTCGTCGCTCACCTGCAAACCACGCCGAAGTTTGACTTGAAGCTGTCGAGCGAAGTGCAGGACATCACCAAGAACGCCGACGGTTCGTGGCGCGTGAGCTACAAAAACCTCAAAGACGGCACCAAGACTGAAACCGACGCCAAGTTCGTGTTCATCGGCGCTGGCGGCGGTGCACTGCACCTGCTGCAGAAGTCGGGCATTCCTGAAGGCAAGGAATACGCAGGCTTCCCAGTCGGTGGTTCGTTCCTGGTGACCGAGAACCCGACCATCGCTGAGCAGCACCTGGCCAAGGCCTACGGCAAGGCTTCGGTAGGTTCGCCACCGATGTCGGTTCCGCACCTGGACACCCGTGTGCTGGATGGCAAGCGCGTGATTCTGTTTGGCCCATTCGCGACCTTCTCGACCAAGTTCCTGAAGGAAGGCTCGTACCTGGACCTGCTGACCAGCACCACCACCCACAACATCTGGCCCATGACCAAAGTCGGTATTCGTGAATACCCACTGGTCGAGTACCTCGCCGGCCAACTGATGCTGTCCGATGACGACCGCTTCAAGGCGCTGCAAGAGTACTTCCCGAACGCCAAGCAGTCCGACTGGCGCCTGTGGCAAGCCGGCCAGCGTGTGCAGATCATCAAGCGTGACGAAGAGCAAGGCGGCGTGCTGAAGCTGGGTACCGAAGTGGTCAGCTCTGCCGACAACACCATCGCCGGCCTGCTGGGTGCATCGCCAGGCGCGTCCACCGCGGCTCCGATCATGCTGACCGTGCTGCAAAAGGTGTTCAAGGACAAAGTAGCCAGCCCGGCCTGGCAGGAAAAACTGCACCAGATCGTGCCAAGCTACGGCACCAAGCTGAACGACAGCCCTGAAGCGGTTGCCAAGGAATGGGCCTACACCGCCGGTATCCTGCAACTGACCCCGCCACCTGCGATCCCGCAGCTGGCTGCTCCACAGGCCACCGAGGCTGCCAAGCCTGCGGCTGAGCCAAGCAAGCCGGTTTCTGACCTGGCGCTGTAAGCCACACCCACGAAAAAGCCCGCTGAACCGGTGACGGTCAGCGGGCTTTTTTGTGCGCGGTGTTCAGACTCTGAAATACCTGACTTGCTCGTACAGGTGCAGTGCCAGTGCATTAGCGGTATCGCACAGCAGGTACAGATGCTGCGCGGGGAGGGCTGGCAGCTCCGTCATTTGCCTCAGCCCTTCGCCCATGCGGCTTTCCTCCATCAGGCCCACGGCCACGCCGCTGCGCATGCATGCCTCTACCGCCGATGAGTTGGGACTTTCCAGCAGTACGCGATGGTAAACCCCGTGATCTTTCAGCGCCTGTAACGCTGCCGCTCGATAAGGGCAACCCGCGATGGGTACGGTAACGGGCAATGGCACATTCGGCGGTGAGCTGAAACCCTCGGCCGCCACCCACAGCGGTTGCACGGGCCCCAGGCGTTCACCTTGGGCCAGGGGGAGTGGGCTGACGGTGAGCGTCAGGTCCAGCTGGTTGGCGATAAATAAACCCAGCAATTGCCCGCTGGTGCGCGCTTCGATTTCCAGTTCCAGCAGGGGGTTGTCAGCGATCAGTCGCGGCACAAACTCCTGTATGAAGGCGGGCGCATAGGTATCTGGCACGCCCAGGCGGATTTTGCCTTGCATGCGTTGGGGCATCAGTGAGATCAGCAAACGGTCATGGCTTTTCAGAAACTCGGTGGTTTCCCCCAGCAGTTTCTGGCCATACAGGGTCAATTCCACGCCCTGGTTGCTGCGGCTGAACAGACGCTGGCCGACCTGATCCTCCAGCTTCTGGATCTGCGTGGTCACGGTGGAGGCGCTGCGGTGCACATGCTCGGCCGCCTCGTTGAAGCGCCGAAAGCGTGCTACCGCATGGAAGGTGCGCAACAGTTCGATGTTCAGTTGTTTGGCCATGATTCTGTTTTTTCGGATTGGTTGTTCCAGTTATTCAAATATACAGAATCATGCGCGGCGCTTAGCCTTTAAGTCGATCACAGCGACGGGAGGCCATATGAAGCGATCTACCTTGGTGTTGGGGCTGTTGCAGGCGCTGTTTGTGCTGTCTTGGAGTTCAGGCTTTATCGGCGCCAAGCTGGGGACTCAGGGTGGAGATGCATTCAACCTGCTTTTCTGGCGTTTTCTGTTGGTTTCGCTGTGCCTGGCGCTGTTTTTGAACAGGCGTTTGCTGAGGGTTTCCTGGCAGCAGATCCGGCATCACGCGGTCGTTGGTTTCCTGTCGCAATTCCTCTATTTGAGCTGCGTCTACGTGGCGATCCAGAACGGTCTGCCGCCCGGCATCGCGGCGATCATTGCGGCGTTGCAGCCGTTGATGACAGCGGCATTGTCGACGGGCATGGCGTCCGAACGCAGTGGCGGCTGGCAGTGGGTGGGCTTGATGATCGGCTTTGTCGGTGTGTCGATTGTAATTGCTGGGCAGTATGGTGGTGGCGGGCAGCGTGTCGGGTTGGTCATGTATCTGTTGCCTCTGGTGTCGGCACTTGGGTTAACGCTGGCGACCTTGTACGAGCGTCGCTCGGTGCAGAGCCAGGACAGCGGGTTGGTGTTGCCGCTGTTTATCCAGTCGCTGTTGACCTTGATAGGTTTTACCGCGGCCGTGATCTACACCGACACCCTGAGCATTCCCCATGACACCAACGTACTGATCTCGATTGTGTGGCTGACCGTGTTCTCCACTTTCCTCGCCTACTTGAGCCTGTGGATGCTGCTGCGGGCGATGACTGCAACGCATGTGGCGGCGCTGGTGTACCTGGAGCCGCCGGTGACGCTGGTGTGGGCGGCGTTGATGTTTGGCGATGTGATCCATGCATCCACTTACGCGGGCGTTGCCGTAGTCGTGGCGGGGCTGGTGCTGGTGCGCCTGAAGCGACCGACTGTCGCCTGTACTTCCTGAGGCTTGCAGGTTCAGCAATCTGACAGACATCGCCTGTTAAAAAGTACCCAGGGCCAAGCAGGAGCGCGGCTGTAACAAGGGGGGATTTTTACCAGTGCAGGTGTTGGGCGTTCGCGCCCGAGGGTTTTGTATGTTGCTACGTTATGCAGCATTGGCCGCCGTGGTGGTGGCAGCGTCCGGGTGTGTACAAGAGCGTGTGGTGCATGAGCGCAGGCCGGTGCAACGTGAGTATGTTGAAGTGGTGGCGCCGCAGCCGCCACCGGTGCAGGTGATCGAAGTCGAACCGGCGGTACGCGAGGGTTATATCTGGTCACGCGGTTACTGGCGTTGGGAGGGCGGGCGTTACGTCGCGGTGCACGGCCATTGGGAGCCGGTGCGCCAGGGCTATCGCTACGTGCATCCGCACTGGGTGCAGCGTAACGATGGCTACCATTGGCAGGTCGGTGGCTGGATACGCTGACACACGCCATCTCCCATTGTAGGAGCGAGCTTGCTCGCGAAAAACGTCAACGGTTACGCGGGCATTCAGGTTGCACGCGGTGTCTGTGAGTTTTTCGCGAGCAAGCTCGCTCCTACACAAAAAAGCGGGCTAGCCGAGCCGTTTCATCCCCGCTGCCTTGGCCGCGTTCAGATCAAAGGTGGCGGTGTACTCGCAGCCCGCCGCATGGCCACAGCGTTCAACCAGGCAGTCGGCAAAGTCGGCTTTGCCTGCGGTGAACTTGCGCAGTGCCTGCCAGATGATATCGGCGTGCTCGACGGTCAGCTCCCGCGTGTGCAACAAGGTTTCCAGCACCATTACCACGTCGCTTTTGGCCGACTGGTAGCAGGACTGCAACACCCACACCAATTCCGTAAGGGTTACCAGGCTGACAAAGCCTGGCGAGGCGGCGGTGAGCGATTCGATCAGTTGGGATGCTTTAGCGGATTGAACCGGGTCGTCCTGGGTCACATAACGCACCAGCACGTTGGTATCCAGGCCAATCATCCAGCGGTTGCTCCCTGGGCCGCGATGGCGCGGTTCATGTCTTCGATAGACACGGCATGGGCGGGCTTGCGGATCAAACCCTTGAGGTCTTTGACGGTTTTGCTCGCGGCAATCATGGAAAACTTGCCGTCTTCCATTTCAACGAATTCCACCCGGTCGCCTGTTTCCAGGCCCAGGGCCGTCCTGACCTGGACAGGGATGGTGATTTGCCCTTTTGAAGTGAGTGTGGCGGTGGCCATAGTGAAGATCTCCATCGTGATATTCCTTACCATAGGGTAAGGAATGACAGAGGACAATATCCGTTGGTCCATAGGTCGCTCGCTGAGGTGGGTGAGTTGGAAGGAATAGTAAAACCCTAGCCCGAACACTCGAACCTCACACGCCGGGACATGCCCCAAACAGATACAAACTATGACCGACCGCCGCTAGCTCATTGCACCACGCGGTAGCACGGTACATAGGCCGCGCCGCCTGGCAACTTCATGCGGTGCTGGGCCACGAAGGCCTTCAGCAGCTCATCCAACGGTTTCATGATGGCCGGGTCACCGTGAATCTCATACGGGCCGTTTTCTTCGATCAGGCGAATGCCCTTGTCCTTGACGTTACCCGCCACAATCCCGGAGAACGCCCGGCGCAGGTTGGCCGCCAGTTCATGGGCCGGCAGCGCGTGGTTGAGTTGCAGGCTGGCCATGTTTTCGTGGGTGGGGTCGAACGGGCGCTGGAAGCCTTCGTCGATCTTCAGCAGCCAGTTGAAGTGGAACGCGTCGTTACGCTCGCGGCGGAACTGCTTCACCGCCTTGAGGCCAGTGGTCATCTGGCGGGCCACTTCAGCCGGGTCGTCGATGATGATCTGGTAATGCTTCTGCGCCGCTTCGCCCAGGGTGGCGCCGACGAACGCGTGCAATTGTTCCAGGTACGGCGCGGCATGTTTGGGCCCGGTGAGTACCACCGGGAACGGCAGGTCGCGGTTGTCCGGGTGCATGAGGATGCCCAGCAGGTACAGGAACTCCTCGGCCGTGCCGGCGCCGCCGGGGAAGATGATGATGCCGTGACCGACACGCACGAAGGCTTCCAGGCGTTTTTCGATGTCCGGCAAAATCACCAGTTCGTTGACGATGGGGTTCGGCGCTTCGGCAGCGATGATGCCTGGCTCGGTCAAGCCCAGATAACGACCATTGGTGATGCGTTGCTTGGCGTGGGAAATAGTCGCGCCTTTCATCGGGCCTTTCATCACGCCGGGGCCGCAACCGGTGCACACGTCGAGACTGCGAAGGCCCAGTTCGTGCCCGACTTTCTTGGTGTATTTGTATTCTTCGGTGTTGATCGAATGGCCGCCCCAGCACACCACGATCTTCGGCTCCACACCCGGGCGCAGCGTACGGGCGTTGCGCAGCAGGTGGAACACGTAGTCGGTGATGCCTTGGGAGTTGCTCAGGTCGATACGCTGGCTGTCCAGCTCGTTCTCGGTGTAGACGATGTCGCGCAGGGCGCTGAACAGCATCTCGCGGGTGCTGGCAATCATTTCGCCATCGACGAAGGCATCGGCCGGGGCGTTGAGCAGTTCCAGGCGCACGCCACGGTCTTGCTGGTGAATACGCACTTCAAAGTCTTTGTAGGCGTCGAGGATGGTCTTGGCGTTGTCGATATGCGCGCCGGTGTTGAGAATCGCCAGGGCGCATTGGCGGAACAGGGTGTAGATGCTGCCGGTACCGGCTTCGCTCAGTTGCTGCACTTCACGTTGGGACAGGGTTTCGAGGCTGCCCTTGGGGCTGACGGAGGCGTTGATGACTTGACGTTGGGGCATTCTGATTCCTTGAAAGCATAGCCACCGCGCCCGCTTGGGGGCGATGGCTTGAGAAAGGTGAGCGCCACTTAAGGTCGCACGAGACGGATATTTACCTCAGGCGCAAGGCCGAGCGCAAATGCCGTCCAACACCATCATGCCGCAGAACTTACTGAATCAGCTTCCAGTTTTTGTAGAAAACCCGACGCAGGGTAAAGACCAGGCCGGCAAACCCTGCGATCACGGCGTTGAGCACCGAGGGCAGCAAGGTCGGGCGCACAATATCAATGAACAGGCAGTAGCGTTTGGCGTCGTTTTTGTTGAAGGACGCGTGCATCAGCGTGTCATCGAATATAAACAGCGGGTCGTCGTGCCAGTAGTGCTTGTGCTTGCCCACCTGGATATACACGCCCTCATGGTGCGGTGCCGGCGCCATGTTGTAGAGCACACGGAACATCATGCGCAGGGGGCCGAAGTGGAACGACGTCGAGCGGTTCTCGTTGAACACCGAGACGCCGATGGTTTTCACGAACGGCAGTTTCTTGCGCAGTTGCGGGATATCCAGGGTGGTTTCGATCGGGCGACCGTACCACTGGAAGAACAGCATGCCGCGTTTCTTCTCGGCCATGCGCTCGTCCAGGTAGCTGATGATTTCATCCTTGCGAGCCATGGCGTCGTCGATCACCTGTTGCAGGTCTTCGCGCCAGGCCGGTGGCAGGTCGTTCAGGGTGTAGACATGCCGGTTGCGGCTGCTGAGCAGGTCGAGCAGGGTGTTGAACGGTGCCAGCACCCAGGTATTACGGCCGTTGCCGATAAAATACTTCTTGATGGTGTCGCGGTCGTACAGGCCGTTACGCAGGAAGTCATAAACGCCGCAGCACACCACCAACAGCAGAAACACCAGGCAACTGCGCGGGAAACAGTAGATCAACAGCAGAACGCCGAGCACCCAGGCCAGGGACACCAGCTTTTTGCCGACAGCATTTTTGCTCATGAAACGAGGCTCCAAAGCCGAAATATATCGAAACAATATCGTCATCATAGGGCTTTATCAGGCTCGCAGGCGTTTTTAAATAGGATGAAATTGTGAAGCCGCTGCACAATTTGTAACCGTTGCCGTGCAGGCTCCGACGTTTTGTGGATTGAATTTTGAGAACAGAAGATTTGCGACTATCGTGACGCTTCGGTTTTTCGGACGTCATAGACCGGTACGATTGAAGTTGAATGGCCACTATTGGCCTTCGGCACCTTGGAAGAGGCAGAAATTTTTATGATCATCAAACCGCGGGTTCGTGGCTTTATCTGTGTGACCGCTCACCCTGTTGGCTGTGAAGCGAACGTCAAAGAGCAGATCGACTACGTAACCAAAAACGGCGTCATCGAAGGCGGCCCTAAAAAGGTACTGGTCCTCGGTGCCTCCACCGGCTACGGCCTGGCCGCGCGCATCAGTGCTGCGTTTGGCTGCGGCGCCGACACCCTGGGCGTGTTTTTTGAGAAAGAAGGCGAAGAAGGCAAACTGAGCTCCGCCGGCTGGTACAACAGCGCGGCGTTCGAGAAGTTTGCCGTGGAAAAAGGCCTGTACGCCAAGAGCATCAACGGCGACGCGTTCTCTGACGAGATCAAGCGCCTGACCATCGAAACCATCAAGAAAGACCTGGGCAAGATCGACCTGGTGGTCTACAGCCTGGCCGCGCCACGCCGTACCGACCCGCAAGGCGTGGTACACAACTCCACCCTCAAGCCAATCGGCAAAGCTGTGACCTTGCGCGGTATCAACACCGACAAGGGCGTGGTGGTCGACACCACGCTTGAGCCTGCGACCCAGGAAGAAATCGACGGTACCGTGAAGGTCATGGGCGGCGAAGACTGGCAGCTGTGGATCGACGCCCTGCGTGACGCCGATGTATTGGCCGAAGGCGCCAAGACCACCGCGTTCACCTACCTCGGTGAGAAGCTGACCCAGGACATCTACTGGAACGGCTCCATCGGCGAAGCCAAGAAAGACCTGGACAAGAAAGTTTTGACCCTGCGCGAAAACCTCGCTGCGCTCAAGGGCGACGCCCGCGTGTCGGTGCTCAAGGCCGTGGTCACCCAGGCCAGCTCGGCGATCCCGATCATGCCGCTGTACCTGTCGCTGCTGTTCAAGGTGATGAAAGAGCAGGGCACCCACGAAGGCTGCATCGAGCAGGTCTACGGCCTGTTCAAAGACAGCCTGTACGGCAGCCAGCCGAAACTCGACGCCGATGGCCGCCTGCGTGCCGACCTGGCCGAGCTGGAACCGAAGGTCCAGGACGCCGTGGCCGCACTGTGGAACCAGGTGACCGACGACAACGTCAACGAGATCAGCGATTTTGCCGGTTACAAGGCTGAGTTCCTGCGCTTGTTTGGCTTTGAAGTCGACGGCGTGGATTACGACGCGGATGTGAACCCGACCGTCAAAATCCACGGCCTGATCCAGGCTTAAAACCATCGCCTTCTTGTAGGAGCGAGCTTGCTCGCGAAAAACGTCAACGATACCGCGTGCTTGCTGAATGAACGCGGCGCCTTTGAGTCTTTCGCGAGCAAGCTCGCTCCTACACTGACTTGCGCCGCGTTTTTTTCAGACACGTCTTACGCCCCGGCGCGCGCCTCCCTCTTGTAGATCTGTCAGACTCCAGCTGCTATCAAGCCACGCTAACGGAGGATCTGATGACGATTCGTGCAGTAGTTTTTGATTTCGGCGGTGTCCTGTTCGACTGGAGCCCGCAGCACCTGTACCGCCAGCTGATTGCCGACGACGTCGAGCGTCAGTGGTTTCTCGACACCATCTGCACCCAGGACTGGAACACCGAGCAAGATGCTGGTCGCTCCCTGGCCGAAGCCACCCGCACCCTGATTGCCCAATACCCCGAACACGAGACCTTGATCCAGGCTTATTACAAGCGCTGGCCCGAAATGCTACGCGGTGAATTGCCCGAGGGCGTGGCGATTCTCAAGGCGTTGGACCAAGTTGATATGCCGCTGTTCGGGCTCACCAACTGGTCAGCTGAAACCTTCCCTTACGCCCAGGCCAACTACCCGTTTCTGGAGCGTTTTCGCAATATTCTGGTGTCCGGCAAGGTGAAGTTGATCAAGCCTGACCCGGCGATCTACCACGCCAGCCTCAGTCAGGTGCGTGAACACTTGCCAGACATCCAGGCCAGTGAAGTGGTGTTCATCGACGACGTCGCCGGCAACATCGACGCCGCCATCGCATTGGGTTGGCAGGGCATTCACCACGTATCGGCCGAGCGCACCGCCGCGCGTTTGCGTGAGCTGGGCGTAGCGTTCTAGCGCGCCCATTTCTCCATCACAAAGTCGACGAACGCCCGCAGCTTGGGCAGGCGGTAGCGGTCCTGGCGATACATCAGGTGCATCGGGCGGCTGGGCAGTTTATAGGTGGTCAACAAGGCCACCAGCTTGCCGCTCGCAAGGTCCGGTTGCACCAGGGCATCGGCCAGCATGGTGATGCCCATGCCGTTGATGGCGGCCTGGCGCAAGCCTTGGGAACTGTTGATGGTCAATGAGCCGGACACCGGCACCTCGACTTCACCTTCATCGCCAGTCATGCGCCAGAGTTTATCGGTGTCGCGCCAGTTGTCGTTGGCGGGGTAGGCAAACGCCAGGCAGTCATGTTGCTGCAGGTCGGCCGGGGTTTGCGGTGTGCCGCGTCGCGCCAGGTAGGCAGGGGAGGCGCAAAGGGTGAGGGTGTAGGCCTGCAGGGGCCGGGCGATCAGGCTGGAGCTTTCCAGTTCGCCGAGACGGATCGCCACGTCAAAACCGCTGTCGACCAGGTCCATGCGCTCATTGCTCATCACCACGTACAGGTCGATAAGGGGGTAGCGCTGGGCGAACTCACTCAAGGCCGGCACCAGGCGTTCAGTGCCGAACACCGGCGGCGCGGTGATGCGCAGGCTGCCTTTGGGGGTTTCGCTGTGGACCTGCTCGGCCAGTAGCTCCGAGTCGGCCACCAGCCCCAGCACTTCCAGGCAGCGCTGATAATACTGCCCGCCAAATTCGGTGAGGTTCTGTTTGCGCGTAGTGCGTTTGAGCAGGCTGACGCCAAGCCGTTGCTCCAGCGCCCGCAGATGGTTGCCCACCATGGTGGTCGAGATTCCGCATTCCTGCGCGGCGGCGGTCATGCTGCCGGTTTCGACGACTTTCACGTACACCGACATTGCCTGGAACAGGTCCATTATCAAGCCCTGGTTTAAAGTTATTGCAGCGATTCTACGTTTATCCAGCAAGGGTGGTTAACCATACTGGATCCACCCCAACGATGCACTGGAGCCGCCACCATGACCGCCGCCTGCCTGATGAGCACTTATCAACCCCTGGCCCTGAGCTTCACCCGCGGCCTGGGCACGCGCCTATGGGACCAACAGGGCCGCGAATACCTGGACGCCGTGGCCGGCGTGGCGGTGACCAATGTCGGCCATTCCCACCCAAGGTTAGTAGCCGCCATCAGCGAACAGGCCGGCTTGCTGCTGCACACCTCCAACCTCTACAGCATCGACTGGCAACAACAATTGGCCCGGCGCCTGGCCCAACTGTCCGGGCTGGACCGAGCGTTCTTCAACAATTCCGGCGCTGAAGCCAACGAGACGGCGCTGAAGCTGGCGCGCTTGCATGGCTGGAAAAAAGGCATCGAACAGCCGCTGGTGGTGGTGATGGAGAACGCCTTCCACGGCCGCACGCTGGGTACCATGGCCGCCAGCGACGGACCATCGGTGCGCCTGGGGTTCCAGCGCCTGCCCGGCGATTTCATCAAGGTTGGCTTTGGCGACATGGCGGCTCTGGAGGCGCTCACCGCACAGTTCGGCACGCGCATTGCGGCGGTGTTGCTTGAACCGATCCAAGGCGAAAGTGGCGTGTTGGTGGCGCCGTCGGGGTATCTGAAAGCCCTGCGCGAGCACTGCACGCGCCACGGCTGGCTGATGATGCTCGACGAAATCCAGACCGGCATCGGGCGCACCGGCACCTGGTTTGCTTTCCAGCACGAAGGCATCGTGCCGGACGTGATGACCCTGGCCAAAGGCCTCGGCAATGGTGTGCCCATCGGCGCCTGCCTGGCCCGCGCCGCCGTCGCAGAGCTGTTCACCCCAGGCAGCCATGGCAGCACCTTTGGCGGCAACCCGCTGGCGTGTCGCGTCGGGTGTACGGTGCTGGAGATTATCCAGGAGCAAGGCTTGCTCGAAAATGCCGCACGCCAGGGCGAACACTTGCTGGCGCGGTTGCGCATGGAGTTGGAGGAACATCCCCAGGTGCGGGCAATTCGTGGCAAGGGCCTGATGATCGGTATTGAGCTGGCCAGCCCTTACCGCGACCTGGCCCAACGGGCGGCGCAGGAGCATGGGCTGTTGATCAACGTCACGCGGGGCAAGATCATTCGGCTGTTGCCGCCGCTGACGTTGCAAGGCAAGGAAGTAGAAATGATCGTGCGAGCCATCACCCGTCTCCTGGATTGAAAAAGTGTGGGAGGGGGGGGCGATGCTCGTTCCCACGCTCTGCGTGGTAACGCCTCCTGTGACGCTCTGCGTCACGCCTTAAGAGCCAGCCCTTTCAAGGTCTTTTCGTTTTGGCAGCCTTGATTACCCTGTCCGTTGAAACATGCGCATTCACCGCCTTGCCTTGCACCCATGTCTTGGGTTTAGGCACCTTGGGGCCGCGGGGACTTTTCGCAACTTGTTTGGGTTGGATGTTTCTGGCCAGCTCCAACAAACGCTGGGCCAACTTTTCCACAGGGATGGCGGGAAGATATTCCGAGGGAAGTGCAATCTGCATTCCCTCATAACCACTCCTGACCTGGACCGCCAAGTGATAGATCGAGGCTTCCCAGCCATCAGGCTGGGTCTCCCGATGGGCTTGCTCCACGCTTCGCTTGAGTACGGCCAGGACGTTGTAGGCCAACACTGCCGTAGTGAACCCGAGCAAGGCGGCCTTTGGGCTGCCGAGAGTTTCGATTTCACTTTCCAGGATCGCTTCCAGTCGCTGGAACATACCTTCAATGCTCCAGCGGCGGCGATAGAGTTGCGCGATCTGCTCAGCGCTGACGCTTTCAGGCAGGTTGCTCCAGAACATCAAGCTGCTGTCACCCGAGTCTGTTGGCGAATGAAGCGTCAGTTCGACGCGCCGACATTGGTAACCGCCTCTGACCTGGATGATCTGCTCACGCACAGAGCCTGTTTCCACAGGCACGGGTTCTTGCCACTCACCCTCTTGAATCAGGCGTGGATGTTTGGCTTGCTGGCGAATGACAAAGGACGTCTGGACCTGCTCACAAGCTTCCATTACCGGAAGCGTGCAGTAGAGTCGGTCAGCCAGCCACACCTGGCCCGGTTCAGCATTAGCCAACAGAGGCAACACGCAAACGCGCTCGCTGGCGTAGGCATCCTCACATGCCTGAAGGTCGATGACCTGATCGAGATCAGGATCGTAGACCACTACCGAAAAACCGGGACGAGCCGCACCTCGCTCCTGGCGTAAAGCCCCCAGACGCTTCTCAGTGGATGCCAGGTGATTGCCGTCTACCACGCGAACCTGCCAGTCCGGCAGCATCGTCGTGCAGCCCAGTTCTTTGATGGTTGGAGTCAGTCGTTGCGCACTACCGGTGACCAGAGCGCGCAATAGCTCGGGTTCTGTACGACTGATTTTGTCGTAAAGCGCCGCCAAGCTGACAGGGAGATCTTCCAGTTGCCGCGCAGCGGCGTGCAGGGATGGCTTCAAGCCCAATGAAACAAGGGACATCAGCTTGATTATGGTCGAGAACAGTAGTTCACGAGAATACTGCCGTTGCCGATGTTCTTCGAAGACCTGATCGACCCACTCAGGTGCAATAGCTTGTTCCAGCGCCAATTTGGCCATGACGCTGGCGGGTGCTTTTTTCTCGAAACGCGCTAGAACATCGGCCCACATCGTTTGGGATCCCTGAATGAAATTTCAGGGGATTTTACCGAAGACCTTGAAAGGGATGGCCTTAAGAGCGGACGCGGAGCGTCCAGGGCAGCATTCCCACGCGGAGCGTGGGAACGATCAGGGGGAGGGGCCATTGAGCCATTCCTGGTTCATGGTCTCCGTATCGCCCAAGTATTCCAGCAACCACGCCATGGCCGGCGACAGCTTGTTCTGCGCCCACGCCACACACGACGGGCTGGCCGGAAATGGCCGGCTCAATTGCAGCGCCACCAGTTCACCGCGCTCGATCCACGGCAACACCTGATGGGCCGGCGCCATGCCCACACACAGCCCATCGCGCAGGCAATCCAGGGCCGACGCCCAGTTGGGCACCACCAGGCGGCGCTGGTTATCCAGGGTCCAGGTGTCGCGCTTGGGCAGGTTGCGTGAGGTGTCGGTCATGCACAGCGAGGCAAAGGGGCGCAGTTGGTCATCACTGAGCAAACCTTGCACCGCCGCCAGCGGGTGCCGGGCGCTGACCACGCACAGCCAGTTCAACAGGCCCATGTCGCGGAAGCTGAAGTGGCTGGCCACTGGCACCGCGCTGGTGGCGCCGATCACGATGTCGGTGCGTTCATCCGCCAGCGCATCCCACACGCCGTTGTACACCTCGTATTCGAGCAGCAATTCCACTTCGGGAAACTGCCGATAGAAGTCGAGCACCAACTGCCGGCAGCGTTGGGGTTTGACGATCGAGTCCACAGCCACCTTCAACTGGCCACTCCAGCCATTGGCCACCTGTTGGCACAGGCGCCGGGTGCCGAGCATTTTTTTCATCACGCCGCGGGCTTCGTCGATGAATAAACGCCCGGCGGGGGTCAGTTCCACGTCGCGATGCCGGCGCACAAACAGCGGCACGGCCAGCCATTCTTCGAGCTGGCGCACGGTGTAACTGATGGCCGAGGGGACGCGGTGCAGTTCCTGGGCAGCGGCGCTGAAGCTGCCGTGACGGGCGACGGCGTCGACCACATCCAGGGACTATTCTGACCACATAGCGGCTGCCTTCAAAATTATTGATGAGAGTGTCCAATTATTATCGCTTCACACAAATATTGTCAGCTTCATAATGGGCGCCAGTCAGCAAATAGTTTGATGGCAGTATTTACAAGGCTTCGATGAAAAATTCTTTTGGTTTTACTTGGTATCTGGCGGGGCTGAGCATGCTCGGTTATCTGGCCATGGACATGTACTTGCCGGCGTTTGGCGCCATGGGCGAGCAGTTGAATATTGGTGCTGGCGCGGTGGGCGCCAGCTTGAGTATTTTCCTCGCAGGCTTTGCAGTGGGGCAGTTGCTGTGGGGGCCGCTCTCGGACCGCCTGGGGCGCAAGCCCATCCTGCTGGCGGGCCTGAGCCTGTTTGTGCTCGGTTGCCTGGGCATGTTCTGGGTCGAAACCGCGCCGCAGCTGCTGGCCTTGCGCTTTATGCAGGCGATTGGCGTATGTGCCGCCGCCGTAAGCTGGCAGGCCTTGGTGATTGACCGCTACCCGGCCGACAAGGCCCACCGCGTCTTCGCCAGCATCATGCCGTTGATGTCACTGTCCCCGGCCTTGGCACCGCTGTTGGGGGCCATAGTGCTGAATCACTTCGGATGGCAGGCGATCTTCGGCGTGTTGCTGGTGGTGTCGTTGCTGCTGCTGGTGCCGACCCTGTTCTTGCGCAACATGCCCAAGCGTCTGGAGCACAAGGGCAGCCCGGTGCGCCTGGGCTATGGGCAATTGCTCACCTCGCGGGTGTTTACCGGCAATGTGATGATCTTCGCCGCCTGTTCGGCCAGCTTCTTCGCTTGGCTGACGGCCTCGCCGTTCATCCTCGGTGGCATGGGCTACAGCCCCAATGACATCGGCCTCAGCTATGTATTGCCGACCCTGGCGTTTCTCATCGGCGGCTACAGTTGCCGCAGCGCCTTGCAGCGCCTGCCGGGTAAAACCCTGCTGCCGTGGTTGCTGGTCGCCTACTGCTTGAGCATGGTGGCGTTGTACCTGGTGGCCACCTTGAGCGTGCCGACCCTGACCACCTTGTTGATCCCGTTCTGCCTGATGGCGCTGTGCAACGGCGCCAGCTACCCGATTGTGGTGGCGAATGCGCTGATGCCCTTTGCAGAAAACTCCGGCAAGGCGGCGGCTCTGCAAAATACCCTGCAGTTGGGCCTGTGCTTCTTGGCCAGCCTGTTGGTGTCGTCGATGATCGAGCAACCGCTGTTGATCACGGTGATTGTGATGCTGGCGACGGCGCCGTTGGCGGTGTTGGGGTATTGGCTGGCACGCCCGAAGGGCAATTCTTCAGAGTTGGCAAGCGCCTGAGCTGATAACTCGGTCAAAAAATGTGGGAGCGGGCTTGCTCGCGAATACGGTGTGTCAGCCGGCACATTCGGTACTGACACACCGTATTCGCGAGCAAGCCCGCTCCCACATTTGGAGTCGGTTTCATCAGTGGTTAGAACGTGACTTCCATGTTCAACGTCGGCGTTGAGGTGCGGCTGCCACGGCCACCGTCCACGCCGAATTTGTTATGCCAGTACTCATACCCCACCCCCAGGTACAGGTTCGGCTTGACGCTTTTACCCGGCCGCACCGCCACCATCAGCGCTGTACGCATCAGCGCTTCCGCTGCGGTATCGCGGCCATGGTAATCCTCGCCTTTCTCTCCGACGTAGTTAATGAACCCCTGAAATTTCGCCGCATGGTTACCGATTTCGAACGGTCGCATCCACGTCAGATTGAGCATGTAGGTGTCGTCGAAGGTGTGGTTCGACTCCTGCGCGCCGGGAATGCCGGTGTGGTTCTTTTCCTTGTAATACATCAGGCTCAGGTCCAGTACGCCCACAGTGTTGAACTTCAACGTGGGGCCAATCACCAGGGCGCGCTTCTTGGCGGAAGCGAAGTTGTTGTTGCGGTTGGCGTCGAAGCCCAGGGTCAGCGCGTAATCCTTGATCAGCCCGGTGCCTGGCGGCAGGTCGAACACGCGTGAGGCATACAACTGATGCCGGTACACGGCGTACACCTCGCTGCCACCGTGGTCGGTGCCCTTGCGCGGGTCGCTGCTGTCGGACAGGAACACATCGAGGTTGAGGAAATTGCTGCCGTAACGGTAGCCGCTGGCGTGGGTAAAGCTGTAGATGCGCTTGCTGAAGTCGTCGGGGTTGTTGGGGTTGGTGAAGTGCTGCCCGTAGCGAAACCCGACGCTGTTGTTCATCCATTCCACCGCGACAGCCTCCCCGCCGCCCAGAAGGGTTAATGCGACGGTGGCGCCCTGTAGTGCCTTTTTCATTCTTTTTGTCCTTTGGCGTTCTGGCTCGTGACGGCCGGATTGTTTTTGTAACGCCGTTGGAGGGTATCTTGTTCGATTGATTGTATACAACTCTATGGACATACAGTCTTAACATTGCATACAGTGAGCGCACAACAAAAACAGAGAACCCCTCACCATGACTATCCCGAAAGCGTCACCGCAGCGGCCCGAAGATGAAAATCTGGGCGTCGCCGCCAACATGGCTTACGGCCTGCAGCATGTGCTCACCATGTATGGCGGCATCGTCGCTGTGCCGTTGATCGTCGGCCAGGCCGCCGGGTTGTCGCCGGCGGATATCGGCCTGCTGATTGCTGCATCGCTGTTTGCCGGTGGCTTGGCCACGCTGCTGCAAACCCTGGGCCTGCCGTTCTTCGGCTGTCAGTTGCCGCTGGTGCAGGGCGTGTCGTTCGCGGGTGTGGCGACCATGGTGGCGATTGTCGGCAGCGACGGTGCCGGTGGCGTGCCAGCGATTCTCGGCGCGGTGATGGCCGCGTCCTTTATCGGCTTGTTGATCACACCGGTGTTCTCAAGGATCACCAAGTTTTTCCCGCCGCTGGTGACGGGCATTGTGATTACCACCATCGGCCTGACCCTGATGCCCGTAGCGGCGCGCTGGGCCATGGGCGGCAACAGCCGGGCGGCGGATTTTGGCAGCATGTCCAACATCGGCCTGGCTGCGCTGACCCTGGTGCTGGTGCTGCTGCTGAGCAAGATCGGCAGCGCAACCATCTCTCGCTTGTCGATCCTGCTGGCGATGGTGATTGGCACGGTGATCGCGGTGCTGCTCGGCATGGCGGACTTCTCTGGCGTCATGCAGGGGCCGATGTTCGGTTTCCCCACACCCTTTCACTTCGGCATGCCCACCTTCCATGTGGCGGCGATCATTTCCATGTGCATCGTGGTGATGGTGACGCTGGTGGAAACCTCGGCGGACATCCTGGCGGTGGGTGAGATCATCGACACCAAGGTCGACTCCAAGCGCCTGGGCAACGGCTTGCGTGCCGACATGCTGTCGAGCATGTTCGCGCCGATCTTCGGTTCGTTTACCCAGAGCGCATTCGCCCAGAACGTCGGCCTGGTGGCAGTGACCGGGGTTAAGAGCCGGTTTGTGGTGGCCACCGGCGGGGTGTTCCTGGTGGTGCTTGGCCTGTTGCCATTTATGGGCCGGGTGATCGCGGCGGTGCCCACCTCTGTGTTGGGCGGCGCCGGGATTGTGTTGTTCGGCACGGTGGCGGCCAGCGGGATTCGCACGCTGTCGAAGGTGGATTACCGCAACAACATGAACCTGATCATCGTTGCCACGTCTATCGGCTTCGGCATGATCCCCATCGCCGCGCCGAGCTTCTACGATCAGTTTCCAAGCTGGTTCGCGACCATCTTCCACTCGGGCATCAGCTCGTCGGCGATCATGGCGATTTTGCTGAACCTGGCGTTCAACCACTTCACCGCCGGCAACTCGGACCAGCAGTCAGTGTTCGTGGCAGGGACTGAGCGCAGCTTGTGCTTTCGCGACGTGGCCGCGTTGCGCGATGGGGATTACTACCGGGGTGGGAAGTTGTTTGATGCAGAGGGCAAGGAAATTCCGCTGGTAGCGGATACCTCAAAGAAAGCCGCAAAACCCGAAACCACTGAGGTTTAAACAGGTAGGAGCGAGCTTGCTCGCGAAAAACGTCAACGATGACGCGTGCTACCTGAATAAACACGGCGTCGATGAGTTTTTCGCGAGCAAGCTCGCTCCTACAGAGGGCGGATTTCAACCCGCTTTGAGGGCTTTGTGCGGCAACGAACACGCCTCATCCAAAAACTTCACCACCGTCCCCATGCACGCCTGGCGTTCTTCCACATGGGGCATGTGGCTGGAGTCTTCAAACAGTGCCCAGCGCACGTTCTCTATCTCATCCAGGAACGGCTTGACCACCAACGGTGTGGCTTCGTCGTGCCGGCCGGAAATCACCAGGGTTGGCACCTTGATGGCTGACAGGCGGCCAATCACGTTCCAATCCTTCAAGCTGCCGATCACGTGGAATTCGGTCGGGCCGCTCATGGCGTGGTACACCGTCGGGTCGGCATCCACCTGGGCGAAGGTGCGCGCCACTTCTTCGGGCCACGGGTTGACCCGGCACACGTGCTGGTCATAGAAAATCCGTGAGGCCGCCAGATATTCCGGGTCTTGGTAGGTGCCGGCCTGCTCGTGCTTGAGCAGGGTTTCGTGCACGCCTTCAGGCAACAGCTTGCGCAGGCGGTTGGCTTCGCTGACCCAGGTGCGCATGCAGGTGGGCGAGTTGGCAGGAATAAACGCGCGCAAGCCCTTGGGTTGCAAGATCGCGTGCTCGCTGCCGAGCATGCCACCCCAGGATTGCCCGAGGATCGCGTAGTTCTCGCTGATTTGCAGGTGGTCCAGCAGGTTGTTCAACTCGTCGAGGAACAGGCCGATGGTCCAGAACGACGGGTCTTTTTCTGGCAAGTGCGTGGAGCGGCCGTTGCCCAACTGGTCGTAGTGGATGACCGCATGGCCGCTGGCGGCGACGTCCTTGAAGGCGTCGACGTAATCATGGGTGCAGCCCGGGCCGCCATGGATGATCACCAAGGGCGTGCGGCCTGTGCTCAGGTCGCCCGTGACGCGATACCAGGTCTGATAGGCGCCAAAGGGCGCGTAGCCTTCGCGAACTTTTTCGATGAATTCCATTTCGTACCCTGCTCTGAAAAAAAGGATCAGGGTTACGATAGTCTGAACAAAAAGTTTAGGTAACTAGCAAAACAGATAGGTTTTTGCCCAAAGCTCAACCTTCCAGCAAGCGGTAATGGGTGGCCCGAACCACTGCCTGAACACGGTTTTTGGCCCCCAATTTGTGCATCGCCGAGGCCAGGTGCAGGGTCACCACCGCCAGGGAACGGCTCAATTGCGTGGCGATTTCGGCGGCGGTCAGGCCTTCAGCCGCCCATTTCAGGCATTCGCGCTCGCGCTTGGTCAGGCGGATGTGCGGATAAGCCCGCACCTCCTTGCTGAACAGCGGGTACGCCGCTTCCTGGAGGGCATGGGTAATCAGGCTGAAATCGGCCAGGGTATGTTGGGCGTCCTTCAATACCGTGCGCGCCTTGCCGGTGCGTAAGCCGGTGAGCGAGGCAAAACCGCCCTTGGGCAGATGAATCGGCACACTGACGCCGCAGGTCAGCTGGCGTTCATGCAGGTAGGAAGAAACGGGGGCGTGGCAGGGGTCGATGATCTTTTGCAGGGCCGTCTCGGTCTTGGCCTCATAGGACCAGACAAACGGTGATACCGAACTCAGTGCCAGGTGTTGCACCGGGTCGATCTGGTAAAACCCTTCGCTGCACCATAAGGCGTGCCAGTCGGCCGGCGTGTTGCGCAGTTGCAACAGCGAGGGGGTGATCAGTGCGCCGTCGAGGTCGATGGGCACCGGGCTGTAGTCATACACCAGGGCATCGAAGCCCAGTTGTTGGGCAAGGATAAACGTATTGTCCATCTGTTCATCCAGGCTCCTGCCCGGTATGAGGCGATTATTGAAGGCGGTCAGCTTGGCCAGCATCCGTTCTGCTCCCGAATTCATTTGAATCTCGACTTGCTGCAAGTAGAATGCCACGCCCCGGCGAAGGACTGCCAGGCCAAACCTATAAGAAATACTAGGTTATGGACGCACGGCATCCTCGGTAGTGTTGACCTGATAAACGGCCGCTACCCGCCAGGCCGATACAACACAAGGAATGTATGCATGTGGCGTGAAATTGCCCCCGACCAGCAGTACAACGTGCAAGTCGACGGCCATAACCTCGTGGTCTACAGCTTTGGCGAAGGCGATGAGGTGCTGCTGTGTCTCAACGGCGGGCCGGGCCTGCCGTGTGACTATCTGCGCGACGCCCATGGCTGGCTCAAAGCACATAACCTGCGAGTGGTTGCATTCGACCAGCTTGGCACAGGCGCATCAGCCAGACCGACCGATGCCGCACTGTGGGAAATCCGCCGTTATGTCGAAGAAGTCGAGACCGTGCGCCAGGCGCTGGGCCTGGGCCGCGTGCATTTGCTCGGGCATTCCTGGGGCGGCTGGCTGGGGATCGAATATGCCGTGCATTATCCCGGTGCGCTCAAAAGCCTGATCCTGGAAAACACCGTCGGCGACATTCCCCACCTGTCCCAGGAACTGGAACGCCTGCGCGGCGCCCTGGGCAGCGAAACCGTGGCCATGATGCAACGCCATGAAGCCATGGGCACCCTCGACCACCCGCAGTACCAGGCCGCCATCACCTTGCTCAACTACCGCCACGTGTGCCGCCTCGACGAATGGCCGGAGCCGGTCAAGCGCTCCCTGGCCGACTGGAACATGGGGCCTTACGAAACCATGCAAGGCCCCAACGAGTTCCTCTATATCGGCAACCTCAAGGACTGGAACCGTCTCAAGGAAATGGCCGAGTTCACGATGCCGATCCTGATCACCACCGGCCAGCATGACGAACTTACTCCCGCCTGTGCGATGCGCATGAAACTCGCGGCACCCCATGCCGAGTTGCATGTGTTCCCCAACAGCAGTCATATGCCGTTTTACGAGGATCCGCAGGCGTACTTCCCGGTGCTGCTGGACTTTCTCGCTCGCCACCGAGGCTGACGCATGAACCTGGCGCGCTACCGTTTTGTGTTGTCCCGGCCCCTGCAATTGCTGCCGGTGCTGCTGGGCATCAGCCTGATCACCTTCGTGCTGGTGCGCTCGATTCCTGGCGACCCGGCGCGCGCCTTGCTGGGTTCGCGCAGCACGCCGGATGCGCTGTTGAAGATCCGCGCCCAGTTCGGCCTCGACCAGCCCTTGTGGCTGCAATACTTTTACTTCCTGAAAAACCTGCTCAAGGGCGACCTCGGCCAATCGCTGCTGTACAAGGTCGACGCTCTCAAACTGATCGTCACCCGCATCGAGCCGACCCTGGTGCTGGTGCTGGGCAGCGTGGTGCTGGCTTTGTTGATAGCGGTGCCACTGGCGACGATTGCGGCGCGCCAGCAAGGCCGTTGGGCGGACAAGCTGATCCGCGTGTTCACCACGGTCGGCCTGGGCATGCCGGCGTTCTGGCTGGGGTTGATGCTGATCCTGCTGCTCAGCGTGAAATGGGGCTTGTTCCCGGTGTCCGGTTACGGGCGCACCTGGCTGGACAAGGCGCACCATATGCTCTTGCCGTGCCTGACCATCGCCCTGGCGCTGTCGGCGGTGCTGGTGCGCAACCTGCGGGCGAGCATGTTGATGGAGTTGCAGGCAGACCATGTCACCGCCGCACGTGCGCGCGGGCTGCCTGAAGGCGCAGTGTTTCGCCGGCATGTACTGCCCAATGCCCTGGTGCCGGCGGTCAACCTGCTGGCCGTCAACATCGGTTGGCTGATCAGCGGTACGGTGGTCATCGAAAGCCTGTTCGCGATTCCAGGCATCGGCCAATTGCTGGTGCGCGGCATTTTCACCCGTGACTACATGGTGGTGCAGGGCGTGGCGATGGTGCTGGCCTGTGCCACGGTGGTAGTCAACTTCCTGGCCGACTTGGTAACCGTGGCCCTCGACCCACGGGTGAAGATGCAATGAGCAGCCGCCCCATGATTGCCCCGTGGCGCTTGCGCCTGCGCTTTGGTTTTCGCAATGGCCGACTGACCGCCGCATGGGGGTTGTTGATCCTGTCCGCGTGGTTGGCCCTGGCGCTGTTTGCGCCGTGGGTCGCGCCCTACGACCCCATCGCGCAGGACACCAGCATCAGTTTGCTGGCCCCCAGCCTTGCCCATCCGTTGGGTACGGACAATTACGGCCGGGATATCCTCTCGAGGGTGATCTGGGGCGCGCGCATCGACCTGCAACTGGCGGTGATCGGAGTGATCTTCCCGTTCATCATCGGCACCTTTATCGGCGCGGTTTCGGGTTACATCGGCGGGCGTTTCGACAGTGTCTGCATGCGCGTGATCGATGTGGTGCTGGCGTTCCCGTTCCTGGTGCTGATGCTGGCGATCATGGCCATCCTCGGGCCGGGCTTGCAGAGTTTTTACATCGCCATGGCGCTGGTGGGTTGGGTGTCGTACGCACGCCTGATTCGCTCGCAGATCCTGGTGCTCAAGGAAAGCGAATTCGCCCTGGCCGCCAAGAGCCTGGGCTTTGGCCATGGGCGCATTCTGTTCCGGCATTTGCTGCCCAATGCGCTGTTTGGTTCCATTGTGTTTTCCATGTCCGACGCGGTACTGGTGCTGCTCAACGGCGCCGCCGTCAGTTACCTGGGCCTGGGGGTGCAACCGCCGACCGCCGAATGGGGGACGATGGTGGCCGAAGGGCAAGCCTTTATCACCACCGCCTGGTGGATCTGCACCTTCCCGGGCCTGGCCATCGTGACCTTGGCCATGGGCTTCAGCCTGTTGGCCGACGGAGTTGCGCAGGTATTGGGAGAGCGCTCATGAGCCTGCTGCAGGTGCGCGACCTCAGTGTGATCGCCAACAATGCCGGGCGTGATATCACCTTGGTGGACAGGGTGTCGTTCGACCTGGCCGAAGGTGAAATCCTCGGCCTGGTGGGCGAGAGCGGTTCGGGCAAGACCATGGCCTGCCGCGGCTTGATGCGCCTGCTACCGTCACCCAATCTGCGCGTGCAGGGCGGCGCGGTGCGGTTGGCCGGCCAGGACCTGCTGGCGCTGGATGATGCCGGTATGCGCACCGTGCGCGGCGGGCAGTTGGGCATGGTCTTCCAGAACCCCAGCAGCCACCTCGACCCGTTGATGCGCATCGGTGAGCAAATCGCCGAGGGCATCCGCCTGCACCAAGGCGCGTCGAAAAAAGACGCGCGCGTGCAGGCGATCGAGGTATTGCGTCAGGTCGGGATTCCCGACCCCCAGGCGCGGGTCGACAACTACCCCCATGAGTTTTCCGGTGGCATGCGCCAACGCGCCATGATCGCCGTAGCCCTGGGCTGCAACCCGAAGGTGTTGATCGCCGACGAGCCGACCACCGCCCTGGATGTGACGGTGCAGGCGCAAATCCTGCGGCTGTTGCTCGACCTGCGCGACCAGCGTGGCCTGTCGATCATCATGATCACCCATGACCTGGGCGTGGTGGCGCAAACCTGCGATGCCATCGCCGTGATGTATGCCGGGCGCCTGTGCGAGCACGGCAGCAAATACGAACTGCTGGCCCAACCGCAACATCCGTATACCGCAGGCCTGATCGACTGCCAGCCGGCCCACAGCAGCGGCCATGCGTTGTTGCGCACCATTGCGGGCCAGCCGCCGTTGCTCGATGCATTGCCCGACGGCTGCCGCTTCCACCCGCGCTGCCCACAGGCCGGCGCCTTGTGCACCGAGTTGCTGCCCCAGGGCGCACGCGTGGCCTGTCACTATCCGTTGGGAGAGCGCCCATGAGCCTGTTGCAGATCAAGGATCTGGAGGTGCGCTTTGCCGCGTCCGGCAGCGGCCTGCTGGGCCTCAACCGCCAGTGGGTGAGGGCGGTGAACGGGGTGTCGCTGAACCTCGCCGCCGGGGAAACCCTGGGGTTGGTGGGCGAGTCCGGCAGTGGCAAGAGCACCCTGGGCCGGGCAATTTTGCACCTCAACCCGATCAGCGCCGGGCAGGTGCTGTTCGACGGTATCGACATGGCCCATGGCAGCGCTATCGACATTGCCCGGCTGCGGCATGAAACCGCGATGATTTTCCAGGACCCGTACGCAGCGCTGAACCCTCGGCATTCCATCGGCGAAACCCTGGCCGAAGTGCTGCGGGTACAGCGCAAAGTAGCGGTGACGCAGATTCCCGCGCGCGTCAACGAACTGCTGGAACTGGTGGGCCTGCGCCCCGAACTGGCGACGCGTAAGCCGGGCTCCCTGAGTGGCGGCCAGTGCCAGCGCGTGGGGATCGCCCGGGCGCTGGCGGTGGAGCCACGCCTGATCATTGCCGATGAATGCGTGGCGGCACTGGATGTGTCGATCCAGGGCCAGATCATCAACCTGCTGCTGGAACTGCAACAGCGTATGAACCTGGCGATCCTGTTTATCGCCCATGACCTGGCCATCGTGCGGCGCCTGTGCGACCGCGTGGCCGTGATGTACCTGGGCAAGATCGTCGAGGAAGGGCCGGTGGAGGCGGTGTTTACCGCGCCCCGTCACCCGTATACCGCGGCGTTGATCCAGGCCATCCCGGAGATCGATCCGCACCGCCCATTGCCAGCCCAGCCATTGCCCGGCGAGCCGCCCAGCCCGCTGAATCTGCCGACAGGCTGTGCCTTCCACCCACGTTGCCGGTATGCGCAAACCATGTGTTCCACGGTATTGCCCCCCACCCAATTCCTGCACGAGCATCGGTACAGTTGCGTGCTTGAAGACCCTTTGCTTTGACCCTCTGCCATTCATTAACAAGGAGTTGTGATATGCACTCGCGCCACTTGAAATTGCTCGCCGCCGCTACCCTCACGGCCTGGTCGCTGACCGCCGGCCTGGCCCAGGCCGCCGGTGTACTCACCATCGGCTGCCGTGAAGACAGCACCACCTTCGACCCGATCAAAAGCGCGCAAAACCGCGACACCTGGGTGTTTGCCAACGTCTACGACACCCTGGTGCGCGTGGATAACCTGGGCACCAAGATGGAGCCGGGCCTGGCCGAAAGCTGGGACATTTCCAAGGATGGCCTGACCTACACCTTCAAGCTGCGCGAGGCGAAGTTCTCTGACGGCTCGCCGATCACCGCCGCCGATGCTGCGTTCAGCCTGCTGCGCATCCGTGACAACAAGGCCTCGTTGTGGAGCGACCCGTTCAGCCTGATCAACACCGCCACGGCCAGCGATGCCAAGACCCTGGTGGTCACCCTGAAAACCCCGGCGGTGGCTTTCCTCTCGCAACTGGCGTCGCCAACGGTATCGATCCTGTCGGAAAAAGCCATGACCACGATGGGCGAAGACGCCTACTCGGAAAACCCGGTGACCTCCGGCGCATTTACCGTGGACGAGTGGCGCAAGGGCGACCGTGTGATCCTGAAGAAAAACCCGAATTTCTGGCAGGCCAGCAGCGTGAGCCTGGACGGCGTGGAATGGGTGTCGGTGACCGATGACAACACGCGCATGCGCATGGTGCAGAACAACGAACTCGACACGGCGATCTTTGTGCCGTTCTCCCGGGTGCAAGAGCTGAAAAAAGACCAGAACGTGGTGATCCACGCCGACCCGTCCACCCGTGAAGATCACCTGTTGATCAACCACGAGCACGGCCTGTTGGCCAAGCCTCAAGTGCGCCAGGCCCTGGACATGGCCATCGACAAGCAATCGCTGGTCAAAGCCGTCACTTACGGTCAAGGCACCGTGGCTTATTCCTACATTCCAAAGGGCTCGCTGTACCACTACGCCAACAACCTGCAACGCCCGTACGACCCGGCCGAAGCCAAGAAGCTGCTGGCCGCTGCGGGTGCCCAGGATTTGAAGCTCAACTACGTGGTCAACGCCGGCAACGAGGCCGACGAGCAGATCGCGGTGATCATCAAGGACCAACTGGCCAAGGTCGGCGTGACTGCCAACCTGGAGAAAGTCGACCCCACCCAAAGCTGGCAGATGCTGGTAGACGGTGAGTACGATATTTCGGTGATGTACTGGACCAACGACATCCTCGACCCCGACCAGAAAACTACCTTCGTGCTGGGCCATGACACCAACCAGAACTACATGACCCGCTACAAGAACGACCAGGTCAAGGCATTGGTGGCGGCCGCGCGAATCGAGGCAGACCCGGCCAAGCGTGAGCAGATGTATGTGGAGTTGCAGAAGCTGGCCAAGCAGGATGTGAACTGGATTGACCTGTACTACAGCCCGTATATCAACATCTCACGCAAGAACGTAAGCAACTTCCTGCAGAACCCGTTGGGGCGTTTCACTCTGGAGGAAGTGGTCAAAAACTGAGATTTTAACTACACCACAAAACAAAGGTGGGAGCAGGCAAGCCAGCTCCCACCTTTGTTTTGCGGGGTGTCAGGGCTTATTGCGCATCGAATGCCTGGCCATTGATGCCCGCACTGTCCGGCCCCATCAGGTACAGGTACACCGGCATGATCTCTTCCGGTGCTGGCCTTTCCATCGGGTTTTCGCCGGGGTACGCCTGGGCGCGCATGCTGGTGCGGGTACCGCCCGGGTTGATGCTGTTGGCGCGCACTGCGGCCACGTCTTCCAGCTCATCGGCCAGGGTTTGCATCAAGCCTTCGGTAGCGAACTTGGACACCCCATAGGCACCCCAATAAGCACGACCCTTGCGCCCGACGCTGCTGGAGGTGAACACCACCGACGCATCCTGGGACAGCTTGAGCAACGGCAGCAACGTGCTGGTCAGCATGAACATCGCGTTGACGTTCACATGCATCACCCGCATGAAGTTCTCGCCGGACAACTGCTCGATGGGCGTGCGTGGGCCGATGATCGAGGCGTTGTGCAACAGGCCGTCGAGGTGGCCGAATGCCTTTTCGATCATTGCTGCCAGCTCATCGTATTGATGGGGCAGGGCGGTCTCCAGGTTGAACGGGATCACCACCGGCTGCGGGTGGCCAGCGGCTTCGATCTCGTCATACACCTGGGCCAGGTTGGCTTCGGTCTTGCCCAGCAACAGCACGGTGGCGCCATGGGCGGCATAGGTTTTTGCCGCTGCCGCACCAATCCCGCGACCGGCGCCGGTCACCAGGATGGTCCGGCCTTTGAGCAGTTCTGGCGGTGCAGAGTAATCAAACATAAAAAGCCTCGACAAAATTCAAGGTGATACACCACTTGAAGTGGAATCCATTTCCTGTGGGAGCTGGCTTGCCTGCGATGGCGGACTACCTGTCGCCAAATGTGCTGGCTGGCAGGCCGCTATCGCAGGCAAGCCAGCTCCCACATTGATCTCAGTGTTGTTGAGATCTTCGAGCCATCAGCAACTGCACAGCGCGTTATCCAGCACCTTGCGCAATTCCAGCGGGTGATCCACCACCACGTCCGCGCCCCAGTGGCGTGGGTTGTCGTCCGGATGTATATAGCCGTAGGTGACCGCCGCCGTGCGTGTACCGGCGTCGCGGCCGGATTCGATGTCGCGCAGGTCATCGCCCACGAACAGCACGCTGGCCGGGTCCAGGTTGAGCATCTTGCACGCCAGGATCATCGGCTCCGGGTCCGGCTTGCTGTTTTTCACATGGTCTGGGCAGATCAGCACGGCCGAACGCTCGGCCAGGCCCAGGCGCTGCATGATCGGTTCGGCAAAGCGCACCGGCTTGTTGGTGACGACGCCCCAGATCAGCTTGGCTTTCTCGATGTCTTCCAGCAGCTCGGCCATGCCGTCGAACAGTTTGCTGTGCACTGCGCAATCCTTGAGGTAACGCTCCAGGAATTCCTGGCGCAGTTCCTCAAAGCCCGGCGACTCCGGGTCCATCGAGAACGTCACGGCGACCATCGCCCGCGCACCACCGGAAATTTCATCGCGGATGTGTTCGGGGTTGATCGGCGCCAGGCCACGGTCGGCGCGCATGGCCTGGCAGATGGCGATAAAGTCCGGCGCGGTGTCCAGCAGGGTACCGTCCATGTCGAAGAGAACCGCTCGCAACTTCACAGGCTTACTCCTCGCGCAGGGTCTGGATCATGTAGTTGACGTCAACGTCGTTGGCCAGCTTGTAGTGCTTGGTCAGCGGGTTGTAGGTCAGGCCGATGATGTCCTTGACGGTCAGCCCGGCCTGGCGGCTCCAGGCACCCAGCTCGGAAGGGCGGATGAATTTCTTGAAGTCATGGGTGCCGCGCGGCAGCAGCTTCATGATGTATTCGGCGCCGATGATCGCGAACAGGTAAGCCTTGGGGTTGCGGTTGATGGTGGAGAAGAACACCTGGCCGCCGGGCTTGACCATGCGGAAACAGGCGCGGATCACCGAGGACGGGTCTGGCACGTGTTCGAGCATTTCCAGGCAGGTGACCACGTCGAACTGCTCGGGCATTTCTTCGGCCAGGGCTTCGGCGGTGATCTGGCGGTATTCGACGCTCACGCCGGATTCGAGCTGGTGCAACTGGGCCACGGCCAGCGGCGCTTCGCCCATGTCGATGCCCATGACGGTGGCGCCGCGCTGGGCCATGGCTTCGCTGAGGATGCCGCCGCCGCAACCGACGTCCAGCACCTTCTTGCCGGCCAGGTTGACGCGCTCGTCAATCCAGTTGACCCGCAGAGGGTTGATGTCGTGCAGGGGTTTGAATTCGCTCTCGCGGTCCCACCAGCGGTGGGCCAGGGCTTCAAACTTGGCGATTTCGGCGTGGTCGACGTTGCTCATGGTGAATCCTCTGAATCTGATAAGTCGGTGTGTCGCGGCTGAACCCAAGGCCTCAGCCGCGTCGTTATTCGCTGTGCCCGCTGATGCGTTGGCCCCAGGCAATGGCCGTGGCGGTCAACTGTTGTTCATCCATGCGGGTCAATTGCCGGTCGTCGAGCAATGGCTTGCCGGCGACCCAAAGGTGTTTCACGCAATCGCGCCCGGTGGCATATATAAGCTGTGAGACCGGATCGTAGATCGGTTGTTGCGCCAGCCCGGAAAGATCAAAGGCGACGATGTCGGCTGCCTTGCCGACTTCCAATGAGCCAATCTGGCTGTCCAGGCCCATCGCCCTGGCACCGTTGAGCGTGGCCATGCGCAAGGCGCGGTGGGCATCCAGTGCTGTAGCGGAACCGGCCACGGCCTTGGCCAGCATCGCCGCCGTGCGGGTTTCGCCGAGCAAATCCAGGTCATTGTTGCTGGCGGCGCCGTCGGTGCCGATGGCCACGTTGACGCCAGCCTGCCACAAGCGCTCCACCGGGCAAAAGCCGCTGGCCAGTTTCAGGTTCGATTCCGGGCAGTGAATGACGCTGGTGTTGCTTTCTACCAGTAAAGCCAGGTCGTCTTCGCTGATTTGGGTCATGTGCACGGCCTGAAAGCGCGGGCCCAGCAGGCCGAGGCGAGCCAGGCGCGCCAATGGCCGCTCGCCGGTCTGCTCGACGGCTTGCTGCACTTCGAAGGCGGTTTCGTGAACGTGCATATGGATCACGGCGTCCAGCTCTTCGGCGATCACCCGGATCTTTTCCAGGTTGGCATCGCACACGGTGTAGGGCGCGTGGGGGCCGAAGGTGATCTTGATGCGCGGGTGGTGCTTGAGGTCGCCGAACAGCTCGATACCCTGGCGAATCGCCTCGTCGGCACTGCTGGCGCCGGGAATCGGGAAGTCGAGGATCGGCAACGCGATCTGCGCACGCATACCGCTGTTGTGCACGCAGTCGCTGGCGACCTTGGGGTAGAAATACATGTCCGAAAAGCAGGTGATGCCGCCCTTGATCTGCTCGGCGATGGCCAGGTTGGTGCCGTCGCGCACGAACGCTTCGTCGACCCACTTGGCTTCGGCGGGCCAGATGTGTTTTTCCAGCCATGTCATCAGCGGCAAATCGTCGGCCAGGCCACGGAACAGGGTCATGGCGGCATGGCCGTGGGCATTGATCAGGCCAGGGCTGAGCAGCATACCGGGCAGTTCACGCACCTCGCGCGCTGCCAGCTTCAACGCCGCGTCCCGTGGCCCGATAAAGGCAATGCAGCCATCGCGGATACCCAGGCCATGCTCCTTGAGCACCACGCCAGCGGGCTCGACGGGTACCAGCCAGGTCGGCAGCAGCAACAAGTCGAGCGGGGCGGCAGTGGAGGTCATCGCAGGCTTCTTCCCAGGCAGCTATAAAAGAAGGGCGAAGTATACCCGAGCGTCCTGGCTGGCGGATCGCTATAATCGGCGGCTTTTGTTCATGAGTGCGGGGTAAGGGATGCGCGACCGACTGTTGGCTGCAGAGAAAGTGAAGGCCATCCAATGGCGTGATGGCGCGCTGCACCTGCTCGATCAGCGTGTTTTGCCGTCCCGTGAGCGCTGGGTAGCCTGCGTTACCGTTGAAGCGGTGGCCGACGCCATTCGCACCATGGTGGTGCGTGGCGCGCCGGCTATCGGCATCTGCGCCGCCTATGGCTTGGTGCTCGCTGCCCGCGAGCGCATCGCCGAGGGTGGCGACTGGCAGGCCGCGTGGGAAGAAGACTACGCCTTGCTGGCCCATACTCGACCCACCGCATCGAACTTGTTCTGGGCCTTGCAGCGCATGCGCGACCGCCTCGACCGCCTCAAGCCGCACGCCGACCCGCTGGTGGTGCTGGAAGCCGAAGCCGTCGCGATCCATGAAAGCGACCGGGAGGCCAATGTGGTCATAGCCCAGTTGGGTATGGAGCGGATTCGCAAGCACCAGGGCAACGCCCAGGCGATCCTCACCCATGGCAACGCCGGCGCGTTGGCTTCCGGCGGCGTTGGCACAGCCCTCGGGGTCATTCATGCAGCGTATCTGGAGGGCTTGGTCGAGCAGGTCTATGTCAATGAAACCCGCCCATGGCTGCAAGGCTCGCGCCTGACGGCGTGGGAGTTGGCGGGCCAGGGCATCCCCGTGGCGGTGAATGCCGACTCCGCCGGGGCGCATATCCTCAAGACCAAAGGCGTGACCTGGGTAGTGGTCGGTGCGGACTGTATCGCGGCCAATGGCGATGTGATCAGCAAGATCGGCACTTATCAGCTGGCCGTGTGTGCCATGCACCATGGCGTACGCTTTATGGTGGTGGCGTCGAGTTCGACCCTGGATTTGATGATGGCTACTGGCGATGATGTTGCCCTGGAGCAGCGCGATAGTGGCGAGTTGCTGGAGGTTGATGGGCAGCGGTTGAATGTCGCGGCGTTTAACCCTGTGTTTGATGTGACGCCTGCGGATCTGATTGACGTGATCGTGACTGAAAAGGGCGTGGTGGAGCGGCCGGATGTGGCCAAGTTGGCCAAGTTGATGTGCCGTAAGCGCCTGCATTGAATGTGTCGGTGCCTGTGCGGGCGCTATCGCAGGCAAGCCAGCTCCCACATTTAACGGTGTTCACAAATCAAAGGTGGGAGCTGGCTTGCCTGCGATTGGTCCTTGAAGTCAACAAAACTTCTGCATTCCACCCTCAAAAAAACCACCACCGCGCCTCTGAGCCCCTCTCGTCCCCTTCAAGCCTGTCATCCGTCAAATTACTAGCCTCCATGCGCATCAGGGGGATAGGTGCGTGGCGGCGATTGTGATAACATCCGGCGGTTTCCAGGGCTGCCCCGAGGGGTTGCCTATAACGTGCAGATCCGTGTCATAACTCGTTGATTTGTCGTAAGTCGTTGTCAGGCACCGTGCCGGCAGCGGCGAGCTTCGTTCGTCCCGAATGGATGTGACGAGGTTTCACCCGAAAAAGGAATCAGGCTTCTCATGGGCGAACTGGCCAAAGAAATCCTCCCGGTCAATATCGAAGACGAGCTGAAACAGTCCTACCTCGACTACGCGATGAGCGTAATTGTCGGTCGGGCACTGCCTGATGCGCGCGATGGCTTGAAGCCCGTGCACCGGCGTGTGCTGTTCGCGATGAGCGAGCTGGGTAACGACTGGAACAAGCCGTACAAGAAATCTGCCCGTGTTGTCGGTGACGTGATCGGTAAGTATCACCCTCACGGCGACACTGCGGTGTACGACACCATCGTTCGGATGGCGCAGCCGTTTTCCCTGCGCTACCTGCTGGTAGACGGCCAGGGCAACTTCGGTTCGGTGGACGGCGACAACGCCGCGGCCATGCGATACACCGAAGTGCGCATGACCAAGCTGGCGCACGAGCTGCTGGCCGACCTGCACAAAGAAACCGTGGACTGGGTGCCGAACTACGACGGCACCGAAATGATCCCGGCTGTCATGCCCACCAAGATCCCCAACCTGCTGGTCAACGGTTCCAGCGGTATCGCCGTGGGCATGGCCACCAATATCCCGCCGCACAACCTCGGTGAAGTCATCGACGGTTGCCTGGCCCTTATCGACAACCCTGAGCTGACCGTCGATGAGCTGATGCAATACATCCCCGGCCCGGACTTCCCGACCGCCGCGATCATCAACGGTCGCGCCGGCATCATCGAAGCCTACCGCACCGGTCGCGGGCGCATTTACATGCGTGCCCGCTCGATGATCGAAGACATCGACAAGGTCGGTGGCCGCCAGCAGATCGTCATCACCGAACTCCCGTACCAGCTGAACAAGGCACGCTTGATCGAGAAGATCGCCGAGCTGGTTAAAGAGAAGAAGCTGGAAGGCATCACCGAGCTGCGCGACGAGTCCGACAAAGACGGTATGCGCGTAGTAATCGAGCTGCGCCGTGGCGAAGTGCCTGAGGTGATCCTCAACAACCTCTACGCCCAGACCCAGCTGCAAAGCGTGTTTGGTATCAACGTGGTTGCCCTGATCGACGGCCGCCCGCGCATCCTGAACCTCAAGGACCTGCTGGAAGCCTTCGTGCGTCACCGCCGCGAAGTGGTTACCCGCCGTACCGTGTTCGAACTGCGCAAGGCCCGCGAGCGCGGCCATATCCTGGAAGGCCAGGCGGTTGCGCTGTCGAACATCGACCCGGTGATCGCCCTGATCAAGGCCTCGCCAACCCCGTCGGAAGCCAAGGAAGCGCTGATCAGCACGCCGTGGGAATCCAGCGCCGTAGTGGCCATGGTTGAGCGCGCTGGCGCCGACTCGTGCCGCCCGGAGACCCTGGACCCGCAATACGGTCTGCGTGAAGGCAAGTACTTCCTGTCGCCAGAACAGGCCCAGGCCATCCTGGAACTGCGTCTGCACCGCCTCACCGGCCTTGAGCACGAGAAGCTGCTGGCCGAGTACCAGGAGATCCTCAACCAGATCGGCGAGTTGATCCGCATCCTCAGCAGCGCCGTGCGCCTGATGGAAGTGATCCGCGAAGAACTGGAAGTGATCCGCGCCGAATACGGCGACGTGCGCCGCACCGAAATCCTCGATGCGCGCCTGGACCTGACCCTGGGTGACATGATCCCGGAAGAAGAGCGCGTAGTGACCATCTCCCACGGTGGCTATGCCAAGACCCAGCCATTGGCGGCTTACCAAGCCCAGCGTCGTGGCGGTAAAGGTAAATCGGCTACCGGCGTGAAGGATGAGGACTACATCGCTCACCTGCTGGTCGCCAACAGCCACACCACGCTGCTGCTGTTCTCCAGCAAGGGCAAGGTGTACTGGCTCAAGACCTACGAGATCCCGGAAGCCTCCCGCGCTGCTCGTGGTCGTCCGTTGGTCAACCTGCTGCCGCTGGACAGTGATGAATACATCACCACCATGCTGCCGGTCGAGGAATACACCGAAGGTCACTTCATCTTCATGGCCACCGCTAAAGGCACCGTGAAGAAGACCCCGCTGGAATCCTTCAGCCGTCAACGCAGCGTGGGCCTGATCGCCCTGGAGCTGGACGAAGGCGACGTACTGATTTCCGCAGCCATCACCGACGGCGAACGCGAAGTCATGCTGTTCTCCGATGGCGGCAAGGTCACACGCTTCAAGGAATCCGATGTACGTGCCATGGGCCGTACTGCCCGCGGTGTACGCGGCATGCGCCTGCCAGAAGGGCAGAAGCTGATTTCGATGCTGATCCCGGAAGAAGGCAGCCAGATCCTCACCGCTTCCGAGCGTGGTTATGGCAAGCGCACCGCCATCAGCGAGTTCCCGGAGTACAAGCGTGGCGGCCAGGGCGTGATCGCCATGGTCAGCAACGACCGCAACGGCCGTCTGGTCGGCGCGGTGCAGGTGCTCGATGGCGAGGAAATCATGCTGATTTCCGACCAGGGCACCCTGGTGCGTACCCGTGTGGCCGAGGTCTCGAGCCTGGGCCGTAACACCCAGGGCGTGACCCTGATCAAGCTGGCCAAGGACGAAAAACTGGTCGGCCTGGAGCGTGTGCAGGAGCCTTCGGAAGTCGAAGGTGAAGAGCTCGAAGGTGAGGAATTTGAAGGCGAGGTGATCGCAGCCGGCGATGACAACGTTGACGAGCCAACCCTCGACGCTGCCGCAGACGAAGAAGAACCGCAGGAATAAGCGGACACACAGGGGGCGGATGAAGATTCGCCCCCTTGTTGTTTGTCCGGATGGAAATATCGACAACCATGGAGATCCCTTGTGGGAGCGGGCTTGCTCGCGAAGGCGGACTGACATTCACCGAAGATGGCGCCTGTTAGATCGATTTCGCGAGCAAGCCCGCTCCCACATGGGGTCCGGTGTCGGCTGATATGTTTGCCTGACTACCACCAGATCAGAGTGAGATTGGATGTGAGCAAGAGAGCCTATAACTTCTGTGCCGGTCCCGCGGCGCTTCCTGAAGCAGTCCTGCAGCGTGCGCAGGGTGAACTCCTCGACTGGCATGGAAAAGGCCTCTCCGTGATGGAAATGAGCCATCGCAGCGATGAGTTCGTGTCCATCGCCAACAAGGCCGAGCAGGACCTGCGCGACTTGCTGGACATCCCATCCAATTACAAAGTGCTGTTCCTGCAAGGCGGCGCGAGCCAACAGTTCGCCCAGTTGCCGCTGAACCTGCTGCCCGAAGGCGGCACTGCCGACTATATCGACACCGGTATCTGGGGGCAGAAGGCTATCGAAGAAGCCTCGCGCTATGGCCATGTCAACGTGGCAGGCACCGCCAAGCCCTATGACTACTTCGCCATTCCCGGCCAGAACGAGTGGAAGCTGTCCAAGGACGCGGCCTACGTTCACTACGTCGCGAACGAAACCATCGGCGGCCTGGAATTTGACTGGGTGCCTGAAGTCGGTGACGTGCCACTGGTGTGCGACATGTCCTCGGACATCCTCTCGCGCCCGATCGACGTGTCCAAATACGGCATGATCTACGCCGGCGCGCAGAAGAACATCGGCCCAAGCGGCATCCTGGTCAATATCATCCGCGAAGACCTGCTGGGCCGCGCCCGCTCGCTGTGCCCGACCATGCTCAACTACAAGGTCGCGGCCGATAACGGCTCGATGTACAACACCCCGCCGGCGTTCGCCTGGTACCTGTCGGGCCTGGTGTTCGAATGGCTCAAGGAGCAGGGCGGCGTGGCGGCCATGGGCAAGCTCAACGAAGAGAAGAAGCGCGTCCTGTACGACTTCATCGACGCCAGCGGCCTGTACAGCAACCCGATCAACCTCACTGACCGCTCGTGGATGAACGTGCCGTTCCGCCTGGCTGACGACCGCCTGGACAAGCCGTTCCTGGCTGGTGCCGACGCGCGCGGCCTGTTGAACCTCAAGGGCCACCGCTCGGTAGGTGGCATGCGCGCCTCCATTTATAACGCCGTCGACATCCACGCCATCAATGCGCTGGTTGCCTACATGGCAGAGTTCGAGAAGGAACACGGCTAATGTCTGAGCAAGAACTCAAGGCCCTGCGCGTACGCATTGACAGCCTGGACGAGAAGGTCCTGGAGCTGATCAGTGAACGTGCGCGCTGCGCCCAGGAAGTGGCACGGGTGAAGATGGCGTCCCTCGCCGAAGGCGAAGTGCCGGTGTTCTACCGCCCCGAGCGTGAAGCCCAGGTGCTCAAGCGTGTGATGGAGCGCAACAAAGGGCCGTTGGGCAACGAAGAGATGGCGCGGTTGTTCCGTGAAATCATGTCTTCGTGCCTGGCGCTGGAGCAGCCGCTGAAAGTGGCTTACCTCGGCCCTGAAGGCACCTTCACCCAGGCGGCGGCCATGAAGCACTTCGGCCACGCGGTGATCAGCAAGCCGATGGCGGCTATCGACGAAGTCTTCCGTGAAGTCGCGGCCGGTGCGGTGAATTTTGGCGTGGTGCCGGTGGAAAACTCCACCGAAGGCGCGGTCAACCACACCCTGGACAGCTTCCTTGAGCACGACATGGTCATCTGCGGTGAGGTGGAGCTGCGTATCCACCACCACCTGCTGGTGGGTGAAAACACCAAGACCGACAGCATCAGCCGCATCTACTCCCACGCCCAGTCCCTGGCCCAGTGCCGCAAGTGGCTGGACGCCCATTACCCGAATGTCGAGCGCGTGGCGGTGTCCAGCAACGCCGAAGCGGCCAAGCGGGTCAAGGGTGAGTGGAATTCGGCGGCGATTGCCGGCGATATGGCCGCGGGCCTATACGGCCTGACGCGCCTGGCCGAGAAAATCGAAGACCGCCCGGACAACTCCACGCGCTTTTTGATGATCGGCAGCCAGGAAGTGCCGCCCACCGGCGACGACAAGACCTCGATCATCGTTTCCATGAGCAACAAGCCCGGCGCGCTGCATGAGCTGCTGGTGCCGTTCCACGACAACGGGATTGACCTGACGCGCATCGAGACTCGTCCTTCGCGCAGCGGTAAATGGACCTACGTGTTCTTTATCGACTTCATCGGCCATCACCGCGACCCGCTGGTCAAGGGCGTGCTGGAGAAGATCAGTCAGGAAGCCGTGGCACTCAAGGTGCTGGGCTCTTACCCGAAAGCGGTTTTGTGAGGCTTTGACATGAGTGGCAACTTCCTCGCCCTGGCGCAGCCGGGCGTGCAACAACTTTCGCCTTACGTTCCAGGCAAGCCTGTGGACGAGTTGGCCCGCGAGTTGAATCTGGACCCGTCCAAGATCGTCAAGCTGGCGAGTAACGAAAACCCGCTGGGGCCGAGCCCCAAAGTGTTGGCGGCGATTCGTGAAGAGCTGGCCGAGCTGACCCGTTACCCCGACGGCAACGGTTTTGCCCTCAAGTCGCTGCTGGCGGACAAGTGCCGGGTCGAGTTGAACCAAGTGACCTTGGGCAACGGCTCCAACGACATCCTTGAACTGGTCGGCCGTGCCTACCTGGCGCCAGGTTTGAACGCGGTGTTCAGCGAACACGCGTTTGCGGTCTACCCGATCGTGACCCAGGCGGTGGGGGCGGATGCTCGCGTGATTCCTGCCAAGGACTGGGGCCATGACCTGCCGGCGATGCTGGCAGCCATCGATGCTCAGACTCGCGTGGTGTTTATCGCCAACCCGAACAACCCGACCGGCACTTGGTTTGACGAGCAGGCACTGAACGAATTCCTGCAGGATGTGCCGGAGCACGTGCTGGTCGTGCTGGACGAAGCCTACATCGAGTACGCCGAAGGCAGCGACTTGCCCGACGGCCTGGATTTCCTCGCGGCCTACCCGAACCTGCTGGTGTCGCGTACGTTCTCCAAGGCTTACGGCCTGGCGTCGTTGCGGGTCGGTTATGGCTTGTCCACGCCTGTGGTGGCCGATGTGCTGAACCGCGTGCGCCAGCCGTTCAACGTCAACAGCCTGGCCCTGGCGGCCGCCTGTGCGGCGGTGAAGGATGCCGAATACCTGGAAGAAGGCCGTCGCCTCAATGAAAGCGGCATGCTGCAATTGCAGGAAGGCTTTCGTGAGCTGGGCCTGGGCTGGATTCCGTCCAAGGGCAACTTCATCTGCGTCGACCTCGGCCAAGTGGCCGCGCCGGTGTTCCAGGGCTTGCTGCGCGAGGGCGTGATTGTGCGCCCGGTGGCCAACTACGGCATGCCGAACCACCTGCGTATCACCATCGGTTTGCCGGCTGAGAACAGCCGCTTCCTTGAGGCGCTGGCCAAGGTTCTGGCCCGTGGTTGATGTCACTGCATTGCAACCTGCTGTGCCTATGATCGGTCGCCTGGTGGTAGTCGGCCTGGGGTTGATCGGTGGCTCCTTCGCCAAAGGCCTGCGTGAAAGCGGGCTGTGTGGCGAAGTGGTGGGCGTGGACCTCGACCCGCAATCGCGCAAATTGGCGGTGGAGTTGGGGGTGGTGGACCGCTGTGAGGCGGACCTGGCCGTTGCATGCCAAGGCGCGGATGTGATCCAGCTCGCCGTGCCGATCCTGGCCATGGAGAAATTGCTGGCGGTACTGGCTGGCATGGACCTCGGGCAAGCGATCCTCACCGATGTGGGCAGCGCCAAAGGCAATGTGGTGCGCGCGGCACGATTGGCGTTTGGTGGCATGCCGCCGCGCTTTGTGCCGGGCCACCCCATTGCTGGCTCCGAGCAGAGCGGGGTGGAGGCGTCCAATGCGCAGCTGTTCCGTCGGCATAAGGTCATCCTGACGCCGCTTGCGCAAACCGATCCCACGGCGTTGGCAGTGGTGGATCGTCTCTGGCGCGAGCTGGGCGCGGATGTGGAGCATATGCAGGTCGAGCGTCACGACGAAGTGTTGGCAGCGACCAGTCACTTGCCGCATCTGCTGGCATTTGGCCTGGTGGATTCGCTGGCCAAGCGCAACGAGAACCTCGAGATTTTCCGTTACGCCGCTGGTGGTTTTCGCGATTTCACGCGGATTGCCGGCAGCGATCCGGTGATGTGGCACGACATCTTCCTCGCCAATCGCGAAGCGGTGTTGCGCACCCTGGACACCTTCCGCAGTGACCTCGATGCCTTGCGCGACGCGGTGGATGCGGGAGACGGCCACCAACTGCTGGGCGTGTTCACCCGTGCGCGGGTGGCGCGTGAACATTTCAGCAAGATCCTCGCGCGCCGGGCCTATATGGAAACCGCAGTGAACGCCGATGACCTGACCTTCATCGCCAGCCCGGGTGGCCGCTTGAGCGGGCGCATCCGCGTGCCGGGTGACAAGTCGATCTCTCATCGGTCGATCATGCTGGGTTCGTTGGCCGAGGGTGTGACCGAAGTCGAGGGTTTTCTTGAGGGCGAAGACGCCCTGGCGACCTTGCAGGCCTTTCGCGACATGGGCGTGGTGATCGAGGGGCCGCACCATGGGCGCGTGACCATTCACGGCGTCGGCCTGCAGGGCCTGAAGGCTGCGCCGGGGCCTATCTACGTAGGCAATTCCGGCACATCGATGCGCCTGTTGGCCGGTGTATTGGCGGCGCAGAGCTTCGACAGCGTGCTGACCGGCGATGCTTCGCTGTCCAAGCGCCCGATGAACCGCGTGGCCAAGCCGCTGCGGGAAATGGGCGCGATCATCGAAACCGGGCCGGACGGCCGTCCGCCACTGAGCATTCGTGGCGGGCAATCGCTTAAAGGCTTGAACTATGTACTGCCCATGGCCAGTGCCCAGGTGAAATCCTGCCTGTTATTAGCGGGGTTGTACGCTGAGGGTAAAACCTCGGTGACCGAGCCCGCACCGACCCGCGACCACACCGAGCGCATGCTGCGCGGCTTTGGCTACCCGGTGGCGGTGCAGGGCGCGACGGCGTCACTGGCGTCGGGGCATGGGTTGACCGCTACGCGTATTGAAGTGCCGGGGGACATTTCGTCTTCGGCGTTTTTCCTGGTGGCGGCCTCGATTGCCGAGGGATCCGAGCTGCTGCTGGAGCATGTCGGTATCAACCCGACCCGCACCGGGGTAATCGATATCCTGCGGCTGATGGGGGCTGATATCACCCTCGAAAATCAGCGCGAGGTGGGCGGCGAGCCGGTGGCGGATTTACGTGTGCGTGCCGCCGTGCTCAAGGGTATCGAGATTCCAGCGGCCCTGGTGCCGTTGGCGATTGATGAGTTTCCCGTGCTGTTTATCGCCGCAGCCTGCGCTCAAGGCCGCACCGTTTTACGCGGTGCCGAGGAGCTGCGCCTCAAGGAGTCCGATCGCATCCAGGTAATGGCCGACGGTCTGTTGGCCCTGGGTGTGAAGTGTGAACCCACGCCTGATGGGCTTATCATTGACGGTGGCCCGATGGGCGGCGGTGAAGTGCATGCCCATGGCGATCATCGGATTGCCATGGCGTTCAGTGTGGCTTCCCTGCGGGCGACGGCGCCTATTCGTATCCTTGACTGCGCCAATGTTGCTACGTCTTTTCCGAACTTTCTGACACTGTGTGCCCAAGTCGGCATCCGTGTTGCCCAAGAGGCTCAATTGTGAATATCAAAGCACCGGTGATTACCATCGACGGGCCTAGCGGCTCGGGCAAAGGCACAATCGCTGGCATTCTGGCCAAGCGCCTGGGTTGGTGCCTGCTGGATTCTGGCGCGTTGTACCGCCTGCTGGCGTTTGCTGCGCACAACCATGGTGTGGACCTGACCAACGAAGAATTGCTGACCAAACTTGCCGCCCATCTGGATGTGCAGTTCATTGCGGCGACCGAGGGTCAGCTGCAGCGCATTATTCTGGAAGGTGATGAAGTCAGTGATGTGATTCGCACCGAGAGTATCGGCGCGGGTGCCTCCCAAGTGGCCGCGCTGCCTGCCGTGCGCGAGGCGCTGCTGCAGCGCCAGCGCGCATTCCAGGAAGCGCCGGGCCTGGTGGCCGATGGCCGCGACATGGGCACGGTGGTGTTTCCCGAGGCGCCGCTGAAGATTTTCCTGACCGCCAGCGCCGAGGAACGGGCACGCCGCCGATACTTGCAGTTGAAGGGCAAAGTCGATGGTGTTAGTCTGTCGAGTCTGCTAGATGAGATCCGTGCACGCGATGAGCGTGATACCCAGCGTGCGGTAGCCCCGCTCAAGCCGGCGGCTGACGCCATACAGCTGGATTCCACGGAGTTGTCCATCGAGCAGGTGCTGGAACGCATCATGAGTGAAATCGCCATTCGCGATATCGCCGGGTGATCAAGAAGGCCGCAGGGGACCAGTCATAGTCCTGCGGTGGCTTCTTTTAACTGAAACTGACCCACACCGTCTGGGGTGTGGAGATGGGCGTATTCTTCGCCCTTATCAACAGGAATTAAAATGAGCGAAAGCTTTGCGGAACTCTTTGAAGAAAGCCTAAAAACCCTGAACCTTCAGGCAGGCTCCATCATCACCGGTGTTATCGTTGATATCGATTACCAAGCTCGATGGGTAACCGTTCACGCTGGTCTGAAGTCTGAAGCTCTGATCCCGCTGGAACAGTTCTACAACGATGCTGGTGACCTGACTATCAATGTCGGTGACGAAGTTCACGTTGCTCTGGACTCGGTTGAAGACGGTTTCGGTGAAACCAAGCTGTCCCGTGAAAAAGCCAAGCGCGCTGAATGCTGGATTGTTCTCGAAGCAGCCTTCGCAGCTGAAGAAGTGGTCAAGGGCGTTATCAACGGTAAGGTTAAAGGCGGCTTCACTGTCGACGTTAACGGCATCCGTGCGTTCCTGCCAGGTTCTTTGGTCGACGTTCGTCCAGTGCGCGACACCACGCACCTGGAAGGCAAAGAACTGGAATTCAAAGTCATCAAGCTCGACCAGAAGCGCAACAACGTTGTCGTTTCCCGTCGCAGCGTGCTGGAAGCAGAGAACTCCGCCGAGCGTGAAGCTCTGCTGGAATCCCTGCAGGAAGGCCAACAAGTCAAAGGTATCGTCAAGAACCTCACCGATTACGGCGCATTCGTCGATCTGGGTGGCGTCGATGGCCTGCTGCACATTACCGACATGGCTTGGAAGCGTATCAAGCATCCTTCCGAAATCGTCAACGTTGGCGACGAGATCGATGTAAAGGTTCTGAAGTACGATCGTGAGCGTAACCGCGTTTCCCTGGGCTTGAAGCAGCTGGGCGAAGATCCATGGGTTGCTATCAAAGCTCGTTACCCAGAAAGCACTCGCGTCACCGCGCGTGTTACCAACCTGACCGACTACGGCTGCTTCGCAGAGCTGGAAGAAGGCGTGGAAGGCCTGGTACACGTTTCCGAAATGGACTGGACCAACAAGAACATCCACCCTTCGAAAGTCGTACAAGTCGGCGACGAAGTGGAAGTTATGGTTCTGGACATCGACGAAGAGCGTCGTCGTATCTCCCTGGGCATCAAGCAGTGCAAATCTAACCCGTGGGAAGATTTCTCTGGCCAGTTCAACAAGGGCGATAAAATCTCCGGCACCATCAAGTCGATCACCGATTTCGGTATCTTCATTGGTCTGGACGGCGGCATCGACGGCCTGGTTCACCTGTCCGACATCTCCTGGAACGAAGTTGGCGAAGAAGCTGTTCGTCGTTTCAAGAAGGGCGACGAGCTGGACACCGTTATCCTGTCGGTTGACCCAGAGCGCGAGCGCATCTCCCTGGGCATCAAGCAACTGGAAAGCGATCCGTTCTCCGAGTACGTTCAAGAGAACGACAAAGGCGCCATCGTTAAAGGCACTGTGAAAGAAGTTGACGCCAAAGGCGCCATCATCGTTCTGGCCGACGATATCGAAGCGACTCTGAAAGCCTCCGAAATCAGCCGTGACCGCGTTGAAGACGCGCGCAACGTTCTGAAAGAAGGTCAGGAAGTAGAAGCCAAGATCATCAGCGTTGACCGCAAGAGCCGCGTGATTCAGCTCTCCATCAAGTCGAAAGACGAAGTGGAAGAGAAAGAAGCTATCCAGAGCCTGAAAGAAGCTGCTCCGGAAGCTGCTGCTGACACCACCATGGCGGCACTGCTGCGCCAGGCAATGGCTAAGCAGAACTAAGTTCTGTAAAGCTATAGAAAAAGGGCGACTTCGGTCGCCCTTTTTTGTTGCCTGACGCCTCAACGGTAGGAGCGAGCTCGCTCGCGAAAAACTCACAGACGACACGTTCATTCAGGATTCATGATCGTCCCCACGCTCCGCGTGGGAACGCCTCTTGAGACGCTCTGCGTCTCGTCCGTTAGCGCCAGTGAGGCAGAGCGTCACTGGCTGCATTCCCACGCAGAGCATGGGAACGATCACGATCAAGGGCCTTGCGATGCGAGGCCCTTTTTTTGCCTGAAATTTGATGAAGCAACTGCACCGAACCAAGGCATTCAGCCCAATGTCAGAACTGACTATAGTCTTGAAAACGGCTATTTCGCGTTGCTGACTCAATAAGGGTTTGAATGAACAGGATTATCGTAATACTCGCCTTGCTGGTACTTGCAGGCTGCTCCTCCACCAGCGCCAAGACCCACGCCAAGCGCGGCGTCAGCGGCATCGAGATCGACTGCTCTGGCCTGGGCAACAAGTGGGAAAAGTGCGAGAAGCGCGCCGCCCGTGAGTGCAAGATGCAGGGCTACAAGGTCATTACCCGTTCCAGTGATGCCGAGGACGAAGAGGGCGACTACCTGTTCGGCTGGAACCCTGCTGGCGCGGTGACACGGACCATGTTGGTGATCTGTAAGTAAGGGGTTGACCGCTCGCTGAGCATGTTTATTCAGCCTCAGATAAGTTGACACATGGGCTGTTCAAATTCATCAACTCATGCTAAAACCTTCGGAGCGCTTTTCCTAGCTGCTTGAAAAAGAAGGGAAAAATATGACGAAGTCGGAGTTGATCGAACGAATTGTCACCCATCAAGGGCTGCTCTCATCCAAGGATGTAGAGCTGGCTATCAAGACCATGCTTGAGCAAATGTCCCAATGCCTCGCCACCGGAGACCGCATCGAAATCCGCGGCTTCGGCAGCTTCTCCCTGCACTACCGCGCACCCCGCGTAGGCCGCAACCCAAAAACCGGTCAATCCGTCAGCCTCGACGGCAAATTCGTTCCCCACTTCAAACCGGGCAAGGAATTGCGCGATCGGGTGAACGAAGAAGAGGAAGAAGGCGTCTGAGTGTTTTTGGGGAAGGAGAAGGGTATGCGTGGGGTTAAGCGCGTTGTTGCGGTGTTGATTGCAGTGCTTGCAGCGTTGGTGGTTTTGGCGTTTGTGCTGGAGAACCAGCAGGGCGTGGCACTGTCGTTCCTGGGGTGGAGTACTGCGCAGATGCCGGTGGCGGTGTTTGTGGTGGTGGCTTTGATTGTGGGGATGGTGATTGGGCCGGTGTTGGGGGTGGTTGTGCGTAGGCGTCGGGGTAAGGCGGTGGTTTAGGGTTTAGTTTTAGGAGGATGGGAGGGGCGGTATTGGCGACCGTTTGTCAGAAACCATGCCATGTAGCGCGCTTTGAACTGCCTACCTACCTAGCCCTGTTGGTTACGACAGTTCTCCTAGAAAATCAGAATCGCCTGACAGACATGTCAAGACTTGTAATATGCCAAAGAGATGGCAGAATGGAATCTGTTCTCGATAACAGGCATTTTGTGCGCTCAAAATTTGGCAGAGACGCTGGGTTTTGGCGGTCACCTAATTAGAATAAAAAAACGCAATTTTGTCTGCATAACGAGCCCGCAGTTTCTCTTTGAAGGCAGGTTTTTGTTGTGAGTAGTAGCTTCCGCGCCCCCCCGATTCCTTCGTCCGACGAGATTGATCTCGTTGCGCTTTTTCAGGCTGTCTGGAAGCAGAAAAAGTTAATCATAGCCACTACTGCAAGCGCTGGCCTGGTCGCTGCGGTCTATGCGTTCGTCACGATTCCTCAGTATGAAGTCAGCAGTGTGTTGCGCCCGGCTGCAATCAACGAACTGGATTCTTTGAATCGATCCGAGATTTATACGCTTCCTCCTGGTGATGCTCTTGTCAGAGTGGGCGCGTCGTTGGAGTCTTACGATACCCGATTGGGTTTTTTTCGTTCACACCAGAAGTTGTTCACGGCCTTTGAGCAGCCGGGCAGAACGTTGGAGCAGAGTTTCGAAGAGTTCAACCGCAACTCTATTGAGCTCAGTTTACCTGATCCGAAGAAGGCCAACTCCCTTAGTGCTTATATCAAGCTTGAAATGAGTTATCCGAAAGGCGTCGATGGCGTCGCCATTCTCAACGGCTTCATCGATTACGCGATTGCCACAGAACGTGAGCAGATTGCGGCAGATCTGGATGTTATCGTAAAGAACCGATTGAACGAGCTCAAAGGCAAGATTGATGCTGCCCGCTCTGCCTATGAAGTTGATAAAGAGGCGAAAATTGCGGCCCTCCGGGAAGCGGATAGTCTGCGACGGGCGCAGTTGCAGGATGAGCTCAAGGCATTGCGCGCGCAACTGAAGACTGGGCGCACCGACCGAGTGGCGCAGTTGAACGAAGCTATCGCAATTGCAAGGTCCCTGGGGATCAGGAAGCCCAGTACGCCTTCCGCTTTGGGTGATTCAGACCGTAACGGTTCATCAAGTGTGATGCGCACAGAAATCAACAACCAGCAAATCCCTCTGTATTTCATGGGGGTTGAGGCGCTTGAGGCTGAGCGCGCCGCGTTGATGCAGCGCAAGTCCGATGATTTTACCGAGGGACGCATTGCGCAGATTGCCAAAGAGCTGCAATTGCTCCAATCCAATCGTGAGATTGAAGTGCTCAGTCGTCGTGAAAACGAGGACATGTTCCTCGCAGGCGTTCAGCCGGTGCGTGCCGAGGTGGCCCGGTTGAGTAACCTGAATATTGATATGAGCCGGCTCAAGCTGGTGACGATCGATAAGCAGGCGCTGGAGCCGTTGCGTCCGGTCAAGCCGAAGAAGGTATTGGTTATACTGTTGGGGCTGGTTCTGGGTGGCTTCATCGGGGTTTTCATTGCTGTGATTCGTCAACTCATCAGCACTCGTCAGCCCCAGTCGCAGTCGGTACTACTGTCCGTGCAGCCAGACTCACCGACGATGGTGGGTAGCGATACAGGTTTGAGCAAGCCACAATAAATGACTATGCAACCCGCATTTTATTCTCAGGCGGTGCAGTATCTGATCCCGCAAGGAAACTAGCTTGCAACTTGTTGTCTATAACGCGCGGGGATAAATGGTTCTTGATTTCAGGCCTCATGTGATATCTGAGGTTAGCCGCAGTGACTGGCACTTGAGGGGCTGTCTCCATGCCTGGCAGCATTCATGAAAAAAAGGCAGCGACTCGTAGCGGATGGATCATAATCACGCGAGTCGTTCAGCCTGGCCTGTCCTTCCCGGCGTAAAGTATTGCCTGCGTTTGCTGGGTACAGCTGCAGGCGAGGATTCTATCGTGAAAAAATAAACTTTTATGTTGGCGATTTTGGATGGCAGACCGCAGGCATTGAAATTGCGGTTCAATACCGAGAAGCTACGCGCTATTTTTCACCCGCCTGCCCGCGTGTTGGCCTGGTGTAACACAGATATTTAAGGAAGTTTTACAGACATGACGTACATCAAGCGCAAAGGCATCATCCTCGCTGGCGGCTCTGGGACGCGTTTGCATCCACTGACACTGGGTGTATCCAAGCAAATGTTACCGATTTTCGACAAGCCGATGATTTTCTATCCCCTGTCGGTGTTGATGCTTGCTGGCATGCGCGAAATCTTGATCATCTCTACTCCTGAAGATCTGTCTTGCTTTAAAAAGCTTCTGGGAGACGGCAGTCAGTACGGCATCCAGCTCAGCTATGCCGAGCAGCCAAGTCCAGACGGTCTGGCCCAGGCCTTCCTGATTGGTGAAGCGTTTATTGGTAACGATCCTTGCTGTCTGATCCTTGGCGACAATATTTTCTACGGCCAGCACTTTTCCGACAACTTGCGCTCCGCCATGTCCCAGACATCCGGAGCGACAGTCTTTGGCTATCACGTATCAGACCCTGAGCGTTTTGGTGTTGTTGAGTTCGATGCCACCGGTCGGGCGCTGAGTATCGAAGAAAAACCTTCGCAGCCGAAGTCCAACTACGCAGTAACAGGCTTGTACTTCTACGACAATCGCGTGGTGGACATTGCCAAAAGCATCAAGCCGTCCCCTCGTGGCGAGCTTGAAATTACTGACGTCAACCGCGCCTACCTGGATGACAAGTCGTTGACCGTCGAGATGCTGGGCCGTGGCTTTGCATGGTTGGACACGGGTACTCACGAATCGCTCCTTGAAGCGAGTCATTTCGTCCATACCATCGAGCACCGTCAGGGGCTGAAAGTCGCCTGTCTGGAAGAGATTGCGTTCCATAAAGGCTGGATCACCCCAGAACAGCTTGGGGCCCAAGCAGAGAAGCTGAAGAAGACAGGCTATGGCCAGTATTTGCAGGAACTTCTGGAAGAGGCTTCCAAGGCATGAAACTGATTCAGACTGCTATTCCTGACGTTGTAATCATTGAGCCAAAGATTTTTGGTGATGATCGCGGCTGGTTTATGGAAAGCTTTAACGAAGAACGCTTTCATACAGCGCTTAAAGAGCTAGGATTGTCCATCCCGCGAGCGTTTGTTCAGGATAATCACTCCTGCTCGACAAAGGGCGTGCTCAGGGGCTTGCACTTCCAGCGTGCGCCGCATGCCCAGGGCAAGCTGGTGCGTGTGGTGCGGGGTGCTGCATTTGATGTGGCGGTGGATATTCGGCCTGAGTCCAACACATACCTGCAATGGGTTGGTGTAGAACTCAGCAGCCAAAACAACTTGATGCTGTGGATTCCCGAAGGCTTTGCCCATGGATTTGTTGCGTTGGAAGATGACACGCACTTTTTGTATAAAGCGACAGATTATTACGATAAAGACTCTGAAGGGTCGGTTCATTGGAGTGACGTAAGGCTTGGGATAAATTGGCCTGCGATCGGCGGCTTTAACGTTAGCGATAAAGATGACAAGGCTCCGACATCCGATAGCCTGTCGGAGAAGCAAGCATGAGTTTGATCAGGTTTTTGGATATCACCTCAAAAGGTGATGAGCGTGGCCAGCTGGTTGCACTGGAATATGAAAATGATATTCCGTTTGAAATTAAGCGCGTTTATTACCTCACCGAAACAAAAGAAGGTGTTCCGCGCGGGTTTCATGCGCACAAGGAACTGATGCAGGTAGCCGTATGTGTATCTGGGCGCTGTCTGATGAAGCTTGATGATGGTGTGAATAAGGAGGAAGTGTGGCTGGATGCTCCTGACAAGGCTATCATTATCGACCGGATGATCTGGCGAGAAATGCATGAGTTTAGTTCGAATTGCGTATTGCTGGTGTTAGCAAGTGCTGTTTATGACGAACGTGACTATATAAGGGATTATTCAGTGTTTAAAAGCCTGGTTAATCAATCCTGAAATATAGAGAATATGCTAAAATGGCCGGCTGATTAAGTCGATAGTTGAAACGGTCTCTAGCTCTGTCAAAGTAAACGAGTGTTTGGTAAATGATAAAATTTCTTGATTTGAAGTCTGTGAATGATCTCTGTCGCGATGAGCTGGTAGCCGCTTGTACACGCGTTGTTGATTCCGGTTGGTATATCGGTGGGAAAGAACTCCAGACATTCGAGCATGAGTTTGCCCAGTATTGTGGCGCCGAGCATTGCATTGGCGTTGCCAACGGACTGGATGCCCTGGTACTGGTCATTCGTGCGTGGAAAGAGCTGGGCCGCCTCAGTGACGGTGATGAGGTTCTCGTTCCGTCCAATACCTATATCGCCAGCATCCTTGCCATTTCGGAAAACGGCTTGGTTCCGGTGTTGGTTGAGCCTGATCCAAAGACTTTCAACATTTGCCCCGTCAATGCAAAAGCCGCGATTACATCAAAAACCAAGATGATCCTACCTGTTCACCTCTATGGTCGACTGGCTGATATGCTGAACCTCATGGAGCTTGCCCGTTCCCATGATTTGTTGGTCCTAGAAGATTCGGCGCAAGCGCATGGTGCGATGATCGATGGGAAGAAGGCCGGGAGCTGGGGGCATGCGTCCGGATTCAGCTTCTATCCTGGAAAAAATCTCGGCGCACTGGGTGATGCTGGGGCAGTCACGACCAATGATGAGGTCTTGGCCAAGACGGTTCGTGCGTTGGGCAACTACGGATCTCATGAGAAATACAAAAACGTATATCGTGGCGTGAATAGCCGGCTTGATGAAATACAGGCCGCGTGTTTGTCGGTTAAGTTAAAACATTTGGACAAACAAACCGCCTATCGTCGTGAGCTCGCTGAGCTGTATAGCCGTTCGATCACCAACCCGGCGATTACCTTACCTGTGGCTACGGCATTCAACGCCTCAACCAATGAATGCCATGTTTGGCATGTCTACACGGTGCTCTGTGCTCAGCGAGATAATCTTCAAGCCCACCTTGCGGCCCAAGGTATTCAGACGCTCATCCATTATCCGATACCGCCTCATCTCCAGCAGGCATATGCTGAACTGAAGGATCAACAGCTACCGATATCGACGCAGATACATGAGCAGATTCTCAGTTTGCCAATCGGCCCCACGCTGTCGGTAGAGGAGGCTCGGGGTGTCATCGAAGCCTGCAATAGCTTTAGACCGGCCGCTGTATGAATCTTGTTCGGACCAGCTTGTTAAATGGTATTGCAGTTGCCATTAAAATGCTTACCTTGCTGGGCCTTAACAAAATCTTGGCGATCTATGTGGGGCCTGCTGGATATGCTGCGATAGGGCAGTTTCAAAACGCGCTGCAAGTGATCACGATATTTACCGGTGGCGCGATTACCAATGGCGTTGTCAAATACACTGCGCAATATCATGAGCAGCCTGAGCAGCAGATAAAATTGTGGAAAACAGCAGGGTTTGTAGCGATTCTGGGGAGTCTTATTGTTGCGGTGCTTGTTACTTTTTTTAATAAAGAGCTTGCGTCGTTATTCCTGAAAGATGCTGCGTTGAGTGGTGTTTTTCTTTGGTTTGCCGGTGTCGTAGTTTTTTTCTCGCTAAATATATTATTACTGGCGATACTGAACGGTCGAAAGGAAATCGTACTGTATATCGTGGCTAATATAGCCGGTAGCTTCTTGTCATTTTGGGTGACTTTTTACCTGGCTACCAGCTTTGGTCTGTACGGTGCGCTGGTGGCCTTGGTAGTTTATCAATCTATCAGTTTTGTCGTGACTTTATTGTTATGCCTGAGAACACACTGGTTTAAGCTTTCCTTCTTGTTTGGATGCCCCGATAAACAGATTGCGAAAAAGCTGTTTGCCTTTTTCTTGATGGCGGTCGTTTCTGCCGCATGTGCGCCTCTGGCACAGATGTTGGTTCGCAATCATATTGGGACAGTGTACGGCTGGGAGATGGCTGGTTATTGGGAAGCCATGTGGCGTCTAAGTGCCGCTTATCTTTTGCTGGTAACGACTACATTGAGTGTCTATTACCTGCCAAAACTTTCTGAGCTGAAAACGGCGGCCGAGGTTAAAGCCGAAATTATCCAGGGTTATAAACTGATTTTTCCGGTTGCCCTGTTAGCTGCTGCTGCAATGTATGTGCTGCGAGACTTCGTCGTGGCTGTACTCTTTACCTCTGATTTTTATCCTGTCCGAATGTTCTTTGCCGGACAAGTAGTGGGTGATTGCCTGAAGATATTCAGCTGGATTATGGCGTATGTCATGCTGAGCCGGGCCATGGTCAAGGTTTTTATTACCACTGAAATTATATTTTGCGTTTCCTTGTACTTGTTGACCATGGCGTTCACGCAATGGTGGGGGGTCGAGGCTGCTACCTGGGCTTATGCGGTAAATTACGCGGTGTATAGTCTGGTCATGTATATTTTTGTCTACCTAAGGCTTGATGATTATTTTTATAAGAAGCTGGAACACCACGCTTGAAAAAACTATTTAAGGATTTTGAAGTTGCCATTCGTGAGACGGCTGATCTGAATCAGGCGCTCACGTTGGCAAGTGCTTATGGCAACCTGCTCTGGTTTGCGGATGTAGGGATTCATGATGCTCCACTTGTCGAGGCTGACCTGATTGAACGCAGCCTCTCGATAGCGGGCACAAACTTCGTAGCAACATCCAATGAGCGTGGAGGGGTTTTGCATGTCGTGAGCGAGCCCTTCATGACTGGTGGGCATACGAGGTTAATGGAAAAACTGGCCTCCATGCATGCCGAGCCTGCCGATCTGTTGATCTCACGGCATGCGACGCCAGATGCCAAGGCCTGGGTTTGCAGATTTTTTGCTGATACCAGAGTTGTTAGTGCTACGTTTCCTGTTGATGCGCTGACGGAGATGGTGTGTCTATTGTTGAGTTATGAAAAAGCCGTACTGCATATCCATCCTGACGATATTCTGGTCGTCATTGCGTGCGGAGTCGCAAAACGAATTTCTGGGCTTGAGGTATTTTTTGTCAATCATGCCGACCACGTTTTCTCCTATGGGAGTTCAGTTGCTGACTATTACTTCGAACTCAGTGGACACGGCTGCCGCTTTGATTTGACCAAGCGTATTCAGGGGCGCAAGAGCTTCCTGGGTATCCCGGTGAACATCCCGCACGGGAAGATGGCCATTGATTTCAAACCCACGAAGCAGGCCCCGTTGCTTTTCGTTTCTGCAGGTTCGGATATCAAGTACAAGCCTCGTAAAGGCTTCAGTATTTTCAAATTGATAGCGCGTATTCTTGATGACTACCCCGCCTCGACATTCTTGGTTATCGGCAGTGATATCAAAAAAGCATTCTGGTGGTGGCCCTTAAAGCTGAAATATCGCTCCCGGCTGAGTATCAGGACTCACCTTGATTTTCAAGAGTACAGCGAACTGGTCAGTAAGGCGGACTTTTACGTCGACAGCCATCCGCTACCCGGAGGAACCGCATTTGCGGAGCAGTTCGTCAAAGGGCAGAGGTGTGTTGGGTTGATCTCCCCGATCCGCGGTTACTCACCGGCGGACAGGCTTAAGCGAATCGATATCAATGCTGTCATGGACTCTATAGCGGACTATCGGTACGACGAAGAGGTGCTTTTTGCTATTGAGAAAGTTAATGCCTATGACTCGGTAAAGGAGCGCTATCTGAGGTGTCTGTACGACGGGCAGGCTTACGCTAATCTATTGGATTCAAACGGTGACTGGCCTGGAGATAGCGCTTTTTTCGAGGAAGAGAAAGGTTCCTTAAAAGCGGACATTGCTTTGGACACATTTTTACTATTTTTCAGGCTTCAGCGCACCCTGGCCCTTCGCTTGTTTGTAGCGTTATCTATGGGGAAAAAAATAAAATTGCTAGCGAAGATGATCTTGGCGAGGAAAGTCCGATGAATGTTATTTTTGTTGGGCAAGAGTGGGTTTCCAATGAGTAGTCGGATTGTAAGTTGGCTTTTGTTCTTCTATTGCCTGTCAACCGTGCTGCTGCCGGTATTTATACTGAATAAATTGTTTTTTATACCACTTTTCTTGACGGCGATTTATGTTTTGTTGACTAGGCCAATTAAAACCCTTGCGCCACTTGTTGGTTTTTCGATTTTTTTATACGGTTTTTTTCTCGGGTTAATAGGCAGCACAGATGCTGATTATTCCCGGCAAATGCTTTTGGGCGCTGTTTCACTGTTTCTGATTTATTCTGTTGTCGAATTTAGGGTGAATGTGGGGACGATTGTCAAGGCGGTAGGCGCTATCTTTGCGCTTATCATGTGTGCTTTTTCTTCTGTGTTGATGGCTGAGCCGGGATCATCATTGAGCGGGGCGTTGCTTGACTTTTACAATGTCAATGAACTTGGTTACTACGGGTTACGTAGTTTTGGCGGGTTGGATATGTTTATGCTTCATCATCGATCCTCACCGTTTCTATTACTTCCATTGTCACTATTTTTTCTTGATTTTCTACAAATAAAACGCCTCTGGTCTCTATTTTTTGTGGCTGTTATTTTAATGGCTGTGATCTGGTCTGCCTCTAGGGGGTTGATCGTGATGGCGGCTGTTTCCATGTTAATACTTTATTTTTATAACAAAAGTTGGTCTGCTCGGCTGTTGATGTTGTGTATCTTGGTGCCGGTAATTATTCTGGGTATGGGTTACTTGCTAACAGAAACCAGTATGTTTAGCTCCGACGAGCAATCGAATAATATAAAAATTGGCCACATACTGTCGTTCCTGAGTGTGGCGGATTGGAAGATGCTAGTGTTCGGTAATGGTTTGGGGTCGTATTATTATACCGAAGGTTATGGCGAATTGGCTGCCCAAACTGAAATTACCTGGATGGATTCTATTCGGTATGTTGGGCTTCCATTGTCGCTTTTGTTGTTTTATGTGCTGCTTTTTCCTAATCGAAGATATATAGCGAGTGCGCAAAGCTCTTCCAGTCGTTTGATAATATTCATGTATCTGTTGATGTCATTAAGCAATCCCATTCTTTTCAACTCATTCGGGTTTCTAGTAATATTGTGGTACTGGTCTGTCGTGATTAAAAATCAAGAACCTTTGGCGTTGCACGCTGGAGTCAGGAGGTAAGTTGGATACTGTTGCAGCAATAGTCGTCGGTTATAATCCCGATATTGAGGTTCTTGATGAGTTGCTGACTTCCTTGGCAGCACAGGTTGAGTTTTTGGTGTTGGTCGATAACGGTGGGAGTGAGTCATTCTTGGCGCAAGCGCCTGAAGTGCGCGCGCGGGTCAACTATGTTTCGCTCAATGGCAACAAGGGGTTGGGCGCCGCGCTCAATATCGGCTTTGCAATGGCAATTGAGGCGGGTATGCAATACGTCGTGACGTTCGACCAGGACAGTCACGCCGAACCTGATCTTATTGCTCGGTTGTATCAGGCGATGATCAGCGCCAAGGCAAAGGATGCCTGTTGCATTGCTGTCAGTCCGGCGTTTTTTGATCGCCGCGATGGAAAGAAAATCAACTTCCCTTTTTACAGCTCCATCGGCGATGTTATCAAGCCGGTTTTCAGTTCTGACGATGAGCACGGTCTCGTGAAGGCTGATGCGCTGATTACTTCGGGTATGTTCATCAGTACTCGAGCGTGGATCGAAGGTGTTCGCTATGACGAAGGGATGTTCGTTGACTTTACGGATACGGAATGGTGTTTTCGGGTTTGTGACAAGGGCTATACGTTGTACGGTTGCCTGAATGTGGAAATGGGGCATGCATTGTCTGATGCTCCGCCCGTAAAAATTTTTGGCTTGAGTTTTTTCAGATACTCACCTGTGCGTCGTTATTTTTTCTTTCGTAATACTGTCGCTGTTTGCCGTATGCGACATACTCCGACTTGTTGGAAAAAGCGTTTGCTGTCTGCGCTGATACTGCGTTTTTTCGTTAACCTGTTGATTGATGACAGTAAGCTCAAATCACTGAAAATGATGATCCGTGGCGTAAGTCATGGCTGGCAGAAGAAGTTGGGCGGGGTGCGTTGAATGTCGTTTTCAGGACGTAACCTTCCATGGATTGTTTTTGGGTCAAGTACTAAGGGTGGATTCTGATGCAGCCACGTATTCTGGTTCTGCTCGCTGCCTACAACGGCATGCGTTGGATGGCCGAACAAGTTGACTCGATCTTGGGTCAAGTTGGTGTATCCGTTTCGATTCTGATCAGCGTGGACAGCTCCAACGACGGTACGGAAGAATGGGTCGATCAACTGTGCCAGATAGATTCAAGAGTCAAATGCTTGCCCCATGGTGAAAAATTTGGGGGGGCTGCACGAAATTTTTTCCGCCTGATCAATGAAGCTCCCACTGAAGGCTTTGATTATTTTTCATTCGCCGATCAGGACGATATATGGTTGGTGGATAAACTCGCCAGCGCCACGCAGCACATGAACCATACTGCGGCTGATGGCTACTCAGGCAACGTAACGGCATTCTGGCCCGACGGCCGTGAGTCGATCATCGTTAAATCGCAGCCTCAGGTTGCGTTTGATCATCTGTTTGAGGCTGCCGGGCCTGGGTGTACGTACGTTTTTTCCCGGCGTCTGTTTGTTGAGCTTCAGCAACATATCAACGGCTGTTATGCGCAAGTTGAGGGTGTGACGCTGCATGATTGGTATTGTTACGCGTATAGCCGTTCACATGGCTTCAAGTGGGTGATTGATGCCCAGCCTTATATGCGTTATCGCCAGCATGGTGGTAACCAGGTCGGTGTGAATAGCGGCACGAAGGCGTTCAAAAAGCGCTTATCTCAAGTGTTCGACGGATGGTGGCTGAACCAGGCTGCACTGATTGTCAGCATGGTGGGTATGGCGGACGAACCGTTTGTTCGGCGTTGGATCGGCCTGGGGCGTCTGGACTTGCTGCGCTTGGCGATCAGTGCTGCGAAGTGTCGCAGACGCCTGCGGGATAAGCTGGTATTCGCTGGTTTGTGTTTGGTATTGGCGGTCTTGAGGCAAAAGAAATGAAAACCCGCTTGTTAGTTACAGGTAGTAGCGGTTTTGTCGGCCGTCATCTGATTCAACAGTTGCAAGGAAGCACGGACTTGCAGGTACGTGCCCTTGTTCGTCGTTTACCGGATGTTTCGGCGTCGGATGTCGAGTACGCTGTGCTGCCTGATTTTTCGGCAGTCTCGCCAGAGCATCCGGCAGTGCAGGGCGTCGATGTTGTTGTTCACCTTGCTTCGCGTGTTCATGTCATGAACGACACTGAAGTGGATCCTCTTGCGGCTTTTCGACGGGTCAATGTCGGGCATACGCTCGCGTTGGCCCGTAGTGCCGCAGCTGCTGGAGCCAGGCGTTTTGTGTTCGTCAGTTCGGTGAAGGTCAACGGCGAGAAAACAGCCCTGGGCCGACCTTTTCGTGAAACAGACCCATCGGCACCCGTTGATCCTTACGGTATCTCCAAGATGGAGGCGGAGGACGCACTGAAGGCTCTGGCGCTTGATACCGGGCTTGAGGTGGTGATAATCCGACCGGTACTTGTGTATGGGCCCGGAGTAAAAGCGAACTTTGAAAGTATGATGAAATGGCTCGTGAAGCGCGTTCCACTGCCATTTGGTGCCATACGCAACCAAAGAAGTCTCGTTGCGCTGGACAATCTCGTAAGCCTGATCCTGACCTGCACGACTCACCCGGCTGCTTCCAATCAAGTCTTTTTGGCTAGTGACGGAGAGGACGTGTCGACTACTGAACTGCTACGCAAATTTGCAATAGCCCTGGACGCACCTGCCAGGCTTATACCCATTCCACAGTGGTTGCTGGTTTGGGGAGCGATGTTGTTAGGCAAAAAAGCACTGTCCCAACGTCTTTGCGGCTCGCTGCAAGTCGATATTACCAAGGCGCGTAAAGTGTTGGGTTGGCAACCGCCACTGACACTCGAGCAAGGTCTAGAGGTCACTGCGCAACACTATTTCAGCGAGCGAACTGAATGAAGTACTGGTACATCTTTCCCATTGTTGCCTTGGTTTCCCTGGCGCTGACTGCGCTCCTGCGTCAATATGCGTTGCATCGCAGCATCATTGATGTTCCCAATGCCCGCAGTTCGCATACGGTCCCGACCCCTCGCGGTGGGGGTGTGGCAATTGTTCTGACATTTGCGCTGTCGCTCGTTTGGCTGGCATGGGTGGAGTTGATAGCCGTTGCTCAGAGCGCTGCATTACTGGGCGCCGGATTGTTGATCGCACTCATTGGCTTCATGGATGATCACGGCCATATCGCCGCTCGCTGGCGCTTATTAGGGCACTTCTTTGCGGCGATCTGGACGTTGTTCTGGATGCATGGACTACCGGCAATTACAGCTTTTGGTATTACGTTCGATCTTGGTTTGGCGGGTCATGTCCTAGCCGTGTTTTATTTGGTCTGGATGCTCAATCTCTACAATTTCATGGATGGTATTGATGGTCTTGCCAGCTTGCAGGCCATCTGTGCTTGTCTCGCTTTGACGCTGATTTACTTTTTGAGCGGACATCAGTCGATGATCTGGGCCCCCTTGTTGTTGAGTGTGTCTGTGGCTGGCTTCTTGTATTGGAATTTCCCACCTGCCCGTATTTTCATGGGCGACGCAGGCAGTGGGTTCCTAGGGATCATTCTGGGAGGTCTTTCCATTCAGGCTGCCTGGGCCGGTAGCGAGTTTTTCTTCGCATGGCTGATCATGCTGGGAGTCTTTATCGTGGATGCAACCTTTACCCTCATTCGGCGGCTTGCCCGGGGCGATAAAGTCTACGAGGCTCATCGCAGTCATGCGTATCAATTTGCCAGCCGCCAATATGGGCGCCATCTGCCCGTCACACTAGCGGTCGCTGTCGTCAATGTGGTTTGGCTGTTGCCGTTGGCATTGGCGGTAGCGCTTTTTGGGTTGGATGCAGGGCTGGGCTCTGTTATTGCCTATGTTCCCCTGGTCTTCCTGGCTTTCAAATACAGGGCCGGGCAGAGAGAGTAGCGCCGCTGGCGAGGAAGTGGAGCAAGCGCATCAATGCGGTATTTACAGTGGTTATCTCGGGAGTTCGGTTAGATGGGTGGCAGGGCAATGATCCAAGGACGCAATGAGGAAATGAAAAAAACCGACTCGTTGGCACCCCATTTGAGCTACCGGCCCGATATCGATGGGTTACGTGCATTCGCGATCATTTCAGTTGTTTTGTATCACGCCTTTCCGGCCTATATGCGTGGCGGATTTATTGGTGTTGACATTTTTTTCGTTATCTCCGGTTATTTGATCTCAAGCATTATCTTTAAAGGGCTTGAGGCGGGTAGTTTTAGTTTTCCTGATTTTTACAAGCGCCGGGTCAACCGTATTTTTCCAGCCCTGATCGTTGTTTTGCTTGCCTGTTACGCCGTCGGCTGGTTTTCACTGATGACGGCAGAGTTCAAGTTTCTGGGCAAGCATGTCTTAGGTGGGATCGGTTTTATTCAAAACTTGGTCCTGTATAAGGAATCCGGTTATTTCGATACGTCTTCGGAACTGAAGATCCTGCTTCACCTCTGGTCCCTGGGGGTCGAAGAGCAGTTCTACATTCTGTTTCCCTTAGCGGCCTGGGTGTTGTGGCGTCGTCGGGTTCTGATGCTTCCACTCCTGATCAGTATGGCGGTAATTTCGTTCTGCGCTGGTCTTTACAAGTTGTCGGTAAATCCTTCGGCAGCTTTCTACATGCCGCAATATCGATTTTGGGAAATTTTGGTGGGTAGCTTAGTTGCCTACTTTTCGGTGTTCGGCAAGTCGGTGTCCGAGGTGACGAAAGGTTCATTGCGCGTAAGCGATCTGCTCTCTGTACTGGGCCTTGCTTTTTTGTTCGCCTCGGTTGCCCTGATTGATAAATACAAAGCGTTTCCTGGTTTTTGGGCACTGATCCCGGTCTGCGGTGCGGTGATGACGATACTTGCGGGGCCCCAGGCCTGGCTCAATAGCAAGTTTCTCGCCAGCAAGCCGTTGGTGTGGATTGGCTTGATTAGCTACCCGCTTTACCTGTGGCATTGGCCTGTCATTACCTTTATCCGTATCATAGGGGGAGATGAGCTAAATCTTTTCTCCGGCGTTTTTGCAGTAGGCCTCAGTGTGTTGTTGGCTTATATTACATACAGGTTCCTTGAGTTACCGCTACGCAGGGTCAGTCCTAAGGTGCCCAAGGCATCGGTGCTACTCGCTATAGGTGCCGCACTAGTTGTGCTCGGAGGCGTGACCTACGTAAAAGGTGGCTTTGTTGACCGTTTGGGGTTGCCAGCATCTCTCAAAGAGCGGGAAGGTTATGCTCAATACTATGAAAACTCCTTGCCCGGCTGGGCGTATTCCAGCAAACACGGGCTTTTTGAGAAATACAGATTCGAGTGCGACTTCTTTGACGTCGACAGTTACCGGGCGGGCAATGCGACAATGACGCCACGTCCAAAAATAGATGCAAGCTGTTACACCCCTGTCAGCAATACCAAGGTGATGATTTGGGGCGATTCGCATGCCCAACAGTTTTCCTACGGGCTTAGAGAAACGTTACCCCGTGATATCTCTTTTCTTCAGGTGGCAAGTTCAGGTTGTGAGGCAAACTTGCCTAGGCGCGCTACTGTCGGGCGTAAGTATTGCGATCGGTCAAACGAGTTTGCACTGGAAGTGATGCGCAAGGAAAGACCGGATGTATTGGTCATCGCGCAACTTGAAGGACATGACTCGATCAATAACCTAAAAGAGCTTGCACGAGTTGCAACAGAGTACGGAGTCAAAAATGTCATAGTTGTCGGGCCTGTGCCCCGTTTTGAACAAAACTTATATCAATTGGTTGTCAGGAAGTATTGGTCGCGAACTCCGCGGCGGATATCCGGTAATCTTCTGCCTGTGCCGTTTGAGACTGATAAGCTCTTGACGCAGCGGTACGCGGATGGCGCCGGCGGCTTCGAATATCTTTCTGCGATCAGTGTGTTTTGTGATCAGGACGGTTGTCTCACCTACCTGGGAGACGACCGGAAAACAGGTTTAGTAACGTTCGATTATGGCCATTTGACATCTATGGCTTCAGTATTTTTTTCCGAAAAAGCCTTGGGGCCGTTGATTATCAAAAAACTCATTGAAACGGGATACAGCCCTCAGCCGTCCAACTAGGTAGGCCGTTTGGGCAAGAAGATATAGAGCAGGCTGGAAACTCCGGCTGCCAAGGCGGAGATGGGCATGCAGGCTGAAGCTTTGGTTGTCATTTTTTTGCTTGGATACTTAAGCCTGTATGATTTGTTGGGCGAGAATCTCTGGGGAGGCGCGAAGGCCACGACAACACGCTTGTCTTTACCCATCAGAGCGGCGGGTGGAAGCCTCCAGCCGAGCGTTTTTCAATTGTATGCAGTAAGGGGTGGTCGGGAACAACATGGATAAATTACGGGCATATTTACTGAGCCTTCCTCGCAGGCGCAAACGGATCCTTCAGGTCCTTGCCGACATCGTGCTGGTCTGGTTCGCCCTCTGGACGGCGTTTGTTGTTCGTCTCGGGATCGATGAATTGGTTAACCCCGTCGTCCTGCATTCATGGCTGTTCATCAGCGCGCCAATCGTTTCAATCCCGCTATTTATTCGTTTTGGTATGTACCGCGCCGTGATGCGGTACTTCGGTAACGATGCACTCATTGCAATCATCAAGGCGGTGAGCCTGTCGGCGCTGATTCTTGGTGTTGTCGTCTATTGGTACAGCAATCACGAAAATGTGGTGCCGCGCTCCATCGTGTTCAACTACTGGTGGCTCAGCCTGATCATGATTGGTGGTTTGCGCCTGGCCATGCGCCAGTACTTTTTGGGTGACTGGTTTGCAGCAGTCCAACATGTACCGTTTACCAGTCGCGATGATGGGCTGACCAAGGTTGCGATCTACGGTGCAGGTGCTGCAGGCAATCAACTCGTTGCTGCGCTTCGCATGGGACGGGTCATGCGTCCGGTGGCTTTTATCGATGATGACAGCAGCATTTCTGATCGCGTCATTTCGGGCCTCCAAGTGTTCAAGCCCAAGCATATTCAACAGATGATCGATACAACGGGGGCCCAGGAAATCCTGTTGGCCATTCCATCGTCCAATCGTGCGCGTCGTCGTGAGATTCTTGGCTTGTTGGAAGGATTTCCGCTGCACGTACGTAGCGTCCCGGGTTTCATGGATCTTGCCAGTGGGCGGGTAAAGGTCGATGACATTCAGGAAGTAGATATCGCCGACTTGCTCGGGCGTGACGCCGTGCCTGCCCAGGGCGACTTGCTGGAGCACTGCATCAAAGGCCAGAGCGTGCTGGTGACGGGGGCGGGCGGTTCTATTGGTTCAGAGCTTTGCCGGCAGATCCTGGCATTGCGTCCAACGACCCTGTTGCTGTTTGAACACAGTGAATTCAACCTTTACAGCATCCTTTCCGAGCTTGAGCAGCGTATCATCCGTGAGTCGCTTCCTGTTCGTTTGCTACCGATCCTTGGCTCGGTACGCAACCAGGCAAAACTGCTCGATGTGATGAAAACCTGGCATGTTGATACGGTCTACCATGCGGCAGCCTACAAACATGTGCCGATGGTCGAGCACAACATTGCGGAAGGCGTCCTGAACAATGTCATTGGTACATTGAATACCGCTCAGGCGGCGCTTCAGGCCGGGGTATCCAACTTTGTACTGATCTCCACCGACAAGGCTGTTCGCCCAACCAATGTGATGGGCAGTACTAAGCGGTTGGCCGAGTTGACCTTGCAGGCATTGAGCCGCGAGTTAGCCCCCGTATTGTTTGGCGATAAGGCCAATATTTCCCGCGTCAACAAGACCCGTTTCACCATGGTTCGCTTTGGTAATGTACTTGGCTCGTCCGGCTCGGTTATCCCATTGTTCCACAAGCAGATCAAATCAGGTGGGCCGCTCACGGTCACTCATCCCAAGATTACGCGTTACTTCATGACTATTCCTGAAGCGGCCCAGTTGGTGATCCAAGCGGGTTCGATGGGACAGGGCGGGGATGTGTTCGTGTTGGATATGGGAGAACCGGTGAAAATCGTCGAGCTGGCAGAAAAGATGATTCATCTGTCTGGCCTGAGTATTCGCTCGGATAAGAATCCCCATGGTGATATCGCCATCGAGTTCACTGGATTACGTCCTGGCGAAAAGCTCTACGAAGAGCTACTGATTGGCGACAACGTCGTGGCCACCCAACATCCGATGATCATGAGTGCCAATGAGGATCATCTGGATTGGGAGATACTCAAAGGCAAGCTGAGCGAGCTGCTTGCGGCTGTGGATGCAGATGACTACAGCAGAGTCCGTCAACTGCTACGGGATACGGTCAGCGGATACGCTCCGGATGGTGAGATCGTAGATTGGATCTACCAGCAGCGCCGCCTTGAGCCTTGAGGGGCTGATTGGCTCATCGGTTAACTGTAAAAGTTTACCGATGAGTCCGTGTATCAGAGGTTATGAAAACTCCTTGATCCATTCAGCGACGGCTTTCGCTGGATAACCACGGTGGAAATGCCGACGCCAAGGATAGGCGTGCTCCCCGGAACCGTCCTTCAATTTGATTTTCTCCGTGCCACAAATAAACTTCGCGGGCGAGCCGGCCACAACCGCATCTGGATTGACGTCCTTGTTCACCGAGCTGTGGGCACCCACCAGTGCGCCTTTTTTGACGGTAACACCGGGCAGTATGATCGACATGGTGGCGATGACCGCGAAGTCTTCTATAGTTACACCGGCCATCACTTCACTCGGGGGATGAGGATCATTGGTCAAGACCACGTATGGGAAGATCCAGACATAGTTACCTATCGTGGAGTGCTGTCCAATATGAACATTGCTATGACATTTGACATAGTCGCCAATATGGCAATGACCCTGAATATCGCCCAACGTGCCAATCTGAAAGCCGTCTCCGGCCGTTGTCAGTTCTCTAATCGTGACTCGATGGCCCGTAACCAAGTTTTCACCAAAAGTCGAGCCTTCGTAAAGCACGCTGTGAGAGCGAATAACGGCGCCTTTACCAATGATTAGTGGGCGTTCGTTGGCAAGATTTGTCGGCAAGCCTATTTCGCAGTACGCACCGATCTCGGTGTTATCACCGATGACGACATTTTTATGAACGATACTGTACGGGCCAATATTGACATTTTTCCCGATCTTTGCACTATTATCTATAATTGCAGTTGTATGTATCATTGAGGACTCCCCTCCGGCAAAGCACTTAGATTAAATAAGTATTTTTGAGAATTAGTATTTGTAAAAGCCTTGGCCTGTTTTTCTACCTAGGTGATTGGCTCTAACCATTTTTCTCAACAGGGAATGGGCGCGGTATTTAGGGTCACCTGTTTCATTATGCAGAGTTTCCATAATCGAGAGATTCACATCATTGCCGATCAGGTCAGCAAGTGCTAGTGGGCCTATTGGGTGATTAGCGCCGTAGCGCATTGCCTTATCAATTTCCTCGGACGTGGCGACGCCCTCTGCGAGAATTCCAATGGCTTCGTTGATCATTGGAATTAACATGCGATTGACGATGAATCCTGGAGCTTCGTTAACAATTACAGGCTCTTTGCCTAACGCCTTTGAAAAATTCACCGCCCAGTCAAGCGTTGCACTTGAAGTAGCCAGTCCAGCAATCACTTCAGTCAATTTCATGACTGGGGCTGGATTGAAAAAGTGCAGGCCTACTACGTTTTGTGGGAAGGGGCAGAGAGAAGCTAGACCAGTAATAGAAAGTGACGAAGTGTTTGAAGCTAGGATCATGTCGGGTGAAGATATAGTTGAAAGTTCTTTAAATATAGCTTGCTTGGCGTCCATATTTTCCGCAATAGCTTCAATGATCAGTTTTATCCCAGACAGAGAAGCGTAATGCTCAACAGTGACTATTTTTTCGCGATATTGTTTAGCAAGCGACTCTTCTAATCGGCCTTTTTTAACTTGTCGACTCCATTGGTTTTCCAGCTCTACTAACGAGTCATTAACAGAAGCAAGACTACGTCCCTTCCAAAATACAGTCGAGATTTGATTCGACTGCGCGAGGATCTGTATTATTCCTTTACCCATAGTGCCGGTCCCAATTACCGCTACAGAGTACAGGTCAGTCGACATTTGCATTTCGTCCCGTCTCGCTTCTTTTCAAAAAAGTCTATGATATCCAATTCTCTTGGTAAGATGAAGCAATCAGTTCGTGCCCCGACACCGCGCGTTTATATTGGCTTAGTATTTACGGCAAGGTGTGGTTCTGCTCCATTCGCGGCCCACGGGCCTCGTCGGGTGCAGAGGAGGCAGAAAATATCTATTTTCGGTTGCCATATGTTGTAACTCATCCATTTTTGACTATCCCGGTACGTCATCTAATTTTTAAAAGCAGCTTCGGAAAAGCTGCTTTTCTCTTACCGATGTCATGGAGCGTCACCAATGCAAAACCTCTACATTTCCTCCCTAATCTTCGCCTTCCTCACCAGCCTCTCCATCGCAACCACCGCTGCGCCTCCCATGAAACCAGAAGCCCCCACGCCCATCTCCACCCAAATGACCAAGACCGAGCAATCCACCAAGGTCAACCTCAACGCCGCCGACGCCGAAACCCTGCGTCGCGATCTCTTCGGTATCGGCGCTTCCAAGGCGAAGGCAATCATCGCCTATCGCGAAAGCAACGGCCCGTTCACTGCGGTGGATGAGTTGCTTGAAGTAAAAGGCATCGGCAAGGCACTGCTGGAGAAAAATCGCGACAGGTTGGTGATTAATTGAGGATCTGAAAACAGCGCGGAGGGCCGGTTAATGACCGGCCTTTCCTTTATCCGGCCTTGCGATTTCCCTTCGCGGGCAGCATTGGCACGAAACGTGGTTACCTCTTCCTCAGTGATTGTTCAACAATCTCGAGGTAACGATGCCACTCACTTTATCTTTAGCCGACCAAATAGCCCTGGAACTACGCGCCGACATCATCGGTGGGCGTTTGCTGCCGGGTGTTTCGCTCGTCGAGGCGGAGTTAGTCAAGGCGTACAACGCCTCACGCAATACCATCCGTGAGGCGCTGCATCGCCTGGGCCAAGAAGGCCTTACCCGCTATGTCCGCAACAAGGGCGTAATGGTTCGGCGCTTGGAGCGAGCAGAGGTGCGTGATCTCTTTGTAGTCCGCCGCACCCTGGAGTTGCGGGCAATAGCCCAATGTGGCCCGCTGACGGACGCTCAATCAGGCCGTATGCAAAACGCCATCGACGCCTCCACCCTGTCCCGGGAGCGCGAGGATTGGCGAGCGGTGGCCACTCACAGTCTTGTGTTCCACCAACAGATCGTCGCGTTGATGGGCAGCCCGTTGTTCGACGAGTTCTTCGCCCAGGTGATTGCCCAGTTGCGCCTGGCGTTCTGCGCCGCGCCTGACGAGCAACGTTTCCAATCACCCTGGCTGGAGCGTGACCATGAGATATACACACTGCTAACCCGCAACCAAACCCAGGCCGCCAGCGAGGCGATGAGTCTGTACCTGGATGACTCGGAACACCTTTCCCTCGCCTTGTTTGATCACCCTTGATGGAGGAGTGCCCCATGTACAAAGACTATCCCGCCGCGTACCAGGTCAGCAAAGGTTCGGCGTTGCAGGTGGATACGGCGTTCTATGAGCGCATTCGTGATCAGAAAACCCAGCGCACGTTGATCGAACAGTTCGAGGTGCCGATTCGAACGGGGAGGGCGTGGAAGGTGCCGGCGGGGCATGTGTTTCGTGTGACCACGCCGGTGGGTCCGCAGGTGGGGGATTTCAATGTCTGGAACGCTAACGACCCACGCGAACGTTTGTGGGCCGCGCGCACCCGGCAGCTTCAAGGCGCCCATGTCAGCACCCATGATCGGTTGTGGTCGAACCTGCCTTTTCTACGGCCCTTGGTCACGATCACCGATGACAGCCTGGCCAGCTACGGCATTGATGAGCACGGTGGGCGTTTGCACGATTTGTTGGGCACGCGATGCGACCCCTATGTGAACCGTATGTTGACCGGGGAGGACTTTCATCACCATTGCCACTCGAACCTGACGCGTGCGGTATTGCCCCATGGGCTGACGGAGTTCGATGTGCATGACGTGTTGAATATTTTCCAGTGCACCGGGCTCAATCACGATGACATGTACTTTATGAAGGCCTGTCCGGCGCAGAAGGGCGATTACCTGGAGTTCTTTGCCGAGATTGATCTGCTGTGTGCGTTGTCGACGTGCCCAGGCGGGGATTTGTCGCTACCGATGTGGGGGCCCGATGCGCAGGATCCCCTGACGGTGTGTCGTCCGTTGGGGGTGGAGATCTACCGGTTGGAGGATGAGTTGCTCAATGGCTGGAGCCAACCGGAACGTGCGGCCTATAAGGGGCAACATGGGTTGCATAGTGCCAAGGCGGCATGGGAGTAGGGGGGCTGCTTCGCAGCCCAGCGGGAGCAAGCTCCCTCGCCACGGGGGAATAAGCGTTTATCTGTCTTGTGCATCCTTGGCATCCGCCTGCGCATTGCGCTCGGCTACGCGTTTGCGTTGTTCGTCGGTGAGTTCCACCTTGTTGGCGCTGTCACGCAGCATCATCAGGCCACCGACGATCGATCCGATCGCTACCACCATAATCAACCATGCATACCACGGCATAAGACGCTCCTTGAGGCAGAGGTTCGTGGGAGAATTTTCCCACGGTAATCACTGCTTTGAGTGACGGGCTTTCTGAGTAGTTCAGTGTAGGCCCGTTCTGCCTCATAGGCGCTATTGTCCGGTCAACATCGCATCCGCCGGTGCATCGACGCGGTCTTGTGCGGTCAACTGGAAGTAGATGAAACCCACCGCCATAAAGCCCAGAAAAATCAGCCCGATCACGGCATTGAACCAGGCCATCGCCACCAGGCACACCAGCGCCAGTACCAATGCGATACCGGGCACGATGGGGTAGCCCGGCGCGCGGAAGGTGCGTTCCAGCAGCGGTTCGGTCTTACGCAGTTTGAACAGGCTGAGCATGCTCATGATGTACATGACGATGGCGCCGAACACCGCCATGGTGATCATCGCGGCGGTCAGGGTCATGCCGCCCAGGTTGATCAGGCCATCGCTGTAGATGGCGGCGATGCCCACCACGCCGCCGGCGAGGATGGCCCGGTGCGGCGTCTGGAAGCGTGAGAGTTTGGCCAGGAAGGACGGCAGGTAACCGGCACGGGCCAGGGCGAAGAACTGGCGCGAGTAGCCGAGGATGATGCCGTGGAAGCTCGCCACCAGACCGAACAGGCCAATCCATACCAGCATGTGCAACCACCCGGAGCTGTCGCCCACCACGGTTTTCATCGCTTGGGGCAATGGGTCGTTGATGTTCGACAAGGTGCGCCAGTCGCCTACGCCGCCAGCGAAGAACATCACGCCCATGGCCAGAATTACCAGGGTGAGGATGCCGCTGATGTAGGCCTTCGGAATGGTGCGCTTGGGGTCCTTGGCTTCTTCGGCGGCCATGGCGGCGCCTTCGATGGCGAGGAAAAACCAGATGGCGAAGGGGATGGCGGCAAACATCCCGGCAATCGCCGGGGCACCGAAGGTGTCGGAACCGGCCCAGCCGTTCAGGGCGAAGTGGCTGAAGCTGAAGGCCGGGGCGACTACGCCCATGAACACCAGCAGTTCGGCGACGGCGAGTACGCACACCACCAACTCGAAGGTGGCGGCGAGTTTCACCCCGAGGATGTTCAGGCCCATGAACACGATGTAGGCGCCGACGGCGGCGTGCTTGGGGTCGAGTGCCGGGAACTGCACGTTCAGGTACGCGCCAATGGCCAAGGCAATCGCGGGCGGGGCAAAGACGAATTCGATCAAGGTGGCCAGGCCGGCAATCAAGCCGCCTTTTTCACCAAAGGCGCGACGGCTGTAGGCAAAAGGGCCTCCGGCATGGGGAATCGCGGTGGTCAGCTCGGTGAAGCTGAAGATAAAGCAGGTGTACATCGCGGCGACCATCAACGAGGTCACCAGAAAGCCCAGGGTACCGGCGACGCCCCAGCCATAGCTCCAGCCGAAATATTCGCCGGAGATCACCAACCCCACGGCGATGCCCCATAGATGCAAGGTGCCCAAGGTGGGCTTGAGTTGTGTGTTCATTGTGCTGCGCTCCCTGAACCGTTTGGAATGATTCAAGGTGTTGCAGTGGCTATGCCAAGCCTCAGAACTGTGTCGTAAAGCAGTGCCTATGTCGCCGGGGGGACGGTTTGGCGTTTGAATGTGGCATGAGTTGCACCACATAAGTGCGGTGGTGACTTGGCGGGCGCTTTCGCGGGCAAGCCCGCACACACTTGACCGAGTGTTAACTGAAAGAATGCAGTCGAATGTGGGAGCCGGGCTTGCCCGCGATGAGCATAGGTATCTACACAACTCTGTAGCGCTCAACGGTAACCACGATGCGAAGCGAGCCGCTCTTGATCTTGATCTGCTTGTGATCTTGATCTTAAGCGCCCCGTCAAACCACGCTGGCCGTAATTCGACAGTGATTTGGGGGGTAAACCGGCAGGGATGCCGGTTTAGCCGCCCCGCGCCATGGATGGCGCGTGGCGGCGGCCCCCCAAATCACTGGCGGATTACGGGCACACCGAGCCTAAGCGAGGTGCCGAGTGGTGGGGCAAGAGCCTTTTGCTTACTTTTGGGCTCTTCAAAAGTGAGCCGCCGTCAGGGCGGAACCCTAAGCGGCCGTTACCGCAGCAATGGATATGTACACAATCCAACTGTGTCGCCTGCCAGGCCGCCTTCGCGAGCAAGCCCGCTCCCACAGTTGGATCGCGGGGTGTCTGGTAGATAAGCATCGGCTGTCAGGTCGTCTTCGCAGGCAAGCCAGCTCCCACATTTGGATCCTGGGGCGTCAGGGAGATAGGCGCCGGCCGTCAGTCCGCCACGGGAGCAAGCTCCCTCGCCACCAGTCCAGCGTCACACCAAAGTTGTGTAGATACCTATACCGCGATGAGGCCCTCCCAGCCATTGCACATCTTCCTGTAAACCCCGCATAAACCCACTCTTTACGCCATCTTTACGCCCCACCCAGCCCCTCGCTCTCGTTCCTTTACACCGCTCCTGCGGACAATGCCCCCACACGCGGCAATCGCCGCACGAAGGGGAGACTTCCATGAGCGTTCTGGACGGGGTGTCACTGCTATTGGCCGTGGCGCTGTTCATTTATCTGCTGGTTGCGCTGTTACGCGCGGATCGGAACTAGGAGCGGGCTATGCACAGTTATGACTATTGGCTGATCATCGCCTTCTTCGCCGTGGTACTGGTGCCGGCACCGTTTCTGGGGCGGTTCTACTACAAGGTGATGGAAGGCCAGCGCACCTGGCTCACGCCCGTATTGGGGCCTGTTGAAAAGGCCTGTTACCGCCTCTCGGGCGTGGATGCGCAGCAGGAACAGAGCTGGCAGAAATACATGCTGGCCTTGCTTGCGTTCAACCTGGCGGGCTTCTTGTTGTTGTTTTCGATCCTGTTATTCCAGGGCTCCCTGCCACTGAACCCGCAGAAATTGCCCGGCCAGGAATGGACGCTGGCGTTCAACACTGCCGTTAGTTTCATGACCAACACCAACTGGCAGAACTACAGCGGCGAGGCATCTTTAAGTTACCTCAGCCAGATGGCCGGCCTCACTGTGCAGAACTTCGTCAGTGCCGCGACCGGCCTCGCGGTACTGGTCGCTTTATGCCGTGGGATCGGGCGCAAATCTGCCCAGACCCTGGGCAATTTCTGGGTCGACATGACCCGCGCCACCCTCTACGGCCTGCTGCCGTTGTGCCTGGTGCTCGCGCTGTTTTTGGTATGGCAGGGCGTGCCGCAAACCTTCGCCCACTATGTGGATGCCGTCACCCTGCAGGGCGTGGACCAGGTGATTCCCCTGGGGCCGGCTGCCAGCCAGATTGCGATCAAGCAATTGGGCACCAACGGCGGTGGCTTCTTCGGCGTGAACTCGGCGCATCCGTTCGAAGACCCGACCGCCTGGGCCAACCTGTTCGAAGTGGCCTCGATCATTCTGATCCCGGTGGCGTTGGTATTTACCTTCGGCCATTACGTCAAGGACCTGCGCCAGAGCCGGGCGATCCTCGCGTGCATGCTGGCGCTGTTCCTGATCGGCGGCGCGACGTCGCTGTGGTCCGAATACCAGCCCAACCCAACCTTGAACAACCCGGCGGTGGAGCAAACCGCACCGTTGGAAGGCAAGGAAACACGCTTTGGCACCACCGGCACTGTGCTGTGGTCGGTGACCACCACCGCGGCCTCCAACGGCTCGGTCAATGGCATGCAGGACAGCCTCAGCCCCCTGAGCGGGATGGTGGCATTGGTCAACATGATGGTCGGCGAAGTGATCTTCGGCGGTGTCGGTGCCGGCATGTACGGCATGTTGCTCAACGTGTTGATCGCAGTGTTCCTCGCCGGCTTGATGATCGGCCGTACCCCGGAGTACCTGGGCAAGAAGCTGCAAGCCAAGGAAGTGCAATTGCTGGTGGTGACCCTGCTGGTGATGCCGGTCGGCGTATTGGTGTTGAGTGCCATCGCTGCCAGCCTGCCCGGCCCGGCGGGCGCCATCAGTAACCCTGGCCCCCATGGGTTCAGCCAGTTGCTCTACGCGTACACCTCGGCCAGTGCCAACAACGGTTCGGCGTTTGCTGGCCTCGGCGCCAACACCCCGTTTCATAACCTGATGCTCGGCCTGGGCATGCTGATCGGCCGTTTCGGCTACATCCTCCCGGTGCTGGCCCTGGCCGGCAGCCTGGCGATGAAGAAGGCCGCACCGATTGGCCAGAACAGTTTCCCCACCCATGGCGCGCTGTTCGTGACCCTGTTGACCGTGACCATTTTGCTGGTGGGCGGCCTGACCTTCCTGCCGACACTGGCGTTGGGCCCCATCGCTGAACACTTGAGCATGGGCTTCTAGTTAAGGGATATGAAAATGAATATGCCTGCAAAAAACGCGGCCCCGGTCAAACCCCAGGAGCCTGCCAAAACCGCAATCTCTGCGCTGTGGCGCCCGGCGCTGGTCCAGGCCTTCGTCAAGCTGGACCCACGCCAACTGCAACGCTCGCCGGTGATGCTGGTGGTCGAACTGACCGCCATCCTCACCACCGTGCTGTGCTTTGTGCCCGATACCACCGTTCCAACGTTTGTCGCCGTGCAAATCGCCGTGTGGCTGTGGTTCACCGTGCTGTTTGCCAACTTCGCCGAAGCCTTGGCCGAGGGACGTGGCAAGGCCCGTGCCGATAGCCTCAAGGCCGGCAGCGAAGGCTTGAGCGCACGCCGCCAGGAGGCTGACGGCAGCTTCAAAATGATACCGGCCACCAGCCTGCGCAAGGGTGATGTGGTGCGTGTGGCCGCCGGGGAAATGATCCCCGGTGATGGCGAGGTCGTCGAAGGGATTGCGGCGGTCAACGAAGCGGCGATCACCGGCGAATCCGCCCCGGTCATCCGCGAGTCCGGCGGCGACCGCTCGGCCGTTACCGGCAACACGCGGCTGGTCTCGGACTGGCTGCTGATCCGCATCACTGCCAACCCGGGCGAGTCGACCCTGGACCGCATGATCGCCCTGGTGGAGGGCGCCAAGCGCCAGAAAACTCCCAACGAAGTCGCGCTGGATATCCTGCTGATCGGCCTGACCCTGATCTTCCTGCTGGTGGTGGTGACCCTGCAGCCGTTCGCCCACTTCGCCAATGGCAGCTTGCCTTTGGTGTTTCTGGTGGCACTGCTGGTGACGCTGATTCCTACCACCATTGGTGGCTTGTTGTCGGCCATCGGCATTGCCGGCATGGACCGCCTGGTGCGCCTCAATGTGATCGCCAAGTCTGGCCGCGCCGTGGAAGCGGCGGGGGACGTGCATGTGCTGTTGCTGGACAAGACCGGCACCATCACCTTCGGCAACCGTCGTTGCTCGGCCGTGGTCGCGGCGCCTGGCGTCAGTGGCCGCGAATTGGCCGAAGGCGCGCTGCTGGCGTCGCTGGCCGATGACACGGCGGAAGGCAAGTCCATCGTTGAATACCTGCGCGTCTTGCACCCGCAGGCCGAGCCAAGCCTGGAGGCGTTGACCGCCGTGCCTTTCAGCGCCGAGACCCGTTTGTCCGGTGTCGACTACCAGGGCCGTGTGTTCCGTAAAGGCGCGGTGGACTCGCTGCTGGCGTTTATTGGCCAGCAACGCAGCGACCTGCTGCCTGCGCTGTCGCGGGAAATCGACAAGATCGCCCAAAGCGGCGGCACGCCTTTGCTGGTGTGCGCCGATGGCAAATTGTTGGGAGCGATCCATCTCAAAGACGTGGTCAAGCCCGGTATCCGCGAGCGTTTTGCCGAGTTGCGCAAGCTGGGGATTCGTACCGTGATGGTCACCGGCGACAACCCGCTGACCGCCGCCGCGATTGCCGCTGAAGCGGGGGTGGACGACGTGCTGGCAGAAGCCACGCCAGAGAAGAAACTCGCGCGTATTCGTCATGAGCAGAACGATGGTCGTCTGGTTGCCATGTGCGGCGACGGCGCCAACGACGCCCCGGCGCTGGCCCAGGCTGACGTCGGTATGGCGATGAACGACGGCACCCAGGCCGCGCGCGAGGCCGCCAACATGGTCGACCTCGACAGCGACCCGACCAAGCTGCTGGACGTGGTGCAGATCGGCAAGGAACTGCTGGTGACTCGCGGCGCGCTGACGACCTTTTCCATCGCCAACGACGTGGCCAAGTACTTCGCGATCCTGCCAGCGCTGTTCGCCTCGATCTACCCGCAACTGGGCGTGCTCAACATCATGCACTTGCAGAGCCCCCAGAGCGCGATCCTCTCGGCCATCGTGTTCAACGCGCTGATTATCGTGGTGCTGATCCCCCTGGCTCTGCGCGGCGTTCGCGTACAGGCGGCAAGCGCGGCGGCGTTGTTGCGGCGCAATCTGCTGATCTACGGGCTGGGCGGGCTGTTGGTACCGTTCGTGGGCATCAAGGCCATCGACATGTTGCTGACCGCGCTGCACCTGGTTTGACCTGGCCGCTGATCGTTCCCACGCTCCGCGTGGGAATGCCACCCCGGACGCTCCGCGTCCCACCGCACCACTGAATTGAGGAGTCTGAAATGTCCAACATCATCCGCCCAGCTCTGAGCTTGCTGGTACTCATGACCCTGATCACCGGCGCGGCCTACCCGTTGGTAGTCACTGGCGTGGCGCAAGTGGCCTTCCCCGACCAAGCCAACGGCAGCCTGGTGCGCGACGCCAGCGGCAAGGTTCGCGGTTCCAGCCTGATCGCCCAGGACTTTACCGGCGACCGCTGGTTTCACCCACGCCCGTCAGCCGGTGCGTTTGCCACAGTGTCCAGCAGTGCCAGTAACCTGGGGCCCAGCAATCCGGCCTTGGCCACTCGCATAGTCGAGGAGGCCAGCAAGCAGTCAGTGCCGGGCCAGGGCCCGGTGCCACTGGCCTCGCTGACCACCTCCGGCAGCGGCCTTGATCCACACTTGCCACCGCAGGCGATTGCCTATCAACTGGCGCGAGTAGCGGCGGCGCGAAATGTGCCGGTGTCGACCTTGCAGCGGTTGCTGGATGAGCACATCGAAAGCCCGTTGGTTGGCCCGCCCGTAGTAAACGTCCTGGCCCTCAACATGGCCCTGGAACAACTCTGACCCCCTGTAGGAGCGAGCTTGCTCGCGAAGGTCGTTAACGATGACGCGGGCGCCCAGAATAAACGCGGCGCTCTTGAGTTTTTCGCGAGCAAGCTCGCTCCTACATTAATTATCGAAGGACCACAGCATGAGCGACGCCGGCCGCGCCGATGCCCTGTTAGCCGATCTGCCCCGGGACGGCCGTGGCCGGCTCAAAGTCTTCCTCGGCGCTGCGCCCGGTGTGGGCAAGACCTACGCCATGCTCCAGGCGGCCCATACCCAACTGCGCCAGGGCGTGCGCCTGATCGCCGGGGTGGTCGAAACCCACGGCCGCGCCGAAACCGAAGCCTTGCTCAGCGGCTTGCCGCAACAACCACTGTTGCGCAGCGAATACCGTGGCGTGATGCTCGAAGAAATGGACCTCGACGGCCTGCTCGCCGCTAAGCCAAAGCTGGTGCTGGTGGACGAACTGGCCCACAGCAATGCCCCCGGCAGCCGGCATGAAAAACGCTGGCAAGACATCCAGGAACTGCTCGCCGCCGGCATCAACGTGTTCACTACGGTCAACGTCCAGCACCTGGAAAGCCTCAACGACCAAGTGCGTGGCATCACCGGTGTGCAAGTGCGCGAAACCCTGCCGGACTGGGTGCTGCAAGAGGCCGACGAACTGCTGCTGATCGACCTGCCGTCCCGCGAGTTACTTGAGCGCCTGCGTGACGGCAAGGTGTATGTGCCCGAGCAGGCGCGTGCGGCCATCGATGCGTTTTTCACCCAGACCAACCTCATGGCCCTGCGCGAGTTGGCCATGCAAACCGCCGCCGCCCATGTCGATGACGACCTGGCCCAGGGCTACCGCCAACTCGGCCAGGCCGCGCCGGCGGTGCGCGGGCGCTTGCTGGTCGGCGTGGATGGCGACGCGCAAGCCGAACGCCTGGTGCGTCATGCCAGCCGCGTGGCCCAGCGTCGGCATTTGCCTTGGAGCCTGGTGCACATCGACAACGGCCGTGCGCGGAATGAGCAATCGCGCCTGCGCCTGCAAAACGCCCAGCAACTGGCAGAGCGGCTGGGCGGCGAAGTGGTGTTACTGCGCGCTGGGGAGGTGGCCAAGACTCTGATCCAGCATGCTGCCGAGCGCCGCGCCAGCCTGGTGCTGGTGGGGCAGTCGCGGATGCGCTGGCGGCGGCGTTTGTTCGGTGGCGGCTTGGCGGCGCGCCTGTTACGCAATGCCCGCGGCTTGGAAATCAACGTCCTCGACAGCGATGACATGCCTGCACCGCCACGGCTGCCCGATGTGCGCGGTTTGGTGTGGTTCGATTACGCCTTGGCGGTGGTGGCGACCCTCGCCGCTGCCGCAGTGGCCTGGGCCGTGTCCAGTGCGTTGGCGCTGCCGAACATCTCGTTGGTGTTTCTCGCCGCCGTGCTGTTGGTGGCGGTGCGCAGTAGCCTGGGGCCGTCCCTGATGTGTGCGGCGCTGTCGTTTTTGACTTACGATTTTCTGTTTATCCCGCCGAATTTTTCCTTCGCTATTCAGCGTGAAGAAGACGTGCTGACCCTGTTGTTCTTTCTGTTAATGGCGGCGTTGACCGGCAACCTCGCCGCACGCCAGCGTCGCCAGCTGCAGGCGTTGCGCGATACCCAGGAAGAAACCAGCGAGCTGCTCGACCTGTCGCGCAAACTCACCGCTGCCACCGACCGCCAAGCCGTCATCAGCGCCGCCGCCCACCATCTGCAAGGTTGGAACGACCTTGACCTGTGCCTGGTCAATCGCGACGGCCAGGGCGGCTGGAAGGTCGAAACCGGTGGCCCGTTGACCCTCACCGAAGCCGAACGCGCCGCCGCCGATTGGGCCTGGCAGCACGATCAGCCGGCTGGCATGGGCACCGGCACCTTACCGTTGGGGCGTTGGTGGTGGTGGCCGCTGTCGGGTGAAGAGGGGCCCTTGGGGTTGCTGGGTGTCAGTGCCAAGCCTGGCCTGGAATTGAGCGGGCAACGTCGGCGCTTGCTCACCGCGTTGAGCCAACCGCTGGCCCAGGCGCTGGCGCGGGCACAGCTGGGGCAGGAGTTGGAATCGGCACGCCTGCACGGCGAAACCGAACAACTGCGCAGCGCTTTGCTCGCCTCGGTGTCCCACGATTTGCGCACGCCGTTGACGTCCATGCGCGGCAGCATCGACAGCCTGCTGTCCCTCGGTGAAGCCATCCCGCTGGAGGATCGCCGCGAGTTGCTTGAAGGCACCCGCGATGAAGCCGAGCGCCTCGACCGCTATATTCAGAACCTGCTGGACATGACTCGCCTGGGCCACGGTGCGCTGAAACTGGCACGGGATTGGGTGTCGCCCGGCGATATTGTCGGCAGTGCCCTTGGGCGATTGCGCGCCGTGCTGGCGCCGTTGCAGGTGAGCACCGATGTGCCGCCGGAACTGCCTTTGTTGTATGTGCATGCGGCGTTGATCGAGCAGGCCCTGGTCAACGTGCTGGAAAACGCCGCACGGTTTTCGCCGCCCCAGGGCCGTTTGCAGTTGCGCGCGGGCGTGCAGGATGAGCAATTGTTTTTTGCCGTGGCGGATGAAGGGCCAGGGATTCCCGAGGAGGAGCGTGCGAAGATCTTCGACATGTTCTACACCGCCGCCCGCGGTGATCGAGGCGGGCAGGGCACCGGCCTCGGGTTGGCGATCTGCCAGGGCATGGTCGGCGCGCACGGTGGGCATATCAGCGTGGCCGATGGCATTGACGGGCGGGGTACCTGCATCACCTTGTTTCTTCCATTGCCGACACAACCTGCCTTGGAATAACCCTGTAGGAGCGAGCTTGCTCGCGAAGGTCGTTAACGATAATGATGGCGCCCTGAATGCACGCGGTGCCTAGAGGTTTTTCGCGAGCAAGCTCGCTCCTACAGAGAGGGTGATTTTTAATGGTTTTTAATGAGACACCATGAGCCAGACCGCGACGATTCTTGTCATTGATGACGAACCCCAGATCCGCAAATTCCTGCGCATCAGCCTGGCTTCCCAAGGCTATAAGGTGATCGAAGCCGGTACCGGCAACGAAGGCCTGGCCCAAGCGGCCTTGAGCAAACCGGATCTGCTGGTGCTCGACCTGGGCCTGCCCGACATGGACGGCCAACAGGTGCTGCGCGAGTTTCGCGAATGGTCCACGGTGCCGGTGCTGGTGCTGTCGGTGCGGGCCAGCGAAGGTCAGAAGGTCGAGGCCCTCGACGGTGGCGCCAATGACTACGTGACCAAACCGTTCGGCATCCAGGAGTTTCTTGCCCGTGTGCGTGCGCTGCTGCGCCAGGCACCGGCGGGAGAGGCCCAGGAAGCTGCCTTGAGTTTTGGCCCGCTGACCGTAGACCTAGCCTACCGCCGTGTCCTGCTGGACGGCGCCGAGGTGGCACTGACCCGCAAGGAATACGCAGTGCTGGCGCAACTGGCCCGCCATCCGGGGCGGGTGATTACCCAGCAGCAGTTGCTCAAGGACATCTGGGGGCCAACCCATACCGAGGACAGCCACTACCTGCGTATTGTGGTGGGGCACCTGCGCCAGAAGCTGGCAGATGACCCGACCCAGCCGCGGTTTATCGTGACTGAGGCGGGGGTGGGGTATCGGTTGCTAGGTGCCTGAATCTGTTGTGCCTGCGCTGGCGCCATCGCAGGCAAGCCAGCCACAGTTGAAATGCATTCCCCTGTGGGAGCCGGGCTTGCCCGCGATGAGGCCATCCGCAACACCCACACGCTCAACTCTGTTCGCTTTCATACCGATCCAACGTATCACTGGCAATCTCCCGCCCCAACGCGATCAACTCCGGCGCCTTGTAGAACTCGAAAAACCGGCACACCCGCTTTGGCACGTTGATCAGCACATCCGGCGGATACCCAGCGATCTTGTATTGCGCCAATGAGGTTTGCATCACCTCGAAACTCTGGTTGATCAGGTCCAGCAGCGATGCAGGCCCGACGTTGTCGATGATGAACGAGCCGGTCGCCGACTTCGGTGCGCCGGCTTTCTCCGGCGCCGCGGCAGGTTGCTGGGCTTCGGGTTCGGCAGACTCCAGCCACGGGTTGATTTCAGCGGCCTGGGCCTGCAAGGCTTCTTGTTCCAGCTTCATCAACTGCTCGGCCTGTTTGCGGCGAAACGGCAGGTGCGAGCCCAGGGACTTGGCCAGGCTGTTGAAGCGGCTCTTGAACGCGGGCGGGCGCTGGATCACCGGCAATTGGTAGTGCTTCTGGTTGGTGGCGTTGAGGTTGACCGCAATGATCAAGTCACAATGGCTCGACACCACCGGCACGATGGGCAGCGGGTTGAGCAGGCCGCCGTCCACCAGCATGCGGTTGCCCTGCATCACCGGTGTGAACAGGCTCGGGATCGCCGCCGAGGCGCGCATGGCCTGGTGCAGGCAGCCTTCCTGGAACCAGATCTCCTGTTGGTTGGTGAGGTCGGTGGCGACGGCGGTGTAGGGGATGCGCAGCTCCTCGATATTGATATCGCCGACAATCTTGCGGATTTGCCCGAACACCTTTTCACCACGAATCGCTCCCAGGCGAAAGCTCACATCCACCAGGCGCAATACGTCGAGGTAGTCCAGGCTTTCGATCCAGTTGCGGTACTCGTCGAGCTTGCCGGCAGCGTAGATCCCACCCACCACGGCACCCATGGAACAGCCGGCGATACAGGCGATGTCATAGCCGCGTCGTTCGATTTCTTCGATCACCCCGATATGGGCGTAGCCCCTGGCCCCACCGGAGCCCAGCACTAAGGCAACACGTTTCTTCATGGCCAGATCCTTCGCAAAACAGGGGCCCACAATGCACCCATCAAGGGGCCTGCTTCAATCCTTGCTGACAGCGCGCAATATTTTTCCAGGCTGGCGATCAGGCTCGGGTATGCTCTGGCAATAGGTACTACTGATTTCAGGCTAAGGACAAGGCACTTTTCCCTGTAGGCAACGTCTACAGGCTACGACTGAATTTGTATATTTGAGGTGTCATCAATGAAAGCCTGGATCTGTGTGCCTGTGATCGTGTTGGCCTTGGCTGGCTGTGCCGGGAAAACCGCGTATCGCGACAGCTGCGGCTCGCAATTGGACGCCGCCTGGAAAGAACTGGACCTGGCCAAGGCCGAAGGTTTTGCCGGCACTGTCAGCTACTCCAAGGCGTTGTCGCTGTTGACTGGCGCCAAGACTCAGCAGCAGTTCGAAGCCTTCGAGGGCTGCTCCAACAAGGCCGAAAAGGCGCGGTTCTACATTCGTGAGTCTCGCGCCGGGCGATGACCCCGCGGCGGGTAGGATTTTTCATCGGAAAGTGAGGGCAGGATGTCAGCGTTGGTCAATCAGTTAGTCGCTCAGGTCATTGGCCTGGAAGTAGGGTTACTGAGCTGCCAGGCTCGCCTCGCCGCCGTCACTGACGATGAAGCCCTGCATGATTTGCGCACCACGGTACGCCGCCTGCGCAGCCTGTTGCGGCCTTTGCGCGGGCTGCCCGGTGTCGAACAGCTTGAATTGGCCGCCAGCACGGTTGGCCAACTGACTACGCCGCTACGCGACCGAGAGGTGCTGGCGGCGTATTTGCATCAGCACGGTTATCACGACGCGGCTGATCGGCGTCTGCGTCTGCAGCCCGAGGCTTATCGCCAGGTGGCGCAAAGCCCGGAGCTGGCGCACTTGCTGCTGATCCTGGATGCATTCCCGCGGTTTATCCGCGCGTCCCAGCACCAGAAACTGCTCAAAGGCTTGCGCCCGCGTATCCAGAAGCGCCTGGCCAAGCAATGGCAGAGACTCGATGAGGCCCTGAAGGATCCCGATCATGATCGCCACCGGCTGCGGTTGCTGATCAAGCGTGTGCGCTACGCTGCCGAGGCGTATCCGGAGCTGGACAAGTTACCCACCAACGCCCTGTCGCACTTGAAGAAAGCCCAGAGTGCCCTGGGTAACTGGCATGACTGTTGGCAGTGGCTGGCCCAGGCCGGTCACGAGCCAGACCTGCAACCCTGCGTAGCGGTGTGGCAGCGCACCATGCTCAAGGCGCAAGGCAAGGCCGACCGCGTGCTGGATAAACTTAGCGCCGAGTGTTTTTAAACCGGTCCGGTTTTTGGCCGGAATAGGCGCTGTGCCTGTGCAATTGGATGGTTAAGATTCCTCCACGATTTACTTGATGTGAGGTCGCCATGCGCTTTAGTGATTTGCTCGATGCTGCCCGTAGCAATCCGCTGGATGTCACCATTCCTGCCGAATGGGCCCAGGGCCGGGCTACCTTTGGTGGCCTGGTCGCCGCCTTGCAATACGAGGCGCTGCGCGCTCAGGTGCCGGCGGATCGACCGCTGCGCTCCCTGGCCATCACCTTTGTCGGCCCGGTAGCGCCGGATGTACCTGCCAGCTATCAAGTCGAAGTGCTGCGCGAAGGCAAGGCGGTCAGCCAGTTGCTGGGGCGCGTGGTGCAGAACGGTGAAGTGGCGACCCTGGTCCAGGCCAGTTTTGGCGCCTCTCGCCCGTCGGAAATTGACGTGGCAAGTGAGCCGCCACCGGTCTTCAAACATTGGGATGAGTGCCAGGAACTGCCCTATATCAAGGGCGTTACCCCCGAGTTCATGCGCCACTTGGCGATGCGCTGGAGTGTCGGCGGCCTGCCATTTACCGGCAATAAATCCCGCGAGATGGGCGGTTGGGTACGGTTGCGAGGGGACGTAAAAGAAGAGCCACTGACCGAGGCGCATATCCTCGCCCTGGTCGACGCCTGGCCACCTGCATTGCTGCCCCACCTGAAAAAGCCCGCGCCGGGCAGCACCCTGACCTGGACCATCGAGTTCATCCAGCCCCTGCAAGATCTGAGCACCCTTGATTGGTGCCAGTACCACGTCAACATCGAACACGCCCGCGACGGCTACGGCCACGCTGCCGCTGCCTTGTGGAGCCCGACCGGCGAGTTGATCGCCCTCAGCCGCCAGACTGTGGTGGTATTCGCCTGAACCTGCCAGTCAGTGGTGGTGCCGCTGCCGCCAGGCGCGCCACCAGCCACCGCTGAGCACAAAGCGCGGGAAAGTCACGAACTGCTCCACCACCAGGCGCTGCACCGCATCTTTACGATCGCTGAACGGCTCACTGGCCTGGGCCTCCAGGCTATGGCCATGACGCTGCAACGCCAAGCCCGCGACAATGCCAATCACACCGACGGCGAAGCTGGCCAGGCTGAGACTGAACACGCCCGACACGATTAGCAGAAAACCGACGATAAACAGCGGCACGGCAATCAGGTGCAGCGCCAGGTTGGTCGGGTGCTGATGGTTCTGTGGGTACTGACGCCATTGCCAGGCGGGGAGATTGGGGTGACGTTTGCCCATGGTGGTGAATCCTCTGTCCGTTGAAACAACTTGAACAGAGTCTAGGTTTAGGTGGGCGGGCTGGCGAATTGGGGCTGGCTATGGGGGTCATAGTAATTACGCGATTTTTGTTCTATCTAGAAAAAATAATCGTCTGGACCATTTATGTATACGTTCGGATCGCAAAGTGAAATGAATTTAGCCTTGAATTCAATTAGAGAGCTTTCATTCTTTGCTTGGAAATGAAAAAGGTCATTTTGCTTGGTGATATCAACAAGAAACACCTCTCTAATGGGGATGTTGTGTATTTTTAATTCGCGAATGCCATGACAATCGATGCCCATTCTGCAGGTGTTATAGCCTTTTCCTTCCCATTTTTTTGGCAAAGTATCTGGGAATTCGGGTATGTCGAATCCTAATCCCACAGAAGGTCGATCATTTTCTATTTGCAAAGAAAAAAGAGCAATTTTGCCGATTTCTACAGGCGTGCTAAAAATTTTTTCAAAAAAAATATTATGATCAAGTTCGTTCCAGTATTTCATCGACTTCTCCTAAAGTTGTAATGGTCCTTGCCGCCGTCCACGGTTCCGTTTCGAGGCTTGTCTATTGGTCGCAAATTGAAATGCGCTTTTTGGTCACCTATGCCGTCTGGTCTGCCGAATTTATGCCCGGCAGAATGGTCCTGAATAAGAACCTTAGAGCCATCTGCTCTCGTGAATTGATAAACCCTTGAATTTATGGTTCTACCGCTTTCATCCAATATATTGTCATCATTCAAATCAGTCATTTTTTCTATTTTGTACTGTGTCGTTCTTCCTGAGCTCGGGTGTGTCATCACATCGGGGTTTTGAGTCATAGGCACATTGGCATCCCTTTTTGCTTGCCTGAACGCCCCTCTACGAGAGACATCAGGTATATCCGGTTCTGCCGGCAAGGAGCAGATCGGTTTTTTCTTTCCTGAGTCAGGACAATTTGCGCTTAACCCTAGAGGATCAACCCACCCGGTAGGATTGGGCACATACCGGTACCCATTGATCCCCCCCGCCAACTTCACCGGGTCCGGTGTCAGGTAGCGACCAATATCCGGATTGTAGTAGCGATGGCGGTTGTAGTGCAGCCCGCTTTCCGCATCGAAATACTGCCCTTGAAACCGCAGTGGGTTGTCGATTTTGCCTACGTCGAGCCGGGCAATATGGCCGTAGGCGCGGTAGTGGGCGGACCAGACGATGTCGCCTTCGGGGCTGGTGAGTTCCTGCGGGGTGCCGAGGTGGTCGAGTTGGTAGTGGTAGGGCTTGGTTTCTTTGGGGCCGAAACCTTCCAATAGTGCTAATGGGCGGAAGCTGTCGGGTTCGTAGAGGTAGCTGCGATGGCAGTCAGCATGGTGCTCGGCAATCAGCTTGTCGCCTTGCCAGAAAAACTCGGTGGTCTTGCCGTCGACGGTTTTGCTGATGCGCCGTCCAAACGGGTCGTAGCGATAGCTGGCGGTCTGGCCGTTGGGTTGGGTAACGCCGATCAGCCGATGCTGGCAGTCGTAGCGGTATTCGGTGGCGAGTTGCTGGCCCTTGCCACGTCGTTCGCGGATGAGGTTGCCGAAGGCGTCGTAGTCGTAGTGGCGGTCGCCTTGGATTATCAGGCGGTTGGCCGCGACGATGTCCGGGCCGGGGCGGTCTTGCGTCAGCAGGTTGCCGGCGGGGTTGTGGCCGAAGCGTTCCTGCACGTCTTGGGAGTGGTCGGCGCGGGTCAGGCGGGCGAGCGGGTCGTAGTGGTAGCGGTGTTCGCCTTTGCGGGTGTCGAGCAGGCGGGTGAGGTTGCCGGCTTTGTCGTAGTCGTATTGGCGTTGGTAGAGGTGGTTTTTTTGCTGCGTTACCGCGTGGGCGTGTAGGCGGTGTTGGTCGTCGTAGTGGTAGTGGCTGAGCAGTTGGCCTTGCTGGCGCTGGTGTTCGCGGCCGCTTTTGAAGAGATGTGAGGTGAGCACTTCTCCGTTGAGTTCTACGGTGGCGAGGTGGCCGCCTTTGTCGTGGTTGAAGGTGACGCGGTTGTTGTCTGGCAGGCACAAGTTTTTCAGCTGGCCGCAGGCGTCGTAGCCGTAGCGCAGGGTGCCCCAGCCTTGGTGTTCGGCGGTGAGGCGATTTTGGCGGTCGTACTCGTAGGCCAGCGCCCAGTGGCCGTCTTCGACGCTGAGGAGGTTGCCTTGGCGGTCGTAGGCGTAGTCGACAACGTTGCTGTCGGGCAGGGTTTTTCGTACGAGGCGTCCGGCGTGGTCGCGCTCGTAACGGGTGATTAGCTGCCTGCCATCGTCGCCGTATTCTGTTTTCTCCAGCAGGTTGCCGTTGAGGTCGTAGGCGTAGGCGGTGCGCTGGCCGTCGAAGCCGGTTTCCTGGCGGATCAGGCCGTTGGGGTGGTAGTCGAGTTGGTAGGTTTCGCCGGCTTCGTTTTCGATCTCGGTGAGCAGCAGCCGAGTGTTGTCGTAGCGGTAGTTGACCTGGGTGCCGTCGGCGTTGAAGCGGCGGCTGATCAGGTGCAGGCCGTCGGCGTATTCGTAGCGGGTGACGTGGCCGAGTTCATCGCGTTCAGCGATGATTTTGCCGTAGGGGTTGTAGCTGAATTCCTTACAACCACCGCCGGGCTGGGTCAGTTTCAGCAAACGTCCTGCGGCGTCCCACTGATACTGGATTAGTGCGCCGTGCTCATCCTCACGGGCAACCTGTCGACCCAGATCGTCATAGCGATAACGCTTGATCCCACCATTGGGCAATTGCTCCTCAAGCAACTGCCCACGCTCGTTCCACACCAGCCGATGACAACTGCTGTCCGGGTACCAAATCCCCGTCAGTTGCCCCTGTTTGTTGTAGCTGTAGTCAGTCGAATGGCCATCGGGATCAGTCTTGCGAATGACATCGCCCTGGTCATTACGCTCATATTTCCAGACCGCCTCACCACGCCGTACAACCCGTACGAACCCATTCTCATGTTCGTAGGAAGTCGGCTCATCATCCCCCGGAAACAGCGCCACCAAGCGTCCAGCGTCGTCATACTGATAGGCCGTCACCGCGCCCATAGGGTCTTGCTCGACGGTCAGCCGCCCCTGATCGTCGTAGGATTTGAAATGCGTGGCGCCATCAGGATCAATGCGCTGCACCAACCGCGCCCGCTGATCATGGATATACACCTCCTGGCTACCATCGGCGTTATGCACCGTGACACGCCCGTCATCGTCCCAGGCATAGCGCGTGTCCATCTGCGAAAAACTCGCCCAATGCCGGACGCAACGCGCCGCCTTGCCTGCGTGCTCCCATTCCCAAAAGAAGCTCGCCCCACCGGCCAGTTGCCGCTCCAGAATGACGTGCTGATCGTCGTACCGATAACGCTCGCTTTCCCCGACAGCATTGGTCGCGCAGACCAGTCGTCCATCTTCGTCATAGGCGTAGGAAACAACGTTCTGCTCGGTCTCCCACACGTAGGGCTCTCGCCCTTTGGCGCGATGCACCTGGTAGTCCACCGCCACAATGCGATCCAGCTCATAACGCAACAGCAGCGAACGGCCAGCACCGTTATCCAGCCGCTCAATTCTCCCTGAGTGATCACGGCAAAGGCGCAGGCGGTTGTCATACGCATCGCTGATCGAGACCAGTACACCATCGCGAAAGTGATAGAAGCGCGAGGCCTGGGCCAGCACCAACTCATCAGGAGCCGAACCTAAATAGATCGCTGCTTCGGCCAGGCTATTGGTGATCGCGGGCCGAGAGTCGGTGGGCAAGGGCAGGGTAGTCGAGCGGTTCTCATGGTCAGTCCACACCACCGAATCGCCCGACACCACCAGCCGATGGGCCAGCGCATGGCTCCAACCAAACCCCAACCCACAATCGACTTCCACCGCGCTGGTGCGATACAGCCGCGTCCACTCAAACGGCAAGATTCCATCCAGCGCGCCGTCGGTAAGGGTCAGCAATTCCTCACCAGTGACCATCGACACCGGGCAACCGTGAGTGACGGTTTTATCCGCAGAAGCCGCCGCATCCCCCTTCGGATTTGAAGCCACAGCCGGCACATCATCGACAGGCTCCTGACGGACCAACGTGGTGCGCTGGGTCTTGCCGCGCACCATCGGCACCGGGTTCGAAACCAGCGTATCGCCCGCCTTCAACGGCACAGCCGGCACCGCCTTGACCGGCGTCGCCGCACTGCTCAGCAACACCGGCTTGGCGACCTCGACATGGGTTTCCAGCCGAGGCCCTGCCACCTGCTTGGCCAGCAATTCCAACAACGCCCGTGCCCGCCCGGACTTGACGTGACTGAGCGTCTGCGCGCCCAGGCGCAGCTGTACCCCAATGCCTCGCGTGGCCCAGATCAGCAACAGATTGATCAGGACCTCACCGGTGATTTCACCCAGCAGTTCGTACATGTCGGGCGGCGGCAGCATGCGTACCCAGGTCACCAGCGCCGACAGGTAGATAAACAACAGCGGCTCATCACTGAGCACCAGCAATCCCTTGGCCAGCGTGTCTTTGCCCAGCGCGAGCAGCGCCTTCAGCTCGGCTTCGGACAGGTATTTCAGCAACTTTTCGCTGTTGGATTTGAGGTTGGCGAGCAGGTCGTACAGCTCGGTGATGTTGTCCCACAGGTTATAAAGCGCGTTGCCAAGCCCGGCAGCAAAGGCCATGCCCTGTAATGCACTGCGCTTGTAGGCGGGCGCTTTGGCAAAGTCTGCCCATCGAGGTTTGAAGTGCTCGGCCCAGGCCTTGCGCAAATCGGCTTCCAGCCCGGCGATCACAGACTCATAGGACGCGTACAGCGCCTGGACGTGAGCCTTGGAAACGTTGGGGTAAAAGGTGATTTCGTACGTCTGGTCGCGGGTACAGTCGTTGACTTCAAGAATGCCGCTGGGGCCAATGGTGCGATGCAGTGGCGCACCTATCGGGCTTCTGTCTTGTGCAACGGCTTGCAGCCTCACGGGCGTGTTGCCGATGGGCACGAACTGCGTGCTTTCGAACAGATGCACTAAGGTCAGCCCACCTTGGGCTTTGCATTGAGCGACCGTGCGACTGGGTTTTTTCGAAGAAACCGGTGCGACCAGTGCGACCTGTTCTCCAACCTTGAAGACCTGCTCCACGCTAAGTGCCGAACCACTTAAAAAGCTGTCGGCCCACTTATCAAAGGTATTCAGGCAGGTGCGGAAATCCGCGAATACGCGCTCAACCTTCGGCGCTTCGGGATCCATCGGCACCAGCACCAGGTTGGCCAGCACCGAGATCAAGAGACAGCCCCATCCACCAGGGCTTTAACGAACACCACCATCTGCACTCCCTCGCACTGTTTGATCAGGCGAGGGACTTTGCAGCGGTTGTCAGGTAAAAGAAGTCGGCGTTATTCGCGAGAGGGGCGAGGAAGTTTCGTCTTAATCTCAGGTAAATCGAGGCTTGGTCGTAGGAGTCGGATTACAGCTGGAACAGTCTTACAACTTCAACTGCCCAATCGCCTTGCTCAACTCTCCGGCCAGCGTCGCCAGTTCATTGCTGGTAGTCGCGGATGCCACGGTTTGATGTACGGTGTTTTCGGTCACGTCGCGAATGCTCACCACGGCGCGGTTCATTTCTTCGGCGACATGGCTTTGTTGCTCGGCGGCCACGGCAATCTGGGTGTTGCTCTCACGCATCTGTGCCACGGCCCCGGTGATTTCAGCCAGCGCGAGGCCGGCTTCCTGGGCCTGCTGTACGCAGTCGTCGGCCTTGAACGAGCTTTCCTGCATGAAGTCCACGGCGTCGCGGGTGCCGGCTTGCAGCGCCGAGACCATGCGGGTGATTTCGTCGGTGGAGCTTTGCACGCGTTTGGCCAGGTTGCGCACTTCGTCGGCGACTACCGCGAAACCGCGGCCCATTTCCCCGGCGCGGGCGGCTTCGATGGCGGCGTTGAGGGCGAGCAGGTTGGTCTGTTCGGCGATGCTGTGGATCACCCCGACCACGCCGTTGATTTTCTGGCTGTCTTCGGCCAGTTTCTGGATCATTTCGGCAGTCTGCTGCACGCCACTGGACAGCCCGGCGATCGAGCGCTGCACCCGGGTGACCACTGCCTGGCCGCTGCCGGCGAGGGTGTCGGCGGACTGCGACAAGTCACGGGTGGCGCCCGCGTGCTGGGCGATGTGGTAGACGGTGGCGGTCATTTCGTTGATGGCGGTGGCGGCCTGGTCGGTTTCGCTTTGCTGGCCAAGCATGCCGTGCTGTACCTCGTTCATGCTGCTGGCCAGGCGTGCGGCGCCGTCGTCCAGTTGCCGGGCGGTGCGGGCCACGGTATTGACCACCCGCTGGTAGCCGGCTTGCATGGCGTTGAAGGCACTGGCCATCTGGCCGACTTCATCCTTGCAAGCCAATGGCACCCGCGCCGAGAGGTCGCCGGTTTTTTCAACGTGCAGCATCACATCCTTGAGGGTGTTGAGTTGGCTGAGCAGAAAACGGATCAACAACTGCGAGGCGCCGAGCATGGCCAGCATCAGCACGGCCACGGCGACGGCGTAATGAGTGAAGCGTTCACGGAACACCTGGCTCAGGCTCGGCGCGTAGGCCAGGACTGCGACCTGCTGGCCGTCGGCCCGGCTGATCACTTCGGCGCCGATCAGCGGGTTTTCACCGAACAACGGCATGGGGTTGAGTTCAGTCCAGCCGCTGGCACTACTCAGCGCGGGCAGATCCTGGGGGATCTGGCCTTTGGCAAAGGTGAGCCAGTGCTCACCCGTGGGCAAGGTTTTGTCGGCTGGCCAGGCGCTGAGCAGGCGCCCCTGAGCCTGGGCCGATGCCTGCGACGCCTGGCTGCGCGCCTGTTGTTCAAGCTGTACGGCGTACAGCACCAGCAGCAGGGTGGTGATAAAGGCGACCGCATTGACGGCCCAGAATTTGTATTTGAGCGAGATATTGCTAAGCCAGGCACCCATGGAAGGTTTTCTCTGATAGCGGAAACAGTATTGGCAAGGTGCCATTATTGTGCCGCTATTCAGAACAGCGCTTTTGACATGGGTCAATGCGCCGCATTAATCGATGGCAGGCAAGCCGAAAAAGCGCCGGGCGCACGCGGTGCTGTGCAGCGCCAGGTCTTCCATTGTTTCGTTACGGTGCAAGGCCACTTCACGCAGTACTTCGGGCAGGTACGCCGGTTCATTGCGACCGTTCTTTGGTTTGGGACGCAACGTGCGTGGCAACAGGTAGGGCGCATCGCTTTCCAGCATCAGACGGCCTCGGGGAATTTCCCGGACCAGCGGATGCAGATGAGTGCCACGGCGTTCGTCGCAGATCCAACCCGTGATGCCAATGTGCAAGTCCAGGTCCAGGTAGCTGAACAGCGCCGCCTGTTCACCGGTGAAGCAGTGCACCACGGCGGCTGGCAGGTGGTCGCGGTAGTCCTTGAGGATCTCCAGCAGACGCTGGTTGGCATCGCGCTCATGGAGAAATACCGGCAGTTGCAGCTCGACCGCCAGGGCCAGGTGTTCTTCGAGGACTTTTTCTTGCTGGGGGCGAGGGGAGAAGTCCCGGTTGAAATCCAGCCCGCATTCACCCACGGCGCGCACTCGGCTGTCGCCCAGCAAGCTGCGCAGGCGTTGAGCGCTGTCGCTGTTCCAGTCGCTGGCAGAGTGGGGGTGAATGCCGGCGGTGCTGAACAGTCGCTGGCCGCTTTCGTCGAGTTTTACACACAGTTGCAGGGCCTGTTCGCTGCCCTCGACGCTGGTGCCGGTGAGTACCAATTGCTGCACGCCAGCGGCGTAGGCGCGTTCGAGAACGGCCGTGTGCCTCTCGTCGAAACTGGGGTTGGTCAGGTTGACGCCAATATCAATGAGTTGCATGGTGCTATCTCCGCCTGCGGCCGGAAAGCATATCAGAGCTGTAGATTGATAAGAAAAACCAAGAACTACAATGCGTTAACGCTGTCTTTGAACGTCGCAAGCGACATTGTGGTGGGCCGATTGCCTGCCACCGTGGCGCCGTTGCACGCCTTGCCAGCGCATAAAGCGCTCTGTTTCTGACCACCAGCACTGCGTTATTCGCGCAGGCGCTGGCCAGTTTTCTTTCCGGAGAGCGGATGATCCGACCCTCGGCGTTGCTTATGTTGTGTCTGACGTTATGGCTGCCCATGGCGGCGGTCGCACGTCTGGATGGGCCGCTGCAGGTGGCCAAACCCGGCAAGGTCCGCGACCTCGCGCAAATTCGCTCCAGCCGCACCCTGCGCGTCTTGGTCAACCAGAGCCGCAACAGCTCCGGTGAAGTGCAGGGCCAGGCCATCGGTGTCGAATACCACCGGTTGCGCGCCTTCGAGCAGTACCTCAACGGCCATGCCCGTGATGGGCAGGCCATCAACCTCAAGATCATCCCCAAGGCCAAGGACCAGTTACTCGGCGCGCTGGCCCGCGGTGAAGGCGACCTGGTGGCGCCCGGTGAGTTGCTGGACGTGAAGGGCGTGCGCAAGGTCAGTGCCAGCGACCCGATTGTCAGCGATGTGCCGTTGTGGCTGGTGGGCGTCAAGGGCGAACGGCGGTTTACCAAGCTGGAGCAACTGTCGGGTCGCACGGTGACGCTGACCACAGGCAGTGCGGCGGCGGATGCCATCAGTCAGGTCAATCAAAAACTGGCCCTGCACAAACGCCCACCGGTGAAAGTGGAATGGGTTGACCCCAGCCTGGCGGTGGAAGATGTCCTGGAGATGGTGCAGGCCGGGATTTTTCACCTGACGATTGTGGAAAAACCGATTGCCCAACGCTGGGCGAAAATCCTGCCCAAGTTGCGCTTTGACAAACAAGTAGTGATCAGCGAACCGGGCGACGAGTTCTGGTTTGTGCGCCAGGACGCGTCGATGCTGCGCGCGAGCATTGATCGGTTTCTCAAGACCTATCACACGCCTTCCGATCAGGATGTGGCCTTCCAGCGTATCTATCGACGCCTCTACCAGGTCCGTAACCCATTGGCGCGGGCTGACCGCCAGCGCCTGGAAAAACTGCGCCCGGTTTTGCAAAAACATGCACGTGAGCAAGGTATGGACTGGCTGAACCTGGCGGCGTTGGCGTTCAAGGAGTCTTCCCTGGACCCAGGTGCGCGCAACAGCGGCGGCCCCACTGGCCTGATGCAGATCACGCCGTCGGCGGCCCAGCGGGTGGGGGTCAACAATATCGAGACGCTCGACAATAACGTGCAAGCGGGGGCACGTTACCTGGCGATGATCCGTCGCAAGTTTTTCGCCAGCCCCAAGCTCAATGAGCGCGAGCGCATGGCCTTTATGCTGGCAGCGTACAACATGGGGCCGGAGCGAGTGCAAGGCATGCGCACCGAGGCCAAGCGCCGCGGGCTTAACCCCAATCAGTGGTTTTTCCAGGTTGAACGCATTGCCATGGAGCAGGTAGGGATGGGCGGCGTCAGCTATGTTAATAGCGTCAACAAGTATTATTTGGCGTTCGATCGGGAGCGGGAGTCCCTTGAGCCGGTAGCTGCTAAAATTGCCTCGCGCAAATAATCGAATTGTTAGATATTAATTAGGCAATATTTCGGCTTTTATCATTGTTTAAACTGATTAATATAGCGGCCAACCAACCCCTACCTGGAAAAGGATTTACCCCATGAGCCCAATGATTACCCGTGTACTGTCCACTCGCGCCGGTTATGGCCTGACTATTCTGCGCATCTTCGTCGGCATAATCTTCGCTGCCCACGGCTCGCAAAAACTCTTCGGCTGGTTTGGCGGTGGTGGCCTGGCGGGCACCGCACAATGGATGGAAAGCATCGGCCTGGCGCCGGGTACGCTGATGGCGCTGCTGTCGGGCGGTACCGAGTTCTTCGCCGGCCTGGCCCTGATCATCGGTTTGCTGGTCCGCCCTGCTGCATTGGGCCTGACCTTCCTGACGCTGGTGGCGATTTTCTCTGTACACATCCACAACGGGCTGTTCATGGCCAACAACGGTTATGAGTTCGCACTGGCGTTGCTCGGCGGCGCGCTGGCGGTGTTGCTGGAAGGTGCGGGCAAATTGTCTGTCGACCGCGCGATCACTCACTGATCGTTTTGCACGCTGCACAAAAGGCCCGCTGATGCGGGCCTTTTCGTTGCCCGGGATTCTTGACACTGCCCCACCGGCTTCTCTAGGATGCTGCTCATGCGCCGATTTAAACAGCTAATTGCGGGGCGCCACTGGGTCTCAATGCAGCCCGACAGAAGCACGCTTGCTCACGCAGGGCGTTCCTCGAAATACCGCTAAAGCGCTGGTTCGGTGTTGCCTCTCACCTGCCCGCAGACTTTTGAGGCAGAGACACGACACGATGAATGCACTACGCCCCCTCATACGCCTGGCCCCGATCACCGCGGACCTGACGCAACGCAATCCGAAAATCCTGTTGGGCGGCAAGCACCAGCCGACACTGCTGCGCTATCTGGACGGCTGGCCACGTCGTTCCGGTCGGCCCTCGGCGTTCCTGATCCAGTTTGTTGAAGATGGTGACTCTCTGGCCCGTTTTGCCAGCGACAGTTTCGACCTGGCAGTGATTCAGGCACCGAGTGCCAGCAACGCCCATGAGGTGATCCACCAACTGACGCGCATTGCCCGGCAAGGGCTGATTGCCCGTCGGTGAGCGATTAGTGAAAGATCGCGGGGGTACGACGCCGGCGCTGGTGTAGGAAAAGTAACCAGGCAATCAGGCACAACAGCAGCGGAAGGGGCACGATTATCAGCCCTTTGAGCTGTCGCTCGAAACGCTGCACCGGGGCATAGGCCTGCGCCTTGAGTGCTTGCAACTCGATGGGCAACTGCAGGCGCTCCTTGTTGAGTGCCTGCAACTGGGTACTGGTATCCACCGCTTGGGTAATAAGCCGTGTGTGCAGTGGGTTCAACCTTCGCCACGCTTGCTCCGTCTGCTCAAATCGTCGCTCCAGCTCAAGCGAATTTTTCCGATACGCCTGTGCGGCTTGGTCCCGCATCTGATCCAGCCTGTGCAACGGTTGGTGCATGACACGGGGTCGAATGCGTTTGAGTGCGTCGGGCGCCGCCAGGTTATCCAATGTGTTCAATACCAACTGCGCGTTGCCGTTGGGTCGTGCCTGGCTGAGAGTGTCCGCTAGCAGGTCAGTGTCGGCCACGACTACCATCTGAATCAGTTCTGCTTTTTGCAGCCCGGGCGGCTGGCCCTTGTAACCGTCGGGAAACGCTGAGTAAGCGGGCCCCTCAATGCGCGCTGCGATTACGTGGCGCTGCCCTGAAGTTGCCGTTTCATCGATGAGCGAGTCGAATGTGGTCGCTGAGGCAAAGCGTTTTGCGTCCAACAGGGCCGACTGCCCTGAGCTCAGTAGAAGTGGGGTCAGCAGTGAGCGGCTCTTGGGCGCTAGCGAAAGCGCGCCGCTGCTTGAGACGATGACGCTGTCCAGTCCCCAGGTGCTGATATCCGTCGTGGCCATGGCCTGTCGTGGCAGGTGTAGCCGGGCCGGGTGCAGTACCCGGGGCATTCCCGGACCGGGCGTGGCTGATGAGGCATAAAGATTGTCGATCAACAGCTTGTCCTCCGGCATCTGGATGCCCCACGCGTTCAGCAGCCCCTCCATTCTCGCGTTCGCTGACACGGCGTCAGCGCCTATCTCGCTCACAGGGTCGATGAACATCATCAACGGGGTGCCTTTCAATACCGATTGCTCAATGGCATATAAGGCCCGCTCAGGTAAGGCGTGCGGCTGTATGACCATCAATGTCGCGATGGATGGCGGTACCTGAGCAATGTTCGACGCCAGTTCCACCACATTGAATTGCTCGCGCATCAACGCCAGCAGCTCGCTGGCTGGTTTATCCAGCGACAGGCCCGACAGCAGGCCGACAGTGGCACGCTCAGGGTGCCCCAACTTATAGATCAGGTGGCTGATCTCATATTCTAGTAATGACTCGTGCTCAGGGCGGAACGCTTCGATGCGTTGGGCGCCCTGGCCAGCGCGGGTGCCGATAAGACCAAGAAATCCTTGCGTGTCATCAAGCCCGAACAAGCTGGCTTTGTAGGCGTCTTCAGAAAAGGGAGCGGGGTTGATGATATGTAAGTTGATCATGCCGTTTGCCGCTTTTTCGAACGCCTTGAGCACGTCTTCGACGCGCCGGCCATAACGTTCTAATGCCTGGCTTTTTTGCGGCGCATTGAGGGTGTTGAAGTAATACAGATCCAGTGGGCTTTCAAGTGAGGCAAGTAGTTGCCGCGTTGCCGGCGATAACGTATGGATTTTTTCTTGGGAAAAGTCCCATTGGGCAGTAGGTAGTTTGGGTACCCAGACTAGATTGAGTGCCAGAAACAGCAGTGATATGACGAGAAGTGTCATACCCGCACGAAAAGCGGATCCCATCAGTGGTCTTCCTTTTCTCAACTGCTTTTGTAGTTGAGTGTGAGGGTGGTTGCAAACAGAAAAGCAACGATCATGCTGATAAAGTACAGGCTGTCATGCAGTGTGAGTCTGCCGTTATCCATCGCGCTGAAGCGGGCGATGGGATCCAGGGATATCAAACTGTCGATAACCCATATCGGTGCTTGTTGTTCAAGTGCATCCAGTACTGACGAAAGCCCACTGGCGGTCAGCAATAAGCCGAGGGTGAAAAAGAAAATCAGCAGGCGTTGGTTCGCAAGTACACAGATGAAGCAACCCACGGAAAGATAACTTCCCGCCAGCAACCAACTGGCCAGGAACTGCGAAGCGATAACGGTATTGTCAGGCGTGCCCAGATAATTGACGGCAATTACCAAGGGGAAGTTAAGCATCAGCGCAATGCCACAGACAGTCCATGCTGCGATAAATTTTCCGATCACTCGTTCCACTGAGGTGACAGGCAAGGCATTCAGGGTGTCGTAAAAGCTGGCGTTGGATTCATCCGACCACAACTGCGTCGATAACAGGGGGACCAGCAGGAGATAGAGCCAGGGATGCAGCTCGAAAAAGGCCTGCAGATCGCTGCTGTTGCGCTCCATCCATTGGTTGGAATGCAGTCCCAGCACGGCGCATAGCGCGAGAAAAATTGCCACGCTCAGATAGGTGCTGGGCGCGCAGGCGTAGCTGGCGAGTTGTCGTTTGAAAATGACAGGTAGCAGTCTCAAGGTGTTACCTCTTGGCTCAGATGGTGAACGACATCGTTCAGGCGACCCGGCTCCAGATTCATTGACGTGATGTTCCAGCCGCGATGGGTGATAAGCGCGTTGATTGCGGGAAATACGGAATGCCCAGGCATGGCCAGGACCGTCACCTTGCCGGGTGCATGTCGGTCTTCTTCGATGCCGGCGACGCCGGGCAATACGGCCAGCGCGAGCAAGTCCAGCGGGGTGTCTGCTGCGAGGGTGACGGCCTGGAAATGCCGGGAGCTGCGCTGTAAGTCGGGCAGCGAGGCATCGGCCACCAGGCGGCCACCGGCCATAACCAAGGCACGGGTGCAGATGTCCGCCAGCTCCTGGTAATGGCGGGAGGCGATGATGATGGTCATTTCATCGCTCAGGGACTCAATGAGTGCCCGGAACTTGAGCCGTTGATCAGGACAGAGCCCTTCTGTGGGTTCATCCAACAGCAGCAGGCTTGGTGAATGCAGGAGCGCCTGGGCCATTGCCACTCTGCGCTTCAAGCCAAGGGAAAGTGCGCTGATGGCGCAGTCGAGCACGGGCAGCAGTTCCAGGCGTGCGACGACCTGCGCCACTTGGCTGCGTTTTTCCAGCCCGCTCAAACCGCGAATGGCAGCAATGAAATTGAGCATGTGTTTGACGGACATCGTGTGATGGTCGAGGCCGCCTTGAAGTTGATAGCCAATGACTTTTTTGGCTTGAGTTGAATGGGTATGGGTATTGAAACCTTGAATAGTGATATGCCCGGCCGTCGGCTTGATCGCCCCGGCGATCAAGCTCAATAGTGTGGTTTTCCCTGCACCGCTCTCTCCCAGCAGGCCCACACACTCCTGGCGCTGGGCACAGAAGGACACGTTGCTGATTACGCGTGTTTTGCCCAGCTGTTTTGTCAGGTTGCTTATCTCGATCATGGTTTTACCGAATAAGTTTTGCAGGGCGTGTGAGAGGGGCCGGCTGTAGGGGAAAGTGCTTTAAAAAGGGTACGTTCAATATGAAGGCTTGGGAACGCGAAGTATGCTTAATAAGAAGAATCCTACGTTCGCTCCGATAATTCGCTGAAACAATTGTTTTGTTTTGAATACTTATTAATGCCCGGATGTTTATCGGATGTTTATATAAAGTTTTCTTTTTTGTAATGAGGCCTGATTGCCATGATGCTTCTACGTACTCTTGTTCTTGAGCGCAACGATGAAGGGACGCCGGTTAACGGCGCCTTGTTGTGCGGGTTTGCTGTTACGCAAACGGCGTCCAACTTTCTGGTGTACAGCCTGGATGAGGAGGCGGAGCCCGGCCACTCCAGGGTTTATATCGCCGCATTACGTAAAAAGATTGAACGGTATTTCCTGGGAGGCGTTGATTCCAAAGAGGACCTGCAATTAGCCATGCAAGTCTTCAAACAGATCTTGACGATGGCAGCCGCAGCCGGCTCGAAGACGACGCCCATTGCCGAACCCCAGGTTCCCTTTCATTTCATTGATTTGAAAGGCTGCCGGTTACCGCCGGCCAGGCCAGAGGATCACCACTCGGTGATCATCAAGAAGGCCCTGGTCATGAAGGTCATCACCCTGGGCATGTCAGCCCCGGCGTTGCCTGCGATCGAAAGCAGTGCAGTGATCGTGCCGTCCATTCGCTTCTCGTCGCAAATGGTTGCGCCGCCGCGAAATCCGCGCTCAGCCAAGACTGCGCCGCAGCCTATGGATGAAGACACCGTTGAGGAACCGGCGCGGTCGCTGGTCGCGATACCGCAGGAGCAGGTTGAGAGCAGTGCGTCGCCTGTTCCGGTTGAACAAGATGACAGTCACTTTGAGCCAAACAACCTGCGGTTGGACCCACCCGAGCCGGAGCCCGAACCCTTGGACCCGCCTGCTCAGATGGACCATACCTCTTTGCTCGAAATGGACAGCGCACTGAGCAACCTGGCCAAGGTCGCCCAGGAATTGACGCAAAAAAAATGCGCAGTACTGGAGAAGGAACAGATGCTGGAACAGTGGCAGGCGCGATTGCAACAGCAGCAGAGCCAGCTGGAAGAGAAGGGCCGTGAACTTGAACAGCGCCATGCCTATTTGCAGGAGCAGGGCTTGGAGGTCAGCCAGAAGGCCGAAAAGCTGGCGATGATGATGTTGCAGTTGTCGGGTATGCGCCAGCGTATGCAGGGCACGTTGCTTGAGTTGGATCAAGTGCTGGAGGGGCATGGGTGAGGTAATGGGGCGCCGGCCTGGATACTTTCCAGGGTTCATTTATCATCAGTCCCAGCCAGCCGCTGCCTGGGCATGATGCCCTGGCATAACGGCACCATTGGACATTGCCTGGGGATGCAAGCGTTTGAGTACCAAGCTGATTACCAAAGAAGGTCATGAAGCGCTGAAAAAAGAGCTGGATTACCTGTGGCGTGAAAAGCGTCCGGATACCACGCGCAAAGTGACCTGGGCGGCCTCCCTGGGAGATCGCAGTGAAAACGCCGATTACCAGTACAACAAGAAGCTGTTGCGCGAGATAGACCGGCGCGTGCGTTACCTGCGCAAACGCCTGGAAGACATGCGGGTGGTGGAGTACATGCCCGAGCAGGAGGGAAAGGTATTTTTCGGCGCATGGGTCGAAATCGAAAACGAACAGGGCGAGACCAAGCGTTTTCGCATCGTGGGTTATGACGAGATCTACGACCGTATGGATTACATCTCCATCGACTCACCCATGGCACGGGCCCTGCTGCGCAAGGAGGTGGATGACGAGGCAATCGTACAGACCCCCGGCGGAGAGGTGTGCTGGTGGATCACCAAGATCGAATATGTGAAGCCCGCCTGATGGCACGTACCTTGGCTGGGTACGTGCCATCCGGGTTTCAGCCTTCGCGCAATACGGTCAGCGGGCTGGCATTCAGCGCACGGCGCGTGCCGAACACCCCGGCAGCGCCAATCAACAAAGCACCGATCACGGGCAGCAGCAACAGCCACGGGTGGGGATGCCACGCCAGGTCAAAGGCATAGCGGTACAGTACCCAGGTCACCAGTTCGGTGCCCAGTGCCGCCAACAAGCCGCTGACGGCGCCCAGCAGGCCGAACTCAATGCGTCGGGCCTTGACCAGCAACTTACGCTCGGCACCCAGGGCGCGCAGCAATGCACCCTGGCGGATTCGTTCATCCAGGGTGGCCTGCAGGCCAGAGAACAACACCGCCATGCCCGCCGCGAGTACAAACAACAGCACGTATTCGACGGCCAAGGTCACTTGGGCAAGGATGCTGCGCAACTGCTCCAGCAGGGCCTCGACCTGCAGGATAGTGACCGCCGGGAAGGCCCGTGACAGGTCGACGATCTGTTGGTCATGGCCGGGAGCCAGATAGAAGCTGGTGAGGTAAGTCGCGGGCAGATCCTTCAAGGTGCCCGGTTGGAAAATCATGAAGAAGTTGGGCTGGAAGTTATCCCAGTTGATGGTGCGCAGGCTGGTAACCCGCGCCTCACGGTTTTCACCGCCGATGGTGAACACCAGATGGTCGTTGAGCTTGAGCTTCAGGCTCTCGGCCACTTTGGCTTCCACCGACACGCCAGGAACCCCATCAGTGGGTTGCGCCGACCACCAGCTACCTGCCGTCAGGACGTTACCCGCTGGCAAGTCGGCTGCCCAGGTCAGGCTCAGGTCGCGTTGAATGGCACGGTCGCCGCTGGAGTCCTTGCTGACAATCTCCTGCACCGGTTCGCCATTGATGCTGATCAAGCGCCCTGGCACCACCGGGTAGAGCGGCGCCGCTTGCGCCTGGACGTCCAGCAGGCGGGCGCCAAAGGCATCCTTGTCGGCCGGCAGGATATTCAAGGCGAAGTAGTTGGGCGCATCCTTGGGCAACTGGTTTTGCCAGGTGTCGAGCAATTCGCCCCGCAACAGCGCGATCAACCCCATCGACAGCAGGATCAAGCCAAAGGCCAGGGATTGGCCTGCCGCCGCCAACGGGTGACGCAACAACTGGCCCAGGCCCAGGCGCCAGGGCAGGGAGGCGCGAGCCAATAACCGTCGCAGACTTTGCAACAACAGCAACAGCAAGCCACCCAGGAGCAGCGCAGCGACTACACCGCCGCCGAGTAACGCGAAGGTCAGTACCAAATCCAGGCTCAGGCGCCACATGATCAGGCCCAAGGCAAACAGTGCCGCGCCGTAGACCATCCAGGTGCTTGAAGGAATAGGCAGCAAATCGCGGCGCAACACCCGCAGCGGCGGTACCCGGCCCAGTGCGGCCAGTGGCGGCAGGGCGAAGCCGGCGAGGGCGACCAGCCCGGTACCGATCCCGGCGACGGCCGGCAGCAGCCCGCCCGGCGGTACGTCGGCGGGCAGCAGGTCGTGCAGGAAATAGAACAGGCCAAACTGCGCCAGCCAGCCGAGCAGGGCGCCGGCCAGGCTCGCCAGCAAGCCCAGCACACTCAGTTGCAGGGTGAACAACAACATCGCTTCACGGCGCGACAGGCCCAGGCAGCGCAACAACGCGCTGGCATCGAAACGTCGACTGGCGAAGCGGTTGGCCGACAGCGCCACGGCCACCCCAGCCAGCAGCACGGCCACCAGGCTGGCCATGTTCAGGTAGCGCTCAGCCTTGCCCAGCGCGCCGCCGATCTGCTGGTTGCCATCGCGAGAGTCCTGCAGGCGCTGGTTGGCGGCCAGGCCCGGCTTGACCAGGTCGCGATAGGTTTGCAGCGCTGTGCTGCCTTGCGGCGCACGCCATAGTTCGCGGTAGCTCACCCGGCTGCCTGGCTGCACGACACCGGTGGCGTCCAGGTCCGCCAGGTTGATCATGACCCTGGGCGTGAGGCTGTAGAAGTTGCCGGCGCGATCGGGCTCATAGGTCAGGATGCGCGCCAAACGCAGGGTCTTCATGCCGACATCAATGCTGTCGCCGACTTTCAGGTCCAGCGCCGTCAGCAATCGTGCTTCCACCCAGGCTTCGCCGGGTTTTGGACCACCGCCCGGAACTTCAGCGCCGAAGGGCTCGGTGCTGCTTTTAAGCTCGCCACGCAACGGGTACTGCTCGTTGACCGCCTTGATGCTGGAAAGCTGGATGCCGTTGTCGGTGGCGATAACGCTGGAGAACTCCACGATGCGAGCGTGATCCAGGCCCAGTTCGGTCCCTGATTTGATTTGCTCGGGACGGGCCGGCGAGCTGCCTTCGAGCACCAGGTCGGCGCCGAGGAACTCGGTGGCACGCAGCAGCATGGCGCCGTTGAGGCGCGCACCAAAGTAGCCGATGGCGGTGCTGGCGGCCACGGCCACCAGCAGGGCAAAGAACAATACGCGCAATTCACCGGCGCGGGCATCGCGCAGTAACTGACGCATGGCAAGGCTGAACAGACGCAACAGCGGCAAACGTGCCATCAAGGCTCCAGGGGCGCGACCATCAGGCCGGCTTCAAGGCGGATCAGGCGTCGGCAACGATGGGCCAGGCGCTCGTCATGGGTGACCAGTACCAGGGTCGTGCCGCTCTCTTTATTCAACTCGAACAGCAGGTCGCTGATGCGCTCGCCAGTATGGCTGTCGAGGTTGCCGGTGGGCTCGTCGGCGAACAGCACGTCCGGTTCGGCGGCAAACGCGCGGGCGATCGCCACCCGCTGTTGTTCGCCACCGGACAGCTGGCGGGGCGAGTGGGTCAGGCGCTGGCCCAGGCCTACGCGCTCCAGCAGGTGTTTGGCACGCTCGCGGGCGTCCTGGCGACCGTCCAGCTCCAACGGCAGCATCACGTTTTCCAGCGCGTTCAAGCTGTCGAGCAACTGGAAGGATTGGAATACGAAGCCCACATGTTCGGCACGGATGCGTGCGCGCTGGTCTTCGTCGAGGGTGCTTAGGGCTTGCCCGGCCAGGGTCACTTCGCCGCTGCTGGGCAGGTCGAGGCCGGCCAGCAGGCCCAGTAGGGTGGATTTACCGGAACCGGAGCTGCCGACGATAGCCAGGCTATCGCCCTTGTTCAGTTCCAGGCTCAGTTCGTGCAGGATAGTCAGTTCACCTTCCGCGCTGGGAACCACTTTGCTAAGGTTTCGCGCGGTGAGAATGCTTGCGCCCATGGAGAATCCGATGCGAGTGTGGTTTTTGAGTGCTGGCCTGGCCTTGATGTGCATGGCCCAGAACGCAGCGGCGGGTACAGTCCTGATCGTTGGCGATAGTATCAGTGCCGGTTTCGGCCTGGATACCCGCAAAGGGTGGGTCGCGTTGCTGGAGCAACGGCTCAAGCAGGAGGGTTTTGACGATAAAGTGGTCAATGCTTCCATCAGCGGCGACACCAGTGCAGGAGGCCTCGCGCGGCTGCCGGCGGCACTTGCGGCGCATAAACCGGATGTGGTGGTGATCGAGTTGGGTGGCAACGATGGCTTGCGCGGCCAGCCGCCTGCGCAATTGAAACAAAATCTTGCGTCGATGATTGACCAGTCCAAGGCCGGTGGTGCCAAGGTGCTGTTGCTGGGCATGCAGTTGCCACCCAATTATGGGCCCCGATACACCAATGCGTTTGCACAAGTCTATGGTGCATTGGCCCAGGAAAAAGACATTCCTCTGGTACCGTTTTTCCTTGAGGGCGTGGGCGGTCATCCTGAGCTGATGCAGGCTGATCAATTGCATCCGGCAGTCGCCGCGCAAGGCAAGTTACTGGAAAATGTCTGGCCAACGCTAAAACCGCTGTTATGACGCTTTTCTACCGGCAGGCTTTCGGCTAAGGTGGCGCCCCCCCGATTTGGAGCCCTCGATGTCGCGCCCTGCCTGGTCCCTTTTTAACTACCAACTGATCGAGCCGGACGAGCAGCTGGACCTGTTCGCCTGCCAGGAAGTGCGGGTGCATTTGGTGGCGCGTCAATTGGAACTGGGCGGCTCCATTGATCGCACGCTCTGCGGCACTCTATTGCCGGCACAGCCACGCTGGTCATCGGTCAACCGCTCGATTTTCCAAGACCAGCGACTCTGCCCTTTGTGCCGGGCGATTCTCGAATCGCAAAAGCGCGGCACGCCGCCGATCTGGCCGGAGCTGCGCTTCGAGCTGTAAAACCGCTTGAAGCTTGGCGCTGCGAAGCCGTATACAATCAATTTTTCCCTACCCGTCGTCTTGCGAAGGATTTTTCGGATGTTGTCGCGCCTTTCCGTCGTTACCTGCTGCCTGTCTCTTGCTGCGCTTTGTGCGGCGGGTTCGGCGGCGGCCTTGCAGTTGCCCTTGCCACCGCCCGGTGAGGACATTGTCGGCCAGGTCCAAGTGATCAAGGCCAAGTACGAAGACACCTTTGCCGATCTGGGTACTACCTACGACCTGGGCTATTCGGAAATGGTCGCGGCCAACCCGGGTGTCGATGCCTGGTTGCCGGGCGCGGGCACCGAGATTGTGCTGCCCACACGCTTTATCCTGCCGCCCGGGCCGCGGGAAGGCATTGTGATCAACCTGGCGGAATACCGGCTCTACTACTATCCAAAAGGCCAAAACGTCGTCTACACCTTCCCCTTGGGTATTGGCCGAGAAGGCTGGGGTTCGCCGATCGCCCATACCAGTATCATCGCCAAGACGCCGAATCCGACCTGGACGCCACCGGCCTCGATCAAGGCCGAGCACGCCGCCAACGGTGATCCGTTGCCCAACGTGGTGCCTGCCGGCCCCGATAACCCACTGGGGCCGTTCAAGTTCACCCTGGGCACGCCGGGTTACCTGATCCACGGCTCCAACATGAAGTTTGGTATTGGCACACGAACCAGCCACGGTTGCTTCCGCATGTTCAATAACAACGTGTTGGAAATGGCGGGCATGGTGCCGGTGGGTACGTCAGTGCGCATCATCAACGACGCGTACAAGTTCGGCAGCAGCGGTGGCAAGGTCTATCTTGAAGCCCACACGCCGTTGAACGATGACGGTACGCCATCGGTGGTCGACAAGCACACCGCAGTTATCAATGCGTTGCTCAAGCGCGAAGACCTGTCCAATAACCTGCGGGTCAACTGGGACCAGGTACGTGATGTGGTCGCCGCCGAGGATGGCTTGCCGACCGAAATTGGTGTGCCAGGCGCGGCTCCGGTGGCCTCAAGCACGCCGGCCGACCTGCTGTAGGAGCGAGCTTGCTCGCGAAAAACCCGAGGGCGCCGCTGTAAATCAGCACGCCCGCGTCATCGTTGACCACCTTCGCGAGCAAGCTCGCTCCTACAGGTGGCGCGTGCCAAATCAAAGGCAAAAAAAAGCCGACCCATAAATGGATCGGCTTGATAACAACCCCGAAGGATTATTACTTGCGGCTTGCTTTTTCAAGCATGCGCAGAGCGCGCTCGTTAGCTTCGTCAGCAGTCTGTTGTGCTTTTTGAGCAGCAGCCAGAGCTTCATCAGCTTTACGGTAGGCTTCGTCTGCACGGGCCTGGGAGCGAGCTGCTGCGTCTTCAGTTGCAGTCAGACGAGCTTCGGTTTCTTTGGAGACGCTGCTGCAACCGGTAGCCAGAACTGCGGCCAGAGCCAGAGCAGAGAATTTCAGAACGTTGTTCATCGTGTTCCCCTTCAAGGACTTTCAATTTAATGGCTACTTTCTCAGAGTGAGCTAATAGCCGGCGTACATACTACCCATTACTTGTAGTAAGTAAACTGACGTTGCGCAAGAAGCAAAAAAATTTCTTGTGCCGAATCTATTTTGGCTAATCTTTTGACGGTTTGTATGAAAACCGTCCAATTTTTTGCGCCTCGACGAACATTGGATCCAGGCTGAAAGGGCCGGCCCGCATGTGTTAAGCCTTGTAAACAGATGAAATTTTATATAACGAAGCGGGGCACTTTGGTTGCGTTTGGCTTTACTGCGGCTGGCATCTTTTGCGCATCTAGAGGTGACTTTAAGAGCGCCAGTTCGTCTCAAGGTTCAACTGCCGGCAATGTTCAGGCTATCGGTCACCGGTTGATCGAGGCCCTTTCTATATCCACCAGCGGCGGGGAATGACGAGTGCGCCTTGAGCAATTTCAGGATTGGTGCCTACTATTCCCTATGTGCTGGTTGTGAGCGCTCACGGTTTTCTCGCTGTCGAAACCGGCACGGGGTGGCGTAGATGTTCCTTCGCCGGAAAAACATCGGTAAGGTAGGGTCGTTAATTCAGACCCGCGAGGAGTAGTGATGAGCGAGGCGTTGTCCATCCACCATGACCAGGCTGGTCATCAGTTCGAGACCAATGTGGACGGTCATCGTGCCTACCTGACCTACATGGACCTCGGGAAGCAGACCCTGGATATCTATCGCACGTTCGTGCCCAACGCACTGCGGGGGCGAGGCATTGCGGCGGCGTTGACCGAGGAAGCCTTGAAGTTTGCCGAAGAGGCTGGCTACACGGTGATCCCGTCGTGCTCCTATGTCGAACGCTACATGGAGCGCCACCAGCGCCATGCCGCGAAGCTGTAACTGACCAGTTGCCAATAAAAAACGCCGGGCTTAGCCCGGCGTTTTTGTGTGCGCGAAACAGGTACAGGCTCAGGTGCGTTTGCGCTGGGGCAACACGTCCTTGAGTTTGGCACGCATGCTGCGCAGGGTGGTTTCGGTGGCGGACCAGTCGATACAGGCATCGGTGATCGACACGCCATACTGCAAGTCGGCCAGGTCTTTTGGAATCGCCTGGCAACCCCAGTTCAAATGGCTCTCTACCATCAAGCCGATGATCGACTGGTTGCCTTCCAGGATCTGGTTGGCAACGTTCTCCATCACCAGCGGCTGCAACGCCGGGTCTTTGTTGGAGTTGGCGTGGCTGCAGTCGACCATGATGTTTGGCTTGATCTTGGCCTTGTTCAGCGCCTGTTCGCACAGGGCGACGCTGACCGAATCATAGTTGGGCTTGCCATTGCCGCCACGCAGCACCACGTGGCCGTAGGCGTTGCCCTTGGTGGTCACGATGGACACGCCGCCTTCCTGGTTGATGCCCAGGAAACGGTGAGGGCTGGAGACCGATTGCAGCGCATTGATCGCCACGGTCAGGCCGCCGTCGGTGCCGTTCTTGAAGCCTACGGCCGAGGACAGGCCGGACGCCATTTCGCGGTGAGTCTGGGATTCGGTGGTGCGGGCGCCGATGGCCGACCAGCTGATCAGGTCCTGCAGGTATTGCGGGGAGATCGGGTCGAGGGCTTCGGTGGCAGTGGGCAGGCCCATTTCAGCCAGGTCCAGCAGCAGCTTGCGACCGATGTGCAAGCCGTCCTGGATCTTGAAGGAGTCGTCTAGGTACGGGTCGTTGATCAAGCCTTTCCAGCCGACGGTGGTACGCGGCTTCTCGAAATACACGCGCATGACCAGGTACAAGGTGTCGGACACTTCAGCCGCCAGCACCTTGAGGCGCTCGGCATATTCGTGGGCGGCCTTGAGGTCGTGGATAGAGCAGGGCCCGATCACCACGAAGAGGCGGTGGTCGGTGCCGTCGAGAATGTCACGGATGACTTCGCGGCCCTTGGTGACGGTCTGCAAGGCAGCGTCGCTCAGGGGGATTTCGCGCTTGAGCTGATCGGGGGTGATCAGGGTCTCGTTGGATTCAACGTTAAGGTCATTGATCGGTAAATCAGCCATCGTGTTACTCGCCAGGGTCACGGGTGCCGGCCGCCAGCTATCCCCGTGCGGCGGGCACAGCATGATTTGAATGCAGGGGGGAGGAACCTTAGCGCGTAACACGGGCCCGCGACAATGGGCAAAGCCCGGTTTAATCCAGCGCTGGCTGCACAACCGCCTCATGGGAGAACTCGCCGGCATGGCGCGACACCCAATCACGGGCCATGGCTTCCAGTTGCGCAGGCGTTGGCTCGGCATCTTCGTGCAGGCGGCAGTAACGCTCGATCTGGCACACTTGCTCGCCCATCCGCGCACCGAACAAGGCGTGTTCATCGGTAAAGCAGATACCGATGCGATAGCCCTGTTCGACCTTGCGGCACCAGGCAACATAGCCCGGATAACGGGCGCTGGGCCCCAGGGAAGGTATATGCAGGTCAACCGCCGTGCCGGCGCGCCAGGCACGCGGCCAATTGCAGGCGATGCCGCCACGGCCGATAGTGTGCAGGCGTTGGCGGGGCAGGGCGGGAGTGGGACGTTGGATCAACTCGACAGCGACATCATCAGGGTGAGGTAAAAAACGACCCATGTACACGGACTCCGAGCGCCGTCCAGTTGACGGCAATGGCAGCAGTATAGTGAAGGAACTGGAATTGACCGACCTGGATATTGACCAGCAATTGCTGGGATTGCCAGGTATTTCGCTGGTAGTGTTCACCAGTGTCGGTTGTGCCAGTTGCCGCTGGGCACGCCAGCAGTTACCTGGCTGGCAGTTGCCGGTGGACCGCGTGTGCTGGGTGGATGCCGGGCACAATGGCGGTGCGGTGCAACGCTACCAGATCTTTCATTTGCCGGCGTTGTTCCTGGTGTGCGAGGGTCAATTCCTTGGGCAATTACAGACACGTCTTACAGCGTCCGACCTCGCCGAATGCGTAAACCAGGCGCTAACCCGAACACCAGAGGATTTGCCATGACAGCAGTTGCAGCCCCGTCGCCACGCATTGGCATTATCGGCACCGGTGCCATTGGTGGTTACTACGGACTGATGCTGGCGCGTGCCGGCTTCGACGTGCATTTTCTGTTGCGCAGCGAATACGCCGCGGTGAGCAAGCATGGCCTGCACGTCAACAGTACGGTGCATGGGCAACTGCACCTGCATCCGGTGCAGGCCTATGCCAGCGCCGCCGACATGCCGCCGTGCGACTGGCTATTGGTGGGCACCAAGTCCACCGGCAATGTAGACCTGGCGCCGACCATCGCCCAGGTGGCGGCGCCGGACGCCAAAGTGGTGCTCCTGCAAAACGGCCTCGATGTGGAAGACAGCCTGCGTGAACACCTGCCGCCGTCGCTGCATCTGTTGGGCGGCCTGTGCTACATCGGTGTGCACCGCTCGGCCCCCGGTGTGGTCGAGCATCAGGCGTTGGGCCGGGTCAACCTGGGTTATCACAGCGGCACGGCGGCCAACGATGAGGCGCAGCAACAGGCGATTGTCGAAGCCGGCGCCGGGCTGTTTCATCAAGCCGGCATCGAGTCCCAGGCCATGGCCAATGTGCATCTGGCGCGTTGGCACAAGCTGGTCTGGAACGTGCCGTTCAACGGCCTCTCGGTGTTGCTGGGCACAGGCACCACGGCCATGATGGCCGATGAGTCCAGCCGCGAGTTGATCCAGGCGCTGATGGCCGAGGTGGTGCAGGGCGCTCATGCCTGTGGGCATGAAATTGCTGCCAGCTACGCCGGGCAGATGTTCGCCATGACCGAAACCATGGACGACTACCTGCCCAGCATGTACCACGACCACCTGCACAAGCGGCCGTTGGAACTGGCGGCCATCTACGCCCGTCCCTTGGCCGCTGCCAAAGCGGCCGGTTGCGAACTGCCACGCATGCAGGCGCTTTACCAGGCCTTGAGTTTTATTGATCGGCACAACCGCTGATTGGGGGGAGTCCAGACCGAGCGCTAGCTGCTAAGCTCATTCAATCCCCGCCATCCTGGCAGTCCAGGAGGTTCTATGATTCGTTCGATGCTGTTTGCCACGGACCTCGGTCTGTATGCGCCCTACGTGATGCAACATGCACTGGCGCTGGCGCGAACGTTCAAGGCTGACCTGTATGTGATCCACGTGGTCGAGCCCATCGGCTTGTTCGCCGAATCGGTACTGCAGAGCTACCTTGATGAGGCCGCCTTGAGCGAATGGCAGAGCAAGGGGCTGAGCACGGTGATGGCGACGATTGAACAACGCGTGCTGGACAGCTTTCGCGAGGAGTGGGGGGAAGGGGAGCAGGACCTGCAATGGATTCGCTCGGTCAAGGTGATCCAGGGGGACCCTTGCGAGGTGATTCTCGACCAATTGCGAAAACTGTCCGTCGACTTGCTGGTCGTCGGCAGTCATAGCCAGGCAACCGGCGTGGCCGTCCCCCTTGGACGTACCGCCGCACGGATGTTGCAGTTGTCCCCGGTGCCGGTTTACCTGGTGCCGTCGCTGCAGCGTCGGCGCAGTGACGACAGTTGATCGGTAAAAAGGATAAAAAGTTCTAGATTTATCCGCTAAACCTTTAATATAGTTATATACCGTCGCTGATACCCGTGGCGTCTATCTGCTTTGAGGGATTGATATGAAGCTTCAACAACTGCGCTACATCTGGGAAGTGGCGCACCACGACCTCAACGTTTCCGCTACCGCTCAAAGCCTCTACACCTCGCAGCCTGGTATCAGCAAGCAGATCCGCCTGCTCGAAGACGAGTTGGGCGTCGAAGTCTTCGCACGCAGTGGCAAACACCTGACCCGCGTCACTCCAGCTGGCGAGCGCATCATCACCACCGCCGGCGAGATCCTGCGTAAAGTCGAAAGCATCAAGCAGATCGCCCAGGAATTCTCCAACGAGAAGAAAGGCACCTTGTCGATCGCCACCACTCACACCCAGGCGCGCTATGCATTGCCGCCGGTGATCCGTGATTTCATCAAGCAATACCCGGATGTGGCCCTGCACATGCACCAGGGTTCGCCGATGCAGATTGCCGAAATGGCCGCTGACGGCACCGTCGATTTTGCCATCGCCACCGAAGCCCTGGAACTGTTCGGCGACCTGGTGATGATGCCGTGCTACCGCTGGAACCGTTGCGTGGTTGTGCCTCAGGGGCACCCGTTGGCCAAGCTGCCGAAGCTGACCCTGGAAGCCTTGGCTGAATACCCGATCGTGACCTATGTGTTCGGCTTTACCGGCCGTTCCAAGCTCGACGAAGCCTTCAGCCATCGCGGCCTCACGCCCAAGGTGGTGTTCACCGCTGCCGATGCCGACGTGATCAAAACCTATGTGCGCCTCGGCCTGGGCGTTGGGATCGTTGCCAAGATGGCGGTCGACACCAACCTCGATAAAGACCTGGTGGTGCTGGATGCCAGTGAATTGTTCGAGTCCAGCGTGACCAAGATCGGTTTCCGTCGCGGTACTTTCCTGCGCGGTTTCATGTGCGACTTCATCGAGAAGTTCGCGCCGCACCTGACCCGCGAAGTGATGGCCAAGGCGATCCAGTGCCACAACAAGCAAGAGCTGGAAGAGCTGTTCGACGGCGTCGAATTGCCCGTCCACTGACACGATTACCCTGTAGGAGCGAGCTTGCTCGCGAAGAGCGTCAACGATAACGCGGGGCGCCAGGTTGAATGCGGCGCCCTTGCGTTTCTTCGCGAGCGAGCTCGCTCCTACAGGGGTTGTAGGTTAACTGGCCTCGGTCACCGTAAAGTACTGCCGAGCGCCGGCCACCAGAATCTCCACTTCTTCATCGATACGTTTGCCCAACAGGCCTTTGCCCAACGGCGAGCGCGGCGTGATGACCGTCACCGGTTGCCCGACCACATCCACTTTCAAACCCGCCGCATCCGGCGCCAGGAACAGCCACTGCTGGCGACCGTCCTCATCTTCCAGGCCCACCAGCGTGCCGATCTCTATCCCGCGTTGATCATCGTACGCACGTAGCTGCAGTTGCTGGCACAGCACCAGCGATTGCTTGATCTCCTCCACTCGCCGGGCCTGCCCGGTGGCCAGGTAGGAAGCCTCCAGGCCGAGGGTGTCGTATTTGTTCTCGGCGATGTTTTCTTCGTGAGTCGCGGTTTCGTAGGCGGTCTGCGCGGCGCGTTGGACGATGTCGAGGTCGACGGTGAGTTTTTCCAGGATCAACTGGAGCACGGCGTGTTTATTCATGGCGGTATTTGGCATCAATCGCAGAATTGCAGGACATTGGCCCGCGTCTTTTCATTGGGGGCGTTCTGGTCTTGTTGCAGCCAGAACTGGCATTTGGGGTTGGACAGGTTACGCGCGTTGCTTCGGGCCTGGTCCAAGGCCTGTTGTTGTGCCTGTTTTTGCAGGTTCTGTTGGTACTGTTCGAACAGGCGGTTCGGTGGTTGTGACTCATCGACCGTGGCCGGTTTGCCCAATTGCTGAACCGCCTGGGCCACCGGTGCCAAGCTTTGGGGGAACAGGTAGCGAGACGCCAGCCAGGTGGTCAGCGCAATGGCGATAAACCCCAGCCATACGCCTGCGGCAATCGCGATGCAGAGCTTGAACAACGACAACGGACGGTCAGACATAAGGGCCTCCTGGCAGGCATTGACGGCATGGCGGTGATTGTCGCACAGCCTCCTTGCAGAATAATCGCGATCAAGCCTTCTGCATCCACCCATTTATGCGGACAATCAGACCTTTGATCGATGGAGCCCGGAATGAAAGCCCGCTGGGATATTTTTTGCAGTGTCGTCGACAACTACGGCGACATCGGCGTGACCTGGCGCCTGGCCCGGCAGTTGGTGGTGGAGCATGGCTGTGATGTGCGCTTGTGGGTCGACGACCTGCGCGCCTTCGAACGCATGTGCCCGGACATTGATGTGCAGGTGGGCCAGCAATGGCAAGAGGGCGTGCAAGTGCGTCACTGGCCAGCCGAATGGCCGGGCGCACACCCGGCCGATGTGGTGATTGCCGCGTTCGCCTGCCAGCTACCGCCTGAATACATGGACCGCATGGCCGAGCGTGAGCGTGCGCCATTGTGGATGAACCTCGATTACCTCGGCGCCGAAGACTGGGTGGTGGGCTGCCATCGCTTGCCTTCGGTGAAGTACAAAGGCGTGCAGAAATACTTTTTCTTCCCCGGTTTTCGCCCTGGCACCGGCGGCCTGCTGCGTGAAGCTGGCTTGTTGGAGCGCCGCCAGGCATTTCAGCAGGATGACGTCGCGCAGCAACAGTTCCTGCAAAGCCTGGGCGTTGCTCCGACGGTCGGCGCGCGTTTGATGTCGCTGTTTGCCTATGAGAATGACGGCTTGGCCGGCTGGCTCGACGTATTGGCGGCTGATGGGCGTGGGACGCACTTGCTGGTGCCGGAAGGGCGCATTCTGGGGGATGTGCAACGCTGGCTAGGCGTGAACAGCTTGTCCGCAGGCGACATCCAGGTGCGCGGCGCGCTGACCGTGCAGGTCATTGCATTCGTGCGCCAGGAGCAATATGACCAGTTGTTGTGGTGTTGTGAATTCAATGCCGTGCGTGGCGAAGACTCATTCGTGCGTGCCCAGTGGGCGGGGAGGCCACTGCTGTGGCATATCTATCGCCAGGACGAAGACATCCACCTGGACAAGCTCGACGCCTTCTTGGAACTGTACACCGCCGCACTTTCGCCAGCCGCCAAGGCTGCCGTCGTCACGCTCTGGCAAGCCTGGAACGCTGATGGCGATATGGCACAGTCCTGGAAAATGCTGCTGGAACATTGGCCCGAGGTCAGCCAGCACGCGCAGAACTGGTGTCTGGAACAAGGCTTGCAGGCCGATCTTGCGACGGCGCTGGTACAGTTTTATGAAAGTTGGATATGATACGCCACCTTGATTTTTGTCAATCCCATCCAAATTTCGGATATACGCAATGAAAACTGGTAAAGAACTGAAACCCGGTACAGTGATCCGTCTCGAAAACGACCCTTGGCTGGTTCAGAAAGCTGAGTTCACCAAGTCTGGTCGTAACAGCGCAATCATGAAGACCAAGCTGAAGAACCTGCTGACCGGTTACAAGACCGAGATCGTCTACAGCGCCGATGACAAACTGGACGACGTGATCCTCGACCGCAAAGAAGCGACCCTGTCCTTCATCAGCGGCGACACCTACACGTTCATGGACACCACCGACTACACCATGTACGAGCTGAACGCTGAAGATATCGAAGCCGTTCTGCCGTTCATTGAAGAAGGCATGGAAGACGTCTGCGAAGCTATCTTCTTCGAAGAGCGCTTGGTTTCCGTAGAACTGCCGACCACCATCGTGCGTAAGGTTGCTTACACCGAAGGCTCCGCTCGCGGCGACACTTCCGGCAAGGTGATGAAGCCTGCCAAGCTGAGCAACGGTACCGAACTGCAAGTGGCCGATTTCATCGAAATCGACGACCTGATCGAGATCGACACCCGTGAAGGTGGTTCGTACAAAGGTCGCGCCAAGAAGTAATTCTGGCCCCGGCGATACGAAAAAAAGCCCGACCTTGAGTCGGGCTTTTTCATGGGCGTCTGTTTATCAGACCGTTACATGCAAGCGCACATCCACGTTGCCACGGGTAGCGTTGGAGTACGGGCAGACTTGGTGCGCGGCGTCGACCAGACTTTGTGCATCATCCTGGGCCAGGCCCGGCAGGCTGATATGCAGGTCGATATCCAGGCCGAAGCCGCCAGGGATCTGGCCGATGCCCACGTGGGCAGTGATCGACGCGTCATCCGGGATCTTGCGTTTGGTCTGGCTGGCCACGAATTTCAGTGCGCCGATAAAGCAAGCGGAGTAGCCGGCGGCAAACAATTGCTCGGGGTTAGTGGCCTGGCCTCCAGCGCCGCCCAACTCCTTTGGAGTCGACAGTTTTACGTCGAGGATATTGTCGCTGGAAACGGCGCGACCATCACGGCCGCCAGTGGCGGTGGCTACTGCGGTGTAGAGCGTTTGCATGGGGCGTTCCTCTGTGTTTTAGCGCTAAACATTTGCGCGCTAGGTAGTTGGTGAGGTGAATGTATAGCGCTAATGTTTTGTGCGCAAGATAAATTTTCAGCTTTTTTAGGTGAACAAAAATTTGAGGGGCACCACAGAGCAAAAGTGGGAGCTGGCTTGCCTGCGATGACGGCGAGTCAGCTTGCACATGAGCGGCTGATACACCGCCATCGCAGCCTAGGTATCTACACAACTTTGCAGGCTGTAGCAGCCAACGCTAACCACGATGCGAAGCGAGCCGCTCTTGATCTGCTTTTGATCTCAGGCGCCCCGTCAAACCACGCTGGCCGGAATTCGACAGGGATTTGGGGGGTAAACCGGCAGGGATGCCGGTTTAGCCGCCCCGCGCCATGGATGGCGCGTGGCGGCGGCCCCCCAAATCACTGGCGGATTACGGGCACACCGAGCCTAGGCGAGGTGCCGAGTGGTGGGGCAAGAGCCCTTTGGTTACTTTGGGGCTCTTTTCCAAAGTGACCCGCCGTCAGGCGGAACCCTAAGTGGCCGTTACCGCAGCAATGGATATGTACACAATCCAACTGTGTTGACTGCCAGGCCGCCTTCGCGAGCAAGCCCGCTCCCACAGTTGGATCGTTGGGGTGTCAGGTAGATAGGTATCGGCTGTGAGGGCGCCATCGCAGGCAAGCCAGCTCCCACTTCTGAGTGTGTGTAATGCTGGGGGTGTCAGAGGCTGGTTTGCAGATTAGCGCGCAGCGCGATCAGGTCGCCTTGCAGCTTGCGCAATTGCTCCAGCGCCATCCCGCTGGCACCCAGGATGCATTGCGGAACATCCTTGGCCTTCTCCTGCAAAGCGCGCCCGGCATCGGTCAGCTCCACCACCACCACCCGCTCATCTTCACGGCTGCGGGTGCGGCTGAGCAAACCCTCCGCTTCCAGGCGCTTGAGCAGTGGCGTCATGGAGCCCGGGTCCGTTAGCAGGCGGCTGCTGATTTCGCTGACAGTCAACTCATCCTCTTCCCACAGCACCATCATGGCCAGGTATTGCGGGTAAGTCAGGCCGATGGCTTGGAGCAGCGGCTTGTAGACCTTGGTCATCAGCAGTGAAGTGGAGTGCAGGGCGAAGCACAGCTGGTTGTCCAGCAACAGCGATTCGCAGGGATCAGGGTTTTTGCTCATGGAGGCGCCTCGAAAAAGCATGTATGGGCTGGAATCTAGCGGGCAAATCTTTAATGCGCCAGATAATTATTGTCCTCGGCGTCAGACCAAGCCACTTTGCAATGCCAGATCCCAAGGCGGCACCGGGCTGAAACGGGATTTGAGGTATTCGAGCAGCAACCGGCTGCGCGCATTGGGCTGCTGTTCCAGGCGCAGCGCATAAATGCCGGCGGTTTCCGGGCTGGGCAACCCGTCTTCACAAAACAGCGGCAACAGTTCGCCGCGCACCAGGTATTCACTGGCCAACCAGGTCGGCAGGTGAGCGATGCCCAGCCCGGCCAATGCGCCCGAAAGCAGGGCTTCGGCATTGTTGGCGCTCATGCGGATGCGCCGCGGGCGATAGGTGGTGCGACGCCCGTCCAGTTCGAAGCGCCAGGCGAACATCGGCGCCAGCCCGTCCCAGTCCAGGCCATCATGTTCGCTCAGCTCCCGAGGATGGGCCGGCGTGCCGCGGCTTTTCAGGTACGCGGGGCTGGCACAGGCGATACGCACGATACTCGCCAACGGCGTAGCGATCAGCCGCGAGTCAACGATATGCCCGGCACGCAGTACCAGATCGACCTTGCCCAAATGCGCGCCCTGCATATCGACAAAGCTGTCGATCAAGTGCAGGTGCACGTCCAGGCCGGGATACAGGCTCAAAAAGTCCGCAATGACCGGCGCCAGGTGCCGGCGGCCAAACGCTGCGGGCGCATCGACCCGGATCAACCCTTCCGGCGCATGGCTCAGCGAGACGGCTTCGGCCCGCGCCAATTGCAACTCGCTGACAATCCGTCGCGCCCGCTCGGCAAAGGCCAAGCCCGCTGAGGTGGGCACCACCGCATGGGTGCTGCGCTGGAACAGGCGGCTGCCCACTGAGTTCTCCAGGCTGTCGATGCGCCGCGCCACGGCGGAAGGCGTCAGCGGATGGCGGCGCGCGGCGGCGGAAAAACTGCCGGTTTCCAATACATCCAGAAACAGGCTCAGTTGGTCGGTCAAGGTGTTGGGGTTCATGGCTCAACGCTTATGCGAGATTGGCACAGCCATTGTGCGTTGCTGTGCGTTTCCGCGCCAGGGCCGACTGCGTAGCATGCCAAGCATCAAATGGCGGAGTAGCAAGCGGTGTGGGATTTAGTGATGTACCTGGCATTGGGCGCGGCGTTGGGCACCGTGGGTGGGCTGTTTGGCATTGGCGGCGGGCTGATTGCTATCCCGGTGCTGGGCGTGTTGTTCGGCCTGGATCAGCAGATTGCCCAAGGCACCGCTTTGGTGATGGTCGTGCCGAACGTGATGCTCGCCCTGTGGCGCTATCACCAGCGTAACCGCATCGAGTTGCGTCACGCCTTACCCCTGGGTGTGACCGGCTTTTGCTTTGCCTGGCTGGGGTCGATCTGGGCGGTGGGGCTGGATGCGGGCGCCATGCGTATCGGCTTCATTGCTTTTTTGGTCGCGCTATCGGCCTACAACCTGGTGCGCATGTTCACTCGCAACGCGCCGCCCACCGCGCAAATGCGTTATTCCTGGCCTTGGCTTGGCGTCTTGGGCGCGGCATCCGGTTCCATGGGCGGGCTGTTCGGGGTCGGCGGCGCGGTGGTCGCTACGCCGGTACTCACCAGTGTCTTCGGCACTACTCAGGTGGTCGCCCAAGGCTTGTCGTTGGCCTTGGCGTTGCCTAGCACCGGTGTGACCCTGGTCACTTATGCCTGGCACCACGAGGTGGACTGGATGATCGGCCTGCCGCTGGCGATAGGTGGCCTGCTGAGTATCAGTTGGGGTGTGAAAGTGGCCCATGCCTTGCCGGAGCGTCTGTTGCGCGGCCTGTTCTGTGGCTTTTTGGTGGTGTGCGCGGTGATGCTGACCTTCAAAGTTTGAAGCCTTCGACGATGTAGTCTGCCAGGCATTCGGTGATCGGCGATGTCATCTGCGGGTTACGCAGCAAGCGCAGGTTCATCGACGGCAAAGGCGGGAAGCCTTCGTCGCTGCCGAGCACGCGCAGGTCGTCGGTGACCAGGCTTTCCATGCTGACCATCGCCGCCAGGCCCGCACTCACCACCGCCAGGATCGCTGCTCCGTTGGAGCTGTGATAGGCCAGGCGATAATCTCGCCCAGCCGCGTCCAGTGCGGCACGCGCCCAATGGGTGTACAGGCACTCGTCGCCGGACACCGCCAGGGGCAGGGCATCGTGCTCCTCCACGCAAAAGCACGGCGATGCTGCTCACACCATGCGTTCGGTACGCAATAACTCACCCAGATCATTGCCGGGTTCGCGGCTGATCACGGTCAACGCCAGGTCCCGTCGCTGCATCAACACGGTGGATGCTTCGCAGTGCATTTCGATCTGAATCAGTGGGTAGGCTTTGGAAAACTGCTTGAGGATCCCTGGCAGAAAGCGCATCACGTAGTCATCCGGTGTGCCGATGCGCACCAACCCCACCATATGCGGCTCGCGCAGGGTATTGAACACCTCGCTGTGCAATTTCAGGATGCGTCGCGCATAACCCAGCAGCACCTGGCCTTCGGGCGTGAGCCGTACCTGCCGGCCATCGCGCTCGAACAGTTTGCGCTGCAACACGTCTTCTTCCAGACGCTTCATCTGCATGCTCACCGCCGATTGAGTGCGGTTGACCTGCTCGCCGGCGCGGGTGAAACCGCCCTGGTCGGCAATCGCGACGAAGGTGCGCAGCACGTCCGTGTCGATGCTGGGATAGGCGGACAATTGATCAATCTCCGAGATGTATTGCATAAGAAACATTCGTTGGATTGATCATAATGCCAGGCACACACTGTCGTCATCCCCACTGGAGGGCGAGAAGATGAAAGGTCAAAAAGGTTTCATATCGACGGATAAATGGCCGTTTGCCGGGCTGTTTCACACATTTGCGCGTTGGCAGCTACTGCATCAGGAGCGCCAGATGCTGGCGACCCTGAGCGATGACGCACTCAAGGACATCGGGCTCAATCGCGCCGACGTCGCACAGGAGAGCCATCGGCATTTCTGGGAAGACCCGCTGCGAAAATAAGTCCGGATGCAGTAGGGTAGGGGGCGAGCTTCTATGGAGATTGCCATGCCCGCCGACCTGTGTTTTTCACTCAAGCAAGCTCGACGCATGGCGCTGGCAGCCCAGGGTTTTTCCGGGCGCCAGGCGCCTGCACAGATAAAGGCTGCGCACCTCAACCGCCTGGTTGAACGCCTGGGCGTCCTGCAGATCGACTCGGTCAATGCGCTGGTGCGTTCCCATTACCTGCCCGTGTTTTCCCGCCTCGGCCATTATTCCCCGTCAATTCTTGAGCAAGCCGCCTGGAGCCAGGGGCGGCGGCGCTCGTTGTTCGAATACTGGGGGCACGAGGCGTCGCTGCTGCCCATGGCGCTGTATCCGCTGATGAAGTGGCGCATGGAGCGCGCCCGGCAAGGGCAGGGGATCTATGCGCAGATGGCGCGCTTTGGCCGCGAACAGCAAGCGACGATCCAGCGCGTGTTGCGCACCGTCGAACAGCAGGGCGCCTTGGGCGCTGGCAGCTTGTCGACCCGCGAGGAGCGTGCCGGGCCCTGGTGGGACTGGAGTGATGAAAAGCATGCGCTGGAATGGCTGTTCGCCGCAGGCTTGGTCACGGTCGCCGGTCGTCGAGGGTTTGAGCGACTCTATGATTTGCCCGAGCGTGTTATCCCCACCGAGGTGCTCAATGTCTCCATGGGGGAGGCTCAAGCGCAGCGCGGCTTGCTGTTGCACAGTGCGACGGCATTGGGTGTCGCCACCGAAAAAGACCTGCGCGATTATTTTCGCCTCGAGCCCGCCGACAGCCGCAACCGCTTGGCCGAACTGGTCGAGGATGGGCAACTGCTGGCGTGCCAGGTGCGGGGTTGGAAGCAACCCGCGTATTGCCTGGCGCAGCCGAAACTGCCGCGCAACGTACCGGCCAGTGCATTGTTGTCACCGTTCGATTCGCTGATATGGGAGCGCAGCCGCACCGAGCGCCTGTTCGACTTTCGCTATCGGCTGGAGATCTACACCCCGCAAGAAAAGCGCGTGTATGGCTATTACGTGCTGCCGTTTCTGCACAACGAGCGCATTGCCGCGCGCGTCGACCTGCGGGCCGAGCGTGCCCATGGGCGCCTGGCCGTGCATGCCGTGCATGAGGAAGAGCCGGGGCTGGATGAGGAAGGCATGCTGGCGCTGGCGATGAACCTGCGCAAAATGGCCGACTGGCTAGGGCTGGAACAGGTCCAGCTCAATTGCCAGCGGCCCAGTGCTGCCCGGTTAAGGGCAGCGATGCTGAACCGAGATACCAACCTTTAAACCTCTATCGCGGGCAAGCCCGGCTCCCACAGAGAAACGCGTTCAAATGTGGGAGCCGGGCTTGCCCGCGATGGCGTCATCCCGGTCGATAAAACGTCAGCGTTTAACCTGTTTCAAGGTCTCGGCAATCAGAAACGCCAACTCCAGCGACTGATCGGCATTCATCCGTGGGTCGCAATGGGTGTGATAACGGTCCGACAGGCCATCTTCGGTGATCGGGCGTGCGCCGCCGATGCATTCGGTGACGTTCTGCCCGGTCATCTCGATATGAATTCCGCCGGCATAGGTGCCTTCTGCCTGGTGCACCTGGAAGAAATCCTTCACTTCGCCAAGGATCTGCGCAAAGTCGCGGGTCTTGTAACCACTGCTGGCCTTGATGGTGTTGCCGTGCATCGGGTCGCTGCTCCACAGCACTTGCTTGCCTTCGCGCTGCACGGCACGGATCAGGTTGGGCAGATGGTCGCCGACCTTGCCTGCGCCCATACGGGCGATGAGGTTGAGGCGGCCAGGGTCGTTATCCGGGTTGAGGATGTCGATCAGGCGGATCAGGTCGTCGGGGTTCATGCTCGGTCCGACTTTCACGCCGATCGGGTTGTTCACCCCACGCAGGAACTCGACATGGGCGCCGTCCAACTGACGGGTACGGTCGCCGATCCACAGCATGTGCGCCGAGCAGTCGTAGTAGTCGTTGGTCAGGCTGTCACGGCGTACGAAGGCTTGTTCATAGTTGAGCAGCAACGCTTCGTGGGCGGTGAAGAAGCTGGTTTCGCGCAATTGCGGCGAGCTGTCCATGCCACAGGCGCGCATGAAGGCCAGGGTTTCGTCGATGCGGTCGGCCAGTTGGCTGTACTTTTCAGCCAGGGCTGAGTTGGCGATGAAATCCAGGTTCCACTTGTGCACCTGGTGCAGGTCAGCGAAACCGCCCTGGGCAAAGGCGCGCAGCAGGTTGAGGGTGGCGGTGGACTGGTGGTAGGACTGCAGCAGGCGGTCCGGGTCTGGCACGCGGCTTTTTTCGTCGAAGCCGATGCCGTTGACGATATCGCCACGGTAGGCGGGCAGGGTGATGCCGTCGATGGTTTCATCGTTGGCCGAGCGTGGTTTGGCGAACTGGCCGGCCATGCGCCCGACTTTCACCACCGGGCAACCGGCGGCGAAGGTCATGACAATAGCCATCTGCAGCAGCACCTTGAAGGTGTCGCGGATCTTCGCGGCGGAAAACTCGGCAAAGCTCTCGGCGCAATCGCCACCTTGCAGCAGGAAGGCACGGCCCTGGGTCACTTCGGCAAACTGACGGCGCAATTCGCGGGCTTCCCCGGCAAACACCAGGGGCGGGTAGCTCGCCAGGCTTTGTTCCACTTGCAGCAAGTGGGCAGCGTCCGGGTATCGGGGTTGCTGCTGGATCGGCAGGGCTCGCCAGCTATCGGGGCTCCAGGGTTGGCTCATCATGAACTCGTTTGCGGGTGGATGTCGGGGCGTCAATGTTAGCAGCAATTAGTGCGTGACCTGTGGCGGCCGCTTGGCCGACAATCGCGCCTTTGTCGTGCGGTAGACCCTTTAGGAGTAGTGATGAGCGAGGAGCGTGTCGAGCGCCTGCTGGCCGAAGTCCATGATGAATTCGGCATGATCCGTGTGCTTGAAGTGGCGGATTACCGCTTTCTCGAATTCGGCGATGCCATTGAGCAAAGCTGTGTATTCACCGCTGACCCGAGCTGGCTGGAGTACGACTACACCCGCGCGATGCTGATTGGTGCGTTGTGTCATGAGCAGCCGGAGAGTGCGTTGTTTCTCGGCCTGGGCGCGGGCACGTTGACCCAGGCGTGCCTCAAGTTCCTGGCGCTGGACGATGTCGAAGCCATTGAGCTGCGCCCCGATGTACCGCGTCTGGCGATTGAATATCTGGGGCTGGATGACGATCCGCGCTTGTACATCCGCATTGGTGACGCGCTGCAATTGCTCGACAGTGCCGAATCGGCCGATCTGATTTTCGTCGACCTCTACACCGATGTCGGCCCAGGCGTGGGGCATCTGGCCTGGACCTTCCTGGAAAACTGCCAGAAGAAACTCAACCCCGGCGGCTGGCTGGTGATCAACCAGTGGGCCACCGATGACGGCAAACCGCTGGGGGCGGCGTTGCTGCGTGGGTTGTACCACCGGCATTACTGGGAGCTGCCGGTGAAGGAGGGCAATGTGATTCTGTTGGTGCCTTCGGAGTTGGATCAGGAGCTGGACCTGGAGGCGCTGTCAGCCCGCGCCGAAGCCTTGGCGCCGCGCTTGGGGTATTCGTTGCAGCCGTTGATCAAGGCGATTCGGCCAGCAACTTAGTTGCCCGTTCGGACGCTTTCGCGGGCAAGCCCGCTCCCACAGTTGAATTGCATTCTCTGTTGAAGTGCATCCCCTGTGGGAGCGGGCTTGCCCGCGAAGAGGCTCTCACTGCCGACCGCTAATTCAGTTCGTTCAAATCCCCTTGAACACCCCCGGCCGCTTCTCGACCATCGCCCGCACCCCTTCCTTGGCATCTTCGCTATTGAGCAGTTTATCCACCATGGGCGGCAGAGCGGCGGCGGCGACGGCCTCACCCTCCATCCGCGCCATCCGCGCCGACATCAACGTGGCCTGTACCCCCAGCGGCGCCTGGCGCGCAATGCGGTTGGCCAGCTCAATGGCGCGGGGCAGCAGGTCCTCACTGGCCATCACTTCCTGCACCAACCCCAGGCGCAGGGCTTCATGGGCGTCGAATTCGTCGCCAGTGAGCAGCCAGCGCATCGCATTGCCCCAGCCGGCAATCTGATGAAAGCGCAATGTCGCGCCGCCAAATGGAAAGATCCCACGTTGAACTTCCATCTGGGCAAAGCGGGTATTGCTGGCGCAGAGGTTGATATCCGCCGCCAGCATCAACTCGATACCTATAGTCAGGCAGTAGCCTTGGGCGGCGACAATTACCGGCTTGCTCACGCGCGGGCCGGCAAACACCCCCCACGGGTCGCACCCTCCCAGCGGCGGTTGCCAGCCGCCCGCCATCACGCTGCTGACATTGGCCAGGTCCAGCCCGGCCGTGAAGTGATCGCCATGGGCAAACACCACGGCCACCCGTGCGTCATCGTTTCGATCAAATTCGCCATAGGCCAGGCTCAGCGCATTGAGCAAATCCAGGTCGAAGGCGTTGCGTTTGGCCACACGGTCCAGGCCCAGCAATAGAACATGGCCCTCAAGTGCGCGGCTGACACGGCTACTGCTGGCTTGATTCATGGGGTGTGCCCTCGGGGCGCGGGTAAGGTTTCAGACCAAAGGGTCTCAATGGTTGGGTGAACCGTTTAAGCGTGATGACCAACAGGGCCGGGCCTCTGAAAAATAGACGCTGGCGCACGGATCTGCAAAACCCGTGACGCAGTGCGCTTTATCGGTGCCTGGCGATAAAAAAAGCTCCCTTTTTCAGCTATTTCCGGTATAGTGCGCGCCGGCCTTTAACCGGGCCGCGTTTAGGTAGCGCAATTCCCCGAAGTCAGCTTCGGCTGCACGTCCGCACAGCGGACTCTCCCTTGACGAATCTTTTTCATTCATTCGTTTTCGCAAATCCCCGCCGACAAAGCAGCCAGGGCGACTCTTGAGTCTCAACACGGCATGCGCAGCTTTGGAGCATGGGTCTTTGCGGATGCACTTAGAGGCAGACCCATGACCCAGGAAACCGGCGGCTTCGCCGCTTTTAATCTTAACCCGAATATTCTTGCAGCCGTCGCAGCGACTGGCTACGAAGAACCTTCGGCGATTCAGCAGCAATCGATCCCGATCATCATGGCCGGTAAGGACATGATTGGCCAGGCGCAAACCGGTACCGGTAAAACCGCCGCGTTCGCCCTGCCTATTCTGCATTGCATCGATCCTGCCAAGCGCGAGCCGCAAGCCCTGATCCTGGCGCCAACCCGTGAGTTGGCGCTGCAAGTAGCAACCGCCTTTGAAACCTACGCCAAGCAAATGCCGGGTGTAACTGTTGTGGCCGTTTACGGCGGCGCGCCTATGGGCCCACAACTCAAGGCCATCCGTAATGGCGCACAGATCGTTGTCGCCACTCCGGGCCGTCTGTGCGACCACCTGCGTCGTGACGAAAAAGTCCTGTCGACCGTGAACCACCTGGTTCTGGACGAAGCTGACGAAATGTTGAAGCTGGGCTTCATGGATGACCTGGAAGTCATCTTCAAGGCACTGCCAGCGACCCGTCAGACCGTATTGTTCTCGGCTACCCTGCCGCAGTCCATCCGTGCCATTGCCGAACGCCACCTGCGCGATCCGGAGCACGTGAAGATCCAGACCAAGACCCAGACCGTTACCGCGATCGAACAGGCTCACCTGTTGGTTCACGCTGACCAGAAGACCTCGGCTGTATTGAGCCTGCTGGAAGTCGAAGACTTCGACGCCCTGATCATGTTCGTGCGCACCAAGCAAGCGACCCTGGACCTGGCCAGCGCCCTGGAAGCCAAAGGCTACAAGGCCGCTGCGCTGAACGGCGACATTGCCCAGAACCAGCGTGAGCGCGTGATCGACTCCCTCAAGGATGGCCGTCTGGACATCGTTGTGGCGACCGACGTTGCCGCCCGTGGCCTCGACGTTCCACGTATCACCCACGTGTTCAACGTTGACATGCCTTACGATCCAGAGTCCTACGTTCACCGTATCGGCCGTACTGGCCGTGCCGGTCGCGAAGGTCGTGCATTGCTGCTGGTGACTCCACGTGAGCGCCGCATGCTGCAAGTGATCGAGCGTGTTACCGGTCAGAAAGTTGCCGAAGTCCGCCTGCCGGATGCCCAGGCCGTTCTCGATGCGCGCATCAAGAAACTGACCAACAGCCTGGCGCCACTGGTGGCTGACGCTGAATCGACCCACGGCGACCTGCTGGACCGCCTGACCGCCGATATCGGTTGCACCCCGCGTGCCCTGGCTGCAGCTCTGCTGCGCAAAGCCACCAACGGTCAGGCCCTGACCCTGGCAGCCATCGAAAAAGAACGTCCACTGGTTCCGAACAGCGCGCCACGCGGTGATCGTCCAGAGCGTTCCGGTGACCGTCCAGACCGTGGCGACCGCGAGCGTCGTGCTCCAGTGCCATTGGCTGAAGGCCGTGCTCGTTGCCGTACCGCGCTGGGTGCGCGTGACGGTATCGCTGCCAAGAACCTGCTGGGCGCTATCCTCAATGAGGGTGGCCTGGCGCGTGAAGCCATCGGTCGTATTCAGGTGCGTGACAGCTTCTCCCTGGTGGAGCTGCCGGAAGACGGCCTGGAAAAACTGCTGACCAAGCTCAAAGACACTCGCGTTGCCGGTAAGCAGCTCAAGCTGCGTCGCTACCGCGAAGATTGATCCGCCCTTGGGCTGATTGATCGCACATAAAAAATCCCCGACTGGTTCGGGGATTTTTTTTGCCTTCTGTTTTAGTCTTCGACGCTATCAACTGTGGGAGTTGGCTTGCCTGCCATAGCCATAGGTATCTACACAACTTTGTAGGCTGTCGCAGCAAACGGTAACCACGATGCGAAGCGAGCCGCTCTTGATCTGCTTTTGATCTTGATCTTAGGCGCCCCGTTAAACCACGCTGGCCGGAATTCGACAGGGATTTGGGGGGTAAACCGGCAGGGATGCCGGTTTAGCCGCCCCGCGCCATGGATGGCGCGTGGCGGCGGCCCCCCAAATCACTGGCGGATTACGGGCACACCGAGCCTAGGCGAGGTGCCGAGTGGTGGGGCAAGAGCGTTTTGCTTACTTTTGCGCTTTTCAAAAGTGAGCCGCTGTCAGAGCGGAACCCTAGGTGGCCGTTACCGCAGGAATGGATATGTACACGGTCCAGCTGTGTTGACTGTCAGGCCGTCTTCGCAGGCAAGCCAGCTCCCACATTTGGACTGCGGTGTGTCAGTTAGAACAGCGTCGGTTGGCAGCCCGTTAAGGGAGCAAGCTCCCTCGCCACAGGTCCAGCGTCACACCAAAGTTGTGTAGATACCTATGCTGCGATAGCGGTGAGTCAGCAAGCCAGTCTGTGACTGATACATCGCTATCGCAGGCAAGCCAGCTTCAAAAGGTATGACGGCGTCAGCCAAAGCGATAGATATCCATGCCCAGGGCGCCCAGTGTGAAGCCTTGGTGCGCCACGCTGAAATCTGCGCCCGCACCCCGCGCAAAGTACAGCGGCAGCAAATGCTCATCGCTGGGATGGCTGCGCACGGCATGTGGCGCTTGGCGGCGATAGTCATGCAAGGCGGCGTCGTCATTGGTCGCCAGTTTGTCGACCACCCAGTCGCGAAATTCCCGGGCCCACGGTGTGATCGTCTCCGGCCCGGCGCGCCAATCCAGTTCGCCCAGGTTATGGGTGATGCTACCGGAGCCGATCAACAGCACACCCTGTTCACGCAGGCTGGCGAGTGCATGCCCGACACGGGTCTGCAGGGCAGGGCCCATGCGACTGGGCAAGGAGACTTGCACCACCGGAATATCTGCTGCCGGGTACATCAGCGACAGCGGGACCCAAGTGCCATGGTCGAAAGGCCGACGTTCATCAATGCTGGCAGCCAGACCGTCGGCGTGCAGCAGTTCGACAATCTCATTGGCCAGTTGTGGGTCACCCGGCGCGGGGTATTGCACCGCAAACAGCTCGCGCGGGAAGCCGCCGAAGTCGTGCCAGGTTTCGGGTGCAGCACTGCCGCTGACCAGCAGCTGCGGGCTTTCCCAATGCGCCGACACCACCACAATGGCTGTGGGCCGTGGCAGCTCGGCAGCCAGGCGCTGCAGCGCAGGGCCGCTGGCGCCGGGTTGCAAGGCCAGCATGGGCGAGCCGTGGGAGATAAACAGGCTGGGGAGCATGAGCAGGGTCCTGAGGGTTAAGATGGAGCCATCTTCAATCAGATCATCGATCTAAATCTAATATAAGTTTTAGCGCCTTTTGATCGAATTTTCGGAGTGATTTATGCAGCCTGAATTTTGGCAGGACCGCTGGGCGAGCAATCAGATTGGTTTCCACCAGCGCGAGGTCAATCCCTATTTGCAACGGCACTGGCCCGTGCTGGGGCTGCCCGAGGGGGCAAAGGTGCTGGTGCCGTTGTGTGGCAAAAGCCTGGACTTGGTATGGCTTAAGAGCCAGGGGTACCCGGTAATGGGCGTGGAGCTATCGGAGCAGGCGGTTGAGGCGTTCTTCAGCGAGCAGGGGCTTGTGCCGCACGTCACTCAGAAGGGCGCCTTCAAGGTCTACCAGGCGGGCCAGATCGAACTGTGGTGTGGCGATTTCTTCAGCCTGGATGCCGAGGCGGTGGCCGGTTGCCGCGGCGTATATGATCGCGCCGCGTTGATCGCATTGCCGCCACTGATGCGTGCGCAATACGCCGAGCACCTGAATGCCTTGCTGACCTCAGGCTGCCAGGGGTTGCTGATTACCGTCGATTACGACCAAGCGCAGAAGGCCGGCCCACCTTTTGCTGTTACGGACGAGGAAGTGCAGCTGCTGCTGGGGTCATATTGGGCGTTGGAGCGGCTGGAGGAGCGGGACATCCTGAGCGAGAGCGGAAAGTTCCTGCAGGACGGTGTTACCCGCCTTGAAGAGCGTGCTTATCGGCTGACCAGGCGCTGATAAGGGCTTTTGCTTTTGTAGGAGCGAGCTTGCTCGCGAAAAACTCCCAGGCGCCGCGTTCATTCAGAAAGCCCGCGTATCGTTGAAGTTTTTCGCGAGCAAGCTCGCTCCTACAGAGAGCGGTGAAAATCAGCAGGCATAAAAAAGGGGCGATCAGATCGCCCCTTGTCGAGTCATCCGGCTATCAGCCGCGGCGACGCAGTGCGTCAATCCGCTCTTCCAGCGGCGGGTGGCTCATGAACAAGCGAGCCAGGCCCTGCTTGATGCCGCCGTTGATGCCGAAGGCGGTCAGGCTGTCGGGCATATGCACCGGCAGGCCCTGTTCGGAGCGCAAGCGTTGCAGCGCGCCGATCATTGCGCTGGTGCCCGCCAGGCGTGCGCCGGCTTCGTCGGCGCGGAACTCGCGTTTGCGCGAGAACCACATCACGATGGCGCTGGCCAGGAAGCCCAGGACCAACTCGGCGAAAATGGTCGCCACGAAGTAGGCAATGCCACGGCCTTCTTCGTTCTTGAAGATGACCTTGTCGACGAAGTTGCCGATGATCCGCGCAAAGAACATCACGAAGGTGTTCACCACGCCCTGTACCAGCGCCAGGGTGACCATGTCGCCGTTGGCTACGTGGCCGATCTCGTGGGCCAGCACCGCCTTGACTTCATCGGGCGAAAACCGCTCCAGCAGGCCCTGGCTCACGGCCACCAATGCGTCGTTCTTGTTCCAGCCGGTCGCAAAGGCGTTGGCCTCATAGGCTGGAAAAATCCCCACTTCGGGCATTTTGATGCCAGCTTCCTGAGACAACTGCTCCACGGTTTGCATCAGCCATTGTTCATGGCGAGTGCGGGGTTGAGTGATGATCTGGGTGCTGGTGCTCATCTTCGCCATCCACTTGGAGATGAACAGCGAGAACAGCGAACCGGCAAAACCAAAGACCGCACAGAAAATCAGCAGCTGATTGAGGTTCAGATCAACCCCATTGGCCGCCATGAACCCGTTGAAGCCAAAAAGGCTCAGGGTGACGCTGGCAATCAGTACGACCGCCAGGTTAGTGGCCAAGAACAGCAGGATGCGCATCATGGTTGTAGAATTCTCCTCATGCTTAATATGTCGCTCACTGCGGGGTATATAAGGTGCGGCATGGGGTGATTCAACCGGGGGACTATTTCAAACTGTGTCCTACACCTCGGGCGTAGGGCCTTGAAGGGATTTTCCCACCTGTATTGTCAGCCTTGATCGACCCGATGCTGCCCCGTCGCCCCGTGATTATAGGGGGTACGACATCGGCAGAGGCCGAATGAAGTACAACCGCAAGTAAGTGACACAGAAGTGTTGCTAGATAATCGCTGTACGACCCTTTGTGGGTCGTACAGCGTCAATGGCCTTACTGGCGATAGGACTTCAGGAAGTTGCCGATGCGACCAATGGCCATTTCCAGGTCATCCACGCGTGGCAAGGTCACTACGCGAAAGTGATCCGGCCACGGCCAGTTGAAGGCGGTGCCTTGCACCACCAGCAGTTTTTCTGACAGCAGCAGGTCGAGCACGAACTTCTCATCGTTGAGGATCGGGCAGACTTTCGGGTCGATCCGCGGAAACGCATAAAGCGCGCCCATGGGCTTCACACAGCTCACGCCGGGGATTGCGTTGAGCAATTCCCAGGTGCGGTTACGCTGCTCCAGCAAGCGGCCTTGGGGCAGGATCAGGTCATTGATGCTCTGGTAACCGCCGAGGGCGGTCTGGATCGCGTGCTGGCTCGGTACGTTGGCGCACAGGCGCATGTTGGCCAGCATGTCGATGCCTTCGATGTAGCTTTGCGCGTTGTGCTTGGGCCCGGAGATGGCGATCCAGCCGGAGCGGAAACCCGCCACGCGGTAGGACTTGGACAGGCCATTGAAGGTCAGGCACAGCAGGTCCGGGGCCAGGGAGGCGGTGCAGATATGCACGGCGTCATCGTAGAGGATCTTGTCGTAGATCTCGTCGGAGAACACCACCAGGTTGTGCTGGCGTGCCAGTTCCAGCATGCCCAGCAGCACCTCCCTGGAATACACCGCGCCTGTAGGGTTGTTCGGGTTGATGATCACCAGGGCCTTGGTGTTGGGGGTGATCTTGGCCTTGATGTCGGCCAGGTCCGGGAACCAGTCGGCGCCTTCATCACACAGGTAATGCACCGGGTGGCCGCCCGCCAGGGTCACGGCGGCGGTCCACAGTGGGTAATCCGGGGCTGGCACCAGCACTTCATCGCCATTGTTAAGCAATGCCTGCATGGACATCACGATCAGCTCGGACACGCCGTTGCCCAGGTAGATGTCCTCGATGCCGACGCCTTCTACCTGCTTCTGCTGGTAGTACTGCATCACCGCCTTGCGCGCGCTGAACAGGCCCTTGGAGTCGCTATAACCCTGGGCGGTCGGCAGGTTGCGGATCACATCCTGGAGGATTTCGTCCGGCGCCTCGAAACCAAACGGCGCCGGGTTGCCAATGTTCAGCTTGAGGATGCGATGGCCTTCCTCTTCCAGGCGTTTGGCGTGCTTGAGCACTGGGCCGCGAATGTCGTAGCAGACGTTGGCGAGCTTGTTCGATTTGCTGACCTGCATGGCGATGTGATCCTGAAAATGAACGATCCCGACGGCGTAGGCACTACCGTAGGGTGAAGCCTGCACGGCCCGCACCCATAAATACGTTTGAATGCCGGTGGCGCGGGTGCCAGACTGGCGTTTTGAAGAGGCGCAATCATACGTGCCGCCTGATCCATGGAAAAGACACAGATCAGGGTTTTTCAGTTGCCGAGGTGTACCGATGGATAAGTTGCAGAAAACTGTAGACGAATGGAAGGCGATGCTCGATCCGGAGCAGTACAACGTGTGCCGTCTCAAAGGTACCGAGCGACCGTTCAGCGGCAAGTACAACGCCACCAAGACCGACGGCGTCTACCACTGCATCTGCTGCAACGAGCCGCTGTTCGATTCCAAGGCCAAGTTTGATTCCGGCTGCGGTTGGCCCAGCTTCTATGAGCCGATTGCCGATAGTGCGATGGTCGAGATCCGCGATGTCAGCCACGGCATGATTCGCACCGAAGTCACCTGCGCCAAGTGTGACGCACACCTGGGGCATGTGTTCCCGGACGGTCCACCGCCGACGGGCCTGCGCTATTGCATCAACTCGGTATGCCTGGATCTGGTGCCGCGCTAGGCTCGCGTAGCCCCCGTAGGAGCGAGCTTGCTCGCGAAAAACGTCAACGATAACGCGGGGCGCCTGAATGAGCGCGGCGTCTGGGAGTTTTTCGCGAGCAAGCTCGCTCCTACACGAATAAGGTTCTTCTTTCGCTGACTTGAGGTATTGCCATGAGCGACTCCCTGCTGAGCATCCCTTGCACCACCATCAAGGGTGAACAAAAGACCTTGGCCGATTTTGCTGGCAAGGCCATTCTGGTGGTCAACACCGCCAGCAAATGCGGCTTCACCCCGCAGTACAAGGGCCTCGAGCAACTTTGGCAGCAATACAAGGACCAGGGCCTGGTAGTGCTCGGCTTTCCCTGCAACCAGTTCGGCAAGCAGGAGCCTGGCAACGAAGGCGCGATATCCGAGTTTTGCGAGCTGAATTTCGGCGTCAGTTTTCCGCTGTTCAAGAAGATCGACGTCAATGGCAGCGACGCTCACCCGCTGTTCGTGCAGTTGAAAAAGCAGGCTCCGGGGCTACTGGGTTCCAAGAACATCAAGTGGAACTTCACCAAGTTCCTCATCGGCCGTGATGGCCAGCAGGTCAAGCGCTTTGCGCCAACCACCAAGCCCCAGGACTTGACCCAGGAGATCGAAGCCCTGCTCAAATGACCTACGCGGTGCGGGTACCCGTCAGAGGCTGGTGGTCTTCGGTACCCACAGTTCCAGCAGCGCGTTGAGTTCTTCCCGGCGAAACGGCTTGGCCAGGTAATCGTTCATTCCCGCGGCCCGGCAACGCTCGCGTTCTTCGGCCATCGCGTTGGCGGTCAAGGCCACGATGGGCAAGTCCGGCCAACGCCCGCTGCGGCGAATCTGTCGGCTGGCCTCATAGCCATCCATCACGGGCATGTTGCAGTCCATCAACACCATATCGAAGCGCTGGTCCTCCAGCAGCTTGAGGGCTTCGCCGCCATGGGCAGCGACGATTACCTCGCACCCGAGCTTGCTGAGCATTCCCTTGGCTACTAGTTGGTTGACCGCGTTGTCCTCCACCAACAGGATGCGCGCGCGGTGCGCAAGCGGTGCGGTTTCTATCTGGACCGGGTCGAGCACCAGTTGCGCGTCGCTGCGCAGGTTGCGTTGCAGGATCTGGTACAGCGCGTTACGGCTCAACGGGCGGGCTTGTTGCTGCAGCGGCGCCAGGGCCGCGACTTCTTCGCTGGGCAAAAAGTTGCCGTAGGCGGTGACCAGCAGAATCGGCGCGCTGATGCCCGGGCGCAAGCGGAACAAGCATTCAGGGCAGTCGGTGATCAACAGGTCGGGCGCCAACCCGCTCAGATCATCGTCCTGGGAATAGCAGCGCGGCGTCAGCCCCCAAGAGGGCAATAGCGTGGTGAGCAGCTCCGTCAGCCCGCCGCCGGCGTTGGTGATGGCGATCACCTCGCCCGTGAGCGGTGCATAGCGTGTGGCAGGCAAATGCGCGGGCAGCGGTAGATCGGCGCAGAACTGGCTGCCAAAGCCCACCTCCGAGCTGATACTCAAGCGGCCTTGCATGGCTTCGCACAGGTTATGGGTCAATGCCAGGCCTAAACCCGTGCCGCCAAACTGACGGGTGATGCCAGCACCGGCCTGGGTGAACGGCTGGAAAATTTTCACCTGGGCTTCCTGGGCGATGCCAATGCCGGTGTCGCACACTTCGATGCTGACCCGGCCTGCCGAGGCGCGCAGGCGCACATCGACGCGGCCGAAGCGGGTGAACTTCAAGGCATTGGAGAGCAGGTTGCTGACGATTTGCCGCACACGGGTCGGGTCACCGATCACCTGGGCGGGAAATTGCGGGTCGATCAGGCAGGTCAGCTCCACACTGGGCGCGGCGTTTTGCGACAGCAGGTTGGCGGTGTCCTCCACCAGGGAGCCCAGGTCGAAGGGGATATGCTCCAGTTCCAGCTGGCCGGCGTCGAATTTGGACAGGTCGAGGATATCGTTGAGCAACTCCACCAGCACTTTGCCTGAGTCATGGGCAATGGACAGTTGCTGGCGCTGTTCGGCGGTCAGCGGGCTGTCCAGTGACAGGGCAATCATGCCCAGCAGCCCATTGAGTGGCGTGCGGATTTCATGGCTCATATTGGCCAGGAACGCCGCCCGCGCCTGGGCCATGCCCAGCGCTGTCATTTTCGCCGCCTCCAGCTCATCGTTGGACTGGCTCAAGCGTTGGTTGCTGGCCTTGAGTTCAAGGGTGCGCGCCGAAACGATATTTTCCAGTTGCCCCAGGTACTCCGTGAGGCGGTCCTCGGCGTGGCGCCGCTGCTGGATCTCGGTTTCCATGTTCTCGAATTGTTGGTTGGCGACGTTGACCAGCACGCCGATTTCATCGTGTTCGTGCCCCGGCGGGCAATCCAGGCGCGCCTGTTTGCGTGTGCTCAGCTCGCGGATAATGCGCACCAGCGGTTGGGTGAGCATTACGTAGAACAGGCCGAGTAAAATCCCGGTGAGCAGCAGGCTGCGGGCGAAGCCGTTGAGCAGGGTGATCTCGGCGCGATGCAGGAAACGGCTGCCAAAGGCATAGGTATCGACGTCCAGGCGCAGCACACCGAGTGAGTCGTTGGGCATATGGCTGAGAAACAGCCGGTCTTCGAACTGGCGATTGGCCCCAAACAGAAAATCGCTGACGGGCCGATAGTTGCTTTCTTTGCGCGGGCGGTTGACGTCGGCCAGCACCACGCCATTGTTGTCGATCAACTGCGCGCGGATGATGGCAGGGGAGTGCAGCAGGCCCAGGGTCAGTTCTTGGGCGAGTTCGGCATCGATGTTGTAGGCGATGCGTGACGCCGGGTTGTGGCTGATTTCAATCAGTGAGCGTATTTCACGGTTGATGGATGCGTCTTCACTGGCATAATCAATGCCGATTTGGATCAGGCTGAGCAGGGTTCCCAAGACGAAACCGACCAGCACAGTCAATCTGGCTTGTTTATAAGACAAGCGGTGGGCGAACTTGATATCCATCGAGTGTTGAACCACTTAGCGTTTCCCTTCGCCCGGCAAGCATAGCTGAACATCCACAAGCTTTGGCTCGCCCGGCATGAATCGTTTTTTTGATGCAGCCCATGCAGTGTGCCGCAGGGTTGCCAATACGCCATCTTTTGCAAGAAGTTGCCAGAGGAATAGCTGTGGATTCTCGATTGAATGCCTTTCTTGAGCGCGCCGATGCGGTGCTGGCTCGCCTGGAACCGTTGTTACCCGCCCCGCGCCAAGCGATCGACTGGAGCCAATGCCTGGCCGCCCGTTGGCAGCGCGAAGGTCGCAGTGGCTTCCTGTTGCCGCTGGAGGTCAGCCTGGACATGCGCCTGTCGGACCTGATCGGTGTCGATAAACAACGCGAGCAACTGGCGCGCAACACCCAACAGTTTCTCGACGGTTTGCCCGCCAACCATGCGCTGTTATGGGGTTCGCGTGGCACCGGCAAGTCTTCCATGGTCCGGGCCTTGCTCGCCCAGCACGCCAAGGCGGGCCTGCGCTTGATCGAGATCGAGCGTGACCACCTGGCGGACCTGCCGCGGGTGGTCGAGCAACTGCTCAAGCTACCCCAACGCTTTATTCTGTTTTGCGATGACTTGTCGTTTGAAGCGGGCGAAGGCGATTATCGCGTGCTCAAGAGCGTGCTCGATGGCTCCCTGGAACAGGCGCCGGAAAACGTGCTGCTGTATGCCACGTCCAACCGTCGCCACCTCGTGCCGGAAAACCAGAGCGACAATGACAACTGGAAGCGCGTGGATGGCGAATTGCACCCGAGCGAGGCGGTTGAAGACAAGATTGCTTTGTCGGATCGTTTTGGCCTGTGGCTGTCGTTCTACCCGTTTAGCCAGGAGCATTTCTTGGATGTGGTGGAGCACTGGATCGGCGAGTTGGCCAGCAAGGCCGGCTTGCAGTGGCAGCGCGATGAGCAGCTTGATGTCCTCGCGGTGCGTTGGGCCACTGGGCGCGGCAACCGCAATGGCCGGTGCGCCTATCAATTCGCCCGTTACTGGGTGGGTCTTAAATTGTTGGAACGTCAACCATGATCGATTTACAACAGGCCGGCAGCGGCCTTGATGGCTATGCCATGCTGTGTGCGCAACTGGAGTCACTGTTGGCTGATGAGCGCGATTTTATTGCCAACAGTGCGCAGTTTTCCGCGTTCCTGTTCAACCAGTTGGATGACTTGAACTGGGCGGGCTTTTACCTCAATCGCAATGAAGAGTTGGTACTTGGGCCCTTCCAGGGGCAGATCGCCTGTGTGCGCATTCCGTTTGGTCGTGGCGTGTGTGGTGCGGCTGCGGCAACGCGGCAAACCCAGCGCGTGGAGGATGTGCACGCGTTCCCAGGCCATATTGCCTGTGACAGCGCTTCGAACAGTGAATTGGTAGTGCCCTTGGTCAAGGACGGTCACCTGATTGGCGTTCTTGACCTCGACAGTCCATTGCTGGCCCGGTTCACCCCTCAGGACCAGGTGGGCATTGAGCGGCTGGCGGAGATTTTCCTGCGGTTGACCGACTGCTGAAGCGGCTGGTGAGGCAGGTTGGGGTAGGGGCGCGTTACCCCTACCGACCCTGGCGCTTATTGGCTTTGCAGCTCATCCAGTTGAACCTGCAGCATCTTTTCCAGTGCTTGCATGAGTTGTTCCAGGGCCTTGATACCGCTTTCGATCACGGCCCATTCCTCATTGCGCGAACAGCTTTGCTCCAAGGCTTCACATTGCCCCGCCAATGAATGGGCTTGCACGATACGGGCTGCGCCCTTGATCTTGTGGGCTTGCTCAATGATTTCCGAGAGTGGAGCGTGTCGATCCAGCAGTTCGCTAAGGATCTGGCGGTCTTGATGGCTGCTGCTCAGTAGTTCCTCCAGCAGGCGTCGACTCAAATGGGGGTCACCGCCGGTCAACGCTTCCAGGCATTGGAGGTCCAGTCGTTGGTGCACGGCTTTAGGGACAATGTGTGCCAGTTGGCGCTCCAGTACGGTGAGGCTGATGGGCTTGAACAGACAGTCATCCATGCCGGCCTGCACGCATCGTTGCCTTTCTTCTGGCTGGGCATTGGCGGTAAAGCCCAGTACCACGCAGGGCACCAATTGTTCGCGCTGCTCATACTCACGGATTGAGCGACTCAGTTCATAGCCATTCATGATGGGCATGTTGCAGTCGGCAATCACCAGGTCGAAATGCTCTTTACGCCAGGCCTGGAACCCCGCCGCACCGTGCTCGGCAGCGGTGAATTTATGCCCCAGGTAGCCCAGTTGCTGGCACATCAGCAGGCGGTTCGCCGGGTGGTCGTCTACCACCAGTACGTTAAGCACCAGTGCGGTGGCCGGCGTTTGCGGCGTGTGTTCACCCTCCGCCTGGATCGCTTGCAGGCGAGGCATGCTCAGGTTGACGTGCACCTGGGTGCCTACCATGGGCACGCTGCTCAGGCTCAACTGGCCGCCCATCATCGCGCACAGGCTGCGGCAGATCACCAGCCCCAGGCCCGCGCCACTGCGGGCCAGTTGCCCGGAGTTGTCCGCTTGGGCAAAAGGTTCGAACAGGCGCAACTGGTCTTCCCGGCTGATGCCGATGCCGGTGTCTTCCACCACCAGTCTCAGTTCGATCTGCTCCGGGGCCTGGGTAGGCTGCAGCTCAACCTTGATCTTGACCTGGCCCTGTTCGGTGAACTTGATCGCGTTGCTCACAAGGTTCGATAGCACCTGCTTGAAGCGCAGCGGGTCTATCAGCACCTCGATATCGTTCAGATCGGGTTTGAACTCCAGCAGCAGGCTGAGGGTTTTCTGGCGTGCCAGCCCGTCGAAGACGCGCACCACTGATTCAATCACCTCCCGCAGGTTGACGCGCTCCGGCGCCAGGCTGAGGCGGCCAGACTCGATACGCGCGATGTCGAGAATGTCACCGATCAGCTCCAGCAGGTCCCTGGCCGAGTTGTACGCCACCTCGATCGCCGGACGGTCAAGGTGCCCTTGGTCGGCGCGCTTGAGCGTCAGTTCGAGCATGCCGATCACGGCGTTCATCGGCGTGCGAATCTCGTGGCTCATGGTGGCCAGGAACGTGCTCTTGGCGCGATTGGCTTCGTCGGCGCGCTCCTTGGCAGCGCGTAGTTCATCGAATAGCTGGCGTCGGTCACTGATATCGATCCAGCCACCGATGATGCCTTGGACTTCACCCGTGGAGTCGCGGTAGGGCAGGATCCAATGATAGATGGTCAGTTTCCTGTCGTGGATATGCAAGCTGCGATCAAGGATCAGCGGGTTACCCTCGGCGACGACGCGCAGATAGTCAGCATGATACTGGGCGGCCTCCGAGGCCAGGGCCATGGTCATCTGGGTCACGCTTTTGCCGATCACCTCTTCGCGCTTGACATCGAACACCTGCAGGTAGCTGTCGTTACAGGTCTGCAACAGCCCATTGCGGTCGCGCACGTAGATCGGATGGGGCGTCTCATTGACCAGTGCACGCATGAACTCGAACTGATCGTTGAGGGCGCGTTCGGCCATTTTTCGATGCTTGATCTGGCGACGCATGTAGGCGTTCCAGGCCAGGGAGATCAATAGCAGCAGCCCGGTGCCGATGATGATGCGCGCGATCAGTTGATGGTAATTACGCCAGTAGCTGTCGGATGCGGCGGTGTAGCCACGCCAGCGGCTGTTGATCACACCCATTTCATCCGGGGCGATGCTGAGCAGGGCCTTGTCGAGGATCGAGCTCAACTCCGTGGCTTGACGCGAGGTGGCCAGGGTGAAGGTCGCAGGGGTCGTGCCGATGCTGGCGCTGATTTGCAATTTATCCTGGAAGACCTGGGAAGACAGGAAGTAGTTGGCGATCACCAGGGTGTTCACGGCCCCATCCACTTGTCCCTGTGCGAGCAGCTCCGATGCTCTGAACGTATCACTGGTTTCCACCAGTTGAACCTGCGGGAAGTCTTTGCTCAAGGTCGCGGCCAGTGGGCTGCCTCGGGTGATTGCCAGACGCTTTCCTGCCATCTGCTCCATGTTCGAGGGGGCACCTTGCTCTCTGCGTGTCAACAATACATAGGAGTTTTCCAGGTAGGGGCGGCTGAAATTAAGCTGCGAATCTCGTTCGTTACTGGGCACGATGGCGCCGATCATATCGACTTTCTGGGCCGCGACCTGTTCTATCATCGCGCCGACCTCGCGGCCGCGCTGCACCGAAAAACGCAGGCCGGTGCGCAGGCGAATCAACTCCAGCAAGTCAGCGGTGATGCCGCGAAAGTTGCCGTCCGCATCGAAGAACGTCAGGGGCGCGAAGGTTTCGTTGACGATCACCGTGACCACCGGATGCTCTTTGAGCCAACGCTCTTCGCGCTGGGTCAGTTGCAGTTTCTGGTCGGTCAGCAGAATGTCGCTGCCGGCGCTCCAGCGCTTGGCAATGCTGTCCCTTTCGTTGATGGGCACCGAGGCCAGGGCTGAATCGACAATGCTGAGGAGCATCCGGTTGTCCTGGCGTGTGGCAAAACTGAAACCATACGCTTCATGCTTGCCGAAGTTGGCCATGCGAATGTTTTTGAGATAGCCCTTGTTGATCATGTAATGGGTGGAAATGGTGTCACCGAGAAACACATCCGCCTGGTCGAAGGCCACTGCATTCAAGGCATTTTGATAAGACGGGTAGGCGCGGATGATCGCCTTGGGGTACAACTTTTCCACCTCATTGAGCGGCAGGTAGTGATAGACAAGGCTCAGGCGCAGCCCGTCGAGGCCTTCGCTGAGGCTGCGGGTTTCTCCCTCGCGCGTGACCAGCACCGGCTGGTCCACGGCATAGGGTTCGGAGAGGATAAGGTTCGGCGTTGCAGCTTCAAACCCGTTGGAGGAGCCCAGCAGGTCAATTTCCCCGGCTTCCAGGGCACGAATGGCCGCCGCTCGGGAGGGGTAGCGCATCACAGTGATGGGCAGGGAGAGTGCCTTGGCCAGCAGTCCTGCATAGTCGGCGGTAAGGCCTTCGTAATCATGGCCGCTGGAAGTGAGGTCAAAGGGCGGGTAGTCAGGGGTGGATGTACCCAGCGTTAGTTCACGTTTGTTCTGCAGCCACTGGCGTTGGGCCTTGTCAAAATGAGTGTCCAGTTGAACAGCTCCCGCGCGACTCAAGAGGGTGAAGCGTTCCGGGCTGGTTTGGTGCTCAGCGAGCACAGTCGTGCTGAAGTACAAACCGGCACTTAATATTATTAGATAGTCCTTTATACGCCTGGGCATCCGCTTTCTCACACTAGCGCGTTTCGTTTTGCCATCTCGATGAGGTCAACCAAGGATTTGGCTTGGAGTTTTTGCATGAGTCTCTTTTTATAAGTGCTGACGGTCTTGTTACTTAAGAACATGCCTTTGGCGATTTCCTTGTTAGTGCGGCCCTGTGCAAACAGTTGCAGGACCATCAGTTCCCGGTCGTTGACGGTCTTGAACAGTTCCAGCTCTTGAGCATCCATGCCTTCGGTTCCGGGGCCATTCAAAGCCTGGCTGGGGAAGTAGTTGTAGCCGGACAGCACCGCGCGAATGGCACTCAGCAACTCGCTCAGGTCACCCTCCTTGCACACGTAGCCTTCGGCCCCCGAGCGCATGCAGCGCGTGGCAAACAGCGTGGGGCATTGGGCCGTGAGGACCAGGGTTTTCATCGAGGTGTTCATGGCATTGAACCGGCAGAGCACCTCAAGGCCATCAAGTTTCGGGATGCTGATGTCGAGAATCACCAGGTCTGGAAGGCATTCACGGACCATCTGTATGGCATCGCACCCGTTATCTGTTTCGCCGACGACTTTGTAACCTTCGTGCTCCAGCAACATTCGAATGGCAAGCCGGATAACGGGGTGGTCATCGATAATAAAAACTGTGTTCATAGTCACTTTCCATGCAGGTGCAGATAAAGCGGGCACATTAGCTCAGAAGGTGAGTGCACAGTATGAAGCTCGCACGGAGTAGATGCAGAACAGGAAAGTTCCTACATTTAAAAAGGTATAGGCCTACAAGTTGTTAGGTAATCGTGACAGGGCATGTGAGCGTTTTGAGGATGAGCCAGGCAAGAAGGGAGGCTTGGAGATTTACGGCGGGCCCCGAATCCTTTTTCGTTGTAGGGGATGTTTAAAATCCTACAGGAGTGGGTTAAAAGTTGAGCGGACTAATCGCTCAAGTTCATCTTTGTTCAAAGGTTTTGATAAGTAGCCTAGGAGGGGGAGACTTCGTTGTGCGGCTTGTATCGTCAGGTTAACCAATTCCGAAGTGGGTAAACCGCTTAACAAGATAGCGCTGGTGATGAAGCGTCGGCGGCTGGCGATTTCCACCAGTTCAAGCCCGGGCAGGTCGGGCAGGCATTGGTCGCATAACATCAGGTCGAAAGGGTGTTCGGACTGACTCATCACGCGTATGGCTTGCTCGGCATTTTCCACCGGGGTCAGTTGATCGAAGCCGAAGCTTCTGAGCAGGCACTGGGTGGCCATGAGTTGAAAGGGGTGATCCTCCACCAAAAGAATACGAAGAGAATAGCTGGGCATAAAGAGCACACAGTAAGGCAAGCGTCGATGGGGGCAGTAGGAATTACTCGGCGGGTCCGTTGGGGCGCGCGTGATTATTCTTCGTGCGCCTGTACGAATTCGATCAGGCTGCTCTGTTCCCATCGTAGGGCAATTCGCTTCAGGGAACAGGCAGTTGGATGGAGTCGTTATTGAGGGCTGGAGCGCCCGGTCATTTCCCGTGCCATTTCGGTGGCGTAGCTGTCGGTCATACCGGCGATGAAGTCGATCATGCGCAGGAAAGAGGCGTGCAGCGGCCAGGCGGGGTCCGGCGCGCTATTGCCCAGCAAATCGAGAATGCGCCGGTTCTTGAACGACGGCGTGCGCCCGCCATGTTGTTCCAGGGCCGCGCCACAAAAGGCATTCAGCAGGATTTCGAGGGTGGTATAGGCCCCGATCTCATGCAACGTCTTGCGCTTGTCCTGGAAGATCTTCTTGCGTGCCATGTCCTTGGCATCCAGCACGCAGCGCTTTGCCGGGCCATGCATGTGTTCCACCAAGTCACCGGGCAGCGTGCCGGCCAATAGGGCGTCCTGCTGTTCGACAAACGCCTGCGCCGCCGCATTGGTCAGGTGTTCGATGGCTTTGCCGCGCAGGATCGCCAGCTTGCGGCGACGTGAGTCCATTGGGCCCAGTTGGCGATAGGTTTGCGGCAGGTCATCGCCGACCAGGTTCAGCAGCAGCGACTCGACTTCGGCGTACTGCAGAAGCTCCATTTCCAAGCCGTCTTCCAGGTCGATCAGCGCATAGCAGATATCGTCGGCGGCCTCCATCAGGTAGACGAGCGGGTGACGTGCCCAGCGTTGCTCCTCCAACTGGGGCAGGCCAAGCTTGTGGGCGATCTGCTCAAGAATCGGCAGTTCGCTCTGGTAACAGCCGAACTTGTGTTTCTTGTACCCCAGCGAGTCGGCGTGGCGGGCGGTCCAGGGGTATTTGAGGTAAGTGCCCAAGGTGGCGTAGGTCAGCCGCGTGCCGCCGTCGAACTGATGGTATTCAAGTTGGGTGAGCACCCGAAAGCCCTGGGCATTGCCTTCGAAGTTCAGGAAGTCATTGCGTTCGGCGCTGCTCATGTCATCCAGCCAGCCGCGCCCGGCGGCCTGTTGGAACCAGTGGCGAATGGCGTCTTCGCCCGAGTGCCCGAACGGCGGGTTGCCGATGTCATGGGCCAGGCAGGCCGATTGCACCACCATGCCCAGATCGCTCGGGTCGCACCAGTCGGGCAGGGCGCTACGCAGGGTTTCGCCTACGCGCATACCGAGTGAGCGCCCCACGCAGCTGACTTCCAGGGAGTGGGTCAAGCGTGTATGGATATGGTCGTTACTCGAAACCGGGTGCACTTGGGTCTTGCGCCCCAGGCGCCGGAACGCGCCGGAGAAAATAATGCGGTCGTGATCTTTGTGGAAGGGGCTGCGGCCCAGTTCTTCAGGGCTGTGCAGGGGTTTTCCAAGACGTTCGCGGGTCAGCAGGGTGGGCCAATCCAAGGCGCAGGTTCTCCGTAAGATGAATGACAGTTCCAGCTTCCCGCTTCGGCTTTTGTGGTGCAAGCGAATCCAGCGGTAAGCCGAGTCGATATCAATTAACAGCCAGCGCAAAAAACCGCAATGACCAGCAGGTGTCTGGTCATTGCGGTCGTCGGCTCCCGCGTATCAGCTTTTGCGCGAAGAGCTTTGCATGGCCAACTTGATCAGCGGGATCAACCCGGCACCCAGCCGCACCAGGCGCGTGATGCTGCTGATGCTGCCGCCCTTGGCGCCTTTGCCGGTAAAGAAGCCCATCAGCGTGACCGCCGCCACGCCCCACAACGGCGCGTGCTTGATGCCCAGGCTGTCCTGCCAGTTGTGGCGCATGTTGCGCATCTTGTGCAGGGGCGCCATGAGTTGTTGGGACTCATGCCGGATTTCCTGGCGGTGCATTTCCATGCGCAGGCGGATCAAGGCTTTGCGCATTTCCCGGCGTGACGTGTTTTGCGGGATCTCAGTCATGCTCATGGCAGCAGGCGCTCCCGGTCATTGGCCAGCTCTTCGAGCGTGGCGTGGAAGGGCGTGGACTCATCGAACACCGCCGCTTTCAAACGCACACCGCAGAATGCAGCGGCCAGGCTATAGAACACGCACAGGCAGATGATACCGGTGAGTCGATAGCCCGTGTCCCACACCAGGATCATCACCAGCGTCGACAACCCCACCAGCAACAGCAGGGCAAACACCAACGCCAGGCCGGCAAACAGCAACAGGCTGACGGTGCGGGCCTTTTGCTCTTGTAACTCGATGCCGAACAACTCGACGTGACTGTGCAGCAAGCCCAGCACAGCTGCGCCCAGGCGTCGGGAAGTCGAACCGCTTGCTGAGGAATGTGCACTCGAAGATGAGCTGGATTCGCCGATAGACATGGTTAGCGCCTTGTAGCCAGCAGACCGATCAAAAAGCCTACGCCGGCAGCAATGCCGACTGACTGCCATGGGTTGGCTTGCACGTAGTCTTCGGTGGCAGTGATCGCCGCCTGGCCGCGCTCGCGCAACGAGTCTTCAGTCAATTGCAGGGTCTCGCGGGCCTTGAGCAGGCTTTCGTGGATCTTGGTGCGCAGCTCGTCAGCCTGGTCACCGGCCAGCACGGCGGTGTCGTCCAGCAACTTTTCGGTATCGCTGACCAGGGTTTGAAAATCCTCCATCAGTATCTCTTGAGCAGTCTTTGCTGTTTTACCGGCCATGGTTGTCTCCGTGGGTAGCTGATCTGTACGTGTGGTTTCGAGTCGCGGCGTTGGCTGAAGGTTCAGTGCAATTGTGTGGTACAGCTTTTGCTTTGCCTTGGTGCGCAGGCTTTAGGGCCTGCGCTGAATCCGGGCGGTCGAGGTAAAAACCTTGAAAAACCTTACCCTAAATCACTTAACTTCGCGGAAAAACCCTGTCGGCAACGGCCTGATGTGTTGATTGCTGCGCTAAAGCGGTTCACGCTCTCTGAAGAAGGGCGAAGCCGGCGGTGCCAATTTAGTGCGCGAAACCCCGGCTTGAACCGCTTTGGTGCTTTTTGCCTTGATGCAGGCCTGCCAACCTCCATGGAAAACTTGCAAAGCGCAGTGGACACCCTTGTCCACAGTTCCAACACCCTGTTCATCCTGATTGGCGCGGTCATGGTACTGGCCATGCACGCCGGCTTTGCCTTCCTTGAAGTCGGCACGGTACGCCAGAAGAACCAGGTCAACGCCTTGTCGAAAATCCTCAGTGATTTTGCGATTTCAACGCTGGCCTATTTCTTTATAGGCTATTGGATCTCCTACGGTGTGAGCTTCCTGCAACCAGCCGCCGTGATCAGCGCCGATCATGGTTACGGCCTGGTGAAGTTTTTCTTCCTGCTGACGTTTGCCGCGGCGATTCCGGCGATCATTTCCGGCGGGATTGCCGAGCGTGCGAAGTTTGCGCCGCAGTTGTGTGCCACCGCGCTGATCGTGGCGTTTATTTACCCGTTCTTCGAAGGCCTGGTGTGGAACGGCAACTTTGGCCTGCAAGCCTGGCTGCTCGCAACCTTTGGCGCCAGCTTCCACGACTTTGCCGGCTCCGTGGTGGTGCACGCCATGGGTGGCTGGCTGGCGCTGGCGGCGGTGTTGCTGCTGGGCCCGCGCAATGGACGTTACCGTGAAGGGCGCCTGGTGGCGTTTGCGCCGTCGAGCATTCCCTTCCTGGCGCTGGGCTCGTGGATTCTGATCGTGGGCTGGTTCGGCTTTAACGTGATGAGCGCGCAAACCCTCAATGGCGTTAGTGGCCTGGTGGCCGTCAATTCGCTGATGGCCATGGTCGGTGGCACCGTGGCTGCTTTGGTGATTGGCCGCAACGATCCGGGTTTCCTGCACAACGGTCCCTTGGCCGGGCTGGTGGCGATCTGCGCCGGTTCCGACCTGATGCACCCGGTGGGCGCGCTGGTCACGGGTGTGGTCGCTGGCGGTTTGTTCGTGTGGTGCTTTATCGCCGCCCAGTCTCGCTGGAAGATCGACGACGTGCTGGGCGTGTGGCCGTTGCATGGTTTGTGTGGTGTGTGGGGCGGCATTGCCTGCGGCATCTTCGGGCAGACCGCCCTGGGTGGGCTGGGTGGTGTGAGCCTGATCAGCCAGTTGATCGGCACCGGGCTGGGCATGGCGGTGGCGTTTGGCGGCGGCTTGCTGGTGTACGGCGTGATCAAGCGCGTGCAAGGGCTGCGCTTGACTCAGGAACAGGAGTATTACGGTGCGGACCTGTCGATCCACAAGATCGGCGCGGTCAGTCAGGATTGATCGGCGCTTCTTCCTCTGTATGTGGCGGCGGGTAAAAACCGTGTAGCAGGCGGTAGCGGTTGTGCCGTACCTCATCCACCCGCGCCTGTACCTGTTGGTCCGGCAGGCCCAGCAGGATCAGCGCATGGGCGGCGAGCATCAGGCTTGATTCCAGCAACTCGGGCACCACTTCGCTGGCGCCCGCGGCCTTGAGCTCAGCCAACTGGCTGTCATCGCGGGTGCGCACCAGGATCGGTACGTCGGGGTTGATCTGTCGCGCCTCCTTGAGCACCACCAGGGCGACATCACTGTTGTCCACCGCGATCACCACCAACCGCGCCCGCTCCAGGCCGACGGCGCTGAGCAAGGCGCCACGGCGGCAGTCGCCGTAATGCACGCTGCTGTCCTCGGTGGCGGCTTCCTGCACCCGTTCGGGGTCATCATCCAGGGCGATAAACGCCTGTTGTTCGCGGCGCATAAAGCGCCCAATGGACTGGCCTACGCGGCCATACCCGCAAATCACTACGTGCCCGTGCAGTTGGGCATTGAGCGCGGTGATCTGCTCCAGTTGCACTTGCTGGTTGGGCTTGCGGTGCAGGCGCAGGGCAACGGCCGGTGCCGCACGCAACAGCAGCGGTGTCAGCAGCATCGAGCAGAAGGTGGCGGCCAATAGCAAGCCGTTGAACTCATCGGGAATCAACCGGCTCTGCTGCATCTGCGCCATCAGCGCAAAACAGAACTCGCCGCCCTGGGCCAGTGCCAGGCCGCTGCGCCAGGCCGTTTCGGTGTCGCTGTTACGCCATTTGACCAGCGCCGCGACCACCATGCCTTTGACCAGCATCAACGCGATCGTCAGGCCGAGGATCAACAGGCTGTGGCTGACGAACAACTGCAGGTCGATAAGCATGCCGATGCTGACAAAAAACAGCCCCAGCAGGATGTCGCGAAACGGGCGGATATCCGCTTCGATCTGGTGTCGGTAATGGCTCTCGCCCAGCAGCATGCCGGCCAGGAACGCACCGAGGGCAGGGGACAGGCCCAGCAGGTGGGTGAGCCAGGCGGTGAGCAAGACAATCACCAACGCCAGCAGCACAAACAGCTCCGCCGAATGGGACGCGGCGACTTCACGGAACAAGCGCGGCAGCAACCAGCGGCTGGCGAGCAACAGGCCCACGAACAGCACCACGGTCTTGCCCAGGGTCAGCGGCAGCGCCCAGTACCAGGCCTGGTCACTGCTGCCGGCAAACACCGGCACCAACGTCAGCAGCAACACCGCCACGACGTCCTGAAACAGCAACACGCCAATCGCATTCTGGCCATGACTGCTGAAGATCTCACCGAGGCTGGTCAACTCCTTGCTGACAATGGCCGTGGACGATAACGCCAGCCCGGCGCCCAGCAGCAACGCGATGCCGGGTGCGAGGCCAAAGCCCATCAGTAATACGCCCAGCAATGCCCCACACCCCAACACTTGCAGGCTGCCCAGGCCGAATACCACGCTGCGCAGCGCCAACATTTTCGACAGGGAAAACTCAAGCCCCAGGGAAAACAGCAGGAACACCACGCCCATCTCCGCCAGGTCCGGCAGGTCTTCGTTGTCATTGACCCAGTCCAGCGCGGTGGGCCCCACTGCCAGGCCAACGCACAGGTAGCCCAGCACAGGCGGCAGTTGCAGCCGGCGAAACAGCGCAATCACCACCAGGGATGAGGCCAGGATAATTAGCAGGTTGGCGAACACAGGCATCTCCGTTGCAGGGTGAGCGGCAAAAAGCCGCAAGCATTGCTGAATCAGTTATAGGCCATGGTGATCTGGGTCAGGCTTTTTACACCGTAGGAGCGCGCTTGCTCGCGAAAAACGTCAACGATAACGCGGGGTTCTTGAATGAACGCGGCGCACCGGAATTTTTCGCGAGCAAGCTCGCTCCTACAACGGACTTGTTGGGCTTAGAATGGAGGTTCGTTTTGTGACCTGAGTCCTTTCATCATGCTTCCTGAATGCCAGCTGTTCGGCACCCTGGGTTGCCATCTATGTGATATCGCCGAAGCCGAAATCATGCCGCTCGTCGAACACGGGCTGTTGGTGGAGTTGGTGGATATCACCGATCCCCAGGACCTGACAGACGTCTACGGCCTGCGGATTCCGGTGCTTCGCCGCACGGACACCGGGGCGGAACTGGACTGGCCGTTCGACACCGAGCAGGTGGTTGCCTTCCTGCGCTGAGATTTATGCGATGGCGGCTTTTCAAATATTCAGTTACTGTATATTCGTACAGCGATTGAATAGAGGGAACGCCCGTGGTGAATGTTGAACAACTTAAAAGCAGCGTCAATCGCATGTCCGCCGATGTGGTGCGCGACGCGGTGAACGAGCTGCGCCTCGATGGCCTGGTCACGGAAGGCAAGACGCCGTTTAACAAAGTGCATTTCAACACCTGCTTCGCGGAAATCGAGGCGCTGTTCCAGCGCGCCGGTTATCACAAGCAATTGGATGTGGTGGGTTATCAGGGCTTGCTCTACGCGCTGTATGACCCAGGCCGTTGGGAAGCGGTGGACGTGCTGCGCTGGCTCAAGGAATTCACCGAGGAGGCGAGCGCCTCGCCGGTGCTGCGGGCTCAACTGGCCAAGGCCTGAGATAGGCCCTAGGCAATCGCACGCCATGGGCGATAATGCCCGCCTGTTTTCCAGGCTTTGAGCGTCAGCATGTCCACTTCCGGTTTTTCTCCCTCCCAGCACCAAGCCAGCACCCTGTACTTGCCGCCGGGCTCCTGGGTGACGGTGCTCGACTGCCTATGCGCACATTTCCCGGCTATTGGCCGTGAACAGTGGCTGGACCGCATTGCCCGAGGCCGGGTGCTGGATGTCAACGGCAGCCCGATCAGTCTGGGCCTGGGCTACAAGGAAGGCCTGTGCATTTATTATTTTCGCGAAGTGCCCAACGAAAAAGTGATTCCGGTGCAGGAAAGCATCCTGTACGCCGATGAGCACCTGGTGGTAGCGGACAAACCGCATTTCCTGCCAGTGACACCCGCTGGCGAGTACGTCGAGCACACCTTGTTGCGGCGCTTGATCCGGCGTCTGGACAACCCCGCCCTGGTACCTCTGCACCGCATCGACCGGCATACGGCGGGGTTGGTGCTGTTCTCCGCTAACCCGCACAGCCGCTCGGCCTATCAGCAACTGTTTCCCACGCGGCGTATCGACAAATTCTACGAAGCCATCGCCCCGGCCTTGCCGCACCTTACTTTCCCGTTGGTGCACAAAAGCCGCCTGGTGGATGGCGAACCTTTCTTTCGCATGCAGGAAGGGCCGGGCGCCAGCAACACCGAGACGGCGGTAGAGGTGCGCGAGAAAAATGGCGATCTATGGCGCTACGGCCTGTTCCCGGTGACCGGCAAGAAGCACCAGTTGCGCGTGCATATGACGGCGCTGGGAGCGAGCATCTGCAATGACCCGTTCTACCCCGAAGTGATCAAGGATGCCGAGGACGATTACGCCAAGCCACTCAAGCTGTTGGCCCAGGGCGTGCGCTTTATCGACCCGGTGAGCGGCCAGGAGCGCAGCTTCCGCAGCCAGATCACCCTCGACTGGTAAACCCCAGGAACAACAAGGCCCGCGCGAGGCGGGCCTTGTGTGCAAGCGCTAAGGCTTACAGGTCTTTAACGGTGCGAACCTGATCTTTGTTGATACGGGTGTGCTTGCCGTCCAGTTGTTCGAATTCGTAGAAGCCCGAATCTTCATCGTACTTCGGGGTGTCGACGGCCTGGATTTCGCGACCGTCATTCAGGGTGATCACTGTTGGCGAAGCGCAACCGGCGAGGGTAGCGAGGCCCAGTGCAAGCATGAGAGCGGCGATGGTCCGTTGAGTCATGAGTTTGTCTCCGAGAGAATACTTTTAAATTGCTGACCTTGTGACGTACGGGACGCCGGCAAAGTTCCTTGTGCAGGCTTCATTCTGACATGCCAGCCCCGGGGTGCAACAGCTCGGGCGTATTAAGATTGGCCAGGCGCGGGTCATTGGCCGGGCATTGCAGGGCCACCGCGCCCAGTTGCAACCAGAGCTTGCGCGGGCTGCGTTCACCCGCTTGCCACGCCTGTTCCACCTGGTTTTTCAGGCCAGTGGGGATGATGCACAGCAAGGGTTCCCAGTCTTCACCCTGGCGCACCATCACCGGTAGCTGCGGGTTGCGTCGTGAGGTCGCACGCAGGTCGGCCAGCAATTGCGCATCGATCTGCGGCACATCGCAAGGCAAGATCAGCAGATGCGCATGGCGTGCGGCGAAGAGTCCCGCACGGATACCGGCCAGCGGGCCGGGGAAGTCCGGGTTGTCATCGCTCACCTGTTGGTCGGCATAGGGCGCGTAGCGTTCATGGTTGCGGTTGCACGAGATGATCAGGTCATCGGTGAGCGGCCGGGCCAGCTGGTGCAGGTGGGCGATCAAGGGCTGGCCTTGCCATTCCAGCAGCCCTTTGTCCTGGCCGCCCATGCGCTGGCCGCGACCTCCGGCCAACAACAGGATTGAACACGGCAGGGAGGAAAATTCAAAGCTCATGATGGTTGCGCTGCGGCAGGTAAACAGGGGCCTGTGATATAACATCGGGCTGTTCCTTCGACAACCGGACCGTGCCATGAAAGCCAAGGCCGATGCGCCCTTTGTACCCCTCAATATTGCTGTATTGACCGTCAGCGACACCCGTACCCTGGAGACTGACACCTCCGGCCAGGTCTTCGTCGACCGCCTCACCGCCGCCGGCCACCACTTGGCCGAGCGCGTGCTGCTCAAGGACGACCTCTACAAGATCCGCGCCCAGGTGGCCCACTGGATCGCCGAAGACGTGGTGCAAGTGGTGCTGATTACCGGCGGCACCGGCTTCACCGGCCGCGACAGCACGCCTGAAGCCGTGAGCTGCCTGCTCGACAAGCAGGTCGATGGTTTCGGCGAGCTGTTCCGCCAGATATCCGTGGCCGATATCGGCACCTCCACCGTGCAATCGCGCGCCCTGGCGGGGTTGGCCAATGGCACCCTGGTGTGCTGCCTGCCAGGCTCCACCAATGCCGTGCGCACCGGTTGGGACGGCATCCTCGCCGAGCAGTTGGATAACCGTCACCGCCCGTGCAATTTCGTCCCGCATCTGAAGCAGGCCGAACCTTGTGAATCCCGTGGATAAGCCCGGCAAGACCGGCGCCCTGATGCCGGTGGAAGCGGCCTTGCAACGTTTGCTCGACATGGCCGCCGCGGCGCCGATCCGCGAACAGCAAGTGCTGCCCCTGGCTGAGTGTGATGGCCGGGTATTGGCCCAGGACCTGATTTCCACACTCGACCTGCCGCCGTGGCCCAACAGTGCCATGGACGGCTATGCCGTGCGCCTGGCGGACTGGGCCGGCGAACCCTTGGTGGTGAGCCAGCGTGTTTTCGCCGGCACTGCCCCTGAACCCTTGGCGGTAGGCACCTGCGCACGCATTTTTACCGGCGCACCGGTGCCCCAGGGTGCGGACTGCGTGCAGATGCAGGAAAACGCCGTGGTGCATGCCGACCAGCGCGTGAGTTTCACCGAGCCGTTGCAGAGGGGCGACAACATCCGTCCCCAGGGCCAGGAAACCACCGTTGGCGAGACCGTACTCAATGCCGGCACCCGCCTGGGCCCCATCGAGCTGGGTTTGGCCGCGTCCCTTGGGCGTGATCGACTTGAGGTGGTGCGACGCGTGCGCGTGGCCGTGTTGTCGACCGGCGATGAACTGATCGAGCCAGGGCTGCCGCTCGGCCCGGGGCAGATCTACAACAGCAACCGCCGCGTGCTGTGCAGTTGGTTGGCGCGCATGGGCTGTGAAGTGATTGATGCCGGGATTTTGCCGGATGATCTGGAACAGACCCGCACGCGCCTGGCGGGGTTGGGCAGCGTTGACCTGATCCTCTCGACCGGCGGTGTGTCGGTGGGCGAGGCGGACTTCCTCGGCATTGCTTTGCGCGAAGAGGGAGAGCTGGCGTTGTGGAAGCTGGCGATCAAGCCGGGCAAGCCGCTGACCTTCGGGCATTTTCGTGGCGTGCCGGTGATCGGCCTGCCGGGCAACCCGGCCTCGACCCTGGTGACCTTTGCGCTGTTGGCGCGCCCTTATCTGCTACGCCGTCAAGGTGTGCTGGAGGTGCAGCCGCTGCGCTTCGAAGTGCCGGCAGGGTTTGTCTGGCCCAAGCCTGGCAACCGTCGCGAGTACCTGCGTGGGCGGATCGAACAGGGCAAGGCGATCATCTACCGCAACCAAAGCTCCGGGGTGCTGCGCAGTGCGGCATGGGCTGAGGGGTTTGTGGAGGTGATGGAGGGGACCACGTTGGCCATTGGCGACCGGGTCAATTTTATTCCCTTGAGTGAAGTGCTGAACTGACCCGTGCGCTAAAAATGTGGGAGCTGGCTTGCCTGCGATGGCGGCCTGCCAGCCGCCCCCTATCTACCTGACACCCCAACGATCCAACTTGTGGGAGCGGGCTTGCTCGCGAAGGCGGCCTTACAGTCGACACTGTTATTCCGAGTACATATCCATGCCTGCGGTAACGGCCACTTAGGGTTCCGCCCTGACGGCGGCTCACTTTTGAAAAGCGCAAAAGTAAGCAAAACGCTCTTGCCCCACCACTCGGCACCTCGCTTAGGCTCGGTGTGCCCGAACACAGGCTTGAATCCGTGGGCCGCCGCCACGCGCCATCCATGGCGCGGGGCGGCTAACCCGGCGTCCTGCCGGGTTACCCACGAATTCAAGCCTGCGTTCGGCCAGCGTGGTTTAACGGGGCGCCTGAGATCAAAAGCAGATCAAGATCAAGAGCGGCTCGCTTCGCATCGTAGTTACCGTTGATCGCTATGTCGTTGTATCAGGAACAAATGGGCCGACTGAACCGCCGCTATCGCAGCATAGGTATCTACACAACTGTGCAGTTCGCCGCAGCCACCGGGTAACCACGATGCGAAGCGAGCCGCTCTTGATCTTGATCTTAGGCGCCCCGTTAAACCACGCTGGCCGGAATTCGACAGGGATTTGGGGGGTAAACCGGCAGGACGCCGGTTTAGCCGCCCCGCGCCATGGATGGCGCGTGGCGGCGGCCCCCCAAATCACTGGCGGATTACGGGCACACCGAGCCTAGGCGAGGTGCCGAGTGGTGGGGCAAGAGCGTTTTGCTTACTTTTGCGCTTTTCAAAAGTGAGCCGCTGTCAGAGCGGAACCCTAGGTGGCCGTTACCTAAATAACGGATATGTACCCGGTCCAACTGTGTTGACTGCCAGGCCGTCTTCGCAGGCAAGCCAGCTCCCACAGTTGGATGTGTATGGAGCTCATGAGCAATCAGTAATCGTCACCCTGTTCAGTGACGTCCCGCTCCACCGGCCCCGCATCCGGGTCGTAGCCCACCGGGAACTTGCCCTTCAATGTCCAGGCAAATGCAATGATTTCGGCAATGGTGCGGTACAGCTCTTCCGGAATGCTGTCGCCCAGTTCCATGCGCGCCAGCAGTTTCACCAGCTCGGGATTTTCATAGATGGGGACTTCGTTCTCCCGTGCCAATTTGAGGATGGCTTCGGCCAGGGCATCATCGCCTTTGGCCGTCAGGGTGGGGGCCTGTTGGCCGTCGTACTTGAGGGCGATGGCCTGGCGGGGTGGGGCGGCGTTTTTCATGCGGTTTCATCCACCCAGCGTTGCTCCAGTCCGGTTTTTGGCCCGCGTGGCGGTGTGCCCAGATGGCAATCCAGGTCGCCGACGTTGAGGCCGGATGACACCAGGCGCTCGCGCAGGCTGCCCAAGTGGCTTTCGATCAGGCTGGCGGTGAACGGGCGGCTGGCCCACAGTTGGCTGGACAGTTTGCCCTGGGACAACTGCGCCTGAACCTGCAAGGGGCCCAGCGGCTCCATGTCGAAGGCCAGTTCGACGCGCCAGAGCATTTGCTTAGGGTCTTTTTTATCTTTGCGCTCGGGCTGGTCCTTGTCTGGCGCGGGCTCCTCGCGTTGGAACTTGACCTGCAACGGCACGATGTCTTGCAGAGTGCGCAGGGGGATTTCCAACTGCCAGGTCGTTTGCAGGCGGCCGTCGGCGGTGGTGCCGGTCTGTTCCAGGCTCGACAGTTGATGGCTCTGCAAGCGCGAGATCGCCCCGGCGGCCAGGCGCAGCAGGTTTTCCAGGTCGCCTTCACCTTCCAGTTTTGCCATCAGCCTTTCGGGCAGCGGGAAGCCGGCGGGGATCTGGCGGGCGCCGACCTGGCCGAGGGTGTTCAACGGGCTGCGCACAAAGTGTGGCAACACCTGGGCCAGGGTATTGGCGGCGAGGATCGCATTCAGGTTGGTGCTGGCGGGCAGGGCGGGCAGCAGGTCTGCGACCAGCCGCAACAGCGCGCCTTTCATGTCCAGCGGTGGGATTTGCGGGTTCTGGCCGGCGAGCAATTTGGCTTCCAGAAAGGCGCCGCTGTTCTGCACCACCTGGGCCAGCACCTTGGGGTTGCTGACCTGTGCCAGATCGGGCAAGGCCGCCAATAATCGCTCGGCGGCGGCCCGCAGCTCGGCCGATGTGCTGTCGCCACGGGGCAGGTTTTGCAAGGCGGTAAACACCGCGTCCAGCGAGCCTTGGCGACTTTGCTGAGTGGCGAGTTGTTGCGCCACGGCCAGTTGGTCTTTCAAGCCGCTCAGCGGTACGAAGTTCAGGGTTTGCGCGTTCTGCACCACGGCACTGAGCAAGCTGCCCACCCTCAGCGGCTGAGGGCTTTCCAACGCCAGGGTGGCACCGGCCAGGGCGTTATTGAGCACGCTCACCAGCGAGCGATAGATTGCCGGTTGCGCCGTGCCCTGGGGCAGCATCTGCGTGGTCAGCACCTTGGCTTGCAGCAGCGTGCCCACCGGCATTTGCGTGGTGTCGAGGCGTGTGAGGGCGGCCACGTTGGCGCTCATGGCTTGCTGCAAGGTGATGGCCAGGTTGCCCGCAGGCGTCTGGCTCACCGCCACGTTGCTGCCCAGGGGCAAGGGCTGGGCACTGCTGGCCTGCACCAGGGTCTGGCGACCGCCTTCGAGGGTCAACTTGAGCAGCAGTTGAAAGGCCTCGCCGCCTTGTTTAAGCGCGATGACCTCGGCGTTCACGGTTTTCCCCGGGCCGATCAACCCGGCCTGCGGTTCCAGCAGCTTGAGCAGCTCGCCGGCAGCCGGCAGCGGCCCGGGTCCGGGGGCTGAGGTGGGCGGCAGTGGAGGAAGGTTGATCTCACCGGTCATCGTGCGCGTGGTCTCTGGGGAAATTGCCCTCTTTAGAGTAGGGCATCGCATGTATAATGCCGCCCGTCTGCAAAGAGAGCGGTAAAAACCTCACAACTATTTGATCCAGCTCTCTAAAATCGGTCGCCAAAGCCGTTATTGTGCATCTCTCTATAACGGCCGCTGCACCGCCGACTTGAACCGTAAAGGCCCGCGATCTTTTGACCAGCCCTCTTCTTGAAGCCGTAGCGCTTGCCTGTGAACGCGACCTGCGCCTGCTGTTCGAGCAACTCGACTTGCGGCTTTCGGGGGGCGACATGGTGCAAATCAGTGGCCCCAACGGCAGCGGCAAGACCAGCCTGCTGCGCCTGCTGGCCGGGTTGATGCAGCCCACGGCCGGCGTGGTGCGTCTCAACGGCAAGCCGTTGAACGAACAACGTAGCGAGCTTGCGCGCAACCTAGTCTGGATCGGCCACGCCGCCGGCATCAAGGACGTACTCACCGCTGAAGAAAACCTCAGTTGGCTCAGCGCCCTGCATCATCCTGCTTCCCGTGACGCCATCTGGCAGGCCCTGGCCGCGGTGGGCCTCAAGGGCTTTGAAGACGTTCCCTGCCACACCCTGTCCGCCGGCCAGCAGCGCCGTGTGGCCCTGGCCCGCTTGTACTTGCCCGGCCCGCCGCTGTGGATTCTCGATGAACCGTTCACGGCCCTCGACAAACAAGGCGTGGCTCAACTCGAAGCGCACCTGGCCCAGCACTGCGAACAAGGCGGTCTGGTGGTGCTCACTACCCACCACACCTTGGCGCGCATGCCTGCCGGCTACCGTGAGCTGGACCTGGGGCGGTGGTCGCTATGAGTGTGTTCGCCCTGTTGGTGGCCCGCGAAGCCCGGCTGTTGTGCCGTCGCCCTGCCGAACTGGCCAACCCACTGGTGTTCTTTGCCATCGTGATCGCGCTGTTTCCGCTGGCGGTCGGCCCGGAGACTAAACTGTTGCAAACCTTGTCCCCGGGACTGGTGTGGGTCGCCGCGCTTTTATCGGTCCTGCTCTCGCTGGACGGGCTGTTTCGCAGTGATTTCGAAGACGGTTCCCTGGAACAGTGGGTCCTTTCGTCGCACCCTTTGCCACTTCTGGTACTGGCCAAGGTACTGGCACACTGGGCTTTTTCCGGCTTGGCGCTAGTCTTGCTCTCGCCACTGCTTGCCATGATGCTGGGGTTGCCCGTTGAATGCCTGCCGGTGCTGCTCTTGTCCTTGTTACTCGGCACGCCGGTGCTCAGCCTGTTGGGGGCGGTGGGCGCAGCGTTGACGGTCGGTTTGAAGCGCGGCGGGCTGTTGCTGGCCCTATTGATTCTGCCTTTGTATATCCCGGTGTTGATCCTGGGCAGCGGCGCGTTGCAAGCCGCGCTCATGGGCATGCCGGCGACCGGTTACCTCTTGTGGCTTGGCAGCCTGACCGCCCTGGCGGTAACCCTGACACCTTTTGCTATAGCCGCCGGCCTGAAAATCAGCGTCGGCGAATAATGAGGTCTGACCCGGCGTTAACGACGCGGAGTCAGTAAAGACCCTGAGCTTTTCGCCACGACGAAAAGCACCGTGATGGAAACAGCAATGAACTGGACCTGGTTTCACAAGCTCGGCTCGCCCAAATGGTTTTATGGCATCAGTGGCAAGCTGCTGCCGTGGTTGAGTCTCTTCGCCATCCTGCTGATCGGCATCGGCCTGGTCTGGGGCCTGGCCTTTGCACCGCCGGACTATCAGCAAGGCAACAGCTTTCGCATCATCTATATCCACGTGCCTGCCGCGATGCTGGCCCAGTCCTGCTATGTGATGCTGGCGGTGTGCGGCATTGTCGGCCTGGTCTGGAAGATGAAGCTGGCCGACGTAGCCCTGCAATGCGCCGCGCCCATCGGTGCGTGGATGACCGCCGTGGCGCTGGTGACCGGTGCAATCTGGGGCAAACCGACCTGGGGTTCGTGGTGGGTGTGGGATGCGCGCCTGACCTCGATGCTGATCCTGCTGTTCCTGTATTTCGGCCTGATCGCCTTGGGCAACGCCATCAGCAACCGCGACAGCGCCGCCAAGGCCTGCGCGGTGCTGGCGATTGTCGGCGTGATCAACATCCCGATCATCAAGTACTCGGTGGAGTGGTGGAACACCCTGCACCAGGGCGCTACCTTCACCCTCACTGAAAAACCGGCGATGCCTGTGGAAATGTGGGCGCCGTTGCTGCTGATGGTGCTGGGTTTCTACTGTTTCTTCGGTGCCGTATTGCTGCTGCGCATGCGCCTTGAAGTGCTCAAGCGTGAAGCCCGTACCAGTTGGGTCAAAGCCGAAGTGCAAAACTGCCTGGGAGCACGCGGATGATTTTTGCTTCTTTCAGTGATTTTCTCGCCATGGGCCACCACGGCCTGTATGTCTGGACGGCCTATGGCATCTGCCTGGCGGTACTGGCCCTCAACGTCGCCGCGCCGATCCTGGCCCGCAAGCGTTACTTGCAACAAGAGGCGCGACGTCTGCGCCGGGAGACCGAAAAGTGAATCCGCTGCGTAGAAAGCGTCTGTTGATCATCCTTGCCATCCTGGCCGGCGTCGGCATTGCCGTGACCTTGGCCCTGAGCGCCCTGCAGCAGAACATCAACCTGTTCTACACGCCCACCCAGATCGCCAATGGCGAAGCGCCGGTCGATACGCGCATCCGCGCTGGCGGCATGGTGGAGCAGGGCTCGTTGAAGCGTTCCGGCGATTCGTTGGACGTGACCTTCGTGGTCACCGACTTCAACAAGGCCGTGACCATCACCTATCGCGGCATCCTCCCGGACCTGTTCCGCGAAGGCCAGGGCATTGTCGCCCTGGGCAAACTCAACGCCGACGGCGTGGTAGTGGCTGACGAAGTGCTTGCCAAGCACGATGAAAAATACATGCCGCCCGAGGTCACCAAAGCCTTGAAAGACAGCGGCCAAACCGCGCCCGCCGCGCCAGCCAAGGAGGGCTAAGCCATGACGTCCGCACTGTTTATTCCTGAGTTGGGCCAGTTGGCGATGATCCTCGCGCTGTGCTTTGCGGTGGTCCAGGCCGTGGTGCCCTTGCTGGGTGCCTGGCGCGGCGATCGCCTGTGGATGAGCCTGGCGCAGCCGGCCGCCTGGGGCCAGTTCGCTTTCTTGCTGTTCGCCTTTGGTTGCTTGACCTACGCCTTCATGACCGACGATTTTTCCGTCGCCTACGTTGCCAACAACTCCAACAGCGCTTTGCCCTGGTACTACAAGTTCAGCGCCGTGTGGGGCGCCCACGAAGGCTCATTGCTGCTGTGGGCCTTGATCCTCGGCGGCTGGACCTTCGCCGTCTCGGTGTTCTCGCGCCAATTGCCGCAAGTGATGCTGGCGCGGGTGCTGGCAGTGATGGGCATGATCAGCATCGGCTTCCTGCTGTTCCTGATCATGACCTCCAACCCGTTCACCCGCATCCTGCCGCAGATCCCGGTGGACGGTCACGACCTCAACCCGTTGCTGCAGGATATCGGCCTGATCGTGCACCCGCCGATGCTCTACATGGGCTATGTGGGCTTTTCCGTGGCCTTCGCGTTCGCCATCGCCGCCTTGCTCGGCGGGCGTCTCGACGCCGCCTGGGCGCGCTGGTCACGGCCATGGACCATCGTCGCCTGGGCCTTCCTCGGTATCGGTATCACCCTGGGCTCTTGGTGGGCCTACTACGAACTCGGCTGGGGCGGCTGGTGGTTCTGGGACCCGGTGGAAAACGCCTCCTTCATGCCGTGGCTGGTGGGCACCGCGCTGATTCACTCCCTGGCCGTTACCGAAAAACGTGGCGTGTTCAAGAGCTGGACGGTACTGCTCGCCATCGCGGCGTTTTCCCTCAGCCTGCTCGGCACTTTCCTGGTGCGCTCGGGCGTGCTGACCTCGGTGCACGCGTTTGCCTCAGACCCTGAGCGCGGCGTGTTCATCCTGATCTTCCTGCTGTTTGTTGTCGGCGGTTCGCTCACCCTGTTTGCCCTGCGCGCGCCGGTGGTCAAGAGCCAGGTCGGTTTCAATCTGTGGTCGCGGGAAACCCTGTTGCTGGGCAATAACCTGGTGCTGGTGGTGGCCGCGTCGATGATCCTGCTCGGCACCCTCTACCCGCTGGTGCTGGACGCCTTGAGCGGCGCCAAGCTGTCCGTGGGGCCGCCGTACTTCAATGCGTTGTTCATCCCGCTGATGGGCCTGTTGATGGTGGTGATGGCGGTTGGCGTGCTGGTGCGCTGGAAAGACACCCCGGTGAAATGGCTGGCAGGCATGCTGATGCCGGTGCTGCTCGGCAGCGTGGCCCTGGCGGTGATCGCCGGGTTTGCCTACGGCGACTTCAATTGGGCGGTACTCGCCACGTTCCTGCTGGCGGCCTGGGTGTTGCTGGCGGGGGCGCGGGACATCGTCGACAAGACGCGCCACAAGGGTTTGCTCAAGGGCCTGCCCACTCTGACCCGCAGCTACTGGGGCATGCAGATCGCACACATTGGTATCGCGGTGTGCGCCCTTGGCGTGGTGCTGTCCAGCCAGAACAGCGCCGAGCGCGACCTGCGCCTGGCGCCGGGCGAGTCCATGGACCTGGCTGGTTACCATTTCATCTTCGAAGGTGCCAAGCACTTCGAAGGGCCGAACTTCACCTCCGACAAAGGCACGGTCCGCGTGGTGCGCAATGGTAAGGAAATCGCCGTGCTGCACCCGGAAAAACGCCTGTACACCGTTCAGAGTTCGATGATGACCGAGGCTGGCATCGACGCCGGTTTCACCCGTGACCTGTATGTGGCCCTCGGTGAACCCCTGGGCGACGGCGCCTGGGCCGTGCGCGTGCATGTCAAACCCTTCGTGCGCTGGATCTGGTTCGGCGGCTTGCTCACCGGGTTCGGCGGGTTGCTCGCGGCGCTGGACCGGCGCTATCGGGTCAAGGTCAAGAGCCGGGTGCGTGAAGCGCTGGGCCTTTCGGGAGCTGCGGTATGAAGCGTTGGTTGATGGTTGTGCCGCTGGCGTTGTTCCTGCTGGTGGCGGTGTTTCTGTATCGCGGGTTGTACCTGGACCCGGCCGAGCTGCCTTCGGCGATGATCGGCAAGCCGTTCCCCGCCTTCAACCTGCCAACGGTGCAGGGTGACAAGACCCTCACCCAGGCCGATTTGCAGGGCAAACCGGCGCTGGTCAACGTGTGGGCCACCTGGTGCATCTCTTGCCGCGTCGAACACCCGGTTTTGAACAAACTGGCCGAGAAGGGCGTGGTGATCTACGGCATCAACTACAAGGACGACAACGCGGCGGCCTTGAAGTGGCTGGCGGAATTTCATAACCCGTACCAGCTGGATATCCGCGACGAAGACGGCAACCTGGGGTTGAACCTCGGCGTGTACGGCGCGCCGGAAACCTTCTTCATCGACGCCAAAGGTGTGATCCGCGACAAGTACGTCGGCGTGATCGACGAAACGGTGTGGCGCGAGCAACTGGCCGCCAAGTACCAGGCTCTGGTCGATGAGGCCAAGCCATGAAGCGTTGGTTGACCGCTGCCGTATTAGCCCTGGGCCTTGCCGGTGTGGCCCATGCCGCCATCGACACTTATGAATTTGCCAACGACGCCGAGCGCGAGCGTTTCCGCGACCTGACCAAGGAACTGCGCTGCCCCAAATGCCAGAACCAGGACATCGCCGACTCCAACGCCCCGATCGCCACCGACCTGCGCCGAGAGATCTTCCGCATGTTGGGGGAGGGCAAGGACGACCAGCAGATCATCGACTTCATGGTCGACCGCTACGGCGATTTCGTGCGCTACAAACCGGCGCTCACCGGCAAGACTGCGCTGCTCTGGTTCGGCCCGGCCGGGCTGTTGCTGGCTGGCGTGGTGGTGATGGCCGTGATCGTGCGCCGTCGCCGCGTCGCACCGATTGATGGCGCTGATGCGCTGTCCCCTGAAGAGCGCAAACGCCTCGACCAATTGCTGGACACCAAGACTGATGATTGATTTCTGGCTCGCAGCCGGTTTGCTGCTACTGATTGCCCTGAGTTTCCTGTTGATCCCTGTGTTGCGTGGCCGTCGTGCCCAGCGTGAAGAGGATCGCACCGCGTTGAACGTGGCGCTGTACCAGGAACGCGTCGCTGAGCTGCAAGCGCAGCAGGACGAAGGTGTGTTGAATACCGCGCAACTCGACACGGGCCGCGCCGAAGCGGCCCGTGAGTTGCTGGCCGACACCGAAGGCGTGGAAAAACCCCGTGAATCGCGGTTGGGCAAACCACTGCCGTTTTTGGCGGCGTTTCTGGTGCCTGTGCTGGGCGTTGCGCTGTACCTGCATTATGGCGCGAGCGACAAGGTTGAACTGACCCGTGAATTTTCCCAACCGCCCGTCTCCATGGCCGACATGACCCGCCGCCTGGAACGTGCCGCCGCTGCACAACCGGATTCGGCAGAAGGCTTGTACTTCCTTGGGCGCGCCTATATGGCCCAGGACCGTGCCGCCGACGCCGCCAAAGTCTTTGAACGTACGGTTGCATTGGCCGGGCGCCAACCGGAACTGCTCGGGCAATGGGCCCAGGCGCAGTACTTTGCCGACAACAAACAATGGTCGCCAAAGGTTCAGGCCTTGACCGACGAAGCCTTGAAGCTCGACCCCAAGGAAGTCACCAGCCTTGGGCTGCTGGGTATCGCCGCCTTTGAGGGCCAGCGTTATCAGGAAGCCATCGACTACTGGAACCGCCTGCTCGCGCAATTGCCGCCAGAGGACAATTCCCGTGTCGCCCTGCAAGGCGGGATTGATCGCGCGGCAGAGAAGCTCAAGGAGAGCGGTGGCAGCGTCGCACAGGCGCCCAAGGCGCTGCTGAAAGTGCGTGTGGATGTATCCGCCGAGGTAAAAGCCAAAGCCCTGCCAGGCGACAGCGTGTTCATCTTCGCTCGCGCCGTTAACGGCCCGCCGGCGCCCTTGGCGGCCAAGCGCGTGACCGTCGACGCATTGCCGGTCACCGTCGAACTGGGCGATGCTGACGCGATGATGCCGCAGTTGAAACTGTCCAACTTCCCCGAAGTCCAACTGGTTGCGCGCATATCCCGGGCCGGCCAACCGACCACTGGCGAATGGATCGGCCGCAGCCAACCGTTGGCCAGCAGCACCACTGCGCTGCAGCAATTGACCATCGACACTCCGGACCAGTAATTCTGAGGACACACCCATGACCGCATTTGCACGCATCACCCTGCTCAGCCTGGTACTCGGCCTGAGCGCCTGTGCGGTCCACCGCCCACCTGCGGCGCCAACCGGCCCGACTATTCCACCGTCAGGCCCCTCAACCCAGCCGAACACCAAACCTTCGGGCCCGGTGACGCCGCCGCCCAAACCCCTGCCAAGCAAATCCCCGACCTTCGCCCCACCGCCGGGCGCCGCCAGCCACTGGGACGGCAAGATGCAGGTGTACGTGCTGGACGACCAGCCCGACACCTTCTACCGCCAGCGCACCTACTACCGCTGGAGCAACGGCTGGAGCCGCTCCATCAGCCCCAATGGGCCATGGGAAGAAACCAACGTGCAAGGCGTGCCGCCGGGGTTGAGCAAGCAGTACGCGCAATGATGAAAGGCGACCTGAGGGTCGCCTTTTTCATGGCTTTCAAATGCACTGTGTCGATCATGGCAGGGCTAAGCCATTCAAGCCCGGTGTATGCGCCTAATGCGCAGCGCCCTCGCGTAATGTGGCCATCGCTGGCCTAGCTTGGGAATGATTGCTAGGTATACTTTCTTACGACTACGACGACGCGGCCTCCCAGGTGTAAACCAGGCGCTGCGCAGTGGGGCCGGGGATGTACCGGTCTGGAGACAAACGAAGAGGGTTTTTAATGGCAGGCAGGTTGATCTATCTCATCGGGCCATCGGGTTCGGGCAAAGACAGTCTGCTGGATGCCGCACGTCCACGCCTGGTCGAGCGTGGGTGCCGTATGGTGCGACGGGTGATCACACGGTCGGCTGAGGCGGTGGGCGAAGCGGCGCAAGGCGTGAGCCCCGAGCAGTTTGCGGCCATGGAGGCCGAGGGCGCATTTGCCTTGAGCTGGCAGGCTAATGGCTTGTCTTACGGCATTCCCAAGGAGATCGACGAGTGGTTGGCCGCCGGGGACGACGTGCTGGTCAATGGCTCCCGTGCCCACCTGGCGCAGACCCGCGAGCGTTATCCGACCTTGCTGGTATTGCTGCTGACGGTGGATCAAGCGGTGCTGCGCCAACGTCTGATTGCTCGTGGGCGGGAGTCATTGGAGGACATCGAGGAACGCCTGGCGCGCAATGCGCGGTTCACTGCCGAGTTGATTGCCGGTCATGGCGCCGGTTTGTTCGTATTGGACAATTCCGGCCCGCTGGCGCATACCGTCGAACGCTTGCTGTGCTGCCTGGACCACGGGCATAGCGTATGCACCTGACCCCAATCTCGGTAGGGTGGGGCAATACGTTCATGTAGTGCGTGGTGATGTCAGAGCTGCGATAAAACCCCGGCACCCAGCTTATTTTTCGCTGATATGTTTGTTTGGTTTACTGGATATTTTAAAGTTGATGAGTGGGCCAATTAAGTTAATTTTTTGGCGGCTTTTTATGTCTGTTGTGTTAGGGCGTGTCGCGGTCAGTCAATAAGGGTGGGTAGGTTGCGCTGAATAAAACTTGTGCGGATTTTTTGCGAGCGTGTTTATAGTGGGTTCTTGCAAAGAATTAGCGATGGTGAAGACATTTTCAATATGGGAGCTTTATCGGGCTGGTAATGGATCAGTCAGCATCGATAACTTCTATACATGGACGGGTCATTTCACTGTTCAGAGTAATAAAGCACCATGCATATCCCGGTTAGGCAGTCTACCCAGTCGCATGTCCCAGAGACGTCGCACTCGCATTTCTCCGCCGATGAGAATCAAGTTATTCTCTGGGCCAATAATAAAAAATCTTTCACCACGGACCAGGCGGCGAAACATATCACGCGCAATGGTTTCAAATTTAAAGACAGTAATAGAGATGGCAAAATTGTCGTGGGTTTCAACTTCAGCGGGGGGTTCAATGCAGCTCAGAAAGAGCGAGCCAGGCAAGCCCTTCAATACTGGGCCGATGTTGCTAATATCCAATTTGTTGAAAAGGGCTCAAACACCGATGGCAACATCACTATCAATGGGATTGGCGGGTCGGCAGGCTATGCGAACTTACCGTCCGGTTATTATGCGAAACCCCAAGCCAACATAGGCACCTACGGCGGGCAGAACCCGACAATGGGCAGTCACTTCCTGGGTTTGTTGATCCATGAACTGGGGCATACCTTGGGGCTGAGCCATCCAGGTCAATACGATGGCCAGGGCTTCAATTACGGGCGCAATGCCGAATACGCCCAGGACACCAAGGCACGCAGTGTCATGAGTTATTGGGACGAGACCCATCAGCCCGGCCACAATTTTGCCCGGCTCAGCCCAGCGGCACCGATGATGGACGATATCGCCGCGGCACAGCGGCTTTACGGCGCCAATACCAAAACCCGCAATACCGACACCACCTACGGCTTCAATTCCAATTCTGGTCGGGAGGTGTACAGCCTTAAACGGGGGAGTGACAAACCGATTTTCACCGTTTGGGATGGCGGGGGTAACGACACACTCGATTTTTCCGGGTTCACCCAGAACCAAACCATTAACCTCAAGGCCGAGGCGTTTTCGGATGTGGGTGGCTTGCGCGGGAATGTGTCGGTTGCCAAGGGCGTCATGGTGGAAAACGCCATTGGCGGTGCTGGCAACGATACCTTGACGGGAAACGAGGGCAATAATCGCCTTACGGGTGGCAGGGGGGCTGACAGGTTGTTCGGTGGCGCTGGGGCAGACACCTTTGTCTACCACCGTGCCAGCGATTCAACCGCGCAAAAACCTGATATCATCCAGGACTTCCAAAGCGGGATCGACAAGATCGACCTGACCGGCGTTCTTCAGGAGGCGGGTCTCAAAGCGTTGAATTTCTCTGAACGATTGAGCGGCAAAGCCGGGGACGCCGTGCTCGGCCAGGACCCGAAAACCGGTCGTTTCACATTGGCGGTGGATACGACGGGCAATGCCTCGGCGGACCTCCTGGTGGTCAGCCAAAGCCAGATCAAACAGACGGACGTGATCTGGAGCGGGCAAGCGCCGACCGTGACGCCGACGCCGACCCCCCCTGTCGTGCCTGTTTCGGACCCCCTCCCGGCGCCTACTTCAGAGCCGACTGAACCCGAGCCTGAGCCCGAACCTGAACCTGAACCGGCCCCTCGGCCCGGAGGAGGGTTTTTCGAGAAAATTTTTTCGTCGTTCAAAGGGTTCCTCAACAAGGTGTGGTCGATATTCAGCTGAGCCCACTCTACGATCAGTGAACACCTTCCTGCTTTAAAAGCCGTTACCCAGGTTTCCTTCTCTCCAGGTTTGGACGTGCGCGGCATCGCGTTCAAGCCTGCCTGTCACGTGCAGCATCGTTACCCCCCCCAGACACGCTCATATTCATGTGGTGCGCTTTTCACCGGGCTATCTCGGTGATTCCTTCCTGTTTCGTCGGCCCATGGGGCAATCGCTTCGCGCGTTTTGCACAGCTATTCATTGGCCGTAGCATCCGTATGTTTATCATGATTGCGTTTGGGCGAGATCAGCCTGATCGGCTGTTGCAGTGCCTTGAATTACCGTTGAGGGCCAGACATAAAACCCCTCTATGCACTCTTTGGATTTTTTCCTTCACTTCATATTTTACTATTCGCCCTTTAATCAAACTGCTGTGTAGGGTGCGTTAAAAGTTTTAAGTCGGGTATATGTTTTTGTACGGTCAGGGTCTTGTCTGATTGTGAATAATGCTTTGCAATAAAAATGACCGCGAGCGTGGTTGTGGAATTTTATTTTCATATAAAACAGGTGGTTATCGTTTTTGCCGGGCGGTGGTTCCGCTACTGCGATTTCAGAGTTTTTCGGTTGTTGGGTCAAAGTGTTTTTAAATTTTAGAGTGTGTCGAGTTGAATTAATTCGTCGCTGGCCTGCGGCTAGGGAGTGTGCGAATTTAAAGCGGTGCCGATAACTACTGCTGCTCTTGTTGGGCGGGAATCGGTATCTCGAATGTTTTAAATTTTATCGTTCGAGTCTGATTTTTATGAGGACTTTGGTTTATGAGAATGCCAGGACCATCCACAACTAATGTTGGTGTGCCCCAAGCGCTGGTTTCCGGGAGCAGTTTCAGCCCTGAGGGCCCTGCTGAGGTATCTACGCTAAACAGCAAAAAGCCGGTGTTCACTTCGCAACAGGCTGGGAAACAACTCACCCGCGGCGGTTACAAGGTTCATGACAATAACGGTGACGGCAAAACCACGTTGTCCTATCGCGTCGCCAAGGGCTTCACTCCACAGCAGGCAGAGCAAGCCAGGCAGGCAATGCAGTCCTGGCAGGATGTTGCTAACGTGACATTTACCGAAAAAGCGCTGCATCGTGACGGCCATGTTGATATCAATGACATGCCCGACTCCTCGGGAGGGGTGGCTTCACTTCCCCATCGGTATATGACCCAGACTTCCGCAAACATTGGAACGCAGAATGTGGGCGCGAACCCGTCACCGGGGCATTTCTTTCGTATGGTTTTAGTTCATGAACTAGGCCACGCCCTTGGGTTGGAGCATCCGGGAAACTACGACGGTAACGGTAACTATGGACGTCACGCAACGTATGCCGGGGATACTCAAGCGCGTTCTGTCATGAGTTACTTTTCGGAGAAAAATCAGCCCGGGCATGACTTCAAATCGCTGTACCCCTCTGCGCCGATGATGGATGACATAGCGGCTGCCCAGAAACTTTATGGGGCGAATACTAAAACACGCAATACCGACACGACCTATGGGTTTAATTCCAATACGAACCGTGAAGCGCTTAGTTTGAAGTCGGCGAATGACAATCCTATTTTCTGTGTGTGGGATGGGGGAGGCAACGACACTCTGGATTTCTCCGGGTATTCGCAGAATCAGAAAATCAACCTCAATGCCGAGTCCTTTTCGGATGTGGGCGCGTTGAAGGGTAATGTCTCCGTTGCCAAGGGCGTCATACTGGAAAACGCAGTGGGCGGTAAAGGGAATGATGCCCTGATAGGTAATGCTGTTGCCAATCGTCTCAAAGGAGGCGGTGGAGCAGACCGGTTGTCAGGGGGGGGCGGTGCAGATACCTTCGTTTATGATCACGCCAGTGACTCCACCCCGGATAACCCCGACGTCATTCTGGATTTTCAGAGTGGCTCCGACAAGATTGATGTTCGCGCCGTCCTGAAACAGGCGAATCTCAGTGCGCTTAAATACGTCGAACGCCTTACCGGTCAACCCGGTCAGGCGGTGATAAGTTACAACCAGGGTAGCAACGAAGGGAGTCTGGCCCTGGATCTGACGGGTAACGGTAAGGCAGACCTATTAATCAAAAGCCTCGGCCAGATAAAAGCAGGTGATGTCTTGGCGTTGGGCGACACCCCAACGGCAAACCCTGAACCGAAAGACCCCAAGCCTGCGCCGCGTCCTCAACCCGAGGAGCCCAAACCCAAGCCGGAACCAAAACCGGAGGAGCCAAAACCGAAACCACGTCCGGATCCGTGTGAACCGAAGCCGCGTCCATATCCGCGTGAGCCGCAGCCACGTCCAGATCCGTGTGAGCCACAGCCACGTCCGGATCCGTATGAACCGAAGCCGCGTCCATATCCGCGTGAGCCGCAGCCACGTCCAGATCCGTGTGAGCCACAACCACGTCCGGATCCGTGTGAACCGAGGCCGCGACCATACCCGCGTGAGCCGCAGCCACGTCCAGATCCGTGTGAGCCACAGCCACGCCCGGTTCCGTGTGAGCCCAGACCCATCCCTTGTACAGATCCGTGTGAGCCGAAAGCTTTCATTCGAAATTCAAGACCGGCCTATGGCTTCAATACCCATTCAGGTCAGTCCCGCGCGATGCACGCGTCGGCTTTTGATCAGTCGGCGTTTTCCGCGCGGGGTTGAAGGTGGAACCATTCAATGTCAGACGCGCGCTGAGTCTATTCAAGTCCATCGCTGTTATGAGTGAAACATCAGGCCAAGCGTAAGTGCTGACTACACGTAATAACTTGGCTGTTTTATGACGCTCGCTGAAAAGTTTGAGTGGTCATGTTTGAGATCGGCTATTTAAGAATTCATGGGTGCCTTACTTGTGAAGTGTCGTGTTGTTGTTTTTAACTAACTGAGAAAACTTAATTATGATTAATGTCAAACCATCCGCTGCAAACCACTATATGCCCACGCCGAGCGTGACTCCTCAGCCGTCATCGCTGGCACATCCTGGAAACCAGGGAGGCAGTGAAGCCGCTAAGTCTTCTCACGGCAATGCGAACTCCGCAGCAGACAACCACGTCTCGACAAGCTCCAAGTTACTTAGTCTTTCCGCTCCGCTGGTAGGTGAGCGCACTGGCCTACAGCGAATGTATGGATCGAGCCTGAACTCCGGGCTGCTTCAACTTGGAGACGTTAATTCCGGCAAAGTGGTAATGGCTCAGTGCTATTCGAAGCCACAGGCAGATACCGAACCCACTGCTGAGCCCAAGTCAAACGGCGAAACCAAACCGGCAGCGGATCAGCCCATCTCGGACGGCGATACCAAGCCAGTAACGACTAAGCCCAAGCCGAGCGGCTACAAAACGCCATTAACTGATCGGCTAAAGCCACGCGGCGGCACCAAGGAGCCAGTGGTTGAGCAGCCCAAGGCAAGCGGCACCAAGGAGCCAGTGGTTGAACAGCCCAAGGCAAGCGGCACCAAGGAGCCGGTGGTTGAACAGCCCAAGGCAAGCGGCACCAAGGAGCCGGTGGTTGAACAGCCCAAGGCAAGCGGCACCAAGGAGCCGGTGGTTGAACAGCCCAAGGCAAGCGGCACCAAGGAGCCGGTGGTTGAACAGCCCAAGGCAAGCGGCACCAAGGAGCCAGTGGCTGAACAGCCCAAGGCAAGCGGCACCAAGGAGCCGGTGGTTGAACAGCCCAAGGCAAGCGGCACCAAGGAGCCAGCGGTTGAACAGCCCAAGGCAGGCGGCGACACCAGGACTGACGACACCACCTACGGGTTCAACTCGAATACCGGCAGGTTGGAAACTACCCTGACGTCAGCGTCCGATAAACCCAAATTCAATATCTGGGATCAGCGCGGGAACGACACCTTTGATTTCTCTGGCTTCAAGCAGGATCAAATCATCGACTTGCGTGGTGGTGCGCTGTCCAGCGTAGGCGGGATGAGGGAAAACGTCAGGATCGGCGAGAAGACCGTGATCGAAAATGCCGTGGGGGGCCGCGGTAACGATCGCATCATTGGTAACAGCGCCGATAACGTACTGACCGGTGGTGCAGGGGCCGATACGCTGGTGGGCGGCGAGGGTTGGAACACCTTCAAGTTCAATGCCTTCAGCGATTCAACCCGTGCCAATGCCGACGTGCTACTGGACTTCAAAACCGGGCAAGACAAGATCGATCTGTCGCAAATGGCGCTCGACGGCAAGGTCACGTTGAACTTCGTCGATAACTACACGGGGGCTGCGGGTGACACCATCATCAAGTTCAATCCGCAGACGGGACGTTACTTGCTGGCGACCGACCTGGATGGCGATGGCAAGACCGACTTCCTGATCAAAAGCACCCGAATGATCAGCCCGGAAGATGTCATCGGGCTCAACATCAAAGAGGGCGGTTATCTCTAACGAGTTGATCGCGCACCTTTGACGGTCGCCATTGCTTGAAGCAAGGCGGGGCGGGACTTAATCAATGGTTGATCAAGTCCCGCCCCTTTGTGCGTTGTGAAAAATTTTGTTGGGCCAATGACCCGTCAGGACGCTTGCGCGGTGCCCAACGCGACTTTACGTGACGCACTCAAGAAGCGTAACAAGGCGACCAGGGCAAATGCACTGCCCACCAACATTACAGCCAACCAGCCGCCGTGTTCATACACGCTGCTGGCAATCGCCGAACCGAATGCTCCGCCGATGAAGATGCTGGTCATGTACAGCGCGTTCAGACGGCTGCGGCTGTGGGCGTCGAGGGCGTAGATGGCGCGTTGGCCGAGGACCATGTTCATCTGCACGCAGAAATCCAGGACCACCCCGGTGACTGCCAAGCCGATCACGCTGTAGAGCGGGTGCACCAACGCCGGCAGGAAGCTCAGCGCACCAAACAACATCGCCAGCAAAGAAGCGCGGTGGGTATGGCCAGCATCGGCCAGGCGACCGGCCATAGGCGCGGCGATGGCGCCAAGGGCACCGACCAAGGCAAACAGTGCGATTTCGCTTTGGCTCAGACCGTGGTTACGCGCCAGTTCCAGTGGCACGGCGGTCCAGAACAGGCTGAAAGCGGCGAACATGCAACCCTGGTAAAACGCCCGCTGGCGCAACAGCGGTTGCTCACGTAGCAGGGTGCCCAGGGAGCGCAGCAACTGGCCGTAGCTGGCACTGTGATCGGGTTGGCGCTTGGGGATGGTCAGCATCAGCACCACGCTGATAAACGCCATCAGCGCCGCGGCCGCCATGAACATCGCACGCCAGCCGAAGTGGTCGGCCACCACGCTCGACACCGGCCGTGCCAGCAGGATGCCCAGCAGCAGGCCGCCCATGATACTGCCGACCACCCGGCCACGAGACTCGGCGGGCGCCAGGTGTGCGGCCAGCGGAATCAGGATCTGCACCGAGACGGAACTGAAACCGATCAGCAGCGATACCAGCAGGAACAGGTTCGGCTGTTCGATAAACGCTGCGCCCAACAGGCTGCCGATTGCCACGACGGTGGTGGCAATCATCAGCTTGCGATTTTCCAGCAGGTCGCCCAGGGGCACCAGGAAGAACAGGCCCAGGGCATAGCCGATTTGCGTGAGGGACACGATCAGGCTGGCCATTGCTGGCGTCAGGCCAATGTCTGGGGCAATCAGCTCGATGATCGGTTGCGCATAGTAGATGTTGGCGACGATGGCGCCGCAGCAAAACGCGAACAGCATGACCATGCCCCGGGTCATGGTGCCAGCAGCGGGAGAGGTTGCGTTCATGGTGTACTCATAAAGGCGAAGGACGATGGGGTGGGAGAGTAAAGACAAGGCCTGCAAGTGAGTAGGTTGCTTGTGGTGATATCACTTATGTCGGCTGATGATACATTCAGATACATCTGCTTCGCGCAAAAAAGTGGGCGCTGGCTTGCCTGCGAAGACGGCCTGGCAGCCGACGCTGATCTGACTGACGCACCGCGATCCAAATGTGGGAGCTGGCTTGCCTGCGATGACGGCCTGCCAGTCGACGCCTATCTACCTGACGCTCCGCAATCCAACTGTGGGAGCGGGCTTGCTCGCGAAAGCGGTCTGGCAGTCAACACAGTTGGATTGTATACATATCCATTGCTGCGGTAACGGCCACTTGGGGTTCCGCCCTGACGGCGGGTCACTTTGGAAAAGCCCCAAAGTAACCAAAGGGCTCTTGCCCCACCACTCGGCACCTCGCCTGGGCTCGGTGTGCCCGTAATCCGCCAGTGATGTGGGGGGCCGCCGCCACGCGCCATCCATGGCGCGGGGCGGCTAAACCGGCATCCCTGCCGGTTTACCCCCCAAATCCCTGTCGAATTCCGGCCAGCGTGGTTTAACGGGGCGCTTGAGATCAAAAGCAGATCAAGATCAAGAGCGGCTCGCTTCGCATCGTGGTTAGCGTTGGCTGCTACAACCTACAAAGTTGTGTAGATACCTATGCTGCTATGGCGGGGTATCAGCCGCTCATGTGCAAGCTGACTCGCCGTCATCGCAGGCAAGCCAGCTCCCACAGGTTTGACCGAGTTGATTCAGTCAGATGTGTTATTGGCCAGAGTAGATCTGGTCGAACACGCCGCCATCATTGAAGTGGGTCTTTTGCACCGTGCGCCAGTCACCAAAGGTTTTCTCCACCGACAGGAAATCCACCTTGGGGAACCGGTCGGTGTACTTGGCCAACACCTTCGGGTCCCGTGGGCGCAGGTAGTTGTTGGCCGCAATTTCCTGGCCTTCGGGCGACCACAGGTACTTGAGGTAGTCCTCGGCCGCAGCACGGGTGCCTTTTTTCTCGACCACTTTATCCACCACCGACACCGGCGGTTCGGCTTCGGCGGAGACGCTTGGGTAGACCACTTCGAACTGATCACGGCCAAATTCACGGGCGATCATTTCGGCTTCGTTTTCAAAGGTCACCAGCACGTCGCCAATCTGGTTGGTCATGAAGGTGGTGGTGGCGGCGCGGCCACCGGTGTCCAGTACTGGCGCTTGCTTGAACAACTTGCCAACGAAGGTCTTGGCCTTTTCCTCATCGCCGCCGTTCTTCAACACGTAGCCCCAGGCCGACAGGTAGGTGTAGCGGCCGTTACCGGAGGTTTTCGGGTTGGGCACGATCACCTGCACGCCGTCCTTGAGTAGGTCGGGCCAGTCTTTCAAGGCTTTGGGGTTGCCTTTGCGCACGATAAACACCGTGGCGGAGGTGAACGGCGCGCTGTTGTTCGGCAAGCGCGTTACCCAGTTGTCCGGCACCAGTTTGCCGTTGTCGACCAGGGCATTGATGTCGGTGGCCATGTTCATGGTGATCACGTCGGCGGGCAGGCCGTCGATCACCGAGCGCGCCTGTTTGCTGGAGCCGCCGAAGGACATCTGCAACGTCAGCTTGTCGTCCGGGTGCTCAGCTGCCCAGTGCTTCAGGAACGCGGCGTTGTAGTCCTTGTAGAAATCGCGCATCACGTCGTAGGAGACGTTGAGCAGGGTGGTCGCGGCCTGGGCGGAGCCCGCCAGGGCCAGGCCGGCGGCCAGTAGGGAGGCGCTGAGGATTTTTTTCACTGCTCATTCCTTGTTGTTCGAGAAGAGGGGAGGCAATTTGCCAGCGACTATAGCCGGGCCTGCATAGACCCTTAAAGATTAAAACGAACTTTGCTTATTCCAGTTTGCGAAACAGATTGCTGCCACAGCGCGCGCAAAATGCGGCGTTGGGTTCATGGCTGTCCTTTTTGCACACTGGGCAGTCGGTGTGCAGCTGTTCGCCGCGCATGGCACTGGCCAGTTCGGCGGTAAAAATACCCGTCGGCACCGCGATGATCGAGTAACCGGTGATCATCACCAGCGACGAAATCACCTGGCCCAGGGGCGTCTTGGGCACGATATCGCCGAAGCCCACGGTGGTCAGGGTGACGATGGCCCAGTAGATGCCCTTGGGAATACTGGTGAAGCCATGTTCCGGGCCTTCGATCACGTACATCAGGGTGCCGAACACCGTCACCAGGGTGCACACGCTGACCAGGAACACCACGATCTTCTGTTTGCTGCCGCGCAGCGCGGCCATCAGGTAGTTGGCCTGCTTGAGGTACGGGCTGAGCTTGAGCACGCGGAAGATGCGCAGCATGCGGATGATGCGGATGATCAGCAGATACTGGGCATCGCTGTAGTACAGCGCGAGGATGCCGGGGACGATGGCGAGCAGGTCCACCAAGCCATAAAAGCTGAAGGCATAGCGCAGCGGCTTGGGCGAGCAATACAGGCGCAGGCCGTACTCGATGGCGAAGATCAGCGTGAAGCCCCACTCGATATAGGCCAGCACGTCGGCGTAGTTCTGGTGAATTGTGTCGATGCTGTCGAGCATCACGATCACCAGGCTGGCGAGGATGATCAGCAGCAGGATGCCGTCAAAGCGCCGCCCGGCGACGGTATCGCTTTGGAACACCATGATGTAGAGGCGCTGGCGCCAGTCGTTGTTGCTGTCCATAAACCCTGCCCGAAACGAATATCGAGCAAGCCTAGGGCGATTCGAACGGGCTGTCCATGTGGGGCTTGTGCAGCATTCGCTGACCGGCGCGCACCAGCCAGCACGCGAGGATAAACGGCGCGGTCAGCGCGGGCAGGTGCAGGCCGGCGAAGCCCGGGGTGAGCAGGATGGCCAGGCCGATGCCCAGCAGCGGTAACCAGGGCTGGCGACGTGATGAGCACAGGGCCAGGGCCGCCAGCGCGGGGTTATAGCTGTGCAGGCCGAGCAGGGCGCCAGTGGGGTCGTTCAGCCACCAGCCGGCGAGCATGCCCAGAGCGGCGCCGCCCAAGGCCCACGCGGCGGCGCGACGGTCGGCCAGCAGCAAGCCCAGGGCAATCAGTACACCCGCGAGCGGCTGGTCCAGCAGCATGATTTGCCCAAGGCCGGTGAAGGGCGCAGCCACTACAGCGACAGTGTCGGGCTCGATCAGTGCAAGGGTGTTTTCAGGACTCTGGCCGAGCAGCAACCAGCCCAGGCCAACAAAGGGCACGGTGTAGGCGGGCAAATCCTGGGGCCCGGTTGCGTGTTTCAACCAGTGCCGAGTGAGGATCGCACTCAAGCCGCCGCACGCCAGGATCAACGGCGGCACCAGCGCCGACCAGGCAAAGTGCTGGCTGATCAACAGGCCCAGCAATACGCCGTTGTAGCTATACAGCCCGGCCTGGCGCTCGGCCTTGGGATACCCCCGGCGCTGGGCCGTGAGCAACCCCGCGACGCCACCCAGCAAGGCCCCGCCAAGCAAGGCCGGGGCGCCAATCAGGATCGCCAGCAGGCACAGCAGGCCGCACAGCGGATGGCGCTGCAGGAAGATTTGGCTGAAGCCGTTGAGCAGGGCTTCGGCCCAGTCGGGGCAGGTTGGGTTGTGCATGTCAGCTCCCTGTAGGAGCGAGCTTGCTCGCGAAAAACCTGAGGGCGCCGCGTGCATTCAGGATACCCGCGTCATCGTTGACGTTCTTCGCGAGCAAGCTCGCTCCTACAGTAGGGTTTCGATACGCAGCGAATTGGTCGACCCCGGCTGCCCGAACGGCACCCCCGCGGTAATCACCAAGGTATCGCCACGCTGCGCCATGCCCTGGGCCTGGGCAATTTCCAGCGCGGTGGAACACACCTCATCTACCTGGCGCAGCCGATCATTGACCACCGAGTGCACGCCCCACGCCACGCTCAGGCGTCGCGCCGTGGATAGGTTGGGCGTGAGGTTGAGGATCGGCGCCACCGGCCGTTCCCGCGCCGCGCGCAAGCTGGAACTGCCGGACTCGCTGTAATTCACCAGCACCGCCACCGGCAGAATGCTGCTGATACGGCGGATCGCACAGCTGATGGCGTCCGACACCGTGGCATCCGCCTTGGGCCGGCTGACGTCCAACTGGGCCTGGTAGTCCGGGCCGTTTTCCACCTGGCGGATGATCTTGCTCATCATCTGCACCGCTTCCAGTGGGTACTCGCCCGAAGCGGTTTCGGCTGACAGCATCACCGCGTCGGCACCTTCAGCCACCGCGTTGGCGACATCGGTGACTTCGGCGCGGGTAGGTGCCGGCGAGAAGCGCATGGATTCGAGCATCTGCGTGGCCACCACCACCGGCTTACCCAGTTGGCGGCAGGTGCTGATGATGTCTTTCTGGATCTGCGGCACGCTCTCGGCCGGCACTTCCACGCCCAAATCACCTCGGGCCACCATGATCGCGTCGCTCAATTCGGCGATTTCGCGCAGCCGTTGCACCGCCGAAGGCTTTTCGATCTTGGCCATCAAAAACGCCTTATCGCCAATCAGCTCGCGGGCTTCACGGATGTCTTCCGGGCGTTGCACAAACGACAGCGCCACCCAGTCCACACCCAGCTCCAGGCCGAAGCTCAGGTCGCGGCGGTCCTTGGCGGTGAGGGGGCTCAGTTCCAACAGCGCTTGCGGGACGTTCACACCTTTGCGGTCAGACAGTTCGCCGCCATTGAGCACGGTGGTGTCAATGGCATCGGCATGCTTGGTGATCACGCGCAGGCGCAGCTTGCCGTCGTCGAGCAGCAGGTCCATGCCCGGCTCCAGGGCCGCGATGATTTCCGGGTGGGGCAGGTTGACCCGACGTTGGTCGCCCGGAGTTTCATCCAAGTCCAGGCGCAGGGCCTGGCCGCGTACGAGCTGCACCTTGCCTTCGGCAAAGCGTCCCACCCGCAGCTTCGGCCCTTGCAGGTCCATGAGGATGCCGAGCGGGTAGTTGAGCTGGCGCTCGACCTGGCGAATCCACTGGTAGCGCTGGGCATGGTCGGCGTGGTCGCCGTGGCTGAAGTTGAGGCGGAAGATATTTACCCCGGCCTCCACCAGCTCAAGGATGTCGTCGATACCGTCGGTGGCCGGGCCCAGGGTGGCGAGGATTTTGACCTTCTTGTCAGGCGTCATGGTTGGCAGTCTCAAGGATCAGGATGGCGCGAAAGTCGTTGACGTTGGTGCGCGTCGGCTCGGTGATGATCAAGTCGCCCAGGGCGGCGAAATAGCCGTAGCCGTTGTTGTTGTCCAGCTCATCGCTGGCCGACAGGCCCAGGGCTTCGGCACGGCGGTAGCTGCAGGGGGTCATGATCGCGCCGGCGTTGTCTTCCGAACCGTCGATGCCATCGGTATCGCCGGCCAGGGCGTACACGCCGGGCAGGCCCTTGAGGCTGTCGGTAAGGCTCAAGAGGAATTCCGCATTACGCCCGCCACGGCCGTCGCCGCGTACGGTGACGGTGGTTTCGCCCCCCGAAAGAATCACGCACGGCGCCGCCAGTGGCTGGCCGTGCTGCACGATCTGCCGGGCGATGCCGGCGTGTACCTTGGCCACATCGCGGGCTTCGCCTTCCAGATCTCCGAGGATCAGCGGGCTGAAACCGGCCTGGCGCACTTTTACTGCCACTGCTTCAAGCGATTGCTGCGGGCGGGCGATCAATTGGAAGTGGCTGCGGGCAAGCACCGGGTCACCGGGCTTGACGGTTTCCGAGGCCGGGTTCTGCAACCAACTGCGCACCGAAGCAGGGGCGTCGATCTGGTAACGCTTGAGGATCGCCAGGGCCTGTTGCGAGGTACTCGGGTCACCGACTGTCGGGCCCGAGGCAATCACCGTGGCCTGGTCACCCGGCACGTCGGAGATCGCGTAGGTGTACACCGTGGCCGGCCACGCGGCCTTGGCCAAGCGCCCGCCCTTGATGGCCGAGAGGTGCTTGCGCACGCAATTCATCTCGCCAATGGTGGCGCCGGATTTAAGCAGGGCTTTGTTGATGGTTTGCTTGTCGGCCAGAGTGATGCCCTCGGCGGGCAGGGCGAGTAATGCCGAGCCACCGCCGGAGAGCAGGAAGATCACGCGGTCGTCTTCACCCAGATGGCTGATCAGTTCCAGCACGCGCTGGGCCACGGCCAGGCCGGCTGCATCGGGAACCGGGTGGGCGGCTTCGACCACTTCGATTTTTTTGCACGGCGCGCCGTGGCCGTAACGGGTAACTACCAGGCCCGAAACTTCGCCCTGCCAGCAGTCTTCGACAACCAGCGCCATGGCGGCCGCGGCCTTGCCGGCGCCGATCACGATCACACGGCCACTGCGGTCGGCAGGCAGGTAGGGTTCGAGGACTTGCCGGGGGTGGGCGGCGTCGATGGCTGTGGCAAACAGCTCGCGAAGCAGGTGTTGCGGATCGACCGACATAAGCGGGCTCCCGGGGATTCTTATTATTTGTAGGAGCGAGCTTGCTCGCGAAAATCGTCAACGATAACGCGGGTAACCAGGGAGCCAGTGGTGCTCTCAGGTTTTTCGCGAGCAAGCTCGCTCCTACAGGGGGGTATTGCGTATTTCCGTTATTTATCGCGAATCGAGAAGTTCGCCATATGCTCCAGGCCCTTGATCAGTGCCGAGTGGTCCCAGTTGCCGCCGCCAATTGCGGTGCAGGTGCTGAACACTTGCTGGGTGCCGGCGGTGTTCGGCAGGTTGATCCCCAGTTCCTTGGCGCCGGCCAATGCCAGGTTCAGGTCCTTCTGGTGCAGGTTGATGCGGAAACCCGGGTCGAAGGTGCCCTTGATCATGCGCTCGCCGTGCACTTCCAGGATCTTGGACGATGCAAAGCCACCCATCAGCGCTTCACGCACTTTGGCTGGGTCGGCGCCGTTTTTGGCGGCGAACAACAACGCTTCGGCCACCGCCTGGATGTTCAGCGCAACGATGATCTGGTTGGCCACCTTGGCGGTCTGGCCATCGCCATTGCCGCCCACCAGGGTGATGTTCTTGCCCATGCTCTGGAACAGCGGCAGCGCACGTTCAAAAGTCTGCGGTTCGCCGCCGACCATGATACTCAAGGTGCCGGCCTTGGCGCCGACTTCACCACCGGACACCGGGGCGTCCAGGTACTGCGCGCCGGCCTGGTTGACCTTGGCGGCGAACGCCTTGGTGGCAGTCGGGGAGATCGAACTCATGTCGATCACCACCTTGTTCGGTGACAGGCCCGCAGCCACGCCGTCGGCGCGGAACAGCACGTCATCGACTTGTGGGGTGTCGGGCACCATGACGATGATGAACTCGGCTTCCTGGGCCACTTGTTGCGGGTTGGCCAGGGCCACGGCGCCGGCGCTGATCAGTTCAGCCGGTGCCTTGCCGTGATGTTCGGAGAGAAACAGTTGATGACCTGCTTTCTGCAGGTTGGCGGCCATGGGTTGGCCCATGATGCCGGTGCCGATAAATCCGATTTTAGCCATGATCAAAATCCTCTTTTAATGTGGGAGCAGGCAAGCCAGCTCCCACATTGTTTTGTGTGGTGTCAGTGGTCAGATGGCGTTATGGGTCTTGAGCCAACCCAAACCCGCCTCGGTAGTGGTCAACGGCTTGTACTCACAGCCGACCCACCCCGCGTAACCAATGCGGTCCAGATGCTCGAACAGGAAGCGGTAGTTGATCTCACCGGTGCCTGGCTCGTTGCGTCCTGGGTTGTCCGCCAGCTGGATGTGGTTGATCTCGCCCAGGTGCGTCGCCATGGTCCGCGCCAGGTCACCTTCCATGATTTGCATGTGGTAGATGTCGTATTGCAGGAACAGGTTGGCGCTGCCCACTTGCTCGCGAATCGACAGGGCCTGCGCCGTGTTGTTGAGGTAGAAGCCCGGAATGTCGCGGGTGTTGATCATCTCCATCACCAGCTTGATACCCGCCGCCTGCAGCTTCTCGGCGGCGTACTTGAGGTTGGCGACGAAGGTCTTTTCTACGGTCTCGTCATCAACGCCTTGTGGCCGGATACCCGCCAGGCAGTTGACCTGGGTGTTGCCCAATACCTGGGCATAGGCGATGGCCAGCTTGACCCCGGCACGGAACTCCTCGATCCGGTCCGGGTGGCACGCCAGGCCGCGCTCGCCCTTGGCCCAGTCACCGGCTGGCAGGTTGAACAGCACCTGGGTCAGGCCGTTGGCGTCCAGCTGCGCCTTGATGTCGGCAGAGCTGAATTCATACGGGAACAGGTACTCCACGCCCTGGAAACCGGCATCGGCAGCCGCTTTGAAGCGGGCAAGGAAATCCTGTTCGGTAAACAGCATGGACAGGTTGGCAGCAAAGCGCGGCATAGGGTTCTCCTTAATCGAGCAGGGAAATGGCAGTCGGCGCATCGTTGCCGACCAGGGCCAGGTCTTCGAATTCATTGACGGCGTTGATCTCGGTGCCCATGGAAATATTGGTCACCCGTTCCAGAATAATCTCAACGATCACTGGCACCTTGAATTCTTCGATCATCTCTTGGGCGCGGCGCAAGGCCGGTTGGATCTGGCCCGGCTCGAACACACGCAGGGCCTTGCAACCCAGGCCCTCGGCAACCGCCACATGGTCGACGCCGTAGCCGTTGAGTTCCGGGGCGTTGAGGTTGTCGAAGGACAGCTGCACGCAGTAGTCCATTTCGAATCCGCGCTGGGCCTGGCGGATCAGGCCCAGGTAAGAGTTGTTCACCACCACGTGGATGTAGGGCAGCTTGAACTGCGCGCCCACCGCCAGTTCTTCGATCATGAACTGGAAGTCATAGTCGCCCGACAAGGCCACTACTTTGCGGCTCGGGTCGGCCTTGACCACGCCCAGCGCTGCCGGAATGGTCCAGCCCAATGGGCCGGCCTGGCCACAGTTGATCCAGTGACGTGGCTTGTACACATGCAAAAATTGCGCGCCGGCAATCTGCGACAGGCCGATGGTGCTGACGTAGCAAGTGTCTTTGCCGAACACCTGGTTCATCTCTTCGTATACGCGCTGCGGCTTGACCGGCACGTTGTCGAAGTGAGTCTTGCGGTGCAGGGTGGCCTTGCGCTGTTGGCAGTCATGCAACCAGGCACTGCGGTCCTTGAGCTTGCCGGCGGCTTTCCACTCGCGGGCCACTTCAATGAACATTGTCAGCGCGGAGCCAGCGTCGGAAACGATGCCCAGGTCTGGCGTGAATACGCGGCCAATCTGGGTCGGCTCGATGTCGACATGAATGAATTTACGGCCTTCGGTGTACACCTCGACCGAACCGGTGTGACGGTTGGCCCAGCGGTTACCGATGCCCAGCACCACGTCCGACTTGAGCATCGTCGCGTTGCCGTAGCGGTGCGAGGTTTGCAGACCGACCATGCCCACCATCAGCGGGTGATCGTCCGGAATCGTGCCCCAGCCCATCAGGGTCGGGATCACCGGGATGCCAGTCAACTCAGCGAACTCCACCAGCAGCTCGCTGGCGTCGGCGTTGATCACGCCGCCACCGCTTACCAGCAAGGGGCGTTCGGCTGCATCGAGCAGGGCCAGGGCTTTTTCTACCTGCACGCGGGTCGCCAGCGGCTTGGCCAGGGGCAGCGGCTGGTAGGCGTCGATGTCGAATTCGATCTCGGCCATCTGTACGTCGAACGGCAGGTCGATCAGCACCGGGCCAGGGCGGCCGGAGCGCATTTCATAGAAGGCTTTCTGGAACGCGTAAGGCACTTGGCCGGGTTCCAGCACCGTGGTTGCCCACTTGGTCACCGGCTTGACGATGCTGGTGATGTCCACGGCCTGGAAGTCTTCCTTGTGCATCCGGGCGCGAGGGGCTTGGCCGGTGATGCACAGGATCGGGATGGAGTCGGCCGAGGCGCTGTACAAGCCGGTGACCATGTCGGTGCCCGCCGGGCCGGAAGTGCCGATGCACACGCCGATATTGCCGGCCTTGGTGCGGGTGTAGCCCTCGGCCATGTGCGAGGCGCCTTCAACGTGGCGAGCAAGGACGTGATCGATGCCACCCACCTTCTGCAAGGCCGAATACAGCGGGTTGATCGCGGCGCCTGGGATACCGAAGGCGGTATCCACACCTTCACGGCGCATCACCAGAACGGCGGCTTCGATTGCTCTCATTTTGCTCATGGTTTTGGTGCCTCTTGCGTTTTGTAATTGTATACAAGTGGTGTCTGTCCAAAGTGTATTCACGCCGAGCTGCGTTGGTCAATGCCTTTCGTAAACTGACCTTGGCGTTCGTCGGAAGCGCTTTTTTCGACGTATGGAGCCTTTGTTGGAAAATATTGTATACAAAAACAAATGTCATTGTGTTCTATTTGTGTGATCGAGCATCTGATCAAACAGACCTCACCGCTTTACCCATAACAAGATAAGGACGGCACCTATGAGCGCTTTAACCTTGAAACTCGCCACCCAACTGGCCACCCAGGCCCTCACCGCAGGCCGCACTATTTCGGCTGCGCCCCTGACCATCGCGGTGCTCGACAGCGGTGGCCACCTGGTCACCCTGCAACGCGAAGACGGCGCCAGCCTGCTACGCCCGCAAATCGCCATCGGCAAGGCCTGGGGCGCCATCGCCCTGGGCAAGGGCTCGCGTTTGCTGGCACTGGACGCCCAACAGCGCCCGGCGTTTATCGCGGCGTTGAACAGCCTGGGGCAGGGCAGCGTCGTTCCGGCGCCGGGTGGTGTTTTGATTCGGGATCAGAGCGGCGTGGTGTTGGGCGCAATTGGGATCAGCGGGGACACGTCCGATATTGACGAGCAGTGCGCGATCACCGCGATAGAAGGGGTGGGGTTGATGGCGGATGCGGGGGTGTCGGCTTGATTTGTTCTGACTGTGAGTAAGCCATCGCAGGCAAGCCAGCTCCCACATTGACGGTGTTCACAAATCCAACTGTATGAATCCAATCAGTGTGGGAGCTGGCTTGCCTGCGATGCAGTCGACTCGGTCTACAGTCAAACCCAAATGGCATCCCACAGCGGATAGTCACCAACCTTCTTTACCAACCCGGCCCTGAGTGGATTGGCTACGATGTAACGCGCAATCGCCTCAAGGCTTTCCTCTCGACGCACGGCATGATCATGAAAACCCGGCTGCCAGAGGCGACCTTGGCGGCTGAGGCTGATCTGTGGACTTTTGGCAGGATGTGTCTGGGAGGGCGTTTTCGCGAGCAAGCCCGCTCCCACAGGGAGATTTGTGCGGTTTATACAATGTGTGTCTGGCTTTGCACCTACCTGTGGGAGCGGGCTTGCTCGCGAATTTTACAGGCGCCGCGGTCTATCAGTCCGGCTCACACCCCTTGAGTACCAACCGAATAATCGTCTGCGCCGCCGCCTCATAATCGGCTTCATCCAGCTTGGCCTTGCCGGTCACTGCCGAGATCTGCCAGTCGAAATCGGCATAGGTCTGGGTGGCTGCCCAGATGCTGAACATCAGGTGGTTGGGGTCAATCGCTGCGATCAGGCCACGGTCAACCCAGCTCTGGATGCAGTCGATATTGTGCTTGGCCTGGGCATTGAGCTGTTCAACCTGGTCGGCGCTCAGGTGTGGGGCGCCGTGCATGATTTCGCTGGCGAACACCTTGGAGGCGAACGGCAGGTCGCGGGAGATGCGGATTTTGGAGCGGATGTAGTTGCTCAATACTTCCTTGGGCTCGCCTTCGGGGTTGAACGGCGTGGAGGCGGCCAGGATCGGCTCGATGATGCTTTCGAGCACCTCGCGGTAGAGGTTGTCCTTGGATTTGAAGTAGTAATAGACATTGGGCTTGGGCAGCCCGGCCTTGGCGGCGATGTCGCTGGTTTTGGTCGCGGCGAAGCCCTTGTCGGCAAACTCCTCGCTCGCCGCCCGCAGGATTTTTTCTTTGTTGCGCTCGCGAATGCTGCTCATAAACCAGACGTTTCCTTGCCATGACAGGCGGTTGCGCATGGTAGCACCGGCCATCCGCAGGCCTCAACAATCTGCCCGCAAGGCCTTGCGCCGCGTTATGCTCGCGCCATCTCTCTCTAACGGAAGTCCGGTTCATGGCAGGAAGCAGCTTATTGGTGTTGATCGACGATATCGCCGCGGTACTCGATGACGTTGCGCTGATGACAAAAATGGCCGCCAAGAAGACATCGGGCGTGCTGGGCGATGACCTTGCACTGAACGCCCAGCAGGTCTCCGGCGTGCGCGCCGAGCGGGAAATTCCCGTGGTGTGGGCGGTGGCCAAGGGCTCGTTTATCAACAAGCTGATCCTGGTGCCGACGGCCCTGTTGATCAGCGCCTTTGCCCCCTGGGCGGTGATACCGTTATTGATGCTCGGCGGTGCCTATTTGTGTTTCGAGGGCTTCGAAAAACTCGCTCACAAGTTCCTGCACAGCAAGGCTGAAGACCAGGCCGAACACGCACAATTGACTGAGGCGGTAGCCGATCCAGCAACCGATCTGGTGGCTTTCGAAAAAGACAAGATCAAGGGCGCGATCCGCACCGACTTCATTCTCTCCGCCGAGATCATCGCTATCACCCTCGGCATCGTCGCCGACGCGCAGCTCACGCAGCAGGTGATCGTGCTGTCGGGTATCGCCATTGTTATGACCATCGGCGTATATGGATTGGTGGCCGGTATCGTCAAGCTCGATGACCTGGGGCTGTGGCTGACGCAGAAGCCGGGCCAGGTGGCGCGCAGTATTGGCGGCGCTATCTTGAGTGCGGCACCCTACATGATGAAGAGCCTGTCAGTGATCGGCACGGCGGCGATGTTCATGGTCGGTGGCGGCATCCTTACCCATGGCGTGCCCGTGGTGCATCACTGGATCGAAACCGTGAGCCAAAGCACTGGCGCGTTCGCGTGGCTGATGCCGACGCTGCTCAATGCGGTGGCGGGGATCATTGCCGGCGCTGTCGTCCTGGCAGTGGTCAGCGTGGCAGGTAAAGGTTGGAAAGCACTGCGAGGGTGAAACCGCAGGCACAAAAAAGGCCATTCAATCGAATGGCCTTTTTTTATCGCTGCGGTTTACTCGGCAATCTGCAACTTGCGCGATTCGGTGTAGATATACCGCACCTTCTCATACTCAAACGGCGAGTTCATCTGGCCGTAGCGGAAGCTGGTCTGGTAGCGCTTGTCGACGGCGCGCAGGGCCCAGACTTCCGGATGGTTGGAGCTGACTTCGGACACGTTGAGGAAGTTGATCTGCGATTCGGCGCTGTAGTCCACCAGCAGGCCGCCGGTATCACGCAGGTTCGACGGGCCGAAGATCGGCAGCATCAGGTAAGCACCCCCCGGTACACCGTAGAAGCCCAGGGTCTGGCCGAAGTCTTCGCTCTGGCGCGGCAGGCCCATGGCGGTGGCCGGGTCCCACAGGCCCGCGATGCCAATGGTGGTGTTGACCAGCAGGCGCCCGGTGGTTTCCAGCGAGCGGTGGCCCTTGAGCTGCAACAAGCTGTTCATCAGGTTAGGCACATCGCCCAGGTTGTTGAAGAAGTTGCTCACGCCGGTGCGCAGGAAGCTCGGCGTGACGTAGCGGTAACCGTTTACGACCGGCAGGAACACCCACTGGTCGAAGCGATAGTTGAAGTGGTACACGCGGCGGTTCCACGACTCCAGTGGGTCGTAGACGTTGAGCGCGGTGAGCGTGGAGCGTTCGAACTCACGCTGGTCCAAGCCTGGGTTGAACTTGAGCTTGGTCAGCGGCTCCTTGAAGCCGTCGGCATCGACCTTGACGGGTTCCTGGGCCTTGCTGTTGTCGGCATTGGCCACGCCTGCGCACATCAGTGCGGCGAGCAGCAGAAGATATTTAGCCACGGAAGAACTCCAGCATGGCGTCGGCGTTGACGCGGTAATTAAGGTTGCCGCAGTGGCCGCCCAGCGGGTAGACGGTCAAGCGATCGCCGAAGGTTTTACGCAGGAAACCCAGGTCGCCAGGGCCGAGGATCACATCGTCGGCGTTATGCATCACGGCGATTTTCGGGCTGTCACGCAGGTAGTCCTTGAGGGCGTACAGGCTGACCTGGTCGATCAGTTGCAGCAGGCTGCCGCCATCGGAACGCGCGCGCCACATCGGGATCACTTGTTCGGTAAGGTAGCAGTCGAAGTCACACTGCAGGGCACGCTTGAGGAACGGCGTGAGGCTGGTGCCTTCGGTGATCGGGTACTTGGGCGGAATGATCAGGCCACGGCGGTTGATCAAGTCCGAGGTAAAGGCAATGTCGGCGGCCGAGAAGCGGAACGAGGTGCCGATCAGCATGGCCATCTGTTCGTTGGTCAGGTGCTGCTTGGACTGCTGGAAGTCATAAAGCAGGGCATCGTTGAGGTCGATGTAGCCTTTTTGCTGGAAGTAACGCGTCAGTTTGCTCAGCACCAACTCATAGAAAGTGGTGCTGTTGTTGATGCCCTTGACCTCGGTCTGTACCAGCTTGTCGAGGTTGGTGATCGAGGTGTAGAGGTTGACCGGCGGGTTGAGCAGCAGCACTTTCTTGAAATTGAAGCTGCGGCGGGTCTCATCCAGCTTGCTGACAAACGCCGCATCCAGGGCGCCCAGGCTGTAGCCGGTGAGGTAGAAGTCGGTCACGGGCAACGAGGCGTTCTGCGCGCGTACGGCTTGCATCACGCGGTACATGTCTTCGGCGTCTTCCTGGGTGATGCCCGGGGTGGCGAAGCGCGAAGCGGCGCTGATGAAGTCGAAGCTGGTCGGCGAGGACAGCTGCACCACATGGTAGCCGGCCTGGTAATACAGCTTTTTCAGGTATTCGTTGATGCTGCTGTCAAAGCGTGCACCGGTGCCGGCGATGAGGAAGATCAACGGCGCAGCACGGTCCTGCTTGGCAATGCGGTAGGTGAGTTTCTTCACCGCCCAGAAATTGTCTGGCAGGCTGAACTCGCGCTCGGGGCGCATCGTCAGGGTGTAGTCGGACTGGGTGATCTCGTCATCCGTTGGCAGGGTTGGCCGCAGATCGGGAGGTGTGGTGGCGATGGTCGCTTCGAACGGGTTGGTCAAAGGGTAGCCATAGCTGGCTTGGTCGATATCGACGGCCAGTGCTGACGCACTCAAAAATAGGCTGCCCAGCAAGGCAGCACAGCGCAAGGAACGGAGCATGACTTAATCCCTAAGAGGAACGGGCTGAATGAAGTTCGCAGGCTATGACCACCGCCTTGTCACCGAAGTGCCAGCACTCGGCACGAAAAGTCGGAAAAAACGTCGGAATCGGGGTAATAGTAGCGAGACGATACACTTTGCCATGCTTTGTTGAACAGATATCTGTGCGAACACCTTGCTAACGGCCGCCGTGGGATTAAGCTGGGCGCCGTTTTTGCCTATCGGAGTGCCCTATGTCCCGTCGTTTGCCGTTGATCCTGCTGCTTATTGCCCTGCCGTTATGGCTGGCCGCCAGTTATGCCGCACGCTATGGCTTCATGGAGGATGGGCAATGGGTTGGCATCTGCGCGGATGAGGCCAGCCGCTGGGAATGCCAGGTGCGTTCGAATTTGGGTTTGATGATTCATTTCAAGCTGCTGGGGTGGGCGGCGTTGATCACCTCGGTGCTGGGCTTTTTTGTACCGGGGCGTGCGGGGTGGGCGTTGGCGGTAGTGGGGTTGGTGTTCGGGTTGCCGGCGCTGGCGTTGTACAACACGACGTTTGCGGTGTTTGCAGTGGTGATTGCGGGGTTGCGGTTGGTCAGGAAGTCGCGCGGCGCCTTGTAGGAGCGAGCTTGCTCGCGAGGGTCGTTAACGATAACGCGGGGTACCTGATGCCCCGCGTTATCTTGGTGTTTTTCGCGAGCAAGCTCGCTCCTACAGGCGATTGGGTTAAACCTTGCGCACCCGCAAGCAACGCCACAAAGCCGCAACCATCAGCACGCTGACCACTGCCCAACCCCAGGCCTGCTGGTTCAACAGCCCTTCACGGTACAACTGCGGCGCAATGCCGGCACCGATGATAAAGGCCAGCAACGCAATCTCCCGACGCGGCCCGGTTACCGGGCGTACCAGGTACACCAGGGCCGGCAGCACCAGCGCTGCGCTTGGGAAGCTGCGATAGCGCGGGTCAAACACCAGCGCCAGCATCATCACGGCACCGGCAAACCCGGCGATTGCCACCAGCCAGCCGGCGCGCTGCTCCAGCCAGTGTAACCCTCGCTCACGCCAGCCCTCGCGGGCGCTGAGGGCCAGGGCGGCATGGGCCAGCACCAGCAGGTTCAACACCACCAGCAAGCCTGCCCATACCCATTCATCGCTGAAGCGTGCGGTAACGCGGGTCAGTTCGGCCCAACTGCCGATGGAGCACGCTGCCACGGCACCGAGCAACGGCAGTATTAATGCAGAGCGCGTGCTGCGAACGCGGCCGCCGAGCACCAGGGTGCCAAGCAGGATGAGCCCGCCGACGCCCAGCCACAGCGGCCAGTACGGCACATTGGTCACAGGACCTGCGAGAACGCCTTTGTCTTGGCGGTCTGCATCGAACAGCCCCCAGTAACCGCCCACAGCCCCTTCACTGGCGCGCTTCCATGGCTGGTCAAAGGCTTCGATCAGGTTGTATCGCCAGCCATTGGCTTCGGCCATGGCCACGAAGCCGCGCATGAACCTGGCTTCATTGACCCGGCTGGGCACGGCGGTTTCGCGCTGGCGGCCCTCGCTAGGCCAGCCGGTTTCACCGATCACGATGTCCTTGGGTGCAAATTTATGGCCGAAGGTCTGGCGCACATCGCCCACGTGCTTGAGCGCCTGGTCGATGCCGGACGGGTCATCTTCCCAATACGGCAGCAGGTGAATGGTGAGGAAGTCCACCGCCGGCTCGATTTCTGGGTGTTGCAGCCAGAATTCCCAGACATCGGCATAGGTGACGGGCTGCTTGATCTGGCTTTTAACCTGATGGATCAGCGCCACCAGCTGCTTGGCAGTGACTTCCTTGCGCAGCAGGGCTTCGTTGCCGACGATCACCGAGGTCACCACGTCCGGGCTGGCGTTGGCCGCCGCGATCAACTCGTTGATCTCTTTTTGAGTCGCCACGGGGTCACTGCTGACCCAGGCCCCGGCCATCACCTTCAACCCATGCTTGCGCGCCATGTCCGGCAGGGCTTCCAGGCCGGTCATGGAATAGGTGCGAATGCATTCAAAACGCGTGGCGAGCAGCGCCAGGTCGGCGTCCATGCGCTCGGGGCGCAGCGCGAACGGTTGGTCGAATGGGGATTGGTCTTTGTCGAACGGCGTGTAGGACGCGCATTGCAACTTATGGCTGGCGCTGGCGACGTCCGGCAACACCACGGGCCGGCCGAGGCCGTACCAGTAGCCGACAAGGGCAAGCACGCCGAGGATCAAGGCGAAGAAATAGGGCAGGGCAGGGAAGCGGGCAGTTGCGGGCATGGTCGGCTTATCTGGGGGAGCAAAGGCGCGCATCTTACCCGGATTTGCCGCAGCCCAGTGCGGCTGCATAATTTTGACATGCAAACTTCGGGCGGGATTCTGGCGATAACGCCTACAAAGCGTCCTACTGGCGATGTGATGTCGTTTCTTGCTCAACCAAGGTCGCTGACAGAGCAGGGCAAATGCCTACGCAGGTTGAAGATAAAACTGTCAGTACTCCACTGATGCCTCAGCAACCGGATCGATGCGCGTGAAGGGGGCGCGGTGCACCCTATAACAACAGTTTGACGTCGCTCGGCATCCGTCGGGCGCAGCACTTTCGGGGAAGTACTATGAAGATGCGACGACTCTTGGGCGCAGCTGCCACTCTGGTAGTTGCGATGGGCTCCACACTGGCCAGTGCCGACAGCAAGACCCTGAGCATCGGCTACGTGGACGGCTGGTCCGACAGCGTTGCCACTACTCATGTGGCGGCAGAGGTGATCAAGCAAAAGCTCGGCTATGACGTAAAACTGCAAGCGGTTGCCACCGGGATCATGTGGCAGGGTGTTGCCACCGGCAAACTCGATGCCATGCTCTCCGCCTGGCTCCCGGTGACCCACGGTGAATACTGGACCAAGAACAAGGACAAGGTGGTCGACTACGGCCCCAACTTCAAGGACGCCAAGATCGGCCTGATCGTGCCGGAGTACGTCAAGGCCAAGTCCATCGAAGACCTCAAGACCGATACCACCTTCAAGAACAAGATCGTCGGCATCGACGCCGGTTCAGGCGTAATGCTCAAGACCGACGAAGCCATCAAGCAATATGGCTTGGACTACAAACTGCAAGCCAGCTCGGGTGCGGCGATGATTGCCGAACTGACCCGCGCCGAAGACAAGCAGGAGTCGATTGCGGTCACCGGTTGGGTGCCGCACTGGATGTTCGCCAAGTGGAAACTGCGTTTCCTGGACGACCCAAAAGGGATTTATGGTGCTGCTGAAACGGTCAACAGCATCGGCAGCAAGGGCCTGGAGAAGAAAGCGCCGGAAGTCGCGGCCTTCCTGAAGAAATTCCAGTGGGCCTCCAAGGATGAAATCGGTGAAGTCATGCTGGCGATTCAAGAAGGCGCCAAGCCGGACGCCGCGGCCAAGGACTGGGTAGCCAAGCACCCCGAGCGCGTCGCCGAATGGACCGCTAAATAACCCCGCCCCAACTGTAGGAGCGAGCTTGCTCGCGAAGAACGCACCGGCACCGCGATCATCCAGGATGAACGCGTTATCGTTGACGTTTTTCGCGAGCAAGCTCGCTCCTACAGTTTTTTCAAATCCTCGCTAAGCTCGATCTACTACTAAGGTCGTCTGGAACCCATTGCGCAGCCGCATACAGTGGATACGTTCCAAAATAATAAAAAGCTGTGCTGCGAGGATAAAAACAATGAACGACAGCATTTACCTCTCGATTCAAAACAGCCCGCGTTTCAAGGAGCTGGTCAGGAAAAGGGAAAGGTTCGCCTGGATTCTCTCGGCGATCATGCTAGGGCTTTACTCCGCTTTCATCCTGTTGATTGCCTACGGGCCACAAGTACTGGGGGCCAAGATCAGCCCCGGTTCCTCGATTACCTGGGGCATTCCCCTGGGCGTCGGGCTGATTGTGTCGGCCTTCATTCTCACCGGCATCTACGTGCGTCGGGCCAACGGCGAATTTGACGACCTGAACAATGCGATTCTCAAGGAGGCTGCGCAATGATCCGGCGTCTATTGGCTCTATTCGGCGCTTCGCTGTTGGCTCCGGCCGTTTGGGCGGCGGACGCATTGACCGGTGAAGTGCACAAGCAACCGCTGAACGTCTCGGCCATTGTGATGTTCGTCGCGTTTGTCGGCGCCACCCTGTGCATCACCTACTGGGCGTCCAAGCGCAACAAATCGGCGGCGGACTACTATGCGGCCGGCGGCAAGATCACCGGTTTCCAGAACGGCCTGGCCATTGCCGGTGACTACATGTCGGCGGCGTCCTTCCTGGGGATTTCCGCGCTGGTGTTCACTTCCGGCTACGACGGCTTGATCTACTCGATCGGCTTCCTGGTGGGCTGGCCGATCATTCTGTTCCTGATCGCCGAGCGCCTGCGTAACTTGGGCAAATACACCTTTGCCGACGTGGCGTCCTATCGCCTGGGGCAAACCCAGATCCGCAGCCTGTCGGCCTGTGGCTCGCTGGTGGTGGTGGCGTTCTACCTGATCGCGCAGATGGTCGGCGCCGGCAAGCTGATCCAGCTGCTGTTTGGCCTTGATTACCATGTGGCAGTAATCCTGGTGGGTATCCTGATGTGCCTGTACGTGCTGTTCGGCGGCATGCTGGCGACCACCTGGGTGCAGATCATCAAGGCGGTACTGTTGCTGTCCGGTGCCTCGTTCATGGCGCTGATGGTGATGAAGCACGTCAACTTCGACTTCAACATGCTGTTCTCCGAGGCGATCAAGGTTCACCCCAAAGGTGAAGCGATCATGAGCCCTGGCGGCCTGGTGAAAGACCCGATCTCGGCATTCTCCCTGGGCCTGGCACTGATGTTCGGTACCGCTGGCCTGCCGCACATCCTGATGCGCTTCTTCACGGTGAGCGACGCCAAGGAAGCGCGTAAGAGCGTGCTGTACGCAACCGGCTTCATCGGCTACTTCTATATCCTGACCTTCATCATCGGCTTCGGCGCGATCCTGTTGGTCAGCACCAACCCGGCGTTCAAGGACGCAGCGGGCGCCTTGCTTGGTGGTAACAACATGGCGGCGGTGCACCTGGCCAACGCGGTTGGCGGCAGTATCTTCCTGGGCTTCATCTCGGCCGTGGCGTTTGCCACCATCCTGGCGGTGGTTGCCGGCTTGACCCTGGCGGGTGCTTCGGCGGTGTCCCATGACCTGTATGCCAGCGTGATCAAGAAAGGCAAGGCCAACGAGAAAGATGAGATTCGCGTGTCGAAGATCACCACCGTAGCCTTGGGTGTATTGGCCATCGGCCTGGGTATCCTGTTCGAAAGCCAGAACATTGCGTTCATGGTCGGCCTGGCGTTCTCCATCGCTGCCAGCTGTAACTTCCCGGTGCTGCTGCTTTCCATGTACTGGAAAAACCTCACCACCCGTGGCGCCATGATTGGCGGCTGGCTGGGCTTGATCAGCGCCGTGGGCCTGATGATCCTCGGCCCGACCATCTGGGTCTCGATCCTGCACCATGAAAAAGCGATCTTCCCGTACGAGTACCCGGCGCTGTTCTCGATGATCATTGCGTTCGTCGGCATCTGGTTCTTCTCCATCACCGACAAGTCGGCGGCGGCAGAGAAAGAGCGTGCGCTGTACTTCCCGCAGTTTGTGCGTTCGCAGACTGGCCTGGGGGCGAGCGGGGCGGTTAATCACTAAGTTGTCAGTTGTATAAGAGATACCCCGGTCGTAAGGCTGGGGTATTTTTTTGCCAGGGCTAGCCTCATCGCGGCATAGGTATCTACACAATTTTGTAGGTGGTAGCAGCCAACGCTAACCACGATGCGAAGCGAGCCGCTCTTGATCTTGATCTGCTTTTGATCTTAGGCGCCCCGTCAAACCACGCTGGCCGGAATTCGACAGGGATTTGGGGGGTAAACCGGCAGGGATGCCGGTTTAGCCGCCCCGCGCCATGGATGGCGCGTGGCGGCGGCCCCCCAAATCACTGGCGGATTACGGGCACACCGAGCCTAAGCGAGGTGCCGAGTGGTGGGGCAAGAGCGTTTTGCTTACTTTTGCGCTTTTCAAAAGTGAGCCGCCGTCAGGGCGGAACCCTAAGCGGCCGTTATCGTAGGAATGGATATGTACACAATCCAACCGTGTTGACCGCCAGGCCGCCTTCGCGAGCAAGCCCACACAGTTGGGTCGTGGGGCGTCAGGTAAATAGGTGTCGGCTGGCAGGTCGCTATCGCAGGCAAGCCAGCTCCCACATTTGGATGGTGGTGTGTCAGGTAGATAAGCGCCAGCTATAAGGCCGTCACGGGAGCAAGCTCCCTCGCCACAGGGTCAGCGTCGCACCAAAGTTGTGTAGATTCGCGGGCAAGCCCGACTGTGTGAACCCGGTCAACTGTGGGAGCTGGCTTGCCTGCGATGGCGGTAGATCAGGCCACACAAACAAAAACGGCCTCCACTAAGGGAGGCCGTTCTCAGTACAAACAAGCAATCAGGTGCTTACTTGCGATCTTCCAGCTTGGTGATGTCACGCGACTCGTAGCCAGTGTACAGCTGGCGCGGGCGGCCAATCTTGTACGGGCTGGAGAGCATTTCTTTCCAGTGGGAGATCCAGCCCACGGTCCGCGCCAGGGCGAAGATCACGGTGAACATGCTGGTTGGAATGCCGATCGCCTTGAGGATGATCCCCGAGTAGAAGTCGACGTTCGGGTACAGCGAGCGTTCGATGAAGTACGGGTCGGTCAGGGCGATCTCTTCCAGGCGCATGGCCAGTTCGAGTTGCGGATCGTTCTTGATGCCCAGTTCCTTCAGCACTTCGTCGCAGGTCTGCTTCATGACGGTAGCGCGCGGGTCGCGGTTCTTGTAGACCCGGTGACCGAAGCCCATCAACTTGAACGGATCGTTCTTGTCCTTGGCCTTGGCGATGAATTTGTCGATGTTGGACACATCGCCGATTTCATCGAGCATGGTCAATACGGCTTCGTTCGCACCGCCGTGGGCAGGGCCCCACAGTGCGGCGATGCCGGCGGCAATACAGGCGAACGGGTTGGCACCCGAAGAGCCCGCCAGGCGCACGGTAGAGGTGGAAGCGTTCTGCTCGTGGTCGGCGTGGAGGATGAAGATCCGGTCCATGGCCTTGGCGAGCACCGGGCTGATCGGTTTGATCTCGCACGGGGTGTTGAACATCATGTGCAGGAAGTTTTCCGCGTACGTCAGGTCGTTGCGCGGGTACATCATGGGTTGGCCCATGGAGTACTTGTAAACCATTGCGGCCAGGGTAGGCATCTTGGCAACCAGGCGGATCGCGGAAATTTCGCGATGCTGCGGGTTATTGATGTCCAGGGAGTCGTGATAGAAGGCCGACAGGGCGCCTACTACACCGCACATGACGGCCATCGGGTGGGCGTCGCGACGGAAGCCGTTGAAGAAGGTCTTCAACTGCTCGTGCACCATGGTGTGGTTCTTCACGGTGCTGACGAACTGGGCTTTCTGCTCGGCTGTTGGCAATTCGCCATTTAGCAGCAGGTAGCAGGTTTCCAGGTAGTCCGACTTTTCAGCCAGTTGCTCGATCGGGTAGCCGCGATGAAGCAGAATGCCATTATCACCATCGATATAGGTGATCTTCGACTCGCAGGAAGCGGTCGACATGAAACCTGGGTCGAAAGTAAAACGGCCCGTGGCCGTCAGGCCCCGTACGTCGATAACATCGGGACCAACGGTGCCGGTTAAAATGGGCAGCTCGACGGGGGCTGCGCCCTCGATGATCAACTGCGCTTTTTTGTCAGCCATGTGGCCTCCTATTTATGCTTCAAATCATCAGACAGACCCCCCACGCAGGGCCCGCACCACTATATTGATATAAATCCAGATGTCAATTTGCCTAAAGTCTTGCGCCAGAAGGCTTTAACCGTACTTTTTCGTCGAAATTGCCTGCCATTTACGCCTTTTATCCCGCCAGCGCAATCAGCTATTAGGGTGAGGTGTGCGCGTTGTCATTAGTAACCTAACTGTCTATACTCGGCCACCGACCGCCAAGGGCTTTTGGGCTTGCTTTCATTGGGGGTCGCACTCCCTGGGTGGTGCTTACCTGACCAGTCGCACTCCCCAACAACTTTGCCCTGATTGTTAGGGGCTCTTCAGTGTGAAAAAAAGCCGTGAATAGCCAACGACCTGTAAACCTAGACCTAAGGACCATCAAACTCCCCATCACCGGCGTTACGTCGTTCCTGCACCGTGTTTCCGGCATCATCCTGTTCCTGGGCTTGGGCATCATGCTTTATGCATTGAGCAAATCCCTGGGTTCCGAGGAAGGATACGCCGAGGTGAAGGCATGCTTGACCAGCCCGCTGGCCAAGTTCGTAGCATGGGGCCTCCTGTCCTCTCTTCTGTATCACCTGGTAGCCGGTGTGCGCCACTTGATCATGGACATGGGCATCGGTGAGACGCTGGAAGGCGGCCGCCTGGGCTCGAAAATCATCGTCGCCATTTCCGTGGTGCTGATCGTTCTGGCAGGAGTTTGGATATGGTAACCAGCGTAACGAATCTGTCGCGTTCGGGCCTCTATGACTGGATGGCACAGCGTGTGTCTGCGGTCGTTCTCGCGGCTTATTTCATTTTCCTGATCGGATACCTCGTCGCAAACCCGGGCATCGGCTATGAGCAATGGCATGGCCTGTTTTCCCACAATGCGATGCGAATCTTCAGTCTGCTGGCCCTTGTAGCCCTGGGCGCTCACGCCTGGGTCGGCATGTGGACCATCGCGACTGACTACCTGACGCCGATGGCGCTGGGCAAGTCCGCGACTGCAGTACGTTTCCTCTTCCAGGCAGTATGCGGCGTCGCGATGTTCGCTTACTTCGTCTGGGGTGTGCAGATTCTTTGGGGTATCTGATTCATGGCTAACATTCCAACTATTTCATTCGACGCCATCATTATTGGTGGCGGCGGTGCTGGCATGCGCGCTGCGCTGCAGCTGGCCCAGGGCGGTCACAAGACTGCCGTGATCACCAAGGTGTTCCCGACGCGTTCCCACACCGTATCGGCCCAGGGTGGCATCACCTGCGCCATCGCCTCCGCCGACCCGAACGATGACTGGCGCTGGCACATGTACGATACCGTCAAGGGTTCCGACTATATCGGTGACCAGGACGCTATCGAATACATGTGTCAGGAAGGCCCGGCCGCGGTGTTCGAGCTGGACCACATGGGCCTGCCGTTCTCCCGTACCGAGCAAGGCCGTATCTACCAGCGTCCATTCGGCGGCCAGTCCAAGGATTACGGTAAAGGCGGGCAGGCTGCCCGTACCTGCGCTGCGTCCGACCGTACCGGTCACGCGCTGCTGCACACCCTTTACCAAGGCAACCTGAAAGCCGGTACCACGTTCCTGAACGAGTACTACGCGGTTGACCTGGTCAAGAACGCGCAAGGCGAGTTCGTCGGTGTGATCGCCATCTGCATCGAAACCGGTGAAACCACCTACATCCGCGCCAAGGCAACTGTTCTGGCGACCGGTGGTGCAGGTCGTATCTATGCGTCGACCACCAATGCCCTGATCAACACCGGGGACGGCGTCGGCATGGCTCTGCGTGCTGGCGTACCGGTACAAGACATCGAAATGTGGCAGTTCCACCCGACCGGCATCGCCGGCGCCGGTGTACTGGTGACCGAAGGTTGCCGTGGTGAAGGTGGTTACCTGATCAACAAGCACGGCGAGCGTTTCATGGAGCGTTATGCTCCGAACGCCAAAGACTTGGCCGGTCGTGACGTTGTAGCTCGTTCGATGGTTAAAGAGATCATCGCCGGTAACGGCTGTGGCCCGAATGGCGACCACGTACTGCTCAAGCTCGATCACCTGGGCGAAGAAGTGCTGCACAGCCGTCTGCCTGGTATCTGCGAGCTGTCCAAGACCTTTGCCCACGTTGACCCGGTAGTTGCTCCGGTTCCGGTGGTTCCAACTTGCCACTATATGATGGGCGGCGTGCCGACCAACATTCATGGCCAGGCAATCACCCAGAACGCCGAAGGCGAAGACGAGATCATTCATGGTCTGTTCGCGGTAGGTGAAGTGGCTTGCGTATCGGTTCATGGTGCCAACCGCCTCGGCGGCAACTCGCTGCTCGACCTGGTGGTATTCGGTCGCGCGGCCGGCCTGCACCTGGAAAAGGCGCTGACCGACGGCATCGAATACGATGACGCCACCGACGCCAACATCGAAGCTGCCCTGGCGCGCCTGAACGCTCTGAACGAGCGTACGGATGGCGAAGACGTAGCAACCCTGCGTCGCGAGCTGCAAAGCTGCATGCAGAACTACTTCGGTGTGTTCCGTACCGGCGAATACATGCAGAAGGGTATTGCCCAGCTGGCTGACCTGCGCAAGCGTATCGCCAACGTCAAGATCAACGATAAGAGCCAGGCGTTCAACACCGCTCGTATCGAAGCCCTTGAACTGCAAAACCTGCTGGAAGTGGCTGAAGCGACCGCGATCGCCGCCGAGGTTCGTAAAGAATCCCGTGGTGCTCACGCTCGTGAAGACTTTGAAGATCGCGACGACGAAAACTGGTTGTGCCACACCCTGTACTTCCCGGGTGACAAGCGCGTAACCAAGCGTGCCGTGAACTTCTCGCCGAAGACGGTGCCGACGTTTGAACCGAAGATTCGGACTTACTAAGGGTGGCTGCCATGTTGAAAGTCAGTGTTTATCGCTACAACCCTGATCAGGACGCTGCGCCGTTCATGCAGGAATTCCAGGTCGATACCGGCGGTAAAGACCTGATGGTGCTGGATGTATTGGCACTGATCAAAGAGCAGGACGAAGGTTTCTCCTATCGTCGCTCTTGCCGTGAAGGTGTGTGCGGTTCCGACGGCATGAACATCAACGGCAAAAACGGCCTGGCGTGCATCACGCCGCTGTCCGCCGTGGTCAAAGGCAACAAGCTGATCGTTCGTCCACTGCCAGGTTTGCCGGTTATCCGTGACCTGGTCGTCGATATGAGCATCTTCTACAAGCAATACGAGAAAGTTAAGCCGTTCCTGCAGAACGACACGCCGGCTCCGGCCATCGAGCGTCTGCAGTCCCCGGAAGAACGTGAAAAGCTCGATGGCCTGTACGAGTGCATTCTGTGCGCTTGCTGCTCGACATCCTGCCCGTCCTTCTGGTGGAACCCGGACAAGTTCCTGGGTCCAGCTGCGCTGCTGCAAGCCTACCGCTTCCTGGCAGACAGCCGTGATACCAAGACGTCCGAGCGTCTGGCTTCGCTGGATGACCCGTTCAGCGTATTCCGCTGCCGCGGGATCATGAACTGCGTCAACGTATGTCCTAAAGGCCTGAACCCGACTAAGGCCATTGGTCACATCCGTAACATGCTGCTGCAGAGCGGCGTGTAACTGACGTTGTAGTAAAAGCAGGACCGTTGTGCCCGTAAATGCTACGGCGCAGGCTTCAACCGGCGCCGTAGTTTTAACTTGAGCAGCGACTTACAAAGCCGCGGCTCTTATTTTGAAGAAATGAGACAAGCAGGGGCATTCGGGTTGGTACCCGAACTATCAGCGTGATCCTAAGTGGCTTGTTTTGGTCGCTGCACTTGGCCTTTTGCAAGCAAACTCGGTGTTTTCGCCGGTGGTGTCCCCAAATCGAGGGTGACCAAGCATGCAAGAAAGCGTGATGCAGCGCATGTGGAACAGCGGCTATCTTTCAGGTGGTAACGCTGCCTATGTGGAAGAGCTTTATGAGCTCTACCTGCACGACCCTAACGCTGTGCCAGAAGAATGGCGCACCAAATTTCAGACGTTGTCTTCAGACGGCAACGCTGCCACCGATGTATCGCACGCAACAATTCGCGATCAGTTCGTGCTGCTGGCAAAGAACCAGCGCCGCGCCCAACCGGTTTCCGCCGGCAGCGTGAGCAGTGAGCATGAGAAGAAGCAAGTTGAAGTACTGCGACTGATCCAGGCCTACCGTATGCGTGGCCACCAGGCAGCCCAGCTTGACCCGCTGGGGCTGTGGCAGCGTCCTGCACCTGCAGACCTGTCGATCAATCATTACGGCTTGACCAATGCCGATCTTGATACGACCTTCCGTGCCGGCGACCTGTTCATCGGCAAAGAGGAAGCGAGCCTACGCGAAATTCACGAAGCGTTGCAGCAGACATATTGCCGCACCATCGGCGCTGAATTCACGCACATCACCGATTCCGAGCAGCGCCACTGGTTCCAGCACCGCCTGGAAGGCGTGCGTGGCCGTCCGGTATTGTCCGCCGATGTGCGCGGCCACCTGCTGGAGCGCGTGACCGCGGCCGAAGGCCTCGAGAAATACCTGGGCACCAAATACCCAGGCACCAAGCGTTTCGGCCTGGAAGGCGGCGAAAGCCTGATTCCGATGCTCGACGAACTGATCCAGCGTTCCGGTTCCTATGGCACCAAGGAAATCGTGATCGGCATGGCTCACCGTGGTCGCCTGAACGTGTTGGTCAACACCTTCGGCAAGAACCCGCGCGAGCTGTTCGACGAGTTCGAAGGCAAGAAGAAGGTCGAGCTGGGTTCCGGTGACGTTAAATACCACCAGGGCTTCTCGTCCAACGTGATGACCACCGGCGGTGAAGTTCACCTGGCCATGGCATTCAACCCCTCCCACCTGGAAATCGTTTCGCCAGTGGTCGAGGGTTCGGTACGTGCTCGCCAGGATCGTCGTAACGACGCCACCGGTGAGAAAGTGCTGCCGATTTCCATCCACGGTGACGCGGCATTCGCCGGTCAAGGCGTGGTCCTGGAAACGTTCCAGATGTCGCAGACCCGCGGCTTCAAGACCGGCGGTACCGTTCACATCGTCATCAACAACCAGGTGGGTTTCACCATCAGCAACCCGTTGGATGCGCGCTCCACCGAGTACGCCACCGACGTTGCCAAGATGATCCAGGCGCCGATCCTCCATGTGAATGGCGATGATCCGGAAGCCGTGCTGTTCGTGACCCAACTGGCTGTCGACTACCGCATGCAGTTCAAGCGTGACGTGGTCATCGACCTGGTTTGCTACCGCCGTCGCGGTCACAACGAAGCGGACGAGCCAAGCGGTACCCAGCCGTTGATGTACCAGCAGATCACCAAGCAGCGCACCACCCGTGAGCTGTACGCCGAAAGCCTGACCAAGGCCGGCGTGGTTGACGATGCGCGTGTTCAGGCGAAAGTCGACGAATACCGCAACGCGCTGGACAACGGCCTGCATGTAGTGAAAAGCCTGGTCAAAGAGCCGAACAAAGAGCTGTTCGTTGACTGGCGCCCCTACCTGGGTCACACCTGGACTGCACGTCACGATACCTCGTTCGATTTGAAGACGTTGCAGGAACTGTCCGCCAAGCTGCTGGAAATTCCGGAAGGCTTCGTCGTACAGCGCCAGGTTGCGAAGATCTACGAAGACCGTCAGAAGATGCAAGCCGGCGGCCTGCCGATCAACTGGGGTTACGCCGAAACCATGGCGTACGCGACCCTGGCGTTCGAAGGTCACCCGATCCGCATGACCGGCCAGGACATCGGCCGCGGTACGTTCTCGCACCGTCATGCTGTATTGCACAACCAGAAAGACGCGGGCACCTACATCCCGTTGCAGAACCTGTACGAAGGCCAGCCACGTTTCGACCTGTACGATTCGTTCCTGTCCGAAGAAGCCGTACTGGCGTTCGAATACGGTTACTCGACCACCACGCCTAATGCGCTGGTGATCTGGGAAGCCCAGTTCGGCGACTTCGCCAACGGTGCCCAAGTGGTGATCGACCAGTTCATCACCAGCGGCGAGCACAAGTGGGGCCGTCTGTGCGGTCTGACCATGCTGTTGCCACACGGTTATGAAGGTCAGGGGCCAGAGCACTCCTCGGCCCGTCTGGAGCGTTACCTGCAACTGTGCGCCGAGCACAACATCCAGGTGTGCGTGCCGACGACCCCGGCCCAGATCTACCACTTGCTGCGTCGCCAGGTGATCCGTCCGCTGCGCAAGCCGCTGGTGGTGCTCACGCCGAAGTCGCTGTTGCGTCACAAACTGGCCGTTTCGACCCTGGAAGATCTGGCCCAAGGTTCGTTCCAGACCGTGATTCCAGAGATCGACACGCTGGACGCCGCCAAGGTCACTCGCCTGATCCTGTGCAGCGGCAAGGTCTACTACGATCTGCTGGAAAAGCGCCGTGCCGAAGGCCGCGAAGACATCGCCATCGTGCGTATCGAGCAGCTTTATCCGTTCCCGGAAGATGACCTCATGGAGATCATCGCGCCTTACACCAACCTCACGAACGTTGTGTGGTGTCAGGAAGAACCGATGAACCAGGGCGCCTGGTACAGCAGCCAGCATCATCTGCGTCGCAGCATCGGCAACCACAACAAGGCCCTGGTCCTTGAGTACGCCGGTCGTGATGCTTCTGCTGCACCTGCCTGTGGTTATGCGTCGATGCACGCCGAGCAGCAGGAAAAACTGCTGCAAGATGCTTTCACTGTTTAACGCCTTCGCGCTGACTGAAACCGAATTTTAAGGACCTACAGATAATGGCTATCGAAATCAAAGCCCCGTCATTCCCGGAATCGGTTGCCGATGGCACCGTTGCCACCTGGCACAAGAAACCAGGCGAGGCCGTCAAGCGTGACGACCTGATCGTCGACATCGAGACCGACAAAGTCGTTCTGGAAGTGTTGGCCGAAGCTGACGGCGTGCTGGGCGCGATCGTTGCTGAAGAGGGCGCTACCGTTCTGTCGAACCAGGTACTGGGTTCGATCGAAGAGGGCAGCGCTGCTGCCGCTCCTGCTCCTGCCGCCGCTGCACCGGCTGCTTCTGCCCCTGCTGCACCGGCTGCGGGTGGCGAAGACCCAATCGCTGCACCGGCTGCGCGTCAACTGGCTGAAGAAAACGGCATCAACCTGGCTTCCATCAAGGGCACTGGCAAAGATGGCCGCGTGACCAAGGAAGACGTGGTTGCCGCCGTTGAAGCCAAGAAGAACGCTCCGGCTGCCGCACCTGCCAAGGCTGCAGCGCCTGCTGCCGCTGCGCCTGTGTTTGCTGCGGGCGACCGCACCGAGAAGCGCGTACCGATGACTCGCGTACGTGCCACCGTGGCCAAGCGCCTGGTTGAAGCACAGTCGAACATGGCGATGCTGACCACCTTCAACGAAGTCGACATGACCGAAGTCATGGCCCTGCGTTCGAAGTACAAGGACCTGTTCGAGAAGTCCCACAACGGCGTGCGCCTGGGCTTCATGTCGTTCTTCGTGAAAGCGGCCACCGAAGCGCTGAAGCGCTTCCCGGCAGTCAACGCTTCCATCGACGGCGGCGACATCGTTTACCACGGCTACTCGGATATCGGCGTTGCCGTCTCCAGCGATCGTGGCCTGGTGGTTCCAGTACTGCGTAACGCCGAGCTGATGAGCCTGGCCGAAATCGAAGGCGGCATCGCCGGCTTCGGCAAGAAAGCCCGTGACGGCAAGCTGACCATCGACGAGATGACCGGCGGTACCTTCACCATCACCAACGGTGGTACCTTCGGTTCGATGATGTCGACGCCGATCGTCAACCCACCGCAAGCCGCGATCCTGGGCATGCACAACATCATCCAGCGTCCGATGGCCATCAACGGCCAGGTTGTGATCCGCCCAATGATGTACCTGGCACTGTCTTACGATCACCGCCTGATCGACGGTAAAGAAGCCGTGACGTTCCTGGTGACCATCAAGAACCTGCTGGAAGACCCGGCTCGCCTGCTCCTGGACATCTGATAGAAGCAGTTGCACGTTGCGAGCTACAAGCTGTAGGAAAAAGCAGCTTGGCTTGCAACGTGTGGCTAGAAGCTTGTCGCAAATAGAGGATCTATTTTCATGACACAGAAATTTGACGTTGTAGTGATTGGTGCAGGCCCTGGCGGCTATGTTGCCGCCATCAAGGCCGCGCAACTGGGCCTGTCCACTGCTTGCATCGAAAAATACACCGACAAGGAAGGCAAACTGGCGCTGGGCGGTACTTGCCTGAACGTAGGTTGCATTCCGTCCAAGGCGCTGCTGGACAGCTCCTGGAAATTCCACGAAGCCCAAGACGGCTTCGCGATCCACGGCATCAACCATGCTGGCGTGACCATGGACGTGCCAGCAATGGTCGGCCGTAAAGCCAACATCGTCAAAGGCCTGACTTCCGGCGTTGCCACCTTGTTCAAGGCCAACGGCGTTACGTCGATTCAAGGCCACGGCAAGCTGCTGGCTGGCAAGAAAGTTGAAGTCACCAAGCCAGACGGTTCGGTTGAAGTCATCGAAGCCGAAAACGTGATCCTGGCCCCAGGTTCGCGTCCAATCGACATTCCGCCTGCACCTGTCGATAACAACGTGATCGTTGATTCGACCGGCGCCCTGGAATTCCAAGCCGTACCTAAGCGCCTGGGCGTGATCGGCGCTGGCGTAATCGGTCTGGAGCTGGGTTCGGTATGGTCGCGTCTGGGCGCTGAAGTCACCGTGCTGGAAGCCCTGGATACGTTCCTGCTGGCTGCCGACACCGCGGTGTCCAAGGAAGCGCTGAAAACCCTGACCAAACAAGGTCTGGACATCAAGCTCGGCGCCCGTGTTACCGGTTCCAAGGTCAACGGCGAAGAAGTCGTAGTGACCTACACCGATAAAGACGGCGAGCAGACCATCACCTTCGATAAGCTGATCGTCGCCGTGGGCCGCCGCCCAGTGACCAACGACCTGCTGGCTTCCGACAGCGGCGTGAACATCGACGAGCGTGGTTTCATCCACGTTGACGATCATTGCGCCACCACCGTGCCTGGCGTCTATGCCATTGGCGACGTGGTTCGTGGCATGATGCTGGCCCACAAGGCTTCCGAAGAGGGCATCATGGTCGTTGAGCGCATCAAGGGTCACAAGACCCAGATGAACTACGACCTGATCCCATCGGTTATCTACACCCACCCGGAAATTGCATGGGTCGGCAAGAACGAACAGCAGTTGAAAGCTGAAGGCGTTGAAGTTAACGTCGGCACCTTCCCGTTTGCCGCTTCTGGCCGTGCCATGGCAGCTAACGACACCGGTGGTTTTGTCAAAGTCATCGCTGATGCCAAGACTGACCGCGTATTGGGCGTCCACGTGATTGGCCCAAGCGCTGCAGAACTGGTTCAGCAAGGCGCAATCGGCATGGAATTCGGCACCAGTGCCGAGGACCTGGGCATGATGGTTTTCTCCCATCCGACCCTGTCCGAAGCGTTGCACGAAGCCGCGTTGGCAGTGAATGGCGGCGCCATCCACATCGCCAACCGCAAGAAGCGCTAAGCGAGATAATAAGAAACCACGGCGGAGTTGCCCGTCGTGAGCCTTGCGCGCAAGACTCACCGCGGAATATCCGCTGGACGCAGCCTTGCGCAGCTTTACGGGCCATAAGCCCCGCAAGTTGCGCAAGCAGCAGTCACAGGTGGCGCGGCACTCATAATGAGCGCAGCGCCGAATGCGCAGTACCTAACGAAGACGGTAAAAAGCATGAATCTTCACGAGTATCAGGGTAAGCAGCTGTTCGCTGAATACGGCCTGCCAGTTTCCAAGGGCTACGCAGTAGACACCCCGGAAGCAGCAGCAGAAGCTTGCGACAAAATCGGCGGCAGCGAGTGGGTTGTCAAAGCCCAGGTCCACGCCGGTGGTCGCGGTAAAGCGGGCGGCGTCAAGCTGGTTCGCAGCAAAGAAGACGCCAAGGCCTTCGCACAGCAGTGGCTGGGCAAGCGTCTGGTGACTTACCAGACTGATGCCAATGGCCAACCAGTCACCAAGATCCTGGTTGAATCGTGCACTGATATCGCTAAAGAGCTGTACCTGGGCGCTGTCGTTGACCGTTCGAGCCGTCGCATCGTGTTCATGGCTTCCACCGAAGGTGGCGTGGACATCGAGAAAATCGCTCACGAAACCCCAGAAAAAATTCTGAAGGCCACTATCGATCCACTGGTTGGCGCACAGCCATTCCAGGGTCGCGAACTGGCTTTCCAGCTGGGTCTGGAAGGCAAGCAAGTTGCCCAGTTCGCCAAGATCTTCGTTGGTCTGGCCAAACTGTTCCAGGATCACGATCTGGCCCTGCTGGAAGTGAACCCGCTGGTGATCAAGGCTGACGGCGATCTGCACTGCCTCGATGCCAAGATCAACATCGACGCCAACGCCATGTACCGTCAGCCTAAGCTGAAGACTTTCCACGATCCGTCGCAAGACGATCCGCGCGAAGCGCACGCTGCCAAGTTCGAACTGAACTACGTAGCCCTGGAAGGTAACATCGGCTGCATGGTCAACGGTGCTGGCCTGGCCATGGGTACCATGGACATCGTCAACCTGCATGGCGGCAAGCCAGCCAACTTCCTCGACGTAGGTGGTGGCGCTACCAAGGAACGCGTTACCGAAGCGTTCAAGATCATCCTGTCCGACTCCAACGTCGCTGCAGTACTGGTCAACATCTTCGGCGGCATCGTTCGTTGCGACATGATTGCCGAAGGCATCATCGGTGCAGTGAAAGAAGTCGGCGTTAAAATCCCGGTTGTTGTTCGCCTTGAAGGTAACAACGCTGAACTGGGCGCTAAAGTACTGGCAGAAAGCGGTTTGAACATCATCGCGGCTACCAGCCTGACCGACGCTGCTCAACAAGTTGTCAAAGCTGCGGAGGGCAAGTAATGAGCGTCCTGATCAATAAAGACACCAAAGTTATCTGCCAGGGTATTACCGGTTCGCAAGGTAGTTTCCACACCCAGCAAGCCATCGAGTACGGCACCCAGATGGTTGGCGGCGTAACGCCTGGCAAAGGCGGCACCGAGCACCTGGGCCTGCCCGTGTTCAACACCGTGAAAGAAGCCGTAGAAACCACTGGCGCCACCGCCAGCGTGATCTACGTTCCAGCTCCTTTCTGCAAGGACTCGATCCTGGAAGCGGCATTCGGCGGCATCAAGCTGATCGTCTGCATCACCGAAGGCATTCCTACCCTGGACATGCTGGACGCTAAAGTTAAGTGCGACGAGCTGGGCGTAGTCCTGATCGGCCCTAACTGCCCAGGCGTGATCACCCCAGGCGAATGCAAGATCGGCATCATGCCAGGTCACATTCACTTGCCAGGTAAAGTCGGTATCGTTTCCCGTTCCGGCACCCTGACCTACGAAGCTGTGAAGCAGACCACTGACGCCGGTTTCGGTCAGTCGACTTGCGTCGGCATCGGCGGTGACCCGATCCCAGGCTCCAACTTCATCGACATCCTGAAGCTGTTCCAGGAAGACCCGAAGACCGAAGCGATCGTAATGATCGGTGAGATCGGCGGTTCGGCTGAAGAAGAAGCGGCTGCCTACATCAAGGCACACGTGACCAAGCCGGTTGTTTCCTACATCGCTGGTGTGACTGCCCCTGCGGGCAAGCGCATGGGCCATGCTGGCGCAATCATCTCTGGCGGCAAAGGCACTGCAGACGAGAAATTCGCTGCACTGCAAGACGCAGGTGTTAAAACCGTGCGTTCGCTGGCAGACATCGGCAAGGCCCTGGCCGAGCTGACCGGTTGGGCTGTCAAGTAAGCCTCGCGCTTAGCTGACGCTTCACCACACAAAGGCCACCTTCGGGTGGCCTTTGTGCATTCTGGGTATGCGAATATTGCCCTCTGTAGGAGCGAGCTCGCTCGCGAAAAACCTCAACGATAACGCGTGCTTCCTGAATGAGCGCGGCGCCTGTGAGTTTTTCGCGAGCAAGCTCGCTCCTACAAAAAAACTGTATGGGCAAATTAAGTATGAAAACGCGACATTCAAATGTCGCTTATCGGACAGTCCGCCCCGCAACAGTGCGTTTGTCAGGCTAATTCTGTACTCTAGCCGCCTCTTTATGCGTCCGCGTCCCAAAAGGAAGCTGCGCGCTAGACCGGTCGGTCCCCACAAGGGCCGGCAGCATTTCCCTCATCCATAGGGAAGCCCTCTCTAAATTCCGATTCAGTAGTGTGGTATTTCCTCAAATGAAAGTGTTGAAAAGCCAGGATATCCTGGCGCTGGGCTTTATGACCTTTGCCCTGTTCGTGGGCGCCGGCAACATCATCTTCCCGCCTATCGTTGGTTTGCAGTCCGGGCCGCATGTGTGGATGGCGGCGCTGGGCTTTCTGATCACCGCAGTCGGTTTGCCGGTGGTCACGGTGATCGCCCTGGCCAAGGTCGGTGGTGGCATGGATGCGCTGAGCAGCCCGATTGGCAAGATCGCCGGTGGCCTGCTGGCGGCAGCGGCCTACCTGGCCGTGGGCCCGCTGTTTGCGACCCCGCGCACCGCAACCGTGTCGTTTGAAGTAGGCCTGGCGCCCTTGACCGGTGAAAGCCCGTTGGCGCTGTTCCTCTACAGCTCGGTGTATTTTTTGGTGGTGTTCTTTGTCTCACTGTACCCGGGTCGACTGCTGGACACCGTGGGCCGTTTCCTGGCGCCGCTGAAGATCATCGCCCTGGCCATTCTCGGTATCGCTGCGTTTGCCTTGCCTGCGGGTGAGGTGGGGGTTGCCACGCCGGAATACGTGGCCGCGCCGTTCTCCCAAGGCTTTATCAATGGTTACCTGACCATGGATACCCTGGGCGCCCTGGTGTTCGGCATCGTGATCGTCAACGCGATCCGCTCCCGTGGCGTCGAGTCGCCCAAGCTGATCACCCGCTACGCGATCATTGCCGGGCTGATTGCCGGCGTGGGCCTGGCGCTGGTGTACGTCAGCCTGTTCCGCCTGGGTTCGGGCAGCCATGCCGTGGCCGCGGGTGCCAGTAATGGCGCGGCAGTACTGCACGCCTACGTGCAATACACGTTCGGCTCCCTGGGCAGTGGTTTCCTCGCCGTGCTGATTTCCCTGGCATGCCTGGTGACTGCCGTGGGCCTGACCTGCGCCTGCGCCGAGTACTTCAGCAAGATCCTGCCACTGTCCTACAAGACCCTGGTGGTGATCCTGGCGCTGTTCTCGCTGTTTGTGTCCAACCTGGGCCTGACCAAACTGATTGCCTTCTCGATCCCGGTGCTGACCGCGATCTACCCGCCGTGCATCGTGTTGGTGGCCCTGAGCTTCTGCAAAGGGTTCTGGCAGGAACAGGGCCGTATTGTCGGCCCGGTGATGCTGGTGTCGTTCATCTTTGGCTGCATCGACGCACTCAAGGGTGCGGGCCTGGCGGGTTGGATGCCAACGCAGTTGGTAAACCTGCCGTTGAGCGAACAAGGCTTGGCGTGGCTGGTGCCATCGGTGATGACGCTGGTGGCGGCGGTGGTGATTGACCGTATGCTGGGCAAGCGCAGCGAAGCCATCGCGTAACACGCGGTTCGTGCTGTACTGAAATGCCCCGTATCAAACGATACGGGGCATTTTTTTTGCGTATGACATTACATATTTCTAAACTTGTGAACCGGTAATGTGGGAGCGGGCTTGCTCGCGAATGCGGTGTGTCAGCAAACTAATATGCAGCTGGCACACCGTATTCGCGAGCAAGCCCGCTCCCACAGTTTGTCCGCGTTTTCACCATGGCTACCCTGTACAAGGACCTACATGTCGTTTGTCGAAATCAATCAAGCTCATCTGCTTGCAGCACTCTGGTTTGTTATCTGCTGGGGCGGCTACACCCGTTACGCCACTTGGAAAGCCCGGGACACGGCGTGCCTGGCCAGTGTGTTGCACCTGTACCGTGAAGACTGGATGCGCCGCATGCTGCTGCGCGACAACCGTATCGCCGACGCCAGTGTGATCGGTAACCTGGAGCGCAATGCCTCGTTCTTTGCCTCCAGCACCTTGATCATCCTCGCCGGTATCCTCACGGTGCTGGGGGCTTCGGAACGCGCAGTGTCACTGCTGGCAGATATTCCCATGGTGCAGCAGGCATCCCAGGGCATGTCGGAGATCAAATTGCTGTGCCTGGCATTGGTGTTCGTTTACGCCTTTTTTACCTTCAGTTGGTGCATGCGCCAGTACAACTTCGCGGCAGTGCTAGTGGGTTCGGCGCCCATGATTGGTGAGCGGCATGTGTCGGAGCAGGAGCGCAAGGCATTTGCTTTGCGGGCGGCTCGAGTGATTTCGATGGCGGCCAACCAGTTCAACTTTGGCCTGCGTGCTTATTACTTCGGCATGACCATGCTGGCCTGGTTTGTCAGCCCCTGGTTGTTCATGTTGATGAGCAGCGGGGTGGTGTTGGTGCTGTACCGCCGCGAGTTCCATTCGGATGTATTGCAGGTGATGGTGTATACGCCAACCGATATGCCGGCAGTCGACGCAGTAAAAGAGGGCGCATCGTAGCGCTGGCAGCAAATCCCAGACAAAGAAAAGCCCGCTTAGTCAGCGGGCTTTCTTTTTGCTGCAATACAGCTTTAAACCCTGCGATTACTGCTTGGCAGGTTCTGCTGGTGCGGCAGGTGCAGCTTCTTTTGCAGCCGCTTCGTTCGATTCGGCCTGAGCTTTGGCAGCTTCGGCGTTTTCTTTCGCAGCGTCGTTCACTTTATCCTGTGCTTTAGCCATATCTTGCTGAGCTTGCTCAGAATGTGCAGCAGCGTCTTGGGCTTTGTCTTCGGATTTCTTGTCGCAGGCAGCCAGACCGAGAGCAGCGGCCAGCATCATGGAAATAGCTAATGTCTTACGCATGGGGTGTTTCTCCTTATTGAAGATATCTACTGGCCTTTCGAACCCAAGGGGCCAGCATTAGTTCCTTATGTCCCACAGATATATAGCATGTTTCGTACAGGAACTTTACCCAGTCATTCCCGTCCGCTGAATTCACACTAATAAGAGTCTAAAAACAATGACCGAAAACCCTTTGTTAGAGCGTGCCGTGCGCTTCGTTTCGGCCCTGCGCCATTGCCAGGTGCTGGGTGTGAGTGTTCATCAAGCCAGCGAGGAGGGCATGACCCTCGTACTGCCGTATGGGCCGCATATCGTCGGTGACCCCCTGAGCGGGGTGATCCATGGCGGCGCGCTCACCTCGTTGATGGACACCGCCTGCGGCATGGCGACCCTGTGCGTATTGCCCGAATTCGAAGTGTGCCCCACCCTGGACCTGCGCATCGACTACATGCATCCCGCCGAACCCCACAAGCCGGTCTATGGCTTCGCGCAATGTTACCGGGTGACCACCGACGTGATCTTCACCCGTGGCGTTGCCTATCAGGATGACCCGCAACAACCTATTGCCCATGTGGTGGGTACGTTCATGCGCATGGGCAAGCGCCTCAAAGGCACCCAAGGCTTGGGCACGGTCATCAAGGGAGAGCAGGCATGACGCATCGGTTCAAGACCCGCCTGGAGCAAGCCCTTGATCGTGGCGACTATGACGCGCTGCTCGAGTTGGTGCCCTATGCCAGGTTGATCGGCATCGAATGCACCCGTCTGGGGGATGAGTTGCTGTTTCGCCTGCCGGCCAACAAGGACAATATTGGTAACCCCATATTGCCGGCGTTGCATGGCGGGGTGATCGCCGGCTTCATGGAGTTGGCCGCCGCCCTGCATCTGATGGTGTTTACGGGCGCTCCGGGCCTGCCGAAGATCATCGACTTCTCCCTGGATTACCTGCGTGCCGGCCAGTTTCGGGACACCTACGCCAAGTGCCAGGTGTGGCGCCAGGGCCGGCGCGTGGCTAACGTGGCGATTACCGCCTGGCAGAGCACCCCGGCCGAGCCGATTGCCACCGCCCGGGCACATTTCAAAATTGAGGAATTGGCCCGCCCTTGAAATCCTGGCCTGAGCCCCCAACTTTGATGACAACCCGCCGCCAACCCTTTCGGGCGCGGCCACTGCCATCCAATTGGAGTTTGATGACCATGAGTGTGGAAACTCAAAAGGAAACCCTGGGCTTCCAGACCGAGGTGAAGCAACTGCTGCACCTCATGATCCATTCGCTGTATTCCAACAAGGAAATTTTCCTTCGCGAATTGATCTCGAACGCCTCTGACGCTGTCGACAAATTACGTTTCGAAGCCCTGTCCAAGCCTGAGTTGCTGGAAGGCGGCGCGGAACTGAAGATCCGTGTGAGCTACGACAAAGACGCCAAGACCGTCACTCTCGAAGACAACGGTATCGGCATGAGCCGTGACGATGCGATCACCCACCTGGGGACCATCGCCAAATCCGGCACCGCAGATTTCATGAAGAACCTGTCGGGCGACCAGAAAAAAGACTCTCACCTGATCGGCCAGTTCGGCGTGGGCTTCTATTCGGCCTTCATCGTCGCCGACAAGGTTGAAGTCTTCAGCCGCCGCGCCGGCCTCGACGCCAGCGAAGGCGTGCACTGGGCTTCCAAGGGCGAGGGCGAATTTGAAATCGCCACTATCGACAAGGCTGACCGCGGCACCCGCATCGTGCTGCACCTGAAAGCCGGTGAAGACGAATTCGCCGATGGCTGGCGCCTGCGCAACATCATCAAGAAGTACTCCGACCACATCGCGTTGCCGATCGAGTTGCCCAAGGAACAGACCGTTGCCGAAGGCGAAGAAGCCCCGGCGGTGGAATGGGAGACCGTCAACCGCGCCAGCGCCCTGTGGACCCGTCCGCGTACCGAGATCAAGGACGAGGAATACCAGGAGTTCTACAAGCACATCGGCCACGATTACGAGAACCCGCTGAGCTGGAGCCACAACAAGGTTGAAGGCAAGCTCGAATACAGCTCGCTGCTCTACGTACCGGCCCGTGCTCCGTTCGACCTGTACCAGCGTGAAGCGCCAAAAGGCCTGAAGCTCTACGTGCAGCGTGTGTTCGTGATGGACCAGGCGGAATCCTTCCTGCCGCTGTACCTGCGCTTTATCAAAGGTGTGGTCGACTCCAACGACCTGTCGCTGAACGTGTCGCGGGAAATCCTGCAGAAAGACCCGATCATCGACTCAATGAAGTCGGCGCTGACCAAGCGTGTACTCGACATGCTGGAAAAACTGGCGAAGAACGAGCCTGAGCAATACAAGAGCTTCTGGAAAAACTTCGGCCAGGTCATGAAAGAAGGCCCGGCGGAAGATTTTGCCAACAAGGAAAAAATCGCCGGCTTGCTGCGTTTTGCTTCGACTCAGGGCGAAGACGGCGAGCAGGTTGTGTCCCTGGCTGACTACCTGGCGCGCGCCAAGGAAGGTCAGGACAAGATCTACTACCTGACCGGCGAAACCTACGCTCAGGTCAAGAACAGCCCGCACCTGGAAGTCTTCCGCAAGAAAGGCATCGAAGTGCTACTGCTGACCGACCGTATCGATGAGTGGCTGATGAGCTACCTCACCGAGTTCGACGGCAAAACCTTTGTCGACGTGGCCCGTGGTGACCTGGACCTGGGTAACCTGGACTCCGAAGAAGAGAAGAAAGAAGCCGAAGAAGTCGCCAAGTCCAAAGAGGGCCTGGTTGAGCGCATCAAGGCTTCCCTGGGCGACGCGGTCAGTGAAGTGCGGGTTTCCCACCGCCTGACCGACTCCCCGGCGATCCTGGCTATCGGCGAGCAAGACCTGGGCTTGCAGATGCGTCAGATCCTCGAGGCCAGCGGGCAGAAAGTGCCGGACTCCAAGCCGATCTTCGAATTCAACCCGTCTCACCCGCTGATCGAGAAACTCGATGGCGAGCAGAGCGAAGAGCGGTTTGGCGACCTGTCGCACATCCTCTTCGACCAGGCCGCCCTGGCAGCCGGCGACAGCTTGAAGGACCCGGCCGCGTATGTGCGCCGACTGAACAAGCTGTTGGTTGAATTGTCGGTTTAACACCGATGTAGAAAAACCCGCTTCGGCGGGTTTTTTCATTTGTAGGAGCGAGCTTGCTCGCGAAAAACGTCAACGATAACGCGTACATCCTGAATCAACGCGGTGCCCTGAAGTTTTTCGCGAGCAAGCTCGCTCCTACAGTCGCATTACCGTTTCTGCGTGTACCTCAACTGGAGTGAATCATGAGCCAAGTCACTGTACGTTCCGTGGTCTATCAGATTGATGGCCAGTCTTATGAAAGCCGTCTGGCGTTCGATGCCAGCCACAAAGGCCCGCTTCCGGGTTTGCTGATGGCGCCGAACTGGATGGGCGTGAGTGCAGGGGCCGAAGAGATCGCCAAGGCCGTTGCTGGCAAAGGCTACGTGGTGTTGATTGCCGACCTCTACGGGCAAAACGTACGGCCTTCAAATGGCGATGAGGCCGGTGCGGCGATGATGCCGTTGAAGAATGATCGCCCGCTGCTGAACAAACGCATGCAAGCGGCCTTCGAGCAACTGCAAGGCCAGACTGAAGCAGCAGTGGACACGTCGAAACTGGCCACCTTCGGCTTCTGCTTTGGCGGTTGCTGCTCCCTGGAACTGGCCCGTACCGGTGCGCCGTTGAAGGCCGCTGTGTCGTTCCACGGCACGCTGGATACGCCGAACCCGGCGGACGCGAAGAACATCAAGGGTTCAGTGCTGGTGCTGCATGGCGCCGCGGACCCGTTGGTGCCCAAAGAGCAACTGCCGGCGTTCGAAGATGAAATGAACGCGGCGGGTGTGGATTGGCAGTTGCTCAGCTACGGCGGCGCAGTGCATTCCTTCACCGACCCCCATGCCAATGTGCCAGGCAAGATGATGTACGACGCGAAGACCGCTGCTCGGGCGTTCCAGGCGATGCATAACTTGTTGGATGAAGTGTTCACGGGTTGATGCTTCGGCGCCTGTTGCGGCCTTTTCGCGAGCAGGCCCGCTCCCACATTTGACTGCGTTCACAGGTCGAAATGTGGGAGCGGGCTTGCTCGCGAATGTTATTTAACAGGCAACTCGATTCTTTCTGACTCCCCCGGCACAGTGGGCCAATCCCCAGCCGCCCAGCGCTGTCTCGCCTGCTCGATCACCGCCGGATCACTCGCCACAAAATTCCAGTTGATCCGCCGTGGCCCATCCAACGGCGCCCCGCCAAATACCATCAGGTGGCAATCACTCTCGGCATACAGGGTCATCTCCTGCCCAGTCGGCAATACCACCAAACTGTTCACCTCCAGCGCTTCACCATCCAACTGCACCTCACCCTCAAGCACATACACCGCACGTTCCTCATGCTCATCGGCAATCAGCAGGGTCGTGGCGGTTTGCATCTGTACCTCGGCATACAGCGTCGGCGACAGCACCGGCACCGGGGATCTGAGGCAAAAACCATCACCGGCGATCAAGCGGATTTGCACACCGAGGTTATCGCTCACCGGCAAGCTCGCCGCGGGGTGATGGCTGTAGTGTCCCGGCCCGGTCTCGTGGTCCTTGGGCGAGGCCAGCCACACCTGCAGGCCATGCAGGTTGAAACCCCTGGCCTTGACCGCTTGCGGTGTGCGCTCAACGTGGGCAATCGCACTGCCGGCGGTCATCCAGCTGACATCGCCGGCTTGCACCACCTGGTCCGAGCCCAGGCTGTCCTTATGCTGCAAGGCGCCTTCAAACAGGTAGGTGAGAGTGGACAGGCCAATGTGGGGATGCTGGCGGATATTCATGCCGGTACCCGGCGCGTAGCGGTTCGGCAGCATATGGTCGAAAAACACAAAGGGCCCGACGCTACGGCATTCACGCGAGGGCAGGGGGCGCAGGATGGGCTGGCCTTCTACATCTTCGGGGCGAGGGCGAATTACGGTGAGGGTGGTCATGGGCATCCCAGTCTGAGCGGGTTGGATGCGATGAAGCATAACCCGCTCGGTGGGAAGTTGGGGCTATTGGCTGAAGGCGCCTTCCGACAATTTCGTCTCGATAGTGACTTCGGCGGTGGTCATCAGCTTGTGTACCGGGCACTTATCGGCCACCCGATGCAGTTCATCGCGCTGGGCGTCGGTGAGTACGCCCTTGAGGGTCAGCTTGACGTTGAGCTTGTATTTACCCTTCTGTTCCTCAGTGCTGTCGTGGGTGACCTCCACAGTCACGCCGGTCAGCGGGATATCTTTTTTCTGCGCGTAGAGCCTTACGGTCAAGGCTTTGCACGACGCCAGCGCAGCATCGAAATAATCGTGAGGGGAGGGGGCCGAATCGTCACCGCCCAGGCTCTTGGGCAGGTCGGTAAACAGTTCGTGATTATTGATATTCACGCTGTGACGGAAGTTTTCAGCGTTGAGCGTATTGACGGTAACAGGCATGGCAAACCTCGTAAGGGCGCAGGATGAAGGTCATGCAGTTATAGAGCATGCTGGCACTCCAGTGTTCCGGTTTTTTCCATGCTGAACCCGCAAGGCTGGCGCAAGGTCTACCCGTATCCGCCCTTATTGAGGTTTTACCGTGTTTGGAGCCCGCCTGAGTCTCGCCTTGTTGCTCGCCGCCAGCAGCCTTGCCGCGCAGGCCCGTGACTATGCCTACAGCGACGCGCACCTGCATTACGTGGACTTTTTCCAGGAAACTGCCGGCATGGACAAGCTGCTCAAGGCCATGGCGGACAACCGCGTAAAGCACGTCATGATTTCCGGGATTCCCGTGGCCAAGAAATGGCACGAAGATGAACCCAAGCGCCCGCGCTACTACGCCGGTGACGACGCCGATGCCTATTGGTACAGCGCCACGGATGTGATCGTCGCGGCGGCGGTCAATAAACTTTCCCCCGCGCAACGCCAGCACTTTCATCCCTTCCTGGCCGGCTTCAATCCCAACGACAAGAACTCTGCGGCCCATATCCAGCGCATGCTCGACCTCAACCCAGGGCTGTGGCAAGGCATTGGGGAAGTGTTCACCCGCCACGATGACCTTACCGCCCTTACCTCGGGTGATACGCCGCGCGCCAATAACGAAGCCATGACGCGCATCTACCACCTGGCAGCCGAAAACGATCTGCCGGTGATGCTGCATTCCAACATCACCTCCAAACGTGAGCGCAACCCGCTGTACCTGGCGGAAGTCGAGCAGCCGTTACGCAACCACCCGCACACGCGTTTTATCTGGGCCCATGCCGGTACCAGCAAGGAAATCCACCGTCATCAGGTGCAAATGGATTTTTTGCTGCCCACCTTGAATCGTCTGCTTGAGGCGTATCCCAACCTGTATATCGACTTGTCCTGGAGCATGCTCACGCCGTATCTGCTGGATGAGGCGGGTAACCCTCGGCCTGAGTGGGTAAAGCTGGTGGAGCGCTTCCCGGATCGCTTCATGCTCGGCTCCGACGTGGTGGGGCGCTTCAATAAGTTGGGCAAGGAAATGCGCCGCTTCGATACTTTCCTCGATGCGTTGCCCGAAGACGTTGCCCACAAGGTCGCGCGCGACAATTTCCTGGCCATCCTGCCCAAGCCGCCTCGCGATGGTGACGCGCGTTGATATCGCGTTTTGGTCTTATGCCAATGACCTGAGGTGCCGATAACGTCCAAGAGACCTGCTGCAGGTGGATGCAGTACTTTTGGAAGGAACCCTGGCATGAATATCCGCAGTTTGAATATCGCCCCTCGCGCCGGCCTGGGCTTTGGTGTGCTGGCGTTGATGGTGTTCGTCTTGGGCGGCTTCGCCCTGTTGCAGATGGCCAATATGCGCCAGCAGTCGGACCAGGTGGAGACCAACTGGCTGCCCAGCGTGATGGCGGTAGGGGAGATGAACCAGGATGTGTTGCGCATTCGGGCCCTGACGTTGCGCTTGCTGGTCAACCGCGACCCCCAGGCGGTGGCGCAGAACGAGCAGAAAATCGCCGAGATCAAAACCGATTTGCACCACGCTGAAGGCGTGTACGAGGCGTTGATTGTCTTGCCTGAGGAGCGCGTGCTGTTTGATCGCTTCAAGGTCGAGCAGCAGCAGTACCTGCAACGCCAGGAGCTGGTGGTGGGCCTATCCAAGGCCAATCGGCTGGAGGAGGCCATTGCGGTGGTTAATGGCGAAATGAATCAGATGGCCGACCAAATGGCTGTCACCCTGCGTGAGCTGGTCAATCTGAACAAGTCCAGCGCCAACGAGGCCGCCCGGCTGGCACAGCAGGTGTTCAGCCAGTCGCGGGTTTGGGTGATGGTCATGATTGGCATCACAGCGTTGATCACGATCGGCCTGGCGGTGTGGCTCACGCGCAGCATCGTGCTGCCGCTGGCGCAGTCATTGAAAGTGGCCCAGGGCGTTGCCAGTGGCGACTTGACCGGCGAGATCAGGCTCAGTGGCAGCGACGAGCCGGCGCGCTTGCAGCAGGCGCTCAAGCGCATGCAGGAGAGTTTGCGCGACACTATCCGGCGCATATCTGAATCGTCGAACCAATTGGCGTCCGCGTCTGAAGAGCTCAGTTGCGTCACTGAGGATGCGACCCGTGGTTTGCACCAGCAGAACCAGGAAATCGAACAGGCGGCCACGGCAGTCAATCAGATGACGGTGGCGGTGGAGGAGGTGGCGAGCAATGCCGTGGCCACTTCCCAGGCATCTCGCGAATCCGACCGGATTGCCCAGCAAGGGCGTGAACAGGTGCAGCAGACGGTGGTGTCGATTGAAGCCCTGGCGACCGATGTGACCGCCAATGTGACCCAGGTCGAGGAGTTGGCGCAAAAGGTCTATGGCATCAGCACAGTGCTGGACGTGATTCGCTCGATTGCCGAGCAAACAAACTTGCTGGCCCTGAACGCGGCAATTGAAGCGGCGCGAGCCGGGGATGCCGGGCGCGGGTTTGCGGTGGTGGCCGATGAGGTGCGGGCCTTGGCCCATCGCACGCAACAGTCGACCCAGGAAATCGAACAGATGATCAGCGGCATTCAGCAGGGCACCGACCTGGCCGTTAGCTCGATGCAGCAGAGCAACACGCGGGCGCGGTCCACGTTGGACATCGCCAAATCGGCGGGCATGGCCCTGGAAGAAATTGCCTCGGCGTTTACCTTGATCAACGAACGCAACCTGGTGATTGCCAGTGCCTCGGAGGAGCAGGCGGCGGTGGCCCGAGAGGTGGATCGCAACCTGATGAATATCCGCGACCTGGCGCACCAGACATCGACCGGGGCCAACCAGACCAGTGCGGCGAGCCAGGAGCTGTCGCGGTTGGCGGTGGATCTGAATTCGATGGTGGCGCGGTTTTCGGTGTAGGGCTGGGGGGCGGGTTGGCCCATTCGCAGCATAGGTATCCACACAACTTCGGGATGACGCCGAACCTGTGGCGAGGGGAGCTTGCTCCCGTGACGGTCTGACGGCCGACACCTATCCACCTGACACCCCACGATCCAACTGTGGGAGCGGGCTTGCTCGCGAAGGCGGCCTAGCAGTCAACGCAGTTGGATTGTGTACATATCCATTGTTGCGGTAACGGCCGCTTAGGGTTCCGCCCTGACGGCGGGTCACTTTTGGAAGGACCCAAAAGTAACCAAAAGGTCCTCGCCCCACCACTCGGCACCTCGCTTAGGCTCGGTGTGCCCGTAATCCGCCAGTGATTTGGGGCGCCGCCGCCACGCGCCATCCATGGCGCGGGGCGGCTAAACCGGCATCCCTGCCGGTTTACCCCCCAAATCCCTGTCGAATTCCGGCCAGCGTGGTTTGACGGGGCGCTTAAGATCAAGATCAAAAGCAGATCAAGAGCGACTCGCTTCGCATCGTGGTTACCGTTGAGCGCTACAGAGTTGTGTAGATACCTATGCTATTCCCAGGCAAGCCCCCACATTTGACGGTATTCACAATTCAAAGGTGGGAGCTGGCTTGCCTGCGATGAAGGCGACGCGGTTTCAAATCAACGCGCAAAAAAAAGCCCCGAACCAGTCGGGGCTTTTTCATGTGATCAACCTGCGGGGCTTACTTGCCCTGCCAGCGCTTCAGTACCAGGGTGGCATTGGTGCCACCAAAGCCAAAGCTGTTGCTCATCACGGTGTCGATCTTGGCGTTTTCAACGGTCTTGGTCAGGATCGGCATATCAGCCACAACCGGATCAATCTCGTCGATGTTGGCCGAGCCGGCCATGAAGTTGCCTTCCATCATCAGCAGGCAGTAGATCGCTTCGTGAACGCCAGCGGCGCCCAGGGAGTGACCCGACAGGCTCTTGGTGGAGCTGATCTTCGGAGCCTTGTCGCCGAATACCGCACGCACGCCTTCCATTTCCTTGGCATCGCCGACCGGGGTCGAGGTGCCGTGGGTGTTCAGGTAATCGATTGGGGTGTCGACGGTGGACATTGCCATCTGCATGCAGCGGATGGCGCCTTCACCGCTTGGCGCAACCATGTCGTAGCCGTCGGACGTCGCGCCGTAGCCAACGATTTCCGCGTAGATCTTGGCGCCACGGGCCAGGGCGTGTTCCAGCTCTTCGACCACGACCATGCCGCCACCGCCGGCGATGACGAAACCGTCACGCTTGGCGTCGTAGGCGCGGGAGGCTTTTTCCGGGGTTTCGTTGTACTGGGTGGACAATGCACCCATGGCGTCGAACAGGAACGACTGGCTCCAATGCTCTTCTTCACCGCCGCCGGCGAACACGATGTCCTGCTTGCCCAGTTGGATCTGCTCAACGGCAGTCCCGATGCAGTGGGCGCTGGTGGCGCACGCGGAGGAGATCGAGTAGTTCACGCCCTTGATCTGGAAGGGTGTGGCCAGGCAGGCGGAAACGGTGCTGCCCATGGTCCGCGTGACACGGTACGGGCCGACGCGCTTCACGCCTTTTTCGCGCAGGATGTCCAGCGCTTCCATCTGGTTGAGGGTCGATGCGCCGCCGGAGCCGGCGATCAGGCCGGTGCGTACGTTCGAAACCTGGTCTTCGCTCAGGCCGGAGTCGGCGATTGCGTCTTTCATGGCCAGGTAGGCGTAGGCGGCAGCGTGGCCGACGAAGCGATAGATCTTGCGATCGATCAGTTCTTCGAGGGGCAGGTCAATGGAGCCGGAAACCTGGCTACGCAGACCCATTTCGGCATATTCCGGGTTGAAGCGGATGCCAGGGCGACTTGCACGCAGGTTAGCGGTGACGGTCTCTTTGTCATTGCCCAGGCAAGAAACGATGCCCAGACCAGTGATAACGACGCGGCGCATGCGGATAACCCTTAAAAGTTGTCAGTGGAAGTGAATACGCCGACCCGAAGGCCTTCGGCAGTATAGATCTCGCGACCGTCGACAGTCACCGAACCGTCGGCGATGGCCAGGTTCAGCTTGCCCTTGAGGACGCGCTTGATTTGAATGTTATAGGTGACTTTCTTGGCGCTCGGCAGTACCTGGCCAAAGAACTTCACTTCGCCCGAACCCAGGGCGCGACCGCGGCCCGGCAGGCCTTGCCAGCCCAGGTAGAAACCGACCAGCTGCCACATGGCGTCAAGGCCCAGGCAGCCTGGCATCACAGGGTCACCTTCGAAGTGGCAAGCGAAGAACCACAGGTCAGGGGTGATATCCAGCTCGGCGACCAATTCACCTTTGCCGTACTTGCCACCCTCTTCGCTGATATGGGTGATGCGATCCACCATCAGCATGTTCGGGGCGGGCAGTTGCGCGTTACCTGGGCCGAACAGCTCACCGCGACTGCAGCGCAGCAGGTCTTCCCGAGTAAAGGCGTTTTGTTTGGTCATGCGAGCTCCTCAATAATCCCATGCGGCAGGGTAGGGCAAATCTTCCCGAACCGAATGAAGCGTTCATGCCTCATAGCGGCAGCCTACACATAGACTATTGCGTTGTAGTGAAAGTCACAGCGGCAAGGCACTGAATGTACACTTGTTCACTGAAATTTTAAACCGGGCCTGTTTATCGGCCCGTTCGGGTGCCTAAGACTGCCGCACTTTCGTCTTTCACGCCAGTCGCAGTTGGCTGATGGCGCGGCGCTATTGCACCCAGCGCTGCAGGATTTGCTGCAAATCCGTGCGTTTGAACGGCTTGGCCAGGTAATCGTTCATTCCGGCTGCCAGGCAGGCTTCGCGGTCGCCCTGCAAGGCGTTGGCGGTCAGGGCGATGATCGGCAGGTCGGCGCAGCCGGGCAGTTGGCGAATCTGCCGCGTGGCTTCGTAGCCGTCGATCAAGGGCAGGCGGCAGTCCATCAGGATGGCGGTGAAAATCAGGCTCTCGGCACTGCGGATCGCCTCGGCGCCGTCCGTGGCCAGGCTGACTTCAAAGCCCAGGCTGCGCAGCATGGCTTCGACCACGGTGCGGTTGACCGGGTTGTCTTCCACCAGCAGCACGTGGCGCCCGTCGCCGGCGCTGGCTTTGCCGAGCGCGTCAGGCGCGGCCACCGGCACATGCTGCTGATCGATGGCCAGCGGAATTTCCAGGGTGAACACCGAGCCTCGACCTTCTTCGCTCTGGGCGCGCAAGGTACCGCCCATGCGCTCGGCCAGGGTGCGCGCAATCGGCAGGCCCAGGCCTGTCCCACCGTAACGCCTGGAAATCGAGCTGTCGGCCTGCTGGAATGCATCGAACATCAATTCTAGGCGTTCAGTGGAAATACCAATGCCGCTGTCGCGCACGGTGCAGGTGAACCACACCAGCTCATGGTCCAGGGTTTGCCAGTGGGGCTCGACGGTCACGCTGCCACGTTCGGTAAATTTGAGTGCGTTGCCGATCAGGTTCACCAGGATCTGGCGGATCCGTGTCGGATCGCCGCGCACCCGCAGGGCCTCCATGCCCATGGGAATCGGCAGTTCCAGGCTCAGCCCACGCTGCTGGGCGCTGTGCTGGAAAGCCTGGGCGCAGCTGTTGATAAGGTCGGCGAGATTGAACGCAATATGTTCCAGTTCCAGAGCGGCGCGTTCTATGCGCGAGAAATCAAGGATGTCATTGATCACCTTGAGCAAATGCTCGGTGGACTCGGACGCCAGCGCCGCATACTCGGTCTGCTCCTCGGTCATCTCGGTGGTTTCCAACAGTTGCAGCATGCCCAGTACGCCATTCATGGGCGTGCGCAGTTCATGGCTCATCATCGCCAGGAAATCCGACTTGGCGTTGTTCGCCCGCTCGGCTTCTTCACGGGTCTGGATCAGCTGGGCCATGGCTTGCTGCTGTTCGCGACTGGCCTGTTGAAGGCCCTCGGCCAGGTTGTTGATATGCCGCGAAAGGTCGCCCAATTCCGAGTCATCGACGATCGGCAGTGGCGTTTTGTAGTCGCCTTGCTGGATGGCCTTGACCGCATGCCCCATGGCGCTGATCGGCTTTGACAGGCTCGCCGACAAGCGTCGCGCGAGCAGGAAGGTAAACAGCAGGGCGAACAGCGCCAGGATCCCGGCTTTGAACAGGATTTCCTGCTGGCGCTGGCTGAACGCATCGTTGGACATACCCACGATCACCCGACCCAGGTAGTCCGCGCGCGGAGCTTTGGGTTCGTTGAGGTTGTCCTGGAAAAAGTCATTGTTGAGCTGGATGTGTTGCAGGCGGATCGGTGCCTGGAACACCTTCACCGACAGCGAGCGATCATGTCGCTCGGACGGCTGCTCCACGTACACCAGGATGTTCTCGGCGCTGTCCTGGATCTCGAGGAAGCGCACATGGGGGGTGGCCAAGGTCGCGCGCAGCAGGGTTTCAAGCACATCGTTGTTGCCGGAAATCACGCCGTACTCAGTGGCAGGCGCCAACTGGTTGGCGATCAATTGACCGGTGTGGTCCAGCTCCTGGCGCAAATCCTGGATGCGCACGAAGGTGAAGAAGGTGATGAGCAGCAGGGTCAACAGCAGCGCGGGGCCCAGGGTAATGAGCTGGGTGCGGGTGTTGATATCCCAACGACGGCGCAAGGTCATGGGCGTTTTTCTCCTTCTGCCAGGCGGGCGGCAACGGCGACTTCATCGACCTGTTCGATGCCCAGTGAGCGTGCGACTTGCGGGTTGCCCACGACTTTGAAGTGTTGCGGGTAGAGCGTGTGCGGCCAATTGGCCGGCGGCTGGTCCAGCAGGTGATTCAGCACGGCGAGCCAGTCGGCCTGATCGCTGTAGGTGCTGGCCAGGCTGCCGGCCCGCACAAACCCGGCATTGGGCCCTACCAACGGCAGTTGTTGGGCATAACTGCTCAGCAACAGGTTTTTCACGGTTTTGGGGTTGTACAGGTTCGGGTCGTCGAGGCCCAGTAGCACGTCGCTGTTCTTGAACAGGTTTTGCAGCGGCCGGCTGTCACTGGTGTTCTCCCAGAGCTGGGGCACGATTTCCAGGCCCATGGGCTTGGCGGATTGAGTCAGTTCGCGCAGCAGGAACTCGCTGCCAGCTTCGTAAAGCACGCCAACCCGCTGTGCCTGGGGCAGGATATGGGCGATCAGGCGCAACTGACGGTCCAGCGGCGGGTCGCTCCAGAGCAGGCTGATTTTCGCCGGATGGGTGTTGCCCAGGCGTTGCCGGGCCTGCAGGCGGCTGATGCGCAATACTAGGGTGGGCGGCCCTTGTTCATCCTGCAGTCGCCAGTCCAGGCCGGGCAGGTCAAGGAGGATCAGGCGGGTGCTGGCAGGCAAGTCCCTGGGCGCCGGCAACGCGTTGAGGGGGGTGAAGCTGACCTGGTCGTCGGGGCGCTGCTGGGCAAGGGCCTGGGTAAAGGCGCGCACGCCGGCGCTGTCTTCGGCGGCCGTCAGCAGGATGTTGGCGCTCCACGCCGGCGCCGCCAGCAACAGGCACGCGAGCAGCAGGCCACGGCGCCAAAACCGTGAAACCAAGAGGGTCATCCGTGACTGATCGGCCATGTCAGAAGTCCAGCTCGGCGCTGAAGTAGAGAACGTGGCGATGGTCGTAGTTGTTGTCGGCCCAGGTGGTGGGCTGGTTGTCCAGGCGTTGTTGCAACATGCCCGCCAGCTCCACATTGGTTTTGCCTACGGCGATGCGCTTGGCCACCCGCAGGTCGACCCGCTGGAAGCGATACTGGTTGAGTGCGTCGTCGCCATAGTAGAACAAGGCGCTGGACCAACCCTGGCCCCATTCACGCAGCCAACCGGCCGCGCCGCTGTTACGCGCGGTTTGCGCCTTGTCCCGCGGGTTGCTGGAGGTGGCGTCTACATAAGCATAGGTCAGGCGCAGGCGGTCGGCGTTACTCACGCGCCAGTCGAACTGCGACTCGGCACCGCTAAAGCGCGCACTGTTGGCGTTGCTGGCGATGTATTGGTTGTTGCGCAGCGGCGAGCTGATCATGTCGGTGATTTCGTCATAGAACAGCTTCACGTCGACATTCAGCCCCAGCTCGGCAAAGAAGCCGTTGTAGCCCAGCTCGCGCGAGCGCATCAACTCTTTGTCGAGGTTGCCGGGGCCGCGCGTCACGACAAAATATTGCCCGGCGTTTTGCCCATAGGTCGGCGAACTGAGATTGGTGACGCGATAGCTCCAATTGACGTTGTTCTCGAACATGTCCGGCGAGCGGATCGCCTCGGAGTAAACCGCGCGCAAGCCGTGGCGGGGGTTGATCAGGTAATTGACCGCCACCCGTGGCGTCAGCGAGTTGCCGCTCAGGTGGGTGTCTTCGTACATGGCGCCACCTTGCAGCAGCCAGTGCTCGCTGGCGCGCCATTCCAGGTGCCCAAACAGGCGCCAGGTGGTGTCGTCCAGGGTGCCATTGAAGTAGGTCTCGGAATCGGCGCGGTCGTAGCGGTAATTCATGCCGCTGACCAGGCGCAGGCTGTCGGAGAGGCTGAGCGTGTCCTGGATCTCCAGGTCGTAGCGGCTTTCACGGGTGCTCTGGTCGATATCGCCACACACGCTCTGGTTGGCGCCGTTGCGCCACTGGTCCAGCACCTGGTTGGCCAAGGCCTGTTCGGCGGCGTTACCCGGTGGGGCGGAGCCTTGGCTGTAAGTGTCCATGTGCCGCGCCAGCAATTCGGCATAGTTGGGGTTGAGCTGCCATAGCTGGGTCAGTTCAGGGCTGAACGAGGCCTTGGCGTCACAGGCTTTCCAGATTTGCTTGCGGTCCCATTGCTGTGCCGAGCCCTGGATATACAGGCTGTGGTCGGGGTTGAAGTCAAAGTTCCAGCGCAGGGAGCCCGCGTAGTCTTTGGCGGTGACGTCGGAATTGCTGCCGCCTTCGGTAATCCCGGCAAACACTGGGGTGTAGGTGTATGGGCGTTGGTTGGTGCCTTCCTTGACGTTCAGTTGCCAGTCGAGGCTTTGTTGCGCGTTCAAGGTCTGGCTCACCGCCAGGCTGAAACGGTTGAGACGACGCCCGTCACGGCGGTCGGCGCCGGCCGCGTCGCTGTCAAAACCATCGTCCTGTTGCCCGGACAGGGACAAGCGCAAATCGCCGGTCTCCCAGCCCACACCCTGGCTGGCATAGAAGTCATTGATGCCACGCTCGCCACGGATGACCTTTACCCGCGAGCCATGGCTATTGGCCGGCGAGCGGGTGAGGATATTCACCACCGCCATCAGCGCATTGGCACCGTAGCTGACCGTGTTGGGGCCGCGAAACACCTCGATACGCTCGATATCCTCCATGGCCACCGGGATATCGCTCCAGTCCACCGTGGCCAGGCCGGCGCGGTAGACCGAGCGCCCATCGATCAGCACCTGCATGCGCCGTGCGTCGCTGGCGCTGGTGCCGTGGTAATTCACTGAGGCCTGGTTACCGCTGGTGTAGCCGACCATCATCCCCGGGACCAGCCGCAGCAGTTCCGAGATGTCCCGGGCGCCGCTGGCCTTGATCAGCTCACTGTCGATCACCGTCATGCTGCCGGGCACGGCGGCGGCCGATTGCTTGAGGCGCGTGGCGGTCAAGACCTGCGGCAGCGGCTGGCTGTCGAGGAATAGATCGTCGGCTTGCGCGCAGGTAGCGCACGCCAGCATCAATAACAGTGATGAGCGAGGAGGGGGGCCTAGATACACGGCACGGCCTTGTTAATTGCGGATAGCCGCCCATGTTAACCGAGGCGCGGCTATTTGCCAGTCGTAGGACTTGCAATTACTTCGCACCTCCATGGCATTTTCCGACAACCCCGCGAATTGATACGGGGGCTGGCCGCAAGCCGGGCGCCCCGTATAATGCCGCCATCGCCACTGGTATGGATTAACGGATTGCATATGACTGAACAGCGCCCTATTGCGGTCCTGGGAGGCGGAAGTTTTGGTACCGCCGTGGCTAACCTGCTGGCCGAGAACGGCCACGCGGTGCGCCAGTGGATGCGCGACCCCGAGCAGGCCGAAGCCATTCGCGTGCATCGCGAAAACCCCCGTTACCTTAAAGGTATCAAGATTCATCCTGCCGTCGAGCCGGTGACCGACCTGCTGGGAACCCTCACGGCCTGCGACCTGTGCTTCGTCGCGCTGCCTTCCAGCGCCTTGCGCTCGGTATTGGCACCCCACGCCGAACGCCTGGCCGGCAAGCTGCTGGTCAGCCTGACCAAGGGCATCGAGGCCGACACCTTCAAGTTGATGAGTGAAATCCTCACCGAAATCGCCCCGCAGGCGCGTATTGGCGTGCTGTCCGGGCCGAACCTGGCGCGGGAAGTCGCCGAGCACGCGTTGACCGCCACCGTGGTCGCGAGTGAAGACGAGGCCTTGTGCGAGCGCGTCCAGGCGGTGCTGCATGGCCGTACTTTCCGGGTCTACGCCAGCGCCGATCGCTTCGGCGTCGAATTGGGCGGGGCGTTGAAAAACGTCTACGCGATCATTGCCGGCATGGCCGTGGCCCTGGGCATGGGCGAAAACACCAAGAGCATGTTGATCACCCGTGCCCTGGCCGAGATGACCCGTTTTGCGGTGAACCAGGGCGCCAACCCCATGACCTTCCTCGGCCTGGCGGGCGTGGGTGACTTGATCGTCACCTGTTCATCGCCTAAAAGCCGCAACTATCAGGTCGGGTTTGCCTTGGGCCAAGGGCTGAGCCTGGACGAGGCAGTGACCCGCCTGGGCGAAGTGGCCGAAGGGGTCAACACCCTCAAGGTCTTGAAGGCCAAGGCCCAGGAAGTGGGCGTATATATGCCGCTGGTCGCCGGGCTGCACGCGATCCTGTTCGAAGGGCGCACCTTGAACCAGGTCATCGAGTTGCTGATGCGGGCCGAGCCCAAGACCGATGTCGACTTTATTTCCACCAGTGGTTTCAACTGAGGAACGCGTCATGAACGATCCCAAAGCTGCCCCTCCTTACGAGTCGATTGTCTTGCGCATCCTGTGGATGCTGGTGTTTGCGCTGGTATGGCAGGTGGCGCAATTCCTGCTCGGCGCGCTGGTGGTGGTGCAATTGATTTACCGGCTGATCTACGGCGCACCGAACCTGGGTCTGATGAATTTTGGCGACAGCCTCAGCCAGTTCCTGGCGCAGATCGGCCGCTTTGGCAGCTTCCACACTGAACAAAAGCCTTGGCCGTTCGCCGATTGGCCAACCCCGCGTGCGCCCGAAGGTGAAGCGGCCCACAGCGTACCGCCGGCACCGCACCCGGTGCGTGATGAAGAGCCGAAGCTATGAAGGTATGGATTTTGCGTCACGGTGAGGCCCAAGCGCATGCGCGCACGGACGCCGAGCGCAACCTTACCGAGCATGGGCGTGCCGAAGTCTTGCGCAGTGCTGCGCACCTGATTGGCCAGCCCTTGGGCGCCATCATTGCCAGCCCTTATGTGCGAGCGCAGCAGACGGCGCAGTTGGTGCGCGATGTGCTGGGGTTTGAGCGCGAGATCCTTACGGTGCCGTGGCTGACGCCCGATGAGGATGTTCGACAGGTGCTGGAGAAGCTCGATACTGATGACGACGTGCTGTTGGTCAGCCACCAGCCGTTGGTGGGCAACCTGATCAGTTTTTTGCAGCATGGGCATCAGCGTCAGCCACAGCCGATGTATACGGCCAGCTTGGCGCAGCTTGAGGGGGACTTTCCGTTGGCGGGGTTGATGAGTCTGGTGGATGTGAAGAATCCCTAACGCACTCCAACTGTGGGAGCTGGCTTGCCTGCGATGACGGCCTGCCAGCCGACACCTGTCCACCTGACACCCCACAATCCAACTGTGGGAGCGGGCTTGCTCGCGAAGGCGGCTTGGCAGTCAACACAGTTGGATTGGGTACATATCCATTGCTGCGGTAACGGCCGCTTAGGGTTCCGCCCTGACGGCGGCTCACTTTTGAAAAGCGCAAAAGTAAGCAAAACGCTCTTGCCCCACCACTCGGCACCTCGCTTGGGCTCGGTGTGCCCGTAATCCGCCAGTGATTTAGGGGGCCGCCGCCACGCGCCATCCATGGCGCGGGGCGGCTAAACCGGCATCCCTGCCGGTTTACCCCCCAAATCCCTGTCGAATTCCGGCCAGCGTGGTTTGACGGGGCGCTTAAGATCAAAATCAAAAGCAGATCAAAAGCAGATCAAGAGCGACTCGCTTCGCATCGGGTTAGCTGCAGGCCGTTTCCTTCTCCTGTGCTATACAGTCAACCAAGCAAGTGCTTGGTTGGCTGTATCTCGGATCACAAAGGAGCGCGTCCCATGCCTGTCGCTTTTCGTTTGCCGTTGCAGGTCTTCTTTGAGCGTGAAGCGCGGCACCCGCGTAAAGTTTTTCTTGTTCAGCCCATCGGCGGCGGTGAGGTGCAGACCCTCACCTGGGGCGAGGTGGGCCACCAGGCGCGTTGCGCTGCGCACTGGCTGCGTGCGCGGAAGTTGCCCCTGGGCTCGCACATTGCGCTGATTTCAAAAAACTGCGCCCACTGGATCATCGCCGACCTGGCGATCTGGATGGCCGGGCATGTGTCGGTGCCGCTTTATCCCAACCTTACCGCTGAGTCCGTCGCCCATGTGTTGACCCATTCGCAGGCGCGGTTGGCGTTGATCGGTAAACTCGATGACTGGCCGGCGATGGCGCCTGGCGTTCCTGCGGGGGTGCCGACTATCAGCCTGCCGCTGTGTCCGGAGGGGACTTTCGATTTCAGTTGGATGGACCTGCAAGCCTGTTCTCCTATCCAGGACAACCCGCTGCCGGATGCCGCCAGCCTGGCCACTATTATCTACACCTCCGGTACTACCGGCCTGCCTAAAGGGGTGATGCACAGTTTCGGCGCCTTGGGTTTTGCTGCCACGCGCGGTACTGAGTTGTTCGGCCTGGGGGAGGGTGACCGGTTGCTGTCGTACCTGCCGCTGTGCCATGTGGCGGAGCGGATGTTTGTTGAAATGGCGTCGATCTATACCGGGCAAACCGTTTTTTTCGCCGAGAGCCTGGAGACGTTCCTCACCGATCTGCGCAGGGCGCGGCCGACGGCCTTGTTTGGTGTGCCGCGCATCTGGACCAAATTCCAACTGGGCGTCTACGCCAAAATCCCGGAAAAACGCCTTGATACCCTGTTACGCCTGCCTTTTATCGGCAAGCGCGTCGGCCATAAAGTCCTCGCCGGTCTGGGGCTGGATGCGCTGCGTATCGCTCTGTCCGGCGCGGCGCCGGTGCCCGAGGCGTTGCTGCGTTGGTATCAGCGCCTGGGCCTGGATGTGCTGGAGGTGTATGGCATGACCGAAAACTGCGGCTATTCCCATGTGTGTCGCCCAGGCGGGCAAACGCTCGGTTGGATCGGCCAGCCCTGCCCAGGTGTGCAAGTGCGCATCGACCCGTCAGGGGAAGTGCAGGTACACAGTGGCGCGACCATGTTGGGGTATTTCAAGGACCCGCAGAAAACCGCGGATACGCTCACCGCAGATGGCTTCCTGCGCACGGGGGACAAGGGCGAGCAGGACGCTGACGGTCGTCTGCGCCTGACCGGGCGCCTCAAGGAGATCTTCAAGACCAGCAAAGGCAAATACGTGGCCCCGGCGCCGATTGAAAACCGCCTGGCCGAACATGCACGGATTGAACAGGTGTGTGTGGTCGGCGAGGGGCTCAGCGCACCGATCGGGCTGTGCGTGTTGTCGGGGCCGTGCGAGGACCGCCACGCCCTGGGCAGTGGCCTTCAGCGTTGGCTGGCACAGGTGAATGCCGGCCTGGATAAGCATGAGCGCATGGGGCAGTTGGTGGTGGTGAAAGATCACTGGGCGGTGGAAAACGGCTTTCTCACGCCGACCTTGAAGATCAAGCGCAACGTGATCGAGTCGACGTACGGGCCACATTTGCAAGCGTGGAGCGCGCGCGGCGAAACCGTTCTGTGGCAGGATTAGGGCCGTAATAAAACCAACAAGGACAACCGTATGAGCCTGTGGCGTACCCAACCGAATATCGAACACCTCAACGCGATCCAGAAAAACACCATCGGTGAATTGCTGGATATTCGTTTCGAAAGCTTCGACGACGAATCCCTCACCGCCAGTATGGTGGTCGACCACCGCACCCATCAGCCCTACGGCCTGCTGCACGGTGGCGCCTCGGTGGTACTGGCCGAAAGTGTCGGCTCCATGGCTGCCTATTTGTGCATTGATGCCAGCAAGTTCTATTGCGTGGGCCTGGAGGTCAACGCCAACCACCTGCGCGGCGTGCGCAGCGGGCGGGTGACGGCGGTGGCCAAGGCCATTCATATCGGGCGCACCACCCAGGTGTGGGACATCCGCTTGAGCAGCGACGAGGGCAAGGCCAGTTGTGTCTCACGCCTGACCATGGCCGTGGTGCCGCTGGGTGAACAACAGCCGGCGCGATAGGCGTGGCGTGAGTGTCATCATTCCTGGCAGTTACAGTCATTGCTGTAGGCGCCGGGCATGGTGACAATCCCCCTCTGTTTTGGTTGATGGAAACTGTATGTCGCAGCACGTGTTTTTTACCCACGCCAATGGCTTCCCTTCGGCCACCTACGGCAAACTGTTTGCCGCCTTGGCCCCGGAATATGCAGTGGCACATCTGCCGCAGCACGGTCACGACCCCAGGTTCCCGGTGGATGATAACTGGCAGAACCTGGTGGACGAACTCATCCACCATCTGGAGCAGCAGCCAGAGCCAGTGTGGGGCGTGGGCCACTCCCTGGGCGGCGTGCTGCATTTGCACGCGGCCATGCGCTGCCCGCACCTGTACCGGGGCGTGGTGATGCTGGATTCACCGGTGCTCACCCGCGCAGACCGCTGGGTGATCCGCGCTGCCAAGCGCTTTGGCTTTATCGACCGCCTCACCCCAGCCGGGCGCACCCTTGGCCGGCGCGAAGAATTCACCGACCTGGACACCGCGCGCAGCTACTTCGCCGGCAAGACCCTGTTCCGTGGCTTCGACCCCGATTGCTTTGACGCGTACCTGCAACATGGCCTGCAGCAAGTGGGCGACCGCCTGCGCCTGCGGTTCGACCCGGCCACCGAAATCAGCATCTATCGCGGCGTGCCGCACACCAGCCCGGGCCAGGTGCGCCAGTTGAAGGTGCCGCTGGCCGTGGTGCGTGGTCGCCAGAGCCGGGTGGTGATGCGTCACCATGCCAGTGGCGTCGACCGCCTGCCCATGGGCGAAATGCTCACCATGCCCGGCGGCCATATGTTCCCGCTCGAACGCCCTCAGGACACTGCTGCCTTGATCAAGACGCTGTTCGCTCGCTGGCAGGCCCGTGAGCGAAATTGCGCATGAGCACGCCTGTCGAAGAGGTTCGCCTGAGCCTGCCGCATATCGAACTGGCCGCGCATCTGTTCGGGCCTGAGGACGGCCTGCCGGTGATTGCCCTGCATGGCTGGCTGGACAACGCCAACAGCTTTGCGCGCCTTGCGCCCAAGTTGCACGGTTTGCGCATCGTTGCCCTGGACATGGCAGGGCATGGGCATTCGGCGCATCGCCCGGCCGGCGCCGGTTATGCCTTGTGGGATTACGTCTACGACGTGCTGCAGGTGGCCGAGCAACTGGGCTGGAAACGTTTTGCATTACTTGGCCACTCCCTGGGCGCCATCGTCTCTCTGGTATTAGCCGGAGCCTTGCCGGAGCGGGTGACGCACTTGGGCCTGATCGACGGCGTGATCCCACCGACCGCCAGCGGCGAGAACGCGGCCGAGCGCCTGGGCATGGCCTTGCAGGCGCAATTGAGCCTGCAAGATAAGCGCAAGCCGGTCTACAACAGCCTTGATCGAGCGGTTGAGGCGCGGATGAAAGGCGTGGTGGCGGTCAGCCGTGAAGCGGCGCAGCTCCTGGCCCAGCGCGGTTTGATGCCGGTACCGGGCGGTTACACCTGGCGCAGCGACAGCCGCCTGACCCTGGCGTCACCGATGCGCCTGACCGAAGAACAAGCCATGGCTTTCGTGCGACGGGTAGGGTGCCCTACGCAGTTGGTGGTCGCGGCTGACGGCATGCTGGCGAAACATCCCGAATTGCTTTCTCAGCTACCCTTCACGGTTACCACGCTGCCAGGCGGCCATCATTTACACCTGAATGACGAGCCCGGCGCGGCTCTTGTTGCAGACTGTTTCAATCGGTTCTTCTCCACGCCTTGACTTGGCGGGGTCAACTGCCGAGGCTGGGCGGATTGAAAGGGAGTCAACCATGAACACACTCAATATCGCTGTGACCAACATTGGCCAGGGCTCACTGATCCGATGAGCCTGGGTAAAGGAAGTATCCGTGCCCTTGGCCTTTGCTGTTTCAGCCCCCTGGTATTTGCCGCCGACCTGCCGGGCAGCCAGGATCTGCCGGCGGTAGCCCGCCAGGTGGATGCGCAAATCGTCGATTACCGCCCCGCTGAAGACAAGGAACGCATCTACCCCATGGGCGCGATTCGCAAGATCAGCGGCCAGTTGCGTTACGAAGGCCAGGCCATCGCACGCGGCCCGGCCACTGCAATCACCTATGAACTGCCCGCCGAACACAGCTCCAGCGCTGCCTTTACCGCAACGCGCGAAGCCTTGCAGGCCAAGGGTGCGCAGTTGTTGTTCTGGTGCAAGGCCCGCGATTGTGGCGAAAGCAGCCTGTGGGCCAACGAAGTGTTCGGCAACGCCAAGCTGGTGGGCGCCGACGGCCAACAGGAATACCTGCTGCTACGCCTGGCCGCCCCGCAGGACAATTCCCTGGTCGCGCTGTACGGCATCACCCGTGGTAACCGCCGCGCCTACCTGCATGTGGAGCAACTCGACGCCAGCGCGCCCTTGGGCGACCTGCTGCCCACCTCGGCCACCCTGCTGCGTGAACTCAAAAGCACCGGCGAGCTGGATTTCCCCGCGCTGGGCGCCGAACCGGATGACACCTGGCTGACCTTGATATCCCGAGCCTTGAACCTCGACACCACCCTGCGCGTCAGCCTGAGCGGGCCGAAGGCTGAGGCCTGGCGCCAGGCACTGGTAGAGAAGGGCGTGCGCACCGCCCGTCTGGAAACCGGCAGCGGTGAAACCCAAGGACTGCATCTGCATCTGATACGCTAAGCACCACAGGGCGAACGGACCCGCGCCGTTCGCCTAAGCTCTCTTTCTACAGCCTTCTTCTCGAGATACCCGATGCTCAATAACGATCGCCTGCTGGTGCAAATCCTGCTGCTGGTGCTGTTTGGTGCCAGCTTCTGGGTCATGGCGCCGTTCTGGTCGGCGCTGTTCTGGGGCGCGGTGCTGGCCTTTGCCAGTTGGCCGCTGATGCGTTTGCTCACCCGCTGGCTCGGCGGTCGGGAATCCCTGGCGGCTGGCATCCTGACGTTGGGCTGGATGTTGCTGGTGGCAGTGCCATTGGTATGGCTGGGGTTCAACCTGGCGGACCATGTGCGTGATGCAGTGGCGCTGATCAAGGACATCCAGGTCGACGGCTTGCCCGAGGCGCCGACCTGGTTGGGGTCGATCCCCTTCGTAGGCGAGCGCCTGGTGGCGACATGGGACAGTATTGATCAACAAGGCGCGGCGCTGATGGTGAGCATCAAGCCGTACCTGGGCCAGGTCGGCAATTGGTTGTTGGCGCGCAGTGCGCAAATCGGCGGCGGCATTCTTGAGCTGACCCTGAGCCTGGTCTTCGTGTTCTTTTTCTACCGTGACGGGCCGCGCCTGGCGATGTTTGTGCACCGCCTGTTGGAGCGTCTGATTGGCGAGCGCGCGGGCTATTACATCGAACTGGTGGCCGGCACGGTGCAGCGGGTGGTCAATGGTGTGATCGGCACCGCTGCGGCCCAGGCGCTGCTGGCGCTGATCGGCTTTCTGATCGCTGGCGTACCGGGCGCGTTGGTGCTGGGTATCGTGACCTTCTTGCTCAGCCTGATTCCCATGGGCCCGCCGCTGGTGTGGATCCCGGCCACGGCGTGGCTGGCGTGGAAGGGCGACTACACCTACGCGGTGTTCCTGGGCGTGTGGGGCACGTTCGTGATCAGCGGCGTGGATAACGTGCTCAAGCCGTACCTGATCAGCCGTGGCGGCAACCTGCCGTTGGTGATTGTGTTGTTGGGCGTGTTTGGCGGGTTGATAGCGTTCGGCTTTATCGGCCTGTTTATCGGCCCGACGTTGTTGGCGGTGGCTTACAGCCTGCTGACAGACTGGAGCGCGAGCCAGGCGCAGGTGCGCCGTGAAGACAAACCGTGTAACTGATCGGTGACTACATAACTGTCATGCGACGCTGCACCTGTGGGCTGGCTTGCCTGCGATAGCCATAGGTATCTACACAGCTTTGTAGCCTGTAGCAGCCGACGGTAACCACGATGCGAAGCGAGCCGCTCTTGATCTTGATCTGCTTTTGATCTTAGGCGCCCCGTTAAACCACGCTGGCTGGAATTCGACAGGGATTTGGGGGGTAAACCGGCAGGGATGCCGGTTTAGCCGCCCCGCGCCATGGATGGCGCGTGGCGGCGGCCCCCCAAATCACTGGCGGATTACGGGCACACCGAGCCTAGGCGAGGTGCCGAGTGGTGGGGCAAGAGCGTTTTGCTTACTTTTGCGCTTTTCAAAAGTGAGCCGCCGTCAGGGCGGAACCCTAGGTGGCCGTTACCGCAGCAATGGATATGTACACAATCCAACTGTGTTGACCGCCAGGCCGCCTTCGCAGCGATGCGGCGACCCGACAAGCCAGCTCCCACATTTGGATCGCGGCGCGTCAGGTAATGGGAGTGCTTAAACCCTCGGCAACCACATCACCGCCGTCAACCCACCGCCCGGTGTGTCCTCCAGGCTCAGGTGGCCACCGAGTCGCTCGACGGCCTCCCGGGCAATGGTCATCCCCAAACCGACCCCCCCGGAATTGCGGTTGCGCGACCCTTCCAGGCGAAAGAACGGCTCGAACACCGCTTCGCGCTTATCGGCGGCGATCCCCGGGCCGTGGTCGATCACCCGGATCACCAGGGCGCCACGGCTGTCGGCCAGTTCTACCCGGGCGGTGCCGGCATAGCGCAGGGCGTTGTCGATCAGGTTATTCAGGCAGGAACGCAGGGCCATCGGCTGCACCTGCAACGGCGTACAGGTGCCGGAAAATTGCACGTCGCGGCCTTGGTCCTGGGCGTTTTCACTTAAAGACTCCACCAATGCCTGCACATCGAGCCAATGCCGTGTCTCGCTGGTGCGCTGTTCGTGCAGGTAGCTCAAGGTGGCATCGAGCATGCCGATCATGTCGTCCAGGTCCTGGCGCATCTGGCCTTGCAGCTTGGGATCTTCGATCTGTTCCAGGCGCAGCTTGAGGCGCGAGAGCGGGGTGCGCAGGTCATGGGAGACCGCGCCGAGCATGCGGGCGCGCTGGCTGACCTGTTCGCGAATGCGCTTTTGCATCAGGTTGAAGGTGGAGGCCGCCTGGCGTGCTTCGCGAGGGCCGGATTCCACCAGGGGTGGGCTGTCGAGGTCGACGCTCAAGCGCTCGGCCGCCGCGCTCAGGCGCTGGATCGGCCGGCTCAGCAGTTTGGCGCCGTACCAGGCGGCGATGATCAGCGAGATGAATTGAAATGTCAGGGGCACTACCGGGCCACCGAACCAGGGGCGAGGCGCCTTGCGCAAGGGCGTGAGGCTGCCGTCCGGTTGTTCGACGAACGCCGCGCGGGGCGGTGGCGGCGGGCCGTAGTGGTGGAACCAGAAGAATGCCAGCACGTGGGCCAGCACAATCGCCACCAACAACAGGCCGAACAGTCGCCCGAACAGCGTATTGAAGGGGGCGCGCATCAACCGATATCCCGGGCGTCGAACAGGTAGCCTTCGCCGCGTACGGTCTTGATCAATTGCGGAGCCTTGGGGTCATCCCCCAGCTTCTGGCGCAGGCGCGACACCAGCAAGTCGATGCTGCGATCAAAAGCCTCGATGGAGCGCCCACGGGCCGCGTCCAGCAGCTGTTCGCGGCTCAGTACGCGGCGCGGGCGTTCGATAAACACCCACAACAAACGAAACTCGGCGTTGGACAACGGCACCACCAGGCCATCATCGGCCACCAGCTGGCGCAGGACGCTGTTCAGGCGCCAGGTGTCGAAACGGATATTGGCCCGCTGTTCGGTGCGGTCATCACGCACCCGGCGCAGGATGGTCTGGATACGCGCGACCAGTTCTCGGGGTTCGAACGGCTTGGACATATAGTCATCAGCGCCCAGTTCCAGGCCGATGATGCGATCGGTAGGTTCGCAACGGGCAGTAAGCATCAGGATCGGAATGTCCGACTCGGCGCGCAGCCAGCGGCACAAGGTCAGCCCGTCTTCGCCCGGCAACATCAAGTCGAGCACCACCACATCGAAGGTCTCCGCTTGCATGGCCTGGCGCATGGCGGTGCCGTCGGTGACACCCGAGGCGAGAATATTGAAGCGTGCCAGGTAGTCGATCAGCAGTTCGCGGATCGGCACGTCGTCGTCGACAATCAGCGCACGGGTGTTCCAGCGCTTGTCTTCGGCGATCACCGCGTCTTTTGGCGCTTCGTTTACAGGGTCGCAAGGGGTATGCATAGCGAGATCATCTGCCTGGTTGTGGCTGTCAGCATAGGCGCCCAGTTCCAGGGCTGGAAGTGCTGGGCGGGCGGTCATGTGCGCGAGGCTAGCCGGGCGGCGTATTGGGGGCGTGTCGTGAATGTATCGAGGTTGAAACAATTACCCTGAATCGCCGGTATTGGGCGCTTGATCGGTATTTACCGATCATCGGATCCCGCAACGGCGCTGCTTGCGCTACAATCCGCGCCGATTTCGACTTGCCTGAGAGCCCATTCCAATGTCCGTCTGCCAGACTCCTATCATCGTCGCCCTGGATTACCCCACCCGTGACGCCGCACTGAAGCTGGCTGACCAGTTGGACCCCAAGCTTTGCCGGGTCAAGGTCGGCAAGGAACTGTTCACCAGTTGCGCGGCGGAAATCGTCGGCACCCTGCGTGACAAAGGTTTCGAAGTGTTCCTTGATCTGAAATTCCATGACATCCCCAACACCACGGCGATGGCCGTCAAAGCCGCGGCCGAGATGGGCGTGTGGATGGTCAATGTGCACTGCTCCGGTGGCCTGCGCATGATGAGCGCCTGCCGCGAAGTGCTGGAACAGCGCAGCGGCCCCAAACCGTTGTTGATCGGCGTGACCGTGCTCACCAGCATGGAGCGCGAAGACCTGGCGGGCATTGGCCTGGATATCGAGCCGCAGGTGCAGGTGTTGCGCCTGGCAGCCCTGGCGCAGAAAGCCGGCCTCGACGGCCTGGTGTGCTCGGCCCTGGAAGCCCAGGCCCTGAAGAACGCTCACCCGTCGTTGCAGCTGGTGACACCGGGTATTCGTCCCACCGGCAGCGCCCAGGATGACCAGCGCCGTATCCTGACCCCGCGCCAGGCCCTGGATGCGGGCTCGGATTACCTGGTGATCGGCCGTCCGATCAGCCAGGCGGCGGATCCTGCAAAAGCGTTGGCAGCGGTCGTCGCCGAGATCGCCTGATTTTTAGAGTGAGCAAAAAATGTGGGCTGCCCACAGAATCAGTGCAAGGAACAGATCCCCTGTGGGAGCGGGCTTGCCCGCGATGGCCATAGGTATCTACACAATTTTGGGACGACACTGGACCTGTGGCGAGGGAGCTTGCTCCCGTGACGGCCTGATAGTCAACGCAGTTAGACCCGGTACATATCCGTTATTTAGGTAACGGCCACCTAGGGTTCCGCTCTGACAGCGGCTCACTTTCGAAAAGCGCGAAAGTAAGCAAAGCGCTCTTGCCCCACCACTCGGCACCTCGCCTAGGCTCGGTGTGCCCGTAATCCGCCAGTGATTTGGGGGGCCGCCGCCACGCGCCATCCATGGCGCGGGGCGGCTAAACCGGCATCCCTGCCGGTTTACCCCCCAAATCCCTGTCGAATTCCGGCCAGCGTGGTTTAACGGGGCGCCTAAGATCAAGATCAAGAGCGGCTCGCTTCGCATCGTGGTTACCCGGTGGCTGCGGCGAACTGCACAGTTGTGTAGATACCTATGCCGCGATGGCGGTGGGTCAGATTAATTAATCTGACCCACCGCTTTCGCAGGCAAGCCAGCTCCCACATCTGTTTTTGTGGTGTGTCAGCTGACTTTGAGCACCAACTTCCCGAAGTTCTCGCCGTTGAACAGCTTCATCAGCGTTTCCGGGAATGTCTCCAGCCCTTCGACAATATCTTCCTTGCTCTTGAGCTTGCCCTGGGCCATCCAGCCGGCCATTTCCTGACCCGCCGCCGCAAAGTTTGCCGCGTGGTCCATCACCACAAAGCCTTCCATGCGCGCACGATTGACCAGCAATGACAGGTAGTTGGCCGGGCCTTTGACCGCTTCCTTGTTGTTGTACTGGCTGATTGCACCGCAAATCACCACGCGGGCTTTGAGTGCCAGGCGGCTGAGCACCGCGTCGAGAATATCGCCGCCGACGTTATCGAAATACACGTCCACGCCTTTGGGGCACTCGCGCTTGAGGGCGGCGGGCACGTCTTCGCTTTTGTAGTCGATGGCGGCGTCGAAGCCCAACTCATCGACCAGGAACTTGCACTTCTCGGCGCCACCGGCGATTCCCACCACGCGACAGCCCTTGAGCTTGGCGATCTGCCCGGCGATGCTGCCCACGGCACCGGCAGCACCGGAGATCACCACGGTGTCACCGGCTTCCGGTGCGCCGGTCTCCAGCAGAGCAAAGTAGGCCGTCATGCCGGTCATGCCCAGGGCGGACAGGTAGCGGGGCAGGGGCGCCAGCTTGGGGTCCACCTTGTAGAAACCACGGGGCTCGCCGAGGAAGTAATCCTGCACGCCCAGTGCACCGTTCACGTAGTCCCCCACCGCGAAGTTCGGATGCTTCGAGGCAAGTACCTTGCCGACGCCCAGGGCGCGCATCACTTCGCCGATGCCCACCGGTGGAATGTAGGACTTGCCTTCATTCATCCAGCCACGCATGGCCGGGTCGAGGGACAGGTATTCGTTGCGCACCAGCACCTGGCCGTCCTGGGGTTCGCCCACCGGCACTTCCTGGTAAGTGAAGGTCTCGCGCGTGGCGGCACCGACCGGGCGTTTGGCGAGCAGAAATTGGCGGTTGGTCTGGGCGGTCATGGCAAGGACTCTTTAGAAATGGAACATGAGTGATAGACCCTCAGTGGCAGAAGGGCAAGGGTGTGCGGCGCAGGCGAATGCCCGGCAATAGGCCTCATTGATAATCAGCCGGGCGGCTTTATCACTGCGATTCATGCAGCGCCAACCGGCCTTCTGATAGTGCTGACGCGCGGCTCCCGGCGTTGGCTAGACTCGCTCCACCGCTACTAACTCCACAGGACAGTTCCCATGAGCATGACGTTTTCCGGCCAGGTCGCTTTGGTGACCGGCGCCGCCGCTGGTATTGGCCGTGCCACCGCGCTGGCATTCGCCGCCGAAGGCTTGAAGGTGGTGGTCGCTGACCTCGATGTGGCGGGAGGCGAGGGCACTGTGGCACTGATCCACCAGGCCGGTGGCGAAGGGATATTTGTGCGCTGCAACGTCACGCTCGACACCGACGTACAGCAATTGATGGCGCAGACCGTCGCCACCTATGGGCGCCTGGACTACGCCTTCAACAACGCCGGCATCGAGATCGAAAAGGGCAAGCTGGCCGACGGCAGTCTCGATGAGTTCGATGCCATCATGGGGGTTAACGTCAAAGGCGTGTGGCTGTGCATGAAGTATCAGCTGCCGTTGCTGTTGGCCCAGGGCGGCGGGGCCATCGTCAACACCGCCTCGGTGGCGGGGTTGGGGGCGGCCCCGAAGATGAGCATCTATGCGGCGTCCAAGCATGCGGTGATCGGCCTGACCAAATCAGCGGCCATCGAGTACGCGAAGAAGAAAATCCGCGTGAATGCCGTCTGCCCGGCCGTGATTGATACCGACATGTTTCGCCGCGCCTATGAGGCTGACCCGCGCAAGGCTGAGTTTGCCGCAGCCATGCACCCCGTTGGACGCATTGGCAAGGTTGAGGAAATCGCCAGCGCCGTGTTGTACCTGTGCAGTGATGGCGCAGGGTTTACCACCGGTCAGGCCCTGGCGGTGGACGGTGGCGCGACGGCGATCTAGGACGGCAGGTCGCGCGGCATTCGAAAACAGATCCAGGCGCTGTGGGGCGTTTCCATGGCAGGCAGTGGGCTGTGCCTGAATATGTTTCAGTAGGTAAATAACTCAATAAAATCAATACTTTAATAAAAGTTGGCGACCGGTTTTAACAGGCTTCTGTGCTTAACTGTTTTGGGTTAACAGACAGTTTAAGTGAGTGGCTCATGGATTTAGGGATTGATCGACAAGCCCAGGTACCGGTTGTTCAGCAGATCGTCAGCGCGGTGGCAGAATGGATTCGCAAGGAGGGGGTCAGCCCTGGCACACGCTTGCCGTCCATTCGCCAATTGGCCCTCGATAACCTGCTGAGCCAGGCCAGCGTGATCGAGGCATTCGAGCGGTTGGTGGCCCAGGGGCTGCTGGCCCCCAGGCAGGGTTCAGGGTTTGTGGTAGCGCAGCCCACCACGGCCCACGAAAACCACTGGTATGAAGGTGCGGAACAGGGCTGGGGCGCCTTTACCGATGGCCCGCTGGGCGAGCTGAAGCTGGGCTGCGGCTGGCTACCCGACACCTGGCGCGAAAGCGATGACATCAGCTACGCGATCCGTGAACTGAGCCGTACCGACACCGGCGGCCTGTTCAACTACAGCACGCCTCTGGGGCTGCCGGCGTTGCGCGAACAACTGCTCAAGCGCCTGACCCAGATACACGTGCCCGCCAGCCTGGACCGTATCCTCACCACCCATGGCGCCAGCCATGCCCAGGACCTGCTGATACGCACGCTGCTCAAGCCCGGTGATAAGGTGGTGGTCGAGACCCCAGGGTATGGCAACCTCTATCGCCAACTGGCCTTTCAGGGGGTCACGCTGCTGCACGTGCCGCGCACCCGTGGTGGCCCGGATATCCCGGCATTGGAAGCGCTGCTGCACACCCACCGACCCAAGTGCCTGTTCATCAACAGCCTGTATCACAACCCCACAGGGACCAGTTTGAGCCGTCCGGTGGCGGAGCGCTTGTTGGAGCTGGCACGCGAGCGCGACTTCCTGATTATCGAAGAGGACGTCTACGGCGACCTGCAACATGCCAGTTGCACACGCTTGGCGGCGCTGGCCCATGATGACCGGGTGATCTATGTGTCGAGCTTTTCCAAGACCCTGAGCAGCGCCCTGCGCGTGGGTTACCTGTGCGCCAGTGCTGCGATCATCTCGCAATTGGCCCAACTCAAGACCCTGACTGGCATCGGCACTTCACGTTTTGCCGAAGCCATGGTGACGACGTTGTTGACTAACGGCACTTACCGTAAGTGGGTGCAGCGCCTGCGCAAGCGCCTGAACGCGCAGATGGCCGCGACGTTGCAGGTGCTGGAGGATGAAGAGTGGCAGGTATTTGCCGCGCCCGCGGGCGGTATGTTCCTGTGGGCGCGACCCGGCTTGGCCGACCCCTCGCGGCTGCAAGCCTGCGCCCAGCGCCTCGGTGTGTTGCTGTCGCCGGGGGCGTTGTTCAGCCCGACAGGGGAGCGCAGCGAATGGCTGCGTATCAATGTGGCCTACGCCGCTGATCAACGCGCGTTGACGCTGTTTCGAGCCATGGGCGCGGCAAGATCGACCTCGACCATTCTGAAAACGACGCACATGTAGCTTTTTGCCATTATTCCGGCGCCAGCGGCTTGTGCTCAGTGCCTCGGGGTTGCGAATCTCGCTGCTTGTAAACCTGGCCTATGGCATTTGCCATTGCAAGAGGATCAAGTGCAATGATTTCGGGCGTGCAACGACGTTTCGCCAACCTCGGTATGGCAAAAAAACTCGGCTTGGGTTTTACCCTGGTACTGCTGCTGACGGCCCTGGTCGCGGCCATCGGTGTGTGGTCCCTGCAGACCATCGGCCAGCGCTTCGAAGGCCTCACGTCGATGTCGACGCTTAACAGTGACCTGCTCAAGGTGCGCTTGATCGAACAGGACTATGCGCTGCACGCCGACGCCAAGGCCGTTGACGCCCTGCATGCCAGTGTCGATGCGCTGCTGGCCCAGGCCACGCGCCTCAAGGCTCGGTCCGCCAGCAACGAGCGAGTGATGGGCGACGTTGAGCAAGCTTTGGTCGCCTATCGCAAGGCATTCGATGAGTTCGTCGAGTTGACCCAGACCAAAGACCTCGCCTTGGAAATGGCCAGTTGGTCGGTGTCCAGCGTGGCCAATAATCTGGATGTGCTGCAAGCCGGGCTGGCGGATGACGGTGCCTACGGCCTCAAGGAAAGCCAAGGCAAGGAGGGCGCGGAGTTTATCGAGCAGGCAGGGCAAGTCAGCCAAGTGTCGCGGCTGATGTTGCAGGCCATGAACGAAGCACGGGTGCGCCTGGACCAGAGCCGCAGGGCAGACGCAGACGACGCCGGGCAGGGCAAGATCGAGCAAGCCGACCAGGCCCTGGCTGAAGTCGAGAAACTCAAAACCACGGTTAAGGACCCCGGCTACCAGACCGTGCTCAATGAAGTCTCCGGGCATATCGCGTCGTTCAGTGACAAGCTCGGCGAATACACCGGGCTGCTGGCCCAGGAAAAAGTGGTCTACACACAATTGCATGACCGCGCCGAGCAAGTGGTCAGCCGGGTCAACCAGGCGTATGCCGCCGAAGACCAGTCCATGCAAACGCAGTTGCAGCACAGCACGCTGTTGATCATCGGTTCATCTGCTCTGGCACTGCTGGTGGGTTTGATCGCTGCGTGGGTGATCACCCGCTTGATTGTTGCGCCGTTGCGCGCGGTGATCGCCGTGGCCCAGCAGATCGCCTCGGGTGACCTGAGTGGGCGCATGGAGGTCAGCCGGCGTGATGAAATCGGCCAGTTGATGCAGGCGATGCAGCAGATGGGCAACAGCTTGAGCCAGATGGTCAGTGGGTTGCAGACGGGGATCGAACAGCTCGCCAGCTCCGCACATTCGCTGTCCAGCGTCACCGAGCAAACCACTGCCGAAGTCAGCAACCAGAAGGACGAAACCGAACAGGTCGCCACGGCGATGAACCAGATGACCGCCACGGTGCACGATGTGGCACGCAATGCCGAGCAGGCGGCCCAGGCCGCGCAGACCGCGGATGCCAAGGTTGATAGCGGCCAGCAGGTGGTGCGCATGAGCCTGCAGCGTATTGAGCTGCTGGCCACATCCAGCAGCAGTGCCAGCGCCAGTATCGAAAGCCTCAGTGCGCAAATCCAGAACATTGGTACCGTCTTGAGCGTGATCCAGAGCGTGGCCGAACAGACCAACCTGCTGGCCTTGAACGCTGCGATTGAGGCGGCGCGTGCCGGTGAGCAAGGGCGTGGCTTTGCGGTGGTGGCCGATGAAGTGCGGGCACTGGCCAAGCGCACCCAGCAATCGACCGAAGAAATCGAACGGCTGGTCAGCACGCTGCGCAGTGCGGCGCAGTCCTCGGTGCAGCAGATCCAGCAGAGCGGCGAGCTGGTGAAGCTGGCGGTCAGTGATGCGCTGGAAACCGAAGGGGCCTTAGGTAGCATTGCGGCGGCTGTTTCATTGATCCAGCAGATGAACCAACAGATCGCCGCCGCCGCCGAGGAGCAGAGCTCGGTGGCCGAAGAGATCAACCGCAGCGTTACCAGTATTCGGGCGAGTGCCGATCATTCGGCGTTGAGCATGCAAGACAATGCCGCCTCCAGCATCCAGTTGGCGCAGTTGGGCGCGCAACTCAAGGGCATGGTGGGGCATTTCCGCCTTTGATCGCAGCCAAGGCGCTGCGATCTGAGGGCAGGGCGATCAGGCGTGGTTGGCGAGGAAGGTCAGCAGCGCCTCGTTGACGAAATCCGGGTTCTCGCGACTGGAGATATGCCCGGCTTCGGGGATCAGGATCAGGCTGCAACCAATCAGTTCGGCCATTTCCTCGGACTCGGCCGGTGGCCGGGGTTTGTCCTGCTCGCCGCACATCACCAGGGTGGTGTCGGAGTCCAAGGCCGGTAGTTGCGCCAGGATGTCTTCGCGGCTGAAGATCAGGCGGCCCAGCGGCACGATGCTGTCCAGCAGGCGTTCTTTGGGGAAGCTTTGCAGTGACTGGCGAAAATCCTGGTACAGCGCGGATTCGCGGTCAATGTTCGGGCGGAAGAAGATCGGCGCGATCACATCCAGCAACGGTTCGGGGATCGCCCCGGCGTCTTCGATCATCTTGAACAGCGAGAAATAGTACTGGCACGTTGCTTCGGGTTCGGCCCCGAGGTAGGTGTCCATCAGTACCACGCTGTTGATGCGCTCGGGAGCCAGCAGCGCCAGGCGTGCGCCCCACATGCCGCCGACCGAGAGGCCCACCAGGTTGGCCTCTGCGATGTCCAGGTGATCCAGCAGTGCCAGGGCCTGGCGGGCCAGGTCATCCAGGGAATGGGTGGGTGCTGGCAACGGGCCGGACTCACCGTGGCCCCATAATTCGGGGACGATTACGCGGTATTGCTGCGACAGCGCTTCAATCTGCGGCGCCCACATGTCGCTGGCCCATAGGTAACTCGAACCCAGTAGCACGACGGGGCCGGCGCCCTGGTCGATATAGTGCAGCGGTTGTCCATCAATCACGGCGACAGGCATAACAGGCCTCTAATTTCACGGAGTGAGGGGCACTTTTTTACGCTAGTCGGGGGCGGGGGGATAGGGTCATATTAATGGCATGTGGCAGAGTCGGATTTTCCTTAGCGGCCTGACACCCCACGATCCTACTGTGGGAGCTGGCTTGCCTGCGATGAAGGCCCGCCAGCCGATACTCACCTACCTGACACCCCACCATCGAACTGTGGGAGCGGGCTTGCTCGCGAAAGCGGTGGGTCAGTCAACATCAATCTTTGCTGAGCCGACGTCTTCGCCGGCAAGCCCCACCTTTGATCTTCGTTGCTTTGAGCATTGCGCTCGCGTTGCCATCAATCGTAAATAGCTTTCTTCTTCCACTCGGCGTCAGCGTCAACGACTTTCAAGCCCTCGGTCAGCTCGTTGACTTCGTCCTCGGCAGGCTGGCTGTTGGTCAGCACCGTGGAGTTGGCGGGCGCAAGTTGGGATTCCAGCAGTTGCAACTGAGCGCTGTAGAGCACCGGCTCTGGCTGTTTGCGCAGGTACTGCACGCCGCGCTCGAACGCCAGGCGTGCCTGGCCGGGTTGGCCTTGCAGCAGGGCGTGCTGGCCGAGGTTGTTGAAAAACTCGATGTGCAGCAGCACCAGGATATGCCGGATTTCCTTGATCCAGTGCTTGGCCTCGTTGGTCGGCAGGAAGCCGTCCTGGGCGGCGCGGGTGACTTGGCCGTGCAGGGCTTCGAGCAAGAAGCGCACGTCCTTGGCCTTGGCTTCGGTCTGGATCGGCGCCGGCGGGTTGGCCACTGGAATCGACTCGCCTTGGGCGATCAGCGCATTCAGTTCGTTGATGCGCGCCTTGAGTGGTGTGCTGGACTTGTTCAGGTTCAACAGGCGCTGGTTGACGTTCAGCTCCAGGCGAGCCAGCAACAGCTTGAGCGCTGGGGTCATCAGTTGGCCAGGGAAGGTCTCGGTGATTTCACCGCAGCGACGCAGCCGATCGTTAAGCTCGATCTCGGTGCGCTTCTTTTCCAGCTTGTTGTTTTCCACCACGTGGTTCATGTAGCCAATGGCGATCAGTATTACGATCCCGGCTATTACCAGCAGGGTGATCATGAGTGGTGTCACCGGTGTGACCTCTTTAATAGGGTGTGCTGTGGAGTGTAGTGACTGGGTCATCCGGCGGATAGGACCGATCGACCAGTTGCCCAGGTGATTTCTTCTATATAGGTAGGCGTTGCCTGAATGGATGCACATTGCCATCATTTACCTGGGTGAACTATAGCGCCTTGTCGAACGCCAGAATATAGGCGCCAAGGCTCGGACGGCACCAATGCCCGCGAAGGCCGTGAAACCATGGCGAAGTCATTGATTTAAATAAATTTATCCTTGGGGGTTGACGACCTTTCAATCCATCCATAGAATGCGCGCCACTTACAGCGTAAAGCACACAGCGAAACGGGGTAGGGAGTGAATGTTGTACGTGTGTCCCCTTCGTCTAGTGGCCTAGGACACCGCCCTTTCACGGCGGTAACAGGGGTTCGAGTCCCCTAGGGGACGCCATATGCGGGAATAGCTCAGTTGGTAGAGCACGACCTTGCCAAGGTCGGGGTCGCGAGTTCGAGTCTCGTTTCCCGCTCCAATTTACAAGCAGTGTGGCCCTCGGGCGGCATTGAGTGAAACCAGGACCAAGTCTTCGGACAAGGCCTCTGGGCACTGGAACACACATCATGTGTTTCAGTAGCGTGTCCCCTTCGTCTAGTGGCCTAGGACACCGCCCTTTCACGGCGGTAACAGGGGTTCGAGTCCCCTAGGGGACGCCATTTGCGGGAATAGCTCAGTTGGTAGAGCACGACCTTGCCAAGGTCGGGGTCGCGAGTTCGAGTCTCGTTTCCCGCTCCATATTTAACGAAAACGCCGATCAGTGATGATCGGCGTTTTTGTTTGTGCGCAATTTACCTCGCCAGCGCACCGCCCCCCTTCAAAGCGTCGAGGTAATCTCCTGCCGTGGCATAAAAAACCGCGCAAACAGCTCCGACTGAGATTTGATATTCAGCTTGCTGTAGATATTGCGGCGGTGAACCTTGATGGTTTCCGTCGACAGCGACAACTTGCCCGCGATCTCTTTGTTGGAGAACCCACTGAGCAGTAACTTGAGCACGTCTTTTTCACGCGTCGTTACGTGTGTTTCCAACTGAGTAAGTGCCTCGGCCCATGGGGTCGGCTCGGCGAGGTTTTTTGCCGGGTCAGTTTCAAAGCCCATGCGTTGATGCATCATTGCCGTTACCCACGGCTTGATCATATCCAATACCGTTATCTGCGCCTGGGTGAAGCGCAGGTTGCTGCCAAATGACATGCACAACGTTCTGTCGGCATCGAGCCGTACGTTGTATTGCGCCTCATCGACCGAGATGTACTGCGCAAAATATTGTTGGTAGTACTCGGTTTCCCGGAAGTGTTCCGGCGCAATATCGAGCAGATGGAAGAACCCGCTCTGCGGGTTTTCTCGATCAGCGATATAGAACGGGTCCAGCAGATACAGGCCTTTCACATAGCGATGAATAAAGGCGTCGATTTCTTCGCTGTCGGCCACCTCGGGCAGGCTGATCACACGTACTGCGTGGTCGCCGAAAACCAGCACCACCCAATTGTCTATCTGCACATATTCATTCAGTACCCGAATCAACGAACTCCAGAACTCCGGGCGATTGAGCTGCATGATCAGTTTTCCAACCGATCGGTGCCAAGCCAGGCTATGAAGGTCAAGCGACATGTTCTACCCCTTTAGGGTTAGGGCTTTGCAGGCCAGAGCTAAGTACTTGTAGGTATTTACTATTCGTCGAGGCTCGGTATATTCACCCCCAGCTTACGATAGCCATGAAGGCGCGTCGTGTGGACAGGGATAGTCATATGAGTCGAGCACACTTGCGAGCTATTTTTTTAGCTTCGTTTATGGGCGCTGTAATCAGCACGCCCGCAGCCGCCGCTGAAAATTCGGTGTATCTGTATAACTGGTTTGGCTTTCTTGAGCCGCAGACGCCCAAGCAATTCCAGCAGGAGAGCGGCATCAAGCTGCATATGGATGCCTTCGACAGCGCCGAAACCATGCAAAGCAAGGTCATGGCTGGGCGCACCGGTTATGACCTGGTGGTGGCCACCTCCAATGTATTGCCCGGCTTGATCAAGGCCGGGGTGTTGCAACCATTGGATCGTGCGCAGTTGAGTAATCTGTCGCACATCGACCCTGACATCCTGGCCCTGCTGGCGGTCAATGACCCCGGTAACCGCTACGCCGTGCCCTATGTCTGGGGCACCACCGGCATTGGCTACGACGTGGATAAGGTCAAAGCGGCACTGGGTGATGACGCGCCGGTGGACAGCTGGGACCTGATCTTCAAAGAAGAAAACATCAGCAAGCTCAAGTCTTGTGGCGTGGCCATGCTCGACTCCCCCAGCGAGATCATTTCCATTGCCTTGCACTATCTGGGGCTGCCCAGTAACAGCACTGACCCAGAGGATTACCAGAAGGCCCAGGCGCTGTTGTTGAAAATCCGTCCCTATGTACTCTATTTCGACTCGTCGAGAATCGACACCGACCTGGCAGACGGCAATATCTGTGCGGTCGTCGGCTGGGCCAATGGTGCGCTGGCGGCGCAGGCGATTAATGAAAAGTCCAACAGTGGCCGCAAGATTGCCTACAGCCTGCCGCGCGAAGGCGCCTTGGTCTGGTCTGAAAACTGGGTGTTGCTCAAGGACGCTCGCCACCCCAAGGCCGCTCTGGAATTCATCAACTACATGCTGCGGCCACAGGTGATAGCCAAGACCTCCAACTACATGCTCTATCCCAACGCCAACAAAGATGCCACGAAGTTTGTCGAGCAGAAGTTGCGGGATAACCCTTGGATCTATCCCGATAAAAAGACCATGGCGACATTGGTTCCGCTTGAGCCCTTGCCGCTGAAGGCCGAGCGTATTCGCACGCGGGTCTGGACCAAGGTTAAAAGCGGTACGTGATGGGGATGGGGCCGGGGAGGGAGACAGCATGCGCCAGGGCGGTGATCAGCGCTACTTAGAGTCAGACGACTACAAGGCCTACAAAGAAATTGAAGAGCAGATCGGCTTGTGTACGCCAGAACAGGCCTGGGCCATGTATTACGTTTCGACGGGCATGGTGCGGGAAAACATTACCCTGGCGGTGATGGAGCACATTGGCCGGGGCAATCGTGCCTTGTTGCTTGAGTTTCCCGACCTGGTGCGAGTTGCCGGGCGTGACGCTGAGCCGGGTGCGCTCGCCTCCAACTGGCCTTTGCTGCGCAGGCGTCGTCGATAACTCTGCTGGGTGTACCTCTCGACGGGCGATACGCAGCATCGATACGAAGCTGAACCCGTGACGGTCCGACAGCCGACGCCTATCTCCCTGACACACCACGATCAAACTGTGGGAGCTGGCTTGCCTGCGATGACGGCCTGCCAGCCGACGCCTATCTCTCTGACACCCCGCGATCAAACTGTGGGAGCGGGCTTGCTCGCGAAGGCGGCCTGACAGTCAACACAGTTGGACCGGGTACATATTCGTTATTTAGGTAACGGCCACTTAGGGTTCCGCCCTGACGGCGGCTCACTTTTGAACAGCGCAAAAGTAAGCAAAACGCTCTTGCCCCACCACTTGGCACCTCGCTTAGGCTCGGTGTGCCCGAACGCAGGCTTGAATCCGTGGGCCGCCGCCACGCGCCATCCATGGCGCGGGGCGGCTAACCCGGCGTCCTGCCGGGTTACCCACGAATTCAAGCCTGCGTTCGGCCAGCGTGGTTTAACGGGGCGCCTAAGATCAAAAGCAGATCAAGAGCGGCTCGCTTCGCATCGTGGTTACCGTCGGGTACTTCGGCTTATAGAGTTGTATCGATACTTATCCCTATGGGGAGGTGCAGCTCAGTTGTAGGTTATTATTGTGAGGCTTGTAGGGAAAGTCTGCATTTTTTGTAGGGTCGATGCCTTTTCGCCCTGTGTTCTCTACTCTGGCCACCCATTCTCCCTGCCCACTTCAGAGAACTGACCGGATGCTTCAACTCGATTTTTATTCAACCCTCGTTGCCGCTTCACTGGTGCTATTGCTGGGACGCGGGCTTGTGGCCCGTATCGGCTTTTTGCGTACTTACAATATTCCTGAACCGGTAGCCGGTGGCCTGCTGGTCGCCATGCTGCTCCTGGCGTTGCGCGGGTTTGCCGATATCGAAGTACGCTTCGATCCTTCATTGCAAACCCCGTTGATGCTGGCGTTCTTTGCCACGATCGGTTTGAACGCCGACTTTGCCAGCCTGAAGAAAGGCGGGCGTATCCTGGCGGTGTTTCTGCTGGTGGTAACGGGCTTGCTGGTGGTGCAAAACGCCATGGGGATCGCGCTGGCGTCGGCGCTCGGGCTTGACCCGTTGATGGGCCTGCTGGCGGGTTCGGTGACCTTGTCCGGTGGGCATGGCACCGGCGCGGCCTGGGGGGCGGTGTTCAGTGAGCAGTATGGCGTGGCTTCGGCGTCTGAATTGGCGATTGCCTCGGCAACCTTTGGCCTGGTGCTCGGCGGCCTGATCGGCGGGCCTGTGGCGCGTTTTCTGATCAAGCGGGTCGAGGTGCCAGGTATTGGGCAACCGCAATCGAGCCTGGCCAAGGGGTTTGAACAGCCGAATGAAGAGCGCCTGATCACGGCGTTTTCGTTTATCGAGACCTTGGCACTGGTCGCGATCAGCCTACAGGGCGGCAACCTGTTGAATGCCGCCATCCAAGGCACCGCTTTCGAATTGCCGACGTTCGTGTGTGTACTGTTCGTGGGTGTGGTGCTGCGCAATGGGCTGTCGATGCTCGGCTGGCATCAGGTGTTCGAGCGCGAAGTCTCGGTGCTGGGCAATGTCAGTTTGTCGTTGTTCCTGGCGATGGCGCTGATGTCACTCAAGCTCTGGGACTTGGCGGCACTGGCCTTGCCGATTGTCATTCTGCTGGCCGCACAGGCATTGCTGATGGCGTTGTTCGCGATTTTCGTGACGTTCCGGGTGATGGGCCGCAACTATGATGCGGCGGTACTGGCGGCGGGCCATTGCGGCTTCGGGCTTGGCGCTACGCCCACGGCGATTGCGAATATGCAGGCGGTGACGCAACGCTTCGGGCCTTCGCAGATCGCGTTTCTGGTGGTGCCGATGGTGGGCGCGTTCTTCATCGATATCGCTAACGCCGTGGTGATCAAGTTGTACCTGGCGCTGCCGTTCCTGGGCACTGCTGGCTGATATTGCACATTTCCTCGTCACGGGCTTGATGACGCGCGCTAGCGTTGCCGCCACAGCCCGTGACGCAGTCTCGCTGGACGTGCTGCTGGCCGTCGATGCATCGGCAGCTCGCGCCGTTACCCGGACGTTGATCCGAACCTGACCCTTCCCACCTCAATCAGTGCGCCATACATCTTTCCAATACGCTGCTGGGCTCGGCGCCATCTTCATTCTTGGGACATTTCATACAACAACTAAGGCGTTTATATCGGTTGTTTGTCCCGACGCTGACACAAGATGAGCTGCCGCATTCGGCTCATGGAAACGTCAACACACCCGCGTCGGATTGCCCCTTGAATGAAGTGTGTTGTTTTGTGTTCAAACCGTATTGGAATAATAAAATGCAAATATCCAAGTCTGTTCCCGTATTGCTACTGGCCACTTCTGCCATTTACATGTCGCAGGCGATTGCTGCGCCGGCGGACGAGGAGGGGTACTACGGGGTTGCTCGGGTGATCAGCGCCGAGCGCAAAGCCCGCAATATGGATTCCAGTGCCCGCCCCGGTATTGGTTCGTTCGTGCCCGGCGACGACAGCCAGAAGGATATGACCGGGTCCATCGGAGTCGGCTATCGCTTCGGTAATGGCTGGCGCGTGGAGGGCGAACTGACCCTCCCGCAAAGCGACACATTCACCAGTGGTTCGACTGCTTTCCCTACCAGTCTCAATCAGCACCACATCGACTCCAGGCGCGTGATGCTCAACGCCTATCGCGACTTTCGAATCACCGAGAAGTTAGCGATTTATGGTTCGGCCGGGCTGGGTCTTGCCCGCCTTGAGTCGAAAGGGTGGCAGGGCAATGAGTCTCGCCAGTATGGGGCCTCGACCCAGACCAACCTGGCGTGGTCGGTCGGTGCAGGCGTCGCTTATGACGTTACCGATCGCCTGGCCCTGGACCTCGGCTATCGCTACGTTGATATGGGCGATACCGAAAGTGGCTGGAACAACTTTGCCAATGCCCGCGGCCTGCAAGATGAAAAAATGAAGGCCAACCTGGTCTCCAGCGAATTCTCGTTGGGCATGCGCTGGGCGTTCTAACACGCGCCCTCGCCGCAGGCTTTGGCCAAACGCAAAGTGGCCTCGCGGATCTCGTCCTGATTGAGTGACGCGAAGCCCAGGCGCAGAGCATTCTGCGGTTGGTCCAGCGGCGAAAACTGGCGGCCGCTGCGCACCACCAAACCGTGGTCCACAGCGGTTGCCACCATCCGATCAACGTTTATTCCCTCCTCGAAACGCACCCACAATGCCAGGCCGCCTTCGGGCTCGCGCAGCTGGATACGCTCACCCAAGGCTTCATGCAGGCAGTTTTGCAAGGTCTCTCGCCGGGCCCGGTATTCTTTCGATACACGGCGCAGGTGCTTCTTCAGCTCACCGTCATTGATCAGGTCGGCCAGCATCCTCTGCGCGACAGCGTCGGCATCGCCCAACATCAGCGCCGCGTTGCGATGCAGCACCTCAATCACTTGGGCGGGAGCCACCACATAGCTGCAGCGAAACGTCGAGCCCAGCGTCTTGGATAGCGAGCCTATATAAATCACATGGCGCTGAGAGCGTTCACTGGCCAGTGGCAGGTAAGGGCGGCCGTTGAAGTGAAACTCATGGTCGTAGTCCTCTTCGATAATGCAGAAGTCATGCTGCGCGGCCAGCGCCAGCAAGTGCTGCCGGCGTGCGGCATGCAGGCTCACGGTGGTGGGGAACTGGTGATGGGGCGTGAGGTATATCATGCGCACGTTGTGCTCACGGCATAAGCGCTCGACCTGATCGGTGCGGCAACCTTCATCGTCGATGTCGACCGTGACCAACTGTGCGCCGAGCTTGCGGAAAATCTCCCACGCAGGTGGGTAGCTCAGGCGTTCCACCAGTACCACGTCGCCGGGCTTGAGCAGCAGGCTGGCGCTCAGGTACAGGGACATCTGGGTGCCCTGGGTCAGGCAGATATTTTCAGCAGTGACCGTCAGCCCACGGTTGTTGCGCAGCATCTCGGCCAAGGCGCAGCGCAAGTGATAGCCGGTGCCTTCGCTGCCGTAGCGCACGGTATTGGAGGCGAAACTGTTGCGCAGTGCGTGGCGATAGTAACGGTGCAAAACGGCCTGGGGCAGCAGGCGGTGGTCGCTGGTGCCGTTGTCGAAAAACAGCGCATCGCGCCGACGCTGGAGTGCGACCACTTGGGCGTTATGGGTGAAATACGGCACCCGTGGTTGCTCCAGCAACGGCGGCGCGAAAGACGGTTGTGTGACGCTGGGCAGTTGTTTGGGTGTCAGCTGCGCATTGACGAAGGTGCCACGGCGCGGCTCGCTGACCAGCCAGCCCTTGGTCATGGCTTCTTCGTAGGCCAGGATCACCGTCTTGCGGTTGACGTTGAGCAACTGCGCCATTTCCCGCGTGCCTGGCAGCAATGTCCCAGGTGGCAGGCGGCCTTCGAGGATGGCATTGACCAAGCCTTCGGCAATCTTACGGTAGGACGCCTGGGTCGTGCCCTCTTCAAGCCTGAGCAATGGGCGCCATTTGCGCATCTGGACCATCTGAAGTATCCAAATCTGGAGGTTTTAATGGGCCTAGTCTAGCGCAACAATCAGGCCTCACTTAGCCCGAGGTTGTTATGAATACACGTCATGTCATCGAACTGTCGCCCTCGGGGAAAACCTTTGAGGCGGGCGACGAATTGTTGCTCGACGCCATGCTCGCCAGTGGCCTGGCCGTGCCGTTCTCCTGTCGGCGTGGTGCCTGCGGTTCGTGCAAGGTGGTGGTGGCCGAAGGTGAGTACCGGGGCAAGCGCCTGGCGCCGGGTGCGCTGGCGCCTTCTTATCCTTTGGCAGCCAATGAAATGTTGTTATGCCAGAGCCACGCCTGTGGCGACATGCGCCTGCATATTCCCGGTTGGTCGCTGGATACGCCCGCGCTGGTAGTGGCGGCGCAAGTCCACAGTAAGCGTGCGCTCGGCCCGGATGTGATCGAGTTGGTTTTGATGCCCGAAACCCCTGTGGCGGTGCGCGCTGGCCAATACCTCAAGTTTTGCCTGGCGGACGGTGACACACGTTGCTTCTCGGTTGCCAACCTGCCCGCTGAGGACGATGGGCGGTTGGTCTTCCAGATTCGCCGGGTGAGTGGCGGGTACTTTTCCGAGGGTATCCTGAGTGGTCTCGCCGTGGGTGAGCGTCTGCACGTGGAAGGGCCTTTTGGTGCCTGTACCTGGCAGGATGATGAGGCGGCGCCCGTGGTGTTATTTGCCACGGGCACTGGTTATGCGGGCATCAAGCCTATCCTGCTGACCGCGCTCAAGCGCGATGTCGACGTGACGTTGTATTGGGGCGGCGCGCAATCGGCGGATTTTTATGACAGTGCTTTTCTCGACCACCTGATGCTTGAGCATCCCCGTTTTCGCTGGCATTGCGTGCGGTCATCCGAGGGTAGGGTGCAAGAGGTTGCAATGAGTCATGGGCATCAGTGGGAACAGGCCCAGGTCTATGCGTGCGGCAACGCTGCAATGCTCGGCCAGGTGCGGGCCCATTGCCTTGAAGCGGGGTTGCCGAGCCACCGGTTTATCGCAGAGGCGTTTGTCGCCAGTGGTCGGTCAGGCGCTGAAACAGGCTCGCTGTTGTTTGACCCGGTCTGGGAGAAAGTCGGCCCGCGCTATTCCCTGGATGGCATGCTGGCAGCGCGGGAAAAATCCATGCGTGCCCTGGCGGCGATTGCCAGCCAGTTGAAAGTTGGCATGACTACCGGTGAGGCCCTTGAGATGGCTGCGAGGCAACTGCAGGCCATGGGCGCTTCGCACACCTGGCATCCGACCTACATTCGTTTTGGCGCTGACACCGTTCGCCCACCGCGCGAGGGCATAGATCGCCAACGCAGGCTGCGGGCTGATGACATTGCCGTGGTCGACCTTGGCCCGGTATGGGATGGCTACGAAGGGGACTATGGCGATACGTTTGTGTTTGGCGATGGGCCTTTGCATCAGGCCTGTACAACGGCCTTGCATGAAGTCTTCGATGAAACGCGCCAAGCGTGGCTGCGTGGCCTGACCGGGCGTGAACTCTACGACTTTGCCGAGCAGAGTGCCCTGTCCAAAGGCTGGAGACTGGCACGCAACCTGGCAGGGCACCGCCTTGCAGATTTCCCCCATGCATTGTTCGAGAGCAAAGAGTTGGCTGACCTGGAGATCTCGCCCAGTGAAATGGCCTGGGTATTGGAAATCCAGCTGTGCCATCCCACCGAGCCGGTCGGTGGGTTCTTTGAGGATATGCTGATGATGCAAGGCTGAATTGCGCATACACCGCCGATCCCCTGTGGGAGCTGTCGAGCCTTAGCGAGGCTGCGAAAGCGGTGGTTCAGCGCTGAAGATTCTGCCTGTGCCGCCGCCTTCGCAGCCTCGCTGGGGCTTCAACTGGGTCAGAGCTTCGGCAACTGCCCGACGCGGCCCATCATTTCGGTGACGATCTGCAGGTCCAGCAAGAACTGCTCAACCGTCTTGAACTCACTGTCAGTGTGCCCGGTGTACTTCTCTTCCGGGCGCGCCAGGCCAAATTGCACGCCGTTGGGCAGGTCATGCACGGAGGTTGCGCCGGCTGAGGTGCCGAATTTGTGTGCCATCCCCAGGTTTTCCGTGGCCACCGCCAACAAGGCCTTGACCCATTCACCTTCCGGGTTGCGGTACATCGGGGTGTCGAGCGAGTAAGTGAAGCTCACGTTGACCTTGGCGTTCTTGTCCCAGGCGTTCAGCTTCTGCTCGATCTGCGCCTTGAGCGCTTCCGGGGTTTTACCTTTCGGCGCGCGCAGGTTCACGGCCAGTTTGAAAGCTTTGTCATCCTGCCCCACAAACGTCAGCGAGGTGGTCAGCGGGCCCATGAAATCATCCGCGTAGCCCACGCCCAATTTGCCACCCAGGTAATCCAGGCCCCAGTTGTCGGCGGCATACCGCGCAGCATCGGTGATGTGGTTGTGCTTGAGGGCGACCTTGCCATCGAGGCTGTGGATCAGCTCCAGCATGCGTGCCACCGGGTTGACTCCGGTTTCGGGCTCGGAGGAGTGCGCGGACACGCCGGTCACCGTAAGTTTGACGTCCTTGCCATCGACCTTGGCCGTCACCTGAAAATTGCCACCGTTGCGCTTGGCATAGTCGGCACCGGCCTGTTGCAGGCTGGCGGCCAGTTCGGCGGGTGCATCGCTGACCAGCGTGGCCACCGAGGCCGATGGGATCTGGTTGTTCGCCTTGCCGCCGGTCATCGCGATGATCTCTGCGCCTTTGCCTTCGCCTTTGCGCACCGGGAAGGTGGCCATGACCGTCCCCGAGCCTTTCTCGGCGATCACCACCGGGTAGCCGCCATCCAGCGCCAGGTTGTATTGCGGCACGGGATTGCGCTCGAAATAGTAAGGAATAGCCTCACCGGAAGTTTCTTCGGTGGTGTCCACCAGCAGCTTGAACGTGCGCGCCAGTGGCAGCTTTTCTTCCTTGATCACCTTCATCGCGTACATCGTCACCACGATGCCGTTCTTGTCATCCTCGGTACCGCGGCCATACATGCGGTCGCCGATCAGCGTGACCTTGAACGGGTCGAGTTTGGTACCGTCTTGCAGCACCCAGTTTTCCGGGGTAACGGGCACCACATCGGCGTGGGCATGCACACCCACGACTTCATCACCGCTGCCTTCCAGGGAGATTTCGTACACGCGGTTATCGACGTTACGGAAGTTCAGGTTGAAGGACTTGGCCAGGGCCTCGATCTTCGCGGCGATCTTGAGGAATTCCGGGTTTTTGTACTGTGGCAGACCGTCTACGTTGAACGTAGGGATCTCCACCAGTTCACGCAGGGTTTCGAGCGCGGCTTTGCCGTATTTCACGCGGGTGTAAATGCCCAGCAGGCGATTGATCTCGTTCTGCTGCTCGGCGCTCAGGGTTTTGTTGCCCAGAAACGCGTTGATAGCCGGGCCAGTGTCAGCGGTTTTACCCAGTTCGCCCTTAGCCAGGGTGCCGAGGAAGCTGCGGAAATCGGTGACCGAGGTCTCGCTGAAGTGCTTCAGGATTGCCGTGCTTTGGTCTGCAGTGATGTTAGCGGATGCAGGCGTGGCGATTGCCGAAAGGCTCGCGGCGAACAAGGTGGCAGCCACCAGTTTTTTCAATGGAAAGTGCATGGTTAAAGGCATTCCTTTGCAGGTAGTGAGTAGGAGGTTTCTGATGGAGGAGTCAGAAACATTTCCACACACTACCATTACTCAGGTGCCCAAGGTCAATGCTGGCCAGGGTGGGGCGCGGGATACTCCTCCGTCACGCTCAAGGCTCTAGCGTAAGGCCCATCCCACAATTGTTGATGCAGTTGGCCTACGCGCTTGGCCATCGCCTCACTGCGCATCACCACCTCCAGATTGCGCGAATTATCCAGGTAACCACCCAACCAGTTGCTGGTGCCGACCCACGCCACCTGGCCATCGATCTCCATGGTTTTGCTATGGATCACCCGCGCATATGGGATAAAGCCCTGCTTGGCTTCGGGCAGGGTGACGATCTTGATTTCGACATTGGGCAGCACCGCCAGGCTCTTGAGATAGGGCAGCTCCAGTGGGTCGGTATTCCAGTTGGACACCATCAGTTTGACCGACACGCCACGGGCAGCGGCGGCGCGCACAGCGTTGTCGATCACGGCGTAGTACGGCCGGGTTCGATCCGGCCCGTAGGACAACGGCGCGTAGTCGAGCAACTGCACGCGCACCTCTTTTTTGGCTTCGCCCAGCAGGCGCGGCAGTTCCAGCTGTGAGTCGCCCACGCCGGGCGGGTTGTAGCGTTGCGGGCTGGCCACCAGGTAGTTGCCGGTACGTGCAGGTGCCTGGCCGTTGGCGGGTAGCGGCACCGGTTGTTTACCCGCCAGCGCGGCCTGGGCTTGCCAGTCTTGCTCGAAGATCGCCTGCACTTGGCCCACCACCGTTTCGTCAGTGATCCGCAGCCCGGTTTCGTGGATATGCTCCAGGGCGCGCCAGTCGAAATTCTGACTGCCGACAAACGCCTGCTTGCCATCCACCAGCAGGTACTTGGCGTGGATGATGCCGCCGCTCAGTTGCCCGTAGGGCAGCACGCGCAAGGTCAGGTTGGGAATGGCGCGCAAGCGTTCCAGGGTGGCGGCGTCCGAGAGCTTGATGCCTTTTTCTTCGAGCAGGAAACGAATCTTCACGCCGCGTTTGCCGGCGGCTTCCAGGTGTTCAAGCACCGTATTCATCACCGAGCCAGGGTGGTCCGCGGCGTAGAACTGGCCGATATCAATGCGGCTTTTGGCGCCGTCGAACAGCTCGATCCATACCGGGCCTGGCTGGCGCAAGTCGTCGGTGCCCAGGGCGGTGTCCACGGGTACGGTGTGCACCAGTTCAAAGCCTGGAATGGAAAAGTCCGCCTGGGCCAGCGGACTGAGGAGCAAGCCGGTCAGGCCGGCGATACGCAACTTTATCGAAAGGGACATAAGCGTCTCATCGCACCAAAGGAAAAGGCGAGCGCCCAAGGCGCCCGCCCTGCAGGTCAGGCTGTGCGGCTGTGCAGCGGGGTGGGCACGCGATGGGGCACTTCATCCTGTGCGCGGGCGCCGGTGGCGGCGCGAATCAACAGGATCTTCAACTGGTCGTTGATACGCTCCAGGCTGTCCTGGAAGAAGTTGTGGAACACCACGCAGAACAGCGCGATGGCGATACCTAATCCCGTGGCAAACAAGGCCGTCCCGATACCACCGGAAATCTGCCCTGGGTCCGACACGCCTGCGGTGGCCAGTGCCTTGAAGGTGTCGATGATGCCGAGAATGGTACCCAGCAGGCCCAGCAGCGGGGCGGCGGTGGTGATGGTCTCGATGATCCACAGGCTGCGGGCCAGTGGGGCGCGGGTCTTCAGGTACTGGGTGTCGATTTCGTCGTCCAGGTCCTTGCGCGAACCGTGGGTCGCCTTTTGGGCCAGCACCGGCAAGATCATGTTCAGCGGCAGGCTGTCGCGACGGGTCAGGTTTTCCGGCAGGTCACGCTCGTTGTGCACGTTGGTGCCCAGGGCATCGATCAACGCGCGAGCCTGGCGGCGCACGTAGGCAAAGTAGATACCGCGTTCGATGGCGATGAAGATCGCAATGGCCATCGCCGCGTACATCACATAGAAGGTGACGTCGTGGAGCAGGTTCATATCCATGATGGTGTTCCTCTTGAGGTGAGTCTTAGAAATTCGCTTCCAGCGAAACCGTGACGGTGCGGTCCAGGCCGACGATGTACGCAGGGTCGCCATCGCGGAAACCGCTGTAGCTGGCCGCGTTGGTCTTGGTGGTGTACACGCCGTCCAGGTATTTCTTGTCGAACAGGTTGTCGACGTTCAGGCGCAGGGTCGCGTCCTTGACCACCTTCTTGTCCACCGGCAGGTAAATACCGGCGCCGAGGTTGAACACGGTGCGCCCGGAAATCGCCTCGTCGTTGGTCAGGTCGCCGTAGAGCTTGCTGGTGTACTTGCCGCCGAAGGTGCCGTAGAAGCGCCCGTCGTCATAGCCGATGTTGGCCGCCAGCATGTTCTTGGGCACGTTGGCGAACTGCTTGCCGCTGGTGGGCAGCACGATGGGTTTGCCGGCGTTGTAGACGGTCAGGTCATCCTGCTGCTCGGCCTTGGTGTAGGTGTAGGAGGTGTAGTAATTGAAGTGGTGGGGCAACTGCCCGCTCCACTCCAGTTCCAGGCCTTTGTTGACCACGGAACCTGCGTTGATATCGGCAAAGTCGCCGTTGATATCCCGGGACGACACTTGGCGGTTCTTGAAGTCCATGTAGAACAGGGTGGCGGCCAGGCTCATGTCGTCGCCGCTGTAGCGCCAGCCCAGCTCATGGTTCCAGCTGGTTTCCGGCTCGGCGTCGATCGAGCCGGCGCCTTTGTCGTAGAGCACGTAGTTCTGCGGCACGCGCATGTTGCGCGACAGGCTGTAGAACAACTGGTCACGCTCGTCCAGCTGGTATTTCAGGCCGGCGTTGGGCAGCAGTTTGTTGTAGGTCTGGTTACGTTTTTCCGGGCGTTCGTTGAGGCTGCCGTGGTTGGTGCCTTCACGCTCGACGTTCATGTAGGCCAGGCCTGCGATGAAGGTCCAGTCCGGGTTGATGTACCAGGTGTCCTGGGCCCAGACCTTTTGCGCCGGCGTCACGGTGAAACGGTCGCGACCCTGCACGGTGTTGCCGTTGGCATCGACGATGGCGCTGTTGGAGTCCGGCCAGGTGTCCACCGGCTTGCCGTTGCTCTTGAGCGGAATGAATGGCTGGGTCTGGCTCTGGCGTGCGCGCTCGTACCAGTAACCGAATTGCAGGCTGTGGTCGCCCAGGTCCCAGGTCAGCTTGGTGGTGATGCCTGGGCGCCAGGTTTGCGTGCGTGAAGGGCGGTAGTAGACGCCGCTGTTGGGTGTGCCGTCGGCGTTGTATTGGGCGGCGGTGGGCAGGTTGCCAAGGTCGAACACACCGCCCTGGTTGGAGCCACGGTTGAGGGGGTAGCTGGATGAACCGACGCCGCTGCCATTGCCCCAGTAGTAATACGGGATCACCGACAGCGCGAGGTTATCGGCCAGTTTGAACTGGGTGTTGAGCACGGCGGTGAAGGTCTGGAACGGGTTCTGCGCCAGGGCGTAATAGCTGTTGTACTTGCCGTTGCTGCCCACGCTGGGGGTGGCCGGATAAGGGTCGTACTTGCGGCCATTTTGCTGGAATTGCGCCTTGGTCAACTGGCTGTAACTGTTGTTGTCCTGCTCGTGGTACTTGAGGATCAGGTTGGCGGTGTTGCCATTGCCGGCGTCGAAGAAGCTGTTCCACTCCACCTTGTCCGCACGTACCGCGCCCGAGCCGCGCCACATTTCACCTTCGGTATGGGACACCGACAGCCAGTTGCTCAGGCCGTTGATTTCGCCGGTATTGAGGCGGGCAAAGGTCTTGCGCGTGGCATTGCTGCCGACGACCTGTTTGACGAAGGCGCCGGTTTCCTTGGTCGGGCGAATGGTCACGATGCCAATGTTGCCGCCGCTGGAACCAATGTGCGGGCCGTCGGATTCCGCGGCGCCCTGGGTGACGAAGATCTGGTCGATGTTTTCCGGGTCGCCCAGCAGGTTGGAATACAGCGCGTAGTTGCCCGAATCGTTGATCGGCATGCCGTCCACCGACATGCCCACCTGGTCGGAGTTCATGCCGCGCATGGTGAAGCGAAAGCCCGACAGGCCGGTGTTGTCTTCACTGGAGATGTTCAAGCCCGGGGTGTACTTGAGCTTGTCGATGGCATTGCCCGTGGCCGCCTGTTTATCCAGTGCTTCCTTGGTCACCGTGGAGCGGCCCTTGATGCTTTCCTCCGGCACCATGTAACCGCCCCCCGCGGTCGCCTTGCCTTGTACCCCAATGGTGCCGACATCACTGTCGCTGGTCTCTGCCATGACCATTCCCTGGGTCATGCTGGTCGCGGCCACAAGTGCCAGATGAATACGGGTGAACTTCATCACTGTCGTCCTGGTGTCGGGTGCTTATTGCACGCTGTAGTTGAAGGTGGCGGTGAAGCGCTGCTCATTGCGCCCCCCGAAGGCTTGCTCGGGGAACGGTTTGACTTGCTTGATGCGACGCAAGCTATTGGTGGCGGCCCGGTTGAGCAGCATGCTCGAGGCCTGGGTTTGTAAACCCGAGTCGAGTACGCGGCCTTGACGGTCTACCAGCAACCACACCACCACCTCGCCGCTCGGGCGTTCGAGGGACGCCTGGCGCCCGGTGGGGTACTGCTTGTAGGTGTCCAGTTCGTTGCGCAAGCCTTTGAGGTAACCGCTTTCCAGGGCCTGGCCATCGACCTTCGGTGGCGCCGGTGGGGCGGGCGTCGGTGCCGCTTGGGCCACCGGGGCTGGTTTGGCGGCCACCGGTGGCGGTGTCGGCGCGGGCTTGGCGACCACGGGCGCAGGCTTGGGCACAGGTTTTGGCTTGGGCTTGGGTTCGGGTTTTGGCAGCGGCTTGGGCGGTGGCGGCGGGGGAGCAGGCTCGGCCTCTTCCTCTTCGATCACCGGCGGTGGCGGTTCTTGCTCCACCACCGGTTCAGGGACCACTTCCGGTTCCGGCTCGACCAAGGCCAATTCGACCGCCGACTCGTCATACACCGGCTCGACTTTCAACGTCTGGGACTGGATACCCAGTGCAATCAGCACCAGGGCGATCAGGGCCGGGACACTGCCCAGCAGCTGACGCGCACGAAACAGAACGTACATGATCAGGACTTACGCGTAGCAATGGACACGGAGGTGAAGCCACCCAGGCGCAGGGTGTCCATCACTTCCACCAGGCGCGAAACCTCCACGCCTTTGTCGCTGTTGACGATGATCGTCGACTTGGTATCGGGCTTTTCGGCCGCCTTCAGCGCCGGCACCAGGGCATCCACCGTCAGGTCCTTGCCGTCCAGTTGCAACTGGCCTTCCAGGCCCAGGGTGAGGATGAATTTGTTCTGCGGCTTGAGCTGCTGGGAACTGCTGGCGCTGGGCAATTGGGTCTTCATGCCGAGCGCGGGAATCACGTTCAGGCTCACCAGTACGAAAAACACCAGCAGGAACATCATCACGTCGATCATCGGGATCAGCTCGATGTGCGCCTTGCGTTTCTTGGGTTCGTCCCAGGTTCTCATTCCGTTACCCCGTCATTGAATTAGGGGCAAAACGCTAACAGCCAAAAATGACCGATTGGTTAACTTTAATTGACCGTTTGGAGGCTCTAGGACGCGTCTTTCAGAAAACTTACCAGTCAGTTTTCGGGCGTAATGAAACTGACACTCGGGGCATCCATGCTTGAGAAATTTATCTTGAGAGTCGGCTCCCATGCCTACCGCACTGCCTCAATTGACGACCCCGCGACTGTTGTTGCGCGCACTGCAAATGCACCAGGCGCAGGTGCTTTTCACGCTTGCCAACGGGCCGAAAATTGCCGACAACACGGCGAACATTCCATCGCCCTACACCCTGGAAACCGCCCAGGATTTTATTGCCGGGATCGCTGACAAGTACCGCACCGGTGAGCTGTTGAACCTGGGTATGCACGTGCGCGGCACCGATGAATTGGTCGGCATGGTCAGCCTGCGTATCAATGCTCACCATCACTATGGGCACTTGGGGGGCTGGGTGGCGGCACACTGTCGTAATCAGGGTTACGCGGCGGAAGCGGCGAGCGCGGTGATGGACTTCGGCTTCGAGGCGCTAGGGTTGCAGCGCGTGGGCAGCCAGTGTTTCGCGCGCAACAAGGAGTCGGCGCGGGTCATGGAAAAGATCGGCCTGCGCTATGAAGGTTGCATGCGCCAGGCGTTTTTAAAGAACGGCGTGTATGAGGACATGCTCGGGTTTGCCACCGTACGTGACGACTGGGAGCGCTGCCGGTGAGCGGCGAAGTCGACCACGGCCGGCGCCGGGTCCTCGGCGGGCTGGCGGTCGCTACGGCGTTTTCTATTCTCAGCCCGTTTGCGCGCAGTGCCGGGGTGGATTATCCGTTCACCCTTGGCGTGGCTTGCGGCGACCCGCTGCCGGATGGCTTTGTGATCTGGACGCGCTTGGCACCTTTGTTCAATGCGGCGGATGGCCGTGGCGGCCTGAGTCGCACGGTGCCGGTGCGTTGGCGGGTGGCCAGCGATGCGGCGATGACGCGCATTGTGAAGCAGGGCGAAGTACTGGCGACATCGCGTTTCGCTCACGCAGTGCATGTTGAAGTGGCGGGGCTGGCGGCGGATCGGCCGTATTGGTATCAGTTTGAAGGGCTCGGCGCGCAGAGCCCGGTGGGCCAGTCGCGCACGATGCCGCCGCTGCACGCCATGGCCTCGGCCCGGCTGGGGTTTGTGTCCTGCTCGCACTGGGAGCGTGGCTATTTCAGCGCCTACCGACACCTTGCCGCCGAGCAGCCGGACCTGGTGTTTTTCCTCGGTGATTATATTTACGACAGTTCCTATGCGGCGCAGTCGGGCAAGGTGTTTCGTTCCCACGGCAGTGGCAATGCGCAAAGCCTGAGCGATTACCGCAACCGCTACGCACTGTACAAGACCGATCCAGACCTGCAGGCCCTTCACGCCGCAGCTCCCAGCGTCATGACGTGGGATGATCACGAGGTCCAGAATGACTACGCCAACCGCTGGTCCCAGGACCCGAAGGTGGCCGTGGCGCAGTTTCTCAAGCAACGGGCCGCGGCGTACCAGGCGTTTTACGAACACATGCCCCTGCGTGCCAGCAGCGTGCCGAAGGGGCCGGACATGCGCATCTACCGGCGCCTGGATTACGGCCAGCTTGCGCGTTTCCATGTGCTCGATGGTCGCCAGTACCGTTCCGAGCAACCGTGCATCGCGGCCAATGGCAGCCATCAAGGGCATATTGTCACCACCCCTTGCAGCGACCTGCGTGACCCTGGCCGCACGTTGCTCGGCTGGCAGCAAGAGGCCTGGCTGGACCAAGGATTTGCCCAGTCCAAGGCGCAGTGGAATATCATCGCCCAGGATTTGCTGGTGGCGCCGCTGATGCAGCGTGACCTCACCAACCATAAGCTTGGCCGCTGGACCGATGGTTGGGATGGCTACATGGCTAACCGCTCACGGATGCTGGCGTCGATCGTGCGCAACCGGGTGAAGAACCCGGTGTTCTGGGGTGGGGATATTCATTCGTTCTGGGCCACCGACCTGCATGCCGACGCCGACAGGCCAGACTCGGCGGTGGTCGCCACCGAGTTTGTCGGCTCGTCGGTTACCTCCGACGGCCCGCCCTATGACGCGTTCATGAAGATCATGCCGCTCAACCCCCATGTGAAGTTCTTCGACAGCCGCCAGCGTGGCTATGTGTCGGTGGAGTTGGCGGCCAACACCATGTTGACGAATTTTCGTGCGATCAGCGACCCGCGTGACCCGGCGGCGACGGTGTCGACGTTGAAGTCGTTCGTCAATGAATCGGGCCAGCCGAGCGTGGCCCTGTAGGAGCGAGCTTGCTCGCGAAAAACCAAAGGGCGCTGATGGAAATCAGGTACCCCGCGTTATCGTTAACGTTCTTCGCGAGCAAGCTCGCTCCTACAGTGTCAGGGTGTCAGCGAGGCTGTAGCGTACTGACAGCGCGCCTTTTTTCTCCGATAGCGCCAGGATCGTCACCTGGCCCAGTTCGCTCAACGCTTGAACATGCGTGCCGCCACAGGCGTAAGCCGGCAACTCGCCGAAGCCGACTTCACGGGTGCCGTCTTCCAGCGTCATATGGCGGGGATAGTCGGCGGCGATCCATGTGTTGACCCACTGCTGGAGCGTCTGCGCATCCATGTCTTGCGCGGCCTGGCCACGGATAAAGGTGATCTTGCCTTCGCCCGGCCAATGGTGGGCTTTGATCGGCATCCAGCCCAGGCGTTCGCCCGCATTGCCGATCAAATGCCCTGCCGAATGCAGACGTGTGTGCAAGGCGCGCCGCTCTGCGTCGACGCGTGCAATGACAGGTCCAGGTTCCAGAGGTTGGTCGACGTAGTGCACCACCCGTTCGGCTTCCTGCATGACTCGCAGTACCTGGCTGTCGCCGAGCCAGCCGGTGTCGTACGGCTGGCCTCCGCCTTGGGGATGGAAAATCGTCGATTGCACAATCACGGCGAATTGCTCTTCATACGCGGTGCAACTGAGCACTTCCAGCTCGGCCGTCAGGTGATCGTGGGTAAAAAACAGGCGCTCGGTCATCATCTACATCCGCATCAGGGTTCTGCGGGCAGTATAAATAGTGCGCAGATGAGTGATAATCCGCTCAATTATCAATGGACCTGTGCGTCATGAGCATCAATCTTCCTTTGCCGTTATTGGGTGAAATGGCGATTTTCGTCAAGGTCGTGGAAACCGGCAGCTTCTCTGAAGCGGCGCGGCAACTCAGTGTTTCGCCTTCGGCGGTGAGCCGCAGCATCTCGCGCCTGGAACACGCCCTGGCCACGCGCCTGCTGCAACGCACCACGCGTAAGCTGCGCCTGAGCGAGGGTGGCGAGGAGGTGTTCAAGCGTTGCCAGGAGATGGTCAACGCGGCGCGCTCAGTGATGGAAATCAGCGGGCAATTCACCCATGAAGCCGAGGGCCTGGTGCGGGTCAGTGTGCCCAAGGCGGTGGGGCGATTCGTGGTGCACCCACATATGGCGGAATTCTTGCGGCGCTACCCCAAGGTGGATGTGCAATTGATCCTGGAAGATCGGCATGTGGATTTGATCGACGACAACGTCGACTTGAGCATCCGCATCACCGACAGCCCTCCGCCGGGCTTGGTCGGGCGCCAGCTGTTGCCCATCGAACATTTGCTGTGCGCGACGCCGCAGTACCTGGCCGAGCACGGTACACCGAGCCATCCCCATGATCTGCTTGGGCACAGTTGCATCTATCTGGGTGAGACACCGGGAGATTCACGCTGGAAGTTTCGCCAGGCTGGCAAGGCAGTCACGGTCGGCGTACGCGGGCGGTATGCGGCGAACCACACCGGGGTGCGGCTGGAGGCGGCGTTGCAGCATGTCGGGATTGCCAGCTTGCCGTATTTCACCGCGCGGCACGCGCTGGAAGCGGGGGAGTTGGTGCAGGTGTTGCCGGGGTGGGATTTTATTGCCTCGTACCATGGCGAGGCGTGGCTGCTGCATTCGCCCACACGGTACCTGCCGCCAAAGTTGCGGGTGTTTATCGATTATCTGGTGGAGTGCATGGCCAGGGAGCCCACGCTGCGCCGACGGTAGGAACGCGGTTGCTCGTTCCCACGCTCTGCGTGGGAATGCCACCTTGGACGCTCCGCGTCCTGCCTTTATGCCTGTGCACGGGTGACGCAGAGCGTCACAGCATAGGTTCCCACGCAGAGCGTGGGAACGAGCATCGTTGTCAGTGTTTGCTCTGGTCCTGAGGCATCGCCAGCAGCTGTTTTTCCTGGTTCCAGTCGAACGGTTCGTCGTTCTGTTCGGCTTCATAGCGACGTTCTTCCAGGGCCTGGTACAGGTCCAGTTCTTCGTCGGGCATGAAGTGCAGGCAGTCCCCACCGAAGAACCACAGCAGGTCGCGGGGCACCAGGTGGGCGATTTGCGGGTAACGCACAATGACCTGGCTCATCAGGTCCTGGCCCAGGTACTGGCTTTCGATCGGGTCGATCGGCAGCAGGGCGCGCAGTTCGTCGAAGCGCTCCAGGAACAGTGCGTGGCTTTCCTCGGGCACCTGTTCGGCTTCGCCGACGGCAACCAGGATGCTGCGCAAGTGGTCGAGCAAGACGAGATGATCGGCAACGACGTTGGACACGAGATAAGGCCTCTAAAGCAAAAACGGGCGCGAGAGTATAAGCCTCTCGCGCCCGTTTTTATATGACCGCTCGACTCAGCGGACTTTACCCTCTGCCTGCATCAGCTCTTCCTTGCTGAAATCATCCACGTCGATCACCTTGCGTCGCGCCGCCTCGGCATCGCGCAGAGTTTGCGCCTCGGCCGGTTGCAGCACGCCGGCCTGCAAGGCCGCGTCGATGGCGTGCTCACCGGCCACCGGTTTGACCTGGCCGCTCTTGAGCGCACTGTGAAGTTTTTTCTGCAAGGTATGGCTGGCACCGAGCAGGTCGTAGGCATGTTGCAGGGCGCCCACCGGATCTTCTGCCGATTGCGGGCGATAACAGCCAGCCAGCAACTCTTCCAGGGTCGGGTCGCCCTTGGCGCGGCCGATCACGGCTGCCACTTCGGCATCCAGCGCGTCGGACGGCCCGGTATGACGACGCCCGAATGGGAACACAATCACTCGCAGCAGGCAGCCCAGCACCTTGTTCGGGAAGTTGCTCAGCAGCTCATCCAGTGCACGTTCCGATTCACCCAGGCTTTCTTCCATGGCCCAGGCAAACAGCGGCTCCAGATGGTCCGGCGAGTCCAGGTCGTGATAACGCTTGAGCGCCGCCGAGGCCAGGTACATGTGGCTGAGCACATCACCCAGGCGGGCGGACAGGCGTTCGCGGCGCTTGAGCTCGCCACCCAGCAACATCATGCTCAGGTCGGCTAGCAGGGCAAACGCAGCCGCCTGGCGGTTCAGGGCACGGAAGTAGCCCTGGCTCAACCGGTTGCCCGGGGCTTTTTCGAAGTGCCCCAAGCCCAGGTTCAGCACCAATGTGCTGGCAGCGTTACTCACGGCGAAGCCGATGTGTTGCATCAGCAGGCCGTCGAATTCCTTCAACGCCTGGTCATGGTCTTCGCGGCCGGCCAGGGCCATCTCCTTGAGTACGAAGGGATGGCAACGAATCGCGCCCTGGCCGAAGATCATCAAGTTACGCGAGAGGATATTGGCGCCTTCCACGGTGATGAAGATCGGTGCGCCCTGCCAGTTGCGGCCCAGGTAGTTGTTGGGCCCCATGATGATGCCCTTGCCGCCGTGCACGTCCATGGCGTGGCTGATGCACTCGCGGCCGCGCTCGGTCAGGTGGTACTTGAGGATCGCCGACAGCACAGACGGCTTCTCGCCCAGGTCCACGGCGTTGGCGGTGAGCATGCGCGCGCTGTCCATCAGCCAGGCGTTGCCACCAATGCGCGCCAGGGCTTCCTGGATGCCTTCGAAGGCCGACAGCGGCACGTTGAACTGTTCGCGCACCTGGGCGTATTGCCCGGTCACCAGGCTGGTGAACTTGGCGGCGCCGGTGCCGACCGCAGGCAGCGAGATCGAACGGCCGACCGACAGGCAGTTCATCAGCATCATCCAGCCCTTGCCGAGCATTTCCTGGCCACCGATCAGGTATTCCAGGGGGATGAACACATCTTTGCCGGAGTTGGGGCCGTTCATGAAGGCGGCGCCAAGCGGCAGGTGACGACGGCCGATTTCCACGCCAGGGGTGTCGGTAGGAATCAACGCGAGGCTGATGCCCAGGTCTTCTTCTTCGCCCAGCAGGTGGTCCGGGTCATGGGCCTTGAAGGCCAGGCCAAGCAAGGTCGCGACCGGGCCGAGAGTGATGTAGCGTTTTTCCCAGTTCAGGCGCAGGCCGAGGGTTTCCTTGCCTTCCCATTCGCCTTTGCAGATCACCCCGGTGTCGGGCATGGCGCCCGCATCGGAGCCGGCCAGCGGGCCGGTGAGGGCGAAGCACGGGATGTCGTCGCCACGGGCCAGGCGCGGCAGGTAGTGGTTGCGTTGTTCCTCGGTGCCGTAGTGCAGCAGCAGTTCGGCCGGGCCCAGGGAGTTGGGGACCATCACGGTGGAGGCGAGGTCACCGCTACGGGTTGCGAGCTTCATGGCAACCTGGGAGTGGGCATAGGCGGAGAAGCCCTTGCCGCCGTACTCCTTGGGAATGATCAGGGCGAAGAAACCATGGGTCTTGATGTGTTCCCAGGCTTGCGGCGGCAGGTCCATGGCCTGGCCGATTTCCCAGTCGCTGACCATGGCGCAGAGTTCTTCGGTGGGGCCGTCGATAAACGCCTGCTCTTCCTCGGTCAATTGCGCCTTGGGGTAGGCCAGCAATTTGTCCCAGTCGGGGCGGCCACTGAACAGTTCGCCGTCCCACCAGACGGTGCCGGCATCGATCGCATCGCGCTCGGTCTCGGACATCGGCGGCAGCACTTTCTGGAACCAGCTGAACAGCGGCTTGGTGAAGTATTGGCGGCGCAGGTCAGGCAGCAACAACGGCGCGGCCACCACGGCCAGGAGCACCCAGAAGATCAGCAGCAGCCAACCCGGTGCGTGGCTCCAGGCGCCCATCGCCAGCAGGTAGACGGCGACCACACCCAGGGCGGGCAGGGGGGCAGTACGGCGGTGTGCCAGGTAGGCAATGCCGACCACCAGCACCAGTATCCACAACAACAGCATATTCAATCCTCCGTGAACCAGGGGCGAAACCACCAGGGAGCTTAGTCGGCATCCGAACAAGCCGGGTGATCAGGGTGTAACAAGGTGTACTGGGCAACCCATCAGCCGGCGCCGGCATTTGGCCGAATCGTCGTTATCTCTCGGGCAGGCCTGGTGGTTAAACTCCAGGCTCCCCTCGGAGATCAAGCTCATGAATACGTACTTGAGTCCCAGCCGCTTCATCGATAGTGACCACCCTGTGGTGGTGGAGTTCGCCGAGAAACATCGCGGAACCCGCCCGGATTTAAGTGACCAGGCAGTCAGTCTTTACTACGCCGTGCGTGAGGCCATTCGCTACAACCCCTATACCTTCAGCCGTGACCCCAACACCTTGAGCGCCAGCTTCGCCCTGGCGGCCGGCGAAAGCTACTGTGTGCCCAAAGCTACGTTGCTCGCCGCTTGCGCGCGCCACTGCGGCATTCCCGCACGCATTGGCCTGGCGGACGTGCGCAACCACCTGTCCACACCGCGACTGCTCGCTCTGCTCAAAAGTGACGTGTTCGCCATGCACGGTTATACCGAGCTTTACCTGAACGGCCGCTGGGTCAAGGCCACGCCGGCGTTCAACCAGCAACTGTGCGAAGTGTTCGACGTGCCGCCGTTGGAATTCGATGGCCTGCACGACAGCGTGTTCCACGCGTTCAATCGCCAGGGCCAGCGTTCGATGGAGTACGTGGTGGACCACGGGCAATTTGCTGACGTGCCCGAAGCATTTTTCTTCGCGCATATCCGCCAGTGTTACCCGCACTTGTTTGGCGACGATGCGCCCACCTTGCTCGGCGATATGCAGGGCGATTTAAGCCGCGGCTGAACCGGCGTATGCTGCTGCCTTCATCAAGCCATGTTCATCAACGATAAGGCGCGGTCATGCTGAAGATCTGGGGTCGTAAAAATTCATCAAACGTCAGGAAAGCACTGTGGTGCGCCGAGGAACTCGGCCTGGACTATGAAGCAATTGATGCGGGCGGGGCTTTTGGTGTGGTCGATACCCCGCAATACCGGGCCATGAACCCCAATGGCCGGGTGCCGGTGATAGAAGATGGCGACTTTGTGCTGTGGGAATCCAACACCATCGTGCGTTACCTGTGTGCCAAGCAGGCATCGGACTTTTACCCCAGCGACCTGCAAGCCCGGGCCAATGCCGAGAAGTGGATGGACTGGACCACTTCCACGCTCGCCGACCCGTTCAAGGCGGTGTTCTGGGGCATCGTGCGCACCCCGGCTGACCAGCAAAACTGGGACAGTATCAATGCCGGGCGCCAAGCCTGTATCGACGCGCTCAAAACCGTCGAGCAAGCCCTCGCCGAGCAACCCTACCTGTCCGGCCAGGCGTTCGGCATGGGCGATATTCCCTTGGGCTGCTTTATCTACGCCTGGTTCGAGATGCCCATCGAACGCCCCGCCATGCCCCATCTGGAGGCCTGGTACCAGCGCCTGCAACAGCGCCCGGCCTACCGCAAGGCGGTGATGACCGCGTTGACTTAATACACACTATTAATACGGGTGACTGTACTTGTGCGGCATGGGCACGCACCATGCTCGCACTGCATCGCAGGTTGAACTACCTGGGGTGTGCCTTCATCTATTCTTTCTATTCCCTTCTTTGGTGCGTATTCCCATATGAGTTCCGCTCTGTCCATCCGGCAGCTAACCAAAACCTACGGCAACGGTTTCCAGGCCCTGAGTGGTATCGATCTGGACGTTGCCGAAGGTGACTTCTTCGCCTTGCTCGGCCCCAACGGCGCCGGCAAATCCACCACCATCGGTATTCTCTCGACCCTGGTCAACAAAACCAGCGGCACGGTGAATATCTTCGGGCATGACTTGGACAAATCTCCGGCGGCGCTCAAGCGCTCCATTGGCGTGGTGCCCCAGGAATTCAATTTCAACCAGTTCGAAAAGACCTTCGACATTGTGGTGACCCAGGCTGGCTACTACGGCATTCCGGCGAAAGTCGCCAAGGAACGCGCCGAGCAGTACCTGACCCAACTGGGCCTGTGGGACAAGCGCGACGTGCCTTCGCGCTCGCTGTCCGGTGGCATGAAGCGCCGCCTGATGATCGCCCGCGCCCTGGTGCATGAGCCGCGCCTGTTGATCCTCGACGAACCTACCGCCGGCGTGGATATCGAACTGCGCCGCTCGATGTGGACCTTCCTCACCGAACTGAACGAGAAGGGCATCACCATCATCCTCACCACCCACTACCTGGAAGAGGCTGAGCAGTTGTGCCGCAACATCGGCATCATCGACCACGGCACCATTGTCGAGAACACCAGCATGCGCAACCTGCTGGGCCAGTTGCATGTGGAAACCTTCCTGCTCGACCTGAAGAACAACCTGTCGGTGGCGCCGCAGTTGCTTGGCTACCCCAGCCGGCTGGTGGACAGCCACACCCTGGAAGTCCAGGTAGATAAGGCCATGGGCATCACCGCGCTGTTCACCCAGTTGGCGACTCAGAACATCGAAGTGCTGAGCCTGCGTAATAAAACCAATCGCCTTGAGGAGTTGTTCGTGTCCCTGGTGGAGAAAAATCTGGCGAAGGTGGCGGTATGAGTTCTGAACTGCAACCCAACCTCGTCGCGCTGCAAACCATTGTCTATCGCGAAGTGAAGCGCTTTACCCGGATCTGGCCGCAGACCCTGCTGCCGCCGGCGATCACCATGGTCCTGTACTTTGTGATCTTCGGTAACCTGATCGGCCGGCAGATCGGCGACATGGGTGGTTTCACCTACATGGAGTACATCGTGCCGGGCCTGATCATGATGTCGGTGATCACCAACTCCTACGGCAACGTAGTGTCGAGTTTCTTTGGCAGCAAGTTCCAGCGCTCCATTGAAGAACTGATGGTCTCGCCGGTGTCACCGCATACCATCCTGATCGGCTACACCTTGGGCGGCGTGTTGCGTGGCCTGATGGTGGGGGTGATCGTGACGCTGCTGTCGCTGTTCTTTACCCACCTGCAGGTGCATCACCTTGGGGTCACTATTCTGGTGGTAGTGCTGACGGCGACGATCTTCTCGCTGTTGGGCTTTATCAACGCCGTATTTGCACGCAACTTCGATGATATTTCCATCATCCCAACCTTCGTGCTGACGCCGCTGACCTACCTGGGCGGGGTGTTTTACTCCATCACCTTGCTGCCGCCGTTCTGGCAGACCGTATCCCTGGCCAATCCGGTGCTGCATATGGTCAACGCTTTCCGCTACGGCATTCTGGGTGTTTCGGATATCAAGATCAGTGTGGCGATCACCTTCATGATCGTGGCCACCATCGTCTTGTATATCGGTTGTGCGCGGTTGCTCGTGAGTGGGCGTGGGATGCGTACCTAGCCGCTGACAGCACGCGATAAAAAATGTGGGAGCGGGCTTGCTCGCGAAGGCGGTAGATCAGTTGCTGATGCATTGACTGACACGACGCCTTCGCGAGCAAGCCCGCTCCCACATTTGCTATGTGCCGGTCTTTAAGCCTTCAGTGCCAGTTCGATCAGGGCGTGCAGTTCTTCTACCGCCAACGGCTGGGCCGAAAACAGAATACGAAACACTGTCGGCGCAGCGAGCAGGTTGATCAGATGGTCAACGCTCGGCGGCTGTTCCTGCGGGTAGCGGTCCACGATCACCTGCAACTGCCCACTCAGGATGCTCACGCAATACCCAGGCGTGGGGCTGCTTTGCACGTCGCGCATCATGTTGCGGCCTACGTCCGAACTCATCTCATCCAGGTATTGCTCGGCCCAGGCTTGCAGGTCGCCGCGCAGGCTGCCGGTGTTGGCCGGTTCGGTATCGGGGCGCATACGGGCCAGGGCGACGTCGGCGAGCAGTACTGACAGATCGCCCCAGCGCCGATAGATGGTCGACGGCGTGACGCCTGCACATGCCGCAATCATCGGCACGGTGACGCTGGACCGCTCATGGTTTTCCAGCAGTTCGCGCACCGCCCTGTGGACGGATTCTTGTACCCGGGCACTACGGCCCCCCGGGCGGAGGCCTTCTTTGATCGCCATGGGCAAGACCTTAACACAAAGAATTTGCTTTAAGCCCCAGCGAGTAGCACACTCCACAAAAGCAAAATATTAGCTTTAGCGGAGCGTGCCCATGCCCAGCGTCATCTCTCAACGGTCCAGCCTGGCGTTTTTGGTCATCACCGTGCTGACCTTTCTCGCTGCCTCCAGCGCGCCGACGCCGTTGTACCAGGTGTATCAAGACCACCTGCTTTTTTCGGCGGCGATGCTCACGGCCATCTTTGGCGTTTATGCCGTGAGCCTGTTGGCGGCGCTGCTCACCGTAGGGTCGCTTTCGGATTACCTGGGGCGCAAACCGGTGATCTTCGCCGCGTTGCTGCTCAATATCGTGGCGATGTTGCTGTTTATCGTTGCTGACAGCACCAGCTACCTGCTGGCCGCGCGGGCGTTGCAGGGTTTCGCGACCGGCACGGCGACCGCGGTATTGGGTGCGACGCTGCTCGACACCGACCGCGTGCGCGGCCCGATGCTCAACAGCCTTGCACCGATGCTCGGCATGGCCAGTGGTGGCCTGGGCAGTGGGCTGCTGGTGGAGTTCGCGCCCTGGCCAACCCAATTGATCTATTTCACCCTGCTGGGCTTGATGGTATTGCAGGCGCTGTATGTGTGGCGCCTGCCTGAAACGGTCAGCCGCATACCGGGCGCCTTGAAGTCGCTGGCGCCAACCCTGCATGTGCCGCCGCAAGCGCGGCGCGCGTTGTGGCTGGCGATGCCATTGAATGTGGCCGTGTGGGCGCTGGGTGGGTTCTTTTCCTCGTTGGCGCCGTCGTTGGTGCGTGTCGCCACGGGTTCGACCTCGCACTTGATCGGCGGCGGGCTGGTGGCGGTGGTGACCTTGAGCGGCGCGGTGATGATCTACAGCCTGCGCAATCACGCGGCTGACAGGGTGATGCGCTTGTCGGCTGCACTGCTGGCCGTGGGCGTGGGGTTACTGCTGGTTGCCGTAAACACCGCCAGCCTGTGGTTGTTCTTTGTCGCCAGTGTGATCGCAGGTCTGGGCTTCGGCGGCGGCTTCATGGGCAGTGTGCGCAGTATCGTGGGCCTGGCGTTGCCCCATGAACGGGCGGGCCTGATGTCGGCGTTCTATGTATTGAGCTACCTGGCGTTCTGCATACCGGCGTTATTGGCGGGTAACCTGAGCCGTGTGTTTGGCCTGATCGCGACTACGGACGGCTACGGTGCGGTGCTTATCTTGCTATCTCTCGGCGCGCTTGTTGGTTTGTTGATGCGCGACTCGGCGCAGGCAAGGGCGAGCGCATGATTGCGGTCTATATAGGTAAAACAGATAACAGTTAGAGATATTACCCGTTATATAGATATTCGATCAGGTTCTATCATGGCTTCAACCTCAAATGAGGAAGAGGATTAACCCATGACCTGCTCGACTACTCACCGCTACAAACCCTTCAGTCACCTGACCCGTCCGCGGGAAGTGATTCGCCAGTTCACCCCGAACTGGTTCGCCGCGACCATGGGCACCGGTGTGCTGGCGCTGGCCTTGGCTCAGTTGCCAGTCAACTTGCCAGGCTTGCACGCTGTCGCCGAGGGCTTGTGGTTGTTCACCATCGGCCTGTTTGTACTGTTCAGCGTGCTGTATGCCGCCCGCTGGGTGATGTTTTTCCACGAGGCGCGACGCATCTTCGGGCACTCCACCGTCTCGATGTTTTTCGGCACCATCCCCATGGGGCTGGCGACCATTCTTAATGGCTTGCTGCTGTTCGGTCTGCCGCGCTGGGGCGGTGATGTGATCCCGTTGGCCGAAGCCTTGTGGTGGCTGGACGTCGCCATGTCCCTGGCCTGCGGCGTGCTGATCCCGTTCATGATGTTTACCCGCCAGGAGCACAGCATCGACCAGATGACTGCCGTCTGGCTGTTGCCTGTGGTGGCGGCCGAAGTGGCGGCGGCCAGCGGCGGCTTGCTCGCGCCGCACTTGGCCGATGCCCATTCGCAACTGGTGATGCTGGTGACCAGCTACGTGCTGTGGGCGTTTTCCCTGCCGGTAGCGTTCAGCATCCTGACCATCCTGATGCTGCGCATGGCCTTGCATAAGTTGCCTCACGCCAATATGGCAGCGTCGAGTTGGTTGGCCCTGGGCCCCATCGGCACCGGTGCCCTGGGCATGTTGCTGCTCGGTACGGACGCTCCTGCGATCTTCGCCGCCAATGGCCTGGCCAGTGTCGGTGAAATGGCCCACGGCCTGGGCCTGATTGCGGGCATCACCCTGTGGGGCTTCGGCTTGTGGTGGATGTTGATTGCGGTGTTGATCACCCTGCGTTACCTGCGCGCCGGTATCCCGTTCAACCTGGGCTGGTGGGGCTTCACCTTCCCATTGGGGGTGTACGCCCTGGCCACGCTGAAATTGGCGAGCCTGTTGCAGCTGGAGTTTTTCAGTGTGTTTGGCAGCGTGCTGGTGGTTGCGCTGGCGCTAATGTGGCTGATCGTGGCCAAGCGCACCGTGCAGGGCGCTTATAAAGGCGAGCTTTTTGTTTCGCCTTGTATTGCCGGGCTAGCGAATAAGTAAGCAGGATTAGGTAAAGTCGTGGCCTGATAAATAAGGCCACGCAGGAACACGGACGACGATGAGCCATCCTTCCCAATTTACCTTGCTGCGCACGCGGCGCTTCTTGCCGTTTTTCATCACTCAATTGCTGGGCGCGTTCAACGACAACATCTTCAAGCAATCGCTGATCCTGGCCATCCTTTACAAGCTCACCATCGAGGGCGACCGCTCCATCTGGGTCAACCTGTGCGCCTTGTTGTTTATCCTGCCGTTCTTCCTGTTCTCGGCGTTGGCCGGGCAGTTTGGCGAGAAATTCAACAAGGACGCGTTGATCCGCGCGATCAAGATCGGCGAGATCGTGATCATGGCCGTGGGCGCGACGGGTTTTTTGACCAATCATCTTGAGCTGATGCTGCTGGCGCTGTTTGCCATGGGCACTCACTCGGCACTGTTCGGCCCGGTGAAATACTCGATCATGCCCCAGGCATTGCACGACGATGAGTTGGTCGGTGGTAACGGACTGGTAGAGATGGGCACGTTCCTGGCGATTCTGGCCGGCACCATCGGCGCCGGGATCATGATGTCTTCCACCCATTACGCGCCGGTGGTGGCGGTGGCGATTGTGGCCGTGGCGGTGCTGGGCTACCTGGCCAGCCGCAGCATCCCCCGCGCGGCGGCGTCGACACCTCAACTGCGCCTGGACTGGAATATCTTCACGCAGTCCTGGGCAACGTTGCGCATGGGCCTGGGGCAGACGCCTGCTGTGTCGCGCTCGATTGTCGGCAACTCATGGTTCTGGTTTGTCGGCGCGATCTACCTCACGCAAATCCCGGCCTATGCCAAGGAATGGTTGTACGGCGACGAAACCGTGGTGACCTTGATCCTCACGGTGTTTTCGGTGGGCATCGCCCTGGGCTCGATGCTGTGCGAAAAACTCTCCGGGCGTAAGGTGGAAATCGGCCTGGTGCCGTTTGGCTCGTTTGGCCTGACTGTGTTCGGCCTGCTGCTGTGGTGGCACTCCGGCGGCTTTCCGCAGAACGTGCAAGCCAACGATTGGCTCGCGGTGCTCAGCTACGGCCAGGCGTGGTGGGTGCTGCTTGATATCCTCGGCCTGGGTGTGTTCGGCGGCTTTTACATCGTGCCGCTGTATGCGCTGATCCAGTCGCGCACCGCCGAGAACGAACGAGCTCGGGTGATCGCGGCCAACAACATCCTCAATGCACTGTTCATGGTGGTCTCGGCCATCGTTTCGATCCTGCTGTTGAGCGTGGCCAAGCTGTCGATCCCCGAGTTGTTCCTGGTGGTGTCGCTGCTCAACATCGCGGTTAACACTTACATCTTTAAGATCGTCCCCGAGTTCACCATGCGCTTCATGATCTGGCTGCTCAGCCATTCCATGTACCGCGTGGAGCATCGCAACCTGCAAGCCATCCCGGATGAAGGCGCGGCGTTGCTGGTGTGCAACCATGTGTCGTTTGTCGATGCGCTGTTGATTGGCGGTGCAGTACGTCGGCCGATTCGCTTTGTCATGTACTACAAGATCTACCGCTTGCCGGTGCTCAACTTTATCTTCCGCACCGCCGGGGCGATTCCGATTGCCGGTCGCCATGAAGACATTCAGATCTACGAAAAGGCGTTCGCGCGGATTGCTCAGTACCTCAAGGACGGCGAGTTGGTGTGCATCTTCCCGGAAGGCAAGCTGACCGCCGATGGCGAGATGAATGAGTTTCGCGGTGGGGTGACACGCATCCTGGAGGAGACGCCTGTGCCGGTGATCCCGATGGCGTTGCAGGGGTTGTGGGGGAGTTTCTTCAGCCGCGATCCTAACAAGGGCTTTTTCCATCGGATCTGGTCGCGGGTGGTGTTGGTGGCGGGTGAGCCGGTGACTGTGGAGGCGGCGACGCCTGAGCAGTTGCAGGTTGTGGTGGGTGGTTTGCGGGGGAGTGTCAGGTAGTTTGTGGTTGTTTGTCGGGGCCTCATCGCAGGCAAGCCAGCTCCCACCTTTTGAATTGTGAATACAGTCAAATGTGGGAGCTGGCTTGCCTGCGATAGCGGTAGTGGCTTAAGTCGAGATTTTGAGGCCAATCAGCCCGCAAATAATCAACGCCACACTGGCCAACCGAAACAGCGCCATGGATTCTCCGAACAGGATAATCCCGGCAATCACGGTGCCCACGGCACCGACGCCGGTCCAGATGGCATAGGCGGTACCCAGCGGCAGTTCCTTCATGGCCAGCCCCAATAGCCCAAGGCTGACGGCCATGGCGGCAATCGTCAGGGCGGTGGGCAGCGGCTTGCTGAACCCGTCGGTGTACTTCAGGCCGACGGCCCAGCCCACTTCAAACAACCCGGCAAAAAACAGAATGATCCAGGACATGATGACCTCGCTTCTATCAAAGTGGGGTCGTCCCCGGGTAAGCGCTTGATAGCGTCGCGAGGTCGTCCCCGCGAAGTTCGGTAGAGTGCCGAAATTGGACCAGGCGATCAAGCTACGGCGTGGTTTCCAGCGCGCGACGGTCTTCCTTCTCGCTCATGCGCCGGAAGTAGGTCGACAGCAACGCCCCGGAAATATTGTGCCAGACGCTGAAGAGCGCACTGGGCACTGCCGCCAGCGGCGAAAAGTGTGCACTGGCCAAGGCGGCGCCCAGCCCGGAGTTCTGCATGCCCACTTCCAGGGCCAGCGACTTGCGTTGCGCCAGGGGCAACTTGAACAGGCGCCCGGTGAAGTAGCCCAGCAGGTAACCGAAGCTGTTGTGCAGCATCACCACGGCCATGATCAGCAGGCCCGACTCGGCAATCTTGCCTTGGCTTGCGGCGACCACGGCCGCGACGATGATCACAATGCTGACCACCGACACCAGTGGCAGCACGTCCACCGCGTGCCGTACTCGATCACCGAGTAAACGCTGCGCGACCACACCCAGTACGATCGGCAGCAGCACTACTTGCAGGATCGACCAGAACAGCTCCATGAACGACACCGGCAGCCAGGCCGAGGCCAGCAGCCAGATCAATGCCGGTGTGAGCAGCGGCGCGAGGAGGGTGGTGACCGCGGCAATCGCCACCGATAACGCCAGGTCACCCCGTGCCAGCCAGGTCATCACGTTGGACGACGTGCCACTTGGGCAACAGCCGACCAGGATCACGCCAACGGCAATTTCCGCTGGCAAATGGAACGCCTGGCACAGCAACCATGCCACGCCCGGCATGATCACGAAATGCGCGACCACGCCCAGCGCCACGCGCCAGGGGTGGCGAGCGACTTCGGCGAAGTCTTCCAGTTTCAAGGTCAACCCCATGCCGAACATCACCAGGCCCAGCAGTGGGACGATGGCGCTTTTCAGGCCGATGAACCAGCTGGGTTGGAGAAAGGCGACGACGGCGAAGATCAACACCCAGTAGGCGAAGGTGTTGCCGACGAAGCGGCTCAAGGCGGCGAGTGCGCGCATGGGGAGGTCCTTGTTATTAGATTCTTAAGGTGTGAATGCAATCAAATGTGGGAGCGGGCTTGCTCGCGAAAGCGGTGAATCAGTCACCATATATACTGACTGATACACCGCTTTCGCGAGCAAGCCCGCTCCCACATTTTGATTTTCACATGGCTTAGATGCCCTGTGGTGTCTCTTCGCCGCCCAGTGCTTCCACCAACGCTGGCAGGAAATCGCCGAAGGTCAGCATCATCAAGGTAAAGCTGGCATCCAGTTGGCCCAGGGCTTCATCACCACCGTCCTGTTCCGCCTGGTCTTGCAGCAGGTCTTCGAACTTCAGGCGCTTGACGGTCATCTTGTCGTCGAGCATGAAGGACAACTTGTCCTGCCACGCCAGGGACAGTTGGGTCACGACCTTGCCGGTGGTCAGGTGCAGTTGGATCTCTTCGCTGGTCAGGTCCTGACGCTTGCAACGCACGATGCCGCCGTCTTCGTGGGTGTCACGCAGTTCGCATTCGTCGAGGACGAAGAAGTCGTCGGCCGGTTTCTGGGTGGTAACCCAGTCGGTCATGATCGCAGTCGGGGCGGTTTTTACCGTCAGCGGGCGGACGGGCAGGGTGCCGATCACTTCGCGCAGGGTGGAGAGCAGGTCTTCGGCGCGCTTGGGGCTGGCCGAGTTGACCAGGATCAGGCCCTGTTTCGGCGCGATCGCAGCGAAGGTCGACGAGCGACGGATAAAGGCGCGGGGCAGGAAGGCCTGGATGATTTCATCCTTGATCTGGTCGCGCTCCTTCTTATAGACCTTGCGCATCTGCTCGGCTTCGATCTCTTCGACTTTCTCTTTAAGTGCATCACGCACCACGCTACCCGGCAGGATGCGTTCTTCCTTGCGGGCGGCGATCAGCAGGAAATCGCCGCTGACGTGAACCAGGGGAGCATCTTCACCTTTACCGAAAGGTGCGACGAAACCGTAAGTGGTCAACTCTTGGCTTGCACAAGGGCGCGCCAGTTTGGTGGCCATGGCCGCTTCCAACGCCTCGGCATCAACAGGCAGATCTTGGGTCAGGCGATAGATAAGCAGGTTCTTGAACCACATGGGGTGAGTCTCTCCTCTATACAAAGGGGGGCATTATTCTCTTGATCACGCCGCAGGCCAACCCTGCCTAAGCCATTGGAAGGGCTGAAAAAAAAGATTTAAGAAAGTGCTTGCCAGACTTAAGGTCGCTCCGTAGAATGCGCGCCACACCGAAACGAAGGGTGATTAGCTCAGCTGGGAGAGCGTCTGCCTTACAAGCAGAATGTCGGCGGTTCGATCCCGTCATCACCCACCATTCGCTTCATGTGTTACGCGCAGCGGTAGTTCAGTCGGTTAGAATACCGGCCTGTCACGCCGGGGGTCGCGGGTTCGAGTCCCGTCCGCTGCGCCATATTCGGTCACCTGGAACGCTGAACGCCAGGTAACCACAGAAAGCCCGCTCATCGAGCGGGCTTTTTTCTGTCCGAAATATGGCAAAAAATCGTGCGCTAAACTTTTTTTAAATAAATTGCATTTAAATCAAGACATTACGATTTTTTGGTGTATGATGCGCCCACACCGAAACGAAGGGTGATTAGCTCAGCTGGGAGAGCGTCTGCCTTACAAGCAGAATGTCGGCGGTTCGATCCCGTCATCACCCACCATTCGCTTCATGTGTTACGCGCAGCGGTAGTTCAGTCGGTTAGAATACCGGCCTGTCACGCCGGGGGTCGCGGGTTCGAGTCCCGTCCGCTGCGCCATATTCGGTAACCTGGAACACTGAACGCCAGGTAGCCACAAGAAACCCGCTCATTGAGCGGGTTTTTTTTCGCCTGCGATTTAACGCACCTTACGGTGCGTTGCGGCTGTGGCGGTAGTCGCTGACGGCTTCGTACACCGCTTTGCGCAAGCGGTTGATGCCGCCGATGGGGCGGTGCGCCTCCAAACCGAACCAGGGGTTGAACGACTGGTTATCGCACGCCAGGTTCTGCGCCGGCGTGTCGAAGTCCTGGGCGGGAATCCTGACCTTGGCCACGGTTTCATACGGTGCGTCGCTTTCCTTCCATTCGATGCTGGTGTCTTCGATGGGCATGAAGGCCTGCGGGTTTTGCCGCTGGATCTGCAGCACAAAACACGCATCTACACGGTCGGTGGACAGTTGCTGGTTGAGCGCGCTGCGCAGGAAGTTGGGCAGGTCCTGGTTCTGTTTGGGCAGTACATAATCCGGGCAGCTTTGCGGGTCGGGCGCGACGCGAAACTTGGCGTTGGCCGCACCAAACTTATAAGGCGACACTGAAAAGTAAGTCGTCTGCGTCGGGCTGGCCGGTGCGGGCGCCAGGGTTGCCAGGGCGATAAACAGGTGACGTACTTGCCAGCTGCGCGGGTCGAGCTTGGGAAAGAACGCCAGGACCTTCTTGCCGTCCGCTTGCGCACCGATGTTCTGCGCGTATTCCGCAACATCGCTGACAAAGAAGTTCGGATGGCTGAACATCACGAAATCCTGCTCGGTGCGCGCTTGCTGGTCGGCCATCAGTTGCTTGCCCGGCACATCCAACAGCTTGATCGCCATGCCGCGGGCATCGCGGATGCTGTCGAATTGCGGGTAGGCATTGCCGTTGGACAGGCGCATCGTCGCCTGCCAGGTCTTGCCTGGCTCGGCGAACACACCCTGGCGCAAGGCCGGGTCGAGATCCGCCAGGACGTTGACCTCGGCTTTCACGCATCCATGGGCCTTGGCATGGGCATCACGCAGGTAGCGAGTGCCTTCGCGATGCTGGTCAACGATGCGCACGGCGGTCTGGATGATGCCTTGGGTCATCGCCGCTTCACCCGGCGGGATCTGTTCTTTCACCGACACCGGGCCCCGGTGCTGCCAGGCGAACCAGGCCGTGGCCAACACCCACCCCAGCAGGCCCAGGCCCAGCAGCCACAGCAGGGTTTTACCCACAAAGGCGCCAAGGCGCAGCCAGAGACGAGCAAGCATGGAGCGGTCCTTGTTTTGCGATCGGATAATCATGGCAGTTGTTGCTCCAGCGGGCCGCCCAGCACTTTGAGGTATTCGAGCAGCGCCCAGCGTTCCTGCGGCAGCAGGCCACGGCCGATAACGCCATTGCCACGTTCGCCGGCACGGAATTCGTGGCCGCTGTTGTGGTTGCCGGTGATCTTGGTGTCGAACAGGAAGGCATTCTTGAAGGCGCTGGTCTCAAACCCCAGGTGACGCGGGTCGTAGTTGAAGGTGCCTTTATAGAAGGTGGTGCTGCGTTCGTCCTGGGGCGAGAGCAGTTGGTAGATTGTCGGCACCGAACCGTTGTGCAGGAACGGCGGGGTGGCCCATACGCCGGCCAACGGTCGCGCCTTGTAGGCGCGCAACTCGCGCACGCCGATGGGCAGGCCGAACCCGTCCAGGCCTGGGCGCTCGGCCGGGGTGACGCCGGCCGCACGGTAGGCGTGTTCTTCGACGAAGGCGGTGACATAGGCCAGGCCTTGGGCCACCGACATTTTTTTCAGGTCCAGCGGCGCGGTGGGGGTGGGGTGCAGTTCGACATTGAGCCGGGCCAGTTCGGCCGGGTCCCATTGCAGGGCACTGAGGTCATAGCGTTGGTCGGCAATGTTGTTGGCCGTGCCGGGGTCGGTGCCAATGTAGTCCACCGGCAGCATTTTCAACTGCTGCACCGGGCGGCCGTTTTCTTGGGTAACGGTGGGCAGGTGGCAGCCGGCGCAGTTCTCGGCAAAGAGTGCGCGGCCCTGGGCGGCGAGGGGTTTGTCGATGGCACCGAACAAGTCTTGCGGCCAGGTCGGCGGCTTGAGCCGTTGCAGGGTCTCTTCGATCAGGTGCAGGTCGCGCACCCGTACGCTGGACGGGTAGCGGGCATCGCCTTTGAGCGGTTGCCCGGCTGCGTCGAAGAACGCCAGGGTCGCGCCTACACCAAGGGCTTCGCCGATATTGCGCGCCATGGGCTGCTGGGCCGAGCCATTCCACTGCACCCAGTCGAAGGTCCAGATATCCCACAGCTGCGGGTAGTCCACCGGCGCATTGGCGACGCGATAATTGTCTGGGGAAATAGCGTCGCCAAAACTGGCGTTGGCGATGCGCCCAAAGGCGTCAGTACGGCCTGGGCCTTCTTCGGTGGGGTAAAGGCCGCGATGGGTGTCATTCCAGGCGACTTTTAGGAACTGGTTCAGCGATTGTTTGAAGTCTTTGCGCAGTTGATCGCGCTGCGCATCGTACTGATCCCCCAGCACCTTGTGGGCAAAGCGCTCGAACTTCCATGGGTTGTAATAGGTAGCAGCCAGGCTGGCGACCAAGGCCTGGCCGAAACTGCCGCCGCGCAACGTGGGAACGCTGGAGGGCAGTACGTGTTGCGCCGAGCCACCGTCGATGCGCAGGGCCTGGCCCTTGAAGTGCAATTCGCCGGTGTGGCAGGCCGCACAGGTGATATCCAGGTACTGAGCCTTGCTATCGGCGTTCTGGTGCCGGGCGAAACCTACCGGCAGGTTGCCAGGGTTTTGCGCGGTGGGCGTCTGCTTGGGGTCGACCAGGAAGCCAAAGCGCGCCAGGTACTCCGGCGCGGCAAAGCGTTGCTCGGAAAACGGCAGTTCCAGGGCGGTGAACCAGTCGTAGTGCAGGCCTTTTACTTGGGTGCCCTGGGGCGTGAAGTAGTAGGTCTGACGGTCGTCGGCACTCCATTGCTCCTGGTAGTGCACCTGCTTTACGGGCACATAATCCGGCAGCTTGGGGTTGAGGGTGTAGTAGAGCACCACGGCCAGAATCAGGCCCAGTGCGATCAGTATCAGGAGTAAAACACGGGAAAAAATGCGCAAGATAACTATCCTTGTCGAATTGTCGCGTTGTTATGCCACTGCGCCACAGGTGCGGCAAGTAGCAATTGGCCCGCTATCAGGCGGTCCCGCGATCCGTCGCGGGGCCCCATGATAAAGGGAAATGCTTTTAAACACGTGAACTTATCAGAAGTTTCCTGCTCACATGCCGGTAGCCATTGGTCGTGGCCGCCTGATAAGCTCGCGACTTTATTCGAATGCCCTTATGGCGCATGAACAAGGAAATAGCATGAAACAGCATCGGTTGGCGGCGGCGGTGGCCCTGGTTAGCCTGGTACTTGCGGGTTGTGATTCGCAGACCAGCGTAGAGCTGAAAACCCCGGCGCAGAAAGCTTCCTACGGCATCGGCCTGAACATGGGCAAGAGCCTTGCCCAAGAAGGCATGGACGACCTGGACTCCAAAGCTGTTGCTCAGGGCATCGAAGATGCCGTCGGCAAGAAAGAGCAGAAGCTCAAGGACGATGAGCTTGTTGAGGCGTTTGCCGCACTGCAAAAGCGTGCTGAAGAACGCATGACCAAAATGAGCGAAGAGTCGGCAGCCGCTGGCAAGAAATTCCTCGAAGACAACGCCAAGAAAGACGGCGTCGTCACCACCGCTTCCGGCCTGCAGTACAAGATCGTGAAGAAGGCCGACGGCGCCCAGCCTAAGCCAACCGACGTGGTGACTGTTCACTACACCGGCAAGCTCACCAACGGCACTACCTTTGACAGCTCCGTAGATCGCGGTAGCCCGATCGATCTGCCGGTCAGCGGCGTGATCCCGGGTTGGGTCGAAGGTCTGCAACTGATGCACGTTGGCGAGAAGGTCGAGCTGTACATCCCGTCCGACCTGGCCTACGGCGCCCAGAGCCCGAGCCCGGCGATCCCGGCCAACTCGGTGCTGGTATTTGACCTGGAGCTGCTGGCCATCAAGGACCCAGCCAAGGCAGAAGCGGCTGACGCACCTGCTGCACCAGCCGCCAAAAAGTAATCGGCGCCTGAACACACAACGCCCCGTCTCGACGGGGCGTTGTTGTTTTCGGCGTTGGTCAAACGACGCAAAATTCCCTGTGGGAGCTGGCTTGCCTGCGATGGCGGCTAGCCAGCCAAAGCCTATCTCCCAGACACCCCAACGATCCAACTGTGGGAGCTGGCTTGCCTGCGATGGCGGCCTGCCAGCCGACGCCTATCTCCCAGGCACCCCAACGATCCAACTGTGCGGGCTTGCTCGCGAAGGCGGCCTGACAGGCGACACAGCTATACCGAGTACATATCCATTCCTGCGGTAACGGCCACCTAGGGTTCCGCTCTGACAGCGGCTCACTTTTGAAAAGCGCAAAAGTAAGCAAAACGCTCTTGCCCCACCACTCGGCACCTCGCTTAGGCTCGGTGTGCCCTCACTCCGGCTTGAATCCGTGGGCCGCCGTCATGGGCCATCCTTGGCCCAGGACGGCTAACCCGGCGTCCTGCCGGGTTACCCACGGATTCAAGCCTGCGTTCGGCCAGCGTGGTTTAACGGGGCGCCTGAGATCAAGATCAAGAGCAGATCAAGAGCGGCTCGCTTCGCATCGTGGTTTGCGTTGGCTGCTACAGCCTGTAGGGTTGTGTAGAGACTTATGGCAATCGCAGGCAAGCCAGCCCCTACGTTGAAGCCTCTACAAATCCAAACGAACGTCCGCAACCGGACACAGTCTGATATAAGACTCGAGCACGGGTAGCCGCACATACATGCCAAGTCAATGAATTCTTGGGTTTTTTTGATGTGCGCAAAAAACGCCCGATCTGACTGTAGGCCTTGTAGTCCGTGGCTTTCAGCCGATAAAACAGGCTCTGTTCACAAGGTTATCCACAATTTGTGTGGATAACCTTTTATGTCGCCTGGAACTGGAGTGCCCTATGAAACCACCGTTCAATTTCACCCGTTTCCTGCCGATGGCCGCGCGCTTGCTCGGTCGTGGGCGTTTGCCAACCTTGCTGTTTGCCGTCGCTGCCAAAGGCTCAAGCCAAGGCAATCGGCTCGGCCAGCTCAAGGATGATCTCAAGTTGCTGCAGGCCCTGTGCCTGGCTTACTGGCGCGGCGAATACCGTGCGATCAGCCCTAAGGCGTTGATCTCGGTGGTGGCGGGGCTGATGTATTTTCTTAGCCCGATTGATGCGATTCCGGATTTTCTCCCCATGTTCGGCATGCTCGACGACATCGCCGTGCTGGCGTGGGTCATGAAGACCCTGAGCGGCGAGCTGAGCGCCTTTCGCGCCTGGCGCGATGGGCAACGTCCGGAAAAACTCGCGGTGGTTGAGCGGCTGCCTGCGACGCCTGAGCTACTGGCCCGGGAAAACCCGCAAAAAAACTAATGCCGCCAGCTATCCCCTGCGACCTTTGTGGCTGTTAGGATTACACTCTTAAGAAGGAAATAACTTACTTAGTAAGTGTTTTTATCCTACGGGGCAGTCATGGATATCCAGATCATTTCACGCGATGGCGAACCCGAATATGCGGTGTTGCCATGGGACCAGTACCAGGCGCTGCTAAAAGCCGCCGGTCAGTTGCAACCGCCACGCGCTTCTCCTTCTGCTGCACCCACCGCCACCGAGCAGGACCTGCGCCCGCTTGCGGCCCTGCGCGGCCTGCGTGAGGCCAAGGGCCTGGCGATCGAGGCCCTGGCGCGTACCGTGGGTATCAGCCCTTCGTATCTTGGATTGATAGAAAGTGGTGAACGCCAGCCGGATGCCGCCATTCGCCGCAGCCTGGCCTGGGAATTGGGCGTTGCAGGTTGGAGGGATGAGTCTTGAGCCTACGTATCAGCCGTCAACACTGGGATGGGTTAATCAATGAATTGGACCAGGCGCGTCGCCAGCGCCATTTGCTGACGTATCGTGCGTTGCTGGAGCGCCTGCAATTCCCCACGCCGGCCATGCAGACCCTGGCTGCGGCTTTGGAGCACCTGGCGGCGCTGGATGCCAAGGCGGAGCAACCGCTGCGCAGTTCCCTGGTGATCAGCCAGGGCGCCAGCCGCCTGCCGCGCACCGGTTTTTTTGAGTGTGTGGAGCGCCTGGGGCGGTTCAGCGGGCCTTCCGATGGTGTGGCCGCTGCGTCCTGGCATGCATCCGAAGTGGTGCGGGTGTTCGAGTACGAGTACCCGGAATCCGCCGAGGCCTAGAGCGCCTGGGTGCAGCTGTCCATGCTGTCGATCACGTGGATGCTGTAGCCCGCCACATCCTTGGCATGGTGCTTGGCTTGTGAAGCCAGCTCTGCCAACTGGCTGGCATCGAGTTGCGCACAGGCCTGTGGATACAAGTGCACCACGCCGATGGACAGCGACAGCAATGCAAATTCCTGGCGCGCGCCCTGGCGGTTGAGGGCCACGAAGCAGCCAGCCTCAAGGTGTTCGGCGCGGTAGAAGCGTCGGCATTGGGTGTGGAAGTCGTCCAGCAGCTGGTTGAGGCGCTTGCGCCAATCCTGCGGGCCCAGCACCAGCAGAAAGTCATCGCCGCCAATGTGCCCGACAAAGTCGCGGCTGGGGTCTACCCGATCGTTCAGGCACTGCGCCAGGCATAGCAGCACTTCATCCCCGCGCCCGTAGCCGTAGATATCGTTGAACGGCTTGAAGCTGTCGATATCCACATAGCAGATCACCGACTCGCGCTGTTGCTGCAACAGCCTAGTGAGGCATTGCTGGATCGGCACGTTGCCAGGCAGCAAGGTCAGCGGGTTGGCGTAGCGGGCCTGCTGGATTTTCAGTTCGGTGATCAATTTGAGCACGTCGATAACCCGGCCCAGCCCCAGATAATCACCGTTCAGGGTGATGATGAAATCCTCTTCGATGCGTTGCCGTGCGCGGCTGGTCAATAAGCGGCTGACCTGCTGCAAGGACTGGCTCAGTTCCACCGCCAGAAAGTCATCGCTCATCAGGCGGCTGATGGGTTTGCGCGCGAACAAGTCGGTGGCGAATGGCTTGAGCAGCGCGTCTGACAGCGAGTGTCGGTGCACAATGCCGACCGGGCGACCGCAGCCGTCCAATACCGCCAGCGAGTTGAGGTTGGCCTGGCGGCGGAACGATTCCAGCACTTGGGCGGTGGCGGTGTCTTGATCCACGGCGGGCTGCTCATTGAGCAGGGCGCTCAGGTCACTGCCTTCGTCATTGAGGGCCAGCATGGCGTTATCCGGCTTGGGCAGCATCAGGCGCGCTTCCTGCGGCGGCTGTTCCTGAGGGCGGCAGAGCAGGTAGCCCTGGACCAGGTCGACGCCCATTTCGGTCAACACCGCCAGTTCTTCCGGCAACTCGATACCCTCGGCAATCACCTGGGCGCGGGACGCCTTGGCGATCTGCAGGATCGAGCCGACAAACTCACGCTTGAGGGCGTCCTGGTGAATGCCGTCGATAAAATGCCGGTCGATCTTCACGTAGTCCGGGCGCAGTTCGGACCACAACCGCAAGCTGGAATAACCGGCGCCCAAGTCATCCAGTGCGATGGCAAACCCCATGTCGCGGTAGTGGTGCAAAGCGGTTTGCAACAGCGCGAAATCGTCGGTGGGCGCCTGCTCGGTGAGTTCGATCACCACGTGGCTGGGAGAAATACCGAAGTCGCGCAACAGTTGCAGGGTGCGCCCTGGCTGATGCGCGTGCTCCATCAACGATTCCGGCGAGATATTGAGGAACAGCTTGCCGGGCAGTTTCTGCTCGCTGAAGCGCCGGCATGCGCTCTCTCGACACGCCATGTCCAGCTCGCTCAGGCGTCCGGCATGGCTGGCCACCGAGAACAGCGCGACGGGGGAGTGCAGCGGGCTGTTGGACGGGCCGCGACTGAGGGCTTCGTAACCGAGGATGCGCCGCTCTGACAGGCAGATGATCGGTTGGAACAGGCTGTGCAAACTGCCTTGAGCCAGGATTGAGCCCAATGCATTCAGCTGTTCGGTCATGGTCATGGCGGTCTCGATCAAAAAAAGGACCGCAGGCGTAAACCTGCGGTCCTTTTATTTCACGACAGAATGATGTCTATATGATGACACTCCGAGGCGCGATCACATTAAATCGCCATCATTTATTGCTTGGCCACCTGCTTGGTGATCTTCAAGTAATCCAGCAGGATCCGGCCCGTCTCGGCCAAGTAGGCGTCGTCTTCCGGCTTGGTTTTATCCGCCTCGGTCGGCAGCGCGTCTTCATCTTCTTTCTTCAGCTCTTTGAGCGGGTCTTCACCCTTGGCCTTGCGGCGGGTGTTTTCCAGCACCAGTTGCTGATTCTCGATGCTGGAGTGCTGTGCACGGCGATCCGCTTCGTTGAGGCTGACGGTCTTCTCTTCCATCAGCTTCTTGGCCAGGGCCAGCTTGTCGCGGATAAACACGAACTCGGCATCCTTGGCAGAGCGGGTGTCGTGGTCAGCCTTCAACTGAGCCAGGAACGGCTTGAACGGATCCGACGCCGGCTTGATGGCAGGGCGGATGGTGTCCCACGGCATGGCTTCAGGCAGGGCACTTTCGCCGATTTCCTTAGTGTCGATGATCGACGGGAAATCGATATCCGGCAGCACGCCCTGATGCTGGGTGCTCTGCCCGGAGACCCGGTAGAACTTGGCCAGTGTCAGCTTAAGCTCGCCATGGTTCAGCGGCTGGATGGTCTGCACGGTGCCTTTGCCGAAGGTCTGGCCGCCGATGATCAATGCACGGTGGTAGTCCTGCATGGCGCCGGCGAAAATCTCCGAGGCCGAAGCCGAGAGGCGGTTGACCAGCAGCGCCATCGGCCCTTTGTAGAAGGCCCCCGGGTTCTCGTCTTCCAGCACGTCGACACGGCCGTCAGCGTTGCGTACCAACACGGTCGGGCCCTTGTCGATAAACAGGCTGGTCAGCTCGGTGGCTTCCTGCAGGGAGCCGCCGCCGTTATTGCGCAGGTCGATGACCACGCCGTCGACTTTCTCTTTCTGCAGTTCCGTGAGGATTTTCTTCACGTCGCGGGTGGTGGACTTGTAGTCTGGATCACCGGCACGGAACGCCTTGAAGTCCAGGTAGAAGGCCGGGATTTCAATCACGCCCAGCTTGTAGTCCTTGCCATCCTGCTTGAGGTTGAGGACTTTCTTCTGCACGGCCTGGTCTTCGAGCTTCACCGCTTCGCGGGTGATGGACACGATCTTGCTGGTCTGGTCGTTCGGTGCATTGGTGTGCGGAATCACTTCCAGGCGCACCACGCTGCCTTTAGGCCCACGGATCAGCTTGACCACTTCGTCCAGGCGCCAGCCGACCACATCGACCATCTCTTTGTCGGCCTGGGCCACGCCGATGATCTTGTCGGCCGGTGCCACTTGCTTGGTTTTGTCAGCAGGGCCTGCCGGCACCAGACGTACGATCTTCACCTGGTCATTGTCGCTTTGCAGGACGGCACCGATGCCTTCCAGGGACAGACTCATATTGATATCGAAATTTTCCGCGTTATCTGGCGACAGATAATTGGTGTGCGGGTCGTAGGACATCGCAAAGGTGTTGATGTAGGCCTGGAAGATATCCTCGGCACGGGTCTGGTCCAGGCGTGCCAGCTGGTTCTTGTAGCGCTTGGTCAACAGCTCTTGAATGGCCTTGGGCTCTTTGCCGGCGATCTTCAAGCGCAGCACTTCGTCCTTGACGCGTTTGCGCCACAGGTCGTCCAGGGCTGCGGTGCTGGTCAGCCAAGGGGCGTCCTTGCGATCCACCAGCAGGGTTTCTTTCTGGGTGAAGTCGAGCTTGTCGACGCCTTTGTTCAGCTCACCCAACGCGAAGTCCAGACGCGCTTTGACGCGGTCCAGGTAGCGCTTGTAGATAGTGAAGCCAGGCTGCAGGTCGCCGCTCTTGAGGAAGTCGTCGAATTGCGTCTTCCACTTGTCGAACTCAGCGATATCGCTGGCCAGGAAGTAGCTGCGCGACGGGTCCAGCAGCTTGAGGTAGCTGTCGTAGATGATCACTGAGCGAGCGTCGTCCAGCGGCGGCTTGCTGTAGTGATGGCGCTTGAGCAACTCGACGACGTTAAGGCTGGCAATCACCTCATCGCGATCAGGCTGAAGGTTGTCCCAGCTATTGGCTGCGAACGTATTGGTCGACATCGACGCGAAGCCGAGACCAATGAAAAAAGCGAGGGCGGTGCTGGGGAACAGATGCTTCATGCTGATTCGACGCGGGGGCAATTGATAACGCATATTAGGCCGTCTTTGAGGGAGCCGGTTCCATATGGTCCGGTCGCATAATGCAAAAAGCCCGGCGCTACAGCACCGGGCTCAGTCCAGACTCACTATGGAGGCACTGTGAAAGCATTGCAAGGCGTTGACGGTGATGTGGAGAGCTAGAACAACCCCGTCCTACGTTCGGTGTAGTCCATATTGCCAACGGCCTGAGCGAATCCTAGATTGAAATGCAGTCAGTGTGGGAGCTGGCTTGCCTGCGATAGCGGTGCACCAGATGAAGAATTCTTCACTGTTGCACCGCTATCGCAGCATAGGTATCTACACAACTTTGGTGCGACGCTGGACCTGTGGCGAGGGAGCTTGCTCCCGTGACGACCGGACAGCTGGCGCCTATCTCCCTGAGGCACCGCGATCCAAATGTGGGAGCTGGCTTGCCTGCGAAGACGGCCTAACAGTCAACACAGTTGGACAGGGTACATATCCGTTATTTAGGTAACGGCCACTTAGGGTTCCGCCCTGACGGCGGCTCACTTTTGAAAAGCGCAAAAGTAAGCAAAACGCTCTTGCCCCACCACTCGGCACCTCGCTTAGGCTCGGTGTGCCCGTAATCCGCCAGTGATTTGGGGGGCCGCCGCCACGCGCCATCCATGGCGCGGGGCGGCTAAACCGGCATCCCTGCCGGTTTACCCCCCAAATCCCTGTCGAATTCCGGCCAGCGTGGTTTAACGGGGCGCCTAAGATCAAAAGCAGATCAAGAGCGACTCGCTTCGCATCGTGGTTACCATCTGCTGTTACAACCCACAAAGTTGTGTGATACCTATGGCTATCGCAGGCAAGCCAGCTCTCACAGGTTGATCTCTATTGAGTCAGGTCCAGTGGTGGATCGGCCAGCCGGCCTGTTCGGCATGGGCGCGCAACACCGGGTCCGGGTTCACTACCTGCGGGTGATCCACCTTGAGCAGCAGCGGCAAGTCATTGCGCGAATCCGAGTAAAAATACGCACCTTCAAGGGTTTCACCTTCCTGCTCCAGCCATTCCAGCAAGCGCGTGATCTTGCCCTCACGATAGGTCAGCACGCCTACGGTCTTACCGCTGTACACGCCGTGGCTGACCTCCAGGTTAATCCCCAGCACTTCCTCGATACCGATACGCGCCGCAATCGGCGTGACCAGGTGAGTGCCCGAAGCGGAAATCACCAGGATCCGGTCGCCGTTCGCGCGGTGGAGGGCGATGGTCTTGGTGGCGTCGCTGTAGATCAGCGGCTCGATCACGTCCTCGACCCACGGCTCCACCAGGTGCTCGATTTCTTCCGGGGTGCGGCCGATCATCGGCTCCAGGCTGAAATCCATGAAATCTTCCATCAACAGCTTGCCCTGGCTGTAGGCATCCATCAGCTCGTTGTTCCGGCGCATGAATGACTCAGGGTCGACCCAGCCGAGGCGGCCCATCTGTTCGCTCCACAGCGTGGCGCAGTCGCCGTGGATGAGGGTGTCGTCCAGATCAAAAATTACCAATGCCATCGGTGATGCTCTCTCTCAATAGGTCGCTGCCTGTCAGGCTACTTCACACAGTGCGCTGGGGTCGATGGAAAGTGCCAGGCGCTGGCCATCCGGGTGCAGGTCGTCGGCCGAACGATTGAGCACATCCACCACCAGCTCGACGCCACGGGCTTCGATGCGGTAGCGAATCACGTTACCCAGCAGGCTGTGGCTACGCACCAGCGCATCGAGCTCGCCGCTGCGGCTCAACTCGATGGCCTCGGGGCGAATCGCGATGCGCCCGCTGATCGGCCGTTGCAGCAATTGGCTGGCCTTGTCGGCATCGAGCAGGTTGTAGTTGCCGATAAACCCGGCAGCGAACGCATCCACCGGCGCGGTATAGAGGGTTTCGGCATCGCCGCTCTGCACGATCTTGCCCTGGTTCATCAAGAAGATGCGGTCGGACATGGTCAGCGCTTCTTCCTGGTCATGGGTCACGAAGATCGTGGTCAGCCCCAGCTCGCGCTGGATCTGGCGGATCTGTTCGCGCAAATGCTTGCGAATCCGTGCATCCAGCGCAGACAGCGGCTCATCCAGCAGCAGCAGGCGCGGGCGGGTCACCAGGGAGCGGGCGAGGGCGACGCGCTGGCACTGGCCACCGGACATCTGGTGCGGATAGCGGCCGGCCAGGTCCTTGAGCTCCACCAGTTGCAGCACTTCTTGCACGCGCTTGTGGCTGTCGTCGGCGTTGACCTTCTGCATGCGCAGGCCGAAGGCGACGTTCTGCTCTACGGTCATGTTGGGGAACAGCGCGTAGCTCTGGAACACCATGCCGATCTGGCGTTTCTGCGGGCTCAGGGGCACGATGTCTTGGCCATCCAGGAGGATTTGGCCACTGTCCACCGGGGTAAGCCCGGCGATGCAGCGCAGCAGGGTGGATTTGCCGCAACCGGACGGGCCGAGCAGGGTGACGAACTCGCCCTTGGCGATCTCGCAATTGATATCGCTGAACACCGGGGTGCCGGTGTAGCCTTTTTGCAGGTGTTGGACGCTGACGAAGCTCATTGGCTTTTGTCCTTGTTCAAGAGCGTGGCGGCCCAGGTGAGCACCAGCACAAAGAAGAAATAGGAGATCACCACGGCACTGGTGAAATGGCCGCTGCTGTTGCGCATGTTGTTGAGGTACACCTGCAGGGTTTCGTAGCGGGTGCCGACGAGGATGTTGGCGAACACGAACTCACCGAACAGGAACGAGAACGACAGCAGCAGCGCCACCATCAGGCCCTTGCGCAGGTTGGGCAGCACCACCAGGATCGCGGCCTGCCAGGTGCTGGCGCCGAGCAGTTGCGACGCGTCCATCAGGTCGCGCAGATTGATGGCTTGCAGGTTATTGGTGATCGCGCGGTACATGAATGGCAGCGCGACGGTGAAGTAGCAGCCGATCAGAATCCACGGCGTGCCCACCATCGCCAGCGGCCCGGAACCGTAGAGTTGCAGCAGACCTACCGAGGACACCACCGGCGGCACCGCAAAGGGCAGCAGGATCAGGATGTTCATCAGCGCGTCGAGCTTGGGAAAGTGGTAATGCACCACGAACAGCAGCGGCAAAATCAACACCACCGAAAGGATCAGTGCGCCCACGCACACCAGCAACGATTGCCCGAAGGCCATCAGAAAGCGCGGGTCGCTCCACAGCTGTACATACCATTTCACGCTGAAGCCGGCGGGCAGGATGGTCGCCGACCAACTGCTGGAAATCGAGTAGACAAAGGTGCCCACCAAAGGCAGCACCAGGATCAGGAACAACAGGTACACCACCACCCGGTGGTAGAGGGAGGCCGTACCGGCTTCAGCGCGAGACATGATAGCTCCTCTTGAGCAGCAGTTGATGCACCACCGTGACCACGGTCATCAGCGCCACCAGCACCACGGCCAGGGCGCTGGCCATGTTCGGGTCCAGCGACACATCGCCGGACACCAGGCCGGCAATGCGAATCGGCAGTACGTTGAAGTTGCCGGTGGTCAGCGCATAGACCGTGGCATAGGCGCCGAGGGCGTTGGCCAGCAGGATCACAAAGGTACCGAGCAGGGCCGGGGTGAGCACCGGCAGGCCGATATGCCGCCAGAACTGCCAGCCATTCGCACCGAGCAGGGCGGCCGACTCGCGCCAGTCTTCGCGCAATGCGTCAAAGGCCGGGTAGAGCAGCAGCACGCCGAGGGGAATCTGGAAGTAGGTATAGAGGATGATCAAGCCGGTTTTGGAGTACAGGTTGAAGTCCTCAATGATCCCGGCTTGCTTGAGCATGAGGGTGATGCTGCCGTTGAACCCCAGCAGGATGATGAACGCGAAGGCCAGGGGTACGCCGGCGAAGTTGCTGGTCATGTTGGCGAACGCGGTGACAAAGTTGCGCAGCGGCGAATCCACCCGTCGCAGTGAGTAGCTGCCCAGGGTGGCGATGATGATGCCGAAGATGCTGGAGTAAAAGCTGATCTCCAGGCTGAGCTGGATCGCCTGCCGGTAGAACTTAGAGGTGAAGATGCGGGTGAAGTTTTCCAGGCTCCAGCCGGCCTCTTCGGTTTGCAGGCTGCTGATCAACACCCACACCAGCGGCGCAATTTCGAACACGATAAAGAACAGTGCGAAGGGCAGCAGGCATAGCAGGGCCAGCCATTTGCCGCGGGTCAATGCATTCACTTGAGCAACTCCCGGCACACAGGTTTGTCGTGGGGCACGCCCAGCAGTTCGCAGACGGTGCCGCACAGGTCGGTCTGTTTCGGTGCTGCATGACTGTCCAGGCTGAAGGCGTCACCGATGACAAACAGCGGCACTTCCCGTTCTTCGCGCAACAGGCCGTTGTGGGAGCGGTCGTTATTCATGCCGTGGTCGGCGGTGACCAGTACCTGGTAGCCGGCATCGAGCCAGCCTTGCAGGTAGTCGGCCAGGATGATGTCCGCCGAGCGTGCGCTGTTGCGGTATTGCGCGGTGTCGAGGCCGTGCTTGTGGCCGGCATCGTCGATGTTCATCGGGTGCACCAGCAAAAAGTTTGGCGCGTGCTTGAGCCGCAGGCTTTCCGCATCGGCGAACAGGTGGGAATCGGGGTAGTGGTCATTCCAGTAGAAATGCCCGTGCTGGATCGCCAGCGCCTGGTCGTCGGTGTGACGATCGCGGGCGGCGAGAAAGGGCGTGCGGTTATACAACTCGCTGACCCAATGGTAAGCCGCCGCCGCGGTGCTCAAGCCTGCGTCGGTGGCGTAATGGAAAATGCTGCGCTGGTTGGACAGGCGCGAGACGTTGTTGTGCACGATACCGCTTTGAATCGGCGGCACGCCGGTGAGGATGCATTCATACAACGGGCGGGACAGGGCAGGCAGTTCACATTCCAGTTTGTAAAGGGCTGCGCGTCCTGCGCCGACATAGGCCTGCAAGTGCCCCATGGCGTGCCGGGCGACCTCGAAGTTGAGGCCGTCGAGCACCACAAGGATGACATTGTGCTTCATGGGGGCTGGGGCTCCGCAACAGATGGTATAGCTCAGTATCAACTTGGAATGGGATCAAATGTGGGAGCTGGCTTGCCTGCGATGGCGGCGTATCAGTGGACACACATGTTGAATGTCAGCCCGCTATCGCAGGCAAGCCAGCTCCCACACTGACCGCCTTTGGATCAGAGGGACCGATTACTTCATTTCTACGATGACCTGCTCGTTCCACATCTGTGGGAGCTTCTTGGACGTCGCTTCCCAGGCATCGGCATCCTTGATCGGCTGCGGGTTGGCCTTGGTGTACTGCTCGCCCGGGATCAGGTTCTTGGCAACGTCTGCCGGCAGTTTCAAGTCGGTTTCAGCGCGGATCGGACGCGCATTGCCGCGCGCCAGGTTGAGCTGGCCGGCATCGCTGAAGATGTATTCGCGGGTGAGCTTGGCGGCGTTCGGGTGCTTGGCGTATTTGTTGATGATGGTGGTGTAGCCGGATTTAACCGAGCCATCCGAGGGGATCAGCACCACGTAGTCATCCGGGTTGGCCATCTTGGCCTTGTAGCTCAGGCCGTTGAAGTCCCAGACGAGGCCCACTTCGACTTCGCCTTTTTCCATGGTGGCGATGGTCGGGTTGGACAGCGAGAGGCGACCTTGCTGGGCGATCTTGGTGAAGAATTGCAGGCCCGGCGCGATGTTTTTCTCGTCGCCCTTGTTGGCGATGGCCGCGGCGAGTACCGCGTTTGAAGCCTGGGCGGCAGTGCTCACGTCACCCACCGATACCTTGTACTTGCCGGTTTGCAGGTCAGCCCAGGTGGTAGGCACTTCGGAGCCGTGCAGCAGCTTTTTGTTGACGATAAAGGCAATGGTGCCGGTGTAGGCCAAGGCCCAGTGACCGTCCTTGTCTTTCGCCCAATCCGGCACCTGGGCCCAGGTGGACGGCTTGTACGGCTGGGTGACTTCCTGCTTCACCGCGATAGGGCCGAAGGCCGCGCCCACGTCACCGATATCGGCGCTGGCGTTGTCTTTTTCGGCTTTGAACTTGGCGATTTCCTGGGCCGAGCTCATGTCGGTGTCGATGTGCTTGAGGCCGTAGGTCTTGGCCAGGTCTTCCCAAGTGCCCTTCCAGTTGGCCCAGTCATCGGGCATGCCGACGCTGTTGACGGCGCCTTCCGCTTTGGCGGCGGCTTCCAAGGTTTTTAGATCGGTATCAGCAGCCATGGCGGCGGTGCACATGGCAATGGTCGAGCCTAACAGTGATGCCAGGAAAAGCTGTTTCATCCGAAGCTCCTTTGGGCGTTTTCAACGCGGCGTTTTATCTGAACGTTAGCGGTGGTTTGGTCTAGGTCAGCAATACCTGAGCCAATCTAGGCCCCCTGGATGACAGTTTCATGTCGATGTCGTTTTTGAAGCGCTGATGTCGCTCAGCTTCGACTTAGCGTAGACCATGCCCAAGTGCCCGCAGGCCCTGGACTTGGCCGATGTATTGCAGGGTGTGGTAGAGGCCGTCGACAGCCTTTGTCATCTGTCGGTCATCTGGAGTGCCTAGGCTGGCAGACAGCAGCAAAAGCCCAGATAGAGCGCGTTTTGTGCACCTGAACGGTGCTGGTCTAGTCCAGATAGGTAACGTTGATGCGTGATGAGGCAATCAAGGCGGTAACTTCCATCGGCCTGGCGCTGCAAGAGCAGATCGACCATGGCCTGTTGCCGCCTGCCAGCAAACTGCCCGCCGAACGCAAGCTCAGCGAGTTGTTTGGTACCACTCGGATTACCGTGCGGGAAGCCTTGTTACAACTGGAAGCCCAAGGGCAGATCTACCGCGAAGAGCGCAGGGGCTGGTTCGTCTCGCCGCCACGGCTGGCCTATAACTTGATGCAGCGCAGCCACTTTCACGCCATGGTCAGCGACCAGGGGCGCGAGGCTTCCACGCAGGTTATTTCCGCACGCTTGCAACCGGCGTCGGCGGCGGTATGCGCGTGGTTGCAGTTGCCGGCGTTGTCGAGCGTGATCCAGATTTGCCGGGGGCGCAGGATTGACGGGCGCTTGGTGTTGTACGTGGAGCACTACCTGAACCCGCAGTATTTTCCGGGGATCCTGGCGTGTGATTTGAATCAGTCGATGACTGAGCTGTATGCCAGCAAATATGACTTGCACTACGGGCGGGTGCGTTTTGAGATTGTGCCGACCTCACTGCCGGTAGAAGCAGCTGCTGCGCTGCGGGTCTCGGTGGGCAGCCCGGGCTTGCGCATCGCCCGGGTCAACTACGACCAGCATCAACGCCTGATCGATTGTGACCTGGAGTTCTGGCGGCATGATGCGATTCATGTGGGGGTGGATGTGGTGTAGCGGCCACCTCGGACTGAATGACACAACGCAGACTCCATGTGGGAGCGGGCTTGCTCGCGAATGCGGTGGGACAGTCAGCTAATGCAGCGGCTGGTACATCGCATTCGCGAGCAAGCCCGCTCCCACAGTTGAACCGAGCCAGGCATGCACGATCGATGGGCTTTCAGGGCGTGAGTGCCTTGATCACTTGGTCCACATTGGTTTCCAACTCCGTCACCGGGTCGGCGCCATCCACATTCAACACCAACAGTCTGGCGCCGCCGGCAGTGACGGCGGCTTTGACCGCATCACTGGGTTGACGGTGATGCAGCACCACCGCCACGTCGTTGTCCTTCAACTCGGCGCTGAGTTTTTGCAGCGCCTCAGGCGTCCACTCGGCATCCGGCCGTGCATCGGTGCTGAGCACTTCTAGGTTCAAGCTGCTGACCAAGTACGCGAAGTGATCGCTCAAGCTGACCACACTCAGGTTGTCGGCCTTGGCCAATCGCGCCTCGCTGTCGGCGGTGAGCTTGAGTAAACGCTGTTTGAGTGCGGCCAGGTTGGCGTCGATCCTGGGTTTGGCTGCCGGCGCCAGGCGGCTCAGGTCGGCGGCCATCACGTCGGCCATGCGTCCCATGTTGTTGCTCGATTGCCAGGGTTGGCTGTTCAAGCCATCGGTGACTCCCGGTTGTACTGCGATACCCGGCAAGCCGCCGTCCACCGGGCGCGCGGCATCGACTTCGACGATGCGGATATTGCTGCGCCGTGCCACGGGGTACAGCGGGTCATCGGCCCACAGCGAGCGCAGGCCGATGGCCGCGTCGGCGTCCAGCGCCAACGTGTTCAATGCCGCAGCACCGCGGCCGGTGAAGTAGGACACCTGCCGCGAACCCGGCAGGTTGGCCGGCGCGGCGCGTTCCAGCTGCACGTCGGTGCTTTTGAGCAGCGCTTCGGCCAAGCCGTATGTAATCGGCAACGAGGCCAGCACCTTGACCGGTTGCTTGGCCTTGGTCAGGGCTGCGTGACCGAGGCCTTGGTTGACTTTGAAGTCCTTGGCGTCGAAACCATCGACGGCCAGCGCCGACGTACTCATCAAGCAAGCGATGGCCAGGGCCAGTGGGCGAAAGACAGGGCGCATTATCCAAGATTCCCTTTGAGGCTGGGCACAACGCCACGGGCGATGGCGGCGAAGGCGAAGGCGATACCGGCAACCAGAATGATGGCGGCGCCGGAGGGGATGGGCAGGTCGAAGATGATCGGCAGCAGAATGCCGCACAGGGTGCTGACGGTAGCGATCAGCACCGATATCCAGAAAAACCCTTTGAGTGACTGGCTCAACAGGCGCGCCGCCGCGGCAGGAATCACCAGCAAGGCACCGACCAGGATTGCGCCGATGACCTTGACCGCGGCCACGGTGATCAGGGTCACCAGGATCACGAACAGGTAGTCCAGGCTTTTCACCGCCACCCCGCGCACTGCCGCCAATTGCGGGTTGAAACTGGCCAGCATGATGCGGTTGTACAGTGGCAATGCCAGGGCCATCACCAGCGAGCCGACAATGGCCAGCACCAGCAGATCGTTGCCGTTGACCGTCAGCACCGAGCCAAACAGCACGTTCTCGAGAATGTGCACGTTGATCTTGCCGGCCAGGATCAGCAGCAGGCTTGCCCCCAGCGCCAGGGACACCGACAGGAACACGCCGATCAAGGTATCGGGCGCCAGGCCGGTGCGGTTACGCAGGTAATTGAGCAGGATGCCGAACAGCAGGCAGTAGCCAAACAGGCTGCCATAGGGCCCCGTATAGGGTTCGCCCAGCAGAATGCCCACGGCCACGCCGGTCAGCGCGGCATGGCCGACCGCTTCGGAGAAAAACGCAAAGCGCTTGACCACCACCAGCGTACCCAGGCCGCCGAGTACCGGGCCGATCAACAAGCCGGCGAGCAGGGCGTTGACCACAAACCCATAGGCCAGGGCTTCGGGCAGGTAACCGGAAGAGGCCCAGCCCTGGACCATCAAGCGAAAGGCTTCATAACTCATGGCGCCGGGCTCCGAGGGTGGGTGGAGAACAGGGTGAGCAGACGGTCCGGGGTCAGCGCCTCTTTCGGTGTGGCGTCGAACAGCACGCGGCGGTTCAAGCCGGTGACGCGGTCGGCCAGGCGGCCCACGGCCCCCAGGTCGTGCTCGATCCACAGCACGGTAATCCCGGCCAGGCGCCAGTCGTTCAGCAGCCGTTCGAACACCTGGATACCCGCCTCGTCGAGGGCCGACATCGGCTCGTCCAGCACCAGCAATTGCGGCGCCGGAATCAGCCCCTGGGCCAGCAGTACGCGCTGGCGCTCACCGCCGGACAACGCGCCCATGCGGCGCTTGCGCTTGTCTTCCATGCCAACGCGCTCAAGGGCATCGCCAATTGCCCCCGCGTAATGCCTGGACAGGCCCAGAAACGCCGGGCGACGCTGGCACATGGCAGCCATGAAATCGTCCACGGTCATCGGCAGGCCCCGGTCAAATTCCAGCGCCTGGGGCACGTAACCGATGGTGCCGGGTGTGGTTGGCCACTCCAGGCTCAAACGCCCTTGGTGCGGCGTCTGCCCCAGCAGGGTCTTGATCAGCGAGCTTTTGCCGCCGCCATTGGGGCCAACCAGCGCATGGATGCTGCCCGGTTGTACTTGGAAACTTACGCCGTCGAGGATCACGGTGCGCCCCAGGGTCAGGGAGACCTGGTCGAAGTTCAGAGTGGGGCCGACGCTGACGGCGTTCAGTTGCTGCGCCGCGGTCATGCTCCCGACTCCTGGATCGCGCGGACCACGGTGTTGAGGTTGCCGGTCATCTCCACTTCGTACTTCTCGGCGCTGTATTCGCCGTAGGAAATATGCGACAGCGGGTACAGCTTGACCCCGGATTCACGCTGGATGGTATCGACGTAGGTGGACGGGAAGTCCATCTCCGAGAAGATCACTTTCACATCCAGGGCGCGCAATTCATCGATGGTCTTTTTCAGCTGGCTGGGGCTTGGCTCGATACCGTGTGCCGGCTCGACCACGGCGGTGACTTCCAGGCCAAACTCGCGCAACAGGTAGTCGTAGGCCGCGTGTACGGTGGCCACGCGCAGGTCCGGGTTGGGCGCGCTGGTCAGCTTGGCCAGGGCGTCGGCGCGCATCTGGCGCAGGCGCTTGCCATAGGCGCGGGCGTTCTGGGTGTAGGTTTTGGCGTTGTCCGGGTCGAGCTTGCCCAACTCACGGGCAATATTATTGACCTGGGCAATCGACGCGCTGATCGACAGGAAGGTGTGCGGGTTGACCACCTTGCCCGCACCGCGTGCGGCGTTACCGGTGGCAGCGAGCAACGGCACGTTGGCGTTGGCTTCGATCACCTTGATGTCCGGGCGCTCGCTGGTGGCGATCATGCGGTCGGCGAAGTCGTCATGGCCGACGCCGTTGAGCACGATCAGATCCAGGGTGCCGATGCGCTTGATGTCTTCGGCGCGCGGCTCGTAGGCGTGGGGGTTGAAACCGGCGGGAATCAGCGGCACCACTTCGGCCTTGTCGCCCACGATATTGGCTACGTAGCTGTAATAGGGGTGCAAGGTAATGCCGATACGCAGGCGCTTGGCGGCCTCGGCATTGGCAAGGGGAGCGAGCATCAGGCTGAACAGGCCAACCATTAACAGGCGTAACAGGGGCGATGACATAGGCATGGGCAATCGGTCTTCTCGTTCAGTGACGGTGCTGGCGGGTGACGCCGGCATCGAATTGCGCGACCACCTGCTGCCAGCCGGCCGCGATCAGCGCCTGGTCAGTGAGGTCGGATGGGGCGGCAAGGTTGGCGCTGCGGTTGAGCCAGATATCCGGCTCACTGCCTTGCACGCGCATCAGCAGCGAACCGCTGGTAGCCGGCGCCTGGCTCAAACCCAGGTAGGCGGCGGGTGCCAGCAACTGCCAGCGATGGCCACCACGGCTGACCGAACTGGCGTCCTGGGCAAACGGCGCGAAGCCTTCCTCGGCCAGTTGCTCAGGCGTCGGCAAGGCGCTGTGTTCCTGCTGCAACAGGTGGATTTCATCCAGGGTCACCCGCAGGTCGGCGTAGATGCCTTGCTCGGCCGCGCTCAGGTCGCGGCGGGCGTCCAACTGGTGGCTGGGCACCGCCACGACTTCCTGGGTTTCCCCGTGCAACGCCACGACCGTGCCCGCCACCGCGAGGATGATCAGGCACAACAGCAACACATAAAGGGTTTCGTGGCCGGCGCCGGCGGGGCGTACAACCTGTGTGGTACTCATTGCGACGGGATATCCGCTTGGTCGATTTCCACCACGTGGCCAGGGCCGGCATCGAACAGCACGTAGAACTCGGCGGCGGGCTTCTTGAAGGTCAGGGTCGAGTCCTCGCCGAGCTTGCCTGGCACCAGGATGGTTTCGTCGTAGCCGATCACATCCAGGGTTACGCCGGGGGCGCCACTGCCGTCGGAGAAACCGCCTTTGCACTGGATCTGCTCGCCGGGGATTTCCTTGCATTCGCACATCGGGTTGTGGGCGAAGGCGGTGGTACTCAGGCCGGCGCACAGCAACAGCGCGGCGCGGGTGAGGCGCTTGAACGTCATGGTTTGACTCCTTGCTTGTTCAGCCAGGCAATGGTGGCAGGCGAGGCCTGGCTCAGCGGGATGGAACCCTGGTGCATGCTGCCGTCCCACCCTTCCATGGTCACCCATATTTCGGCGTCCGCCGGGGTGCGTTCGGGGATCGGCAGGGCGGCGCCCATACGGTACGGCGTGCCGAAGAAGATCACCCCGGCGGCGCGCAGGCTGCGGGGTTTGCCGATACGCAGGTAAGTAGCCTTGACCTGCTCGGCACAGGCGTCACACAGGGCGGCGTTGAAGAACTTCATCGGGCCAGCCGGGTTCGGGCTCGGGCCTTTGTTGCGAAACTCAGCCAGCGTGAGGCTCCAGGGGCCGACTTGTACCTGCCCGGCCACGCGCTCGCCGATGCCGGCATCCCCGCGAAACAGTGCGGCGTCGGCAAAGTACTTGGGCATGAACCCCAACGGCACCAGCAACAGCAGGATGTTGATATGGAAACGCCATTTAAGCCAAAAGGCGCGCAGCGGGGACGGCGGTACGGTCGCGACCTTGCTCATCGCTGGGCCTCCGAGGTTTTAGCGCGCATGGCCGGGATGGAAGCGGATTGACGTTGCGTCTTAGTTTCCCGCTTGAGGGCGTTGAGGGTGGCCAGGGCGGTGCGCTTGGTCCAGATCAGCAAGCCGCTCAATACCATCATGCTCAGCACCAGGCCGAAGAACGCCCAGATCAGCTTGACCCACAAGCCGCCGAAGTCACCGGTGTGCAGTGGGCGCATCGACTCGGTGACAAATTCCAGTTTCGAGCGGTCGGACAGCAGGTGCGCGGCGGCGACCTCCCCGTCATAGGGGTTGATCTGCGCAGTCTGGTACATCAACGGATACCAGCCCCGTCCGCCGATCTGCAGGTGGCTGTAAGCATTCATGGGAAGGCTGATGAAACTTGGCTCCAGGCCGGGGATACGCTGCGTGGCGATTTTGATCGCGTCATCAATGGGAATCATCGGCGCCGGTACACCAGGCGCCGACATTGGCACCTTATCCCGGGCAATCACCGGGATGACGGGCTCGGTGGAAATCGAAATGTGGTTGTCCCCCAGGATGGCGCGGATCAGGAACCAGATGCCGGTGACGGCAATCACAGCAATGAACCAGATCGACCAGATGCCGCTCAACCGGTGGAAGTCGCCCCAGAAAATCCGTGCACCGTGGCGCACACGCAGTGTCGGGCGTAGGAAGCCCTTCCAGAACTTCTTGTAAACCACCAGTCCTGTGACCAGTGAAGCAAGCAGCGGAATACCGAGGGCAGAGACCAGATACCAGCCCCAACTGTAGCCGTTGGTGAACGGTACAAGCCACCAACCGTGCAGGGCGCGAGTGAATTCCTGGAAATTGAACGAAGGGCTCATGCCCTGGATTGCTCCGGTGTAGGGGTTGACGTAGACCTCGACCGAGCGCCCGTCGGGATAGCTGAGGTCTACGCTCAGAGCGAAATGGGATTCGTCGGGACGGCTGATTGACTGAACGAACACCCGGGGCTCTTCGCGTTTGATGGCCGCGATCACTTGGTCGTAGCTCAGCGGCTGAGCGTCATCCGACGGCTTGCTGGCGCGGATATCCGGGTTGGCCAGCCACACGATTTCCTGGCTGACCACGGCCAGCGTGCCGGTGACGCAGACAATCAGTACAAAGAACCAGATGGGCAACGCCAGCCAGCTATGGACGAGAAACCAGAGTTTGGAGCGTGACTTCTTCGACATATCAATGAGGGTCTTGATCGGAGGGGGCGATGGAGGCCCGGAAAAGGCCAGTCGTAGCTTTTGCTGACGCGACAGGCTGTATCTAAGTTAAGACGGATGAGAATGAGAAATCCCTAAGGCGGATATGAAAGAAAATGTTTCAGGTTCACATTCAGGCCGGATTTCAGCGCTGATCGAATACGTTATACACCAGCCCGCAGGCGTTCAGCGGCTTGCGTTAGGCCGGGGCAGACCTCCAAGGACGTGATCATGCCGCTGTGTGATGTCGTCAGCAGCTATGCATTTGAGCGCCACTACCTCGCGGCCAACCCCTGGCTCAGCTGAAGTGCGGCTACGTAGTTGTATAAGTAGAAATAACGCTCTCTATAGTTACTTTCAGTGTTATTTGTTTTTCAAATAGCTTGGCTTGAACGAAAGCACCCCTTGTCATTACGGGGTGTTGGCGCGGGTGCCGGTTAATTCCAGAGGGACTACAAGGTTATTGTATTGACACATTGGCGGGCATCGGCTTTAGTGAGTGCGGACTTGGAAGTCGGATTTTATAAAAAGGAAGTTAATCGCATGACCGTGCTAGTCGTTTATTCGTGCCATCACGTGCTGAACTGTTATATCTCTCTGGTGCCGTTGATCAAGTTAGTTACTTGATCGTGGTCTCTCGCCTGCCCGTCGATTGTCATTGCTGCGAATAATACTTTTCCTGCGCTGGAAAAGTACGCGACCCTATGCCTTAACAGAGAGTTCAAATTCATGTCGATTTTTGATCAAACCATGCATCGTTCAGTTCAATGGCAAGACTGGCGTTGGCAGCAGAAGAATGCCATCCGCGATGAACCTGCACTGCGCAATGCCTGCGGTGGATGGGACGAGGCCACAACGGCGCATATCGAGCACAACTTGCAAGATCGCAAGATGCAGATCACGCCTTACTACATTGATTTGATCAAGCGTTCACTCACCACCGCAGAGGTGATGGACCACCCCCTGTGGCGCCAGGTAGTACCGTATTGGAGCGAACAGGTGCAGGGCGACTACGACGGCAGTTCCGAAAACTGGGAACTCAATCATGAGATGAAGACGCCCATCTGCCAGCACAAGTACGACAACCGCGTGATCCTGCGCACCACCAACACGTGCAATGCCTATTGCCAGTTCTGTTTCGAGGCGCTGCGCACGCTGCAGGTGGGCACCGACAAAGCTAACGCCAACACCGACTCGTTCAAGGATTCGGTGGAGTACATCCGCGGTAACCCAGCGATTGAAGAGGTGATTCTCAGCGGCGGTGACCCACTGATGCTGGCCGACCGCAAGCTTGAGGAGATGCTGGCCGCATTGCGCGGCATTCGTGATGATCTGCTGATACGCATTCATTCGCGGGCCTTGAGTTTCAACCCGTTTCGCGTGACCGATGAATTAGTGGCGATGCTGGAGAAGTACAAGGTCAATGCATTTGGTGTGCATGTCTGCCACCCGCTTGAGCTCAGTGCTGATTTTGCCGTCGCGGTTAAACGGATTCAGGGTGTGGTACCGATTGTATTCTCTAACATGCCGCTGTTGCGTGGCGTGAATGATGATGAAACGACGTTGCATAAACTATTCATTGATCTTTATCGTCTGGGCGTAAAGCCATATTACTTATATCACTTCATGCCGTTTTCACCCGGTGCTTCAGAGTATAAGGCGTCGATCAGCCAAGCCATCGCCATAATGGATCGGCTCAAACGCCGCGTATCGAATATTGCCCTGCCCGAATATGTACTGCCTCACGCACAAGGCAAGTTCACCGTGCCGTTGTTGGACTTTGAAAAACCTGAAGACTTACCGCATTTTGAAGTCCGCGATGGGCAGCGCACTTACCGTTTTCGCAACTGGGAGGGCCAATGGTGCAGCTGGCAGGATGCGGTATGAAACAGGCTGCGATTCTGTTTATTGATGTAGATGACAGCACTTGCGCTCGCTACCGCTACCGGGAACCGCATTTCACGGTGGCCCGCGCCGACGGCTTGGCGTGTTTGACGGCCGCCGTGGCTGGGCACAAGCACTTGCAACGACTCAAGGACGACAGTGACGAAGTGTTCCTGCTCGAAACGCTCAGTGAGCAGTCTATTCTGGAGTTGGTCGGACAGTTAGACGGGCGTTATCAGGTGCGGGGGATTTTCTGCCAGGCCGGGCACCCGTCCGCACAAGGGGAGGTGGGCTGTATCGTTGCGCAGGCGTGTCAGCGGTTGGGCTTGGTCTACAGCCACCCAGGGGCGATTGCCGCGTGCAATAACAAGTTCTTGATGCGCCGCGTGTTGAAACAGCACGAATTGCGTTCGGTACCGTTCGTGCTGTGCAACAACGAACAGGAACTCCAGCAAGGCGCCGAGCGCGTGGGTTATCCACTGATCGCCAAACCGCCCTTTGGCGGGGCTTCAGCGTTTATCAAAAAATGCTCGAGCTGGGAGGAGCTACGCAGCCACTATCGGCATTTTGTGAGTGATCATGGCGCCGCCGCGTATGCGGACTTCTACGGCTGTGCGCACGCCCTGCCACTTGAGGATGGGCTGCGGCGTGAATACCTGCCAGGCCACAGCATTCTGCTGGAAGGTTATATTCCTGGCATCGAAGGCAGTGTGGAATGTGTGATTGTCGGCGAGCGTGTCCATCCGCTGCTGATCAATGAAAAACTGCTGCTGACCGAGCGCAGCGGCACGGTCCTTGAGAACTTGCTGATTTCCCCGCCGACGTCGTTCAGCCAGGCCCAATGCGAGCAGATCCGCCGGTACGCGGTGGACTGCCTGCACGCGGTGGGCCTGACCAACGCTGTGGTGCATTTCGAGTTTCGCATGACGGACGCAGGGCCGGTGGCCATCGAGATCAACCCGCGCCTGGGCGGACTGTATGTGAACTCGGCGTTCCGCGACTTGGCCGGTATCGATCCTTATCAGTTGTACATGGGATTGTTGTTGGGCGAGAAGGGCATCAATGCACAGTTAGAGGCTGGCGCACATAAGGTTGCCGATGCGGGGCAACACTACGCGATGCTGGCGATTTATCCGCAGCACAGTGGCCTTTTCAGGGGCATTGACGGCCTGCAGTTCCTGGACCAACACCGCTCGGTGCTGGAATATGCCCCGCAGGACCCCGGCCACTACATTGACGCGGATATCGAGGAGCATTATTTGCTCAAATGCTGGGCCCGGGTTGGCAATGCCGCCGACGCCCATGCCTTGCACGATGCGTTGCAGCAACACCTGCGCATCCTCATCGATCCACCGGTTGCAGGATAGCGATATGGACATCCATCAGATTTCGGCGCTTTTGCGCGAACATCACTTCTGTCATCGCCCGGACTTTCGCGAACTGGTCAACGTTGAACCCGGTGAGGAGCAAAGCTTTCGTGCGTATTGGGACAACCTGGTGCGCGACGAGGCGTTCAGGACTTATACCCACCGCGAGCGGCGCATCTTGCGCTATCGTCTGTTACCGTCACGGCAATTGCAGATCGACAGGAATACGGCGTTCAAATCGCCGGTCACCTACGCGGTGAACTATCGCCAGGGTGTGAACCACCTGAGCTATAGCGAGGAAGGCTTTATCGAGCACCCACTCATGCACAAGCTGCTGGCGACGGACCTTGCGGTGATTGCCCCGCACCTGGGCGAACAGACCTATACGATCGATATTCACCAGTTCCGGGTGCGGGCGGATGTGTCATCGAGCAGCCCGACCACATCGGGGATTCACCAGGACGGCCTGGATTGGGTGTTCATGCACTTTATTGGCGAATGCAACACGGTGCCGGTGGTGTCGGAGGTGTTTGCCGACGAAACGGAGCACAGCCGGCTGCTGAAACTGCCGATGGAGAAATTTCTGGAGACTATCGTGATCAACGACCGTGGCTTCTACCATCGGGCCGGGGAGGTGCGACCGCGGCTGGCGACGGCACCGGCCTGGCGCGATGTGCTCTTGGTAAGCCTGCGCAGTGTCGAGGAGGCACAGTCTGCATGAGCCACGATCAACAACTGAATCTGTCGACCCGCAACGCTCGCCTGATCATCTTTGCCCGCGGTGTGTCGGATTTTGGCGCGTTCCTCAACATGGTGGCGTTGTCCACTTATGTGTACTGGCTCAGCCAGAGCGTAGTGTTTGTCAGCATCTTCCTGGCGTGCCGGGTCACCGGCGGGATTGTCGCGAGCCTGTTTGGCATCCCGTTTTTCCGGCGGTTTGCCGGGCGTGGGACGTTGGCGGGGTTGGACCTGGCCCGGGCGCTGTTGCTGACGCCCCTGTTGGTGTTGTTACCGGCCCATCAACTCACCCTTCTTCCCTTTATCGCCTTCGGCATCGGCCTGTGCAATTCGCTGTTTGCCATTGGCCTCAACAGTCAGTTGCCCACCTGGGTCGCGCTTGAACAGCGGGTAAATACCAACGCATGGATCACCTCGGCGGCCGCCACCGGCGCGGTCTTCGGCAGTTTGCTCTCCGGCTTGTTGATTGCCACGGGCGGATTTGAAGCGGTGTTTGCCGTCAACATCGGCACCTATGTGATTGCCGCTTGCCTGGTCTTGCCCTTGCGCGCGTTATATAGCGTTGCTGTTGCCGTCCATCGCGGGCTCGCCGCTGAATGGCACGAGCTGACCAAGGGGTTGCGCGGTGCGCCGGTACTGGCTGCGATGTTGCTGATCAGTATGCTCGACACCCTCGGCAGTGCGGCCCATAACGTTGGCTGGCCAGTGCTGTCGCAGTATATTTCACCGGACACGGCCAAGACGGTCATGGGCTATCTGCTGGCCGTGTGGGCCTGTGGCAAGTTTGTTGGCGCGCGCATCGCCAGTGCAGTGTTGAAAGGTCGTGGCACCCAAGGCATGGAGCGCTTGTTCATGCTCGGTGTGGCGTTGATGTCCAGCGGCTTTATCCTGACATTCCAGCAGACCGAACTGTGGCTGGCGCTGTTGCTGGTGGTGTGGGCAGGGTTGGGCGATGGATTGTCCGAGGTGGCGTTGATTTCCCGTGCGCAAAGCGAGCCCGATAGCCTCCGCTTGCCGTTGTTCAGCCTCTTGACCCTGATCCAGATGGCCGGTTTTGGCGTGGGCATGCTGGTGGTCGGGCCGTTCTATGTGACGTGGACGCCGGCCCAGGTGATCGTGTTGTTCCATGGGCTGCCATTGACCGCCTTGTTGGTCATGACGATATGGCTGGGGCGCAATGCCTACCGGGGTGTCAGATCGACGAACCCTTGACATGTTCCAAACGCCACAGAGGCCTTTAACTTGCCGGAGTAGGCCGGTTGGAACCTGGGGCAAGGTGTGGCGTGTTGCAGGCGCGAGCAAGCTCACGCCCACAGGGTTAATTTTGCTTGAACATCTCCATGGCACGTTGGCGGATTTGCTTCTCGGTCAGGTCCTCCTTATGGGTGGCCAGGAACCACAGGTGCCCGAACGGATCTTTCACACTCGCCGAGCGATCCCCATAGAACTGATCCTGCGGCTTGGACACCTCGCTGGCGCCGGCATCAACCGCCTGTTTGAATTGTTTGTCCACGTCATTTACATACAGGTGCAGGCCGACACTGGGATGTGCGTCCGGATTGCGCAGGGCCGTTTCGTCGCAGGGTGTGCCCAGCATGATCACCGCTTCGCCAATGCGCAGTTCCGCATGGCCGACCCTGCCGTCAGGCATGTCCAGGCGCATGAACACTGAGGCGCCAAAGGCCTTCTTGTAGAACTCGATCGCCTTTGCGGCCTCGTTGATGCCCAGATAGGGGGTAATGCCGTGATAACCCTCGGGAATAGCTTTAACGCTCATAACGTTCTCCTTGAGTCGAGATACGAGCATTTCACTATAGGCCACGTAATGCGTGGCCTGCGGGCAGCCGACGAGGTGCTTTTTATCAAGGCTGTGTAGTGGGCTCCAGCAACTGGGCGCCTGGCCCATGCTCAGCGAGCTTATCGTCCTGATTGCGCAACGGGCACGCCTCCATCGACAGGCACCCGCACCCGATGCAGCCATTGAGCTTGTCGCGTAGCAGTATCAGCTTGTTGATGCGCTCATCCAGGTCTTCACGCCACAACGCCGACAGGCGCTCCCAGTCTTGAGCATTGGGTGTGCGCCCATCGGGCAAGGCCTGCAATGCCTCGCCAATGTTGGCCAGCGGAATGCCCAAGCGCTGGGCGATCTTGATCAGCACCACCCGCCGTAGCACATCCCGTGGGTAACGCCGCTGGTTACCGGCATTGCGATTGCTCTTGATCAGCCCTTTGGCCTCGTAGAAGTGCAGGGCAGTCACCGCGACGCCGCTGCGGGCAGCGAGCTGACCGACGCTGAGTTCCTTAGTGAGCATGAACCTCTCCCAAACAGTGCTTGACCTCGACTTAACTAGAGGTTTTACCCTGCGTGGCATCGAATCGCAAGATTCTGCCTACAGAGCGAGGGGAGTTTTCATGCCGGTATCAGAGAAAAATCACAGCTTCACTCAACTGATCGAATTTCACATCGAACCCCGTCAGCAATCCGCCCTGGTGGCCGCCTTGACCACCCAGAGCGAGCGTCTGGCCGTGCGCCATGGCGGCTTCTTGAGTGCCAGCGTGCAGGTCAGCGATGACGGGCGGCGGGTGCTCAATTATTTGCAATGGCAATCGCGGGAAGAGGGTGAAGCCGCCTTCAAATGTTTTGAACAGGGCGGCGAAGATTTCTGGACGCTGATCCGTGCTCACCGGGCCACGGCCGTGACCTTTGGCGCATTTCAGGTACTGCGCAGTTTTGAGCGCAGTCAGGACGATGCCCTGCACTGCCGGCTAAATGGATAGATGCAGCATCCGTTCGCCTTGCACGTGTGCCCCAAGCCTGCGCTTGTTCACGGCCAGTTCGCCGATCTTGATCAGGCGAGCGCGGGTGACGTTTCGGCTCAGGCCCAGCAGGTTGGCGGTGTGCACCTGGTTGGAGTGGCTGAAGCGATAAGCAGCGCGCAATAAAGCGTCCTCGACCTTTTCATGCAGGGCGCCGGACTGTTCCTCGAAGAGCTTTTGAAACGCCCGCGCCAGCAGGGCTTCTGCACTGGGATCGGGATCGGGATCGGTGTCGCTGTCGTCCTGGCGTTCGATGCGCAGGCTCGACAGGCGCAGGTCGTCGGGTTCGATCACAGCATTGCGGCAGATCAGCAGGGTGTGATGAATCACGTTTTCCAGCTCACGGATATTACCCGGCCAGCTGTAGCGCTTGAGCTTGTGCTCGGCCTCGTGGCTCACGCTGATCGGGCCGTAGCCCAGGCGCTGGCTGTAGATTTGGATGAAGTGCCGGGTCAGCGGCAAGATATCGCCGGTACGTTCGCGCAGCGGGCGCAATGCCAGGCTGACTACATTGAGGCGGTAGTAGAGGTCTTCACGGAAACGCCCAGCGTTGATGGCCTTTTCCAGTTGTACATTGGTGGCGGCCAGGACTCGCACATTGATAGCAATGCTCTTGCGCGAACCCAGGCGCACCACCTCTCGCTCTTGTAGCACCCGCAGCAGCTTGACCTGGATGGCCATCGGCAAATCGCCGATCTCATCCAGAAACAAGGTGCCCCCGTCAGCCTCTTCGAACCAGCCGGCCTTGGCGCTGAGGGCTCCGGTAAAGGCGCCTTTCTCATGGCCGAACAACTCGGCTTCCACCAGGGAGTGCGAAAAGGCCCCGCAGTTCACCGCCACGAAGGGCCGGTTTCGCCGCGCACTGAGGTGGTGGATATGCCGCGCAACAAGTTCTTTGCCGGTGCCGGTTTCGCCAATGATCAGCACGCTGGCTTCGCTGGGGGCCACTTGTTGGATATGGTCGAGCAGGGCCTGGGACTTTGGGTCTTCGAAGACCTGGGCTGTGGCGCGGATCGAGGTCGCGAGGGCAGGCGAGGGCGGCAGGGTGAACAGCTGCATGGTGACCTCTCGTGGGAATTCGGGCTTTGTTGAAGGGCTGTTGCCTGGTGGACAGTGGCTGCGCGCACGGTCTTTATAGAGGTATCGTCTTAATTCGTAAATGAAGGTTTTTCTATATTTATAGAACTTAAATGAATATAAAGGTGTTCCCGTCGCAGACGCCGATGCGCGTGATAGCGACTATCACGGACGATGATTTTTCAGCGAGAAGGGCCGGGAGTAGCCTGTGTTCATTGACTCGAAACCTCCTTCGCAGGGCCATCGCCATGAACCGTTTCCTCGCTGTTTCCTTTTTACTTGTCACCTCTGTCCTTGCGGGTTGTGCGACCCAGCCTTCCCCGGAGTTGCGTCCCTATACGGCCGAGGAAACCAAGCAGTTGGCCCTGGAGGCCCTGGGCCGTCGCGGCTTGTCGTTTGACGACTATCAACGCCAGCGCGCCGCATTGATTGGTCAGCCACAAAAGCCTTTCGGTTTTGATCGCCAGGGCGAAATGAACGCCGAGCGCAGTGTGGTCCTGCATGGCCGCCCCAGTTGAGCGCGCTTCCTGCAGCAAAAAGCCCGAGGCTTCCCACAAGGAACCTCGGGCTTTTTGTTTGCCATGGGGCTACTTCAGCCTGTTAAGCTCAATTCCAGGAGCGTTCCTACGCACATTTAAATAAAGTTACCTTCTTTAATGGCATTCGATCGGTTAAACCTGACGACCTCTGTTCTGGTCGATGCCCCCCGAGACGCTGCTCTTGGGAATACGCTCTGCGAGTTTTAACCTCATGAATAAACGTCCGTTGTATTTCGACTACGCCGCCACCACGCCGGTGGATGAGCGAGTTATCCAGGTGATGGTCGAGTGTCTGGGTTTCAACGCCCATTTCGGCAACCCTGCGTCCAGTTCCCATGCATTCGGCCAAGCGGCCCGGCAGAAGGTTGAACAGGCGCGTCGCCAGGTGGCCGAGTTGGTGGGGGCCGAGGCCGAGCAGATCGTCTGGACCTCCGGTGCCACGGAATCCAACAACCTTGCGCTCAAGGGCGTGGCCCAGGCCCGGGGTGTGGCGGGTGGGCATATCATCACCAGCCAGATCGAACACAAGGCCACGCTGGACACCGCGAGGCAATTGCAGGAAGCCGGTGTGGCAGTGACTTACCTGGTACCGGATGCAGACGGCTTGATCAGCGTCGAGGCGGTCAGCGAAGCCTTGCGCGAGGATACCTTTCTGGTCTCGCTGATGCTGGTCAACAACGAACTGGGTACCCTCAACGACATCCCGGCCATTGGCGCACGGGTGCGTGAGCAGGGCGCGTTGTTCCATGTGGACGCGGCGCAAGGGGCAGGCAAAGTGGCTATCGACCTGGGCCGGTGGCCGGTGGACTTGATGTCGTTCTCTGCTCACAAGCTGTATGGGCCCAAGGGCATCGGCGCGTTATATGTCGGGCCGCGGGCGCAGCAGAAAATATTGGCGCAGATTCACGGCGGTGGCCACGAAGGCGGTTTGCGCTCCGGCACCCTGGCGACCCATCAGATTGCCGGCATGGGCACGGCGTTTGCCCTGGCGGCGGCGTCTTTCGCCGATGAGAAGGCCACGATTGTCGCGCTGCGCCAGCGCTTGCTGGATCAGTTGGCGTCGGTTGCCGGGTTGCGTCTTAATGGCAGCCCAACCCAGCGTATTCCGCACACATTGAGCCTTACCTTCAGCGAGGGTGAATTCAATTCAGCCGCATTGAGTGCAGGCATTGCCTTTTCCGCGACTTCAGCGTGCAATTCTGCCAGCAATGCGCCGTCCCATGTGCTCCTGGCCTTGGGGCATGACGCTCGCAGTGCCGCTCGCACTATTCGCTTGAGCCTGGGCCGGTTCACCACCGAACAGGATATCGACCAGGCCGCGCAGTTGATCAAGGCCGCGTTGGCGAGCGCGCCGGCATTCTGGGCGGTCTGATTTATCATTCGCAACACATAACAATTATTAGTGGTTAGCAGGAGACACAATGAGTACGCAGCCTTTGACCCATGGAACGGTTCCCCAGCGCCTGGCGCATACCCGTGAACTGATGCGCCGCGAAGGCATTCATGCCCTGCTGGTGCCATCGGCGGACCCGCACCTGTCCGAATATTTGCCGGGTTACTGGCAAGGGCGTCAGTGGTTGTCCGGCTTTCATGGTTCGGTGGGCACCCTGATCGTCACGGCGGAGTTTGCCGGGGTCTGGGCGGACAGCCGTTACTGGGAACAGGCGACCAAGGAACTCAAGGGCAGCGGTATCGAGTTGGTGAAGCTGCAACCGGGTCAGCCTGGCCCGCTGGAGTGGTTGGCCGAGCAAACCCCTGAGGGTGGCGTGGTGGCGGTGGACGGTGCGGTCATGGCCGTGGCCTCGGCACGTACCCTGGGTGGCAAGTTGGCCGAGCGTGGCGCGCGTCTGCGTACCGATATCGATGTACTCAATGAAGTCTGGCAAGACCGCCCGGCATTGCCGAACCAGCCGATCTATCAGCATCTGCCGCCCCAGGCCACCGTCAGTCGTGGCGAGAAACTGGCCGCTTTGCGCGCCAGTTTGAAAGACAAGGGCGCCGACTGGCATTTCATCGCGACGCTGGATGACATCGCCTGGCTATTCAACCTGCGCGGCGCTGATGTGTCGTTCAATCCAGTGTTTGTGTCCTTTGCCTTGATCAATCAACAGCAGGCGACTTTGTTTGTGGCGTTGGGCAAGGTCGATGCGCAACTGCGGGCGGTGCTTGAGCAGGATGGCGTGACCATGCGTGATTACAGCGAGGTGGCGCAAGCGCTGCGAGCGGTACCGGCGGGCGCAAGCTTGCAAGTAGACCCCGCCCGCGTCACTGCCGGCTTGCTGGAAAACCTCGACGCGGGCGTCAAGCTGGTTGAAAGCCTCAACCCCACCACACTGGCCAAATCCCGCAAGAGCCTGGCGGACGCGGAACATATCCGCCAAGCCATGGAGCAGGATGGTGCGGCGCTGTGCGAATTCTTTGCCTGGCTCGACAGTGCCCTGGGCCGCGAGCGCATTACCGAACTGACGATTGACGAACACCTGACCGCTGCGCGTACCCGCCGTCCAGGCTATGTATCGCTGAGCTTCAACACCATTGCCGCCTTCAATGCCAACGGCGCGATGCCGCATTACCACGCCACCGAAGAAGAACATGCGCTGATCGAGGGTGATGGCTTGCTGCTGATCGACTCGGGCGGCCAGTACCTGGGCGGAACCACGGACATCACGCGGATGGTGCCCATCGGTACACCGAGTGAAGAACAGAAGCGCGATTGCACGCGGGTACTCAAGGGCGTGATTGCCCTGTCTCGTGCGCAGTTCCCCAAAGGCATTCTTTCACCGTTGCTGGACGCCATTGCCCGGGCGCCGATCTGGGCAGAAGGTGTGGACTACGGTCACGGTACAGGCCACGGCGTAGGGTATTTCCTCAACGTGCATGAGGGCCCGCAAGTGATTGCCTATCAAGCCGCTACGGCGCCACAAACGGCGATGCAACCAGGAATGATTACGTCGATTGAGCCGGGTACTTATCGCCCTGGCCGTTGGGGCGTGCGCATCGAGAACCTGGTGTTGAACCGGGAAGCGGACAAGACCGAGTTTGGCGAATTCCTCAAGTTCGAAACCCTGACCCTGTGCCCGATTGATACCCGGTGCCTGGAGCCGTCGTTGCTGACGGCGGATGAGCGTGAATGGTTCAACGCGTATCACGCCCAGGTGCGTGAGCGTTTGAGCCCGCTGCTCGATGGTGCAGCCCTTGAATGGTTGCAGGTGCGCACTGCGGCGATTTGATCGGATGCAGCCGGGGCATTGCCGGCTGCAATCGATATCTAGCTGAGGGCTTCACGCACAAAGTCCAGACGGTCCTGGCCGAAGAACAGCTGGTTTCCTACAAAGAAACTGGGAGCGCCGAACACGCCGCGCTTAATGGCTTGTTCGGTTTTGTCCTTGAGAGCGTCCTTGACGGCTGCATCGTTTGACAGGGCCAGTACCTGCTCGGGATCGAACCCCTGTGCGGTGAGCACATTGGCCACGACCTCTGGGTCGCCCAGGTGATGGCCTTCCACCCAGAGTGCTTGGAACAGGCAGTCGATGAAGTCGAGGAAGCGCTCAGGCTGGTGGATTTGAATGCCGATGACAGCGCGCATCAGCAACAAGGTATTGATGGGAAAGTGCGGGTTGAACCTGAGCGGCACGTTGTAGCGTTTGGCGTAACGCGCCAGGTCATCGAGCATGTAGCGCCCCTTGGCAGGCACCGTGATCGGTGAGGCATTGCCCGTGGTCTTGAAAACACCGCCCAATAGCATCGGTTGATACACCACCTGTGCGCCGGTTTGGGCACACAGCGCCGGCAACTGGGTATAAGCCAGGTAAGTGGCGGGGCTGCCGAGATCAAAGAAAAACTCCAGGGTTTTACTCATGGTCTGTACTCGCTGCTTATTGTTATAGGGGGCGTCACCAGGTTTCGTTCCAGGGGCGCAGGTCCAGTTCGAACGTCCAGGCGTCCCGTGGCTGCTTGTGCAGGAACCAGTAGTTGTCGGCAATATGGTCAGGGTTGAGGAGGGCGTCCTGATCCTTGAGGGCGTACTTTTGCGGGAAATTTTCGCGAATGAAGTCGGTATCGATGGCGCCGTCGACCACCACATGGGCAACATGGATGTTCATCGGGCCTAACTCCCGCGCCATGCTTTGTGCCAGGGCGCGTATCCCGTGTTTGGCGCCGGCGAAGGCGGCAAACCCTGCGCTCCCGCGCAAGCCGGCGGTGGCGCCGGTGAACAGGATAGTGCCGCGGTTACGCGTGACCATGCGTTTGGCGACTTCCCGTGCGTTCAAGAAGCCAGAGAAGCACGCCATCTCCCAGATCTTGAAGTACTTGCGCGCGGTTTCTTCCAGAATGCTGCAAGGCACATTGGCGCCGATGTTGAAGACGAACGCTTCAATAGGCCCCAGCTCGGTTTCGATTTGCTCGACCAGTGCGATTACGTCTTCTTCTTTACGTGCATCACAGGCAAAGCCATGGGCTTCACCGCCGGCTGATTGAATGCTGTCTACCAAGGGCTGCAGTTTGTCGGCGCTGCGACGGGTGACGCAGGCGATGTAGCCTTCGCGGGCAAAGCGTTTGGCTATGGCGCCGCCGGTTGCGTCACCGGCCCCCACTACTAATACGATCTTTTTGTTGTTGTGCGGCATGGGAACTCCATTGGCTCGATGGTCGAGCAGGAGTTTAGCCTTCATGCCGCAAATGGCCGGGATTTAAGATGAGCAGTCAGGAAAGACTGCTCGGGCAACTATTTGCAGATGACGATCATGCTACGGCTGGTATAGCCGGCAGGGTTGAGACCGAAGGGGTAGTCCCCAGGCTCCTCGGAGTTATCGCCGGATTTGGCGATCACCCGGTAGCCCTTGGCGCCGCATGAGTTGGCTGCACTGGTGTAGCACTGGTCCCAGGAGGAGGACAGGCCCGAACAGTTGATATGCAGCCCTTTCTTACCCCGTTTCACTTCTGTTTTTGTGGTTGCAGCACAGCCAGCGATGCCCACAACCAGCAACAGTATCAAAATTCGTTTCATTCCCATCCTTAATAGCCGCCCTGCAAAAGAACAGAGCCGCTTTACTCGCTCTCGAGCGAAGCGTTCATGCTGTCCGTGTCGAAATTCTCCATGAATGACATTCGGTTACGACCTAAACATGGCCTAAATGAGCGGCAAATACCAGCGCTGGCTTTAAAGATGATCAGTCGGCGGGTACTAACGGTTTGGATTCGTTGCGCATCGTCAACGTGGCGCCTACGGACGCCAGGATAATGCACGTGATGGCCAGCCATTGGGCTAGAGATAAATGCTCATGCAGAAAGAACAGGCCGGAAAGGGCGCCGAACGCCGGTTCGATACTCATCAAGGTGCCGAACGTGCGGGCGGGCAGGCGAGTCAGCGCGACCATCTCCAATGTGTAGGGCAAGGCCGTGGACAGAATCGCGACGCCGATGGCGATAGGGATCAGGGCAGGCGTCAGCAGCGCGGCGCCTGCATGCACGATGCCGATCGGTGCGACGAACAGGGCGGCAATCATCACGCCGAGTGCGGCGGTCTGAACACCATTGTCGTTCCCAGCCTTTTGGCCGAACAAAATATAGAGGGCCCAGCATCCGCCTGCGCCCAGCGCGTAAGCCGCGCCGACCCAGTCGATACCGCTACTGGCCTCGCCCAGTGGAATCAACAGCAGTAGGCCGATGATCGCCAGGGCAATCCACAGGAAGTCGACAGCCCGGCGCGAGGCATAGATTGCGACGGCAAGCGGGCCTGTGAACTCAAGTGCTACTGCAATCCCCAGGGGGACGGTGCGAAGGGACATATAGAAGAGGAAGTTCATGCCGCCCAGCGCCATCCCGTAAATGATCACTGTGCGTAAGGACTTGGCCGTCAGCGTGGCGCGCCATGGGCGTAATAGCACCAGCATGATCACACTGGCAAAAATCAAACGCAGAGCAGTGGTGCCTTGTGCGCCAACAATAGGAAACATGCTTTTGGCCAATGACGCACCGGATTGGATGGACGCCATGGCGATTAATAGCAGGCCGATCGGAAACAATGCGGATGCCAGGCTGCGAGGAGGGGTGGTCATTGCGGGGGTTCTTCCGAAGTCATGATCGATAAATACGTGGCGCTATGATGCTTAACTGCCAGTGAATGAGCAATATATTGCTCAAATACTGGCTCATAACCATCTATATAGTGGAAATATCGAGTTTTTGAGGTTTTTGATAGAGAAACCGAATAATTGGGTTGACGGCAGATTCTGGAAGCCTATAATTCGCGCCACTTCCGGCGCAGTCGAAACGGAAAACTCCTTGGTAAACAAAGGGTTACGCAGTTATCGACAGCAAGTTGCTTCAGTTCATCGAAGCCAAAAGGAAGTTGAAAAAGAGGTGTTGACAGCAGCGTGTAACGCTGTAGAATTCGCCTCCCGCTTACGAGAGATCGCAAGCGCAAGTGGTTGAAGTTGCTGAAGAAATCTTCGAAATCTTCGAAATCTTCGAAATCTTCGAAATCTTCGAAATCTTCGAAATCTTCTGAAAATAACCACTTGACAGCAAGTGAGGCTGCTGTAGAATGCGCGCCTCGGTTGAGACGAAAGATCTTAACCAACCGCTCTTTAACAACTGAATCAAGCAATTCGTGTGGGTGCTTGTGGGGTCAGACTGATAGTCAACAAGATTATCAGCATCACAAGTTACTCCGCGAGAAATCAAAGATGTAACCAACGATTGCTGAGCCAAGTTTAGGGTTTCTTAAAAACCCAAAGATGTTTGAACTGAAGAGTTTGATCATGGCTCAGATTGAACGCTGGCGGCAGGCCTAACACATGCAAGTCGAGCGGTAGAGAGAAGCTTGCTTCTCTTGAGAGCGGCGGACGGGTGAGTAATGCCTAGGAATCTGCCTGGTAGTGGGGGATAACGTTCGGAAACGGACGCTAATACCGCATACGTCCTACGGGAGAAAGCAGGGGACCTTCGGGCCTTGCGCTATCAGATGAGCCTAGGTCGGATTAGCTAGTTGGTGAGGTAATGGCTCACCAAGGCGACGATCCGTAACTGGTCTGAGAGGATGATCAGTCACACTGGAACTGAGACACGGTCCAGACTCCTACGGGAGGCAGCAGTGGGGAATATTGGACAATGGGCGAAAGCCTGATCCAGCCATGCCGCGTGTGTGAAGAAGGTCTTCGGATTGTAAAGCACTTTAAGTTGGGAGGAAGGGTTGTAGATTAATACTCTGCAATTTTGACGTTACCGACAGAATAAGCACCGGCTAACTCTGTGCCAGCAGCCGCGGTAATACAGAGGGTGCAAGCGTTAATCGGAATTACTGGGCGTAAAGCGCGCGTAGGTGGTTTGTTAAGTTGGATGTGAAATCCCCGGGCTCAACCTGGGAACTGCATTCAAAACTGACTGACTAGAGTATGGTAGAGGGTGGTGGAATTTCCTGTGTAGCGGTGAAATGCGTAGATATAGGAAGGAACACCAGTGGCGAAGGCGACCGCCTGGACTAATACTGACACTGAGGTGCGAAAGCGTGGGGAGCAAACAGGATTAGATACCCTGGTAGTCCACGCCGTAAACGATGTCAACTAGCCGTTGGAAGCCTTGAGCTTTTAGTGGCGCAGCTAACGCATTAAGTTGACCGCCTGGGGAGTACGGCCGCAAGGTTAAAACTCAAATGAATTGACGGGGGCCCGCACAAGCGGTGGAGCATGTGGTTTAATTCGAAGCAACGCGAAGAACCTTACCAGGCCTTGACATCCAATGAACTTTCTAGAGATAGATTGGTGCCTTCGGGAACATTGAGACAGGTGCTGCATGGCTGTCGTCAGCTCGTGTCGTGAGATGTTGGGTTAAGTCCCGTAACGAGCGCAACCCTTGTCCTTAGTTACCAGCACGTAATGGTGGGCACTCTAAGGAGACTGCCGGTGACAAACCGGAGGAAGGTGGGGATGACGTCAAGTCATCATGGCCCTTACGGCCTGGGCTACACACGTGCTACAATGGTCGGTACAGAGGGTTGCCAAGCCGCGAGGTGGAGCTAATCCCATAAAACCGATCGTAGTCCGGATCGCAGTCTGCAACTCGACTGCGTGAAGTCGGAATCGCTAGTAATCGCGAATCAGAATGTCGCGGTGAATACGTTCCCGGGCCTTGTACACACCGCCCGTCACACCATGGGAGTGGGTTGCACCAGAAGTAGCTAGTCTAACCTTCGGGAGGACGGTTACCACGGTGTGATTCATGACTGGGGTGAAGTCGTAACAAGGTAGCCGTAGGGGAACCTGCGGCTGGATCACCTCCTTAATCGACGACATCAGCTGCTCCATAAGTTCCCACACGAATTGCTTGATTCATTGAAGAAGACGAAAGAAGCAGCCTAAAGGGTTGTAGCTTAGTTGGTTGGAGCGCACCCCATGCTCTGTGGTAAAGAGCAGGGTGAGGTCGGCCTTAGCAGCTCGAAATTGGGTCTGTAGCTCAGTTGGTTAGAGCGCACCCCTGATAAGGGTGAGGTCGGCAGTTCGAATCTGCCCAGACCCACCAATTTTGTGTGGGAAACGCCTGTAGAAATACGGGGCCATAGCTCAGCTGGGAGAGCGCCTGCCTTGCACGCAGGAGGTCAACGGTTCGATCCCGTTTGGCTCCACCACTACTGCTTCTGTTTGTATAAAGCTTAGAAATGAGCATTCCATCGTTGTGATGGTGAATGTTGATTTCTAGTCTTTGACTAGTTCGTTCTTTAAAAATTTGGGTATGTGATAGAAAGATAGACTGAACGTTACTTTCACTGGTAACGGATCAGGCTAAGGTAAAATTTGTGAGTTCTCTTAATTGAGAAATTCGAATTTTCGGCGAATGTCGTCTTCATAGTATAACCAGATTGCTTGGGGTTATATGGTCAAGTGAAGAAGCGCATACGGTGGATGCCTTGGCAGTCAGAGGCGATGAAAGACGTGGTAGCCTGCGAAAAGCTTCGGGGAGTCGGCAAACAGACTTTGATCCGGAGATGTCTGAATGGGGGAACCCAGCCATCATAAGATGGTTATCTTGTACTGAATACATAGGTGCAAGAGGCGAACCAGGGGAACTGAAACATCTAAGTACCCTGAGGAAAAGAAATCAACCGAGATTCCCTTAGTAGTGGCGAGCGAACGGGGACTAGCCCTTAAGTGGCTTTGAGATTAGCGGAACGCTCTGGAAAGTGCGGCCATAGTGGGTGATAGCCCTGTACGCGAAAATCTCTTAGTCATGAAATCGAGTAGGACGGAGCACGAGAAACTTTGTCTGAATATGGGGGACCATCCTCCAAGGCTAAATACTACTGACTGACCGATAGTGAACTAGTACCGTGAGGGAAAGGCGAAAAGAACCCCGGAGAGGGGAGTGAAATAGATCCTGAAACCGTATGCGTACAAGCAGTGGGAGCCCACTTTGTTGGGTGACTGCGTACCTTTTGTATAATGGGTCAGCGACTTATTTTCAGTGGCGAGCTTAACCGAATAGGGGAGGCGTAGCGAAAGCGAGTCTTAATAGGGCGTCTAGTCGCTGGGAATAGACCCGAAACCGGGCGATCTATCCATGGGCAGGTTGAAGGTTGGGTAACACTAACTGGAGGACCGAACCGACTACCGTTGAAAAGTTAGCGGATGACCTGTGGATCGGAGTGAAAGGCTAATCAAGCTCGGAGATAGCTGGTTCTCCTCGAAAGCTATTTAGGTAGCGCCTCATGTATCACTGTAGGGGGTAGAGCACTGTTTCGGCTAGGGGGTCATCCCGACTTACCAAACCGATGCAAACTCCGAATACCTACAAGTGCCGAGCATGGGAGACACACGGCGGGTGCTAACGTCCGTCGTGAAAAGGGAAACAACCCAGACCGTCAGCTAAGGTCCCAAAGTTATGGTTAAGTGGGAAACGATGTGGGAAGGCTTAGACAGCTAGGAGGTTGGCTTAGAAGCAGCCACCCTTTAAAGAAAGCGTAATAGCTCACTAGTCGAGTCGGCCTGCGCGGAAGATGTAACGGGGCTCAAACCATACACCGAAGCTACGGGTATCACGTAAGTGATGCGGTAGAGGAGCGTTCTGTAAGCCTGTGAAGGTGAGTTGAGAAGCTTGCTGGAGGTATCAGAAGTGCGAATGCTGACATGAGTAACGATAATGGGTGTGAAAAACACCCACGCCGAAAGACCAAGGTTTCCTGCGCAACGTTAATCGACGCAGGGTTAGTCGGTCCCTAAGGCGAGGCTGAAAAGCGTAGTCGATGGAAAACAGGTTAATATTCCTGTACTTCTGGTTATTGCGATGGAGGGACGGAGAAGGCTAGGCCAGCTTGGCGTTGGTTGTCCAAGTTTAAGGTGGTAGGCTGGAATCTTAGGTAAATCCGGGATTCTAAGGCCGAGAGCTGATGACGAGTTACCTTTTAGGTAACGAAGTGGTTGATGCCATGCTTCCAAGAAAAGCTTCTAAGCTTCAGGTAACCAGGAACCGTACCCCAAACCGACACAGGTGGTTGGGTAGAGAATACCAAGGCGCTTGAGAGAACTCGGGTGAAGGAACTAGGCAAAATGGCACCGTAACTTCGGGAGAAGGTGCGCCGGTGAGGGTGAAGGACTTGCTCCGTAAGCTCATGCCGGTCGAAGATACCAGGCCGCTGCGACTGTTTATTAAAAACACAGCACTCTGCAAACACGAAAGTGGACGTATAGGGTGTGACGCCTGCCCGGTGCCGGAAGGTTAATTGATGGGGTTAGCTAACGCGAAGCTCTTGATCGAAGCCCCGGTAAACGGCGGCCGTAACTATAACGGTCCTAAGGTAGCGAAATTCCTTGTCGGGTAAGTTCCGACCTGCACGAATGGCGTAACGATGGCGGCGCTGTCTCCACCCGAGACTCAGTGAAATTGAAATCGCTGTGAAGATGCAGTGTATCCGCGGCTAGACGGAAAGACCCCGTGAACCTTTACTATAGCTTTGCACTGGACTTTGAATTTGCTTGTGTAGGATAGGTGGGAGGCTTTGAAGCGTGGACGCCAGTCTGCGTGGAGCCATCCTTGAAATACCACCCTGGCAACTTTGAGGTTCTAACTCAGGTCCGTTATCCGGATCGAGGACAGTGTATGGTGGGTAGTTTGACTGGGGCGGTCTCCTCCTAAAGAGTAACGGAGGAGTACGAAGGTGCGCTCAGACCGGTCGGAAATCGGTCGTAGAGTATAAAGGCAAAAGCGCGCTTGACTGCGAGACAGACACGTCGAGCAGGTACGAAAGTAGGTCTTAGTGATCCGGTGGTTCTGTATGGAAGGGCCATCGCTCAACGGATAAAAGGTACTCCGGGGATAACAGGCTGATACCGCCCAAGAGTTCATATCGACGGCGGTGTTTGGCACCTCGATGTCGGCTCATCACATCCTGGGGCTGAAGCCGGTCCCAAGGGTATGGCTGTTCGCCATTTAAAGTGGTACGCGAGCTGGGTTTAGAACGTCGTGAGACAGTTCGGTCCCTATCTGCCGTGGACGTTTGAGATTTGAGAGGGGCTGCTCCTAGTACGAGAGGACCGGAGTGGACGAACCTCTGGTGTTCCGGTTGTCACGCCAGTGGCATTGCCGGGTAGCTATGTTCGGAATAGATAACCGCTGAAAGCATCTAAGCGGGAAACTAGCCTCAAGATGAGATCTCACTGGAACCTTGAGTTCCCTGAAGGGCCGTCGAAGACTACGACGTTGATAGGTTGGGTGTGTAAGCGCTGTGAGGCGTTGAGCTAACCAATACTAATTGCCCGTGAGGCTTGACCATATAACACCCAAGCAATTTGACTACTCTAACGAGCATCAGATTGCGGTGTGTGAAGACGAAAATGAACCGAAAGTTCGACGCTCACAAAACACCGAGATCTATCACCTACCCAATTTGCTGAAGCGAGGCCAGCTGGCCACGACTCAGTACCCGAATTTCTTGACGACCATAGAGCATTGGAACCACCTGATCCCATCCCGAACTCAGCAGTGAAACGATGCATCGCCGATGGTAGTGTGGGGTTTCCCCATGTGAGAGTAGGTCATCGTCAAGATTAAATTCCGAAACCCCAATTGCGAAAGCAGTTGGGGTTTTGTTTTGGGCGCTCGAAAATTCCAGCGCTTCTGGCAACATTAAATAAGCTGCCGTTGAGGGAATTCGATACAAAGTGTTTCTGCATTTTTGCTATGGTGCAGCACATTTTCACAAGGATTGATCTTTATCCGCAGGATGCGGCGTCGACCTTTTCCAACGAGATGCTGTAGAAATGCCTGAACCGATACCTATCAAAGATCATGAAAAAGAAAACCGCCTGGTCAACAAGCGCTTGCTCGCCTGCGCGTTGTTGGTGATTGGGATCACGTGTGCGCTGGTAGGGCGCATGTATTTCCTGCAGGTGGTGCAGTACGACTACCACTCCACAATTTCGGAAAACAACCGGGTCCACGTACTGCCCATCACACCGACTCGCGGCTTGATCTATGACCGTAATGGCGTGGTGCTGGCCGACAACCGCCCTAGTTATAACCTGACCATCACCCGTGAGCGCACCGCCGACCTCAAGGGTGAGCTGGACGAAATCGTCAATCTGTTACACCTGCCTGCCGAAGACCGTGCGGTGTTTGATAAGGCGCTCAAGCAGGCCCGTCACCCGTTTGTTCCCGTCACGTTGTTCTACGAGCTGACCGAAGAGCAGATCGCCGTTTTGGCCGTCAACGAGTTCCGTCTACCTGGTGTGGACGTCGAGCCACAATTCGTTCGCCACTACCCCCTGGGCGCGCACTTTGCCCACTCGATTGGCTACGTCGGTCGCATCAACGAAAAAGAATCCAAGACCCTTGATTCGGTCGAGTACCGCGGTACCCAATCCATCGGCAAAACCGGAATCGAGCGCTTTTACGAGTCAGAACTGCATGGCCATGTCGGTTATGAAGAGGTGGAGACCAACGCACAGGGCCGTGTGCTGCGCGTGCTCAAGCACACCGATCCGATCCCTGGCAAAAACATCGTCCTGAGCCTCGACGTCAAGCTACAGGAAGCCGCCGAAGAGGCCTTGGGCGACCGTCGTGGTTCGGTAGTCGCCCTGGACCCGCAAACCGGTGAAGTACTGGCGATGGTCAGTAAACCGAGTTTCGATCCGAACCTCTTCGTCACCGGCATCAGCTTCAAGGAGTACGCCGCGCTGCACGACTCCATTGACCGACCGCTGTTCAACCGCGTGCTACGCGGTCTCTATGCGCCAGGTTCAACCATCAAGCCGGAAGTGGCCATTGCCGGTCTCGACAGTGGTGTCGTTACCCCACAAACCCGAGTCTTCGACCCGGGTTACTATCAGTTGCCTGACTTTGACCATAAATACCGCAACTGGAACCACAGCGGTGACGGCTGGGTGGACATGGACGCGGCCATCATGCGTTCCAACGACACTTATTTTTACGACCTGGCCCATAAGCTCGGGATCGACCGCCTGCACGACTATCTGGCCGAGTTCGGCCTGGGCCAGAAAGTGTCCCTGGATATGTTCGAAGAATCTGCCGGCCTGATGCCATCCCAAGCCTGGAAGCGTGCGACCCGTCGCCAGCCGTGGTTCCCAGGCGAAACCGTGATCCTCGGCATTGGCCAAGGTTATATGCAAGTGACACCGCTGCAATTGGCCCAGGCCACAGCATTGATCGCCAACAAAGGTGTATGGAACCGGCCGCACCTGGCCAAGACCATTAACGGTGTGGCTCCGGTAGATGAACACCCGATGCCCAACGTGGTGCTCAAAGACCCGCGTGACTGGGAGCAGGTCAACCACGGCATGCAATTGGTGATGCACGATCCCCGCGGTATCGCCCGGGCGGCAGCGCAAGGCGCCCAATACCGTATCGCCGGCAAGAGTGGTACCGCCCAGGTGGTGGCGATCAAACAGGGTGAGCGCTACAACCGCAACAAGACGTTGGAGCGGCATCGCGATAACGCCTTGTTCGTCGGCTTCGCGCCGGCCGAACATCCGAAAATCGTGATTTCAGTCATGATCGAAAACGGCGAGGCCGGCGGCCGTGTAGCCGGGCCTGTGGTGCGACAGATCATGGATGCCTGGTTGCTCGACCAGGAAGGCCACCTCAAGCCGCAATATGCAGCGCCGGCCAAGGCTCCTGGCGATCCACGGGTTTGACTCAGACCTTCCATTCGTCCCAGCGCGCTACGCCGTCATAGGCCAGCCAGGGCACTTCATGGGCCGTCCAGATATGCGAGGTGGGCCTGACGCCCGGATCCTCATCCAGCGTCGCCACCCGCACAATCACGTGGGGCTGATGCCCACGTTCAGCGATCAGATGTGAGCCGCAGCGCGAGCAGAAATGTCTGAATTTGCCCGGCGAAGATTCAAAGGACGACAGCAGTTCCTCACCCTGCGTCCAGCGAAAATGCTCACGCATCACCCCGGCCGTGGCAACAAACGCGGCCGCGTGTGCCTTGCGGCAGCTTTCGCAGTGGCAGTGGTTGATGGGCATGTCCAGGCTGTCCACTTGGTAGCGCACGCCTTTGCACAAGCAACTTCCATTCAGTGGGTCAGTCATAACCTATGGCCAGGCAAGGAGGGGGTCATCATCATCGCGCACAACGCAAGGTTGCGCATTGGTTGATGTCGCCTAGTGTTCAATGAAGGAGGTGACTTTTGCACGTATTAGATCGCATCGAACGCAAAGTCCTGCTCAACGCATCACGTAAACAGGTCTGGGAGGCACTCACGCAGGCCGAGCAATTTGGTCAGTGGTTCGGTATCGCGCTTAAGGGTAAAACCTTTGTGGCCGGAGAAACCATCGAAGCACCCATTACCTACAAAGGTTACGAACATGTCGTGTGGAAGGCCAGGATCGAACGCATCCTGCCCCAAACGCTGTTTTCTTTCTGGTGGCATCCTTTCGCAGTGGAAGAGGGCATCGACTACGACAAGGAGGCACCGACGCTGGTGGAGTTCACGATTGAAGATCGCGCTCTAGGCCTGCTCTTGCGAGTAGTCGAGTCCGGTTTTGACCAGATCCCCGAAGCGCGGCGCCAGAAAGCCTTCAAGATGAACTCCCGTGGCTGGGACGAGCAAATGGGCAATATCGAAAATTATCTGAGCAGCCGCCCAACAAGGTGAGGGGGCGCGGGGGAGTTCTGTCCCCCAACCCTTTTACGTTTTCAGAAATCAATCGTCGCCGACAACTTCGCCACCCGCGGATCCCCCTGGCTCAGGAATCCACCCTGGGCCGATTCCCAATACTTCTCGTTGGCCACGTTCTCCACCGTGGCACCCACCGTCACCTCACGCTGTTGCAGCATGAAGGTGTAGCGCGCGCCCACGTCGAAGCGGTTCCAGGCCGGCAGGCTCAGCTCGTTGGCTGCGTCGGCGTACTGGCCGCCGGTGCGCAGCATACGGCCGTTGAGGGTCACGCCCTGCAAGCCCGGCACATCCCAATCCACCCCGGCGTTGAGCTGGAATGAAGGTACGCCAATGGCGCGGTTGCCGTCGTTGGCGCCGTTGAGTGTGCCCTTGAGTTCGGTATTCATCAGCGTCACTCCGCCCAGCAGGCGCAGGCCGCTGACGGGCTCACCAAAGACGTTCAGCTCGACGCCTTTGTTGATCTGCTGGCCTTCACGCACATAGCGGGCGTTGGTGGCGTCGATGGCTTCGGCATAACCCGCGCCTGGCTGTTCGATACGGTACACACCCAAGGTCGCGCCATAGGAGCCCATGTCCACTTTGACACCCGCTTCGATCTGCTTGGACCGTGCAGGCGCATAAGCCTGCCCGCCACCGATGACCGTGAGGCTGCCGGATTTGAGCGGCGATGTCGGGCCCTGGGCCAGGCCTTCGATGCGGTTGGCATATAGCGACACATGCTCCCAAGGCTTGAACACAATGCCGTACACCGGCGTGGTGATCGACTCGTCATAATTGGCCGTGCGGGTGCCGCTCATGTAGTTGTAACTCTGTACCACCATCTGCTGGCGGCGTGCGCCGACGGTCACCAGCAAGCGGTCGTCGAAGAACCCTAAAGTGTCGGATGCCGCGAGGCTGCGTACGAACGTCTTGCCAGTGATGGTCGGATCGCTGAAGTCGGTACCGGGAGTATTGCGCGGGCTATTGAGGGCCGGTGGCGCGCCGGTCACCGGGTGATAGATGTTGGTTGGCGTTTTTTCGCTGGCGAACACATAGGCGTTGCGCGCCTCGGTCCAGATACCGGCCAGGCCGACGTTGAGCCGATGGCTGACGGGGCCGGTCTGGAACTTGCCATTGAGCCCACCCATCGCGCTGGTGTTGTTTTCTTCGTGGGCGATCGTCGAGCCACTGGCGCTGGCATTGCCGAGGTTATCGCTCAGTGTCACCGACGAGTAGCGCCCCATTTCGCGGCTGTGCTTGGCGCCGGCTGCCGCGTATGCGGTCCAGTATTCGTTGAGGTCGTACTCGGCGCGCAGCATGCCCAAGGTATCCTCCAGGTTGGTACTGCTCCAGCTCGGTGCGTAGTTGGTGTCTGCCGAAGGGGCATCCGGTACGTGGGTGATCTTGCCGAGAAAGACCGAGTTGCGCCCGCCGTTGATGCGCTGCTTCTGATACACAAAGTCACCGGACAAGCGCAACGCATCGCCGCGGTAGTCCAGGCCGGCGGCAAACAGCATCGAACGCTGGTTCTCATCATCAATGCCGGTATCGCCTTCGCGCTGGGACAGGTTGACCCGTGCGCCGAAACGGTTGTCTTCGCCAAAGCGCTGGCCAATATCCAAGTGTTCTCCAATCCGGCCATCACTGCTGATGTCGGTGCTGAAACGACGCAGCGGCACATCATCGGCGCGCTTGGGTTGTAGATTTACACCGCCGCCGATCCCCGAGCCGGTGGGGGTGACGCCGTTGATAAACGCGTTGGGGCCCTTGAATACCTCTACGCGCTCCAGGGCGTCAGTGGAGATGATCTGGCGCGGCAGGATGCCGTACAAACCGTTATAGGAAATGTCGTCGCCATTCAACGGCAGGCCACGGATCATGAACGTCTGGGACTGGTTCGCATACCCCGAGGCCTGGCGCACCGAGGAGTCATTGAGCAGCACGTCGCCAACGGTTTCTGCCTGCTGGTCGCGAATCAACTTCTCGGTGTAGGAGGACATGCTGAAGGGCACATCCATGATGTCTTGGTTGCCCAGCACACCCAGTTGGCCGCCACGTGCAACCTGGCCGCCGGCAAACTCGGGGGGCAGCGCAGTGGGGGCCGGCGCTTCGGCATTGATGCTGGTGGCACCCAGCTCCAGCACGTTGTCTGACGTCGATGGGGGGGCCGCCTGTGCCGTAACACTCAGGGAGCAGCACAAGGCAAGCAGGGCAGGGCGAAACGGTACAGCGAGAGGGTGACAGATGGGCATGGTCGGTCCTGACGGCGAACCGTCAATTATGAGGAAGTGGGCAACAACGTTGCGCTTCCTCACTGCGCGGATACGACTCCGGTGCAAATGATAGTAATTACTATTAATGCCCTGCAACAAATTTATGAGATTGCGCGTTGCGTATGCGTTTACCCGCCGCCTTAGCCCGGATGCCGAGTAGAATCACGCCCTGAATGCGATTCTTGAGGTGCGGTACGGTGGATTTACAGCAGGGTTTTGTCCTGACCCGGCATTGGCGCGATACCCCGGCAGGCACGGAGGTCAGCTTCTGGTTGGCCACCGACCAAGGGCCACGGTGCATTCGCCTACCCGTGCAAACCTCGGTGGTGTTCATCCCGGAAGCTCACCGCAAGCCGCTCGATTGGTTGCTCAAGGGCGAGCGCGATCTTGAGTTGCGCCCGTTGCAGCTGTGCGACTTTCATCACCGCCCGGTCCTGGGCCTGTATGCGCGCCAGCACCGCCAGTTGATGGACATCGAAAAGCGCCTGCGCGCTGCCGGGGTCGATGTCTACGAAGGTGACGTGCGCCCGCCCGAGCGCTACATGATGGAGCGCTTTATCACCGCCCCGGTGTGGTTCGGCGGCACGCCGGATGCGAGCGGCACCTTGCTCGACGCGCAGATGAAGCCCGCCCCCGACTACCGCCCGCCCTTGAAGCTGGTGTCCCTGGACATCGAGACCACCGCAAAGGGCGATCTCTACTCCATCGCCCTTGAAGGCTGCGGCGAACGCCAGGTGTACATGCTCGGCCCGCCGAACAAAACCGACGCCGTGGATTTCAAGCTCGACTATTGCGACACCCGCGCGCAACTGCTCGAACGCCTCAACCAATGGCTGGCCACGTTTGACCCCGACGCGATCATCGGCTGGAACGTGGTGCAGTTCGACCTGCGCGTCCTCCACGAACACGCCCAACGCCTGAACGTGCCGCTGTTGCTGGGACGTGGCGGTGAAGCCATGGCCTGGCGTGAGCACGGCAGCCGCAATCACTACTTCGCTGCGGCGGCGGGGCGGTTGATCATCGACGGTATCGAAGCGCTGCGTTCGGCCACTTGGAGTTTTGAGTCCTTCAGCCTGGAAAACGTCGCGCAAACCCTGCTCGGCGAAGGCAAGGACATCTCCACGCCGTACCAGCGCATGGACGAAATCAACCGCATGTTCGCTGAGGACAAGCCCGCCCTGGCGCGCTACAACCTCAAGGACTGCGAACTGGTCACGCGGATTTTCGAGAAGACCGAGCTGCTCAAGTTCCTGCTCGAACGCGCCAGCGTCACCGGGTTGCCGGCCGACCGTAACGGCGGCTCCGTGGCTGCCTTCACCCACCTGTACATGCCGTTGATGCACCGCCAGGGTTTCGTCGCGCCGAACCTGGGCGACAAACCGCCCCAAGCCAGCCCCGGCGGGTTTGTCATGGACTCACGCCCGGGCCTTTACGAGTCGGTGCTGGTGCTGGACTACAAAAGCCTTTACCCGTCGATCATCCGCAGTTTCCTCATCGACCCGGTGGGCTTGATCGAAGGCCTCAAGCACCCTGACGACAGCGACTCGGTGGAAGGTTTTCGCGGGGCGCGCTTCTCCCGTACCCGGCATTGCCTGCCGTCCATCGTCACCCGCGTGTCCGAAGGCCGCGAAGAGGCCAAGCGCGAGCGCAATGCGCCGCTCTCCCAGGCGCTGAAGATCATCATGAACGCCTTTTACGGGGTGCTCGGCTCCAGCGGTTGTCGGTTCTTCGACACTCGGCTGGCGTCCTCGATCACCCTGCGGGGTCACCAGATCATGCGCCAGACTCGCGCACTGGTTGAGGCCCAAGGGTACGAGGTGATTTACGGTGACACCGACTCCACCTTCGTCTGGCTCGGCAGCGCGCATTCTGCGCAGGATGCCAATCGCATCGGCCTGGCGCTGGTGCAGCACGTCAACGATTGGTGGCGTGCGCACCTGAGCAACGAATATGGCCTGCAAAGCGCTCTGGAGCTGCAATACGAAACCCACTTCAGCCGCTTCCTGATGCCGACTATCCGCGGCGCCGAGGAGGGCAGCAAAAAGCGCTATGCCGGCCTGGTCGTACGCGAAGATGGCAGTGAAGACATGGTCTACAAGGGCCTGGAAACCGTGCGCAGCGACTGGTCGCCCCTGGCCCGGCAATTCCAGCAGGAACTCTACCAACGCATCTTCCATCGCCAACCCCATCAGGACTACATACGCGACTACGTGCGGCGTACCTTGAGCGGTGAATTCGATGAGTTGCTGATCTACCGCAAACGCCTGCGCCGGCCCTTGCACGACTACGAACGCAACGTCCCGCCCCACGTACGCGCCGCGCGCCTGGCGGACGAGTACAACGATCGCCTGGGCCGCCCGCGCCAGTACCAGCGCGGTGGCTGGATCAGCTACGTGATCAGCGTCAACGGCCCGGAACCGCTGGAAGTACGCCAGGCGCCCATCGACTACGACCACTACGTCACGCGCCAATTGCAGCCCGTGGCCGACGCAATACTGCCGTTCGTGAATGATGATTTCGGTACGTTGGTGGGCGGGCAAATGGGACTATTCTAGCTAATCGACCACAGGCTCACTATTGCCCTTAGCTCAGGAGGAAACGCCCATGTACACGCTCTATGGCACCGACGAATCCGGCTCCTGCATGATCGAAATTGCCCTGCAACGCTGCGCAGTGCCGTGGCATCGCGTGGAGGCCAGTTCCTGGCAGGACGGCGAGGGCAGCGACGCCCTTGCACGTATCAATCCACTCAAGCAGATCCCCACGCTGGTTACTCCAAATGGTCAGGTGCTGACCGAAAGCGCCGCGATCCTGATCCACCTGGGCCTGGAGTATCCCAATGCCGAGTTGCTGGCTGGCGATCGTACGCAGATCCTGCGCGGCTTGCTGTACATCGCCGCCAACTGCTATGCGGCGATCGGCATCATCGACTACCCGCAACGCTGGTTGGGCAATGCCGATGAGGCGCAGCAAGCGCAACTGGTCAGCGGCACACGGCGCTACCTGCACCAGGCCTGGGTCGTGTTTGCCGATCAGTTTGCCGGCCAGCTGTTTACCCCGAGCAACGCGCCGAATGCACTGGGCATCATGGCGGCGGCGGTGTCGCGTTGGGACGACGCGCGGGAGGTGCTCGGCAATCTGGCGCCGGGCTTTGCGCAGAGCCTGGAGCGGGTAGACGCTGACCCGGTCGTGGCCCCCGTTTTTGCCCGGCATTGGCCGCAGTGGAAGGCCTCGTAACCGGAAGAAACAATGACCAGGCCACTGTCCAAGCCCTTGCGTAGCGGGCTTCCTGACCTACGCTTCTCAAAGTGGTGTAGGAATCATCCTTGAATTTGGCTGTCGCAGACATGAAACTCAAGAACCCTGCATGGAATTCAAAGGAGGTGCGCATGCTCATCCGGTCGCTGACCCTGGCTACCTTGATGGCTTTTACGGGGCCGTTGTTGGCCGCTGATGATAATCCGCTCAAGCAGGAATTGGGCAAGACGCGCCCCCTGGTGGTCGTAGAGCTTGATGCTGGAAACCCGACACTGGCAACGCTGAAGAAACAACTGGAAGAGGCTGCCACCAAGCAGTCCTTCGAAGAGCGCAAGATGGTGCTCTACACCGTGAAGTTCGGCAACATTGGTGCAGAGGGAAGAAGTTTCGCCAAGGACACTCAAGGCGGCAAAGAGCTTCAACCGCCTGAAACCAACGCGCTGATCCGCGCCCTCAAACTCGGCGTCGGCAGCGGCACCAAGGTGATCCTGATCGGCAAGGACGGCGAGAAGAAACTCGAAAAAACCGTACCCCCAGACAGCCTCGACCTGAAGGAATTCTTCAGCGCCATCGACCAGATGCCTCAGGCGGAAAAGGAGCTTGCCGCACCTGCGGAGCCGGAGCCTGTTCCAGCCGCGCCAGCGGCTCCGGCCAAGGGCAGCAAACCCGCCAAGCCCGGCAGCAAAGCCCCCAAGCCACTGGAGGATTAACAGATCCTCATCCCACCCCTGTGGTGGGAGCAGGCCTCAGGCTTTCCACGGCTTGAGCCAAAGCCCCAACCCCAGCAACACCAGCGCGCCGGCCAGGCTGCTCAACCCCAACTGCCATCCATCGTTGTGCAAGGGGTGCAGGGCCAGCGCCGCCACTCCCAACAGCACCCCGCTCAAGCCCCACTGCAACGGCCAGCCCAGTTGGCCGAGCAGTTGCTGGCGGTGCATCAGCAACAGGTTGGTCACCACCACGCCACCCAACGCCGCCAAGGCGATCCCCGGCAGGCCGAAACAATAGGGCAGCACCACCAGTAACGCGGCATTGACCAGGCTGCCCAGCAGTTCGCAATTGAGCGGCAGGCGCGTGTCACCGCTGGCGTAGGCGTAGCGCGCGAGCATCGCGTTCCAGGCGCCAAACACCAGCGGCGTGGCGAACCAGGCCAGCAGCGCCGGCAGTGGGCCGTCGGCGCTCTGGGCGGGCATCAGCAGATGAATCAGCGTAGGGCTGGCGCCAATCAGGCCGAAGGCCGCAGGCAGGCTCAGCAGGGTCGCTGCATCCAGGCCGCGGCGCAGCAGCGCCAGGCGCTGTTGGCCTTGCTCGCCGCTCATCATGCCCAGCAGCACTTGGTTAAGGCTCATCAAGGCAATCAGTGGCAGGTTGATCAGCTTGCGCGCGAGGTTGACCCACGTCACAGCGCCTTCCCCCAGGAAACTGGCGATCAACCGCTCCAGTAGCGCCAGGCCCTGGCTGGCCACGTTGCTGGCCAACAACGGGCCGATGCGCCCCAGCAATTCGCGGCCTGCCAGCGGATCGCCGCTGACCTGCCACGGCCGCCAGCCGAAGGACCAGACCGGCGCCAGCAACGGCAGGCACATCAACACACTACCCGCAAAAAAGCTCATGGCCAGCTCGGCACTGTCGCTGGAGCTGCCACGGATAAACAGGTACAGCACCGGTGGCAGATTGAACAATAAAGAGCCCAGGCCCGGCAGGACAAAACGTTGGCGTGCCTGCAAGGGAATACTGAACAACCCATGCATCACCAAGCCTGGCGCACAGGCCGCCAGCCAGCGCAGGTTGGCGGCGGCCTGTGCATGGGCCGCGGCGTCCAGGCCGGGGCCGATCAGGCGTACCCACAGCGGCGCGCCCAGCGCCAGTAGGGCAAACAGGGCCAGGCCCACGCCCAGCAGGCGGGGGGACAGGCTGGCCAGCCAGGCTTGCTGGCGCTGTGGGTCGCGTTGCTGATAGAGGGGCAGGGCAGCCGCTGCGAGCAAGCCGGCGGCCAGGGTCATGCGCAATGCTTCGGGCAAAAACACCGCCACCAGAAACCCGTCGCTGCGACTGCCCGCACCCCAGGCCGCCACCAGCAGCCATTCGCGGGCAAAACCGGCCACCAGCCCGGCGAGCGTCGCCAGGGTCAGCCAGAGCGTGCTGCCGAACATCAGTGAAACAGGGTGAACAGGCCTTTGCCACCCACCTTGTAGTTCAGGTCATGGCAACGTTCGCCCATGATTTTGGCGCCGCTGCCGCCAATGATTTTGTAGGGGGCCACTGCCTTGGCCACCACGGTATTGGCGCTGATCACTGAACCATGGCCCAGGTGCGTGCCGTAGCCGATCAACGCTCGGCTGCCGATCCACACATAATCGTCGATGTAGATCGGCCCGGAAATCGACCAGAACTCCGGCGCCTGCAAATCATGACTGCCGGCGATGATCAGCACGTGGGAGGCAATCGCCACATGGTTGCCGATCACCAGCCCGGCGCGGGCGTCCACCTGGCAATGCCAACCGATGACCGAATCGTCGCCGACCACCAGATTGTGCATGCCCAGCACTTCGGTGTTACGCCACACGCTGGAGCCCTTGCCGATCTTCGCGCCACCCAGGCGCAGCCAGGCGATGCGCACATGGTGGCTGGGGATCTTGTTGATCAAGATGTTGTAGGCCATGTCCCAGACACTGCGCCATCGGTCTTTGACGGTTGCCCAGTTTTTGCCGTAACGCGGCAGTAGCTGGGCCGCAAGGTCCTGTTTCATCCGGTGGAACAGGCGGCGCGCCACCGGGTGCTCAATCGCGGTTTCCAAGTCGATGGAGCTGATCCAGAAGCGCTTGTTGTCGCCTTCGCCTTCTTCAAATACCACGTCGTGGGCCAGGCACCAGTCCAGCGCCTCTTCCAGGTCTGGCAGGCTCACGCCTATTTCAGCGGCCAGCGTGGGGAGGCGGTCGCGCAAGTCGGTGGAGTGAATCATCCGGTGCTTCATGGTTGGTTATCCTTTGGCGCAGTAGCAGCAACAGGGGCGGTAATGGAAGGGCGCAGGCGCACCTGTTGCAGGCTCATGCCCATCAACAGCCAGAACAGCGCGATCAGTACAAAGGTGAAGCTGAAGTAGTGGTCGAAAATCCCCGTCAGCAGCGCCGCCAGCACGCCACAAACGCACCCCAGCCACAGCGCATTGTCGGCCGTGACTTTGCGCACCTGGCCCAGGGGCCGCACTTCGCGCCACCACAACAGGGTGACGGTGATAAACAGCAGCATCCCTGGAATGCCGACCTTGTAGATAAAGTTCAGCCACAGGTTGGAGATCCCCAACAGATTGGAGCCGGGCACGGGCGGGTCGATCTTGAAGCCGATCCCCAGGGGGAAGGTCGCCATGGCGGTGGGGAACCTGGCGTACTCGTCAAAGCGGATTTCGGTACTGGCGTTGGTGGTCGAGAAGATGGTCAGCAAGCGCTCCTGCAACGGCGGATAGAACATCACCAGCGCAACGGCGAACGCCGCCCCGATACCGATGATGCGCCCGCTGTTCGGCACGCGCTTGTAGGCCAGCCAGATCAACACCAGCGCCAGGGCCACGATGGCGCCACGGGAAATACTCAGCAGCAGGCCGGCACACCCCAGCACCGCCACCGCCAGGCCCAGGGCCCGACGCCAGCCGCTGCGGGTCCAGCCATAAAACAGTGCCAGGGGAATAAACAGCACCAGCACGCCGCCGGTCAGGTTGGGGTGCACCCAGGGCGAGGCCATGCGCGTGTAGTTGGCGGAGAAAATATCCTTCACCGCTTCCGGGTGGGCGTATTTGAGGTCGGTGAGAATATCGATCATCGACATCGCATTGCGTGTCTTCAGGAACATGAAGATCGACAGCAACAGCATCGCTAGGTTACCCAGCAACAGGGCGACCACTACCTTGTCGCGGTCGGCGTCGGTGCGCAGCAGCAGCGGCACGATAAACAACATCGACAGGTTCATCAGCCAGCGCACCCAGTTCACCGGCCCGTTGCCTTCGGCATGGATGATCAGCATGCCCCAGATAAACGGAATGGTGCTGAACAGCATCAGCCACATCAGCGCCCGCTCGGTCGGCCGCCACAGCATGAAGCCACGGGTCTTGCCGATGAACGATTGCCAGAACACCCCGACCCAGGTCAGCCCCAGCACCGCCTCGCTGACGGTGGTGCGGATGCCCAGTTGCAAGGTGGTGTAGGGAATACTGGTGGCCAGTACCGCGAAAATCAGCAAGCCCCACAGGGGAAAGCGGATCAGGGTCAAGGCCACGGCCACACCGGCCACCACCAACATGACCTTGATCGGTGACAGGGCCAACAGCAACCCGCCGAACACCAGGCCCAGCAGCAGACTGACGAATTTTCCTGGCAGCATTAGCGGTCCAATTCCTTGAGCAAAGTGTCCAGGCGCGCGCGATAGGCCGGTTCGGCAAATTGCCGGGCCCAGGCGCGGTGTGTTTCGCCGTCTTGCGTGGCCTCGGCGGCTGCCAGTTGTTGCATGACCTTGTGCAGTTGCTCGGCGTCATGGGGGGCGAAGCGCGGGGCGTTGGGCGGCGCGATTTCATCCAGGGCGCTGCCGCGTGCCACCGCTACCGGCGTGCCGACACTCAAGGCTTCCACCACCGGCAAGCCAAAGCCCTCGGCATAGGACGGCTGCCACAGGCACGCGGCATGACGGTAGAGCGCTTGCAGTTGGCTGTCCGATAAACCGCTGCACCAATGCAGGCCTGGTAAGTCACCGAGTGCTGCGGGTACATCGCTGGCGTGGCCCACCAGTACCATGTCCGGCACATCAGGGTTCAGCGCACGGCAGGCCTGCCATTGGCGCAGGAAGAATTCCATGTTCTTGCGTGGCTCCCGCGTGCCCACCACCAGCCAGTAGCGTGTCGGCAGGTTGGTTGGCAGTGGCTCTGGCGCTGCGTTCAGTTCGGGCACCAGGTTGTTCAGCACGCGGAACTTGGACCGTGCCCAAGGGAACAGACGCGCGGCCTCATTGCAGGAAAACTGCGAAGGGCACCACACCCGATCAGCCTGCCATACCGACCAGGCAATCGAAGCCCCGTCGATCAAGCGGTAGGCCAGGGCCTTGAGCTTGGAGCGATGAAAGTTGCGGTGGGTGAGCTGAAACAGGTCATGCAGCACCAGCACATAGCGGGTACCGGCGGGTTTGCGACACAGCGGCAAGCCCATATTGGCCGTGGCGATGTACAGGTCGATCTGCTGCTCGTGCAGCGCCTTGGGCAAGAAGCCGCGCTCGAACCGCAGGCGCACTTGTGGGCGTTGCAGGCCGTCCAGCGGGCTGGCCCAGGCCGGGCAAACCGCAGTCTGGCGTTGCGGGTGGTCCAGAGGCGCCTCACTGAACAGCACCACCTCGGTGTTGCCCCGCGCGCGCAGGGCGTCTTCCAGTGCCACGACCTGGCGGGCGATGCCCGAAGACGGCGCAACCGTGGCGGGGCGATAGTCCAGGGCTACGCGCATGGCTGAGACTCCTTGGCGGTAAGCAAGCTGCGGTAGAGGTGTTCCAGTTCATTACCCGCCACCGCCCAGTCGTGGTATTGCCGCGCATAGTCGCGTGCGGCATCGGCCAGTCGCCCGGCCAGCGCCGGTTCATCCAGCAGGCGCACAACGGCGTCGGCCAGGGCCTCGGCGTTTTCGCCGGCCAGGTAATGCACCTGCGGCTGTACCGCCAACCCGGAAACACCCTGGGCCGTGCTCACCAGCGGCAAGCCGGCGGCCATCGCTTCCAACACCTTGAGCTTGGAGCCGCCGCCATGGCGCAACGGGGCGACAAAACCGGCGCAGCGGCGTTGCAAGGCGCACAGGTCGGGAACAAACCCGAGCCACTCGATACGTTCATCGGGCCAACGCTCGCGCCAGTGTTCGGGTAAGCCATAGCCGACTACCGCCAGGCGTGCGTTCGGGCACTGCAACCAGACCCTGGGGAAGATCTCTTCGAGCAGCCACTGCACAGCGTCTAGGTTCGGTGCGTACTCGTAGTTGCCGACGAACAACAGGCGCTGGCTCTGTGCATCGGCGTTGACCTCGGCGAAGGCGCGGCTGTCAACCCCATTGACCACCACGCTCACCGGCGTCGACGACAATGGCCGCATGGCCTGAGCGTCCGCCTCGGTCACCGCGACCACATGAGCGGCGGCATCGAACGCCTTGCGTTCCCATTGCCGGCAGCGCCACTGGTCGTACTGCACAAATGGCGCGGCCCACTTGGGGAAGCGGTCGTAAGTGGCGCCGCCGAGGCTCGACTCCAAGTTGTGCTCGGTCAGCACAAACTCGCGCCGCTGCTGCTGCAAGGTGCGTAGAAACGGTTGCAGGCTGTAGCTGTGTTCTACCTGAATCACGTCCCAGCGCTCGTTCAACAGCTGCGCAAACTGGGCCTGCAACGGTGCCGACAGGCCGTTGACTGTGGTCAACAGCGGCCAGGGCGCGAACAAGCCTGCGAGCAGGGTCAGCGGGTGTTTCAGTGGCCGGCGCGGTACCACGATCAGGCGCTCGAGCAGCGGCTCAAGGGCCGCGTGCACCGCGTCATCGGCTAGCGTTTTCGATTGCGCCAGCAGCGTGATGCGATGCCCGCGCTCACTCAAGGTGCGCAGCAAATGGTACTGCCGCGTCTTGCCACCGCTGGTGGTCGGCCACGGCAGGTAGGGCACAATCCAGAGGATTCTCATGTACAGCTCTCCATGCCCGGGGCTACCACACCAGTATCTGCAAACTTGGCTTCACCGCTGGGCGAATACCGTTGTCGTCGCTCAGGGTTTGCCGGGCGCCGGTCAGCGGGTCCAGCAGTTCCGCGTTTTTGATGCCGGGCAGGCTGATGCTGCTGCCTTTGGCGCTCCAATACATCAGCAGGTTTTTTCCGTCAGGGCGGGTCCAGGCCACGCTGTAGAAGCTGTCCGGTACATCCTGCAATTGCGGCGTGTTGCCGGGTTTAAGCGTGGGGCCGGTAATCTCCAGGAAGCGGGCGAGGGCGGTGTACACCGGCTTGGGTTCGCCATCGAGGTTCAACAGGCCGTAATGCTGGTCGCGTGGCGAGGCACGTTGGTCGAGGTCGGACAGCGCGAACAGGAAGATCTTCTGGTAGTCCTGGGACGCCATCAACGCCAGGCGGCGCAAGGTGTAATCGGCTTGCCCGTCGATACCGATCAGGTCCTGCATCTCCTTGGGGCCGGCATAGCTGGACCAGCCCCATTCAGTGGCCCAGACCTGCTTGATCCCGGCACCGTGCAGCATTGAATTGAGTTGATCGCCGCGCAGCAGCACTTCGTTCTTGCCCGGCTCATCGGTTTCCGGGGTCATCGAATAGGGGTGATAAGCCGCGACCATGCCCAGGCTTTGCACGCCCAGCGCGCCGAGTGCTTCGAACATCAGGGTTTTGCCACGCGGCGGCATCTGGCTGTAATACGCCATGCCACCCATGACCTGCAGTTTGTCCGGCGCTGCAATGTTCAAGGCCTTGTGACTGGCCAACAACAACTGCGCGTATTCCTTGGCGTTGACTTTGGGGCGCCAGTTGTTCGGCAGGTTCTGTTCATTCCACACCTGCCAGGCATCGATATTCGGATAACGCTTGGCCAGGACGGCCAGGCGCATGGCATAGATATTGGCGTCCCTCGGTTGATACTGGTCCTGGAACGGCACGCCCTTGGGGGCGGTGGTGATAAAGGGTGCCGACCCCACCAGGTAAAACACCGAACGCAGTTTTTCGGCGGTCAGGGTGCGGTCCAGTTCATCGAAGGTAGCGAGCTGATAATCGTCTTCCTTGGGTTCCAGGCGATCCCAGTGCAGGTCGACCCGCACCCATTGCAATCCAAGCTTCTTATATTGGTGGATCTGCTTACGGTACTGCTCGGGCGTGAACCACAGAAAGTGGGCGTTCACGCCGAGAAAGTCCTTCCAGACTACGGTGCGCTCCGGGGCCAGGTTCACCGGTTGTGCATCGACTTTTTCACTCAACAGCAGGGCGCTACCGACGGCGATTGACAGCACCAGCGGCAGGTAGCGCCACAGTGGACGAACGGATGACAGGTTCATCGCAACGGCTCCTCACAAGCAACCCGAAATAATTCAGCAAACCGCTGGGCCGTGTTGGCCCACTGGCGTTGGTGGCCGATTTCTCCTGCCCGAGCGGCCCATTGCTGCGCCTGTTGCGGGTCGAGGATCAAGCGGCCCAAGGCGTTGCTCAAGGACGCTGTATCGCCCTGCTGATAGGTGATGCCATTGCCGCCGGCCACCTCTTCGGCGAAGGCGCGGGCGTTGGAGGTGATCACCCCGCGCCCGCATGCATTGGCCCACGACAGCGCGCCACTGGTGCCACGCATCTGCCCCAGGAAGCTGAGTTTTTTCGATTCGCGATAGGGCAGCACCATCACATGGTGTGCCTGGATCGTAGAAGGGATCTGCGCCGAGGGCAGGTCCAGTTGCCAGTCCACCACATCCTCAAGATGCAGGGCGCTGATCTGCTCGCGCAGGCCGTCGAGGTAGTTGCCGGCGGGGTCAAAGGTCATTTCCGGCGCGGTGCCACCGGCCAGGGTCAGGCGTACCTGGCCTCGGCATTGCGGGTGGGCGGCCAGTGATTGGGCCAGGGCCAGCAGCAAGTCCTCAATGCCCTTGCCACGGTAGATAAAGCCGAAATACAGCAGGCGCAACGGCGCCAGTGGCGGCAACGCCTGGGGCGCGATGGGCAGGTTGCCATGGGCAATCACCGCCACCTGTTGCGGGCGCAGGCCCATGCGCTGGCGCAGGCAGTCGCCGCCCAGGCGGGTGAGGGTGATCAGGCGGCGCATGCCTTTGGCCAGGCGCCGTTCTTCGTGCAAGGTCAACGGGTCGGCCAGCAGCGCCGCCGCCTGGGGCAGCGGGTGGGGCAGGCGTTCAAGCAGGGTCAGAGGGAAAAACAGCTTGGCCCGGCGCCAGATCAGGCGCTCCGGGTCATGCACCGTGGCGGTCAACGGCAGGTGCGGTTGCGCCCGGCGCAGGTACTCCAGCGCCTGGAACTCACCGAAGCGTCCACCCCCCAGTTCAGCATGCACCAGGTCCACGCTGCGCCAGTCAAAGGCCTGCAGGCGCTTCAACTGTTCAGGCAGCTCCAGGCAGCCGGCGAGTGGGGTCACCACCTCCAGGCCTTGTTCGATCAACGCGTTGCGCAAATGCGCGGCGTAATCGGCGATCCCGGTCTGCTCCGGTGGCAGCGGCGCCAGCAATGCGATACGCATCAGGCCGCCCCACGCCAGCTGTTGAGTCGCGCCAGCACCTTGGCCGGCACTTCGAAGCGACGGCGGTTGAGGATCATGCCGTCGACTTTGCCGAACGCGGTGGTCAGCAACGACACGGCATTTTCGATCGTCGGGACGGTGCTGGTGCGGGCTTCGATCACCAGCACAATCTGGTCAGCGCGGCGCAGCGTCAGGAACGCCTGCGGGTTGGAGGACAACGCCGAGGCGTCCAGCAGCAACACTTCACCCGGCGTTGGCGCGTTCGCCCCATCGACCGAGACGCGGTGACCACGCTCCTCCAGCAGACGCTTGAGTTGCGAGGCGATAAAGGTCACACCCTCGCCATGGCGCGCCGAGGTCAGGCCCAGGGCAAAACCTTGGGTGGCAATGCGATCCAGGGGCAACAGGCTGTACAAGCGATAAAGGCTGGCGGTGACGGCTGCCGGCGTTGCGTCTTGCACATCGGGAATGCTGCTCCACAGCGGCACGTGGAACATCTCCTGCAAGCGGGTGCCATCGTGGATGCGCTGGTCCAGCAGGTAAAGCACATAGATGGTCAGCAAGCCCACGGCCACGCCAGCGGGAATAGCGAACAACAGCATCAGCAGGCTCTTGGGAAACACACGTGCCGGGTTGAGGGTGGCGTGTTCGATCAGGGCGATGTTGCTGATCTGGCTGTTGTCCAGTTCGTGGTCGATTCGCGCCTGTTCAAGATTGTCCGAGTACAAGGCATAGCTTTTTTCGGCGGTGCGCAGTTGTTGGCTCAGGGTGTTGAGTTGCGGTTCATCGGTCATCGCCTGGTCACGCTGGGCGCGCAATTCGGCAAGGGTCTTGTCGTAGTTCTCGATTTCCCCGGCCAGTTTGCGCTCTTGCAACTGGGCGTCGATCATTTGCTGTTTGACGTTGATCACCAGGCTGTTGGGCGCGGTGTTCTGTGAGCGTTCCAGGCGGGTGGCTTCCTGGGCGCTGAGGGCTTCCATGTCGCGGATGTTCTGCTCGATCTGATTGACTTGCGGCGTGCCCGGCAGGTACGTGCGCAACAGCCGAGCCCGCTCCACTTGCAGCGCATTGAGCTGGCGCTTGAGGTCGAGCTGGGTGGGGTTGAGGCTGGTTTCGCGCATCGTCACCACGTCTGCCGGCTGGCTCTTGATCTGCTGGCTGGCGTTGGCCAGCAGGCTGCGAATCCCCGAGATCTGGTTCTGTGCGCTGACCTTGGCATCGGTGACGCGGTCGATCTGGTTGGTCAGGTTCTTCAGGCGCGCATCGACACTGATCGAGTCGATCTGCTTCAAGCGGCCTTGCAACTGGTCCTTCAGGCTCTGGATATTCTCCGCCACCTTGGCGCGTTCGGTTTCATAGAAGGTGTGCAGGCTCTTGCGCCCGAGAATCCGCGCACGTTCTTCGAGGTAGGCGTTGACCCAGGTCTCGACGATTTTTTGCGCCACCGCCGGGTCGTCCCAGGTGAAGGATATCTCGATCACCGAAGAACCCGGCTCGTGGCCGGCGGTAAAGTTCTTCTCCAGTGAGGTCGCCAAGCGCTCCAGCGGGCTTTGTTTCTCGGCAAGGCCGACGAACTGCAGCACACTACGAATGCCATTGATGACTTCGCCCACGCCCTTTTTGATGTAGAACTTGGTGACCTTCCAGAAGCCTTGCGGCGGCTCGGCGGTCATTGCCATATAGCGCTCGGCGACGATATGCACGATGGGCCGGCCCGTGAGCATTTTTTCTTCGTCGACAATCGGGTCGTGCTGGGTGCTCGGAGCAATCAGCGTCTGGCGGTTGGCGGCCTCGATCGGCAAGGTGGTGTTATCCCGCCCCGGCTTGACCAGCAAGCGCGCGTCCGACTCGTAGCGAGCCGGCAGCAGGAAGGCACCGAGCACGGCGATGACGATCGTGGTGAGCACGGCCAGTTTGAATTCGCGGCGGTAGATGAAAAACAGCCGCAGCAGGTCGCGAAGAGAGCGGATTTCGATCACAGGATTACTCCATTGAAAATTGTTTAACGCTGAATGCGAAAAATTGCAGTCAAGCCAATCTGGTAACGATCAAGGAGTTGTGCCTGATGGAAAGACGTTTATAGGGCCATTAGTCGTGTTCCCGCTGTTCTTCACGCCGCTGTCGTTGAGGTCGTAATTCAAGCCAATACCAATCCCTTTGTTGATCGGAAACAGCTTGGTGAAGTACATATCCACAGCCTCCACCGTCGCGCCGATGCCCGACTGCGGCACAAAGATCAAATCGCCGCGCTGCAACGCCACCCGCGGGTGATTGGGGTCGGTCAGCATGCTCTCCAGGCTGATGAAGTACGTCCTGTACTTGCCATCGGGGCCAGTGCGCAGCAAGGCTACGTTGGAGGCATCCGCCGAGGGCAATACACCACCGGAACTGAGCAGCGCCTGCTCGACGCTGACGTTGCCGGCCAGGTCGAAAAACGCCGGGTTGGACACCGCACCGCCGATAAACACCTTGTTGCTCGGTGCGCTGGCGATGTTCACCGTCACCGCAGGTTCGCGGTAGATGCGCTTGTACTTCTCGGTGATTTCCTTGCCCAGGTCTTCGGGCGTGCGCAAGGCGGCCTTGACCCGGCCAATATTGGGCAGCGAGATCACACCGTCGGGGCGCACCACGAACACGGTCATGTCATCGGCCGCCGACGGCTCCTGGGCATCACGCACGATACGCAGCGAGTCGCCGCTCTGGATCAGCACCTGCGGCGGTGGCAGGTCGGCCAGGGTCAGCGCCGCTTGATGGCCGGCCTTGAGCGTATTGTTGTCAGGAAGCGGTACCCGTGCGGGGGTCGAGCAACCCGCCAGCCAGATTGAGGCACTCAAGAGGCTGAGCAGGGTAAGACGGGAACGTCGGTTGATAGTCTTCATGACGGCTCAAGTCCAGTAGGTGGAAAACATGCCCAGGCGCCGTTTCAGCGCATTGGGCAAGTGGCGTTCAAGGTGGCCGAGGCGATAACCCAGCAATTTAAAGGCACTGCGCAGCACCACTTCCGGCGCACGGTGCAGCGCGTTGGCCTCGCGCAATGCGCGCAGTTCGGCCAGCACATAACGTTTACCTTCGCCGCCGGCGTCGCCGAACGCCTGGCGAATCCACGGCTCGCGGCCGTAGAACACACCGATATCGAAGTAGCGCTTGAACTCTTCCAGCAAGCGGTAATCATGGGAGTGATACACCTGCGCGCTGGCGGCGTAGCGCACCTGGTAGCCGGCCAGCACCATGCGGGCGGCGACATAGGCGTCTTCGCTGCCAATCACATCCTGGGGGAAACCGCCCACCGCCTGCAGGGCGCTGCGCCGGTACACCGAAAACGAGTCGGAGCTGAAGCAGGTCTTGATGCCCAAGTGCGGTGCATCGGCCAGGCTTTTGCTGCGGCTGGTCGCCGGGTAATTGAAATGCCGCGACTGCGCCCCCAGCACCCCGGCGCCGGGGTGCGGCAGTTGCCGTCCATAGGCCACACCATTGAGCGGCTCCAGTTGCAGTTCGGCGATCAGGTTGGCGAAGGTTTCGGCCGTGGCCGGGATCGCGTCCTGGGTCATGACGATCAAGGCGTCACCGCCCACCTGCTCACTGGCCCAGCGCCGAGTGCCGCCGTGGTTGAAGTCGCGGGCATCAATCACCTCCACCCGTGCGCCAAACTCGCGAAAGCGCGCTACGGTGTCATCGCCCGATGCGCTGTCGACCACCAGCATTTCGTCCGGTTGCAGGGTTTGCATGCGCAGCGCCGGCAGCAGGCGGTCCAGATGGCTGGCCGCGTTGCGGGTGGGGATGATCAGGGACGTGCGCATCAGGGTTTCTCTTCCACCGGCGCGCGGCCGTAGATGTCGTCATAGCGCACGATGTCGTCTTCACCCAGGTACTCACCGCTCTGCACCTCGATCATCACCAGGTCGATGATGCCGGGGTTGGTCAGGCGGTGCTTGTGGCCGGCGGGAATGTAGGTGGACTCGTTCATGTTGAGCAGGATTTCGCGCTCACCATTGGTGATCATCGCCGCGCCGCTGACCACCACCCAATGCTCGCTGCGGTGATGGTGCATTTGCAGGGACAGCGAACCTTTGGGCTTGACCACGATGCGCTTGATCTTGAACCGCGTGCTTTCTTCCAGCACCGTGTAGGTGCCCCAGGGCCGGGTGACGGTGCGATGCAGGCTGAACGCCGGGTGATTCTGGCGCTTGAGTTCGGCCACGATATAGCGCACGTCCTGGCTGCGATGGGCGTCGGCGATCAGCAGGGCATCGGGGGTGTCGACGATGATCAGGTCACGCACGCCCACTGCACCGAGTACCCGCTTGGGCGAGTCGATGTAGCAGTTATGCACGTCATGCAGGATGGCCTCGCCATTGATCTGGTTGCCATTGTCGTCACTGGGCGTGAGTTGGCGCAGGGCTTCCCAGGAGCCGATATCGCTCCAGCCTATGTCGCAGGGCACGACCGCGACCTGGGCGGATTTTTCCATCAGCGCCACATCGATGGAGATATCCGGCGCGGTGCCGAAACCTTCCGGGCTCAGTTCGCGCTGGCGGCTGCTGCTGTTTTGCAGGCTCTGGCTGTGCTCCAGCGCCGCCTTGGCCGCTTCCAGAACCGCCGGGGCGTGGCTGGCCAATTCTTCCAGCAGGGTGGCGGCCTTGAAGCAGAACATGCCGGCGTTCCACAGGTGCTTGCCGCCGTCCAGGTAGCCTTGCGCAGTGGCCTGGTCGGGCTTTTCGACAAAGCGCTGCACCCGAAAACCTGAGCCCAGGGCCGGCCCTTGTTCGATATAGCCAAAGCCGGTTTCTGCTCGGTCAGGCTGGATGCCAAAGGTCACCAGGTAACCGGCCTCAGCCAAGGCGCGGGCTTTTTCCACCGCCTGGGCAAAGGCGCTTTCATCCAGCACCAGGTGATCGGCCGGCATCACCAGCAACTGCGCGTCTGCGCCAAAATGCTCCTGCACATGCAAGGCGGCCACGGCGATGGCGGCGGCGGTGTTGCGGCCAAACGGCTCCAGCAGCAGGTCGAGGCCCAAGCGCTGGGTGTTCACCGCGCGGTAGTCGTCGAGGGTGCGAAACAGCAGGTCGCGGTTGGTCACGGTCAGGATGCTGTCGACGCCCGGCAAGTGACTGGCCCGCAGGAAGGTTTTCTGCAACAGGCTCTGGTCGTCGCGCATGCGCATGAAGGGCTTGGGCATGTTCTGCCGCGAAACCGGCCATAGCCGCGTACCCGAACCACCGGAGATGATGCAGGGAATCAATCCGTTAAGTGGGTTCATCAATAGACTTCCTTGGTGGAAAGAACGGCCGGGACCGTCATGAAAACGATGTAGAGGTCCAGCCATACGGACCATTTGGCGATGTATTCCAGGTCGTATTCGACCCGCTTCTGAATCTTGAACAGCGTATCGGTCTCGCCGCGGTAACCATTGATCTGCGCCCAACCGGTGATGCCAGGCTTGACCCGATGGCGCGAACTGTATTCGCTGACCGCTTCCTCGAAAGGAATCCCTGCAGCCTTGGTGGCCGTGGCGTGGGGGCGTGGGCCGACCATCGACATATTGCCCAGCAGCACGTTGAACAGTTGGGGCAGCTCATCGATGCTGGTCTTGCGGATGATCCTGCCGACCCGAGTGATGCGCGGGTCCTGGCGCGTGGTCTGGTGCTCGGCGTTGAGGTCGGTCTGCTCGACGTACATCGAGCGGAACTTGAACACGCGGATCAGGTTGTCGTTGTAGCCATAGCGCTTCTGGCGAAACAGTACCGGGCCCTTGGAATCGAGTTTGATCGCGATGGCGGTCACCAGCATCACCGGCGACAGCAGCAACAGGCCGATACTGGCCAGCAGCAGGTCTTCGCAACGCTTGATAAAGGGCGACCAGCCCCGCAGCGGCAACTGCGAGGTGTTGAACATCAGGATGCCGCCCACATCGGTGATGCGGTTATGGCCGTAGCGCAGGGCGGCCATGTCCGGCACCAGCATGACGTTCACCGACATCTGCCGCAGGCGCTTGACCAACCCATTGATGCGCTGCTCGGCGGCCCAGGGCAGGGTGATCATCACCTGGTTGACCTGTTCGGAGCGGATCAGCTTTTCCAGGTCGCGGGTATTGCCCAGCAACGGCAGGCGGCTCAACTCCTTGGGAATGCGCTCGGTACGGTCGTCGATAAAACCGATCAGGCCGGAACGGATGTCACTGTTGCGCGACAGGTGTTCAGCCACATGCACGGCCGTGTCGGTAAAGCCCAGGATCACGGTGCGCTGAAGGAACTTGCCGTTGTCCATCAAATGGCGGTACAGGCGCAGCATCAGTATGCGCTCCACGCCAAACAGCACCAGGCTCGCGGAAAACCAGAACATCAGGTTGCGAGGGCTCAACTGCGGGAACAGGAGCAGGATCTGGTACATGAACAACAGGATGCAAAACGCCGAGACCCAGGCCACCAGCATCACGCGAAAACGCAGGCGATTGCTGAACAGGTCATCGGAGTAAACCCCCAGGGCCTGGAACAAGATAATGGTCAGGATCGCAAAGAACGCCAGCAGGCCCAGATAGTGAGTGCGCATGTGTTCTGCGACCGGGTCCGGGTAGAACAACAGGATGATCGCCGGCGAGATTGCGGTCAGCCCGTGAAGCAGTTTTACGAAAACGACAAAAAACTCAACGAAACCGGTGCGAGTCAAAAACAGGCTATCAACGGACGATTTACCGCGCATACATCAGATCCTCAATACACCACCAGAACGTTCCTATTCGTTTGCTCATCCATAAGGCAGGTATGCATTACAAGTGGTGCAAATCGAACGACTTCTGTTGCTGGGTAATCCGTAATGGCTGTCTAGACGCAGGCATTTACTGGGTGATGGCTAAATAGTGGCTCCTTTGAGGATTTGTGTCAATGATTTGGCTTTTTGTCCGTTTTCTTCGATGATCCTCTCAAGGTCTCCATGATATGACGGTTTGTTGACGTGGCGGCTGGGTATTTCAGAATAATCGAGAATCGATGATGGCTTTTTGGAGTGTAGGAACAAACCTAGGGATTTGCCTGCCAGCGAAGAAAAGCTTTTGCAGGGGGACGAGGCTTTTTTGTAGGAGCGAGGGGGACGCCTAGTTCTTGCTCGCGAAAGACGTCAACGATAACGCGTGCTTCCTGGGTACACGCGGCGTCTGTGAGTTTTTCGCGAGCAAGCTCGCTCCTACAGGAGGGGGTGCGGTGCTTGCCTTTGAGGCTCAGTGTCAGGTTACGCGGCTCCCCGTTGACGCCACCGTCCAACTGATAGTCGCCCCACACCCTGAGCCTATGTCGGGGCAAGTGGGTGTTGGAGACCGCGTCTTCAGCAATCACTAGGTTCGCTGCGTGAGCAATGTATCCAGCACAATTTTTTGTAGGGCCTGCCAGCGCCGATTAATCTGGGTTTTTCCCAGCGGACGGTTCAACCATGATCAGCCTCGTCACACTCGGTGTTTTTTCCGGCGCTGTGTTGCTATTGCTGCTGTCACCGGGGCCGAACATGGCGTTTGTCATCAGCCAGGGTGTCACCCATGGCTGGCGCGGCGGTGTTGCTTCGGCCCTGGGCATTGGCGTGGCCGACCTGTTGCTGACGGCATTGACCGCCATGGGGGTGACGGCGGTGGTCGCCAGTTGGCCGCCGGCATTCGACCTGATCCGTTATGCGGGCGTGATCTACCTGCTGTGGCTGGTCTTCAAAACCTTGCAAAAACGCCCCAGCCTGGGCGCCGCTCACGTCGGCCGGGTGGCGTCGGGCCGAGTGTTTTTGCAGGCCATGTTCAACAGTTTGCTCAACCCCAAGGCGTTGTTGTTTTTCATGGTGTTCCTGCCACAGTTTGTGCGGCCCGAGGCGGGGCCCATCGCTTTGCAACTGATGGTGCTGGGCGGCGTGCTGACGCTGATCGCGAGCGTGTTTCATGTGCTGTTGGGCCTGTTTGGCGGGACGCTGAGCCGCTTTTTCGCCAAGCGCACAAAAAGCGCCTGGCTGCAGAAGTGGGGCTTGGCGGCGGTGCTGATGGCGTTGGCTGTGCGTTTGGCGGTGATGTCGCGTCCTGCCTGAAGCCACGCAAGTTTCTTTGTGGCGGGGGGCCGACAGCCGATGCTCATCTACCGGACACCCCAAAATCCAATTGTGGGAGCTGGCTTGCCTGCGATGGCGGCCTGACAGGCGATGCTTTTCTACCTGACACCCCGCGATCCAACTGTGGGAGCTGGCTTGCCTGCGATGACGGCCTGACAGCCGACGCTTCTCTACCTGACACCCCACGATCCAATTGTGGGAGCTGGCTTGCCTGCGATGGCGGCCTGACAGGCGATGCTTCTCTACCTGACACCCCGCGATCCAAATGTGGGAGCGGGCTTGCTCGCGAAGGCGGCCTGGCAGTCAACACGAATGGATTGTGTACATATCCATTGCTGCGGTAACGGCCACTTAGGGTTCCGCCCTGACGGCGGCTCACTTTCGAAAAGCGCGAAAGTAAGCAAAGCGCTCTTGCCCCACCACTCGGCACCTCGCTGGGGCTCGGTGTGCCCGTAATCCGCCAGTGATTTGGGGCGCCGCCGCCACGCGCCATCCATGGCGCGGGGCGGCTAAACCGGCATCCCTGCCGGTTTACCCCCCAAATCCCTGTCGAATTCCGGCCAGCGTGGTTTAACGGGGCGCTTAAGATCAAGTTCAAAAGCAGATCAAGATCAAGAGCGACTCGCTTCGCATCGTGGTTACTGTCGGCTACAACCGGACAGCCGTTTAGTACCGAAAGAATCAAAAGAAGTTTCGTACAGCAGCCTAGGACTCACCTTGCGTCCAGGCGCTGAAGCCGGCTTTTTCCCACAACCCTTTAAGGTTGCTGCTAGGAATGGTCATCACTAGTCTTGCCCAGTCGCTGCCAATTCAGCGACCGGACGTGAGAAATCCGAACTACTCCATTGGCGCAAAAGCGCTCACCGTATACAGTGCACGCGCTTTTCGGCTTGCTGTTATGGCGGCTGTGCGCGGGCACGCTTCGGCGTGGCCAAGCTCCTGGGGTCTTGGTTTTCTCACTCCGCGTACAGCTGCCACCTTCAGTTCGTGAGAAAAACTCGGTGGTAGTCCATTACTCTCAGGAACTACACCATGATCAAAGACAGCCCCAATCCTCCTTCAGATTCCAACCTGCTCTTCACCCTCCATCCCAACCTCGACACCGAAACCCTGTTGGTCAATGCCTCTCAGGATCTGGAATCCATCAATGCGATAGCGGCGCACCTGGCCTTTGAGGTTGAGGGTTCGCAGCGCAGTGTGGTGCTGGGGATTTGCCGAATGGTGGAGGGTGTTCAGTTGCTGGTTGATCGGGTAGTAGAGGGAGGCGGCGAGACGCGAGCGCAGTAACGGCGATGCCCGTCAGTTAAGAAGCATTGCTGTACTGTGGCGAGGGAGCAAGCTCCCTCGCCACGGATGAACATTCACCCCAACCGCGCAGCCGCCCGCGCCACAATCTCCCCGCGCACTCTGCGTGACTCTTCCGTGCGCTTGTTAGCCTCCTCCAGCACATGCCGGGGCGCCGTTTCCGGGCGGCCGGAGTCAAACGGTGGGGCTGGCGCGTATTCGATTTGCAGTTGCACCAGTTGCGCTGCCGCTTCGCTGTACAGCTCCGCGGCCAGGGTCAGGGCAAAGTCGATGCCGGCGGTGATCCCGCCGCCGGTAAACAGGTTGCCGTCACGCACTACACGCTCCTGCACGGGGATGGCACCGAGCGGGGCGAGCAGGTTGTGGTAGGCCCAGTGGGTGGTGGCCTTGCGACCGCGCAGTAACCCTGCCGCGCCCAGTACCAATGAACCGGTGCACACCGAGGTCATGTAGCGCACTGTCTGTGCCTGGGCTTTGAGGAAGTCCAGGGTTTGCGGGTCTTCCATCAACGGGCCCACACCGGCGCCGCCGGGTACGCAGAGCACATCCAGGTTCGGGCAGTCGGCGTAGGTCATGGTCGGCGTGAACACCAGGCCAGTGCTGGAGGTGATCGGCGCGAGGTCTTTCCACACCAGGTGCAGTTTCACGTCTGGCAGCGAACCGAGGACATCATAGGGGCCGGTAAGGTCCAGTTGCTGGATGCCGGGGAACAATAGAAAGCCGATCTGCAAGGTCATGATTCAAGCTCCGAAAGGAATGGACGTCCTTACTGTAGAAGCCTAGGCTTTGGCGAATACGCCATTGAACCCACTAATCTCGCCAATCATGCCAAAAGTTATTCATGTACTCGCGTTTGAGAATGTCCAGGTGCTCGATGTGACCGGGCCTCTACAGGTGTTCGCATCGGCTAACGATCTGGCGCGCCAGCGTGGTTTGCCATTGCCCTATGCGGTCAACGTCATTGCTACTCAGGCTGGGCCGGTGATGACGTCGGCCGGCCTGGCGCTGCTGGCCGAGGCGTTGCCCGCCATTGAGCAGTCCTGCGACACCCTGGTGATCGCCGGTGGTTGGGGCGTGTACGGTGTTGCCGAGGACCCGGCGCTGGTGCAATGGGTGCGCGATAAATCCCGGCACACACGGCGCATGGCTTCGGTGTGCACCGGGGCTTTTCTGCTGGCCGCCAGTGGCTTGCTCGATGGTTGCCGCGTGGCCACGCACTGGACGCGCTGTGAAGAGCTGGCGCGCAAGTTCCCTGCGCTCACAGTGGAGGCCAATCCGATTTTCATCCAGCAGGGCGCGGTGTGGACATCTGCCGGTGTGACCGCCGGGATCGACCTGTGTCTGGCTTTGGTAGAGGAGGACCTGGGGCGTGCGATTGCCCTGGAAGTGGCGCGCCACTTGGTGGTGTTCCTCAAGCGCCCTGGCGGTCAGTCGCAGTTCAGCGTGACGTTATCCCTGCAAAAGAGCGACAGCCGCTTTGCCGAGCTGCATGCCTGGATCGCCGATAACCTGACGCTGGAGTTGAGCATCGCCACCCTGGCGGCCCAGGCTGGCATGAGCGAGCGCAGCTTTGTGCGTCACTACCGCACCGAGACCGGCCAAACCCCGGCACGCGCCGTGGAACTGATCCGCGTCGAAAACGCACGCCGGCAACTGGCAGACAGCACAACCTCCATCAAGCGTATCGCCATGCAATGCGGTTTTGGCTGTGAAGAGACCTTGCGTCGCAGCTTTCTAAGGGCTTTGTCGGTGACGCCCCAGGCTTATCGGGAGCGTTTTTCACCGCTCCAGTAGTTCCAGCAGTGCTTCAAGCGTGACCTGCGGCGCTTCCTGGAAAACATTATGCCCAACACCGGGCAACACCTGGCGGCGATAAAAGCCGCTGAAGTGCTCCACATCGTCATCCACAAGCGGCGGCGGGCCCACACCGTCGTCGGCCCCGCACAACGAAATACTCGGTACCGATATCGGCGGTTGTGGCACCAGCGCCTGCTCGATGTATTCCAGCGCGGGATCACCCAGCGCATACATGAAGCGATGGCGATAGGAATGAATCACCACCTCGACAAAATCCGGGTTATCAAACGACGGCGCAGTCAGCGCGTAGCGGCTTGGCCCTTCAGCCCAGGACGGCGACCACAGCGTCCAGAGCAATTGGCAGAGTTCACGCCGGTTGGCCGTCAAGCCATCGACCCCGCGCTGGGTGTGAAAGTAATACTGATACCAGAGCCGGTGCTCTGTTTCCGGTGACCGGGGCTTGAGCGACTGGCTGATGGCCTGAATGTTGTAGCCATCGCCGGTCACCAGGCCGCGTACCCGCTGCGGCCATAGCGCCGCGACAATACAGGCGGCGCGTCCACCCCAGTCAAAGCCGGCGAGGGTGGCTTGCGGGATGGCCAAGGCATCCATGAAGTCGAGCAAGTCCTTGGCCAGCGCCGCCTGTTGGCCGGAGCGCATCACTTGCGTGTTGATAAACCGTGTCGGGCCATAGCCGCGTAAGTACGGGACCAATACCCGATAACCACGTTCAGCCAGCACCGGCGCGATGTCGTCGTAACCCCGAGGGTCGTAGGGGAAGCCATGCAGCAGGATCACCGGTTCGCCATCGACGGGGCCGTGGGTTTCGTAAGCCACATCAAGCAGGGTGGTGCGCACATACAGCAATGCGGGTGGGGTGGTCACGGTTGCCATACGGTCTTCTCCCCGCTGAGCTTGCGGTCCAGGAATGTTGCCGCGCTGATCAACGCCAAATGGCTCAAGGCCTGGGGCGTGTTGCCCAGGTGCCGGGCCTGGCTGTCGAACTCTTCGGCGTACAACCCCAGCGGGTTGGCGTAACGCAGCAACTGTTCGAACTCCAGGTGGGCTTTTTCCACTTGCCCGGCGCGCGCCAGGCATTCGACATACCAGAACGAGCAGGCGGCAAACGCGCCTTCGACGCCTTGCAGCCCATCGATCTGGCTGTCGTCATTGCGATAGCGGTAGACCATGCCGTCGCGCACCAGGCTTTTCTGGATCGCTTCCAGTGTCGACAGCCAGCGCGGGTCCGTGGCGGCGACAAAGCGCACCAGTGGCATCAACAGCATGGAACCGTCGAGGGCGGTGCTGCCGATATGCTGCACAAAATGCCCGCGTTCTTCGTTCCAGAAGTTCGTCCAGATGTCGGCGTAGATCGCCTGGCGTGTCTGGTCCCAGCGTGCGAACGGCGCTGGTAGTGAACGTTTGGAGGCCAGGCGGATGGCGCGGTCCAGGGCCACCCAGCACATCAGGCGTGAGTGCAGGAAGTGATGCTGCTCACCGCGCATTTCCCAGATGCCTACGTCTTTGTGGTTCCAGATCTCACACACCTGGTCGACCACTTCCACCGTGTGTTTCCAACCTTGGTGGGAGATGGCTTCGCCGTATTTGTTGACCAGGTAAACCGCGTCCATCAGTTCGCCATAGATATCCAGCTGAATCTGATCGAACGCCTCATTGCCCACCCGCACCGGTTGGGCGCCGCCGTGGCCGCTCAAGTGGTCGAGGGTGGTTTCCGGTAGTTCCTGGCGGCCGTCGATGCCGTACAGGATGTTGATCTTGGTCGGCTGGCCGCAGCAGTCGCTGACCCGGCCCCTGAGCCAGCGCATATAGGCGTTGGCTTCCTCGACGAAACCCAGGCGCATGAACGCATAGACGGTGAACGAGGCGTCGCGGATCCAGGTGTAGCGGTAGTCCCAGTTGCGTTCGCCGCCGGGTGTTTCCGGCAGCCCGAACGTGGCCGCGGCGATGATGGCGCCGTGTTTGCGCGAGGTCAGCAGTTTCAGCGCCAGGGCCGAGCGGTTGACCATCTCGCGCCAGCGTCCGCGGTAGTTGGACTGGCTGATCCAACCGCGCCAGAACTTCAAGGTGCGCTCCAGGTAGAGGTCGGTACAGTCGTTGGTGACGCGCGCATCGTCCTGGCCGCCGAGGACAAATTCGGCACCTTCATCCTGGGCGAGGGTAAAGGTGGCGAGGGCGGTGTTGTCTTGAAGAGTCAGCGGCTGGCTGCCGATCAGGCGCAGGCCGGGCTGGCCGCTGGCGGTGAACACCACGCTGGCAGCCTCGGCCTTCGCCTCGGTGGCGGCCCTGGCATAGTCATGGCGCACGGCGCAGCTCAGGTGGATAGTCGCCTTGCCACTGACCACCCGTACCCGCCTGATCAGCAACGGCAGTTCGTCGACGTTTTCGCTGACGTTCAGCAGGTCGGTGATCTCCACCACCGCTTCATCACTCAGCCAGCGGGTCTGCAGCACGTTGGTATCGGGCAGGTAGATCTGCTCGCGGCGGGCGTTGGGCAGGTCCGGGGTAAGTTGGAACGTGCCGGCCTCGGGCGTGTCGAGCAATGCGCAGAACACCGAAGGGCTGTCGAATTCCGGCCAGCAGAAGAAGTCGATGCTGCCGCGGTCATTCACCAGTGCCGCGCTGCGCATGTCGCCGATAATCCCGTGGGCATCGATGGCGCTTTGAGGTTCGTTCTTGAAATCAACCATTGCCACGGAACTCCGGGTAGAGGCTCATACCGCCATCAATGAACAAGGTGCTGCCAACCACATAATCAGAGGCATCGCTGGCTAGCCACACCACCGCATTGGCCACGTCTTCGACGTCACCGACACGACCATAAGGAATCAATTTAAGCAGCTCTTGTTCTGCCGCGCCTTCGGTGGCCGCACGGTTGATCGCCGTACGAATGGCCCCCGGTGCGATGCCGTTGATACGGATGCGTTGCTCGCTGACTTCCTGGGCGAGCGTGCGCATCAGCATCTCCACGCCGCCCTTGGACGCCGCGTAATTCACATGCCCGGCCCAGGGGATGATTTGATGCACCGAACTCATATGGATGATTTTGCCGGCGGCCCGTGACACACCTTCACGAACGCCCTGGCGATTGAAGATACGCACCGCCGCCCGCGCGCACAGGAATTGCCCGGTGAGGTTGACGCCAATCACCGTGTTCCAATCCTCAAGAGTCATATCGACTAGGTTGGCGTCTTTTTGCAGGCCGGAATTGGCCACCAGAATATCCAGATGGCCGAAGGCGTCGAGGGTTTGCGCGAACAGGCGTTCGACATCGGCTTCCTTGGACACATCGCCGCCAATCGCCAGCGCCTGGCCGCCGTTGGCATTGATCTGCGCGGCGAGGGCCTCAGCCGGTGCCGCCTGGGAGTTGTAGTTAAGCACCACCGCCGCGCCTGCTGCGGCCAGGGCTTTGGCCGCACCCGCGCCAATGCCGGAACTGGCCCCGGTGACCAGGGCCACTTGTTGCTGCAAGGAAATCTGCATCGCCCACCCACCGTTTTATGAGAGTCCTTCTTGCTGACTGGCGGCGGGGAGCGGAAGTTCACCCCCAGGCGTTTACGCCCAGCGCGAGTAAACGCGCGACTTATCGTATGATGCTGAAAACAAAGGGCAATACAGGAAGCGATGGAATGCATGCGTGGGCCGATACCCGATTGATCAAACTGTTAGTCAGCGGCGTCTTGGCCGTTTTATCACTGACTCAGACAGCCCTGTGCCTCGCCGATAACAGCAATGGTAAAACGCTGTATCTACAGCGCTGTGCTGTGTGCCATGGGCCCGATATCAAAGGCACGGGGCCATTGGCTAAAAAAAGTAATCCGCCAACCCCCGACCTGACAACCGCCGCCTTCAAGAAACGACTCCATGATTATCCGGGCGTTATCGTCTCCTCGGTCATCCTTCGCCCCAATGGCAACCTGATCCCCAAGACGCTGCAGGACAATGGCGTAAAGATCGCGCCGCATGCCTGGAGCGTTAAAGACTTTCGCGATTTGCATCAATACATGAGTGAGGTCATTTCAAACAAATAGTGGGGGCGATCAGCAGCAATTGCTCCGCTTAATAGGAAGCATTACTATTCACGGCCCGCCTTCCCAGTGCTCCCGTGATGACTCCTCAGCCGCCCCGCAGAACAGGCTTTTTCGAGCACTACGAAGAGTTGATCGGCACCTGGACGCGCCGCCTGAGAAACCGTCAGCAGGCCGAAGACCTGGCGCACGACACCTTCGTGAGGGTGCTTGAGTCCGCTGCCTGCGAGGTGGCGCAGCCGCGCGCCTACCTGCATCAAACCGCGCGCAATATTGCGGTGGACGCCTACCGCCGCGAAGACCGTCGCGAGGCGTTGACGTTGCAGGCGCTTGATCACAGCACGCCCCATAGCGGCGACCCGGAGCATTACATGCACGCCATCCAGTTGGCCGACGCCATCGAGCGGGCGCTGGCAGAGTTGCCGCTCAACTGTCGCAGGGTTTTTATCTGGCAGAAGATCGAAGGGCTCACCCAACAGGAAATCGCTACACGCCTGGGGCTGTCTAAAAACATGGTGGAAAAGTATATGATCCGCACCCTGCGGCATCTGCGTGATCGTCTGGATGCGAGCGCGCCATGACCGGCTTTGAAACAGGATCTTCCACGATGGATAACCGTGTCCGTGATGAGGCCGCGCAGTGGTTTGTACGCCTGCAAGACGGCCCATTGAGTGCCCAGGAACGTCAACGTTTCGATGCCTGGCGTGGGGCGCATCCCGCGCATCAGTACGAAATCGATGTGCTGCAAGGGCTATGGAACGCTACGGATTTACTGCCCAAGGCCCGCTTGCAGGCGCTGGGCGACGCGCCGGTCGAGCGCCCCGGTCGGCGTGCGTTGATGCGTTATGCCGTGGCCGCCAGTGTGGTCGCCGTTGCAGTGGGCTTGAGTGTATTCAGCGTGTTTGAGCCAAAGCCCTACAATGCCGAATTCAGTACGCAAGTGGGCGAGCATCGCCAAGTGACTTTGCCCGACGGTTCAGTGATGGACCTCAACAGCCGCAGCGTGGTCGCGGTTCACTACGCAAAGGGCCGGCGAGGCGTGGAGCTCAAACAGGGCGAGGCGATGTTCAGCGTGCAACATGACGCCGGCCGCCCGTTTGTAGTCGCCGCCGGGGCAGGGCAGGTGACCGTCACCGGCACGCGTTTTGATGTGCGCCTGGATGCGGACCAGACCCGCGTGGCGGTCGAAGCCGGCACGGTCAAGGTGCAGGGCCAGGCGTCCGATCACATCGTCACGCTCACCGCCGGGCGTGGCACCCATGTCGACCCCCAAGGCGAAGTGGCAGCGGCCTACGCGGTAAACCCTGAAGAACTGACCGCGTGGCGCAGTGGTAAACTGGTGTTCAACAACGCCACCCTGAGTGAGGTGGCGCGGGAAGTGTCGCGCTACCGCGAGCAACCGCTGCGCGTCAGTACGGCAGCGGTGGGCAACCTGCGCTTGACCAGCGTGTTCAAATCCAGCGACACCGACGCCTTGCTCAAGGCCTTGCCCCACATCCTGCCGGTCGCCTTGCGCACCTTGTCGGACGGTAGCCAGGAAATTATTTCACGCTGACATTCAGGTTTTTTTCGAGTTCTTCGTCTTCTTCTGCAACTGCAACTGGTTTGCATTAACGGCCGCGCATGCTTGCGATCACAGGACTAGGTTCGACGTGAAAAAACTTGCCCTCCACAACAATAAAATCTCCCGCTGGGCGCCCTTGGCCCTGGCCGTTGCCATCAGTACCGCACAGGCTGCCGAGGGCATCCACATTCGCGCCCAATCCCTGGGCGCAGCCTTGAGCCAATTGGGCCAACAGACCTCGCTGCAAGTGTTCTTCAGCCCCGATATGGTTGCCGGCAAGCAAGCCCCCGCGGTGGATGGCAAGCTCTCGCCCGAACAAGCCCTGCGCCAATTACTGCAAGGCAGTGGCCTGGATTACCAGATTGACGCCGGCTCCGTGACCTTGCGCCCGGTGAGCAACGGCACCGGTGAAGCCGGCTCGCCGCTGGTGCTGGGTGTGACCGATATCAAGGTGGTAGGCGACTGGCTTGCCGACGCCGATGCCGAAGTGGTGCAGAACCATCCCGGCGCGCGCACGGTCATTCGCCGCGAGGCCATGGTAGAGCAGGGCGCGATGAACGTCGGTGATGTGTTGCGCCGCGTGCCTGGCGTGCAAGTGCAGGAATCCAACGGCACCGGTGGCAGTGATATTTCCCTCAACGTCGGTGTACGCGGGCTGACCTCGCGCTTGTCACCGCGATCCACTGTGCTGATTGATGGCGTACCGGCGGCGTTTGCTCCCTACGGCCAGCCACAACTGTCGATGGCGCCGATTTCTGCCGGTAACCTGGAAAGTATCGACGTTGTCCGTGGCGCGGGTTCGGTGCGTTATGGGCCACAGAACGTCGGCGGTGTGATCAACTTCGTAACCCGTGCGATCCCGCAAGACTTCTCCGGGGAAGTCGGCACCACCCTGCAAACCTCCGCCCATGGTGGCTGGAAACATGTGGAGAACGCCTTTATCGGCGGCACGGCCGACAACGGTATCGGCGCCGCGCTGCTGTACTCCGGGGTCAACGGCAACGGTTACCGCAACAGCAACAACGGCAACGACATCGATGACGTGATCTTCAAGACCCACTGGGCGCCGACCGATCAAGACGATTTCTCGCTGAACTTCCATTATTACGATGCCAGCGCCGATATGCCCGGCGGCCTGACCCAGCAGCAGTTCGACGCCAACCCGTACCAATCGTTACGCGACTGGGACAACTTCAGCGGGCGCCGCAAGGACGTGTCCTTCAAGTACATCCGCCAGATCGACGACCGCACCCAGGCCGAAGTGCTGACTTACTATTCCGACAGTTTCCGTGGCAGCACCATTGCCAACCGCGACCTCAAGACCCTCAGCTCCTACCCGCGCACCTACTACACCTTCGGCATCGAGCCGCGTGTGTCCCATGTGTTCGACCTGGGGCCCAGCACCCAGGAAGTCAGCGTGGGTTATCGCTACCTCAAAGAAGGCATGCACGAGGAGGCCAGCAGCCTGAACCTGGTCAACAACGTGCCGACGCCGGGCGGGCAGAGCGACGGCCACGTATACCAGGACCGTACTGGGGGCACCGAAGCCAACGCCTTCTATATCGATAACAAAATCGATATCGGCAAATGGACCATCACCCCCGGTATTCGCTTCGAAGACATCCGCACCGAATGGCATGATCGTCCGGTCGTGGCCCTGAATGGCAAGCGTACCGAGGAAAAGCGCCGCGAAGTCCACAACAACGAACCGCTGCCGGCCCTGAGCGTGATGTACCACGTATCTGACGCGTGGAAACTGTTCGCCAACTACGAAACCTCCTTCGGCAGCCTGCAGTATTTCCAATTGGGCCAGGGCGGTACCGGCGACCAGACGGCCAACGGCCTGAACCCGGAAAAGGCCAAGACCTACGAGGTCGGTACGCGCTACAACGACAGCGTCTGGGGTGGCGAAGTGACGCTGTTCTACATCGACTTCTCGGATGAACTGCAATACGTCAGTAATGACGTGGGCTGGACCAACCTCGGCGCCACCAAGCACAGCGGCATCGAAGCATCGGCCCATTACGACCTGGCCAACCTTGACCCGCGCCTCGACGGCCTCACCGCCAACGCGGGCTTTACCTACACCAAGGCCACCTCCGAAGGTGATGTGCCGTTCAAGGGCCGCGACCTGCCACTGTATTCCCGCCAAGTGGCGACCCTGGGCCTGCGTTACGACGTCAACCACTGGACCCACAACCTGGACGTCTATGCCCAGTCCGGCCAACGTGCGCCAGGCACCGGTACCACCTATATCACCCAAGGCACTGCGGATGGCCAATACGGTGATATCCCAGGGTATGTCTCGGTCAACGTGCGCAGTGGCTATGACTTTGGCGCGCAACTGTCGAACCTGAAGCTGGGGGTGGGTGTGAAAAACGTCTTCGACCAGCAGCATTACACGCGCTCCAGCGACAACAATGCCGGGTTGTACCTGGGTGAGCCTCGCACGTTTTTCGTACAGGCGAGCGTGGGGTTCTGATCTGTTGTCGGTAGGAAAGATCGCAACCCCAGGGTTGCGATTTTTTTTGCCTGGGTCAGGCGCTCTGCTCACTCATAACCGGCAGGCCACCCTCAGTTTCCTACGTCGCCCCGCACAGATTATTGCTGGCTCAGGAACTGATTCCGACGCAAAACCACACATGGGAAAGCTGATGGGCTTCGACATTACGTTGGAGCGACAAGCTGAAAATCGCCCACTGTCATGGAGAAACGTATGTCGGTATCGATGTCGGATGCACCCGTCTCTGCGTCATCAACGCCTGACCTCTCACCGGCCAATGCCAAGGCCGAGATCAAAAACACCCGCCAGGCGCCCGCAACGCCTTCCTTCAGTGGTCAGCAGGCTGCCCATGTGAATTTTCAAACCGGGGACAACAAGGCCGGGCCTGTATTCAGTCATCACCAGGCGCCAACCACCGCGGCAGATGTGCTTGGGCATCACCACAGCCCCCCGGACATGCAGAACTTCCTGAGCCAACTCAAGCACTGGATCAGTCACTGGTTCTCTGGGCATCGGCCCCCCATGCATCCTGGTTGTGGGCATCCGCCGTCACGGCCGAACCCAGGTTGCAGCAACCCGCCACCCAGGCCGAACCCTAGTGAGTGCAACCCACCACCACGACCGGATCCCACCGCATGTCGGCCGTATCCGCCCGCCCCCTGCAGGCCAGACGCGCAGTATTCTCTCAAGAGTCGAGAAGAGTTGGCGCAGCAGTTGCGTGACAGCTTCCATGCCTTCAGAGACCCGAAGAACCCTGGCTCTATCAGCGTTGACAGCATTCTTGCGATGGCCAAAAGAGGGTGGTCGCCCAGCTCGGGCATGAACGAGAACATTCGCCTGGCCAATGAGTTGCTACGGCGTCCGGAACTGATGGCCGCGCTGGATCGGCACGGTTCCACGGGCGCTTTGGATGGCCTGATCGACCGGCACAGCCTGAATGCGGTGATCCAAGGGGAAAACTACTTCAAGTACAAGACTGACAAAGAGCTGGCCGGTGAACTGCTTGAGCATTTTGACGAGTTGAAGGACGGGAGCGGGGGCTCAAGCCTTAAAATCTGCGACTTGAAAAAGTGGGCATGCAAGCCGCTTACCGGCGACGCGGCCAAGGATCACCTGATCCAGTTGGCCCAGGAAATGCTCAAGCGCAGTGACGTGCTTGAGCGGATGGATAACCGCGCCAGTAAAGATGACGATGGGAAGATCAGCCGTACAGGCCTGTACCTGTTGTCCCGCTGAGCCTTCTTCAGGCGTCGCCTCTCGGAGGCGGCGCCAGTCCTATATGTTTCAAGGAACGAATCACGCCCATTTGCCACATAAGTGGTACCTGCGGTTGCGACTCGCGCCGTCGCTTTTCAGATTCTGAATGAGGGAAAAATATGCCTTCAACCTCGTTTAATTCTCGCCCAACCGGGCCCATCGAACTCCTGCGCAATACCCAACGTGAAAGTCTGCCAGTCTCCCAGGACCGCGCACCCTCGTGCAGTTTCCCTTTTGCGTCGACGGAATATGAGGCACAGGCGCGGCGTATGAAAGCTTATGCCGGCCAGCTTAAATTCCAAGCGCCTGTGTCGGACGATTTTTCCCGAGGCATGCTGGCAGACCCACAGGTTAAGGGGCAGGGTACTGATTCGTTGGACGACACCGGCTTGATCAACTGCCTGACCAGTTGGTGGCGCAGGCGCAAGCTGGGCTAACCGTGGCTGAGCACGGTTTACATATTGTCATGGGTATTTATCGTCCACTCGGAACTGTCGAGTTCATCCAACCACACATGAGGTGCCTGCCTGAGTGGAGTCCAGTCGTTGATTTTGCCCATCAAGGTAACGTCAACCCAGCGGATATGCATCTGAACAGAGTTGGAGAAAACCCATGACAATCGAGGGTGTACTACCTTCCCGGCCTCTCCCCCCCGACAGGCCGGCCTTACAACCAACCAAGCCACCACCGGCCACCGCTGAAACCTGGCATGAAAGCTCTTCCACGTCCCCGCTGGAAGGCCCGCGCAAGGCCCGTCTTTTTCGTGCACCCTTGTCTGCTCTGCGTCATCGAGACTTGCAGAACTTATCCATTGAGCGGTCCAGTGGTGTACTGCCGAGCGCAACGTCAACGGATAGCCAGTTGGCTAAAGCGCTGGAAAAATCCTTCGCCTTGCTGCACTCGTTCCTGAGTGATGGGCGACTGACCTGGCTGTCCTTGCAGCGGATCGCCGCTCATCCTATGGGGGAAAGCGAGGCGTTGGATGACGTGATTCAGGTCGTGCGGGAAATGCTCAAGCGCCCGCGCTTGAGTGATGCGGTTTTCAGCCGGGACGGCGATATCACGCGTGATAGCCTCAATACGGCTGCCCAGGCTTTGCCGGGGAACAGCTCGGCGAATGTGTTCAGTCAAGACCCGTTTCATGCCCAAGGCAATGCGCAGGTGGTGGAGGCACTGCAAAGCCAGTTTGCGCTGTTGAGAGACGAGACCATGGATCGAACCTACCTGTTTGAACAGCATCAGTACGTTGAAATCGCCAAGCTCAGGGAGGTCATGCAGGACCCGTACGAGGTTGATCAACAGGGCGCGCCCGTGCTGGATACGTCCACGGGCATGCCCCAATCCAAATACAGCGAGTTCTGCGTCTACACCGCCAAGAACATTATTGAACGCCCAGGCTTGTTGCCCTCATTGGAGCGTGCAAATGTCACACGACTATTTGGCCCACCTCACAAAGAGGGGTGGCTGAGCAACAAAAGCCTTGAACGGTGGCATGAGCAGGACGCCGCTCGCAAGGCACGCTGAAAAGCGAGCTATACCTTGAGGATTTTGCCACTGATGGCCACTGCCGCCAGCAATACCGCGATCAGGATGAAGGCAGTACTCAAGCTGCTGCCATGGGCGATAAAGCCAATCATGGCGGGGCCGGCGAGAATGCCGGCATAACCCAGTGTGGTGATGGCTGGCACCGCAATATGTTCCGGCATCACTGTTTGCTTACCCACGGCGGTATATAGCACCGGCACGATATTCGAACACCCGGCACCCACCAGTGCATACCCGAGCAGCGCCGTTTCCCACGCTGGCAATAGGGTTGCGAGGAGCAAGCCGGCACAGGCCAGCGCGCCACCGATCACAATCACCCGTGTGGGCCCCAGGCGTCGAACAATGGCATCGCCGGTCAGGCGTCCAGCGGTCATGGTCAAGGCAAATGCCGCGTAGCCCATGCCGGCGTAAGCCTCATCCAGGCCGCGCTCGGCGCTCAAAAACACAGCACTCCAATCCAGTACGGCGCCTTCAGCCAAAAAGACGATGAAACACAGGCAACCGATAAACAGCACTACCCCATGGGGCACTGCAAATGCCGGCCCCGAGCTTTCACTGCCATAAGGCAACAAGTGCGGTGCAGCCTTGAACAGCGCTGCCAGCGTGATAACCACCACCACCAGGGTTGCCTGCAATGGCGACAGCCCCAGGCCAAGTAACCCCGCAACCCCCGCTGCGCCGACAATGCCCCCCAGGCTGAACAAGCCATGGAAGCCCGACATCATGGTTTTGCCACTGGCGCGCTCAACGATCACCGCTTGCAGGTTGACGGTGGAGTCCACGGTGCCCAGGCCTGCGCCAAACAGGAACAACCCGGCAATCAACAACGGGATCGAACTGACGGTCGCCAGCATCGGCAGGGCCATGCAGATCATCAGCGTCCCTGCGGTCAGCACCCGTCGGCAGCCATAGCGCGAGGCCAGCGCGCCCGCCGCCGGCATTGCGATGATCGACCCCACTCCCAGGCACAACAACAGCAGGCCAAGGGTGCCTTCATTCAGGTCCGCACGCGCCTTGGCGTACGGCACCAACGGCGCCCAGGCCGCGATACCAAAACCTGCGATAAAAAAAGCGATGCGGGTCGACATCTGTTCCAGCCGCCCAGGAACCACGGGGGCAGGGGTGGAAATGGCAGTCATGAAAAATCCTTGGTTTGGCGTTCAACGAACGATGTCCGGCGCGACATCCTTGCACATCAGGCCCTCTCGAGCGAGCCGGGTTCCCTTGGTGTTACGGGGTGCGAGGCAAATTTTTTTACAAACACGGAACGCTTTGGTCGCCGGTGACCACGTAGAAATGATCGAGCCTGTAGGAGGTGAGCTGGAAGGTGTGTAATCCCTGTGGGAGTGGCTGAACCCCAGGTTTCTTGCGGCGGATTACCACCTTCCAGCTCACTTCCACAGACTTGGCGTTGTAATACGCCGCAGTCCCGCTAGGTAGAGACGCGGGGGCGATATCAGTGGGGGAGGCCTGACGTCCCGCGATCCTAATGTGGGAGCTGGCTTGCCTGCGATGACGGCCTGCCAGCCGATGCAGATCTACCTGACACCCCACTCTCAAACTGTGGGGCTTGCTCGCGAAGGTGGCCTAGCAGTCAACACAGTTGGATTGTGTGCATATCCATTGCTGCGGTAACGGCTACTTAGGGTTCCGCCTGACGGCGGGTCACTTTGGAAAAGAGCCCCAAAGTAACCAAAGGGCTCTTGCCCCACCACTCGGCACCTCGCTTGGGCTCGGTGTGCCCGTAATCCGCCAGTGATTTGGGGGGCCGCCGCCACGCGCCATCCATGGCGCGGGGCGGCTAAACCGGCATCCCTGCCGGTTTACCCCCCAAATCTCTGTCGAATTCCGGCCAGCGTGGTTTGACGGGGCGCTTAAGATCAAGATCAAAAGCAGATCAAGAGCGGCTCGCTTCGCATCGTGGTTAGGCATGGTCAGGAGCCGACACTTGTAGCGGGACAGGGCGACTAAAAAGCGGAATCGACTGTCGCATTAATAAGTGTCAGCCGTTTCCTTAAAGTTTAGTTATACAGAGACAATCTGTAGTCGGAATTTTCTTCATGCTGTTAGAAGATTTTTTTGGCTGTATATATTCTGTAAAAGACACTTCCGTCTTCGCTGTACGAAACTTCTGTTTTATTCAAAAAGGACCGAAAAGTGCCTGGGGTCGCTAAGCTTAGGCGTGTTCAGGTGCTTTTTTTCGCAATCCGAATGGGTATTGGGGCGAGAGAGAGTCGTTCAAGAGAAAGTTGATGGCGGGTAACAAAGGATGGTTAACGGGTTTGTTTCGTCGCGTTTCAAGTTAGTCCTTGAAAACATAAATACAGAACTTCAGGTAGTGGCGTTCAAAGGCAGCGAGGCCCTTGATCAGCCTTACTTCATACAGGTGCAGTTAGTCAGCGAAGATCCTTCCCTTGACCTGGAGGCGTTGCTCCATCAACCCGTCTATCTGGCTTTCGGCGAAGCAGACCAGGGCTTGCACGGGCAAGTCTACGCCATCGGTCGGGATGATCCCGGTACGCGGCTCACCCTTTATCACCTGACGCTCGCCCCACGCCTGGCATCCCTTGCCCATCGTTGCGACCAGCGGGTTTTCCAGCAGCGCAGCGTACCGCAGATCATTGCCGCGGTCCTCGAACACCACGGTATCTTTGCCGACGCCTACGCGTTTGAGTTGGGGCCGGTGGTGTATCCGCCGCGCACGTTTTGCGTGCAGTACAGGGAGTCCGACCTGCATTTCATCCAGCGGCTGTGTGAGGAGGAGGGTATTCACTACCACTTTCGCCACAGCGCGGAGAATCATCTGCTGGTGTTTGGCGATGACCAGACGGTATTTCGCCGGTTGCCGGTGCAGCGTTATTGTTCCTCGGCTGATCCATCGCTTGGGGCCCCGGTTGTCCAGCGTTTCGACCGGCGCCTAATAACGCGCAGCCGGCGCACAGTACGTCGTGATTATGACTTTGAGCACCCTTCGTTTCGCCTGCATGCCCAGGCCGGTAGCGGGCCGGCGGATCCTTTGGAGGACTATGGCTATCCTGCCGGCTTTAATGGCCATGCACGCGGTGCACGACTGGCGCGACGTAGCCTGGAATGTCACCAGCGTGATCGCCATCGGGTACTGGGCAAGAGCGATCAACCGGCATTGTGCAGTGGTCACTTTCTTGAGCTGTGTGATCACCCGGACCCAGCCTGCAACGACTTATGGCTGTTGACTTCGGTGCGTCATGAGGGTTACCAGCCGCAGGTGTTGGAGGAGTCGATCGTTGATGCCAATGGGTTCCAAGGCTATCGCAACCGGTTCACCGCAACTCCCTGGCGCGCAGTGCATCGACCTGCCCTCAAGCACCCCAAGCCAACGATCAGTGGCAGCCAGACCGCGACGGTAACCGGGCCTGCCGGCGAGGACGTGCACTGCGATGCCTATGGTCGTGTGAAGGTGTGCTTTCACTGGGATCGCGCGGAAAAGGGCGACGAGACCAGCAGTTGTTGGCTGCGCGTGGCGTCCGGTTGGGCGGGTGATGGGTTTGGCGCCATGGTCATTCCACGGGTGGGCATGGAAGTGCTGGTGAGCTTTCTGGAGGGAGACCCGGACCAACCCCTTGTCACCGGTTGCCTGCCCAATGCATCGCACTTGCCGGCGTACCCTTTGCCGCAGCACAAGACACGCAGCGTTCTGCGCAGCCGCAGTTCGCCGAGCGGCGGGGGCGCCAATGAGTTGTACCTTGAAGACCGACGCGGCGAAGAGCTCATTTATCTGCGCGCCCAGCGTGACCTGGAGCAACGGGTGGGGCATGACAGTCGCCTGGAGGTAGAGGGCGATAGCCTGACTCGCGTTGGTCAAAGCCTGGTGATCGAAGCCGGGCAGCAGGTTCATCTCAAGGCCGGTGCCAGCCTGGTGATAGAGGCGGGTGCACAACTGAGCTTGAAGGCGGGCGGGGAACACCTGGTGATGCAAGCCGGCAGTATTTGCAGCAGCCGGTCCATCACCCTGGGCGGTTTGCCGTCTGCAGGCCGTTCGGTGAGCCCGTCATTGGTTGCCGGCGTGCAAATCTCTGCAGCGCAAGGCGTCATCATGGATCTGGCCAAGCAACTGGGCGCGGACTTTTGCCCGCTGTGCGAACGCTGCCGCGAAGGCCTGTGCAATATCGCGGGGAGGGCGGCCTGATGGACAATTTGCCCCATCGCTGGATGGCCCAACAACAGCAGAGCGGACACCAACTGTGCCTGATGCTGGAGGGTAATCACGAGGCTCGCCAACCCCTGCTGGCAGATCGCGCCCCGTCGCACTATTGCAGCCTGTACAGCGAGACCGATGCGGCGGAGTTGGCGAATTCAGGCCCGCTCATACTGTTACTGGAGCAGATGAATGAGCCTGCACTGGCCGACCTGCTGTTACACCCTGAGTCGAACTGGGGTTGGCTCGCCAGCCTGCCGGCCAGCGACTTGGCGGGTATGGCGCGTCATTGGCGTGAGCGATTACTCCTGGGGCCAGTAGGCCAGCAGGCGCTTTATCGCTTTCACGACAACCGCACCCTGGCCCGTGCCTTGGCCCATCTGGCCGAGGAACACTGGCCGGTCTACCTCGGGCCAATGATCAGCGTGTGCTATTGGCATGAAGGCCGTTGGTGCCATCACGAAAACCCTGCACCGGGCGACTACCCGGCGCCTGAGCCCCCGCCGTGGCTCGACACACCCAACCCTCAGGCCGACGCCATCCTGCACGCCAATATCCTGCGCTACCTGCTGGCGGAGCACAGCGAAGACCTGGCGGCATTGGTCGAATTCCAAGACCCCAGGATTTGGCTGGCCCAGGTACTGAAGCAAGCGCGCACCTGGCAATGGCGGGAGCCGGAGCAGCTCGAATTTCTGGTGGTACGCCGGTTGGCAGAGGCGACCGGCAGCAGTGTTGCTCATTGGGAGCCGAGGGCAGGCGAGGCGCCAGAAGAGCATTTTGAACGAGTGGCGGCACAGTGGCGCAGGGAGGTGGGGAGTGGTGAATAGATGGATGGGATTGGTGCTACTGGTGGTTATGGGGCTTTCGGGATGTACGGGGCGGGCGGTGGAGAGTTTTACGTTGGAGGTGGATTTGCCGGCGCAATTCGGCCTTGTGGGCGATGCTTCCTACACCCCCGCTCCGGGTGAAACGTGCAAGTTGCCTCGAAGACATGGCAAGCGACCGGATCTCAAAATATTCAACGCTGCCAGCAAGCCCGTAGCGAATAGAGTGAGTTTCGACGTGCCACTGACAGAGCGGGTGGAAGGCTGCTCGCTGATGTTACGTAAACTTGTGTTTGCGATTAACGCAAAGTGGGGGGAGCGTTGGTCGGACGTCGGACGGGATTACGCCGCTGTTTATATCCGAGATAGTTGGGAGGGCGGAATGTCTTTGATGTCAGAAAGTTATGTCCGAGAGCTCCCAGGGCAATGCCAATGGTTGTTTCGTACTGTTGGCCCCCAGCATGCCCTTATTAAGGGGCTTAAATGCAATTCGCTGAACACCAGCGGACAGCTTACGAAAGCTCGTGCTGGCGGTTATGTGTCCCGTGCTGGGTTGCGTGGGAAGACGCTGAGAATGGTGCTGGCGTTAACGGAAGAAGAACAACCAGCAGTGCAAGACAACTGGGTAAAGGTTGTCGGTGGCTGGAAGCGTTGCAGGGGAGAAAGCCAGGAAGACATATTTGCGTTTTGTCGCGGCAATGTCTCTGACTTCAAGGCTTTCAAAATGCCAGATGGGCGTCTATGCAATATTTATCCGACCTGTGATTAATCAGGAGAAACCTCATGGAAGAAGCTGCATGGAAGCAACAGTTTTTCAACGACAGGATGCCTGCTTGCTCATTGAATGGGGGTTGGTTGACCTTCTGCTTAGTCGATGAAACGGGAAATGGAAAAAGTTATGGGGGACTGCCTTACACCCTGCGTGACGTTGCTGGTCAGCAATACAACGGTCGGTTGAACGGGGAGGGTTTTGCCCGAGTGGAGGGCTTTTTCTGTGGACCCGTAATTCTGATGATGGAGGAGCGCTATTCAGGTCGGGAAACGCTCTATCAGTCGCTCATGACACGTTCATTCTATGCATTGCCTATCACTGAGTTGCAAGTGCGTGCCGAGCAAACCCATTTTCTTGATAACCACGATCAGATTGTCGAAAAAAATCCCGTACGCCCAAATGCAGATCATTTTTATCAGGTTGAAGTGAGTGACCTGGTTCGACATAGCGCTCACTTGCCGCCCCTGTCGTCACAGGCTCACCGTCCAATGCGACATGCACTCAAGATGATGGCAGACCTTGGTTTTGGACCTCCCGAGTCTTCCTTCAAGGGGCTGGTGCTCTTTCCGAAAAAATTCACGATGTTGCAGGTGCGACCTCTAAGAGCATTACGGCCAATCCTTTCTACACAGGACCAATTTTGCGCATTGAACCTGTACCAACTGGCGTTAATGGCAACATTAAGCTATTGCGAGTTTGGCCAAGATCCTTCAGCAGAACCTAAGGATAAAGTCAGCTTTCCTTGGCATCCAAGTATCGGGAATCTGTTTGCCGAACGCTTGTCATGTTACCGGGAGGCGTGGAGGTTTGACTCAGAGCAAGTGCAACGATTTTATCCATTGTATGAAGACGTAGCTTATTCCCGTCGTTTCGAGATTTTGCCTTTTGATCCAGAGTTGTACAGGCAGAATGCCACTGCGCATGATCTCGAGTATCCGGAGCGGATACACTTTTTTAACGATGTAGAGTTTGGAACAGATACTCAAGCATTCATTTCTCATCACGATGAAGTGGTGCTTATTGCTGTACGCGGCACCGCTAGTGGTGCCGATGTTCTACGCGATGCAAACGCCCATCAAGTCCCATTCATCGAGGGCGTTGGAAAAGCCCATCAAGGTTTTTATCAGGCATTTCAGGCCATGCATAATTTTGTATCGGGTTACCTTTTTCGATATCACAGCAGCCAACGAATTATCATTTGTGGCCATAGTCTTGGGGGGGCTATAGCACTCTTATTGGCCGAGGCCCTACGCCGCACACCAGATCGAGATTACGACCCACTCCTCTACACCTTCGGCGCCCCCCGCGCCGCCGACGCTGAATTCACCGCCGGCGCCTCAACCCTGGTCCACCATCGCATCGTCAACCACAACGACCCCGTCCCCAGTGTTCCGGCGCCCTGGATGAACACCACCGCCAAACTCTGGATTCCCGGGGCCATCACGCTATTCAGCAATCCCGCACCCCGTGGCCTGCTGTTCGCCGCTGGGCTGGTGCGGGTGGGCGGCAACCCCTATCGGCATCACGGTGAGCAATATCACTTCATGCCGATCACGCTCCCGGATGGCAGCCATTCCTCGGTGTTATGGAAGCCGGGCTGTGAATCGCTCCAAGAGGCCGGGTGCAACCGCGCATTGCAACTGCAGGGCGATATGCCCGACCGCGATAATCTGCTGAGGCAGCTGTTCCAAGCCGACCAGCACTTCATGACCACCAGCTACGTCCCCGCCGCCTGGGCGACATTGCGCCGCTGGCAACAAACCCTGGAAAGTGAGGGGCCGCTGGTGACCCAGCGGGAGTTCGAGCTGCTCGATCGGGCCTTCGAAGACATGCGCGAGCAACTGCGGGCCAAGCGGCGTGAACTGGCTCAGCGGCGCCCAGCCAATGATCGTAGCCATGAACCCACCGATGCCTTGAACGCAGAGATCGACCGTTTGCACACAAGCCGCGAGCGCTTGGCAAGCCTGCGCTGGCGTCGCCTGCAAGTTCACGATGTCTACGGCAGCCATGCCCCCTCTGCACATCTGCAATCGAGCCTCAAACGTTGGTTCAGCCACCGCGAGAATCGTGAGCCAGCCCAATTCTCCAGCATCCCGCCGCCGTCCCACGACGAACGGGCACGGGCGCAAACGCTGGACATCGACTCAGTCGTCTAACCCACGCGGTTACATAAACTCCACCTGGGCCGGTTGCCGTTTCATCAGTACCTTGCCGTTGCGGATCGAGTACAACGGCAGGCCCTGGCTACGTATGACTTCGTAGTCGCTGTCGGCCGACAGGATCAGCAGGTTCGCCGGGCGGCCTGCTTGCAGCCCATAGCGGTCGCCCAGGGCCATGGCTTTGGCACTGTTGTCGGTAACCAGATCCAGAGCGTTTTGCAAATTGCGATAACCGAGCATATGGCAGATGTGCAGGCCGGCCTCCAGCACTCGCAGGATATTGCCGTTACCCAGCGGGTACCAGGGATCGACGATGGAGTCCTGGCCAAAACACACGTTCATGCCGGCCTCAAGCAGTTCGTTGACGCGGGTGACGCCGCGGCGTTTCGGGAAGTTGTCGAAGCGGCCTTGCAGGTGGATGCTCTCGGTGGGGCACGAGACAAAGCTGATACCGGAATGCCCCAGCAGGCGAAACAGCTTGGCGCAGTAAGCGTTGTCGTAGGAGCCCATGGCCGTGGTGTGGCTGGCGGTCACGCGGGCCCCCATGTCGCGGCTGCGGGCTTCTTCGGCGAGGACTTCGAGAAAGCGTGAGTGGGGGTCATCGGTTTCGTCACAGTGCACGTCCACCAGGCAGCCGGTGCGTTCGGCCAGGTCCATGAGGAACTTCACCGAACTCACGCCTTGGTCGCGGGTGTATTCGAAGTGGGGGATGCCACCGATCACGTCGGCACCCAGGCGAATGGCTTCTTCCATCAGTTCGCGACCATTGCGGAATGACTCGATGCCCTCCTGGGGGAAAGCGACGATTTGCAGGTCGATCAGGTGCGTGCTTTCTTCACGCACTTGCAGCATGGCCTTGAGCGCGGTGAGGTCCGGGTCGGTGACGTCGACATGGGTGCGCACATGCTGGATGCCATGGGCGGCGAGGGCCTGTATGGTTTTTTTGGCCCGGGCCTTGGTGTCTTCCTGGGTAATGCTGGCCTTGCGTTCGCCCCAGCATTCGATGCCTTCAAACAGCGTACCGCTCATGTTCCAGCGCGGTTCGCCGGCGGTGAGGGTGGCGTCAAGGTGGATGTGGGGTTCGACGAAGGGCGGTATTACCAGGTTGCCGGCGGCGTCTAAGTCGCCGGCCATCAGCGTCGGCACCCCGGTTTGCGCAGTGATGCTGGCGATCCGGCCATTTTCCAGGTGCAGATCATGCAGGCCTTCACGGTTGCGCAGGCGGGCATTGATGATGTGCATGCTCAAGTTCCTCTTGGCTAAAAACAATCAGGCAGACAGCCGCCAGATCCTCAGGGCGATACTGATGTCCAGGCGGTCATGGCGCGTAGTATGGCCGTGAGCAGCACATAGGTCAGCGACGCGGCAACAATTCCCACCAACGGCGCGACCCACGGCGAGTTGAACGCCAGCACGGTGCCCACTCCATACGCAATCAGGCCGGGCCAATTGAACGCCGGCAGGCGAGCCTGCGCCAAGCGTGGGTATTGGCCGCGATAACGATAGAAGAAGTCCGCCATGATCACGCCCCCAATCGGCGGGATGACCGTGCCCAGCAGGATCAGGTACGGCACCAGCAGGTCGTACATGCCGAACAAGGCGAGCAGGGTGCCGATCACCGCGCCGGCCAGGGTCACGCTCTTGCGCCGTTGGGTGCGCAGCAGGTTGCAACCGGCGACGGCGAAGTTGTAGATGGTGTTGTCCTGGGTGCTCCAGATATTGAGCAGCAACATCGCCATCGCTGCCGTGGCGAAACCTTGCAGCAGCAAGACCTCCACCACATCCGGTTGCTGATAGACGATGGCGCCATAGGCCCCGATCAGCACCATCAAGCCATTGCCGACAAAAAAGCCGATCAGGCTGGCCAGCACCGCAACCTTGGCCGAGCGCGAAAACCGTGTCCAGTTGGTGGCCTGGGTTGCACCGCTGACAAAGGTCCCGAACACCAGGGTGATGGCGGTGGACAAGTCCAGCTCAGCGCTGGGCACCACTGCCAGCAGCCCCTGCAGCCCGCCGACCTTCACGGTGGCGACCCACATCGACAGCAGCAACAGAAGCCCCATGGCCGGCACCGCGATGTAGGACAAAATTTCCAACCCGCGATACCCCACGTAGGCGGTGGCGCAGAACAATAAGCCAAACACCAGCATCAGCCCCAGCACACTGCCCGGGCTCAACTGGAAATACTTGCCCAATACCACGGCCGCCGTGGCCGTGCCCCAGGCATACCAGCCTATCTGGGTAAAACCGAGGATCAAGTCACTGAGCTTGCTGCCCACTTCGCCAAAGCAGAAACGCCCCATCAGCACCGAGTTCAAGCCGCTCTTGAACGCGATGTAACCCAAGCCTGCGGCGTAGATACCCAACAGCAGGTTACCCAGGGCCACGACGCCGAGCATGTCGATGAAGCTGAACGCCACCCCCAGCTTGCCGCCGGCGAACATGGTCGCGGTAAAAAAGGTGAACCCCAGCAACACCATGGCTGTAGAGGCCAGCCCCTTGCGCGCATGCAAGGGGACTTCGCTGAGAGGGTAGTCGTTGCCGGGTTCTTGCTGCGTCATGGGGGCTGCTCCCTGAGTGGTGACCCAGGTCGCGTGCATCCCGCGTGCCAACGCAGGTGTAGGCAGGTATGCGCTGACGGGAGCAAGCCCTTTATAAGGCTGCCCCTTCCAATCAGCGCAAAAGCAGTGCAGCGGTGAGCCAAACTGGCTCAGTCGAACAGCGTCTGTGTGGGTTTCCCAAATGGATCAGCCCGCCGGCGCTTCGAAAAAAACCACCCGCAGGTGGTTCTTACTCACCGCGATAAATGCAGCCACTGGTGCACGTCTCGTGGATACGGATCGCACTGAGTTCCGGCAACAGAGGTTTCAACTCCGTCCAGATCCACTTGGCCAGCACTTCGCTGGTGGGGTTTTCCAGGCCGGGGATGTCGTTGAGGTAGTTGTGGTCGAGGCGTTCATACAGTGGCTTGAAAATCGCTTTGATCTCCGAGAAGTCGCGAATCCAGCCAGTATGGGGATCCAGGTCGCCGCTCAGGTGGATGGCCACCTTGAATGAATGCCCATGCAGGCGCCCACATTTGTGGCCTTCCGGTACGTGGGGCAGGCGGTGGGCGGATTCGAAGGTAAACTCTTTGAAGATTTCCACAGTGTTTTCAGCTCGGTCAGGTGTCTGGCAGGCGGCGAGTTTAACAGTTTGACCAGCCCCTGCGCATACCGCCCCTCATGTTGTAGGAGCGAGCTTGCTCGCGAAAACCCCAAGGGCGCCGCGTTAACCCAGGCACGCTGCGTTATCGTTGACGACCTTCGCGAGCAAGCTCGCTCCTACAGTTAAAGGGCCAGCAAACGGTCGCCGAGCTTGCCGTTATCCGCCAATGCCAAAAACTCATCCCCCAGCCGTTGGCTCTCGCTCATCGCTGTTTGCCAATATTTGTTGCGGCCAGGATCATCGCCCATAAAGCGCTTGAAGTCGCTGCGGTCTGGCAGTTTGCCGTGGGGCAGACGGGCCAGGTAGTCCCTGGACGGCGCCAGCAGTAACACATCCTGCAAGCCTTGCTGGTTGCTGCGTCGCCATGGCAGGCCCTTGTCGAACCAGCCGGGGATGACCCGGTCGGTAAAGTGCGGGTACAGCACGATGTCATCGCCGTGGTAAGGCAGGTCTAGGTGGTAATCCAGCAGGCCGCCGTCGCGGTAGGTGCCGGCTCCGGCTCCGGGCAGGTCGCGCACGCCTTGCATCACCATGGGGATCGAGCCGGACGCGAGCAACGCCTGGCGCAGGTTACCCACGTCCAGGCTGAGGAAGCGCGAGGGGAAATCCTTCAGGGGGTGTACCGGGGGTGCCTGGCGCGGGTCGTGGATGATCAGCCGCTCAAAATGCCGCGACAGCCGTGCGCGGCCCCGCAGGTTATCGGCAATCACCGACGACAGGCCCAGCCCCAGCCGCCCACGGTGGTCATCGGCGAGCAAGCCGTGGCTCTTGACCACCATGATGTTCAGCCGATAGTCGGGGTTGTCCAGCACCCGCGCATCACGCCCGGCCAGCAGGTCGTCGAGCATGCGCTGGCAGCTCTGGCTGACTTGGGCCATGGTCACGCCTTTGGCAAAGCGCTGCTCGTTGTACAGGCGGCCCAGGTCGAGCAAGCCTTGCACCGGGTCGGGCAGGCAGGCGCTGGCGAACCGCCAGGAGCCGATGGACGCGCCGATCAGCGCACGCTCGCGTGGGGCACGGCGTAACCAGTCACCGAACAGCGCCAGGTCGAGCCCTTGGATACCCAGGGCCTTGGGGCCGCCCGCCGCACCGGGGAGGATGCCGACGTCGGCAGGCGCAAGGCCCTGCTCGCGGATGCGGGTGAAGGCGCGTTTGCCGGCCTTGAGGGTCAAGGCCGGGAACTTGATATGGATGGCGGTCATACCGGTCTCTGTTGAGGCGAGCGGGGCAGTATAGGAAATCTCGCAGGCCGTGGGAAAAATGGCTTAACCGCAATTGCCATGGTGGCAATTCAGTTTCAGTTAAGTTGCAGCGCGTACGGTGGCCGATGTAGGAAAACATCATGTAACGGAGACTTATCATGAAGCGCCTCACTGCCCTGGGCGCCGCCGCTATCATCCTCGTTACGGCGACCCCGGCCGCCGCCGTGGACCCCGACAAGCCACTGATCGTGCCGGCCACTGTTACTATTGTCGCTTTCGATCAATTGGAAGCCACGGCCCTGGCCCTTCACCCTGGTTCGACGCTGCTGGACACCGATCTGGATGAGGAATATGGCAAGTACGTCTATGAAGTCGAGCTACGAGATACCAACGGCATTGAATGGGATGTTGAATTGAACGCGCTCACCGGGCAGGTTCTCAAGAATCATCAGGATACGTAATGAAGGTAAATTTACGCGTCGGCAGTCGCGTGGCGCTGGTGCTCATGGTGTTTTGTTCCAGCCTGGCGGCCCGCGACCTCAACCAGGACGAAGCCCTGGCCCTGCGCCAGCAAGGCGTGATCCTGCCATTGGAACAGCTGTTGCAGCAGGCCATGGCACGATACCCCGGCTCACGGCTGCTGGAAGCCGAACTGGAAAAGAAACACGGGCAATATGCCTATGAAGTGGAACTGGTGACCACCGAGGGCGTGGTGCGCGAGATCAAGCTGGACGCCACCAACGGTGACCTGATCAAAGATGAGGAAGATTGATGCGCCTGCTCCTGGTGGAAGACAACGTCCCCCTGGCCGACGAACTGATGGCCGGCCTGCAGCGCCAGGGCTATGCGGTCGACTGGCTGGCCGATGGCCGCGACGCCGTGTATCAAGGGCGCAGCGAACCCTATGACCTGATCATCCTCGACCTTGGCCTGCCAGGGTTGCCCGGGCTTGACGTGCTGGCGCAATGGCGCGCCGCCGCGTTGGCCATACCGGTGCTGATTCTCACCGCCCGCGATTCCTGGGCCGAGCGTATCGAAGGGCTCAAGGCCGGCGCCGATGATTACCTGAGCAAACCCTTTCACCCTGAAGAGCTGTACCTGCGCATCCAGTCGCTGCTGCGCCGCTCCCACGGCCAGACGAACCAGCCCACCCTGCAAGCCGCTGGCCTGCATTTGGATGAAGGGCGCCAGTGTGTGCTGCGCGACGGCGCCGAAATCCAACTGACGGCTGCCGAGTTTCGCTTGTTGCGCTATTTCATGCTGCATCCCGAACAGATCCTGTCCAAAAGCCACCTGGCCGAACACTTGTATGACGGCGAGACCGAGCGCGACTCCAATGTGCTGGAGGTGCACGTCAACCACCTGCGGCGCAAATTGGGCCGCAGCGTGATCGAGACCCGGCGCGGCCAGGGCTACCGTTTCGGCGCCACCCCGGCATGAGGTCAATCCAGCGGCGCCTGAGCCTGGGGTTGATCAGCGTGATGGTGATTGTCGGCGTGGTGCTGGCGCAAACCAGCCTGTGGTTGTTCGAGGCGGGTTTGCAGCGCTACCTTGAAGCGGGCTTGCGCAACGACAGCGAAAACCTGCTGGTGGCGCTGGTGCGTGGGCCCAACGGCGTGCAGTTGGATGAGCAACGCCTGTCGCCGGCGTACCAACGGCCATTTTCCGGGCATTACTTTCGTATCGACTTTGCCGACGTGCACTGGCGCTCCCGCTCACTGTGGGACCAGGAACTGCCCCGGCTCCCCGTGGCGGGGCTCAAGGGCAACCTGCAACTGGGGCCCGAAGGCCAGCAACTGTTGGTGTTGCGCTCGGACTACAAGCGCTTTGGCCAGTCGATTTCCATCAGCGTGGCCCAGGACTACACGCCCGTACGCGAGAGCTTTCGCCTGATGCGCCAGGTCGGCCTGGTGATGGGGCTGGCGGCGCTGCTGCTGGTGCTGATCCTGCAACGGGTCACCGTGCGCCGTGCCTTGCGCCCGCTGGAGACCGCACGTAACCAGATCGCCCAACTGCAACAAGGCCAGCGTTCGCAACTCGACACCCAGGTGCCGCTTGAGCTCGAACCCCTGGTGGCGCAGATCAACCACCTGCTGGCGCACACCGAAGACAGCCTGAAGCGCTCCCGCAATGCCCTCGGCAACTTGGGCCATGCGCTTAAAACCCCGCTGGCGGTGTTGTTGAGCGCCGCTTCCAGTGAAGCCCTCAAGGATCATCCGCAGTTGAGCCAGTTGCTGCGCGAGCAATTGGAGCAGGTGCAGCAGCGCCTCAACCGTGAACTCAACCGTGCACGCCTGGCCGGCGATGCCTTGCCGGGCGCGTTGTTTGACTGTGAACAAGAGCTGCCCGGTTTACTGGCCACCCTGCGCATGATCCACGGCGAACACCTGGACCTCAGCTACCAGGTGGCGCCGGGCCTGCAACTGCCCTGGGACCGTGAAGACCTGCTGGAACTGCTGGGCAATCTGTTGGACAACGCCTGTAAATGGGCAGACGCCGAGGTACGTCTTAGCGTCAGCGAGATGCCCCACGGTTACCAACTGGCGGTGGAAGACGACGGCCCCGGCATTCCCGAGGCCCAGCGCGACCAGGTGTTCAGCCGTGGCGCACGCCTGGATGAACAGAGGGTTGGCCATGGCCTGGGTTTGGGGATCGTGCGCGACATCGTTGAGGTGTGGGGCGGGGTGTTGCAGCTGCAGGAGAGTGAGCTAGGTGGGCTCAAGGTCTTGATCCAATTGCCACGCCGCTAGCATTCACACACCGTAGTTCAAAATGTGGGAGCGGGCTTGCTCGCGAATAGGGTGTGTCAGTCAATGCATTGGCGACTGATACACCGCATTCGCGAGCAAGCCCGCTCCCACCCTGATTTTGCTATCTCAGGTTGTGTGCAAGGTTCTTACACCCTGAACTGATCCATCAACCCCTGCTGCTGATTCGCCAGGCTGTTCAACGCCTGGCTGACCCGCGCCGATTCATTGGCCTGCTCCGACAACGACTCGGTCACATCGCGAATGGTCGCCACGTTGCTGTTGATCTCTTCGGCCACCGCGCTTTGCTCTTCGGCGGCGCTGGCGATTTGCAGATTCATGTCGCTGATCACCGTGACCGCATCGCCAATCTGGCGCAAGGCCGTCACGGCCTGGCCGACCTGTTCGACGCTGCCCTGGGCCTGGCGATAGCTGTTGCCCATGGAACCGACCACGTCGCTGGTACCGGTTTGCAATTGTTCGATCACCAGGCGGGTTTCTTCCACCGATTCCTGGGTGCGCCGTGCCAGGTTGCGCACTTCGTCGGCGACCACGGCAAAACCGCGGCCGGCTTCACCGGCGCGAGCGGCTTCGATGGCGGCGTTGAGTGCCAACAGGTTGGTCTGCTCGGCGATGCCGCGAATTACTTCGAGCACCGAGCCGATCTGTTCGCTGTTGGCGGCCAAGCCTTCTACCTGGGCCATGGCAGTGCTCATGTCGGCGGCGAGTTCGCCAATGTTGACGGTGGTGCGGTCGATAACCGTCAAGCCTTGGCGAGTCGCCTGGTCGGCATCTCGAGCGGCTTGGGCCGCCTGGGCGGCGCTGCGGGCCACGTCCTGGGCGGTGGCGCTCATTTCGTGGGACGCGGTGGCCACCTGATCCACCTGGCGGTACTGCTGCTCCATGCCGGCGCTGGTTTGCGTGGCAATGGCTGCGGACTGGTCGGCGGTGCCACGGGCGTCCTGCACCGAGCGTTTGACCTCGGCAATGATCGGCTGCAGCTTGTCGAGGAAGCGGTTGAACCAGCCGGCCAATTGGCCCAGTTCGTCCTGTTTGGCATAGGCCAGGCGCCGGGTCAGGTCGCCTTCGCCGCTGGCGATATCTTCAAGCATGTGCGCCACGCCAAGGATTGGCCGGGTCACGCTGCGCGCCATCAGCCACACCAGGATCAAACCGACCACGGCGGCCAGCAGTCCCAGGCCCAGTTCCAACAGGGTGCCTTTGGCGTTGTCGGCGTCCAGCTGGTTTTTTAGCGCTTCGGCGGGGGCGACCAGGACTTGTTCCGGTACATCCAGCAATACGCCCCACGACTTACCGCCGGGAATCGGCGCAAAAGGCGCCAATACCTTGAGTTGATGGTCGGTGCGCAGGCTGTGAGTCTGGGTACTGCTGGCCAGGGCACTGATCAACTGCGCGCCGCTGGCTGGGTCGACCTGCTCCAGGCGTTGGCTGAGTTTGCTGGCGTCGGGGCTGTAGCCGGCCAATAAGCCAGTAGCGCTGAGGATGCTGACCTGGGTCTGGCCGTCGTAGAGTTTCTGGCTGGCCTGTTGGCTGACCGCCTGCAAGCTGTTGAGGTTGATGTCCACCGACAGCGAGGCGATGACTTTGCCGTTGACCATCAGCGGAAACACGATGCTGGTCATCAGCACGTTCTGGCCGTCGATCACATAAAAGTAAGGTTCGATCACGCAGGGTTTGAGGGTCGTGCGTGGGCAAGTGAACCAGGCGTTGGCCTTTTCGCCGCTGGGGCCGATGGAGGTGTCGGCCATGTCGCTCTCGGGCAGCGCCATCGAGGTGATTTTCCCCGGTGTCGGTTGCGACCAGTACAGCGCGAAACGGCCTTTGTCATTGCTGCCCAGTTCCGCCTGGTTGGCGAACAGTTCGTCCTTGCCGTCCAGTGCATTGGCTTCGAACACCAGGGACAGGCCGAGCAGGTCAGGGTTGGCCTGCAACGCGGCCTTGACCTGGCGGGTCAGGTCTTCACGGGTGTCGAAGGCATCGAGAAAGCGCTTCTCGGCCTGCTCGCGCAAAAACAGCACCTGGCGGGAAAAACCATGGCCGTATTGGTAGGCATCCATGAACTGTTGGCGAATGCCCAGCGCCTGCACTTCGCCTTGGGCCTCGATGCGCGACTGGGCGGCTTCGTCGAGCATCTGCATGCTGGACGCCTTGACCTGCTGCGAGCTCTGCGCCATGCGATACAGCGACAGACCCACCAGCAGGGTCACGATCCCCAGCAGGCACAGGCCCGCCAGCAGGGTGATTTTCCATTGAATGGAGAGCTGCCTGAGCGACATCGGGACATCCTTACCTGAAAGCACATAGAGACAGCTTATCGGCGGGCGCCTGCAATTCTTTATCTGTTGAGAGAGCGTTCCCTCACCACAGTTTTTGACATGGCAGCCCAGCTCCTGCAAAGTGCGCGCCCTCTAATAAGACCTCTTTACAAGCCTGCACGCCGGCAGCTGTTCCCATGGGCCGCGCGCGGGCATGCCTGTCTTTTTTGTTTCTGCTTGAGGTAACCATGATTAACGCAGTCATCGCCGCGGTCGGCACCATGCTGGTACTCAGCCTGTCCCGCGTGCACGTGGTCATCGCCATTATCGTCGGCGCCCTGGTGGGCGGCTTGACCGGTGGCCTGGGTATCGAGGCCACGCTCAAGGCCTTCAACGGCGGGCTGGGCGGCGGCGCAACCGTGGCCTTGTCCTACGCATTGCTCGGGGCTTTCGCCGTGGCGATTGCCAAGTCCGGGCTGGCCCATGCCCTGGCGGACAAAGCCTTGCTGCTGGTGGACCGCCAGGACGCCAGCGGTGGCAACCACGTCAAATGGCTGCTGATCGGCCTGTTGTGGGTGGTGGCGATTGCCTCGCAGAACATCTTGCCGATCCACATTGCGTTTATTCCGCTGCTGGTACCGCCGCTGCTGTACGTACTGACCAAGCTGCAACTGGACCGTCGCCTGATCGCCTGCGTAATGACCTTCGGCCTGATCACCCCGTACATGTTTCTGCCGGTAGGCTTTGGCAATATCTTCCTCAATCAGATCCTGCTGGCCAACGTCGCCAAGAGCGGGGTGGATATCAGCGGGGTCAATGTCACCCACGCCATGGGTTTGCCGGCGCTGGGCATGGTGGTCGGCCTGCTGGTGGCGGTGCTGATCAGCTACCGCAAAAAGCGTGTGTATGACCTGAAGAAAATCGAACGTGTCGAGCAGGTGGCAGTGCAATACAACCCGCTGACCCTGCTGGTGGCCGGCCTGGCAATTGCCTCGGCGTTCATCATCCAGCTGTGGTTGGACTCGATGATCATCGGCGCCCTGGCCGGGTTCCTGATCTTCTCGGTGTCGGGCATCGTGCGCTGGCGCGACACCGATGACCTGTTCACCGAAGGCATGAAGATGATGGCGATGATCGGCTTCATCATGATCGCGTCCTCAGGCTTTGCCGAAGTGCTCAAGGCCACCGGTGACGTGAACTCGCTGGTGCAAGCCTCGGCAGCGTTCATCGGCCATAGCCGGGGCGTCGGGGCGTTGTTGATGCTGCTGGTGGGGTTGTTGGTGACCATGGGCATCGGCTCGTCGTTTTCCACGGTGCCGATCCTCGCGGCGATTTTCGTGCCGCTGTGTGTCCAACTGGGCTTCAGCCCGTTGGCCATCGTGTGCATCGTCGGTACCGCCGGTGCCTTGGGCGACGCCGGTTCGCCCGCCTCGGACTCCACCCTCGGCCCAACCTCCGGCTTGAATATCGACGGCCAGCACCACCACATCTGGGACACCGTGGTGCCGACCTTCCTGCACTACAACCTGCCGCTGCTGGCGTTCGGCTGGCTGGCTGCGATGACGCTCTGACGAGGTTCCTGTAGGAGCGAGCGTGCTCGCGAAAAGCGTCAACGATAACGCGGGCAACCTGGCACCCCGCAGTGCTCTCAGGTTCTTCGCGAGCAAGCTCGCTCCTACAGAAATTGCTCACATGGCCGTTAACCTCTCAAGTCGCCACTAACAAGAGAGAAAAGCCATGCGTCTGAGTTTGAAGGCCAAAGTCCTGGCCCTTGCTGTCGTGCCGGTGTTGTTGTTTGCCGTGGTCATTAGCCTGACCACCGTGTGGATTCTGCAGGGCCAGGCCCGCAACGAAGTGGATGAAACCCGCCAGCGCCTGCTCAACGACGCCAAAGCCACCCTGCAAGGTTATGTCGAGGTGGCCATGACCACCATCAAGCCGCTCTACGACGCGGCAGCCCCCGGCGACAGTGCGGCGCGGGCGCAGGTGGTGAAGTTGTTATCCAATACCAGCTATGGCAAAGACGGCTATTTCTTCGGCTACGACTCCGAGACCATCCGCCTGTTCAAGGGCAACAGCCCGGACGGCGTAGGCAAAAGCTTCAAGGACAACCGCGACCCCAACGGCGTCTACGTCAACCGCGACCTGGTCAAGGTCGGCAAGGACGGCACCCACTACCTGCAATACAGCTCGACCCAACCCGGCCAGACCGAGCTGGTGCCCAAGCTCGGCTATACCGAGTACCTGCCCAAGTGGGACATGGTGATCGGCACCTCGGTGAACCTCGATGGCATCGACGCCCAAGTGGCAGTGGTGCAGGCTAAAGTCGAGACACGCATGCAAGGCGTGCTGCTGAGCATCCTCGGTGTGGCCGTGGTGGTGTTGCTGGTGATCGCCGCCGTGGGCATGTTGCTAGCCAATACCATCTTGCGTCCGCTGCACCTGATGAAAGCCAACCTCGATGACATCGCGGCGGGTGAAGGCGACCTGACCCGCCGCCTGGCCATCACCAGCCAGGATGAACTCGGCGACCTGGCCGGTGCGTTCAACCGCTTTGTCGATAAAATCCACGGCCTGGTGCGCCAGATCACTGACATGACCGCTCAGCTCACCGGGTTGGTGAGCCAGGTGTCCGACCAGGCCCAGCGCTCCGAGCAGGCCATGGAACGCCAGCGCCACGAGACCGACCAGGTGGCCACCGCGATCAACCAGATGTCCTCGGCTGCCCACGAAGTGGCGCGCAGTGCCCAGGGCGCCGCCGTCGCCGCGCAGCAGACCGATGCCGAAGGCCAGGCAGCCAAGCGTGTAGTGGACGGCAGCATCGCGCAGATCCATGCGCTGGTGAACGACATCCGCAGCAGCGGCGTGTCCTTGGACAGCCTGCAGCAGGATGTGTCGTCTATCGTCAGCGTGCTCGGCGTGATCCGCTCCATCGCCGAACAAACCAACCTGTTGGCGCTCAACGCTGCCATCGAAGCCGCACGGGCCGGGGAGGCCGGGCGTGGCTTTGCCGTGGTCGCCGACGAAGTGCGTGCGCTGGCCAGCCGCACCCAAACCAGCACCCAGGAAATCCAGGGCATGATCGACCGCCTGCAAAAGGGCACCGAGGCGGCCGTGGACGCAATGCGCCGCTCCAGCGATGCCGGCGACGGCACCTCGGCCCAGGCCAACCAAGCCGGCGCGTCCTTGGACACCATGGCGCAGCTGATTGGCACCATCAACTCAATGAACGCCCAGATCGCCAGCGCCGCCGAAGAGCAGACCGCCGTGGCGGAAGAGATCAACCGCAGTGTGCATCAGATTGCCGTAGCGGTAGACAGCGTGGCGGACGAAACCCAGTTGGGCGCTCAGACGTCTCGCAGCCTGGCCGACCTGGGCCAGCGCCTCGGGCAGTTGGTGGGCCAGTTCAGGATCTGATCCTTTCAACCCATGGCAGCATAGGTATCTACACAATTTTGGTGCGACGCTGAACCTGTGGCGAGGGAGCTTGCTCCCGTGACGGCCTGACAGCTGGCGCCTATCTCCCTGAGGCACCGCAATCCAAATGTGGGAGCTGGCTTGCCTGCGAAGACGGCCTGACAGTCAACACTGTTGGACCGTGTACATATCCATTCCTGCGGTAACGGCCACTTAGGGTTCCGCTCTGACAGCGGGTCACTTTTGGAAAAGAGCCCCAAAAGTAACCAAAAGGGCTCTTGCCCCACCACTCGGCACCTCGCTGGGCTCGGTGTGCCCGTAATCCGCCAGTGATTTGGGGGGCCGCCGCCACGCGCCATCCATGGCGCGGGGCGGCTAAACCGGCATCCCTGCCGGTTTACCCCCCAAATCCCTGTCGAATTCCGGCCAGCGTGGTTTGACGGGGCGCCTAAGATCAAAAGCAGATCAAGATCAAGAGCGGCTCGCTTCGCATCGTGGTTACCGTCTGCTGCTACAGCCCAGAAAGTTGTGTAGATACCGATGCCCATGGCAGGGTTTAAACGTCGCGCATCAGCAGGCCAAAGCGCAGGTCCATCTGCGCCGGAATCGGCACATACACCGTATGCCCGTCCCCCGGCGCCACCTCGATGCTTTCGCCCTTGGCGTTATGCAGGCTCGGCAAGTCAAAGTGAAAATTGCCGGCGGGCGTCATCAACTCCAGGTGGTCGCCCAGCGCAAAGCGATTCTTCACCTTTACCTCGGCCAACGCGCCACGACGCTCGCCGGTCAGTTCCCCGACAAACTGCTGGCGTTCGGAAACCGAGCTGCCGTTCTGGTAGTTCTGGTATTCGTCGTGCACGTGGCGGCGCAGGAAACCTTCGGTGTAGCCACGTTGGGCCAGGGACTCGAGGTTGGTCATCAAGCCGCGATCAAATGCACGGCCGGCCACTGCGTCATCGATGGCCTGGCGATACACCTGGGTGGTGCGCGCGCAGTAAAAGTGGGACTTGGTGCGGCCTTCGATCTTCAACGAATGCACGCCCATCTGTGCCAGGCGCTCCACATGCTGCACGGCCCGCAGGTCCTTGGCGTTCATGATGTAGGTGCCGTGTTCGTCTTCGAAGGCGGGCATGGGTTCATCGGGGCGATTGGCCTCTTGTAGCAGGAACACCTGATCGGTGGGCGTGCCGATGCCCAATGTAGGTTGATATTCATGGACGATATCGCCAGTGGCATTTTCCACTGCCGGAGTGGCCTGGTATTTCCACCGGCAGGCATTGGTGCAGGTGCCCTGGTTGGCATCGCGCTTGTTCATATACCCCGACAGCAGGCACCGCCCGGAATAGGCCATGCACAAGGCGCCATGCACAAACACCTCCAACTCCATCGTCGGCACCTGCTGGCGGATTTCGCCGATCTCTTCCAGGGACAGCTCCCGCGACAGAATCACTCTACAGATACCTTGTTGCTGCCAGAACGCCACGCTGGCCCAGTTCACCGTATTGGCCTGTACCGACAGGTGGATCGGCATCTGCGGGAAGTGCTCGCGCACCAGCATGATCAACCCCGGATCAGACATGATCAGCGCATCCGGGCCCATGGCGATCACGGGCGCCAGGTCCTTGAGGAAGGTCTTGAGCTTGGCGTTGTGGGGCGCAATGTTCACCACCACGTAGAAACGCTTGCCCTGGTCATGGGCTTCCTGGATGCCGAGGGCCAGGTTGGCGTGGTCGAACTCGTTGTTGCGCACCCGCAGGCTGTAGCGCGGCTGGCCGGCATAGACCGCATCGGCACCGTAGGCAAAGGCGTAGCGCATGTTTTTCAGGGTGCCGGCAGGGGCGAGCAGTTCGGGGGCAATCATGGAGGGCATGGCTGTAGGTCGCAAAAGGCGCGAGGGTAGTGCAGGGCCGGGCGCCGTGCATTGATCCACGTCTAAACAGGGCGATCTATGCTTGTTCGAAAAACAAGGGCACTCCCAGGTTTGGCTGCGGACTAAGCAACAGGGCCGCGATCGGCCCTGTTTTTCTGACATGGACCGGACATGAATCAAACCAACCTGCAATTCAAAACCCTGTTGCTGCTACTGGCCCTGGTCACCGTGGCTTTTATCTGGATATTGCTGCCGTTCTACGGCGCGGTGTTCTGGGCCGTGATCCTGGGCATTATCTTTGCGCCGATGCAGCGCCGCCTGCAGCAGCGTTTTAGCTGGAACCGCAACCTGACCTCCCTGACCACCTTGATGGTGTGCCTGGTGATCGCGATTCTGCCGGTGATCATCACCAGTGCGTTGCTGGTGCAAGAGGGGGCCACGCTCTACAAAAACATCGAGAGCGGCAAACTCGACGTGGCGGGTTATATCGAGCAATTCAAGAACGTCCTACCGCCGTATTTCCAGCAATTGCTCGACCGTTTCGGCATGGGCAATCTCGAAGGGCTGCGGGAAAAGGTCGTCAAGGGCGCGATGCAGGGCAGTCAGTTCTTTGCCTCCCAGGCGTTCAGCTTTGGCCAGGGGACGTTTGATTTTCTGGTGAGCTTTTTCATCATGCTGTACCTGCTGTTTTTCCTGCTGCGCGACGGCCCGGAGCTGGTACGCAAAGTGCGCACAGCCGTGCCCTTGGCCGAGCCGCAAAAGCGTCGCCTGCAACTCAAGTTCAACCGCGTGGTGCGCGCCACGGTCAAGGGCAACGTGCTGGTGGCCGTGACCCAGGGTGCGCTGGGTGGCTTGATTTTCTGGTTCCTAGACATTCCCAGTGCCTTGCTCTGGGCCGTATTGATGGCGTTCCTGTCCCTGCTGCCTGCGGTGGGTGCCGGGCTGGTCTGGGGGCCGGTGGCAGTTTATTTCCTGTTGAGCGGTTCGATCTGGCAGGGCGTGGTGCTGGGGCTGTTCGGCGTGTTCGTGATTGGCCTGGTGGACAACGTGCTGCGCCCGATCCTGGTGGGCAAGGACACCAAGATGCCGGACTACCTGATCCTGATCTCGACCTTGGGCGGCTTGTCGGTGTTCGGCCTTAACGGCTTTGTCATCGGGCCGCTGGTGGCAGCGTTGTTCATGTCGTGCTGGGCGTTGTTCGTCGAAACCAAGCCGCGGGTCAAGCTGCCGCTGCCGTAACGCTCAGGCTTCTAGCCTGAAGTCGGTTGCCATCCGGCGTTGTGTTTCGGCATCCGATAACGAGGTGAGCGGGCCGCTGATCGGCTCGCCATCGCGCACCACATACCAGCAGGCGAGCAAGCCCAGTTTGCGCAGAGGGGCGGGGACGGCGCTACCGATGACAGACATGATTTGAACAGTGGGCATAAGTACCTCCAAACGTTATGGAGGCCACCTTACGGTTTGCTGGCGCCTGGGAAAAATCACCTGGCTCGATAGTCGACATCAACGCCAGGCGTTAATCCACCACCTGGTCGAGCATGTTCACCACTTCGTGTTCACTGAGCAGGCCCTTGCGCACCAGGTTTTCGGCCAGCAAGGCCAGGAACTTGGCGTTGCGATGGCCTTCAAGGTGCTTGAGTTCAGTCAAGGCGCTGTAGACCTTGCTGGAGGTGCACAGGCCGGCGGTGCGGTGCGGGTTTTGTGTGGGCATGGTCAATCGTCCTTAATTGTTATTGGCTGGACTGGGTCGATAGTGCGACTGTTTTGTGACGCAAACATGACAGCGCAGCCCGCAATCGATCAAGAGGATATTCGACGCTCATGATGTGGGATTGGCGCTCGTGCGTTGTTCTCACAGCGACATCGGCAGGATAAATCCGGACTTTTCAGGCAAAAAAAAGGCCCCGCGTGTGGGCGAGGCCTGTGGCTGTCAACGGGGTTAAACCTTACCAACCATGGCGGTAGTAACCGTGGGGCGGGCCGTAGTAGCCGCGAGGCGGCCCATAATAACCACGCGGTGGGCCGTAATAGACGGGCGCCGGGCGGTAGTAAACCTGCTGTTGCACATACACCGGTGGCGGTGGCGCGTAGTAGACCGGCGGCGGCGCGGCATACACCGGCTGCGGCTGCACATACACCGGTTGTTGCACGTACACCTCACGCGGCTGGCTGGCAACCACGGAGCCGACTACCGCTGCGCCGACAAGCGCACCGAACACGGCCGGGCCACCCCAACCACCACCGTGGGCGGAGGCTTGGCCGGCCATCGCGAGTGCGCCGATAAGCAAGGCGATCCTGGGGAGTTTACGCATGATGGTCATTCCTCAATTAGCCCCTGCGCTTGTGGTCTGCAATCAATAGACTCAAGGATTGTCGCGGGGATACTTTTAAGACAACGTATTTCGAGAAAACAGCACCGCCACTGGGTAAAGGTTGTGTAAGGTCTGTACCGATTTGCTTACTTCAAGGAGTTATCCATGCAGATGCACCCCAACAAAGACACCCAACTGTGCATGTCACTGTCGGCGCGCCCTGGGAACTTTGGCCTGCGTTTTCATAACCACCTGTATGAACAGCTGGGTCTGAATTTTTACTATAAAGCCTTCAGCAGCCAGGACTTACCCGGCGCGATCGGCGGTATCCGCGCCCTTGGCGTGCGGGGTTGCGGGGTGTCCATGCCGTTCAAGGAGGCCGCGATTGCCTTGGTGGACGAACTCGACGATTCGGTTCAAGCCATTGACTCCCTGAACACCATCGTCAATACCAACGGTCACCTCAAGGCTTACAACACCGATTACATCGCCATTGAGCAACTGCTGAAAAAGCACGCCGTGCCCAAAGACTCCAGCTTCGCCCTGCGCGGCAGCGGCGGCATGGCCAAGGCGGTCGCCAGTGCCTTGCGTGACGGGGGGTACGCCAATGGCGTGATCGTGGCGCGCAATGAGGTGGCGGGCCAGGCGTTGGCCAGGAACCTGGGGTATGCGTGGCAGGCGGATCTGGGTAGCCTGCGGCCACAGATGCTGATCAACGTGACGCCCATCGGCATGACCGGCGGGGCGGAGGCGGATGCGTTGGCTTTTGAGGCCGAGGCAATCGATCAGGCTGAGACCGTCTTCGATGTGGTGGCGATCCCGGCGGAAACGCCGTTGATCGTGCGGGGGCGTGCGCTGGGCAAGCGGGTGATTACCGGGTTGGAAGTGATCGCTATCCAGGCGTTGGAGCAGTTTGTGCTTTATACCGGCGTGCGGCCTACGCAGGAGCAGTTCGAGGCAGCGGTGGCCTTCGCCCGCAGCTAAAGCCTTACGCCAAATCCAATGTGGGAGCTGGCTTGCCTGCGATGGCGGCCAGTCAGGCGACGCCGATCTCTCTGACGCCCCGCAATCAAACTGTGGGAGCGGGCTTGCTCGCGAAGGCGGCCTGACAGGCGACACAGCTATACCGAATACATATCCATTCCTGCGGTAACGGCCACCTAGGGTTCCGCTCTGACAGCCATCCCTTTCAAGGTCTTCGGTAAAATCCCCTGAAATTTCATTCAGGGATCCCAAACGATGTGGGCCGATGTTCTAGCGCGTTTCGAGAAAAAAGCACCTGCCAGCGTCATGGCCAAATTGGCGCTGGAGCAAGCTATTGCCCCTGAGTGGGTCGATCAGGTCTTCGAAGAACATCGGCAACGGCAGTATTCTCGTGAACTACTGTTCTCGACCATAATCAAGCTGATGTCCCTTGTTTCATTGGGCTTGAAGCCATCCCTGCACGCCGCCGCGCGGCAACTGGAAGATCTCCCTGTCAGCTTGGCGGCGCTCTACGACAAAATCAGTCGTACTGAACCCGCGCTATTGCGCGCTCTGGTCACCGGTAGTGCGCAACGACTGACTCCAACCATCAAAGAACTGGGTTGCACGACGATGCTGCCGGACTGGCAGGTTCGCGTGGTAGATGGCAATCACCTGGCATCCACTGAGAAGCGTCTGGGGGCTTTACGCCAGGAGCGAGGTGCGGCTCGTCCCGGTTTTCGGTAGTGGTCTACGATCCTGATCTCGATCAGGTCATCGACCTTCAGGCATGTGAGGATGCCTACGCCAGCGAGCGCGTTTGCGTGTTGCCTCTGTTGGCTAATGCTGAACCGGGCCAGGTGTGGCTGGCTGACCGACTCTACTGCACGCTTCCGGTAATGGAAGCTTGTGAGCAGGTCCAGACGTCCTTTGTCATTCGCCAGCAAGCCAAACATCCACGCCTGATTCAAGAGGGTGAGTGGCAAGAACCCGTGCCTGTGGAAACAGGCTCTGTGCGTGAGCAGATCATCCAGGTCAGAGGCGGTTACCAATGTCGGCGCGTCGAACTGACGCTTCATTCGCCAACAGACTCGGGTGACAGCAGCTTGATGTTCTGGAGCAACCTGCCTGAAAGCGTCAGCGCTGAGCAGATCGCGCAACTCTATCGCCGCCGCTGGAGCATTGAAGGTATGTTCCAGCGACTGGAAGCGATCCTGGAAAGTGAAATCGAAACTCTCGGCAGCCCAAAGGCCGCCTTGCTCGGGTTCACTACGGCAGTGTTGGCCTACAACGTCCTGGCCGTACTCAAGCGAAGCGTGGAGCAAGCCCATCGGGAGACCCAGCCTGATGGCTGGGAAGCCTCGATCTATCACTTGGCGGTCCAGGTCAGGAGTGGTTATGAGGGAATGCAGATTGCACTTCCCTCGGAATATCTTCCCGCCATCCCTGTGGAAAAGTTGGCCCAGCGTTTGTTGGAGCTGGCCAGAAACATCCAACCCAAACAAGTTGCGAAAAGTCCCCGCGGCCCCAAGGTGCCTAAACCCAAGACATGGGTGCAAGGCAAGGCGGTGAATGCGCATGTTTCAACGGACAGGGTAATCAAGGCTGCCAAAACGAAAAGACCTTGAAAGGGCTGGCTCTGACAGCGGCTCACTTTTGAAAAGCGCAAAAGTAAGCAAAACGCTCTTGCCCCACCACTCGGCACCTCGCCTAGGCTCGGTGTGCCCTCACTCCGGCTTGAATCCGTGGGCCGCCGTCATGGGCCATCCTTGGCCCAGGACGGCTAACCCGGCGTCCTGCCGGGTTACCCACGAATTCAAGCCTGCGTTCGGCCAGCGTGGTTTAACGGGGCGCCTAAGATCAAGATCAAAAGCAGATCAAGAGCGGCTCGCTTCGCATCGTGGTTACCGTCGATCACTTCAGAGTTGTGTAGATACCTATGGCTATCGCAGGCAAGCCAGCTCCCACATCTTTATCTGCGTTATGCCTGTTCCAGCTGCGCCAGCCGCTCTTCCAGTGCGGCAATCCGCGCTTCCAGCTCTTCAATACGCTCCACTGAGACAGCGCCCGCGCTACGCTCCACTGGGTTCCCCCTTGCGGTCATAATCGCTTCAATATCCGCCGGGTCCCCCAGCGCATGGGTGTACCGGTCTTCCCGCTGCCCGGCCTGGCGCGGCACCAGCAGCGCCAATCCCCGTGCAATCAGGCGTTCGAGCTGATGCACAACCTGCTCGGCATCCTCAAAGTCATGCATGCGCCCACTGCGGGTGAGCAACTCGTTGACGGTCTGCGGCCCCCGTAAAAACAGCAGCCCGGTCAGGATCACCTGGGCCGGCACCAGTTCCAGGGCCTTGTCCACACGGTGTTCCCAGCGGTCGGCGCGGCTGCCCATTACCAGGCGCGTGAAGCCTTGGCCCTCCAGCACGCGCAGGCTCTGCCCGACCTGGCCTTGGCTGAGGTTCATCACCGGCTCGCGGCTGGTCTTCTGGTTGCAGGCCAGCACCAGGGCGTTGAGGGTGAGGGGGTAGGTTTCCGGGTTGGTCGCCTGTTTTTCGATCAGGCAGCCCAGGATGCGGATTTCCGTGCTGTTCAGGCGCGGCTCAGGGGTGTCGGTGTCGTGCTCGGCGGTCATCGCGCTTTCCCTATGCAGTGAAGCCCCTTAGCCTAAGCTTGAAAAAATAAAAGACAAGCGCCAGGCATGGCTATAATCGCGGCTGGTTCCAACCCCGCCATTACCGTGAGACTGTCATGACTATTTCCCTGTACGCCGCTTCCATCCCGGTCTTCAAGCAAATGCTCAACGCCCTCAGCGATGTGCTGAACAAAGCCGAAGCCCACGCCAGCGCCAAGAACATCGAGCCTAACGCCTTGTTGCAAGCGCGCCTGTTCCCGGACATGTTCCCGTTGGTGCGCCAGGTGCAGATCGCCGTGGACTTCGCCAAAGGTGTGTCGGCACGCCTGGCCGAGATCGAAGTACCCAAGTACGAAGACAGCGAAGTCACCTTTGCCGACCTGCAAGCGCTGATCGCCAAAGTCCTGGCCTTTGTCGACACCATCAAGCCCGAGCAGATCGACGGCAAGGAAGGCATCGAGATCGTCACTCGCCCCGGCACCCCGAAAGAGAAGCGCTTCAGCGGCCAGTCATACCTGCTGACCTACGGCCTGCCGCAGTTCTTCTTCCACGTCACCACCACTTATGCGCTGCTGCGTCATAACGGGGTGGAAGTGGGCAAGCGCGATTATATGGGCGCGTTCTAAACTCAAGGTTCAAAAAAACGTGGGGTTGTTCTTTCACGAACAGCCTCAGGTTTTTTTATGCATGGTTGTTTTATACCAAACTCATCATTTGTTACGCATTTCGACGCAACCAATATCCAGATAGATCTCACTCACGGGCGCCTATAGAACTTTCTAGTAAAGAACCTGGAGCCTACAAACGACATGCATCTTTCTCCCATCGCAGTCACGTCGATTACCAACAACGCTTATTCCGAGCCAGCATTGGATACGACGAAGAATCAAGATGGCTCTTCCTCGAATTTGGTTGCGGTGAGCCGCACCCGCCGAGAGGTGCCGGGTAATGAAACGTCCTCCCACACCTCTGCGCGGGATCAAGCCAACAGTGAACTGGCAGCCCGTTATAGTGAGGCGTTGGAGGGCCGGACACGTGATGAAGAAACGATCATTCCGAATATTCCGGAGGCTTCATCGTTCGGCCAGTGGCGAGCGCAGCTACGTCATACCCTTAACGACAAGGACTTTTTAACCTGGCTTAAGTCGGAGGGTTATGATCCATCCTCACTCAAGATTAGTTCTGACGGCGGGCTGAGTGTCAGAAAAAATGGCGTGCTTACCTTATTTACCTTAAAAGACAACTCACCTTGGGCAACCTTTGCCGGACCGATTCTGGCCGCGCTAAAAGCTTATGCGCCCGATGGGATCAGCTACTCGGACCTGCAGGCCGAAAGTGCGCCGCTCAAGCAGGTAGCCCAATTCTATGGCGAGACGATTCATAACGACTTCACCGAAGATCGACGACGTGTCCGAGAGTTGCAAAGCAATAATGGGTTTGCCACCTCAGGCGTGGGTGAGGCGCGTACTGAAGAAGCGCTGGTGGCGCAAAAACAGCAGCTTGCCAATAAACGTGACCTGGATACTTTCAGGGATGCTTTGACCACAGCATATGTGGGAGCGGACGAGTATTTGGATAACCAAGCCTCATTGCATGACTACACTCATCGCCTTCTTCCCGACCCGCCAGTTTATGATCGTGAAGCTGGACTGCGATCCTATCTGCAATCGCAACAAATCAAGCTGGATCCTGACTCCGGCTTTCGTCTGGATAACCAACCAATGGCAGGGCGGCAGGTGAACCTCTTGCAGTTCATGACGGGTAATGGTTGGGAGCACCCCGCTGATAAAGCCGACATTAAAAACATGACCCTTGAGTTGTTACGCCCTGTCGAGTACCGACAATTGCATGGCGATTTGGGGGGCGGGTTATCGTGGCCAACGCCACTGGATACGTCGCAACAGCAGGCGACCTACGACGCTGTTTCCTATAACGCAATGGCGTTGCCTGAGTTCGACTCGTTAACATTGAGCCAGAACGCTTTCGGTTATTTGACGCAAGGTATCCGGTGGTCTGAAGCAGAGCTGAAAGATCCCCGGCAAGCGATCCTCAGGCTTTTGCAAAGCCCCGCCGCGCGTGCCATGGGCGAAGCCTTGCGTACTAAGTTTGACGGCGCAGGCAGTGCTGAGGATTGGGCGCTTTCGGCTCTGCAGATAGGTCTCAACCAGGATGCATTGTTCAAGACTGACGAAAAGAACAAGGTGGCCGGGTTTGATTTGTCGGCGCGCGAGAATTGGGGTAAGCCGCTGTCTTTTGTCCTTGAGGGGCTAACCGAGCATCTGCGCAAGTCCTATGGCCACAACGCTGCGTTGGCAGCCTACCTGCTGTTGTCGCACCACGCTCCGGAGTTACTGGTCAAAAACATCCCTGACAGTGTGACTTACGGTTCCCCGGCCTGGGTCAGCTTCAAAGCCATCGTTGCCAAATCCGAGATGCGCAATCCGGGGGCGGCGGCGACTAAAACTTATGAGCAGCTGCTCAAAGACGATCTGGACCCCATTACCGACGCTGAAAAAAAAGTGCAAGCGCTGGCTGGGAGGGAAGGCCTGATTCACTGGGCCGTGGCGGATGGAGCCATTGAAAAACGGGTAGATAACAATTACACGGATGAAGAAGTAGAACGTGCTGTGACCCTCGCCAGTGAGCGTTTCGACACCTTGATACGAGCTTCAGAAGCTCAACGCACCGAATTAGCCACGCGCCATGCACTGGCGCTCAATGCGCTGAAGGAGAAATTTCCCGTAGAAGAATACGGGGTGATAGATTTTGAAAAGAAAACAATCTACCCAAAAGTACGGGATCGTGATTTACAAGGCCCTTACTCGATACTGGATATCTTTTTGCAGCCGCAGCAGCATGTGGAGTGGTATTCCAATGACCCTACCGTTCCTATTGAAAAAATATCCCATGAACTCAAGTTTATGCCGTCGCCCAATGAGCTGTTTGAAAAGCAGGCTGTCGATTATTACGACGGCCTTAAAGGCGCCATGAAGGTTACCGTACAACACCAACTATCACTGCTGCCTGAGGAGGATAAGGAGGCGCTGCAGTATGGTGAGCTGAAAATTTATGGGGAAGAGAAGGTGACTCGAACCATTACCGATACAGGCACTGGGATTCATCGCCGTGTCAAAAAAGTTGAAGACGCCAAAAGCAGCTCCGTATTGATCGAAACCCTGCATAAAGGCCGTAAACGAGTGTATGAATTCAACCCATCGACAGAGGGGTGGAAGCATCGAGCAGATTTGACTGATGGTGTGAAGGTTGGGCTACAGGGCGACTGGGCTGAAATGGCTACGGGTGAGGAAGGGGTGAGAGCTATATCAAACACCCAATTGAGTGAAATGACAGCCGGCAACTCGACAGACACCAAGGAACGAGAACCCAAGCCTCAAACTTCAACAACCCTACACACCTTCACCTCGGCGAGAACGCAGCACATAGCCGATGCCGTTACGCGCCATTTTTTCAGTGATAAAGAGCGTGAACAGTTGGCCAGCGGAGCCAGAGGCGTTACCACATTTGATACTGAAGTGACGGAGTTCGAAAAAATACAAGCTGTTACCCGTGCGCTGATACCAGGTGCAGCGGCGCTACACAGTTTTCAGCAGGGCAGAGTCGGTGAAGGGCTTAAGTTTCTTGCATTCGATATATTCGGCTTTGTTGTCGCCGGTGCCGGAGCCCTCGGTAAGATTTCCAAAATAACGAAGGTGGGCGCAACGCTAGGAAAAGGAGGCGTTGGAGGCAGGCTGGGTCGGGCATTTGTCAGAGCTGCCAATCCGTTTGCAGGGGGAGCTGCCATTGGAACCAGAGGCCTTACAACGTTCTCCTCGTTCGCGGGCAAAGGGAGCCTTACCTGGAAAGTGATTTCGGCTAATTTCAGTGTGGATAGGGTGTATCAGTACAAGCCCAAAGACGTGATAGAAGGCACTTATCAGGGCGCCGATACATCAAAGGTCCTGGCTCAGTTAGATGAAATCACTGGTAAGTGGTATCGAGTCGATCCGAAAACGAACAAGCGATATGGGACACCTCTTCAGGGGTTCACTGCGCAAAACTCCCCGACTTAACCTCAATACTTTCTAACCCTCGTCATAAAAGGCCCGAGTCGGCTCAGCAGTGAACCGCTCGGGCTTTTCTTCTTTCATTCAAGCTGTTTGTTCTTCCTTGCCCAAACACGCCGCCGCCGTAAACAGCACATCGGTAGACGAGTTGAGTGCGGTTTCCGCCGAGTCCTGCAGCACGCCGATGATGAAACCGACGGCCACTACCTGCATGGCGATTTCACTGGGGATGCCGAACAGGCTGCACGCCAGGGGAATCAGCAGCAGCGAACCACCCGCCACGCCAGATGCGCCGCAGGCACACACCGCGGCAACCACGCTGAGCAGTACGGCGGTCGGCATGTCCACGGCGATGCCCAGGGTGTGCACGGCGGCCAGGGTCAGCACGGTGATGGTGATGGCGGCGCCGGCCATGTTGATGGTGGCACCGAGCGGGATCGATACCGAGTAGGTGTCTTCATGCAGGCCCAGGCGCTTGCTCAACGCCAGGTTGACCGGAATGTTCGCCGCCGAGCTGCGGGTGAAGAACGCGGTGATGCCGCTTTCGCGCAGGCACATCAGCACCAGCGGATAGGGGTTGCGGCGCAGTTTCCAGAACACGATGGCCGGGTTGATCACCAGCGCCACGAACAACATGCAGCCGATCAGCACCACCAGCAGGTGGGCATAGCCGAGCAGTGCGCCGAAACCCGAGGTGGCCAGGGTGGAGGCTACCAGGCCAAAGATGCCCAGCGGCGCGAAGCGGATCACCACGCGCACGATCAAGGTGACGCCGTTGGACAAGTCGTCCAATACCGTACGGGTGGTTTCACCGGCATGGCGAATGGCGATGCCCATGCCAATGGCCCAGGCCAGGATGCCGATAAAGTTAGCGTTCATCAGCGCGCTGACGGGGTTATCCACCACACTGAGCGCCAGGCTTTGCAACACTTCGCCAATGCCTCCAGGAGCGCTCACCGTGGCGTCATGGGTAGCCAATACCAGGAACGACGGAAACATCATGCTGGCAACCACCGCAACCACGGCGGCGGCAAAGGTGCCGAGCAGGTACAGGAACAGGATCGGGCGGATATGGGTTTCCTGGCCATGCTTATGGTTGGCAATCGAGGCCATGACCAGCACAAACACCAGGATCGGCGCGACGGCTTTAAGGGCCGTGACAAACACCTTGCCGATAAAGCCAGTGGCGCGCGCGGCCTCGGGTAACAGCAGGGCCAGCACGATCCCGGCGATCAGGCCGATGACAATTTGGGTGACCAGGCTGACGCGCATTAAACGTTGCAACAGGGAGGGGGCAGCAGTCATAAAGAGTTGTCTCTAGTTTTTTTAGTAGGGCACAGCATTGCAGGCAGAAAGCACTGTAGGAAGTAGGCGCGAAGTCTAGCATGCTGTGGGAAGCGTCTTGTTTGCTGCGGCATTCCGTCACCCGTTTCAGTCGGACTTGGTCAAATCCAGACATGTTCTGTTAAGATTCCGCCTCTCATCTTTCCTCTCCGTCAGCGGGCCCTTAGGGCTGTCGTTGATGTCGTCGTTTCTGGAGTTTTCATGTTGTTTCCTATCCTGCTGCTGTCAGCCGCCGGTTTTACCGTGCTGACCACAGAATTCGTCATCGTCGGCCTGTTGCCGTCGATTGCTCGGGACCTGAACGTCAGCGTGTCCCAAGCCGGGCTGCTGGTGACGCTGTTCGCGTTCACCGTGGCCGCGTTCGGCCCGTTCCTCACCGCCTACTGCGCGCGGTTCCCGCGCAAGCGGCTGTTTATCAGCATCCTGATCATGTTCGCAGCCGCCAATACCGTGGCGGCATTGGCGCCGAATATCTGGGTGATGGCCATGGCCCGTTTGATCCCCGCCCTGGGCTTGCCAGTGTTCTGGGCCCTGGCCAGCGAAACGGCGGTAGACATTGTCGGCCCTGAGTTCGCCGGGCGTGCGATTGAAAAAATTGGCTTCGGCATTGTGTGCGCCACCGTGTTTGGTATTCCGGTGGGCACGCTGATTTCCGATATGTTCGGTTGGCGCACCGCGTTTGCGGTGCTCGCGGTGATCGCCCTGGCCAAGGCGTTGCTGCTGTATATCTACCTGCCGGTCACCCAGGCCAAGCACCAGCAGGCCAGCTTGCGCTCACAATTCAAGATCCTGCGCAGCCCGGTGATGCAGGGGCATATCCTGCTGTCGATCCTGGTGTTCAGTGGCATGTTCACCGCCTATACCTACCTGGCAGATATTCTTGAGCGCCTGGCCGGCTTCGACGGCACGTTGGTGGGCTGGTGCCTGATGGGCTTTGGCGCGGTCGGGCTGATCGGTAATTCCCTGGGCGGACGTGCCGTGGATCGTCATCCGTTGATCGCGTCCATGGTGTTCTGCGGGTTCATGATCGCGGGCATGGTGGCGGTGGTGCCGGCGATTCACTCGACCATCGGCCTGGCTGCGGCGATGGCGGTGTGGGGCGTGACCCAGGCGGCGATGTTCCTGGTCAGCCATGTGCGCTTGATGAAGGCTGCGCCCCATGCGCCGGCGTTTGCCGCGTCGCTGAATATAGCCGGGGCCAACTTGGGCATTGGCTTGGGTGCGATGGTGGGCGGGCATGTCATCGACACCCTCGGCCTGGGCAGCCTGGGGTTTGCCGCTTCGGGGTTTATCCTGGTGTCGATCCTGCTCGCATTGTGGCTGATGACCGCCAAACCCACGGCGCTCAATGCCTGAGTGATCAGGGCAGGGCGGTAAACAACTCCCGCCGGGCACCCTCGGTAATCGCCACAATGCCGGGGTGCTTGACCTTGCGCTCCACCGAGATCGCATAAAACGACTCGGTCACTGCATCGGTCTGGCCGATCAGCGCCACGCCATATTGGCGCACCACCTCGTCGGCGATCACGCTGGGCGCGATAAAGATCCCGCTGCCCGATTGCCCGAACGCCTGCATCAAGGCGCTGTCGTCGAACTCGCCAATGATGCGCGGTTGAATCTGTTGCTCGGCAAACCAGCGCTGCAAACGGCTGCGCACCACGGTCTCTGCCCCCGGAATCAACAGCGGTGCACCCTGTAAACACTGTGGGAATAGGCCGCCATGCTGATCAGCCAACGCCTGGGTGGCGAAAAAACTGATGCCGCATTCTCCCAGCTTCTGGCTGTAGCCCTTGATGTCCAAGTGCGTGGGCATGGGGCTGTCGGAAATCACCAGGTCCAGGCGCTGGATCGCCAGGTCGGCCAGTAAACGTTCGAGTTTATCTTCACGGCAGGTGATGCGGATCGGTTCGCTCAACTCCATGGTCGGCGCGATCAACCGGTACACGATGGACTTGGGCACCACATCCGCCACCCCGACCCGGAACGGAATCTGCTGCTCGTCAGGCTGGGCGCGCAGCATCGCCTCCAGTTCATTGCCGGTCTGGAACATCTGCTCGGCGTAGGGCAGCGCCTGGCGCCCGGCTTCGGTCAGTTCAAGCTGGCGCCCGACCCGCTGAAACAGGGCAATACCGAAGGTCTGCTCCAACAGGCTGATCTGCCCGCTGATGGTCTGCGGCGTGAGGTTCAACTGCTCGCAGGCGCGCACGATGCTGCCGGTCTTGGCCACCACCCAGAAGTAATGCAGTTGTCGATAATTGAGCATGGCGGTCTACACTTCGTAAAAACCGAAGTATACGCGAGAAAAATACGAATTTTCCTGAACTGTTCGCCTGCATAGAATGCCTCGCTATCGAGGGGCCACTATTTGGACCCAATGGTTCTAACGAGGAATACATCATGAAACTCAATTCCCTGGGCGCGGCGTCGTTGCTTGCGCTTTCATTGATAGTGGTCAGCGGCTGTGATCAAGTCGAAAAAAGCGCGCAGCAAGTGTTGGGCAAAGCCACCGAGTCGGCCAAGCAGGCCATCGACGACACCCACAAGGCCGCCGAGCAGGCATTGAGTGAAGCAACCCAGGGCTTGATCAGCCCTGAGAAGCAGGAAAAAGACGCCGAAAACGACGCTGAATCCGACACCAAAGAAACCTAATTCCCCAGCACTACCACGTCAGGACTGACCTATGGATTACCTTTTACAACTGGCCGCCAGCCCCACCGCCTGGGTCGCACTGGCGACCTTGATCGTCATGGAAATCGTGCTGGGCATCGATAACCTGATCTTTATCTCGATCCTCACCAACAAATTGCCGGAGAAGCATCGGGCCAAGGCGCGGCGCATTGGTATCAGCATGGCGTTGATCTTGCGCCTGGGCCTGTTGAGCACCATCGCGTTCATCGTGCAGTTGACGACGCCGGTGTTCGAAGTGTTCGGCCAGGCGTTCTCGTGGAAGGACATGATCCTGATCGCCGGTGGCCTGTTCCTGGTGTGGAAGGCAACCACCGAGATCCATCACAGCATGGACCCGGAGCCTGAGGAGAAGGCCACCGTCAGCAACACCGTGACCATCGGCTTTGCCGCTGCCATCGGCCAGATCCTGATGCTCGACCTGGTGTTCTCCATCGACAGCATCATCACCGCCGTGGGCATGACCGAGCACTTGCCGATCATGATCATTGCCGTGGTGGTCTCGGTGATCGTGATGCTGGTGGCCGCTGAACCGTTGGCCAAGTTCATCAACGACAACCCGACCGTGGTGATGCTGGCCCTGGGTTTCTTGATCATGATCGGCATGACGCTGATCGCCGAAGGCTTCGGTGCCCACGTGCCAAAAGGCTACGTGTATGCGGCCATGGCCTTCTCGGCGGCCATTGAGTGCTTGAACATCGCCCGGCGTAACCGGCACGCACGTTTGCTCGCTGCGCGCCAGTAATCGCTGAACAAACAGGCCGGCTGTGCTCACAAGAGCCCAGCCGGCCTTTTGCTGTCTGCTAGAATCGGCCCACTTGATAGCTTGAGGTCCCCCATGAACGAGCCGATTCGCCTTACCCAGTACAGCCACGGTGCGGGTTGCGGTTGCAAGATTTCGCCCCAGGTGCTGGAAGTGATCCTTGCGGGCAGCGGTGCACAGAACCTCGACCCCAACCTGTGGGTGGGTAATGCCTCCCGCGACGATGCGGCGGTATACGCCATCGACGACGAGCGCGGCGTGGTGTCCACCACCGACTTTTTCATGCCGATTGTCGACGACCCGTTCGACTTCGGCCGCATTGCCGCCACCAATGCCATCAGCGACATCTACGCCATGGGTGGCGATCCCTTGATGGCCATCGCCATTCTCGGCTGGCCGGTCAATGTGCTCGCCCCGGAGATTGCCCGCGAAGTGATTCGCGGCGGTCGGGCCGTGTGCGACGCCGCTGGCATTCCGCTTGCGGGCGGGCATTCCATCGACGCGCCGGAGCCGATCTTCGGCCTGGCCGTGACCGGCATCGTGCAAAAGCGCCATATGAAGCGTAACGACACGGCTACTGCCGGTTGCCGCCTGTACCTGACCAAGCCCCTGGGCATCGGCATCCTCACCACCGCCGAGAAGAAGGGCAAGCTGCGCGAGGCGGATATCGGCCTGGCGCGTGACTGGATGTGCACCCTCAACAAGCCGGGCAGCCGTTTCGGCAAGTTGGCCGGTGTGACGGCCATGACCGATGTCACCGGTTTCGGCCTGCTTGGCCACCTGGTGGAAATGGCCGACGGCAGTGGCCTGACGGCCCGCATCGACTATGCAAAAGTCCCACGCTTGCCGGGGGTTGAGTATTACCTGGACCAGGGCTGCGTGCCCGGCGGCACCTTGCGCAACTTCGAGAGCTACGCCAGCAAGCTGGGGCGCGTGCAGGAGCTGCACAAGCGCGTGCTGTGCGACCCGCAAACCAGCGGTGGCCTGCTGATCGCCGTTACCCCCGAAGGTGATGCCGAGTTCCACGCCGTGGCCGCCGAGCTGGGCCTGGCCCTTGAGCCTATCGGTGAACTGCTGGAGCGACAGACCAACGCGGTTGAGGTGATTTGATGGCGACGGACATCACCGATTACCGCGACATTTTCCTTAATGACCGCCCGATGATGGATACCCGCGCGCCGGTCGAATTCACCAAGGGCGCGTTCCCCGGGGTGATCAACCTGCCGCTGATGACCGACGATGAGCGCCAGCGGGTTGGCACCTGTTACAAGCAGCAAGGCCAGCAAGCGGCAATCGTACTGGGGCATGAACTGGTGTCCGGGGCAATCAAGGCCGAACGCATCGAACAGTGGGCGCAGTTTGCCCAGGCTAACCCCAATGGCTACCTGTACTGCTTTCGGGGTGGGCTGCGTTCGCAGATCGTGCAGCAATGGTTGAAAACCGAAGCGGGCATCGAATACCCCCGCGTGGGCGGTGGCTACAAGGCCATGCGCACCTTCCTGCTGGAGACCCTGGAGCAGGCGACCGTCCAGTGTGACTTCGTACTGCTGGGCGGCATGACCGGCACCGGCAAGACCGAAGTGCTCGGCCAACTGCGCAATGCCTTGGACCTGGAAGGCCACGCCAACCATCGCGGCTCCAGCTTCGGCAAGCGCGCCACGGCGCAACCCTCCAATATCGACTTCGAAAACCGCCTGGCCGTGGATGTGCTGAAGAAGCGCGCAGGCGGTATCGAGCAGTTTGTGGTCGAGGACGAGAGCCGTATGATCGGCAGTTGTGCGCTGCCATTGCCATTGCACAAGGGGATGCAGACGTTTCCGATGGTGTGGCTGGAGGACAGCGTCGAAGGTCGCGTCGAGCGCATCCTGAAGGATTACGTGGTCGACCTGTGCGCCGAGTTCATTGGCGTGTTTGGTGATGCCGGCCAGGGGTTGTTTGCCGAGCGCCTGACCCAGAGCCTGGCCAATATTCACAAGCGGCTGGGAGGTGAGCGTTTCCAGCGGTTGCAGGCGGTGTTACAGGATGCCCTGGCTGAACAGGCACTCAGCGGCGCAGTGGATCTGCACCGGGTATGGATTGAAGGCTTGCTGCGGGAGTATTACGACCCGATGTATGCGTTCCAGCGCGAGAGCAAGGGCGCGCGTATCGAGTTTGCCGGGGAGCAGGGGGCGGTGGTGGAGTATTTGCGTGAGCGGGCAGCTCGGGTGTGGTGACCTTTGGGGCGCCATCGCAGGCAAGCCAGCTCCCACCTTCTGAAGTGTGAATACATACAAAGGTGGGAGCTGGCTTGCCTGCGATGAGGCCATCAGCCCCACTGAAAATCTAAAGAATCACCGCCCCAATCAACCCACACACCACCCCCACCAGCATGGTCAACCCGGCCACCGTCACCAGCACCCGCGCATCGAAATCCTTGCGCAGCATCAACAGCGACGGCAGGCTCACGCTCGGCAGGGTCATCAGCAAGGCCACGGCCGGGCCGGTGCCCATGCCCAGGGCCATCATGGTTTGTACGATGGGGATCTCTGCCGCTGTCGGAATCACAAACAGCGTGCCCACAATCGCCAGCGGCACCAGCCACACCAGGCTGTCGGCCATCGCCCCGTCCACATGGGGGAACAGCCACACCCGCGCCGCGCCGAGGATCAGCACCGCCAGGATATACACCGGGATAGTGCTCCAGAACAGCTGCCACAGGGTGCGCAACCAGCGGCTCAGGAACGGTTGCGACTCCGCCGTGCTGACGTCGGCAACGGCTTCCAGTGCGGCTTCCGGCACTTGGTCCGGGCGCGCAATGCGCTGTGCCACCAGGGACACGCCCACCACCAGCACAATCCCCGCCACCAGCCGCAACGCGGTGAAACCCCAGCCCAGCACAAAGCCCATGAACACCAGGGTGGCCGGGTTCAATACCGGGTTGGCAATCCAGAATGCCAGCGCCGCGCCGACCGACACCTGCTGGCGGCGCATGCCCGCCGCCACCGGGGCCGCGCAGCAGCTGCACATCATCCCCGGTAGGGCGAACAGCCCACCGCGCAGGGTCGAGCCCAGCCCGGCGCGGCCAAACAGGCGCAGCAGCCAGTCGCGGGGGATCAACACTTGCAGCAACGAGCCGAGGATCACCGCCAGTACGGCGGCTTTCCAGATGGCCAGGAAATACACCTGGGCATAAGCCAGCGCCGCCGCCAGGGGCGAGCTTTGCTGGTCATTGAGAATCGAGGCGCCAATGCTGTGGTTATCGGCCGCTACAAACGCCTTGAGGTAGTAGGGCGACCACTTCACATAGTAGAGGCCGATGCAGGCCACCAACAGAAATAGGGCAGGTTTGCACCAGAACGCCCAGCCGCGGCTGGGCTGGGTGGAAGCGAGGTTGGGCATGGAGAGGATCCGCAGGTGAGTCGATAGCCTGGCATCATACGCCCCCGCGGCCCAAGCTTCAGATATCTGCGCTGACCTGGGTCGGGTCCGGGCAGTTTTCCCCACCGTTATTCAGCCCTTGCTTATAGTTGCGGCTGAGCAGCGAAGCCTTGCCGTTGTGCCAGGTCAGTGTCAGCACGTACAGGGAGTCATAGTCATTTCCGGACCAATCATCGGTAATGGTGTGTTTTTCACCGGCTGCTTCGCTGGCGACTTTGTTGATCAGTTCCGGCAAGTAACCATGGGACCAGGCCGTATAGATCGTCGCGTTGCGGTACTTGTCCTCGACCAGTTCTTCGGCCAGGGCGCTGGTGTCATTGGCTGAAAACTCGATGTTTACCGGCAGGCCGAGCTTGATCGCGCTGGGGCTGATGGTGATCAAGGGGCGAATGTAGCTGTAGGAGTTGTCCAGTTCGCCTTCCTCGACGTTACGCGTCGGGTTGGCAGCGAACACATAGTTGGCTTTGCCGAACTTTTCCGGCAACAGGGTCGCCAGGTTCATGGCGCGGTTCAGGCCCTGGCAATTGAGTTGGCCCAGGCCACCGGCCGGTTTTTCGCCATGGCGCAGGAATACCAGGGTTTGCACGCCATCGACCGGTTGCGCGCGGCTTTCACGGGCGTCCAGGGCGGTGACGATGGCGGCGCTGACCAGCAGCAGCGGCAACACCATGTAGGAATAACGTTTGATTCGTGGCACAAGGCGCAGAGGCTTGATCGTCATGATAGGTTCGAGTCTTCGTGCGTCGGGTTAAGGCGGACAAGCCCGGCCCCAGTGACGCATCAGCGTCCTGCGGTGTTCCCTGTCGATAGAGCAAAGCGCCTCCTTTCATTGTTCGGGCGCTCTTTAAGAGTGTATTCGGGCGCTTTGGTTCGCCCACGCAGGATTCTAGCCGGCAAATGTTGCGCAACGATGACCCATGCACGACGGCAGGCAGATGACTATCATGGGGACTTTCCGTCCAGGGGGTTCTCGATGAACGCACTCGCCGCTTTCCCGATCAACAGCAAATGGCCCGCCCAGCACCCGGAACGCCTGCAGCTGTATTCGTTGCCCACGCCCAACGGCGTCAAGGTGTCGATCATGCTCGAAGAACTGGGCCTGCCTTATGAGGCGCACAAGGTCAGCTTCGACACCCAGGACCAGTTGTCTCCCGAGTTCCTGTCCCTGAACCCCAACAACAAGATCCCCGCGATCATCGACCCCAACGGCCCGAGCGGGCAGCCGCTGGCGCTGTTCGAATCCGGCGCGATCCTTATTTACCTGGCGGAAAAAACCAGCCAGTTGCTGTCCGAAGACCCGGCCACCCGCTATGAAACCCTGCAGTGGTTGATGTTCCAGATGGGCGGCATTGGCCCGATGTTTGGCCAACTGGGGTTCTTCAACAAATTCGCCGGCAAGGCGTATGAAGACAAGCGCCCGCGTGACCGCTACGCCGCCGAATCGCGGCGCTTGCTGGGCGTGCTTGAAAAGCGCCTGCTGGGCCGCACCTGGATCATGGGCGACGAGTACAGCATCGCCGACATTGCAACCTTTCCGTGGGTTCGCAACCTGATCGGTTTCTATGAGTCCGGTGAGCTGGTGGGCATTACCGATTTCCCTAACGTACTGCGCGCGTTGGACGGCTTTGTCGCACGTCCAGCGGTGATCCGTGGCCTGAACATTCCGAGCTGAAGCATGCCGACTTTCGATTTTCAACAACTGGATGTCTTCAGCAGCGTGCCGCTCAAAGGCAACCCCTTGGCCGTTGTGTTGGGCGCGGATAGCTTCACCGACCAACAGATGGCGGACTTCGCCAATTGGACCAACCTCAGTGAAACCACGTTTTTACTGACGCCGCGCGACCCTCGTGCTGACTATCGGGTAAGAATCTTCACCACCCTCAAAGAGCTGCCGTTCGCCGGGCACCCGACCTTGGGCAGTTGCCACGCCTGGTTGCAGGCTGGCGGCGTGCCACGTGGCGAGGAGATTATCCAGGAGTGCGAAATCGGCTTGGTGCGTATTCGCCGTCAGGGTGATGAACTGGCGTTTATCGCGCCGCCGTTGCTGCGTGCCGGCCCGGTGGAGGCGCCGTTGCTGGAGCGCGTGCGCCTGGCATTGGGCCTGGCGCCCGAGGCTATCTTGCGCAGCCAGTGGGTCGACAATGGTGCCGGTTGGCTGGCGGTGATGCTGGCTGAGCGTGATGCCGTGCTGGGCCTGCGCCCAGACTACGCGCAGCTACAAGGGTTGGCCGTAGGGGTGATCGCCCCCTGTGACCCCACGCGTGACGCGGTGGACGCGCAATTTGAAGTGCGCGCTTTTGTCGCTGGCGATGGCGCCGCCGAAGACCCGGCCACTGGCAGCTTGAATGCCGGCGTGGCCCAATGGCTCCTCGCTGAAGGCCTGGCGCCCAACCGTTACGTGGTCAGCCAAGGCACGGCGATCGGGCGAGCGGGGCGTATTTATATCGAGCGCCAGGGCGATGAAATCTGGGTGGGCGGCGCCGTGGCGTTGTGCATTGAGGGGCGTCTACAGCTGTAGATCAATGAATTGTTACGCGCCTGGCAATACACTATTGGCCCCTCGGCGTTTGTGTTGCCAGGACTTGGGGGCATAAGCTTTCGCCCCAAAGTGTTCAGCCATTTTTCAGGATTGCCATGACCAGCCAGTTCCCCCAAGCCCGCCCACGCCGCCTGCGCCGCTCCCCGGAGCTGCGTGGCCTGTTCCAGGAAAGCGAATTCACCCTCAACGACCTGGTACTGCCGATTTTTGTCGAAGAAGAAATCGACGATTTCGTGCCCATCACCAGCATGCCGGGTGTGTTGCGCATCCCCGAGAAAAAACTCGCCGGTGAGATCGAGCGTTACGCCCGCGCCGGCATCAAGTCGGTGATGACCTTCGGCGTGTCCCACCACCTCGACGCCAGCGGCAGCGACACCTGGAAAGAACGCGGCCTGGTTTCGCGCATGTCCTCGATCATCAAGGACGCCGTGCCGGAAATGATCGTGATGTCCGACACCTGCTTCTGCGAATACACCGACCACGGCCACTGCGGCGTAATGCACGGTGCCCATGTCGACAACGACGCGACCTTGGTCAACCTCGGCAAACAAGCCGTGGCCGCCGCCCGCGCCGGCGCCGACGTGATCGCTCCGTCAGCGGCGATGGACGGCCAGGTCCAGGCCATCCGCCGTGCCTTGGATGACGCGGGCTTCACCCACATCCCGATCATGGCCTACTCCACCAAATTCGCCTCGGCCCTCTACGGCCCCTTCCGCGAAGCCGGCGGCAGCGCGCTCAAGGGCGACCGCAAAAGCTACCAGATGAACCCGATGAACCGCCGCGAAGCCGTGCGCGAATCACTGCTGGACGAACAGGAAGGCGCCGATGCGCTGATGGTCAAGCCAGCCGGTGCCTACCTCGACATCATCCGCGACATCCGCGAGGCCTCGCGCCTGCCGGTGGCGGCGTACCAGGTGAGCGGTGAATACGCGATGATCAAGTTCGGCGCACAGGCCGGGGCGATTGATGAGGACCGGGTGGTGCGCGAGACGTTGGGGTCGATCAAACGGGCGGGTGCGGATTTGATATTTACGTATTTTGCGATGGACTTGGCGTTGGCGGGGATTTAAGGGCGTCGCTGAACCTGTGGCGAGCGAGCTTGCTCGCGTGGGGCTGCATAGCAGCCCCGTATCTCGGCAAGAAAATTATTTAATGGCGTTCTTTAGTACTAACGCAACATGGTTTAACCACGTTTCCCCATCACTCCATTCATTAGGGTAATAGTAATAACAGCCGATATCAGAGAGTAAAAAGTCTTGAAGATCTTGCTCTGTTTTTTTGGCTGACACTAGTTTTTCTAGCTCTGATAGCACTATTGTTATCGTCTCTTCAGACGACTCCGAAATAAAAAAATCAATTACGTCGTTTGCGCTTTTATGATCATCAACCCAATCTTGATTGAAGTACCCTGCAAGAAATTGCTGCAGCTCGGGGTAGTCCTTATTCATGGGTTTGGAAACCCTGTGTGAATTCGATATCCAGTATGCATTTTTTGGTCTCTGCGAATAATTAAGTAAATTTCTTTTCCGGGTACAGGTGTCGTAGTGTTCTTTTTGAAACTTGTGCCGATTGGCTCTGGGGATGGTTGAGTGATGACTATCTGCTGGTTGTTTCCTTCTAGGAAGTCTTTGATTTTGTCTTGATTGTTATCCAATACCTTTGAAATGGCGAGTTCAGCTGTTGCGCGATCATGAAAAGTAGAGGCTGCCGGGATATGTGGTTCCTGTCTCAAGCGGTCAAGCAATTTTTGATCAGTTCTACCGACATGCTTTTGCATAAGATGTCCTCCTGCCGCCTCATGTGCGGCTAAACCTCCTCCTGGAACGATTACGCTATAAGGCCCTTCAGGGCAGCTTGTTTTTTTACAGCTTAGTCCCAGCGGATCCACCCACCCCGTGGGATTGGGCACATACCGGTACCCATTGATCCCGCCCGCCAACTTCACCGGGTCCGGCGTCAGGTAGCGACCAATATCCGGATTGTAGTAGCGATGGCGGTTGTAGTGCAGGCCGCTTTCCGGATCGAAATACTGCCCTTGAAACCGTAGCGGATTGGCGATGTTGCCCACGTCGAGCCGGGCGATCTGGCCGTAGGCGCGGTAGTGGGCGGACCAGACGATTTCGCCTTCGGGGCTGGTGAGTTCCTGCGGGGTGCCGAGGTGGTCGAGTTGGTAGTGGTAGGGCGTTGTGGCCTGTGGGCCGAAGCCTTCCAGCAGCGCCAGTGGGCGGAAGCTGTCGGGTTCGTAGAGGTAGCTGCGATGGCAGTCAGCATGGTGCTCGGCAATCAGCTTGTCGCCTTGCCAGAAAAGCTCGGTGGTCTTGCCGTCGACGGTTTTGCTGATGCGCCGCCCAAACGGGTCATAGCGATAGCTGGCGGTTTGGCCGTTGGGTTGGGTGATGCCGATCAGCCGATGCTGGCAGTCGTAGCGGTATTCGGTGACGAGTTGCTGGCCCTTGCCGCGCCGTTCGCGGATGAGGTTGCCAAAGGCGTCGTAGTCGTAATGGCGGTCGCCTTGGATCATCAGGCGGTTGGCCGCGACGATGTCGGGGCCGGGGCGGTCTTGCATGAGCAGGTTGCCGGCGGGGTTGTGGCTGAAGCGTTCCTGTATGTCTTGCGAGTGGTCGGCGCGGGTCAGGCGGGCGAGGGGGTCGTAGTGGTAGCGGTGTTCGCCTTTGCGGGTGTCGAGCAGGCGGGTGAGGTTGCCGGCTTTGTCGTAGTCGTATTGGCGTTGGTAGAGGTGGTTTTGTTGCTGGGTCACCGCGTGGGCGTGCAGGCGGTGTTGTTCGTCGTAGTGGTAGTGGCTGAGCAGTTGGCCTTGCTGGCGCTGGTGTTCGCGGCCGCTGTTGAATAGATGGGAGGTGAGCACTCCTCCGTTGAGTTCGACGGTGGCGAGGTGGCCGCCTTTGTCGTGGTTGAAAGTGATGCGGTTGTTGTCTGGCAGGCACAGGTTTTTAAGCTGGCCGCAGGCGTCGTAGCCGTAGCGCAGGGTGCCCCAGCCTTGGTGTTCGGCGGTGAGGCGGTTTTGGCGGTCGTATTCGTAGGCCAGCGCCCAGTGGCCGTCTTCGACGCTGAGGAGGTTGCCTTGGCGGTCGTAGGCGTAGTCGACAACGTTGCTGTCGGGCAGGGTTTTTCGTACGAGGCGTCCGGCGTGGTCGCGCTCGTAACGGGTGATTAGCTGCCTGCCATCGTCGCCGTATTCGGTTTTCTCCAGCAGGTTGCCGTTGAGGTCGTAGGCGTAGGCGGTGCGCTGGCCGTCGAAGCCGGTTTCCTGGCGGATCAGGCCGTTGGGGTGGTAGTCGAGTTGGTAGGTTTCGCCGGCTTCGTTTTCGATCTCGGTGAGCAGCAGCCGGGCGTTGTCGTAGCGGTACTTGACCTGGGTGCCGTCGGCGTTGAGACGGCGGCTGATCAGGTGTAGGCCGTCGGCGTATTCGTAGCGGGTGACGTGGCCGAGTTCGTCGCGTTCGGCGATGATTTTGCCGTAGGGGTTGTAGCTGAATTCGCGTGTGGCGCCGCCTGGCAAGACGAGGCGAATCAACCTACCGACGCTGTCCCATTCATAAACGGTCTGTGCGCCGTGTTCATCCTCACAGGCAATTTGCCGCCCCAAGTCGTCATAGCGATAACGCTTGATCCCACCCTGGGGCAATTGCTCCTCAAGCAACTGCCCACGCTCGTTCCACACCAGTCGATGACAACTGCTGTCGGGGTACCAAACCCCGGTCAGTTGCCCCTGTTTGTTGTAGCTGTAGTCAGTCGAATGGCCATCGGGGTCAGTCTTGCGAATGACATCGCCTTGGTCATTACGCTCATATTTCCAGACTGCCTCACCACGCCTTACAACCCGTACGAACCCATTGTCATGCTCGTAGGAAGTCGGCTCATCATCCCCCGGAAACAGCGCCACCAATCGTCCAGCGTCGTCATATTGATAGGCCGTCACCGCGCCCATCGGGTCTTGCTCGACGGTCAGCCGGCCTTGGTCATCGTAGGATTTGTAATGCTGAGCGCCGTCCGGATCGATGCGCTGCACCAACCGCGCCCGATGGTCATGGACATACACCTCCTGGCTACCGTCGGCGTTATGCACGGTGACGCGCCCGTCATCGCCCCAGGCATAGCGCGTGTCCATCTGCGAAAAGTTCGCCCAATGCCGAACACAGCGTGCTACCTTGCCAGCACGTTCCCATTCCCAGAAGAAACTCGCACCACCGGCCAGTTGGCGTTCCAGAATGACGTGCTGATCGTCGTACCGATAGCGCTCGCTTTCACCGACAGCATTGGTCGCGCAAACCAGTCGTCCGTGTTCGTCATAGGCGTAGGAAACAACGTTCTGCTCGGTCTCCCACACGTAGGGCTCACGCCCTTTGGCACGATGAACCTGATAGTCCACCGCGACGATGCGACCCAACTCATAACGCAACAGCAACGAACGGCCAGCACCGTTATCCAGCCGCTCAATCCGCCCTGAACGATCACGGAAAAGGCGCAGGCGGTTGTCATACGCATCGCTTATCGAGACCAGCACACCATCGCGGAAGTGATAGAAACGCGAGGCCTGGGCCAGCACCAGTTCATCAGGAGCCGAACCCAAGTAGATCGCCGCTTCCGCCAGGCTATTGGTGATCGCAGGCCGAGAATCGGTGGGCAAGGGCAGGGTAGTCGAGCGGTTCTCATGGTCAGTCCACACCACCGAATCGCCCGACACCACCAGCCGATGGGCCAGCGCATGGCTCCAACCAAACCCCAACCCACAATCAACTTCCACCGCGCTGGTGCGATACAGCCGCGTCCATTCAAACGGCAAGATCCCGTCCAACGCACCATCGGTAAGGGTCAGCAGTTCCTCGCCCGTGACCATCGACACCGGGCAACCGTGGGTAACGGTCTTGTCCGCTGGCGCCGCCGCATCTCCTTTGGGATTTGAAGCCACAGCCGGCACATCATCGACAGGCTCCTGACGGACCAACGTCGTGCGCTGGGTCTTGCCGCGCACCATCGGTACCGGGTTCGAAACCAGCGTGTCGCCAGCCTTCAACGGCACCACCGGCACCGCCTTGACCGGCGTCGCTGCACTGCTCAGCAACACCGGTTTGGCGGCCTCCACATGGGTTTCCAGCCGAGGGCCCGCCACTTGCTTGGCCAACACCTCCAACAACGCCCGAGCCCGCCCGGATTTAACGTGACCGAGCACACGAGCCCCCAATCGCGCCACCACGCCCATCGCACCCAACACGCGAATCAGCAGCAGATTGATCAGCACCTCACCAGTGATTTCACCCCACAGTTCCGCCATCTCCGTAGGCGGGAGCATGCGCATCCAGCTGACCAGCGCCGACAGGTAGATAAACAGCAGCGGCTCATCACTGAGCACCAACAAGCCCTGGGCGATCGAGTCACTGCCCAGGGTCAGCAGTTCATCGAGCTCAGCTTGCGAAAGGTAGTGCAGCAGCTTTTCGCTATTGGGCTTAAGGTCTGCCAGCAGCGCAGACAGCTCGCCAATGTTGTCCCACAGGCTGTAAAGCGCCTTGCCCAACCCACTGGCAAAAGCCGCTTCCAGCAGGCGCCGCCGTTCCAGCGGGCGGGCGTCTGTGTAGTTTTTCCACTGGGCTTGGAAGGTGTCGGTCCACTCTTTGCGCAGCCGGGTTTCCAGTGCAGCGATCACCGACTGGTAGGACGCATACAGCGCCTGGACGTGATCCTGGGAAACGTTGGGGTAAAAACTCACCCGGTATTGCTGGTTGCGATCACACTCGGTGACTTCGAGGATGCCACTGGGGCCGATGGTCTTATGGAGGGGCTCGCCCAGCGGGCCGCCGTGTGGATCAACGCGTTGCACCACCACCGGCGTGTTGCCGATGGGCACGAACCTGGTGCTCTGGAACATATGCACCAGGGTCAAGGTACCTGTGGCCTGGCACGTGGCGACGGTACTGCTGGGGAACAGGGAACGATTGATCGGTGCAACCAGCGCGACGTCATCGCCGACCTTGAACACCTGTTCGACGTCCAGTGCCGAGAAGCTCCAAATGCTTTTGGCCCACTCGTCAAAGGTGTTCAAGCAATCGCGAAAGTCACGGAAGACGCCTTCAACGTCGACCGCTTCCACGTTCATTGGCGTCAGCGCCAGCCTGCCAATGGCCGGGTTCAAGTGGCGGCCCCGTCAACCGCACGCGTCACGAAAAAAACCATCTGCATTCCCTCGCACTGTTTGATCAGGCGAGGGACTTTGCAGAGGTTTGCGAGGGCGAGGAGTAGAGCTTATCCGGCAGTGGTGTGGGATGTTTCAGTTACTGCCAGCCACGGGGTTCGGCATGCCGACGAACCCCGGTTAGACTTACCTGTCGATATCAGCACTGCCCGGCCTGTCGTTAACCAAGGAAGCCCCATGTATTCAACGCGTCTGCTGCTCTGCCTCATTCCTTTGCTGGTACTGGCCGGTTGCTCCACTTCCCGTGGCCCTCAGCAGCCCGAGCGCAGTGAAGCGGAGGTGAAGGCGCAGATCGTGCGCCTGCTGCCGGCCAAGGTCGCGGACCGTAACGGCTGGGCCCAGGACATCTATACCGCCTTCGACACCCAGAAAATCTACCCCAGCACCGAAAACATCTGTGCGGTACTGGCGGTGACCGAGCAGGAGTCCACCTATCAGGTCGACCCGCCGGTGCCCGGTATGGGCAAGATCGCCCAGGATGAGATCCTGCGCCGCGCCGGCAAGGTGCATGTGCCCGCCTTCGTGGTGCGCAGCGCCTTGCAGTTGCGCTCGCCCACCGGCAAAACCTACGCCGACCGTTTGAATGCCGCCCGTACGGAGAGAGATTTGAGCGGCATTTTCGATGACTTCATCAGCATGGTGCCCCTGGGCAATACGCTGTTTGGCGGGTTCAACCCGGTACACACCGCAGGCCCCATGCAGGTCAGTATCGACTTTGCGCAGAAACAGGCGCGGGGTTATCCCTACACGGTGGACGGTACGATTCGCCGTGAAGTGTTCACCCGTCGCGGCGGTATGTACTTCGGCATCGCCCATTTGCTCGGCTACCCGGTGAGCTACGACCAGCCGCTGTACCGCTTTGCCGACTTCAATGCCGGTTGGTACGCCAGCCGCAATGCCGCGTTCCAGGCCGCGGTCAGCCGTGTTTCAGGCAAAGAGCTTGCACTGGATGGGGATTTGATTCGCTATGGCTCATTGCTGCCCGGCACCACCGAGCTGGCGGTGCGTTCACTGGGGGCGAAACTGGACATGCGCAACCCGAGCATTCGCAGCCAACTGGAGCAGGGCGAGCAGTTGGATTTCGAGGACACCACCTTGTACAAGCGCGTCTTCGCCTTGGCCGACCAGGCGGCCGGCAAGCCGCTGCCACGGGCGATCCTGCCGGGTATTGTGCTCAAGAGCCCGAAGATCACCCGCAACTTGACCACGGCCTGGTTTGCCAAGCGCGTGGATGAGCGCTACCAGCGCTGCCTGAAGCGCTGATCAACCGCGGCGCTTGACGAACCGGCGCCACAAGCCCACCCACAACCACACCACCGGGAACGCCAGGATCACGAAGGGCAGCACATAGCTGGCGCGTTCCAGGGCGTCTGCGGTGCCGTTCACCAGGTTGTCGCCCAGGTTGCTGAACATCCGGGTGAACCTTGACACCTGGTTGGCGCCGTCGGAGGAGCGGAAGTTCAAGGTCACACGGTTGGTGTCGAGGCGGCGTTGCTGGCCGGCGGCAACCTGGGCCAATTCCTGCAGCTCGTTTTCAATACCGGCTTGCTCTTTGCTCAGGACGATCAGGTCGCTGACGGTGATGTCCTTGCGCTTGGCCAGTTCGTCGAGACGTTGCTGCTGGGCTTGCAGGCGATCCTGGCGACGGCGCACATCCGCCACGGCATCGGCCAGGTCCTCGGCCGTGGTGATGCGCTGGCCGAGCTTACCGCCTTCGGCCGCCAGGGCGACCATCGGCTCCACACCCGTGGGCGCGATCCGCAGGATGATCTGGCCACCCTGGCTGTCTTCGGTAATGCCCAGGATATTGCAGGCGCCAAAGCGCGCCGTTTCACACGCCTCGCGAGTGGCCTGCATGCGCGGCGAAAGCAGGGCACCGGGCAGGGCCAGGGTCAATTCATGTTCATAAGCCAGTTGTGCTCCGGCCTTGCCCTGTTCGCCATTGATGACGGTGGCGCGAGAGTGTTCCTTGGGGGAACAACCGGCCAAGGCCAGGCCGGCGAGCAAGAGCAACAGCGGCGCGCGAAGCGGGTGGGAGTTGCCGTCCAGGTGGCGCATGGCGTTTCCTTGAAATGTGTAGGAGAAATTGGCCGAGATTAAAGCGGGTCCGGCCCATTAACGCAAAGCATTGCCCGGGATTTGCCCGGCTGATGGTGGTGGCTGCCGGGTCGAGGCTGGCGTACATCTCAAGCCTCATACCAGGGAAGCAACCGCCATGAACGCTCAGACCGTCCCCCAAGGTTTTGTCCCATTGCCGCGCAGCAGCCCGTTGCTGGAACTGCTCGGTCCGGCGTATTGCCGTGGCGAAGGTTTGCAATTGGAAGTCGGCCTGCGCGCCGATCATCGTCACGCCAACGGGCGCGGTACGGTGCACGGTGGGGTGCTGGCGACGCTGGCCGATATCGGCATGGGGTATGCCATGGCGTTTTCCAGTGAGCCGCCGTTGCCGTTGATTACCGCCAGCATGACCGTGGATTACTTGGGCGCCGTGCAGGTAGGGGAGTGGATGGTGGTGCGTTTGGAAAGCCACAAGCGCGGACGGCAGATGGCGTTTGCCACGTTGAGTTTGCAGGTGGAGGAGCGGGTGGTGCTGCGGGCGAGTGCGGTGTTCGCGGTGCCGCATGCTGACAGGCAGTGAGATCAAATGTGGGAGCTGGCTTGCCTGCGATGTCGGCCTGCCAGCCGAGACTTTTCTACCTGACACGCCACAATCCAACTGTGGGAGCGGGCTTGCTCGCGAAGGCGGCCTAACAGTCAACACAGTTGGACCGGGTACATATCCGTTATTTAGGTAACGGCCACCTAGGGTTCCGCCCTGACGGCGGCTCACTTTTGAACAGCGCAAAAGTAAGCAAAACGCTCTTGCCCCACCACTCGGCACCTCGCTTAGGCTCGGTGTGCCCGTAATCCGCCAGTGATTTGGGGGGCCGCCGCCACGCGCCATCCATGGCGCGGGGCGGCTAAACCGGCATCCCTGCCGGTTTACCCCCCAAATCCCTGTCGAATTCCGGCCAGCGTGGTTTAACGGGGCGCCTAAGATCAAAAGCAGATCAAGAGCGACTCGCTTCGCATCGTGGTTACCTGTGGGGTGCAGGTTCGACTTCTGTGTCGATTGAACGGCCGCCTTCGCAGGCGATCCAGCTCCCACCTTTTGAGCGAGTTGTTTCAGGGGGGCACGAGAAAAAGAAAAGGCCTGGCTTTTCGTGGAGCCGGGCCTTTTCTGTGTTGCTCGTTATGTCTCACCTGTAGGAGCGAGCTTGCTCGCGAAGCACTCATAGGCAACAGGTTCTACCAGGAGCGCTGCGTTATCGTTGACGTTTTTCGCGAGCAAGCTCGCTCCTACAGGTCAGTTGCGCTCGAGTGCCAGGGCTACGCCTTGGCCGCCGCCGATGCACAGCGTTGCCAAGCCTTTCTTGGCGTCGCGCTTGATCATTTCATGCAGCAGGGTCACCAGCACGCGGCAGCCTGAAGCCCCAATAGGGTGGCCGATGGCGATGGCGCCGCCGTTGACGTTGACCTTGTCCGCGTCCCATTCCAGCTCTTTGCCCACTGCCAGGGATTGCGCGGCGAAGGCTTCGTTGGCTTCGATCAGGTCCAGGTCAGCCAACTGCCAGCCGGCCTTGTCCAGGCAGCGGCGGGTGGCCGAGACTGGGCCGATGCCCATGATGGCCGGGTCGACGCCCGCGTTGGCGTAGCTGGCGATACGCGCCAGTACGGGCAGGCCGAGAGCCTTGGCTTTTTCAGCGCTCATCAGCAGCACGGCCGCGGCGCCGTCGTTCAGGCTGGAGGCGTTGCCGGCGGTGACGCTGCCGTCTTTCTTGAACGCAGGCTTGAGCTTGGCCAGGGATTCGGCGGTGGTGCCGGCGCGGGGTTGTTCGTCCACCGCGAAGGCCACCGGGTCGCCTTTGCGCTGGGGGATCAGGATCGGCGTGATCTCATCGGCAAAGCGCCCGGCTTCGATAGCGGCGGCGGCTTTTTGCTGGGAGGCGGCGGCAAAGGCGTCCTGGGCTTCGCGGCTGATGCCGTATTTGTCCACCAGGTTCTCGGCGGTGATGCCCATGTGGTAGTCGTTGAACGCATCCCACAGGCCGTCGGTGATCATGCTGTCGATCATCTTCGCGTGGCCCATGCGCAACCCGGTGCGCGCGGCAGGCAATACATACGGTGCCAGGCTCATGTTCTCCATGCCACCGGCAATGATCACCTCGGCGTCGCCGCAACGAATGGCCTGGGCGCCCAGATGCAAAGCCTTGAGGCCCGAGCCGCAGACCTTGTTCAGGGTCAGGCTCGGCACGGGGTGGGGCAGGCCGGCGAGGATCGAAGCCTGGCGCGCCGGGTTCTGGCCGCTGCCTGCGGTGAGTACCTGGCCGAGGATCACTTCATCCACTTGCGCCGGGTCCAGGCCGGTCTGCTCCAGCAGGCGACGGATCACAGCGGCGCCCAGTTCCGGGGCCGGAATGTTCGCCAGCGAACCTTGGAAGCTGCCCACGGCGGTGCGGGTGGCAGCAACAATCACGACGTCTTGCATGGAATCTGTCCTCACTGGAAGTGCATTTCTGGAACGTGGTCCGGGACGATCAGTTTACCGGCGGTCTTGCTCACAATCTCTTCAACGCTGACGCCAGGTGCGCGTTCCTTGAGGACAAAAGCGCCATTTTCGATTTCCAGGTACGCCAGGTCCGTGAGCACACGCTTGATGCAGTTGGCACCCGTTAGCGGCAGGCTGCACTGGCTGAGCAACTTGGACTCACCGTCCTTGGACGCGTGGGTCATGATCACGATGATGTTTTCTGCGCCAGCCACCAGGTCCATGGCACCGCCCATGCCCTTGACCAGCTTGCCGGGGATCATCCAGGAGGCGATGTTGCCCTGTACGTCCACTTCGAATGCGCCCAGTACAGTGAGGTCGACATGCCCACCACGAATCATCGCGAAGGACTCGGCAGAAGAGAAGATCGAGGCGCCGATGCGTGCGGTGACGGTCTGCTTGCCGGCGTTGATCATGTCGGCATCGATGGTGTCTTCGGTCGGGAACGGGCCCATGCCAAGCAGGCCGTTTTCCGATTGCAGCATCACTTCCATGCCGTCGGGGATGTAGTTGGCCACCAGGGTCGGAATGCCGATACCGAGGTTCACGTAGTAACCGTCCTGCATTTCGCGGGCAACGCGTTGAGCCATTTGTTCGCGGGTAAGCGCCATGATTGTTTCCTCTTATTGTTCTGGACGGGGATTATTTGCGGACGGTGCGCTGTTCAATGCGCTTTTCGAAGGTGCCGCAGATGATCCGGTCGACGTAGATTCCAGGGGTGTGGATCTGCGCCGGGTCCAGCTCGCCCGGTTCGACGATTTCCTCGACTTCGACCACGGTGATCTTGCCGGCGGTGGCGGCCAGCGGGTTGAAGTTCTGGGCGGTGTGACGGTAGATAACGTTACCGAAGTGGTCGGCTTTCCAGCCTTTGACGATGGCAAAGTCGCCGGTGATGGACTCTTCCATCAGATACGGGCGACCGTTGAACTCGCGGGTTTCCTTGCCTTCGGCCACCGGGGTGCCGACGCCGGTGGCGGTAAAGAAGGCCGGGATGCCTGCACCGCCTGCGCGCATTTTTTCTGCCAGGGTGCCTTGAGGGGTAAGCACCACCTCAATCTCGCCGCTGAGCAGTTGTTTCTCGAAGAGGGCGTTTTCACCCACGTAGGAAGCGATCACTTTGCTGATCTGCTTCTGTTCCAGCAGCACGCCCAGGCCGAAGCCATCGACGCCGCAGTTGTTGGAAACCACCGTCAGGTCGCGGGTGCCTTTGCGCTTGATTTCGGCAATCAGGTTTTCCGGAATGCCACACAGGCCAAAACCACCGGAGAGCACGGTCATGCCGTCTTCCAGGCCTGCCAGTGCTTCTTCATAGGACGCCACGCGTTTATCGAAACCTGCCATATGCACCTCTTTTATTGTTTGTGGTCCAGCCAGTGAGCTGAGTGTTGCGCCAGCGGATTGATTTGTTAAGTTGTTTTTTAAGGTTGATTGATTTAGAAAACAGCATAGTCCAGTCATCGTCCGGAGCAGCTCATGACCGTCAAACAGATGCGTGCCTTTCTCGCTGTCGCGCAAAGCCTGAGTTTTGCCGCTGCCTGCGAGCGCTTGCACCTTTCCCAGTCGGCGTTGAGCTTGACCATCAAGGGCCTGGAAGAAGGTTTGGGTGGGCGCCTGTTCAGCCGCAATACCCGTAACGTCGCGCTGACCCCTGAAGGTGAATCCCTGTTGCCCCTGGCCCGCCGGTTGATTGCCGATTGGGACAACGCCGAAGACGAACTGCGCCAGCGTTTTACCCTGCAACGCGGCCGCGTCACGGTGGCGGCCATGCCGTCGTTCGCGGGGAACCTGTTGCCGCCGATCCTGAAGATATTCCGCGCCCGTTACCCTCAGGTGAACGTGACGGTGCATGACCTGATCAATGAGCAAGTGCTGGAGATGGTGCGCGACCGACAGGTGGAGCTGGGGGTGGCGTTCGAGCCATCAGATGGCTCGTCATTGGCGTTCACGCCGCTGTACCTGGACCGCTTTATCGCCGTGGTCCCGGGAGATTCAGCCTTGGCCCAGCGCGCTGAAATCGACTGGAAAGCTCTATTGGAACAGCCGTTCATCACCCTGCAACGGCCTTCCACCGTGCGAGTGATGCTGGAAGAGCACCTGGGGGCCTTGCAGATGAAATTGCCCGTGGCCTTGGAAAGCCATCAACTGGCGACGGTGGGCAAGATGGTTGCCAGCGGTTTGGGGGTTAGCGCGGTGCCGGCGTTATGCGCCAGGCAGATGGAAGAGGCCGGAGCCCATTGCATTACCTTGACCGGCCCGGTGATCGAGCGGCCGATTGGGGTGCTGACCAAGCCGGGGCATGAACTGTCTGCGGCGGCGCAAGTGTTGTTTGATATCTTTCGAGATGAAGCGGGGAAGGGCAGGTTTCCAAGTTTCTAAACCGGTAAATACAAATGTGGGAGCTGGCAAGCCAACTCCCACATTAATTGAGTACTACTTAGTAGTAACGGTCGATCACTTTAACTTGCGAGCTGTCTTTGAAAGACGCCCAGGCATTGTTAAGTGTGTCGAACACCTGTTCGATAAAGTTGCGGTCAGCCGCGGCTTTCTTGCCGACGTAACCCTGGCCACGGCGGTACATCTTCAGGCGCGCCGCCAGCTCACGGTTGTTACGGTCAAACTCGGCTTCTTCGGTATGGGGCGCCAGGCAGTCAATTTGCACTTCGCCCGATTTGCCAATCCACAGGATATGGTCGTCGAGTGTGTCTTTCTGCGCTGCGAACATCTCAGCCAATTCATCGATAGTTGGTTGGTTGTTCAGATTCATGTGTAAGCCCCTTGACCAGTTGGCGATCTATCAGTTGGTTCGTTAATACCAGTTAAGTTGTCTCCGGTTACTAAAACCGGGCGTCAGCGACGGGCTGCCGAATACGGGCAGGGTCTTGAAGCTGATGCATGTAGTCTTGCTGATGGACTGCTACGCAATGCTCTGATTGCGAAGACAAGCCGCGTTTGAGCGCCTTGTACCTGTCCCTCTCGGGGCCGGTCAGCTTCATCAATCTGCCTTGTGGGCAGTGCACATCCAGAAAAACAGCTCGGCGGTCAGACGAGCCTGTTCAAAACGCTTGTTACCAACGCTCTCGATCCGAGAGACGTCTAGATCATGCAAGGACAAAAAGGTTACGTCAACGGTTATGTAGTGATTATTTTTGTGCACTACATAAATTGCCGTGGGGACGGGGGAATGCGAGAAAACGTGACTTGGGCGTCATTTTTTGGACGTGATGGTCGAGCGCCTTAACCCTTGTAGGAGCGAGCTTGCTCGCGAAAAACTCGGGCTCGCCGTGGGGTGTCAGGTTGCCCCGGTTATCGTTGACGATTTTCGCGAGCAAGCTCGCTCCTACAGGGAGAGCTGGTCGACCAGTAATGGCAGTAGTTGCTCGCAGGACGCCTGGATTTTTACCTGCAACAGCTCATCCCCCCGCGTCTTGCCCAGGTTGATAGCAATCACCGGCTTACCCTGTTCAACCATCGCCTTGCACAGGCGAAACGCCGAATAGGCCATCAGCGACGACCCCACCACCAACAATCCCTCGGCATGCTCTACCGCCGTCATTGCCTTGAGCGCCGTCGCCGGTGCGACGTTCTCGCCAAAGAACACCACATCCGGTTTCAGCCGTTCGCCATTGCAGTGCGGGCAGCGGGGCACTTGGAAGCGCTGTTCGAACGCGGGATCGAGCAAGGTGTCGCCATCCGGCGCTTGCACCGCATGAACCTGTGACATGTGCGGGTTATCGACTTCCATCTGCCGCTGGATCACGTCGCGCTCGCTGCGCAGTTGGCAATCCAGGCACAGCACGCGATGCAAGCTGCCATGCAGCTCGATCACACCCTGGCTGCCGGCCTGGTCGTGCAGGGTGTCGACGTTCTGCGTAATCAGCCCGCTGATATGGCCACGGTGTTGCAGCGTCGCGAGCGCAAGGTGGGCCTTGTTCGGCTGGGCAATGCGCACCCGCGGCCACCCCAGCATCGCCCGCGCCCAGTAGCGGCGCCGCGCCTCGGGAGTGGCGAGGAATTCCTGGTACATCATCGGTGGCTTGCCCCGGCGTACACCCTCACCGTCCCGGTAATCCGGGATACCCGATGATGTACTGATCCCTGCGCCGGTCAGTACCAGAAAACGCCGGCCGGTCATGGCCCGGTGCAGGGTGTCGAGGTGGTCTTCCTGATGGTCCAGCGTGTCGAGCATGGGTTCCCCCTATTCGCCGCGGATGTACTGTTCCAGCTGCTGGATCAAGGCCGCTTGTTCGGCAATCGCTTCCTTGACCAAGTCACCGATGGACAGCAGGCCCAGCAGTTTGCCGCCTTCGACCACGGGCAGGTGGCGCAGGTGACTGTCGGTCATGATGTTCATGCATTCCTCGACACTCTTGTGAGTATCCACCGTGATCACCGGCGAGCTCATCACCTCATGGACCTTGGTGGTCACCGACGAGAGGCCCTTGAGCATGATTTTGCGTGCGTAATCCCGTTCACTGATGATGCCGACCACCACGCCATCCTTGACCACAGGCAAGGCACCGACGTTTTTCTCGGACATCCGCACCAGCGCTTCAAACACGGTGTGGTCCCATTTGATGGTGTGGACGTCCTGGTTCTTCTGGTCCTTGGCTTTGAGCAGTTGTGCAACGGTCTTCATGGCGGCCACTCCGGTGTTGTTGTTGGTAGTCCAGATCCCCTACAGAATCCTAGACCGAACCCGCCGGAGCAAGGGCCAATGCGGCGTTAAACCTGTCGAAAAACGTCATGTCCCGGTTTTTTTCGGTATTTAACCGGCATTTGCCGGCTTTTTCCCGCGCTTGGGACTGGCAGCAGCCTTACGCGGGGCGGCCTTGCGTTTCTTTTTCCACGGCGTTGCACCCCGGCCTGCGGGGCTGGCGGGGCCAGTGATGGTCATGCGCATGCCGTTGCAGCGCGCCACCTGTTTGCTCATCCAGGCCGCTTGCTTGGCGACGAATTCTTCCAGGCTCATTTCGCCGCTTTGCACCATGTCCAGCGCCTGTTCCCAGATGGCGGTGGTGCCGGGGTCGGCGATAGCGCGGGGCACGGCGTCGATCAGGCTGAACGCAGCCGGGGTTGCCGACAGGGCCTTGCCGTTTTTCACCAGATAACCGCGGTCCAGCAGGCCCTGGATAATCCCGGCGCGGGTGGCCTCGGTGCCGATGCCCGTGGTGTCCTTGAGTTTTTGCTTGAGCAACGGGTCCTCCACCAGCTTGGCGACGTTTTTCATTGCTTTGATCAGGTCGCCTTCGGTAAAGGGCTTGGGTGGCTGGGTCCACAGGTCCTTGAGGTTGACCTTGGCCACGGCGTAGTCGTGGCCCTGCACCAGCGTCGGCAACGCTTGGGGCGCAGGGGCTTCGCGACCTTTGGTGGGTGCCAGCGCTTCGGGCAGGGCGCGTTTCCAGCCCGGTTCGATGACCACTTTGCCCACCGCGCGCAACGCCTGGCCGGCACAGTCGAAATCGGCCTGGGTGCGGTCGTATTCATGGTTGGGCAGGAACTGCGCCAGGTAGCGTGCACGAATCAGCGTATAGACAGCACGGTGCTTGCCGGTCAGTTGGCTGATGTCCTTGCCGGCCCCGGTGGGGATGATGCCGTGGTGGGCGCTGACCTTGGCGTCGTTCCAGGCCCGCGAACGGCGCTGTGGGTCGATGTGTGGCATCAGTTCGTTGACCGCCGTGTCCGCACGGCCCAGGGCCGCCAGAATCTTCGGCGCCTCGCTGTGCTGGCTCAATGGCAGGTAACCGCAATCGCTGCGCGGGTAGGTGATGGCCTTGTGGGTTTCGTACAGGGATTGGGCGATATCCAGGGTTTCCTGGGCGCCCAGGCCAAGCTTCTTCGAACAGATCTCCTGCAAGGTGCCGAGGTCGAAGGGCAGGGGTGCCACCTCGCGCATGCGTTCGGTACGCAGTTTCACCAGCCGCGCCGTGGCGGCGTTGAGCATGGCGTCGGCGGCGTCCCGCGCCAGTTGCGGGTTGAGGCAACGGCCCTGGTCGTCACAGGCATCCTCAGGGGCGCGCCATTGGGCGGTGAAGGTCATGTGCTCGTGGCGCAGGTCGACATCGATGGCCCAATAGGCCACCGGCACGAAATCGGCGATGCTGCGATCACGGTCCACCACCAGGCGCAGGGTCGGGGTTTGCACCCGGCCTACCGGCAGCACGCCCTGGTAACCGGATTGGCGCCCCAGCAGGGTAAACAGGCGGCTCATGTTCATGCCGATCAGCCAGTCGGCACGTGAGCGCCCCAGGGCCGAGTGATACAGGCTGAAGGTTTCTGCACCGGGTTTGAGCGCCGCCAGGGCCTTGCGAATGGAGGCGTCGTCGAGTGCCGACAGCCACAGCCGCTGGATCGGCCCGCGGTAGCGGCAATGCTCCACCAGTTCACGGGCGATCATCTCGCCTTCGCGGTCGGCGTCGGTGGCGATCACCAGTTCCTTCGCTTCCCCCAGCAAGCGCTTGACGGCCTTGTATTGGCTGGCGGTCTTGGGCTTGACCAGCATCTTCCATTTTTCCGGAACGATCGGCAGGTCGGCCAGCACCCAGCGTTTGTACTTGGCGTCGTAAGCGTCGGGCGGGGCGGTTTCCAGCAGGTGGCCGATGCACCAGGTGACCGTGACTCCGTTACCCAGCCAGCAGCCATCGCCGCGGCGGCTGGCGCCGAGCACGGCCGCGATATCCTTGGCCTGGGAGGGTTTTTCACAGAGGTACAGCCGCATGGTCATCACATCAGATCAGGTTGATGCTTTGCAGGATGCTTATTTGAAGGGATTTGAGCAACCATTATCTGTATGGATGTACAGCAATTTGTGTGAGCACTGCACACCGCTGTAGGAGCGAGCTTGCTCGCGAAGAACCCGAGAGCGACGCGGGGCACCAGGTTCCCCGCGTCATCGTTAACGATCTTCGCGAGCAAGCTCGCTCCTACAGGGGGGGGTATCAGTTGTTTTCGATATCCACATGCCGGGTTTCTTTGAGGCAGAACAGCCCGACGATCAGGCTCACGCCCGTCACCACCACCGGGTACCACAACCCATAGAAGATATCGCCGGTGTACACCACCAAGGCAAACGATACCGTCGGCAGGAACCCGCCAAACCAGCCGTTACCGATGTGGTAGGGCAGGGACATCGAGGTGTAGCGGATGCGCGTCGGAAACAGCTCCACCATCAGCGCTGCCAACGGCCCGTAGCACATGGCGGCGATGAAGATCAGCACCACGATCAGCACCACCACCATCAGCTTGTTGACCTGGGCCACATCCGCCGATGACGGGTAGCCGGCCAGGGCCACGGCGCCACGCAGGGCCGCTTCGTCAAAACCGTCGATACGCACATCGCCCACGCTCACTTGCACCGGGCTGCCCGCAGGGGCGGCGGCGCTGCTGTAGGGCAGGCCCTGTTTGACCAGGAAGGTCTTGACCTTGTCGCACGGGCTGTCAAAACGGGCCTTGCCCACTGGGTCGAACTGGAAGGTGCAGGTGGCCGGGTCGGCCAGTACGGTGATCGGCGCTTGTTGGCTAGCCTGGTCCATCGCCGGGTTGGTGTAGTGCGCCAGGCCCTTGAAGATCGGGAAGTACAGCGCGGTCGCCAACAGCAGGCCGAGCATCAGCACCGGCTTGCGCCCGACCTTGTCCGACAGCCAGCCAAACAGGATAAAGAACGGCGCGCCAATCACCACGCTGATGATCAACAGCATATTGGCCAGGGCCGGGTCCATGCGCAGGAACTGGGTGAGGAAGAACAGCACATAAAACTGCGCCGCGTAGAAGGTCACGGCCTGCCCGCCGTTGATGCTGAACAGGGCGATCAGCACCACCTTGAGGTTTTCCCACTTGCCGAACGACTCGCGAATCGGCGCCTTGCACGCCTTGCCTTCTTCTTTCATTTTCAAGAAGGCGGGCGACTCGTGCAGGCTCATGCGGATCCAGGTCGAGATGCCCAGCAGCACGATGGAAAACAGGAACGGAATGCGCCAGCCCCACACTTCGAACTGATCGCCGGTGAAGTAACGGCAGGCCAGCACCACCAGCAGTGACAGCAGCAGGCCGAGGGTGGCGGTGGATTGAATCCAGCTGGTATGCAGCCCGCGCTTGCCCGGTGGCGCATGCTCGGCCACGTAGGTAGCGGCACCACCGTATTCGCCGCCCAGTGCCAGGCCCTGCAGCATGCGCAGCACAATGAGGATGATCGGCGCGGCAATGCCGATGCTGGCGTAGGTCGGCAGCAACCCGACGCAGAAGGTTGCCACGCCCATCAGGATGATGGTCACGAGGAAGGTGTACTTGCGCCCGATCATATCGCCCAGGCGGCCGAACACCAGCGCACCGAATGGCCGCACCACAAAGCCTGCGGCAAAGGCCATCAAGGCAAAGATAAACGCCGTGGTGTCATTGACCCCGGCAAAGAACTGCTTGCTGATCACCGCCGCCAGGGCGCCGTAGAGGAAAAAGTCATACCACTCGAACACCGTCCCAAGGGAGGAGGCGAAGATGACCTTTCTTGATTCGTTGGCGGTACTTGCACTGGCCGCCGAGCCCAGGGGTTGAGCATGTTCTGACATCGGGTGTCCCTCACAGTGATTATTTATTGTTGTTCCACTGTCGGCGCTAACCTCAGCGCCGCTATTTTTTCAACGTCAACGATTACGCGGGGTGCTTTGTAGTGCGCGGTGCTGGTGGGTTTTTCGCGAGCAAGCTCGCTCCTACAGTGTTTGGGGACAGGATGAGCTGCGCGGCTTTCTCCGCGATCATCAGCGTGGGTGAGCAGGTATTGCCGGAGGTGATGCGCGGCATGATCGATGCATCGGCAATGCGCAGGCCGGGGATGCCGTGTACGCGCAGTTTGCTGTCGACCACGGCGTCCTTGTCATCGCCCATGCGGCAGGTGCCCACCGGATGGAAAATCGTGGTGCCGATCCGCGCAGCGGCCTCGTGCAGTTGTTCTTCAGTTTGCAGGGCTTGGCCGGGCAGGTATTCCACCGGTTTGAACTGGCTCAGGGCTGGAGCGGCAACGATGCGCCGGGTCAGGCGAATAGCGTCGGCGGCCACGCGCAAGTCCTCTGGGTGGCTGAGGTAATTGGGTTGTATCAGCGGCGCATCCGCCGGGTTGGCCGAACGAATATCCACCCGGCCGCGACTTTGCGGGCGCAGGTCGCAGACCGACGCGGTAAATGCTGGGAAGCCGTGCAACGGTTCGCCAAAGCGCTCCAGGGACAGTGGCTGCACGTGGTATTGCAGATTGGCCGAGGTCTGCTCCGGCCCGGAGCGGGCAAATGCGCCGAGCTGGCTGGGCGCCATCGACAGCGGGCCGCTGCGGTCGTACAGGTAGCGCAGGCCCATGCCCATCTTGCCCCACAATGTGCCGGCGATCTGGTTCAGGGTGCGGGCATTTTCCAGTTTATAGATCAGGCGCAGTTGCAGGTGATCTTGCAGGTTGCCGCCAACGCCTGGCAGTTCATGTACTACGTCGATGCCCAGCGGCTTGAGCACCTGGGAAGGGCCGATCCCTGAGCGTTGCAGAATCCCCGGCGAACCCACCGAGCCCGCGCACAGCACAATCTCCTTGCGCGCCTTCCAGCCCATCGATTGGCCGTGTTGACGCCCCAGTACCTGCGAGGCACGACCGTTTTCCAGCAGCACACGCTCAACCTCTACCTCGGTCAGCACGGTGAGGTTAGGCCGCTGGCGGATCGGCTTGAGAAACGCTTTGGCCGCATTCCAGCGCACACCGGCTTTCTGGTTGACCTGGAAGTAACCGCAACCCTCGTTATCGCCTTGGTTGAAATCATTGATATTGGCGATGCCGCTTTGAGCCGCCGCCTCACGAAACGCATCGAGGATCGGCCACGACAGGCGCTGCTGCTCGACGCGCCACTCGCCGCCCTCGCTGTGGAATTCAGAGCCGCCGGCAAAATGGTTTTCGCTCTGTTTGAACAGCGGCAATACGTCCTTCCAGGCCCAGCCCGCATTGCCCGCCGCCGCCCAGCCGTCGTAGTCCTGAGCCTGGCCGCGCATGTAGATCATGCCGTTGATGGACGAGCAGCCGCCCAGCACTTTGCCCCGTGGGTAGCTCAAGGCGCGCCCTTGCAGGCCAGCTTGGGATTCGGTCTTGAAGCACCAGTCGGTGCGGGGGTTGCCGATGCAGAACAGATAGCCGACGGGGATATGGATCCAGGGGTAGTTGTCGCGGCCACCGGCTTCAAGCAGCAGGACACGGTGAGCCGGGTTGGCGGACAGACGATTGGCCAGCAGGCATCCGGCAGGGCCGGCGCCGACGACGATGTAATCGTATTCAGCAGTTGCATTGGGCATCTGGGGTCTCGCTTGTTTTTCTTATTGGCCCCATCCTAGTTGTTAGTTTTCGTCTTAAAAATGTTAGTTTTTACCCACCCGCTGTGCGTTTTTAAACAACGCCGGCTGGCCCGGGCACTGGAGGCGATATGTTCGACTGGAATGACCTGCGGTTTTTTCTCGAGTTGCAGCGCAGTGGCCGCCTGCTCACCGCCGCCCAACGCCTGAAAACCACGCATGCCACCGTGGCCCGGCATATCGACGCCATCGAGAAAAGCCTCGGCACGGCGTTGTTCGTGCAACATGCCCAGGGCTATGAATTGACGCCTGCCGGCGAAGCGCTGCTCAAGCATGCCGAGGCCATGGAGAACGTCGCACTGCTGGCCGAAGACGAGCTCACCCATTCTGCTGCGCCCCTGGGCAAGATCCGCCTCGGCGTGGCCGAAGGGTTGGGCGTGATGTTTTTGGCCGCACGCATGGGCGGGTTGTTTGAACGCTATCCAGGATTGGAGGTGGAGCTGGTCGCGGTGCCGCGCTTTGTCAGCATCCTCAATCGCGAAGCGGAGATCAGCATTCACTTGGAACGTCCCAGCGCCGATCAATTGGTGACACGCAAACTCACCGATTATCGTCTGGCGCTGTACGCCAGCCGTGCCTATCTGGCGCGTAACCCGCCTATCGAGAAGCGTGAAGACCTTGCTGCCCATGCCTGGATCGATTATGTCGATGACCTGTTGTTCAGCCAGGAACTGAAGTTCCTCAACAGCTTTTGCCGTAACCCCAAGGTGGTGTTCCACAGCACCAGCGTGATCGCCCAACATCAGGCGGCGCGTTCGGGGTTGGGCATTGCGGTGTTGCCGTGTTTTATGGCGGATGGGGATGGGGAGTTGGTGCCGTTGTTGCCGGCAGAGGGCATTCAGCGCAGCTATTGGATCAGCTCGCGTCGGGAGCTGCACAAGTCGGTGCGGTTGCGGGTGTTGTGGGATTATGTGGTGGAGTTGTGCGCGCGGGAGCAGGGCTTGTTGCTCGGCGAATCTCGCTGACACACACGCGGATTAAAAGGTGGGGGCTGGCTTGCTTGCGATGACGGTCCGACAGCCGATGCATATCTACCTGACACCCCGCGATCCCTCTGTGGGAGCTGGCTTGCCTGCGATGGCGGCCCCCCAGCCGACACTTCTCTACCTGACACCCCACAATCCAACTGTGTGCGGGCTTGCTCGCGAAGGCGGCCTGACAGTCAACATAGTTGGACCGGGTACATATCCGTTATTTAGGTAACGGCCACTTAGGGTTCCGCCCTGACGGCGTCTTACTTTTGAAAAGCCGGAATGCCGGCCCAGTCAAAAGTAAGCAAAACGCTCTTGCCCCACCACTCGGCACCTCGCTTAGGCTCGGTGTGCCCGTAATCCGCCAGTGATTTGGGGGGCCGCCGCCACGCGCCATCCATGGCGCGGGGCGGCTAAACCGGCATCCCTGCCGGTTTACCCCCCAAATCACTGTCGAATTACGGCCAGCGTGGTTTGACGGGGCGCCTAAGATCAAAAGCAGATCAAGAGCGACTCGCTTCGCATCGTGGTTACCTTGTGCTGCTACAGCTCGCAAAGTTGTGTAGATACCTATGCTGCGATGGCGATGTATCAGCCACTCATGTGCAAGCTGACCCGCCGCCATCGCAGGCAAGCCAGCCCCCACATTTGGATAGGGGGTGTGTCAGGGGCACCTTAGAACTTCACCACCTGATGCACCTGCTCGGCACAGGCCCGAGCTTCTTCAATCATCTTGCCGAACGCATCGCTGGTGACTTCGGCATGGGTCAGCCAACGTTTTTTCTGGCTCAGGCGATAGTGATAGCGCAGTGAGCCGTCTTCCAGTTTTCCGTCCAGGTCGAGGTCGTACCAGGGCGAGCGCACCTTGCAGCCGGGGATGGCTTTTTCCATCTTCCCGCCTGTCAGGGTGTAGGTGTAGTCATAGGTTTCGGGGTTGCCCAGGTAGAGGTCGGCCTGTTGCCCCTGGCGGCGATAGTTGACGTAACCTTCCCAGCGGTCTTTCAAGGACGGGTCGGTGTAGACATAGTCATTGGCCAGTTTTTCCAGGGCGCGCTGATCGTTCATGCGGGCGCTGACGCTGTAGCCGTCATGTACCACAAAACGGGTGGGTTCGCGGGTGATCTGGCAGTCGCTGATGTCGTTGCCGAAGTTGGCGCAGATGTTCTGGTCGGTGGCGGTGGTGCCTTGCTGGCGGTCGGCGACGCTCAGTTGCATCAGCGGCAGGCGGCTGAAGGTAATAGTCGCCTTGACCGCGCCATCTCCCTCTTTGCCGTATTGCACCTGTTTGTCCAGGCGTATCGAGACTTCGGGGCGCTCCAGTGGGATGTGTTCTTCGCGCACCTGGCTCTGGGCGTCGTTGACCAACACCCAGCGGTCCTGAATATCGGGCATGGTCTGGCCAGGGGCGAAGACCGGGTTGGTCGGGTCAAGCCACCACACTTGGCCATTCACTTCAGCACGATGGCGTGGTTCGGCGCCTGGGTGCCCGGAATCAGCAGGGCATCGGCCACGTCGCCACGGCTGACCCACGCGGTCTCCGCCTTGATGCCGCTGGCTTTGAGCATGGCCGTCAGCAGCGTCGCCAGGTCCTTGCAGTCGCCGTAGCCGTGCTGCTCGATTTCCGCCAGGCTGAACGGCACGTAGCCGCGTTCGGTTGCGCGCCAGTCACCCAGGTAGCGGTAGTGATCATTGATGTGCTGCATCATTGCGGCCACTTGCTCAGCCGGCGCCAGGCTGCGTGCGGCGGCCACGGCGGCGGCGGCTTGCGTCGGCAGGTTGGCGCCGAGGATCTGGTTGTAACGCTGGGCAAAATCACCGAAGTACGCCTGGCGGTCCACGGCGCTGCCCACTTCCAGGCGTGGAACGCGCAGCAGCGCGGCGGCGGAGGATTCATTGATGTAGTTGAGGTAGATCGGCGCTTTAAGCGCCACGTCCAGGGTTTTGCCGTTGCTCGAAGGGGTCACGTTGAAGGCGTCGAACATTTCACTACGCCACTGGATCGGGCGTTCGGCGGTAAAGCGCGCCTTGAAACGATCGCGGCGGGCCGCGCCGGGGCCGAACTTGAGCACGTAATGGAACTGGCTCATCAGCGGTTTTGCCGGATAGTGGTGGCGTACGGTGTAGCGGATCTTGGTGCCCACGCGCAGGTTGGGGAAGGCCAGGGAGGTTTGCTTCTCGCGGCTGAAACCCTGGTCTGGGTTGGGCGCGCTGCGGGTATCGATTTGCGTGGCGGCGAGGGCGACCGGCTTGGCGCCAGGCTGGGTGGACTGGGCGCTGATTACTTCAAAGGTATCGCCTTCGGCGTAATCGAAATCGATGCGCGAGAGCATTTCGCGGCCGTTGGGTTTGAGGATCGTGTAGCGGTAGGTGGTGGTGCAGTCGGTGCTGGCGTCGCGGTTGAAGTGGCAGTGCAATTCGGTGTCGTTGGCCAGTGGAGCTTCGGCTAGGGGTTGCAGTGCAGCGCTGACGGAATGGGAAACCAGCCCCATACTGATAGCAATCAAAGGGCGGTGAAACGAAAAACGGTACATGGGCGCCTCGGGTGACACATTGAAACAGCTACCCGGCGGGTAGCGAGAAGGCGCCGGATGATAATGGATCTCAACGGCAAAGGCCAGGATTGTTCGACAATTTTTAAGCCTGAAAGGCCCGTGCTAGAGCCTTTCGTTGATTTGGATCAAGGTTTGTATACCGCCGCCAGCGCGGCGCGTGTTTAGAGAAACCAGCGATATTCGCGCGCATGAATTTCTTGCTGAAAAGCCAAGTGATCCTGGCGTTTGTTCTCGCAATACACGTCGACAAATTCCGCGCCCAGCTTGTCGCGCAGCACCGGTTGCTGCTGCATGGCACGCACGGCGTCGAGCATTTCCACCGGGAAATCGGTGCCGCTGTTGCGGTCTTCGTTCAGGGGCGCGATGGGGTCGCGCTTGGCCTCAAGCCCGTGCTCAAGGCCCACCAGGATTGCCGCCAGCACTAGGTAAGGGTTGGCATCGGCGCTGGCCAGGCGGTGCTCGATCCGCAGGTTGCGCGGGTCGGACTCGGGGATGCGCACACAAGCATCGCGGTCTTCAAAGCCCCAGCTCGCCCGCGTCGCAGCGTTGACCGTGCCGCCCAGGCGGCGGAAGGCGTTGTGGTTGGGCGAGAAGATCGGCATGCAGTGGGGCAGCAATTCCAGGCAGCCGGCCACGGCGTGGCGCAATGGCTGCTGCTGATGGGCCGCGAGCAGGTTATTGCCCGCTGCGTCGTAAAGGCTGACATGCACATGCATGCCACTGCCGGGAAATTGCAGGTAGGGCTTGGCCATGAAGCTGGCGCGGTAACCCTGCTTGAGCGCCACGCCACGGGTGCTACGGCAGAACAGGGCGGCCCAGTCGGCGGCGCGCAGGCCGTCGTCGCAGTGGCCGAAGTTGATCTCGAACTGGCCGGGGCCGATCTCGGCGGTGATCACCGTGATGTCGATGCCTTGGTCCTTGGCGGTTTGCGCCATGTCGTCGAGCACGTCGCTGAAGCGCGACAGCCGTTCGATATGCAGGTTGGGCTGGTCGTCGGCATCCCCACTGAGCGGGTCGCGGGCAAATTGCGGCAGGCCGTTTTCCAGCTGTTTATCGAACAGGTAGAACTCCAGCTCAAACGCGACCACGGGGTGAATGCCCTGGTGCTGCAAGCGTTCCAGCACCTTGGCCAGGACTTCGCGGGGTTCGAATTCGATGGGCGCTTCGGTGCCGTCCGAGGTGATGAGCATTTGCCCTAATGGCTGCGATTCCCAGTTCACCGGTTTGAGCGTGCCCGGCACCAATCGGCGATTGGCGTCCGGGTCGCCATCGTTGAAGCAGTAGTCGCCAATCTTGAACAACCCACCCTGAGCCCCCAGCAATACCGCGTTCTGCGGCAGCTTAAGCGGGCTGCCGGCTGCGACTTTCTCAAGCATCTCCACCGGGTAGCGCTTGCCATAGAAATGCCCGGGAATGTCCAGGGCGATCAGGTCGACATAGCGCACGTCGGGGTGGTTCTGGCGGAAGCTGCGTACTTCGGCCAGCAACGTGGAGGATTGGCTTTTCACGGGTGCAGCTCCTAGTTGTAAACCCACAAGACGCGGGCGGGCAGGTCGGTGAGGTTGGCATAGCGGCAGTGGGCGAAACTGGCCAGGTGGAAACTGTCGCCAGCGTGGAGGGTGACCGCATCGGGCTCACCCTCAACCCACAGCGTCAGCTCGCCCTCCAGCACAAAACCGGCCTGCTCGGCGCGGTCGCTCATGCTTTGCTCGCCGCTGTTGGCACCGGGGGCCAACAGGCTGTCGAGCATCGAAAACGCGCCGTTCATACTCGGCGACACCAGGATGTCGGTGATGCCATTGGCGTAATACACCGTGCGCCGCTCGTTGGGGCGGGTGACCCAGTCCACTGCCTTTGGTTTGGGCAGGCTGTAGAAGTAGGTGGTGGGCACGTCGAGGGCGTGGCTGATGGCGGTCAAATCGGCCACGGTCGGGCGCGACAGGCCACGTTCGACCTGGGAGAGAAACCCCACCGACCGCTCGATTTTTTGCGCAAGTTGCGCCAGGGTGAGCTTCTTGTGCTTGCGCAGGTCGTGGATCAGCGCCGCGAGGGTGGCGAGTTCTTCTTGTGGGGTCATGAAATTTATGTCGAATAATTTCATGAAAAATTACAGCATTATTTTCACGATCGCAATCTCTGGCCACAGGAAACAAGGCTGAATGATTGCGCGCCGCCGCGGTCGGAACCTGGGTATGCATCATTAATTGAAGGAGCACCCATGAAATCCAGAACTCTAGCTGCCTGTGTTCTCGTCGCTGCAAGCTTGTCTACCGCCAGTTTCGTGGCGCAGGCCGGCGATACCCCTCAGGAAACCGTGCAACCTTCAAACATCAACGCTCGCGACTTGAAAGAGGGCGACCGCGCGCCGGATATCCTGATGCGCAAGGAGTCGGCCATCAGCGATTGGAAAAAGCGCGGCCTCAAGCAGCCCGAAGAAGAAAGCCAGTGGGCGCGCGTAGGCGACAAGTACGTCCTGCTCAAGACCACCAACGGCACCATCCTCGAGATTACGCCAGTCAAGCAATAATCCCGTCGGGGCACCTGCTCGTTTCATGTCTCTTGCGTTAAGGTAACCGACCGCAATGGTCGCGTTACCTTTGAAGAATGAGAGCAGGATGCTTGCCACCATCAGAAACTACCCCCGCACCGTGAACCTGCTGCTGTGCGCCACGTTGTTGCTGACGCTGGCCAAAGCCATCACCTTTCCCTACCTCGTGATCTACCTCACCAGCCATTTTGGCCTGGACATTACCCAGGTCGGCCTGGTGATCGGCAGTTCGTTGATCGTCGGTTCGCTACTGAGTGTCTACGGCGGTTTCCTGGTCGACCGCATCAATAGCTATCGCCTGTTGCTCGGGTTGAGTCTGGTGTTTGTGCTGGGGTTTATCGGCACGGTGCTGGCGCAGAATATCTGGGCGTTCTATGGCTGCCTGATCCTGATCAACCTGGCCTACGCCGTCATCGATATTGCGGTGAAAGCCGGCTTCGCCAGCCTGCTGCCCGAAGACGCGCGCAGCGAGGTGTTTTCCATCAAGTACACCCTTACCAATATCGGCTATGCCGTGGGGCCGTTCTTTGGCGCGATGGTGGCCAAGCTGGATATCAGCTTGCCGTTTATTCTGTCGGCGCTGTTGGGGCTGGGGTTTTTCCTGCTGTATGGGCGTTGGGGTGACCGCACCTTGGCCACTGCGGACGCTACGCAAAAGCCGGTGCCGTTCCTCGCCGTTGCCCGCGTACTGCTGCAGGACCGCCGGCTGGTGTGCTTCACCCTCGGTGGTTTACTCAGCGCGGTGGTGTTCGGCCAGTTTACGGCCTACCTGTCGCAGTACCTGGTGACCACCACGACCGCCGAATACACCTACACGGTGATCAGCGCGGTGCTGACCACCAACGCTGTATTGGTGATCGCCTTGCAGTACCTGATTGGCCGGCGCATCTCGCACCGTTACCTGAGCCAATGGCTGATCGCCGGCTTGAGCATGTTCATGCTGGGTTTGATCGGCTTCGGGCTGTCCACCAGCGTGGTGGGGTGGGTATTGGCGATGGCGGTGTTCACCGTCGGTGAAATCATCGTGTTCCCGGCCGAGTACATGTTTATCGACCGAATTGCCCCGGACCACCTGCGGGGCATGTATTACGGGGCGCAAAACCTGTCCAACCTCGGCGCCGCGCTGGGGCCGGTGCTGTGCGGGCTGGTGCTGGCCAGCCTGCCGGCCCATTACATGTTCTACATGCTGGGGGCGTTTATCGTCGCCGGCGGGGTGTTTTATTTCATGGGAGCGGCGATAAAGGCAGATCATCCAGCGTGAGCTTGCCGACGTTGTTGCTTTGCAGCTCGTAGCGCAATTCGTCAACCATCTTCGCTACTTCCTGCGGGGTCTGGAGGCGGTTGGTGCTGATGCCGGTCACCACCAGGTCGACGCGGCCAGTCTCGGCGTCGTAGACCTTGAGAGTCAAGGAAGCGTCCCGGCACAGGGTAAATTCGCACGTCAGCGGTGACAGGCCTTCTTCGATGCAGTTGCGCAGTTGAGAGAGGGTAAACATGCGGGTTCCTTCTAGGCATAAATACGATCCCTTGAAGGTTATTGCTTGCACCTCCGCTCAATAAGGCGAATTCGCACTAGACGCACTAGTGCATTTGCACGGTCAGGGTTTGTTTTTCAGGCGCAAATCACCGGCAAACAGCCCGCGTTCACGGGCCCAGACGATCGCTGCACTACGGCTGTGCACCCCCAGCTTGGAATACACCGTGGCCACATGGTTACGCACGGTGTTAGGCGCCAGTTTCAGGCGCGAGGCGATCTCTTTGTCCGCCAGGCCCTCGCAGATCAGGCCCAATACATCGCGCTCGCGGGCGGTGAGGTCGGTGAAGGAAACATTCGGCAGGTTGGGGCTGTTGACGCTCTTGGCGTTGGCCAGCTTCTCGATCAGGGTCTGGCTGAACCAGGACGCGTCCTGCATGACTTCCTCGATGGCCGCTACCAGCTCCAGCTCCGAGCGTTTGCGTTCGGTGATGTTCATCAGCACCATCAGGTAGCAGGGCACGTCTTGGATAATCACGGTGTCTGCGGACACCACGCAGTCGATCACCTCGCTGCCTTTCTTGCGCACCTTGAGGTCCTGGCCTTCAAGGTTGCCGGCTTTTTCCAGGGTAGCGAACAACTGTGCGCCGGCCTGGGGGCTGTCGATGAAGTTGATGTCTTCGATGGATTTGCCGATCAGTTCCTCGCTGATGTAGCCGGTGATGCTCATGAAGGCTTCGTTGATGTCCACCACCTGGCGGTTGTCGGCACTGCACACCAGGGTCGGCACGGGCGTCAGACGGAAGGATTTGGCGAAGCGCTCTTCGCTCTGGCGCAGGGCGATTTCGGCTTTGCGCCGTGGCTCCAGGTCGGTGAAGGAAAACAGCATGCAGTCTTCCTCGTTCATGTCCAACGGTTGGCCGGCGACGATCACCAGTTTACTGCCACCTTCGGGCAGTCTCAGTTCGGCCTGCATCTGCGGGATGGTCGCGCCTTCGCCCAGGCGCTGGATCGCCAGGTCCTTGCGCTCGGCCTGTTCCAGCACATCCAGTTCATACACGGATTTGCCGATGACCTGGTCGCGGTTGTAGCCGGTCATCTCCAGAAAACCCTGGTTGACCTTGATGTAGCGCAGGTCGCTGAGGCGGCAGATCACGGCGGGCGCCGGGTTGGCGTTGAAGGTTTTCTCAAAGCGCTGCTCGGCGCTGGCCCATTCGGTGGCGTCGCTGAGGATCAGCACCAGCAACTCCGGCTCACCCTGGGCATCGGTCAGCACCAGGCTGCGCAGGCGGTGCACCCAGCTGCGGTGTTCGTCGTCGGTGGGTGTGACTTCCACCACCACATCGCTGAACTCTTCACCGGCAGCCACGCGGCTGAGGGGGTAGCTGTCCAGTGGCAATGGGTGGTTGTTGCGATAGCGCAGGGCAAAGCGCTTGGCGTACGCCTCGGTATTGGCGCCCAGTTCCTTGACCTCGCTGACCCCATGCATGGTCAACGCCGCTTCATTGGCCCACAGAATGGTCTGGTCGACCTCGGCCAGGATCACACCGTCGGACAGTCCCGAGATGATGGTCTGCAGTTGGCGGCGGTTGGTTTCTTTGGCGAGAACATCCTGGGTCATAACGTCTCCGATTAGGGCAGGGCAAGGCACATTGGGTTACGACATCCCGGCTTCAGGATAGTGCAGAGTAATTGCCTACGGGGCAGTGCGAATGCACCAGGGCGCCTGGTGCATATGGGCCAGGACTGAACGTATGTCGTTTCGCCACACTCACACCTAACAAGGCACATTGCCTTGCTCCCAAATTTTAAAAGGACCTTTGTATGACCACTGTCTATGAAACCAATCGATCACTGTTTCGTGTGTCGTGGAGCTCGGTATTGGCCGGTAGTGCAATCGCACTGGTCACCTACCTGGTGTTGAGTGTGTTGGGCACCGCCATTGGCGCCAGTGCCGTTGACCCGATGGAAGCGGGCAACCCGTTGAGCGGTTTCGGCACGGGTGCGGGTATCTGGCTGTTTGTATCGACACTGGTCGCCATCGCGTTGGGCGCGTTCGTGGCCGGCCGCACCGCGCCGGATCGTGGCGGCCTGCACGGGGTGCTGACCTGGACCCTGACCACCTTGCTCACCACTTGGCTGCTGGCGGGCCTGGCTTCCAGCGTGGTCGGCACTGCCAGCAACGTGGTGGGCAAAGGCCTGTCCGCAGCCGGCAGTGGCATTGCTGCCGCCGCGCCGGGGATTGGCAATAGCATCAAACAGCAGTTGAACGAGCAGGGCATCGAGCTGGACTGGAACAGCCTGCAAGGCCAACTGGATACCTTGCTCAAGCAGAGCGGCAAGGCGGAGCTGGACCCTGCCAAGGTTGAGCAAAAAGCCGATCAGGCAGCAGCCGATGGCAAGCAGTCGGCCACCGATGCAGCGACCAACCCTGCCCAGGCCGGTGATGAGCTCAAGCAGTGGTTCGAACGTGTGAAAGCGTCCGGCGAGCCAGCCCTGAATGCAGCGGATAAAGAGGCGCTGGTCAACATCGTCGCGGCCCGCACTGGCAAGAGCAAAGAAGAAGCCACCCAGATCGTCGACAACTATGCCCAGGCTTATCAGCAAGCCATGCAAAAGGTCGATGAGCTGAAAAAACAGGCTGAACAAAAAGCCCGTGAAGCCGGTGAAGTCGCTGCCAAGCAACTGTCCCGCGCGGCCTGGAGCACCTTGGCCATGCTGCTGTTGGGCGCAGCCTTGAGCTTCTTTATCGGTCGTATTGCGCTGACTACCCGTCGCGTGCCTTTGGCTTAAAACTGTCTACGGCAAGGACGCCGCCTGTGTGAAGGGGTAAAATGCTGGCATTTTACCCTTATCCCACAAAGGTGCCCCCTTGAGCGCAGGCAAAGCCGTCGGACTGTTATTACTCACTTCTCTGTTGGCGGCGTGCGGCACCTCGCCGCCACGCACGCCCAACGACCTCTGCGGTATCTTGCGCGAAAAAGACGACTGGTACGACGCCGCCAAGGTCACGCAAAAGCGTTGGGGCGTACCGATCCAGGTGCCGTTCGCCATCATGTATCAGGAGTCAGGCTTTCGCCACGACGCCAAGACCCCGCGTAAATACCTGCTTTGGATCATCCCCTGGGGCCGCGTCTCCACCGCTTCCGGCTATGCCCAGGCCAAGGATGAAGTGTGGAACGACTACCGCAAAGCCACCGGCCGCAGCGGCGCTGATCGCGAAGACTTCGACGACGCCATCGACTTTATCGGCTGGTACATGGACAAGACCTACACCATCAACGGCGTCTACAAGTACGACGCCTATGGCCAATACCTGAACTACCACGAAGGCTGGGGCGGCTACCGCCAGCGCACCTACGCCAGCAAAGCCTGGCTGCCACCGGTGGCGAGCAAGGTGCAAGCGCGTTCGCAGATGTATGCGCGCCAATATGCCGGGTGCAAGGATGAGTTGGGGCGAGGGTTCTGGAGCCGGTTCTGGCATTGGTTGTAAAGGCTTTTGGATGCACGCAGATCCAATTGTGGGAGCTGGCTTGCCTGCGAAAGCGGTCGTGCAGTCACAGATGCATTGACTGACACGCTGCCTTCGCAGGCAAGCCCTAATGCCGATCAGTTAAGCGAACGCAATGCTCAAAGCAACGAAGATCACATGTGGGAGCGGGCTTGCTCGCGAAGACGTCGGCCCAACAAACATGGATATTGACTGACCCACCGCTTTCGCGAGCAAGCCCGCTCCCACATTGGATTGCGTTAACGCGGCTGGATGCATTCCAGCGAACGGTCCACCATCACGCTGGCCATTTCCACCAAGTGCATGACCGAAATCACCAAGGTGCGTGAAGTGCCATCCAACTGCTCACCTGCCGTCTGCGCCGCAACGGCCGCGCAACGCAACACGCTGCTGGCATGGGCTAGGGCGTCTTCGAAGCTGAGGTCGGGTGTGGTGGCGAAGAATTGCAGTTCTGGGGCGGGTGGTGCGGGGACGAGCTTTTCCATTGTTTGACTCCTAATCTAAGTTAGAAGGCCACCATCATCGCTACCAAACGACTTTTAGGGTGGTGGCCGTACGCAGATTGGTAGACCGGTGATTAGGACCCGGTGCACCCGAAGGTGCCCTGCGCACGGCCGCCATAACGCAGGGCCGAAAAAAAGCGCCTTGCAGAAGGGGGCGCTTAGCGCCTAATCATTCGCGGTCTACCAAACCCCGAGTCACTGAATTGGCAGTGACCGACAAAGACTAGCCACGCAATGTGAGCGGCGCAAGCGGTTGGGATTCTCTCGGAAACGTCCTTCAAGTTAAAGGGAAATGTCATTGTTCCGACTGTTCCTACACTTGCCAAACCCATCCGATTCTGGGAAAACCCCAGCCTTTTCACGCCTTCAATGAGAACCCCATGAGCAACGACGAACTGCAGGTCATCGACATCCGCCTGGGCGACGGCAAAGCCGTGGTCAAGGGCGCGCTGATCACCACCCAATACACCGGCACCCTGGAAGATGGCACGGTGTTCGATTCCTCCTGGGAGCGGGGCAAACCGTTCCAGTGCGTGATCGGCACCGGCCGCGTGATCAAGGGTTGGGACCAGGGTTTGATGGGCATGCAGGTTGGCGGCGTGCGCACGTTGTATGTACCGGCGCACTTGGCTTATGGCGAGCGCTCGATGGGCGCGCATATCAAACCCAACAGTAACCTGCGCTTCGAGATTGAATTGCTGGAAGTGCTGACGCGGGATGATTGAAGAGGTTGAACATGGACGTTGATCCACATCTGTTGCCTGGCAGCTCCCTGGAAGGCATTCGGGTGGTTGAGCTGTTTGGCTTCGATGAGGCTGAGCTGCAGCAGTTTTTTGAACAGGCACCCGATTACTTCATCGCGGTGAATGGCGAACCGGCTACCCCGACCGAAGCACGGGAAGAGTTAAGCGGCCAATTGCCCGCTGGCTGGCATTGCAGCCGCCTGTACTGGCTGGGTTACCGAGATGCGCAGGGCCACCTGGCCGCCGTGGTGAATATCGCTGCGGATTTGCTCGCCGCCGGGGTGTGGCACATTGGGTTGCTGCTGGTGCATACGCGCTGGCACGGCAGCGGGCTGGCGCAGCGCTTGCACGCGGACCTTGAGGCCTGGGCGGTGGCGAAGGGCGCGCAGTGGCTACGGCTGACGGTGGTGGTGGGCAATACCAGGGCCGAGCGTTTTTGGCCCAGGCTTGGCTATGTACAGGTGCGCACCCGCGAGGGCATCACGATGGGCCGGCAGGTGAATAGGGTGTCTATCCAAGTAAAGGTTGTGGCTAGCGCGAGCATTGAAGACTACCTGGCGCTGGTCGAACGGGACCGCCCCACGTGGGGTGAAGAAAGGCGTTCCTGAACCCATCCTGAAGAATTTTCTTATTCGCCATGCAGGCACTTTCCTACGGTTTACTCTGCCAACATCGGGGCGTAAGCTTCGCGCGTTTTCATCAATAGCGGAGACCCTCAGTGGGTACTTGTTCGAGTGACAGTCGTCGGCCGGTTTCGGTAACCGGCCTCTTGGCAAGGTAACGCGCATTTTCCAGATGCCGTTGTCTCGCCTCACAAAGCGAGAAGCGGCATCCCGGCGGTGGCCAATCCTGGCACCTGCCTGATTCCCTCTCATCGACGCTGACCAGCACCTGGGTAACGCCTGGATGCTACGGACGCGCCTGCCTGTTACGGCGGGCGGGCCAGGTTCGGCTGTGCCTGTGTGACGGGCGCGGTGTGGACGGGCAGTACCTGCACGACGGTTTTTCCTCGCGCAGGAGTTACACCATGAACCTCACGTTGCTCAAAGAGTTCTTCGCCGGTTTCCTGCGGACCCGGCATATCGCCCGGCATTTTCGCCGCCTGGCGATGCTGGAGACCGTGACCGACGCCAGCGTCAGCCGCGAAGTACCGCCTAGCCTGGCGCAGACGCTGGTGGCTTCTGCCAACCGCAGCACCGTGCAATTGCTGGGTGTACTGGGCGGCCACACCGAGGGCCTGAACACTCAGGAGGCCGATGCCCTGCGCGTGCAATACGGCCTCAATGAAGTCGAGCACGAACAGCCGCTGCCGTGGTGGGTGCACCTGTGGCATTGCTACAAGAACCCCTTCAACCTGCTGCTGACCCTGTTGGCGGTGATCTCCTGGCTGACTGAAGACATGAAGGCCGCCACGGTGATTTTCTCCATGGTGGTGCTCTCGACCCTGTTGCGCTTCTGGCAGGAGGCCAAGTCGAACAAGGCCGCCGATGCTTTGAAGGCCATGGTGAGCAATACCGCGACGGTGCTGCGCCGCGATGCTGCCAAGCGCATTGAACTGCCGATCAAGCAACTGGTGCCAGGCGATCTGATTGTGTTGTCGGCCGGCGACATGATCCCCGCGGACTGCCGCGTGCTCAGCGCCAAGGACTTGTTCGTCAGCCAGGCGGCGATGACCGGTGAATCCATGCCGGTGGAGAAGTTCGCTCATCAGCAGGACGCTCATACGCGCAACCCGCTGGAGCTGGAGAATATTCTGTTCATGGGCACCAACGTGGTGTCCGGCGCCGCCACGGCGGTGGTCCTGGCCACCGGCAACAGCACGTATTTTGGTGCCTTGGCGCAACGCGTCACGGCGACGGACCGTGCCACCACCTCGTTCCAGCAGGGGGTCAACAAGGTCAGTTGGTTGCTGATTCGCTTTATGTTCGTGATGGCGCCGCTGGTGCTGTTCATCAACGGCTTTACCAAGGGCGACTGGACCGAGGCGTTGCTGTTCGCGCTGTCGATTGCGGTGGGTCTGACCCCGGAAATGCTGCCCATGATCGTCACCTCGACCCTGGCCAAGGGCGCGGTGTTTCTGTCGCGCAAGAAGGTGATCGTAAAGCGCCTGGACGCGATCCAGAACTTCGGCGCCATGGACGTGCTGTGCACCGACAAGACCGGCACGCTCACCCAGGACAAGATTTTCCTGGCGCGCCATGTGGACGTGTGGGGCCAGGAGTCGGACGACGTGCTGGAAATGGCCTACCTCAACAGCTACTACCAGACCGGCTTGAAAAACCTGTTGGATGTGGCCGTGCTCGAGCACGTGGACATCCATCGCGAGCTGAAAGTTGGTACCGCGTTTCACAAGGTCGACGAGATCCCCTTCGACTTCAACCGCCGCCGCATGTCGGTGGTGGTGGCCGAGCAGCACCAACCGCACCTGTTGATCTGCAAAGGGGCGGTGGAGGAAATTTTGTCGGTATGCAACCGCGTGCGCCATGGCGACGTCGATGAAGTGCTGACCGACGAACTGCTGGCGCGCATTCGCCAGGTGACGGCAGCCTTTAACGAAGAAGGGCTGCGGGTGGTGGCGGTCGCGGCGCAGCCGATGCCGGCGGGGCGTGACACCTACACCCTGGCTGATGAGAATAACCTGACGCTGATCGGCTACGTGGCGTTTCTCGACCCGCCCAAGGAAAGCACCGCACCGGCTCTCAAGGCCCTGAAGGCTCACGGCGTGGCGGTGAAAGTACTGACCGGCGACAACGAACTGGTCACGGCGAAGATCTGCCGCGAAGTGGGCCTGGAACAACAAGGTTTGCTGATGGGTAACGACATCGAGGCGATGAGCGACGCCGAACTGGCCCTGGCCGTGGAAACTACCAATGTGTTCGCCAAGCTCACCCCCAGCCACAAGGAACGCATCGTGCGTCTGCTCAAGGCCAACGGGCATGTGGTGGGCTTTATGGGCGATGGCATCAACGATGCTCCGGCGTTGCGCACGGCGGATATCGGTATTTCGGTGGACAGTGCGGTGGACATCGCCAAGGAAGCGGCCGACATCATCCTGCTGGAGAAGAGCCTGATGATCCTGGAGGAGGGCGTGCTGGAAGGCCGGCGCACCTTCGCCAACATGCTCAAGTACATCAAGATGACCGCCAGTTCCAACTTCGGCAACGTGTTCTCGGTGTTGGTGGCCAGTGCCTTTATCCCGTTTTTACCGATGCTGCCGATGCACCTGCTGGTGCAAAACCTGCTGTATGACATTTCGCAGATCGCGATCCCGTTCGACAACGTCGATGACGAGATGCTTGCCACGCCGCAACGTTGGCAGCCGGGGGAAGTGGGGCGCTTCATGCTGTTCTTCGGGCCGATCAGTTCGATCTTCGACATCACCACGTTCGCACTCATGTGGTATGTGTTTGATGCCAACACGCCAGACCACCAGACGCTGTTCCAGTCCGGCTGGTTTGTGGTGGGGCTGCTGACCCAGACCCTGATCGTGCACATGATCCGCACCCCGAAAATCCCGTTCCTGCAAAGCCGTGCGGCGCTGCCGTTGATGCTGATGACCGGCGTGATCATGGCCGTGGGGATATTCCTGCCGATGGGGCCGTTGGCGCATTACTTCAAATTGCAGGCGCTGCCGTCGCTGTACTTCGTGTTCCTGCCGGTGATTTTGCTGGCTTACATGGCGCTGACCCAGGCGGTGAAGGGCTACTACATCCGCAGGTTTGGCTGGCAGTAATACAACATCGCAAAACCCTGTGGGAGCCGGGCTTACTGTAATGCCCGTCAGTTAAGGTTCTGTAGGAGCGAGCTTGCTCGCGAAGAACTTGCAGACGCCGCGTTCATTCAGCAAGCACGCGTCATCGTTGACGTTTTTCGCGAGCAAGCTCGCTCCTACAGGGGCCGGCATTGTTTCAATGTGCATCTGCATTCATGGAGATTTTTTTATGCAGGCAATCAACAACATCAACCTCAACTCCCTGGTCGACACCGTGGTCAGCCTCAGCGCGGCATTTATCCTCGGCGGCTTGATCGGTTTCGAACGTCAGTACCGCCAGCGCACCGCTGGCTTACGTACCAATGTGCTGGTGGCGGTGGGCGCGGCGATCTTTGTCGACATGGCCAACCGCCTGGGCGGCGCGGAGGGCGCGGTGCGCGTGGTCGCTTACGTGGTCTCGGGCATCGGCTTCCTGGGGGCGGGTGTGATCATGCGCGAGGAAGGCAATGTGCGCGGGCTCAACACGGCCGCCACCCTCTGGGCTTCGGCGGCGGTGGGCGCCTGCGCTGGCGCCGACCTGATCCTCGAAGCCTTGCTGGGTACGCTGTTTGTGCTGGCGGCCAACACCTTGCTGCGGCCGATCGTCAATAACATCAACCGCCAACCTTTGGATGTGGTGTCGGCAGAGGTCACCAACATTCTTTACGTCATTGCGCGCCGCAGTCAGCAGCAGGCGGTGATGGCGTTGCTCGAAGCCGAGCTGGCACGTTGCAACTACCCGGCCAGCGATGTCGATGTGCGGCCGTTCGGCAGCGACGAAGTGGAGATCGAGGCCATCCTGGCCGCCACGTCGGTGGATGGCGACGAACTGGATGCTCTGGTAGCGCGCCTCTCGACATCAACCCTGGTGGTACAGGCTTTCTGGAGCCCAAGTACTACCGACTGACCCCTATGGGCGAGCCAGGATTGGCTAAGCTTGCTTGTGGAAAAATCCTACATCTAGTCCGGATTATCCCTTCAGTTAAAACATCATTGCGTTGCTAAGGTTGGGCACTTGCGGCTGTTGGGTCGTTGAGGTCCGGCGTCCGTGGTTATGCTGAGTTAATTGAAGGGGGCCAGACACGGCCTGGTTACCGTATTGATAAGGCAGCGCCGTTCGTCGGAACTGTCATTTCTCACAGGTACCCAGGTCCGGTGTGATGTGTAAGGGTATTTTGTCCACATAGGGAAGTTGTATGAACAAAGCATTAATTGTGGATGACCATCCGTTTATCCGGGCGACGGTCAAACACCTCCTGCAGTTGGAGGGTTTTGTTGAGATTTTTCAGGCTGGGGATGGCGCAGATGCGATGCAGTTGGCGCGGGAGCAACGTCCCGAGCTGATTATCCTCGACCTGGCGATGCCCAAATTGGGCGGGTTGGAGGTCATCAGCCGGATCAAGGCGTTGGGCTTGCCGTGCAAGATTCTGGTGCTGACGTCCTACCTGGCGGTGTTTTTTTCCACCCGCTGCATGCGCGCCGGCGCCATGGGGTTCGTCGCCAAGACCGGCGAACTGGATGAGCTGCAAAAGGCTATCAAGGCGATCATGTCGGGCTACAGCTGCTTCCCCAGTTTGCCGACCAGTTCGGTGCGGCGCGACGATTTGCAAGAAACAGAACGGCAGATGATCGAATGTTTGTCTGACCGCGAACTTACCGTACTGCAGATGCTCGCCCTAGGGCTGGGCAACAAGGAAATCGCCGAGCAAATGCTGCTGAGCCACAAGACCATCAGTACCTACAAGACTCGACTCAAGGAGAAGTTGCGAATGTCCTCGGTAGTGCACTTATCCACGTTTGCCCAGCGCAACCATCTGATCTGATCTGAACTGAAATGATCACCGCCGCGTTTATCAGGTTCGTCACGATCCTTTGGATGAGCCTGTTACCTCTGATCGCGGTGGCCCTTGAAGAGCCTCACGCTTTGCGGCTGTTGGGGCACTCTCATATCGAAACCCCGCCAGTGGCGCTGGACGAGGCCGATTGGCGTTGGCTGCGTGAGCGGCGCACATTGCTGATGGGCGTTTCGGCGCCCGATTACGCACCTTTTGACTTGACCAATAACAACGACGAACTTGAAGGTATCACGGCTGATTTTGCCGCATTGGTCGGCCAGGCCCTGCATATCGCCATCGAGGTTCGGCGTTACGACACCCGCGATGAGGTGGTTGAGGCGCTGAAGCAGGGGGCGGTGGATTTCCTCGGCTCCGCCAATGGCTATGAAGCGGCGGACCCGCAGCTGCTGCTGTCTCGCTCTTATGCCAACGACCAACCGACCCTGGTGACCCGCAGCGGTGACAGCCAGGTATTGAATGACGACCTGGCCGGCAAGCGCGTGGCAATGCTCTATCACTACATGCAGCCCGACGCCGTACGGGCGTTTTACCCCAAAGCCCAGTTGGAACTGTTTGCCTCGACGTTCGAAGCCATTGGCGCCGTGGCGTTTGGTCGTGCCGACGTCTACCTGGGGGATGCCATCAGCAGCAATTACCTGATCAATCGAAACCACCTCAATAATGTACGCATGGCGGATTTTTCCGGCCTGGAAGTCAATCCGTTTGCGTTTGCCGTCACCCGCGAAAATGCGCGCTTACTGCCCATCCTCAATGCCGCGCTGGAGGCGATTCCCGCCAGCGAGCAGATGGAAATCCTGCGCCGCTGGAGCGGAGGTAACCTGGGCATAATCGGCGTTGACCGGCTGCACTTGAGCGCCAGTGAGCAACGCTGGGTGCAGAAAAACCCACGGGTCAGGGTCGCGGTGCTCAATGACTTCCTACCGTTATCTTTTATTGGTGGTCGAGGTCAATTCGAAGGGTTGAGTGCCGAGGTGTTATCGCGCATCAGCTTGCGCACCGGCTTGAAGTTCGATGTGGTGCCAGGCAGTTCGTTGCCGCGCCAGGTCAACATCGTCAGTGCGGGGACGGCGGACATGCTGGCGGTTATCACCCCCAGTGTGGAGCGGGCCGAAAAAATACGCTTTACCCGGCCCTATCTGACCAACCCCTTTGTGCTGGTAACCCGTGACAGTCCACACAGCCCGCTCACGTTGGAAGAGATGGTTGGCAAACGCTTGGCCATGGTGGTCGGCAATGGCCTGCATGATGAGATAGCGCAGAATTTTCCAGGCGTGATGTTTGTCGATGTGGAGAACCCCCAGCAAGCCATGGCGCTGGTGGCCAACGGTGACGCCGACGGCGCGGTCAACTCGTTGATCAGCGCGCGCTATTTGATCAGTCGGTATTACCGCGACCGCTTGCGTGTCACCAGTACGGTCGGCACTGAGCCTGCACGCGTGACCTTTGGGGTCAACCGCAGTCAATTGGAGTTGTATTCGATCCTCGACAAGGCGCTGCTGAGTATCACCCCGCAGGAAATGGACGAATTGATTGGTCAGTGGCGCAGCGAGGTCATCATCGAGGACAGTTACTGGTTGCGTTATCGCAACGTGATTCTTCAGGGCTTCGGGTTGGCGGCGTTGTTGTTGGCCGTCACGCTGGGCTGGGCCATTTACCTGCGCAGCCTGATTCGTAAGCGCCTGCAGGCCGAGCGGGCGCTGAGCGATCAGATGCGGTTCATGAGCGTATTGATCGACGGCACGCCGCACCCGATTTACGTGCGTGACCGCCAAGGGCGGTTGATGGCCTGCAATAACGCCTACCTCGACGTGTTTGGCTACAAGCTTGAAGACGTGATCGGCAGGACGGTAGTGGAAACCGACGTCGAAAACCCGCCGCAGGCCCAGTCGTTTCATGAGGATTACCTGCGCTTGATGGCGGGGGGCGAGCCGCAGATTCATGATCGAATACTCAAGGTGCCCAATGGCGATGTGCTGACCATCTACCAATGGATGCTGCCGTACCGCGACGGCGACGACAAGGTGGTGGGCATGATTGCCGGTTGGGTCGACGTGAGCGAGCGGCATCGGTTGCTCGGCCAGCTACAGGAAGCCAAGGACGATGCCGACGCCGCCAATCGCGCCAAGACTACTTTCCTGGCGACCATGAGCCACGAGATCCGCACGCCCATGAACGCCGTGATCGGCATGATCGAACTGGCGTTGAAAAATGCCGAGCAGGGGCGGGTCGACCGCGACGCCTTGGAGGTGGCCTCTGTGGCTTCACGGGGCATGCTGGAGTTGATCGGCGATATTCTCGATATCGCGCGCATCGAGTCGGGGCACTTGTCGCTGACCCTGGAACCCGCCAACCTGCATGAGCTGTTGGCGTCGGTCGCGCTTGTTCGAGGGGCTGGCCCGCGCCAAGGGGCTGGCGCTGCAGGTTGAGCTGGACCCGTTGATTGACCGGGCGGTGCTGGTCGACCCGCTGCGATTCAAGCAGGTGGTGTCGAACCTTTTGAGCAATGCCATCAAGTTCACTGCTCATGGGCAGGTCAGTCTGGTTGCGCGGGCTAAGGTCGAGGATGATCGCTTGGCCGTCCAGTTATGGGTGCAAGACACCGGCATCGGAATCAGCATCGCCGATCAGCAGCGGTTGTTCAGTGTGTTTATCCAGGGCAGCAATAACCAGCAGTCGGCACGTAGCGGGTCTGGGCTGGGGTTGGTGATCAGCCGCAGCTTGTGTGAAATGATGGGCGGCCAATTGCACTTGAGTAGCGTGTTGGGGCATGGGACTCGGGTGGACGTGACGCTGACCCTGGCCATGACCGCCACGCTGCCGGCCGCGGTTGAGCCTGCGCAAGAGGCGGCGCCTGAGGGCCGTGCGCTGAAGATTCTGGTGGTGGACGACTACCCGGCCAACCGCTTGCTGCTGGCTCGACAGTTGAGCTTTCTGGGCCACCATATCGTCACGGCCGAAGACGGTGTTCAAGGGCTTGAACAGTGGCGAGCGGGGCAGTTCGACGGCGTCATTACCGATTGCAACATGCCGTTCAAGAACGGCTATCAGCTGGCACAGGAGATTCGCGCGCAAGAGCGTGAACAGGGTCTGGAACCCTGCCTGTTGCTGGGGTTCACCGCCAACGCACAACCGGAGGAATCCGAGCGCTGCCGGCAGGCGGGCATGGATGGCTGCCTGTTCAAGCCAACCGGGCTTGACGACTTGCGGTCGGCGCTGGCCTCGCGTGTGGCCGACGCGGGCCCGCAGCCCGTAGCGACATTCGACTTGAGCACACTGGTCGCGCTGACCGGCGATGATCACGCTGCGCTTGTCGAGTTGCTGGCGCCGCTGCTCGACAGCCTGGAGGCAGACCGTACCTTGCTGCCACGCCTGGCCAGCCAGGCAGATTTTGCCAAGCTGCACGACCTGGCTCACCGTGCCAAGGGCGGCGCGCGGATGGTCAAGGCAAACCTATTGATCAGTGGGTGTGAAGCATTGGAGGCAGTGTGTGAACAGCGCGACCGTCAGGCATTGGGGTCAGCGGTTGAGGGCGTGTCTGAAGCGATCGATGTTTTGCGTCTTGGCTTGAGCGCTTATTGCAATCAGACTTGACTGCGGTTGATCGCCATTCGGGAAATTTGGGAAAACTCTTACGCGAACCGGGAACATGCCTGATTTTGTCGTCGGCATATGTCTGGAAAATGGGCAGCGCTCACTGCCGAGCACTGCCTGCCAGGGGTTTGCCATGCCGAACAAAGCACTGACCATCCTGATTGCCGATGAACAGCATCTGCAACGCCTGTACATCGAGAAAATGCTCAACCGGTTGGGTTATTACCGGATCGTGCCGGTGCAAACGTTCGAAGAGGTGCGGATTCTTACCGCCATTCCTGCCGAACCCTTCGATGTACTGATAATCCATGCCGGGCTGATGGCCCAAGCCTATGAACCTCAGCCCCAGGTGCGTCATGTGCTGGTCTACGAACATCTGGACCTGGGCGCCCCTTGCGGTGTAACGCCGGCCGTGCGGGTGCGCCTGCCGGGCGTCCCGGACCACGTCAACCTTGAACACTTCATGGACATCGTCGACCCCTGCGAGACTGCCCACGGACTGCGGGTGTTGCCGTGGTTGCGGGAGCTGTCCCGCATGCCGGTGGCCCGGGCATAACCTCACTGGGCCTGTGGCGAGGGAGCAAGCTCCCTCCCAGATGTTGATTTTCACCGATCAGTCGGCTTTGCCGTGCTCCCGCAACCGCTCAGCGGCACTGCGTAACAACTGCTCGGTCCCGTCCCAACCCAGGCAACCATCGGTCACCGACACGCCGTATTTCATCGACGCGCTCAGCGGCTGGCAGCCTTCGAACAGGTGACTTTCAAGCATCATGCCCACCAGGGAGGTATCACCTTGCAAGCGCTGCTCCAGCACGTCATTGAATACCGCTGGTTGGCGCAGCGGGTTCTTGCCGCTGTTGGCATGGCTGCAGTCGACCATGATCCGCGCCGCCACCTTGGACTTGGCCAGGTCATGCTTCACGTCGGCCACGCTTTGCGCATCGTAGTTCGGCCCACGGTGGCCGCCGCGCAGCACCAGGTGCGTGTCGGGGTTGCCGGGCGTCTGGATGATCGCCGGGTGGCCCTGGCTGTCGACGCCGAAATGGCGATGCGGGTGGGACGCTGAGCGCATCGCATCGCAGGCAATGGCGACGCCACCGTCGGTGCCGTTCTTGAAGCCCACGGGCATGCCCAGGCCGCTGGCCATTTCGCGGTGAATCTGCGATTCGGTAGTGCGTGCGCCAATGGCGACCCACGTGAGCAAGTCATCGAAGTAGCCGGCGGCCATGGGCTGCAGCAACTCGGTGGCCACCGGCAGGCCCAGGCGCAGCATTTCACGCATCAGCTCGCGGGACAGGGTCAGGCCGGCGGCCATGTCATCGCTGCCGTCCAGGTGCGGGTCGTAGGCCAGGCCTTTCCAACCCACCGTGGTGCGCGGTTTCTCGACGTAGGCACGGATCACCAGCAGCATCTGGTCGCTGACTTCAAGCGCGAGCTTCTTCAGATTGCGCGCGTATTCCATGGCCGATTCCGGGTCGTGGATCGAGCACGGCCCCACAATCACCAGCAAGCGTGAATCTTCGCCATTGAGGATGGCGCGCACGGCTTGGCGATGGGCGTGGACTTGTTCGTTGAGGAACGGGCTGAGCGGCAGTTGATGCTTGAGCTCAAGGGAGCTGGGCAAACGCTGGGTCAGGGCTTCATTGGCACTGTTGAGGGTAGAGACGGGCAAAGCGGCGACGGAGGAGTTCATATTCAAGGCTTCCTGGGCAAGCGGCGGGCGATTCCCGCACGCTTGGCCTACTGGGGTGTTCGACAATTGGCCGTATCGGCTACGTGTGTTGGCTTGCCACCATGGGGTGACCGGTCGGAGGCGGCAGGCTGTCCCGAACGGAGCTGGCTAAATCGCCATGCAGTGCAAGTGTCGTAGCGGTAATAGGTGGTGAAGTTCATGGTGTGATTCCTTTAAGTGATCGTGAGCAAACAAGTTGTCAGGCGCTGAAAAAACAAAACCCCCGGTCGGGGAGCCGACCGGGGGTTTAGATTTCTCTGGTAGGCGACCCCTTGAGTAGTGGGCGCCGATTTCAGGTATCAGGCGCGCCAGTGGCTAAACCAATACCCAAAATAAAAGCCGGCCAGTGCGCTCGAACCGTTCACACGGGTAGCCGACACCGAGCGCAAGGCGCTGGCAGCAGGGCAAACCTGAGTGTGGGTGAGTGGCAACATGGGGCTCTCCAAATGATGGGGGGAGCTTACTAGAGGCGTGCAGGTGGATTCAATCAGTAATTTCTATTGCGTGGCGGTACTTACCGCTATGGGCAACGCTGGACCTGTGGCGAGGGAGCTTGCTCCCGTGACGGCCTGCCAGCCGACGCCTATCTACCTGACACCCTACGATCCAACTGTGGGGGCTTGCCTGCGATGGCGGCCTGACAGTCAACACCTATCTACCCTGACACCCCACGATCCAACTGTGGGAGCTGGTTTGCCTGCGATGGCGGCCTGACAGTCAACACCTATCTAACCTGACACCCCACGATCCAACTGTGGGAGCGGGCTTGCTCGCGAAGGCGGCCTAGCAGTCAACACAGTTGGATTGTGTACATATCCATTGCTGCGGTAACGGCTACTTAGGGTTCCGCCTGACGGCGGGTCACTTTCGAAAAGCGCGAAAGTAACCAAAGCGCTCTTGCCCCACCACTCGGCACGTCGCTTGGGCTCGGTGTGCCCGTAATCCGCCAGTGATTTGGGGGGCCGCCGCCACGCGCCATCCATGGCGCGGGGCGGCTAAACCGGCATCCCTGCCGGTTTACCCCCCAAATCCCTGTCGAATTCCGGCCAGCGTGGTTTGACGGGGCGCTTAAGATCAAGATCAAAAGCAGATCAAGAGCGACTCGCTTCGCATCGTGGTTACCGTCCGCTGCTACTGTCCACTCAGTTGTGTAGATACCTATGCCGCTATGGGGCAAGTGTGGATATGCTGACGGCTCTCAAACAATGATTGCCAGGACGCGACCATGACTGCCTTGACCCTTGCTGCGGCGCAAACCGTTTCCATCCCGGGCGATGTCGCTGCCAATATCCAGCGGCACCTGGCGTTGATGTGGGCCGCGGCTGAACAGGGCGTGCAGTGCCTGGTGTTTCCAGAACTGTCACTGACGGGCTACGAGCCGTTCCTGGCGGCCGACTTGGCCATCGACCCGCAAGACGCCGTGTTGGCGCCGTTGCGTGAGCTGGCGCGGGAGCTGCGGTTGACCGCCGTGGTGGGCATGCCGGTGCGGTTGGCGTCACAAACAAGTGTACTGATTGGCGCACTGGCGCTGGGGGCGGACGGCTCAGTAGGCGTCTACACCAAGCAGCACTTGCACCCCGGTGAGGAGTTGGCATTTGCTGCGGGGCAGGGCGGCGAGGTCCTGGCATTTGGAGATGACCGCATAGCATTGGCGGTGTGCGCGGACTTTTCCCAGGCCAGTCATCCATGTCAAGCGGAGGCAGCGGGCGCCACGGTGTATGCCGCAAGCGTACTGATCAGCGAGGGAGGCTACGCGGCGGACAGTGCTTTGCTTGAAGGCTATGCGGCCGGGCATGGCCTGTTGGTATTGATGGCTAACCACGGTGGGCCGTCCGGAGGCTGGGCCTGTGCCGGCCGCAGTGCAATTTGGACCGCCGATGGCAACTTGCTTGTTGCCTCCCCCGGTGTCGGCGACGCGCTGGTGATCGCCCGTCGCGAGAACGGGCAGTGGGCCGGCCACGTGGTAGCTCTCTGAATGAGGTTTCATTTGCGCCGGGCCACTGAGCAAGACCTGCCGTTTGCCCGCACCCTGACCCGGGAGGCTATGAGCCATTATTACCGTCAGAACGGCTTGTTGTGGTCCAACGACGGCTTCGACGTGGCCTGGGCGGGCCGCGAGAACTGGCTGATCTGCAACGATGACGGCGTCATGGGCTTTATCAGCCTGAGCCGCGACGGCAAGGCCCTGTATATCCGCGAGCTGCACCTGCTGGAATGCTGCCGCAAGCAGGGTGCGGGCAGTTGGGTGCTGGCGCAAATGGTGCTCAAGGCACGCGTCGAGGGCCTGGGCTTTCTACGTTTGACGGTGTTCAAGACCAACCCGGCAAGAAGGCTGTATCAGCGCCTGGGGTTGAGCATTGTCGGTGAAGAGGATGGCTTCTGGCGGATGGAGCGTGAGTGTCGCGCACTCACATCGGACTAAAACAAGCACGTCCTAAAAATAAGCGCATACTGCTGTCAGCTAGTGCTTTGTTCATCGTGGGATTGAGCTTCAGGCTCATCCACGATAACGCCCTCTTTCATGCCCAGAAGTACCGCCACTTTATGGGCTTCTCCACGTCGTCCCTTTTTTCGCCCGGCGAGCACTTGATAGGTGGTTGCCGGATCTACGCCATGCTCCCGGGCGAACGCTTGAACTGACTTTCCTTGATGTTCCAGCCAGGCCTTGGCTTGTGCAGCAGTACGGATTCCGGGCATAGTTCAAAACCGTTCAAGTTTGTTTAACGAAGTGATGGTGTGACACCTCTTGGGGTGTGCCAATTTAGGATCATACATCCAAATGAGTGGAATCGGTTCGCGCTTAAGGCAAGAAAGAGAGCGACTTGGCCTGTCGCAGAAAGTTTTTGGTGAAATTGGAGGCGTTGAAGCGAACGCCCAAGGCAAATATGAAAGTGGTGGTCGTGCGCCCAAGGCCGATTATTTGTCTCGCGTCGCCGAAAAAGGCGTGGATATCCTGTACGTGTTGACCGGCAGCCCAACGCCGATCCAGCTGGATAACCTGAGCAAGATCGAAGAAAAAGTGCTGGGCAATTACCGAGCGATGTTCAAGGAAGACCAGGATGCAATCCGTCGCTTGACCAGTACCTTGGCCGAGCATTCATCCGTGGTGAACGGAAAAGCCAAGCCGCACCCCCAGGAATCCTGACCTTTAACCCAGGAAACACGGCTGTTCGCCACCTGGCGAACAGCCCCAACGCGTTGAATCTCTATATATATGACACTTGCAACTAGGTCTGCGCCTTGGTTTTTTGCTAAGGTGTTCAGCAACCTATAAGACCATATCGCGAGGTGTCTGCTTGATTAGGGTGCTAGTAGTCGATGACCATGATCTCGTTCGTACAGGTATTACACGAATGCTGGCTGACATCGACGGCCTGCAAGTAGTCGGCCAGGCGGAGTCGGGGGAGGAATCCCTGATCAAGGCCCGGGAGTTGAAGCCCGATGTGGTGCTGATGGACGTCAAGATGCCTGGGATTGGCGGTCTTGGTGCCACGACCAAGCTATTGCGCAGCCATCCGGACATCAAGGTCGTGGTGGTCACGGTGTGCGAGGAAGACCCGTTCCCCACCCGTTTGCTGCAAGCCGGTGCCGCCGGCTACCTCACCAAGGGCGCAGGCCTGGCCGAAATGGTGCAAGCCATTCGCCTGGTATTTGCTGGCCAGCGTTACATCAGCCCGCAGATTGCCCAGCAATTGGCCATCAAATCGTTTCAGCCCACCAGCGATTCGCCGTTTGATGCGTTGTCGGAGCGGGAAATCCAGATCGCCCTGATGATCGTCGGTTGCCAGAAGGTGCAGACCATCTCTGACAAGCTGTGCCTGTCGCCCAAGACCGTCAATACCTACCGTTATCGTATCTTCGAGAAGCTTGCCATCAGCAGTGATGTTGAATTGACCCTGCTCGCGGTGCGCCACGGCATGGTGGACGCCAGCGCCTGACATGACCACACCGTTTGATCCCAGTGCCTTTCTCTCCACCTGCAGTGGCCGCCCCGGCGTGTACCGCATGTTCGACAGCGAGGCGCGCCTGCTTTACGTGGGCAAAGCCAAGAACCTGAAGAGCCGTCTGGCGAGCTACTTTCGCAAGACCGGCCTTGCGCCGAAAACCGCCGCCCTGGTGGCGCGTATCGCTCAGGTCGAAACCACGATCACCGCCAATGAAACCGAGGCGCTGCTGCTTGAGCAGACGCTGATCAAGGAATGGCGGCCGCCTTACAACATCCTGCTGCGTGACGATAAATCCTACCCTTACGTATTTTTATCGGACGGCAACTTTCCGCGCCTGAGCATTCACCGCGGGGCAAAAAAGCAGAAGGGCAAGTACTTCGGGCCTTACCCCAGCGCCGGGGCGATTCGTGAAAGCCTGAGCCTGCTGCAAAAAACCTTTTTTGTGCGCCAGTGCGAAGACAGCTTCTACAAGAACCGCACACGGCCGTGCCTGCAATACCAGATCAAGCGCTGCAAGGCGCCCTGTGTGGGCCTGGTGGAACCTGCGGAGTACGCCGAGGATGTGCGGCACTCGGTGATGTTCCTGGAAGGGCGCAGCAATGCGCTCACCGATGAGCTCTCTGGAGCCATGGAGCAGGCCGCCAGCACCCTGGATTTCGAAAAGGCTGCCGAACTGCGTGACCAGATCTCCCTGCTGCGCCGTGTCCAGGACCAGCAAAGCATGGAAGGCGGCACCGGTGACGTCGACGTGATCGCCGCGTTCGTCAACCCGGGCGGCGCCTGTGTGCACCTGATCAGCGTGCGTGGCGGGCGGGTGTTGGGGAGCAAGAACTTCTTTCCGCAGACCGGTATCGACGAAGACGTGGCGGAGGTCATGGCTGCGTTCCTTGGCCACTATTACGTCAGCAGCCCTGAGCGCGACCTGCCGTCGGAGCTGATCGTCAACGTGGTGCACGAAGACTTTCCCACCTTGATCGAAGCGATCCACGAGCTGCGCGGCCGCGAGCTGGACATCAGCCACCGCGTACGCGGCACCCGTGCCCGCTGGCAGCAACTGGCCGTGACCAACGCCGAACAGGCCCTGGGCGCGCGGCTGGCGAACCGACAGCACGTCGCTGCACGCTTCGACGCCCTGGCCGAGGTGCTCAACCTGGACGAGCCGCCCCAGCGCCTGGAGTGCTACGACATCAGCCACTCCAGCGGCGAGGCCACAGTGGCCTCCTGCGTGGTATTCGGGCCGGAAGGGCCGATCAAATCCGATTATCGACGCTACAACATCGAAGGCGTTACCGCAGGCGATGACTATGCCGCCATGCACCAGGCACTCACGCGGCGCTTCAGCAAGTTGAAGGACGGGGAGGGCAAGTTGCCCGATATCCTGCTGGTAGACGGCGGCAAGGGCCAGCTGTCCATGGCCCGTGACGTGCTCAACGAACTGGCGGTGCCCGACCTGATCCTGCTCGGCGTCGCCAAGGGCACCACGCGCAAGGCTGGTTTTGAAACGTTGTACTTGAATGATGCCGCCCATGAGTTCACTTTGAAGGGCGACTCACCCGCACTGCACTTGATTCAACAGATCCGCGACGAAGCGCACCGTTTCGCCATTACCGGCCACCGCGCCCGCCGTGGCAAAACCCGGCGAACCTCAACCCTGGAAGGGGTTGCGGGGGTAGGCCCGACCCGCCGTCGCGACTTGCTTAAACATTTTGGTGGCTTGCAGGAGCTGTCCCGTGCCAGCATTGACGAGATAGCCAAAGCACCCGGTATCAGTAAAAAGCTCGCTGAGCTGATTTATGCAAACCTGCACAGCGAATAGAATGCCTTCTCACCTCGTAGCCAGTTGTGCCGATGAATATCCCTAATCTGATCACCGTTCTACGCGTCCTGCTTATCCCGATTTTCATTCTGTTGTTCTATTTGCCGTATGAATGGAGCTACATCGCCTCCAGCTCGGTATTTGCCTTCGCAGCCGCCACCGACTGGCTCGACGGCTACCTGGCACGCCGCCTGGAACAGAGCACGCCCTTCGGCGCGTTCCTCGACCCTGTGGCCGACAAGCTCATGGTGGCCGTTGCCCTGGTGCTGCTGGTACAGGAACACGGCAACCTGTGGCTGACCCTGCCGGCCGCCGTGATCATCGGCCGCGAGATCGTCGTCTCGGCCCTGCGCGAGTGGATGGCCGAAATCGGCGCCCGCGCCCACGTCGCCGTCTCCAACATGGGAAAATGGAAAACCGCCGCGCAAATGCTCGCGCTGGTCATCCTGCTGGCCAACCCGTCGGACTTCACATTCTGGGTACTCACCGGCTACGCCTTGCTGCTCATCGCCGCCGGCCTGACCCTGTGGTCCATGCTGCAATACCTGCGCGCCGCCTGGCCTCATCTGCGAACCACGGTTGAAAAGAAATAAAACTTTTTTGAATCAAGGGGTTGACGGGTGCTGAGGATTCTATAGAATGCGCATCACCAAGCGGGAATAGCTCAGTTGGTAGAGCACGACCTTGCCAAGGTCGGGGTCGCGAGTTCGAGTCTCGTTTCCCGCTCCAAACGTTAAAGAAAAAGCCACTCAATCGAGTGGCTTTTTTTTGCCTGGGATTTACGGAATAGACGCTTAGGCGTTTTTTTTGTGTGCAAAACCTTGGGCGCCCAGGGTGATCCTGTAAGACTCAAATTCGTATTGATATCGGATTCGCTCAGTTCACCTGTCGCCAAGCCAGCTACTGTTTGTTCATCCTCCCGGCGTACATAGACCTGTGGTCATGCGTCACTTCTGGTACCGATAATCCTGAGTCACGGTGGTTTACAGGCAGTGGACTTGCCCCATGTCCTGGCAACTGCTTGAAAAGGCCTCACTGCGTGATGCGCCCTCAATGCTCACCCGAAGAAGCTATGCAACATGGGAATTGGACCCCATGAACGCGGTGTTTATACTCAGTGAACCTGCATTGTGAAAGAGGCAAAAAACACATGGAGCTACACAAGGAGCAAGGAATGGTCTACGGCCAAGAGAAAGAAGCGCGCACAGGGCGACGATCAACGATGCTTCGCGCTGCCAGCGCGGAATATTCCGGAGTGCGTCTGCGGGTAGTGCTGTCGGAGTGCAAGATCGCGCCAATGGATTTCGCGCTATTTCTGAAGATCAGCCCTCAGCGGCTGACCAATTGGTTTTCTCGTGGTATCCCGCACTCGCAGCTCGATAGGATCGCAGGACTGTTGAGCGTTAATGCACAGTGGCTGGAAACAGGGGCTGGGGAAAAATTCCCGGCGACGAGCGAGTAGTGAAGCCCTGCGGGAGCACATGGCAGAGAGCCCTCGGCAGGCAGGGGCTCAAGGTCTGCAACAGCAGATTCCCCAACCGCAGGGCGGGCGTCCCTTGGGATGACGGAAGAATGAAGGTACGACGCGGCCGATGCGCCGTTGACGCACTGCGGTCTTTGACTAGGGCTTGGCGGCGGGTGTCTGTCAAACCGCATCAGGCACATGCCGGCATTATGGCCGGTAGTCAGTACTCATCCAGCAGAAACACCGCCGTAAGGTTCCGGTCCGCTTGCGTGAAGACACAGAGGTCCAACCCGTCACTGATGGCATAGGACGACAGCATGTAACCGCCAAGTTCCAGAACCGCGTCGTTGTAGCGCCGATGCTCTGCGCGCACATCGCCCCAGTCGCCGCAGATGTGCCGGCGCCCGTAGAAAAGTGGGTCGAGCAGATCCTGTCGGATCAGGGCGTCGACACAGCGGGAGATGGTCAGGCCACCGAAGGGAAATCGTGGCTGAAGGGTGAAGAGGGCGGACATGGGGATGCGCAGTTCCTCCACGGCGATGGGGCTTCGTACTCTAGCAAGGTCGAACGTTCCGACGGCGAGGTCGCGGTCACAATCACGCACGTGATGGCGTTGCTTGTGGGTCGGCAGGCGTGCTTTGGCTGGGTAGAAAAGCTCCATGGGGCCGGCTCTTGGCAGCGTGTCCAACCCCGCAGGTACTTCATCGTTCGCTGACCCATGACGGTGTCACTTTTTATGGGTGAGGGCGTTCGGCCCCACTGGTTTCCTTGACCGCATATAACAGGCAGCGTACCGCTTCACGATCCTCATCCGACAATGAGCGGTAGTAGTGGATCAAGCGTTCTTCTTCTCGATTGATTTGGCGGGGCCGCAGGGATGTGCCGGGGGCGGTGCGTAATGAAGGAAAAAACGAAGTATTTAGCATGACCCTATTTCTTTATGAGATGAATGGAGACGTGGGCTTCTTGCCCGGAACAACTGAATACATAACGTTTATTGTAAGAAAGAGCTCGTCATTTTTTGTGACTGCTGAGTTTTTCAGAAGGGGCTGTCGGAAGGGCTTGGCAACGATGTAGGAGCGATCTTCCAAACCCGGTTGAATGAAGGTGCGATTGAGTGGAGAGCCCGCCAAACTGGCCTCCATGGTCAGATTGGCGGTGGGGAGGCGCGGATCTGTCAAAAACGGGACACCTCCTTGAAGGCGCAGGTCAAATAGCGCATCGCCACCCGGTCGGTTTCTGATAGCGTGCGGAAGTGTTCAATCAACCCACCTGATTCATCCGTTATAGGCTGATTCGCATTGACGGAACCTCAAGAGGCTGTACGTGACTCAAGGTCTATTTCGGCCGGCCACTGCACTTTGGGGGCCAAGCGGCGGGCGAGGTTGAGGTTCACGGCTTCGTTGTTCCAGTCACGAGGTGGGCGGGGAAAAGCGGGCAGGGCTTGCGGGCCTTGTTGCATGAACAGTTGGGCCATGGCCCAGTACATTTCGCCTTGTTGAATTTCGTGGGCGAAATGAAAACGATCAATTACCTGGTGGGTGCCAGGTTTCACCACGGCAAGGGTGACGGTTTCGATGAGGCCGCCACTGCCCATGGGGCCGTACACGCTGCAGGCTTCGGCACGCAGGTTATCCCAGTCATAGACTTCGGCCCGAACGCCCCAGGCGGTGCGGCTGAAGGGTCTGAGGCCGTCGCGGTAAAAGCGGTAGACGTAGACTTTGCGTCGGAAGCGGTTGAAGCGGATGGGTTCGTCGCGGGGAGGGGCAACGTCCATTCTCCAGATAAACACGCTTCCCCATAGGGGGGTGATAAATCCGATGAGACCGAAGAAATGAAATACAAACGAAGGTATATCTCCAGTCGCTATAAGGATAACGATCCAAGTGATGGGAGGAATGAGAGCAAACAGAAACATACAAGGAGCCATCCAGACTCCAATCCCGCGAGTTCGCACTGTGGCGCGTGCCAGTTCAAGATATACATCGTCAACATGATTGGGCGGATTCGATAGTACGGGAGGATACGGTTCAATGGAGGGCGATTCGTTTGGCCCCGGCAAATCGTGCTTCCAGCCAGGAGCAGGTTTGTCGAGTAAAGGTGTTTTAAATACCATGATGAGCTGTTCCAAGTTCGGGGTGAACGCCGCTTGTAATCTTTAGCCTGTTGTATCGAGGCCGCTTCGGTTGATGGCTTGTAGTCAGGGCGCGGTGCGTGACTCCAGGTCTAGTTCGGCTGGCCATCGCACTTTGGGGGCCAAGCGACGCGCGAGATTGAAGCTCACGTCTTCGTTGTTCCAGTCACGAGGTGGGCGGGGGAAAGTGGGCAGGGCTTGCGGGCCTTGTTGCATGAACAGTTGGGCCATGGCCCAGTACATTTCGCCTTGTTGAATTTCGTGGGCGAAATGAAAACGATCTATTACCTGGTGGGTGCCAGGTTTCACCACGGCAAGGGTGACGGTTTCGATGAGGCCGCCACTGCCCATGGGGCCGTACACACTGCAGGCTTCGGCACGCAGGTTATCCCAGTCATAGACTTCGGCCCGAACGCCCCAGGCGGTGCGGCTGAAGGGCCTGAGGCCGTCGCGGTAAAAGCGGTAGACGTAGACTTTGCGTCGGAAGCGGTTGAAGCGGATGGGTTCGTCGCGGGGAGGGGCAACGTCCATTCGCCAGAAGTAAATCCCTAGCCACAAAGCTGTGATGAGTCCAAAAAATGCTACTAAAACGAGAGAGGTAGGGGGGGCACTATGCTCTTTAACTGCAAAAGCAACCAGCGTAGCCGGAAAGCCTAGAGACAATAGAAAGATGAAAGGAACCATCCAAACACCAACTCCACGAACTCTCATAGTCGCGCGCGCTAGTTCGAGATACACATCGTCAACATAATTGGGCGGATTCGATAGTACGGGGGGATACGGTTCATTGGAAGGCGACTCGTTTGGTCCCGGCAGATCGTGCTTCCAGCCAGGAGCAGGTTTGTCGAGTAAAGGTGTTGTGAATAGCATTGGAGTAGTTCCAGTTGGGGTTGAGAGCTTTTTTACCTTTGCTTCAAGCGGGCAGCAGACAACCAGTAAGCAGGCACACTGTTGATGATCACCAGCGATTGTTGCCATGGGAAAAGTAGGCAAATGCCCATGCCAAGTTCATCCAAGGCTGTGGTTTACAAGCTATCCATCAAGATGAGCTCGGCGTAGGCATCGTGAATGTCGCGATCGGGCCAGTAGGTTACCGACAAGGTCGCCGCTTCAATGTTGTGCCGGCGGCGGTCGGGCAACAGTACAACCGCGCCTTTGATATCGTTGACCTGCGAGGTACGGGCATCGGCCAACGAGACGGTGCGAACTTCCTGCGTGGGCAGGGTGCTGTCGGCCCGGTAGTCAGGCTTGTTCGGACGTTTGGGCACAGCCAGCGCCGCTCGGCGTTCGCTGGCGGCGGTTGCCAGGGTGGGGGGATTCAACTCGCCTTCGGCCAGCACTTCGCCGCCGGTGTACTCGTTGGCCGAGCCATCGCCGTGACGATGAACCGTCAGTGACCAGCGATAGGCCGACCGGTTGGCATCGAAGAACGGCAGAATCAGGCGATATTCGAGGTGCTGTTCATGGACCTGTGCGCCCACACTACCCATGGGCCCGCCCCAGCCATGAGAGCCGCTATCGACGATTCGCAAGCGGAAGTTGACGCCGGCCTCAACGCCAATGGTCGCGGCATTGAGCTCGGCGATGGCGATGTGTGCGTGTTCAGGTTTCTTCCAGTGAATGGGCGGGTCTTCATTGTGTGCGCCGAAAAAACAGCGGCGTGCCCAACGTTCAAGAGGTGTTGACTCTCCTCCTTCGGCCCATTTGTATAGCCCGTACCCTGCTATACCGAGAAATATTGCTATACCGAGCGGACCAAGCAGGGTACTAGCAGCCGTAGCAGCGGCCCAAACGCCAGCGCCTGCTCCCAAACCGGAAATCATGGCAGAGAATAAATATTTTGATGCAGCGGAAGTATCACCCCCCTTCCAAGTACGATTAGCAGCAAACCCCGCTCGCGTCGCATCGTACAATCCCGCCACAGCACCAATACTCCCCCCGGCCCGTACGAATACGTTGCCCATCCGTGCAGTCGCTGTTGCGTTAGTCATCGCCCGGGCAGACAAGCTGCCCGCCTTCTGCACCTGAACCGCCCCCTTTTCCAGTGCAATACCTACAATTTCCACCCCTCCACCCAACACCCCCAAACTACTGCCATACACCGCCAACCTGGCCTCAACGGCCTTTTCGCCCATGGCTTTCTCCGCTTCCTTGAGACTTTTGTTCAGCGAGTCGCTAAGCAGGTACATCCCGCCCATCGCCATCAAAAACTCGCTACTGCCGACCGCGCCACGCAGCCCGGTAAAGCCGGTGCGAACCCATCCAGCCGCCAGGTACGAGGACACCTTGACCCCCTGCAACACCTTGCGCGCCTGCGGGTCCAGGGTGCCAACCCCAACTGCGATTTCGACTAGCGCAGCGTGGGCACCTTTGCCCAGTTGATCCACGCCGAGGTTGGCCTGGCGCATCAGGCTGTCCTGCAGCTCGGTGACCTGGCCTTCCACCCAGACGCTGAGGGTCACGCTGAGGTTGGCTATTTTGGGGTCCAGCACCGCCAGGCTGAGCAGGCCGCCCTGAATCAACGGGCGCACCTGTTTGCGCACCTTGTGGGCCTCTTCGTCGGTTTTGCCCAACTCGTCCTTGAGGCCTTCCCAGGTGCGGTCGATGGCATCAGCGGCCTTGCGTTGCAGGTTGCGCAGGTGCTCGCATTGCAGGGCGTAGTATTCACCGAGCTTCATCTTCACCTTGAGTTCGGTCAGATGAATACCGTTGTAGAGCAGTTGGCTGGCACTGTTGAGACGCGAAACCGCCCGCCCCACGCCAGGGCCGAGTGACGGTTGCAAGCGGGCGGCAGCGGCATTGAGGGCGCCGAGGAGCTGCGCCATGGCATGCTGTAGACGGGGGCGGACATGCTGCTTGAAGTCGTCGTTGGCGATGAGCTTGGTAAGGGTGGAGTAGAGCTTTTCGCTGTCGTTCCAGTCGCCATCACCTGTTGCATTGAAACTGGGCAACAGATCGGCCAGCAAGCCTTTGTCACGCAACAGAAGGGCGCGGTAGATCGGGCTCTGTGGGTCGTTCAGCCATTCACTCCAAAGGGAGGCGGTATGGCCGTTATCTTGCGTCGCGGGCGCTTCACTGATACCACCTTCAAGGCACAGCGCCATGGTCTGGCTGTAGGCCCGTCCTGATGGGCGATCATTGCCGTCATAGTCATTTTGCTCGACACACGCAAACAGGCTGGAGCGGCACGCCGCCGCGTAGGCGTGTGCGCTTTGGTCGATATAACGCTGATAGTTGGCCCATTCCTGCTCATACAGTTGGTGAAACAGGGCACGGCTCTGTTCATCGTAGCGTTCCTCCAGTTTCTGGTTGTGGGCGAGTGTGCGCTTCTGGACGATTCGCTCGCGTTGCTGCTCAGGGCTGGAAAATACCGGTGGGCCATCGCCGGTCATGGGCTCGACAGACGCCGGTAGGGGCGTCTGGCCTTCTGCCTGTTCGCGATGGACTTCGCGAATGGCGAGCAATAACTGAGAGGTCTGGTAGCGATAAGCCCGGTCCGGGTCGTTCATCCAGGCCTGGCGCTGCTGCACCCAGCGGTTGCGCGTGTCGTTGAGCTCCTGCACAAGACCAATGATGTCATCCAGTACAAACGCGAGGACGCCTTGTTGGAGCTTGTGCTGTGGGATGGCGCTGCGCAGGAAGCCCTTCAGCGCGCCCAGGCGATGGGCGCGGCTATGGAAACCGTGCACGCTGTCGAATCTGGGCGCTGCCTCTTGCGGGGGATGCTCATAAAAACGCCAGTCGGGTTCGGTAGGGATGGGCAATGGGCTCGTCGGGTGGTGTTGGTATTCGTAAACCTGCTTGTCCACCTGCAGGTTTTCATCGGTCATGGCCAGGCCAACGCTGGCGGGGTTGTCGCGTGCGCTGGCGAGGTCGAGTGTCTGGAACCGCTCTGAAGCCTGACCGGCCTTGTAGGCGTCCAGCACGCTGGCGGGCCACGGGTCATTGGCAAACGCCAGCCACGCTTGGGTGTGTTTTTCAGTGTCGATGTTGAGGAACGAGGCCGGGCAGTCGTGGTTGGCCGCGACGCACGCATCGGACAGCGGGGTCTCGTTGGCGGGCGGCGGTGCGTAGGGGTTGAATTGACGTAGATAACCGTCCGGGCTGATCTGGTAAGCCTGCCAGATTTTGCGATCCAGCAAGACATACAGGTAGCCGGCGCGCAAGGTGCGCAAGCCCAGGCGCGTATCGATATGCACGGTATCCGGACGCACTGGCTCATTCGGTGAGCGCGGCACCAATGCGTGGCGCAATGGCAGGATGGGCAACCCTTTACGTTGGCAGGCTTTGCATTGATCGTTTGAAACGGCGGTTTCGGCTATAACGATGCCCAGTTGTGTGCCCAAGGTCATTGAGGTGCTCCGGCATAGGTCAGGTCCGACACTGCCCTTTGCAAGGCGATGTCGTTGTAGGGGACCAGCAGTTGGCTGAGCGGCGCTTGCCCCTGAACCGCTTGTTCAATCACGGCGCGAAAGCCGGTGTGCTGGTGCAGATGCGGATGCAGCATCAGGCGATGCAAGGCGAGTGTCAGGATGTCGTCCTGGCGGCTAAGCCCAAGCTGACGGGCTTGCTGGATATGGATATAGGCTTGTGCCGCCGCTTGGGGCGGCAGCGCAGTAGGGCCGCTCCAGCGAGCCGGGGCATACGCCAGCGGCAATTGGAGTGCGCGACGCCAACCGCTCAACAAGGCCGCAACCAAGGGGGCGTCCTGCTGTACCGCCGTCGTGTGGCTGCCCGGTACGGTGCGACGTTCGGGCGCGCCCACCAATACGCTGCCGGCACCGCTGCTTGTGGGCAGGAACCAGCGTCGAATTGGCCACCAGGGCCCCTCATTTTTGTCGAAGGTGCCAGCCAACAACTCCAGCCGAACGGGCTCATGGATCGGGAAAAACACTTGGCCTTGCTTCGAGGGCAGTAGCCCGAGCGAAACGATGTGGGCACTTAGCGCCTGGGAGGGGGCGCTGCTACTGAGCCAGCCGCACACGTAACGCTTGTGACGATCCATCTCCTCATGAGCGCGTAAGGCAGATAGCGCCAATAGTTCCTGCGACGGCGAAGTTCCGGGTGTCGCGAGGGCCACCAGTGCCGGGCAGGCCGACGGCGTATGGATCAGATCGGGCCGATGCACAGGCGTGACGGCATCGTCGCCGAGCGTTTGGCGCAATACCTCTATGCGTAATGGATCGTCTGCGGCGCAGTCGGCCAAGGGGTCGAGTAATAAATACAGGGTGGCATCGGGCGCATGCTGTTCGGCCACGAACGCCTGGACGCTCGCCGGCCTCATCGGTTTTTCTCCACACAGGCCTGACCTGTTTCGGGCTGCAGCTGCAGTTTCAGGGCCTGGCCGTTGCCTGGGTTTGTGGCGTTGACCGGGCCATGCAGGGTTATCGCTATGCCATTGAGGTGAATGCCTTGCGCGTCGAGCGTGAGGCTACCTCCCGGGCTTTGGAAGACCACACGCTCACTGGCTTGCAGTTGGTAGACCGTGGTGGTGTGGTGTATGCCTTGGCCGGCAGTTAGTCGATGTTGCCCCGAGATCGTTTGCTGGCAGTGGCCGCCCACTTCGCTGTTGTGGTTGGCTGTTGTGGTGTCGTAGCGGTTATTGCCGACCCGCTCACTGCGATCCCGACCGACAGTTGACTCATGGTCACGTCCCGACGAGAGCGTGTGGTCCCGGCCGATCACGTGGGACTGGTCGTTCCCGATAGTGATCTGCTCGTCATTGCCTACTTCTTCTTTGCGGTTATTACCTACAAACGTTGTGTTGTCATGTTTGACATGAACGTTCTTGTCCTTTTCAGCATGGATAAACACCTCCTCGTGCCCTAGCTCATCCTCAAAACGCAGCTCATTGAAGCCATTGCCTTTATGGGTTTGGCTCTTGATGGTCATCCGCGTCTTGTGTTTGGGCAGCTCATACGGCGGCAGATTGGTCTCGCGGTAGGTGCGGCCCGTGGCGATGGGCTGGTCAGGATCGCCATCCAAATAGCCGATAATCAGTTCCTGACCGATTCGCGGCACGGCCATGGCGCCCCAGGTCGCACCGGCCCAACCCTGCGCTACACGAATCCAGCATGAGCTGTGATCGTTGTTTTTGTCCGAGCGATCCCACGGGAATTGCACCTTGACCCGACCCCATTCATCGCAATAAATCTCCTCTCCTGGCGGCCCAACCACCGTGGCAATCTGCGGGCCGTCGATGCAGGGTTTATCGCGTAGTGGGGCTTTCCAATCCGAGGTCCAGCGGATGGCGCTGGCTTTCAACGAATAAGACGTACCGAGGCCGCTACCAAAGGACTCTTCCTGCAAGCTGGTGTGTTGCTTGCCTTCGTGCTTGATGGCGATGGTGCGCCAGCGGTCGTTGAAGTCCTCACGGGGATGATCGTTGAGGTCGAAGGCCAACCCCGGTTGCAGGCGTTCATCGTCGCCTTCCAGATGGGCCAACTTGGCGTCGTTGCGTAGCGCCGTTAGGCGTGTCTTGGTGAAGGGCTTGCCAGCGATGTCGCGTTTGTAGCGGCCTGGGTAGTCGTAACGTTCGTAGTCCTTGTGCTGGTTTTTCAAGTCCTGGTCGCCGGTGGCGGTGTGCTGTTGGTCGTAGCGCGGGTGGGTGAAGGTGTAGTCGCGCTGCACCTGGCGTGCGGTACGCACTTGTTCGGTGTAGTGGAAGCGGTTTAACGCGGGCTCCTTGGAGTCGCCACCTCCCATGGGCTGGTAGATCACCGGGCAGTCGGTGTGGGTGCCGATGGTGCCGAGGCCGCCGACGCGGTCGGTGAGCACGAGGGTGTGGCCGTCGGCGCGGTGTTCGAAGGTGTAGAGCAGGCCTTCTTCGGCGGCGAGGCGGGCGATGAAGTCGAGGTCGGTTTCACCGGCCTGTACGCAGTATTCGCGAGGTTGGTGATCGAAGCAGATTTCGCTGCGGATGTCGGTCAGTTTATGCTCGGCCAGCATGCTGGTGATGATGTCGGGCACGGTCTGGCTTTGAAAAATTCGCCAGTTGGAACGCAGGTTGAAACGCGCCAGAGTCGGTTCGACCACGGCGGTGTAGTGGGTGCGCCGAAAACCGGTATCGCCCTGTTGGAACAGGCTGACCAGGCCGTGCACGTAGCGTACCGGTGTGTCGTCGCGCCAAATGGTAAACACCGCGGCCAGGTCGAGCATGCGGTAGAAGTCGATGGCGGGGTGGTGGCTGACCAGTTCCAGTTCGAGTTTGAAGGGCTGGGACAAGCCCTCTTCAAGGGTGAACGAGACCACTTCGAAGGGATCGCCCCGCAGCGGTTCGAAGGTGTAACGCAGGTCGCTTTGACGGGGCATGTGGCCTCCATTTCAGTATGTAAGTGTCAGTCGATCAACCAGCTGCTATCACCGTTTTCCAGTTTTCCATCGTGGTCGGTGGTGTCGCCAACCCGGGCCACGGCTTTTCCTTCGACGGTCATAGAGCGTGAGCCGCTGGTGATCACGGCGCCGCATCCGAGGGTGTCGCCGACACGGGCGACAGCTTTGCCATTGACGGTCATGTTGCGGGCACCGCTGTCGACGGTGGTGGGGCCACACAAAGGGCAATCATGGTCGTGTCCGACCAGTACGACGGCAGGCATAGAGCCTCCTTAATAGGATTCAAGTCAGTGAAGGGTCCGCCGCTGCACGAGCCGCAGCGACGGAACTGGGTACGCGCTTAACCCGCTGCTGCCGGCTTGCGCCAGTCGTCCGAAGCTTCAGTGCCGGCGACTACATGAATCCAGCTGATCTTGCGGTAGGCCAGGCTGGTCCTGATCAGTTGGGTGTAGTTGGCGTTGCTGCTGTCTTGTGCATGGGGCAGTACGGTTTCGATCTCGACGACGGTGGCGTCTTCGAGTTTGGTGGTGAAGAAGTGCTGCTGTTTGCCCTCCCCGCAAGTGCGGAACCACTTGACCTCGACGGTTGGCAACGTCTCGCCGGTGGCCAGGGCTTGATAGAGCATTGGAGAGGCTTTGTTCAGCGCACTGGTGAAAATCAGCGGTTTATGCACGCGCTGGCCAGCGGGTTGGCCGCTTTGCGGGTCGGTAGGCGTGCATATTGTGTGGTCGATGGCCTGGGCGAGAATTTCGTCCTCATGGCCTTCTACATAAACGTTGCCCACCGAGTCTGCGGTGAAAGCACCTTTGGAGATATGCCCCTGGTTTTTGCCGTGGATGCTGATATACGCGGGTGTTGGCATGACAAGCTCCTTGTCGCGATGATTGAGCGACCTTGAGGTCGCGGTTTATGGCCGAAACGGCCATGGCTTTGCAGGCGCTCGACATGAGCGCGCTGAAAATCGGTTACAGGTGCAGCACCCGCTCAAGCGACACCAACACCTGCTGGGTGATGGTGTTCAGGCGGATCGAGTAGATCGTGTAGGCGACCGTCAGCACGACGGCGGCCATGGCCCATGGTGTCCACAATGGCCAGGCGCGTTTTATTCGGTAGTTGCGCGGTGCGACGTTGGTGAGCGGGTCGGTGAGGCGCTTGGGTGTTTCGCCGCGAAGAGGGCGTAGTAATCCGTGCAATTGGTCGATGATTTTCTGTATTTCGTCATCGCCCTTGGCGTGCGCGCCGTATTTGCCTTTGAGGCCGGAGATCAGGCACTGGTACATGAACTCCAGAACATGCTGGTACCTGGCGGCTTCGGGGATCATGTTGTTCATGATGGTGAAGAATTTTTCGCCGCCTCGGGTCTCGCCGTGGAACTGGCTGAGCAACGAGCGTGCGCTCCAGGTGGAGAGCCTGCCCCAGGTGGTGCGCATGACCACCTCGTCCACCAACAGGCACAGGCTGTAGGAGTAGGCCTTGAGCATGCCGGCGTCGTAGTCGAGCTGGCGGACTTCTTCCATGATCGCAGTGATCTGGTTACTGACGCTTTGGTACAACGCAGGCACGTCATGGTGGTGGTCCAGACGGCGCAGGCGGATGACCAGGCCGATCAGCGGCGTGGCGGCATCGCACAGCGGGTTCCAGGCCACGCCACGGATGTCGAATTCAGGGTCTGCGAGCAGCACCGGCGGCTTTGGCTTGGCCTGTTCCTCAGTGGGGTCCGGTTCTTTGCTGCCGGTCGCCTGTTGCAAATAACTCAAGAGCTGATTGTTGCCCGCAGGTGGCGGGGTTTCGGTGGGCGTTGCTTCATTCATCTCTCTCACTCCTGATCGCCCAGAACTGCAATTCCAGCTCCGGGAATTCACCGGCAATATGGAAACCGAACCCGCTGCCACTGCTCAGGCTTTGCCAGGCAGGGTGATGGCGGTCGAGTTCGAAGTAGCTGAAGCCGGCATGAAACGGCAGGTGCCGCGGTGCCACCGGCAGCGGCCGCAGTGGAATGCCCGGCAGTTGCAGGCTGACCAGTTGCTCCAGGCCTTCGGTGGAGCTGATCTTGATCTGCCGGGGCAGTTGCTGACGCAGGGTCTCCGCCGGCAGCCCGGCGCGCACGGCGAGGATGAACTCGGCGTTGTCCAACAGGCGCTTGTCGTTCAATGCGGCGCTACGCACGCCGTACTCCTGATCGACGATTGGCAACGACACCGCGCGCGGTTGCAGCACGGTGCCCAAGGCGCGACGCAGGGTGTGCTCCAGGATCTGGAAGGATTCGCGCAGGTTGTCGTGCTGGTAGGCCGGGTATTCCTGGGGCAGGTGGCCTTCATCGGTGAAGGTCACCAGTTCGCCGCAGGCTTGCGCCAATGCGATGTACAGCCGCTCCGGGTGAACCTGGCGTTGGCGGGCCAGGTGCTGGAACAGCGGGAACAAGCGGTTGAGGGTTTGCAGCAGGTTGAAGTCGGTGACATCGGCCACCCCCGACTGCCCCGGTGAGCCGATACGCTGGGCCAGGTTCTTGGCCCGTTCGCGCATCAGCCCGGCCACTTCGCCGAGGTAGCGATGCAGCGCCGGCACGGCTTGCAGGGACAGGCTGGTGGGATAGAAGTGCTCATCCATCACCAGGCTGCCGTCGGGGCGCTTGTCTTTGATCCTGCCCAGGGCGATGCCGGTGAAGGCACTGCGGTCGCTGCGTTCAAGCATCAGTTGCAGGTTGGGTACGGCCAGGTCCATGCCGACCTGATCGCCGTCATCGCTGTGGGTATCGCGGATTTCCTCGCGGCGGGCAATGTAGCGGCTGTTGCCGTACTGGTCGGGCCAGCGCACTTCGAGGGCGCCGTTGGACCGCAGTGGCAGCGTCAGGTAAACGATCTGGTTGACCGCGCTGCTGTCGGCGATTTCCAGCGGGGAGGGCGGCGCCAGGTCGTGGGGAATATCGAAGACACTGCCGTCGGGCATGATCCCGCGTGCCTGGGTAATGGCGACTTTACCGAAGCTCAGGTACTCGGTGTTCAGCGTCAGTTCGCTGAAGCCGTAGAGGGCGTCGTTGAGGCTGTGCAGGCGCTGATGCACGGCGGCTTCGGCGGCGCGGGCCTGTTGCTGGAAGTGTTGGGGCTTGACGAACAAACCTTCATGCCAGATGACGGGGTTGCGTGAACTCATCAGTAATTACTCGGGGCAAAAGCGGCTGAAAAGGGCGTCATCGGGTTTCTCCCTTGAGGCTGACCTGGGTGGCGTCCAGCTGCACCAGCACCGCGTACTGCCGGCCTTTGGGCTCGACGCGTAGGCGCTGTTTCCACTGGCCGACGTCGCTGCTGTGGTAGTTGGCGATCACCGCGATAAAACGCGTGTCTTCATCCAGGGCACGCAGGTCGATGAACTTGAATTGGCCGGGCTGGAGCAGGTAGTCGTCGGCCCGGATGTAGGTGCTGCCCAAGGTCTTTTTCAGGTCCTCGGCCAGGGCTTCGGGGCTGGCGTTGACTAGCAGCGAGTCATCGGTGAGTTGCAGCACCTTGAAGGCGATTGGCGTAGCGACATGCTCCAGCGCCGGGCTGCCCCATGGGGTGGTCAGGCTCACGCCCTGGGCGTCGTAAGCGCCGAGCAGTGCGTCCTCGATGGGCGACATTTGCTCCGCAGGCGTGGGCTCAATGGTTAGCAACGATTGCGCTGGCACGGCTTCGTAAAGATGGTTGAGCAGGGTTTGCACTTTGTCCGTCAGCGCCTGCGGGCTGGCGGCCTGGACGTTGAGGGTGTAAGGCGAGCGGTTTTCGTCCTCTACCGGTGCGGTGCCGGTGCTGATCAGGCGCGGGTTGACGTTATCGCTGGCGTGCAGGCTCAGGGAGTAGCGGCTGGGCTGATCGTCGGGGCCGCCGACCGGGATAGAAGGCGTCCAGATCACCTGGCCGATCTTGCCGAGCATGGTGCAGCCGCCGAGGGCCAGGCAGGCCAACAACAAGGTGCATAGGCGCAGGTTGCTGAACAGGCTGAAGCTGCGCTTGTGTGCGGGCGCGCCACTATCCGCCAGCGGTTTGGGCGGCGGCGCTTTATGCATCGCCCGCAGCGGATCGCCTTGCTCGCTTAAATCCACGGGTTGGCAAAGGCGTTCGAATTCCGGGCAAACCACAGGTGCAACTTCGGCCAGCGGAGGGTTCGTTACCTCCTCCAGGTGCCACTCCAGCAGGCCATCCGGGCGACCACTGAACAGCGCTTCGAGCGAGCGTTGCCCTGGCGCATGCTCGCCAAACTGCACGGCCACTCGATAGGCGCCCACTTGCAAGAAGTCGCCATCGTTGAGTGCTACCGCACTGTCGCAACCCACCGGCAGATCGTGGCCGTTGACGTAGGTGCAGCCACTGCGGTCGATCACACAAAAGCGCCCTTCGACAACGCGGATATCGCAGTGGTTAGGCCGCACACTGTTCTGACGATCCACCAGATGCCAATCCGCTGCGGCACTGCCAATGCTGCCGCCCTGCGGACCAAAGCGGTGGCTGGGTAGATAACCGTGCAGCAACTGCGCGGGATTACTGATGACCAGGGTCAGCTTCATGCGCGCCCCCGGATCCGCACTACGGCGGGATGGCGTTGTTGCTGGTGCTCGATAAAACTGGTCCAACCCAGGTGAGTGCCGCTGGCGCGTTGCAGGTTGAACGGCGGTACATCTTCTTCGCGTAGCCCCAGTTCCAGGTCGTAGGCGGTGGTATCGCGCAGCAGAAAATCCATCAACTGGCGTAAGCGCCCGAACTGATCGCCGCTGGGCAGAAACTGACGAAAGCGCGCCTGGGTCAGGTTGGGAATCACCAGGGTAAACTTGCTGGCGCGGGTCTTGCTGCGGTCACCCACCACAAAGTTGCTGCCCAGGGTGCCGTTGGCTTTGCCCAGCGCCAGGCGCTGGCGTTGCGCAAAACTCACCGAGCGGGCCTCGAACTCACGGATATGCACGCCGTGCAGGTCGAAACAGTGCTCGACGATGCCGGACACCACCGACGGCGAGCGGCTGCGGTTGGCGATCAAGCCAGCAAAGCTCAGCAATCGGCCCCAGGGCAGCGGGGTGGCGCCGCGCAGGTCGTTGTCATTCAGGCCGACCATCGAGAAGACGTACCGCGAAAAGCGATCGGTGGCCTCGGCCTGGAAGCGAACGTAGTAGCGGTACTTGCGCCAGCTGGTGTGCAGCAGCGTCAGCAAACGATGATTGAAAAAGTCCATGAACGCCGGACGAATGCCACGCTCCTGGGCCTGCTCGTAGGCCAGGCGATCAAGGTAGTAACCGGGCAGTGGCGAATCCGTACCGTGCAGGCCAAAGAAGCTGGTCTGCAAGCGATAGCGCACCTCTTCACGATCGTCCTCAATGCGTGCGGCCTCCACCACGTCGGAGGCCGGAAACCCCAGCCCCGCATGGCTTTGCAGGCGTACGCGACGGCGCACCGCATCACTCAGGGGCCGTGCTTCCAGGTCATCGCCATGCAAGGCGTGCAGGTGCTCCAGCAGACGGTGAAACGAATAGTTTCGCGCGTCGGCCAGCAGCAGGTCAGCTAGATCACGGGTTGTCTGCCGGTCAACAGTGGCCATTCGTAGCGCTCGTTGTTAGTGGTATTGATCACTTCCAGGCGATGGAAGGAGTTGATGCTTGCGTACAGGGCGAAGAAGTGCGAAAGCACACTGGCGAACAGGTACAGCTCGCCCTCGCAGAGAAAAGCGTCCTGGTCCAGTTTTAAGCGCGTCTGCACGCCGCGTACCGGCAGGCCTTTCATCAGCCAGTCGATGGGCGTGGTCACCGCATCCTGGATGCCGTTGAGGCGTTTGCGGGTGGCGCGGGCCTGTTGCAGATCGTGCAGCGCGGCAAAGTCATAGGCACGGATCACCGCCTTGAGCGGCTCGGGCGACAGCAATGACAGGTAGTTGAGCGACAGGTTGGAAATCAGCGTCCAGTGCAGGCTGCTGTCCAATACCGGCCGGTAGCTGCGCGTCGGCGCAATCAGATTGGTATAGGTGGCAAACGAGGGTGTGGCCTCGGTAGACCGTGACACATCCCCGATACCCAGCCTCTGCGGCAGGTCGCGGTTGGTACAGGTCAATTCGATCGAAGCTGCTTCGTTTTCGCCGATATACAGGCTTTCATCGCCGCGCACAAAGGCGATGCGATGACGCAAGCCTTCACGTCCGTGGGACTCCTCGATGTGTGTGCGGAAATACAGCGCCGTGCGGCCCCGGGCATGTTCGATCTCATGCTGGAACGATTCGAACGGGGTGAAGCGCCGCAATGGATCGCCTTTACGCTCCTTGTCGGCGGCGTCCCAACCGGCCACGTGGTCGACACTGAAAATTTCATACGCATCCCGGCGGTTGCCCGTGGGGCTGATACGGCGTTCCTGGCTGCGCCCATCCAGCATGATGGGCTCGGCATCGTGGCGGAATAGATTGACTGCCGGCGCGCAGAACAGGTGCAGGTCGCTGGTGCGCAGGTGTGTATTGACCGGCATCGGCCGCGAGAACTGAAATTCGAAGCGTATCTGCCCGGTGGTGACGGCCGGCCAGACCTTGGCAAGCCGGGTCAGGCTGAAAAAGTGGAAGCGCTGCGGGAACACAAAATATTCCTGCAGGATGCGGTAGCCATCGAACACATTGCGCGGGTAGGGCAGCAGTGCCTCGTCGGGGGTGAAACCGGGAAAACCCAGATCGTCGGGGTTGAGGCGATAAGGCGTGTTGTTGACGTACAGCGTGATGCTTTTGAGGTAATGGGCCAGCCATAGGTACAGGGTCAGCGCGGTGGCATTGTCGCCGCCCAAATGAAAGTCCAGCTGGTCGCACTCAAGGCTGTCGAGCGGCTGCTGGGTCAACACATTAAGGTCGACGCGCAGTGTCGAGGCTTCGCGGCTGTGGGCATCGCTGACGGCGTGCAACGCCAAGGGGTACAGGTTGACGTCGGTGCAGGTGCGAAACTCGCAGGAAATGCCGTCCACAGGGTTGGCAAACAGCCGCGTCCCTTTGGGAATCACTTTGCGCTGACTGATCGCATTTGGCAGCGGTGTAAAACGGATGATGGTCGCACTGGGCAGGGGCCGCAGGTAATTGGGCCAGAGCATCTGCAGCAGCGGGTGGGTCAGCTCCGACAGGTCGTCATCAATCTTCATGCCCAGCTTGGCGGTGAGGAAGGCAAAGCCCTCCAGCAGCCGCTCCACGTCTGGGTCGCCGGCCTGATCGCCAAGAAACTGCGCCAGTTGCGGGTTGTCCTCGGCGAACTCGCGGCCGAGTTCGCGCAGGTAGCGCAACTCCTCGGCAAAGCGTTGTTTCAAGTCCATCGCATCCTCATCTCACGCGGGTGTAGCCGTCGCGGCCGTGCATGGCCACTTCGATCTGCACCTGTTCTTCCTTGTGGTTGACCTGCACCTGGCAATCCAGGCGAAAGTTCAGCTCCAGCGGCAGGTCCGGGTCGGGCTGATAGCGCACGCCCGTGACCTTGATGCGCGGTTCAAACGCTTCCACCGAACGCCGGATATCGGCGCTGATGGCCAGTACCAGGTCACTGCTGGCCTGGGTGACGCCGTTGAAGTCGCGCAGGCCCAGTTCAGGGCTGCTTTGTGAGCAGCCCTGGCGTGAGTTGAGCACCTGCTCCAAGTGACGCTTGATCGCCTCGATACGCTGGTGCGCCTGCTCATCCGCGCAGCCTTGGCGGTAGCGCGGTGCATCGGGTTCCAGGCGTTCGAACAGGCTGGCGCCGCGCATTTATTGGGTGTCCAGCCGACCGACCAGGGAGATCTCGAAGTTGGCGCCCATGTACTTGAAGTGCGGCCGTATCGCCAACGACACCTGGTACCAGCCCGGGTTGCCCTCGACGTCCTGCACTTCGATTTTTGCGGCGCGCAAGGGGCGACGGCTGCGTACATCGGTCGACGGGTTCTCCTGATCGGCGATGTACTGCTTGAGCCAGGTGTTCAGCTCGCTTTCCAGGTCCTGGCGTTCCTTCCAGCTACCGATCTGCTCGCGTTGCAGCACCTTGATGTAGTGGGCCAGGCGATTGACGATAAACAGGTACGGCAACTGGGTGCCGAGCTTGTAGTTGGTCTGGGCTTCCTGGCCTTCGCGGGTCTTGGGGAAATTCTTGGGTTTCTGCACCGAGTTGGCCGAGAAGAACGCCGCGTTGTCGCTGTCTTTGCGCATGGTCAGCGGGATAAAACCGGCTTCGGCCAGCTCGAATTCCTTGCGGTCGGAAATCAACACTTCAGTAGGGATCTTGGCCTGCAGTTGGCCGAAGGACTCGTACAGGTGCACCGGCAGGTCATCCACCGCACCACCGGACTGTGGGCCGATGATGTTCGGGCACCAGCGGTAGCGGGCAAAGCTGTCAGTGATGCGCGAGGCCATCAGGAACGCGGTGTTGCCCCACAGGTAGTTGTCGTGGTTGCCGTCGACGGTTTCGTTGTAGCCGAAGCTGCGGGCCGAATTGTCTTCAGTGCTGTAGGGCGTGCGCAGCAAGAAACGTGGCAAGGTCAGGGCCAAATGGCGAGCGTCTTCGGACTCGCGCAAGCCGCGCCATTTGGTGTGGCGGGGGCCGTCGAAAATATCGTTGATCTCTTTGAGGTCGGGCAGGCCCTGGAAGCCTTCGAGGTTGAACAGTTCCGGCCCGGCCGCCGACACAAACGGCGCATGGGACATGGCACCGATGGAGGCTACATAGCTGAGCAACTTGATGTCCGGCGAGCTGGGACCAAAGGTGTAGTTGCCGACAATGGCCCCCACCGGCTCACCGCCGAACTGGCCGTAGCCGGCGGTGTAGACGTGCTTGTACAAGCCGCTGCGAGTGATATCACCGGCGTTGTCGAAGTCGTCCAGCAACTCCTCCTTGGTGACGTGCAGCATTTCCAGCTTGATGTTTTCGCGAAAGTCCGTGCGGTCCACCAGCAGTTTCAGGCCACGCCAAGCCGATTCCAGTTGCTGGAGCTGCGGCTGATGCAGGATCACGTCCATTTGCTTGCTCAACGCGCGGTCGATCTCGGCAATCATCTGGTCAACCCGGTGCTTGTTGACCGGCTGCTCGTGATCACCGCTTTGCAGGATCTCGCTGATGAACGCAGCCACGCCTTGGCGGGCCACGGCATAGCCTTCCTGGGACGGGCGGATGGTGGTATTGGCCAGCAATTGATCGAGCAACGACGACTGTTCATCGGCGACCAGTACTTGGGCGGCACTACTTTCCCTAGGCATAAGGGCTACTCCATATGGACGTAAAAGAACTCAGTTGTTTGGCGCGTCAAGCACCAGGTTCAGTTCGCTGGCCAGGCGTTGGCGGGCGGTTTCATCGGTCAGCAGGTTTTGCAGGTGCTTACGAAAGGCAGGTACGTTGCCCATTGGTCCCTTGAGCGCAACCAAGGCTTCGCGTAGTTCCAGCAACTTGTTCAGCTCGGGTACTTGGCGAGCAATGGCGTCAGGGCCGAAGTCATTGATGGTTTTGAATTGAAGTTGCACATTCAGGTCGGTGTCGTGATCGTTGTTCAGTACCGACGGGACCGCCATGTCCAAGGCAACTTCTGCTTTGGTAAGGACTTCATTGAAGGTGTCTTTATCTATCCGAATGGATGGTCTATCTTCAAGAGCACTTAGTTCGCCGTGGCCTTTGAAGTCGCCCGTGACCAGTAACTTCAGCGGTAGCTCGACTTCGGCTTGTTGGTCGCCTGTGGCCGGCACGTACTTGATATTGATGCGTTCTTTAGGCGCGACAGAACTTTGGGATTTCGACATGGGAAAAATCCTTTTTTGAAGGTGGCGCTATTAAAAGCCCATGTTTCAGAAAAAGTCATGTCGGACGAAGTCGATTCGTTTCGTGGTACTTGGATGTAAGAAAAATTACTGTTTAATGTTTATGTTGGGCCTGGGAAAATTCATACAGTGTCAGGTTTTGTTATCTGAGGGGTGTATCTGGTATTTGAGGGTGTTGCAAAAAAAATGATGCCTCGGACTTGCCAGTTCGTTATTTATATAAGTTCATGAAAAGTTGCTGTGTTCGAAGATGAGTGATCGCCTTGGTTCAATAGCAAAAGTTGAATTTATTGATAATGTAGGGGGAGGCGTTGATGCGCAAAGGATCGCAACGTTGGTGTTGGGTAGGGGGCCTGGCAGCAATGCTGATTGCCCCGCACATACACGCAATGCCGATGGCACAGGATTGCCCGGCGATCGTGTCCCCGCTCAAACGCCTGGAATGCTTTGACTTGGCTGCCGGCACGCCCATCCATCATCCGCCTGCGCCGCCGCCTGCGCTGAGCCGGGTGCTGCCGATTGTCGACCTGGTACAGCGCAATGAGGCCAAGCGCCAGCCTGAGGATCAGCGCTTTCTGTTGTCGTCATTCCCGGCGCTGGACAACGACCAGCCACCACGGCTGGTGATCTCGGCCCCGGCCTTGGGAGCACTGCCGCCAAGGCCCTATTTGGCCATCAGCTGCGAGTCGAAAATTTCGCGCCTGCAATTGGTGCTGGATGAACCGGCCAAGCCCAACAAAATACGCATTCAACTGTTCAAGGATGAGCGCCCCGTATCGGTAGCTTATCAATGGCAGGTGCTGGACGACGCCGGCCTGGTGGTCGATGCCGGGCGCGGGCTGCAGGCGATTTCCCTGTTGCGCAATATGGGCGGTGGCCAGCGCCTGCGGCTGGAGAGCGACTATCCAAGGCTGCACGGCCTGATATTCGACGCCGAGGGGCTGGGCGAGCTGATTGAACAGGAGCGCCAGGCATGTCGTTGGTGATCGACGTTCCGGTCGACATCGTCGAGCGGCTGCTGGCCCCCATTGACCCCGCGCAACCCGCCGGGCATTTCGATGTAGAGGACGAAACCTACCAGGCCATCGACCAGGAGATGGTCAAGCTGGGCGGCTTGCGTGAGAGCGATATCGACTGGCCCTACATCGATGAAGCCTCCCGCGACTACCTGACGACCCAGTGCAAGTACTGGCGCATCGTCGGCCATCTGCAAGTGGTCTGGTTGCGTACCCGCCAGTGGGTGCGCTGGGCCGATGCCCTTGGGCTGATCGCGGGTATGGTCGAACGGTATTGGGACAACGCCTACCCCAAGCCCGGCCCCACCGGTTACCTGAACAAGCGCAAGCAGGTCCAGCGCCTGCTGGAAGATCTGGGCCAGGTGCTGCCGGCCCTGGAGCGCAGCAGTTTTGAGCCGGCTTACCAAGCAGCGGCGCAACGGGCGCTGACTACCCTGCAACGGTGCGTCGACAGCGCCAAGCTCGACCCCGCAGCGCTGGATACCCTGCAACGGCAGTTGGACAAATACAGCGAGCCGGCCGTGGTGAACGCGCCTGCCCGTATGCCCACCGCCAGCGGCGCCCTGGACGCAGCCTTTTTCAGCCCGCCTAAACCGCAAGCGCCCAGTAACGAACGTGAACAACGCCGTGCGGTGTTGAACATGGCCGAGCAGATCAACCAGCAAGACCCTTACGACCCCACCGGCTACCAATTGCGCCGCTTCGGCCTGTGGTCGCATCTGCGCACCGCGCCCTTAGTCGTCCGTGACCGGCGCACCGAACTGACCGCCGTGCCCAAAGACATTGTCGACGGCTACCAGGATGCGCTTAACCACAACGCCATTGAGCCGAACCAGTTACTGCGCATCGAAAAAAGCGTGTGCGCCTCGCCGTACTGGCTGCGCGGCAGTTACCTGGCCGCCCAGGTCGCCTCGCGCCTGGCGATGGAAGAGGTGGCCGGCGCCATCCGCCAGACCTGTGAGCGGTTTGTCTGCCGTCTTCCGGCCTTGCTGGAGTTGTGTTTCAGCGACGGCACGCCGTTCGTGGATGCGCAAACCCACGCATGGATCACCGGTGCCGATCAGACACAAGCCAGCGGCAGCCCGGTGCACGAATACGCCGGCTTGCGCGACGAACTGGCCACTCAACTCAACACCGAAGGCGTGGAAGTGGTGCTGCTGCGCCTGCAGGAACTGCACGCCACCCAAGACGCGCCGCGCCATCGCAGCTACGCCACCGTGATTGCCGCCGACCTGCTGGCATCGCGTGGGTTGTCGTGGCTGGCGGACGATTTGTACGCCAGCGTTGCGCGGTTGATGCGCGATACCACGGCGCAGGGCTGGGAGCCGGAGCTGTATCAGAAGGTGGCGGCCATCATCAGTCAAAGTAAGGACTAGCCACGTGCCCGGCCAAAGCGACCTGCGATTCACCTTCGAGCCCTTGAAAGGCGATGCCTTCGACGTAGTGTCCTTCACGCTTGAAGAAGGCCTGTCCCAGCCGTTCAAGCTGGAACTGCAACTGGCCAGCCACAACGCGGCCATCGACTTCAATAACGTGCTCGACCTGGCGGGGCTGTTCACCATCCGGCGCGGCGAAACCCCAGTGCGCTATGTGCACGGCCTGGTCAGCCTGTTCACCCAGGGCGACACCGGTTTTCGTCGCACCCGCTACACCGCCGTCATCGAACCGACCCTGGCGCGTTTCGACCTGCGCTCCAACTGGCGCATCTTCCAGGGCCAGACCGTGCCCGATATCATCACCAACGTGTTGGCCGAGCAAAAACTGACCGACCTGCGCCGCGAAATCTGCTTCGATCATCAACGCCGGGAATACTGCGTACAGGCCGGCGAAACCGACCTCGATTTCATCGCCCGCCTCGCCGCCGAAGAAGGCCTGCTCTACACCTTCGAACATCGCGACGACGGCCACACCCTCGTCCTCACCGACCGCGTCGGCGGCCTGGGCACCATCGGCACGCACAAACATTGCCCCGTGATCTACCAACCCATGGCCGGCGGCGATGCCACGGAACCGGCCTTGACCCGTTTTCACTACACCGAACAAGTACGCACCGCCCGCCAGGTACAACGCGACTACACCTTCACCCACCCGCGCTACGACCAACAGCACACCGCCACTGGCGACCAGGACCTGAAAAACCAGCACAAGTACTACGAACGCTACGACTACCCCGGCCGCTACAAACGCGACATCGCCGGCAAACCCTTCACCAAGACTCGACTCACCGCCCTGCGCAATGACGCCAAACTGGCCCACCTGGCCGGTGACGACGCACGCCTGCAACCGGGGCTGGCGTTCGACCTCAACGAGCATCCCCGCGAAGACTTCAACGACCGTTGGCGCACCATCGCCATCAAGCACGAAGGCAAACAGCACACCAGCTTGCAAGAAGAGGCGTTCGGCAGCGACCACGGCACCTCTTATGAAATGAACGCCAGCGCCATCCGCTGGACCTCCGACTGGAAAGCCCCGCTGCGCGACAAACCCTGCATCGACGGCCCGCAGATTGCCACGGTGGTTGGTCCGCCAGGGGAAGAGATCTATTGCGATGAATGGGGCCGGGTGAAAGTGCAATTCCCGTGGGATCGTGCGGACAAAAACAACGATCAGAGTTCGTGCTGGATTCGTGTGGCTCAGGGTTGGGCCGGAGCGACCTGGGGCGCCATGGCCGTGCCGCGCGTGGATCAGGAACTGATCATCAGCTTTCTGGATGGTGACCCGGACCAGCCCATCGCCACAGGCCGGACTTATCGCGAGACCAATTTGCCGCCCTACGAGCTACCTAAGCTCAATGCCGTAGCGACAACCAAAAGTCGCGAATTCAAGGGGACCCGCGCCAATGAGTTGCGCATTGACGACACCACCGCGCAAATCAGCGCGGCGTTGATGAGTGATCACGAGCACAGCGCGCTGCATCTGGGTTACCTCACTCACCCCCGCCATTACGGTGGCGGTAAACCCAGGGGGGAGGGGTTTGAGTTACGGACGGATGGGCACGGTGCGTTGCGCGCGGCAAAAGGTTTATTGCTGACTGCGGAAGCGCAACTGAAGGCCGCTGCGGGCCAACTGGAGCGCCAGCAAGTCATTGAGGTGCTGCACACCGCCCTGGCATTGGCCAAGCAGCTAGGCAGTTCGGCGGAGGTTGCCCAAGGCATTGTCCAGGATTGGCAACCGCAACAGACGCTTACCGAGGCCGTCAACACCCTGGGGCAGGGCGCCAATGACCAGCCCAATGGCACGGGCACTGGCGCGCAGCCCATCATCGCCCTGAGCGGGCCCGCGGGTATTGCTGCCGCCACATCCCGCAGCATTGCCATGGGCGCAGGCGAACACATCGACAGCGTCGCGCAACAGAACCTGCAACTGACCGCCGGTAAAAAAGTGGTGATTAACGCGGGTGACGAGCTGGGCCTGTTCGCCCAGGGCGGTGACATGCGCCATATCGCCCAGAACGGTCAACTGCTGCTGCAGGCCCAGCACAACAGCATCCAGGTGCAAGCAGATCAGAGCGTGGAAATCAGCGCCAGCCAGCAACACGTGCTGGTGGCGGCGGACAAACACATCACCCTGCTGTGCGGCGGGGCCTACATCAAGATGCAGGGCGGCAATATCGAGCTGGGCATGCCCGGCGATTTCATTGTGAAAGCTGCGAACAAACAATTCATTGACCCCAGCCATGCCGCGACGCAACTCAACAGCTGGCCCAGCACCTCGTTCAACGAACGCTTTCAACCCTTTTTCAACGGTCAACCCATGCGCAACCGTGCCTACGCCTTGGTTCGCAAAGACGGCGCACGCTTCGAGGGCTGCACCGATGGCGAAGGCTACGTCACCCTGCAACAGGGCATGACACTGGAAGGGTTGACATTGGAATGGCTAGAAAACGGAGACCCCACATGACCAATAGCCCGACGACGCCCCGTGTCGCCCCCATGCACTACAACGCGCGGGGCAACCCTGTGCATACCTGGACCCTCACGCCCAGCCATATCACCGACCCGGTGCACTGCATATTGCCGCCGGACGGGGTGCTGCCGGTGATTTTTGTGCCGGGGATTATGGGGTCGAATTTGAAGAGCAAGCCGGAGAAAGGAAAGGATAAGAAAAAGGCGGGGCCCGTCTGGCGGTTGGATGCGGGGTTCATGGGTAAGAATATGTGGTTGGCCCTGAACTGGATAAACAAAAAGGCGGGTATACGACAGCAACTATTGCACCCAGCCAGGGTAGAGGTTGATAACAAAGGCGCAGTGCCGGAGCGCTCTGTCGGCACGGTCATAGTGCCGCCAGAGCCGGACAGGAAAAAAACAATCCTGGCTCTGACCAAGCGCTACGAAGAGCGGGGCTGGGGCGAGGTCAGCGAAACCAGCTACCACGCGTTTCTTCTGTGGCTGGAAGACACCCTTAACAGCGAATTCATGCCGCACAAATGGCCGCAGTTCGACATTCGGCCTGAGCATCTGCATACCCGCAGTGTCGAGCCCGGCCCGGTTCAAGTCACCGAGTTGAAACCCGAAATGCCCATCGCCATGCCGGGGTTGGGCGCTAACCTGGCGGCGCAGTTGCCGTCGATTATTTCGCACGAGTTGGCGGCGCGTGGTGGCTACCGCATGCCAGTGCATGCCTGTGGTTACAACTGGCTGGACTCCAACGAGGAGGCCGCTTCAAGGCTGGCTGAGCGTATTGATGAACTCATGCAGCAGTACGGTCGCAACTGCCAACAGGTGATTCTGGTTACCCACTCCATGGGCGGGCTGGTGGCACGGCGATGCGCGCAGCTACCGGGTATGGCCGACAAAATTGCCGGCGTCGTGCACGGCGTGATGCCCGCCATCGGGGCGCCGGTCGCTTACCGTCGCTGCAAGGTCGGCATGCGCGACGAAGACCCCATTGCCGGTGCGGTCATTGGCCCCACCGGTCAGGAGGTCACCGCTGTATTTGCGCAGGCACCCGGTGCCTTGCAATTACTGCCCACCCAGGACTATGCCCCGGGCTGGCTGCGGCTGGTTGACGAGCGCGGAGCCCCGGCTATGCCGCGTCAACCGGTAAAGGATCCTTACGAAGAGATTTATCTACGCCGTGACCGCTGGTGGGGATTGTTGCGTGAAGAGTGGTTGGCACCGAAGGATGGGGATCCGATTACGTGGGAAGATTTTGAGGAAAACATGTCGGAAGCGAAGCGGTTCCATCAGAAACTCGCTGGCTCCTACCACCCTCAAACCTACGTTTACTACGGCAACGACGATAAGCACCCCAGTTTCGAATCCATCACTTGGGAAATGCGTCGTGGGTCTCGCCTCAATGGCCCTTATGCCTCAAGCCCGGATGCTTTCACGGTGTCCAGCCTGCAAATGCATGAGGTGCGTGACGACGGGCGAAGCCCGTTGTACGTAGGCGGGCAAGCCGAAAGTGTAATGCCCCCACGCGGTGACCCGAATGCGCCAGTAAAGACCGTACAGACCAGCTATTGGGAACTGCATTGCCGTATGCAGGACGGCGCTGGCGACGGCACCGTACCGGTGAGCTCCGGCCGCGCGCCGATCAGGCAGGTCCGCCAGGGTTCTGTCCGCCAGCAAGTGCAGGCCCCAGGGTTCGATCATGAAGCGTCCTACGCCAACCCGCTCACCCAGCAATTCACCCTCTACTCCCTGATCAAGATCGCGGCGAAAGCCAAGAGGCCTCTATGCGCAGGTTGACCGTTTTTTTTACATGCCTGCTGCTTGGATCGGTTGCAGGGTGCACCACTTTCAGACAACCCAGTGAACAGGAGAAACAAATCGTGCACGAACTGACCAGCAACATGCGCACCTGGGCGCTGGGCCGTGGGCTGATAGATTTGCCCGCCAACTGGACGGGGGGCGGGGATGTGAAATTGTACTACGGGCTGGGGGCCGATCATGCATCCGTTGAAGTGCGGGTGTTGGGCGAAGGGGTGTCACAGCAACGCTTTTCCGCTGCCTTGCAGGAGCGGGCCAGCCGGATCGCCGCGGTCAAAAATTATGAGATGGATGACGTATCAATGCTGGTGTCAGCCAAAGCGCAGACACCGCAAAGTGTCATGTTGCAATACTACCGGCGTCCAACACCGCGTCAGACTTTCGTTCACGAACTCCACCTGCTGGTCGATGATGTCTACGTCATGCTCCGAGCAGACTCCTTCAAGGGTAATACCGCCCCTGTTGAAGATCGTCTGTTAAAACTTTCAAAAGAGATCTTCAAAGTCACCCCTGAAACCGCAGGCGCAGGCTTTGCACTGGACTCCATTGTCATTCGCAGTCATCACGATCAGGAGATCGCTAGTTTCGACTTTAGCCCACCAGCCTCAGATGTCTCGCTGAGTATCTATATCAACGCTTTGTCGCCTGATGATGAAGAACGCTTGCACGTGCGCACCCCCAAAGACGGGCAAATTTTTCTCGCAGGGGATTACGAAAATTTGCGGGCGAGGAAAATTACCTTGGCCGGCATGCAAGCTGAAGAGTCCCTGATCGGCTTCAGCGATGACACTCACCGTCAAATACTCTTTGTGAGCGAAAACTACCGGGACAATCCTTCGCTGGCTCGGCCTGGCATGAGCATCCGTTTGTCGGCGGGTGGCATGAAAGGAGAGCCAGTTGATCCCAACGAACCCGAAGACCTAGTGCGCTGGACCCTTCCCCAGTTCGCCAACAAAGGCTACGAACGGCCTCTCTGGCAACAACCCGCGTCACCAGAACCCGTCAACCCCTCGCTCACCGACTACGAAGCCATGGCCGTGTGGGACGCCATCCTCAAATCCGTACGCATTCGCTACGGCTCGGTCGTGCCCAAGCCGGACCCCTGGGCCAACATTCGCGGGCCTAGTGCCGAGGAGGTTGCCGAAAGCAAACGCATCCTCGATGAGTTCATTGCCAGCTTGGAAAAACGTAGGTCGTTACCAGGGGATAGCGATCAATGAATAGCGCCCACCGGCTTTATTTTGGCCGTCTTCATCCTAAAGCCCCCCAGCTTCTTTTCATGGGCTTGACGCTCGCGTTGCTTGCGGGCTGCGCCGCCTTCAAACAACCCAGTGAACAGGAGAAACAAACCGTGCACGAACTGACCAGCAACATGCGCACCTGGGCGCTGGGCCGTGGGCTGATCGACTTGCCTTCCAGTTGGACCGGCGGAGGGGATGTGAAGTTGTATTACGGGCTGGGGGCCGATCATGCATCCGTTGAAGTGCGTGTGCTGGGCGAGGGGGTGTCACAGCAACGCTTTTCCGCTGCCTTGCAGGAACGGGCCAGCAGGATCGCCGCGGTCAAAAACTATGAGATGGATGACGTATCAATGCTGGTGTCAGCCAAAGCGCAGACACCGCAAAGTGTCATGTTGCAATACTACCGGCGTCCAACACCGCGTCAGACTTTCGTTCACGAACTCCACCTGCTGGTCGATGACGTCTACGTCATGCTCCGAGCTGACTCCTTCAAGGGTAATACCGCCCCTGTTGAAGATCGTCTGTTAAAACTCTCAAAAGAGATCTTCAAAGTCACCCCCGAAACCGCAGGCGCGGGCTTTGCGCTTGGGCCGGTTGTCATTCGCAGTCATCACGACCATGAGATCGCCAGTTTCTATTTTCACCCCCCTGCTTCAGACGTATCGCTGAGCGTCTACTACAACGCCTTATCACCTGATGATGGAGAACGTTTGCATGTCCGAACCCAAAAAGACGGGAAAATATTCCTCGCTGGCGATTATGAACAACTGCGTATAGGCAAAATCACATTAGCCGGAATGCAAGCCGAAGAATCCTTGATCGGCTTCAGTTATGACACACATCGTCAAATACTTTTCGTCAGCGAGAACTATCGAGATAACCCATCCCTAAGCCGTCCAGCTATGAGTATTCGCCTATCGGCAGGCGGAAAGAAGCGTACCGCCATAGATCCTGATAAACCCAGGGATCTTGTGCGCTGGACCCTTCCCCAGTTCGCCAACAAAGGCTACGAACGGCCTCTCTGGCAACAACCCGCGTCACCAGAACCCGTCAACCCCTCTCTCACCGACTACGAAGCCATGGCCGTGTGGGACGCAATCCTCAAATCCGTACGCATCCGCTACGGCGCGGTCGTGCCTAGACCTGACCCTGAGGCCAACAGTCGCGGCCCCAGTGTCAAGGAGGCTGTCGAAAGCAAACGCATCCTCCATGAATTCATCGCCAGCGTTGAAAACGCAAGCCATGCCCCCGGGCGTGGCTCAGCGGGAGCAAAAGGGATGCGTTCACCGTGTGTAAGCAACGAACTCTAAAAAAGCGTTAGGAGCGATTCATGAAAACAGTCTGGAGTTACCTCAAACGCTGGGGCCTGCCGGTGCTGCGCCAATTCAACCAGGCATGGCCGGTGTTGGTGCTGTTGGGCGTGATGTTCTTGCTGGTCGCCATCTGGTGGCTGGGCCCGCAGTGGACGTGGCGTGAGCGCCAACCGTTGGGCGAGCTGGCGATGCGGGTCTCGGCCAGTGTGGTGGTGATCGTGGTGCCGCTGCTGATCTGGGCGTGGCGCGTGCGCGAGCGTTATCAGCGTTTGCAGGTTGAGCGCCAGCACGAGGCTGCCGTGCAAGCCGACCCTTGCTTGCCTTATATCGAAGCTCAAGAGCGGGCGCTGGACCGCAGCCTGGGCAATTTGCTCAACAACATGGAGCGCCGCCGTTCACTGTATCAACTGCCGTGGTACCTGGTGCTCGGTGAGGAGAATGCCGGCAAGACCAGCCTGATCACCCGCTCCAACCAAAGCTTTTCGTTGTCTCATGTGACCAAGGCTGGGGTCAGGGCTCAGGAAGAGCAATTGGCCTATCCGGTGGATTGGTGGATCGGGGACGAGGCGGTGTTGATTGACCCACCGGGTGAATTTCTCAGCCACCCGGATTCACCGGCTGAAAACGTCGAGCAGCAGGGCAAGGTCAAGCCGGTGTTGCCCGCCGGCACTCATGCGCGCCTTTGGTCGCACCTGCTCGACTGGCTGACGCGTAACCGCAGCCGTCGGGCATTGAACGGCGTGGTGCTGGTAATTGATATACAGGCCTTGTTGGCGCAACGTCCCGAACAACGCGAGGCCCACGCCAACCTGCTGCGAAGGCTTCGAGGAGTTCTTCGCCCGGTTGTCACGCAGTGGTCGCGAAGATCTGCTGGGTTTCACGTTCAGCCTGGACGCGGTGGATGACTTTGATGCCTGGCTGGCGGAGCTGACGCGTCAATATCAAGCCTTTGTCGATTGCCTCTGCGAACAGGTTTTCAACAGCACCCGGGAGTCGCGCACGTTGGATGAGCGTGATCGCTTGCAGGCGCTGATGCATCAGATGGCGGGCTTGCGCCCCGCGTTGTTTGGCTTCCTGACTGAAATGCTTGGCAGTGATCGGTTCACCACACCCGCGTTGGTGCGCGGGCTTTATTTTTCCTCGGTGTTGCAGCAGGGCGCTCTTAGTAACGCTTTCATCAAAGAAGCAGGGCAGGCGTATCAACTGCCACCACCGCCACCGGAGGTCAAACCGGCCGGTGGCACGGCTATCTACTTTGCCCAGCAACTGTTCCAGCGGGTGATCTACCCCGAAGCGGGCCTGGCGGGCGACAACATCAAGGTGGCTCGCAGCAAACGGCGGCTGCTGATCGCCGGGTTCAGCGTTGCGTCTTTGGGGTGTCTGGTGGTCGTTGGCACCTGGCAGTTTTACTTCGATATCAACCGCAACAAAGCGGCCAACGTGTTGGCCAAGAGTCAGGAGTTCAGTGAGCGAGACATCGACGCCACGGTCGACCCCACAGGGCGCAACTTGTTGCTGCCTCTGGACCAGATTCGCGATGCGGTGTTGGTCTACGGTGATTACCGTGAAGCCTGGCCGTTGTTGTCGGATATGGGCTTGTACCAGGGCAGGGCGATTGGCCCGACGGTGGATGAAGCCTATTTGAATCTGCTGTCCAAGCGCTTCCTGCCGGCCATTGCCAGCGGGGTGCTGGAGGCTATTAACACCGCGCCCGCCGGCAGCAATCAGCAACTGGCAGCCTTGCGCGTGTACCGCATGCTCGAAGAACGCCCCAACCGCCGTCCGGCGATTGTCGAGGAGTGGGTCGCCAAGCAATGGCAACGGGCCTATCCGGGCCAGGGCCAACTGCAGGCCGACTTGATGGGCCACCTGGGCTATGCGCTGAAATACGCCGATGCCGACCTGCCGAACTACCGCGAGCGCATCACTCAAGTGCAGCAGCAACTGCGCCAGTTACCCATGGCTGAACGGGTGTATATGAGCCTGAAACAGGACGCCTTGGAGCGTATGCATCGGCCGCTGGACCTGCGCACTGAGGTCGGCCCGGCGTTCGATATCGTCTACCGTGCGCTGAACACCGATCAAGCCGGCAGCGGTCTGCAATTGCCGCCGCTGCTCACCGCCAAGGGTTTCAAGGATTACTTCGAACCCGGTACCAAGGGCATTATCGAGCTGGCGATGATTGACCAGTGGGTGCTTGGCGAACGACAACGCCTGGACTACTCCGACGAAGACCGCAACGTGCTGACCCAGCGTATCCGCGCCCTGTACAGCGCCGACTACGTCGACAGCTGGCGGCGTGCGCTGAACCAGTTCGCGGTGACCGACTTTGACGACCTCAGCCACGGCGTGGCGGTGCTGGAACAAGTCACCGGCCCGGCCGCACCGCTACGACGCCTGTTGGAAACCCTGCGTGACAACAGCGTGATCTACCCGGCCGTGCCCCTGGCTGAGGGGCAAGCGCCGCTCAAGCTGGTCAAGGTGCCCGAGGGGCAACAACAGGCAGCAGGGATTCGGCGCGCATTTTCAAGTCTGTCAGAACTGATCACCGCACGAGGCGAGCAGCCGTCCTATTACGAAGAAACCCTGCGTTCGGTCAGCGCCGTCTATGACTACGCCAAGGCCGTGCACGACAACCCGGACCCCGGCAAAGCCGCCCTTAAAACCGTGCTCAACCGATTCTCCCTGGGCGGCGCCGACCCCATCGCCAACCTGCAACGCGTCGCCGTGGGGCTGCCCGAGCCGTTGAATCAGCAGGTCAAAAAACTCGCCGATCAAACCTCGCAAGTGCTGGTGATCGCCGCCCTGCGCGAGCTGGAAAAACGCTGGGACAGTGAGATCTACAGCTTCTACCGCGAGCGCTTGGCGGGCCGTTATCCGTTCAAGGCCAGCGGCGAGGACGCCTCGCTGGAAGACTTTGAAGCCTTCTTCGGCCCGCAGGGGCGTTTGCAGCAGTTCCACGACCAATACCTGAACGTGTTCCTCAAGGACAACCTCGATGCCCTGTACTCCGACAGCCTCGGCGGCTACCTGGTACGCAGCGACGTGCTGGAGCAACTGAAAAAGGCCGAGCGCATCCGCGACACCTTCTTCAACCACCGCGGCCATCTGGCCGTGCAACTCACCATCGAACCCCTGGCCCTGAGCGCCACGCGCCTGAGCAGCATGCTCAGCGTCGACGGCCAACTGATCCCCTACCAGCACGGCGCGCCGCAACGCACGGGGCTGGTGTGGCCCAACAGCCTGGGCAATACCAACGGCAGCCAACTGACCCTGGTGCACAGCACCGGCAACACCGCCAGCCTGAGCTACCGCGGGCCGTGGTCGTTGTTCCGGCTGCTGAGTCGCGGGCACCTCAATGGCCGTACCGACACCAGTGTGGACCTGACCTTCTCAGTCGCCGATGGGTTGATGCGTTATCGGATAGGCGCGGAGAAGGCTAATAACCCGATTACACAGCGCAGTTTTGAAGGGTTTGTGTTGCCCAGGACCTTGTTGGAAGAGCGTAAAGCGAAGAGGGACGTGAACAAGGTTGGGGGTGTCGCCGCAATAGCTTTCAGCGTTGAGCGTCCATAAGGCAGCGATGACTGGACAAAATAATCACATACGAAACAGGACTGTTTACATGGCAATCAAGCTCCAAATGTTGACCGACGATCCTAAAGAAATTGAATTGATCGAGCGTTACTGGGCTGTCGATGAATCAGGGCAGTACGTTGAAAAAGTGGGTGCGCTGACGGACGTTATTGAAATGGCACCAGGCGTTACACTCGCCAGCTTCATACGGCAACGTTGCAATGCATTTGATGACAATCAGGTCTGCCCTAAGTGCGCGAAACTGATCGAAATCAAAAATCGCTCAGAGGCCAAAAAGGTCCCTCAACGGTCCACGAAGCTTTGTACGCTTTGCCAAAACGACCATGACGCCATTGCGCTTGAGGCTAAAAAGACCAAAGCCGCAGAGCTTGAACGGCAGTTGGCCGAATACGTACGCAAGCAGTCAACCCGCACGGTGGACTACTCAGCGGTGCCGGATAATCAGGTGGTGCTTCTGCTGGCGTTGGACAGGGCTGTTACCCCGAGGTTGACCAATGGCGGCTTCAGACCGGGTGATTGTCGAGGGCTGGCGCCTCGGTATGTCGATGACTTCATGATGCAATTGCGTGAGGCTGGGCTCGTCCTTGATGACCCCAGTAAAGCAAGCCCGGGCACCTACTATTGGGAGGGCGATGAGATTTGGGTGTTGAGGGACCAGGTTGTCTATCGTTTGGCGCCAGATGTCGCATCAAGGCGTGCGGACGAGGTCATTCGTAACCTGTCGGATAGGGTGTATACCGACGCTGACGGGCTTTTCAACCTGTGGCTTGATTACGCAGTCGCTGATGTCATGCGCTATCTGGACGTTCAGTGCGAACTCTATAACCATGATCTGTCGGAACAAGAGCTGGCAGAAATTAAAAGTACGATGCGCGCAGCATTGCATACCTACAGTGTTTCACAGCTGTGGTCGGTGGCCTGGAAGGTTGTCAGGGACGCCGCAAGTTTAGCTAACCGCGAGTACTACAATCGCCCTAAAGCGGCGGCGACCATTCCTGGAAAGATTCGGCGGAACTTGGAAAAGGTGCAGCGAGAGTCAATTGAACTCAAGACTTGGAGCCGCCCGGAACAACATCCTGCCGGCACACTGGGAATGGTGTTAGGCGAGATTTTGGGTGTTGATGAAGACACCCCAGGCCATAGGGTCTCGTCCCTTGTTGCCTGGCTCACAGGGCAGGCGTGTTCACCCAGCGTCGAAGCAGCGCTTGATGAACCCATACGCGAACTGATGACCTTGGCGCTGTCCCACGATGTCGGCTCTTCCGTGATGCTGCGGTTCGCGGAGTTGATTCGTGCGGGGCATGACGTTGGTTTTGCTATTGAAGAAATTGGTGAGGCGCTGCGCTCGTAAAGCGGGCAGGGTGCTCCATACAATAAAAGTTCTTGTATCTGCGACGGCTCGATGAGGGCACGTTCTGCCTGTGCCACTCCCATGGTGGTGAACAAGCCGACCGCCAGCGTTACGCTGATGCTACGTGAACGCAGGTTCATGAGCGAATGCTCAGGCCGGGCGTGGCCGCAGTTTTTTTGTGATGCGCGCGCACCCTGTAATCTGGTTGAACTGCACGTAATGGGCTTGCGCCGTCCATTCCTCGACCAGGATCAAATACTTGGCCGGCGGATTGATCTGGCGCAGATAGCCGCACAGCAGACGGGTGCGTCGCGCGTTCATCGGTTGCTTTAGCGTCAAGATGACGTTGTCTGCGGCACGGCATTCAGTGATCTCCATGACTGAGCCCCTCATCGAGTGCTGGCGGCAAACGTGCTGGCCCAGTCTCAGAGGCTGGGGATTCTCGCCGCGGGGTGTTCATTCTCAGGTGGGGGCGTCGCAGGCGTCTACTGTCATACTTGACAGTCCTTTAGCCGGTTGTGCACTGCCGTGACCCATTCCTCGACGTAACGGGCGTTAAATTATTCAGGGGTAAAGATCGTCGACTACATGCGCTCAGCTTCACGTGACAGTAGGCTACCTCACCTTGCGACTGAACCCCGGTGTCTTCCCCGTAATACGTTTAAATGCGCGACTGAAAGCCGCCTGGGATGTATAGCCCAAGCGTTGTGCTACCTCTTCGATCGGCAGCCTTTCGAGGGTCAGCCATTGGCTTGCAAGCCGCATTCGCAGTTCGGTGACATAGCGCAGCGGCGTCATGCCAATCGTCACCTGGAAGCGGTCCGCGAAGGCCGAGCGTGAGGTGTTGCATTGCGCTGCCAATTGCGCAACGGTCCAGTCGCGGCCCGGTTGTTGATGGAGCGCTAGCAGTGCACCGGCCAAGCGGGGGTCGCGCAAGGCGGCGACCAGGCCAGAGGCATTCCCGCAGGCGCACTCCACCCAGCCGCGAACGACCATGGCGGCCACCACGTCGGCCAACCGCGCGAGGATACCGGCGAAGCCCACACGTGCGGCGCTGGCCTCGCGTTCCATGGTGGTCAGGATAGGCACCAGTCCAGGGTAGCGCTGGCCGTCGGCATCAATCAACATCAGGCCCGGCATCAGCTTGCCGAGGCCATGGATACTGCTCAGTTCAAACTCCATGCAACCACTGAACAAAATGGTGCTCGGCGTTGGGTTGGCATCGGTTCCGGTGTGCACCGCGCTCACGGTGTCACCGAGGGGGACGCCGTCTAGGCGGTCGATGTCCTGAACGGGCACGTCCGCATGGGAATACAGTTGATGGGCCGCGCCGTGGGAGATGAACACGGCGTTGCCGGCAGACAGCGCGTAGGTGGTGCCGTCCTCCATTCGCAGTACCGCATTGCCGACGGCCATGAAATGGAACCAGGCATGCCCAGGTTTTTCAGCGAAGCCCAAACCGAAACTCGGACTGGCTTGTATACGCCGGTATTCGACGCCACGCAGGCGCATGCCGCGCAACAGCTCGTTGATGAGATCCGAGGCAAGCGCAAACTGTTCTGCAGACATTGTTCAGGTGTTTTAGTCAAAAATGAGAAATTTTGGATCATAGATCATCCAGATTCGCGCGCCTAGACTGCGGGTCGCAATGATGATTGGGAGATCCCTGCAATGACTGACTGTGTATGTAATGCCGTATCCAACCGCCATCCCGACGCCTTCTCGGATGCAGAGCCTGCGGCCCCCGCGTGGATGGCCGTCTTCTCGCTGGCAATGGGGGTGTTCGGATTACTGACCGCTGAGTACCTTCCGGCCAGTTTGTTAACACTGATGGCGACTGATTTGGGCGTGTCCGAAGCGCTGGCTGGCCAGGCGGTAACGGTGACAGCAGTGGTAGCGTTGTTCGCCGGTTTGTTGGTGCCAGGCCTGACCCGCGGCATCGACCGACGTTGGGTGTTGCTGGGGTTTTCCACGTTGATGGTTGCCTCCAATCTGTTGGTCGCCGTTTCTTCCAGCTTCGCGGTGCTGCTGTTGATGCGCATCTTGCTGGGGGTTGCCCTTGGCGGGTTCTGGAGCATGGCTGCGGCGGTGGCGATGCGCTTGGTGCCGAGTGCTTTGTTGCCTCGGGCGCTTTCGATCATTTTCAGCGGCATTGCCGTCGGGACGGTCGTTGCAGTGCCGCTGGGCAGCTATCTGGGCGGGCTGTACGGCTGGCGCAGTGCGTTTTTTGCAGCAGCGGCGGTCGGCATGGTGACCCTGGCGTTTCAGTCATTGACTTTGCCGCGCCTCGCGCCGCGCCGGCCGGCACGTCTGCGCACGGTTTTCGACGTGTTGCAGCGCCCGGGCATCGCCATGGGGATGTTCGGTTGTGTGCTGGTGCATAGCGGCCACTTCGCGATGTTCACCTATGTTCGGCCATTCCTTGAAGGCACTACCGGCATCGGCCCGCAAGGGCTGTCGCTGATGTTGCTGGGCTTCGGGGTGGCGAACTTCGTCGGCACACTGTTGGCCGGCAAGCTGCTGGAGCGCCACCCGCTGGCCACTCTGGTGTTGATGCCTGCGCTGGTCGGCGTTGCAGCACTGGCGCTGGTGCTGTTGCCGCCCTCGTTGCCGGGGCAGGCGATACTGCTGGCAATCTGGGGCTTGGCCTTTGGCGGTGTGCCGGTGGCGTGGTCGAACTGGGTCGCCAGCGCGGTACCTGATCAGGCGGAAAGCGCCGGCGGCATGGTGGTGGCCTCTGTGCAGTCCGCCATCGCCACGGGCGCCGCTGCGGGTGGTGCAGTGTTCAGCCTCGGTGGCAGCGCGGGCGTATTCATAGCGGCAGCGGTGCTGATGCTGCTGGCTGCGTTGCTGATTGCGCTGCGTGTGCGGGTGCCTTCTGTCCATGGCGTTCGCGAGTCCAGGCCCGCGTTGCATCTTTGATTCGTTTTTTTAAACCGCCTCTTTGCGCCTTGGGTGGATGTCACTTTTGACACCGATAATCCTGAGTCACCGTGGTTTCCAGGCAATGAAACTGCCCCATCGTTCGGCACACGGATTTCTCTGTGCCTGCGCGTTCTGCCCGCGCATAGTCCCAAAACTGGCAGCGCCCCGTGGCGATCGCCAAGCCTTGGGATTCGCGGATTTGGCCGTACTCGAACGGCGTATGTACGTAGGAGAGTTGGACCAGCCCATCAGACGGGTTGCCGCCGGTAGCTTCCCAGTATTTGGGCGTGACGCAGCCTGCAAAGAGCGGTAGGGCAATGGCGACGATGACGGGTTTCATTGTCGAGGACGATCCTTCATGGGTAGAAATGACGTGGGTAGGCTGCGTTTTTGTTCGCCAGTATCAGCGTTGGATCTGTGCGCATAGCCGGTGCGCGCAATGCCCGCACCGGCTGCCAGGCTTACTTCGTGCAGGTCAGGCGCGAGTACTTCGGCGGCTCAAGCAGAATGCCTGGCGTCATGACCGTCGAGCAGTTGAACACACGGCCCTTGGCGGTCGTGGCTTTGAAGTTCAGTTCAGCGCCGCCCAGGAAGTCCTCCTTGCTCTTGGTGACCGGGCCCATGGTCAGCTCATCCGTAGAGGCCAAGCCAATCGCCTCGGCGGTGACTTTGTGTATCTGCAATACGTTGGGGTTGGTGGTGCAGCCCGCCAGCAGGCTGGCCAGTGCGAGCAGGAGGAGGGCGGTTGAGGTCTTGGTCATTGGGTGAGGCTCCTTGCGAGTGGCGGCGGCAAAAAATGTGCGCCATGCCGCCTGTGGGAATCATGAGGGAACAGGGGATTTGCCCTACGGCGGCGAAGTCTAGGAGCGCGTAAAAGGCCCCACAATCACCTGGAGGAAATCGAGACGGAGGCTACGGTGAAGCGTGTTGGGGCTGAAGGAAATCACCTACAACAATCCAAGCGGTTATCGGGCTCTGCCACGCTGCATGACGCGCGCTTGCGGCAGCGCATGGGTAAGGAGGGGGGGGCAAAGGCTGATGTTGATGACTGACGATCGTGTCCAGCGCGCTATCGCTTTTTTGTTCCTATTACTCATACCTATTTAGCCCACCCAACGATGATTCACTCCCTAGGCTGGCTGCTTCGCAAGCTACCTTTGAAGAGTGACTTCATGTCTGAAAACAACCCACTGCTACAGCCCTACGACTTGCCACCGTTCTCAGCCATCCGGGCCGAACACTTGGTGCCTGCCGTTGAGCAGATCATCACTGAAAGTCGCAACGCCACCGCCACGATCATTGCCAGCCAGGCACCACTTCCCACCTGGGACGACCTGGTGCAAGCCCTGGAGGCGTTGGAGGCTCGCCTGGATGGCGTGCTCAACCTCATTGAGCTGCTTGACGCCCAGCCTCAAGGGCCGACGTGGGCGCAGGCATCGCACCGCAGTTACGAGTTGGCCATGCAGTACAAAGCCGAGTTGGCCGTGAACAACGACCTGTATCAGCTGCACCGACAGCTTGCCGATAGCCCGATTGCGGCGCTTTTCAATGAACAACGCCACAGTGCGTTGCGTAAAATATTGCGCAAGTACCATTTGGCTGGCCTTGATCTTTCTCCTGAGAAGCAGCTACGGCTCAAAGCGCTGAACCAGCAAATCGGTGAGTTCAGCCAGGAGTTCCTGCGCCGGGTAAGAGACTCCAGCGATGCATGGCGTAAGCACATTCAAGACAAGGCGCTGCTGAGCGGACTGCCCGACGCAACCTTGGCGCGCCTGGCGGTCGCGGCTCGGGACGCAGGTCTGGATGGCTGGTTACTAACCCTTTGCGAACAGTCCTTTCAGGACGTGATGAGCTACGCCGACCATCGAGCCTTGCGCCAGGAAATGATGGTGGCTTACTACAGCCGTGCCGTGGACACCGGTGCGGATGCCCTTGCCACCGATAATGAACCGATCCTGACGGTGTTGCTCGACAGCCGTCACCAGAAAGCACAATTGCTGGGCTATGCCAACTTCGCCGAGCTGGCGTTGGTGGAGCAAATGGTGCAGACGAGCGATGAGGTCGTTGCCTTTATGCATCAACAGGTTGAGCAGGCACGCACGACATTCGCCGATGAGGCGCAACAACTGCAACGCTATGCCGCGCAGCACGGGGTTGACGCGCTGCAACCCTGGGATCACAGCTATTTCGTGGAAAAAATCCGTCAGGACGTGGCCGGCGTTTCCCGGGATGCGTTGCGCAACTATTTCCCGTTGGACACCGTGCTGCAACGCTTGTGCACCTTTACCCAGACCCTGTTCGGCGTTGAGCTGGTCGAACAGACCAGGGTCGCTACCTGGCACGCGGATGTGCGGGTATTTGAGCTCAGGGAGTATGAACAGCCGATCGGACATTTGTTCATTGACCCTTATCGCCGCGTAGAGGGTGGCGAGACTGGCGCCGCCTCTGGCTTGCGCAGCCACCGAATGACGGCCGAGGGGCGTCCGCAACGGCCTATCGCGGTGCTACGCAGCAAGTTGCCACGGCCGACAGAGGCCCAGCCTTGCTTGCTGGATCATCTGCAATTGAGGGTCTTGTTGCATGAGTTCGGCCACTGCCTGCAGCACCTGTTGACCGTCGCCCCCTATCGGGCGATTTCCGGTATGGACCAATGGAGCCATGATGCGGCGGAATTCTTCGGCCAAGTGCTGGAGCAGTTCTGCTTTACTTCGCCGTTCCTGGTCTGGCTCTCTGGCCATTTTCAGACGGGAGAGCCCTTGGGTGATGATATGGCTAATAAAATGCGCCGATGGGTTCACACCCAGACCAGTCATGAAACCGCCAGTGTGTTGCTCACAGGCCTCGTCGACTTCGAGTTGCACCGTACCTACGGTGACGGGCGTACACCACACGAGGTGTTCACCCAGGCCAACGCTGAAGTGGGGTACTTGCAGTGGCCTGATGGCGCCCGCCCGATCAACCGCTTCGAACAACCGATGGGGAGCTATGGGGCCAAACTGTATTCCTACCCGTGGTCCGGTGTGCTGGCCCGCCAGGCTTTTGAGCGGTTTGAGCGCGATGGCCTGTTCAACCCTGAGACCGGCAAAGCCTTCCGGGACGCTTTTATCACTGAGGGGGACACCGGGACGCTGCTGCGCTCACTTGCGCTGTTCCGCGGGGACGGCAAGCGATGCGCCGAGCTACCAGCGGGGCATGAGCATAGGCATATGTAGCTCCTCGACTGAAACGTGAAGCGCCAGAGTGATCTTTTCCGATCACTCACCGCTGCTCAGTTCAGCAGCCCATCCGGCGTGGAGCGTATTCAATGGTCACGGACAACCCACCGTACTTTTTCAGCGAAACTCAAACCGAGCGCACGCAGCTCAGCAAGCGCCAACGCGCACGCAACTTTACCCTCAAGGACCTTGACTGGTTCGACAGCGTCTACCTGGCCACCGATGCGTTGCGACGCGCACAAACAGTGCCGATGCACGTCCAAACCCTGCAACTGAACGTACCCGGCCAACCGGCTATTGAACTGGCGGGCGCCTTCGTCATGAGCCCCGCCCCGGAAGGGGGAGTTATTCTCTACACGCCCGTTCGCGGCCTGGAAAAGCTGCAAAGCCATGACGCACTCAAGACGCAACTGGGGGCGTGGCTCAAAGACTCGTCGCAGCGCCAAGGGTTGCTCGATTACCTTTCCATCTCCCAGCAGCACATCCTGACGCCCACTGCGAACCTGACAATTAGCGCACATACCGTGGGTGGCGCTGTCTTCCAAGCCCAACACACGACCCTCGCCAACAACCTGCTGGAAAACGCCCGTCTGATGCGCGAGGAACTGCTCAAGCTGCCCAGTTTCACCTCGCTGCTGGATGAATACATTCGCACGCAGTTGGCGCAGACGTTTGCGGGCGTCGATCAGCACCGAATCCAGGTGCACACGTATGTTGCCGACACCTCCAGCGAATCAGGCACCGCCGACAAGCCACCGCTGCGGCAAACAACCACCCGCACGTTGAGCGCAACCATCCTCCAGTATTTCGTTAACAATGGCTGGCCTGAAGGCGAAACCCGGCGCTACGTTGACCCTCAACGCACGCCTGACCCGCAGCAGCCCGCTCAGGGGGCTGACGATCAGTTGCGCTGGGAAGCCTCGGTGCAAGGGCTGGCGCGGGGTTTGCGAGCCCACATGAAGCAACAGCCTAAGGCATTTTGGGCGCAGCCTGCTTCCACCGGGGCCTCACGGCTGCAACTGTTTACCCATGCCATGGCCAATGCCTTTATCACCGTGGCGCTGGACCAACAGCAGCAAACGGCGATTACGGTTGACCAGCGTTTGCAACTACTGGCCTTGCCGCTCAAGGCTGCGCTTGCCGCAACAACGGCAGTTCCCAGCGTGACTGTTGAAAAGGCACTGCTGCAGGCGCCAGGGCAATCCCCTGTCGAGCTGGCAGGCACACTCATCATCAGCAGTGAAGAAAGTGACGATGACTCGCCCTGGCTGCTCTACACCCCCCACCAAGGCTTGCAATCGTTCACTGCACTGGATGCGCTGAAAACCCACCTTATCGATAGCCTCAACCCTCGGCAACACGCCGATGCCTGGAGACATCACCTGTCCAGGTCGCAACGCTTTAACGAGGCCGATCTGTCGGCCTGCGAGGTCATCAAAGCCCCGATCACGGGGGGTGTTTTCGACAGCATCATGGTGGGCATTATTGAGAAGCAAGGCCGCAACCTTGAATACGCCCTCGATCAATATCGCCTGAGCCAGGGCACGATGGACCTCGATGCCCTGGTCGATCATGTGCTGGATGTGCGTGGCATGATTGATCCAAAACTACTGACCTTCGACCCCATGGGCCGCTGGAGTACCCAGTTGGCAAGTACCTGGACTGCGGCGACGACGGAACCCAGGGTTCCGCCAACGCTCTCGGCACTGCGCACCTCTGCGCAATTGCTCGAAAACGTCAGCGCTGAAATCGCACGACATCTGGCATGGCGCCCCTCGCTGGAGAATTCCGCCACCACCTACCTCAACACCAAGCTGCATGCTAAGCATCAACACCTGCAGGCAGCGTGCCTCTCGGTACGTCAATACAGCAGCCCCTCAAGTGACACCGATACACCTCAACTGCTGTCATCGAGCAGTATGGTCGAGTATTTTCTGGCGCGTTTATGTGGCGATGTGGGGGCACTGAACGACCCGTTGAACACTCACGTCTACTCAATCACATCTGACAATACCGCCACCAAGATTTCAGGCCTGGACATCACCGACTTCAATGCGCTGATCGACAGTGCAGTCGAGGGTTTCAAGCCGTATCTGCGTAGAACCCACAGTGCGTACCCCAACATGCAACCCTTGCTGAAAAAAGCAATGGAGATGGGCTTGACCGGGGAAATGCAAGTCAGGCTGTGGAATAACGCGTTATTGCCCCTGTACTACGAAGTACTCTCAACCGTGCTGGGTATTTACGCTCGAGACTTGCGCCTGAGTGTCAACGGGTTTCGCCCTGATGCGTTTGCGTTGGCGATCACGCCCACAGGGCAACACACCCAACAGTTACTCACTCACTGTTTCATGTTGACCGAGCGCGGCGGGCTTGACCCCCACTATTGCGGTCGTGCACTGCTCTGGACGCCCGCGTTGGGACTGGAAAGTTTCGCTTCATTGAGCCACTTCAAAGCAGAGGTTGATCGACGCCTGGCAAGCCCGGACGAGCGACAGGCTTTGCTGGAGAACCTGGCGCAACCGGACTGGCACGCCCATCCGTCCTATGCACTCAGTTCCCTTGAGCTGATCGAAGACAACCTCGTCGAACACTTGCAACGAACCTATGCTCAACACAAAGACCGTGAGCTGGAGCGAATCCTGGCCACGCAGCTGTCGCTCGAACAGTTGCGCAAGCTGTGGCAGGTTCAAGCCACGCAAGACCTGGCGCCTACCAACCTGCGGCGTGCCATGGACATGGTCCAGGCCATGATCGTGCAACATGGTTTGCAATGGTTGGGCAGCGCCAGTGCTGTCGATCAACAGCTCTATGCCGAGTTGTTGGAGCAGTATCGAAACAATGTCACTGATAATCAGGATTACCTGCACGGGATCGACTCGCTGGCTCGGTTCACGCACGACAAACTCAGCGGTGTGCTCAAGGACGGTGACGTTCAGGCCAGCCTGACACCGGATGACGTCGAAGTCGGGCTGCCGGCGCAGGGCAGTACGCCTGCGCGCAACCAGTCACTGCTGGACTATGCCTTGAGCCATCAATCGTACTGGAACGATGAGGTGCCGCTGTTCGCCAGCACCGGTAAAACGCCATTACCCTCCGCGCTGGATGCACAGACGCTGAAAACGCGGATACAGGCGCTGAATATCAATGGGGCTTATCAGACTTACATCGAAGGATTACTGGGCCCCACCAGCCCGGATTTTGAGCAACGTGCTACACGATTCGCCAAGCAACTGCCGTGGCAACTGATGCAATACGCTCATGGCATGATGTTGCAAGGTCAGCTTTCACCGGCGGCCTTCGGGCTCATTCAACAGATCATGGACATGCCCGATGCTATCGCCCGGGCCACAGTGGTGGACGCCCACGCCATGATCCGCCCTCTGGAACTGCTGGTTGATGACGGGAAGAACACCATCAGGATTCCCGGGGCTTATTTGATCGGTCCCGCCTCAGGTGACGCGGGGCCTCTAGTCCTTTATGCCCCCTATAGTCCAGGCTACACCCTCAAGGAATATTCGGTTGAGGCCGCACTGCGTGCCGAGCTGACAGCCAGCGGCACCTTACAGCGTTGGGTTCGGCTGCTGGCCCCGGCCGTTGACCACGCAGCACTGTCCAGCGCACTGGAGCAACCCCAGGCCAGCACCGCTCTGCAGCTGGCATGCAACCCCATCAGCGCGCCTTTGTTTAAGCAGTTGTACACCGAGAATGTCGAGTTGCTGACAACGTTGCTGGGCTGTCAGAAAACCGCCAATGCAGGCACTGCCTGGGATACGGCCAAAGCCGTGTTCGCTGAGGGTGTGCAGCAGGCCATCGTGTTTTTTGCCGGAAAACTGGCTTACCCCTTGATAGTCTGGCAGAGCTTTAAGTTGTTCAAAGCGTCTGCCGAAGAGCTGCAAAGCCACCAATGGCATGAGGCGCTGGGTCATTTTATCGGCGGCGTCGCCTTACTGGTCGGTCTGCGCAATTCCATGCCTGCCGTATCGGAGGGCGGCACACTCCCGACAGCCGAGCCGACCCCACCGTCTTCCACGCCTGCGACCGCCGTGGTGTCCTGGCCCGCGCTGGACATTACCGCTGCGCCACGCACCCGGCTCCAGCGTTTCGAAGTCCTTGAGCCGAGCTTGGCCAGCCTGATTAAAGACACCTCACTCAACCTTTATCAATCGGCCTCCAACCACTATTACGCAGCAGTGGCAGGCAAAGTGTTCCAGGTCATCAAGCACGACCTAGGCTGGCGGATCACGGGGGAGGGGGAGGCCGGCCCGTTGGTGCACAGCAACACCCGACAACAGTGGATGCTCAGCAGCACTGACCCATTGCTGACGGGGCGACGAGCTATTGCGCGACTGACCAATCGCTTCTATTCCGAGCCATTTGCGCGCCCCAGCATGAATATATTGGCCAGCGGCATGCGCCAGATTCGCGCGCTTTACGCTCAGGAGTCGTTGATGATTACTGAGGCACTGGCACTGGCCACGTTTTATGCAAGGAACGCCCAGGACAACCTGCGCCTGCTCGCACAAACACCCCTGGCTGCACCTGATGTCGCCAAACGAATCAAAACGTTTTTTGGCCTGCAGACCATCGAGGCCGAACACCTTGAAAAAATTCAGGCGATCGTCGACACGGTCTGCAGCGCGTTGATGGAGCCCTCACTGACCGGCGCGGACTCAGCGCGATTTGTCATTGGCCACTCGCGGATACCGGCACTTCAGGGGGCCTACAAGGTGATGGCTTTTACGATCGTCCCCGACCCCTTGCAACTGGTGTACTTGACCGAAGCATTTTTCAGCCCGGGTCTGCAATATGATCATTTGTTGATAAAACCTTTCCATGTCGACGTCCACGCCCGTGCGACCACCCTCATTCACGAAATCACGCATCATGTCTGTGCGACATTGAACTTGGCTTACGTGCAGTCCACCCATCCTTTTCATGACCTGATTGACCCCCAAACCCCGGCGGGCAGTAAAACCAAGGCGGCCCTGGAAAACCGCCAGCTTTCAAGCCTGTCGCTCAGCACCCCGACGCAGCAGCTGTTTCAGGTGGTTGATATCGCCACCCGCCTCAAAACCGATCCCGCCAAGGGCTCGTCGACACAACCTGTGCTCGACCGGCTGCTCACTGTCACCGGCACCCAAACCCTCGCCGATGCTCGACAAACTTTCCGTACCGATCCGCTTAAACGCATCCTTACGGTACTGAGCAACGCCGACTCCGTCGCTTACCTGGTTGCACAGCTGGGGCGTCGCAAAGAGATACCTGTTGCCCTGACCAGCGATTCGCCCTGATTCACCCAGCAGTAACCACGATGCGAAGCGAGCCGCTCTTGCTCTTGATCTGCTTTTGCTTTTGCTTTTGATCTTAAGCGCCCCGTCAAACCACGCTGGCCGGAATTCGACAGGGATTTGGGGGGTAAACCGGCAGGGATGCCGGTTTAGCCGCCCCGCGCCATGGATGGCGCGTGGCGGCGGCCCCCCAAATCACTGGCGGATTACGGGCACACCGAGCCCAAGCGAGGTGCCGAGTGGTGGGGCAAGAGCCCTTTGGTTACTTTGGGGCTTTTCCAAAGTGACCCGCCGTCAGGCGGAACCCTAAGCGGCCGTTACCGCAGCAATGGATATGCACACAATCCAACTGTGTTGGCTGTCAGGTCGCTTTCGCGAGCAAGCCCGCTCCCACAGGTTGATCGTTGGGTGTCAGGTAGAAAAGCGTCGGCTGTCAGGGTGCTATCGCAGGCAAGCCAGCTCCCACATTTGGATTGTGGGGTGTCAGGTAGATAAGCACCGGCTCTCAGGCCGTCGCGGGAGCAAGCTCCCTCGCCACAGGTTCGGCGTCATACCGAAGTATCACGGTGCACTACACCGTTACCGCGTTCGAATACGCCTGCGTGGTACTTCTTTTTGCCAGGCTCCCCCACCTCGGGTTTTGGAGCCCCAACGGACAAAAAGGACGTTTTCCATGCCTCGCAACCTACCGCTGCCACCCCCCGACACGCTGATCGCCAGAGACGTCGGTACGCAGTTCATGCATCACCCCACCTTGATCTCCGTCACCGGCCAATGGCTGGAAAAGGGCATCAAGGAGGCCTATCCCAACCTGGACTTCAACCTGGTGACCACCAAACTGGCCACCCCCAATGCATTGGGCGGGTGGGACCTGCGGGTTTTGCTCAATGTCGCGCTCGACTACCTGGGCAACGGTACTTCGCTGGATTTTTCGACACGCTACAACCGGGATCACTTCCTGACCAACCAGGCGCCCACACCGCTGGCCCTGGCGGACGAGGCGGCGCCGGCCGTGGATATGCGCGTGATCGAGCAGGTCATTCGCGAGCTTGCTGACGTGGTCCCGACGGCGTTTCAGCAGGCGTTGATTGCCTATTGGGACCAAGGGACAGGGGATGAGCCAAACCGTTGGCACGGGCTCAGCGAGCTGCTGCGCAGTAACTTGATCCACACGGCCATCACGACGGCATTTGCCGAGCCCGCCCGTGCCGTCATTCAGCAGGTCACCGACTACCCGGATCGGCTCGACCGTGTGGCGGCGATGAAAACCAAGGCCGTGCACATCTATGTCATGGAAACCACGCTGACCCGAGCGGGGGCCTCGTTTACCCTGTTATCGCCAGACCTGCTGGTGGTCAACGCCTCGCTGATCCTGCTATGCCCACTTTCGGGGGAGGTTGAGTCATTCACTTCCCATGATGCGTTCGATCAGTATTGGGCGGCGAAGCTCGACGCTGCCTTTGTCGCGGACACGATGACGTGGAAGCGTTTTGAGCCCAATGGCAATGTGTTTCAGGTTCAGGCCGCGGCGGTGCTCAATCAGCAGCTGCAGGACCTGGCGGCCATCGCGTTACCTTCTGGCCGGGGGCTGCATGCGCTGGAGCAGCAGTATGACGCAGTGAGCGATCCATCCCCCTTGTTTGTGAACCCGGCGCCGCACTCAGCGGGGCCGACCGGCCTTATGGAAGACCGGCTGCCCGACTGGCTGAAGGACGCTGCGCAGACTCAACGCCTGGCTTATCGCACCCATGTGCTGGAACTCGCCAGTGCCAAGGCCCGAGCTGGCGGGCAGTCTTTTCTCGACGGCGTGAGCGACCTGCGTACGTTTGCAGCGAAGGCCCTGCATGCGCAGATGCTGGTCGATCAACCGATAGCCCCCGGCTACAACCCTGACGAATTGGAGCTGACCTTTGCCGTAGCGGCCGGGTACCCAGGCGGCGCGGGGATTATCCAGCGCCAAACCCTGTCATTGACCGACCTCGCCCTGTGCAACCTGGTGGGCAAGCCCAAAGGCCCGATGACCATTCGGCATACGGGCGGTCAATTGATCCAGGACTGGACCACCCCCGATTACCTCACGGATCTGGTCCAGCGCGTGGACGTCGGCAAGGCCTACCCTGACTACCTCAAGCGCCTGCTGCTGGCCGATAGCGACGACACCTTGCAACGCCAGCGGCTATTTGGCGAGCAACTGCGGGCGCAGTTACCGTTGCAGGCGTTGACGCTGGCGATCCAGGGGCAACAAGGGTTTACGGTGCTGGGCTATCGCTATGTCGCTGCGCTGATGCAACGCAGTGATGCTGAGCGGGTGGTCGAGGGGCGCAAGGTCGTCATCCGTGCGCTGGCCCTGCTGCGCAAACCGGGGGCCGAACCGGACAAGGTCGACAACCTGTTTGTGATCCAAGCCCAGGACCTTGAACCGGGCCCGGTGATTCTTTATCGCCCGCTGTATGCTCAAGCGTTGACGCAGTACGCCAGCCGCGAGGCGTTGCTGGCGGCGATTGCCCAGCCTGGAGCCCTGCAGGACAGCGTGCTGATGTGGCTTGGCGAACCCGCGCGGCCGGTGTATGCCAACGGTGGGTTCACTGAGCCGCATATTCTGCGTTTCGGCCTGGGGGCTGAGTTTGACCGGCTGGAAACGCCCAGCCCCGCGACCTTGGCCGCCGATGAGGGCAGTGAGCAATTGCTGCAACACCAACGCAATGACCAGTTATTGCCGTACCTGTTTGGCGAGCATGTGCGCGCACTGGTGGACTTGGCTGAACGCGAGTCGGTGTCCAATGCCGAAAGTCGCTGGGCGCTGTTGCTTGAAGGTGGCGGGCTGTTGCTCAACACCTTGTTGTTGCCCTTGTTGCAAGGCTCGACGATGTCGATCGCATGGTTGCTGCTGCTGACTCAAAGCCTGCATCAGGACATTCCCGCCCTGCAGAGTAATGATCCGACCACTCGCGAGCTGGCCTGGGTAGACCTGCTGAGTAGCCTCAGCCTGGCGCTGTTGCACATCTCTGCGCGCGCCATCCCTGAACAACCCTTGATCGCCGCAGACCTGAGCAGTACGGCCGTGGCCCTGGCGCACTTGCGGCGTCCCGCTGGAATGCTGTCCAGCGCAGCCAAACAGCTGGCCGGCCCGGTTATGTTGCCTGCCGTGCCGATTGCTGAAGGTCGCACCGCCTTTGACTTCTCGTTCTCCAATGCGCTGAACGGCCTGAGCACCAGCCAGCGTGCCTATATCCAGCGTTTTAAAGTGCCGCGTCCCGCAAAACTGCCGATGCCGGTGATGACCGGGCGTCTGCAGGGTCTTTACCGCCTGGACAACGGGCTGCACGCCTTGATCGGCAATGACGTGTACCGCGTCAGCCGCGAGTCGAATCGCGTATTTATCGTGGATGCGCTCGACACCTCACGCAGCGGCCCGTGGTTGAAAAACGATGGTAACGGCCGATGGAGCCTGGACCTCGCGCCGAAGCTGCGGGCGGGTGCGCCGGGTGACCAGATCAAGGCGCAACAACAAAAAAATCGCGCTGCGAAAAAGCACATGAAAGCCGAACAAGCCCGGCTTGATTTGCAAACGGAGCGCGAGGCGGATGTAATGACCACCCGTTTCGACAGCGTGAAAGCGCAGCGCGATCTGTACCTCTCAGCCAGAAACAAACTCAGGAACTGGTGGGCACTGCTTGAGCAAAATACCGATGAGCGAAAAGTTGCCTTCCTGAAAAAACAGCACGAAGACGAACAGGCCAACTGTCAGGCACTGCTGCAATCCTTCAACCAGGCCCTGGAAGCGTTCGTCGTGCAGGCGGGACGTTTGATCGAGGCACGCCGCACGCTGATCAAGGCGATCAAACCCGCAACAGCGGCGTTGGAAACCAGCGACTTCGAGAAGGCTCGTTCCACTGAGTATGGCGCCATCAGCGCCACGCAATTGCTCATCCATAACCTGCACTTGGCGCTGGCCATGGACAGCAGTTTTTCACCACGAGGCGAGTCGGTAGGGGCGATCGCCCAGCGTATCGACGTGAATACACCGGCGCGAACACCTGAGGCTTATCAAGACCTCATCGCGCGTATGGTGGCGATGAACGACCACGAGCAGCAATTGCTGGAAGACACCTACGCCCTGGAGGCCACCCTGAATGAGCACGCACAGGACTCCACCCGAGGGTTGAGTGAGAGTCGGGCATTCATCCAGTCGCTGCCCACCCAGGAGATGGCCGACCCCTTCAACGTGGCGCTGAACAATCTCAACTTGCTCAGAACCTTGAGCATCGACAACCTCGCGCTGACCGACGCACCCGCGGTCCAGCATTTTTACCAATTGCTCAACGAGCAGGGCCTGCGACTGGCGACGTCCTCCCACATCGCCCTGAGGACCTATGCACATTTTTCGGTGAGCGAGCGCAAGGCGGTGCTGGCGACCTTGATCAACCAGTACGCGCGCCTGGCGAGTGCATCCGAAGCGCTGCACGAGCTTGACCCAGCGTTGAGCCGCCCGCTGTATCAAGCCCGCTTCCTGGAGCGGCTGGATCAAGCGCGCCAGAGCGCCGAGGCCGATCTGGCGGCGCTGGTACGAGAGGAGGAGGGCATTGCCATGCCAAGCCGCGCACCCGCACTTCGAGCCCCCAGGCGTTCCAACCATCGAGCCTTTAAAACCCAGCGACGCGGCACGTTGATCGGCGACGTCCGGGCGGCGCAATCGGCCGAGCAGGTGGCGATCATGGAAATTCGCGACCCGTTCAATCAACAAGCGGTTGGCCGTTTTGTCGAGCATCCCAGCGAAGGGGTATGGAAGGACTTGGTGATCGCCCGCCCTGAAAAGCCGACGCCTGTGCCCCCTCAACGCTCTTTGGCAACGTTGAAACGCGCTGCCGATCAACTGACGGCGCAAAAGCAGGGCATCCGGCGCTCTATCCAGTTCCAGATGAAAAAGCTGCAGGACCAGACGCGCCGCGAACAGGTCGACCCAAGGGATTGGGAGGTCATGCTCACGCAGCACGCCAATAAGCTCAGCGACATCATCCGGGAAATTGAGGCGGACCATGCGGACAAGCCCGGTGTGCCGACGTCGCTCGATCACTACCGGGCCGAGGTTGCCAGCCTGCTCGAAGAGGGGCGCGACTACCGCAGCACCGGGTACAAGGCGCAACGCCCCTCCCAGGAAAACGTCGATTACCTGTGGACCCATCGCCAGGTCGATATCAACCTGGTGCATGGGCGCCAACTCACCGCCAGCGGTGACTATGTGGCGGAGTTCGCCGTGCGCGAAAAAAACGCCTCCACGGTGCTCTGGTATGCCCACTTTCATTATGCCGACACTGAGGTGGCGGACAGTGCCTACCGTGTTGCCCATCTCAAGTTGGCCCACCAGCGCTTCCTGCGGCAGAAGGATCTGGTGCGAGACGCGGGCGCCAACGACAGGGCAGTGTTGAAGGTGATCTATGCCGACGTGACACCGCCATTGGATCAAAAGCTGTTTCTGGGGTTGTTGGTGGGGGACTGAGTACCTGGCCGGTACAGCTTTGATGCATTACGTGCCCTCAGCCAACGGTGATGGGCAGGATAACTACCTATCTGACGGTCCACGGTCCAAAATGTGGGAGCTGGCTTGCCTGCGATGACGGCCTACCAGCCGACAGCTATCCACCTGACGCCCCACGGTCCAACTGTGGGAGCGGGCTTGCTCGCGAAGGCGGCCTGACAGGCGACACTGTTATACCGAGTAAATATCCATTCCTGCGGTAACGGCCACTTAGGGTTCCGCCTGACGGCGGCTCACTTTCGAAAAGCGCGAAAGTAAGCAAAGCGCTCTTGCCCCACCACTCGGCACCTCGCTTGGGCTCGGTGTGCCCGAACGCAGGCTTGAATCCGTGGGCCGCCGCCACGCGCCATCCATGGCGCGGGGCGGCTAACCCGGCGTCCTGCCGGGTTACCCACGAATTCAAGCCTGCGTTCGGCCAGCGTGGTTTAACGGGGCGCCTAAGATCAAGAGCAGATCAAGATCAAGAGCGACTCGCTTCGCATCGTGGTTACCGGTGGTTGTGGCGAGCTGCACAGTGGGGTGAGTGCCTATGTGCATTCGCTCGACTGTCAGGCCGCCACAGGTGCGGGTTTGCCATGTATTCAAACCCGCTGCCTCATAGCCTCCGTTTACTTGAGCGTGACGTCGAGCATCGGCGGGATGTAGCCGTAGTCATACTCGGCGACCACGAACGTTTGCTGCCCTTTGATCTTGATGCCCACCGTCGGTGCTTCGGTGCCACCGATACGGATCTGCGTGCCGGTGTCGTCGGTCGGTACGCTGTCGATGAAGGAGGTCACCAGGCCGTTGGGCATGACGCAGTGCGAGTAGGTCTGGAACGGTTGGGAGGACGGGTTGCCCAGTACCAGGCCAGAGCCGTTCAACGGTACATACGGGCCGAACAGCGAGTCGGCGACGAAGCCGTACACGCCGTCCGGGCCGGTCACGCCGTCGGCGTAGGTAAAGGTGTGGCTGATGGTGAACAGGTAGTACTTGCCGTCCTGAAACACGAAGTGCGGGCGTTCGGTCTGGTCGTTGACGCCGACTGCGGTCAGCAGCGGCGGCAGCATTTCCCAGTCGTCGCCGTCTTCGTCACGGGCCACGGCGATCCCGACGCAGGCGGTCTGGAAGCGTGAGTTGCCGACGTCTTCATAGCCTGGCGGCACGTCGCCGATTTCGGCTTTACCGACCTTGTGCGAACCGCGTTCGCCGGCCACGTTGCCTTCGAACAGCATGTACAGCTTGCCGTCCTTCGGGTCGCGGAACGGCCATGGATCGCGAAAGCCCCAGAAGGCGTTTTGCGCTTCGGTCTGGTACATCTTGCCGTCCGCTTCGAACAGCGGCTTGACCTTCTCGAAGCCCACCAGGCTGACGCCATGCTCGGTGGTCACCACGCGGCCACGCACCTTGACGATGGTCGCGCCGGGCGTGACGGCGGTGTAGTACAGGTCCACTTCGCCTTGCTCGTTCAACAGGATCGGCGTGCCGGCCCACTCGCGCACGGTGGGCGAAACTCCTTCAGCCATTACCCGGCCGCCGAGCTTCCAGTCTTTGCCGGTGCGGGAGAACCAGTAGTACATCTTTGCCCGGCCATGGCGATCGTTCCAGTCGCGGATGACGTCGTAGTTGCCATTCTGATCGAGGTATTGCGGGTCGTTCGGGTGGCGATCCGCAGTGAGGGTGAAGATCACCGACCAGCCGTCAACGGAGGTGATGTTGCCGTCGATATCACGCAGCGGCATGGTGTCCCAGATAAAAACCTCGTCACTCAATACCGGGAAGTTCGCACTGACCAGTGGCTGGGTGGTGGTGGGGTCGTCCGCATGGACTTTGAGCGCATCGGCGCGGGTCCACAGGCTGGGTTGATGGGGTGTTTTACCAAATTTCTCAGGGGTGCTTTTCATAGTAAGCCTCGTCCATGAAGGGATTCAAAATACTGTATTCATATACAGTTATTTGAATTTAAAAGACTCGGCTTTCTCGGTCAAGGATAAAAATGCATTTATGCATAAAATGTGTTTTTTGTGAGGCTGATACGTTTCATCTCGTCTCGTTTCTAGACGTTCTGTCCTCGAGCTATCGGCGTGGTCGGGTGGCGACCACTGGCGAGCGCTTGGTTAGATCAGGCCTCGCTTGAACTGGTCAGAGATCAAGTCAGCCAGTATCCGCACCGGTTCGGTGAGGCTTTGGCGAGAACGGTGTATGAGCCCGATATCACGATGAAAGGTGTGTATGCCCAGATCGAGTGCTCGAACACCCATAGGCCACTCCGGATCTCTGCACGTTTGCGGCACCAATGCGACGCCTACGCCCTTTTTAACCAACTGGAGGATGGCTTCCAGCTCATCCAGTTCGCACACCTCATGCAGCGCGAAATGCATTTGCCGCACAAATCGATCAACCTGCCGGCCGCCGAACGATGAGCGGTCATAGCGAATGAAAGGATGGCTGGACAGGAGCGCCGACCAGTCTTCACCCGGCACTTCGCTCGGTACTATCAGCCGGTAGGGCTCCCGCGCCAGCGTCGTCCAGTGCAGGTCACTCTGAAGCGAGAAGGGGGGGCGAATGATGGTGGCCATGTCGATCTCGCCAGCGTCGACGAGGTTGACCAATTCCATCGACAGCCCTGGAATGATTCGCGTGCGACATTGCGGGCATTGCTGGTGAAACCTAGCCAGCGATTCGGGCAAATATGAGCGCTGCACCGACGCGATTGCGCCGATAGTCACCCGCTCGTTGGTGGGTTGTCCCATCGTCGAGGAACCCAGGTTGTCGTAAAGATTGAGCAGCTCCTGAGCTTGCAAGAGTACCTGGTGGCCCATTCTATTGAGATGCGCAGAGCGTCCTTTTCTGTCGAAAATTTCGACGCCCAGTTCAGCTTCGAGGCGCTGGATTTGCGCGCTCACAGCGGCCTGGGTCAGGCCGATTCTGTTGCCGGCAGCGGCAAAAGTGCCTTCCCGCGCAACAGCGATGAGTGTCTTGAGTTCTTTGATCATTCATAAATATTAATTGTGTTTCTAAGAAATATATATTGATTTTTATGTTGGGTTTTCCGTCCTACGATGTTTTCCATCCCCGGCAACGGCTGAGCCAAGCGAGGCAATGACGGGGGAATGTTCGCCAAGCCCACAAAAAAAGCACTGGAGATCTGATGAGCCTCTCGCCATTCCACCTCGCAATACCTGTTTACGACCTGGCTTCAACACGGACCTTCTACGGTGAGGTTTTTGGTTTAGAAGAAGGGCGGTCCAGCACTCAATGGGTCGATTTCAATTTCTATGGTCATCAACTGGTGATTCACGAGCATCCCAAAACCGCCTCTCAAGAAAGTGTTCATAGCAATCCGGTCGATGGTCATGATGTTCCTGTTCCGCACTTCGGCATCATTCTGGGTTGGGAGCAATGGGAAGCGCTGGCCGAGCGACTGAAGTCGTTTGGTACCGAATTTGTGATCGAACCGTACATTCGTTTTAAAGGTCAGGTTGGCGAGCAAGCCACCATGTTCCTGTTTGATCCTTGCGGCAATGCCCTTGAATTCAAGGCGTTCAAGGATATGGGCCAGCTCTTCGCGAAATAAGAACACCCATGGCACAGCTGAGCTGTGCCATGGGTGCTCACGTGAGCTGCAAGCTCATGACTCTAGCAACTGCTGATAACGCAGACCTTTCATACCAACAAGAAGGCTAGACATGAAACGTATTCCCTTGGTGTGGCAAATCGTTGCCGGGCTGTTGCTTGGCGTGCTTGTCGGTTGGTACTTCAATACCCATCCGCACTATCAGGCATGGGTCAGCGTGCAGGTTCTGAAACCGCTTGGTGACATCTTTATCAAGATGATGAAGATGGTCGTTGTGCCAATCGTGTTCTGCTGCATGATTCTGGGCATTGCCGGTGGCCCAGACAGCAAGTCATTTGGCCGCATGGGTGTGCGCTCGCTCGGTTATTTCTTTGCGATTACCGCGCTGGCCGTCGTCATAGGCTTGTGTTTCGCAAATCTCTTCGAACCGGGAACAGGTACCGATATTTCCGGTGTTTCGCACGGTGCCGCATCCATCATGCTGGAGCCGCCGAAAGGAGCGCTGGTAATATTGCAGAACATCGTGCCCGATAACGTATTGGCTGCGATGTCCGAGGGGAAATTGCTGTCGGTGTTGTTTTTTGCCGTGCTGTTCGGCTTGGCATTGAACGCCTTGCCGAAAGAGAAAAACGCACCGGTCATCGCACTGCTTCAAAGTGTTTGCGATGCGATGTTCAAGGTTGTCTCCATGGTTATGGCTTATGCGCCTGTGGGTGTGTTCGGCATGATCGGCGCGACCGTGGCGACGTTTGGTTTCGCTTCTTTGTTGCCATTGCTCAAGTTGATTGGTGTTGTGTACCTGGCGCTGATTGTTTTTGCGTTGGTGGTACTTGGCGGTATTTGTTACTTGATAGGCGAAAACATTTTCAAGTTGATCCGGTACTTGCGCGATGAGTTGATGCTCGCGTTCTCAAGTGCCGCCTCGGCCGCAGTGATGCCGCAGTTGATGACAAAGATGGAAAGTTACGGCGTGCCGCGTCGGATCGTCAGTTTCGTGGTGCCGGTGGGGTATGCGTTCAACCTCGATGGTGCGTCGATTTTTCTTGGGGTGGCGACGATCTTTGTCGCGCAACTCCATGGCATCGACCTGTCGTTATCCCAACAGATGCTGTTGGTGGTGACCATGGTGCTGACTTCCAAGGGCGCAGCAGGGGTGCCAGGTTTCGCCATCATCATCTTGTCAGCGACATTGGCCTCAGCAGGTCTTCCACTGGAAGGCGTGGCGTTGATCGCTGGCATTTTCAGGATCATCGACAGTGGAACCACTACGTTGAACGTGTTGGGCAATGCCATTGCCCCGTTAGTCATCGCCAAGTGGGAAAAGGTCGAGCTCAGACCTTCAGCGGATTATCCAGCCGCACGGGCTTAGTCGTTTGCAGGAGCAACGATAGGCGAGAACGCAGGAGGTCATTCGTCAGGTATTGCTAATGTTTTGTAGACGACCGGTCTAGTTTTGGATAGGCTCTCGTCATTATGAAAAAATCTAATCTGGACATGCGACAGCACATCATCGATGTAGCGAAGACACTGATGACCCACAAGGGCTATACCGCCGTCGGTCTTATGGAAGTATTGACGACGGCGGGCGTGCCCAAGGGCTCGTTTTATCACTACTTCCGCTCCAAGGAGGAGTTCGGCCAGGCACTACTGGAAGAGTATTTCCAAGAGTATATCGGTCGGGTAGACATCGTCATGGCAGCGCAAGGGACTGGCGCCGAGCGGCTGATTGGCTACCTGAGTTACTGGGCGAAGACACAGGCGTTCGATCATCCCGAGGAGAAATGCCTGGTGGTGAAGCTCGGCGCAGAAGTGTGCGACCTCTCGGAGGACATGCGCAGCGTACTTGAAGAGGGCACCGCGCTGATTATCCAGAGGATCACCCGGTGTATTGAACAGGGGATGGCCGATGGCTCCATCACGTCGACCCAGAACGCCGAGACATTGGCTGAATCGTTGTATCAACTGTGGCTTGGGGCTTCACTGTTAGTGAAGGTGCGAAACACAACGGCTGCTTTCGAAACAGCGCTGAACACGAGTAAGCGTCTGCTGGCATAGGGGCGTTTTTTTTTACCACTTTACTAGACGACCGGTCTAATTTATCGAGAGGCTTTATGACCGATATCACCACGGATACCGACCTTTTTTCTCCCATGCATCTGGGGGCGCTGCAATTGGCTAACCGGATAGTCATGGCGCCCGTCACACGGAGCCGGATGGCCGACGACGGTGTGCCAAATGAAATGCACGCCACTTACTACGCTCAACGTGCCAGTGCCGGCTTGATCATTGCCGAAGCGACGAACATTTCTGCCCAAGGACGTGGCTATGCCATGACTCCGGGAATCTGGTCGCAAGAACAGGTGGCCGGCTGGAAAAAGGTCACCGACGCAGTGCACGCGGCGGGCGGCAAAATTGTCAGTCAGTTGTGGCACGTGGGACGTTTTTCCAGTGTCGAGTTGCAACCCAACGGCGAAGCGCCGGTAGCGCCTTCGGCGATTAAGGCTGAAGGTAGCACCTACACCGAAAATGGCTTTGTCGAGGTGTCGACGCCTCGTGCGCTGCAAACCTCGGAGCTCCCAGGGATCATCGAGCAATACAAGCGGGCCGCCGAGAACGCCAAACGAGCCGGTTTTGATGGCGTAGAAGTGCATTCGGCCAACAGCTATCTGCTCGATCAATTCCTGCGTGATTCCACTAACAAACGCACCGATCAATACGGTGGCTCCATTGAGAACCGGGTGCGACTGACCTTGGAAGTCACCGAAGCCGTGGTTTCGATATGGGGTAACGACCGTGTCGGTATTCGCCTTTCACCGGTGACCCCTGATGCCGGTAATACGCCTCCTGACAGCAATGTCATGGCGACTTATGGCTACCTGATCCAGCAGCTCAATCAATTGAACCTGGCGTACCTGCATTTTGTTGAGGGCGCCACGGCGACCTCCCGCACCGTGCCCGAAGGCGTGGACCTGGATGCACTGAGTGCCCAGTTTGAAGGGCCATTCATAGGCAATAACAACTATGACCTGGCGATGGCAATCGAACGCCGGGCGCAGGGCCGGATCGATGCGGTTGCATTTGGTCGCTTGTTCATTTCCAACCCCGACCTCGTCGAGCGTCTGCGTCGCGGTATTGAGCTGACCATCGCTCCACGCGAGAGTTACTACGGCGGGGGTGCAAAAGGTTACATCGATTGGCCAACCGCTGACGCCTCACTAGCAAGGTCCCGCGCTAATTAAGGCGCAGGCGTCGCAATAGCAGTCATTGCAAAAAGGTATTGAACATGAATTACCTGCAAAACAAGGTAGTCATCGTCACGGGCGCATCCTCAGGCATCGGCGCGGCAACCACCCGGGCGCTGGTAGCGCAAGGTGCGCGTGTGGTTGCCGCCGCCCTTGATGAAGAGGCGTTGGAGTCTTTCGTCGCTGACCTGCGCGAGGCCGCAAGTGAGGTGGTCGCGTTTACTACTGATGTGACTCAACCGGATCAAACCCAGGCACTTGCCAGGTTTGCCCGTGAAACATACGGCGCCATCGACATTCTGGTGAACAACGCTGGCCTGATGCTTTTTTCCCGTTGGGTTGATCTGGCCGTGCAAGATTGGGAAAAGATGATCGATGTGAACATCAAGGGTTACCTCAACATGACGGCTGCAGTATTGCCGTTCATGTTGGAACAGAAGTCCGGGCAGATTCTCAATATGGACTCTGTTGCAGGGCATCAGGTAGGGCCGTCTGCGGGTGTCTACAGTGCGACCAAGTTTTTCGTCCAGGCCATGACCGAGTCCATGCGCAAAGAACTTGGCGTGCAGCACGGTATTCGCGTTAACACGATCAGCCCTGGCGTCATCAATACAGGGTGGGCGGACAAGGTCAGTGATCCGCAGGGGCGCAAGGCTGCCCAGGCGCTGAACCGGATTGCAATTGGGCCTGACGATGTCGCCCGTGCAGTGATTTACGCGCTCAACCAGCCGGAAAACGTCACCGTCAATGACTTGATCATCTCGCCGACGCGCCAGGATTGGTAACGGGCGGCGGTCATTGACTCATTCAGCAAGACCCCTCGGCTATGTCAGGCGAGCGGTGTGGCATCTCATCCCCCATGAAAGGAAAAACAAGCATGTCAAAGAATATCAAGGCAGTACCCACCCACGCGTACGACGCTGTCATCGCCACAGCCAATCAGTACGTGGAAGGTCTGCGTACCGGTAATGCTCAAAGCGTTGCACAAGCCTTCCATCAAGACGCAGTGATGTATGGGTTCACCAATGGCGAGTTGCTCGGCGGCCCGATCAACAACCTGTTTGATTTCGTTGCGAAGAACGGCGGCGCCCCCCAAATCACCACTCGCCTTGACGTATTGGCAATTACGCCGAGCACCGCAGTAGTACGTGTCGATATGGAAAACGATGCGATTGGCGCCGATTACAACGACTACCTGACACTGATCAAAATTGAGGGTGTCTGGAAGGTGATTGCCAAGGTGTATCACCAGTTCGACGCGTAAGCATCAACCGATCCCGGCACGCCTGATGCCGGGATCGCCGGGCTGTCTATTCAAAGGGTCATACGATGCCAATGGTTGAATTCTCCGCTGTTTTGAACGCCGTGCACAACGCGCCTGGAGCGTGATGAAGAAGTTTGGTGAGATCCAGCAATGGCACCCTGCGATTGTCAAAAGCAGCCTCGAAGACGGCGAGTCCGATGGGGCTGTTGGGTGTCTACTTGCTCAGTGTCGATGAGTCCAACGGTAGGCCCTTAAAAATAATGAACCCTGCCTGCGCCTGTGCACCCAAAGTTACATAACCTGGAGGTGCATCATGCAAACCACTTACTTCTGGATAGGCCTGGCAGTGATCCTCGTACTGCTTGATGCGTGGATCATCAACAGCATCTGGCGCAGCGATAACGCCTCGGCGAGCAAGGCAGGCTGGAGTGCGGTAGTCGTGGTCCTGCCGTTCTTGGGCGCCGCAATATGGGCGATTGCCGGCCCAAGGGGTGTCACCAAGGGGCCGTCTTCTCCCGAGCACAGCAAGGGCTGAGTCCGGGCCGCGCTATGAACAACCCAGGCCCCGACGACTTACACAGCCGCAATTATCCGGTGCAGGAAAACATGGCCTTGCAGCGCAAGGTCTGGCGCTTTGAGCGGGTGGGTTGGTACGCGCTGCTGGCGCTGATCGGCTTGAGCTTGGCAGGCTTGTTTTCCAGCGGGCCGCTGAGCAACCGCGAAGTGCGCAGTGCCGATGGGCAGTTGCGCGTGGAGTACCAACGCTTTTTGCGCAATGGTGCCTCCGACGGGCTGGTGATTCATGTGCAAGGCAAGGCCCAAGAACCCCTGGAGGTCGAGTTGAGCGGTGAGCTGCTGCGCGGTTTCAATATCGAGATGCTGCAGCCTCAGCCGCTCAAGGCCAGGGCGGCCGGGGAGGGCGTGAGCGTCTGGATGCAGAGTGACAACGCCGGCCACGCCGTGTTGTACCTGACCTTGCGCAGCGACACGATGGGCAGTGTGGAGACCCAGGTGTCGCGACCAAAAACGGGCGCGTCCGTGCGCTTTTCTCAGTTCATCTACCCTTGAGCGCCTGCCCTACGCCTAAGGGCGTGAGCGGCACAGTTTTTCGATCAAAGTGATGAGCGAATCATGGCCTACGGGTTTGCTGACATGCGCATTAAAGCCCGATTCAGTCGCCTTTTTCTGGTCATTGCCAGCGCCGTAGCCGGTCAAGGCAATAGCCGGAGCCTGTCGAAGGTGGCCTACTTTGCGCAGCTTCTGCATCAGCTCATGGCCATTCATTTTCGGCATGCCGATGTCCGAAATAATCACGTCGTAATGGGCATCCCGGGCTGTTTCAAGCGCGCTCAAAGGGTCGCTGAAGGCGCTCACTTGGGCGCCTTCCATTTCCAGCAGCATATTCAGTACTTCAAGCACTTCGGCTGAATCATCGACCAGTAACACCTTGAGGCCATTGAGGCGCTGATCTTCGTGCTGGGTAGCGCCGCTATCCAGCAGATGATTCTGTTGTTCGCACAGCGGCAACCAGATCGAGAAGGTGCAACCAAAGCCCAACCCTCGCGAGTGCACACTCACCGAACCACCATGGGCCTCCACCAACTGCCGTACCAGCGACAAGCCAATGCCCAGGCCTTCACGCTGATGGGTCTGATGCTGGTTTTCCGCTTGCCCGAACAGGTCGAAGATTTTCTCCAGGCTGTCTGCGGCCAGGCCTGCGCCGCTGTCGATGACGTCCAGTTGCGCGCGCCCGTCCGTTCGGCTGACCACCAACTGCACCTGGCCGTCCTCGGGGGTGAATTTCAGGGCGTTGTTGACCAGGTTCCAGATCACTTGCTCGATGCGCGTGGGGTCTACGTCAACGATCAGTGGGCCCGGCACCGAAGGAGTTTGAAGGCTGACCTGGCGACGGTGGCCGTCGGCAAGCACCACGCTATGAATGTCCTTGAGGGTGCGAATCAGGTCGATCGGTTGCTTTTTCAGCTTCAGCTTGCCCGTGCGAACCCGGGCGACGTCCAGCAGGTCGTCAATGATCCGCGCCTGGCTGGACACCGCTTCGCAGATGGTATTGACCGCCTTGATGGCCGGGCCCGCAACCTTGGTGGCGGGCAAGCGCCGCAACAGTTCGGCGTTCAGCTGGATCAGGTTCAACGGATGCTTGAGTTCGTGGGACATCACCGCGAAGAACTCATCCTTGAGGTGGCTGTTGGTCTGGGTTTCCTTCAAGCGCTGATTCTGTTCATCTTGCGTGCGCTTGTGGCCGGTAAGGTCCCGGGCAATCTTGACGTAGCCGCGCAAACTGTTGCTCTTGAGCTGGGTGACCTCGCCACTGCAATAGAAGCGGCTGCCGTCCTTGCGCACGTGCCAGCGTTCATCTTCGCCACGCCCATGTTCGCGGGCGGTGCGCAGTTCGCTCTCCGGTACCCCAGCGGAGCGGTCTTCCGGGGAGAAAATCAGGTCGTAATAAGCGCCCAGCACCTCGTCCTTGGTGTAGCCGAAGATCAGTTCGGCACCGGTGTTCCAGTCGGTGATGGCGCCATGATCATCGAGGATGATGATGGCAAAGTCATGGGTGCTCTCGGCGACCAGGCGCATGCGCTCCTCGCCCAGGCGCAGTTCCTCTTCGGCCTGGCGCCGCTTGGTGATATCAATGAAGGTCAGCACGGTGCCGTCAATGTGATCTTCGCTGGAGCGGTACGGCAGTAACCGCGCAATGTACCAGCGGTCGTCGTTGCTGCTGATTTCCCGCTCGATCATGCTCAGCGACTCAAACACGGTGGTGGCGTCTTCGGTCATTTGCGGGTAATCGAGGCGGTGGGTGATGTCCAGCAGCGAACGCCCGGTGTCCACGGGCAGCATGCTAAAAATATCCGTGGCCCGCGGTGTGAACCAGCGAATGCGCATGTTGCGGTCGACGAAGACCGTGGCGATGTCGGTGGACGCGATCAGGTTGGTCAGATAATCGTTGACCTTGTCCGTCTCTTCCACCTTGGTCTTGAGCTCGAAATTGACGGTCAGCAATTCTTCGTTGATCGACTGCAACTCTTCCTTGCTGGTTTCCAGCTCCTCGGTGGCCGAGCGCAGTTCTTCGTTGACCGCCTGCATTTCTTCGTTGGAGGCCTTGAGTTCCTCGCTGGAGACTTCCGCCTGTTCGATGGTGTCCTGCAGGTGCAACTTGGTGCGTTGCAGCTCGCGCTCCAGGTTGCTCATGATCGCGTTTTCGGCCTGGCTGACGGCGTCGATGTCGGGCAGCAACGGGTCGACGGCGGTTTCCTGGAAGATCACCAGCACGTAGTCGTTTTCGGTCGCTTCATCGCGGTAGGGGCGGGCGCTGATGTCCACCAGGAAGGGGCCTTGCTCGCGTTGGATGCGGATCTTGCGCGAAGACACCGGGTTATTCGATTGCTGGACCTGGAACAGCGTGGTGCGAATATCCAGGCGCAAATCGGGGTGCACCAGCGTCAGCAGGTTGTGCGTCACCTCGCCGGCCACGTAGCGCAGGAATCGCCCGGCGCCTTCGCTCATGTGCAGGATATCGGCCTGCATATTCACGATGACGCTGGGCGGCGCGGCTTTTTCCAGGGCGCGCAGGTGGATATCCGCGAACGAGACCTTGTTGGGCGCCTTGGTTTCAATCGTCAGTGTCGTGGTGCTCGGGCGCAGATAGCCGCCACGTGGCATGGTTGGGGCGCGGCGTACGGCGGATGAGCCGGCACGCACCCTGAAAATGCGGTTGCGCTTGTCCACCGGTACGAACAGGTCCAGGCAGCCGTCGGCCGACTCCGAAGAGCCGAGGAACAGGTAGCCACCGGGGCGCAACGCGAAGTGGAACATTTGCAGGATGTCGCGCTGCACTTCGCGGTCCAGGTAGATCAACAGGTTGCGGCACACGATCAGGTCGATCTGCGAGAACGGTGGGTCGGCCAGCAGGCTGTGTTTGGCGAACAGCACCTTCTCGCGAATTTCCTTGCGCACCCGGTAGTGCTGATTCTTCTCCTTGGCAAAGTACTGGCGCAACCGTTGAGGCGGTACGTCGGTGATGATCGCTTCGGGGTACACACCATTGCGGCCATGGGTAATGGCCCGCTCATCAATATCGGTGGCAAACACCTGCATCTTTGCGCCGCTGGCATCCAGCGCCAGTTGCTCGGCCACCAGCATCGCCAGGCTGTAGGCCTCCTCGCCGGTTGAGCAACCCGCCGACCAGATACGCACCTCCTCACGGTGCGGCACGCTGTCTTCCAGTGACTTCACCAGGTTGGGGATCACGTCTCGCTCAAGGGCTTCGAAGGCCTCGCGGTCGCGGAAGAAGTTGGTCACGCCAATCAGCATGTCGCCCAGCAACGCCTTGGTTTCGTCCGGGTTGGCCTGGAGGAAGTTGTAATAGGTGGCCAGGTCGGGTTGAGCCGTGACCTGCAAGCGCCGCTCGATACGGCGTAACACCGTGGCGCGTTTGTAATGCTTGAAGTCATGCCCGGTACTGGCGCGCAGCTGGATCAAAATATCCAGCAACAGCTGCTCGGCCACGGCGGCATCGCGTTCGGAGCTGGGTGGGGTGGTCTTGATCTCCGGGTCGTTGGCGGTGGGCAGGACAATCGACTGGGCATTGCGCCACAGTTCCAGCAGCTTCTGCGGCATTTCCACCACAGGCAACACCAGGTCGACCATCTGGGTTTCGATGGCCGCCAGCGGCATGCCGTCGTACTCGGCGTCTTCCGGCGCTTGCACCAGGGTGATGCCGCCTTGCTCTTTGATCCGTGACAGCCCCACCGCGCCGTCTGAGCCGGTACCGGACAGGATCAGGCAAAACGCGCGTTCTTTATGGGTGTCTGCCAGGTCGCGAAAAAACAGGTCGATAGCAATGTGCGATCCACCATCGCGCACGGCAGGCGAGACCGCGAGGTAGCCATCGTTCATCTTCAACAACTGCGCCGGTGAGATGACGTACACGTGGTTCTTTTCGATGGGCGTGGCGTCATTGACCTGTGACACCGGCATGCGGGTCGTTTCCTGGATGATCTTGTCTGCCACGCTTTGATGGTCGGGCGAAAGATGCAGGACCACCACGAAGGCCATGCCGCAGTCTTTGGGCATGTGCTCAAAAAACGCTTTCACGGCTTGCAGCCCTCCCGCCGACGCACCGATACCCACCACCGGGAAACTCAGGTTGCTGGGGGTCAGATCTTTGCGTTGCGGTACGTTGGGGGACCGCGGGGGGGCAGACTTCATAAATACCAACCTTGGTTAACGGCGCACAGGAAGACGGGGTGTAGAGGGAAGAACTTGAACAACGAGGGCGAGGGCTGAACCGACAGTGAAATATAGCTGAAAACCTGCTGCCAACAAAAATGCCTTGAGGCCACCCGGTCATTCGACGGGCCACTACGCCCCGGTTGAGACGCGTAACCGTCGGAAGGTTTAATCAAACTGACGAGTGGCCACCGTGGGTGCACGGTTATCCGATTTTCTGAAAATCCGTCTGAACTTCGCTTGCTGGCAAACCCTCGCAAAGAGAAACCCACCCAGGAGAAGCTCTGATGAACAGCTATCCAAAACCACCGTTCCAACCCCAGCAACAGTCCGTACCCGGTGAGCAGCGCAAGATGGACCCGATGCCCGATTGCGGTGAGCAGTCGTACCAAGGCTCGGGCCGGCTCGCCAATAAAATCGCCTTGGTCACCGGAGCCGACAGCGGCATCGGGCGGGCGGTGGCCATTGCCTTCGCACGTGAAGGCGCGGACGTGGCGGTGTCGTATCTGGATGAACATGAAGACGCCAAGGAAACCGCACGCTGGGTCGAGGCGGCGGGCCGTCAATGCCTGTTACTGCCCGGCGACCTGGGCAATGCGGATCACTGCACGGCAATCGTCAACGACACCGTGGAGAAGTTCGGCCGCATCGATGTGCTGGTCAACAACGCGGCGTTCCAGATGACCTATCAGTCGCTGGAAGACATCCCCGACGAGGACTGGGTGAAAACCTTCAACGTCAACATCACCGCGATGTTCCGCATCTGCAAGGCCGCGCTGCCGCACATGGCCGAGGGCAGTTCGATCATCAACACCAGCTCGGTCAACTCCGATATGCCCAACCCCAGCCTGTTGCCCTATGCGGCCACCAAGGGCGCGATTGCCAACTTCACCGCCGGCCTGGCGCAGATGCTCGGCGAGCGCGGGATTCGCGTCAACAGCGTGGCACCGGGGCCCATCTGGACACCGTTGATCGTCTCGACGATGACGCCGGACATGGTGAAAAACTTTGGCGGCAACACCCCACTGGGACGCCCCGGCCAGCCGGTGGAAGTGGCGCCGATCTATGTGCTGCTGGCGTCGGATGAAGGCAGCTATATTTCCGGCGAACGCTACGGTGTGACGGGTGGCAAGCCGATACTTTGATCAGTGAGGAAGGAGGGGGATATGAGCGAAGCCTCGAAGCGCCACGAACCGAATCACTCCGAGCGAAAGGTGCGCCCGCCGGCGGCTAAGCGAAACGATAAATCCCAGGCACCGGCAGGCGGACAACACGGGAAGGAGCAAGGCGGTGTCGCCCCTGGAGGGCCATCGAAAGATCCCGAGTCAGGGGCATGAACGCGAGGGGTATTCGCCGGGCCTGACATCCTGAGCGGCTGTCAGACCGCTATCGCAGCATAGGTATCGACACAATTTTTTAGCTTGTAGCAGCACCCAACGGTAACCACGATGCGAAGCGAGCCGCTCTTGATCTGCTCTTGATCTTAGGCGCCCCGTCAAACCACGCTGGCCGGAATTCGACAGTGATTTGGGGGGTAAACCGGCAGGGATGCCGGTTTAGCCGCCCCGCGCCATGGATGGCGCGTGGCGGCGGCCCCCCAAATCACTGGCGGATTACGGGCACACCGAGCCTAAGCGAGGTGCCGAGTGGTGGGGCAAGAGCGTTTTGCTTACTTTTGCGCTGTTCAAAAGTGAGCCGCCGTCAGGGCGGAACCCTAAGTAGCCGTTACCTAAATAACGGATATGTACCCGTTCCAACTGTGTTGACTGTCAGGCCGTCTTCGCAGGCAAGCCAGCTCCCACATTTGAATCGTGGGGTGTCAGATCGATGCGTGCCCACTGACGTTATTTTCGCTTGGAGCGATGAATCCGCATCCACTCCCGATAAGCCACCGTACGCTGCGCATCCGCACGTTTCTTCGCCTCGGTAAAGCGCGCCCACGTCTGCGCATCGCCGCTGTAGGACTCGATAATTTCGTACGCCAAGGCATCCAATCGATCCGCTTCAAAAAACATCTCGGCGTTTCGCGCGACCTCATCGTCCCGCCTGTTTGTCGTTGTGTAACCAAGAGTCTGGCTGTTCATCCTCTGAGGCCCTCCGCCCATTGAATCTGTGCCGCGCCACTCCAGCGCACCTGGGTAATGCCGTATTTCTCCGCCATCGGTTTGGACACACGCTTGAAGGTGTGTTGCCCAAATTTGGGGATCACCGCCACACCAGCGTCACAACTGGCCCAATGCCAAGCCTCGGCATTGTCCATGCGCGGCGCGCGCACGATGAAAGACTTGGGCTCGCCGTGCAGCTGGTACTCGATAGTGAATAGGTCGTTGTGTTTCATGAGGCCTCCTTGATACTCATGAAGTACAGATATTTGACGTCAAAAATAATTCAAATAAGTTGTCCGACAATTCGATGACTGGGCGCAGGGCGTGGATGAGGCCTAGTCATCTACCGTAAAGGTGACCCATCCAGGCCCATCCGCCGGGCGTTTGAGCTCGGCGATAACCCCGCTGACAGAGGAACCGTCAGGCAAATTGACGGTAATAAAGTTGGGATTGCCGGGCCAATCCAATGGCGTGTCAAAGTCCAAGCGCGCGATGGTCGGTTTACCGCTGCTGGTCATTTGGATGTTTTTAGACTCATTAAGGCGTTCATCTGAGGGTGTTCCAAGATGGCGCGAGGCAGTGATGACACTGGCAGTACCTTTGTAATCGTAAGACATGCTGGGTTACCTCATGTAAAGGGGGCAGTCGCCCCCGTGTTCATTTGTGACGAGCTGAATATTTGCGCGCAACGACAACACCGCCCACTAGCAGCGCAGCGCCTATTGCGACCACCCCATAGGGTGTCCGGCGGGTTTGCCGCCAGCCGCCTTCCACGCGACGTTCACCGCTTGCCGGGGTGTAGAGGTTGCCTGCCGACGTCGCGGCGCGCTGGCTGCGCTCAAGGCCGAGGCGGGTGAGCCAACCGGATAACCGGGCAAAGCCAGGCAGCAAAAAATGCGCGACACGAGCCACGGTGGCAGCGCTGCCTACCGTGGTGCTGTCTCTGGGTTGCAGCGCACAGGCCACCATCGCTTGCGCGACTTTATGTGGGTCATACACCGGTGGCGGTGGCGTCAACACGTGGCCGGTAAAATTGCCGCCATCGCGAAAGCCCGGTGTGTCCATCACGGCGGGGTAGATGTCGCATACATGAATATCCGGGTAATCAGTCAGCTCGCCACGCAGGGCTTCAGTCAGGCCGCGCAGGCCGTATTTACTGGCTGAGTACGCGACCGCATAGGGCTGGGCTACCCAACTGCCCAGCGACAAGGTGTTGATCAGGATCCCGCTGTTCTGGGCTTTGAAATAGGGCCACACCACGTGGGCGCCGCGCAGGTACCCGAGCAGGTCGGTTTGCAGCACTTGTTCGTGGGCTTCCAGGGGCGTGTTCTCGAAACTGCCGACCGCGCCAACACCAGCGTTATTGATCCAGATATCGATGCGGCCATTGCCGAAGGCCGCTGCCTGTTCGGCCAATGCGCGCATCTGGTCGCCCTGGGTCACATCGGTTTTAACGGCGACGGCCTCGGCGCCGCGCGCAGCGCATTCCTCGACCACCTCTTCCAGGGCTTTTTCATCCCGAGCCGCCAATACCAAGCGGGTACTTTGCTCGGCAAAGGCGTGAGCAGCCGCGCGGCCAATGCCACTGGAGGCGCCGGTGATCACCACGGTTTTGCCGTGCAGTTTCCCTTTGGCCTGCACGACGCCAGGCGAATCCTCGGGCACGTGGGCGGGCACCGGGTGCAGTTGTAGGCGGGCGCCGTCAGTCAGTATCAGGGTCAAGTTTTCGAGGGTGCCAGCGACGCGGTCGGGAAACACCGGTTCGCCTGTGGCATCGAGCTCATCGTAGATAAACGTCTGGCCCTCAAGCCATCCGACTGCCGTCATCAGTTCAGGGCCCAGGTAGTACTTTCCGTCCAGGAAAAACCCGCTGAAGTTCGGTGTGCGCTCCAGGTTTTCCACGGCGTATCGCTCGCCAGGCCTCATTCCGGTTGCGGTATCAATCATCATGACATCCTCCTTTGGCTGGTCTTGGGTAGAGAAGGGCCCGCAAATGATCGTTCAATCCAAATGACTGAATGGCGGTGTCAGTGCCGGTGGGCCTTTTGGGTTGGGTCGGCGATCTGGATAACCGTGCCCTGGCGCCACGCGTCTGCACCGGGTGCGATGGGCGGCGCGGGGATATCGGCGCGAGTCTTTTTCTTTTCGGTACTGTCGATGCCCAGGCGTTTATCTCGCTCGGCGACCATACGCGGGTCGGCCTGGCCGTCAGCGGTGAACCCCATCATCAATTGCGGGACGCCCAAGGGCAGGCGTTTATCCAGATCGGTATGCCAGGTGTGCCAGGTCTTGCCATAGGTGTGCACCAGCTTCTCCATCAGTGCATGCTCCGCCACCTCGGGGATTCCCGGAGCCACCAGTTGCCCTGACTTCACTTCATGCACATGGCTATGCCACAGCGCCTTCTCAGGCGCGGGCAGCGTGTTGAATTGCGCCTCGCTGATGATGTACTCCACGCCCATCAACTTGGCATCCTTGAGGTTGCCGTCGTAGATCACGCACTGGATGACCTCTTCATTGAGGATTGCGCAGTAGTGATGGGCTTCCATTTGTACATCGGGGTGGCCGTTGTAGAAGTGAAAGCCGTCCAAGTAGGCGTTCAGTGCGTCAATGGGGGGGCGTGATTGAAGCAGGGCGGCGCCGGCTTCCAGCGTTCGGGTCGAGGGCGTCGTGGGTTTTCCGGGGGCTTCGACATTCGAGGGGGAGTTGTTGCCAGCGCAGGCGCTGAGCAGGGCCAGCATCGCTACTGCGGCTAAGGGTTGGGTGGGGTTGTCAGTCATGGTCGGCTGCCTCCTGTTGCCGGTGTGTTCACGCTCGAGGATCAAAGCCAGGTTTAATCCTGTTCTCGTTGGAAAGACGAGCGTACGGAGCGTTCAAAATGCTTTGAGTTGAACACTCACGCATGTGGCTTGCCGGCGATGACGGCCTCACGGCCGGCCCCTATCTATCTGATGCCCCGCGATCAAACTGTGGGAGCTGGCTTGCCTGCGATGACGGCCTCCCAGCCGGCTCCTATCTACCTGATGCCCCACGATCAAACTGTGGGAGCTGGCTTGCCTGCGATGACGGCCTCCCAGCCGGCCCCTATCTATCTGATGCCCCGCGATCAAACTGTGGGAGCTGGCTTGCCTGCGATAACGGCCTCCCAGCCGGCTCCTATCTACCTGATGCCCCACGATCAAATTGTGGGAGCGGGCTTGCCTGCGATGACGGCCTCCCAGCCGGCCCCTATCTATCTGATGCCCCGCGATCAAACTGTGAGAGCTGGCTTGCCTGCGATGACGGCCTCACAGCCGGCCCCTATCTATCTGATGCCCCACGATCAAATTGTGGGAGCGGGCTTGCTCGCGAAGGCGGCCTGGCAGGCGACAAAGTTGGATTGTGTGCATATCCATTGCTGCGGTAACGGCCACTTAGGGTTCCGCCCTGACGGCGGCTCACTTTTGAAAAGCGCAAAAGTAAGCAAAACGCTCTTACCCCACCACTCGGCACCTCGCTTGGGCTCGGTGTGCCCGAACGCAGGCTTGAATCCGTGGGCCGCCGCCACGCGCCATCCATGGCGCGGGGCGGCTAACCCGGCGTCCTGCCGGGTTACCCACGAATTCAAGCCTGCGTTCGGCCAGCGTGGTTTAACGGGGCGCCTGAGATCAAGATCACAAGCAGATCAAGATCAAGAGCGGCTCGCTTCGCATCGTGGTTACCTTTGAACGCTACAGCGTTGTGCCAGGGGGCAAGGCACGCAGGCCCACGCAGACCTACGTAGGCCTCAGATTGGGCCGCTAGAAGAACCGGAAGAATCCGCCTCCCGCTCGCTGTCATCAACCGCGTTAGGCTGCCCCAACTTGCTGTATTGCTCGCGCAATTTCTGCAGCTCTCGCGACCCGAGCTTATCCAGGCTCAACGCCGCATTGTGGGCTTCTTTGGTGGCACGAATCAGCTCGTCCAGTTTCAGATGAAGAATATCGTTGTCGCGGTTCTGGGTATTCTGGATCAGGAACACCATCAGGAAGGTGATGATGGTGGTGGAGGTGTTGATGATTAACTGCCAGGTGTCGTTGTACTGAAAATAAGGCCCGGTGAGCGCCCAAACAGCAATCAAGCTGACGGCTGTCAGAAAGGTTTTTGAGCTGCCCGCCTGGTTGGAGAGTTTTTGGCAGAATTTCGCGAACTTCATGGTGCTGTCTCCTGGGGGATGTTCCTCTGTAGACCCCAGCAGATTTTCGAAATTCTTTTTTACAAATCGATTTTTTTTGACAAAAATCAATCAGCAACACCCCTCTGCACAGGAGCGTTCAGCATGTCGGTCGCTGCTTCTATCGTTGAATACCTCAAGCACCATCAATTGGTCATCACGACGGCGGAGTCGTGTACCGCAGGCAAGATCATCACCTTGCTTTCACAGGTCGACGGCAGCGGTTCATGGATCGAAAGCGGGTACGTGGTGTATTCGCCAGAGGCGAAACAGCGCCTGTTAAAGGTGCGCCCCTACACCATCGAAACGTTCAATCTCACCAGCTGTGAGGTCGCCCAGGAAATGGCTCACGGCGCGCTGCGCGACAGCCCCGCCGATGTGGCGGTCGCCACCACTGGCCTGCTGGGGCCGGATGGGATGGACGGCATTCCCCCAGGCACTGTCTGTTTTGCCTGGGCTTATCGAAACGGCGGGGCTCTGAGTGTGTTCAGTCGCAAGGAACGCTTTATGGGCTCTCGTGAGCAGGTGCAGTTGGCCGCGTCTCTTCACGCGTTGAAATGGCTGCCGCATTTTCACCAGCGGGCGTTGGCGGGTGAACGCGCCTAATGCTGCCAAGTGCGCGCTTTTACGGCTGCGGTTCGATGTCCAGCAGCAAGTCGCCATTGGTTAAGGACTTAGCCTCCTGCACCACACCCCGATAGACCTGACCGTTCCATTCAAAGCTAATCCAGTGGGCTTTCAGCAATTGCGCGGGCCATGGTGGCGCAAGTTGCAATTGCACACCGGGCGCAGCGCGCACAAGCTGCGCCATGCACTCGCTGGCGAGCGTGTTCACACCGAACAGCGTGTCTTGCAGGTATTCAATGTTGACCGGTTGCAGCGTTGCGTCAGTAGCGTCTGGCATATCTGTTACCCCACCGATGACAGCCAGAAAGACTGCCTGGCGATGACCATTTCTTCACGTATTTCCCGCACAAGCCGGTTGATCCCCGAAACACCGTGGTAGTGGGCGCGGTTGATGTTGGCGATGGTGAATTGGTCCATACCGTGCGCCGTTACAGTGACTGAAAGGCTGCCGTCCGGGTTGAGCGCGCACTTGACCGCGCACTTGGGAAGGCGAGCGGAAAGGGCCGTTTCGATTTCGGCTTTCGTTAACGTATCCATGAGTTCACCGCATAAAGGACTCAGCGCGTTAAGGCTAGCTCAGAATCAGTTGGCGTAAATACTGGCAAGGTAATGGCTGCTGGGGCAGATGTTCTACCTTACATATTTCTGGCCCTTTCTAGGAGCGTTCCTAAATACGCCGGCTGAAGGTCTGCCGATAATTCGCACATCCCCACTTATGTGTGCTCTGCCATGTCCTTCCTACCTATTCGTGTTCTGGTCATCGAAGAACACCCGTTCAAGCGGCTTGTTGCCACCCAGGTGTTCCGAGAGGTCGGGTGTGAAGAGGTGGCCGCCGTTGCCGATGTCGTGGCGGCCGTTGAGTTGCTCGAGCGTACCGGGCCTGTCGATATCGCCTTGTGCAACTTGAAGGACGAGGGCGCACACGGCTTGAGGGCCATCGAAGTGCTCGGCCGTGGCCACTTGGCTAAAGCGCTCATTATGTTCAGCGCCCATGGCACGGACCTGCACGATGCAATTGATCGCATGGCAGGCCTGTTGGGCATCAGTGTATTGGGTTATGTGGACTTCCCGGTGCCAGCAAGCGCCATTGCGCCTATGCTCAGCCGCTACTTGGAGAGGATTGGCGCGCCGACAAAGCAGGCGCGCCGAAGCAGCCGGTCTGGGTTCTTGAGCAAGGCCTGCGTGGCTGGGGGTTTTTCAAGGCATGAGTTCAAGGCGTTTTTCCAGCCCAAGTTCAATTTGAGCACGGGGCAGGTGCGCGGTTTTGAAGTGCTGGCGCGTTGGCAACATCCACAGTACGGCCTGTTGTATCCGGCAGATTTTTTGCCGCTGCTCGCTCAAGTGGGCGCGTTGGATGAACTGTTCTTCGCGCTGTTGCAACAAGGCCTTGAGTTCTTGCAGCAGTCGGCAGAGCAGGAGCAGTTCCTATCGCTGGCGTTTAACCTGGAGTCCGACCAGCTCGGTCATGGCTTATTACTGCCGCGTCTTTGCGACTCACTCCAATCCCACGCCATTGCTGCGTGTCGTCTGACGTTTGAAATCACTGAATGCGGCCTGCTGGAAGTTTCTCCCGCCGTGCTCGACACCCTGATACGACTGCGCATGATGGGCGCCGGCCTGTCGATTGATGACTTCGGCACCGGCTATTCCTCGCTGGAGCGCCTGTGCCAGTTGCCGTTTACCGAAATCAAACTGGACGCTGCATTTACTCGCGACCTTGAAAACAGTGCGCGCAACCGTGCCGTGGTCAGTAGCACATTGGCACTGGGCGAGGCACTGGGCATGCGAGTGGTGGTGGAGGGCGTCGAGAACGAAAACCAGCGCCAGGGATTACTGAAGCTGGGATGCAACGAGGCCCAGGGCTATCTCTGTGCTCGTCCCATGAACGCTGCGCGCGCGTTGGCCTGGCTGGCGACCCAGTTGAACTCGCGCAGCAATATTTGATGTCAATCAGGAGGGCTTTTATGTCCAATCCACGTTTGCGGATCGCGTTGGTAGATAGCGATGCCACCCGGCGAATGAGTATTGAAAAAGACCTTGGCCATTTGGGATACCACCGCGTTGTGCCTGTCGATTCCCTCAAGGTGTTGATTACGTTATTGGATAACGCAAGAGATGTATTCGATCTGTTGGTGATCAATGAAGAAACCGTGCACGCGGCGGGCGCACAGTTTAAGCAAATGCTTGAGGAGTACGCGTGTGTCAGACACTCATTGATTTATCAGGGCGTGACCCTGCAAGCGTTTCCCGATAATCCAGTCACGGCGCAACGCTGCGGCTTTATTGCCTCCGGTGTTCCGGACCGATCGATTCTGGCGCGCGTCATGGATCGGGTGGATGTGCAAATAAAACAGCGCTCGGGCAGACCGTTGCTGGAATCCAATTAATCCTGATGTGAGCTATTGCACGCTTTTCGCGGGACCCGCCACCGCCTCAGTTTTATGCTTTTAGTCCCATTCCTATTTGCTTCTTTTTAGGCACTGATAAGCTTTTTCGCTGAAACAATCTCGGGAAATTCTTTGTCATGATCTTAAATGCCGCCGTGCCTAACGAGTTCAGCGCCCTGCGCGTGATCACGTTGGCAACCGACCCTGCGTGTGTCTTGCGCCTCGCCTCTGCGTTGGGTGGCATGGGGGTCACGCCGCTGGCCACGGTCGCCTCGCTGGAGGCGCTGCAGGCGTGGTTAAGCGCGCACCGCGTGGACATCATCGTGTGCGAAATCCGCTCCGAGTGTGGCGATGGCCTGATGTTGCCAAGTGTGCTCAAAGCACTGCATGACGCGGGTACGTTAATGCAGTTTCCGAGTATTTTCTGGACCGGCGAAACCACCCTGAATGTGCAGGAAAATTTGATCGAAGCAACAGTTACACCGGCGTGCGAAGCGCCCGCTAGGCAGTTGTGGGTCAAGCACATGGGCGGCGTAGCCATCAGCGCACTGGAATCCCATTCGCGCCTGGCGCAGTCGGCGGGAATCAGCGTGCAGATCTTGCGTGACGGTGGCCCGCTGGAGCTGGGCGATGCCTTGCGCACGGTGCTGCTGACCCTCGCTCAACCGGACCCCAAGCTGCAGGCCATGACGTTTGAGTCGCTGGCTGAGGATGAAGTCATCAACGCCCTGACCACCGGCGAGGGATTGCGCTTTGTCTTTCAGCCACAGTTCGAGTTGCTGAGCCGGCGCATCGTCGGCGCTGAGGCGTTGGTGCGCTGGAAGCACCCGCGCTTTGGTGAAATTCCGCCTGCGGTGTTGATGCCGCTGGTCAACCGTCTCGGCCTGGACCTGTTGCTGTTCAGCCTGGTGGAGATGTGGACTCTGCGCGTGATGCTAGCGTTAAAGCGCGAAAACATTACGATCCCTATCGCGGTGAATGCGTCGGCCAAGACCCTGTGCACCCCCAATTTTGCCGAGCGCCTGGCCTTGCGTATGCGCCAGGCAGATCTGCCGAGCCGCTTGCTGAAAGTCGAACTGACCGAAGATGTGCAGGAGCCGGATGAGCTGCATCTTTCGGCGTCATTGACGACTATTCGCGCCAAGGGTTTTCAGGTTTCGCTGGATGACTTCGGCAGCGGCGCAGCCACTTTCAAGCTGTTGGCGAACCTGTCGTTTGATGAAATGAAAATCGACGGCTCGTTTGTGCGCGGTGTCGAGCAACACGCCTCGTCACGCAAGGTGATCGCAGGCATTGTGAACTGGGCAGGTCTGCTTAACCTGAGCCTGGTGGCGGAGGGGATCGAGGACGAGTCCACGATCCCCCTGCTGCACCGCCTGGGTTGCCGGGTAGGGCAGGGCTATGCGCTGGCGCGCCCGATGGAAATAGACGCCTTCTTGAACTTTGTGATTGAGCGGGAAAAGAACGGCTGAGGCTGTAAAGTTTGGCGGGCAGGTAAGTATTGGAACTTGATGTGTGTAGGTCAGCTCTTGGTTTTTAGGAGTTTTCTTATATTAAGTTTTTCGCAGATCTATTAAGTTTTATACCGTTGTTATTGTGAAGAATTGGCGCATTTTTTAACTGCGATGGTGAGCCTGTGCGCGTTAAGTTATAGGGAGTGAGCGTGTGGCGTGTGATGTTCAGTTGCACGGATGTAATTGATGAAATGGATGAGTCTGAGAGGACCTTAACTTATTCAGAGTGAGGCAGCGCTGTTGTCCATTTTTTTGCACGCTATACAGAGTGTTCCGTCATTTATGAAACGCCTACAAATTGCTTTGCTGGATGATCATGCAATCGTGCGGCATGGTTTGGTCAATCGGTTGGTACAGGAACCTGATTTTGAAGTGGTGGGGGTCTACGCTCGCAGTCGTGAGTTGATGGCCGGCCTGCTGACACACCCGGCCGAGGTGTTGTTGCTCGATTTTGTGCTCGGCCCTCATGAGCTGGATGGCATCCTGCTGATCCGTGCTCTGCGGGTAAAGTACCCGGGCTGCCGAATCCTGGTGTTTTCCACTCACCATGACGCGGCCACGGTGATTCTTGCCCTGCGCGTCGGTGCCCGTGGGTTTATCGGCAAGGGTGAAGACATGAGCCAATTGATCAGCGCAGTGCGGCTGGTGGCCTCGGGCGCTGTCTACCTGAGTGCCGACATGGCCTATCGGGTGGCCGAAGCCACGGCGGTCAACTATGACGGTGAGGAGCAATCACGCGATGACGCGATGCGTTTTGTCAGCTTGTCTGCGCGGGAGCAAGAGGTGATCCGCTGTTACCTGTCGGGCATGACCATCACCGAAATTGCTGAAAAATTCAGCCGCAGTATCAAGACCATCAGTTCGCAAAAGGCCTCGGCTTTTCGCAAGTTGGGCGTGATGTCCAACAACGAGCTGTTTCGGATCAAGCACATCATCGAGAGTGTTTAACGCTAAACGCAGGCCACGCCGACGCGCGCAAAAACAGCGGTAGGCGGGCGTGCCCTTTGGCGGTTGTTGCATATACTCCTTGAAGTGCCGTAATAGCTGTCCCTGTTGTTTGACCGCGCCACCTAAGCGGGGCCAAGTGGGTTCGAATACGATGAAACCTGTACGCATTGCTCTATTGGACGACCACGCTGTTGTTCGGCATGGGCTCGCCAACACCTTGGCGGCCGAGGCCAACTTTGACGTGGTTGGCATTTATGAAAAAAGCCGCGACTTGCTCGCCGGCCTGGTCAGCGCTCCGGCCGACCTGCTGCTGCTGGATTTCTCCCTGAGCCCCGACGAGATGGATGGCGTATCGCTGATCCGCGCCTTGCGGGTCAAGTTTCCCAGTTGTCAGATCCTGGTGTTGTCCGCCCATCATGACCCGGCTACCGTGGCTCTTGCCATGCGGGTCGGTGCCCGTGGCTTTGTTGGCAAGGGCGAGGACATGACGCAAGTGGTCAAGGCCATTCGCAAGGTGGTCTCCGGCGCGGTGTACCTGAGCACCGACATGACGTATCGCCTGGCGGAAACCGTCACCAGCGAGACGCGCAAAGACCCCAGCGAAGCCTCGGATGCCCTGGTCCAGGCCGAGCTGACCAGCCGTGAGCAGGAGGTGATCCGCTGCTATCTGGCGGGCATGACCGTGAGTGAAATCGCAGAAAAATTCAATCGCAGCATCAAGACCATCAGCACCCAGAAAACCTCAGCGTTTCGCAAATTGGGGGTCACCTCGAACAATGAACTGTTCAAGCTCAATAAAATCATCGGCTCACCATGAGGCGATGGCGACCGGGTGCCCTCTTATTCATGTTGCTGATGCTGGATGCCGCGCTTGCCTGTGCGGCGCCGGTTGAGCTGACGGAGCAGGAGCGGCTGTGGATAGCGCAGCATCCGGTCCTTCGAGTGGGGGTGATGGAAAACCTGGTCCCCTTCGAGTACATGAGTCGTGGCGTGCTGCAGGGGCGGCCGGTGCAGTACCTGCAATATGTGCGCGATGCCACGGGACTTGAATTCACCTATGTGCCGGTCAAGACCCGGGCTGCACGTGAGCGCATGCTGTTGGATGGCCAGGTAGACCTGCTGTCTTCGCACTTTCGCTTTCGTGACGAGCCGCCTATCGAGGATCTTACCGCGCTGGTCTACGACACTACCGTGCCGATCATCGTGACCCGTGTCGACGACGCCGATATTTTTGACCTTGACCAGCTACAAGATAAAACCGTCGTGATCCCCGATGTGGAGTATTACGAGCAGTTGCTCAGAAAAAGGGCACCCCGAGCCACTCTGATCAAAAGCCCCCAGGCCTTGGCCATGCTGAACACCCTCCGGGACGGTGGTGCCGATGCAGTCGTGGCCTCCGAAGCCTTCTTGATGCCCTATTTGTATCGACAGTTTCAGGGCGTGCTGGAAATTTCTGGCGTGGTGGGCAGTAGCATGTTGGATGTGAACATGGCGGTGCGCACCGATAACGCCATGCTGGCCTCGATCATTGGCAAAGCCCTAGGCTCGATCAGCCCCTCACAACAGAATGCGATGTACGAGCATTGGTACCGGGACCTGGAGGTAGATGCGCCGACCCTGTGGGACATCGCCAGCCATTACTTGCATATTTTGATCCTGGGCATGTTGGCGTTGATTGGCTTGTGTGTGCTGGTCTATCGCGGTTACCGCCAGCAGCGGCAGGCCGAGCGGAACGAGCAGGAAAAAACCATGTTCCTGGCGGTGATGGGTCACGAAATACGCTCGCCAATGAACGCCGTGCTGGCGGCCATGGAGCTGCTGTGGCACACCCGACTCAATGACCAGCAGCGCCACTTCGCGCACTTGGCCAACAGCGGCGCCAATATGCTGGTGCGCTTGCTCGATGATGTGCTGCACCGGCCGGATTCAGGGGCCAAGGCGTTACGCCTGACACTTGAGGCGACGGATGTCATCGCGCTGGTGCATGGCGTAGTGGGCTTGCATCGCCTGCGTGCCGGGGAAAAGCACTTGAGTCTGAATGTGAGCGTGCAGACACCCCTGCCGTCGTTGTGGCTTGACCGTTCGCGGCTGACGCAGGTGTTTCATAACCTGTTGTCCAACGCCATCAAGTTCACCGATACCGGCGCTGTTGACATCACCCTGCGCCTGGAAGACTTGCTGGACGGTAAGCATCAGTTGCAGGTTGAAGTCCGCGACACCGGCATCGGTATGGGCGAAGCGGTGCAGGCCTCTTTGTTCCGGCCTTATGCCCAGGCGAGTCAGTCCTATAAGCGTGCGGGAGGCAGCGGCCTGGGCCTGATGATATGTCGGCAATTGGTCGATTTGATGCAAGGCTCGCTGACCCTGCGCAGCGAGCCGGGAGTGGGAACGTGTATCAACCTGTACTTGCCCGCAACCCTTGCCCCTGAGGCCGCTGAACCGACGCGAGCCCCGGCCCCAATGCCTTTGCATGTCACCGATGGTTTGCAGCTGCTGGTGGTGGAAGACACCCTGGCCAACCAGGAAGTGCTGCGGGCGCAAATCAGCGGGTTTGGTTGTGTGCCAGTGATTGCCGCCGATGCGGCCCAGGCCCGCGTGCGGTTCGCTGAGCGCGCTTACGCGTTGGTATTGATGGACTGCGACCTGCCGGATCAGGACGGCTACAGCCTGGTCTGCGAACTGCGGGCGCTCGAACAGCAATGGGGGCGAGCGCGCTGCCCGATCATTGCCATTTCCGCCTTGACCGGCGAGCAGCACCTTCAACGCTGCCTGGCGGCGGGCATGGATGGGGCGTTGAGCAAGCCCATACGTCTGGGGCAGTTGAGTGACGTGATCGAGCAGTGGTGCGGCGTCACGTTGGCGGCACCGCGTGCCAGCTTGATGGCCCCGACACTTGATCAGGCCGCTATCAACCGTGAGATGGCGGCCGACCTGGGGAGCCTGCTCAGGGCGATGGCGCTCTGTGATCGCCCTTCGGCCATCCATGTTGCCCATCGGTTACACGGCGCGGCACTGATCATCGAATGGCCGGCCCTGGCCCAGGCGGCCGCGCACATGGAGAACCTGTTGCGGGCAGAGGAGGGCTGGGGCAACCCGGTTTACGTGCACACGCTTCAGGCGTTGGTTCAGCACTGGCGTGCCGCGAGCGAGGAGACCCCGCTGGACATGCTGGCCATGGTCGCGCCGCCGCCGATGACGCAACCATGAGGGTTGTACGGTTGCGCCTGCTGCTGGGGTGGTTGCTGCTGGCAAGCGCGGGCCTGGCCGGTGCGCAGGCCGACCCGCCGTCGATGACCTTGACCCAGCAAGAGCGTGACTGGATCGCCGCCAACCCCGTGCTGCGTGTCGGTGTGTTCGACAACCTGCTGCCCTTCGAGTACATCAGCGACGGCCAGTTGCGTGGGCTATCGGCCAAGTACCTGGGTTTGATTGCGGCGCGTACCGGCCTGCATTTCCAGTCGGTGGTCACCGGCAATCGTAGCGCCCGCAAGGACATGCTGATCAGCGGCGAGGTGGATATCTTGCCCACCCGGCGCCGCGATGACGATCCGGTCAAGGACCTGGGCATGCGCTATACGACGCCCTACAACACCAGTTCCACCATCCTCGTCAGCCGCTTTGGCCAACAGCCATTCGTGGACCTGGAACAACTTGCCGGCAAACGCCTGGTGATGTTGGGGCGCGAGGGGTATCAGGCGTTTTTGCAGCAGAAGGTCCCCGGCATAACGGTGATCTCCGGCCAGAACGCCGTCGACATCATGGCGATGGTCAAGGACGGTCGGGCGGATGCCGCCATCGCCTCTGAATGGTTACTGATCCCCTATCTTTCCCGGCAGTATCAGGGGGTGTTGCAAGTATCCGGGGTGGTGCCGCAATTGCACACCGGCGTGAGCATGGCGGTGCGTGACAGCGACGAGATCCTGTTGTCGATCCTGGAGAAAGTGCTGGGGTCCATCAGCAACGATGAGCGCAAAGCGATCTATGACGCCTGGTTCGATGACATGAACCTGGACATTCCGACGATCAAGGACATCGCCGAGCATTTCCAGGGTGAGTTGTGGCTGTTGCTGTCGGTGGTGCTGCTGTTGATCGCGTTCGCCTGGCAAAGCCGTCGTCAGCGCCGCCAGGCCGTGCAGAGCGAGCGGGAAAAGGCGATGTTTTTGGCGGTGGTCAGCCATGAAGTGCGTTCGCCGATGAACGCGGTGCTGGCGGCTATCGAGTTGTTGGAGCACACACCGCTGGACGAACAGCAGCGCCACTTCACTCAATTGGCCAACAGCGGCGCCAATACCTTGCTGCGGCTGGTGGATGACGTGCTGGACATTTCCAGGATGGAGGCCGGGCAACTGACCCTGACCCTGGAGCCTGTGGACCTCGGGGCCTTAGTCCAGCAGGTGGTGGAGGAGTATCGCGCCGGCGCCGAAGAAAAAGGCCTGTTGCTGACATTGAGTGGTGAACGCCCCAGCGGCCCCTTGATGCTGGAGGGCATGCGCTTGAGTCAGGTGCTGCGCAACCTGATCTCCAACGCGGTCAAGTTCACTGAGGTAGGCGGGGTGGAGGTGCAGCTCAAGGTGGTTGAATGGCCAGAGGTTCCTGTGCCGCACGTGCTGATCCGCATCATCGACAGCGGCATTGGCTTGTCACAGCAGGCGCAGGCCAGCCTGTTTCGACCCTACGCACGGGCCAAGCATTCTTACAAACGTACCGGTGGTAGCGGGCTTGGCCTGGTGATTTGCCGTCGCCTCGTGAGGCTGATGTCGGGTGAGCTGACCCTCAACAGCACCCAAGGCGTGGGTACTGAGGTTGAAGTCAAACTGTCCGTCGAGTGGGCCAAGACCCTGGATATACCCCAGGCTGAAGCGGCGCCGGCCCAAGTGGAGGGTAACGGTGCACACGTGTTGGTGGTGCAGGCGCCTGTGACCGGCCAACAGATACTGCCTGCACACCTGCAAGCGCTGGGTTGTAGGGTGTTGCTGGCGGTTGATGGCGCCCAAGGGTTGACGCTATTCAATGTGCGACGGGTCGATATGGTATTGATCGATTGCGACTTGCCAAACAGTGAAATCGAGCCGCTGGCGGGCGCCTTTCGTGAGTTGGAGCAGGTGCTGCAGCGTGCCCATTGTCCGCTTGTAGCTGTCGCGGGCTTCAGCGATAACGAGCACCTAGAGCGTTGTTTTGATGCGGGGCTCGACGGGGTGCTGGTCAAGCCGGTTACCCCGGCCAAGTTGCAGCAGATGATCGAGCTTTGGTGTGACATGCCGCAAGGTCCGCTGCCGGCTATGCCCAAGGAAGAGCCAGAGGAGGAGTCGCATATCCTGCGCACGGCCTTTAACGACTTGATCGAGGCACTGGCCTTGCGCGAGCGAAGCCAAGCGTTGCAGGCAGTTCAGCGTCTGCACGAGGCGGCGCTGGGGCTGGAGCGGGACGACCTGGTGGGCACTGTCGAAAGCCTGGAACGGCTATTGCGCGATGAGCGTGACTGGCCAGCGCAGCAGATAGCCGAGCGTCTCAGCGTGCTGCTTGGTCAAAGGCCTGCGCCAGCATAGCCTCGTTGCTGTACCCGCTCGTTCTCACAGGTGGGGCTTGCCTTAATGCCGTTCAGTTAAGCGTATATCGCCCTCTGTAGGAGCGAGCTTGCTCGCGAAAAACGTCAACGATAATGTGTGCTTCCTGAATGAACGCGGCGCCTGTGAGTTTTTCGCGAGCAAGCTCGCTCCTACAAAATGCCTTAACTGAACGGCATTAGAGCTTGCCTGCGATAGCCATGGGTATCTATACAACTCTGTAGCGCTCAATGGTAACCACGATGCGAAGCGAGCCGTTCAGGCGGCCCCCAAATCACTGGCGGATTACGGGCACACCGCGCCTGGGCGAGGTGCCGAGTGGTGGGGCAAGAGCGTTTTGCTTACTTTTGCGCTTTTCAAAAGTGAGCCGCCGTCAGGGCGGAACCCTAGGTGGCCGTTACCGCAGGAACGGATATGTACCCAATCCAACTGTGTTGACTGTCAGGTCGCCTTCGCGAGCAAGCCCGCTCCCACAGTTGGATCGCGGGGCGCCAGGTAAATAAGCGTCGGCTGTCAGGCCGCCACGGGTCCAGCCTAACCTCGAAGTTGTGTAGATGCTTAGGCTGCGATAACGGTGGGTCAATCAACATCTGATGATCAGAATAACGATGACCCATTATATAAGCTGGATTTAAATATACCGTTCAGGCGCGCTTTTAGGACCACTCCTATAGACGCTTTGTCTGTTGGCTTATTAAAGCCAGCCCACTATGGTGGGGGGCTTTGTTTGTTGCTTTTAATCGCCTGTTTATAAGGTAATTTGCCCGGGTTATTTGTTTTTCAGAGCACTCCTATTTTGAAAATTAAGTGCGCTGCTTACACTTCACTTCGCAACAACGCAGAAGTATTTCCCGTCCAGGGAACTTCAAAACTTAATCAAGTCTATCGTGCTCTCGGAGTTACTCATGAATTACAAAGCTCGCGCCCTCGCTGTACTGGTCGCTGCCACCGTCTCTTCTGCTGCCATGGCTTCGGACGGCAAAATTGATTTCAACGGTGAGCTGAAAGCCGAAACCTGCCAAGTGGCCGTCAATGGTGCAGCAGCTTCCGGCGCGACCACCGTCACCTTGCCAACCATCTCCACCGCTTCCTTGGCTTCCGCCGGGCAAGTAGCTGGCCAGACCGGTTTCAACATCGAACTGAGCAAGTGCTCTGCTGCGATCAAAACCGCGGCGGCGTTCTTTGAGTCGGGCGGTGGCGTGGATCCGGCCAGCGGTAATGTGAAGAACATCAGCGGTTCAGCCACCAAGGTCCAACTGCAGTTGGTGGATGCCACCAATGGCAACGCGATCAAGGCCGGCAACACGTCTCAGGTTACCTCCACCAGCCGCGTAACTGTTGACCCAACTGCCCTGACCGCTGTGCTGCCGTACGCCGTTCAGTACTACGCCCAGTCGGCTACCACGCCGGGCACCGTTGTGGGCTCCGTGACTTACTCCATCAATTATCAGTAAGTCGCAGGCTTTGGACACACGCCCTGCTCGGTATTGAAGGGCGTGCATCCAGACGGTAAAGGGATTGCTCTATGTCGTGCACACGTGCATTCAAACCACTGCTGCTGATCGGCCTGGCCACACTGATGTGTTCCCATGCATTCGCTGCAGTGGTGATTACCGGTACGCGCCTGGTCTATCCGGCGGACCAGAAAGAAATCACCGTAAAACTGAACAATAACGGCACGTTGCCCGCACTGGTCCAATCATGGATCGACACCGGCAGCGTCGAATCGACACCCACCAGCTCCAAGGCGCCGTTCCTGCTGTCGCCCCCGGTGGCGCGCATTGACCCGACCAAGGGCCAAAGCTTGCGAGTGCTCTTTACCGGCGCGCCTTTGGCGCAGGACAAAGAGTCGGTGTTCTGGCTCAACGTTCTCGAAATCCCGCCCAAACCCGAGGCGGGTGCAGACCTCAATACGCTGCAAATGGCTTTCCGTTCGCGCATCAAGCTGTTCTATCGCCCGGTTGGCTTGCCTGGAAATCCCAATGAGGCGGTTGAGCAGGTGCAGTGGCAATTGGTTACGGCACGCGATGGCCAAGGCCTGGCGCTGAAGGCGTACAACCCGTCGGCGTTCCACGTCTCGCTGATCGAGTTGGACCTGGTGGCGGGTAACCAACGCTATCGCAGTGAGGACGGCATGGTCGGCCCTGGAGAAACCCGGCAGTTCGCGCTGCCCACGCTCAAGGCCATGCCGTCGAGCCAGGCACAAGTGGAGTTCAGCGCCATCAACGATTACGGCGCGCTGGTCCCGACCCGCAACACGCTGCAGCCCTGATCCATTCCTGACGTTTTTACCCGCGAGTCATCTATGTCGACCTTTTCTTGCTCCAGGCTTTTTCTGCGGGCGCGGCCTCGCTTCGTCTTGAATCCGCTCACAGCCCTGATCCTCAAGGCATTGGCCATTGCTCCAGGCGCGTGGAGCATGCAAGGCGCGTTGGCGCAAGAAGTGCAGTTCAATGACGCCTTCCTGCCCGAAGACTCGCGCAATCTTGACCTGAGTGCCTACCAGGCCGGCAACCCGGTGATGCCCGGTCAATACCGAGCCGACATCATCCTCAACGGGCAACTGAACAACCGGCAGGATATTCGCATTGACGCCCAGGCCGACGGCAGCAAGCCGGTGGTGTGTATGAATCGTGGCTTGCTTGAGCGCCAGGGGGTGCAAATGGCCAGCCTTACGCCCGAGGCCAGCACGATGCTCGACAGTCAGGCGTGCCCGGCAGTGTGGCAGGTAATCCCTGGCGCTACCGCGAACTTCTCCCCAGAGAACCAGGCGCTGGACCTGAGCATTCCCCAGGTGGCGCTCAAGCGTAATGCGCGGGGTTACGTCAGCCCGCAGTTGTGGGACCGTGGCGTGACGGCCGCCATGCTCAGCTACAACTTCAACGCCAATCGTAACCGCACCCGCAGTGGCAACTCCGATTCGGCGTTCATGGGCCTCAACGCGGGCCTGAACCTGGGGGACTGGCGCCTGCGCCACAACGCGTCCATGAGCTGGCAGTCACGTTTGGGCAGCCGGTATCAGGCTCTGGACACATACGCTCAGCGTGATATCACCGCGTTGAAAAGCCAACTGACGGTGGGTGAGTCCAACACCACCGGCGAGATCTTCGACACCTTGTCCTACCGTGGCGTGCAACTGTCCACTGACGACCGCATGCTGCCTGATTCGATGCGCGGGTATGCGCCGGTCATCCGGGGTATTGCCCGCACCAATGCGCGGGTAACCATTCGCCAAGCCGGCAATATCTTGCTGGAAACCACCGTGGCGCCCGGCGCGTTTGTGATCGATGACCTGTACTCCACCGGCTATGGTGGCGACCTCAGCGTGAGCGTGGCCGAAGCCGACGGCACTGAGCAGAACTTTATCGTGCCCTACGCCTCGGTCAGCCAGTTGCTACGCCCCGGCACCTCGCGGTTCAGCCTCACCGCGGGTGAAACCCGCAACAACTTCGTCGACGATCAGGCGCGCCTGCTGCAAGGGACTGTGCAGTACGGCTTGAACAATACCTTCACCGGTTTTGCCGGTCTGCAATCGAGCGATGACTACACGGCGGTGCTCACCGGCCTGGCGTTCGGCACACCCATCGGTGCGATGGCCGTGGACATCACGCACGCCCAGACCGACCTGGCCGGCGGCGCTGCCAAGGGCCAGAGCATGCGGGTGTCGTACAGCAAGAATGTGCTCAGTACCGGCAGTAACTTCTCGCTGGCGGCCTATCGGTTTTCCACTCAGGACTACCTGGATTTCAGCAGCGCCATCCAACTGCTGGATGCCGAGAAAAATGGCTGGGATTCGAGCATGTTCGGTCGCCCGCGCAGTCGTTTTTCGGTGACCGCCGACCAGAACCTTGGGGCTTGGGGGCAAGTCTCTATCAGCGGTTACGCGCAAAACTACTGGAATCAGCCGGGCAGTGATGTGCAGTACCAGTTCAGCTACAGCAAGCAGTTCAACCGCGTCAGCTTCAGTGTGAATGCCAACCGCAGCCGCATGGGGCTGGGCGACATGGAGAACAGCTTTTTGCTGACCATGAGCATGCCCCTGGATTTCGGCGCGTCGGGTAACACTCCGCAAATAACCGCGCAGGTGGGCCGCGATACCCAAGGCAATTACAGTGAGCAGGCCGGTATCAGCGGCACCGCCGGCCAAGACCGTCAATATGGCTATAGCGCCAATTTCGGCCATGACGGCGCCAACCACAGCAAGAGCGCCGCGCTTAACGGTCAGTACACGGGTGGGCGAGCCATGCTCAGTGCGGCACTGGGGCGTGGCGATGGCTATACCAGCGCCTCGATGGGCGCCAGCGGCACCGTGGTGGCCCACGCCGAGGGTGTGACCATGACGCCGTACCGCGGCGAAACCATGGCGGTGGTCAGTGCGCCGGGTGCCGCGGGCGCCAAGGTTTCGGGATACCCCGGCCTCACGCTCGACAGTCGCGGCAATGCCGTGGTGCCGTACCTACGGCCTTATGAGCTGAACGAGGTGGCCATCGACCCGATTGGCAGTTCGCTGGATGTCGAACTCAACGAGACCAGCCAACAAGTCGCCCCACGCGCCGGTGCCGTGGTGCATCTTAAATACACCACTAATCAGGGCCGTGCGGTGCTGCTCAATGTGCGCCTGGACGATGGCAGCAGCTTGCCATTTGGCGCAGGCGTGACCGACGGCGAAGGCGCCTCGGTGGGGATGGTCGGGCAGGGCGGTCTGCTCTATGCCCGGATCAAGCCAGAAACTCGCCAGTTGTTGATCAACTGGGGCAGCAAGACCCATCAACAGTGTGCCCTGATGATTCCTCCCGGCCCCGGCGAGGGCCAGCAATTGCAGCAGGTGGACGCTATTTGCGCCGCCGGCAAACAGGTCGCGGGCAGCACGCCGCCCAACAACATGCAAAAGGTACCGTTATGAACATGGGCGCTTTGATCAAACCCAGCCTAGCGCTGGCGGCACTTTGGGCGATGGCCGATACGGCCATGGCAGTGACCTGTACATATAACAACGGTATCCAGGCCGCAGTGGGCAACATGCCATTGCAGGTCTCGGCGATTACCGTCGGACGTGATGTGCCGGTGGGCGCCGAAGTCTATCGACAGCGCTTCAGCATGGCCTTGGGCCAGGCACCCGAGCTGGACTGCCGGTTTGCTCCGTTTCAACAGTGGACCGAGTTGACGGTCGAGGCGACTTCTGGCTTAGCCAATTGGTCCAGCGGCCCCTATGCCAACAAGGTCTACAGAACCCGAATTCCAGGGCTGGGGGTGGTTATCAATAGTCTCGGCGGCGTGCTGCCCAGGCAAACCAACAAATCCTGGACTGCCTGCACATCGGGCTCTCGCTGCCTGATTCCGTTTGATGGACCTTCGAACTTCGAATTGATACTGATCAAACTAGGGGAAGTAACGCCAGGTGTATTGGCGGGCAGCTCATTGCCGGTCGTGAGCCTGTTTGGCAACTTCGGCGATGCCAGGATGCAGGGTTTCAGGATGGGCATCTCCGGCAGTATCCAGATTGTCTCGCGCACATGCAGTACGCCGGATGTTTCAGTGCCGATGGGGACGCACTTGACCAATAAGTTCACCGGGCTTAACAGCGCCACAGGGTGGACAGATTTTTCCATCAACTTGAATGATTGCCCGGCGTTCCATGGCACCTATTCCACCACCGGACCTGGCTGGCTTTCGCAAAGTGGTAATTCACCCACCGGCGTTGGCTCCGGCGGAACCCTAGCGGGTAACACCCTGCAATTTCGCATCGACTCCTCGCGCCCGGCGATCAATGCCAGTACGGGCGTGCTGAGCATTGATCCCACAGGCACAGGTAATTCGCCTGCCGCAAGCGGAGTCGGCATCCAAGTAGCGACACTAGACAGTACCCCGGTACCCCTGGGGATGAATCGGGCCAGCGGTATTAACCCACTGTCCTTCGAGTCCAGCTACAACATCCGCTTGCGTGCCCGTTATCTGCAAACCGCCAACCGAGTCACGCCAGGCCCGGCCAATGCGTCGGCGACGTTTACGATTATTTATCAGTGATGAATATGTCACTTATGTTCTGTGCGTTTGGTTTGAAGGGGCAGCCAGGCTGCCCCTCCCACCGTTACTCAAGAACCCGACTTCCGACCGCCGCCATGGCTGTGCTGCCCACCTTTACGGCCGGCTTCCGAGGCTTTTTCACGGTCGTTGGCGAAGTTGCCGCCCGACGCCTGGCCGCCTTTTTTACCGGCTTCGGAGGCTTTTTCGCGATCATTGGCAAAGTTGCCCGGGTTTTTATTACCTGTAGTCATGATAGTTCTCCAATCGCTAATTTAGCGTTTCGTTAGTTGGCCGTTTCGCAACGGACACTTATTCCGATATTGGCTGTTTGGGAAATGTTTTGCCGATTTTTCTAACCGGCGACGAACGGTAATTTCGCTGAAAAAGTTATACAGGAATTTGGTTGATACGCCGCTTCGTATAACTTTTATTGCCGGTCAGCGCTTCGGTATTAATAAGATCGAAACTGCCGGCTTAGTTTAGGGTCCTGCCATTCGTCTTTTTCGTCGCACTCCAAAAAAAGGCGTCGTTCCAACGAGTTCCTAACCTGTGAACGGGAGCATTTCAGCCATGAAGCCCAACCCATCCAACCCACAGTACCGGCCGCTTGAGCAACCAGACGCACCCAATGAAGACGGTTGCGTGATTGGCACTGCCGGGCGCGACGAAGACCCCAACGCGACCACCGATTGGGACCATCCCGACAGCGCCGCGACACCCGCTGACGCCAGCATCAAACCCGCCAGCGGTACGCCCGGCATCGACGTCGTGCCCGAGTCGGAAAACCACGGTGCCGATTGAGAGAGCTGCGCTACAAGCGCCGTTTCGCTTGGCCTGCAGCGTATTACCGCTGGTCGTGAGGCGCCGGTTTATTTTGAAATTTTCCATGCGCAGGCCACTTCCCATGCAAGGTAGGCGCGCATTCCAGCAGGGCGCCTTTTTCCGTAAGCCTGAGGAGATTTGTTCATGTTTCTACATAACAAGCGACTTCAATACACCGTCCGTGTCGCCGAGCCCAACCCGGGCCTGGCCAACCTTTTGCTCGAGCAGTTTGGCGGCGCTCAAGGTGAGTTGGCCGCCGCGTCCCGTTACTTCACCCAAGCCTTGGCGGAAGACGACCCGGGGCGCAAAGATTTGCTGATGGACATCGCCACCGAAGAACTCAGCCATCTGGAGATCGTCGGCTCCATCATCGTGATGCTCAACAAGGGCGCCAAGGGGCGGATGGCCGAAGGCGTGGAAGAGGAGGGCGAGTTGTATCGTGCCCTCAATGGCGCCGGCAATGACTCGCACATCACCAGCCTGCTGTACGGGGCGGGCTCGCCGCTGACCAACTCTGCCGGTGTGCCGTGGACTGCCGCCTACATTGACACCATCGGTGAACCCACCGCAGACATGCGTTCGAACATCGCCGCCGAAGCCCGGGCCAAAATCGTCTATGAGCGGCTGATGAACGTCACCGATGACCCGGGAGTAAAAGATGCGCTGGGGTTTTTGATGACGCGGGAAATCGCTCACCAGATATCCTTCGAAAAAGCGCTGCATGCCATTCAACCGAATTTCCCCCAAGGCAAGTTGCCGGGCAAGCCGGAGTTCACGCAGGTGTACTTCAACATGTCCCAAGGTGCGGAAAACCTGCGCGGGCCCTGGAACCAGGGTGATGGTTGGGAGTTCGTGGAAAACCCACAACCGGCAGTCGATGGCGGTGACGGCACCGCCAGCGTGCAGTTGGACGCCGACGAGGAAGCGGCGCTGAGCGCGATGAAGATCCGCACGCTCTCGGACCCCACCAGCGACCCCACCACCGGCGCTGACCTGGGCAGGGGGCTGCAGCCAAAACCTGAGCCATGACCCAGGCTGTACGGTCGCGCGGCGCCCAATCACGGGCGCCGCGCCCTTTGATGGCACTGCGCAGCATTTTCACGGTCCATGGAACACATACCACGTATCTGGAGGTGAACCTTGGCGACAAAGAAGAAGCCTGTGGTCGAGGGTATGGAATTGGCGATGCTGTCTGCCAGCCGCAAAGACCTGTTCTTTGCGGCCATGCAAGCCAGCCACAGCGCAATGATCGTGACCGACCCCGCCGAGCCGGATAACCCGATCATCTTTGCCAACCAGGCGTTCCTGACCCTGACAGGCTTTGAACTGGACGAAGTGATCGGACGCAATTGCCGGTTCCTGCAGGGGCCCCAAACCGACAAAAACGCGCTGCACCAGGTGCAACGCGCAGTTGAGCGGCACCATGAGGCCTGTGTCGAGGTGCTCAATTACCGCAAGGACGGCTCGACCTTCTGGAACGAGCTGTTCATTTCGCCGTTGTTCAACGAACGTGGGCAACTGGTGTATTTTTTCGCCTCGCAGCTGGACGTGAGCCGGCGCCACGACGCTGAGCAGCGCGTGCGTCGCGCACAAGATTTGGAAGCGCTGGGGCAACTGACCGGTGGCATCGCCCATGACTTCAATAACCTGCTGCAAGTGATGATGGGCTATCTCGACTTGATCCAGCAGAGCGCCAAGCGCCCCGGCAGCGATCCGCAGCGCATCGTCAGCAGCGCCAGCCGTGCCAGGGCGGCGGCGGAAAAAGCGCAAACCCTGACTCAGCAGTTGCTGGCGTTTTCGCGCAAGCAACGGCTCGACAGCCGGGTGATCAACTTGAACAGCTTGCTCGGCCGCCCGGACTTCATGGCCCCTGCGCTGCGGGGCGTCGCGTTGCAGGTGGAGCTTGCCGACGAGCTGTGGAATTGCCGCATCGACCCGGTCCAGGCGGAGCTGGCGGTGCAGCATCTGTTGTCGAACGCCCAAGATGCTTTGCACGGGCGTGCTGATCCGTCGGTCACCGTCAAGACCTGCAACGTCCAAGTGCCCGGCGATATCGATGCCGAGCGTGAGGGGTTGGCCGAGGGCTGTTACGTGAGCATTTCGGTCTCGGATAACGGCAACGGCATCGACGCAGGTATTCAGGACAAAGTCATGCAACCGTTCTTCACCACCAAGGAAGAAGGCCAGGGCTCGGGCCTGGGGTTGTCGATGGTGTACGGCTTCGTCAAGCAATCGGGCGGCACGGCGCGGATTCATTCCGACCCGGGTATCGGTACGACGATACGCTTGTACTTTCCGGCCGATGACAGCCAGCTGTGGGTTGAGCAGACACCCACGGCCACCTCACCGCAAGGTAGCGAGCGCATCCTGATCGTGGAGGACCGGCCCGAGGTGGCTGAGTTGGCGCAAGTGATCCTGTCTGACTACGGTTACCACACGGCCATCGCCCACAACGCCGCCGAGGCTTTGGGCATGCTCAAGCAGGCGACGTATGACCTGGTGTTCAGTGACTTGATCATGCCCGGTGCGATGAATGGCGCAGCGTTGGCGCGGGAGGTGTCGCGCTTGTATCCGCACATCAGGATCTTGCTGACCACTGGCTATGCGAAAGATTCGCTGGCCCGCGCGGATATACAGGTGCATGAGTTCGAGTTGATTCCCAAGCCGTATCAGCCTGCTGACCTGCCCCGGAAAATCCGTGCGGTACTGGATGCCAGACATCCAGCGACTATATGACCCTCTCTCTGTAGGAGCGAGCTTGCTCGCGAAAAACTCACAGGCGCCACGTTTATTCAGGCAACCCGCGTTATCGTTGACGTTTTTCGCGAGCAAGCTCGCTCCTACAGGGAGGGCGCAGCCTGCCGAGCTACCTCAGCACTGCCAACGCCAGGTTAAGCGCCAGCACCAGCACTATCGAAAACCCGAATAGCCTGCGCGCCCAGCCGGTCGGATCAGTCAGCCGTGTACTGTTGGCCGCGAGGGCGAGCCAATATCCCCCAAGCCCTAGCATCACCACAAAATACAACGCCGCCATCTGCGCCACCGCGCCCAGCATCAGGGCGCTGGCGAGGAAGGCCAGCATGTACGCCTGTATCTGCCGATGGGCTTGGGCCAGGCTCAGCAGCGGCAGGCCTGCGGCGCGGAAATCCTCGCGGCGCATCACGGTGATGGCGTGTGAGTGCGGCATCTGCCAACAGCAGAACACCATAATCAGCAGCAACGCCGTGAGGTCAAACCGCCCGGTGACCGCGCAATAGCCGATCACCGGCGGCATCGCCCCGGAAAGGCTGCCGATCAAGGTGGCCCAGTGGGAGCGCCGCTTGAGCCAGTAGGTGTAGACCCCCGCATAGATCACCAGCCCGACCATCGCCAGCATGCACGCCAGCGCATTGCTGCCGGCCCACAACAAGCCAAAACCGCAGGCGCCCAGGACGATCCCATAGCCTGCGGCAGTGGACACCTTGATGGTGCGCAGTGCCAGTGGACGGTGACAGGTGCGCACCATGCGCCGGTCGATGTCGCGGTCAATGCAGTTGTTGATGACACACCCGCACCCGATCACCAGGGCCGTGCCGAGCAGGGTGGCCAGCCCGTGCGTCACCGAGGCCACATGCCCGCTGGCGGCGAGCAGGTAACCGCCCAGCACCGAGGCCAGGTTGCCGACAATAATGCCCGGCTTGGTGAGCTCGATAGCGGTATTGAACAACCCCCGCCAGTGTTTCAGTGCGCCAGCATGTTGTGATGAATACTGTCCATGATCCATAACGAAAGCCCCACCAACAGAAGAATGATGACCACCGAGAAAATCAGCGCAATCAGGTTCCAGCGTTGTTCTTCGGCCGTGTCCAAGTGCAGGAAGAACTTGAGGTGGACCACGATTTGTATCGCGCCCAGCGCCACCACCAGCCAGGCGGTGAAGGTGCGCGGCAGTGACGGGAACATCACCAGGCCGAACGGGATCAGGGTGAGCAGGACCGACACCAGGAACCCCACTAGGTAGGAGCGACTGCTGCCATGGCTCGTACCGGCACTGCTGTGAAGCGAGCTTTGCTTGTACATGTCACACCACCCCCAACAGATAGACCACGGTAAAGACGCAGATCCACACCACGTCCAAAAAGTGCCAGAACAGGCTCAGGCAGCTGAGCCGGGTGGCGTTGGTGCTGGTCAGGCCGCGTTGCTTGACCTGGACCATCAGTACCGCCATCCAGATCAGCCCGGTTAACACGTGCGCGCCGTGGGTGCCGACGAGGGTGAAGAAAGCGGTCAGGAAGGCACTGCGGTCCGGCCCGTAGCCCTCTGCGATCAAGTGGTGGAATTCGTTGATCTCCATGGCGATAAAGCCCGCGCCCAGTACGAACGTGAGCCCCAGCCAGCGCAACACATCGCGTTGCTTGCCGTGGTTCATGGCGAGCATGGCGTAGCCGTAGGTGATACTGCTCAACAGCAGCAGCATGGTTTCGGCCAGCACATAGGGCAGTTCGAAAATATCCATGCTCGACGGCCCGCCCGCCACGCTGTCGCGCAATACGGCGTAGCCGGCGAACAAGGTCGCGAACAGGATGCAGTCGGTCATCAGGTAGATCCAGAACCCGAACAGGCTCAGGGAACCGGCGTCTTCATGCCCTTGTTCGTGGGTGTGAGCGATGTCTTTTTCCATAACGATATTGGACATGGGTCAAGCCTCTGCCAGGTCTTTGAGACGTGCCGTTTCGATGCGCGCGACTTCCTGCGCGGGCACGAAGTAATCGGTGTCTTCGTCGTAGCTGCGCACCACGAACGCCACCACCGAGGCCACCAGGCCGAACGCCGCCATCCACCAGATGTGCCACACGAGCGCAAAGCTGCAGACCAGCGCGAACAGGCTGATGACCAGGCCCGACGCGGTATTGCGCGGCATGTGGATGCTGCGATAGTCGGTGTGGCTGAGGGTGCTGACGCCGCGCTCCTTCATGCCCCAGTACGCGTCCAGGTCATTGACCTTGGGCTGCTCGGCGAAGTTGTATAGCGGCGGCGGGGACGCGGTGGCCCATTCCAGGGTGCGCCCGTCCCATGGGTCGCCGGTGAGGTCGCGGTATTGATGACGGTTGCGGATGCTCACCAACAGTTGCAGGGCCTGCGTCGCCACACCGCAGAGGATGATTGCCACCCCCACCAACTCCAGCAGCAGCCAGGGCCGCCACTCCGGGTTGTCGAAATGATTGAGGCGACGCGTCATGCCCATGAAGCCCAGCACGTAAGAGGGCATGAACGCGAAATAAAAGCCCACCAGCCAGCACCAGAAGGCGATGCGCCCCAGCTTGTCGTTCAAGCGGAAACCGAACGCCTTGGGGAACCAATACGTCAGGCCGGCCATGTAGCCGAACACCGCGCCGCCGATGATCACGTTGTGAAAGTGCGCGATCAGGAACAGGCTGTTGTGCAGCAGGAAGTCGGCCCCCGGCACCGCCAGCAGCACCCCGGTCATGCCGCCGATGCTGAAGGTCACGATAAAGCCCAGGGTCCATAGCATGGGCGTTTCGAAACGCACGCGGCCGCGGTACATGGTGAACAACCAGGTGAAGATTTTCACCCCGGTGGGCACTGCGATGATCATCGTCATGATGCCGAAAAACGCATTGACGTTGCCGCCGGCCCCCATGGTGAAAAAGTGATGCAGCCACACGATGAACGACAACACGGTGATCGCAATGGTCGCCCACACCAGTGACACGTAGCCGAACAACCGCTTGCTGCTGAAGGTGGCTGCGATTTCGGAAAACACCCCGAACGCCGGCAGGATCAAGATGTACACCTCCGGATGCCCCCAGGCCCAGATGAGGTTCACATACATCATTGGGTTGCCGCCGGCCTCGTTGGTGAAGAAATGCATGCCCAGGTAACGGTCCAGGGTCAGCATCAGCAGGGTGGCGGTGAGGATCGGGAAGGCCGCCAGAATCAGCACCGAGGTGCACAGCGCGTTCCAGGTGAACACCGGCATCTTGAACAGCGTCATGCCTTCGGTGCGCATCTTCAGGATGGTGACGAAGAAATTCACCCCCGTGAGCAGCGTGCCGATGCCGGATATCTGCAATGACCAGATGTAGTAATCCACGCCGACGCCGGGGCTGTACCCCAGCTCGGATAACGGCGGATAAGCCACCCAACCGGTGCGCGCGAACTCACCCACCCCCAGCGAAATGTTCACCAGCGCCGCACCCACCACGAACAGCCAGAAACTCAGGGCGTTGAGAAACGGATAGGCCACATCGCGAGCGCCGATCTGCAACGGCACGACGATGTTCATCAAGCCGACCACGAAGGGCATGGCCATGAAGAAGATCATGATCACACCGTGGGCGGTGAAGATCTGGTCGTAATGTTCCGGCGGCAGGTAACCCGGCCCGCCGCTGGCGGCCATGGCTTGCTGGGTGCGCATCATGATCGCATCGGAGAACCCGCGCAGCAGCATCACCAGGGCGACGATGATGTACATGCAACCGATCTTCTTGTGGTCCACCGAGGTGAACCACTCGCGCCATAAATAGCCCCACTTGCGTTTCCAGGTGATCGAGCCCACCAGCGCCACCCCGATCAGGCCGAGGACGGCCAGGGTGTACATCACAATGGGTTCAGTGGTTGGGATCGCATCCCACGACAGTTTTCCGAACATGGTTACCGCTCCTCAGCCAGCAGACTTGGGTGTTGATCGGTGCGTTGTGCAGCGTCGCTCAATGGCGAGCGCCGGGGTTTATTGGCCTTGTTCATGCCTTCGTATTTATCGACGATGTCCAGGAACAGGCGCTCCTGTACCGCCGAGTAATAGGTCACGGGGTGCTTGAGGGTGGGCTTGGCCAATTGCGCGTAGGTGCTGTGGTCCAGAGGCGTGGCCGCGCCCTTGACCTTTGTCACCCAGCTTTGGAAGTCGGCAGCGCTCAGGGACAGCGTGGTGAAATGCATGTCGGAAAAACCGGGGCCGTTGTAGTTGGCGGCAATCCCTCTGAATTCACCGGTCTCGTTGGCGATCAGGTGCAGCTTGGTCTGCATGCCGGCCATGGCGTAGATCTGCCCGCCGAGTGCCGGAATAAAAAACGAGGTCATGGCCGCGTCGGAGGTGACGGTGAAACTCACCGGCGTGTGCACCGGCAGGGCCAGCTCGTTGACGCTGGCGATGCCCAGGTCAGGGTAGATAAACAGCCACTTCCAGTCGGTGGCCACCACCTGCACATTGATGGGCGGGGTGTCTGATTCCAGCGGGCGATAGGGATCGAGTGCGTGGGTGGTCTCCCAGGTCACCCATCCCAGGACGATGATGATCAGCAGGGGAACGCCCCACACCACCGCCTCGATTTTGTGCGAGCTGGCCCAGCGGGGGGAGTAGCGGGCTTTTTTATTGGTGGCGCGGTAGCGGTAGGCGAAGACGAACATCATCACGATCACCGGGACGACCACCAGCAGCATCAGGCCGGTGGCGAGAATGATCAGGTCGCGCTCATCGGTTGCTACTTGCCCCTTGGGGTTGAAGACCACCAGGTTGCAACTGGTGAGTAAGAAGAGGCTGGTGATAGTGACCAGGCAATAACCCATCGCTCGTTTCATGCCGTGCTCCTGTGTTGGAAACTTGCGTTTTGCTGTGCCGAATCTGGGCTCGGGCGTTAACTAAGCGAAGCGCTTATTAACACCAGGAACCATCAGGTGATAAACATTCGGCAATAAGATGCCGTCAGTAGATAAAGTGCTTCTACTGTTAGGTTCTACTGGCTTTTGCTGCCGCTCTACAGGGCGTATTTCGCCGCGCTCCCGAACATTTTGAATAGAGCCCCGTGGGTTGGTTTAACAATTTGTTTCCTCGCCTGACGAACGGTTTAACAGGCGAAGCGGTAAAGGGTTTTTATCGGTGCATGATGGAGGTGGCCTTGGAAAAAAAGTCTGAATTCTGGTGAACAAGTTCAGTCGTTAGTTGATGGCCAACCCCACTAATGGTTTTGGAGAAGAGCTATGTTTATCCGTGGCAAAATCTATGAAGCCTGGGCCGCCAAGGCACTCGACGAAGAGTGCTTTACCCAGGAGGTTGAAAACGGCTGCCATATCGAAGTCAGGGCCCGGGAGCGGGAAGATGGCGATATTGAAGTGCTGCTGTGCGTCTACACCGCGACGGGGCAATGCGTGGTTGAACGTACCAGGCAATTGCCGGGTGCCGAATGGACGGTGCGCGATGCGCTCAAACGCGGTATTGATCAGGCGGAACGGATTGCTGGGGGGGAGTCCGGCCGACTGCCCTGTGCTGATGCTCACTTGCACGACGACGATTGAAGGGCGCGGCCGATAGTCGAGACCTACCTGAGGCCCCGCGCTGCAAATGTGGGGGCTGGCTTGCCTGCGATGGCGGCCTGCCAGCCGACGCCTCTGCACCTGGCACCCCGCGATCCAAATGTGGGAGCTGGCTTGCCTGCGATGGCGGCCTAACAGTCAACACAGTTGGTTTGTGTACATATCCATTGCTGCGGTAACGGCCACTTAGGGGGCCGCCCTGACGGCGGGTCACTTTGGAAAAGCCCCAAAGTAACCAAAGGGCTCTTGCCCCACCACTCGGCACCTCGCCTAGGCTCGGTGTGCCCGAACGCAGGCTTGAATCCGTGGGCCGCCGCCACGCGCCATCCATGGCGCGGGGCGGCTAACCCGGCGTCCTGCCGGGTTACCCACGAATTCAAGCCTGCGTTCGGCCAGCGTGGTTTAACGGGGCGCCTGAGATCAAGATCACAAGCAGATCAAGATCAAGAGCGACTCGCTTCGCATCGTGGTTACCGTCGGTCGCTACGTCGCGGGAGCAAGCTCCCTCGCCACAGGGTGTAGCGCCGCCGCAAATAAAAAAGCCCGCACGGAGTGCGGGCAAGACAGGAGTTTTTACCAAGAGCCTGGAGTGAGCAGACTCACTATTAAGAAACAAAAGAAGCATGAACCGTTTTATTTTTTTAATGCGAGGCCGACGAGCGGTAGTGCAACGGCAAGTGCATGTTTGTCGTCACTCAAACATTAAAAATTCTGAACCTTCGTTCTGAGCAAATAACAAAAAATCAGAAGGAGAGGTTATGAAAAATTCTTTATATGTCATCGAATACGAATACCACCACGAGCCTAAGTCTTTCATTATAAGAGCGGAGGTAATGAATAATGCAGAGGCCTGGCATTGGGCCTGTTGCGATGCAGGTATAGGCATTATTCCTAGATCGCGTAATGAAAAGATCAAGCGCATCAGTAAGCCGCTGGCCGAACGCTACGGTCTTGAGAATGTAAGGTGGCGTCCGTCTGGGAGTATTCCCTTTATTGCGAAACCTTATGTGCCACCGCCACCCGAATGAATGTGTTTTTGATAGATGATGTGCATTCGGGTAGCGTTAGGAGCGAGGCAAGTGCCTACTGTTTTTTGCGTCGCTCCTGCAACATGCACAATTTTTGCACGCTGCGTTGCAGCGCCTCTTTCATGATGTCGGCTGCATACTGTTGCTTGCACGCCGGGCACAGCATGTCTGACGCTGGCGACATCAGGTAGTCCGGGTCATCCAGCGTTGACTCGAAAGGTTGTTTGCAGTGCAGGCAACGTCGGTTCGCTTGTAGATGCGTCACATCGATTCCTCCCTGAATGAAGCGGCCACTCTCAATTAAGAAGTGGACGTTTTCAACTGCTAAAAAGGAAGAATTCAAACAAGCGCTTAGTTGATGTTTTATTGCCAGTATTTTGTGGTGATAGCTGGGTAGTTGCGGGCGCGTGCGCCCGCTCGGTTCGGGGGTTGAGGTTTTTGCCATTCTGCTGCGTACTTTTTGTGCAGTTTTTGCCTGATACGCCCTAGGAATGAATGAAGCTGCTCACGAATTCCGCCTTGATTACCGGAAGTTCGATCCCATGGATCAAGCCGGCGGTGAGCGCTTGTTGCGGGTCGAGAATGCGTGGCGCGGCGATCAAGTATTTTTCGGTCTCCAGTTTTTCGACGGCATCGGCGGTGCGCTCGGCCACGATGCGTGCATACAACTGCAAGTCGTAATCCAGACTCATCGCGTATTCAGACATGCGCGAGTGGTCAACCGCGCCTTGCACATGCCAATGAAAGGGGTGGAACAGAAATTTACTGTGCTTGCAGGCGGTCCTGCGCTCGCCGGCCAGGAAGATGATATTGCCCATGGATTCCACGGTGCCGAGGTTATGGGTATGCACCGGAATCGGCAGGGACAATAAAAAGTTGTACATCGTAAAGCCGTAGCTGCATTCACCGCCCATGGTGGCGATATTCAGTACCAGGCCCTGGGCATCTTGTTGTACGGCCAACGAGGCTTTTTCGATCAGTTGGCTGCACGTGGAGGCGGTGACCGGTGCGGTGAAGTTGATAATGTGTAAAGGCATGGTGTCCCTCATCAATGAAAGCAGGGGAGCATTGCTCCCCTGCATCAAGCACATCAGCTTTTGCGCCCGCCGCCGTGGCTGTGTTCGCCACCTTTACGCCCGGCTTCGGAAGCTTTTTCGCGGTCGTTGGCGAAATTGCCGCCACTGTTCTGGCCGCCTTTGCTGCCGATCTCCTGGTAGAACTCTTTGTCATGGGACGCAGAAGTGGCTTCGCCGCCTTTTTTACCGGCTTCGCTGACGCTCATTTGGCCTTGCTTGTCTTGAGTAGTCATGTTCAGTTACCTCGTCGTTATGTCGGGAATGTAACGTTCACTTTGATTGTGCTGGAACCTTGCACTTAGTTGCGTCCGTTAAGCTGCACGGTTATAAGTGCCTTTCACACAAGGGTGGCGTTTTAGATGCGCTTATCGTTGCTTCGGCTTGTTCGGCAAGTTGCTGATGTTCGTAACACGCAGACGTATTGGAACGCAGGCCAGTCCTTGCTTGAGTTTGCACTTCTACAATCGGCCTGCGAGCTGGCTCGCCGCGCTGATTATCAATTGACGCACGCATGATGAATGCCCTTTGTTAACTAACGGAACAGCGGTACTGCCCGCGTCGTCAGGATTTACGCCCACCACCATGGCTGTTCTGGCCGCCTTTACGCCCTGCTTCCGAGGCTTTTTCGCGGTCGTTGGCGAAGTTGCCGCCAGAGGCCTGCCCACCTTTCTTACCCGCCTGCGATGCTTTTTCGCGATCATTGGCAAAGTTTCCAGGGTTTTTATTGCTCGTCGTCATAACAATACTCCCAGTTTTGAAATGTCGTTTCGCTAGTTGCCCATTTATGCAACGGACATCTTTTCTGATAAGGGCAGGTGCGCAGATGTTTTGAAATTTTTTTAAAAGGGCGATGAACGGTAGAGGGGCAGGCGAAACTTGTACAAGTAGGCCCCCATAGTGCCGCTTCGTATAAGTTTTGCTGCCTCGATTGATATTGAATTAGTGGCGACCTTAACGGTTCGTTTAGCATTCAATACGCTGCTTGATAGTGGTCATTAAAGCCGCTTGCTCCTCTGGCCGGCGCTCAGCCGCACACTCTGTTGCTGCAGCCTGCACGGACTGCTTGTATGCTGGCACTCTGGAACCGGTTTCCCCTGTGAGTACCGACGTTCGAATGATGGCTGGAATGGAAACCGGACTTCCTTAAGGTGCTGACGTGAAGCGTGATACCCGTCTTGTGATGCTGTTGCTGTTGGTGATCGGCTGTTCCCTGACTTCGTTGACGATTTGGAAAGTCCTGTCTTCCCGCGACCGTGCGCTGGCGGAAGTGGATGTGCATGGCTTGAACCTGACGCAGGCGCTTACCACCTATACCGAAGGCATCGTGCGGCAAAGCTCGTTGTTGTTGCTGGGGCTGGTTGAGCGTTTGGAAACCGAAGGCAGTGGCCCGGTGCAAATCCAGCGAATCAGTACGCTGATCAACCGCCAGCAGCCGCTGATGCCGCAGCTCAGCGGCATCACCATTTATGATCATCAGGGCCGGTGGTTGCTGTCTTCCAATCGCGCGATCCCAGAGGGCGCCAATAGCAGTGATCGGGCCTATTTCATCCACCATCGCGACGATCCGAGTGCTGAACCTTTTATTGGCCCGCCGATTCAGAGCCGTGCCAACCATGAATGGGTGGTGACCATCAGCCGCCGTTTCAACGACGCGGCGGGCAACTTCGCTGGCGTGGTCGCTGTGACCCTGGGGGTGGAAAACTTTCTGCGGGTATTCGGCAAACTCGATGTAGGCCAGGAGGGTGCCATCGGCCTGTCCTACGCCGACGGCACGTTGCTGGTGCGCTACCCCTTCCGCGAGCAGGACATGGGCCGCAACTTTTCCTCCTCGCCTATTTATTCCAAGTACCTGGTCGACCAACCGGTGGGCACTGCGGCCTATACCTCCAGCCTGGACGGGGTAGAGCGGCTCTATGCCTTTCGCAAAAGCGAAACCCTGCCGCTGATCACCACCGTCGCGTTGGGCAAGCACGAAGCCCTCGCGGCGTGGCGCATCGAGGCGGCGCTGTCAGCGGTCGTGGTGGCGGGGCTGTTGGGGCTGACAGGTCTGATCGGCTGGTTCCTGATCTTGGATATTCGCAGGCGTACGGCGGCGGAAGAGGCGTTACGCGTCGCCCAGCAGCAGTTGCTCGACTCCAATCGGCAGTTGGCACTCTTGGCGAAGAAGGACGCGCTGACCGGCCTGGCCAACCGCCGCTGTTTTGATGAAACGCTGGCCGTGGAAGCGCGTCGGGCGCAGCGCGAAGGTACGTCGCTGGCATTGCTGATGCTCGATATCGACCATTTCAAACGCTTTAACGATGCCTTTGGTCACGTCGCGGGAGATGCGTGCTTGCAGGCGGTCAGCACGTTGTTGGAAACGTGCGTGCGGCGACCGTCGGACCTGGTGGCGCGCTATGGCGGAGAAGAAATGGCGATTATCCTGCCCGCGACTGACAACGCAGGGGCTGCGGTGGTCGCGCAACGCATTCTTTCGCGTCTGCAGCAGGAGAACATCACACACCCAGGCAGCCCCTTCGGGCACGTGAGTGTGAGTATCGGTATCGCGACGAGCGTGGGCTCACGGCTGGAGCCGGTGTTGGGTCTGGTGGAGGCTGCGGATACAGCGCTTTACGGCGCGAAGGCGGCTGGGCGCAATGGGTTCAACGTGCATCCCGCGGACCGACTCACATCCCCAGCGTCGGGATCATGAGTTCCCCGCACTCCATTAATTGGCCAGCGGTGACTTGCAGCTGCGGGGTGGGTTTTGCCGCATAGCCTGCGATAAAGCCCGCACTTAGCAGTGCAAGGCAGAGGACGGCTTTTTTCACAAGCATGCGCAGGGTCTCATTCGGTTCAAAAGGGTGAACCACAGATTGCCCATTCAAGAAAAGGTTCCTGCCCGCGCAGAAGGCTTTCTGCTTTCTGTAGGAGCGAGCTTGCTCGCGAAAAACCTCAACGATAACGCGTGCTCCCTGAAGAAGTGCAGTGCCTGGGAGTTTTTCGCGAGCAAGCTCGCTCCTACAAAAGGCATTGCCTGAGGGTCAGCGAATGAACTTGACGTACACACGTTCAGGGTCGTTATCGTCCAGATTCTCGATCTGTCCGCTGGGAATAAAGCCGGCTTTCGTCAGCAGGGCCTGCGCCGCGCCGTTGGAGGCATTGGTCGACGCGAACAGCTTGGGCGTTTTGCAGGCCGCTTCGGCCGCTGCCAGAAGACGAAGGCCGACGCCCTGGCGCTGGTACAGCGGTGAAACCACCACCAGGGCAATAAACCCATGGTTGAAAAAATCGTGGGTGAGCACCAGGTAGCCGGCGCACACGTTAGCGTCAGCGGCTACCAGGCATTGCTGGCGAACCACGGCGTCATAGATAAACACACGACGGCTGGCATGCTCGGTTGCGTAGGCATCCAGTGCGACCAAAGCATGCACATCGTCGGGGGTGGCTTGGCGGATCAGCCAGTGTGGGGCAGCGGGGGGCAGAAGGTATTCAGTCATGGTCGTTGAGCATCCTCTGTTTAAACACTTCATTACCCCCCCCGAGCTTGATTACATCATCACGACAGCGAACACGCCGCCTTATCGATAAACGCAGCGACTTCTGCCGGTCTGGACGCCAGGGAGGCGTGGCTGGCATCCAGTGTGAGGGTTTCCCGAGTGCCCAGGCGTTTGGCCATGCGTGCCTGGTTGTCGGGATGGATCATGCGGTCCTGGCTCGAAATCTGATACCACGACGGTTTGTTCTTCCACGCCGGGTTGCTGACCACATCGCCAAAGGTGCTGGCCAGCGGGGCCTTTTGGGTAACCCCCATGACTTGGCCTTCTTGCCGGGGCAGGTCCTGGCAGAAGCTGTCGTGGAACCGTTCAGGCTTGACCCACAGATAACCGTCGCTATCAGGCGCCAGGTTAGGGGCGGCTTCGGGCAGATGTTCCTGGGTGATGCCGCCAGGGCTTTCGCCGTCATCCGGGGCGAATGCCGCGATGTACACCAGGCCTGCGACATTTGGTTCGTTGCCCGCTTGAGTGATGACGGCGCCGCCATAGGAATGCCCCACCAACAACACCGGGCCCTTGATTTGCGCAACCATCTTGCGGGTACGTTCTGCATCGTCGGCCAGCGAGGTCAGCGGCATCTCCACCGCATGCAAATCGGTATAGCCCTTGTTGTGCAGTTCGATAATCACCCGATTCCAGTGCGCCGCACCGCCCCAAAAACCATGGACCAAGACAATTGCCGGTTTCTCACTCATGTGTAAGTTCCTTGTGCATTGATAAGGTGGTGCTATCGCTCGCCTAAGGGCGGCGTTATGGATAGCACAGTTATGGCTGCGATGGCGCGCGCGGGAGTTACGTTCGTCGGCCTGATTGCTGTCGTTGTTTAGAAATGTTTATGTGATTCAATGGTCATCTCGGCTTGCGCAGGACGCGCATCGGCCGAGGCCATTTTGATCTTTCAAGAGATTCATCCCAAGGAGTAACACCATGCAAGGAAGCACATCGTTCAAGTACCTGGCGTTTTCGTTGATCCCGTTGATGGCCGCCTGTACCACACCCACACGCCAGTCCGTCGTCGTCCCGGCGCCACCCTTGTCGTTCGATAACTGCGCGGTTGGTTGCCCCACAGGCGGCAGCCCAGTGACGTTGAACCGCCTGGCCTACACCTTGAACAACAACGGCTCGACCAAGTTTGCCAATTGGGTCTCCTACAAAATCACCAAAGCCACGGCGGCCAGCGGGCGTTCCCGTGACTGGCGCACCGACCCGGATATTCCAGCCGGGGAAACCCTGGACCCGGTGGATTACAACGGCGCCAACGTCGCGCTCAAAATCGACCGTGGGCATCAGGCCAACCTGGCGTCAATGGCTGGGGTGGCCGACTGGCAAACGCTTAACTACCTGTCGAACATCACCCCGCAAAAAGCCGAACTCAACCAGGGGCCGTGGGCGCGCCTGGAAGACCAGGAGCGCAACCTCAGCAAGGAGCCAGGCGTCGATCAGGTGTATGTGGCTACCGGGCCGCTGTATGAGCATTTTGTCGGCTCGTTGCCGGGCACGAACAAAGTGCACACCATCCCCAGTGGCTACTGGAAAATCATCGTGGTCGGCAGCTCGCCGCAAACGGGCCTGTACGCCTCGTTCGTGATGAACCAGGAAACCCCCAAGGGCGCAGACTTCTGTGATTACCAGGTCACCGTGGATCACGTCGAAGAGCGCTCGGGGCTGACGTTCTGGAGCACCTTGCCGCAAGCGATGCAAGCCGCGCTGAAGGCCAGGCAGGGCCAGTTGCCGAGTCGGATCGGCTGTAACCGCACCCAAGCCTGACGCCTAGTCGGCACACACCAATGAGGGCCTGCGGCTGCTGTTCTTGCCCAGGCGCTCATGTGTGGCGGCGTCTGTGGCCTGTTCACGCAGTGCTTCTTCCAGTGCTTGCAAATGCTTGGACAGGATCTTCACCGACCCGCTCGGGTTGGCGGGGTCAAAGGGGATCCGGCCATTGGCAATCAGCACCATGGCCAATTCCCAGGCGCGTTGTGAGTCGTTCATGACAGGGGTTTCCTTCTTCAGCGTGATCGATATAGAGGTGTGACCCGCTTCAAACACCTCTATATCAACTGGGTTGCTGTCGAAATTTCGATCACTTCAACGCTTCAGTTGCGCCGAAACCATCATCTTTTTAGATGGTGGCCGGGGCGCGTCGAAAGAATGAACCTGAGCGGTGGGGTGGTCACCTAATCCGTATGAATCGGTCGTTTCCCATTCACTGTTGCGAGGGTCAACCATGGACTCTGTACTGCGGGCTGTGGCGATTTACCTGGTGCTGCTGGTGCTGTTCAAGGTCGCCGGCAGGCGCACACTGGCCGAGCTCACCACCTTTGACCTGGTGCTGTTGATGGTCATCGGCGAAGCCACCCAACAGGCGTTGCTGGGCGAGGATTTCTCGATGACCAACGCCGTGCTGGTCATCGCCACCCTGATTGCCATCGACATCGGCTTCTCGCTGGCCAAGCAGCGTTCAGCCTGGTTCGCACGGGTGCTTGATGGGGGGCCGACCGTGCTGGTCGAGCAAGGCCAGGTGCTGCATAAACGCCTCAAGCATGCGCGGCTGGACGAGGGCGATATCCTCGAGGCGGCCCGGTCCACCCAAGGGCTTGTCGAGCTCAAGCAGATCCGCTTCGCGATTCTTGAGCGCAACGGCAAGATCTCGGTGATCCCGTTTGAATAACACGCGGCCCCATTCGTCAGCCAAGGGGCTTTTTTTTGAACGCCAGCGCTTCTGTTCCAGACAGATAGGGTATGGGCGGACGGGTCGTGCTTTCGTCACGCCGATATCACTCACTCGCCAATAGGTGAACGATCATGAAGAAGCTCTATATGTGCCTGGGCCTGTGCAGCGCGTTCATGCTGCACGGCTGTTTTGACAACGCCGATAACGCCACCAAAGACAACAACAGTGGCACCCAGTCGTCAGTGCAGATGCAGGAGGGCAAGGCGGACGAGAGCAAATAGAGCGGCCTGCCAGCCGCCGCCTATATCATTGATGCTCATTGCTGAATGTGGGAGCTGGCTTGCCTGCGATAGCGGTGGTTCAGTTAACGATGCAGTGACTGACACACCAACTTCGCGGGCAAGCCCGCTCCCACAGGGGCCCTGTGCCAGGCGTTGATCCTGTGGGCGCCACATAACCAATGTGGGGCTTGCCTGCGATGCAAACACCTCGGTACATCAGACAAACCGAGTCGATGCGTTCACAGGCAAGCGCGGGGCATCTTATAGATCCCTGCTACGGAGCGTCTCCCAGCAGCGTCGCGACAAAGTGGTTGTGGAACACTCCCTCTGGGTCACAGGCCTTGCGAAAGGCGTTGAAGGCCGCAGTTCTCTCGCTGCGGCGCTGTGCGAGGTCCTTCAGGAAGTCCGGGTTGAACGGCTCAGAGTAAGTTCCCGAGGGTTGAGCCGGGTTGTAAAAACCGAACATTTTGCCGGTGTGCGGCATGCCACCCAGGGCAACCCAGTCTCGTTCGATATCCGCAAAAAAGTGCAGGAGGCGATCCGGGTAGTCAGACGCCGCCACAGCGGGTACGTAACCGATAAGATCCAGGTTCACGAAGGTAGCGTCTGGGGTCTGCGTGTACGTCCCGGCCAATGCTGTGTCCCCGCCACGCACGAAGCGAAACTCCAGCGGGGCAACCACCAGGAAGTCGCTGGTACTCTTGATCCGTGCCTTTACGGCGTCGAGCCCTTGCCAGGCTTTACTGAGGCCTTCGTCATCCAGAGCCGGCAGCTCGATAAAGTACGACATGAAAATAACGCGTGAGGCCTTGGTCAGCCACAAGTCTGAATAAACCGCCGCGGCTTGATCAAAGAGCGTTTCGATCGTCAGGAACCCTGCGTCAATGATCGCACTCGTCGTTGTCGTGTTATTGCCATACTGGGCGGCGATGAGGGGCGGCTCGATGATGGGCTCAAACGGTATCAGGTAGGGCGCCCCGAATACATTCTCTCCCGCCAGGGCACAGGCATTCGGTACGCTTGTCTTCAGGTTGGGAACCTGGGTGGCAGGGGAAGCAACCACGTCCCACCACAAGATCAGGAAATTGTCGGTGTAGGGATTGAGGAAGGATTCGACGCGGTCATGGTCCGTAAGCAGCGCCTTGAACCGGGCGATGAAGGTTGACTCGTCAGCGCAGACAACGTTGGTGTCTTTACCTGGGTTCAAGGTGGTGGCCCATGGGCGGGGCAATACATCCAGGGTCACTGACGTGACGATGCCCAACGCACCGAGGGAGACGCGTGCAAATTGCAAAGGCGACCATCCGTCGACTGCAGGCGTCTGTGCGTCAATGGTCCGCACCTGGCCGTCCGGCCCCATGAGGGTGAACGCCGAAGCGGTTTCGGCAAAAATCGGTGCGCGGATGGTTGCGCCATGGACATCGACAGCGGTCATGCCCCCCAGGCTGAAGAAGCCACCGGCGGTCGCGGTCTTGAGCATCAAGTCATGGGCGGTCAGGAAGGCATCCAACTCATCCTCGCGCACACCCGTGTTTACGGTGATCGTATTCGGGGTGCTGCCCAGCACAATAGAGTCATCCCCGTTCGGGCCCAAGTCTGCGTAACAGGCGAGGTCGATGAGCCAGCGGTGGGGGTTTGGGGCGATGCGATTGTCTTCGGCAACCAAGGCCGGTTGCGCATGTCGTTGGCCCGATACGCGTACTGTCGCGCCTGCCGCGCCGGTTTGGCGAACGATGTCTTGAAGCTCTGCGAGATGGGTTGGGGAGAAGTAGTATTGACCGTCGATTTCCAGGGTGTCGACGATGTTCTGAGCCCAGTTTTTCCATGGGAGTGGCTGGACCTTGAAATTCAAGGTTGTTCCCGTGACTTCATAGGCGGCCAGCCTGCCATTATTCGCTGACTTGACTAAAGGTTCTCCTTGATTCTGGATGCCTGCGACGGCGGACACATAAGGCGCGACGCCAATTGCATCCGCGGGAATACCGAGCAATGCAAGTGAAGGGCTGACCTTGTACAAACCATTTTCGAAGTTGCCACTGTTCCAATCGGAGGTATGCCATTGGCCGGCCGAATCAAGCCATTGGATCGAAAAATTCATGACAAAAATGCCGCTGTTAAGGCAACCAATGCGTTCGACTTTTTTCATGTTGGTTTCCTGTTACGTGGTTTTTAACGTCAGGTGAGTTGAGAGTAAAAAAGAAAGCCGGCGCCAACTTCCAACGGCAAGTAACGAAAAGTGGGGGCCGGATACCCCGTGGTAAAGAACTTGATTTATTCGATCAAGTTAATCGCAAAGCCGATGAGGGTTGTTCCTACCGCATCGTAGGTCGCGATCTGGCCGTTTGCGGCAAACCCCACAAACGGCGTGCCTTGGCCTGATGACCCGGCCAGTGCATGCCCATACACCGTGACGGCCAGCGCGTCTGAAGGCACGCCGATGGTTTCCAGATTCGGCGTGGTCCGAGATTGCGCCACCGGATAGTCACCGCTACTCCATTGGGACGTGTACCACTTGCCGTCACTATTGAGCCATTGAACCTTGAAGTTAAACACGTAACCGCCTTTGTTATTGACGGTGATTTTTTGAACTTGTCTCATGGTTATCTCCTGCTGAAGCAATAATTTTATATGAGCACGCCTGCGCCTTTTTGCGTGGCGATAAGACGTGTTTATTAAGGGCGCGAATTGCACTGCTTAGAGGCAATGGGAGACGCAGAAATCAAATAGGTCGCCTCGCGCCCTATTTACTGATTACTGTCAAGTGAGTGAGCCTGTTTTCGCGCACTGACCTACAACAACGAGTAGATTGGATAATCCATTTATAACGTTCGATAACGTGGGCAGTTGGATCATATTTAGCGGGGGTTAGCCTCCGTGGCTGCTGGGTGATTCCTTTCTGATACTGAGGGGGAGGTTAGTCGCGGTACCGATTGCTCGCCAGTGGGGCAGAAAACTATTTGGCTATATGCTCCATTTCGGAAATACCAGTCGTTTCGCTGCCTGTGCTCAGAGGCAGTGCAACCCTTGGGCCTATCAACGGCCACAAGCGCTGCACTGCCTGGTCCTCAACGCATATGCAAAATAATCGGGCTGCTGCTCGCCGGGTCCGTATGCCCGCGCAACTTGCTTACGGCCTTCGCATCGACCGCGCCGCCGTGGTTACCCCAGGTACCGCGCACGTAGCTCAGCACGTCGGCGATTTCCTGGTCGGACAATTGCTCGCGAAACGCTGGCATGCGGTAGGCGTCCGGCAGGCCGGCGGTGACCACGCGTTGCGAGCCGTTAAGGGTGATGTTGATTGCGGACGCATTTTCCTTGGCCAAGGCCGAGGTGGCGCCGGCCAGGGGCGGCATCCAGTCGGGTTGGCCTTTGCCGTCGAGGCCGTGGCAGGAGGCACAGCGGGTGGCGTACGTGTGGGCGCCGGGGGCCTCCGAGCGCGCCGTGACTGCTTGATACTGCCAGGGGCTGCCGTCACGCTGCGGGTCGCCGGGCAGTGACTTGAGATAGCGAGCGATCGCGGCCAGGTCATCGTCCTGCATGAACTGCGTGGAGTTGTTGAAGGCTTCGGTCATCGAGCCATAGACCACGGCATGCTGGTTGCGACCGGTCTTGAGGAACTGCACGATCTGTTCCTCACTCCAGCGGCCCAGGCCGGTGTTGTGGTCCTGACGCAGGCTGGGGGCGTACCAGCCGTCGAGCAGGGCACCGGCCAGGAATGGCGCGCCGGATTCGTCCAGGGCTTTCTCGTTGAACGCTAGCCCGCGTGGCGTGTGGCAACTGCCGCAGTGGCCGGGGCCTTGCACGATATACGCGCCACGGTTCCACAGCGCATCCTGGCCTGGCTTGGCAGCATAGGTCGCGGTCGGTGCGAACACGCCGTTCCACAGGGCGATGGGCCAACGCAGGTTGAGCGGCCAGGGAATGCCGCTGGGCAGGTTGGGCTCATTGGCCGGTTGCACGCCTTTCATGAAAAATGCGTACAGGGCCTGGATGTCGTCATCGCTGAGTTTGACGTAAGACGGGTAGGGCATGGCCGGGTAGAGCCGTCGCCCACCCGGCGCCACGCCGTGGCGCACCGCGCGGTCGAAGTCGGCCAGGCTATAGGTGCCGATGCCATGCTCGCGGTCGGGGGTGATGTTGGTGGCGTGGATCGCTCCCAGCGGCGTGGCCATTTCCAGGCCGCCGGCGAAGGGCGTCTTGCCTGGCAGGCTGTGGCAGGCCACGCAGTCACTCACGCGGGCGACGTATTCGCCGCGGCTGACCAAGGCGGGGTCGAAACTCGTGGCCTGTTGCTGTTCAAAAGGCGAGGCAGGCTCGCGGGTGACATACCAGGCCAGCAGGCCGGCGGCGACCACGCAGGGCAGCACCAGCCACCCTGCGGTTCTTGCGAATCGGCGGTTATTCATGGGCATTCCCTGTCGGTTAGCTGAAGGTGTAGCGGCTCAAAGGCAGACTGCGGATGCGCTGGCCGGTCAACTGCGCCACGGCATTCGCCACGGCAGGGGCCACGGCCGGCAACGGCGGTTCGCCGATGCCACCCATCTTTTCGCCGCTCTCTACGATCTTCACGTGGACCTGCGCCATACGCGAAGGCGGCAGCACCGGATAAAGGTCGTAGTTGCGCGCCCGTGGCTTGCCATCCACGTACACCGCTTCCTCCAACAGGGTTTGCGACAGGCCCAAGGCCACGGCACCGTTGACCTGCGCCTCCACAATCGCCGGGTTGACGATACTGCCCGGGTCAATCGCTTGCCAGATGTGATGAACCTTGACCTGGCCGTTCTCGATCGACACCTCGGCCACCACCGCTGCATGGGAGCCAAATGGCGAAGCCATGGCTACGCCGCGTGCACGGCGGGTGCCGTCTTCGGCGGTGTAAGGCCCACGCTTCCAGCCGCCAGACAGCTCGGCGGCCGCCTGCAGCAGGGTGGTCAGGCGCGGGTTGTCGCGCAGCAGGTGCAGGCGCAGTTCATAGGGGTCATGGCCGCCTTTGTCGGCCAGTTCGTCCAGGAACGCTTCGTAGAAAAAGTCATTGAGCGAGTTGCCCACCGAACGCCAGTAACCGAGCATGGCCGGGCCTTTGACATAGATCTGCGCGATGCGTTTGTTGGGGATCGCGTAGCTCTTGCCCGACAAGCCTTCCAGGGCGGTAGGGTCGATGGCGTCGCCCTGTTTGCCAGCGATGGCTTCGGTGGGGCCTTCGGTGGCGCTTACCGCTTCGATGGCCACAGGCAGGCCTTTGTCATCCAGCGCGGCGCGGAACTTAACCACGGCGACCGGGCGCAACACATCGCGCACGAACTCTTCTTCACGGCTCCAGATCAGTTTGATCGGCCTGCCCACTGCCTTGGCCAGCGCAATGGCCTGCGGGTACGGATTGGCGGAGTCATACAGGAAATGCCGACCAAAGAAGCCGCCCAGCAGCGGTGAGTGCAGGGTGATTTGCTCAGTGCTCAGGCCGGTGCGTTTGGCGATGTCGGCACGGAACATATCCGGCGCCTGGTTAGGCAGCCACACCTCCAGCGTGCCGTCCGGGTTAAAGCGTGCCAGGGCTGAAGGCGGCTCCAGCTGGGCATGGTTGAGGTACTGGTTGTGGTAGGTGGCTTCGACACGGGTCTTGGCGCTGGCCAGTGCGCCGGGCACATCGCCTTCGTTTTCGTCATCGCGGGCCGGGCCTTGCTGGGCGGCCAGGAAGTCGCGGTACTTGTCGCTGGAAAAATCCGCCGGCATCGCCCGCACAGTGGAGTCGGCGGCGGCTTCAAGCCATTCCACCTGGATGGCTTCGACGGCCCGCTTGGCATGCCACCAACGTTCGGCTACCACCGCCACGGCGCCGGGCAGGGTGTGAACCGAGTGCACGCCTTGCATGGCTTGCACCTGCGCCTGGTTGCGCAGGCTGCCCACGGTCATGCCCAAACGCGGCGCGTGTTGGACCGCCGCGTGGAGCATGCCGTCGATTTTCAGGTCGATGGTGTACAGCGCCTTGCCGGTGGATTTGTCATAGGCATCCAGGCGCTTGACCGGCTTGCCGATCCAGCGGAACTGGCTCGGGTCGCGCAGGGTAATGCTGGCCGGGTCGGGTACCGGCATATCCAGGGCGCGTCCGGCCAATTCGCCGTAGCCCAGGGACCGGCCGGAAGCGGCGTGCACCACGCGTCCGGGCTGGGTGGTCAGCTCGCTGAGCGGTACACGCAGTTGCTCTGCGGCGGCTTGCATCAGCATCGCACGGGCGAGGGCGCCGAGGCGGCGCATGGTCGGGTAGCTCATGCGCACCGACATACTGCCGCCGGTGATGCGCATGCCATTTTCCATCACCACGTAGGCTTCGCCGGGCGGGGCCGCTTCGACGATGAACGTGGCCGGGTCGGCATCCAATTCTTCACCGACGATCTGCGCCATGGCGGTGTGGGTGCCTTGGCCGCCTTCCATGAACGGGCTGAGCAAGCGCACGCTGCCGTCGGGACGAATCTCCAGGAAGGCGGGCACTTGAGTGCCGCGTTCAGCGGCGGCGCCGGTCGCGGCTTGCACGCGGGAGGTGCCCAGCGGCAAGCCGAAGCCGATCACCAGCGCGCCCACGGCGGTGCTGGCCAGGAAGCGGCGACGGGACAGGTTGATCGGTTCGCCCAGGGTAACGCCCGGAATGATCTCGTTAGTATTCATCAGGCGGTTTCCTTCCCGGCGGCCAAGGCATCCATGGCGGCATGGATGGCGTTGTAAGTGCCGCAACGGCAGAGGTTGACCATCGCCGCGTCGATCTGCGCCTTGGTCGGCGCGGGGGTGTGCTTGAGCAGCGCGGTGGCGGCCATCACCTGCCCGGACTGGCAGTAACCGCATTGCGCCACTTGGTGTTCGACCCAGGCCGCCACCACACGCTTGCCCACGTCATCGGCCTCCACGGCCTCGATGGTGGTGATCTCGCGACCGACCACGCCAGCCACGGGCGTCACGCAGGCGCGCACCACATTGCCGTCCACCAGCACCGAACAGGCGCCGCACTGGGCCAGGCCGCAGCCGTATTTGGTGCCGGTCATGCCCAGGTTATCGCGGATCACCCACAACAACGGGGTGTCGGCTTCGGCATCGACCTGATAGGCCTTTTGGTTGATACGTAATTCCATGCGGGCTCACCTGCTGATCATCGGTTGGTGGTGCTTTTTCTTATCAGGGACGTGCGCGGTGGCATGCCCTGGTGTCGCTCATGGGCGACGGGTTATGGCGGCGGGGTTGAGAACCGGTTTCATCTTGGCCACGCGCGCATGGTTGGACTCTAGACCACGGCGCAAGGGGTATCTATCCCGGTGGGCGATAAGTCGGAGGATCAGGCAAGTATTCGCGAGGATTGAGCGATAGAAGCGGTGGCTGATCCGAGATTTTGGCTGATGTGCCGTGATCTTCTGTGGGAGCTGGCTTGCCTGCGATGACGGCCTGCCAGCCGACACCAATCTACCTGACACCCCGCGATCCCTCTGTGGGAGCTGGCTTGCCTGCGATGACGCCCTGACAGTCGACACCTATCTACCTGACACCCCACGATCCAACTGTGGGAGCGGGCTTGCTCGCGAAGGCGGCCTGACAGGCAACACTGTTATACCGAGTACATATCCATTCCTGCGGTAACGGCCACTTAGGGTTCCGCCTGACGGCGGGTCACTTTGGAAAAGAGCCGGAATGCCGGCCCAGCCCAAAGTAACCAAAGGGCTCTTGCCCCACCACTCGGCACCTCGCTTAGGCTCGGTGTGCCCGAACGCAGGCTTGAATCCGTGGGCCGCCGCCACGCGCCATCCATGGCGCGGGGCGGCTAACCCGGCGTCCTGCCGGGTTACCCACGAATTCAAGCCTGCGTTCGGCCAGCGTGGTTTAACGGGGCGCTTGAGATCAAGATCAAAAGCAGGTCAAGAGCAAGATCAACAGCGGCTCGCTTCGCATCGTGGATACCCATGCTTTCGCAGGGCCTATTCACACCACCCCATCAATCAAAATATGCGCCTGCCCCCGGCTGCAGCGCTCGATGCGTGCCTGTACCTGGTAAACCTCGCGCAGCATCGCTTCGTTGATCACCGCATGGCTCGGCCCGCTGCCCTGGGCTGTGCCGTCGGCGATGACCAGCACCTGGTCGGCGAAGCGCAGTGCCTGGTTCAGGTCATGCAGTGCGATAAACACAATCACCTCGCGTTTGCGCGCCAGTGTGCGCATGAAGTCCAGTACTTGTACTTGGCGATGCATATCGAGGGCGCTGGTGGGTTCGTCCATCAGCAGCACGTCGGGTTCGCGCACCAGCGTCTGGGCGATGGACACCAGCTGTTGTTGGCCGCCGCTGAGTTCACCGAGGTTGCGAAAGGCCAGGCCGGTGATGCCCAGGGCACTGAGTATTTCGTCGACCAACTTCAGTTCGTCGTCTTGCACCACCCACCCCGGCGTCAGTTGTTTGCGCGCCAGCAGCACCGACTCGTACACCGTCAACCGGGCGCTGGCGTTCAGTCCTTGGGGCATGTAGCTGATGGCTTGTGCACCTTTTTGCGAGCCTTGCAGCAGCACCTCGCCTGGCCCGTCAATCAGCCCGGCCATGCGCTTGAACAGGGTGGATTTACCGGCAGCGTTGGGCCCGACCACCGCCACCACCTGGCCGCCGACGAAGGCTGCGGTGTTCACTTCGCGGATGATGGTGCGCTGGCCGTAGCGGGCGCCGAGGTCTTTCAACTGGAGACTTACCATGAGTTTTTCTTGCCGCCCAGGATCAGGGATATAAAGAACGGCACGCCGATCAGTGACGTAACCACGCCTATGGGGAAAATCGCCCCCGGAATCAGGGTTTTGCTGACCACCGAGCTGACCGACAGAATCAGCGCACCGGTCAGCAGCGAGGCGGGCAGGAAGAAGCGCTGGTCCTCGCCGATCAACATGCGCGCGATGTGCGGGCCCACCAGGCCGATAAAGCCGATGGTGCCGACAAAGGCGACCGGGAACGAGGCGAGCAGGCTGACCATGATCAGCGTTTGAAAGCGCAGGCTGCGCACGTTGATGCCGAAGCTGGCGGCCTTGTCGTCACCCAGGCGCAGGGCGGTGAGGGCCCAGGCGCGCTTGGCGAAAATCGGCAGGGTGATCAGGATGATCAGGCAGATCACCCCAAGCTTGGGCCAGGTGGCTTTGGTCAGGCTGCCCATGGTCCAGAACACCACGGCTGCCACGGCTTGTTCGGTGGCGAAAAACTGCACCAGCGCCAGCAGCGCGTTGAAGGTAAAGACCAGGGCTATGCCCAGCAGCACAATGGTTTCGGCCGTCACCCCACGGCGCAGGCTCAGGAAGTGGATCAGCAGCGCCGAGAGCATCGCCATGATGAACGCGTTGACCGGCACCATGTACTGCGCCGCCAGCGGAAACAACGCCACTCCAAACGCCAGGCCCATGGCCGCGCCAAAACTGGCGGCGGCAGAAATGCCCAGGGTAAAGGGGCTGGCCAGCGGGTTATTGAGGATGGTCTGCATCTGAGCGCCGGCCAGGGACAACGCCGCGCCGACAGCGACGGCCATCAGTGCGACGGGCAGGCGGATATCCCACATCACCACACGCACTTGCGGCGCGGCGTTGTTTGGCGAGAGCAGCGCGCCGAGCACTTCGCTCAGGCTATAGCGCGCCGGGCCCAGCGCCAGGTCGAGCAGCACGCTGCACAGCAACAGCAACGCCAGGGCAACCAGAATCAGGCGTTTGCGCATGACAAGGCTGCGGTAGGTCGGGGCGCTCATGGCTTGAGGCTCACGAAATAACCTGGTTCGTAAGGCACCGGCAGGAAGCGTTCGTGTAATTCACGAAACGCGGCGTCCGGGTCCAGGTCGGCAAACAGGTCGGGATGAAACCACTTGGCCAGTTGCTGGATCGCCACGAACTGATACGGGCTGTTGTAGAACTGATGCCAGATGGCGTGGAAGGCTTGCGGGCCCTGGGCCTTGATGCCGGCATAGGCGGGGCGTCGGGTGTACCACTCCAGCTTGGCTCGGGCCTGGGCCATGTCGGCACCCGGCCCCACGCCGACCCAGTGCCCACCCGGGGCAAACGCCTCCCAGTTGGCGCTGGTGACAACGACCTGGTCGGGGTTGGCCACGATCACCTGTTCGGGGTTCAACTGGCCAAAGGTGGTGGGAATAATGCCTTTGGCGATGTTGTCGCCGCCGGCCATCTGCACGAACAGGCCGAAGTTTTCATTGCCAAAACTCAGGCAGCAGTCATCGGTGTAGCCACCGATCCGCTCGATAAACACGGACGGGCGCGCCGGTTGCTGCGCGGCAATCACGTCGGTCACGCGGCGGATCTGCTGGTTGCGAAACGCAATGAAATCCTCGGCCCGCTGTTCTTTGCCGAACAACCGGCCGAACAGGCGCATGGTCGGCTCGGTGTTGGTCATCGGCTGGTTGCGAAAGTCCACGTACACCACCGGGATGCCCAAGGCATCGAGCTTCTCGATATAGCGCGCATCCTCGGTGGCATGTTGCGCCTCGATATTGAGGATGATCACGTCGGGGCGTTGCGAGATGGCCTGCTCGATATCGAAGGTGCCGTCTTCAAAACCGCCGAAGGTGGGGATCTTGGCGATGGCGGGAAACTTGCGCAGGTAAGCGTTATAGGTGTCTGGGTCGGACTGGATCAGGTCCTTGCGCCAGCCAACGATCCGTTCAATCGGGTTTTGCGTGTCCAGCGCCGCCACCAGGTACAGCTGGCGGCCCTCGCCAAGAATCACCCGCTGCACCGGCAGCTTGACCTTGACCTGGCGCCCAAGCAGATCGGTGACGGTGGTCAGCGCCGCCATGCTCGGCAGGCTAGCCCCCAACAACCCGGTGAACAGCAGCGCCGCTAGAAGGTGGCAACGTCGAACAATGCAGATCATGAATCAAGCCCTTGCAGATGTCAGAAATCGACCGTGGCCGAGAGGAGGAGGGTGCGCGGCGAGCCTTGGGAAAACGCGCCGTAGGAGGCGACGCCTGACCAGTACTCGCGGTCGAACAGGTTCTGCACCGTGGCGCGCAGGGTGGTCGGGTGCTCGCCGATACGCGTGCTGTAGCGTGCGCCGATGTCGAAGCGGGTCCACGCATCGAGCTGTTGGGTGTTGGCCTGGTTGACGTACTGGCTGCCGGTATAGATCGCGCCTGTGGTGAGTGTCAGGCCCTCGACCCATGAGGTGTCCCATTCGGCCCACAGGTTGGCTTGCACGTCGGGCACGCCCACCGGTGTGTTGCCGCTGTTGGTGGCAATCGCGGTTTTGGTCAGTTGGGCATCCAGCAGGGTCACGCCACCGAGCAGGCGCGTGCCGTGGGCGACTTCGCCCAACACATTGAACTCCAGGCCACGGTTGCGCTGTTCGCCCTGTACCGAGAAGCGCCCGGCGGCCAGTTCGCCGCTGGGCTTGTGGATCTGGAACAGCGCCAGGGTCGCCATGAAGGTTCCGTAGTCGACCTTGACCCCGAGTTCATGCTGTTTGGACACGTAAGGTGCAAACACCTCACCGGCGTTCGCCGCGTTGGAAGGCGCCACGTCACCCTTGCTCAGGCCTTCGAGGTAGTTGTAATAGAACGCCACATGCTCCCAGGGCTTGAGCACCGCGCCGAACAGCGGCGTGACCTTGGCGTCGTCGTAGGTGCTGGTGGCCACGCCGGCGCTGTTGTAGTTGCTGGACTGGATACGCTGTTGGCGCAGGCCGACGGTGACTTGCACGCGCTGGTCGAGCACCGACAACGTATCGGCGATGGCCACGCCGGACAGTTCACTGGTCGATACTGTCGGCGTGGCGGGCTTGGCAATCACAGGCTTTGGCCGGTCGACCGGGTGGTAGAGATTGGACAGCACCGGGACCCCGGAAATAATCCCCCGCGACAGCTCATCGCGATAACGGCTGACCTGCACGGTGCTGCTGTGGCTGATGGGCCCGGTCTCAAAGCGCAACCGCGCACCGGCGTCGACCGTGTAGCGCTGCACCTTGAAACGGTAATAACCGGGGATTGACGAGGTGTCACCGGCGGCGTTGATGAGGGTCGGCGTCTGGTCGGACATGCGCGCCACTGCCGACCTGCCGCCCCCGGCATGGGCGAACAGTGTGACGGCGTCGGTGAGGTCGTATTCGCCGCTGAGCAGCGCGGACTTATCTCGCGTGCGCGACCAGCCCCAGTCCTGGCTGACGTTGGTGCGGCCGTTGGCGGCGGAGGGGACGTCGACGCCGGCAGCAATCAGGAAGGGGCGCGAGGCGGCGTCGAGTTTCTCCTGTTGGGAGATCAGGTCGAGGCTGGTGCGCAGGCGTTCGCCCTGGTAGTCCAGGGACAGCGCGCCAATGCCGACATCGCGCGACTGCTGGTCGACCACCGTGTCACCGTTCTGCAGGCTAGCGTTGAGGCGTACGCCGAAGCGGCGCTCGTCGCCAAAGCGCCGGCTGATATCGAGGTGGTTGCCGACCTGCGCGTCCTGGGTGTAGCTGGCGGTGTAGCGGGTCAGGTCTTCATCCAGCGAGCGCTTGGGCACCACGTTGATCACGCCGCCTACCGCGCTGTTGGGTGACATGCCGTACAGCAGCGCACCGGGGCCTTTGACCACTTCGATACGCTCGGCGTAGTCGGTAAACACCCGGTAGTTGGAGGCCACGCCGTACACGCCATCGAACGCCAGTTCTCCCAGGTTGCCTTCACCCACCGGGAAACCGCGGATGAAGAACGAGTCGACAATCCCGCCCGTCTGCCCGGTGGAGCGCACCGAGGAATCACGCTCCAGCACATTGCCCACGGTGGCTGCCTGTTGGTCCTGGATCAGCGCGGCGGTGTAGGCGCTGACACTGAACGGGGCATCCATCACGTCGGTATTGCCCAGCATGCCCAGGCGCGCGCCGGTGGCTGCCTGGCCGCCGGCATACAGCGGGGGCAGGTCGCTGGCGCGTGGCTCGGGGGCGCTGACGGTGATGTCCGAAAGCGTGACTTGGCCCGGCACCAGGGTGTAACTGCCGTCGCTGCGTTGCACCATGTCCAGGCCGCTGCCGGCCAACAGGTGCGTGACCGCTTCCTGGGGCGAGTAACGGCCGGATAAGCCTGGGCTGGTCAGGCCCTCGGTGAGTGCCGGGAGAAATGACAGCGCAATACCGGCGTCCACGGCAAAGCTCGACAACGTGGCGCCGAGCGGGCCGGGGTCGATGTGGTAGGCGCGCACCGTCACCCTGTCCCATTGCGCCGGCACGTCCGCCAGGGCGGCACCGGCCAGGGCCAGGCTGAGCAGCGCGCTGCGAATCACAAGCATGGAGGGCAGCCCTATGGACGAAAGGGAAAAGGGGTTTGAGTGTTTGCCAGCCGAGCGCGAAAAAAGTATCAGCCGCACCGCGTTTTATTTTTGCGCCGCCTCAAGCTGGCGACAGGCTGACCCAATAGCCATTCAAATGGCCGCTGGCGCGCACCGGGTAGGTTTGCACCAGCATGTTCAAGGTGCGCTGGGTATCGGCGATGGGGAAGGCCCCGGAAATACGCAGGTTGGCAATGGCCGGGTCGTAGCGCACGAAGCCACGCCGATAGCGGGTCAGTTCCGCGACGAAGTCTGCCAGGCGCATGTTGTCGGCCATCAGCATGCCTTGGGTCCAGGCACTCACATTGCGGTCGGCGGGGGTGAGCGCGCCGAACTGTTGCGCGGAAAAGTCCGTACGTTGCCCGGCGTTGACGATCAATGGCGCGCTCTGGCTATTGTCGGCCAGCATCACTTTGACCGCGCCCTCAAGCACCGCCAGATGCGTGCGCGGGCCCAGTTCGCGCACGGTAAAGCGCGTGCCCAGCGCCTGCAGATGGCCCTGGCGGGTGCTGACCAGAAACGGGCGGGATGCGTCTTGTGCGGTCTGCACCAGGAGTTCGCCTTCGCGCAGGCTCACCAGGCGCTGCTGGGTGTCGAACCGCACGTCGATGGCGGTCTCGGTGTTGAGGGTCAGATGCGAGCCGTCGGCCAGGGTCAGTTCGCGACGCTCGCCGATGCGGGTGCTGTAGTCGGCGCTCCATTGCTGGGACTGCGCCAGCTTCCAACTGCCCCAGCCCACCGGCATTACCGCCAGCAACAAGGCCAGTTTGCCAAGGGCTTCGCGGCGCTGCGGGTTGCTGGGGCGGTCCAGCGCCGACATCGCCAGGGACGGCGGCAGGCCACCGAGCTTGCTTTGCAGCAATTGCGCGCGCGCCCAGGCACGGCCACGCTCGGGGCTGCTGACCTTCCAGCGCTCCCACTCGGCGCGTTCGCTGGCGCTCAATTCGTTCTCGCTCAGGCGCATCAGCCACTCGGCGGCTTCTTCCAGGGCGTCGGTGGGCAGCGGCGGTTCCTTGCCCAGGCTGAGCACTTATTCCACCCGCATCAGGCACTGAACGAGTGCCTGTTTCATGTAGCGCTTGATGGTGATCAGCGACACGCCCAACTGCTCGGCGATGTCCTGGTATTTGAGGCCGTTGAGCTGCGACAGCAGGAACGCACGCTTGACCAGCGGCGGCAGCGCGTCGAGCATCGCGTCGATTTCGTGCAGGGTCTCCAGCACCAGGAAGTGCGCTTCCGGCGACGGCACCTCGTGGGCCGGCACGCTGGCAAGCGCTTCCAGGTAGGCACGTTCCAGGGCCTTGCGCTGGTACCAGTTGACCAGAATGCCCTTGGCTACGCAGCTCAAGTAGGCGCGTGGCTGGTCGATCACGGTAACCTGTGAGGCCAGGATACGGGTGAAGGTGTCCTGGGCCAGGTCCGCCGCATCCATGGCATTGCCGAGTTTGCGTTTGAGCGTGGCGTACAGCCAGCTGTGATGGCCGCTGTATAGCGCCTCGATTGCGCGCAGGTGAGGGGTGTTATCGGCGGGAAGGCTTTCGCTCATGGCGCGCAACCGTGCAATTGAGAAGTATTCCCAATGCTAAGTGCAAACCCGTCGGTTGCGCAACGCGAGAATCGCAATCAGCGCCGCGGCATAGGCCACACACACAAACAGGTAGGTGTACGCCAAGCCATAGGCCTGGCTGAGCAGGCCGCCGGCGCAGATGCCCACAATCGAGGCAAATTGCGCGGTGCCTTGGGCGATCCCCAGCACATGGCCTTGCTGCGCGCTGTCGGCGGTTTTTGAAACCAGCGCCATCAGTACCGGTGTGGTCGCGCCCAGCAATACGCCCCAGACAAAATAGGCGACCACAAACACCAGCGGGTTGCGGGTGAGGCCGGCGAGGGCGGTGAGCGCGATGCAGCCGGCCACCACCCAGGTGAGGCGGCGCAAGCTGTCTGCCTGGCTGCGACCTTCGAAGTGGCGCGCCCAGGCGGTGGCCGACAGGATAAAACCCAGGGCCAGCAAGCCGTAGCACAGGCCGACCAGGGCGTTGCTGACGGTGAACGTTGTACTCACATACAGCGCGAACGAGGTCTGCGGCAGCATCCGCGCCAGCAGCAGAATGCCCATCACCGTCAGCAGCGGCAGCAAGGCCGAGGCCTGCCAGGTGCCGCCCGTTGACGGGGCTGTGGTTTTCTTCACCGGTGGCACGTTCGGCAAGGTCAGCGCTGCAATCACTGTGCACACCGCACAGAGCGCGGCGGCGCTGAGGTTGATCCAGAAGAACGTCGCATGGTCGAGGATCAAGCCGCCAACCACGGCGCCGAGCAACGAGCCGACGTTGGTGGAAATCTGCAGCAGTGCGAACAGCCGTGCACGCCGTGACGGCACCTCGATACTCACGCCATACGCCTGGGCCGGGGCGATGTAGCCGGCACAGGCGCCTTGCAGAAAACGCAGCACCAGGATCGCCCAGAGGTCGCTGAACAGGGCCAGCCCCAGTTGCGTCAGGGTCAGGCCTGCCAGTGCGCGAATCATCATCAGCTTGTGGCCGTAGCGATCGCCGATACGGCCCCAGAACGCACTGGTCAACAGGATGCCGAGCATCGGCCCCACGTACACGGCGATGCTGGCGAAGCTGAACAGCGTGTCGGAGTCGGTCAGTTGGCGCAAATGCACCGGCCAGAACGGCCCGCTCATTTCCATGGCGCCCATGGACACAAGCTGGATCGTGAACAGCAGGGCAATCAGGACGCGGGTGGGTGGCATGGAGCAGTCTCGCTATACAAAAAAAGTCGCGGCAAGGGTGATACTTTTTCACGCGTCGACTGGCATCAAGCGTAATTCTTACTTCACTTGATCAAAGGGCCCTGACGTCATGCCTGTTGCCAGCCGGTTAACCCTCGCTATTCGTACCGCCCTGTTGCTGGCTGCTGCCAGCGGCAACGCCTGGGCCGCCACCGCCGAGTCAGCCGACGACAGCGCGCAGAGCCTGACCCTTGACGCGACGAACGTCAACGCCCGCTATCTGGGCCCCACCGACCTGCCCGAGGTGCTCGCTGGCGGCCAGGTGGCCCGTGGCGCGCGCCTGGGCATGCTGGGCAACAAGGACGTGATGGACACGCCGTTCAGCGTGACCAGCTACACCGCCAAGACCCTCGCCGACCTGCAGACGGTGACGGTGGCCGATGCGCTGGAGCGCGACCCTTCAGTGCGTTCTACCGGGCAGACCGGCGGTATTGTCGACTCGTTTTTCGTGCGGGGCTTTGCGATTGGCGAGGGCAACCTGGGTGAGTTGGCCTATGACGGCGTGTATGGCGTGGCGCCCAACTACCGCGCCTTCACCGAGTACGCCGAGCGTGTTGAAGTGCTCAAGGGGCCGGGGGCGCTGATGTACGGCATCTCGCCCAACAGCGGTGTGGGCGGGGTGATCAACATCGTGCCCAAGCGCCCGCTGGACCAGGACCTCACCCGCTTTACCGGCAGTTACGCCTCCGACACCCAGGTCGGCGGCCACCTGGATATCAGCCGCCGTTTCGGTGAGGAGAACCAGTTTGGCGTGCGCTTCAACGGCAGCCTGCAAGGGGGCGACACCGCCGTGGACGATCAGCATCGCGACGTGGGGGTGGGCGCCATTGCCCTGGATTATCGCGGCGAGCGCCTGCGCCTGAACCTGGACTACATCAGCCAGAAAGAAAGTTTCGAAGGCGCCTCGCGCCCGTTCACCCTGGCGCCGGGCGTGCAGGTGCCTTCGGCCCCCAATGGCCGCACCAGCCTGCCGCAGAAGTGGGGCTGGTCGGACACCAAGGAGCAATCGGCCTTGCTCGGCGGTGAATATGACCTCAGCGATTCGCTCACCGTGTTCGCCCATGCCGGCGGCGGGCGGTCGGATGTCAAGCGCCTGTCGGACCAGGTGCCGCGCATCCTCAATGATGCTGGCGACACCAGTAACATTCCGGGCTACTACAAGTTCAACGTCGACCGTTCCACCGCCGATGTGGGCCTGCGGGCGCAGTTCGCCACCGGCCCGATCACCCACACCACCACGCTGATGGCGACCCGTTACCAGGACGAGCTGTCTCGCGGCATCAACAACGGCACCGAGATCCGCTCCAACATCTATCACCCGGTAGACACGCCCAAGCAAAACCTGCGGGCGCCGAAAGTGCTGCGCATCTCCGAATCGGAGCTGTCCGGCGTGGCGCTCACCGACACCCTGGGCTTTCTGGATGAGCGCATCCAGTTGACCCTGGGCGTGCGTCGCCAGGACATCGAGTCGCGTAACTACAGCGCCGCGGGTGTGGTGAGTTCCCGCTACAAAGACGCTGCGACCACGCCTTTGGTGGGCGTGGTGGTCAAGCCCTGGGATGACGTGTCGCTCTACTACAACTATGTCGAGGGGCTGAGCAAAGGCGATATCGCGCCGGGCACGGCCAGCAATGCCGGTGAAACCTTCGCGCCTTATGAATCCAAGCAGCACGAACTGGGCGTGAAGTATGAACACGGCACCTTCATGACCACCCTGGCGTTGTTCCAGATCGAAAAGCCCAGCGGCGAACTGGGTGCCGACGGTGTGTATTCAGTGCAGGCCGAGCAGCGCAACCGCGGCGTCGAGCTGAGCGTATACGGCGAAGTGGCGCCTGGCACGCGCTTGATGGGCGGCGTGACCTTGCTCGATGGCGAGCTGACCCAGTCGGCGACCGCCGCCAACCGAGGCAACAAGCCGGTCGGCGTGCCCGACATCCAGGCCAACCTGTGGGCCGAGTACGACACCCCGTGGCTGGAAGGTTTTACCCTCACCGGCGGGGCGATCTATACCGACAGCCAATACATCAACCAGGCCAACACTCAGGAGCTGGATGCCTGGACGCGCATTGATGCCGGCGTACGCTACGCGACCAAGATTGAAGGGCGGCCCACCACCTTGCGCGCCACCGTGCAGAACGTATTTGACCGCGAGTACTGGTCGGGCGTCGCGTCTTACGGCGCCTTCTCGCCGGGCTATCCACGTACTTTGCAGCTGTCGGCGACGGTGGACTTTTAACCCTTAAGCCTAGCGGAACCCGCCCGAGAGTTTGTCCTTCAGGTAGTTGACCAACGCACTCACCGACTTGGGCACATGGGGCGAGTAGGGCCGTATCAGATAGATCTCATCGGCAAACGCGCCTTTGAGTGTCCAGTCCTTCAATACCTGTACCACTTTGCCCGCGTCCAGCGCCGCCTGGGCGCTGAAGTCCGGGAGCAGGGCGATGCCCAGGTGGTTGAGTGCGGCGTCGCGCAAGGCTTCGCTGTTGTTGGTAGCAAAGCTGCCGGCGATGGGCACGGTGAGGCGCTCGAGGGGTTGGCTGCCGCGTTCGAAGGTCCAGGCGGGTTGGTCGGTGCCGCGTGGGTAAAACAGGCAGTTGTGGGCCGACAGATCGCCCGGCTCGCGAGGTTCGCCGTGGCGTTGCAGGTAATCATGGGTGGCGACCAGCACCGAGGTGGTGTCGCACAGCTTCCAGGCCACATGGGTTTCTGGCACTTGGAAGCCGTGACGCACCGCCAGGTCGTAACCCTCGGCGGCCAGTGAGCTCAAGGCATCGGAGACGTCCAGTTGGATACGCACCTGGGGGTACTGCTGCAAAAAGCCAGACAGGTGCGGCACCAGTTGTTGCCGGGCGAAGGCCACGGGAGCGGTCAGGCGCACCAGCCCGCGTATTTCCCCGACCGAGTCGCGCACCGAGGAAAAACTGCGGGCGATCTGCGCGTAGGCGCTGCGCACTTCGCGAGTCAGTGACAGCCCCGCATCGGTCAGCCGCACGCTGCGGGTGGTGCGCGTCACCAGGCGCGTGCCGGTGGCCTTTTCCAGGTCGGAAATGCGCTGGCTCACCGCCGATTTACTCACCCCCAGGCGCGCGGCGGCGGCGGTGTAGGTGCCTTGTTCCTCCAGCACCGACAGCCAGTGAATGTGGGTCCACAGCCCTTCGATCTCAGCCTTTTCCATGGGTGCATTGTTCGCCTATAAGGACAATAAGTTCTGGATTCTGCTCTGGTTCGGAACAAAGCGAAAGCCTATCGTGTGGCCCAACGCTACCCACCTGGATCGACTGCCATGACTGCAACCATCGAGCACTACATCAACGACCAGCGCGTCAGCCGCGATGACCGTTATCAGGACGTCTACAACCCGGCCACCGGTGAAGTCACCGCGCGCGTGGCCCTGGCCAGCCGCCAGACGGTGGCCGAAGCCGTCGCCGCTGCCCAGGCCGCGTTTGCCGGCTGGGCCGACACCCCGCCGATCCGTCGCGCCCGCGTGTTGTTCCAATACCTGCACCTGTTGCGCGAACGCAAGGACGACCTGGCGCGCATCATCGTCGCCGAGCACGGCAAGGTGTTCACCGATGCCCAGGGCGAAGTCGACCGTGGCATCGACATTCTCGAATTCGCCTGTGGCATTCCCAACCTGCTCAAGGGCGAACACTCCGACCAGGTCTCCCGTGGCATGGACAACTGGACGATGCGCCAGCCGCTGGGCGTGGTCGCCGGCGTGACCCCGTTCAACTTCCCGGTGATGGTCCCGATGTGGATGTACCCCATTGCCATTGCGGCGGGTAACACCTTTATTCTCAAGCCCAGCCCCACTGACCCGAGCGCTTCGCTGTTCATGGCCGAGTTGCTGCGTGAAGCTGGCCTGCCCAAGGGCGTGTTCAACGTGGTGCAGGGTGATAAAGAGTCGGTGGACGCGCTGATCGAACACCCGGACGTCAAGGCCCTGAGCTTCGTGGGTTCCACGCCAATTGCCCAATACATCTACGAGAGCGGCGCCCGCAACGGCAAGCGCGTGCAAGGCCTGGGCGGGGCGAAAAACCATATGGTGGTGATGCCCGACGCCGATATCGAACGCACCGTGGACGCGCTGATGGGCGCCGCCTACGGCAGTGCCGGCGAGCGCTGCATGGCGATCTCGGTGGCGGTGCTGGTGGGTGATGTGGGTGACAAAGTCATCGCCGCCTTGACCGAGCGCGCCAAGACGTTGCGCATCACCGATGGCCGCGATTTGAAAGCCGAGATGGGCCCGATCGTGTCGCGGGCTGCGCTGGAACGCATCAGTGGCTATATCGAACAGGGTATACACGCCGGCGCGCAGTTGCTGCTCGATGGCCGTGACTACGTGCCTACCGAGCCGGGCTTAGAAAATGGCTTCTGGTTGGGCGCGACCTTGTTCGACCACGTGACCCAGGACATGAGCATCTACCGCGAAGAAATCTTCGGCCCGGTGCTGGCCTGTGTACGGGTGAACGATTTTGCCGAGGCGGTGAAGCTGGTCAACGACCACGAGTTCGGCAACGGCGTCAGTTGCTTCACCCGCGATGGCAACATTGCCCGTGAGTTTGCGCGGCGCATCGAAGTGGGCATGGTCGGTATCAACGTGCCGATTCCGGTGCCCATGGCCTGGCACGGTTTTGGTGGCTGGAAGAAGAGCCTGTTCGGCGACATGCATGCCTATGGCACCGAGGGCGTGCGCTTCTACACCAAGCAGAAGTCGATCATGCAGCGCTGGTCGGAGAGCATCGAGCAAGGTGCGGAGTTTGCGATGCCGGTGTCCAAGTAAGGTTTAAGCTGTGCTGCAGGATCTGATGTGGGAAGGGCTCAAGCCCTCCCACATTTTTTTTGCCTGTTGACGGCTAAACACATAAAAGTCCAGTATGGAATTATAAGTACAAAAAAGCCGCTGCACGTTTTTCTTCACTCTTGCCAAACCAACAACAACTTGCGAGAACCCCCTCATGAAGAAACGCCACCTCCTTCCCGCCCTGGCCCTGAGCCTGTTCGCCTCCAGCCACTTGCTGGCCGCCGAGAAAACCCTGCGTATTGGTATCGAGGCGGCTTACCCACCGTTCGCCTCCAAGACCGGCGACGGCAAGATCGTCGGTTTCGACTACGACATCGGCAACGCCCTGTGCGCGCAAATGAAGGTCAAGTGCGTGTGGATCGAAGGTGAGTTCGACGGGCTGATTCCGTCCCTCAAGGTCAAGAAGATCGACATGGCGTTGTCGTCCATGACCATCAACGAAGACCGCAAGAAGTCGGTGGATTTCACCCACAAGTACTACTTCACCTCGTCGCGCCTGGTGATGAAGGACGGCGCCGTAGTGGATGACCAGTACGCCAGCCTCAAGGGCAAGAACGTCGGGGTGCAGCGCGCCACCACCACCGACCGGTATGCCACCGAGGTGTTCGAGCCCAAGGGCATCAACGTCAAGCGCTACAGCAATAACGAAGAAGTCTACATGGACCTGGCAGCGGGGCGTCTGGATGCGATCTTTGCCGACACCATCCCCCTGAGCGACTTCCTGTCGATGCCGCGCGGGCAGGGTTATGCCTTTGTCGGCCCAGAGCTCAAGGACCCGAAATACGTGGGCGAGGGCGCCGGTATTGCAGTGCGCAAGGGCAATGGCGAATTGGTCAGCGAATTGAACGCGGCCATCGACGGCATTCGCGCCAGCGGCGAATACCAGAAGATTTCACAGCAGTACTTCAAGGCCGATATCTACGGCGACTGATCCCCTCGGATCGAACTCTTGTAGGAGCGAGCTTGCTCGCGAAGAACTCTCAGGCACCGCGTTTACCCAGAATGCACGCGTTATCGTTAAAGTTCTTCGCGAGCAAGCTCGCTCCTACAACGGATCATGCCTTCAATTCTTTCAAATGCTTGTAGACCGTCGCCCGCCCCATGCCCAGCACATTGGCCACATAGTTGGAGGCGCTCTTGCCCTTGAATGCCCCCTCGGCATGCAGCGCCAGCACCAGTTCGCGTTTATGGTCGCGGGTCAACAGGTTCAGGCTCAACTGACGCTCGCGCAGCCAGGCATGCAGGAAGGTGTTGATACGCTCCTGCCAGTCATCACGAAACAGCGCGTCCGGCTGTGCAATCAGCTTGCTTGGCGACAGGAATAAATCCAGCGCTGCCTTGGCCGTTTCGAACAGTGAAATATTCAGGTTGATGCACAGCACAGCCAGCCGGCGGCCTTTGTGGTCGTGCAGCACGGTGCTCAGGCTGCGGATTTTTTGCCCGTCCCAATTGAGCTTTTCGTAAGGGCCGATATTCACCTCGCTGACGTCGCCGTCGAGCATTTCCTCCAGCGCCGAGTCGTCACCCAGGCTGCGCTTGGACAGGTTATTGGCGATGTAATCCACGGTTTGCGTGCGCAGGTCGTGCAGCACCACTTCTGCATGGGGAAAGAACAGCGTGGCGATTGCATCGGCAATCGCGCGGAAGTTCTGCATGACCTTGTCTTGTTCAGCAGTGTTCATCAATGGGGCTCCAGGCGGACCGGGGAGAGCATACCAGCGTCCAGGCCGAACCGGGTCAGTGCCTCGGGCAGCGGTTCGCCGCGCACCAGGGCCGCGCTTGCCTGGCCCATGGCGGGTGAGGTCTGGATGCCGTAGCCACCTTGCGCCGCCACCCAGAACAGCCCCGGTACTTGCGGGTCAAAGCCCGACAGCAAATCACCGTCCTGCACAAAACTGCGCAAGCCCGCCCAGGTGCGCGTCGGGCGGCGGATGGTCAGGGTGGTGGCTTCCTCGATCTGGTAGATGCCCATGGCAATATCCAGCTCTTCGGGTTGTACATCCTGGGGTTCTACCGGGTCGGCGTTGGCCGGTGAGCCGAGGAACATGCCGGCATCGGGTTTCATGTAGAACGCTTCGTCGAGGGCCACCAGCATCGGCCAGTCGTGGCTGTCCATGCCCTCGGGGCCGGCGAAAACAAAGGCCGAGCGGCGCTTGGGCTGCAGGCCGATGGATGCCGCGCCTGCCAGCCCGCCGATATGGTCGGCCCAGGCGCCGGCGGCGTTGATAATGACCGGCGCAGTGAAGCTCGCGTCCTGGGTGCGCACCTGCCACAGGCCGTCGGCGTTGCGGCTCAAGCCCAGCACATGGCTGTCGGTGCGCACGTCGCCCTGGTTGCGGCGGATACCGCGCAAGTAGCCTTGGTGCAGGGCGTCGGTGTCAATGTCGCAAGCGGTGGGGTCGTAGATAGCCCCGTGGACTTTTTCACGGCGCAGGATCGGCAAGCGTGCACAGGCTTCATCGGCCGTCAAGCGCTGCACCTGCTCTACGGTGGCCTTGGCACTCAGGTACTGGCTGTCGAGTTCGGCCGGGTCGCCGTTGAAATCCACGGTCATTTCGCCCCGTGGTGTCAGCAATGGGTGTTCGCAGAAGCCTGCGGGTGGCTGGTCGAAGAAGGCCCGGCTGGCCAAGGTCAGCGCGCGCACTTGCGGGGTGCCGTATGCGGCGGTGTAGAGCGCCGCCGAACGCCCGGTGGAGTGATACGCCGGGTGGTTTTCACGTTCCAGCACCAACACCTTGCCGTGCTGCGACAACCAGAACCCGGTGGACGCACCGGCAATGCCGCCGCCGATAATGATGAAGTCTGCGTGGCTCATGAAGGTCTCCTGAAATAAGCATTGTAGGAGCGAGCTTGCTCGCGAAAAACGTTAACGATAAAGCGCCTATCCTGTGTGACCGCAGTGCCTGTGAGGTCTTCGCGAGCAAGCTCGCTCCTACAATTTGTAGAGGGCATTGGCCAGGGCGATGTCTTCCAGGCCCAGGCCGATGGAGCGGAAAAAGACGTGACGATCGTAGGCCGGGCGTTGGGCCATGTCGCTGAACAATTCGGGCAGGTCGCCGACAATCGTGCGTTTGTCCCAGCCGTGCTGTTCGCTGGCGATCAGCATCTCACCGGCTGAATCCGGGGTGGTCTGGCGATAGTCGCAGAACACGTGCATTTGGTTAAGGCATTGCGGCGGCACTTCATGGGCACGCGGTGCGTTGGTGCTGATGGAGGTGATCAACGCGGGTTTGCTCAAGCGTGACGGGTCGATGACCGGGCCGGCGGACGAGGTGCACAGCAGGATCACATCCGCGTCTTCCAGGGCGGCCTCGCAGGTGGCGGCGAGGGTCAGGCGCGGGTCCAGGCAGGCCCACTGCGCTCGCGTTTCGGCGCTGCTCAGGTTGGGCGAATACAGGCGGATCTGCTGCCAGTCGCGCAGGTTCTGCACATAACGCAGGTGCGCCTGGGCGACCTTGCCGCTGCCGATGATCGCCAAGCGTTGCGCCGCCGCCGGGGCCAGCGCATCCACCGCCAAGGCCGTGGTGGCGGCGGTGCGGGCGGTGGTCAATTCAGCGGCATCGCACAACAGCAACGGCTGGCCGCTGTGCATCGACATCAACAGTGTCCACGCCGTCACCAACGGGCCTTGCTCGCGCACGATGTAGGGCGAAGTCTTGACCCCGTACACCCCGTCTTCGGCCAATACGCCCAAGTAGTTGATGAAATCCCCGGCACCCTGGGGAAACTCCACCAATTGTTGCGCCGGCTGCACCGCTTGCCCGGCGGCGAGGTCGCAAAACAATTTGCGCAGGATCAACGGCACGTCGACTTGAGCCAGCAAGGTACGGGCCTGGGCCTGGTCGATAACGAGGGGCGTCGTGGGCATGGGATTCTCCGGATAAACTAATTTGTCCATTATGGACTTTTAGTTTTTATCCGCAATAACCCGAGGGAAAAATGAGGCTTACGGGGGCTGTTCCCCCACCCATTGTAGGAGCGAGCAAGCTCGCTCCTACAGTCAAGCAGAGGCTTTGGTGCCGGTCAGGCACTCGATGGAGCGATCTACCGTGGTTTTTGCAATTTCCAGCAGATGCCACACCGCCAGGATCTTCGCCCGTTCAGGGCTTTGCAGCAGCTCACCGCAATCGAGTGCCGTGGCAGAAGCACTGTCGAGCAGGCTGGCGGTGTAGAGCAGGGCGTCTTCGAAACTCAGGTCTTCGTTGACGCAATGGAAGCCTTGGGTAGGCAGGTAGTGGTCGATGGCGCGGTTGAAAGCGGCGCGGTCTTTTGCGGGATCGATGGGTGGGTCGGGTAGTACTTTATTCATGGTGTAGTTCCTGTCTGATATCAAGGAGCTGACACTTTTCGCGACTAAACGAAGGTGGCGGCTGTACGCAGGTTAGTCGACCGGACAGAACAGGAACCCGGCGCGCCAGAAGGCGCCCTGCGCACAGCCACCATAAAGCTTCATGGGAGCATGCGCCTGTTCTTAAACCGGGCGACTAAACCCGATCACTGATTTGGCAGTGACGGACCGCAGACTAGCCACCGATTCCAGCAGGCACAAGGCGGCAAGGATTGTCTAGGAAACGTCCTGCAATTTAAAGGGACACGCCTTGCTGGCCTTTTACAAACCATGACCAGATGCCACTAACCCAAGCGTGCAATACGATCAATGTGGCTTGCCTGCGACCGCCGGTAACCACGATGCGAAGCGAGCCGCTCTTGCTCTTGATCTGCTTTTGATCTTAAGCGCCCCGTTAAACCACGCTGGCCGGAATTCGACAGGGATTTGGGGGGTAAACCGGCAGGGATGCCGGTTTAGCCGCCCCGCGCCATGGATGGCGCGTGGCGGCGGCCCCCCAAATCACTGGCGGATTACGGGCACACCGAGCTCAAGCGAGGTGCCGAGTGGTGGGGCAAGAGCCCTTTGGTTACTTTGGGGCTCTTTTCCAAAGTGACCCGCCGTCAGGCGGAACCCTAAGCGGCCGTGACCGCAGCAATGGATATGTACACAATCCAACTGTGTTGACTGCCAGGCCGCCTTCGCGAGCAAGCCCGCTCCCACAGTGGGATCATTGGGGTGTCAGATAGATAGGCGTCGACTGTTAGGCCGCCATCGCAGGCAAGCCAGCTCCCACAGGGTGATCAGTGGTGCTCTGGCGGATAACTTATCGCCTGCCCGAGCGCGTACTCACATCCACCCACACCGCCAGCACCAAAATGCTGCCCTTGACGATCATCTGCCAGTAGCTGTCCACATCCAGCATCGACATCCCATTGTCCAAACTGGTAATCACCAACGCCCCCAGCAACGCGCCATACACCGTGCCCGACCCACCGCGCATCGAAGTGCCGCCAATAAAGCACGCCGCGATGGCATCGAGTTCACCCATGTTGCCCGCCGACGGCGAACCCGCCGCCAGCCTTGCGGTATTGACCAGGCCAGCCAGCGCGCACATCACCCCCATGATGCCGAAAATCCACAGTTTCACCGCTTGCACATTGATGCCCGACAGCCGCGTGGCCTCCATATTGCTGCCCACCGCATACACCCGGCGGCCGAACACGGTCTGGTGCGTGACATAGCTGAACACCCCCAGCAACGCCAGCAACAGCAGCACCGGCACCGGGATGCCGTCGTAGCGGTTGAGGGTGGTGACAAAGCCTGCGAGCACCGCGCCAATCAGCACCACCCGCAGCGCATCGCGCAGCAATGAGTGCGCGGCCAGGCCATGCAGCGCACGGTTGCGCCGTTGTTTCCAGGTGAGGAACAGCGTCAGCGCAAACAGCAACACCCCAAGCCCGATGCCGACGTTGTGGGGCAAATACCCCTGGCCCACATACACCAGCGACGGCGACACCGGCGCAATGGTGGTGCCGCCGGTAATCCCGAGCAGAATCCCGCGAAACGCCAACATTCCGCCCAGGCCGACGATGAACGAGGGAATGCGCAGGTAAGCGGTCATATAGCCGTTGGCCAAGCCGATCATCAAGCCGCACAGCGCCACCAGGCTCAGGTTGGCCAATAGCGGTACGTGATAAACCACATCCAGAATCGCCGCCAGCCCACCCAGTAATCCGAGCAGCGAGCCCACCGACAAGTCGATCTCGCCGCTGATGATCACCAGCACCATGCCGCACGCCAATATCCCGGTGATCGACATCTGCCGCAGCAGGTTGGAGAGGTTGCGCGGGGTGAGAAAACCACCCTCGGTCTGCCAACTGAAAAACAGCCAGATGAACGCCACTGCGATCACCAGCGCGAGCATTTTGTAGCGGGTAAAAAGGTGTTTGACCTGGTTCATCTACGCGGTCTTCCGATTGTTATTGTTTTGGCTGAGCGCGGCGGCGAGCACCTGTTCCTGGGTGAGCCCGTCATTGATGAAGTCCCCGCGCAACTGGCCGTCGCCAATCACCAGCACGCGGTTGGACACGCCGAGCACTTCGGCCAATTCCGAGGACACCATGATGATCGACACGCCTTCGGCCGCCAGCGCGCCCATCAGTTTGTAGATCTCGTACTTGGCGCCCACGTCCACGCCGCGTGTGGGTTCGTCGAGGATCAGCACCTTGGGCTTGGCCATCAGCATTTTCGCCAGCACGGCCTTTTGCTGGTTGCCGCCTGAGAGGCTGGTGATCGGCAGCGATGGGCTGGCGGTCTTGAGGTGCATGCGGCTGATCTGCTGGTCGATGCTGCCCAGTTCGGCCTCGGCGTTGATGCGGGTCATATGCGCGTAGGTGTCGAGCACCGCCAGGGTGATGTTCTGGCCCACACCCAGGTCGGGGATAATGCCTTGGCGCTTGCGGTCTTCGGGCACCATGCACAGCCCCGCGCGGATCGACTTGAGCGGCGTGCGCGTGTCGATTACCTGGCCGTGCAGCCACACCTCGGCGCTGTAGCGGCCGGGGTACGCGCCGAACAAAGCCGACACCAACTCCGTGCGCCCGGCCCCCACCAAGCCGGCGATGCCGAGGATTTCGCCGCGCCTGAGCACGAAGGAAATGTCGTCGACGCGCTTGCGCTTGGGGTTGTCGACGTCGTAGCAGGTGACGTTACGCGCCTCGAAGATCACCTCGCCCACGTCATGGGGCTCGGTGGGGTAGAGGTTGCTCATTTCGCGGCCGACCATCTGCGTGATGATCTGCGGGATGTCCATGTCTGCCATGGCAGTGGTCGCGATGTGCTTGCCGTCGCGAATCACGGCGATGGTGTCGCACACCGCCGCCACTTCATCGAGTTTGTGCGAGATGTACACGCAGGCCACGCCCTTGGCCTTGAGGCCCCGGATGATGTCCAGCAGCACCTCGATTTCGCCACGGGTCAGGGCCGAGGAAGGCTCGTCGAGGATCAACAGGCGCGCCTGTTTGTTCAGCGCCTTGGCGATCTCCACCAGTTGCTGGTAGCCGCCGCCATACTGCGATACCGGCAGCGCCACGTTCATGTCCGGCACCTTGAGTTCGCGCATCAAGGCTTCGGCGCGGTGCAGCATCGCCGGGTAGTTCATGCGCCCACCGGGCAGGGTCAGTTCGTGGCCCATGAAGATGTTCTCGGCCACCGACAGGTCGGGCACCAGGGTCAGCTCCTGGTGAATGATGACAATCCCGGCCGCCTCGGTTTCGCGGATGGACTGGGCCTTGAGCGGCTGCCCCTCCCAGAGAATTTCCCCCTCCCAGGTGCCGTGCGGGTACACCGCCGACAGCACCTTCATCAAGGTGGATTTACCCGCACCGTTTTCACCGCACAGGCCCACGCATTCCCCAGGCTTGACCTTGATGTCTATGCCGTTGAGAGCGTTGACACCGCCAAAGCTTTTGACGATGCCGTTCATTTGCAGCAGATAATCGGCGGCCACGGTCATTGCCCGGCGATCTGCTCTTTGGTGTAGAAACCGTCCTTTTCCAACAGGTCGATGTTGGCTTTGGTCAACGGCGTCGGCGTAAGCAGGATGGTGTCCACCTTCTTGCTGCCATTGTCATATTGCGAGCTGTAGGTAGGCTTTTCGCTGCGCGCCAGTTGTACCGAAAGCTTGGCCGCTTCGGTGGCGATCAGCTTGAGTGGCTTGTACACGGTCATGGTCTGGGTGCCATCGATCACGCGCTTGATCGCCGCCAGGTCAGCGTCCTGGCCGGAGATCGGCACCTTGCCCGCCAGCTTCTGCGCAGCCAGGGCCTGGATCGCACCGCCGGCGGTGGCGTCGTTGGAGGCGACAATAGCGTCGATCTTGTTGTCGTTACGGGTCAGGGCGTTTTCGACGATGCTCAAGGCTTCGGTAGGGTTCCATTCCTTGACCCATTGCTGGCCGACGATCTTGATATCACCTTTGTCGATGGCCGGTTGCAGCACCTTCATCTGACCTTCGCGTAGCACTTTGGCGTTGTTGTCCGTCGGCGCACCGCCCAGCAGGAAGTAATTGCCCTTGGGCGCCGCTTGCAACACGCCGCTGGCCTGCATCTCGCCGACTTTTTCGTTATCGAAGGAAATGTAGGCGTCGATATCGGCATTGAGGATCAGGCGATCATAGGACACTACCTTGATCCCGGCCTTCTTGGCTTCGGCCACCGCGTTGGTCAACACCGTGGCGTTGAACGGCACAATCACGATCACATCCACGCCTCGGGAGATGAGGTTTTCGATCTGGGCAATCTGCTTCTGTTCGTTGGCATCGGCAGACTGCACGAACACCTTGGCGTCGAGCTTTTCTGCGGCGGCAACAAAGTAATCACGGTCGCGGGACCAGCGCTCCAGGCGCAGGTCGTCGATGGAAAAACCGATTTTCGGGTGTGCAGGATCGGCCATTACCGGCAGGGCGAGCAGCGCCAGGGCTGCGGCGAGCAGGGCAGGTTTGAATGACTTCATGGTGGTGCGTCCTTTTATTGTTGTTGGAAAGACACAGCGTGGTGCGGGTTGAACTGTAGAGCGTCACTCGACGCTCTGTGCAGAGATTTGTCGTGCAAATGTCACCGATAGATAAACCGATTCACAACGCCCTCAAGCATCTCCTGGCGCCCACTCACCGCCTGCGGGTCCAGCGCGTTGGCAAAGGCATGTTCAGCCAATGACTCCAGGCTGAACTCACCGGCCAACACCGCCTGGCCCAATGGCTGCTGCCAGCCGGCATAGCGCTGGTCCTTGAATTGCTGCAAGCGGTCGTCCTGCACCATCGCCGCCGCACGCTCCAACGCCAGGGCCAGCACATCCATGGCGGCGACGTGGCCGTGGAACAGGTCTACCTCGTCGAGGCTCTGGCGGCGCACCTTGGAGTCGAAGTTATAGCCGCCGTTCTTGAACCCGCCGGCCTTGAGGATTTCATAGGTGGCCAGGGTCATTTCCTCGACGCTGTTGGGGAACTGGTCGGTGTCCCAACCATTCTGCGGGTCGCCGCGGTTGGCGTCGATGCTGCCGAAGATCCCCAACGACACGGCGGTGGCGATCTCATGATGAAAACTGTGCCCGGCCAGCGTCGCATGGTTGGCCTCGATGTTCACTTTGATCTCGTGCTCCAGCCCGTACTCATGCAGGAAGCCGAACACGGTGGCGCTGTCGTAATCGTATTGGTGTTTGGTCGGCTCCTGAGGCTTTGGCTCGATCAACAGGTCACCCGTGAAGCCGATCTTGTGCTTGTGCTCGACCACCATGCGCATAAAACGCCCGAGCTGTTCGCGCTCGCGCTTGAGGTCGGTGTTGAGCAAGGTCTCATAGCCTTCACGGCCACCCCACAGCACATAGTTGGCGCCCTTGAGGCGCAGCGTGGCATTCATCGCGCTGAACACCTGGGCGGCGGCGAAGGCGAATACCTCCGGGTCTGGGTTGCTCGCGGCCCCGGCGGCAAAACGCGGGTTGCTGAAGCAATTGGCAGTGCCCCACAACAGCTTGATGCCGGTCTGTTCCTGATGGCGCTCCAGGTGGTCGACCATTTGCGCAAAGTGGTTGCGGTACTCCTTGAGCGAGCTGCCTTCGGGCGCCACATCGGTGTCATGAAAACTGTAGTAGTCGATGCCCAGCTTGGAAAAAAACTCAAACGCCGCCTCGGCCTTGCCGATGGCCACCTCCATCGGATCGCCACTGCGCTGCCACGGACGTTTGAACGTGCCCATCCCAAACATATCCGCCCCCGGCCACACAAAGGTATGCCAATAACAGGCCGCCATACGCAGGTGCTCACGCATGGGCTTGCCGAGGATCAGCTTGTTGGCGTCGTAGTGACGAAACGCGAGGGCAGAGGTGCTGGCAGGGCCTTCGAAGCGCACCTTCTCGACACCGGGGAAGTACGGCATGGGGTTTTCCTTATTGTTCTGGGCGGTGTCTGGATACTAGCAATGGCGCCTGGGCGGCTGATTATGAAAATCACCAAAGGGGAGTGCGATTTTGAGTGAAGGGCTGAGAACGGCTCAGGGAGTACAGGATTTAGGGAAACGTCTGACTTTACGGTGGGGATATGCCTCTTCAAGGTTTGGACTGCCACTGACTTGCTCTTGCTCGTTTACCTCGGAAGGCGTTACGCGTCAGTTTTCTTATCGAGACGAGCAGGAAAGCACGGCTAAAAAAACATGGATAAGAGGCGAAAAAATGAGCGTAGGTCATTTCATCTGTCAAGGTGACAAAACCAGTTGCGGCGGGGAAGTGCTGGGCGTAGATCAAACAACCCACATGAATGGCCGTCTTCGTGCCTGCGAAGGTGACCCAGTTACCTGCGGCAAGGATGGGCAAACGTACAAGATCATCGGCGGCATTTCCTTCATGGAGAGCAATGGCCGGCTTGTTGCCGGTACGGTGGATAGTTACAGCGGCTGTCCCTGTAAAGCCGAGCTGATTCCTTTGGCGTTATTCGGCGAGTACCACGGCAGAGGTGGCTCGGTCGTAAGCGCCAACAGACTGGCCGCTGAGCCGGTCCAGCCAGTAACCCACTGGGCAGCGTCCTCTCAACGCACCTCCACCTCGCCAAGTGAGTCGCCCCAATCCGCATTTGCCGCATTTAAAGCGCTAATAGGCGAAGAACCAGGTTTTTACATCGTGCCCAAAAGCATGAGCCGCGATGCGCTGGAAGCCACACTTTTTCCGACGCTCGACCCGGCTGTAATGCGCAAGTTTCAATCGCTGAATCCCAACACAGGCCACGTCAAAGCTGGTTCGATGATCGTGCTCAGCGATCCGAAAAACACCTCCTGCACGTATGAAGAAGCTCAGTTGATGCAGGCCGCACAACACGTCAGCGCATCACTGGACGAACTGACGCCGGACGAGGCTGACTTTCTGTATCGCCACGGTGCAGAGATCGCCGGTTTCATCGGCCAAACCTCAACCTGGCTCGGCGTCAGTGCGGTGGTGATGGAAAAGCACTTGAGCAACCTGCGCGACACGCTGCAGGCGATGGAGCGCCTGCATCAAGACAGCTATCGGCAGCACGGGCATCTTAGGTCAGCGCAGTTCTTTGCTGATCGCCAACGGTTGATGAATCAGTTGGATGCTCATCTGCTCAACTCCACCCGCCTGCGCGGGCAGACCACCTTGGGCGATCATCCCAAGTTGAAAACGGCCCTGGGTATATCCAGCCGCAGCTTGGTGCATCACTGGGACAAGGCGGGTGGGCCGGGGCAGATTCCGGGGTATGCCGCTCATGTGGAGGCGGTCAGTCGTGCTACGAAGTATATGAAGGCAGGTGGTTACATCGGAATTGGCCTTGGCGGTGTGTCTTCGTTGCTGGCTATTGAGCAGGTATGTAACGGGGATTCTGGAGCTGCATGTGAGAGGGTTAAGTTCACTGAAGGCGGGAAGTTCGCAGGCGCTACATTTTTTGGTGTGGGAGCAGGAGCGTTAGCCGGTGCGACAGGCGGCTCAGTCTGCTTGGCACTGGGTGTTACGACGGGAATAGGGGGAGTGGTCTGCGTCGCGGCTTTAGTAGGAGCTGGCGCATGGGCAGGTACCACCTACGGTGGTCAAGGTGGTGAATACGTGGGTGAAAAGATCTACGAGGCCATACAACCATGACTAATATCGATACTTGGCCACCTTGGGTTGCGATTATCTTTGCCGGAGGCCCTATTCTGCTTGCAGCTGCTGGCCTTGCTTTTAGCCTTTACCTTACTCACTGTCATCTGGAAGCCATGAAGGAGGCTCTAAAAAATAGTCGTTATATGTACATATGGGGGACAAGTTTGGGGAGGCGCGGTTTGATTTGGTCTCTCTTGGAAATGTCGAAAATCGCCGGAATGGTGGTTTGGCCAAGGGCCTCTATCATTATGGGAGAGGTTGATCCAGTCGACATCGAGAAGTTCCCACCGTACCTGAAGCGACTTTTAGTTATCGATTTGGCAATGATGATAGTTGCCTGTATTTGGATGGGTGTCGTGGTTGTGCTGCTTAGATTTAGGTGACCTCAAAGCGGGCCTCCTCCGAGGCCCGCTATCCTGATCAGTCAAACCTCTGCGTACTCATCTGCACCGACCGGCCCCAGGACAAAAACAATGAAAACCCTACCGCCCGTTCACCGCATCGCCTTGCTGTTCAACGGCAGCAAAATCTACGACCGCGGCATCATCGCCGGCATTGGCAACTACCTGAGCAGCACCCGTGCATCCTGGGACCTGTTCTTGGAAGAAGACTTCCTCTGTCGCCTGCGCGGTATCGAGCGTTGGCAGGGCGATGGGATCATTGCTGACTTCGATGACCCGCTGATTGGCGAGGCGCTGGCTGGGAGTCGGATACCGGTGGTGGCGGTGGGGGGCTCTTATGAGGATGTGGGCAAGTACCCCAAGGGCATTCCCTATGTGGCCACCGATAACCATGCCCTGATGAAGCTGGCCTACGAGCATCTGGTGGAGGCGGGGTTGACGCGGTTTGCCTGTTTCAGCCTGCCCGAAGCCCAGGCCAATCGGTGGGCTCAGGAGCGTGAGAAAGCTTTTCGCCGCTTGATGCAGCGCGATGGCTTGCAGGTGGAGGTGTATCGCGGGCTGGGCACCAGTGCGCCGTTGTGGGACAGCGCGGTGGAGCAGCAGATTGCCTGGCTGCACAGCTTGCCCAAGCCTATCGGCATCATCGCGGTGACCGATGCCCGCGCCCGGCAATTGCTGCAAGCCTGCCTGACCGCAGGTATTGCGGTGCCGGAGGAGGTGGCGTTGATCGGCATCGACAACGACCCGCTGACCCGCACGCTCACGCGGGTGCCGCTCAGTTCGGTGATCCAGGGCACGGAGACCATGGGCCGCACCGCTGCGGCGCTGTTGCATCAGATGTTGCACGGCAAACCCTGCACGGGCGCCCAGGTGCTGGTGCCGCCGGACGCCATTAACGTGCAGGCCTCGAGTTTGCATCAACCCCTGGGCAACCCTTACGTGATGCAGGCGTTGTTGTTTATCCGCCAGTACGCCTGCCAGGGTATCAAGACCGATCAGGTCGCCGCTTATGTCGGTGTTTCCCGCTCGTCCCTGGAAGCGCATTTTCGCAAGGCCCGCGGCTGCAGCGTGCATGATGAGATTTTGCGCTTCAAACTCGCCGCCGCCGCCAAGGGCCTGGAAAACCACAACCTTGCTATCGCCGACATTGCCGCACGCTGCGGCTTCACCTCTGCGCAGTACCTGCATACGGTGTTTCGCCGCGAATTTGGCTGTACGCCGCGTCAGTATCAGCAGGGCGCGACCTAGAACACCGCTTTGACTTGCAAGCCCAGCACCAGCGCATTGTCGATGCTCTCACCGGAAAACGCCCCCGGCTCGATGATGTATTGCACATCCGGGCGCAAGGTCAGCCAAGGCGTGGCCTGGTAGCCATAACTGAGTTCGATCAACTGTTCGGCGGTGTCCAGGTCTGGGTAGGCCGTGCCGGCGTTGAACGCTGCCAGCTCCTGTACATCACGGCTGCGCGGGTTGGGCACCGCGCGGCCATAGCCCAGGGCGACGGTATCGCGCGGGCGACCTTCGAACGGTTTGTACAGCACCACGCCCGCGCCATACCACTTGGTGAACGGCGAGGCCGCTTGGCTGGCGGCAGAGTACTGGCCGAAGGCGTGCAGGCTGCGGCCTTGGGAGGATGGGAAGGCCCACACCGCCTGGTCGATCAAGAGGTAGTGACCGCCACGCCCGCTGACGTCCTTGTTGCTGCCAATGCGTTTTACATCGGAACTGTCGTAGTAATACCCGAGCTTGTATTCACCGGGCAGTGCGCCCGCATGCTTGTAGATAAGCTCGATGGGCACCACGGTGCCGGTGGTGTGCTTGGGCCCCAGGTGCCAGGCACGGCTGGCGTTGCCGTTGCTGGACGGGTCGACATTGAACGCCGCCACGCGCAGTTGCCAGTTGGGCGAAAAGTCGTATTTCATCCGGGCACCGAGGTGCGCGTTCGGGTAGTTGGCCCAGCCGCTGCCACCGGACATGTTCAGCGGATGCCCGCAAAACCCGGCGTTCATGAAGTTGCACAGGATGCCGCTGTCCAGGCCGCCGAGGTCATTGCCCATGGCCATATAGCCGAGCTTGACGTTCAGCGCTGGCGTGAACAGGGTGCGCTCGTAACTCAGCTCGGTGAGGCGCGTGTAGAGGCCGCCGTAGTTTTCCTGGATCGGCAGGCGGTTGCCCACCAGGTCCTCGGAGGCGCTGTTGCCGCGTCGGTCGTTGATGGTCAGCTGAATGCGGTCACCGTTGTTGAAGCCGTAGAGCTTGCCCAGGTCGAACTGCACGCCGAGCTTGGCGTTTTGCGAGTAGCGCGCCGAACGATGTTGGCCGCCGTGGGCGTTGTAGGCTGTCTCGCCGCTGTAGTCACCGGTAAAGCGCACACCTTGCGCGTCGAGTTCGCGGCGCAGGCCGCCCCAGTCGCCGGTCAGGGTGGTGTCGTCGGCTTGAACGGGCAGGGCGGCCGCAAAGGCCAGGCCCAGCGCCAGGCGCCAGGCGGTATGAGGAGTAGGGGTCATGGGGGATCTTTCCAAACACAAAGCGCGGTGCCTGGGCACCGCGCGCACAGAGGGTGGTTACGGCAGGGCGTAGGCGATCACGTAGTCGCCGCGGTCGGTGGACTGGCGTGCGCCGCCGGCGGTGACGACGATGTATTGCTTGCCGGTTTTGGGCGACACGTAGGTCATCGGCCCGCCCTGGCTGCCGACGGGCAGGTGGGCTTTCCAGATTTCATCGCCATTGCCGCTGTTGAAGGCGCGCAGGTAGAAGTCCTGGGTGCCTGCAATAAAGATCAGGCCGCCTTGGGTGGACAGCGTACCGCCCAGTGTCGGCAGGCCTACCTTGATCGGCAGGTGCATGCGGATACCCAGGGGGCCGGTGTCTTCAACGGTGCCCACCGGTACTTGCCAGGCGACCTTTTGCGTCTTCATGTCGATGGCGGTCAAGGTGCCGAACGGCGGCGCCTGGCACGGAATGCCGGCCACCGACAGGAAGCGGTTTTTGTTCACCGCATACGGCGTGCCCTTGAGCGGCACGGCGCCCATGCCGGTGTTCAGCGCTTCACCACCGGAAGAGGCCTGGGCCTTGTTCTGCGACGGCACCATCTGGATCCACAGGCCCAGGCGCATGTCGTTGACGAAGATAAAACCGTGCACCGGGTCGGTGGAAATGCTGCCCCAGTTCATGCCGCCCAGGGAACCCGGGAAGCTCAGGGATTTATCGGTGCCCGGCGCGGTGTACAGGCCGTCGTAGCGCATGCCCTTGAAGTCGATGCGGCACAGCAACTGGTCATACGGCGTGGCGCCCCACATGTCCGATTCGGTCAGGGTTTGCGCGCCGATTTGCGGCATGCCCACGGATTTCGGCTGGGTCAGGGAATACGGCTCGTTGGGAATGTTCGCGGCTTTGACCGGGACTTCCTGCACGTCCGTCAGCGGCTTGCCGGTGGCGCGGTCGAGCACATAGATCTGCCCGGCCTTGGTGCCGATGACCACGGCCGGTACGGCCTTGTCGCTGCCTGGCGGGGTGAAGTCGATCAGGCTTGGCTGCATTGGCAGGTCGAAGTCCCAGAGGTCGTTGTGGACTGTCTGGTAGACCCACTTCTCGGCACCAGTGGAGGCGTCGAGTGCCAGCACCGAAGCGCCGTATTTGTGGTTGAGCTGTGTGCGCTCCACACCGTAGATATCGGTGGACGAGCTGCCCATCGGCAGGAAGACCGTGTTCATCAGCGGGTCGTAAGACATCGGCGCCCAGCTGTTCGGGGTGCTGCGCACGTAGGTGGCATCGCCCGTCGGCGCCTGCTTGTCTTCGGGGTTGCCTGGGTCGAACGCCCAGCGCATTTGGCCGGTGATCACGTCAAAACCACGGATCACGCCACCGGGCATATCGGTCTGCACGTTGTCTGCCACGCGGCCGCCGACCACCACGGTGGTGCCGGCCATCAGCGGCGCTGAAGAGAGTTGGTAGTAGCTGTCCGGTACATTGCCCAGGCCAGCTTTGAGGTCTACCTGGCCATGGGTGCCGAAGTCTTCGCAGAACTTGCCGGTGTCGGCGTCTACGGCGATCAGGCGCGCATCAATGGTGTTGGTCAACAGGCGACGCTGGCACTGCGCACCGGCAGGTACGCTGGCGGCCAGGATCGGCGAGCTGTTGGGCTGGGTCGGTTGGGCAATCGGCGCGCTGGCGTCGAAATACGCCATGCCGCGGCAACGCTGCCACACTGCCGATTTGGCGTTGACTTCGTTCTTCCACAATTCTTTGCCGGTGTCGGCATCCAACGCGATCAGGTTGTTGTGTGGGGTGCAGATAAACACTTTGTTGCCGATCTGCAGGGGCGTCAGTTGGTCTTCGGCACCGTTGCCGTCGCTGATGGCCACGTCGCCGGTGTGGTAGGTCCAGGCGACTTTGAGCTTGTCGATGTTGTCGCGGTTGATCTGGTCCAGTGCAGCGAAACGGCTGCCACCTTCGGTATTACCGTAGTGCGCCCAATCTTTCTGCGCATCGGCCGCAGCCACGGGTGTGACGCCCGGGCCTGCACCGGTGGGTGCAACGCTTGGGTGCGCGACAAACATATTGCCCGCTGCCACCGCCACGCCCAGCGCCAACACGGCGGCGACGCCATAGGCACCCCGCGCCGGTTTGCCGGCCAGCAACGGATACACCAGCGCGACAACCACGCCGATCACCGCAAACATGAACAGTCGCGAGAACAGCGGCCAGTATTCCAGGCCCACGTCGGCCACTGCCCACACGGCGGTAGCCAGCAGAAACGCGGCGAACAACCAGGCGCCGGCAGGCTTGCAGCGGGCAATCAGCAGCCCGGAAATGGCCATGACCACGCCGCCGAGCAGGAAGTACCAAGAGCCTCCCAGACTGACCAGTTTGGCGCCGCCGACGGCCAGCGCAAGGCCGAGCAGGGCGATGACGACGCCCAGGCCCAGGAGTAAGAATCTAGAGACGCCAGCGGCGCGCGATGCTCGTTTCATGTCGAATGGACTCGAGTGAGAGAGGGCAAAGACGCGATTTTAGCAAGATAAGTAACCGGTTAGTACATTTGAGTCCTGCAATAGACTGTTGCAGGTACTGCGATGATGGGCAGTGCCGCTGCTACCCTGTGGCGAGGGAGCTTGCTCCCGCTGGGGCGCGAAGCGGCCCCGCTCTTAGTTTAAAAGACTGGGCCTGCTGCGCAGTCCAGCGGGAGCAAGCTCCCTCGCCACAGCATCAGAACTTGAAACGCCCCACCAGCCCATTGAGCTGACCGGAAATATCGGTCAACCGTCCGGACCCGGTCTGCGCCGAATGCGCAAAGCCTTCCACCAACTGCGCGTCGGCGTGGATCTGCGCGATATGCCGGTTGATCTCTTCAGCCACCTGGTGCTGTTCTTCAGCGGCAGTGGCGATCTGGGTGTTCTGGTCGCGAATCGAGTCCACCGAGCCGCGAATCTTGTCAAAGCTGTCACGGGCCTGCTGGATGCGCGCAACGCTGGTGTTGGACACCAGCAAGCTGCCTTGCATCTGCTGGGTGACTTCCTGGGTGCGGCGGGCGAGGTTGCCCAGCAGGCTGTCGATTTCGCCGGTGGAGTCGGCGGTGCGACGCGCCAGGGCGCGCACTTCGTCGGCCACCACCGCAAAGCCTCGGCCCTGGTCGCCAGCGCGGGCGGCTTCGATTGCGGCGTTGAGCGCCAGCAGGTTGGTCTGTTCGGCAATCGAACGGATGGTGTCGAGGATGGTGTTGATGTTCTGGCTGTCTTGCTCGAGCAACTGCATGGTCTGTGTGGATTTTTGCAGGTCTTCGCTGAGCTTGAGCACGCTGCCGGTGGCTTCACCGATGTGCTGCTGACCGGTGTGCACGTCGCGATAGCCCTCATCGGCACTCGTGGCGGCGGCGCTGCATGAACGCGCGACTTCGTTGGCGGTGGCGACCATCTCGTTGAACGCGGTGCTCACCAGTTCCACGGCTTCGCGCTGGCGGCCGGCGGCCTGGTTCATATTGTTGGCCACGGCGCTGGTGTCGGCGGCGGCGGTTTGCAGGTCTGAGGAGGCGTTGCCGATGCGCTGCACCAGTTGCGCGATCATGCTCAGGAACTGGTTGAACCAGCCGGCGAGGCTCGCGGTTTCGTCCTTGCCTTGCACCTTGAGCTGGCGCGTGAGGTCGCCTTCACCTTCGGCGATTTCCTGCAGGCCGTCGGCCACGCCGCGAATCGGGCGCACGATCACCCGGGCGAAACTGGCGCCGACGATGGCGAACACCACGGCCAGTACGGCGGCAATCGCCGCGATCAACCACGTCAGGCGGGTGGCACCGGCCATCACTTCGTCACGCTTGATCAGGCCGATAAAGCGCCAGCCCAGGTCTTTGGAGCTGACCACGTTAGCCATATAGGCCACACCGTCGATGCTCACCTCGGTCACGCCATCGCCGTGCTTGGCCAGTTCGGCGTAGTTCGCGCCCAGGCCCGCCAGGGGCTTGAAGTTGTGCGTGGCATCGCTGGGGTCCACCAGCACATTGCCGTCGGCTTCCACCAGCATCAGGTAGCCGCTGTCGCCCAGCTTGATGGTGCGCACCAGCTCGGTGAGTTGCTTGAGCGACACGTCCAGGCCGACTACTCCAAGGATATTGCCCGTGGCATTCGCGACGGTGCGTACGGTGCCGATCAGCACCACATCGTCCGGGGCCCAGTAGTAGGCGCCTGTGCGCACGGTCTTGCCTGGCGCTGCGATGGCGGCCTGGTACCAGGGGCGGGTGCGCGGGTCATATTGCGTCAGTTTGGCGTCGTCCGGCCAACTGGCGTAGCCGCCATCGCTCAGGCCCAGGGACAGGTAGGCGGTGCTGGGGTGGCTTTTGGCGAACTGATCGAAAATCGCCAGCAGTTCTGTATTGGTCGGCGTCAGCGGGATTTGCGCGGCATCGGCACCGGCATAGCTTTTGAGGTTCTTGGCCGCGATCACGCGCGGGTCCTTGGCGACGAAGTCGACATTCTGGCTGATGCCGTCGAAAAACTGCTGCATGCCATTGTCGATCTGGCGGATCTCGCGGCCGCTGCTGTCGAGGAAGTTGGCCAGCGCACCCTCGCGCAGATTAAGCACCACGATAATGGCGACCAGGATGACCGGCACGCACGCGATGGCCGCAAACGCCCATGTCAGCTTCTGCTTGATATTCATGACTTCACCCGCGGGTATTTATAGTTTTGGCAAGGGGAGAAAAATTAGTGCTGCGTGTCGCAGGCGTTTTTGTGAGAGGCGAGGCCATGCGTACCCTCGGTATATCGGCCGAGGGCGCAGGCACTTGAGCAAGGGTAATCAGGCGATCGGGTCACCGACCAGGGCATCGCGGCGCATCGACTGCAGGTTCTTCTCGATGGTCTCGCAGATGCTTTCCATCTGGATCTGGTGTTCGCTGGAATTGAACGGGCTTTGCAGGTCGGTGCCGATGCGTTCGATGGCCAGCAGCATGAAGCCCACAACGGTGGAGGCCAGCGGCGTGAACCAGCCAAGGGATTCCACCAGGCCCACCGGCACGATCAGGCAGAACAGCGAAATGAACAGCCGTGGGAAATACACGTAAGGGTAGGGCAGTGGCGTGTTGGCAATCCGCTCCATGCCGCCCTGGGCGTTAGAGAGGTCCACCAGGGTCGACTCCAACCGCGCCAGGCGAATGCTGTCCAGGCGCCCGGCCTGGTATTCGCGCGCCAGCAACGAGGCCGAGCCGGTGAGGATGTCATTGGCGAAGTTATTGGTGGCGCCGTTGCGTGCAAATTCTTCGGCGGGGATAAAGGCGCGCACTTCCTCGGGGCACGGCTGGCCCTTGAGGTGCGCAGCCAGGCAATTGACGTAAGCCACGTGACGGCGCAACAGCGTCGACTTCACGGGGTTCACCTCACCGGGTGCGTCATCGAGCAGGGTCAACACTTGCCGGGCAAAACTGCGCGAGTTGTTGACCATCGCGCCCCACAGCGTGCGTGCTTCCCACCAGCGGTTGTAGGCGCTGCTGTTGCGAAAACTGATCAGCACCACCAGGGCCGAGCCGAGCAGGGTCAGGGGCATCAGCGGCAAATTGATCTTGGCCGTGAGAAACAGCATGAAGTCCACCGTCACTGCCACATCCCACAACAACAGCCAGAACAACGCCCAGCCCACATAGCCCATGGTCTTGATGATCAGGCGGTATTTCTTCAGAAGGGCAGCTTTCAAACGAGAACCTCGCGGCGGGCGGTTGGCAACAATTCCCTGTTACGACGTCGCTGAGAGGGGAAGGTTCGCAGCGTGCTGAATCGATTAGTCCTCTAACCGCCAGGCGGAGGGAATGTAACCAAAGGTTGCGTGCAACTGTGTGCCACGGGCATTTGACTGTGGAACAACTTTGGTACTGATGACGTCTTGTCCGGCAATCGCTGTACATTGCGTTCGAGGCGAAAAGCCATTAATGGCAGGATTATTGAAGTGATTTGTTTTGGAGCCGGGCTGCAGGGATTTCGTAGCTGAGATCAGTGGCATCAAGTTGGATGATCAGGGCTCTTTCATGCGTGTCAGTTCGTTGAAGTTGGCTATGTGTAATACCGCGCAAGCGCTCGAACGTCATAAGGATTTTGAATCGTGCATGAGAGCGCATTACCACGTGCTGCTCGTGCCCTATTCGAGACGACCGTTTTTCTACAAGAGTGCCCTTAAATACAGCCGCTTGATGGTGTCGTTTGCATTATTGAGCCAATACTTTTCCACACCGCTGCCGTTGTTGGCAGAAGTTAAAGCCTTGTGCGTAACGCGCAAGTATTGTTCGAAAAACAGCCTGGAATCGATCTTTTTGCTGTTCCAGGCCCTGGGCTTCATGGAGGTTGCGCCGCACCCCGAAGACAGTCGCTTCAGGGTGTATGCACCCTCGGATGAAGCCTGCCGCGAAGCGCGGCTGATGCTCACCGCCCTCACTGAGTCGTTGGCGTTGCTCTACCCCGAGAGGGAAGTGTTCCGGCAGATGCGCGACCTGGATGACCGCGAGTTCCTGGCGCTCTACTTCAAGGGTTTTGCCATGATCCTCGCGGCCGAGTTGACGGTGGATGTCTTGCTGCCCGAATGTTATTGGCTGGTCAAGCGCGACGCCGGCCATCTGTTGATGCTGGCGATCTACAACGACGCTTTTGCCCCAGAGAACGGCCGCGCCACCTTCCGGTCGTCTTCCTACCTGGCCTTGGCCAAGCAACTTTCCGTGTCCAAGACCCACATTATCCGTATGGTGCAGGAGGGGGTTGAAAAGGGTTATTTCAAAGCCCACTCCAAAACCCGGCTGGAAGTTCTGCCACCCTTTGCCAGCCTGGTAAAGCGGTTCATGGCCTTTTCATTTGCGATGGGCCTGCATGCTATTGAGATGGGAGCGTAAGGATGCCTGCTAACTTGAAGTTGCGGCCCAGAATGCGCAGTTTGTTGTCACCTGCTGTGGCCCAGGCCGAATGGGTAGGAATTATTGCCTGGTTCGGCATGCTCCTGATTCCTCCGGCCTTGAAGTTGGACCTTTATATGTTGGCCATCACGGTCGGCCTGCTGATTGTTTGCCGGGTACATGCCACCACCGCGAACTTCCTGCTCTGGCGAGTGCTGGGGGTCATTTATATGGTGTTGTTGTCCGTCGGCTTCGCGTATCTGATTCATTTGAACGAAGAGTTGCGTATCTACGGCTTGCCGTTGGCCGTGACTCTGGTGGTGGGAAGCGCCATCTTGTTTATCAGTGTCCAGGATTATCTGGTCGATGCGCTGTTGATCTGGCTGATCCTATGGCCGCCCATGCAGACGGATATAGAGGCTGGCAATGAGGTGTATTTGCTGCTGTTCTGCGCGGCGTCGGTGTCCATCGGGTTTATCTTGAGTTACTCCTACTTGAAGAACCTGCGTTCGGTATTGCTGGTGGAAAGCGAGTTTCGCGCCTTGGCCGAGACCGACTACCTGACCTCCATTCTCAATCGGCGGGCCTTTATGCAGAGCTTCGAGAAGTTGCTGGCCGGGGAGCAGGGCGGCTACTTCATCATGTTGGATATCGACAGTTTCAAGGAAAAAAACGACCTGTATGGCCACGACGTCGGGGACAAAATCCTGCGCGCCATGGCCCTGTGCCTGAAAAACGCCAAAGGCAGCCACAGCTTCGGGCGGATCGGCGGGGAAGAGTTCGGCGTGTTATTGCAGGGCGACGATGTGGAGGTGGCCTGTGATTATGCCCTGGACCTGTTGCAGGCGATCCGCAGCAGTGTGCCCGCGCCCCACCATTACACCTGCAGTGCGGGGATGGCGCGTTTTTCGCCGGGCGACGAGTTGTCGGCCGTGCTCAAGATGGCCGACAAGAACCTGTACGGCGCCAAGCGCAATGGCAAAGACTGTGTGCACCTGGACGGCGCGCTGTTAAAGGCGATCTTGTCCTGAGGCTTGCCGTCTAGAGGTATCTACACAACTTCGAGGCGACGCTGGATCTGTGGCGAGGGCGCTTGCTCCCGTGACGGCCTGACAGCCGATGCCAATCTACCCTGACACCCCGCGATCAACCTGTGGGAGCGGGCTTGCTCGCGAAGGCGGGCTGGCAGTCAACACAGTTGTATTGTGTACATATCCATTCCTGCGGTAACGGCCACTTAGGGTTCCGCCCTGACGGCGGCTCACTTTTGACAAGCGCAAAAGTAAGCAAAACGCTCTTGCCCCACCACTCGGCACCTCGCCTAGGCTCGGTGTGCCCGTAATCCGCCAGTGATTTGGGGGGCCGCCGCCACGCGCCATCCATGGCGCGGGGCGGCTAAACCGGCATCCCTGCCGGTTTACCCCCCAAATCACTGGCGAATTCCGGCCAGCGTGGTTTAACGGGGCGCCTAAGATCAAAAGCAGATCAAGAGCGGCTCGCTTCGCATCGTGGTTACCGTCTGCTGTTACAACCCACAAAGTTGTGTAGATACCTATGGCCATCGCAGGCAAGCCAGCTCCCACAGTTTGGACCGCGGGGTGTCAGGTAGATCAGCGCCGGCTGGCAGGCCGTCACGGGAGCAAGCTCCCTCGCCACAGGCCAGCGTCGGGTTATGCGTCTAGCGCTGTGACAACACACTGGCCAGCAACCCCGGGAAGCGGCTCTCCAGCTCGTCACGGCGCAACGAGTTCATATGGGTGGTGCCCACATTGCGCGTGTGCACCAAGCCCGCATCGCGCAATACCCGGAAATGATGGGACATGCTGGACTTGGGCCGCCCCCCGTCCAGTTCGCCACAGGTCGCCTCTGGCACGTTGGCCAGGTAGCGCACGATGTCCAGGCGTACGGGGTCGCTCAAGGCGTACAGCACACGCTCAAGCGTCAATTCCAGCGGGGTAGGGTGTTTGAAGGCTCGCATGGGGCGGATCATAACAGGGGGGTAGCGTTCAATACCATAGTTCGATTACCATCGAACTATCGAATCAATCACCCCTTCCTGGAGCTCCCAATGTCGGCCTTGTTCGAACCGTTCAAACTTAAAGACGTGACCTTGCGCAATCGCATTGCTATTCCACCGATGTGCCAATACATGGCCGACGACGGCATGGTCAACGACTGGCACCACGTGCACCTGGCCGGCATGGCCCGTGGCGGTGCCGGCCTGCTGGTGGTCGAAGCTACTGCGGTCGCCCCAGAAGGGCGCATCACCCCAGGCTGCGCCGGCATCTGGAGCGACGCCCACGCCGAGGCATTCGTGCCGATGGTCAAGGCCATCAAGGCCGCAGGTTCGGTGCCGGGTATCCAGATCGCCCACGCCGGCCGCAAAGCCAGCGCCAATCGCCCCTGGGAAGGTGATGACCACATCCCGGCCTCTGATGCCCGTGGCTGGGAAACCATCGCCCCGTCTGCTATCGCGTTCGGTGCCAACCTGCCCAACGTACCCCGTGCCATGACCCTGGAAGACATCGCCCGCGTACAGCAAGACTTCGTCGACGCGGCTCGTCGTGCTCGCGATGCCGGCTTTGAATGGATCGAGCTGCACTTCGCCCACGGCTACCTGGGCCAGAGCTTTTTCTCCGAACATTCCAACCAGCGTACCGATGCCTACGGTGGCAGCTTCGACAACCGCAGCCGCTTCCTCCTCGAAACCCTGGCTGCGGTGCGTGAAGTCTGGCCAGAAAACCTGCCGCTCACCGCTCGGTTCGGCGTGATCGAATACGACGGCCGTGATGAGCAGACCCTCACCGAGTCGATCGAACTGGCCCGCCGTTTCAAGGACGGTGGTCTGGACCTGCTGAGCGTCAGCGTCGGCTTTACCATTCCTGACACCAACATTCCGTGGGGCCCAGCTTTCATGGGCCCAATCGCCGAGCGTGTACGTCGTGAAGCCGGTATCCCGGTGACGTCAGCCTGGGGCTTCGGCACACCGCAACTGGCCCAAGGCGCGTTGCAGGCCGGGCACCTGGACCTGGTTTCGGTGGGGCGCGCACATTTGGCCGACCCGCATTGGGCCTACTTTGCTGCCAAGGAGCTGGGCGTGGACAAGTCCTCCTGGACTTTGCCGGCACCTTACGCGCATTGGTTGGAACGCTATCGCTGAGGTAAGCCTGCGCGTTGCATGAGCCACTCGATTGAGTGGCTTTTTTTCGCCTATTGTTTTTCGCGACCTGCGCGGCGAAAAATAACAAATGAGAACCGATATCAAACGAGAATGCCCTGATATATGATGCGCGGCGAATTCTTGGCAGGTTTGCCGCCCCATCTGGCTCATTCACTAGGTTCTACACCCATGCGTCGTACCCTGATTTCCATCTGTGTGCTCCAGGCGTTTTCCCCCTTCGCGTGGGCAGAGCAGGTGCCTGCCGAGAACGCCAGCATCGAACTGCAAGCCACCAATGTCACCGCCACCGCGGACCTTGAGTCGGCCCAAGGCCCCGTGCAGGGCTACCACGCCACACGCTCAGCCAGTGCGACGCGCACCGACACCTCTATTCATGAAACCCCGCAGTCCATCAGCGTGGTGTCCAAGGACGTGGTCGAAGACCTCGGTGCAACGCGTCTGCAGGATGCCCTCGATTACGCCGGCGGCGTGGGCCGTGCCAACAATTTCGGCGGGCAGGGCCTGACCACCTTTACCGTACGCGGCTTCACCTCCGGTGAGTTCTACCGCAATGGGTTCCCGATCAACCGCGGTTACCCGAACATGCCGGACGCCAACACCATTGAGCGTCTTGAAGTGCTGCGCGGCCCCGCGACCATGCTCTACGGCCGTGGCGACCCGGGCGGCACCTTCAACGTGGTGTCCAAGCAGCCGCTGGCCGAACGCACCGTCACCCTGGGCAGTCAGCTCAATGACCAGGGCATGAAGCGCGGCACCCTGGATGCCTCCGGCCCGCTGGACGAGGAGGGCCGCCTGGCCTATCGCCTGAACGTAGTGGGCGAGGGCGGCGACACCTTCCGCGATCACGTCGAGACGGAACGCTACGGCGTGACGCCGGTGATCACCTGGCAGGCCACCGATGACACCAAGGTGACCTTCGAAGGCGATTTCATGCGCAACAACCACCCGCTGGACCGCGGCCTCACGCGTTTCCCCAACCAGCGCGGCACGCCATCCCGTGACACTTTCTGGGGCGACAAGGACGCGGGCAAGCTGCACAACGACAACAACATGGCGCAGTTGCGTTTCGAGCATGCACTGAGTGATAACTGGACCCTGGGCGGCGGTTTTCAGTGGTTGGACGGTAGCTTGAAAGGCAATGCCATCGAAGCCAACGGGCCGGGCAGCCTGGGCGCCGATGGCCGCACCCTGCAACGCAACTTCAACTACCGCAAGTTGGAATGGACCGACAAGGACTACCAGCTCAACTTGACCGGGCACTTCTCCACTGGCGGCTTCGATCACACTTTGCTCACCGGTATCGAGTACGAGGACTACGACTACAAGTCAATTATCCAGCGTTCCAGCGCCGCAGCGGGCACCTATCCAATTGACATCTTTGACCCGGTGTACGGTCAACCCCGTCCGGCACTGACCCGTACGCCGACCCACGACAAAGAAAACCTCAAGACCTACGCCGCTTTTGTACAGGACCAGGTTGCTCTCACTGAACGTCTGAAAGTGCTGGCCGGTGCCCGATTCGAGCGTTTCGAGCATGATTACCAGAACTATGTAGGTAAAAGCTGGCAGGCCGCCGACAACGCCGTCACCCCGCGTGTGGGTGTGATCTACGACCTCACCGACACCGTCGCGGTGTATGCCGATGCCGCGCGTTCGTTCAAGCCCAACACTGGCGCCAGCCGCGAAGGCGGTGGTTTTGCGCCGGAGAAGGGCAAGTCTTACGAGATGGGCATCAAGTGGGAGGCGCTGGATCGGCAGTTGAGCGTTGATGCGGCGATCTATCAGATCGAGAAGAAGAACGTGCTGACCACTGATCCCGTGGACAATACCTTCAGTGTCGCGGCTGGCCAGGTGCGCAGTCGGGGCTTCGACCTCAATGTGGCAGGCAACCTCACGCCCGAATGGCGCGTGATCGGCGGCTACGCTTACGTAGATGCGGAAGTTACCCGTGATAACACGTTGCGCTCCGGCACACGCTTGATGAACATCCCGCGCAACAGCTTCAGCCTGCTCAACGTCTACGAGTTTCAGGACGGCGCGCTCAAAGGCCTGGGCTTGGGCGCCGGCGGCAAGTACGTCGACCAGCGCGCCGGCCAGACTGCCAACACGGCATTCTCGATGGACGCTTATACCGTGGTCGACTTGCTCGGCTACTACAAGGTCAATGAGCAGGTGCGCTTGAACCTGGATGTGAAAAACCTGTTCAACCGCGAGTATGAAGAAGGCGCGTTCGGCAATATCTACGCCTACCCCGGTGCACCGCGCACCGTGCAGGTGGGCATCGCCTATACCCTATGATGAACAGCGTCGATATGTGTGAGCTGGCTTGCCTGCGATGACGGCCTGCCAGCCAACGCCTACTACCTGACATCCCACGGTCCAACTGTGGGAGCGGGCTTGCTCGCGAAGGCGGCCTGATAGTCAACACAGTTGGATTGTGTACATATCCATTCCCACGGTAACGGCCACTTAGGGTTCCGCCCTGACGGCGGGTCACTTTGGAAAAGCCCCAAAGTAACCAAAGGGCTCTTGCCCCACCACTCGGCACCTCGCTTAGGCTCGGTGTGCCCGTAATCCGCCAGTGATTTGGGGGGCCGCCGCCACGCGCCATCCATGGCGCGGGGCGGCTAAACCGGCATCCCTGCCGGTTTACCCCCCAAATCCCTGTCGAATTCCGGCCAGCGTGGTTTAACGGGGCGCCTAAGATCACAAGCAGATCAAGATCAAGATCAAGAGCGGCTCGCTTCGCATCGTGGTTACCGGTGGCTGCGGCGAACTGCACAGTTGTGTAGATACCTAGGGCTATCGCAGGCGAGCCAGCTCCCTCGCCACAGTGCCCTGCCTCCTATTCACCTGTCAGGTTTGACAGTAGACACTGGCCCTTGATCGAGGGATGTTTGCCCTAACGTGCCAGCGCAGCAGTCGGCGCTCATTGCTTTTCGAAGCCACGTTTAATAGGGATATTAAAAATGGAACGGGAACTGATCGACGAAGTTGAAGAGCTGATCAAAAAGACTAACGATGCCGAGCGTCTGTTCACCCGATACGCCACCAAGTGCTACACATCAGCCTTGCAAAAATATGCCAAGGACATCAGCGAAACCTCCTATACCTACCTGCTGGCCGAGCTGGCCGAGGGTTCGTTGAGTTCGGAAATTCTCGGCCGTCCAGGCGCCAATATCAGCCTGGTCAGGATCGAGATAGAGGAGATCATGCTTGAAGCCGATGTGATCAAGAAACTCAAGCGGGCCGAAACCCATTACCTGGAAACCCTGGAATCGGTGCGCAAGTTCGAAGACCTAAAACGCTTCGAAAAAATGCAGGACACGTCCGATATCGTCCGCTCGATAAAACTCGGCGTGTCACGTTTCAATATCCTGTTTGTCATCCTGCTGATCGGCGGGTTGACCTGGGCGGCGATCAATCTGCCTAAAGAGGCGTTGGCGTTGATTTCCGCGGCGATCGGCGGCGCCATCACCCACTTGCTGTCCGAGCGCCAGGCCGTCCTGGCGCTGAAAAAAGAGGGCGATAACACCTGCCCCAGGGCCAACAATAACAATCAGGAATGACGCGGGTTTACAGCGGCGTCAACACATTCATCACCGTGTCCAGCGCCACTCGCGTGTCATCCAGTTGCACCAGCGACGCATGCCGCGCGCCCAGGGCATCGCGGTTCTGAATCGCCGTGAGGATCGCCTTGTGTCGCGGCAGACTCAGGCCCTGAATGTCCGGGCGGCGGTTGGTGATGTTGATCGACTCGCGCAACGGCAGCGAGAGCATGTTGCACATATAGGCCAGCAGGTCGTTGCGGGTGGCGTCGGCAATCGCGCGGTGAAAGTCCAAGTCGGCCTGCAACAGCTCCTCGTGGGTCTTGGCGGTTTCCATGCCCTGGTAGGCGTGTTCGATGGTGGCGATGTCTTCATCGGTGGCGGTGGTCGCGGCCATGGCGGCGATTTCCGGTTCGAGGATGCGGCGCACCCCGGCCAGGGTGTTGAAGAACTCGCTGTGGGGCGTGGACTGCATCAACCAGGACAGCACGTCCGGGTCGAGCAGGTGCCATTTCAAGCGTGGCCGTACCACCGCGCCCACCCGTGGTTTGGAATACACCAGGCCCTTGGCGCTGAGCACCCGCGTGGCTTCGCGCAATACCGAGCGGCTGACCTGGTATTCCTCGCACAGCGTGGCTTCCATGGGCAACCGTTCCTCGGGCTTGAAGCGACCGGAAACGATGTGCATGCCCAAGTCCTGAACGATCTGGGCATGCTGGCTCTTGCGCGGCTTGGGCGGCTGGTGATCCATAACGACGGGGAGGCTCTGGCTTAGATTCGCCGCATCATAGCATCCCAATTAGTGGGAATGCCGTGGGACTTCTGCCCCGCGACAGCCCACCAGGAAGTCGAAGTCACAGCCTTGGTCGGCCTGCAGCACATGGTCGATGTACAGCTGGCGATAGCCGCCGACGATGAGGTTCTGCGCGGGCGGCAGGTCGGCCATGCGCGCTGCCAGCTCGGCGTCGGGAATGTCCAGGTGCAGGCGGCCATTGGCGCAATCGAGTTCGATCCAGTCACCTTCCTTCACAGTCGCCAACGGCCCGCCAGCAGCGGCTTCCGGTGCCACGTGCAACACCACGGTGCCGTAGGCGGTGCCGCTCATGCGCGCATCGGAAATACGCACCATGTCCGTCACGCCCTGGGCCAGCAGCTTGGCGGGCAAGCCCATGTTGCCGACTTCGGCCATGCCGGGGTAACCCTTGGGGCCGCAGTTTTTCATGACCAGGATCGAGTTGGCATCCACGTCCAGCTCCGGGTCGTTGATGCGTGCCTTGTACATGTCGAAGTTCTCGAACACCACGGCGCGGCCACGGTGCTGCATCAGTTCGGGGCTCGCGGCCGAAGGCTTGAGCACCGCGCCCAGGGGCGCGAGGTTGCCACGCAGCACGCAGATGCCGCCGTCGGCGCGGATCGGGTTGTCCAGGGTGCGGATCACTTCGTCCTGGCCGTAGATCGGTGAATCCTGGGTGTTCTCGCCCAGAGACTTGCCGTTGACGGTCAAGGCGTTGGGGTGCGGGATCAGGTTGGCTTCACCCAGGCGGCGCAGCACAGCGGGCAGGCCACCGGCGTAGTAAAACTCCTCCATCAGAAAGCGCCCGGAGGGTTGCAGGTCGACGATGGTCGGCATGCCGCGGCCGATGCGGGTCCAGTCATCCAGGTCGAGTTCGACGCCGATGCGCCCGGCGATGGCTTTCAAGTGAATCACCGCGTTGGTCGAGCCGCCGATGGCCGCGTTCACGCGGATAGCGTTTTCAAACGCTTCCTTGGTGAGGATTTTCGACAGCTTCAAGTCTTCACGTACCATCTCCACGGCGCGCATGCCCGACATGTGCGCCAGTACATAGCGACGCGCATCCACGGCCGGAATCGCCGCGTTGTGGGGCAGGGAAGTACCCAGTGCTTCGGCCATGCACGCCATGGTAGAAGCCGTGCCCATGGTGTTGCAGGTGCCCGCCGAACGCGACATGCCGCCCTCGGCCGCGAGGAAGTCATCCAGGGTGATGGTACCGGCCTTGACCTGTTCGCTGAGCTGCCACACCACCGTTCCCGAGCCGATGTCCTGGCCCTTGTGCTTGCCGTTGAGCATCGGCCCGCCGGTGACCACGATGGCCGGCACATCACAACTGGCCGCGCCCATCAGCAGCGCCGGGGTGGTTTTGTCACAGCCGGTGAGCAGGACCACGCCATCAATCGGATTACCGCGAATGGCTTCTTCCACATCCATGCTCGCCAGGTTGCGAGTGAGCATGGCGGTAGGGCGCAGGTTGGATTCGCCGTTGGAAAACACCGGGAACTCCACCGGGAAGCCACCGGCCTCGATCACGCCACGCTTGACGTGCTCGGCGATCTGGCGGAAGTGCGCGTTGCACGGCGTCAGCTCCGACCAAGTGTTGCAGATGCCGATGATCGGTTTGCCATGGAACTGATGGTCGGCAATGCCTTGGTTCTTCATCCAGCTGCGGTACATGAAACCGTTCTTGTCGGCGGTACCGAACCACTGGGCAGAGCGTAGGCCGGGCTTTTTGTCAGGCATGATCGATTCTCTTATTGTATGACTATATGTTCTATGCGTGCTTAAACATAAGCGCAAAATCGCTGCTTTGGAAGTGTTGTTTTGTAAATAGTCCTACTATATAGTCTTTCTCAACTGAGGTATGACCCTGGCGGATTTTCGCGAGAGGCGTCCCCCGAGCTTCTATAAAAACAACAATCGGAGATCGACCCCATGAGCCAGGAACTGCGGCTTATTCGGCGCATCACGCTGAAACTGATTCCCTTCCTGATCCTGCTGTACCTGATCGCCTACGTGGACCGTTCCGCCGTGGGCTTCGCCAAGCTGCACATGGGCGCTGACGTGGGCATCGGCGACGCCGCCTATGGCCTCGGTGCCGGGTTGTTCTTCATTGGCTATTTCCTGTTCGAGATTCCCAGCAATCTGATGCTCGACCGCTTCGGCGCACGGCGCTGGTTTGCGCGAATCATGATCACCTGGGGCGCCATCACCATCGGCATGGCGTTCGTGCAGGGGCCACACAGCTTCTATGTGATGCGTTTTCTGTTGGGCGCGGCGGAGGCGGGGTTCTTTCCCGGCGTGCTGTACTACATTACCCAATGGTTTCCCGTGCGCCATCGCGGCAAGATCCTCGGGCTGTTCATCCTCTCCCAACCGATTGCAATGATGATCACCGGCCCTGTGTCCGGCGGTTTGCTCGGCATGGACGGCATCCTCGGCCTGCATGGCTGGCAGTGGCTGTTCATCGTGATCGGCACCCCGGCGATCCTGCTCACCTGGCCGGTGCTGCGTTACCTGCCGGACGGCCCCCAACAGGTCAACTGGATGAGCGAGGAAGAAAAAGCCTGGCTCACCGGCGAGCTGCACAAAGACCTGCAAGCCTACGGCCAGACTCGCCACGGCAACCCGTTGCATGCGCTCAAGGACAAGCGCGTATTGCTGCTGGCGCTGTTCTACCTGCCGGTAACCCTGAGCATCTACGGCCTCGGCCTGTGGCTGCCCACCCTGATCAAGCAGTTTGGCGGCAGCGACCTCACCACCGGCTTCATCTCCGCGGTGCCCTATATCTTCGGCATCATCGGCCTGTTGATCATCCCGCGCAGCTCCGACCGCTTGAACGACCGGTACGGCCATCTCGCCGTGCTCTATGTATTGGGCGCCATCGGCCTGTTCTGCAGCGCCTGGCTCACCGTGCCGGTGCTGCAAATGGCCGCGCTGTGCCTGGCGGCATTTGCAATGTTTTCCTGCACCGCCGTGTTCTGGACCCTGCCGGGGCGCTTCTTTGCCGGCGCCAGCGCGGCGGCCGGTATTGCCTTGATCAACTCGGTGGGCAACCTCGGCGGCTATATCGGCCCGTTCGTGATCGGTGCGCTCAAGGAGTACACCGGCAACCTGGCCTCAGGCTTGTATTTCTTATCCGGTGTAATGGTGTTCGGCTTGCTGCTGACCCTCGTGGTCTACCGCGTGTTGGAGCGCAAGCACGTGCTGCCCGTCGACCAATTCGCCGCCAGCGCCCGTGGCGCCACACGCACTTAAATCCAGGAGAAGCTGCATGCGTTTAGTTCAGTTCGAGTTGAGCAACGGTGAGCGCCGCGTCGGCGTGGTAGAAGGCAACCAGGTACGCGAAGTGCGCGGCGCCCACAGCGTGCGTGAACTGGCGCTGGCCGCCATCGAAGCCGGCGGCAAGTTGCAGCAACAGGTGGAGGCCCTCGGCCTGGGCGCCAGCCATGACTACGCCGCCTTGTTGGCGGACCATAAAATTTTGCCGCCGCTGGACCACCCGGACCCGGCCCACATGCTGATCAGCGGCACCGGCCTTACCCACCTGGGCAGTGCCTCGGCCCGCGACAAGATGCACCAGCAGGCCGGCGACGACAGCGCGATGACCGACACCATGCGCATCTTCAAGTGGGGTGTGGAGGGCGGCAAACCCGCTGCTGGCCAGGCCGGTGTGCAACCGGAGTGGTTCTACAAAGGCGATGGCAGCATCGTCGTGCGCCCGGGCCAGGCCTTCCCGGTGCCGCCGTTCGCCGAAGACGCCGGCGAAGAACCGGAAATCGGCGGCCTCTATGTGATCGGGCATGACCGTAAACCCTATCGCCTGGGCTTTGCGGTGGGCAACGAGTTCTCCGACCATGTGATGGAGCGCAAGAACTACCTGTACCTGGCCCATTCCAAGCTGCGCAGTTGCAGCTATGGCCCGGAGCTGCGCGTGGGCGAACTGCCCCAGCACTTGGCGGGCACCAGCCGCATCCTGCGCAACGGCGAAGTCATCTGGCAGAACGAATTTCTCAGCGGCGAGGCCAACATGTGCCACAGCCTGGAAAACCTCGAATACCACCACTTCAAATACAGCCAGTTCCTCAAGCCGGGCGACGTGCACATTCACTTCTTTGGCACCGCCACCTTGTCATTCGCCGACGGTATACGTACCCAGCCGGGCGACGTGTTCGAGATCAGCCAGGCTGAATTCGGCGCGCCGTTGATCAACGGTATCGGCAGCAGCGATGCGGCATTCGAACCCGGCCAAGTCACCCCCCTTTAAGGAGATCAACATGACCCAGTTCCTCGGCCACAACTACATCGGCGGCCAACGCAGCGCCAACGGCAGCATCAAGCTGCAAAGCATCGACGCCGCCACCGGCGAAGCCTTGCCCCAGGATTTCTACCAGGCCACCGCCCAGGAAGTGGACGCCGCCGCCCAGGCCGCGGCTCAGGCTTACCCGGCCTATCGCGCCTTGAGCGCCGCACGCCGTGCGCAGTTCCTGGATGCAGTGGCCGATGAGCTGGACGCCTTGGGCGATGATTTCGTCGAACTGGTCTGCCGCGAAACCGCCTTGCCGGCCGCACGCATCAAAGGCGAGCGCGGGCGCACCAGCGGCCAGATGCGTTTGTTCGCCACCGTGCTGCGCCGCGGTGACTTCTACGGCGCGCGTATCGACAAGGCCCTGCCAGAGCGCCAGCCGCTGCCGCGCCCAGACCTGCGCCAATACCGCATCGGCCTCGGCCCGGTGGCAGTGTTCGGCGCCAGCAACTTCCCCCTGGCATTTTCCACCGCTGGCGGCGACACCGCTGCCGCGCTGGCTGCCGGTTGCCCGGTGGTGTTCAAGGCCCACAGCGGGCACATGGCGACCGCCGAGCGCGTGGCCGATGCGATCATCCGCGCCGCTGAGGCCACCGAGATGCCGGCTGGCGTGTTCAATATGATCTTTGGCGGCGGCGTCGGTGAGGCGCTGGTCAAGCACCCGGCGATCCAGGCGGTAGGCTTTACCGGCTCGCTCAAAGGCGGCCGCGCCCTGTGCGACATGGCCGCGGCGCGCCCGCAGCCGATCCCGGTGTTTGCCGAGATGTCGAGCATCAACCCCGTGATCGTGCTGCCCCAGGCGCTGCAAGCCCGCGCTGAAAGCATTGCCCGTGACCTGACCGCGTCGGTGGTACAAGGCTGCGGCCAGTTCTGCACCAACCCAGGTCTGGTGATCGGTATCGCCTCGCCTGCGTTCACCGCGTTCACTCAGCAGGTCGCGCAATTGATCGGCGAGCAACCGGCGCAAACCATGCTGAATGCCGGCACCCTGGGCAGCTACGGCAAGGGCCTGGAAAAACTCCGGTCTCACCCGGGCATCCAGCATCTGGCGGGCAGCGCGCAATCGGGCAACCAGGCGCAACCGCAACTGTTCAAGGCGGATGTACGTCTGTTGATTGACGGCGATGAAGTGCTCCAGGAAGAAGTCTTCGGCCCCACCACGGTGTTCGTCGAAGTGGCCGACCAGGCGCAACTCAGCGCCGCCCTGCAAGGGCTGCACGGGCAGTTGACCGCCACGCTCATCGGCGAACCGGCCGACCTGCAACAGTTCGCTGAACTCACGCCGCTGCTGGAACAGAAAGTCGGGCGCATCCTGCTCAACGGTTACCCCACTGGCGTGGAGGTGTGCGATTCCATGGTTCACGGCGGGCCGTACCCGGCAACTTCCGATGCGCGTGGCACCTCGGTCGGCACCTTGGCCATCGACCGTTTCCTGCGCCCGGTGTGCTTCCAGAACTACCCTGATAGCCTGCTGCCCGACGCGTTGAAAAACGCCAACCCCTTGCGTATTCAGCGCCTGGTAAATGGCACGCCATCGCGCGAATCGCTGTAACTGATCAGGAGGCTTCATGTCGTTGAGCGCAGTCACCTCGCACCGTGCCCGGTTGGGCGAAGGGCCGTTCTGGGATGTACCAACCCAGGCCTTGTATTGGGTGGATATCGCCGCCCGCCAGGCGCTGCGCCTGATGGGCGGGGAGTTGCAGGTGTGGCAGTTGCCCGAGCATGTCTCGGCGTTCATCCCCTGTGAACGCGGCGATGCGCTGGTGACCTTGAGCAGCGGCGTGTATCGCCTGGACCTGGCCACCGAAGCCTTGACCTTGCTGTGCGTAGCCGACCCGCAAGCGGGCAACCGTGGCAATGAAGCACGCTGCGATGCCCAGGGCCGCCTGTGGTTGGGCACCATGCAGAACAACATTGGCGAGCAGGGTGAAGACCTGCCGATTACCCGGCGCTCCGGTGGCTTGTTTCGTATTGATGCTGATGCAACGGTCACGCGGTTGCTCAACGGCCTGGGCATTCCCAACACCTTGCTCTGGAGCGAGGAGGGCAGCCAGGTGCATTTCGGCGACAGCATGGACGGCACGCTCTATCAGCATTCGATCCAGGTTGACGGCCAACTTGGCGCCGCCCAGGCCTGGTTCGGGCCGCACACACGCGGCGGGCCGGATGGTTCGTCCATGGACGCTGAGGGCTATATCTGGAACGCGCGTTGGGACGGCAGTTGTCTGCTGCGGCTGACGCCCTCGGGTGCGGTGGATCGCATCATCGAACTGCCGGTCAGCCGGCCCACCAGTTGCGTGTTCGGTGGGCCCGAGCTCACCACGTTGTATATCACCAGTGCTGCGAGTCCCTTGAATCATCCCCTTGACGGTGCGGTATTGGCCATTGAGGTGGACGTGCCAGGCAAGCCCTGTCACCGCTTCGCCGGATAACCTGTAGGAGCGGGCTTGCCCGCAAAAAACGTCAACGATAACGCGTTCATGCTGGATGAACGCGTCGCCCTCGGGGTTTTCGAGAGCAAGCTCGCTCCTACAAAGTTCTACCTAAAAACAACAACAAGGAGTCACCCGTATGAATCGTCGTCGTGGTTTGCGTTCCCTGTGCTGCGCCGCTGTGGCGGTCTCGGCCATGAGCTTGAGCGGCCTGTTGCTGGCCGCTGAAGAAGTGAAAATCGGCTTTTTGGTCAAGCAGGCCGAAGAGCCCTGGTTCCAGACTGAATGGGCGTTTGCGGAAAAAGCCGCCCAGGACAAAGGCTTCAAACTCATCAAGATCGCGGTGCCCGACGGCGAGAAAACCCTCTCGGCCATCGACAGCCTGGCCGCCAACGGCGCCAAGGGTTTTGTGATCTGCCCGCCAGACGTGTCCCTGGGCCCGGCGATTGTCGCCAAGGCCAAGGCCAACGGCTTGAAAGTGATGGCCGTGGATGATCGCTTTGTCGATGCCAAGGGCAACTTCATGGAAGACGTGCCGTACCTGGGCATGGCCGCATTTGAAGTGGGCCAGAAGCAGGGCGCCGCCATGGCCGCCGAAGCGAAAAAACGCGGTTGGGACTGGAAGGACACCTACGCGGTGATCAACACCTTCAACGAACTCGACACCGGCAAGAAACGCACCGATGGCTCGATCAAGTCGCTGGAAGAGGCTGGCATTCCTAAAGATCACATCCTCACCGCCCCACTGAAAACCCTCGACGTCCCAGGCAGCATGGACGCCACCAACTCAGCGCTGGTCAAACTACCGGGCAGCGCGAAAAACCTGATCATCGGCGGTATGAACGACAACACCGTGCTCGGCGGCGTGCGCGCCACCGAAAGTGCCGGTTTCGCCGCAGCCAACGTGATCGGTATCGGCATCAATGGCACCGACGCCATCGGCGAATTGAAGAAAGCCAACAGCGGCTTCTTTGGTTCGATGCTGCCCAGCCCGCACATTGAAGGCTACAAAACCGCCGAGATGATGTACGAGTGGGTCACCAAGGGCACCGAGCCGCCGAAATACACGGCCATGGACGAAGTGACGCTGATCACCCGTGAAAACTTCCAGGCGGAACTGACCAAGATCGGGCTGTGGAAATGACCGCTGCGGCCCTGCGGTTTGACGGCATCGGCAAGACCTTTCCCGGGGTCAAGGCGTTGGATGGTATCTGCTTCACCGCCCACCCGGGGCAGGTGCACGCGCTGATGGGCGAGAACGGCGCAGGCAAGTCGACCCTGCTGAAAATCCTCGGCGGCGCCTACATTCCGTCCAGCGGTACGGTGCAGATCGGCGCGCAAACCATGGCCTTCAAATGCGCCGCCGACAGCATCGCCAGCGGCGTGGCGGTGATTCACCAAGAGCTGCACCTGGTGCCGGAAATGAGCGTGGCCGAGAACCTGTTCCTCGGGCATTTGCCCACGCGCTTTGGCGTGGTCAACCGGGGCCTGCTGCGCAAGCAGGCCCTGGCCTGCCTCAAGGGCCTGGCCGATGAAATCGATCCCGACGAGAAACTCGGGCGCCTGTCCCTGGGCCAGCGTCAGCTGGTGGAAATCGCCAAGGCGCTGTCTCGTGGCGCCAACGTGATTGCCTTTGATGAACCCACCAGCAGTTTGTCGGCGCGGGAAATCGACCGCTTGATGGCGATCATCGCGCGCCTGCGCGACGAGGGCAAAGTGGTGCTGTACGTGTCGCACCGTATGGAAGAGGTGTTCCGTATTTGCGATGCGGTGACGGTGTTCAAGGACGGCCGCTATGTGCGCACGTTCGAGGACATGAGCACGCTGACCCACGATCAACTGGTGACCTGCATGGTCGGTCGCGATATCCAGGATATCTACGATTACCGAGCGCGTGAGCAAGGCGAGGTGGCGCTCAAGGTGGACGGCTTGCTCGGCCCGGGCCTGCGTGAACCCATCAGTTTCCAGGTGCGCAAGGGCGAGATCCTGGGCCTGTTCGGGCTGGTGGGGGCGGGGCGTACCGAGCTGTTTCGCCTGCTCAGCGGGTTAGAGCGCGCCAGTGCCGGCAGCCTGGAACTCTGTGGTGAGCCGTTGCAGTTGCGCTCACCCCGCGACGCCATCGCCGCCGGCGTATTGCTGTGTCCGGAGGACCGCAAGAAAGAGGGCATCATCCCGCTGGGCAGCGTCGCTGAAAACATCAACATCAGCGCCCGTGGCGCCCATTCCACCTTTGGCTGGCTGTTGCGCGAAGGCTGGGAGAAAGGTAACGCCGACCGACAGATCCAGGCGATGCGGGTCAAAACGCCGAACGCGGCGCAGAAGATCATGTACCTGTCCGGCGGCAACCAACAGAAAGCCATCCTTGGCCGCTGGCTGTCGATGCCGATGAAGGTGTTGCTGCTCGACGAACCCACTCGCGGTATCGACATCGGCGCCAAGTCGGAGATCTACCAGATCATCCATAACCTGGCGGCCAGTGGCATTGCAGTAATCGTGGTGTCCAGCGACCTGATGGAGGTGATGGGCATTTCTGACCGCATCCTGGTGCTGTGCGAAGGCGCCCTGCGCGGCGAACAACGGCGCGAACAGGCGACTGAATCCAACCTGCTGCAGCTGGCCTTGCCACGCGGCCTGGCGAACTGAGAGACGACCATGACCATTCAAAACAACGCGCTGCCCTCGGCACGCAAACCCCTCGATATACGCGCATTGCTCGATAACTGGGCGATGCTCTTGGCGGCAGTGGGCATCTTCGTACTGTGCGCGCTGCTGATCGATAACTTCCTCTCGCCGCTCAACATGCGCGGTCTGGGCCTGGCTATTTCCACTGTGGGCATCGCCGCGTGCACCATGCTGTTCTGCCTGGCTTCAGGGCACTTCGACCTGTCGGTAGGCTCGGTGATCGCCTGCGCCGGGGTGGTCGCGGCGATTGTGATGCGCGATACCGACAGCGTGATGCTGGGCATTGGCGCAGCGCTGCTGATGGGCCTGATGGTGGGGCTGATCAACGGCATCGTGATCGCCAAGCTGCGGGTCAACGCCTTGATCACCACGCTGGCGACCATGCAGATCGTGCGCGGCCTGGCTTATATCTTTGCCGACGGCAAAGCGGTGGGTGTGTCCCAGGAGCAATTCTTTGTGTTCGGCAACGGCCAATTGTTTGGTGTGCCGGTGCCGATCCTGATCACCATCGTGTGCTTCCTGTTCTTCGGCTGGCTGCTCAACTACACCACCTTTGGGCGCAACACCATGGCCATCGGCGGTAACCCGGAGGCGGCGCTGCTGGCGGGCGTGAACGTTGACCGCACCAAGATCCTGATCTTTGCCGTGCACGGCCTGATTGGCGCGCTGGCGGGAGTAATCCTGGCTTCACGCATGACCTCCGGCCAGCCGATGATCGGCCAGGGTTTCGAGCTCACGGTGATCTCGGCCTGCGTGCTGGGTGGGGTATCGCTGAGCGGTGGTATCGGCATGATCCGGCATGTGATTGCCGGGGTGTTGATTCTGGCGATCATCGAGAATGCGATGAACCTCAAGAACATCGATACCTTCTACCAGTATGTGATCCGCGGCTCGATCCTGCTGTTGGCCGTGGTCATCGACCGCATGAAACAACGCTGAACCCAGGCCATCAGATCAATGTAGGAGCGAGCTTGCTCGCGAAAAACGTCAACGGTAACGCGTGTTTCCTGAACAAACGCGGTGCCTTTGAGTTTTTCGCGAGCAAGCTCGCTCCTACAGTTTTAATCAGCGGTGAATTTGAAGAGCGTGCTCTGGGTGTAAGTCTGCCCCGGATTCAAGCGGGTTGAGGCGAAGCCTGGTTGGTTAGGCGCATCCGGAAAATGCTGGGTCTCCAAGGTAAACCCACTCCAATGCTGATACGTCTTGCCGCCTTTGCCCTTCACCGAACCGTCCAGGAAGTTGCTGGTATAGAACTGTACGCCAGGCTCTGTGGTGTAGAGCTGCAAACGCCGCCCTGATTCAGGATCATGCACCTCGGCGGCCAGTTGCTTGACGTCCCCTTTGGTATCCAGCGCCCAGTTGAAGTCGAAGCCACCTTGCTTGGGCTCGGCGAATTTGAGCTGCGGATGGTCGTCTTTGATGTGCTGGCCGATAGGTGTGGGCTTCAGGAAGTCCATCGGCGTGCCCTTGACCGGCGCCAATTCACCGGTGGGAATCAAGGTGGCATTCACTGGTGTGTAGTGGCTGGCGTGCAAGGTGGCGACCTGCTTGAGAATGTCGCCGTTGCCCGCGCCGGCCAGGTTGAAATAGCTGTGGTTGGTGAGGTTGAGCACCGTCGGTTTATCGGTGGTGGCGGTGTAGTCGATGTGCAGTTCGTTGTTGTCGTTGAGGCGGTAGGTGACCTCGGTTTTCAAGTTGCCCGGAAAGCCCATTTCTCCATCTTTGGACAGGTAGGTGAGGGTGACGCCCACCGAGTCTTTGTCCTTGACCGATTTGGCTTGCCACACCTGCTTGTCGAAGCCCTGGGCGCCGCCATGCAGCGAATTGGGGCCATCGTTGAGCGGCACCTGGTAGCGTTTGCCGTCGAGTTCGAAGGCGCCGCCGGCCAGGCGATTGCCGAAGCGGCCAATGGTCGCGCCGAAAAACGCGGTACCGCCTTGATAACCTTGCACGTCATCAAAGCCCAGCACCACGTCGTCGAGCTTGCCGTGTTTGTCTGGCACTTTTAGCGACTGCAGCACGCCGCCGTAGGTGATCACCGTGGCTTGCATGCCATGGCTGTTGCGCAACACGTACTGTTCGACGGCGGTGCCATCGTTGGTTTTGCCGAAGGGTTTGTGTTCGCTGCTAAGGCCGGCAGCGTGCGCGCCGCCGCTGGCGATAAGCATGGACAGCGCGAGGCCGGACAGCAGGTATCGAGGGTGCTTCATGGTCGAACTTCCTTTTGTTGTTTTGCTGGAATAGTTCTACTAATTTGAGATATTTTGTCGATATGACAGCAGATTTATAGCCTTTAACGCCGTTCTTGCAAAATAAAATAAGACTAATTAAGCGGAGCACTGATTGTTATGACTACCCAGCAAGCGATTTATCCCGACCTCAAGGACAAAACCGTGCTGGTTTCCGGCGGGGCTTCGGGGATTGGCGAGTTCATGGTGCGGGCCTTCGCCGCGCAGGGCGCCAACGTGGCGTTTGTGGACCGTGCACAGAGCCAGGGTGAACGCTTGGCGGCGCTGCTGAACTCCAAAGGGCAGCGTGTCGAGTTCGAGTGCTGCGATATCACCGACGAGATCGGTTACCGCGCGGCGATCGGGCGCTTCGAGCATTCCCTGGGGCCGATTACGGTACTGGTCAACAATGCAGCGAACGATGTGCGCCACAGCCTGGAAGAAATCGACTCGCACATGTTCGACCAGCTGATTGCGGTCAACCTCAAGCACGCCTTCTTTGCCGCCAAGGCGGTGGTGCCCACGATGAAACAGGCCGGTGGCGGCTCGATCATCAACCTGGGCTCGGTGGGCTGGATGATGGCCTCGGCCGGCTACCCCGTATACGCCGCCAGCAAGGCCGCCGCCCACGGCATGACCCGAGCCCTGGCGCGGGAACTGGGGCCCAACCATATCCGCGTTAACACCTTGGTGCCGGGTTGGGTGATGACCGAAAAACAACTGGCCATGTGGGTCGACGACGCCGCCAAGGACCTCATCGCCCGCAGCCAGTGCCTGCCCGGCAGCGTGATGCCGGAACACATCGCCAACATGGCGCTGTTTTTGGCCTCGGATGCCTCGGCGATGTGCTCGGCGCAGAACTTTATCGTTGACGGCGGCTGGGTATAAAACGCGATGTTCAGAATGATGCACATCGAGTGTGGGAGCGGGCTTGCTCGCGAAGGCGGTGTGCCAGTGAACTTATTAGGTTCTGACACACCGCCTTCGCGAGCAAGCCCGCTCCCACAGTTAAATTGTGGTGCTTACTCGATGGGGTAACGCTTGAACGCCGGGTGCTGCTCCAGGCGTTCAGCATGGCGCTTGAGGTTGGGGAACGCATCGGCCTTCACCACCGAGGCCACGGTGAACTGGCTGAACGACCAGGCGACCGCTGCGGTAATCGACGCCTGGGTCAGCGCTTCATTGCCTGCCAGCTGCTTGTCCAGCAGCGCATAAGCCGCCAGCAGTTGCCCGGTAACGCGCTCAAGCCACGGCGCATGCAATTTTTCAGCGGGGCGAAGGTTGTGTTCATAGACGATCTGCACGCTTTTCTCGCATGCCGCCAGCGCGAGCCCAAGCAATTGCAGGTCACGGGCACGTGCCGCCGGTTGTTGGGGCAGCAGCTTCTTGTCAGCCGGCGCCAGCGTTTCCAGGTAATCGAGGATCAGGCTCGAATCCATCAGCACCGTGCCATCGTCCAGCACCAGGGTAGGGGCCTTGACTACGGGGTTGATCTGGGCAAATTCAGCGTAAGTGCTGAACACCGACAGCGGTTCATGCACAAAGTCCACCCCGTATAACTCCAGGGAAACAGCCACGCGGCGTACGTAGGGCGAGTCCAGCATTCCGACCAGTTTCATGCAGCCTCCATTGCTTACAGGGTGTTGGGCTCAAGAGATTACGGGCGCGGGCCGGGCGTGCGCAACGGCGTTGTGCAGCAGCCGATACGCTTGCACCAATTGATCGAGGCTGAACGCCAGGTTGCGCCCGCTGGGGTTGGGCAGCACCCAGACCGAGGCGTCGCCCAGTGGCTGCGCTTGCAAACCCCAGGCGACCTCGCGCTGGCCGCTCAGCGCGCTATAGCCGGGCTTGCCGAGGAACGCGACGAAGCGCGGGGCATGGCGGCGGATCTTGTGTTCGAACGCCGCCGCCGCGTCCTGGAATTCATGCCGCGCCAACTCGCCTGCACTGGCCGTTGGCCGTGCCACCAAAGTGGTTAATCCGCAACCGTAGTGCAGCAAGGTGGCGCCGTCTTGCGGGCGAATCTCATGGGGCGTGAAACCGGCCAGATGCACCGTACGCCAGAAGCGATTGCTGCGATTGGCAAAATGCAGGCCGAGGGCGGCGGAGCCCTTGCCAGGGTTGATGCCGCAGAACAGTACGTGCAAATGGTCCGCGAGGAGGTCGTCGAGTCGGTCATTCATGTCGCATCTCCCTGCAAACGGCTCGATAGCCACTCGATAAAACACCGCGCCAGGGGGTCGTTCTCGCTGTCGCGATGGGTCAGTAGCGCCCAGCTGGGGCCGCGAATGGTGGCGTCTACCAACGGCGTCAGCAAACCTTTGGCTTGCCCCTGGCGGCTGAGCAACTGGCTTACCAGGCCAATCCCCAACCCGGTGCACACCGCATCCAGCAATAAACCGGGGTCGGAAAAATTCAGGCCCTGGTCCTGTTGCCCCACATCAATCCCGGCTTCCACCGCCCAGTGACTCCAGTCCATTTCCCGCTCACCGTGCAAGGTGGTGCGTTGCTCAAGAGGCACCTCCAGCACCTGGGGGTGGCATGCCGGAAACAGCCGGTCGATATGCAGCACCTTGAAGCTGCATTCGGCCTGGGAGCTGATGTCGTCGCGCACCGCCAAATCGATGGTCTGGCTGGCCATGTCTGGCACTTCGTCGGTGCTGAAAATCCATAGATCGACCTGCGGGTGTTGGCGGCGAAAGTCGGCTAGGCGAGGCAACAGCCAATGCCGGGCAAAGGCCGGCGTGGTGTTGAGCACCAGTTGATTAGGTTTGCGGTATTGCCCAAGGCGTCGTACGCCGACGGCCAGTTGTTGCAGTAAGGCCTGGGTGGTGCTGAGGAAATCCTGGCCGGCGTCGGTCAAGCTGACGCTGCGCCCGCTGCGAAAAAACAGCGGCTGTTCAAGGTACGCTTCCAGGCTGCGAATCTGCTGGCTGATAGCCGATTGAGTCAAGTGCAGCTCTTCGGCCGCCTTGTGAAAATTGCCCAGCCGAGCGGCGGCTTCAAAGCCGCGAAGGGTGCCGAGGGGCGGCCATTGGTTGAGCATGCTGATAAGTTCCTCTAATCAGTTTTCTGCAAAATTCATCGTTTGTTTACGCTTTTTCTCCAACGTAGCATGCCTGGCAATACCCCTTGGGTAGTTTTCGCTGAACACAATGACTTAATTCAAAGGTACTTGTCATGCAGATGGATGAAGTTGAAAACCTGGGGTGGCGGATGCCCGCCGAGTGGTCCCAGCATGCGGCGACCTGGATGGTCTGGCCTCATAACCAGGCGTTGTGGGAGAACACTTGGGGCGTGACGCTGGCGCAGGTGCAGCAGGACTTCGCGCGGGTAGCCAATGCCATTGCGCGGTTTGAGCCGGTGAAGATGGTTGTCGACCCTTCGGCGCTTGCCAGTGCCATCGCCTTGTGCGGCCCGCGCATTGAACTGATCCCCCAGGCGGTCAACGACAGCTGGTGCCGCGACTCCGGCCCGTCCTTTATCTATCACCCGCAACATGGGCTGGCCGGTGTGAGCTGGCGCTTCAATGCCTGGGGTGAAAAGTCGGCCCATGAATGGGATGAAAGCCTGGCCCGTCGGGTGCTCAATCACCTCGGGCTTGTCTGTTTCGGCACACCGTTGAGCAACGAGGGCGGCGCCTTTCATGTGGACGGCGAGGGCACCTTGATCACCACCGAATCGGTGCTGCTCAATCCCAACCGCAACCCTGGCGTGACCAAGGCTGACATCGAGAAAGTGTTTGCGCGCTGGCTGGGCATCAAGAAGACGATCTGGTTGCCCGGCGACCCGAACTACGTCACCGGTGACATGACCGATGGGCATGTCGACGGCATCTGCGCCTTTGCTCGCCCCGGCGTGTTGCTGGTAGACGCGACCCTCGACCACTGCTCGGTCTACGCCCAAGTAGCAAGGGAAAACCGCCGCGTCCTGGAGTTGGCCACCGATGCCCGGGGCCGTCGCTTTGAGCTGATCGAGCTGTATGAGGCCTCCGAGGCCGTAGACACTGGCGCCGAGGCCTTCTGCGCTTCCTACTCCAACTTCTATATCGCCAATGGCGCAATCATCATGCCGGCCTATGGGATCGCCGCAGATCAGGTCGCGGCCAATGTCCTGGGCCAGGCTTTTCCGGACCGCGAGATCGTACCGGTGCGAATCAACCACCTGGCCCATGGCGGCGGCGGTGTGCATTGCATCACCCAACAACAGCCCGCCTGGCCAGTGAAGGGGTAATGCCATGCGTCTATTGACGATTGCCACTACCCAGATGCCTTGCACCTGGGATTTACCGAGTAACCTCGACCGCGCCGAGCAACTGGTGCGCAACGCAGCCGCCAAGGGCGCCCAGGTAATCCTGTTGCAGGAGCTATTCGCTACGCCGTATTTCTGCATCGAACAACGGCATCAGCACCTGGCCTTGGCCGAGGAGTATCAGCACAGCCAAGTGCTCAAACGCTTTGCTGCATTGGCCAAGGAGTTAGGAGTCGTGCTGCCACTGAGCTGGTTCGAAAAAGCCGGCAATGCGTTCTTTAATTCCCTGAGTGTGGCGGATGCTGACGGGCGATTGCTTGGGGTGTACCGCAAGAGCCATATTCCCAACGCCATCGGCTACCAGGAGAAGGAATATTTCAGCCCCGGTGACACCGGTTTTCGCGTGTGGGACAGCGCCTTCGGGCGCCTGGGCATCGGTATCTGCTGGGACCAGTGGTTTCCGGAAACCGCGCGCTGCCTGGCATTACATGGCGCCGAGGTACTGCTGTTTCCCACCGCCATCGGTTCGGAACCCGGCTGTGCCAGCCTCGATTCCCGCGACCATTGGCAGATGACCATGCGCGGGCACGCGGCGGCCAACCTGCTGCCGGTGGTGGCGGCCAACCGCGTCGGGCGCGAAGTGGCGAACAGTAATGCGAGCCTGCAAATGGATTTTTATGGTTCATCGTTTATCTGCGATCACAAAGGCAAGCTGTTGGCCGAAGCCGACCGCGACAGCACGGGCGTACTCGTGCACAGCCTGGACCTGGCCACCATGGGCGAAGAGCGCCTGACCTGGGGCATATACCGTGACCGTCGCCCGGACTTGTATGGTGCACTGCTGACCCTGGATGGGCGCCTATCATGAAACGCCTGTTGAGCTGTGCCCTCATCCTCACCAGCGCCTGTGTCGTGGCTGATGACAAGACCCTGAAGCTGTATAACTGGGCCGATTATTTTGCCCCTGACACCTTGTCCAGGTTCACCGCCGAAACCGGTATCCATTTGATCTACGATGTGATGGACAGCAGTGAAACCCTGGAAGCCAAGCTGATGGCCGGTGGCAGTGGCTATGACTTGATCTTCCCAGGCGACACAGTGGCCGAGCGCCTGATGCGCGCCGGCAGCTTGCAGGCCCTGGACCCTGCCAGGCTCACGGCCCTGGGGGACATTGAACCGGGCCTGCAGGCGTTGCGTGCGCATTACGTCAATTCGAACAAGGCCACGGTGCCCTATACCTGGGGCACCATCGGCCTGACCTACAACACCGAGCAGATCCGCCAGCGCCTGCCGAATGCGCCGGTCAACAGCCTCGACCTACTGTTCAAGCCCGAGTTTGCCGCCCAATTTGCCGATTGCGGCATCTCCCTGATCGACTCGCCGGATGAAGTGCTCGCGGTGGTGCTTAACTACCTGGGCCGCGCCCCGCGCAGTGCCAAGCCCGAAGATCTGGCTGCGGCCAGTGCACTGTTGCTCAAGCTGCGCCCCTTTATTCGCAAGTTCCAGTCGCAACCGGTGACCGATCTGGTCAACGGCAACCTGTGCCTGTCCCTAGGCTACAGCGGCGACATGACCCAGGCCCAGCGCGCCGCCGATGCGGCTGGCAAGGCGGTGACCTTCGGCTATCACATCCCCCGCGAGGGCACGACAGTCTGGATGGACACCATGGCGATTCCCGTCGATGCCCGGCACCCGGAATACGCCTACGCTTTTATCAACTTTGTGATGCGCCCGCAGAACATGGCCGCTATCACCAACCTGACCGGCTATCCCACCGCCAATGCCAAGGCGCGACCGCAGGTGGAGGCCAGCCTGCGCGACAACCCGGATATTTACCCAGATGCCGCCACCTTTGAACGGTTGATCGCTGGCAAAGATATCCCCCAGGCCGATATGCGTGCACGTATGCGCGTATGGACTAAATTCAAGACCGCCCTTCTTCAGTAGAGACCCCCATGCCAACCCGTCGAACCTTCCTCAAACACACCAGCGTGGTCGCCGCCATGAGCCTGATTGCTCCTTACGTACGTGCCGCTGTCAGTGGCCGCTTCTATATGCCCGACGAGGGTGAAAAACACCGCCAGGCGTTTATTGCCTTTGGTGCCCAGGAGGCCATCTGGGAGGACTTTACCGCCGATGTTCAAGCAGCGCTGGGCCGTATCGCCCGGGCGATTGCCGAGTATGAGCCGGTGACCGTGTTTTGCCGTGGAGACGAACGGGTGCTGGCGGAAAAACACTGTGGCACGCGCAACATCACCTTTGTCGAGACCGAGCTGGACGACATCTGGATACGCGACACCGGCGCCAACTTCGTGATTGATGGCACCGGAGCGCTGGGGGCGGTGGATTTCAACTTCAACGGGTGGGGCAACAAACAGCAGCACGCCGAGGATGCGCAACTGGCTGCCCAGATTGCCGAACATACTGGGGCCCGTTACTGGCGCAGCGAACTGGTGGGCGAGGGCGGTGGCATTGAAGTGGATGGCCTGGGCACCGGCATCATGACGCAAAGCAGTTGGATTAATCGCAATCGCAACCCCGACTGGAGCCAGGCTGAGGTGGAGGCCGAACTCAAGGAGCGCCTGGGCTTGCGTAAAATCATTTGGCTGCCGGGTATCAAGGGCAAGGACATCACCGACGCCCACGTGGATTTCTACGCACGCTTTGTGTCCCCCGGCGTGGTGCTGGCCAATCTCGACACCGACCCGCAGTCCTATGACTACAAGGTCACCCTGGCACACCTGGAAATGCTCAAGAACGCCACCGACGCCGATGGTCGCCCGTTGCAGGTGCATACCGTATCGCCGCCGCTCAAGCCGCGTAAAAGCAAGTTCAGCCAAGGCAACCCGGATTTCGCCGCGGGCTATATCAATTACTTCGTGATCAACGATGCGGTAATTGCGCCTGAGTTCGGCGACCCACTGGCGGACCGCAAGGCGCTGGAGCTGCTGTCGCGGCTGTATCCGAGCCGCAAGGTGGTGCAGATCAATATTGACGCTATCGCAGCGGGTGGTGGTGGCATTCACTGTGTGACGAGTCATCAACCTTTGGTTTAGTCTGGAACGCTTAGTGGATCACAAGCGCCTCTGGAGCATTGATTATGACCGAGTACGTACCTGCCAAAGTCTGGACCTGGGACGCCGAAAGCGGCGGCACCTTCGCCAGCATCAACCGGCCCATCGCCGGCGCCACCCACGAAAAGCCGCTGCCGGTGGGCAAGCACCCGCTGCAGTTATACTCCCTGGCCACGCCCAATGGGCAGAAGGTCACGATCCTGCTGGAAGAACTGCTGGCCCTGGGGCACAGCGGCGCCGAATACGATGCCTGGCTGATCAAGATCGGCGACGGCGACCAGTTCGGCAGTGGCTTTGTGGCGGTGAACCCGAACTCGAAGATTCCGGCGCTGATGGACCACAGCGGCGCCACGCCGATTCGCGTGTTCGAATCAGGCGCGATTTTGCAGTACCTGGCCGAGAAGTTCGGTGCGTTCCTGCCCACGGAGCCCGCCGCACGGGCTGAATGCCTGTCTTGGTTGTTCTGGCAGATGGGCAGCGCGCCTTACCTGGGCGGCGGCTTCGGGCATTTCTATGCCTATGCGCCGAGCAAGATGGAATACCCGATCAACCGCTTTGCCATGGAGACCAAGCGCCAACTGGATGTGCTGGATAAGCGCCTGGCGGTCAGCCAATACATTGCCGGGGATGACTACACCATTGCCGATATCGCGATATGGCCTTGGTACGGTGGGTTGGTCAAAGGCCGTTTGTATGGCGCGGCGGAGTTTTTGTCGGTGCATGAATACAAGCATGTGCAGCGCTGGGCGGATGCGATTGACGCACGGCCGGCGGTGCAGCGTGGGCGGCGGGTGAACCGGGTGTCGGGGGATGATCAGTTGCCCGAGCGACATGATGCAAGTGACCTTGATTGATACGATAACCAGGTAGGAGCGAGCTTGCTCGCGAAAAACGTCAACGATAACGCGTGCTTCCTGAATGAGCGCGGCGTCTGGGCGTTCTTCGCGAGCAAGCTCGCTCCTACAAAGCTGCGTTATTTGTAGCGCTGCTCAAACACCGCCACCTGTTCAGGTGTGATCAGTTCAAATGGCACCCACACCTGTGCTTCAACTTGCTCGCCCTTGATCATCCGCACCGCCGCTTGCACGGCCTGGGCAGCCTGGGCCTTGGGGTCCTGGAACACTGAGCCCGCCAGCAGCCCGCGCTTGATCGCCGCCAAGCCATCGGGCAAACCGTCGATGCCGACAATCGCAATCTCGCCCTTGGCCTTGCCTGCTTGCTGCAAGGCCATGGCCGCGCCAATCGCCATTTCATCGTTGTTGGCGACAATGGCATTGAACGCGGTGCCGGCCAGCAACCAGTTGCTGGTCAGGTCCATGCCTTTGCTGCGCTGCCATTCGGCGCTTTGCTGCTCGACGATCTTGATTCCGGGGAAGTCCTTGAGCACCTGTTTGACCCCTTCGGTGCGGGCATGGGTGGCGTTCTGTGTAAGGTCGCCCATGATGATCGCCACATTGCCCTTGCCGCCCAGTTTTTGGGCGAGGTAGCGCATCTGCAATTGCCCCGCTTCGATGTCGTTGGAGGCCACCGTGACCACGCCCTCAGGCAGCGTACGCTCATCCGGGTGGCGGTTGACGTACACCAGCGGCGTCTTCGCCGCCACGGCGGCGCGGGTGATGTTGGCGGTGGCGGCGGTGTCGACCGGCAGCACGATCACCGCATCGACCTTCTGGTTGAGAAAGCCTTCGACCTGATTGAGCTGGCGCACCACATCGCCCTGGGCGTCTTCGAATTGGATCTGCACGTCCTGGTGTTTGGCTGCCGCCTCCAGGCCGGTGCGCACGTAGGTCATGAAGTTATCGTCCACCCGGGCAATGCTCACGCCGATGCGATAGGCGGCGAAGGACCACTGGCTGAACATCAATAACAGCGCGGCCACTAGTAATGAATAACGGTGCATGAGGCTGTTCCTTTTATTGTTATAGGGTGAATGCCTGGCGGAAACGCTCCAGGGCCGTCTCGCTGTCGCCGCTGGCCCAGCCCTCCAGGCCGACCACACCGGTGTAACCCATGGCGTGCAAGGCCCGGGCAATGGCTGGGTAGTGGATTTCGCCCGTGCCGGGCTCCTTGCGCCCAGGCACATCAGCCACCTGGATTTCGCCGATGGCGCTGCCAGCGCGCTGGATCAGTTCGATCAGGTTACCTTCGCCAATCTGCGCGTGGTACAGGTCCAGGTTCATCTTCAGATGCGGGCTGCCGACGGCTTCGATCAGGGCCAGGGTGTCGTCGGCACGCGCAAACGGTGTACCTGGGTGGTCGACGGCGGTGTTGAGGTTTTCCAGCAGGAACACGCGGCCGGCGTCTTCCCCCAGGCGCGCGATTTTCTCCAGGCTTTTGCATGCGCTCAGCCACATGCGCCCGGTGGTGTGGCTGACGGGCTGCACGGGCAGGCCGCCTTCACCCAGGCCCGTGCCATGCAGGTTGAGGCTGGGGCAATTGAGGCGCTCGGCAATGCCCAGGGACTCACGGGCGCTGTCGAGCAATTGGCGGATGCCGTCGGGGTCGGTGAGGGTGCCGCTGAGGTAGCCGGTCATCGAGGTGAAGTCCGCACCGGTCGCCGCCAAGGCCTGAATGTCCTTATCGGCCCAACCCCAGATTTCGGCGCTGAAGCCCAGGGCATGAATACGTTTGACCCGCTCGATGAAGGGCAGGTCGAGGAACACCATTTCGGCGCTGACGGCCAATTTGAACGGCATCATTGGCGGGCTCCTTGAACGGCCACGGCCATGCCGGTTTGATACGACTCAATGCAGGCACGGGCAATTGCCAGGGCTGCACGCGCATCTTCACCGCTGGCCAGGGGCTTGGCGCCGCTGCGCAGGCAGTCGACAAAGTGGTTGAGCTCGGCGATGTAGGCGTCGCGCAGCAGGTCGGTGTCCATCCGCTGGGTGTCTGCCTGGATGCCCTCGGCCAGGTAGCGCACCAGGTCGCAGTCGTTAAGGCTGCCCATGCTCAGCATGCCCTTGCTGCCGAACACTTCGCCGCGCACATCGTAGCCATACACGGCCTGGAAGCTGGCTTCGGCGGTGGCAATGGCGCCGTTGTCAAAGCGCAGGGTGACCACGGCGGTGTCGAGCAAGCCTTGGCTTTTGAATTGCGGGGCAATCAGCGCGTCGGCCATCACCTGCACCTGGACCACTTCGGCCCCAGGGTTGAGGTAGCGCAGGGTGTCGAAGTCGTGGATCAGGGTTTCGAGGAAGATCACCCATTGCGGTGAGTTGGCCGGGTTGTTCAGCGCCGGGTCGCGCGTCAGCGAGCGTAGCAGCTGTGGCGTGCCAATACGTCCGGCGACCACGTCGAGGTGCGCCGTGCGAAAGCTTCTGGCGAAGCGCCGATTGAAGCCGACCTGCAGGGGCACCCGTGCATCGGCAGCGGCGGCGATAGCGCGGTCGGCTTCGTCCAGGGTAATCGCCATGGGTTTTTCGCAGAAGATGCCCTTGCCGGCGCGTGCGGCCTTGATCACCAGCTCCGCGTGGCTACGGGCAGGGGCGGCGATGAGCACGCCGTCGATGTCCGGGTCGTCCAGCAGCTGTTGCGGGTCGGTGTAGGCCTTGTCCACCCCCAGTTCTGCTGCCAGGCGAGCGGCCTGGCCCGGCACGGGATCGGCGATGGCGGCGAGGCAGGCACCGGGAATATGGCGTGCAGCGGTAAGGCCATGGAAGCTGCCCATGCGGCCGGCACCGATCAAGCCCAGGCGGATGTTCTGTGTACTCATGAAACGACCCCTTTTGTTGTTATGGGCCCCCAGGACCGTCCTGGGTGACACAGGGGCAAAAGCAAGGCCTGTGCCAGTTTATAACTAGCTGATTTATAAGTATTTAATATTTTAATTAAACAAAAAGTGTTCATATTCATGACATGTCTATACTGACATGTCGAAAATATGAACATGGATAACCGCAATGACCCAGGCGTTCAGTGTGCAAGACCTCGAATACCTCACGAACCTGGGGCCTGCCGCGCTGAACGACGGGCCCATCGCCGCCTTGGAGCAGGCGTGGCGAGAGTGCCTGGCTGGCCAAGTCGTGCGTCCGGACGGGGTGCGCCAGGTTATCTGGGATTCCTGGCGACGCAGTGTCGAGGCGGGTATCGAGCCCGGTCACAGCGACTATCGCTTTGTCGCGCCGCAAGCGTTGGCGGCGACCCTGGCCCACCATCGCGCCCTGATCGCCGCTGCCGCGCAAGTCATGCATGGATTGCTGGCTTACAACCCGCGCGGGCATATCAACCTCACGGATGCCGAGGGCACGACGCTGTATTTTTGCGGGCTGGACATCACCCCGGTGGGCAGTCGCTTGCTCGAAGCGGTGCAAGGCACCAACTGCACCGGCCTGGCCCTGGCCGAAGATCGCCTGGTGTATGTGCTGGCTGAAGAAAATTTCGCCAGCGGCCTGCGCCAGCGCCACATGCACTGCGCCGCCGCGCCGATCAAGGATGCCCAAGGCCAGACCTTGGCCATGCTCACCCTGACCGCCGAGCCTGGCTGGTTTCATTTCCACACCCTGGGCACCGTTCAAGCGGCGGCCGAAGCGGTGTCGCGGCAGATGGCGCTGCAGGTGTTGCTGGAAGAACAACAGGCCGTGCTCGAAGTGCTCAACGAAGGCTTGGTGGTGCTCGATGAGCGTGGCTGCATCAAGGCACTCAACCGTTATGCGCGGCAACTGTTCGGGGTGGGGCGCGAGTTGATCGGCAGTCCTTTCCAGCGCCTGGGCCGCAGTGAACTGAGCGACGCGCTGGGTGAGCCGGTGCGCGACCGCGATTGCACCTTCCACTTGCACGACGGCAGCCAACTCGCCTGCCTGGTTTCGGTATGCCCACTGGAGCAGGGTGGGGTGATTGTGTCGGTGCGCGAAAACCGCCGTATCCGCGAGATTACCCGGCGCATTATCGGCACCCAGGCCCGCTATACCTTCGAGACCATCCTGGGCACCTCGCGGGCCATACAAGATGCACTGCACCTGGGGCGCATTGCCAGTCGCAGCGAGTCCACCACCTTGATCCTCGGCGAAAGCGGCACCGGCAAGGAGCTGTTTGCCCAGGCCATTCATAACGGCAGCGAGCGTTGCAACGGCCCGTTTGTGGCGGTCAACTGCGGCGCGATCCCACGGGACCTAGTGCAGAGCGAACTGTTCGGCCACGTCGAAGGTGCGTTCACCGGCTCGGCGCGGGGTGGGGCGGCAGGCAAGTTCGAACTGGCGGATGGCGGCACCATCTTCCTGGATGAAATTGGCGACATGTCCTTCGATGCCCAGGTCAGTCTGCTACGGGTTTTGCAGGAGGGTGAGATCACCCGCGTCGGGGCCAAGCAATCGCGGCAAGTCGACGTGCGCATCATCGCCGCCACCCATCGCAACCTGAGCCAGGCGGTGGCCGAGGGCGCGTTTCGTGAAGACCTTTACTACCGACTCAACGTGCTGAACCTGAGCGTGCCGCCACTGCGTATGCGCCGTGACGATATCCCATTGCTGGCGCGGCATTTCCTGCAGCGCTGCGCCCGCTCGCTACGTAAAACGGTGCAAGGTTTCGCGCCGGATGCGTTGGCGTTGCTGTCAGCCCATGGCTGGCCGGGCAACGTGCGGGAGCTGGAAAACGTCATTGAGCGGGCGACCAACCTGGCGATGGGCGAGCTGATTCAATCGGCCGACTTGCCGTTAGAAACCCAGCAACGCCCGACGTTGCGCGCCTACCAGCCCCAGCCCGCACAGGATTTGAGCAGCCATGAAATGCACGCCATCGTTGCCGCGCTCACCAGCACCCGCGGCAACATTCGCCTGGCCGCACAGCAACTGGATGTGTCGCGGGGCGGGCTGTACAACAAGATGAGTCGGTTTGGCTTGAGCGCCGCCGATTTCCGGGAGCGCTGAAACCTCAAGCCAACCCGATCAGTTGCACAGGTTTTCCGGGGTCACTATCTGCGGCGGTATATGCACGCGGTGCCTCAATGGGTCAAACCCCTCATCACTCTGCAAGCGCACCAGCAACTCCACCAATGCCACGGCCGTCTGCCGTGGCTGCGAGTCCATCACCACATCAATCAGCCCGTTGCTCAATGCCTGGCGCGACAACGGCGTGGACTCTTGCAGGATGCAGCACAGCGCCGGGCGCTTGGGCAGTTGCGCCAGGGCGTTGATCACACCGTCGCCACCACCGCCCACCACGCATAACCCACGCAAATCGGTATGGCGGCTGAGCAGGTCGAGGGTGGCTTCTTCGGTGATGTCGCAGTTGTCCAGGTTGATCAGCGGCTCCAACGGCTTGAGCCCCGGCGCGTGTTCGGCCAGGTAGCTGTGCAAGCCCTCGACCCGTGCCTGATGGCCGAGAAAACGGTGGCCACCCAACAGGATGCCCACGCTGCCTTTGCGTGCGCCGCAAGTGCGCGCCAGCAGCCAGCCCATGGTGCGCCCGACCACGTGGTTGTCCTGGCCCACATAGGGTTCGGCGGCGTGTTCATGGATGTCCGAGAGCAGGGCCACCACCGGCACGCCCGCTGTGCGGATCTGCGCCAGGCAGGCGTTGATCAATGGGTGGGCGAAGCTGACCACCGCGAGGGCGTCACACTGCACGGCCAGCTGTTCGATTTGCGCGACGATGGCGCCGGGCGTGCGGTCTTTGATGTAGTCGAACTGGCAGCTCAGGTTGGCGGTGGCGTGATGCTGCGCTGCCTCGCTGATGGCGTGGGCCAACTGCGCATAGAACGCTTGGGCGGTCCCCAGCAACAGCACGCCGAAACGGTAGGTGGGCCGACGTTCGCGAATGCGCTGGCCGATCAGCCGTGCGGCGAAATAGCCCACCGCTTCGGCAGCCTGGAACACCTGTTCGGCGGTGCCGGGGTTGACCGGCGCGCGGGCGTTCAACACGCGGTCGACGGTGGCTACGCTGAGCCCCGCATGGGCGGCAACGGTGGCGATGGTTGGGCGTTTGTTGGTGTGCATGGCAGGCCCCTTGAGCGTCTTGATAGAAAACTATCAAGCCCCGCTGGGCCTGGATGATAGCTTGATAGGGAATGGATTCAAGGCCTTGAGGGTGATTTAGCCGCGCTCTATGGTTGGTTTCGCAAAGCCCCTGAAACCCACGCTTGCGGAGAACAAGAACAATGCCTGGACACACCGCTCACCGCGCTCGGCGCGACTACAGCCTCACCGGCCCCGAAGCGGCCCGCGCCGCCGACAAGGGCCTGGTCTCGGCCCGTTGGTACCAGTCGCCCATCCCGCGCAATCGCATGAAAGCCCTGATGCAACGCCGCGACGCTCCGGCGTTGCTCGACACCGCCCTGTGGTTCTCGGCGTTGTTGGCCACCGGTGTCGGCGGCTACTGGTTCTGGGGCAGTTGGGCCTGCGTGCCATTCTTCATCGCCTACGGTGTGCTCTACGGCACGGCCTCCAACCCGCGCTGGCACGAAACCGGCCACGGCACGGCGTTCAAGACCCGCTGGATGAACGATGCGCTGTACCAGGTGGCGAGCTTCATGTGCCTCTTCGAACCCCACGTGTGGCGCTGGAGCCATGCCCGCCATCACACCGACACCATCGTCGTCGGCCGCGACCCGGAGATCGTCGAACCGCGCCCGCCCAGCTTATGGATGATGGCGCTCAGCCTGTTCAACCTGCCCCTGGCCTGGAAGACTTTCAGCGGCGTGGCCCGCCATGCGCTCGGGCGGATGAGTGCCCAGGAGCGCGACTTCATCCCCGAATCCGAATGGCCCAAGGTGTACCGAGATGCGCGTATCTGGGTCGGTCTTTACGCTGTGATCATTGGCACTGCGCTGTACCTGCACAGCTGGTTGCCGCTGATGCTGGTGGGCCTGCCCAGCCTCTATGGCGCGTGGCTCGGCTACCTGTTTGGCCTCAGCCAGCACGTGGGCCTGGCCGAAGATGTGCTCGACCACCGCAGCAATTGCCGCACCATCTACATGAACCGCGTGCTGCGCTTTATCTACATGAACATGAACTACCACCTCGAACACCACATGTACCCGATGGTGCCGTACCACGCGCTCAGCCAACTGCACGAAGAGATCCGCAGCGACTGCCCGCCGCCGTATGCCAACCTGTGGCAGGCCTACCAGGAAATCATTCCGACGATCTGGCGCCAGCGCAGCGACCCCAGCTACTTCGTCCAACGCCCCACCCGTGGCGAGCAAGCTCGCTCGCCACAGAGTGAAAGCCAGTCATTGGAGATAAATGCATGAACGATCAATGGATCGACGTCTGCGCCGTGGGCGAAATAGAAGCAGAAGACGTGCTGCGCTTCGACCACGGCGCGCAGACCTACGCGGTATTCCGTTCTGCCGATAACCAATTCTTCGCCACCGCCGGCCTGTGCACCCACGAGAAAATCCACCTGGCCGACGGCCTGGTGATGGACCATGTGATCGAGTGCCCCAAGCACAACGGGCGCTTTGATTACCGCTCTGGCAAGGCCTTGGGCGCGCCGGTGTGCGTTAATCTGAAGACCTACCCGGTGCGGGTAGATGCGGGGCGGGTGCAGCTCGCCGTCACGGCCGAAGGATGAACGCGCCCCTGATCATCGTCGGCGCCGGCCATGCTGGTGGCCGTGCGGCACTGACTTTGCGTGAAGAAGGCTACAGCGGCCGCCTGATCCTGATCGGCGATGAAGCGCACTTGCCCTACGAGCGGCCACCGCTGTCCAAGGGCTTGCTGCAAGGCTCGACCGACCTGGCGCAATGCAGCCTGTGCGACAGCCAGCAGTTGGCGACACTCGGGGTGGAGCATATCGCTGCCAACCCGGTCAGCCGCCTGGAGCCCCAGCACCACCGGCTGCAACTGGCCGACGGCCAGTGGTTGAGCTATGCCGGCCTGCTGCTGGCCACCGGAGGCCGGGCGCGGCGTTTGCCCCAGGCGCAGGCGAATGTCTTTTACCTGCGCACCCACGATGAAGCCTTGGCCCTGCGCGATAGGCTGCGCCCTGGCGCTCGGCTGGTAGTGGTTGGCGGTGGTTTTATCGGCTTGGAGGTGGCGGCGACCGCGCGGGGCCTGGGCTGCGAGGTGACGCTGCTGGAAGCCGGGCCACGGCTGGCAGGGCGGGTGCTGCCGCCGGTGATCAGTGACGCGCTGCTGGCATTGCACCGTGAGCAGGGTGTGGACGTGCGTTTGAACGTGGCCTTGGAGTGCATCCACGCCGACGCCGTGCAACTGGTCGACGGGCAGCAGCTGCCCTGCGACCTGGTGGTGGTCGGCATTGGCATGCAACCCAACATCGAGTTGGCCACGGCGGCGGGCTTGGACGTCGGGCAGGGCATTCGCGTCGACGCGCACCTGCGCACCAGTGCGGCGGATATCTACGCGGCGGGGGATGTGTGCGAGTTTCGCCTGGCGGGCCTTTATCAACGGCAAGAAACCTGGCGCAACGCCGAAGCCCAGGGCCGTCTCGCGGCGTTGAACCTGCTGGGACGGGCGTTGGCGTTCGAGACGATCCCGGGTTTCTGGTCCGATCAATACGCGTGGGGCTTGCACACCGTCGGGGTGATGACTGCACTGATAGTTCGCCGGTCATTGCCCGACGGCGGCCTGCTGCTGTTCTACCTTGACGACCATCACCGTTTGCAAGGCGCCTGCGGTTGGGCCATAGGTAACCGCGCAGCCAAGGACATCAAGCTGTGCGAGCGCTTGATCACTGCCCGCATCCCGCTCGACCCGGCCAGCCTGGCCGACCCTGAATTATCCCTGAAGCTGTTATTGCGAGGCTGACCATGCGCCAGTTCTTAGTATTCCAATCGATGTGGGCCATGCAAACCGAGCCTGGCAGCCTCGAAGCGCAACTGGACCGCATCGCCGCCGCCGGTTTTGACGGCATCACCGACCATTACTGGGCGCCGGCATCGGTGCAGCGCCTGCACGCGGCGGCCACGGCCAGGGGTTTGCAGATCGAAGGGCAACTGTTCCCGCAATCGGTGGATGATCTGGCCAGGGCATTGGAGGTGATCAGTCGTTACGGCTGTCACCACCTCACCTTGCAAGCCGACGTGCGCCCGCGTACCCAGGCCGAGGCGGCCAGGCTGATCGACGGCTGGCAACGCCTGGCCGAACAGGTGGACTTCCAGATTTTGCTGGAAACCCATCGCTATCGGCTCACTAACGACCTGCTGTTCACCCTCGACCTGCTGGCACAGATGCCCGATCTGAAACTGCTCGCTGACCTGTCCCACTACGTGGTTGGCCGCGAGTTGCCCGAGCCCGGCAGTGTGGAAGACGACGAACAGATACGCACCATCCTGCGTCACAGTTGGGGCTTTCATGGCCGCATCGCCAGCAGCGAACAGGTACAGGTGAGCCTGGAGTTTCCCCAGCATCAGCCGTGGGTCGAGCGCTTTACCGGTTGGTGGCGCTACGGGATCGAAGACTGGCTGGCCCGCGCCGAGACACCCCAGAGCCTGTCCTTCACCTGCGAACTGGGCCCGCCACCCTATGCGATCACCGACGCGGATGGCCGCGAGCTCACCGATCGCTGGGCCGAGGCTTTGAAGCTCAAAGCGCTGATTCGCCAGGTGTGGGCCAGTTGTCAGGGATGATCTGCTAACCTGCCGGGGTTCAAACCGACCTTAGCCAGTGGATCGCCTTCATGAAAACCTGCCCCGTCCGCCCCCCGCTCGAACCGCAATCGGTGTGCCATCCGATCACCAGCAGCGCGATCTTCATGGTCGCCACCCTGGCGCCCGATGCGGTTGAAAACGTGCGGGCCTGGTGCGCCGACATCGCAGGCCTGGTGCGCTCGGTAGGCAAGCGCGTGCCCTCGGGCAACCTGACCTGCGTTTGCGGGTTTGGCTCGGACGCCTGGGACCGCCTGTTCGGCGCGCCGCGCCCGGCGGCCTTGCATCCGTTTCGCGAGTTCGGCGTGGAAGGGCGCATGGCGGTGTCGACCCCAGGCGACATCCTGCTGCATATCCGTGCCGAGCAGATGGACCTGTGTTTCGAGCTGGCGACCCAGCTGATGACGGCCCTGGGTGATAGCGTGAAAGTGGTGGATGAGGTCCAGGGCTTTCGGTACTTCGATATGCGCAGCATCATCGGTTTCGTCGACGGCACCGAGAACCCGGTGGGGCGCAAGGCCGAGGCTTTTACCCTGGTGGGCGATGAAGACCCAGAGTTCGAAGGCGGCAGCTATGTGCTGGTGCAGAAATACCTGCACAACATGACCGCGTGGAATGGCTTGACGGTGGAGGCTCAAGAGAAGGTGATCGGGCGCACCAAATTGTCGGACATCGAACTGGATGAAGACGCCAAGCCGAGCAACTCCCACAGCGCGCTGACCGTTATCACCGACGAGAGCGGTGAGGAAGTGAAGATCCTGCGCGACAACATGCCCTTTGGCCGCCCAGGCGCGGGCGAATTCGGCACTTATTTCATCGGCTACGCACGCTCGCCTCAGCCCCTGGAACAGATGCTGGAAAACATGTTCGTCGGCCGCCCGGTCGGCAATTACGACCGCTTGCTCGACTTCAGCACGGCCGTGACCGGCGGCCTGTTCTTCGTGCCCTCGGCCGACTTGCTCGAAGCGCTGGCCGACCGCCAATAACCTGTAGGAGCGAGCTTGCTCGCGAAAAACGTCAACGATAACGCGGTCTTTCTGGATGAGCGCGGCGCCTGGGCGTTTTTCGCGAGCGAGCTCGCTCCTACAAGCGTCAGGTAAGCAGGCCGGTGCTGACGGCCACGATCAAAAACACTCCCAGCAGCGCGCGGTAGATCACGAACGGCCAGGTGGAGAAACGCTCCAGGAACTTCATCAGGCCCCAGATGGCAAAGAATGCCGAGACGCTGGCCACCACCAACCCGAACATCAAGTGCGGCCAGGCGTGGGCGGGCAGGTCGGCGCGCAGCAGCACCCACAACTCTTTCAAACCGGCCAGGGCGATGGCCGGCAGGCCCAACAGGAAGGAAAACCGCGCCGCTTCTTCGCGTTTGAAATTCAGGAACAGCGCCGCGGTCAACGTGGAGCCCGAACGCGATACGCCGGGAATCAACGCGCCAATCTGTGCAACCCCCACGATCAGCGCATCTCGCAAACGCATCTGGCTTACGTCGCGGGTATGGCGGGCGCGCACTTCAGCCAGGGCCAGCAATACCGCCATCACCAGGCAGGAAATGCCGATCACCATCAGCCCGCGCAAGGGTGAGTTGCAGGCATTCAAGGTCGACGACAACGCCAGCCCCGCAATGCCAATCGGTACGGTTGCCAGCACAATCGCCACGGCGAGCTTGAACCAGCGGTCATTGTAGTCGCCTCGACGCACCGCACTGATGCTGCCCGTGGTCACCTGGCGCACATCGCGCCAGAAATAACTGACCACCGCCGCCAACGCCGCCAATTGCATGGCCGCAGAAAACGCCGAGCCGGGATCTTGCCAGCCGAGCAGGGCGGGCACCACGCGCATATGGGCGGTGGACGACACCGGCAGCAATTCAGTAATGCCCTGGATCACGCCCAGGATGAATATCTGCAGGTAATCCAGGGAGGCAAAGCCCACATCCAGGCCGGCGGTACAGACGTTGGTCAAAATACGTGTCCTTGAGCAATAGGGAGAAACCGGCGAAGTTTATTCTAAATGTTTCAGGATTTCGGCCAGGGCAACCGCTATTTGCAATCGGTTCAGCCAATAGAAAGGATTCGCCAGGCCATTGGCGTGGGCAGCACTTTTGTGAACAATGGCGCCCTGCGTTTTTCCACCGAGAGCCCCATGCCTGAAACCACCGTCGAATTGATCCAGACCGGCCCCGAAGAAGCCGAACTGATCCGCAATCTTTACCAGTACTACGCCTATGAGTCTTCGGACTGGGAACAGGAAGATGTCGAGGCCGATGGGCGTTTCTACATCCACGACGAACACCTGGCCCGCTACTGGAGCGACCCGCAATGGAGCGCCAACCTGTTGCTGGTAGACGGCTACATCGCCGGTTTCCTGTTGATCGAAGGCAGCGAACTACCGGGCATCGACGCCCTGGAACTGGCCGACCTGTTCATCCTCAAGCGCTACCGCCGCAAAGGTATCGGCCGCGCCATCGCCAGCCAGGTGCTGTGCAGCGGCGAGCGCAATTGGCTGGTGCGTTTCTATGATCAGGACGAAGTGTCCCAGGCATTCTGGCGCACCGTGCTGGACAACCTGCCGCGCCCGGTGCAGAGCATTGAACTGGACGATGAGCCACAGTTGGTGAACTACCTGATTACCCGGGCATCGTTGCATTGACGGGGGGGGCTTTCTCCCGATGAGCATAGATATCCTACGGTAACCACGATGCGAAGCGAGCCGCTCTTGATCTGCTTTTGATCTTGATCTTAAGCGCCCCGTTAAACCACGCTGGCCGGAATTCGACAGGGATTTGGGGGGTAAACCGGCAGGGATGCCGGTTTAGCCGCCCCGCGCCATGGATGGCGCGTGGCGGCGCCCCCCCAAATCACTGGCGGATTACGGGCACACCGAGCCTAGGCGAGGTGCCGAGTGGTGGGGCAAGAGCGTTTTGCTTACTTTTGCGCTTTTCAAAAGTGAGCCGCCGTCAGGGCGGAACCCTAGGTGGCCGTTACCGCAGCAATGGATATGTACCCAATCCAACTGCGTCGCCTGCCAGGCCGCCTTCGCGAGCAAGCCCGCTCCCACATTTGGATTGCGGGGTGTCAGGTAGATAGGCGTCGCCTGTCAGGCCGCCATCGCAGGCAAGCCAGCTCCCACAGTTGGATCATGGCACTTCAGGTAGATAGGCACCGGCTGTCAGGCCGTCACGGGCCTAGCCCGGGTTGAACAGCACCTGCTGCATCGCCTGAGGCGGCTGCCCGAACGCCCTGAGAAACGCCTGGCGCATGCGTTCGCGATCACCAAACCCGGTTTCGCGCGCCACCACCTCCACCGGGTGCCGGCTGATTTCCATCATCGCCCGCGCAGCTTCCACCCGCAGAGCTTCGATAGCTTTGGCCGGGGTCTGCCCGGTTTCTTCGCGAAACACCCGGCTGAACTGGCGCGGGCTTAACCGGGCAACGTCGGCCAGGGCCTCCACGGATAAATCCTGAGTGAGATTCTCGCGAGCGTAAGCCAGGGCCAGCTGCACGCGGTCGGACTTGGGGTCCAGTTCCAGCAAGGCCGACAATTGCGACTGCTCGCTGCCACGGCGCTGGGCAATCACCAGCTTGCGCGCAATACGCCGGGCCAGGTCGCTGCCCAGGTCGTCCTCCACCATCGCCAGCGCCAGGTCGACCCCGGCGCTCATGCCCGCACCGGTCCACACCTGGCCGTCGACAATGAACAACTTGTCTTCTTCCAGGCGGATATCCGGGTAACGCTTGCGAAATGCCGGCGCATGGATCCAGTGGGTGGTGGTGCGCTTGCCAGCCAGCAGCCCAGCCTCGGCCAGCACAAAAATGCCCATGCATAACGACGCCACCCGGCGCGACTGCGCGGACGCCGCTTTGACCATCTCCAGCAGGTTGGCCTCCGGCAGGCGAAACTCCAGGTAGCCACTGACAATCAACGTGTCATAGCCCTCTGGCCGCAGCGCACTGGTGTTCACCGAAAAGCCCTGGGAGGTCATCACCGCGCCGCCGCTTTCCGACACCAGGTGAAACTCATAGGCCGGCTCGCCGCGCAGCAGGTTGGCGCACTCGAACACCGAGCCCAGGCTGAGGCTCAACGACTGGAAATTCGGGTAAACCATCAGCGCAACGCTGTGCATTGCATCTCTCCAAGGGGCGGGGGAGAGGCGATTGTCGGCGTGTGCCGGGCAAACGGCAACCGGCTTTCGTGCATGTCCGAAATCCTTGCGGATATGACATTGTGAGCCAATGCCGCGCTGCCTAACATGAGCCCAACGCACTAGACGACTGGTCTAATCGCAGAGGGGCAAGCATGAGCAACGCAAGCAGCAGTGCGCGGCAAGCGATTCTTGAACGGGCGCAATCCATTGTCGGCGCCAAGGGGTTTTCGGCGGTGGGCTTGAACGAAATCCTGCAAGCCGCGCAAGTGCCCAAGGGCTCGTTTTATCACTACTTCAACTCCAAAGATGCCTTTGGCGTGGTGTTACTCGATACCTATTTCGACCACTACGTCGAGGGCATGCAGCAGTTGTTCGATCAGCCGGGCTCCACCCACCACGCCAAGCTGATGCGCTATTGGCAAGGCTGGATCGACAATCACACCGGCTGCACCGACACCGGCAAATGCCTGGCCGTGAAGCTTGGGGCGGAAGTCTCCGACCTTTCAGAGCCCATGCGGCTGGCGCTGCAGCGCGGCACTTCGCGCACCATCGACTTGCTTGCCGTGGCCTTGCAACGCGGCGTCGAAGACGGCTCGCTCGGGTTCGAGCAGGCCCCCGAAAGCCTGGCCAGGCGCTTGTATGCGCTATGGTTGGGAACCAGCGTCATGGGCAAGATCACCCGTACCACCGCGCCGTTCGCTGAGGCGCTGCTGCTGACTCAACAGCTGTTGGGCGGCCCTGAAAACCCTGTTATTCACACCGATCGAGGCACTGGAAAATGAAAGTATTAATGGTACTGACCTCTCACGACCAGCTTGGCGATACCGGGCGCAAGACCGGCTTCTGGCTCGAAGAATTCGCCGCACCTTATTACGCGTTCAAGGACGCTGGTGCCGAGGTGGTGTTGGCTTCCCCGGCCGGCGGCCAGCCGCCGCTGGACCCTAAAAGCGATGAACCGGATGCGCAAACCGAGCAGACCGAACGCTTCGCCAAAGACCCGGCCGCGCAGCAAGCCTTGGCGACCACCGTGAAGCTGGACTCGGTCAACGCCGCCGACTTCGACACGGTGTTCTACCCAGGCGGCCACGGCCCGCTGTGGGATCTGGCGGAGTCGCCGGTGTCCATCGCGCTGATCGAAGCCTTCGAGCGGGCCGGCAAGCCCATCGGCTTTGTGTGCCATGCACCGGGTGCCTTGCGTCACGTCAAGGCGGTCAACGGTGAGCCGTTGATCAAAGGCCGCCGCGTCACCGGGTTCTCCAACTCGGAAGAGGCCGCCGTGCAGTTGACTGAGGTCGTGCCGTTCCTGATTGAAGACGAATTCAAAAAATTGGGCGGCCGGTATGAGAAGGGCGCTGACTGGCAATCCTTCGTCCTCGTCGATGGCTTGCTGGTGACTGGGCAAAACCCAGGCAGCTCCAGCGAAGTGGCCAAGGCCCTGCTGACACTCTGCGCTTAAGTTAATCAACCGATCTACACGGTGGCGACTCCCTGGAGTCGCCACGGTTTTCGTTCGTCCTGAATGTGGAATATCGCCGTGCCTGACTGCATCCTGAACACCCCGATCAAGCTGGGGCATCACCGCTTGAACAACCGTGTCGTACTGCCGCCGCTGACCCGCCAGCGCAGCGCCCAGCCGGGTAATATCGCCACCGACCTGATGGCCGAGTATTACCGTCAGCGGGCCAGTGCCGGGTTCATGGTCAGCGAGGGTACGCAGATCGAACCCCGTGGCCAGGGCTACGCGTGGACGCCGGGCATCCATACACCGGCGCAAGTCCAGGGTTGGCGCAAAGTCACCGCAGCGGTGCATGCCGAGGGCGGTGTGATCTTCGCCCAGTTATGGCACGTGGGGCGGGTGTCCCATAACGCTCTGCAACCTGACGGTGGTGCGCCGGTGGGGCCGTCTGCGCTGGCGGCGGTGCAAGCCAAGGCCTTCATTGAAACCGGGCCGGGTGTGGGTGAACTGGTAGAGCCACCGGTACCCCGTGCCTTGACCACGCTGGAAATCGAAGAACTGGTAGGGCACTACGCCCAGGCTGCACGCAATGCCCTGGACGCCGGGTTCGACGGTGTGGAAATTCACGCGGCCAACGGCTACCTGGTCAACCAGTTCATCTCGGCCCATTCCAACACTCGTGAAGATGAGTACGGCGGTTCGCTGGACAATCGCCTGCGCTTGCTGCGCGAGATCGTCGAAGCCGTGTGCAAGGTGGTGGGGCCGGAGCGCCTGGGCGTGCGCTTTTCGCCGCTGTTCAGTGGCACCGACCAGGACCGGGTCTACATCGGCCTGGTGGAAGAGGACCCGCACACGACCTATATCGAAGCGATCAAGGTGCTGGAGGCGTCGGGCATCGCCTATGTATCCATTGCCGAGGCCGATTGGGATAACGCGCCCGACCTGCCCGAGACTTTCCGCCAGGCCGTACGCCGCACCTTCAGCGGCAGGATCATCTATGCCGGCCGCTATACCGCCGAGCGCGGTGCACGCTTGGTAGAGGCCGGGTTGGCGGACCTGATTGCCTTTGGGCGGCCCTTCATCGCCAACCCGGACTTGCCCCAGCGGCTGTTCAATGGCTGGCCATTGAATGCGTTGAAGGCCGAAGGTTTGTATGGCGGCACTCAGGCGGGGTATGTGGATTATCCGGTGTATGCCCAACACTAATGTGGGAGCGGGCTTGCTCGCGAAGGCGTCGGCTCAGCAAACACTTATGTTGACTGACCCACCGCTTTCGCGAGCAAGCCCGCTCCCACAGGGATCTGCAACCCCTCTCCACATCAAAAATGCCTCACTCCACCCGCAACACAATCTTGCCGATATGGTCCCCACCTTCCATCCGCGCATGGGCCTGGGCGGCGTCGGTGTAGGCGAAGACCTGGTCGATCATCGGCAGGCAACGCCCGGCACTGAGTACCGGCCACACGTGTTCGCGCAGTTGCTCGGCAATCTCGGCTTTTTCTTCGCGGGTGCGGGCGCGCAGCAGTGAGCCGGTGATCACCGCGCGTTTGCCGAGGATGGTCAGCAGGTCGACGTCGTTGGCCTTGGCGCCACCGAGGAAACCGAGGATCACCAGGTGGCCGTCCATGCCCAGGGCCTTGAGGTTATTGTTCAGGTACGAGGCACCCATGATGTCGAGGATCACGTTGACGCCTTTGCCATCGGTCTGTTTGGCGATGACCTCGGCAAAGTCCTGTTCGCGGTAGTTGATCGGCTCGGCGCCGAGCTTGGCAATCGCTGCGCATTTGTCAGCACTGCCGGCCGTGGCGAACGCCTGGATGCCGAACTCCTGGCAGAGCATCAACGCGGTGGTGCCGATACCGCTGGTGCCGCCGTGGATCAAGACGCGCTGGCCTTTATGGGCACCGCCGAGGCCGAACAGGTTGGCCCACACCGTAAAGAAGGTTTCCGGCACGGCAGCGGCCTGAATCCAGTCCATGCCCGCCGGGATCGGCAGCGCCTGGCTGGCCGGCACCGCGCAATACTGCGCATAGCCGCCACCATTGGTCAGGGCGCAAACCTTGTCGCCCACGCTGTATTCGTTCACGCCAGTGCCCAGCGCCACCACTTCACCGGCCACTTCCAACCCCGGAATCGGGCTCATGCCGGGCTTCATCGGGTATTTGCCCGCGCGTTGCAAGGCGTCTGGGCGGTTGACCCCGGCGGCGTGTACGCGAATCAGAATCTCGCCCGGCCCGGCCACCGGTACGTCGGCGCTGCGTGGCTGCAAGACCTCGGGCCCGCCAGGGGTGGTGATTTCGATCAGGGTCATTTCTTGGGGGAGCGTCATGGAAAAGTTCCTGTGGCGATGAGCGTATGGGTTGGGACCGTAGCGCGGGGTCGGCAGTTCAGCAAGATCATGCCGGGTTCTTTAGGCAATGCAAACGCAGGATTTCAGCACAAGCCTGCAAGTGCAGAGCCGCGGCGTTGGACACACTGGCTGCCGGTCATTTTCGACGCAAATAGGTGGCATATGAACCAAGCAAGAAATCAGGATATCGGGCTGTTGTTTCTGCGGGTCAGCGGGGCATTGTTCTTGCTGTGGGTGCATGGGTTGCCCAAGTTGCTGCACTACAGCGAACAACTGAAGCTGATCGAAGACCCGTTTCACCTGGGCGCGTCTATCACCTTGCTGCTGGCGATTTTCGCCGAGGTGCTGTGTCCATTGCTGATCATCGCGGGCGTGCTGGTGCGCCTGGCGTGTCTGCCGATCCTGGCGGTGCTGGTGATTGCGTTGCTGGTGGTGCACCCGGAGTGGACGCTGTTCGAAGGGCAGTTCGGTTGGCTGCTGCTGATCATCTTCACCAGCGTGCTGATCGCAGGGCCGGGGCGGCTGGTGTTGAGCCAGCGCTTTGCCTGAAAAAAGGCCGGGTGAACCCGGCCTTTTGCCTTCTGTAGGAGCGAGCTTGCTCGCGAAAAACTCACAGGCGCCGCGTGCATACAGAATGCCCGCGTTATCGTTGAGGTTCTTCGCGAGCAAGCTCGCTCCTACAAGTGCATCGAGGTATCAGCGGTTCAGGAACGCCAACAGGTCTTCGTTGAGCTGTTGAGCGTGGGTCACGGCAAACCCGTGCGGCGCATCCTTGTACACCTTCAATTGCGCGCCCTCGATCATCTGCGCCGCGACTTTGCCGGTGGTGTCGAACGGCACGATCTGGTCGCCGTCGCCATGGATCACCAGGGTCGGCACGTCGATCTTGGCCATGTCCGGGCGGAAGTCGGTTTGCGAGAACGCGGTGACGCAATCCACGGTGGATTTGAGCGACGCGAGCATGGCGATCTGCAGGGTTTGGCTGAGCACACCCTCCGAGACGTGCTGGCCTTTATTCAGACCGAAGAACGGCGTGTTGAAGTCGCTGATGAATTGCGCACGATCCTTCAACAGACCGGCCTTGATACCATCGAACACCTCGCCAGGCACGCCTTGGGAATAATCGGCTTGCTGGCCGAAGATCGGCGTGACCGCGCCCAGCAACACCAGGCCGGCGACACGGGCACTGCCGTGGCGGGCGATGTAGCGCGCCACGTCACCGCCACCCATGGAGAAGCCCACCAGGGTCACGTCCTGCAGATCCAGGTGTTCGATCAACTGGGCGATATCGTCAGCGAAGGTGTCGTAGTCGTTACCGGTCCATGGTTGGTCCGAGCGGCCAAAGCCACGACGGTCGAACGCGATGGTGCGAAAGCCACGGCTGCTCAGGTATTCCATCTGGTATTCCCACATGTCCGCATCCAGCGGCCAGCCGTGGCTGAACAGCACGGGCTTACCGCTGCCCCAGTCCTTGAAGTAGATCTGGGTACCGTCTTTGGCAATGAATGTGCTCATCTGAAACTCCTTGCAGGGCTGAAAAAGGGCGGTGAAAAAACCGCCTCACTATTGCCGTAAACCTGGGCCCAGGCTTGTATGGGTGTGCTTGTCTCACCAACTGAACTTGAGCTCCATGCCCAGGTAGTTGCTGTCGTGCCCACCGGCATCACGCAGGGTCTGGCCGACCGCGTAGTGCACCGCCTCGACCGCACCGCTGAGGTTGGGGGTAAAGGCGTAGTCAGTGCGCAGTTGCCCATAGGCGCCGGTCCAGCGCTCACCTTGGCCCGCGGTGCCAGCCACGGCCAGGTTGGGCTGGGTGTAGACGGCGTCTGCGGTGGTCTGCCGCCACAGCAGGCCGACAGCGGTTTGCACGCTGAGCTTGGCAATGGGCTTGACGGTGATCGACGGCTTGACGTGGATCAGGTTGCTGTAGCCGGTATAACCCGCCAGGGAAAAGTAATAGCCATTGGGGAACAGCGGATTGAAGGTGCCGACCCGGCCGTCACCGGCCTTGCGGTCACCGGAGGCGATATCCAGTTGCAGGCCGATACGCGGCTTCCACGCCAGCGTGTCAAAGGTGTAGCCGGTGCGGCTGCCACCGGCCCAGGCGCGAATCGTCTTGCTGCCCACCGAGCCGCGTTGCAGCATGGCTTCGACGTCCCAGTCGAACCCCTGGGCTGCGCCGCCGAGGCGGGCGTCCAGCAACTGGCGGGTTTCGTCGCCGTCGGCGTCCAGGTAATGGGCGGCGCTGCGCTCGTACACGCCGTAATAGGCCGACAGCTCATTGGTGCCGCCCACCAGCCGCTCGACCCGCAGCATGTGGAAGCGCGCATCGCTGTTGGACTTGTCGTCGAAATGCCGACCATCCTGGTACTGCACCGGTTGGCTGGCGATCCCGATAAAGCGCCATTGCGGCGTTTCCCAGTCCGCCCACAACGCATCGAAGGACTGCCGCACATTCGGGCCGTCCCGTGACGAGATGAAACGCTGCAAGTCGAAAGCGAAATCCTGGCGGCCAGCCCGTGCCTTGAAGGTGCCGGCGTTGAAGGTCTTCACGTATTCGGCAAAGGCCAGGCGCAGGTCGACGCGGTTCTGGTCGGCACCGCCAATCGTGGTCTTGTCATAGGCCCGCACATCTTCCAACTGGGTGAACAGCCGCCAGTGTTCGTTCAGGTGCAAGTCGGCGTGCACCTGAAAACGCTGGATCAGGTAGCGGTCACGCGGTACATCGCGCACGCCGAACCCGCTGGCGTCGTTCATCTCGAAGCGTTCACGCAAGGTGGCGCCCAACGACAGGTAGGTAAACGGGTTGGCCGCGGACAACGGGATGTACTTGAGGTTGTCCAGCGGTTGCGTGCGCAAGGCCGGATCCTTGAGCACGGACCAGTCTTCCTGCCAGCGGTTGGCCTTGATCGCCGGGCGTACCGGCTGGTCGTCGGCCTGCACGCTGCCAGCAAGCAACGGCCACAGCACAGCCAGGCTCCAGCCTGCGTGACGCATCATTTTGCCGCGCTGAGTTGGTGGATTTCTGCGACATAACCGCCTGGGAACTCCACCAAGGCACTGCGCCGACCTTTGCTGTCGAACGCCGGCACCAGCACTTTTGCGCCAGACCCGGTGGCCTTGCCCAGGGTGGCGGCCAGGTCGTTGACCTGATAACCGGTGGTGTCGTGGCCGAACGGGTAGGGCAGTTGGCCGTTGGTGACCAGCACCGCCATGCGCCCGAACGGCGATTCAATCTCGACGCGGCGGTAGTGGCCGCCGGCTTGGCCGACATCAACCCCTGGGGCGTGCTTGTCGTCGCTCAACACCTTGCCGTGGGAGAACCCCAGGAACGCCTTGATAAACCGCTCGGCGCTGTCGTTGGACACATACACACGGTTTTCCGGCACGGTCTCGAAGGCGGCGTAATCCGGGGTCTTGGTGTGCCAGTAGAGCTGCATGTTCACACCGCCCGGCCATTGCACCACGGCGTCACGGCCGATGGGGTCGGGGAAATCGCTGACGATCACGTCGGCGCCATTTTCCCGTGCGGCCTTGAGGGCCACGTCCATGTCCTTGACCAGATAGCCGTTGCGTTCCTGGCCGAAGGGGTGAGGCACGGGGGTGGTAAAGCCGAACAACGACACGGTGCCCGCCGGGGTCTGCAGCAGTTGCGAGGTGGTGCTGCTCGGCACTGGCAGCACGTTGACCACGACCTGGGGCGTGCTTTTGCCGCCGAAGGTGGCGAGGAAACTCTGGGCAAAACGGTCCACATCGGCCGGTGCCACATACACATGGCTGGTGTCGTACTGCGGCGCCACGGCCACGCTTGGGGTGGCGGCGAACGCGCTGTTCATCATCGAACTTGCCAGCAGCGTCAATGCCAGCGATACCTTGGTTGTTGTGTTGCCCATGCCCGTTCTCCAGCGCTTATGAGGGTTTGAAAGCGGTGAGGTTAGGGGGGCAGGGCGGTGGGGAATTGTATGGACGTGCTCGGTTGAACGTTTCAGCTACGCTGCCCAGGCAGCCTGCGCCGATCTACCTGACACCCCCGAGATCAACCTGTGGGAGCTGGCTTGCCTGCGATGACGGCCTGGCAGTCAACACAGCTGGATTGTGTACATATCCATTGCTGCGGTAACGGCCACTTAGGGTTCCGCCCTGACGGCGGCTCACTTTTGAACAGCGCAAAAGTAAGCAAAACGCTCTTGCCCCACCACTTGGCACCTCGCTTAGGCTCGGTGTGCCCTCACTCCGGCTTGAATCCGTGGGCCGCCGTCATGGGCCATCCTTGGCCCAGGACGGCTAACCCGGCGTCCTGCCGGGTTACCCACGAATTCAAGCCTGCGTTCGGCCAGCGTGGTTTAACGGGGCGCCTAAGATCAAAAGCAGATCAAGAGCGGCTCGCTTCGCATCGTGGTTACCGTGGAGTGTGCAACGTGCAAGTTGTGCATCTACTGCACTAACGTTTTCGCAGGAAAGCCATAATGCCAGTCAGTTAAGCTTTTTTGTAGGGGCGAGCTTGCTCGCGAAAAACTTACAGGCGCCGCGTTCATTCAGCAAACACGCGTTATTGTTGACGTTTTTCGCGAGCAAGCTCGCTCCTACAGAAATTGGGGATGCCCGCACATTTGGATCGCGGGGCATCAGCTAAACAGCCGTTATCTGTTACGCCACCATAATGATCTTCGACACCAATTCCACCACCGTCTTGGCCTGCAGTTTCTTCATCAGCCGCGCCCGGTGCACTTCCACGGTGCGGTGGGAGATTGCCAGGCGCAGGGCGATTTCCTTGGATTTGAAGCCGTTGACGATGTGCATGGCGATTTCCCGCTCACGGGGCGTGAGGTCGCCGGTGCCCTGGTGCATGCGGTCCAGGCGTTCGAAGTGCCAGATCATCAGTTTGAACGGGTCTTTGGGGGTGAGGGTGTAGCCGTGGGACTTGGCCCAGAACACTTCGCCGTTGTGGTGCTGCATGAAGCGTTCATCGGAATAAAAGCCGTTGTCGCTGTCGAGCAGCCAGTCATGGCTGCGCTTGCCGATGGCGTGGTAGTCGGCCTGGGACGGGTAGATCAGCAGGGTCAGCTGGTTGACCAGCGCGTCGCGGGTATAGCCGAACAGCTTCAGGAAAGCGTCGTTGCAGTCGAGTATCACGCGGTCGCTGGTGACGATTTGCGGGGCAGGGGACAGCTTGAACGCCAGGCGTTCGAGGTCGGGGAATTGCTGGGCTAGCGCGGTCATGGGGCATCCTGCCTCGTTGTTCAATGCCCTGGGGCGCTACTTACCCGTGTAAGTAGTTACACGAATTGGCGCACGATCAGGGGTGGGTCATTGTAAGTAAAGTCCGAATCAAGAACAGAAGAAATTGATTATGCCTGCTGATTGCGTCTCCATTGTTGCCGCTGGTCACTCCCGTTTTGGTCGCCTGGAAGGCACGACGCTCGAAGACCTGATCGTCCAGGTTACCCAGGAAGCCTTGAGCGACGCTGAGATTGACGCGTCGCAAATCGATGCGTTGTTCCTCGGCCATTTCAACTCGGGGCTGGTGCCCGACGGGTTTGCCGCCTCATTGCTATTGCAAGCCGACCCCGGGCTGCGCTTCAAACCCGCCACCCGCTGTGAAAACGCCTGTGCGTCCGGCTCAGCGGCGATTCAGGCGGGGGTCAATGCGATTCTCTCCGGCAGCGCCGAGCTGGTATTGGTGGTGGGCGCCGAGAAGATGACCCACACCAGCACCGCCGCAGTCACCCAAGCCTTGGCCGGGGCCGGCTACCAGAACGACCCAGCCGAAGCCGGCCTGAGTTTCCCGCAGTTGTTCGGCCGCGCTGCGCGCCAATACGCCGAGCGTTACCACTGCCCGCTGGGCTCGATGGCGGCCATCGCCACCAAAAACCACTCCAACGCCATGGCCAACCCGCTGGCGCAGATGCATCGGGAGATGAATTTCGAGCACTGCAACAACGTGTCCCAAAGCAATCCGTTCGTGGCCGACTCCTTGCGCCTGACCGATTGCTCGCTGATCAGCGACGGCGCCGCTGCGATCATCCTCGCTTCGCCCAAACGTGCGCGGGCGTTTCGTCGTGAGGTGCAAATCCGCGCGATGACCCAGGTCAACGACACCTTGCCCATCGCCCAGCGCGACATCCTGGCCTTTGAAGGCCCGCAACGCGCGATCCACGCAGCGCTGCGCGGGGCGAATGTGACCCTGGCTGATCTGAGTTTCGCCGAGGTGCACGACTGCTTCACCATTGCCGAGTTGCTGATCTACGAAGCCATGGGCCTGGCGCCCAAGGGCGAAGGGCATCGCGTGCTCGACAGCGGCGTGGTGCGCGCCGGCGGGCGCTTGCCGGTCAACCTTTCCGGCGGGCTCAAGGCCAAGGGGCACCCCGTCGGCGCCACGGGGGTGTCCATGCATGCCCTGGCGTTCCGGCAATTGACCGGCGAGCCGATTGGCCTGGCGGTGCCCAACCCGGAGTTCGGCCTGGTGTTCAACATGGGCGGCATGGCGGTGGCCAACTACGCCTCGGTCCTGCAGGCACGCCGGAGCTGAGCCATGAACATTGCCAACTGGTTGCACGACACCCAGCGCCGGGCCCCGCAACGCCCGGCTTTGTTCGACGGCAGCGTGCTAGTGGCCGACTACGCCACCTTCGCCGCCCACGTGCGCCAACGCGCCGCGCAGCTGGTGGAGCAGCATGGCCTGGTGCCGGGGGATGCGGTGGCGCTGCTGATGAAAAACAGCTGCGACTACCTGGAACTGCTCTACGCCATCTGGTGGATGGGCGGGGTGGCAGTGCCGATCAACGCCAAGCTGCACCCCAGCGAAGCGGCGTGGATTGCCGATAACGCCGAGGCGCGGTTGATCTTTACCGACGGCGGCCAGGTGTTTTCTTCGCGGGATCTGCCCGCGCGTTGCACGGAACTGGACGGCCACCCGCTGCCGCCCAGTCATGGTTGGCCGACCCTGGAACAGCCGGTGCCCCGTCAGGATCACGACCTCGCCTGGCTGTTCTACACCTCCGGTACCACCGGGCGCTCCAAGGGTGTGATGCTGTCCCACGGCAACCTGATCGCCATGTCGCTGTGCTACGCCACCGATGTCGACGCGGTGAGTGCCGACGATGCGGCGCTGTATGCCGCGCCCATGTCCCACGGCGCCGGCCTGTACAACTTCATCCATGTGCGCTGCGGCGCCCGCCATGTGGTGCCGGCCTCCCATGGCTTTGATGCCGCCGAGCTGTTCGGGCTGGCCGAGCAGATGGGCGATGTGTCGCTGTTTGCCGCGCCGACCATGGTCAAGCGCATGGTGGAGCAGGCGCGGCGCCAGGATTATCACGGCGCCGGCATCAAGACCATCGTTTACGGCGGCGGCCCCATGTACCTGGCCGACCTGCGCGAAGCGGTCGACACCTTCGGCCCGCGCCTGGTGCAGATCTACGGCCAGGGCGAGAGCCCAATGACCATCAGCGTCTTGCCCCGCGCCTTGATCGCCGAGCGCCAGCGTCCCGACTGGGCCACTTTGGCCGCGTCGGTGGGCCACGCGCAAGCCTGTGTGGAAATCCGCATTCTCGATGCCGAACGCCAGCCACTGCCCACCGGCCAGCGTGGCGAAATCGCGGTGCGTGGTGCCACGGTGATGCAGGGCTACTGGCGCAACCCCCAGGCCACGCGCCAGACGCTGGTGGACGGTTGGTTGCTGACTGGTGACATCGGCTACCTCGACCCGGCCGGCTACCTGACGCTCACGGACCGCTCCAAGGACGTGATCATCAGTGGCGGCAGCAACGTGTACCCCCGTGAAGTCGAGGAAGTGCTGGCCCAGCATCCCGAGGTGTTCGAAGTGTGCGTGGTGGGCGAGCCGGACGCGCAATGGGGTGAGTCGGTGGTGGCCTTCGTGGTGACCCGCAGCGGCCAGCCCCTGGACGAAGGCGAACTCACCGCGTGGTTCCTGGCGCGCATGGCCTCGTTCAAAAAGCCGAAAAAATATGTGTGGCGCAGCGACTTGCCCAAGAACAGCTACGGCAAGATTCTCAAGACCGACTTGCGGCATTGGCTGCAAACCGCGAGTATCGCCGCGCTTTAACATGGATCGATAATCAGACAAGGAGTCCCCACGATGGGCAATCCCGCACAAGACACCGTCCGCAAGCGCCGCCGTGCGTTTCTCGGTGCCACCTCCGGCCATTTGATCGAGTGGTACGACTACGGCGTGTATGGCTTTCTCGCGGTCTATATCGGCCAGGCGTTCTTCGTCTCCGATGACCCCACCACCAGCCTGTTGGCCAGCTTTGCCGCGTTTGCGCTGAGCTTCTTTATCCGCCCCTTGGGTGGGCTGTTCTTCGGCCCGCTGGCAGACAAGATCGGCCGGCGCAAAACCCTGATCATGGCGCTGGTGATGATGACCGGCTCCACGGTGATGCTGGGCCTGTTGCCGACCTACGCCAGCCTGGGCATCGCCGCACCGATCCTGTTGATTCTGGTGCGCTGCGTGCAGGGCTTCTCGGCGGGCGGTGAAATCGGCACCGTCACCAGCTTCATCTCCGAATACGCCGGCCCCGGTCGCCGCGGTTTTGCCACTTGCTGGCTGATGGTCACCGCCGTGCTCGGCCTGCTGCTCGGTGGCGCCGTGGCCAATGGCATGACCTGGGTGCTGGGCGCCGAGGTCATGCAAGAATGGGCCTGGCGCATACCGTTCCTGATCGCCGCGCCCCTGGGCTTTATCTCCATGTACATCCGCCTCAAGCTCGAAGACAGCCCCGAGTTCCTCGCCCTGCAACGCGCCGGGCAAACCTCCCGCGCGCCGCTGCGCGAGGTCTGGCAGTGGAAGCGTGCAATTGCCCTGGTGTTCTTTATCATCACCTTGCACAGCTCGATCTTCTACCTGGTGCTGACCTTCGCCTCCACCTACATGGCCAAGATCCTCAAGTTCGACAGCGGCACCACCTTGCTGTACGTGTTCGTCGCCAGCTTCTCGGCGGCTTTTGTGATGCCGTTTGGCGGGGCCTTTACCGATAAATACGGGCGCAAGCCGTTCCTGATGGTGATCGGCACATTGGCGACCCTGGCGATGTTCTGGCTGTTCAAATCCGCCCCGACCGCCACCCCGGCGACCTTCTTCGCGCCGTTGATGGCGGTGGCGATTTTGTTCGGGCTGTATGCGTCGTCGACCTATGCGCTGATGAGTGAACTGCTGCCCACGCGCATTCGTTCCACCGGGATTGCGGTGGCCTATAACGTGCCGGTGGCGGTGTTTGGCGGCAGTGCGCCGTTGATTTCCACCTGGTTGATCAAGGTGACGGGAGACATTACCTCGCCGTGGTATTTCTACGTGGCGACCGGGGTGGTGTCGTTGCTGGCGTTGGTGGTGTTGCGCAAGGAAGATTTTGTCGCCAGCGCTCACTCGACAGCCGTGCCTGCCAATACTGCGTTGGCCTGATTCACGAACACCCTGTGGAACGGAACTTGCCCCAACTCCCTGTAGGAGCGAGCTTGCTCGCGAAAAACTCAAAGGCGCCGCGTTTACTCAGGCAACACGCGTTATCGTTGACGTTCTTCGCGAGCAAGCTCGCTCCTACAAGAGAATCGCCATGCCGGCCACCCGCTTGACCCTGATCTGCCACGCCCTCACGCCCCTGCAAAAGCAAGGGCGATTTCCGGATGACGAGTCCGTCACGATGGACTGGCAGGGCGCGGCCTTGTCCCTGGCTGGCCGCTACAAACAACCGGCACGGCTAGTGTGCGGCCCTGAAGTGAGAGCCCGTCAAACCGCGGGCTTGTTCGGCGATAACGCCCAGGTCGACCCCGCCTTATGCGACCTTGATGTGGGTGCATGGAAAGGCCAGCGCATCGGCCAACTCGACAGCGAAACCTTGAACACCTGGGCCACCGACAGCACCAGCGCAGCCCACGGCGGCGAGTCGGTGGATCAGTTGTGCAGGCGGGTTGGCCAATGGCTCAAATCCCTCGAAACCCACCCCGGCCATGTCATCGCCGTGACCCACCCGTTCGTCATCCGTGCGGCGATGCTGTACGTCATGCAGTTGCCGATCTCGATGTTCTACCGGATCGACGTCGAACCCCTCTCGGCCACCGAGCTACGCTTCAACGGTGTATGGCGCCTGCGCCTGGAAACTTCCGCCTGATTCCCGGAACATGGCAAAATCGACGCCCCGTACTGAGAGCACCCCATGAAACGCATCCTGATCATCGGCATTGGCGCCGGCAACCCTGACTACATCACGATGCAGGCCGTGAAGGCGCTGAACCGTACCGACGTGTTCTTCCTGATGGACAAGGGCCAGAGCAAGGACAAGCTGATCGACCTGCGCCGGGAAATCTGCGACACCTACATCACCGAGCCTGGCTACCGTTTTGTCGAGGCCGACTGCCCGGAGCGGGTGCGCGGTGAAGTCGACTACACCACCGCCGTGCAAGACCTCAACCGCGACAAGCAGCAGACCTTCGAGCGCATGATCAACGAAGAAATGGCCGACGGCGAAGTGGGGGCGTTTTTGGCCTGGGGCGATCCGGCGCTGTACGACAGCACCATTCGCATCTTGCAGGCGATTCTTGCCAGTGGCCGTTGTGTCTTCGAATTTGAAGTGATCCCCGGCATCACCAGTGTGCAGGCCCTGGCGGCGCAGCATAAGGTGCCGCTCAACCGTATCGGCAAGTCGATCGAAATCACTACTGGGCGCCGGTTGGCGGCAGGTCAGGCGAGTGATGCCGATACCCTGGTGGTGATGCTCGACGCCGAAGACTCCTACCGCAGCGTGGCGGATCAGGACCTGGATATTTACTGGGGCGCTTACCTGGGCACGCCGGACGAGATCCTGATCAGCGGTAAAGTGGCGCAGGTGGCAGAAGAGATCGAACGGGTGCGCAAGGCGGCGCGCCTGGAAAACGGCTGGATCATGGACACCTATTTGTTGCGTAAACCCTGAGGTAAACCCGATGCTCAAACAGCTTGCCTTCGCCCTGGCCCTGGTGGCCAGCGCCGCTCATGCCGATAGCGGCTTGCACACAGACTTGCCGTTGTCCTACCTGGAACAGACCCAGGGCGATGCGCGCAACCAGCCACTGGTGATCTTCCTGCATGGTTTTGGCAGCAACGAGCAAGACCTGTTTGATATCAAAGACGCGTTGCCGTCCACCTGGACTTATCTTTCGGTGCGTGCGCCGCTGCCGGTGGAACCGCAGGGTTATCGCTGGTTTACCAAGACCGATGAGCCTGAGTACAACGGCGAGACCGACGAACTGTTCAGCAGCGCCCGGCTGATCAAGGACTTTGTGCTCAAGGCCACCGCCAAGTACCACACCCAAAGTGATCGGGTGTTCTTGGTGGGGTTCAGCCAGGGCGCGATCATGTCTTACGAGGTGGCCTTGCGTGAACCCGAGTTGGTACGCGGTATCGCTGCGCTCAGTGGCAGCGTGCTACCGGTGCTCAGGTCTGCGCTGAAACCGGATGCGGCGATGGGCAAGCTGGCGATCTTTATTGGCCATGGCACTTTGGATCAGGCGTTGCCCTTTAGCTCGGCCACGCAGGCGAACGAGGTGCTGGCGGGGTTGGGGCTCAAGCCGGAGTTTCATGAGTACCCGGGGATGAATCACACCATCAGCGCGGCGGAAATCCAGGACTTGAAAGCCTGGCTAGAGAAAAGCCTGAAGTGAAATGCGGTTAAAAATGTGGGAGCTGGCTTGCCTGCGATGGCGGCCTCCCAGCCTACGGCTATCTACCTGACACCCCGCGATCAAACTGTGGGAGCGGGCTTGCTCGCGAAGGCGGCCTGGCAGCTAACACAGTTGGATCGGGTATATATCCGTTATTTAGGTAACGGCTACTTAGGGTTCCGCTCTGACAGCGGGTCACTTTTGGAAGGACCCAAAAGTAACCAAAAGGTCCTCGCCCCACCACTTGGCACCTCGCCTAGGCTCGGTGTGCCCGTAATCCGCCAGAGATTTGGGGGGCCGCCGCCACGCGCCATCCATGGCGCGGGGCGGCTAAACCGGCATCCCTGCCGGTTTACCCCCCAAATCCCTGTCGAATTCCGGCCAGCGTGGTTTGACGGGGCGCCTGAGATCAAAAGCAGATCAAGATCAAGAGCGGCTCGCTTCGCATCGTGGTTACCGGTGGCTGCGGCGAACTGCACAGTTGTGTAGATACCTATGGCCATCGCGGGCAAGCCCGCTCCCACATGGGTTTTGTGTTGGCGGGAAGAGGGGGGTTACTTGCCGCCTGTAATCTGCTTCACCAACTGTGCATGCCCCTTCACATCATCCGCCCGCGAAATCGCCTGAATCACCAGCAGATGGTTGCCTGAACCACCCAGGAATGTGGAGTTCAAGGTCTTGCCACCACCTTGGGTAGCGCTGCTGTCCACTTGGCGCAGGCCCAAACCCTTGTAGGTGAGTTTCTTCTCGCCCAGTTTCTTGAAGTCGGGCAGGGCAGCGCTCTGGTCCTTGACGAAATCGGCCACGGCGCCGTCGAGGAACTGCGGGTCGTTATCCTGGATCTTTGCCCCATCGTTGCGCACGGTTTCGGCGACGATCACCACACTTTTCGTCGTTGAGTTGGCGTACAAGGTGCCTTGGGTGTCAGCGGTGCCGTCTTGCGCGGTGCCGGAGGGCAGGGTGTCGGCGCTGTAGGCCTTGGGCAGTTTGAAGGTGAACTTGCCACCCAAGGTGGAGATGGTCTGGGTGGTGGGCTTGACAGCAGCGAATACGCTGCCGGCGGTGAGCGCGAGGGCCAGCAGCATTGCGGTCTTGGTGAACGTGGCCATGAAGCACTCCGGGGATGAACGAAATTGCGGCGTATTCTGTCAGAAAATTCGCAATCTCGTTCATCGGCCCCGTCACACTTTGTCGGAAGATTCTTCCTCAAGCCTGTCCATTTCAAACAGGCGCGCCAGTTCCGCACGGGCTTCCTGGGCGGTTTGCATGACCTTGGCCGCGTCGTCGTATACCGCGTGTTGGGCGGCGAGTACCTGCTGGTCGTGGGTCTTGAAGCGGTTGATGCGCGCATCGGCCTGGGCCTGGCTCAAACCGAGGCCGACCAAGGTACGGCGGCTCATTTCCAGGCTGGAGTAGAAGGTTTCGCGTACCGGTGAAGCGTCCAGGTCCACCAGGCGGTGTACGTGCTGGCGGTTACGTGCACGGGCGATGATCTTCATGTGCGGGTAGAGGTTGCGCACCAACTCGGCGGTCTTGATGTTGATCTCCGGGTCGTCCATAGCGATGACGAAGAATTCCGCCTGATCGACTTTGGCCGCGTGGAGGATTTCCGGGCGTTGGGGGTCGCCGTAGAACACCGGCATGCCGCCGAAACTGCGGGTCAGCTCGATGGTTTCCACCGAGGTATCGAGGGCGATGAACGAGATGTTCTGGGCGCGCAGGATACGCGCCACGATCTGGCCCATCCGGCCCATGCCGGCGATGACCACGCGGGGCGCATCGCTTTCGATGGCGCGGTATTCCTCGGGTACTTCCACCGGCTTGACCTTGGGCTTGAACAGCTTCGGGCACACCAGCAACAGCAGCGGGGTCACGGCCATGGACAGGGTGATAGTCAGCACCAGCACGTCGTACAGCTGCGGTTCGAACAGGCCCTGGTCGCGGCCGATCTTGAACACCACGAAGGCAAATTCACCCCCCGCCGCCAGCACCACGCCCAGGCGTAAAGCGCTTTCGCGATTGAGGTCGCCCACCATCCGCCCAACGGCGTACAGCAGTGGCAGCTTCAAGCCGATCAGCAGCAGGGTCAGGCCGATCACCACCAGCGGCGTGCTGAGCAGCAAACTGAGGTTGGCGCCCATGCCCACGCTGATGAAAAACAGGCCCAGCAGCAAGCCTTTGAACGGCTCGATCTGGGATTCCAGTTCGTGGCGGTATTCCGAGTCTGCCAGCAGCAGGCCGGCGAGGAACGCGCCCAGCGCCATGGACACGCCCACCAATTCCATCAGCCAGGCGGTGCCGATCACCACCAGCAGCGCGGTGGCGGTGGACACTTCGCGCAGGCCGGTCTTGGCCACGATGCGAAACACCGGGCGCAACAGGTAGCGCCCGCCGATGATCACCACGGCGATGCTGCCCAGGATCTGCAACACGTGTTGCACGCCCTGAGCCTCGGTGGTCGGGTGATCGCTGCCGGCCAGCAACGGCACCATGGCGATCAGCGGGATGGCGGCAATGTCCTGGAACAGCAGGATGGCAAAGGCCAGGCGCCCGTGGGGTTGGTTGAGCTCCTTGCGTTCGGCCAGGCTTTGCAGGCCAAACGCCGTGGAGGACAACGCCAGGCCCAGGCCCAGCACGATGGCGCTGTTCCACGACTGGCCAAACAGCCACAGCGCGACCGCACCCATCACCACGCCGGTGAGCAGGACCTGGGCCAGGCCGACGCCGAACACTGCCTTGCGCATCACCCATAAGCGTTTGGGTGACAGCTCCAGGCCGATGATGAACAGCAACAGCACCACGCCCAGTTCAGAAAACTGCGCCACGCTTTGCGGGTTGCCGATCAGGCCAAGCACCGACGGGCCGATGATCACACCGGCGAACAGATAGCCCAGCACCGCACCCAATTGCAGGCGCTTGGCCAGGGGCACGGTCAGCACGGCGGCGAACAGGAACACCACGGCTGCTTGTAACAGGTTGCCTTCATGGGGCATCACGAACTCCAGCATTTGCATCGATCAACGGTAGGAGCGAGCGTGCTCGCGAAAAACGCAAGGGCACCGCACTGTGTCTGGTTTGTCGCGTCATCGTTGAGGATTTTCGCGAGCAAGCTCGCGCCTACGGTGGGGGAGGATAGGGCGCTATTAGAGCGCTTTTTCACATTTGGAAACTTGTATTTTTGTCGCGACAGTCAATGGGTGTTGGCTCTCATCCCATTCTTACGCCGGTCTTACGAAAGTATTAATACCATTTAATTCAATGGCTTTCGCGCAGGTCTACTAACGTTTCGAAAAACTGGATCAGTAGTCACCACGGTCAGGTGTTTCGAATTCGATGCGTGTGGATCGTTGAAACAAGGCTTACACGCAGTCACGGATGAAAGGCTTGGACCACAAGGAGTAGAACGTGGATAGAAGACTTGCGACTGCCGCTTTACCTCGTATTTCTGCGCTTTCTCTTGCGATCCGCCTGGGAGTGGCCGGGTTGGTGATGGGGCTGGCGAGCCCGGATGTGTTCGCCGCCTGTAGCCCGGCGAGTCCCACCGCTGGAGCGACGGTGACCTGTACGGGTGTGCCGTCATTGCCGCTGTTACTCAATACCTTCAGCAGTGCAGTCAACAGCCTGACGGTCAACGTCAACGCGGGGGCGCAGCTCAATGCGACGTTGGGCGGTAAAGCACTGACCCTGAGCGGCAACAACACGACGTTGAACAACGCCGGCACCATTGACCCGGCACTCCTCGGATTGGTTTCGGTGCTGAGCGGTGGTGTGGTGATCGGCAACACGGCAGCCAGCGTGTTGAATATCACCAACAGCGCCACCGGCATCATGCGCGGGACTGGCGCGTTGCTGGGGCTGAACCTGGCCTCGCTGGACGGCATGGCCCTGAACGCCACTAACGGCGCAGGCGGCACCACCACGATCGTTAACAACGGTGTCATTGGTTCTTCCTCTTTGCTCGGCCTGACGCTGTTCGCCTCCGATACCCCGGTGGTGGCGGTCCAGGGTGGCGGCCAGGTCAATATGACGAATAATGGCACCCTGACCGGGCGCGTGGCGCTCGAGAGCTCCACTACAGGGAACACGTTCCGCAACACCGGCACCATCTCTGGCGGCGTGTCGATGGGGACCGCCAGTACCAACACCTTTACGGCAGTCACGGGGTCGCAAGTGACCAACGGCGGCGGCATTGGCGTAAGCCTGGGCGGACTGATCGGAGTGAACCTCACCTTTGCGCCCACCGGCCAGGTGGACGGCGGGGCAGGCGGCAGCAACTCACTGATCCTTGAAAACACGACGGGTGTCGGTGGTGGCAGTACGGGTACCGGCACGGCCTCAAGCGCCAACTATGTCAACTTCAACAACCTGGCCATCAACAGCGGCACCTGGACCTTGCTAGGGCCGCTGGTCAGCGGTAGCACCACGCTCAATGGCGGCGTGGCGCAATTCAATAACAACGCGACATTCGGCAGCGGTGTGCTCACGTCCAACGGCGGCGCTATCGAAGCCACCACTAACAACCTGACACTGGCTAACCTGATGACCCTCGGAACCGGTGGCCTGACGGTGCAGGGGGCTGCTACCGGGCTGACCTTGAACGGCCTGATCTCGGGCAGCACTGGCTTGACCAAAGTCGGTACGGGCGAATTGATCCTCAGCGGCGCCAACACCTTCCAGGGTGGTACCACCTTGAACGCCGGCACGCTTACATTGGGCAATGCCGCAGCGCTAGGTACCGGTGCCTTGACCGTGGCGGGTGCGGGTACTTTGCAGAGCAATGCTGCGCTGACAACCAGCAATGCGATTACCTTGAACGCCAATCTGACCGTCGATGGCGTGAACCCGCTGACCCTTGGCGGGGTTGTCAGCGGTGGTTCCGGGTTGATCAAGGAGGGCGTATCGAGCCTGGCGCTTACGGGCAACAATACTTACACCGGCGCCACGGCCCTCAACGCCGGTTCGCTGGTGGTTGGCTCCAATACTGCGCTCGGCGCCAGTGTGTTGAACGCCTCGGCGGGTACCACGTTGGATGCCAGTGCAGCAGTGAGCCTGGGCAATAACCTCAACCTGAGCGGTAACCTGACCCTTGGCGGCAGCAACGCGCTGACCCTTGGCGGCGTGGTGGCGGGCCTTGGCGGGTTGATCAAGAACGGCCCGGCGGATCTGATCCTCAATCAAGCGAACACTTACCTGGGCAACACGGCACTCAACAGCGGCAAGCTGGTGATTGGCGCTACCGATGCCTTGGGTGCGGGTACGTTGAATGCAGCCGCAGGCACGACCCTGGACGCCAGCACCACTGCCACGCTGACTAACGCGATCAACCTGGCCGGTAACCTTGGAATCGGTGGCAGCGCCAACCTGACCCTGGGCGGCACAGTCAACGGTGCAGGCAGCCTGACCAAAAACGGCACGGCCGGCCTGACACTCAGCGGCAACAATAACTTCCTGGGTGGCACCACCCTGAATGCGGGCAGCCTGACCGTCGGCAGCAACACCGCGCTTGGCCTGGGCAACTTGACTGTCGGCGGCGCCGCCACCCTGGACAGCACCTCGGCGGTGGCGCTGGGCAATAACATTGCCCTCAACGCCGGGCTGACCGTCGGCGGCGCCAATGCGCTGACCCTGGGCGGTGTAGTCAGCGGCGCGGGTGCGCTGATCAAGGATGGCCTGGCCAACCTGACCCTCAACGGCACCAACACCTTCAGCGGTGGCACCAGCCTCAACGCTGGCTCGCTGACCTTGGGCGCGGCAGGCGCATTGGGCGCAGGCCCCTTGACGGTCGGCGGTGCGGCAACCCTGGATACCAGCGCGACCTTCACCCTGGACAACGGGATTGCCTTGAATGGCGACCTGACGCTCGCGGGTAACAATGACCTCAACCTCAGCGGCGTGATCAGCGGCGCCAGTGCACTGATCAAAAATGGCTTGGCTGACCTGACCTTGAGCGGCAATAACACCTTTACCGGGCCATTGAATATTGTCTCTGGCAGCGTCACCACCGGCAGCGCCGGTGCATTGGGTAGCACCTCTGGCGTTGATGTCAGCGCTGGCGCTGCGCTGAACCTGGGCGTCGATTCCAGCCTGGCCGGCCTCAGCGGTGCAGGTAGCGTGGCAGTCGGCAGCGGTTTGAATTTCACCGTGGGTGGTGTGAACACCAGCAGTACTTTTGACGGAGACCTGAGCGGTGCGGGCAGCTTGATCAAGGTGGGCACCGGCACGCTCACGCTCAACGCAATCAATGGCATCACCGGTAACACGACGATCAACGCGGGCACCCTGGATGTCGATGGTTCCCTGGGCAGCGCGTTGGTCAACGTGAATAGCGGCGGCACCCTCACTGGCAGTGGCTCGCTATTGGGTACGGCGAATATCAATAGTGGCGGGCACTTGGCGCTGGGCAGTGGCACGACCTTGTCGGCCGCTGGCCTGAACATGAGTGCCGGGGCCAGTCTGGATGTGGCCCTCGGCGCGCCGTCGTTGACGTCGCTGATGAATGTCGGTGGCAATGTGAACCTGGCCGGCGACCTTAATGTGAGCGATGCCGGTGGCTTTGGCGCTGGTGTGTATCGCTTGATCAACTACACCGGCGGCTTGACCGGTGCGTTGAACGTCAACATGGTGCCGCTGGGTTATGGCCTGGGTGATCTGCTGGTACAGACTTCAGTGGGCAGTCAGGTCAACCTGGTGGTAGCGGCGCCGAATATTCGTTTCTGGGACGGCAGCAACACCATCGCAAACGGCAGTGTTGACGGTGGCAACGGCACGTGGACCGCGGGCGGCACCAACTGGACCTCGGCCGACGGCCTTTCCAACCAGACCTGGGGCGGCGGCTTTGCGGTGTTCCAAGGCGCGGCGGGTACCGTCAGCGTAGACGGCGTGCAAACCCTCACGGGCATGCAATTCGCCACCGATGGCTACAGCCTGGTCAATGGCACCGGTGGGCAGTTGAGTACCGGCAGTGGCAACTTCGCCGTGCGCGTCGACCCACTGGCGACGGCCACCCTCGGCGTGGAGATCACCGGCGCGGGCGTTCTGAACAAACTCGATACCGGCACGCTGGTGCTCAATAGCGCCAACAGCTACACCGGCGGCACCTTGCTCAATGGCGGCACGTTGGTGGTCGGCAGCAACACCGCGCTGGGCACTGGCACGTTGACCGCTGCGGCGGGCACCACGCTGGACAGCAACGCCTCCGTAACCCTGGGCAATGATGCGGTACTCAGCGCCAGCCTGACGCTCGGCGGCAGCAACGCACTGGCGCTCAATGGCGCCATCAGCGGCATCGGTGGCCTGGTCAAGAACGGCACGGCAGACCTGACACTCGGCGGCACCAATACCTTCCTGGGCCCCGTGGCCTTGAACGCAGGCGGGCTGATCCTGGCCAGCAATACGGCGCTGGGCGCGGGCGTGTTGAACGCCGCAGGCGGTACCACCTTGGACGCCAGCACGGCGGTCACCACCACTAACGCGATCAACCTGGCGGGCAACCTGGGCATCGGCGGCACCGCTGACCTGACCCTCGGCGGCGCAATCAACGGTGCAGGCAGCCTGACCAAGGAGGGCACGGCCAATCTGATCCTCAGCGGCGCCAACGCCTACCTGGGTGGCACCACCCTGAACGCCGGTACGCTGACCTTGGGCAGCGCCACTGCCCTTGGCCTGGGCAACCTCACTGTAGGCGGCGCGGCGACCCTGGATAGCACGGCGGCGCTGACAGTGGGCAATGGCCTCGTGCTTGACGCCAACCTTGCCGTCGCCGGCAGTAACGATCTGACCCTGGGTGGCCTGGTGACCGGCACGGCGGGCCTGACTAAAGACGGCGCAGCCAACCTGACCCTCAATGGCGTCAACACCTTCCAAGGCGGCACCACCCTCAACGCCGGCACGCTGACCCTGGGCACGGCAGCGGCCCTGGGTACCGGCGCCTTGAACGTAAACGGTGCCGCTACTCTGGCCAACAGCACACCGCTGGTATTGGCCAATGCGGTCAACCTCAATGCTGGCCTGACCGTGGGCGGTCTCAGCAATAACCTGACCCTGGCCGGCATGCTGGCCGGCAGCGGTAGCCTGGTGAAAACCGGCACGGCGGATGTGAGCCTGACCGGCACGAACACCTTCAACGGCCTGTTCGATGTGCAATCGGGTAGCCTCACCACCTTGGGCAATGCTGCACTGGGTGTCGGCGCTGGGGTCAACCTGGCGAGCGGTACTTCCCTGAACCTGGGCGGCAGCGCCAGCCTGGGCGCCCTCACGGGTACCGGGATTGCAACCGTAGGCGCCGGCAGCACCTTGAGCGTCGGCAACAATAATCTGGACAGCACCTTCGACGGGATCGTGGCAGGCCTCGGCGACCTGGCCAAAGACGGCACGGGCGCCTTGACCCTCGGTGGCCTCAGCGTGGTGACCGGCGATGCCCAGGTCAACGCCGGCAGCTTGCTCGTCAATGGCTCCCTGGCCAGCGCCAATGTGGCGGTGGGCAGTGGCGCCACCCTCGGCGGTACCGGCACCTTGCTGGGCAATGTGAGCATCGCCGATGGCGGCCACCTGGCCGTCAACTCCGGCGCGACCCTGACCACCGGTTCGCTGCTGCTCAATGCCAACTCCAACCTGGATGCGGGCCTCGGCGCGCCCGCCACTGGCGGCACGGCGCTGGTTCAGGTCAACGGCAACCTGACCCTGGACGGCACCCTCAACGTCACCGATATAGGCGGCTTCGGTGCGGGCATCTACCGCCTGATCGACTACACCGGTGGCCTGACCAACAACGGCCTGCAACTGGGCAGCCTGCCGGTGAACATCCCGGCCAGCGACCTGGACCTGCAAACTGCGATCGGCAACCAGATCAACCTGCTGGTCAACGGCAGTACCAATGTGCAGTTCTGGGACGGCAGCCAAACCACGGGTAACGGCACCATCGAAGGCGGCAGCGGCACCTGGAGTGCAGGCGGCAGCCAATGGACCGGCGTCAACGGCGCATTCAATACCGCCTGGACGCCCAACAGCTTTGCCGTGTTCCAAGGCACGGCGGGCACCGTCACGGTTGACGGCGCGCAAGCCGTCACCGGTTTGCAGTTCGTCACCGATGGCTACAACCTGGCCGGCGGCGCAGCGGGCGCCTTGACCCTGTTCAATGGCGTGGGTGGCAACACCGCCGTACGTGTCGATCCCGGCGTCACTGCCACCCTGGGCGTCGCGCTCAACGGCGGCGGCACCCTGGCCAAGCTCGACACCGGCACCCTGGTGCTCAACGGCGTCAACAGCTACACCGGCGGCACCGCCCTGGATGGCGGCACCTTGGTGGTCGGCAATGACAGCGCCCTGGGCAGCGGCGTCTTGACCACCGCCAATGGCACCACCCTGGACAGCAACACCGCGGTCAGCCTGGCCAATGCACTCAACGTCAACGGCAGCCTCACCCTCGGCGGCAGCAATGCCTTGACCCTGGCCGGCACCGTGGCGGGTACGGGCAGCCTGATCAAGAATGGTATCGCCAACCTGACCCTCAGTGGCAACAACACCTATGCCGGCCCAACCGCACTCAACGCAGGCGGCCTGATCCTGGCCTCCAACAGTGCCCTGGGCAGTGGCGCCCTGAACGCGGCCGCTGGCACCACCCTCGACAGCAGCACAGCGGTCGCCCTGGCCAACACGGTCAATCTGGCCGGCAACCTGGGCATTCTGGGCACCGCCGACCTGAGCTTGAACGGCCTGGTCAGCGGTAGCGGTGGGCTGACCAAAACCGGCGCGGGCAACCTGACGCTCAACGGTGCCAATGCCTACCTGGGCGGCACGCAATTGAATGCCGGTTCCTTGACTCTGGGCAATGCGTCGGCACTGGGCAGCGGTGCCTTGGCGGTCAATGGGGCAACCACCCTGGACACCAACACGGCGTTGGCCCTGGCCAATAACACCAGCCTGAATGCAGCGCTCACGGTCGGCGGTAGCAACGACCTGAGCCTCAACGGTGTGGTGGACGGCACGGGTTCGTTGACCAAGGCCGGTGGCGCCAACCTGACCCTCAACGGCGCCAACACCTACAGCGGCGGCACGGCGCTCAATGCCGGCACGCTGACCCTCGGCAGCACCACAGCCCTGGGCTCGGGCGCGTTGACCGTCGGCGCTGCGGCGACCCTGGCCAACAGCACGCCGCTGGTGCTGGCCAATGCGGTCAATCTTAATGGCGACCTCACTGTCGCTGGCAGCAACAACCTGACCCTGGCCGGTGTACTCGCTGGCAACGCAGCGCTGATCAAAAATGGCGCGGCGGACCTGCTGCTGACCGGCAACAACAGCTTCAGCGGCCCACTCACTGTGGCGGCGGGCAGCGTGACCACGACGGGTAATGGTGCGCTGGGCACCACCTCCGGCGTCACTGTCGGCAGCGGCGCGAGCCTCAACCTGGGTGGCGATGCCAACCTCAACAGCCTGGCCGGCAACGGCACGGTGCAGGTGGCTGGCGGCGCTACGCTGGCGGTGGGTGGCAGCAACCTGGATAACAGTTTTGGCGGTGCGCTCAACGGCGCCGGCAACCTGGATAAAAACGGCAGCGGGGTGCTCAACCTGAGCGGCACCAATGCCCTCAGCGGCGCGGCCACCGTCAACGGCGGCACCTTGAATGTCACAGGCTCACTGGCCAGCGGCACGGTGGCAGTCAACAGCGGCGCGACCCTGGCCGGCAGCGGTTCATTGGCCGGCGCGGTGACTGTGGCCGACGGTGGGCACATCGGCCTGGCCACCGGCAGCACGCTGTCGGTGGGCTCGTTGGTGCTGGGGGGCAACTCGAACCTGGATGTCGGCCTCGGCACTCCGGTGCTGGGTGGCGGCACAGGCCTGCTGAATGTCGGCGGTGACCTGACCCTGGACGGCAACCTCAATGTCACCGATATCGGCGGCTTTGGCAGCGGCGTCTACAACCTCATCAACTACACCGGAGCCTTGACCGATAACGGCCTGGCCCTCGGCACACTGCCAGGCAGCGTGGTGCCGGGCGACCTGCAAGTGCAGACCGCGGTCACCAACAAGGTCAACCTGCTGGTGACCGCGCCCAACACCACCGTGCAGTTCTGGGATGGCAACAGCCTGATCGGCAACGGTGCGATTGACGGCGGCACCGGCACCTGGAACGCGGGCAATACCAACTGGACCAATGTCGACGGCACCCTCAACCAGGGCTGGGTCAACAGCTTCGCGGTGTTCCAAGGCGCGGCGGGCAACGTGACGGTGGACGGCACGCAGAACATCACCGGCATGCAGTTCGTCACCGATGGCTACACCCTGGGCGCTGGCACGGCGGGCGTGCTCAACCTGGTCAATGGCGGCACCGGCAACACCGCGGTGCGCGTCGACCCGAACGCCACCGCCACCCTGGGCGTGACCCTCAACGGCGCCGGCACCCTGGCCAAACTCGACAGCGGTACCCTGGTGCTCAACGGCAGCAATGGCTACACCGGCGGTACCGCGCTAAACGGCGGCACCCTGGTGGTGGGCAATAACAGTGCCCTGGGCACTGGCGCTCTGACGGCGGCAGGCGGCACCACCCTGGACAGCAACGCGGCGGTCAGCCTGGCCAATGCGGCCGTGCTCAACGGTGCCTTGGCGGTGGGTGGCAGCAACGCACTGACCCTCGACGGGGTTATCAGCGGCAGCGGCAGCCTGGTGAAAAACGGTGCGGCCGCGCTGACGCTCAATGGCGTCAACAGCTACAGCGGCGGCACGGGCCTGAACGCCGGCCAATTGATCCTCGGCAATAATGCTGCCCTGGGCAGTGGCGCTTTAACGGTCGGCGGCGCGGCGCAACTGGATGGCAGCACCGACCTGCAACTGGCCAACACCCTCAACCTGGGCGGCCCGCTGACCCTGGCCGGCAGCCACGACCTGGCGCTCAACGGCGTGATCAGCGGCAGCGGCAGCCTGGTGAAAAATGGCAGCGGCGCGTTGTTGCTGACCGCTGCCAACACCTACAGCGGCGGTACCACGCTCAACGGCGGCAGCACCACCGGCAACACCACCAGCCTGCAAGGCGCTATCGCCAACAACGCGGCGTTGACCTTTGAGCAAGCCAGCGACGGCACCTACACCGGCAACCTCACCGGTACCGGCGTGTTGAACAAAACCGGCACCGGCGCGTTGCTGCTCAGCGGCAACAACACCTTTACCGGTAACACCAACGTCAATGCCGGCAGCCTGCTGGTCAACGGCACCTTGAACAGCGCCGCGGTGCAAGTCGCCAGCGGCGCGACCCTCGGCGGCAGCGGCACCCTGGGCGGTGCGGTGAACATGGCCGACGGCTCGGTGCTCAAGGCTGGTGCCGCGACGCCACTGTCGGTGGGTTCGCTGGCCTTGTCGTCGGGCACCACCCTGGACTTCGCCCTCGGTGCGCCGGGTGCCTCCAGTACAGCGGTGAACGTGGCGGGCAACCTGACCCTGGACGGCACGCTCAACGTCAGCGATACGGGCGGCTTCGGCGTCGGTGTGTACCAACTGTTCCGCTACGGCGGCAGCTTGACCGATAACGGCCTCACCTTTGGCACCTTGCCGGTGGCACTGGGCAACCTGAGCCTGCAAACGGCGCTGGCCAACCAGCTCAACCTGGTGGTGCAAACCACCCCAGGGCAGATCCAGTTCTGGAACGGCGGCACCACCAACCCCGATGGCAGCATCAGCGGCGGCAGCGGTACCTGGGGCCCAGGCACCAACTGGACCGACCCCACCGGCACCCAAGGGCAGGCGTCCACCAACCAGTTCGCCGTATTTGGCGGGCAGGGCGGCACCGTGACCGTGGTCGGCAACCAAGGCTTCACTGGCCTGCAAGTGCTGGACGCCGGCTACACGCTGGTCGCCGGCGAGGGCGGCAGCTTGAGCCCCACCAATGCGGCGGATGGCAGCCTGGCGCCGGTGCGGGTCAATTCCGGCGTGACCGCTCAGATTGATGCACCGCTGGTGGGAACCGGCGGCATCAACAAGCTGGATGCCGGCACCTTGCTGCTGACCGGCGCCAATACCTACACCGGCGGCACCACCGTCAGTGGCGGTACGCTGGCGGGCACCACCACCAGCCTGCGTGGCAGGATCCTCAACAACGCGCGGTTGTTGTTTACCCAGCGCACCAATGGCCAGTTCAGCGGCACCTTGAGCGGCACCGGTGCGCTGATCAAGCAAGGCGCAGGCGCGCTGTTGCTGACCGGCAACCAGCCGTTCAGCGGCACCGTGGCAGTGGAAGAGGGCGTGTTGCAAGTGGGTAACGCGGCCAACCCAGGCGCGGTACTTGGCGGCCAGGTCACCGTGGCCAACGGTGCAGGGCTGACCGGTAACGGCAGTGTCGGTTCGCTGGTCAACAACGGCTCGGTGACACCCGACGGCGGCAAGCTGACCGTGGCCGGTAACTTCACCAACGCCAGCACCGGTGCGCTGAACCTGGTGATCACCCCATCCACCACCGGCTCTTTGGCCGTGGGCGGCACCGCCAACCTGGGCGGCACCTTGAATGTGGTCAACCTGGCACCCTATGCCGGCGCCACCACCTACACCCTGCTGACAGCCGGCGCGGTCAACGGCACCTTCGCCACCACCAACCTGGAGAACCTGGCATTCCTCACTACCGCGTTGAACTACAGCCCAACCCAAGTGGCCCTGGCGGTCAGCCGCAACGACGTCAGCTATGCCAGCGTGGCGGCCACCGGTAACCAGCGCGGCGTGGCGGCGGCGTTGGGTACAGGTACCGCAGTCGGTGGCGCAGCGGTGCAAAACGCACTGCTTAACGGTGATGCAGCGGCGGCACGCGCGGCCTTTGACAGCTTGTCCGGCGAAATCCACGCCAGCACCGCCAGCGCCATGCTTGAAGACTCGCGTTACGTACGTGACGCGGTCAACGAGCGCCTGCGCCAACCCGGTTGCTACCGCGAGGACGACCCGCGCAATGCTCTGGCACCTAGCGAGAACCACCTGAGCAGCGCCGGTTGCCACGGCGAGATGGTCGGTTGGATGCGGGTGCTCGGTACCTGGGGCCATATGGGCGGTGACAGCAACAGCGCCAAGCTGGACCGTAACCTCAGCGGCTTCCTGCTCGGTACCGATAAGCAGGTGGACGACGCCTGGCGCGTGGGCGTGGCCGCCGGCTACACCCGCAGCGACCTGGACGCCAAGCGCCGCAACTCCAGTGCCGATGTGGACAGCTACCACCTGATGGCCTACACCGCCTACCAGCAAGAAGCCTTCGCCGCACGCATGGGCGTGGCGTACAGCTGGCATGACATCGAAAGCAAACGCAACGTGGCCGTCGGCGGCGAGGGCCAACGCCTCAAGGCCGACTACAAGGCACGCAGTGCGCAGGTGTTCGGTGAAGTCGGCTACACCATTCAAACCCCTACCGTGGCCCTGGAACCGTTCGCCGGCCTGGCCTACGTCAACTACGACAGCGACACCATTAAGGAGAAAGGCGGCTCGGCAGCCCTGCGCGGCGATGCCGACCAAGACATCACCTACTCGACCTTGGGCGTGCGCATTGGCCAGACCATCACCCTGGGCAACGGCTCGAAAATCACCCCACGGGGCAGCATCGGCTGGCGCCATGCCTTCGGTGACACCAAGCCCGACGCCGACCTGAGCTTTATCAATGGCGGTGGCTCGTTCAGCACCCAGGGCGTGCCGATTGCCAAAGACAGCGCGGTGGTGGAAGCGGGCCTGGACTACCAGATCAGCCAGAACGGCAGACTGGGCCTGGGCTATTCGGGCCAACTCTCGCGCAACGACAAGGACCACGCCGTGACGGTAAGTTTCTCCCTCGGTTTCTGATCAAGGCCGAGTTTTCTTGAACCGCCCGCAAGGGCGGTTTTTTTGCTGAAAGCTGGGCTTGCCCGACTACCCGTGTAGGAGCGAGCGTGCTCCCACAGTTTGATTGGCGTCAGCTCAGAAACGGGTGCCGTCTTCGGTCGAGTACATCCACCGCAACAACGAATGCCGCCCGCTGATCCCCAACTTGATCGCCGCACGCTTGAGGTAGCTCTCGATGGTGTTGACCTTCAACGCCAGTTGCTCGGCCAGCTCCGGCGCGGTGCGCCCGGCCAGCAGGCCCACGCACACTTCCAGTTCACGGTTGGACAAGGTCAGCCCCGATTGCACCAGGCGCTCCTGAATGCGTCGGCGCAAGGTGTCGATGCCCTGGTGTTGCGGCACTGCCGACGGGCTGTCCGGGAGCGATGGCTGCAGCGCAGTGATGTGTTTTTCCACCATGGGCAGCAACAGCGTAGAGAAGTCCTGGAGCATGCTGCGTTCTTGCGCAGAAAAACTCTCGGACGGGTGCGAGCGATACACCGACAGTACGTAGCGCACATCGTCCTTGCGGCGCGTGAGGTGCAGTTGTGCGGCGAGTTGCTCGCTGCCCAGGGCCGCCACCGAATCGGTGTACACCGGGCTGATTTTGCGGCGGCCAAGGCCTTCGCGGCTGACGTGCAATTGGGTGATATGGGTGGCGTCCACTGCCAGTTGGGTAAGGATCAGGTCATGCAGCATGCGTGGGAAATGGCGGCTGCCGGTGCTGGCGATGACCTTGCCTATCTGTGGGAACAGGTGTGAGTTCATCAATTCGTCCATGAGTTTCGTGCAGGTATTGGGCCTTATAGTGACGGGGATTAAGAAGGTAACTAATGTGAATAACCTGCAGTGATAGTGCGTCCCGCCGCTGACATGCTAGTACAGGCTGGCTGAAGGAGGGGGATCCAATCTGCGAAAAAAAACATTAAGCAGGCATAGCGGCAGTCGGATCCTTCCGACCGCCGCCCGGGCACCGCAAAACGCGTGGGTTTGGGCGCTATTTCATCGCGTACGCCGCTGTCGTGGTGGGCCGCAGGTTGGCACCGTTGCACTTGGCCAGGGCTTGTTGGATATCGGCCAGCAGGTCGGCAACGTCTTCAAGCCCCACCGACAACCGCACCAGGCCCTCGCTGATACCGTGCTGCGCCCGTTGCTCGGGGGTGTAGGTGGAGTGGGTCATGCTCGCCGGGTGTTGGGCCAGCGATTCGGCATCCCCCAGGCTGACCGCGCGGGTGAACAGTTGCAGCGCGTTCATGAAGCGCTGGCCGGTCTCGATGCCACCCTTGAGTTCAAAGGCGATCATGCCGCCGGGCAGTTTCATTTGTCGGTTTGCCAGTTCGTATTGTGGGAAAGAACGTAGCCCCGGGTAGGTCACCCACTGCACGGCCGGGTGTGCCTGCAACGCCTCGGCCACCGCTTGGGCGTTGCTGCAATGGCGGTCCATGCGCAGGCCCAGGGTCTTGAGGCCGCGCATCAACAACGCGGCGTCCTGGGGCGACATCACCGCGCCGGTCAGGTCCTTGAGCCCTTGCAGGCGAATGCGCTGGGCCAGGGCCTGGTTGCTCACTGCGATGCCCGCGGTGATGTCGCCGTGGCCGCTGAGGTATTTGGTGGCCGAGTGCACCACCACATCGGCGCCCAGTTCCAGGGGGCGCTGCAGGTAGGGGGTGCAGTAAGTGTTATCGACCACCACGGTGACATTCGGCTGTTGATGGGCCAGTTCGGCCACGGCGGCGATGTCGATCAGGCGCAGGTTGGGGTTGGCCGGAGTCTCGCAGTAGAGCATGCGGGTGGCCGGGGAGAAGGCTGCTTGCAGGGCGTCCAGGTCGGTCAGGTCGACATGCCGCACCTTGATGCCGAATTCGCCCAGGCCATGGTGCAACAGGGCGAAGGTACAACCATAAAGCGTCTGGCTGACGATGATCTCGTCGCCTGGGCGCAACAGGGTCCAGAACGTCGCGGCAATCGCGCCCATGCCGGAGCTGAACGCTACGGCGGCCTCGCCGTTTTCCAGGCTGGCCATGCGTGACTCCAGCAGGGCCAGGGTCGGGTTGGAAATGCGCGTATAGAAGTGGCCGCTGGCTTCGCCGGCAAAGCAGGCGGCGCCGTATTCGACGGTGGGGAAGGCGAAGGTGGCAGACAGGTAGATGGGCGGGACGAGGGCGCCGTGGTGGTCAACGGGGTCATAGCCGTGGTGGATGGCACGGGTAGAAAAGCCGAAGCTGGTGTGTTTAGTGTGCATGTCGGGCGCTCCTTATTTCCTACAATGCTATGCTCATAACCACGCATGAACCTTGCAAAAAAGCCCGGGAAAACCTGCGTTTGTGGATCAAACATCGATGAAAATAATGATTAGAGGCACGTTATGCCCATCAAGCTGGACCGTACGGATAAAGCCCTTTTAAACGCGTTGCAAGGCAATGCCCGCCTGACCGTGGCCGAGTTGGCCGAGCGGGTGGCCCTCACCACGTCACCCTGCTGGCGCCGGGTGCGCACCCTGGAGGAGAGCGGGGTGATCAGTGGCTATCAGGCGATCCTTTCTCCCAAGGCGTTGGGTTATGGGGTGACTGCGTTTGTCAGCATCATGATGGAGAGCCACACCCAGGAAATCGCCCGGGCGTTCGAGCAGCGGCTGTTGGCGATTCCGGAGATTGTGGCGTGCCATAACGTTTCGGGGCGCTATGACTTTTTGCTGGAGGTGGTGGCCAAGGATTTGGAGTCGTTTGGTGAGTTTGCGCGGGAGGTTTTGCAGACGTTGCCCTGCGTCAAGGAGATTTATTCGAGTTTTTCGTACAAGTCGGTGCGGCCGTTGCGGGTGATTCCGTTGCCGGGTTGACGGGGGGCTTACGGCGTCTTACCTACTGACACCCCCGCGATCCAACTGTGGGAGCTGGCTTGCCTGCGATGGCGGCCTGACAGCCGGGCCATATCTACCTGACACCCTACTATCCAACTGTGGGAGCGGGCTTGCTCGCGAAGGCGGCCTGGCAGGCGACACAGTTGGATTGTGTACATATCCATTGCTGCGGTAACGGCTACTTAGGGTTCCGCCCTGACGGCGGCTCACTTTTGAAAAGCCGGAATGCCGGCCCAGTCAAAAGTAAGCAAAACGCTCTTGCCCCACCACTCGGCACCTCGCCTAGGCTCGGTGTGCCCGTAATCCGCCAGTGATTTGGGGGGCCGCCGCCACGCGCCATCCATGGCGCGGGGCGGCTAAACCGGCATCCCTGCCGGTTTACCCCCCAAATCCCTGTCGAATTCCGGCCAGCGTGGTTTAACGGGGCGCCTAAGATCAAGATCACAAGCAGATCAAGATCAAGAGCGGCTCGCTTCGCATCGTGGTTAGGTTGGGGTTGGGGGGCTTTTGCTTTTTTGGGCGACACCGTGCAGCAGCAGCGCCTCGAACACTCGCTGCACGCGTGGTTCGTCGCTGTGTGCCACATTGAAGCGCATTGAGTCGCGGTGGGCCGGGTCGTAGCCAAACAGGGCGCCGGGGGCCAGTACCATGCTGCGTTTCAGGGCTTCCTGGGCCAGGAGTTCGCCGTTTACGCCGGGCGGCAGGCGTGCCCAGATGAACATCCCGCCTTCATACGCCATGGGCAGTTCGCACCCGCAGCGTTTGAGCCATTGTTCGACGCGCCCACCGGCTTCCATCAGGCGCTGCACCATGCGTTTGCGATGCTTGGCGTAGCTGCCTTCGCTGAGCATGCGGTAGACGATCTGTTCGAACAGTTCGGAGGTGACGCCGCCGCTCATCAATTTCATGTTGGTCAGGTTGGCGGCCAGTTGCGGGGCGGCCACCACGTAGCTGACGCGGGTGTTGGCACTCAGGATCTTCGAGAAACCCGACAGGTAGGTGACCTGGTCCAGCCCGGCGACGGCGGCCAGGCGTGGGGGTGGGTTGGGGTGCAGGTCGCCGTAGAGGTCGTCCTCGACGATATGGCAGTGGTAGTGCTGGGTCAGTTGCAACAGGCGGAACGCCTGGCTGGGGCTGAAGGAGTGGCCGGTGGGGTTGTGCAACACGCTGGTGGTCAGGTACAGGCTGGGGCGGTGTTCGGCCAGCAGTTGTTCGAGGGCGGTGAAGTCAAAGCCGTCGGGGCGGCGGGCAATGGTGATGACCTTGACGCCGTGCAGCGCCAGGTTGGCGTGGAAGTTGAAGTAGCACGGTGCGTCGAGCAGCACCGTGTCGCCGGGGCGGGCGAGCAGGCGCATGAGCATGTCCAGGCCCTGCACGGTATTGGGTGTGGTGATGATTTGTTCCACCGGCACCGACAAGCCTTCGCCGTGCAGTTTCTGTTGCAGCGCCTGGCGCAACGGCAACAGCCCCGCCGGTGTGCCCAGCCCGGCGATGCGCAGTGACGGCGCACGCACTACGCTGCGCATCGCCTGGCGGATCGCTTCGCCATTGAGCCAGTCCTCCGGCAAGTGCCCGCCACCGGGGCGCAGTTCGCCACTGGCGGTGGCCAACGGGCGGCGCAATACGCTGAGCAGGTCTTGGGGCAACAGGTCCACCCAGGTCGCCGAGGCCGGGCGGGTGCTGTCCATCGCCACGAAGTAGCCGCGGCCCTGGCTCGAGGTCAGCAGGTGGCGACCGCGCAGGCGGTCCAGTGCCTCGTTGAGGGTGAACTTGCTGACGCCGAGGATCTGGGTCAGTTCGCGCACGGATGGCAGTTTGCTGCCCGGTGCCCATTCGCCCTTTTCGATGGCGTGGCTGAACGCCTCGACGATCTGCTGGACCTTGGGCGTGCCTTCTACAAAAGCGATGGCGGATACAAACATGACGCGTCCTTGTGTTTGCCGGTGCTTTTACCGGTGAAGTTAGGCCGGATTAGGCATCACTTTACCTGCCTTGCGCAATGCCACTCCCCTAGACTGCGCGGCATCTCGCCAGGAGATGGCGAAATTTCCTACACCTAAGCAATGGATTTTGCATTTCCATGAAGACTTATATGTGCGCACCCTGCGGTTTTATGTACGTAGAAGAACTGGGCATTCCGGAGGACGGAATTCCCGCAGGCACCCCTTGGGAAGAGGTGCCTGAAGACTGGGCATGCCCGGATTGCGGCGTGACCAAGGCCGATTTCATGGCCATCAACCTCCCTGAACTTCAAGAAGCCTGACACACCATCAACGAAAGGAATCGTCCCATGCACAGCAAACTGATCAACGCCACCGTCCCGTTCTGCACCGGTGTGGCCCACCAGAAATACCTGGGCGCCGAAAAGGGCCTGCAAACCGCCATCGAAGGTGACTGCACCCACTGGTACATCGATGGCAGCCTGTTCGGCGAAATGGTCGATGACTGGACCGATGCACGTATCGAAAGCCTGCAGGCGCAAATCGCGGCCACGGGCGTCAAGCCGGTTTTCCACGGCAACTTCAAGGCGCCGTTGGGCAGTGATGTCGAGGCCTTCCGTAGCGCGGCCGTGGAGTACGTGAAGAAGGAAATCGACATCGCCAGCCGCCTGGGCGCGCCGTTGATCATTCATGGTGGTTGCATCGTCGAGCCGAAAATGGTGCTGATGGCCAAGAAGGTTGCCCTGGAGCATTACCTCAAGTCGGTGCAGGAACTGGCGTTGTACGCCGAGGCCAAGGGCACGGATATCTACCTGGAAAACCTGTCCAACTACGTCAACTATCGGCCATTCCATTACATCTTCACCCACGAAGCGGAATACGCCTTTGTGTTCGAGCGCCTGCAAGCCCACAGCAATGTGTACTTCTTCCTCGATGCCGGCCACGCCAACATCGAGAACGGCCTGCCGGCAGAAGTGGTGCGCAAGTACCACCACCTGATCAAGGGCATTTCCTTCAGCAACAACAACGGCGTGCAAGACCAGCACTTCGGCATCCATGACGGCAACTGCGATTACGCCGATGTGCTGCAGGCCATTGTCGAGACCAACTGGAAGGGCCTGGTTGCGTTTGAAACCCGCAACCAGACCGCCAAGGCCGCCCTGGCTGACCTGGCGGTGATGTACCGCGACTCCCTGACCACCGAAATCGCCGTCGCCTGATCGGCCTGGGGCGAGCGCCGGCTGCGTTCGCCCCGTTGCTGCTGTTTCTCTTTATTCAAGGTGCTGGCCATGACAAGTGCGTTAACCCTGTCTTCATTTCTCTACTTCCTGTTGTTCTGCGCCACCATGACCTTCAGCCCGGGCCCCATGACCCTGCTGTTGCTCAGCCTGGGCTTGAAGGATGGCCTGCGCAGTTCGATCCCGGCGCAGGTCGGCGCCAGTGTGTCGTACCTGATTTCGATCCTGATCTTTGCCGTGGGCTTTTCGGAACTGATCAAGGGCAACCTCGCCATTACCCAGACCATCCAGTTTGTCGGGGTGGCCTACATTCTTTACCTGGCCTACAAGCAGTGGACCAGCAGTGGCGTGTCGATCAACAACGCCGGCACGGTTGAGGGCGCGCGCAGCCTGTTCGGCAAAGGGCTGTTGACCGGGTTTTCCAACCCCAAGACCATCATCATGTTCAGCGCCGTGTTCCCGCAGTTTGCCGGCGCCGGTGAACACAGCTCGGCGGCGGATATCGCCATCCTTGGCCTGACGTTCCTGCTGCTGCAATTTGCCAGCGGCTGCCTGTATTGCTATTTCGGCCAGCGCATCAAGCATGTACTGGAAAACCCCAAGCGGCGCGTGCTGTTGCAGCGGATCACAGCCGTGTTGCTGCTGGGCGTGGCCTTGATGCTGGCGCGTGGGTTTTCGCACTGAAGTATTAGCCAATAAGCGGTAGTGGCGATTTGACGTTGCCCTGTTAGACTCCAGGCAATCACCCAGGATCGCCCCCACCATGCCAGCCGTCGGAGGAAAAGGACTTCCGCTCGCTTTGCGCTTGTACAAATCCCGCCTGTTGGGGCTGACGCTCGGCTTTGTGTGCGTGGCGTTCGGCATGTATCCGTTGAACCCGCCCCTGTGGGTGTGGGCCTGGATGCTGATCAACGCCTTCGCGTGGCCGCATCTGGCTTTTCAATGCTCGTTGCGTTCGGCCAATACCTTGCGCAGCGAACGCCGCAGCCTGCTGTTCGATTCCTTTTGCGGTGGGTTCTGGGTTGGCGCAATGCACTTCAACCCGCTGCCCAGCGTCACCACCCTGTCGATGATGAGCATGAACAACGTCGCCATCGGCGGGCCACGCTTCCTGTTTGCGGGTTGGGCGGCACAGGCGCTAGGGCTGGGCACCGCGCTGCTGCTGTTCACGCCTGGGTTTATCGCCGTGACCACCCAGGCCCAGCTGTATGCCTGCCTGCCGATCCTGATGCTGTATCCCCTGGCCCTGGGCTGGATCTGCTACCGCCAGGCCGTCACCTTGGCCCGCCACAAGCGTGAGCTGCTGGCCTTGAGCCGCACCGACAGCCTGTCGGGCCTGCTCAACCACGGCGCCTGGAAGGACCACCTGGACCTCGAGTTTCAACGTTGCCGCCAAGGCCCCGCCGGTGCCGCCATCGCATTGATCGACATCGACCACTTCAAGACCATCAACGACACCTACGGCCATGTGACCGGCGATATCGTCCTGCGCCAACTGAGCAAGGTGCTGCGCCAGAACCTGCGCACCACCGACCTGGCCGGGCGTTATGGCGGCGATGAGTTCTGCGTGATCCTGCCAGACATGCCCCTCAACCGTGCCACCGAGGTGATGGAGGCCTTGCGCGGTCGCTTCAACGCCTTGGCCTACGCTCAGGACCCGACACTGCGTGTGAGCCTGAGCATCGGCCTGGCGCCTTACCAGCCGAGCCATGCCGACTCCATCAGTTGGCTAAACGATGCCGACCAGGCGCTGTACGAGGCCAAGAGCAGCGGGCGCAACCGGGTCAGTTCAGTACAGGGCAGTTGGTTGCGGTCGGTTTAGTGGGGTAGGGTGGCCGGGCACCCTCCAACAAAAAACAAGGATCGGTCCATGTTCTTCTCCTTCCCGCAAACCCTGTTGGCCGCTACCCTGGCCTTGTCTTTCAGCCTGCCGGCCTACAGCGCCGAGCCTCATAAACAGATCCAGCAACAGGCCGAACAATACAAGGCCGAAGCCTTGAAACTGCTGGAGCGCCTGGTGAATATCGACTCCGGCTCAGGCTACGAGCCGGGCCTGACCCAAGTGCGCGATATCGCCGTGGATGAATTGAAACAGTTGGGTTTCACCATCGAACGGGTGCCGGACAAAGCCGCCAACAACAGCCATGTGATTGCCACCCTCAAAGGCACCGGCAAGGCCAAGATCCTGCTGATGGCCCATATGGACACGGTATTCAAGGAAGGCTCGGCTGCCGAGCGCCCCTTCCACATCAAGGACGGCCGCGCCTACGGCCCCGGTGTGATGGATGACAAGGGCGGTATCGTGGCCGGCATCTACGCGCTCAAAGTCCTCAAAAGCCAGGGCTTCAAGGACTACGCGCAGATCACCTTCCTGCTCGACGCCAGCGAAGAAACCGGGTCCGACGCCGCCTCCGAACTGATCCGCAACACTGCCAAGGGCCACGACGTGACCCTGAACCTGGAACCCGGTCGCCCCGCCGACGGGCTGGTGGTGTGGCGCAAAGGCAGCGCCACCGCCGTGGTCGAAGTCAAAGGCAAAGCCGCCCACGCCGGCGTCGCCCCGGAGCTGGGACGCAACGCCGCCATGGAAGCCGCGCACCAGATCCTGCAACTGGGCAAACTTGGTGATGAAGACAAGAAAACCACCATCAACTTCACCGTGCTCAAGGCTGGCGACCGCACCAACGTCATCCCTGACCAGGCCACCGCCAAGGCCGACGTGCGTGCGGCCTTGCCGGAAGAGTTCGACCGGATCGAGAAAGACCTGGCCCGGGTTTCAGCCAACAAATTGATCCCGGAAACCGAAGTAAAAACCAGCCTGCAGCGTGGCCTGCCACCGATGCCGCAGACGGCCGAGTCGGATAAGTTGGTAGCGATTGCCCAAGGGATTTACGGCGAACTGGGACGCAAGTTGACCATCGAAGGCAGTGGCGGCGCGGCAGATGCCAGCTTGTCCGCCGGAGTAGGCACGCCGACGTTGGATGGGTTTGGGATAGTGGGGGGCAATATTCATACGCCGGAGGAATATGCCGAGGTGGAAAGTGTGGCGCCGCGGGTTTATTTGTTGAGTCGGATGATTATGGAGCTTTCCAAGCGCTGATCAGATCGAACGAAGCGGGTTTGAATGTGGGAGGAATGCCCGTCAGGCAAACGCAGATCCCCTGTGGAGCGGGCTTGCTCGCGAAGGCGGTGTGTCAGTCGCTGCATGTGTTACTGCACTACCGCTTTCGCAGGCAAGCCAGCTCCCACATTTGGGCTTTGTTGATTTGAGCGTTGTGTTCGCTTGGTTTTGTCGGATTACTTATCTGTTTTCGCTTCAGCGTGATAACGAATTAGACATTCAAGCAATGTTTTCATAAAGGCTCTGTTGTCGATGATTTCATCTTCGAAGTAAGTGTCAAATAGATAAAATACGGACTCAAAATTCTCGTCCGTGCTGAGAAAATGCTGGAGTGTGTTGATGTGCCATTCTCTTTCATCTTGCTTATATTTGATGAATTCAGGCTTAGTTAGCGTGTTGAATAACCATGTGAGTTCCTCGTGATGGTTCACGTTTATAGAGGTAATTAGCTCTTCTCGGTCCACACTTCTGGTGTTTTCGATGCAGTATGTAAAAAGCAGACCTTGGATTATGGAGAGGTTTGGCTTGAGTTTCATTCGAGATCCGTAAATGCTGTGATAGGTTGTCCATCTTCGTTTAAGAAAACCCTAGCCTTCTTCGTTTGGCGGTATTCGTATCCATCTCGTTTATACCCTTCTCCAACTATTTTTCCCATGTGCATAGGTTGTTTGGATGCCGACAAGTTGAGCGATTTGAAAATGAGCTGAGCACGGTAAATAGCATTCAACTGGTCTCTGTGGCTTAGAAAGTGAGTCGCCGCGCTTGGCGGTCTTGGCTCTCCTTGGCGTGGCCCTCTTAGGTGTCGCTCAATTTCCCCTGTGGTTGGGTTCCTCGCTGTTATTACCCGCTCTAGTTGAGACTCTAACGACGTCTGCGCACCGTGTTTTTCTAAGAAGTGTGCCCCTGGAATTGACGCTTCAAGCTCTGATAATCGCCGATGAGCATTTGATTCTGCTAGTTCATCAATTTTCGCCTGCCGCTGCGTGCGGGTCAGTTGCGGTAAGGCAGGCTCTCCGTGGTTAACACTCTGCGCAGGGTTTGGAGCACTGGTGCTGGGTTTACATCCGTCAGCACCAGGGCATGTATTCAAGCCTAGGGGGTCGACCCAACCCGTTGGATTGGGCACATACCTGTACCCATTGATTCCTCCCGCCAACTTCACCGGGTCCGGTGTCAGGTAGCGACCAATATCCGGATTGTAGTAGCGATGGCGGTTGTAGTGCAGCCCGCTTTCCGCATCGAAGTATTGCCCTTGAAACCGCAGTGGGTTGTCGATTTTGCCTACGTCGAGTCGGGCGATCTGGCCGTAGGCGCGGTAGTGGGCGGACCAGACGATTTCGCCCTCGGGGCTGGTCAGTTCCTGCGGGGTGCCGAGGTGGTCGAGTTGGTAGTGGTAGGGCGTTGTGGCGTGTGGGCCGAAGCCTTCTAGCAGCGCCAGTGGTCGGAAGCTGTCGGGCTCGTACAGGTAGCTGCGATGGCGTTCTGCATGGTGTTCGGCAATCAGCTTGTCGCCTTGCCAGAAAAATTCAGTGGTCTTGCCGTCCACGGTCTTGCTGATGCGCCGCCCAAACGGGTCATAGCGATAGCTTGCGGTTTCGCCGTTCGGCTTTGTGATGCTGATTAACCGATGCTGGCAGTCGTAGCGGTATTCGGTGATGAGTTGCTGGCCCTTGCCGCGCCGCTCACGAATCAAGTTGCCGAAGGCGTCGTAGTCGTAATGGCGATCGCCCTGGATTATCAGGCGATTGGCCGCGACGATGTCCGGGCCGGGGCGGTCTTGCATCAGCAGGTTGCCCGCCGGGTTGTGGCCGAAGCGTTCCTGTACGTCTTGCGAGTGGTCGGCGCGGGTCAGGCGGTTTAGCGGGTCGTAGCGGTAAAGGTGTTCGCCTTTGCGGGTGTCGAGCAGGCGGGTGAGGTTGCCTGCTTTGTCGTAGTCGTATTGGCGTTGGTAGAGGTGGTTTTGTTGCTGCGTCACCGCGTGAGCGTGCAGGCGGTGTTGGTCGTCGTAGTGGTAATGGCTGAGCAGTTGGCCTTGCTGGCGCTGGTGTTCGCGGCCGCTGTTGAATAGATGTGAGGTGAGCACGTCACCATTGAGTTCGACGGTGGCGAGGTGGCCGCCTTTGTCGTGGTTGAAAGTGACGCGGTTGTTGTCTGGCAGGCACAGGTTTTTCAGCTGGCCGCAGGCGTCGTAGCCGTAGCGCAGGGTGCCCCAGCCTTGGTGCTCGGCGGTGAGGCGGTTTTGGCGGTCGTACTCGTAGGCCAACGCCCAGTGACCGTCTTCGACGCTGAGGAGGTTGCCTTGGCGGTCGTAGGCATAGTCGACAACGCTGGCATCGGGCAGGGTTTTTCGTACGAGGCGCCCGGCGTGGTCACGTTGGTAGCGGGTAATGAGCTGACTGCCATCGTCGCCGTATTCGGTTTTCTCCAGCAGGTTGCCGTTGAGGTCGTAGGCATACGCGGTGCGCTGGCCGTCGAAGCCGGTTTCCTGGCGGATCAGGCCGTTGGGGTGGTAGTCGAGTTGGTAGGTTTCGCCGGCTTCGTTTTCGATCTCGGTGAGCAGCAGCCGGGCGTTGTCGTAGCGGTACTTGACCTGGGTGCCGTCGGCGTTGAGACGGCGGCTGATCAGGTGCAGGCCGTCGGCGTATTCGTAGCGGGTGACGTGGCCCAGTTCGTCGCGTTCGGCGATGATTTTTCCGTAGGGGTTGTAGCTGAATTCGCGTGTGGCACCGCCTGGCAAGACGAGGCGAATCAGCCGACCGACGCTGTCCCATTCATAAACGGTCTGTGCGCCGTGTTCATCCTCTCGGGCGATTTGCCTTCCGAGATCGTCATAGCGATAACGCCTGATCCCACCATGGGGCAATTGCTCTTCAAGCAACTGCCCACGCTCGTTCCACACCAGCCGATGGCAACTGCTGTCGGGGTACCAAACCCCGGTCAGTTGCCCCTGTTTGTTGTAGCTGTAGTCAGTCGAATGGCCATCGGGGTCAGTCTTGCGAATGACATCGCCCTGGTCATTACGCTCATATTTCCAGACTGCCTCCCCACGGCGCACAACCCGTACGAACCCATTGTCATGCTCGTAGGCTGTCGGCTCATCATTCCCGGGAAACAGCGCCACCAAACGTCCAGCGTCGTCATATTGATAGGCCGTCACCGCGCCCATCGGGTCTTGCTCGACGGTCAGCCGGCCTTTGTCATCGTAAGATTTGTAATGCTGAGCGCCGTCCGGATCGATGCGCTGCACCAACCGCGCCCGCTGGTCATGGACATACACCTCCTGGCTACCATCGGCGTTATGCACGGTGACACGCCCGTCATCCCCCCAGGCATAACGCGTGTCCATCTGCGAAAAACTCGCCCAATGCCGCACACAGCGCGCCGCCTTGCCAGCGCCTTCCCACTCCCAAAAGAAACTCGCCCCACCGGCCAGTTGGCGTTCAAGAATGACGTGCTGATCGTCGTACCGATAGCGCTCGCTTTCACCGACAGCATTGGTCGCGCAAACCAGTCGGCCGTGTTCGTCATAGGCGTAGGAAACAACGTTCTGCTCGGTCTCCCACACGTAGGGCTCACGCCCTTTGGCGCGATGCACCTGATAGTCCACCGCGACGATGCGACCCAACTCATAACGCAACAGCAACGAGCGACCCGCACCGTTATCCAGCCGCTCAATCCGCCCTGAACGGTCCCGGCAAAGGCGCAGCCGGTTGTCATACGCATCGCTGATGGTTGTCAGCACGCCATCGCGAAAGTGATAGAAGCGCGAGGCCTGGGCCAGCACCAACTCGTCAGGCGCCGGACCCAAATAGATCGCCGCTTCCGCCAGGCTATTGGTGATCGCGGGCCGAGAGTCGGTGGGCAAGGGCAGGGCAGTCGAGCGATTCTCATGGTCAGTCCACACCACCGAATCGCCCGACACCACCAGCCGATGGGCCAGCGCATGGCTCCAACCAAACCCCAACCCACAATCGACTTCCACCGCGCTGGTGCGATACAGCCGCGTCCACTCAAATGGCAAGATCCCGTCCAACGCACCATCGGTGAGGGTCAGCAATTCCTCGCCGGTGACCATCGACACCGGGCAACCTTGGGTAACGGTCTTGTCCGCTGGTGCCGCCGCATCCCCCTTCGGATTTGAAGCCACCGCCGGCACATCATCCACACGCTCTTTCTGCGTCAGCACCGCGTTCTGCCGCGCCCGCCAGCGCATCTGCATCGTGCCTTGCTTCAGCCCACCTACCACCCCGCGAACCGCCACCGCTTTGTAGCGGTCCACCGCCTGCATGAACTTCGTGAGGATCGTCAGCACACCGGTCACGAAACCCACGGCCGACTGAAGCACCCGCGCACCGTACTTGACCAGGCGCATACTCAAATACGCCACGCCCGCCGCCGGCAGCGCGATGGTCAGCACCGCGCCAATCACCAGGTCAATCAGCAGCGACACCATAAAACCAGCGGCTGCTTGCGCGACTTCACTGGGCGGTAACGCCTCCAGCCAGATCATGGCAGTGCGCAGTAACAGGTACAGCGCGGCCTCATCACTGGCCAGCAACATCGCCCGTTCCATGACCCTGGGCGCATCGGTGGCGATTTGCGCCAACCTGGCCGCCTCGCTACCCAGTTGCTCGACGTACTTGAGCGGGTCTTCAAGCATCGCCTGCACCTGCTTGACGCTGTCCCACGCGTCACGGATCGCCGCCCAACTGCCGGCCAGCACGCCGCTGCCAATTGCGCTGGCGGGGGATTGCTGCCAATGCGGTTTGAAGCCTTGCCACTGTTCGCGCAGCCATTGCTCCAGATCCGCTGTCAGCCCCGCATAGGACGCAAACAAGGCGTCGACTTGCTGCGCTGAAACACCGCCTTGAACCCTCACCTGATAACGCCCGCCGGCGGCGCAGTCGTGGGAACCCTCGCCGTGCTCGTCGAGCAGGATGACCTTGGAACTGCCGTCATCCAGCCCGATCACCTCAACCGGGATATTGCCGATCGGCACGTCGTACGCTGACTCGAACCTGCTCTGGATCTTCAGCACACCTCCTGCCGGACAGCGGGCCACGGTGGCAAAGTCCGCATCGCCAAGACTCACCGACTGCTGCGCATCCCCAGCCCGTAATACCCGGTCCATACCCAGCAATGACGGCATGTCCGCTGCATGACTGACCGTATCCAGCGCACGCGAATACCAGGCGCCCATCTGCTGGCGGTACTCCACCAGGCTCTGATGGAAACCATCCAGCTCGTGTTCGATAAAGGTAACTTGGGCTGCTTGGGTCATCCGCGACGGCTCCCCACGGGGGGCGGCCAGGTAACCAAGGCACTCACAGGAAAAACCATCTGCAATCCCTCGCACTGTTTAATCAGGCGAGGGACTTTGCAGCGGTTGAAAGAGGAGGGGAGTAGAGCTTATCCGACCGTTACGTGGGACATTTCAGCAACCTTGTCGCGCAGCACCAGGCTGCACAGCGCCGGCAAAAACAACAGCGTCAACACCGTGCCCACCAGCACCCCGCCAATCAGCACATAGGCCAGGGACGACCAGAACACCGACAACGTCAACGGAATAAACGCCAGCGCCGCTGCCAGTGCCGTAAGGATCACTGGCCGCGCACGCCGCACCGTGGCTTCGATGATGGCCTCGCGAATCGCCATGCCGTAGTCCTGGTTCTGGCGGATCTGGTCGGTGAAAATCAGCGTGTTGCGCATCAGGATGCCGCCGATGCCAATCAGGCCCAAGATCGCGTTAAAGCCGAACGGCTGGTTGAACAACAACAAGGTCGGCACTGCACCAATCAGGCCCAAAGGCGCGGTGGCGAAGACCATGAACATCACGCCGAACGAGCGCACCTGGAACATGATCACCGTGAGGGTCAGCAGGATCATGATCGGGAACAGCGCCGCCAGGGCGACGTTGGCCTTGGCGCTTTCCTCAACCGGGCCGCCGATGTCGATTTTGTAACCGCTGGGCAACTTCGCGATCAGCGGTTGCAGGTCTTTGTACACGGCCATTTCCACGTCGGGCGGTTGTACGCCGTCGATGATGTCGGCGCGTACCTCCACGGTGGTGGCGCGGTCGCGGCGCTTGAGGATCGGCTCTTCCATTACCGCCTGGAAATGCCCGACCTGGGCCAATGGCACCGAGGTGCCGGCGCTGTTGGTCAGGGTCATGTTGTTGAGGTTGCCCAGGTCTTCACGCTGGCTGCCCTGGGCACGGGCCACCACCGACACGGTGCGGTTGCCTTCGCGCACTTCGGTGATCGGGTTGCCGCTGAGCAAAGCGTTGAGCTGGGACTTGACCTCGTCCGGCGTGAACCCCAGCAGGCGCAAGCGATCCTGATCCAGCACCAGGCGATAACCGCTGGCACGTTCGCCCCATTCGAGGAAGGTGTCTCTGGTCAGCTTGTTGCCGGCCACCACCTGACGCACGTCTTCAGACAGCCCGCGCAGCACATTCAGGTCCGGCCCGGAAACGCGGAACACCACCGGGAACGGCACTGGCGGGCCGAAGACGAGCTGTGTGACCCGAACCCGCGCCGAAGGGAATTCGCCTGCCGCAATGCGCTCACGCATCCGCAGTTTCAGCGCATCGCGGGCATGGGAGTCTGGAGTTTGCACGATCAACTTGGCAAACGCCGGGTCCGGCATTTCGGGGTTTAACGACAGGAAAAACCGTGGTGCGCCGCCGCCCACATAGGTGTCGACCATGCTCGTTTGGGGTTCCTGTAACAGGGCCTTCTCCACCTGCGCCGCCACCGCCTCGGTGCTTTTGAACGCGCTGCCGGGCGGCATATACACTTCCAGAATCAGCTCGGAGCGGTCGGAGTCCGGGAAGAACTGTTTCTTCACCACCGCCATACCCAGACCACACAGCACAAACGCGGCCACCACCAGCCCAGTTACCAGCCAGCGCCCACGCACGCAGGCCTCCACCAGGCGGCGCAGCTTCTGGTAGTAGCGTCCGGCATAAATCGCATCATGCCCGCCGGGCACTGGCTTGATCTGCGGTAGCATCTTTACGCCCAGGTAAGGCGTGAACACCACCGCGACCAGCCACGACGAAATCAACGCAAACCCGACAATCCAGAAGATATTGCCGGCGTACTCGCCGGCACCGGAGCGCGCAAACCCCACCGGCAAAAAGCCAATGATGGTCACCAGCGTACCGGTGAGCATGGGCGCGGCGGTGGAGCTCCAGGCATAGGTCGCCGCGTGAATGCGGTCAAAGCCTTCTTCGAGTTTGACCACCATCATCTCGATGGCAATGATCGCGTCGTCCACCAACAGGCCCAGGGAGATGATCAGCGCGCCGAGGGTGACCCGGTCGAATTCCCGGCCCGTGACCAGCATGATCACGAACACGATCGACAGGGTCAGCGGCACGGCGGCCGCCACCACCAGCCCCACGCGAAAGCCCAGGGCCAACAGGCTGATCAGCATCACCACCGCCAGGGCGACGAAGAATTTGAGCATGAATTCATTGACTGCCAGGCTGATGTTTTTCGCCTGGTCGGAGACCTTGGCGAAGTTCACGCCCAGGGGCAGGTCGGCCTGGATCCGCGCTTCTTCGGCTTGCAGACTCTTGTCTAGTTCAAGGCCGTTCCAGTGCTTCTCCATGATCACGCCCAGCATCAGCGCCGGGTCGCCCTGGTGGCGGATGCGGTAACTGGGCGGGTCTTCATAACCCCGGCTCACGGTGGCCACATCGGCGATGCGCAATACGCGGCCATTGACTTGCAGGGGCACATTCTCGATCAAGGCCAGGCTGTCGAACGCGCCGTCGATGCGGATATAGGCGCGGGCGCCCGCGGTTTCGACGAAGCCGGAGGGCGCCACGGCGTTTTGTGCGGCGAGGGCGGCGAAGATCTGTTCGGGCTTGATGCCCAGGGTTGCCAGACGCTCATAGGAAAACTCGACAAACACGCGCTGGGCCTGTTCGCCGAGGATATTGACCTTCTTCACCCCGGGCAGGTTGAGCAGGCTCTGGCGCAATTGTTCGGCCATTTGCACTTGCTGGCGGTGGGGCAGGTGTTCGGCTTCCAGGGCGTACAACGCAAAGTACACATCGGAATATTCATCATTGAAAAACGGCCCGATCACGCCCTTGGGCAATTGCGCGGCTTCGTCGCTGAGCTTTTTGCGCGTCTGGTAGAACAGCGCCTGGATCTCGCTCGGGCGGGTGGACTCGAGGAAGGTCATGCGCATCGACACAAAGCCCGGCTGGGCAATGGTCTCGACGCGGTCGTAGTAGTCCAGTTCCTGCAGGCGCTTTTCCAGGCGGTCGGCCACTTGCTCCTGCATCTCCTGGGCGGTAGCGCCGGGCCAGGCAGCGGTGATGGTCATCACCTTGACGGTAAACGAAGGGTCTTCGGCGCGGCCCAGCTTGCCAAAGGCGAAGACCCCGGCGACGAGGATCGCAATCAGCAAAAACAGGGTGACGGCGCGGTGTTTGACGGCCAGTTCGGAGAGGTTGATCCCGCGCATACTCATTGATCCTGCTGACGGTTGAGGGCCAGCGCCTGGGCGGGCAGCAAGCGCACCGTGTCGCCGCTGTGCAGCAGGTGGGCGCCAAGGGCGACGATGGTTTGGCCGGGTGTTACGCCGCTGTCGAGCAAGGCGTCTTCCTGGCCGAGGCTGGCGACTTTCACCGGGGCGAAGCTGATCTTTTGGTCATCGCCAATCAGCCAGACGCCCGTGCCTTGCCCTGCATCCTGCAAGGCGCCAATGGGCACGCGGGTTTGCAGGGGCTGGCCGTTGCCTTGCAGGCGCACGGTGATGGTGGAGCCGAGGGCGAAACGCTCGACCGAACCCTGCAGCACATAACGTGCGCGGTAAGTGCGGGTGACCGGGTCGGCGCTGGCGGACAGCTCGCGCAGGGTGGCGGTCACGGCCTGGTCGGGTGCGCCGAAGGGGAATGCCAAGGCTTTTTGCGCGGCCAGGTCACGCCGGTTCTCCGGCAGGTTGACGATGGCTTCACGGGCACCGTCATGGGCCAGGCGCGCGACGATTTGCCCTTCGGCCACCACCTGTCCGCGATCGGCCAGCACATCGGTGATGATGCCGTCGCCATCGGCCTTGAGCACCGAATACGTGCGACGGTTTTCGATCTGGCTGGCGTCCGATTGCGCCGCGGCCAGTTCGGCCTGGGCGACGCGCAGGTTGGTGGCCGACTGGTCGAAGATCTGCCGCGACACCGCGCCGGTACTGGCCAGGCGCTGGTAACGGTTTTCATCGTCACGGCGCTGGCGCAGTTGCGCCTCGGCGGCGTTGACGCGGTTCTTGGCCGAACGCAGCGCCAGTTCGAAGTCGCCGATGTCCAGTACCAACAGGGTGTCGCCACGGGAGACATGCTGGCCGGGGTCGACCTTGCGCTCGATCACCTTGCCACTGACCCGAAAGCCCAGGTTGCTTTCAGTGCGTGCTGCCACCACGCCGGTGTAGGCACTTTGCTGGGTGCCGGCGGCTTCGACTTTGGCGGCAAGTACCGGACGTGAAACGGGCGCCTCGGCGGTATCGGCCTTGCTGTTGCAGCCATTAAGAATCATCAGCAGAGCCAGGGGCGTGAGAAGGCGCAGGGGGAGAGGGGGCATGGCGAACTCCGGAAACCATTGTGCAAAAAATTACGGGCGTAATTTTCTGCTTATATTATGGTTGAAATATAAATTAATCCAGCCCCCGATAATCCCAGTCAGCTATGCGCAGATCTCCTGTGGGCTTGTTCCGAAAACGGAGTGTCAGTCACTGATGAGTCAACCGAACCATCTACACATTCTTGTAGGTTGTAGCAGCCAACGCTAACCACGATGCGAAGCGAGCCGCCCTTGATCTTGATCTGCTTTTGATCTCAAGCGCCCCGTTAAACCACGCTGGCCGGAATTCGACAGGGATTTGGGGGGTAAACCGGCAGGGATGCCGGTTTAGCCGCCCCGCGCCATGGATGGCGCGTGGCGGCGGCCCCCCAAATCACTGGCGGATTACGGGCACACCGAGCCTAAGCGAGGTGCCGAGTGGTGGGGCAAGAGCCTTTTGCTTACTTTTGGGCTCTTCAAAAGTGAGCCGCCGTCAGGGCGGAACCCTAAGCGGCCGTTACCGCAGCAATGGATATGTACACAATCCAACTGTGTCGCCTGCCAGGCCGCCTTCGCGAGCAAGCCCGCTCCCACAGTTTGGACCGCGGGGTGTCAGGTAGATAGATATCGACTGGCAGGCCGTCATCGCAGGCAAGCCAGCTCCCACAGGTTAAAGCATTGTTCTATATGTAGAACGATCAGGGCCAATTTTGCCGTCTAGTACTCAGGCGTGAGGCGAATTAAGCTGTACTCACTTTGGAGGTACACCATGAAAAAGCTGATTGGTATCTACACCAGCCCCCGCGCCCACTGGGTCGGCGACGGCTTCCCGGTACGCACGTTGTTTTCCTACGACACCATGGGCCAGCACATCAGCCCATTCCTGTTGCTGGATCACGCCGGCCCCGCCGAATTCACCCCCACCGAACAGCGCCGTGGCGTCGGCCAACACCCGCACCGCGGCTTTGAAACCGTGACCATCGTCTACGACGGCGAAGTCGAACACCGCGATTCCACCGGTGCCGGCGGCAAGATCGGCCCAGGCGATGTGCAATGGATGACCGCAGCCAAGGGCATTCTTCACGAGGAGTTCCACTCCCAAGACTTCGCCCGTCGCGGCGGCGCACTGGAGATGGTGCAACTGTGGGTCAACCTGCCGGCCAAGGACAAAATGGCGGATGCCGGTTACCAGACCATCGTCGATGGCGACATTCCGGTGCTGCCATTGGCGAACGACGCCGGCCACCTGCGCCTGATCGCCGGGGAATTTGCCGGTACGCAAGGCCCGGCCCGCACCTTCACGCCTATAGACGTGTGGGACTTGCGCCTCAACGCCGGTAAAGCAGTCACGCTGGACCTGCACGCCGGGCGTAATACCGCCTTGGTGGTGCTCAGCGGCACGTTGTTGATCAATGGCGAAGAGGTCGCACGCCAGGGGCAATTGGCGCTGTTCGAGCGCGACGGCAAGCAACTGACCCTGGAGTCCAACGACGACGCCAAGGTGCTGCTGCTCAGCGGCGAACCCATCGACGAGCCCATCGTCGGCCACGGCCCTTTCGTGATGAACACCGAGCAGGAGATTCACCAGGCATTTGCCGACTTCCAGTCGGGCAAATTCGGGCAGATGCACGCCTGACGATTCACCGCAAACCCCTGTAGGAGCGAGCTTGCTCGCGAAGAACTGCAACATACCGCGTTCAATCAGACAGCACGCGTCATCGTTGTGGTTTTTCGCGAGCAAGCTCGCTCCTACATTTTGTTTCCAGGGTTCTGATTTCATGCGATCTTCTCGGCATTCGCCCTGGAGTCGCCTGGATGCCCTCATTTATCGCTGATCACCCGATGCTGTGCGCCGTGGCGTTGATCCTGATCGACATCGCCGTGTGGCGCCTTATTTCCCCCAACCTGGCCAACTGGAAACTCGCAGCGCGGCTGGTGATTTTCGCGGTGTTCAGTGCCGTGCTGTTCAACGACGGCATGAACCCCATGCAAGCGGCGCCCTATGCCGATGACACCACGTTGCACCTGGCCGCCACGGCATTGCAGATCGGCTGGTGGCTGTTTGCGGCGCGCACCCTCACGGTATTGCTCGGCGCAGTGATGATGCAGCGGGTCGGCCATACCGGGCGCTTGTTGCAGGACCTGCTGGGCGCCGTGATTTTCCTCATCGCGATCATCGCCGCCATGGCCTACGTGCTCGACCTGCCGGTCAAAGGCGTATTGGCCACCTCCGGCGCCGTGGCGATCATCGTCGGCCTGGCCTTGCAAAGCACTTTGAGCGACGTGTTTTCCGGGATCGTCCTCAATACCACCAAGCCTTACCAGATCGATGACTGGATCTCCATCGATGGCACCGAAGGCCGTGTTACGGATATCGACTGGCGTGCCACACGCCTGCAAACCTCCCAGGGCAGCCTGGCGGTGATCCCTAACTCCCTGGCGGCCAAGGCCAAGATCATCAACTTCTCGCGCCCGGCAGACATGTTCGGCCTGGCGGTCAGCCTGCAAGTCAGCCCCCATGCACGCCCGCAAACCGTGATCGAAGCGCTGGAGCGTGCGATGCAGGGCTGTCGGCCGTTGCTGGCCCAGCCGGCGCCCAGCGTGGCGTTCAAGGCATCCACTGGCAGTGGCGTGGAATATGAAATCAGCGGCTTTGTGCCGGCCATGGGCCTTAAGCGCGAAACCCGCAACCAGCTTTACGACCTGGCCTACCGGCATTTGCAGGCGGCGGGTGTGGGGCTGTTGTCCGCCACCGAAGGCAGTACGCCGCCTGCGGTGTCTGGCGCCCGCGCCTTGCTGGAGCGCTCGTCGATCTTCTCCACCTTGCGTCAGGAAGAAAAAGACACCTTCAGCCAGAACATGACCCTGCACACCTACCGCGCCGGTGAGATGATCCTGGCCGCGGGGGAGGTCAGCGATCACCTGTTCATCATCGAGTCCGGCGTGGTCTCGGTGCTGTTGGTCAAGGACGGGCACAAGTTCGAGGCCGGGCGCATGGGCCCGGGGGAGGTGATCGGTGAGTCCGGCATTCTCTCCGACCAGGCGGCGCTGGCGGATTTCTCGGCCAAGACCTACTGCACGCTCTACCGCATCGAAAATGAATACCTCAAGCCGTGCCTGGACGCCCGGCATGATATCGGCGAAGCCATGAAGGCGCTGCTGGACTTCCGCCGCCATGCCGCCCAGGCCCTGACCGAAGACGCACCCGTGGTGCCGGTGAAGAAGGGCTTCATCCAGTGGCTGAGGAACCGTGGCCTGTAGATTGGTCACCTGTTCTTCGCCCGGATTGGCTATTTCTCCAGGACGCCGGGGTGACTAACCTGCTCACCAATCCCACTGTCCTGGAGCAACGCCATGCAAACCCGTACCGATTTCTACACCGCTTCCCCAGACGCCATGAAAGCCATGCTCGCCCTGGAAGCGGCGGTCGGCAAACTCTCCATCGAACTGCCACTGCTGGAACTGGTGCGCCTGCGCGTCTCGCAGATCAATGGCTGCGCGTTCTGCCTGGACATGCACACCGCCGATGCCCGCAAGGGCGGCGAAACCGAGCGCCGCCTGTACACCGTGTCGGCCTGGCGTGAAACCCCGTTCTTCACCCCGCGCGAGCGCGCTGCCCTGGCCTGGGCCGAAAGCCTGACCCTGCTCAGCCAGACCCACGCCCCGGATGAAGACTTCGACGCACTGGCCGCCCAATTCAGCCCCCAGGAACAAGTAGACCTGAGCGTCGCCATCGCCACCATCAACAGCTGGAACCGCCTGGCGGTGGGCTTTCGCAAGATGCCCAAGTAAGCCCGTCAGTTGGCTTTGAAATAGTTTCGCGGCGTGGTGCCGGTCATGCCTTTGAAAAAGGCGATCAGTGCACTGTCGCTGGCAAAGCCCAGTTCAAAGGCGCAGTAGCCCAGGCTGCGCCCGATGGCAAGCAGTTCGATCATGCGCATCAGACGCCACTGTTGGCGCCATTGCTGATACCCCAGGCCGGTTTCCTTGAGGAAAATCCGGCCGATGGTCTTGGTGCTGGCGCCAATGTGCTGTTCCAGGTCCTGCAGCGTGGGGGGCAAGCGGTCAAGCTGGGCCAGCAGCGGCGCCAGGCGCTTGTCCCGTGGCAACGGCAACAGCATGGGTTGCGCCGCCGCGTGGCGGATTTCATCCAGGCACAGTCCGAGCAAATGGGCATAGCGACCTGCCTGCCAGTCGGTCTCGAACGGCGCCAGGGCCATGGGTTCCAGCACTGCCCTGAGCAAGGCACTCACTTGGATCACCCGCACCTGGGCCGGCAATTGCTCGGCCAGGGCCGCACTCACATACACCGACCGATAATCCACCGCCTGCTGCATCACCGCACGATGGGGCAGGCCGCCGGGGATCCAGGCTGCGCGGCTAGGTGGCAACAGGCACAGTTGATTGTCCAGGGTGATGCGCGTGCAACCTTGCTGGGTGAACAACAGTTGCCCGCGCTGGTGCACATGCAGGCCCGAATCGTGATTGCCCAGCACCGCCGCGATGCCGATCACGGGCGCTGCGAAGGCATCGGGGTTGAAAGACGCGGTAGCGGCAAGCCAGGCCATGGGTTGTCCGATTTGATGGATAAAGTGTCGAAGTTCGGATAATAGCCCAGCTGGCGCGCCCTAGAATCCGTCCGTTGTGTTTATGGATGGATCGTGTGATGACATTTAAAAAGTTGCTGCCGCTGACCATGGCCCTGCTGATGTTCCCGCAGTTGGCCCAAACCCTGTACAGCCCGGCCCTGGGCGATATCGGCCGCGCCTTTGACGTCGCGCCGGAACGCGCAGGGCAGACCTTGTCGGTGTATTTCCTCGCCTTCGCCCTGGGCGTGGTGGTGTGGGGCCGGCTGAGTGATCGTCTGGGGCGGCGGCCGGTGATGCTGATGGGGCTGGCAATCTATGTGGGCGCTTCGGCGCTGGCCTTGACGGTGACGACATTCAACGCCTTGCTGCTGGCCCAGGCCTGTGCTGCCTTTGGCGCGGCGGTGGGGTCGGTGGTCACGCAGACGGTGTTGCGTGACCGTTTCCACGGTGCCGACCTGGCCCAGGTGTTTTCCGTGATGGGTATTGCGCTGGCCGCCAGTCCTGCTATCGGCCTGTTCAGCGGCGCGAGCCTGGTGGAATTTTTCGGTTACCGCGGCGTGCTCTGCGCGTTGTTGCTGCTCGCGGCGGTGTTATGGGGCTGGTGTTGGTGGGCCTTGCCGGAAACCCGCCCGGCCTCCTTGCCCACCGCCGCCCTTGGCCAGACGCTCGGTCTGATGCTCAAGGATGCCGGAGTATGGTGCTCGGTCGGGTTGGTCGCGGCGTTCAATATCGCGCTGTTCAGCTATTACAGCGTGGGGCCGTTTATCTTCGCGCAGCAAGGGCGTTCCACCGCCGAGTTCGGCTACAGCGGCGTGCTGCTCGCGCTGGGTTCCGGGTTGGGGGCATGGCTGAACAAAGCCTTGCTCAAGCGTGGGTTGAGCGGCGAGCGGTTGGTGGTTGTCGCCGCAGCGGTGGCCGTGGTGGGGAGCCTGTTGGTGTTGGCCCTGCAGCACAGCTGGCTGTTGGTGTGGCCGATGCTGTTGGTGGTGCTGGCCTTCGGCATGGCGATTCCCAACGTGCTGGGGGCGGCCCTGGTCGATTACCGAGACCGCCTTGGCACCGCCGCCGCCTTGTTTGGCTTGCTGTACTACCTGGTGATTGGCGGCGGGCTGGCCTTGGTGACCTGGTCTCAGGATCTTGGCTGGAGCCTGTTGGTGTGTGGCTTGGCAGCGTTGTGGCTGGCTACGTCGCGGCTACTCAGAAGTTGACCGACGCACTCAAGCGCGCCGTCAACGGCGCGCCCTGGAACAGGTAGTCATCGCCCATGTATTCGCCGGCGTCGCGCCAGTAGCGCTTGTCGAACAGGTTGTCGACGCTCAGGCGAAACACCGTTTCGTAGCCATCGACCTTAGTGGTGTAGCGGCTCCCGACGTTGACCACCGCGTAGTCGCCCACTTCCACATTGCCGGTGCGATTGGCGGACTTCTTGGCGCTGTATTGCACGCCACCCAATACCGCCAGGCCATTGACCCAGGGCAGGGCGTAGTCGGCGTACATACTGGCGCGCAGCTTGGGCACGTTGATCGCCTGATGGCCTTCGTACTCCGGCGTGCCGCTGCCGCTCACCCGCGCTCGGATCGCGGCCACGCTGGTGGCGATCTGCAGACGGTCGGTGGCCCAGCCGTTGGCGGACAATTCAATCCCGGTGTTTTTCTGCTGGCCCTGCTGCACGTAGTTGAACGTGACACCTTCGGGCTTGGCGTATTGGTAAGCCTGGCGCGTCTGGAACACGGCGGCGGCGAAGCTGATACGGCGCCAGTCGTATTTCACCCCGGCTTCGAGCTGGCGTGAGACGGTGGGGGCGAGGGTTTCATCTGCATTGTCTGCGAACCACGGCGCGGTGCCACCCAGGGACAGGCCCTTGCTGTAGCTGGTGTACAACGAAACGTTGTCCACCGGCTTGTAGATCAACGAGGCCTGGGGCAGGAACACGTACTGTTGGGTGTGGCGCGTCTGGTTGCCGGTGACACTGTCGAAGGCTTTTTCGTCCAGGCGCACTTCGCGGCCGCCGAGAATGGTTTGCCATTGCTCGTTGAAGCGGATGCGGTCGGTGACGAACAGGCCGTACTGGCGGCTGTCGAGGTTGCGATGGCTGTCGTTCAGCGGCTTATCGGTCGGGGGAAAGCTCGGTACTTCTTGGTCGATATTGGCGGTGCCGATGAATTCGTTGACCGACTTGCGTTTGTCGATCACCCGGCGAAACGCGCTGGTGCCAAAGGTCAGTTCATGGCCGATGCCGGCGGTGTCGAAGAGGCCGGTCATGGCCGCCTGGATCTCGTCGTCGCGGCGGGTGTCGTCGGGGCTGCGGTAGTCGTAGACGTCGTAATTGCCTTCGGGGCTGAAGTAGTTCGGCACGCTTGTAGAACTGCAACTGTCTGAACCATAGCAACCCCAGGCAAACGAACTGTAGTCATCAATCACCACCTTGCTACGCGCCGCGCTGACACTGCCTATCCACTGATCGCTGAAACGGTACTCGAACTTGCCGTTGAGGTTCAGCGAATCAATCCCGACCTGCTTGCCGCCCGTCTGGTGCCCCAGCAGCTTTTTCGGCGACGCATCATGGGGCACTTCGGTGCCGCCCAGCAGTTGATAACCGGGTACTGAGCGCTGTTGTTTGTTCTGGTATTCGGCATCCAGTTGCAGCACGGCGTCGGGGCTGATGTTCCAGTCAAAGGCCAGGGACACAAAGTCGCGCTGGCCGTTGGCGTGTTCCACATAGGAATTGAGGTCTTCATGGGCGACGTTGGCGCGCAGGCCGAACTGCTGCTCGCTGCCAAACCAGCCGCCGACATCGGTGGCGATGTAGCCACTGCCACGATCATCGGTGGACACCGTTACCGAACGCACATCCTGCGGGCGCTTGGTCACGTAGTTGATCACCCCGCTGGGCTCGGAAATGCCGCTCTGCAAACCCGCCAGGCCCTTGAGCACTTCCACTTGCTGCTTGTTTTCCAGGGCGACGTTCTGCTCGCCGGTGATGGTGCGCCCATTGATCTTGTAACTGCTGGCCGCGTTCAACGAAAAGCCACGCACCACGAAATTTTCGTAATAGCCAATGGGCGCGTAACTGTCGCCCACCGAGGCATCGTTGCGCAGCACTTCACTGAGCAAGCGTGCCTGCTGGTCCTTGATCAGCGCGGCGTTGATCACCGTGATCGAAGCGGGGGTGTCCAACAGCGGCGCTTCGTCAAAGCCGCCCACCGACGCGGTTTCGTTGCGGTAACCCGACTCATCCTGGCCCTGGACTTTTACGGTCGGCAGCTCGATCTCTGCGGCCAGGCTGCTGCCGATGCCGCCACTAAGCAACAGGCCGAGGGCGAAACGTGAGGTGACGACGGGGCGGAAACGCAAAACCATGGGGCAAGGCCTTAAAGCGCTGGGCGGGGGGCGCATAAGCTAGGCATAACGGCGGGATTTTACAAGTTATGCAGAGGGGCTCTGCGACACCGCTGATCGAATGTGGGAGCTGGCTTGCCTGCGATGGCGGCCTGACAGCCGCCGCCAATCTAGCTGACACCCCACGATCCAACTGTGGGAGCGGGCTTGCTCGCGAAGGCGGCCTGGCAGTCAACACAGTTGGATGGTGTACATATCCATTGCTGCGGTAACGGCTACTTAGGGTTCCGCCCTGACGGCGGCTCACTTTTGAAAAGCGCAAAAGTAAGCAAAACGCTCTTGCCCCACCACTCGGCACCTCGCCTAGGCTCGGTGTGCCCGGAACCCGACAGTGATTTGGGGGGCCGCCGCCACGCGCCATCCATGGCGCGGGGCGGCTAAACCGGCATCCCTGCCGGTTTACCCCCCAAATCCCTGTCGAATTCCGGCCAGCGTGGTTTAACGGGGCGCCTGAGATCAAAAGCAGATCAAGATCAAGAGCGGCTCGCTTCGCATCGTGGTTACCGTCTGCTGCTACAGCTCAGAAAGTTGTGTAGAAGCCAGCTCCCACAGGGGATAGCGTCTCAACCAAAGCGTCTCAGGGTCTCGCTGGGCAGCTCCCGGAACAAAGCCCGATAGCTGTTGGAAAACCGCCCCAAATGCCAGAATGACCAATTCATCGCCACCTCGGCCACGGTGGTATCCGCGCCACTCAATAGCTCACGCCGCGCCCCATTCAACCGACGCAACCTTAACCACTGCGCCGGGCTCATCCCTGTGTAGGTCTTGAAGCCTTGCTGCAATTGGCGCAACGGCACACCCGCAATCTGCGCCAGTTCCAGCAGGTTGACGGTTTCATCCGGCGCATCCGCCGCCCATTCGCCGATGCGCGCCATCAAGCGGCGTTCTTCGCTGCGCTTTTGCAGCGAACTGCGGTCCAGACACACGCAGGCGTTATCGAGGATAAACAGGCAGTCATCGAGCAATTGTTGGGTGAGGGCATCGCGGCTGATGGGGTCGGTGAGGGCGGACAAGCGCGTGAGCGTGCCGCTGAGCCAGCGGGTGAACAGCGCGTTTTGTTGGCAGGTCAGCGGTGCCATGAACAGGCCTTCGAGTCTGGCCATGTCCAGGCCCTGGCGCTGGACGAACTGTGGGCCGAACACCACCGCCACTTCGCGGTAGTTGACCGGGGTGATCCAGGTGTTGCGGCTGTCGCCATTGAGCAGGTACAGCGCGTTGTCGCTGCCGTCGAAACAGAACGTCAGGGCGCCGGTGGGGGCGTTGAAATGCTGCTCCACGCGGGTGTTCATGCACTCTTCGTAAACCTGCACACCTTGCAGGTCGAGGTAGCGCACCTGCCCGGCAAAATGCCCCGGGGACATCTGCTGGTACTGCTGCACCCAGCCGGGTGTCGCACTGCATTGGGCGGCCACATCGCCGGTGGCGAAGGCCTGTACGCGCAAAGCGGTTGCCTGTGTCATGGGTGATCCGTGCGCACTCTATTGGTGCGTTGTGCTGCGTGCAAAGTGGATAGATGCCGTTTCAAGGCTGGCCCAAGATAGACCTCAATGCGCTGGGAGTACAAGCCGGCGCCGCATCCCACCCAAGACGAGGTCCTTATGAACGCCCCCTTCGATCAGCTGTCCGCCTGGCTGAAAGAACACAAGATTACCGAAGTCGAATGCGTGATCAGTGACTTGACTGGCATCGCACGCGGCAAGATTGCGCCCACCAACAAGTTCCTGCATGAGCGAGGCATGCGCCTGCCGGAAAGTGTGTTGCTGCAAACGGTAACCGGGGACTTTGTCGACGACGATATCTATTACGACCTGCTGGACCCGGCCGATATCGACATGATCTGCCGCCCGGCAGCCAACGCCACTTACGTAGTGCCGTGGGCCATCGAACCCACGGCCATCGTGATCCACGACACCTTCGACAAGCAGGGCAACCCCATCGAGCTGTCGCCGCGCAATGTGTTGAAGAAAGTCCTGCAGCTCTACACCGACCAAGGCTGGCAGCCGATCGTGGCGCCGGAAATGGAGTTCTACCTGACCCAGCGTTGCGAAGACCCGGACCTGCCACTGAAAACCCCGATTGGCCGCTCCGGCCGTGCCGAAACCGGCCGCCAGTCGTTCTCCATCGACGCGGCCAACGAATTCGACCCGCTGTTCGAAGATGTCTATGACTGGTGCGAAGCCCAGGGCCTGGACCTCGACACCCTGATCCACGAAGACGGCCCGGCGCAGATGGAAATCAACTTCCGTCACGGCGACGCCCTGGACCTGGCCGACCAGATCACGGTGTTCAAGCGCACCTTGCGTGAGGCCGCCCTCAAGCACAACGTCGCCGCCACCTTCATGGCCAAGCCGGTGGCCGATGAGCCGGGCAGCGCCATGCATTTGCACCAGAGCGTGGTGGAGATTGCCACCGGCAAACCGGTGTTCGTCGATGCCGATGGCGCCATGAGCCCGCTGTTTTTGCATCACATCGGCGGCTTGCAGAAGTACATCCCCATGCTGTTGCCGATGTTCGCGCCCAATGTGAACTCGTTCCGCCGCTTCCTGCCGGACACCTCGGCGCCGGTCAACGTCGAGTGGGGCGAAGAGAACCGCACCGTCGGGTTGCGCGTGCCTACCTCCAGCCCGGAGGCGATGCGCGTGGAAAACCGCCTGCCGGGGGCTGATGCCAACCCTTACCTGGCGATTGCCGCGAGCCTGTTGTGTGGCTATCTGGGGATGATCGAGCACGTCGAACCCAGTGCCCCGGTGGAAGGCCGCGCCTATGAACGCCGCAACCTGCGCCTGCCGTTCACCCTCGAAGACGCATTGGCGCGCATGGAGGAGTGCGACACGGTCAAGCAGTACCTGGGCGAGAAATTCGTGCGTGGCTATGTCGCGGTCAAGCGCGCCGAGCATGAAAACTTCAAGCGAGTGATCAGTTCCTGGGAGCGTGAGTTCCTGCTGTTGAGCGTCTAAAAACAAGCATAAAAGGGGTGACGATATGCGTCTTGTGAACAAGCTTCTCCCATTGGCCCTGGCCGCGGCGTTCAGCAGTGCCGGCCAGGCGGCACCGACGGTGAGTGTCTACAACTGGACCGATTACATTGGCGAGACCACCTTGGCGGACTTCCAGGCCAAGACCGGCATCAAGGTGATCTACGATGTGTTCGACTCCAACGAGACCCTGGAGGGCAAGTTGCTGGCCGGGCGCACCGGGTATGACGTGGTGGTGCCGTCCAACCACTTCCTGGCGCGCCAGGTGAAGGCCGGTGCGTTCCTCAAGCTCGACCGCGCGCAGTTGCCCAACTTCAAGAATCTGGACCCCAAGCTGCTCAAGTTGCTGGAGCAGAACGACCCCGGTAATACGCATTCGGTGCCGTACCTGTGGGGCACCAATGGCATTGGCTATAACGTTGACAAGGTCAAGCAGGTGCTGGGTGTCGACCGCATCGATTCGTGGGCCGTGCTGTTCGAACCGGAAAATATCAAGAAGCTGCATGAATGCGGTGTGGCCTTCCTCGATTCGGCGGATGAGCTGTTCCCGGCGATCCTCAACTACATGGGTAAGGACCCACGCAGTGAGAATGCCGAGGACTACAAGCAGGCCGAAGCCAAGCTGCTGACGCTGCGGCCGTACATCACCTATTTCCACTCATCCAAGTACATCTCAGACCTGGCCAACGGCAATATCTGCGTGGCTTTCGGTTATTCCGGCGATGTGTTCCAGGCCGCCAACCGCGCCAAGGAAGCCAAGAACGGGGTGAACATTGCGTACTCGATCCCCAAGGAAGGCGCCAACCTGTGGTTCGACCTGTTGGCGATTCCGGCCGACGCGAGCAACCCTAAAGAAGCCCATGCGTTTATCAACTACCTGCTTGAGCCCGAGGTGATTGCCAAGGTCAGCGCCTCGGTGGGCTATGCCAACGCCAACCCGGCCGCCAAGCCGTTCATGGCCCCGGAACTGGCGAACAACCCTGAGGTGTACCCGCCCCAGGAGGTACTCGACAAACTCTATATTTCCACCACGCCCACGCCGGCGACCATGCGCGTGATGACCCGCGCCTGGAGCAAAGTGAAGTCCAACCGATGATGCAGTCCAATGAACATGCCCCGTCCTATTACCGCGCTTCGGCGAATGCCATGGCGCAGCGGCCCGCACTTGAGGCAGACCTGAGCGCCGATGTGTGTGTGATCGGCGGTGGTTTTACCGGCGTCAACACCGCCATCGAACTGGCCCAGCGCGGGCTCTCGGTGGTGCTGCTGGAGGCGCGCCGCATTGGCTGGGGCGCCAGCGGGCGCAACGGTGGGCAATTGATCCGCGGCATTGGCCATGATGTCTGCGGGTTTGCCAAATACGTGGGCGAGGAGGGCGTGCGCTATATGGAGCGGGCCGGTATCGACTCGGTGGCCCTGGTGGGCCAGCGCATTTCCGAGCACGGTATCGACTGCGACCTGCGCTGGGGCTTCTGCGAACTGGCCAATACCCCGGCGCAGTTCGCGGCGTTCAAGGGCGAACAGGCGCACCTGGCGGCCATGGGGTATGCCCATGAAACGCGGCTGGTCGGCCCGCACGACATGGCGCAGGTGGTGGGCTCGACCGTGTATGCCGGCGGCCTGGTCGACATGGGCTCCGGGCATCTGCACCCGCTCAACCTGGTGCTGGGTGAAGCGCAGGCGGCCGAGGCCCTTGGGGTGCGTATCTTTGAGCACAGCCCGGTGCTGGAGCTGATTCATGGCGATACCGTGCAGGTGCGTTGCGCGGGCGGCAGCGTGCGCGCGGCCAACCTGGTGCTGGCATGCAATGCTCATCTTGAGGAGCTGGAGCCGCGCTTGAGCGGCAAGGTTCTGCCAGCGGGCAGCTACATCATCGCCACCGAGCCACTGCCAGAGCCTGTGGCCCGGCAGTTGATCCCACAGAACCTGGCGCTGTGCGACCAGAAAGTCGGCCTGGATTACTACCGGCTGACCGCCGACCGGCGCCTGTTGTTCGGCGGTGCCTGCCATTACTCGGGGCGCGATCCTCAGGACATCGCCGCGTACATGCGTCCGAAAATGCTCAAGGTGTTCCCGCAGTTGGCCAACGCCGCCATCGAGTTCCAGTGGGGCGGCAAGATCGGCATCACCGCCAACCGTTTTCCCCAGGTCGGGCGGCTCAAGCAGTACCCGAATGTGTTCTATGCCCAAGGCTATTCCGGCCACGGCTTGAACGTGACGCACTGGTGCGCACGGTTGCTGGCCGAAGGGATACACGCGGGTGCAAGCCAGGGCCTGGATATCTTCAGCCAGGTGCCGCACATGACCTTTCCCGGTGGCAAGGCACTGCGCTCGCCGTTGCTGGCGTTGGGGATGTTGTGGTATCGCTTGCGCGAAGCGCTCTGATTGATCGTTCCGACGCTCTGCGTGGGAACGCCGCCGCGGACGCTCCGCGTCCCGCCGTTTAGTGACGCGGAGCGTCATGGGATGCATTCCCACGCGGAGCGTGGGAACGATCAGCGGAGCGTGGGAACGATCAGTCGGTCAGCACCTTGCGAAAGGTTTCCACCAACGGCCTCAAGTTGACGCGATGCCAGGCCGCCCACAGCGGTGTGGTGTAGGCCAGCCACGGCAGCTCGCGCAACACCACGCCGGGCGGTGCGTTGCGGCTCAGGCCTTTTTGCACCATCGCCACCCCCAGCCCGGACGCTACCAAGCCCAATGCAGTAAAGGGCTCGCTGGCCTCCATGGGGATCTGCGGGGTGAAACCGGCGCGGATACAGGCGGCGACGAAATCGTCAGCCGGGTGGGCGCCAGGTTTGCGCTGCACGCCGATCCATTGTTGGTCGGCCAGGTGTTCGGGCAACAGTTCGCGTTGTCGAGCCAGCGGATGCTGTTCGGGCAGGGCCAACAGCATCGGGTCGTCGAGCACTTGCCAGGCGGTCAGGTCCGGGTCATCGGCGGCGGGTGGTTCGCTCACCAGGGCGATGTCCAGGCTGCGTTGGCGCAAACCTTCGAGTTGTTCCAGGGAGGGCAGGTTATACAGCTTGATATGCACGGCGGGCCGGTCGTCGCGCAGTATGCGCAAGGCGTTGGGCAAGACACCGGCGTGCATGGCGTTCTCGATATAACCGATGCACAAACCGCCTTCTTCACCACGGCCCAGGCGCTTGCCCAGTGACTCCAGGCGGTTGGCGTGGGTCAGCAATGCCTTGGTCTCGGCCAGGAAGGTCTGGCCGTCGCGGGTCAGGCGGATGCGCTGCTGGCTGCGTTCGAACAGGGTCAGGCCCAGGCGTTCCTCAAGCTGGGCGATCTGCCGGCTCAAGGGCGATTGGGAAATGTGCAAGCGCTCGGCGGCGCGGCCAACGTGTTCTTCTTCAGCCACCACTTCGAAGTAGCGCAACTGGCGTAGATCAATCATGTAAGACCTGCAAGGACTCAAGTTGGTCGCAGTATGTCTTGGACGGTCTGATCAGCGCAATCTAGCATCTGCTCAACGGTCACCGCGACCTCGCACTCATTGAGGAACCACCATGAGCTTGAAAGACACACTGCCCGGCGTACTGGGCTTTGGCACCGCCCCCTTGGGCAATATGTTTCGCGCTATCCCCGAAGAAGAAGCCCAGGCCACCGTCGACGCCGCCTGGAGCCAGGGCGTGCGTTACTTCGATACCGCGCCGTTCTACGGCTCGGGCCTGTCGGAAATGCGCTTGGGCCAAGCGCTGTCCAACTACCACCGCGACGACTACGTGCTCAGCACCAAGGTCGGCCGGGTGATTCTCGATGAAGTCGAAGAAACCGCCCGTGACCTTGGCGAAAAAAGCGGCGTATTCGAACACGGGCGCCCCAATAAAATAATCAATGACTACAGCGCCGACGCCACCCTGCGCTCCATTGAAGACAGCCTGACACGCCTGCAAACCGATCGCCTGGACATCGTGTGGGTGCATGACATCGCCCAGGATTTTTACGGCGACCAATGGCTGGAATACTTCAACCAGGCCCGCACCGGCGCCTTCAAAGTACTCACCCGTTTGCGCGAGCAAGGGGTGATCAAGGCCTGGGGCCTTGGCGTCAACCGCGTCGAACCTTGCGAGTTGACCCTGGACCTGGCCGAAGCCCAGCCCGACGGCTTTCTGCTGGCGGGGCGCTATACGCTGTTGGACCACGACCGCGCGTTGCAGCGCCTGATGGACGCGGCCCACGCCCAGCAGGTCGAGATCGTCGTCGGTGGCCCGTACAGCTCCGGCATCCTCGCTGGCGGTGCGCACTTTGAATACCAGCAAGCCAGCCCGGCGATCATGGCCAAGGTCGAGCAGATCAAGGCGATTGCCCAGGCGTTTGGCGTCAGTATCAAGGCCGCTGCGCTACAGTTCTCACTGGCCCATCCGGCGGTGGCGGCGGTGATTCCCGGTGCCAGTCGTCCGGGGCGGATTGCCGAAGACGTTGCGGCGTTGTCTGAACAGATTCCAGCCGCCTTCTGGCAGGCGTTGCGCGAGGCCCGCTTGATCTCGGACGGTGCACCTTTGCCTCTCTCACGTTAAGGAGCTTGAGCATGAAAATTGATGTAAGTGGCAAAGTGGCTATTGTCAGCGGCAGCACCGCCGGTATCGGCCTGGGCATCAGCCAGGCCCTGGCGCAATCGGGTGCCACGGTGGTGGTGATCGGGCGGGATGCAGGCAAGGTGGACGATGCCTTGGCGAGCATTCGCCAGGCGGTTCCCGCTGCCCAACTGCGTGGAGTGGTGGCCGACCTCGGGACCGTTGAAGGCGCACAGAAACTCTTCGCCGCCGAACCCCGCGCCGACATTCTGGTCAACAACCTGGGCATCTTCGATGCGGTGGATTTCTTCGACGCGCCGGACAGTGAGTGGGCGCGCTTCTATGAGGTCAATGTGATCTCCGGCGTGCGCCTGGCGCGGCATTATGTGCCGGGCATGGTCGAGCAGGGTTGGGGCCGGGTGATCTTCGTGTCGTCGGAGTCCGGGGTGGCGACGCCGGCTGACATGATCAACTACGGGGTGACCAAAAGCGCCAACCTGGCGGTGTCCCACGGCCTGGCCAAGCGCCTGGCGGGTACCGGGGTGACGGTGAATGCGATCTTGCCGGGGCCGACCTTTACCGATGGCCTGGAACACATGCTCAAGGACGCCACGGCCGAATCCGGGCGCAGTGCCCGAGACGAAGCGGATGTGTTTGTGCGCCATGCGCGGCCCACCTCGATCATCCAGCGTGCGGCCAATGTGGATGAAGTGGCGAACCTGGTGGCGTACATTGCTTCACCGCTGTCTTCGGCGACAACCGGTGCTGCGCTGCGGGTCGACGGTGGCGTGGTCGACAGCATGGCAATCTGATTTTTTCCTGACTGGAGTATTGATCGTGGCAACAGCGTCTTCTGTGATTGAAATTGCGGTGTCGGCCGACCAGGTCTGGCAACTGATTGGCGGCTTCAACAGCCTACCTGACTGGCTGCCTTTTATTGCCAAGAGCGAGCCGAGCGAGGGTGGCCGTGTGCGTCACCTGACCGCCGCTGACGGCGGCACGATTGTCGAGCGCTTGCAGACTTTCGACAACGTAGCGCGCACCTACAGCTACACCATTGAAACGTCGCCGTTTCCGGTGAGTGCCTACCTGTCGACCTTGCAGGTTGAAGCGTTGACGGACACCTCGGCGAAAGTGACCTGGTCCGGCGTGTTCACGCCGGCAGCGGGTACCACCGAGGCGCAGGCAGAGGAGTTGTTTACCGGTGTCTACGAGGGCGGGCTTGAGGCGCTGCGCAGTAACTTCTAAGGATTGTGGCGAGGGAGCAAGCTCCCTCGCCACAGGGTGGATTTTTTAGCCTAGATGGAGCAAGGCTGCCGCGACAGCCTCTGCCGGCGTCAACTGCGCCGTGTCCAGCCTGAACGGCGGCGCTTCCCAGGGTTCATACTCATGCACCTGCACCGATTGCCAGGTCGGCGGCACCAGCCCCGGAATATCGCCCACACGGCCTTCGACTCGAAGCCGATGCGCCTGCTGATCGGAACACACCACCTCGATATTGATCAGCGCCACGCCGGCGGCTGTCGCCACCGCTTGCCAGGCATCACGGCTTTCCTTCACCGGGTTCACGCAATCGGCGATCACCCGCTGCCCCAGGCGCAGGTTACTCAGCGCCAGCGCATTCGCCACAGCGTAGCCACTGGCCCCCACATCGCCCGCCAACACCCCAGCCTCGCGCAACGCCTGCTCAATCACATCGATACGCAGGTAAACCGCGCCCAACTGACGTGCCAGTTCCCTGGCAATCGTGGTCTTGCCACTGCCGGGCAAACCGCTGAATACAATAAGCATGACCATCAACCCCCCTGTAGGAGCGAGCTTGCTCGCGAAAAACGCCAACAATAACGCGTACTAACTGAATAAACGCGGCGCCCCTGAGTTTTTCGCGAGCAAGCTCGCTCCTACAGTGGTATTAGAACCGCTCGGCTCATTTCACTCACAGGAGCGCCCATGACCCTGCCGTTCGTGAAGATGCACGCCCACGGCGACGACTTCATCATCGTCGACCGCCGTGGCGAGGACAACCCCATTACTGCGCAGATTGCCCGCTACCTGGGTAACCGCCGCTTCGGCATCGGTTTCAATCAACTGGCGGTGGTGCTCGACTGTGAGGAGGCCGCCGCGCGCGTTCAGTTCTGGAACCCGGACGGGACACGCCTGCACACCTGCGGCAGCGCGACGCGTGGCGTGGCTGATCGCCTGATGCATGAGGCTGGCACTGACACCATCGTGCTGCGCAGCGACCGTGGCTTGCTGAGATGCACACGTGCTGATGGGCAGCGGGTGTCGGTGGACATGGGCCCACCCTCCTTGGACTGGGCGTCGGTGCCCCTGGACAGGGCGATGGACACCTGTGTGTTGCCTATCGACGGCCAGCCGGCGGCGTGCAGCATGGGCAACCCGCATTGCACGTTTTTTGTGGAGGATGTGACGGCGCTCGATATTGAGGCCATGGGCCCGACCCTGGAAGTTCACCCGCTGTTTCCGGCCAGGACCAATGTGCATTTCGTGCAAGTGCTGGACCGCAGCCATATCCGCCTGCGTATCTGGGAGCGTGGCGGCGGTGTGCCGCAGGGGTCCGGTTCCTGCTGTTGCGCGGCGGTCGTCAACGGCATCCGGCGAGGGCTGCTCGATGAGCGTGTAGAGGTCCAGTGCGACGGCGGCGCGGTCACGGTGCAATGGGACGGGCAGGGCGGGGTGATATTGACCGGCCACGTCGAGCCGATCATGCAGGGCACCGCGTACCTGTACTAGAACTTCACGGTAAACGTGGTGCCGGCGCTCGCACAGGAACTCACCGCCACATCGCCGCCATGCACCCTGGCCAGTTCGCGCACGATATACAGGCCCAGGCCCACGCTGCGCACGTCGCTGCCCTGGTCGGTGCCGCGGGTCATGGGTTCGAACAACCCGGCCAGCAAGGCTTGGGGGATCGCGGGGCCGTGGTTGTGCACCGCAACCTCGCAGGTGTTGTCGCCCAGGCGCGAGGTGATGGTGATCGGCTGCAGCAAGTCGCCATAGGCCACGCTGTTGGCCACCAGGTTACCGACCATCTGTTGCACGCGGTCGGCGTCCAGGCAGGCGTCGCCCTGGCCCTCGGCGTGATGCACCAGCGTGGCCTTGGGGAAGGCCACTCGCAGTTCGTCGACGCTGCTATGAATCACGCTGTGCAGGTCCAGCGGTTGCGGCTTGATGATAATGCCCTGGCCAACCCGGGCCTGGGTGAAGTCCAGCAGGTCGGCGATCATGCGGTGGGCGCGTTCGGACGACTGGCCGATGTGCCCCAACAACTGGCGCTCCTTGGCCGTGCGCTCGCCACGCTGGAGAAAGTCGGACGCCATGCGGATCGCCGTGAGAGGGTTTTTCAGGTCATGGCTGACAATCGCCACCATCTGTTCGGCAAACAACGCCCGGCGCTGGGCAATGGCATAGGCTTCGCTCAGTTCGGCCTGGGCCTGTTGCAGGGCCAGTTCCGTAGCCGTTTTTTCCTGCAGCAGGGCTTCGGCCTGCTTGTGGGCATTGAGCAGTTCGCGCTCGTACTTGTCACGGTCGGTGGTGCCGAACAGCGCCAGGTCATACACCACGCCGTCGGGCTGCTGGCGCCGGTTGGCATTGAGCAATACGGTGACCTTGTGCCCGTCGCAATGGCGGATGTCGAGCTTCACCTCGGTGACGCTGCCGTGCATGCGCAGCATCGGCGCCAGGTGCGTCTGGTAGAAAATCCGCCCGCCCATGGCCAGCAGGTCCTGGAAACGCCGGCCCAGCAGTTGGGCGGCGGTAAAGCCCAGCCAATCGCACAAGCGCGGGTTGACGTGCAGGATCGTGCCGTCTTCCTGGGTCACCGCCAGGGCGCAGGCCGCGCTGTCAAACAGTGAATCAGCGGGCATCGGCAGCCGCCCAAGGGGCGAGGAAGCGGTCCATCGCTGTTGCGCACGCCTGGGGGGCGCTCATGTGTGGGCAATGGCCGACATTCTCGACCAGGCAATAGGTGCTGTTAGGTAATACGGCGTGCAGGTATTCGCCCACGGCCACGGGAGCGATCAGGTCTTCGGTCGATTGCAGGATCAGCACCGGGGTAGTCAGGCCGAACACATCCTGGCGGTTATCCGACAGGAAGGTCACGCGGGCGAACTGCTTGGCGATGTCCGGCTCGGTGCGGCAAAAGCTGTCGGTGAGCGCCTCGCTCAAGTGGGGTTGCGTCGGCGCGCCCATGATCACCGGGGCCATGGCGCTGGACCAGCCCAGGTAGTTGCTGTCGAGGGTGTCGAGCAGGTCTTCGATGTCGTCGTGCTGGAAACCGCCGACATACTCATCGGTATCGATATAGCGCGGCGATGGGCCAATCATCACGTGCGCGGCAATGCGGCCAGGGATGAAACGGTCGGCGAGGGTGCCGATCATCGCGCTGACCGAATGGCCCACCAGAATCACCGGGCCTTGGGCGTAGGCGTCGATAATCTCGTTCAGGTCATGGGCGTAGCCATCCAGGCGGCTGTATTTGGCTTTGTCGAACGCACTCAAGTCCGACAGGCCGGCGCCGACCAGGTCATACAGCACCACGCGAAAGCGTTCGAGAAAGTGCGGTGCCAGGGCATTCCACATGGCCTGGTTGCAACCAAAGCCGTGGGAAAACACCAGGGTCGAGGGACCGTTGCCCATCACATGTACATTGTTGCGGTGACTTAGGTCCATGGGCGTCTCGTTGATGGCTTATTGCTATATAGCTTGGCGGCAGTTTAGATAGTCGCAGGCCCTGGGTCACGCGTTTGCGTGCAGATAAGGTAAAGTCGGCGCCTTCAGGGAGAAACTTCAGGTAACCATACATGATCGTGCTTGTGCGGCAATCGGTGTTCAGCCTACTGGCCCTGGTATTTTCCAGCCTGTTGATCGCCGCGCAGGCGGACACCTCGCCCATTGGGGTTGCCCTTGATCAACGGGTCATTGACCTGACCAACACTCTCGACTCGGGCACCGCCGAGCGCCTCAAGCAACAACTCGCCGACCTTGAACAACGCAAAGGCGCGCAGGTTGCTGTATTGCTGGTGCCGACCACCGGCAGCGCCGGCATCGAAGACTACGCCAACCAACTGTTTCGCGCCTGGAAACTGGGACGCCAGGACGTCAACGACGGCCTCCTGCTGGTGGTGGCCAAGAACGACCGCAAGGTGCGCATCGAAGTGGGCTACGGCCTGGAAGGCATCGTCACCGACCTGCTGGCCCATCGCATCATTGAAGAACGGATCACGCCGGCGTTTCGTCAGGGCGACTTTGCCGGTGGCATCGAGCAAGGCGTGAACGCGCTGGTCGTCTTGGTGGACGGCGGCGACTTGCCTGAAAGGGCCGGGCCGGGTCTCACCCCCCAATTTATCGCGATATTGGCGGCGTTTATCCTGGGGGCGCTCACAGGTGTACTGATCGCTGCCGGTAAGTTGCACTGGCGCAGGGCCTTGATCATCGCAGTAGCGGCCACACTGTTGTTGGCGCTGCTGGCAGGTGGTCGGGATTGGCCGATGTTTCTGTTTGTAGTGCCGCTGACGTTGTTGATTGGCGGCGCGATATTCGGCGCGTTGTGGCAGGTACGTACGCTGTTTTACGGCGTGATCGGGCTGCTGGCTTATATCCTCGGGTTGGTGGTGGCAAACCAGTACGTGGACGTCAGTTTCACCCATTGGCTGCTGTGGCCATTGGGCGTCTTGATAGTACTGGGCTTGTACCTGGTGCTGCTGCTGATCATGAGGGAGACCTGGCGCACCAGCCGCGCAGGTTTTGCCGTACGACTGCTGGCGGTGATGGCCGTGTACGGGGTGGCGGGGCGGGTGATGGACGGTGATCGCGACGCCTGGTTGCTGGCGTTTCCTATCGCATCGTTTGTTGCGCTGATTATCTTTGGCAAGGTCGGCGAAGGTTCTGGCTCCGGCGGCGGGTCCAGTTCAGGCTCCAGCGGCTCAAGCTCCAGCAGCAGTTCGTCGGGCGGTGGCGGTTCCAGCGGTGGCGGGGGGGCTTCCGGCAGTTGGTAGATGACTCGGCGGCTGTCCCACAGCGGAACAACCGCCAACCATACCAGTTGAAGCCAATGGGTATGGGGTGTTCGGCAAAGCCCTGGGTACTACGGCGGCTTAGCTCAAAAGCAGAGGAGTTGTCACGCCTTGGTCCAACCGCCGATGCCGTCAGGTTTTATTTCGAAGTCGATCGGTTCACGATGGATATTGGACGGGGAGTCGTCTAAGGCCTTGTAATCCGAAGTTGAGAAGGCGGGCAGGGTGCCGCTGCCGTGATATTGGATATGGGTATTGACCCTGGAGTCATCGACGATCTTTTTGTCCGAAGGCAAGAAGTTGCGATCCAACCGAGTGCGGTTGGCGTGGTCGCGCGTCGCATTGCCAATGCTCTTCCAGCCGCCCTTGCCATTGGACACTTCGGCATCTTCTCCCGCCTGTTTGTCCAGAGGGTTTGTCCTGGGTACATCGTTATCGATAGGGTGTTTGCCAGCGGGCTGGTACGCGGGTACGAATGGGATGGAGTCACTGATTGAAGACATGATTGCACCTCTCTGATCGCTAGGAAATTGACCCTGTCAGGAGGGGATCCTGACAGGGCGTTTCGCAGGCTACAGCGCCAGAGGCAGGCGCTCAACGAGGTCTGTTTTGGCTGGGTGTAACAACGTAAAACCGCATCGGGCGTGGGTTTTCGAGTGAGTGAAAAGGCTATAGGTGCAGTCCGGCCCACGCGCCGAAAAGTCAGCCTGGTTGTCAGATAGCGCAGCGCAGTGCCAGGTTTTCACTCACTGAAACACACTGTGTCGTTGCAGGTTTTTTGGCGGCTTCACGCTTGGAAACACTTTTGCAATTACTCGTGCAACGGCTTGCATTAAAGCATTCTCACCATCTCATGCCACGCCATACCCCCATGATCCGACGGCGAAGGGCGCACATAGGTGTAGCCCATTGTTCTGTACAACGGCACATGCTGCTCCTTGCACATCAGGTGGATGCTGCGCTTGCCCATTGCTTGCATGCGTTGCACGAACTCGGCCATCAGCCTTTTCGCATAGCCCTTGCCTTGATGGGCCGGGTCGACCACCACCGACATGATCACCACATTCGACGCCTCGGCCACATGGCCCACCAACTCCTTGAAGGCCTCGTCCGACATCACCACTTCATGGGCGCACCCTGAGTTGATGAAACCCACCACTGCGCCATCTTCCTCCAGGATCAAAAAGCCCTCGGGGTACTGTGCGATGCGCGTGGTGATCTTTTCAAGCGTTGCGGCTTCGTCGCCCTCGTAGGCGGTGGTTTCGATTTCAAAGCAGCGTGCGGCGTCGGTGGGCAGGGCGTTGCGCAAGGTGAGGGTGGGCATGGGCGGTTCCAGGGATGTTCAGTCAAAGGCCACATCATAGAGAAACGTTGTTCCTTTGGCACCGTAAGGTCACTGGTGCTGAAGGCTCAAGCGGGAGGTTCAACGTTGGTGCCCCGCAATCAAACTGTGGGAGCTGGCTTGCCTGCGATGGCGGCTTGACAGCCGACACCTATCTACCTGATACCTCCGCAATCCAACTGTGGGAGCTGGCTTGCCTGCGATGGCGGCCTGCCAGCCGACACTTATCTACCTGACACCCCACCATCCAACTGTGGGGCTTGCTCGCGAAGGCGGCCTGACAGGCGACACAGTTGGATTGTGTACATATCCATTGCTGCGGTAACGGCCCCTTAGGGTTCCGCCCTGACGGCGGCTCACTTTCGAAAAGCGCGAAAGTAAGCAAAGCGCTCTTGCCCCACCACTCGGCACCTCGCTTGGGCTCGGTGTGCCCGTAATCCGCCAGTGATTTGGGGGGCCGCCGCCACGCGCCATCCATGGCGCGGGGCGGCTAAACCGGCATCCCTGCCGGTTTACCCCCCAAATCCCTGTCGAATTCCGGCCAGCGTGGTTTGACGGGGCGCTTAAGATCAAGATCAAAAGCAGATCAAGAGCAAGAGCGGCTCGCTTCGCATCGTGGTTAGCGGTGGGGCGTAAATCAACAGCGCTCGTTCTGAAAGATAAAGGGGCATTTTCTTCAATACCTCTCGTCTTTGTGCGCGTTACCGTGATCTCAACATCGTTGGCATCACACAAGGAACTGTAATGAGCTTGATTCTCTCCATGGCCGCTTTTGCCCTGGCCACGTCCATCACCCCGGGCCCCGTTAATGTGGTCGCTTTAAGTGCCGGTGCGCGTTTCGGTTTTGTCGCCAGCCAGAAACATGTGTTGGGCGCCGCCGTAGGTTTCACCTTGTTGTTGGTGCTGATTGGCCTGGGGCTGCATGAAGTGCTGGTGCGCTGGCCGATCCTGATCCGATTGATCCGCTGGGGCGGAGTCGCGTTCTTGTTGTATATGGCGTGGAAGCTGGCGGTGGATGATGGCCGGTTGGACGCTGATGGTGCACAGACCGCGCCGTCGATGCTGTACGGCGCGATCATGCAGTGGCTCAACCCGAAAGCCTGGCTGGCGTGTGTGGCCGGTATGGGGTTGTTTGTGGCCGATGGCGATGCGGCGCAGGTGTGGTTGTTTGCCGCGCTTTACCTGGTGATCTGCTACCTATCGGTGGCGTGCTGGGCGTATGCGGGGACGTTTTTGCGCCGCTATTTGCACAACCCGAAGGGGGTGCGCTTGTTCAACCGCTCAATGGCCGCGTTGCTGGTGGCCAGTGTGGGTTATTTGCTGATGGCTTGAGGTTTTCGCGGTATTGCCCCGGCGTGGCCGCGAAGTGTTGTTTGAAGGTGCGCTGGAAGTGTGCCTGGTCGGCAAAGCCCGCGGCCAGGGCGACGTCGGCAATCAGTGCGCCATTGCGCAGTTGGCTGCGGGCAAACTGGATGCGTCGGTTGACCATGAAGGCGTGGGGCGTCAAGCCGTAATACTGTTTGAACGCGCGGATCAGGTAAGACGGCGACAAGTCGGCGGCCTGGCAGATGTCTTCGAGTTTCAAGGCCTGCGTGCAGTGGGCACGAATGTAGTCGGCGGCGCGTTCCAGTTTGTGGTTGACCTCGCGCACCGGCGCCAACGAAGGGTTCAGGCGCTGTTGTACCTCGGTGAAGTAACTCACCAGCGCGCTCTGTTTTTGCAGCAGATCGGCCTGTTCATCCACCAGTGTGCGGTACAGGTCGAGCAAGCCGTGGTACAGCGCGGTGTCGCGGGTATGGGGCGTGTCGAAGGGCCGGTAGCCCTGGTCGGTACTGAACCCCAACTGGTATTGCAGGTCGGTCAGCCACGGCGTGTCGAGGTACAGCATGTGGTAGGACCAGGGCTGGTCATGGATGGGGTTGCATGCATGCACATCGCCGGGGTTCATCAGCACCACGGTGCCGGCGCTGATGTCGAAGGTTTGCGCGCCGTAGTGGTAATAGCTACAGCCCGTGGTAATCGCACCGATGGAAAAATGCTCATGGGCGTGCCGGGTGTAGGTAACCTTGCGCCCGTCGGCGATGGTGCGCGCTTCGATGAACGGCAGGCGTTCGTCGCGCCAGAAGCGCGGTGCATCTGCGGGGCGGGCGGTAGGGCTCGGCGACATAGCGTTAGTTCTCCTGCATTTGCACCCGCGTTACGTCAGGCCGGTACCAAAAAAGCCGCCTTGAGCAACTGCCGGGTATAGGCATGCTGCGGGTCGGCAAAAATAGCCCGGGCGTCGCCTTGCTCCACCACCTGGCCTTGCTTGACCACCATCAATTGGTGACTCAGCGCCTTCACCACCGCCAGGTCATGGCTGATAAACAGGTAGGTCAGGTTGTACTTGGCCTGCAAGCCGCGCAGCAACTCTACCACTTGGCGTTGTACTGTGCGGTCCAGGGCCGAGGTGGGTTCGTCCAACAGGATCAGGCGCGGCTTGAGCACCAGCGCTCGGGCAATGGCGATGCGCTGGCGCTGGCCGCCGGAGAATTCATGGGGGTAGCGATGCCGGGATTCGGGATCCAGGCCCACCTCCTTGAGCGCCGCGATAATCGCCGCTTCCTGTTCGGCGGGCGTGCCCATCTTGTGGATGCGCAGGCCTTCGCCAACGATCTCGCTGACGCACATGCGCGGGCTCAGGCTGCCGAAAGGGTCCTGGAACACCACCTGCATTTCCCGGCGCAACGGGCGCACCTGCTGTTGGCTGAGGCGGTCCAGTTGCTGGCCTTCGAAGCGAATCCCGCCCTGGCTGCCGATCAGGCGCAAAATTGCCAGGCCCAGGGTGGATTTGCCCGAGCCACTTTCGCCCACGATGCCTAGGGTTTGCCCTTGGGGCAGGCTGAAGTTGATGCCGTCCACGGCCTTGACGTAATCCACGGTGTTACGCAAAAAGCCTTTCTTGATCGGAAACCAGACTTTCAGGTCGTCCACCTCCAGTAGCGGTGGGCCGACCTCATTATTGGCCGGACCGCCACTGGGCTCCGCCGCGAGCAGTTCCTGGGTGTAGGGATGCTGGGGCGACTGGAACAGCGTCTCGCAATCGGCCTGTTCCACGATGCAACCTTGCTGCATCACACACACGCGGTGGGCGATGCGCCGTACCAGGTTGAGGTCGTGGCTGATCAGCAACAGCGCCATGCCCAGCCGCGCCTGCAACTCCTTGAGCAATTCCAGAATCTTCAACTGTACGGTGACGTCGAGGGCGGTGGTCGGCTCGTCGGCGATCAACAACTCCGGCTCGTTGGCCAAGGCCATGGCGATCATTACCCGTTGGCGCTGGCCGCCGGACAGCTCATGGGGCAACGCCTTGAGGCGTTTGTGCGGTTCGGGAATACCCACCAGTTCCAGCAACTCCAACGTGCGCTGGGTGGCGACCTTGCCGGTCAGGCCCTTGTGCAGGCCGAGCACTTCGTTGATCTGTTTTTCGATGGAGTGCAGCGGGTTTAACGAGGTCATCGGCTCCTGGAAGATCATCGCAATACGATTGCCGCGTATATGCCGCAGGGTCTTCTCTTTGAGCGTCAGCAGGTTTTGTCCTGAATATTCGATGGTGCCCGACGGATGCCTGGCCAACGGGTAGGGCAGCAGGCGCAGGATCGAATGGGCGGTGACCGATTTACCCGAACCGCTTTCGCCCACCAGCGCCAGGGTTTCGCCGCGCTTGATGTCGAAACTGACGTGGTTGACCACGCGGTGATGATGCTCGCCGGTGACGAACTCGACACTGAGGTCGCGGATTTCGATCAGATTGTCCGGATTCATCTCATTTCCTCGGGTCGAACGCATCGCGAGCGGACTCGCCGATAAACACCAACAAGCTCAACATGATCGCCAGCACCGCAAAGGCACTCATGCCCAGCCACGGCGCTTGCAGGTTGGATTTGCCCTGGGCCACCAGCTCACCCAGCGACGGCGAACCTGCCGGCAGCCCGAAGCCGAGAAAGTCCAGGGCGGTGAGGGTGCCAATGGCGCCGGTGAGGATGAAGGGCAGGAAGGTCATGGTCGAGACCATCGCATTGGGCAGGATGTGGCGAAACATGATCGCGCCGTTCTGCATGCCCAGCGCCCGCGCCGCTCGCACGTATTCCAGGTTGCGCCCACGCAGGAACTCGGCGCGCACCACATCCACCAGGCTCATCCACGAAAACAGCAACATGATCCCCAGCAGCCACCAGAAGTTGGGCTGCACGAAGCTGGCCAGGATGATCAGCAGGTAGAGCACCGGCAAGCCGGACCAGATTTCCAGGAAACGCTGCCCGGCCAGGTCGACCCAGCCGCCATAAAAGCCCTGCAAGGCGCCGGCAATCACGCCGATGATCGAGCTGAGGATGGTCAGCGTCAGGGCGAAGAGCACTGACACGCGAAAGCCGTAGATCACCCGCGCCAGCACATCGCGCCCCTGGTCATCGGTGCCCAGCAGGTTGACCGAGGACGGCGGCGCCGGGGCCGGCACTTTCAGGTCGTAATTGATGCTCTGGTAGCTGAACGGAATCGGCGCCCACAAGGTCCAGGCGTCCTTGGCCTTGAGCAGTTCCTGGATGTACGGGCTCTTGTAGTTGGCTTCCAACGGGAATTCACCGCCGAAGGTGGTCTCCGGGTAGCGCTTGAGCGCCGGAAAGTACCAGCCGCCGTCGAAGTGCACTGCCAGGGGCTTGTCGTTGGCGATTAACTCGGCGCCCAGGCTCAGCACGAACAGCACCAGGAACAGCCATAGCGACCACCAGCCACGTTTGTTGGCCTTGAACCGCTCGAACCGGCGGCGATTGAGGGGGGACAGGTTCATCTCAATGCTCCCGGCTGGCAAAGTCGATACGCGGATCGACCAGGGTGTAAGTGAGGTCGCCGATCAGTTTCACGATCAGCCCCAGCAGGGTGAAGATAAACAGCGTGCCGAACACCACCGGGTAGTCACGGTTGATCGCCGCTTCAAAGCTCATCAGCCCCAGGCCGTCGAGGGAGAAGATCACCTCCACCAGCAACGAGCCGGTAAAGAAGATGCCAATGAAGGCCGAAGGGAAACCGGCGATCACCAGCAGCATGGCGTTGCGGAACACGTGGCCATACAGCACGCGCCTGTTGGTCAGGCCCTTGGCCTTGGCGGTGACCACGTACTGTTTGTTGATCTCGTCGAGAAAGCTGTTCTTGGTCAGCAGAGTCATGGTCGCGAAGTTGCCGATCACCAGGGCGGTGACGGGCAGCGCCAGGTGCCAGAAGTAGTCGAGGATCTTGCCGCCCCAGCTCAACTCGTCGAAGTTGTTGGACGTGAGCCCGCGCAAGGGGAACCAGTCGAAATAACTGCCACCGGCAAACACCACGATCAGCAAGATCGCGAACAGGAACGCCGGTATCGCATAGCCGACGATGATCGCCGAGCTGGTCCACACATCGAAATGGCTGCCGTGGCGCGTGGCCTTGGCGATCCCCAGGGGGATGGACACCAGGTACATGATCAGGGTGCTCCATAACCCGAGGGAAATGGACACCGGCATCTTTTCCTTGATCAGGTCGATGACCTTGGCGTCGCGGAAAAAGCTGTCACCGAAGTCCAGCCGGGCGTAGTTCTTGACCATGATCCACAAGCGTTCCGGCGCCGACTTGTCGAAGCCGTACATCTTTTCGATTTCCTTGATCAGCGCCGGGTCCAGGCCTTGGGCGCCACGGTAGCTGGAACCGGCCACCGCGACTTCGGCCCCACCGCCGGCAATGCGGCTGGTGGCACCGTCGAAGCCTTCGAGCTTGGCGATCATCTGCTCTACCGGGCCGCCGGGTGCGGCCTGGATGATGACGAAGTTGATCAGCAGGATCCCGAACAGCGTGGGGATGATCAGTAACAGGCGGCGAGCAATATAGGCCAGCATTCAATTGCCTCCGCTCGCCGCATCGGCGTTCTGCGTGGTGTCGAGGGATACCGCCGGTTTGACGTCGGGTTTAGCCCACCAGGTGGCGGTGCCGACGTCGTAGCGTGGCGAGACCTTGGGGTGGCCCAGGTGGTCCCAGTACGCAACACGGAAGGTCTTGATGTGCCAGTTGGGGATCACGTAGTAACCGAACTGCAGCACACGATCCAGCGCCCGGGCGTGGGCGATCAGGCTCTGGCGCGAACCGGCGTCGATCAACTCTTCCACCAACTGGTCGACGGCGGGATCCTTGAGGCCCATGTAGTTGCGGCTGCCGGGCTTGTCGGCGCTGGAGGATTTCCAGAACTCGCGCTGCTCGTTACCCGGCGAGGTGGATTGCGGGAAGCTGCCCACCAGCATGTCGAAGTCGCGCGAGCGCAGGCGGTTGATGAACTGCGAGACGTCCACGCGACGAATCACCAGGTCGATGCCCAGGTCTGCCAGGTTGCGCTTGAACGGCAGCAGGATGCGCTCGAACTCGGTCTGGGCCAGCAGGAACTCGATGGTCACGGGCTTGCCGGTGCTGTCGACCATTTTGTCGTCGACAATCTTCCAGCCTGCCTCTTGCAGCAGTTGGTAGGCCTCGCGCTGTTGGGTGCGGATCATGCCGCTGCCGTCGGTGTGGGACGGTTCGAAGGCCTGGGTGAAGACTTCGCCAGGGATCTTGTCACGCAGCGGTTCAAGGATCGCCAGTTCATCCGGGCCGGGTAGGCCGGTAGCGGCCATTTCCGAGTTTTCGAAATAGCTGCGGGTGCGGGTGTAGGCACCGTTGAACAACTGCTTGTTGCTCCATTCGAAATCCAACAACAGGCTGATGGCCTTGCGCACGCGCACATCCTGGAACATCGGCTTGCGCATGTTGAACACAAAACCCTGCATGCCGGTGGGGTTGCCGTTGGGGATTTCTTCCTTGATCAAGCGGCCTTCTTTCACCGCTGGAATGTTGTAGGCATTGGCCCAGTTCTTGGCGCTGAACTCCAGCCAGTAGTCGAACTGCCCGGCCTTCAAGGCTTCCAGGGACACCGTGCTGTCGCGGTAGTAATCGGTGATGCGCGTATCGAAGTTATAGAAGCCCTTATTGACCGGCAGGTCCTTGGCCCAATAATCCTTGACCCGCTCGTAGCGAATCATGCGGCCCGGCTTGACCTCCGCCACCTGGTAAGGCCCGCTGCCCAGGGGGATTTCCAGGTTGCCCTTGGAAAAATCCCGGGTCGCCCACCAATGCTTGGGCAGCACCGGCAACTGCCCAAGGATCAACGGCAATTCGCGGTTGTTGGTGCGCTTGAACTTGAACAGCACGCGCAACGGGTCTTCGGCCACTACTTCATCGACGTCGGCGTAGTAGTTGCGGTACAGCGGGTTGCCTTCCTTGATCAGGGTCTGGAAGGTGAACACCACGTCTTCGGCGCGGATCGGGTGGCCGTCATGGAAGCGCGCTTCGGGGCGCAGGTAGAAGCGCACCCAGCTGTTGTCCGGGGCTTTTTCGATCTTGCCGGCCACCAGGCCGTATTCGGTGATGGGTTCGTCCAGGCTCTGCGTGGCCAGGGTGTCGTAGATCAGCGGCAGGTTGTCCGCTGGCACGCCCTTGCTGATGTAGGGGTTGAGGCTGTCGAAACCGCCCATGGCCGATTCGCGGAAGGTGCCGCCCTTGGGGGCGTCGGGGTTTACGTAGTCAAAATGCTTGAAGTCGGCGGGGTACTTGGGGGGCTCGTTGTAGAGGGTCAGCGCATGTTGTGGCGCGGCGTGCGCCGCGGTGCACAGCAACAGGCTGGCGAGCAGGGTAGTACGCAAGGACATCATTGGGCTTTCTCCGAAGCTTTCAGCCACCATGCGCTCAGGCCCAGGCTATAGGGCGGCGTGGTGACGAAGGCGAACCGGTTGCGGTACGCCAGGCGATGATAGTTGAGGTACCAGTTGGGAATGCTGTAGTGCTGCCACAGCAGCACCCGGTCCAGGGCGCGGCCGGCGGCCAGTTGTTCTTCGCGGGTCTGCGCCGCCAGCAGTTGGTCGAGCAGGTGGTCGACCACCGGGTTGGCGATACCGGCGTAATTCTTGCTGCCCTTGATTGCGGCCTGGCTGGAGTGGAAGTACTGCCACTGCTCAAGGCCGGGGCTCAAGGTCTGGCTGAGGGTCATCAGAATCATGTCGAAATCGAATTGATCGAGGCGCTGTTTGTACTGTGCGCGGTCAACGGTGCGCAAGCGGGCGTCGACGCCGATGCGGGTCAGATTTTCGACATAAGGTTGCAGGATGCGCTCAAGGTTCGGGTTGACCAGCAGGATTTCCAGGCGCAGCGGTTGCCCGTTCTTGTCCAGCAGGCGCTGCCCCGACAGTTTCCAGCCGGCCTCGCTGAGCAGGGCCAGGGCCTGGCGCAGGGTTTCGCGGGGGATGCCGCGGCCGTCGGTGTGTGGCAGGTTGAACGGCTGGGTAAACAGCGCGGCCGGCAGTTGGTCGCGGTAGGGCGAGAGCATCAACCACTCATGGCCCACCGGCAGGCCGGTGGCCGAGAATTCACTGTTGGGGTAATAGCTCACCGAGCGCTTATAGGCGCTGCTGAACAGCGTACGGTTGGTCCATTCAAAATCGAACATCAACCCCAGGGCTTCGCGCACCTTGGCCTGGCTGAACGCCGGCCGCCGGGTATTCATGAACAGGCCCTGGCTCTGGGTGGGGATCTGATGGGCGATCTGCGCCTTGATCACATCGCCGCGGTTGACCGCCGGAAAGTTGTAGCCCGTGGCCCAGTTCTTGGCCTGATGCTCTATATAAATATCGAATTCACCGGCCTTGAAGGCTTCAAAGGCCACGTCGCTGTCGCGATAGAACTCCACTTCGACCTTGTCGTAGTTATAGAAACCCTGGTTGACCGGCAGGTCTTTGCCCCAGTAATCCTTGACCCGTTCAAACACCAGTTGCCGCCCAGGCGCCACCTTGGTGATGCGGTAAGGCCCACTGCCCAGGGGTGGCTCGAAGGTGGTGGCCTTGAAGTCACGGTTTTTCCAGTAGTGCTGGGGCAGCACCGGCAACTCGCCCAGGCGCAGGATCAGCAAGGGGTTGCCGGCGCGCTTGAACACAAAGCGGATACGGTGAGGGTTGAGGATGTCGACCCGAGCCACTTCCTGCAGGTTGGTGCGGTACTGCGGGTGGCCTTCGGTCAGCAGGGTGCGATAGGAGAACGCCACGTCATCGGCGGTAATCGGCTTGCCGTCGTGAAAGCGCGCTTCGGGGCGCAGGTTGAACACCACCCAACTGCGGTCCTCGCTGTATTCCACCGATTGGGCAATCAGGCCATAGCTGGAGGTGGGTTCATCGCCGGACGGCGCGTATTGCCCAGTGCCCACCATCAAGGGTTCATTGAGCTCGTTGACGCCGTACTGCAGGAAATTGGCGGTGGAAACCGGGCTTGAACCCTTGAAGGTATAGGGGTTGAGCGTATCGAAGGTGCCAAATGCCATCACCCGCAATGTCCCGCCTTTAGGCGCTGCAGGGTTTACCCAATCGTAATGGGTGAATTTGGCTGGGTACTTGAGTGTGCCGAACTGCGCATAACCGTGGCTCTCGGTGATCGTCGCGTTCGCCGCAAAGCTCAAGGCCAGGCTTATTAGTAGAAGGAGGGGACGCTTCAAGTCAGAGATCCGATCCGGGCGGCTTGGGCTTTATGATCGGTACAGTAACAGCTTGTTCCGGTTGGAAAAAGCATCTTGAAATTGGCTATAGGCCCATGTGCATCGGTCTCTACACAACGCTGTAATGCTCAACGCTAACCACTATGCGAAGCGAGCCGCTCTTGCTCTTGATCTGCTTGTGATCTTGATCTCAGGCGCCCCGTTAAACCACGCTGGCCGAACGCAGGCTTGAATTCGTGGGTAACCCGGCAGGACGCCGGGTTAGCCGCCCCGCGCCATGGATGGCGCGTGGCGGCGGCCCACGGATTCAAGCCTGCGTTCGGGCACACCGAGCCCAAGCGAGGTGCCGAGTGGTGGGGCAAGAGCGTTTTGCTTACTTTGGCCTGGGCCGGCATTCCGGCTTTTGCAAAGTGAGCCGCCGTCAGGGCGGAACCCTAAGTGGCCGTTACCTAAATAACGGATATATACCCGGTCAGACCCAACGTTCTGGTCGGCTGTCAGGCTGCCTTCGCGGGCAAGCCCGCTCCCACATGGGTTCCCCACAATGCCTGAGGCCTTAGCGCGGCCCGGAAACCACCAGCATCTGGCCTGGCTTCAATGCCTGGCCGGTACGCGGGTTCCAACGCTTGAGGTGTTGCATCTCAACGTTAAAGCGCTTGGCCACCATGTACAGCGAGTCACCTTTCTTGACCTTGTACTGCACCGGTTTTTTCGCCGCAACTTTGCGCGTGTCCTGCATCACCAAGGTCTGGCCGACCTTGAGGGCCTGGCCGTTGAGCTTGTTCCAGCGCTGCAGGTCATGCACATCGACCTTGTTGGCCTTGGCAATAAGCGTGAGGTTGTCGCCACTGCGTACCTTGTAGCTGCGAGTGCGCCCGGCAACGGCCTTGGTCTCGACTTCGTCGAACACCGGCTTTTTCGGGCGCATGCTCAGCAATTCTTCCGGCTTCATCGTCGAAAGGGTGCTGGTCAGCAGTTGGGCCTTGGAGGTCGGCACCAGCAGATGCTGGGGGCCGTCCAGGGTGGTGCGTTGCTTCAACGCCGGGTTGAGCTGGAACAGTTCGTCTTCGTCGATCTCGGCCAGCGCGGCAACCCGTGACAGGTCCATGCTTTGCTTGACTTCAACCACTTCGAAGTACGGCGTGTTGGCAATCGGGTTCAGGTTGACGCCGTAGGCTTCGGGCGCCAATACCACCTGGGACAAGGCCAGGAACTTGGGCACGTAGTCCTTGGTTTCCTGAGGCAGGGGCAGGTTCCAGTAGTCGGTGGGCAGGCCGAGTTTTTCGTTGCGCTCGATTGCCCGGCTGACCGTGCCTTCGCCGGCGTTATAAGCCGCCAGGGCCAGCAGCCAGTCGCCGTTGAACATGTCATGCAGACGCGTCAGATAGTCCAGGGCGGCCGTGGTGGACGCGGTGATGTCGCGGCGGCCGTCGTAGGCGCGGGTCTGGCGCAGGTTGAAGTAGCGCCCGGTGGAGGGAATGAACTGCCACAAGCCGACCGCATCGCTGCGCGAATAGGCCATTGGGTTGTAGGCACTTTCAATCACTGGCAGGAGCGCCAGCTCCAGGGGCATGTTGCGTTCTTCAAGGCGTTCGACGATGTAATGAATGTAGAGGCTGCCGCGTTCGCCGGCATTCTCCAGAAAGGAGGGGTTGCTGGCGAACCACAGGCGCTGTTGCTCGATGCGCGGGTTGACGCCGACACCGTCCTGCAATTGAAAGCCCCGACGCATGCGTTCCCAGACATCCTGGGGCACTTCGGGGCTAGGCTTCTCTGATAGCCAAATAGGTTTTTGCTTGATCTTGGCAGCAAGATTCGGTTTGGGTTGCACGGTGGATTGTGCAGCGTAATTGGTCGATTGGCAGCCCGCCAGAGTTGCGGAAACGGCCACCGCCACGGCTTGAGCCAGGCGGGTCAATGCGTCTGAAGAAATGGATTTACGAATAGATGACGACATTGGCTGGAAGTAAGTTCCGGGCAAAAATGTCGGGCGATTCTAGAAAGCGCTGTGGTTCCGGTCAACCATTCAGAAATTACGTATCAGATTGCATCTGGTTAGAACTTATCTTTCCAAGCCCTCAAGCTAGCAAACACCTCGGCCCCAGAGCGGTTGTCGCGGCCGTTCCGTTCGTCCGCTTTTTGTTTAACGGATGTTTCAGCGGTGCGCAAAAATGGGTTAGTAAGTTTTTCCAAGGCCAGGTTGGATGGCAGCGTCATCTCGCCACGGGCGCGGAGTTGGGCGACATTTTCCACGCGTTCGGTGATGTCGGCGTTGTGCGGCTCCACGGCTTGGGCAAACTTGAGGTTACTTTGTGTGTACTCGTGGGTGCAGTACACCTGCGTATCGGCGGGCAGCGCGGCCAGGCGTTCCAGGGAGCTGTACATCTGTTCGGGCGTGCCCTCGAAGAGGCGACCGCAGCCGGCGGCGAACAAGGTATCGCCACACAGCAGTACGCCTTGGTGGTAAAAGGCGATGTGGCCCAGGGTATGGCCTGGCACGGCGTACACGTCGAAGTCCCAGCCCAGCACGTTGATACGGTCGTTATCGTGCAAGGCCACATCCCGCGCCGGGATCTTTTCGTTGGCCGGGCCGTAGACCTTGGCGCCGGTGGCATTTTTCAGTTGCTCGACACCGCCTACATGATCATGGTGATGGTGGGTGACCAGGATGTCGCTGAGGGTCCACGCCGCATTCTGCTTGAGCCAGGCCAGCACTGGCGCGGCATCGCCGGGGTCGACCACGGCGCAGCGCTGGGTGGCGGGGTCTTGTAACAACCAGATGTAGTTGTCGGTGAAGGCGGGTAGGGCACTGATCTGTATCATTCTTCGATTCGCCAAGCTGAACACATTGGTGCATCTTAGAACGTCTAGGCGAGTTGGAGAATGCAATGACTGATAAAGCGTTCGCCCAGGCCGATCCTGAGTGGCTGGCCCTGATCAGCGCGGCCCGCGAATGGTTGTCCGGGCCGATTGGGCAGTTTTTGCTGGAAGAAGAGCGGCGCATGCTCGAAGACGAGCTGGGCCGGTTCTTTGGTGGCTACCTAGTGCACTACGGCCCGTCGGCCGACACGCCGCCCTCGGCGCCGCAGGTGCAACGCAATGTGCGCCTGGGCGCGCCGTTGCCGGGGGTGGAAATCGTCTGCGAGGAACAGGCCTGGCCCTTGAGCGAACACGCCGCCGATGTGGTGGTGTTGCAGCATGGCCTGGATTTCTGCCTGTCGCCCCACGGTTTGTTGCGCGAAGCGGCGAGCAGCGTGCGCCCTGGTGGCCATTTGCTGATTGTCGGCATCAACCCCTGGAGCAGTTGGGGCCTGCGCCGGGTGTTCGCCCATGATGGACTGCGCCAGGCGCGTTGCATCGCGCCCTCACGGGTGGGCGACTGGCTCAACCTGCTGGGCTTCGCGCTGGAGAAACGCCGCTTCGGGTGCTATCGTCCGCCGCTTGCGACCGCCAAGTGGCAGGGCCGCCTGGCCGGTTGGGAACGCCGCGCAGGGGCCTGGCAGCTGTCGGGTGGCGGCTTCTATTTGCTGGTTGCACGCAAGATCGTGGTCGGGCTGCGACCGGTGCAGCAAGTGCGCCGCGAGCCGATCGGCAAGCTCGTGCCGATGCCGTTGGCCAAGGTCAACCGCGAACAACGCGAACCGTAAAACCTCTTTTTGATTTCAGGCCGAATAACCGATGACCGATAGCGTAGAACTCTTCACCGATGGCGCCTGCAAGGGCAACCCGGGCCCAGGTGGCTGGGGCGCCTTGCTGGTGTGCAAGGGCGTGGAGAAGGAACTGTGGGGCGGCGAAGCCAATACCACCAATAACCGCATGGAACTGATGGGCGCCATTCGCGGCCTCGAAGAACTCAAGCGGCGCTGCAACGTACTGCTGGTGACCGACTCGCAATATGTGATGAAGGGCATCAACGAGTGGATGGTCAACTGGAAAAAACGCGGCTGGAAGACGGCGGCCAAGGAGCCGGTCAAGAACGCCGACCTGTGGCAATTGCTCGATGAGCAGTGCAACCGTCACGACATCACCTGGAAATGGGTACGCGGGCACATTGGCCACCCTGGCAACGAGCGCGCCGACCAGTTGGCCAACCGTGGCGTGGATGAAGTGCGCGGCTACAAGCAGAGCTGAATCAGCAGCAAGTTTGCTAAACCTTGTAAAAAACTGTTGGGTGTTCACCGGTGGCTGGGTGCCATGGGGCGCTTCGTTTACAGAGCGTGCTAATATCCCGCCCCTTGAACTGTACCGAACCGTTGAGAGCTGAACCCTGATGGCCATCCGATCTGTTGTACTCGATACCGAAACCACCGGCATGCCGGTGACCGATGGTCACCGGATCATCGAAATCGGCTGTGTCGAACTGATGGGGCGCCGCCTGACCGGCCGCCACTTCCACGTCTATCTGCAACCGGACCGTGACAGTGACGAAGGGGCGATTGGCGTCCACGGCATCACCGATGAATTCCTCAAGGGCAAGCCCCGCTTTGCCGAAGTGGCCGATGAGTTCTTCGAGTTCATCAACGGCGCCCAGTTGATCATCCATAACGCGGCGTTCGACATCGGTTTCATCAACAACGAATTTGCCCTGATGGGGCAGACCGACCGTGCGGACATCTCCCAGCACTGCACGATCCTCGATACCTTGATGATGGCCCGCGAGCGTCACCCGGGCCAACGCAACAGCCTCGATGCCTTGTGCAAGCGTTATGGCGTCGACAACTCCGGCCGTGAACTCCACGGCGCCTTGCTCGACTCCGAGATCCTCGCCGACGTTTACCTGACCATGACCGGTGGGCAGACCAGCTTGTCCCTGGCCGGTAATGCGTCCGATGGCAGCGGTTCGGCGGAGGGCTCGGGCAACCGCCCTTCGGAAATCCGCCGCTTGCCGGCTGATCGCAAGCCGACGCCGATCATCCGCGCCAGCGAGCAGGACCTGGCCGAGCATGCGGCGCGGCTGGAGGCGATTGCCAAGGCGGCGGGTGCGCCGGCGTTGTGGACGCAACTCACCCAGCAATAACAGCGTTCACCTATCTATCTGACGCCCCGCGATCCAAATGTGGGAGCTGGCTTGCCTGCGATGACTGCCTGACAGCCGACGGTAACCACGATGCGAAGCGAGCCGCTCTTGATCTGCTTTTGATCTTGATCTCAAGCGCCCCGTCAAACCACGCTGGCCGGAATTCGACAGGGATTTGGGGGGTAAACCGGCAGGGATGCCGGTTTAGCCGCCCCGCGCCATGGATGGCGCGTGGCGGCGGCCCCCCAAATCACTGGCGGATTACGGGCACACCGAGCCTAAGCGAGGTGCCGAGTGGTGGGGCAAGAGCCCTTTTGGTTACTTTTGGGGCTCTTTTCCAAAAGTGACCCGCTGTCAGAGCGGAACCCTAAGTAGCCGTTACCGCAGCAATGGATATGTACACAATCCCACTGTGTCGCCTGTCAGGCCGCCTTCGCGAGCAAGCCCGCTCCCACATTTGGATTGTGGGGTATCAGGTAGATAGGTGTCGGCTGGGAGGCCGTCATCGCAGGCAAGCCAGCTCCCACAGTTTGATTGCGGTATGGCCGGCAGGCAGGCCGTCACGGGAGCAAACTCCCTCGCCACAGGTTCAGCCCCGTACCGAAGTTATGTAGATACCTCTCGACCACCTGTGAAATCTTCATTCGCCACTTTTGCTTCCAGCTTCTACCCTTGTGCAAAGCCTCCGGAGTAAGAGTGCTCATGTATAAAGACCTGAAGTTCCCCGTTCTGATCGTGCACCGTGACATCAAGGCCGACACCGTTGCCGGTGACCGGGTTCGAGGCATCGCCAGGGAGTTGGAACAGGAGGGCTTCAGTATTTTTTCTGCGGTGGACTACGCCGAGGGGCGGCTGGTGGCCGCTACCCATCACGGTCTGGCCTGCATGTTGATCGCCGCCGAAGGCGCCGGGGAAAACACCCATCTGTTGCAAAACATGGTAGAGCTGATTCGCCTGGCGCGGCTGCGCGCACCCAACCTGCCGATCTTTGCGCTGGGCGAGCAAGTCACCCTGGAAAACGCCCCTGCCGATGCCATGAGCGAGCTCAACCAACTGCGCGGCATCCTTTACCTGTTCGAAGACACCGTGCCGTTTCTGGCGCGCCAAGTCGCCCGCGCCGCACGCACTTACCTGGATGGCCTGTTACCGCCGTTCTTCAAGGCTTTGGTGCAACACACCGCCGACTCCAATTATTCCTGGCACACCCCCGGCCATGGCGGTGGCGTGGCCTATCGAAAAAGCCCGGTGGGGCAGGCGTTTCATCAGTTCTTTGGGGAGAACACCCTGCGCTCGGACTTGTCGGTATCGGTGCCCGAACTGGGCTCGCTGCTCGATCACACCGGGCCTTTGGCCGAAGCCGAGGCCCGCGCTGCGCGTAACTTCGGCGCCGACCATACGTTCTTCGTGATCAACGGCACGTCCACTGCCAACAAGATCGTCTGGCATTCCATGGTGGGGCGCGATGACCTGGTGCTGGTGGACCGCAATTGCCACAAGTCGGTGCTGCATTCGATCATCATGACCGGCGCGATCCCTCTCTACCTGTGCCCGGAGCGCAACGAGCTGGGGATCATCGGCCCGATCCCCCTGAGCGAATTCAGCCCTGAGTCGATCCGCGCCAAGATCGACGCCAGCCCCTTGACCCGTGGGCGACCACCGAAAGTGAAATTGGCGGTGGTGACCAACTCCACCTACGACGGCCTGTGCTACAACGCCGAACTGATCAAGCAGCAGTTGGGCAGCAGTGTCGAGGTGCTGCACTTCGATGAGGCCTGGTACGCCTACGCCGCCTTTCACGAGTTCTTCGCCGGGCGCTATGGCATGGGCACCTCGCGCACGCCGGACAGCCCCTTGGTGTTCACCACCCACAGTACGCATAAATTGCTGGCCGCCTTCAGCCAGGCGTCGATGATCCACGTGCAGGACGGTGGCGCACGGCAACTGGACCGTGACCGCTTCAACGAAGCCTTCATGATGCATATCTCCACCTCGCCGCAATACAGCATCATCGCGTCGCTGGATGTGGCCTCGGCGATGATGGAAGGCCCGGCCGGGCGCTCGCTGCTTCAGGAAATGTTCGACGAGGCCTTAAGTTTTCGTCGCGCCCTGGCTAACTTGCGCCAACATATCGCGGCCGAGGACTGGTGGTTTTCCATCTGGCAACCACCCTCGGTCGCAGGCATCGACCGGGTCGCCACGGCGGATTGGCTGTTGCATCCTGGGGATGAATGGCATGGCTTTGGCGATGTGGTCGAAGACTACGTGCTGCTGGACCCGATCAAAGTCACGCTGGTGATGCCTGGCCTCAACGCAGGCGGGGCCTTGAGCGAGTGCGGGATTCCCGCCGCAGTGGTCAGCAAGTTCCTCTGGGAGCGCGGGTTGGTGGTGGAGAAAACTGGGCTGTATTCGTTCCTCGTGCTGTTTTCCATGGGCATTACCAAAGGCAAATGGAGCACCTTGCTCACCGAGCTGCTGGAGTTCAAGCGTAGCTACGATGCCAATGTCAGCCTGGCCAGTTGCTTGCCGTCGGTGTATGCCCAAGGCCCGGCGCGTTATCAAGGCCTGGGGCTGCGCGACCTTTGCGACCAGTTGCACAGCTGTTACCGTAGCAATGCCACGGCCAGGCACCTCAAGCGTATGTATACGGTATTGCCGCAAATCGCGATGAAACCTGCCGACGCCTACGATCAGTTGGTCAGGGGCGAGGTGGAGGCGGTCTCTATCGATGCCTTGGCCGGACGCATCGCCGCCGTGATGCTGGTGCCTTACCCGCCGGGCATTCCACTGATCATGCCTGGCGAACGCTTCACCGAGTCAACGCGTTCGATCATCGATTACCTGGCATTTGCCCGCACGTTCGATAGCAGTTTCCCCGGTTTTGTCGCGGATGTGCATGGGCTGCAACACGAAGATGACGGCAGTGGCCGTCGTTATACCGTCGACTGCATCAAGGGTTAAGGAAGGTTATGCAAGCTGTAATGAACCCGAAGTATCCAGGACTCAGTGTGCGAGTCGCCGACGAAGGTTTTGACGCCTATGTGTGGGGCAATGATTTCAGCTTTGAAGTCAGCGCCTATGGGGTGCCGCAAATGGGCCAGCGCGTTGACCAATGGCCAGTGGAGCGCGTGCTGCCGTACCGCAAGTGCTATGGCATCGACCCGGAGGAGTTCGCCAGTTTCCGTGACGCCGCCGACAGCTCGATCTTCATGGCGTACCTGGACGACTGTGCCGTGGGGCATATCGTGGTCAGCACCAACTGGAACGGCTTTGCCCACGTTGACGAGCTGGCCGTGGCGTTGCCGGCGCGCCGACATGGCGTGGCCAAGTCACTGCTGGACGTGGCGCAATTCTGGGCCCGCAAGAAAAACCTGCCGGGCATGATGCTCGAGACCCAGAACAACAACCTCGGCGCCTGTCGCCTGTATGAGCGCTGTGGCTATGTGATGGGCGGTATCGATCAGTTGCGTTATCGCGGGATCGACCCGCACACCCGCGAGGTCGCGATTTTCTGGTATCGGTTGTTCAAATCGGAGCGCGAGGCGGTATGAACGGCTGACGATGTTGACCCTGGCGGGGACCAGGCGGCATTTATGCCGGCCCGTCCCGCTACCTCAATGCTCAGGTGTACATCCAAGAGTGTTCGTTGCCGGTTTTGATTTTAAAATCCAAGGCGAACGGAAAGTAATGGGTTTTTACCGCGTTCATTTTGTCTCGCGTATCGCTCGGTGGGACGATGCCTTGCGCTTTATACTGCTCGTGTATGACCGCTTCTATGTTGATAGCCGGCCCGTTGCGCACCGGTTTATTATCAACCAGTGTGACTTCTTTTAATCTATCAAAACCAAGGTCATACATGTCAGGCCTGCGCGACTTCAGTATGTCGTTAAACATATCGGGGCCAACCGTCTCAAAAATTTTACGCTCGTACTCGTAGAACTCAGCATTGGGTGTCTCGCCTTGTTGAACGGTGGGACGGTGTGCGGTGAAGTAGTCTTTGTTATTAGCGAAGCGGGTGCGCATCTCACTGATAATGGTGTCGATGACAGGGTTGTCAGGTTGTGTGGCGAAGTTGCTGGTGTTGTAGAAATTTTTGTAGTCAGTGAATTCAATGGCGACGGGGCTGTTTAACAGAATGTCGTTGGGCGCCGCGCGCAATTCGGTGTCTTTGACGGTGGCGACAATGCTGTCGTCAGTGTCAAGGTAAATGCCGCCGTATTTCTTCATGATCGGATAGCGCGCCACATCCGAGGCTGCAGCAAGGTTGGTTCCCTGGCCTTGGCGGAAATAGGCATACATGTCGGATGACTTTAACTGTTGGAAAACGTCGTCTTTATGAAGGTTTCTGACCTCAATGCCTGACTTGTTGGCCTCCAGTTGATTTTTGAGTTTGACAAACGTCCTCTGGTCGTTCGCATCAACATGAACGATAGATTTATAGCCAGGCGCGCTGACCGCATTGATCCTTATGTTGTCCTGCAAGTGAGGATTCATATGGCCGCCGGCCCAGAAGTAGTGAATCTCTTTGGGAATTGGCTTGGCGTTAGGCGGGACCGTCAGAGAAATAGACGGCGCGTTAACAAAGATATGTTTGTGGGTTTTGATTTTTTTGGCGTGATTGAACTCATCGACACTACCCAGCCTCCATTTCCCCTTGCCGGTCCGCCAAAAATACATGGCGCCTGTGTTCGCCTGGCTGCCGGGACCGTGAGTATTCGACATCTCGCTTTTCCATGCGCCGACCTGCGTATCAAACGTCACCGTATGATCGCGGCCTTTGTAGTGGACGGCGTAGGGGGAAGCCCCTGTACGCGTTATCTTTACATCATCAAGGGGGACGACGAACGTGTCGTCGGATAATCGCCAATGGGTTGTAGTGGGGGCGCCTCCGGGCAAACGGTGACCGCGTGAAATCGGTTCCCAACCTGCAACGCCCACATCCTTGATTGGAAGGTCGACGCCGGTTCCAGACGGATGCCTTATAAAGCGCTGGCCCTCTTTCAGGTTGGACTCATACAGCGTGCCGTCAACCTTTACATATTCTTTATTGTTCGGGCCTATGTAGACGTTGCCTTGCAAGCCTTTGACCTGCAGCAGGTCTGCAGAGACCGTGGCCTCGTAACCCTGCAGCGACGGTGTATTGAGCACCTTGAGCTCGCCGTTGGCAGCCACCACCGAGGGTTGGAAATGCTGGAGTGGCGGCCCATAGGGCAAGCCCTTTGCTGCATCAAAGGCGTGCCAGTTGCCACCTTGGAACACCGCCCCCATTTCAAGGTCATGCCCGGCAACCCTGGCGGTACCTGTGGAAACCAGGCCATGCTGGGTACTGGCGGCTTTGAGCAGGTCGTAGCTGCCGGTGGCGCCTCTGAGCGTATTGAAGGCTTTCGTGCCCTTGGACCAGGCCCAGCGGCTGATGCCCTTGAGCAAATCGCCTGCGCCTCCCAGTGGGTTAAGCGCCTCGAGCGCGACGGTGCCGACGAACCGTGCAGTTCTGGCGACGCCTTTGACCCCAAACACGCCCTTGCTCAGCACTTTGCCGGCCTGGGCGGCTTTGCCGGCGCCCAGTGTCACCAGCCCGATCACATCCAGGCCGAGGTCCATCAAGCCGTCGCCGATATTGCCCTGCATGAAATTAACAATCGCCGACCTGAAAGGAATCATGTTGAGAAAAAACTCGCCGATGGCCTGGTTGGCGGCGCTGGTTTTATCGTATGAAGTGGTTCCGCGGGCGTGCTGGAGCAGGTCATCGCCGTGCAGGTCCAGACGTTGGGTGAGCACTTTGGCGATGTAGCGGGTGCGCTCGGAGTCGAACACCTGCGGTGTTTCAACGCGTGCCGGTGTTTCCTTGGATCGTTGGGCGTGCTCGTCTGCGAACGGGTTGAAGCGCACGGTCCTGTGCAAGGTGTTTGCGTCGCGCATATCGAGCCGGGAATAGGGCGGCGAATAAATATGCGCGAGGTAATTGTGTTTTGTAATGTTCCCGGCGCGGGTGTCGATCCGATAAATATTGACCTGCCCGTTGCGGGTGATTTTCACATCCAGCGTATGGCCTTTCTTGATCAGGGTTTTGCTCGAAAAATCGGCTTCTATGAAGTAGTCGTTGGTATGGAAAAATTCGAGCTGGCCATATTCGAAATTTTCCCGATCTTGCGGTGGTAACGTCGATATCAGGTGCTGGGTCATTCCCGCATGACCTTTTTCCAGTGCCTCCATTGCAGGTTTGTAGTGCTGGTCAAAGGCGTCTGCGACCGACAGTACGCCGCTATCGGAAAGCGCGCAGAACGCCATGATGGGGATGCGCTTGTCCTGGGTGGTCCAATGCTCGCTGTCACTGTTGTCGACCTTGGCACCCTGCATGACCACATCCAGCATCGAGTGGGTACCGGGGAAGCGCCCCGGCCGCCCTGGAACCAGTCGGGCCTTGGTCAGGTGCTTTGCCTTGAAGACGTCGTCCGGCACACCGGGAAATTTTTCCCGCAGCAATTGCATGCCCATCTCCTCACGCATCGGAATGGGGGTTGCCAGTGCCTGAGCGGTGGCCTGCAACGATTGTTGCTGAGTTCTGAAGGCGGTTTGTGTGGCGCGCATCTGCGTATCGCTGGGGGAGGTGTCCGCTTTCACGTAACCGTTGACGATTCCCCAGTTGTGCAAGGCTTCGCGATGGATCGTCTGCGTCAGCGCTGCGCCGGCATCGGTGGTCTCGGCGGCTATCAGTACCTCGCTGTAGGTCATGGTGAGTGCACGTCCCGGCGACTCGACCTCCAGCTTGGCCACGGCGATCTCCAATTGAGTCCAGGCCACGCTGGCGTAGGTCACGTTGGGCGGTATGTCCTTGACCAGATACTGCGGTGCGGTACGTGCCAGCAACAGGCGCGCTGCCAGGTCGGCCGATGCCTTGGACGCTCGACCTTCCTTGACCAGATGGCGGCTCAAGCCCTCGATCGCCACGTTGGGCGGCTGGTTCCAGAGCGCCCGTTGGCCGAGATCAAAGCCACTCACGCTGTTGCGGGCCGGTGTTCCCAGGGATTGCGGGTCCAGCCCCAGTGCAATGGCTGCCAGCAAGTAGTCATTGACGCTGGTGTTGGTTGCGATGCCGCCCAGTTGCGCTTGAAGGAACTGGCCCAGTGCTTGCGCCTTGGCCGATCCCAGCAGCATTTCCATGGCGCTGGCCGGGAATTTGAAGTCGTTGCTCGACAGGTGAGTGACAGAGCACAGGTAGCCCAGCACACCCTGTTTATCGGTCAGTGGCAGTTCCGGCAACGCGGGGTCTGGTGTGTTCAACAGGTCAATGAGGGCTTGTTGGTCGTGCGCCGACAGCGGGATCGGCCACGACAGGGCGCCACCGTAATTGCCCAGGGGAAACGTCTGCACCTGCTTGGTCGCCACTTGATAAAGCGCCAGCAACGCCTCAAGGGTCTTGGGTGCGGGCACGCCGCTGCCGCTGAGGAATGTACCTAGCTTGACCCGGCTGTTGGGCGCCAGGTTGTGTTGCCGCCAGTACCGTGAGCCCTCGCACACCGGTAGCGTGGAGGTTGCCAGATGCGTGGCGAGCCGGGCTTCGAGCGCGCCTCGTTGGCGGTCCGACACCTCGCCAGGGAAGGCGTCGTTGAGTTCCTTGAGGAGTTCGCCCAGGTTGTCTGCCAGTAGCTGCCAGTTACAGCGCTCACTGAAGGCTTGTTTAAGGGCTGCCGGGTTGTCGAGCTCGTCAGGGGCCACATCGTTGGTGGAGCCCGCCACCGGCAAGGACTGCGTCGTGGGCGCAGGCTGCAGGGGCGGTGCTTGAGTCAGGGCAGCAGGGTGCAGCAGCGGCAAGTGCGCCAGTGCATTGGGAAGTGGGAGCATGGGTATCAATCCTTGGTTGCGCTGTTCATCCGTTAGAAAGCTTGTGCTTTGTGCTGGATGAGTGCCCTGCGCACAGGATGGGGTTCCTGTCTTTTCTTTAAGGCCGTGTGTCGTGCCAGGAAGGCAAGGGCGCGGAGCCCCGTTACGGTGCTGGCGAGCCCGCCAGCAGGGCTTGGGCTTTTTGCGCGACGATTTCCAACAGCGCATTCAGCGCGGGTGTGGACGCGGCATTCTTCAACGTCAGTGCGTACAGGCTGACCGGAATGGGCGGTGATAACGGGCAGGTATCCAGCCCGGACTCCTGCGCACCGAAGGCGGTGAACGGGTCGACAATCGCCAGGCCTTCTCCGGCTTCCACCAGGCCGCGCATCATCGGGTAGGTTTGCACCCGCGTCTGCACCACGGGCAATGGTCGCAGGGCTTGCAGCTTGGCATCCAGCGAGCGGCTGAGCGGGTCATGGCCTTCCAGGCCGATCAGCGACTGGCCGGCCAAGTCCTGCAACGCAATGTATTTTTGCTTGGGCTTGAGCCAGCCATGGGGGGCCAGCAGCTGCAATTTGCCTTGGGCCAGCACCGTGCTTTGGATCTGTAGATGCTCAGGGTCATGCAGGCTCAGGCCTACATCGGCTTCATGCAACAGCAGGCTGTTGATGATCTGCCCAGTGGGTTGGCTCGACAGGTTGCACGGCATGTCCTGGAAGCGTCGACGCAGCGCGGCAATGCTCTGGGGCAGCAGTTGGTTGGCCAGCGGCGGCGTGCAGAGGGCGCGCAAGGGCGGCGCGTGGTGGTGTTTCAAACGGCTGGCAAGGCGTTGCAGCGGCTCCAGGGCTTCGTACAGAGCAGTGATTTGCGCCTGCAACTCCAAGGTTTCCCGGGTGGCTTGCAAGCGCCCGCGCACGCTGGCGAACAGCATAAAGCCCAGTTGCTGCTCCGCGTCTTTGAGGGTGGCGTCTACTTCGCCCACGGGGAGTTGCAACCACTCGGCGGCGGTGCCGAGGTGGCCGGTTTGCAAGATGGCCTGAATCACTTCGATATGACGTAAACGCATGGCCGGAGTCTATGTGCAGTGCGCAGGGGATTCAATGGCGCAGGCCTTCGTGCGTAAAAAAGACTGCCGGGGTCGTCCCAGGCTATGGCGTTCAGCCACGACCCCACTAGAATGACGAGTCTGATCAGCAACGACCCCTGCCGGTTTGCCGGTACTTAAAATAAAAAACAGGTCTGGTCTCATATGCCTCTGCCCTCGACGTTCTTCGGGGTAACGGCCAAGCAACTCCTGGTCCTGGTGACCGTGGGAGGCCTGGCGGCTTACTTCTTCAATTATCAGGATGAACCGACCCAGGACAGCCTCGCACTGGAAGCCTTTATCCGCACCCAGCAACAGGTGGACGAGCAGGTGGGCGCAGTAGTGGGGATTACCCTGGTCAGGGAGGTTGAGGCTTACCCCGCGTACAACGCGGCGGGTTACAAGCGCTCGATGTATACGGTGCAAGGGGAGCGCGGCCAGTTGCTGGTGACGCTCAAGCAAGACGAGCAGGGCATAGAGGTAACGCAGATCCGCCGCCCATGAGCGTTCCCAGCCCAGTCGCCAGGACTGAGCAGGTGAACAAGGCAAGCGTTTACGATGCCAGAGTGGTTTCGGACTCGCGCACGAGAATGGTGCCCGACTGGATCAGTTTGAATTCATCACCTTCCAGCTTTTCTACACGGTCGCCAATGGCCAGCTTGTAGGTCACGGTGGGCGTCGATCCCGCCAGGTCGCCTTGCGCCGGGTTGGATTCCTGGAACTCATGCACCGAATACACGCGGCCTTCCGCGTCTCTGGCATGAAACTGTCCAACAAGTACTGCAGCCATCTGTTTAGAACCTCTGGAGATAAACACTCGATTTGCGGTTCTGTAGACCGTCAGGGAGCGGGGTAGTTTACCTATAAGAAAAAAATACTATTCGCTGATATTTTCAGACGCTTCCTACGCAAACGCTTGCAAGGAAAACGTCGAGGGAATCCGCATAACCCTCTGGTGAACGCGCCGCGAAGCCTCTATAACTACAAGCTCCTTTATTCAGAAGTCGGGAAACCTCAATGAGCAAGGTCTACACGATTGCCGTCCTGGTGGGCAGCTTGAGAAAAGAGTCGATCAACCGCAAGGTCGCGCTGGCCCTGGCCGAACTGGCCCCTGCCAATCTCAAGTTGAACATTGTTGAAATCGGCGACTTGCCGCTCTACAACGAGGACATCGACGGTGCAACACCGCCAGCAGCCTACAGCACTTTCCGCAAACAAGTGAGTTCATCCGACGCGGTGCTGTTCGTCACCCCCGAATACAACCGCTCTGTGCCAGCTGCCTTGAAAAACGCCATCGACGTGGGCTCGCGCCCATACGGGCAAAGCGCCTGGAGCGGCAAGCCCGGGGCCATCATCAGCGTCTCGCCGGGTGCCATCGGCGGCTTTGGCGCCAACCACCATTTGCGCCAGTCCCTGGTGTTCCTGGATGTGTGGTGCATGCAGCAGCCGGAAGCCTACCTGGGCGGGGCGGGCAATGTGTTCGATGAGGCGGGGAAGGTGTCGGACAAAACCAAGCCGTTCCTGCAGGCGTTCATCGATGCCTACGGCAAGTGGGTAGAAAAACAGAAGGCTTGAAATTAGCCCGGCCCCTGTAGGAGCGAGCTTGCTCGCGAAAAACTCGAGGACAACGCGCTCATTCAGGATGTCAGCGTTGTCGTTACGATCTTCGCGAGCAAGCTCGCTCCTACAGTTGGGGGTTATCGCAGCCAGTTGGTGCGTGCCAGTTCGATAACCTCATCCCCGCGCCCGCTCATCACCGCCTTGAGCATATACAGGCTGAACCCCTTGGCCTGTTCCAGCTTGATGCTCGGCGGCATCACCAGTTCCAGAGTGGCGGTCACCACATCCACCAGTACCGGGCCATCATGGGCCAGCGCACGACGCAGGGCCGGCTCAAGGTCTTCGGATTGCTCCACCCGAATGCCCAAGATCCCCATGGCATTGGACATGGCCGCGAAGTCCGGGTTTTTCAGCTCGGTGCCAGTGTCCAGGTAACCCGCCGCCTTCATCTCCATGGCAACAAAGCCCAGGGACGAATTGTTGAACACCACCAGTTTGACCGGCAATTGCAACTGCGCCAGGGAAATGAAATCCCCCATCAACATAGTGAAACCACCGTCCCCAGACATAGAGATCACCTGCCGCCCAGGGAATGCCGCCTGCGCACCGATAGCCTGAGGCATGGCGTTGGCCATCGAGCCATGGTTGAACGAGCCGATCAGCCGGCGCTTGCCGTTCATCTTCAGATAACGCGCCGCCCACACGGTGGGTGAGCCGACATCGGCGGTGAAGATCGCATCATCATCGGCCAGCTCGCTGAGCAAGCGCGCCACGTACTGGGGATGGATCGGCCGACCAGCCTTGGACGGTTGCGCCAGGTCATCCAGGCCTTGGCGGGCTTTTTCGTAGTGCTTCAAGGAGGTTTCAAGGAAGCTGCGATCGGTCTTGCGGGTCAAACGTGGCAGCAGCGCGGCGATGGTTTCACTGACGTCGGCGGCGATGCCCAGGTCCAAGGTCGCACGGCGCCCCAGGGCTTGTGGGTTGCGGTCCACCTGGATGATCTTGGCGTCGGTGGGGTAGAACTGGCGATAGGGGAAGTCAGTGCCGAGCATGATCAAGGTGTCGCAATCGAGCATGGCGTGGTAACCGGAGCTGAAACCGATCAGGCCGGTCATGCCGACGTCGAACGGGTTATCCCACTCCACGTGCTCCTTGCCCCGCAGTGCATGCACCACCGGCGCGCCGAGGGCGTCGGCCAGCGCCACTACCTGATCGTGGGCACCGGCACAGCCGCTGCCACACAGCAGGGTAACTTTCTCGCTGCTCTGGAGCATGTCGGTGAGGCGCTGCAAGTCCTGCTCAACCGGCACGGTGCGCGGTGCGTGCAAGGCTGGCCACGGCTTGAGCTTATCTTCCACTTCCAACAGCGACACATCCCCTGGTATCACCACCACCGCCACGCCTCGGTTGAGGATCGCCGAACGCATGGCACGGTGCAGCACCTGAGGCATCTGCTCGGGGTTGCTCACCAGTTCGATAAAGTGGCTGCACTCCTTGAACAGTTCCTGGGGATGGGTTTCCTGAAAGTAATTCAGGCCCACCTCCGAGGATGGAATCTGCGCGGCAATCGCCAGCACCGGCACATGGTTGCGATGGCAGTCGAACAACCCATTGATCAAATGCAGGTTACCCGGCCCGCAACTGCCAGCGCACACCGTCAACTCGCCAGTGGCCGCCGCTTCGGCACCGGCAGCGAAGGCGGCAACCTCTTCGTGGCGCACATGCATCCACTCGATGCTGTCCATGCTGCGCAAGGCGTCGGTCAGGCCATTGAGGCTATCGCCGGTCAGCCCCCAGATACGCTTGATGCCTGCCTGTTCCAGGGTGGTCGCCAACTGCTGCGCCAAGTTGATTTTCGCCATGAGGAACTCCAATCGTCAGTGAGGTTGAAAAACTGCTGATCAGTAGGGGACAGTTCAATCACGGCGAATGCTCCGCCTTTAATGTGAAGATTGCGTCATGCTTGCACTCAGTGATGCATACCTGCATCAGCCCTGGTCAGCGGCGCAAAGATTTACGCGGGAGCTGGTGCTTGGCTGTGAGCAATCGCGATGCTGGCGTGGGCCAGTCGCTGTCGGTATCGAAACGTGCCATCCAGCGGCGGCTGTCGGCGTCGGTAAAGCGCTCGTTAGGGTCACCGTCCCATTGGCCGAAGCCCAGTAATCCCAAGTCGTCGTAACGGATGGGCTTGAGCAGCCTGTTCAAAAGCATGGGCAGTTCCGGCACGCCGAGTTCGACAGGGTACAATTCGGGCTGTTCGCCCAGCTCGATCCACTGGCCGCTGTGCAGTTCGGTGATGCTGATGCGGGGGTGAGCGATTGCGTTGCGTACCTGTTCGCGGGTCAGGTCGAGCTTTTCTCGCCAGTGATCGGAGAGCAGGAAGGCCCAAGTGGGCGGGCGGATGCCATTAGGCAATTCGTCGTCCATGCCATAGGCATACTCAATATCAAGTCCGTAGAAAGCTGGCATAAGCGCTCGCTCCCAGGTAGTCACTTCCGCCCGGGTGCCATATTCCATCGGATTGGCCATGGCGAAACCGCTATAGACCTGATGGGCCTTGAGCAGGTCAATGGTCTTGAAGACGAATTGTCGCCAGGCATCGCGATTGTCCTGCCACCATTGCCAGCGGTAATAGAAAACAACCCAGGAGTAAGCCGATTTTTTCCCGGTACCTTCGTGCCTGCTACGCCAGAAATGGCCCGATGTTGTGGGTGAACTGGCATGGTTTGCTTCGTCGGTAAACCAGAATTCGAAGTAATCGTTTGCATCGACATCCATCGCTTGCATGCGAAGGTCGAACTCCTCCTCGGGGTAAGGGTGCGGACGATCTGTGTCTTCGTGCATGGTCATGGTGTAAGGATGACCAAGCAGGCGTTCGAAGGCTTCGTGAATATCAACCATCAGCAGGGCGATATCGACTTGGTTGTCGGAGTTGGGGGGGAAGTAAAAGCTGATGAAGGGACTGACGCTGTGCGATGCGAGCTCTGTTCCGGATTCAGAGTTTGGCCACTCTTTTAATAACTCGATAAACAGATCTCTTTCTTCAACGGTAAACAGTTCATGTGTTGTGGTCATATTATTTCTTTTTCCTTGCTTGTTCATTGGGAGTGGATTTTTTTTGATCTGCTTCAAAACCCACGCAGTCTTCCGGAACCCTAAGCAACGCCACTTTTTCCTTGCCAATTTTCGCCGGATTTATTCCCGTCTCAGGTGTCATGAGGGTCACATACCTTTTCATTTGTTTTGAAACTGCCCAATCGCCCGGAAACTTGATCTCCACCGCCGCAAACACATTCTCGGTTTCAAACGGCTCTTGCCGGTACTCAACCACCACCAGATCGGTCGCCAGCAAACCCTTCGGCCGTGGCCAAAAAGGCTGCACGGCACTGCCAAACCGTTTGGGCCGCGTAATGGGCTCGCCCAGCAACGCCTTCTTGCTGTTGCCGTTGTAGTTGGGTTCGGCCTTGAGCGGGCTGCGCCACTCCAGTGCCTCGTCCACGGCTTCAAAAAACAACGAGGCGGTAAATTGCTTGAGGGCGATCTCGATGGTGGTCGGTACCGTATCGCCGGCAATTTTCTTGCGAATACGGCGCGGTACCTTGATCGGCATCTCCAGCGCGACGGTGCAGACTTGGCTGATCGCCGGGCGAAAAGGCACCATGCGTTCGATGTACTCCTTGAACGTGACGTTCTCCTGGCCTCGCCGAGAAACCGTGCTATTACCGCCGCGATCCACCACGGAAAAGGTTGAGCTCTTGACTTCAATTTCATGGGTCATTGCTTCGATAGTGGCGCGAAGGGTGTCCTTGATCTGCTTCCTGCGCTCGGCAATTTCCACCGCGAGTTGGGCCAGTTCGGCGGCGGTTCTGCTGTTTTCAAAAGCCTGGTTTGCCCGATAGGCGCGATAGGCACCGTCGATGATCCGTGCGACAGCTGGAGCTAGTGGGCCTGGCATCAGTCGACACTCATCTCTGCACCAGCCCTAACCAGCGCCAGACAACTTTTTCACCGTCCACGTGCGGCATCAGGGCGGCGTAATCGAATAGCCGCTCGGTACCGGGTTTGTAGTCACATACCCATTTCCCCGGATATGGGCAGGTTTCCCCGCTACGGGCGCGCATGCCGCTGACAGTCCATAACCAGCGTACTTTTTGGCCCTGATGTAACGGCAGCCGTTCGTTCAGCCGGACGGTGCACTCCACGCAGCGATCCGCCTCCATTTCCCAGCGACCGGCGCGGGGGGCGGCTTCGTGGCTGCAAGCGTGCCGGGCTGGCTCTGGGGGTGTCTGATCGGGATCGCGTTGCCACATTGCCAAGCTGCCACTGGACTGCTGGGGGAGCGTTGGCAGCATTTCCCCTTGCTTGAATTCGCGGCGCGAACCAGCAACGCCGGGCACAAGCCACCAGCCAGCTTTAGTGCACGTCATGCCTGCAACCACGCTAAGCGGTTGAGAGGTTTGGGCGGGGGTGGGCGGCTTTGGCTTGATCAATCGCGATGCTGGCGTGGGCCAGTCGCTGTCGGCATCGAAACGTGTCATCCAGCGGCGGCTGTCGACGTCGGTAAAGCGCTCGTTAGGGTCACCGTCCCATTGGCCGAAGCCGAGTAATCCGAGATCGTCGTAGCGAATGGGCTTCAGTAACTTGTTCAGGAGCATGGGCAGTTCGGGTACGCCGTGTTCGACGGGATAAAGCTCCGGCTGCTCACCCAGTTCGATCCATTGACCGCTGTGCAATTCGGTGATGCTGATGCGAGGATGGGCGAGTGCTTCGCGTACCTGTTCACGGGTCAGGTCGAGTTTTACGCGCCAGTGTTCGGCTAGCAGGAAGGCCCAGGTGGGCGGACGGATGCCGTTGAGTAACTCGTCACGCATCGAAAACTCGTAGTCGATATCGAGCCCGTAGAAAGCGGGCGTCAAGGCTCTTTCCCATGTGGTAATTTCTGCTCGCGTGCCATATTCCATTGGGTTAGCCATGGCTAAACCACTGTAGACCTGATGAGCCTTGAGCAGATCAATGGTCTTGAGTACGAACTGGCGCCAGGCACCGCGGTTGTCCAGCCACCATTGCCAGCGGTAATAGAATACGATTGAGGAATATTCTGTTCGCGACCCGTCGGTTCGATACCAAGTACGCCAGAAATCGCCCGATGTTGTAGGTGAGCTGGCATGGTTTGTTTCGTCGGTAAACCAGAATACGAAGTACTCGTGTGGATGGGCTTCCATGGCCTGCCTGCGAAGATCAGGCTCTTCTTGCGGATAAGCATGAGGACGATCTGTGTCTTCGTGCATGGTCATGGTGAAAGGGAAGCCAAGCAGTTTTTCGAAAGCTTCGTGGATATCCACCATCAATAGAGCTACATCGCGATGGTTATCAGGAGTAGGGGGGAAGTAGAAGCTGATGAACGGGCTGACACTATGGCGGGCGACTTCATCTTTACCCCAATCCGTGTTGGGCCATTCCTTCAGTTCTGCAATAAACTCGTCACGTTCTTCGTCGTCAAAAAGTCTATGAGTCGTGCTCATGCTTACCTCCTGTTTTTTTGGCCTTTGGACGTTGAATTGTTCTTTTCATCTATTTCAAAACAGGTGCAATCTTCCGGCACCCGCAACAGCGCAACTTTCTCTCTTCCGATTTTGTCCGGGTTGACGCCCGTTGAGGGCTTCATCAGGTTCACGTAGTCCGTTATTTGTTTTTTTACTACCCAATCTCCCGGAAACTTGATCTCCACCGCCGCGAACACATTCTCGGTTTCAAACGGCTCTTGCCGGTACTCAACCACCACCAGACCGGGCGCCAGCAAACCCTTCGGCCGTGGCCAAAAAGGCTGCACGGCACTGCCAAACCGTTTGGGCCGCGTAATGGGCTCGCCCAGCAACGCCTTCTTGCTGTTGCCGTTGTAGTTGGGTTCGGCCTTGAGCGGGCTGCGCCACTCCAGTGCCTCGTCCACGGCTTCAAAAAACAACGAGGCGGTAAATTGCTTGAGGGCGATCTCGATGGTGGTCTGTACCGTATCGCCGGCAATTTTCTTGCGGATGCGGCGCGGTACCTTGATGGGCATCTGCAGCGCAACGGTGCAGACTTGGCTGATCGCCGGGCGAAAGGGCACCTTGCGTTCGATGTATTCCTTGAACGTGATGTTCTCCTGGCCTCGCCGAGAAACCGTGCTATTACCGCCGCGATCCACCACGGCAAAGGTAGAACTCTTGACCTCGATTTCGCGGGTCATTGCTTCAATGGTGGCGCGAAGGGTGTCCTTGATCTGCTTCCTGCGTTCGGCAATTTCCACAGCAAGTTGGGCCAGTTCGGCGGCGGTTTGGGCGTTCTCAAAAGCCTGATTTGCCCGATAGGCGCGATAGGCACCGTCGATGATTCGCGCGACGGCAGGGGCTATAGGACCTGGCATCAGTCGACACTCATCTTTGCACCAGCCCTAACCAGCGCCAGACAACTTTTTCACCGTCCACGTCCGGCATCAGGGCGGCGTAATCGAATAGCCGCTCGGTACCGGGTTTGTAGTCACATACCCATTTCCCCGGATATGGGCAGGTTTCCCCGCTACGGGCGCGCATGCCGCTGACAGTCCATAACCAGCGTACTTTTTGGCCCTGATGTAACGGCAGCCGTTCGTTCAGCCGGACGGTGCACTCCACGCAGCGATCCGCCTCCATTTCCCAGCGACCGGCGCGGGGTGCGGCTTCGTGGCTGCAAGCGTGCCGGGCGGGTTCCGGGGGCGTTTGGTCGGAGTCGCGTTGCCAAAGCGTCAACCTTTCACTGGGTTGCGAGATGAGCGCGGGCAGGACTTCGCCTTGCTTGAATTCGCGACGTGAATCAGCGACCCCCGGGACAAGCCACCAGCCGGCTTGGGTGCATGGCATGCCCGCAATGATGCTCAGCGGCGCAGAGTTTTGTGCGGGAGCCGTCGGCTTGGGTGTGCCCAATCGCGATGCTGGTGTGGGCCAGTCGCTGTCGGCATCGAAGCGTGCCATCCAGCGGCGGCTGTCGGCATCGGTAAAACGTTCGTTTGGGTCACCGTCCCATTGGCCGAAGCCGAGTAATCCGAGGTCGTCGTAGCGAATGGGCTTGAGCAACTTGTTCAAGAGCATGGGCAGTTCCGGCACGCCGTGTTCGACTGGGTACAACTCGGGCTGTTCGCCCAGCTCGATCCACTGGCCGCTGTGCAGTTCGATGACGTTGATGCGGGGGTGAGCGAGTGCGCTGCGTACCTGTTCGCGGGTCAGGTCGAGCTTTTCTCGCCAGTGATCGGCGAGCAGGAAGGCCCAGGTCGGCGGTCGGATACCGCTAGGCAGTTCGTCGCGCATGCCAAAGGGGTACTCAATATCAAGCCCGTAGAAAGCCGGCGTGAGCGCTCGCTCCCAAGTGGTGACTTCCGCCCGGGTGCCATATTCCATTGGATTGGCCATGGCGAAACCGCTGTAGACCTGGTGAGCCTTGAGCAGGTCAATGGTCTTGAGGACGAACTGGCGCCAGGCATCGCGGTTGTCCAGCCACCATTGCCAGCGGTAATAGAATGAGATGGAGGAGTAATTGATTCGAGCTCCGTCAGCCTGGAACCGCCTGCGCCAGAAATGGCCTGCGGTCGTAGGGGAGGACGCATGATTCGGTTCGTCGGTGAACCAGAAAACGAAGGTCTCGCTTGGGTGAGACTCCAGGGCCTGCCTGCGAAGATCAGGCTCTTCTTCCGGATAAGCATGAGGGCGCTCTGCCTCCGGGTGTATCGTCATGGTGTAAGGGTAGCCAAGCAGTTGCTCGAAGGCTTCGTGGATATCCACCATCAGCAGGGCGATATCTCGATGGTTGTCAGGGGTAGGGGGGAAGTAGAAGCTGATGAAGGGGCTGACGCTGTGGCGGGCCACCTCATCTGTCCCCCAGTCTGTGTTGGGCCATTCTTTGAGCTCTGCAATAAACTCATCGCGTTCCTGTTCGTTAAACAGTCTATGACTCGTGCTCACGCTTACCTCCTATTTTTGTTGCCTATTGGTTTTGAATTTCTCTTTTCATCCGATTCGAACCCAGTGCAATCCTCCGGCACCCTTAAAAGCGCAACCTTCTCCTTGCCAACCTTGTTCGGATTGATGCCTGTTTGCGGAGTCATGAGCAGCACGTAATGATCGAGTTGTTCTTCTCTCACCCAATCCCCCGGAAACTTGATCTCCACCGCCGCAAACACATTCTCGGTTTCAAACGGCTCTTGCCGGTACTCAACCACCACCAGATCGGGCGCCAGCAAACCCTTCGGCCGTGGCCAAAAAGGCTGCACGGCACTGCCGAACCGTTTGGGCCGCGTAACCGGCTCCCCCAACAAGGCCTTCTTGCTGTTGCCGTTGTAGTTGGGTTCGGCCTTGAGCGGGCTGCGCCACTCCAGTGCCTCGTCCACGGCTTCAAAAAACAACGAGGCGGTAAATTGCTTGAGGGCGATCTCGATGGTGGTCTGTACCGTATCGCCGGCAATTTTCTTGCGGATGCGGCGCGGTACCTTGATGGGCATCTGCAGCGCAACGGTGCAGACTTGGCTGATCGCCGGGCGAAAGGGCACCTTGCGTTCGATGTATTCCTTGAACGTGATGTTCTCCTGGCCTCGCCGAGAAACCGTGCTATTACCGCCGCGATCCACCACGGCAAAGGTAGAACTCTTGACCTCGATTTCGCGGGTCATTGCTTCAATGGTGGCGCGAAGGGTGTCCTTGATCTGCTTCCTGCGTTCGGCAATTTCCACAGCAAGTTGGGCCAGTTCGGCGGCGGTTTGGGCGTTCTCAAAAGCCTGATTTGCCCGATAGGCGCGATAGGCTCCGTCGATGATTCGCGCGACGGCAGGGGCTATAGGACCTGGCATCAGTCGAGGTCTCCACTGTGTTGATCCAGAAAGTCGTCGGGGAAAATCGCCTTGGCCTCAACGGGGGGGCCTTGATCATCAAGGGCCATCAGGTAGGGGGCCCAGGTTTCGGTGATTTGTTGATCGTCGCGCATGATTGCCTTATGGGCCTGCACGGGTTTGGCTGCCGGCGTCACCGTCCACTCAGTGCCGCCCAAAGGGCAGGTGCGGCCTTCGGCAAGCAGCGCCGTGCCATCGGTGATGCGATACCGATAGCCTGCGAAGGCACGTTGATCGTTCTTGAGCAACGTGTAGCGCCCCAGGAACGGTCCTGGCGGTACGGCAGGCAGTTGTGGAGTGCCGAGTGGGTTACCCGTTCCGATCGGATCTGTGGTCACAGGGCCTTTGATTCTGATGGCCAGTCCATCGAGCGTGATGCCATTGCCATCAATCGTGATGCTGCCGCCGGGCGCTCGCAGAATAAGGCGCTCGTTCGATGCAACATCGAATACTCGGGTTTTTTGCTCAATGCGCTGTCCTGTGTAGAGGCGGTAATGGTTGCGTACTGATTGTTCAGCATTGCCACCGATCTGCACCTGGTGATCAGCGGCGATCCTGTCATGTCGATTGTTGGCAATTTCTTCGACGCGGTCTCCACCGATGTCGATGTGGTGGTTGCGCCCTACTGTGTGTATTCGATCACGGCCCACTTGCAGATGCTGGTCTTGAGCGACAGCAATGTGTTCATCGTTGCCCACTCGTTCGCTGCGGTCATGACCGATTTCGATGTGCTCGTCATGCCCGACTTGTTCGCTTCGGTCGTTTCCTACGAAGGTAGTGTTGTTGTGCTTGATGTGGACGTTCTTGTCCTTTTCGGCATGGATGAACACCTCCTGATGGCCCAACTCATCCTCAAAGCGCAGCTCGTTGAAACCTGAACCCTTATGGGTTTGGCTCTTGATGGTCATCCGCGTCTTGTGCTTGGGCAACTGGTACGGCGGCAGATTGGTCTCGCGGTAGGTACGGCCCGTGGCGATGGGCTGGTCAGGATCGCCATCCAAATAGCCAATAATCAGTTCCTGACCGATTCGCGGCACGGCCATGGCGCCCCAGGTCGCACCGGCCCAACCCTGCGCCACACGAATCCAGCACGAGCTCTGATCGTTGTTTTTGTCCGCACGATCCCACGGGAATTGCACTTTCACCCGGCCCCATTCATCGCAATAGATCTCCTCGCCTGGAGGGCCGACCACCGTGGCAATCTGCGGGCCGTCGATGCAGGGTTTGTCGCGCAGCGGGGCTTTCCAGTCGGAGGTCCAGCGGATGGCGCTGGCGGTCATTTCATAAGAGGTGCCGTGGCCGCTGCCGAACGCCTCTTCCTGCAAGCTGGTGTGCTGTTTGCCTTCGTGGGTGATGGCGATGGTGCGCCAGCGGTCGTTGAAGTCTTCGCGGGGATGCTCGTTGAGGTCGAACGCCAGCCCCGGTTGCAGGCGCGCGTCGTCACCGGCCAGGTGCGCCAGTTTGGCGTCATTGCGCAGGGCGGTCAGCCGAGTCTTGGTGAAGGGTTTGCCGGCGATGTCGCGTTTGTAGCGGCCGGGGTAGTCGTAGCGTTCGTAGTCCTTGTGCTGGTTTTTCAGGTCCTGGTCGCCAGTGGCGGTGTGCTGTTGGTCGTAGCGCGGGTGGGTGAAGGTGTAGTCGCGTTGTACCTGGCGGGCGGTGCGTACTTGTTCGGTGTAGTGAAAACGGGTCAAGGCCGGTTCCGTGGCATCGCCGCCGGCCATGGGTTGGTAGATCACGGGGCAATGTTTGTGCGTGCCGATGGTACCCAGCCCGCCGACGCGGTCGGTGAGGACGAGGGTGTGGCCGTCGTCGCGGTGGTCGAAGGTGTAGAGCAGGCCCTCTTCGGCCGCGAGGCGGGCGATGAAGTCGAGGTCGGTTTCGCCGGCCTGTACGCAGTATTCGCGGGGTTGGTGCTCGAAGCAGATTTCGCGGCGCAGGTCGGTCAGTTTTTGCTCGGCCAACACGTTGGTGATGATGTCGGGCACGGTCTGGCCCTGGAAGATGCGCCAGTTGGAGCGCAGGTCGAAACGCGCCAGGGTCGGTTCGATGACGGCGGTGTAGCGGGTGCGACGAAAGCCGGTGTCGCCCTGGGTGAACAGGCTGACCAGGCCGTGCACATAGCGCACTGGGGTTTCGCCGTGCCAGATGGTGAACAGCCCCGTCAGGTCGAGCACGTTATTGAAGTCGATGGCCGCGTTGTGGCTGGCCAGTTCCAATTGCAGTTTGAAGGGCTGGGACAGGCCTTCTTCAAGCCTGAATGAAACCACATCGAAGGCATCGCCTTTCAAGGGCTCGAACGTGAAACGCAGGTCGCTTTGACGGGGCATGGCGTCCTTCCTGATCGGCTATTGATGAGTTGGGCGCTATAGCGCGAGGATCTTGTTCAGTGATACCAGCACTTCCTGAGTGAGAGCGTTCAGGCGCAGGGAATAGAACGTGTAGGCGACTATCAGCACCACGGCGGCCATGGCCCACGGCGTCCACAACGGCCAGACCCGTTTGATCCGATAGTTGCGCGGCGCGATGTTGGTCAGCGGGTCGGTCAGGCGCTTGGGTGTTTCGCCGCGCAGCGGGCGCAACAGGCCGTGCAACTGGTCGATGATTTTCTGGATTTCATCATCGCCTTTGGGATGGGCGCCGTATTTGCCTTTAAGGCCTGAGATCAGGCACTGGTACATGAACTCCAACACATGCTGGTACCTGGCTGCTTCGGGAATCATGTTGTTCATCACGATGAAGAATCGCTCCCCGCCCCAGGTTTCCTGGTGAAAGGCGTTTAGCAGCGAGTCTTGGCTCCATTCTGATGACCTCCCCCATGGCGTGCCCATCACCACCTCATCCACCAACAAGCAAAGGCTGTAGGAGTAAGCCTTGAGCATGCCGGCGTCGTAGTCGAGTTGGCTGACTTCCTCCATGATTGCAGTGATGTGGTTACGTACGGCTTGGTACAGCGCAGGTACATCATCATGCTGGGTCACACGGCGTATACGAATGACCAGGCCGATCAGCGGCGTGGCGGCATCGCACAGCGGGTTCCAGGCCACGCCGCGCATGTCGAATTCGGGATCCGATAACTGCGAGAGGACGTCAACCAAGGCCGGAGTCTCCGGCCTGGTTACTTGTGTGGGGGGAGTAAGAGGCTGTGGGGCTTGGGGATTTTGTGTGTATGACATTGGGCAAACCCTGTTCTAAAAGTACTGCTATTAGAAACTTCGGGGTTATGCGATGTCATGTCGGACGGGTTCGCTACGTTTCGTGGTTCTTGGATGTAAGAAATATCTCTTTTTCAATGCGCTTAATCGGATTTTCTTTGAATGAAACTATCCACGATGGCGCTCGGATAGTCAGGCAGCGCAAGATTTCGTTCGCAGCCTAAGACTTCATGCTTGCGCGATACTGCCGCGTACGCCGGGCTATAAACCACTGGTCACACACCAGTGCCAGCCAGGGCGCGACGTTGGGGTTGGGCAGGCGGCCGCGGCTCAGGCGGCGCATCTGGTTGCGCACCACGGCGAGGGTGGCGAGGGCGGCCAGGGGTTTGCGCTTCCATTCCATGGGCTTGAGTTGTGGGTTGAGGTCGCGACCTTCACGCCACTGCTTGATCAGCTGCGGCTCCAGGGTCAGGGCGGTGGCGATGCCGGCCATGGCGATGCCGCTGTCGAGTACCTGCTGGACCACCGGCAAGCGGCGAATACCTCCGGTCACCATCAGTGGCATGGTGGCGATGCTCGCCATTTGTGTGGCGAAATCCAGAAAGTAGGCTTCACGGGCCAAGGTGCGGCCGTCCCGCGCCTCACCTTGCATGGCCGGCGCTTCGTAGCTGCCGCCGGACAATTCAAGCAAATCAATCGGCAGTGTATTGAGCATCTCCACCACCGCGCGCGCATCGGTTTCATCGAAGCCGCCACGCTGAAAGTCTGCCGAGTTGAGCTTTACCGACACACAAAATGAAGGGCTGACGCTGGCCCGTACGGCACGGATGACCTCCAGCAGCAGGCGGGCACGGTTTTCCAAGGAGCCGCCCCAACGGTCGGTGCGATGGTTGCTCAAGGGTGAGAGGAACTGGCTCAACAAATAGCCATGGGCGCCGTGGATCTGCACCCCGGTGAACCCGGCTTGCTCGGCCAGGCGGGCGCTGGTGGCGAAGCGCTTGATGACGTCCTGGATATCGTCTTCGGTCATGGCCTTGGGTGTGGCGAACATCTTGGAAAAACCGCCCATATCCAGCGCGATGGCGGACGGTGCCAACGCTTGCTGGCCCAGGTTGGCCATGGTCTGGCGGCCCGGGTGGCTGAGCTGTACCCAGAAGTGCACACCCTTGGCCCGGGCTACGTCGGCCCATTCACGAAAACTGGCCAGGTGTTGATCGTTTTCCAGCGCGACACCGCCAGGGCCGGTCATGGCGCGGCGGTCGATCATCACGTTACCGGTGAGCAGCAAGCCGGGCTCGCCGTCGGCCCAGGTCTTGTACAACTGCTTCAATGCTTGGGACGGCGCCTGATGCAGGTCCGCCATGTTCTCTTCCATCGCGGCCTTGGCGATGCGGTTGGCGATGACTTGGCCGTTAGGCAGTTGCAGCGGTTCGAACGGTGACATGGGTTAACTCCTGAGCAGGGGAGGCCTCAGGCTAAGCTTAAAGTTAACTTTAATGTCAAGGGGGAGTCGATCTCGCAGGATTGACGGGCGGAACTGTAGGAGCGAGCTTGCTCGCGAAGAACGCGAGGACAACGCGTTCATTCAGGATGTCAGCGTTATCGTTCAGGTTTTTCGCGAGCAAGCTCGCTCCTACAGGGACAGGGTGTCAGCGGCGGCGGAACAGTGGCAGCGGTTCATCGGTGGCCGCTTGATAGGTCACCGAGAAATCCTTGAGACTTTCCAGCGCTTCATACGGGTCTTTGTCCGCGCGCAAGGCGAAGGCATCGAACCCGCAGCGGCGCAGGTAGAACAGCTGGTCACGCAGCACATCGCCAATGGCACGCAGCTCACCCTTGTAACCATAACGGTCACGCAGCAGGCGGGCGTTGGAGTAGTTGCGCCCGTCGGTGAAGGCCGGGAAGTTCAGGGCGATGACCTGGAAGTGCTGCACGTCATCACCGATTTCTTCGGCTTCTTCATCGGCGTCCAACCACACACCCAAACCGCCGTCGCGGGCCTTGAGGGCGTGGCCGTGCTCGCGCCACAGGGCCAGCGGCACGATCAGGTCGTCGCAGTTGGAAATGCCGTCGAAGCTCGCGTCCTTGGGCAGCAAGTGCCAGGTTTCGTCGACGACTGCGTTGTTCTTAATGATTCGCTGCATAGACGCGCTCCTTGAACAGGTCGATGCCGATGCGCTGGTAGGTGTCGATGAAACGCTCATCTTCGGTACGCTGTTCGATGTATACGTCGATCAGCTTGCCGATCACCTCCGGCATGGCTTCCTGGGCGAAGGATGGGCCGAGGATCTTGCCCAGGCTCGCATCGCGGCTGGCGCTGCCACCCAGGGACACTTGGTAGAATTCTTCGCCTTTTTTGTCCACGCCCAGGATGCCGATGTGACCGACGTGGTGGTGACCACAGGCGTTCATGCATCCGGAGATGTTCAGGTCCAGCTCGCCGATGTCGAACAGGTAGTCCAGGTCGTCGAAACGGCGCTGGATCGACTCGGCAATCGGGATTGACTTGGCGTTGGCCAGCGAGCAGAAATCGCCGCCCGGGCAGCAGATGATGTCGGTCAAAAGGCCGATGTTCGGCGTAGCAAACCCGCCTTCGCGCAGTTCGCCCCACAGGGTGAACAGTTGGCTCTGCTCAACGTCCGCGAGGATGATGTTCTGCTCGTGGGAGGTGCGCAGTTGGCCGAAGCTGTAACGCTCGGCCAGGTCGGCGACCGCGTCCAGTTGCTTGTCGGTGATGTCGCCTGGCGCTACGCCGGTGGGCTTGAGCGACAGGGTTACTGCCACATAGCCCGGCTTCTTGTGCGCCAGGGTGTTGCGGGTGCGCCAGCGGGCGAAGCCTGGGTGTTGCTGGTCGAGTGCGGCCAGCTCGGCGTCCTGATTGCTCAGGGCCTTGTACTCAGGGTCGACGAAGTGCTTGGCGACGCGGTGTACTTCGGCTTCGGTCAGGGTGGTCTGGCCGCCGCGCAGGTGTTCCATTTCGGCATCGACTTTCTGGGCAAACACCTCAGGGGTCAGCGCCTTGACCAGGATCTTGATCCGGGCCTTGTACTTGTTGTCGCGACGGCCGTAACGGTTGTAGACCCGCAGGATGGCGTCGAGGTAGCTCAACAGGTCCTGCCACGGCAGGAACTCGTTGATGAACGCGCCGACCACCGGGGTACGGCCCAGGCCACCGCCGACCAATACGCGAAAGCCCAGCTCACCCGCGGCGTTGTACACCGGCTCCAGGCCGATGTCGTGCACTTCGATGGCCGCACGGTCCGAGGTCGAGCCATTGATGGCGATCTTGAACTTGCGCGGCAGGTAGGCGAATTCGGGGTGGAAGGTGGTCCACTGGCGCACGATCTCGCACCATGGCCGTGGGTCGATCAGCTCATCGGCGGCGACGCCGGCAAATTGGTCGGTGGTCACGTTGCGCAGGCAGTTACCGCTGGTCTGAATGGCGTGCATCTGCACAGTGGCCAGTTCAGCCAGGATATCCGGCACATCTTCAAGAGCCGGCCAGTTGAACTGCACGTTCTGGCGGGTGCTGATGTGGGCATAGCCCTTGTCGAAGTCGCGGGCAATCTTGGCCATCATGCGCGTCTGGCGCGACGTCAGTTGGCCATAGGGCACGGCCACCCGCAGCATCGGCGCAAAGCGCTGCACATAAAGGCCATTTTGCAGGCGCAGAGGGCGGAACTCTTCTTCGCTCAGTTCACCTGCTAAGTAGCGTCGGGTCTGATCACGGAACTGCTTGACGCGGTCCTCGATGATGCGCTGATCGTATTCGTCGTATACGTACATATAGGTCCTGTTCTCGGCAAATCTGCGCGCACGGCCGCGCACTCCCAACGGAGCCGGCGCACGATAACAGTTTGCGTATATGCGCAAAAGTGATGTTTGGGTATATGTAAATAACCAAACTGACTAATGAGAACCGTTATCGTCATACCCACATTTGTCATAGGGACAAGTGTGGTCTTTACTGTGATCGAGTCTGAGTGCAGTCACCTATAAAACCGACAAGAGGCGATGCGATGAGTAATTCCACCAAAGCCCGCAAACCCGACAGTACCGTGGACGCCTGGGCAATCTTGTTCCTGATTATCCTGGTGGTTGGAACCGCGGTGTTCTGGGTCAGCCACCAGTAAAAGCAGCACGTGGATTGAGCCTCGATTGAATATCTAATTGCCACTATCATGGCGATCAATATTCAAGGTTCAGGCAACCATGTTGAAGGTTCTGATGGCGTGTGTGTGGTTGCTGGGGTCGGCGTACGGGGCAATCGCCCAGGCTGCGTCGGTGGTGTTTCTCAACCCTGGCCTGTCTTCGGAAACCTTTTGGGTCAGTTACGCGCAATTCATGCAGGCCGGTGCCAAGGACCTCGGCCTGGATTTGCGCGTGCGCTATTCCGAGCGCGACAACCAAACCACCCTGGCCCATGCGCGGGAGGCACTGCTGGGCACTGAACGGCCCGATTACCTGGTGCTGGTCAATGAGCAGTACGTCGCCCCGCAGATCATGCGCATGGCCCAGGGCAGCGGAGTGAAGTTACTGATCGTCAGCAACGCGCTGACGCCCAACCAGGTGCAGCTACTGGACGCCTACAACAACACCGGCTTGATCGGCACGATGGTTGCCGACGACGAGCAGGCGGGCTACCTGATGCTCACCGACTTGTTGCGCCAGCACGGCCCGGTCGCTGCGGGCACCACACTTGACCTGCTGGCGTTTTCCGGCGCCAAGACCACGCCGGTCGCGCAGTTGCGCGTACAGGGCATGCAGCGTGCCCTGGCCGAGCACCCCGAAGTGCGCCTGCGCCAGTTGGTCTACGGTGAGTGGAGCCGCCAACGCGCATTCGAGCAGGCCACCCAACTGTTCAAGCGCTACCCGCAAACCGCACTGGTCTGGTCGGCCAACGACGAAATGGCGCTGGGTGCTATGCAGGCCTTGCAAGACAGTGGCCGCGTACCAGGCAAAGACGTGTTGTTCAGTGCCGCCAACAGCTCACCGCAGATCCTCGCAGCACGCCTTGATGGGCGCCTGAGTACCCTGGTGGCGGGGCATTTCACCCTGGGCGGTTGGGCCATGGTGTTGATTCATGATGAGGCCAAGGGGGTCGATATCGGCGCCCGTGGCGGTCGCAACCGCCAGCAAGCGTTGTTTCAGTTGATCGACGCCGCCCAGGCACGCCGGCTATCGGGCCCCCTGCCATCAGTGAATTTCCGCGCATTATCAGCGGTGGGCAAGCCTGCGTCCTATCGTTACCCGTTCAGCCTGCAACTGCTGTTGCGTTAAACCCCGGCCAAGTGCAGCACCAGCTTGACGATGCCAAACAGGGTCAAGGCAAACACCGCCGTGAACAGGATGCCCAGCAGCACAAAGTGGCTGGGCTTGCCGTGGGTGAAGTCACGCGCACGGTTCTTGCCGCTCTGCACGCCAAAGGCTGCGGCCATGACGCTGTGCAGCATTTGCCAGAAGGTCGGCGGTTTATTGTCGATTGGGTCGTCCATGCTTGCCTCGCGAGCCGGGTCATCCTACAGAGAATAGTTCAACCCTATCGGAACGTGCCTCGCACCGTTCACACTTCCAGGCCAAGGAACAGTTTCTGATCCAGCGGCGCCTCTACCAACGCTTTCTCCAGATTGATCACAGAGCGGTTATTGGCTCTGGCTTGCTCCATCAGTTCCTTGCGCGTGAATAGACGTTCCGCTGGGGTCTTCAAGTGCCCGAAATCAGGCTTTGAAACGGGCTGTTCGACGGAGGAGTAGTGAAAATGCGCGTACCACAGGTCCGCGTCTTCCTGCCTCATTCCGGCCTTGATTTTACGTTTGTCACGTATGGCATATTCGGTCAGGTAGTCACCGGCCTTCAATGGCACACGTTTTTTGACCAGGTTGATGTCGACAAAACCGTGGGTCCACAGATAGTCGATTTTGGCGGCTTTGGGGCGCTGTAACAGGTAGCCTTCTGCGCAGCGTTGACGAGCCTGTTCAGTGGCCGCTATTGCCTCGTCATCGTAACTTTTACGCAGGGCAATGGCGCTTTCGTCAGTCGCGTTTTTGAGCTCCTCGGCAAGCGCTTTGAATTTTGCCGCATGCTGACTCAGCATCACGTCCCAATCATAGGGGTTCACGACCTCCCGCTGCTCAGGGTCGCGCAGTTTTCGTTGCTGGTAGCGAATACGTTCATCAATACCTTGCCGCTCGTCTTTGATGGCTTGTGCGTGCGCCCTAATTCTTTTCAAGGATCGAACCACAGGCGCGGGCGTTTTAGTCGGCACGCTGGCGGGCTCGACGATTTTCCACACGCCTTCGCTGGCATGTTCGTGGTAAGAGGCAATGATTGTGTTGGTGAGCGGGTCCGTGATATCGACATAATTGCCCGGTTCATCGGGCTGTTGCGCACGCACGTCACCCACCAGGCTTTTCTTGTCTGCGGTTTTGATAACCCGTCGGGTTGCGGCTTTTTGGCGTTTGGCTTTGTCGAGCGCAGGTTGCGGGGCAATCTTTTCTTGCGCCAGGATCAAGTTGGCCAGTTGCGCCTCCAGGCTCGAACGTGCCTCGTTCAGATGTGCCAAGTACGAAACACGGTAACCCTCCCTTACAAAGCCGGAGCGCATGTCGTGCAACGAGGTGACCGCGTTCTCCAACTGCTCATAGCGCTCTAGGACGCCTTTGAGCACAGCGATTTGTTCCGCCGTCGAATAGCCTGCGGTAGTGCGCATCTCGGTATGTGCAAGCACGAGGCTGGCGATTTGGGCGTCAGTGAGTACACGGATGAAAGGAAACTCCATCACCCTCACAGGGCGATGGGTGCGATTGAACACCAGATCGGTGAACACCAGCATGACATGTTGCTTGATGGCCACTGAAGAGATGTGTTGATCGGAAGGATTATGCTCCAGCAACAGCCGGCGCTGCCCAGGATCAGCCTGCTTGAGAAGGGTTTCGATGTGTTCAGCCGGTTCAATCATTTGATTGAGCGCCGCTACTTGCTGCTTTTTAGTGTCAATGTATTCGTCGTAGGCATGGGTGATGTTTTCAGCAAGTTCACGATTGGCGCGCTCACCGAGTTCGCTGGCGTTTTCGCCGGTGTCGCTTGCCAGGGTGTCGGCCATTTTTTGCGCCAGGCATTCAAAGACCGAACTCCAGTAGCTATAGATGATTCTTGTGGCTTTATCTCGTGCGGGTTTGTGTGCGGGGTTGGTGCGATCGGTTTGCATCAGTTCATCGGCCTTGGCTTCGATTCGCTGCATCAAGGGGATCAATGCCCGGCCGTTTTGCTGGTAGTTATCGAGTGCCGTTTCCCATTGGGCCCTGGCGTGCGCCGTACTGACGCGCCTGGCCGCATGCCGTTGGGTTACCCTGAGGTGCAGTTGCGGGATGCCGGTTGAGGTGCCGAGCAGTAGCCAGTCATCCCTCAGGCGCTTTGCCTGGTCGACCAGATTGGCGCGGGCGGTATTCAAGGCCGATTCAAACCCGGTGGTAACGGTCACTGACGCGTTCATTTCCACGAGGAGCGCGGCGAATTCTTGCGTTAACGACTGTATTCGTTGCTCACGTGCAGACAGCCATTTATTGAGACTTTCTCTGGGCATCCCTCCCTTCAACCTGGCTCGTCGGTCCAGCCGCCAATGCCCCTGGCCATCGCTGGTCAACCTGAAGCCCGGACGCTGTGGGTGCTGCGGATGGACCAGGTAAACCTCGCCAAACCCCGGCACCACACTCACCTGAAACAACATCCCGCCGACGCTGGCGTGCCAGGCTCCGTCGATGCGGTAAAGCCCTTTCAACGCACCGCTTGGCTGCGCAGCGGGTAAGATCGCGGGCCAGGGCACATGCACCTCGACCAGCGCCTTGAGTAACGTTGCGCTGGCCATGGGGCTGGCGAGCGAACGACTGAAGTCCAGGGCGGTATGGCCGCTGGCCGGTGGCTCGCCGGGGAGTGCGACCGGGCCATGATGCACCACCGCGGTGCTCTGAACGCGTGGCAGGCCGACCGGGCGGCGCCAGGTTTGCAGATGCAGGGCGTGGTCTTGTGCGCCAGGTTCTGCCAACGGCCGCGCCGAGGGCGACGCAGCGTGCAACAGCACCATCGCGGTGTTGAGCAGTAGATCGATCAATGCCACCTCACGGGTGGTTGGGTCATCGCTGTCCAGGCCCGCCAGGTCCTGCGCCAGGCTACCGACCAGTACCATCAACCAACCCGCCAGCATCGCCGGCCCTCGCACCAGCGGCAGTAGCAGGCTATTGAACAGCAACCAGGCGCCTTCCATCACAAGGGCCCAGCGGCTTTCACTGTTGGACACTGACTCGCGGTCCGCCAAGTCCACCAGCGCTCGCGCCGTGCTGCCGAACAGGTGGTTGAGCAGTTGCCCGTTGACCTGCGATTGCAGCCATTCACCCGCGCCCTCATCGACCGCCAGGGTAGCGGGCTCGGGTTTTTCAAGCACGCTGAGCTCGTCGCCAGGCAGGAAGCGAATCAGGTGGGGTTCGCGGATACCGCCGTGATCGTAGATCGGACGCGCCTTGTCGCTCAGCCAGGTCAATACGCTGTCTTGCAAGGCGCCGGGGCTGGCGAGGGCATCCAGCAGCGCCTGGCGGGTCGGGTACTCATGCAGCGCATCGGCGTACAGCGGTTGGTACAGCAGGTGCGGGCCAATGTTGGCATCGCGCGGTTCGATGATAAACGCATTGCTGACTTCATCGGGTGAGGCCCCGGGCTTGCGGCACAGAGCCAGAGGGCGCAGGACGATCTCCTGGCCGTCAACGAAACGTTCCAACGGGCTTTCACCCATCAACGCCTTTACGTAGCGATAACCCGCGATGCTGACGCCGTGCTGTCGACGGATCTTGAGTTCGAGCGCCTGCATCGGCAACCTGACCTTCAGCGCGCGGGTAAACAGCGCTTCTCGCCGGCGCGCATCGGCGGTGTCGGACAACAGCGTGTCCTTGATGTTCTGCGGATAGGCCGTGCCGATATCCACGCGCTGGATCAATCCCGAGGCCCCCAGCACATAGTCCTCTGTCAGCCAGGACGGCAAGGCCTGGGCGCCCTTGGCCAGTAGTTCCAGCGTGCCGCTGGGCTTGCCGGCCAGGTTCTTTACCGCCAGCTCGGTCAGTGACAGGCGCACATGCTCGACAATACCGGCACCGCCTGGGTAGCCGGCACCGATCGTGAAGTCCAGCATCGCGTCGTCGGGGTCGTAGTCGCCATGATCAGCTTGCATCTGTTTGCGCAAGGCGGCGCGGCTGAAGCTATGCAAGTCTTCGATGCCCTGGTTGAAGGATTGCCCCTCGCTCTGTTGCAGCACCAGTGCCATGTCCTGCAGGTGGCGATGGTAGGCAAAACGGTCAGCGTTGTCGGCCTGGCTGAGCCAACCCGGCAATTGGGCGCTCAGCTGGTGAAGAAATGGAGCGGGGGGGACGGGCACGGGGGTAAAGAAAATCGCCGGGTCGGTGAGGGTTTCCAGGCGCCGGCCCAGGGTTATTTCGTCTTGCCCCTGGAGCGTCAGCGTTGCGAGGTCTTGCAGCTGCTGGTTGAGGATCAGGCCCGCTTGTTGGTCGAATACATTGCCGTTCGGTTCGTTGCGTCGCCAGGTCATGCTGTCGAACGTAAAGCGCGCTTGCATCCGCGTCGCCCAGGATTGGCTGAACGCATCGATGCAATCGAAGGTCTCGATGTGCCCGGCCAGGCTGTACAGCAGCACCTGCTTATCACGCACCAACAGCAGGTCGGGTGTCAGCAGAAGCGCTTCTTGGCCGGCGCGGTTGAAGGTGTTTTCGATGAAGTACACATAGGTGGCAGGTGTGGAGCGCGGCAGGCGCTCTGCCAACACCGGCCAGGCAGCGACGACCGCCAGCATGTCGCGCTGGGTTTCGTCCAGATGTGATGAGCGTGCGGCGGTGGCGGTCATCTGACCGTGGAGAAAGTCGCTCAGCCATTGCCAGCGACTGCGGCCATGGCTGTCGACGCTGCTCCAGTAGTCCGCCAGGTCGTGCTGCCAGTGCAGGTACAGCGACTCGGGCAGCTCATCGAGGAGGCGCGCGATGACCTGCATGTCGATGAGGGCCGGCGCCCGTGGCTTGAGTATCTTGGGGGGCTGCTGGGTCAGGTAGTACGGCAGCTCGCGCTGCGGATGCAGGTCCATCAACTGTGGTTTCAGCACATGCGCGATCGCAAACTCCATCAACGAGGGGTAGGTGTAGTGCCCCTCGGCATGGGGGGTGGCGAGCTTGACCGAGCGCAGATCCAGTTGCAGCGTTGGATAGTGCTCCAGAATCCCCCTGCGCAGGGCGTTGAATACCACCGAGTACAAGGCTGGACGCGATGCGAAACGGGTGTGGACCGCCTGGGCAGGCAGTTGCTCAAAAACGGTTGGAGGGGGCGGGGCGGGGTTGGGCATGACGAAATCCATTGTCTGTTTGAATTCGAGGGTGGTTGGCACCGTTCTGCGGGCCAGCCATAGCAAATCCAATTTCGTCACCGCACAGACGGTATAGGGATACCGCCGACGGCGCTTGAGCCGCCGGGCGCCATATATGCACCGCTTGGCGCGGCAGCCAGCATGGTGTTCTGGCACTCCATATCAAAGGAGTGACCCGATGGCTGATGTAACCCAACCTTCCTCGCCTGCCGCGACGCAGAGCTTGCACGGCGACTTCCTCGAACGCGCCAGCCCCTCCTGGCTGATCGAGGCCATACCTGCGCGCAAGCAAGCGCTCAAGGACGCCGCCACGCCGCAGCCTGCCTGGCTCGAAAAAGCCTCGCCCGAGCAACGCAAGGCATTGGCGGCCAGCTTCCTGGCGAGCTTTACCGCACAGACCCAGCTGGACAAAACCATGGCCAGCTTCCAGGACATCGACGCCTTCGCCAGGCCCTTGTTGCTCAAGGCGTTGAAAGACCAATACCAGGTGGAGGTGGACGTCGATAAAACCTTGCTGTGCCTGCGCCGGCCGCTGGCGGTGGGAATTCTCGAAGTCGAGGTGTCGGACTTCCAGTTCCTGAAGCTGTCGATGCTGGAGGCGGCCCTGCATAACTTCGAAGCTTATGAGTGCAAGGAAGGGGCGTACCACAAGACCTCGGGGTTCATGGAGGCGACCAGCACCCCCGGCACCTACCATTCGGTGACGCTCAACCTCAAGGTCAGCCAGTTCCTCAGCCTGTGCCGCAGCCTGGACATCGGCGCCAAATACCAAGCGTATCTGCAGTCGTTTTTTTACCCTGAGGAGGGCGCTGCACACGTCACCCTGCGTGAGCACTTCATTGCCAGCCAGAAGGCTGCATTGAAGGCCGCCGCCGAGCAGGCCGTGTTGACTGGAGACATCCAGCCCGCCGACCAGCGCATGATTCTCTCGGTGATCGAGGGTGAAATTCACCCGTGGATGGGCGACAAGCAAGTGTGGTTCAGGACCCTGGGCCTGATGAAGCTCAGGATGACCGGCTGCATGGTGTTCTTGATCTGCAAGAAATACACCTACCCCAATGAGCTGATCATCTACATCCCCCAGGACCCGGTGCATCCGCTCAAGCGCTATACCTGGGCGCAAATGGAAAAAGAGTTCAAGCGCCTGTTTACCGAGCGCGATGCCGACAAGCGCGCCGACCCTGCGCCGACGCCGTACCAGGCATTCTTCAGTCGGTTCGTGCCCTATGCAAAGCGGGCTTACTACTTCAGCCAGTTCACCCAGAAGGCCGCCGACTCCCCGACGGACATCTGGCGCTCGCCATGGAAGAAACTCCTGGACTTCACCACGCCGCAGTTCATCACGGGCATCAAGGAGTTGCCACCCCAAGCGCCTGCCAAACTGGAACCCAACAACGACCCCTATCTGGCGCCGTCTACACGCACCCGAGCCGGCAAGGGCATCTGGGCGGCGAACATCGACCCCTGGAAGTATTTCTATGAGCAACATCGTGAACAGTTGATCGCCGACGCCCGCGCCCACGCGGTACCCACCGCTGAGGTGGATGCCAAGGCGCGTGACGCCAAGCTCGCACACCTGCTGGAAATCGGCATGCTTGGGCTGAACATCGCCTCGATGTTCGTGCCGGTACTCGGCGAGGTGATGATGGGGGTGATGGCTGGGCAGTTGCTCTATGAGACGTTGGAAGGCGCGGTAGAGTGGGGCGAAGGGGACTTGCAAGCGGCCAAGGCGCACTTGGTGGACGTCGCCGAAAACCTCGCGCAGATTGCGATCATGGCCGGCGTGGGCGCTGCGGTCAGTTGGCGGGCAGCCAAGGCGGAGCCTGTGATCGAAACGCTCAATGAGGTGACGCTGCCCGATGGTCGCACCCGGCTGTGGCGAGCCAGCCTGGACCGTTATGCCAGCCCGGTGGTGCTGGAGAACACGCTGAGTCCCAATGCCCTGGGCCAGTATGTGAAAGACGGCAAGACCTATGTCCGCCTCGGCGCCCAGGCTTACGAGCAAACGTACGACACGTCGCTGCGCAAATGGCGGATCAAGCACCCCAGCGATCCCCAGGCTTACCAGCCGATCCTTGAGCATAACGGCCACGGGGCCTGGCAACACACGTTGGAGCGCCCGCTGGAATGGGACCGCCTCACGCTGTTACGGCGTATCGGGCATGCCACCGAAGGCTTCACTGACGAGGCATTGCTCAAGCTGGCGGATATCAGCGGTGTCAGCGACAACACCCTGCGCAAAGTGCACGTTGAGCGCACGGTCGCGCCGCCCGAGCTGTTGGAAGCGATGCGCTTGTTCAAGGCCGACACCGCCGCCGCTGACGTGATCGAGCAACTGGAGGGCAGCAAACCCATTGATGAGCTGTACCTGTATGCACTGCCCTTGATTGTGGAAATGCCCAGGTGGCCCCAGGGTCGCGCGCTGGAAGTCATCGACGGCCCGGCGTTGACGGCCAAACCGGTCAAATATGGCGCCGGGCGTTCGCGCATTGGCGCGACCATCAAGGTCAGCCGTGAGCATATCCTGGGCGGCGAACTGCCCGAGCGTATCCTGCAGGCCCTGGATGAGTCCGAGCGCGTGAAGCTGCTCGGCGCCGAGGCGGCGCGGGTGAGCGAGGCGCGCACGCTGGAATTCAGCAAGCAACTGGCCGACTATGCTCGCCAGCGCAAACCGGCGATTTTTGACAGTATCTACACCGGCACCGAAGCAGTAGACCCACGTGTGCGCCGGCTGCAGCGTAATTGCCCCGGGCTCAGTGAATCGGCGGCGCACGCCGTGCTCGAACACGCCCAGGCGGACGAGCTGGCAGCGTTCGACAGCGCAACGCGCGTGCCCTTGAACATGTTGGAGGAAGCACGCTGGTACGCCCGCCAAGGGCGCCTGGTACGTGCCTATGCCGGCTTGCGCCGCGAAGCCATTGCCACGGCGGACACGCGCCGGCTGGCGCTGCATACCTTGCAGACATTGCCGGGCTGGCCGTCGACGCTACGCCTGCAAGTGCGTGATGGCCGTGTCGACGGTGCGTTGCTAGACAGCATCGGGCCTGAGACTGCGAGCGAGAAAAAGTACCTGGTCAAACAGGGGCCTGCCTACCAAGCCTTCGATGAGCGCGGTGAAGCCCTCAATAGCCTGCCCAGCCATGGCGATAATTTTTTCGCCTCGCTGATGCATGCCTTGCCTGATGATGCACGCCAGAGTCTGGGCGTGCCGCAGGTGAGCCAGCACGCTGCGCTGCAGGCAAAAATCATCGAACAGGCCGATGCCTATCGCATGCAAGCCGTAGAGTGGCTGGAACCCAAGACCCGCTGGTTCAAACCCCCTGTGCGCATCAACGGCGTACTTAAGGGCTATTACGCCAGTGGGCGCGCGCCGGACCATCGTCAAGCGGTTATCCGCGAAGTCCGCAGGATCTACCCGGATTTGACCGACGCCCAAGTCGATGACTTTATCCTTGAGCTGCGGCAGGCGGGCAACGACGTTCGGGCGATTGCGGACCGACTCAGGGCGTTGTTTGAAGAAAACCGCCAGATGCAGGCAACACTGGATGACTGGATCAGTCGCGCAGCGCCCGCCGAGCGCCATTACCACCTGTTGGCCGCCCAGGCCCTCAAGCGCAGTTGGCGCCAGGCCGTGCTGGCCGGCAAGGTGGCCGGTGCCGAGGTCTTGTCGCTGAACCTGGATACGCCGCTACCGCCCCTGACCGCGAACTTTTCCCATGTGCGCGAGTTGAACGTCAGTGGTGCCGCCTTGCATGACGGCAATATCGACGAATTTCTGCGCTATTTTCCCAGTCTTGAAAGCCTGTCCATCGAAGCCACCCAAGGCTTGCGCGCTGAGCGCGTGCCACGTCCGTTGTTGACCAACGTGCCGTTCTCGCTGGTGCGCCTGGAAGGCCTCAAGCACTTGAAGCTGACCTTCAGGGCGTCGGAGCTGGCGGAGCAGTTTCCCGCCAGGCTGGCAACATTGACCGGCCTTGAGCGCTTGGAGATCGGCTACTTTGGCTATCAGAGCGCACGCCTCGACAGCCTGGACCTTACACCGCTGAACCAGCTCAAAACGTTGAAAGTCGTTGCGCCCAATGTGACGTTGCACTGGCCGGCCTATGTCCAGCAACTGGCATTGCTGGAGCGCCTGGACCTGGCGCAAACCAAAGTGCTCAAACTTCCGGACAGCCTTTACACCGGGTATGAGCGGCTGTGGCGCGGGCTGTCGCTGGACTGGTCGCAATTGAGCTATGAAGCATTCAAGCCGGCCTACGAACACGTCAAGAATTACGCCGGCACCGCTGGTCCGCACCTGGTGAATCTGGATGAAATGGTCAGAGGTTTCGCCCAGGGAGAACTGACGTTGCTGATGGGCGAAAAGACGGTCGCCGAGCGAGTGACCAACGCGCTCATGAGCACCTGGAAGACCCCGCAAACACGCATGAATGCGCTCCAGGCGCTGCGCGAAGAACACCTGGGTATCTTCAAACAGTTTTATCAGCCGTCCACGTTGCTGGGCATCAGGCACAAGTTTCGCGTAGCGCACTGGGAGGCGGGGTATAACGCGCGCATCCTGACGGCGCTTGAGAAAAGCTGGAGCTGGGCCGTGCGTAAGCGCTACGGGGTCAAGCTCGACGATGAGCTCAGCGGGCAGGTCGATACGTTTGATGGTTCGGTGTTCGAACTGCCAGCCTTTGACCTGCCTACCGCTGCCGAGTTGAGCAGCGATAAAATTGACGAGTTGCCGGTGTTGCCAGCCGGTACGTTTTCCCATGTGAAAACGCTCAAGCTGAGCTGGCTCGAGGATGTGCCCGCCGACCAGCTCAAAGGCTTTGTCCACGCGTTTGGCGGGGTAGAGCAACTGGAATTGCGCTACAGCCACCTCAGCGACGTGCCTGTCGCCGCCGACGTGCTGCCTTCCCTGACCCACCTGAACCTGTCCGATAACCATATCGTGGTGACCCCAGCGGTGCAGGCTCAATTTGATGGAATGAAGAATCTGCAGGTGTTGAACCTGCAGTACAACCGGCTGGGGCGTTTGAATGTCAGCGCGATGACGAATCTGACCGCCTTGAATCTGCGCGAAACGCTGTTACAGGCATGGCCGACCGGTGCCGAAAACCTTACGCAGTTAGCCTGCCTGGACATACGTGACAACGCGTTGACGAGTGTGGCCCCAGGCGCCCTGAGCCACGCGGATATGCTGTTGCGTACTGAACTGGCGGGTAACCCGCTGAGTACGCAAGGTGAGGCAGCATTGACGGCGGCGCGTAACCGCATCGAGCGGCAGAGGGGGCTGCCAGAAGGCGCATTGAGCCGTTTTGCCCTGGCTCAAGAGCCCTGGCCATTTCCGCCCCCGGAGACGGCTGCGTCGTTGTCCCGGTATTTATTGCCTTGGCGGGAGCTACCTGAAGACCCTGGGTACCCCCTCAGCTTCGTCGTGCGCTTGCGCCGTGTGAATGCCATGTTGAACGATGAGCAAGGAGCGGCAAGGATCGAGCAGTTGCGCCAAGCCGGTATGAGTGACGCGCAACTCGATACGCTGCTCAGTCAATGGCAGCGGACCTTTGAGGCACTCACGCGAACCTTGAATGGCTGGGTATTCAGTCGGGAAATACGGATTGCCGATGGCGACACCGTCGCGTTCACCCGTACGCGAGCGGCAGAGTCTATCCGCTTTTCCTGGCAGCAAGGCGTGACGGCGGGACGCACCGGGCAGGTGGGGGACACATTGAGCCTGAGGGCGCTGAGGACCGGCGATCTGCCCGCGCTGAACCTGGCCTTTGACCATATCCGCACGCTCGATTTAACCGGCGTCCGGCTGACGGCCCAAGGCAGTAACGAATTTCTGGGCGCCTTCACGCGGGCAAACCGCCTGATACTCAGCGGTAACCAACTGTCAGCGCTGCCTGATGCGGTTGCAGGCATGACGCAACTTGAACGGCTGGAACTGGCCACCAACCTGTTCACAGAGGCACCCGCTCTGCCCACCCAGGCGGGCGCCGAACGCTTGCGCTGGCTGGACATGAGCCACAACGACCTGGAGGCGTTCGATGCCAGCGCGTTCAGTCGCCTTGAGACGCTGGACCTGAGCTACAACAGCCTGTCGACATGGCCTGAAGGGGTCTTGGCCGCCCCGCACCTGACCCGCTTGGACCTGAGCGGCAATGTGTTAACCAGCTTACCGCCCGGCCTGCTCAGTGGCGCCCATGATGCGTTGGTGGCGGGTACCGACTTGTCGGGCAACCACACCTTGACGCTTGCTACCCGGGAGGAACTGTACCAGTACGCCAAAATGCACCAACTGACCAATTTGATGGGGTTTCACCGCGTAGAGCTTGATGCCTGGCATCAACACTTCGACGCCGGTTCCGACAGCGATTCGGACTCCGGTTCCGACCCCGATTCCGATGACTCGGACGGCGATTCCGGTGGCGATCCGGGCGCTGCCGTCGAGCCAGTGGAGGCGGTGCCCGAGCTGCAGCGCACGGTGGCCAATGCCTCGCTGGAGCCCTGGCTGGAAGGTTCCAACCCTGGGCAGATAACACAGCGCACGGCGCTGTGGGTGCTGCTGGCGCACGCCCCTGACCATGACCGGTTTTTCTGGTTGATATCGAGCCTGCGCCTGACTTCGGAGTTCAACTTCAACCGCGCCAGCCTGACGCAGCGCGTGTGGGATGTGATCGAGGCCGCCACCACAAATGCCGAGTTGCGCAGCCTGTTGTTCGTCGAGGCTGAAACCCACGGCACCTGTATTGACGGGCGTATCCTCACCTTCAGTCAGATGGAGGTGCGGGTATTCGAGTACCGAGCCCTGCACGGCATCCCGCTGCAAAGGCCTGATCTTCGAGGGCGAGCGCTGCTGGATTTATCGCGGCAGTTGTTCCGGCTCGACCGGGTCGATCAACTGGCCGAAGCGTCGGCCACAGGCCTGGACCGGGCCGAGGAGCGCTTGAGGTATCGCATCGGCTTGACCCGTGGCTGGCCCGACGGTTTGGAACTGCCGGGGCAACCGGAGTACATGGCCTATGGCCGTCCGCTCGAGGGCACACGGCGCGCGCAGATCCAGGCCAGCATCCTCGCCCAGGAAGGCTCCGATGAGTTCATCGAGTACCTGGTCGCTCAGGATCATTGGGCTCGGTACCTGCAAGAGCGCTACCCCGAACAGTTCGATGCGCTGAACAAGGAGCTTGCGCAGAAGTACGAAGCACTGGAGGACGAGCACGCCGAGCGCGCCGATGCCCAGAGCCTGCGCCGTTACGAAGAAGCGCTGAATCAGCTGGAGGTGGAGCGGGCGACCGCGCGTAACCTGAAGTTGATGCAGTTGTCGCGCATGGAGATACAACGCCTGGCCAGCATTCGCTGAGGACTAATGTGGGAGCGGGCTTGCTCGCGAATGCGGTGTTTCAGTCAACTTATCAGTGACTGACACTCTGCTTTCGCGAGCAAGCCCGCTCCCACACTTTGACCGAGTTCGGCCTCGCTCTGTCAGTTGTCGTAACCCAGGTTCGGCGCCAGCCAGCGCTCGGTCACGGCCAGGTCCTGGCCTTTGCGTGCGGTGTAGCTGGTGACCTGGTCCTTGTCGACCTTGCCCACGGCGAAGTATTGCGCCTGGGGGTGGGCGAAGTACCAGCCACTGACCGCCGCCGCCGGGAACATCGCGTAGTGCTCGGTAAGGAACACTCCGCTGCGCCCGGCCTGCATTTCGCGGGCCTCTGGGTCGAGCAACTGGAACAACTGGGCCTTCTCGGTGTGGTCCGGGCACGCCGGGTAGCCGGGGGCAGGGCGGATGCCGCTGTATTGCTCTTTGATCAGCGCCTCGTTGTCCAGTTGCTCGTCCTTGGCGTAACCCCAATGCTCTTTACGCACCTGCTGATGCAGCCATTCGGCGCAGGCTTCGGCCAGGCGGTCGGCCAGGGCCTTGACCATGATCGAGTTGTAGTCGTCGCCCGCGTCCTGGTAGGCCTTGGCGACTTCTTCGGCGCCGATGCCGGCGGTGGTGATAAAGCCACCGATGTAGTCGGTCACGCCGCTGTCTTTGGGCGCGACGAAGTCAGCCAGGGAGAAGTTCGGCTTGCCGTCGGTCTTGATGATCTGCTGGCGCAGGTGATGCAACCGGGCAATCGGCTGGCCGTCGTCGCCGTAGACTTCCAGGTCATCGTCCTGCACCTGGTTGGTCGGCCAGAAACCGAACACGGCGCGGGCGCTGATGAGTTTTTCGTCGATCAGCTTCTTGAGCATGGCCCGGGCGTCTTCGTACAGCGCGGTGGCGGCTTCACCCACCACTTCATCGGTGAGGATGCGCGGGAATTTGCCGGCCAGGTCCCAGGAGATAAAGAACGGTGTCCAGTCGATGTACTCGGCCAACACGTTGAGGTCGATATTGTCCAGCACCTTGGCGCCGGTAAAGGTCGGCTCCACCGGCGTGTAGCCGCTCCAGTCAAACTGCGGCTTCTTGGCAATGGCGGCGGCGTAGCTCAAGCGCTCGGTACGCGCGCTGCGGTTGGAGGTGCGCTCACGCACGTCGATGTATTCCAGGCGGGTTTTCTCGACGAAACCGGCCTTCAGTTCCTTGGACAGCAACTGCGTGGCCACGCCCACGGCGCGGGAGGCGTCGGTGACGTAGATCACCGCGTCATTGCTGTACTTGGGCTCGATCTTCACCGCCGTGTGCGCCTTGGAGGTGGTGGCGCCACCGATCATCAGCGGCAGGTGGAAGTCCTGGCGCTGCATCTCGCGGGCCACGTGCACCATTTCGTCCAAGGATGGCGTGATCAGGCCGGACAGGCCAATGATGTCGCATTTCTGCTCCTTGGCCACCTGCAGGATCTTCTCCGCCGGCACCATCACGCCCAGGTCGACGATGTCATAGCCGTTGCAACCGAGCACCACGCCGACGATGTTCTTGCCGATGTCGTGCACGTCGCCCTTGACCGTGGCCATGAGGATCTTGCCCTTGGCTTCTGGCTTGTCGCCTTTTTCCAGCTCGATGAACGGGATCAAGTGCGCCACCGCCTGCTTCATCACGCGGGCGGATTTCACCACCTGGGGCAGGAACATTTTACCGGCGCCAAACAGGTCGCCGACGATGTTCATGCCCGACATCAGCGGGCCTTCGATCACTTCGATCGGGCGCGCAAACGACAGGCGCGATTCTTCGGTGTCTTCGACAATGTGCGTGGTGATGCCCTTGACCAGCGCATGTTCCAGGCGCTTGTTGACCTCCCAGCCACGCCATTCCTCGGTTTCGGCTTCCTTGACGCTGCCGTCGCCCTTGTACTTGTCGGCAATCGCCAGCAGGGCGTCGGTGCCGTCCGGCGTGCGGTTGAGCACCACGTCTTCCACGGCGTCACGCAGCTCGGCCGGGATTTGGTCGTAGATCTCCAGTTGGCCGGCGTTGACGATGCCCATGGTCAGGCCCGCGCGGATCGCATGCAGCAGGAACACCGAGTGGATTGCCTCGCGCACCGGGTTGTTGCCACGGAACGAGAACGATACGTTGGACACGCCACCGGAGGTCAGCGCATACGGCAGCTCGTCACGGATATAGGCACAGGCGTTGATGAAGTCGACGGCGTAGTTGTTGTGCTCTTCGATACCGGTGGCGACCGCGAAGATGTTCGGGTCGAAGATGATGTCTTCCGGTGGGAAGCCGACTTCATTGACCAGAATGTCGTAGGAGCGTTTGCAGATTTCTTTCTTGCGCGCCTCGGTGTCGGCCTGGCCGGCTTCGTCGAAGGCCATCACCACCACCGCCGCGCCGTAGCGCTTACACAGCTTGGCGTGGTGAATGAACTGCTCCACGCCTTCCTTCATGCTGATGGAGTTGACGATGCCCTTGCCCTGGATGCACTTGAGGCCGGCTTCGATCACTTCCCACTTGGAGGAGTCGATCATGATCGGCACGCGGGAGATGTCTGGCTCGCCGGCGATCAGATTAAGGAAGGTCACCATGGCCTTCTTCGAATCCAACATGCCTTCGTCCATGTTGATGTCGATCACCTGGGCGCCGGCTTCCACCTGCTGCAGGGCAACTTCCAGGGCTTCGGTGTAGTTGTCTTCACGGATCAGGCGGGCGAACTTGGCCGAGCCGGTAATGTTGGTGCGCTCGCCGACGTTGACGAACAACGAACTGCGGTCGATGGTGAACGGCTCCAGGCCCGACAGGCGGCAGGCCTTGGGAATCTCCGGGATCGGGCGCGGTGCATAACCGGCCACGGCCTTGGCGATGGCTTCGATATGCCCAGGCGTAGTGCCGCAGCAACCGCCGACGATGTTCAGAAAGCCGCTTTGGGCGAACTCTTCGATGACCTTGGCGGTTTCTGACGGCAGTTCATCGTACTCGCCGAATTCGTTGGGCAGGCCGGCGTTCGGGTGCGCCGACACATGGGTGTTGGCCTTGTTCGACAACTCTTCCAGGTAGGGACGCAGTTCGCTGGCGCCCAGGGCGCAGTTCAAGCCCACCGAGATCGGCTTGGCGTGGGCCACTGAGTTCCAGAACGCTTCGGTGGTCTGGCCTGACAGGGTACGGCCGGAGGCGTCGGTGATGGTGCCGGAAATCATGATCGGCAGCTCGATACCGAGGGCTTCGAACACGCCTTGCACGGCGAATATCGCGGCCTTGGCGTTGAGGGTGTCGAAGATGGTTTCGATCAGGATCAGGTCGGCGCCGCCTTCGATCAGGCCCTGGGTGGCCTCGGTGTAGTTTTCCACCAGTTCATCGAAGGTCACGTTGCGGTAGCCGGGGTTGTTCACGTCTGGCGACAGCGAGCAGGTGCGGCTGGTCGGGCCCAGTACGCCGGCCACGAAGCGCGGCTTGGCCGGGTTTTCGTGGGTCTTGGCGTCGGCCACTTTGCGCGCCAGGCGTGCGCCTTCCACGTTCAGTTCATAGGCCAGTTCTTCCATGCCATAGTCGGCCATGGAGATGCGTGTGGCGTTGAAGGTGTTGGTTTCCAGAATGTCGGCGCCGGCGTCCAGGTAGGCCTTCTCGATGCCGCCAATCACGTCGGGGCGGGTGAGCACCAGCAGGTCGTTGTTGCCCTTGACGTCGCTCGGCCAATCGGCGAAGCGTTTGCCACGGTAGTCCTGCTCCTCGAGCTTATAGCTCTGGATCATCGTGCCCATGCCACCGTCCAGGATCAGGATACGTTCCTTGAGGGCGTGGTGAAGGGCTTGCAGACGAACGCTTCGGTCGGACATGGGACTACTCTGGTCAGGCATTTCGGAGGGCGTGAATCATAACAAACCTGCGGGCTTTTGGAGCATGTAGAGGTTTTGCATGAATATCGCTCATGTTGCTGGGGTGCATGGCCCGGTAGAATCACGCCACTTCAAACACCGCACGCCTTGAATCGGGACCGGATACATGTCACTTCGTTTAATCGTCAGCGCCGTCCTGGCCTTGATAGCCAGCAGCGCTCAGGCGGAAGGTCCCGCTTCGGCGATTTCCTACACCCGCGACATCCAACCGATCTTTACTGAAAAGTGCGTGGCCTGCCATGCCTGCTATGACTCCGCCTGCCAGCTCAACCTGGGCAGTGCCGAAGGCGCAGCGCGGGGCGCAAGCAAAATGCCGGTGTACGACGGCGAGCGCAGCCAAGCCACGCCCACCACCCGTTTGTTTTATGACGCTTTCGGCAAACAGGCGTGGCAGCAGAAGGGCTTCTATTCGGTACTGGACGCCCAGGGCAGCCAGGCTGCGTTGATGGCGCGCATGCTGGAGCTGGGGCACAACGCACCGTTGGCGCCCAATGCCAAGCTGCCCGACAACATTGTGCTGGGGCTCAACCGCGAGAACATGTGCGCGACGCCCGGCGAGTTCACTGCCTATGCCGGTGCTCACCCCAAGGAAGGCATGCCGCTGGCCGTCACCGGCCTGACCGACCAGCAATACCAGACCCTGCAACGCTGGCTGGCCTCCGGCGCGCCGATTGACGAGCAAGGCCTGGCACCGAGCGCCAGGGAAGCGTTGCAAGTGCAGCAGTGGGAAAACCTGTTCAACCAGCCGGGCGCCCGTGAAAGCCTGGTGGCGCGCTGGCTGTTCGAGCATTTGTTCCTGGCGCATATCTACTTCGAGAACGGCGAGCCGGGGCATTACTTCCAGTGGGTGCGATCGCGTACGCCCAGTGGCCAGCCGATTGACCTGATCGCCACCCGTCGCCCCAACGACGACCCAGGCACCCAGGTGTATTACCGCCTGTGGCCGGTGCAGGGTGTGATCGTGCATAAAACCCACATCACTTATCCGTTCAGTGCCCAGAAGATGGCGCGGATCAAGGCGCTGTTCTACGGCGGCGACTGGCAGGTCACAGCCTTGCCAGGCTACGGCCCTGGCAGCCGTGCCAACCCGTTCGCGACATTCGAAGCGATCCCGGCCAAAGCGCGTTACCAATTCATGCTCGATAACGCCGAGTACTTCGTGCGTACCTTCATTCGCGGGCCGGTGTGCCGTGGGCAGATCGCCACGGACGTGATCCGCGATAACTTCTGGACGCTGTTCCAGGACCCCGACCACGACCTGTACATCACCGATGCGCGTTATCGCGGCCAGGCCACGCCGTTGCTGGCCATGCCTGGGCAGAATGACGACGTGGGCAGCGTGCTGAGCCTGTGGCTGGCGTATCGCGACAAGCGCAACCAGTACGAAGCCCTGCGCCGCGACAACTACGCAGACCTGCCGGCGCCGAGCTGGTCGACATTGTGGGCGGGCAATGACAACGCCTTGCTGAGTATTTTCCGCCATTTCGACAGCGCCTCGGTGACCAAGGGCCTGATTGGCGAGGTCCCGCAAACGATGTGGTTGTTCGACTATCCGCTGCTGGAGCGCACCTATTACCAGTTGGCGGTGAATTTTGATGTGTTCGGCAACGTCTCGCACCAGGCCCAGACCCGGCTGTATTTCGACCTGATCCGTAACGGCGCCGAGCAGAACTTCCTGCGCTTGATGCCAGCGGATACCCGCGAAGACTTCATGGACGACTGGTACCAGAACAGCGGCAAGCTCAAGCTGTGGCTGGACTACGAGGCAATTGACGATGACAAGGCCAGTGGTTTGCACCTGAGCGAGAAGGACCCCAAGCGTGACTTCGCCAACCAGTTGCTGACCCGCTACGGCCATTTGAACGCAAGCCCCGACCCGATCAACCGCTGCAGCGGCGCGTTTTGCTCCCGCGACGGCATCGACCCGGCCTTGCAGGATGCCGAGCAAGCGCTGAGCCGCCTGACCTCGCGCCCGGCGGCGGGGCTCAAGGTGATCGAGCAATTGCCCGAAGCCACCATGCTGCGCATCGAAACCGCCAGCGGCAAGCGCGAGGTCTACAGCCTGCTGCGCAACCGTGCCCACAGTAACGTGGCGTTCCTGCTGGGTGAGGCGTATCGCTATCAGCCGGGCCTGGACACAGTGACGATCTACCCAGGCGTGCTCAGCAGCTACCCGAACTTCATGTTCAATATCCCGGCCCGGCAAGTGCCTGAGTTTGTCGCGCAAATGGAGCAAGCCAAGGACGCCAAGAGCTTCGAGAAAATCGTCGATCGCTGGGGTGTACGTCGCAGTCACCCGCTGTTCTGGCAGTACTTCCATGACTTGTCGCGGTATATCCACGAAACCACGCCGGTGGAAGAGGGCGTATTGGACATGAACCGCTACGAGAACCTATAACTACCGCTATTGATCCGGTCATTTCTCCATGCGGGGGCTGAAGCAGTCGGATATCTACCTACGGATTGGAAAGGGGATGCCGATGTTGATTTCAGTGCAGTTGCTACGCGCGTTGGCGGCATGGCTGGTTGTGGGGCACCACGTTATGCAGCTGTTTTTCAACTTCGAGGTCCACAACGCGTTGGAGGACCTGTTAGTCGAAAAGGGCGGCGCTGGCGTGGATGTGTTCTTCGTCATCAGCGGCTTGGTGATTTTCCTCGCAACTGCCGATAAAGCGCTGACACCTTGGCGTTTCATGCTGATGCGCGTAGCCAGGATTGCGCCGGCCTATTGGTTCTATACCGTACTGTTGGCCGTGCTGGCGGCGGCCATGCCTTCGATGTTTGCAGACGTTGAGCTCGAACTCGGCCATATACTCCTTTCAATGCTCTTTATCCCAGCGCAAAACCCCGCGGGCTATGGCGTCTATCCCTTGCTGGACGTGGGCTGGACGCTGAATTTCGAGATGCTGTTCTACTGTCTGTTTGCGGCTGCCTTGTTAGTGGGGCAAGCCTATCGGCTATGGGTGGTGGCGTTGTTGCTGTATCTGCTGTGTTACGTCATTGGCCCCGCCTTCGATTTGGCCGATGGGTTTTACCGTAATGACATTGTCCTGGAGTTTCTCATGGGCGTGGCGATCGGCATGCTGTATCGCCGCGGCCTGTGCCGGGCCAGGCCGTGGTTGGCGTTGCTGGGGATCATGGCGGCACTGGCGGCGATCTATCACGGCGCGGATGTCCCCCGTGCGTTGGAATGGGGCCTGCCCAGCGCTGTGCTGGTGATCAGTTGTGTGGCGCTGGAGCCGTATTTGCGCGGCTCGCGCGTTATAAAAATGCTGGGGGATTGTTCCTACTCGGTGTACCTGCTTCATGTCCTGGTGCTGTGCGCGGGGCGCTGGGCCATCGAGCAACGTGGGGTAGACCCCTACACCATGGTGCCTGTGTGTATCGTCATCATTGCGCTGGGCGCATTCGCCAGCTACCACGTGTTGGAGAGGGGCACGCACCGCAGGCTCAAACGCTGGTTTGGCATTGATGACGCGATACCCTCTCGGCAAGCTCATTAGGGCTGAGTTTCAGGGCCTCATGTACTTCCAGTAGGCTTTCCCGTAATCCATCAGCAACTCGGTCCCGGCAGGGATATCTCGCCAAGCGATTAAAAACACCATGTACTTGCCTACATACAGGGCGCCGACATTTTCAATGCCGACATCGGGCAGGTTCGGCACCTTGACCGCATTGATCAGGCTCAGCGTACTGCTGTTGCCGTGGCCGCTGATGGTCGCGCCTTGGGTGTTGGTCTGGAATAAATACGTACCGACGGCCGCCTCGCCTTTTTCGAGAATCTCGGCATTGATCGAGGCTTGATCCCGATGCAGCTTGCCGGTGTACGGCCCAAGGACATCGAAGCGCTTTATATCGGTCTTGGCCACCACCGACAGGCCTCGCTCCGGGCCATTTGCCAGTTTCTTGACCTCCAACAGCCGATCAAGGCGGCGATGATGGCTGCCCTCCTTGGAGATCCATTCTCGGATACTTTTGGTCGCAGCTTCTTTGACTTCGACGTGTTGCAGGCCAGTGAACTCGTCAAAAAAACGGTTGGCGTCGGTAATCTCGATGGTGTGCAGCGGGCCTTCAAGCTCGAGGGTCAAGCTGCGCCTGACGTCGGTCGGATCTTGCAAAATTGCCGCGTTGTTGTTGATTTTATGATCAAAAGAGCCTGTGATCGAGGTTGACCGGCGCCGCGTGGGTGGGGTGTTGTCTTCCAGGCGCGGGCGTTTTGAACTGCCTGCTGTAGGGGGCGGTGCAGGCCGTTTCCTGGCGACCGGCTGGTCCAGCGGGCTTCTTTGTCCGAACAGCCACATCTCCCGACCGGCGCGGGTCATGCTGCCATTGTCATTGACGTAACTGCGCCATATCACCGGGTTGAGGTTTTTGGCTTCGACAAACGAGAGCATCGAGACCCGTGAATTGGCAGCGTTGTAGTGTGTGTTCCAGGCTTTCAAGTGCTCGGGCGTCAGCACATCGAAGTCGCCGCCGCTGGCATACTTGGCCAGCACTTTGCCTGCCGCCCGGTAGCTGCCGTCCAGGTTTACATGCTCGGCAAAGTCCACCGGGTCAAGGTTGTGATCGGCGGCGAAGCCTTCAAGGGTAAGGCTGTTGCGCTCACGTTGGGATACCTTGCTCCAGCGCTCCAGGTGGTCGTAGGTCACGCTGGAACGGGCGGTTCCCACACGGTCGAGCATCTGTTGGCCTCTGCGCGTCAGGGTGTTGCGGCTGTTGACGAACTGGCGAAATGCAGTGGGGTTCAGGTTGTAAGTGCTGACGAAGGTGTCCATGGTTTTTTTCAGGGCCTCTTCGCTGGCCTCGGTCCATTTCAACAGTATCGATGGCGTTACCACGTTGGGTGCATCCGGCGCGCCGCCTGCCAGTTTGATCTGGCTTGAGTACCAGTGACCGGGCTCGACCGAGGACAACGTGATCGATAAGTCGCGGTTGGTCTTTGGATTGACCAGTACGATCGAAAAGCTGTTGTCGGCGCCTGCGGCGGTCTCCTGAATAAACCCGTAGGAATTGTCGCGTACCTGGTACACCGCGATCTTGCCCTTATCATCGATATTGCAGATGAACTTTTGATTGTAGTCCGCTCGGGAGAAGAGGCCGCGAGCGTCGGGCGTCAGACCCCTGATCAACTCGGGGTCGACCGCGTATCGACGGATCAACGGGCTGCTGTTGCTGATGACTGTGATCGGCTCTCGATAACGCGGCCCGAAGGCGGTATTTGAGGCGGCGTCGATCAGGCGATAATCGGGGGCGTCGAGGCTGCCGACGTTACGCATCGGGATATTGGCAAAACCGTCGACAGTAAACAGTCGATCGCCAGCCAGCAGCGGCTTCCAACTGTCAGGATCGACCGAACGCATGTGCCTGGCGGCGATTGTCCCATCGCGCAGTAGGGCGATGCCCCGTTTCGTCTGGCGCATCAGTTTGTGACCCAACTTGAGCATGCCCATGCGCGCCAGCCTGAGCAGGCTGGGCAGGGCGGCCAGGGGGTTGAATTCCTGGAGGGTGGCAATCACCAGTTTTCCCGTGAGTTTCGCCAGTTTCGGCATCGCCAGGCGCAGCCCGGTTTTGCCCGCCTGGATGAGCAGGCGGGTAGAGCCGGCCACATACCGACCCACCGGCAATGCGAAAGCCACGATGTCGATGAACAAGCTGGCGACGCCGGATTTGATGCGCTGGGGATCGCCGGAGGCGATGTCTTCGATACCGGCCCAGAACGGGACAAATATCTTGCCCCAGAACGCCAAATCTTCGAGTACCTCTGCGCCGATGTCCACTTCGCGTGTGTCTTTGCGGGTTTTTTCCAGCAGGGCTTCTTCGTCGCAAAAAAACAGCTCGCGGGCGATCATGCTCGCCAGCGCTTCACTGCGTGGCGCATACAGCGTGTTGGGCGCGAACGATGAGGGGCGCGATGTGTGCGAATCGATGCCAGGCAATGTTTCGCCGACTTGTTCAACGATCATCTCGGCCTTTTTGCCGCGCCTGGGCGCTTTGTTCTCGCGGTAGGCCTCGCGATCAAAGGGCACTTCGGTGGCCAATCTGTATTTGCACCAACTCATGGCGTCACGCAGTTCGACCACTTTGCCATTGAGCGGCAGGGTATCGATATCGCCACGTCGGCGAATCACGCCGGCGAGGGGGAACACCTCGACGTAGAGGGCGCTGAAAGGATCGCGAGCCTTGACGATGCGCAGAATAAAACCCGTGCGGTAGCGAACGGCATCGGCCTTGCGTTTGGTTTCATATTCGATGGGCACCTTGTTCAGGGCCTCTCTCAATGAGTACACCGTGATTTCGTCCCGGTCCACATCCAGGGTCCAGCTACCCAGATGGGCAAGCAGGGACTGGATCAGTACCTTATAGGCGTTTCTCGGGCGCTCAAGGGCTTCACGGAAGGCTTTGTCGTACTCCGCGTCCGACGCCGAGCGCCAACGGCTGGGCAGATGGAGCGCAAGGTTCTGGACCGCGTTGAACACCTCATACTCATGCTGTTCCAGCGCGGTGACGGCCTGAGCGAGCTCCTCGCGGGAGTGGCCCGACTTTCGGCTGGCAATCAGGCCGTTGGCCTGCGCCCATTGCACGGTAGGGCCCAGCTTGGCCGCCGCGACCAGAGCCTGTTGTTTGACGTCATCGCCGCTGGCACGAAAATGCTCCGCCGTCAGGTTGAGCAGTTGCTCGAAGCTCATGTGGCGCGATGAGCCGGGCGCAAGTGTTTCGGCCAGCAGAAAACCGCTTCTGAAGTTGACCCAGGTACTGGCGGCGGCGTAGGGCAGGTCATCGGGAATATCGGCCACCCATACTTCGCTGGCGACATTGGCCTTGACCACGCACATGGCCAGTTGCGCCGCGTCAGTGCTGATCGACAAGGTGTGGTGATACTGGCTGATCAGGTCTTGGCGGACCGACTTGTAAGACGCCCCAGGCGTGATGAATAACTTCAATTCGTTATCCAACGTCGAGCGTGGGTTGGGGATGATCGTCAGCCAAAGTGCGCGCCACAGCAACTTCACCAGCACCGGTTGTGGGCAGGTTTGCGCCTTTTGGCTGCCGTACCAGTCCAGCGCCTTGGCGATACGCTCGGCCAGCGCTAGGTTGCTCGGACTGTTGAGAATCTGCTCAAGCAAGACCGTCGGCGTGGTGCTGAGCATGGCCTGCTGTGATGAGGAAAAGGTCGGCGGCAGCACGCATTGGAACAGTGATTTACGGGTGTGTGTCTGGATCTCTTGGATAACAGACTTGATCTTTTTGTCAGCAGGCGCATCCAGTAAATGCTGCAGATCGCTGATGCTGCCTTCGTGGCCGAGTTTTTTCAGGGCGCAGTGTTCCTGCAAGCCATAAAGAACCGATTTCCACTGTTCGCCGGTTTTTGGATGGGACGGGAGGATGGCGTAATACTTGAGCACCAGGTCGAACCGTACCGAACCGTCACTTTTAAGACCATTACCCACACGCCGGTTGATATCCAGCAACACATCGACGTCGATGTACCAATAGGTGGGCACATGGCGCAGAATCACCGAACGGTCGGCGATGCTGAACGTTTCGGGAGGGTCGGGTACCGGCGAGCGGGCGCTGCTGAGTAGGGTGGAGAGCAGATCGTAAAGAAAGTCCCGGCCTAGCAGAGAATTATCCGGTTCAGGCTTGTCCCGCAGGAACTGCTGAAAGTCTTCATCGGCCTCCAGTTTTGCCAGGACCCGAAAGGCTTCCTTGCACTCGCGATTCAGCTCGGACTGCGGGGGAGGGTAGTAGTACACCTCGGCGGCGGTTACTGAACGTGAAATGTGCGCCGTCACGAACTCAATCAGATGGTCCAGGTGCGCTTGCTGTTCAGGCAAGCCGTTGAAATAGAAACTCTGCAACGCGTTGTTCATGCAATCCTCACAATCCTTGGTCGAAGAGGATTCACTATATTCAGCGCGGTTTTGCAGGTGGCCTACATAGGTAGGCATAGGTTTTCGCAGAAACCGGTAGGAGCGCCAGCGGGTTCGGTCAGCAGGATCAGGTCTTTCCCGACAAAAACACTCGGACTTTGTACCTGGGTAATAATTTGGCGTAAACTGCGGGCAAGCCTGTGAGGAGTTTCCATGACTGCCATAACCATTACCGACGCCGCCCACGATTACCTGGCTGACCTGCTGTCCAAGCAGAACACCCCAGGTATCGGCATCCGCGTCTTTATCACCCAGCCTGGCACCCAGTACGCCGAGACCTGCATTGCCTACTGCAAGCCTGGCGAAGAGAAGCCTGAAGACACCGCCCTGGGGCTCAAGAGCTTCACCGCCTACATCGACGCGTTCAGCGAAGCCTTCCTTGACGACGCCGTGGTCGACTACGCCACCGACCGTATGGGCGGCCAGTTGACCATCAAGGCGCCCAACGCCAAGGTGCCGAACGTCAATGCCGACAGCCCGGTCAATGAGCGCATCAACTACTACCTGCAAACCGAGATCAACCCTGGGCTGGCCAGCCACGGCGGCCAGGTGAGCCTGATCGACGTGGTGGAGGACGGTATCGCCGTGTTGAAGTTCGGCGGCGGCTGCCAGGGCTGTGGCCAGGCGGACGTTACGTTGAAGGAAGGTATCGAACGCACACTGCTCGAGCGCATTCCTGAGCTCAAGGGCGTACGTGACGTGACCGACCACACGCAGAAAGAAAACGCCTACTACTGAGTAAGGTGTTCACTGCGAACATAAAAAAACGGCGCCCCGTGAGCGCCGTTTTTTATGCTTAAAATTCAGTCAGTTATAAGATACATCTAACAAAATAGATCAAGTGTGGGAGCTGGCTTGCCTGCGATAGCCTTAGGTCTCTAAACAACTTCGCAAGTTTGTAGCAGCCGACACTAACCACGATGCGAAGCGAGCCGCTCTTGATCTTGATCTGCTTGTGATCTTGATCTGCTTGTGATCTTGATCTGCTTGTGATCTTGATCTGCTTGTGATCTTGATCTGCTTGTGATCTTGATCTCAGGCGCCCCGTTAAACCACGCTGGCCGGAATTCGACAGGGATTTGGGGGGTAAACCGGCAGGGATGCCGGTTTAGCCGCCCCGCGCCATGGATGGCGCGTGGCGGCGGCCCCCCAAATCACTGGCGGATTACGGGCACACCGAGCCTAGGCGAGGTGCCGAGTGGTGGGGCAAGAGCGTTTTGCTTACTTTTGCGCTTTTCAAAAGTGAGCCGCCGTCAGGGCGGAACCCTAAGTGGCCGTTACCGCAGCAATGGATATGTACCCAATCCAACTGTGTTGACTGCCAGGCCGCATTCGCGAGCAAGCCCGCTCCCACAGTTTGATCGCGGTGCGTCAGGTAGATAAGCATCGGCTGTCAGGCCGTCATCGCAGGCAAGCCCGCTCCCACAGTTGGATTTCGGAGCGTCCGGTGGATATGCACTGACTGTCGGATCGTCACGGGAGCAAGCTCCCTCGCCACAGGTTCAGCGCCGCACCAGCGCTGTATAGCTAACTACGCTGCGATGGCTCTAACCGCGTTAAGTGTGTTTCTTCAGGGCCGATAGAGGTGCGCATGCCCTGCGCGGTACAGCGACGACTCACTGAAACTGTCACTGGCCAACACCCGGCCCACCACGATCAATGCCGTACGCCGAAACCCCTTGGCCGCGACTTTCTCGGCAATGTCACTCAGCGTACCCACCACCCACTCCTGGTCCGGCCAGGTCGCCCTGTGCACCACGGCAATCGGGCAGTCCGCGCCATAGTGCGGCAGCAGTTCGGCGACGATCTTTTCCAAGTGATTGACCCCCAGATGAATCGCCATGGTGGTGCCATGCCGCGCCAGGCTGTCGAAGTCTTCACCGGGGGGCATGCTGGTTTTATCGGCGTAACGGGTCAGGATCACGCTCTGGGCGATGTCCGGCAGGGTCAGTTCGGTCTCCAGCAAGGCCGCGCACGCCGCGACAGCCGTCACTCCTGGAATGATCTGGAACGGGATGCCCAGCTCACGCAAATGGCGGATTTGTTCGCCAATCGCCCCATACAAGCTGGGGTCGCCGGAGTGCACCCGCGCCACATCCTGGCCTTGGGCATGGGCCGTCTTGATCAGCTCGATGATTTGCTCCAGGTGCAGTTCGGCGCTGTTGACCACCTGGAGCGCCTGGTGACCTTCCAGTACGGCGGCGGGCACCAGCGAGCCGGCGTAGATGATCACCGGGCAACTGCGAATCAGCCGCTGGCCCTTAACGGTGATCAATTCCGGGTCGCCGGGGCCGGCGCCGATAAAGTAGACGGTCATGGAGAAGTCCTGTTGAAAAACGGGCGAGCATGAAGATTGCTCATGATCGAAAGCGGCAATTATCGGGATTTTACCCTGCGCAGGCCAATGCAAGGGTGGCCTGTGCGCTTTTCTGGCGAGTGATCAGCAGGCGCGCGGGGCCATTGGACAGGTGCTCGGCCAGGGCCAGGGCGGCGCTTTCGGCCACGCCGTAACAGCCGGTGTGGGCAAAAGCCAGCGCAGAGCGATGGCTCAGCCGATGCTCATAGCCCACCAGTTGTTCGGCACTCAAGCACTGCAAGGGCAGGTTCAACCGCTGGGCCAGGGCCAGCAGGCCAGGCTCATCGCGTTTGCGGTCAATGCTTGCCAGCGCAGTCACGCGTGAGCGCTCAATGCCGGCCTCGGCCAGGGCGCTGTCCAGCAACGCCAGCAGGCTGTGAACCTCACAGCCCCGCTGGCAGCCAAGCCCGACAACCAGAATCATGCCGAGTATTGGTCGTCGCGATTGCGGCGAAACAACCAGGCGCTGATCAGGCCCAGGGCCAACCAGAAGGCCACGTTGGTCAATTGCGAGGCGATCTTGAACTGCGCTTCGAGCGCCTCCGGAGCCAGCATCGAATGCACCTCAGGTTGCGGCGCGCCGATGAAGTGGGGCACGGCAAGGATCGCCAGCCCAAGGCCTTTCAATAGCCAATTGCGGCCGAATACGATCAGCGCCAGGCCGGCGGCGGTCGATGCTGCAGTGCCGATCCACCAGGTCTGGCGCAGCGTCAGGTCAGCGGCCGCGGTACCGGGCAGTTCCGGGGGCAGGCCCAGGGTGGGCGCCAGTACAAAGGTCGCGTAGCCGGCCAGGCCCCAGAGCAGGCCTTGGGCGGTGCGGGTCGGCGCGCGCAGCGTGTAGAGGCCGGCGAGCATCAGCGCAAAGCCTACTGCCACTACCAGGTTGCCGCCGGTGGTGGACAGCACGCGCTGCCAGCCATCTTCCGGCTCCCAGGCTTGGGCGTCGTGGGTGTGGGCTGCGGCGCCAGCGGCGTGCTCATGCGCCACTTCGGCGGCTGGCGGGGCTTTTTCATAGCTTTCCGCCTGCAGAATCAGCGGTGCCACCCAGAAACTTTGCAGCAGGGTCAGCAGCAGGGCCGCCAACAGCCCGGTGAAACCTGCGGTTTGCGCAATACGCTTGATCATGTCGGCAGCTCTCAATGGCACGGGAACGCGGCGCTGTGGCGGGTATCGTGGGCGGCGTTGTGCACCGCCTCGATATGCGAAAACCCGGCGAAATACACCAGGCACGCGCCCAGGATTGACGCGCCGATGGCGGCGGTCAGGCGTTGGCTGAGGGTGGCGGTGCTAGTGGCGGAGTGCGAAGTGCTGCTGATGATCGACATGGCGCGTCCCTTTCAGGTGTCAGGGTGAAACGAGCGCATAGAAGACCCCACGCGCCAGGCACGCAGGGTTCGAACAGCGCCCGCCCACCGCGGGTTTGTTATCTGATTTTTTCGGGCCGGTCTCCGGGCTTGCGAGGGGTGGCTCTTGAAAGAGGCCTCCTGAAAGCGTCGCCTTCCCATGCAAACGCACAGTGGCCATGACGCTTCGCTCGCTTACCGTTGCGGGGGCAGCACCGGACTGGTCATAGGTCTATGACGCACCGGTTTCCCGTTTCACCCTGTGAAGGGCACCCGAAACAAGAGGTGTAGGAGAGCATGGGCCGGGGACGGTAGTCAAATGCTGCAAGCCCCTGTAGCCTTGCACCCTCGAGGTTCTTCGGCCCAGGCCGAAGCTAAGAAGGGAACGCGGTTCAAGCCGCGGCTGCCCCCGCAACTGTGAAGGGTTCAGTTGACTGCCACGCCACTGCCGATAGGGCGGGAAGGCGCAGTCAGCGTTGGTCGCAAGACCTGCACACCCCAAGCCAGGAGACCTGCCTCGCGACTGATTTTCCAATTCAACCGGGCGGGGTGATCCGGTGACGAAATCCGCTGCTGCGCGCCGCCGCAGGGCCTGTCGTCCCGTATGCCCGCCCCAAAGGGCATCCGATGAAAACACTGGCCAAACTTCCCGTCACCATCGTTACCGGCTTCCTCGGCTCGGGCAAAACCACGTTGTTGCGCCATATGCTCGACAACGCCCAGGGCCGTCGCATTGCGGTGATCGTCAACGAGTTCGGCGAGCTGGGCATTGACGGTGAAATCCTCAAGCAGTGTTCTATCGGTTGCACCGAAGAAGAAGCCAATGGCCGCGTCTACGAGCTGGCCAACGGTTGCCTGTGCTGCACCGTGCAGGAAGAGTTCTTCCCGGTGATGCGTGAACTGGTCGCCCGTCGCGGTGACCTGGACCATATCCTCATCGAAACCTCAGGCCTGGCCCTGCCCAAGCCATTGGTGCAAGCCTTCCAGTGGCCGGAAATCCGCAGCGCCTGCACCGTTGACGCGGTGATCACCGTGGTCGACAGCCCGGCCGTGGCTGCCGGCACCTTTGCCGCCTTCCCGGACCAGGTCGACGCCCAGCGCAAACTTGACCCCAACCTGGACCACGAATCGCCGTTGCACGAGCTGTTCGCCGACCAGTTGGCCAGCGCCGACCTGGTGATTCTCAACAAAACCGACCTGATCAGTGCCGAAGACCTGGCCCGTGTGCGCCTGGAAGTCGCCGAAGAATTGCCGCCCGCGGTGAAGATCATCGAAGCCAGCAGCGGTCGCCTGCCTCTGGACGTGCTGATCGGCCTGGGCGCCGGTTCCGAGGAGCATATCGACGGGCGTCACAGCCATCACGACCATCACCACGAAGGTGAAGACGACCACGATCACGATGCCTTCGATTCCATCTCCATCGACTTGCCCCAAGCCGACGAAGCGCTGTTGCTCGACGCTCTGACCCAGTTGGTGGTGCAGCACGGCATCCTGCGTGTGAAAGGGTTCGCCGCGATCCCCAACAAACCGATGCGTCTGCTGATCCAGGGCGTGGGCACGCGCTTTGACAAGCACTTCGACCGTGCCTGGGGCGCTGACGAAGCACGCACCACGCGCCTGGTGCTGATCGGCCAGGAACTGGACGCCGCCGGCCTTGAAGCGCAATTGCGCGCCGCCCTCAGCGTTTAACCATGCACCTGCTCAGGACCCAACCCGGTGGTTTCGTCGCGGACGACAATATTGCCGACCTTGGCCAGACCCCCGCTGAACTGGTGATCCTGTGCAGCGGCGATTCCAGCCTGGCGCTGCTCGCCGAAGCCGCCCAGCAATTGCCCGAGGACTACCCCAGCCTGCGCCTGGCCAACCCGATGCAGGTGCAGAACCATGCCTCGGTCGACCTGTACGTCGACGAGGTATTGCGCCACGCCAAGGTCATCCTGCTGTCATTGCACGGCGGCATCGGCTATTGGCGCTACGGTATCGAGCGCCTGGTGGAGTTGGCCGAGCGCGGCGTCACCCTGATCCTGGTGCCGGGTGACGACCGCCCGGACCCGGAACTCAGCGGCCTGAGCAGCGTTGCTGTCGAACACCGCGAGCGCCTGTGGCACTTCCTGCGCCAAGGTGGCCTGGGCAATGCCCTGGATTTTTACCACTGCCTGGCCAGTACCCACCTGGGCCGCGACTATGCCTGGGCCGAGCCGCAAGCGCTGCCACGCACGGCGATCTATCACCCGCACACCGCCAATGCCCGCCTCAATGACTGGCAGGCCGATTGGCACGCTGACTGGCCCGTGGCTGCGGTGCTGTTCTACCGCTCCCATTTACAGGCGGCCAATACCGGTTTTATCGATGTGTTCTGCCAGCGCTTACAAGCGGCGGGCCTCAACCCGTTGCCGATTGCGGTGGCCAGTTTGAAAGAGCCCGGCTGCCTCACGGTGGTCGAGGACCTGCTGGATGGCGTGCAAGCCGCGGTGATTCTGAACACCACCGGCTTTGCCCAATCGAGCCCGGAAGCTCCGCATTTGCGCCCGTTTCGCCGCAATATCCCGGTGATCCAGGCGATCTGCGCCCAGGACAACCAACCCGGCTGGCAGGCCAGTGAACAGGGCCTGGGGCCCCGCGACCTGGCGATGCACATTGCCTTGCCGGAGCTGGACGGGCGCATCATCAGCCGGCCGATCAGTTTCAAGGACCTGGCCTGGCGCAGCGAGCGCAGCCAGTCGGACGTGGTGTGCTACCGCGCAGCGCCCGAGCGCATGGATTTTGTTGCTGAGCTGGCACGCCGCTGGGTCGAGTTGGCGCGGGTGCCCAATGCACAGAAACGGATTGCGTTGATCCTGGCCAACTACCCGACCCGCGACGGTCGCATCGGCAACGGCGTGGGCCTGGACACCCCGGCGGCGGCGCTGAATATCCTGCGCGCCTTGCAAACTGAAGGCTACCCGGTGGCGGAGCGGCTGCCCGAGAGCGGCACCGCGCTGATCCATGAACTGCTCGGCGGCGTCACCAACGACCTCGACAGCCTAGACCTGCGCCCCTGCCATCAAAGCCTGGGCCTTGTGGAATACCAGGCGATGTTTGATCGCTTGCCGGCCTCCAATCGCCAGGCCGTGCTGGAGCGTTGGGGTGCCCCGCAAAACGATCCGATGTGCCGCGATGGCCGCATGATGATCGCTGGCCTGCGCCTGGGCCTGACCTTTGTCGGCATCCAGCCGGCCCGGGGTTACCAGGTGGATGCCAGCGCCGTGTACCACGACCCGGACCTGGTTCCGCCCCATGGCTACCTGGCGTTCTATTTCTGGCTGCGCCATACCTACGGCGCCCACGGCGTGATCCATGTGGGCAAGCACGGCAACCTGGAATGGCTGCCCGGCAAAGGTGTGGGCCTGTCGGAGCATTGCTGGCCGGATGCACTGCTGGGGCCGTTGCCGAATATCTACCCGTTTATCGTCAACGACCCGGGTGAGGGCGCCCAGGCCAAGCGGCGCACCCAGGCGGTGATCATCGACCACTTGATGCCGCCGCTGACCCGCGCCGAAACCTACGGCCCGCTGCGTGACCTTGAGTTGCTGGCCGACGAATATTACGAAGCGCAATTGCTCGACCCGCGCCGTGCCCTGGAGCTGCAAAAAGACATCCTCAAGCTGGTGCGCGAAACCCGTATCGACCAGGAGTTGGAATTGGGCAGTGAGGCGGACGTGGCGGTGTGGCTGCCGCGCCTGGATACCTACCTGTGCGACTTGAAGGAATCGCAGATCCGCGATGGCCTGCATATTTTTGGCGAGTCGCCCGAGGGCCGCTTGCGTATCGACACCTTGCTGGCGCTGTTGCGCATTCCCCGTGGCGATGGCCGGGGCCCGCAGTCGAGCCTGCTGCGGGTGTTGGCCAAGGCGTTCGAGCTGGGGTTTGATCCGCTCGATTGCGCATTGGCCGAGCCCTGGACGGGGCGGCGCCCGTTTGTGTTGCAGAAGATTGACGATCAGCTGTGGCGCACCGCCGGGGATACCCGTGAACGTCTGGAGTTGTACGCAGCGCGCTTGATCGAGCAGGCATTGGAAGGGCCCATCGAGCAGTTGGAAGAGCCCGGCTGGCACGAGGTGAAGTCGGTGATCGAAAGCCTGCGCATTGTCGTCGCGCCCCGCCTGGATGCCTGCGGCCCCGCAGAGATGCGTGGTTTGCTCGATGCCTTGAGTGGGCGCTTTGTCCCGGCGGGGCCCAGTGGCGCGCCGAGTCGCGGGCGGCTCGATGTGCTGCCGACGGGGCGTAACTTCTTTACCGTGGACGTGCGCAACCTGCCAACCACCACGGCCTGGCGCATCGGGTTCCAGTCGGCCAACCTGATTCTTGAGCGGCACCTGCAAGACCACGGCGACCACCTGCGTCAGCTGGGCCTGTCGGTGTGGGGCACCGCCACCATGCGCACCGGCGGTGACGATATTGCCCAGGCCATGGCGCTGATGGGCGTGCGCCCGGTATGGGCCACCGGCAGCCAGCGGGTGGACGACTTTGAAATACTGCCGATCAGCCTTCTGGACCGCCCGCGTGTGGACGTGACCCTGCGCGTGTCCGGGTTCTTCCGCGATGCGTTTGCCAACCTGATCCGCCTGTTCGATGCGGCGGTGCAGGCAGTGGCGGCCCTGGATGAACCCGACGACATGAACCCGCTGGCCGCCAAGGTGCGCAGCGAACGCCAAGCGTTGCTTGAGTCGGGCCTGGATGAAGCTGCAGCGGCCAAGCAGGCCGGCTGGCGCATCTTTGGCGCCAAGCCGGGCGCCTATGGCGCAGGCGTGCAGGGCGCGATTGACGGGCGCTTGTGGCAGAGCCGCGAGGACTTGGCCGAGGTCTACCTGAACTGGGGCGGTTACGCCTACGGTGGCTCCGATGAAGGCACCGCAGCCCGCGAGCAATTTGCCCAGCGTTTGAGCCAGGTGCAGGCGGTGTTGCAGAACCAGGACAATCGGGAGCACGACTTGCTCGACTCCAACGACTACTACCAATTCCAGGGCGGCATGCTGGCCGCCGTGGAAACCCTGAGCGGTGACAAGGCCGCCAGCTACCATGGCGACCATAGCCAGCCTGACTTGCCGAAAATCCGCACCTTGAAGGAAGAGCTCAACCGGGTGATTCGTTCCCGTGCGGCCAACCCCAAGTGGATCGAAGGCGTGAAGCGCCATGGCTATAAAGGCGCGTTTGAAATGGCCGCGACCGTGGACAACCTGTTCGCCTTCGACGCCACCACCGCGCTGATTGACGACCACCAATACGCCTTGCTCGCCGATGCCTACCTGCTGGACCCTGACACCCGTGCCTTTGTGCAACAGCACAACCCCGATGCCCTGCGCGACATGACCGAACGCATGCTCGAAGCCCAACAACGTGGCTTGTGGCAGGCACCGGGGGCGTACCGCGAAGCCTTGGAAAACCTGTTGCTGGACATAGAAGAAGACAGCTGAGTGATCGTTCCCACGCTCCGCGTGGGAATGCAGCCCGTGACGCTCTGCGTCACAAAAACGGACGCCGAGCGTCCAGCGAAGCGTTCCCACGCGGGAGCGTTGGAACGAGCTATTAAGAGTTGACTATGACTGATACTCCCCATTTCCCGCTGTCCGCCGTGGTCGGCGCTGATGACTTGAAGCTGGCGCTGTGCCTGGCCGCCATCGACCCGAAGATCGGCGGCGTGCTGATCGAAGGGCCACGGGGCATGGCCAAGTCCACTCTGGCCCGTGGGCTGGCGGACCTGCTGGCCAGCGGGCAGTTTGTGACCTTGCCCCTGGGCGCGACCGAAGAACGCCTGGTCGGCACCCTGGACCTGGACGCTGCACTGGGCGAAGGCCGCGCACAATTCTCCCCCGGCGTGTTGGCCAAGGCCGATGGCGGCGTGTTGTACGTGGATGAAGTCAACCTGCTGGCCGACCACTTGGTGGACTTGCTGTTGGACGTGGCCGCCAGCGGCACCAACCTGATCGAGCGCGACGGGATTTCCCATCGCCATGCGGCGCGCTTTGTGCTGATCGGCACCATGAACCCGGAGGAGGGCGATCTGCGCCCGCAGTTGCTCGACCGCTTCGGCTTCAACGTGGCGTTGAGCGGGCAGACCTTGCCCGCCGAGCGTGGGCAGATCATCCGTCGCCGCCTGGATTTCGACACCGACCCGTCGGCGTTCTGCACGCAGTGGGCGCCAGCCCAAGCCGCCTTGCGTGAGCGTTGCACCCAGGCGCGGGCACGGCTCGACAGCATCGCCCTGGATGACCAGGCGTTGGCCCTCATCACCGAGCGCTGCTTTGCCGCAGGGGTCGACGGCTTGCGCGCCGACCTGGTCTGGTTGCGTGGTGCCCGTGCCCATGCGGCGTGGCGTGGTGCGGCCGCTATCGAGCAGGACGATATCGATGCGGTGGCAGAATTTGCCTTGCGCCATCGTCGTCAACAACAGACTCCGCCAGGCGCGCCGCCCGAGCCGAGTGACGGGCCGTCGCCTTCCCCCTCTGACACCTCGCCCGGCCAAGGCCAATGGGGCGATATGCCCGCACCTGCCTTGCCCACGGGCGCACGCCGCGATGTACCCACCTGGCCAAAAAAGCCCTAGGCATCCGCCCCCGACCTGACGCGGGGGCGGATGCCCGGCCCCACGCGGGGCGGTTGAACAGCGGCCGGCAGGGCAAAGCCCGCAGCGCACAGCGCGGGGCGATCAATTGGCCGGGCACGTTGCTCGGTGGTCGGCCGCAATGCCGTGCGGACCTGCTGTTGCATCTGCGTAGCCGGTCAGCCCCTGAGCTGTGGCTGGTGATTGTCGATGCCTCGGCGTCCACGCGGCGCCATCGGGCGTTGACCGACGCCAAGGGGTTGTTGGCTCAGTTGTTTGACGATGCTTATCGGCAACGGGCGCGCATGGCGTTGCTCACGGCTAGCGGGCAGTCACCGAAGTGGCAAGTGCAGGGCTTGAAGGCGGCGAAAGGCTTGGCCGAGTGGTTGGCGCAGTTGGGTGCGGGCGGCGGCACGCCATTGCTGGCTGCGCTGACAGAGGCGGGGCATTGGTTGGCGGCACGGCGCAAGCGCTATCCCGCCGAGCAGCAGAAGTTGCTGGTGGTGACCGATGGACGACTCAAGGCGATGGGCGCGCTGCCGCGATTGGAGTGCCCAGGCGTATTGATTGATATCGAGCGCGGGCCGATCAGGTTGGGGCGGGCTGAAGAATTGGCGGTTGGGTTGCAGTTGGATTATCAGCACATCGATAAGCTGTAGTGCCTAGGCTAGCGCTTTCGCAGGCAAGCCATCTCCCACATGGGGTAGGCGCTGCGGCCCATTCTGTAGGAGCGAGCTTGCTCGCGAAAACGTCAACGATAACCCGTGTTTGCTGAATGAACGCGGCGCCAGCGAGTTTTTCGCGAGCAAGCTCGCTCCTACAAAAGGCAAGCCAGCGGCGCGGTCAAACTGTGGGAGCTGGCTTGCCTGCGATGAGGCCCAACACACACACCACCTATCCGGAATCGGCGCTGCGGCCAATTCTGTAGGAGCGAGCTTGCTCGCGAAAACGTCAACGATAACCCGTGTTTGCTGAATGAACGCGGCGCCAGTGAGTTTTTCGCGAGCAAGCTCGCTCCTACAAAAGGCAAGCCAGCGGCGCGGTCAAAATGTGGGAGGCTTGCCTGCGATGAGCATAGGTATCTACACAACTTTGTAGCCTGTAGCAGCCGACGGTAACTACGATGCGAAGCGAGCCGCTCTTGATCTTGATCTGCTTTTGATCTTAGGCGCCCCGTTAAACCACGCTGGCCGAACGCAGGCTTGAATTCGGGGGTAACCCGGCAGGACGCCGGGTTAGCCGTCCTGGGCCAAGGATGGCCCATGACGGCGGCCCACGGATTCAAGCCTGCGTTCGGGCACACCGAGCCTAAGCGAGGTGCCGAGTGGTGGGGCAAGAGCCTTTTGCTTACTTTTGGGCTCTTTTCAAAAGTGAGCCGCTGTCAGAGCCATCCCTTTCAAGGTCTTCGGTAAAATCCCCTGAAATTTCATTCAGGGATCCCAAACGATGTGGGCCGATGTTCTAGCGCGTTTCGAGAAAAAAGCACCTGCCAGCGTCATGGCCAAATTGGCGCTGGAGCAAGCTATTGCCCCTGAGTGGGTCGATCAGGTCTTCGAAGAACATCGGCAACGGCAGTATTCTCGTGAACTACTGTTCTCGACCATAATCAAGCTGATGTCCCTTGTTTCATTGGGCTTGAAGCCATCCCTGCACGCCGCCGCGCGGCAACTGGAAGATCTCCCTGTCAGCTTGGCGGCGCTCTACGACAAAATCAGTCGTACTGAACCCGCGCTATTGCGCGCTCTGGTCACCGGTAGTGCGCAACGACTGACTCCAACCATCAAAGAACTGGGTTGCACGACGATGCTGCCGGACTGGCAGGTTCGCGTGGTAGATGGCAATCACCTGGCATCCACTGAGAAGCGTCTGGGGGCTTTACGCCAGGAGCGAGGTGCGGCTCGTCCCGGTTTTTCGGTAGTGGTCTACGATCCTGATCTCGATCAGGTCATCGACCTTCAGGCATGTGAGGATGCCTACGCCAGCGAGCGCGTTTGCGTGTTGCCTCTGTTGGCTAATGCTGAACCGGGCCAGGTGTGGCTGGCTGACCGACTCTACTGCACGCTTCCGGTAATGGAAGCTTGTGAGCAGGTCCAGACGTCCTTTGTCATTCGCCAGCAAGCCAAACATCCACGCCTGATTCAAGAGGGTGAGTGGCAAGAACCCGTGCCTGTGGAAACAGGCTCTGTGCGTGAGCAGATCATCCAGGTCAGAGGCGGTTACCAATGTCGGCGCGTCGAACTGACGCTTCATTCGCCAACAGACTCGGGTGACAGCAGCTTGATGTTCTGGAGCAACTTGCCTGAAAGCGTCAGCGCTGAGCAGATCGCGCAACTCTATCGCCGCCGCTGGAGCATTGAAGGTATGTTCCAGCGACTGGAAGCGATCCTGGAAAGTGAAATCGAAACTCTCGGCAGCCCAAAGGCTGCTTTGCTCGGGTTCACTACGGCAGTGTTGGCCTACAACGTCCTGGCCGTACTCAAGCGAAGCGTGGAGCAAGCCCATCGGGAGACCCAGCCTGATGGCTGGGAAGCCTCGATCTATCACTTGGCGGTCCAGGTCAGGAGTGGTTATGAGGGAATGCAGATTGCACTTCCCTCGGAATATCTTCCCGCCATCCCTGTGGAAAAGTTGGCCCAGCGTTTGTTGGAGCTGGCCAGAAACATCCAACCCAAACAAGTTGCGAAAAGTCCCCGCGGCCCCAAGGTGCCTAAACCCAAGACATGGGTGCAAGGCAAGGCGGTGAATGCGCATGTTTCAACGGACAGGGTAATCAAGGCTGCCAAAACGAAAAGACCTTGAAAGGGCTGGCTGTCAGAGCGGAACCCTAGGTGGCCGTTACCGCAGGAATGGATATGTACACCATCCAACTGTGTTGACTGTCAGGCCGTCTTCGCAGGCAAGCCAGCTCCCACATTTGGATCGCGTTGCGTCAGTTAGAACAGCGTCGGCTATCCGGTCGTCACGGGAGCAAGCTCCCTAGCCACAGGTCCAGCGTCGCACCACCGTTGTGTAGATACCTATGCTGCCAAGAGGCCCTCAAACACACCACACCTGTATCAGCCTGTCCCCGGCACATTCGGCCAAAGATCGGCCACCAGAAACAACCGCTCGGCTTCTTCCCACTCCTCACCGTTGGGCACCATGCGCACCAGCAACTGCGCCGGGGCCATTGGGTCCAGGTCTGCCAGCCAACCTTGCATCTGCACCTCACTCCACACCTCATCGGCCGGGTAATGCGCGGGCGCCAGCCAGGCATGCCGGGGCAGGGGTTGCCAGCGGCCCGCTGGGCGAGTGCTGACAAAGCCCGCCCAATCGCGCTGATGCAACCAGCGCCCACGCAGGTGCTGCGGGTGAGCGCCGAGGGGGGAGTGCGCCGCGCCGGGCCAGGGGTAGAGCAGATAGCCGCCGAGCCACAAATGCGCATCGAACTGTTGGATATCCAACGCCGCCAAGGCCTCGCGGCTTTCTGCCCGCGCGGAGATCGGCAATTGATGCTGGGTCAGGTGTGCCAGCTTGCGGTCCAGCCGGTCATGGCAGCCAGGCCCCAGCCATTGCGCGGCGTCCTGGCCATTGCCGTCCTGCGGGCCCAGGTAGAGTTTGATCGCCAGCTCCAGGTGGTGCACCCCATCGCGGTCGCGCACCAGCATGTCCAGCTCGCCCAGGGTGTGCCCGGCACGGCGGATCGGCAGGTTGGCGGCCAGCAACTCCACGCCCGGCGCATGCTGCACCGCAAATTGCCACAAGCGTTCGTAATACAGGCCCAGGCGCCGGGTGCGTGACAGGCTCAGCCACTGCTGCAACGCGCTGCTGTCCTGGTCCAGCTGGCGCAACCAGGCTTCGAGCTGGTGAGGGGCCTTCACCCAGTCACTGCCGGCCAGCGGGTGGCGCTGGGGCCAAGGCGTCTGCGCCAGCATCGGAGGCGCGAGCATCACCCACGCCAGGTCGCGCACCTCGGGGTGGCGCAGTTGGCGGGGCAGGGTGTGCAAGTCGGGGAATGGCGTCATGTTCCGAGCATAGCCTTTTCAGCGTGCGCAAGGTGCCTGAGAACCATTGTCATCAAGGCGTGGCGGCGACAAAGGATTTTGCCTGAGGCGGCCTTTCGCCCATAATCGCTCTTTTTGCCTCACCCCAGATTCCGCAGGAGCCCCATGGAGCACTTTCGCAATATCGGCATTATCGGTCGCCTGGGCAGTACCCAGGTGTTGGACACCGTCCGCCGGCTGAAGAAGTTTCTGCTCGAGCGCCACCTGCATGTGATCCTCGAAGACACCATCGCTGAAATCCTCCCCGGCCACGGCCTGCAAACTTCGTCGCGCAAGATGCTTGGCGAGGTGTGCGACATGGTCATCGTGGTCGGCGGCGATGGCAGCCTGCTCGGCGCTGCCCGGGCGCTGGCGCGGCATAATGTGCCGGTGCTGGGGATCAACCGCGGCAGCCTGGGGTTCCTCACCGACATCCGCCCCGACGAGCTGGAAGTCGAAGTGGCCAAGGTGCTCGACGGCCATTACCTGGTAGAGAACCGCTTCCTGTTGCAAGCCGAAGTGCGCCGCCACGGCGAGGCGATCGGCCAGGGCGATGCCCTCAACGACGTGGTGCTGCACCCCGGCAAGTCCACGCGCATGATCGAATTCGAGCTGTACATCGACGGCCAGTTCGTGTGCAGCCAGAAGGCCGACGGCCTGATCGTCGCCACGCCCACCGGTTCCACTGCCTACGCGCTGTCGGCCGGCGGCCCGATCATGCACCCCAAGCTCGATGCCATTGTGATCGTGCCGATGTACCCCCATATGTTGTCCAGTCGGCCAATTGTGGTCGATGGCAACAGTGAGCTGAAAATCGTGGTGTCCAAAGACATGCAAATCTACCCGCAAGTCTCCTGCGACGGGCAGAACCATTTCACCTGCGCCCCCGGTGACACCATCACCGTGAGCAAGAAGGCACAGAAGTTGCGCTTGATCCACCCGCTGGATCACAACTACTACGAAGTGTGCCGCACCAAGTTGGGCTGGGGCAGCCGCTTGGGAGGTGGAGGCGACTGATGCTCGATCCCGCGCGTAGCTACGACCTGATTGGTGACGTGCACGGTTGCGCTCATACCCTTGAGCACTTGCTCGACCAATTGGGTTACCACAAGCAGGGCGGCACCTGGCGCCATCCGTCACGCATGGCCGTGTTCCTGGGCGATATCATCGACCGTGGCCCACGCATCCGCGAGGCGCTGCATATCGTCCACGATATGACCGAGGCCGGCCAGGCGCTGTGCATCATGGGCAACCACGAGTTCAATGCGCTGGGCTGGACCACGCCGGCCCCGCCGGGCAGCGGCAAGCAGTTTGTGCGTGAGCATAACCCGCGCCACGCCCGCTTGATCCACGAGACCCTGACCCAGTTCGAACACCACCCGGCCGATTGGCACGACTTCCTCGGCTGGTTCTACGACATGCCGCTCTTTGTCGACGCCGGGCGTTTTCGCGTGGTGCACGCGTGCTGGGATGAAGGCTTCATCCAGCCGTTGCGCGCCACCTTCCCGGACGGCTGCATCGACCAACACTTCCTGCAAGCCGCCGCCGTACCGGGCAGTTTCGCCTGCAATGCGTTCGACCGTCTGTTGCGCGGCACCGATATGCGCCTGCCCGACGGCCTGACGTTGACCGGTGGCGATGGCCTGACGCGTTCGTTCTTTCGCACCAAGTTCTGGGAAGACGACCCCAAGACCTACGGCGACATCGTGTTCCAGCCCGACGCTTTGCCGGAGCCGGTGGCGCGTACGCCATTGTCGTCCACACAAAAGAATTCCCTGCTGCGCTACGGCGTCGATGAACCGCTGTTGTTCGTCGGCCACTACTGGCGCAGCGGCAAACCGGCGCCGATCCGCCCGAACCTGGCCTGCCTGGACTACAGCGCCGTGCTCTACGGCAAGCTGGTGGCGTATCGACTCGACCAGGAAACCCAACTGGATCCGCATAAATTCGTATGGGTCGACGTTGAGCGACCAGAGGCCATCCCATGAGTACCGTAGCTGTATTGCGCTTGCCCCTGAGCGTCGACCTGGGCGGCTTCGTCAAGTTGCTGCACCGCATGCAGGTGCCGCACCGCGTCAGCGAGGAGGCGGGTGAACAGGTGCTGTGGGTGCCCGAGGCCATCAGTGACGACGTGCGCGTGTTGTATCAACGTTTCCCCGCTGGCGACCCGGACCAGCAACTGGACATTCCCGAGCAGGCGCCCGTTGCGCGGCCAGGTTTTGTCCAGCAGGTGCGCCACAGCCCGGTCACCGCGCTGGTGCTGTTGGCCAGTCTCATCGTCGCTGCCGTGACCTTGCTGGGTGAAAACCTGCAAACCATGGCCTGGCTGACCTTCCTGCCGTTCCGCGTGCTGGGCGAGTACATCCAGTTCACGCCGCTGGCCGACACCCTGGCCTCGGGGCAGTGGTGGCGCCTGGTCACGCCGATGCTGATCCACTTCGGCATCCTGCATCTGGCCATGAACGGCATGTGGTACTGGGAGCTGGGCCGGCGCATTGAAGCGCGCCAGGGCGGTATCAACCTGCTGGGCCTGACCCTGTTGTTCAGCCTGGCCTCCAACTACGCGCAATACGCCTACGGTGGCCCCGGTTTGTTTGGCGGCTTGTCCGGCGTGTTGTACGGCCTGCTCGGGCACTGCTGGATCTTTCAATTATTGTCGCCCAACCCGGCCTATCGCCTGCCCCGTGGGGTGCTGGTGATGATGCTGGTGTGGTTGCTGCTCTGCCTGTCGGGGCTGGTCTCGATGATCGGTTTCGGCGAAATCGCCAACGCGGCCCATGTGGGCGGGTTGGTCATCGGTTGCTTGACGGGTTTGCTCGGCGGTTTGTACAACCGTCGCAAAGCGTCTCTTTGATAAGGAAGAGCCTTATGTCCTCTTTTGCTGAAATGATCGAAAACATCACCCCGGACATCTACGAGAGCCTCAAGCTCGCCGTAGAGATCGGCAAATGGTCCGATGGCCGCAAGCTCACCGCCGAGCAGCGCGAGCTGTCGTTGCAAGCGGTGATCGCCTGGGAAATCCAGAACCTGCCCGAAGAGCAACGCACCGGCTATATGGGCCCGCAGGAATGCGCATCGAAATCGGCACCGGTGCCGAACATCCTGTTCAAGTCGGATGCGATCCATTGATTGAAATTGGTCGCGGTGCAGTCAGCAAAATGTCGGCGCAACTCGGTGAGCCGACCGTTCAATACGCCTTTCGCTTAGGAAACACCGAGGTGCCGGTCAATCCACTGATCGGCACCCATGTACGCCTGGAGTACCTGGGCGCGATTCATTGCAGCCATTGCGGGCGCAAGACCAAGACCAGCTTCAGCCAGGGCTATTGCTACCCCTGCATGACCAAGCTGGCCCAGTGTGACTTGTGCATCATGAGCCCCGAACGTTGCCATTACGACGCCGGCACCTGCCGCGATCCGGGCTGGGGCGAGACATTCTGCATGACCGACCACGTGGTGTACCTGGCCAACTCGTCGGGGATCAAGGTCGGTATTACGCGGGCTACGCAGTTGCCCACCCGTTGGCTGGACCAGGGCGCCAGCCAGGCGCTGCCGATCATGCGCGTGGCGACGCGCCAGCAATCGGGCTTCGTCGAAGACCTGTTTCGCAGCCAGGTGGCCGACAAGACCAACTGGCGCGCCTTGCTCAAGGGCGATGCGCAATCGGTGGACCTCAAGCAGGTGCGTGACGAGCTGTTCGCCTCTTGCGCCGAGGGCTTGCTGGGTTTGCAGGAACGCTTTGGGCTGCAAGCCATCCAAACCATTGCCGACATCGAGCCGATTGAAATCCGCTACCCGGTCGAGCAGTATCCGACCAAGATCGTCAGCTTCAACCTGGACAAGAACCCGATTGCCGAAGGCACGCTGCTGGGGATCAAGGGCCAATACCTGATCTTCGACACCGGCGTCATCAACATTCGTAAATACACGGCCTACCAGCTCGCCGTGCATCAGTAGAAGGATCCCCAGCATGCGCACCGAACAACCGAAGATGATTTACCTTAAGGACTATCAGGCGCCGGACTACCTGATCGACGAGACGCACCTGACCTTCGAGTTGTTCGAGGACCACAGCCTGGTCCACGCGCAGCTGGTGATGCGCCGCAACCCCGAGCGTGGCACCGGCCTGCCACCGCTGGTGCTCGATGGCCAGCAGCTTGAGTTGCTGAGCGTCACCCTCGCGGATCAGGAACTGACCGCCGCCGATTACCAGCTGACCGACAGCCACCTGACCCTGCATCCCCAGCGTGAAACCTTCACCCTGGACACCACGGTCAAGATCCACCCGGAAACCAACACCGCCCTGGAAGGCTTGTACAAATCCAGCGGTATGTTCTGCACCCAGTGCGAGGCCGAAGGTTTCCGCAAGATCACCTATTACCTCGACCGCCCGGATGTGATGAGCGTGTTCACCACCACGGTGATCGCCGAGCAACACAGCTACCCGGTGCTGTTGTCCAACGGCAACCCGATCGCCAGCGGCCCTGGTGAAGACGGCCGGCACTGGGCGACCTGGGAAGATCCGTTCAAGAAGCCGGCGTACCTGTTTGCGCTGGTGGCCGGTGACCTGTGGTGCGTTGAAGACAGCTTCACCACCATGACCAACCGCGAAGTCGCGCTGCGCATCTATGTCGAGCCGGAAAATATCGACAAGTGCCAGCACGCCATGACCAGCCTGAAAAAATCCATGCGCTGGGACGAAGAGACCTACGGCCGCGAGTACGACCTGGACATCTTCATGATCGTCGCGGTCAACGACTTCAACATGGGCGCCATGGAAAACAAGGGCCTCAACATCTTCAACTCCAGCGCCGTGCTGGCCCGCGCCGAAACGGCCACCGATGCCGCTCACCAGCGCGTCGAGGCCATCGTTGCCCACGAATACTTCCACAACTGGTCGGGCAACCGCGTCACCTGCCGCGACTGGTTCCAGCTGTCGCTCAAGGAAGGCTTCACCGTGTTCCGTGACTCGGGTTTCTCTGCCGACATGAACTCGGCCACGGTCAAGTGCATCCAGGACGTGGCGTACTTGCGTACCCATCAGTTCGCTGAAGATGCCGGCCCCATAGCCCACGCCGTGCGCCCGGACAGCTTTATCGAGATCTCCAACTTCTACACCCTGACCGTCTATGAAAAGGGCTCGGAAGTGGTCGGCATGATCCACACCTTGCTCGGCGCCGAGGGCTTTCGCAAAGGCAGCGACCTGTATTTCGAACGCCATGACGGCCAGGCCGTGACCTGCGACGACTTCATCAAGGCCATGGAAGACGCCAATGGGGCCGACCTCAGCCAGTTCAAACGCTGGTACAGCCAGGCCGGCACCCCACGTCTGGCGGTGAGCGAAGCCTACGATGCGGCGGCCAAGACCTACAGCCTGACCTTCCGCCAGAGCTGCCCGCCGACTCCGGACAAGGTCGAAAAACTGCCCTTTGTGATCCCGGTTGAGCTGGGCTTGCTGGACGGGCAGGGCGCCGGTATTGCCTTGCGCCTGGCCGGTGAAGCAGCGGCGGGCGACACTTCGCGGGTAATCTCGGTGACCGAAGCGGAGCAGACGTTTACCTTCGTCGACATCGCTGAAAAACCCTTGCCTTCGTTGCTGCGGGGTTTCTCGGCGCCGGTGAAGCTCAGCTTCCCCTACAGCCGCGATCAACTGATGTTCCTGATGCAGCACGACAGCGACGGTTTCAACCGCTGGGATGCCGGCCAGCAATTGGCCGTGCAGGTGTTGCAGGAGCTGATCGGCCAGCATCAGGCCGGCCAGCCGCTCAAACTTGATCAACGCCTGATCGACGCGTTGCGCACGGTGTTGAGCGATGAAAGCCTGGACCAGGCCATGGTCGCCGAAATGCTTTCGCTGCCGAGTGAAGCCTACCTCACAGAAATCAGCGAAGTGGCGGATGTGGATGCCATCCACGCTGCCCGCGAGTTTGCCCGCAAGCAACTGGCCGATAACCTGTTCGAAGGGTTGTGGTTGCGCTACCAGGCCAACCGCGAACTGTCCAAGCAAACGCCTTACGTGGCAGAGGCAGAGCACTTCGCCCGGCGTGCCCTGCAGAACATCGCGCTGTCGTACTTGATGCTCAGCGGCAAGCCGGAAGTATTGGCGGCCACCCTGGATCAGTTCGACACCAGCGATAACATGACCGAACGCCTGACCGCGTTGGCGGTGCTGGTGAACTCGCCGTTCGAAGCAGAGAAAGCCCAGGCCTTGGCGGTGTTTGCCGAGAACTTCAAGGACAACCCGCTGGTCATGGATCAATGGTTCAGCGTACAGGCCGGCAGCACCTTGCCGGGCGGGCTGGCGCGGGTCAAGGCGTTGATGCAGCACCCGGCGTTCACCATCAAGAACCCCAACAAGGTGCGCGCGCTGGTGGGCGCCTTTGCCGGGCAGAACCTGATCAACTTCCATGCGGCGGATGGCTCGGGCTACCGCTTCTTGGCGGACCTGGTGATCCAGCTCAATACCTTGAACCCGCAGATCGCCTCGCGCCAACTGGCGCCGTTGACCCGCTGGCGTAAATACGACAGCGCACGGCAGGCGCTGATGAAAGCGGAGCTGGAACGCATCCTGGGCGCGGGTGAGCTGTCCAGCGATGTGTTTGAGGTGGTCAGCAAGAGCCTGGCGTAAACCTCATTGCTTTATGTAGGAGCGAGCTTGCTCGCGAGAAACTCACAGGCGCCGCGTTCATTCAGGAAGCACGCGTCATCGTTGACGTTTTTCGCGAGCAAGCTCGCTCCTACAGACGGCAGGATTAATCCCTGACACTAGGCCGACTCATAACTTCGGCGTGTACGCTCTATCTCTTCGACCAACCGGTCAATGCCCGCCAACCGCGCCCGGTTGTCATGATCCCAGGGATGAAAGCCCGGCTTGAAATAATGCAGCCACGGCCGGAACATCCGTGGAAACACCCCTTTGGGTCCATACAAGAATTTAACCATGCGCCACAGCCCCTTCAGCGTGCCACCCGAAGTGCGGTCGGCAATCAACAGGCGCACGTGAAAATCCAGCACCACCACCCAGAACAGCACGCTGGTGGTCAGCATGGTGCCAGTGCGCAGCAGGTAACGCGCAGGCCCTGGCTTGATCACGGTGTTCCACACATCGAACGCCACGGCTTTATGTTCGGTCTCTTCCAGTGCGTGCCAGTACCACATCTGCTGGTAACCCTTGAGTGAGTCGCCAAAGCGCGACGGGTCGCTCAGCAGGATTTCCGCGAGCATCGCGGTGTAGTGTTCCAAGGCGATGGTCACCGCCAGGTTGAACGACGGCGGCAGGTGTTTTTTCTGCAGGTCGAGGAAGAACTTCAAGCGTCGGTCGAGGGTGTGCGCTGGTAGGCCGGCGGCTTGCAGCAAATCGTTGTAGGCCACGTGCTCGCGGCTGTGCATGGCCTCCTGGCCGATAAACCCCTGGATCTCTTTTTTCAGTTCGGCATCGTCGATCTGCCCACGGTAGTGGCGCACGCTGTCCATGAAGAACAGCTCGCCCTGGGGAAACAGCAACGACAAGGCATTGAAGAAATGGCTGACCACAGGCCCTTGTTCGTGCCAGTTCTTGATGCGCTCGGCAGGCAAGGCAAAACGGATATCGCGACGGATCGGCAACATGCTGCGTGCTCCTGTTCAGAGTCGGGGCTCGTCGTTGGTTTCAAACACTGGCGTGCGCGGCTTGGGCGCCATGCGTTTGCTGGCAAACACCACCAGCGCCTGATAGGCCGCCGGCAGGCAACGGGCGAGCAGGTCGAGGAAATAGGCATCGCGGCCAATCAGCACGCGGCGCTTGTTTTTGCGTACGCCTTGCAGGATCACGTTGGCGGCCTGGTCGGCGTCGGTGATGAAGAGCTTTTCGAAATCGGCGCGGGCTTGTTGCTCGCTGTGGATGAGAAAACCGGTCATGTTCGCGTCGATGCGGCTGCTGCGGCAGATATCGGTACGAATGCCACCGGGGTGTACACAGGTAGCCGACACGCCGCAGCGTTGCAGGTCGAGTTCCTGGCGCAAGGCTTCGGTGAAACCGCGCACGGCGAACTTGGTGGCGTTGTAGCCGCTCATGCCCGGCTGGGCGAACAGGCCGAACACGCTGGACGTATTGATGATATGCCCGTCGCCGCTGGCCTTGAGGTACGGCAGGAATGCCTTGGTGCCATGCACCACTCCCCAGAAGTTGATGCCGACGATCCATTCCAGGTCGGCGTAATCCACCCCTTCGACGGTGCTCGACAGCGCCACCCCGGCATTGTTGAAGACCAGGTTGACCTGGCCGTGCTCGGCCGCGCAGCGCGCTGCCCACGCCTGCATGGCTTGGCGGTCGGAGACGTCCAGCACCTGGGTGGTGACGGTAACCGGCGACAAAGTCGAGGCGCGGATCAGGTCCTGGGTCTGTTCCAGGCCCTGGCTGTTTTTGTCTGCCAGCGCCAGGTGGCACCCTTCCCGGGCCAGGGCCAAGGCCAGTGCGCGGCCCATGCCGGAAGCCGCGCCCGTGATCGCCGCGACGCGGCCGTTGAATGACTTCATGACAGGCTGCCTTCTGTGGTGGAGTGGGGCGTTGCAACCGCACGCGGGAGGGCGGGCGCCGGCGCCTGGCTGACGCTGTAGTCCTTGAGGGCAAAATGCCGGGTGACCTGTTTGAAGCGCCAGGTCGAGCCGGGCCACAGCGTGGTGTTCTTGCCGGTGCGCGGGTCGAGGTACCAGCTCTGGCAGCCGCCGGTGTTCCAGATGGTGCGCTTGAGCTTGTCCTGCAACTGCTGGTTGTAGGCGTGCTCCACGGCAGGTTTGACCTCCACCGTGGTGATGCGCTGGCGCTGCATGTGTTTCAGGGCATCGAGGATGTACGCCACCTGGGCCTCAATCATCAGGATCATCGAGTTATGCCCCAGGCCGGTGTTGGGGCCGACGATCAAAAACAGGTTCGGGTAGCCCGGCACGGTGGTGCCTTTATAGGCATGGGCGCCATCGCGCCAGGTGTCCATCAGGTCGATGCCGTCACGGCCGATGATGCAGCCACGGGGCAACGGGTCGCTGGCCTGGAAACCGGTGCCGAAGATCAGGCAATCGGCGGGGTGCTTGATGCCGTCGGCGGTGATCACGCCGTCGGCTTCGATGCGCAGCACGCTGTCGGTGACCACCTCGACATTGCTGCGCGAGAGCGCCGGGTAGTAATCGTTGGAGATCAGCACGCGCTTGCAGCCGATGGTGTAGTCCGGCGTCAGGGTTTTGCGCAGGGAAGGGCGGGCCACCTGTTTGCGCAGGTGACGCAGGGCGATTTTCTGCACCATTTTCATCAGGCGCGGATGCAGGGCAAAGCCCACCACGCGGCCTTCCAGTGCCCAGTAAAGCGCAGCGCGCACCAGCTTTTGGGTGAGCGGTACGTGCTTGAACAGCCAGCGTTCGGCGGCGGTAATCGGGCGGTCGGGCTTGGGCATGATCCACGGCGGTGTGCGCTGGAACAGGTCCAGGTGCGCTACCTGCGGGGCGATCTGTGGCACGAACTGGATAGCGCTGGCACCGGTGCCGATCACCGCCACGCGCTTGCCCTTCAAGGCGTACTCGTGATCCCACTGCTGGGAGTGGAAACGCTTGCCCTTGAAGCTGTTCAGCCCTGGGATATCCGGCATGGCCGGGCGCGACAAGCCCCCCATGCCCGACACCAGCACCCGTGCGCTGACCTGGCGGCCGTCGCTGAAGGTCAGCTGCCAGCGCTGCTGTTGTTCATCAAACACCGCACGTTGCAGGCCCATGCCGAAGCGCAGGTAGGGCGCCAGCTCGAAGCGCTTGGCGCAGTCTTCCAGATAGGCGCGAATCTCGGGTTGCGCCGCGAACTGCCGCGTCCAGCTCGGGTTGGGCGCGAAGGAAAACGAATACACGTGGGACTGCACGTCGCAGGCGCAACCTGGGTAGTGGTTGTCGCGCCACGTACCGCCGAGGGTCTGGGCCTGTTCGGCGATAAAGAAGTCGGTGAGCCCGGCTTCCTTGAGTTTGATCGCCATGCACAGGCCCGCGAATCCGGAGCCAATGATGGCGATGTCGATTGAGTCACGGGGGGCATTCATAGGGCTGCCTCGTCAATAAAACGCTTGGGCATCGGATGTGCTCCTGTTTTTTGTTTTGTCTTTTAGATAGAACACCATTGCAAAGGAAAATTGAATTATTTATTTTAAAAAAGATTTTAAATAATCTACCTGAAAAATTCGCCTACGCTAGGGCCTTGTTGCGCATGAGCGATTTGTCCGACGGACGAACGTGGAATGCATGAAGTTCAGGTCCAGGGTGTGGACGATGGCTGAGGCCAGGCCAATTCCGGTCGGGTCGCCAGCAGCAGGGAAGCAGAGGACCGAGCTATGGCTGTGGAGTGGGTTGTCGCTGCGGGTGTGCTGGTGGGCGCCAGCGCGGCGTTATGGGGCTTGAGTGCCTGGATGACGCGGCGCATTGAAGCGACCGTGCCGATCAACGGGCGCTTCGTCGAGGTGGATGGCGAGCGCTTTCATTATGTCGAAGAGGGCAAGGGCCCGCCGCTGGTGATGATCCACGGGCTGATGGGCAGCAGTCGCAACCTGACCTATGCCTTGTCCGGCCAGTTGCGTGAGCACTTTCGGGTTATCAGCCTCGACCGGCCGGGCTCAGGCTATTCCACCCGGCACAGCGGCACGCCGGCAGACTTGCCAGCCCAGGCGCGACAAATCGCGGCTTTCATCAAGACGCTGGACCTGGACAAACCGCTAGTGCTTGGGCACTCCCTGGGCGGCGCGATTGCCCTGGCGCTGGCCCTCGACCATCCCCATGCGGTATCCGGGTTGGTGCTGGTTGCGCCCTTGACTCACCCCCAACGCATGCTGCCGCTGGTGTTCCTGTCTCTGGCCGTGCGCCCGGCCTGGCTGCGGCGCTGGGTGGCCCACACCTTGACCCTGCCCATCGGCCTGCTGACCAAAGACTCGGTGGTGAAGGGCGTATTCGCCCCCGATCCTGCGCCGCCAGACTTCGCCAGCCGTGGCGGCGGTTTGCTGGGCATGCGACCCGACAATTTCTACGCCGCGTCCACCGAGATCAACCAGGTCAACGACCACCTGCCGGAGATGGTCAAGCGTTACCCCCAACTGACCCTGCCCATCGGCCTGATCTACGGTGGGCAAGACAAGGTGCTCGACTTCCAGAAACACGGCCAGGCCCTGGCCAGCAAGGTGCCAGGGCTGAAAATGCAGGTGATCGAAGGCCGCGGGCATATGTTGCCGATCACCGCCACCGAGCGCGTGGCGGCGCTGGTGGAGCAGGTGGCCAAGCGGGTTCGACCCGGTGAAAACGTCAGGCAGTTACAGCCATCTGTAGCCTTGGCGAGCAAATAACGGCGCCACTCGACTGCGGTTCATTAGCGTTGATGCCTGCCCTGAATACCTGACCCAATGGCTGAAAAGAGACTGATCGGTCACGGTAAAAAGGGCTGGAGAAACTAGTTGACGACCTAACGATTCCGCGCTATTTATTTAAAAAAATTATTTCAATGTGTAATTTGAAATTATTTTTGAAATGCCTAAGAGCGAATAAAATAATGAAAAAAACGCCTTTTATCGCATGCATGATTTCTCGCAGCAGTCAGCGCACCGCTGCCGCATTGCCTACCGTATGTGTACGGAGGCTGCCATGAACCAGACGCTGGCAGCGGCGACCGTGTGGGCCGACGGCAAACGCCACCTGTGGTGGCTCGGCATCATGCCGCTGGCCACTCCCTTACTCTCCGGCGCCCTTGCCATCACCACAGGCGTGCAACAACTGTGGTGGGTGGGCGTACTGGTGATCTTCGGCTTGATCCCGCTGATTGACGGCCTGCTCGGCGAAGACGTCAGCAACCCGCCCGAATCTGCGGTCAGCCACCTTGAATCCCAACGCTACTACCGCTGGATCGTCTACACCGGCGTGCTGTTTGTGATTTCCTCCGTGGTCATCACCGGTTGGCTCGCTGCTGGCGGTATCGACTGGATCATCAACGGCGGCCTGTTGCACGCCACGGCCAGCCTGGAACCCTCGAACTGGCTGGCCAAGACCGCTGCATTCATCACCGCGCGCACCGAACTGCACGGCGAAATCAGCTGGTTGACCTATGTGGGCATGGCCATGTCCACCGGTGCCGCCACCGGCATTGCCATCAATACCGCCCATGAGTTGGGGCACAAACCCAAGCCCCTGGAAGTGTTCCTGGCCAAGGTCACCTTGGCTCCGACCTTCTATGGGCACTTCTATACCGAACATAACCGTGGCCATCACGTCCGGGTCGCCACGCCGGAAGACCCGGCCAGCTCGCGCCTCGGTGAAAGTTTCTGGGCTTTCCTGCCGCGTTCGGTGTGGTTCAGCGCCGTGTCGGCCTGGAACCTGGAGCGCGAACGCCTGCGCAAACTCGGCCTGCCGGCCCTGCACTGGAAAAACGCCGTGCTCAGCGCCTGGATGTACAGCGTGGTGTTGTGGGGCGCGATGATTGCCTGGCTGGGGGCGGCGGTGATTCCGTTCCTGATTATCCAGGGCATCTACGGGTTCTCGTTGCTGGAAGTGGTGAACTACGTCGAGCATTACGGCCTCAAGCGCCAGAAGTTGCCCAATGGCCGTTATGAACGCTGCTCGCCGCGTCACTCGTGGAACAGTAATCGGATTGTCACCAATATCTTCCTGTTCCAGTTGCAACGGCACTCCGATCACCATGCCAACCCCACGCGCAGTTATCAGTCGCTGCGTCACTTTGATGAGTCACCGCAACTTCCGTATGGCTACGCCAGCATGATTGTCTGGGCGTATGTGCCGTACTTGTGGCGGCGGCGCATGGACCATCGCGTACTGAATCACTATGCCGGTGATATCAACTTGACCAATCTTCAACCGTCAAAACGCTTGAAGTACCTGGAAAAGTACAGCGGCAGTGCCAAGCCGTTTTGAGATGAAGTAAGCCCTCAGGGTGTACTCGGGATCTGTGTATCGCGCAGGTTCTGATCGCCCGGAGTATTGAGTGCAAGAACCTGGTTTGACCCTACAACAATAATTTCAAGGGAAGGACGTACACCATGCAAAGTTCTGCCAAGTTCACCGCCCACATCCTGTTAGCGGCCATCGGCCTGATTGTGTATCACCAGGCCCAGGCTGCGCGTATCGAACCCGCTGGCAGTGCCTTCACCGCCCAGGGGCCTATCAGCTTCTCCAAAGGCAAGCTCATCAGTGCCGATTGCACCATCAAGGTGGCCGGCAAGGTTGCAGCCGATGGTTCGTCGGTGAATGTGGACAAAGTCGAGTTCGACGGTGGCCTCAAGTGCAGCCGTGTCGAAGCCATCAACTTGCCCTGGGTGTTAATCGCCAAAGACACAAAAAGCGGCTCCATGTCGAAGATCAGCGTGGATGTGCATGCCTTTGGCCTGGGCGGCAAGTGCGGGCCTTCGACGGCCGACGGTACCTGGGATAACGCCACCGGCAAGTTGGAAGCCAGCGATGTGGCGATTGGCGAAGACTGCAAGATCAAGACGGTGTCGATCAAGATGCCGCCCAACTTCAAAGTTGTCGAATAACACGCTCCGACTGTTGTAGCGGTACATGCATTGAAATTTGGCTGGAAAGGGAAGTTCTGCAGTTTCACCGTGACCTCTCGATCATGGCCATTACCCCTGGCGAAATGAATCGCCATAACATGTGAGGAAAAACAATGAAAAGCTTGAAAACTCTCGTGTCGCTCTCTGCCTTGGCTGTTTGCATGGGTGCTGCTTCCATGGCCAATGCCTACAGCATCACGCCGGTTAATTCGAACTTTACGGCGCCTGGCACTATTTCGGTGAAGTCACCGTCGTCCTATCAGGCCACCGTTAACTGCACCGCCAACTTTACCGGCAACGTCGACGCCACTGGGGTGGCCAAGATCACCGGGGTGACGGTGAGCGGTAGCGGCCTTTGCGCATTGCCAAAAATCACTGGGTTGCCATGGACATTGACCGCCACCGGCCCAGCGGCAGGTTCGGTCGCCAATGTCGGCTATACCATCGCCTCTTCGGTCCTGTACCCAGCCTCTAACTGTGGCCCATCGACCATCACCGTGGGCTACAGCGGTGGGGTGCTGACGGCGGCCAACCAAGGGCTCAGCGGCACCTGCACCGTGGTGAGCCTGAGCGTGACCCCAAGCCCAACCTTCACCATCGTGCCTTGATGGCCGGTCGGAACACTGGGTTGATCACCTGCTGAAAGACTGGCGCCTTTACCGGGCGCCAGTTCAGGCAGTGCCGGGCAGCAAGACGAACGGGCGAGGCCGGTTCACAGGGATAACAAAAAGGAGTGCCGCATGAATAATAAGAAACAACACGTGCAGGTTTTGCTGGGGCTGGCGTTGATGGGAGGGGTAACCGCCTTCATCGCGCCTGCACAGGCTGGCGGTTTTTCAACCCCGACCTACGGCGCACCTGGTTGGGGCAGGGCGTTTGCCGGCGGCTCGTTGTTCAAGAACGACCCGAGCTCGGCTTACAACAACCCGGCCGCCATGGCGTTTGTCGAACACAATGTTGCGCAATTCACGGTCGACTATGCGCGCATCAAGATCAAGTACAAGGGCAGTGCCTCGGATTACGCCGGCAACCCGATTTCCAGTACGCCGTTGGACGAGAATGGTTTTCCCGATGGCGCCGCAACCACTGTCAATAACAACGACGGTGGCCAGGGCGGCTTCACGGCCTGGCTGCCCACCGGCTTCATGGTAATGCCCTTGGGCGACCGGTTTGCCTTCGGCTTGAGCCAAGTGGTGCCACAGGGCATGCGCTCCACCTGGAATGAAGACTCCAAACTGCGCGACTTTGCCGTGGATACCAAAATCGAAACCGTCGGGCTGACGGGCTCGCTGTCGTTTAAAGTCAACGACCAGTTCTCCGTTGGGGGCGGCATGATCGTGCAGCACAGCAAGGGCTTCGTCAGCCAGAACGTCGACCTGTTGTCCGCTGCGGCAGTGTCGGACTCCGAGCTTGGCGGGATCAACTTCCCCTCAGACGTGGGCCATGCGCTGATGCGGGTCAAGGTCGACAATATTTCCACTGGCTGGTTTGCAGGCGTGGTGTGGAAACCCACCGAGCGCGACACCCTTGGCCTGAATTACCACGCCAAGATCAAAAACAAGATGACGGGTAAGTACAACCTGTACGCCGACCAGTTTTCCTACAACCTCATGACCCAACCCAGCCCATTCGGGGGCAACGGTACGTTGGTCAACACCGCCTACCCTGGCCTGGAATTGGCCCCCAACGGTGCGCATGCAAAGGTTCAACTGGATATTCCTGCCACGGCGGGCCTGGATTGGGTGCATCAGTTCAACGATCGCCTGACCCTGGGTGCCAGCGTCACGTGGACCGAATGGTCGTCGTTCAAGGACCTGACCCTCGACTCCGGCGACATGCGCATTGTCTCTATTCCCTACAACTACAAAAACACCTGGATGTACTCCCTGGGTGGTGACTACCGTGCGACCGATGAACTGACCTTGCGTGCCGGCGTGGCTATCGACCAGACGCCCACACGTAACTCCACCCGCGATCCACGCATCCCCGATGGCGACCGTACGTTCCTTTCGCTGGGGGCTGGCTACGATGTGAAGGCGGTCAAGGGCCTGAGCCTGGATGTGGCCTATTCCCATCAGTTCGTGCAGAAGGTCAATCTCAAGACCAAAAACATCGACCGGCTGGGCGGCGCAAGCCTGGATGGCAAGGCCGAGTCTTCGGGTGATGTGGTCAGTTTGTCGGCGACTTATGCGTTCTGACGGGGCCTGAGGACGATGGCGGAGGGCGGCAAGCGCATCTTGCAGCCTTCCTCCGAGGTGCGTCCTTCTACATAGCTGTGATGTGTGTCGGTGATAACAGGCTGAGGCATTCAGCCGTGTTTTTTTTGGCTTATTGATTAAATAAAAATTTCAAAACAAAATTTGAATTTGATCTTTGAAGTTTGTAGTGTGGTTTTCAGCCGCAGTTCATATCGAGCTGCCCACGCGTTTGCCACGCCCCGAATCAAGTAGAGGTATCCCCATGCTTATCTGGTTATTGGTGGGTCTCGCCGCGGCGATTGCCCTGGCGTATCGACAAGCCGCCGCCACCTTGTGGCTGGGCGCTGGCCTGGTCTGGTTGGCGGCGGGTTACCTGTTCAACGTGGTGGCCGTGCCGGGCATTACCCTGGCGGCGGTGCTGGTGGTGCTGCCCGCCGTGGTGCTGGCGGTCAAACCGCTGCGCCGCAAGCTGCTGACCGCCAAGGCCCTGGGCCTGTTTCGTACAATCATGCCGGCGATGTCCGACACCGAGCGGGCGGCCATCGAGTCCGGCACCGTGTGGTGGGACGCCGAGCTGTTCAGCGGCAAGCCCAACTGGCAGCGCCTGCTGCATGCCGCACCGGCCAGCCTGAGCGCCGAGGAGCAAGCCTTCCTCGACAACGAAGTCGAAACCCTGTGCGACATCGCCAACGACTGGGAAACCACGCAAGTCTGGCAGGACATGTCCCCCGAAGGCTGGCAGTACACCAAGGAGGCCGGGTTCCTCGGCATGATCATTCCCAAGCAGTACGGCGGCAAAGGCTTCTCCCACTACGCCCATTCCCAAGTAGTGATGAAGCTGTCGACACGCTGCTCGGCGGCAGCGATTTCGGTGATGGTCCCCAACTCCCTCGGCCCGGCCGAGCTGTTGTTGCATTACGGCACCGACGCCCAGCGCAACTACTACCTGCCGCGCCTGGCACGCGGTGAAGACATCCCGTGTTTCGCCTTGACCAGCCCGTATGCCGGCTCCGATGCCGGCGCGATCCCCGACCTGGGCATCGTCTGCAAAGGCATGCATGAGGGCGAGGAAGTACTGGGTTTCAAAGTGACCTGGGACAAGCGTTACATCACCCTCGGCCCGATTGCCACGGTGCTGGGCCTGGCGTTCCGCGCCGAAGACCCGCAGGGCCTGCTTGGCGCGCCAGGTTCCCTGGGCATTACCTGTGCGTTGATCCCCACCTCCCATCCAGGCGTAAACAGCGGCCGGCGTCACTGGCCGTTGAATGCGGTCTTCCAGAACGGCCCAACCACCGGGAAGGATGTGTTCATTCCCTTGGAGTGGGTGATCGGTGGTCGCAAACAAATCGGCAACGGCTGGCGCATGTTGATGGAATGCCTGGCGGCAGGCCGGGCGATTTCCCTGCCATCGGCCAACGTCGGCCTGGGTAAAGTGGCAGTGCGCGGTACCACCGCCTATGCGGCGATGCGCAAGCAATTCGGCCTGCCCATCGGCAAGTTCGAAGGTGTGCAGGCGCCATTGGCGCGTATGGCCGGGCATCTGTATGCGTGTGATGCGGTGCGCAAGGTGTCGGTGGCGTCCCTGGATGCTGGCGAGAAACCCTCGGTGATCTCGGCCATTGCCAAGTACCACGTCACCGAGCGGGCGCGGATCATCGTCAACGACGGCATGGACATCGTCGCCGGCAAAGGCATCTGCATGGGCCCCAATAACTTCCTCGCCCGTGCCTACCAGCAAAGCCCCATCGCCATTACGGTGGAAGGCGCGAACATCATGACTCGCTGCCTGATCATCTTTGGCCAGGGCTTGATTCGTTGCCATCCCTACGTGTTCCGCGAGATGGAAGCGGCGCACAACCCCGACCGACGCAAGGCTTTGGAAGACTTCGACAGCGCGATGTTCGGCCATGTGAGTTTTGTCGTGGCCAACGCCGTACGCGCAGCGGTGCATGCTCTGACCGGCGGGCGCCTGATTTCGGCGCCGGCCAAGACCGACCCGGCGCTGGCGGCCTACTACCGCCAGGCCAATCGGCTGTCGGTGGTGCTGGCGCTGATCTCGGATATTTCCATGGGCGTGCTGGGCGGCGCCCTCAAGCGCAAGGAAAGTATCACCGGGCGCCTGGGGGATATCCTGTCGCAGCTGTACATCCTGTCTTGCGTGCTCAAGCGCTTCGAGGATGACGGCAGGCCCCAGGCGGACTTGCCGCTGGTGCACTGGGCGGCCCAGGACGCGTTGTTGCGCGCCCATGAAGCCTTGGCCGAAGTGCTCGACAACTACCCGTCAAAACCCGCTGCGGCGGTGGTGCGCACGTTGAGTTTTCCGTTTGGCATCCCGCTGCGCAAGCCGTCGGACCGCCTGTTGGCGCAGGTGGCGGAGGTGGTGCAGACCCCTGGCGAAACCCGCGACCGTTTGCTGGCCAATTCCTACATCCCGCGTCCGGAAGTCGACAAGCTGGCCTACGGCGAATTGGGTTTCCGTTTGCTGCCCCAAGTGGAGCTGATCGAGGCGCGGCTAAAACCCGCCATCAAGCAAGGCCTGCTCGGCCCGCTGCCGATTGCCGCCACGGCCTTTACCGATTGGCGCGTCAAGGCGCGGGCGCTGGACTTGATCAGCGACGACGAAGACGCCTTGCTGGCGCGCTATGTGGAGTACGCCGACCACGGTATCCAGGTGGATGACTTCCCCCAGGACTTTGGTTTGCTGGAGGCCCTGCAGCAGCGCAAGCAGGCGCTCGAGCCGGTGGCCAAACGGCGCAGCGTCCCGGTCAATTAATAGAAACCCGGCCCCCACGTGGGAACTGGATTGCCCTAACTGTAGGAGCGAGCTTGCTCGCGAAAAACTCACAGGCGCCGCGTTCATTCAGGCAGCCCGCGTTATCGTTGACGTTTTTCGCGAGCAAGCTCGCTCCTACAGAGGGCAATCCAGTTCCCCACATTTGATCGGGTTTACCAGCCAAGAACTGTGTTGTGAGTGGAACCCTCTATGAGTGACAGCTACCTTTCGTTCGTCAATTCCCCCTGGGGTCGGCGCCTGGCCCAGGCCGTTGGCTTGCCGCAACCCTTGGCATTGCAACGGCATCGCAGCGGCCAGGTTGGCCTGGCTAACCCGGTGATCATCGCCGGGGCAGGGCGCCTGGTGGCCTCGGTGCAGCGCATCTTCAGCGCCACCGACACCGTCGCCGCGACCCCGGCGACGCTCAAGGCGCCGTCCACGGTCAAGGTGCAAGGCGCGGTGTTCGACGCCAGCGGCGTGGCCGACCTGCAACAGCTGGATGAGCTCTACCTGTTCTTTCACAGCAATGCCAAACGCCTCGGCCAGCATGGCCGGGTGGTGGTACTCGGCACGGCCCCCGAGCATTGTAACGACTTGCCCCAGGCCATCGCCCAACGCGCCCTTGAGGGCTTGGTGCGGTCGCTGGCCAAGGAGCTGCGCCGCGCGATCACCGTGCAATTGCTGTACGTGGCGCCGGGCGCCGAAGACGCGCTGGACAGCAGCCTGGGGTTTTTCCTGTCGCGTCGTTCCGCCTATGTCTCGGGGCAGGTGGTGCGCCTGGAAAAACCGGTCGATGGCCACGCCGCCGTCAACTGGGACAAACCCTTTGCTGGCGAACGCGCCCTGGTCACCGGCGCCTCCCGTGGCATCGGCCTGGCAATTGCCCAGGTGCTGGCGCGCGACGGTGCCCATGTGGTGTGCGTCGACGTGCCCCAGGCCCAGCAAGCCTTGCAACAGGCGGCGACCAGCGTAGGCGGTTCGGCGTTGCCCCTGGATATCACCGCCGCTGACACCGCCGCGCTGTTGCAAACCCACGTCAGCCAATACGGCGCCTTTGATGTGGTGGTGCACAACGCCGGGATCACCCGCGACAAGACCATCGCCAAAATGACCGAGGCCGCCTGGCGCAGTGTCCTGGCGGTCAATCTCGAAGCACCGTTGCAGCTCAGTGAGGCCTTGCTCGACAGCCAGGGCTTGAACCCCGGCGGGCGCATTGTGTGCGTGTCGTCAATTTCGGGTATCGCCGGCAACCTGGGGCAAAGCAACTACGCCACATCCAAAGCCGGGGTGATCGGCCTGGTGCAAGGCCTGGCGCCGCGTGCGGCAGCCCGGCAGGTCACGGTGAACGCGGTGGCGCCCGGCTTTATCGAAACCCAGATGACCGCCAAGATCCCGCTGATGATCCGCGAAGCGGGGCGGCGCATGAATTCGTTGTCCCAGGGCGGGCAACCCATCGACGTGGCCGAGACCATCGCCTGGCTGGCCCATCCGGCGTCGGGCGGGGTCAATGGCCAGGTGGTGCGGGTGTGCGGCCAAAGCCTGTTGGGAGCTTGACCGATGGACTACGTGACGCAGATCATCGACCCACCGCCGTCGCGCACGCAGTTGTTGCTCGACGGCCTGCGCGCCTTGCGCAAACCCAAGCCCGACGGTGCGCCGCCATTGCCCACCGCACGCCTGGTGCGCAGCGCGGTGGAACTTTCGCCGGCCGGTATCGCCGCTTACGCACGGGCGTGTGGCTTTCGTCGCGAGCAGGGCGTGCCATTGTCCTATCCCCATGTGCTGGCGTTCCCACTGCACCTGATGCTGCTGACCCGGCCGAGCTTCCCGTACCCGGCCAGTGGCATGGTGCACCTGGCCAATCGCATTCGTCAGCACCAGCGCCTGCACGAGGGCCAGGCGCTGCGCCTGGAGGTGTATTGCGAGCGCTGGGTGGCCCATCCGAAAGGGCAGGCCTTGAGCATCGCCACTCGGGCCTACAGCCAGGAAACCCTGGTGTGGGAAAGCGACAGTCTGTACTTGCGCCGTGATGTCAGCAATCCGGTGGGTGAAGCCTGGAATGACCCTTTGCCGCTGCAGGAAGATGGCTTGTTACGCACCCAACGTTGGGTGCTGCCCGCCGACCTGGGGCGACGCTTTGCCAAGGTCTCGGGGGATTTCAACCCCATTCACACCTCAATCATCGGTGCCAAACTCTTCGGCTTTCGTCGCGCCATCGCCCATGGCATGTGGACCCTGGGCCGCGCATTGGCAGCGCAACAGCCACCCGGTGGCCTGGACCAGGCCGAGGCCCATTGCGACTTCAAATTGCCGATCTTCCTGCCCGGCCAGGTCGCCCTGTGGAGCCACCCCGTGACCGGCCCACGGCGCGAGTTCGAAGTGCGCAATTTCGCCGGGGACAAGCCCCATATGCGCGGGCTATTCATTTGCAAAGAGAGCCAGCAATGAGTGACTACAGCTTTACCCCAGCCCCGACCCGCCGCGTGGCGATTATCGGCGGCAACCGTATTCCCTTTGCGCGCTCCAACACGGTGTATGCCCACGACAGTAACCAGGACCTGCTGGTCGCCGCCCTGCAAGGGTTGGTCGATCGCTACAACCTGCATGGCCAGCGTTTGGGCGAGTTTGCCGCCGGGGCGGTGATCAAGCATTCGCGGGATTTCAACCTGGCCCGCGAGGCGCTGTTGTCCACCACCTTGTCCGCGCAAACGCCGGCCTATGATGTGCAACAAGCCTGCGGCACAGGGCTTGAAGCCGCGCTGCTGGTGGCGAATAAAATCGCCCTCGGCCAGATCGAAGTGGGCGTTGCCGGTGGCGCCGACACCACTTCCGACGCGCCCATTGGCATCAACGAATCCTTGCGCCATACCTTGCTTGCGGCCAATCGCGCCAAACGCCTGGGCGACAAGCTCAAAACCTTGTTGAAAGTACGCCCCTCGATGCTGTTCAAACCGTTGCTGCCGCGCAATGGCGAGCCGCGCACCGGGCTGTCCATGGGCGAGCACTGCGAAGACATGGCCAAGCGTTGGCAGATCAAGCGCCTGGCCCAGGACGAGCTGACCCTCACCAGCCACCAGCGCCTGGATGCGGCTTATAAACGCGGCTTCTTCGACGACCTGATCAGCCCCCATCGCGGCTTGGCCCGTGACAACAACCTGCGTGCCGATATCAGCCTGGAAAAGCTCGCAGGCTTGTCGCCGGCCTTCGACCGCCAGAACGGTACGCTTACCGCCGGCAACTCCACGCCCCTGACCGATGGCGCCTCGGTGGTGCTGCTGGCCAGTGAAGAATGGGCCGCCGCCAATGGCTGGCCGGTGTTGGCCTACTTGCGCACCGGCGAAACGGCTGCGGTGAATTTTGTCGACGGCACCGAGGGCCTGCTGATGGCGCCGGCTTACGCCGTGCCACGCATGCTTGCACGTGAAGGCTTGAGCTTTGCCGACTTTGATTTCTTCGAGATCCACGAAGCGTTCGCCGCCCAGGTACTGTGCACGCTCAAGGCTTGGGAAGACCCACAGTATTGCCGCGAGCGACTCGGCTTGAGCGCTCCCCTGGGCGCCATCGACCGGGCCAAGATGAACGTCAACGGCGGCTCACTGGGCTGCGGCCATCCCTTTGCGGCCACCGGTGGCCGCCAACTGGCGGCGCTGGCCAAGGCCATCCACGAACGCGGTGGCGGTCGCGGCCTGATCTCGATCTGCGCGGCGGGTGGGTTGGGCATCACCGCCATCGTCGAAAAGTAGCGCTATCAAACACAACAATAAGGACACTGCGATGAACGCTATCAGCCTGGAACACACCGAACGCATTTGGTTGAACACTTACCTGCCCGGCGTGCCGGCGGACATTGAGGCCGGGATCGAGGATTACCCGTCGCTGCGCGAAGTGTTCCTGGAGCACCTGGAAAAATTCCGTGAGCGGGTCGCCTACGTCAGCATCGGCACGGAAATGACCTATGCCGATTGGCGCACCCAGGGCATTGCCTTTGCCGCCTGGCTGCAGGGCCAGGGCGTGAAGAAGGGCGATCGCGTGGCCCTGATGATGCCCAACTGCTTGCAGTATCCGATCTGCCTGCTGGGCACGATCCTGGCCGGGGCGGTGGTGGTCAACGTCAACCCGTTGTACACCGCCCACGAACTCAAGCACCTGCTCAAGGACAGTGGCGCCGAAACCGTGGTGATCTTCGAAAATTTCGCGCATACCCTGGAAAAAGCCATGGTGGGCAGCAGCGTCAAGCGTGTGGTGGTCGCGGCCATTGGCGACTTGCTGGGTACCTTCAAGGGCGCGGCGATGAACTTCATTCTGCGCAGCGTGCAGAAGCAAGTGCCGGCCTTCACGCTGCCCGGCTCGCTGCGTTTCAACCAGGTGCTCAAACAGGGCAGGGCCATGCACCATTTGCCGGTCAGCCTGGGCCGCGAAGAACTGGCCTTTTTGCAATACACCGGCGGCACCACCGGCGATGCCAAGGGCGTGATGCTCAGCCATCGCAATATCATTGCCAACCTGCTGCAAGCCAAGGCCTGGGTCGGTGACCAGTTAAACCTGCACAAGCAGGAAACCAACGTGACCTTGCTGCCGCTGTACCACATCTTCTCCCTGACGGTGAACTGCCTGATGTTCATGTGCCTGGGTGGGCGCAATATCCTTATCGCCAACCCTCGGGACGTGAAGCGCGTGCAGATGATCCTGCGCAAGGAACGCTTCAATGGCATTGCCGGGGTGAACACGCTGTTCAATGGCTTGCTGGAAAACAAGGCGTTCTGTGCACGGGACTTTTCCGACCTGCGCCTGGTGATTGCTGGCGGCATGGCCACTCATACCGCCGTGGCCAAGCGCTGGAAGGAAGTGACCGGGCTACCGATTATCGAAGGCTACGGGCTGACCGAGTGCTCGCCCGTGGTGAGCATCAGCCCCATTGATATTTCGCGCATGCGCGAGATGGAATTCACCGGCAGCATTGGCGTGCCGTTGCCCTCGACCTGGGTGCGCTTTGTACGCGAAGACGGCGAACTGGCGAATATCGGCGAGCAGGGCGAGTTGCAAGTACGCGGCCCGCAAGTGATGCAGGGCTACTGGCAACGGCCGAAGGAAACCGCCGAGGTGCTGGATGCCCAGGGCTGGCTGTCTACCGGTGATATCGGCGTGATGGACGCACGCGGGTATATCCGCCTGGTGGACCGCAAGAAAGACATGATCCTGGTCTCGGGTTTCAACGTGTACCCCAATGAAATCGAGGACGTGGTGGCCATGCACCCTGGCGTTGCCGAAGTGGCGGCGATCGGTGTGGAAGATGCCGTGAGTGGGGAGAAGGTCAAAATCATCGTGGTGCGCAAGGATCCGACCCTGACCCAGGAGCAGATTCTTGCGCATTGCCGGGAATACCTGACGGGGTACAAGGTGCCAAAGTATGTGGAGTTTCGCACCACGGAATTGCCCAAGACAACGGTGGGCAAAGTACTTCGTCGGGCGCTGCGTTGATCTAAAGTGACGGAGACCCAAGAGTGGGGGGGATACCGCACCCTTAAACGCAAGCAGCGCAAGGTACGTGTCGACAATGGGAGGTTGTTCGATAGCTAACTGTATGCTGAGTTTGATGAGAGGATTTTTGAGGTGCTGGTGTTTTAAGTTATTAAGGTTATAACTAATGGGTATAGATGTCTGCAGGGTTTCACAGGTGTATTTAGAATGAAAGGTCTCTTAACTTAGGTGGCAGGGATGTTGCGGTTAACACTGCAATCGTGCCCTGAGGCACACTTAATGGAGATTCTTAAATGGTGAGCAAAAAATCGTCGGCCTTATTGCTTTCTGGCGCATTGTTTGGTGGTGTAATGGCTTCAACTTACGTGCGCGCAGAGACGCAGGTTTATAATCAACCTGGTACCCATTACTTCACCGCCCCACTAGGAGTTACAGTAAAAGTCACTGTGATCGGCGGTGGCGGCGGGGGTGGGGGCGGTGGGGGCGCTCTTGACCGGCTTTTGGTGAGAAGTCGTGGCGCTGGTGGCGGTGGGGGGGGCGCAGGTGGTGGTCTAGTGTGTTCGGTATCCACCGCGTCAAATCCAACCTTCACCATTACTGTCGGTAGCGGCGGCGCCGAGGGTAGCGCAGGAAAGAAAGGCAGTCACACCCAGCTCGGCACATCGGGTGGTAATGGAGGGGACGGCGCAAAAAGCATAGTTAATACAAATGACGGTGTTTATTCCGCTGATGGGGGCTCTGGTGGAGGCGGCGGCGGCGATGGTGGGCTTACAACCGCTAAACCTGGACATGGCGGAAACGGAGGCGCTGCCCACCTCCCGGAGAATCAAGGAAACAACTGTTCTACGTTTAAGATTGGGGGCGTTGGCGAAAGCGGAGGCCTTTACGGTGGCTCAGAAACTCCTGGCAATGGCGGAGACAGTTTAGGTCTGTGCAGCAACGCGGGTAAAGGTGGTAAAGGCGGCGTTGGCGGTATCGCTAACTCAAGCAGCCAGACTGGATATTCCGGCTCTCCAGGGCTCAAGGGGGGAGATGGCTGTGTCATTCTCGAATATTGACTTTCCCTTAACCGTTTTCATCAATATCGAGGCTGTAAAGAATGATTGTGGGTTCTTTATAGCCCCTGCGTATATCGTTTAAAAAAGGAAGGTATATTATGGCTCTTACTTTGGTTAATGTTTATGTGCTCCTGCGGCATGGGAAAACTATCCCAGGCCCAACACCTAATGATCCGGCCTATGGAAAGCAATACAAAACTTGGATTGATACCAGCACGACTACCGGGAAAGATCTCGCATTGATCATTGCTGGTTTGTGTGGGGCTCAGCCATTAAAAAGGTACGGCGACCAGCCCGCGTTATACTATTTTAGTAATGTTGCACCACTTGAAAAGCCTGAGGGGACGGAGTTTGTGCAAACAGCACAACAGTTGAGAGTAAGAGGCTTGCCAAATTTAATGGATGTGCCGTCCATGTCAGGAGTTCCTATTTGGGAGGTAAGCCTACTTGCAGAAAAGCAGGTTAGCGAGGCTGGTTTGATTTTTTGCCAAACGTTTCGTTATCGATACTAGTATTATATGACAAGGAGTATTTCCGGTGGTCCGCGATGCCTAGGCACTCGCGGACTAGCTGACTTTAATTTAAAGTACCGTGCCCTCTACCTCCCCAAAATTTTTGGGTTGACTGTTTTTGAGTGGCCCGTGCGCGCTGACCTTGACCCAACGTTCTTCGAGGGCTGCCACGCGAATCGCTGTCGCCAATCGCTCTATCTCCCATGCAGCCTCGAAGTCGGTGCCATCCGCACCTTGCCCCGCCAGCGCCATGATCAACTCCTGCACCTCCAGCGTCTTCAACTCGTTGTAGCCCAACTGATGCCCCGCCGCCGGGCTGAACGCCGCATAGCCGGGCAGGGCAGGGCCAGCCAACAGGCGCTGGAAACCGTCCTGGCCGATGCGGCACAGGCGCAGTTCATTCAAGCGTTCCTGGTCAAACGCCAGCGTGCCTTGGGTACCGCTGATCTCGAAACTCAGATGGTTCTTGTAGCCGTGCTTGAGCCAACTGCTGCTCACCGTGCCACGGGCGCCGTTGGCAAAGCGCAACAGGGCGTGCACTTGGTCATCCACGGCAATGGTTTTTGAGGTCGGGCTGCCGGCGGTGGCGGGGCGCTGGCTGTGTACGGTCTGGGTATCGGCACACACATGGGTTACCTCGCCCACCAGATAGCGGGCCATCGACAGCAAATGGCTGCCCAGGTCCGCCAGGGCGCCGCCAGCATGCTCCACTTCGCAGCGCCACGACCAAGGGGAAGCCGGGTCGGCCATGAAGTCTTCGCTGAACTCACCTTGAAAACTGATGATCTGGCCCAATTCGCCCTGGGCAATCATCTGCCGCGCCAGCACGATCATCGGGTTGTGCTGGTAGTTGTAGCCGACCCGAGTCACCACCCCGGCGGTATGGGCGGCGCGGCGCATGGCATCGGCTTGTTCAAGGCTGACGGCCAGGGGCTTTTCGCAATACACGGCTTTACCCGCCGCTATCGCGGCCATGGCCATGGGGTAATGCAAATGGTTGGGGGTGGTGATAGCTACGACGTCGACTGTGGGATCGTTGACCAGCGCTTGCCAGTCACCATGGGCCTGGGCAAACCCCCAGGCGCTGGCGCAACGCTGGGCGCGCTCGGTGTCGGCATCGGCCAGGGCGGCCAGCTTGAGGTGCACCGGCAGTTCAAATACCGCCCGCGCGTTATTGAACGCCAGCGCGTGGGCGCGGCCCATGAAGCCTGTGCCGATCAAGCCGATTCCGAGTTCACGCATCGTCGTGGTCCTTTGGATTATTGTTTTCAGGAAGCCTATTAATGGAATAAACATTCTCTAAACTCAATAGATGGAATAAAAATTCATTCCGCCTGATCGCTCACCACTTGATCAGCGGCCGTTCGACTTTTGTGCGAGTCCAACCATTTTTGTACATGCAGTCCTTGATCAACGTTTCCCGAGGCAGGCGGTTTTTATCCGTATAGCTGTACTCGGTGTCGGTCTGTTCATTCTTTTTCCTGCAAGTGCTGTCGTCACTCGAGCAGGTTGAGCGTTTGGACGTTGCCGACGCCCTCACGTTATTGGGGGGCAGTGCCCTTAGCGCATCCGCTTCACACGCTGCTTGCTGATGCTTGCGTTGCTCGCGGGAGGCATCGGCCTTGACCCACGTTCGATCGTAGGTCGTACAGGAAACCAGTAGCAGGCAAGACACTAATAGGGTTAGGGCAGGGGTTTTCATGGCTGGCGCGTCCTTATGGCAAGGTTTGAGCGCCGATTGTGGTTCAGCTTGCAAAGGGCCAGCCAGTAAGCCGTTTCCGAATAGGCCCGTCGAAATTTCCGATATCGCACGTTAAAACGCCATCATTGCGCCGAATGCTCGGCTATTCACCCTTCGCTTTGCAGCCATCAGTTAACAAAAGATAACGTAGCGCCGATTGTCAGACGATTCCAAAGCCCGATAGGATGGCTCCTGCTTCCTCCAGGCGCTCTAGATTGCAGGTTTCAAGGTCCTGGCAGAGAAGACGACCTAACAATAATAAATGGGAGAAAGGTCTATGAGTGAGCCTGTCATGGGTTGGGTTGTTTGCCGCCCACGCGCCGCACGCAGGGTTGCGTTGCTGGCCACAGCGCTCTCGCTGCTTGCTGGCACGCTGTTGTCGATGCCGGTTCTGGCCGCCAGCGATACCTCCGCCGCCGCAGTCTTTGCGATTGAATCCCCCAAGGCCGCCAAAGGCTTGATGATCGACGTGGTTCACGCGGGCAAGCGCCTGGTGGCGGTCGGTGATCGTGGGCATATCCTGTATTCCGATGACCAGGGCAGCACCTGGGCCCAAGCCAAAGTGCCCACCCGGCAACTGCTCACGGCGGTGTTTTTCGTTGATGATCAGCACGGTTGGGCCGTCGGCCATGATGCGCAGATTCTTGCCAGTACCGATGGCGGCGCCACATGGACCCAGCAATATCAAGACCTCAAACGCGAAGCGCCGTTGCTCGATGTGTGGTTCAACGACGCCAACCACGGCCTGGCCGTGGGCGCCTACGGTGCGCTGATCGAAACCACCGACGGCGGCAAAACCTGGAACGACGTCAGCGAGCGACTCGACAACGAAGACCAGTACCACCTCAACGCCATCGCCCAGATCAAGGGCGCCGGCCTGTTTATCGTCGGTGAGCAAGGCAGCATGTTTCGCTCCAGTGACGACGGCCAGACCTGGGAAAAACTCGAAGGCCCCTACGAGGGTTCACTGTTTGGCGTGATCAGCACCGCACAGCCACAGACCCTGCTGGCGTATGGTTTGCGTGGCAACCTCTACCGCTCCACTGATTTCGGCAGCACCTGGGAGCAGGTCCAATTGAACGCGGCACGTGGTGCGCTGGAGTTTGGCCTGTCGGGTGCGACCTTGCTGGAGGACGGTTCTATCGTCGTGGTCGGCAACGGCGGCAGCGTGGTGGTCAGCCATGACGACGGCCAGACCTTCAGTGTGTTCAATCGCCCAGACCGCATTTCACTCTCGGCGGTCACGGCGGCAGGCAATGGCAATTTGATCCTCGCGGGGCAGGGTGGCGTGCGGGTTGCCACTTCGGCCGGCGCAGAGCTCTCAAAATAATAAGAAGGCGGGGATTCAATGAGCAGTCATCACAACGATAAAGCGACCTTTCTTGAGCGTCTGATCTTCAACAATCGCCCGGCGGTGATCGTCATCTGCCTGCTGGTGAGCCTCTTCCTGTTCTGGCAGGCGACCTTGATTCGCCCGTCCACCAGCTTTGAAAAGATGATCCCCCTCAAGCACCCCTTCATCGAAAAGATGATGGAGCACCGCAACGACCTGGCCAACCTGGGCAACACCGTGCGTATTTCGGTGGAGGCCAAGGACGGCGACATCTTCACCAAGGAGTACATGGAGACCCTGCGCCAGATCCACGACGAGGTGTTCTACATCTCCGGTGTGGACCGCTCGGGCCTCAAGTCACTGTGGAGCCCCAGCGTGCGCTGGACAGAAGTGACCGAAGAAGGGTTTGCCGGCGGGGAGGTCATCCCGCAGAGCTACAACGGCTCGCCGCAGAGCCTCGACCAGTTGCGCAATAACGTGCTCAAGTCCGGCCAGGTCGGGCGGCTGGTGGCCAATGACTTCAAGTCGAGCATCGTTGATATCCCGCTGTTGGAGTCCTACCCGGACCCGCAAGACCAGGGCAAGCTGCTGGCCCTGGACTATCGCAAGTTCTCCCATGAACTCGAAGACAAGATCCGCGACAAGTTCGAAACCCAGAACCCCAACGTCAAGATTCATATTGTCGGCTTTGCCAAAAAGGTTGGCGACCTGATCGACGGCCTGGTGATGGTGGTGCTGTTCTTCGGCGTTGCGTTTGTCATCACCCTGGTTCTGCTGCTGTGGTTCACCAACTGCCTGCGCAGCACCATTGCGGTGTTGAGTACGACATTGGTGGCGGTGGTCTGGCAACTCGGGTTGATGCACTTCTTCGGTTTCGGGCTGGACCCGTATTCCATGCTGGTGCCGTTCCTGATCTTCGCCATCGGCATTTCCCATGGGGTGCAGAAGATCAACGGCATTGCCCTGCAATCCAGCGAGGCAGACAACGCCCTGACCGCTGCGCGGCGTACCTTTCGGCAACTGTTCCTGCCGGGGATGATCGCGATCCTCGCCGACGCAGTGGGCTTCATCACGCTGCTGATCATCGACATCGGTGTGATCCGCGAACTGGCCATCGGCGCGTCCATCGGCGTGGCGGTCATTGTGTTCACTAACCTGATACTGCTGCCGGTCGCGATTTCCTACGTGGGCATCAGCAAACGCGCCATCGCCAAGAGCAAGAAAGACGCGAACCGCGAACATAGCTTCTGGCGCCTGCTGTCCAAATTCGCCAGCCCGAAAGTCGCGCCGGTTTCGGTGTTCCTGGCCCTGATCGCCTTTGGTGGCGGCCTCTGGTACAGCCAGAACCTGAAGATCGGTGATCTGGACGAAGGCGCACCGGAACTGCGCCCGGACTCGCGCTACAACAAGGACAACAACTTCATCATCAGCAATTACTCCACCAGTTCCGACGTGCTGGTGGTGATGGTCAAGACCAAGGCCGAAGGCTGCTCGCGCTATGAAGCCATGGCGCCCATCGACCAGTTGATGTGGAAGATGCAGAACACCGAGGGCGTGCAGTCGGCGATCTCGTTGGTGACCGTGTCCAAGCAAATGATCAAGGGCATGAACGAGGGCAACCTGAAATGGGAAACCCTGTCGCGCAACCCGGATGTGCTGAACAACTCCATCGCCCGTGCCGATGGCTTGTACAACAACAATTGCTCCCTGGCGCCAGTGCTGGTGTTCCTCAACGACCACAAGGCCGAAACCCTCGACCGCGCCGTGCATGCAGTGCAGGACTTCGCCAAGGAAAACAACAAGGACGGCCTGGAATTCATCCTCGCCGCGGGCAATGCCGGGATCGAAGCGGCCACCAACGAGGTGATCAAGGAGTCGGAGCTGATCATCCTGATCCTGGTGTACCTGTGTGTAGCGACCATGTGCATGATCACCTTCCGTTCCTGGGCAGCGACCCTGTGCATCGTGCTGCCGCTGGTGCTGACCTCGGTACTGGGTAACGCGCTGATGGCGTTCATGGGCATTGGCGTCAAGGTCGCGACCTTGCCGGTGGTGGCCTTGGGTGTGGGCATTGGCGTGGACTACGGCATCTACATTTACAGCCGCCTGGAAAGCTTCCTGCGTGCCGGCCTGCCGTTGCAAGAGGCGTATTACCAGACGCTGAAATCCACCGGTAAAGCCGTGCTGTTCACCGGCCTGTGCCTGGCCATCGGCGTGTGCACCTGGATCTTCTCGGCCATCAAGTTCCAGGCTGACATGGGCCTGATGCTGACCTTTATGCTGCTGTGGAACATGTTCGGCGCGCTGTGGCTGTTGCCGGCGCTGGCGCGGTTCCTGATCAAGCCCGAGAAGCTGGCGGGGCAGAAGGGCAACTCATTGTTCGCGCATTAAGCCTGGGTAGCAGAACAAAAAGCCGCACACTGTGCGGCTTTTTGTTGGGCCTCAGGCCCAGGGTTTCACAATTTCAAGAACAGCTTTTCAGCCAGCGGCTTGGTGATAGCGGCCTTGATGAGTTTCTCAACGACCCCGTTGTTTCCGGCTTCTTCAATCAGCATCTTTTGAGTCTTGATGCGTTGCTGCGGTGTTTTCAAGTGCGCCGCCCTGAAGTCATCACGCGCCCAGCCTTTTTCTGGGTAGTGAAAGTGGGCATACCACAACGCATCGATTTTGTTTTTCTTGCGCACCACATACTCGGTGAAGACATCGCCACTTCTGGTCGGGATGTCGCGCCGTACCAGGTTTATATCGACAAAACCGTGACGCCACAGGTAATCGACGTTTTCCGCCGTGGGCGTCTGTACCAGATAGCCATCAGCGGTATGCTGGCGGGCCTTTTGCAGCATTTGTTCGGCCGCTGCTCGCCAGCGCGCCACCCATTCGGCGGTTTCCGGCTTGTTGCCGTGGGCGGCTTGTGCCTGTTGCGCCTTCTCGAAAAGCAGGTTGGCCTGGGCTTCGAGCATGTCGTTCCAGTCGCGGGGGCTGACAGTGTCTCGCCACAGCGGGTCATCGAGTTTCTTTTTCTGAAAGAGGATGGTTTTTTCTATCTTCGGCACGCCGTCGATGAGGTTTTGCGCCTCACTCTTATACGTGGACCAGGACTTGGGCGGTGAGGCTGGGCGAGGTGCTGTGGGCTGTCCCTGGACGATTTTCACCCAGCCGCGTTCCCCAGGGTGTTCGCTGTAGCTGGCAATGGGTTGCCCGCTCATTGGGTCGACCACGTCGATGATATCGACGGTTCGGCCCGGCTCCGAAGGGCGCAACGTGCCGATAAATGTTTCCTGGTGCTCGGTCCTGAACACGCGTTGGTTCTGCGGTTTCGCCCTTTGGTTGGTGCGCGCGGGCGCGGCAGGAAGCAGAAACTGCTCTTCTTTGACCACCTGGACCAGTTCGGTTTCGGCCTGAGTGATGAACTCATTGAGCAATTCGTTGAAGCGGTGGTGGTACTCGACTCGAAAAAACTCTGGGCGCTGCTCCTGCATCAGTCGACTGTCGTTCAGCACTTGTTTGAACTTGGTAATAATGGTGATCAATGCGGCATGGCGCTCCTCAAGGGTGTAGTCGTGGTATTGGCGAAGATCCTCGTAGGTCAATATTTCGGTTTTCAGGTTTTCTGTCATCAAGCGGTTCATCTGAAAATACACGGCTTCATCGAGGCGACGTGCAGCCCGTGTAGTGGTCAGTTGCTGGAGGTACGACAATCTGTTCACTTGTGTTGTGAGTAGCAGGGTGTCCAGCGATACCGGATACCGTTGCTTGAGGAAGCTGTCGGCGGCCTTGTAGCCAAAAGGCGAGTCGTTCCTCCAGCGTTCGAATATGGAACTGATGGTCTGTCGCACTGCCAACAGGTGCTCGGTGTCCTGATAGCCTATTTTGAACGCCTCCATCATTTCGTTATATGACACCTCCAAGCCGTTATTGGATTTGTCAGTCAGTTCGGCCAATGAAGCGCCATTCACGCCATGTTTCAGCATTTCGCTGGTCAGGCCCACATATATATTATCTAGCTCGATCAGCGCGCTTAGAGTCTGCTGATATTCCAGTGAGCGGTTCTTTTTGAGCTCGGATAAATCGTCAATGCCGCCGATCTTTTTCGGCGCCAAGGTTTCGATGTTGTGCTCGCTGGCCGCTATCAGTGACTGCGTCAACGGCCTGAGGTTTTCAAGTTGTTGGTCCAGGTCGGCTCTGAGTGCTTCGGCGGCCTGCCGCTGATTGGAGTAGGTCGCGGCGAAACGGTCTGCAGATGCTTCATTGTTTGCCAGACCGCGTAGCGTCTTGAGTTTTTTTCGTGCTTGTTCGTACTCGGCAAAGGCGTTGCGGATTTTTTCCATGCTGCCAGCATGTTCTTTTGAAATCTTGCTGCGTTCCTGCCAGCCGCGTTGAAAATCCTCTTTGGTTCGGGCCCTGGCTTCCAGGTTTTGTCTGATCGTACTCTGCAAGTCTTTCGTTTTCGGCATTCCGCCCTTGAGCCTTGGCGCCAAGTCAAAATACCAGTTGCCCCGGGCGTCCCGTGCTATCGAGGGCGCGGTGCGTGCCTTGTTGTGTTCGTCAATCACGTAAGGGCCATCCAGGTCGGTGGCGACGCGAAACCAGTGATTGTCGATTTTGGCGTACCAGCGGTTATCCACCTGATACAGGCCCTTCCTGATGCCTTCGGCGATGGGGGTGCCGGGAGCTGCCGGTGCGGGCGCTTTGAACGAGTCGATGTGCGCGCGCAGCTCAGGGGTGAGTCCGCGTGGGCTCGACAGCCTGATATCGATGGCCGTACCTGCGCCCAAACCGGTGGTGACCGGCGCGTTCGGGTCCTGGTGAATGGTGGGCGCAGGGCGTACGGGGTCATTGCTCTGACGGGGGCGAGGCGCAGGGTTGCTGGTCTCTGGCCTCGGCTTGAACGGCTCAAAGGTGCGCGTCGGCGTGGGTTCGGCAACTGGGACATGGGTCAGGGTCATGCCCAGGTTCACCAGCAGGTCGACCATTGCCCCGGCCGGGTCCGGATCGTTCGCGGTCGACAGGCGCTTGATGTCGTTTTCGGCATTGGCCAGTTGCAGCAACCAGCCGGCCATGGCGCCCGGCCCGCGCATCAGCGGCAGCAGGGTATTGAACAGCAGCCAGCCGAGTTCCTTGTAGGAGGCCCAGCGGCTTTGCGCATCGGAAGTGGATTGGCCTTCTGCGAGGGTAACCAGGCTGTTGGCGTTGGAGTGGAACCAGTGCGTGGCCAGGTCGCCATTGAGCAGGTCCTGGCGTAGCGTGCTGGCAGCGGCATAGCCGTCGACAGCCAGGGCGGTCGGCTTGGGCGTGGCAGGCGGGTCAAACTCATTGAATACGGTAAAACGGGCAATATTGGGCGTGTGAAAACCGCCATTGCCGTACACCGCCCGTACTTTGTCGTCCGGCAACCAGGCCAACACGCTTTCCTGCAGCGCACCGGGCTTGCGGATGGCCTCCAGCAGCGCGTCGCGGCTGGCGAACTCCAGCAGTGCCGGCTTCAGCTGGGGGCGATACAAAAGGTGCGGGCCGCTGCCGTTGGCCAGCGGTTCGATGATGAACATATTGGCGACCACATCCGGCGTCGCTCCCGGCTTGCGCACAAACGCCAGGGGCCGCACGGTAATCTCTTGGCCGTCCACCCATTTGCTGCCCGCGCCGGGTTGGGTGACGGCTTCGATAAACGCGTGGCCCTGGGCGGTGATGCCGGCTTCACCCTTGAGCTTGAGTTCCAAGGCCTGCATCGCGAGCTGCAGGGGTACCTGCTCGATGAAACGTGCCAGCCGATCACGGGCCGCTGGGCTGTCGTCCAGCAGTTCACGCTTGAGCAATTCGGGGTAGTGGCCGCCTATGTCCACGGTATTGATCAAGTCCTTGAGCATTTTTGGCAGGCTGGCATCGCTGACCCGTTGCCCATGCAGGTGGACTTCCATCTCACCCTTGGGCAAGCCCGAAAGGTTTTCCAGGGCCATGTCCACCAGGCTCATTTTCACCCGTTCCAGGTAGTTGCTGCCCATATCGCCCACCGGGACCTTGAACACCACCTCCACATCCTTGGCGGTGTAACCCTTGCCGGCTAAATGCTGGTCGAGCTGTTGCTCGGTGTAGGTGCGGATATCGGGGATGCCGTCGAGGAAGGTGCGGCCATTGTTGCGGCGCACACTGCTGGCCAGGGCCAGTGCGTGCTGTCGATAGGTGTCGCGTTCTGCGGCGCTTGCCGAGCCGAACCAGGTAGGCAGCTGTTCATGCAGGCGGTCAAGCTCGCGCGCGTTGGGCGCATAGGCCCCGACAAACCAGGGGCTCGGGTCGCTGGCCTGGGTGAAAGCCTGCTCCAACGCCTCAAGCGAACCGGTGGTGGGCACCTCGATGGACGCAACGTTCTCCACCACGGCATTGAGGATGACCGCCGCCTGGGTATCGAAAATATTCCCCGCAGGCTCCTGGCGCTTCCAGTTCAGGCTGTCGAAAACGAAGGCATCGCCCATTTTCTCGCCCCAGGCTTGGCCGAATGCGTGCAAGGAGTCATAGGGCGTCACCACGCCGGCGGCGGTGGCGTGCAGCACCTGCATGCGGCCATCGACCTGGCGCGTGATCAGCAGGTCTGGGGTGAGTTGCGAGGCATTGCCACCGGCATGGCTCACCGCAGAGTCGAGGATAAACACCTGCGCCGCGGCCTCGCCTTTGGCCGCTTGGCGCTGCGCACGGTCCGGGTAGGTCAGTACCTGGTCGAGGGTTTCGCGCTGTTGAGCGCTGAGCCCCGGCTGTTTCAGAGCGGCGATGGTCAAAGTGTCGCGCAGCGTGTCGCTGAGCCAGCGCCAGGGGTTGTCGCCTTGAGAATGGGCATCGGTGCTGGCCATGAAGTGCTTGAGCAGGGCCTGTTCGAAGGTTTTTTTGAGCGGGGCGCGCAGGCTGCGGATCGCCAGTTCGATGGCCTGCATATCAATGCCGGGCATCAAGGCATCCGGCGACGGCGTCGGCTTGAGGGTGTGCCCGGTGACTGGGTCGATCAGCGTGCAGGGCAGTGCATGTTTGTCGGTAAAGTCGAGGTCGCCTTCGGTGGTCAGGTGCCTCAGGGCGATGTCCAGCAAGGGGGTCAGGCGGTACTGGGGCGGGCTGCTTGAAATGGGTTCGGCGACCGCCGTTTCGGCGGGATTGAATGCCAAAGTGGGGTACAGGCTTTTGATCGCCTCCTCGAGCATCCCCGACACCACTGAACGCAGCGTAGGGCGGGTATCGAACTGGTGGGCGACCGCCGTTGCGGTGAGCGGCGCCGAGCTTTCGCTGGCCGGGGTGGAAGCGGTGGTCCCTGTGGTGCGCAACGGTGCGGATGCACGTCGGGGCCGGCTCAGCGGTTGGTCGTTTGCGGTATTCGATAAGGGTTCTTGATGGGGGCCGACCGTCTGGCGGGCAGCCGGTGTTGGCAGTGACAGGGGCAGGTTAGGGGCAAAAAAACGCTGGGGGTAGTTTCCCTGGATCATCGTGCAGCTTCCTTGTCGAGTCATGCTAGTCATAGAGGTGACCCTGTTCGCGTCATGCGGGCAGGTAACAAGGAAACTACCGAGGCGGGTTTTTCAGTGAAATCGGCAAAAGGTAATCAAGCATTTCGATTGGCACGCGCTGGCCGTCAACCCTTGATACGGCACGGGGTGGAGCAGGGCGCGGGATATGTGGCTGCATGTAAACGCGGCGCAGGCCACGCGAGGATTTACGCCGCTGCAACCATTTGCCCTATCATGGGGTCTTTCCTCTGAACGATTGATGTTATGACTGCCGAATCCGCCTCCTTGCGCCCCGTGCTTGAAACCAGCGACATGCTTGAAATCGACGGCCTGCATGCCTTTGATTTCGAGTTGACTGAACTAAAGCTTGTGATTACCGCCATGGATGGCCGGGCCGAAAAACGCTGGAGCTTCACCACGGCGCAGGTGGACGCCGCCACATTTGACGACACGCTGCAAAGCTGGACCCTTACCGGTGAGTCGGGCGAGCACCGCTTGATCTGCATGAGCGCCTTCACCGGCAACAATAACGATGAGGACGAAGCGGATGATGATGCGTAAATTCTGGCCCCTGCTGATGGCAGGCAGCGTCGGTGCGATGTCGGTACAGGCCGCACCCAGCGATGTGCATGAACTGCTGGTGGGCAGCTACACCGCCGGTAGCAGCGAGGGTATTTACCGCCTGCAGTTCGACAGCCGCACCGGGCAGTTCAACGGCAAGCCGGTGCTGGCGGCGAAAACCGCCAACCCTTCCTGGCTGACGATTTCCAAAGACCAGAAGCAATTGTTCGTGGTCAATGAAAACGGCCCGGGCCAGGAAGACCCGGTGGGGCGTGTCAGCAGCTACAGTATCGACCCGCAGAACCACCAGCTGACCCTGATCAACCAGGTGCAGAGCCTGGGCAATGAGCCCACCCATTCCAGCGTGGCCGCCGATGGACGTTACCTGTTCGTCGCCAACTATTCGGTGGTGGAAGACCCGGGTGGCAGCTTGGCGATCTTGCCGGTGGATGCCAGTGGCAAGCTGTCGGCGCCGGTGCAGTTGAGCGGGCACCCGGCCAGCCGCGTGAACCCGGAGCGCCAGGCGTCCAACCATGTGCATTCGGTGGTGTCGTCGCCGGACGGCAAGTATGTATTCGTGCAGGACCTGGGCGCAGACAAGGTATTTGCCTACCGCTACGACCCCAAGGCCAATCACGAGCTGCCACTCACCGCGGCCAACCCGGCGTCGGTGCAGTTGCCACCGGGCAGCGGCCCGCGTCACTTGCTGTTCAGCGCGGACGGCAAACACGCCTGGCTGACCACTGAGATGAGCGCCCAGGTGGCCGTGTTCGACTACAACGACGGCAAGCTTAAGCAAACCCAGGTGGTGGACTATGCCGCCGGCCAACCGGTGTCCGACAAGGCCGGTGCAGCGTTGCATGCGTCAAACGACGGCAAATTCCTGTACGTGAGCAACCGTGGCACGGCCAATCAGATGCTGGTGTTCAGCATCGACCCGGCCACCGCGCACCTCAAGGAAATCCAGCGGCGCTCTGTCGAAGGCGACCATCCGCGCGAGTTCAGCCTCGACCCGAGCGGCAAGTTCCTGCTGGTCGCCAACCAGAAAAGCAATGAAATCGTGGTGGTTGAACGCGACCCCAAGACTGGTCTGCTGGGTAAAACCGTGCAGAAATTGCCGATCGATGCCCCCAGCGACCTCAAGTTTCTGGTGCGTCAATAAGCCACAGGCCCCGCAATGCGGGGCCTGAGCCTTTGTATTAATGGCAGTGATAACGGCTACTGTTTCAAAGCATTTCTAAGGTTCAACCCTCGGGCGTAAGTTGGGTTCCAAGGCCTTCCCAGGCCACCCAACCAAACGCACACAAGGGTTACCGCCATGAATTTCAATCTCTTCTCGATCATTGCTGCTTCTGCTGTTTCCGCTACTGTGGCATTGCCTGCCGCTGCTAGCGTGGAAGTCTCCGGCAAAAAATCCAGTGTCACGGCCTATACCCAGAAGTACCTGCAACAGAGTGCCAATTTCTATGCTGCGCTGGATCACAAGAGCCAGCACTGAGGCGCCATTGAGCCAAGGTCAACTGTGGGAGCTGGCTTGCCTGCGATGATGGCCTGCCAGCCGACACCTATCTACCTGAAACCCCACGATCCAACTGTGGGAGCTGGCTTGCCTGCGATGACGCCCTCACAGCCGCCCCATATCTACCTGGCGCCCCAACGATCCAACTGTGGGAGCGGGCTTGCTCGCGAAGGCGGCCTGGCGGGCGACACTGTTATATCGAGTACATATTCATTGCTGCGGTAACGGCTACTTAGGGTTCCGCCCTGACGGCGGCTCACTTTTGAAAAGCGCAAAAGTAAGCAAAACGCTCTTGCCCCACCACTCGGCACCTCGCTTAGGCTCGGTGTGCCCGTAATCCGCCAGTGATTTGGGGGGCCGCCGCCACGCGCCATCCATGGCGCGGGGCGGCTAAACCGGCATCCCTGCCGGTTTACCCCCCAAATCCCTGTCGAATTCCGGCCAGCGTGGTTTGACGGGGCGCCTAAGATCAAAAGCAGATCAAGATCAAGAGCGGCTCGCTTCGCATCGTGGTTACCGTTGAGCGCTACAGAGTTGTCCTATGGCCATCGCAGGCAAGCCAGCTCCCACAGTTGATTGGATTAGCCTCAGGGTTTCGCCATCACCGCCATAAACAACGGTGAATCCAGAAACCGTTGCAGCCAGGCCTGCAAACGCCCATACCGTGTGCTCGCAAACCACTCCCGATCCACATGGGCAAACTGGCGTACAAACGGCATCAGCGCCGCATCTGCCAGGCTCAGGTGCTCGGCGAGCAGGTACTCACGGTCTGCCAGCAATGTTTCCAGTTTCTGTAAGAACACTTCACCCTCGGCCCGATAATGCTCCATCGAGTGCTCCGGGTAGCGTTCGGCGTACTTGTATCGATTCAAATGATGCTTGAACACCTGATCATTCTCGGTAATCAACGCCAGCACCGCAGGGTCACCTTGCAGCAGCCAATCATCCGGGTCGTGCTGCGCCAGCGCCCACTGCATGATCTGCAGGCTTTCCTCGATCACTCGACCTTCGACACTCAGCACCGGCACCGTGCCCTTGGGCGACAGCTTGAGCATCTCGGCCGGCTTGGCTTTCAGGCTGACTTCGATAATGCGCACCGCCACGCCGGAGTAGCGCAGCGCCAGCCGCGCGCGCATTGCATAGGGGCAGCGCCGGAACGAATACAGCAGCGCTTCGCTCACTTGACCTCCAACGTGCTCAGGCCGTTGCCCTGGCGCTGGACCTGAATCTGCACCGGGATGCGTTCATGCATTTCCTGTACATGGGAGATCACCGCCACTTTGCGGCCCTGGGCTTGCAAGCCGTCCAGGGCGTCCATTGCCAGTTGCAATGACTCGGGATCGAGGCTGCCAAAGCCTTCGTCGATAAACAGCGACTCGATCTTTAAGGTGCTCGACGCCATCGACGCCAGCCCCAACGCCAGTGCCAACGACACCAGGAAAGTTTCGCCACCGGACAGCGAGTGCACCGAGCGCAGTTCATCGCCCATTTCTGTGTCCATGACCAACAGCCCGAGCATGCTGCCGCCGCGTTTAAGCCGGTAGCGGCGCACCAGTTGGCGCAGTTGCACGTTGGCGTGGTGCACCAGCAAGTCGAGGTTGTAGGCCTGGGCGATCTTGCGGAAGGTGTCGCCGGTGGCCGAGCCGATCAGCGCATTCAGGCGGGCCCAGCGCTGCCACTGCTCGTAAGCTTTGGCGATCTGTTCGGCCAGGGCCTGGTTGGCATTCTGGCGACGCTGGTCTTCGGACTGGCGTGCGCGCAGTTCGGCGCAGTGTTTCTCACCCTCGAGCAGTTGCTGGTTAAGCGTTGCCAGGGTGGCGTCCAGTTGCTCGGCCTCCAGGTTGCCGTTGTGCAGGGCCTGGTGTTCGGCCAGGCGCTGTTCGCGCTCGTGCAGCAGAACCTTGGCCTGTTCCACGGCCTTTTCGCTGCTGTGCAGGTGCTGACGCAACTGCGTGACCTGGGCCTCATCGAAGGCCAACAGGCGTGCCAGGCCTTGATCATCCAGTTCGGGGTGCAGGGCGCGCCATTCGCTGATGCGTGTCGCGAGGGCTTGCTGTTCCGCCTCCAATGCCTGCTGGCGTTGCTGCTGGGCGTTGAGGTCGGCGGCCAGTTGTACCAGGGCCGTGTGCACAGCGTGCAGTTCCTGGTTGGCGTCGGTCTCGCTCTGGCGGGACTGGATGACGGCTTGTTCCAGTTGCTGTTGCCAGTGTTCGGCGCTGGGGTGGTCCCCTAGCACGGCGCGGAGTTTTTCCTGGACGGCGTGTTGCTGGTCGGCCAGCTCGGCGACTTGCAGATTCAAGGCATCGAGTTGCTGCTGACGATGCTGCTGGTGGGTGTGTTGTTTCTCGATGGCCTGTTGGCGCTCCTGCTGCTCGGCCTGCTCGTCGCGTTGATGGCCCAATTGCTCAAGGCGCTGGCTGACCTGCTGGTCGAGCTGCATGAAGGTCGCCGCAGGCGCGCTGCGCAAACCCTCCAGCGTATCGACGGGCAACAGGCTGGCGAAGGCGCTGAGTTCCGTCTCCAGGCGTTCGCGGTCGCCGGCCAGTTGCCGCTGTTGGTCCACCAGCAATTGCCGGGCTTGCTGGCTGGCGTCCTGGGCGGCTTGCAATTGTTGCTGCAAGCGCCCGGCGTTCTGTTGCAGGTTGAGCAGGGCGCCCTGGCGTTGTTCGTCCTGGCTGATGCTTTGGGTCAATTGGGCCAGTTGCTGGGCCAGCCAAGGGCTGCGCTTGTCGACGTCCTGGTTGAACAGCGAGGCGCACAGCGGATGGGCTTGCAGGCTCGGTGCCAAACCCTGCTGCTGCGTGGCCAGCTGTTCCTGCTGTTGCAGGAATTCTTTTTGCTGAGCGATCAGGCCGCCCACTTCACCGCGCAATTCAGTGAGTTTTTCCTTGAGGCTGTCGACGGCTTTCTGCGCCGCCGCCTCTTCACTTTCATCATGGCGACCCAGGCTTTGCAGCAGGGCTTCAGGCTGGTGATAGGGGTGCTCGTGGCTACCGCACACCGGGCAGGGTTGGTCATCCTGCAACTGCTCGCGTAATTCCTCGACGCTGGCACTGCGGGCCAGGCGTTGGCGTTCCAGCAGTTGCTTGGTCACCGCCAGGGTTTGTTCGGCAACGGTGAGTTCGGCCTTGGTTTGCAGGCCGGTCTGGTTCAGTTGTTCGCGTTTTTGCGCGGCCTCGGCAAGCTTTTGCGTCAGCGCAGCGGCCTGTTGATCCAGCTGTTGCTGGCTGTCCCACAAGCGGGCCAGGTCTTCGAAGGCGCGCTGTTGCTTGCGATTGTCTTGCAGCAGGCTGGCCAGTAACTGGATTTGTTCGGCCACCGCGTGCGGTTCGGCACCGGCCTCGTGGTAGAGCAAATCCAGGGCTTCGCGCTGTAGGGTGAACTGTTCGGCGGCGGCGCTGGCGCGCTGTTCGAGCTGCCCCAGCTCGGCCTGGCCTTGGTTGAGGCGATTGCCAATCAACACCAGCTGTTGCAGGCGGTCACGGTAGGCGTTCCAGGCATCGCTCAGCGGGGCGAGGGCGGCGCTGTGTTCAAGCTCGGTGGCCAGGCGTTGCAGGCGCTCGCTGCCTTGGGCCTGCGTGTGTTGCAAGCCGTCGAGCAGGGCCTGGCCTTCGGTGCAGGCGCTTTCGTGCTGGTGTTTTTCCTCGTTGCGCTTGGCCAGTTCGCGGCTCACGTGGGCGAGGGTGTTTTGCTCCTCGATGGCCTGGCGCAGCAGGGGCGCGGCGTCGGCCTGGTTTTTCAGGGCCTCAGCCAGTGCTGCCTGGGCGGCCACTTGCTGGTGTTGCGCCTGTTCCTGGCGGGTGTGCAGGGCGGTTTGTTGCTCCAGGTGCTGGGCAATCTGCGCCGCCAGCGGTGTCAGCAAGGTGGCGAGTTCTGCCTGGCGCAGGAAGTGATGGCGTTGCGGTGCCAACTGCTCCAGCAGGCTCAGGTCCTGGCGTTGCTGGCCTTGGGCGGCCCAGGTCTGTTCGTCGCGTTGCAGTTGCTCCACGGCATGCTGATGGCGCTCCTGCCATTCACGCAGCTCCTTGAGCCAGGTGTGCTGCAACTCCAACTGCTTGAGCTGGGCTTGCTGGGTCTTGAGCTGTTGCTGAGCTTCGGCCAACTGTTGGTCCAGCTCGGCGCGGGCTTCGGGGGCCAGGGGCACCACGCCGGTGGCTTGGTCCTGCAGCTGTTTGTGGGCGTCCTTGGCCTCTTTGGCCTTGTCGAACGCACGGCGGCCGAGCTGGGTGTAAAGCGCGGTGTCGGTGAGCTTTTCCAGCAGCTCGCTGCGCTCATTGTCATTGGCCTTGAGGAAGGCGCTGAACTCGCTTTGCGCCAGCAGCACCGCACGGGTGAACTGTTCGAAGTTCAGGCCCAGGGCCAATTCCAGCTGGGTCTTGTATTCGGTTTTCTGGCTGGCCAGCAGTTGGTCGCTGTCCAGGTCGATCAGGCTTTGCCGGCTGTTCTGTAACTTGCCGCTGGCTTTGTCGCGAGCGCGGTTGGCTTCCCAGCGCGCACGGTAGCGACGGCCACTGACACCGACAAAATCCACCTCGGCATAGCCACCACCGGTGCCGCGGCGAATCAGGGTGCGCGGGTCGCCGATGGAAATATCCGTGTCGGCATCCGGCATTTTGGCCTGGCCGGTATCACCCAGGCGCGGCACCGCGCCAAACAGCGCCAGGCACAACGCATCGAGCAGGGTGCTTTTACCCGCGCCAGTCGGCCCGGTGATGGCGAACAGGCCCGCACTGGCCAGCGGCTCGGCGGTAAAGTCGATTTCGAACGGGCCCGCCAGGGAGGCGAGGTTTTTCAAGCGGATGGCGAGAATCTTCATGGCTGTTCGCCCTCCTGTTGCACTTCCTGGAGCAGCACGGCGAAGTCCTTCAAGGTCTGTTCATCCACTTCACTGCCGTAGCTGTCCTGCCAGGCGCGGCTGAACAGTTCCTGGGGCGTGAGCTGGTCGAGTTCGATCAGTTGCGCATCGTCTGCCTCTGCGCTGCCGCGTGTGCCGGCGTATTCGGCGGCGATACGCACCAGGCGCACGGCCTTGCCTTGCAACGCGGTTTCGATCTGTTGGCGCAGGTCTGGTTGCGGCTCGTCGAGGCGCACGCGCACTTCCAGCCAGGGGTGGCGCTGGGTTTCGGCGAGCAGGTCGATGTCGGGCAGTTCACCGAGTTGCTTGAGGATATCGGCCAGGGGCGCGGCGTCCAGGCGTTGCAGGTTGACGGAGCGGGGGATCAGGATCGGTTCGCAGCCCACCAGCCTTTCGCCCTGGAACGTCACGTCGAGAATCTGGTGCTTGTAGCCGATTTCGGAGAACGACAAGGGTATCGGCGAGCCGCTGTAGCGAATGCGCTCCTCGCCATTGACCTTTTGCGGCTTGTGCAAATGGCCGAGGGCCACATACGCCACGCTTCGGTCGAACAGTGTGGCGGGCAGTGCCTCGGCATTGCCGATGATCAGGCTGCGTTCGGAGTCTTCGGATACCGAGCCACCGGCCATGTGCGCATGGCTGATGGCTATCAACGCCTGGCCTTTGTTGCGCTTGGCATTGGCGGCCGCGATCAGCCATTCATGCACTTGGCCGATGCCGCGCAGGTAATCATCGCCCAACTGGGCACCGGTGACTTCCGCTGGCCGCAGGAAGGGCAGCGCCAGGCACCAGGCGACGATCTTGCCTTTGGCATTGGGCAGCGGGATCAGCAGGCGGTCGGCATCCAGTTGGCCGTCATCCAACCACAGCACCCGGCCCAGGGCATGGGTGCGCAGGCGGCGCATCAGGGGCGCGGGCAGTTCGATGCGCGAGCCGGAGTCATGGTTGCCGGCGATCATCACAATGGTCAGTGTCGGCTGTTGTTCGTGGGCGCTGATGATGAAGTCATACAAGCGCTCCTGGGCCTTGAGCGGCGGGTTGACCGTGTCGAAGATATCGCCGGCGATCAACAGCACATCCGGGCGCTGGGCCTTGAGTTGGCCCAGCAGCCATTCAAGGAAACAGGCGTGTTCGAAGTCGCGTTCCTGGCCGTGGAGGTTTTGGCCCAAGTGCCAGTCGGAGGTATGAAACAGACGCAAGGCGAACTCCGTGGAGAAGATGAAAAGGAGGGGAGTTTACCTGTATTGCGAACACGCTGCCCCCGCTGTCCCATTCTTCAATTGCTGCAATCAATGGGAACAGCTACTCAACTTCCGCCACGGTTTGCCCTCTGGCCCAGCGTTCAGGTCGGGACGCTGACGTTGTGTCCAGTGCGCAACCTCATAGTTGTAGCCGGCGTAGGATGCTTTCTCGTTAACGGTTGCGTAGATTTTTTCTTCCTCCCAGGGCGCAGCGCATAGGGCCAGCGCTGTAAGAATGACGACGCTCGAACTGCGTTTAACCTCGTTTGTGCCGTCGCTGACCGTCACATAAATAGTGGTGTTAGTGTCTTTATCGACGTCTGCCGCAGTATAGATGCCGCTGGGCCGCCCCCCCGTGGTGCCGGTGTACATGCCCGCCGTCCTGGACCAGGCGTAGGTCAGTGGTTTGTCGGTTGAACTGTAGGCGTCGACCTTGACGGGCAATTGACCACCAGCGATAACGGTCGGCGGGATATCCATGGTGGCGGTAATCGGTGCAATAGCGGGCCTGATCGTGAGGGTCTTGTTCAGTAGGGTGGTGCCATAGGCGTTGGTCAATTTCACCGAAATGGGTTTTCGCAGGGGTTGCGCAACATTCGGGGCTTTCAAGCTCAGCGAATCGGCGCTACCGACCTCGGGTGTGAAGCCAGGCGCGGACCAGGCATAGTCCAATGTGCTGCCACCGGGGTCGGTCGCTATAGCGCGGGCGACGAACGTCTGGTTGGCCTCGACATCCAGGGGAATCTCCAATTGGCCGACAGGCAGTTGGGCCTCGAGTGGTGGGTAAAAGTTGGCGAGCACTTCGCGCCGTAGATTGAGGACACGCACGCTGTTGTGAATACCGGCGATGCCCATGGGCAAGCCGTTATATGTACGGTTGGGGCTGGACCAATAATTGCCCCTTGGACACGCCGGTATGCAGTCGTAGGCCATGGTCGTACGCCAGAAAGGACTATGCCCTTTTTGTTGATAGCCGAAGCCATCGCCGTATTGGCCTGCCGGCACATCCGAATAATGGTTCAAACCAAAGTTATGCCCCATCTCATGGGCGAAAGTGTAGTTGCCGGTTGGGCAACTGACGATGCTGAAGGCGTAACCCTTGGGCGCATTCACGTAGGCCAGCCCGCAATAGATACTGGCCTTGCTGACCATGACAACCAGATCGGCCCGTTGTTGTTCACGCAATAAACTTACCGGCCCGCCCAGGGCCGCATGGGTGGGTGTCCTGAGGTCCACGAGCATTTGGCTGTAACCGTCCGTTCCCTGCTTATCGGAATAGTCGAGGTGATAGACCCCTGCGCTCTCAAAATAGATCGGTACGTCGCTATGGGCCATGCCTTGATTGGCTTCAGCGAACATCAGTGCGGCATGGCCTTCCATATCGGGCCACGCCGCCTTGGCCTGGTTGGTGTAGATCAGCAGTACACGAATGGCGCTTAGCGCAGTGCTAGTCGGTGCTGCCGGGGAATGTTCCAGGGGGGGATCAACCGGTAGGACGAGGTCTTCAGGGTATTTGGAGGTGTCTACTTTAACGATGACGTGTTCTCCCGCGCCCACCGGAACGATTTGATACAGCTGGCCGAGATAATGAATAGAACCGGAGACTTGATCGCCATTGCGCACCAGTATCGCGCTATTGAGCTCGTCCACCGGCACTTCTTTGCCGGTTTGCACCCCGGCGTTGATCATGCGCTGATCGGGAAGGCGTCCATGCCAGGTGAACAGGCGAGTGCTGGCGAATTCGGCTTGAAACTTACTCGCCACGACAACCAGGCCTTCCTCCAGGGGAAACGCCAATTCCTGCATATCGGTTGTCAGCAACCCAGCATCCAGGGTCAATTGGTTGACTTGTACTGTGGTCTGATCGTCGAGGATGGCTTTCAAGGCGCTGTTCGCCGGATGGCCTGCCGTGGACTGGGCTGATACCTGTGGGCCCAGCAGAAATAATGCCTCGGCTGCGAACAGCCGTGAAGACATTAGCAGCCAGCAGGTGGCAAGGGCATAAAGTACGGGTCTGTTCATTGTTTGCGCTCTCCTGGATGCTTCCCGCTTGGGACGTTCCGTACAGCTAAATCGGGAATCGCGCGGGCGGATACTGTCGTAAATACCAGTTCCGATCAGTGGTCAGGAGGGGAAGCGCCTAAGTGCCTGGGTGCCTGCACACACCCAGGCTGGGGTTACGTCATACCTTGGGTTGCAGGCAATCCAGCGCACGGTCGGCGAGGGTGCGGGCCATGTCGATCAGGTGAGCGGTGGAGCAGGCCATGTCTCGCTGGGTGCCTTTGAGGCCCTCGGCGGTTTCGGTGGCGGTGGTGGCGGCGCAGCGCAGTAGCGAGGAGATGCTGGCGATGGCGTCTTCGAAACTCAGGTCTTCGTGGGCGACGAAAATCGGGAAGGGTGGGTCGGGGATGAGTTTGTTCATGGATAAAGCTCCTGCTTGGATTGGGAGCCATTCTTTTGCCGATCTCACACGTCAAAAGGTGGCAGCTATGTGCGGGGTGAGATACCGGAAAACAGGACCCGGCCAGACCGAAGTCTGCCCGCACACAGCCGCCATAGACGGTTGTAGCGCATTGCGCCTGCTAATAACGGGATCTCACACCCGATCGCTGATATGCAGCGACGAAGCGAAGGCTAGCCAGCGAAATGAGCGGGCGCAAGGCCAAAGGATTGTCTAGGAAACGTCCTGCAAATTAAAGGGATATGGATTGCTGGCCTTTAACAATGCATGTCGAGCGGGCGGTGATAAATGGAACGGCAGGTTGAGTGACGACCACCCACAAGGTGGATTTTTCAATCAATCCCTGAATGAATCAGAGGCCCAGCATGACATTTTCAATAAAGCCATCTTCCACTAGCGCTTTCACCGCTCTACCCGAGCAACCGGATGCTGACAGTCGCTCACGCCAAGCTAGCCATCGACAGGCACGAAGCGCTGAAACCCAGGCCATCGTCCCCGACACGCGCCCGTACGCTAGTGTGACTGACCGACAACTAATAGGGCTGATCCGCGACCACTTCCGCGAATTCGCCGCAGGGGCGACAGACAGCTATGTGAACTTCAATGAGTTGAAAGAAGCCGCCGGCCTGGTTGCCACCGACAGGACATTTTCACCAGAGGCACACCACGCGGCCAAGGAGTTACTTTCACGTCCCAAGCTGCTGCGCAAGCTGGATATCGGCATCAGCTTCTTCGGTGGCCCCGGTAAGGAGGATGGCCGATTCGATATGGATAACCTGAACTATCTGTACAAATTCCCCCATCGTGAATGGAAGGTGCCGCGTCGTAATCATTAAGTGCAGGCAGGCGTTCGAGCAGGCACTGCAGATCAATTGTGGGAGCTGGCTTGCCTGCGATGGCGGCCTGACAGCCGACGCTGATCTAGCTGACGCGCCGCAGTCCAAATGTGGGAGCTGGCTTGCCTGCGATGGCGGCCTCCCAGCCGACGCCTATCTACCCGATGCCCCACGATCAAACTGTGGGCTTGCTCGCGAAGGCGGCCTGGCAGTCAACACAGTTGGATTGTGTACATATCCATTGCTGCGGTAACGGCCGCTTAGGGTTCCGCCCTGACGGCGGCTCACTTTTGAAAAGCGCAAAAGTAAGCAAAACGCTCTTTCCCCACCACTCGGCACCTCGCTCACGCTCGGTGTGCCCGAACGCAGGCTTGAATCCGTGGGCCGCCGCCACGCGCCATCCATGGCGCGGGGCGGCTAAACCGGCATCCCTGCCGGTTTACCCCCCAAATCCCTGTCGAATTCCGGCCAGCGTGGTTTGACGGGGCGCCTAAGATCAAGATCAAGAGCAGATCAAGAGCCAGATCAAGAGCGGCTCGCTTCGCATCGTGGTTACCGGCTGCTGCTACAGGCTACAAAGTTGTGTAGATACCTATGGCCATCGCGGGCAAGCCCGCTCCCACAGGGTTTTGTGGTGTTGGTTGAGGCTGGGTTATTTGGGGTAGAGCGGCGGCAAGCTGGTGGTGTCGGTCGCCGGGTCTTGCTCGCGTTCGGCCACGGGGATCGCCTTGATCGCGCGCCATAGGTCATCGCCCAACCAGTATTGGCCGCTTTCGCTGTACAGCGCACCATTCAACCCGTCCAGGGCATCTGACAACGGCACAAACCGTGCGGCCATGTCGGCCAGGGTTTCGGGTTGTTGCCTTGCCCAGGCGTCGAGGGCCTGGCGGGTGGCGTGGGGGTCGTTGGCCTGGGTGGCGCGCTTGAGGTCGTCGAGCAGCGTGCGTGGGCTGGGGCCGGTTTGGGCGGCGCGTTGTACCGCCGGTTGCCGGCGTGCGCGCCACCACAGGCCAAAGCCCAGCAGGGTGGTGCAGGCCAGTATCAGTGTGCTCAGTTGCCAGAGCCACAGGCGGTCATCGTCGGGTGCGGTGATGATGGTCGGTGTCGCCGGGGTGTCGACCACCAGGCTGGGGTTCACCGCCACGTGCACGGTACGCGCCGGCAGGCTGGTGCGTTCCAGATGGTCTTCGTGGGTGTTCCACCACACCACTTCCACGGCGGGCAGTTCCAGCTCGCCGGCGCGGGTCGGCACCAGGGCTTCGCGGTCTTCACGGCTGCCGGTCAGGCCGCGGTCGCTGGTGCGGTTAGCCATCACCGGTTGGTCGGGGTAGCGGCGCAGGCCGTTGACCTCGGTGCCGGGCAGCGCCGGCAATTGTGCGCTGGACAGGCCTTCGGCCTCCACGGTGAGGCTGCGGGTCAGTGAGTCGCCGACTTGCACGTGGTCCGGCGTGGGATTCCAGCCTTCGCTCAAGCTCAGGCTGCGTGCGGGCAGCCAGGGGGCGTCGGCGGGGTAGGCGTCCGGTTTGGGTTTGACCGTCAAGGGCAGGGGCGCGGAGCTGACGTGAATCATCTTGCCCGGCTTGGTGCCCTGCAGGGTGTTTTCCTGGGGCGGGCGCGATTCCACCAGGGTGGCGCTGAAGGTCTGCGCCGGAATCACTACCGAGCCACTGTGTTGCGGGTAGAGGGCGTAGCGGGTTTCGATCACGCCATGGCGGATGCTGTTGATGACCTTTTCATAGGTGCGTGATTCGCCCAGTTGTTCGACACGTGCATCCGGTATCTGCAAAGGCGTGAGGCTGCTGTCGTCATACAGCGACACCGAGTGGTACACGCGAACGGTCAACAGGGCCTGGGCCTGCACGTACACGCTGGTCTGGTCGAGGTTGGCTTCGATGAACACCGGGGCCAGTTCGGCGCTGGTGTTCTGGCTGGCGCTTTCCACCACTTGCAGGGTGATCGGCTGGGTCTTGAGCGCGCCCACTTGCAGCGGCGGGATGACCACGTTGCCGTTCACCTTGGGCAGCAGGGTAATGATCCAGCGGGTGGTGGCGTGGTTGTCGCCGTCCAGTGTTGTAAGTTGGTTGATCTGGCGGGTGCCGCTGACTTCGAACTGTGCGTCCAGGGGCGACAGGTCCGGTTTGCCGAACTGGGTCACATCACTCGATTGCACCGTCAGTTCCACCGTTTCCCCGGAGTTGAGGCGGCTGCGGTCTACGCTGGCGACCAGGTCCGCCGCCTGGGCGTGGCCTGCCGACAGCGCGAGCAGGAGCAAAAGGGTGGTGCGGCGGCTCATCGAGTGGTGTCCTGATGTTGTTGCTGTTCGTACCAGAATTTGCGTCGCAACAGTTCGCCGGGGTTGTCCGGGATCTCCTGCAACCATTGCTCCAAGGCCTGGCGGCGCTCGCCTTCCAGGCGTGTGTCGGCGGGGCGCAGTGGGGGCGTGGTGGTTTGCTCGTCGCCCAGTTCGCTGCCTGGCACTTCATTACCGCCAGGCAGTGGCGTGGCGGCTGTCTGAGTCTCAGCGGTGCCCGCTTCGCCCTGGCCGTGGGACGACTGCTCGCCACCCTGTGCCGTTTGTGCGCTGGCACCCGGTTGCGCAGTTTGGCCGGGTTGGGCGGTTTCGTCATCTTCGTTTTTTGCTGGCGGCTCTGCCTCGGGCTGCGCTTGCTCCTGCATCAGGGTTTCAACCAGGGCTTTGTTTTTCAGTGCCGGTTGCAAATCGGGCTGGGCTTCCAGGGCTTGTTCATACGCATCAATGGCCGCTTCAAGCTCGCCGGCCTTGGCCAGGGCATTGCCACGGTTGTAGTGGGAATAGGCATCGCTGCCTTGGGCAAACCGCTTGATGGCCTCGGCGTAATTGCCGGCTTCATACAGCGCCACGCCTTGCCATTGCGGGTCCTGGAAGTGTTCGGCGGCTTCGGCCGGGCGTTTGTGCTTGAGCAGGTACTGGCCTTGTTGGTCGGGGCGCAGCCACAGGTCCTGCAGCCCAAAGGCGTAGCTGGGTTGCGGCGCGCCCATCAGCAATAAGGGCAGGCAGAACAGCCAGCCGCGACGCCCGGCGCACGCGGCCAGCAGCAATAGCGGCAAGAGCAGCCAGTAACCCTGGTCGGCCCAGGTGTCCAGGCGCAGCCGTTGGCCGTCGTCGCGCAGGGCTTGGGCGCTGTCGAGCATGCCGAGTTGGCGCAGGTCCTTGTCATCCAGGCGCGCCGCACGGTAGCGGCCGCCCATTTCGCTGGCGAACGCCTTGAGGGTCGGGCTGTCGAGACGCGGCACCAGGATCGCGCCCTGGTCGTCCTTGAGGAATTCGCCGCTCTCCTGAGTCACCGGCGTGCCTTCGCGACTGCCGATGCCGAGGATCGACAACGTTGGAGCCTGGGCACTTTGCAGTTGCAGGCGGATGCCTTGGCGCTCTTGTTTGGACAGTGAGGAACCGATCAGCAGCAGGCGCCCTTGGCCGAGACCGCCTTGCTTGAGCAGGCCCAGGGCTTTTTCCACGGCCAGATCGGCACGATGGCCGGGCTCGGGCATGATCGAGGGGCGCAGGGCTTCCAACAGGTTGCGGCTGGTGGCCAGGTCATCGGACAGCGGCACCAAGGTGTGGGCGCTGCCGGCGTACACGATGATGGCTGTTTGCGCATCGGTGCGCGCTTGCAGCAAGTCATACAGCTTGCGCCGCGCCTGCTCCAGGCGGTTGGGCGGGCTGTCGGTGGCGAGCATTTCCGGGGTCAGTTCCAGCAGCACCACCAACGGGTCGGAAGGTTTCTGGCTGGCTTGTTCAACCCGTTGCCAACTGGGGCCCAGCAACGCCAGCACGGCCAACAGCCAGGCGATGCCGAGCACCACCCAAGGCGACTTACTCTCGCGGCCATTGCCACCACTGAGCAACTCGGCATGGAACGCCGGCGGCAGGATCATCTGCCAACGCCCGGCGCGCTTTTGCCGGTGCCACAGCTGCCACAGCAGCCAGCCAAGCAGGGGCAGCAACAACAGCCACCAGGGGCGCAACCAGTGCGGCCACAGCGCGATCATCGACGCCTCCGCAAACGCAGGCGCTGCAGACGCTGGCGCCATTCAGGGTGTTGCTGCAAAAAGATGCCCCTGCTCGATAGTCGATTGAAGCCTCGCTGCAAGGCGTTGTTCGGCCAGCGTTCCTGGATCACCAGCAACAGGCTCAAGATCAGCGCCAGGGCCAATGGGCCGCTGTACAGCGCCTGGGCCGGGCGGGCCTGGGTGGGTTGTTGCTCCACCGGCTCAAGGGTGTCGAGGGTGTCCTTGATCTTCAGCAACTCCTCACCATCACGGGCGCGGAAATACTGGCCGCCGGTGGCCTCGGCCAGTGCCTTGAGCGCCGGTTCGTCGAGGTCCAGGCTCGGGTTGACGCCAAGGATGCCCAGGGAGCCGGTTTGCTCGGGGTCGGCACCGATGCCGATCGGGTAGATTTTCACGCCTTCCTCGGCCGCCAGGCGCGCAGCGGTCAACGGGTCGATCTGCCCGGCGTTGTTGGCGCCGTCAGTGACCAGGATCAGCACGCGGCTTTGCGCCGGGCGTTGGCGCAGGCGCTTGAGGGCCAGGCCGATGGCGTCGCCGATGGCGGTGTTCTTGCCGGCAATGCCGATGCGCGCTTCATCCAGCCAGGTGCGCACGGTGCGGCGGTCAAAGGTCAAGGGCGCTTGCAGGTAGGCTTGGCTGCCAAACAGGATCAGGCCCACGCGGTCACCTTCACGCTCCTCCAGAAAGTCCCCCAGCAGGTGCTTGACCAGGGCCAGGCGGCTGACGTCCTCGTCCTGCCAATGCATGTCGGGAAAGTCCATGGAGCCGGAGACGTCCACCGCCACCAGCAGATCCCGGCCGCTGGCAGCAATCGGCAGGGGTTCGCCCAGCCATTGCGGGCGGGCGGCGGCGGTCAACAGCAGCAACCACAGCACCACGAACGGCGCTTGCTGACGCCAGCCGGGCAGGTTGACGCGGGCACGGCGGCGGGCCAAGCCTTCGAGGTCGCTGAGGTAGCTGACTTTCAGCGCCGGTTCGCCGCTGTCGGCCACGGGCAGCACCAGGCGCATGACCCAGGGCAGTGGCAACAGGGCGAAGATCCACGGCCAGGCGAACTCAAACATGTTTGCGAATCCAGGTGTCGACGGCTTGTGTCAGGCCAGCGATGGCTTTGTCGTCGAGCTTGCATTCGGGCTTGTAGGCGCCTTCCACCAACACCATCCAGCGCGTCAGGCCGGCGGCGGGGCAGCGGTTATCCAGGAAGGCCAGCCATTTACGCCCGTTAAGGGTGTGGCTCTGGCTATAAGGGTAGTCGTTACGGCACAGGCGCTTGAGCAGGCCGTTGAGTTGCTGCAGCCAGGCGCCAGCCGGCGCGCCGTCGTAGGGCTTGGGCATCAAAGCCAGCTCGGCCAGGGCGGCGATGCGCAACGGGTCCAGCGGTTGTTCGGCACGCGCCACGGGGCGGCGGGCCGGCAGATAACGGCGCAGCCACCACAGGCCCCAACCGAGCAGGGGGATCACCAGCAGCAACAGCCACCAGCCCGGCGCAGGCGGCCAGAAGCCAATGGCGGGCGGGGCGATCAGTGGTTGCAGTTGGTCCAGGCTGCTCATGGTTTTTTAACCGGGCGTTGCGGGTTGAGGTATTCGCGCAGTTGCTCGACCATTTCACTCTGGGTACTCAAGGGCATCAACAACAGCCGCAGTTTCTGCGCGAGCCGTTCCCAACGGGCGATACGGGCTTCGGCCTGGGCCTTGTAGGCCTGGCGCAGGTCGATATTCAGGGTGTCCAGTTCCAGTTGCGCGCCTCTTTGCGCGAAACGCAGCAGCCCGGCGGCGGGCAGGGCATGGTCCAACGGGTCGGAGATCGGTAATAACAGCAGGTCGCAATGGCGCGCCAACAGGCTCAGCTGTTGCTCGGCGCCTTCGGTGAGGGCGCGTTCATCACAGATCACCACCACCAGGCTGCCCGGGCGCAGCACCTCGCGGCCACGGCGCAAGGCCATGCCCAGGGCATCCGCTTCCGGCTGACGCTCGGTGTTCAGGCTCTGGTTGACCCGCACCAGCCGGTTAAGCAGTTGCAACAGGCTTTGCTTGCTGCGCCGTGGCTTGATCTCGTAGTGCTCGCTGTCGCCGAACACCAGCCCGCCCACTCGGTCGTTATGGCCCAGGGCGGCCCACCCGATCAGGCTGGCAGCCTGGGCGGCGAGCACCGACTTGAACATTTGCCCCGAGCCGAAAAACAGCCGGCAACTTTGCTCCACCATGATGAAAATCGGCCGTTCGCGCTCTTCGTGGAACAGCTTGGTGTGCGGCTCCTGGGTACGCGCCGTCACGCGCCAGTCGATGGTGCGCACGTCGTCGCCGGCCTGGTACACGCGCACCTGGTCAAAATCGACGCCACGCCCGCGCAGCTTGGAGTGATGCAGGCCCACCAGCGGGCTACGTTGGCCAGGCGTGGAGAACAACTGCACTTCACGCACGCGGTGGCGCATCTCAATCAATTCACTGAGGGTTACGCGGATGCCATCGCTTGCGTTCATCGACTTCAAGCGACGGCAACGACGTCGAGAATGCGCTGCACCACGCGGTCCTGGTCGACCCCGGCGGCTTCGGCCTCGAACGACAGGATGATGCGGTGGCGCAGCACGTCGAACAGCACCGCCTGGATATCTTCGGGGCTGACGAAATCGCGACCGGCCAGCCAGGCATGGGCGCGGGCGCAACGGTCCAGGGCGATGGAGCCTCGGGGGCTGGCGCCGTAGGCGATCCACTCGGCCATTTCCGGGTCGAACTTGGACGGGGTGCGCGTGGCCATCACCAGTTGCACCAGGTATTCCTCCACGGCATCGGCCATGTACAGGCCGAGGATTTCCTTGCGTGCGGCAAAGATGGCCTGCTGGCTCACCCGACGCTCGGGCTTGGTTTCGCCATTGAGCGCTTCGCCACGGGCTTGCTGCAGGATACGGCGCTCGACGGCGGCGTCCGGGAAGCCGATCTTGACGTGCATCAGGAACCGGTCGAGCTGGGCTTCGGGCAGCGGGTAGGTGCCTTCCTGCTCGATGGGATTTTGCGTGGCCATCACCAAAAACAGCGGCGACAGCTCGTAAGTGCTGCGGCCCACGCTGACCTGGCGCTCGGCCATGGCCTCGAGCAAGGCCGACTGCACCTTGGCCGGGGCACGGTTGATTTCGTCCGCGAGCACCAGGTTATGGAAGATCGGCCCTTGCTGGAACACAAAGCTGCCGGTTTCCGGGCGATAGATCTCGGTGCCGGTGATATCGGCGGGCAACAGGTCGGGGGTGAACTGGATACGATGGAACTGCGCTTCGATCCCTTCGGCCAACTCCTTGATCGCCTTGGTCTTGGCCAGCCCCGGTGCGCCTTCGACCAGCATATGGCCGTCAGCGAGCAGGGCGATCAGCAGGCGATCGATGAGTTTTTCCTGGCCGAGAATCTGCGTAGAAAGAAAGGTTCGCAGCGCAAGCAGCGCTTCACGATGTTCCATCGATGACGGTTCCTGGAAAAGATGAGCCTGGGTGTTGTGACAAAACACCGGGCCTGGGGCGTTTACTTTAATGCATCGCGGGGTGCGGCGACTAACGGCTTGATGGGTATTTTTGGCGAAACTTACAGGATTGCGGTGTGAGAGGCATGACAGCTGGGTAGGTAGAGTACGGCCACACACTCCACGATGCGAAGCGAGTCGCTCTTGATCTTGATCTGCTTTTGATCTCAGGCGGCCCCCCAAATCACTGGCGGATTACGGGCACACCGAGCCTAAGCGAGGTGCCGAGTGGTGGGGCAAGAGCGCTTTGCTTACTTTCGCGCTTTTCGAAAGTGAGCCGCCGTCAGGGCGGAACCCTAAGTGGCCGTTACCTAAATAACGGATATGTACCCGGTCCAACTGTATTGACTGCCAGGCCGTCATCGCAGGCAAGCCAGCTCCCACAGGGGGTCTTCGGTGCATTCAGATCCGAATGAAAGTGCCGGTGCCCGTGAGGATGTTCTGCAGGGTTTCCTGCACTTCAGCCATGTCTGCCGCAGCGGTGCTGTGGGTGATCTCCAACTGGTCCTTACCGCCCAGGGCATCGGCATCGCCAGCCGCCAGTTCGATCAATAAGGTGGTGTCGCCCAGCGTCACTTTCAGCCCATCGAGGGTCGAAGGTTCGTAGTCCCAGGTCAGCTCCACTTCATCTTCATCCGGGTAACGGGTGAGCATGAACATTTCGCCGTTCTTGCCGTGACAGCACAGCATGGCCATGTTGTCTTCTTCGTCGTCGCACGGGGTGACCATCAGGGCGTCGGTTTTCAGCTGCAGCATGGGGCAATCCTGTGTAGGGGAGGGCAATTGTGCCATTGCGGCGAATTTTGTGCTTCATCCTGTGTCGGAACTTAGGCATGACCTGACGGACCGGATCGGTCATTTCTGGTACTGATGGTGTGCAAAGTAGCAAGATTTTCCACCGAAAAACCGGGGTTGCCCAAGTTGCAACCGGCCCCCTGCTTACCGATGACCGAATATGTCGCAGCGTCGCAAGCAGCGCTCTTCCTACACTCGTTAAGCTGCGCAACGGATGTGCCCTGTGCCAGGCGCCTGACCTGCCCGTCGTATCGTCATCTGGCCAAGGGCATGCCGTATGGAAGTTGTATGTGACCTGACTGTCTTGTCCAGCTTCACCCACCTGTCACCCTGATTCGTTTATGGTGCTTGTCAGCACACCAGCGAACAGAGCTGACGGTCTCCCCGCAAGGGGACAACACGCGACGCTTTCATCAATAACAAGCCCAAGCGGAGTACCACAGATGGCGTTCTTCACCGCAGCCAGCAAGGCCGACTTCCAGCATCAACTGCAAGCGGCACTGGCGCAGCACCTCAGTGAACAGGCACTGCCACAAGTGGCGCTGTTCGCTGAACAATTTTTCGGCATCATTTCCCTGGACGAACTGACCCAGCGTCGCCTTTCCGACCTGGCCGGTTGCACCCTGTCTGCCTGGCGCCTGCTTGAGCGCTTTGATCACACCCAACCGCAAGTGCGGGTCTACAACCCCGATTACGAACGTCATGGCTGGCAGTCGACCCACACCGCGGTCGAAGTGCTGCACCATGACCTGCCCTTTCTGGTGGACTCGGTACGCACCGAGCTGAACCGCCGTGGCTACAGCATCCATACCCTGCAAACCACCGTGCTCAGCGTGCGTCGTGGCAGCAAGGGCGAGCTGCTGGAAATCCTGCCCAAGGGCACCCAGGGCGAAGGCATCCTGCAAGAATCGCTGATGTACCTGGAGATCGACCGCTGCGCCAATGCCGCCGAACTGAACGTGCTGAGCAAAGAGCTTGAGCAGGTGCTGGGCGAAGTGCGCGTGGCCGTGGCCGATTTCGAACCGATGAAAGCCAAGGTCCAGGACCTGCTGGCCGGTATCGACGCCAGTGCGTTCGCCATCGACGGCGAAGAAAAAGCCGAGATCAAGAACTTCCTCGAATGGCTGGTGGGCAACCACTTCACCTTCCTGGGCTACGAAGAGTTCGTGGTACGTGACGAGGCGGACGGCGGTCATATCGAATATGACGCCAGCTCCTTCCTCGGTCTGACCAAGCTGCTGCGCGCCGGCCTCACCGCTGAAGACCTGCGCATCGAAGACTACGCCGTGGCCTACCTGCGCGAGCCGACCGTGCTGTCGTTCGCCAAGGCCGCCCACCCAAGCCGCGTGCACCGCCCGGCTTACCCGGACTACGTGTCGATCCGCGAGATCAGCGCCGACGGCAAGGTCATCAAGGAACACCGCTTCATGGGCCTGTACACCTCGTCGGTGTACGGCGAAAGCGTGCGGGTGATCCCTTATATCCGTCGCAAGGTTGCGGAAATCGAACGTCGTTCGGGCTTCCAGGCCAAGGCGCACCTGGGTAAAGAGCTGGCCCAAGTGGTTGAAGTACTGCCCCGTGACGATCTGTTCCAGACTCCGGTCGACGAGCTGTTCAGCACCGTGATGTCGATTGTGCAGATCCAGGAGCGCAACAAGATCCGCGTGTTCCTGCGCAAAGACCCGTACGGTCGTTTCTGCTACTGCCTGGCCTACGTGCCACGCGATATCTATTCCACCGAAGTGCGCCAGAAGATCCAGCAAGTGCTGATGGACCGTCTGAAGGCTTCGGACTGCGAGTTCTGGACCTTCTTCTCCGAGTCCGTGCTGGCCCGTGTGCAACTGATTCTGCGTGTTGACCCCAAGAACCGCCTGGACATCGACCCGCTGCAACTGGAAAAAGAAGTGGTGCAGGCCTGCCGCAGCTGGCAGGACGATTACGCCAGCCTGGTAGTGGAAAGCTTCGGCGAAGCCCAGGGCACCAACGTGCTGGCGGATTTCCCCAAAGGCTTCCCGGCCGGCTACCGCGAGCGTTTTGCCGCACATTCGGCTGTGGTCGACATGCAGCACCTCAACAGCCTGACCGAAGCCAACCCGCTGGTGATGAGCTTCTATCAGCCGCTGGGCCAGGTCTCCGGCCAGCGTGAGCTGCATTGCAAGCTCTACCACGCCGATACGCCGCTGGCGCTGTCCGACGTGCTGCCGATTCTGGAAAACCTCGGCCTGCGTGTGCTGGGCGAGTTCCCGTATCGCCTGCGTCATGCCAATGGCCGCGAGTTCTGGATCCATGACTTTGCGTTCATCGCCGCCGAAGGCGTGAACCTGGATATCCAGCAGCTCAACGACACCCTGCAGGATGCGTTCGTGCACATCGTGCATGGCGATGCTGAGAACGATGCGTTCAACCGCCTGGTCCTCACTGCCGGCCTGCCTTGGCGCGACGTGGCGCTGCTGCGTGCCTATGCTCGCTACCTGAAGCAGATTCGCCTGGGCTTCGACCTGGGTTACATCGCCAGCACCCTGAACAACCACACCGACATCGCCCGCGAATTGACCCGGTTGTTCAAGACCCGCTTCTACTTGGCGCGCAAGCTCACTGCCGACGACCTGGAAGACAAGCAGCAACGCCTGGAGCAAGCGATCCTCAGCGCCCTGGACGACGTCCAGGTGCTCAACGAAGACCGCATCCTGCGTCGCTACCTGGACCTGATCAAGGCCACCCTGCGCACCAACTTCTACCAGACTGATGCCAACGGCCAGAACAAGTCCTACTTCAGCTTCAAGTTCGACCCGCGTGCTATCCCAGAGCTGCCCAAGCCCGTGCCGAAGTTTGAAATCTTCGTGTACTCGCCACGGGTCGAAGGCGTGCACCTGCGCTTTGGCAACGTGGCCCGTGGCGGCCTGCGCTGGTCCGACCGTGAAGAAGACTTCCGTACCGAAGTGCTCGGCCTGGTAAAAGCCCAGCAAGTGAAGAACTCGGTGATCGTGCCGGTGGGCGCCAAGGGCGGCTTCCTGCCGCGTCGCCTGCCATTGGGCGGTAGCCGGGACGAGATCGCGGCCGAGGGCATTGCCTGCTACCGCATCTTCATTTCCGGTCTGTTGGACATCACCGACAACCTGAAAGACGGCGCCCTGGTGCCGCCGGCCAACGTCGTGCGTCATGACGACGATGACCCGTACCTGGTGGTGGCGGCGGACAAAGGCACTGCGACTTTCTCCGACATCGCCAACGGCATTGCCATCGACTACGGCTTCTGGCTGGGCGATGCGTTCGCTTCCGGTGGTTCGGCCGGTTACGACCACAAGAAAATGGGCATCACCGCCAAAGGCGCGTGGGTGGGTGTGCAGCGTCACTTCCGTGAGCGCGGCATCAACGTGCAGGAAGACAGCATCACCGTGGTGGGCGTCGGCGATATGGCCGGTGACGTGTTCGGTAACGGTTTGTTGATGTCGGACAAACTGCAACTGGTCGCAGCCTTCAACCACCTGCATATCTTCATCGACCCGAACCCGAACCCGGCCACCAGCTTCGTCGAGCGCAAGCGTTTGTTCGAACTGCCGCGTTCGGCCTGGACCGACTACGACACCAGCATCATGTCCGAAGGCGGCGGTATCTTCTCGCGCAGCGCGAAAAGCATTGCCATCTCGCCACAGATGAAAGAACGCTTCGACATCCAGGCCGACAAGCTGACCCCGACCGAACTGCTCAACGCCTTGCTCAAGGCGCCGGTGGACCTGTTGTGGAACGGCGGTATCGGTACTTACGTCAAGGCCAGCACCGAGAGCCATGCCGATGTGGGCGACAAGGCCAACGACGCACTGCGCGTCAATGGCAACGAGCTGCGCTGCAAGGTAGTGGGCGAGGGCGGTAACCTCGGCATGACCCAGTTGGGCCGTGTGGAATTCGGCCTCAATGGCGGCGGTTCCAACACCGACTTCATCGACAACGCCGGTGGCGTGGACTGCTCTGACCACGAAGTAAACATCAAGATCCTGCTCAACGAAGTGGTGCAGGCCGGTGACATGACCGACAAGCAGCGCAACCAGCTGCTGGCGAGCATGACAGACGAAGTCGGCAACCTGGTGTTGGGCAACAACTACAAGCAGACCCAGGCCCTGTCCCTGGCCGCGCGCAAGGCTTACGAGCGTGCTGCCGAGTACAAGCGCCTGATGAGCGACCTGGAAGGCCGTGGCAAGCTGGACCGTGCCATCGAGTACCTGCCGACCGAAGAGCAGCTGACCGAGCGCGCCTCCAGCGGCAAGGGCCTGACCCGTCCGGAACTGTCGGTGCTGATTTCCTACAGCAAGATCGACCTCAAGGAAGCGCTGCTCAAGTCGCTGGTACCGGATGACGAGTACCTGACCCGCGACATGGAGACCGCGTTCCCTCCGAGCCTGGTGGCCAAGTTCGGCGAAGCCATGCGTCGCCACCGTCTGAAGCGCGAGATCGTCAGCACCCAGATCGCCAACGACCTGGTCAACCACATGGGCATCACCTTCGTTCAACGACTCAAAGAGTCGACCGGCATGAGCCCGGCGAACGTGGCGGGCGCGTATGTGATCGTGCGGGACATCTTCCATCTCCCGCACTGGTTCCGTCAGATTGAAGCCCTGGACCACCAGGTTTCCGCTGACGTGCAACTGGAGCTGATGGATGAACTGATGCGCCTGGGCCGTCGCGCTACGCGCTGGTTCCTGCGCAGCCGTCGCAACGAGCAAGACGCCGGGCGTGACACCGCGCACTTCGGTCCGCACCTGGCCGCGCTGGGCCTCAAGCTCGACGAACTGCTGGAAGGCCCGACCCGCGAAGGTTGGCAGAACCGCTACCAGGCCTACACCCAGGCCGGCGTACCGGAGTTGTTGGCGCGCATGGTTGCAGGTACTACCCACCTGTACACCTTGCTGCCGATCATCGAAGCCGCCGACGTGACCGGGCATGACGCCGCCGAAGTGGCCAAGGCCTACTTCGCCGTCGGCAGCGCCCTGGACCTGCCTTGGTACTTGCAGCAGATCAGCGATCTGCCGGTTGCCAACAACTGGCAGGCCCAGGCCCGCGAAGCCTTCCGCGATGACGTGGACTGGCAGCAACGGGCGATCACCATCTCGGTCCTGCAAATGGCCGATGCGCCACAAGACATGGAAGCCCGCGTGGCCCTGTGGCTTGAGCAGCACCAGGACATGGCGGATCGCTGGCGCGCCATGATGGTGGAAATTCGTGCCGCAGTGGGCACGGACTACGCCATGTACGCGGTGGCCAACCGTGAGTTGCTGGACCTGGCGTTGAGTGGCCAGTCGGTGTTGCAACCGGCTTGATGCCTCGCTAAACCAAAAGCCCCCGCATCGTGAGATGCGGGGGCTTTTTTATTTGATCTGGAATGCGATCAATGTAGGAGCGAGCTTGCTCGCGAAAAACGTCAACGATAACGCGTGCTTGCTGAATGAATGCGGCGCCTGTGCGTTTTTCGCGAGCAAGCTCGCTCCTACAATCGCATTAAGGCAAGCCAGCTCCCACAGGTTGATCTTCATTCACTGGGGATCAGTGGTGTTTGAGTAGTCGGGTTTCCAGGTGATCCAGGTGCTGGGTCATCAAGGCGACGGCCATGTGGGCGTCGCGCTGTTCCACGGCATCCACAATCGACACATGCTCCTGCCACGCGCAATACGTGCAGGCCTTGGCTTCAAATTGCGCAATGATCAACGACGTCAACGGCACCAGGCTGTTGAGAAACTGGGCCAGCGGCGCATTGCCGGCCATGTGCGCCAGTTGCAGATGAAACTCTCCGGAAAACCGGATCGCCGGCCCCCGTTGGTCACGCTCAATGGCGTCGCGCTCCTGGGCAATCAGCTCGCGCAGTTGGCGAATCTGCATCGCGGTGGCCTGGGCGCAGGCCAGTTGCACCACGGTGATTTCGGTGAGGCGCCGGGCTTCCAGGATCTGCCGTGTGTGCTGGGCATCCGGCGCGGCGACCTGGGCGCGCTGGTTGGGGCGCAGGATGACCACTTGCTGATGGGACAGCTTGGCCAGTACCCGGCGAATCACGCTGCGGCTCACGCCAAAGAGTTCGCCCAGGCCTTCTTCGGTGAAGCGGCTGGCGGGCGCAATGCGTTGCTCAAGGATGGCGTCGAACAAGCGTGGGTAGATGTCGTCCACCGAGGGCTTTTTCTCGGGCGTCCAGCGTAAGGACGTGAGGGTGCAATTGCGTTGCAGGGCGTGAGCGTTCATGGCCGGTCTCCGAAAATCAACTGCCCAGATGGTCGTCCGGGATATTCAAGCGAATGCCCATGCGCAGGCCTTCCTGCAGGATGTGCCGGCGCATTTCGGCACTGGCCAGGGCGCTGTTCTTGTTGCGGATAGCGCGTACCACGGCTTCGTTTTCTTGCAGGCGTTCGGCCAGGTGTTCTGGCGAGTTGCGCAATACCTGGGCGCTTTGTTTGAGCGCGGTGCTGGTTTGCTGCACCACGTTCTGAAAGATCGGGTTGGAAGTCAGGGCGAACAGTTCTTCATGAAAGTCGATATAGGCGTTCATACCGGCTTCGGCATCGCCCGCATCGAGAGCCTCGCGCATGTCCATCAGGGTCAGGCGCAGTTGGCCGATTTCCTTGCTGCTGATGGACTGGGCCACCAGGCCGACGATGAAAGGTTCGAGGGTGTAGCGCAGTTGCAGGATGTCCTCGAGGCTGGCATCGGCCACGGCGTCGCTCGATTGCGGCTCGCTGACGCTGGTTTCCAGCACGACCACGCCTTTGCCGGGCATGGAGCGCACCAGGCCAAGGGTCTCCAGCACGATCACCGCTTCGCGCAGGCTCGGGCGGCTGATGCCCAGCTGTTCGGCCAGTTCACGCTGGCCAGGCAGCATTTCACCGCGGCGCCACTGGCCTCGCGCCAAGGCGGCGCGCAGTTTTTCTACCACTGAATTGACGACGGTTGAGGTGCTGATCACGTCGAAGGCTCCTTGATGTTGCTCATACAGTATTCAGTCTGGCGAAGGTCCGATGTGGGAGCTGGCTTGCCTGCGATGACTGAGTGTCAGGCACTACATTTGACGCTGACCCACCGCTATCGCAGGCAAGCCAGCTCCCACATTGGATGGGTGTTGTTCTAGAACTCCTGATGCGCCGGCAGCACCGGCTTCTTGGCCTGGAAGGCATAGCCTTGCTGGCCGTCGAGCACCTTGTTGGCGCGCTGGATATCAATGTCTTTTTCCCAGCGTGCAATCGCCACGGTGGCCACGCAGTTGCCGATCAGGTTGGTCAGCGCCCGGCCGATGCCCATGAACCAGTCCACCGCCAGCACCAACACCAGGCCGACCACTGGAATAGCCGGGATCGCCGTGAGCGTTGCCGCCAGGATCACCAACGCCGAGCCTGGAATGCCATGGGCGCCCTTGGAGGTGATCAACGATACCAGGAGGATGGTCAGCAAGTCGGTCATCGACAGCGGTGTGCCGGTGGCGTTGGCAATAAACACGATCGCCAGGGTCAGGTAGATGGAGAAACCGTCGAGGTTGAACGAATAGCCGGTGGGAATCACCAGGCCCACGGTGGAGCTGCCAATGCCCAGATGCTCCAGTTTGCGCATGATCTGCGGCAACACCGCATCCGACGAAGCGGTGCCCATCACGATCAGCAGTTCTTCACGCAGGTACTTGAGCAGCGGCAACATGCGCAGGCCCGAGAGGCGCATCACCAGCCCGAGGATCACCGCCACGAAGGCAAAGCAGGTCAGGTAGAAAAGCCCCACCAGGCTGCCCAAGTGTTGCAGTGAGTCCAGGCCATAGGTGCTGGTGGTGAAGGCGATGGCACCGAATACGCCAATTGGCGCTAGGCGCACGATCATGCCCATGATGCGGAAGATCACATGGCTCAATTCGTTGATCAGCCGCGAGATGCCGCTGGCCGCTTCGCCCACCAGGTTCAGCGCGCTGCCGAACAGCACCGAGAACAACAGCACTTGCAGCACGTTGTTATCGGCAAAGGCGCCGACCACCGAATTGGGGATCAACTCCATCAGGAACTGGCTGGTGCCGCGGATGTGCTGGCCCTTGTCGGCCAGCTCATTCAAGCCAGCGGAAGAGAGTTGCTCCAAGTGAATATTGGCGCCGCTGCCAATGCCGGTGCTGAAGGCCATGATCAGGCCGAGCACCAGGGCGACGGTGGTGAGCATTTCAAAATAGATCACCGACTTGAGGCCGATGCGCCCGACTTTCTTCAAGTCGCCCGCGCCGGAAATACCGCTGACCACCACGCAGAACACGATCAGGCCAATCAGCATTTTGATCAGCTTGATAAAGCCGTCACCCAAGGGTTTGAGTTGCGAGGAGAATTCGGGAAGGGCCAGGCCGCAGGCGATGCCGAGCATCAGGCCAATCACGACTTGCAGGAAAATCGAACGCGAGCACCATCTGAGCATGGGAGGGATCTCTATTCGGTGCCCTGGTGGTTCCAGGGCTTAATTGTTGTGGTCTTACCGGTAAGTCCAGTGCGGGGCCAGTCTACGCTCGGTTTTTTTCAAATCACAAGCAATTATTTGGCGGTTGGCAGGTCCCGGTCTGACCAGTTGGTCGGTAAGCACGATGCTTGAGCGGTTGGCGGGGATTAATTTTTTTTGCGTATCATCGCCCCCGGCATACGAGGTGATGGATGGACCAACCAGGGCTGACAACCGACGAAGCAGGGCGCATGTATTGCGCATGGCGCACTGCAGCGCCTGCTTACCTGCATTACCACGACCACGAGTGGGGCGTGCCGGTGGCGGATGACATCGCGCTGTACGAGAAGATCTGCCTGGAGGGTTTTCAGGCGGGGATGGCGTGGATCACCATCCTGCGCAAGCGCGAAAACTTTCGCCAGGCGTTCGAGGGCTTTGATTTTCGCCGGGTGGCGCAGTATGGCGAGGCGGACATCGAGCGGTTGATGAGCGACCCGGGCATTGTGCGCAACCGGGCGAAGATCGTCTCGGCCATCAACAATGCACGTCGGGCCTGTGAACTGGTGGAGGAGACCGGCTCGCTGGCGCGCTGGCTGTGGGCGTTCGAACCCGGCACAGAAGAGCGGCCGGCAGTGGTGGATATGGCTTACTGGACGGCCAATCCGACCTCGGCGGCTTCGGTGCGTTTGTCCAAAGCCCTGAAGAAACGCGGCTGGACCTTTGTCGGCCCGACCACGATGTATGCGTTGATGCAGGCGATGGGGATGGTCAATGACCATCTGGAGGGTTGCGAGTGCCGGTCGCGTATTGAACACCTGCGCAACCTGTTCAAACGTCCCTGACCAGACACGGTTGAAACTGTGGGAGCTGGCTTGCCTGCGATAGCTGTGTATCAGCCAGCTCATCTTTTACTGGCCCACCGCTATCGCAGGCAAGCCAGCTCCCACAGGGATTTGTGGTGTGGCGGGTTACTGTGCAAGCGGGGTAAGCACCTCAGCCTTGTCATCCAGCACCATCACCACCAGCAGTTTGGCCGGTTGGGTCTGGCTGGCATTGCTTGACTCAAAATGCCGCGAGCCGGCCGGCTCGTAGAACGATTGCCCGGCTTTGTAGGTGATCGCCTTTTCATCATTGACCCGCGAGGTAATCTGGCCTTCGAGCACATACGCCACGGCGGTGCCGGTGTGGCTGTGGGGCACGGTGGCCTGGCCGGGGGCGTAGTCCACGGTGAGCATGATGGTTTTCTTGCCTGGCACGTTGGTCAAGGCGTGCTCTTGCAGCACCTTGAGCGTTTCCTGGTTGTAGACCGGGTCGTGGGCAAATGCACTGAGGGAGGCGAGCATCAGTGTGGCAGCGAATAAGCGTTTCATGATGAGGGTTCCATCGGGTGAAAGACCGCTTCACCCTACGCCGCAGAAGGCCTGCCACCAATGACCAATGCGCCGGAAAACCGCCTAGCCAATCTGCAAGAGAATATCGCGAACCTTGTCCAGCGCCGGGTCGATATCCAGAGTCTCGATGGCGCCGAACCCCAGAATCAGCCCAGAGCGCACCGGCAGATCGTGAAAGAACACGTCCAGGGGATACAACCCCACCTCGACCTCACGCGCCCGTTCCATCAGTAAGGGAATATTCACTGGCACCTTGCACAGGGCCGCCAGGTGAAAACCCGCCACCGTCGGTACTGCCTCGAACCACGGTGACAGATCGCCCGCCAGACGCTGCAATATGCGTTCGCGACGCCCCGCATAGAGGCTGTGACAGCGACGAATATGCTTGAGCAGGTAACCTTCACTGATGAACTTGGCCAGTGCCCACTGCGGCAAGGTAGCGCTGTGCTGGTCGGTCAATTTCTTGGCCTTGAGCACCGCACCGTAGATGGCCGGCGGCAGCACCGCATAGCCCAGGCGTAATTCCGGCGACAGGGTTTTGGAGAAGGTGCCGACGTAGGTAACCACGCCTCGGGTATCCATGCTTTGCAGGGAGTCGGTGGGGCGGCCTTCGTAGCGAAACTCGCTGTCGTAATCGTCTTCAATGATGATCGCGCCGAGCGCAATGGCGCGGTCCAGCAGGGCCTCGCGCCGCGCCTGGCTCATGGGCATGCCGAGGGGGAATTGGTGGGACGGCGTCACATAGATCAAGCGGGTGCCATCCGGGATCTGGTCGACCTGCAGGCCCTCTTTGTCGACGGCCACACTGGCAACATTGGCGCCCATCGCGACGAACAATTGGCCTGCGGGGCTGTAGCCGGGGTCTTCCATCGCGACCAGGCTGCCGGGCTCAAGCACCACGCGGGCAATCAGGTCCAGCGCCTGCTGTGCCCCGTTGGTGACCACGATATCGCGGGCTCCGCATTTGACCCCGCGAGAAAACGCGATATGCCCGGCGATGGCTTCGCGCAGGGCGGGCACGCCTTCTGGCTGGCTGTAAAAACCGCTGTTCTGGGCGATACGACGCAACGCATCCTGGGTACAACGCCGCCATTCGTCCTGGGGGAAGTGGTGGCGTGTCGTCGCGCCGCCGATAAATTCGTAGCGCAGGATGTCTTCACGGGCGGGGTGGCCCATGGGCGAGGGCAATGCCGCCCATTTGCCCAGGTTGGCGGCGCACGCCAGGTCGGTGGCGGTTTGCACGCGATCGGGCTGTGGCGCCCACGCGTTGACGAAGGTGCCGCGGCCGATCTTGCCAATCAGCAGGCCTTCGTAGGTCAAGGTGGCGTAGGTGTCGGATACCGTCTTGCGCGAGATGCCCAGTTGTTCGGCGAGCAGTCGGCTGGGGGGCAGTTGCGCGCCCGCCGACAGTCGCCCGGTGGCGATGGCTTGGCGCAGTTGCTGGTAAAGCTGGGCAGCCAGGTCCTTGCGGCCGGTGATGACGAGGTGCAGTTCCATGTTTCATCCTGGGACAGATCGATCTGCGCCAAGGTTACGCGCAAATCGATCTGAAAAAACCCAGGTGAGGTCAGGACAAGAAGCCGCCGTCCACATTCAGCGAAACGCCGGTGGTATAGCTCGACGCGTCACTGGCCAGGTACAACACCGCGCCGGCCATTTCGCTGGGGGCGGCAACGCGCTTGAGCGGGATTTGCGCCAGGGCCATGTTCAGGATCGAATCGTTCTTGACCAACGCCGAGGCGAACTTGGTATCGGTCAGGCCCGGCAGCAGGGCATTGCAACGGATGCCAAAGGCCGCACATTCCTTGGCAAATACTTTGGTCATGTTGATCACGGCGGCCTTGGTCACCGAGTAGATGCCCTGGAACACACCCGGCGAGATGCCGTTGATCGAGGCCACGTTGATGATGCTGCCGCCGCCGTTCTCGCGCATTAGCTTGCCGGCTTCCACCGACATGAAGAAGTAACCACGGATATTCACGTCGACGGTTTTCTGGAACGCGCCGAGGTCGGTGTCCAGTACGTTGCAGAACTGCGGGTTGGTGGCGGCATTGTTGACCAGGATATCCAGGCGGCCGAACTGTTCGCGAATGCCGGCGAACACCTGGGTGATCTGCTCCATTTCACCAATGTGGCAGGCAATCGCCGTGGCTTTGCCGCCGTCGGCGATGATCGCATCGGCCACGTGCTGGCAGCCCTCCAGCTTACGGCTGGAGACAATCACATGGGCGCCTTGCTGGGCCAGTAACTTGGCGATGGCCTCACCGATGCCACGGCTGGCGCCGGAAACAAACGCAATCTTGCCGTCGAGGTCGAACAGGTTGGTCTTGGACATGAGGGTTCCTTGTAGTTGCACTCAGAGCGCAGATTTGCCGATGACGTTCAGGCTCATCTGCTCCAGCAGCTTGTTCATGTGAATGAACTGCGCAAAGCGTTTGTCCTGGGTCTGGCCATGGAAGAAGCGGTAGTAGATCTGCTGCACAATCCCGGCCAGGCGGAACAGGCCGTAGGTGTAATAGAAATCGAAATTGTCGATCTGGATGCCGGAGCGCTCGGCGTAGTAGTCGACAAACTGGCGGCGGGTGAGCATGCCGGGGGCGTTGCTCGGCTGGCGGCGCATCAGTTGCACCGGCGCCGGGTCCGCGGCCTCGATCCAGTAGGCGAGGGTGTTGCCCAGGTCCATCAGCGGGTCGCCCAGGGTGGTCAACTCCCAGTCCAGCACGCCGATGATCTGCATCGGGTTGTGCGGGTCGAGGATCACGTTGTCGAAGCGGTAATCGTTGTGCACGATGCTGGAGGTGGGGTGATCGGCTGGCATTTTGTCGTTGAGCCAGGCGCGTACCGCCTCCCACTTTGGCGCATCGGGCGTCAGGGCTTTTTCATAACGCTCGCTCCAGCCGCGAATCTGCCGTGCCACGTAGCCTTCAGGCTTGCCCAGGTCGGCCAGGCCGCAGGCGGTGTAATCGACCTGGTGCAACTCGACGAATTTGTCGATAAAGCTTTTGCACAAGGCTTCGGTGCGGGTGGCGTCCAGGCCCAGTTCAGGTGGCAGGTCGGACCGCAGGATGATGCCGTTGACGCGCTCCATCACATAGAACTCGGCGCCGATCACCGATTCATCGGTGCAGTGCACATAGGCTTTGGGGCAGTACGGGAAGCCATCTTTAAGCTGGTTGAGAATGCGGTATTCGCGGCCCATGTCGTGGGCAGACTTGGCCTTGTGGCCAAACGGCGGGCGACGCAGCACAAATTCCTGGCCTGGGTATTCCAGCAGGTAGGTCAGGTTCGACGCACCGCCCGGAAACTGGCTGATGGTGGGCGTGCCCTCCAAGCCCGGGATATGGGCCTTGAGGTAGGGATCGATCAGGCTGGCATCAAGTTCTTCGCCTGGGCGAATCTGGGTCGATTGGTCGTTCAGCGCCATGCTTATCCCTTCTGCTTATTCTAAAGGCCTTGGACTATTTCCTAATCTAATGCGCACAGCCGCCCAGCGACAAGGTCGGGGCGGCTTAATAGGTTAGCGTGTTGAAGCGTGATCAGCGTGCCTGATCGGTCATTTTGCAGGCGCTGGCAAGGCCACCGGTGTAAGCACGGGGCGGCCGGCGAAGTATTCCACCAGGTTGTCAGCGACGCGCTGCACCGTGTCATGGACCGCTTCCGGGGACAGCCCGGCCACGTGGGACGTCAGCACGGTATTGCTCAGGCGCTTGAGGGCATCGGGCACTGCGGGTTCGTCGTCAAACACGTCCAGCGCGGCGCCGCCGATGCGTCGCTGTTCCAGTGCGGCGACCAGGTCGGCGGTCACCACCACGCTGCCGCGGCCAATGTTGACCAGAAAACCGTGCGGCCCCAGGGCGTCCAGGGCGTGGCGGTCGATCAGGTGGCGAGTGCTGGCACCGCCGGGCGTGGCCAGCACCAGGAAGTCCGAGGTGCGCGCCAGCTCCACGGCCGTTGCACAATAGGTGTAATCCACGTCATCGCGGGGTTGGCGGTTGTGATAACTCACCTCCATGCCGAACCCCAGGGCGGCGCGCCGGGCAATTTCCATACCCACCGCGCCCAGCCCGACAATCCCCAGGTGTTTACCGCTGAGGGAAGGGCGCATCACCTTCGGCCATTCGCCGCGCCGTACCGCCGCATCTGTCTGGGGAATGCCACGCACCAGCGCCAGCAACAACGCCATGGCGTGATCGGCCACCGAAGGGGCGTTCACGCCGGCGCCGTTGGTAACCACAATCCCACGGTTGCTCGCCGCCTGCAGGTCTACATGCTCGTAGCCGGCACCAATCACGCAAATGATCTCCAGCAGGGGCAGCGCGGCGATTTCCTCGGCGTACAGCCCCAGCGGGCCACGGGTCAGCACAGCCTGGATCTGCCCACCATGGGTCTTGATCGCCTGGGCGCGTTCAGCGGGCGTCGGCGCCAGGATCACATGGAAGTCACTGCTTTCGATGATTTGCAGGTATTCGTTGATGGTTTCAACCAGGACCAGAACAGTGGTGGGCATCGCAAGGCTCTTCCTGAAGGGTTTGAGAGCATGAGTATGCGGGATTTGTAAGACAGAGCGTTTTATTGCGGTGGAAAAATTTCTTCGCTCGTAAGGCCTGTCTGATTTTACAGGCCGTCCATTCGCGCCCGCTTTTTTGCGCAAGGAAAACCTTGGAAAGTGATGGAGTTCTCCCACTGCATTGGGGCCAGCCATGGCAAACTCAGCCGCTGGGTGCGGATAGAGCTCAGCGCTGGTGCTATTCATGGTCACCCGATTTCTGAACAGGAATTCAGGAGGTTAACAAATTGATCTCGCTTAACTTTACCGGTGGCACAGTCACCCATGACGATCTGTCGCACCTGCAGGATATTGCAGTGGCCAAGCAGGTCGATCTGTTAAAGGAAGATATGCTCCAGGTGGAGTTCGCCGAGGGATTGTTACTGGATGTGGGTTGGTACCCAGAATTTGATGCGGCGGGTGGTTTTCGGATAAACGTCATCAAGAACTATGACTGGGACCTCCCACTTATGGCGCTGACGGCCCACGAAACCTCTGAATTGTTAGAAAAACTGGCTATTGCGCAGAACGCCATACAAAGCGAGCTGCGCAATCCAAACCTGGGCACCTCGGCCACTTAGCGAGTGCGCCAGCTACTGCGCAGTCCCCGTTTGCCGTGCCTGGGCTCGCTCTCTTTGCGCGATCGGCATGAAATCGTACGTCGGGAAGAATTCTGTCTTGTAGACACCCCACGCCGTGTTCTCGATGGCCAGGTTGACTTGAGCCAGGCGCGACGCCGGCAGGCGCAGCACAATGACTTGCCCGATGCCCATGGTGATATTCCAGCTGACGACTTCGACACCTTCCGGCGGGAAGACTTTATGAAATTCCTGCTTGGCCAGCTGGGCTTTCAATTCGCTGAGCGGTCGTGATTGATCGTGTTTAAGAAACACGGTCAACATGACGGTGTTATCTGGCGTGGCGGCGATGCTTTTAGTGGGCAGTGTCGTGCTGGCCTGTAGCGTAGTTGCGCTGGGTAACAGCACGGCTGCCAGCAGTGCAGGCATTAATAGCGATTTGAATGAAATATATGTCTTTATCATGAAGTGTCTCTTTTGTTGTTGGTTTATATGGCTGGGTATAAAGAAGGTATTCAACTAGTTTGACATGTGAGTCTTTATCGGCCCTGTGTAAGGGGCATGTACAACGTAAATCCTAACCGGAGGGTTGGTCGCTACCATGTCGCGAGGGACTTCGCGAGAATACGTGAACTCGGTGCTGTCCAGTTTTTCCAGCCTTCTGACGATGGTGCGGTGTGGGCCTAGGTCAGGCACCAGGATGTGGGTCTGTTTGTCGCCAGTGACCAGGAAATAGCCGCCCCCTCCGTCAGGGTGTTTCGAGCGTCCTGTATCGGTGTAGAAGAACTCATAACGATTGCGCTGCGGATCCCACATCGATATGCCCACCACACCGGGGTACTGGGCCTTGACGTCGTTTTCTGGTTCACCCTCTATATAGACTTTGGTGGTCAGCCATTGGGGCGATGAGGCCAGGGCACGTATATCCGCCTCGGGTTCAACAGGCTTGGCGTAAGTGGCAGGCGCGCCTAATAAGCCTGCAAAGAGCAGGCCGGTAACTGCAAGGGTGAGTCTTCGCATTGTCAAACTCCTTGAGCGTTGACTAAGTGTTGTTATCGTGTTGTTGGTCGGTGCGCGAAGATATTAGTTTGTAAATTTGTGCGCGCTCAATAGCTGTGTATGGTTCTGTAACAGTTGAAGTGTTGTATGAGTAATAATATGTTTTTGAAGGAGGTTAATTCTGAGCTTGTTGTCGGACTCTTCTTGTATGTTTAGCGCTTAATAGTAAAGAGCTACTTTCCGTTTGACTTCTCGGTCATCCAAATCCTTCCCTCGGGACGGCCTCTGAACGGCTGCACCGCCTAACCATTCCTCAGCTAAGTCTTTGCTTCTCCAAGAGAATCCCGGACAATCCGGCCCTTGTTTCGGCCAGGGCGCTGCCTGTCAGGTTTTTCTGACTCGTGCTGGCCGTGTGAATGCGGAGATCCGACCGGATGAATGATCAGGCCAATAGCGTCGACGAACGCTATGCAACGACACCTGCAACGCTCACAAGCTGGAGCCGCCAGGACACTACCTGGATGCTCGGGCTATTCGGTACCGCCATTGGCGCCGGTACTTTGTTCTTGCCGATCAACGCGGGCCTGGGGGGCTTCTGGCCGTTGGTGATCCTGGCGTTGCTGGCTTTCCCGATGACGTTCTTTGCCCACCGTGGGCTGACCCGTTTCGTGCTGTCCGGCCGTGAAGGTTCCGACATCACCGACGTGGTTGAAGAGCATTTCGGTATCACGGCCGGTGCATTGATCACCTTGCTGTACTTCTTTGCGATCTTCCCCATCCTGCTGATCTACAGCGTGGCGCTGACCAATACCGTCAGCAGCTTCATGGAGCACCAACTGCATATCCTGCCGCCGCCGCGGGCGATCCTGGCGTTTGTGTTGATCCTGGGTCTGCTGGCCGTGGTGCGTTGCGGTGAGCAGGTGATCGTCAAGGCCATGAGCCTGATGGTGTATCCGTTTATTGTCGCCTTGCTGTTCCTGGCGGTGTACCTGGTACCGCACTGGAATGGCGGCATTCTCAGCACCGCGAGCGAAGTGCCGGCACCGTCGGCGTTGCTCAACACGCTGTGGCTGGCGATTCCGGTGATGGTGTTCTCGTTCAACCATTCACCGATCATCTCGGCCTTTGCGGTGGATCAGAAGCGCCAGTACGGTGCCCACGCCGAGGAACGCAGTTCGCAGATTCTGTCCCGCGCGCACTTGCTGATGGTGGCGATGGTGCTGTTCTTTGTGTTCAGTTGCGTGCTGACCCTGTCGCCCGCACAGTTAGCCGAAGCGAAAGCGCAGAACCTGTCGATCCTGTCGTATCTGGCTAACCACTTCGATAACCCGACGATTGCCTTTGCCGCACCGTTGATTGCGTTTGTGGCGATTGCCAAGTCCTTCCTGGGCCACTACATCGGCGCCAGCGAGGGCCTCAAGGGCCTGGTGGTCAAGACTGGCCGCCGTCCGGCGCCCAAGACCCTGGACCGCATGACCGCAGCCTTCATGCTGGTGGTGTGCTGGATCGTCGCCACGCTTAACCCGAGCATCCTCGGCATGATCGAGACCCTGGGTGGGCCGGTGATTGCGTCGATTCTGTTCCTGATGCCGATGTACGCCATCCGCAAGGTGCCGGCCATGGCCAAGTACCGTGGGCAGGCGTCAAATGTGTTTGTGACTGCGGTTGGTTTGGTTGCCATTACGGCGTTGGTGTATTCGCTGGTTGCTTGAGCCCTGATGCGGTCTATCTGACTGAACTTTGTGGGCTGTAGCAGCAGACGGTAACCACGATGCGAAGCGAGCCGCTCTTGATCTTGCTCTTGATCTGCTTTTGATCTTAAGCGCCCCGTTAAACCACGCTGGCCGGAATTCGACAGGGATTTGGGGGGTAAACCGGCAGGGATGCCGGTTTAGCCGCCCCGCGCCATGGATGGCGCGTGGCGGCGGCCCCCCAAATCACTGGCGGATTACGGGCACACCGAGCCCAAGCGAGGTGCCGAGTGGTGGGGCAAGAGCGTTTTGCTTACTTTTGCGCTGTTCAAAAGTGAGCCGCCGTCAGGGCGGAACCCTAAGTGGCCGTTACCTAAATAACGGATATGTACCCGGTCCAACTGTGTTGACTGCCAGGCCGCCTTCGCGAGCAAGCCCGCTCCCACATTAGGATCGCGGGGTGTCAGGTAGATAGGCGCCGGCTGGCAGGCCGTCATCGCAGGCAAGCCAGCTCCCACATTTGGATCGCGTTGCGTCAGTTAGATCAGCATCGTCTGTCAGGCCGTCCCGGGAGCAAGCTCCCTCGCCACAGGGTCCGCAGCTCCCACATTTGTTTTGTGTTGGCCGTAAAGGTTAGTTCCAGGCATAAAAAAACGCCGCGTACCTTGCGATACGCGGCGTTCTTCACATCAACACACCGTTAGGCTTGAATCACCGGGATGTTGGCGCTCGCTGCGATCTTGCGGAACTCAGCGATCTGGTCGAAGTTCAGGTAGCGGTAGACGTCACTGGCCATGGTGTCCAGTTTCGCCGCGTAGCCCATGTACTCTTCGACGGTCGGCAGGCGACCCAGGGTAGAGGCCACGGCCGCCAGCTCAGCCGACGCCAGGTAGACGTTGGCACCATCACCCAGGCGGTTCGGGAAGTTACGCGTCGAGGTCGACACCACGGTGGAGTTTGGCTCAACGCGTGCCTGGTTACCCATGCACAGCGAGCAGCCTGGCATTTCCATGCGTGCGCCAGCCTTGCCGTAGATGCCGTAGTAGCCTTCTTCGGTCAGTTGGTGAGCGTCCATCTTGGTCGGCGGCGACAGCCACAGACGGGTTGGCAGCTGACCCTTGACCTGCTCCAGCAGTTTACCGGCAGCGCGGAAGTGACCGATGTTGGTCATGCACGAACCGATGAACACTTCGTCGATCTTCTCGCCAGCGACGCTGGACAGCAGACGGGCGTCGTCCGGGTCGTTTGGCGCGCAGAGGATCGGCTCGTTGATTTCCGCCAGGTCGATCTCGATGATTTCGGCGTATTCGGCGTCGGCATCGGCTTCCATCAGTTCCGGGTTGGCAACCCAGGCTTCCATCGCTTGGGCGCGACGTTCCAGGGTGCGTGCATCGCCGTAGCCTTCGCCGATCATCCAGCGCAGCAGGGTGATGTTGGAGTTCAGGTATTCGGTGACGGACTCTTTGGACAGCTTGATGGTGCAACCGGCAGCCGAACGTTCAGCCGAGGCGTCGGACAGCTCGAAAGCCTGTTCCAGCGTCAAGTCGTTCAGGCCTTCGATTTCCAGGATGCGGCCAGAGAAGGCGTTCTTCTTGCCTTTCTTCTCTACGGTCAGCAGGCCAGCCTGGATCGCGTAGTAAGGAATGGCATGAACCAGGTCACGCAGGGTGATGCCAGGCTTCATCTTGCCTTTGAAGCGCACCAGAATCGATTCCGGCATGTCCAGTGGCATTACGCCAGTGGCTGCGGCGAACGCGACCAGGCCAGAACCGGCCGGGAACGAGATGCCCATCGGGAAACGGGTGTGGGAGTCGCCACCGGTACCGACGGTGTCCGGCAGCAGCATGCGGTTCAGCCAGCTGTGGATGATGCCGTCGCCTGGACGCAGCGATACACCGCCACGGGTCATGATGAAGTCAGGCAGGGTGTGGTGGGTGGTCACGTCGATCGGCTTCGGGTAAGCCGCGGTGTGGCAGAAGGACTGCATCACCAGGTCGGTCGAGAAGCCCAGGCACGCCAGGTCTTTGAGTTCGTCACGGGTCATTGGGCCGGTGGTGTCCTGGGACCCCACGGTGGTCATCTTCGGCTCGCAGTAAGTGCCTGGACGAACGCCTTTGCCTTCTGGCAGGCCGCAGGCCTTGCCGACCATTTTCTGTGCCAGGGTGAAGCCTTTGCCAGTGTCGACAGGCGCTTCAGGCAGCTTGAACAGGTCGGTTGGGCCCAGGCCCAGCTCAGCGCGTGCCTTGTCGGTCAGGCCACGGCCGATGATCAGCGGGATACGGCCGCCAGCGCGGACTTCGTCCAACAGCACCGGAGTCTTCATTTCGAAGGTGGTCAGGACTTCGTCGGTGCCGTGCTTGCAGACTTTGCCAGCATGCGGGTACAGGTCGATCACGTCGCCCATGTTCATGTTGGTGACGTCGAATTCGATTGGCAGTGCGCCAGCATCTTCCATGGTGTTGTAGAAGATCGGAGCGATCTTGCTGCCGAAGCAGAAACCGCCGGCACGCTTGTTCGGCACGTAAGGCACGTCGTCACCGAAGAACCACAGCACCGAGTTGGTTGCCGATTTACGCGACGAACCGGTACCGACCACGTCGCCCACGTAGGCGATCGGGAAGCCTTGGCCGCGCATCTCTTCGATCTGCTTCATCGGGCCGGTCTTGCCTTGCTCGTCCGGCACGATGCCTTCACGGGCCATTTTCAGCATGGCCAGGGCGTGCAGCGGGATGTCAGGGCGGGACCAGGCATCCGGCGCAGGCGACAGGTCGTCGGTGTTGGTTTCGCCGGTGACCTTGAAGACGCGCAGGCTGATCTTGTCGGCCAGGGTAGGGCGGTTGCGGAACCACTCGCCATCAGCCCAGGACTGGATCACGCCTTTGGCGTGTTCGTTGCCGTTGCGGGCTTTTTCGGCGACGTCGTGGAACGCATCGAACATCAGCAGGGTGTGCTTGAGCTGGGCGGCCGCGACGGGCGCCAGTTCGGCGTCGTCCAGCAGCTCGACCAACGTCACGATGTTGTAGCCGCCTTGCATGGTGCCGAGCAGTTCAACAGCGCGCTTCTTGTCGATCAGGGGGGAAGTGGCTTCGCCCTTGGCCAGGGCAGACAGGAAACCGGCCTTGACGTAAGCGGCTTCGTCAACGCCTGGTGGAATGCGGTTGGTGATCAGGTCAACGAGGAATTCTTCTTCGCCAGCCGGAGGATTTTTCAGCAGCTCGACCAGGCCTGCGGTTTGTTCGGCGTTAAGCGGCTGGGGAACGATACCCAGTGCTGCACGCTCTTCGATATGTTTGCGGTAGGCTTCAAGCACAGTTATTACCCTCATCAGTGGTCCCACGGGACGCTCATCCAGAAATGAACGGCACGCATGCGCTCGGGGGCTTTTTGGGCCACAAAGCCAGCGCTGCCGGCATTCCTTACAGAAGCTGCTTTCAAAGTTTTACGCCTGCAGAACGGAGCTGATGAGGGTTGGCGCGGGCTCTGACCTACCGGGTCGAACCTGCGCCAACACCGTTCTGAAGGAACGACTGTGCTCGTGACGCTTTGAAAACAGCTTCCAGCGGATTATTGGCGCCTTACAAGGCCGGGTGATTCTACGGCAAAAAAAATCTAAAGGTAAGTTGCCTGCTCAAGTTTGCTGGGTGATCAACCTTAGACAAAGGGCTAACATGGCGCACTGTTTCGCGGATTTGCGTGTCGTTGCCCATGCCCAACCAAACCATCAAAACTCCCTGCGTCGGCCTGTGTTCCACGGTCTACGGCGATCTCGTGTGCCGTGGATGCAAGCGTTTCCACCATGAAGTGATCCAGTGGAATGGCTATAACGAAGAGGAAAAACGCGCGGTCTGGCTCAGGCTTGAGCAGCTGTTGGTGCAGGTCATGGCCGGCAAAGTGGAGGTTTTCGACCCTAAGACCCTGCGCGGGCAGTTGGAGCAACGCAAGATTCGCTTTGTGCCGCACCAGTCCGAGTATTGCTGGGCCTACCAGTTGATCGCCCGTGGAGCCCGCGTGATCAATAACCTGGAGGCCTATGGCATGGTGCTGTTGCCGGAGTTTCGCGACTGGGCACTGCCTGAATTGCGCGATGCCATTGATCGCGAGTTTTTTATCTTGTCCGAGGCGCATTACCAGCGCTATATCGCGCCGGGCTTCTTGAAAGATGCGCTGGGTAACTGACGGGCGCGGTCAATGTAGGAGCGAGCTTGCTCGCGAAAAACTTAAAGACGCCGCGTTTATTCAGGAAGCGCGCGTTATCGTTGGCGTTTTTCGCGAGCAAGCTCGCTCCTACAGTTGATCTTCAGGGTCAGGGTTTGGTCGCCAGCTCTTCCAGTTGATCCATGAGCGTCTGCGGTTTTAGCACCAGCACATCGCTTTGCACCGCATCCAGCACCACCTCCGCCGTATTGCCGATCAACGCGCCGGAAATCCCCGTGCGCGCCACCGTGCCGATAATGGTCACCGCCGCCTGTAATTGATGGGCCATATGCGGGATCAGCACATCGGCTGGGCCTTCCTTGATATGCAGGTGACTGTCGTCTACGTCGAACTCAGCCTGGAATGCCTTGCATTGCTCGCGATAGCGCGCCTCGATGGTTTCCTTGAGCTGAAAGGTCGGGTCGGCCGCCGACAGCATGGGCGACGGGTGAGCGCTGATGACATGCAATTTGGCCTTGGCCAGGCTGGCGATATCAAAGCCATGGTCGATGATCGAGTTGTGCAGCGAGCGGTGTTCGCCGTCTGTGTTGCCCACGTCGATGGCCGCCAGGATCACGCCGCCCGCCCAGGGCGTAGCGGTCTTGACCAGCAACACTGGCGTTGGGCAATAGCGCAGCAACTTCCAGTCCGCCGGGGTCAGTAGGGCTTTTTTCAGCGGGCTGTCGGGAAAGTGCTGCTTGATAACCAGGCCGCAGCCTTCGGCTTGCTGCACATCGATGATGGTTTCATGCAGGCTGTCGTTCCACGCTTGCTCGGTGGTGACGCTGTAGCCGTCTTCCGTCAAGCCTTGCTTGAGCAGGCTCAGCAGCGCCGAATGTTCGTGTTTCTTGTCACAGACCAGCAAGTGCAGGTGCGCGTCGGTCACCCCGGCAATCAGCTTGGCACGCTTGAGTGCCAGGCTTTCGGAGTGCTCGGGCTCGATGACCACCAGGATGCTGCGGATGGCTTGCATGGTCGGGATCTCCAAAAAGGGCGGGCGTTGGATAACTATAGTTGCTGGCCGGCAGCCGTCATGTTGATACACATCAAGGCCGGTGGCTGGTGGTCTGCGGCGGGGTCGGTATAATCGGCGCCCTTTAGTGATCCTTTGCCCGTGAGCCCGATGAACCTGCCCGAAATCCATGAATTCCTCGGCTGCCGCACCCCTGATGCCTGGGTACAGGCCGCATTGGCCGATCAGGAAACCCTGCTGATCGACCATAAGAACTGCGAATTCAAAGCCGCCAGCACCGCCTTGAGCCTGATGGCCAAGTACTACGGCCACGTTGACCTGATCAACATGATGTCGCGCCTGGCCCGCGAAGAGTTGGTGCACCACGAGCAGGTCATGCGCCTGATGAAAAAGCGCAAGGTCGAACTGCGTCAACTGCACGCCGGGCGTTATGCCTCGGGCTTGCGCAAGGTGGTGCGCAGCCATGAGCCGGTCAAGCTGGTGGATACCCTGGTGGTAGGCGCCTTTATCGAAGCGCGCAGTTGCGAACGTTTCGAAGCACTGGTGCCGCATTTGGACGAAGAACTCGGCAAGTTCTACTTCGGCTTGCTCAAGAGCGAGGCGCGGCACTTCCAGGGTTACTTGAAGCTGGCTTACCAGTACGGCGACGCCAAGGACATCGCTCAGGTGATCGAGCGGGTGCGGGCCACCGAGCAGGACCTGATCGAATCACCCGACGTCGAGTTCCGCTTTCACAGTGGCGTGCCAGCCTGAGGCCACGGCCACACCGATCAAGGCGGTGATCCCCGCCAGCAGCAGGATCACCGTTGGCGTGCCCAAAGGCGCTGCCAGCACGGCAATCATCAAGCCCGCCAAGGGCTGGGCGAGGTTGTTGAGCAAGGTCATCACGCCGACTGTCTTGCCGAAGTCCTGCACTGGGATCACCCGTTGGCGGGTGCTGCGAAGATACACGTTGAACATCTTGTCGAAGCCGCTCACCAGCAGGAAGCCCACCGCGTAGGCCCATACGCCGGGGCTGAGTGCGGTGATCAGCGCGCCGACGGTGATCATCGAATACGACAACCCGCCCAGCACCTTCAGCTTCAGTGATGAGCGCGCCAGGTAGAACAGAATAGCGATGGTCACCAGCGCCCCGGCGGCTTGCAGCAGGGCATAGGCGTCTTTGCCCGCTGCATAGTGGCCGGTGACCATGGCGGCCGAGGTGGCCAGCGTCACCCCGACTATCAGGTTCACACCGACTGCCAGGACGATGATGCGCTTCAACTCCACCCGGCTGAAGATGTGGCCGAAGGCGGTGCGCAGGGGTTGCAGCCAGATCCCCGGGTGCTGTTGGTGTATTTCCAGGGTCACCGTGGTGTTGCGCCGCCAGATCAGCATTGCCAGGTCTGCCAGTACAAACAGCACGGCCACCCCCAGCACCACCCAAGGCCACGCCCAGACTTCCAGCATCAGCGCCGCCACCAACGGGCCGAGCACCAGGCCACTCTGGTCGGCGATTTGCGAATAGGACAAGGTCTTGGCGTAGGTGTACTGCCCGAAGATATGCGGCATCACCACTTCCCGCGCCATGATGCCCTGGGTGGTCAATACGCCGCACAACGCAGACAGCATCACCAGCCAATGGATGCCGTCGAACAGCCCATAGCACGCCATCGCCACCACACATGCCAAGGCCCGATACACCTGGCTGATATGCAGGATACGCACCGGTGAAAACCTGTCGCACAGCGCACCGCATACCGGAAACGCCAGGTAACGCGGCAGCGACTCGACAAAAAACGCCAGCCCCGCCCACGACACGCTTTGAGTGGTCTGGAACACGATCAGGGGCACGATAAACAGCAATACCTGGTCGGCCAGCCGTGACAGGAACAGCGAAATGAAGAACGCCAGGTAATCCTTACGCATGGAACTCCCTGTCAATGGCGTTAAAAAGTGCAGGCTATTTGTTAAAAACTCTTAAAAGCATGAAGCTTCTTCGCTGGGTGCTGGCCAGCGGCTTCTGTCGGCCAGCTTGCCACCTATAATGGCCCTTTTTCAATCCGCGCATCCACACTGAGAACTTATGGAAAACCTGGGTCTGGGCAAGGTCCTGCTCGTTGAGGACGATGAAAAGCTGGCAGCGCTGGTCTCGCATTTTTTGTCGCAACATGGGTTCGAGGTTCGGGTGGTGCATCGGGGCGATGAAGCCCTGGCGGCGTTCGTGGATTTCAAGCCGAAGATCGTCGTGCTCGATCTGATGCTGCCGGGGCAGAGTGGGCTGCATGTCTGTCGCGAGATTCGCAACGTGTCGGACACGCCCATCGTAATCCTCACCGCCAAGGAAGATGACCTGGACCATATCCTTGGCCTTGAGTCCGGTGCTGACGATTACGTGATCAAGCCGATCAAACCGCCGGTGTTACTGGCGCGCCTGCGTGCGTTGCAGCGCCGCCAGGTGCCCGAGCCCACGGTGCGCGGCGCTCTGGAGTTTGGCCGTTTGTCGATTGATCGCAGTTGCCGGGTAGTGCGTCTGGGCGACGAAACCATTGACCTCACCACCATGGAGTTCGAGTTGCTGTGGTTGCTGGCCAGCAGCTCGGGCAAGGTTCTGTCCCGTGACGATATCCTCAACCGCATGCGCGGCATTGCCTTTGATGGGCTGAACCGCAGCGTAGACGTGTACATCAGCAAACTGCGCGGCAAGCTCAATGACAACCCCCGCGAGCCGGTGTGCATCAAGACCATCTGGGGCAAGGGTTACCTGTTCAATCCGTTCGCGTGGGAGGTGTAGATGCTGCGTTTGTATCTGCGCCTCTATTTGATTCTCGCGCTCGGCCTCGCCGGGTCGATCTGGCTGGTGAACTTCGGCCTGGACACCTACATGCCCGAGTCCAACGAGACCTACAACCGTGAAGCCCTGCGCGGCCCGGCGTGGGCCCTGGTGGAACAGCTGCGCCCCGTGCCGGCAGAGGCGCGCCAGGCACGCCTGGACGAACTGCAGCCGCATTACGGCTTGCGGCTTAAACTGGTGCAACGCGACAACCAGCAGTTGAGCGAGCGCGAGCAGAAACTCCTGGCGGCTGGTCAGGTGGTGGTGCGCGAAGACTTCATGAAATTTCTCGCACCTATCGACGACGGCCCACAACTACTCGAAATCAAACTGCCGGAAGAACCCAAGTGGTTGTACCTGTGGGCCTACGGCTTCCTGGGCGTGAGCCTGGCCATTGTCCTGTATTTCTGGGTGCGCCCACACTGGCGCGACCTGGAGCACATTCGCCTCGCGGCGCAACGTTTCGGTGACAACGACCTGGGCTCGCGCATCTTGCTGCCGAGCCGTTCCACCGTGCGTTCCCTGGCCGGGCATTTCAACCAGATGGCCGAGCGCATTGAGGGTTTGATCGCCAACCAGCGCGAACTCACCAACGCGGTGTCCCATGAATTGCGCACGCCGATTGCGCGGTTGTCATTCGAGCTTGATCAACTCAGACAGCAGAGCGACCCACGGCAAAGCCGAGCGTTGATCAACGACATGTACGCCGACCTCGGTGAGCTGGAAGAAATGGTCTCCGAACTATTGACCTACGCAAGCCTGGAGCCAGGCGCCACCCAGGTCACCCGCGAGCATATCGAGGCCCACAGTTGGCTCGACAGTGTTATAGGCGCCGTGGCCCTGGAGGCCGAGGCGCAAGGGGTGCAGCTGTCGTTGCGCACCTGCGAGGTGGACGTTATCCAGATCGAGCCACGCTTTATGGCGCGGGCCGTGATCAACCTGCTGCGCAACGCCATTCGTTATGCCGACCACCGTGTGGAAGTGTCGCTGGTCAAGTTTGGCAGCGGTTACGAAGTGCGGGTCAACGACGATGGGCCGGGGGTGCCGCTGGAGGGCCGCACCAAGATATTCGAACCCTTCCTGCGCCTTGACACCAGCCGCGACCGCCGCACGGGCGGGTTTGGCCTGGGCCTGGCGCTGGTCAAGCGTGTCAGCCAGTGGCATGGCGGGCAAGTTGAGGTGCTGGATTCGGAATGGGGCGGGGCGTCGTTTCGGATGACGTGGGCATATGCCGAGTAGAGGGGCTTGCCCCAAATGCCAACTGTAGGAGCGAGCTCGCTCGCGAAAAACGCACAGGCGCCGCGTTTATCCAGAAAACACCCGTTATCGTTGACGTTTTTCGCGAGCAAGCTCGCTCCTACAGCAACTGCGTTACCGCGGCAAACGCCGCCTGGCGCCGTTGTTCCCAGCCCCCGCGAATCACCACCAGTGGCTGTTGGTGCTGCTGCATCCATTCCAGACTGGCCTGGAAAAACGCCTGCCTATCCGCCAGTTCCGGCTGGCAGCGCTGGCCGTCGGCACTCCATTCCACGTCTTCGGGGGAGAGCAGCAGGTGCAGGTCGTAATGCCGCGCCAGGAGTTCGTCATCCAGCCAGCCGGGGTAGTCGCCGAACAGGGTCTGGCTCCAGAGCCTGTTGGTGAGCAGGTGGGTGTCGAGGATCAGCAACGCGGGGCGTTTGGCGCGGGCGGCGTCCTCCCAGGCCAACTGGCCTTGGGCAATGGCCGGGATATCCGCCAGGGTGGTGTCGCGCTGATGCTGATCGATGAAGTAGCGCACATATTCCCCTACCATCAACCCGCCGAAGTGCGCGTGCAACTGCGCCGCCAGCCAGCTCTTGCCGCTGGATTCGGGGCCTGCCAATACCACCACCTTCATGCGCGCAACGCCGGGTCGGCGCGCCACTCGCGCCAGCCTTGCACGGCAATCACGGTAAACAGTGCGTAGAGCGCGGCGGTGAGGTAGAGGCCTTTGTAAAGGAACAGGCCGACGAAGATCACGTCCACCACGATCCACAAGGCCCAGCACTGCACACGTTTTTGCGCCATCCACATTTGCGCCACCAGGCTGAAACCGGTGAGCGCGGCGTCGAGCCAAGGCTGGGCGGCGTCGGTCCAGTGGGCCATGGCGGCGCCCAGCAGCAGACTGCCGACGGCACCCACAGCCAGGCTGGCCATGATTGCCGGTGCTTTCAGGCTGGTGACCTGGCGGCCTTGCTTGACCTCGCCAGCGCGGGTCCACTGCCACCAGCCATACACCTGCAAGGCCGCATAGACCACTTGCAGGAGCATGTCGGAGTAGAGCTTGACCTCAAAGAACACCCAAGTGTAGAGCAGCACCATCACCAAGCCGATGGGCCAGCACCAGGGGTTTTGTTTGACCGTCAGCCAAACGGCGATCACCCCCAGGGCGGCGGCAAACAGTTCAAGCCCGGACATGGCGGATCCTTGGAGGAGTGGGAGAGGGCGGTGATTGTACCTAGAGGCCACCGAACCTCAAACACCGCAGGACAAACGCGCACGTGGGCTTGCTCCATGCGCGCGGCGATGCTGTGGCTGGGGATGTAAGCGCAGCCGGTTATTGACCCTTGAAGCGCAGTTCCCGATACCGCGGTACGGCCAGATGCCAGGCAATGTTGCCGCGCCATTGGTTATGCAGGGCTTGAGCACAGGTCATTGCCTGTTCTTGAGCTCGCGTGTCGTAGCCCAGCGCATCCAGGCGTTTGGGCAACTCGGCTTGCGCCATTGCGAAGCTTTTCGCCCATTGTTCAATCCGCTGTGACACCTCGGCTGCGGCCTGCAGCGCCGATTGGCCCTGGGTGTGCCTGAGGTGAGTCAGTAGGTTGTAGATGTCTTCATCAGGGTTTTCCATGATCTGAAAAGACAACAAATCGTTAACTGCCTTGAAGAGTTTCAAAGCCAGGTTTCGCAGGTCTTGCCAGGGGTGGCTGTAGTAAAGCGAGGACGATAATTGAATGTTCTGCACCAGGTAGGTGAACTCCAGACAGACTTGAAAACCGCCGGCGTTTTGCCACAGAGCCTCATAACCTTTTACCCCCGGCTGCGTGTTATGAAGGCGATGCATCAGCGCGGTGGTGCAAGGAACCAGGTAGGTCAAGTATTGCTCGGCCACTCGCTGCTGCCAGAGCGAGGGCATCAAGCGTGACGCGCGTCGCATGATGTCTGTGAGTGCATTGGCCAACGGTTCTCGGGGTGTGCTCGCGCGCGTGAACGCTCTTGCGTAGACACCTCGAATCTGGCGTTCGAGAGCTTCGGGGTCATTGCAGTCTTCGTCGGCGAGATCGTCCTGGCAACTGAACCACCCCACCAGATCAGACAGAATGAGTAATAACTCAAGTGGCGCGTCACTCCACATATAACCGGCATACAGACCGGGAATGTAGATGTCCAATTGATGGGCTGCGCGGGATGTTTGTTCCAGCCCCATATTCTTGAGCCATTGGCGTGTGTGCTGCTGAGCCTCTTGCGCAAAGGGGCTCAAAGGATAAGTCGCCGTCTCAAGCCATCGGGGTAAATGAAAGGGGCCGATGGGCTGTTGGACATCAAGGCGTGGTGAAGAGGGCGAGGTTTTTTCCCGCGAGCCTGATCGCGCTGACATACGATGTAACCTGTAACGTTAGAGTGCGTCGATAAGTAGCAAGACAAGTTATAGCACTCAGTGTTGTAGCGTCTGGTGCGCTTTCAATAGGGATTTGGAATCGATGCGCTGAACCTTATGAATAAATAAACTGTGTTTTTGCGCGCCGTGGAATGTTGTGTCCTTGTGCCTCTTAAAAAAATGGCTAACCTTCTCAGAAGGTTAATGATGATCACGTAAAGCGGTGGCCTGCGCAGGGTTGAAGGTCTTTTACACGTGAAGAACGTAGAAGACAGTGAGTGTTGAGGCGCTCACGCGGTCAACAACGAGGCCTATGAGATGAACCCTTTCTGCTCGTCATTCGATGACACTTGGTACTTAAACGCCAGGGCCCAGTGGTCTGAGCCTTTTGCTTATCAAGAGCGTTTCCCCGGTAAAGCCGTAAGAACAGAACTCATGTGGGCACTCTCGGTGTTGTACGGCTTGCCTTCTGTCCAGACTCACACCCTCTGCGCGGCCATCGAAAAGATGAATCTTTCCTCATTGATTCATGACGATTTACTGGATGGTGATACGGTGCGCCGTGGTGTTCCAACGGTATGGAAGCAATACGGTGCAGAGGTTGCTCTGGTGTCGGGGATGTATGGGTACCTGGAAGGTCTTCAACTCCTGACTAAGCTCAATGACTTGAATGTTGTGCGGGCGGGTATAGAAAGCCTTGAACGTCTGCATGTTGGGCAATACCTCGACGCCAAAGCAAGTGCAGGTGACACATTGCCCACCTTGGAAGACTATGGCTGTATTGCACAGGCTAATACCGGCTGTTTTTTTGTGTTTCTGTTAAAGGCTTGCCAATGTCTGAAACCGTTGGAAGCGCAGACCTATGTTCTGCTTGAACGGATGCTGCTGTTGATGGGCATCTATTATCGTTACGTCAACGACTATTGCGATATCAATCATATTCCGCACTTTGAAAAAAAAGGATTCGCCATGGATTTGGAAGGTGGGCCAAAGTCGTTCCTGATGATCTTGGCAGGCAAGGCACTGGTCAAGGGCGCGCTCACTTCAGATCAAAAAAAACAGATTATTCGAGAATATGGAGACGCAGGCGTATTTGACGCTGCCCTGGCGTTGATGGAAGAAACCTATGGGCAGCTATTGCGCTTTGCAGACGCTATAAAGCGGCGAAACCGCACTGTCAGCATTCACGCATTAAAGGGGTTTTTACGCAGCATTCATTTCCAACCTGAGCCCGTTGACAATTATTACGCAACGCTACTCAGGTAACGCCCTCCGGTGTGTCGCACCAGTCACTGAAGGTCGCGGTCAGAGGTGGCCGCGACAGTCGGAGACCCTGTCGTGGTTTATTGATCCATCGTGCTCAAAATTTCATAAGCCAACTTTACCCGCTCGGCATTCGGGTAGTTCTTGTTCGCCAGGATCACCACACCCATGTCCTTGCTTGGCACAAACGCCACATAGGCGCCAAAACCGCCGGTGGAGCCGGTTTTGTTGTAGAGCACGTTGGCAGGCTGCGCCTGGGCGGGTTTGAGCCAGTTAACCTTGTGCGGCTCCATCGCCATCGGTGTGGAGTTGCCCTCAAGCAACGCTGGCAGCGCGATGGGGTAGGGGTAGCGTTCCCAGCCCAGGCCCTGGGTCATGCCGTTGACGGTGTAGTAGCCGGCGTGAGTGGTGGCAATGGCCTGCTGCACTGGTTGCTCCAGGGTTTGCGGGTGCATGTTCGCGATCACGTAGCGGGCCAGGTCCTGGCTGCTGCTTTTGAGGCCGTAGGCTTCGAAGTCCAAGGCGCCGGGGTTGACGCGAACCGGTTTCTGCTGGCTGTCATAGCCCTGGGCGTATTGGCCGGCCTTGTCGGCAGGCACGCGGGTATAGGTGTTGGTCAAGCCCAGCTTGGGCAGCAGGGTTTTTTCCATGGCGACGGTGAACGGCAGGCCCAGGCTTTTTGCGGTCACGTAACCGAACAGGCCAATGCTGGGGTTGGAATACAGGCGTTGTTCCCCCGGCGCATAGGTGGGTTTCCAATGCTGGAAATAATCCATCATGGTGGTTGCACTGTCGGCGGCATCCGGAAACTGCAGCGTCAGGCCGCCGGGGGTATAGGTCGCCAGTTGCAGCAGGCTGATGCGATCGAACGCGCTGCCAGCCAGCACCGGCAGGTGTTGGCTGGTCATGTCCGACAGCTTGAGCTTGCCGATAGCCTGGGCATACCCGCCGAGGGTGGCGTTGAAGGTTTTGCTCACTGAGCCGATTTCGAACAGGGTGTTTTCGGTGACGGGTGCCTGAGTGTCCTTGGCAGCGACGCCGTAATTAAAGTATTGCACCTTGCCGTGTTGGACGACCGCGACCGTCAGGCCGGCGATGCCTTGCTGTTTCATCAGAGGGGTGACGTGGCTGTCCACGACCTGGCGCATATCGGTGGCGGCCATGCAGCTGCCGGCCCCAAGCAATAAGGCTGAGATCGCATATTTTTTTAGGGTGTGTTTCATGCTTCGCTTCCATGTAAGTAAAGGCAATGACGATCGGAGCCTGCGCAGGCGTGGCAAATGTAGGTGGATTTCCCAGAGCGGGCAAACGATGATATCTCGCACCAGCCATTAGAAAAATTTGGGCCAAGCCATGTTGCGTTCCCACCTGCCGCTCAATGCCTTGCGCGCCTTCGAAGCGTCGGCGCGTCATTTGAGCTTTACCCGTGCGGCCATCGAGTTATGCGTGACCCAAGCGGCGGTCAGTCATCAGGTCAAAAGCCTCGAAGCGCAACTCAACGTCACGCTGTTCAAGCGCCTGCCACGGGGCTTGATGCTCACCAGCGAAGGCGAATCCCTGCTGCCCGTGCTGCGTGACGCCTTCGACCGTATTGCCCTGACCTTGGATCAGTTTGAAGGCGGGCATTACCGTGAAGTATTGACCGTGGGGGCGGTCGGTACCTTTGCGGTGGGCTGGTTGTTGCCGCGCCTGGCGGATTTTCATAGCCGCTACCCGTTGATCGACTTGCGCTTGTCCACCCACAACAACCGCGTGGATGTCGCCGCCGAGGGCCTGGATTATGCCATCCGCTTTGGCGCTGGCGCCTGGCACGGTACTGATGCCTGCCCTTTGCTTGAGGCGCCGTTGACGGTGTTGTGCGTGCCGCAGATTGCCGAGCAATTGCGCAGCCCGGCTGACGTGTTGAAGCACACCTTGCTGCGTTCCTACCGTGCCGATGAGTGGAACCTGTGGTTCCAGGCCGCCGGTTTGCCCAGCGATACCCGGGTGCCGCGCAGCGTGGTGTTCGACTCCTCGCTGGCGATGATGGAGGCCGCGCTGCAAGGGGCTGGCGTAGCACTGGCGCCAGCCTTGATGTTCTCGCGGCAATTGGAGAGCGATGTGATCCGCCAGCCGTTCGAGGTGGGGATCACGACGGGCAGCTATTGGCTGACGCGCTTGCAGTCGCGGGCTGAGACGTCAGCGATGGTGGCGTTCAAGGGGTGGTTGCGCGAACGGGTGGGTGTGTAGCCACTGGATAGGGTGGGTCACAGGGGACTTTTGTGAAACTGCCCGCAACGGGTGCAAGCGTTTCATAACTGTGTTCGCCATGTTGCACGCACAGCCAGTAATCGCCATAAGCATCCACGTGGTCGACTTTCCATACCAGGCCGCTTTCGAAAAAGAACCGATAGAGACCCTGTTCCTGCGGGCTGATTTCTGCGTTAGGCACGCAGGTGATCTGCAGGCCGAAGTCCAGCCAGGTCAGCTTATAGCTCTCGGTAAATTGCTCGCTCAGCCCCAGACAAATCTCACAGGCCATCTTCAAGTGTTCCTTATGCAGGGTGTCTGATCACGGTTGTCACTACGGCGCCGGATCAAACCTCGCGACCATGGGCGGCGGCAGCCAGTTGCCCGGTATCAACGCGCACGAACACCGAGTCGCCGACGGCGGTGAGCACGCTGCCTGCATACACTTCGCAGACCACACGGCTTTTGCGCCCGACTTCGCCTTCGACCCGAGCGCGCAGGACCAGGGGCACACCCATGGGCGTGGGCTTGATGAATTTGATCCCCAGGTTGCCGGTGACGCAATCGATGCGCGGCAGGCTGCCGGGTTCACGCTGTTCGGCGCGGTAGTGGTAGGCCATGGCGGTCCAGTTGGAATGGCAGTCCACCAGCATGGCGATCAGGCCACCGTAGACCAGGTCTGGCCAGCCGCTGTATTTGGCCTCGGGTTGGTGCTCGGCAATGACGTGCACGCCGTCATCATCCCAGCGGCTTTTGATGTGCAGGCCATGGGGGTTGCTGCTGCCGCAGCCGTAGCAGATGCCTTCCGGCGCCGTGGTGTCCTGGAGAGAAGCGCTGTGCATGCAGAGTCCTTATTGTTTTTTGGGGCGACGCTTCTATTTAGCAGGCCAGGGGTTAGCGAGCAAACTTCTTCGCCCCGGCCACGCAACCGATCACCGCCACCGTCACCAGCACCATGCCCAGGCTGACCTGTTCATGCAGCAAGCCCGCCGCCAGCGCCAGGCCGAAGAACGGTTGCAGCAACTGCAACTGGCCGACCGCGGCAATCCCGCCCTGGGCCAGGCCGCGGTACCAGAACACAAAACCGATCAACATGCTGAACAACGCCACGTAGCCCAGGCTCAGCCACGCCGGCAGGCTGATTCCGCTGAGGGTGGCAGGTGCCAGCAACAGGCTCAACGGCGCCACCACTGGCAGCGACACCACCAACGCCCAGCAGATCACCTGCCAGCCGCCCAGGCTGCGCGACAGCTTGGCGCCTTCGGCATACCCCAGGCCGCATACCAGCACCGCCAACAGCATCAGCACATCGCCCGCGGGTGCGGCGCTCAAGCCTTGGGCAACGGCGTAACCCATCACCAACAGGCTGCCCAGAATCGAAAACAACCAGAACACCGGCCGCGGCCGCTCACCGCCGCGCAGCACGCCGAACACCGCCGTGGCCAGCGGCAGCAGGCCAATAAAAACGATGGAGTGGGCCGAGGTCACGTACTGCAAGGCCAGGGCCGTCAGCAGTGGAAAGCCGATCACCACGCCAAGCGCAACGATGACCAGCGGTGCCCATTGCTGGCACGTGGGGCGTTTTTCCTTGAATAGCCACAGCAGGCACAACCCCAGTAGGGCTGCGAGGGTGGCGCGGATCATGGTCAGGAACACCGGGTCGAACTCCATCACCGCCACGCGTGTGGCCGGCAGCGAGCCGCTGAAAATCACCACGCCGATAAAGCCGTTGATCCAACCCTGGGTGCTGTTGTCCAGAGTGCGTAGGCGAGAAGTGCGTTCCATGGGGGCGTCCTGAAAAGGCAGTTGCGTGCTGGGCATCCTAGGATTGAAGATTAAGACAATCAAAAAATTGTCATGGATACATCCTTATGCCCCGTGCTCGCTACAAGTCGCTAGTCGATACCTTCGCCGAGGCCATCCGCAGCGGCCAATTGCTGCCCGGCACACGGCTGCCCACCCATCGGCAATTGGCCGCCGAGCATGGCCTGGCGCTGGTCACCGCCAGCCGGGTGTACAGCGAGCTGGAAGCCATGGGCCTGGTCAGTGGCGAGACCGGGCGCGGCACCTTCGTGCGTGAGATTGCCTTACCGCCGGGGCAGGGCAGTGGGCAGATGACGGTTGCGGCGGGGTTGCTTGACCTGAATTTCAACTACCCGTCTTTGCCGGGCCAGGCCGAGCTGTTGCGCACGGCGTTGCGCCAACTTGCCCTGTCTGGCGATCTGGAGGCGTTGCTGCGTTACCAGCCCCATGCCGGTCGCGTGCACGAGCGCGCCGCCGTGGCCCGGCACTTGTTGAACCGAGGGCTGACGGTGCAAGCCGAGCAGGTGCTGGTGGTCAGCGGCGCCCAGCATGGCCTGGCGGTGAGCATGATGACCTTGCTCAAGCCTGGGGATGTGGTGGCGGTGGATGCGCTGACCTATTCGGGTTTCAAGGTGCTGGCCGAAACCCTGCACCTGGAGCTCGTCGCCATCCCGGTCACTGCCAGCGGCCCGGACCTGGAACATCTGCACAGCCTGTGTCGCCAGCGCCCGGTGCGAGCGGTGTACAGCATGCCGACCCTGCACAACCCGCTGGGCTGGGTGATGAGCCTGGCGCAGCGCGAGCGCTTGGTGGCGCTCGCCCGGCAGCACAACGTGATGATTATCGAGGATGGCGCCTATGCGTTTCTCGCCGAAGAAGCACCGCCACCCTTGGCGACCCTCGCACCGGAGCGCACGGTGTACATCGGCGGGCTGTCCAAGAGTGTTGCCACCGGGTTGCGCGTGGGCTTTATCGCGGCGCCTGTGGCTTGGGTAAGCGGCTTGGAACGCACGATCATGGCCACTACGTGGAACGTGCCGGGGGTGATGAGTGCGATTGCGGTGGGCTGGCTCGAAGACGGTACGGTGGCGCAACTGGAGGCGCAAAAGCGCGCCGATGCCCAGGCCCGACAGGCATTGGCGGCGCAGGTGCTGAGAGGGGTGAAGACCATCAGCCATCCGTCATCCTACTTTCTGTGGCTGCCGTTGGCGGAAGATGCCCGCGCCGATCAGGTCGCCATGACTTTGCAGCGTGCAGGCATCTCGGTGTCCACCGCCGAGCCGTTTGCGGTTTCGGCCCAGGTGCCCCACGCGCTGCGCCTGGCTTTGGGTTCGGTGCCGATGGCGGCGTTGTGGGAGGCGCTGGTGAAGGTGCGCAAGGTGGTGGTGTGGTGAATCAAGGCCCAGCGACAGGGCTTGATTTGAAATACGGCAAAAATGTGGGAGCTGGCTTGCCTGCGATGGCGGCCTTACAGTCGACACCGTAATACCGAGTACATATCCATTCCTGCGGTAACGGCCACCTAGGGTTCCGCTCTGACAGCGGGTCACTTTTGGAAGGACCCAAAAGTAACCAAAAGGTCCTCGCCCCACCACTCGGCACCTCGCTTGGGCTCGGTGTGCCCGTAATCCGCCAGTGATTTGGGGGGCCGCCGCCACGCGCCATCCATGGCGCGGGGCGGCTAAACCGGCATCCCTGCCGGTTTACCCCCCAAATCCCTGTCGAATTCCGGCCAGCGTGGTTTAACGGGGCGCCTGAGATCAAAAGCAGATCAAGATCAAGAGCGGCTCGTTTCGCATCGTGGTTACCTGTGGGGGGGCAGGTTCGACGTCGCTGTCGATTGAACGGCTGCCATCGCAGGCAAGATGAGCTCCCACATGGAGTCGGCGCCGCGGCCAATCCTGTAGGAGCGAGCTTGCTCGCGAAAAACGTCAACGATAACCCGTGTTTGCTGAATGAACGCGGCGCCAGTGAGTTCTTCGCGAGCAAGCTCGCTCCTACAAAAGCCTTGACTGACTGGCATTAAGGCAAGTCAGCTCCCACAGGTTGACCGCGTTTAGCGGGCTGCCAACGGTGGCGTACGCGGCGGGATCATGCGTTTGCTGCCGGTAGCTTCGAACGCCGAGGCTAAGCGCAACAGCGCCGAATCGTCATAGGCGCGCCCGGCGAAGGTGAGCCCCACTGGCATGCCGATGTCTGCCATCACGCCCATTGGCACGGTGACGGTGGGCACGCCCAGGTGGCGGATGGCGAGGTTGCCGTTGGCGACCCATACGCCGTTGCTCCAGGCGATATTGGCAGACGCTTCGTTCACATCGGCATCCGCCGGGCCTACATCGGCCACGGTGGGGAACAACACGGCGTCGAGCCCAAGGGAGTCCATCCAGTCTTCCAGGTCCAGGCGCCGGGTTTGTTCCAGGCCGCGCAGGCCATCGGGTACGGTGCTGATCTGGTCCCATGGGGTGATGCCGCGTTGGGCCATGCGCACGTATTCGTCCATGCCGGCGGCCAGGTCGTCTTCACGGTTGGGAAGGGTGCCGGGGTCGTGAGGGAATATCTTCGGCCCGTCTACATCGGCCAGGCGGTTCAGGTGCGGGTCGCCGTTGGCGCGCAGGAAGTCATCGAAGGCCCAGGCCGACAATTCCCACAACTCGTCGTGGAGAAATTCCTTGGAAACCAGGCCACGGGTAAACACCGTCGGTGCACCAGGGCGGTCGCCTTCGCAGTTGGACACCAGCGGGAAATCCACTTCGATCACTTCGGCACCGGCGGCTTCCAGTGCTTGACGTGCGGCTTGCCACAGTTCGATCACCGTGGCACGGGTGTGGATCTTTTGCCCGGTCGGGCCGCCGATACCGGGTTTTTCGCTGGTGCCAGCCTCCGGGTCGGCGTTGATGTACATGCGCGGCACGCCAAAACGCTTGCCGGCCAGGCTTTCGCTGCTGACGGCGAGGGCCGCGTAGGACGCTGGGCGCACCGAGGTGACGCTGGGGATCGGCACCCAGGGTTGCAGGCGCCACAGGTCGCCACGGGTGTCCGGGTCTTCGGCCACCACGACGTCGAGCACTTCCAGCAGGTCGGCCATGGTGCGAGCGTAGGGCACCACCACGTCCATGGTCGGGGTCAGCGGCCAGTTGCCGCGCACCGAAATCACCCCGCGTGAAGGCGTGTAGGCACACAGGCCATTGTTGGAGGCCGGGCCGCGACCGCTGGACCAGGTTTCTTCGGCCAGCCCGAACGCGGCAAAGCTGGCGGCGGTGGCGGTGCCCGCACCGTTGGAGGAGCCCGACGCAAACGGCGCGGTGAGGTAGTCGGCGTTGTAGGGGCTTTCGGCGCGGCCATACACGCCACGCTGCATGCCGCCATTGGCCATCGGCGGCATGTTGGTCTTGCCCAGGCAGATGGCGCCTCCGGCCCGCAGGCGCTCAATGGTGAAGGCATCGCGCTGGGCCACCAGCTTGGCAAACGCCGGGCTGCCGGATGCAGCCGTCAGCCCCTTGACCAGGTAACTGTCCTTGGCGGTGTAGGGAATGCCATCCAGCGGCCCCAGGGTTTGCCCCTTGGCGCGGCGCGCATCGGAGGCCTGGGCTTCTTTCAGCGCCTCGGGATTGCGTACCACCACGGCGTTCAGCGCAGTGGCCGTTTGCGGGCCATCGTAGGCGTCGATTCGCGCCAGGTACGCCTGGACCAGTTCAACCGCCGTGGTCTGGCCGGCTTCAAGCGCAGCGCGCAATTGGGCAATGGAGACTTCAGTAACTTGCATCACGTTTTTTTCGCCGCCTTCAAGTGGGGGTATGGCGGCAGTCTACGTACAGATATTTCACAAAACCAGCGCGGCATACTCGTGTAGGCGGCGCGCAGGACATCTCGAGAAAGACGTCAGCAGGATTGCCAGCGGCAGCCTCTTATCGCTAAGGTGGCCGCGCTGATTAACGTTGCGCTTCAAGGAAGAGACCATGCAAAAACCTTATATCGCCCTGGCGGCCTTGCTGGGATTTACCGTCTATACCGTGGCGACCATGCTCACGGCTGAGCAATCACTGCTGGCGTTTGGATGGGAACTGATGTCCAGGCCGGATACGGCCCAGGTGGTGATTGACCTGTATCTGATGGCGGTGCTGGCGTGTGTGTGGATGTACCGGGATGCGCGTGGGCGAGGGCGGTCGATAGGCTCGGTGTTGCCGTATTTTGTGCTGACGGCGGTGTTTGTGTCGGTGGGGCCGTTGCTCTATATCGTGGTTAATGGGTTTTCTCGGCGAACGCTCAACTAAGCCTGTATGGCAAGGGCGCAAGCTCCCTTGCCATGAGTAGTGCGCGGTCTTCAGGGATTAAGGAACGCTTGGTAGTTGTCCTTGGTGATCTGCTGATAAGGAATCGTCAGTTCCGCCGTGTACGGCTGCTGCTTGACCATCTTCACTGCCAGGTCGATGGAACCCACTGCCTGGCCCTTGTTGTCTTGGTACACCGTGACCAACAGCTGGCCTTTTTTCACCGCGTCCAATCCAGCTGCGCCGCCGTCGCTGCCGGCCACCAGGATGTCCTTGCCTGGCTGCATGCCTGCCTGGCTGATAGCCATGGCCGCGCCAATCGCCATTTCATCGGCATTCGCGGCCACGGCATCGATTTTGCGCCCGGATACGATCCAGTTGTTCATCAGGTCAATCGCCTTGCCGCGCTGCCATTCGGCGCTTTGTTCTTCGACGATTTTGATGTCTGGGTAGTCCTTTAGCACGGTCTTCACCCCCAGCGTGCGGTTATGGGTGGCGTTGTTGGACAGCAGCCCGAGCATGATCGCCAGGTTGCCCTTGCCGCCCATTTTCTCGGCCAGGTAGCGCATCTGGATTTCGCCGGCCTTGATCTCGTCCGAACCGACATAGCCCACGCCCGCTGGCACCTCCTTGAACTCCGGACGGCGGTTGACGTACACCAGCGGGATCTTGGCCTGCTGGGCATTGAGCGTCATCTTCTGGGTGGCCGCTGTGTCCACCGCGTTGACGATAATCGCGTCCATGCCTTGGGCGGTGAAGTTTTGCACCTGGTTGAGTTGACGCACCACGTCGCCCTGGGCGTCTTCGAATTGCAGGGTGACATCGGGCAGTTCCCTGGCGTGGGCGGCCATGTAGTCGCGCATTTGTGCGAGGAATACGTCGTCTACCTGGGCGATGCTCACGCCGATGCGAATGTCCGCCAGCGCCCAAGGGCTGAACGCAAGGACTAACAGTGCCGCAAGGAGTTGCTTCTTCATGGTTGTGCTCCGTTGTTTTTGTTGTTGTCAAAGCAGGGCGGTTCACGCTTGGCGTTTGGCCCGCAGCTGCGCCACGGCGGCGGCGAAGTCCGAGCACGGCCAGCGTTCGTCGAGGGCTTTCAGCATCAGTTGTTGCCCGGTTTGCGGGGCCAGGCCACTCAAGGGTGGGTCGGTGTCGAGGTTAGTGGGGAAGGAGTACCCGTCTGCGGTACAGGCGACCACGGCGCGGGAATCCAGGTTGGGGTTGGCGAGCAGCACCGGATACACCGCCAGCATCATGCGGTCGCGGTCGATGGCTTCCATCGGCTTGCCGAATGCCGAGGAGATTTGCAGCAGGTTGGCCATGCGCTGGCGATCGGCCGTGCGGTTGGTGCCGGCGGCATGGAACAGTGCCGGGTTGAAGAACAGCAAGTCGCCCTTGTTCAGCGGCAATTGCACCGCGTGGTGCTGGAAGTAGTCGATAAACTCCGTGCGACGCCACGCCAGGTACCCCAAGGCATACTGCTGGGAAAAGGGCAGCAGCTGGGTGGGGCCGGTTTCCAGCGGCATATCCGAATGTGCGATAGCACCTTGCAACGTGAGATGTTGGGACAGCGCATGCAGCGGCAGCGGAAAACGTTCGACCACATCGTTGGTCTGGAAACCCAGGTGATAGTCTCGGTGCGGCTGCTGCGCCTGGCCACCTGGATGCACCACGTTGACTTGCGCCGTGACTTGAAAGCCCGGCCCCAACCAGGCTTCGGCAATTAACCCCAGCAGAGGGTTGGCGTAGTACTCGGCAAAGGATTCGGGGGACTGTAAGGCCGCCTTCTGTAGCGCGTTCCAGATCCTGCCATTGCTGCCGGCCTTGGCAAAGTGATCGGCGGCCACGCCCTGGGCGGCTTCATGGGCAAAGATCGCGTCGAAGACCTGGCTGTGGCGGTCCACCACTTCCAGGTCTTCATAGGCTTGGCGCACCACCATTACGCCGGGCCCGTCACGGAACAGGTGATGCAGTTCGTTCATGACGACCAGGCGGTCGCTGTTGCGCAAGGTGTGGGCCTGATAGATCGGCACATTGCCTTGTACCTCAAGGCACAGCGGGTAGTCGCTGGCGTTGGTGCGCTGCGCACAGATCCGGCTGAAGTCGGCCAGGCGCACCGCGTCGCCGGTTACGAAAGCCGACATCACATACCTCCTGGAAGGCTCAGGGCCTGGTGAGGTTGTGGGGTGCTGCTGTCGGTGCAGCCGACCACACCTTGTTCAAGGTCGATCACTGCGCCAGTCATCATTCCCGACTCAGTGGACAGCAGAAATGCCACGCTGCGCGCTACCTCTTCGGGCTTGAGCAGGCGCCCAAACGGTTGGGTGCGTTCGGCATCGGCCAGCCAGCCGTCCTGGGCGCCGTGGTACTGGCGCTGGATCTGATCCTCGTGGGGCGTGTCCATCCAGCCGATGTTCAGGCCATTCACGCGGATGCGGTTGCGCAAGGCACTGAATGCGACGTTCTTGGTCAGGATCGCCAGCGCGCCCTTGGACGCCGCATAAGCACTCAAGAACGACTGCCCACCATGGCCGGTAACGCTCTGGATATTGACCACCGCGCCCTCAACACCGCTGCTGATCATCAGCTTCAGCGCTTCTTGCATTAAGAAAAACGGCGCCCGCACATTCACCGCAAACAAGCGCTCGAACAGTTCCGGCGAGGTGTCGAGAATGGTGCCACGGTCAGACATGCCGGCGCAGTTCACCAAGCCGTGCAAAGTGCCGAAATGGACGCGCGCCGCTTCGATGATTGCGCGGCAGTCCTCGACCTTTTCCAGGTCGGCCTCGACAAAAAATGCCTGGCAATCCAGCTGTGCCAGTTGGCGCACCTGCTCTTCGCCCTCGGTACGGCGACGTCCGCAAATAATCAATCCGGCCGCACCACGGCGAGCCAGGGTATGGGCCACCGCCGCGCCGAGGCCCTGGGTGCTGCCGGTTACGACAAAGTATTGGCCGCTGAACGAGGTCGCAAGATCGGAGTGGGGCATGAGGGTTCTCCTGGATTTTTATTGTTTTGCTGACCTGGCTCGACGCCAGGCAAAACTGAGATTAGCATTGCGAAACCTCAGTAACGCCCAAAAAAGACCTCAAAAACACCTCAGGCTAAATCCATGCTCGAACGCGCAAAACATTTTTCCATCAAGCAACTCGCCACTCAGGCTGGCGTCAGCAAGGCCACGGTGGACCGCGTGCTGCACCAGCGCGGCAGCGTGCATGCCCAGACCCGGCGGCGGATTGAGCAGGCATTGGAGGAGTTGGAATCCCAGGAAAAAAATGGCTTGGCCGTGGGGCGCACCTTCCATGTGGACGTAATCATGCACACGCCCCAGCGTTTCAGCGCCGCGGTGCAGGCGGCGATCGTTGGCCAATTGGCCAGCCTGGCACCGTTTCGCATCGCGCCACGTTTTCACCTGTTCGAGGAGATCGAGCCCCAGGCCATGCACGACCAACTGCTGCGCTGCCTCGACACGGGCAGCCAGGGTGTGGTGCTCAAGGCTGCGGATGAACCGGCGGTGAACCTGGCCGTCAAGCAGCTGATTGCGGCCGGCATTCCGGTGGTGACCTTGGTCACCGACCTGCCCCAAAGCGAGCGCATCGGCTATGTGGGCATGGACAATCGCACGGCTGGCCAGACCGCTGCCTACCTGATGTCGCGCTGGCTGCCGACCGATCCTCAGGACGTGGCGGTGGTGATCGGCAGCGAGTTGTTCCGCGGCGAAGAAGAGCGCGAGATGGGTTTTCGTGCCTGGCTGCGTGGCCGCGCCGAGCACCTGCGGGTACTGGATATCAGCGGCGGCTACGGCGTGTATGAGCGCACCTTTGAACGAGTGACCCAAGCCTTGCACCAGCACCCCGGGCTGAAGGCGGTGTACAGCGTCGGCGGTGGCAACCGCGCAATTGTCGACGCGTTTGCCGCGCAGGACCGTTCATTGGAGGTATTCATCGGCCACGACCTTGACGAAGAAAACCGCCAACTGCTGCGCGAAGAAAAAGTCGCGGCGATCATTGATCACAACCTGCAGATCGATGCCCGCCACGTATTCCTGCACATCCTGCAATACCACCGGCTATGGAAGGCCGGGCCGATTGCGCCGTCACAGGTGCAGATCGTCACGCCGTTCAACCTGCCGGACTGAAGCGCTGAAACACCCTATCCAATAATAATCCAGGAGTTCGACCATGCTACGTATCGCCGTTCTAGGTGCCGGGCGCATCGCCAAGATCCACGCCGCCAACGTTGCCGCCCATCCCAATGCCACGCTGGTGTTGGTGGCCGATCCCTGGCGCGCAGGTGTCGATGCCTTGAGCACCCAGTTGGGCTGCGAGGCCGCGTATGACTGCGCCACCGTGCTGAGCCGCGAGGACATCGATGCGGTGGTGATCGGCACGCCCACCGACACCCACATCGACCTGTTACTGGCTGCGGTGGCCCAGGGCAAGGCGGTGCTCTGCGAAAAACCCATCGACCTGGACATCGCCAAGGCGCGCAGCGCTGCGCAAACCGTAGAGCGCCAGGGCGGCAAGGTAATGCTTGGCTTTAACCGGCGCTTCGACCCCGACATGCTGCGCCTGCGCCAGGCGCTGGACGCCGGCCAGATCGGCGCCGTGCGCCAGGTGATCATCACCAGTCGCGACCCTGGCCTGGCACCGCGTGACTACCTGGAACACTCCGGGGGGATCCTGCGCGACATGACCATCCATGACTTTGACACTGCTCGCCACTTGCTCGGCGAGGAACCCGTGGAAGTCAGCGCCTTCGCCAGCCGCCTGGTGGACCCGACCCTGGAGCAGATCGACGACTACGACAGCGTCATGGTCTTGCTACGCACCGCTTCGGGCAAACAATGCCATATCAACTGCTGCCGCCAGGCGGTGTATGGCTACGACCAGCGCGTAGAAGTTTCCGGCGCCAGCGGCGTGCTGCTGACCGACAATCACCGGCCCAGCACCGTGCGCCATTGGAGCGCTGAGCACACCGAAGCGTTGGAACCGTTGCAGAATTTTTTCCTTGAGCGTTACGCGGATGCGTATCGCAATGAGCTGACGCAGTTCATCGATGCGCTGAATGAGGGGCGCGAGTTGCCCACCAGTATGCGTGATGGTTTGTATGCGTTGCATCTGGCTGATTGTGCGCTGGAGTCGGTGAAGACCGGGCGCAGTGTGAGGGTCAGTCATAACCTGTAGGAGCGAGGGGGACGCCTAGTTCTTGTTCTTGCGCGCGAAAAACGTCAACGATAACGCGTGTGTCCTGATATACGCGGCGTCTGTCAGTTTTTCGCGAGCAAGCTCGCTCCTACAGCAACCGATCAAACGCCTTTGGTCGACGGCAACAGTACCGTGAGGATACCCACCAACGGCAGGAATGAGCACAACTTGTACACGTACTCGATGCCGTGATGATCAGCGAGCATCCCGAGCAGCGCCGCGCCGATCCCACTGAAGCCGAACATCAGGCCGAAGAATATCCCGGCGATCATGCCCACATTGCCCGGCACCAGTTCCTGGGCAAACACCACGATGGCCGAGAACGCCGAGGCGATGATAAAGCCAATGACCACGCTGAGTACGGCGGTCCAGAACAGGTCGACGTAGGGCAGGGCCAGGGTGAACGGTGCGGCGCCGAGGATGGAGAACCAGATAACCTTTTTGCGGCCGATCTTGTCGCCGATCGGGCCACCGGCAAAGGTGCCCACGGCCACTGCGCCGAGGAACAGGAACAGGTACATCTGGGAGCTTGCCACCGACAGCTGGAATTTCTCGATCAGGTAGAACGTGAAGTAGCTGGTCAGGCTGGTCATGTACCAGTATTTGGAGAACACCAGCACGGCCAATACCACCAGGGCGAAGGTCACGCGGCCTTTGGACAAGCCGTGGGTCGCCTGGCTGCCTTGCTTGAGCTTGAACAGGTTGAGGTGGTGGCGGTACCAGCGGCTCAAACCGTACAGCACCAGGATGGCGAACACCGCAAACAGGCCGAACCAGGCAATGTGGCTTTGGCCGTAGGGAATGATGATCGCCGCCGCCAGCAACGGGCCGAAGGCGCTGCCGGTGTTGCCGCCAACCTGGAAAGTCGATTGCGCCAGGCCGTAGCGTCCACCGGAGGCCAGGCGTGCAACGCGGGAGGTTTCCGGGTGGAAGGTCGACGAGCCCACACCCACCAGCGCTGCCGCGAGCAATATCGCCGGGAAGTTGCCGACAAAGGCCAGCATCAAGATGCCGATCAAGGTGCACACCATGCCCGCCGGCAATAGCCAGGGTTTGGGGTGGCGGTCGGTGTGGTAGCCGATCCACGGTTGCAGCAGCGAGGCGGTCAACTGGAAGGTCAGGGTGATCAGGCCGACCTGGGTGAAGCTCAGGCCGTAGTTGGCCTTGAGCATCGGGTAGATCGACGGCAGCACCGCCTGGATCAAGTCATTGATCAGGTGCGCCAGGGCGCAGGCGCCCAGGACGCGCATGACTAAGGGGCTTACTTGCGGGCTGGTCGAAGGTGCGGCGGGTGACGCTGTGACTGTGGACATGCGGGCATTCCGTACAAGGCAGCTAACAGGCGTGGAGGCGGGCGGCGGTGATGTGAACCGCCACTCCATCTGGACTCGGCGTTTATGCTAGATTCGGCGCCAATGCCTGTCTCGCGCAATTCGGGCAGAAACCATCGCAAAAAGGGCGAAATGATCAAATCACTGGATAAATTTCTGCGAGAAATCGATGAGGGCGACTGGGCCGTCATCAGCTCGGCCACCGATTACCCCGAAGACTGGGTGATCCCCGAACACAGCCACAACAAGCACCAACTGCTGTACGCCATTGGCGGTGTGATGGTGGTGTACTCGGCCCTGAGGCAATGGACGGTGCCGCCCAATCGTGGCTTTTGGATGCCTTGCGGTCAAGTTCACTCGCTGCGCTGCGTGGGTACGCTGCAGATGCGCAGCGTGTTCGTGCGCCCGGACAGCTTCCCCAACCTGCCGGCCGAGCCCAAGACGGTGACAGTCTCGCCGCTGCTGAGCGAACTGATCAAGGCCTCGGTCAGTTTGAAACCGCCATATGCCGAGGATTCACGCGACGCGCGGATCATGCACCTGATTCTTGATGAGCTGGCCATCTTGCCGGCCTTGCCGCTGTCTTTGCCGCAGCCTGCCGACCCACGCCTGAGCCCGATCTGCCTGGCGTTGCAGGACGAGCCGAGTGATGCCTCCACCGTCGCCGACTGGAGTGCGCGGTTGGGATTGGACCAGACCACCATCCAGCGCCTGTTCCGCAAGGAAACCGGCATGACCTTCGGCCAGTGGCGCCAGCAAGCGCGGCTATTGCTGGCGCTGGAGCGCATTGCGGTGGGGCAGAAGATCATCGATGTGGCGTTTGAGTTGGGCTATGAAAGCCCCAGCGCTTTTACCAGCATGTTCAAGAAACAGTTTGGCAAAACGCCGAGTCATTTTTTCAAGTAGTGCTGCTCGCCATGCGCGCATGAGCCGTGCGGCGCGATGCCAGGTAAGCGAGCAGCGTGGCGATCACCAGCAAGGCGGCGCTCAGCTCGAAGGTGGCCTGATAGCCGCTTAAGTCGAATGCCACGCCACCGACGGTAGCACCGGCGGCAATCGCCAGTTGGATGATGGCGACCATCAATCCCCCGCCGGCCTCGGCGTCGTCGGGCAAGGCGCGCGCCAGCCATGTCCACCAGCCCACAGGCGCAGCAGTGGCCACCAGGCCCCAGCAGCCCAGCAGCACAGTGGTGGCAATCGCTGAACCGCCGAACGCCACCAGCGCAAGGGCGATGCCGGCCATGATCAACGGGATGGCAATCAGCGTCGGGTAGAGGTGGCGCTTGAGCAAGTGCTCAATCAACACCGTACCCGCCAGACCGGCCAGGCCGAGCACCAGCAGCATCAACGACAGTGTGGTCACCTCGACCCGGGTCACGCCCTCCAGGAACGGCCGCAGGTAAGTGAACAGCATGAACTGGCCCATGAAGAACAGGCTGACAGCGCACATGCCCAAGGCCACCTTGGGGCTTTTCAGCAGGCGCAGTGCATTGCCGGTGTTCGCTGCGCCGCTGTGCTTGAGCGCAGGCAAGCTCAGCCACAGCCAGGCCAGCGCAATCACGGCCACCGGCACCACGCAAAAGAATGCGCCGCGCCAGCCAATCAGGCCGCCGAGAAAGCTGCCCAGCGGCGCCGCGATCACCGTCGCCAGGGCGTTGCCACCGTTGACGATGGCCAAGGCCCGTGGCACTTGGGCGGGCTCGACCAGGCGCATTGCCGTGGCCGCCGACAGCGACCAGAAGCCGCCAATCGCTACGCCAATCAATGCGCGCCCGAGCATGAACACCGCATAATTCGGTGCGAACGCCACCACGCTGCCAGAGACGATCATCAGTAGGGTCAAGGCCATCAGCAGGCGCTTGCGATCCATCCGCGCGGCAACCGCCGCGATCACCAGGCTGGTGAGCAGGGCAAACACACCGGATACGGAAATGCCCTGGCCGGCCTGGCCTTCAGTGATCTGCAAGTCAGCCGCCAGCGGTGTCAGCAGGCTGACCGGCATGAACTCGGAGGCGACCAAGGCAAACGCCGCCAGCGACATCGCCAGCACCGCGCCCCAGCGTTGCGGTTGAGGGGTCACGGAACTCACTGCAAGTGGCTCTGGAAGAAGGTGGTGAGCGTGTCAAATGGGATCAGTTCGACGCGGTCGTAAAGGTCTACATGGCCGGCGTTGGGGATGATCAGCAATTGCTTGGGCTCGGCGGCGCGTTGATAGGCGTCTTCACTGAATTCACGGGAATGCGCGTCGGCCCCGGTAATCAGCAGCAGCGGGCGTGGCGAGATCGTCTCGATATCGTTGAAGGGGTAGAAGTTCATGAACTTGACGTTGCTGGTCAGCGTCGGCCGGGTGGTGGTTTGCGATGAGGCGCCTGCCGGGGTGACTTCGCCGCGCGGGGTGCGGTAGAAGTCGTAGAACTCGTCGCCGATCGGATCGCCCGTGAGGCTGTGCGGCGTGCCACCGGTGTAGAGGGTCTCGCCGCCCTGGAATTCTACATAGCGCTGGTTGGCGGCCTGGCGCAGGATCTGCTGGCGCTGTTGCAAGGTCATGCCGTGCTTGAGGCCATTACGGTTGGCCGCGCCCATGTCGTACATGCTGACGGTGGCGATTGCCTTGAGACGCGGATCGATCTTCGCCGCACTGATCACGAAACTGCCGCTGCCACAAATGCCGATGGCGCCGATGCGTTCCCGGTCGACCTGTGGGCGAGTGCCGAGAAAGTCCACGGCGGCGCTGAAGTCTTCCACGTAGAGGTCGGGCAACACCGCGTTGCGCGGCGTACCGGCGCTTTGGCCCCAGAACGACAGGTCCAGGGACAGGGTCACGAAACCCTGTTCAGCCATTTTGGTGGCGTAGAGGTTAGCGCTTTGCTCTTTGACGGCGCCCATCGGGTGGCCGACGACAAGGGCTGCGTGCTTTGAGCCCGGGGCCAGGTGCTTGGGCACGAACAGCGTGCCTGCGACCTGCATGCCGTATTGATTGTTGAAGGTGACAGGTTCGGCCGTCACTGTGTTGCTGCTGTAGAAGTTATCCGCACCGTTGGACATATCGGCTCCAAATGAAGAAAGAGAAGTCACCAGCAAACCCAAGGCGAGCAAGAGGCGTTTCATAGGGATGTTCCTTGTGAAGTGTCCGCACATTTTCCGGGTGACGGCAGGGCTTCTGTAGTGCATTTGAGTGGATTACTTGCCTGATCCTCTGAGTTTCAGCGCCAGGTGACGACGCCCGTGGCTTGCGCGGGTAAAGTGCAATGAAGCATTGAAAGGGTCTGCCATGACGTCCACTCCCACCCCCCTGAACGCGCTGATCCAGTCGATTGGTTCGCGCACGCCGTCGCCCGGCGACTACGCCATGCCGATCCCCGGCCTGGGCTTTTATCGGCGTGAGCAACCCGCTGCGCCGGTGGTGTGCATGGTTGAGCCGTGCATCGTGCTGGTGGCCCAGGGCGAGAAGCAGTTGTGGGTGGGCGGCGAGGGCTACCCCTACGACACGTCCCGGTTCCTGGTGACATCGCTGGACATCCCCGCCAATTCCGAGGTGCTGGCGGCCAGCCCCGAGCAGCCGTGCCTGGGGCTGACGTTCAAGCTGGACCTGCGCATGCTCACCGAGCTGATCGCCCAGGGTGGCCTGCCGCCGGTGCGTGAGCGTGCGGTCATGAAGGGCGTGGGGATCGGCACGGTCACCGACGGCATGCTGGCCGCATTCGCGCGCCTGGTGGCGTTGCTGGATGAACCCGAAGCCATCCCGGTACTCGCGCCCTTGATCCAGCGCGAGATTCATTACCGGCTACTGAAAAGCGACCAGGCCGGGCGATTGCGCCAGATCTGCTCGGTGGACGGGCAGGGCTATCGGATTGCCAAGGCCATCGACTGGCTGAAGTTGAATTTCGACGCCGCTCTGCGGGTGGAAGAGCTGGCAGCGCGGGTGCAAATGAGCGCGGCGACCTTTCACCATCACTTCCGGCAACTGACCGCGATGAGCCCGCTGCAATACCAGAAATGGCTGCGTTTGAATGAAGCGCGTCGGTTGATGTTGAACGAGCACCAGGATGTGTCCAGTGCCGCGTTCAAAGTCGGGTATGAGAGCCCGTCGCAATTCAGCCGTGAGTACAGCCGGCTGTTTGGGGTGCCGCCCAAGCGCGACATGGCGACCCTGCGGGGCAGGGCGGGTGTCAGTGATCTGCCGGGGTCAAATTAGCGTAGAAAATGCAGCCAATCAGCCGTGCGAACAGGCTCAGGGTTTCCGGCAGGTTCGGGTCGTCGAACAACATGGCCCGTGAGTCCAGCGCACACAGCGCGCCGAACAGGCGGCCATCGGGCAGGAAGATCGGCGCGCCGGCGTAGCTTTCGATGGCGTATTGCTTGACCACCGGGCGCGCCGCGAAACGGCCGTTCTGGCTGATCTGAGGAATGAACAGGGTGTGTGGGTTGATGCAGAACTCACTGCACAGGGTGGTTTCAAGGTCGAGTACGTCGTCGACGTTGATGCCCATTTGCAGCGGGTCGTAGGCCGAACACACCACCCATTCCTGGTCAGTGAACTTGGCGATGCCGGCGAATCTCATCCCGGTCAGGCGGGTGACCAGCTTGAGGATGTTGGTGGTTGCTTCTATTTCGGCAATGGCGGCGCGCTCGTCTGCGCTGAGTAACCTGTGTGCGGCGGTGACGCTTGAAACCATGCTTTACGCTCCAATGGCGTGGTCGCAGGCGGCGACCACGCACAGTCAGGTTGTTAATTGATGCGCGGGTGTTGCTGTACCAGGTTTTCCCGCTTGGTTTGCAACGCGGCAATCTCGGCGTCGATGTCTTCGATTTTCTGCTCGATATTGTCGTGATGCTCTTGCAGCAGTTCCTTGGCTTCTTCCATGTCGGAAGCTGCCGGGGCCGCGCCACGCAGGGGTTTGTTGGCAGTTTCCTTCATGGTCAGGCCCGTGATCAGGCCAACCACTGCGAACACCATCAGGTAATAGGCGGGCATGTACAGGTTGTTGGTGCTCTCCACCAGCCAGGCCACGGCGGTCGGCGTAACACCGGCGATCAGTACCGAGACGTTGAAGGCACTGGCCAGGGCGCTGTAGCGCAGGTGGGTGGGGAACATGGCTGGCAAGGTCGACGCCATCACACCGATAAAGAAGTTCAGCACTACCGCCAGAATCAGCAGGCCGCCGAAGATCAGGCCGGTCTTGCCGCTGGTGATCAGCATGAAGGCCGGGATCGACAGGAACAGCAGGCCAATGCTGCCGGCGATGATGAACGGCTTGCGGCCGATCTTGTCGCTGACAAAGCCAATGAACGGCTGCACGAACAGCATGCCGACCATGATTGCGATGATGATCAGCACGCCGCTGTTTTCGGCATAGTGCAGGTTGTGGGACAGGTAGCTCGGCATGTAGGTGAGCAGCATGTAGTAGGTCACGTTGGTGGCCGCGACGATACCGATGCAGGTCAGCAGGCTACGCCAGTGCTTGGTGGCGATTTCCTTGAATGAGACTTTCGGGCCGTGGCTCAGGCCTTCGCGGTCACCCTGTTCGAGTTTGTCGACATGCTGTTGAAACGCCGGTGTCTCTTCCAGCGCATGGCGCAGGTACAGGCCGATGATGCCCAGGGGCAGGGCGAGGAAGAACGGCAGGCGCCAGCCCCAGGCCTCGAACTCAGCCTCACCGAGCACGGTGGAGATCAACACCACCACACCCGCACCGAGGACGAAACCGGCGATAGAGCCGAAGTCCAGCCAACTGCCAAGGAAGCCGCGCTTGCGGTCCGGGGCGTATTCAGCCACGAAAATCGACGCGCCGGTGTACTCACCGCCCACCGAGAAACCCTGGGCCATTTTGCACAGCAGCAACAGGATCGGCGCCCAGATGCCAATGGAGGCATAGCCGGGGATCAGGCCGATGGCAAAGGTGCTCAAGGACATGATCACGATGGTGGCGGCGAGGACTTTTTGCCGCCCGTACTTATCGCCCAGTGCACCAAAGAACAGGCCGCCCAGCGGGCGAATCAGGAAGGGAACGGAGAAGGTGGCCAGTGCTGCGATCATCTGCACGCTTGGGGAGGCGTCGGGGAAGAACACCTTGCCCAGCACGTAGGCGACAAAGCCATAGACGCCAAAGTCGAACCATTCCATGGCATTGCCAAGTGCGGCAGCGGTGATCGCCTTGCGCATCTTGTTGTCGTCGACAATGGTGATGTCTTTCAATCCGATGGGTTTGACGCGTTTTTTACGTAGTTTCATGCGGGCCACTCAAAAGCTGAACAGGGGAGGTGCCATCGCTACGATGGCACCGCTCTGTCAGTTCAGATACAAGTGGACACGAAATAATTCACCGCTTTGTGTATTTTTTCTCCCGGGGGTGAAAATGCCTGGTTCAGGAGGCCGATGCATGGCTACCGGAAAAACAGATCAAATGTGGGAGTTGTCGAGCCCCGGCGAGGCTACGAAGGCGGCACTGTTGGCATTTGTGTTGCCTGAACTATCGCCATCGCGGCCTCGCTAAAGCTCGAACGCTCCCACAGGGGGTTGTCATTGTCAGTCAGGCAAAACAGGGAAGTCATTCATATGCCAAGCAGCCATTCACGCCTTACCTACCGCCAACCACAGGCCGCAGACCTTCAGCGATTGTTCGCGATCTTCGGTGATCCACAGACCCACTTGTTCAATCCTGCTGGCCCGCTCCCCAACCTGGCTGCGGCGCAACGGCTATTGGATCACTGGCTGGAGCAATGGGCATCCCAGGGTTACGGCTGGTGGGCGATTGCCCGCAAAGAGAGCCCCGAACACATCATCGGATTTGGCGGCATTGCGCCACTTAACTACCTGACGCAGCGGCGCATCAACCTTGGCTATCGCCTGGCCGTCGAGGCCTGGGGGCAGGGGTATGCCACTGAACTGGGGCGGGATGCCCTGGCCCTGGCCTTCGACACCCTGTCTTTACCGGAAGTGTTCGGTTTGGTGCGGCCCGATCATGCTGCGTCGATCCGCGTATTGGAGAAGCTCGGCATGCAACGCTTTGGCCTGCTGGATGATGTCCCCGGTCAAGCCCCCAGCCTGGTACTCAGGGTTTGTCATCCTACAACTGCACAAGCCTGAAATTTTCCTATTCCACGTAAATCCTCGATAAGCGGCAATCTTTACGATTGACACTGCGTGGGTGTCTCGCTATAAAACTCGCAGTTGTACGACGACATATGACGTTACATATGTCCTACCTAACAAAAATAAAAAGTGATGCCATGAATCTGAACGAGCCCATCAGTGCCCTTCGTGTCGGCCAGGCGGTCGGCAGCTATCGCTGGACGATCTGCGCGATGTTGTTTTTCGCCACCACGGTCAATTACCTCGACCGCCAGGTGCTCAGCCTGTTGGCACCGCAACTCTCGACGCAGTTTGGCTGGAGCAACACCGATTACGCCAACATCGCGGCGGTGTTCCAGTTTGTCTACGCCATTTCCATGCTGTTTGCCGGGCGCTTCGTCGACAAGATCGGCACCAAGGCCGCTTATGTAGTAGCGATTGGTATCTGGTCCACCGGCGCGATCATGCATGCGTTTGCGGTACCGATGGGCGAGGGTATCGCAGCCGTCAACGGTGCCATTGGCCTGGCGGTGATCCCGGTGTCCATTGCCGGCTTCATGCTCTCGCGGGCGGTGTTGGCGATTGGCGAAGCGGGTAACTTCCCGATCGCCATCAAGGCCACTGCCGAATATTTCCCCAAGAAAGAACGCTCCCTGGCCACCGGCATCTTCAACTCTGGCGCCAACGTCGGCGCGATCCTGGCGCCCATCTGTGTGCCCTTGATTGCTGGCATGTGGGGTTGGGAGGCGGCGTTTATGGTCATCGGCATGCTCGGTTTTGTGTGGGTAGCCGTGTGGGCCGCCGTGTATCAAAAACCGGAACAGCAAAAACGCCTGTCGCCTGAAGAGCTGGCCTACATCCGCAGCGACCAGACCGTACAGCCGTTCACCCCGGCGCCGACGGGCACCGCTGTGAAGAAAGTCTCCTGGTTCAAACTGTTGACCTACCGCCAGACCTGGGCGTTTGCCTTTGGCAAGTTCATGACTGACGGCGTGTGGTGGTTTTTCCTGTTCTGGCTGCCCACCTACCTGTCTGCCCAATACGGCATGAAAGGTGCCGATATCGTGATGCCGCTGGCGGTGCTGTACAGCATGACCATGGTCGGCAGTATTGGCGGCGGCTGGTTCCCCAGCTACTTCATGGCACGCGGCGATGCCCCCTATGACGGGCGCATGAAAGCCATGCTGGTGATCGCGCTGTTCCCGCTGGTGGTGTTGCTGGCGCAGCCGCTGGGTTACCTCAGCTTCTGGGTGCCGGTGCTGCTGATCGGCGTGGGCGCCTCGGCACACCAGGCGTGGTCATGCAACATTTTCACCACCGTGTCCGACATGTTCCCGCAGAAAACCGTGGCCTCGGTGGTCGGCATTGGCGGCATGGCCGGTGGCTTGGGCGGCGTGCTCATGACCAAGGTCGGTGGCTGGGTGTTCGACTATTACAAGTCCATCAACGACATCCATACCGGCTACATGATCATGTTCGCCATCTGCGCCCTGGCTTACCTGGTGGCCTGGAGCGTGATGAAGACACTGGTGCCGCGCCACAAGGAAATCACTGACCTGTAGCTTTAATGCAACGCCGCTTGCTCCCGATACAACTGTTTGGGCTGTAGCAGCAAACGCTAACCACGATGCGAAGCGAGCCGCTCTTGATCTGCTCTTGATTTTGATCTCAGGCGCCCCGTCAAACCACGCTGGCCGGAATTCGACAGGGATTTGGGGGGTAAACCGGCAGGGATGCCGGTTTAGCCGCCCCGCGCCATGGATGGCGCGTGGCGGCGGCCCCCCAAATCACTGGCGGATTACGGGCACACCGAGCCTAAGCGAGGTGCCGAGTGGTGGGGCAAGAGCCCTTTGGTTACTTTGGGGCTTTTCCAAAGTGACCCGCCGTCAGGGCGGAACCCCAAGTAGCCGTTACCGCAGCAATGGATATGTACACAATCCAACTGTGTCGCCTGCCAGGCCGCCTTCGCGAGCAAGCCCGCTCCCACAGTTGGATCGTGGGGGTGTCAGGTAGATATGGGGCGGCTATCAGGCCGTCATCGCAGGCAAGCCAGCTCCCACAGTTGGATCGTGGGGTGCCAGGTAGATAGACGTCGGTTGGCAGGCCGTCACGGGAGCAAGCTCCCTCGCCACAGGCCCTGCGTCGCACCAACGTTGCGTCGATATCTATACCGGGATGTGAGATCAAGCAGAGTACATATACGGTCTATCAGTCATACTGGCCAACATGACTTTCGACTCGCCTCTCGCCGCTTATCAACATGCCATCACCCAGCCGGGTTTCGTCGCCGACGACGCCCAGCGCCGGGCGGTCCAAGCCCTGCAAGCCTGTCACGAGGCCTTGCACCAAGGGCGTTCACCGATTGCTGGCGTGTACCTGTGGGGGCCGGTGGGGCGCGGCAAGACCTGGCTGATGGACCAGTTCTACCAAAGCCTGCGCGTGCCTGCGCGGCGCCAGCATTTTCACCACTTCATGGCGTGGGTGCACCAGCGCTTATTCCAGCTCACGGGCACCCAGGACCCCTTGCAGGCGTTGGCCCGGGAGCTGAGCCAGGCCGTGCGCGTACTGTGCTTCGACGAGCTGTTTGTGAACGATATCGGGGACGCGATCATTCTCGGCCGCCTGTTCCAGGTGATGTTCGAGGAAGGCGTGGTGATGGTGTGCACGTCCAACCAGCCGCCCGACCAGTTGTATGCCGATGGCTTCAACCGTGAGCGTTTCCTGCCGGGCATCGATGCGCTCAAGCAGCATATGCAGGTGGTGGCCGTGGACGGTGGCGAGGATCATCGTTTGCATCCCGGCGTGGGCATGCAGCGCTATTGGGTGAATCAACCCGAGGCACTGGCGGCGGTGTTCCAGCAATTGAGCCAAGGCCAAACCGTGACCAGCGGGGCGGTAAACGTAGGGCACCGCACCATCATGACGGTACAGGCCAGTGACACCGTGCTTTGGTGTCGCTATGCGGACCTGTGCGAGCAGCCCCTGGCCGCCATGGATTTCATGCTGTTGTGTGATCGCTTCCGCGCCATCCTGCTGGGAGACGTCCCCAACCTTAGTGCACAGAAACGCCCGGGCCGAATTGCCCGTGGCACTGAAGACGGCGCCGAGCGCGTGGTGGCGGGGGATCGAGAGTTGCCGCAGTTGTCGGTGCACGATGACAGCGTACGTCGCTTTATCGCCTTGGTAGACGAGTGCTACGACCGCAAGGTGCCGCTCTTTATCGAAGCCCGTGTGCCGTTGCAGCACCTGTACACCGATGGTTACCTGGAATTTCCTTTCCGACGCACCCTGAGCCGGCTGCAGGAGATGCAACTGCAACGCTTCGCCACCTAGGAAAAATCGCCGCTTGCGGGCTCATTGCGCGCTTTGATGCGCGTAACCTTCGCACTTTCTGTCAGCTATTTGTCGCTTATCTCCTTCATCTACTGCCGACTCCACGCTTACAATCGCCCCTCTCAAAGGGAAACGATTCCCTGGTTGTCGCTATCGAGGAAGGACATGGACACCCCAGACATCCTGGTGCTGCAAGCCAGCTATACCAACGCCGTGCACGCCGACGCCATTGGCCTGCTGCTCAACCATTACGCTGAAGATCCGATGGGCGGCGGCCACAGCCTGCCCGCCGATCTCTTGCAGCAACTGCCCGCCGAACTGGCCAAGCGCCCCCACGCGTTCAGCGTGCTGGCGTTTGTCGGGGGTGAGCCAGCGGGGTTGGTCAATTGCTTTGAAGGCTTCTCGACCTTCGCCTGCCGGCCCTTGGTCAACGTCCACGATGTGGTGGTGAAGGAGCAATTTCGCGGCTTGGGCTTGAGTCAGAAGATGCTGCAAAAGGTCGAGGAAATCGCCCGGCAGCGTGGTTGCTGCAAGATCACCCTCGAAGTGCTGGAAGGCAATGAATTGGCGCAGTCGGCATACCGCAAGTTCGGGTTTGACGACTCAGTGTTTGATCCCGCCCATGGGCGAATGCTGTTCTGGCATAAACCGTTGTAATAAATAACCGGCAAAAAAAGGGCGCCATTCAATGGCGCCCAATAAACCTTCGCCAACGGAGCAGAATGGCGCAGGGTGCTACGGATTAAGTAAGTATTAATTCAGCTGTTCGGTTGCGTCTGATCAACCGTCTCAGACTTAACCGATTTGCCATCGGCACTGGCAACTTGTTGTTCAGCCTTGCCGTGGGTTTTTTCCTGAATGAAGCTGAAGTTGTTGTAGAACTCCTTGGAACGCTCTGCACCGCCCTCTGCAAAGGCGGCGGCGGAGGTCAGGGTCATCAGGCTGGCCAGCATCAAGGTCGACAGTTTCATCGCGGTATTCCCATTAAAAGTGATAGGTGTCCGGTCGCTCCGTGATCAGATCATGGAGCGACTATGGCGTTATCTTATTAAGTGGGAATTAACTGAAAGTGCCGTTGAAGTTAACAGTTTTGTTAGCTTCAACGTACGCGGCTACAGCTTCCAATCCAATCCAATGCCAACGTGACGGAACGCGGCGCGCCACAATACACGCCGTTATAAAAACCGACGCGCTCGTAGTATTTCTTGTCAAAGAGGTTATTCACGTTGACCGACGCCGAAACCTGTTCGTCGAACTGGTAGCGCGACATCCGCTGCAGACTCCTTGTCGTCTTTGATACCTCCCCAGGCAGGGAGGGCTTGGTTCAAAGACGAAAGGAGTTGCGCAACTTCAGGGTTAAACGAGAAAGATTGTTATCTTTTCGTCATAAGGCCCTGGCTTACTTGGCCACCACTTCGGCGCCGTCGGCCTTCTTGGGCTTGATCAGGCTGAAGTCGATCAGTGCCTTCTGCTTGGTTTCGTAAGGGTTGCCGATCAGCAAGGGGCGTGGCTTGAAGCTGTCGCTGACCAGGCTCTTGGTGTGGTCCAGTTCGTCGAAACTCAAGCCTGCCATGTCGGCCCAGGTGTGGATCAACTGGGAACTGCTGTACGGCCGTTGCAGGTCGCCGGCAAAGCTCCAGTCGTGGCTTTCGCGCCATTTTGGCGAGGCGTAGGCCATGAACGGGATTGTGTACATCGGCGCGGTCGGCTTGCCTTCGTTACGGCCCAAGGTGTCGTGGCCGGCGGAGTCGAACACGTCTTCGCCGTGATCCGACAGGTACAGCAAGAAGCCGTTGGGGTCGGTCTTGGCGTAGTCCTTGATCAGGCTGGAGACCACGAAGTCGTTGTACAGCACCGCGTTGTCATAGCTGTTGTAGGTTGGCAGTTGCGCATCGCTGACACCCGCCGGCACACCCTGGCGGTCGGTGAATTTGTCGAAGGTCTGCGGGTAGCGGTACTGGTAGCTCATGTGGGTGCCCAGCAGGTGCACCACGATGAACTTGCGTTCGGCGGTATCGGCCAGGGCCTTGGAAAACGGCGCCAGTACGTCGCCGTCGTACTGACGGGCGTTCTGGTTGCGGTTGTTGTTCAGGTACACCTGCTCGTCGGCCTGTTCGGAAAAGGTCGTGAGCATGGTGTTGCGCTTGGTCATGGTCTGCTGGTTGGTGATCCAGAACGTCTTGTAGCCGGCCTGTTTCATCACGCTGACAATCGACGGCGTCTTGAGGTACAGGTCCGGGTTTTCTTCGTCGGCGAAGGTCAGCACCTGTTGCAGCGCTTCAATGGTGTAGGGGCGCGGGGTGATGACGTTATCGAACACGGCCAGTTGGTCGCGCAGCTTGTCCAGCTCCGGCGTGGTGTTGCGTGGGTAGCCGTAGAGGCTCATGCGTTGGCGGTTGGTCGACTCGCCGATTACCAGGACCAGTGTGGACGGCTGGCCGGCCATGCTGTCCTTGAGGTTGTTCAAGGGCGGGATCTTGCTCGCACTGGTGAGCATGCCTTGCATGTTGTCCAACTGCTCGGTGTAGCGACGATAGGCGACGATCATCTGCCAAGGCACGGCAGGCTCGATGCGGGTTTCGAAACGGTCGATGGCCAATTCCATGGTTTCGCTGGTGGCGATCTGCTTGACCAGTGGGTAACCCACCACTGCCAGGACGATGGCGATGGCTGCCACGATCGACTGGCCGCGCGGCAGGTACACCGGGCGCAAGCGCGTCCACAGGAAGATGGCGAAGGCGGTGTGGGCAATGAACGCCAGCACGATCCACCAGGCAAAATATTGGGTCGCGTATTCGCCGGCTTCAGAGATGTTCGACTCGAACATGATGAAGATGACGCTCTGGGAGAATTCCTGCTGGTAAATGAAGAAATAACCCAGGCTCGCCATGGAGCACGCCCACAGCACCACGCCGATCAAGGCGGCGAGCAGGCGCGTACGACGCGGGAACAGCAACATCGGCGCTAGCCACAGCGCGCTCATGAAGAAGGCCTGGCGGAAGCCACTGAAGCCGGAGGTGCCGGTCAGTTGGATAAGAAGTTGGGTAATACCCGAGAAATACCAGAAAAACAGGAATAACCAGCCAAGGCCGGCCCAATCAAAGCCTTTCGCAGTCGTCGTGCTGCGTTTGAACATCGCCATCCAGCGCCCCATCAGAAAAAGATTGTCGCGCACAGGCGCGCAACATCGGGCCGCCCAGGAAGTGAGCGGCATCGCGGAACGGGAGTATCAAGAGGGGAATGTGAAAACTTTGTGAGTTTTCTGTAGGTATTGCCTTACAAGGCTACTGGCGCGGGCTTCAGCACAGCGCAGGCTTGGCATCCGACGGCTGATCGAGATGGGCTTGAAGGTGTGAACGCAGGCGCAGGACTTCCTGTTGCAACTGATCACGCTCGTCTTTCAACTGGCGCAGTTCATCGCGACGGATGGTGACATAGAGGGTCTGTGGCGGACGGGTCATCTGTGCTGTGCTCATTGCTTACCTCGCAAATAGCCGGTAGATCGCGGTGCCAAAACAGGTTTTTGGCAACAGTCGGAAGCAAGTTTGAATTCTTTTTCGCGCCAAGGGAACTTTTTTATTTTTGGTGGTCGTGTGACTTTTGCCGGGGTGATGGTGAAACGATGGCAACTTTTTTGTCATGAAACTACACGGATCCGCTCTGGACTAACCCTCATTAGCCTCATTGCGCTATAAACTATGTCACACATTTTTTAGAAGTTAGGAGCATCAGCACATGCAACTGGGGATTATCGGACTAGGCCGCATGGGCGGTAACATTGCGCGGCGCCTGATGCTCAATGGGCATACCACCGTTGTATACGACCGTAACGAAGCCTTCGTCAAAGCCCTGAGCGAGGAGGGCGCCACCGGCGTCGCCGACTTGAAAGCGCTGGTGGCCGGCCTGCAAAAGCCTCGCGCTGTCTGGGTCATGTTGCCGGCGGGCGCGCCCACCGAAGACACCATCAACGTGCTGAGCGAACTGCTGGAAGACGGCGATGTGATCATCGACGGCGGCAACACCAACTACAAGGACGACGTGCGTCGCGGCAAGGCCCTGGCTGAAAAGGGCCTGCACTATGTGGACGTGGGCACCTCGGGCGGCGTCTGGGGCCTGGAGCGTGGCTATTGCATGATGATCGGTGGCGACACCGAGACCGTGAATCGCCTCGACCCGATCTTCAAAAGCCTGGCGCCGGGCCTGGGTAACATCCCGCGCACCAAGGACCGTTCGGCCTCTGCCGACCCACGTGCCGAGCAGGGCTACATTCACGCCGGCCCAGCGGGTTCGGGGCACTTCGTCAAGATGATCCACAACGGCATCGAGTACGGGATGATGCAGGCGTTTGCCGAAGGTTTTGACATCCTCAAGACCAAGAACTCGGAAAACCTGCCGGAAGACCAACGCTTTGACCTCAACGTTGCCGACATCGCCGAAGTCTGGCGCCGTGGCAGCGTGGTGTCGTCCTGGCTGCTGGACCTGACCGCCGACGCCCTGGCCACCGACCCGAAACTCGACGGCTACTCAGGCTCCGTGGCCGACAGCGGTGAAGGCCGTTGGACCATCGAAGCGGCCATGGAGCAGGCCGTGCCGGTTCCAGTGTTGTCGACCTCGCTGTTCGCGCGTTTCCGTTCCCGCCAGCAGAGCACCTACGGTGACAAGATGCTGTCTGCCATGCGCTTCGGCTTTGGTGGCCATGTGGAGACTTCCAAAAAATGACCGCTAACGGCAAGAAACCCAAGGCCGAACCTGCTCCACCCACCACCTTGTTTCTGTTTGGCGCCCATGGCGACCTGGTCAAGCGCCTGCTCATGCCGGCGCTGTACAACCTGAGCCGCGATGGGTTGCTGGGCGATGGCCTGCGTATTGTCGGCGTTGATCACAACGCCATCAGCGATGCGGACTTTGCCAAGAAACTCGAGGACTTCATTCGTACCGAAGCCTCCAGCAAGGTCCGGGGCAATGCCGAAAACGCCCTCGACCCTGCGTTGTGGGCGCAATTGGCCAAGGGCATCAGCTACGTCGAGGGTGATTTCCTCGACGACAGCACCTATGCCGATATCGCCAGCAAGATCGCTGACAGCGGCACCGGCAATGCAGTGTTCTATCTCGCCACTGCACCGCGCTTCTTCAGTGAAGTGGTGCAGCGCCTGGGCAGTGCCGGCTTGTTGAATGAAACGGAGGATGGCTTTCGCCGCGTGGTGATCGAGAAGCCGTTTGGCTCCGACCTGGCCACCGCCGAGGCGCTCAACGCCTGCCTGCTCAAGGTGATGAGCGAGAAGCAGATCTATCGCATCGATCATTACCTGGGCAAGGAGACGGTGCAGAACATCCTGGTCAGCCGTTTCTCCAACGTGCTGTTCGAAGCGTTCTGGAACAACCACTACATCGATCACGTGCAAATTACTGCCGCTGAAACCGTTGGCGTGGAAACCCGGGGCAACTTCTTCGAGAAGACCGGCACACTGCGGGACATGGTGCCCAACCACCTGTTCCAGTTGCTGGCGATGGTCGCCATGGAACCGCCGGCCGCCTTTGGCGCCGATGCGGTGCGGGGTGAGAAGGCCAAAGTGGTCGGTGCGATCCGCCCCTGGTCGCTGGAAGATGCGCGGGCCAACTCCGTGCGCGGCCAATACACCGCTGGCGAAATCGCCGGCAAGCCATTGCCCGGTTATCGCGAAGAAGCCAACGTCGCGCCTGATAGCAGCACCGAGACGTTTGTGGCGCTCAAAGTGATGATTGATAACTGGCGTTGGGTCGGTGTGCCGTTTTACTTGCGTACCGGCAAGCGCATGAGCATCCGCGACACCGAGATTGTGATCTGCTTCAAGCAGGCGCCTTATGCGCAATTTCGCGATACCGAGGTCGATGAGCTCAAGCCCACTTACCTGAAGATCCAGATCCAGCCGAACGAAGGCATGTGGTTCGACCTGTTGGCCAAGCAGCCTGGGCCAACCCTGGAGATGGCCAATATCGAATTGGGCTTTGACTACAAGGACTTCTTCGAAATGCAGCCGTCGACGGGTTACGAAACCCTGATCTACGACTGTATGACCGGCGACCAGACCCTGTTCCAGCGTGCCGACAACATCGAGAACGGTTGGCGTGCGGTGCAGCCGTTCCTGGATGCGTGGAAGCAAGATGACGGTATCCAGGCCTACAAGGCGGGTGAAGATGGCCCGGCGGCGGCCGATGCCTTGCTGGCCCGCGATGGCCGCGCCTGGCATAGCCTCGGATGAGTGACGCGACGATTCAACCCATCCGGTTTGTCCTCAGTGATGTGGACGGGACGCTATTGCATCCCGACCACAGCCTCAGCCAACGCACCGCCGATGCCATCCGCGCCATGCGCGAGGCCGGGGTGCTTTTCAGCCTGGCCAGCGGGCGTCCGCCCAAGGCCATGCGGCATTTGATCGAAACCTTCGGTATTGATGTGCCGGTGGCGGGCTTCAATGGCGGCACGTTGGTCAACCCGGATGGCAGCATCCTGGTTGCCCACCATTTGCCGGCGGAAGCGGCATTAATCACCCTGGCGCTGTTTTCGGCCGAGCCGGACGTGGAAGTCTGGGTGTTTGCCGATGGCGACTGGCTGCGCCGTGATCCGCCCGGGCCCATGGTGCAGCGCGAAGCCGATGGCTTGGGCTATGGGCCGGTGGTGGTAGAGAGTTTCGAGCCGTACCTGGACCGGGTCGACAAGATCGTCGCTGCCAGCAACAACACCCAGTTGTTGGTGGAGCTGGAAGCGCAATTGCAGCCGAAAGTGCAGGGGTTGGCCCAGGTGTCGCGTTCGCAACCGGTGTATCTGGACGTGACTGCGATGCTGGCCAACAAAGGCGAAGCCTTGAAAACCCTGGCCGAGCACCTGGGCGTGCCGCTTGCGCAAACGGCCGCGATTGGCGACGGTGGCAATGACCCGGCGATGTTTCATGTGGCGGGGTTGTCGATTGCCATGGGCCAGGCCGAAGAAACCGTCAAGCGCCAGGCCAATGTGGTCACCGGCAGCAATGTCGAAGACGGCGCTGCCGAAGCGTTCGAGCGTTTTATTCTCACCGCACGTTAAGTACTGACGGATGACTGCACAACTTCCAGCTCAAGTTTTACTTGGGCTGGAAGTTGCTGCATGCAATTACTTCGGCATTGCCCAGTGTTGCAACTGGTGACCCTCTTTATCGAGCTCGGCGCGGGCCTGCAATAACAGGTTTTCAAGTTGGGCCGGGTCGGTATAGGCAGTAGAGGACAACTGTTTGCTGCCGATGCGGGTATTGGTACGGTCGATGACGCTCAGGCTGAGGGCGCCAACGCCATCGTGCCAGGCCACGCACTGAAAGGGCTGGAAAGCACGGTCTGCAATCAAAAGAGCTTCGTTGATGCGCAGCGGAGCGTTCATTTGGGTCTTCTCTCTGTATGCCCATTCAAGTGAGTACCGGCGGTTGGGCTGACCGTGCGGTGGGTTACTTGTACTGATGCACGATGGTGGGGTGCGGGTCACATGCTAGGGCAAGAAATTTTAACTTTCCCTGATTGACGTCATGTAAGCGGCTGTTTTGAAAGCGCAATAAGCCTTTTACTGGTGAGCAACTTCTGGCGCGCTACGAAACAGGCATGGCTTTTTGCCCGCACTTATAGCGAAAGGGTACAAGGTCAGCGTCAAGATCTTGCTAGGGTTACCAGCAGTCGCCACAAACTATTGTTTCTAAATAACTTTAATAATCTTGGCGCCAAGGAACAGTCATGATTGCGACGCCCCCCCAACGCCGCTTACTGGTGGTCGACCCCTGTGACGACTGCCACGGGCTTTTGCCCGGTTTACGCACCGCCGGCTGGGAAGTGGACAGCTGTGCCTTGGAGGCAGTGGGTGAGCGCTCCTGCGATGTAGGCCTGCTGCGCTTGCAGCGTGATCACTTGGAGCGTCCCGAGGCGGTCAAGGAGTTGATTGGCCGCAGCGGCACCGAGTGGATCGCTGTGCTCAGCCAGGATGTACTGCGCTTGCAGAACGTCGGCGATTTTGTCTGCGAATGGTTCTTCGATTTCCATACCTTGCCCTTCGATGTGTCCCGGGTGCAGGTGACCCTGGGCCGTGCGTTCGGCATGGCGCGCCTGCGTGGCAAGGGCTACGCGCCGGTGGATGAGCCTCATGAATTGCTGGGCGAGAGCCGCCCCATTCGTGAGTTGCGCAAGTTGTTGTCCAAGCTGGCGCCCACTGAATCCCCGGTGTTGATCCGCGGTGACAGTGGCACGGGCAAAGAGTTGGTGGCCAAGACCTTGCACCGCCAATCCCAGCGGCACGCCAAGCCGTTTGTCGCGATCAATTGCGGCGCCATCCCTGAACACCTGATCCAGTCCGAGCTGTTCGGCCACGAAAAAGGCGCGTTTACCGGTGCTCATCAGCGCAAGATCGGGCGTATTGAAGCGGCCAACGGCGGCACCCTGTTCCTCGATGAAATCGGCGATCTGCCGATGGAGCTGCAAGCTAACCTGTTGCGCTTTCTTCAGGAAAAGCACATCGAACGGGTTGGCGGCAGCCAGCCGATCCCAGTGGATGTGCGCGTGTTGGCTGCCACCCACGTCAACCTTGAGGCGGCGGTGGAGAAGGGCGCCTTTCGCGAAGACCTGTATTACCGCCTGAATGTGCTGCAAGTGGTCACCGCGCCGTTGCGTGAACGCCATGGCGACGTGGCGATGCTGGCCAACCACTTTTCACGGTTCTACAGCCAGGAAACCGGGCGTCGCCCGCGCAGTTTCAGCGAAGAGGCCTTGGTGGCGATGGGGCAACATCCCTGGCCGGGCAATGTGCGTGAACTGGCCAACCGCGTGCGCCGAGGACTGGTGCTGGCCGAAGGGCGGCAGATCGAAGCGGTTGACCTGGGGCTGCAAGGCCAACAAGTCATTTCGGCACCGATGGCAACATTGGAAGACTACAAACACCGCGCCGAACGCCAGGCGTTGTGCGATGTGCTCAACCGGCACAGCGACAACCTCAGTGTCGCAGCCCGCGTGCTGGGGATTTCCCGGCCGACGTTCTACCGGTTGCTGCACAAACACCAGATCCGCTAGGGCGGGTAGACCCAATGTGGGAGCTGGCTTGCCTGCGAAAGCGGTGGTTCAGTTCGAGTTTCAGTGACTGACACACCGCCATCGCGGGCAAGCCCGCTCCCACAGGGGATCTGCGCCTGGCGCTGATTCTGTGGGCAATGCATGACCAATGTGGGAGCTGGCTTGCCTGCGAAAGCGGTGGTTCAGTTAGAGTTTCAGTGACTGACACACCGCTTTCGCGAGCAAGCCCGCTCCCACAGGGGGTGTGCGCCTGGCGCTGATTCTGTGGGCAATGCATGGCCAATGTGGGAGCTGGCTTGCCTGCGAAAGCGGTGGTTCAGTTGAAGATTCAGTGGCTGACACACCGCCATCGCGGGCAAGCCCGCTCCCACAGGGGATGTGCGCCTGGCGCTGATTCTGAAGGCAATGCATGACCAATGTGGGAGCTGGCTTGCCTGCGAAAGCGGTGGTTCATTTAAATATTCAGTTGCTGACACACCGCTTTCGCGAGCAAGCCCGCTCCCACAGGGGATGTGCGCCTGGCGCTGATTCTGTAGGCAATGCATGACCAATGTGGGAGCTGGCTTGCCTGCGAAAGCGGTGGTTCAGTTAGAGTTTCAGTGACTGACACGCCGCCATCGCGGGCAAGCCCGCTCCCACAGGGGATCTGCGCCTGGCGCTGATTCTGTGGGCAATGCATGACCAATGTGGGAGCTGGCTTGCCTGCGAAGGCGGTGATTCAGTTAAAGATTCAGTGACTGACACACCGCTTTCGCGAGCAAGCCCGCTCCCACAGGGGATTGGTGCCAGGCGCTGATTCTGTGGGCAATGCATGACCAATGTGGGAGCTGGCTTGCCTGCGAAGGCGGTGATTCAGTTAAAGATTCAGTGACTGACACACCGCTTTCGCGAGCAAGCCCGCTCCCACAGGGGATCTGTGCCAGGCGCTGATTATGTGGGCAATGCATGGCCAATGTGGGAGCTGGCTTGCCTGCGAAAGCGGTAGTGCAGTCACAGATGCAGCAACTGACACACCGCCTGCGGGCAAGCCAATCAGAAGTAATACGGGAATTTCAGGCTGAACGTAAAGTCCGGTGCATCGTCGGTCATGCCAATCGCCAGGTTCGGCACGATGGTCAGGTTATCCGAGGCGGCAATCGTCATGCCCACGTTGAAATAACCGGCATTGGCATCGCTGGACACCACCGACTGCCAGTCGCCGCCGTCCGGCTTGAGTTTGCTCTTGCGCTGCACCAGGTCGGACACCGAGAACGACATACTCATCTTCTCGTTCAAGGCAAACGCTACGCCCACCCCGAACTGGAAGCTGTCGCCCAGGCGCACTTTGCCTCCCACCTTCTGATTGACTTGACTGCTGATGTCATCGAAAGAGTCTTCAAAGTTGTGGGTGTACGACAACGAACCGAACAACACAGCCGGATCGAAGGTCTTGACCAGGGAGATGCCCGGTGTAACAGACCAGACCCCGTTGCCCGTCGGCAGGCTTTCGGGCACGTAGAGGTTGTCGTTGTTCGGTTGCTGGACCAGTTTGATGCCAAAAGGCTCCTTGCCCGTCGGTGCCTTGACGCGCACGGATACCACCGCATCCGGCAAGGTCGAAGTTTCGTCGAGGAACTTGTAGGCCACGCCAACGTTGACATCGCCGATGGTCGGGTCGCGGGTCACGGAGCCTTCGGAGGTGGCGGTGGCGTCGTTGCCAGCGCCGCCCGACTGGTAGGTGGACTCGCGGTATACCACCGGCACGTTCAGGTCGAACTGCCAGCGGTTGTCGACGTTGTAGCGCCCGGTGAGGTCCAGGGTCCAGCTGTCGGACTTGATCCGGTCCAGGTTGATGTTGCCCAGGAAGATCGAGTCCAGCGCCAGGAAACCATTGAGGGTCAATTGGCGCGCGTCATAACGGGCATAGGTGATGCCGGTTTCCACGCTGAACTTGCCATTGCCGAAAAAGCCGCTGGCTTCGTTGTACAGGTTGCTCACACTTTGCGCAGGGGCCGAGTCGTCCTTGAGGGCCTGGCCATAGGAACTGCCACCGCCGCCAGCGCCACCGGACGCCGCGGCTGCGCCCGTACCGCTGGCAGCGACAGCGTTAGCGCCGTTCTTGAAGTCGGCAGGTGATTTAGCCAGGCGCCTGGGGGCAGGCGTTGCCGGTTGATCCTCGACCTGGCGCACGCGTTGTTCCAGCACGGCCAAGGCTTTTTGCTGCACGTCGTAACGTTGTTTGAGTTCCAGCAGTTCCTTCTTCAGGGTTTCGATGTCAGCGTCTGGCGCGGCATACAGCACGGATGCGGGCAAGAGCGTACTCAAACAAACCACCGCACGAAGCGATAACGATCGATGCATGAAATAAGCCGTCCTTTTCTAATGCGTAAGTGTCGAGGGTCAGCGTAGTTCAATAACCGAGCGTGCGTAGGCCCTTGAGTTGATCCAGGTTGCAATTCAACGCGGCGTTGTTCAGCCCGTTATTGTTCATGACTACGTTGATCTGGGTGATGTTTCTGACAAGGTTGCTGTCACCGGTCAAAACCGTGCCTTGCAGCACGTTCCCCGCGCCGATCTGTTGCAGGCTGTTGCCCTGGTTGTGATTGGCCTGGATGGCCATCTGCACGCCGCCATTGTTGGCCGAAACGCTGACACGGCCCGCGGCGCTGTCGCCGGTCACTGTGCCGCCCGCCACCAGCACCTGGCCGGACTGCAGGTTATTGGCGGGAGTAACCCCATTCTCGACGTTGATGCCCACATTGTTGTAGGCGGCGTTGCCATCGCCGGCGGTGCGTACACTTTGGGTCACACCCTGGCCGCTGCCGAGGCCGGCACCCCCGACCACATTGCCGGTGCCCGTGTTGGGAGGGGTGCCAGTGCCGGTCGAGCCGGTGGTTTGCACATAGAACTGAGGAGTAATGGTGCTCTTGTCGATCTGCATGTTGGCCGTGCCGGTGATGTTGCTACCTTCGGCATTGGTCCAGGTGCTGCTCATGACAATGCCAAAGCTGATGATGCGCCCCGGCATCACGTAACGGCCACGCAGCTCGGCCATTTCGGCGTCCTTGAGTTCGATGGGCTTGAACCCCGAGGACGCATAAGCAGGCATTGAGGCGGCCAGACACAAGACCGTCAGCCAACGGGAAGTGTTCATCTGCTGCTCCTGGGGCGTCCTGCCCCTTATTGCGCTTCTAGAAGAAGTCGCTCTGGATAAAACCGAAATCCATCAACTCGGCATCGCCCACGGGCCGGAACTCATTCATCTGGCTCTTGGCGGTCAGCGGCAGGGGCGGGTCGAGCAAGACGTTGGCCTTGTCGTAACCCTCGCCCAGTACGGCGAAGACAATGCCATTCCAGCCTTTGACGAAATCGTCATGGGAATAGCGCTTGTGGCCCAGTACGGGGTCGCCGATGTACACCCAGTCCTTGTCGGCCCGTTGCAACACCACGAAGTGCTTGTAGCCGCGGATTTCCAGCAGCACCACCACGGGGATTTTCACGGTCAGCAGGGTCTCGGGCGCGATCTTGTAGCCCCGGGCGCGCATGCCGATGCTTTCGAGGTAGCGCTTCATATCCAGCATGGAAAAGCCCTGGGTTCGTACCAGGTCCTGGTCGGCGGTGACCAGCATGCCTTTGATGATGTGGGCTTCGTCGACGTCCAGCCAATAGGCTTGGCGCAGGATGGTGGCGAGTGCCGCGGCACCGCAGCTGAAATCGGTTTTCTGTTCCACCAGGTTGGCGAACCGGCGCTCGCGAATGCTCTCGACCTTCTTGAAAATCACCGCACCACCGGGCATGGCGGAAATCGCCATGGTGCCTGCCCAGCTCGTGCCGGTGAGTAACATCAAGAGGGTGAGGGTCGCGATACGCATGATCGAATGACCTGTTGGACACTGGAATAAAAAAGGGCCTTGTTGCCAAGGCCCCGTTGGATCAGAAGCGCACGCCGCTGGCGCAGACGCTGCAACCTTGGCCGATCGACAGGCTGTTGCTGCCTTGGTTGCCCGCACCCGATTGCAGGTTCACGCCTACGTTGCCGGAGTTGTGGTTAACCGAGTTGTCGAGGCTTGCGTTGTTGGACACGTACTGAGGCTTGCCATAACCATGGCTGCTGGCGGCCGTGTTCAGGTAGCTGTTGTTGAGCGAGTTCTGCTCGGTGTTGGAAGCCGCTGCGATGTTCTTGCCGTCAGCGGTGGTGATGGCCAGGTTGTTTTTACCCTGGTTGCCCTGGCCGGCCTGGCCGTTGTAGCCCACGTTGCCGGAGTTGCCGGTGATGGAGCCGTCCAGGGAGGCGTTGTTTTGAGTGCCTTTGTTGACGAAGTTGTTATGCGAGCTGCCTTGGTCCACATCGATCACGGCAAACACGGTGGCAAAGTCGCCTTTGGCACTGGAGATGGCGCCGGCGTTGTCGGCCTGGTTGCCAGAACCGGATTGTGCGTTGACCCCGACATTACCGCTGTTGCTATTTACTGAATTGTCGGCTGATGCGTTGTTCTCGGTGTTGGTATCGTCGAATTTGTTGTGTTCGCTTTTTTGTACGTCAGTGACGACAGCGGCCACAGTGCCGGTGGGTTGTGGGGCTGGATGCCAACCACCCGCTTGAGCAGCAGCAGCCATGAGTGCGGCGAGAGCGAAAACCATTGGTTTCAGAGCCATTTGAGGTTTCATGGTGTTTCTCCTTGCTTCTAATTAGTTGGTTAAGTGTTGGTACGGTCTAACGAACGTCTACCAAGCGGTTACTTGATAGTGATGCCCAGGGTGTTAGCCACTCGGTTCCCCACCCCTGCACTCTGGACCACCTGCGTCACTCCTCGGCTGCCGGTGAAGGCCTGGTCGCTGGTCACGACCTGGCGGCTGCCAGTGGTGGGGGTGAGCCCTGAGTCGGTTGCCAGCGTCGTCGTGTTCTGTTGCAACAGGACGCTGTCATCGATGCTCTGCGGGCCAGAGTTGAGGCTGATCCGCACAGCGTTGATGGATTGGTTATTAGCCCCGGCCGCCTGGTTGATGCCCAGCACACCGTTGCCACTGCTGAATGAGTTGCCCTGGATCGCTGCCTTGGCGTTCAGGGACGGGTCGACCTTGCCGTCGACGCGCTGAATGTCGACGTTGGTGGCCTGGCCACCCAGCGCGATGGCGCGGCTGTTGGACATTTGTTGCTGGTTGCCGGCGGCCTGGTTGATCGACAGCACACCGTCGTACTGCTGGCCGCTGTTGTTGATCACGGCGGTGTTGTCGGCCATGGCCGTGGCGCTGCCCAGCAGGGCGACTATCAACAGGGCGCGCTTCATCACTTGCCCCCCATCATGCTGCCGAGGTTGTTGAGCGGCGCCATGCCACGCTGGATCGAGTCGCTGATCTGCCCGCCCATGCTGCTGCCGCTGCCCGCACCATGGCCGGCGGCTGCGCCAGCGCCGAGGGTCGACATGCTGTTTTGGGTGGCGCCCAGGCCTGACAGGCTGCCGTTGGGCTGGAGGGAGCGGGCGAGGCTGGAGCCACTGCTGATGCCGCCGATATCCCTGTCGCTGAGTTCGCCGGTCAAAGCGTTGTTGATCTCTTTGCTGGGGTTGGCATTGGCGGTGTTGGGGTAGGGGTCGGGCAGCGAGGTGCGCCCATACATATGGCCCTGCACGGTGCGCCCGGTCACGATCACGCCGTCACCCGCCTGGCTTGTCAGGCTGACACCGGCACTGAGCACGCAGCTGATCAGCAGTACGTTTATCGACGAGGCGTGTGTGAATGTGTTCACGGCGGCAGTCCTTATTCTTCACGCTGACCCTAAACAGCGTTATCAGGGAAGGAGCAGAAGGCGTGCCGCTTTCTATTAGATGTGGTTATTCAAGGGCTTGGGATTAAGGCAAGGCAAAGTGATGGCAGCCCTGTTTCAGGTTTGAAACAGTCCGCAAAGCGTGAGATAGGCCCATGCTCGCCTCACGCTGTCTCAGCGATGTAACACTGCCTGTGACAGAACCATGAATCCGCACACGGCGGGCGATGCAGGCGAGGGAGGTGTTTCAAAAATGGACACCCGCGGCCCAAACGTACGCGTTCGTGCGAGCGGGCTCAGCCCTTGGGGGTTTTACGCGGAATGGAATTGAGTACAGGGTTGCCGTCTTGGTTTTGGGTCAGGTAGACCGGCAACACCTTGGGCAGGGAGGGCACGAGGTTGTTGACCTCGTTGATGTTGTAGATGCCGCCGATGCGGATCGCGCCGGTACTGGCGTCGGCGAGCATCACCGGCTTTTTAAGGTAGCGGTTGATCAGGGGCAGGGCGTCCGTCAGGGTCAGGTTGTCGAGCACCAATTTGCCCTGGCGCCATGCCAGCGCGGTGTCATCGGGATTAATCGCGGCGACTAGCGGGGTGGCGTCACCCTGACGGAAACTGGCTTGCATGCCCGGGCTCAGCGGCACACTGGCGTGCTCGCCGTCGCTGGAAATCTGCACCGAGCCTTCCAGTAACGTCACCCGCACCTGGTCGTCATATTCCCAGACATTGAACTGCGTGCCGGTCACTCGCACCTGGCCTGTGCCGGCTCGCACGATAAACGGGTGGTCGCGGTCGTGGGCGACTTTGAAGAACGCTTCGCCCTTTTTCAGGGTGACCCGGCGCTGGTCCTTGTAATGGCTGTAGACCAACTCGGTGCCCAGGTTCAACTCCACTTGGCTGCCATCGCCCAAAGTGACTTTTTTCAAGCCATTGGCGGCTTCGAAGTGTTCATAAGAGCTGGGCAACCAGCCCGCTTCCCAGCCGGTGAAGGCGGCAAGCGGCAACGCCGCCAGGCACACCGCTGCGGCTACCGCGTAGGTACGCAGGCGGTTGCGCGGCTTCTTGAGGGGCACCACCACTGCCTCTGGTATATGGCGGGGCAGATGATCAGCCACGTCCCAGATCTCAAGCATGGCCGCATATTCGAAAGCGTGCAGCGGATGGGCATCGTGCCATTGAGTAAAAGCCTGACGTTCGCCCGGCGTGCAATCTGCAGCATGCAGGCGCATGCACCAATGCGCGGCGGCGTCGGTGATGGCGTCATATTCGGTTTCTGAAAGGGGCTTTTCGCTCATTAACTCATCCTGATTTCCCACATTCTAACCTCCCAAGGTAGACGGCGAGAACCGCATCATGGCGATTGCACATCAATTGGAACTTATTCTTGTTTGCGTGCGCCTAAAAAATCAGGAATTAACCTGTCGTCCACTATGGAGTACGAAAATGTTGAAGAAAACCTTGATCGCCCTGTGTGCTACTTCCACGCTGTTGAGCGCTGGCGCCGCCATGGCCGACAAGCCGGGTGCAGGCTGGATCACCATTGAAAAAGCCATTGAGGTGGCGAAAACCAAGGCCGGCTACGTTGAAGTCTACGCCGCTGAAGCGGATGACAATGGCTACTGGGAAGTCAAAGGCCGCAAATCCGATGGCACCGTATATGAAGCTCGCATCGATGGCGCTTCTGGCAACGTGCTGCGTGACCAGAAAGACTGATGTTCCTGCCGGGGGCCGCTCAGGCTCCCGGCTCCAGGTAGCGCCCAAGGTGGGTGATCAGGTACGTCACTGAGTCTGCGTTGGCCAGGATGGTATCAATGCGTTTGTCAGGTACCGACATGAAGATGACTCTTGCGTCCTGCAAGGTCTTGGCGCCCGTCGCCTTGAAAATTTTCTTTTCAATTGCCGAGCCTGGCTGGAAATCCTCCCACAGCTCGGTGAGACTGTCTTGAGTCTTGAACAGCATGGTTGCAGGCGTCATCGTCGATAACGCCGTGCTGCGCAGATCTTCCAGGGTGGTTTTAAGCACTTCGGCGCCGGGCCTTTGGATATTGATCAAGTCCGGGAAGGGCCGCATGCTGTCCAGGTAGGCGATGTCTACGGTGTCCAGCTTCAAGTGCGTCAATTCGTGAATCAGCGTACTGGCCCTGGCGTGCGTCGATATGTTGAAGGCCACATTTTCCAGCAAGCGGTTCTGATAAACGTCCAGATTGGGGTCGAAGAAGCGGCTCAGCAGATACAGTTTTCGCTCTCTGTCGGCGGGAATCATGAACGCATAATCCGATGCAGGATCCTGTCGGCTGGTGCCCACCACAAAACGCATGGAATTTGGACCGGTCAAGCTGGGGTCGGTGAGCTCATTGATTATCTCGTCGATTATTTTGGTGACTTTCGAAACCTGGTCCGGAGTCAGGGTGACGACACCGAACATTTCTCCCAAAAAGCGCCCAACCCGGCTGTTCGGGTCGCGTTGTGTGGCGAATTGCGCGACGTTACGGCGGCAGTTCAGCGCGTAATAAGTCGCAAAGTTCAGCGCTTCGGTGATGGCTTGGGCTTTCCAGTAGGTCAACGCACCGATATCGCGGATGCCCACCGCTTCAATATTGATATCCCGTGCTTCGTTTCGCCATGTCTTGAGGTATGACTGAGCCCTGCCGAAGCGCGGCTCTTGGTCGCCCAGCTCCAGTACCCATATGCCCTGCGTATTACGACCGATGTACGGCCCAACCTGCTCATCGTTGGCGAGGCGCCAGCGTTGTGCGGCTTTCTTGACGCTATACACCTTGCCGGCCAGCGGCACGTAGTATTTCGAGGCTTTGCGGTCTTCATACACCTGGCTGAGCGTGCTTTTTTTCAGGTCTTGCAATGCCACATCCTGTGCCTCGAACGGCTGCAGCCGGGTGCGCGAAGGGCTGGTGATATGCCAAGTGTCGAGGGTGGTGGCGGCGGGCAGTGACGTGTCTGTCAGCTCGGCCAGCGAGCGCTCCTTTTCGGTGGGCGGTGCAAGGGCGGTGCCGTCCAGCGCACTGCGCAGGGCGGCCATCTGCGCCACGCCCCTGACGAAATCCTTGAGCGCAGCCGTCCACTGGTGCAACTGCAAGGCTTCGGCCGAGCGTTTGAACAAGGTGTAGCTGCGCCATACCACCAGCGGGTAGGCGAGTTTGCCCGCCATGAACTGTACCGCCGTGGGGATTTCCTTGCCGAACAAGCGGGTCGCATGGTCCCACAAGGTCTTGGCGCCTTCTTCGAATTGGCTGCCCAGCACCTTGAGCAACATCAATGTATTTTCACTGAACAGGTAATGCAGCACATTGCCCGCCACTGGCGATGCGGCCAGGCTGATATCGGAGGGGCGATGGCGACTGTCTTTGAGCAAGTGGCGGTAAGTGGCCTGGTGCGGATCTTCCAGGTGCATAAGCACCCAGTCCTGCAGTGCGCCCGGCCTTTGTATCTCATCGAGCAGGGCCGTTTCATCCGTATATTCCTTGAACACATGTTGTTCGCTGTACGGCGCGTAAAGCACCCATGGTCCATCGCCGGGGCTCTGCGGGCCGATCAGGTACACGCCCAGCACTTTGGCGGTACTGGCGCCTTCGGTGGCGATCAGTTCCAGCGGTCGAATCATCGCCGTGGCGCCACTGAGTGAGGCGCGGGCCACGGCGTCCGGCATATCGAAAATCTGTTGCACCAGGCTCAACGCCTGGGTGGAAAGGCGTTCCTGCAAGCTGTGTTCGTGGGCGCACTGCAACGCTTGCCAAGGCAATTGGCGGCAAAACAGGCGTCTGCGTTGGCGCGCATCGTCGGTTTTTGTTTCAAGCTGGCTTCGCACCCGTTGTTGATAAGCACTTTTGAGGTCCAGCTGTCGCACCATTTGTATCACCGCACTGGCGTCCAGGGCTTTTGGTATTGGCTTGGCGGTGCGTGAGCGCGGGCGGATGTGTTGCGCCGTCAAGTTTGGCCAGTGCCGCAAGGCAAAGTCGGTCAGGTTGTCGACATTCACATCGAGCACCGCATGGGTGGGGATCAGGATGTCATCGGGGTTGAGCCCCTTGCCGGGAAAGCGCGCCTCAAGCAGCGCCGTCAGCGTGGTTAAGGCATACGCGCGGATGGGTTGGATGTCATGCAGGTAGTCGTGTTCCTCGTCGGCGTTGTTGCAGTACTGCTCCAGAAGCTCGGCCTGGTGGATTTGCTCCTGAGGCGGCGCCATGCCGAGCCACACCGACAGTGCCTGCTGGTTGACCATGGCATCGGCCAGCGTGATCGCCCTGCCAAGGTTGGTGGGCGGCGGCTGTTCGATGACGGCGTCCAACCGGTCTTGCAAGGCGCGGGCCCCAAGGCCCATGGATAGCAAGTGATCAACGCCCGCCATGACCGCGTCGTTGTAGCTGTTTACTCGATCATTCAAAAGGTCCTGATCGATACGTTGCAGCGGCCCCTGGCGAAAGGCCTGATGGGGCTCGCGCAAGCAGAACGGCAGGTTCTCCAGCAGGCTCAAGCTGTTGAGCGGGTGCGCCAGGCGTTGGGTGATTTCATCGCGCAGGTCGCTGACGCAGGCAAAGACTTCGTAGCCCAGGCGCGGGGTCCAGAGCAGCGCCTGGCCCGAGCGCTGCGGGTCGAGACCGCCGCGCTCAGTGATGACAAAAATATTGGCCAGCGGTTGTGGCGTATCCACGGCGTTCAGGTCCAGCGTCAAGCCATAGGCATCCGGCAAAAAACCGTTAAGGCCATGGCGGGTCAAGCGCGACAGACTCTCGGGCTGAAGTAGCGTGTCGACAATGGCCTTGCTGGCGGGCGCCAGGGTTTTATCCAGCCACCTCAGCTCGGCTTCGCTGCGTAACCCCACCAGCATCGAGTGGGCGTGTTTGGCGAGAGTCTTGACGAGAAAATCATGGGGTTGCTGGCGTATGGCCTGCTTGGAGAACAGCAGCAGGACGCGCTCGATGATGGTGTTGAACGTTTTGAGCGTCATGCTCGACAACTGCATGAAGACATTGCCTTCGCCCTTGGTATAAAACTTCGTCCGGGATGAAAAGGGCACTGCGGGCGCCTCTTGGGCCAGGCGTTCAATGAAGTGTTCAAGCATGCTCAATGACTGCACTGGCGTGCGTTCCTCACGCTCCTGGGCACGGGTGGCGTAGGTGTTGATATACACCTCGCTGGCCTTGACGGCCTGTTGCTGCAGTTTCAGTTCGGCGTTGAGCGTATCAGCGATGGTGCTGCGTAACGTCGGATGGTTCGCGCGCTCCAGCGCCAGTGCGTGCTCAACCGTTTGCAGGCTCTGGAGCTGGAGCCGGGCACGCTCGGCCTTGACCGTCGAAGGGCGGCCATCGCCGCGGGTGACCGGGTGCAAGGTCCAGCGCCCGGCGGTCTCCAGCGTGGCCAGTTGACTGTCCAGCAGGGCACGCACATCCAGGGCGCTGTCGAGCAGGGCCGCCAGGTCCACTTGGCCATCGCAGCGTCGGTAGATTGCCAGGGCATGGTTAAGGTTGTCCGTTTGCTTGCGCACAATGTCTTGCACCAGGGTTACAAACACATTGCCGGGAATCGGCCTTGCCGCGATGGCGATCGGGTCCAGGCCGAGCAGCGTGTCGCGCTCATCCAGTGAGAGCGCGTTGAGCCATTCGTCCTCGTAACCTTGGGCCTTAAGCATGCTCAGCAACCGGTCTTTGAGGTCATCGAGGTTTTCCAGCACCTGTAACCCCCGCGATTGGGTGTAGAGGTAAGCGTGGCGCTCGGTGATCATCAAGGTGCTTGCAGGTTCAACGTAGTGTTGATGGGGCGCATAAAGGCGTACCTTTTCCACATTGAGGTCTTTGGCATGGGCACTGCGGGCACTTTGGTCGCTGAGGAACAGTGCCTGAAGTGCGTCACTTTCATCGGCGGTGATAATGTCGCTCTGGCGTTTGAGCAGCACATCGAGGCGAAACTTCTGCGCCATGACCTGGGCAAAAAAATCCACGCGGGAGGTGCCGCTGTCGATATCTTCATTCCAGTAGGTCTGCAGCAGGCTTTCCAACAGCTTCGAAAAAATGCTTGAACTCTGTTCGATCAAGGCTTCCCAGCGTTGGCGATCTTCTTCCCGTTCGGCGCTGGTCAGGTCAGTGGTGTCATATTTTGGGTTCGAGTATTCGCGGGTTTGCCCTTTGGGCCACCCATGGCGCACATAAAATTGCAGCAGCGCTTCGCTCAAGGTCAGTACATTGACCCAGCGTGGCGTTGCCTGCTCAGCCTCGCGGGTGAAGACATTGACCCGTGTGTCCCGTAGATCCAGGTGTTTGAACTGCTGGCGGCCCATGATGCTCAGCAGCGTATCGAGCATGTCCGGCAAGGTCGGGGTTTTTTGCAGGTGGCCGAGCATGGCTTTGACATTATCCAACTGGCAGGCCTGCAGCATGCGCCCTTGCTCTGGCATCACGTCACCTTCGATGATCTGAGTGGTCAGCACCATGGGCGTGTCAGCGCCAAGCGAGTTGCGTTGATCCGTCGACAGGTAGTTGAGCAAAGGGGCGCTCTGCAGTGGGTCTTCCAATTGCTCGGTCAATTCGCTCAGCAGTTCAGCATGGCTGTCATAGACCTGGATGCCGTTATCCGGGGTGTAGAGCAACGCCTTGGCGTCGTCGGGTGTCGGGCTGATCGCGAACGCGCCGGCAAGGGGGATGGGGGGCTTACTGGAAATATTGATCAGCACCTTTTCAACGCGCATGGGGTGATCATGCCGGCGTGTGTCCTGCCGAGATTCGTCGGTGGCCAGGTAGAGGTTGTACAGCCATTCACGGTCTTTGGCGGTGAGCCCCAGCGTGCGTTCACGGGCGGTGGGCGAGGCTTTGCCTTGGGGTTTGAGAAACTCGGGGAAAAAATACGGGGGCGTTAAACGGATCACAGCCTGTCTCCGGCGTGCCAGGAAAAGCACAGGGTAGGCAAGCGCCCGTGACGCAAGGCGGTAAATAATCAGCGTTGCGCACGTTGACAGCGCAGAGCGTGCGTGGTGTTTAATCGAGGGTCTGGATGTTCCATTCGTTGCCCCTTCCAATCATAAAAAACGGAGCTTCAAATGTCTGCGCAGTCCCCGACAGTTGCCCCCGCTTGCGCCTCGATCGGCTTCGCCGAACTGGTGGAGTTGCTTCAACAGGTCTTCGTCAGGCACGGCACGTCGCCGCAGGTTGCTGCGATTCTTGCGCACAACTGCGCCAGCGCCGAGCGTGACGGTGCCCATAGCCACGGTATTTTTCGCATCCCCGGTTACCTGTCGACGCTGGCCAGTGGCTGGGTCAACGGTACCGCCGTCCCCAGTGTGACCGATGTGGCCTCAGGCTGTGTGCGCGTCGACGCCGGCAACGGTTTTGCTCAACCGGCCCTGGCGGCGGCGCGCCCGCTGCTGGTGGAGAAGGCACGCAGCGCCGGCATCGCGTTGCTAGCCATCCATAACTCCCATCACTTTGCGGCCCTGTGGCCGGACGTCGAGCCGTTTGCCGAGGAGGGGCTGGTGGCACTCAGTGTGGTCAACAGCATGACCTGTGTGGTGCCCCACGGCGCCGATCGCCCATTGTTCGGCACCAACCCCATCGCGTTTGCGGCGCCACGGGCCGACGGCGCGCCGATTGTGTTCGACCTGGCCACCAGCGCCATCGCCCATGGTGACGTGCAGATCGCCGCACGCAAAGGCGAGCGTCTGCCGGCAGGCATGGGCGTCGATAGCCTGGGGCAGCCGACCCAGGACCCTAAAGCTATTCTGGAAGGCGGCGCACTGTTGCCGTTTGGCGGGCACAAGGGCTCGGCACTGTCGATGATGGTGGAGTTGCTGGCGGCCGCGCTGACGGGCGGCAACTTCTCGTTCGAATTCGATTGGACGGACCACCCTGGCGCGCGCACGCCTTGGACGGGCCAATTGTTGATCGTGATTGACCCCAGTAAAACCGCAGGGCAAAGCTTCGCCCAGCGCAGCCAGGAACTGGTGCGGCAGATGCATGCGGCGGGGCTGCGGCGCTTGCCGGGGGATCGGCGCCATCGTACGCGGGCGAAGTCGCAGGAAAGCGGAGTAGAGCTGGATGCGCAGGCGTTGCGCGAGTTGAGGGCGTTGGCGGCGGGGTGAAACAGGCTGCGCGGGTGCGCAGCCTGGATGCATCAGTTACGGCGACCCAGCAACAGGCCGACCACCAGGCCAAAGCCTGCGGAAATGGCCACGGTCTGCCATGGGTGCCCACCGATATAGGTTTCGGTGGCATCCACGACCGGCTTGCTGCGTTCGCGCACGTTGGACACCGATTCCAGGGCTTGCTTGAGTTTGATGGCGACCTGCTCGCGCAGGGTTTCACCTTCCTCGCCCACCAGGGATGCGCTGCTTTTGAGCAGTTTGTCCGATTCTTCGATCAACGCGCTCAGTTCGCTGAACGCTTGGTCCTTGATTTGATCTTCGACAGCTTGGGCGGCGGTTTTGCGGGCCATTGAGTGACTCCTTGCAGGTGGATGTGGCAGTGAACAATGGAGTATCGGGGGGTGGCAAAAGTTGCAGTTTTTTTTCCCCATGCGCTCATCCGAGGCAAAATCCGGATCGGGAACGTTGGGCCTACAGTGTAAGATGTCACCTATTTGTGCAGCAGGTAATTCAACATGAGCTTCAATCTCGCCAACAAGACCCTCGCCGAACGCGCCGAGCTGGAAGATGAAAAGTCGCGCCTCTACGACCTGTGGCAAACCAACCTGGGCAAGGCCAAGGGCGAAGCCGCACGCTTGTTCGGTGAGCGCGCCAAGCGCAAGGGCAAATGGGCCGAATGGGTGCGCTCCGAACTCGACGGCATGTCGCCGCCGGAGTTTTCCAACATGGTGCGCAGTGAAGTCAACAAGCTGATGGCGGCGGCGAAGTAAAGCACGCCACAATCGCTTCGCGCACCTTGAGCAACAGCGGGTCCAACTGAGCCTGGGTACGCCAGCCCAACTCCACCGGGTAATGCGGTAGTGCCAGCGGGCAGGGCAGCACGCGCAGGCCGGTCATTTGCGCAATGGCGTGGGCCGCATGCCCGGGAATGGTTGCCACTGCGGTGCTGCCTTTGAGCAGATACGGCAGCGCGGCAAAGTGGCTGGTGGACGCGCACACGTGGCGGCGCAGCCCGTGCGCCGCCAAGCCTTCATCGGTAATGCCGATAAACCCGCCTGACGACACCAGTACATGCTCGCGTGTGACAAACCCCTGCAGGTCGATGGCCTCCTGGCCCGGCGCCAGGCTATGGGGGTCTACCAGGCAACGGTAGTCACCTTCCCCCAGCACCTGTCGGCTCAACCTGCGCTCGGTAAAACCGCCGGCGGTAATAGCCAGGTCCAGCGTGCGGTCGAGCAGGGCGGCGGCGACGATCTGGCTGTAGGTCTGGCGAAAGATCACCCGTAGCTTGGGCAGGCGCAGTGCGATGGCCTCCATCAGGCTTCGGCCATAGGCAATCTCGAAGTCATCTGACAGCCCCAGCACCACCGAGCGCCCCTCGTAGTGCAGGTTTTGCGGGCTGATCATCGCCAGGCTCTGGCGGCAGCGATCCAATGCCTCACTGATCACCGGTTTCAGCTGGTTGGCCCGCAACGTCGGCGCCAGGCCGCGGCCGGTGCGCACGAACAGAGGGTCGCCATACAGCTCACGCAAACGCCGCAAGCCCGCGCTGATCGCCGACTGCGTCACGCCCAGGCGCAGCGCCGCACGGCTGGCACTGGATTCGTCGTGCAGGGCTTCGAAGGTTTTGAGCAGGTTCAGGTCAACCTGGGCGATATTCATCTGGCTCATATCATTTAGCACTGAGGTGGGCTTTATTCATGATCGAGTCTGGCCGGAGAATGGGCAACCCTTATCTATCGGAGTGAGCCTGATGCCTGTATCGACTGTCGCAGCCCTGCAAATCGGCGCCTTGCCTGGCGGCAAGGCTGACACCCTGGCGCAGATCCTGGCCTATGAGGAGCCAATCCAGCGCAGTGGCGCGCACTTGGTGGTCATGCCCGAGGCGTTGCTGGGTGGCTATCCGAAGGGCGAAAGCTTTGGCACCCAATTGGGTTACCGCCTGCCTGAGGGCCGGGAAGCCTTTGCGCGGTATTTTGCCAATGCCATCGACGTGCCGGGGCCGGAGACCGAGGCGCTGGCCGGGTTGTCGGCGCGTACCGGTGCCAGCCTGGTGCTGGGCGTGATCGAACGCAGTGGCAGCACGCTGTATTGCACTGTGTTGTATTTCGAACCGTCGGGCGGCCTGGTGGCCAAGCACCGCAAACTGATGCCGACCGGCACCGAGCGGCTGATCTGGGGCAAGGGCGACGGCTCCACACTGCCGGTGATTGACACTGCGGTGGGGCGTATCGGCGGCGCGGTGTGCTGGGAAAACATGATGCCGTTGCTGCGCACCGCGATGTACGCCAAGGGCGTTCAGGTGTGGTGTGCGCCCACCGTGGACGAGCGCGAGATGTGGCAGGTGAGCATGCGCCATATTGCCCATGAAGGGCGTTGCTTTGTGGTCAGCGCTTGCCAGGTGCAGGCATCGCCTGAAGCCTTGGGTGTGGAGGTTGCCAATTGGCCGGCGGACCGTCCGTTGATTGCCGGTGGCAGCGTGATTGTAGGGCCCATGGGCGATATTTTGGCGGGGCCGTTGGTGGGCGAGGCGGGGTTGTTGACGGCGCAGATCAATACCGATGATCTGGTGCGGGCACGGTACGACTATGACGTAGTGGGGCATTATGCCCGGCCGGATATTTTTGAATTGGTGGTGGACGAGCGCGCCAAGCCAGGCGTTCGCTATATCACTGAGTGAACGCAATCAACCTGTGGCTTGCCAGGCGACGCCTATCTACCTGACACCCCACGATCCAACTGTGGGAGCTGGCTTGCCTGCGAAGACGGCCTCACAGTCGACACCGTAATACCGTGTACATATCCATTCCTGCGGTAACGGCCACCTAGGGTTCCGCTCTGACAGCGGCTCACTTTTGAAAAGAGCCCAAAAGTAAGCAAAAGGCTCTTGCCCCACCACTCGGCACCTCGCCTAGGCTCGGTGTGCCCGTAATCCGCCAGTGATTTGGGGGGCCGCCGCCACGCGCCATCCATGGCGCGGGGCGGCTAAACCGGCATCCCTGCCGGTTTACCCCCCAAATCCCTGTCGAATTCCGGCCAGCGTGGTTTGACGGGGCGCTTAACGGCGTTTTTCAAGGTAGTTGTCGCGTCCTCCGTCGCGCTACGCGATTTTTATTACCACGGTCAGCTCCCTTTCGGGGTTCAGATACACCGTCCCGATAGGGTTCCAGTTGCGTGTCTCTCCTGACCATCGTTCCGGTCTTTTCTCTCTGGCCTGCCGATATATCGCATCTCGACGAGCCAAGATTTCTCGGTCTTTTCCTTCATGACGTTGAGCCGGTGTTACGAAGCGGATCCGGCTATGACGGTGCACGGTGTTGTACCAGGTCATAAAATTCCTCACCCAGATACGCGCATCATCCAGGCTGGTAAACCCTGCCTGTGGCCACTGCGGGCAGTATTTCAGTGTCCTGAACAGTGATTCCGAGTACGGGTTGTCGTTGCTAACCCGTGGTCGACTGCGAGACGGCGTGATGCCCAGGTCATACATCTTGGTCAGTAACGTCACCGATTTCATTGGTGCACCATTGTCCGAGTGAAGCACCAGCGGCTGGCGCCAACACTTCTCCTGAGTCACGCTTCGTTGCAGCAACGCTGCCGCCTTTTCCCCGCTCTCGGCTTCATAAACTTCCCAGCCCACGGCTTTTCGGCTGTAGATGTCTTCGATCAGATAGAGATAGTAAAATTTCCCGCGAACCGGGGACGGCAGGTAGGTGATGTCCCATGACCACACCTGATTAGCTGAAGTCGCTGCGTAAGTGGTCGGTGCCTCATGGCGATGCGGTCGCTTGGCTCTGGATCGGTGATGCTGCTGACCTGCCGCATGCAGCACACGATAAAAAGTCGCCTCCGAGGCTACATATCTTCCTTCATCGGCCAATTGCGGCACGATCTGGCTTGGCGGGAGGTGCGCGTAAGCTTTGCTGTTGCACAGCGTCACGATGCCTTGTCGCTCAAGCTCACTGAGCGCGTTGTTCGGTATCGGCCTGAGCGTCGTCGTGCGTCCATCTGCCAAGAGTTCTTGCGGCAAGCTCCAGCGTTGCAGCGTCCTCAGTGAAATGCCTACCTCCTGACAAGCAGGCGCCCTGCGGGCGCCCGCCAGAATGGCTTCATTAAGCCAATCAACGAGTAAATACCGTTCTGGTAACAAGGTCAGGTGGCCTCGTCGTCGCTCCCCCAGTAGGCATTGAGCTTTTTTCGTAGTACCAGTAAGGCCGCTGTTTCAGCCAGGGCTGCATCTTTGCGGCGCAACTCACGTTCAAGTTCACGGATACGATTTTTATCATCCCGTGACTGTCCGGAGCTTGCAGTTTTCGCGGTTGACTGTTTCGTGCTGCCGGCGATAAAAGCGTTGCGCCAATCGGTTATTTGCTCGGGAAAAATACCTTTTCGTCGGCAGTACTCACCGATTTCCAGTTCCGATAGCGAACCTGTTTCTATGATGATCGCCAGCTTGGATTCGGCTGACCAATTTTCGGCCGGTTGCTTGGCATCGGACAATTGCGTTCCTCTGGCGGCAGCTTGTTTGCGCCAATAATGGAGAGACATATCGCTGCAACCTTCGCGCCGAGCGACCTCCGCCGCCGAGAGGCTCAGGGGCGGAAGCATCATTTTCAGCAGCGCAGCTTTACGTTCTTCTGAATAGAAAGGCATGACCATACTCTTGCCGCCCCCGGAATGCTTTTCAAAAAGCGGGGGACACGACAACTACCCTGACACCGGGGGTTAAGATCAAGATCAAAAGCAGATCAAGAGCGGCTCGCTTCGCATCGTGGTTAGCGTTGGCTGCTACAGGCTACAAAGTTGTGTAGATACCTATGGCCATCGCAGGCAAGCCAGCTCCCACATTTGATCTTGAGTGTTCGGGGGATTTGGTTTTCAGCCACTTACCAAGTGGCGGTGTTCGGCAAGTCCAGGGTGCCACGTTCTACAAAACGCATGGTGCCAAACAGGCCACCGGCCAGTTTGCCGCGCAACACGTAGGGCAGGTTGTTCAGGCTTTGGGTCTGGCTCAGGCCCAACGTCTGGCGCAACACCGAAAACGCTGAAACGCTGACTGGCACCATCAACACGGTCTCGGAGAAGCGGGGGATGCTGCCAGCCTGATCGCTGACGCCAGAAGCGAGTGGCCGGCCATTGACCTCCAGGTCCAGGGCCACGCCGTTGTAGTCGATTGCCGCTTCATTGGGGTTCTGTACCCGCAGCTTCACGGCAAAGCGTACTTCCAGGTCCTGGCTTTGCAACGGCTCGATGCCCACTACATTGATGTTCACCGGGTCGCGGTTGGGGAACAGTGCGCAGGCGCTCAAGGTCAGCAGCAACAGCGATAGAACCATGAGCTTGCGCATAGAGAAATGCTCCTACTTTGGGGTGACGTCCGGGTCTTGCATGACCTTGAGGGTAGAGGACTCCGGCTCGAATTCATCTTCTTCCAGCTCTATGAACTCTTCGGGCAGGAAAATGTTCAGCAAGATCGCACAGAATGCACCCACGGTGATCGGCGATTCGAAGATGTTGTGCAGTGCCTTGGGCAACTCGCGCAGCACTTCCGGCACGGCGGCGACGCCCAGGCCCATGCCTAGGGAAATCGCCACGATCAGCACATTGCGCCGATGCAGGCCCGCTTCGGCGAGGATCTTGATGCCGGCCACGGCCACGGTGCCGAACATGATCAGGGTTGCGCCGCCGAGGACCGGCTTGGGCATCAGTTGCAACACTGCGCCGATCATCGGGAACAGCCCCAGCAGCACCAGCAGGCCGGCAATGAAGTAGGCCACGTAGCGGCTGGCCACGCCGGTCAGTTGGATCACGCCGTTGTTCTGGGCGAATGTCACCATCGGCAGGCTGTTGAAGGTGGCAGCCATTGCGGAGTTGAGGCCGTCGGCCAGCAGGCCGGACTTGATACGCTTGATATACAGCGGGCCCTTGACCGGTTGCTGGGAAATCATCGAGTTGGCGGTCAGGTCACCGGCCGCTTCCAGGGGCGAAATCAGGAAGATTACCGCCACCGGGATAAACGCCACCCAGTCGAACGAGAAACCGTACTTGAACGGCACGGGCACGCTGATCAGCGGCACCTGGGGCAGGGCGGCCATGTCGACGCGGCCCAGCAGCCACGCTACCACGAAGCCCAGGGTCAGGCCGATCACGATCGAACCCAGGCGCAGGAACGGGTTGTTGAAGCGGTTGAGCACCACGATGGTCAGCAGCACCAAGGCAGCCAGGCCCATGTTGCCTGCGGCGCCCAGGTCGCTGGCGCCATAGCCGCCGGCCATGTCGGTGACCGCCACCTTGATCAGCGACAAGCCCATCAAGGTGATGATGGTGCCGGTGACCACCGGGGTGATCAGTTTGCGCAGCTTGCCGATGAACTGGCTGAGCACCACTTCGATAAACGCCGCGAAAAAGCAGATGCCAAAGATCGTCGAGAGGATCTCATCGGTGCCGCCGCCCCGGGCCTTGACCATGAACCCGGCGCTCAAAATCACGCTGATAAAGGAAAAGCTGGTGCCTTGCAGGCACAACAGCCCCGAGCCCACCGGCCCGAAGGTGCGCGCCTGCACAAAGGTGCCAAGCCCCGAGACAAACAGCGCCATGCTTACCAGGTACGGCACTTCGCTTTCCAGCCCCAGTACGCCGCCGACGATCAGGGTGGGCGTGATGATGCCGACAAAACTCGCCAACACATGCTGCAACGCGGCAAAAATCGCGGCGGTGAAGTGCGGGCGGTCTTCGAGGCCGTACATGAGGTCGGATTTATAGCGCGGGCGGGGGGCTTGAGCGTCAGACAAAATGATGGCTCGGGTCAGAAAATGGAGGCGCAGGATGCCAGAAAGTGCCAGGCGCCTGAAGTGTAAAAAAATATTTATAAAAACCCTGCGCTAAAGCCGTGGCCCAGCCGATATCAAGCATAGGCCCACACTACAACGACAACAGTGGTGACCAAGGTCTGGGCAGCGCGTTGACGCTGACGGATCGTTTCGCGGCAAGGATGCACGCAAACACTACTTCTGAGAGCAGCCCTATGTCCCTCCGTCACCTGAATATTGCCCCTCGCGCGTTTATCGGTTTTGCCTTCATTGCGGTGCTGGTGGTGCTGCTGGGCGTGTTTGCGGTCAACCGTATGACGCAAATGCGCCAAGCCTCCCAGGACATGAGCGCCAACCAACTGCCCAGCATGACTCACCTGGGCACCATCACCGAAAACGTGCTGCGCATGCGCATCCTGTCGTTTCGCGTGCTGGTCAACCGCGAGCCTGCCGCCTTGCAGGAAGCCGAGACGCGCATTGGCGTGCTGGCTGACAAGGTCAAGACCGCCCAGGCCGCCTACGCCACGCTGCCTGCGGGCCCGGAGGAGGCTGCGCTGTACAAGACCTTTGGCGTCACCCTGGACAACTACCTCAAAGCCCAGGCCGAGATGGTGGCATTGTCCAAACAAGGCAAGGTCGACGAGATGCGCGCACTGATCAACAGCCGCATCAAGGACGGCACCGACCAGATGGGCGAGCAATTGAACAAGCTGATCGCCATCAATGCGGCCGACGCCAAGCAAGCCGACGTAGATGCCGGGCAAAGCTACGAGGGCGCGATCACCGGTGTGGTAGCGGTCTCTGTAGTGGCGGCGTTGCTCACCGTGCTACTGGCCTGGTTGCTGACCCGCAGCATCGTGACCCCGCTGCGCAAGGCGGTGGAAGTGGCCGAAACCATTGCCGCCGGCAACCTCAGCAAAACCATCGAGGACGATGGCAAGGACGAACCGGCGCGGTTGCTCAGTGCGCTGTCGACCATGCAAGCCAGCCTGCGCCAGACCATCCAGCACATCGCCGGTTCGGCCACGCAGCTGGCTTCGGCGGCGGAAGAGTTGAGCGCGGTCACCGAAGAGGCCTCCCGTGGCCTGCAACAGCAGAACAATGAAATCGACCAGGCCGCCACGGCCGTCAATGAGATGACGGCGGCAGTGGAGGAGGTGGCGCGTAACGCGGTTTCCACCTCCGAGGCGTCCGGGCAGTCCAATCAGGCGGCGCGGGAAGGCCGTGATCGGGTGATGGAAACCGTCGGTGCGATCCAGACCATGACCCAGGACGTGCAGAACACCTCCGCGATGATCGAGGGCCTGGCCGCCCAGGGCCGGGATATCGGCAAGGTACTGGATGTGATCCGCGCGATTGCCGAGCAAACCAACCTGCTGGCGCTTAACGCAGCGATTGAAGCCGCCCGTGCCGGCGAGGCCGGACGTGGCTTTGCGGTGGTCGCCGATGAAGTGCGCGCCCTGGCCCATCGCACCGCACAGTCGACCCAGGAAATCGAGAAAATGGTCGCCGGCATCCAGAACGGCACCGGGGAGGCCGTGCAGTCCATGCAACAAAGCAACCAGCGCAGCCAGACCACCCTGGAAATGGCACGCGCAGCCGGCGCCTCACTGGAACAGATCACGGCATCCATCAGCCTGATCAACGAGCGCAACCTGGTGATTGCCAGCGCGTCGGAAGAACAGGCCCAGGTCTCCCGCGAGGTGGACCGCAACCTGGTCAATATCCGCGACCTCGCCACCCAGTCGGCCGCGGGTGCCAACCAGACCAGCGCAGCCAGCCATGAACTGTCGAGGCTGGCGGTGGACTTGAATGGAATGGTGGCCAGGTTCGTCGTCTAGAAGCTGCCACAAAAACCTGTGGGAGCTTTACAGCCAGCACATCATGGGTTGGCTTACCGTTATCGCAGCATAGGTATCTGTAGCGCTCAACGGTAACCACGATGCGAAGCGAGCCGCTCTTGATCTTGATCTGCTTTTGATCTTGATCTTAGGCGCCCCGTCAAACCACGCTGGCCGGAATTCGACAGGGATTTGGGGGGTAAACCGGCAGGGATGCCGGTTTAGCCGCCCCGCGCCATGGATGGCGCGTGGCGGCGGCCCCCCAAATCACTGGCGGATTACGGGCACACCGAGCCTAGGCGAGGTGCCGAGTGGTGGGGCAAGAGCCCTTTTGGTTACTTTTGGGGCTCTTTTCCAAAAGTGACCCGCCGTCAGGGCGGAACCCTAAGTGGCCGTTACCTAAATAACGGATATGTACCCGGTCTAACTGTGTTGACTGCCAGGCCGCCTTCGCGAGCAAGCCCGCTCCCACAGTTGGATTATGGGGTGTCAGGTAGAGAAGTGTCGGCTGGTAGGCCGTCATCGCAGGCAAGCCAGCTCCCACAGTTGCTCTTGTGTTGTATCAGTGCCTCCATGCCCCTGGATTCACCAGGTTTACCGGCTTTTCGCCAGCCAGTGCCGCCAGCAGATTATCCACCGCACACTTGGCCATCGCCTCCCGCGTCTCATGGGTGGCCGAGCCGATATGCGGCGTAGCTACCACATTATTCAACCGCAACAACGGCGACGCATGATCCAGCGGCTCTTTCTCAAACACATCCAACCCCGCCGCGCGGATAGTGCGTTGCTGCAACGCTTGCACCAGCGCCGCCTCATCCACCACCTTGCCTCGCGAGATATTGATAAAAATCGTCTCTGGCCCCATCAGCGCGAATTCCTCGGCGCCAATCAACTCCTCGGTTTCAGCGGTCAACGGCAATGTCAGGCAGACAAAATCCGCCTCTTTGAGCAAGTCCTGGAGGCTTCGATACTGCGCGCCAAAGCGCGCCTCCACCGCCGGCTTGGGCGAATGGCTGTGGTAGATCACCGGCATGCCGAAGCCAAAATGCCCACGCTGTGCCAGGGCTTCGCCGATGCGGCCCATGCCGATGATGCCCAGGGTCTTGCCATGGACATCGCTGCCAAAATGCGCCGGGCCGATGTTTTTGTTCCACTGGCCGGCACGCACCATGTCGGCCAGTTCCACCACGCGCCGCGCGGTGGCCAGGATCAGCGCAAAACCGGTGTCGGCGGTGGTCTCGGTAAGCACATCCGGAGTGTTGCTCAGCAGGATGCCGCGCTCGGTCAGGTAGTCGATATCGTAATTGTCGACGCCCACCGAAACGCTGGCCACCGCTTCCAACTGGGGCGCCAGGTCGAGTAGCCGTGCGTCCAGGCGCAGGCTTGCCCCCAGCAGGCCGTGGGCGGTAGGCAGGGCATCGCGCAGCTTGGCCAGGCCGGTTTCATCCAGTGCGTCGATCAGCGTGACCTCGACCTGCTCATGCAGACGAGCCATGAGCGGCGCGGAGAGTTTTTTGTACAACACGACAGACTTTTTCATGAGGTTTTTACCTTCAACTCCAGGGTTGGCGCCGGCACGCGGTCACTGGCGCCGGGCTTGAGGAAAATCGTCAGCACCACGGAAAGCATTAAGGCGCCGCTCATCAGCAGGTACGAAGCGCCGGGCGAGCCGGTGCTGCTGTTGAGGTAACCCACCAGGTACGAGCCACCGAACGAGCCCAGGGCGCCCATGCTGTTGATCAGCGCCATGGCGCCACCGGCGACGTTGGCCGGCAGGATTTCCGGAACGATGGCGAAAAACGGGCCGTAGGGTGCGTACATGCACGCCCCGGCGATCACCAGCAGGGTGTAGGACCACCAGAAGTGTTCGGCGCCCAATACGTAGGACGCGTAGAAGGCAATCGAGGCAATCAACAGCGGCGGCCAGACAAAACGCTTACGTTTTTGCAGCTTGTCCGAACCCCAGGACACCACGAGCATGCCGATCACCGCCGCCAGGTACGGCAGCGCCGAGAGCCAGCCGGCTTCGACCATGTCCATCTGCAAACCGGCCTTGAGGATCGACGGCAACCACAGCACGAAGCCGTACACGCCAATGCTCCAGCAAAAGAACTGCAGGGCGAGAATGATCACCTTGGGCGAACGGAACGCCTCGGCGTAGTTCTTCACGGCCTTGATTCCCACCTGCTCGGCGGCCAGGGCGGTTTCCAGGCTGTGCTTTTCGGCGTCGCTCAGCCACTTGGCATCCTTGGGACGCTCATCGGCCAGCTTCCACCAGATAAACGCCCACAACACTGCCGGCAGGCCCTCGATGATAAACATCCAGCGCCAGCTGAAATGCTGCACCAGGTAGCCCGACACCACCGACATCCACAGCATGGTCACCGGGTTGCCGAGGATCAGGAAGGTGTTGGCCCGCGAGCGTTCGGCACGGGTGAACCAGTGGCACAGGTACACCAGCATGGCCGGCATCACGGCGGCCTCGACTACCCCGAGCATGAAGCGGATGACGATCAGCATGTAGGCGTTGGACACCACGCCGGTCAGGGTCGCCAAGCCGCCCCACAGAATCAGGCTGACGAAGATCAGTTTCTTGACGCTGCGCTTTTGCGCGTAGATCGCCCCCGGCACCTGGAAGAAAAAGTAGCCAAGGAAAAACAGCGCGCCGAGCAGGGAAGACATGCCCGGCGTGATCATCAGGTCTTCGGCCATGCCGGACGCGGCGGCGAAGCCGTAGTTGGCGCGGTCCAGGTAGGCTAGGCTGTAGGTGATAAAAACGATAGGCATGATGTACCACCAGCGGCGGGTGGCGAGTTTCACGGTTTCCATGGGGTTGCTCCTGAGCTTGTTGTAGTTGTGGCAACAGGTAATGGGTCACGCAACGGATCGGGTGGGTAATTCAGCGCGGGTCGGCAAACCCTCCATATCGCCACGGCTCTGCACGGCGCGGCTGCCGATCCAGTTGCCGCGCTGCACGGCCTCGGGGAAGCTTGAGTTTTCCAGCAGGGCGCTGATCATGCCCACGGCAAAGCCATCGCCGGCACCGACCGTATCCACCACCTTGGCCACCGGTACGGCGGCGACAAAACCCTGGTCCATATGGGTGCGGTAATAGGCGCCCTCGGCGCCCAGCTTGATCGCCACGGCTTCGGCGCCCTGGTCGAGATAGAACGCGGCGATGTCTTCTGGATCGTCGAAACCGGTGAGCAGGCGGCCTTCGCCCAGGCCCGGCAACACCCAGTCGGCCAGAGCGGCCAGGGCATTGATTTCGCGGATCATCTGCGCCTGGCTGGCCCACAGGGACGGGCGCAGGTTCGGGTCGAACGACACGCTGCGCCCGGCCTTGCGCATTTGCGTCATCAGCTCGAACGACAGTGCGCGGGTGGCGTCGGATAACGCTGGCGGAATGCCGGTGGCATGCAAATGGCGAGCTTGCAACAGCGCCGGGTGGATGGCATCGATGCACAAGTGGCTGGCCGCCGAGCCTTTGCGAAAGTACTCCACTTGAGGGTCTGCGCCGGCCTCTTCACGGGACTTGAGTTGAAAGCCGGTAGGGTGCAGCGGGTCGACGGCCACATGGCGGCAGTCGAGTCCTTCTTTAGTCAGGGTATCGACCACAAAACGCCCCAGGGAGTCGTTACCCACGCGGCTCAGCCAGGCCACGTTGAACCCCAGGCGCGACAGGCCGATGGCGACGTTGCTGTCGGCGCCGGCAATACGTTTGTGAAACTGCCCGACCTGGGCCAGGTCGCCGGTCTGTTCGGCGACAAACATCGCCATGGTTTCGCCAAACGAGAGGATATCGATCTCAGACATGGGCGTTCTCCACATGGGGTTGGCCAAGGCGGGCGAGGGCTGTGACCTGTTGCGCGGTGACTTCGATCAGGTCATCGCCCTGCAACGGAAATTCCACCGCCCGGGTAATACCTTGAGTCATGTGTTTAAGCAGTTGTTCCCACAGATGCAGGTCTGTGGCGCCCGGCGGCAAGGCCACCAGCTTGCCGTCGGCGCGACGGGCCACGGCCTTGCAGTGCAGGTAATCCACATGCCGGCCCAGCAACCGCGCAGCGGTGAGCGCGGATTGGTCTTGCCACTGCCAGTTGCCGATGTCGAAGGTCATTTTCACCGGCAGGCCCAGGCGTTCGACTTCGGTGAAAAACCGTTGCATCGGTTCAATGCGCCCGCCGTGCAGGGTCTGGTCGTTTTCCACCAGCAGCTTGACCGGGTGGCGGTTGAGCAAGGCGTGCAGGCTTTCCAGATCGTTGGTGTCGGTGAAGTAACCGAGGGACACCTTCAGCCAGCCCGAACCAAAGGCCTGGGCGCGGTCCAGGGTCGCGGCCAGGTCGGCATTGGGCTGGGCACGGCCGGCGACCCAGAGTTCCAAGGGCGAGGAAAAGACTGATTCCAGGCCTTGTTCTGCAGCGGCCAGGGCCAGCTCGGCCGGTTGCTCAGTGGTGAGCAGCTCTTCACGCCACTCAATGCGCTGGGCACCGGCGGCGCTCAGCAGCGCGACAAAACTCAATTGGCCCTGCTGGCGAACCAGGTCGGCGCCGTAGCTGGAAAGGCTGATGGAGACGGGGTATTTATGCATTGTTGTTTACCTCTGAAACCGGTTTCATTTTTTTCTGAAAAAAAACGCACAACCCTTGTAGAAGCGAGCTTGCTCGCGAAAAACTCGAGGGCGCCGCGCTCAACCTGATGCTGCGCGTTATTGTTAACGACTTTCGCGAGCAAGCTCGCTCCTACAAAGGGACAGAGCGGTCGAACCGCGGATAATCAACTCGGGTAAAAAATCCAGGGTGCGGGTGGGGGCGGTATCGCCGCGCAGGCGCTTGAGCAAGCAGTCGAAGGCGCTGGCGCCAATCGCTTGCGTCGGTTGGGCGAGGGCGGTGATGCCGCTACCTACCAGCGGGTACCAGTCCAGGTCATCCAGGGCGATCAAGCCCACGTCTGCGAACAGGTCGCAGCCCAGCGCCTTGAGCGCACGGGTGCAGGCCAGCGCCGCCACGCCATTGGCGCAAAACAGTGCCTTGGGGCCGGGTTTGGCGAGAAAGGCTTGCAGACGGTTTTCCAGTTCGCCATCCAGTTCAACCACGGCACCTGTCAACGCCGGGCGCTGGGCAATCTCGATGTTGAAACTCGCCAGGCGTTCCAAGCGTGAACTGGTGCCGTCGGTGGTCTCGCTCACAAGCAGCACCTCGCGGTAACCCTGCTTCTCCAGATGGTCCATCGCCATACGCACTGCCGCCGGGTTATCCAGGCCCACCAGGTCGCTGTGCAAGGGCTCGACCTTGCGGTCCACCAGCACCAGGGGCATTTCCCGTTGCAGTTCCAGCAGTTGGTCGAGGTGATGGCCCAGGGTGTTCACAATCAAGCCTTCGATGTTGTACGAGCGCAGCGCTGCCAGGTGTTGGCGCTCCTGCTCGTAATCGCGGTCGGTGTTGCACACCACCAGGCTGTAGCCGTGCTGGCGACACGCGGTTTCGACGCCGTGCATCACCGCAATGGAGTAGGGGTTGCGGATATCCGCCACCAGCATGCCGATCAGGCGCGTACGCCCACGCTTGAGGCCACGGGCCATCTGGTTGGGGCGATAACCGAGTTCGGCGATGGCCTGTTCGATGCGCAGGGCAATGGCATCGGAGAGCAGGGCGCGGTCATCGCCGATAAAGCGCGACACGCTGGCCTTGGACACACCGGCGCGTTCGGCGACATCGAGCATTGTCACGCGGCTGCGCTGGGCGGCGGAGAATGAAGTCACGGTGGAGCCTTTTTTATTGGAATTCGGATTGCACTGAAACCGGTTTCAGAAGACACCAGCCATTGCTTGCAGTCAAGAGGAAATTCGCAGGATGACACCCTGTTCAGGTAGATGAGTCCGACGGGCGGCAATTGCACCTGTTAGTTCTGACAGTATCCGGGCGGGCGTTTCGGGTGTTCAATCGGCTTCAAGTTAACGGCATTACCGCATTAAGCATGTTGGATGTTGGGCCAAAAGGAGGGCGGCATGAGCAAGTCAAAACCGATAAAGTCAAAGCCCAAAAAATCACAGGCGGGTAAAGTTGTTGCTGGGGCTGAGGCCGTCCTGGATTTTGATGGCCCCCGGGTGGTTCGCGCGCTGTCCGATGGATTAGTGCCTGCGCAGTACTATTTCAACAATCTGGAGTGCGAAATCGTTACTCCATGGACCTTTCTGCCCGGACCTGGCGAGACTCATTACGCCGTACCCGTATGGCATGACCAAAGCGCCGCACCCATCGACGTGCTACCGGCCTTGCGACTGGATGGCCCACTCACCCCTGGGGACTTTCCTTATCCATTTGAAATTCGCCAGGACCTCCTGCTGAACAGTGCGATTGTCTATCTCTCTTTTCGAGTCCATCTCGACTCGCCAACCTCACCAAATTTCGATACTTCTTTGCCCACCCTGCTCAGAATAGACCGCGATGCGCCTGGGGTGGGAGGGCCGCTGCTACCAGCCATTTTTCCGGTTGATCCGATCACTGACGTTTACTTGGGCATGACGCCACTGGTGCCCATGGAAGTTCCTGGGGGTTATCTGGGACGTGAGATTGGTGATGAAATACTGATGTATTTTTCGGATATGAACACGTTACCGACCGGTGCTCCCGCTGTGGTTTCCCCGCCGCTGATCAGTGCTACTGGGCAAATATTCGTAGATGTCCCCAATACGGTTTTCCAGAACTTTCCGGGTGCTGCTTTTATTTTTTGCTTCTACCGGCTGCGCGATCGCGCCGGTAATCTCAACCCAGAGTTTTCACCTGTAGCGCAGGCCGTGCTGCGAGTGGGGCTGCCCGCCCCGACTTATATGCGGCCGCGCTTTCCGCAGGCTGACTCCGAACCGATAGCGAACCCGAACAGATATATGACGTGCGCCTGCACACCCAAAATCTGGTTCGGCGTCGAAATTCGCATTGACCCGAATACAGGCCCGGGCACGGGTATCCAGCACGGGGACTTGGTCGTGATGCACTTTCAGGGATACGGGCAGGCCCCCGATGTGAATCCACTTCCTGACATCGTCGATACACAAAGTCATATTTGGAACGAGGTGGTAGACGCCTTGGGTTACTCCTTCTGGATTCTCGATGTAGAACGTTTGATCCGCCCGCTCAAGTTAAATGCGGGAGGGGAGGCGAATTACAAGGTGTACAGGGGGGGGGGATTGATTGGTCGGTCTGCCTCCCGGTTCGCACGGTTTGACCGCGTAGTGCCTTCGACGCCACCCGCTCGCTATTGCTGGATTCACGGCGATGCGCCTGAGCCCTGACCCGGGGCGCACACGTACCGCCTCCTGTGTGTTTAGCGCTATCGGGGCACCGAGGCGGATTTCATTGCAAGCATTTAGTGTTGTGGCTATGCCGCATATGAAGCGGTAGGGAGAGGTATTGCCGGGAAATGAGTTCGTTGGTACTTGAGATCGGAGGTCGAACGCAGCCCGGCGGATGAGTGGTTTTTGTAAGAAACCTATATTGGACGAACGTGGAGATCATCAAAAATGAGCAGCAATCCGAATGTGCCACTGGCCCCCCGGGCAGCCCCAGCCGCTCCCACTATTGTGGGGGCACTGGATGATGCCTCCGGGACGATTTTGGCCAGTAATGCGACGGCCGACCTCACTGTACGATGCAAAACGGGCGACTTTTCAGATTTTGATGATTTTATCCAAGTCGAAATGGCGGACATAACGCAAACATTAATTGTCTGGGTTGCTGTGACACCGCCGATGCAAATGAGTACGGCCCCCGCTTTCCCTATCCCTGATAGGTTCAATATCACCGTACCCGCTCCAGCAGGTGGTTTCCGGCATGGTTTCTATCAGCTACGTAGCGTTCAATACCTCAACATCGGTGGTGTTCCGGCAGCGCAGGGAGAACATTCGGACCCTGGCAATTTTACCGTTGACCTGCTTTCGCCCTATTCCGATGCCTCCTTTCCTCAGCAGCCCAATGCAGTAGGATGGCCCGCAACGCTTCCCGCAGGTGCCGTGATCGACAATAACTATTTGGTGATGCATGGCGGGGTGCAGTTCGATATTCCCGATAACACCTTCGTGCCTGTTCCTGGCAGGTGGGCTGCCGGTGACTTCATTACCTTCTATTGGAGCCCGGTGATGTTCCCGCGCCCAATGGACATCGTCAGCCCCCCCGGTGGGATTCCAATGCTGGAGACGGGCAATACGTATTTCCTACCGGCAGCAATGATTGATTTAAGTGGGGACTACTACGCGTTCTACACCCTCACAGACCGTGCGGGTAACGTCAGTCGCCCTGCGTACGTCGAAACTCGGCGCGTTGCGTTGATCGACGATCCGGATCGCGGAACCCCGCATTTACCGCTGGCACCTTTCCCCGATCCTGGTGAAACAGACAACTTGATTGATATCAAGGATTACCTGCTTAACCCTGAAGTATGGGTCAGGACGTATAACAATCACGCCCCCTTGCTTGATCGGCTGGAAGTGGATATTGGCGGCCTGGGTTACAACGGTCTGGGATTGCCATTCACAACGTTCCCGCAGAGATTCAGTAATTTGCAGGCTGCATTCCGTGCCGCTTATACCCAGGCCATTGGGCCACAGCCGACGACCGTGCAGTATCGAATTTCCCGCAATGGTACTTTTTTCCCTTCGTTCCCTCACACGTTCATGCTCGATTTGTCGGTAGGCGGTCCCGTCAACCCTGGGGAGCCAGGTTCACCCAACATCAACCTTAACCAGGCCCACGTATTCGGTGCTGGCTCGACGACTCCGGACGTATTGCTGCCTGCCCATGCTGATCAAGATGTACGCGTGGACATCGTGCCGTGGACCGTTGCAGAGTTGCCGCATGCGGGGTTGTCGATCATCTTGCTCTGGGAGGATGAGCGGGTCGGACCGTTCCCTGTCAGCGCGACGGCCAATCCGATCTCGTTCTTTATTGGCTGGGACGTAGTCGCCCGTCATGGCAACGACATCAAGACCATCAAGTATCTGGTCCTCGACCCGGCGGCGACAACCAACGAAAACGAGTCGCCGCCCACCACGGTCGATGTGCAGGGCGCCGTCGTCGTGGAGTTGGCGAAAGCAGAGTATGTGGTTGCGACCGCGGGTCGTTGGTTCTGTTCGGACTTGGAGACTCGGACGCCCGGCACTCCGCCCGTGCTGTTTGGTAAGGTTCATGTGCCAGGCGATATACGCATGGCCGTCGGTGTGCCACTGACCTTGACGTTGAGCCTTACCAATACCCACGCCAGCCTGCCACCTGGGCCGTTCCCGTTGACGCTTACTCACCCAAGCTTGAGCCCAGCAGACATCGCCAACGGGATCACGTTCGAAATTGACTACCAGCCTTACCTGGCCCAGGCCCCGAGGGGGACGTGCGTGGCGACCTATGAAACGGTTCTGAGCAATGGAGTGACCGGCCATGGTGAGCCATCGGTTATACGTAGCACGCTGGCGAACACCCACTTCTTCTGCGACGGGGCCAATATTCCTTCACCTTGATCAAGCCTGAAAAGAATAGGGGAGCGCAGCTCCCCTTTTTTGCTTTGCGCAAGTATTTCCCCCTGCCCGGACCGCCGCCGGTTCACTCGCCTTAATAAGATAATTCCTACATAGCTTGGGATGCTTGATCCGTACTCTCTGCGCCGTACAGGTAAGGCTCCATTCCTTGGGAACGAGCCAAACCGTTTTCATCGGCTCTACCCCAGAGAGTGAACGACCATGCACGTACCCGCCCACTTTAAGCTCAAGCCCTTGAGCGCGATTATGAAAGTCCCGACCATGACCCTGCTTATGTTTGCAGCGGTTCAGGGGGCTGCCCACGCCGATCATTTGATTGGCGAACAAAAGACCATTGACGCCAGTGAAGCGTCCAAAGACTGGCAACTGGATCATAAGTCCGAACTGACCCTTAATGGCGCCGCTGCACAGAGTATCCGGGTCAATGATTCGGCGTTGATCGTGAACGCCGGCAGCCGTGTGAATGATATCCGCGCTACGCAAGGCTCGACTGTCAGCCTCACTGGTGCACATGTGGAGTCGAGCAACCCGTCGTTTGGCGCCGTACGCCTGGATGACAGCACCGCAACCATCACTGGCAGCACCCTGATCAGCCATACCAATTTTGGCTTGCAGGCGTTTCAGAGTGCCGGTTCGCTTAAGGGTGGGGTTGCTGAAGTGTTCAGCAGTGTCATCAAAGGCGCTGCTGCCGGTGCGCTTGCGCAAGGTAACAGCGAGCTGCATTTCAACCAAAATACCTGGGTTGAAGGCACCGGTGCCGACAGTGCTGGCGTTCGACTGGACAGCGGCGCACTCGTAACCGCCAGCCAAAGTACATTTATGGGTGGCAAGAACGGTGTACTCATGACGAACCTGTTGAACAGCGCTGAAACCGGCAAGCTGGTGCTGGACAACTCGCATGTCGAAGGTCGCACGGGTTCCGCGATTCTTGTAGAAGGCAGGCCGGGTCGTGTTCCGACGGTCGACATCGACGTACGCAATGGTTCGACCTTGACCGGTGGTAACGGCACGCTGCTGGAAGTGAACGATGGCGCGACCGCCAATATGAATATCGATAACAGTCGTTTGAACGGCAATGTGATTGTCGAGGATGGCAGCACCGCGCATTTGAGCCTGCAGAACAATGCCGGCCTTACCGGCCAGTTGAAAAATGTCACCAGCCTGAACGTGGGCGATGCATCTTTTTGGGAGTTGACCGGTGACAGCCAGGTGGGCGCCTTGAACCTGGCTGGTGGCACGGTGACGTTTGGTGCCACTGATGCGTTTTATCAGTTGGGCCTGGACACACTGGAAGGCAACGGCACCTTTGTCATGGGCACCGATTTTGCCCGTGGTGTCACGGACTTTCTTAACATCGAGGGTGAGGCCAAGGGCAATCACAGCCTGTTGCTCACTGCTAGCGGTGCGGAGCCGGTCAACCCTGAAGACATTCGCATCGTGCACACTGGTGGCGGCGACGCCCATTTCTCCCTGGTGGGCGATGCGGTCGACGTAGGTGCCTACTCCTACGGCTTGAAAAAGGAAGGGACCGACTGGTTCCTTGACCCGAACAATCGCGTGATCAGCCCTGGTACGCGTTCAGTCATGGCGCTGTTCAATACTGCACCTACCGTGTGGTACGGCGAGGCAACTTCACTGCGTACCCGTATGGGTGAATTGCGCTTTGAACCTGGCCAGTCGGGTCTGTGGATACGCGGGTATGGCAACAAATACAAAGTGTCTGACAGCACGGGCTACGACCAGACCCAGCAGGGCTTTACCCTGGGCGCCGACATGCCGCTGGCCGATAGCCAGTGGTTGGTGGGTGTGATGGCTGGTCACAGCACGTCTGACCTGAACCTCAAACGCGGTACATCCGGTAACGTGAAAAGCTACTACCTGGGCGCTTATGCCACCTGGCTGGACGAGGAGAGTGGCCTGTATTTCGATGCGGTCGCCAAGGTCAACCGGTTCCACAACGAGTCCAAGGTCGGTTTGAGCGACGGCACCACGTCGAAAGGCAAGTACAACAACACCGGTGGTGGTTTGTCGGCAGAGTTCGGTCGCAATATCAAGCTCGATGACGGCTTCTTTGTTGAGCCGTATGCCCAGGTGTCGACCGTGGTGATCCAGGGTGCCAATTACAACCTGGACAATGGCCTGCAAGCCAAGGGTGAGCGTACTCGCTCGATCATGGCCAAGGCCGGTGCAACGGTTGGCCGTGATATCCAACTCGACAGTGGCAGCGTGGTCCAGCCCTACCTGCGGGCGGCAATGGTGCACGAGTTTGCCAACAACAATAAGGTGTCGGTGAACAACAATGTATTCAACAACGACCTATCTGGCTCGCGTGCCGAGTTCGGTGCGGGGGTGGCGGTGAAGCTGTCGAAGAACCTGCAACTGCATGCTGACCTTGAACACAGCAGCGGCGGCAAAGTTGAACAGCCTTGGGGTGCCAACGTGGGTGTTCGTTACACCTGGTAAATCCCGATTAGGAAAAAGCCCGTATCGCTAGATACGGGCTTTTTTTGTTTGCTGGTTCAGGTGTGAATGTCGAAGTTAATGATCAAGTCGTGTATCTGTCCGTTCGCGTCGGTATCGGTGGTAGCAACAGCGGCGCCTTGTACCTTGATAAGGTGCGGGAAGATTTTTTGAATGGACAAGGTGCCGACAATGCCGCGAACGGCATAGGGTTTGTCCGGTGTCTTGACCGATAGCCAAATTCTGGTGGAGGTGAATTCACTCTGCGCCAAATTGAACGTGGTGCCGGCCGGCGTATGATCCGCAAACTGAATATAGATTTCCCGCACTGTATCCTGGCCCTCGGTGTTGCGCCCGGTAATACCCAGAATGCGTTGGAAGGGGTCATTCACAATATTGATGGTTTTGATCTCGATGCTCTGGCCATCCAGGAACACCGAGAAGGTTCCCTCTGCCTCAAGTGCCCTGGGGAACAATACGCTCTGTTGGTGGGACGTCGGCGTTGCAGTTGGTGCTGGCATGATTGCGTCTCCATCTTTGATGAATAGGTCAAAACACGGAACGGTGCCTGGCTTTATCGACAACTGTCCTCGAATCAGCCACCGTACCTTGGTTTCAATTAGACGCGTTTTCTTGAATAAATCTACTGTCAGATATGACAGTTCAATAGGTCGGTTCGTTATTTCTTTTAGGCTTAAGCAAGTGCTCAGCAAGAGGGTGTATCGCTTAACCGAAGAGTCCTGCCGCAATATTGATCGAGAATCCCAGGATCGCTGTATTGAACAGAAACCCGATCAACGACTGCCCCAGCACCACCTTGCGCATGCTTCGCGTGGCGACACCCACATCCGAAGTCTGCACCGCCACGCTGATGGTGAACGAGAAATACAGGAAGTCCCAGTAGTTGGGCGTCGTCAGTCCCTCGGCAAAACGCAGCGCCGGTTCCTTGCCGTCCCAGGTGTAATAAAGGCGCGCATAATGCACGCTGAAAATCACTCCGATCAGCAACCACGAACCGATGACTGTCAGCCCGGTGAAACCGTAGTGCAGCAGGCGTTCCGAGGTGGCAAGGTCTTTGCTACCCACCAGTTCGAAGGTGATGGTCGCCAAACTGGCGATGGCGGCGATACATACCATGAACAGCACCAGGCCGGCGTTCTCGTCTTCGATTTCGGCGATGCGCTTGACGTCCGGGGCCTTGGCACGAATGGTGAGCCACAGCATCAGTACCAGGTAGGTCCAGACGCCGACGTTCCAGCCGATCAGGATTTTGCTGGCCAGGGTTTCGGCCGGCACCAGAGCGCCGACCGCAAGGCCCAGTACGGCGGCGGATGAGAGGCGAGGGTGGGTGCGGGCGAGGAAGGGCATGGTGGCTCACAGATAACTATGTTTGAGCACCATAGCTTATTCGGGTGTACCTGATCATGAATGCAATCAATAACCCTGTGGGAGCTGGCTTGCCTGCGATGACGGCCTTTCAGCTGACGCCTATTTACCTGGCACCCCGCGATCCAACTGTGGGAGCGGGCTTGCTCGCGAAGGCGGCCTGGCAGTCAACACAGTTGGACCGGGTACATATCCGTTATTTAGGTAACGGCCACTTAGGGTTCCGCCCTGACGGCGGCTCACTTTGCAAAAGCGGCAAAGTAAGCAAAACGCTCTTGCCCCACCACTCGGCACCTCGCTTGGGCTCGGTGTGCCCTCACTCCGGCTTGAATCCGTGGGCCGCCGTCATGGGCCATCCTTGGCCCAGGACGGCTAACCCGGCGTCCTGCCGGGTTACCCACGAATTCAAGCCTGCGTTCGGCCAGCGTGGTTTAACGGGGCGCCTGAGATCAAGATCACAAGCAGATCAAGAGCAAGATCAAGAGCGGCTCGCTTCGCATCGTGGTTAGCGGCGACGGGTTCAACTTGCAAGCCACCACCTTTCGCTACGGCGTTGATCAGTCTGGTTTATGGCGCTTGCGCACCAGCTTCATCACCACCACAAAAAACACCGGCACAAACACCACCGCCAATGTCGCCGTGATCATCCCGCCAATCACACCGGTACCAATCGCCTGTTGGCTGGCCGAGCTGGCCCCGGTGGCAATTGCCAAGGGCACCACGCCGAGGATGAACGCCAGGGACGTCATGATGATCGGCCGCAATCGCAACCGTGCTGCTTTCAAAGTGGCGTCGATCAAGTCCTCGCCCTGGTCATACAGGTCCTTGGCGAACTCGATGATCAGGATCGCGTTCTTCGCCGACAGGCCGATGATGGTGATCAAGCCAACCTTGAAGAACACGTCGTTGGGCATCCCGCGCAAGCTCACGGCCAACACCGCGCCCAGCACCCCAAGCGGCACCACCAGCAACACTGAGGTAGGGATCGACCAGCTTTCGTACAGCGCGGCCAGGCACAGGAACACGATCAGCAACGACAGGCCCAACAGCAGCGGTGCCTGGGAGCCGGACAAGCGCTCCTGCAATGACAACCCCGTCCATTCCTGGCCCAGCCCGGCAGGCAGTTGGCTGACCAAACGCTGGATTTCGTTCATGGCCTCGCCCGTGCTGTGCCCCGGCGCCGCTTCACCGCTGATGGCGATGGCCGGGTAGCCGTTGTAACGGGTCAATTGCGTCGGGCCCTGGGTCCACTTGGCTTGGACGAAGGCTGACAGCGGCACCATCTTCCCGGCGTTGTTGCGCACGTGGATCTTCATCAGGTCGGCCACCTGGCTGCGCTGGTCGCCTTCGGCCTGCACCACCACGCGCTGCATGCGGCCCTGGTTGGGGAAGTCGTTGATATACGCCGAACCGATAGCGGAGGACAGCACGTTGCCCACGTCGGCAAACGAAACGCCCAAGGCGTTGGCCTGCTTGCGGTCCACTTCCAGCTGCACTTGCGGCGCTTCGGCCAGGGCGCTTTCACGCACGTTAGCCAGAATCGGGCTTTTCGCTGCGGCGTCCAGCAATTCGGTCCGCGCGGCCATCAACCCGGCATGGCCGACGCCACCGCGGTCCTGCAAGCGGAACTCGAAACCGCTGGACGTGCCCAGGCCGTCGACCGGTGGCGGCAGAACGGCGTAGGCAATCGCGTCCTTGAGTTCGCTGAAGGCCATGTTGGCGCGATCAGCAATTGAGGAAGCGGAGTCATCACTGCCACGTTCCGACCAATCCTTGAGCGTGGTAAACGCCAGCGCCGCGTTTTGCCCAGAACCGGAAAAGCTGAAACCCATGATCATGGTGGTATCACCCACCCCAGGCTCTTCGGCGTTGTGTGCCTCGATCTGCTCGGCCACCTGCACCGTACGGTTCTTGCTGGCGCCCGGCGGCAACTGGATATCAGTGATGGTGTAGCCCTGGTCTTCCACCGGCAGGAACGAGGAGGGCAGGCGGCTGAACAACAGGCCCATGCCCACCAGCAAGACCAGGTAGATCAGCAAGTAGCGGCCGCTGCGCTTGAGGGCATAGGCCACCCACCCTTCGTAGCGGTTGGTGAGTTGGTCAAAGCGCTGGTTGAACCAGCCAAAGAAACCACCCTTGGCATGGTGCTCGCCCTTGGCAATCGGCTTGAGCAAGGTGGCGCACAGGGCCGGGGTCAAGGTCAGGGCCAGGAACGCCGAGAACAGGATCGAGGTGGCCATCGACAGCGAGAACTGCTGGTAGATCACGCCCACGGAACCCGGCATGAAGGCCATCGGCAGGAACACCGCCACCAGCACCAGGGTGATACCGATGATGGCCCCGGTGATCTGGCCCATGGCTTTCTTCGTCGCGTCCTTGGGCGACAGGCCCTCGGTGGCCATGATGCGCTCGACGTTTTCCACCACCACGATGGCATCGTCCACCAGGATACCGATGGCCAATACCATGCCGAACATCGTCAATACGTTGATCGAGAAACCCAGCAGCAACATGGTGGCGAAGGTGCCCATCAGCGCAATCGGCACCACCAGCGTGGGGATCAAGGTGTAGCGCACGTTCTGCAGGAACAGGAACATCACCGCGAACACCAGCGCCATCGCCTCCAGCAAGGTGTAGACCACCTTGGTGATCGAGACCTTGACGAAGGGCGAGGTGTCGTAGGGAATCTTGTATTCCACATTGGCCGGGAAGTAGCGCGACAACTCGTCCATTTTCGCCCGCACCAGCGTGGCGGTACTCAAGGCATTCGCGCCGGGAGACAGTTGCACGCTGACGGCGGTGGACGGCTTGCCGTTCAGGCGGGTGGAGAACTGGTACTCCTGGCTGCCGACTTCCACCCGCGCTACATCGCCGATGCGCACGGTGGAGCCGTCGGGGTTGGCCTTGAGCACGATGTCGGCGAATTCGGCCGGGGTGGACAGTTGCCCTTTGACCAGCACCGCCGCAGTGATCTCCTGGGTGTGAGTACCCGGCAGATCACCGATGCTGCCCGCGGAAACCTGGGCGTTCTGGGCGCTGATCGCGGCGTTGACGTCGGCCGGCGTAAGGTTGAAGCCGATCAGCTTCTGCGGGTCGATCCAGATGCGCATGGCACGTTCGGCGCCATACAACTGGGCCTTGCCGACGCCGTCCAGGCGCTTGAGCTCGTTCATCACGTTGCGCGCCAGGTAATCGCTGAGCGCTACGTCGTCGAGCTTGCCGTCGTTGGAGGTCAGGGTGACGAGCAGCAGGAAGCCGGCGGAGACTTTCTCCACCTGCAAGCCCTGCTGGGTCACCGCTTGCGGCAGGCGCGGCTCCACGGCCTTGAGGCGGTTTTGCACATCCACCTGGGCCATTTCCGGGTTGGTGCCCGGCTGGAACGTGGCGGTAATAGTCGCCGAGCCCAGGCTGCTCTGGGATTCGAAATACAGCAGGTGATCGGCACCGTTGAGCTCCTGCTCGATCAGGCTGACCACGCTCTCATCCAGGGTCTGGGCCGAGGCGCCGGGGTACACCGCGTAGATTTCCACCTTGGGTGGCGCGACGTTGGGGTACTGGGCCACCGGCAATTGCGGGATGGCCAGCGCACCGGCCAGCAAGATGAACAAAGCCACCACCCAGGCGAAGATCGGGCGGTCAATAAAGAACTGCGGCATGACGGGTTATTCCTTTACGAGCGGGCTGTCGTCCACTTCAACTTTTTCACCGGGGCGCGCATGTTGCAGGCCCTCGACGATGATGCGGTCGCCGGGCTTGAGGCCACTGGTGACGATCCAGCGATTGTCGACCACCGCGCCCAGTTCCACCGGTTGCTGGCTGACGGTCTGCTCGGCATCCAGCAGTAACACCATCGGGATACCGGCGCTGTCACGGGTAATGGCGCGTTGCGGCACGCTGAGGCCTTGCTTGTCGACGGCCTGTTCGACACGCACCCGCACAAAGCTGCCCGGCAGCAGGTCGAGGTCCGGGTTGGGGAACTCGCTGCGCAGAATGATCTGCCCGGTGCCCGGGTCGACGCTGATGTCGGCAAACAGCAATTTTCCCGGCAATGGGTACTGGCTGCCGTCGTCCTGGATCAAGGTAGCCTTGGCCTGGTCCTGGCCGACCTGCTTCAGGCTGCCGGCACGAAACGCACGGCGTAGGTCGTTCAGCTCACGGGTAGACTGGGTCAGGTCGGCGTGGATCGGGTCCAGTTGCTGAATAATCGCCAGCGGCGTGGCTTCGTTCTGGCCGACCAGTGCGCCTTCGGTCACCAGGGCGCGGCCGATGCGCCCCGAAATCGGCGCGGTTACGGTGGCATAGCCCAAATTCAGCTTGGCACGCTCGACGGCGGCCTTGTTGGCGGCGACTTCGGCGTTGGTTTGGCGCAAGGCGGCGCGGGCGTTGTCGTACTCCTGGCCGCTGATGGCGTTGCCTTCGACCAATTGGCTGTAGCGCTGTTCTTGCAGGCGCGCCTGGAACGCATTGGCTTCGGCCTTGCTCAGGTTGGCCTGGGCACTGTCCAGGTCGGCCTTGAACGGCGCCGGGTCAATACGGAACAACACGTCGCCTTGCTTGACGTCGTGGCCTTCGTTAAACACCCGCTGCATGACCACCCCGGCGACCCGCGCGCGGACTTCGGCGATACGCGGTGCGGCGATGCGCCCGCTCAGTTCGCTGGTAATAGAGAGGGGCTTGGCCTGCAGGGTTTCGATCCGCACTTTGGCCAGGGGCATTTGTGGCGCCTCGTCTGCCGACTGACCACACGCGCTCAGCGCCAGTGTGAGGGCCAACAGGCAAAACGGCGCAAATAGATTCTTCGACATGCTCTTATCCCAATATTGACTGGCGCATCCTAGGGGCACCTGCGCCGTGGTGCTGTGAAGCTGTGTAGCGGGTCTGTGAAGAAGTGTAAGGTACGGCGCGCAGGGCGCCGGGGGCGTATATCCTTGCACAATCCTGCAACACACCAACAAACCGCATTATTTGGAAACACCATGCCCAACATCCTCCTGGTGGAAGACGACGCCGCACTCTCCGAGCTGATTGCCAGCTACCTGGAACGCAACGGCTACCACGTCAGCGTGCTCAGCCGTGGCGACCATGTCCGTGAACGCGCACGCCTGAACCCACCGGACCTGGTGATCCTCGACCTGATGCTGCCGGGCCTCGACGGCCTGCAGGTGTGCCGCTTGCTGCGCGCCGATTCGGCGGGCCTGCCGATCCTGATGCTGACCGCCCGCGATGACAGCCACGACCAGGTGCTGGGCCTGGAAATGGGCGCCGACGACTATGTGACCAAACCCTGCGAACCGCGCGTATTGCTGGCCCGGGTGCGCACATTGCTGCGGCGCAGCAGCCTGTCCGAACCCCAGGTGGCCAGCGACCAGATCGTCATGGGCAACCTCTGCATCGATTTGTCCGAGCGCACCGTGACCTGGCGCGAGCAGGCGGTGGAGCTGTCCAGCGGTGAGTACAACCTGCTGGTGGTGCTGGCCCGGCATGCCGGCGAAGTGCTCAGCCGCGATCAGATCCTGCAACGCCTGCGCGGTATCGAGTTCAACGGCACCGACCGTTCGGTGGACGTGGCCATCTCCAAGCTGCGGCGCAAGTTCGACGACCATGCGGGCGAGGCGCGCAAGATCAAGACGGTGTGGGGCAAGGGGTACCTGTTCAGCCGTTCCGAGTGGGAATGCTGAAGCATGTTTCGCGTACTGCTGCGCCTCTACCTGATCACCATCGTCACTTACAGTGCGGCGATTTACCTGATTCCCAAGCTGGTGATCCAGCTGTTCGAACACCGTTACATGGACTACAACATCGAACAGTCCCGTGGCCTGCAAAAGCTCATGGTCAAGCAGTACCAGCGGGCGCCGGTGGAGCGCTGGTCCCAGGTGACCGACCAATTGAGCCACGATTTTGCACCGCTGAAGGTGCAATTGTTGCTGCGTCAGGATGCCCGCTACACCCCCGAGGAAGAACAGCTACTGGAGCAAGGCAAGCCAGTGATCCGCCTGGGCGAATGGGGCTGGATGGAAGAAATCAGTTCGCCGATCAACCAGCAGTTCGCAGTCAAGTTGACCGTGCCTCCAGACCCGCTGGACATGAACCTGCTGTACTGGTCGATGAACGTGCTGGTCGGCGCCGCCTTGCTGGCGTGTTTGCTGGTGTGGCTGCGTCCGCATTGGCGTGACCTGGAGCGTTTGAAAAGTACCGCCGCGCTATTGGGCAAGGGCCATCTGGAGGCGCGTACGGGGCTCGCACCCAGCTCCAGCATCGGCGGCCTGGCGGCGGTGTTCGACACCATGGCCGACGATATCGAACGTCTCTTGAACCAGCAGCGCGACTTGCTCAATGCGGTCTCTCATGAACTGCGCACACCGCTCACCCGCCTGGATTTCGGCCTGGCCCTGGCGCTTTCCGAAGACATGCCCGCAGCCAGCCGCGAGCGCTTGCAAAGCCTGGTGGCGCATATTCGGGAGCTGGATGAGCTGGTGCTGGAATTGCTGTCTTACAGCCGCCTGCAAAACCCGGCGCAGTTGCCGGAGCGGGTAGAGGTGGCGCTCGATGAGTTTATCGACAGCGTGTTGGGCAGCGTCGACGATGAGCTGGAGAACCCCGACATCGTCATCGATGTGGTGCTCGATTGCGCCGTGGAGCGCTTCAGCCTTGACCCGCGCCTTACCGCCCGAGCCTTGCAGAACCTGCTGCGCAACGCGACGCGCTACTGCGACAAGCGCATCCAGGTGGGCGTGCGTGTATGCCCCAAAGGCTGTGAAATCTGGGTGGACGACGATGGCATTGGCATACCGGCGGACCAGCGCGAGCGCATCTTCGAGCCGTTCTACCGTCTGGACCGCAGCCGCGACCGCGCAACCGGCGGCTTTGGCCTGGGCCTGGCGATCAGCCGGCGCGCCCTGGAGGCCCAGGGCGGCACCTTGACGGCCCTGGCGTCGCCCCTGGGCGGGGCGCGGTTTCGTGTGTGGCTGCCTAACCTTTCGTGATCAAAGCACTTTGACTGCGCGGCCAATCCCGTGAATCGGCCCGGTGGGTTTGCCGGTAGGCGAGCCATTGGGCCCTTCCAGCGTCAGTTCAAACAACTGGTTCGGCGCCAGCGGCGGCAGCTTGTCCAGGGGTATCGACAAGGTTTGCCCAGGTTTGACCAGGCCCAGGGAGACGGGACCCTGCCAGCCATCGCCCTTGGTCCAGAACTCCAGGGCTTTGTCAGCAGGGATCTCCATCACCCCCAGTGGGATCAACTGGATCTGCTGATTATCACTGGCCTGCACCACCCAGCCCGGTGCCTGGCTTTGTGGCGCCATCAGCACCACCACGAAGCTGGGTGCGGGCAGGGGCGGGCGCGTCAGTAATAAAGCCGCCAGCACCACGCTTGCCATCAGCCCGGCAGCGGAAAGCCCGCGCCAGAACGCCAGCAGGTTCCACCACGGCACGCTCGTTTCGGGGGCTTTGATGCGGCGTTCAATGCGCCGCCACAGCTGTGCCGAAGGCGGTACCGGTTGCGCCAGCGCCACCAGAGGCAACAAGCGTTGCTCCCAGGCATCCACCGCTGCGCGCAGCGGCGCATCATGGGCCAGGCGTTGTTGAACCTCAGCGCGCTGTTCGGCGGGCAGGGTCCCCAGCACGTATTCGCTGGCCAGTTCATCCAGGCTGTCGTTCATGCCATGCACTCGCGCAAGGCGGCGAGGCTGCGTTTGATCCAGGCTTTGACCGTGCCCAGCGGGGTACTGAGTTTTTGCGCGATTTCACTGTGGGAGTAACCGTCCACATAGGCGTGCAGGATGCAGGTGCGTCGCGTCGGGTCGAGCCGTTCCAGGCATTGGTGGATCTGCCCGGAGCGTGCGGCAAACTCGATGGCCTGGGCAGGCTCTGCCAGCGGTTCGTACTGATCGTCCAGTGGCACGTCACGCCCGGCGCTGCGTACAACGTCCAGGGCCAGGTGGCGAGTCACGCTGAACACCCAACCGCGTGCGGAGCCTCGCAGGGGGTCGAAACTGCGCGCGCCGTGCCAGATCTTGATAAAGGCGTCATGCACAATGTCCTCGGCCAGGGCCTTGTTGCGGGTAATGCGCAGGGCCACACCGAGCAAGCGGCTGCTGTCCTGCTCATAGAGCTGGTGCAGGGCGCGTTGATCGCCGCGGGCGCAGGCTAACAGGCACACTTCATAATCAAAGATGATTTCAGCCAAACCAGAATTCCTGCCACTGAGGAGACGTCTACGCGTGGTAGGCGCAAGGTTGCTCGCGCCTACCTGGCCAGCGTAGCTGAGTTTGCTCAGTTGGCGGCCCAGAAGAGGTAATCCGCCTGGTATTTCACCACTTCCTTGGCGCCTTTGTTCGCCGTGGTGCAGGGCGTAGCGGGAGCGACCCCGCCTTTGAGCGCAACCCGCTGGATATACGTCACGCCGCTCATCGCACCTTTGCCCTCGGCCGGGTTGGCCTTGACCAGTTGATAAGGCAGGTTACCCGGGCTTGACGGCGCCACGGCCAATTGCGTGCCGGTGATGGTCGAGCCGTCCTTGGCCTGCCAGGTGGCGGGTGGGCCGAAGTAGGTGCCGACCTGCTGGCCGTTACGGTCGTTCAACACGGCTTTGGGGCCGACGAAGGTCCACTCGGTCTGGCCGGCAGCGTTGGCCTTGTCGCGGCATTCATAGGTGATTTCGCCGACCCCGGTGGTTTGCATCGCCAGCTTGTGGCCATCCGGCACCTTGATGCTGTCCGGCAGGCCCGCCTGGGCAAACGCCGATGGCGCGGCGATGAGCAGGCCGGTCAAGCACAGCAGTGTTTTAGCGTTCATGGTGTTTCTCCATTGGGTAGAACAGCAGGGTTACGTTGATGACTACGGCCCAGCCCCGCCCATTGGATGCAGTGCTTTGCAAAAAAAGTGAAGATTTCCAAAAAAGCATAAACTCAGATCGCATCGGTATAAGTGGTTATAAGAAAAATCGCTATCCTGCGGCCAGAAATTTATAAGGCCGCGGGTAGCTGGAATGGATGTAGGTAATATTGGTTTCGTGGTTGCCGGCCTGATCGTGGGTTTTATCGTGGGCATGACGGGGGTGGGCGGCGGTTCGCTGATGACCCCGATCCTGCTGTGGTTTGGCATCAACCCAGCCACTGCGGTGGGCACTGACCTGCTGTACGCCGCGATCACCAAGTCCGGTGGTGTGCTGGTGCACAGCAAGAACAAGAATATCGACTGGACCATCACTGGTTGGCTCACCCTGGGCAGCGTGCCGGCGGTGTTGCTGACGTTATGGTTCCTGGCCAGCTTGCACACCGACCCCAGTGCGATGAATGCGGTGATCAAGCAGGCCCTTGGCGTGGTATTGCTGCTGACGGCCCTGGCGATTTTGTTCAAGAAAAGCTTGTTGGCTTTTGCCCAACGTCATGCTGGCGATTCCTATCATCTGCGCCCGCGCAATCTGAATGTGCTCACTGTCGTGACAGGTGCGATCCTCGGCACCATGGTGGCGCTGACCTCGATCGGCGCTGGCGCTCTGGGCACGGTGGCGCTGTTTATCCTGTACCCGTTCCTGGCCACGCGGCGCCTGGTTGGCACTGAGATTGCCCATGCGGTGCCGCTGACCTTGGTGGCGGGGCTGGGCCATGCCAGCATGGGGAATATGGATTGGCATTTGCTGGGGTTTTTGCTGATGGGGTCGTTGCCGGGGATCTATGTGGGTAGCCATATGACGGGTAAGATTCCCGATGGGGTATTGCGGCCGTGCCTGGCGGTGATGTTGATGGCGGTGGGGTACAAGTTGGCGTTCTGAGTGCTCTGCTTGACACCCCGCGATCCAACTGTGGGAGCTGGCTTGCCTGCGATGACGGCCTGCCAGCCGACGCCTATCTACCTGGCACCCCGTGATCCAACTGTGGGAGCGGGCTTGCTCGCGAAGGCGGCCTGACAGGCGACACAGTTGGATTGGGTACATATCCATTGCTGCGGTAACGGCCACTTAGGGTTCCGCCCTGACGGCGGCTCACTTTTGAAAAGCGCAAAAGTAAGCAAAACGCTCTTGCCCCACCACTCGGCACCTCGCTTAGGCTCGGTGTGCCCGTAATCCGCCAGTGATTTGGGGGGGCGCCGCCACGCGCCATCCATGGCGCGGGGCGGCTAAACCGGCATCCCTGCCGGTTTACCCCCCAAATCCCTGTCGAATTCCGGCCAGCGTGGTTTGACGGGGCGCCTGAGATCAAAAGCAGATCAAGATCAAGAGCGGCTCGCTTCGCATCGTGGGTACGCTTGGCGCCGGTCGCCACTGTTGCTCCAGCAACAGCAGATCCACAAATCGCTGCGATCCCAGACATTGGCGAACCAACGCTTCAATCATCCTTTTTGCCCTGTAACCCCCAGGTTGTCGGCATTTGCCTGTGCCTGGCACGCTTGCTGCCTAAGCCCTTGTACATCCCTTGTGCGAGGTACCGTCCGATGAGTCAGCAAGCCGTGAAATTTGCCTATTGGGTACCCAACGTCAGCGGTGGGTTGGTCGTCAGTAAGATTGAACAGCGCACCCACTGGGGCATCGAGTACAACCGCAAGCTGGCGCAGCTGGCGGAGGCGGCGGGCTTTGAGTATGGCTTGACGCAGATTCGCTTTACCGCAGGCTATGGTGCCGAGAACCAGCATGAGTCCGTGGCGTTCAGTCATGCGTTGCTCGCGGCAACCACCACCCTCAAGGTCATCGCGGCGATTCTGCCCGGGCCGTGGCAACCGGCGTTGGCGGCCAAGCAATTGGCGACTATCGACCAACTCACCAATGGCCGTATTGCGGTGAATATCGTCAGTGGCTGGTTCAAGGGCGAGTTCCAGGCCATTGGCGAGCATTGGCTGGAGCATGATGAGCGCTATCGGCGTTCCGAAGAGTTTATTCGTGCCCTCAAAGGCATCTGGACCCAGGACGATTTTACCTTCAAGGGCGATTTCTATCGCTTCAACCGTTACACCCTCAAGCCCAAGCCCCTGGGCCAGCCGGAGATTTTCCAGGGCGGCAGTTCGCGGGCGGCGCGGGATATGGCGGCGCGGGTGTCGGATTGGTATTTCACCAACGGCAACACGCCCGAAGGCGTCAAGGCCCAGGTCGATGATATCCGCGCCAAGGCCGCTGCCAACCACCACTCGGTGAAGGTGGGGGTGAACGCCTTTGTGATCGCCCGCGACACGGAGGAGGAGGCGCGGGCGGTGCTGGCGCAGATCATCGACCAAGCCGACCCGGAGGCGGTCAATGCCTTTGGTGACGCGGCCAGGCAAGCAGGCAAGGCGTCGCCGGAGGGCGAGGGCAACTGGGCCAAGTCCAGCTTTGAGGACCTGGTGCAATACAACGATGGCTTCAAGACCAACCTGATCGGCACACCGCAGCAGATCGCCGAGCGCATCGTCGCACTCAAGGCCGTGGGGGTGGACTTGGTGCTTGCAGGCTTTCTGCACTTCCAGGAAGAAGTGGAGTATTTCGGCCAGCGTGTATTGCCGCTGGTGCGCGAGCTCGAAGCCAAGGCCACTGTAGGAGCGAGCTCGCTCGCGAAAAACGTGAACGAAAAGGTGGGTAGCCTGGTTTAACGCGCGGTCCCTGAGGCCTTCGCGAGCAAGCTCGCTCCTACAGGGTTTGAGGGGTGTGAAGGGTTTGAGGGGTTTGCAAGGTCAGCACTTCAAACCCATCCGCCGTCACCGCCACGGTATGTTCCCATTGCGCCGAGAGGCTGTTGTCCTTGGTCACCACCGTCCAGCCGTCTTTCAGGCTGCGAGTTTTGGCGCTGCCCTGGTTAAGCATCGGTTCGATGGTAAACACCATGCCTTGGCGCAGTTCCAGGCCGGTGCCAGGTCGGCCGAAGTGCAGGATTTGCGGTTCTTCGTGCATTTGCCGGCCGATGCCATGGCCGCAGTATTCGCGCACCACGCTGTAGCCGTTGGCTTGCGCGTGGCTCTGGATCGCATGGCCGATATCGCCCAGGCGCGCGCCGGGCTTGACCTGGCGGATACCGGCCCACATCGCCTCAAAGGTCATGTCCACCAGACGCCTGGCCTTGGGCGTCACGTTGCCGATCATGTACATCTTGCTGGAGTCGGCGATGAAGCCGCCTTTTTCCAGGGTGATGTCGATGTTGATGATGTCGCCGTCCTTGAGAAACTGCTTGGCGCTGGGCATGCCGTGGCACACCACCTCGTTGATCGAGGTGTTGATGCAGAAGGGGTAGTCGTACTGCCCCAGGCTGGCAGGGCGGGCCTTGAGGTCATTGCGGATGAAGGCTTCGACGGCGCTGTCCAGTTCCAGGGTAGAGCGGCCGGCGGCGACGAAGCCGTCAAGCATGTCGAAGACTTGCGCCAACAGGCGCCCGGCTTCACGCATCACGGCCAGTTGTGCGGGAGTCTTGATCATCAGTTGCGCCCCCGGATCAGATCGGGTTTATCCAGCAACAGCTTGTTGATCAGCTCGTTGTAAGGCAGGTGCGGGTTGAGTTCGGCGAGCAGGCCGATCTTGATCCAGAACTCGGCCTGGGCGTTGATGGAGCGGTCCATGGCGGCGCTGGCCAGGCGCAGTTGTTCGTGCAGTTGATCGGTAATCTTGACGATGCCCATGAGGTTCACTGTGTTTAATTGATATACGAATCGTATATGTTTCGTATGTTTATCGCAAACCTCCGTCGGCTGAACGGTGGTGGGCTGATTGGTTGCGATATGTTGCCGAAAAACGGATTTCCACATAAACGCCTGTCACCCACGCTGCGGGTTAAACGTTTAATCGATGTAGTTCGACGATGATGCCAAAAAGAGCGTTTTGTTTACTATGAGCAAGCGGCTTGCTTATGAGGAAAGGTTACAACCACAGCGGTTTTTGCCGAGTAGGCTTATTGATTGAAAGCGTCTTCCAAGGTTGGCAAGACGTGGCAGGCAAGTGCCTGTCGGTTACATATACATGTTGGCAGTCTCAAAAAAGGAGAGGTTAGCCATGCTTTCAGAACTAGAGCTTCGCAGCATTATTGAAGGAAGTTTCCTGCCTAAACGGTGCGAGTGCACCAAAGCCCAGGATGCGTCGTTGACGATCAGGGTCTACGACGAGCGCGACCGTGACCGGGTGGATTTGGAAGTCAAAGGTATAAACGCTGACAAACTCGACAGCAGTCGAGCCATTTGCAACCTGATCACCGGGTTGCGTGAGGACCTCAGGCACCACCACGCACCGGTCCTGCAACGAGCAGGCGGGCGCGGTTATCACTAGTTGATCGCTTGAGGGTCAATTGAGACCGTGGGCCTGGTATGTGCCAGGCCCAACGCTGACAAGACTTCAGCTTTACCAGCTCACTCTCACGCCGATACTACCGCTGGCGCCCTCAAAATTATTGTCGTCCAGCCCGGTTCCATATTTGCCCTCCACATAGGCGCTGACCGCGGATGACAATTGGGCCACAGCACCCACGCCAATATCTGCCGTGGATGACTTGTGATCGCTTTTGATCCGGTCGACCTCGTCGTACGTCACCGTGTCGCTACCGCCGAAGGTGTGCCAGACATTGGCTCGCAGGTACGGCTCCACCGGTGTGTTGCTGACCAGATAGCGGCCCTTGAGGCGTGCGCCGAGGCGGCCGGTCCAGTACTCCTGAGAGTCAAACGAGACTTTGGAAATACCATCGTGCTGGCTATCCAGGTCGATCTTCTGGCCGATCACCTGCGCCTGTGGCTCCACGACCCAATGCTCGGACAGCGTGATCGGGTAGCCGGCCTCGGCGGATAACGCCAGGGCGTGGCCCTTGGTGCCCATCTTCACGCCTCGGTCGGACTTGTTGTCGCCGTCCAGGCGCGTGCCCATGGCAACCAGGTCGACGTACCAGCCCGTGGGATCGGTGAGGGTCCAGTAGGCGCCGACATTGTCGCCGTCGAGTTTGACTCGCCCGGAACGATGGTTTTGCCAGCCCAGCGCAAACCCTTTGACGTCGCCGCGCAGGCGACTCTGGCCGATAAACAGACCAAAGCGTTGCGTCTGCCCGCCACTGGTTTGGGCGGCGTAGAGATCATGACCCACTTGATAGCCCCTGGACGTGCCGTCGAAACTGGGCGCCACCGTGCCCGACCAGCTCTTGTTGAAGTCACTGCCGTAGGCGCGGCCCCAACCTGCTGGCACTGCACCGGTCTCGGTCAGTAGGCTTTGTTCGCCCTGGCGTTCATGAAAGGTGCCGAGGGCTTGCAGCGTCATGACCTGCGCTGCCGGGATGTCCACTGAATAGATCGGCACTTCCGGGCGATACAACGGAATCGGCTTGGCACCGGGGATAGCGGTCGGCAATGGCGGGTTGCTCGCCGCGGACTGCGGTGAGTGGGCCGCCGCAACCTGGTTGGGTGCTGGCGCAGGGGGCTCGACCGGTGCTACCGGTTGCGCGGTCGGGGGTTCGACAGGCGGCTCGTCCGGGTCGACTACTGGCGGATTTGCCGGAATGGGCGCTACGGGCACAGCGGGCGTCACCGGCGGCGTCGGCGTCACCACGGCTGGCGGTTGCACCGCGACCACCGAGGATCGCAGGTACCAGTTGTGTTCCTTGCCCGCGGTGGTGCCGCCGTGGAATAGGAAGTACTGATAGGCCCCCGCGGATACCGTGCCGTTCAAAGCGAACGCATCGGGGCTGCTGACCGCACCGTTAAGCGCCTGGACCACCTCGATTCCGTCATTGCGGGTAAGCCCACCGATACCGCCGAGGTTGCTGACGGCCAATTGCGTGTGGCCGCTGATGCTGCCGTCGGTCACCACCAGTTTGTCGGTGGCAGAGTTTTCATCGCCGAGTACGGTTTGCAGATGCAACTGGCCGTTGTTGCCTACGTAGTTGCCATGCACCGTCAACACGCTGGTCGCGCTGTTGTCAGCGGTCATGTCGACCGTGCCGGCGTTATTGAACGTCACGCGTTGCCCGGCGGTGTAGGGGCGGATGCTGCCTTGGGTCACGGCCAGGGTACTGCTGCCGTCGATGTTGAATATGCCGGTTTTACTGTCACTGTCACCGAAGAAAAAGTTCCCGACCAAGTCCAGGCGCGATTTGTTGGTGAGGTTGACGGTCTCCCAGCCAACGTAGCGGCTGGCGGTGCTGGACGTCGTAGTATCGAAGGTCAGTTGATCGTTGCCCAGGCCAGCATCGATAGAGGGTGTGTGGGTCAGTGTGCTTTCACTCAAGCCTTGCAGCAGGGCGGTGTCGTCGCCATCACCCATCAATACCGCTGAGTTGATCTGGCCGCCACCCAGCCATTGGAACGTATCGTTGCCGACGCTGGCGCGAATCTCGCCATTGATCACGCCGCCCCTGACGGTGATGCTGTCATCACCGCCGCTGGTGCTGATATTGCCACCGATGGTACCGCCGGAAATGTCGATCGTGTCGATATCAAAGCCGGTCACCAGGTTGTTCACGATGGTGCCACCGGACATGTAATAGAAATTCTTGTCCAGTTTCATATTGACGCGGCCAATGCTGCCACCGCTCTGGTAGGCCACATCGCCGTCTTCAAACGCGTCGACGATGGTGCCGCCGCTCATTTCGAAGGTGTCGAGGCCATCGCCCTGGAACAAAGCCTGGATCTGTCCGCCTTTCATCAGGAAATCATCGATACCGGGACCTTGCTGCACCACGCCGGTGACCACGCCGTCGAGGATTTGCGTCCTATCCATTCCAGCACCAAAGGTGACGTTGCCATCAATGGTGCCGCCCTTGGAGAGCGTCAGGCTGTTATCCCCGGAAAGATCGGTCAAGCCGGGACTGCTGCCGTTGTCGCACGTATAGGTATCGTTACCGGTTCCCGGGGTGAGAACGCAGGCGGCGTGGGAGGGTTGAGGGGTCATGTACTGCAATGAGATGAGGCCGACAGCTAAAACGGCCCGGGTCGAGAAACCACTGGGCTTTTGCATGGGTGTGTCCTAGGTTTGTTGTATTAACTGCTCCTGTTTTTGGGTTTAGCACAGTTTTTCAGTAGTGCAATTTTTTGGTACATGACGCGCAGGCCACGGAATACGTGGCCTGCGTGATGGCACTTTGAGTTTTTGGCCGCTCGGCTCAACCCAATTGGTGACGATAGGGCAGGTCTGGGCCGGTCTTGCCGCAGGTCAGGGCGGCAGCCCGAATCGCGAAACCCAGCATGGCGTCGATCTGCTCGCGGCTCAGGTTTTGCAGCCCTTCAACTGAGTCCAACTGCTGTTCCGTCAGCCATGCAATCAACGCCGCCTGGAAGGTATCACCAGCGCCCACCGTATCGGCCATCACCACCTTGACCGCAGGTTGCGACCAGGTGCCATGCTGACGGCTGAATACCGACGCGCCGTCGCCGCCACGGGTGAGGAACACCAATTGGCAACGGTGTTGCAGCCAGCCTTGCAGCACGCTTTCTGGTGCTTGGTCGGGGTAGAGCAGGTGCAGGTCTTCGTCGCTGACCTTGATCAGGTCGGCGTGTTGCACCAGCTCTGCGACGCGAGCGCGCCACAGGTGGATATCGGGCTGCGGGTTAAGGCGCACGTTGGGGTCGAGGCTGATCAGGCGCTTGCCGCTTTCACGCTTGACCAGGTTCAGCAGCGTGTCGCCAACGGGTTGTACCACCAACGAAAACGAGCCCACGTGCAGCCCGCGAATCTCATCGCCCAGGGGCGGCAGGTGCGTCAGTTGCAATTGCCGATCGGCGCAGCCTTCGCCGCGAAAGCTGTACTGCGGCGAGCCGTTGGCACCCACGGCGACCATCGCCAAGGTGGTCGGCGCGTCGAACTCCACCAGAAAGCCTTCGCTGATGCCTTCGTCTTTCAGTACCTGCTGCAAGCGCCGTCCGAGGTAATCGGTGGACAAGCCGGCAAAGAACGCCGACTCGATCCCCAGGCGGCGCAAACCCACCGCCACGTTGAACGGCGAGCCACCGGCAATCGCCTTGTAGTTGAGCTTGGCGGCCTGCCCGCTGGCATCCTCCTCGCTGAAGAAATCAAACAGCGCTTCACCACACACCAGATACATAGTTGCTCGCTCTTAAAGGGTTGCTACGTGCTGTTGATAACGCTCATACGCCTGTTGATAGGCGCTGACATTGGCGGCCACGGGTAAGGTACGGCTGGCAGGGTCAACGCTCACGCATTTGTCGCACAGGCTGGCCAGCGATTCGCCGCTCTGGCACCACGCCGCCTGGATCGCCGCACCCAGGGCGGCGGCCTCGCTCTGTTCGGTACACACCACTTCGGTGTGCATGATATCGGCGACCATCTGCCGCCACAGCGGGCTTTTCGAGCCGCCACCGATCAGGCGGATGCTCTGGCTTTGCAGGCCGGTCTGGCGCAGCAGGTCGAGGCCATAACGCAGGCCGAAGGTGGTGCCTTCGACCACCGCGCGGCACAGGTTGGCGCGGGTCAGGTTGGTCATGGTCAGGCCCTGCAAACTGCCGGTGGCGTGGGGCAGGGCGGGCACGCGCTCGCCGTTGAGAAACGGCAGCATGCTCACCCCATCGGCGCCGATGGGCGCCTGTTCGACCAGGGCGTTGAAGGCGTCGAGGTCCAGTTCGAACAGCTCGCGGATCACCCCGGTGGCGTTGGTCAGGTTCATGGTGCAGATCAGCGGCAGCCAACCGCCGCTGGAGGAGCAGAAGGTCGCCACCGAGGCTTGGGGGCTAACGTTCGGCTGGTCGGCAAAGGCATACACGGTGCCCGATGAACCCAGGCTCATGGTGATCACGCCGGGGGCGATATTGCCGGTACCAATGGCGCCCATCATATTGTCGCCGCCGCCACTGGACACCACCGCGTTGGGGTTGATGCCCAGGCGCTCGGCGATGGCCGGCAGGATCGTGCCCACCGCTTGGTCGGCTTCGATCAGTGTCGGCAACGCGGCTTGCAGGCGGCCGCTGGGGTCGATGTGCTGGAGCAATGCCACATCCCATTCGCGGCGGCGCACGTTGAAGTAACCGGTGCCCGACGCATCGCCGTACTCGGCGCAGGCGCGGCCGGTGAGCCAGTAGTTGAGGTAGTCGTGGGGCAGCAGGATATGGGCAATGCGCGCGAAGACGTCCGGGTGCTGTTCACGGGTCCAGAGCAGCTTGGACACGGTGTAGCCCGGTGCGATGGCCACGCCCAGGCGCTCCAGGGAGCCGCGTTCGCCATCCAGATGCTGCAGCAGCCGGTCGTTCTCCGGCGTGGTTTCGGTGTCGCACCACAGCTTGGCCGGGCGCAACACTTCACCTTGTTCGTCCAGTAGCACCAAGCCATGTTGCTGGCCGGATACGCCGATGCCGAGGATATCCTGGCCATCCACGCCGGCCTGTTGCAGGGCGCGGTGGGTGGCGGCGGTGAAGGCGTCGAGCCATTCCTGGGTGTGTTGTTCACGACGGCCATTGGCGCCGCTGATCAAGCTGTGCGCGGCGGCGCCCAGGCCCAGCACCTTGCCGCTGGACGCATCGATGACGATGGCCTTGGTGCCCTGGGTGCCGCAATCGATGCCGAGGTAAAGGTTTTGCTGGGTCATGAGGTGGGTGCTCAGCATTATTATTGGGTTGGAAATACGGTCGATGTGGGAGCTGGCTTGCCTGCGATAGCGGTGGTCCAGTCAACCCTGCAGTGACTGCCGGACCGCTATCGCAGGCAAGCCAGCTCCCACATGTTTAATCCGGTTTGTTCAGGAGGTTTTGCAGCGTGGCCGTGACGCCCTTGTCACGCAGGCTTGCATAGCAACGCTCGAACGCTGCCACAAACGCCGTCGACTTGGGAATAGCCGTGCCAAAAATCTCTTCCACCCCCAGCAACCGCTGGCTGATCAGCGTGTCATCGCTCACCAGGTCCTGGCAGAACGCTGCCCGCGGGTCCGGGATGCTGTAGCTCACGCCACTTTCATCCACGCCTTTCAAGTACAGCGCCCAGGCCGCCACCACCAGGGCGGCACGCTCAGTCTCGCGGCCGTCGGCAATCAGGCGGTTGATGGTCGGCACGGTGAACTTGGGAAACTTCGATGAACCGTCGGAGCACACGCGCTCCAACTGGTCGGCAATTGCCTGGTTGGAAAAGCGCTCCACCAGGGTTTGCTTGTATTCGGTCAGGTCGATACCGGGCACCGGTGCCAGGTTCGGCGTGACGTCCAGGTCCATGTAGGCGCGCATATACGCCACGAACACGGGGTCGTTCATGGTCTCGTGAACGAACCGGTAGCCCTTGAGGAACCCCAGGTACGTGAGAGCCAGGTGGCTGCCGTTGAGCAGGCCGATCTTCATTTCTTCGTAAGGCGTGACGTCATCGGTGAACTGCACGCCGACCTTTTCCCAGGCCGGGCGACCGTTGACGAATTTGTCTTCCAGCACCCACTGCACAAACGGTTCGCACACCACCGGCCAGGCATCGTCGATGCCGTGCTGGTCGTGCAGTTGCAGGCGGTGGGCGGTGCTGGTCATTGGCGTGATGCGGTCGACCATGGCATTCGGGAAGCTCACGTTGGCCTCAATCCAGTCATGCAGCCCGGCGTCGTGCAGGGCGGCGAAGGCCAGCAGGGCCTTGCGGGTGACGGCGCCGTTGTGGGGCAGGTTATCGCAGGACATCACCGTAAAGGCCGGCGTGCCGGCGGCGCGGCGCTGGGTGAGGGCGGCGCAGATAAAGCCGAACACGGTTTTCGGCGCTCTCGGGTGCGCCAGGTCATGCTGGATCTGCGGCAGGTGGGCCATGAACTCGCCGTTGCTGTCATCGATGCAGTAGCCGCCTTCGGTGATGGTCAGCGAGACGATGCGGATCTGCGGGCTGGCGAGCTTATCGATCAGCGCCTGGGCGCCGTCTTCGGCCAGCAGCATGTCGCTGATCGAGCCGATCACGCGCACTTGCGTGTCGTCGGTGTCGCCCAGTTCATACAGGGTGAACAGGTAATCCTGGCCGGCCAGGTCGTCGCGGGCCTTGCGGTCTTCACTGCGCAGGCCGACGCCGCAGATGCCCCAGTCCAGGCCTTCGCCGGTGTTCATCAGGGCATCGGTGTAAAACGCCTGGTGCGCACGGTGGAAACCGCCGACGCCAATGTGCGCGATGCCCTGGCGGGTATCGGCAAGCGCGTAGGTCGGTACCTGCACTTCGGGCGCCAGTTGGGTGAGGTTGGCTTTATTCAATTTCATCGGGAAATACTCGCGAAATCAGGCGGCAGCGCGCAGTGGGCGGGCCACGGCGACGCCATCGGTGTCGAACAGATGGCAATGCGCCGGGTCCAAGTGCAGCTGCAGCGTCTCGCCGTACTGGCTGGCCATGTCGCCACGGATGCGCATGGTCAACGGTTCACCGTTGCGGGTGATGACGTGGCAGAAGGTGTCGCTGCCCAAGCGCTCGCCGACGTCGGCGGTGACGGTCAGGGTGGTTTGCCCTGGTGTGGCGATTTCCAGATGTTCCGGGCGAATGCCCAGGGTCACCGCGCTGCCCACGCTCAGGGTGGCGCCGCTCAACGGCAGGCTGATCAGGGTGCCGGCGTCCAGTTGCACCTCGCAGCCTTGGCCGTCGACGCGGGTGACCTGGCCCTTGAGGAAGCCCATCTTCGGCGTGCCGAGAAAGCCCGCCACGAACAGGTTGGCCGGCTGGTGGTACAGCTCCAGCGGCGAGCCGACCTGTTCGATGCGCCCGCTGTTGAGCACCACCACCTTGTCGGCCAGGGTCATGGCTTCGACCTGGTCGTGGGTTACGTAGATCATGGTCGCTTGCAGTTCTTTATGCAGGCGCGCCAGTTCCAGGCGCATCTGCACACGCAGCGCCGCGTCGAGGTTGGACAGCGGTTCGTCGAACAGGAAGATCTTCGGGTTGCGCACAATCGCCCGGCCAATCGCCACGCGCTGGCGCTGGCCACCCGAGAGCTGCTTGGGCTTGCGCTCCAGCAAAGGCCCCAGCTCAAGGATGCGCGCCGCTTCGCTGACTTTGCTCTCGACCAGTTTCTTGTCGACGCCGGCCAGGTCCAGGGCAAACGACATGTTCTTGCGCACGCTCATATGCGGGTACAGCGCGTAGGTCTGGAACACCATGGCCAGGTCACGCTTGGCCGGGGTGACTTCGGTGATGTCGCGGCCATCGAGTTCGATGGTGCCGTCGCTGACTTCTTCCAGGCCGGCGATCAGGCGCAGCAGGGTGGATTTGCCACAACCTGACGGGCCGACAAATACCACAAATTCCTTGTCGTTCACTTCCAGGTCAATGCCCTTGATGATGGAAAAGCCTTCGAAGCCTTTTTGCAGATTCTTGATTTTCAGGTTGGCCATGATGGGCCTCCTTTTCGAATTATTATTTGACGGCGCCAAAGGACAAACCGCGTACCAACTGCTTCTGGCTGATCCAGCCAAAGATCAGGATCGGCGCGCAGGCCAGGGTCGAGACGGCGGATAACTTGGCCCAGAACAAACCTTCGGGGCTGGAGTAAGAGGCGATCAAGGCGGTCAACGGCGCGGCGCTGGAGGAGGTCAAGTTCAGCGACCAGAACGCCTCGTTCCAGCACAGGATCAACGACAGCAACACCGTGGACGCCAGGCCACCCTTGGCGATGGGCAGCAGCACGCGGACCATTTCCTGCCACAGGGTGGCGCCGTCCAGGCGGGCGGCTTCGAGGATGTCTTTGGGGATGTCCTTGAAGTAGGTGTACACCATCCACACCACAATCGGCAGGTTGATCAGGGTGTAGATGATGATCAGCGCAATGCGCGTGTCCAACAGGCCAAAGCTCTTGGCCAGCAGGTAGATCGGCATCAGCACGCCCACCGGCGGCAGCATTTTGGTGGACAACATCCACAGCAGCGTGCCCTTGGTACGTTGGGTTTCGTAGAACGCCATGGAGTAGGCGGCCGGCACCGAAATCAGCAGGCACAGGGCGGTGGCGCTGAAGGAAATCACCACCGAGTTCCAGGCGTAGGCGAAGTAGTTGCTGCGCTCGTTGATGTGCAGGTAGTTCTCCAGCGTCGGCGTGAAGATGAACTGCGGCGGGGTGGCGAACGCGTCGATTTCAGTTTTGAAACTGGTCAGTACCATCCAGAAGATCGGGAAGAAAATCAGGATCGCGATGACCCAGGCCAACGTGCCGAGCAACAGGCTTTGCAGGCGGCGGGATTGTTGAAGCGTCATGGCGCGGCCCTCAAGGCTTGTCAGTCAGGTTTTTGCCGATCATCCGCACCAGGATGATCGCCGCGATATTGGCGATGACCACGGCAATCAAGCCGCCGGCCGAGGCCATGCCCACGTCGAACTGCACCAGCGCCTGGTTGTAGATCAGGTAGGCGAGGTTGGTGGAGGCGTAGCCGGGGCCACCGTTGGTGGTGGTGAAGATTTCGGCGAACACCGAGAGCAGGAAGATGGTTTCGATCATCACCACCACGGCAATCGGGCGGGCCAGGTGGGGCAGGGTCAGGTGCCAGAAGATCGCAATGGCGCCGGCACCGTCCAGGCGCGCGGCTTCTTTTTGCTCCTGGTCCAGGGACTGCATGGCGGTCATCAGCAGCAGGATCGCGAAGGGCAGCCATTGCCACGACACAATGATGATGATCGACAGCAGCGGGTAATGCGCCAGCCAGTCCACCGGCTCGGCGCCGAAGAACTTCCACACCGCGGCGAGAATCCCCGACACCGGGTGAAAAATCAGGTTCTTCCAGATCAGCGCACCGACGGTGGGCATGATGAAGAACGGCGAAATCAGCATCACCCTCACGATGCCGCGCCCCAGGAACTCACTGGCCTCCAGCAGCGCACTGATCAACACGCCGAACACCACGCTGATCAGCAACACGCTGCCCACCAGCAACAGGGTATTGGTGGCGCCGGGCAGGAAGCCCGAATCGGTGATGAAGTAGCTGAAGTTCTCCAGCCCCACGAATTGGTTTTCGCCGGGGTAGAGCAGGTTGTAGCGGATCAGCGAAAAGTACAGGGTCATGCCCAACGGCACGATCATCCACAGCAGCAGCAAGGCCACCGAGGGGCTGACGAGAAACCAGCCGGGGTTGGCCAGGCGGTTTTTGGTGGGAGTATTCATGATAATCAAGGCCAGATAGAGACAGGTGCGCAAAAGCCCTGTAGGAGCGAGCTTGCTCGCGAAAAAGGTACATCCGACACCGCGATGCGCTTGGAATACCTTCGCGAGCAAGCTCGCTCCTACAGGTTATGGGGTTACTTGGGATAACCAGCCCGCTTCATTTCCCGCTCGGTGGTGTTCTGCGCGGCGGTCAATGCAGCATCGACGGTTTGCTGACCGGTCAACGCCCCCGAGAAGAACTTGCCCACCTGGGTACCAATCGCCTGGAACTCAGGAATGGTCACCAACTGGATACCGATATACGGCACCGGTTTCTCGGTTGGCTTGGTCGGGTCGGCCACTTTCAGCGATTCCAGCGTCACCTTGGCGAACGGCGCGGCCTTCATGTACTCGTCGCTGTAGGTGGATTGGCGCGTACCGGGCGGCACGTTGGCGATGCCATCGGTCTTGGCCACGAGCTGGCCGTATTCTTTGGAGGTGGCCCAACTGGTGAACACCTTGGCGGCGTCCTTGGCCTTGGAACTGGTGGGGATCGCCAGGCTCCAGGAGTACAGCCACGAGGTGCCCTTATCGGTTTTCTCATGGGGCGCGAAGGTAAAGCCCACATGGTCTGCAACCTTACTCTGGCTCTTGTCGGTCACAAACGAGCCGGCCACGCTGGCATCCACCCAGATCGCGCACTTGCCGCTGTTGAACAGCGCCAGGTTTTCATTGAAGCCGTTGCTGGAGGCACCCGGCGGGCCGGATTTCTTCATGTTGTCGACGTAGAAGTTCAGCGCGTTCTTCCACTCGGGGCCGTTGAATTCTGGCTGCCACTTCTCATCGAACCAGCGCGCGCCGAAGCCGTTGGCCAGGGTGGTGATCAGCGCCATGTTCTCACCCCAACCGGCTTTGCCGCGCAGGCACAGGCCGTATTGCTCTTTGGATTTGTCGGTGAGTTTGGCGGCGAATTCGCCGATCTGGCTCCAGGTCGGGTGCTCGGGCATGCTCAGCCCGGCGTCCTTGAACAGGTCGGTGCGGTAATAGGTGATCGAGCTTTCGGCGTAGAACGGCAGGGCGTACAACGAGCCCTTGACTGACAAGCCGTCACGCACTGAAGGGAACACATCGTCGAGGTCGTAGGACGCCGGCAAGTCTTTCATCGGCTCCAACCACCCCTTGGCGCCCCAGAGTGCGGCTTCGTACATGCCGATGGTCAACACATCGAACTGCCCGCCCTGGGTGGCGATGTCGGTGGTCAGGCGTTGGCGCAGCACGTTTTCTTCGAGCACCACCCAGTTCAACTTGATCTCCGGGTGCTCGGCCTCGAAGGTTTTCGAGAGCTTCTGCATGCGGATCATGTCGCTGTTATTGACGGTGGCAATGGTCAGGGTTTGCGCGCCAAGGCTGACGGCGCTGAGGGTCATGCAGGTACAGGCAAGCAATGCTTTTGCTGTGAACTTCATCGCGCACTCCATTTCCGCGCCCAGAGGGCTACAGAAGGACGGTTATTGTTGTTGTGTCTTCCTACAAGGAGTCAGGAAGAGTGTGCGTTGATTACAGCCTTCAAAAGCGGCGGTGACAAATCCTTGGGAGCACGCTTACTGATACTTTTTTGCACTCGTCGACCACCTGATCGTTCCCACGCTCCGCGTGGTAACGCCGCTAGGGACGCTCTGCGTCCCCGGGTGACGCAGAGCGTCACGGTATGCATGCCCACGCGGAGCGCGGGAACGATCAGCGCAGTGTTTAACGCTCGATATCAGCCAATACGCGTTCAGCCAACAGCCTGGATACCTCAATCAACTGTGCAATACCCAGCGCACCTTCTCGTCGCGAGCCGTCGAGTTCAAAGGCGAAATCGCAGGTGAGGGCGTGGGCTGAGGCGAGGGATTCGCTGAGGTTGACCAGCAGGTCTTGGGTGCAGATGCCGTCTTTAACGGTGAATAGCACGCTGGGTGCTGGATCGATTGGGGGATTTGAGGTGGGTTTGATCATGGTCAAGCTCCGCAGATGTATTAAAGAATCCGGAGAAATACAGGCCGCGACGCCCGACCGCTGAGTGTGCAGCGGTGTACGGAGACTAGAGATCGAGTGTCCTAGGGGCAACCTCAAAGCCTTGTAAGACGTTTCTGTTTTTCCCAATACCTAGCCGAACGGACAGTTGTTCGGCTTTGCGCCTGCCAGCACCATCTTTCTTGCGCCATTTGCGCGCCATCCCCTTTGCATAAGTCAGTGCCACGACTGTGTGTGGGCCCTCCTGTGCGGATAATAAAAAGGACGAAACATGAAAGACACCGCTACTGAAAGCCAACCATCAACTCGCCCAATCAAAGCCATCTACGACTACGCGACGCTCGGCTCGAGAACACGTATGGGCGGAGAAATTATCACTGCAAGCACCAGCCTCGAGATCCATGACTTGCGCATCGCGTGCGTCGGCGACCGAGTGCGCTACCCCGATGGCAAAGAGAGCGAAATTGTCTCGGGAGCAGGTTTCGCAGCCACCTACAAAGGTCTGCCCATCGCCATTGTCGGCAGCGCTACCGACAACGGCGACACCGTGACGAGCAGCCTGCAAAACCTGGCTCAGGTGGTGGAGTACGCGGACGGCGAGGGTATTCCTGGTCTTCTAAAGGCTGGTTATCGCGTGGAGAGTCAGATGTGAGGCGCTACAACATCACCACCGGTTCAACCACCACGGCGGGTGGCAAAGTAATCAGCGGTTGTGAGGGCACCAGCTTCAACGGCGAAATGATCTCGAGGGAGGGTGACCGAGTCGCTTGTCCGGCTTGCGGCACTGAAGGCTTCATCGCGCTTACCGGCCCTCATTTGCACGAAGAGTGGAACGGCAAGCAAGCGGCGCTGGAGGGTGATCTGTGCATCTGCAAATGCGATCCGCCGCCGGAGTTGATTGCCAATCAGAGTTCCAAATCTCAGGAGTTCGGTCCCCAACCTCAACGTGTCACCCCGATTGTAATGAGGCCGACTGCATCCGCCTCTCCCTCTGCGAATTATGCCGCGCCCGCTGCGTCGAATCGTGTCGCTGATGCCTGCGTTTTCGCCAAATCCTGTGTTTCGGTGCCAGCCGGCTCTACGGCCGCGGGCACCGCCCCGGAAAATGCCAAAAACTTCGGCACCACGGCCCTTATGGCCTCAACCGGTACCACGTGCGCCGTCGGCAGGGTAGCCGGCACACTCGGCAGCGACCTTGGTGCCTGGGCTGTACGAGGCTTGGCCGGCGCCAGTTCCGCCCTCAACCTCGTGCTGCTGGCATTCTGGCCACGGGATATCGGTGATTCAACGCTGTACACCCCGGAGCAGTTGGAGGGGATGCGTTTGGCCAGCACGCGAGTGCGTTTCCAGTTTCGCCAGGATGAGTCCGGTGAACTGCGTGTTTATGGCATACATACCAATCCTGGCAGTGGCGCTGACCGTGTGCCGGTTGCACAAGCCCGGTGGAATGTGGACAAAAGCGCGATGGTGGCGGTGCTGGATGGCATCAGCATCACATGGACGCCGAACCGCGGCCCGGTTGTCAGCGTGCCGAGCCCGTATCCCGGAACACCGGAACGCTTGGATAACGTGTTTGTTCATCCGATTGCGGTGGGGCAAGATTCGGCGATCAGTCACTATCCAGGGCGGGATGCAGAAAACATCACCTGGCAGGATACGATCATTTCGTTTCCGGCTGATTCGGGTGTGCCGCCGTTGTATTTGGTGTTTGCCAAGCCGGCGGTCAGGCCGTTGGAGGTCGACATCTATGGGGCTTTCAGTGGCCGATCAAGGCGCGGTTTGCATGTGGATCATATGCCTTCGCAGGCGGCGATCAGGCGATATCTGAAAAACGTATCCACAGCGTTTATGGATTACGAAATCAACGAGTTGCTCATGCGAGTAGCCAGCATTGCTATTCCTGCTCATATCCATCAAAAATATAGCGAGACGTACGGAGGGCGTAACAATAAAGTTAAGCAACACTTTGACGCCGCTGATCTTCGGGCGGCTGTAGACAGTAATTTCGACGTGATTAGACCTTACATGATTGAGGAAGGCTTTACTCAAAAAAAATTGGAAGAGGCTCGCGCCAAAATGCATAAGATCAATCAAGAACAAGGGTGGTACTAATGGATGCCTTGACGATCAAACGCTTGCTGGCCGGGCTTGGATCTACTCATGCAAACCTTCTAGCGGAGGGTGTGATTACGAGCAAGCCTCTGGCACCTTCATTAGAGGGTCACGATAATGAATATTTGATCCAAAAGCCAGAGTCTGGTGTTGAACTTTGGTTTAGAGCGGAAAATAGAGTCCTCACTGAGGTTCTTTTTTCTTTAATTAACATGGCTGGTGGTATTCCCTCTTATACCGGTGAGTTACCTTCGCCTCTTACAATTAAAATGAGTCGAATCGACGTCCATAGATTGTTTGGGGCGCCTTTCGAGTCGAAGGAGCCGGTTAAAATTTTAAAATATCGGGGGTACGGTGGTAGCGACATCTACCGCATGGACGGTTTTGGTTATCCCGGTGTTCACCTCGGATTTCAATATCGTAATGACGATATGGTGTGTAGCATGGGATTCTGTTTGAGAAGTACACACCATAATTGAAATTGCTCTGAAAGTTAAATTCGACTAATAAATAGTAACGTTCCCACGCTCAGCGCGTGGGAATGATCACGTCAAGCTAGACTCTGCTCAGTTAACCGCTGCTCCGCTAACTGTCGATAGCAGGAAGATTTTATGCCCGTGGATGCAATTAATCCCGGATGAGAGGGGCGCATGGTTTAATATTTAGGCTGCTCGCCGACAATTACATGACATCAACCAAATTCAGAGATGGTACTGATGGATGCGCCAGCGATTAAGTTGTGGGTAGAGAGTTTAGGACTTGTTTTCACCGAACTTGTAGCAAGTGGGAAGATTCCCAATCAACCGCTGGTGAAGCCATTTGAGGACAGCGATTGGCCGACCATGCGTCCAGTAGAGGGAGTGGAGTTGCTCTTCAATGACAGGACCAAGTCCCTGAAGCAGATTCTGATCACACTCATCCCGACGGTCGGGCAACCGGTTTATGCTGGAGGGCTACCCGCTCCATTTTCCCTGATGATTAATCAGCAAAGTGTGCGTAGTGCTTTGGGAGAACCTATTGATTCGAGAGGTCGTGCCAGGCTTCCAGGGGGGCTGGGTATACGGGGAGGGTGGGATGCATATAAGTTGTCCAACGAATGGCATCCGAATGCGAAAGTTATAATTGGTTATCTTGAAAGCTATGCTGTAAACAATATCAGTTTCTCGGTGATAAATTAGGAGCGTATTGCCTCAAGCATGGAGCAGGTGAACTGCCAATATGATCGCCAGTGGCAATTAGCTGTTTGCTCCAGCAAGCCTCCCATGATTTTACGTGTGGCCAAGAACAGAATTCGCTCTTTCTCAGATAGACGATAACAATCAAAAATAAGGATGGAATTGATGGGTGTCGTGAAAATTGAGCGTTGGATCAAACATCTAGGATGGTTCTATGAGGATTTAATTTTCCATGGAATTATTCCAGGCCTGCCACTCACTGAGCTCTACAGTGGGCGTGATTGGTTATCGCTGAAAAAGCCAGCTGACGGCCTGGAGTTAAGTTTCTGGGCTGAGACGAGGAGGTTCGAGCGACTCTTCATCACCCTGCGCTCTACTGTTGAAGGTACGACAGAGTACAAGGGTGAGCTTCCCAAGCCTTTTGCGTTATTAGCATCCAAGTCAGAGGTGCGAGCAGCTTTCGGTATGCCCATGGAATCACAAGGCCTGACGAAGCTGCCTTTGGATACCGTATTGGGTGGCTTTGATACTTATTCGCTGGATCAGATTAACTTCCCAAATCTGAAAGTGTCCTTTCAGTACACATCCACAATGCAGATTAAAACGTTGGTTTTTTCGTTAATCAACCGAGGTCATCCTTAGTACAGCAGCAAAATTTATCTTTAACGTAGAAAAGCGTGGAATACTGAAAAAGGGCACGCATTTATTTAAGCCGAAATAAATGCGCCCCCTTTATGCCTTATGACTGTTGAACAAGCGGAAAAAACGTCCAAGTATACGGCGCCACGGACTGACCGGCCCTATCACATTGATCGTATCGATCACCATGATCCGGTTGGATTTGAAATTAAGGCGCACTGAAACTTCGCCGGTCACTGTGGACCGGAGGTAGAACCGGTAAAGGGCAGGCTTTCCAGGCGTTATATTATGCAGTTCTTCCGAGCCTCCCGGATGAGTGGCAATGAGTGTTTCGCCCGTTTGCTCGCCACGTAGCCGAATGGTCAACTGAATGTCTTCAAGTCCGGTCAATGCCCGGCCCCAATCTCTGGCTACCGCTCTGGAGAACCAGCGGTATTGATTGTCGTAATCGTCCTCATATATCTCGCCCTCACCGGTCCAGCTCCAAGTGTCCCCTGGGATATCGAAACGTGTGGATTCGTTGATAGCAAAAACAGTCGTCGACTTTTTCATGGCGAATTCCGCTCGGATGCCAGAACCCCAGCATGGCTAACCTCTTGGCTGTACGACACTGTCAGAATCGACAGTTCTGACCAGTGGATGCCTCGCTTAAGCCAGATTTTGCTCAGTCAACCGCTGCACCGCCAACCGCCGATAGTGAGACGGCGTCATCCCCTTAAGCTGCTGAAACCGCCGATTGAAGTTGGAAATATTATTGAACCCCGACTCAAAGCACACATCCGTCACCGCCTTGTCCCCATCGGCCAGCAATTCACAGGACTTGCTGATGCGCAGCCGATTGACGAATTCAATAAAAGTGCGCCCGGTGGCCTGCTTGAATACGCGGGAAAAATACGTCGGCTTCATCCCCAGGTACTCCGCCACTTCTTCCAGCGGCAACTCTCGGGCGTAGTGGGCAAAGATGTAGTCCACCGCGCGGTTGGTGCGGTCGATGCTGTGTTCGTCGGCTTGCTGTGGCGTGGTCACGCCGGACAGCAACTGGTAGTCCTCACAGGCGCTCAACACTTCCAGCAAGATAAAGAAGTGCCCCAGGCGTGCCATGCCTTGGGCGTCTTCGATGCGTTGCATCAGGTTCATGGCGTGGGCGATGGTTTTTTTGCAGCGAAATTCGATGCCGTATTGCGCACGTTCAAGCAGCGGCGCCAGGCTTTTGAGTTCGGTGAAGATGTGGCTGCCATGTTCGAACAATTCATCGGTGAAGTTCACCAGCATGTCGCGCTTGGGCACGACTTCGTCTTCTTCCACCTGGCTGATCCAGTTATGGGGCAGGTTGGGGCCGGTGAGGAACAGGCTTTCGGGGTAGAAGTTGCCGATGTAGTCGCCGATAAACACCTTGCCGGAGCTGGCGACGATCAGGTGCAGCTCGTATTCCTTGTGGAAATGCCAGCGCACCAGGGGGCAGGGGAAGCCGTGCTGGCGATAGATGATGGACAGGCCGTTGTGGTCGTCCATCAGCTCGTAGGAAGGGTCGGTGATGCGCGTTGCTCGGGTCATGCTGCCGTCGCTTTATTGTGGTTGCTGCGTAGGATAATGCCCCGTCGCGCGCGACCTCGCCAGCGCCAGTGTTTATAGGGTGCGGTTTTTGGCCTCGATCCACTGGGACATGTACTGGGTACTTTTATGCGCGTGGTGGCGCAGCATGCTGCCGGTGAAGTTGTCCCGGCGATGGGCGGCAAGGTTGCTGCGGCAACGTTCCAGGCATTTCACCAAGGCGGGCCCGTGCACGTCCTGGTCATAGCGTCGGGCCAGGAGTTGGCGCCCATGCTCCTGGGCTTGAGTCCAGCGCTCGCGGTCATGGTAAAGGGCCACGGCAGCGGCGGCCAGGGCCGGGGCGTCCTCTGCGATCACGCCGGGCCAGGGTTGGTCATCGCCCATGGCCTCGGCGCCGATGGGGGTGGTGACATTCGGCGTGCCGCACAGCATGGCGTCCACCAACTTGCCCTTGATGCCGGCGCCAAAGCGCAGCGGTGCCAGGCAGATACGCGCGGCGGTCATGACTTGCAGCGCATCTTCGGCCCAGTTCATCACATGAAAACCCTGCGCCGGGTTGTGCAGGGCGGTGGCCTTGGGCGGGGTATAGGCGCCGTAGATATGCAACTGCGCGCCCGGCAGTTGTTGGCGAATCAGCGGCCACAGGCTGTGCTTCATCCACAGCACCGCATCCCAGTTGGGCGCGTGGCGGAAGTTGCCGATGCTGAGGAAATGCGCACGGTCTTCAAAGGGCGCAAACGCGGCGCAGGGCGGTTGCAGCATCAACGGGCACCAGTGGAGCAGGGCGGCCGGCACCTGGAACTGTTCGGTGAGCAGGCGGATCTCCACGTCGGAGATCATCAGGCTGATGTCACAGCGGTAGATGGCGGCGATTTCGCGTTTGGCCAAGTCGGTATCGGCCATGCGCTGGAACTCGTCCTCCAATGCCGGGGCGAACAGGGCGCTGAAGTCGTCGCTGTCGGGGTTGGCTTTCACCTGCGCCTTGAAACGCTGGTGACGGGCGTCGCGCAGGCTTTGCAGGTCGGAGGTCTCCAGCACCCGCAGGGCGTCGGGGCAGCATTGTTCCACGCGCCAGCCGAATTGCTCCTCCATCATGAAACGGTCGAACAGCACAATGTCCGGGGCCAGTTCGCGGACAAAGTCATCGAAACTGCTGTTATTCAGTTCGATAGCGCGTTCGGCGATCCCGAGTGCGGGCAAGTCGGCCTTGTGTTCGCCGATGGTGGCGGGGCTGCTGAAGGTAATGTCCCAACCTTGCGTAAGAAAGCTCTCAAGGATTTGCATCATATGCCCGCCCGCAGCCGAGGAACGGGGCTCGGGCCAGACGTAGCCAATGACCAGGACTTTGGTGGCGGGCTGATTCATCGACGAAGGTTTCCTTGAAGGGCAGGCGCAAAGCGCGCAATTAAACCACAACCTCAGGACATGACAATTTGTGTCTGGCGGTAGGTAGCTTCGGCACTTTGTGGTTAACTTCCGCCTCTCGAATTCGTTTAACCAAACCCAGCATAAGGATTCTGTTCATGGCTCAAGTCACTCTTAAAGGCAACCCGGTCCAGGTTGAAGGCGATTTGCCGAAAGTCGGCGCAAAAGCCGCAGACTTCACCCTGACCGCCGGCGATCTGTCCAACGCCACCCTGGCTACCTTTGCCGGCAAGCGCAAAGTGCTGAACATCTTCCCAAGCGTTGACACCCCAACCTGTGCCACTTCGGTGCGCAAGTTTAACGCCCAGGCCAACGACGTGGCCAACACCGTGGTGCTGTGCATCTCCACCGACCTGCCATTCGCCCAGGCACGTTTCTGCGGCTCCGAAGGCCTGGAAAACGTGAAGAACCTGTCGGACTTCCGTGATTCGGACTTCGCTGTTGATTACGGTGTGGCCATTGCCGACGGCCCGCTCAAAGGCCTGACCGCACGCGCTGTCGTGGTGCTGGACGAAAACGACAACGTGCTGCACAGCGAGTTGGTCAAGGAAATCGCTGAAGAGCCAAACTACGACGCCGCCCTGGCTGTGTTGAAGTAACTGTTTCTACGTATGACTGTCGTTTGGCAGTAACACGTATGATGCATGATTGCGGCCTGGCCTAGTCCAGGCCGTTTTTATTTGAGCGTCAGCGGCTTAGCGAAATAGCCGGTGGACTAAGATCAAAAGTTAAACGTTGTAAGCCTAAGGTAAATAGCCGGTAAAGGTGCTTTTCTAAACGCACCCCAGTGCTTATCTTTCAGCCTCCCGAAGAAGAAGCTCTCACCCCCAATGGTTGATCACTCCATGCAATCCTCCTCCCGCAACTCCCGCCGCTGGCTGTTTGGCCTGCTCGTGCTGCTGGTTATCGCCGGCCTGTGCTGGAAATTCTGGCCCAGTGGCGCGGCCCATAAAGATGCTCCGGCGGGGCACACGGGCAAGACCGGCATGGCGCGCCCGGGCTTCGGTGGTTCCACCGGGCCGGTACCGGTGCGTGTGGCACCGGCGGTGCTGGGGGAGTTCCCGGTGTACTACAAGGCCCTGGGGACGGTCACGGCGCTGAACACCATTAATGTGCGCAGCCGGGTGGGCGGTGAGCTGGTCAAGATCGCCTTTGAGGAAGGGCAGATGGTCAAGGCCGGCGACCTGCTGGCAGAAATCGACCCACGCAGCTACCAGAACGCTTTGCTCCAGGCCCAGGGCACCTTGCTGCAGAACCAGGCCCAGTTGAAGAACGCCCAGGTCGATGTACAGCGTTATCGCGCCCTGTACGCGCAAGACAGTATCGCCAAGCAAACCCTGGACACCGCCGAAGCGCTGGTTCTGCAATACCAGGGCACGGTCAAGACCAACCAGGGCGCGGTGGACGACGCCAAGCTCAACCTGGAATTCACCAAGATCCGTGCGCCCATCAGTGGCCGCGTCGGTTTGCGCCAGCTGGACGTCGGCAACCTTGTGGCCGCCAACGACACCACCGCCCTGGCGGTGATCACCCAGACCCAGCCGATCAGCGTGGCCTTCACCCTGCCGGAAAATACCCTGGAAACCGTGCTGGCCCGTTACCACGCCGGCAACAAATTGCCCGTGGAAGCCTGGGACCGTAGCGACGTGAAAAAACAGGCGGTCGGTGTACTGCAAAGCCTGGACAACCAGATTGATGTGACTACCGGCACGCTGAAATTCAAGGCGCGTTTCGATAACAAGGACCAGGCGCTGTTCCCCAACCAGTTCGTCAATGTGCATCTGCTGGCCGACACTTTGAAGAACGTGGTGCTGGCGCCCTCCGCGGCGATCCAGTTCGGCAACAATGGCACCTTTGTCTACAAGCTCGACGGCGACAAGAAGGTCAAGGTCCAGCCGCTGGTGGTAGGTGACACCGATGGCGAAAACACTGTGATCAAGGAAGGCCTGGCCGCTGGCGACCGCGTGGTACTGGAAGGTACTGACCGCCTTAAGGACGGCAGCGAGATCGAAGTGGTCAACGCCAGCAGCGAGGTGCCGACCACCCCGACCGAACACCTGCAAGGCAAGCCCGCAGCGAAAGGGGAGACCGGCGCTGACGCCGGCAAGGCGCAAAAGGTCGGTTCATGAACCTGTCGCGCCTGTTCATCCTTCGCCCGGTCGCCACCACGCTGAGCATGCTGGCCATTGTCCTGGCCGGCATCATCGCGTACCGCTTGCTTCCGGTATCGGCCTTGCCCCAGGTGGATTACCCGACCATCCGGGTGATGACCCTGTACCCCGGCGCCAGCCCCGACGTGATGACCAGCGCGGTCACCGCACCGCTGGAGCGCCAGTTCGGGCAGATGCCCGGGCTGACCCAGATGGCGTCCACCAGCTCCGGCGGTGCCTCGGTGCTGACCCTGCGTTTCAACCTCGACATCAATATGGATGTCGCCGAGCAACAGGTGCAGGCCGCGATCAACGCCGCCACCAACCTGCTGCCCAAGGATTTGCCGGCGCCGCCGGTGTACAACAAGGTCAACCCGGCAGATACCCCGGTGCTGACCCTGGCAATCACCTCCAAGACCATGTTGCTGCCCAAGCTCAATGACCTGGTCGACACGCGCATGGCGCAGAAAATCGCGCAGATCAGCGGTGTCGGCATGGTCAGCATCGCCGGTGGCCAGCGCCAGGCCGTGCGCATCAAGGTCAACCCCGAGGCCCTGGCGGCCAACGGCTTGAACCTGTCGGACGTGCGCGCCCTGATCGCCGCCTCCAACGTCAACCAGCCCAAGGGTAACTTTGACGGCCCCACCCGCGTGTCGATGCTCGACGCCAACGACCAGTTGGTTTCGCCTGAGCAATATGCCGAACTGATCCTGGCCTACAACAATGGCGCACCGCTGCGGCTCAAGGATGTGGCGCAGATCGTCGACGGCGCCGAAAACGAGCGCCTCGCCGCTTGGGCCAACGAGAACCAGGCTGTGCTGCTCAATATCCAGCGCCAGCCGGGTGCCAACGTGATCGAGGTGGTGGACCGCATCAAGGCCCTGCTGCCCAGCATCACCGACAACCTGCCGGCCGGCCTGGACGTGACGGTGCTCACCGACCGCACTCAGACCATCCGCGCCTCGGTCAAAGACGTACAACATGAGCTGCTGATCGCCATTGCCCTGGTGGTGATGGTGACGTTCCTGTTCCTGCGCCGGGTCAGCGCCACGATCATTCCGTCCATCGCCGTGCCGCTGTCCCTGGTGGGCACCTTTGGCGTGATGTACCTGGCCGGATTCTCCATCAATAACCTGACGCTGATGGCCCTGACCATCGCCACCGGGTTTGTGGTGGACGACGCCATCGTGATGCTGGAGAACATCTCGCGCTATATCGAGGAAGGCGAGACGCCGATGGCGGCCGCGCTCAAGGGCGCCAAGCAGATCGGTTTCACCCTGATATCCCTGACCTTGTCGCTGATTGCGGTGTTGATCCCGCTGCTGTTCATGGCTGATGTGGTCGGGCGGCTGTTCCGTGAATTTGCCATCACCCTGGCCGTGGCGATCCTGATTTCCCTGGTGGTGTCCCTGACGCTCACGCCGATGATGTGCGCGCGCCTGCTCAAGCGCGAACCCAAGGAAGAAGAGCAGGGCCGCTTCTACAAAGCCAGCGGCGCCTGGATTGATTGGCTGATCGAAGCCTATGGCCGCAAGCTGCAATGGGTGCTCAAGCACCAGCCGCTGACGTTGCTGGTGGCGATCGCCACCCTGGGCCTTACGGTGGTGCTGTACCTGGTGGTGCCCAAGGGCTTTTTCCCGGTGCAGGACACCGGGGTGATCCAGGGCATTTCCGAGGCGCCGCAGTCGATTTCCTTTGCGGCCATGAGCCAGCGCCAGCAGGAGTTGGCGAAGATCATTCTCGCCGACCCCGCAGTCGAGAGCCTGTCGTCCTACATTGGCGTGGACGGCGATAACGCCACCCTCAACAGCGGGCGCTTGCTGATCAACCTCAAGGCCCACGGCCAGCGCGACTTGAGCGCGGCCCAGGTGATCACGCGCTTGCAACCGCAAATCGACAAGCTGGTGGGCATCCGCTTGTTCATGCAGCCGGTGCAGGACCTCACCATCGAGGACCGGGTCAGCCGTACCCAGTATCAGTTCAGCATGTCCTCGCCGGACGCCGAGCTGCTGGCGTTGTGGAGCGGCAAGCTGGTGCATGCCCTCAGCCAGTTGCCGGAACTCACCGACGTGGCCAGTGACCTGCAGGACAAAGGCTTGCAGGTGTACCTGGTGATTGACCGCGATGCGGCCTCGCGCCTGGGCGTGAGTGTCTCGACCATCACCGATGCGCTGTATGACGCCTTCGGCCAGCGGCAGATCTCCACCATCTACACCCAGGCCAGCCAGTACCGGGTGGTGTTGCAGGCCCAGTCCGGCGAAACCCTTGGCCCGGCGGCCCTCAACCAGATCCATGTAAAAACCACCGATGGTGGCCAGGTACGCCTGTCGAGCCTGGCCCATGTGGAACAGCGCCAGGCACAGTTGGCAATTGCCCATATCGGCCAGTTCCCGGCGGTGATGATGTCGTTCAACCTGGCGCCCGGCGTGGCGCTGGGCAAAGGCGTGGAGCTGATCAACCAGACCCAGAAGGACATTGGCATGCCGGTGGGCGTGCAAACCCAGTTCCAGGGTGCGGCCCAGGCGTTCGAAGCCTCGTTGTCGAGCACCTTGCTGTTGATCCTGGCGGCGGTGGTCACCATGTACATCGTGCTCGGTGTGCTCTATGAGAGCTATATCCACCCGATCACCATCCTCTCGACCTTGCCATCGGCGGCGGTAGGGGCCTTGCTGGCGTTGCTGCTCAGTGGCAATGACCTGGGCATGATCGCGATCATCGGCATTATCCTGTTGATCGGTATCGTGAAAAAGAACGCGATCATGATGATCGACTTCGCCCTCGACGCCGAACGCAACCAGGGCCTGGACCCGCAGACCGCGATCTACCAGGCGGCGCTGTTGCGCTTCCGGCCGATCCTCATGACCACCCTGGCCGCCTTGTTCGGTGCCGTGCCGTTGATGCTCGCCAGTGGCTCCGGCGCCGAACTGCGCCAGCCCCTGGGCCTGGTGATGGTCGGTGGCTTGCTGGTGAGCCAGGTGTTGACGCTGTTCACCACGCCGGTGATCTACCTGTACTTTGATCGTCTTGGCCGGCGCTGGCGCAAAGAGCCACAACGCCTGGAGCCGGTTGAGCCATGAACCTGTCCGGACCTTTCATCCGCCGGCCGGTCGCGACCATGCTGCTGAGCCTGGCGATCATGTTGCTCGGTGGCGTCAGCTTCAACTTGCTGCCGGTGTCGCCATTGCCGCAGATCGACTTCCCGGTGATCGTGGTGTCGGCCAGCTTGCCCGGTGCCAGCCCCGAGGTGATGGCGTCTACGGTGGCCACGCCGCTGGAGCGCTCATTCGGCGCGATTGCCGGTATCACCACCATGAGCAGTTCCTCCAGCCAGGGCTCTACCCGGGTGATTCTGGCGTTCGATTCCGACCGCGACATCAACGGCGCGGCGCGGGAAGTGCAGGCGGCCATCAACGCGTCGCGCAACCTGCTGCCCAGCGGTATGCGCAGCATGCCCACCTACAAGAAGATCAACCCGTCCCAGGCGCCGATCATGGTGCTGTCGCTGACCTCCGACGTGTTGCAGAAAGGGCAGTTGTACGACCTGGCTTCGACCATCTTGTCCCAGAGCCTGTCCCAGGTGCCGGGCGTGGGCGAAGTGCAGATCGGCGGCAGTTCGCTGCCGGCGGTGCGCATCGAGCTGGAACCCAAGGCCCTCGATCAGTACGGCGTCGCCCTGGACGATGTGCGCAACACCATCGCCAACGCCAACCAGCGCCGGCCCAAAGGCTCCCTGGAAGACAGCGAGCGCAACTGGCAGATCCAGGCCAACGACCAGTTGGAAAAAGCCAAGGACTATGAGCCCCTGCTGATTCGCTACCAGGACGGCGCCGCCCTGCGCCTCAAGGACGTGGCGAAGATCACTGATGGGGTGGAAGACCGCTACAACAGCGGCTTCTTCAATAATGATTCGGCGGTGTTGCTGGTGATCAACCGCCAGTCCGGCGCCAACATCATCGAAACCGTGCGGCAGATCAAGGCGCAGTTGCCGGCCTTGCAGGCGGTGTTGCCGTCCAGCGTAAAGCTCAGCCTGGCCATGGACCGTTCACCCGTGATCACCGCCACCCTGCATGAGGCGGAAATGACCCTGCTGATTGCGGTGGGGCTGGTGATCCTGGTGGTGTACCTGTTTTTGGGTAACTTCCGTGCTTCGCTGATCCCGACCCTGGCGGTGCCGGTGTCGCTGGTGGGCACCTTTGCGGTGATGTACCTGTACGGCTTTTCGCTGAACAACTTCTCGCTGATGGCGCTGATTCTTGCCACCGGGCTGGTGGTGGACGATGCCATCGTGGTGCTGGAGAACATTTCCCGGCACATCGACGAGGGCGTGCCACCGATGAAAGCCGCCTACCTGGGCGCCCAGGAGGTCGGCTTTACCTTGCTGTCGATGAACGTGTCGTTGGTGGCGGTGTTCCTGTCCATTCTGTTTATGGGCGGCATCGTCACCAACCTGTTCCGTGAGTTTTCCATCACCTTGTCGGCGGCGATCATCGTCTCACTGATTGTCTCGCTGACCCTGACGCCCATGCTCTGTGCCCGTTGGTTAAAGCCGCATGTGAAGGACCAGCAGACCGGATTGCAGCGCTGGAGTCAGAAGGTCAACGACCGCATGGTCGCCGGCTACGCCACCAGCCTGGATTGGGTGCTGCGCCATCGGCGCCTGACCTTGCTCAGCCTGTTGGTCACCGTGGGCGTGAATATCGCGCTGTACGTGGTGGTGCCCAAAACCTTCATGCCCCAGCAGGACACCGGCCAGTTGATCGGTTTTGTGCGCGGCGACGATGGCCTGTCGTTCAGCGTGATGCAGCCGAAGATGGAGATCTTTCGCCAGGCGGTGCTCAAGGACCCGGCGGTGCTCAGCGTGGCCGGCTTTATCGGTGGCAACCAAGGCACTAACAATGCGGTGATGCTGGTACGCCTCAAGCCGATCGGCGAACGCAAGATCTCCGCCCAGGCGGTGATCGAGCGCCTGCGCAAAGAGGTGCCACTGGTGCCGGGCGGGCGCTTGTTCCTGATGGCCGACCAGGACCTGCAATTTGGCGGCAGCCGCGACCAGACCAGCGCGCAGTATTCCTACATCCTGCAAAGCGGTGACTTGGCCGCGCTGCGCCTGTGGTACCCGAAAGTGGTGGCGGCCATGCGTGAGTTGCCGGAGCTGACCGCCATCGACGCCCGCGAAGGCCGGGGCGCGGCCCAGGTCACGCTGATTGTCGACCGCGACCAGGCCAAGCGCCTGGGCATCGACATGAATATGGTCACGGCGGTGCTCAACAACGCCTACAGTCAGCGGCAGATTTCCACCATCTACGACAGCCTCAACCAGTACCAGGTGGTGATGGAGGTCAATCCCAAATACGCCCAGGACCCGATCACCCTCAACCAGATGCAGGTGATCACCGCCGACGGCGCACGGGTGCCGTTGTCGACCATTGCTCATTATGAAAACAGCCTGGCCGATGACCGCGTCAGCCATGAAGGCCAGTTCGCTTCGGAGAATATCGCCTTCGACATGGCGCCCGGCGTCACGGTGGAGCAGGGCACGGCGGCCATCGAGCGTGCGATTGCCAAGGTCGGGCTGCCCGAAGATGTGATCGCCAAGATGGCCGGCACCGCCGATGCGTTCGCCGCGACCCAGAAAGGCCAGCCGTTCATGATTCTCGGCGCGCTGGTGGCGGTGTACCTGGTGCTGGGTATTTTGTATGAAAGCTACATTCACCCGCTGACCATCCTGTCTACGCTGCCGTCGGCCGGTGTTGGTGCGTTGTTGGCGATCTACCTGCTAGGCGGCGAGTTCAGTCTGATTTCCTTGCTGGGCTTGTTCCTGTTGATCGGCGTGGTGAAGAAAAACGCGATCCTGATGATCGACCTCGCGCTGCAGTTGGAGCGCAACGACGGCATGAGCCCGCTGGAGTCGATCCGCAGCGCCTGCCTCTTGCGCCTGCGGCCGATCCTGATGACTACCCTGGCCGCGATCCTCGGTGCCTTGCCGTTGCTGCTCGGCAGCGGCGACGGCGCGGAAATGCGCCATCCGTTGGGCCTGACCATCATCGGTGGCCTGGTCTTCAGCCAGATCCTGACTCTTTACACCACCCCGGTGGTTTACCTTTACCTCGACCGCGCGCGCCACCGCTTCAACGCCTGGCGCGGCGTGCGTACCGATGCTGCCCTGGACACTGCGCTATGACCGACCCAACCAACGCCCCTGCAACCCCTGTAGGAGCGAGCTTGCTCGCGAAGAACGCCCATGCGCCGCGCTCATCCAGAATGAACGCGTTATCGTTGACGGCTTTCGCGAGCAAGCTCGCTCCTACAGTGGGCCTGGCTATGTTGCTCAGCGCCTGCGCCATCGGCCCCGACTACAAGCGCCCGGAGGTCATCGAGCCGGTGCAATTCAAAGAAGCCCAGGGCTGGCGTCAGGCCAACCCCAGCGACTCCCTGGCCCGCGGCGCCTGGTGGGAGCTGTACGGTGACCGTCAACTCAACGACCTGGTGGTACGCCTCAACGCCTCCAACCAGACCGTCGCCCAGGCCGAAGCGCGTTTTCGTCAAGCAAAGGCCCTGGTGCGCAGCTCACGCGGGGCGTTTTACCCCAGCGTTGACCTGAGCGTTGGCAAGACCCGCGCCAGCCAGGGCACCGGCAGCAGCAGTGCCAGCCTTAGCAGTTCCAGCAGCGGGATTCGCGACACCCTCAATGCGCAGTTGGGTGTGAGCTGGGAGGCGGATATCTGGGGCAAGTTACGCCGTGGCCTGGAGGCCAACGAAGCCAGCGCCGAGGCAAGCTCGGCCGACCTGGCCGCAATGCGCCTGAGCCAACAGTCGGAGTTGGTGCAAAGCTACCTGCAACTGCGGGTCATGGACGAGCAGACGCGCCTGCTGCAAGCCACGTTGGACACCTACCAGCGTTCGTTGAAAATGACCGAAAACCAGTACCGTGCCGGTGTGGCCGGCAAGGACGCCATCGCCCAGGCGCAAACCCAGCTCAAGACCACCCAGGCCAGCCTGATTGACCTGATCTGGCAGCGCGCTCAGTTGGAAAACGCCATTGCGGTGTTGATCGGCGAGGCGCCGGCTAACTTCAATCTGGCTGTGAGCAACGACATCCCGGCCCTGCCGCAGATACCGGTGAGCCTGCCGTCCCAATTGCTGGAGCGTCGCCCCGATATTGCCTCGGCTGAACGCTCGGTCATCGCCGCCAACGCCAATATCGGCGTGGCCAAGGCGGCTTATTATCCGGACCTCAGCCTGAGCCTGCAGGGCGGCTATTCCAGCAGTACGTACGAGGACTGGATCAGCCTGCCGAACCGTTTCTGGTCGGTGGGGCCGAAACTGGCGATGACCCTGTTCGATGGCGGCCAGCGTTCGGCGGAAGTCGACCGCAGCGTGGCCAGCTATGACGAAACCGTGGCCAAGTACCGCCAGACCGTGCTGGACGGTTTCCGTGAGGTGGAAAACTACATGGTGCAGCTCAAGGTGCTCGCCGACGAGGCGGTGGTCAGCAATGAAGCGTTGGAAGCCGCGCGTGAATCGTTGCGCTTGACCGAAAACCAGTACAAGGCCGGGTTGATTGCCTACCTGGACGTGGTTACGGTGCAGGCAACGGCCCTGAGTAACGAGCGTACGGTGTTGACCTTGCTGCAATCGCGCCTGGTGGCCAGTGTGCAGTTGATCGCAGCGCTGGGCGGAGGCTGGGACGGCCAGACCTCCCTGGCCGAAAAGCAGTGACCGACTGTAGGAGCGAGCTTGCTCGCGAAAAACGTCAACGATAACGCGTGTTTGCTGAATGAACGCGGCGTCTGTGAATTTTTCGCGAGCAAGCTCGCTCCTACAGACAACCCCGCATTTTGATGTCCGTGGCGTCGTTGAAAACACCCTGATGAAGCCAGCCGATTGACGCCAGAAACGGCGTCATGGCCCACGGATCAATTAATCACCTGCCTCGGATTCATACTCGCTACAATCGCCCGATTTGCCACCCGGCACGGGCTTTTGCGCCGGTCGCCTGCGAGACGTGCCATGCTGATCGGTAGCTATTCAACCTCCCTTGTCGTGATTTCCCTGTGCGTGGCCATCCTGGCGTCCTACACCGCGTTGGACCTGGCCGGGCGTATCGCGACGGCCAAGGGGCGGGCTGTTTACCTGTGGATCACTGGCGGCGCAGTGGCGATGGGTGTCGGCATCTGGTCCATGCACTTTATCGGGATGTTGGCCCTGCGCCTGCCGTTTGCCCTGGGCTTTGACGTAGCCATTACCCTGTTCTCGCTGTTGATCGCCGTGCTATCCAGCGGGTTTGCGTTATGGCTGGTCAGCCAGCCACGCTTACCGGCCTGGCAACTGGCATTGGGCGCGCTGGTGATGGGCGCCGGTATCGCCAGCATGCATTACACCGGCATGGCCGCGATGCGTATGACGCCGGGCATTGATTACGACCCGGCCTTGTTCGGCGCTTCGTTGATGATCGCGGTGGTGGCTTCCGGCGCCGCGCTGTGGATTGCCTTCAACCTGCGGCGCAACACACCTTATGTACGGCTGGCACGGGGTGGCGCCGCCGTGGTGATGGGCGTGGCTATCGTGGGGATGCACTACACCGGGATGGCTGCGGCACGCTTTGCCGATGGCAGCTTCTGCGGCGCCGCATTGACCGGCCTGAGCGGCAAGGGCCTGGATAACCTGGTCTTGGTCACTTCGCTGGCGGTGCTGGTCATTGCGCTGTTGACCTCGGTGCTGGATGCGCGCCTGGAAGCGCGCACCGCCGTGCTCACCGATTCCCTGACCCTGGCCAACCAGGAACTCACCCACCTGGCCCTGCATGACATGCTCACCGGCCTGCCTAACCGCACGTTGCTGGCTGATCGCATTCAACAAGGCATCCAGGCGGTGAACGAGCGGGGCGGTTGCTTTGCCTTGATGTTTATCGACCTGGATGGTTTCAAGCCGGTCAACGATGCCTTTGGTCATCACCTGGGCGACCAGTTGCTGCGCGAGGTCGGCTTGCGCTTGCGCGAGGATTTGCGCAGCCAGGACACCCTGGCCCGCATCGGCGGTGATGAGTTTGTGTTGCTGGTGCAGCTCACCCAGCCCGACGATGCCATGGGCTTGGCCGAGCGCCAGGTGAGCCTGATCAACCGCCCGTTCACGGTGGCCGACCATGAGCTGCAAATCTCGGCCAGCATCGGTATCGCCATGTTCCCGGGCAACGGTAATAACCCCCAGGAACTGCTGATGAACGCCGACGCGGCGATGTATCACGCCAAGGGCATGGGCAAGAACGGCTACAGCTTCTTCGATGTGTCGATGAACACCAACGCGCGCAAACAACTGCAATTGCTGCAAGACCTGCGCAATGCCCTGGAGCAGGGGCAGTTTCGTTTGCACTACCAACCCAAGTTCGACGCCGTCAGCGGTGTTGCCGTAGGGGCCGAGGCGCTGTTGCGCTGGGAGCATCCGCAACAGGGCTTGCTGATGCCCGCTACGTTTATTGCACTGGCGGAGAAAACCGGGCTGATCATTCCCATCGGCGAGTGGGTACTCGATGAAGCCTGCCGCCAGATGCGCGTGTGGTACGCCCAGGGCTATGAGAGCTGGCGCATCGCCGTCAATCTGTCGGCGCTGCAGTTCTGCCATGCCGGGCTGGTCAACAGCGTAGCGGCGGCGCTGGAGCGTCACCACTTGCAGGCCAACAGCCTCACGCTGGAAATCACCGAGACCACCGCCATGAGCGATGCCGATGCGAGCATGACGGTGTTGCAGCAGCTCTCGGACATGGGCGTGGACCTGTCCATCGATGACTTCGGCACCGGTTACTCCAGCCTGATGTACCTCAAGCGCCTGCCGGCCAACGAGTTGAAGATCGACCGCGGTTTTGTGCGTGACCTGGAACACGACAGCGACGACGCGGCCATCGTCTCGGCCATCGTGGCCCTGGGCCAGGCCCTTGGCCTGCGAATTGTCGCTGAAGGCGTGGAGACCGATATGCAGCAGGACTTCCTCACCCGCCTGGGGTGTGACTCCTTGCAAGGTTATTTGTTAGGGCACCCGTTGCCGGCCGACAGCTTCATGGCCAATATCCGGCGCACCGAAGAGCCGGTAGCGCCTGACAAAAGCGTTAAGTGAAAGGTATTCTTGGATCCAACCCTAAACATCCGGTTGAATCAGGAGGCCGCAGCCATGGACAAAGTCGTCATCATCACGGGGGGCAGCCGTGGCATTGGCGCCCAGACAGCATTGCTCGCGGCGCGCCAGGGCTATCGCATCTGCATCAACTACCAGGCGGATGAAGACGCTGCCCACCATGTACTTGATCAGGTCCGCGCATTGGGCGCCCAGGCGATTGCCGTGCGGGCCGATGTCAGCATCGAGGATGAAGTGATCGGCCTGTTCAATCGCGTTGATGCGGAGCTGGGCCGGGTCACCGCGCTGGTCAATAACGCCGGCACCGTGGGGCACAAGTCGCGGGTCGATGAAATGTCCGAGTTTCGTATCCTCAAAATCCTCAAGACCAATGTGTTGGGCCCGATCCTGTGTGCCAAGCACGCGGTGCTGCGCATGTCGCCCCGCCATGGCGGGCAGGGCGGCAGTATCGTCAACGTGTCGTCGGTGGCGGCGCGGCTGGGCTCGCCGGGTGAGTATGTCGACTACGCCGCCTCCAAGGGCGCGCTGGATACCTTCACCATCGGCTTATCGAAAGAGGTCGCAGGTGAGGGTATCCGTGTCAACGCGGTACGCCCTGGCTATATCTTTACCGACTTCCATGCCCTGAGCGGCGACCCGGACCGGGTCAGCAAGCTGGAGTCGGGCATACCCATGGCGCGGGGCGGGCGCCCGGATGAAGTGGCGGAGGCGATTATTTGGTTACTGTCGGACAAGGCGTCGTATTCCACCGGAACATTCATTGACCTGGGCGGTGGCCGTTAAGGCGCTGGCCGATCAGGTCCGCAGCGTGCGCAGCACCTCGTAGCCGTACCAGGAGAACTGCCGGAGCAGGTCGGCTTCGGAGTGCTTCACCACGCCATAGCCGCAGTTGGAAAAACCCTCGATATGGCCATTGCGGCTATCGCTGCCATTGAGGGTTCGATCATCGACGTTATCGAGAAAACGCAGCACTTTATCCAGATCGTAGGCCGCATCAGCTCTGGCCTGCGGGTCTGGATTGGCTTGCGTCCAGTCGCCGACCTGTCGCTTGAGGTCATCGACGACCTGATAGAACTCGCAGCCCTTGAGGAAGTTTTTTGTCACGCTACTGTGCTCGATGATCGCCTCTGCCGAGCGATGATCACCGGCAGGGCGCCCGCTCGGGCCTTTCATCTGGCGCACCTGCTGTTGTTCCGCCCAGTGCATGTAGTGGTGAGGGACGGGAAAAGGCTTCAGGTTGCGGGGTGCACGTGTGGGCAGTGGGCAGTTTTTCCAGGTAATCACGCGGGTCTCTTTATTCGGTCTGTGGAGGCCTCTGAGTCGTTAAGACGCGACGGTAGGTTCCATTTAGAACGAGCGCACAATCCGCCCTAATGTCTCCATGGCCTTCTCCGAGGCTTCGTTCCACGGGCTGCCATAGTTCAAGCGTATGCAGTTTCTGAAGCGCTGGGTCGCGGAAAAGATCGGCCCCGGCGCAATGCTGATGCCCTGGGCCAGGGCCATCTGGAACAATTTCAGCGAGTCGGTCTGCTCTGGCAATTCCAACCACAAAAAATAGCCTCCGGCAGGTTGGCTGACCCGCGTCTGTGCCGGGAAGTAGCGGGCGATGGCCGCCAGCATGGCGCTTTGCTGTTCTTCCAGGGCGTAGCGCAGTTTGCGCAGGTGCCGGTCATAGCCGCCGTGTTGCAGGTAATCGGCAATCGCCGCCTGGGCCGGCATCGATGGGCACAGCGAGGTCATTAGTTTCAGCCGCTCGACCTTCTGTGCAAAGCGCCCGGCGGCGACCCAGCCCACCCGGTAACCGGGCGCCAGGCTCTTGGCAAAGGAGCCGCAGTGCATTACCAACCCTTCGGTATCGAAGGCCTTGGCCGGTTTCGGCGCTTGTTGCCCGTAATACAGCTCGGCGTAGACGTCATCTTCGATCAACGGCACTTGATGGCTGCGCAGCAATTGCACCAGCGCCTGTTTTTTCTCTTCAGGCAGCGTGGCGCCCATGGGGTTCTGGAAGCTGGTCATGGTCCAGCAGGCCTTGATCGGGTAGCGCTCGAGGCTTTGGGCCAGGGCGTTCAGGTCAATACCGTCGCGCGGGTGTACCGGAATCTCCACGGCCTTGAGCTTCAGGCGTTCAAGCACTTGCAAGCAGGCGTAGAACGCCGGCGCTTCGATGGCGACCAGGTCGCCCGGTTCGGTCACGGCCTGCAGGCACAGGTTGAGCGCTTCGAGGGCGCCGTTGGTGATCAGCAGTTCCTCCATCGGCAGCATCAGGCCGCCGACCATATAGCGCAGGGCAATCTGACGGCGCAGTTGCGGGTTGCCTGGCGACATGTCGGTGACCACCAGGCGCGGGTCCATTTCGCGGCTGGCACTGGCCAGGGAGCGAGCCAGGCGCGGCAGCGGGAACAGCATGGGGCTGGGGAAGGCCGAACCGAAGGGCACGGTGTTGGGGTCTTTGATCGAGTCCAGTACCGAGAACACCAGCTCGCTTACGCCCACATCGGTGGACTCATGCACCTGCTCACTCACCACCGGTTCGGAAAACGGGCTGGGCGCATGGGTGTTGACGAAGTAGCCAGAACGCGGGCGGGCGCGAATCAGGCCACGACGCTCCAGCAAATAGTAGGCCTGGAACACGGTGGACGGGCTGACGCCGTAGGCCTGGCTGGCATAGCGCACCGATGGCACGCGCTGGCCGGGGCCGAGGACGCCGGAGCGGATCAGTTCTGCGATGTCGTCGGCGAATTTTTCGTAGCGTTTCATGGCGGCCTAATTAGCTTTTTGAATGTATACGCAGGGCAAAACTGTAGGAGCGAGCTTGCTCGCGAAAAACGTCAACGATAACGCGGGCTTTCCTGAATGAACGCGGCGCCGGTGAGTTTTTCGCGAGCAAGCTCGCTCCTACAGTTGATTAGCGATTCAAGGGGGCAACGAAGCGGCTGTCGGCAGCGGTATAAATCCACGGCTCATCCACATCCGTCACTTTAAAACGGATAGCCTGAGAACTGCTGGCCGGTGTGTCCGCCAGCAACGCCACCGACACCGGTACATCGACAATTTCCCCGGGCGCCAGGCTGATCTGGGTCTTGCCTTGCAACTGGAAGCCCTCGGCGTCCACCAGTTCCAGGCGGTAGTCCTGGCGCTGCTGGGTCTTGTTGATCACCTTGAGGCTGTAGATGTTCTCGATCAAGCCCTGGCTGTTTTCGCGGAACATACCACGGTCCTTGGTGACATCCAGCGACACCATCGGCCGTTCAATCAGGGCCACCACCAACGCCGCAATCATCACCAGCAGCACGGCACTGTAGCCGATCAGGCGTGGCCGCAGCAGGTGAGTCTTGCCCCCCTGCAATTGATGCTCACTGGTGTAACTGACTAAACCACGGGCATAGCCCATTTTGTCCATGATCGAATCACAGGCGTCGATGCAGGCCGCGCAGCCGATGCATTCCATTTGCAGGCCGTCGCGGATGTCGATGCCGGTGGGGCATACCTGCACGCACAGTTGGCAGTCGATGCAATCGCCCAGGCCAACCTCGGCTGGCTGCACGTCACGTTTACGCGGGCCACGCTGCTCGCCACGGGCGGCGTCGTAGGAAATGGTCAGGGTGTCTTTATCAAACATCACACTCTGGAACCGTGCATAGGGGCACATGTGCATACACACCGCTTCGCGTAGCCAGCCGGCATTGATGTAGGTGGCGCCGGTGAAAAACAGTACCCAGAACAGGCTCACACCGCCCATCTGCCACGTCAGCAATTCAGCGGCCAAGGGGCGGATCGGGGTGAAATAGCCTACAAACGTCAGCCCGGTCAACACACTGATACCCAGCCACATCGTGTGTTTGGCCGAGCGCCGTGCCAGCTTGTTCAGGCTCCAGGGCGCGGCCTGCAGTTTGATGCGCTGGTTGCGTTCACCCTCGGTGACCTTTTCACACCACATGAACAGCCAGGTGAACGAGCTTTGCGGGCAGGTGTAGCCGCACCAGACGCGGCCGGCAAACACCGTGATTGCAAAGAGGCCGAAGGCACAGATGATCAACAGCGCCGAGAGCAGGATGAAGTCCTGAGGCCAGAACGTCGCACCAAAGATATGAAATTTGCTCTCGGCCAGGTCCCACAGTACGGCTTGGCGCCCACCCCAGTTCAGCCACACGGTGCCGAAAAAAGCCAGGAACAGCAGGCCGGCACCGGCCACGCGCAAGGTGCGAAACAGGCCGGTAAAACTGCGGGTATGGATCAGGTTGTCGCTGGATTTGGCCTTCACCTTCTTTGGGTGAATGGGCTCAAAGGTTTCCACGGTTGGGATTCGTTCGCTCATGGTCGTTCGCTCATCAGCCTCCATCAGGCCGATGAACTATGGGCGACGGGCTGTTTGCATAACAGACTCAGGTTGAGTGATAAAAAGCGGATCAGATAGGTTTGGCGCGTTCGTGTGCGTCAATGTGCTGCACCCCCAGGGCATAGGGGTGCAGGGATTCATTGGATTCGATGATACAGATCAATCAAATCACCGAACCAGGCTCTTGCGCCTTCACATGGTTACGGCCATCCGTGGCCCCTTCAACCGTCAGCGCGTCGGCTTCGGCTTCAGTGATATAGATCCGCTCGCCCGCCAGGTCCACATAGGACATGGCTTTGTCATTGTCGGTAAGGATCTTCACGCGGGTGGCTGGCAGGCTTTGCTCCTGGCCGTCCACGCCGAGCTTGAAGTAGCACAAATGGTTGTCGATGCGAAGGGTCATGGCGATCTCCTTTCTATGGGCTATATAGCCTTAGGCGGCACCTATGGAGGCAGGTTCCAGGCAACTGACTGGCGGTCTGCGCTGTCCACCCTTTATCTATCCATAATAAAAAGGAGCGCATCCATGGACGCCTGGTGGCATGTGGTATGGCAAACCCTGCAAGCCGAATTCGCCGACATCGGCGATGCCCGGCAACTCACCCAAGTGACCGTGCGCCTGCTGATCGCGGCGATCCTCGGCGGCATCCTGGGGTTTGAACGTGAGCACAAGGGCAAGGCGGCCGGGGTGCGCACCCATATGCTGGTGGCACTGGGCGCCGCGCTGTTTGTGCTGGTGCCGCAGATGTCCGGCAACCAGGCAGATGCCATGAGCCGTGTGGTTCAGGGGGTGATTGCGGGCATTGGCTTCCTCGGTGCCGGCACCATCCTCAAGGGCAAGGAAGACGAGGAGGGCCAGCATGTGAAGGGCCTGACCACGGCGGCCGGGTTGTGGATGACCGCCGCCATTGGCGTGGCGGCGGGCATGGGCCGTGAATCGACCGCGGTACTCAGTACCCTGCTGGCCCTGGCGGTGTTCAGCATCATGCCCAGAATCGTCAAAATGTTGGATAAATGATGCCGCATTATGGATCACTGGATGCTTGGCGAATGCCAGGCTTGGATCCCTATTACTGGCGGCATAGTCGTCGGCGGCTCCTCCACGGGCGGTGGGTCGTTTTCCGGCGGTTCTTTCTCCGGAACGGGCGCCGGTTCGCCGGGCGGCAGCGGCGGGTTGTCGATATTCGGATCTTCAGGTTCAGGGGGGATCGGGATATTCATCGGTGTGGCCTCCTTTGTGCTTTGCTCTAGCGGTGGACCGCGGCCTGGGGCAATTGATTCCCTGCCCAGTGGCGGCATATCCACCTGAACTTTTGCTGCGCGCCCAGGCTCGGACCTTAAACGGCCACGCTCGGGGAGAGCGCCGCCGCCTTTGAATTCGGATCAAGCCAAGAGCGTCCACAGGGCGTAAGGGGAAGATGCTCGATGACTGCTGAAACACTGGTTCCAGAAGACTCCGTGCTGCCGCTGTCCCAGGCGCTGCTGTTACCCAGGATCGCGATCGAAAGCACCATGCCGGTCATCGACAACGGTGAGTTTGCCGTCAAGGCAGTGGTGGGCCAGCGGGTCCATGTGACCAGCAAAGTGTTTGCAGATGGCCACGATAAACTGGCGGTGTTGATCCGCTGGCGCGCGCTGGGAGATGAAAGCTGGCACAGCGTGGTCATGCTGGATATCGGCAACAATGGTTGGGAGGGCGCGTTTACCGTCGCCCGCCAAGGCCGCCATGAGTACTGCATCGAAGCCTGGATCGACACCTTTGCCAGCTTCTGTTACGAACTGCGCAAGAAGCATGAAGCTGGCGTGCCAGTCAGCCTGGAGTTGCAGGAGGGCCGCAGCCTGGTGTTGCAGGCCGCCGAGCGCAGTGACAATGAACTGCGTGACCGCTTGATGTTGTTGCACCATGAGCTCTCCGGCCTGCTGGAAACCGAGCAGGTGGCGTTGTTCCTGCACGAAGACAGTGCACACCTGATGACCCAGGCCGACCATCGGGCCTATTTGAGCGTGAGCCCCGCGTACCCGATTGACGTGGAGCGTGAGGCCGCACAATTTGCCAGCTGGTACGAGCTGTTTCCGCGCTCGATCACCGACGATCCGGCGCGGCACGGCACGTTTAACGACGTGCATGCGCGTTTGCCGATGATCCATGACATGGGCTTCGACGTGCTGTACTTCCCGCCGATTCACCCCATCGGCCGTAGCCATCGCAAGGGTAAGAACAACTCACTCACCGCTGGCCCCGATGATCCTGGCAGCCCCTATGCCATTGGCAGTGAGGAGGGCGGTCACGAGGCGATCCACCCGCAGTTGGGCACGCGCGATGATTTTCGTCGGTTGGTCCAGGCCGCTGCCGACCACGGCCTGGAAATCGCCCTGGACTTCGCGATCCAGTGCTCCCAGGACCACCCTTGGCTCAAGCAGCATCCGGGCTGGTTCAATTGGCGCCCGGACGGCACGATCAAGTACGCAGAAAACCCGCCGAAAAAGTATCAGGACATCGTCAACGTCGATTTCTACGCGGCCGATGCCATCCCGAGCCTGTGGACCGAACTGCGCGATATCGTGGTGGGCTGGGTGGAAGAGGGCGTGAAGACCTTTCGCGTCGACAACCCGCACACCAAGCCGCTGCCGTTCTGGCAATGGCTGATCAGCGATGTGCGTGCCAAGTACCCGCAGGTGATCTTCCTCGCCGAAGCCTTCACCACCCCGGCGATGATGGCGCGCCTGGGCAAGGTCGGCTATTCCCAGAGCTACACCTACTTCACCTGGCGCAACACCAAGGCTGAGCTGAGCGAGTACCTCACCCAACTGAACCAGTCGCCCTGGCGTGAGTGCTACCGCCCGAACTTCTTCGTCAATACGCCGGACATCAACCCCGGTTTCCTGCATGAATCCGGCCGAGCAGGCTTCCTGATCCGCGCCGCGCTGGCCACCATGGGCTCGGGCTTGTGGGGGATGTATTCGGGCTTTGAGTTGTGCGAAGCCGCGCCGGTGCCGGGCAAAGAGGAATACCTGGACTCGGAGAAGTACGAGATACGCCCCCGCGACTTCACTGCGCCCGGCAACATCATCGCCGAGATCGCCCAGCTCAACCGCATCCGCCGCCAGAACCCGGCGTTGCACACGCACCTGGGGCTCAAGCTCTACAACGCTTGGAACGACAACATCCTGTATTTCGGCAAGCGCAGCGAAGACGGCAGCAATTTCATTTTGGTCGCCGTCAACCTCGACCCCCACAACGCCCAGGAAGCTCACTTCGAATTGCCACTGTGGGAGATGGGCTTGCCCGACGATGCCCAGACCCAGGGCGAAGACTTGATGAACGGCCACCGCTGGACCTGGTACGGCAAGACCCAATGGACCCGGCTGGAGCCGCAGATGCCGTTCGGCATCTGGCGCATCAGCACATCCTGAGTGCTCGTTCCCACGCTCTGCGTGGGAACGCCTCACTTGACGCTCTGCGTGGGAATGCCTCGCTTGACGCTCTGCGTCGCGCTTGGGACGCGGAGCGTCCGGGGCTGCGTTCCTACGCGGAGCGTGGGAACGATCCTCGAGAACTTTGTATTTTCAGGAGTTTGCAATGGCCAAGAAACCCAAGGCAGCCACCTTTATCAAAGACCCGCTCTGGTACAAAGACGCGGTGATCTACCAGGTTCACGTCAAATCCTACTTCGACTCCAACAACGACGGCATTGGTGACTTTGCCGGGCTGATCGCCAAACTCGACTACATCGCCGACCTGGGCGTGAACACCATCTGGCTGCTGCCGTTCTACCCCTCGCCGCGTCGTGATGACGGCTACGACATTGCCGAATACCGCGGCGTGCACAGCGACTACGGGACGATGGCCGACGCCAAGCGCTTTATTGCCCAAGCCCACCAACGCGGGCTGCGCGTGATCACTGAACTGGTGATCAACCACACCTCCGACCAGCACCCCTGGTTCCAGCGTGCGCGCAAGGCCAAGCCAGGCTCGGCCGCCCGGGACTTCTACGTGTGGTCGGACGATGACCAGAAGTACGACGGCACGCGCATTATTTTCCTCGACACCGAAAAGTCCAACTGGACCTGGGACCCGGTGGCCGGCCAGTACTTCTGGCACCGCTTTTACTCGCACCAACCCGACCTCAACTTCGATAACCCGCAGGTCATGAAAGCGGTGCTGTCGGTAATGCGCTATTGGCTCGACCTGGGCATCGACGGCCTGCGCCTGGACGCCATTCCCTACCTGATCGAACGGGATGGCACCAACAACGAAAACCTCGCGGAAACCCACGACGTCCTCAAGCAGATCCGCGCCGAGATCGACGCCCATTACCCCGACCGCATGCTGCTGGCCGAAGCCAACCAATGGCCGGAAGACACGCAGCTGTACTTCGGTGACAGAAAAGGTGACGACGGCGATGAATGCCATATGGCATTCCACTTCCCGCTGATGCCGCGCATGTACATGGCACTGGCCCAGGAAGATCGCTTTCCCATTACCGATATTCTGCGCCAGACCCCGGAGATTCCCGCCAATTGCCAGTGGGCGATTTTCCTGCGCAACCATGATGAACTGACCCTGGAAATGGTCACCGACAAAGAGCGCGACTACCTGTGGAACTACTACGCTGCAGACCGCCGCGCCCGCATCAACCTGGGCATACGGCGACGCCTGGCGCCGCTGGTGGAGCGCGATCGTCGGCGTGTGGAATTGCTTAACAGCCTGTTGCTGTCGATGCCGGGCACGCCGACCTTGTACTACGGCGATGAAATCGGCATGGGCGACAACATCTACCTGGGCGACCGTGACGGCGTGCGCACGCCCATGCAATGGTCCATCGACCGCAATGGCGGCTTTTCCCGTGCCGACCCGGCCAGCCTGGTGCTGCCGCCGATCATGGACCCGCAATATGGCTACCAGTCGGTCAACGTCGAGACCCAGGCCCAGGATCCGCACTCATTGCTCAACTGGACCCGGCGCATGCTCGCAGTGCGCAAACAGTCCAAGGCGTTTGGCCGTGGCAGCCTGAAAATGCTCTCACCGACCAACCGCCGCATCCTGGCCTATACCCGTGAATACACCGGTGAAGACGGCCACACCGAGATCATCCTGTGCGTGGCCAACGTGTCGCGCAGCGCCCAGGCGGCGGAGCTGGACCTGTCGGCCTTTGCCGGCATGGTGCCGGTGGAGATGCTCGGCGGTAATGCCTTCCCGCCGATCGGCCAGCTGAATTTCCTGCTGACCCTGGCGCCCTATGGTTTCTATTGGTTCGTGCTGGCCGCGGAAAACCAGATGCCCAGCTGGCATGTGGAACCGGCGCAAAGCATGCCTGACTTCACCACTTTGGTACTGAAAAAACGCATGGAAGAGTTACTGGAAGAACCTTGCCGCACCAGCCTGGAGCACACTTCACTGCCGGCCTGGCTGCCCAAGCGTCGCTGGTTTGCCGGCAAAGACACGGCAATCGACACGGTGCGCATCGCCTACGGCGTGCGTTTTGGCGACCCGCAGCATCCGGTGTTGCTCAGTGAGATCGAAGTGACCAGTGCTGGCCAGGTCAACCGTTACCAACTGCCCTTGGGCTTCCTTGGCGAAGACCAGTTCACCAGCGCCTTGCCCCAGCAATTGGCGTTGGCCCGAGTGCGACGTACCCGGCAGGTAGGGTTAGTAACCGATGCCTTCAGCCTTGAGCATTTTATCCTTGAGGTGATCCAGGCCATGCAGGCCGGTACCGTGCTGAGTACCCCTGACGGCGATCTGCGGTTTGAGGCGACTGAACACTTGGCCGCGCTGCAACTGACCCGTGAATCGCCGGTGCGTTATCTGTCTGCCGAGCAGTCCAACAGCTCGGTGGTGGTCGGTGACAGCCTGGTGCTCAAGCTGATTCGTAAAGTCAGCGCCGGTGTGCACCCGGAGCTGGAAATGAGCGCCTACCTGACCGCCGCCGGCTACCCGAACATTTCGCCGCTGCTGGGCTTCATGAGCCGGCGCGACGGGCAGGGACAGGACAACCTGCTGATGATTGCCCAGGGTTACTTGAGCAACCAGGGCGATGCCTGGAGCTGGACCCAGAACAACCTGGAGCGGGCGATCCGTGACGAGTTGGCCGATGCGATCTCTGAGCAGGAACAGCACTACAACGCCCTCGGTGAGCTGGCGGATTTTGCCGGTTTGCTCGGTCAGCGCCTGGGTGAAATGCACGTGGTGTTGGGCGCGCCAACGAGCGATAAAGCCTTCAAGCCCGAAGTCACCACGGCCAAGGACACCCAGGCCTGGGCCAAGGATGTGGGCGCTCAGATCGACCGTGCCCTGCAGTTGCTCAAGCTTCATCAAAGCCAGTTGAACCCCGCCGACCAGGCGTTGGTCAGTGAATTACTGGCGCAGAAAAAAGCCATCGCGGCGCATGTTCAGGCGTTGGCCAAAGCCACGGCGGGCGGGTTGCGCATTCGCGTCCACGGTGACTTGCACCTGGGCCAGGTATTGGTGGTCAAGGGCGATGCCTACTTGATCGACTTCGAAGGCGAGCCGGCGCGGCCGCTGCATGAGCGGCGCGGCAAGCACAGCCCTTATAAGGATGTGAGCGGTGTGCTGCGTTCCTTCGATTATGCGGCGGCCATGGCGCTGAATGTGCAAGGGGTGGATCACACGCCAGAAGCGAACGCGGCGCGCAAGCGGGTGACCGACCGCTACCTGAATGAAGCCCGCGTGGCATTTACCCAGGCTTATCAGGCCGCTGCGTCTACACTGGCGCATGACTGGCAGGATGCCAACGGCCACGACGCAGCGCTGACCTTGTTCAGCCTGGAAAAGGCCGCGTACGAAGTGGCCTACGAAGCAGAAAACCGCCCGACCTGGCTGCCGGTGCCCCTGCAAGGGCTGCACGGCTTGCTGAGCGGGCTGACACCTATATCGAAACCTGTACGCGGTGGGGAGACGTCATGAGTTTTACACAGAGAGAACCGCTGCAGCCCAAGCTGACTGCATTGCCGGCGTCCAAGGACGTCGATGCGCTGGTGCGCGCCGAGCACCCCGATCCTTTTTCGATCCTGGGGCCCCATGATGACGAGCAGGGCGGCCAGTTTATCCGTGCGTTCCTGCCGGAGGCCCTGAGTGTTCAGGTGCTGGCGCGTGACACGGGCGAGCCGTTTGGCAGCCTCGACGCCACCCAGGTGCCGGGCCTGTTTGTCGGGCACTTCAACACTCGCCAGCCCTACCTGCTGAAAATCCAGTGGGCCGGCGGCGAACAGATCACCGAAGACCCTTACAGCTTCAGCCAATTGCTGTTGGGGGAAATGGACCTGTACCTGTTTGCCGAAGGCAATCACCGTGACCTGGGCAACTGCCTGGGGGCGCAGGTGGTCAGCGTCGATGGCGTGCAAGGCGTGCGCTTTGCCGTCTGGGCGCCGAACGCACGGCGGGTTTCGGTGGTGGGCGACTTCAATATCTGGGACGGGCGCCGTCATCCGATGCGCCTGCGCCATCCATCGGGCGTGTGGGAAATCTTCATTCCGCGCCTGCAGCCGGGCGCAGCTTATAAGTACGAAATTCTCGGCGCCCACGGCATTTTGCCGCTCAAGGCCGACCCCGTGGCGCTGGCCACCCAACTGCCGCCGGACACCGCTTCCAAAGTCGCCGCACCTTTGCAAGTGGATTGGCAGGACCATGAGTGGATGCAATCGCGGGGCGACAAGCAGAAATCCACCGCGCCGTTGTCGATCTACGAGCTGCATGTGGGGTCCTGGCAGTGCGAGTTGGACGAGGCCGGTGAAGTGGCCCGGCAATATGGTTGGCGCGAACTGGCCGAGCGGCTGATTCCTTACGTTCAACAATTGGGCTTCACCCATATCGAACTGATGCCGATCATGGAGCACCCCTTTGGTGGCTCCTGGGGCTATCAGGCATTATCCCAGTTTGCCCCCAGCGCACGCTTTGGCTCGCCGGAAGACTTTGCCTGGTTCGTCAATGCCTGCCATCAGGCCGATATCGGTGTGATTCTCGACTGGGTGCCAGCGCATTTCCCCACCGATACCCACGGCCTGGCGCAATTTGACGGTACCGCGCTGTACGAATACGCCAACCCCCTGGAAGGTTTTCACCAGGACTGGGACACGCTGATCTACAACCTGGGCCGCACCGAGGTCCACGGTTTCATGCTCGCGTCGGCTTTGCATTGGCTCAAGCATTTCCATGTGGACGGCCTGCGCGTGGACGCCGTGGCCTCCATGCTGTATCGCGATTATTCGCGCAAGGCCGGTGAATGGGTGCCCAACCGCCACGGTGGGCGCGAGAACCTGGAAGCCATCGACTTCTTGCGGCACCTCAACGACGTGGTCGCCCTTGAAGCGCCGGGCGCCTTGGTGATTGCCGAGGAGTCCACGGCCTGGCCGGGCGTCAGCCAGCCGACCCAACAGGGTGGCCTGGGCTTCAACTACAAATGGAACATGGGCTGGATGCACGACTCCTTGCATTACATCCAGCAAGACCCGGTGTACCGCGCCCATCATCACAACGAGCTGAGTTTCGGGTTGGTGTATGCCTGGTCCGAGCGCTTTATCCTGCCGATTTCCCATGATGAGGTGGTACACGGCAAGCACTCGCTGATCGACAAGATGCCCGGCGACCGCTGGCAGAAATTTGCCAACCTGCGCGCCTACCTCAGTTTTATGTGGATGCATCCGGGCAAGAAGCTGCTGTTCATGGGCTGCGAATTTGGCCAATGGCGCGAGTGGAACCACGACCAGCAACTGGATTGGTATTTGCTGCAATACCCCGAGCACCGTGGCGTGCAGAAGCTGGTGGGCGACCTGAACCGTCTGTACCGCGAAGAACCTGCGTTGCACGAACAGGACGATGCGCCCCAGGGCTTCCAATGGCTGATCGGTGACGACGCGATCAACAGCGTCTACGCCTGGCTGCGCTGGAGCAAAGATGGCAAGCCGGTGTTGGTGGTGGCCAACTTCACCCCGGTGCCCCGCGAAGGCTACGCAGTCGGTGTGCCGTTTGGCGGGCGCTGGAGTGAGGTGATCAACAGTGATGCCGACACCTACGCCGGCTCCAATTACGGTAACGGTGGCGCAGTGTTTACCCAGGATGAGCCGCGCCATGGGCAACCGGTGTCGCTGTCGCTGAACTTGCCGCCCTTGGGTGTGCTGATTTTGCGGCCCGAGGAGCCTGAAACGCTCTAGCTCGGCGGATGCTGCTGTTCGGCTTGCTGGCAAGGTGCCACAATGGCGCTTTGTCGTCGCCGTTCACACAGGCCAATCCCATGAATAGCCTCGGGCAAGATCAGGGTCAGCAAATCGAAGAGCAGGTGCGAACCGACCGTTTGCACCAGCTGTTTCGTCAATCATTCTCCGCTATCTTCGGCAGCTACCTGGGCGCCGTCATGCTCTGCTGGCTGTGCTGGGACCGGTTCGATCATCAGGTCATCCTGGTGTGGCTCGTACTGCTGGCGGGCTCGTCATTGGTGCGCCTGCATTTGTTCGTGCAATGGTTTCGCTGCCCTGACGCGGGGCGCACACCCGCCCGTTGGGAACGCCGCTACTGGATCACCCTGATGCTGTCGGCGGGTATCTGGGGCGGCGGGGCGCTGGCGGTGATGCCGGTCGATGACCGTTTATCCCAGGTGTTGGTGATGCTGTTTACCGTGGGCATGTCGGTCAGCGCGGTGTCCTGTTATTCGGCTTATCGTTACATGACGCTGGGTTCCATGGCGCTGGTGTTGCTTCCCTGTACGGTATGGATGCTGCTCCAGCCCTCACCGATGCAAGTCGGCGTGGCGCTGGCGGTGCTGGTGTTTGCCTCGTTTGTGGTCGGGGCGACGCACAAACTCTCCGATGCTCTGGAGAAAGCCTTTCGCCTGACGCGGCAGATGGAGCGCGCTCATCATATTTCCACCCGTGCCGCCCAGACCGATGAGCTGACCGGGCTGATGAATCGTCGGGCGTTTTACGAGCAGGCCCAGTTGCTGTACGCGCAGTGCCTGCGCGAGCAGCAGCCGTTGTGTGCGTTGATGATGGACATGGACCACTTCAAAGCCATCAATGACACCTATGGCCACCAAGTCGGTGACCAGGTGTTGCGCCAGATTGGTGCAGTGATCAGCGCATCCTTTCGCCAGACCGATATCTACGGTCGCCTGGGAGGCGAGGAGTTTGCGGTGTTGCTGCCCAATACCTCATTGGAGACCGCGCGCGGCATTGCCGAGCAGTTGATCCAGAAAATTGGTGACTTGCCCGCCGACCCGGTCCAGGGGGTGAGCGCCAGCCTGGGCGTGGCGTCCACCCACGCTCAGCATCTGGATTTGAACGGCTTGATGAACAGCGCCGACAAGGCCCTGTACCAGGCCAAGGCATCGGGCCGCAATCAGGTGGCGGTCGTCGACTGATCCTTGCACATCGCCTTTGCCAGCACCCGCGCAACCTGGTCGGCGGAGTAGGGCTTGGCGAGGAATTCAAAGCCTTCATAGCCGCTGTCCGCCAGTTCCTCACTGTAGCCGGAGACGAGTACCACGGGCAGGTCCGGGCGGCGCTGGCGCAGCAGCTTGGCCATGGCCACGCCGGTCATGCCGGGCATCACCACGTCGGAGAAAATCGCATCGAACCCCTGGACGTCTGTGCCGGCGAGGTTCAGTGCCTGTTCGGCATTGGTCGCCCAGGTGGTCTGGTAACCCAGGTCCTTGAGGATCTGGCTGGCGAAGCGCCCCACCTCAAGGTTGTCCTCGACGATCAGCACATGCTGATGAGCCGCCTCTTGCGGCGCAGGCAGATCTGCAAGCGGGTCTTGATCCGGCGCCGCTTCGCCTTCGACTTGCGGCAGGTACAAGGTAAACACCGTGCCGTGGCCCAGGGTGCTGGCCACATCGATATTGCCGCCTGACTGCTTGGCAAAGCCGAATACCTGCGACAGGCCAAGGCCCGTGCCTTTACCCACGGCCTTGGTGGTGAAGAACGGCTCGAAAATGCGCTCGAAAGTATCGCTGGGAATCCCGGTGCCGGTGTCGGCCAGGGAGATGGCGATGTAGGGCATGCACGACTCGGCATCCCCGCGGATACGTGGCAGCGTTTGCTGCCCGGCGACCTTCAGAGTCAGGGTGCCCTGGCCGTCCATCGCATCGCGGGCGTTGAGGGCGATGTTGATCAGCGCGGTTTCGAACTGGCTGGGGTCGATGCGCGCATAGCAGGGCTGATCGGGCAATTGCACCTGCACATGAATGCGCGCGCCGGTGACGCTTTCGAGCATCTCGCCGATGTTCTGCACGCGCTGGCCGACATCGAAGACCTGCGGGTTCAACGGCTGGCGACGGGCAAAGGCGAGCAGTTGGCTGGTGAGCTTGCTGGCCCGCTCCACGGTGTCGGACACCGCGCACATATAGCGTTGCCGACGCTCCTCGGACAGGCCGGGCTGGCGCAGGAAATCTACGGATGAGCGGATAATGGTCAGCAGGTTGTTGAAGTCATGGGCGACGCCACCGGTCAGTTGGCCGATGGCCTCAAGTTTTTGTGACTGGCGCAGTGCAGCTTCGGCTTCGGCCAGCGCACGGGTACGCTCATTCACGCGCTGCTCCAGGCTGGCATTGAGTTCCGTATAGGCAGCCAGGCCCTTACGCACGGCGGCGTCGGCACGCACGCGCTTGATATGTGCCCAGGAACGTTCGGTGACTTCACCCAACAGCGCGATGTCGTAGGACGACCAAAAGCGCGGCACTTTGTCGTGTACGGCCATCAGCGCGGTGAGCCGCCCGTCTTTGATCAATGGCATGCAAATGGTGGCTGTCACACCGAGCGCCTGGAAGCTTGCGGCATCATGGGGCGGCAACTCGATCAGATTATTGCGTATCACCAGTGGCTCGCCGGCACGCAGGCAGTTGACCGCGCATTCGCCAAACGCCGCCAGGCTGTAATGGCCGATGATGCTCGGCGAGCCTTGCGCCGACCAGTCGCCGCGAATGGTGAAGCCGTCTTGATCTTCGTCCATGTCGGCGTAGGCGCAGATGGACACCTGCAGATGCTGGGCCAACAAGCGGGTGGTCGAGGTCATGATGGTTTCGGCGTCGGTGGCGTTGGTCACGCAGTTGCTAATGGCGTCCAGCACTTCAAGACGACGGGCCAGGAACACCGTGGCAGTGGTTTCGGTCACCGTGTCGAGCAGACCGACCACCACGCCTTGGGCATTGCGAATCGGGCTGTAGCAGAAGGTGAAATAGGCTTGTTCCGGCGCTTCGTTGCGTTGGATCAGCAGCGGGAAGTTTTCGATATAGGTGGCGTGCCCGTCGAACGCGGCGTCGGCGATAGGGCTGATATCGTCCCACACCTCGTGCCAGATCTCGTTGAACGGGCGACCCAACGCATCGGGTTTGCTACCCAGGATCGGCGTGAACGCGTCGTTATAGAGGGTAATCAACTGAGGCCCCCAGACGATGGCCTGGGGGAAACTCGATGCGAAGGACAGCGCAACGGTTGTCTTCAACACGTCGGGCCAGTGTTCAAGTGGCCCCAAGGGCGTATTGGCCCAATCATGCTGACGAACCCGCTCTGCCATTTCGCTGCTGCCTTGCAGCCAATTCATCATTGGGTTCACACCTTGCTTGCCACGCATTGTTTAGCTTTGAAGAGTCACACCGACTAGCTACAGACCGGAATGACCGCATTCAGTTCAGCGCGATTATCTCCCTGATAGCACTTTGATTTCATTGTCTATTTGCACGCCGTCATTGTTGGCCGGGTTGGGCCGGCGCCCAACCTTCATTGCGTGCCGAATAAACCCGTCCAATAGATGCCCGCGTCACTCTTGGGGTCCATCGCGTAGGCGGCGCCCAAATCGCGAAACTGCGGGTTCATCAGGGTGGCGCAGTGGCCGGGGCTGGCGAGCCAACCGTCGACGACCTTGCGCGGCGTGTCGAGGCCGGCGGCGATGGTTTCGCCGATGTTCTTCGCGATATACCCGGCCAGTTCGGCGCGGTCCCCGGGCGTACGACCGTCGTGGTCCAGGTGGTCGAAGAAGTTGCCGTTGGCCATGTTGCGCGTGTGGCTGTTGGCCGCGCTGGCCAGCGTGTCGTTCCACGACAGCGGTGTGGTCGCGGTGAACGCCTGGCTGCCGCACTGGCGCGGCTCGGCACGCGCGGTGTTGATCAGGTCGAGCAGTTTTCTCCCTTCGGTTTGCCAGTCGCCCAGGCCGCTGGTCAGCAGCGGGCGAGCCAGCACGATGCGCCAGTCCTGGCCGCTGTTGCTGACGCCGATGTCGACAAATTGCGGATCGAGCACGACGCGGCAGAAGCTTTCGCGTACCGCTTTCATCGCAGCCTCGGCGTCCTTGGGACCGGACAGGCTGATGGCCTGCACGTTCACCATCGGGTACGCAGCCCGCGCCAGCGACTGCTGCAAATCGCCGACATTGGAGGCCGGCAATACCAGCCGTGTGTCGCTGGCCAGCGGTGGCAGCTCCTGGGAACCCTGGTCACCGCAGCGTTGTACCTGGCTGCGGTATTGGTTGATCTGTTGGACTAACTGACTTTCTTCATTCGCCATCGCGCTGGCGCAGAACACCGTAGTGGCGGCCAGCGTCGTAAGACCCATCATCAATGACAGAACGCGCATGGACGTTACCCTTGAGCTTGAAAGTGCCCATGATGCGCGATCCAGGTGCATCCATGCACCCGTTGGTCCGAACTTTTTTGCTCAGTTCTTGAATGCCGAGTGTTTCGCGCCCTGATCGCAGAGGGCAAACACCACCACCAACAAGGCAGAAATCGCCAGGATCACCACCACACCATCGGTGGAGTGGGTGGCCGAGGCCGCTACCATCGACAGTGCGCCCAGCGGTGCCAGGCCACCAGCAATGGCGGTGCCGATTTCGCGCCCGGTGCCAAAGCCCGAAGACCGCGTTTGCGTCGGGAACTGCCGGCTCAGGAACGAGCCCTGGGGCGCAAACATCATCGGCGCGAGGATACCGGTGCCCACACCGATGGCGAGGTAGATCATCAGGCTTTCACCACTATTGAGCAGGGCCAGGAACGGGTAGGCGAACAACAGCGAGCACAGCCCGCCGAGCATCAGTACGGTCTTGCTGCTCCACTTGTCACACAGCCAGCCAAAGCAGGGCACGGCGACGATGGCCACTAGGCTGGCGATGGTCACCGACAGCGAGGTGACATGCACATCCACGCCTTTGAACTGTGTCAGGTACGCCAGGGAGAAGGTCTTGAAGATGTAGCTCAGGGCGTTGTAGCCAATCGCGACAAAAAACACCACGGCGAGGCCCTTGAGGTCGTTCTTGAACAAGGCTTTGAGGGGTGATGGCTTGGCCTTGGCTTTTTCCGTGCTCAGCGCTTCGAACTGCGGAGTTTCGGGAATGCTGTTGCGCACCCACAGGCCGACGCCCACCAGCACGATGCTGCAGATAAACGGAATGCGCCAGCCGCCGGCCAGCAGGAACTCGTTGCCGTTGATGGTCAGCAGGTAAATGGTCAGCGAGGACAGCAACAGGCCCAGGTTCAGGCCCAATGCCGGCCAGGCGCCCTGGCTGCCACGCTTGCCCTGGGAGGCGTGTTCGTAGGAGGTGACCGCCGCGCCCGACAGCTCGGCTCCTGCGCCCAGGCCCTGGATGATGCGGATAAACACCAGCAGGATCGGCGCCCATATGCCGATGGAGGCGTAGCTGGGGATCAAGCCGATTAAGGTGGTGCACACGCCCATCAGGCAGAAGGTCAGCACCAGCACTTGCTTGCGCCCGAACTTGTCGCCCAGGTAACCAAACAGGATGCCGCCGAAAGGGCGGGCGATAAAGCCGATGGCAAAGGTCGAAAAGGCCATCAGCGTGGCAGTCTTCGGGTCGCTGTTATCGAAGAAGATCTTCGAAAACACAATCGCCGCCATGGTGGCGTACAGGTAAAAGTCGTACCACTCCAGCATCGAGCCGAAGATGGTGGCGGCGGCGACTTTGCGCAGGCGCTTGCGGGTTTGTTCGGGCGTTTCGGTACCGGGGATGGAGGCGGATGCCGACATGCTGGACTTCCTTCTGGGTCTTTGTAGTTATTGTTGGGTGAACGGGCGGTGCGGTCTTACTGGGGGTGGAACAGGCGGTCGGCGATCATCGCGCCGATGGGCATGGCTGAGGTGGCGGCCGGCGAGGGCGCATTGCACACATGCAGCATTCGTGAGGTTTGGGCGAACAGAAAGTCGTGCACCAAGCTGCCGTCGCGCATCACTGCCTGGGCACGGATACCGGCCTCGTAGGGCAGCAGGTCATCGAGGGTCAGGGACGGGCAGTACTTGCGGCACTGCTCCAGGTAGCCGGACTTGAATAAGGAGTTCTTCATCTCGGTGGTGCCCGAACCGAGGTTTTGCCAGAGGGTTTTCCAGAAACCCGGGAAGCTGGCGTACTGCGCCACGTCGCGCCAGTTCACCGAGAACTTGCGGTAGTTCTCGCGGCCAAGGCCCAGCACGGCATTCGGGCCGACGGTGACGCTGCCGTCGATCATGCGGGTCAGGTGTACGCCGAGGAAGGGCAGCTCCGGGTCGGGGATCGGGTAGATCAGATGGTTGACGATGTTGTTCTTGGCGGCGGGCAGGCGGAAGTATTCGCCACGAAACGGGATGATCTGATGCTCGATGCGGATACCGGCCAGGCGCGCCAGGCGGTCTGACTGCAGGCCGGCGCACACCACCAAATGGCGGGCCTGCCAGGTCTCGCCCTCGGTGTTGACGGTGACCGTATCGGTGTTTTCGTGGATGGCAGTGACGGTGCGTTCCAGGCAGATCTGCCCACCGTTGCGACGAATCACCTGGGCCATGGTCTCGCACACCTGGCGGTAATCCACAATCCCGGTGGCATCGAGAAACAAGCCGCCGAGGCCGACGATGTTCGGTTCACGCTGGCACAGTTGTTCGGCATTCAAGCGCTCGACCTGCATGCCATTGAGCTGGGCACGGGCGTACAGCGCTTCCATGCGTTGCATTTCCAGCGGGCTTGAGGCCACCAGCAGCTTGCCGCACACCTCGAATTTGATCCCGTGTTCGCGGCAGAACTGCTTGGTGGCTTCGGCGCCGCGCTTGCACAAATCGGCCTTGAGGCTGCCGGGCGCGTAGTAGATGCCGGCATGGATCACGCCGCTGTTGTGGCCGGTCTGGTGCTTGGCCAGCACCGGCTCTTTTTCCAGGATCACCAGCGACGCGCCAGGTTGGCGCTTGAGCAGCTCCATGGCGGTGGCCAGGCCGACGATGCCGCCGCCGATAATGCAAAAGTCATGAATCATTGCAGGGTTACCTAAGGCTGAACATTTCAGTCTGCTTATCAGGTTGTCAGACTAATGTTTTTGTTAAAAAAATGGCGTGTCCGGGGACACGCTGCAAACAGTACGGATCAATTCGTGGTCGGTAATTCCAGTTGCAGGCGCCGCGCCGCGGCACGCAGGTGCGCCTCGGCACAGGCAGCAGCACATCGGGCGTCGCCATCGGCAATGGCCTGGTAGAGCTGTTGGTGTTCCTGGGTCGCGTCGGCCGAACCGGTGGCAAAGCGCGAGGCCGAGTTTTCCCACGCGGTTTTACGCGCACTGGCCAACTGGCTCCTGAGGAAGTCATGGAAGGCCACGAAGTAGTCATTCTTGCTGGCGTCGGCAATGGCGCGGTGGAATTCCACATCGGCCAGGGCTGCGGCTTCAAAGTTGTCGCGGTTGTCCTGCATGGCCTGCAACGCGCTTTTCATGCGTTGCAGGTCGGCGCTGTCGCGGCGCTGGGCGGCAATCGAAGCGGCCTGGGTTTCGATCCACAGGCGCACTTCGAACATCTGCGCCAGGTCAGGTCGTCGACCGTTGGGCTGCGGAAACCGAAACACCGTGCCCGCAGGGGTCTGCGAAATAAACGAGCCCAGGCCACGGCGGGCGGTGAGCACACCGTCGGCCTTGAGCTGGGCAATGGCTTCACGCACCACGGAACGGCTGACGTTGAGTTGTTCGGCCAGTTGCTGTTCGGTCGGCAGGCGCGACTCCGGGGCCAGTTGGCCGGATTCGATTTCTGCGCGAATGGCGCTGACAACCCGTACGACGAGCGAATCGGGGCGCTGGAGTTCAAGCATGGGAAAACCTTGGTGATCAGGTTGTCAGACAATAGTCGTTACGATTTTGGCTTGTCAATATTTGTCTGCTTCGCGCTGCTCGGCCTTTGCGCACGTTTCCAGGCGATCAGTGCGGCCACCAGCAGCAAACCCGTTGCCATGGCGAAGGTCGCGTGCAAGCCGGCAGCCACCGCCTGTGGCGCGGCGTGACTGACATCCGGAGTGACGCGCGCGAACACCGCGCCGAGGGCCGATGCGCCGAAAATCAGACCCAGGTTGCGCGACAGATTCAGCAGGCCGGACACCGTGCCTCGGCGGGTCGCCTGTATGTCGCTCATCACTGCCGTGTTGTTGGCCGCCTGGAACAGGCTGTAGCCGGCCGTCAACACGATCAGGGCCGCGAGATAAACGCCAAGCCCGGACACCTGCGACAGCAATAAGGCCCCGCAGAGCATCACGCTCAGCCCCATGAGGGTCAGGCGTTGGCTGCCGAGGCGATCGGTCAGGTAACCCGCCGGTACACCGGTAACCGCTGCGACCGCTGGCCCCACGGCCATGGCCAAGCCCATCCAGGCGGGATCGAGGCCCAGGCCACGGGACAGGTAGAACGGGCCCACCACAAACGTGGCCATGATCACCGCCGACACCAGAGCACTCATGACCAAGCCGGCGCGCAACGGCGCATCGCGCAGGGGCGCCCAGAATGTATCGCCTGGTGAAGTTTCGCGGCGGTCAGCATCCACCGGCAAATAACGGTAGGCGAGGGCGGCAGCCACGCCCGCCAAGGGCAGGCCGATCAGAAACAGCGCGCGCCAGCCCCACAGGCTGAGCATTACCCCGCCGACACTCGGTCCCATGGCCGTGCCGAGTGCCGACAGGGTGCCGAGCAGGCCCATGACTCGGCCGGTATTTTCTTTAGTGACGGTGTCACCCACCATGCCCAGGGTCATCGCCATCATGATCGCCGCGCCCAGGCCCTGGAATGCCCGTGCGCCGATCAGCCAGGGCAGGGTCGGCGCGATGCCACACCCGGCGCAGGCCAGGGCAAACACCAGCAAGCCGGCCAGCAGCAAGCGCCGACGCCCCAGACGGTCGCCCAGGCGCCCGGCGCTGACAATCACGGCGGTGATAGCCAGCAGGTAGGCCAGCACCACCCACTGCACGGCATGAAACGATGCCCCGAAGGCGTGCGCCAGGCTGGGCAGGCCAACATTCGCGATGCTGGTGCCCAGGGCGGCCAGCAACATGGACAACGACAAAGCGACCAGGCCGCCGCGTGTGGAGGTTTGCATGCGCGTTTCCTTGAATGAATGCACCTGTCACAAATCTACGGCGTCGCCTAATATGGCGGAAGACGCATGGGTTGCAGGTTATAGCTGCACCGAACGCCTGATTAAGGAGCGCGCATGCCCGACCTCAATTTACTCATCACCCTGGACGTGCTGCTTGCCGAAGGCAGCGTCGCTCGCGCTGCCCAGCGCTTGCGCCTGAGCCCTTCGGCCATGAGCCGGGCCCTGGCGCGTTTGCGCGCGGCCACTGGCGACCCGTTGCTGGTGCGCGCCGGTCGCGGCCTGGTGCCGACGCCCCGGGCGTTGCAGCTGCGCGAGCAAGTCAGCCAACTGGTGCAGGACGCCCACGCCGTATTGCGCCCGGCGCACTCCTTGGACTTGGGGGCGGTGGTGCGCACCTTCACCCTGCGCACCAGTGAGGAGTTCGTCGAGCGCTTCGGCCCCGCATTGCTGGCGCGTATCGCCCAGGAGGCACCCGGCGTGCGCTTGCGTTTCGTGCACAAGAGCGACAAGCACAGTGCGTTGCTGCGCGACGGTGGTGTCGACCTGGAAACCGGTGTGGTCGATGTCGGCGCCAGCCCCGAAGTGCTGACCCAGGCGCTGTTTCGTGACCGGCTGGTGGGTGTGGTGCGCGAGGGCCATCCGCTGAGTCGCGGCCCTTTGAGCGCAGCGCGTTTCGCCCAGGGACAACACGTCTATGTGTCGCGGCGCGGGCAGGACCGTGGCCAGATCGACGATGCTTTGGAGGCGCAAGGTCTGGTTCGGCAGGTCAGCATCGTGGTCGCCGGTTTCAACACGGCCATCGCCCTGGCGCGTGATACTGACCTGATCGCCAGTGTGCCTGAGCGCTATATCAGCGTGCCGCCTCGAGGCTTGCACTGCTTTGAGCTGCCGGTGACGTTGCCGCCGTTTACCGTGGCGATGCTGTGGCACCCGCGACAGGACGCCGACCTGGCCCATCGCTGGCTGCGCACCTGTTTGCGCGAGGTGTGCGGGCCATGAGCGGCCCGCAACAGGTACAATCGCCGCTGCCTTGACGCGAAACCCCAGGAATTTGCATGTTCAGCCTTACCCGCTACACCACACCGTGCCCCGAACCGATCAACAGCCAGATCCTGCAGATGGTGGTAGACAACCTCACCGATATCAGCAGCGTGGCGCTGGCACCGAGCAACCTGCTGTACAACATCTACCAGTACGCCATCGGGTTTGAGGTGCACCTGTACCTTGAGGCGCTGAATGGCGAAAAGGGCGTTGCGGTGGAGTTGGTCGTGGCGATGGAAGACGAAGCGGTGGTGGGCTTTTGCCTGTACCTGCCGGTGAAGGATGATCCGCACGCCTGTGGCATCGCGTTTATGGCGGTGCAGGCCGGCTTTCGTCGCCAGGGTGTGGCACGCAGCATGCTGGACGAGGTGTTGGCGCGTTATCCCCACGCCGAACTGGCCTGTGCGGTAGAGAAGGTTGCGGCGTTCGAAGCCATGGGCTTCCAGGTGCGCGGTGCGCGTGGCACCCAGGTCGTGATGAACACTCGCAACTACGCCACCGAAGGGCTGATGGGCGTGTTGGATGTGGCTTCGATCTACAGCTCGCTGGAAGTGCGGCAGATCCACACCTACCTGCTGCAAAAACACGGCAAGCGCGCCATGGTCGATGCAGAGAAACAGCGTGATCGGCACCTGGACCAGTTGGCGCGCAAGGCGCAACTGTTCGTCCAGAGCCGTCTGCCTACGGCCTGACGCGCCTGACCATCCCGAGGATAGTCTCCAGCAGCTCCTGCTGAGCTTCCTCGCGGCTGATTTCACCATTGGCCGCCGCGTGGGACAGCGCTTGCGCCGCGCCGAGCATGGCGCGCAGGCCGGCCTGGGAAATGCTGCCGCCAGCGGTGAAGGGCGACAGCGCGTCCCGGCATTGACGTGCAGGCTGAGCAGGCCCGTATTGACTCACCTCCGCGTTGTTGCTGGACTCGGAAAGTGGCACGGCCCAGGCGCACTTGCACAAGGCCCGGGCGGTGGGGCAGGAGTTGTTTGAGCGAGAAGCAGTGGCGGGATAATTCAGACGTCGCGAAACAGGTCGTGGGCGTCCAGCAAGCGGTAGGCAATCTCTGGTTTTTTCTCCAGGCCTCGGCGAATGGACGCGGGGATGGACTGGCGGGTCTTGCGACACATGCCCGGCAGTTCGTCGATGACGATCTGGATCCCGCGCATGCTCTTGACCTCGGTATGCCCTGGCGCGATGTGTACGCGGATGCCCAGTTGGTCGTACATCCGCTGTTGCAGGTGTTCGAGGTCTTGCAGGCTCTTGAGGTTTTCCAGGCGCTCCAGCAGGATTTTTTCCTGCTGGCGCGTCAGTTGCAGAATGCGCAGGTCAGCGCCGGGCGCTTGCAGGAGTTGTTCACGGTTGCAGACACAGGCGCCGGGTGGGCAGGGTTGGCGAAGGGTCATTGACGCTCCCGGCAGGGTTGTAGGAGCGAGCTTGCTCGCGAAAAACTCACAGGCGCCGCATTCATTCAGCAAACGCGCGTTTTCGTTAACGTTTTTCGCGAGCAAGCTCGCTCCTACAGGTTTGTGTGTCAGTCGTTTAGGTGGACGCCCAGGCTAGCCAGGGCTTTCCAGTAGTCAGGGTAGGTCTTGGCCACGCAGTCCGGGTCTTGAATGCGAATGCCCGAGACTTTCAGCCCCGCCAGGGCAAAGCACATGGCGATGCGATGGTCGGCATGGGTGTCGATCAGTGCGGTGCAAGCGGTGCCAGCCAGGGCCGGGTCGCTGGCGACCAGCAGGTCATCGCCCTCGATGGTCGCCAGGCCCGGGCGAATTTCGTTGAGGCCATCGTGCAGCGCCTGCACGCGGTCACATTCCTTGACGCGCAGGTTCGCCAGTTCAGTGAAACGCACCGGCGTGCTGTTGAACGCGGCGAGCACCGCCAGGGTCGGGATCGCATCCTGCATTTGCGAGCCTACCACCGTGGCCTGCATGTTCGGGAACTGCGCGATCACGGCCTGGGCCTTGGCGTCGGGCTGGGTGAAGTCCTGCGCGGCTACACCAATGTCGATACGCCCACCGGTCAGCACTTCTGCGGCCCACAAATACGTGGCGGCGGACGCATCGGGTTCGATCAGGTAATCATGGGCGGTGTAGCCGGTGGGGGTCACGCGCCAGGTGGTGTCGTCCACGGCGTCCACCTGGGCCCCGAACGCACGCATGCAATCGAGGGTCAGGTCCACGTAGCCACGGGCGCCGATGTCCTTGCCGGTCAGCGCCACTTCAATCGGCGCTTCGCCGCACGCCGCGAGCATCAGCAGGGCCGATACGTACTGGCTGGACAAGCCACCATCAATCTCAAAACGCTTGGCCTGGACCTTGCCCACGCCGTGCACGGTCACTGGCGGGCAACCGGTGGGGCTGTCGACCTGAATGCCGTTCTGGCCCAGGGTAGCCAGCAGCGGGCCGATCGGGCGTTTTTGCATGTATTCGTCACCGTCCAGCACCACGGTGCCTTGCACGGTGGCCACGGCAGCCGTGAGAAAGCGCATGGCGGTGCCGGCGTTGCCGAGGAACAACGGTTGTGCCGGCAATTGCAGCGAGCCTTGGCTGGTGACCACAAAGGTGGTGTCGTCCGGCTCGTCGATGGTGACGCCCATCTGCCGCAGGGCGACCGACATGTGGCGCGTGTCATCGCTTTTGAGCGCACCGCTCAAACGGCTGGTGCCCTTGGCCAATGCCGCCAGCAACAGCGCACGGTTGGTAATGGATTTGGAGCCGGGGGGCGCGACCTTGCCAGTGAGGGGGAAGTTGGGCGGTGTAACGGTCACGGTTTTCTGCGAACTCAAGGTACAAGGCTCCTGGTCAAGGCGAGGTGGCGTGGAGTGGCCGACATGCGGACCCGAATCATCAGGCAAACACGCCATGCTTGTCGAGTGAGCGGGTGATCTGCGTGATGTATTGGAGTGCGCTCCGGCCTAAATGTGGGGGGGCCTAACTGTAGGAGCGAGCTTGCTCGCGAAAAACGCCAACGATAAAGCGGGCTTCCTGAATGAACGCGGCGCCTGGAAGTTTTTCGCGAGCAAGCTCGCTCCTACAAAAAAGGTTTGCCTGCCTTAACGCTGGCTCAGCCAGTAGTCATGCAGCGCCCGCGCAGCCGGTTCGATCTCGCTGACCCGCTGTTGATGGGCGTTTACATCCAGGTCTGCCGGCAGTTCGAAGTTGTCCTGCTCGGCGCACCAGGAAATCCGCTCCAGTTGCCCGGCTTGTGCAGCGGGCAATGGCGGCCAGTTGGCGATCGCCACGCCGCGCACATAGCCAAAGCACCATTCCTCGGCAAGGGTCACCACCTGGTCTTGATGTTCTGTTTCATCGAAACGGGCTTTGAATGCCTGGGCATCAATGGCCAATTGTGCGGCCAGGGTATTCATATGGCGTACACACAGCTCGAGAAAAGCCTGGGCCTCGTCCATGTTGTCCCATTCAGGGTTTTGCCCACCCCAGATCGCCGGGAACCACTCGGCCACATCCACCTTGGCCGGGCTGGAAACCAGGGCGGTGAAATAACCGTCGAGTTCGGCCATGTTCAGCACCGAGTGGTCTTCGCCATATTTGAGCAAGGTGGCATCAATGAATTCGAAATCGGTGGGAGCGAGGGGGTGGGCGTGCATGGCATATCCTTAAAACGTCGAGCGCCGCTGACAGCGCGGCTTAAAGCGCAAAGGATGGCGTGTGCGCGGGGTTTTATCCAGCGGCTTTTCCTGCGCCGGTGCCAGTCCCGCTTTTGGCCGATGCGCCGTGGCGCACCCTTGATATAGTCTGGGCTTTCTCAATCGCCAGTCAGGGACCACTGCCATGTCCGAATACCAAGCCTTCGTTGTCGAACTCAGCGGCAACGTTGCCCATGTGCAGATCAATCGCCCGGAAAAGATCAACGCCATGAACGCGGCGTTCTGGACCGAAATCATCGACATCTTCCAATGGGTCGACGAGACCGACGCCGTGCGTGCCGTGGTACTCAGCGGGGCCGGCAAGCACTTTTCCTCAGGCATCGACCTGATGATGCTGGCCTCGATCGCCAATGATTTTGGCAAGGACGTGGGGCGCAATGCGCGCCTGCTGCGCCGCAAGATCCTCGAGCTGCAAGCCTCGTTCAACGCCGTGGACACTTGCCGCAAGCCCGTGCTGGCGGCGATCCAGGGCTACTGCATCGGCGGCGCCATCGACCTGATCAGTGCCTGTGACATGCGCTATGCAGCTGAAGACGCGCAATTCTCGATCAAGGAAATCGACATCGGCATGGCCGCCGACGTCGGCACCTTGCAACGCCTGCCGCGCATTATCGGCGACGGCATGCTGCGTGAACTGGCCTACACCGGCCGTCAGTTCGGCGCCGAAGAAGCGCGCAGCATCGGCCTGGTCAACCGCGTGTTTGCCGATCATGAAAGCCTGCTGGCGGGCGTCATGGACCTGGCCCAGCAAATCGCCGCCAAGTCGCCGATTGCCGTGACTGGCACCAAGGCCATGATCAGCTACATGCGTGACCACACAGTCAATGACGGCCTGGAATACGTTGCCACCTGGAACTCGGCTATGTTGCAATCCAACGACCTGCGCGTGGCCATCGCGGCCCACATGAGTAAGCAGAAACCCGAATTCGTGGATTGACCGACATGACCCCAGGCTGGATTACGACAACGCTGCTGGACAACGACGCCCCTGGCGGCTGGGCCGTCGCCCGCAGCCGCGAAGGCTTTTTACACGACACCAACGGCCCGCTGTTCCCGCGCGAATGGCTCAAGCGCCAGGACCTGTCGGTGTTTGCCGAACACGGCATCGGCCACCTTGACGGCGAGCCGGTGTACCTGCTGGAACTCAACGCGCCGGCAGAAGTGCCAGGGTGCAGTTGGCAGGGCTTGCGCGGTTTTATGCTGCAAGGCGATCACACCCTGTACAAGGTGCTGGGCTACGCCGCGCAGATCGGTACCTGGGCGCGGGAACATCGTTTTTGTGGCAGTTGTGCCCAGGCGATGGTGCAGGTGCCGAGGGAGCGGGCGATGTATTGCCAGGCCTGCGACCTGCGCAGCTACCCGCGTATCTCGCCAAGCATGATCGTGCTGGTGACCCGTGGCGATGAGATCCTGCTGGCGCGTTCGCCGCGTTTTGTCACGGGGGTCTATAGCACCCTGGCCGGTTTTGCCGAGCCGGGTGAGTCTGCTGAAGACTGCCTGATCCGTGAAGTGCGCGAAGAGGTGCAGGTGGAGGTCAAGAACATCCAGTACATGGGCAGCCAATGCTGGCCGTTCCCTCACTCGATGATGCTGGGCTTTCATGCCGAATACGCCGGGGGCGATATCGTGCCCCAGGCCGACGAGATCGAGGATGCGCAGTGGTTCAATATCCACGAGCTGCCGCCGTTGCCAGCGTCACGCTCGATTGCGCGTTACCTCATCGACCTCTACGTGGCCCGCCGCTTAGGCCACGCTGAACCAGTGCTGCCAGGCTAGGCGCACGGTCAGGCCCAGCACCACGGTGATAAACACCGGGCGAATGAATTTGGCGCCGCCGCTGATCGCGCTGCGTGCGCCAAAGAACGCGCCACACATCACCGACACCCCCATCGCCAGGCCGACAATCCAGTCCACCGAACCATTGATGATGAACACCGTCAGCGCCGCCGCGTTGCTGACGAAGTTCATGCTGCGCGCCACACCGCTGGCCTTCACCAGGTCGATGGGGTGCAGCAGCATCGTGCTGACCGTCCAGAACGCCCCCGTGCCGGGCCCGGCCACGCCGTCGTAGAAGCCCAGGCCAAAGCCCTGGGTGGCTTGCCATTTCTTCTTGATCGGTGCCTCGGCATCCAGTGGCGCCTTGGGCGTGCCCCCGAACAGCAGGTACACACCGCAGGCGAAGACGATCACCGGGAGCATCTTGTTCAGGGTTTCGGCGGGCAAGTAATGGGCGACGACCGCGCCGGTCAGCGCACCGATCAAGGTACCGACGATGGCGTGCACCCATTGGCGTGGGTGAAACAGCTTGCGGCGATAGAAGGTAAAACTGGCGGTGGCCGAACCGAAGGTGGAGCTGAGTTTGTTGGTACCCAGTACCAGATGCGGCGGCATGCCGGCGGTGAGCAGGGCAGGCGTGGTCAACAAACCGCCACCGCCAGCGATGGCATCGATAAAACCGGCGATAAAAGCGACAACGGCCAGGATGGCCAGGGTGGTGAGGTCAACGCTGAGTTCGAAAGGCATGGGCAGGGCTTATTGTTGGAGGGCCGCAGAAGGCCAGCATCTTACTGCGATGTGACTCAAATGTGGGAGGGGGCAGGCCTCTCCCACATTTTTTACCGGGCTCGCCTGGTTATTTGTGCGCGCCCAGCCATTCCACGGCCGTGCGCCAGATGCAGATACCCAGGAAGTAGGCCGACATCAGCGACCACAGGCCAAATGTCCAAGGGTTGGTGTTGGGGTAGTCCACCACCATCAGGAAGCTGCACAACAGCCAGATGGTGGTCACCGCGATGTTGATCGGCATGAAGCGCTTGACCCGGAACGGGTGCAAAAACTTCATCGGCGTCACGGTCAACAGCGCCAGGCCAATCACGGTCAGCAAGGTGACCCAGGCATCCGGCTGGATGATATAGACGCACAGGGCAACGACGTTCCAGGCGGCAGGGAAGCCGACGAAGTAGTTGTCCTTGCTCTTCATGTTCACGTTACAAAAGCAGAACAGCGACGACACCAGGATCACCGACACCGCAAACAGGTGGGTGAAATCGGGCAGGTCGATGTAGCGGTAGATAAACAGTGCCGGAATGAACACGTAGGTGAGGTAATCGATCACCAGGTCCAGCACCGAGCCGTCAAAGCTGGGCAGTACCGTGCTGACATTCACCCGTCGCGCCAGCGAGCCGTCGACGCCATCCACCACCAGCGCCAGGCCCAGCCACAGCAGGCACGCCTTGGGGGAGTTTTCCAGCAGCGCCAGGGTGGCCAAAAAGGCCAGTACCACACCGGTGGCGGTAAAGCCGTGGGCGCCCCAGGCTTTAAGTCTGGCTACATGCAGGGTCGATATCACGGGCGGTTCTCCAAAAGGTCAAACGGGGCAGCCGACGACGTAGCGCCGTCGAGTCTGGCCAGGGAATGCAGGTATCGACCGGGAAGGGGAGGATAAGGTTCACCGCCCGGCGTATCCGTTAGCGTAGCAAGCGTAGGCCATTTGGGCATCAGCCCTGACGGAACACCAGTGCCTTTAACCCGCTCTGGGGGTCAATGTCAGGAAATTCCGGTGGGTTTTCCAGCCGCTGCACAAAGCGCAGGCCCGGTGCTTCGCGGGTCACGCCGTCGATCAGGAAATCTTCGCCGAAGGCCGGATCGTTCATGCATGCCAGCACGGTGCCTTGGGCACTGAGCAAGTCCGGCAGGCGGCGCAGCACGCGCTGGTAATCCTTGGTCAGTAGGAAACTGCCTTTCTGGAAGGAGGGCGGGTCGATGATCACCAGATCGTAAGGGCCGTTGTTCGTCACCTTGGCCCAGGACTTGAACAGGTCGTGGCCCAGGAAGCTCACCCGGCCCAGGTCATGCCCATTCAGGCGATGGTTGTCGCGGCCACGGCTGAGGGCACCACGGGCCATGTCCAGGTTCACCACATGGTCGGCGCCGCCTTCGATGGCGGCCACGGAAAAACCGCAGGTATAGGCGAACAGGTTGAGCACACGCTGTCCTTTGGCCTGTTCGCGCACCCAGTTGCGCCCGTAACGCATGTCGAGGAACAGCCCACTGTTCTGTTTTTTGCCCAGGTCGATCAGGTAGCGCAGGCCGTCCTCGGTGATGGTCAGCTCGTCGATGGCGTCGCCCACCAGCCATTCGGTGGTGCTTTGCGGCAGGTAGCGGTGTTGCAGGGCCACGGTGTGTACGCCGAAGCGGCTCCACTCGATCTGCAACAGGGTGTGCTTGAGGGCTTGCAGGTGCTCGGTTTCTTTGAACAGGGCGACCAGCACCACCCCTTGCAGCCAGTCCACGGTGAGTTGTTCCAGGCCTGGCCAGCAGCGGCCACGGCCATGGAACAGGCGCCGGGTTTCCGCAGGCGCGTCAGCCAGGGCAGTGAGCAGGTGGGCGTGCAGGGTAGCGAGGGCGTCTGGGGTCATCGTTAAGCATCGGTCATCGGGCGGGCGGCATTTTAAACACAATTGGGTGGGAGGGGGCTGGTCTGTGAAGGGGGATGATGCCCTGCGATCCAACTGTGGGAGCTGGCTTGCCTGCGATGGCGGCCTGATTGCCGACGCCTATTTACCTGGCACCCCGCGATCCAAATGTGGGAGCTGGCTTGCCTGCGATAGCGGCCTGACAGCCAACACAGGTGGACAGTGTGCATATCCGTTCCTGCGGTAACGGCCACCTAGGGTTCCGCTCTGACAGCCATCCCTTTCAAGGTCTTCGGTAAAATCCCCTGAAATTTCATTCAGGGATCCCAAACGATGTGGGCCGATGTTCTAGCGCGTTTCGAGAAAAAAGCACCTGCCAGCGTCATGGCCAAATTGGCGCTGGAACAAGCTATTGCCCCTGAGTGGGTCGATCAGGTCTTCGAAGAACATCGGCAACGGCAGTATTCTCGTGAACTACTGTTCTCGACCATAATCAAGCTGATGTCCCTTGTTTCATTGGGCTTGAAGCCATCCCTGCACGCCGCCGCGCGGCAACTGGAAGATCTCCCTGTCAGCTTGGCGGCGCTTTACGACAAGATCAGTCGTACTGAACCCGCGCTATTGCGCGCTCTGGTCACCGGTAGTGCGCAACGACTGACTCCAACCATCAAAGAACTGGGTTGCACGACGATGCTGCCGGACTGGCAGGTTCGCGTGGTAGATGGCAATCACCTGGCATCCACTGAGAAGCGTCTGGGGGCTTTACGCCAGGAGCGAGGTGCGGCTCGTCCCGGTTTTTCGGTAGTGGTCTACGATCCTGATCTCGATCAGGTCATCGACCTTCAGGCATGTGAGGATGCCTACGCCAGCGAGCGCGTTTGCGTGTTGCCTCTGTTGGCTAATGCTGAACCGGGCCAGGTGTGGCTGGCTGACCGACTCTACTGCACGCTTCCGGTAATGGAAGCTTGTGAGCAGGTCCAGACGTCCTTTGTCATTCGCCAGCAAGCCAAACATCCACGCCTGATTCAAGAGGGTGAGTGGCAAGAACCCGTGCCTGTGGAAACAGGCTCTGTGCGTGAGCAGATCATCCAGGTCAGAGGCGGTTACCAATGTCGGCGCGTCGAACTGACGCTTCATTCGCCAACAGACTCGGGTGACAGCAGCTTGATGTTCTGGAGCAACTTGCCTGAAAGCGTCAGCGCTGAGCAGATCGCGCAACTCTATCGCCGCCGCTGGAGCATTGAAGGTATGTTCCAGCGACTGGAAGCGATCCTGGAAAGTGAAATCGAAACTCTCGGCAGCCCAAAGGCCGCCTTGCTCGGGTTCACTACGGCAGTGTTGGCCTACAACGTCCTGGCCGTACTCAAGCGAAGCGTGGAGCAAGCCCATCGGGAGACCCAGCCTGATGGCTGGGAAGCCTCGATCTATCACTTGGCGGTCCAGGTCAGGAGTGGTTATGAGGGAATGCAGATTGCACTGCCCTCGGAATATCTTCCCGCCATCCCTGTGGAAAAGTTGGCCCAGCGTTTGTTGGAGCTGGCCAGAAACATCCAACCCAAACAAGTTGCGAAAAGCCCCCGCGGCCCCAAGGTGCCTAAACCCAAGACATGGGTGCAAGGCACGGCGGTGAATGCGCATGTTTCAACGGACAGGGTAATCAAGGCTGCCAAAACGAAAAGACCTTGAAAGGGCTGGCTCTGACAGCGGGTCACTTTTGGAAGGACCCAAAAGTAACCAAAAGGTCCTCGCCCCACCACTCGGCACCTCGCTTAGGCTCGGTGTGCCCGTAATCCGCCAGTGATTTGGGAGGCCGCCGCCACGCGCCATCCATGGCGCGGGGCGGCTAAACCGGCATCCTTGCCGGTTTACCCCCCAAATCCCTGTCGAATTCCGGCCAGCGTGGTTTGACGGGGCGCCTGAGATCAAGATCAAAAGCAGATCAAGATCAAGAGCGGCTCGCTTCGCATCGTGGTTACCGTCGCAGGCAAGCCAGTTCCTACAGTGTTTGCGGCGCTGGTCAGCGCGTGGCAATCAGCGCCGGTCCGAATGACTCTTTCAGGAAAACCGGGGCGATATAGCGTTCGTAATGCGCCTCGGACAGCAGAAAGAACTCTCGGTCTATCGCATCGCGCAGGTCCGCCAGGTGGCGCTCGCGAAACTCGGGCAGCAACGCCAAGCCATACGCATCCAGCTTGGAGATCACCCGTGCACCCCGGGCAATCAGTTGGTATGCCCAGCAATACGGCGACTGGTGCGGCACAAAGCGAATCTTGCGCGCCTCTAACTGATCACGCAGGCGCTGCGGATCGAAGACTTCCAGCTTGCTGGCCATCACCTGTACCAGCAACTGCTCCAGGCGCAGCCACACCGCTTGTTTTTCCTCGGCGCTATAGCCATTCCACTGGATCACTTCATGGTGATAACGCTTGCAGCCCCGGCAGACCAGGTCACCGTAGACGGTGGAGCACAGGCCGACGCAAGGGGTCTTGATGGTTTGGTTGGGCATAAAGGCAATTTGCAAAAGTTTGAAGAACACCGCGGCCCCCATGTAGGAGCGAGCTTGCTCGCGAAGACCCCAAGGGCACCGCGTTCATTCAGGATGCGCGCGTTATCGTTGACGTTCTTCGCGAGCAAGCTCGCTCCTACAGAGGTTATGTCAGTCCCAGCTCAGCGCGCCGCCGGTCTGGTACTCGATCACACGGGTCTCGAAGAAATTCTTCTCTTTCTTCAAGTCCATGATCTCGCTCATCCACGGGAACGGGTTGGTGGTGCCTGGGTACTCTTCCTTCAAGCCGATCTGCGACAGGCGACGGTTAGCGATGAACTTGAGGTAATCCTCCATCATCGCCGCATTCATGCCGAGAACACCGCGCGGCATGGTATCCCGCGCATATTCAATCTCCAACTGCGTACCCTGCAGGATCATCTGGGTCGCTTCTTCCTTCATCTCGGCATCCCACAGGTGTGGGTTTTCGATTTTGATCTGGTTGATCACGTCGATACCGAAGTTCAGGTGCATCGACTCATCGCGCAGGATGTACTGGAACTGCTCGGCCACGCCGGTCATTTTGTTGCGGCGGCCCATGGACAGGATCTGGGTGAAGCCGCAGTAGAAGAAGATGCCTTCCAGTACACAGTAGTAAGCGACCAGGTTGCGCAGCAGCTCTTTGTCGGTGTCGACGGTGCCGGTTTCGAACTTCGGATCGGAGATCGAGCGGGTGTACTTCAGGCCCCAGGCGGCTTTTTTAGCGACCGATGGAATCTCGTGGTACATGTTGAAGATCTCGCCTTCATCCATGGCCAGCGATTCGATGCAGTACTGGTAGGCGTGGGTGTGGATCGCTTCTTCAAAGGCCTGGCGCAGGATGTACTGGCGGCACTCCGGGTTGGTGATCAGGCGGTACACGGCCAGTACCAGGTTGTTGGCCACCAGGGAGTCGGCGGTGGAGAAGAAGCCCAGGTTGCGCATGACGATGCGGCGTTCGTCGTCGGTCAGGCCTTCGGGGTTTTTCCACAGGGCGATGTCGGCGGTCATGTTGACCTCTTGCGGCATCCAGTGGTTGGCGCAGCCGTCGAGGTACTTCTGCCAGGCCCAGTCGTACTTGAAGGGCACGAGTTGGTTGAGGTCGGCGCGGCAGTTGATCATGCGTTTTTCGTCAACGGCGACGCGGGCAGAGGCGCCTTCCAGCTCGGCGAGGCCTTCGGCGACGTCGAGTTTGTCCAGGGCAGCCTTGGCGCGCACGATGGCGGCGGAGTCGTTGGCGGTGACGGCGCGGGCTTCCACGGCGGCAGCGGCGCCGGCACCGTCGAGGCGGTCCATGTTGGCTTCGGTGGCGTGGCCGGCGTTGGCGCCTTTGATCACCGCTGCACCGGTGTCTTCGTTGTCGACTTCATCCCAACTCAGCATGGAAATACTCCTTCCTGGTACTCGAAAAATAAATGTTTTTGCAGGCTACAAGGCATTGAAATACTGCGCGTAGTGTGGTCGGTAAATACCGATGCTGCACACTATGTAGTGGTCTGATCTGTTTGTGGGCACACTATATGGGGTGTAACAAAGTTGGTCAACGCACAAGATGTGCGGTCATAGGTCGCTGCCACACACAAATTCAGCCGTGGGCGGGTCATGAAACATCACCCCGCATATGCCTATATCGAATAAATAAATAGACATTTATTCCTTTTAATATTCTATCCGGCAGCGCATTTTGAGGGCCTGCGCATTCGTGCGGATTGACCCAACAGCCAAAAGGAAAGCCGACATGACCATCAAAGCGATCAACGTGCGCAACCAGTTCAAAGGCGTGATCAAGGAGATTCTGCTGGGGGAAGTGGTGTCGGAAATCGACGTGCAGACCGCCTCGGGCATTGTGACGTCGGTGATCACCACACGCTCGGTGCGTGACCTGGAATTGAAAGTGGGCAGTGAGGTGATTGCCTTTGTGAAGTCCACAGAAGTGTCCATTGCCAAGTTGTGAACGCCCAACAGGGTCAGGGAAAGGCGTGGGGCAGCGCCCTCAGTCAACTCGATTGAAAATTTCCCTGACCTGATCCTCGGGCATGACACCTTTGCCCGCTCCCTCGATCAGCTCGAACGTGCCATCAGCATTCACCGTGATGCCCAGGGAGCTGGCCAGCGTGACGCTGACGCCGGGCCGTGCTTGAAGCAGTGTCCTGAGCGGTTGTTCGCCCTGCAACGATTGCCCGATGGTGGTGGCCATGCCTTGCAGCGAATCTGAATTGACCCCGCCTACCAGGATGACCCGCCCACCTTTGTTCAGTGATGCGTTCAATCGATCCAGCAGCGCTTGGGTATTTCCGCCCCGCAGGCCCAGTTCCAGGTTGCTGCCGGTCAGGTGCATCAGCGTGCGGGTCTGGTAACGCGCACCGTCCCAGTCGGTGAGCACCGCAATGGCCGAGCAGTCGGTCAGGCTGCGGGTGGAGAGCGCGTCGTTGCCGCTCGTGAGTGTCGTGGCTTCACCCATGGCCACCTGCACGGTATTGGCGGCTTTCAGCGTGGCGGTGCGCCGCAACCAGCCCAGGGTAAGCCTGGCTGCGTCGGCCCTGGCCAGGTCTGCGGCCGGATGCACCTGGTTGCCAGGCAACGGTGAAACACGATGGGGGCGCAAGGCTACATCCGGTTTCACGATGGCATTGGCCTGTTGCAGCCGGTACACCACTTCGCGCTGCTGCTCAGGATTCATCCCCTTGCAGTGGCGCTTCAATTCGTCGATGTCGGCTTTGCTAAAACCTGAGCGCTGCAGTTGCTTGAAGGCTTTTTTGAGCGGAGCCAGCGCGACGAAGTCGGCCTTAAGGGCCTGTACAGCATGGTGGGTACTCAGAAACTGGCGATACCCTTGCGCAAGGCTCAGCTCTAGAGGCCCGCATTTCTTGAACCTGATATCCCGCGTTTGCGTTTTATCCAATGGTGCGTAATAGAACTCAGCAGTGTCAGCCTCTACCACCAGGTAGCGCTGGCTGGCGCTGGTGACGACCACGCCTCTGAGCTGGCGCTGATCATTGCTGGCGTTGCTGATGCTGCCGAGTTTGACCACCCGAGTATCGTTAGCAAGCGTGCCGGCGCTATCGCCCGTGTAAAAGCCGAAATCGGGGTCGTCAATAAGCTGGCCGTGCACGTGCGCCTTGTAAGTGATGCGTTCGCCGTTGGCGACGGGCACCAATTGGGGCCCGGTGTCGCCTTTGACTATTGTGTGCAGGCGTTTTTCATAGACCACCGTGCGCTCGCGCGTGAACAGCCCGGCCTTGGACGGGAACAACCGCACGTGCTCCAGGGCCTGCAGGCGTTCTTGGGGTTTGGGCAGGTCGGCGATAAGTTTAACGAAACACTCGTCCTGGATGCCGCGTCGCACCCGCCCACCCGCAGCGGGCGCAGGGCAAAGCGCCTCAAAGTCCTCCAAGGGCTTGGCGTGTTCTACTGCTTGCAGGTCGGTCAGCTCGCCAGGTCTTGTATTGAGGTAGCGATACACCCGACCACGGTCCACCAGGTCATAGCCATTGGCGCGTGGCAGGGTATAGGCACTGGGGCTCAACGGGTGTTCGATGACCATTGCCTGCCGGCCGTCGCTGAAAAGCTGCCGGGTCAGGGGGATCGTGGCCGGTTGCTCAAAAGCAGGCTCCTTCACGGTACCGCCCACGATGGCAAACAGCTCATTGAGCGCGCCATCCAGTGCGGCAGTGCTGCCGTGTTTGCGCTCGGCCTGCGTGTCACCCGTGATCGATTGCTCGACACCCACTTCGGCTTCTACAAGGCCGGCGGCGGCCGCGACACCGACCACGACCGGCTCGCCAATCACTGCGAACTTGGCCGCCAGGCCTGCGGCTACGGTCAAATCGTTAAGCCAGGTATCGCGGGTGACCTCGCTGTTGGACTTGATCATGACGTCTGCATCGCGGGACATGCGTTCGCGGGTGGCGTCTTTGATCACGCTGAACACGTCGCCGTGAATGCGCACATTGGCGCTGTCGATAACGGTCCCTTCCAGGGTGTCCCAGTAGCCGCTGGCCAAGTAGCGAATGGCGCTGTCCGCGCCTTTGTTCGAGCGCGAATCGCCGGTGATAAAGGATTTGAAATCGCTCCAGAACCCCAAGTCGCTGTCTTGTCGGTCCCTGAGGGCGAAGTGCGATTGCAGCGCCTTGCGCGTCTCGGCATGCCGGCCTTGCTCGGCCACCCATTGGTCCATCGCGTCCAGGGAATCAAAGCGCAGGAAAGCGGGCTTGTGCCCCGGCATATACAGGACCTGCACGCCGTCTCGACGATCACGTAATTGCCCGTGGCTGCCGTAGTCAGTGGCGGTGAAACGCAGGATGTCGTGAGCGGGGCGCCCGTTGATGTCAAACACGTGAACCCGTGTGCGGCCTTCTACCGGCGCTGTCGCTCGTAGTTGTTCGACGCTCAGGGCTTGGTTTTCATCCAGGGGCAGGTTGGCGGCGGCGCCCATCACCAGGCGGTAATCATCGCGGGTAAAGCGCTGCTCGGCCGGCATGTTCAGGCGTTCGGCGGGTGAGGCGCGCTCGTAGGCCTTGAGCTGTTTACGGGCCTGATAAATGAACTCACCTTTCAAGGCGGTGCGGTAGTCATCGCCATGGTCGCGCCAGAAGCGTTCGAGCTTTTGAGTCATGTGTGCCTGAAAGTCGGTTTTCCAGCTTTCATGCATCAGCTGGGAAGGCGCCAACGCAAACTGGTTATGGGCGCCATAGCCGCCTTGGGTACTTTGCCCGCGGCCGACCGTGTACAGGCCGGCCTGTTGGTCAAGCACGCCGGGCAGTGCGTCGTGTTCGCTGAAGTTGCTCAACAACGCGTCCGGCAGCGCCTGGGAAACCGTGGGTTCTTCCCCCAGATGTTCCCAGTCGGTGACGGTATTGGCACTTTGTGCTTGCTGGAAGCGATTGAGGAAGATGGCGTCGGCATCGACCTTGCGACCGGTCAACTTGAACACCAGCGCCTCGGCCCAGTGCTTGGCTTCGTCGCGCACCCTGGGCAGCGCAGTGTGCGTGGCCTGCAACAGCTGGCGGTAGAGGGCTTTCTGGTGGTCTACCGATGTACTGCGGTTTTGCCTCAACGCCGGTTTGCGTGGCGGTTGCAGAGGCTCCACCGAGTAGGCCGGCAAGACCTGCGGGGTATCGCCGGCGATGGGTTTGAAATCCCAGGCAATGAGGGGGAGTGGGCGTGGCGGCAGAATCATCGACGGGCGGCTCCGGGAGAATTTCAATGGCACAGCGGGCAGCTAAGCCCGGTATGTGCGGAAAATCTCCCGTGCGGTTCCGACCGACGTCAGCGGTTTTGTAAGCTGATCTGCATGCGCTGCACGCCTTCCTCCAGCATCGCCCGTGGGCAACCGAAGTTCAGGCGCACGAATTGCTGGCTGTCATCGCCAAATTCGATCCCAGCGCTCAGGCCCACCTTGGCCTGCTCCAGAAAGAACTGCTGCGGGTCATCAAGACCCAGGGCGCTGCAATCGAGCCACGCCAGGAAGGTACCCTGTGGCGCATGCATCACCACGCCGGGCAGGCGGGTTTCTACCGCGTCGAGCAGGTAGTCGCGGTTGGCTTGCAGGTACTGCACCAGCGCGCTGAGCCACTCGGTGCATTCGCTGTAGGCGGCGCGGGTAGCTTCCAGGCCCAGGGGGCTGACGCTGTCGACCATGCCGCAGCGCGCCTGATTGAAACGCTCGCGCACCTCGGCGTTCTGGACCACGGCGAAGCAGGTCTTCAAGCCGGCCACGTTATACGCCTTGCTCGCTGACATCAGCGTGATGGTGCGCTGGGCGATCTCGGGGCTGAGGCTGGCGGTGGGGATGTGACGACGGCCGTCGAAGCACAGCTCGGCGTGGATTTCGTCGCTGATGATCAATGCGCCGGTGTCCAGGCAGGCATTGGCCACCGCCAGCAGCTCTTCACGGGCAAACACCTTGCCGATGGGGTTGTGCGGGTTGCTCAGCAACAGCGCCCCGGCCCCGCTCAAGGCTTGGCGCATGGCCGGCAGCGGTGTGCGGTACTCGCCATCGATCAAGTGGAACGGCACTTCGATGCGTGGCAGGTTCCAGTTGCCGGGCGCCAGGCGAATCGGCCGATAGTTGGGGGTTTGCAGTACCACCGCCTGGCCGGGCTGGACGAAGGCGTGCAGGGCCATATTGAAGCCAGGCTCGACGCCGGGCAGAAACAGCAGTTCTTCAGGCTGCACGCGCCAGGCGTACTTGGCCCACAAGTCGGCAACGATAGCGTCGCGCACGTCCGGGCCGGCCACGCTGTAGCCGAGAATCTGCTGGTCGAGGCGCGCGTGCAGGGCTTGCAAGATGGCGGGCGGCGCGGCGATGTCCATGTCGGCGATCCACATCGGCAGGACGTCTTGCGGGTAACGGCTCCACTTGGTACTGCCGGTATCGAAGCGTGGGTGGATCGTGTCGAAATCAAAGCTCATGGACAGGCTCGTATCAGGGCGGCGGTAAAAGAATGGCGCCGATTTTAGCGCCATTAATTTTATAGGCCAGAGCTGATTGCCGCCTTGCGCAGCGGTGTGCGTTCCATGACCGACAAGTTCTGTAATAAAAACGCCATTGCGCTGGGGATTGAATCGGCTAGGAGCTATTTTGGTGCATCTCAATAATCAGAGTAGCCATGGATGAAATACCAACCCTTCAGTCACACTTTGATTGCGACCGCGCTGGTCTTGACGGTCAACGGTGTGCACGCAGCTTCCCAAGCCCCGGTTGCGGGTGAAAATGGCATGGTGGTCACGGCCCAGCACCTGGCAACCCACGTGGGTGTCGATGTGCTCAAGGCCGGCGGCAACGCGGTCGATGCGGCGGTGGCGGTAGGTTACGCACTGGCGGTGGTGTATCCGGCGGCGGGCAACCTGGGCGGCGGTGGTTTCATGACCGTGCAACTGGCGGACGGGCGCAAGACCTTCCTCGACTTCCGCGAAAAAGCCCCGCTGGCGGCGACGGCCGACATGTACCTCGACAAGGCCGGCAATGTGGTCGAAGGCCTCAGCGCCAAAGGCCATTTGGCGGTCGGCGTACCGGGCACGGTGTCTGGCATGGAGCTGGCCCTGAGCAAGTACGGCACCCTCAAGCGCGCGCAAGTGATTGCCCCGGCGATCACGCTGGCGGAAAACGGCTTTGCGCTGGAGCAGGGCGATATCGACCTGTTGCACACCGCCACCGGTGAGTTCGAAAAAGACCAGGACATGCGCGGGATCTTCCTGCATAACGGCAAACCGATGCAGGTGGGCCAGAAGCTGGTGCAGAAGGACCTGGCCAAGACCCTTAAGGAAATCTCGGCCAAGGGCACCGACGGCTTCTATAAAGGCTGGGTCGCCAAGGCGGTGGTCGATTCCAGCCAGGCCGGCAAAGGCATCATCACCCAGGCCGACCTCGACGCCTACAAAACCCGCGAACTGGCCCCCATCGAGTGCGACTACCGTGGCTACCATGTGGTCTCGGCGCCGCCACCCAGCTCGGGCGGTGTGGTGATCTGCCAGATCATGAACATCCTCGAAGGCTACCCGATGGCCGATCTGGGCTATCACTCGGCCCAGGGCCTGCACTACCAGATCGAAGCGATGCGCCATGCCTACGTGGACCGCAACAGCTACCTGGGCGATCCGGACTTCGTAAAGAACCCCATCGAGCATCTGCTGGACAAGAACTACGCGGCCAAGCTACGCGCTGCCATCGAGCCGCAGAAGGCCGGTGACTCCCAGGCGATCAAGCCAGGTGTGTCGCCCCACGAAGGCAATAACACCACCCACTATTCCATCGTCGACAAGTGGGGCAACGCGGTCTCGGTGACCTATACCCTCAACGACTGGTTTGGCGCCGGGGTGATGGCCAGCAAGACCGGGGTGATTCTCAACGATGAAATGGATGACTTCACCGTCAAGGTCGGCGTACCGAATATGTACGGGCTGGTGCAGGGCGAAGCCAACGCCATCGCACCGGGCAAGGCGCCGTTGTCATCGATGAGCCCGACCATCGTCACCAAGGACGGCAAGGCAGTAATGGTCGTTGGCACACCGGGGGGCAGCCGTATTATCACCGCGACCTTGCTGACCATCCTGAATGTCATCGACTACAAAATGAACATCCAGGAAGCCGTGGACGCACCGCGCTTCCACCAGCAATGGATGCCGGAAACCACCAACCTTGAGACCTTTGCGGTCAGCCCGGACACCCAGAAGATCCTTGAAAGCTGGGGCCACAAGTTTGCCGGCCCGCAAGATGCCAACCACTTGGCCGCCATCCTGGTAGGCGCGCCTTCCCTGGAGGGCAAGCCGGTGGGTAACAACCGTTTCTATGGGGCCAATGACCCTCGGCGCAACACAGGCTTGTCGTTGGGCTACTAAAAGGAGCTGGCATTGTCTCTGTAGGAGCGAGCTTGCTCGCGAAAAACTCACAGGCGCAGCGTTTACCCAGAAAACACGCGTTATCGTTGAGGTTTTTCGCGAGCAAGCTCGCTCCTACAGAGGGCAGGGTAGATCAGAAGGTGTACTGCAGCTCCCCCGACATCGACGCCTGGAGCCGCCGCTCCACAATCGGGCTTTTGCCCGCTTTATCCGCCAGGTATTGCACATCCAGCAAGGTCGAGAACTGCGTGTGTTCGTTGATCGGCACGCTCCATGAAAGGTTTATGCCATTGCTGATATTGCCGGCACTTGCCTTGTATTCCTTGAAGCGGCTGCGGGTGGCCTGGTCGGTAGTCACGCCGTACCAGGTTTGCAGGTAGTTGCGGTCACCGAAGTGGCTGTTGATGGCGGCATCGATGGAGCCGTAGCGGCTTTCATACAGATGGGTACCCAGGCTCAACTCCAGATGGGTAAAAGCCTTGCCGGTTTCCTTGTGTTTATCTTCTTCAAGCGCATGTTCCAGGGTGGCGCCGATGATCACACTGTCGAGGTTGTAGGCGGCACTCACTCCCAATTGCGGACGCGACTTGATCTGGCCCATACCTTTGAGGCGTTTGGAGCCGGCCTGCATGCTTTCATTTTTATCCTTGCGCGAACCGCTTGCGCCAACGTATGCGCTGAAGCTCAGGGCATTACCTTCGTAACCCCAGCCCAGGCCCGTATCAGTATCGAGGAAGACGCCCCAGGGGCTGATGATTTTGCCGCCGAGTACAGGTGCCGTCATACGTTCGTCGCTGCCACTGTAGCGGGGTGCGTTGGCCATGCCGGCCTTGAGGCTGTATTGCCAGTCTTCGGCAAGCGCCGTATCGGCGGCGGCGAGCAGGCACAGTGAGGTCAATGACAGGCACAGGTTTTTTGAGTGCATCAGGGTGTTTTCCTGGTTAGAGGTTCAAGGGTGTGTGGGGGGAATGGGTGCGTTTGAACGAGTAGCCCGAAGCGCTCAGGCCGTTGACCTGGCGGCTGACGGTATCGCCCAGGCCGTAGCCGTTGCCGGCCAGCACCGCATGGGCGTTGTCGATGGGCAGCAGGATGTAGTCGGTCAGCGGCTCGCCGTGCAATTGGCCGCGAATCACCAGGAAGCCGTCCTCCTGACGCACGCTGATGCCACTCAATGGCGCGTCGGGTTCATGGCTGCTGAGCACCTGATAGGTGCCGACCGTGTTGGCCCAGGCGGCGGGCAAGGGTGGTGGCTCGATGCGTTCACCGATGGCAATGCGTTGGCCGTGGCTGCGCGCGGTGAGCATTTGGCGGCCTTGTACCTGGATCACATCCAACTGCACGCGGCCCAACTCGCCCAGGTCCTTGCGCCAGAAGCCGAGGATCTTTTTCTGCGCGCGCAGCCAGCCTTGCTCATCACGTAACAGCTCGAAATCGTAGCCGGCCAGTTCGCCGGTCAAGCGCGCATGCTCATCCCTGATGCGGAACACGCCCCAGGCGGTCGCATAGAAACCAGCCAGGCGCTTGCGATCCACCGCCGCCGGCACATGGCGCAGCTTGAGGCCGTGGCTCGGGGCCTGGCAGTCATCGGCGCACACGGGCTGGCCGGTCTGTGCCTGGAGCATCAGGCGCAGGCTGTCGGTGGTCAGTGACACCACCATGTCTTCGGCGTTGCTGTCGTTGGCCATGATGATCACCGCCAGCTGCTGATCCGGTAGCAGGGTCAATTGGGCGACGAAGTCATCGCCGCCACCGCTGTGCTGGTAGGTACGCACGCCGGGGCCGATGGGCTCGTCACCGCAGGGCGCCAGAAACCAGCCCAGGCCGATCTGGCAGTCGAAATCCAGGGCGTTGCCGGTGTTTTGCTGGGTAAACATGGCGTCGATAGAAGCGCTGCCGAGGACCTGGCTGCCCTTGTAGGTGCCGTTGGCAAACAGCATGCGCACGTAGCGGCTGAGGTCTTTGGGGCTGGTCCACAGGCCACCGGCGGCGAGGTCACGCACTTGGGCGTCGGTGCTGGCCTTGCCGTCTTCGTAACCATGGGCGCGAAAGCCCATTTGCGCACCGGTGCCCACGAAGCTGGACTGGTTCATTCGCAGGGGCGTGAGCAGGCTGCTTTGCAACTGGGCTTCAAAGCTTTTACCGCTGCTGCGCTCGATGGCCGCGCCCACCAGTGAATAACCAAGGTTGGAGTACGCCACCTGGGACCCCGGCAGACTGCTCAGCCACACACCCGACACACGCATCGGCATTTGCCCCATGGCGTAAGTGCTGCGCAGGTCGCGCAGGTGCTCGCTGGGCAAGCCGGATTGATGGCTGAGCAAGCGCCGCAAAGTGATCGCTCGATCCGCCTCGGCCTGGTCGCTGTGAAAGCGTGAACGTACGTAGAACTCACGCAGGGTCTGCTGGATCGGTGCATCCAGCGCCAGGTGGTGCTGCTCCACCAGCTGCAGCGCCGCCGTGGCGCTCAGCAGTTTGGAAATGCCACCGGCGCGAAACGCGGTATTGGGCGTGACCGGCACCCCCTGGTCTTTGTCAGCCAGGCCAAAGCCACGGGCCCAGATCAGCTCCTGGCCATTGACCAGCGCAATCGACAAACCTGCCACATTGTCCCGCGCCATCTCCCGGGGAATGCGGGTTTGCAGGTAGCGGATGATTGCGCCGTAATCGCCTTTTTGAATCGGCGGCGGGACAGGCGGTTGCGAGTGGCAACCGATACTGCCCATCAGGCAACCCAATAGCGGAATACCGCGCAACCTGCGAAACATCAAGAGCACCCGAATGATGATTTGGATGCTGGAATGCTAGGGCGGCGGGGGCTTGGAATCTTTGAGTGCTTTGTCGGGAAACTGTCAAAGACTGTTAACGGCCCACTGTAGGAGCGAGCTCGCTCGCGAAAAACGCACAGGCGCCGCGTTTATCCAGAAAGCACGCGTTATCGTTGACGTTTTTCGCGAGCAAGCTCGCTCCTACAGAATCAGGGCATCAACGTGGCGATCAGCGCGCGAATGGTTCCTGGCAGCGCTTCCAGCTCACGTACCAGAATGCTGCGCTCGCGAATCGCCCAGGGTTCGTCGAGCTTTACGGTCACCAACTGCATGGTGCGGCTGTGGCGCAGGGCGGCGGACTCGGGAATGATGCCGATGCCCACGCCTGCCTCGACCATCCGGCAGATCGCTTCGAAGCTCGAGACCTGGATACGCAGCGACAATTGCTTGCCCAGGCGCTCGACGTGTTCGCGCAGGAAACTCAACAGCGTGCTGCCTTCATGCAGGCCGATATGCTGATACGCCAGGGTCTGCTCAAGGGTCACCGAAGGCAAGTCGGCCAGTGGATGCCCGACCGGCACCATCAGCACCAGTTCATCGGTGCTGAAATGCAGCACCTGCAGGCCGGAGGCTTCCACGGGGCCGGCGATGATACCCATGTCACTGGTGCCATCTAGCACACCGCGCACAATGTCCCGGGAGAGGCGTTCCTGCAGGTCGACGGTGACGCCTGGGCGCTGCGACAGAAAGCCAGCCAGAACCTCCGGTAAAAACTCGGTGACCGCCGTGGTGTTGGCGAAGATACGGATATGCCCGGCCGAATCCGCGCCGTATTGGGTGAACTCGCTTTTCAGGTAATCCACCTGGCGCATGATCAACCGCGCATGGTGCAACAGCCGCTCGCCTGCCGGGGTGATCTCCACGCCCCGGCTGTCGCGGTACAACAGGCGCGTGTCGAGCTGGCCTTCCAGGGCCTTGATCCGCGCACTGGCGGCAGCCGGCGACAGGAAGGCGCGCTTGGCGCCCTGGGTAAGGCTGGGGGATTCGGCGATATGGATAAACAGGCGCAGGTCGGCGAGATCGAAGTGCATGCAAGGCTCCCGAGGAACAGGTTTCCTGTGGGAGCTGGCTTGCCTGCGATAGCGGTGTGTCAGTGAGCATCTTCGTCACTGACACACCGCTATCGCAGGCAAGCCAGCTCCCACATTGGTTCACGGTGTGGCTGTAAGCGTTCAGCATAACCGAACGCTGGTTTATTGAAATGCAAATTCTCAGAACGGGCAGGCCCTTGCATGATCCACGGCAGTCACCCACTGCCTGAGGACCTGCACCCGATGAGCGCTACTGATTGGATCGGCCGAAGTGAGACCGCCCACGACCACCTGAGCCATAACCTGCTCAAGCGTATCGCCGCCACGTTCGGTGAGGCGGTGCCCGCCGATGGCGACGCGGTGCCTGCGTTGTGGCAATGGTGCTTTTTCCAGGACCCGTTGCCCGAATCGGCCCTGGGCAGCGACGGTCACCCGGCACGCGGCGGGTTCCTGCCACCAGCCGATAACCGCAATCGCATGTGGGCCGGTGGGCGCCTAGAGTTTTTGCACCCGCTGCGGGCTGGCGAGGCGGCCACGCGCGTATCCACCATCACCCAGGTCGAAGAAAAAACGGGGCGCACCGGTTCACTGTTATTCGTCACCGTGCGCCATGATTACTCCCAGGACGGGCGCCTGGCCATCCGCGAGGAGCAGGACATCGTCTACCGCGAACCCACGCCACCCAAGGTGGGCAGCGGCGACGCGCTGGCCCAAGGCGAATGGACAGAGGCCGTCGAGCCGACGCCAACCCTGTTGTTCCGCTACAGCGCCGTCACGTTCAACGGCCACCGCATCCATTACGACTACCCCTATGTCACCGGCACCGAAGGCTATGCCGGCCTGGTGGTGCATGGCCCGCTGATCGCCACCTTGAGCCTGCGTGCGTTCTGCCGGGCGCACCCCGAAGCGACCCTGCGCCGCTTTGCCTATCGCGGTGTGCGCCCACTGATTGCGCCACAGCCTTTTGAGGTGGGCGGGCGCATCACCGCAACCGGCGTCGCAGACCTCTGGGCCGGCAACACTGAAGGCCTGGCGCAGACCGCTCAGGTGCATTTCGAATAACCCCATAACAACAGGCGGAGAGCCGTTAATGAATGCCCATGACACTGAAGAACTCAACGCCATCCGCGACGGCGTGCGTGCCTTGTGCGCCGAATTCGATGCCGCTTACTGGCGCAAGATCGATGAAGAAAAGGGCTTCCCCGAAGCCTTCGTCAAGGCGCTGACCGACGCTGGTTGGCTGTCGGCGATGATCCCCGAGGAATACGGCGGTTCCGGCCTGGGCCTGGCCGAAGCCTCGGTGATCCTTGAGGAAGTCAACCGCCGCGGCGGCAACTCGGGCACCGTACACGGCCAGATGTACAACATGTTCACCCTGCTGCGTCACGGCAGCGAGGCGCAAAAACGCTTCTACCTGCCCAAGCTAGCCAGTGGTGAATTGCGCCTGCAGTCGATGGCCGTCACCGAACCCACTACCGGCACCGACACCACCAAGATCAAGACCACGGCGATCAAGCGCGGCGACAAGTACGTGATCAACGGCCAGAAAGTCTGGATCTCGCGGGTGCAGCATTCCGACCTGATGATCCTGCTGGCACGCACCACGCCCTTGGCCCAAGTGCAGAAAAAATCCGAAGGCATGTCGATCTTCCTGGTGGACCTGCGCCAGGCCATCGGCAACGGCCTGACCGTGCAGCCCATTGCCAATATGGTCAACCACGAGACCAACGAGCTGTTCTTCGACAACCTGGAGCTGCCCCTGGACAGCCTGATTGGCGAGGAGGGCAAGGGCTTCAAATACATCCTCGATGGCCTGAATGCCGAGCGCACCCTGATTGCCGCCGAGTGCATCGGTGACGGCCGCTGGTTTATTGAAAAGGCCAGCGCCTATGCCCGCGACCGCGTGGTGTTTGGCCGGCCCATCGGGCAGAACCAGGGCGTGCAGTTCCCGATTGCCGAGGCGCATATCGAGATTGAAGCGGCGGACCTGATGCGCTGGCGCGCCTGTGAGGAATACGACAGCGGCAAGAACGCCGGGGCCAGTGCCAACATGGCCAAGTACCTGGCGGCGAAGGCGTCCTGGGAAGCGGCCAACGCCTGCCTGCAAACCCACGGCGGCTTCGGCTTTGCCTGCGAGTACGACGTGGAGCGTAAATTCCGCGAGACCCGCCTGTACCAGGTGGCACCGATCTCCACCAACCTGATCCTGTCCTACGTGGCCGAGCATTTGCTCGAACTGCCGCGCAGCTTCTGAGGGCCTTGAGCATGCATCATACCCAAGCCCTGTGCCGATTCCTGGCTGAGCTGACTTACGCGCAGTTGCCCGAACACGTACTGGCGCGCACCGAAGAGCTGTACCTGGATTGGCTCGCGTCCGCCTTGGCCAGCCAGGGCGCGCATCCGATTCCCCTGTTTGAACGCTACGCACAGAAGATGGGCCCGAGCAGCGGCCCGGCCCAGGTGATCGTCAACGGCGCCGGCACCAGCGCGTATTTTGCCGCCCTGGTCAACGCCGCCTCCTCACATCTGGTGGAGCAGGATGACCTGCACAACAGCTCCGTGCTGCACCCGGCCACCGTGGTGTTTCCCGCCGCGTTGGCCGCTGCCCAGGACCTCGGCAAGTCTGGCCGTGAACTGTTGCTGGCCTCGGTGGCCGGCTATGAGGCGGGGATTCGCATCGGTGAGTTCATGGGCCGTTCCCACTACCGCATCTTCCACACCACGGCCACGGTCGGCACCCTGGCGGCGGCGGTCGCGGTGGGCAAGTTGCTCGACTTCAACGAAGAGCAATTCATCAACCTGCTCGGCAGCGCCGGCACCCAGGCCGCCGGGCTGTGGGAGTTTCTGCGCGATGCCGCCGATTCCAAGCAACTGCACACGGCCAAGGCGGCGGCGGACGGCTTGCTGGCGGCTTACCTGACGGCCGATGGGCTGACCGGCGCGCGCAATATCCTTGAAGGCGACCAGGGTTTGGCGGCGGGCATGTCCAGTGATGCGCAGCCGGGCAAATTGTCTGCCGACCTGGGCAGCCGCTGGGCACTGGTAGAGACCTCGTTCAAGTTCCACGCCTCCTGCCGCCACACCCATCCCGCTGCCGATGCGCTATTGGACGTGATGCAGCGTGAAGGCTTGAGCGCTGCACAGATTTCCCAGGTGCAAACCCAGGTGCACCAAGGCGCCATCGACGTACTCGGCCGCGTGACGGTGCCAGCCACGGTGCACCAAGCCAAATTCTCCATGGGCACCGTGCTCGGCCTGATCGCCGTGCATGGCAAAGCCGGGTTGCCTGAATTCCATGAGCTGGCGTTGAGCGATCCTGCGGTCGCGGCGTTTCGCGACAAGGTCAGCATGAGCCTGGACCCCGAAGTCGACAGCGCCTACCCACAACGCTGGCTGGGCCGCGTCACCGTCACCACCACCGATGGCCGCACGCTGCACGGTGCCATTGATGAACCCAAGGGCGACCCGGGCAACACCCTGAGCCGTGCCGAGCTGGCGGATAAGTTCCAGCGTCTGGCCCACTTCAGCGGCGCCCGCACCCCGGCCCAGGCCAACCGCCTGATCGAGCAGGTGTGGAACCTGCGCACTACCGCGTCCATGGCCCATTGGCTTGGAGGAATTTGTGATGACTGAACAACGACCGCTGGACGGCATCACCGTCGTTAGCCTGGAGCACGCGATTGCGGCGCCATTTTGCACACGCCAACTGGCTGACCTGGGTGCCCGGGTCATCAAGGTGGAGCGCCCCGGCACCGGCGACTTTGCCCGTGGCTATGATGAACGGGTGCGCGGCCTGGCGTCGCATTTCGTCTGGACCAACCGCTCCAAGGAAAGCCTGACCCTGGACCTCAAGCAGGACGAGGCGGGCGCCATTCTGGATGCGCTGCTGGCCGACGCCGATGTGCTGGTGCAGAACCTTGCCCCCGGCGCGGCGGCGCGCATGGGCTTATCGTTCGAGGCGCTGCACGCGCGCTTTCCACGGTTGATCGTCTGCGATATTTCCGGCTACGGCGAAGGCGGGCCCTACGAGAAAAAGAAAGCCTACGACCTGTTGATCCAGAGCGAGGGCGGCTTTCTCTCGGTGACCGGTGGCCCAGGTGAAGAACAGATCGCCAAGGCCGGTTGCTCCATCGCGGACATCTCCGCCGGCATGTACGCCTACAGCGGCATTCTGTCGGCGCTGCTGCTGCGCGGCAAAACCGGCCAGGGCAGCCGCATCGATGTGAGCATGCTCGAAAGCCTGGTGGAGTGGATGGGTTACCCGATGTACTACGCCTTTGACGGCGCGCCGCCGCCACCGCGTGCGGGTGCCGCGCATTCGACGATTTACCCTTACGGGCCGTTTCCCACTGGTGGCGGCGGCACGGTGATGCTCGGCTTGCAGAACGAGCGCGAATGGGCGGCGTTCTGCGACAAAGTGCTGCTCAGCCCATCGCTGGCCACGGACGAGCGCTTCAGCGCCAACTTCAAGCGCTCGGCCAACCGCGAGGTGCTGCGCCAGATCATCGTGGAGCGCTTTGCCCCACTGGACGTCGAGGCGGTGATCCAGCGCCTGGAAGACGCGCAGATTGCCAGTGCGCGGGTCAACGACATGCAAGGCGTGTGGGACCACCCGCAACTCAAGGCCCGCGACCGCTGGCGCGAAGTCGACAGCCCGGCGGGGCCGTTGCCGTCGCTGCTGCCACCGGCGCGTAACGCTGCGTTTACCCCGCGCATGGACGGCGTGCCAGCGCTGGGGCAACACAGCCAAGGCATCCTCGACCAGCTGGGTTACTCCGTTGAGGCCATTAACAGCCTGCGCGAGCGCGGCGTTATTTAATCAGGAATCAAGTGATGCCAAAGCCTTTAGTACGTTCTGCGCTGTTTGTGCCGGGCAGCCGCCCGGAGCGGTTTGCCAAGGCCCTGGCCAGCGGCGCCGACGCAGTGATTGTGGATTTCGAAGACGCGGTGGAAGAGCCGCTCAAGCGTCAGGCTCGGGATAATCTGGGCGTATTTTTGCATGCGCATGCCGAAGCCCAGGTGTGGGTACGCATCAACGCGCCCCAGCATGCCGAGCATTTTGCCGATGTCGCCTTCTGCAAGGCCCATGCAAATGTGGCGGGGGTGTTGCTGCCCAAGGTCGAAAGCGCGGCCCAGGTGGCGGTGGTGGCCGCGACCGGCAAACGTATCTGGCCGATTATTGAAAGCGCACGCGGTTTGCTGGCGCTGGCGCAGATTGCCCAGGCGCCCCAGGTGGAACGCCTGTCGTTCGGCGGCTTGGACCTGGCGCTGGACCTCAACCTGAGCAGTCACTCCCGCGCGGCCGAATTGGCCCTCGACCAGGCGCGCCTGGCGCTGATCGTGCATTCGCGCGCCGCGGGCCTGGCGCCGCCGCTGGACGGCGTGCACCCGGCCATCGACGACCCCGAAGGCCTGCACCGCTCGATCCGGCACGCTTATGAAATGGGCTTTGCCGGCGCGTTGTGCATTCATCCCAAGCAAGTCGCGGTGATCCATGCCGCGCTGGCGCCGAGCGCTGAAGAGCTGGCCTGGGCCAGGCGGGTGGTGGAGGCGGGTGCCCATGGGGCAGGGGCTTATCAGATTGACGGGCAGATGGTGGATGCACCGGTACTGCTGCGCGCGCAACGGCTGCTGGCCGCGCAACTGTAACTGACAAAACCGGGAACAAAATGTGGGAGGCTGGCTTGCCTGCGATAGCCATAGGTATCTACACAATTTTGTAGGTTGTAGCAGCCGACGGGGTAACCACGATGCGAAGCGAGTCGCTCTTGATCTTGCTCTGCTTTTGATCTCAGGCGGCCCCCCAAATCACTGGCGGATTACGGGCACACCGAGCCCAAGCGAGGTGCCGAGTGGTGGGGCAAGAGCGTTTTGCTTACTTTTGCGCTTTTCAAAAGTGAGCCGCCGTCAGGGCGGAACCCTAAGTGGCCGTTACCGCAGGAATGGATATGTACACAATCCAACTGTATTGACTGCCAGGCCGTCTTCGCAGGCAAGCCAGCTCCCACACTGGACGCGTTCGGCCAGGCCGAACGCAGGTATCTAAAATTCGAAATTCACGACACGCGTTACATCAGGCACCTTGCCTTACAACACAACAATAAGAAGGTGATTCCCATGCTCAAGCTTTCCCGGGCGCTGCTGTGCGCCGCCACCTTGTTTACCGCGGGCCTGGCCCAGGCGGCAGACCCGATTGTGATCAAGTTCGCCCACGTGGTTGCCGAGAACACCCCTAAAGGCCAGGGCGCGTTGCTGTTTAAAAAACTTGCTGAAGAGCGCCTGCCCGGCAAGGTCAAGGTCGAGGTGTACCCGAACTCGTCGCTGTTTGGCGATGGCAAGGAAATGGAAGCGTTGCTGCTGGGCGACGTGCAAATGCTCGCGCCGTCCCTGGCCAAGTTCGAGCATTACACCAAGCAAGTGCAGATCTACGACTTGCCGTTCCTGTTCAACGATCTGGCCGCCGTCGACCGTTTCCAGGCCGCTGAGGGCAAGCAACTGCTGACCTCGATGCAGGATAAGAACATCCTCGGTCTGGCCTATTGGCACAACGGCCTCAAGCAACTCTCCGCCAACAAGGCCCTGCATGAACCCAAGGACGCCCGTGGCCTGAAGTTCCGCGTGCAGGCTTCCAGTGTGCTCGAAGAGCAGTTTAAGGCGATCCGCGCCAACCCGCGCAAGATGAGCTTTGCCGAGGTCTACCAGGGCCTGCAGACCGGCACCGTGAATGGCACCGAGAACACCTGGTCCAACTATGAAAGCCAGAAGGTCAACGAAGTGCAGAAGTACTTCACCGAGTCCAACCATGGCTTGATCGACTACATGGTGATCACCAACGCAAAATTCTGGAACGGCCTGGCGCCGGATGTGCGCAGCACCCTGGAGCAGATCATGGCCGAGGTCACCGTGGAGGTGAACAAGCAGGCCGAGGCGCTGAACCAGTCGGCTAAGCAGAAAATCATCGACGCCAAGACCAGCGAAATCATCGAACTGACCCCCGCGCAACGTGCGCTGTGGCGCGAAGCCATGCGCCCGGTGTGGCAGAAGTTCGAGGGCGAGATTGGGGCTGACCTGATCAAGGCGGCGGACCAGTCCAACCAGTAATCCCAGGGCACACCGAGATCCAATGTGGGAGCGGGCTTGCTCGCGAAAGCGGTGGGTCAGTCACCAGTGTTATCAACTGACAGACTGTATTCGCGAGCAAGCCCGCTCCCACATGTCGAACCGGTTTTCGCCCTGTGCCTTGCATAACCCATCCCTTTTTCGCGAGGTTTTGCCATGCAAACGCTAAGGCGCGTCTGGGAGCATCTGGAGGAAGGCTTCATTGCGTTCCTGCTGGCCGCCATGACCCTGGTGACATTCGTCTACGTCATGCTCAACAACGTCTACACCCTGTTCTTTGACCTGGCCGACAAATGGGCCTGGAGCAGCCCCTTCTTCAATGCCCTGGGCGACGGCACCATGACGTTGGCCCAAGAGATGACCTGGAGCGTGGCGCTGACCAAGGCCATGTTCGGCTGGTTGATTTTCTTCGGTATTTCCTACGGCGTGCGCACCGCAGGCCACCTGGGCGTGGACGCGCTGGTGCGGCTGACCCGGCGCCCGGTGCAACGCCTGCTCGGCATGCTCGCCTGCCTGTGCTGCCTGGCCTATGCCGGGCTGTTCATGGTGGCCAGCTACAAGTGGGTGAGTGCGGTGATGACCGCGCATATCGGCGCCGAAGACCTCGACCAGTTCGGCATCGATGTCGGCGACATCGTGGTGATCGTGCCCATTGGCTTTGCCTTGGTATTGATCCGCTACCTGGAAATTTTCTACCGCATCTTTACCCACCGCCAGGTGGGGTTGGGGTTGGCCGACGAGGCCGGTGAGGCCAGCAAGTTGGCCGGCAGCCATGAGGAGCGTCACTGATGGCCGTGCTCTGTCTGTTTCTACTGTTATTCGTGTTCATGTTCCTGGGCGTGCCGATTGCGATTGCCCTGGGGCTGTCCGGTGCGGTGTCGATCCTGATGTTCAGCCAGGACTCGGTGAGCTCCCTGGCGATCAAGTTGTTTGAAACCAGCGACGCCTACACCTTCCTGGCGATTCCCTTTTTCCTGTTATCCGGCGCCTTCATGACCACCGGCGGCGTGGCCCAGCGGCTGATCGACTTTGCCAACGCCTGTGTCGGGCATATCCGCGGTGGCCTGGCGATTGCGGCGGTGCTGGCGTGCATGCTGTTTGCGGCGCTGTCCGGCTCATCACCGGCCACGGTGGCGGCGGTGGGCTCGATTGCCGTGGCGGGCATGGTGCGTTCCGGTTACCCGAAGGAGTTTGGGGCAGGCATCATCTGCAATGCCGGGACCTTGGGCATTCTGATTCCGCCGTCGATCGTGATGGTGGTGTATTCGGCGGCGACCGAAACCTCAGTAGGCAAATTGTTCATGGCCGGGGTGATTCCGGGTTTGCTGCTGGGCCTGATGTTGATGGTCGCGATCTACATCGTCGCCCGCATCAAGAAGCTGCCAGCGCAACCCCGGGCGACATTCCGTGAGTGGCTGAGCTGCGCACGCCGGGCGTTCTGGGGCCTGTTGCTGCTGGTGATCATCCTTGGGGGCATTTACAGCGGCATGTTCACCCCGACCGAGGCGGCGGCGGTGGCGGCGGTGTATTCGGCGTTTGTCGCGCTGTTCGTCTACAAGGACATGAAGCTGCGCGACTGCCCCAAGGTGCTGCTGGAATCCGGGCGATTGTCGATCATGCTGATGTTCATCATCGCCAACGCCATGCTGTTTGCCCACGTGCTGACCACCGAGCAGATCCCCCAGCAAATTACTGCTTGGGTGATCTCCGAAGGGCTGACGCCGATTGGCTTTTTGATCATGGTCAACGTGGTGCTGCTGATTGCCGGCAGCTTTATGGAGCCTTCGGCCATTGTGCTGATCCTGGCGCCGATCTTTTTCCCGATTGCGATGAAGCTGGGTATTGATCCGATTCACCTGGGCATCGTGATGGTGGTGAACATGGAAATCGGCCTGGTGCATCCACCGGTGGGGCTGAACCTGTTCGTGACCTCGGCGGTGACGGGGCTGACCCTGGGGCAGACCATCCGCGCGGCGATGCCGTGGCTGATGATCCTGTTGGTGTTCCTGATCATGGTCACCTACCTGCCGTTCATTTCCCTCGCGCTGCCGCAGTGGCTGGGGATGTGAGGCCGCTAGGCGGTGGGAGAGGGCAGCCCTCCCACCGCTCAGGGGCTTTAGACCTTGAACTGACGCAAAAGCCCATCAAGCTGCTCGCTCAAGCCACGCAACTGTGCACTCGCCACGCTGGATTGCTCCGCCGCCAGCGCGGTGCTGTGGGACAGCCCGGCCGCTTGGGTGACGTTCTGGTTGATGTCTTCCACCACGTGGGCCTGTTGCAGGGTGGCGCTGGCAATCGAGGCGTTCAGGCCGTTGAGGTTGTGCAGCGCCTGGCCGATGGCGGTGAGGCTTGCGCCCGCCTGGCCGGCTTGTTCGATGGTCAGTTGCGAGGCGCTGTGGCTGTCGCTGATCACCTTGACCGCCGCTTCCGAATGGCCTTGCAGGCGCTCGATCATCACCTGGATCTCGGCGGTGGATTTCTGCGTGCGCTGGGCCAGCAGGCGCACCTCATCGGCGACCACCGCAAACCCACGGCCTTGCTCACCGGCGCGGGCGGCTTCGATGGCGGCATTGAGGGCGAGCAGGTTGGTTTGGTCGGCAATGGAGCGGATCACTTCCAGTACGCCGCCGATCTGCGTGCTTTCGCTGGAGAGCGTGCGGATCACCTCCACAGCCTGGCTGATAGTGGTGGAGAGCTGGTCGATCTGCTGCAAGCTACCGTCGATATTGACCTGGCCCTGTTGTGCCTGGGCCTGGGCATCGCGCATTTCGCTGGCAGCGTGCTCGGCATTCTTGGCCACGTCCTGCACGCCGTAGGTGACTTCGTTGATGGCGGTGGCCACCAGTTCCATCTGCTGCGATTGCTGCTGGCTGCGGTCGTGGGCCTGGCTGGCGTTGTGGCCCAGCTCGGTGGACGACTGGCCCAGGGCGTTCGCGCACACCTGCAACTGGCCGACCACCTGGCGCAGCTTGGCGGTAAAGCTATTGAAGTGCTGGGCCAGTTGCGTCAATTCGTCACGGCCGTGGGTGTCGAGGCTGTGGGTCAGGTCGCTTTCGCCGCTGGCGATATTGCCCATGGCATTTACCGCCGCCTGCAACGGCTGCACGATGCTGCGGGCAATCAGCACCACTAGCACTGCCATCATCAACGCAATGCCCAGGCCAATCGCCGAGGCCTTCCACACCTGGCCCCTGAATTCGGCCTGCACATCGTCCACGTAGACGCCGGAGCCGATAATCCAGCCCCAGGGTTCGAACAGTTGGATGTACGAGGTTTTCTCTACCGGCGCTTCGGCGCCGGGCTTCGGCCAGCGGTAGTTGACGATGCCGGCGCCCTTGGCCTTGGCCAGGCTCACGAATTCGTTGAACACGGCGAAACCGTCCGGGTCGCGAATCGCCGAAAGGTTCTGGCCGTCGAGCTTGGGGTTGGCCGCGTGCATGATCATCACGGGGGTGAGGTCGTTGATCCAGAAGTAATCATCGTGGTCATAACGCAGGCCGCGCACCGCGCTCAAGGCCTGTTGTTGCGCGGCGTCGCGGGTCAGTACGCCGGTTTTCTCCAGGTTCTGGTAATACCCGAGTACGCCACTGGCGGTCTGCACCACGTGCTGGGTCTGCTGGCGCTTGGCCTGGTAGAGGTCGCCGTGGATCTGGTTGAGCATCAACAGCCCCAAGGCCAGCAGCATCAACACGGCGACTATCAGGATCAGCCAAAGGCGGCGGCTAATCGACATGCTGCGCAAACTGTTCATCGTCCTGTCACTCCCTGCTCTTTATAATTGTGGTGCTGCTTCGAGATTTCCGGCGTGTCTGATAGGCTTTCGGCCCGGAATCGAAAAACCTGAGTACTGCCTGATTTTTCACGGAATTTTTGCAGACCGGCGTTGAGAATCAACCGCGGGCGCTTGTGTGCGCTCGTCGTCAGTGAACTTAAAAAAGACTAAGAGGCATGCCCCGTGCATGACCTTTGGAGACAGCATGGATTTTTGGACCGCCATACAGGCATTGATTCTCGGCATCGTCGAGGGGCTTACGGAGTTCTTGCCGATCTCCAGCACCGGCCACCAGATCATCGTCGCCGACCTGATCAATTTTGGCGGCGAGCGTTTCGAAGCCTTCAATATCATCATCCAGCTCGGCGCGATCCTGGCGGTAGTCTGGGAGTTTCGCCGCAAGATCTTTGACGTGGTCATCGGCCTGCCGACCCAACCCAAAGCCCGGCGTTTCACGGTCAACCTGATCATTGCCGTATTGCCGGCAGTGGTACTTGGGGTGATCTTCGCCGACCTGATCAAGCACTACCTGTTCAACCCGATCACCGTGGCCACGGCGCTGGTGGTGGGCGGCGTGATCATGTTGTGGGCTGAACGCCGCCAACATGCGGTGCGGGCTGAGAGCGTCGATGACATCACCTGGAAAGACGCCCTGAAAGTCGGCCTGGCCCAGTGCCTGGCCATGATCCCTGGCACCTCGCGCTCCGGTGCGACGATCATCGGCGGCCTGTTGTTCGGCCTGTCACGCAAGACCGCCACCGAGTTCTCGTTCTTCCTGGCGATGCCGACCATGGTGGGTGCAGCGGTGTACTCAGGCTATAAATACCGTGACCTGTTCCAGCCCGCGGACCTGCCGGTGTTCGCCATTGGCTTTGTCACCTCATTCATCTTCGCGATGATTGCGGTCAAGGCCCTGCTCAAGTTCATCGCCAGCCACAGCTATGCGGCGTTTGCCTGGTACCGGATTGCCTTTGGCCTGGTGATCCTGGCGACCTGGCAATTCGGCTGGATCGACTGGACTGCGGTCAAGCCATGAGCATCCAGCACCCACGCCTGAAGGCGCTGATCTTTGTGCTGCTGTGTGCCGCGCCGCTGCTGGGCTCGGCCTTGCTGTGGTATCGCGGCGAAACGGTCATCCCATTGATGGCTTACGGCGTGGTCAGTGTAGTGGCGTTCTTCCTGTACTGGAGCGATAAGCGCAAAGCACAGACTGAAGGCTGGCGCACCCCGGAAAACATCCTGCATGCGGTGGAGCTGGCCGGCGGTTGGCCGGGGGCGTTGATCGCCCAGCAGGTGTTCCGGCACAAGACGCGCAAGGTGTCTTACCAGGTGCTGTTCTGGGTGATTGTGCTGTTGCACCAGGTGTTCTGGCTGGACCAGTTGTTCTTGGGCGGCACCTTGCTGTCAATCCTCTAGCCGCAAGCCAATCTGCGTGCGCTTGGGCAGCTTGCTCACCACCAACTGGTGGGAGCGCTGCAACAAGCCGCGCAGTTCCTCAGCGCCCAAAGGGTAGGGCGTGTTCATGATGACCCACTGCGCCCTCGCCAGGTAAGGCGCCGGGTGAATGCCCGGCCGGTCGACGTGGCCCAGGAACAGCTCCTTGTCGACCTTGAAGGCCAGCGATTCACCGCGCAGGTTCTGTAAGGCGAACATCTTGTTGCCGGCAATCGAAAACACCCTCACGCCGCCCCATTTATAGTCTTCCCGTGCGCCTGGCAGGCTCAGGCAGAAACCTGCGACTTGTTCTTCTGTCATGCTCATAACAGCCGATCTCCACAGCCCTTGAAGCCTTCTTCCAGATAGTCGATCCAGGCCCGGATGGCCGGCAGCACACCGCGCCGGTGCGGGTACACCGCCTGAAGCCAGCCGCCCGGCAACGACCACTCCGGTAGCAATTGCACCAGGCGGCCATTAGCCAGTTCTGCTTCGCAGTACATCATTGGCAGCACCGTAAAGCCCACGCCCATCATTGCGCTGGCCTTGCGCACGATAAAGTCTTCGATGCCCAAGCGCGCCTCCATCACTAGTTCGTGCATGTTGCCCTGGGGGTCGATGATGCGTTGGTGCACCATTCGGTCGGCCTCGAGTGCGCCAAGGATTGGCAGCTGCTTGAGGTCTTCCAGGGTTTCGACCCGCCGCTCACGCATGAAAACGGGGCTGGCCACCAGCACGGTATGCGCCTGGCGCAGGCGTTTGGTGACCAGCAACGGGTCTTCGTCGCCCAGTTCGCGTACGCGCAGCGCTACATCAATGCCTTCGGCCACCAGGTCGACGCGGCGATTCACCAGGGTCATGTCCAACTGCACCAACGGGTGGGCGGCCAAAAAACCGGCTACCAGCTCCGGCAGGATCTGCTGGGCCAAGCCCACCGGGCAACTGACCCGAAGCCGCCCACGCGGCTCGCTGGACATACTGGCCACGGCCTCGTCGGCCATTTCCGCTTCCAGCAACATGGCCTGGCAGTGGCGCAAGTAGCGCTCACCCACGGCGGTAAGGGTCAGTTGCCGGGTGGTGCGTTGCAGCAGGCGTGCACCCAGGCGGTCTTCCAGTTCGGCAATGCGCCGTGACAGCCTGGATTTGGGAATCCCGAGTAGCCGGCCAGCCGCAGCAAAACCGCCGGCTTCGACGACTTTAGCGAAATAGTAGAGGTCGTTGAGGTCTTGCATGGTGGGCCTATTGTCCTGTCAGTGGGACAAACTATCGCATTTCAGATGGCTTATCGACCATTGGTTTCATGCGTAGCATCACCACCATCTGATCGCCACTGTCGATCCCACCTCGGAGATCCATCATGAAACTGTTGCACATCGATTCCAGCATCCTCGGCGACAACTCGGCCTCCCGTCAGCTCAGCGCGGGTGTGGTCAAGGCATGGCAAGCCGCCCAGCCGGGCGTGGAAGTGACTTACCGTGACCTCGCCAGCGAAGGCATCAACCATTTCTCCGGCGCTACCCTGGGTGCATTGGGCACTGCCGCCGAACTGCGCGATGCGGCGCAAAAGCACGAGGCTGAACTGAGTGCATCGTCGCTGGCTGAGTTCCTTGCCGCCGATGCCGTGGTAGTCGGTGCGCCGATGTACAACTTCACCATCCCCACCCAGTTGAAAGCCTGGATCGACCGCATCGCGGTAGCCGGCCAGACCTTCCGTTACACCGAAGCCGGCCCTGAAGGCCTGTGCGGCAACAAGAAGGTCATTATTGTCTCCACCGCCGGCGGCCTGCATGCCGACCAAGCTTCGGGCGCTGCCCACGAAGGCTACTTGAAGCTGCTGTTCGGTTTCCTCGGCATCACCGACATCGAGATCGTTCGCGCCGAAGGCCTGGCCTACGGTGATGAAGTGCGCAGCAAAGCCATGAGCGACGCCAACGTGCGCATCAACGAGCAACTGTTCGCCGCTGCGTAAGGCTTATGTAAATTTGCTCCATCCTCGGTTTCATTCTGAAACCGGGCGCCTAAACTCTGTATTCTGATCGCCTGAGCGCGAGCGGAGTACGGAGTTTTTTCGTTGTGGCCCAGGTTATGCAGACATCCATTCGATACCCTGGACTTTTTATTCGACAGGCCGGTTCTTGTGCAGCAAAGGTGGACATCCCCATGATGCGTCTTTGTGCTGTTTTGGTTCTTTCGCTGTTGGGCGGCCTGGTTTCAGTGCACGCCGCGCCGGCACCGCACCCCCATTGGAGCGTGGGGTTTCATCGCATGAGTTTTCTCGACCCGCTGGATGCGCAGCCGATGAAAGCCATCGCGTTCTACCCCTCCACCGATGCCGAGCGCTCCACCGCGCTGGGCGCCTACCATGTGGCGGCCAGCGAAGATGCCAAGGTGGCGATCGGGCGATTCCCGATGCTGATGTTGTCCCACGGCAATACCGGCACGCCGCTGGCCCTGCATGACCTGGCCACCGCCTTGGCACGCAAGGGCTTTGTGGTGGTGGCGGTACTGCATCCCGGTGACAACTACAAGGACCACAGCCGCCTGGGCACCGTGAGCAATTTGTACGGTCGGCCGATCCAGATTTCCCAGGCGATCACCGCCGCCTTGGCCGAGCCGATGCTGTCGCCCTTTGTGGATATCGATCAGATCGGCGTCATCGGTTATTCCGCCGGTGGCGAGACGGCATTGATCCTGGCCGGCGCCAAGCCTGATTTCGAACGTCTGCGCCGCTACTGCCAGGAGCGCCCCGAAGACCGCGATGCGTGCACCACCAAGGGCGAACTGGTGGTCGACCGCGACGATTTGCAACCCCAGGCCGACCCGCGCATCCATGCCTTGATGCTGATGGCGCCGCTGAGCTTGATGTTTGGCCGCCACACCCTGGCCGACGTGCATGTGCCGGTGCTGCTCTACAGTGGCGATGGCGACCAGCTGGTGGCCGTGGACAAAAACGCCGCCGCCCTGGCGCGCAAGTTGCCGCAGCCACCGGATTTCAAACTGTTGGCCGGGGCCGGGCACTTCGTGTTCATGGCGCCGTGTGACAGTGACCAACTGGCGAGCATGCCGGCCATTTGCACAGATGCCGATGGCGTCGATCGCGAAGGCATCCACCGCGACCTGGTCTCCGAGGCCGGGCGTTTTTTCAGCCATACCCTGGGTGAGGCCACCCGCGCCGGCTTGCAAACCGCTGATCAGTAGGCGCGGCGCCTGAGCAGTACGGTCAGGCCGAGCGCGCTGACCGACAGCAACGCCGCGCAGAAGAAGATCCAGCCATAGCCGAGGTTCAACGCCACGGCGCCCATCAACGGCCCGGCAATCGCCAGGGCCAGGTCGAAAAACACCGCATAGGCGCTCAGCCCCGCGCCGCGGCTGCTGTCCGGCACTTGCTTGATGGCTTCCACGCCGAGCGCCGGGTACACCAACGACAAGCCAAAGCCGGTCAACCCGGCGCCGATCAAGGCCACGCCGGTAGACGGCGCCAGCCACAACAGCGTCAGGCCCAGGGTTTCGATCAGCATGCAGGCGATGGCGGCGGTGAACCCGCCAAACCGGCTGATGGCTGAGATAAACACCAGGCGCGAGAGAATAAAGCACACACCAAATACCGTCAGGCAATACGCCGCACCGGTCCAGCCACGATTGAGGTAATACAGGGTGATGAAGGTCGTCAGCGTGCCGTAGCCAATCGAAGCCAGGCACAGGCTGGCGCCGAATGGCGCGATACGCCCGAACACCGCCCAAAACGGCAGCCGCTCGCCACGCACCACTGGCACCGAGGGTTTATTGCGGATCAGCACCAGGCCCAACGCCGCCAACACCGCCAGGGCGAGACCGAGGCTGGTGTAGCCGTAGTCAGCCACCATCACCACGCCAAGGGGCGCACCAATGGCGATTGCGCCATAAGAGGCGATGCCATTCCAGGAGATCGAGCGAGCGGTGTGCTCAGCGCCCACGGCGCCCATGCACCAACTGATGGTCCCCACGCCAATCAGGCCCTGGGCTACGCCCAGCAGCAGGCGACCGGCGATCAGAATACCCAGGCTCACGCTCGGTAGGCTTTCCAGCAGCGTGGCGATGAAGGTCAGTACACCGCTGATCAGAATGCCGGCCAGGCCCAGCACGATCGCGCGCTTGGTACCGACGTTATCTGACATGCGCCCGGCCATCGGGCGGCTGAGCAGCGTGGCCAGGTATTGCGAGCCGATGGTCACCCCGGCCACGACGGCGCTGAAGCCCAGTTGCTCATGCACATAGCCTGGAATCACCGCGATCGGCAGGCCGATGCAGATAAAGGCAATGAAGGTGTAGAAGACGATGGAAACGATCTGCAGGGTGATCGACAAGGAGGAGGGGGCGGCAGGCATGAATACTCAATCGCTGGCGGGCGGTAAAGCATCATGGCATATCCCGCCTGCCTGTAGGAGCGAGCTTGCTCGCGAAGAACGTCAACGATAACGCGGGTTGCCTGATTCTGCGCGGTGCTCTCAGGTTTTTCGCGAGCAAGCTCGCTCCTACAGTAGTGTGCATGCGAAAAGCCCCGTCACAGGGACAGGGCTTTTGCTTGCAGCTAAGTGCTGTTCTTAGAACACCACACCCTGGCTGCGCAGATAGTCGTCATAGGTGCCGCTGAAGTCGATCACGCCGCTAGGGCTCAACTCGATAATGCGGGTGGCCAGGGACGATACGAACTCACGGTCGTGGCTGACGAAGATCAGCGTGCCCGGGTAGTTCTCCAGCGCCAGGTTCAGCGCTTCGATGGATTCCATGTCCAAGTGGTTGGTCGGTTCGTCCATGATCAGCACGTTCGGCTTTTGCAGGATCAGCTTGCCGAACAGCATGCGCCCTTGTTCACCACCGGAGATCACTTTGACCGACTTCTGGATCTCGTCGTTGGAGAACAACATGCGGCCCAGGGTGCCACGAATCATTTGCTCGCCTTGGGTCCATTGGCCCATCCAGTCGAACAGGCTCACGTCGTCTTCGAAGTCGTGGGCGTGGTCCTGGGCGTAGTAGCCCAGCTCGGCGGCGTCGGTCCACTTGATGCTGCCGGCGTCCGGGGTCAGTTCGTTGACCAGGGTGCGCAACAGGGTGGTCTTGCCGATACCGTTAGGGCCGATGATCGCCACGCGTTCGCCGGCTTCAACCTGGAAGCTGAAGTCTTTGAACAGCGGCTTGCCGTCAAAACCCTTGGCCATTTTTTCGACCATGACCGCCTGGCGGTGCAGCTTTTTGTTCTGCTCGAAACGGATGAACGGGCTCACACGGCTCGACGGTTTGACTTCGGCCAGCTGGATCTTGTCGATCGCCTTGGCGCGGGAGGTGGCCTGCTTGGCTTTCGAGGCGTTGGCCGAGAAGCGGCTGACGAAGGATTGCAGTTCGGAGATCTGCGCTTTCTTCTTGGCGTTGTCCGACAGCAATTGCTCGCGGGACTGGGTCGCCACGGTCATGTACTCGTCATAGTTGCCCGGGAACAGGCGCAGCTCGCCGTAGTCCAGGTCAGCCATGTGGGTGCACACGCTGTTCAGGAAGTGACGGTCGTGAGAGATGATGATCATCAGGCTGGAGCGCTGGGTCAGGATGTTTTCCAGCCAGCGGATGGTGTTGATGTCCAAGTGGTTGGTCGGTTCGTCGAGCAACAGCACTTCAGGATCCGAGAACAGCGCCTGGGCCAGCAATACGCGCAGCTTCCAGCCTGGGGACACTTCACTCATCGGGCCGAAATGCTGTTCCAGGGGAATGCCCAGGCCCAGCAGCAGCTCACCGGCGCGGGATTCGGCGGTGTAGCCGTCCATCTCGGCGAACTCGGTTTCCAGCTCGGCCACGGCCATGCCGTCTTCTTCGCTCATTTCCGGCAGCGAGTAGATGCGATCGCGCTCGGCCTTGACCTTCCACAGCTCCTCGTGGCCCATGATCACGGTGTCGAGCACGGTGAATTCTTCGTAGGCGAACTGGTCCTGGCGCAGTTTACCCAGGCGTACATTCGGCTCGAGCATGACCTGGCCGCCGGACGGGTCGAGGTCGCCACCGAGGATTTTCATGAAGGTCGACTTGCCGCAACCGTTGGCACCGATCAAACCATAGCGGTTGCCGGCGCCGAACTTGACCGAGACGTTCTCGAAGAGCGGCTTGGCGCCGAACTGCATGGTGATGTTAGCTGTGGAGATCAATTACTTTACCTATCAATGGGTTGCGAGCGTGACGGCAGGTGCCTTCAGGCATGCGTCAACAGCGACATCAAGGCGCGAAACCCGGTCGCTGAACACAAAATTTGGGATGTGTGTTGGAATTTGGCGCGCATTGTCGCATATGTCAGGCGACAGTTGTATGGCGAGCGAAGGATGGTTTTGCCAAGGTCTCCGGCATGGCCAGCCACAACAGCATCAAGGCAGCGGCCGCAACCGCCGCCAACGTCAGGAACGCCGCGTTGTAGCCAGCCTGCTGCACCACGAAACCGGCCAGGCTGCTACTGAGCGCCGCGCCGAGGCCAAATACGGTGGAGAGGGCGCCCAGGCTGACGTTGAAGCGCCCGGTGCCTTGGGTCAGGTCTTTGACGATCACTGGGAACAGGGCGCCGAAAATGCCGGCGCCGATACCGTCGAGCATCTGCACGGCCACCAGCCAGTAGGGGTCGCTGGACAAGGTATAGAGCACGCCACGCAGCGGCAGTATCAGGAAACCTGCAAGCAACAGCGGCTTGCGCCCCCAGACATCGGCCTTGAGCCCGACCAGCCAGGCCATCGGCACCATCACCAACTGCGCGGCGACGATGCAGGCTGACGTCAGCGGGGTGGCCATCTGCAGATTGATTTGCGCCAGTTTTTGGCTGACCAGCGGCAACATTGCAGCGTTGGCCAAGTGAAACAGTGCGCAGCAGATGGCGAACAATAACAGCGGCTGGTTGGTCAGCAACGCTTTCAGGCCCGAGGGTTGTTCATGGTCGGTGTGATGGGCCGGATCGAAACCACGGGCGGCCTCATGATCAATCGCCTTGGCCGGCACGCAACTGACCGCAATGACACTGGCGACCGCCATAAAGGCCATCAGGTAGAACACCACCACCGGCCCGAACAGGTAGGCCAACCCGCCGGCCAGCAACGCGGCCACGGCATTACCCGCGTGGTTGAAGGTCTCGTTGCGCCCGGTACGCCGGGTGAAGGCGCGGGGCCCGGTAATCCCCAGCGAGATGGCGGAAATTGCCGGGGCAAAGACAGAGGCAGCTACGGCGCTGGCGGCCTGGGTCAACGCCACCCAGCCAAATGAGCTGACGAAGGGCAGCATCAGGCAACTGCCCGTCACCAGCAGCGCAGCAATGGCCACCACCGCGCGTTTGCTGCGAGTGCGGTCGATCAGCGCACCAGCGGGGCCTTGGGTCAGCAAGGCCGCGATGCCTGCCAGGGTCATGACCACGCCAATGCTGGCCGGCTCCCATTGATGCACGGCCAACAGATAGATCGCCAGGTACGGTCCGAGACCGTCGCGCACATCGGCGAGAAAGAAGTTCAGGCTGTCCAGGGATAAAGCGATGCGCAGGTCTGAATGACGGGCCACGGTGCGGACCTTCAAGAGCGGCGCTCAGGGGCTGAACGCGCATTGGGTTAGTGACCTGTGAGCTGGGTGATAAGTTTCGCGGTCGGGGAGGCTTTCCTCCTGCGTGCATTTAACTTACTTTCCAAAGCCCCCTGTAATGAGTTTCTGGAGAAGCAATGGACATGCCCTCAGCGCAAGAGGCGATTACCAGCAACAAAACTGCCTGGGATGAGTCTGCCGGGTTGCACAAAGATACCGCGACCTGGACGGCACTACTGACCGCGGTAGCCGAGCCTGATTTTTCCTGCCTTGACCCGACCATCACCACCTTGCTGCAAGAAGTGGGCGTGGTGGGCAAGGACGTGGTGCAGTTGTGCTGCAACAACGGGCGCGAAAGCCTATCGCTGTATGGCTTGGGCGCGCGTTCGGTGGTGGGGGTCGATCAATCCCGGGCGTTTCTTGAACAGGCGCGGGAATTGGCCGAGGTCTCGCCGCATAGCCCTGAGTTCATTGAGACCGATATCCACCATTTGCCCGAGCGTTTGCAGGCACGGTTCGATATTGCCCTGGTGACCATTGGCGTGCTGGGCTGGATGCCGGATGTCGCGCTGTTCATGCGCCAGGTTGCCAGTGTGCTGAAGCCCGGGGGCACGCTGGTCATGTACGAAACCCATCCCTTTCTCGAGGTGTTTGACCCCTGTGGGGCCAACCCGATGCAGCCTGCCAGTTCTTACTTTCAGCGCGAGCCCTTTGTACTGCAGGAGGCAATTGTCTATGAAGGGAAGGATGAACGGCCCGGGCCGACCTCCTATTGGTACGTACATACCCTGGGCAGCGTGGTCAGCGGGGCTATCGCAGCGCAGTTGCAGATCGCCCATTTGCAGGAATACCCGCATTGCAACCGGGAAGAACTTTACGAACAGTATGAGCATCAGGCCGCGCAACTGCCCTTGTGTTTTACCCTGACAGCGACCAAACGTGATGGCTGATCAAGGTTTGCGCAGGCAAAAAAAGGCCCGCGAGGAGAGGGCGGGCCAAGGGATTCACTGGAGTAGGTAGGCTTCACCCTATAGGTGGAAAAGTGAAGGCCTTGTGAAAATGCCGTGATCAAATCGGATGACGTGTAGGAGCGAGCTTGCTCGCGAAGAACGCTAACGATTACGCGTGTTGCCTGAATGAACGCAGCGTCTGTGAGTTTTTCGCGAGCAAGCTCGCTCCTACAGAGGGGCATTCATGAGCGCCGTACGAAGGTGCGCATGGTTTGCCCAGGGCCGGTGCTGAACACGGTGGGCCTGAGCATGCCTTCATCCGCTGCGATAAATACGAAATCATCGCCGTCGAGCCGGTAACTGGCGGGGAGCTGCTTGCCTGCGTCTTCGCCAATGGCATCTGTCCAGGTAATGCTTTTGGGCGTGGTACTGGCGTCCAGCTCGAACCGACCCGCCAATAATAGTTCGCCACTGACCGTGGTCACTTCGAAGCGATCCCCTGCAATGGTCGTGATCGCGCCTGGCGCGCTGTGGGCATCCACGGGGTTACGCACGCCACTGTCTTCAAGGGCTGTTTGTTCCCAAGTGCCTTGCAATGCGTGAAAGTCCGAGGCTGAAAGCGGTGACATGCAAACTCCTTATTGCTGTTCAAAAAAATGTTCAATTGTATTAAGGCTGACACTGTCCCACAGGTAGGCGAAATTTTTTTCTTTATAAGACAGGTATTTGACAGCTTTTTCATGTTGTATTGACTACGCTTGCAACCAGATCAGTCTGACATGGCTGTGTCATTTGGCTTACTCACCGAAATGAAACAGAAATAATCCCTAAGTTTGTGGGATATTTCAGGGGGCGGAGTGGTCACATCGCCATTGGTCTGCCGTATCCAGGGCGTTGTCCCTGATTTTTGAAGTCTTTTAGACTTCTGAGAATGATGGCCTTTTAGTATTATTTTAAGGTGTTCTTATTTTGAATCGTACTTCCCCGCTTCCGCCTTCCGCAGCGTCTGATGAAATTGATTTGTTTGAATTGTTTCACGCCATCTGGCGACAAAAAAAGCTGGTGGTCGGGTGTACGCTTCTGGCCGGGGTATTAGGCGCAGGTTATGCCTTCCTGGCACCCAAGACGTATGAAGTCAGCAGTGTGTTGCGGCCTGCTGCAATCAACGAGCTAGACGCCTTGAACCGTTCGGAAGTGTATAAGTTGCCGCCTGCCGATGCGTTGCTCAAAGTGGGCGCACAGCTGGACTCTTATGATGCGCGCCTGGGGTTCTTCAAGGACCATGAGGAGTTGTTCAAGGCGTTCAAGAAACCGGGGCAAACCCTTGAGCAGAGCTTTGAGGCGTTCAACCGCAATTCGGTCAATCTGATTTTGCCCGATCCGAAGAAATCCGATTCGTTGAGCAGCTATATTCGTCTGGAGCTGCAATACCCGACCGACGTCGACGGTGTTGCGATTCTCAACGGTTTTGTTGACTACGCCATTGCCGCCGAGCGTCAGCAGGTGGGTGCTGACCTGAAGGTGATCGTCAATAACCGTTTGAGCGAGCTCAAGGGCAAGATCGACGCCGCCCGCGCCAACTACGATACCGATAAAGAATCCAAGATCGCCAAGCTGCTGGAAGCCGACCGGCTCAAGCGTGCTCAACTGCAGGATGAACTGAGCGCTTTGCGCCTGCAGATGAAGATGGAACGCACCAACCGCCTGGCCGAGTTGGCCGAAGCCATCAGCATTGCCAAGTCCATGGGCATCCGTACACCGACAACGCCGTCCTCTATGGCCGACTCCACCCGCACGGGTTCGAGCCAGGTCATGCGTACCGAGGTGAACAACCAGAAGATCCCGTTGTATTTCATGGGGACCGAGGCGTTGGAAGCCGAGCGCGCTGCATTGCAACAGCGTACCAGTGATGACTTCACCAACCCGCGTATCGCCGAGATCGGCAAAGACCTGCAACTGCTTGAAAGCAACCGTGAGGTTGAAGTGTTGCGCAAGCGTGGCAACGAAGACATCTTCTTGCAGGACGTCGAGCCGCTTCGCGCTGAAGTCGCCAGGTTGCGTGGTTTGAACATCGACATGAGCAACCTCAAGCTGGTGACGATTGACCGTCGAGCCCAGGAGCCTCTGTCGCCGATCAAGCCGAAGAAGCCGCTGGTCATCGCGTTGAGCCTCGTCGGCGGCCTGTTGCTGGGCCTGATGATTGCGCTGATCCGCTACTTCGTTCGCAGCCGCGCTCAAGCCGTACCCTATACGGCATTAGGCGATCGCCGCGAGGGTAACGATTCGCCGCTGTAACCCTGCAAACGCCCTCAAACAGGCAGGCTCAAGGGCCTGCTTGCTCCTACCCCCAGCACACTCAGTAGACAGCTTTTCACAATTCTTAGTTAACCTTTGGTTACAAAGTGTGGCTAAATAACTGCCAATGGTGGCACGCAGGCGGTTATCCCGCCGGCCGTGTTGCCTGTATGTGAATTGTGATTTCAGGTGCTGCTTATCCATCCTCGGCCGTTGTGAGCCCGCAGGAGCAGCCTGTTCTCTCCCTGACGTGTGACGAATCCCTTGAAACTCATCATTGTTGCTCTCTACGTTGCTTCCATTGCGTATGTACACCTGCGCGGTCGGGTGCGACACAAGCTGGGTCGCCAGCTTAGCGATCACTCGACGTTCCTGGCGCCGATCAACTGTTTCCTGTACCTGTTCTCCAAGCAGCCCAGCCGTCCCTATCTCTCACCCAGCGACTTTCCGGACCTGAGCCCGTTGCAGGAGCACTGGGAAGAGATCCGCGAAGAAGGCCAGAACCTGATGCGAGCGGGGGAGATCAAGCGCTCGGAGCAATACAACGACGTAGGTTTCAATTCGTTCTTCAAGACCGGCTGGAAGCGTTTCTACCTCAAGTGGTACGGCGACAGCCACCCGTCGGCGATGAAGCTGTGCCCACGCACCACCGAACTGGTGCAGAGCATCGGCTCGATCAAGGCGGCGATGTTCGCCGAGCTGCCACCGGGCTCCAAGCTGGTGCGCCACCGTGACCCGTACGCGGGCTCGTACCGTTATCACCTGGGGCTGGATACGCCTAATGACCCGGGCTGCTATATCAACGTGGATGGTGAAAACTATTACTGGCGCGACGGTGAGCCGGTAATGTTTGACGAGACTTACATTCACTACGCGGAAAACACCACGCAACAGAACCGCATCATTTTGTTCTGCGACATCGAACGGCCGATGAAGTACCGCTGGGCGGCGGCGTTCAACCGTTGGTTCAGCCGCAATGTGATGGCCGCTGCGGGTTCGCCCAACGACGAGGGCGACAAGACCGGCGGCCTCAACCGTGCCTTCACTCGCTTGTACAAGATTCGCTTGCGTGGCAAAGAGCTTAAAAAGCGTAATCGCACGCGCTACTACCTGGAAAAGTGGGCGATCTTTGCCGGTCTGGCGCTGATCTTCATTCTTATCTGACCTGGCTCAGGGCGCGGATCACTCAGGGGGTTGCGCGCCCAGCTTGTCCCACATCTTTTTGCTGATCTTCTGCCGATTGGCATACCCGGCCCACGGGTCGTCCTTCAACGCTTGTAGCCGCTGATGCAGGTTCGCCACTGTCCACTGCTGGGCGCCGCGCAACCCTTTCAACTCCTCTCGACTCACCGGCACCGACACTGGCAGGCCCGGGCGTGCCCGCACTGAATACGCCGCCACGGTACTGGCGCCACGGGCGTTGCGCAGGTAATCGATAAAGATCTTGCCCACGCGGTTCTTGGGGCCACTGGTGGCGGTAAAGCGTTCGGGCAGTTGGCGGGTCATGAATTGGGCAATGGCTTTGGCGAACGCCTTCACGGTGTCCCAGCCATCGCGCCGGGCCAACGGCACGATCAAATGCAGGCCCTTGCCGCCGCTGGTTTTAACGAAGGCTTGCAAGCCCAGCTCATCGAGTACCGACAGGGTCAGTTGGGCGGCTTCCAGCATGGCTTTCCAGGGCAGTGCCGGGTCCGGGTCGAGATCGAGAACAAACAGGTCAGGCGTTTCGATCTTGTCTGCGGTGGCCCCCCAGGTGTGAAACTCGATCGTACCCATTTGCACGGCGCCGACCAGGGCATCCACGCTGTCTATTTCCATCAGGCGCGCATGACCTGGGTCCAGCGCCGGGTCCAATTGCTTGATGTGCGGGATTGCCATGCGCTCTGAGTGCTTCTGGAAGAACTGCTCACCTTCAATACCTTCCGGCGCCCGCAACAATGACACGGCACGTCCACGCAGGAAGGGCAGTATCCATTCACTGATATCGGTGTAGAACTGCGCCAGTTGCTGTTTCTGCGTGCCGCTGTGCGTGTCGATAATGCGCTCGGGGTGAGTGATTTTCACGTTCTTCACCGTTGCCTGGGCTTTACCGGCTTTCGATGCCCCGGATGCCTTGACCGACTTGGCCGCACGCGGCTGTTCATGAATGATCTGCGAGGCTGGCTTGTCGGTACGCAGGCCCACAAACGCGGCCTGGCGCACCACGCCTTCACGGGTCCACTCGGCAAATTGCACTTCACCGACCAGGCTCGGCTCAACCCAGTGCACGCCACGGGCCTGGGCACTGGTCAGCGGCTTTTGCAGTGGCGAGTCCTTGCGCTCAAGCGGGGTGAGCTGGGCATAGATACTTTTCAGCGCCGCCTGATCAAAGCCCGTGCCTACGCGCCCGGCATAGACCAGGCCGGTGTCATCGTTGACCGCCAGCAGCAGCGCACCAAAGCCGCTGCGCGAACCTTGGGGGCGGGTGTAGCCGACGATCACGAATTCCTGGCGCAGGCGGCATTTGAGCTTGATCCAGTTGTCACTGCGCCGCGACACGTAGGGGCTGCCAGCACGCTTGCCGATCACACCTTCGAGCGCCAGGTCACAGGCGCTTTCGAAAATATCGCGCTGGCTGGCGGCAAAGGCTTCGGAAAAGCGCAGCAGTTTACTTCGGCTGCCGGACAGTGCGGATTTAAGCGCAGCACGACGCTCTTCGACCGGGTCTTCGCGTTGGTCGCGGCCGTTCAAAAACGGGGCGTCGAACAGGTAATAGACGATGTCGAGACTACGGCCGATATCGAATGCGTTTTGCAGCGCCTGGAAATCCGGCAGCCCGTCGCCATTGAGGCTGACCACTTCGCCATCGAGCCAACTGTCCTTGAGCTTGAGGGCTTGCAAGGCTTTGCACTGACGCGGCAGGCGCTCGGTCCAGTCGTGGCCGTTGCGGGTGAACAGGCGCACTTCACCGTCGCGAATGCGCGCCATGATGCGGTAGCCATCGAACTTGATCTCGTAGCGCCAATCACCTTCGGGCGCCCGGTCCACCAGGGTTGCCAATTGAGGGGCGAACTCATCCGGCAGGGCAGCGGTACGCTTGGGCGCTTTGGCTTTTGGCGCGGCCTTGGGTTTGGCCTTGGCCGTGGCTTTTGGCTTACCCACCACCGCATCGCTGAGCACGCTGGCGGGTTCGGCCTCGACAATATCGAATTCAGAGGCCGGGCGCGCCTGCTGATCGTTTTCCTTGATCAACAGCCATTGCTCTTTGTCGCCGCTGCCCTTGAGCCGGGTTCGTACCAGAGCCCAGTCACCGGAGAGCTTCTCACCGATCAGGGTGAATTTGAGTTTGCCCGCCGCATAGGCCTTGCGCGGGTCATCGTGGGGTTGCCAAATGCCTCGGTCCCACACGATTACATCCCCCGCACCGTATTGGCCGGCGGGAATGCTGCCCTCGAAACTGCCGTAGCTCAGTGGGTGGTCTTCCACATGCACCGCGAGGCGTTTCTGGCTCGGGTCCAGGCTCGGGCCCTTGGGCACCGCCCAGCTCAACAGCACGCCATCAAGTTCCAGGCGAAAGTCGTAATGCAGGTTGCGCGCATCGTGCTTTTGAATCACAAAGCTTAGGGCCGAGGCTTTACGTTTGCTGGGTGAGCTGCCGGCGGGTTCGGCGGTGATCTTGAAATCACGCTTGCGGTTGTACTCGCTCAGGGGCTTTGCCATGTTGTGCTCCCGTCAATGGCAGGCTCAAGAGGCCTTGTTATTGGACTTTTTCGCGGTGCTCTTTTTCGCCGCAGGTTTACCCGCCAGGCTGCGTTTGAGCAGTTCGGTCAGGTCGATGACATCGGCGGACTTGCGCTCTTCGCCGCCTTCGGCCGTTTCCACGTCTTCGATCTTGCCGGCCTTGGCCTTTTTCGCTACCAGTGCCCGGATCTTGTCCTGGAAGCTGTCACGGTATTCATCGGGCTGCCAGTCGGCGCTCATGTCTTCCACTAGGCGCTTGGCCATGTCCAATTCACCTTTGGCCAGGGTCGGTTTTGTCACATCGCTGCCCAGTTCCAGTTCATCCAGGCTGCGCACTTCGGCGGGCCAGCGCAGCATGACTAGCACCAGGGCCGACTCCAGCGGCATCAACGCAGCCAGGTGTTGCTTGGTGTGCAGCACCACGTTGGCTAGCGCGACCTTGCCGGTTTTTTTCAGCGCTTCGCGCAGCAGGGCATAGACCTTGCCGCCGCGTTTATCCGGAGCGAGGAAGTAGGGGGTGTCGATGTTTTGCAGGGGGATCTGGTCGCTGGCGACGAAGGCGATGATTTCGATGGTCTGGGTGGACTTGGGGTGGGCCGAGCGAATCTCGTCTTCGCTGAGCACCACGTAGCGTCCTTTTTCAAAGGCCACGCCCTTGACGATATTTTCCTTGGTGACTTCCTTGCCGGTGGTTTTGTTGATGCGCTTGTAGCCCACCGGGTCCATGCTGCGCTTGTCCAGCCAGTCAAAGTCGACGCCTTGTGACGAGGTCGCCGAGACCAGCGATACCGGGATGTGAACCAAGCCAAAACTGATGGCGCCTTTCCAGATTGCCCGTGGCATAGGTGTGATTCCTCAACGAAGAGCCTGTGTGCTGGTGACTCGCAGCGCAGGGCAAAAGTTTCGGCGGATAGATGCTCGGACAGATCGTGTTACACCTGATGAGAAACTATTTAGTGTCACAACCCGAACCCACGGCGTAGCGTGTTATCGAAAGCACGTAGTACCTGGCATAGAGAGGTTTGGCCATGAACCCTTGTGTACGTCATCTTGCAGCACTGGCGCTGGGCCTGGCCCTTGCGCCGTTGGCCCAGGCGCAAAACCTGCCGGGCCGCAGCAGCGACCACGGCCCTATTCACCGGGCCAACCCCAATAGCATGCAGGGCACCCAGCCCAATGCACCGGCGGTTCGCAGTATCCAGCCTGTCCCGGCCAACCCGCGGCCGACGCTGGAAAACGGCGGCATCGGCAACCGCTACCCCAAGCAGGAGGCGGCACCCAGCCGTCCGGCCACCGCACCCAAAGCGCCCACCTATGATGCCAACGGCAATCGCCGCTAAGGATTTCGCCTTATGTTCGTACGTAAAACCCTGCTAGCCGCCCTGTGCGCCGCCGCGTTACTGCCGTTGAGCGCGGTGTATGCCGCCGATAGCCAACAGTTCCCCAGCGAGCAAGGCAGCATCACCGCAACACCGATCGCCAAGGGCCTGGACCATCCGTGGGCGTTGGCGTTTCTGCCCGACCAGCAAGGTTTCCTGGTGACCGAACGGCCTGGAAACCTGCGCTTTGTCAGCCCGGACGGCAAGCTGTCTGCACCCTTGAACGGCGTGCCGCAGGTATGGGCCAAAGGGCAGGGCGGGTTGCTGGATGTGGTGCTGTCGCCAGACTTCAAGCAGGACCGCCTGGTGTACCTGTCGTACGCCGAAGGCGGTGGCGAGGGTGGCAAGGCCGGCACGGCCGTAGGGCGTGGGCGTTTGGCGGCCGACTTGAGCGGCTTGGAAGACTTCAAGGTGATTCTGCGCCAGGAGCCCAAGCTGTCTACCGGCAACCATTTCGGCTCGCGCCTGGCCTTTGACCGGGACGGCTACCTGTTCGTGACCCTGGGTGAAAACAACGACCGCCCCACGGCCCAGGACCTGGACAAGCTGCAAGGCAAAGTGGTGCGCATCTACCCGGATGGGCGCGTGCCGGATGACAACCCCTTTGTCGGTCAACCCGGCGTGCGTCCCGAGATCTGGTCCTACGGGCAGCGCAACCCGCAAGGGCTGGCCCTGAACCCGTGGAGCGGCACGATCTGGGAAAATGAACACGGGCCCCGTGGCGGTGATGAAGTCAATATCATCGAGCGCGGCAAGAACTATGGCTGGCCGCTGGCGACCCATGGCATCAACTATTCCCTGCTGCCGATTCCCGAAGCCAAGGGCAAAACGGCAGAGGGCACAGTGGCGCCCCATCATGTGTGGGAGAAGTCGCCGGGCATCAGTGGCATGGCGTTCTATGACGGCGACCGGTTCAAGGCCTGGCAGCACAACCTGTTTATCGGTGCGCTGGTCAGCCAGGAGCTGATTCGCTTGCAGTTCGAGGGTGACAAGGTGGTTCACGAGGAACGCTTGCTGGGCGAATTGAAAGCGCGGATTCGCGATGTGCGGCAGGGGCCGGATGGGTTTCTGTATGTGCTGACGGATGAGGATGACGGTGTGTTGTATCGAGTGGGGCTGAATCAGGACTAAACGTGTGGGAGGGCGCTGTTAGCAGACGTTGATCCAATTGATGCCCCGCGATCCAAATGTGTGAGCTGGCTTGCGAAGGCATAGGTATCTACACGACTTTGTGGGTTGTAACAGCAGACGGTAACCACGATGCGAAGCGAGCCGCTCTTGATCTTGATCTGCTTGTGATCTTGATCTCAGGCGCCCCGTTAAACCACGCTGGCCGGAATTCGACAGGGATTTGGGGGGTAAACCGGCAGGGATGCCGGTTTAGCCGCCCCGCGCCATGGATGGCGCGTGGCGGCGGCCCCCCAAATCACTGGCGGATTACGGGCACACCGAGCCTAAGCGAGGTGCCGAGTGGTGGGGCAAGAGCGTTTTGCTTACTTTTGCGCTTTTCAAAAGTGAGCCGCCGTCAGGGCGGAACCCTATGTGGCCGTTACCGCAGCAATGGATATGTACTCGGTATAACGGTGTCGACTGTAAGGCCGTCTTCGCAGGCAAGCCAGCTCCCACATTGGATCTCACGCTGCCTACAGAATCGGGGTTATAGCCCCAGTTCTGACAGGCCCGGATGCTCATCCGGGCGCCGCCCCAGCGGCCAATGGAATTTGCGCTCGCTCTCCTTGATCGGCATATCGTTGATGCAGGCAAAGCGGTTGGCCATCAAGCCGTTCTCATCGAACTCCCAGTTCTCATTGCCGTACGAGCGAAACCAGTTACCCGAATCATCGTGCCATTCATAGGCGTAGCGCACGGCGATGCGGTTATCGGTGAAGGCCCACAATTCCTTGATCAGTCGATAATCCAGCTCTTTGGCCCATTTGCGGGTCAGGAACTGCTTGGCTTCTTCGCGGTTATGGGCAAATTCGGCGCGGTTACGCCAGTTCGTATCCAGTGTATAAGCCAGGGACACGCGCTGCGGGTCGCGGGAGTTCCAGCCATCTTCGGCCAGGCGGACTTTTTCGATGGCAGACGTGCGGGTAAACGGCGGCAGGGGCGGGCGGACTTCTTCTTGGGCTGACATGGGCGACTCCTCAATGCAATAAAGGTTGGGTCGAAAGTTGCCTGGGCTGTGGGTTTACAGTTGCAGTAAGGTTTGCGCCATGCATTGCGCATTATCGGCAGCTGTTGAATCACCCATGACCAGGGCAACGGTAATGGCGCCATCGATCAGGATCAGCAGTTGCGCGGCCTGCTGCTCCGGGGCGGGGGTGCCATGTGCTTGGCACAGTTCAAGTGCGTACTCGAACAGTTTGCGTTTATGGGCCTTGGCCAACAGGCGCACCGGGTCTTGGGCATCGCCGGTTTCACCACTGGTGTTGATAAAGGCGCAGCCGCGAAAGTCTGCCGAGCCGAACCAGCGCTTGAGCGCGCTGAACAGCCCCAGCAGGCGCTCGCCGCTGTCGTCACTGCGTTCCACTTCGCTGCGCAGCCACTGCATCCAGCGTTCGTCGCGGCGTTGCAGGGCGGCCACCACTAACTCATCCTTGTTGGCGAAGTAGCGGTAGATACTTTTTCTCGACACACCGGCGGTTTTCACCAGTAAGTCCATGCCGGTGGCAGCGATGCCGTGGCGATAGATCAACTTCTCGGTGACGTCGAGGATGATGTCGCGGGTTTCATTCTGGGTTATATCGTTCATGTCGAGTACAGTAGAACGATCGTTCTTCATGGTCAACAGGATTTTTTAAATTACCCGCCGCGAGACCTGAGCAGCCTCATGGTGTAAGCTTTGGGCCTCTTCGGATTCGACCCATTGCGAGCCCTATGCCGTCGTTCTTCAAACGCTCCCTGTTGCCCAAGCTGCGCGGTTTTCCGTTGTCCAACGAGGCCATTGAGGTGCTGCCCAGCGCCGACGCCTATCGTCGCTGCCTGCTGGAGAAAATCGCCCAGGCCACGCGGCGTATCTACATCGTTGCCTTGTACTTGCAGCAGGACGAGGCGGGGCAGGAAATCTACGACGCGCTACACGCCGCCAAGGCCGCACGGCCTGAACTGGACATCGTGGTGATGGTGGATTGGCTGCGCGCCCAGCGCGGGTTGATCGGCGCGGGCAAGCAACCGGGCAACAGCGCCTGGTACCAGGCGATGACCCAGCGCCACGCCACCGAAGTGCCGGTGTACGGCGTGCCGGTGCAAACCCGCGAGCTGTTCGGCGTGTTGCACCTCAAGGGTTTCGTGATCGATGACAGTGTGCTCTACAGCGGCGCCAGCCTGAACAATGTGTACCTGCACAAGTTCGACAAATACCGCTTCGACCGTTACCACCTGATCCATAGCCAACCCTTGGCCGATTCGATGCAGCACCTGGTGGAACACGGCCTGGTAGCGTCCAAGGCCGTGCATCGCCTGGACCTGCCGAACCCGCCCACCACCCGCAGCTTGCGCAACGACATCGGCGACCTGCGCAGCCGTCTCAAGCATGCGACCTACGACACCACGGCCGGGCAATTGCCCAACGGCCATCTGTCGGTCAGCCCCTTGCTGGGCGTCGGCAAGAACAACCCGTTGAGCCGGGTGATCCTCGAACTGATCGCCAGCGCCCAGCAGCAACTGACTATTTGCACGCCGTATTTCAACCTGCCATTGCCGGTGACCCGTGAGATCAACCGCGCCCTGGCACGCGGCGTGAAGATCGACATCGTGGTGGGCGACAAGACCGCCAACGACTTCTACATTCCGCCCACCGAGCCTTTCAAGGTGATTGCGGCGTTGCCGTACCTGTACGAGATCAGCCTGCGACGCTTTGCCAAGCGGCACCAGCCGATGATCAACAGCGGCCAGTTGAACCTGCACTTATGGCGCGACGGCGATAACACCTACCACCTCAAGGGCATGTGGGTGGATGAGCGCTACACCTTGCTCACCGGCAACAACCTCAACCCTCGGGCATTTCGCCTTGATCTGGAAAATGGCTTGCTGATTGACGACCCTCAAGGCCAATGGCTGGAGCCGCGAAGCGCCGAGCTTGCGAATATTTTCCAGCACACCACGCGTATCCAGGGTTACCAGCAATTGCAGACGCTGGTGGATTACCCGCCCGCTGTCGGCAAGTTCCTGCGGCGTGTCAGCCGGGTGCGGATCGAGCGCTTGCTGTATCGCATTCTCTAGCTGAGCAACGTGCCCGCAAAAAAACACCCAGCCCCTTCGACAGGGACTGGGTGTTTTTTTGTGCGCGGCAGTTAGTTCAAACCCAGCTTGCCGCGCAGGGTCGAGAGGTCTTCGGCCAGGGTGTTGACCGGGCCGACCAACGCCTTGCGGTCGTTGTCCTTGACCTTGTCATAGGTCTCAAAGCCGCCGTCCTTGGTTTTGTACTTGGCCAGGATCTTGTCGACGCTGGCAAAGTTCTTGTCGACTTTGGCCAGGAAGGCCTGGTCCTGCTGCCCGATCTGGCCACGGAACAGGTCGACGATTTTTTTCGCGCCGTCGATGTTGCCCTGGAAGTCGTACAGGTCGGTATGGCTGTAACGGTCTTCCTCACCGGAGATTTTGGTGGCCGCGACTTCTTCCAGCAACGCAGCGGCACCACCGACGACTTTCTCCGGCGGGAAAGTCAGGCCATCGACGCGGGTCTTGAGGTCATTCACATCGGCGTTGAGCTTGGCGGTCAGCGCTTGCAGGCCCTGGGTCGAGTTCTGCGAGAACAGCGCATATTCAATGCGGTGAAAGCCGGTGAAGTCTTCCGCCGTCACGCCTTTTTCATGGTCGTCGACACGCGAATCGATGGACGCGTCGAGGTCGCTGAACAACTCGGCGATCGGCTCGATGGACTCATAGTGCACGCGAGTCGGCGCATAGAGCTTCTTGGCCGTGGCCAGGTCGCCCTTATTGATGGCGTCGGTGAACGCCTGGGTCTGGGTGACCAGTTCGCCGATTTCTTCGGTGACGTAGATCTTGTAATCCGACACCGGGCCCACCAGGTCCAACGGCGCAGTACCGGCGAAGCTTGCCAGTGGCGAAAGGCTGAGTAACAACAACGCGATAGACGACTTCTTCATGGGAGACATTCCGCTCTGGTGTGTTTTAGGTCTTGGCAGGTTCGTGAGGGTGCGTTGCAGCCAGCAGCGTGCGCCCGATGAAATCCTTGGGCCCGGTGACCCCGGGCAAGGTGAAGAAATACCCGCCACCCACGGGCTTGAGGTACTCCTCCAGCGGCTCGCCGTTGAGCCGGGTTTGCACGCTGATAAAGCCTTTCTCCAGGTCAGCCTGGTAGCAGATGAACAACAAGCCCATGTCCAGTTGACCGTTTTTGTTGACGCCGTTGGAGTAGTTGAACGGCCGCCGCAGGATCAGGTTGGCCTGGGTCTGCGGGGTGCGCGGGTTGGCCAGGCGGATGTGGGCATCGAGCTTGGTCAACTTGCCTTCAGGGTCCTTGCTGTAGTCCGGGACCTGGGTTTCATGCTGGCCGTCCATGGGCGCACCCGTGGGTTTGACACGGCCGATGATGCTTTCCTGTTCTTGCAGCGGGGTGCGATCCCAGCGCTCGACAAAGTTACGGATGATGCGCACGGCCTGGTAACTGCCATGGGCGGCCCAGGCCGGTTCGTCGCTGGTGGGCTGTACCCAGACGATCTGGTCCATGGCCTTGTCATCGTTAGAATTGGGGTTGGCCGAGCCATCGCGAAAGCCCAGGAAGTTGCGCGCACTCTGCGCCGGCTCACCGGGTTTGGTCGGTGCCTGGGGCGGCACGCTACCTTCTTGCTTCCAGCGCACCAGCAGCAGGTCGGGCAGGTTTTTGACGATGTCGCGCAGGGCGTGGATATTGGTGTCCGGCGTGTTGGAACTGAACTGCAGGCTCAGGTCGCCGTGGCACTGCGCCGGTTCCAGCGCGTCGTTGGGGAAACCGACCATGCGGCTCAGGCGCTTGGGTTTGGCTGCCGCGAGGCCGAAGCGTTCGTCGAACAATGACTCGCCGACCGACACGGTGATGGTCAGGTTATCTGGCGTGACCACCGGGCCAAGGATGCCGGAATCGGTGGGCGGTAATTTCGGGTCGACCTGGGGCACGGTGCCGCCGGTCATCAGGAACGCGATGCGCTCGTTGAGGGTGCGGAACAGGCGTTCCAGGTCTTCGCGGTCGCTGGCCAGTACATCGAACGCCACGACCATGCCGCAGGCCGGGCGCGGGGTGACGATGCCGCTTTGGTGCTTGCCGAAAAACGCCTGGTGGTCCTGGGTCTTGTCACTGCGCGGTGCGGTGGTGACTTGCTCGGCCGCTGCCGCCATCGCCGGGCAGCTCAGGCTGCCGCCGGCAATCGCAACGCCGGTGGCCGCCATGCCCAACAGGACGCGGCGACGTTGGAGGTCAAACTGTTGTGTATCACTCATGTATGCGGTCGTCTTCACTGCAGGCCGGAAAGGCCAAGGGCGGGGTCGATTCCATCGAGTGCAACGGCCAGTGCCTTGGCCTTGTCGGCGATCTGCTTGCGCTGATCGGCTGTAACCTTGTCGTAGGTTGGGTAGCGGTCATTCACCTTGAGCCCGTTGAGTTCGGCGTCGAAGGCGCCGAGCGCGCTGTCGATAGTGGGGAGCAGTTCGGCGGCGGACTTGCCCAGCAACGGGCGCATCAGGTCGACCACTTTGTGCGCGACCTGCTGGTTGGCGGCAAAGCCGTTCAAGTCGATGTGGCTGTAGCGTTCTTCTTCACCGCTCGCCGCACGCACGTCCGCCAGGCTGTTGAGGTTGCGTACCACAATGCTCACCAGTTGCTCCGGTGGCAGGGACTGGGCCAGTAACTGTTGCTTGAGCGTGGTGACGTCGGTAACCAGGCGTTGGGCGACCGGCGCCAGGCCATCGAGGCTGTGTTGTTGGAACAGGCTGTATTCGAGGCGGTGGAAGCCGCTGAAGGCGGGGTCTTGCTCGCGCTGTTCAAAATAATCGGCGCGGGCGTTGATCGCGTTATCCAATTCGGCCAGGCGCTGGGACGCCGGCGCCAAGCGCTGATACGCCTCGCGAGCCGGTACATACAGCGCCTGTGCCTGGGCCAGGTCACCAGCGGCGATGGCCTGTTGCAGGGCCGTCACGGCCTTGACCAGCGCACCGCCTTGGCTGCTCAGGTACACGCGAAACTCCGACAACGGGCCGATAAAGGCCACCATCGACGGCTTGGCCTTGGCCTGGGCGTCAGACTCTGCCGTGGGCGTGACATGCAAGGTGCCGCGCGGGTTGCTCAGCAGGCCACAGGTAATGGCGTAGTCGCCGGGCAGCAGGTTGGCGTTGATCACCTGGCTCAGGCCCGGGGCAATGTTTTCCCGTTCTTCGACCACCAGCACGCCGTCGAGGATTTCCCACTCCACCGCGCGGTCGGAACGGTTGATGATGCGAAAGCTGGCATGCCCGGCCGGTACCGTCAGGGCGTTAGGCTCGCAGGCGTGGCCGTGGATGGTCACCGCGATTTCATTGTGGTTGGCCTGGCGCTTGCCGGCGGCCAATTGCGAGGCGTAGTAGAACAGGCCACCGGCGGCGATCATCACCACCACCGAGCCGGTGACGCCCCAGCGCAGGGCGCGGGACGGCGGGGCCGATTGAGGGGTTGGGTTGGACAAGAGACGGTCCTTACTGGCTGGAAACGGAAGAAGTGTTGGCAACGGGCTGGGTAGGAGGCGAGGGCAGGAAGAACATCACCAGGGCCACCACCAGGTAAATCAGATAGGCGCCCAGGGTGCTGATGGTCGGCGCCTCCTGGTAACCGAACATGCCGGCCAGTACTGAACCGAGTGGGCTGTCCATGGGCAATGCGGTGCTGAAGTCGAACAGCACGGTCTGCCAGTGATTCCACACGCCGGCTTCATGCAGGGCTTGCACCGAGTTGGCGAGAATGCCGGCTGCGACCACCAGGATGAACAGGCCGGTCCAGCGGAAAAATGCGCCGAGGTTCAGGCGCATGCTGCCGGAATAAATCAGCAAACCCACGACGATGGCCAACATCAGGCCGAGCAGGGCGCCCACCAAAGCACCTGGGCCTTCGCTCTGCTGAAACACGGCCAACAGGAAGAACACCGTCTCCAGCCCTTCGCGGGCAACGGCGAAAAACACCATGGCGATCAGGGCGAACACCTGATGCCTGGAGCCGGCCAGTGCATGGTCTAGGGACTCATGCAGCGAATGCTTAATCGAGCGCGCCACCTTGCGCATCCAGAACACCATGGAACTGAGGATGCCCACGGCGACCAGCCCGACGACTCCTTCAAACAATTCCTGCTGCTTTTGCGGGAATTCCGCACTGACCAACTCCAGGCCACCGCCCACCAGCAGCGCCAGCGCCGCCGCAAGGAACACGCCGATCCACACTGCGGGCATCCACTGGCCACGCCCGGTCTGTTGCAGGTAACTGGCGATAATGCCAACGATCAATGCCGCTTCAATGCCTTCGCGCAGCATGATTAAAAAAGGAACGAGCATCGGGCACCCGGGCGCAACTAGTTAGGGAGCTAAGTTGTAACATAATGATACTCATTGCTAAACAAGAAATATTGACCTTTGCTGAACGTGGGCTGAACAGTGGTGGCGAAGCGCAACCGCCCTTATGATGCAGGCCAACCAGACCGCAGCCGGACAGCTCAACGCCCATGTCGGAAAAAGACACCATCTCCATCCACCTCGTGCGCGAAGCGTTGTTGCACAGTTGCGCGTCGGGAGCGGCCACCGTTGAGGCATTGAGCAAAGTCGGGATTGCCCCGGCGTTGCTTGAGCAGCCCGAGGCTCGCGTGGCGGCCACCGCCTATGCACGCCTGTGGCGTTTGCTGGCGCGGCGCAGGGATGATGAATTCTTTGGCATGGACCCGCGCAAGCTCAAGTCCGGCAGCCTGGCGTTCCTGTGTCGCGCCGCCATGGCGCAACCCAGCCTGGCGGCCGGCCTGGAAACCGGCTTGGGGTTTCTCTCGCTGATGCTGGAGCACCTGCCAGCCCTGCTGGTGCGCCAACAGAGCCTGGCGGAAATTGTCCTGCTTGAGCCTGATGAGCCCAAGCGTGCGTTTACCTACTTCACCTATTGGATGATCGTCCACGGCGTCGCCTGCTGGCTGGCCGGGCGGCGAATTCCGATCCTCGCCATTGAGCTGCGTTGCGCGCAGCCGGACTTCTGTGACGATTATCAGGTGATGTTTTCTGACAACCTGCGCTTTGATCGACCACGCACCCGCATGATCTTTTCCGCTGATTGCCTGGACCTGCCGATCAAGCGCAGCCCGCAAGAGCTCCAGCGTTTCCTGGCTCATGCACCGGCTAACATCCTGGTCAAATACCGCGACCCGGAAAGCCTCGCCACGCGCATCAAGCACGACCTTCGGCAGATGCCCCCCGACACCTGGCCGGAAACCGAGGGGCTTGCCGCCAGGTTGTGTATTTCTGCGTCCACACTACGCCGCCGCCTGGCGGAAGAGGGGCAGACCTATCAAGGCCTCAAGGACAGCGTGCGCAAGGAACTGGCGATTGTGTGGCTGGCTGAACCGCAAATCAGCTTTGCGGAAATTGCCACGCGGTTGGGGTTTGCCGATGCGAGTTCGTTCTACAAGGCGTTTCGTAAGTGGTCTGGATCGAATCCCGGGCATTATCGGAGTTTGATTTTGAACGAGCCGAGTCGACTCTAACTTCCGTCATGCGGGATTAGGACAGTTCTCACTTATTCCTTCACCCAAGTATGACAGAACGCTCCTTCTATATTTTAGGACGTGGCTGGCATATTTAGCGCTTGATTTCGTGCACCGTAAGCAACGTGTTCCCACCCGCATTAGTGGGTGCTTGATATCTGCTGGGTTGATATCGAGTGTCGTGTGCTGGCAGCCATTGCTTAACTGTGAGGTGCGCTTATGGGGAAATAAAAGATCAGATATTTCGAGTGGGTATTTATTTACTATTTGCTGATTTGAGGTGAGATCATGAAATGTCTTATTGCGTTGCCGTGTCTCGCGTTAATGCTTTTGTCTGCTCAGGTGCCGGCCTTGTGTCTGTATATAAGTGACAGCTATAGCGGGCTTTTGCCGCCTGGTGTCGAAACGACAGTGTATGGTCCGTTCGCCATAACTTCCGCGAATGGATGTGCGGGTGCGACTATTGACGCCTCAGCTTCCACGGGAGGAGGGCGGGCGCCACAGTTGATTATCCAAAAGCAGTTGGGAGCCTCTTGGCAATCTGTTGCGACAAGCTTTGGGAGCAGCGCTTCATACTCTGGATCGTTTGGTACCTATCGAGTCGCTATGTTCAATTCCGACCCTGATGTGAAATCCTACTCAGGCATCGCCAAGTACGGCCGCTGAAGGCCTGCATTGGCAGTGCGTTAAGATCCTCCTTAGCGCACTGCCCAAACGACTTGGATTCAAGCTTGCTCATGAATCTTTAAATCACTGCTGGAAGAGTTGACGAAGTAGGTCAATGCACCTATCGCGTGATTGGCATCTATCATCCCCCGCCGCCACCTCAAAGTATCTTCTTTCACGTCTGCAGGATTATTCTCAAGGAAATCATTGTAGTCCTCAAGCCGCTCATTAAACAAAGCGATGGCGTTGAATTTAACGTCTGTTTCTGTAGGAAGGCCATCTGCACCACTCGCCAAATTGCCTTCGGCGAATATTACAAATGCATGTATATCTATCATTTCATTGTCGAATAATCGTCGCGCTACTTTTCTGAGGTCATCTGAGCTTATGGCTGTCATGTCAAAGCCCTTTAAATATTCTTTCAGGTCGGCGATTTTTTTTGTTTCACCAAGATTTAGTGTGTCAGCTGCTACGGACTCCTCAGTGATTGTGAATTCATTCGTTATTTGCTCAGGGTTTTTAATAACGTAAGCGTTGGTTGCCTTGGTATGCCTCATCTGCTCAGCAGTCAACATGATAGCCATGTCGCCTTCCTCCATTAGTAAGTGGCACTTGGTTGTCGACACGTGCGCCAATTACTTTAACGTGGGGTGCTGTTTGCCTACATGAAAACGCACTGTTGTTTCTGAAGTATTTAAAGCTGGAAGCCAGGTATAGCGCAGTACTAGGAAATTACCTACGAAGGACTTCCTAATTGGCTTACAGAAATAACTTTCAACATTTTAGGAAGTCCTGGCAAAAAAAAGCCCCACGACCGAATGGACCGCAGGGCTAAAAATTGGCTGGATGCGACCAACCAAAGGAGCTCTTTACCTCACTTGTTGCTGGCGACTACCGTATCCGGCTGCCAGCCACCACCCAGCGCCTTGTAGATCGCCACTATCCCGCGATACAGGTCGACTTCAGCCTGGGCCTGGGAATCTTCGGCGGCCAGGCGTTCGCGTTGGGCGTCGAGCAGGACCAGGAAGTCCACGGTGCCTTCGCGGTAGCGGATCGCCGCGAGGTCGGCGGCGGCGCGGCTGGATTCGCTTTGGCGGATCAGCGAGACCAGGCGTTGCTGGCGCTTGCCGTAGTCGCTGAAGGCGTTCTCGGACTCTTCCAGCGCCAGCAGCACTTGCTGTTCATAGGTCGCCAAGGCGCCGTCGGCTTCGGCATTCGCGCCACGCAGACGCGCGCGCACGCTGCCCAGGTCAAACGCGGCCCAGGTGATGCTCGGGCCCAGGGACCAGGCATTTGCCGCGGCCGAGCCGATCTGCGAACCGCGCCCGGCGGTGAAGCCGAGGAAGCCGCTGAGGCTCACCCGTGGGAACAGGTCGGCCTTGGCCACGCCAATACGTGCGGTGGCGGCGGCCAGTTTGCGTTCGGCGCTGAGGATGTCCGGGCGTCGTTGCAGCAGTTGCCCCGGGTCGCCAATTGGCAACGCCTTGGCAATCGCTGGCAGGTCTTTCGGGCTCAGGTCCACGCTCAGTTTGTCGGGGCGCTGGCCGAGGAGGGTGGCGATGCGGTTGCGCTCACGCACTTGTTCGGCCTGCAGTTGCGGCACGCTGGCTTCAACCGCTGCCAGGCGCGCGTCGGCGCGTTCGACGTCGAGTTGATCACCAACGCCGGCATCGCGCAGGCTGACGGTGATGGTGCGCGACTCCTGCTGGTTCTTCAGGTTGTCCAGGGCGATGCGTTCACGCAGTTGCGCGCCGCGCAGTTGGCCGTAGGCGTCCACCAGTTCGGCAATCATGGTGACTTGCAGTTGGTACAGGTCGGCTTCGGCCACTTGTTGGTCGGCGTCGCTGGCTTCCAGGTTGCGACGGATACGCCCGAACAAATCCACTTCCCAGGCCATGTCCAGGCCCAGGTCGTAGCGCTCGCTGTTGACACGCTTGGTGGTCTGGCCGGGAATCTGGCCCTTGCCCACATCGCTGCTGGCGCGGGAGGTGACCACCGGCATGATGTCGTTGGCCGCATCATCACGGATGGCCCGTGCCGCCCGCAGACGGGCGAAGGCCACGCGTAAATCACGGTTGCCGCTCAGGGACTGGGTCACCAACTGGTTGAGGGTCGGGTCGTCGAACTGCTGCCACCAGATACCTTCGTACTTGGCGTGGTCGTAGCTCTTGGTGTCGGCGGCGGCCGTGATGTTGGCCGCCTCCAGTTGCTGGGTCTTGTAGTCCGGGCCTACGGCACAGGCGGCGAGCGCCAGCACCAGCAGGCTCGGCAGGAATATTTTCACACTCATTGCTGTGTCTCCAGCTTCAAGGCCTTGGCCGCTTTGCGCGCTTCACTGCGCTCGACATAGCGACGGATCAGTACGTAGAACACTGGCGTCAGCAACAGACCGAAGAAGGTCACACCGATCATCCCGGAGAACACCGCCACGCCCATGGCATGGCGCATCTCGGCGCCGGCACCGCTGGAGAGTACCAGTGGCACCACACCCATGATGAACGCGAACGAGGTCATCAGGATCGGCCGCAGACGCAGGCGGCAGGCTTCCAGTACCGCGGCGAGCGGGTCGAGGCCTTCCTGCTGTTTATCCTTGGCGAACTCGACGATCAGGATCGCGTTTTTGCACGCCAGGCCCACCAGTACGATCAGGCCGATCTGGGTGAAGATGTTGTTGTCGCCGCCCGAGATGATTACCCCGGTGATGGCCGACAGCAGCGTCATCGGTACGATCAGGATCACCGCCAGTGGCAGGCTCCAGCTTTCGTATTGGGCGGCGAGCACCAGGAACGCCAGCAGTACGCAGAGCGGGAACACAAACAGCGCGGTATTGCCCGAGAGGATTTGCTGATAGGTCAGGTCGGTCCACTCGTAGGTCATGCCGTTGGGCAGTTCATCTTTGAGCAGTTTTTCAATCGCGGCCTGGGCCTGGCCAGAGCTGTAGCCCGGCGCGGCGTTGCCGTTGATTTCTGCGGTGATGAAGCCGTTGTAGTGCATCACACGGTCCGGGCCCGAGGTGTCGCTGACCTTGATAAAGGTCGCCAGGGGGATCATCTCGCCTCTGTTATTGCGCACTTTCAGCTGGCCGATCTGGTCGGCGTCCTGGCGGAACTGTTGCTCGGCCTGCACGTTGACCTGATAGGTGCGCCCGAAGCGGTTGAAGTCGTTGGCATACAACGAGCCCAGGTAGACCTGCAGGGTGTCGAAGATGTCACTGATCGCCACGCCGTGGGTCTTGGCCTTTTCGCGGTCAATGGCCGCGTCCACTTGCGGCACGTTCACCGTGTAGCTGGTGAACAGGCCGAACAGCTCAGGCACGCCGTGGCTCTTGGCAATCACGTTCTGCACTTCTTTGTACAACTCGTCATAGCCGAGGTTGCCACGGTCTTCGATCTGCAGGCGGAAACCACCGATGGTGCCCAGGCCTTGTACCGGCGGCGGCGGGAAGATCGCCATGTAGGCTTCTTCGATATTGGCGTATTGGCCGTTCAGTGCACCGGCAATCGCACCGGCGGACATGCTCGGGTCTTTGCGCTCATCGAAGGGCTTCAAGGTCACGAACACGATGCCGCTGTTCGGGCTGTTGGTGAACCCGTTGATCGACAGGCCCGGGAAGGCAATTGCAGCTTCCACGCCGGGTTGTTTCAGGGCGATCTCCGACATGCGCTTCATCACGTTTTCGGTACGGTCCAGGCTTGCGGCGTCGGGCAGTTGGGCGAAAGCCACCAGGTATTGCTTGTCCTGGGCCGGTACGAAACCGGTCGGCGTGTGGGCAAACCCGAAGAACGTCAGCACCATCAAACCTGCGTAGACGAACAAGGCAATACCGCTGCCGCGAATCACCCGGCGCACGGTGCCTACGTAGCCATGGCTGGCCTTTTCGAAAAAGCGGTTGAAGGGACGGAACAGCCAGCCACCGAAGACCTTGTCGAGGAACTTGGAGAAACGGTCCTTCGGCGCGTCGTGACCGCGCAGCAACACAGCGGCCAGCGCCGGGGACAGGGTCAGGGAGTTGAACGCCGAGATCACGGTTGAGATCGCGATGGTCAAGGCGAACTGCTTGTAGAACTGCCCGGTCAAGCCACTGATAAAGGCGGCCGGAATGAACACCGCACACAGCACCAGCGCCGTAGCGATGATGGGGCCGGTCACTTCACTCATGGCTTTTTCGGTCGCCGGGAAGGGCTCAAGGCCCAGCTCGATATTACGCTCGACGTTCTCCACCACCACGATGGCGTCGTCCACCACGATACCGATGGCCAGTACCAGGCCGAACAATGACAGGGCGTTGAGTGAGAACCCGAACAGGTGCATCACCGCAAACGTACCGATCAACGAAACCGGCACCGCCACCAAGGGGATGATCGAGGCGCGCCAGGTCTGCAGGAACAGGATCACCACCAGCACCACGAGAATCAGTGCTTCAAACAGGGTATGCACCACCGCTTCGATCGAACCGCGTACAAAGATGGTCGGGTCGTAGGCGATGCGGTAATCCATCCCCGCCGGAAAGCTCTTTTTCAGCTCGGCCATCTTGCTGCGCACATCGTTGGAGATGTCGATGGCATTGGAGCCGGGACGCTGGAAAATCGGAATCGCGACGGCGGGCTGGTTATCGATCAGCGAGCGCAGCGCGTATTGGCTGGAGCCCAGTTCGACCCTGGCGATGTCCTTGAGGCGCGTGATTTCACCGTTGGCGCCGGCGCGAATCACGATGTTCTCGAACTCTTCCTCAGTGACCAGGCGGCCCTGGGTATTCACCGACAACTGGAAACTGGTGTCGCTAGGCGCAGGCTGGGCGCCCAGGGCACCGGCTGCCACCTGGCGGTTCTGCTCGCGGATCGCCGTGACCACATCGGTGGCGGTCAGGTTGCGCGAAGCGGTTTTGTTCGGGTCGAGCCACACGCGCAGGGAGTAGTCGCCCATGCCGAACAACTGCACGTCACCGACGCCGCCCAGGCGTGCCAGTTCATCCTTGATATTGAGGATCGCGTAGTTGGACAGGTACAGCATGTCGTAGCGCTGATCCGGGGAGGTCAAGTGCACCACCATGGTCAGGTCGGGGGAGGCCTTGTCCACGGTAATGCCGATGCGCGTCACTTCCTCCGGCAGCTTGGGCTGGGTGCGCGTCACACGGTTTTGCACCTGCACTTGCGCGTTGTCCAGGTCGGTGCCCAGGGCGAAGGTGATGGTCAGGGTCAGCTTGCCGTCGGCAGTGGACTGCGAAGACATGTAGAGCATGTTCTCGACGCCAGTGATGGCTTGCTCCAACGGCGCGGCCACGGTTTCACCGATGACTTTGGGGTTGGCGCCCGGGAAGTTGGCGCGCACCACCACGGTCGGCGGCACCACTTCCGGGTATTCGCTGATCGGCAGTTGGAACAGCGAGATTGCACCGGCGATCAGGATCAACAGCGACAGCACCGCTGCGAAGATCGGCCGTGAAATGAAGAACTTGGAAAAATTCATCTTAAGTATCCCTTAACCGCGTGGAGCCGCGACGCTTGCGAGCTTGGGCGCTGCGGTTTGCGGCGCTACTTGCTCCAGGTTGCTGGCTTCAAGCGCTTGTCGTTGTTGGGCCAAGGCGGCGAGGGTTTCCTTGCTGGCCATCGGGATGGTTTCCGGCGCGACCGGCGAGCCTGGGCGCACACGTTGCAGGCCCTTGACGATCACGGTGTCGTCCTTGGTCAGGCCACTGCGTACGATGCGCAAGCCTTCGATTTTCGGCCCCAGTTCCACCGCGCGATAAGCCGGCTTGTCGCCGTCCATCACCAGCACGAACTTCTTGCCCAGGTCGGTGCCGACCGCTTCGTCATTGATCAACACGGCCGAATAGGTGCCGCTGCCGACCAGCTTCAAGCGCGCATACAGGCCAGGGGTGTATTCGCCCTTGCTGTTATCGAACACCGCACGGCCACGGATGGTGCCAGTGGCCGGGTTGACCTGGTTGTCGACGAAGTTCATCTGACCCAGGTGCGGGTTGCCGGTTTCGTTGGACAGGCCCAGGTACACAGGGGTGGTTGCGCCACGCCGGCCTTCACGGGCCAGTTCGGTGTACTTGAGGAACACGCGCTCATCGGCGTCGAAGTAGGCGTAGACCTTGTCGGTGGACACCACGCTGGTGAGCGCAGTGGTATCGGCGGTCACCAGGTTGCCGGCGGTGATTTCGGCACGGCTGACGCGGCCACTGATGGGCGAGGTCACGCGGGTGAAGCTCAGGTTCAGCTTGGCCAGGTCCAACTGCGCCTGGATCCCGGCCATGGCGGCGCGGGCTTCCTGGGCGGCGGTGGTGCGCGAGTCGGCCAGTTCGGCGGAGATCGCATTGCTCTGGCGCAGGCGCTCGCCACGTTGCGCTTCGTTTTCACTGCGGGTGGCGGCGGCTTTGGTCTGTGCAAGCTGGGCCTCGAGGCGGCGCACTTCGGCCTGGAACGGGCGAGGGTCGATCTGGAACAGCAGGTCGCCTTTCTTCACCAAAGCGCCTTCAGTAAAAGCGACTTGGTCAATCTGGCCAGACACCCGAGGACGAATCTGCACGGTTTCCGGGGCTTCAAGGCGCCCGGTGAACTCGTCCCATTCGTTGACCGGTTGTTCCAACACCTTGGCCACGCTGACCTTAGCTGGAGGCATGGCGGCCGCTTGTTCCGGGGTCTTGCCGCACGCGCTCATCACCACCACGGCCAAGATCGCCAGGGGGAAGCGCAAATGTTTGAGTGACTGTTCCATGAGGTGCATCCGCCAATGTATTTGAGATGGGCGGATCATGCGCGGGGAGGCGGTATGTCACGAATCGAATGAAGCAAAGGTAACTATCATTCGGAATGATATAAGCGCGGAGTCAGCCCTCTAGCATGGGGGTTTTGTTAGGGAGCTATCAATGTGATTGATGACAAAAGACTGTTGCTCAGGGTGCAAGGAACTTTCCCAGCACCGCGTGGGAGCCTCACGGCGCCTCAAACGCATCGCCCAGAAAGTCGATCAAGGACCGCACCGACGGCATGAGCCCGCGCCTGGAGGGGAACACGGCGGTGATCACGCCCTCAGCGGGTTGCCATGCAGGCAAGACGGCAATCAGGCGGCCATCGGCCAGTTCCTCTTTCACCACCATCCTCGGCAGGTTGGCGATGCCCACGCCCGCCAGTGCTGCGTTTTTCAGGGTGGACATGTCATCACTGATCAGGCGTGGCGTGTGCAACACCTGCGCCGTGGTGCCGTCCAGGCCGGTCAGTTCCCACAGGTACTGAAGCAAAGGGTTGCCCCAATGGATAGACGGCAGTCCGGCAAGGTCTGGCGGTAGTGAGGGCAGGGGAGAACCCTGCAAAAAAGCTGCGCTCGCCACCAGCACTTGAGGACTTTTAGCCAACACTTTCATGACCAGCTCACTGCTTTCCAGCGGCGGGAAACACAGGTTCAAGGCCATGTCATAGCCTTCGCTGATGATGTCGACCTTGCGGTTGAAGCTTTTCACGTTCAGTTCGACGCTGGCGCATTGCGCCATGAATTGGGCGAGCATCGGCGCCACCCAATAGTTGAGCAGTGCGGTGGTGCAGCTTAAGCGGATCACACCGCGCGGCTCTGATTTGTTGAAGGCAATCACATCTTCGGCCGACTCGGCCTCGCTAATCATCGCCACGCAATGGCGGTAGTAAGCCAAGCCGATATCGGTGACCTGGAACTGGCGCGTCGAACGCTGTATCAGCCGTGCCCCCAGCCTGGCTTCAAGCTGGCTGACTCTGCGGCTCAAGGTCGATTTGGGCAGGTTCAGCGCACGGCCCGCCGCCGCAAAGCCGCCGTGCTCGACCACCTTGGCGTAGAGGAAGAGTTCGTTGAGGTCGAACATGGGCAGTGTTCCATTTTTGAGATGGCCAAGCTTAATCCAACTCAGCCCCTACGTTGGGCAAATGTCAGCGCTTTCATCCGCGCCTCAGTTCAGTGTACGGCTGACCTCACGCAGGCGCACGTCGCTCAGGTTGCCGGTGGAGGCCAGCAGGTGCAACTGCGCCATCAGGATCGCATAGCGCTGTTGGGCCAAGCGTTGCTGGGTATCGGTGACTTTCTGTTGGGCATCCAGTACATCGATGTTGATACGCGAGCCGGCTTCGAAGCCGTGGGTCACGGCGGTAAGGTTGATCAGGCTGGAGTTCAAGGCCTGCTTGAGTGCCTGGTATTGGCTCACGCCGTTGGTGACTTGCAGGTAGGCCTGACGTGCCTTCATGCCGGCGTTGCGGCGTGCATCTTCGACTTCGTCCGCCGCCTTGCTTTGCAGTGCATGGGCTTCGCGCACGCGACTGCTGGTGCGGCCACCGCTGTACAGCGGAACGCTCAGTTTGACCCCGACCACGGTCTGGTTATAGCGGTTTTCCGGCAACGTCACATCGTAGACATCACCGCCGACAGAGGCGAAGCGGCCATGGGCGGCGATCAGGTCCAGGGTCGGCAAATGGCCGGCCCGTTCCTTGTCGATGTCCATTTCGGCCAGGCGCTGGGCAATCTGCGCCGCCTGTACGGCAAGGTTGCCTTGTTGCGCGGTCGTGGCCCAATCATCGATGGCAGCGGGCACCGGGGCACTGAACTGCGGCTCTTTGCCTGACCAAGGGCCCGCCTGCGCGGCGGTCAATTGGGTGAGTGTTTCGTTGGCTATGTCCAGTGCGCCACGGGCGGCCACCTGTTCGGCGAATGCCTGGTCGTACTTGGCCTGCACCTGGGCGAGCGCATTAGCGGTGGTGGCGCCGTCGGCCAGCAGTCGCTGGCTGCGCATCTGGCTCTCGCGCAGGGTTTGTAGCTGTTGCGTGCGGGTGTTCAACAGTTCCTGATTGAGCAGTACGTCGAAATAAGCGCGGGCGACGCGCAGCATCAGGGCTTGGCGCGCCTGTTCGGTGTGCAGTTCACTGGCGCTGATCAACAGTTTGCTTTGGTCGTGAGCGATCACATTCTGCCAACGCAGCAGCGGCTGTGTGAGGACCACGGCATAGGCGTTGGTGTTATTGCGATTGCGATGATAGTCGGACGAATCCTCGGCATCGACCCAGGCCGCGCCGCCAGTGACAGACAGGTCCGGCAGCAGGTTGGCACGGCTTTGCGGTTCCTTTTCTGCCGTGGCCAATTGCTGGGCCTGTGCGGCGGCGAACTGCATGTCGTGGGTCAGCGCCTTCTGGTACAGGTGGTACAAGTCATCTGCCGATACCTGGGTGGGCGCGCAGGCGAGTGCCAGCCAATACAGCGGCATGAGCAGCGGGGTGGTGTTGAGATGCAGGCCTGGAATACGCAAGGGGTGTGCTCCACTGAAAGATTTATCGACTGATGTGGCTTCTGCGCATCATCAGCACCATGGGAATCCCGATGGCCATCACCGCTCCCAAGGTGCCGAACAGCATGCTGAACGCCAGCATTTGCCCCTGTTCGCGCGCTTGCAGGTAGGGCATCAGCGCCAGGGCTTGTTGATGGCTCGCCAGGCCCAGGGAAAGAAACAACGGGTCGGTTTCCACACCTCCCCAACCACTGGCCACCAGGCTCGATTCGGTGACATGCTCGGAGAGCAGGCGATAGCGTTCCCACGAGAACCGTGTGAGCAAGGTGGCTGCGATGGCGATGCCCACGCTGCCCCCCAACTGGCGCATCAGGTTGAGTACGCCTGAGGCGCCGGAGATCAATGTCAGCGGCAGGCGACGCATCGCCAGGTTGGTCAGCGGCACGAAGATCACGCCCAGGCCCAGGCCGCGGATCACCAAGGGCCAGTACAGCGAGTCGGGGTTACTGTCGAGGGTGAACTGGGTGTGCAGGAACATCGCATAGCAGTACATGACAATGCCCAGGGTGACGAACACACGCTCGTCGATCTTGTTTTCCTGGGACAGCTTGCCGATCACCAAGGTGCTGATGGCGCTGGCCACCGCCCCGGGGAAAATCACCAACCCGCTCTGGTAAGCGCTCTGCGCCAGCAGGGTCTGCAAGAACAGCGGCACCATGAACAGCGTGCTGTACAGCCCGAAGCCCACGCAAAACGCGCAGATGCACCCCATCAGGAACTCGCGGTTCTGGAACAGCGCGACGTTGACGATCGGGTTGGCCACACGCCGCTCCCACCAGAAGAAACCCACCAGGCTGAAGCTGCTGAGCAACAGGCAGGCCACGGTCCAGTTGGACGCCATCCAGTCCCAGTGTTCGCCGCGCTCCAGCAGGATCTGCACGCTGCCGACGCCCAGGGCCAGCAAGCAGAAGCCGCTGTAGTCGACACTGGAAGGTTTTTGTTCGTTGGGCGAGTCGTTGATACACAGCCAGCACAGCAACAAGGCCACGGCACCGATCGGCAAGTTGATCAAAAAGATCCAATGCCACGACAACGTGTCGATCAGGTAGCCGCCGACGGTCGGACCCAAGGTGGGCCCCATCATCACGCCCACGCCATACAGCGCCATGCCGCTGCTGACTTTTTCCTTGGGGAACACGTCGTAGATGATTGCCTGGGAAATCCCCAACAATCCGCCGCCCGCCAGGCCTTGCAGCACCCGGAACGCGACCAGTTGCCAAAGTTCGGCAGACATCGCGCAGCCCAATGATGCCAGCACGAACAGCGCGGTAGAGACCAGGTAATAAGTCCGCCGGCCGAACCACGCCGACAGCCAGCCACTGACCGGCAGAATCACCACGTTGGCCACCACATAACCGGTGGAGACCCAGGAGATTTCATCCACCGACGCCCCGTAGGTGCCCATCAGGCTGGGAATCGCTACGTTGACGATGGTGACATCGAGCAACTCCATCATCGAGACCAGCGTGACGGTCAGCGCAATCAGGTAAGGCGACTTCATAGCGTCTGGCCGGTGTCGTCAGGTGCGGCCACTTCGACAAACGCGCTCATGCCCGGGCTCAACAACAACTTGTAGTCATCTGGCACATCGTTGAGCGCGATCCGCACCTGCACGCGCTGCACCACCTTGGTGAAGTTGCCCGTGGCATTCTCCTGGGGCAGCAATGAGAACTTGGCTCCGGTGGCCGGTGCCAGGCTTTCGACGACGCCGTCGAAGGCGTGCCCGGGGAAGGCGTCCACGGTGACACGGGCATTCTGGCCCACGCGCACGCGGCCCACCTGGGTCTCCTTGAAGTTGGCGGTAATCCACAGTGCGTCGGTGGCGATCAGGCTCAGGAGCTTTTGGCCAGCAACCACAAACTGGCCGGGTTCAACCTCTTTTTTCGAGACAATGCTGCGCATCGGCGCGGTCTGGCGGGTGTCGTCGAGCTGGATCCTGGATTGTTCCAACTCAGCTTGCGCGGCCGCGATCCGATAGTCCTGCACCTTGAGTTCGGCCTTGTTGGCCAAGGTACTCTGGGCGGCGGCCTGGGCGTTTTTGCGCGCCACCTCCTGGGCATGACTGAGGGCGTCGAAACGCGCCTTGGCCACTTCCAGGTCCTGGGTGCTCAGCACGCCTTGGGCGCCGAGGCGACGGGCACGCTGGTAGTCGTTGCGCGCTTGCTCAAGGTTGGCGCTCGCTTGAGCCAGGGCCGCCTGCGCGGCCTCGCGCATGGCCACCGCGCTGAGCACCTGGCTGTCCAGCGCCCCCGGCACGCCCGCGCGCCCGGCGGCGGCGAGCAGCGCTTGCCACTGTGCTTCGCGCTGCTGCAACTGGTAGCGGTATTCGCTATCGCGGATCTGAAACAGCAGGTCGCCGCTCTTTACCGTGACGTTGTCCACCACCGGCACACTGATCACCACGCCCGAAAGCTTGGCCCGTACCGGGATGATCACCCCGTCGAGCTCGGCGTTGTCGGTACTCACGTAGGTGCTGGAATACTGCCAGCGCTGCCAGCCCAGTATCAGCAACCCGCCGACCACGACGCCGCACAGCGTCAGTTTTATCAACTTGCCTTTAGTCATGTGGTACTCCCTGTCGATGCGCGTTGAGGTCAAGCAGGCTCAGAAACGCTGTGGGCCTCCCGTGCAGGGCGATCCACGGTGGGCTGGGCACTTGCGACCAAATAGTCGATTCGCAGACACGGGCGTCCGGGCGAACACTCTTTTATTCACTTTCAGTGGGGCTGAGTGTTCTGCAGGAGGGTGTTGACGTTGTTGCGAATCGAATGCGATGGATGTTGGCGTTTTGCTGTCAGTGCGTCTTGAACGAAACGCTTGTCTTGCGCAAAACCTCAGCGGCAGTGCGCGGCGTCATGCCAATCATGCGGCGCATCATGCGAGCCAGATGCGCCTGGTCAGAGAAACCGCCGTCGGCAGCGGCGTCCGACAACGTCGAACCCCCGGCCAGGGATTTGGAGGCCCTTTCCAATTTGTTCCAGATGATCCACTGAGAGAGGGAAACACCCATCTGGTGGGTGGCGACGAAGCGCAAGCGCGGGCTGGACAACCCCACCGCCTGGGCAGCGCGACTGACGCAACCTGGACCGTCGCGGTCCAGGCGCAGAATATTCAAGGCTTTGTGAAGCCTATGGTCGATCGGCGGGGTAATTGCCAGCAGCCGTGAGAGGGCGTCAACAAAGTGCGACAGGGACGTGCTATGACGAAAGCACTCCAGCAGTTCATCACTGGCCAGGGCGATGCCATCGTCTTGCAGCAACGCATTGAGCGCACGGCCCAACGCCGTGTCCGGGCTGACATACAAAAATGCCACCGGATGACTTTCGGCCACGGCACGGTGTTCGACGTTGGGACCGATGATCACGCCTGCCGCACGGATGACTTTTCCGGGCAGCTCCAGGGTGGCGGGTTGGCCTACGCCGATGCACAGTTGGATGGCGACATGGGAGTGAGCAGTGTTTTGATCCGCACGGCCAATGTAACCGGCCCATGAGTCGCCAAAGGTAACGCTGCCATCCCACATTTGAAGTCTTCCTTGACGTGTTGGGTGATTGTTCGACGCGTGCAGGGTAGGCCTGGGCGGGTTTGGATTCAAGCGTGGGGCGGGTCGGACGCAAGACAGTCGTCACTCAGAATACGGTTGTGGGCCTCGTCTGCTTTTTTTGACTTGAGTTATCCGACTTAATAGGCGCTGATGCTAATTCTATAATTTTGGGCGCTAACTGGCGCAGAAGGGGATAAGTACAGGTTATGTTGGATTTAAGCTTCAGCAAGCCGAGTGAAGTCGTCAAGCGCCTCTAGAGCGCTTGGTGCTGGACATGAACGCAACTTCAGGATGACGCCGAACCTGTGGCGAGGGAGCTTGCTCCCGCGACGGCCTGACAGCCGACGCCTACCTACCTGACACCCTAACGATCCAACTGTGGGAGCGGGCTTGCCCGCGAAGGCGACCTGGCAGTCAACACAGTTGGATTGTGTTCATATCCATTGCTGCGGTAACGGCTACTTAGGGTTCCGCCCTGACGGCGGGTCACTTTGGAAAAGAGCCGGAATGCCGGCCCAGCCCAAAGTAACCAAAGGGCTCTTGCCCCACCACTCGGCACCTCGCTTAGGCTCGGTGTGCCCGTAATCCGCCAGTGATTTGGGGGCCCCAAATCCCTGTCGAATTCCGGCCAGCGTGGTTTAACGGGGCGCCTGAGATCAAGATCACAAGCAGATCAAGATCAAGAGCGGCTCGCTTCGCATCGTGGTTACCGTTGGGTGTGGTCACTCATGGCAGGGAATTTATCGCCTTTATGACCGCATCGGCGATGGTCTTTGTAATAAGCCGACGCTGACGGTGATCAATCTTTGGGCTCAGCCATGTGGGCAGGCTGTTCAGCACGGGCAGAATCGCCGTGAGCGCGCCCTCGCGCAACGGCCCGCCGGGCTGATGGCCCAGTTGGCCGACCACTTTCATGAGTTCCGACTCGTAGGCTAGCCTCAATCGCTCAACGCTCGCCTGCATCGGCGCGCCCAGGCAAGTGGCGTCCATGACCGCCAACTTGAAGTGCCCGGTCATCTGTTCATGCAATTGAAGGTGGCCTTCAATCAGCTTTGCCAGGCGTTGCGCGGGCGTCAATCTACGGGTGTTGATCCGGTCGACGTGCGACAACAGCGTCTGATACAGCTCTGTCAGCCACTCAAACAGCATGGCTTCCTTGCTCTCTACATGGTGATAAATCGCGCCCGGGCTGATGCCGACATGCGCCGCCAATTCGCGCATGCTGACCTGGCTGAAGCTACGTTCCTTGAACAGCTCCAGGGCTCTGCGCTGGAACTCCGAGCGGCTGAGCGCGGGAGCCGTCCTCATGTGTCGAGTGCCTGCTGCTTGGCAATTTCCTGGTTGCGCAGGATGAACCGCTGCAATTTGCCACTGGGGGTCTTGGGCAGTTGCTCAACGAACTCGATTTCCCGTGGGTACGCATGTGCGGCCAGGCGCTGTCGGACATGCAAGCGCAAGACTTCCGCCAACTCGACACTGGGCAGGTACTCGCGGTTGAGCACGACAAACGCTTTGATCAGCTCGGTACGTTGCGGGTCGGGCTTGCCGATCACCGCGGTTTCGACCACTGCCGGGTGTTCGATAAGCGCGCTCTCTACATCGAAAGGCCCCACGCGGTAGCCGGACGTGGTGATCACATCGTCGTTACGGCCGACAAAGCTGATACTGCCGTCCTCATTGAGCTCCACGATATCGCCGCTCAAGTAGTAACGGCCCACAAACGCCTTGGTGGGCATGTGAAGGTAGCCATTGAACCAGCACAGGGGCGAGCGCTCGCGATCCACCGCGAGGACGCCCGGTTGGCCTGTCGGCAACTCCCGCTGCGCATCGTCCAGCACGACAATCCGGTACCCCGGCACCGCATAACCGGCAGAACCCTCACGGACCCGATGGCGTAACCCATGGTGATTGCACAGCACCATGCCGATTTCGGTTTGGCCGTAATGGTCGTGAATGACCACGCCGAGCTGTTCGGCGAACCAACGGATGACTTGCGGGTTGAGCGGTTCGCCGGCGCTGCTGACGATACGCAGTTGGCCACGCACGGCGTCGGCGAACTCCGCCCCGGCATCAATCAGCAGGCGAAAGGCCGTAGGCGAGCCGGCCAGGTTGCTGATCCCGTACTTGGCGATAATCCGGCTGGTGCTTTGTACGGTGAAAGGGCCGTCATGGAACAACGTGGCGCGGCCGCAGGCCAGTGGCCCGGTCACGGCGTAATACAAGCCATAGGCCCAGCCGGGGTCGGCGAGGTTCCAGAAACGGTCGTCTTCGCGCAGGTCGATTGAATCGCGCATATAACTTTTGAAGGCCAGGATGGCGCTCAAAGGCACCTCCAGCGGCTTGGCCGGCCCGGTGGTGCCCGAGGTGCACATCAGCAGGAACGGCGCACGGGCGTCCAGCAGCTCAGGTGTGCAGTCGGGTTGCTGATGCTCCAGCACCTCCCAAAACGCGTAGTCGCTGGGGCGCTGTGGGGGGGCGTCGGTCACGATGACGCGGGGGCAGTCGAGGAGCTCGTCCAGCTTGGGACGGTTGTGGGCGTCGGTCACGATCCAGCGCGCGTTGGAACAGTCCAGTCGCTGTTCAATGGCCTTGGGGCCGAACGCGGTAAAGAGCGGTTGGTAGACCGCCCCGATGCGCCAGGTTCCCAGGAGGGCAATCACCAATTCAACCGTGCGTGGCATCAGGCCGGCAACCCGATCCCCCGGCTGCACGCCATGGGCGCGTAGGAAGTTGCCGAAGCGCGCCGCGTGCGCCTGCAGTTCGCTGAAGGTGTACTGCGTGGCGCGGCCATCGCGCGTTTCGCAATACAACGCCACGGCATTGCCCTGGGCGTGCCGGTCGCAGCATTCAATGCAAGCATTCAAGGCGCCGAGTTCGCCGTGCAAGTCCTGGGCAGCCAGGTGTAGATAATCGAAGGATGAGACTGCTGAGTCGTAATCGCGCATAACGTACCTGATTATTATTGTTGGAATTTGTGCTGTGCCCACGCAGGTTGCGCGGGCGCTTGGATGTTGCTAGTGGTCCATCATTTGGGCCGCTTGCTGGGTCGCGTGGCTGGTCCGCGTGGCCAGCTTGCGCACTTCGTCGGCGACCACCGCAAACCCGCGACCGGCTTCGCCAGCTCGCGCCGCTTCGATGGCGGCATTCAATGCCAACAGGTTGGTCTGGCTGGCAATGCCCTGAATGGTGGCGACAATCTGCGTCAGCTTGGTGAGGGTTTCCTGCATCACCTGGTGTTGTTGCGCCTGCGCCTCGCGCATCGCACTTTCTTCATGGTGGGCATGGATATCGGTGATGGCACCCACCACCCGTTGCGGCGCGCCGTCCGGTGCGCGGCGGGTTTGCCCACGGCCGCGAAACCAGCGGTAAGTGCCATTGGTGTGTTTGAGTCGATACTCCACATCGAACGGAGTTTTGCCGCTGCGGTCGTCCACATGGGCGACGAACGCGCCGATGGCCCGTGCGCTATCCTCGGGATGCAAGCGCGAGGTCCAGCTTTCCAGGGTGTTGGGGAACTCCTCCACCGTGTTGCACCCCAGCAGCCGACGCATCTGCGAAGACCACCAAATGGTGTTGTTCGGGTTCGCTGGGTCACCGGCCACCACCTCGATATCCCAGAGCCCGTCGTGCAGCATTTCTCGAGAAATATCGAAACGTGTGGCCGCCAGTTCGAGCGCCTCGTGGTGCAGGTACTGTTCATGAATGTCACGCACGGTTCCCCCCATGGCAAGCGCTGTGCCCTGCGCATCGCGTCGGGCGGCTCCGCTGATCCGGCACCAGCGATAGTCATTGCCGAGTGCCGACTTCATCCGCACGTCGAGCGCAAAGGCCGTACGCCCGCTGCGGTCGGCAAGGTGCCGGGCGAGCGCCGCCCGATGCGCTGGCTGGTCATCCGGGTGCAGTTGTTCGCTCCAGCCGCCAAGCTGGTCAATCGCCTGGGCCAGGTTCGACGCAGACCCCGTCCACGTCATCGCAGCACCCGGTGCGGGGGTAGCAGCGCCATCCAGTTCCAGCTCCCAGAACCGTTCACCTGCGCCCTGTGTGATCAGCGCCCAGCGCGCCTCCCACTGCCGCACCAGCTGTTCATGGCAGGCCAGGCGCTCTTCCAGTTGGCGGGTTTCCAACGTCTGTGCGCGGGCCTGCTCCTTGAGGACTCGCCGTTCTTGCAGCAGTTGTTCGACGCTTGCCAGGATGCGGCGCAACAACGGGTGGCTTGACGACAGCGGTGTACCTGGCTGGTCAGGCTGCTCCAGTCGGTCGGCGAGCGGTGCCAATACGTAGCGGGTGGTTCGGCTGAAAAAGAGCATGGGGCACCTCTACCGCGGTCAAATGGGGTCAGCCTGCAAGGACGGCGTCGGCGCCGATAAGGCCTGGGAGTCAAAGATTGCCGCCCCCGGCAGGGCCTGCCAGGCCGAGGGGCCAGCGGCGATTTCCTGAGCGCTCAGCAGGCAATTGTCGAGTGCGCGCTGCAGCGCTTGGGTGTCCAGGCCCTGGCCGATAAAGACCAGCTCCTGCCGGCAATCGCCGACAATGCTGTCCCACTTGGCCATGATGTTCTGCAACCGATATTCATCCTGCGGCCATTGCGACTGCTCGATGAAGTTCCACCAATGCCCGACGTAGTCCCACTGGAACTGCCTGCCGCTTTGCACCAGCAGGCCGGTTTCCAAGTGCCTGCTGGCGAGCCAGAAGTAACCTTTGCTGCGCAACAGGCGCCCGTTGTGCCAGGGCTGCTGGAGAAAATCGAGTAATCGCTGTGGGTGAAACGGGGCACGCTCGCGGTACACCCAGGAGGTCACGCCATAGGTGTCCGATTCAGAGGCCGGCGCGTCGTCGGCCTGCATTTTTTTCATCCAGCCGGGCGAGGCCGCAAGGCTAGGCAAATCAAACAGGTGAGTACCGAGGATGGCGGATAACTCCACGTTACCCTGAGCCATCGGGATGATCCGCGCGCTTGGGTTAAGGCCGGCGAGGATCGCGTGCACGGCCTGGTAGCCGGGCTCGTCGATCAGGTCCAGTTTGTTGACGAGAATGACGTTGGCGTATTCCACTTGCTCGATCAGCAGGTCGGTCAGATGGCGCATGGGGGCTTCCTCGCGGGCCACCATGCCCGGCGATTCGAGCAATGCTTCAAAGCGACTGCCATCGACCACCGTCACCAAGGTGTCGAGCCGCGCCAGTTCGCTGAGGCTGAAGCCCTGCGCGTCAAGGAAGGCGAACGTCTCGGCTACCGGCATCGGCTCGGAGATCCCCGTGGACTCGATCAGCAAGTAGTCGAAACGTTGCTGGCGCGCCAGGGCGCTGATCTGCTCGAGCAAATCGGCGCGCAGCGTGCAGCAGATGCAGCCATTGCTCATCTCGATCAACTCATCGCGACCCCGGTGCAGCGCCACGTCGCGCTGCACCTGCTCGGCATCGATGTTGACCTCGCTCATATCATTGACGATGACCGCTACGCGCAGGCCGTCGCGATTGCGCAGGATATGGTTGAGCAGGGTGGTTTTGCCGGCGCCGAGGAAGCCGGAAAGCACCGTCACCGGCAGTCGGCCTGTCAGGGCGCCGCCCATCATGCGTTCACCGTGCTATCGGCGTGGTCCAGGTAGCTTTCGAACAGGTCGACCACCACGAACCCCTCATCTGCTGCGTCGCCCCAGAGCTCTTTCACGCGAAACTCGACGTGGTAGGTCGGCTGATGCGCCGCGCTCAGATCACCGTGGCCGATCGCGTCGGGGAAGGGCCACTTTTGCGTGGTGCGGTGCACAACCACGCCTTCTTTGCCGCGCACATAGGCCGGCATGCGGGTATGCCCGGCCACATACTCGTCTCGCACCACCACCCGGTCGCCCACCTCAAAGGGCGCGCGGCCGGTGATTGCTGGGCGCCCACTGGCATGCGCGGGGTTCGCCAGCTTGAAGTGCGAGCCCAGGGCCTGATCGAGTTCCGCCTGGGTGATTACACCGGTTTCGACCAGCAGGGTGGCGGTCGCGATGACATAGCGTTCGTAGTATTGGGTGCCGACATGTTGGCGCACATCCAGGCGCTCCACGGCATGGCGCACTTCGTCCACGCTGAACTTTTTCAAGTGATCGGCGCCGACAAACATCAGGCTGTAGGCCAGGTGCTCCCAGTCCTGCTTGAACACGGGTTGGTAGCTCAGGCTGTTGATGGTGTGAGGGACTTTGCCAAAGCCTTGAAACCCACCGAGATCGTGAAAGCCATCCATTGTGAATACCTCTGAAAAATGCAAAAAACAAAGGGCACCGGTTACGCCACGTAAGGCAGGGCCACGCCGATAAGCACATCCTTGGTGATCAGTTTTCGCAGCGCCTCTTCATCCATGGCTTCGCTGCCCTTGGGCCGTACAGGCAGCACCAGATAGCGGGTTTCGGCGCTGGTGTCCCAGACCTTGACGATGACGTCGGCCGGCAGCTCGGTGCCCAGCTCCCGCAGCACGGTGCGCCCTTCGCGCACCAGTCGGGCGCGGAACTCGAAGCCCTTGTACCACTCCGGCGGCAAGCCGAGGACAGGCCAGTTGGTGCAGGAGCACAGGCTGCACACAATCACGTTTTTCACGCTGGGCGTGTCTGGCAGCGCAACAATGTATTCACCCTGCGGGCCGGTATAGCCAAATTGGGCGCACGCCGCGGTGCCGTCTTTGAGCAGCAGTTCGCGAAACTGCGGGTCTACCCAGGCCTTGGCCACCACCCGAGCTCCGTTCTCCGGGCTCCATTGGTGCGCCATCAGCTGTGTCATGTGTTCGATGTAACCGTCGGGGATCAGATCCTTCTGCTTGAGCACCTGCAGTAGCGCTTGCGAGCGTTCGCCCGGTGTTGATGTGGTTGCTTGATGTGCGCTCATAAGTTGACTCCTCATCGTTGAGCTTCTGGGCAGCGCCTGGCGGCTTGTTCTTTTTGCGCTGCGCGGGATTACCGGCTAACAGTTTTTCCAATCAACCGACGCCTCGAACGCTGCGGCGGCCTGGTAAATCGTGCCTTCGGCGTAGTGCTTGCCAACCAGCATCAGCCCGACAGGTAGACCGTCTACCAGGCCGCAGGGAATCGACATGGCCGGATGGCCGGTGATGTCCTGGGCGGAGGCATTGCCGATCATTTCCAGCGCACGGGCGACGTACTCGGTAACCGAGCAACCCGGCTGCGGGTGGGGCTGGGCGATGATCGGCACGGTGGGCATCACCAGCAGGTCATAGCGCGCCAACGCGGCGTCATACCCGGCGCGTGCCACGCGCCTGAGGTTTTGTGCCTTGGCGTAGAACCGCCCGTTGTAGCGCTCCAGACCGTATTGCCCGACGAACATGCACAGCTTGAGAGAGGCGGATAGCTCATTGGCTTGAGCGCGCCATCCGGCTTGCTGGTCCAGCAAGCCGACGTCATACAGCCCTTGCCAGTTAAAGCCGGCCCCATTGCCGTGCATCATCTGCATCATCAAGCCTTCGCAGCCGATGGGGTGCCACAGCGAACCGGCAATGCTGTGCTCAGGCACCGACACCTCCTCGATCTGCGCGCCCAGCCGCGCAAACGCTGCAATGGCCTGGCGTACGCACGACGCCACACGCGGGTCCTGGTTGGCCAATTCAAAACCTTCGCGCAGGATGCCGATCCTCAGCCCGCTGACACCGCGCTCCAGGTAATCACTGTAAGCGTCGACCTGCGGCGCGGCTTGTCGCGGATCAAGCCCATCGGCGCCGGCCATCACCTCCAGCATCAAGGCGTTGTCGCGTACGTTTGCGGTAATGGGGCCGGCGTGATCGATAGTCGCCTCGATGGCCATGATGCCGGTGTAGGGCACCAGCCCGTGGGTCGGCTTCATGCCGTAAGTGCCGCAGAAGGCGGAAGGGATGCGGATTGAGCCGCCCTGGTCACCGCCGACGGCCAGGTCGACCTCGCCGGCAGCGACCAGCGCTGCGCTGCCGGAAGACGAACCACCCGAGGCAAACCCTTGGCGATAGGGGTTGTGCACCGGTGCAGGATCGGAGGTGTGGCTGCCGCCGGACAGGCAGTAGTGTTCGCACGTTGCCTTGCCGAGAATGGTGGCGCCGGCATCCAGCAAGCGCGTGACAACCGTGGCGTCGAAAGCGGGGACGAAGCCTTCAAGCGGCTTGGCACCATTCATCATGGGCACGCCAGCCAGCGAAATATTGTCCTTGAGGGCGACCGTTTTACCCGCCAGCTTGCCTTCGCGCGCACCGTTGACTTCGGTGCGGAAGTACCAGGCGTTGAGCGGGTTGTGTGCGGCTGAGGGGCGGTAGCCTGAGCTGCGTTCATAACGCACCGGGGGGATGAAGTCCGGCAGCTCGTCAACCAGGTCATAGGCATCGAAGCTTGCCTGCATAAGCGCCAGGTATTCATCGGCTTGCTGCGCATCGAGCTGCATGTGCAGGCTGCTCGAAATAGCCAATAGCTGTTCAAGGGTGGGGCGAGCGATTGCCATGGTTGGCTGTCCTTATCGTAAATGGCCGAAGAGCACTGCATGCTCACTATCAGCGGGCCTGGGGCTCAAGATAGTCCGCGCATCCAGCCGGTGGCTTGGTTGAGAAAGACATCGACTTGGCTGAGCGGGACACCCTGGCGCCAGGGGCGCGCGTTCGCAGTGTCTGGCGTTAAAAAATGTGCGCGTAACGCAGGTTCATGCGGAAGTCTTCGCGGGTGCCGTTGTCCACCGAGAGGTCTTTGCCCAATTGCAGTTGCACCTGGTCGGTGGGGGTGACGAATTTGGTGGCGGTAAGGCGCACGTTGGTGGTGCCCAACTCGTTGTCCTGATTGACATGCTCGATGTTTGTCTCGCCTCCCCAGGTACGCCCAAAGCCAATACCAAAGGTGGTGGTGGCGTCCGGCATGTAACGCCCCATGATCTGCGCTGCGTAGGACACGTCCTGCTTCAGGCGGTCGGCATTGGCACCGTAATCGGTGTTGTCGCCATACCAGGTCGCGCCGCCGACCAGGTCCATCGCCCATTTCTCTGTGAAGTGCTTGACGTAGGCACTCTGCAGTTCGAACTTCCAGCGGTTCTCCCCGAGGTTGAGTGCGTCATCCTTGTCATACGTGCCCGAAGGCACATACACATAGGGGGCGATACTGAGGGTGTCGCGGGCTTCGTTGAACCGCCATTTCACCGGCGCGGTGAGGATCAAGTCGCCCACGCCGCGAGTACTGCCCAGTGCGGAGGCGTCACCTGCGCCGGAGACGTGGCCGAAAGGCAAAAGAAATTGCGGGTCGATGGTGACCGTGTCGCTGAGTGCATACACATGGAGCAGACGCAGGATGCCCACGTCGGAGGTCACCCTGAAGTCAGAGCTGGCCTTGTGGCCGTTGGCGTAAGCCGAGTCCGTAGTGGCGTGCTGGTAATAAATCGCCCCGATAGTGGCACCGACCGGATATTGCTCGTAGTCGCCAGGCGCGACTTCACCCGCGTTCGCGTGAAGGGCGGGCAACAGGGTGGAGAGGGTCAGCAGGCGGATCTTATTCATCGTTTATTCCTCGCACAGGGGACCGGGCCACCCGTGGAGGGTGGCAAGGCGGTAGAAGCAGGGGGGTTAAACGCCGAGGGCGCTCAGGCTGTGGGCGGCAGGGCGTCGCGCAACATCCCGGTTTGCGCGTGACAGTTGATGTACTCGAAGACCTGGCTCTTGGCGTCGGACACGGACACCTCGTGGTACAGCCTCAACTTCTTCAAGCCCGCGGCCACGCGAAAGAACGTCACGAAAATACGCAGGTGGGTCGGGTGGGATTCGGCCCAGCGTTCGAGTTTCTCCACTGAGCGCCAGTGACCGATGTTGTAGCTCAGGTCGAGCACGTTGCCGTCCAGGTCGATATTGCGCACGAACCTGTTGCTGTAGCAGCCCAACGGTTGGCCGTTGTCCCGCAGGAAATCCATGCCGTCCTGCAACGTCGGTAAAATTTCGTCGAGGTAGAGCGAGCGTTCCTCTGCCTCGGCATCCGCCCAGTCCTGGCCTGAACGAATCAGTGTGAGGTTGTCATGCCCCAGCACCACCACGCGTCCGCCCTTGGCCGGGTCGCCCGCAACCACTTGCAGCTCGCTCGTGGGCTTCATCCAGTCGGTCTGGGAGATGGGGAAACGGTCGCGCATCGAGCCCCAGTAGCCGTGTTCTTCGATCTCGCCACTGGTGGCATCCATAACTGCGCCAACACCCGGCAGGTTCTCCTGGAAGGCGTACAGCGTCTCGAACTGCTCGGCACGCGGCGCGGTGATTTCGCGGAAGTAACCCAGGCCTTCACCCAGGCGATCCGGCGAACTCCACCAGTCATTCACCTGGGGTGAACGCAACCAGCGGCAATGGGCGGCAGGGTCTTTCCAGTACCCGACCACAATCAGATTATCAAAGCCGCTGCTGTCGGTGTGCTGGGTCAAATCGTAGTTCTGCGGGCCGTCGGCCTGGCTGAAACTGCCGACGATGTGACGCATCGCCTGCAAAGCAGCCTCGTGCTGGGCATCGCCTTGAAATTGCACGCCCAGATAAGCCATCACCACTTGTTGCAGTTGCTCGTCAGCGCGCGCCACCCACATCGGGAACGGCGGTTGATACTCCTCGGGCACGCGGCGGGACAGGGTGCGTGGGCATTTGAGATGTGTGTCGATTGCAGATTCCATCTTGAGGTCCTCGTTATTTTGGTTCAGGCCTACGGGTGGGCGTCAGCGCGTCGGCGGCAGGGGGCGCTTGGCGGCCTGCCGTCGGTGCAGCAGCTGCATGGTTCCCCATTCAATCAACCAATAAGCCGACTCCTCAGGTGCGAGATCGCGCCGTTGCAGAAGCCAGGAGGAGTCAGCCAATCGGGGTGAAGAGTGTCGATGCATGGCGTACCTCATCAGCGGGGTATGAGCTGCTGTGAGGTGGAAATTAGGCCGGCAGAGGAGGGCGCGCTTTGTTCGGTGAGACAACCGCTTGGTTGGCAAAGACAGGCCGGCTACGGAGGTTTACCTGTGGTCTGCGTTGGTGCACGCGGGCTGATGATGTGATGTGCTGTGCCCTTAAACGGGCCACAACTGCGGTGCGACGCGGGCCAACTGTGGGAGCTGGCTTGCCTGCGATGACGCCCTGCCAGCCGACACTCATCTACCTGACACCCCGCGGTCAAACTTGTGGGAGCGGGCTTGCTCGCGAAGGCGGCCTGGCGGTCAACACAGTTGGATTGTGTGCATATCCATTGCTGCGGTAACGGCCGCTTAGGGTTCCGCCTGACGGCGGGTCACTTTGGAAAAGAGCCCCAAAGTAACCAAAGGGCTCTTGCCCCACCACTCGGCACCTCGCTTGGGCTCGGTGTGCCCGTAATCCGCCAGCGTGGTTTGACGGGGCGCCTAAGATCAAAAGCAGATCAAGAGCAAGAGCGGCTCGCTTCGCATCGTGGTTACCGTTGGCTGCAACCTAAGCCGGCCTGCCATTGCGTTTGGCGTGTTAATTGCTTTGATGGCTGACAATCGGCCGCACGTTACAACTTCTCGCGCGCCTATTGCATCGTTGTCGAGGTCAGCGTCATGAACCCGAACACTCAGTATTCGACCCTTGCCGTCCCTGCAACACGTCGGTTTGATTATTGGAAAGAAGTGGTCTGCCGCCATTGCCTGGCGGCCGATAGCAAACCCTTGTCCCAGAGCCGCTTTGATGGCTCGCTCACCCTTAATACAGTCGGTGCGCTGGACATCTGTACGCTGTCGTCACCGTTGCATTACTGGGAGCGTTCCGAGCAGCACCTGCGCAGCGGCCCGGCTGAAGATTTATGGTTGGGTTTCGCTCGAAAGGGCCATGGGCAAATCGAACAAGGCTCAAGAAAAGCCAACCTGGCAACGGGCAATTTGTTTCTTTATGACGCAACACAGGCGTTTCGCTTCAGCCTGGGTGGTACCGAAAACCACTTGATCCGTATTCCAAGAGCGTTGCTCACCGAGCGCCTGCCGCGTATTGCCGAGTACACCGCGATGGTCCTCGACGACCGGCGCCCAGGTGTAGTGCCCTTGCGCGAAATGCTGCACCAGGCCGCGAGCACGCCCGCGTCGCTGCAGGATGAGCGCATCTCCAATCGTTACTCAAGTGCTGTGCTTGATCTGCTGGTGATCAGCCTGGAACTCCAGGACCTGAAAGCCAGCCATCAGGAAATGGACCTCTACGGCCGCATCATGCAGTACATCCAACGCCACCTGACCGAGCCGGATCTGTCGATCGAAGCCATCGCCAAAGCCCACAATGTATCCACCCGCACCGTTACACGGGCCTTCGCCCGCTACCAGAAAACCCCCGTTGCAGAGATCTGGAAAGAGCGCCTGAATGCCAGCCGAGAAGCGATCGAGCGTGGCCAGGTGCGCAGTGTGTCCGAAGCGGCGCTGGACTTTGGGTTCTCTGACTTCTCGCATTTCAGCCATGCGTTTCGTAAGGCGTTTGGGGTGGCACCGAATACGCTTTTGCGCCGGGATTGAGATTTGGCGGGGGTATTAAATGGCTTTTGCCGGGTAGCGAGCCTCTGAAAAGCCAGGAATGATCAGCCTTCCCGGCGACGCCTAGAGGATATCCGGATCCCCGTAGAACATTTTGACTTGGCTCTAGCTCAGTATTTTCAGGTCGGAAAAAACTAAAATATGCCCCCAGTTTTGCTCCTAGGAGCGCGGGTTATGCGGGCGATCGAGATTGGCGATCTGTGAGGCGGAGCAGGGTGGTCGTCGATGGCTTTTTGTGTACGTCGGCTCGGCTTGCTGGATGATTGGCCGCATAGGGCAAGGCACTAAGAGCCTGGTAGGACACCAAATCACATTCGGTGTCCGGTGTGTCATAGCTCAACGACAGATATTACGGCTAGCTGCTTACGCTGCTAGCCGTAATATCAGTGTTGGGAGAAGTCTATTGATAAAAGAGCGTGCCTGCACTCGCCCCTATAGTTGAAGACCAGGCGTGCGCCGCAACGAATGCTAGCGTCCGCCTCGTAGATCTAGGCGGTCTAGCTCCTCAAGAGTTTGGACAACGACCTCGACAAGTTCCCCGTCAAAGTCATCGCGGTCTGCCTCCTCAGGAGTGTCTTTGTTCAGGTAGGTCCAGATAAGATTACTGACTGGAATACTGGTATACCGCAAAATGCGGCCATACGCAGCAAGAAGTGGCTCTCTGTTCGCATGGTCGAAGGTGTGGGCATCTCCCAATTTCTTGACCAACGCTTCGCATAGATTTCTTAATACAGGCTTGGCACCGACGCCAGCCAACATGAGATTCAACACGCCTTGGTCATGACTTCCAAGCCACCGCCAAGCCTTATCGCTCAGCATCTCCAAGGCTTGGCGAGAGGCAGCGAGCGTATCCCGGTCGTTGAGCGCTTCTCTTGCTGCCCTGGCCTTGGCGATGTAGTTCACACTCGGTACGTTGCCGGTAACTCGAGGTTGATAGTTGCCATCGTGATGTCGGAGCAGGTAGACCTGCCATGCATTTCTGCAATGGGCAGGAAGGTGTTGTTGGATGTCTTTGATGAACTCGTTGCTATGACAGGTGACGATTAGTTGGATTTGAGCGAAGTGGTCGCCCTCAAAGATCGCTTCTCGGATTCCGCCTCGATGGTCATGGCCGATGGTATTGATTGCGTCGTCGAAACGATAACTGGGCAGCCGATGCTCTTCGCTTTGGTCATCAAAATGGCAAGGCCGGGACAACGTATATGCCCCTCGCTCAGAACGTGAAGCGCATCGACGGGGATCTCAGGGTTTCCTCGAAAGCTGATTTCGATTTTTTCTTCGCTAGTCAAAGGCAGATGCAGCGCTGATAGCTTGCCCTCGTCGCGATCACTGCGATTGAACGCGTAATTCGGTATGAGGTGGTGTCATGCTATTCCGCCGGAACATCTGCTTCGTCGGATTTGCGGAATATCCTCTTTTTCAAGTCATATAGCAAAATAAGAATTGCGTTGATCTGAGGGCGTATGCCCGCTGCAGCTTTTGCGAGTTTTAACGACAGTGCGAATATTATAATGTAAGGCCAGTAATAGAGCTGAAATCTGTAGAAGGCAATATCGACTTTTGATTTGGCCGCCCTAAGCTCTATATTTTGCCTATCGATTATCTTCAGAGTACTTTCACTTTTTTCCTTCCATTCGTTTACTGCTTTCAGTTGATCCATATCTGCCGCCATGCATGGTAATAAGCCTTGCAGCATTGAGCTTGCGTTTCTGATTTGCGCTTCACGGGTTTCCTTAATAAATTGGCCTACGTTCGAGCGGGAATATACAGCCTTGTCTAGCATCTGAAGATCTTCGAGGCTGGCTTGCTCAAGCTCCTGTTGAGCTTTTGGTATAGCACCGTATGCGCCGATTCCCAATTTTTTCTGCGAGATCTCCCTAAAGCCCTTGATCAAATAGTTAGTGGTGCTACTCAGCAACTCGCCTTCTTTTTCAAATTCAAGTAGCAGATTTTGCGCTGCGTTGCAGGTGCTGATAATTCTTTTTTCAATAGCCTCTTTTCTGTGAGGGGCTATTTCATTGATAAATTTCTCAATCGGTGGATTAATTGTTCGGGCTGCCTCGCACTCAGGTGAATAAAAACTACCGCAACTTTTATTCATTATTGAAGAGAATGTCAAAAGCTCCAAGGATGTCCTGTATAGATCTTCGCTAACATTATAGCTCATGGCGGGCTGATTTTTAGCGAGCTCACTATACCGCAATTCTACTTCTGTCTTCTGTTCATTGATTTCTATGACTTGACGCTCGCCAGCATTGTTCTGAAATAAGACCCAGACGCTGACTGCAACCAATGGATAGTATAAGCAGTCCACCCAAAGCCAAGAGCTAGGTTTGTGGAACCGGAGGCCAATACATGCTGCTAGCAACATTACAGAACATGCAAATACTGATAGTGGAAACAATTTTTTCTCGGCTTACAGAGGTTTATGGTGCAGGCATTATGCCATGATTTGCAGGGTTTGGAATACGTCGCGAACGGTTTATATCCGGATTTTAGAGGGTGCGAGATGAAATGAGACGTCGGAGTATACGGGGTGAACATTAGTTTTCAGATCTTGTTTTCAGTGTGACAAGAGTAGGTGTCGATTAATTAACCAAAAGGACATATAGTTAACTTTCGCTATGCGCCGGCAGGATCAATAAATACCAAAAAAGTTTAAGCTGGAAACGTTGGCGGTACTCTTGGGTGTTGGAGTGACATCAAAAGTCTAGACTTTGTCAGTTAAAGGCTATAAGGGTCCCCGCAACATTTGACTAGGCTCTAGTTCGATAGTTTTAGCCTGAAATAAACGAATTGCGCACCGGTTTTCCCCCATCAATATAGGGGGCGCGAGCGTTCGTGAATAGCGATTTCCTACGGGCTCCAATGTGACAGTGGCTCGAATAGGTGCGACTCGGTAGGCTGGATGAGCTATTAGTATTTGGTAAGTCCTAGGTTGTTCGGAAGAGGACATGAGTAATGAGTCGATATCCTTAAACGGAGTCGTCGATTCTGTCTCTTTAACAGATATCCTTACATTGATACGCGAGATACTCGTGCTCTGCATGATTTTGCCAGTGGGCATCGATCCTTGTCTCCATCGACAGCTGGAGCGTAATGCCGGGTGCTTGGTCACGGAAAACGCCTAACAAGCGATTGTCCAGTATTGAAGTGGTACTCAAACTTTCTGGTCTTGGGTCTCGATAGGCTGGTTGGACCCAGAGCCTCCCTCTTCAATTGGCCGACAAGTGGGTTGCCAACGAGGGCACTCTGGTTGAGATGCAGAGGGAGAGCCTTACCTGAATTTACAATTGTTCGTGACAAAGACGAATTTTAGCATTTAAATGTCGTGTTGAGATTGTTGGGTATAAGCGCAACGAATCATGCTTTGCCGTGCTTGGCTAATTGCTTGATTCCTAGTGCTAGTCAAATATTTATCTTGTGGTTTCCATAGAGCTTGCAGTCGTGATCTCGTCTAGCTCAATTAGTCTGTTATTCGGGACGGTTAGCTCAGTAACTGACGTCCATTTTTCATTTTCTACCAGTTTGGCAAGTGCGAATAATTTATCCTTGAACCCGACGAAAATTCTTCGTGTTTCTTCGTAAACCTCTATGAACAGATTTCGCTGGGTTTGGTCTGCTTCTGTTTTTATTGCAGTTGGTTCGGTTCGAATGCCGGTGAGTATTATCATTAGCTCGTCAATCCTTCCTTTGTCAGTAAGGCCGGAAGTGTCAATGACACCGTTCTCATAAACGTCATTGACGTTCTCTGTTTTAAAATTGAGGGTATTTTTCACATACCATTCAATCTCAGCGATCACTCCAGCGCATAGCACCATAATTCTATTCGTCAGATATTCTTCAACTGCTTGTGCTGAAACTAGCTTATTAGAAGGTTTTGGAAATACAGTTGCAGCACCTGCGGCCTTTCCGCGGTAGGTGTCAACGCAAACGCCTCCGATCTTGAATCCTACCTCTCGGGCCATCAGCCAGTGTCCTAGCTCATGATGAATGACTCGCCTCACGTCTTGTTGCTCGCTCAGCTTTGGCAGTGCCATAAACAGTCCTTAATTCATCGAATGTCGTATTACAGTCAGGATTCTTCGACTGTGAGGGCTTTGAGATCGTGTACCTTTGGGGGCATATAGTTGCTCCGCCGGATCAAATCTCCTTTGACTCGGCGAAAGCATTTGCCAGGCGCTACCAGCGCTGGGCGAGGGCAGGGCGAAGGTTCGACAAGGCAGATGGCAGCTCCTGATGACAGACCATACCGAGGTATGTCGCTGCCCGGGTGGCACCTACATACAGGAATCGCTCGAACAGAGTAGGTTTTGCTTCGACGAGCTCATCCAGCCCTATGAAGAACACGGCTTCGAATTCTAGCCCCTTGATGTGCTGGACATCAAACACCCGGATATCGGACTGGCTACCCAAAGACTGGCCATCGACACAAGGAACCGCGAGCAGACTCCTGCTCCCTAGTTTTTTGGTGAGCGCTTCGGCAACGGGTTTCACGTGCGCCTCGGATGCGACCAGGACGGCAATCGTAGGAACCGGCTCATTTTTGGAGCGGATCTGATCTTCGATCTCAAAGATCCTCTCGGCGATCCAGGTGACGACATCTTCACCCTGGAGGTTTTCCCCTAGCACCGGCGGTACGCCTTCGTGAGAGGAATGCTCCGGCAGGCTGCCTACTGCTTCAGTGTCTCCATCCATGTGTTCGAGCAGTTTGATGGCAAAGCTGTTCAATAGGCGACTCTGCCGATATACCGTGTTGATTCGCTGAGGCTTGAGGCGAGGGGAAATCCACCCAAGCTGATCGAGGTGTTTGAGGCCAACCCCTGTGATCCGTTGGTTGAAATCTCCGCAGGCGAAGAACGATTCAATAGCAGGGTCAGTCAGGCTCTCCATGCAAGCAAGCTGGAGGAGCGAGAAGTCCGTGGCTTCGTCTACTAGGACTTGCTGCAGGAATTGGCTCGAGATCCTGGCAAGCTCGGTGAAGCGAGGTTCGTCTATATGCCGCTTCACGAAATCTTGGCGGATGAGGTCGCGAGCGGATCGAAGCATGAGAAGGAGAATTGCGTCGAGTTCAGTCTCATCAATGTGAGAAGCGTGCTCTGGTCGCTGATAGCTATACCTATCAAGCGTCACGCTGTCGCGACGGAATGCTCTGTAGCTTGCAGGGACGTCAAGTACGTAGCGTCTCCATGCATTCCTGAAGCGCCTTAGTGCGTTTTGGAAGCACATCTCTCGCCCAAGCGTTTTAAGCCATTCATCGGAGGGGACTCGATCCCCAAGCCAGTCTCGTATTTGAGCTGCACGGCTTGCCTTACCTAGATTGCCATTGCGATAGCGAGTACGCGCATAGGTCTGGAGAAACGTTTGGTAAGCCGCGAATGCTTTGAGCTCTGCTGTGTGCGTGGGCGTGCCTGTTCCTTCCTCTCCGTTATCATCATCAAGCTCGGTACCATCTTCGTCTTCATCATCGTTTTGACCGAGGACTTCGAGAAAGGTGGCCATCTCCCCGAAGACAGCATTGTTCCGGTTATGGAGGAGGTTACCTTGCTGTTGTATCAGCTTATCTGAGGTTGCACGACTGGCTTTGAGCATAGGGTCAATCCGCGCCTCGAGATTGTTCCACTCGGCATAGGCGCTCTGCAGTCCTTCCGGCTGAAGTCCATCGACCGTGGCAAACAGCTTGTGCACAACTGCGTCTACTAGGTTAGGAGCCGAATCCCTCAGCAGAATTGCTCCTTCCTTCAGGGAGGAGAGGAGGCGGCTTTGGTGTAGTGACTTGAAATCGGCGAACCACTGGCGCGGATCATCGTTGATGTCCATCGGGGCGAATTGGTGATCCTCCTTGAGAATGCATGTGCCACCGTTGCCCGTCTTGAGGATGCCAAGTGTCGACCTTGCCAGCTCATGTCGGCGCTTGCTCCAGGTCTTGATGTGCTCGTCAGAAGCCGGGACATTCTCACGGTTGAAGGCCTCTTTGACGTAATGCTTTAAGAGGTCTGAAGGCGTGAACATCATCCAGCGCGAGCGCTTAGACTGAGGGCCCAGCAGGAGGCGTTCGTCCTGGCTAAGGGCTTCCCAATCCAGCTTCTGGCCGAGGCGTTTGATCAAGGTGGTTGTCTTGCCTGTCCCGGGAGGGCCCAGGATGATTAGTTGGTGGTCTACTGAGAGGCGAAAGATTTCGTCTTGGAATTTGTCGAGAATCGCTTGGTCTCGAAGGGCCATAGCATTTCGGATTTCGTGACGCACACCTTCCCGGATCTTCTCGGTTTCAGACTTGCCGCCAAGCATGGCGAAGAAGGCATTGCTGTCATCCGGCAGGATAACTTTACGAAGAGAAGGAATCGTCTGAGGTGCTAAACGTTCTTGTCGCCAAATGCTGTCGATTGAGTCCCAGAGCTCAGCACTCTTCTGAGGCTTCAGATCGAGTTTGCCCAAGACCCGATAGCTGACTTTTTTACCCGCGATTTCTAGATCAACGTCCTCACCAGCGCCATGAGCAGCCAAGCGACCGAACGGTGAGCGGTAGCCTGCTAGCTTGCCGTGATTAAGAACAAATCCTCCAGTCGTACGACAGATGTAGTAGGTCTCCACTTGGCCTTTGTCATTCTCAACTACTATACGTGAGACAGCTGGCTCTCGAACGAGGCTAGCAAGCGATTTGGTCACGTCGTCAGAGATGGATGCAATCTGCTCGACGGCCGCCGCGCCAGTGAAGGTATTAACGACTGCCAAGGCATCAAAGGCCTCGCGACTTCCAGTGGCGAGCTGCTTTGAAGCAATTTGTTCGATTTGGTGGAACGAATCTAATGCGTCGTTGGCAATTTCCAAGGCATCACTGGAACTCATTGAAGCTCTCCCTGTTTCGAATGGGCGTGACCTGAGCGGCAAGGCATGCGAGTGAGCAGCTTCCTATGCTCAAGATAACGATGTCTGTCGGTTAACTCATATCCTAAATCGTCGCGGCATTGGTTGCTAGCATATTGCCATGAATGGATGCATCCATGCAGTGAGAGTCATCCAATGAAGTGGTGGCAACTCTGCTGAGGTTGACTGCTTGGTATCATCGGTCGATGTGCTGTTGGAATGCGTGATGGTTGTGAAGCGGGGTAGCGGGGCTCTGAGCTCCCGAGCAGCATCTTTTTGCCTTTACAGTATGCGGCGCTAGTGGCTCGACCAGGTCTCTAAGTTGGTATTTGTTATGCGTCATCGTCATTGACGAGCACGCGGGCGAGGGATCGGTTCATTTTCGATCAGGCGGACAGAGCTCAACATAATCACAACGAGCCTTTCGAGGCCCGGAGTGCCGCAGAAAGCTGAATAACCAGCTTCTTGGCGTCGGTTGTCACGGGGCAGGCCATGGCTACTTCTACTGTTTCTTTCCAACGACCACTGTGGTTGTCGTTCCTGGACGGATTTTCAGGATTTCAGAGGCGCCAGAAGGACGCTTCAAATCTATAAACTGAAGTGATTTGATAGCGCTGGACAGCGGTTTGGGAGCAGCAGCGTTTAACTTTTTCGAGAAGGGGCGGATGGACCTCAGACTGGGGGATCCTTTTCAAACCATCCAAAACATACCCTCAGATATGCCCCCAATGTAGCGATCCTCTGGAAATGGATGGATCTCCATGCCTATGAAAAGCCAGGAATGATCAAATGATCAGCCTACCCGACGAAACCTAAAGACTATCCGGATCCCCAAAAAACATCTGAATCCGCGACCTCAACCACCGCTCCCCCGGATCATTATCCTGCGACCCCCGCCACGCCATATGCAGCTCAAACGAGCGCACCGGCAACGGCGGATCCTCGGCACGCAAACCACCCGCCGAGGTCAGCGCTTCCGCCGCATAATCCGGCACCGTTGCCAAAATGTCCGTACCCGCCAGCAATGTACCCAGGCCGTTGAACTGCGGCACCGCGAGTACAACGTGGCGCTTGCGGCCGAGTTTTTCCAGCTCTTCATCGATAAACCCGCTCAAGTCACCGGCAAAGGACACGAGCGCGTGGGGCCGTGAGCAGAAGTCGTCCAGGCTCAGCGAGCCCGGTACGCTGTCGGCGCGCAGCAGTTTGGGCAGGCTGCGGCGCAGTACCTTGCGTTTGGCGTTGGCGGGCAGGTCGGCGGTGTAGCTGACGCCGATGGAGATTTCTCCGGAGGCGAGCAGGCCGGGCATCAGGATGTAGTTGACGCGGCGTACCACCAGCACGATGCCGGGGGCTTCGGAGCGCAGGCGTTTGAGCAGTTGCGGGAGCAGGGCGAATTCCACGTCGTCGGACAGGCCAATGCGAAACACTGCGGTGCTGGTGGCCGGGTCGAATTCGGCGGCGCGGCTGACGGCGGTGGAGATCGAGTCCAGGGCCGGGGAGAGCAGGGCGAAGATTTCCACGGCGCGGGCCGAGGGTTCCATGCTGCGCCCGGTGCGCACGAACAGGGGGTCATCGAACAATCCGCGCAGGCGTGACAGTGCCGCGCTGATGGCCGGCTGGCCGAGGAACAATTTCTCGGCGGCGCGGGTCACACTGCGCTCATGCATCAAGGTTTCGAATACGATCAAGAGGTTAAGGTCGACACGACGCAGGTCGTTACGGTTCATCTTGTGTCCTGGAAGAGTCAGCAAACTTGATGTGAGCGGTCACGTAGCAACCCCTGAGGTTCGATTCAGAAGGATGACCGGCATGAATCTTACGGGGAAAGGCTGGTACTCTGCACCGGCTAATTGATTTTTCCTACGACAGTTGAGGGGTGTTCCTCCTTCGCGGAATCAATGACAGGCATGTCGACTATTAATGGTGACCGGTGGTCTTACCCCCAAAGCCCAGATAAAGTTCATGGCATTAGAGGTTACTTTGACGAGGTTTGCGATGTCCCGCACGATCCGTTTTCACAAGTTTGGTCCGGCCGAGGTGCTCAAATGCGAAGAGCATGCAGCCGCGCAGCCCGCACCGGGCGAAGTGCAGGTGCGTGTCGACGCGATCGGTATCAGCTGGTACGACATTCTGTGGCGCCAGAACCTGGCGTCTTCCCATGCACGCCTGCCTTCTGGCCTGGGCCATGAAATGGCCGGTGTCGTAGTTGCCCTCGGCGACGGCGTGGATGACTTGGCAGTGGGCGATAAGGTGGCCAGTTTTCCGGCCGAGAGCCCCAATGATTACCCGGTGTATGGCGAGCAGATCGTCTTGCCCCGTTCGGCCCTGACCCGCTACCCGGATGTCTTGAGCCCGATTGAAGCCAGCGTGCATTACACGCCGCTGCTGATTGCGTACTTTGCCTACATGGACCTGGCGCGGGTCAAACCCGGCCAGTTTGCCCTGGTGACGGACGCCAGCCACTGTGCCGGCCCTTCGTTTGTGCAGCTGGGCAAGGCCCTGGGTGTGCGGGTGATTGCCGCCACCAAAGACAGTGCTGAACGCGAATACCTGCTGTCTCTCGGGGCAGAAAAAGTCATTGTGACCGAAGAACAAGACCTGCTGATGCAGATCAACAAGTTCACCGACAACCGTGGCGTCGACGTGGTGTTCGATGGCCTGGGTGGCCCGCAGATGTCGCTGCTCGGTGACGTCCTGGCGCCGCGTGGCAGCCTGGTGCTGTATGGCCTGCAAGGTGGCAATCAGACGCCATTCCCGGCCTGTGCGGCGTTCCAGAAGAACATCCAGTTCTTTGTGCACTGTATCGGCAACTTCACCGGCAAGCCGGAGCTGGGCATTATCCAGGATCAGGTGGCGTTGCAGCGTGCGTTGCGCGATATCAACCAGCTGACGGCCGACCGGGTGCTTGTCCCACTGAAAACCACGGTATTTCCGTTCAGTCAGTTCGTCGAAGCGCACCGATACATGGATGAATGCCCGTGTCGCGAACGGGTGGCGTTGCAGGTTGAAGCTGTTTGAGCTGTAGGAGTATTCGCAAATGAATGCTCTGGCGCCTGAGCTGATGAGGCAAATGCGCCATTTGACAGGGCTTAACCCGCACCGGGGTTGAGCCGCCGCAGGGGCGTTGCGCCCCGCAAACAATACCGTTATTGCCGTGCGCCGCCCTGAAATCCAGTGCGGCGCTTGTGTGTGGGCGTCATTTAAGTTGGGCAGGCAGGTCATCTGAGCTGCTTTTTGACGCCGTTCTGTATCTGTTAATCATTATTTGAGTGCCGATAATTGAGTCTTCATTGTCATCTCAAGGATTGAGCCATGATTGATTACACGGCAGTTGCGTCACGCACCTTCAGAACTAACGAGGCTCGGATTGTTTCTCCCGCAAAGTGCAAAACGAATACCCTGTTGCCTTGCGCGCAGCGAAGGTGGGCAGGTGATTAATATTCGTCGGACGCTTCTCTAATTTCTTAGTTAAAACAGTGTAGGACGTTGTCGGAACATTCTTAAGGCTAACAGCTAGTTCGCTGGAGCCCGCGCAGGCGCTGGATTCTCCGGCGGGGCGGCCATGGGCGCCCTCAATGCTCTCACCTGCGCTTTTGTTGCAAGGTGCTAATGTTGACTCAAACTTGTGCTGCGCAATGGAAGACAAGCCTACAGATGTAATAGGTCGAGCAACGCTGTTTGGTAGTTGCTTGAAACTGATATTTCAACTCAGGTAGTAGAACGATGAGCACTATTCATGAACAAGCCATGAGCTATGTTTACCAGCAAGTTCTGCAACGTTTAATCGGGCACTTTACGCGCGCCGAACGAACGTCACTTCAATTGCTCGTTCACCGAATCGTGGTGGCCGCAGGCGGCATGGAACAAGTGGGCAATTACAAAGTACTGATCGCCCATGGTGGCGGCGAAGTGAGCAGCTACACCCTCGCGTTGCTGCGTGCGGCGCAACTGACCATTGCTGGCCGCTCGCCCAAGACGTTTCAGATACGGGTGGCAACATTGCGGCATGCCGGTATGACTCAGGCAACGCTCGACTCCCTGAATCAAGGCTACGCAGCGCTGTTCTTCCATGACGACCCACGGGTAGAGCTGTTGATGGTGGAAAACCATGAGGTGCTGCCGTTCAACCATCAGCGCCCGGCATCCAGTGCCGCTCGGGAAATCAGCCAGCGTAACAAGCTGATGATCGGGCACCTGACGTCCGGGGATATCCGCGCCGCCCTGTGCGACGACACGCTCCTGGCCCTGGGCGATTTCTATCAGCGGGTCGCTACCTGGAACGGCGGCGTGCATGCCCTGGTCAGCGGTGATTCAGCACGCAAGCAAAGCCAATACATCGCGTGGCTGAAAAAAAGCGCGCTGGCCACTGGCCTTACCTTTGCGCCCGCTAAGCCATCGTCGCTCAATGCATGGTTTGCACGCATGGAGGAGTGGAGTGTGGGTTGCTATCGCGACCTCTATGGCGAGCACTATGCGGGCAACGAAAGTCCGGGCCGGGGCGGGCATCGTCATTTGGCCTATATCGGCATCGCCGACCTGCTCAAAGACGCCGACGTCGGGCATGCGCCACTGCTCACTGGGTTTCTCGCCCACAAGCGGGACCCGTTTGAGTTCCATTTCAGCCATCCTGCCTATCCCAACCCATTGCTCATGGCGCATTTGCACGGCGTGCAGGCCCAGTGCCTGCGTGAGCTTTCCTACGAACATGGCGTCGCGGGGTTTGTTCGACGTGCGGCAGACTTCCTGCACCGCAGGCAAGTGCCGGTCGCGCTGATCAAAGAAGCGTCCGGGCGAGAAGGGCAGTTGCTGTCCACCGCCTACATCCAGGAGTTCTCGGGTCTGGACGACAACCAGCTGACCTGCCTGTTATTTGCACCCTTTGTTCAGCATGGCGAGCGGTTGGAGAGTTTCTTGCGTCAATGCCATCCCGGCATGCTGGTGGCGCTCCCCGAACTCCACAAGGCACTACAGGGCAAACCCGCAGCGGACATCCTGCACCAGTGGCTGGTGGATACCAGTGGGTTGCCGCTGCCGCTGTTGCAGCACCTGTATCGTAAGCGCCCGCTGTTGGAAGGACGCGGCACGCGGGCGCGCAAACGAGCTTTCGCGCGGCCCCAGGCGCGCGTCGCCCAAGTGTCGGGGCGTTAGCAACGTGTGTCCGCCAATGAGCGCCGGTGAGCAACGATGAACCTTCGGGGGGAGCGGCAAGTAGACTTTGCCTATCAGGCGGTGTACCGCTACATGATCAACCTGATCAACGAAGTCAGCCGAGAAACGCCGGTGAAACTGCCGTCCCTGCGGCAGTTATCGACGCGCATGAATGTGTCGATCTCGACGATTCAGTACGCCTATTCGTTGCTGGAAAAGGAAGGCCGAGTGTACTCGGTGGCCAAATCCGGCTACTTCGCCTGGCCCGTGGTTGCAAACGCGCCCCTTATGGCCGGTACTGATCTGCTCGAGCGTTTGTACACGGCTGCACGGCGCCCGGCGATGGTGGTACTCAGTGGTGATGAACCGGCGCTGTTGGGGTCGCTCGATGGCGCACTGCTGGCGCTGGAGCGCCAACTGGTACGCCGGTATCCCCATCACCTTCAACCCTCGCAACCCTGCGGTGTGTGGGAGTTGCGCGCCGCCTTGGCCGCCCGTTATACCTCGTCGCCCACCCGTTGCTGGCAAGCGGATGAAGTGTATGTGGGGGCCGACCTTCAAGGCGTACTGGACATCCTCATTGATGCCCTGGGCCTCAAAGGCACCGTGGTGGTGGTTGAATCGCCCTGCGATTACCTGGTGTTGCGCCTGCTACAGGCCGCTGGCGTGCGGGTTATTGAATGGCCCTGGCGTGCCGACGGCCGACCGGACCTGGCCGCATTGGAGCACTTGCTGCGCCATGAGCCGGTGCACCTTGTGCTGCTCTCATCCGTGGTCAGCATGCCCTCGGGTAACACCATGACCGAACCCGAGCGGCTGCACGTAGCGCGACTGCTCGACCAGCACGGCTGCTGGTTGCTGGAGAACGATACCTTCGGTGACCTGAGCTTTGCGCCGCCCGGGCCGGCCTTGCGCAGCCTGGTCAACCCAGAGCGGCTGATCGTGTTTTCTTCGTTCGAAAAGGTGTTGGGCCCGGAAGCCCCCTTTGGCTACTTGCTGGCGCGGCAGATGAGCAGTGAATTGCAGCGCCAATTCTTGCTGCGTTCATTTCGACTGTCCGCTATCCGACAACGCGCCATTGCCCGGCTTTATGAAAGTGGGCGGTTTGACCAGCACCTGCAGACGCTGCGTCAGCGCCTTCACGAGCAGGCCCACGCCATGAGTCACCGCTTGGATGTGCGTCTGCAAGGGCGGGTGCATTACCGCATGCCCGTGGCCGGGGCGAGTTTCTGGTTGCAGTCGACGGCGCCGGTGGACATGCGCCTGGTGTTTCAGCGCATGCTCGCCCAGCAGGTGGTGATTGCCCCGGGCGAGCTGTTCAGCCTCAGTGGTTTGCATCACCAGCATATGCGCTTGAGCCATACCTTTAGTGGCCATCCCAACCTCGACATCGCCCTGGATACGCTGGCACAGTCACTACGGCAGGCGCAGACTGGGTAGGAGCGAGCTTGCTCGCGAAAAACGTCAACGATAACGCGCGCTGCCTGAATAAACGCGGCGCCGGTGAGTTTTTCGCGAGCAAGCTCGCTCCTACAACTATCCAATGTGGGATATAGGTATCTACACAACTTTGTGGGCTGTAGCAGCAAACGGTAACCACGATGCGAAGCGAGTCGCTCTTGATCTGCTTGTGATCTTGATCTCAGGCGCCCCGTTAAACCACGCTGGCCGGAATTCGACAGGGATTTGGGGGGTAAACCGGCAGGGATGCCGGTTTAGCCGCCCCGCGCCATGGATGGCGCGTGGCGGCGGCCCCCCAAATCACTGGCGGATTACGGGCACACCGAGCCTAAGCGAGGTGCCGAGTGGTGGGGCAAGAGCGTTTTGCTTACTTTTGCGCTGTTCAAAAGTGAGCCGCCGTCAGGGCGGAACCCTAAGTGGCCGTTACCGCAGCAATGGATATATACACGGTCCAACTGTGTTGACTGTCAGGCCGTCTTCGCAGGCAAGCCAGCTCCCACATTTAGATCTCGGCGCGTCAGTTATATCAGCGCCGTCTGCAGGGCCGTCACGGGAGCAAGCTCCCTCGCCACAGGTCCAGCGTCGATACCTATGCTGCGATAGGGGCCTGACAGCCGATCAGGCTGTCAGGCCGAGTACATATCCTCACCTCAATTATCCGAAATTTCTCTTCAGGCTGTCGGATCGATACCGTCGCGCAGTAGTCCAAGTCCCAGTAAACTGTCATTTTTTCCGAATCCTTCTTTTCGAGGTTTATGCATGACTATCAGTCCTTTTGCGGGCAAACCGGCGCCAGCCCAGTTGCTGGTGGATATCCCGCGACTGGTCACGGCCTACTACACCGGCCAGCCTGATGCAGCGATCTCCACTCAGCGCGTGGCTTTTGGTACCTCCGGGCACCGTGGCAGTTCGTTCGAACTGAGTTTCAACGAGTGGCATGTGCTGGCTATCAGCCAGGCCATCTGCCTGTACCGCGAAGCGCAGGGCATTACTGGCCCATTGTTTGTCGGCCTGGATACCCATGCATTGTCGACGCCAGCCGGTGCCAGTGCGTTGGAAGTCCTGGCGGCCAACGGCGTGCACGTGATGCTGGCCGAGGGCGACGAGTACACGCCGACGCCGGCGATTTCCCACGCCATCATCTGCTACAACCGTGGCCGTACCAGCGGCCTGGCGGACGGCATTGTGATTACACCGTCCCACAACCCGCCGCAAAGTGGCGGCTACAAGTACAACCCGCCTAACGGTGGCCCGGCCGACACCCACGTCACCAAGTGGATCGAAGCCAAGGCTAACGAACTGCTCGCCAACAAGTTGGCCGGGGTCAAGCGCATCACTCACGCCCAGGCGCTCAAGGCAGACACCACCCATCGCCATGACTACCTCAACAGCTATGTGGCCGACCTGATCAATGTGATCGACATGGACGCGATCCGCAGCGCTGACCTGCGCTTGGGCGTGGATCCATTGGGCGGAGCAGGGGTGCGCTACTGGTCGGCGATTGCCGAGCATTACCGCTTGAACCTCGACGTGGTGAATACCGAGGTCGACGCAACCTTCCGCTTCATGAGCGTCGACTGGGATGGCCAGATTCGCATGGACCCGTCCTCCAGCTACGCCATGCAAAGCCTGATCGGGCTCAAGGAACGCTTCGACGTTGCCTTTGCCTGTGACCCGGACCACGACCGCCACGGCATCGTCACGCCTTCCGGTGGTTTGCTGGCGCCGAACAACTACCTGGCGGTGTCCATCGACTACCTGTTCCAGAACCGCCCGGACTGGCGTGCCGACGCGGCCGTGGGCAAGACTGTGGTCAGCAGCGGCCTGATCGACCGCGTCGCGGCGCGCATCGGTCGTCGCCTGTACGAAGTGCCGGTGGGCTTCAAGTGGTTTGCCGATGGCTTGTTCGAAGGTTCGTTGGGGTTCGGCGGCGAAGAAAGCGCCGGTGCCTCGTTCCTGCGCAAAGACGGCAGCGTGTGGAGCACCGACAAGGACGGCCTGATCCCGGCCTTGCTGGCCGCGGAAATGACCTCGCGCAAAGGCCAGGACCCGAGCCAGATCTACCGTGGCTTGACCGATGCCCTGGGTGAGCCGTTCGCCATTCGCGTGGATGCCAAGGCCACTCCAGCGCAAAAAGCCCTGCTGGGTAAACTGTCACCGGAGCAGGTCACGTCCACGCAATTGGCTGGGGAGAGCATCCAGCAGATCCTCAGCCATGCGCCGGGCAACAACCAGGCGATTGGCGGTTTGAAAGTCATGACCGAAAACGGCTGGTTTGCCGCACGGCCTTCGGGCACTGAGGACATCTACAAGATCTACGCCGAGAGCTTCATTGGCGAAGAACACCTCAAGCAACTGGTGGAAGAAGCGCAGGTGTTGGTAGACGGCGCGATCAGCCAATAACTGACACTGTATGTAGGAGCGAGCTTGCTCGCGAAAAACGTCAACGATAACGCGTGCTTCCTGAGTGAACGCGGTGCCGGTGAGTTCTTCGCGAGCAAGCTCGCTCCTACATGATCAGGCCAGATCCACCAGCACGATTTCGCTGTCCTCGATTGCGGTCACCCGCAACACTTGTTCATCCTCAACCGCCACACCGTCTCGTGCCTGTGCCCGCACACCATTGACGTCAATCACGCCCGTGGCTGGCACCAGGTAGGCACGGCGACCGCTGTCCAGCCGGTACTCCGCGCTTTCCCCGGCCTTCAGGTTCGCCGCCACCAAGCGTGCATCCGCACGAATCCGCAAGCTTTCACTGTCGCCAGCCTTGCCGCTGGCCAGCGTTACAAAGCCCTCGCGGTTGCCTTGCGGAAACGGTTTGGCGCCCCAGGACGGCGGCAAGCCCGCTTCATTGGGGATGATCCAGATCTGGAAGATCTTGGTCGGCGTGGCCTCCAGGTTGTACTCGCTGTGGGCAATGCCAGTGCCTGCACTCATTACCTGTACATCTCCGGCTTCAGTGCGGCCTCTGTTACCCAGGTTGTCGGCATGGCTGATGGCGCCTTCGCGCACATAGGTGATGATTTCCATGTCGCGGTGCGGGTGCTGGGGAAAGCCGCTGCCCGGGGCGATGATGTCGTCGTTCCACACCCGCAGGTTGCCCCAGTGCATGCGCTTGGGGTCGTGGTATTCGGCAAAGGAAAAGTGGTGATGAGCGTCAAGCCAGCCATGGTGGGCGCCGCCCAGGCTGGTGAAAGGTCGAAGTTCAAGCATGATCGTCTCCTGTTGATGGGCCCATCATCCAGCAGCGCATGATCGAGAAAAAGCGTAAAAACTGCCGAATTATTATCTATTTGTTCGATGGTTTACCCCGGTGTTCACTTTCACTTCATCGCCTAACTGCATGACAGCAAAGCATTTGGCTGGAACTGGGCGGCGTTTCCGGCGACCATGGTGGCCTGGTCAAAACAAGCTCACCGCAGGAGTCCGCGTGTCGCAACAACAGCCTGATCTACCCCCCGAACTGCGCCCCTTGGCTGAAATGCCGCTGTTGAAGCGGCTTGCCGCTCGCCTGTTCGGCCATGGGCTCACCCGTTTGCGTGCGCAGCATCGGTTTTCCTGGTTGCATGGCCAGGCCGACGGCTTTCGCAGTGGGCATGAGGCGGGCGTTGAATACGGTTATCGCGAGGGCAAGGCCGATGGCATTGAAGAGGGCCGCCAGGTCCTGCTGATTCGTGACTTTCGCCCCGATGAGCACCGTGCGCCAGGCGTAGATGACAGCCTGTTCGACGATTGGCGATTGCCGCTCACCGCAGAGGTGAAGAAACGCATGAAGGCCGATGTCGCGCGCCTGCTGCCAGCCCACGCGCAGCCAAGTGCGGCGCAATGGAAGATGATCTTCAGCGACACGCCCTCGACCTCGGTGATTGCGGGCGCAGGCGCCGGCAAGTCGACGTCCTTGGTGCTGCGCATCCTGCTGCTCTGCCATTACCTGGGCTTTGAGCTAAGTTCGATGACGGTGGTGACGTTCACTCGCGAGTCGCGCAAGGACTTCATCAGCAAGCTCATGGAGATTCTCAGCCTGTGGGGCCAACCCCTTGGCAGCAAAGAAGCCCAAGCGGTGGTGCGCACCTTTCATTCGCGCATCCTGCCGATGGTGCGCAGCCTGCCGGGCTTTGAGCGGCTGCAGGCCTTTGAGAACCTCAGTGGTGGTTTCGAAGACGCCGACACCAATGCCTTTGACCTGCGTATCAGTGACGCCCAGCGCCAGCAGATGAACGCCTGTTATCACCGCTTGTATGGCCGCCATCAGCGTTTTCGTGAGTTGATTGCGCCCTTGGCTCGCCATGGCCTGCAGCTCAAGGAGCTGGAGCGCGATCATCCGGACGTGCAAAAGCGCATGGCCGTGACTGAATTGGCGGCCAAGCGCGATGAAGAACTCTGTGATGTGATTGAAGACCTGTGGTTTCGCGCCGGCGCCTGGCCGATCAAAGGCATCGAACCCAGCCGTCAGACCTTTGAAATCAACGGCGCGCAATTTCATTGCCACGGCTATATCCCGGAGCTGGATGCCTGGGTGGTGCTGGGGTTCGATGGGCGCGAAAACCCGCAGATCAGTCGGCCGAATTCGAAACTCTCGGTGCGTGCAGAATGGGCGGTGAAGCGCACGTTGTTTCAAGCTTTCTGCAATAAGCCGCTGATATGGCTGGATAATTACGAATCTTCCAGGCGCCTTTTGAGCAGCCTGGGTGGCGATGCCACCGCCGGGCCGGGCTTTGATTACAAGGTCAAAGGCGAACTCGCTTCGGCGCCCCTGTTGGACAGTTTTGTCATGGCGGCCGGGTTTATCGAGAACCTCGGTTTGGATGTGCCTACGGCGGTTGGCCAGATGAGCTTTGCCAAGGACGACCCGGACCGGCTGTTCTTCGAGGCCTTGAGCATTTTCTGGAAGGCCCTGGAAGATCACCTGCTGGAACAGTCGCCGCCGATCATGACCTACAACCGGATGTTCTCGCTGTTTGGCGAAAACACCCCGGAGAACCTCAAGCTGCTGAGTGATCCGCTGTTGCGACCGATGTCGCACCTGATGATCGATGAATTCCAGGACGTGTCGCCGCAGATCGTGTCCTGGATCCGCGCCAGCCTGTGGGAAATCCGCAGCCGCGGGCCGGCCATGCATGTCGGGCGTGGGGCGCAACGCTCATCGTTGCTGTGCGTGGGGGATGACTGGCAATCGATCTATGGCTGGCGCGGCAGTTCGCCCAAGTACTTCATGGAGTTCAACAAGGAGTTTGTTTCGCCCAGCACTACCCGCGTGATGCTGGGGGAAAACTACCGCAGCCACCAGCACATCATCGACGCTGCTGAACATATCGTACGCAGTGCACCGGCCATTCCGGGCAAGAAGGCCAAGGCCAGTGGCGAGCCCAAGGCATTGGTGCCCGTCACGGTGTTGGAGCGTGACGACGCGGCACTGGGGCAGCGGTTGTTGGAGCATTATCAGCGGGGCGATTCGATCCTGATGCTTTATCGAAAAAGTAGCGATAAGTTATTGATTCAAGAGCATATTCAGTCTGTAGTTAATGTGGATTCTAGCTTGGCGCCTCAGGCGCGCAGGCTTAAACAGCTGACTTATCACAGTGCCAAGGGCTTGCAGGCGGATGCGGTGTTTTTGCTGGGTGATTGTCAGCATGTCACCAGTTCGCCGTACAAGAACCAGGTGTATCGCATGGCGGGTTTGGGCAAGGATGGGGACAGCGAGCCTTATGACAATGCGCAGAGAGACGAAGTGTTGCGCCTGGCCTACGTGGGGATTACCCGGGCGGTCAGCCATTGTTATTGGTATGTGGAGAAGCCGGAAGGCCAGGGTGTGAATGTGCCGAGGGCGTCTGAGCGGGTGGATGGCAGGAAGGTGTTTTTTGATGATCAGCGTTCAGTGAAGGGGGCTGGCTGACCTGCGATGGCGGCCTGCCAGCCGGAGTCCATCCACCTGACACCCCACGATCGAAAATGTGGGAGCTGGCTTGCCTGCGATGACGGCCTACCAGCCGATACCTATCTACCTGAAACCCCACGATCAAAAATGTGGGAGCGGGCTTGCTCGCGAAGGCGGCCTGGCAGTCAACACAGTGGATTGTGTGCATATCCATTGCTGCGGTAACGGCCACTTAGGGTTCCGCCCTGACGGCGGCTCACTTTTGAAAAGCGCAAAAGTAAGCAAAACGCTCTTGCCCCACCACTCGGCACCTCGCTTAGGCTCGGTGTGCCCGAACACAGTCTTGAATCCGTGGGCCGCCGCCACGCGCCATCCATGGCGCGGGGCGGCTAACCCGGCGTCCTGCCGGGTTACCCACGAATTCAAGCCTGCGTTCGGCCAGCGTGGTTTAACGGGGCGCCTGAGATCAAGATCACAAGCAGATCAAGATCAAGAGCGGCTCGCTTCGCATCGTGGTTACCGTTGGAGTGGGCCGCTACGGCCTGTTGCCCTGCCTCACGCCCGCAACGAAACCGGCGGCACAAAACTCTCCAATTCATCCTCCACGGCCTCGATGATGCGCTCCACATCAGCCGCGTTCATCACCGTGGCGCACGGGATCCCCGCGATGGCGATCAATGTCTCGCCGCTGGCCCGGTCGAACAGGCGGGCGATCATGCTGCCGGGGGCGTCCATGCTGCCCTCGAAGCCCATCGGGTGAAAATGCCAGCGCATCAGCTGGCAGGCGTTGGGGAATGTCACTTTGTTCATGTTGCCCACCTTGTTCATTGAGCGCTTCCTTTAGCTCGCGGCAGGGGCCAGGACCTTCACTGGTCATGACAGATAAGGGCTTAAAAATAGCATTCGTTCGCAACGGCAAGGTGACTTTTTTGGGCCCGTTCAGCGGTTGTTTCGCCTAATTTTGATATGGATCATGTCCTACAGAGGAATAGGCAAAAGGCCATTAGTCAGGCGCTCGATTTGACTCTTGAAGAGGCGGGTAAACTTCGGCAGTCTCAAGTATTTTTTCCGCGGTAGAGCCCGATATGCCCGACATCGCTCCAGACGATGAGTATCAGAATTCCCAAGCTACCGGCGCGCTGGTGCTGCGCCATCACTTGTGCTGGCGCCATCGCGATCTGGATGGAGTGATGGCCTACTATCACCCCGACATCCAGTACCACGATTTCTTCCAGAACCGTGTGATGGGCTATGCCCAGTTGCGCGAGTACTTGCAGGCCAGCATGCCCCGTGAGGCAGACGAGGCGATTGAACACACTGATCGCATCCGCGCCGATGGCGATACGGCGTTTATCCAGTACCGCATTACCTTGCGTGGCGGCCAGGGCCTGGTGTCGTTTCGCACCAGTGAGGCCATTACCGTGCGCGACGGGTTGATCTGGCGGGTGAATGAATATGCGTCCCTGGTGCATGAGCAACCGACCCAGGCGCTGCGCCCGACGGTCATCCGCCTGGGTCTGTCGCCCCAGCAGTTGGGTTATATGGCCAATGACCTGCAACAATATTTCGAGCGTCAGCAACCGTACCTGGACCCGGAGCTGGATCTGCAGCGGGTCGCCAAGGCCTGTGGCTACAGTCGCAACCAGATGTCCTACCTGCTGAACCAAGTGCTGGGGCAGAGCTTCTATCGCTACGTGAACCAGGCGCGACTCCAGCATTTGCTGGCCGCGCTGGACTGCGCCACACCGCCCATCAAGGTGGATGATCTGGCCTTTGCCGCCGGTTTCAATTCACTTTCGGCGTTCTACAGCGCTTTTCGCCAGCACACCGGGCAATCGCCCAAGGCGTACCTCAAACAAATTTCTCTGCGTGCACGCGCGCAAGACAGTCCCTGACGCGGCGCTCTAGGATCGACCCTATCGAACCGAGGTAGGGGAACCTGGCATGCCGGCATGGCGCAGTATCAGTTTATGGATGGACCAGCTGGACGACCCGCTGGTGGCGCGGCCGTCGCTGGAGCACGACCTGGACGTCAATGTGGCGATTATCGGCGCCGGCTACACCGGCCTGTGGACCGCCTATTACCTGAAGCGCCAGGCCCCCGAGTTGAAAATTGCAATCATCGAGGCGCAAACGGCCGGTTTCGGCGCATCCGGGCGCAATGGTGGCTGGTTGATGGGCAACCTCTTGGGGGAAGACCGTCTGCTGTCAGGGCTTGCCCCCCAGCAGCGGCGCGCTTCGTTTGACCTGCTGCACGGTATTCCCGATGAAGTGGCCCAGGTGCTGGCCCGTGAAGGCATTGACTGCGATTACCGCAAAGGTGGCGCCTTGTATTGCGCCGCACGTTACCCCGAGCAGGAAGGCAGCCTGCGCCGCTATCTGGACAAGCTGTACGCCCAGGGCCTCACCGAAGACGACTACCGCTGGCTCAGCCCGCAGCAATTGGCCGAGCAGGTCCGTATTGCCAAGCCTTATGGCGGCATCTATGCCCCTCACGTCGCGACCATCAACCCGGCGAAACTGGTGCGTGGCCTGGCGCGGGCCGTTGAGAACCTGGGTGTAGCCATCTACGAGAACAGCCCCGTCACCCATTGGCAGTCCGGCAGCCTGCGCACCGGCCAGGCCAGCGTGCGCGCCGCTTGGGTAGTGCCTGCGGTCGAGGGATACGCTAATACCTTGCCGCCTTTGGGCCGCTACCAGTTACCGGTGCAGAGTTTGATCGTCGCCACCGAACCGCTGCCGGCCAGCACCTGGGCAGACATCGGGCTCAGCCAGGGCCAGGCTTTTGGCGAGAGCAGCCGACAAGTCACCTACGGCCAGCGTACGGCCGACAATCGCCTGGTGTTCGGCGCCCGTGGCGGCTATCAATTTGCCGGAAAGTTACGGCACAACTTCGACCTGACGGACAGCGAAGTGGAGTTACGTCGTTACCTGTTTGGCGAGCTCTTCCCACAGCTGAAGAAGGCCAGGATCACCCACTCCTGGGGCGGCAACCTCGGCATGTCGCGCCGTTTTCGTCCGCACATGCTCTGTGACCCTGCCACTGGCATCGCACTGTCCGGCGGTTATGGCGGGGAGGGCGTGGGTGCCACCAACCTCGGCGGCCGCACCCTGGCCGATTTGATCCTGGGGCGCGACACCTTGCTGACTCAACAACCTTGGGTCATTCGCGAAGGCGGCCTCAAAGCACTCAAACCCTGGGAGCCGGAGCCGTGCCGCTGGCTGGGCTACAACGCGATCATTCGTAGTTTTGTCCACGAAGACCAAGTCTTGGCCAACCCCAATACCCCGCCCTGGCGCCGCAAGCTGGCAACCAGCATTGCCGGTTTCATGGAAGGTTTCATGCACTAACCCATTCCACCCACAGGGGAAGCCCCATGAGCATCACCCAATTCAAAGACACGCTGAACACCCCGCTGCCGGACTCATCACCGGTGGCGGCGCCCCTGGGCGAGCCCATCGCCGTGGCCTCCACACTGAGCGTGGAGCGCAACGACGGCGTCGAGACCGGCATTTGGGCGTGTACGCCGGGGCGCTGGCGTCGGCAGATCACGTCCCAGGAGTTCTGCCATTTCATCGAAGGGCGCTGCACCTTCACGCCCGACAACGGAGAAACCCTGCACATACAAGCCGGTGACGCACTGATGTTGCCAGCCAATAGCACCGGTATCTGGGATATCCAGGAAACCGTGCGCAAGACCTACGTCCTGATTCTGTAACGCTTTGATCCTTGATCGCCTGCCATAAAAACAGCCCTAAAACCGCCAGGAAATCGAACCATGAAAGCCATTGCCCTGTTGCCCTTGATGTTGGTGGCCTCTATCAGCCAGGCCGCCGAAACCGTGAAGATCTATAACTGGTCGGACTACATCGCGCCGGACACCACCCGGAATTTCCAGAAAGACACCGGCATCGGTTTCACCTACGACGTGTACGACAGCAACGAGACCCTCGACGGCAAGCTGATGACCGGTAAATCGGGCTACGACGTGGTGTTCCCCTCCAACCATTTCATGGCGCGGCAGATCCAGGGCGGGGCCCTGAAAAAGCTCGACAAGAGCCAGTTGCCCAACTGGAAAAACCTCAACCCGGTGCTGCTCAAGGCCTTGGAAAATAACGACCCTGGCAACGCCCACGGCTTCCCGTACCTGTGGGGCAGCACCGGCATTGGCTACAACATCGACAAGGTCAAGGCGGTGCTCGGCGACAACGCCCCGGTGGATTCCTGGGACTTGATCTTCAAACCGGAAAACATGGCCAAGCTGCAAAAATGCGGGGTCGCCATCCTCGACAACGGCCCGGAACTGCTGCCGGCCGCGCTGAATTACCTGGGCTTGCCGCACCACAGCAAAAAAGCTGAGGACTACAAAAAGGCCGAAGCCCTGCTGATGAAAGTGCGACCTTACGTGGCGTATTTCCATTCCTCGAAATACACCGCTGACCTGGCCAATGGTGATATCTGTGTCGCCGTCGGTTTCTCCGGCGACATCCTGCAGGCCGAAAGCCGCGCCAAGGAAGCCAAGAACGGCGTGAATATCGGCTACAACATTCCCAAGGAAGGCGCGGCGATCTGGTTCGACATGGTGGCTATGCCCGTCGACGCCCCCAATGAAAAAGCCGGCTATGCCTTCATGAACTACCTGCTGCGCCCCGACGTGATGGCGAGTATCACCAACTACGTGCACTACGCTAACGGCAACGCGGCGGCCGACAGCCTGGTAGACCCGGCAATCAAGGCCGATACCAAGGTGTATCCAAGCACGGAAATGATGGGCAAGTTATTTGCTCTGGAAGCCATGCCGTTGAACATCGACCGGGTGCGTACTCGGGTTTGGAACACCATTCGCACGGGGCGCTGAGTAAGAGGAAAACAGTGCTGACGTAAAGAGCGATAAGTCATCGTTACTGGGTGATATAAATAATCACGTCATAGTTACGACATTTGATGTCAATTATTTGGAGTGGAAAGTGTTATTGCCTGCGTGAGAGATTTCGACCCGCAACGCGTAACACTTTCACATACACTCACTCTCTGACAGGTGACTTATATGTCCTCAATAGAAAGCCTTCCCACCGGCGGCACGTGGACCCATCCGGAAAACAGCCCGCCGACCTTGCGCGGCACAGACCAGCGTGAGCGTCTGGAAGCCAAGCGCGGCGAGCCCTCGGTGCTCATCGGTGGTGGCGGTGCCGACCAACTGGTAGGCCGGCAAGGTGAAAATACATTCAAATATGAAAAAAGCACTGACTCCCTTAGCGATGACCCCGACACGATCCTGAACTTCAACCCCAAGGAGGATGAAATCGATGTATCCGGGGTATTAAAAGACCACAACATCTCAGCCATTAATATTCAATCTGGCCCGCCCGTGGACGTGGGGGATGTGCAACTGACCCATGAGTTTGGCGTGAGCACTTTGAATATCAAGGTCAACCCTGAAGGGCCGAACTTTTCTGTACGCGTTGATGGTGTAAATTTATTGCCGCAGCATATTAATTTCTTTCATTCGGATTAAGCCTATGGATTCTCCAGGTCATGGCCCAACGACTGAATGAACAGGGAAAACAACTCGGGCTGCGACGAGATGTCCAGCTTGGCGTACAAATGCCTGCGGTGCACTTTTACCGTGTCCGGCGAGATCTTCAGGCGTTCGGCCATGGCCTTGGAGGAGAACCCACGCAACACCAGCCGGGCGATTTCCAGCTCGCGGTCCGACAGCACACCGCTGCCGAAATGACTCAGCGCATCGCGAATCTGGCTGTCCATGGCCGGTGCCCGCTGCGTGCTTTGCTGCCAATGCTGCTGCATGAGCGGCAACACCCAGGCCGACAGCGTGTTCAACAGCCCGATTTCTTCAAAGCTGAAGCGTCGCTGCATACCCAGTGATAGCGACAGCGTGCCCGCGCCGGGCAATTGCAGGATCAATTGCACTTCGTCTTCCAGCACGTTGTCGTGGAAGTAATTGAGGAAGTACTCACTTTGGCGAAAATGGTCCGGCGCCACTTCCTCCAGGCGGTATACGCCGCTGGCATAGTGCTCGCGGCACGCCTGGTAAAACGGGTCGAGCAGGTACAGGCCGTTGAGGTACACCAGCATCGACGCCGGCTTGCTGCTGGGTTGGGCGTCGTACTCTTCCAGGGCCTGGGGTGGGCCATCCAGCGGGTAGAAAATCGCCAGGGCATTATCGAAGGGCAGGCACTGGTGCAACAACAGCACCAGTTGCTTCCAGAACCGCTCGGTGCCGATCTGAGACAAGGTGCGGCCCAACCCCGCATGCATACCCACTTCCCGGAACAGGCTCATCCAACCATCCCCACCCTAAAATGATCGGCCAAGGGTTAGGCTTCTGGCGAGTACCGTCAAGGGGAGTACGCCAATAGGGGAATTGGCCGACAGGCCCGTCAGCCGATAACGTCGCCACTACTCAACGGGAAGCATATCCCGAGCAAATATCATTTTTCGTTTCTGCCTCACACCAAAAACAACGACAGAGGATAACGATATGAGTGCTACCCCCGCGCCCGATGGCGTGCTCAAGCCCACCCTGAGCGTCTTTGATGTCGTGGCCATTACCGTTTCAGCGGTAACGCCGGCCAGTTCCGTCTTTGTAATCGCCCCGTTTGCCATCCAGCAGGCGGGCAGTGGCGTGTTCCTGGCGTTTGTGATGGCGGCGCTGCTCGCGTTGATGTTCGCCTTCTGTTACGCCGAACTCGGCCGAGCCCATAACAGCGCCGGTGGCGAGTACGTGTATGCCAAGCGTGTGTTTGGTGGCATGGCCGGTTACGCCACTTTCCTGACGGTGCTGGTGATGTTGCTGTTTATCCCCCCGGTGTTGGCCACCGGTGCGGCGACTTATCTGAATAACGCCCTGGGCACCCAGTTCGACGCGCAAACGGTCGCCCTGGTGATCGTGGTGTGCAGCTACGCCCTAGGCATCCTCAATATCAAGCTCAACGCCTGGATTACCGGCACTTGCCTGCTCTTGGAAGTGGCGGCGTTGCTGGTGATTGTGGTGATCGGCTTCGGTAACCCGGTGCAGCCGGCCAGTGTGTTGTTGCAGCCGCAGATCGTCGAAAACGGCGTGTTGCACCTGGCGCCCTGGGCTTTGGTGATCGGCGCCGTCGGCATCGGCCTGTTCTCGTTCAATGGCTACGGCCCGGCGGTGTTGCTGGCCGAAGACATGAAGTGCGGCGGCAAGGGCGTGCACAAGGCGGTACTGTGGTCGTTGGGGTTGGTGGTGGTGATCGAGTTGGTGCCTATCACTGCGCTGTTGATCGGCGCGCCGTCACTGAGCGAGATGATCAGCAGCCCCGACCCGATCGGCTACCTGTTGACCAGCCATGGCAATGAAACCTTGTCGCGGCTCGTGAGCGCCGGGATTTTCCTGTCGGTGTTCAATGCCATCGTCGCCATCGTGATCCAGATTGGCCGGGTGGTGTTCAGCAGCGGTCGCGATGCGCTGTGGACGCCGAGTATCAACAAGCTGTTCACACGTATTCACCCGCGCTGGGACTCGCCGTGGCTGGCGACGCTGTTTCTGGCGATACCCTCGGCGCTGTTGAGCTTCAGCTCCAACCTGGCCGACCTGACCTCGTTCAGCGTGTTGCTGATCATGCTGGTGTACTTGGTGGTGGCGCTGAGCGCGCTGATGAGCCGGGTGCTGTTGCGTGATCGCGAGCATCCCTATCGCATGCCGTTATGGCCGCTGCCGGCATTGCTGGCGGTGCTCGGTGCCGGTTACCTGCTGGTCACCTTGATCCTGGAGGCCTCGGTACGCGACATCATGATCATCATCGGCTTGCTGGCCCTGTCGGTTATTTTGTATTGCATCAGTGGCCGGTTGAGTCCGGCGTTTCAGAAATTGTAAGGAGTGGGTATGCGTGCACGTCAATTGGGCATCACGTTGGGGCTGGGCCTGCCCGGCGAATTGAATGCCATCACCGATGTTCCCGGGGTTCGCGTCGGCCATGCCACGCTCAAGGCGCAGGTCGACGGCAAGCAGGTGCGCACCGGTGTTACGCTGATCCAGCCGCGTGCCGGGGAAGCGCGGTATCAACCGTGTTTTGCTGGCTACCACGTGCTCAACGGCAATGGCGACGCCACGGGGCTTGAATGGATCAGCGAGGCGGGGCTGTTGACCACGCCGATGGCCATTACCAACACCCACAGTATCGGGGTGGTGCGCGACAGCCTGATCGCCTTGGAGCGCGAGCGCCTGGCGGACCCGGCGGTGTACTGGTGCATGCCGGTGGTCATGGAAACCTACGATGGCCTGCTCAACGATATCTGGGGCCAGCACGTGCGCCCGGAGCATGTGCGCCAGGCCCTGGAGCAGGCTGAAAGCGGGCCGGTGCAGGAAGGCGCGGTAGGCGGTGGCACCGGCATGATTTGTCATGAGTTCAAGGGCGGCATCGGCACCGCGTCACGGCGGTTGTCAGCGGAGCAGGGCGGCTGGACCGTCGGCGTACTGGTGCAGGCCAACCATGGCAAGCGCCAGGAGCTGCGGGTCGATGGCTACCCGGTGGGCCGTCACTTGATGGACATTGCTTCGCCCTTTGCCGAGCGAGGTACCCCCGGCATGGGCTCCATCGTGGTGATCATCGCCACGGACGCACCTTTGCTGCCCCACCAGTGCCAGCGCCTGGCGCAGCGCGCGTCCATCGGCATCGCGCGCACCGGTGGTGGCACCGAGGATTCCAGCGGTGACCTGTTCCTTGCGTTTGCCACCGGTAACCAGGATTTGCCACCAGCGGACTATGGGCGCAAGGACCTGCCGCTCAGCACCGGCTTGCAGATGGTCAACAATGATCATATTTCGCCGCTGTTCAGCGCGGCGGCAGAGGCGGTGGAGGAGGCGATCATCAACGCCATTCTGGCAGGTGAAGACATGACCACCCAGGACGGCGTCAAGGTACCGGGCCTGGCTGGCGAAACCCTCTTGGCGGCGTTGAAACAGTGTGGCTGGAGTGTCCCGGTAATGGGGGACAGCGCACTTTAATAGTGCCGATAGTGGCTCTTTAATGTTGCTAATGACACCGTGACAATATATTGGATCCATTAATCAAGTAGGCCGCTCACTTAGAGCGGCTTTACTTGTATTTAATATTTAAATAGTGCTGTGCGCCGATTCGGCCACACAAATGCAACGGCCCCCAATAAACACTGCGTGGGACTTCTGCAACTTGAACCTGCGTCACAGTTGTGCGATGGAAATAGATGTAGACGAAAGATTTCAAGTTGTGTCAGTTTTCTTACGCCTTCAAAAGAGGTGAGTGATAGGACTATCCTCGCCCGCGAGGTTCCTATCGAACAAAGACTGATGCACTTGCAAACAAGGAAGTACGTTTATGTCAAAAGTAAAAGACAAAGCTATTGTATCTGCCGCGCAAGCCAGCACTGCTTACTCGCAAATCGATAGCTTCAGCCATTTGTATGACCGTGGCGGCAACCTCACGGTCAATGGCAAACCGTCCTACACCGTGGACCAGGCAGCGACCCAGCTGCTGCGGGATGGTGCTGCGTACCGGGACTTTGATGGCAACGGCAAGATCGATCTGACCTACACCTTCCTCACCTCGGCTACCCAGAGCACCATGAACAAACATGGCATCTCGGGGTTCAGCCAATTCAACACCCAGCAGAAAGCACAGGCCGCACTGGCCATGCAATCCTGGGCGGATGTCGCCAACGTGACCTTTACCGAAAAGGCTTCCGGCGGTGACGGCCACATGACCTTCGGCAACTACAGCAGTGGCCAGGACGGCGCCGCGGCCTTCGCTTACCTGCCCGGTACCGGCGCAGGCTACGACGGCACTTCGTGGTACCTGACCAACAACAGCTACACGCCGAACAAGACCCCGGACCTGAACAACTATGGCCGGCAGACCCTGACCCACGAAATCGGCCACACCCTGGGCCTGGCTCACCCTGGCGACTACAACGCCGGGAACGGCAACCCGACCTATAACGACGCAACCTATGGACAGGACACGCGTGGTTATAGCCTCATGAGTTACTGGAGCGAGAGCAACACCAACCAGAACTTCAGCAAAGGCGGCGTCGAAGCTTACGCTTCTGGCCCGCTGATCGACGACATCGCCGCGATCCAGAAGCTCTACGGTGCCAACCTCAGCACCCGCGCCACGGACACCACCTACGGGTTCAACTCCAACACCGGGCGTGATTTCCTCAGCGCCACATCCAACGCCGACAAGCTGGTGTTCTCGGTATGGGACGGTGGCGGCAACGACACCCTGGACTTCTCCGGTTTCACCCAGAACCAGAAGATCAACCTCACGGCCACTTCGTTCTCTGATGTGGGCGGCCTGGTGGGCAACGTGTCCATCGCCAAGGGCGTCACCATCGAGAACGCGTTCGGCGGTGCGGGCAACGACCTGATCATTGGTAACCAAGTCGCCAACACCATCAAGGGCGGGGCCGGCAACGACCTCATCTACGGCGGCGGCGGTGCGGACCAGCTGTGGGGCGGCGCTGGCAGCGACACTTTCGTGTACGGTGCCAGTTCCGACTCCAAACCAGGGGCTGCGGACAAGATCTTCGACTTCACCTCCGGTTCGGACAAGATCGACCTGTCTGGCATTACCAAGGGTGCGGGCGTGACCTTCGTCAACGCCTTTACCGGGCATGCCGGCGATGCTGTACTGAGCTATGCCTCAGGTACCAACCTGGGCACTTTGGCCGTGGACTTCTCCGGGCACGGCGTGGCGGATTTCCTCGTCACCACCGTTGGCCAAGCCGCTGCCAGTGACATCGTAGCCTGATGTAAAACGCGCGGTGCTTCGGCGCCGCGCTCCAGGCTGGAGTTGGATATGCCACGTTTTTCCCCTTTGATCGCCTGTGTTGTGCAGGTGTTGTTCGTGTCGGCAGGAGCCCACGCAATGGCTAGCAGTCTTGTATTACCCACCGCCGCGCAGCTTGCCGGGCAATGGGAGTTGAAGCAGCAGGATCAGGTGTGCGCGCTGAAGTTAGTGGAGCAAGCCAATGCTCTGGAAGGCGATATCGCCTGTGCCGAGCAATGGCTGGGCGACAAGCCGCTGACGTGGTCGCCCACGCCGGATGGCATCTGGTTGTTTAACGCTGAAGGCTCAGGGATCACCCATTTGAATCGCCAGAAAGAGGGCGACTATCAAGCCCGCACTAAAGCTGGCGAAGTTGTAACGTTGCAACGAAAACCTTAATTAAAAGTTATAAGCATATAACTCGATTTGTTAGGCGGCCGTACCCTACTTGGTAGGGGTGACCCTTTTGCGTAATTCGCTGCAAGGAAAAACAATTAATATGGCGAAGTCCCATGGGGTTGCGCCCTTATTCAGGGCGCTGGGTGAGTACAAGAGTATTTTGATCAGCGTTGGCTGTTTCACGGCATTGATTAACCTATTAATGCTGGTGCCCTCGATTTACATGCTGCAAGTGTATGACCGTGTGCTGTCCTCCCAGAATGAAACCACTCTGGTGATGTTGACGCTGATGGTCGTGGGCTTCTTTGCGTTTATCGGCCTGCTGGAAGTGGTGCGCAGCTTTATCGTGATCCGCATCGGCAGCCAATTGGAACGAAGTTTCAACTTGCGCGTGTACAAAGCCGCGTTCGAGCGCAACCTGCAGCGCGGCCAGGGGCATGCCGGGCAATCCTTGGGCGACCTGACCGCTCTGCGCCAATTCATCACGGGGCCGGCGCTGTTCGCGTTTTTCGATGCGCCGTGGTTCCCCATCTACCTGTTCGTGATTTTCCTCTTCAACGTGTGGCTCGGCGTACTGGCCACTGCGGGCGCGGTGTTGTTGATTGGCCTGGCGTGCCTTAACGAATACCTGACCAAAAAGCCATTGGGTGAGGCCAGCGGTTATTCGCAGCAGTCCACCCAACTGGCCACCAGCCATTTGCACAACGCCGAAACCATCCAGGCCATGGGCATGCTCGGCGCGCTGCGCCAACGCTGGTTTGGCGTGCATTCGAAGTTCCTGGGCTTGCAGAACCAGGCCAGCGACACCGGTTCGATCATCACCTCCTTAAGCAAATCCCTGCGCCTGTGCCTGCAATCCTTGGTGCTGGGCCTGGGCGCCTACCTGGTGATCAAGGGCGACATGACCGCCGGCATGATGATCGCAGGCTCCATCTTGATGGGCCGGGTACTCAGCCCCATCGACCAATTGATTGCGGTGTGGAAACAATGGAGCTCGGCCAAGCTGGCCTACCAGCGCCTCGACGAACTGCTGCGTGAATTCCCGCCAGAGGCCGAGCACATGGCTTTGCCTGCGCCCAACGGCCAGGTCAGTTTCGAACAGGTCAGCGCCGGCCCACCGGGGCGGCGCATGGCGACCCTGCACCAGGTCAGCTTCAACCTGGCGGCCGGTGAGGTGCTGGGCGTGCTCGGCGCGTCGGGTTCCGGCAAGTCCACCCTGGCTCGCGTTCTGGTGGGTGTGTGGCCGACCCTGGCCGGTACCGTACGCCTGGACGGCGCGGATATTCACCGCTGGAACCGCGACGACCTCGGCCCGCATATCGGTTATTTGCCCCAGGACATCGAGCTGTTCAGCGGCAGCATTGCCGACAACATCGCGCGCTTTCGCGAAGCCGACCCGGAACGGGTGGTCAAGGCCGCGCAACAGGCCGGCGTGCATGAACTGATCCTGCGCCTGCCCCAAGGCTACGACACGTTGCTGGGCGACAACGGTGGTGGTTTGTCCGGTGGGCAGAAACAACGCGTGGCCCTGGCCCGCGCCCTGTACGGCGGGCCGCGTCTGATCGTGCTGGACGAACCCAACTCCAACCTCGACACCGTCGGCGAAGCAGCGTTGGCCAGTGCCATCGTGCAGATGAAAGCCCAGGGCAGCAGTGTGGTGCTGGTCACCCACCGTTCTTCGGCGTTGGCCCAGGCCGACAAGCTGTTGGTACTCAACGACGGGCATCTGCAAGCCTTCGGGCCCAGCCAAGACGTGCTGCGCGCGTTGTCCGGCCAGCAGGAAGCGCCGAAGGAGAAACCCGGCGTGAGTTTCAGTCGTCAGTATCAAGCCGGAAGGAATCCAGGCGCATGAGCAGCCTTACTGTTGAACCTCGTAGCAAAGAACGTGATGCCGGCTTTTTCGTAAAAATGGGCTGGGTGATGACCATTGTCGGTGCCGGTGGTTTTTTCCTCTGGGCCAGCCTCGCACCGTTGGACCAGGGCATCCCGGTCCAAGGCACCGTGGTGGTGTCTGGCAAGCGCAAGGCCGTACAAACCTTCAGCCCCGGCGTGGTCAGCCGGATCCTGGTGAAGGAGGGCGAACTGGTCAAACAAGGCCAGCCGCTGTTTCGTCTCGACCAGACCCAGAACCAGGCCGATGTGCAATCGCTGCAAGCCCAGTACCGCATGGCCTGGGCCAGCGTGGCGCGTTGGCAGAGCGAACGTGACAACCTTTCCAGCATCACCTTTCCCGCTGAGCTGAGCGCCAATCCCGACCCAGCCCTGATGCTGGTGCTCGAAGGCCAGCGCCAACTGTTCAGCAGCCGCCGCGACGCGTTTGCCCGTGAACAAGCCGGGATTCGCGCCAGCATCGAAGGCGCCACGTCACAGTTGAGCGGCATGCGCCGTGCGCGCAGTGACCTGACCGCCCAGGCCCAATCCCTGCGCGCGCAACTGAGCAACCTGCAACCCTTGGCCGACAACGGCTACATCCCGCGCAACCGGCTGATGGACTACCAGCGCCAGTTGTCTCAGGTGCAGCAGGGCCTGGCGCAAAACGCCGGTGAAAGCGGCCGGATAGAGCAGGGCATTGTCGAGTCGCGGCTCAAATTGCAGCAGCACAGCGAGGAATATCAAAAAGAGGTGCGCAGCCAATTGGCCGACGCGCAACTGCGCAGCCTGACCCTGGAGCAGCAACTGACCTCCGCCGGCTTCAACCTGCAACACAGCGAGATCAACGCGCCGGCCGATGGCATCGCCGTTAACCTGAGCGTGCACACCGAAGGCGCCGTGGTGCGCGCCGGTGAAACCTTGCTGGAGATCGTGCCCCAGGGCACACGCCTGGAAGTGGAAGGGCACCTGCCGGTGCATTTGGTGGACAAGGTCGGCACGCACTTGCCGGTCGACATCCTCTTCACCGCCTTCAACCAAAGCCGCACGCCACGGGTACCGGGCGAAGTCAGCCTGATCTCCGCCGACCAGATGCTCGATGAAAAGACCGGTGCGCCGTATTACGTGCTGCGCACCAGCGTCAGCGAGGCGGCGATGGAAAAACTCAACGGCCTGGTGATCAAACCCGGCATGCCCGCCGAGATGTTCGTGCGCACCGGCGAGCGTTCCTTGCTCAACTACCTGTTCAAGCCGCTGCTGGACCGCGCCGGCTCCGCGTTGACCGAGGAATGAGCATGAAGCCAGTGTTCATTTCGCTGTTGTTGGTGTGTGGCAGTGCCCAGGCAGCCATGGGGCCCTTTGATGTGTACGAGCAGGCGCTGCGCAACGACCCGGTGTTCCTTGGCGCCATCAAGGAGCGCGACGCCGGCCTGGAAAACCGCACCATTGGCCGCGCCGGCTTGCTGCCGCGGCTGTCCTACAACTACAACAAGGGCCGCAATAATTCCGAAGCGCACCTGCCTGACGGACGCGGTGGCAGCTATCGCGACGACCGCAACTACAACAGCTACGGTTCGACCTTCAGCCTGCAACAGCCACTGTTCGACTACGAAGCCTATGCCAACTACCGCAAGGGCGTGGCCCAGGCGCTGTTCGCCGATGAAAGCTTTCGCGACAAGAGCCAGGCGTTGCTGGTGCGGGTGTTGAGCTATTACACCCAGGCACTGTTTGCCCAGGACCAGATCGACATCGCCAGGGCCAAGAAGAAGGCCTTCGAACAACAATTCCAGCAGAACCGCCATCTGTTCGAGCAAGGCGAGGGCACCCGCACCGATATCCTTGAAGCCGAGTCGCGCTACGAGTTGGCCACCGCCGAAGAGATCCAGGCCCTGGATGAGCAGGACGCCTCGCTTCGGGAACTGGGCGCGTTGATCGGCGTGCAAAGCGTCAACATCAACGACCTGGCACCGCTGAACCAGAGCTTTGCCGCGTTCACCCTGACCCCAGCCAACTACGACACCTGGCATGAATTGGCGCTGACCAACAACCCGGTGCTGGCTTCGCAACGCCAGTCCCTGGAAGTGGCGCGCTATGAAGTGGAACGCAACCGCGCCGGGCATCTGCCGCGCATCACCGCGTATGCCACCTCGCGCAAGCAGGAGTCCGACAGCGGCAACACCTATAACCAGCGCTATGACACCAACACCATCGGCGTCGAAGTGAGCATGCCGCTGTATGCCGGTGGCGGTATCTCGGCCTCCACCCGCCAGGCCAGCCGCGCCATGGAGCAGGCGGAGTACGAGCTGGAAGGCAAGACCCGCGAAACCCTGATCGAACTGCGTCGCCAGTTCAGTGCGTGCCTGTCAGGCGTGAGCAAGTTGCGCGCCTATCAGAAAGCCCTGGCATCCGCCGAGGCGCTGGTGGTGTCGACCAAGCAAAGCATTCTCGGCGGCGAGCGCGTCAACCTCGACGCGCTGAACGCCGAACAGCAGCTGTACAGCACCCGCCGCGACCTGGCCCAGGCGCGTTATGACTACTTGATGGCCTGGACCAAATTGCACTACTACGCGGGCAACTTGCGCGACACCGACTTGGCCAAAGTGGACGAAGCCTTCGGCCCGGATGGAAAACTGTAGGAGCGAGCTTGCTCGCGAAAAACGTCAACGATAACGCGGGCAACCTGGATGCACGCGGAGTCTGTGAGTGCTTCGCGAGCAAGCTCGCTCCTACAGGGGGAATAACAATAATAGGGAGTGTGCACATGATCACCGATTCACCGCGTTTCAAACCCTTCACCGCTGGTTCCTTGCTGCTGCTGTCCGTTGCGGCACAGGCGCAATACACCGAGACCGGCCAGCCGGGTAACCCTGCCAGCTGGCGCTCGGCCGAGTACCAGAGCGACTGGGGCCTGGGCCGCATGAAAGCCGATGAAGCCTACGCAGCCGGGATCAGCGGCCAAGGCGTGAAAATCGGCGCACTGGACTCAGGGTTCGATGCCAATCACCCCGAAGCCGCCAAAGACCGTTTCCACCCGGTCACCGCCACTGGCACCTATGTCGATGGCAGCGCCTTCAGTACCACGGGCGCGCTCAACCCGAACAATGACTCCCACGGCACCCACGTCACCGGCACCATGGGCGCCGCTCGCGACGGCGTGGGCATGCATGGGGTTGCGTACAACGCGCAAGTCTATGTGGGCAACACCAACGCCAACGACAGCTTCCTGTTCGGCCCCACGCCAGACCCCAAATACTTCAAGACCGTGTACACCGCCCTGGTGGACTCCGGCGTGCGCGCCATCAACAACAGCTGGGGCAGCCAGCCCAAGGACGTCAGCTACCAGACCCTGGACAACATGCATGCGGCGTACGCCCAGCATTACAACCGGGGCACCTGGCTGGACGCGGCTGCGGACGTGGCCAAGGCCGGTGTGATCAACGTGTTCAGCGCCGGCAACAGCGGCTATGCCAACGCCAGCGTGCGCTCGGCCTTGCCGTATTTCCAGCCGGAACTGGAAGGCCACTGGCTGGCCGTATCCGGGCTGGATAAAGCCAATAACCAGAAATACAACAAGTGCGGCGTCGCCAAGTACTGGTGTATTTCTACCCCCGGCGCGCTGATCAACAGCACCATTCCCGACGGCGGGTATGGGGTGAAGTCCGGCACCTCGATGTCGGCGCCCCATGCCACTGGCGCGTTGGCGCTGGTGATGGAACGTTATCCCTACATGACCAACGAGCAAGCCTTGCAGGTGCTGCTGACCACCGCCACCCAGCTCGACGGCTCGATCACCCAGGCGCCTAACGCCATCGTCGGCTGGGGCGTGCCTGACCTGGGCCGGGCGATGCACGGCCCAGGGCAATTGCTCGGGCCCATAGAGGTCAACCTGGCCGCCGGTCAGGGTGACGTGTGGAGCAACGGCATCTCCGACCAGGCGCTACTTCAGCGCCAGGCCGAGGACCGCGCCGAGCACACGGCCTGGCAGCAAACCCTGATCGACAAGGGCTGGCAAAACGGCGTGGGCGCCACTGCCAGCCAGCAGGACCAGACCGATTACGCCATCGGCAACGCCCGCGACCAGGCCGCCGCCAACCGCGTGTACGAAGGCAGCCTGATCAAGGCCGGTGCCGGCAGCCTGGTGCTCAGCGGCGACAGCACCTATCGCGGCGCAACCCTGGTCAACGGCGGTCTGTTGGCCGTCAATGGCTCGCTGACGTCGGCAGTGACGGTCAATGACAGCGGCACCCTGGGTGGTTCCGGACGTATCGCCGCGTTGTCGGTAAACAGTGGCGGCCGTGTGGCGCCGGGCAATTCGGTGGGTACCTTGCAAGTGGCGGGGGATGTAAACCTCGGCGCCGGCTCGACCTATGCCGTGGAACTGACGCCAACCAGCAGCGACCGCATTGTCGCCGGTGGCCAGGCGATTCTGGGCGGCGGCACCGTCACGCTGGCGCTGGAAAACAGCCCCACCTTGCTCAGCCAGAGCGAGGCCCAAAGTCTGATCGGCCGGCAGTACTCGATTCTCGAGGCGGCGGGCGGCATTCAGGGCCAGTTCGGGCAAGTGCTGCCCAACTACCTGTTCCTCGGTGGCACCCTCGACTACGCCGCCAATGCCGTGCAACTGAACGTGGGGCGCAACGACGCCAGCTTCGCCAGCGTCGGCGCCACCCGCAACCAGCGCAACGTCGCAGCCGCCGCCGAGCAATTGGGCGCCGGCAACCCGGTGTATGAAAGCCTGCTGCAGTCGCAATCGGTTGCCGTGGCCCAGCAGGGCTTGCAGCAACTGTCCGGGGAAATCTACCCGGCTGTGGGTGCGATGCTGATCAACGACAGCCTGCAACTGCGCAATGCCGTGGGCGAGCGCCTGCGCCATGTGCCAGTGACCGGTGAAAGCAACCTGTGGTTCAAGGCGCTGGGCGCCTGGGGCAAGACCGATAGCCGCACTGAAACGGCGGGTTCCACCACCTCCATCGGTGGCCTGTTGGCGGGCGTGGATGGCGCGCTGGATGAGCAGACCCGCGTGGGTGTGGTTGCCGGCTACAGCGACAGCTCCTTGAACATGGGCAGCGGTACCCATTCATCGGCGTCCATCGACAGCTACCACTTTGGCGCGTACGCCGGGCGCGAGCTGGGTGACTGGCGCCTGAGCGTCGGCGGTGCCTACAGCTGGCATCGCGGCGATGTGAAGCGCGACCTGCAATGGGGTGATGTCAGCGGCAAGCAAAAAACCAAGCTGGACGCGACCACGGCGCAAGTCTTCACCGAAGCCGCGTACCGCATCCGCCTGCAAGCGGTAGCCCTGGAGCCGTTCGCCAATCTTGCTTACGTGCATCTGAACAGCGAGTCCTTCCGCGAGAAAGGCGATGCCGCGGCCCTGGAGCGCGGCAGCGACCGGCGTGATGCGGTGCTCAGCACCCTTGGCGTACGGGCCTTGAAAACCCTGGCTCTCAATGACCACCAGCAACTGGACCTGTCCGGTTCGTTGGGCTGGCAACACAGCCTGACGGCGGTGGAGTCCGAAGAGCACCTGGCGTTTGTTGCAGGCGGGCCTTCATTTGCGGTGCGCAGTGCGCCATTGCTGCGCGATGCCGCGTTGGTGGGCGTGCAGGCCAGCCTGGCGCTGAATGCATCGACGCGGGTCAACCTGGATTACAACGGCCAACTGGGTGGGCGCGCGAAAACCCAGGGCGTGGGTTTGAGCCTGAACTGGCAGTTCTGAAGACACTGCGAACCTGATCGTTCCCACGCTCCGCGTGGTAACGCCTCTTGTGACGCTCCGCGTCACGCTTTGGGACGCAGAGCGTCCGGGACCGCATTCCCACGCGGAGCGTGGGAACGATCAGCGGCGGTGTTCTGGAGAAAGTGATTTACACACGTGCAATAAGAAAACTAAGGAAGGTCACCGTGAAAAAACGCAAGTCAGGGTTAACTACCGCCATCCACACAGGCCCGGGCTATCCGCTCAAGGCGCTGAGCTGCGTGCCATACGGCGCGTTGCTGTGTTGCCTGGCAAGCCTGGGGACTGCCCAGGCCGCACCCTATGTGGAAACCGGCAAACTGGGCGACGCCGCCAGCTGGCGCAGCAATGAGTTCAAGGCCGACTGGGGCCTGGGCGCCGTGCACGCCGACACCGCCTATGCGGCCGGCTACACCGGCAAGGGCGTCAAGCTGGGGATCTTCGACCAGCCGGTGTACGCCCAGCACCCGGAGTTCGCCAGCCCTAACAAAGTGGTGACGATTGTCACCGAGGGCATTCGCCAATACACCGACCCGTATATCCCGGTGAAGGCCGGCGACGCGTTCCGCTACGACGGCACGCCGTCCAAGGACTCCAACGGCAAGCTGGGTAACCACGGCACCCACGTCGGCGGCATTGCGGCCGGTAACCGCGATGGCGGGCCGATGCATGGCGTGGCGTTCAACGCACAGCTCCTCACCGCCGAAAACGGTGACCCGGGGCCGGAAGACGGGATTATCCTTGGCAACGACGGCGCCGTGTACAAGGCCGGTTGGGATGGGTTGGTCGCCAGTGGCGCGCGCATCATCAACAACAGCTGGGGTATCGGCATCGGTGATCAGTACGCCAAGGGCGGTCGTGATCCGGCGTTCCCCAACTTCACCGTCAACGAGGCCCAGGCGCAGTTCAATACCATCCGGCCGATCCTCGGCACCCTCGCAGGTGGCGCGTACCAAGGCGCCATCGACGCGGCCCGCAGCGGCGTGCTGACCATCTTTGCCGCAGGCAATGACTACAACCTCAACAACCCGGATGCGATTTCCGGCCTTGCGTATTTTGTGCCAGAGATCGCGCCTAACTGGCTGTCCGTCGCGGCCCTCCAGCAGAACCCGAATACCGCCAGCCCCGATCCTTACGTGATCAGTACCTTCTCCTCGCGTTGTGGCTATGCGGCGAGCTTTTGCGTGTCGGCACCCGGCACCAAGATCTACAGTTCGATCATCAACGGCAACAGCCTGGAAAACCTTACTACCGACTGGGCCAACAAAAATGGCACCTCCATGGCCGCACCTCACGTGGCGGGCGCCGCAGCGGTGCTGATGGAGCGCTTCCAATACATGAGCGGCGACCAGATCTCCACCGTGCTCAAGACCACCGCCACCGACCTCGGCGCGCCGGGCATCGACTCGCTGTACGGCTGGGGCATGATCAACCTGGGCAAGGCGGTTAACGGCCCCGGGATGTTTATCACCGCCGAGGATATTCCAGCCGAGTTCCGTATCGACGGTGCCTACGGCAGCGGCCAGTTCGTCGCGGATTTGCCGGGTGTCGGCGCGGTGGTGGATGCCGGCAAACCCACCCAGCGTGTGTGCGACGACCTGCACTGCGGCCGGGATGTGTGGAGCAACGACATCTCGGGCCACGGCGGCTTGACCAAGCAGGGCATCGGTACCTTGGTGCTCACCGGCACCAACACCTACAGCGGGCCGACGCGGGTCAACCAGGGTTTGCTGGCGATCAACGGTTCGGTCACCTCCGACGTTACCGTGAGCCAGAGCGGCGTGGTCGGTGGTTCGGGGCGTATCGGTTCGCTGAGGGCGAACGGCGGCGGCACCGTGGCGCCGGGCAATTCCATCGGCACCTTGAACGTGGCGGGCAACGTCAACTTTGAACCGGGCTCGACCTACGCGGTAGAACTGTCGCCCACCAGCAGCGATCGCATCGTCGCCGGCGGCACCGCCACCCTCAACGGCGGCACTGTGACGCTGGCCCTGGAAAACAGCCCGACCTTGTTGAGCGCGACCCAGGCCCAAAGCCTGATCGGCCGTCAGTACAACATCCTGCAAGCGGCAGGCGGCGTCACCGGCAGCTTCGCGGCAGTGGTGCCCAACTACCTGTTTGTCGGCGGCACCTTGAACTACGCCGCCAACGGTGTGCAGTTGGATGTGGCACGCACCAACAGCTTCGCCAGCGTGGCCGCCACGCCGAACCAGCGCGCCGTGGCCGCCGCCGCCGAGCAATTGGGCGCGGGCAATGGCGTGTATGAAAGCTTGCTGCTGGCACCCACGGCCGCCTCGGCCCAGGGCGCGTTCCAGCAACTGAGCGGCGAGGTTTACCCGGCGCTGGAAACCGCGCTGGTCAATGACAGCCGCTACGTGCGCGAAGCCGTGGGCGAGCGCCTGCGCAACGGTGAAATGGGCGCTGCCAGCCAAGCCATCGACAGCCGTGGCAACGTGTGGGTCAAGGCACTCGGCGCATGGGGCAAGACCGACAGCCGCAACGACACGGCGGGCTACACCACCTCCATCGGCGGCATGCTCGCCGGTGTGGACGGTGCCCTCGATGACGCCACGCGCATTGGCCTGGTGGCCGGCTACAGCGACACGTCGCTGAACATGGGCAGCGGCACCCACAGCCGCGCTTCGGTCGACAGCTACCATTTCGGCGCCTATGCCGGGCATGAAATCGGCGCCTGGCGCCTGAGTGGCGGCGCGACCTACAGCTGGCACCGCGCCGATGTCAAACGCGACCTGCAATACGGCGACGTCAGCGGCAAGCAAAAGGCCAAGGTCGATGCCCACAGCACCCAGGTGTTCACGGAAGCTGCGTACCGCATCAACCTGCAACCGCTGGCCCTGGAGCCGTTCGCCAACCTGGCCTACGTGCACCTGGCAACTGACAGCTTCAAAGAGAAGGGCGACGCCGCCGCGCTGAGAAGTGGCGACGACAGCCGTGACCTGGTGCTCAGCACCCTGGGTATGCGCGCCTTGAAGACCTTCAATATCAACGACCATCAGCAACTGGAAGTCTCCGGCACCCTGGGCTGGCAGCACAACCTGAGCAGCACCGATTCGGAGCAGCACCTGGCGTTTGCCTCGGGCGGCCCTTCGTTCACCGTAGAAAGTGCGCCGATGGTGCGCGATGCCGCGTTGGTCGGGGCCCGGGTCAGCCTGGCATTGAGCAAGGATGCGCGGGTGAACTTCGACTACAACGGCCTGCTGGCCAGTAAAGAGAAGGTGCACGGCGTTGGCTTGAGCCTGGATTGGGCGTTCTAAAGCTTTAAAAATCACTGTAGGAGCGAGCTTGCTCGCGAAGATCATCAACGATGACGCGTTCCACCTGAAGGAACGCGGCGCACTTGAGTTTTTCGCGAGCAAGCTCGCTCCTACAGGGGGGTAACGGATAACAGGTGTTTTGGCTTTCTCTACAAATCCAACAACAGAGAGGCACTACCAATGGGTATCTTTGACTATAAAAACCTCGGTACCGAGGACTCCAAGGCGCTGTTCGCCGATGCGATGGCGATCACGCTGTATTCCTACCACAACCTGGATAACGGCTTTGCCGTCGGCTACCAGAACAACGGCCTCGGCCTGGGCTTGCCCGCCACCCTGGTCAGCGCGCTGATTGGCGGCAGCAACGCCCAAGGGGTCATCCCTGGCATCCCCTGGAACCCCGACTCGGAAAAGGCCGCCCTTGAGGCGGTGCAAGCAGCCGGCTGGACGCCTATCAGCGCCAGTACCTTAGGCTATAACGGCAAGGTCGATGCGCGCGGCACCTTCTTTGGCGAAAAATTCGGCTACGGCACGGCGCAGGCCGAGGTGTTGGGCAAGTACGATGACGCCGGCAAGCTGCTGGAACTCGGCATCAGTTTTCGCGGCACTTCGGGGCCTCGGGAAAGCGTGATCACCGACTCCATCGGCGATGTGATCAGCGACCTGCTCGCCGCCTTCGGGCCCAAGGATTACGCCAAGAACTACGCAGGGGAAGCCTTTGGCGGCTTGCTCAAGAACGTGGCGGATTACGCCACTGCCCAGGGCCTGGGCGGCAACGACGTCGTGGTCAGCGGCCACAGCCTGGGAGGCCTGGCGGTCAACAGCATGGCCGACTTGAGCGACAGCACCTGGTCGGGGTTTTATAAGAACTCCAACTACGTGGCCTACGCGTCGCCTACCCAGAGCGCCGGCGACAAGGTGCTTAACGTCGGCTATGAAAACGACCCGGTGTTCCGTGCCCTGGATGGCTCGTCATTCAACCTGTCGTCTCTGGGCGTGCACGATAAACCCCACGAATCGAGCACCGACAACATCGTCAGCTTCAACGACCACTACGCCTCATCCCTGTGGAACGTGCTGCCGTTTTCCATCCTCAACCTGCCCACCTGGGTTTCGCACTTGCCCACCGGTTACGGCGACGGCATGACCCGCATCCTCGACTCGGGCTTCTACGAACAGATGACCCGCGACTCCACGGTGATCGTCGCCAACCTGTCCGACCCGGCACGGGCCACCACCTGGGTGCAAGACCTCAACCGCAATGCCGAGGCGCACAAGGGCAATACCTTCATCATCGGCAGTGACGGTGACGACCTGATCAAGGGCGGCAGGGGCGTTGACTTTATCGAAGGCGGCAAGGGCAATGACACGATCCGCGACAGCAGCGGGCACAACACGTTTTTGTTCAGCGGGCAGTTTGGCAATGACCGGGTGATTGGCTACCAGGCGACGGACAAGCTGGTGTTCAACGACGTGGCGGGCAGCACCGATTACCGCGATCACGCCAAGGTGGTGGGCGGGGATACCGTCATTAGCTTTGGTACGGATTCGGTGACGCTGGTGGGTGTGAGCAGTCTGTCGGGGGAGGGGATAGTGATCAGCTGATGCATTCGGTGTGGGAGCAGGCAAGCCAGCTCCCACATTTGATGGGTTTTGCTAGATGATCATTTTTCCTTACGCACCGTGGCCACATCATCGGCCTTGATACGAATACGCTTGCCGGCAATATCGGTGAACTCGTAGAAGCCGTCGGCCGTCTTGGCGTTGGGCGTGTCCTTGGTCAAATATTGCGTGCCATTTTGCAAGGTCACTACGGTTTGCGTGGAGCAACCGGCCAATACCAGAAAAGTGAGTGCAACCAGTGGCAGACCCAAATTCTTCATGTTCATAACCCTTACCTTTAACCCTGAAAAGTCCCGCAGCGTCTGGCTGCACGGCCATAAATATTACTTGATCAACCCCCTCATCAGATTGTTTTTTTGCAAAAAGTTGCAGGCGCCATTTATCTATTACTGATTGCAACAACCGCTTTGCCCCGGCACTCTGTATGCATAACCAGTATTTGATTGCTCTGCGCCATGGCCAACCCCCTCGAAGACCCCTTGTATTACCTGCATAACTTCCGCCAAGTGCTGGTGTGGTTGGGGCAACGCTATGCCGATTTGCTCGATGCGCACGAACAGCATTTCATTCAGCAATTTGACAGGTTGCCCCAGGCGTCCCAGGCGTTGTTGGTGCGGATGGTAATGCGCAAGGGCGTGCATTTTCGTGCCGCCAAGCTCCATTACCTGGAAATCGGTTGCCCTCATGCGGCGGCGGGGCCTTTGCGTGAGTTGGGATGGGTGGAGGATCAAAGCCCGCTGCCGTTTGCCACGCTGTTTGCGCTGCTGCAAAAAAGTGAACTGCTCGGCGCCTTCAGGCCCTGGATCGATCAACCCAAGGGCAACAAGGCCGATTGGCTTGAACCCTTGGCCGCACAATTTACCGAACCGCGCAGCTTTGCCCAGTGGTGTCCCGACGTGGACGATGTGCTCTATAGCCTGACGGTGATGGAGTTGTGTGATCGCCTGCGCCTGATGTTCTTCGGCAACCTGCACCAGGACTGGTCGGAGTTCGTGCTGGCGGACCTGGGCATCTACACCTATGAAAAAGTCGAGTTCTGCGCCGAGTCTCGCGGTTTACGCAGCCGTGACGACGTGCACGGGTTTGTGTTCCTGCACCAGTGCCAGCAAGCCTTTGAAGCCGGTGAGGCAGTGGATACGGTGTTGGCGCAGGTCGCCACGCTGTGTACCGACAACCCCTGGCTGGAAAAGCGCCGCGCCAAGCTGCTGTTCCAGATCGGCCAGTATTGTGAACGTTGCGCCGAGCTGGCACTGGCCGAACAGATCTACCGCACTTGCACCCATCCCGGAGCGCGGGCGCGGCTGATCCGCGTACTGGAGCGCCAGGAGGATTATGCCCAAGCCATGGCCTTGGCGAGCGAGGCGCAACAGGCCCCGCACAACGCAGCGGAACAACAACACCTGCTGCGCGTCGTGCCGCGCCTGCGGCGCAAACTTGGCGGGCCGGCGCTGCCCAGGGCCAAGCCCCAAGCGATTGCGCGCCTGGACCTGGCGTTGGTGCAGGAGCCGCTGCTGTCGGTGGAGTCCTGTGTGCTGGCGCACCTGAGTGAACCGGATGCGCCGGTGCATTACGTCGAGAATGGCCTGATCAATTCGCTGTTTGGCTTGTTGTGCTGGGAGGCGATTTTTGCGCCGCTGCCGGGGGCGTTCTTCCACCCGTTCCAGCGCGGGCCGGCGGACTTGCACAGCGAGGACTTTTATCAGCGTCGTGAAGCCTTGTTTGCCGCGTGTTTTGCACAACTGGAGGACGGTCGCTACAAGGCCAGCATCCGCCACCGCTACGTGGAAAAATGGGGCATTCAGTCGCCGTTCGTGTTCTGGAACCTGCTCAGCGACGAGTTGCTGGAGCAAGCCCTGGCCTGCCTGCCCGCCGAGCACTTGCGTCATTGGTTTACGCGCCTGTTGCAGGATATCCGTGCCAACCGGGCCGGGATGCCGGACCTCATCCAGTTCTGGCCGGCGCAAAACACCTATCGCATGATCGAGGTCAAGGGCCCCGGCGATCGCCTGCAAGACAACCAGTTGCGCTGGCTGGCGTTCTGCGGTGAATACCAGATGCCGGTCACCGTTTGCTACGTGCGCTGGGCGGAGCAACCCGCTTGAGTTACAGCGTGGCCGTACGGGCGCTGTGTGAGTTCACCGCCAAGGTCGGCGACCTCGACCTGCGCTTTACGCCGTCGCCCAGCGCCCAGGAAGGCATTGTCGGCCATCGTACGGTGGCGTCCCGGCGCAGCGCGCATTATCAGCATGAGGTTGCCCTGGAGGGCGACTACCAGCAGCTCAAGGTGCGGGGCAGGGCGGACGGCTACGACCCGGACGCCAACCGCCTGGAAGAAGTCAAAACCTACCGTGGCGATCTCGCTGCTCAGCCCGCCAACCACCGGCAACTGCACTGGGCCCAGGTCAAGATGTATGGCTGGCTGATGTGCCAGAAGCTCGGGCTCGATCATATCGACCTTGCGCTGGTGTACTTCGATATCGTCGGCGAAGGCGAAACCGTGCTGAACCAGCGATTCGATGCGCCAGACCTCGAGCAGTTCTTCAATCAACAATGCGCGCTGTTCCTGGACTGGGCCCGGCAAGAGATGCAGCATCGCGACGCACGCAACGCCGCTGCGCAGAGCCTGGCGTTTCCCCATGCCGACTTCCGTACCGGGCAGCGCGACCTGGCCGAGTCGGTCTACAAAGCGGTGACTACGGGCCGGTGCCTGATGGCCCAGGCGCCCACTGGCATTGGCAAGACCATCGGCACTATTTTCCCGCTGCTCAAGGCCCTGGCGCCGCAGCAACTGGACAAGCTGTTCTTCCTTACCGCCAAGACGCCCGGGCGCAAGCTGGCCCTGGATGCCGCGCAGGTGCTGTACGACAGCAGCCCCGAGCTGTCACTGCGCGTGCTTGAACTGGTGGCTCGGGACAAGGCCTGCGAACACCTGGACAAAGCCTGCCACGGTGATTCCTGCCCGTTGGCCAAGGGCTTTTACGATCGCCTGCCTGCCGCCCGCCAGGCCGCGGCCCAAGTGCGCCTGCTCGATCAACGCAGCCTGCGCAACGTGGCGCTGGCCCATCAGGTCTGCCCGTACTACCTGAGCCAGGAAATGGCGCGCTGGAGCGACCTGATCGTCGCCGACTACAACTATTATTTCGACTTTGGCGCCATGCTGTTCGGCCTGGCCCAGCTCAACCAATGGCGCGTCGCAGTGCTGGTGGACGAGGCGCACAACCTGGTCGAACGGGCGCGCTCGATGTACAGCGCCAGCCTGGACCAGTACAGCCTCAAGACCTTGCGCGATAGCGCGCCCGAGATACTGAAGAAACCCTTGCAGCGCTTGAACCGCGAGTGGAATGCGTTGCACAAGGACCAACTCGCGCCGTATCAGGCATACGCGGCAAAACCGGAGAAACTGCTCCAGGCTCTGAGCCTGTGCACCAGCGCCATGGGCGACTACTTCAACGACCACCCCGAAGCCCTCAGTGGCGACCTGCAAGCCTTCTACTTCGACGCGCTGCAATGGGCCAAAGTGGCCGAGCTGTTCAACCAGCACTTTATCTTCGATATCACTAAACGCCAGTTCAGCGCCAAGCGCAGCAGCTCGACCCTGAGCCTGCGCAATGTGGTGCCGGCCGAGTTCATCCGGCCCAGGTTGACCGCCGCACGCAGCAGCGTGCTGTTTTCCGCGACCCTGAGCCCGCGCCATTATTACGCCGACTTGCTGGGCCTACCGGCGGATACTGCCTGGGTTGATGTGGCGTCACCGTTCAAGGCCGAGCAATTGCAGGTCAGCATCGTTGACCGCATCTCTACGCGGTTTGTGCATCGCCAGGCGTCGCTGGAACCCATTGTGGAACTGCTCGCCCGGCAATTCGCCGTGCAACCGGGTAACTACCTGGCGTTTTTCTCAAGCTTCGATTACTTGCAACAGGTGGCTCAGTTAATGGCCGAACGGCACCCGCAGATTGAGTTGTGGTTGCAGGCGCGGGGCATGGCCGAGGCCGAGCGCCAAGCTTTTTTGGACCAGTTCACCCACCACAGCCAAGGCATTGGCTTTGCGGTGTTGGGCGGTGCGTTTGGGGAAGGTATCGACCTGCCCGGTGCGCGCCTGATCGGTGCCTTTATCGCCACCCTGGGCTTGCCGCAGCTCAACCCGGTGAATGAACAGATCAAGGCACGTATGGGCGCTGTCTTCGGCGCGGGGTATGACTACACCTACCTGTATCCCGGCATTCAGAAAGTTGTGCAGGCAGCGGGGAGGGTGATCCGCAGCCAGCAGGATCGCGGGGTGGTGATGCTGATCGACGACCGCTTCGGCGAGTCGCGGGTACGCCAGTTGCTCCCCCGTTGGTGGGCGATCAACCCCCTGTAGGAGCGAGCTTGCTCGCGAAAAACGTCAACGATAACGCAGCTTTCTGAATAAACGCGGCGCCGGTGAGTTTTCGCGAGCAAGCTCGCTCCTACAGGTGTGTGTTAGACCACTTCCAGGTAGGAGCTTTGTATCTCCCGCGCCAGCTCACGCACGGTGTCGATGAATTCTGTCAGCCGAGTGTGCAGCCCATCTTCCAGAATCTCATCAATCCCCGTGTACCGCAGCCGCGCCTCGAACTCCGCCGCCAGGCGTTGCGCCGTGCGCCCATAACTGCCGGGCAGGTCCGCCAGAATATGGCTCAATTCCTCGATACAGGCATGCAGCGAACGTGGTACATCGCTGCGCAACAGCAACAATTCGGATACCGAGCGTGCATTCAAGGCATTCGGATACAGCTCGGTATACGCCTCGAACGACGACAACGCGCGCAGCAGGGCGCTCCACTGGTAATAACCGCGTGCCGACAGGTCGCTGACTTCTTCGGACTCTTCGCCGAACATTTCATAGCGTGCATCCAGCAGGCGCAGGGTGTTATCGGCGCGCTCGACAAAGGTGCCCAGGCGAATGAAGCGGTAGGCGTCATTGCGCATGATGGTGCCCGAGGTTGCGCCACGAAACAGGTGTGAGCGTTGTTTGACCCAATCACAGAAGTGGCTGATGCCATGCCGTGCCAGGCCACCGGCGGCGATGCTGCGCATTTCCAGCCAGGTGGCGTTGAGGTTTTCCCACATATCGGCGGTAATGCGCCCGCGTACCGCATGGGCATTGCCTCGGGCGGCGCGCAGGCAGTTGTAGATGCTCGCGGGGTTTTCCGCGTCGAGGGCAAAGAAGTGCAACATGCGCTCGGCATCCAGGGTCTGGTGACGTTCCAGGTAGTTGTCCAGGGTGCCGCTGCTGAGCAACGACATCGCCAATTCGTCCAAGCCATCGCTGCGCCCGGCTTGGGGCATCAACGATAGCGAATAGCTGACTTCCAGCATGCGTGCCAGGTTCTCGGCGCGCTCCAGGTAGCGCGACATCCAATACAGATCTGCAGCCGTTCTACTCAGCATACTCAGCCCTCCACCACCCAGGTGTCCTTGGTTCCGCCGCCTTGCGACGAGTTGACGACCAGCGAACCTTCCTTCAGCGCCACGCGGGTCAAGCCACCGGGCACCAGGCGGGTTTCCTTGCCCGAGAGCACGAAGGGCCGCAGGTCGATGTGCCGGGGCGCGATGCCGTTTTCGACAAAGGTCGGGCAGGTGGACAGGCTCAGGGTCGGTTGGGCGATATACGCATGGGGACGCGCCTTGATGCGCTGGCGGAAGTCTTCGATCTCGGCGGCCGTCGACGCCGGGCCCACCAGCATGCCGTAGCCGCCGGAGCCCTGGGTTTCCTTGACCACCAACTGCTCGAGGTTGGCCAGCACATGGGAGAGTTCATCGGGCTTGCGGCATTGGAAGGTCGGCACGTTTTGCAGGATCGGTTCCTCGTCCAGGTAGAAGCGGATCATCGCCGGTACGTAGGGGTAGATAGACTTGTCGTCAGCCACCCCGGTGCCGATAGCGTTGGCCAGCACCACATTGCCGGCGCAGTAAGCCGCCACCAGCCCGGGCACGCCGAGCATCGACTCGGGGTTGAACGCCAGGGGGTCGAGGAAAGCGTCGTCGATGCGCCGGTAGATCACGTCCACGGCCTTGGGGCCGTCGGTGGTGCGCATGAACACCTTGAGGTCCTGCACGAACAGGTCGGCGCCTTCCACCAGTTCCACGCCCATTTCCCGGGCAAGGAACGCGTGTTCGAAGAAGGCGCTGTTGAAGCGCCCAGGGGTCAGGACGACCACGTTGGGATTGTCCAGGCGGCTGGAACTCTTCAAGGTCTTGAGCAGCAGGTTAGGGTAATGATCCACCGGCGCAATGCGCTGCTTGGCGAACACTTCCGGGAACAGGCGCATCATCATCTTGCGGTCTTCGAGCATGTAGCTCACGCCGCTGGGGGTGCGCAGGTTGTCTTCCAGCACGTAGTAGGTACCGTCGCCGTCTCGCACCAGGTCCACGCCGGAGATGTGCGAATAGATGCCGCGGTGCAGGTCAAGACCGACCATGGCCTTCTGATAGCCCTCATTGCCCAGCACCTGGTCAGCGGGAATGATCCCGGCCTTGATAATGCGCTGGTCGTGGTAGATGTCGGCGAGGAACATGTTAAGTGCATTGACCCGCTGGATGCAGCCGCGCTCGATCAGGCTCCATTCACTGGCGGGGATGCTGCGGGGAATGATGTCGAAGGGAATCAAGCGTTCGGTGTCTTGCTCGTCGCCATACAGGGTGAAGGTGATCCCGGCGCGATGGAACAGTAAGTCTGCTTCACGGCGACGCTGGGCCAGCAGTTCCGGCGGCGTATTGGCCAGCCAGCGAGAGAAGTCCTGATAGTGCGCACGGCATACGCCGTTTGCGTCATTCATTTCATCAAAGAAAGATCGAGCCATTCCAGTACCTTGTCAGTGCCCAGTGTGGCTTTGGGTGGCACTGCCGCTTAAAAAAACGCATGTTTTTATGAGCCCGTGGCTGAAGGTGCCAACAGACCTGGTCCTTACTTTCTTATGGGGGCGGCTCTGGGTCGGGGGGTAACGCATGCTCCTGTTTTCGGGGTGGTGAATGGATAAAGCAATGCCTGTGCCGGAATGCCAATAATTCTCTGTAGGAGGGAGCTTGCTCGCGAAAAACTCACCGGCGCCGCGTTTATTCAGAAAACCCGCGTTATCGTTGACGTTTTTCGCGAGCAAGCTCGCTCCTACAGAGGGCGGTGGTTGCACTGAATTGGTGCGCGAACCTACTTGAACTTCACCAGGCCCCGATTCTTCTAAGGAGTTTCGTCACCTTGTGGAGCACCGTCGTGTCCAGAATCATCTCCCCCCACACTCCGGAAGCGGCCCTGAACGACCACAGCGAACACAACGCAAAGATTTTCGGCTCGCCCAAGGACCGCCTCGACTTTTACCGGCGCGAGATCCAGTACGAAACCAGCATCCTGGCCAACCGCACCGACGCCTACTTGACGGCGCAATCCTTCCTGGTGATTGCCTTTGTTTCCGGCATGGGTAACCTCAACCCGGAATGGGGCAAATTATTCACGCTGGTGGTGCCGATCTTCCTGGTTTCGCTGGGCATTCTCAGTTCGCTGAATGCCTGGCCCGGTATCCGTGCTGCCTATGAAATCATCGACCACTGGCACTACAAGCAAAGCGAATTGCTGCGCAGCGAGCCGGTGATGGGCATGGCCTACGATGAATCGCCGCTGTTTTCCGAGGTGGAGTCGAGCCACAAGGGCTATCGCAAATCGTTGTTGTTTTCCATGCGTGCGCCATGGCTGTTCATGGTGTTCTGGCTGGTGTTGGGCATCTATGCGTTTTATATCCAGGTGGACAACCCACTGCGCTGAGCAAGCGAACGGAACTTCAGCCGTGGCCATGACGCCTTACCTCTATGCAGTACAGATTTTTCACCGGCCTGCCAAGAGGTGCCTCATGACCCAACCTAACGATCCCCAGACTAGCAATCGCAACGACCCTGCGATCGACGGCGGCGAGCCCGCCCCTCGCACCGCCGCCGATGCGCCCAAGGACCCGACGCCTGCGAGCGACCCAAAGGCCAAGGAAAACGACTACAGTCCAGACTTCAAGCCTGAACGCGAGCACAAGCCTGAAACCGATGCCGATATCGATACCCAAGGCGGTTAGAGGAGACGCACATGTCAAAAGAACTGGAAGAAGAACCCAACGACCCGGGCAACGAAGACCCGGGTTCGCTGATGGACGATGCCCAAGTGCCGCTGAGCGACCCGGATGAAGAAGTGGCAGACGTCGGCAACACTGAAAATCAGGACTGATCCGGCGGCGGGCCCGAGGGGTTACTGAGCTTGAAGTAGACGTCTTCCTCGGCCCCGCCGTCCAGCGACACCTCCTGGCCCACCACGCGGTTATCGATCAGCGTCTGCGCCTGATCGCGGCTGATATTGACCACCGTGCTGCGCTTGCCGGTAATCACATACACCACATCCACCCCATGCTCGGCCAAGGCTGCCAGGTAGTCGGCATGGGGCAGGTCTTCGCCCAGTTCATATTGACGTTGCTCGCGTGTGGTCACGCCGCCTGCCTGTGCCAGGTATTGCTGCGAATATCCCAGGCGTTGGCGTTCCTCAAGCAAGCGTTGGGCGATCTTTTTCATTGGCTGACTCGTACTGTGGGTCCTGACTGTTTGAAACCCCGGCGCGGGGCAGGATTCAATTTTTTTGCGCAGCCTGACGCTCATACCACGCCAGCATCGGCTGAGTACTCAGGCCATGGACCAGGATGCTCAACGCGATGACCGACAGCGTCAGGTTGACCGCCACCTCGCTGCTGGTGCCCACCAGCCCATGGTTGAGCGCATAGAACAGGTAGTAAATGCTGCCGATACCACGAATGCCGAACCAACTGACCAGGCTGCGTTGCCGCCGGTCAAGCAGGCGGCCCCACGGCATGGCGAACACGCTGGCGGGGCGAATCACACAGAATAGCAGCGGCGCTACCGCCAACGCGCGCCACTCCCAGTGGCTGACCAGCACGATGCCCAAAACTGTTACCAGGAACACCTCCATGGCCCGCTCCACCAGGCTGCCGAAGGCCAGCATATCGCCCATCATCACGCCTGCTGCGATCTGGGTGTCTTTCAGGTGGCTGACGTCGCCATGCAAGGCTTGTTCGGGCTCGATTTCAAGGTGGCCCACCACCGGTTGCGCCAGGTGCTCGGCGGGTGTCTGGGCGTTGCCGGTGGACTTCACTTCGGCCTGACGCAACCCCAGGCCCGCCGCGAATACCGACAGGAAGCCATAGCCGCCCACGGCTTCGGCGCTCACATAGGCGAGGGCGATCAAGGCCAGTGTCAGGTAATCATTGGGCGAGAGGGTGCTGTCGGCATTGATCAGGCGCAGGCGCAGCGTTACACGGCCGATACCTCGGCCCATCCAGTAGCCGATCAATAGCCCGACCGGCACCGCCCGCACCAGGTTTTTCAGCACCCAACCGCCGACCCAGTCGCCATCAAAACCGCCGTGTTGCATGAACAGCAGGCCGAAGATCACAAACGGAAAGGCGCTGCCGTCGTTCAGGCCTGCTTCGCCCGACAAGCCGAAACGCAGCGCATCGTAGTCCTGGGCATTGTTGACCTGAACCAGGCCCGCCAGCACCGGGTCGGTCGGCGCCAAAATCGCGCCCACCAGCAATGACACGCCCCACGACAGATCCAGCAGGTAATGCAGCAACAGCCCGGTGCCGAGGATGGTCAGCAGCATGACGGGGCCGGCCAGGCCGAAGGCGATGCGCCAGGTGCGATGCCTGAGCGGCAGGCGCAGTTTCAAACCGCTGACAAACAGCGAAAACAGCACCGCCACTTCGGTCAGGTGCTCCATCCAGCGCGCCGAGCCCTTGATGTCCAGGTGCAGCAGGTCCACGCCCAACGGGCCGATGGCGATACCCAGTAACAGACACACCGCCGAGGTGGTGACTGGCATCCAGCGCAGGTAGGAGGAGGTGAGGGCGAGAGTCAGCAGCACCGCGCCCAATACGGCCAACCATAGAATGAAAGTCATTGTGCGTGCACCCGGCCGTGGTTCATTCAGGTTGGAGGGCCGTGGCCAAGTGCGGGTTCAAACAATCAACGGCTTGAAGTGGCTTCTGTGGGAGCGGGCTTGCTCGCGAATGCGGCGTGTCAGTCACTGAATATTCAACTGAACCACCGCTATCGCAGGCAAGCCAGCTCCCACACTGGTTATGTATTGCCCACAGAATCAGCGCCCGGCGCAGATCCCCTGTGGGAGCGGACTTGCCCGCGAATGCGTTATACCCGTCAACATAGTCGGTGACTGACACCCTGTATTCGCGAGCAAGCCCGCTCCCACATAGGACTGTGTTTGGCCATGACACGCCCTTGGCATGGCCCCTCAGCGATCCGCCAGCGGCGGCAAGCGCCGTTTCACCGGGGTTTTCTTCACAATCGCCGTGTTGGTTTCGGCATAGCCATTGATCCGGTCCAGCAGGCTGTCCAACTGGTCCATGGTGCGCACATGCAGGCGGGCGATGAAGCAGTCCTCGCCAGTGACCTTGTCGCATTCGGTGAACTCGGGGATCGCCTGGATCTGGCGCTCCACTTCCTGCAATTTGCCGGGCAGGGGGCGGATGCGCACGATGGCTTGCAACAGGTAGCCGAAGTGCTTGGGGTCGATGTCGACGGTGTAGTGGGTCAGCACGCCGCGTTCCTCCAGGCGGCGCAGGCGTTCGCTGACGCTGGGCGAGGACAGCCCGGTGATGCCTGCCAGGGCTTTGAGGGACAGCCGCGAGTCGTCCATCAAGGCGGCGATGAGTTGCTGGTCGATGGTGTCGATCATGGCCTGTGCCTAATAAGAAAAGGTGAATTCGGGGTTTTGCCTTTTTTAGACGCTGTAGCCGTCGCGGACAGATTGCCATACTGGTGCTTCACTTGAGGAGCTTCAATCATGGATTCATCCATCCGTCGCGGGTCGTGGGAAATGGTCGCCGCCATGCTGATCTCGGGCAGCATTGGCTGGTTTGTGCTGGTGTCTGGCGTGTCGGTGATCGAGGTGGTGTTCTGGCGCTGCGTGATCGGCGCGCTGACACTGTTACTGGTGTGCGCCTGGCTGGGTTACCTGCGTGTAGACATGCTCAGTTGGGCAAAACTGGGGCTGGCCGTGCTCAGCGGCGTGGCCATTGTCGGCAACTGGCTGCTGCTGTTCGAATCCTATTCCCGGGCATCCATCGCTATCAGCACCGCGGTGTACAACGTGCAGCCGTTTATGTTGGTGGTGCTGGCGGCGGTGTTTCTTGGTGAAAAAATCACCGTGCAGAAACTGGCGTGGTTGAGCGTGGCGTTCCTGGGCATGTTGGCGATTGTCACCGCCCATGGCGAGCAAACCGGTGGCGGTGATTATCTGGTAGGCATCGCGCTGGCCCTGGGGGCGGCATTTTTGTATGCGATCGCTGCGCTGATCATCAAGCGCCTCAAGGAAATACCGCCACATTTGATGGCATTGATTCAGGTGGCCACTGGCGCTGTATTGTTGGCGCCGCTGGTGCCGTGGGATGGCCTGCCTGCGTCCACAAATGCCTGGGCTGCGCTGCTGACCTTGGGGGTGGTGCACACGGGTTTGATGTATGTGCTGCTGTATGGCGCGATCCAGAAATTGCCGACGGCCATTACCGGCGCACTGTCGTTCATCTACCCGATTGCGGCGATCTTTGTGGATTGGATTGCGTTCGGGCATCGCCTGGGGTGGCTGCAATGGCTGGGTGTGGCGGCGATTCTGCTGGCAGCGGCGGGGTTGCAGCGGGGCTGGTGGTGGCCCCGCAACCTCGGTAGGAGCGAGCTTGCTCGCGAAGAAGGTTAACGATGACGCAGCGCATCGGGGTGAAACGCGGCGTCAGATGAGGGTCAGTGCGTGCCTTGGTAGATAAGGTTTTCCGGGTTGAAATGCTCCACCGCACTGCCAGGCTGCGGCAGGCCGAGGATATGCCCCTTGATCTTGCCCACCACGTGCATTTCGCAGGGTTTGCAGTCGAACTTCAGGGTCAGCACTTCGTCGCCGTGGATCAACTGCATCGGCGCCACCTTAGTCTTCACCCCGGTCACCCCCTTGGCCTGTTTAGGGCACAGGTTGAACGAGAAACGCAGGCAGTGCTTGGTGATCATCACCGGCACTTCGCCGGTTTCTTCGTGGGCTTCGAAGGCCGCGTCGATCAGCTTTACGCCGTGACGATGGTAGAAGTCCCGGGCCTTCTGGTTGTAGACGTTGGCCAGGAACGACAGGTGCGCCTCGGGGTAAACCGGCGGCGGCGAGGTTTCAGCCTTGCGCCCGCCCCGAGGGTGCGCGGCGACGCGTGCGGCAGTCAGCGCTTCGATCACTTCACGGCGCAAGGCCTTGAGCTGCGAGTTGGGGATGAAGAACGCCTGCGGCGCATCCAGCTCGATGCGGGTGGCATGGTATTCGGTGGTGCCGAGTTGGCCGAGCAGGTCGCGCAGGGTGTCCAGCGCCTGTTCCGGCTTGTTGGCCACGCCAAACGGGCCGGGCAGGGTGACACTGGCGCTGATGCCTTCTTCGCTGGTCGCGGTGATTTGCAGCTGCTCTTCACGCAGGCGCGCGACCCATGACAAGCCGATACGGCGCTCGGCCGAGGTCTTGAGCAGGGCCTGTTGCCAGTTGTGGTCCAGGTTGCGATTGAGCGGGTGATGGGGGCGCAGTTGATGCAGGCCGGCCGGCATTTCGTTGGGCTCGACGCGGTAGCGGTAGCGCTTCTCACCGTCTTCCTCGAACTCACCCTTGGGCTCGGCGATATTGGCACGAAAGCCCACCACTTCACGCTTGATCAGCACATTCAGGCCGTCGCCGTTGGACAGCGGCTCATGGGTGACCACCTGCAAGTCGCGCTTGCCGGCTTTTTCCACGGTGCCCACGGGCAGGCCGGTGAAGGTCGGGGTGTCAAAGGCGCCGATGTCGATCTTGCGGTCGCTGACAAAGTAATCGGTGCTGCCACGGTGGAAGGTTTTTTCCGGGTCGGGCAGGAAGAAGTGCGCGGTACGGCCGCTGGAAGCGCGTGCCAGGTCCGGGCGGTCTTCGAGGATCTCGTCGAGGCGCTGGCGGTAGTAGGCGGTGATGTTCTTCACATAACCCATGTCCTTGTAGCGGCCTTCGATCTTGAACGAGCGCACGCCTGCTTCGACCAGGGCGCGCAGGTTGGCGCTCTGGTTGTTGTCTTTCATCGACAGCAGGTGCTTTTCAAAGGCTACAACGCGGCCTTGGTCATCTTTCAAGGTGTACGGCAGGCGGCAGGCCTGGGAGCAGTCGCCACGGTTGGCGCTGCGGCCATTTTGCGCGTGGGAGATATTGCACTGGCCGGAGAACGCTACACATAGGGCGCCGTGGATAAAGAACTCGATGGCGGCATCGGTCTCGTCGGCAATGGCGCGGATCTCTTGCAGGTTCAACTCGCGGGCCAATACCAACTGCGAGAACCCGGCCTGGTCGAGAAACCTGGCCCGGCCCAGGGTGCGGATGTCGGTCTGGGTGCTGGCGTGCAGCTCGATCGGTGGAATATCCAGCTCCATCACGCCCAGGTCTTGCACGATCAGCGCATCGACACCGGCATCGTAGAGCTGATGGATCAGCTTGCGTGCGGGCTCCAGCTCGTTGTCATGCAAGATGGTGTTGATGGTGGTGAAGACGCGCGCGTGGTAACGGCGGGCGAATTCCACCAGTTGAGCGATATCGCTCACCTCGTTACACGCATTATGGCGGGCGCCGAAGCTCGGCCCGCCGATATAAACGGCGTCGGCGCCGTGCAAGATAGCCTCGCGCGCAATGGCGACATCGCGGGCAGGGCTGAGCAATTCCAGGTGATGCTTGGGCAAGGACATAGTTTTTTTAGTCAGGCTTGTCACGGTTGAGGCGCGCATTGTAGCCGTGAAATGCCTGGGCGGCATCTACCGCAGGGCTGTCGGGCCACAGCGGCGATCCAAATGTGGGAGCTGGCTTGCCTGCGACGGCCATAGGTATCTACACAACGGTGCAGTTCGCCGCAGCCGCCGGTAACCACGATGCGAAGCGAGTCGCTCTTGATCTTGATCTGCTTTTGATCTCAGGCGCCCCGTTAAACCACGCTGGCCGGAATTCGACAGGGATTTGGGGGGTAAACCGGCAGGGATGCCGGTTTAGCCGCCCCGCGCCATGGATGGCGCGTGGCGGCGGCCCCCCAAATCACTGGCGGATTACGGGCACACCGAGCCTAAGCGAGGTGCCGAGTGGTGGGGCAAGAGCGTTTTGCTTACTTTTGCGCTTTTCAAAAGTGAGCCGCCGTCAGGGCGGAACCCTAAGTGGCCGTTACCTAAATAACGGATATGTACGCGCTCTGATCTAATATCCCAGTTGACTGCCAGGCCGTCTTCGCAGGCAAGCCAGCTCCCACATTTGGACTGCGGTGCGTCAGGTAGATAAGCATCGGCTCTCAGACCGTCGCGGGAGCAAGCTCCCTCACCACAGGTCCAGCGTCGCCAACGTTGTGTAGATACCTATGCTGCGTTGGCGATGGAACATTCACCACCGCTACCGCAGGCAAGCCCACCTTTTTGACCGCGTTCGACATTCCGATCAGATCGGCGCTAACGGCGCCACAGATTCAAGCCTTGGCAGCCATCGCCGTCACTTCCACGCGCATACCTTCCACCGCTAAGGCGGCAACGCCCACTGCTGCCCGCACTGGCCAGGGCTTGGCGAAAAAGCGCTTGTAGACCTCGTTGAACGCGGCACGGTCGGCCATGTCGGTGAGGTAAATAGTCAAGTGCATAACCCGGTCCATGGAGCTGCCGGCTTTTTCCAGCGCGACTTTCAGCGCTTGCAGGGTGCACTCGCTTTGCTGGGTGATATCGCCCAGCTCCAGGCTGCCATCGGCGCGGGTGGGAATCTGGGTGGAGACCAGGATGCCGTTGAAGCCGATCACGTCAGAGGAGATGGAATCGGCGTCCGGATCAGGGGTATAGGACAGGTCGTGGTTGGCCATGGGCACCTCGTGTTGGCAGGAACAGAAAGGTGCCATGGTCGGTGAAATTCACCCCTGGGGCAAACCCTGGCTCATCTCCAGCGTCGGAACAGCACGCTGGCGTTCACGCCGCCAAAGCCGAAGCCATTGGACAGCGCATATTCAATCGCCATGGGCCGCGCCTCACCACGCACCATGTCCAGGCCGTCGGCGAGGGTGTCCGGGTTTTCCAGGTTGAGTGTTATTGGCGCGATCTGGTCACGCAGGGCAAGCACGGTGAAAACCGCTTCGATGCCCCCCGCAGCACCGAGCAAGTGGCCGGTGGCGGATTTCGTCGAGCTGATCGCCGGGCTGCCGCCGGTACCAAATACCGTCTTGATCGCCGCCAGCTCGCCTTTGTCGCCCACAGGTGTGGAGGTTGCGTGGGCATTCAGGTACTGCACCTGCGACGCCTCGATACCCGCCTGGCGCAACGCTTGGGTCATTGCCCGGCGCGCACCGTCGCCGTCTTCAGGCCCTGCGGTCATGTGATAGGCGTCTGCGCTGGTGCCATAGCCCACCAGTTCAGCAATCGGCTGTGCGCCCCGCGCCAGGGCATGCTCCAGTTCTTCAATTACCAGAATGCCGGCGCCTTCGCCCATCACAAAGCCGTCGCGCGCCTGATCGAAGGGCCGCGAAGCACGCTGCGGGCTGTCATTGAAATCGCTGGACAACGCTCGCGCCGCGGCGAAGCCGGCCAGGCTGACGCGATGAATCGCCGCTTCGGCACCGCCGCATACCGCCACGTCGACTTCGCCGGCGCGGATCATTCGCGCTGCGTCGCCGATGGCCTGAACCCCGGCCGCACAGGCGGTCACCGGCGCGCCCAGAGGGCCTTTCAAGCCATAGTTGATCGACACATGCCCGGCAGCCATGTTGCTCAGAAACGATGGAATGGTGAAGGGCGACAAACGACGCGGGCCCTTGCTGTCGGTGGTGCGCACCGCATCGGCAATGGCCGGGAAACCACCGACACCGGAAGCGATGATGGTCGCCGTGCGTTCCTGCTCATCGAGCGTTTTGGGGTCCCACTTGGCCTGTTTCAGAGCTTCATCTGCTGCCGCTAGGGCGAACAGGATAAAGCGGTCCATTTTGCGCTGTTCCTTGGCGGCCAGCAGTCGATCAGGATCAAACCCGGCTTCGGGGTCTTGCAGCACGCTTTGCACCTGGCCGCCGATGCTGACCGCCAGATCACCGATCAATTCTTGCGGCAAACGACGGATGCCCGACTGCCCGTCCAGCAAGCGCTGCCAAGTGGATTCCACGCTCGACCCCAGCGGCGTCAGCGCGCCCATGCCTGTCACGACGATACGTTTACTCATGCTCAATCGACTCCTGTTGCTTGAAGGATACACAGCGTATGGACGTCACTATCATCATGAAAGTAACATGGCATCCTTCAAGTTTGTACTCGCACCCAGGAATACTTATGCAGCGCAAATCCCTCATCAGTGCCGAATGCCCCATCGCCCGTAGCCTTGAACGGGTAGGGGAGTGGTGGAGCATGTTGATCATGCGCGACGCCTTGCACGGCTTGCGCCGTTTTGACGAGTTCTCGCGCAGCCTGGGCATCGCGCCCAACATGCTGACGCGCCGCCTTAATGGCTTGGTGGACGCGGGAATGCTGGAGCGCTGCGCCTACAGCGAGCGACCGCCACGGTACGAATACGTGCCGACGGCCAGGGGCGAAGATTTTCGAATGGTGCTGATGGCTTTGGTGGCGTGGGGCAACCGGCATTACGCCGAGGAGGGCATCAGTGTCGAGGTGGTGGAACGCGAGACGGGCCGCCCGGTGCAGCCGATGATGGCGACGGCGCAAGGTGCGTGGGTGGCGATGGATCAGTGCGTGGTACAGCCCGGCCCGGCCGCCAGCGCAGGGATGCGCCAACGGCTGAACCGTGAGTGAGTGATTACTCTTTTACATCCATGAACTCTTCAGCCCACGCCACATAGCTCTCCGGCAAGGTGTAGGTGTGGGTCAATTCGGTTGCGCTGAGGTTCGAAGTGCTGTGGGTCAGCTGACGCTGGGCACGCAGGCTGTCGTAGGTGGCCTTGATCGCGGCGAAGTAGGCGCCATGGCCGGCCACCACGATGCGTACGCCCAGGCTGGCCAGGCGCTCGCTGTCGTGCAGTTGCGGGTTGCCGTAGGTCACCAGCATCAGGGGAACACTGAGGTTCTCTGCGATCTGCTCCAGGTGGTCGAAGTCCTTGACGCCGACCATGCAGATGCCGTCAGCACCGGCCTTTTCATAGGCCTTGGTACGCGCAATCACGTCGCTGGTGGGCAGCACGCCGGCGTTGGTGCGGGCAATGATCGACAGCGCCGGGTCGACACGTGCTTCCAGGGCAGCCTTGACCTTGCCGATGCCTTCTTCCACGGAAATCAGGTCGGTGGATTTACGCCCGAATTGCGCGGGCAAGAGCGTGTCTTCGATGGTCAGCGCCGCGACGCCGGCGCGTTCCAGTTCTTCGACGGTGCGCATCACGTTCAGGGCGTTGCCGTAGCCGTGGTCGGCGTCGGCAATGAACGGCAACTGGGCCACACGGCCGATACGGGTGGCTTGCTCGACGAACTCACTCAGGGTAATCAACGCAAAATCGGGGGCCGCCAGCACCTGCAGGGAGGCGACCGAGCCGCCCAGGATTCCCACTTCAAACCCCAGGTCGGCCGCGATGCGGGCAGACATGGGGTCGAATACGGAGGCGGTTTCAACGCAGATGGGCGTTGCCAGCAGGTCACGGAAGTTACGGCGTAGCGCTGAGTGAGAAATCTTGGGCATGGTCTTTCCTGGCTTTGGTCATCGTCAAGTGACGATCAATGTCTATTCGTGGTGCCGGGAGATTACCACGCAGATGCCCCTGTGATTATGACGTTTGAGCGGGGCAGGCTAACGAGCGACGACGCTGTATGTCTGGCCCAGGTCGCGGGCCCAGCCGTCGAGCACCGCCTTGACGTTGTCGACGGTCACCACTTGCCGGTCGTTGTCCAGGGGCGTGCCGGTGCCTTTGCGGACTATGGCGGCCACGACATCACCGGTCGAACCGTCTTCCAGGGACAGCTCCGTGGCGATCTCACTGTCCTGGTCGCGGATGCCGGCGGCGGTGCTCACGCCTGCTGCGACCAGGGTGATCGGCAGCCATTCATAGAACCGCAGGCCTTGGGTGCTGGTGGCAATGCGGGTGATGGCGGGCCGTACCGTCAGGGTGTCGGGGCCTGGCTTTGCGGCCAGGTACACGACTTTGCCCAGTTCCGAGCGCAGTACCAGGTCGTAGTAACCCGTCACGTGGGCGAGGGTGCTTTGGGGGATGCGAGCGCTGGGGGCAACGGCCGGGTAGAACTGGCTGGGCGCCAGGTAGACCTGCTTGTAGCGACCGCGCTTCAAGGCCGGGCTGATCCAACTCAAGATGGCCTCGCCCGAAGGGCTTTGTTGTGCTTGGAGCAGGCTGTAATCGTGTAGAAACCCGGTGTATCGCTCCGGTTCCACCGTTTTGCTGCTGCAGGCCGTGAGGCCCAGGGCGGCCGCCATCAAGAGCGACAGTGAGCACATGCGGGTCATCAATGGGTGGCCTGTTCGTTCAAGGTGTCGTGGGAAGACTCGATGTGCAACTGGCCATGGGTCATGATCCAGTGGACAAGCTCGGCGACGGGAATGGAATGGGCGTACTCGACCCAGCGCCCGGCGTCCGGGCTGTAGTGTTCGAAGTAGCGACGCAGCACGATACGGTCCAGGTCCGCGTTCAGCCCCAGGCACGACTCCTGAAACAACATCGGGCTATCCTGAGCGGGGGACGAGGTGCGCTGGCTCAGTACCAGTGGCCGTACGTCGCCCGCGGCCTGCTCGGTGTACCTGCTGCTCGAAACTTTCATAGGCATCTCCTTGAATGGAAGGCGTGCAGAATGCCGGACAGGTTTTGCCCAAAGATGTCCGGGTTGTGTCCGTGGCGAAGGAATGTTGCTCGATTGAAATAAATGACCAAGGCGCCGGAATGGTTTTAGATGTCTTTCTTTTTTTGGCTTGGGAACCTGTGAACGTGAGCAGACTGCTGATCGTCGATGACGACGTGGAAGTGCTGGCATTGCTGAAGAAGTTTTTCGTCCAGCACGCCTATGAAGCCGACGTGGCCGCCGACGGCGAGGCCATGTGGGCGGCCATCGCGCAGCAGCGGCCAGACACGATCATCCTCGACCTCATGTTGCCCGGCGAAGGCGGCCTCAGCCTCTGCCAGAAGGTACGGGCGCAGTTCGGCATTCCTATCATCATGCTCACGGCCATGGGCGAGCTGAGCGACCGCATTGTTGGCCTGGAACTGGGCGCTGACGACTACCTGACCAAACCCTTCGCCCCGCGCGAATTGCTGGCCCGCCTGCGTGCCGTGCAACGGCGTGCGGGGCAGGCAGTCAGTGCGGCCGACGAGCGTTCACGCCCGGTGATTGCCTTTGCCGGTTGGCACCTGGATATCACCTGTCGCGAACTGCGTTCGCCCGAGGGCGTCATGATCCCGCTGTCCGGTGGCGAGTTCGACCTGCTGGTCGTGTTTCTCGAGCACCCCCAGCGCATCCTCACCCGCGACCAATTGATCGACCTGACCCACGGCCAGGGCCACGACGCCTTTGACCGCAGTATCGATGTGCAGGTCAGCCGGCTGCGCCGCAAGATCGAGCCCGATTGCAAGCGCCCGGACCTGATCCGCACCGTGCGCAATGGCGGCTATCTGTTTACCGCCCCGGTGACCCGCTCATGATCCGCCGCCTGTTGCGCCGCGACACCCTGAATCGGCGGATCGCCCTGACCATTCTCGCCGCGATGCTCGCCTCACTGGCCCTCAACGCCTTGTTCGTGCAGGTGGCCGGGGTGTGGGCGCGTCCGCCCATCGACCGTACGGGGTTGCTTGAGCAGATGGCCGCGACACTGAAAGTGATCGAGGCCGCGCCTGCGCCGTTGCGCTCGCAGCTGGCGACAGCGGCCAGCGATACCCGCCTGCATGTGGCATGGCATACCGACCCTGCTGATTTCGGCCTGCCCAGCGGCGGCAACGTGCTACAAGCCGGCGAAGTCCCCGGGATACAGGCGTTGTTTGGCACCGGGCGCACCATTCAGGTGTACAGCCCGGACGATTGGCCGCGTGGCAGCCCCGACGCGCATTATGTGGCGCTGGTGCAGCTACTTGATGGCAGCTGGTTGTCCTTCATCCCGCCCGAACGCAGTTGGGGCCTGAGCGCCCCCACGCGGATTGCGGTGATCATCATCCTGGGGTTGATCGCCACCTTGCTGGTCGCCTGGGTCGCCACCCGGCAATTGGCTAAGCCGTTGCAGCGTTTCGCCAGCGCTGCCCGACGCTTCGGTGGCGATCTGCGCGCCCCGCCCATCGACATCGAAGGCCCCGACGAGATACGCCAGGCCACCATCGCCTTCAACGCCATGCAGGCGCAGATCCAGCACTTCATCGGCGAGCGCACCCATATGCTGGCGGCCATTTCCCATGACTTGCGCGCGCCTTTGACGCGGATGCGCCTGCGCTGCGAGTTCATGGAAGACCTGGACCATCAACACAAGCTGATTCGCGATGTCGAGGAAATGCAGTCGATGATCAACGCTGCGCTGGCGTTCTTCCGCGACGATACGGTGCTAGAGCACAGCACGGCATTCGATCTGTCTGAACTGCTGCAAACCATCATCGACGACTATCGCGACCAGCAACTGGTGGTCGACTTCCGAGGGCCGCCCCATCTGGTCTATCACGGCCGGCCACTGGGGCTTAAACGGGTGGTGGTCAACCTGCTGGAAAATGCTGCCAAGTACGCCCGGCACCCCAGCATTGCACTGAGTATTAATGACCAGAGCGTGTGCATCGAGGTCTGCGACGAGGGCCCGGGGATTCCCGAAGCGGACCTGGAGCGTGTATTCGACCCGTTCTTTCGCCTTGAGACCTCACGCAACCGCAATACCGGTGGGGTGGGGCTTGGGCTCTCGGCGGCACGGGCGATTGTGCGCGAGCAGGGCGGTGAACTGAGCCTGAGCAATCGACGTGGTTCGGGGTTGGTGGCCCGGGTTGAATTGCCGTGCTAGCGTGATGCGATATGCGCATTATTATTGAATTAGGTTATGCGTTATAAGTATTTTACATCCCGCCTTCAACACCGCAAAAATACCCCACACAACAAATGACCTTATAAAACCGAGACCGTGCGCGCGGATCGACTTGAATGCCCCACACGGCATCTGGAGACGAACGTGCGTTACCTCAAAACCCTGGCGGCCGGGTTGGCCGCCTCTTTGCTGTGCCTGACGGCGCAGGCGCAAACCCTGGTGGTCGGCGACCAGAGCTACAACGCCCAGGCCGTGATGGAAGCGGCGGGGGTGCTCGATGACCTGCCCTACACGCTGGACTGGAAGCAGTTCACGGCCGGGTCGCCGGTGGCCGAAGCGCTCAACGTCGGCAGCCTGGACCTGGGCCTGCTCGGGGATGCCCCGGTGCTGTTTTTGGGCGCTTTGGGCGCACCGATCAAGGTGATTGCCGTCAGCCGGCAAAATCTCGACGGCGTGGCCATCCTGGTGAAAAAGGACTCGTCGATCCACAGCCTGGCCGACCTTGCGGGCAAGCGCGCCGCGATCTGGAAGGGTTCTTGGAGCCAGCAACTGTTGCTGACCGCACTGGACAAGGCCGGGGTGGCGCGGGATTCGCTGCAATGGCGCTACCTCAGCGCCCTGGATGCCTCCCACGCGCTGGAAGGCGGTGCGGTTGACGTGATCGCCACCTGGGAGCCCTACGTCACGCAACAGGAACGCCAAGGTGCGCGGGTGCTGGCAACCGCTGAAGACTTGATCCCGGCCCAGAGTTTCATTGCCGCCAACGCCAGTGCTGTGGAGGCCAAGCGTGAACCCATCAGCGACTTTCTCCAGCGCCTGAAAAAAGCCCGCGACTGGGCCCGCCAAAGCCCGGCCAACGCCAACGCGTATGCCGATGCCTGGGCCAAGCGCACCCGCGCGGATGCCGACATTGCCCGCGTCTGGTTTGCCCGCGCGCGCACCTCCGTCGAGCCGCTGACGCCCCAGGCGCCCATCGAGGCGCAAAAGACCGTGGACTTTTTTGCCGGCCTGGGCCTGGTCAAGTCTTACTCGGCCGCCACGTTGTTCGACCCTTCATTCGCGGCCGCCTTGCAGCCCGCCGTCGCCACCACCCAGCCCTGAACGCTTGAAGGACTACTGCGCAATGACTAAACGACAGCTCAAACTTGGCGCCCTGACCATGGGCTGCGGTGGGCCGGGCCGCCATAACCTGTGGCTTGACCCGCAATTGCCGGCCGATGCCAGCGTCAACGTCGACTGGTACATCCAGATAGCACGCCAGGCCGAGGCGGCATGGTTCGACCTGATGTTTATCGTCGACAGCCAGTTCATCACCGAAGGTTCGCCGTCCCATTACCTCAATCGCCTGGAGCCGCTGACCTTGCTGTCGGCACTGGCCGTGAGCACGCGGCATATCGGCCTGGTCGGTACACTGACCACCTCGTATAACTCGCCGTATAACGTCGCCCGGCGCCTGGCCTCCCTGGACCTGATCAGCAAAGGCCGCGCCGGCTGGAACGTGGTGACCAGTGGCGATGCCGGTACCGCTGGCAATTACAGCCGCGACGAACATTACGACTACGCCACCCGCTATGGTCGCGCCGCCGAACACGTTCAGGTGGTACAGGGGTTGTGGAACTCCTACGAAGACGATGCGTTTGTGCGCAACCGTGCCACTGGGCAGTTTCTCGACCCGAGCAAGCTGCACAGCCTGAATCACCAGGGCGAACATTTCTCGGTGGTGGGCCCGCTGAATATCCAGCGCTCGCCCCAAGGCCAGCCGGTGATTTTCCAGGCCGGTGACTCCGAACAAGGCCGCGAGCTGGGCGCCGCCACCGCCGATGTGATCTTCACCCACGCGGCCAGTCTCGAGCAGGGCCAGGCGTTTTACCGGGATATCAAGGGCAGGGCGGTACAACGGGGGCGTGATCCTGAGCAGTTACTGATCATGCCCGGTGCGGAAATCTATGTGGGCGACACCGATGCCCATGCCCGGGAAATCGAACAGCACTACCATCAGGTGGACCATAGTTTTGCGTTGGCACTCAAGGAGTTCGGGCGCAATTTTGGCTGGCATGATTTCAGCCAATACGACCTGGACGCGCCGTTCCCGCAAGAGAGCCTGGAGGCCGCGCGCAGCAGTTTTTTCACCGCAGCCAAACGCATCGCCGACCAGGCCCGGGAAAAGGGCTTTACCCTACGCCAGGCCGTCGAATTTGGCCGGCAATTGCGCCCAGGCGCGTTCGTCGGCAGCGCCGCCACGGTGGCGCAGAAGATGGCGGATTGGTTCGAGGCCCGGGCCGTGGATGGGTTCAATATCTACATCGGGCACCCTGGGCAATTTGATCGTTTTACTCAGGAGGTGATTCCGCTGCTGCAAGAGCGCGGTGTTTATCGTACGGCCTACGAGGGCTCGACCTTGCGTGAAAGCCTGGGCTTGGCGATTCCGAGGTTCCAGCGCTACCCCTCATAGTAAGGGCTGGTTTTGCGGGGTTGCGTTAACTGCCCCATTTCGCATAACTGCTGTGCCGTCACAGGCATTAATCGGCCAGCGCGCAATGCCTATAGTCCACTCACCACATACCGCGCGTTCATACGCGCTGCGCGATCCAGCCCAAGACTGAGGTGAGCCTGATGAACCGTGAATTCGACCCCGCACTGACGGATATCAACCAAGTCGACGCCGAGTACTTCGAGTACAGCAAGGCGGCGAACCCCATCAGTGCCAATCTGATTTCCCGCATTCCCTACCACAGCTTTCCCGCCTCGCTGTATGACAGTGGCCCCTCGCGCGTGGTACCGCTGGACCTCAGCGAGGCCTTGGGCTGCGAAGGCCCTGCGACAGGTCCCGGGTTATGCGCGAACTTCATGCGCCTTAACCGTGGCGACACGCTGACGCAGCAACCCAACGCCACCTCCCAGGTGTTCTACGTGATCGCCGGGGAGGGCAGCGTGATTCAGGGCGAGTATGAGATTCAATGGTCCAAGGGCTGCTTTATTGCCCTGCCGGGGTTACAGCAGGCGCACTTCAGTGCCCGCGAGGATGCGCGTCTTTACTATGTGCACGATGAGCCGTTGCTGCGTTACCTGGGGGTGACACCCAGTGCCGACCGCTTTGCACCAACCCTGTACCCGGCAGCACTGGCCAACGCGAAGTTGCGTGAAGCAGCCGATGACCCCAGGGCCCAGGACCGCAGCCGCATCAGTATCCTGTTGGGTAACCGCCACTTTCCGCAGACGCGCACGGTGACCCACGTATTGTGGGCCATGTACGGGATTCTGCCGGCAGGATCGGTGCAGAAACCCCATCGGCATCAGTCGATTGCACTGGACTTCATTATCGATTGCCCCAAGGGCTGTTATTCCTTGGTGGGCACTGAGCTTGAGGCGGACGGGCAAATCCGTAACCCGCAACGGGTCGACTGGTCACCCGGCCTGGCGTTTGTCACGCCACCGGGTTATTGGCATGCGCATTTTAATGAATCAGATAGCGAGGCGTTCCTGATCCCGATTCAGGATGCCGGGCTGCAAACTTACTTGCGCGCGTTGGATATTCGCTTCAGTTGAGTCACTTCCAGTCCGGTGTCTCGCCCAGTCGTTCAACGATAAAGTCGATAAAACATCGGACCTTGGACGACACAATGCGCTTGGGGGGGTAGACAAACCACACCGCAAACGCCCGCTCCACGCCTTGGATGTGCCACTCCGGTAGCCACACTACCAAGTCGCCGGCCTCGACACTTCGCGCCACCAGCCAGTCGGGCAACAGCGCAAAGCCCAGGCCTTGGCGCACGGCGATCAGTTGCGCGTCCAGGTCATTGATTCGAATAACGCTGTCATGCAGCAGCGGGAACGCGCGGCCGGCGGATACAAAACTGATATCGCCCGTAATAGCCGTGCCCAACACCGCAGGCACACCGGCCAGGTCCGTGGGCGTGGACGGAGGAGGGTGCTGCATGCCAAACGCCGGGCTGACCACCAAGCGGTAATGGCCGTCGCTGAGCTTGCGTGCCTTGAGCGTCGAATCGGCCAGCTCGCCAATGCGGATGGCTAAATCGACGCCGGCATGAATCAAGTTGACCTGGGTGTTATCCAGCACCAGTTCCACGCTGATTTGCGGGTAACGCACCAGAAAGTCATTCAACGCCGGCAGGATGTGATGGCGAGCAAACGCCGGTGGCAGGTTGAGTTTCAGCACGCCCCGAGGATGCTGGTTCAGCGCAGACGTGGCGGCCTTGGCGTGTTCCAGTTCATCCAGCACCCTGCGTGCGTGTATCAGGAAGGTCTGGCCGCCTTCGGTCAGATGCAGCGTGCGTGTGGAGCGGTTGAACAGCGCGATGCCCAAGTCCTGCTCAAGGTCCTTCACGTAGCGCGAGACCGTTGAGGCCTTGATGCCCAAGCGCTCGGCGGCGCGGGAGAAGTTGTTGCCTTCGGCGGCTTCGATAAAGGCGGTGAGGGCGGTGAAGTAGTCCAAGGGCAGCCTCAGGGCAGGGCGGTGAGAGGTGCAGGTTGTTGAGTTTTGGCGGGGGCTGTCAACTCGAACAGGCAGCGCGCTTTGCTGACACAAGATTGATCTCGATCAGGTGACCCCGCTGGCCCGCTCTATAACCTTGGGCGCTTATCGATGGCCAGGGACGGCTCAACGAGCAGCTCTGGTCGCACATTCTCAAGGAAGAGTCAGCCATGCGATCACTGAAGATCCTGTTGTTATCATCGGCATTCAACGGTTTAACCCAACGGGCCTGGCTGGATCTGCGCCAAGCGGGTCACGACCCCAGCGTTGTGGTGTTCACCGATCAAGCCACCGTGTGCCAGCAGGTGGAGGCGTCCGGCGCCGACCTGGTGATCTGCCCGTTTCTGAAGGACCGTGTGCCGCACCAACTGTGGAGCCACCCCCAGCGCCCGGTGGTGATCATCCATCCGGGCATCGTCGGTGACCGTGGCGCCAGTGCGCTGGATTGGGCCATCACCCAGCAGGCCAGCCGTTGGGGCGTCACCGCCTTGCAAGCGGTGGAGGAAATGGACGCAGGGCCGATATGGTCCACGTGTGAATTCGACATGCCCGACCAGGTGCGCAAATCCGAGCTGTACAACGGCCTGGTGAGCGACGCCGCGATGGTTTGCATCCGTGACGTCGTGGCGAAATTCGCCAAGGGCTTCGTGCCGACACCGCTCGATTACACCCAACCCAGTGTCATCGGACGCTTGCAGCCGAACATGACCCAGGCTGACCGCACCTTCAGTTGGTTCGATTGCGCAGCCTTTATCAAGCGCAGCATCGACGCTGCCGATGGCCAGCCCGGCGTGCTGGCGAGCCTGTTGGGCGGTCAGTATTACGTCTACGACGCGCACTTGGACGCCCGCCAGGGCACCCCGGGAGAAATCCTCGCGGTACAGGACGACGCCGTGTTGGTGGCGGCTGGAGATCACAGCCTGTGGATCGGCTCGCTCAAGCCCAAAGGCCCAGAGACCTTCAAGCTGCCAGCACGGCATGTTCTGGCGCAACGGCTGGCCGGCGTTCCAGTGCTGGACAGTTCAATCGCCCGCCAGGCGTTCAACGAGCGGGTCTATCAACCGATTCGCTACCAAGAGTTCGGCCACATCGGCGAACTGACGTTCGAGTTCTACAACGGCGCCATGAGCACCGAACAATGCCAGCGGCTGGTGGCTGCGTTACGCTGGGCCAAGGCGCGAGACACCCACGTGTTGCTGATCAAGGGCGGGCGCGGCAGCTTTTCCAATGGCGTTCACCTCAACGTCATCCAGGCCGCCGACGTGCCGGGGCTGGAAGCCTGGGCCAACATTCAAGCCATCGACGATGTATGCCTGGAGCTGCTCACCGCCAGGCAACTGGTGATCAGCGGCCTGACCGGCAGCGCAGGCGCAGGCGGCGTCATGCTGGCGCTGGCCGCCGACATTGTAATGGCCCGCGAAGGTGTGGTGCTCAACCCGCACTACAAAACCATGGGGCTCTACGGTTCCGAATACTGGACCTATAGCCTGCCACGGGCCGTGGGCAGTGAAATCGCGCATAAACTCACTGAAGAATGCTTGCCCATCAGTGCCATTCAGGCCCAGCAATACGGCATGGTCCAGGCCATCGGCCCGCGTTGCCCACAGGCATTTGGCTTGTGGCTTTTGCAACAGGCCGACAGTGCATTGACCGATGATAAGTACCTTTACGCACGCACACGCAAAGCCACGCTGGAGACTCAGCAAGTTGAACGCTGTCGCGAGCAGGAACTGGCACAGATGCGTTTGGATATGGTGGACAACCGCCAGCAGTTTGCCGAGAAGTGTCGCAACTTCGTGTTTAAACGCAAAACCTGCCAGACCCCGCAGCGGTTGATTGCGCCGTGGGCGTTGAAGTACGAGGCTGGCGTGCCGCAAAGCCGGATGCTGAATGACTGACTGTCAACGCGGGGAGGGCGCGGCGGCCAGCCCAGCCTCGCATTGGGCAATAGGGTTGCCCATAATGGAGGCCCACTCGCCCAACCGCACAGACCCCGAGGCCCCATGGAACTGCACAACCTGAACGATAACGCAGCGCTCGTATGACTCGGGCGCTGTTTATTTCGTTGGATGGGCCCAAGGGCACCGGCAAAACCACGCTGTTGGAGGCCGTTACGACAGCATTGAGGGCCGACAATAAAAAGGTCGTCCGACTGTGCGAGCGCAAGAGCGATCCCTATCGAGCGCAAACGATGGCGCTGGTTAACAAATTCGCCAGAGACCCCAGTCGGGATCTGGAACTTGAGGTGTGTGAGCGCTTCGCTGACAGCCGCAGCTGGATTACCCAGCACGTACTGGCCGCACAGCCACCTGACAGCATCATCCTGATGGATCGCTGGTACCCGTCTGATGCCGCGTTTCGTCGATTGATACCCTTTGCAGAGATTCTTGAGCTGAACATTGATCGACAGGTGCAAGTGCCGGATCTTCATGTGGGGGTTGTCACCGCGGCACAAATATCCTGGGCGCGGGCGGCAGCACGACGGCGCGGGCTGAGCAGTACGGTGATGTCTAAGCTGGCGGAGCAAGTTGTGTGTACTGAGGCGTTTGAGCGAGCGGCTTTGGGGCAGGGGTGGGTGATGTGTCGCAATGAAGGGACGATTGAAGAGGCGATGAGACGGGTGGTTTCGCAGATATATAAAGTCCTTTGATCTACTTTGATCTGGACCAAGTGAGGTTCATCAATTTGAACTAATCACTAAGCCTGTCCACCTAACGCTTTGCACGTTGCCTCAAGCCCAGGTTTTCCTGGGCTACCCAATGACACACGAAGGTTTGGTTAATCATGAAGAGCGAACAGGTAGAAGGCGTTGTTGAAAAGGTTGCTGGCAAAGCGCAGAGCGCAGTCGGGAAGCTTTTTGGTGATTCGAAGTTGGAAGCTGAGGGCGCTGGACGCCAGGCTGCCGGTCAGCTGACGCAAACTTATGGCGACGCACTGGACAGCGTTTCTACATTCGTTAAAGAGAAGCCGGTTGCTGCACTGGCAATCGGAGCGGTTGCTCTATTGGTGCTGAAGAAATTGCTTAGTCGCTGAACATCAGTAGCTTCTATAAGATTTGCCTCGTACTCCTTGGAGTTCCGCGCCGGGAGGTACGAGGGGGGTAAGCCGTAACCCTTAAACCAAAGCCCTTATATTTTTCATGTCCCAGAAAAGCCAATGCCTCGACAAGTCGGGGCATTGGCTTTTTTATGAGCGAGTGCTCGGTTTGTATCGTTTTGTATCTGCGCTTTGGGTAGATACACAGCGATTCCTTTAAGTCGGTTGATGACACATACGGGATACCTGCGGGGCTTTAAATGAACCCATCGAGAAGGCGCAAACCTTCTCCAATGGATGACTCATTTAACTCGCGGCTTTCCCTGCGCGTTTCGCGACGTTGTCGACCAATGACTTATAGGAAATTCAAAATGCCTGCAGCTACGTTCGGTTTCACCTGGCGCCATTGTCTGGCTTCTTCCGTAAGAATGGGCGTTTTGGGGTTGGCCCTGATAGGCGGCAGCGGTGGTGCCTGGGCTGCTGGCCCGGCCGCCGATGCGTCAGTTGCCAGCTCGGCCTCGACCCATCCCGAATCGATTAGACCTTATCGAATTCACGTCGATGAAGCTCAATTGACCGATCTGAAAAAGCGCATTGCGGCGACCCGCTGGCCGGACAAAGAAACCGTCAATGACGTGTCCCAAGGCGTGCAGTTGGCCCAGGTCCAGGCGCTGGTGAAGTATTGGGGCAGCGGCTATGACTGGCGCAAGGCCGAAGCGAAGCTCAATGCGCTGCCTGAATTCATCACGACAATTGACGGCGTCGATATTCAATTCATCCATGTTCGCTCGCCAAACCCCAACGCGATGCCGCTGCTTCTGACACACGGATGGCCTGGCTCACAGTTTGAGTTCCTGAAGACGATCGGCCCGCTGACGGATCCCGTTGCTTACGGCGGTAAGGTTGAAGATTCGTTCGACGTGATCATTCCATCGATTCCGGGACACGGCTTTTCCGGTAAGCCAACTGAATTGGGTTGGGGGCCGGATCGAGTCGCGAAGGCTTGGGATGTGCTCATCAAGCGTCTGGGTTATACCCACTATGTTTCCCAGGGCGGAGATCACGGTTCGGTCATATCGGATGCATTGGGCCGCCTGAATCCGCCGGGGCTGTTGGGCATTCACTTGAACATGCCGGCCACCATCCCGCCCGAATTGGTCAAGCCGATCAATAGTGGTGATCCGGCCCCTGACGAGCTCACTGAGCCTGAACGCAAGGCGTTTGATTCCTTGAGCACCTTCTTCGGCCGCAATGCAGCATACGGCGCGATGATGGTGACGCGCCCGCAGACTATCGGTTACCTGCTGGCCGATTCGCCTACCGGAACTGCGGCGTGGATGTACGAAAAAATCGCAGCGTGGACGGACAGTGATGGCCAGCCTGAACGGGTATTGACCCGTGACGAGATGCTGGACGATATCAGCCTGTACTGGCTGACGAACGCAGGCGCATCGTCATCGCGTTTCTACTGGGAAAACAACAACAACAATTTCAGCGCTGCCGCGCAGAACACCGCAAGCATCAAGGTGCCGGTGGCGATCACGGTCTTCCCGCACGAGATCTATCAGGCGCCAAAAAGCTGGGCGCAGCGCGCTTACCCATCACTTTCCTACTACAGCCAGGTTAACAAGGGCGGCCACTTCGCCTCCTGGGAGCAACCTCAATTGTTCAGCGAAGAATTGCGGGAGGCCTTCCGGCCGCTGCGCGCCAAGCTGAGCGTAACCAAGACAGCCCAGTAGCTCACACGCAGTCCAGTCAACACACCGGGCCGCTATTCGGCGGCTCGCTACGGAGAAACACCATGGAGATGACCTTGCTGAACAATCAAAATAAATCCAGCCGCCTGCGGGGTCTTGCCCCATCGCTGTTGGCAGCAGCGGTGCTGCAATTCGCAGCGGTGGCTGTCGGTTTTTCCCAAGCCAGCGCGGCTGATGTACCCGCGTCCACCATTGGGGCTATCACCCCGGGAGCTCACACCTCTTTCGGTGCTCTTAAGCATGTGAAAGCGGGGCTGCTGGACGTTTCTTACGCGGAACTCGGCCCAGCCGATGGCCCTGTGGTCATTTTGTTGCACGGCTGGCCCTACGATATCAACGCATACGCTGATGTTGCTCCTGCTTTGGCGGACAAGGGATATCGAGTGTTGATCCCTTCTGCGCGTGGTTATGGCGATACGCATTTTCTCTCGGCCAAGACAGTTCGCAATGGTCAACCTGCTGCGCTGGCGACCGACCTGATCGACTTCATGGACGCGCTGAAAATCAAGACGGCGGTGCTGGGTGGGTTTGACTGGGGCGCCCGCACTGCAGATATCGTTGCCGCACTGTGGCCGGAAAGAGTGAAAGCCCTGGTCGCTGTGAGCGGTTACCTGATAGGCAGCCAAGAGGCGGGCAAGGCGCCATTGCCGCCAGCCGCCGAACTGCAGTGGTGGTACCAGTTCTACTTCGCGACCGAGCGCGGGCGCCTGGGCTACGAGAAAAACACCCATGACTTCGCCAAGCTCATCTGGAAGCTGGCGTCGCCACAGTGGAATTTCGACGACGCCACTTATGAGCGCAGCGCGGCGTCCTTGCAAAACCCTGATCATGTGGCCGTGTCGATTTTCAACTATCGCTGGCGCCTGGGGTTGGTCAAGGGCGAGGCCAGATACGACGCGCTGGAGAAGAAACTCGCGGCATTTCCATCCATCAGCGTGCCCACCATCACCCTGGAAGGTGATGCCAACGGCGCACCGCACCCACCTGCCGAAGCGTACGCCAAGCGCTTCACTGGCAAGTATGAGTACCGATTGATCACCGGTGGTGTAGGTCACAACTTGCCGCAGGAAGCGCCGAAAGCCTTCGCCCAGGCGGTGATCGACGCCGACCATCTTTGAAAACCGGCTGAGAGGATGGCGATGATGAAGCTGAAATTTCTGGCCGCGATGTCGGCTGCCATTGCAATCGCAGCGTTGGCCGCTACCGGTGTCGCCTCGGGCGACGCCAATACTGGCAACGCCTCACCGATCTATGGCGTGAAATTGCCGGAAAACTACCGTCTATGGCCGCTGATTGCGCCTGCGCAGGAAGCGGCCCCCCTGAACGAACTGCGAGCCGTGCTGGGCAATGACTTGGCCATCAAGGCTTATCAGGATTCAACGCTGCCATTCCCCGACGGCACGGTGCTGGTAAAGCTGGCCTGGAAACATGTGCAGTCCCCGGAATTCGAGCCGGCGTCCATCCCGGGGCCGGCCACGACCGTGCAGGTGATGGTCAAAGACTCGAAAAAATATGCAGCAACCGGTGGTTGGGGATTCGGGCGGTTTATCAACGGTAAACCGGCCGATGAAGCCCAACACGCAACCTGCTTCGCCTGTCACCAGGCGCGAGTGCGTAATCACGACTTTGTCTTCACGCGCTTCGCTCCCTGATTCCCTTCAAACCTGGAGTTAACAATGAAAAAAGTATTAACCGCACTGGCCGTCACCGTCAGCCTGAGCATGGCGACACACGCCTGGTCGCAAACTGAAAAACCCACGATTGTGCTCGTACATGGCGCCTTTGCCGATGCGTCGAGTTGGAATGGCGTGGTGAAGATTCTCGAGAAGGACGGTTACCCGGTGGTTGCCGCTGCCAACCCATTGCGCGGTGTAAAAAGCGATGGTTCGGCAATCTCGGCATTGCTGACGAGCATTCATTCGCCGGTGGTGTTGGTCGGCCATTCCTATGGCGGCAACGTTATCAGTGATGCGGCCAACGATCATGCAAACGTCAAAGCCCTGGTTTACGTCAGTGCGTTTGCACCTGAGGCCGGGGAAACCGTCGCCGGGCTGGCCGGCAAATTCCCGGGCAGCACGCTGGGCCCAACGCTGGCTGCGCCTGTACCGCTGGCCGATGGGGGCAAGGACTTGTACATCCAGCAGGACAAGTTTCACAACCAGTTCGCCGCTGACGTCCCCGCGAAAGAGGCGGCATTGATGGCCGCCACCCAACGCCCGGTAACGGAAGCGGCGCTCAATGAAGCGTCCGGCAGCCCTGCCTGGAAGCATATTCCGTCCTGGTACATCTACGGCGACAAGGACAAGAACATTCCCCCGCAAGCCATGGCATTCATGGCCAAGCGCGCCGCTGCCAAAGCCGTGGAAGTGGTCAAGGGCGCTTCCCATGTCGTGATGGTTTCGAACCCGGAACCGGTTGCCCGCCTCATCGAAAAAGCCGCCACGGCGAAATGACACGCCAAGGGCGAAGCGGCGTTTTCAGCGCTCTACGCCGGCTCGGTGTTGATCAACAGAATTTCGCCAGAGCTGCTGGCGCCGTTCGGCGGGGTAAAACAGTCCGGTGTCGGCGGGAGAGGGTGGTCGCGCAACCCAGGCTGCAGGAATAAAAGCTAATGGCCCACAGCGCGCTGCCTGTGGGCCATTGATTTTCAAAGGTTACGCGGCTGGGGCTTTCGCCTCCTGCAGCAGTTGCTGAATCATCTTTTCCTGAGTCTCGTAGCGACCTTCTCCAAAGTGGGTGAAACGCACTTGCCCTTTAGCGTCGATCAGGTAGTGCGCGGGCCAGTACTGGTTATCGAAGTTGCGCCAGATCGCGTAGTTGTTATCGATGGCTACCGGGTAAGTGATGCCGAGCTTTTTCACCTCATCCCTGACATTGCTGATGATGCGTTCAAAACCGTATTCCGGGGTGTGGACGCCGATTACCACCAAGCCATCCTTCTCGTACTTCTGCGCCCAGTCCTTCACGTACGGCAGGGTGTGCTGGCAATTGATGCAGTCGTAGGTCCAGAAATCGACGAGCACCACTTTGCCTCTGAGCGACTCACTGGTCAGTGCGGGCGAATTGAGCCATTCCACCGCGCCGGACAGCGACGGCATCGGGCCTTGGGCGTTGTCGAGGGTGGGTTCGGCCTTGGCCTTGCTTACCAGGTACTCGACGACTTTGGGGACGCTTTGCAGCACGCCTTTTTCCAGCACGCTGACGCCTTCGGACGACGCCCCGGCCAACAGCGTCTTGTCGGCACCGGTAGAAATCATCAGCGCTGCGGCCAGGACCGCAAAACCGGTGCCGCGCCGCAGCCAACCAGTGACCGGAATCGAGGCCTTCAGGCGATTGACTAAACCATGTCCGGCGAAAATCAGCGTACCCAACGACAGTGCACTGCCCAGGCCGTAGGCCACCAGCAGCAGGCTGGTTTGCGCATTGGCGCCTTGCAGCATGGCGCCGGTAAGGATCACCCCGAGGATAGGCCCGGCGCACGGCGCCCAGAGCAGGCCGGTGGCGACGCCGATCATCAGCGAACCCAACGGCCCGGACATTTTGCGCGTTTGGGGGTCGAGGCGATTGCCCAATAACACGAACGGGCTGGCCAGCCAGCCACTGATTCGCGCCGAGATCAGCGACAAGGCAAACAGCGCCATCACCACCAGTGCCACATGACGCCCGGCGTTGTTGGCCTGAATCACCCATTCACTGCTGACCACGGCCAGGCTGGAAATCAGCGCGAAGGTCAGGACCATGCCGCCAAGGGTGAGCAGGATCGAGGAGCGTGTGCGGTCGATACCGGCGAACAGAAATGGCACGACCGGCAGGATACAAGGGCTGAGGACGGTCAATAAGCCGCCCAGGAATGCGATGAGGAACATAAGGGTCTCCTGATGAAATGTGGGCGGGGCTCAGTTATCGCTATGGCACTCGGCAAATTTGCGGTAGTTCAGGATCTCGGTCTTGCCCTGCGAATTCAGGTAGGTCAGTTGGGCATCGACAATGCCGCAGGCAGCCCCGGCATCCTGTGTCAATGCCACCACTTTCTGGATGTCCAGGTGCGTGCCGTAGGTGTAGGCCTGCGGCGTGACGTCGGCTTCGGCGCGGGCCGAGAAGGTGCAGATATTCAGGACGGCAAACAGGCAAGTGGCATAGAGGGTATTGGTGTTCATGGTCGTTTCCTCAAGGCTTCAATGGTTGGGTCGTTCAGTTGAGCCGAGGCGCTTGGGTTGGCCTCGATGTGGCTCATTAGAAGCGCGCGAGGTATCTCGTCTGTGTCAAAAACAGGCGCGGATAAATCGGTTCGTATCAGGACTCCGTCCCGATACACAGCCATACAAAACCCCGGAAATTGTTGTTTTTGCCTCTGCATGTATCCTTCGCCACAGCAGATACACTGCAATACAAACCGCCGCGGGCGAACGGGCTCAGCCTCTATAGACTGAGCCGCAATTCCCATTGACAGAGGCTTGGCCCATGGAACACGTTGATCACATCCTCATCGTGGACGATGACCGTGAGATTCGAGAGATGGTAGGCAACTACCTGAAGAAGAACGGCCTGCGCACCACCGTGGTTGCGGATGGCCGCCAGATGCGCTCGTTTCTCGAGGCCACGCCGGTAGACCTGATCGTGCTGGACATCATGATGCCCGGCGACGATGGCCTGGTGCTCTGCCGCGACATTCGCGCCGGCAAACACAAGGCCACGCCGGTGCTGATGCTGACCGCCCGCAACGACGAAACCGATCGCATCATCGGCTTGGAAATGGGCGCCGACGATTACCTGGTCAAGCCGTTCGCCGCCCGTGAATTGCTGGCGCGCATCAACGCTGTGCTGCGCCGTACGCGCATGCTGCCGCCCAACCTGGTCGTTACCGAAACCGGGAGGTTGCTGGGGTTCGGGCGCTGGCGCCTGGACACCTCCGCCCGCCATCTGCTTGATGAAGACGGCACCATGGTCGCCCTCAGCGGCGCTGAATATCGCCTGCTGCGGGTGTTCCTCGACCATCCGCAACGGGTACTCAATCGCGACCAGTTGCTCAACCTGACCCAGGGCCGTGACGCCGACCTGTTCGACCGTTCCATTGATCTGCTGGTCAGCCGCCTGCGCCAACGCCTGCTTGACGATGCCCGCGAGCCGGCTTACATCAAAACCGTACGCAGCGAGGGGTATGTCTTCTCGCTGCCGGTGCAAGTGCTTGGAGCACCGGCATGAAGCCTTCGCTGCATTGGCCTCGTACCCTCATCTCCCGGCTGTCGCTGATCTTTCTGGTAGGGCTGACCCTGGCGCAGGCCTTGTCTTTCGGCGTGCAGTATTACGAGCGTTACGAAACCGCGAAAAACACCATGCTCGGTAACCTGCAAACCGATGTGTCGACGTCCATTGCCATCCTTGACCGCTTGCCCGCCGAGGAGCGCATGAGCTGGTTGAAACGGCTGGATCGACGCAATTACCGCTATTTGCTCGACGAAGGCTCGCCAGGCGTCGCTCTGCGTGACACGCCGATTGCAGTGACCTCGATCAAGGAGGCCATCGGCAAGGATTACCCGATGACCGTGACAGACATTCCCGGGCCTATCAAACATTTCCAGGTCCATCTGAAACTGGCCGACGGCAGCCCGGTGACCATCGACGTGCGCCCCTCGATGGTGCCGTTGTCGCCGTGGCTGCCGGTGGTTTTGCTGGGCCAGTTGGCCTTGATGATTCTATGCGCGTGGCTGGCCGTGCGCATTGCCATACGCCCGCTGACTCGCCTGGCCCAGGCCGTGGAAAACCTCGATCCCAATACTCACCCGGTGCATCTGGATGAACAAGGCCCGACCGAAGTCGCACACGCGGCCATCGCCTTCAATGCCATGCAGGCGCGCATTGCGGCCTATCTGAAAGAACGCATGCAACTGTTGGCGGCGATTTCCCACGACCTGCAAACCCCAATCACGCGCATGAAGCTGCGTGCCGAATTGATGGACGACTGCGGCGACAAAGACAAATTGTGGAATGACCTCGGCGAGATGGAACACCTGGTGCGTGAAGGCGTTGCCTATGCCCGCAGCGTGCATGGCGCCACCGAGGAAAGCCGCCGTACCGATCTTGATTCATTCCTCGACAGCCTCGTGTTCGACTACCAGGACATGGGCAAGGACGTGCAGCTGAGCGGCAAAAGCAACGCAGTGATTCACACGCGGCCCCACGCGCTGCGCCGAGTGCTGGTAAACCTCACGGATAACGCGCTCAAATTTGCCGGTGCAGCGCAGCTGCGGGTCGAGCCGAAGGAGGGCGACAGCCTCTCGGTGACCGTGATGGATCGTGGCCCCGGCATCGCCGAAGAGGAGCTGGCCCGGGTGATTGAGCCATTTTACCGCGTGGAAAATTCGCGCAACCGCAGCAGCGGCGGCACAGGCCTGGGCCTGGCTATCGCCCAGCAACTGGCACAAGCCCTCGGCGGCACCCTGACCTTGAGAAATCGCGAAGGCGGCGGACTGTGTGCTGAACTTAGATTACCGACGCGCTTATCGTAGGAGGAGCGAATCACGCAGGAGTGGGTCAGTGCAGCAGCGGTCGCGCCGCTGCGCTGAGCTTTTGCCGGTCCTCTTCGAGTACAAGCGTCGTGTTTGCGTGCTTGAGCAGCCGTTCTGCGTGCCGGGTACAGACGCCCCTGAACATCGCCGGGTTTATCTGTGCCAGGCTTACAAGGGCCTTCATCATGCGCAGGTCGACTTCCACTAGACCCGCGCCATCTCTGGCAATCGGTGCGAAGAAGTCATCGAACAGGTCATCTACTGTCAAGCCGCGCAGGTAAACGTGCTGGCAATCAGCGTCGGTTTTCGCGGTGGGTTCTTTGGGTGTACCCCAGCATGTCAAGCTTCTGACGCCGCGCCCAATCACGTCAATGGCGGTGCCGGGGTCATTGACGGCCGGCGATAAGGCGCGGGAGGCGATCTCTGACAACACTGACAAGCCGAACCGGGGGTCGTGTTCGAACGTTCGACGCACTCCCATAGCCAGGGTTGCGATGATTTTTTCGTTGCTCGACGCCAGTTCCTCACCGCGTGCGTTGCTCAAGCTGACGGTTCTTGCGAGCGGCATGCCTACATGCACGAAGCTTCCCGGCAGAACATCCATAAATATCTGTATCTCATCGGCTTTGGCGATCGCGCCTAACGCCTGAACGTCAATGTGCTGGACGTACCCCGTGTGCTGGCTTGTGATGATCAGCGCCGAACTGGGGATGACTGACTCGCAAGGGTAGGGGGATGCCCCCAAATGCGGCCATTGGACTCGATGGTTAATGGCATCAATGGCTGCCTGCTCGACACGGTCAATGGTTTCTCCCACCCGCCCAAGCTTGGACAAATGATCGATCCAGCGCAGCAGCGTGTAGACAATCAAAATGACCACCGCGATGGTTACCGCAAATAGCAAAACCCTCCCTTGTGTACCGTAGGCGCCGGTACTCAAAGCAATGATCCCAACCAGGCTGAACAGAAATGAGCCGATAAAGGTGGCCAGGGCATTTTGTGTCGTGGTGTCTTCCATCACCAGGGTTGTGGCACGGGGCGTCACGCCGCTGCTCGCCGCACCGTAGGCGCTGACCATGGTGCTTAAAGAAAAGGTCGTCACCGCGAGCATGCTTGAGGCAATGATGCCCAATATCTTATCGACGGCGTCGGCACCGATGCGCGCGGGCAACGACTCGGGAATGTAGTCCTTGAAGACAACGGCGAGTAACGCGGTCGCAATACCCAGCAAGGAAAACAGACTCGCCCTGAACCACAGCCGTTTGGTCAATTGGTGTAGCACCCAGCGCCAGCGTGCGAGCATTTTTTATACCTTCTGCAAATAACACGACGGAACCCACCGCAAGGATTCAGGGAAACGAAGGCGGTGAGTAGATTATCCTTAATGGAGTCTTTGGTCTGGCCGAGGGTTCATCCAGCGTCTTTGGTTACCGCACACGGAATGACTTGCTTGAACATATCTGACATAGCACATGATTTAACATAATATACATTATGCGTACCTCCATATACGGAGCTGGGGGGCTCTGGAGGCTGCTTTTCACCAAGTGATCAGCGTTAAGGTGTTGCTACTAGCAACACCCGTTCAGGACGATGACTCCTGGGCTTGGCCATCTGCCTCGATACGAATCTTGGCGCGTGCAACAACGGCCATCGCTTCGGCAATGAAAGCCGCGTCACCGGTGTCGTGTACATCAGCCAAAAATACAGATATGGCCTCTGAATCAACCAGCGCGTCTGCTGGGTCATAATCATGAATGGGCTCTGTCATCTGATCACCTGGAGAAAATAATGAACCCGAAACCCAAGGCTAATGGGACTGGCGATTTAATCATACCGCTGACTGACGATCTCCTGTCGGTCGTCAAGTTGGCCAACGGCGACAAACTCGACCTGGAAGTGAAACCTAACGGCACGATAATCCTGACGCCAGTTCGCGCGTAAGATCTATTCAGCCATCCACGCGCTTGATGGTTGAAGCCCATAAACGACGTAACTTGTTGCCGATTACACGTGATTTTACAGGGTGCTAATTTCTCATCCTTGAGAGATAGCGTTCACATTTGGAAGATAACGAGCAAGGAGTTGAGCTACCCTCCTCTTTTTTAATAACCAGTGCGCATAACTATACTAAATGACTATTTAGTATAGTTATATGCGGGCTGCTTATCGCCTCTACTGGAACCCGGGCCTGGTTCTTCTTAGGCTCCTACATCTTAAACCGATCAACCGACTGCGACAGCTGCCCTGCCAGGCTGGATAGCTCATCGGTGGTCGACGCTGTGCCCGCAATCACCCGACTGTTACTTTCCGACATCCCCGCAATCCTCTCCACCTGATGGGCTATCTCATTACTGGCCAGGCTCTGCTCGCTAATAGTGCGGGAAATATCATTGACCAATTCAGTGGTACTCAGCGTAGCCTGGAGGATCTCGCGAATGGCGCGTTCCACTTCGGCAGTCACTGCCATGCCCTTGTCCACTTGAGCAACGCCCTCCTCCATGCTGATCACCGCTGCTCGGGTGTTCTGCTGGATACTCCCCACCATGCTGGCGATTTCCTGGGTGGAGGCGCTGGTGCGTCCGGCCAGGCTGCGCACTTCGTCGGCCACGACCGCAAAGCCGCGGCCTTGTTCACCGGCGCGGGCGGCTTCGATGGCGGCGTTCAGGGCCAGCAGGTTGGTCTGGTCGGCAATCCCCTTGATCACCTGGATGATGCTGTAGATCGCTTCGGACTCCTTGTCCAGCGTGCGAATCACTTGGGCTGACTGTTGGGCTGAACGGGCGATGCCGTCCATGTCGCTGACCACCTGGTGAATGACGCGGCCGCCGTCCTTGGCCAGGGTTTCAGCCTGGCTGGCCATGTCCAGGGCACGCTGGGCGTGACGGGTGATTTCTTCAATGCTGGCGGTCATTTCGCTTGCGGCGGCGGCCATGGTGCTGGCGGCGACGCTTTGTTGCTGGCTGCTGCCTGCCACTTCATGGCAGCCCTGGCTGAGGCGTTCGCTCATGCCATTCACGCCATGGGCATTGCTGCGAACCACTTCGATCATGCCGCGCAAATCCCGCTGCATCGTCGCCAGGCTGCGAATCAGCGCACTGGCTTCGTCCTGGTTCTTGGGTTCGACAATCGGCTCGCTCAGGTTGCCATGAGCAATGCTCTGGGCAATACGGCTGGCGGTGCGCAACGGCCCCATGATGCTCAGGGTCACCCAACGTCCTTGTGCCAGCAGCAATAGCAGGCTGGCGCCCAATACGATGGCCAAGGTCAAGTTGGCGTTACTGATGGTTTGCCGGGTACCGGTGCTGGTGAGTTGGGTATTGTTTTCGATCAGTTCGCTCAACGCCGCCATTTGTTCTTCCAACTGGCTGAACGCGGCATTGAAGGTCTGCAGTTCCCCACGAGCGGCCTCTGGATTGTCCAGGGCCAGTGCGACGATGCGCTCGCCGGCACTGATGTAGGTGTCCAGGCTGGGTTTGATTTTTTCCAGGCTGGCCTTGATCGAGGCGTCCAGCGGCAGCTTGAGGTTTTCCGCCAGCACCTCGCGGAAGTGCTCGGCATGCTCCTTGATCGAGCTGTTGACCTCGGCCGGCGTACTGGTGCTTTTGCCCAGCCCGACCAACATGGCAGACAGCACATCCGCACGCAGGGCGTCGTGCATCATGTCGGCTTCCATGTGGTTGCGCAGTACCGTCATGCTGACGTCGTTGTCCTGCACGGCATCGGCCATCCGGGTATTACCCAGGTAACCGGCCAGGCTCATGATCAAGGCGGTGAGCAACCCCGTCGCAATCAACAGCACCAAGCGTAATTTGATCGTCATAGTGGTACCCCGTGCCAGGCCTGCCGGTTGGGAACCCAACCGTTTGAGTGTCGCTGCTAGCTGTATCGGCAGCTGTTGCTTGTTAGTGAAGCCTAAGTTTGCGGATCTGCGCGGTTCCCTTAAGCTGAGCGTCCGTTGCTCTACCTGGATCTGCCAAATGCCTCAACGTATCGCCCGTCTGGCCTTGTTGCTGGGCTTGATCACCGCCGTCGGCCCCTTTGCCATCGACATCTATCTGCCTGCATTGCCCACCCTGGGCGCTAGCCTCCAGGCCTCGCCGGCGGCGGTGCAGATGAGTTTGACGGTGTTCTTCATGATTATCGGTGTGTGCCAGTTGTTCTACGGCCCCCTCAGCGATGTGTTCGGGCGTAAACCACCGATTTACGCGGGTCTGGTGATCTTTGCCATTGGCAGCGTCGGCTGTGCGCTGGCCCCGACTATCGAAGTGTTGATCGGCTTTCGTGCGGTGCAGGCGTTCGGTGCCTGTGCGGGGATGGTGATCCCCCGGGCGATCGTCCGCGACCTGTACACCGGCCATGAAGCGGCGCGTCTTATGGCTTTGTTGATGCTGGTGATGAGTGTTTCACCGATCCTCGCGCCACTGGCTGGCAGCCTGGTGATTTCGATCTGGAGCTGGCGCGAAGTGTTTGCCGTGTTGGCGGTGGTGGCCGTGCTGTGTCTTCTGATGACCGCCGTACAACTGCCAGAAACCCACCCGGCCGAGCGCCGCCTGGGCAAGACCCTGGGCCAGGCGTTCGGCAGTTATGGCGCCCTGCTCCGCGACCCGGTTTTCACGGGCTTGTCGGTGGTGTGCGGGTTTGGCCTGGCTACCTTCTTTGTGTTCATCGGTAGCGCGCCTTTCGTGTACATCGAGTTTTTTGGCCTGACACCAACCCAGTTCAGCCTGTGCTTTGCCCTCAACGCAGCTTCGTTTTTCGCCATGAGCCAACTGACCGCACGCCTCAGCGCCCGCTTTGGCCTGGCGCCGTTGATTCGCTGGTCGGTGGTGGGCGTGGCGGCGGTCATGAGCTTGCTGGCGGCGACTACGCTGTGGGGCGACAGCCTGGCCCTGATGATGGGGCTGTTGTTTATTGGTTTTGGCTTTCTTGGCCTGCTATTGCCGGCGGCCGGGGTGTTGTCGTTAGAGGATCACGGTGCAGTGGCCGGTTCTGCGTCTGCACTGCTGGGCGCGATCCAGATGGTCACGGCGGCTGTGGCGATGACCTTGGTGGGCGTGTTTGCCGATCATACCCCGGCGCCAATGTTGATCGGTATCGCGCTATGTGCGCTCGCCGCGATGCTGACCACCTGGTGGACGCTGCGGCGCTTACCGGCTCATTTGGCTTCAAGCGCCCCGCCCTCCTCCTGAGTATGGTTGTAGCAGCCAACGGTAACCACGATGCGAAGCGAGTCGCTCTTGATCTTGCCGTTGCTCTGCTTTTGATCTTGATCTCAGGCGCCCCGTTAAACCACGCTGGCCGAACGCAGGCTTGAATTCGTGGGTAACCCGGCAGGACGCCGGGTTAGCCGTCCTGGGCCAAGGATGGCCCATGACGGCGGCCCACGGATTCAAGCCGGAGTGAGGGCACACCGAGCCCAGGCGAGGTGCCGAGTGGTGGGGCAAGAGCGTTTTGCTTACTTTTGCGCTTTTCAAAAGTGAGCCGCCGTCAGGGCGGAACCCTAAGTAGCCGTTACCGCAGCAATGGATATATACCCAATCCAACTGTGTCGCCTGCCAGGCCGCCTTCGCGAGCAAGCCCGCTCCCACAGTTGGATCGCGGGGTGTCAGATAGGCGTCGGCTGGCAGGCCGTCATCGCAGGCAAGCCAGCTCCCACATGTCCCCGCCGCCTACAAATCAAACCGATCCACCGCCCGCCGCCGCTCATTGTCGTCACGCACGTCATAGCTGGCAGTGGTCTGGATATTGGTGTGGTGCGCCAGTTTCTGCGCAATCGACAAATCATGCTCCTCGATCACCCGCGTGATAAACGAACGACGGAAATCATGGGGCATGATCTTGACCCCCACCTGATCACCACGCTGGCGCGCGATGTAGTAAATCGCATGCTTGGTAATGCGTTCCCGGGTGATATGACTGCCACGCCGAATGCGGTTGAACAGGAAGCTATCGTCCTGCTCACCTTCCTTGAGCTGCTCGCGACGAAACGCCAGCCAGGCCTGAAGTTTGTCAAACGCCCAGTCCGGCGCGTACTTGACGAGTTCTTTGTTGCCCTTGCCGATCACGCGCAAGCTGCGCTCGTCAAAGTTGATCTGCGCCAAGTCCAGGTTGACCGACTCCGACTTGCGCATGCCCGAGCCATATAACAGGCCGATCACTGCGGCATCCCGCAGGCCCTGGGGCCGAGGGTCGGCGGCGCAGACGTCGAGCATCTCGCGGATCAAGGTGCGGCGCAGGTTGCGGCCCTGACCCAGGCGCGTACCGGGTGTGGCCTTGACCGAGCGCATCTTCAACAGGTGGTCCTGGCTGATCAAGCTCATGCGCCACGCTTCATTCATCACCCCGCGCACCGCATTCACATACAGCGACGAGGTGTTCGGCGCAAAGCCGTCCTCGCGCAAGGCAGCCACCAGTGCGATAACGTGTTCGGGCTGCAGCAGGTGCCAGTCAATCTCTTCGAGGTTGAGGTCTTCGAAACCCAGGCGGTCGGCGGCATCCTGCAACACGTAGCGCATGGTCAGTTGGCTGGAAGGCGCCAGGCGGGTGAGATAAAGGGTCAGCGGGTTGCAAATGGACTCGGTCAAGGTAGATCAGCCTTTGGATTAAATACATCGACCAACTATTTGATTAATCGATGTATTTAGTGGATTGGCGAAGGCCGAGTCTAACCCAGGAGCGGCCCTGGCACAAAATCACGGGGCTGTATCGTCGTCCTCGCTGGCTGCCTGGGGCTGGGCCTGGGACTGGCTCCAGTCGGCGTCCTGTTGCTGCATCAGCGCGAACCACTGCTGGCGCATAAAGGCGAGGTAACTGTCCGGCGCCTTGGCAAAGTCCTTCTCGTCGCCGTAGCAACCCGGCAGTGGCAGTTCGGTGCCCTGCTCCTTGTACTGGCTGACCAACGCTTGCTGCGCCACGACGCTGCAGTCAGTGGGCAGTGGCATGCCACGCAAGGCGCCCGCGTCCTCGTCCCACCAACTGGCGCCCACGCGGTCGAGGCCACGCAGACGATACTTCTCGGACTTGCCGACATGCATGATCAGCTTGAATTCGTTGGGGCTGACGTCACTGGTGCAAGCGCGTGAATAGCCGACGGTAGCCTGGGTATTGCCGTCGCCCAGCAGGTCGGTGACCTTGGTGGCGGCTCGGTCAAAGCGCAGCCCGGCGTCGAATTCGCAGTGCTGCACATCGTCGTACAGCATCCACACGCGCTTGGGGCGCTCGCCACTCAGCACGTACTGCGCCGCGTAGACAAAGGCCGATTGGGTACCATCGTCATCGCGCTCACCGACTTGCTCGGCAAGTACCAGCAGGTTTTTGCCCTGGCGGTCATCCCAGGTATACGCGGCGACTTGCTTGCCGCGCACTTCCACCCCTTCCGGCACCTGCGCCAGAGGCGTCAGCGCAACGCCCTGCTCGGCCCGCACGCTGGTGACACAGGCCACCGTCATCAACAATCCCATCAGCACGGGCCGCAATGGGCCGCGCAAAAGCTGCACGCTATTCATCCGAGTACCCTGGCAAGAGAGGGCTTACTTTACCGGCACTTGAGCGCCAATGCAGAGAAGATTGTTGAAGGGCGCGCATTGGCCTGATCGCCTCGCTCAAATTGAACCAAGCGCCCTGCACGAAGCTCCGATATCGCCCTGTGAGGCTTACCTGTAACGCCTTGATTACTTAGCTGAACCCTAGCTGTCTGCCTGTCAAATAAACGAGTTTTTCATCCGCCTTTCATATTCGTTGCACATTTTTGCGCTTAACCTTGTAGGCAACACTTAAGAGCAATCCGTGGATTATCGACTAACCTTTTGAAAACGCATCATCTTTGGCCCAGTTTTGTAACTTGCGGGCTGTAGTTTTGCCCAATGAACGCTGCTGTTTTCACGCTTGAAGTCGCTTTAGCCCGAGGTCATGAATCTTTGAAACCCTACCCTATTCATTGCGTGTCGATCGTTATCCCGGTCTACAACGAACAAGAAAGCCTGCCTGAGTTGCTGCGTCGCACCACGGCAGCCTGCAAACAACTGGCTTACGAATACGAAATCATCCTGGTGGATGACGGTAGCCGCGACAATTCGGCCCAACTGCTCGAAGACGCCGCCGCCGAAGACGGTAGCAACGTGGTGGCGGTGATCCTTAACCGCAACTACGGCCAGCACGCGGCGATCATGGCCGGCTTCGAACAGTGCCGTGGCGAAGTGGTGATTACCCTCGACGCCGACCTGCAAAACCCGCCGGAAGAAATCCCGCGCCTGGTCGAGCAAGCCGCCCTGGGTTACGACGTGGTCGCCACCGTGCGCAATAACCGCCAAGACTCGGCCTTCCGCCGCTGGCCGTCGCGCTTGATCAACCTCGCCGTGCAGCGCTCTACCGGCGTGGCCATGACCGACTACGGCTGCATGTTGCGCGCCTACCGCCGCACCATCGTCGACGCCATGCTCGCCTGCCGTGAGCGCAGCACGTTCATTCCTATCCTGGCCAACGGCTTTGCCCGCCACACCACGGAAATCCTGGTGCACCACGCCGAACGTGAGCACGGCGAATCCAAATACAGCGCCATGCGCCTGATCAGCCTGATGTTCGACCTGCTGACGTGCATGACCACCACGCCCTTGCGCCTGCTGTCCATCGTCGGTTTCAGCCTCGCGGCGCTCGGCGTGCTGTTTGCCTTTGCCCTGATTGTCATGCGCCTGGCGTTCGGCGCCGACTGGGCCGGTGATGGCCTGTTCGTGCTGTTTGCGGTGCTGTTTGTGTTCACCGGTGGCCAGTTCATCGGCATGGGCCTGCTGGGCGAATACCTTGGCCGCATGTACAGCGATGTACGCGCCCGCCCACGCTTCTTTATTGAAAAAGTGCTGCGCAACCAACCGGCAGCACCGGCTCCAGTCGTCGTGGTTGACGGCCTGGTGTCTTCCCATACTTCTACTTCTTCGGATCAGGTCCAGTCATGAGTTCAAAAGCTGTTGTATTCGCCTACCACGATATTGGCTGCGCAGGCATTGAAGCGCTGCTCAGCGCCGGTTACGACATTGCCGCCGTGTTCACCCATGCCGATGACCCCAAGGAAAACAACTTCTACGGTTCCGTCGCCCAACTCTGCGCACGCAACGGCATCCCGGTACATGCTCCGGAAGACGCCAACCACCCGCTGTGGATCGAACGCATTGCCAAGCTGAACCCGGAGTACATCTTCTCGTTCTACTACCGCAACCTGCTGAGCGAACCGCTGTTGGCCACCGCTCGCAAAGGCGCGTTCAACCTGCACGGCTCGTTGCTGCCTAAATACCGTGGCCGCGCCCCGGCCAACTGGGTGCTGGTCAACGGCGAAACCGAAACCGGCGTGACCCTGCATCGCATGGTCAAGCGTGCCGATGCCGGCGCCATCCTCGCCCAGCAAAAAGTCACCATCGAGCGCAGCGATACCGGCCTGAGCCTGCACGCCAAGCTGCGTGATGCAGCCGCTGTCCTGCTGCGCGATGCCCTGCCACAGCTGGCCCAGGGCAAGCTGAGCGAAACCGCCCAGGACGAGAGTAAAGCCACCTACTTCGGTCGTCGCACCGCCGCCGATGGCAAGCTGGACTGGAAACAGCCCGCCGAGCAACTGTTCAACCTGGTGCGCGCAGTGACCCAGCCGTATCCGGGCGCCTTCTGCGCCGTGGGCGAGCACAAGCTGATCGTGTGGCAAGCCGATGTGGTCAAGGGCAACGAAGGTCTGGCGCCTGGCCGTGTAATCAGCGTCAACCCGCTGCGCATTGCCTGTGGTGAAGATTCCCTGGTGGTCAAGTTCGGCCAGCGCAACGAAAACGGCCTGTACCTGGCGGGCCCGTCCCTGGCCGATGAACTGGGCCTGGTGGATGGCTCCGTACTGCGCGGCGCCGAGTCAGGCCGCAAGCCACGCCGCACTCGCGTGCTGATTCTGGGCGTCAACGGTTTTATCGGTAACCACCTGTCCGAGCGCCTGCTGCGTGACGACCGCTACGAAGTCTATGGCCTGGACATCGGCTCCGACGCCATCGAGCGCCTGCGCAGCCACCCGAACTTCCATTATGTGGAAGGCGACATCAGCATCCACACCGAGTGGATCGAATACCACATCAAGAAATGCGACGTGGTGCTGCCGCTGGTGGCCATCGCCACGCCGATCGAATACACCCGTAACCCGCTGCGTGTGTTCGAACTGGATTTTGAAGAAAACCTCAAGCTGGTGCGCTACTGCGTCAAGTACAACAAGCGCGTGATTTTCCCGTCGACCTCCGAAGTCTATGGCATGTGCCAAGACCAGTACTTCGACGAAGACACCTCCAACCTGGTGGTGGGCCCGGTCAACAAGCAGCGCTGGATCTACTCCGTCTCCAAGCAACTGCTGGACCGCGTGATCTGGGCCTACGGCGACAAGGGCCTGAAGTTCACCCTGTTCCGTCCGTTCAACTGGATGGGCCCGCGCCTGGACCGCCTGGACTCGGCGCGCATCGGCAGCTCCCGCGCCATTACCCAGCTGATCCTGAACCTGGTGGAAGGCACGCCGATCCGTCTGTTCGACGGTGGTGAGCAGAAGCGTTGCTTCACCGACATTGCCGACGGCATCGAAGCCCTGGCGCGCATCATTGATAACGACAATGGCGTGTGCGACGGCCAGATCATCAACATCGGCAACCCCGAAAACGAAGCCAGCATCCGCCAGTTGGGCGAAGAGCTGCTGCGTCAGTTCGAGGCTCACCCGCTGCGCCACAACTTCCCGCCGTTCGCTGGGTTCCGCGACGTCGAGAGCAAGGCGTTCTACGGCACCGGCTACCAGGACGTGGCGCACCGCAAGCCAAGCATCGAAAACGCCAAGCGCCTGCTGAACTGGGAGCCGAGCGTGCAGATGAGCGAAACCATCGGCAACACGCTCGATTTCTTCCTGCGTGAAGCCATGCTTGAAATTGCGGACAAAAAGTAATGCAGGCAGGTCTTCGCATCGACGTCGACACCTACCGCGGCACCCGTGAAGGTGTGCCACGGTTGCTCGACTCCCTGGCCGAAGCCGGGGTCAAAGCGACGTTCTTCTTCAGTGTCGGGCCGGACAACATGGGGCGCCACTTGTGGCGCCTGATCCGCCCGCAGTTTTTGTGGAAGATGCTGCGTTCCAACGCTGCCGGCCTGTATGGCTGGGATATCTTGCTGGCCGGTACCGCCTGGCCAGGCAAGCCGATTGGCCGCGACCTGGGGCATTTGATGCGCCAGGCCAAGGCCGCCGGGCATGAAGTCGGCCTGCACGCCTGGGACCACCATGGCTGGCAGGCCAACACCGGGCGCTGGAGCGAGGCACAGCTGGTCGAGCAGATTCGACGCGGCGTAGACACCTTGAGCGACATCCTCGGCGAGCGCGTCGACTGTTCAGCGGCCGCCGGCTGGCGTGCCGATGAGCGCGTGGTGCAAGCCAAGCAAAGCTTCAACTTTCGCTACAACAGCGATTGCCGGGGCACCAGCCTGTTTCGACCAACCCTGGCCGATGGCAGCGCGGGCACCCCACAAATTCCGGTAGACCTGCCGACCTTCGACGAAGTCGTCGGGCCGGTGGTGGCTGCCAACGATTTCAACAGTTTCATTCTCGACCGGTTCAGCGCGTCAAAGCTGAACGTCTATACGATCCACGCAGAAGTAGAAGGGATTCTGATGGCCAATGATTTTCGCCAGTTGCTCGCCCAGGCCGGGCAGCGCGGCATTGATTTCAAACCCTTGGGCGAGCTGTTGCCTGCGGATGCGACCACCCTGCCCCAGCAACAGCTGGTGCGCGGCGCCTTGAGCGGCCGCGAGGGTTGGCTGGGAGTGCAGCAGGCATGATCCGCCGCTGGGCGTTGCCCCTGCTCCTGCTGGCGTTCGCCGTGTTCTACCTGCTGCCGTTGGCCACCCATGGTCTGTGGATTCCCGATGAAACCCGCTATGCGCAAATCAGCCAGGAAATGCTGCTGACCGGCAAGTGGGCTGCGCCGCACTTCATGGGCATTCGCTACTTCGAGAAGCCCGCCGCAGGCTATTGGATGATTGCGCTGGGCCAGGCGATCTTCGGGCAGAACCTGTTTGGCGTACGGTTTGCCTCGGCCTTGAGCACCGGTTTGAGCATTCTGCTGGTGTATCTGGTGTCTCGCCGGTTGTGGAACGACCCGCAAAAGAGCCTGGTCAGCACGCTGCTCTACATGAGCTTCGTCAGCGTGGCCGCGCTGGGCGGCTATGCCAACCTGGACCCGCAGTTCACCTTCTGGGTCAACCTGACGGGCGTGGCCTTGTGGTTTTGTTTCGACAGCACCACGCGGCGTGCGCGCTTGTGGTCCTGGGCCTTGCTGGGCCTGGCGTGCGGCATGGGCTTCATGACCAAAGGCTTCCTGGCCTGGTTGCTGCCGGTGCTGGTCGCCCTGCCCTACGCCGTCTGGCAAAAACGTTTTGGTGAGTTGTGCAAGTTTGGCCCTGTTGCCGTGGTGGTAGCGATTGCTGTCAGCCTGCCGTGGGCGTTAGCTGTGCACCTGCAAGAGCCGGACTACTGGCATTTCTTTTTCTGGCACGAGCACATTCAACGCTTTGCCGGTGAAGACGCCCAGCACGCCGAACCCTTCTGGTATTACCTGCCGCTGCTGGTCGCGTTCGCGCTGCCGTGGGTCGCCGTTCTGCCGTCCGCGTTCAACCAGGCCTGGCTGCAACGGCGCGTGCCGAAAACCGCGTTCCTGCTGCTGTGGTTGTTGATGCCCCTGGCCTTTTTCAGCCTGGCCAAAGGCAAGCTGCCCTCCTACATCATGCCGTGCATGTTGCCCTTGGCCTTGCTGATGGGCTCGGCCTTGAGTGACAAACTGGCTCAAGGTCGCGGCCGCGTGCTACGCATCAATGGTTGGTTGAACCTGGCGATCGGTGTGCTGGTATTGCTGGCCCTCAGCTGGTTCCAGTTGAAGAAGCCGGTATACGAACCGGGTGAAGAGACCCTCAGCTTGGTGCTGGTGTTCATCTTCTTGTTCGGTTGGATCGTGGTCAATCTGCTGCAAGCGGCACGCCCCTTGAAGTTGTGGGCGGCGCCCTTGATCGGCAGTGGCTTACTGGTGCTGCTGGTGCCTGCGGCGTTGCCCCATTCGGTGGTTTACAACAAGACCCCGGACCAATTCATCATCGATCACATCGACGAGTTGCAGCCCAGCGTTGCCCTGCTGAGCAACGACCTGGGCGCCGCCTCGGCGTTGTCCTGGCGCCTCAAACGCCCCGATATCACGCTGTACAACACCTCGGGTGAGGTCAAGTACGGCGTGGCTTACGAGGACACGGCGCCGCGTCTGGTCGACCGTAACCGCATCCAGTCATGGATGGCCGAAACCCGTCGTACCGGCGCGGTGGGCGTGGTGATGCGCGTCAATAGCACCGGTGAAAAGGAAGAGCTCGCCCTGCTGCCCACCGACGGCAAGCGTTATGCGCAGGGCAAGATCGTGATCCTGATTTTCCCGCAGGTCGCGCCATGATCACCCTGCTGCTACTGCTCACGGCCTGCCTGCTCACGTGCATGGGCCAGGTCTCGCAAAAGTTTGCTGTGGAAAGCTGGCGCGGCGTGCCGGATGGCTGGACCTTGAAACTGCGCTCGCCGTGGTTGTGGTCGGCGCTGGTGTGCCTGGGCCTGGGCTTGCTGGTGTGGCTGCTGGTGTTGCAGCGTCTGGAAGTGGGCATTGCCTACCCCATGCTCAGCCTGAATTTTGTGCTGGTCACGCTGATGGCGCGCTTTGTGTTCCACGAACCCATTGATGGCCGTCACTGGCTGGGTGTGGGGCTGGTGATTGCTGGCGTGGTCTTGCTGGGGCGTCAGGTATGAGCCGCGTGCGGGGTTTCGCCCTGGCCTTGGGCAGTGTCGGCCTGGTGAGTGGTGCCCAACTGGGCATGCGCTGGAGCATGACGCGCCTGCCCCTCCCCTCTGAATGGCTGGCCGCCTTCACGGATAACAGCGTCGACCTGGGTGCCCTTGGCGTGGTGATCCTGGCGATCATCGCCTATGCGCTGTCGATGCTGTGCTGGCTCGGCGCACTGAAGCACTTACCCCTGGGCCGCGCTTATTCGCTGCTCAGCATCAGCTACGCGCTGGTGTATTTGCTGGCCGCCAGCCTGCCGGTGTTCAACGAAGATTTTTCGCTTTCAAAAACCCTGGGGGTGGCCTTGGTCATCCTCGGCGTACTGGTTATCAACTCTCGTCGTGCTAGCACCTCAAGTCCCAGGAATACCCCATGAAAATCAGTGTATTTGGTAGTGGTTACGTTGGTCTGGTTCAGGCCACTGTATTAGCCGAAGTCGGTCACGATGTCATTTGCATGGACGTTGACAAGCACAAGGTCGAATCGCTGCAGAAAGGTCACGTGACCATCTTCGAGCCGGGCCTGGCAGCCATGGTCAAGGACAACCTGGAAAGCGGGCGCCTGCGCTTTACCCACGACGAAAAACTCGCCGTCGAACACGGCGAAGTGCTGTTTATTGCTGTGGGCACGCCGTCGGATGAAGACGGTTCGGCCGACCTGAAATACGTACTGTCGGTGGGTGATGCGGTTGCCCGCCACCGCGTGGCACCGGTGATCCTGGTGGAGAAATCCACGGTACCGGTCGGCACCGGCGACACATTGCGCGACCACATCCTCAATAACCTGCGCGCCGCCGGCCGTGAGCTGCAGTTCGATATCGTCTCCAACCCGGAATTCCTCAAGGAAGGCTCCGCCGTTGCAGACTGCCGCCGCCCGGACCGGATCATCATCGGCTGTGAGCGTGAAGAAGTACGTGACGTGATGCGCGACCTGTACGCGCCGTTCAACCGCAACCACGACCGCATCATCTTCATGGACCTGCGCAGCGCCGAACTGACCAAATACGCCGCCAACTGCATGCTGGCCACCAAGATCAGCTTCATCAACCAGATCGCCGAGCTGGCCGAACACCTGGGCGCCGACATTGAGTCGGTGCGCCTGGGCATTGGTGCCGACTCGCGCATCGGCTACCACTTTATCTACCCCGGCTGCGGTTATGGCGGCTCGTGCTTCCCCAAAGACATGCGCGCCCTGATTCACAGTGCCAAGCAGGCCAACTGCTCCAGCGACCTGCTCGAAGCCGTGGAAGCCATCAACCAGCGCCAGAAGAGCAAGCTGTTCGAGCGCATCAACGCGTTCTTCCAGGGCAACCTCAAGGGCAAGACGTTCGCTCTGTGGGGCCTGGCCTTCAAGCCCAACACCGATGACATGCGTGACGCCCCCAGCCGTGTGCTGATGGAAGCGCTGTGGGCCGCTGGCGCCAATGTGCGTGCGTTCGACCCGGAAGCCATGCAGGAAACCCAACGTATCTACGGGGACGACCCGCGCCTGATGCTGATGGGCACCCCGGAATCCACCTTGGGCGGCGCCGATGCGTTGATCGTGTGCACCGAGTGGCAGCAATTCAAGGCACCGGACTTTGACCTGATTCACCAGCGCCTGAAAACCCCGGTGATCTTCGACGGCCGTAACCTGTACGACGGCGAACGCCTGGCGCGCAAAGGCTTCAAGTACTTCCCCATCGGCCGCGGCGACTCCTGCGAGTTGCCGATCCCCCAGCAAAACTGGGTGGAACAGGCCAAGGACGCTTGCTAGGTGAACATCGCCTTACCGTCCGCGCAGCGTGCAACGATCCGTCACCAGTCCCTGGGGCTTGGGCTCTTGGCGCTGGTGCTGTTTATCGCCGGCAACTGGCACCAGGCGATCATCGGCTTCGATTCGCGCTTCGTGGTGTTTGCCCAGGAAATGCTGCGCCATGGGCCAAGCTTCTTCCCCACCACCTATGGCCAGCCGTATGCCGATTACCTGGCGACGTCGACCCTGCTGACGTGGCTGCTGTCGTTGCCCTTGGGCCAGGTCACCAGCCTGACGGCGTGGCTGCCCACGGCGGTGGCGTCGACGCTGATCGTGGTGCTGGTCTATCGCCTCACCGCGCCCTACTCGCCGCGTTGGGGCCTGCTGAGCATTGCGATGCTGCTGCTCAGCAGTACCTTCATCAGCGAAACCCGGGCAGTCTCCCTGGATCAGATGCTCGCCGCCGTGGCGTTGGCGGTGTTCTACCTGGGCTATGCCCATGACCATTTCGCCGCTGCAAAGCGCCTGCATTGGGTGTTTTTGCTGCTGCTGTTGGGGTTTGCCATTCGTGGGCCGATTGGCCTGGTGATCCCTACGGGCGTGTTGTGCAGCTACTACCTGATCAACCGCCAGTGGCGCCAGCTGTTCAGCTTCGGGCTGCTGGCACTGGCGCTGCTGGCGGCGTGCGTCGGCCTGTTGCTGCTGCTGGCCAAGCTCAGCGGTGGCGAAGACTTCATGCATGACGTGATTCGCATGCAGTTCCTGGGGCGCATGGATGGCAGTGAAGGCTCCGGCGGCGTGCTGTATTACTTCACCAGCTCTTTGGGCAATTACGCCCTGGCCTATCCACTGGCATTGTTAGTGCTGCTGGCGGTGCTGATGGGCGGTCGACGCGCGCCGGACCCGGCCTTGAAGCTGGTGCTCTACTGCGCAGCAGCGGGTGTGCTGGTGATGCTGGGGCTGTCGGTGCCCCAAGCCAAGAAAGCGCGTTATATCCTGCCGATGTTGCCGATGGCTGCGATCATTGCCGCTTACCCCTTCCAGGCCACGCAAGGGCGGCTGTTTGCCTGGCTGCGCGCCTTGATGCTGGGCATCTGGACGCTGTTGCCAACGCTGCTGGTCATTGGCCTGGTGGTGGCGCGGCGGCGTTACCCGGAGCCGCTGGCCGACCTGGTGCTGATCTTCGTCGTGCTGGGTGTGCTGCAGGTGCTGGCCCTACTGGCATTGTTCCGCTCGCGGCTGCGCACCTACGGGCCCGCCCTGGCCGCCGTGCTCGCCCTGTGGAGCACCTACATCATGGTGGTCGAACCCCTGGAACGTCAGGTGTACGACACCCGCACCTTCAGCCTCGCCGTCAAGGCGCACGTTCAGCAGCAACCGGCGCCGCTGGTGTTGCATGCACTGGGCAAAGACGCGAAAGCCATCAAGTTCATGGTCAACTTCGATTGCGACAAGGTGCCGTTGTTTACTCAGCTGCCCGCCGAATTGAAACCCGTCCAGGCGCCGGCATGGATAGTGATGAGCCAGGCCGACTTCCAGGCGCTGGACGATCCGCGCCTGCGCTCAATCACGCCGACGCTCACGGCAGCGTTCGACAAAAACCCCTATGTGTTGCTGCATTTGGCAAAAACCTCGACGCCCTGAGTGCTTTTCCGGCTGCATTGTAAGAAAGAACGCCCACTCCTCCACGAGTGGGCGGCTTTCATCATAGGTACCAAGAAAGTGCCTACATTTGTTTGCGTAATGGCTGGTGCACTTTCCCTTCCGGTGCTCGGAGCCCAACTGTAGACTCGCTGCCACGTGCACTCACTATCTACCACCCGACCGTCAGGACCAACCTGTAGCGCTTGGGTCAGGGCACTTCACAACAACAAGGACGTTGTAGGCTGCCCGCGCGCGATGGCTTACTTCATTGAGAGGACAATGCCGTGCGAGATGACCTGTTAACCGTACCTTTACCCAGGCTGGATCGTTTGATGGCGTTGCGTGACGCACTGGTGGCGTTGAAGGGGCCGCTGGCCGACGATCCCAGGCTGCGCGAAGACCTGCAAGAGCGCCTGTTCAATGAAGAAACCCACAGTCGCGTGCTGGGCAAGATCAACCCAACGACGGCCACAGCCACCGGGCCGATCACCTACGGCGACGCCTTTTAACTGCATTTGTTTTGCATTTAACCTTCATTAATATGCAGTAGCGCCCCTGGATCAAGCGCGGCACACTGCACAGGTTCCTTCCCCCAATGTTGGAACCTTCAAAGGGCTGATCCGGGAAACCAGGCAGGCCTTTTTTTTTCGCCCGCCGTTTATGGACCGTCTTTCAATGCTCGCTCGCTGGTTACCCGCTGCAATCAACACCCGTCCCGCCGAATGGAGCCGTGCAGCCATCGGCATGGCCCTGGGCACGCTATTGAGTGTCTGGGCTTGTGCCCAAGTATTCGGCATGGAGGTGGCCCTGCACCTGCTCGGCCCTCTGGGTGCCTCGGCGGTGCTGTTGTTTGCCGTGTCATCGGGCGCGCTGGCCCAACCCTGGTCGATCATCGGCAGTTACCTGTGCGCAGGCGTCGTGGCGCTGCTGGTCGCCCGCGTCCTGGGGCGCACCTTGGGCAGCGCGTGCCTGGCGGCGGGTATGACAGTGGTCCTCATCTGCTGGCTACGCTGCCTGCACCCGCCGGCCGGCGGCTTGGCCATGACCCTGGTGCTGGCCGATCCGGCATCTGTCGCCCTTGGCTGGTACGAACTGGCGCCGGTGATGCTCGGCGCTGGCGCCCTGCTCGCCTGTGCGCTGGCCTATAACAACGCCACGCGCACGCGTTACCCCAAGGGGCTTGCCGAGCCTGCACCGGTTATCCTGGGCACTGCCACCGCCGTCAGCGAGCCGAGCATCACGGCAGCCGACCTCAAGCTGGCGCTGGCCGAGATGGAGCAGTTCTACGACGTCGAACCGACAGAGCTGGAGCAACTGATCCACGCCGCCGAGGGCCATGCCCGGCGTCGCAGTATCGGCGAGGTTCTGGCCAGCCGGGTGGTTTGACCGGCACTGCATAAATGCAACAACGACCTGCAGGATTCCGGGTTGTACGGGGCAAATTTGCACTGGTACGATCACAAGAGAGTTCACCCGCGAACATCTTGATAAAGACAATAAAAGCAGGGAGTTAGAGATGACTGCTCAGGTTTCATCCCAAGCAAGCCACGCCGAGGTCCAGCAGGACGCTGTCTTGGCACAGGTGCGTAACCATATCGGCCACCTCACCCTCAATCGTCCCGCCGGCCTGAATGCCATCACCCTGGACATGGTCCGCCAGTTAACCGCGCACTTGCAGGCCTGGGCCGTCGACCCCGAGGTCTACGCCGTGGTACTGCGCGGCGCCGGCGAGAAAGCATTTTGCGCTGGCGGCGACATCCGTTCGCTGTACGACAGCTTCAAGCAAGGCGACACCCTCCACCAGGATTTCTTCGTCGAGGAATATGCCCTCGACTTGGCCATTCACCACTACCGTAAACCCGTAATGGCATTGATGGACGGCTTCGTCCTCGGCGGTGGCATGGGCCTGGTGCAAGGCGCAGACCTGCGGGTAGTTACCGAACGCAGCCGCCTGGCGATGCCGGAAGTGGCCATCGGGTACTTCCCGGATGTGGGCGGCAGCTATTTTCTCTCGCGTATTGCTGGCGAGCTGGGCACCTACCTTGGGGTGACCGGGGTGCAGATTCGCGCGGCGGATGCCTTGTATTGTGGGTTGGCAGACTGGTACATCGACAGCGCCAAGCTGGTTGAGCTGGACCAGAAACTCGACGGCCTGCAATGGCACGACTCGCCGCTCAAGGACTTGCAAGGCGCACTCGCCAAGCTCGCCGTACAGCAACTGCCCGACGCCCCGTTGGCGGCCTTGCGCCCGGCCATTGACCATTTCTTCGGGTTGCCGGACGTGCCCAGCATCGTCGAGCAACTGCAACAAGTCACCGTGGCTGATAACCATGACTGGGCGTTGACCACCGCCAACCTCATGCAGACCCGCTCGCCCCTGGCCATGGCCGTGACCCTGGAGATGCTGCGCCGTGGCCGCCACTTGCCACTGGAACAGTGCTTTGCCCTCGAACTGCACCTGGACCGCCAGTGGTTCGAGCGCGGCGACCTGATCGAAGGGGTTCGCGCCCTGATCATCGACAAGGACAAGACTCCGAAGTGGAACCCGCCCACCCTCCATGCGCTGGATGCCAGCCATGTCGAGAGCTTCTTCCGCGACTTCGTGCAGATTGGGAAATAAGCCATGCAAGATCTTGAATACACTGAAGAACAAGTGATGATCCGCGACATGGCGCGTGATTTTGCCCGTGGCGAAATCGCGCCCCATGCCCAAGCCTGGGAGAAAGCCGGCTGGATCGACGACGCCCTAGTGGCGAAGATGGGCGAGCTGGGCCTGCTGGGCATGGTGGTACCGGAAGAATGGGGCGGCACCTATGTCAATTACGTCGCCTACGCCCTGGCCGTGGAGGAAATCTCCGCCGGTGACGCTGCGACGGGCGCGCTGATGAGTATCCATAATTCAGTGGGTTGCGGGCCGATCCTCAACTACGGCACAACCGAACAGAAAAACACCTGGCTGGCCGAACTTGCCAGCGGCCAGGCCATCGGTTGCTTCTGCCTGACCGAACCCCAGGCCGGTTCCGAAGCCCATAACCTGCGCACCCGTGCCGAGTTGCGTGACGGGCAGTGGGTCATCAATGGCGCCAAGCAGTTCGTCAGCAATGGCAAGCGCGCCAAGCTGGCCATCGTGTTCGCCGTGACCGACCCGGAACTGGGCAAGAAAGGCATTTCGGCGTTCCTGGTGCCCACCGATACCTCAGGTTTCGTGGTCGACCGCACCGAGCACAAGATGGGCATCCGTGCGTCAGACACCTGCGCCGTCACGCTCAACCAATGCAAGGTTCCTGAAGCCAACCTGCTGGGTGAGCGCGGCAAAGGCCTGGCCATCGCCCTCTCCAACCTGGAAGGCGGACGCATCGGCATCGCCGCCCAGGCCCTGGGCATTGCCCGCGCCGCGTTTGAAGCCGCGCTGGCCTACGCCCGTGATCGGGTGCAGTTCGACAAAGCGATCATCGAACACCAGAGCGTGGCCAACCTGCTGGCCGACATGCAAACCCAACTCAACGCTGCGCGCCTGCTGATCCTCCACGCCGCACGCCTGCGCACCGCCGGCAAACCCTGCTTGTCCGAAGCCTCCCAGGCCAAGCTGTTCGCCTCGGAAATGGCCGAACGGGTCTGCTCCAAGGCAATGCAGATCCATGGTGGGTATGGGTACCTGGAAGATTACCCGGTGGAGCGCTACTACCGGGATGCACGGATCACGCAGATTTATGAAGGCACCAGCGAGATACAGCGGCTGGTGATTGCCAGGGAGTTGAAAAACTACCAGCTCTGACGGACACCACACCATCGCCTTCTGTAGGAGCGAGCTTGCTCGCGAAAAACGTCAGCGATAACGCGTGCTTGCTGACTGACCGCGGCGTCTGTGAGCTTTTCGCGAGCAAGCTCGCTCCTACAAAAATGCCTTGACCGTCTGGCATTATGGCTTGCCTGCGATGCAGACACCTCGGTACATCAGGGTACCGATCAACGGTAACCACGATGCGAAGCGAGCCGCTCTTGCTCTTGCTCTTGCTCTGCTTTTGATCTTGATCTTGATCTTAGGCGCCCCGTCAAACCACGCTGGCCGGAATTCGACAGGGATTTGGGGGGTAAACCGGCAGGGATGCCGGTTTAGCCGCCCCGCGCCATGGATGGCGCGTGGCGGCGGCCCCCCAAATCACTGACGAATTACGGGCACACCGAGCCTAAGCGAGGTGCCGAGTGGTGGGGCAAGAGCGTTTTGCTTACTTTGCCGCTTTTGCAAAGTGAGCCGCCGTCAGGGCGGAACCCTAAGCGGCCGTTACCGCAGCAATGGATATGTACACAATCCAACTGCGTTGACTGCTAGGCCGCCTTCGCGAGCAAGCCCGCTCCCACAGTTGGATCGTTGGGGTGTCAGGTAGGTGTCGGCTGGCAGGCCACACACCCATCAGGCTTACTTATCCTTGAATTCCGGCGCCCGCTTGGCCACAAACGCGGCCATGCCTTCCTTCTGGTCCTGGGTCGCAAACGCCGCATGAAACACCCGACGCTCAAAACGCACGCCTTCAGACAGGCTGACTTCAAACGTACGGTTCACACTTTCCTTGACCATCATGCTGATCGGCACGGATTTACCGGCGATCAGGGTAGCTACTTTCAGCGCCTCGTCCAGCAGCTCATCGGCGGGCACGATGCGCGCCACAATCCCGCAGCGCTCGGCCTCTACCGCGTCGATAAAACGCCCGGTCAGGCACATCTCCATGGCCTTGGCTTTGCCCACCGCACGGGTCAGGCGCTGGGTGCCGCCCATGCCCGGCAGCACGCCCAGGTTGATTTCCGGCTGGCCGAACTTGGCGGTGTCGCCGGCAAGGATAAAGTCACACATCAGGGCCAGCTCGCAGCCGCCGCCCAGAGCGAAACCATTCACGGCGGCAATGATCGGTTTGCGGCGGTTGGCCACACGGTCGCTGTCGCTGAACAGGTCGTCCATATAGATCTGCGGGTAGGTCAGCTCGGCCATTTCCTTGATGTCGGCACCGGCCGCGAAGGCTTTTTTCGAGCCGGTCAGCACGATGCAACCAATTTCCGGGTTGGCTTCCAGGCTGTCCAGCGCCTGGTTCAGCTCGCTGACCAGTTGTGCATTCAAGGCATTCAGTGCGCTGGGGCGGTTAAGCGTGATCAGCCCGACACGGCCCTGAACGTCAAGCAGGATGGTTTCGTAACTCATGTCTCGGCTCCTTAAAGATTGCGTGAGATGACCATGCGTTGAATATCGCTGGTGCCTTCGTAAATCTGGCAGACCCGCACATCACGGTAGATCCGCTCCAGGGGGAAGTCGTTCAGGTAACCGTAACCGCCCAGGGTTTGCAAGGCGGCCGAGCAGACTTTCTCGGCCATTTCCGAGGCAAACAGCTTGGCCATGGACGCCTCCACCAGCGCTGGTTTGCCGCTGTCACGCAGGGCAGCGGCGTAATGCACCATCTGCCGGGCGACGGCGATCTGGGTGGCCATGTCGGCCAGGCGAAAGGCGACGGCTTGGTGTTCGATCAGCGGCTTGCCAAAGCTTTCACGTTCGCGGGCATAGTCCCGGGCCGCTTCGAAGGCGGCGCGGGCCATGCCCACCGACTGGGACGCGATGCCCACGCGGCCGCCTTCCAGGTTGGCCAGGGCAATTTTATAACCTTCGCCCTCCTCGCCCAGGCGGTTGGCCACCGGCACTTTCACGTCTTCAAACAGTATCTGGCAAGTGTCCGAGGCATGTTGCCCCAGCTTGTCTTCCACCCGCGCCACGGTGTAACCGGGCGAATTGGTGGGCACGATAAACGCGCTGATTCCGCGCTTGCCCGCAGCCGGGTCGGTGACCGCAAACACAATCACGATCCCGGCGTTTTGCCCGGAGGTGATGAACTGTTTGCAGCCGTTGAGTACATAGTGGTCGCCTTCAAGGCGCGCCCGGGTTTTCAGGCTGCTGGCATCGGAGCCGGCCTGGGGTTCGGTCAGCGCGAAGGCGCCGAGCATAGCGCCGCTGGCCAAGGGCGTGAGGAACTGCTCTTTCTGCTGGTCATTGCCAAATTTGAGGATCGGCACGCAACCCACCGAGTTGTGCACACTCATAATCGTGGAGCAGGCGCCGTCGCCCGCGGCGATTTCTTCCAGGGCCATGGCGTAGGCCAGGTAGCCGGTGTCGCAACCGCCCCACTGTTCTGGCACCAGCATGCCGAAAAAGCCCAGTTCGGCCATTTCCGCGATGGCCTCCTTGGGAAAGCGATGCTCGCGGTCCCACTCGGCGGCGAAGGGTTTCAAACGTTCCTGGGCAAATTGCCGGGCGGCGTCGCTGATTTGCAGTTGTTCGTCATTGGGCAACATAGGTCATCCTCAATACAGGCATTCAACGGCCATCGCCGTGGCTTCACCGCCGCCAATGCAAATGGCGGCGACGCCACGCTTGAGCCCCTTCTGGCGCAGGGCCGCGAGCAATGTCACCAGGATACGTGCGCCAGAGGCACCAATGGGGTGGCCCAGTGCGCAGGCACCGCCGTGCACGTTGACCTTGTCGTGGGGAATCTCCAGCTTGCTCATGGTCACCAGGCTGACCACGGCGAAGGCCTCGTTGATTTCGAACAGGTCCACTTCGTCGAGGCTCCAGCCGGTCTTGCTCATCAGCTTGCGGATCGCTCCCACCGGCGCCACCGGAAACAGCCCAGGCTCATCGGCAAACGCGGCATGCCCGTGGATCACCGCCAAAGGCTTGAGGCCGCGCTTGAGCGCCTCGGACTCACGCATCAACAACAACGCCGCGGCGCCATCGGAAATCGAGCTGGAGTTGGCCGCTGTCACTGTACCGCCGTCGCGGAACGCCGGTTTCAGGCTGGCAATCTTGTCCAGCTTGGCTTTCGGCGGTTGCTCATCGTGCAGGATGGTTTTTTGTTCCTTGCCCACGGTGACCTGCACCGGGACGATTTCGCTGGCAAAGCTGCCGTGGGTGATGGCCTCCTGTGCGCGGGTCAGGGAGGCAATGGCGAACGCGTCCTGGGCTTCACGGGTAAAACCGTTGTGCTCGGCGCAGTCCTCGGCAAAGGTGCCCATCAGGCGGCCCTTGTCGTAGGCGTCTTCGAGGCCGTCGAGGAACATATGGTCAAGCACCTTGCCGTGGCCCATGCGGTAACCGCTGCGCGCGCGGTCCAACAGGTACGGGGCGTTGGACATGCTTTCCATGCCGCCGGCGATTACCACATCGACGCTGCCAGCGCGCAGCGAATCGTGGGCCAGAATCGTCGCTTCCATGCCGGATCCGCACATTTTGTTGAGGGTGGTGCAGCGCGTGCCCTTGTCCAACCCGGCGCCCAGGGCGGCCTGGCGGGCAGGCGCTTGCCCAAGCCCGGCGGGCAGTACACAGCCAAACAGGACTTCGTCGACGGCATCGGTGGCGATACCGGCACGCTCGACCGCCGCACGAATGGCGGCAGCGCCCAATTGCGGCGCGGTCAGGCTTTTAAGGTCGCCCTGGAACCCGCCCATGGGCGTGCGCACGGCGCTGACAATCACAATAGGGTCGTTCATAGCCATTGCTCCTTATTTGGCCGCCATGCGCAAGGCACCGTCGAGACGGATCACCTCGCCATTGAGCATGCTGTTTTCAATAATGTGGCGTACCAGCGCGGCATATTCGGCGGGTTTGCCCAGGCGTGGTGGGAACGGCACACCGGCAGCCAGGGACTCACGCACCTCTGGGGTCATGCCGGCCATCATTGGCGTTTCGAAAATGCCCGGTGCGATGGTCATCACGCGGATGCCAAAGCGCGCCAGTTCCCGTGCGGCAGGCAAGGTGAGGCTGGCAATCGCGCCCTTGGAGGCGGCATACGCAGCCTGGCCAATCTGCCCATCGAAGGCCGCCACCGAGGCGGTATTGATGATCACGCCGCGTTCGCCGTCGGCATTCGACTCGGTTTCAGCGATCGCCGCAGCGGCCAGGCGCAGCAGGTTGAAGCTGCCGATCAGGTTGACGTTGATCACCTGGGCAAAGTTTGCCAGGCCATGCGGGCCATTCTTTCCGAGGATCTTCTCGCCACGCACCACACCCGCGCAGTTGACCAGGCCATGCAAGCCACCAAATGCGTCTACCGCTGCCTTCACCGCTGCTTCTGCAGCGGCTTCCTGGCTGATGTCCGCCACGGCACTGCGGGCGTTGTCGCCCAGTTGCTGGGCCTTGGCGGCCACGGCGTCGGCGTTCAAGTCCACCAGCATCACCTTGGCACCCGCGGCAATCAGCATTTCAGCGGAGGCCGCGCCGAGGCCCGACGCGCCGCCGCTGACCAGGAATACCTTGTTTTCAATCTGCATCGTTGTTTCCTTTTAAAGAGATCAAGCCACGGCCGCCTGGGCCTTGGCTATTTCCTGATTGCGCAAAATAAAGCGTTGCAGCTTGCCGCTCGGGGTCTTGGGCAAGTCGCTGACAAATTCGATTTCCCGTGGGTACGCATGGGCGGCCAGGCGCTGGCGCACATGCAGGCGCAGCTCTTCGGCCAACTCGGGGGTGGCGCGGTATTGCTCGCTGATCACCACAAAGGCTTTGACCAGCTCGGTGCGCTCCGGGCAAGGCTTGCCGACCACCGCAGCCTCGACCACCGCAGGGTGTTCGACCAACGCGCTTTCCACATCGAAGGGGCCCACGCGATAGCCGGATGTAGTGATCACGTCGTCGCTGCGCCCCACGAAGCTGATGCTGCCGTCCGGGTTCAGCTCCACGGTGTCGCCGCTGAGGTAGTACTTGCCAACAAACGCCTTGGTCTTCACGCCGTCGTATCCGGCGAACCAGCACATCGGCGATTGCTCACGGTCGATGGCCAGAATGCCAGGCTGGCCGGCCGGCAGCTCCTGGTGGTTGTCATCCAGCACCACGATGCGATGCCCAGGCGAGGCAAAACCCGCCGAACCCACGTGCACCGGATGCGCCAGGCCGTGGTGGTTGCACAGCACCATACCCAGTTCGGTCTGGCCGTAATGGTCGTGGATGGTCACGCCCAGGTTGTCGGCGAACCAGCGAATCACCTCCGGGTTCAACGGCTCGCCGGCGCTGCTGACGATGCGCAGCTTGCCCTTGATCGAACGCGCGAACTGTTCGCCACCGGCAATCAGCAGGCGATACGCCGTGGGCGAACCGGTCAGGTTGGTGATTGCGTATTTATTGATCACCCGGCAGGTGCTTTCCAGGGTGAACGGGCCATCGTAGAAGGTGATCGGGTGCCCCATGGACAACGGCCCGGTCACGCCGAAATAGATGCCATAGGCCCAGCCAGGGTCTGCGACGTTCCAGAACGCGTCTTCGGGGCGCAAGTCCACGGCATCGCGCATGTAGCCCTGGAACGCAACGATGGCCTTGAGCGGCACCGACAACGCCTTGGACGGGCCAGTGGTGCCCGAGGTGAACATCAGCAGGAACGGCTCCTCTGCGCCCAGCAGCACCGGCTCGCAGTAAGAAGAGTAATGGGGCAGTTCGGCCCAGAAGCTGTAATCGCCACGCACGATGCCTTCGCCCTTGGCCCCGGCCACCGTGACGATGGTCGGGCAGTCGGCGACTTCAGCCAGCTTTGCGCGGTTCACTGCATCGGTGACCACCAACGCTGCACCGGAACTGTTCAAGCGGTGTTCAATCGCCTTGGGACCGAACGCGGTAAACAGTGGCTGATAGACCGCGCCGATGCGCCAGGTCGCCAACACCACCACCAGCAATTCGGCGGTACGCGGTAACAGGCCCGCCACCTTGTCACCGCGCTTGACGCCCCGGGCCAGCAGGAAGTTGGCAAAACGCGCGGCCTGCTCCTGCAGTTCAGTAAAGGTCGAGGTGGCGCTACGCCCGTCCTTGCCTTCCCAGAACAACGCGATACGCCCCGGCAGTGCGTGACGGTCACAACACTCCACACAGGCGTTGAGCGCTTGCAGATTGCCGGCCAGCGCGGCGTCGACGGTGTGCTGGTAATCAAACTCGGTGGTGGCAGCCAAATACTCACGCATCGCTTTCTATCCTTCTGTGTTTTTATTTTCAGGACATTTTCAACTTGATAAAACCGCTGAAATAGTCGCTCCAGAGCGGCGCAGCGGCAATGGTCAAAGCTTTCAACTTGGCTGACTGGTTTGGCCATGGCTATCTGTAGGAGCGAGCTTGCTCGCGAAAAACTCACAGGCGCCGCGTTTAATCAGAATGCGCGCGTTATCGTTGCCGTTTTTCGCGAGCAAGCTCGCTCCTACAAAGAGTCATTGAGTCGACTGATCAGACGGTCGATCCAAGTGATTGGACGCTCCGGGTGCCAGCTTCTACCCTGATGATCTGCGCCGCCACAGAAGCCCGCCATGATCGTTCGCCCCAAACCCAACGTACTGGGTATCCTGTTCTCCCTCAAAGGCTCCATTGCCAAGCGCATTGCCTGGCGCAGTCTGCTGGTCACGCTGTTGGCCTCGGTCATCGTGCTGGTGGAAACCCTGCACCCCGCCTATTTTTCCAAGGTCAACGCTACGCCCTTCACCTTGTTGGGCTTGTCGCTGTCGATCTTCATGAGTTTTCGTAACAACGCCTGTTATGACCGTTGGTGGGAGGGCCGCAAGCAACTGGGGCAAATGGTCATTGACGTGCGTTCGCTGATTCGCGAGACCCAGGTGCTGGGGGACACCGCCGAGCGTGCTGGCCTGCTGCGCGGCCTATGCGGTTTTGCGCATGGTTTGGTCGCGCATTTGCGTCATGAAGATCAAGCCCGGGCGATACACCCTTGGATCACCGTGCCAGCCAGCCACCCCAACCTGTCGGACAGCGTGCTGCAAACGGTCGGTGCGCGCTTTTCGGTCCTGGCCCAACAGGGTGTGATCAGCGAATGGCGCTACACCCAGCTGGAAAGCCGGTTGGTCAGCCTGAGCCAGGTGCAGGCGGCGTGTGAGCGGATCAAGACCACGCCACTGCCCTTCCCCTACACCCTGCTGTTGCACCGCACCATCTACCTGTTCTGCATCCTGCTGCCGTTCGCCATGGCCGAGCCACTGGGCTGGTTGACGCCGGTGTTCACTGCGATCGTCAGCTACACCTTCTTTGGCCTGGACGCTATTGGCGACGAATTGGAGGACCCTTTTGGCTTCGACGAAAACGACTTGCCGTGTGACGCCATCCTGCGGACATTGGAGCGTGAGATTCTCGCAGCCCTGGGTGAAGTCAACCTGCCGCCTGCGTTGGAACCAGCGGACTACGTGCTGACCTGACGCAAGTTTGACACTCGCCGTGCGCTGACCGAAGCTGTCCACTTTTAGCTGCCCAAGCTTTCGGACGCCTGCATGTCAAAGTCACGCCGTTACTCCATCATCGGCCTGTGCGCCCTGTTGCTGATCGTACTGATCATCTGGTTTTTCTCCCGCACCCCGACAGTGGCCGTACCCCCGGCCATCGCCCATGGCTATTCCAAGGCCTTGAAGCAAGCGCATAACGGCGAGCCCGGCGCCGCACGTGTGTTGTACCAACAGTTGGGCCGGCCGGACCTGTCGCCCGAACGCCGCGCCGCCTTGCATGCTGAATTGCCCAATTACCCCAGCCCCCAGGCGCTTAAGCTGGCCGATAAAGACCTGGCCAATGAATCGGCGCTGGTGCGCGAAGCCGCGATTCACAGCATCGTCGGCCTGGTGCCCACCGGCCAACGCACCCTGCTGCTCGGCCCGGTGCTGGACGACCCCGAACAACCGGTGCGCTTTGCCGCCGCCAATGCCTTGCTCGGCCTGTCGCCCGACACCCTGGGCCTGTACTTTGGCCCGCTGCAGCAGGTGCTCGACGAATTCGTGAAAACCCTCAAGGCCCAACCCGAAACCGCCGAAGGATGGATTCAATTGGCGCGCCTGTACATCCACAGTGCCCTGCTGCCGGAGGCGCAAAACGCCCTGGAGCAGGCAATGCGTTTACAGCCGGACAACCTGCAAGCGGTGGTATCGCAAATCGAACTGCTGGATAAACAAGGTAAGACCGACGACTCGCGCCAACTGTTGGCCCGGCAACTGGCGGCGCATCCGGAATCGGCCTACCTGCAACATGCATTGGGCATGTGGCTGCTGCACCATGGCGAGCGCCCCTACGCCCTGCTCGGCCTGTCCAAGGCGGTGGAGCTTGAACCGGACAATCCGGATTATCGCTACGACCTGGCCACCACCCTGCACGCCCAGGACGAAGTAGAGGCGGCCCAGCGCCAGTTGGAAGAAATCGTCCAGCGTGATCCCGCCAACCGCAAAGCCCGCGTGTTGCTGGTCAATTACTGGAAAGAGACCGGGCAGTTGCAGAACGTCCAGGTGCTGCTCGCCCAACTGGAGCAACAAAACCCCGATGATCCGGCGCTACAGCAGGGCCTGTAGGAGCGAGCTTGCTCGCGAAGATCGTTAACGATAACGCGGGCTGCCTGGTTCACAGCGGCGCCATCCGGCTCTTCGCGAGCAAGCTCGCTCCTCCCTTCGTACAATTCATCCAAAACGTTGAACCGCTACGTGCCACTACGGTCAAGTGAATATGGCGCGTCCTAGCGGGCGTGCACCTCTACTTGTACGTGACCTGAGGGCACTTCTTGAGTACATCCAATCAGCTGTTGAGTGAAAAGGCGGCCACCGGCATCGAAGGTCTTGATGACATTCTTGCCGGCGGGCTATCGCGTAGCCACGTGTTTTTGCTTGAGGGCGAACCCGGCACCGGTAAAACCACCGTGGCCCTGCACTTCCTGCAGGCCGGCGCGCAGAACGGCGAACGTTGCTTGTATATCACCCTGTCCGAAACCGAGCACGAATTGCGCCAGGGCGCTAAATCCCATGGCTGGGACCTGGATGACCATATTCATATCTTCGAACTGACCCCACCCGAAAGCCTGCTCAACGCCGAACACCAGCAAAGCCTGCTGTACTCCTCCGACCTGGAGCTGGGCGAAGCCACCCGCCAGATCTTTGAAGTGGTGGAACGGGTCAAGCCAACCCGCGTGGTGGTCGACAGCCTGTCGGAGATCCGCCTGTTGGCGCAAAGCTCGTTGCGCTATCGCCGGCAGATCCTGGCGATCAAGCACTATTTCGTGCGCTATGACGCTACCGTATTACTGCTCGATGACCTGACCACCGAATCCCTGGATAAGACCGTGCACAGCGTGGCCCACGGGGTGATTCGCCTGGAGGAACTGACGCCCAACTACGGTGCCGAGCGTCGTCGCATCCGGGTGGTGAAATACCGTGGCCAGAAATACCGTGGCGGCTTTCACGACTTCACCATCATGGGCGACGGCATTCACGTATTCCCGCGCCTGGTAGCGGCCGAGCATCGCGGCGGTTACAACCGTCAAACCTTAAGCAGCGGGATCGAGGAATTGGACTCTCTGCTCGGCGGGGGAATCGAGACCGGCTCCAGCAGCCTGATTCTCGGCCCGGCCGGTACCGGCAAGTCGCTGATCTCGATGATCTTCGCCGCTGCTGCCGTGGCCCGTGGCGAAAAGGCTGCGCTGTTTATCTTCGATGAAGAGCTGGGCCTGCTGTTCGAGCGTATGAAGAACATGGGCATCGACCTCGCCGCGTTGCGAGACACCGGCAACCTGCTGATCGAGCAGGTCGACGCCGCCGAACTCTCCCCCGGCGAATTTTCGCACCGGGTGCGCCGCTGCGTGGATGAGCGCGGTATCAAGACGGTGGTCATCGACAGTATCAACGGTTACCAGGCGGCCATGCCCGAAGAGAACGCGCTGATCCTGCATATGCATGAGCTGCTGCTGTACCTCAACCGCCGTGGTGCCGCGACCTTCATGACGGTGGCCCAGCACGGCCTGGTCGGCGACATGCAGACGCCAGTCGACATCACCTACCTGGCTGACACCGTGATCCTCCTGCGTTATTTCGAGGCGCTGGGCAAAGTTCGCCGGGCCATTTCGATCATCAAGAAAAGAACCGGCTCCCATGAGTCGACTATCCGCGAATACCGCATCGGCAGCCGCGGCATGACGGTGGGTGTGCCCCTGGATAACTTCCAGGGTGTGCTGCGCGGCATTCCGACCTATATGGGCGCCGGCTCCCCCCTGCTCAAGGATGAGGGCTAGTGCCGGCCCTTTCTCCTGTCTCCGAGCGCGCCATCGTGCTGGCGCCCATGGGCCGCGATGGCTCATTGGCCCTGATGATGCTAAACGAAGCCGGCTACAGCGGGATCGTCGCCAATAGCCTGGCCGCCCTGTGCGAAGAGCTGACCCAAGGCGCCGGCCTGCTCATCATTGCGGCTGAAGCGCTACGGGGCGTCGACCTTGAGCCATTACTTGAGCTGTTGCATCAGCAGCCGGCCTGGTCCGACCTGCCGATCGTGCTGATGACCCAGCATGGCGGCAAAGAGCAGAACGGCTCGACCCGGCTGAGCGGCTTGCTGGGTAACGTCACGTTTCTGGAGCGGCCATTCCATCCCATCACCCTGATCAGCCTGGTCAGCGCCGCCCTGCGCGGTCGCCGGCGCCAATACGAGGCGCGGGACCGCTTGATTGACTTGAGCGAGAGCGAGCTGCGGCTGCAGCGCACCCTGGAAACCCTCGAGCAGCAAGTGGAAGAACGCACCGCCCAACTGCGCCACAACGAAGAAGCCCTGCGCCAGTCGCAGAAAATGGAAGCCGTTGGCCAGTTGACCGGCGGTATCGCCCATGACTTCAACAACATGCTTACCGGCATTATCGGGAGCCTGGAACTGCTGCGCCGACGTGTGGCGCGAGGCAAACTGGATGACCTGGACGGCCTGATCGACCTGGGCGTGACCTCCGCGAACCGCGCGGCCAGCCTTACCCACCGACTGTTGGCGTTCTCCCGTCGACAATCGCTGGACTCCAAACCCGTGCAGATCAACCAGTTGGTCGCGGCCATGGGCGAATTGTTGCAACGCAGCATCAACGAAAGCATCAGCCTGGACATGCGCTTGAGCGACGCCTTGTGGACGGCCGAAGCCGACCCGAACCAGCTCGAAAGCGCCCTGCTCAACCTGGTGATCAACGCGCGCGACGCCATGCCCACCGGTGGCACGCTCAGGGTGGAAACCACCAACCGCCACCTCGACAGCGTCTTCACCGCCGCCTACGGCACCCTGACACCGGGCGATTACGTAGAGCTGAGTGTCAGCGACAACGGTTGCGGCATACCGCAGCACCTGATGGGTCGCGTGTTCGATCCGTTTTTCACCACCAAACCCATCGGCCAGGGCACAGGGCTGGGGTTGTCGATGATCTACGGCTTCGCTCGCCAGTCTCGCGGGCATGTGACCATCCACAGCGAAGTCAACAAAGGCACGACGGTCAGCTTGTTCCTGCCGCGTTTTATCGGCGAGCCCCAAGCTCAGGAGCCGCTCAATCCGACATTGCTGCCGTTTGCCAACGCAGGGGAAACGGTGTTGATCGTCGAGGATGACCCCGCTGTACGAGTATTGGTCAGCGCCGTGCTCAAAGAGCTGGGTTATAGGTTTATCGAGGCTGGGGACGCGAATACGGCAGTGCCGATCATTGAATCCGAGCAGCGCATTGACCTGATGATCAGCGATGTCGGGTTACCTGGTATGAATGGCCGGCAACTGGCGGAAATCGGCCGGCAAATTCGCCCTGAACTCAAGGTGTTGTTCATTACAGGGTATGCCGAGCATGCGGCGGTGCGTGGTGGTTTCCTGGACCCGGGGATGCAGTTGATCACCAAGCCTTTCACCTTTGACTTACTCACAGCGAAGGTCCGAGAAATGATCCGCGCATAAATACGAAACCTCTGTACGGCTCCGTACCCTGGCTGCGGTGTAACAAATGGTCATTCATTTATAAATAAAAGATGGAATCGACGCCTGTTTTTTTCCAACGAAACGTTAACGCGCTACGTATGAAAAAACACTTCAATCGGCATCGACCAGGAAACTCCATCAATGATCACAGCCGCTTTCGCTGCTCCTCAATCCCCTCCTGTAGGACTCACCCCCTCGGAGGACATAGCAGTCGCGCCGCCAGCCCCAATAGCTCTCACCCAGCCCCCAACAACAAGTACAGCGCCGCTGACAGAGGACACTCCAGCGGCCAACGCGGACAGCGAGTTGGCCACGCTGTTTGCGCAAACGGTGAAAAAGCACATATCCAGCAATCAAGACCCACGCAAAGTAATCGTTGAGAATATCCCTGCGACCTCAACCTACGGAAAATGGCGAACACATCTTCACAACATTCTCCAAAGCCCCGAGATGAAGCGGTGGGCAGCCGAGAAAAATATTGTGCTATCAAAGCGAACCATGATCGATGTCAATAACGGTACTCTCCTCGTCCCGGGAGCGTTTGGCTTTGGAACCGTTGATTTAAGTGACTTTGCTGGCCGCGATGTGCTCATGAACGCCGCTAAAACACTCGCCCCCTTTGGCGGCTTTATTTCGGTCGGAACAGAGACCTCAGCGAGCATGTCAGAAATTGCCAGGTTTCACGGCAAACCTATCCCTATCAATGATTCCCTCCCCCTGGCTGAGCAAACAGCAAGCATCACGGCGTACGCCGAAGGATTATTGCAAACCTCCTTCACGTATGCAGAGGCGCATAGCCCTTTCAAAGAAGACTTGATTCTCCAAAAGTCGCAACTGGGGGACTTGAACAATCGAAGCGCCTTGAGTGCACAACTCGTTGGACATTTGGTTGCAAAGCTTGAAACAGCATCCAATAGCACGAATACCTTCAGCTCTGACGTACAACGCCGCGCCCCTTTTACCGACGCCCAACTAGAGGTTTTCAAACAAATCGCGTTCCCCGTGGATCCCGAGTCATCCTATGCTCGCGAACACAACCTGAGCCCCAACGACACTGTCAGCCTCCACCAATACATGGTTGATAACGGTATAACAATTGCGACGAACTATGATGAATTGATGAGGCTGGCAAAAGCCCTGCGCCGAGCGCCGCCGGTCAAGCCAGCCCTGGGGGATCTGGGCGGAGCGCTTTCATCGCCTACGTTGTTGAGCACTGAGGATCAGCGCAAGCTTCACGCCATAATTCGTCATGTATTGAAAGACGAATTGGACGACAACTTGTTGGCGCATTGGACCCGTAACTTGACCAACGTCAATGACGATCCTCACAGCATGCTCGCCGATATTCTCAAGACAACTCGGGCGCGATGGATGGGGTTTTCTGCCGAGGCCAATCTGGGTGAACTGGCTTCGCCTAACTCGCTGGAGGAGTGGATGCTTGCGGCGCTGTCGCTCTCACTGGAACAGGACCCGCACCGGTTTTCGCCCACCTCGGCGAGAACCACAGCCGCTGGATACAACTTCGCCGACGCAGAACTCTCGGGCAAGAGCGCGTCCTTTATAAGAAACGCGATGGCTGATCACCTGATCAAGATGAAAAAAGCCACGCCTCGGACCGCTGCACTCGCCGTGGCCGTGCTGTTATCTCGCAAGGCGCCACATCTCTTGGTCAAAGATATACCTGAGCAAGTGACGTTCGGCTCCCACACATGGGTGAGTTTCACCACGGCAGTGGCGCGACTTGAAGCCCAGGCGCCTGGCTCAACCAGCAAGATGACGTTTGCTCAGGTCATGAGCCGGGCTGACGAGTTGCCGCTTACTCAAGAAGAACGGCTCGTTGAGCACCATGCCCAAAACGAGGCACTGAAAGACTGGGGCGTCGCTCAGGGAATCATCGGCGCAAAGCACGACGATGCCTATACAGAGGCGCAGATGGAGGAAGTGCGCAGCGCATATAAAGAGCAAGTGACAGAGTTGAGCGCAGCCTCCACAACCTTTGCAACGCAGATGCCAGAATTTCACAAGAATGTCCTGGAAAAGCTGCAGTCGTATTTGCCGCACTTATCCTTGGCAGATCTTCAAGAAAAATGCATAACACGCGACAGTGCCGGGTATGACTTTCCTGGGCCTTACTCGATATTGGATTTATTCCTTACGAATCGGCTCGGGCCTAGCGATTCACAATGGCGGTCAAGCAATAGCAAAATAAGCCTACCTGCTATTCGTGCCAAATTGAGCACGGAGCCCTCGTTATTAGCAGATCTAAAGGTTGAGTTTGAACGGGAATTTTCCGCTTATGTCGATAGCTACGAGGCGGCCATCGCTGCGCAAACCAAGCACTTGATCGCCTCATTGCCCATTGCTGATCGTGAGATGATTGAGTACGGCCAACTTACTGTTGCTCAACAATTCACCGTTCATCGACCCCATACGACAGGGGTATTAACTAGCGTACCCAGGAATGAATCAAAGATTTTTTTACGCAGCACCCTCAACGGAAAAACACAGACTTATGAAATAGACTGGCAAAAAAACACTGTCTTGAAACGGGATGACATGAATGATTTTGAAGTGGGTCCCGTGCCCAGCAAGAGAGCTCCCATACCCAAAGGAATGGAACTTGGAGACTCCTTTGAACTCCTGGCGCCAGTGAGCCCTCCTGATGGGTATACAGAAGAATTACTCGACCAGAAAAACGCCGCGCACCCGCCAAAAAGTTACTTTAGCGAGAGGACACGCTACATCGCTGGCGCCAAATTAAAACTTGTCGACGCTCAGTCGTATAAAAAGATGGCTCAAGGCATGACAACGTTCGAGACCGAAGCGTCTATCAACAAGAAAGTAGGCGAATTCTTCCTCAACCTTGTTCCTTTTTACTCGGCCATCGATAACTTTTCCAAAGGCAATATCGGCGCCGGCATCACCGACTTGGCCCTTGATGCCCTGGGCTTTTTTGTCGCCCTCGGCGCTGCCGCGAAAGGCGTAAAAGCGCTGAAAACTGGCGCATCCGCGTTTCGGCACCTCACACGTGGGGCAAAAATCCTGACGAATGCCGTCGTCAGCTCGCTCAACCCACTGGACGGTGCAGGCGCGTTGCTGAAGACCCTGGGGACCGGCGGAAAACAATTTGCATCACTCGGCGCCAGAAAATTCACCGAATGGGCCATGTCCGGGGCTGACAAATACGATGTGATAAAAAAGATCTTCGGCAACTTCGATGCCGGAGCGATAGGTACCGCCAAGATTAATGGAGAAATTGCAGAGGTCGCAGCGGTGACATGGAACGGCCACTGGTATGCCTTGGACCCTGTCACCCTTAAACCTCATGGCCTGCCGCTAAAGGACTTCCTGCCCTCCCCCCGAATAGAGGTGGATGATTTTAAAAAATGGGCGACCGCCACGTCTTCACCCTCAGTGCGCACCATCAGCGATGATGTGATCAAACAATGGCATAAAACTGTTAATGCTCATCGGGGCAAGACAGACTTTGACGATGGTTACCGCATTGGCGACGCGAACAATGTTCCGGGCTTGTCAAAAGCAAAAAAGCCGGCTGACTTTATGTCATTAGTCAATAACGGCAACTTCACAGCTGAGCAAGTAGGAATCATTGTCAGAAAATACGATGACTATGCCTACGAGTTTGGCAGGCGTGGTGCTGCCCGCTTTACAGACAATATAGAACCGCGCTTCGGGACTGTATTTCCCATACCGCAATCTTCTTATATAGGCATGACACACCAGTTATCTGAAGGCCAATGCGCTGCTATCTCGCGCTTAATGGCGACGGCCATGGAGGAAGGAAAGGACATCACCTTCATTAAAAACCTGTACACGGCGGCGGCGTTTCCCTCGGACCCTGCGTGCAGACGTTTCATCGAAAAGCTGAATAAGCTTCAGCAAAGAATTCAACCCCAAAGCGCCTTCTATGCCGGAAAAACCGCGGAGCTACTGTCCATAGAGGACATGGTAAAAAAACTGGACGGTTTTACGCCTCCAAAATCGATCATGATTGACACCCCGGGGCATGCAGTGGCCGCCGGTGTTACGATCGAAGATGGCAATAAAGTTTTTTGGTTTAATGACCCTAATTATGGTCTGGCAAAATTCGAGAACTCAAACTTGATGCACGCCGGACTGGACAAACACTTTCGCGACAAAAAACTTGACGTGCCCTATAAAACTCACGGCATCGATCGAAACACATTAGAGTTCAATATTTTTGAACACGACAACGAGTGGCGAAAAAAGAACGACATATTCGACTCCGAGTTTGTCGAACTGTATGACACCCCCTTGATCCCCTCGGGCCAGCCACGTGTGCTTTCCAGCCGAGAGCTGCAATTGAACTGGGAGAAACTGCACGCAAACCCAGACAATCAAGGGCTGATCTGTTACGAGGCATCTATGCGTGTAGGGGAAGCTGAAAAAACCCTTTCGCCTGAAGTATACGATACCGTCAAAGCTGCCACAGGCCGCAGCGGTGGTACCAACTACACACCCCGTTATCTCGAACTCATGGGTATCAAGCCCGACGGCATAAAAAAAACCTTCAACCCCGCTGAGATTACCGAGTCCGGGTTTCTCAACTTCAAGTATGCCAATGAGGGGGGCGAGTTTGGCCATACTGTCTATATACAAAAAACCAATAACAACGAATTGATCCTTTTCAATACCAATAGTCCGGACCTCGATGTGGCGATGCTCAGGAGCGGCCATTCTCTTAAGCAAAGCGGCGGAATGACGGTCTACAAAATCAGCGGTGGCGACCACAAAGGTCTTCAAGATTTTCTCGATGGACTCGCAGGACAAGCCGGTTGGCAGTATGCGTACACGCCAGCCAGCCAGCTAAACGCAAATGTTCAGAAGGCAAAACGCTAAGTCTCTGAAGTACGGGGCGCCCTGATTGGGCGCCGCACTCTTCATGCGAGCAGACGCTGAATATGCTCCTGCAACGTATCCAAATCAAACGGCTTTGCCAGGATAGGCGCATTGCGCGTTATCGGGCTGTGGCAGTCGAGAATCTCCTGCGGGTAACCGCTGATAAAGATCACTTTCAGTTCCGGACGCAACTTGATTGCAGGCTCGGCAATCTGCACGCCGGAAATCCCACCCGGCAGGCGATAATCGGTGACCATCAAGTCCAGGTGCGGCTTGGTCGCAAGGATTTCGAAGGCCTGCTCCCCGTCGATCGCCTTCAAGACCCGGTAGCCCAAGCCTGCCAGGTACTCGCCCAGCACAAACATAATGGATTCGTCGTCCTCGACGATCAGTACGACATCTTGTGCATCTTCACTCATGGGAAGCCTTTGTCCGGTCAATTGCTGCAGTTACGACCATGGGGTCACGCAGAGGTTGCGTTGGGGTGACGATTGATTTCACTCGGCCACTTCCAGGGGCAGGCACACCCGGAACAGGGCGCCCTCACCTATCTGGCTCTCGACCTCAATCGTGCCGCCATGGGCCGCCACAATCTGTTCGGAAATAAACAGGCCCAGGCCCAGGCCGGCGGCGGAATGGTTGGCCGAAACCCGTTCGAACTGCTGGAAAATACGCTTCTGGTTTTCCTCGCTGATACCAATGCCATGGTCGCGCACCTCTACCCGCGCTTCGCCATGCTCGGTATACACCCGCACCTGCACCGGGCTCTTGGCCCCGTAGCGCAAGGCGTTGGTCAACAGGTTGGTGATCACCTGCTCGATACGGAACTCATCCCAATAACCTTCCACAGGGCTCTCGGCCTGCAATTGCATGGACGACTCGGCGGCCGCCACTTGCGGCGCGAAGTTATCGACCAGGTTGCGCACCAGTTGCGCCAGGTCGATGTGTGCCGGGCGAATCGACAACTTGCCGGTGCGGATGCGCGAAACGTCGAGCATGTCTTCGATCAGGCGGATCAGGCTCTGGATCTGGCGCTCATCGCGGTCAACCATGGCGTGCATCTTGTCCAGGGTGAACGCCGCGGCGTTGTCTCGGGCCAGGTGCATCTTGCGCAATTGGGTCTCCAGGATCAGCCCGTTGAGGGGCGTACGCACTTCGTGGGCGACAATCGACATGAAGTCGTCACGCATGCGCACCGCTTGTTCCAGCTCAGCCTGGGTGGCCTGCAGACGCGTGAGCAACAGCTCCTGCTCGCGACGGCTGCGTTCCAGTTCCTCGACTTGCAGCTTCATCGCCTTGCTTTGGCGATACAGGTCGACGAACACATTGACCTTGCTCTTGACCGCATGGATATCCAGCGGCTTGTGCAGGAAGTCCACCGCGCCGCTTTCGTAGCCTTTGAAGGCGTAGTTAAGTTCGCGGCCAGCGGCGCTGACGAACACGATGGGGATGTTCTTGGTCTTTTCAGTGCCGCGCATCAGTTCGGCCAGTTCGAAACCGTTCATGCCAGGCATCTGCACGTCGAGGATCGCCATGGCGAATTCATGTTCCAGCAACAGGGACAACGCCTCGTCGGCACTCAATGCCTTGAAGACCTGGCGATCCTCACGCTTGATCAGCGCCTCGAGGGCCAGCAGGTTTTCCGGCAGATCATCAACGATCAGCAGTTTGGCCTGGACAGTACTTAACATGGGAAAGGTTCCAGGGAAGCCAGCAATGAGCCGATTCGGCTCAAGGAAAGAATATAGTCAGGTGTGTGCAAGGCCAGGGCCGCCAGGGGCATGACGGCGATGCGTGCCTCTTGTGGGTCCTGCACGATGGTAATGCCACCCGATTGCTTGACGTGGGCCAGGCCGCTTGCGCCGTCCTGGTTGGCACCGGTCAACAAAATGGCGAGCAGGCGGGGCCCATACACATCGGCCGCCGAGGAAAACAGGTAGTCGATGGCGGGTCGGGAATGGTGCACCCGGTCTTCCTGGCTCAGGGACAGGCTGCGGTCCTGCTCGACCGACAGGTGATAACCAGGCCCGGCAAAGTACAAGGTACCCGCCTCTACGGCTTCTTTGTCCCGGGCCTCCTTGACCGGGATGTTCAGCCGCCGCGCAAAGACTTCCGCCAGTTGGCTGCGGCGCTCATCCGGCAGGTGCAGCACGGCAATGATCGGCAGGCCGAAGCTGCTCGGCAGCTGGCCGAAAATACTCAGCAACGCCTCAACGCCGCCGGCGGAAGCGCCGACGACGATGGCTTCGATCCCACGAATCGGGGTGTCTGGCGCGTCGCTCATGATTTGCGGTAGATCCGTTCCTGCTTGACCAAGGGCTCGAATTGCTTGCTGTAGGCGGAAAAATCCAGAGTTTCCTTGCTGCCCAGCACCAGAAAGCCGCGATGACACAGCGACTCATGAAACAAGCCAAACGCTCGATCTTGCAATTTTTTATTGAAATAAATCAATACGTTACGACATGAAATTAATTGAGTTTCTGAGAATACGCTGTCGGTCGCCAGGCTGTGATCGGCGAAGGTTACGTTCTCGCGCAATGTCTTGTCGAAGATCGCGTAATCGTAAGCCGCTGTGTAGTAGTCGGCAAATGAACGTTGCCCGCCGGCCTGCTGATAATTGGCGGTATAGGCGCGCACGTTCTCCAGGGAAAAGATGCCCTGCTTGGCTTTCTCCAGCGACGCCGGGTTGATGTCGGTGGCGTAGATGATGGTGCGCTCCAGCAAGCCTTCTTCACGCAGTAGGATGGCCATGGAGTACACCTCCTCCCCCGTGCTGCAGCCAGCGATCCAGATCTTGATCGACGGGTAGGTCTTGAGCAACGGCACCACTTCCTGGCGAATCGCCAAAAAGTGCGACGGGTCGCGAAACATCTCGCTCACCGGGATGGTCAAGAACTGCAGCAACTGCATGAACGCGGCCGGGTCGTGCAATACGCGCTCTTGCAGTGCGGAGATGGTCGCGCAGTCGAACTGGCGCAAGGCATGGGCCACACGGCGTTTGACCGACGCGCCCGAGTAGTCGCGAAAGTCATAGCTGTACTTGAGGTAAATCGCCTCGATCAACAGGCGCAGCTCAATATCGCTGCTCTTATCCAAGAAACACTGCTCCACTTAAATGCGTTCCATCTTCGGTAGCCATACGCGAATCAGTGAGAACAGGCGGTCCAGGTCAATCGGCTTGGCCAGGTAATCGTTTGAGCCTGCAGCCAGGCAACGTTCCTGATCGTCCTTCATGGCCTTGGCCGTCACGGCAATGATTGGCAGTTTTTTCCAGCGTGGGTCCTGACGGATCAAGGCGGTGGCCTCGTAACCGTCCATCTCCGGCATCATCACGTCCATCAGCACCAGGTCGATATCGTCCACTTCATTGAGTCTGTCGATGGCTTCCTGGCCGTTACGCCCGATCACCACCACCGCGCCTTTGTGCTCCAGGGCGCTGGTCAGGGCGAAGATATTGCGTACATCGTCGTCCACCAGCAGGATTTTGCGCCCTTCAAAGACCTTGTCGCGGCTGCGGGCGGTCTTGAGCATCTTCTGGCGGTCATGGGACAACTGGGATTCGACTTTGTGCAGAAACAGCGTGACTTCATCGAGCAGGCGCTCGGGCGAGCGCGCGCCCTTGATGATGATCGAGCGTGAGTACTTGCGCAGTTCGGCCTCTTCGTCCCGAGTGAGATTGCGCCCGGTGTAGACGATCACCGGCGGGAACGAGCAGATATCCTCGGTGGCCATGCGCTTGAGCAACTCGTTGCCGAGCATGTCCGGCAGCTTGAGGTCGATGATCATGCAGTCGTAGATATTGCTGCGCAGCAGGTCGAGGGCCTCCTGGGCAAAGCCTACGGCGGTGATCTCGATGTCATCGTCGCCGATCAGGCGGGCAATGCTGTCGCGCTGCAGGTCATCGTCTTCCACCAGCAGGATGCGCTTGACCTTCTGGGTCAACTTGGCTTCCAGGCGTGCGAACACGTCCTTGAGCTCTTCGCGGGTGGTGGGCTTGACTGCATAACCGATGGCGCCCATGTGCATGGCGGCTTCGACGCGGTCTTCCACGGAAATCACGTGCACCGGGATGTGGCGCGTGTTGGCGTGTTCCTTGAGGCGCTGCAGCACGGTCAGCCCGGAATGGTCTGGCAGGCGCATGTCCAGCAGGATGGCGTCGGGGATGTACTGCTCGGCAAGGCTGTAGCCCTCGTCGGCACCGTGGGCGACCAGGCAGTGGTAACCCAGCTCGTGGGCGAGGTCGAACAGGATGCGCGCAAAATTCGGCTCGTCTTCCACCACCAGGATGCAACGGGTGCTGAACGGCGCCTTTTCGCGGTCGTCGGCAAAGCGTGGGATCAGCTTGGCGTCGGCCACCGGCAATGGCGACACCTTGACGGGCGCCGGTGCCGGCGCGACCACCACTTGGCGCGGGGGCTCGATCGGCGCTGCGTCCTCGTCGCGTTCAACATACTGTTCCGGCAACACCAGCGTGAAAATGCTGCCCTTGCCCGGTTCGCTGGTCACGCTGATATAGCCGCCCAGCAAGGTGGCCAGGTCACGGGAGATCGACAAGCCCAAACCCGTACCGCCGTAACGGCGATTGGTGGTGCCATCGGCCTGGCGGAAGGCTTCGAAGATGCTTTCCTGTTGGTCCGGGGCGATACCAATGCCGGAATCGCGCACCGTGAAGGCAATGCCCTCCCCCGGCGCACGGGACACCGACAAGCTGACCTCGCCCTGTTCAGTGAACTTGATGGCGTTGGACAACAGGTTCTTGAGGATCTGCTCCAGACGCTGGCGATCGGTAAACAGCAGGGTTGGCGAGCCTTGCTGCACGTCCACCTGGAAGCCCAGTTTGCGGTCCATTGCCAGCGGCTCGAACATGCCGCGCAGGCCATCCACCAGGCGCTCGACGCTGGCGTTTTCCGGGCGTACTTCCAGCTTGCCGGCTTCGACCTTGGAAATATCCAGGATGTCGTTGATCAGGTTGAGCAAGTCATTGCCGGCCGAATAGATCGACTCTGCAAACTTGACCTGCTCGGCACTGAGGTTTTCCTGGGGGTTATCTGCCAGCAGTTTGGCCAGGATCAGCGAGCTGTTCAGCGGTGTGCGCAGCTCGTGGGACATGTTGGCCAGGAATTCGGACTTGTACTTGCTGGAACGCTGCAACTCATCGGCGCGGTCTTCCAGCTCCAGTTGGGCCTGGTTCAGCTCGATGTTCTTGCGGTCCATGGCGTCGCGCTGTTCGGCCAGGGTCTGGGTCTGTTCGGCCAGTTGCTCGTTGGTCTGCTCAAGTTCAGCCTGCTGGGTTTCCAGGTGGGCCTGGGACTCCTTGAGGATGCGCGACTGTTCTTCCAGCTCTTCGTTGGCGGTCTTGAGCTCTTCCTGCTGCACTTGCAGCTCTTCGTTGAGCTGCTGGGTCTCGGCCAGCACTTCCTGCAAGCGCTGGCGATAGCGCGCGGCTTCGATGGAGGTGCCGATATTGCCGGCGATCAGTTCCAGCAGTTCAATATCACGCTCATCCAGTGGGCGCAGGAAACCCAACTCGACCACGCCATTGACACGGTCGTCATCGCTGGTAGGCACTACCAATACGCTACGGGTCGCGCCCTCGCCCAGTCCCGAGCTGACCTTGAAGTAATCCACCGGCACATCGTCCAGGCGAATCAGGCGATCGTGCTGGGCGGCCTGGCCAACGATGCCTTCGTCGCTGTAGATCGACTGTTCCTGTTGTTCCTGCTCGCGGGAGAAGCCGTAGGTGGCCACGCGCTTGAGGCCGCCGTGTTCTTCGCGCACGTACAGCGCCGCGACGGCCGAGCCCATGTATTGGGCGAAGAACTGCAGGATATTGCGCCCCAGCAAGTTCAGGGTCAGTTGGCCCAGCACTTGCTCGGCCAGCTCGGTCTGGCCATTGCGCAGCCAGGCGGTTTGCTCCAGGCGCCGTGCAATCTTCTGTTGTGACGCGAGGTTTGCACTGTAACTCTTTGAAAGTGAAATTAAATTCTTCCTGCCGATGTAAGCCAGAACGCCACTCAACCCCAGTACAAATACCAGGTACAACGTGACACTGATCACCGTCGTGCGGGTGACCTCGGCGTTACGGGTGATTCGGAACTGCTGTTCCATCGCCACCGCGTCTTCGTATTCCTTGCGAATCTCATCGGTAAGCCGCTTGCCCCGGCCCGCCTTGACAGCGCCCCGGAAATCGCCGCTGTTGCGCTGCAGTTCAATCATCGACTGCGCGTAGTTGTTCCATTCGGTCTGCAAGGTTTCCAAGCGCTTGAGCCGGTCAACCTGCTGCGGGTTGTCGGCTACCAGGTCCTGCAGATTGCGCAGGTCGGCAATGATCCGCGGCTTGGCCACTTCGTACGGATCAAGGAAATGCTCGTCACCGGTGATCAGGAAGCCGCGCATACCTGTTTCCAGGTCAACCGTCAGTTTGGACGTCTCATTGAGGTTGTTAATGACGCGGTCGGTGTGCTCCACCCACTGGATCACCGAGAGCAAATAGGTAATCAGGCAGACGAAAAACACCGCGCTGAGCACGCCCACGCCCAAAGGCAGGGCCACGTTTCGGCTCAGCAGGGTACGAAAGCTTTTTTCATCGACGGACGACGCGGGTATCATGGGCATGCCTTGGCCAAATGCGGAAAAGCCGCAAGTTTGCCCGAACAACCTGGCTAAAAGCTATGTTTGTGCGTTGATTGGCCGCGGATGCGGTCAAGCGCATGGCGCCGGCCCCTTTGTGAGTCAGCACGCAAGCTGACGGGACTTTTTGCGCCGCTAAGGTCACAATGCCAGCAATTGCTTCGGAACTTGCTGGCATTGTTATCACTCACAATCTTGTTGCCTTTAAGCCCAGCGCCCTCACTGTTCAGGAAAGTTCACTATGTCCCACGCCTCCACCATCCTTGTAGTCGAAGACGACGCCATCGTGCGCATGCTGATCGTCGATGTCCTCGAAGAGTTGGAGTTCAGGGTGCTCGAAGCCGCAGACGCTGAGCAAGCGTTGGAAGTGGTGAAAGATACTGCCCAGATCATCGACCTGATGATGACCGACGTCGGCCTGCCCGACATGGACGGTAAACAACTGGCAACCAAAGCCCGCGAACTGCGCGCCACCCTGCCGATTCTGTTTGCCAGCGGCTATGCCGAAAATATTGATGTACCCGCCGGTATGCAGGTGATTGGCAAACCGTTCTCGATCGATCAATTGCGTGACAAAGTCAAATCCATGCTGTAACGCCCCTCCCCCCGTTGTCCTTTGCAGAGATTAACGTGACGTCCGGCCAATAAAACAGGAAACTCAGCGCCTTCACGCCACGCTCTCAGATAGCATTCAGGAAGGACGCAACAACATGATTGGAAAACCGACGCGCCTGCTGTTGGCGAGCCTCTCGATTTTCATGAGCTCCGGCGCCTGGGCTGACTTCACCGCAAGCCCCAGCGAAGCCCGGGCCATCGCCAAGGAAGCCTACCTGTACGGCTTCCCCGTGGTGCAGATGTACAAGACGCTCTACACCCAGGCCGTTGATAAAGGCGGTGCCCACTTCAAGGCCCCCTTCAACCGTATCGACAACAGCGCCCAGGTGCTTACCCCCAAGGACAACGCAGTTACCACCCCGAACGTCGACACGCCCTACTCGTTCGTATGGATGGACCTGCGCAAAGAACCTTTGGTGCTGACCCTGCCCAAGATTGAAGACAACCGTTACTACTCAGTGCAGTTGATCGACCTCTATACGCAGAATTTCGCTTACTTGGGCACCCGCAGTACCGGCAATAACGGCGGTCACTACATGATCGCCGGGCCCGACTGGAAAGGTCAGCAGCCGGTGGACATCGACCGTGTGGTCTACAGCGAAAGCAACATCGCCTACGCCCTTTACCGTACGCAGCTGTTTGATGACAAAGACTTGGGCAAGCTCAAGCAGATCCAGAGTGGCTACAAGGTCCAGACGCTGAGCAGTTATGTGAAGCAACCCGCGCCTGCCAATGTGCCGAAGATCCAATGGCCCAAGCCAATGGCAACCATGACCGAAGGCCCGCAACTGTTTCGCTACCTGAATTTCATGCTGGCCTTTGCCGCGCCCCAGGACAGTGAAAAAGACCTGCTGGCGCGCTTTGCCAAGATCGGTATTGCGCCGGGCGCGCCGTTCAAGGTCAACCTGTTGACTGCCGAGCAGCGCAAGGCCCTGGAGGACGGCATCGCCGATGGCCGCGCCGAATTCGCAGCGTTCAAGAAAGCCAAGGTCGATACCCACCAAGTGACCGGCGCTGACCTGTACGGCAGCCGCGACCACCTGCAAAACAACTACCTGTACCGCTACGCCGGTGCCGAGCTGGGAATGTTCGGCAACTCCAGTGATGAAGCTGCGCACTTGAGCTACGTCATCGACAGCGAGGGCAAGCCGGCCAATGGTGCGCGCCACAGCTACACCGTGCATTTTGCCAAGGACCAGTTACCGCCAGCCGATGCGTTCTGGTCGCTGACGATGTACGACGCCAAGACTAAATCGCTGGTGCCCAACCACAAGAAGCGCTACCTGATCAATTCGCAGATGCTGCCAACCCTCAAGCTCGACGCCGATGGTGGCTTGACCCTGGCGCTGCAACACCACGAGCCCCCCAAGGCTGAGCAGAGCAACTGGTTGCCGGCCCCGCCCGGCCCGTTTTATGCGGTATTGCGCATTTACCTGCCCAAGCCTGAAGTCGCCAGCGGCCAGTGGAAGCTTCCAGCGTTGACGCCGCTTAAATAATCACGGCGAATAAAAAAGCGCGGCGGGCGATAACCCGCCGCGCTTTTTTTTGACTCAGTGTTTTTTCAGTTTCACGTAAGACTGGTGCAGGTCCGATGCCCAACCGTCGATGACGCTTTTCACATCGTCGGCCTTCATTACCTGGGAGTCATTGGCCAGCGGCTTGCCGGTGCCTTTGCGCACCACCTGGGCCAGCACTTTATTGGTAGCGCCATCGAGGAACTGCGCCTCGGTGCCCAGGGTGGTTTCCTGGTCGCGAATGCCGGTGCCGGTGCTCACTGCCGCGGCCACCAGGGCGACGGGAATAAACTCATAAGGTTTGAGGCTTTCGGTCTTGCTGCTCACGGCGGTAATCGCCGCCCTTACCACGATCACCCCTGGGCCTGGGGCATTGGCCACGGGCAGTGACTGGGCCAACTCGCGCTTGAGCGCCTGGTTGTAATAGTCGTTGATGCCGCGCAACGTGCTCTCGGGAATCCGGGAGGTGGCCTGGGGCTTGGGGTAGAACTGGGTAGGCTCGATGTACACCGCCGTTTAGCGGCTCAAGTCCAGTTGTGGATCAACCCAGCGCATCACCTCTGCCCCCGACGGTGACTTGGCTTCCTTGAGCTGGCTGTAGTTGGAGAGGAACCCTGAGTATTCATTCGGTGGCACCACCTTGCTCGCGCAACCGGCCAAACCGAGCGAGGCAACGCACAGTGTGCCGATCATTAGCCTTAGCTTCATTAGTGAACTCCCTGGCGACCATCATTGTAAGAATGAGTTATAGGTATAGCCAATACTTGGGCAGTACACCTAATTTCGCTCGGAGCACGCCAATACATGCGTCAACACATTCAGGTCAAGGATGGAAATCGGAACGCACGATTCGCCCACTTATACTCATCATGAAGTCGTCTTTTTTGTCGCCATCGAAATCGAAACGCAGCAAGGTGAGGTTATGACTGGGATAATATTTCTGGGTGACGGTGAGTTGAGGGTGGGCTGCGCGCAGGGCTGAAATATCCAATTTATCCTTGCCGCTGACAAAGTCCGTTATAGCTGTGTTTTCAAAGCTGGCGGATGAGTCGTTTGCGCCGATAACGAAGGTATTTTTACCAGGCCCGCCTGACAGCCGGTTAAAGCCAGAGTTCGCCTTGACATAGAGAGTGTCATCGCCTTCGCCGCCCTCCAGTTCGTTATCCGAGTCATTCCCAATAAGAATGTCGTTGCCAGCACCGCCAATAGCCCGTTCGATGGTGACGCCGTTGGCGATCGAGACGTTGCCTATGCCTCCCCCTACATTAGAGAAGCTGCCCGATCTCAAATTGATAACCTGATCTTGCTTGAATGCGGAGAAATCGAATGTGTCTCTACCACCGGCGTCCCACACGCAAAATACCGGTAAATCATCGACTGATTCCAATTTGAATACTTCACGGTCGGCATTTGAGTTGAATCCATACGTCGTATCTCCCGTACGCGTTTGGAGGTTCGCCCCGAATTTATCTTGCATGATGGCGATATCATCCATCATCGGTGTACTTGAATATTGATTGTCTTCGCCATGGGTTTTATTAAAGCGATGGTCTGAGCGGGTTTCCAGAAAAGGACTCCTTACCGTGTAAGCCAGCGTATTTTCCGCATACTTATTTTCCGGTGTTGCGGACGTCGGGTCAGGAAGCCCCAATTTAAAGGCCGCAGCTTTTGCAATGACGTGACGGCCAAAATTATTGGGTTTTTCCAGCCCATCGGCATGGCTCTGGGTCAGCGTTACCTGCACCCTGCCGGGCTCGTCATCGGACACCGGTGCATACCAAGGGGCTTGCCACTTAAAGCTGCCATCAACCTTAAACTGCATATGATGGGATTGTGCATTGGCAGACTCTTTGAACCGGATATTTGCAGCATCGCTGAAATTATTCAGGGTCTCACGGATGACGCCTTTTTGTGTTTCTGTGAACTGGCTGGTGGTGGCGCCCGTTTCGGGACGATTGGAGAAGTCATAGGTTACCTCTGCGGAGTCCCCGGAACGCAGTGAACCCGCAAATCCGTCTGCACGTTGTGACCTCTCTAATACTTGGTCCGTGGACAATGAAACGTGGCGATGTTTAATTTGATTGCCGCGGTCGCCTGAATGAGCAATCTCGACGACGGTCCTGTGTGCATCGCTGGTGGCGTATGCCCTTGCCAACGCAGTGTTCGGATCAATATTCATGAGGTAGTCCTAAGGGAACTGGGATTTTTCTACTCGTCTGGCGGCAGACCAGTGACCTGCGTATAGGTGGTATTGCTACGCTAAACAGTTCCAGAACTGACCTCACAATTGAGGCGCAGCTCGCCTAGTAGCGTTGGCAAACATTCACCCGGGCGTGCGGCCTTCAAATGAATCGCCTTCGTTGTGTAAGGTGAAGCCTTATCCTCTTATCCGGAGCATTACATGCGCACCATCGGCCTTATCGGCGGCATGAGCTGGGAGTCCAGTGCCGAGTATTACCGCCTTATCAACCAGCGCGTGCGCGACCAGCTTGGCCCGCTGCGGTCGGCGCAAGTGTTGATGTACAGCGTGGATTTCGGCCCGGTGGAACAGGCTCAGCATGCCGGGCGTTGGGACGATGCCGCGCTGATCCTGGAAGATGCCGCGCGACGTTTGCAGGCCGGGGGTGCTGATTGTGTGGTGCTGTGTACCAACACCATGCATTTAGTGGCTCCGCGCATTGAGGCGGCGGTGTCGATTCCCTTCCTGCATATTGCTGATGCCACGGCGACGGCGGCTCTGGCAGCTGGGACCTTGACGGTAGGATTGCTGGGTACCGCGTTTACCATGGAGCAGGATTTCCTCAAGTCCCGCCTTGCCGCCCAGGGGCTCAACGTGCTGGTGCCAGACGCGGATCAACGCAGGGCGGTGCACCGAATCATCTATGAAGAGTTGTGCGTGGGCGTCATCAGTGACGCTTCGCGCCAGGTGTATCAGCGGGTGATCCAGACACTCGCGGCACGCGGCGCCCAGGCGATCATCCTCGGCTGCACGGAAATTTGCTTGCTGATCCAACCGGAGCACAGCGCCCTGCCACTGCTGGACACCACCGCGCTGCATGCGCAGGCCGCGGTGGGGTTTGCCTTACAGGGCACAGGGATCTGTGCCAAGCGCTGATTTTGTGGGCAATGCATAACCCGTGTGGGAGCTGGCTTGCCTGCGAAGGCGGTGGTTCAGTCAAAGATTCAGTGGCTGACACACCGCTATCGCGAGCAAGCCCACACAGGGATCTGTGCCCGGCGCTGATTTTGTGGGCAATGCATAACCCGTGTGGGAGCTGGCTTGCCTGCGAAGGCGGTGGTTCAGTCAAAGATTCAGTGGCTGACACACCGCTATCGCGGGCAAGCCCGCTCCCACAGGGGATCTGTGCCAAGCACTGATTTTGTGGGCAATGCATAACCCGTGTGGGAGCTGGCTTGCCTGCGAAAGCGGTGGTTCAGTCAAGGGGTCAGTGGCTGACACACCGCTTTCATCGAAGTTGTGTAGATCCCTTTGCTTACAGGATCAAGCCGATGTGCGCAGGCGCGCCATGCTGAAGGTGTCGACAAACACACCATCACGCAGGGCATAGTCGCGCAACCGCCCTTCCACTTCGAAGCCGAACTTGCGGTACAGGTTGTGCGCGGCTTCGTTGTCGGCGTAGACCGTCAGTTCCACACGGCGCAGGTTCATCCAGTTGTCGGCCACCTCCAGCGCGGCCGCCAACAGCCGCGAACCGACGCCCTTGCCCTGCCACGCGGTCGCCACGCCCATACCCAATGAGCCAACGTGGCTCTGGCGTACGCGCAAGCACTGCTCAAGCCCCAGTTGACCAATCACCTCAGTGCCCTGCACCGCCACCAGTTGCAGGCGCCGCTCGTTATCCATTACCAGTCGCTTGCGCCACATCTCAACCGACTGAAAAGGCATTTGCAGCACCTGACGGCAAACAGCCGGTTCATTGTAGAGCGCGGCGACGCCCTCCAGGTGGGCCTCGGTAAAACGCTGGATCACGATAGACGGTTCAGGCACGTGCATTGCTTTTCATCCTATGAAAGACAGGTGGCTGACCAGTGTAGAAGTTAAGTCGCCCATCTGACGAGCCGGAGTTTTCCCACCGGCCAACCAACACCATCCTGCATCTGAACGATGGCGATCCCTGCGCGCAGCGCCGATACTCAGCCCAGGCCCTGCCCCGTCAACCCGACGCTTTGGCCTTCACCCTGTGACGAGAACAACAAAAAAAGTCCCACAGAGGAACACCCATGAACCGTCTCGATCCCGCGAGCCTGTTACAGGCTTTTAGCACCCTGACCCTGGACCTGCAACGCCTGGCCCAACACCAGGACATCGAACACTTTCAACACCATGCCCTGGCGCGCCTCAACCAATTGCTGGCCTTCGACAGCGCCTGGTGGGGGCGCTCGGCGGTCATCAACGGGGTGCCGCACGAGCACAACAGCTTCCTCTACCAGTTGCCCCCCGACTATCTGGCGGACTGGCAGTCGATCCGCCATCTGGACGTGACCGTCGCACGGGTGCATGCCTCGCCCGGCGAGGCAGTGATCATCGATATGCGCGACCCCGCCAGCGGCAGCGCCTTGAACTGGTTGGGGCAACGCCACGGCTTGGGTGAATTGCTCTGTGTGATCCATATCGACGCGCAAACCCACCTCAGCCACCACCTGACGCTCTACCGCCAGCCCTCCGCGCCCACGTTCAACGCGCAGGATTGCCAGTTGCTCAATAACCTGATGCTGCATCTGGTGGCGGCGGTCTCGGCGAACCAGATCCGTACCTTGGTGGCCATGCGTGAAACCCTGACCAGCCCGCGCAATCTCGCCCTGGCGGTGTGCGACCCACGGGGAGTATTGCAATGCGCCGAGCGCGGGTTTGTCGACCTGCTGCTCAGCGAATGGCCGCAATGGTGTGGCCCCACCCTGCCGGTGCCGCTGGACGAGCGCGGGCATGACGGTAAGCACATCCATATCCAGGTGTCCCCCGTGGGCGACCAATTGCTGCTGGCCGCGCGCGTCAACCGCGCCCTGCCCCAGCTCAGCCCACGGGAAAACGATGTGGCCCAAGGCTTTGGCGAGGGCAAAACCTACAAGGAAGTGGCCCGCGACCTTGGCCTCTCACCCAATACCGTGCGCCACCATATTCGCGCCATCTACATCAAGCTCGGCGTCAAGGACAAAGCACGCATAGCGCACCTGGTGCACGCCCCGCCCGACTGACCCTGCCCGTTTCTCCCACGGTTTACCACGGTCGTTTTTTAACGGTCACGGGCTGCTGTTGCCCTTTTTTCGGCCTTCTCACACGAGACGCTTCTTCATGACTTCCACATGCTTACGTAACTTGACAGTGCTGTGCGCCACCCTGCTCAGCCTCGACAGCCAGGCCGCCGACCTCAACGCCCGCGACTTTTTCGCAGCCCCACCGGGTACCAGCCTGGGTGTGTTGTACCTGCCCGCCACACGTGCCGGGGATTTCTATGGCCCCGCCGACAGCACCGGCAAGGCCGACCTGCGGGTCAACGCCGTGGCTTACCGCCAGGTGTATTTCACCGACGCCTGCGGCACGCTGTGCACGCCGCAATTCATCCTGCCCTTTGCCGACATCAACGCACGCCTGCCCGGCGCAAACCAGCGCAGCCGCGAGCGCGGCCTGGGCGACCCACAGGTGGGTGGCACGCTGTTTTTCGTCAATGACCCCGCCTCGCGTACCTACAGCGGCCTGTTGAGCCTGATCACCGTGCCGGTGGGTGAGTACCACAGCCAAAACCCGGACGTGTCCCCCGGTGCCAATCGCTGGGGCGCCACCTTTGTCTACAACTACACCCACGGCATCGGCGACAAATGGGTACTGGAAGCCAACCTGGAAGCCCAGCTCTATGGCCGCAATGACGATTACTTCGGCAGCGAACTCAAGCAAGCGCCGCTGTATCGCTTACAGGCCTTCGCCTCGTATGACTTCAGCGCCGCCACTTACGGCGCATTGCGCCTGATCCAGGCCGACGGTGGCGCGCTACGCCTCAACAACCGCAGCCTCGACGACACCCACAAGCGCTATACCCAAGTCGGCTTCGAATTCGGGCATTGGCTCGACCGGCAGAACCAACTGATGGTCAGCCTTTCGCAAAACGTTGCGGCTTCCAATGGCTACGCCGGCACCGAGGCGTTGTTACGCCTTGTGCACGTGTTCTGACCCCTTTCCTGGAGCTTGAAAATGCCCATTTCCACCCCTGCAATAACGGCACGCTTGGCGGCGATCGTACTGTTTGCCGCCATCACCCCGACCATCCTGATGACCGCTCCCGCCGTGGCCGCGCAGTTGGCCAGCCAGTGGCAACTGAGCCCTGCGCGCATTGGCGACTTGTTTTCCGTGGAGCTGGGCGCCATGAGCCTGGCGACCTTCCCCGCCTGGTGGTGGCTCAAGCGGGTTGACTGGCGCACCGCCGCCCGGGTCGCCGCGCTGTTGTTCATTGCCGCTAACCTGCTGTCGATGCTCGCCGACACCTACGCCGTGCTGCTGGTGTTGCGCGGTGCCAGCGCCCTGGCCGGCGGCTCGTTGATGATCCTCTGCCTGGCCAGTGCCGCCACCACCGCCAACCCCAGCCGGGTGTATGGCTTGTGGGTGATGGGGCAGTTGGTCGTCGGTGCCCTCGGCCTGGTGGCGCTGCCTGGCTTGTTCGAACGGTTTGGCTTGAATGCCTGCTATCTGATCCTGGCAGGGTTGATGACCCTGCTGCTGCCATTGGCGCGGGCTTTTCCCGCTGGTAGCCCAGCGTTGCCGGCCAACCGCGAGCCGGTATTGCCCGGCTCACGCTGGAAAGCCGCCCTGGGGGTTGGCGCGGTCCTGGCCTTTTACATCAGCCTCGGGGGCGTATGGACCTTTATCGGTGCCTTGGGCGCCAGTGCCGGGATTTCGGCGCAGCACAGCGGCGAAATCCTCGCCATTGCCACCGTGATGGGCATTGCCGGGGCCGCAAGCGCCTCACTGATCGGCGCTCGCCTGCCGCGTGGTGCGCTGTTGTTGCTGGGCTACACGTCAATGGCAACAGCGGTGCTCCTGTTGCTCGGCCAGCCTGCATTACTGCGGTTCGCCCTGGCCGCGCTGCTGTTCAAGTTTACCTGGACCTTCATCCTGCCGCTGATCCTGGCCTGCCTGGCCGACCTCGATCACAGCGGCAAGCTGATGAACGCCTCCAACCTGGTCATCGGCGGAGGCCTGGCCATCGGCCCGGCGCTCGCCGGCCGCCTGATCGAAGCCAGCGGCGGGTTCAGCCTGTTGCTGCTCGGTGCTGCCGCTATCACCTTGCTGTCCCTGGTGATGATCGTCGCCAGCCGTCCCCACTCCGCCACTGAACTGGAACCGGTATGAACCTGACCACCGCATTTTTTTTCGACGAAATGAGCCTCTGGCACAGCGCCGGCGCCCATGCGCTGACCCTACCCGTGGGCGGCTGGGTGCAGCCGCCAGCCGGCAGCGGGCATGCCGAGTCACCGGAGACCAAGCGGCGTTTGAAAAGCCTGTTGGATGTCTCCGGACTCAGCCGCCACCTGCACCAGCATAGCGCGCCGCCCGCCAGTGAAGAGGACCTGCTGCGCGTCCACAGCCGTGCTTACCTGCAACGTTTCAAAGCCTTGAGCGATGCCGGCGGCGGTGAGCTTGGCCCCCAGGCACCGATAGGACCCGGCAGCTATGAGATCGCGCAACTGTCCGCCGGTTTGGCCCTGGCCGCCGTGGAAGCGGTGCTCAAGGGCCAGGCGCACAACGCCTACTCGCTGTCGCGGCCACCCGGGCATCACTGCCTGGCAGACAGCGCCATGGGCTTTTGCTTTCTCGCCAACATCGCCATTGCCATCGAGGCCGCCAAGGCCCGCAACGGGCTGGGCAAAGTCGCCGTGATCGACTGGGATGTGCACCACGGCAACGGCACGCAGTCGATCTTCGAAGAACGCGCCGATGTGTTGACGATCTCCCTGCACCAGGACGGCTGCTACCCGCCCGGTTACAGCGGCGAGCAGGATCGCGGCCGGGGTGCAGGCCTGGGCGCCAACATCAATATCCCGTTGCCGCCAGGCAGTGGTCACGCCACCTACCTACAGGCCATGGAGCGCATCGTACTGCCCGCCCTGGAGCGCTTTGAGCCGGAGTTGATCATCGTCGCCTGCGGTTATGACGCCAACGCCGTCGACCCGCTAGCGCGCATGTTGCTGCACAGCGAATCGTTCCGGCTGCTGACCCGCGCCCTGCGCCTGGCCGCCGAACGCCTGTGCCACGGTCGCCTGGTGCTGGTGCACGAAGGCGGCTACAGCGAAGCCTATGTGCCGTTCTGCGGCTTGGCGACCCTGGAGGAACTGAGCGGCGTGCGCACGGCGGCGCAAGACCCGATGCTTGAGTTTGTGCAATTGCAGCAACCCGGTGCGGCGCTGCAGGGGTTTCAAGAGCAGTGGGTGGAGCGGCTGGCGCGCGGGGTCAGCGAGTAGCTGCCAAACGCCATACCCGCGCAATGTCCGAGGCCCGCTCGCGCAACAGGCGCGGGGCCTCGTGGCAGGCCTGCTCAAGTGACATCGGCCCCGACGGCAAGGCGAACGCTGCGTCCACACCGTGGGCGTACATCTGCTCGTAGCCGTCGCCCAAGGTGCCCGCGATCACGATCACCGGCACGCCCTGTCGCTGAGCAATGCGTGCTACGCCAAACGGGGTTTTGCCACGCAGGGTCTGGGCGTCGAAGCGGCCTTCGCCGGTGATGACCAGATCGGCGCCACGCACCGCTTCATCGAGGCCAACCAGTTCAGCCACCACCTCGACCCCCGGACGAAACTGTGCACCGAGGAACGCCTTGGCGGCAAAACCCAGGCCACCGGCGGCGCCGCTGCCGGGTTCGTCGCGCACATCCTGGCGCAGCACCTGGGCGCAATGGTCGGCGAAGTGGCCAAGGGCAGCGTCCAGTTGTGCCACTTGCTCGGGGCTCGCACCTTTTTGCGGGCCAAAAATCGAAGACGCTCCGTGAGGGCCGCACAGGGGGTTGTTGACGTCGGCGGCGATTTCAAAACGCACCTGTGCCAGGCGCGGGTCGAGTTGTTCAAGGCTGATATGGGCCAGGCGTGCTAACGCCAACCCGCCCGCCGGCAGTGACTGTCGTTCGCTATCCAGTAGCTGCACGCCAAGGGCCTGCATCGCCCCCGCCCCGCCATCGTTGGTGGCACTGCCGCCAATCGCCAGGATAATGCGCTGCGCCCCGGCATCCAGCGCGGCGCGGATCAACTCACCGGTGCCGTAGGTCGTACTTGAACACGCGTCGCGCTGCCCCGGCGCGACAAGTTGCAAGCCGCTGGCCTCGGCCATCTCGATCATCGCCGTGTGGCTGTCGGCCAGCCAGCCCCAACGCGCTTCGACGGCCCCGCCCAGCGGGCCTCGGACCGTTTGCCTGCGCAGTTCACCCTTACACGCGGCGAGTACCGCATCCACCGTGCCTTCACCGCCATCGGCCATCGGGCATTGAAGCACGTGCGCATCCGGCCAGACCTGGGCCCACCCCTCGGCAATCGCCTGGGCGACGCCTGCGGCACTCAGGCTGTCTTTGAACGAGTCGGGGGCGATCACGATTTTCATGGGCTTTCTCCGGTTTTTATAACGCCCATGCTGCCAGTTGGTTGGGGCAATGACGCGGGGCCGATGCACAAGTGTGGGGCGGGTTTGTTGTTCATTCCCACAAAGTGAAACGCCGCGATAAATAAACGCCAAACCTATGGGCCCGCTTGTTTGATCTATCTGTCAGTAACGACTTGCAGCAGTGTAGGACGCATCTTTAATGCGCACGCTCCCTTGAGGCTCGCAATTGCACGCTAATAGAGTGTGGCCCAGAAGATTCCAGACAATATCAATTCGGGGGCTCCACGCCGGCCCGCAACAACGCCCTCGACTCAGGGAGAACTTCATGGCCGACACCCCTCAAATGCCACGCATAGCGCCGCTCTCTTATAACGCCCGGGGCAACCCGGTACATACCTGGACCCTCACGCCCAGCCATATCACCGACCCGGTGCATTGCATATTGCCGCCGGATGGGGTGCTGCCGGTGATTTTTGTGCCGGGGATCATGGGGTCGAATTTGAAGAGCAAGCCGGAGAAAGGAAAGGGAAAGAATAAGGCGGCTCCCGTCTGGCGGTTGGATGCGGGGTTCATGGGTAAGAATATGTGGTTGGCCCTGAACTGGATAAACAAAAAGGCGGGTATACGACAGCAACTATTGCACCCCGCCAGGGTAGAGGTCGATAACAAAGGCGCAGTTGCCGTCGATTATTTCGCACGAGTTGGCGGCGCGTGGTGGCTACCGCATGCCAGTGCATGCCTGTGGTTACAACTGGCTGGACTCCAACGAGGAGGCCGCGTCAAGGCTGGCTGAGCGTATTGATGAACTCATGCAGCAGTACGGTCGCAACTGCCAACAGGTGATTTTGGTTACCCACTCCATGGGCGGGCTGGTGGCACGGCGATGCGCGCAGCTACCGGGTATGGCCGACAAAATTGCCGGCGTCGTGCACGGCGTGATGCCCGCCATCGGGGCGCCGGTCGCTTACCGTCGCTGCAAGGTCGGCATGCGCGACGAAGACCCCATTGCCGGCGCGGTCATTGGCCCCACCGGTCAGGAGGTCACCGCTGTATTTGCGCAGGCACCCGGTGCCTTGCAATTGCTGCCCACCCAGGACTATGCCCCGGGCTGGCTGCGGCTGATTGACGAGCGCGGAGCCCCGGCTATGCCGCGTCAACCGGTAAAAGATCCTTATGAAGAGATTTATCTACGCCGCGACCGTTGGTGGGGATTGTTGCGTGAAGAGTGGTTGGCACCGAAGGATGGGGATCCGATCACTTGGGAGACATTTGCGATAAACATAAAGAAAGCGAGCAGCTTCCATCAACGCATTGCAGGGTCATACCACCCTCAAACCTATGTTTACTATGGAAACGACGATAAATATCCCAGCTTCGAAACCATCACCTGGGAGATGCGCCGAGGGTCTCGCCTCAACGGCCCCTATGCTTCAAGCCCCGACGCCTTCACGGTGTCCAGCTTGCAAATGCCCGAGGTGCGTGACGACGGGCGAAGCCCGCTGTACGTAGGCGGGCAAGCCGAAAGTGTAATGCCCCCACGCGGTGACCCCAATGCGCCAGTAAAGACCGTACAGACCAGCTATTGGGAACTGCATTGCCGTATGCAGGACGGCGCTGGCGACGGCACCGTACCGGTGAGCTCCGGCCGCGCGCCGATCAGGCAGGTCCGCCAAGGTTCTGTCCGCCAGCAAGTGCAGGCCCCAGGGTTCGACCATGAAGCGTCCTACGCCAACCCGCTCACTCAGCAATTCACCCTCTACTCCCTGATCAAGATTGCGGCGAAAGCCAAGAGGCCTCTATGCGCAGGCTGACCGTTTTTTTTACATGCCTGCTACTTGGATCGGTTGCAGGGTGCACCACCTTCAAACAACCCAGTGAACAGGAGAAACAAACCGTGCACGAATTGACCAGCAACATGCGCACCTGGGCGCTGGGCCGTGGGCTGATAGATTTGCCCGCCAGCTGGACGGGGGGCGGGGATGTGAAGTTGTACTACGGGCTGGGGGCCGATCATGCATCCGTTGAAGTGCGGGTGTTAGGAGAGGGAGTGACGCGAGAGCGGTTTGATGCTGCTGTGTACGAGCGAGCGAGTCGGATTGCTTCCGTAAAAAACTACAATCATTCCGATGTGTCGATGCTGGTATCGGCGAAAGTCGTAACGGCACAACATAGGTTATTGCAGTACTACGAGAGCGTTGAAATTGCAGACTGGTTCGTGCATGAGTCCCATCTGTTGATTGGTGACGTTTACGTCATGCTCCGCGCTGACTCCTTCAATGGTAATACCGCCCCTGTTGAAGATCGTCTGTTAAAACTTTCAAAAGAGATCTTCAAAGTCACCCCTGAAACCGCAGGCGCAGGCTTTGCACTGGACTCCATTGTCATTCGCAGTCATCACGATCAGGAGATCGCTAGTTTCGACTTTAGCCCACCAGCCTCAGATGTCTCGCTGAGTATCTATATCAACGCTCTGTCGCCTGATGATGAAGAACGCTTGCACGTGCGCACTCCCAAAGACGGGCAAATTTTTCTCGCAGGGGATTACGAAAATTTGCGGGCAAGGAAAATTACGTTGGCCGGCATGCAAGCTGAAGAGTCCCTCATCGGCTTCAGCGATGACACTCACCGTCAAATACTCTTTGTGAGCGAAAACTACCGGGACAATCCTTCGCTGGCTCGGCCTGGCATGAGCATCCGTTTGTCGGCGGGTGGCATGAAAGGAGAGCCCGTTGATCCCAACGAACCCGAAGACCTGGTGCGCTGGACCCTTCCCCAATTCGCCAACAAAGGCTACGAACGGCCTCTCTGGCAACAACCCGCGTCACCAGAACCCGTCAACCCCTCACTCACCGACTACGAAGCCATGGCCGTGTGGGACGCCATCCTCAAATCCGTACGCATCCGCTACGGCTCGGTCGTGCCCAAGCCGGACCCTTGGGCCAACATTCGCGGGCCCAGTGCCGATGAGGTTGCCGAAAACAAGCGCATCCTCGATGAGTTCATTGCCAGTTTTGAAAAACGTAAGCCGTGACATTGGGAGAACAGCTAATAACACGAATTTTAGCGTTCGCTCTGGGGCAGCAGTTGGACGCCCAGGTACAAGGCAAGCATCCCGTCGAGGGTCAGCGGGTCTACGCCGCTGAGTTCAGCGATGCGCTCCATGCGGTAGCGCAGGCTGTTGCGGTGAATGCCCAAGGCGTCGGCACACGCCTGGCTTTGCCCATCGTGTTCGCACCAACTGCGCAACGTGGCGAGCAGTTGCCCGTTGCTGTCCTTGGCCAACACCTTGCGCAACGGGTTGAGCAGCTCATCCAGGGCGTCGTCGTTGCGATGACGCCACAGCATCACCGGTAGGCGGTAACGGTTGAGGGTCAACAGGCGTGATTGGGGCAGGATATCGCGGCCATAGGCAAGCAGGTCCCCCACCCTTCGGTAACAGCGGCGCAGCCCCGCCAAGCCTTCCGCTTGCCCGCCGATGGCCACGCGCAGGATGTTCCAGCCCTGGCCGTCGAGCTTTTCCAGCAAGCGGGGATTATCGACCTGCGCCGCGGCGGGTCGGCACCACAGCAAGGAAAACTGCGCAGAACTGACGCACCAACTGTCCGGGTAACGGCTGGCGAGCCAGGCGCTCAAAGCCTCCGCCGTTTGGCCCGGGCCCAGTTCAAACAGGTACGGCGTGCGCGCCAGTTGTGGCTTGAGCCCAAGTTGCTGGGCTTCGTCCACCAGGCGCGGGGAGTCGCCGCTGTCGGCCAACAGCAGGGCCAGCAGATCATCGCAACGCTGGCGCCGCCATTGTTGCTCGGCTTGCTGGTGGCGTTGGCTGACCAGCATTTCAGCGGTCATGCGCACCAGTTCGGCATAGGTGCGCAGCCCATCCGGCTCACCGGTGATGCCCAGCACGCCGATCAGGCGTTGATCGTGCAGCAGCGGCAGGTTGATGCCCGGCTGTACGCCCTTGAGATGCTTGGCGGTCTGCCCGTCGATTTCCACCACGCGCCCATTGGCCAACACCAGTTGCGCACCTTCATGGCGAGTGTTGATACGCTCCGGCTCGCCGCTGCCCAGGATCAAGCCCTGGCTGTCCATGACATTGACGTTATGGGGCAGGATCGCCATGGTGCGATCGACAATCTCCTGCGCCAGGGCATGATCCAGCTCGAACATGGGGCTAATTTCCTGAAAAAGGTTGTTCACCGGCACAGCGCAAAGATGGCTTGACTGTGCGCCAGCACAAAGACAGTTGCCCGTCACGTCACCGAGACTGTCAGGGCGGTCAACGTTACCCTCGCCCCGCGAAAAATCATAATAAAGAGAGAATCCCATGTCACAGAGCGCCACTGCCGCACTGGCCAGCGATGACGATAAAAACGCCATCTACAAGCGCGTTACCCTGCGCCTGATCCCCTTCATCTTTATCTGCTACCTGTTCAATTACCTCGACCGGGTAAACGTTGGCTTTGCCAAGTTGCAGATGCTCGATGCGTTGAAATTCAGTGAAACCGTGTACGGCCTGGGGGCCGGGATTTTCTTTATCGGCTACGTGCTGTGCGGCGTGCCGAGTAACCTGGCGCTGACCCGGTTCGGCCCGCGGCGCTGGATCGCGTTGATGATGATCGTGTGGGGCACGCTCTCCACATGCCTGCTGTTTGTGACCACGCCCACGCATTTCTACACCTTGCGGCTGTTTACGGGTGCCGCTGAAGCCGGCTTCTTTCCAGGGGTGGTGTTGTACCTTTCGCAGTGGTTTCCGACCTTTCGCCGCGGTCGGATCATGGCGCTGTTCATGTCCGCCATTCCGGTGTCCGGCTTGCTCGGCAGCCCGTTTTCCGGCTGGATTCTCAATCACTTCGCCGCAGGCCAAGGTGGCTTGGCGGGCTGGCAGTGGATGTTCCTACTGCAAGGCATTCCGACCGTAATCCTCGGCGCCCTCGCCTATTTCTTGCTCAGTGACAGCTTCGCCAACGCCAAGTGGCTCAAGCCCCATGAGCGTGCAGTGCTGGAAGCCGACCAAGCCACGGACCTGGCGAACAAACCCAAAACCACCAGCGACTCCCTGGCCGAAGTGTTCAAGAACCCGGCGATCTGGGCGTTCGGCCTGATCTACTTCTGCATCCAGAGTGGTGTGTATGCGATCAACTTTTGGCTGCCGTCGATCATCAAGAACATGGGCTTTAGCGACAACTTGGTGATTGGCTGGCTCAGCGCGATTCCGTATCTGCTGGCGGCGGTGTTCATGCTGCTGGTGGGCCGCTCCGCCGACTTGCGCAAGGAGCGCCGCTGGCATTTGGTGGTGCCGATGTTGATGGGCGCCCTCGGCCTGGTCATTGCGGTGAACTTCGCCACCACGCCGGCCATTGCCATTCTCGGCCTGACCATCGCCACCATGGGCGCCCTGACCGGCCTGCCGATGTTCTGGCCAGTGCCCACCGCGATGCTCAGCGCGGGTGCGGCGGCGGGTGGCTTGGCGTTGATCAACTCCATGGGGCAGATGGCGGGATTTCTCAGCCCGTATATCGTGGGTTTTGTGAAGGATGCCACCGGGTCCACGGATGTGGCGTTGTACCTGCTGGCGGCGGTGATTGTGGGTGGGAGTGTGTTGGCGTTGCGGATGACGCGTACGCTCAGGGCCTGACGCCTTCAAAGTGGGAGGGAGCTTCTCCCTCCCACTTTGGTCATGTATTTACAACAGCCCGCCACCGTCGATATCAACCACTGCCCCGGTCATAAAGCCATTTTCCATAGCCAGCACATACCCCGCCGCCACTTCTTGCGCCTGTCCCACCCGCCCAACCGGCAACCCCTGGCCCGCCTTGGCAAACATCGCCAAGCGCTGCTCTTCGCCAAGCCCTGCGTAGGCCGGTGTGTCTATCACCCCCGGGCTGATCACATTGACTCGACGCGGCGCCAGTTCTTTCGCCAGTTGCTTGCCCAAGGCCTCGGTCGCAGCGTTAATGCCCGTCTTGATGAACTGCCCTGGCGCCAACTTGCGCCCCAGTTGGCCCGAGGTCAGGGTGATGCTGCCCTGTTCATGCATAAAGGGCAGCGCGTGTTGAATGGCGCGTAGTGCGCCCCAGAGCTTCACATTGAAGTTGTCCTGGGCTTCATCCAGGTCGGTTTCAATCAAAGCCTTGGCCCGTACTGAAGGCCCCGAGGTGTAGACCAGATGGTCAAACCGCCCCACGGTTTCGAACAGTTGCTTTAAAGAGGCGCTGTCGGTGACGTCCACCGGCTCGCTGTGCAGGCCGTTGGCGGAACTTGACGCCAAGCGGCGCCCAGCCAAGACCACCTTCGCGCCGCGCGCCAAGGCTGCCTGGGCCACTGCCGCGCCGATACCGCTGCTGCCGCCGATAACGATGATGGTTTTGCCGCTCAGAGAAGAGGTCATGAGAAAACTACCCGGGTCAGAAAGTGAGCGTTCATCTTCCCAGCTTGGTAATCGATGAAAAATCCGGGTAAAACGACAAGATCTTTAAAGGATTTTTATCAATGAGCTCGATTCTTGACCTTGAAGTCTTCGTGCGCAGCGCCGACACCGGCAGCCTGACGGCCGCCGCCCGTGGCCTGGGCCTCACGCCAGCAGCGGCGAGTATTGCGCTCAAGCGCCTTGAGACCCGCCTCGGCATCCGCCTGCTCGCTCGCTCCACGCGCAGCATGCGCCTGACTGAAGAAGGCCGGCGTTACCTGGACAGCGTGCGGGTGGCGCTGGAGGCGTTGTCGGAAGGCGAGCACGCCATCAAGCAACAAGGCCAGAGCCTCAGCGGTTTATTGCAGTTGGCCGCGCCCTCGGACTTTGGCCGCAATGTGCTGCTGGGTTGGCTGGACGAGTTCAAGCTGGAGCACCCTGATATCCGCTTGCAACTGTTGCTCAACGACAGCAATGCCGACTTGTTTCGCGACACCGTCGACATTGCCTTGCGCTTTGGCGTGCCGAGGGACTCCAGCCTCGTGGCCCTGCCGGTGGTACCCGATCACCATCGCATTGCCTGCGCCAGCCCTGAGTACCTGGCGCGCCACGGCACACCGCTTGAGCCCGAAGACTTGGCCCACCACAGTACGCTGCGCTATATGCGCCGGGGCCAGGCCAATAGCACCTGGTATTTCCGCCAGGGGCCGTTGCTTCAAGAAGTCGAGGTGAGCGGTGACTACCTCAGCGATGACGGCGAGATTGTCCGCCGCTGGGCGTTGGCGGGGCATGGCATTGCCTATAAGGCCAACCTGGATGTGGCCCGTGATATCCAGGCTGGGCGGTTGGTACCCCTGCTACCCGACTGGCAAGGCGAACCCGCGCCGTTCAACCTGATGTGCCCGCACCGCCTGCAAGTGTCGGAACGCGTGAAGGTTCTGCATCGATTTTTACAGGCCCGCTGCGTGACTTTGCTACGCACATGAAGAAATGCGCCCAGGGCTTGTTCCAGAGCGCTCGGGTCTGGTATTGCATCACTTACATTTTGCCTGCCATGAGGAGCTTTGCATGATTTACCGCACATTGGGCCACTCCGGGTTGAAGGTCAGCGCTCTGACCCTCGGCACCATGATGTTTGGCGAACAGACCAGCACCGAAGATTCGCTGCGCATCATCGACAAGGCCTGGGACCAGGGCATCAATTTCATCGACACCGCTGATGTGTACACAGGCGGGCGCTCCGAGGAAATCGTCGGTGAGGCGATTGCACGCAACCGCCACGATTGGGTGGTGGCCTCCAAGGTCGGCTTCGGCCCTGCCGATGGCGTGCCCAACCGCAGCGGTTTGAGCCGCAAGCGTATGTTCACAGCCCTGGACGCCAGCCTGGCACGCCTGGATACCGACTACCTGGACATCTACTACCTGCACCGCGAAGACCACGACACGCCGTTGGAGGTGACCGTATCAGCCATCGGTGACCTGATCCGCCAGGGCAAGGTCCGCTACTGGGGCCTGTCCAATTACCGGGGGTGGCGCATCGCAGAAGTGATCCGCGTGGCTGAACGCCTTGGGGTTGATAAACCCATCATCAGCCAACCGTTGTACAACATCGTCAATCGCCAGGCCGAGGTGGAACAGATTACCGCTGCAGCGGCTTATGGGCTGGGCGTGGTGCCTTACAGCCCGCTGGCCCGAGGGGTGCTCAGCGGCAAGTACGCACCGGACGTCACGCCTGAACCCGGCAGCCGTGCCGCGCGCCAGGACAAGCGCATCCTGGAAACCGAGTGGCGGGTTGAATCACTGCGCATTGCCCAGCAGATCCAGCAATACACCCAAGGGCGTGGCGTAGGGATTGTCGAGTTCGCAATCGCCTGGGTGCTGAACAATGCGGCGGTGAGCTCAGCGATCGTCGGGCCACGGACCGAGGCGCAGTGGGACGCCTACACCGGCGCGCTGGCGGTGAAGATCAGCGCCGAAGACGAGGCGTTCATTGATTCGTTGGTTACGCCGGGGCATTCGTCGTCGCCGGGGTTCAACGATGTCGGGCATTTTGTATCCGGTCGGTTGGCGCGCCTGTAGACTGCCGACGGAATAATCGGCTTTCGTGAGGACAGCGTGTCTAAAGGTGTGGTGTTATCGGTCTTGGCCTCGGTGTTGTTTGCGGTGATGTATTACTTCACATCGCTGCTTACTCCCCTGAGTGGCCTGGAAATTTTCGGCTGGCGCATGTTGCTGACCGTGCCCTGCATGACGGTGTTCATGATTGTCAGCGGTGAGTGGCGCAGGGTGTGGGAACTGCTGCGCAGGCTGGCGGCTAAGCCACGGCTGATTGGCGGCGTGCTGGTGTCTTCTGCCCTGCTCGGCGTGCAGTTGTGGCTGTTCATGTGGGCGCCGCTCAATGGGCGCAGCCTGGACGTGTCGGTGGGGTATTTCCTGCTGCCGTTGACCATGGTGCTCACCGGGCGCCTGGTCTACGGCGAGCGTCTGTCACGGCTGCAACAGATCGCCGTGGTGTTTGCCGCGCTGGGCGTGTTGAACGAGTTGTACCAGGCCGGTGGTTTTTCCTGGGCCACACTGGTGGTGATCATCGGCTACCCGGTGTACTTCGTGGTGCGTAAGTACCTGAGCACCGACCATCTGGGTGGGCTGTGGCTGGATATGGCGTTGATGCTGCCGGTGGCCTGGTGGTTTGTACAAAGCGGTGAACAAGGCTTTGCCGTGCTGGATGGGCACCCAAAGCTCTATGGATTGATTCCCATGCTGGGCCTTATCAGCGCCTCGGCGCTGGTGAGCTATATCATTGCCAGTCGCTTGCTGGCGTTCAGCCTGTTCGGGCTGCTGAGCTACGTGGAGCCGGTGCTGTTGCTGGCGGTGGCGTTGCTATTGGGTGAAGGCATCCAGGGTGGGCAATGGCTGACCTATATCCCGATCTGGCTGGCGGTGATGGTGCTGGTGTATGAAGGGTTCAAGCACTTGGTGCGTCAGCGCCGGGCTTGATGGGCGGCTTAGCGTGAATGTCGATTGCGGGGTTTCCCTACCCCTTTGTCGATTGAGTCAGACCCTGACTTCGGTCGTCGGCACTTCAGGTGTGCCGACGACTCGTTCAATGACGTTGGCTGTATTTTCCAACCTGTCTCGCCACGTACCGTAATAGGGAATGTTGCTTTGGATTTGGCTGCCTGCGCTTTCCAGCTAAGCATCCATCTCGGCCTGATCGACTCCAAACAGCTTGCCGATACGATTGTCGCGGTTCAACTCAAGCAATGTTCCTTTAACCGGGTCTTTCACGATGGTTTCGATGGAGTGGGCCACATCGTCAGGAACACCCAGCGCTTTCAGCGCGGTGGCAAGGCCATACCCAGGGCTTCTGAGTTGCTTCAGGAATTCGTCGTAAAGACCGTTTAGATTATTGGCACCCACATTGTCCAGGGCGGCACTGGCTATTTTTTTGCGGAACTCATTGAAAGTCATGGATTCAAGCGGTTTATTTTCGTTCAACCCGTTTTGAACGAAATAATGTCTGCGCGCCTTGGCGTCCTTTTTTTGGCCTGCGCCTTGCAAATTTCCATAAGCGTCGTAGCTATAGACGATGGCTTCCCCATCTGGCCGGTACCCGACATAAAACGCCTTGCCATCTGGTGCAAGTTTATAGAGCTGCGTTCGCACCAGACCGTCGACCGGAGCGGGTGGCACCGAAGCATCTTTGTTCAACCGTTCGAAAATATCACCCTTCTCATCGCCAAAACTGCCCACGACTGCATTGATGTCGCCATCAGCGAACTCGCCAAACTTCTTGTTAACCCGGTCCTCCTGCTTCGGCGCTTTATCACTGGCAAAATGCTGGGTAAATCGCTTGCGCTCGGTCGGGTCGTTGGCCACACCCTTGAGCCAGGCAGTCATCTCCTCTGCATTTTTGAACTCATGAAACGATGTCACGTCATCTTCGGGCATATACAGGACGAGATTAGGCCCCTCTTCTGTACGCGACACGCGCTTGATCACCATCATGTCGTTGGACTGAACGCCATCAACGGCAAATGTCGAAACCTGCACCTTTGGACTTCCCGGTTTGTTGGGTGACACAGCTGCCTTCGTCAGTTGATACCCTTCGGCGCTGAGTGTGCCGCCCAAGTACTCGGTTTCACCGTCATCGAGAAACTGTTTACGCGCCTGATCGACCGGGTCTGCATGACCGGTTGAAGGAACATTGCGCACAGGCACAGCCTGCTCCGTTGATATAGAGGGGCTGATCGGGCGTTGAGGGGTAGGAGCATTCACATTCATAAGAGGGCCTCTTCATAGTGGAAACGCAGGTTTTTCTGCGTCCTGCCCTCTGAGTGATATCTCAAGAAACATCTGTTCCCAATAAACCGCAGGCTATTTGCAACACGATGGATCAGGCACAAAAAAACCCGGTAAAAACCGGGCTTTTTTGCTTTAGCCAGTCATCAATCGGCGGTCAGTACACCACGACGCACCTGGTCGCGCTCGATCGACTCGAACAACGCCTTGAAGTTGCCCTCGCCAAACCCATCGTCGCCTTTGCGCTGGATGAATTCGAAGAACACTGGGCCCATCAGGGTTTCCGAGAAGATCTGCAGCAGTAGACGCTTGTCACCGGCAACCGACGAGCCATCCAGCAGGATGCCACGCGATTGCAACTGGTCCACCGGCTCACCGTGGTTCGGCAGGCGGCCTTCAAGCATTTCGTAGTAAGTGTCGGGCGGCGCGGTCATGAAGCGCATGCCGATCTTCTTCAGCGCGTCCCAGGTCTGGACCAAGTCGTCGGTGAGGAACGCGACGTGCTGGATGCCCTCGCCGTTGAACTGCATCAGGAACTCTTCGATCTGCCCGGCGCCCTTGGACGATTCTTCGTTCAACGGGATACGGATCTTGCCGTCCGGCGCGCTCATGGCCTTGGAGGTCAGGCCGGTGTACTCGCCTTTGATGTCGAAATAACGCGCTTCGCGGAAGTTGAACAGCTTCTCGTAGAAGTTGGCCCAATAGATCATGCGCCCGCGATAGACGTTGTGGGTCAGGTGGTCGATGACCTTCAGGCCAGCGCCTACCGGGTTGCGATCAACGCCTTCGAGGTACACGAAGTCAATGTCGTAGATCGAGTTGCCTTCGCCGAAACGGTCGATCAGGTACAACGGCGAACCGCCAATGCCTTTGATCGCCGGCAGGTTCAACTCCATTGGGCCGGTGTCGATGTGGATCGGCTGGGCACCCAGCTCCAGGGCACGCTTGTAGGCCTGTTGCGAGTCCTTGACGCGGAACGCCATGCCGCACACCGACGGGCCGTGCTCGGCCGCGAAGTAGGAAGCGAGGCTGTCGGGTTCGTTGTTGAGGATCAGGTTGATCTCGCCCTGGCGATACAGGTGCACGTTCTTGGAGCGGTGGGTGGCCACTTTGGTGAAGCCCATGATCTCGAAGATCGGCTCCAGGGTGCCTGGGGTGGGCGAGGCGAATTCGATGAATTCAAAGCCCATCAGGCCCATTGGGTTTGCGAGTTGGTCGGTCATGTTCGGTGCCTCATCATTCTTGTAGGTAGCAATTGATTAGTTGCGAGCAAGGATGAGGCTGGAGGGTGGCGCACAAGAGAGGCCCCGCACGCTGCGGGCGAGGAAGTCACCAAAGATGAGGGGGGAGCCAAGTAGCTTCATGGTGTCATCAGTCTCTGACGGCCGAGGCTTGCGTGAGCGCAAGTCCATATTCTTGTATGCGTAAACTGATTCTACACAGCGTAACCAGGTTTGTCCGTACTCTTATCAAATCCCCATTGCCCTGCCCCGCGCAAGGGGTTTGTTGCACAGGTAGATGCCCAGCAGGATGATTGCACCGCCCAGTAACATCAGCATCGTCAATGGTTCGTCCAGCAGCACTGCGCCGCAAATGACCGCCGTCAATGGGTTGAGGGCGATGAACACCCCGGAGCGTGTGGCACCTATGCGCCGTATGCCATCGTAATAGCCGATATCCACGATGCGAAGCGAGTCGCTCTTGATCTGCTTTTGATCTCAGGCGCCCCGTTAAACCACGCTGGCCGGAATTCGACAGGGATTTGGGGGGTAAACCGGCAGGGATGCCGGTTTAGCCGCCCCGCGCCATGGATGGCGCGTGGCGGCGGCCCCCCAAATCACTGGCGGATTACGGGCACACCGAGCCTAGGCGAGGTGCCGAGTGGTGGGGCAAGAGCGTTTTGCTTACTTTTGCGCTGTTCAAAAGTGAGCCGCCGTCAGGGCGGAACCCTAAGTGGCCGTTACCGCAGCAATGGATATGCACACAATCCGTTGACTGTGAGGCCGTCTTCGCAGGCAAGCCAGCTCCCACATTTGGACTGCGGTGCGTCAGGTAGATAAGCATCGGCTATCAGGCCGTCGCGGGAGCAAGCTCCCTCTCCACAGGTTCAGCGTCATACCAAAGTTGTGTAGATACTTATGCGCCGATGAGGCCATGACCTTGCAAGCACTCTGCGATGAACCCTTTATCCTGACTGAAGCCGGCTCGTCGGAGTTGGTGTTGCTCAGCACGTTGGAAGCGGTCAGCCGGGGCGATGGTTTGAGTGTGGTTGCGCAGGCTTCACTGCCGGAACATGCCGATTCGCGTTATGTGGCGTTGCCATTGGCGCCGCGGGTACCGCGTCGGATCGGGCTGGCGGTGCTGGATCGGCGTCAGTCTTCCCCGGCTGCCCTGGCATTCATCGCGCTGGCACAAGGGCTGTACCCCTCGCCTACTTAGTTACCGGCCTATGCGCTGCGTCCTCTCATGCGTCGCGCCATAGTCATCCAATGTGGTGAAGCGCAGCGTCGGCGTACCTCGCCACGGTACAACCCAACCCGGCATGATCAACTCGGCCGTTGAGCGCGGAGCCAGCATCGGTGGGTTTTCATGGCGGTATTCGACGCCCTCAAGATTGAGCGCCACGCTGGACAAGGTCATATGAAAGGCACTCCGGTTGCGCACCCGCAGCACCGGGCGGTCGTCTGCCAGTTGCCATTGCAGCGCCGCCACGGCATCTTCCACCCTGCCTGGCAACGCGTTGGGGCGCAGGAACAGTTTGATGCGCGTGCGAAACGCCAATTGCAGTTGATGGCTCGCCGCGTCAGTGGGCCGGATCCCCAGCACATTCAGCCAATACACCACTTCCTGAGGATCGGCCGTGGCAGTCTGCGGAACCGGATGATAGATCACCCGCAATGCGTGCGATTTGCCCGCTTCCATTCTCAGGATCGGTGGCGTGACGGTAAACGGCACGTCACTGCGTTCCGGCGTAGCCTGGGGGTCGCCTTCATCGATCCAGACTTGCACCAGCCTCGGGCTGTCCGCCTCGTTACGCAGGTTGAGGGTTACCCCCCGTGCCGCGGCCGGGTAAATGAGCCGGGTGCGATCAATGACGATTTCGGCCTGCGCTTTCGCCATAGATGCCGCCAGTGCCAGCCCAAACACACAGTTCAATAAGGCTCGGATCATTACGCCGACTACCGATAGGCCAAAGTGAAGGTCGCCAGCCCGTTGGCCGTGCCTGGGCGGACGGTGGCGCCGGTTTGTATGTAGCGTGCGGTCAAGGGAATCTGGAAGGTGCCGTTGCCGGTGCTGCCTGCCAGCCATTGATTCGGCGTGCCGATAGCGGCGGCGTCGGGGCCGTAGCTGATCAGGCGATTGCCAAACAGCAGTTGCAGCGCCACGCCCTTGGCAGTGGAGTTGGCGGTCAATGTCAGTTGGTCACTGCGATTGGCCGGTTGGGTCTGGTCGGTCAAGGTCAACAGCACATCGCTGTCAGCGCCCCCGCCACCAGCGCATTGCAAGGTGATGGTGCGGGTGGCATTGCCGGCCACGCTGCCAATGCCCTTGAACGCCCTGCTCTCCACCGCCCCCAGCGGGATTGCCACGGAGGGCGTGGAGACCGTGCAGGTGGGCTTGCTCGGCGGGCCTACTTCAATACTGCCGAAGTTGAACGCGTGGTGTGTCTCGCTGGTGTACAGGTACAAGCCCGCGAAGGTCTGCGGCGCAATGGTGCCGCCCTGGATCGGGCCGGTTACTACCAAGAACAAGCGTCCGCGCAAGCCCCACGTAGGCAAACCGGGATGGATCGGGCCACGCAACACTGTGACTCCGGTAGTCACGGTTTGCATCGGTCCGACGTCACGGTCCTGCGCCATAAACGCAAACCCGACACCTTGCACGCCGGTCAGATGAACCGGCATGACGACCCCTGAGTGGAAGAAATTACGTCCCGTCCAGGGAATCTCCCGAGCAATCCGCGTGGACGACCAATAGCGAACAATCAGGTTGGGCGGATAGGTGCACCTCAATCCGTGCGCTACCTCGACGGGGTAGCCATCCGGGTTGCCCAGGGCTTGGCCGACCACAGGGTTGGCGGGCACCGTAATGCGCGGCACCGACAGCACCGTCGGCGGCGCAGGCGTACACGTCGCCTTGGCCTGGGCATGGGGCGCGCTGGCGAGGGCGATGCAGGTCACCATGACAAGCCCTGCCAGACGTTGCGTACAGATGCTGATCATCGGCTGCTGACCTCTTCGTTGGCGGTGTTGGGGTGGCACCGGCTGACCAGTTGGTCGGCATTTTCCTGGCGGTGCCCCGGTGGCCGCGGTGGCAGACGGTATGGGATATAGCAGCGGTCACTTGCCGCCTCGGTCCAACGCACGGTCAGCGTGCCCTGGTCGGCCACGCCGCGCACAAACGCCTTGCCGGCTTGCCCAATCACCCCGACTTCCCTGCCCTGCTCGTCGAACACCTGAGCGGCAAAAGGCAGCGGCTGACCGTTGCGATGGGTCGCCTTGATCACCACCGCACGGCCACTGACGGTCTCGAACTTGACCAGCGACACTGCGCCCCCTGTCGGTACCACCGAGTGATTCGATTCCTTGAGCTCCACATCCATGGCCATGCCTTCGGGGTCGATATCCACGTCATTGGGATGGTAGGCCCGCAAGCTCGGCAACACGCCATAGCCGTATGAGTCGATGCGTACACCCCCACCGATCTGCGCGCCCTGGGCATCCGGTGCATACACCAGTGCCGACGCTTCACCGAGGCTTTGCGAGAGGGTCACGCCACCGCCATGGGCAATCAGCCCGCCGTCGGCGCTCATGGACACTTGTGCGTTGTTGCCACTCTGGCCGTAACCGGCGCGCAGGTTGGCCGTGCTGCTGCGATATCCGGCGTAGGCATTGAAGCTGGAACCGGCCTGGCTCCCCGTGCCCTGGCTGCCGGCCAGGCCGTAGTGCCCCTCTGACGCCTCGCCGAGCAAGCCATTGATACCCACTTGCTGTTGACTGCCCTTTGATTCGCCGGTGTCGCGCGACAACGCGCTGCTCAGGGTCGGCGCCGATGTGCCCTGGCCCAGCGGCATCGACAGGGTTAGCGCCAGACGATTATCGACGCGACCGGGTTGCAACGCGCGGCCGAAAAAGATCGCGTCACTGTGGTCACGATGGCTGGGTGGGTCGGCGTCGCTGACCCTTGAGCGCTGCGCCGAAATGTTCCAGTTGAGCCGCTTCCAGCGTGATCCATAGCTGAGGGTGAAGGATGTCTGGCGACCTTGCCGGCTCGCCCAGTAGTCAACCGAACTGCCGTACAGGCTCAAGGTGCCTTCGCCCAGTTGCTGGCTGATCGTCAGGTCGAGCCGGCTTTTCTGCCGGGCATAGCCCTTGATGTTCCCCTGCTGACGCGCCAGTTCCTGCACATTCAAAGCATCCGGCAGGCTCAGGTAGCCGGCCGTGGAGAAGCGGTAGGCGCCCAGCGCAAAATGGGTTCCGGAAAACGGCAGGTTCTTGTTGTAGGCCAGGCCCCAACTGTGTCCGCCAACCACCCCGTTGCCCTCGATGCGGGTGCGCGAATGCGTGGTGTCCAGGGCAAATGCGCCGATGGGCGTACTCATCGCCAACCCGGCCTTGCCCTGAAAGTAACCTTTGGAAAGCGTGCTGCCGCCATAAAGGCTCAGGCCATCGGTAAGGCCATGCTGCAAGGTGCCCTGAAATAACAGGGGGCTGTCACCGCTGACTCCGCGTTGCTGCACCTGGCCCAAGGTCGTGCTGTAGTGGGTGGCGCCCTGACGCAATAACTGTGGGGCCACTGAATACGGCACGACAAAGGTGGTGCGGCGCCCGTCCACCTCGGTGACGCTGACATTCAGGTCGCCGCCGTAGCCCGTGGGGTAAAGATCGTCGATGACAAAGGGCCCTGGGGCAACCTGGGTTTCGTAGATCGTGTAGCCGTTCTGGCGCACCGTTACCGAGGCGTTGCTGTCGGCGATGCCGCGTATCTGCGGTGCATAGCCTTGTTGCGACGGCGCCAGCATGCGGTCATCGGTCGACAGGGTGATGCCCCGCACTCGCACGCCGTCGAGGACCTGGCCGTTACTGAAGCTGTCGCCAAGGGTCAGTTGCGAACGCCAGGCCGACAAGGGCCGTTGCAGGTACGTGGCGGTGTGTTGGTAAGGCAACAGACCGCCACGGGAAGTCCAGGCCTGGCCGCCTTGGTGGCGCAGGCGCCAGTCGCCGAGGTTGACGCCGCCGTTGAGGCCCAGGTAACCCCGACCTTCCCCCGCCCCCGAAGTCACCGCTGCGGCGCTGAAGGTGTAATTGAGCAGCGCAACGTCAAGCCCCTTGTCCCAGCGGGCCGGGTCAACGTAACCGCGTGCGGCACGGCTGAGGTGAGCTTGGGGAATACTGACGTCGAGTGTAAGGGTCTCGATGTCGAGTTGGCTGCTGGCCAGGGGGATCCATTGGGTAAATTCACGGCACTGCGTGTCGGCGCTGCGTTCGTCAGGTGGCAGCACGACTCCGAGTTGGGCAAGTTCCAGCGCGCTCACGCAAGGCTGGACATCGTCCTGCCCCTTCCGGGATACAAAGCTGATTTCACGGCGCCCCACGGATTGCCCATTGAGCATCACATCCACACGATAGACGCCAGGCGCCAGTGCATTGCCCGTATTGAAACGCGAAATATCCACCGCAGTGGACAAGCCGGTGGTAAACGCCTCGATATCAAACAACAGTGGCGCGGCCTCGGCCGGCAAGCATAAGGTCGTGAACACACCCAGCGACACCATCAGCCGCGAGTTGTACAACAGCCAGGCAAACACGGGATGCCCCGTAAATGGCAGGTAAACAGACATAATCAAAACTTCAGGGGCGCTCGCTGCGGCGCGGAGAATGCGCCGTAATCATTGATGTATTTGAAATGCACCTGGGCGTCGGCGGGGATCGTCGGCAGGCTGCCGCGTACAGGCAGTTCGAGGCTGGCACCTGGTGGCACCATGCCTTCTTGTACCGGTATCAGGTGGGCGTCAGGCCGAGGGCCCAGCGCCAGTGCCACCTCGTTGAAGGTCACGTGGAAGGCCGTAGGGTTGTGTACGCGCAGTACGGCTGCGCGCTCGGTGCGCCTCAGACTCCAGCGCAGTTGCGCGGGGGCCTGGTCTGCACTGCCAGGCAAATGAGGGGGGCGAAAAAACACTTTGGTGCGGATACGAAAAGCAAACTGCAGGTGGTTTCCTTCAGGGATTTGCTCGTCGAGCTCGGCCGCGTTGACTTTAGGGGGGATTTCCAAGGCATTGAGCCAGAACAATGATTCTCGATCTGACGGCAGCGGCTCCTGGGTGTAGACCAGCCGCACCCCCTGGCTTCTACCCGGATCCAGGCGAAACACCGGGGGCGAGAGGCTGAACGGCACGTCGCTATGTGCGGGATCTGGAGTGGCATCGCCTTGATCCAGCCACACCTGGACCAGGCGCGGTGCCCGTTTATCGTCGTTGGTCAGGCGCAGGGTGATTTCACGGCGCTGCTGGGGGTAGATATGCCGTGTGCCATCGATCACCACACCCGCGTGGGCCGTGGACGGTAAGCCGGCGAGGAGTGCAAAGGTGAGGCTCGCCAGTAATGTGCGAGAAAGCATGAGTCCATCCTTCAAGGCAGGGCCTGGCGCATTGCCAGGCACCATGGCCTTGATCAGGGGAATGTAACGGAATACAGCACTTGCGTGCTGATCGGGCCGGCGGTCGCTGCCCCCGTGGCGAAGTACTGAGCCGCAAATGGCAGCGTCACCGCGCCGCCGTCTGGCACCGTCGCGGTACTCGAACTCAGGCCCAGCCGCAGGTCCAGGGGCTGGTTGGTGACGCCATCCACAATCTGTACTTCCACGAACTTTGCCGGTTCCGGCGTTGCCGGTGCCTGATTGACCAGGTTACCGGTCGCCGGGTTGATCGCCGGGCTGCTGCTCTCGAATAACACCGCGACCACCGTGTCCTTCGGGCAACTGCCGACTTGGATAAAAAATGGCTTTACCCCTGCCGTCTGCCCGGCTGCCTTGAGTGCGCTGGCCTGGACCTTGTGCAGCGCAATGGCAAAGTCCGGCCCGGCGCCAGGTGCAGCGCCTGCCCCGCCACTGATGCTGCAGGTGGTGCCAGTGATCTCACCGGTCAGGGTGATAGTGCCGTCCGCCGCGAACGCCGGTAGAGCGACAACGCTGTTAGCCATCAACCAGGCAACGGCCAGTGCGATTTTTTTCATTGCTGCAAATTCCTGTGGAGTCGTTAAAAGGCTGCAAGGCGGCTGCCGACATTCGAAAGGCACGCGCCGACCGTCCCGCCAAAATTGGGCTAGCACGGCACTGAGAGAGGCTGGAGGGATACGGTCCTGAGTCTCTTACTTCTTGCAACGATGTTTATGTTGCCTAGATGAAATCCCCGCCACAACTGACCGAACGGCTAGGTCAACCCGCTCAAAACAACTGAGCAGGCCTGCGTATTGCCATCTATCATCGGCATATCTCACTCTTTTTCTCGCGACTGACCGCCCCTATGCCCCTGACCGTCAAAGGCCCACGAAGCCGAGCCGCACGCTATTTCATCAGTGCAACCAGCGGCGTGTTGCCCATCTTGCTGGGGGTTGTGATTCTGTATTGGCAAGCCGAGCGCACCCTTGAACAAAGCACGGCGCAAACCGCTCAAGAAGCGGTGCGCCAGTTCGACTTGATGCTCGACAACACCGCCATCGCTGCCCAGGCGTTGCTGCCACTGGCCGGTAAGCCGTGTGACAGCGCCACCAAGTTGGCGCTACGTGAACAAGTCACGCGTCGGCCGTTTGTGCGGGCCACCACGCTGTCCTGGCAGAAAAACATCTATTGCAGCTCGTTGTTTGGCGGTCGCTACCAATCGCCCGTCAACCCCGACGACTACGTGGATGGGCGCCTGTGGTTGATGAAAGGCAACCCCGTCACACCCGATACCGCCCTGCTGGTGTACCGCCTGGTCCAAGGCGATCAAGGTGCGTTTGCCTCGGTTGACGGTTACCACCTCACCAACGCCTTGCGCTTGATCAGCCGTTACGCGTATTTGGTATTGCACGTCGGCCCGAACTGGCTGGGTGCCGACGGCAAAGTGCATCAAGGCGCGTTGCCGACATTTGCCGTGGCGCCACAGCGCCTGGCTTCCGAGCGCTATCAATACAGTGTCGAGGCCGGAATGCCCGAGGGTGAAGTCTGGCGCTATATGCAGGCGCGGTATCCGGCCCTGTTCAGCCTGGTGGTGTTTTTCGGGATATTGGCGGGGCTGCTCGCTCACTGGCTGCAAAAACGTTCGTCAGCGCCAACCCACGAGTTACAACGCGCCTTGGGGGCCAATGAGTTCATCCCCTATTTCCAACCGGTGGTACGCGGTGACACCCGCCAATGGGCCGGGTGTGAGGTGCTGATGCGTTGGAAGCATCCCAAAGAAGGCCTGGTGCGCCCGGACCTGTTTATTCCCCTGGCCGAAGACTCCGGCCTGATCGTGCCAATGACCCGTGCCCTGCTGCGCCAGACCGCCGCGCAACTGGCGCCGCATGCCGCGCGCTTCAGCCCAGGCTTTCATATCGGCGTGAATATCACTGCGCGCCATTGCCAGGACATGGCGCTGGTGCAGGACTGCCGGGAATTCCTCGCCGCGTTCCCACCCGGCCAGGTCACCCTGGTGCTGGAGTTGACCGAGCGGGAGCTGATCGAACCCACCGAGACCACCCGCCGCCTGTTCGAGGCGCTGCATCAAATGGGGGTCATGATCGCCATTGATGATTTTGGCACCGGCCACTCCAGCTTGGGCTATTTGCGCAACTTCAATGTCGACTACTTGAAGATCGATCAAAGCTTTGTCGCCATGATCGGTGCGGATGCGCTGTCTCGGCATATTCTGGACAGCATCATAGAGTTGTCGGTCAAGCTGGATCTAGGCATTGTTGCCGAAGGCGTAGAAACAGCCCAGCAGTGTGAATACCTCGTGGCTCAAGGCGTGGATTTCCTACAGGGTTACCTGTTTGGCCGACCATTACCCTGCGATGAATTCATTAAATCGTTGGGCATCGTGGAATAGCCTTGCGCGACCGATGATGAAAGATTGGTCTTTCTTTAAAAGACATGATTTACTCGGGCTGAATTAACTACTACAATTTTTTCTGCCTGTGCAGAACTCGCAGAAGGGTCTTTTTCGTTGACGTGGCTTAACGTTCTTGGCTTATAGCTTTGTCTGCAGTTGATATCAGCAACTACATTATTGGAGTACAGATTTTGTCCAGACTCGCCGAATTTCGCGCAGCAGAAAAAGCCCTTCAAGAGCAGCTTGCACAGCTGGAATCCTTGAAGAACGACGCTGGCCTGAAGAAAGAAATCGAATTCGAAGAAAAGCTCAAGACGCTGATGGGCAAATACGACAAAAGCCTGCGTGATGTGATCGCTATCCTCGATCCAGCGCCACGCAAAGGCGGCGCACCGGCCGCTGCCGCGCCTAAACAGCGCCGCGCACGGGTGGTCAAGGTTTACCACAACCCGCACACCGGCGAGCTGATCGAGACCAAAGGTGGCAACCACCGCGGCCTCAAAGCCTGGAAAGAAGAGTACGGCGCTGCCACTGTAGACTCCTGGCTTCGCGGCTGAAACATGTACTAAAAAATAGCCCCGCCTACGCGGGGCTTTTTTTGCTCTAACGGTTCGGAATCGAACTTAACTCAGCGTTCATGTTGTTCAAATTCGCTCAATTTGAGCGCGTCAAAGTTTCAGACTGTTACGCACCAAACTGACTTCCTCCTTGCTCGCCTCGTACGCTTGCGCCTGCCCGGCGTATGAAAAAACATAGGCTTTGTCGACATCCAGCGCACCGACTAATGTTTGCGACAATACGTGTCGACCATTCTCGGTAATCACGCAGGTAGTTTCCAACGCGTCAAGCCGACTCAATGTCGTGGAGTGCATTTTGCTGCACACGCTTTGATAACCGCCGCGGGCAAAGTCTTTCTGGATCGACTTGCGCATCTCCAGCAACACGCCAGCAAGATTAACTTTATGACCGGCCTCAATTGGCGTTCCGGTCAACTCCATGACCATCAACGTGGCGCCATTTTCATCGTTCTTGATCGCTCGCTGCCGGGACACTGCTTGGGGTTTGGCAGGGGGCTCGCCGTCAGGCACGACTTCTTCGACCTGCCAACCGCTGGGCCAATGGACCTCCGGTTCGGCGGCCAGCACAAACGGGCTGCCCAACAACACGCACACAGCACTCAACAGCGGCCTACGAAACTCGATCATTGCGAAAAACATCCAAGGTTCCAGCGGCAAAGTGTGCGGCCCGGCGCGCGCTGACCGCAAGGGTTGAGCGCGCTTTTTCATTTGGCGCAGCCGGTGCGCCTTGCGTATCATGGCCCGCCTGCATGGAGGCAGGCCGCAAGCCAATGGACCGCTCATCTCACATTTTTTCTGGAGGGCCCATGAGCCTGCACGAATTGAACACCTTCCCGGGCGTCACTGCCCAACCCGACAACGCCACGGTGAACTTCGTGTTCAACCACACCATGTTGCGGGTCAAGGACATCACCAAGTCGCTGGACTTCTACACGCGTATCCTGGGTTTCTCCCTGGTCGAAAAACGTGACTTCCCGGAAGCCGAATTCAGCCTGTACTTCCTGGCCCTGGTGGACAAGGCCCAGATCCCGGCCGACGCCGCCGAGCGTACCCAGTGGATGAAGTCGATTCCGGGCATCCTCGAACTGACCCACAACCACGGCACCGAAAACGATGCCGACTTTGCCTACCACAACGGCAACACCGACCCGCGTGGCTTTGGCCATATCTGCATCTCGGTGCCGGACATTGTCGCAGCGTGCGAACGCTTCGAAGCCTTGGGCTGTGATTTCCAGAAGCGCCTGACGGATGGCCGCATGAAGAGCCTCGCGTTCATCAAAGACCCGGATGCTTATTGGGTCGAGATCATCCAGCCGGCGCCGATGTAATAAGCACTGCGTGACGCGGAGCGTCACCGGATGCATTCCCACGCGGAGCGTGGGAACGCGCGGAGCGTGGGAACGAGAAAAACCCCATGATCGCTCATGGGGTTTTTCATTTTCAGCTCAGCATTTATGCCGGAGCAGAAGTACGGATCAGGTGATCGAACGCGCTCAACGAAGCCTTGGCGCCCTCGCCTACTGCAATCACGATCTGCTTGTACGGCACGGTGGTTACGTCACCGGCGGCGAACACGCCAGGCAGTGAAGTCTCGCCACGGGCATCGACAATGATCTCGCCACGCGGCGACAGTTCTACGGTGCCTTTGAGCCAATCCGTGTTGGGCAGCAAGCCAATCTGCACAAAGATGCCTTCCAGCTCGATGGTCTTGAACTCACCGCTGTCACGGTCCTTGTAGGCAAGGCCGGTGACTTTCTGGCCATCGCCCTTGACTTCACTGGTCAATGCGCTGGTGATCACATCCACGTTCGGCAGGCTGTAGAGCTTGCGTTGCAACACAGCATCGGCGCGCAGCTTGCTGTCGAATTCAAGCAAGGTGACATGGCTGACGATACCGGCCAGGTCAATGGCCGCTTCCACGCCGGAGTTACCGCCGCCGATCACCGCCACACGCTTGCCCTTGAACAGCGGGCCATCGCAGTGCGGGCAGAAGCACACGCCACGGGCTTTGTATTCCTGCTCACCGGGCACGCCCATCTCTCTCCAGCGGGCGCCTGTGGCCAGGATCACGGTCTTGGACTTGAGGGTGGCACCGCTTTCGAAGCGAATTTCGTGCAGCTCACCGGCATTTTTTGCCGGTACCAGGCTGCTGGCGCGCTGCAGGTTCATGATGTCCACGTCGTACTGACGCACATGGGCTTCCAGTGCGCTGGCCAGTTTCGGCCCTTCGGTTTCCTGTACCGAGATAAAGTTCTCGATGGACATTGTGTCCAGCACCTGGCCTCCAAAGCGTTCAGCCGCCACACCAGTACGAATACCTTTACGTGCCGCGTAGATGGCAGCCGAAGACCCTGCGGGGCCACCGCCAACTACGAGGACGTCGAAGGCGTCCTTGGCGCTGATTTTCTCCGCGGCTTTCTCGATACCGCTGGTGTCGAGCTTGGCGAGGATCTCTTCGAGGCCCATACGGCCCTGGCCAAAGTTGACCCCGTTCAAGTACACGCTCGGCACCGCCATGATCTGGCGCTCATCGACTTCGGCCTGGAACAGTGCACCATCAATCGCAACATGGCGGATGTTGGGGTTCAGCACCGCCATCAGGTTCAGCGCCTGGACCACGTCCGGGCAGTTCTGGCACGACAGCGAGAAATAAGTCTCGAAGCTGAACTCGCCTTTGAGGGCGCGGATCTGTTCAATCACCTCGACACTGGCTTTCGACGGGTGGCCACCGACTTGCAGCAGGGCCAGCACCAGCGAAGTGAATTCATGGCCCATGGGGATGCCGGCGAAACGCAGGCTGATATCGGCACCCGGGCGGTTGATGGAGAACGATGGCTTGCGCGCATCATTGCCATCGGTGTTCAGGGTAATCAGCGTGGAGAGGCTGGTTACGTCCTGCAAAAGAGCAAGCATTTCCTGGGATTTCGCACCGTCGTCGAGGGAGGCGACGATCTCGATCGGCTGGGTGACCCGTTCCAGGTATGACTTCAACTGAGCTTTAAGATTGGCATCCAACATACGGGCGATTTCCTGTTCATTCGGTTTATTGCAGACAAAAAAACGCCCGAGCGAATCTCGCCCGGGCGTTTTGAGGGCGGATGCAGCTTACTTAAGTGCGGATACCCGCCCTTGATACGCGTTCACAGACTTAGATCTTGCCGACCAGGTCCAGAGACGGCGCCAGAGTGGCCTCGCCTTCTTTCCACTTGGCTGGGCAGACTTCACCTGGGTGGGCAGCAACGTACTGAGCGGCCTTGATTTTGCGCAGCAGCTCGGAAGCGTCACGGCCTACACCGCCGTCGTTCAGCTCAACGATCTTGATCTGACCTTCTGGGTTGATCACGAAGGTGCCGCGGTCTGCCAGGCCAGCTTCTTCGATCAGCACGTCGAAGTTGCGGGAGATGGTCAGGGTTGGGTCGCCGATCATGGTGTACTGGATTTTGCCAATGGCTGGCGAAGTGTTGTGCCAGGCAGCGTGGGCAAAGTGGGTGTCGGTGGAAACGCTGTAGATTTCGACGCCCAGCTTCTGGAATTCGGCGTAGTTGTCAGCCAGGTCTTCCAGTTCGGTTGGGCAAACGAAGGTGAAGTCGGCTGGGTAGAAGAATACAACCGACCACTTGCCTTTCAGGTCAGCGTCGGTCACATCGACGAAGCTGCCGTTTTTGAAAGCGGTGGCTTTAAACGGTTTTACTTGGCTGTTGATGATAGGCATCGTTGACTCTCCGTCAGGGGTTAAGAAGTTGATGAGATGAATCCTACCGGCTCTTTCGGTCGATGGCTCATTGGCAAACCTGATGCTGACGATTGGCTTTCTCTATCAGGTGACGGTATTAATAGAAGAAATCTCAAATCAGCGGTTGGGTTGCCAGGGTCATGCCCAGAAACGGCGTCGCTTCAACATAGCGCATCGCGGATTTCATGTCGTTCCAGCCGACGTAACTCATCAGCGACTTCAAATCCCAGCCGCTGCGGTGCGCCCAAGTGGCAAAGCCCCGGCGCAGGGAGTGGCTGGTGTATTGCTCGGCGGGAATGCCTGCGCGCTCAAGGGCCTGGCGCAATAACGGAATCACGCTGTTGGGGTGCAAGCCCTCCTCACCCAGGTTGCCCCAGCGGTCAATGCCGCGAAATACCGGCCCGCGTACCAACGCCGAGGCACTGAGCCACTCGCTATAAGCCTGCACCGGGCACAGACGCAGCAACGCCGGGGTCTGGTAGGTCTTGCCGAGGTTTTCGCGATCACTTTTGCTGCGCGGCAAGTACAGGCTGATGCCAGCGCCCGGCACGGCTTGCACATGCTCAATGCTTAATCGGCACAGCTCATCACTGCGAAACCCGCGCCAGAAGCCCAGCAGAATCAGCGCAGCGTCGCGCTTGGCCCGCAGCAAGCGCGGTTGGTCGTGATGCTCGCTGGCCTGTTTGGCTTCAATGTCCAGGGCGGCGATCACCTGTTCCAAATGCTGGAGTTGCAAAGGCTCGGCCTGCCGCTCCCGCACCGGGTGCACGGCGCGGATGCCCTTGAGCACCTTGCGTACCACCGGCGCCTTCGTCGGGTCGGCAAACCCTTGGCTGGTATGCCACTGCGCCAAGGCCGAGAGCCGCAGCTTCAAGGTATTGACTGCCAACACTCCCGCATGCGCCACCAAGTAACGCGCCACGCTGTCGCTGGTGGCCGGCAGGAACCCTCCCCAACTGACTTCGAAATGCTCGATGGCCGCACGGTAGCTGCGGCGCGTGTTGTCACGGGTGGCGGCGTTGAGATATCGGTCCAGGTCGCTCATAGGCGTCTATTCGTACTGCTGACAGATGGATGGCGGAGGAAAACACAGGTGACACGGGATAATACGCCAATATCCCATCTGTTAAATCATGAATTTCAACGAGTTTTTAACCATGTTATAGTATGTATATACATACCATGTACCACAGTACTAAATCGACGGAGACTCCATGGCTCGCGGCGGCATAAACAAAGCAGTAGTGCAGACGGCACGCCTGGCGATCCTCGCTCGTGGCGAAAACCCAAGCATCGATGCGGTGCGTATCGAAATGGGCAATACCGGCTCGAAAACCACCATTCATCGCTACTTGAAAGAGCTGGACGAAAGCGAGACGCGCCAGACCATCACCCAAGCGCCAATTGACGATGAGCTGGGCGAACTGGTCGCACGCCTGGCCCAACGCCTGAAAGAGAAGGCCCAAGAGCCGATCGACCTGGCCCTGGCGCAATTCGAGCAACACAAAGCCGCCCTGCTCGCCCAGGTAGAAACCCTGGAAGAAGCGCATACCCAGCTCAAACAGCAATTTGATATCCAGGCGGCAGCCCTGGCCGAAGAAAGCGCGGCGCTGCAAACCGCCAGCACCAGCCTGCAGACCGAGCAAACCCGTAATGCCGGGCTGAGCCAGGCGTGCAGCGACTACGAGCTAAGGCTCAACGACAAAGACGAGCAGATTCGCTCACTGGAAGAAAAACACCTGCACGCCCGTGATGCGCTTGAGCATTACCGCAATGCCATCAAGGAACAGCGCGAGCAGGAACAACGTCGCCATGAAGGCCAGTTGCAGCAGGTTCAGGCCGAATTGCGCCAGGCACAGCAAAGCGCGCTGGTGCGCCAGGATGAAATCACCCAGTTGCATCGCGATAACGAGCGTCTACTGAGTGAGCAGCGAGTGACCGCCAAGGAATTGAATGCGCTGCAGGAGCAAACTCGCCAGGACCAGGCGCTACAGCTGAAACTCAAGGAGCAGCTGAGTCAGATCGACAGCGAGCGCACCCTGCTCCAGGAACGCCTGCGCGTGGCCGTGCAAGACAGCCAATCACGCCAGGCCGCACTGCTGGAACACCAGCAGCACAACAAGGCGCTTGAGCTGGACCTGGTCAAGGCCCAGGCAAGCATCGAGGCCCTGCGCCTGGCGGCCGTCGTTGCAACGGCGCCAGAGGCAGCAGAGCCAACCTGATCAATCCGCCACAGGCGTGCGCATGGTGACGAATTCTTCCGCCGCCGTAGGATGCACGCCGATGGTTTCGTCGAAATGCTGTTTGGTCGCGCCCGCCTTGAGCGCGATCGCCAGCCCTTGCACGATTTCACCCGCATCTGGGCCGACCATGTGGCAACCCAGCACTTTGTCGGTGTCGGCGTCGACCACCAGCTTCATCAGGGTCTTTTCCTGGCAATCGGTGAGGGTCAGCTTCATCGGCCGGAAACGGCTTTCAAAGACCTGCACGTTGTGGCCGTTCTTGCGTGCATCCTCTTCCGTCAGACCGACTGTGCCAATGTTTGGCAGGCTGAACACCGCCGTCGCGATATTGGCGTAATCCACCGCGCGGTATTGCTCGGGCTTGAACAACCGCCGCGCCACGGCCATGCCTTCAGCCAGCGCCACCGGCGTCAGCTGCACACGACCAATCACATCGCCAATCGCCAGGATCGACGGCTCGGCGGTCTGGTAGAGATCATCCACCGCGACGAAACCGCGCTCGTCCAGTTTGACCCCGGTATTTTCCAGGCCCAGGTTATCCAGCATCGGACGGCGGCCGGTGGCGTAGAACACGCAATCGGCTTCCAGCACGCGACCATCCTTCAAGGTGGCTTTGAGGCTGCCGTCGGCTTGCTTGTCGATACGTTCGATGTCGGCATTGAACTGCAAGTCCAGGCCGCGCTTGGTCAGTTCTTCTTGCAGATGTTTGCGCACCGAACCATCAAAGCCGCGCAAGAACAGGTCACCGCGATACAGCAATGAAGTTTGCGCACCCAGGCCGTGGAAGATTCCGGCGAACTCAACGGCGATATAACCGCCGCCCACCACCAGCACGCGCTTGGGTAGCTCTTTAAGGAAGAATGCCTCATTGGAGCCAATGGCGTGCTCGCGCCCTGGAATCTCAGGGATCTGCGGCCAGCCACCGGTGGCGATCAGGATGTGCTTGGCAGTGAAGCGCTCACCGTTAATCTCCACCTGATGGGCATCAACCAGGCGTGCGTGCCCTTCGTGCAATGTCACGCCGCTGTTGACCAACAGGTTGCGATAGATGCCGTTGAGGCGGTTGATCTCGCGATCCTTGTTGGCGATCAAGGTCGCCCAATCAAAGTTCGCCTCGCCCAGGGACCAGCCAAAGCCGCTGGCCTGTTCAAAATCTTCGGCAAAATGCGCGCCGTACACCAACAGCTTCTTTGGCACACAGCCGACGTTCACACAGGTGCCACCCAGGTAGCGGCTCTCCGCCACAGCCACCTTGGCGCCGAAGCCCGCGGCAAAGCGCGCCGCGCGAACACCGCCGGAACCGGCGCCAATTACATACAGGTCAAAATCGTAGGCCATTTCACTCTCCTCGGCAGGACACCAGCATACCGACTTACATGGGGCTGAAAAACGGAAAAGCCACCCGAAGGTGGCTTTCGCTTAAAACGTACCGGCAAGCGTGAATCAGTAAGCCTTGCCCGTCTTGTAGAAATGCTCGTAGCAGAAGTTGGTCGCTTCGATGTAGCCCTCAGCACCGCCGCAGTCGAAACGCTGGCCCTTGAACTTGTAGGCAATCACGCAACCGTCTTTGGCTTGCTTGAGCAGAGCGTCGGTGATCTGGATCTCGCCGCCCTTGCCTGGCTCGGTCTCTTCGATCAGCTTGAAGATGTCCGGGGTAAGGATGTAACGACCGATGATCGCCAGGTTCGACGGTGCATCTTCCGGTGCTGGTTTCTCGACCATGTCACGTACGCGGATCAGGCCATCGCCAATATCGTCACCGGCGATAACACCGTACTTATTGGTTTCGGTAGGGTTGACTTCCATCACCGCAACGATGGTGCAACGGTATTTCTGGTAGAGCTTGACCATCTGGGTCAGCACACCGTCGCCTTCCAGGTTGACGCACAAGTCATCCGCCAGGACCACGGCGAACGGTTCGTCACCGATCAGCGGGCGGCCGGTAAGGATGGCGTGGCCGAGGCCTTTCATTTGAGTCTGACGGGTGTAGGAGAACGAGCACTCGTCGAGCAATTTACGGATACCGACCAGGTATTTTTCCTTGTCAGTGCCTTTGATCTGGTTTTCCAGCTCATAGCTGATGTCGAAGTGGTCTTCCAGCGCGCGCTTACCACGACCCGTGACGATGGAGATCTCGTTCAAACCGGCATCCAGAGCCTCTTCCACACCGTACTGAATCAGTGGCTTGTTCACCACTGGCAGCATTTCTTTGGGCATGGCTTTGGTCGCTGGCAAGAAGCGAGTGCCGTAACCGGCTGCTGGGAACAAGCATTTCTTGATCATATGAGTCCTTACAAAGGGCTGTGCGTACGGAATTCGGCGCAGTCTAATCAGGCCGCAGTCACCTTACAATGGGTCCTGCTGGCGTTGCGATGTCATCATAGAGAAAAAATGTCGGCGTAAGTTCCGCTGATCCTGCAAAGCGCATCACCAACGGTCGGTCAGAACCCGACTTGGCCCCTTGTTTAAAGGGCTGCAATGGTTTTAGCACGCTTTTGCCCCCCTGGCACTGACCTGCAACAACTTGCGCCCTGCCCCGGCAATTGGCGTTATCATGAGCGCCTTGAACCAAGACCACGAGATTGCCAACAGATGTCAGAACCCAAAGGTGTAAACGGCTACCTGATCACGAAGCGAGCAGACGGCTGGCACTTGATCAATTTTCACGGCGACAGCGTTGCCGGCGTATTCGAGACCGAAAGCATGGCGATTGCCGTAGCCGAGGTGTTTGTGGATGAGGCAGGCCATGCATCGAGCAAGCGGCCGAAAACCAAGTAAGCCTCGTTGCTCTGCGAAAGCCCCGTTAAGCGGGGCTTTTTTGTGGCTGTTGACCCGCCAGCCTCACGGCCTCTGCGCCCGTAACCCGGTTAGTTGTTTCGCGCCATTAATGTCTATTGATTTTCACTGTATGTCATCCCATTCTTACAGCTATAACCCCAACTAAATTATTCTCATTTAGCAGCGTGTAGTTCATTTCTTACAGCCAAAATCAAAGTTTTGGCAAAGTGCCACATTCTTCCTATAAGTCGCGATACTGCCTGCCCACATCAATAAGCGAATGTGACGACTTACTTTTTCAAGCCGCCATCACACAATTGCTTCCGCCTCAACCGTGCGCCCAAATGGCAATACAACTAATTGGAAAGTTTTAACTTCTGATTGGTACTCGATTGGCGATCAGCCGAGTTTGCTGCCGGCCACTCTTGAGGTGAAACGTCAGCCCCACGCCAACGGGTGGCGGGGCTCTTCCATGACATTTTTATGTGGGCATCTGCAAATGAAAACTACGTTCAAAACTGCACTGTTAACCATCGGCCTGTTCGCGGGCTCCATGTCCGGCGCTCAGGCGGCAGATGGAACGGTTACCTTTCTGGGATCGGTCCACTCGGGTGCCTGCTCCATCAAGCCTGAATCGGTAGATCAGACCATTCACCTGGGCGCCATCGCCAAGCATCAATTGCAGGCAGGCGGTAAGTCCGAAGCTCGCCGTGTGCTGATTGAACTGGAAGGTTGCGACCTGACGAATCTGACTGATAACACCGTGACCACGACGTTCACGGCTGCGCCATCAACTGACGTACCTGGCGCAATCGGCACCGTCGGTACCGCAGGCCGCGTCGGCATCATGATGACCCACGGCGGCAGCCCTATCCAACTGGGTGTGGCAACCACGCCCCAGGCCATTTCCACCGGTGACAACACGCTGGAATTCGGCGCCTTTGTTCAAGGCGCGGCGACCGGCGACATCGTGCCGGGTGACTTCAGCGCGGTCACTAATTTCACCTTGGCTTATCAGTAAGTAGCCCCCCCGCCACTTCAGGGTGGCGGGGGGAACGGGTGGGAGATAACGGTGAAAAAACTCATAAGTCTGGCGATGAGCTCGTCACTGGCGGTGGTCATCAGCCCTTGGGTGTTCGCGCAGGAGCCTGCGCAAGGTGAAGGGGTCATCACGCTCGGTGGCAGGGTCGTTGACTCGGCGTGCGGGTTGGAACTGACCAGTGCCGATCAAACCATCGAGATGCCCGCCGAGCCCATTGGGCGGCTGTTGCGAAACGCGTTGGGCGAGCCACACCCCTTTGATTTGCGCCTGGTCAACTGCTCATTGACGCGCCCGGACCCTTTACGGCCGGGTGCAACGCTACCTGACTGGGAGCATTTGCGGGTCACGTTCGACGGCCCGCGCGACCGCGACGGTCGCTCTTTTGCTGCCTTCGGCGATTCACAGGGTGTTGCCTTTCACATCTGGGATTCGGCCGGCCAGGAGAGCGTGCCGGGCGAGCCGATGGCGCCGCATCCCTTGGCCGAAGGCGACATGACACTTCACTACACGTTGCGGCTGGTGGGCAACGGGTTGCCCTTGGCGCCGGGCGCTCACCGCGTCGCCGTGCGGTTCAAGTTGGAATACTTTTGAACATTGATGGGTTGCTTTCATGCTGAATGCGTCGAAGATCAAACATACGCTGCGCCCCACGTTGGTTGGCGGGCTGATGTCACTGGCAGGCACAGCCTTGGGTGCCGGGGATATCGAATTCAATACCGACGTTCTTGACCTGAATGATCGCACCAATATCGATTTGTCGCGGTTTTCGCGCAGCGGTTTCATTCTGCCCGGCACCTACACGATGCTTGTGCAGATCAACGGCCAGGCGCTTTCCGAGCAGTCGGTGGCTTTTTATCCCCCTGATGATGACCCGAAGGGTAGCCAGGCCTGCTTGTCCGCATAGCTCGTGGCGCAACTGGGCCTGAAGGCGATCGAAGCAGCCAGGCTCACTCGGTGGAAAGGCGACGAGTGCCTGGACCTTCAAGGCTTGCCAGGTGCCGAGGTCAGTGCAGACCTGGCCACCTCCACATTGAGCATCAACCTGCCCCACGCCTACCTTGAGTACAGCGCCCTCAACTGGGATCCGCCTGCACGCTGGGATGAAGGCGTACCGGGACTGTTGATCGACTACAACCTGACGGCGCAGTCCAACGCCCAGAAAAACGAGCGCACCCGCAACCACCTCAGTGGCAACGGAACGCTGGGGGCCAATGCCGGGGCCTGGCGCCTGAGGGCCGACTGGCAGGGCCGTGTCGACAGCGCAAGGGACCGTTCCGCCGGGGAACAGAAGCTGGAGTGGAGCCGCTACTACGCTTACCGCGCCATTCCTGCCTTGAGGGCGCGGCTGGTGGTTGGCGAAAACTACCTGTATTCGGACCTGTTCGACAGCTTCCGCTTTACCGGTGCCGCGTTGACGTCAGACGAAAGTCAGCTGCCCCCCAACCTGCGCGGTTACGCACCTGAAGTGGTGGGGTTGGCCAAGACCAACGCCAGGGTGGTCGTCAGCCAGCAAGGGCGCGTGCTGTATGAAACCCTGGTGGCGGCCGGCCCCTTTCGTATCCAGGACCTCAATGATGCCGTCACCGGTACGCTGGATGTGCGGGTAGAGGAGCAAGACGGTTCGGTACAGACCTTCAAGCTCAACACCGCAGGCGTTCCTTACCTGACGCGCCCTGGGCAAGTTCGATACAAGCTGGCGAGCGGGCGGCCTTCGGATCTCCAATATGGCGCTGACGGTAACTTTTTCGGCACTGGGGAGTTCTCCTGGGGCGTGAGCAACGGCTGGTCGTTGTTCGGCGGCGCCATCACCGACAACAACTACCGGGCCGCCACTATCGGCGCAGGCCGCGACCTGTTGGCATTGGGCGCGTTATCCCTGGATGTCACCCAGTCCCGGGCTGAGGTGTGGAATCAAACGCTCTCGGGTAAATCCTACCGCCTGCAATATTCGAAGAACTTTGAACAATACGACAGCCAGATCACCTTCGCCGGTTATCGGTTCTCCGATAAGAACTTCTTGAGCATGAGTGAATATTTAGACGCTCGTCATTACGGCAGGAACGGGGAACTGGCGGGCCGCGGGCAATACGACGAATTCGGTCAATATGCCGGTGAATTCAAACCTATTGGTGGCAGCAAAGCGCTGTATACAGCGACCGTTAACAAACAATTTCGCGACTTGGGCGCCACGGTCTACGCCAGTTATAACAAACAAACTTACTGGTCGCGGCCGGCTACCCAGCGCTGGAACTTGTCGGTGTCCCGCTACTTCAATGTGGGCACCGTCAAAAACATGAGTTTGTCGCTCAACGTTTATCGCACGTTGGATTACAACTACAAGGATAACGGCATGGCGCTGACGGTCAGCCTGCCATTGGGACGCAGCGGCACGCTGTCGCTGGACGCCAGCCGGGCCGCAGGCAAGAACGGCTTTTCCACGCGTTACAGCGACCGCCTCGATGAGCGCAACAGCTACCAATTGACCGCCAGCGATAATTCGGCCAGTGGCTATCTGAGCCACATGGGTGATCAAACGGACCTGACACTTGCCGCCAGCCGGCAACAAGACAGTCGCACCAGCCTCAGCCTGTCAGCCCGCGGCGGTGGCACGCTCACGTCTCACGGCGCAGCCCTGCATCGCACCAACAGCATGGGCGGCACCCGTTTGATGGTGGATACCAGCGGCGTGCCTGACGTGCCGGTGCGGGGTTACGGCTCGCCGACCCGCAGCAACGCCTTCGGTAAAGCGGTGATCGCCGACCTGAGCAGCTACCAGCGTACGGCAGCCAGCGTCGATCTGGAGAGCCTGCCGAGCAATGTCGAAGCCACTCAATCTGTCACCCAACTGACCCTCACCGAAGGCGCCATCGGTTATCGCGCCCTGGACGTGATTGCCGGTGAAAAAGCCATGGCGGTGCTGCGCCTGCCCGATGGCAGCTCGCCGCCCTTCGGTGCGACGGTCCAGAACGCCAAGCAGCAGGACACCGGCATCGTGAATGACGGCGGCAATGTCTACCTCAGCGGCATTCAAGCCGGTGAACAGATGGTCGTCAGTTGGGGCGGGAATGAGCGCTGCACCCTCACCCTTCCCGACGTCTTGCCCGCTGACGGCCTGAGCAACGCCCTGCAACTGGACTGCCGAGTCGCAGCCACCGATCAACCCTTGTCCGCGCCGGCAGAACTGACCGGCAAGCACCCCGTCACGGAGACCACATCCTCATGACCCTGTACAAACGCTTCACCCTCTCGACCCTCACCCTGCTGACGCTCGCCATGAGCCACAGCAGCCACGCTGCAATTGGCCTGGACCGTACCCGCGTGATTTTCGACGGCAGCAAGGACGCCACCAGCGTGAACATCACCAATAACAACACCCAATTGCCGTACCTGGCCCAAGGCTGGATCGAGAATGAAGAGGGCCAGAAACTCACCACACCCTTGATCGTGCTGCCCCCGGTGCAGCGCCTGGAACCGGGCAAGCAGAGCCAGGTAAAAGTCCAGGCGCTGCCGGCGGCCAAGTCGTTGCCCCAGGATCGAGAGACGGTCTACTACTTCAACCTGCGGGAAATTCCGCCACGCACCGATAAGGCCAACACCCTGCAAATCGCGCTGCAGACCCGGATCAAATTGTTCTACCGGCCTCAAGCCATTACGCCCAGCCAGCAAGACCCGTCCAACCCCTGGCAGGAAAAGCTGACCCTGACCCGGCAAGGCGAGCATTACCGGGTGAATAACCCGACGCCCTACTACGTGACCCTGGTGGATGCGCGCAGCACCAAAGAGGGCAAGACCGTGGCCGGTTTCGAGCCGGTGATGGTGCCGCCCAAAGGCACGCTGATCCTAGGCCCCACCGCCAAAGCCCTGGGCCCTACCCCTCACTTGGCCTACGTCAATGATTACGGCGGCCGTCCGCTGCTGGCCTTCACCTGCAGCGGCGAGACTTGCAAGGTCAACCTGCAAGCAGCACTGCCCAAACAGTAAGCCTGTCGCTGGAGTCAGCCATGAAGTCTCATTACATAACGGCATTGGGCGGCCTGTTACTGGCCCTTGGAGGGAGCGCGCAGGCCGAGGATATCGAGGGCATGAATGGCGTGCTGAATATTTCCGGCTCCATGCACGAAACCCCGTGCAGCCTGGAAATGACCTCGCTGCATCAGACCATTGAACTGGGCGACGTCTCCACCAGCCAGTTACTTCGGCCTGGTGATCAGGCCAACCAGGTGGCCTTCCAGTTGCGCTTTACCGAGTGCAACCGCACCGCCGGCAGTATCCGCAGTGAACGCACCGGCAACCTGACCTGGAGCGCCTTTCAACCGGTGCTGTCGGTAGCCTTTATCGCGCCTGCCGATGACGACGATTCGCGCCTGGTCAAAGTGCAAGGCATCACCGGCCTGGGGCTGCAACTGACCGACGCCCTGGGGCGGGACGTACAACTGGGCCAACGCGGCGAACCGCTGTTCTTGCCCCTGGGCGGTAACACCAAGACCTGGAACGTTCGGCCTACGCGCACCGCTGCGCCATTGACCAGCGGGGCATTCCGGGCCGTGGTGGATTTCAGGCTCAATTATGAGTAAGGGCAGAACAATGGCTAAGTCATACGGCCCCTGGGCCGTGTTAATGGGCAGCGGTTTGCTCTGGGCGCTCAGCCTGGGTGCGCAGGCCGAGACCAACCTGACCATCCGCGCGGTGATCATTGCGCCGCCGCCGTGTGTCATCAACAGCGGCAGTACGCTCGACGTGCCTTTTGGCAATGACCTGCTGACCTCGCGAGTCGACGGGGTCAATTATCGCCGTGGCGTGCCGTACACCGTCACCTGCAGCTCCCCTTTCAGCAACGCGCTGACCCTGCAACTTCGGGGCACGGGTGCCGCATTCGACAGCCGCGTGCTGGTCACCCGCAAGCCTGATCTTGGGGTAAAGCTGTTCATCAATGGCGCCGATTGGCCGCTGAACAGGGTGGTGAACTTCACCTATCCCAACGTGCCGGTGGTACAGGCGGTACCCGTCAAACGCCCGGGCAGCAAGCTGACCGGAGGCGCATTCGATGCGGCCGCCACTCTCGTGGTCGATTATCAATGAAGAGGAATGACCAATGATCTGTTGGCCGCAGCGAGCGTTGCTCGCCTTGTGCTCCCTGGGCCTGTGCAGCGTTGCATCGGCCAACCTGACGTTTAGCGGCACGCTCAACGAGCCTCCCCCGTGCACGATCGATGCGGGCAACACCATCGAGGTGGATTTTGGCGATGTCGGGATCAAGCGCGTCGACGGTGTGCAGTACCGAAAAGGCGTGGGCTACACCATCAACTGCGGCACCGACACGCTGCCATGGGCGTTGAAATTGAGTGTCAACGGCACGGCAACCACCTTTGACGGGGCGGCGGTACAGACAAGCGTACCGGCGCTGGGTATTCGGATTTTCCAGAACAACCTGCCTTTTTCACTCAATACGCCACTGGATATCAGCCTGTCATCACCGCCCGTATTGGAAGTGGTGCCGGTCAAACAGCCCGGCGCAACCCTGGCGCCCGCAAGGTTTAGCGCGGTGGCCACGCTGTTGGCCGAATACCAATAGGAGTCGAATCAATGGGACATTTACACCGTGCAGCGCTGGTATTGGCCTTGAGCCTGGCCGCCGACGCCCAAGCAGCGGACAACCTGAGTTTCAAGGGCAACCTGGTCCAGGAGGCCTGCACCCTGCGACCGGGCGACGAGGCCGTCACCCTGGAACTCTGGGACGTTACCAGCAAGCACCTGTATATCAACACCCGTTCACAGGGCAAGGACTTCAGGCTGCACCTGGAGAACTGCGACACCACCATTGGCGCCACGGTCAGCATCACCTTTGGCGGCAGGGAAAACACCGCGTTGCCCGGCATGCTAGCGCTGGATGGCGGCAGTGGCGCCTCAGGCATCGGGGTGGGCATAGAGACGCCGAGCAACAAGCCACTGCCGCTGAATTCGCCCAGCGATGCGCAGGTACTGATAGATGGCAGCAATGTGATCGCGCTTAAAGCCTTTGTGCAGGGCGAGCCGCAAGCCATCAGCGACCAGACCATCGGCCAAGGCGCGTACAGGGTGACCTCGACTTTTACGTTGGACTATCCGTAGCCGTTGCTGGCCTGAAAACCGCCGGGGCAAACCTTAACTCTCTGCCGGATGGTCACTCGCAGTGACGTTCGCACAGAGGCGCAATGAGAGATCAAAATGAAACGACTCTATGGAGCAATAGTGCTTCTCGTCCTGCTGGGTGTGACCACGACCGCGCGAGCAGCGGATTGCCGCGTGAATGGCGGCAATTGGCAATATGTTGGCGACGGCGGGATCCTGAACCTGGAGGTCCCCGTCAACGTGAGTGTCGGCTCGGACAACACCCGTATCCTTCTCGAAGGCGCGTGGCTGGAATGCCGATTTACGCCCTCACCTGCCCACCCTACGCGTATAGATTTTTGGGGGACATCGGCGCAAGCTGGCGCCCCCTGGGTGCCTGGGCCGAAATTCAACAATCAAGGCACCGGTCTACGCATAAACGGCGCGTTTTATAACACCCCGGTGCCGTTTAATATTCGGATCGCGACCATGCCCAACAACTTTGTGGCGTATCCCATCTATGTAACCCCCTATATCCTGCTGCGCAACGACCCCAGCAACCCGATCAGCGTGGTAATAGGTGACATTCTGGGCGCACTGAATCTGCACCAGACGAATAATTACAGCTTTGGAAGCACGCGGCTCGTCCTCACGTACAAAGCCGCCAACAACTTCGGCATCTCGCCGTCAACCTGCACCATCAACAATAACAACCCCATCGAGATCAACTTCGGCAATGTGCAACAGCGGGCGATCGGCACCGACCCCCTTACCACCTCGGTTCGCGCCAACCGCAGGCTCACCTATTCATGCCCCAATGGTGGGATCAACACCGACATCACCATCACCTACAAAGGCATTTCGACGTCGTTCGACGACAGGCTATTGGTGATGAGCAACCCGAACGTGGGCACCGCCCTCGTGCGTGCGGGCTCAGCGGTGAGGGTCAACGGTTCATTCCGGACCCGCATCACCAACAGCATGGGAGGCGATGATGTGACCTTTTCGCTCGTACGACGAGCGGGCGTCTTCCCTGCTGCCGGGGCGATCAGCGGAAGTGGCGTGCTGGTAATGGGCGTGCCATGACTGTTACAGACTGACTTACAGGGTGTGCAAACGCAGTACGGGTAACCTGCGACTGCACACCCGATGGCAGTTCGCTATAATCGCCGCCAACGCCCCACGACAGTGTCAGCGCCCTCTATTCCCTCTCGACGAAGATCCCTTATGAACAAAATCCTGGCACTGACCGCGGTACTGGCACTCGCCGGCTGCACCACCGCTTCCGACACCTTGCTGAAAAATGGCGAACAAGGGTTGACCATCGACTGCTCGGGCGAGGCCAATTCATGGGCCAGTTGCTACGAGAAAGCGGACGCATCCTGCGCGGGCACCGGTTACCGCATCGTCGGCACCAATGGCACGCCGGCGCTCAAGGAAAGCGACAAGACCCTGGGCCAGGACGTGGGCAACTTCAAAGGCCGCAGCGTGGTGGTGGTCTGCAAGTAATGCTGCTACAGGTGCACTTCGGCGAACTTGATCCCCAGGCCACGCAGGAGTTCGATCAGGTCATCCAGGCGCGCGAATGACTCGACCTCATCCTGCTCGTCCACCAGGAAGTAGCTGCGCCCGCCGCTCTTCTTGAAAAATACGATCCACTCGCCCAAGTCGGCGGGGTTCTGGATGACATGGGTGGCCGAAATCTGCCCTTCGGCATGGCGGGCTTTGACGTGTTCTCGTTTCATAACGGGCTTTCCAGAAAAACAAATGCCGCTCAAACCCAGGGTTTGAGCGGCATCTTTGTAGTGAATGCCCGACAGTTTAACGGATGCAGGCCGTCCCTGCAGGGTGATGGCTTTTTTTATCGGGTTTGAGGGGTGGGCCTGTGGCTCAACCGGAAATGCACTCTTCCCCTGCCTTCTTCACGTCGCCCGGGCGGATGGGCACATTGGACATGCTTTCATAAAGCTTGATGCTGCTACCGCTGGAGCGGTCTTCGATTTCAAAGATTGCCGAAGGGTCTGCCGAGAATTTCTGCGGCACGATCACCTGAATGCCGTCTTTATGGGGCTCGATCTGCGGCGGCCGACGGGTCGCCTCCAATTTGCGCACCACACACGCCGCATATTCCTGCGGCTTCTTCCCTGAGATGACCACCAATGTTGGCGGGGTCTGCTTGATATCTGCAACCGAAGCACACCCACCTATTGCCAAGGCCAGCACCAACACACTCCACTTCATACAAAAACCTCCGATAAAGACCCTACGACAGCGGGGATGGTAATTTTCTCCCACCAACGTAGGATTTATCTGTGATAACTCGGTAAATAACTGTTTTAAATTGTCGAAGTCGTCGACGACGGCCCGATAATAAACGCGCTGGGGCTGATAAACTCCATCTTAACCTACGTATCGTTCTGATTTTTCAGAAAAAGCCCTTCTGGAGACACCCCATGAAATTCATCCACCAGCGTGAGCACCTCAATGAGGGAGACATTGTCGTCATCGAATGCTCGCAGACCTGCAATATTCGCCTGATGAGTGATGCGAACTTTCGCAGCTTCAAAAACGGCGGTCGCCATACCTACCACGGCGGCGCATTTGATAAATTCCCGGCCAAGATCACTGCACCGAGCACCGGCTTCTGGAACATCACCCTGGATGTGGTGACCCGTCGCGCCATCAGCGTGACCCGCAAGCCTGCGTTGTCCCACAAGATCCGTATCGTTCGTCGTACCAGCAGCAAGCTGAGCTGACCCGAACACCTGACAGGAAAAAAGCTGTGACCACCACAACCAAATACGTCATCAAGTACAAGCTCAACGGCGAACGCCGCTTTGAATTTGCCCAGCTGCACAGCAACAGCGTCGAAGAAGCCAAGCAAGCCTTGGCGAAAATTCATGATGCCAGCGACGAAATCACCGACATCAATGTGAGCAAGGCGCTGTAAGCCATGCCGGGCCCTACCGCCGATTTGTTTGCCGATGATGCCCTGCAACAGCCTGCCGGGCGCGAGCAAATTGGCGAAGAATCCTACGTACTGAGGGGCTATGCCCTGCCCTGGATCGAGCGGTTATTGCCTGAACTGCGGCGTGTCCTGGCTCAATCACCGTTTCGGCAGATGGTCACCCCCGGCGGTTTTACCATGTCGGCGGCGCTGAGCAGTTGCGGCGAGCTGGGCTGGACCACCGACGCCCGCGGCTATCGCTATAGCCCACTCGACCCGCGCAGCCAGCAACCCTGGCCGGCCATGCCCGACACGCTGCGCCAACTGGCGGTGGCGGCGGCCACTGAAGCGGGCTTCGACGGTTTTTTGCCCGATGCCTGCCTGGTCAACCGTTACGTACCGGGAGCGAAGATGTCCCTGCACCAGGACAAGAACGAGCGTAACTACAGCGCGCCCGTGGTCTCGGTGTCCCTGGGGCTGCCAGCGATTTTCCTGTTCGGTGGCCATGCGCGCAGTGATAAAACCCAGAAGGTCTCGCTGTTCCATGGTGATGTGGTGGTGTGGGGCGGCGTTGATCGCCTGCGCTTTCATGGCGTGATGCCGATCAAGGACGGCGTGCATCCGATCATGGGCCCGCAGCGCATCAACCTGACCTTTCGCACCGCTGGGTAATTTGACCGCAAGCTTCGGAGTGTCGGGCGCGAGCGGCGGGCTTAATCTGCTCCGGAACCGTCAAGAGTGCAGGCCATGAACAACGAACACGATCCGCGCTGGGCTGCCATTATTGCCCGTGATGCCAAGGCTGACGCGCTATTTGTCTACGGCGTGAAAACCACTGGTGTTTATTGCCGCCCCAGCAGCGCCTCGCGCTTACCGCGCCCGGAAAATGTCGAGTTCTTCGACACGCCGGCGCAGGCCGAGGCCGCCGGTTATCGCCCGAGCAAACGCGCTGCTGGCGACCAGACCCAATTGGCCGCACACCATGGACAGTTAGTGGCCGAGGCCTGCCGGCAAATCGAACAGGCCGAAAACCCGCCTAGCCTGGACATGCTCGCCCGATGCGCCGGGTTGAGTCCGTTTCACTTCCACCGCGTATTCAAAGCCAATACCGGGTTGACCCCCAAGGGTTACGCCAGCGCCCTGCGTTCGCGCAGAGTGCGCGACGGCCTCAAGGGCCAGCATTCGGTGACAGACACCCTGTACGACGCGGGCTTTAATTCCAATAGCCGCTTTTATGAAGCCGCCGACCAAGTGCTCGGCATGAAACCGCGAGACTATAAAGGCGGCGGCGCCAATAACACCATCCGCTTTGCCGTTGGCCAATGCTCGCTGGGGGCGATTCTGGTGGCGCAAAGCCAACGTGGCGTGTGTGCGATTTTATTGGGCGATGATCCGGGCAAACTGGTGCGCGACCTGCAAGACCAGTTTCCCAAGGCTGAGTTGATCGGCGCGGATCAGGGTTTCGAACAACTGGTCGCCCACGTCGTCGGCTTTGTCGAGGCCCCTGCCCTGGGCCTGGATTTGCCCTTGGACCTGCGCGGCACGGCCTTTCAGGAACGGGTGTGGCAGGCGTTGCGGGAAATCCCTGCGGGCAGCACCGCCAGCTATGCGCAGATTGCCGAGCGTATCGGCGCGCCCACCTCCTTTCGCGCCGTGGCCCAGGCCTGTGGTGCCAACCACCTGGCGGTGGCGATTCCCTGTCATCGCGTGGTGCGCAGTAATGGCGAGCTGTCGGGCTATCGCTGGGGCGTAGAGCGCAAGCGCCAGTTACTGGAGCGCGAAACCCAGCCCCACAAAATGCCGCTGTCGTCCAGTGAATAAAACAGACTGGCCGGGTGCCGATTGCCCTGCTAAAACAGCGAAAAGCCCGACTAACGCTGGAGACGCACCCCATGAGCACCTGGCCAGACACCCGCATTCTTGACCTGTTGGGCATTGAGGTGCCGATCATCCAGGCGCCGATGGCTGGCGCCACCACCACCGCCATGGTCATCGCCGCCCAGCAAGCCGGCGCCCTGGGCTCCATGCCTGCCGCAGCCTTGAGCCTGGAGCAACTGCGCGACGCCTTGGCTCTCATTCGCCAGGCCAGCAACGCGCCACTCAACGTCAACTTCTTCTGCCATCAACCGCCCGATGCCGATGACGCGCGGGACCAGGCTTGGAAGGCCTTGCTGCAACCCTACTACCATGAGCTGGGCGCCGACTTCGATGCGCCAACCCCGGTGTCCAACCGCGCGCCGTTCAATGACGCAGCCTGCCAGGTGGTGGAAGAATTTCGGCCTGAAGTGGTGAGTTTTCACTTTGGCCTGCCAGACAAATCCTTACTCGACCGAGTAAAAGCCACCGGTGCCAAGGTGCTGTCATCGGCCACCATCGTCGAGGAAGCCGTGTGGCTGGAACAGCACGGCTGTGACGCGATTATCGCCATGGGCCTTGAAGCCGGTGGGCATCGTGGTCTGTTTCTCAGCGATGACCTCAACAGCCAGATCGGCTTGATGGCACTGTTGCCACAGATGGTCGACGCGGTCAGCGTGCCGGTGATTGCCGCCGGCGGAATCGGCGATGCGCGTGGCATCGTCGCCGCCTTTGCCCTCGGCGCTTCGGCCGTGCAGATCGGCACAGCCTACCTGTTCACGCCCGAAGCCACTGTAAGCGCTTCCCATCATCACGCGCTGCGCCATGCCCAGGCCAGCGAAACCGCGCTGACCAACCTGTTTACCGGCCGCCCGGCGCGGGGCATCGTCAACCGGGTGATGCGTGAGCTGGGCGCCATCAACCCGGTGGCGCCGGCGTTTCCTAAAGCCGGTGGCGCGTTAATGCCGCTCAAGGCCAAGGATGAAGCCGGTTTCAGCAACCTGTGGGCAGGCCAGGCCCTGAGGCTGGGCAAAGACCAGTCCACCTATGACCTGACACGCCAATTAGCCGAGCACAGTTTGAGCAAACTCACCCGCATCTGATCTGAGCAGCAACTTGGCACTGTACCGGCAATGGCCAACCGCTATATATTCCCATACATAGCGGTAAGCCTGCCGTACACCTTCAAGGAGTTGCCTCATGATCACCCGCGTTTCACGCCTGGCCCCCCTGCTTGCCGCCTTTGCCTTGGGTACGGCCCATGCCGATGAAGTGCAGGTGGCCGTGGCCGCCAACTTCACCGCCCCGATCCAGGCGATTGCCGCCGACTTCGAGAAAGACACCGGCCATAAACTGGTCGCGGCTTACGGTGCCACCGGGCAGTTCTACACCCAGATCAAAAATGGCGCGCCGTTTGAAGTGTTCCTCAGCGCCGATGACACCACCCCGCAAAAACTCGAAAGCGAAGGCGCTACCGTCAAGGGCTCACGTTTTACCTACGCGGTCGGCACCCTGGCGCTGTGGTCAGCCAAAGACGGCTATGTGGATGCCAAGGGCGAGGTGCTGAAGAAAAATGAGTTCAAGCATTTGTCCATCGCCAATCCCAAGGCTGCACCCTACGGCTTAGCCGCCACCCAAGTGCTGGCCAGAGAAGGCTTGACTGACAAGGTCAGGGACAAGCTCGTCGAGGGCCAGAACATCACCCAGGCTTATCAGTTTGTTTCCACCGGCAACGCCGAGCTGGGTTTTGTCGCCTTGTCGCAGATCTACAAGGACGGCAAAGTCACCAGCGGTTCGGCGTGGATTGTCCCGGCCGCCATGCATGACCCGATCAAACAGGACGCCGTGATCCTCAACAAGGGCAAGGACAGCGCCGCCGCCAAGGCCCTGGTGGACTACCTCAAAGGCCCGAAAGCGGCTGCCGTTATCAAATCCTACGGTTACGAGCTGTAAATGCCCCTGTCGAGTGCTGATTTTTCTGCGATCTGGTTGACCATCAAGCTGGCCGCACTGACCACCCTGATCCTGTTGATCATCGGCACACCGATTGCCCTGTGGTTGTCGCGCACCCGTTCCAAGTGGCGCGGCCCCATCGGCGCAGTGGTGGCGCTGCCGTTGGTGTTGCCGCCAACGGTCATCGGCTTTTACTTGTTGTTGGCCATGGGGCCCAACGGCTACGTCGGCCAGTTCACCCAGTGGCTGGGCCTGGGCACCCTCACCTTCAGTTTCGCCGGGCTGGTGATTGGCTCGGTGATCTACTCCATGCCCTTTGTGGTGCAGCCGCTGCAGAACGCGTTTTCGGCCATCGGCACGCGCCCGCTGGAAGTGGCCGCGACCTTGCGCGCCAACCCGTGGGACACGTTTTTTACGGTGATCCTGCCGCTGGCACGCCCGGGGTTTATCACCGCCTCGATCCTGGGCTTTGCCCATACCGTCGGTGAGTTCGGCGTGGTGCTGATGATCGGCGGCAATATCCCGGACAAGACCCGTGTCGTCTCGGTGCAGATCTACGACCACGTCGAAGCCATGGAATATGCCCAGGCCCATTGGCTGGCCGGGGCCATGGTGGTGTTCGCCTTTCTCGTGTTGCTGGCGCTCTATTCCAGCCGCAAAACCAAGATGGGCTGGAGCTGATCGCCATGATGGATATACGCCTGCAGCTGAAGTACTCCGCCTTCACGCTGGATGTGGACCTGCAATTGCCCGGGCGTGGCGTGAGCGCGCTGTACGGGCATTCCGGCTCTGGCAAGACCACCTGCCTGCGCTGCATCGCAGGTTTAGAACGCGCCGAACACGGTTTTGTGCAAATCAACGACGAGGTGTGGCAAGACAGCCGCAAAGGGCTGTTTGTGCCGCCGCATAAACGCGCCCTGGGCTATGTGTTCCAGGAGGCGAGTTTGTTTCCTCACCTGTCGGTGCGCGCCAATCTGGAGTTCGGCCTCAAACGTATCCCACGCCCGCAACGGCGCGTGGACATGGCTCAGGCCACCGAACTGTTGGGCATCGGGCACTTGCTTGAGCGTCACCCGCAACACTTGTCTGGCGGCGAGCGCCAGCGCATCGGCATCGCCCGCGCCTTGCTCACCAGCCCCAAGTTGTTGTTGATGGATGAACCGCTGGCGGCCCTGGACAGCCAACGCAAAAGCGAGATATTGCCTTACCTGGAACGCCTGCACGACGAGCTGGACATCCCGGTGCTCTACGTCAGCCACGCCCAGGACGAAGTGGCGCGGCTGGCTGATCATATCGTCTTGCTCAGCGACGGCAAGGCCTTGGCCAGCGGCCCTATCGGCGAAACCCTGGCGCGCCTCGACCTGCCCCTGGCGCTGGGCGACGATGCCGGCGTGGTGATCGCCGGCAGCGTCGTTGCCTACGACGCGCATTATCAGTTGCTCACCCTGCAGTTGCCCGATTGCCCGTTGCAGATGCGCGTGGCCCACGCCCCGCTGGCGGTGGGCAAACCGCTGCGGGTCAAGGTCCAGGCGCGGGATGTGAGCCTGAGCCTGCAGGCCGAAGAACACAGCAGCATCCTCAACCGCTTGCCGGTGACCGTCACTCAAACCATCGGCGCGGATAACAGTGCCCATGTACTGGTGCGTCTGGACGCTGGCGGCACGCCGTTACTGGCGCGCATCACGCGCTTCTCCCGCGACCAGTTGCAACTGCATCCGGGCCTGACGCTGTGGGCGCAAATCAAGGCAGTGGCGGTACTGGCTTAAGCATTTGGCACGACCGCAGGGCGCTGCGGTCAATCAGACATACCGGCCTGATTTGTTGCCAAGGAACCCGCCCCATGCCTGACTCTTCGTTACCCGCCGACCTGCCCCGCGACCTGCATTATGTGGATGACACCCAGCCCGGCATCCGCCGTAAAAAAGTGCGAGGCAAGTTCCAGTATCTGAACGCCAAGGGCGAGCGCATTACCGATGCCGATGAAATCAAACGCCTGAACGCCTTGGCGGTGCCACCCGCCTACACCGATGTGTGGATCTGCGCCGACCCTCGCGGCCACCTGCAAGCCACCGGCCGCGACGCCCGTGGCCGCAAGCAGTACCGTTACCACCCACGCTGGCGCGAAGTGCGCGACAGCGACAAGTATTCGCGCTTGCAGGCCTTTGGCGCCGCCTTGCCCAAATTGCGCAAACAGCTCGAAGCACAAATCGCCGAGCCGGGGTTTACCCGCGAAAAGGTATTGGCCACGGTGGTGATGTTGCTGGACGCCACGCTGATCCGCGTCGGTAATACCCAATATGCCCGCGAAAACAAATCCTACGGCCTGACCACCCTGCGCAACCGCCATGTGGACATCAAAGGCAGCGAGATCCAGTTTCAGTTTCGTGGCAAGAGTGGCGTGGAGCACCAAGTCAGCGTCAAGGATCGACGCCTGGCCCGGGTGGTCAAGCGCTGCATGGAATTGCCGGGGCAGAACCTGTTCCAGTACCTGGATGAAGACGGTGAGCGGCATACCGTCAGCTCCCAGGACGTCAACGACTACCTGCACCATCTTACCGGCGAAGATTTTACCGCCAAGGACTACCGCACCTGGGCCGGCACGGCGATGGCGCTGGCGGTGTTGCGCGAGTTAGCGTGGCAGCCCGAATCCGACGCCAAGCGGCATGTGGTGGCGATGGTCAAGGATGTCGCCCGGCAGTTGGGCAACACGCCAGCGGTGTGTCGCAAGTGCTATATCCACCCGGCGGTGCTTGAACATTTCAGCCTCGGCCAATTGTCGAAGCTGCCCAAGCCGCGAGTGCGCAAAGGCCTGAAAGCCGAAGAAGTCGCGCTGGCGATGTTCCTGGAAAAACTCGCCGAAGACTTGCCGCGAAAAGTTAAGGTGGGTTAGGCTCTGCCTCCCTTCTGACTCACGGGATGACCGCCGACGTGAACATCTAAGCCTTCCAAAATGTATCTGCAACGAGCCGCCTGGCGCGCTTGTTGGCCTGTTCGACATTTTTTTGGAGGTGCTGATGACTGACGTCAAACGGCTGCCCGCGCTTGTTTCCCTGCAACACCTGTCTTTCCAGTTCGCCAATGGCGAGACCTTGCTGGCCGACGTGAACCTGTCCATTGATCAAACGCCTACCGGTATCGTCGGGCGCAATGGACGGGGCAAAAGTATCCTGGCGAAGTTGATGGCCGGCGTGCTGCTGCCCTCCTCCGGCACCCTGAAAAAAACCGCCAATGTTGCCTATGTGCCCCAGGCTGTCGCCGTTCAACCAGGGCAAACCATCGCCGATATCACCGCAACTGCCGCGGCCCTGGCTGCCCTTGAGCGCATGGCCCAGGGCGATGCACGTCTCGGTGACCTGGAGCTGATCGACGACCGCTGGGACCTCGCCGAACGCCTGCGCCAGGCGCTGGATGCAGCGGGTTTGCCGACCCTCAGCGCCAGTACCCCGGCCGATCAACTCAGCGGCGGCCAACTCGCCAGGGTCGCGCTGATCGGGGCGTTGTTGGCGGCGCCGCAGTTACTGATTCTGGATGAACCCAGCAACCACCTTGATGCTGCGGGGCGCGATTGGCTGTTGCGTGTGTTGCGCGATTGGCGCGGTGGCCTGGTGGTGGTCAGCCATGATCGACAGTTGCTCAACGTCATGGGCCGCATCATTGAGCTGTCGCCCCTGGGCATTCAGGCCTACGGCGGCAACTACGATGCCTATCGCCAGCAACACGATACTCACCAGCAGGCCGCGATTGCCGCGTGGGAGCAGGCGCGTCTGGCCCGCAGCCGCGAACGTCGGCGCCTGCAAAAAGATCACGACGACCTGCAGCGCCACGCCGCACGCGCACGTAAACAGGCCGAGACCGCCAACGTCGACCGTTTTACCAAGGCCCGCTGGAAAAGCGCAGCCAAGGAGATTGTCAGCACGGTACGCAGTGCCCATCACGATCACAAAAACCAACTCGACGCCCAAGTGCGCCAAGCTTACGAGCGCGTGGTGGATGAGACGCCCACACTGCTCGCATTACCAGGCTCAACCGTCCCGAATGGCCGCCAATTGCTGGTGCTGGAACAGGCGCAATTACCCTGGCTTGATCCCCTGGCACCCGCCAGTTACCTGACGCTCAACCTGACAGGCCCGGTTCGCGTTGCCGTGCGTGGGCCGAACGGTTGCGGCAAATCGACCTTGCTCAAACTGCTCGCCGGCCACTGGCGGGCGGTCAGTGGCGAGTGCAACGTCGCGGTGCCCAGCGCCTATATCGATCAGCACCTGGCGCTGCTGGACGACCGACGCAGCCTTGTCGAGCAACTTAACTTGCTCGATACGCCATTGGCCGAAGCCGAGCTGCGCACACGTCTGGCGTTGTTGCAGCTGGACGCGCTGCGGGTCACGCAGCCGGCAGGGCAACTCAGCGGCGGCGAGCGTTTGAAAGCCGCGATGGCGGTAGCCTTGTGGCGTGAAGCACCGGCGCAGTTGCTCCTGTTGGATGAACCCACCAATCACCTGGATCTGGAATCGGTACTGGCGTTCGAGCAGGCCTTGAAGGGCTTTACCGGCGCGCTGCTGGCCGTGTCCCATGACGAGGCATTCTTGCAGGCGATCGAGCCGACTCACCATCTGACGTGGCACGCCACCGGCTGGCAACTGGAGCGTGTCTGAGGTCATTGCGCGGACAGGCAAAGCGTCCTACGGTAGTGGCCGGATAATCTCACCGAGGAAACCGGCCCCATGCTGCCTTCATCCCGCAAGCCTTACGCCAATGCCACGCTCGCCCATCGACAGCGCTGGCGTGGCCGCGTGGGCTTGATGCTGGTGGCCTGCCTGTCGGTGCTGGCGGGCATGACCGATGCCATCGGTTTTATGGCCAGCGGCGATTTCGTCTCGTTCATGAGCGGTAACACCACGCGCCTGGCGGTGGCCATCAGCGCGGGCGACCTGGGGCTCACCGGGCGGCTGGTGTTGTTGGTCGCTACCTTCGTGGTCGGCAATGCCTTGGGCGTATTGGTCAGCCGTTTCAGCAAGCGCCACGCGTTGCCCTTATTGCTGTGCATCGGCGCCTTGCTCTGCGCTGCGGCGTTGTGGCCTGCCACCGACACCTTGCCTGCGTTGCTCGCGGCCATTATTGCCATGGGCATGCTCAACGCGGCCGTCGAGGAGGTGAACGGATTACCGGTGGGGCTGACCTACGTCACCGGGGCGCTGTCACGTTTTGGTCGCGGGCTGGGCCGCTGGTTAATGGGCGAGCGCCGCAATGGTTGGCGCGTGCAACTGATTCCGTGGGCCGGGATGTTTATCGGCGCGGTGATCGGCGCCCTGCTGGAACAGCAAATGGGCCTGCGTGCACTGTGGGTCAGTGGTGCGTTGGCCGGGGCCTTGGGGGTGGTGACACTGTTGATTCCGCGACGCTGGCACTTGGGTTTCATGCCCCGTTGAGGTTGGGGGTGGAGGAGCTCGTTCGACGTTTAAGCCTCGACATCCGTGTACCGGTAAAGAGCCATCACGTCGAACGAGCGAGTGAATCATAAGCCAATGCCCGGCGGCTGTCCCGCCAGGCGTTTCGGAATATGACTAAGGCAACCGACTTACAGACAAGTGGCTAGTGCTGCCAAGCGACGTTTAGCCGGCATAGTGTCCTGTGCGGCATAGTAGTTGACCTTGGAGCCCGCGCCGGAGCTAAGTACATCGACAAAGTAATCGCCACCGGTGGTGTACACCGTGAAGCCACCCGCCTCGGTCGCTTCCTTGAAGCCGCCGGCATCGACGCCGAACACGCTTTCATCCTGCCAGCCGAACTGGATGCACTGGGCAACCACCAGGGTGGCTTTATCTGACGCCAGGGTTTTGTAAGGGCTGCCTGCGCGCGCCTCTTTCATCTTCGAACCGGCGCAACCGGCCAGGGCCGCCAGTATCAATGCGCCCATTACCACTTTGTGCATGCCATTGCTTCCTTGGAAAAACCGTGACTCTACCATTGTGCCGAGGCCAACTGACGCGCCCATGAACTTTGTTTCACTGTGAAGAGCCAACACGCCGCCTATAGTTGGCAGGCTCATTTTTTAGAAGTCTCCCTTCTGCCCGCCACCCCGCGGGCTTTTTTTTGCCTGGGTATCAGAGCCACCAACGCAGCAGATAGAACAGCGCCATGCTCAATAGCACGGTGGTCAATACGCTGCGTGTCCAGTACATCAACGCCACGGCGCAGATCCCGGCCAGCAGGTAAGGGTTGGTCGGGCTCAGGTTGAGCTGATGGTCCGCCAGGAAAACAATCGGCCCGCAGATCGCCGTGAGCATGCCCGGCACGGCGAAGCCCAGAAATTCACGCGCGCCGCGATTGAGCCGCACCGGCAAGCGTGGCTCGATAAACAGGTAACGGTTGAAGAACACCACCAGGCCCATGGCCACAATCATCAGGTAAATCATCGTTGCCCCACTCCCAGCCGCTTGCAGGCAAACCCCGCGCTCATCCCCAATACACCCGAGACCACCACCGCCGATTCCCAGTGCAGATAACTCAACCAGACCGAGCTCAGCAACGCGACCGCCACGCATACCACCGTGGGTACATCGCGCACCACCGGGGTGATCAAGGCGATAAAGGTGGCGGCAATCGAGAACTCCAGCCCCAATTGATCGAGGCCGGGAATGCTCTTGCCCAGCACGATGCCGGCGAGGGTGAAGAGGTTCCAGATCAGGTAAAACGTCAGGCCGACGCCCAGGGCGTACCAGCGATTGAAGGTCTGGCGGTCATAGTGGTTGACCAGGGCGAAGAACTCATCGGTCAACAAAAACCCCAGGCTCATGCGCCAGCGGGTGTTCAGCGAAGACAGGGTAGGACGCATGTGCATGCCATAGAGCAGATGCTGGGAGGTCAGCAGCAAGGTGGTCAGCACAATGGAAATCAGGCTGGCACCGCTCTTGACCATGCCAATGGCTACCAATTGTGCGGCACCGGCAAACACAATGGCGGACAAGCCTTGGGCTTGCAGCGGGGTAAATTGCGCGTCGATGGCCATGGAGCCGGCCAGCAACCCCCAGGGCGCACATGCCAGGGACAAGGGAATGACGGCGATGGCGCCGCGGGTGAAGGCGTAATGAGGTAATGCAGTGGGCATGGAAACGGCTCATCGACAGACAGTCGACAAGCATGCCAGCACCAACGAAGGCGTGTCTTGAACGATCTTGCTCAGGCGAGCTTTACCGACACCTGCTCTACCGAATCTCGCGCTTCGCGCAATTCGTAGGCATCCTGGTTCAGTCGGTGGATGGTATTGAGCAGGCGCTGGCGCAGCACTTCATCGCCGAGTTTTTCCACGGCGCGCATCAGGTCGAACGCCGCGGTTTCGTTATTTTCCGCGACGGAATCCAGGGTCTTGCGCAGGTTGCGGGTGGCTCGGGTCACGCGGGGTCTTCCTTCATCAGCAATGGGCAGGCACGTTAGGACATTTGTGTTTCATTTTAATTTCAAACAGTTGTGGTGGTTTTACAGGCGTTTGATCCATATCAACTGAAACAAGATTTGACCGGGACATACAGAAATACGTATAGACGCACTGCGTCTGAATGCAATGGGCGACAGACCACAACGGGCCAGCCTTGCTGGTGAGCCATCGGAGCTTTTATTCATGCTTGTCGCAATTGCGATTTTCCTCGTCACCATCGTGCTGGTCATCTGGCAACCCAAGGGCCTGGGCGTCGGCTGGAGTGCCACCCTGGGCGCGATCCTGGCGCTGGCGTGTGGGGTGATCAGCCTGGCGGACATTCCGGTGGTGTGGCACATCATCTGGAACGCCACCGGTACCTTTGTCGCGCTGATCATCATTAGCTTGTTGCTGGACGAGGCCGGCTTCTTCGCCTGGACAGCCCTGCATGTGGCGCGCTGGGGCCGTGGCCGCGGGCGGCGGTTGTTTGCTTATATGGTGCTGCTGGGTGCGCTGGTATCGGCGCTGTTTGCCAATGACGGTGCGGCGTTGATCCTGACGCCTATCGTGATGTCGATGCTGCTGGCCTTGCGCTTCTCTCCGGCGGCGACCCTGGCCTTCGTCATGGGCGCAGGGTTTATCGCCGACACCGCGAGCCTGCCGCTGGTGGTGTCGAACCTGGTGAACATCGTTTCGGCAGACTATTTCAAGATTGGCTTCAATGAATACGCCGCGGTGATGGTGCCGGTGAACCTGGTCAGTGTCGCCGCCACGCTCGCGGTGCTGCTGTGGTTTTTCCGCCGGGATATTCCGCAGACCTACGACCCGGCCGACCTGGATGACCCCGCCAGTGCCATCCATGACCGTGCGACCTTTCGCGCCGGCTGGTGGGTGCTGGGTATTCTGCTGGTCGGTTGTTTTGCCCTGGAACCGCTGGGCATACCCATCAGTGCGATTTCGGCGGCCTGTGCGGTGCTGCTGCTGGTAATTGCTGCCAAAGGTCATCAGATTTCCACGCGCAAAGTGCTTAAGGAAGCCCCGTGGCAGATCGTGATTTTTTCCCTGGGCATGTACCTGGTGGTGTATGGCCTGCGTAACGCCGGCCTGACCGATTACCTGGCGACCTGGCTCGACACCTTCGCCACCTACGGCGTGTGGGGCGCGGCCATGGGCACCGGGGTGCTGACGGCGCTGCTCTCCTCGGCCATGAATAACCTGCCGACTGTGCTGATTGGCGCGTTGTCCATCGAGTCCAGCCAGGCCGTGGGCGTGGTCAAGGACGCGATGATCTACGCCAATGTGATCGGCAGCGACCTGGGCCCGAAAATCACGCCTATCGGCAGCCTAGCCACTTTGCTGTGGCTGCACATCCTGGCGCGCAAAGGCATCACCATCACCTGGGGTTACTACTTCAAGGTCGGGATCGTGCTGACCTTGCCCGTGCTGCTGATCACCCTCGCCGCCCTCGCTTTGCGCTTGAGCCTCTAAAGGAGCGCCCCATGAGAGTCCTGTTCATGTGTACCGCCAACAGTTGCCGCAGCATCCTGTCTGAAGCGATGTTCAACCACTTGGCACCGTCGGGCTTCAAGGCGATCAGCTCTGGCAGCTTCCCCAAGGGGCAGGTGTTGCCACGCAGCCTGACCACGTTGCAGGCGGCGGGCATCAGCACTGACGGCCTTTACAGCAAAGGCAATGACGCCTTTGAAGACAGCCCGCCGGATGTGGTCATCACCGTGTGCGATAAAGCGGCCGGTGAAGCGTGCCCAGTGTATTTCGGCCCAGCGGTGAAGACGCATTGGGGCTTGGAAGACCCTTCCGAGGTACAGGGTAACGAGGCGCAGGTAGAGGCGGCATTCAAAGCCACCCTCGACATTATCGCTGCACGCTGCGAGGCGTTTTTTGCGCTGCCCTTTGCGAGTTTATCGTCGGATGAATTGAAGACTGAACTCCACCGCATTGCCTCAACACCACAGCCCTTGTAGGAGCGAGCTTGCTCGCGAAAAATTCATAGACACCGCGCTCATCCAGAAAACACGCGTTATCGTTGACGCTTTTCGCGAGCAAGCTCGCTCCTACAGGGGGCGCTGATTCTGTGGGCAATGCATGGCCAGTGTGGGAGCTGGCTTGCCTGCGATAGCGGTGGTTCAGTTGAAGATTCAGTGACTGACACACCGCCTTCGCGGGCAAGCCCGCTCCCACAGGGGATCTGTGCTAGGCGGTGATTTTGTGGGCAATACATAACCAATGTGGGAGCTGGCTTGCCTGCGATAGCGGTGGTTCAGTTGAAGATTCAGTGACTGACACACCGCCTTCGCGGGCAAGCCCGCTCCCACAGGGGATCTGCGCCGGGCGCTGATTCTGTGGGCAATACACGACCAGTGTGGGAGCTGGCTTGCCTGCGAAAGCGGTGATTCAGTTAAAGATTCAGTGACTGACACACCGCCTTCGCGAGCAAGCCAGCTCCCACAGGGGATCTGCGCCGGGCGCTGATTCTGTGGGCAATGCATGGCCAATGTGGGAGCTGGCTTGCCTGCGAAAGCGGTGGTTCAGTTGAAGATTCAGTGACTGACACACCGCCATCGCGAGCGTTCCTACAGAGGACGTGGTATCCCCCTCCCGGACTGACGTATGCTCTGGCACTTTCTCGAAAGGAGCTGAGTATGCTGTCGATCTTTGTTTATGCGCTGGTATTCGGCTTCGTATTTTGCCTCTCCCCCGGCGCCGTACTGGCAGAGACCCTGCGCCGCGGCTTGCTCCATGGCTTCACACCGGCCTTGCTGGTGCAGTTCGGCTCGCTGGTGGGCGACGCCGTCTGGGCCGTGATTGGCCTCACCGGTATCGCACTGCTGATCCAGCATGATGCAGTGCGGGTACCACTCACAATCATCTGCGCGCTGTACCTGGCCTGGTTGGGCATCCGCAGCCTGATTGATGCCTGGCAGTTGCCCGCAACCGACGACGCCCCTGCCAGCTCAGGCAAAAATGCGTTGGCGGTGGGCGCGGCGATTTCCCTGGCCAACCCTAAGAATATTGTCTACTGGGGCGCTCTGGGCAGCGCACTGTCGGGGATTGTCGGCACCACCCCCAGCCACGGGCAAACGCTGATGTTTTTTGCCGGCTTCATGCTGGCGTCGGTGCTCTCGTGTTTTCTGACTGCCGCCTTGGTAAACCTGCTGCGCAAAAACGCATCACCGACGTGGCAACGCGTGAGTTATGCGGCCTGCGGTTTAGTATTGATCTATCTGGCGCTACTCGCCGCGCAAGGTATATGAAGTTATTCAACCTACAACTTACGCGCGGCTCTTATCTGAACGAACTCTGAACACCGGATAATTTAATTAATCATACGTTGACATTCACTGATGCCCTGAGTAGATTGCCCGTGCCCGCAACTGGGGCCTTTTTTAAACCTCACAAAAGAAGCCAATGGACACAGTATCTAGTCGCTGTCCGAGCACCGCCTCTGCGGGCATCGGGCGCCAAACCCAGAATATGACAGGACTCGCGTTCCAGGTCCGGTAAGCTGCGCTAGAGCTTGATGCTCCACCGTAACTGCCTCACCGGTCGCCCGTCCGGTCCCGAGGTGTGTTATGACCTTCCAACTCCTTGTTTTGCCCGATACACGCACACTGGTGGCCGCCCTGCGCGCCAAGCTGTGCCGAGCACCCGTGGGCTTTTCGCCAACCCGCTCGACCTTTGCCATACCCTCCCCTCAAGTGCGCCCGGCCCCGCCGCTGGCGCACTGGCGTATCAGCCCTGAAAGCGGCCACCTGGTGCAGCACTGGGATCACGCCGACCCTCTAGACCCACAGAGACCCAAGGTTTCCAGCCTGGCGCAAGCGCGCTTGCTGTTCGGTCTTTACCTGAGCGCTCGCGCCGCCTGACCTGGCTGGAAACAACAACTTTCTTATTGATGACCCTGGAGTTCGTTATGAACAGGTCCAGTAGTAGCCCGCTGCACGTTAGTTAATTAACGCGCCGTTAGCGGGCCCTTCAGAAGTTATGTGAACACCTTATTTAAACCGATCGCGAAGTTTGCGGCTCGGCATGCTTTCGCTCGCCTGTCTGCAGGTAAGTACCGGGTATGTTTTGTCGAGAATTGGCGACAGGAGTACAGACAATGAGCGCCGTAAAAAACACGCCTCTGCACAAGAAAAATGGCACCGCCGCCGACACCAAGCTGTCGATGCGTGCCGCCCGTGAAGCCCACAATGGCCTGGCGGCCACCCTCGCCAATGTACGGGCCACCCAGGACGGCCTGACCGAACTGGACGCCTCGGCGCGCCTGCAACGGGAAGGCTATAACGAAGTCGCCCATGACAAGCCGCCGCACGCGATCATCCAGTTCCTGCAGGCATTGAACAACCCGTTCATCTACGTGCTGTTGACCCTGGGCGGCATCAGCTTTGTGACTGACTGCTGGCTGCCGATGCAGGAAGGCGAAGAAGCCGACCCGACCAAGGTCGTCATCATCATGACCATGGTGTTGCTCAGCAGCCTGCTGCGTTTCTGGCAGGAACACCGTTCGGCCAAATCCGCCGAGGCCCTCAAGGCCATGGTGCGCACCACCGCCACCGTGCTGCGCCGCGAGCAGGTTGGCGCCCAGCCCACCTTGCGTGAAGTACCGATGCGTGACCTGGTGGCCGGCGATATCGTGCAGTTGTCTGCCGGCGACATGATCCCCGCCGATATCCGCCTGATCGAGTCCCGCGACCTGTTTATCAGCCAGGCCGTGCTGACCGGCGAAGCCTTGCCGGTGGAAAAATACGACACCCTGGGCGATGTCACGCAAAAATCCGCCTCCACCCTCGCCGCCGACCAGGGCAACCTGCTGGACTTGCCGAACATTTGCTTCATGGGCACCAACGTGGTCAGCGGTCGCGCCAAAGCAGTGGTGGTGGCAACGGGGCCGCGCACTTACTTTGGTTCCCTGGCCAAGGCGATTGTCGGCTCGCGGGTGCAAACCGCCTTCGACCGGGGCGTGAACAGTGTCAGCTGGCTGCTGATCCGCTTCATGCTGGTGATGGTACCCATCGTGTTTTTCCTCAACGGCTTCTCCAAGGGCGATTGGGGCGATGCCTTCCTGTTTGCCCTGGCGGTAGCCGTCGGCCTTACCCCGGAAATGCTGCCGATGATCGTCAGCGCCAACCTGGCCAAGGGCGCTACGGCGATGGCCAAGCGCAAAGTGGTGGTCAAGCGCCTCAATGCGATCCAGAACTTCGGTTCGATGGACGTGCTGTGCACCGACAAGACCGGCACCCTCACCCAGGACAAGATCATCCTCGAGCATCACGTCAATGCCTTCGGCCAGCGCGATGACGCCGTGCTGTCCCTGGCGTGGCTCAACAGCTTTCACCAGAGCGGCATGAAAAACCTGATGGACCAGGCGGTGGTGCAGTTCTCGGAACAGAACCCCAAGTTCCAGGTGCCGTTTGCGTACAGCAAGGTCGATGAATTGCCGTTCGACTTTGTCCGCCGTCGCCTGTCGATCGTGGTCAAGGATGCCGCCGGTGACCAGTTGCTGGTATGCAAGGGCGCGGTGGAAGAGATGCTGAGCATTTCTACCCATGTCATGGAGGCCGGCGAAGCCTTGCCCCTGGATGACCGCCGTCGTGAAGCGCTACTGGCGCTCGCCAATGATTACAACGAAGACGGTTTCCGCGTGCTGGTGGTAGCGACCCGCAATATCCCTAAAGCGCTGGCACGCCAGCAGTACACCACCAGCGACGAACGCAACCTGGTGATCCAGGGCTTCCTGACCTTCCTGGACCCACCGAAGGAAACCGCAGGCCCGGCCATTGCGGCGCTGCAACAGATTGGCGTGGCGATCAAGGTGTTGACCGGCGACAACGCCGTGGTCACCAGCAAGATCTGCCGCGAGGTTGGCCTGGAGCCCGGCCAGCCGCTGCTGGGCGTGGAAATCGAAGCCATGGACGACGCCACCCTGCTGCGCCGCGTGGAAGAACGCACGGTGTTCGCCAAGCTCACGCCGCTGCAAAAATCCCGCGTGCTCAAGGCGCTGCAAACCAACGGTCACACCGTCGGCTTCCTCGGTGACGGTATCAACGATGCGCCGGCGCTGCGCGATGCCGATGTGGGTATTTCGGTGGACAGCGGCACCGACATCGCCAAGGAATCGGCCGACATCATCCTGCTGGAAAAAAGCCTGATGGTGCTGGAAGAAGGCGTGCTCAAGGGCCGCGAAACCTTCGGCAATATCATGAAGTACCTGAACATGACCGCCAGCTCCAACTTCGGCAACGTGTTCTCGGTGCTGGTGGCCAGTGCGTTCATTCCATTCATGCCGATGCTGGCGATTCACCTGCTGCTGCAAAACCTGATGTACGACATCTCCCAGCTGGCCCTGCCGTGGGACAAGATGGACAAGGAATACCTGGCCAAGCCGCGCAAGTGGGATGCGAAAAACATTGGCCGCTTCATGATCTGGATCGGGCCGACCTCGTCGATCTTCGACATCACCACCTTTGCGCTGATGTGGTACGTGTTCGCGGCCAACAGTGTGGAAATGCAGACGCTGTTCCAGTCCGGCTGGTTTATCGAGGGGCTGCTTTCGCAAACCCTGGTGGTGCATATGCTGCGCACCCGCAAGATCCCGTTCTTCCAGAGCACGGCTGCCTGGCCGGTGTTAATGATGACCTGCATCGTGATTGCCCTGGGCATCTACGTGCCGTTCTCACCGCTGGGCACCCTGGTGGGCCTGCAACCGCTGCCGCTGGCGTACTTCCCATGGCTGGTGGGCACCTTGCTGGCTTACTGCTGCGTCGCCCAACTGATGAAAACGATCTACATCCGCCGCTTCAAGCAGTGGTACTGACCCTCCCCGCCGTTCAAACGCAGGCGGCCGCCCGGTCGCCTGCGTGCAATACAAGGATTTACTCATGCGCGTGTTGATCTGTGCAGGTCGTCATTACGCCGACACCAAAAAGTCCCGCCACGTGCTGGACGCTTACCACCGCCTGCGCCCGGTGCAGGTGCTGATCCACGGCGGCAACCAGTTCCTGGGCAGTGAGATTGAGGAATGGGCACGGGAAATCGGTATCGACGTGGTGCGTTACCCACCCAATTGGCAGCGCCACGGCAAACAGGCCGAACGCCAGCGCAACCATTTCATGCTGGCCGATAGCCGCCCCGACCTAATCATCGCCCTGCCGGGTGGTGACGATACCTCGGAGCTGGTCTGCCAGGCCAAAGCCAGCGGCATTTCGGTGCTGACCGTAGAAAGCTGAATTCAAGCGAGGTGCATCATGCACAAAAAATACACGCCGGCGCGCCGCGACGGGTTTACCAAATATCGCGCACGCCACGCTCGCCACACCCTGCTGTTACTGCCGCCAGCAAAGCGCCGTGCATTGCAGCGCAACTTGATCTTTATCGGCATAACGCTAGGCCTGGTCTTTGTCGTCGCGTTGATTTCAAAAGCGCAAGCCGCAGGCGGCGCTTATGTGGTTGATGACGGTGCGATCAACGCGCCGGGGGAATGCAACATCGACGCCTGGTACAGCGCCCAGCGGCACGCGGGCAGTACCCACAACAGCAACGTGTCGCCCGCCTGCACGTTCAGCGCCATGCCTGCCGTGCAATGGGGCGCCGCGTTGTCACGGGCCACGGATGCAGGCAAAGGCGAGACGCAGATCAGCCCGCAAGCCAAGGTGCAGGTGCTGTCACGGCAAGACTTGGGCTTGGAACTGGCGGTTGCTGTCGGGGCGCATGTCGCGCTGGATCGCCATCACGGGTTTGATGGCGCAGACCTGAACATCCCACTCACATGGCAACCCCTGGCGCCCCTGCGCCTGAACCTGAACGCCGGCTGGAGCCACGCCTACAACGACGGTGATCAACAACACCGCCTGACCTGGGGCACGGGGTTCGAATATCAGTTGGCAGACGCGCTCACACTGATTGGCGAGCGCTATGGCCAGGAAGGCGGCGAACAGGCCTGGCAGGCTGGGCCGCGTTTGCACATCGGCGAATTTGTCGACGTGGACCTGCTGGTCGGGCGCAGCCTGATTGGCGATCGCGCCCAGTGGCTGACCACTGGGGCGACGCTGAGGTTCTAGGCTTTGGCCTGCTGCTCCAGATGCACCTGCAATTGCGGGTCGATTTGCAACTGACCGGCCAGGTCGTCGAGGTAATTACGCTCGGCGTCCTGTTGGTCATCGACCAGCATCACGCTCGCCAGGTAAATCTCCGCAGCGATTGCCGGGTCATTGGCATACTCGGCAAAATCGGAGGCATCCAGGGGCTTGGCGACTTCGGCGTCGAGCCACTGCTGCAATTGTGGGTCGTCGGTATGACGGCCGATCTCGGCAGAAATCATCTCCTTCTCTTGCGCATCGATCCTGCCATCCGCCTTGGCCGCCGCGATCATCGCACGCAGTACGCCGTGGCTATGGGCTTCGGCTTCAGGCCCTTCAAGCTGGTCAACGGTCTGGATAGCTTGCTGCGGTGCCGAGGCCTGTTGGCGTTGCCAGGCTTGGTACGCCTGGAACGCCGCCATCCCCAGGGACGCCAGCGCCGCGTAGTTCATCCCACCGCCGCTACGCGTCTGGGCAGTACCACCTACCGGCGCGCCGCCCAACAAGCCACCCAGGCCACCTAATAAACCACCCAAACCGCCGCCCGCCGAAGACGCATTGCCGGTGCCGGCGCCCTTCAACAACCCTCCGAGCAACCCGCCCAGGCCGCCGCCCGAAGCCCCGCCGCCTTGCTGCCCTGCACGCAACAGTTGTTCCAGTAGATCGCTGGTATTCATGGTGTCGCCCTCCGGGGCGCAATAGTGGCGTTGATCAAACATAGTCCTCCCCTGATGGAACACCATGACCGTCGGGCGGGCAAGCTTTATGATGACGCCATCACGCCGACAACGGAGAACCGCGGTGAATCGCATCGAGCATATTGCGTTGATGGCCACCTACAACCAATGGATGAACCGCAAGGTCTACGACGCCGCCAACACCCTGACGCACGCACAATTGACCCTGGACCGCCAGGCGTTTTTCGGCTCGATCCTCGGCACCTTGAACCACCTGATGCTGGGCGACACCGTCTGGCTCAAACGCTTTGCCGAACACCCGGCCAACTTTGCGGCCTTGGCGCCACTCAATGGCATCGCCACGCCCGGCGACCTCAAGCAATTGGCTTTCGCCAGCCTCGCTGAATTATCGGCCCATCGCGCCTGGCTGGATCAACTGATCATCGATTGGGCCAACAGCCTGCACGAGTCCCACCTCGACCAACGCCTGCGCTATCACAACATGCGCGGCCTGGCCGCCGAGAAGCCCTTCTTCGGCCTGCTGGTGCACTTTTTCAACCACCAGACCCACCACCGCGGCCAGGTGACGACACTGCTGAGCCAGGCGGGTGTAGATGTGGGGATCACCGACTTACTGGCCCTTATTGATTGAAGGCCGACAAGGTCAATGTGGGAGCTGGCTTGCCTGCGATTGCAGCGCCGCGGTGTGACAGACATACCTGGTGCCTGCATCGCAGCATAGGTATCTACACAACTTTGCAGACCGTAGCAGCCGACGGTAACCACGATGCGAAGCGAGCCGCTCTTGATCTGCTTTTGATCTTAGGCGCCCCGTTAAACCACGCTGGCCGGAATTCGACAGGGATTTGGGGGGTAAACCGGCAGGGATGCCGGTTTAGCCGCCCCGCGCCATGGATGGCGCGTGGCGGCGGCCCCCCAAATCACTGGCGGATTACGGGCACACCGAGCCTAGGCGAGGTGCCGAGTGGTGGGGCAAGAGCGTTTTGCTTACTTTTGCGCTTTTCAAAAGTGAGCCGCCGTCAGGGCGGAACCCTAGGTGGCCGTTACCTAAATAACGGATATGTACCCGGTCCAACTGTGTTGACTGCCAGGCCGCCTTCGCGAGCAAGCCCGCCCCCACAGTAGAATCGCGGGGTGTCAGGAAGATAGATGTCGGCTGTCAGGCCGCCATCGCAGGCAAGCCAGCTCCCACACTAATCACTTCACCTTGCTGCTCAAATTCTCCACACTGCGCTTCAACTCATCCAGGCTACGCTTGAGCCCGTCGATCTCGCCTTTCTGCCGCTCTATCGTGCTCTTCTGCTCATCCACCGTCCGCTTGAGACTCGACAGCTGGCTGTCACTGCTACTGGCACTCGAACCGTCCTTGCGCTTGAACTCATCAAACGCACGCTCCTGACCTTCCACCTTGCTTTTCAAGCTTTGCAGTTCGCTTTGACTCTGTTTTTGCCCAGCCTGCAGCGCCTCGATAGCACCCACGGAAACACCCGACGGCTTCAACACATAGGCACCGCCCACGTCCATCGAGCCGGCCGTCAACTTGTCTGAAGACGACGCACCAAACTCACCCCACCGCACCGCACTCCCCGCCTGCGCCGGGCTGAACACGGCAGTGCCCAACAAACCCGCCACACCCACGGCCATGATCCAAGCCTGCTTACGGACACTGAGCATCAAACAACTCCTTGGGAAACGCCAAAGTAGCATATCGCTATGACTGTCATTTATGGGGCTTGTTCCTGCGTTGCGTGCGTTCATCAGGACTTGGCACAAAGGCCCTGTAGATCACTGATCTGCCAAGCTTTTTCCTGCGCATCTTTATGCGGGAAAAGCGGCTTGGAGGTTGCGCTGAAGCGGCTGGATCTATATATTCCCAACCCTGTTACACCGCGCTACCGCCCGAATGGCGAAACTGGTAGACGCATGGGACTTAAAATCCCCCGCTCGTAAGGGCGTCCCGGTTCGATTCCGGGTTCGGGCACCATAGATATCAAGGGCTTGCCAGGGAAACCTGGGCAGGCCCTTATCTTTTCCGCTCCGCAATTTAAAACCCCGCTCGCCAATCCCTTCCCCGGCGTCCAGCCAAACAAAATCAGGCACTCCTTCTCGTACGCGTTGACGGCTGCAAAACGATAAGCCAGAAAAAACCCCACAGCATCAACGACGCTGTGGGGTTTTATCGCCAACCTTACCGATACCGCATCAAACCACGCTGATCATCTCTGCACTCAACTGCGCCGCATTGAACCCCACCAGGGTGACACTGCTGTCCCCCGCCAGAATTACGCTGTCACTGCCATGCTGGGTAGTGGCTCCGAGCACAGCATCGGCATTGGCAAACAGCGACTTGGCGAACACCAGCAGGTCCTGCCCGTTCTGGTGAATGTTGAAGTCGCTGATCACGTCGTGGCCGAACCCGCGTTGATCGAAAACAAACAGGTCGCTGCCCACGCCACCGCTGAGTTGGTCATTGCCCAGCCCGCCGATCAAGACGTCATTGCCGCTGGCGCCATACAGCGCGTCGTTGCCCGTGCCGCCCAGCAGTGTGTCGTTGCCCTCGCCGCCGTGCAGCAGGTCATTGCCGGCGCCACCGTCGAGCCGGTCATTGCCGTTCTGGCCGAATATCAGGTCACGCGCGGCGGTGCCTTTGAGGGTGTCGGCCAATTGGCTGCCTTCGATGGATTTGGCATACGCCTTATCGGCGCCGAACAGGCCTTCGAAGTCGAGTTTGCCACTGGTCACCGTATAGGCCGGCGTGAGGACCTCGCCAATGCCACCGAAGAGCCCGCCGAACACGGGCACGTGGCCGAGGCTGTTGGCCAGGCCGGTTTCGAACTCCACGTGTTCTACGCCGTGCAATTCCTTCAGGCCGTATTGGCCGCTGCTGTCGTTGAGAAACAACGTGCCATCGCTGAGCTTCACCGCTTCGTAGGAAGACGCGGTGCCTTTGAGGAAGACTTTGTCGTTGCCCTCACCGCCGGCGACAATATCGGTACCGGTACTCACGCGGAAACTGTCGTCACCCTTGAACCCGTCGAGGAAGTCATCGCTGCGCCCGTCCTGCAGCTTGTCCGAACTGTCGGTGCCCAGCAGGAAGGCCGGTGTGCCGTAGTGGTTGGAGGTGGCGGTCTGTTTGTCGCTGACCCAGGTAAAGCTGCGGCTGATGGCGTCGAGGTTGCTGATGACGATGGTGCTGTCGCGTTCGATGTAATCGTAGAAAGTCGATTGGGCGATACGCTGGATAGGGTTGATGAAAATGCCTTCCAGGTGCGCGGCCCACCCTGACAGGTTGGCAATCGAAAACGGACCATTGGGCCAGGTTGGTAGCGCGTAGATCGTGTCGAACAGCACGATGTTGTCGGTGGTCGAGGTGTAACTGGCGTCACTGCCTTGAAGCGCGTCGATGATGGCGCTGCCCACGTCAGTCTCTTGCCCCGTGAGGCGGTGGACCACATCGTTTTCAAAGCCGAAGTTAAAGATTCCGTCGCTGTTGCTGGACTTGGGCGACTCCATGCCAAAGTAGTCCGAATCCTTGAAAAAGCCGTCTGCCAAAGTGTCCTTGCCGATATACATGCTGTTGGTAACCGAGCCACCCTGGCTGTAGCCGGTTACCAATACATCCTTGCCGCTCAGGTTGTGGTCGGTGGCGTAATCCTTGATTGAATTGAGCAGGTAGTCGTAGCCGTTGATATAAGAGTTATCGATCATCGCCGGCCAACCCAGCAGATCAATTGGCGAGTTGGTGCCGGCAATGGAAAAACCCATTTTGACTAATTGGCCGCTGTCATCGTATTGACCAAACACTCTGGCTTGAGAACCAAAGACGCCGTCGCCGGTAAAACTTCCAGTGATGTCGGTGTGGCTGCTATCAACCTGCAGTTCGCTCGCGCCGATTTCACGCCAGCCCTTGGGCAATGCGAAGGTGTTGCCCTCGCCCAGCACAAGCCCCGGAATGTTGTAGAGCGCGCCTACGGTGGCAACACCGCTGGTATAAGTGGCGAGGGTCCAGGCATCTGAAATCAGGACGCGGGCGTCTTGCCCCTTGTAATCGAATATAGCCATGTCAGTACTCCTTGAGCCCAGCGATCAACACCGAAAATCAACGGTAATACCTGATGCGTCGGGCTAAACAATATGCATTGAAGTTGTTGTTGTGCATTCTGTTCAGGCTGCTTCGTTGCTTAATATCGAGGTTAACCATTAAGGAAGCTCGTCAACACTAGCCTAGAAGTGCCGCCTTAAAATGACCGACTATCGGATGGCAAGGGTATGTACTCAGGGATATAGACGACAAAAGCGCCATAAGCGCTGTTTGTCGAACAAGAAGTGAAGTTCCGTGTTGTTCGTGACTAATGAGTCAAAGACAATTAAGCCCTTATAGCAAGTTGTGAACTGCAATAAGGGCTCAAGCAGTTCAGGTTTCTCTGGAACTCAGGAAGAATAAACCTCAGCACGTTGGCATACAGGCTGCTTGAACCTGGGCAATTGCTGACGGGCCAGTTGTGCCTGCACGCCCGCGACCGCTTCAAGCACTCTTTGCGCCCAATGCTCATCCTGCGGGTCAACCACCACCACGCGAAAGCCATGGTCGTTGCCTTCAAGGCGCACGCCCTCGGAATCGTCCACGTGCAAATCAATATCGAAGGCCGGCGGAAATTTCGACGGGGTGTTCGACAGCCCATGCACCGTGAGGGCGTGGTTATGCCGCTCGCTATTCACTACGCCGTCGACACGGATGCCGTACAGCATCAGCCAACGCCTGATGTAGGAAGGCGCCCTGCCCGATGAGGTGTAGACCCAGATACTGCAACCCTGGCGCCGCAGCTCCCGTGTCAACGAACGGGTGCCGATACGCAGCGGTTCTCCCCACCAACGATGCGCGCAGGCCGGCAGCCAACTGCTCTCGACATCAGCGTGGTCAAGCTGGCAGGCAAGCGTGTCGTCAATATCAAAGGAGATGCGTACGCGCGGGCGCTTGGCGGCACGCGTGAGGACCGCTTGCTGGACGGCTTGCACGGCTCGGCTGGCGAGTGTTGGATACCAGCGCATTAATGGCCTCCCTGATAGATAGGCTGTGGTGTATCGCTCAAGAAAAACGCCTTGGGATCCGGGGCCTGTTCCTCCAGGAAGGCGGCGTACTTTTTCTTGATCTTGGGCAATTCATACAACGCCTTGACCCCATGTTTGGCCGAGTTGCGGATTACCGAGGAAGGATTGAAGTAACCCTCGGCATTTTCCAACGTCAGCACAAACGGTGGCAACCCGGCACGCATCAGCAGATAGCTGACGATCAGCGAGCCACTGCGGTTGTTACCTTCGATGAACAACTGCGGCTTGCTGAGGATGCGCACATACACGCCGGCCGCACGCTTCCATACCGATTCACTGCGATACGCGCAGTACCAGTTGAACAAGTCCTTGATACCGCCTTCAACGTTGTTGAAGAAGTGCTCTTCGGTGGCGGCCAGGTGCTGCGCGTATTCCACGCGGCGCGCCGGGTCGCTACCGCAGAGCACGGTGGCGTTGATCTCCAGCATCAGGTCCAGATGATGAAGGTCAAACAGGTCAACGCCCCGTGCGACATAGTCGTCAACCAGCGCATAGCCTTCAAGCACGTTGAGCAGCACTTCGTCGGTCAAGGGGTCGCGCGGCTCGGTAAATTGCGTGCTGAGCTCGGCAAAGCGGCTCTGCACTTTACGGAGCGCGCGTTCAATCGCTGACAAATCAAGACGATGCGTTGCAGACATTGGCATTCCTGGGCTGACGGTGGCGCACGTGCGGTTTTTATCGAACATAGGGACTCAGCTGAACTTGCCGCTGATGTAATCCTCGGTCATCTGTTCACGCGGGCTGCCAAAAATCTGCGCAGTCGGGCCCATTTCCACCAGGTAGCCGGTACGCGTGCCCTGGGAAATATCCACCGAGAAAAACGCTGTGGTGTCCGCCACGCGAATGGCCTGCTGCATGTTGTGGGTGACCAGGGCGATGGTGTAATCCTTCTTCAGCTCCACCATCAGTTCCTCTACCCGGCGAGTCGCAATCGGGTCGAGTGCCGAGCACGGCTCATCGAGCAACAGGACTTCCGGCTCGGTGGCGATAGCGCGGGCAATACACAGCCGTTGCTGCTGTCCACCGGAGAGCGACAGGCCGCTGACCTTGAGCTTGTCCTTGACCTCGTCCCATAGCGCCGCGCCTTGCAGGGCGTGTTTGACGCGGTCACCGAGGTCGCCTTTGTAGCGGTTCAGGCGCAGGCCGAAGGCGACGTTGTCGAAGATGCTCATGGAGAACGGGTTAGGCTGCTGGAACACCATGCCGATGTAACGGCGCACCACCACCGGGTCTACACCCTTGCCATACACATCCTGCCCCAGGAAATGCACGTGGCCTTCGAAACGAAAGCCTTTCACCAGGTCGTTCATGCGGTTGAGGCTGCGCAGTACTGTACTTTTGCCGCAACCGGACGGGCCGATAAAACCGGTGATCTTGTTTTTCTCGATCGGCACATGGCTGTCACGCACCGCCATGAAATTACCGTAGAAAATCCGGTCCAGCTTGCAGTCCATGACCACAGGCGATTGGGTGACAAACGGAGCGGCTATTTGCGCAGTTGAGACGTTCAAGATTCAGATGCTCCCGTTCTTAATACTTAGGCTTGCCGAAGATACGGCTCACAATATTCACGACCAGCACGATCATCACCAACACCAACGAGGCCGCCCAGGCGAGCTCCAGCTGGTTGTCGAAGGGCATGCCGGAAAAGTTGTAGATCAACACGGCAAGGGAAGCCGTGGGGTTCATCACCGCCAGGTCGCCGTCGTGGTAGATCCAGTAGTTGCTGAACAGCGCGGTAAACAGCAACGGCGCGGTTTCGCCTGCGGCACGTGCCACGGCAAGCATTACGCCAGTGAGGATCGCCGGCAGGCCGGTCGGCAAGATGATCTTCCAGATCACTTGGGAGCGGGTGCAGCCCATGCCGTAGGCGGCGTCCTTCATGATCTTGGGCACCATGCGCATCGACTCTTCAGCCGTCAGCACCACAATGGGCAGCATCAATACCGCCAGGGCCACGCCGCCTGCCGGTGCCGAGTAGGTGCCGGTAGTCATCACCACCAAGGCGTAGGCAAACACGCCGGCCAGGATCGAAGGCAAGCCGGTGAGCATCTTGGCGGCAAAGCGTGCAGCGTTGGCCAATTTGCTGTCCGGCCCCAGTTCGGCCAGGAAGATCGCGGCCATGATGCCGACCGGCACTGCGATCGCCGCAGCGATACCGACCATCACAAAGGTGCCGGCCATGGCGTTGCCGAAACCGCCGCCCGTCTCGAAGCCGGTGGGCGGCAGTTCGGTGAACACCTCCAGGCTCAGGCGTGCGCCGCCACGGGTGATCAGCATGTAGAGCACCGAAATCAGCGGCACACTGGCCAGCAGCGCGCCAAACCATACCAATGTGGTCAACACCAGGCTGCGCAAGGCGCGGCCTTCGAACTTGCGCTGCAGGCTAGGTACCGCGGTGATAGGGGATGTGAGATTCGTCATCATCGATTACCCCGTTGGGCGTAGAGCATGATCATGGAACCAATGACGTTCACCAGCAGGGTGATGAACATCAAGACGAGGGCGGCGTACATCAAGACCTCCACCTCGTTGGGCCCGGCTTCGGGGAAGTTCAGCGCCAACAAGGCTGCCAAGGTATTGGCCGGCGCGAACAGCGACAGGGAAATGTTGTTGGCGTTGCCCACCAACATCGCCAGCGCCATGGTTTCGCCCAGCGCACGGCCGAGGCCGAGTACCAAGGAGCCAAAAATACCGGTGGCGGCAGACGGCACCATCACCTTGAGGATCGCCTCCCAATGGGTGGTGCCCATGCCGTAGGCGGCCTGCTTGGTTTTCATCGGCACGCTGGTGAGCGCGTCCTGGGACACAGCGGCAATCGTCGGCAGAATCATGATGGCCAATACCAGCGCCGCCGGCAGCAACCCCGGCCCGCTCAAGGACGTGCCGAAAAATGGTATCCAACCCAGTTCGCTGTTCAACCAGGTGGTCAGTGGCCGAATGGCCGGGATCACCACATAGATGCCCCACAAGCCGTACACCACGCTGGGGATCGCTGCGAGCAGTTCAACGATGGTGCGAAACACGGCGGCCAGCTTGGCCGGCAGAAAGTCCTGAGTCAGGAAAATCGCCATGCTGACACCGAAAAAGCCTGCAATCAGCAGCGCGATAAAAGCGCTGTAGAGCGTGCCCCAAATGGCCGGCAGGATCCCGTACTTGCCCTGGTTAACGTCCCAGACACTGCCAAAAAGCACATCGAAGCCGTGCTTTTCCATGCCCGGCAAGGCCTTGCGCCCCACCTCGAACACCAAGGCTGCGACCAACGCCAGAATCAGTATCACCCCGATTCGCGCGAGCCCACGGAAGGTGCGATCGACCAGGAAGTCTTTGGCCGAGGGAGGTTGGCAGGCAGAATCCCGATTAACCGGTACGACGAAAGGTTTGTTCATTGGCTAATTCCGGAACAGGGGGGAAACGCCCCCGGCGCGGCAAACAGCCCACACCGAGAGCGGCCTCACGGGTGTTACTGAATGTTGGCGGAGGCTTTGCGAACCTGCTCTACCACCGATGGCGGCAGCGGGATGTACCCCATCGAGTCGGCGATTTTCTGCCCCTCGGTCAGGCTGTACTCAACCATTTCGCGCATGGCCTTGGCCTTGGCGGGGTTGCCGTTGTCCTTGCGGAAAATCATCCAGGTGTACGAGGTGATCGGGTAAGACTTGGCACCGTCCGGGTCCGGCAACCAGGCCACCAGGCTTTCCGGCATCTTCACGGCGGCCAGGGCCTCGGCGCCGCTTTCGGCGTTTGGCACTACGTACTGGCCGGCCTTGTTCTGCAACTGGGCGAAGTCAACCTTGGCCAGTTTGGCGAAGCCGTACTCGATGTAGCCAATCGCGCCTGGGGTCTGGCGTACGGTAGCGGTCACACCATCGTTCTTGGGCGATTTGATGAATTTGTCGCTGGCCGGCCAGTTGACGGTGTTGCCCTCCCCCAGCGCGGTTTTGAATTCAGGGTTAATGGTGGACAGGTGCTTGGTAAATACCGCTGTGGTGCCGCTGGAGTCTGCGCGTACCACTACAGTGATTGGCGTGTCGGTGAGCTTCAGGTCCGGGTTGGCAGCAACGATCTGTGGGTCGTTCCACTTGGTGATCTTGCCCAGGAAGATATTGGAGTAAACATCGCGTGGCAGCTTGAGGCCCTTGGGATTGCCCGGCAGGTTATACGCCAGCACGATTTCACCGGCGGTCATTGGCAGCAGTTGCACGCCTTCGGCGACCTTGGCGATGTCTTCGTCTTTCATGGCCGAGTCACTGGCGGCGAAGTCGACGGTTTTATTCAGGAAGTCCTGCACACCTGCGCCGCTGCCCTTGGATTGGTAATCCACGGTGACGCCAGCGGTCTTCTTGCTGAAATCCTTGAACCAGGTGAGGTAGATCGGTGCAGGGAAGCTGGCGCCGGAGCCGGTGAGGCGTACGTTCTCGGCGGCGAAGGTCACGGAGGAGGCACACAGGGATACCGTAATGGCGAGTGCTGCGGACTTCATCAAGCTTTTCATTAAAAGGAACTCGTTGTGGTGACGGGCTCCCGAACTGTGAAGCAGGGTTGTTACATTTTTATGAAAATTGAATGGCGAGATGGCGATTTGTCCCACTTTGCCGCCACAGGGCTGAATTTTTAGGACGTGGGTTAGTAACAAAATAAGACTAGAGTGCTGTCTTCCTTCTAGCGGCTCTGATCCAGTGGCAGGGAGCTTGGTCCCGCGACGACCGGATAGCCGACGCTGTTCTAACTGACGCACCGCGATCCAAATGTGGGAGCTGGCTTGCCTGCGATGGCGGCCTGACAGTCAACGCAGTTAGACCGTGTACATATCCATTCCTGCGGTAACGGCCACCTAGGGTTCCGCTCTGACAGCGGCTCACTTTTGAAAAGCGCAAAAGTAAGCAAAACGCTCTTGCCCCACCACTCGGCACCTCGCCTAGGCTCGGTGTGCCCGTAATCCGCCAGTGATTTGGGGGGCCGCCGCCACGCGCCATCCATGGCGCGGGGCGGCTAAACCGGCATCCCTGCCGGTTTACCCCCCAAATCCCTGGCGAATTCCGGCCAGCGTGGTTTGACGGGGCGCCTAAGATCAAAAGCAGATCAAGAGCCGCTCGCTTCGCATCGTGGTTACCGTTTGCTGCTACAGCCTACAAAGTTGTGTAGATACCTATGGCCATCGCAGGCAAGCCAGCTCCCACATTTGGACCTAAGGGTGTCAGGGAAATAGGTGCTCTACTGTCACCCCCAGGGCTAGCGGCAGCCTGCCATCAGGCTCACTTGCCTTCAGTCAACGCGTTGTAGCTGGTGAACAGGTTGCGGTAGTCCGGAATGTGGTTGGAGAACAACGTCCCCAAGCCCTCGATGTCGTTGCGCCAGTCGCGATGCAGCTCGCAGGCCAGGCCAAACCAGGTCATCAGTTGCGCGCCGTTGGCCGACATGCGAGCCCAGGCCGATTGCTGGGTCAGTTCGTTGAAAGTGCCGGAGGCATCGGTGACCACAAACACTTCAAAGCCTTCGGCCAGGGCCGACAGCGCCGGGAACGCCACGCACACTTCGGTCACGACGCCGGCAATGATCAATTGCTTCTTGCCGGTGGCCTTGATGGCCTTGACGAAATCTTCGTTGTCCCAGGCGTTGATCTGGCCTGGGCGCGCAATGTACGGCGCATCCGGGAACAGCGCCTTGAGCTCGGGCACCAGCGGGCCGTTGGGGCCGGTTTCGAAACTGGTGGTGAGGATGGTCGGCAACTTGAAGTACTTGGCCAGGTCAGCCAGGGCCAGCACGTTATTCTTGAATTTGTCCGGGTCGATGTCACGGACCAATGACAGCAAGCCGGCCTGATGGTCGACCAACAGCACCGCGGCGTTGTCTTTGTCCAAACGAACGTAAGGTGTAGACATCTTCATACTCCTGATAAATAGAGGCAGCGCCCAACATGGGCTTACCGCAAAAGGCCCCAGCGTATTTAGGTGCGCTGTGAGTCTAGTACTTCGTGGTTGTTTGCCACTTCCTGGGCCTTGATGTAGCTCTCGATCAGAAGCTGGTAGTGCGGCATGGCCTGGGTGTAGACGTTGGCCCACTCCTGGGCATCCGGGCGGTTCCAGGAACCTTGCAGCTCCGACAGCGTGCCCATGATGTCGATCGGCACGACACCGGCCTGGGCCAGGCGTGCGACGGTCAGGTCGGTGGCCAGCCTGGAGTGGTTGCCCGAGGCATCGACCACCGCGAACACCTTGTAGCCTTCATGCACCGCCGCAATGGACGGGAACGCCAGGCATACGCTGGTCAGGGTGCCGGCGATTACCAGGGTCTTCTTGCCGGTGGCTTTGACGGCAGCATGGAACTCAGGGTTGTCCCACGCGTTGATTTCGCCACGGCGAGCCACATACTGCGCGTGCGGCGCGGCTTCGTGGATTTCCGGAATCAACGGGCCGTTGGGGCCCTGCGGCACCGAAGCGGTGGTGATGACCGGTATTTTCAGCAGGGTTGCGGCCTTGGCCAGCGCGATGGCGTTGGCACGCAATTGAGGAACATCAATGTCCTTGACGATCTGGAACAGACCACTCTGGTGGTCGATCAGCAACATGGCGGTGTCAGCGGGGTCAATCGTTGGCTTTTGACCATTGAAGTTTGCAGCGTTACCTGATGCAGTCATTTGCATTTCCTCTTGCTTGGCGATACCTCCCTGGCGTGTGCGCCGGAGCTGCGCCCGGCTGTGCCTGTACTTCCTGTAAAGACACGCTTGGGCAGCGACCTGGACGTGTGTCAGCTGGCCCACCCAAAAAAACAGTGGGACCACCTTAGTCATCGCGTTCGGGGTTAGGTAGTAGCTGAAACGGGCCGCTCCATCCCAGAAATGGAACAATGCCACTGCACCGTGGCAAGGGCACTTGGACGTGCCGGTCGTTACAATGCGATCATCGGCTCATTTCCAGGCAGGTGCCTTCATGGACATCAAACAACTTAAATTCCTGATCGCGCTGGAGCAGACCCGCCATTTCGGCCAGGCCGCCGCCCGCTGCAACATCACCCAGCCCACCCTGTCGATGCGCCTGCGCAACCTGGAGGAAGAACTGGGCCTGGAGCTGGTGACCCGTGGCCAACGCTTCGAAGGCTTCACCCAGGCCGGCGAACGCGTTCTGGCCTGGGCCAGGACCTTACTCGCCGCCCACGACGGCCTGTTCGCCGAAGCCGCTGCGTGTCGCGGCCAGTTGGTCGGTAACCTGCGCTTGGGCCTGGTGCCCCTGAGCGGCTTCAACCCGATCAGCTTCATCCAGGGCTTGTCCCACAGCTTCCCGGAACTCAAGTTCAGCCTCACCTCCATGAGCTCGGACAAAATCATCGAAGCCCTGGGCACCAACCAGTTGGACCTGGGCGTGTGCTACCTGGACCACGTCAGCCCCAACTACCTGGAGTTTTTCGAACTGGGCGAGACCCGTGTCGGCCTGCTGTACGACACCCGCCACTTCCACTTCGAAGGCACGCAGATGAGCTGGGAAGAAGCCGCCGAGCTGCCCCTGGGGATGATCAGCAATGGCATGCACTACCGAAAATCCATCGACTTGAGTTTCCGCAGCCGCGGTCTCGATCCCCAGCCGATTCTGGAAAGCGACTCCACCTATCAACTGTTCCAGGCCATTCACGAAGGCTTCTGCTGCGCGATCATGCCGTTGGACAGTGGCCTGGAAAGCCCCATCGAGAACCTGGCGTTTATTCACCTGCCGGATGCCAGCGTCCTAGCGCCCTTGGGCATGGTGATGCGCAAGACCGAACCGCGCTCGGCCATCGCCGAGAAATGCTTTGCCGAGGCCAGGCAGTTGTTTGCACCCAACACCCAGGCTTAGCGGACCTGGGTTTGCAGCGCGCACAAAAAAGGCGCTCCGCAGAGCGCCTTTTTACCGCCGATTGTTTTACTGCAAGCTGACCTGACGCAGCTCGGGCTTGGCCTCGCCACCAATCATGATGCGTTTTGGCTTGGCCTCTTCAGGCACTTCACGCAGCAGGTCGATGTTGAGCAAACCGTTGGTCAGGGATGCGCCACGTACTTCGATATGGTCGGCCAAGCGGAACGACAACCGGAACGCACGTTGGGCAATGCCCTGGTGCAGGTAAGCGACCTTATCGTCGGTTTCGCGTTTTCCGCCGGAAACCGTCAATACACCCCTCTCGACCTGGATATCCAGATCCTCCTCGGTCAGGCCAGCGACGGCGATGACAATGCGGTACGCGTCGTCACCGTGCTTTTCCACGTTGTGAGGTGGATAGGAATTCGGAGCCTCGCTGCGCAGCGCCGACTCGAACAGGTCATTGAAGCGATCAAAGCCCACCGATTGACGGAACAGTGGGGCCAACGACAGGGTAGTAGCCATTTTAAAATCTCCTGAGTTTCTCCAAGTGATTTAGTACGCGACCCGGATTCGGCATCGCGTGATCAAAAATTTATGGACGCGCAAAAGGAATTCAAGAGGGCTGAAAAAAATTTTTTGTGCAAGGAGCTATCACCGAACCCCTGGTGCGGTGGCCTGTGCTCTAATCACACTGCCAGGCGTGCTTTAACCCGTGAGCGCCTGAGACAGCCCTTGAGGTACAAAAAATGAAAATGACATTCCCGGCCCTGGCATTGGGCATCCTGATCTCCCAAGGCGCTCTGGCCGCTGGAGATGGTACGGCGGCGCTGGGAGGCGGTGTCGGCGGTGTGTTGGGCAATGTGGTGGGCCAGCAGCTCGGTGGCTCGACTGGCGCAGCCATTGGCGCAGGCGTAGGTGGCGCCGCCGGGAGTGCGGTGGGTGCGCAAAAGGGTAACAAGACCGAAGCGGCGATTGGCGGCGGTTTGGGCTCGGCGGGCGGTTCGCTGATTGGCAATCGCCTGGGCGGCTCCACCGGTTCGACCATCGGCGCGGGCGTGGGCGGCGCAGCCGGTGGCGCGCTGGGTAATAATCTGGCCGATGACGAGAGCGGTCATCGTTCCGGTGGTGGCAAGCACAAAGGCAACAAACATAAGCACAAGAACAAGCACCACTGATCGTCTGGCACGACTTGCCATGTAGGAGCGAGCTTGCTCGCGAAAAACTCACAGACGCCGCTTTTATTCAGGAAGCTCGCGTTATCGTTGACGTTTTTCGCGAGCAAGCTCGCTCCTACAGTAGGCGATGACGTTTACGGTTTGCCAGGGCCAATATCCCTTTACATCGGCGTGCTGCTCACCACCCGCAACGCCAGCCCTTCATAAGCGTCCAGCGTGATCGTGAACGCGCCCTCCTCGGTCAAATCGCCTTCCACCCGCTCATTGATGATATCCACCACCGGCCCCGGTGCGATGTTGGGCAGGTGCAGGGTTTCGGTGATTGGCGTGGCACCAAAGTTCAGCGCAGTGATTTGCGTGCCCTTACCCGCCGGCAGTTCGTGAACCATGATCAGCAAGCCGGGATGCTCGACATCTGGCACCAGGATCTGGCGGCTGGCGGCGATGTCGTAGGCGCGGCGCACGGCGAGGATTTTTTGCAGTTGGGAGGCAAAGGACTCCGGGTCCTGCAGTTGGCTGTTCAGGCTGCCATACAGGCTTTTGGAACGCGGCATTTGCCCCGCCGACAGTTCGGCGTCGGGGTTCAGGTCTACCAGATCATAGGCGCCACGGTGGATCCAGCGCGTGTCGCCATCGGCCATCAGGTGCGCCACGTCTTCGGCCGCCAACGGCAACGCGCCCACCAGGTCCCAGCCGGACAAGGCAAACACCCCAGGTTGCATGGCGTTGTACATCACCAGCAGCAAGTGGATCTGGCGAATCTGCTGGATATCCGTCGGGGTGATCGCCTCCAGGTCACGAATCCCCAGGGCTGCGGTGATGATGCTGGCGGTGGTGCAGGACACGCCGTTGGTGACGAACTTGAGGTTATACGGCGCATGTTCGCCGGTCAGGCGTTCGTACATCTGCTCGCGGATATGCTCGCGCAGGATGTTGCCGGGAAAGGTCTGGCCCTGGAACAGGAAGCTGTCATGGGCGTGCAGCGTCCAGAAGTGCACCAGCTCCAGGGTCAGTTCATCGTGGTTCTGTAGCGCGTGAATCAGCGAGCCAGGGTCGATGCCGAGGCTGTGCATCTGCCGCAGCATCAGGCGCAGGAACTCGGTGTCGCCCATCAACAAAGCATGCTGGTAGGCCGGCCGGGTGATGAAGTCATAGGACAGGTCGGCGCCGCCGTGGGACATGGATGCGATGTCGTCCACAGTGAGGTTGAGCTCCTGAAAACTGAACCCGCCCGCCTTGCGAATGGCGCCGCCGAGCAACTGATTGCCGGTGATCGACAGCGGATGGCTTTCGGACCAGGCCGTGCCATCGAGCTTGCGCTCCACGCCGAGAAAGCCGTTGGCGTCCAGGCGCAGGATTTTCGCGCCCATCACATCAATGGCGTGCAACGCATCACCAATGATCATCTGCTGCGCAGCAAACGAAGGGTCAAGCCAGTTCAGCGACGGCTGGCCTTCCTTGAAGTAATGCAGGTACACCCAGCGTCGCGGCTTGCCATCCACGCCGAGCACCACCGGGGTGGCGCTCCAGTCGGTTTCCTTGACGCCGGGCTCGAAGAAAATCACCCGCTGCAATTGGCCGACGATGTAGTGCTTGTCGCGCAGTGCGTCTACCTGGGAGGGGCTGAGGTTTTGTGCATCACGCCCGTCGGCCACGTCAGGCAGCAACGGCCAGTCTTCCTCGCGGATTTCGACCATGTGGTAGAGGCCCGGATAGTCCTCATAGGCCATTTCTGCCAGGCGAAAATCCGCGCCTTTGCCGGTGTGGGACGGGATCACATCGTCGATGATCACCGCATTGTGCGCGGCAGCCATGCGCGTCAACGCCTGTAACTGCGCCTCTGTGCCCAGTTGCGGGTCGATGTCGAAGCTGATGCGGTCGAAATTGCCGTCGATGGTCGGGGTGTGCTCGGTGCCAGACAAACCACCGGACTTCTTCAACGGGCCGTTGTGAATGCCCTGGATACCGATTTTGGACAGGGTATGCCACAAGGTTTCGTCGCCCAGCGCTTCCAGCACGGTACCGCCTTCGCGGGTGACAATCGACGCGGGGTAGGCAGTGAACCACACGGACGACAAGGCCGAAGCGTCACGCGGCCGTGTCTGGGCATAGGGCTGCTGCCACAAGCGACCTTGCCCCGAATACAGCTTGGCCCGCTGCCGCGCTGCGTGGAGCATGGAATGTTGCACCAGCCAGTTCACATGATCGTTGTTCGCCGCGGTCATAAGCTCGGTACCTGTCGTGGTGAAAAGTGTCGGTGTAAGCATATGAGGGGCGCGGGCGGCATTCGTTGCATCGCATTAGAACGCTTACCCTTTAGGAGCGAGCTTGCTCGCGAAAAACTCACAGGCGCCGCGTTCATTCAGGACGCCCGCGTTATCGTTGAGGTTTTTCGCGAGCACGCTCGCTCCTACAGAAGACATTCACCTGCGCTGCCGCCTTGTGTGGCTTGCCGGTACTGCCTTGGAGTGAAGCCTGTAGAGGATTTGAACTGCCGGGTAAACGCGCTGTGGTCGGTGTAGCCGCATTGCAGCGCCACCTCGGTAATCGGCAGCTCGGTATGCAACAACCGCCGGGCATGTTCCAGCCGGACTTTCTGGATCATTTGCCGGGGCGTGAGGTGAAACACGCGCTTGCAGTAGCGCTCCAGTTGCGCCACAGAAATCCCGGCGATGCGGGTCAATTCACCCAGGGTGACGCGGCGGTTGAAATGGCTGCGGATGTGTTCGTCCACCGCCGCCAGGCGCTGATAGGCCGGGTGGGTTTCACTGGCCGATTGCAGGTCTACCGAGATCCCGGCCAGGCCGATGATCGCGCCGAGCTGGTTGTACAGCGGCCACTTGTGGGTCAGGCACCAGCCGGGTTCGCGGGTGCCGTAGAGGTGCAATTCGAGTTGATCCTCCAACACCAGGCCTTGCTTCAGCACGCGCCGGTCCTGCTCGGTATAGCCGGGGCCCAATTGCGCGGGAAACACTTCAGCGCTGGTCTTGCCCAGCAACGGTTGCAGTTGCTTGAGGCCGCAGCGTTGCACCAGGGTGCGGTTAGCGAGCACGTAGCGGGCGTCGATGTCCTTGATGAAAATCGCGGCATTGGGCAGTACATCGAGCATCGGCAGCAACTGCTCTACCCCGCTCAATAGCTGCTCGATGCTGTGGGGTCGGCTGCCCTGGAAAAGGCTCGCGAACGCGCTCTGCAACATGACTTTATCTGCCCCTTTATTCGTCGACAGCCCGCAGATTGCGCCATGGGACGAGCGCTGTCGAGCGCGGCAAATTGTGCTGAATTCGTCATCCATCGCCGCATAAAACATCAATCCTCAGCCAGGCCTGTGGGTTCAGGATAGCGCCACTGCATGCCTATCCAATAACTCACAAGAAGGCGCCGCTATGTCAGGCCAAGGCAAGTTCAAGAAACAGCTGTCACTGATGGACCTCACCTTTATCGGGCTGGGGGCCATCTTCGGTTCGGGTTGGTTATTCGCTGCCAGCCACGTGTCTGCCATCGCAGGCCCGGCCGGGATTTTTTCCTGGTTGCTCGGTGGTTTCGCCGTGCTGTTGCTGGGCATTGTCTACTGCGAACTCGGCGCCGCCCTGCCCCGCGCTGGCGGCGTGGTGCGCTACCCGGTGTACTCCCATGGCCCGTTGCTGGGTTACCTGATGGGCTTTATCACGCTGATCGCGTTTTCCAGCCTGGTGGCGATTGAAGTGGTCGCCTCGCGCCAATATGCGGCAGCCTGGTTTCCCCAACTGACCAGGGCCGGCTCCAGCGACCCGACTACCTTGGGCTGGCTGGTGCAATTTGCTTTGCTGTGCCTGTTCTTCGTCCTCAATTACCGCAGCGTGAAGACCTTTGCCATCGCCAATAACCTGGTGAGCGTGTTCAAGTTCATCGTGCCATTGCTGGTGATCGGCGTGCTGTTCACCTTCTTCAAGCCGGAGAACTTCCAGGTGCATGGCTTTGCGCCGTTCGGCTTGTCGGGCATCGAGATGGCCGTGTCCGCAGGCGGGGTGATCTTTGCCTACCTGGGACTCACGCCGATCATTTCGGTGGCCAGCGAAGTGAAAAATCCACAGCGCACCATCCCCATCGCCCTGATCCTCTCGGTGCTGCTGTCGACGGCCATCTATGTGCTGCTGCAAACCGCGTTCCTCGGCGGCGTGCCTACCGAAATGCTCGCCAATGGCTGGGCCGGCATCAGCAAGGAACTGGCCCTGCCTTATCGCGATATCGCCCTGGCGCTGGGCGTGGGCTGGCTGGCCTACCTGGTGGTGGCCGACGCGGTGATCTCCCCCAGCGGCTGCGGCAACATCTACATGAACGCCACCCCGCGCGTGGTGTATGGCTGGGCGCAGACCGGCACCTTCTTCAAGGTCTTCACGCGCATCGATGAAAAGTCCGGCATCCCGCGCCCGGCGCTGTGGCTGACCTTTGCCCTGTCGGTGTTCTGGACCTTGCCGTTCCCGTCCTGGGAAGCGCTGATCAACGTGGTGTCCGCTGCCCTGATCCTCAGTTACGCGGTGGCCCCGGTGACCGTCGCCGCCCTGCGCCGCAATGCACCCGACATGGCGCGCCCGTTTCGGGTCAAGGGCATGGCGGTGCTGGGCCCGCTGTCGTTCATCATCGCTGCGCTGATCGTGTACTGGTCGGGCTGGAACACCGTGTCCTGGCTGCTGGGCCTGCAAATCCTGATGTTTGTGGTGTACCTGCTGTGTGCACGCTGGGTGCCGACCGCGCACCTGAACCTCAAGCAACAGGTGCGTTCCTCGGCGTGGCTGATCGGCTTCTACGCCGTGACCATCCTGCTCTCCAAACTCGGCAGCTTTGGCGGTATCGGCGTGATCAGCCACCCGTTTGACACCCTGGTGGTGGCGGCCTGCGCCCTGGGCATCTACTACTGGGGCGCCGCCACCGGCGTGCCCGCCCACTTGGTGCGCCTGGAGCAGGAAGAAGACGAAAGCGAAGCCGTCAGCGACGTGCACTACAGCGCCCCACTGTCCCCGACTACCCACTGATGGAGCGCCTTATGAAACGGCTGCACGTGATTGACTCACACACCGGCGGTGAACCTACACGCCTGGTCATGAGCGGTTTCCCCGCGCTGGTTGGCGACACGATCGCCGACCAACTGGACCACCTGCGCACCCACCACGATCAATGGCGCCGCGCATGCCTGCTGGAGCCCCGAGGCAATGATGTACTGGTGGGCGCGCTGTACTGCGCGCCGGTCACACCGGGAGCGACCTGCGGGGTGATCTTCTTCAACAACGCTGGCTACCTGGGCATGTGCGGCCACGGCACCATCGGCCTGGTTGCCTCACTGCACCACCTGGGGCTGATCCAACCGGGCGTGCACAGCCTCGATACGCCGGTCGGCCCGGTCGCGGCCACCTTGCACGACGACGGCAGCGTGACCCTGCGCAATGTGCCCGCTTACCGCTATCGCAAACAGGTGCCGGTTGAGGTGCCTGGGCATGGCGTGGTGCTGGGCGACATTGCCTGGGGCGGTAACTGGTTTTTCCTGGTGTCGGACCATGGCCATGAGTTGCAGATGGATAACGTGGAGGCCCTGACCGACTACACCTGGGCGATGCTCAAGGCTCTCGAGGCCCAAGGCATTCGTGGTGCAGACGGTGCGCTGATCGACCATATCGAACTGTTCGCCGACGACGCCCACGCCGACAGCCGCAACTTTGTGATGTGCCCTGGCAAAGCCTATGACCGCTCCCCCTGCGGCACCGGCACCAGCGCCAAGCTCGCCTGCCTGGCCGCCGACGCAAAACTGGCCGCAGGAGAACCCTGGGTACAAGCCAGCATCACCGGCAGCCAGTTCCTCGGCCGCTATGAGTGGGACGGTGAACACGTACGCCCCTTCATCACCGGCCGCGCCTACATGACCGCCGACAGCACCCTGCTGATCGACGAACAAGACCCGTTTGCCTGGGGCATCTGAGCCCTTGAACAATTCAACTGAAACCGGAGTTAGCACCATGAGCGACAACATCTTCACCGGCTGCATGCCCGCCCTGATGACCCCTTGCACCGCCGAGCGCCAACCGGACTTCGACGCCCTGGTGGCCAAGGGTCGCGAGCTGATCGACATCGGCATGAGTGCCGTGGTGTATTGCGGCTCCATGGGCGACTGGCCGCTGCTCACCGAGGCCCAGCGCCAGGAAGGCGTGGCGCGCCTGGTGGCGGCGGGTGTGCCAACCATCGTCGGCACCGGTGCAGTGAACAGCCGTGAAGCCGTATCCCACGCAGCCCATGCCGCTAAAGTTGGCGCCCATGGTTTGATGGTCATTCCCCGCGTGCTGTCCCGAGGTGCTTCGGTCACTGCGCAAAAGGCCCACTTTGCAGCGATCCTCAACGCGGCCCCCAACCTGCCGGCGGTGATCTATAACAGCCCCTACTACGGTTTCGCCACCCGCGCCGACCTGTTCTTCGAACTGCGCCGCGAACACCCGAACCTGATCGGCTTCAAGGAGTTTGGCGGTGCCGCCGACCTGCGCTACGCCGCGGAAAACATCACCTCCCAGGACGACGATGTGACCCTGATGGTCGGCGTCGATACCCAAGTGGTCCACGGCTTTGTCAACTGCAACGCCACCGGCGCCATTACCGGCATCGGCAATGCACTGCCCCGCGAAGTGCTGCAACTGGTGGCCCTGAGCAAAAAGGCCGCCAAGGGCGATGCCAAGGCGCGTCGCCAGGCCCGTGAGCTGGAAGCTGCGCTGGCGGTATTGTCGTCGTTCGACGAAGGCTGCGACCTGGTGCTGTATTACAAGCATTTGATGGTGCTCAACGGCGACCAGGGTTACGCCCTGCACTTCAACGAAACCGACGGGCTCAGCGCTGCCCAGCGACGCTATGCCGAGCAGCAGTACGCACTGTTCCGCCAGTGGTATGCCAACTGGTCGGCAGAACAGAACGCCGCTTGATTCTTTGTAGGAGCGAGCTTGCTCGCGAAGATCGTTAACGATAACGCGCTCACCCTGAATGAACGCGTTGTAGGCACGTTTTTCGCGAGCAAGCTCGCTCCTACAACACCTCTTTTGTTTTTCAGGATGCCCCCATGACTCTGACAGGCAAGCTGCTGATCGGTCAGCAATCCATCTCCGGCCATCGCGATGCGATCCGGGCGATCAACCCCGCCACCAACACCCCGCTGGAACCCGCCTACGCTGGCGGGGATGAGCAGCACGTCGAACAGGCCTGCGCACTGGCGTGGGCCGCGTTCGACGCTTACCGCGAAACCACCTTGGCAAATCGTGCCACGTTGCTTGAAACCATCGCCACCCACATCGAAGCCTTGGGTGATGAGCTGGTCGAACGCGCCTGCGCCGAAACCGGCTTGCCTCGCGCACGCATTGAAGGTGAACGCGGCCGTACCTGCGGCCAACTGCGCGCTTTTGCCCGCACCGTGCGCCTGGGCGAATGGCTCGACGTGCGCGTCGATACCGCACAGCCCCAGCGCCAACCCCTGCCCCGCGCCGACCTGCGCCAGCGCCATATCGCCCTCGGCCCCGTCGCAGTGTTCGGTGCCAGCAACTTCCCTCTGGCCTTCTCCGTGGCGGGCGGCGATACCGCATCGGCACTCGCCGCCGGTTGCCCGGTGATCGTCAAGGCGCATAACGCGCACCCCGGCACCAGCGAGCTGGTGGGCTGCGCCATCGCCCAGGCGGTGAAACATTGTGGCTTGCCGGAGGGTGTGTTTTCACTGCTCTACGGCGCGGGTAACGAGGTGGGTATCGCACTGGTGAGCGACCCGCGCATCAAGGCCGTGGGCTTTACCGGTTCGCGCAGTGGCGGCATTGCCCTGTGCCAAGCCGCGCAGGCACGCCCGGAGCCGATCCCGGTGTTTGCGGAAATGAGTTCGATCAACCCGGTGTACCTGTTTTCTGCTGCGCTTGAAGCCCGCAGTGAAGCCTTAGCCGAAGGGTTTGTGGCTTCGCTGACCCAAGGCGCCGGCCAGTTCTGCACCAACCCTGGCCTGGTGATCGCCCTGCAAGGCGTCGCTCTGGACCGCTTTATTCAGTCTGCCAGTGACAGGCTCTCGCGTTGCTCGGCCCAGACCATGCTCACACCGGGCATCTTCAACGCCTACGAAACCGGTGTGAAGACCCTGGCCCAACACGCCAACATTGCCGCCAACGGCTTGCCAGCAACCGGGCCGAACCAGGGCCAGGCCCATTTGTTCGTGACCCAGGCCGAGGCGTTCCTGAACAATGAACACCTGCAAGCCGAAGTCTTTGGCGCCGCCTCGCTGGTGGTGCAGTGCCGCGATGTCGAGCAAATGCGCCAGCTGTCCGAACACCTGGAAGGCCAACTCACCGCCACCCTGCAAATGAATGACACCGACCTGCCACACGCACGGGCACTGCTGCAGGTACTGGAGCGCAAGGCTGGGCGCCTGCTGGTCAACGGCTGGCCGACTGGCGTAGAAGTGTGCGACGCCATGGTGCATGGCGGGCCCTTTCCGGCGACTTCGGATGCGCGCAGCACCTCGGTGGGCACGGCGGCGATCCTGCGGTTCCTGCGCCCGGTGTGTTACCAGGACTTCCCGGACGCCTTGCTGCCCACTGCCCTGCAGCACGACAACCCGCTGCGGCTGCGGCGCCTGCTCGACGGCCAGCGAGAAGCATAACCATGGCCGAACCCAATCAAGCAGACATCGTAGTAGTCGGCGCCGGCATCATCGGCGTCGCCTGCGCCTTGCAGTTGGCACGCCAAGGCCGGCGAGTCGTGGTGGTCGACGCGCAGGCACCCGGCATGGGCGCCTCCTACGGCAACGCCGGCCACCTGGCGACGGAGCAAGTCTTCCCCATCGCCGACCTGTCGATCCTCAAGCGCTTGCCCGCCATGCTCCTGGACCCAATGGGCCCGTTGCGCCTGGACTGGGCCTACCTGCCCCGCGCCCTGCCCTGGTTTATCCGCCTGCTGCTGAACCTGCGGCGAGCACCTTACCAACGCACCGTGGCGGGCCTTCGCGCCTTGAACGAAGGCAGCCTGGGCGCGTGGCAACGCTTGTTGCAATCGATTGGGCAAGCGCAACTGCTGCGCGAAGACGGTTCGCTATTGGTGTATGAGCGCGCCGAATCCCGCGCTGCACTGGATGCAGTGCAGCGCCGCATGACTCAGCAAGGCGTCGCCGTGGACTTCTGGAGCGGCGACGCAGTGCGCAAGGCTGCGCCGCAACTGAGCGACGCCCTACAAGGCGGTTTGTTCTTCCCGGCTACCGGGCACTTTCTGGACCCGTACACGGTGGTTGGCGAACTGGTGAACGCGGCCAAGGCCGAGGGGGTGAAATTTCTTCAGCAGCGGGTTCTGGATGCGCGCCTGGAGGGCAGCGGCGTTTCCCTGATGACCGACCAAGGCGTACTGACAGCGCAGCACGTGCTGATCGCCTGCGGCGCCCACTCGGCCAAACTCACCGCTGCACTCACCGGCAAACAAGTGCCACTGGACACCGAACGCGGTTACCACCTGATGCTGCCCCACGAACAACAGCGCCTGCCATTCGCGGTCACGTCGCTGGAGCGCAAATTCATCATGACGCCCATGACCGGCGGCCTGCGCCTGGCCGGCACGGTCGAATTCGCCGGCCTCGACCGCCCGGCCAATATCCAACGGGCCTGGCAGTTGCACCGGTTGAGCAAAGGGCTGTTCCGACATGACCTGAGCGACAGCGAAGCCACGCCCTGGATGGGGTTTCGCCCGTCCCTGCCCGACTCGCTGCCGATCATTGACCGGGTGTGCGAGGGCAAGGTACTGCTTGCGTTCGGTCACCAGCATCTGGGGCTGACACAAGCAGCGGTGACGGCCGAACGGGTTGGGCAGCTTGCGGCGGGTGAGCGGGTGCCAGAGCTACAGCCTTATCGGCTGGATCGTTTCTGAACCATGCTGTTGTAGGTGCGAAATGTTGAATAACGCATCAGCCGTTTCTTGAATTTCATCGCGCATCCATAGTTTGTGCAACCAATCGGCGGGGATAGCCTGGACGCCATAATACGCCCCCGCCAGTTGCCCAACGATTGCGGCAGTAGTGTCTGCATCATCCCCAAGGTTGGCGGCGGTGAGTATCGCGTCAGCAAAGTTGGAGGTCTGATCGAAACACCAGAATGCGGCCTCCAGCGAAGCCACCGCGTAACCTGAGCCAACGATTTGAGCAGAGGTTTTATCGCGATAATCGCCAGAGGCGATAGCCTTGACCTTAGGGGCCGACAGCACAGTGTGGGAAAAGCTCAGCACCTGCTTCTTTGGAACACCGCTCAGGGCATTGCTGATAGCCTCGGCCAGCAGCAGGCAGCACTCGATAGCCTCCTGCGCGGCATGAGTAGTTCGCGAGCTTTGCTCGGCAAACAGGTGGATGTGCGCCCTATCTGGAAAGTAAAACAACACCACAGGTGCGAGGCGCATCATTGAACCATTGCCGGCCGAATACGGATGCGTTGAGCCCGCAAAAGCGTTGCCACTTTGCTCAAATTGCTCCAGCGCTTCGCGAACCGTCATGCCGATATCAAAACACTCTCCGGTAGAACTCAAGTAGCCCCACTTCCACCAATTCAGGTAACGCCCCATCTGGTCCACCGCGTCAAAACCGCCTTTGCGCAACAGGCTTTCGGCCAGACACAGTGCCATGGACGTATCGTCAGTCCATTGGCCAGGCTTGAGACTAAACGGACCGCCGCCTAGCATATCCGTCACGGGAGAAAAGCTGCCACGGGGCATGAATTCAACGGTCGTCCCTACAGCGTCGCCACACGCCAGCCCAAGTAGGCTGCCGCGATAACGATCCAAAAGCGTGATGTCCATTGCCACTCCTTGTGAAAATCTTTCTACACACGCCAGGCTACTTGACCAACCGCTTCTCCTTCGAGGGGCGATAGCCGAAATACGCGCTGTAGCATTTGCTGAAATGGCTCGGCGAGACAAACCCGCACGCCACCAGCACATCCACTTGGGATAACTCGGTGTGCTGCAACAGGCGTCGCGCCTCAGTGACGCGCAGTTCCATGTAGTAGCGCTGCGGCGTGGTGCCCAGCTGTTCTTTGAACAGGCGCTCCAGCTGACGGCGGGAACGGCCGGCGTAGACGGCGAGTTGATCGAGTTCCAGGGGTTCTTCGAGGTTGGCGTCCATCAACTTCACCACCTCGCGCAACGGCGCGCTGACACACATATTTTCAGTGGGTTTGATACGGCGGTAGCGCGACTCTTCGAACGCCAGGATATCTTCGATGCCTTCGACCAAGGCTTTGCCATGCAGGCTCTTGATCCAGTCCAAGGCCATATGGAAAGCCCCCGAGGGGCTGGACGCGGTGAGGCGGTCGCGGTCGATCACGTAGGGCTCGCTGGTGACCTGCGCCGCCTTGGACACTTCGGCCAATGCCGGGCGATGTTCGGGATGGATGGCACAACGGTAACCCTGCAGCAGCCCCGCACGCCCGAGGAACCACGAGCCGTTCCACAAACCGGCGAGTCGCACGCCCGCTTCACCCGCGCTGCGCAGCCAATGGATAAATGGCTCGCTGGCCTTGAGTTCGGTACGAAAACCACCGCAGATCACCAACAGGTCCAAGTCCTGCAAGCTCGCCAGCATCAGGTTCGCATCCGGGCGAATGACCAGGCCCAGGTCGCTGATGACTTCGCCCTCACCCCAGCCGAAGGTGCGCGTAGCGAACAGATCGGGGCGCAACAGGTTGGCGGTCACCAGCGTATCGAGGGTCTGGGTAAACGCCGGCAAGGAGAAGTGTTCGAGCAGCAGGAAACCGACACGGGAGACCGAGGTTGATTGCTGGGGGTTATCACTGAGGTAGCGCAGGTTCTTGCCTTGCATGCCACCGCTGAACTGGCGTCTTTCCATCGAGGGTCGGCCCATGCTTATTGTTGTGCAGTGGGCGCTATCTTAGGGGCAAATGCCGTGTCTGTCTCAGGTGGCGCTCAAGGCGTGCACCGGCCATGGCGCTGATCTTGATAAAAGCTGTTCGCTTGAAAAGCCACGGCCCAGGCGCTGCGCGGTGATCTGATACGGTTTTTTCTTTTCGATCTGCGCCTGTATTGAAAAGCCCTTAAGGCGGACAATAGCCCCATCCCGACATTCCTGTCGTCCCCTTCCCCTCGGAGGCCTTATGACCAAGATGGCAATTTTCCTGTTTGGCTTTTTGGTGTTGACCATTGGCATCGGCATGTTGGCGACCATCTCGCCGGTCTAAGCCCGCATTAGTGTGGCGAGGGAGCTTGCTCCCGTGACGGCCTGACAGCCGACGCCTATCTCCATGACACCCTGCAATCCAACTGTGGGAGCGGGCTTGCCTGCGATGGCGGCCTATCAGCCGACACTTCTCTACCTGACACCCCGCGGTCCAAACTGTGGGAGCGGGCTTGCTCGCGAAGGCGGCCTGGCGGTCAATACAGTTGGATTGTGTACATATCCATTGCTGAGGTAACGGCCATTTAGGGTTCCGCCTGACGGCGGGTCACTTTCGAAAAGCGCGAAAGTAACCAAAGCGCTCTTGCCCCACCCCTCGGCACCTCGCCTAGGCTCGGTGTGCCCGTAATCCGCCAGTGATTTGAGGGGCCGCCGCCACGCGCCATCCATGGCGCGGGGCGGCTAAACCGGCATCCCTGCCGGTTTACCCCCCAAATCCCTGTCGAATTCCGGCCAGCGGGGTTTAACGGGGCGCTTCAGATCAAAAGCAGATCAAGAGCAAGAGCAAGAGCGACTCGCTTCGCATCGTGGTTACCTACGCCACCTCAGCCCAAAAACAGCATCGGATACAGTGACAACACCAACAGCCCGGCCATGGACCAGTTGAACATCCGTAACCAGCGCGGCTCACGCAACAGGTTACGCAAGCCGCTGCCACACCCCACCCACACGCACACACTCGGCAGGTTGACCACTGCAAATACCAGGGCGATCACCAGCACATTGGTGACATAACCCTCGGCCGGCGTGTACGTGGTGATCGCCCCCAGCGCCATGATCCAGGCCTTGGGGTTGACCCACTGGAAGGCCGCCGCACCGAGGAAGGTCATCGGCTTACCGTGTTCATCCGGGTTGTCAGACATGCCGCCCGCATTGGCAATCTTCCACGCCAGGTACAACAAATACGCGGCGCCGACATAACGCAACAATGTGTAAGCCCACGGGAACAGCTTGAACACCTCGCCCAAGCCCAGCCCCACACAAATCACCAACAGCATGAAGCCGATACTGATCCCCAGTGCATGGGGCATCGAACGGCGAAAGCCGAAATTCACGCCTGAGGCCAGCAACATGGTGTTGTTGGGCCCTGGGGTGATCGAAGAGACGAAAGCGAACAGCACGAAGGCTGATAACAGGCTGGTAGACATGAACATGGCGCGGCATCCAAGCGGTGGTGATGTGCCTGCGACAGTAGTGGGTTATGGCGCGCTGCGCCCCGTACAGCTAGGGGTGTATCGAGGCATACACTTGCACAGCCTTCATCGAGAAGTTGCGCTTACCGAGGCGCATCCGGAACCGGTGTGGGAACCTGCCATGCCGGTTTTTTGCCCTCCTGACTGTCGAAAACACGCCGAGCCTTACGAAAGTCCTCCACGTTTTCCACCACCCAGGTCCAGATAGGCGACATGCGAATCAAAAGCTCTCGGCCCAGGGGCGTCAGCTCGTACTCGACGCGGGGCGGAATCTCACCGAACTCGCGCCGAACCAACAGGCCGTCGCGCTCCATGGCGCGTAGGGTCTTGGTCAACATGCGCTGAGTCACACCTGTCATCTGCCGTTTTATCTCGGCATGACGCATCGCACCGTACACACCCAGCGCATGCAGAATGCCCAGTGACCAGCGGCTACCGGCGTGAGCCAGGACTTCACGCCTGACGCCATCGTCCTCTTCCCTGAGCGATTGGCAGATAACTTCTGCCTGGCTGAGCGTTTCATGATCGGTCATTTCTACCCCTGGTATCACCCGTGTGCCTTCTTATGAGCGCTGCCGAATCGTGCCAGCATGGGCTCATCTTATCGCCAACAGGTCTGCGGAGAAATCATGCCTGAAATGACCCCACTTCCCTCTCAATCGATCCTTGTTCTAGGTGCCGGCGAGCTCGGCCTGCCGGTTTTGCGCAACCTGGCGCGTGAGGCCAAACGCGCGCCCGGCTCCGCCCTCAGCGTGTTGCTAAGGGAGTCGACCATCAACACGCAAGTGCCCGAAAAAAAGGTAGAGATCGATGAGCTGCGCGGCCTGGGCATTCAGATGGTCGCCGCAGACCTGGTGAACGACTCAATCGATCAACTTGCCAAGGTCTTCGCACGCTTCGATACCGTGATCGGCTGCGCGGGCATGGTCGCGGGCCGAGAAACCCCGATGAAGCTGGCGACCGCCGCGCTCAAGTCCGGCGTGAAGCGCTACTTCCCGTGGCAGTTCGGCGTGGATTTCGAAGTGATTGGCCGGGGCAGCCCCCAGGATCTGTTCGATGCTCAGCTCGATGTGCGCGAGTTGCTGCGCGCCCAGGACAACACTGAATGGGTCATCATCTCGACAGGCATGTTCACCAGCTTCCTGTTCGAGCCGGTGTTCGAGGTCGTCGACTTCGACAACAACACAGTCAACGCCCTGGGCAGTCTGGAGAACAGCGTGACGCTCACCACGCCAGACGACATCGGCACGCTGACAGCGCAAATCGTGTTCTTCGAACCGCGCCTGCGCAATCAGATTGTCTACCTCGCCGGCGACACCGTGACCTATGAGCAGGTTGCGAGCATGCTGGAGCGTGTTCTGGATCGCCCGTTCAAGCGCAACGTGTGGACGGTTGACTACCTCATGCAGGCACTGGAGCAAGACCCCACACACCACATCAAGAAGTACCGTGCCGTATTCGCACAAGGTAAAGGTGTGGCCTGGCCTAAGGCGGTTACCTTCAACGAGCAACAGTCGATTCCGGTCACCACTGCCGAGCAGTGGGCTCGGGAAAACCTTGCAGACCATTGAAAGTCGGATTGTGAGGCCAGCCGTAAAGGCTGGCACAGGTGAAGGGACGGTTAGCGGCTTTGAGCTTCACGCTGCTGCCCAGAGGTATGTTGTTTTTTTACATACTTTCGCGACCTGAGCTCGTATTGATGGTGAATAAACCAGGCGACCAACAACAACCCGGTGACGCCAAAAACCAAGACCAATAGCTCTAGCGCAGTACCTTCATGTGAAAACATCTTTCGTTCCTCGTCCTGAAGCCGTGTGACCGAAAAACAGCCACACCGAAATTATTTGTAATAATTCAAACATTTTCAGGGTAGTCGGCAAAAGTTCAGGTGACAACCCCCAATCGGGCTATAACCCTTGATCTAGACGTGTCACTCGTCGAAAAACAGGTAAACCACAGGCAAAAAAAAAACCCCGTAGACGCTAATCTACGGGGTTTGCGCGAGCTTATTTGCTGCCAGAAGCGTCCTGCTCGACCACCATATCCAACACGTAGACCGTCGAAGGGGCATCCGCTGGCGGATTCTTCCATTCGTACTGCTTGACCCGCAACACAGTGCGCACGCCGTCATGATGCACAAAGCCTTCGATAGGCTGGTACAGCGGATGCCAGGTGTCTTGGGTCGCCAGTTGCAGGCCTGCGTCGTCATAGCGACGCTCGCGCACTTGCAGGCATTGATAGTTCGGGATCAAAGGGTGGCTGCACTTGACCGTCTTGGCCGCCACTTCCAGAAACTTGACCTCACCCTCGCTACCGTAGCGGGTCTGCGGGGTGGCCTCACCTTGCAGCTTGAGCACCGAGCCGTCCGCTGTCGTCAGTTGCAGCATCGGCGCCATGTTGTCGCCGGTGATCACCGCGCGCAGATCGCCCTTGAACAGGCGCCCTACTTGGGCGTCAAGGTCCATCAGGCTCTTGTCACAGGCCATCAACGTAGAGGCCAGTGGCTGCACCTTCACAACCCCGTCCTGATAGCGATAGCCGCCGAACTGCCGATTGCAGCCGCCGCTGATGCTCAGGTTTTTGTCACCGAAGGCAACGCGCAACTTGCGCTCGATGCCTTTGTTCATCGCCACAAGAGGCTTGCCCGACGCATCCGTTGCCGAGACCAGGCTCCAGTCGTAAGCAGATAAGGTTGGCTGGGCTACAGCGGCTGAGGTAGTTGGCATCGAAGGTGATTCTTCATGGCTTTTGGAAGGGGCGGCACAGCCTTGGATGAGTGCAGCACACACGGCTACAAGAAGAATTTTTTGTTTCATGGGTCACTCTGTCAGCTTTGATGAGTGCGGGCGTTATCTTGCGCTGGCAGGATAAGCGCGCGGCTAAAACGGCGTGAGGAGGTCGCTTGAGACCTTACTGAGCCTAGACCCAATGCGTGCTTGGCGGACCTCGTCCTTGGCCGATAGCAATCGGACATCATTTGCTTCGATCAGTTTCACGCAATGAGGGCGACGGCGGTAATGATTCGTTGCGTTCGATGGGCGCAATTCTGTACTCAGTTGCCTATACCTGTAGCTTATCTCAAGGATGTACCGATGCCTCGGCCAAAAGCAGTCAGTCATAACCGGCCGGCTGCCCTTGATGTAGCTGTGTTGTCGCCCTATCTTATTGGCATTCATGGAGGATTCTGACTGATGCCACGTGTGGGATTGATACTGACACCCGGTTTTGCGGACTGGGAATACGCTTTCATTGCTGGAACTGCGTCTGCGTTTTACGGGATCGACGTCAGGTTTTTCGCTTCTGCTACGGGGCAATTTCGCTCGCAGGGTGGATTGGCGGTAACGGTCGATAGCAGTTTGCAACAATGTCTGGACTGGAAGCCGGACGTTGTAGTCGTGATTGGAGGAATGGTCTGGGAGCGTGCAGAAGCACCCGATATTCGAGAGTTTCTTCATGCGAGCCGTTCAAATGGAGCGACAATTGCCGGTATCTGCGGGGGAACGCTGGCACTTGCCAGGGCCAGCCTTCTCGACACCGTTGCTCATACATCGAACAGCGCTGACTTCCTGCAACAGAATGCCGTAGGTTATGAGGGGCGCGCGCTTTATCGAAGCAGTCCAGTGGCTGTGGTTGCAGACCGCGTCATCACTGCTCCAGGCCCTGCACCCGTTAGCTTCACCTGCGCAGTGTTCGAAGCTGCCGGGCTATCTTGCGAGACCACTTCTCAATTCAGATCAATGTTGGCAGCGGAGCATCGGTGACTGCGCCGCCTTACAAAACAGCCGGCTAGGTGATGTGTTCGAGTGGCCGCCCATGGACAATTTTTGCCTGTTATGAACGGCTGAAATCGCCATTCAAGAAACCGGATCCCGAGAACGTCTTATCCAAGAATACTGGAAGGATTTAGCCTCGACTTGATGGCTTCGCCGCCGATAGCTGCCCAGATCAGCGCTGTGGCAATAAGTACAATGTTGGAGCACCTGAATCTGTTCAATACTCACACCGCTCGCCACCAAGTGGCGCAGCGCATATTTGCGTAGATCAAACCAGGCTTCATTATGTGTGATCTCAGGTTCGACCCAAGGCGCACTTGCCGGTGGCGCACGATGGTGGGTCCACGGCGCAGAATCGTTTTGCCAGAGATGGCTGTCGGCATGTTCAATATCTTCGACAAACTTCCTGCTCACCTCATAACAACAAGGGCCGATAGATGGGCCTATCGCTATTCTCAATCCCGTAAGAGAAGCACCTTCTTTCTCTAGCCGGCTGATCGAATGACCGAGAATGCCTGCTTTCAAACCCTGCCATCCGGCGTGGATTGCCGCTACAAGTGGTTGATCAACCGAAGCAACCAGAACCGGCAAGCAATCGGCAGTGATGATCGCTATCGCACCCTGGGCTCCTCTCGAGAATAGTGCATCGGCGACAGGACGTTCATCTCGCCCTTTCCCGTCAGCATCGACGATGTGCGTACCGTGAACCTGAGCACAGTAAAGTGTTCCTTCCGGCAGCGTTAAATTTCCCGAAGTCTCGAAACCGTGGTCCACGCCAGGGATCTCGAACAGCAACGAAGACAGGTAGGTCATGGAGCAGATCCTATCGATGGCAATCCGGGTACCGGCATATCATCCGTAAGAGGAATGGGTCAAGTTCGCATAGAACTCTGTGTTCCGGATGAGGTGAGCGCACGTTTAACGGCGTCTCAAATTTGCTGAAAAAAGGCAGGGTTGCGCAAACGATCCGAAAAATTGCGGAAGCGATGACTAAATCGAAGGCAATAAAAAACCCCGTAGACGTTAATCTACGGGGTTTCTAAGAGTGGAGGCCGAGGTCGGAATCGAACCGGCGTAGGCGGATTTGCAATCCGCTGCATAACCATTTTGCTACTCGGCCTCAAACGATCAATGCCCTTGTTGCTGACATTCACCGCATACAAACTTGAGTGGGCTATGTGAAGCTTGCCTCTACTCTAACTCATTGAATACATTGAAGTTTTTAATGCTTCGTTGCGTTCGATGGGCGCCATTATGTACTCATTTGCCTAGGCCTGCAACCCCTTGATTTCAAAAAATATTCTGCCTTGGCATCAAGGGGTTGCGCGTCTGCCCTACTCCTTCACCGTGTGGATTTGGTAGTGCGGGTCGGCCTTGATCTGGGCCTCGGTGAAGGGCAATGGGCGCAGTTTTTTCTGGGAGAAGGCTTGGGTCTGGTCCTTTGAGTAGGCGGACGCTGGGTTGCTGGACTCGGAGAATGCCAATACGCCGAGCGCGTTGGGGCCTTTGTCGTCGAAGGTGACGATTTGCAGGTAGCTGGTGCCGCTGACGACTTCGCGTTTGCCGTCGGCACGGGGCACGGTTTGCATGGCGTTGTAGATGCCCAGTTCTTGCGGGCCGCCGTGCATTGGGGTTTGGCCGGAAACTTGGATATCGCCCCAGCGGGTCTGGCCCAGTTTGCCGACCTCTGCGCTGGAGGCCAGCATGGCTTCGCGCAGGGCTTTGGCGACCGGGGCGCGGTCGATGGCGAGGCCGCTTGGGGTGGTCAGGGGGTGGGCCGGATCGAAGGCCACGCGCCAGGCGTCGGGGAGTGGCTGCAAGTGCTGCATCAGGTTGATGAAGTGCACCAGGCCTACGCCGCTGTCGAGGTTGGCGCGCTGGTCCCAGTTTTTCAGGCTGGTGCACAGCGGTTGCAGCGCATTGGCGTCGGTGCCGAGTTGGTTGGCGCAGAATGTCAGCAAGTCCGGCATGACTTGGCCTGCCAGGTACACCTCGTTGTCCATGACCATATTTTGCAGGTCGGTGATGCTGATCGGCTGTTTCTCAAGGGTTTGCAGGCGCTGGAGCGCGAAGCGCGCGCGCGGGCCGAGGCCGATGTGATCCTGGCTGATCACCGGCGAGAAGCCACTCAGCGGGGCCTTGGGGTTGGCCATCCAGGCAGAATCATTGGAGTGCTGCACGTAGTCGGTGCGTTGCAGTTGGGGCAACTGGTCGGCCGGGAAGATACCGGGCTGGGCCGCGCGCGGGTCGATGTCCCAGGCGCAGGCGCTGTGGGCGCCGTCGAGCACGATCATTTGCAGGCCGGCCCGTGGGTCGCTGCAGGTTGCCAGCTTGGCGGCGCTGACGTTGGGCACCACCGACAAGTTCATGTACAGGCTCTGGCCCTGGTCATCGGCGGCCAGGGTGTTGACCCAGGGGATACCTTGCAGGGTGTGCACCGAGTTTTGCAATTCCTTGAGGCTGCCAGCGCGGTTCATGGCGTACCACTGTTGCAGCACCCGGTCGTTGCCCAGGTTGGCGTCGCGCAGGCTGAAGGCGTAGTGGCTGTCCCAGTCGAGCTTGCCGGGCCATTGCACCACGGGGCCAAACTGCGAGCTAAAGACGGTGTGGCTCACCGCCTTTAGGCTGCCGTCGGCTTGCTTGACCTGTACCGTTACCGCCGTTTTATCCAGGGGGATGGACTTGCCGTCCAGCAGGTAACGGGTGGCGTCCTTGGGGTCGAGGGTCAGGCGGTACAGGGTGAAATGCTTGGATGTGTCCACGGTATGGGTCCACGCCACATGCCGGTTGAAGCCGATGTTCACCACGGGCAACCCTGGCAGTGCGGCGCCCATCACATCCAACTGGCCAGGGATGGTCAGGTGCATCTGGTAAAAACGCATGCCGCCCACCCAAGGGAAATGCGGGTTGGCCAGCAGCATCCCACGGCCATTGAATGAGCGGTCACGGCCCACGGCAACGGCATTGCTGCCTCGGTCCAGGGTGAAGCGCTGCTGGTTGGTTGCGGCCTGTGCAAAGGCTTTGGTACCCAGTTGCACACTGGCGGTAGCCAGGGGTGGTGCAGCCCCCACCAAGGCTTCGGCGAATTGACCGACGCCCCCTTCTACCAATAGCCTACGGGTCAACTTGACCAGGTCTTCCTTCACCAAGGGCCGTACCCAAGCGGCCTGGCACTGCGCGGGGGCGCCCTGCTCCTTTAGATAACGATTGTAGCCAGCCACGTACCCTTCGATGCGCTGCTGCATCGCTGGCGTCTGGGCTTTCCAGAATGCCGCCACGGCCTCGGGTGTATTCAGCCAGTTGAAGAACACATCACTGGCGAGGTTGTTGCGCTCCTCCAGGGTCGCTTGGTCCGGCCCGAAAAACCTGGCGCGCTGGCCATTGACCGTGGTCACCTCATTGGCCAACAGGCACAGGTTGTCCTGGGCATAGGCGTACCCCATACCCACCCCCAGCCCGCGCTCATCAACGGCGCGAATATGCGGCACGCCATAACTGGTACGGCGGATATCCGCCGACGCCTGCGTCATTTGTTCCCGTGCCGATGCGGCCAGGCTCAGCCCCAGCAACAGCCCTGCCACGCCCACTCTGGACAACCCGTTGGAAATAATCACGCCGACTCCACAGTCAAATTGAACACCCTCACACGGGATGGTTACCCCACCGTAAGAACGCACATCGACCGGAATAATTTAGCCGCACACGGCTGTATATCGTCAGCGCTTGAAAAGTGACAAACCCGATACCGACAAATTTTCTACATCCGTCGTTTCATGATTTGCGTCACTCGTTCGTCTTATTACTCAAGAGCACCATCTTTTTCCTGATCAGGCTCTGAAAAGGAGTTTTTGCATGTATAACCCTCAAGTGCCCACGGATGGACATTCAAAGGCCACAGATACTCACTTTGGCAAAGGCACACAGGCGTTCGGCAACGCGCCCGAACAGCAGGGCAACCAGCGCATCCGCCATTTGCTCAAGTGTTTCGGTTTGCGCACCAGCCTGATCCGGCTGAAGGTCATCGACGCCCTCCTCACAGCCGCCGACAACCAGCGCACCCTCGGGGTCCGCGGCGTGCACAGCCACTTGCTGGAGCTGGGCATTCCGTTGTCGTTTCTAAGCGTGCGCGAGGTGCTCAAGCGTCTGTGCAGCGAGGGCGTGATCACCCTCAACGCCGACAAGAGCTACAGCCTCCATGAAGAGGCTGCCAAGGTCCTTGAAAGCCGTGCCTGACTGACGCCCGTCAGAAGTTAGGCTTGACCTTGCGGCGCATGATGCCGTTGATCACCACGACCACCACGGCAATCGCAATCGCCAGGTACTGAAAGGTTTTTTCGCTGATCACGCCTGTGTTCTGCAGATAAGACAGGCCGAACATCGCCCCCAGTACCGCCAGGGCAATCAGAAGCGAGTATTTCAAGCGTTGCTTTTGGGTCATGACAAGTTCCTGAACTTGAGAATGTATCCACTGTGTATCGCCGCGCATGCCAAGCACATACCCAATTCTGGGGATGGCACGGGGTCGGCGGGGTCTTATGTTACAGGCGATCAATAGTTTTGGCTTGTCCGGCGCCTGACTGACTCTGTAAGGCTCCCTTGAGGATCATTAAATGCTTCGACGACTCGTGCTGCTAGTTCCCCTTCTGATCATGCTGAGCATCAGCGGCTGCTTCTTCTTCCCGCGCGGCGGTGGTTGGCATGATCACCACGATGACGGCGGCCGCGGTTACGAACGGCGCTGATCCCCTCCATCAAATTTACCTGACCCTACGTAGACACTGCGTGCGGCAAGCTGGGCAGCCCAGCATTGCCGCCACGGGCGGTACATATTCGTAAATAACATTTCAGCGGGCCTGCTCGGAACCTTCCGACGCTTTCACCCCAATTATCCGAGGCCCAACTAAGGAAGAATCATCCCTCGGATTACCATCAGGACGCCTGGGCCAATGCAATCGGAATAACTCACTTGCTGACAGGTATCGCCCACCCTCGCCTGCGCCGAGACGTCTGCGTCGATGAAACCACCCAGGCTTCTCACACCCCACAAATCTCACCCTCGGCCCAAACGCCTTCTGCTCCTGAGGTAGAGGCTATCGTGCCGGCCAGCGCGACTCGCTCTGACCTGATCAAGGGCCTGCAAATAACTGATCAACGCCTATTGCTCAATCAATACCAGCAACTCAATCAGGACATCCAGGCACTGCTGCTACGCCAGCCGACGCTCAGCAGTGTTATCGAGCAGCAACTCGCCCGCAGTTTAGGCATTACGCCTCCCCTGGACGTCTCGTCGCTGTATGTACACCGCTATCACACCGATGAGCAGGGCCAGCGCACGTTGGTCTCGGTGGAAGGCATCACCGAGGCGCTATTCAAGGCGTTGCGCCAGCTCAAGACATCTCCCGACGCTGAGCCCTCGACCAGTACCGTCGGCATGGAAGTCGGCTTTTACCGCAGCGATTCGCCAAGCGAAAGCACCCAGCAATTGCAGACTCGCGACACCCTGCTTTCAATTGCACAAACCATCGAAAAACAACTGCCCCTGAGCCTTGCCCGATTCTGGACCGAGCCACGCACGGGCGAACCCAACCCTGAGTCCCCCCAAAACGAGTTGCTGGCTATCCACCGAGAGATGCTCTCCACTCTGGCGGCCTTGGGAGTGGAAGACGGTGCGTTGACGCCCGCAGCCAAATCTTTGATCGACAAGGCATTCGAATACCCGACCCTGGAGGCTCGGGAACGCGCGATGAAAGAGGGAGACCGGCCTGGCGTCTACCCGCTCAAGCTCGAGGTGCCACGCCCGGCCGGCAGCCTGTTGGCGGGTGCCTTCCTGATCACCAGCAGCGATGGGTCGTCAGCGACACGCCCATTCAATAGCGCGCAAACCGATCGGACCCTGCTGCCTGGCCAACAGCAAGGGCTGACCGTGCTCTACACCCCCCGCGATGGCTACGAAACATTCGACAGCCCGGCCAAGGCACTTGCGGCACTGCGTCAACGCATCAACGACGACCCCGATGCCGCGCAGCAATTACTACAGAGCCTGCCTATAGAAGTTCAGCGGAGCTTGAAAGATGACTGGCAAACTCATCTGAGCCAGAACCTCTCCCCGGTGAAGGTTGACGTGATTGCAGCAGGTGTACCGCAATTGTTGGAGCGCCAGCGACAACAGGTGAGCAACGAACTACAAGCGCTATATGACTCGCAAAGCCAAGAACCGATATTAGTAGACCCTTGGCGACACCTGTTGACTGAGAGAGGCCTGCATGAAGCCGCCGACCTAGGGTGGCATTTCGACGGCGATAACGCCTTGTTGACGCGCACGCAATGGCTGGACAGCCGATCACACAATCAGGACGCTCGCCAGGCGCTGGACCAAAGCCTTGGGAACCAGAAAAACTGGCAATACCTGGCTCAAACACTCAACGAGTCCATCCAGACATTGCCGGAAAAACCCACAGCGCGGGACGTGTCGGCCATTTTGAAAAAAACGCCGATGAATATCGCGCCAGACTCCGGCCATTACCAATCCTATATACGCGCACCTGGCATGTCCGTAAGCGTTGAAGCGTTCCTCACTGAAAACGGCTTGCCATTGCCCAAGACCCTCGACGACCTACTGGCCTTGGCGCAAACCGCGAACGTTCGAGCGCAGCAGCACCCCTTGGGCAATTTCGCAGGCGCCCTGTCATGGCCACTGCCCCTGAGTGTTGAAAACCAACGCGAACTGTTCAACGTGGTCGCATGCAACAGCGCCGGCCTGGAGGGCTTGCCGTTGCAAAATCCCAGCTGGGGCGCATTGGACTACCTGGCCAGCGCCGTATCGCTGTCGCCAACCGACATGCAAGACCCCGCCAAAGCGCTGGAAAAACTGCTCGGCTCGCCCCGTTACAAGGCCTTGGGCGAAGCGATCCAAAACAAGATCAATGGCATAGCCACCCACAGCAGTATCAACGATTACGTATTGGCGGCGATCCATTTGGGGCTTGATCACGAGTCCATCGACCACCCCAGTGGAAGCCGTGTCGCAGGCTTCGATCTCGCTGCCGATACATTCTGGAACAAGCCGCCCTCAGACATTATCAGCGCCCTGGCGGAGCACCTGAGTACCAGCGGCAAGACCTCCACGCAGACAGCTGCATTGGGCGCGCGCTTGCTGTTGGGACGTGTCGCCCCTCAGTTCTTGGTCAAAGATATTCCTGCCATCGTCACTGTCGGCAGCATGGCGTGGGCGAATCTGTGCCTGGCAGTCGCCCGCATCGAAGCACAAACGCCTGGCAAGGCTGCGTCGATGAGTTTCGGTGAAGTCATGCTGGCAGCCGAAGACACACCGCCGGCCAGCGAAGCGGTACAGAAAGCGGTGCTGATGGACTGGGCAGTCGCCAATCAAATTACCCATGTCGACCCAAGTGGGGATTACACCCAAGAGAACATCGAATACGCCCGTACGGTGTTCAACCGGCAACTGGATGCTTTGAAAGTCATGTCCGAACGGCTTGAAACACCGATGCCCAATCGAAGGGCCATGGCATTGGCTCTGCTCAAAGAGAAATTCGGCGGTGATATCGATTTTGAAGAAAAATGCCTGCGCATCAACTACGGGCATGAATCCATCGGCCCTCGATTCGGCCCCGCCCATTCAATGCTGGACCTCACCATGGAAGGGATGAAACTCGATGAGTATTGGCAACGCACGGATGGCGCCACAATCAGCAAGCAAACGTTTGACGACTTTGTCGCGCTCACTCGTGATAAAGCTCAATACAACGTTGTGAGCGAGTTCAACAAAAAATTCACCGAGGTCACCAACCTTTACAAAGACATCAACAAAGATCTGGTGATGAACGCTATCACGCACTTGCCTCTGGAGGACCGAACCCAACTTAACTACGGCAAAATCCGGTTCTTCAAAGAAAATTCCTACAGGGTCTCTTACATTCCATTTGTCGGTGAAAAACTGTTCCATTCGAGCGCCACGATTCGAGTGCAAACCGAGCTCAATGGGAAAAAGCAGTCGTACTTGTTTGACACCGAGAAAGGCACCATTCAAAAAACTGGATCACACCCAGCCGACCACAAACCCGTCACTTTCTCGGACGAAGTCATCAGGGTCGAGGAGTATTCTCCTAATCCAGCCAATACCTCTTTCGAGCATGAGAAACCGCTGTATCACGGCAGTAATCAGAACCACTTCCAAAACCATCGAATTCAGGAGGTGGCAGAAACGGTCGTGAAGGGTCTGGGGATCGACAGTGACGCCGTCAGGCGCCTGGCCGAAGGCAGAACGGCCAGGGAACAACAGCGTGACACCCTCACCACGATAGGCGAATTTTTGCTGGATCTTATCCCCCTCAGATCCGCCATTACCCATTTTCGCAACGGCAACATAAAGGACGGTGCCATAGACTTGACGTTTGATTTGTTCGGCTTCCTCACTGCGGGCGTGGCCATGGTCGGAAAGTTGGCAAAAGCCGTCGGAAAAACCGGCAATGCGCTCGCCAAAGTCGCCCGCAGCGGCCGAATCATTGGGGCGACCGCCTTCAGCGCATTCAACCCGCTGGGTGGTCTGGGTGACTTGACGATAGGCGCAGGCAAAGTACTGATGGAAGGTGCAAGCGCCGCCCGCGCGGGTGTTCAACGAGTGCGCGGCATGGCCACAGGCGGTGAGCTGGTTAAAGCGAGCACGCGTTATGAAGCTGCGGCGACGGGCTTGTTCAAAGTCGGTGAGCAACAGGTGCAAGGTTCGGCCATCAAGCACAACGGCAAATGGTATGCCTACGATGCGATGACACAAAAGCCCTACGGCGCGGCCAGGGAGTTTTCCCCGGCGGATCTACTGATGCCGCCCTCGCCTAACCTGCATGATACGACGACGAGCAGCCGCAATGGCGTACGTCATAACCCACTAAGCAGGGCGTCTCGCCCCTCCAAGGCCGTCAAGAGGGTGCCGCTACCCGAGGACGAATACGCGACGAGCCGCAGCACGAACGGTTATCTGGTCCTGGATCATTTCACACCCAATAGAATTAAACAGACACGGGAAAAGTTTGTATTGGAGAAAAGCGGTTATTTACAAGACGCGGCCAAGGGCGAGAGGCCGCGCGCTGCAACAGTGCCTGATATCGAGGATGCACTGACGCCCAACCAGACATTTGAAAAGGCGTTGGAAAATACCGATGTACTGGTGCTGGGAGAAGATCACACTGAAGTTGCAGGCCTGATTGCACTACGCGACGGAATGAAAACATTCCATGAAAAGGGCGTCAGCGCCATTTACCTGGAAGGTACGACACTCGACCCGTATGGCCTGCTAGACGATCGTTCGTTCCGACACGCTCTGAAGCGACGACCCGGGGGTGAAAAAATCTATGAGGAACTGATAACGGAAGCCGAAAAATATGGAATCGAATTACTGCCGCTTGAGCACAAGTTTTTGACAAGGCACTCCGATACTCCTGGCTATTTCGAAGGCCTGGGTAAACTTGATAAAAACTCCCCCGAGTATCTGGCATTGTCCAAGCAACGTCTTGAGGAAGTGAACTATTACGGTGCCAGGCAGATAATGAAAAATGAACTCGGCGGAAAATCCGTGGTGTTGGTAGGCCGCTCGCATATGAATACGGCCGAGGGTGTTTATGGTATCGCGGAGTTAACCGGTGGCATCGGTATTGGCGTCTATCAAAAATCGGATATCGCCCACAGTGGAGGCCGTAAAGCGGGCGCTACCCGTGACACCTCAGTGAGAATATCCAGCAGAGATGACACTGTCGGCGATTTGCAGATTGACATAAAAGCGTAAGCACCGGGTAAACCGTTGGGGCTCGCGCCCCAACGTGGCACGTCGGCTGCTTCACATGGCGACGTTCAAGCCATCAACCGCCATGCACCCACCGCTGGTGCAACCCACGCGCAAACGCATCCAGCGCAAACCCCAGCACCCCGATCACCAGCACCATCGCCATCAACTCCGAGTAAGCGAGCCGATCACGGGTGTCGAGAATGTAATACCCCAGCCCCGCACTGACCCCAAGCATTTCGCAAGGCACCAGCACGATCCACAGGATACCGATGGCCAAGCGTACGCCGGTCAGCACATGCCCCACCACGCCTGGAATGACCACCCGGCGTAACGTCTCCCAACGCGTGGCACTCAAGCTCTTGCTTAACTGCAACCAACGCGGGTCGAGCTGACGTACGCCCGCTGCGGTGTTGAGCATGATCGGCCAGACGGCGGCAAAGGCCAGCAGGAAGTAGATTGGCTGGTCGCCCACGCCCATCAGCATCACCACGATCGGCATCCAGGACAGCGGCGATATCATCCGCAGAAACTGGAACGCCGGCGTGGTCGCCGCCTCCAGGTTACGCGAACTGCCCACCAGCAACCCGAGCGGTACGCCCACCAACAACGCGAGAAACAACCCGACAAAAATACGCTTCAGGCTCACGGCGATATGCAGGTACAACTCACCGCGCCCGAGCAATTCCCACAGACTGCTGGCGGTGGCCGCCAGGGAAAAGCGCGCCGACAGGCCATCGGCCTCGCCAAACACGTTCACGCCCAGCCACCACAGCAGCAGCAAACCCGCCAAGCCACTCAGCCCCAGCCACCAGCCGGGGATTCTGCTGTTGTTCAAACGCCGATCTCCTCGTGCCGCTCATAGCCTTCCGGCAAACCGAAGGTCTGCATGCCGCCCACGGCTTCGATCGCGTTGCGCACGAAGCGGTCGTCTACCAGGTCCTTGGCCACGAAGGCTGGGTCCAGGCCGGCGAGGAATTTTTTGTCGCCTTCGATCAAGGTGTCCTTCAAGCGCCGCACCAGTTCTTCGGTGTAGCTGGGGAACGGGTACGGTTGGAAGTCGATGCGATGCTCGTCCCAGTTGGCATGCTGGATCGCGCCGCTTTTCAAATAGGCGTCCCGGTCGCTGGCAGCCGGCGCCAGAACTTTGCTCAACACCGGCTCGGCATGGGGCGTGTAACGGTTATCGCCGCTCTTGGACAGTAGCAGCGCCGCCTCACCGCGGTGGTCACGGGTCCACACCTGAGCCTTGACGATGGCGTTCACCACCTTTTGCGACCACTCCGGGCGGTTGGCCAGGTCGTGCTCATGCATGAACACCACGCAGCAGGCATGGTTGCGCCACACGTCGCCAGTAAAGCGCTGCACACGACCGACCTTGAGGTTTTCTGCCAGGGCGTTGAACGGTTCGGCGACGATGTAGCCGTCGATGCGTTTGCTGGCCAAAGCCGGAGGCATGTCCGAGGGCGGCAACACGATCAGGTTGACCTCATTGGCGGCAATCGAACTGCCGGTGGCGCGAGTGACCGGGGTGAGGCCGTTATCGCGGAACAGTTGCTGCACCACCACGTTATGGATCGAGTACCAGAACGGAATCGCCACCGACTTGCCGCCCAGTTGCTTCACGTCGGTAATGCTTGGCGATACGGTCAAGCCTGAACCGCCCACATGGTTCCACGCCACAACTTTGGCTGGCACCTTACTGCCATAGCGCGCCCATACGGTCATCGGCGACAACAGGTGTATGACGTTGACCTGGCCGGAGATAAACGCCTCGATTACCTGGGCCCAACTGCGCAACAACACCGGGCGCTCGGCCTTGATGCCTTCGGCTTCGAACAGGCCGTTGTTGTGGGCCACCAGCAGTGGCGTGGCGTCAGTGATAGGTAGGTAGCCAATGCGCACCGGCGCGTCGGGCTCGTTGGCGGCACGCGCCTGCAAGCTGCTCAGCAGAGGCAAGGCGCCGGCGGCACTGAGCACAGCGGAAAGCTTTAGAAAGTCACGGCGCGAGTGGGTCAGGTCATCCAGACACATGGGTAAACTCCTGTTGTTCAAGGGGGTTGGGTTGAGGGCGGCTCGCCTGCCGTAAGGTTTTCAAAATCTCGATACGCAGCGCACCGATGGCCTCGACCTGTTCTTCCCGAGGGTGCGGCAAATCAATAGCCCACTCGCCCAGCGTCCGCGCCGGGCGGTTACCCAGTAGCAGGATGCGGTCCGACAGCAGCAGCGCTTCGTCGATGTCGTGAGTGATCAATACCGCCGCCGAGCCCTGCTCACGATTGACCTTGAGCAACAGGTGCTGCATATCGGCGCGAGTCACTTCATCCAGCGCGCCGAAGGGTTCATCAAGCAGCAACACTTGCGGCTGACGCGCCAGGCAGCGAGCCAATGCCGTGCGCTGGGCCATGCCACCGGACAATTGCGCCGGGAACTGCTGGCGCGCAGGTTCCAGCCCTACCGCCGCAATGGCGTGGTCGACACGCCGGCGGCGCTCTTCAACACTCAAGTGCGGTTGGCGGGCGAAATCCAGGCCGAAGGCAACGTTCTTTTCCAGGGTCAGCCAAGGCAGCAGGCTCGGGTCTTGAAAGGCCACCACCACGCGCGGATGCGGGCCGCTCAATGGCTCGCCCAATACCTGCATACGGCCCGCCTGAGGTGCCTGCAAGCCGGCCAGCACCCGCAGCAGGCTGGATTTGCCCACGCCGCTAGGGCCCAGGATCGACACCACTTCGCCCGGTTGCAAGTGCAAGTCGAAGCCTTGCAGCACCGGCCCACTGCCATACCCCAGGCAAATACCCTGGGCCGTCAATACCGCCTGGCTCATAGATTGGCCTGGCGATGCAGCTCGGTACGCAGTTGCACCAGGCTGGGCGTTACGATCGGCACAAAGGCCGACTCGCGCCAGCGCCGGGCAAAGCCGCTGCCGTGGGCGGTCAAATAGGCCTTGCCACCGCTGGCTTGCAGTTCAAGCTGCACGGCGCTGGCGGCGGTTTCGGCCAAGGCGATGCGCAGCTTGAACAGCGGTATAGGCTCGGCGGTAAAACGCCCGGCCAACAGCCCGTTTTTAAGCTCGCTGACCAGATGATCCAGGGTCACGCGCAGGGCTTCCAACTCTTCGCGCAGTACGGTGCGACTGGCACCCAAATGGTGAGCCACTTCGGCTAGCGAACGCCGGGCCAAGCCAATCGACATGCCGCACTGCAAGCCCAGGAACGCCGGGCGTACCGCGGGCAGGAACTTGCGCGCATCCTCGTGCAGCAACCACTCGCGACTCAGCTCCACGCCTTCCAGGCCAAGCGCTGCGGTGTTGCTCGATTGCAGCCCGAGCAGCTCCAGGTCGCGTGAACGCTGCAACCCGGCCACCGAATCCGGAATCGCAAGGATAAACGGCGCGCCGCCGCCCGCATGCTCGATGGCCGCTGCAGCGACAAAGCCATTCTTGCGCAAGTTGGTCACCCAATGCAGGCGACCGTTGAGGGTCCAACCGTGGTCGTTGGGCTCGGCGCTGATCTGCAACGTTTCGATACCCGACAGAAACTTCATCGCATTCGACAGCCCGGTGGCACCGGCCAACTTGCCGCTGAGCAGGTCTGGCATCAGTTGCTCGCGCAGGCGCTGATTGGGGCTCTGCAGCAAGTACTCGATAAACGAGCGCTGGCCCCAGCACACAAACGCCGCCGCCAGGGAATGGCTGGCCACATTGGCGATGGCCTCGACCGCCCCCGCCACATCACCGCCCAGGCCGCCCAATTGAGTGGGCACGCCGATTTTCAGAATATTGGCTTCTGCCAGCCGCGGCAGCACTTCCTGTGGATCGCAACTGCCCACGTCCAGGGCCTGCGCTTGAACATCGAGCCAACGGCTCAAGATTGGGTCAAGCATTCATGTCTCTCCTTTTACAGCAGGTGGGCCAACGCCGAATCAGTTGGCCGGTTTTTCCCAACGGTATTGCGCCAGCTCCGGGTTCAGCGGGGTGCGGGCAAACACGTTAGCGAAGTTGCACAGGGTTGCCAGGCTGACACCCAGGATGACTTCCAGCGCGTGGCCGTCGGTGTAGCCGGCAGCGCGGAACGCTTCGAAGCCTGCGTCACTCACATCCCCACGGGTGGCGATCACTTCACGGGTAAAGGCGGCGAGTGTCTCATAGCGTGCGTCAGGCAATTCACCGCGGCGGCGCAGGGCCTCGATCACTTCCTCCGGCAGCTTGGCTTTGTTGCGGGCAACTGCGGTGTGCCCGGCGACGCAGAAATCACACCCGTGGCTGGTGGCGGCAATCAGCTGCACCACCTCACGGTCGGCCAGGCTCAGCTCGGCCTTCGCATTCAAGCCGGAGACGGTGATGTAGGTTTCCAGCGCAGCCGGTGCGTTGGCCAATACCCCCAGCAGGTTAGGAATAAAACCCGAGCCTTTGAGCGCGTTTTCCAGGAAGGGTTTGGCGGCCTCCGGGGCAGTTTCGGGGGTGAGCAGCGGTACGCGGGACATGAAGTGGACTCCTGTTGGGTTTGAATGCCCCAGTCTGTTGGTTCTAAAAAAAGCGCTCAATAGGCTAAAGTAGCGATTACTTGCTCTTGAGTCTTTCCATTAGATGAATTCGTCCAGCGTCCTTGTCGATTGGTTATTAGATAGCCTCGAACTCAACACCAGCTTGTTTCACGTCGGCCGCTATTGCGGTGACTGGCACGCGAGCACCCACGGCCTGGCACAGGCGAGCTTCCACTTGATCGTGCAGGGCGAATGCTGGCTGCATATCGACGGCGATCCAAGGCCACAACACCTGAATAATGGTGACGCGGTGTTTCTGCTGCGAGACTTTGCTTTTCGCCTGTCCGGCCAAGCCACGGCAGCCGGCGCCCAGGAGTGCCCACGCCGCGCAATGCTGCCCCTCGACAGTACGGCCACCGACGGAGTGGGATTAGTCTGCGGTTTCTTTCACTTCCAATCCGGCTTGTCGACACTCATTGTCGACACCCTCCCCAGCTGGATCATCCTGCGCGCCGGCGACCCGTCGCTGATGGCTGCACGCAACCTGTTCGAATTGATCCTGCAAGAATGCGCACGCACGCCGGCGCCCTCTTCCGCTTTGCTGGAGCGCCTGTGCCACCTGCTGTTCCTGTATGTGTTGCGTCAGCAAGTGCTCGACAACACCGAGCTTGGCGGCCTGGCGGCGCTAGGCCGGGCTCCTGCGTTTGCGCATTTGCTGGAGCAATTGATCGCCCGCCCCGCCGAGCCCTGGAGCCTGGAAAGCATGGCGGACTGCACGGGGTTGTCGCGCTCGGCGTTTTTCAAGCGCTTCAGCGAATTGTGCGGGCAGTCACCCGGGCAAGTACTGCTGATGATCCGCATGCGCCACGCCTGTGGGTTGCTCAAGGCGGACCAGACCGTGGCCGAGGTGTCGCTGGCGGCCGGGTATCAGTCGGTGGCGGCGTTTACCCGAGCCTTTCATAAAGTCACCGGGCAACAGCCTGGCGCCTATCGCAGGGCGCAAGCCTAGCCGTGTAAACCCGTGCCGGGCCGGGCGCACAACTGCACCAGCCAATCGACAAACACCCGCACCCGCTGCGACAACTGCCGATGGGGCGGGTACAACGCTGTCAGCGCCATTTTCGGTACTGCTACATCGGCCAGCACCTGCACCAACGTGCCCTCGGCCAGTTGGCGCAGCGCGTGATAACGTGGCGCCTGGATCAGCCCATAGCCGGCTTCGCACGCAGCGAAGTAACCGGCGGAGCTGTTTACGGCAACCACCTTCTTCAGGTTGATCGGGCGCAACTCGCTGCCCAGCAGAAATTCCAGGCCAAACCGTTTACCGCTGGCACTGGAAACGTACTCGACCATTTGGTGACCCGCCAACTGCTCAAGGCACAAGGGCGTGCCCATGCGCGCAAGGTACGCGGGGCTGGCCAGGGTCAGTTGTTCCATCATCGCCAAGGGGCGCGCCACCAGCGATTCGTCCAGGGCCGGACCACCGCGCAACACGCAATCGACGCCTTCGCGTATCAGATCTACCGGGCGGTCGTTGAGGCCGATCTCCAGTTCGATCTGCGGGTACAGGGCGGTGAATGTGGGTAAAGCCGGAATCACGATCAAACTGCCAATGCCTGAGGGCATATCGATACTCAAGGTGCCGCGGGGGTTCTGGCGCTGCGTGGAAAACACCGCCTCGGTTTCCTCAAGATCGGTCAGCAACTGCACACAACGTTGGTAGTACGCCGCGCCATCCAGGGTCGGGCTGACGTGGCGTGTGGTGCGCTGCAGCAGTTGCACGCCGAGATGGGCCTCCAATTGCTTGATCAAAATGGTCACTGAGGCGCGTGGCAATTGCAGGCTGTCGGCGGCCTTGGCAAACCCGCCCAATTCGACAATCCGAGTAAACACGCGCATGGCGTTAAAACGATCCAAAAGAGTGCTCCTGCAAGGATTGTTTAGATATTACAAACAGTGATAGCACTTTTAGCGGGTTTATCTGCATTTTTTCAAGGGCAACAATGGGCCCTCATCACAAGGAGCGCCCCTATGCACACTCGACAACTCGGTAAAAACGGCCCGCATGTGTCTGCCATTGGCCTTGGCTGCATGGGCATGACCGATTTCTACACGCCCGGCACCGACACCACCGAGGCCACTGCAACCTTGCACCGCGCCTTAGAGTTGGGCGTCAACTTTCTCGACACCGCTGACATGTACGGCCCGCACACCAATGAGCAATTGATCGGCAAGGCCATCGTTGGCAAGCGGGACCAGGTCTTCCTGGCCAGCAAATTCGGGATCGTGCGCGACCCCGCCAACCCCGTAGTACGCGGCGTGAATGGCCGGCCCGACTATATCCGCAACGCCATCGACGGCACCTTGCAACGCCTCGGGGTGGATACGCTGGACCTGTACTACCAGCACCGCATCGACCCGGACGTGGCCATCGAAGAAACCGTCGGCGCCATGGCCGACCTGGTGAAACAGGGCAAAGTTCGCTATCTGGGCCTGAGCGAGGCGTCTGCCGTTACCCTGGAACGAGCGCATAAGGTCCATCCTATCAGCGCCCTGCAAAGTGAATATTCGCTGTGGAGCCGTGACCAGCAAGACAACGGCTGCCTCGCCACCTGCCAACGCCTAGGCATCGCGTTTGTGCCGTACAGCCCGTTGGGCCGTGGCTTTCTAACCGGCGCGCTGAAAAGTCCGGATGATTTCGGTGCTGATGATTACCGGCGCTTCAGCCCGCGCTTTCAGGGCGAGAACTTTGCGAAAAACCTGCAGCTGGTCGAACAGGTCAAGGCCCTGGCGGCAGACAAAGGTGTGACGGCCGGACAACTGGCGCTGGCCTGGGTATTGGCCCAAGGCGATTACATCATCCCGATTCCCGGCACCAAGCGGCGCACCTATCTGCAAGAGAATGTGGAGGCGGTGTCGATTTCCCTCAGCGCGCAAGAACTGGCTGCCCTGGATGCGATTTTCCCTGCCGATGCAGCCGCAGGACTGCGTTACCCCAAGGAAGTGCTGGCCATGCTGGATATCTAGCGCCTGCTGAAAACCTTTGTGCGGGCCGTTCTGAGCGGGATTGATGAACGGCCTGCCGACTCCCGTGCAAAGCGCAGGAGTCAGACTATTCTCACAGCTCCTAGTGTAAAAACCGCCACACAGGAGGTGTGTCATGCACGCGACTGAGCATTCGGTCCGCTTGGAGCAGATCAGTCAGGAGCGCTTCATCCAGGCGCCGATCGACGCGGTTTATGACTATGTCACCCAGCCCGACCGCTGGCACGAGTGGCACCCCACCTCCCTCAGCGCCGACACCGGCACCACCGGTTCATTACCGGTCGGCACGCGCTTTACCGAAATCATCGACCTGCTGGGCATACGCGTCCCCATGAGTTACCGCGTACAAATCGCCCGCCGCCCCAGCGAATTCAAGACCATGTTCACCTCCCTGGCGGTTGACGGTTCCATCCATTATTTCTTGCGCGCTCATCAGCGAGGCACGCTGTTCAAGCGGGTGCTGACTTACGAGACCGAACTGCAACTGGCGTCTTTGCATGAGCGCATGGTCACGTTATCGGCGATTGCATTGGACAGGCTCAAGCAAAGGCTGGAAAACCAGGGCTTCGTATAATTTAGAAACATTACAACGGCGTCACAATGCAAACACGCCCGCAAAAGCAGGGAGAATGCCCGGCTTATTGCCGCGCCTTCAGTGAGACCCACGATGAAAACCCCATTGCGACTGGCCCTGCTCAGTGCCCTGTTCACCACCACCCTGGCCCAGGCCGCCGAGCTGATCCCCATCGACGTCCACCGCGACGCCAACTGCGGCTGCTGCAAAAAATGGATCAGCCATTTGGAAAGCAACGGATTCAAGGTCAACGACCACGTTGAAGCCGACATGAGCGCGGTGAAACAACGCCTGGGCGTCGCGCCACGCCTTGGCTCGTGCCACACAGCGGTCATCGACGGCAAATTCGTCGAAGGCCACGTGCCCGCCGAACAGGTCCTGGCTCTGCGCAAGCGCGACGACCTGCTGGGCCTTGCCGCACCGGGCATGCCCTTGGGCTCGCCAGGCATGGAAGTGGATGGACGCAGCGAGGCCTATCAAGTCATAGGCCTTACCCGTGAGGGCAAAGACGTGGTGGTAGCGGACTACCCGGCTCACTGACCGGTGTTGATGGGTTACCTGGGGCTGTTCGCCGCGGCATTTGGCGCGGCGACGTTATTGCCCCTGCAATCGGAAGCCGTGTTGGTGGGCCTGCTGCTCAGCGGGCATTACAACCTGTGGCTGCTGCTGGGCATAGCGACTTTGGGCAACGTGCTGGGCTCGGTAGTCAATTGGCTGCTGGGCCGCTCGGTGGAACGCTTCAAAGAGCGACGCTGGTTCCCGGTCAGCACCAGGCAGCTGGACAAGGCTCGCGGCCATTACGCGCGCTGGGGGCACTGGACGTTGTTGCTCAGTTGGGTGCCGATTATTGGTGACCCGCTGACATTGGTGGCTGGGGTGATGCGTGAGCCGTGGTGGCGGTTTTTGCTGCTGGTGACTCTGGCCAAGGGCGTGCGTTATGGCGTGCTGGCGCTCATTACTCGGTAGTTGACCGCCCGTCGCCACTGTCATTTCTCACAGCTAGACGGTTATCACCTTCTCATATTTGCTGACCCTGTTTGGCACGTTTTCTCAAATCAGCCTGAAGGGTCACCCCCATGTCCGATAAACGCTCAGACAGTCCACCCATCCTGCACCCACCACGCATCATAGGCCTGGAGCCGCCGCCCTACAACGACAACACGGTACGCCCCCTTCCCGAACTCCTTGCTGATGTAGGGGTTGGTATACGCAGCCTCGAAAACCGTTTGTTGATTACCTTCGAGAGCTGGACCCAGAAGCGAGTCGGCGATACTTACGAATGGTATATGGGAGACCGGCGTTTTCCGGTCGCCTGGGGGGAAATTTTTGCTGGCCAGGAAACGCAGCCACGCTACCAACTGTCGGTACTACGCGAGCATGTACCGTTAGGTAGGGTGTTCCCCTGCTATGGCCTGGTCAGGCGTAGCGGGTCTGGCACTGAAATCACATCGCAGGAAGAAACCTGGTTCTTGAAAGATACCCGGCCAGGTGGCGTGGATCAGGACCCAGGCCTCCCCTACCATTCGGCGCTGATCCTTCACCTGCCAGAGGACCTGAGTGACCCAAATGCCGAGCTCGACAGCGTCCGCGCAAAAGAGGGTGTGCTCATTACCATTGATCACTACCCCGAAGCATATGTAGGTGACACCATCGAGTTGTATTGGAACGGCCATTTGGTGGAGCTGTCGTTGGACGCGGATCAGGCTGAGGGGCTCAAGCCTATCGAGGTGTTTGTCAAGCCGGATGTCATCACCTTGGGCGGTAGCGGCCTGCTGAGTATCCGATTCCGGATCTATGACTTGGTGCTGAACTTCTCAGGGGAAGTGCGGCAGTGGTCTCAGGTCGTAAACCTGAAAAGTAACCTGGATCCAAACGCATTCATGCGCCCCCACTTCTTGGTGGATGGCGCAGACATTGATCGTAATGACGTCGATTTCGATCAGTACGCACAGAGTCACTTCGAACTCGAAGTGATTGTGCCCACACGACTCTCCAATGGCGCCACAACGCCAGCAGGCGCTCAGATCGTAGCCACCATCGAGGGCACACGCGCAGATAAAACGAAAGTCACCGTCACACTGCCAGCGTTTGCCGCCCGGCCCGGGCGTTCGGCCTATACCACCGTCGAGAACAGCATCCTCGAAGACCTGATCAACGGTTCGATGAGAATTTCCTACAAACTGCAATTCCCGCTGGGCACTGAGATTGGCTATTCCGCAGGTCTGACTGTCACAGTTTTCGGTACTGTTTCCAACATGCCTGCGGTTGAAATCGAGGAAAACGAGGGCGGCTTGATTGATCCGACCGAGCCCTACCTCAAAGTCAACTTCCCGGTCTTCACACCTTACAATCCGAACTATCACGTCACCTTGCGCTTTGAGGCCCACCAACCCGGCGGCGGCCTGGTGTTTTATGAACAAACCCAGCAGGCGGGTGACCCTCCACCGCCCACAAAATTTCGGATTGTGTCCCCTAAAGATTTCTTACAGTTTGACGGGCTCGGGCCGATCGACGTCTTTTATCGTGTCAATGATGGTGTGACCACGGTACAGGACGCCGGTGTGCTGACGGTGCGTGAATCCGAGCACCTGATAGTAGAAATAGGCGAACGTAGCGCCGACCTGCCTGCGCCGCAGATTGAAGGCGTAGATGAAAATGGCAACCTCGATCCGACCGATGTAATTTTCCAGGTCAATGCCACTCTGCCCTATGCCTTTATACCAGGTGACACTGTGGTGTGGCGCTGGGTTGGCTCTGGTGTAGATGGCAGCACAGGCGGCACAATTAACGTCGTTGTAGCAGGAGAGATTTCGTTTGCGGTAGCTCGAAAGTATGTCGACTTGAATAACAACGGCACCATTCGCTTTAGCTATTCCCTCATACGCGGCAACCAACCACTGCGCTCTGAAACACTTGACGTGACAGTCGGTAAAGCAATAGGTGTACTGCCAAGGCCGGAAGTGCTTGAAGCCTCGCGATACCCAGACCAACTAAGACCGGAGGCCGCAACAACCGGAGCGACGATTGAAGTATCGTTCCTGACCATGTCGCCCAGCGACCGGGTCATGGCAGTGTTCAGTGGCACACCGGGCATCGGCACTTATGAAGACACTCAGAATGGCAACACCTCAAGAACGTTGCACTTTGACGTACCGAGCGAAGTGGTAGGCGCTAACATTCTTTCCGAAGGTCGCTTGATTACCGTGCAGTACTTTGTGCTGCGCGGCACACGGAGAATACCGTCGCCCATACTGGATCTGCTGTTACTGCCCCTGACCACGCTACCGACCCCCACCATCGAAGGGCATGATAGCCCGGTACTGGTGGTTTCCCAGCTCACTGGCCAGGAGCGCACCCTGATCAATATCTGGCTCTTCATTCACCGTTTTCAGCGGATATGGATGACATATAAAGGTATCTACAGCGATGACATGCCTTACCGTGAGGATACGTACAGCGAGAATTTAGTAACGCCTGAGGGCGAGAGTCTGGGCATCATGCCTCCCACGCCGCCGGATCTGCGCAGGCTCAAGGATGGATCGACGCTGACCATCGATTTCTGGGCCAGTTTTGATCGTAGTACCAACAAAACCAATGCAGTGCACTTCCGTCAACGCACGTACACCATTCAGGCACTATCAGGAGTTTTGCCGCACCCCTTTATCAATGGCACCACCGATACCGGGCCGAATGTGACAGTCGACCCGCTGCCAATTGAACACAATACGACGGTGACCGTACGGTATACCGGTATGAGTGGCCAAGATTTCATCACGCTTGTATGGACTTTTGCCGACGGCAGCAGTCATTCGGCTGGTCTGCCTGGGCTGGATGGCGGCACCGTGGTGTTCAATCTCACCGCTGATAAAGTCTTGCATCGCAGCGTATACAGTACGGTATGCCTGACATATTCCGTGGCGCGCACAGGCGTGCCTGATCCGATTGCGTCGCAGGTGCAGACGGTTTGGGTCAATGCAATTCCTGCGGCAGACTTACCGCAGCCACTCGTCAACAATGTCAACGACGGAGACACGCTGGACCTGGCGAGTTTTGCTGGCGACGCCAAGGGGTCAGTAAGTAAATGGCCTTTGAGCGATGAAGATCAACTGACGTGGATGGTGTTGAGCGCTGAGGGAATTGAAGATTTAACCGTGTTCGAGGGCAAGGCGATTAACGCCACGGAGGCTGCGAATGGATTGAAAGATCAAGCAGTGCTGCGTAGTTGGTTGGCCAGGGTGCCGAATAACAGCCAGATCACGGTCAAATTCTGGGCGGCTTATAACCGCATTAACGACAAAAGCCGTGCAGTGGCTTTCCCCAGCACCCAATACACCCTTGCTCTCGGTAATACACTTATCGTCTGGCCAGACAGAATCAGGCACAGTTCGTATATGTATAGGTTGGGAGATTACCCCAACATTGTCGCTACCAGCACGTCACGCAATACGACACAAGTGAACGTATCAGGCGGCACCGCGCCCTATCGTTTCTCGTCCAGTAAAAGTAATGTGGCCGCTGTCGATGCAAATGGAGCGGTCTCAACACGGGGTAATGGGGTAGCGATTATCAGCATTACCGACTCGTCAAGTCCGCCACAGGTCAGGACAGTTACTGCCTCGATTGAAAACGTGATCTGGGTTTACAACAATGGCTCGGGAACGTTCGATCAAATGTTTAACAGTGCCGTTGATAGAAACATGTCATTGCCTTATCTTGAGCAACAAAAGTTAATGCAAGAGCAGTATGCTGGTCGTTGGCCAATGGCAAATAATTACTATTGGTCGCGCTCACGTCAGCGTGAAGAATTTGGGATTGAGTTCTTTTGGACGACCAATCTGGCCTCGGGGGTAACGGCATGGTTCGCCAATGTTCCCAGCAATACTTTTAATGCGGTAGCTATAGACCAGTTTAAATACGAAGATTAGCCGGAGTGATGAAAAGGGACGAATCTATTCTATTTATGGGTTCGTCCCTAGCCCCGATAAATTCCGGGAGCGTTAAAGCAGTTACGCCTCAAAGCGGACGCCAACGACTTGCCCGTCCACAGCCCTGCTGCTAGATGTTAATTTTCACTTAATCCCCTCCCGACAGCATCCGATTACTCCATTCGGAACCCCGCCCATGACTTCAGTCCGCGCCCTATCCATCGCTACCCTACTGAGCCTCAGCGCCTCCTACGTGTTCGCCTCCAGCGAAGGACGCGTCTACGGCCCTGAACTCCAAGGCTTCCAATACCCTCACCCTCTCCAACATTTCAGCTTCCAATCCCAAGGCAAATCCCTGCAAATGGGCTACATGGACGTCCCCGCAACCGGCACTCCCAACGGTCGCAGCGTGGTGCTGATGCACGGCAAGAACTTCTGCGGTGCCACCTGGGAAGGTTCGATCAAGGCGCTGAGTGACGCCGGTTACCGCGTCATCGCCCCGGACCAGATAGGTTTTTGCTCCTCCAGCAAGCCCGACCATTACCAGTACAGCTTTCAGCAACTGGCGACCAACACCCATCAACTGCTGGAAAAGCTCGGCATTCAAAAGGCCACGGTGATCGGCCATTCCACCGGCGGCATGCTCGCCACGCGCTATGCGCTGATGTACCCCCAGCAAACCGAACAGCTTGGGCTGGTGAACCCCATCGGCCTAGAAGACTGGAAAGCCTTGGGCGTGCCTTACCAGAGCGTCGACCAGTGGTATCAGCGCGAGCTGAAGCTGAGCGCCGACGGTGTACGCAACTATGAGCGCAGCACCTATTACGGCGGGCGCTGGAAACCTGAATACGAGCGCTGGGTGGACATGCTCGCAGGCCTGAACAAAGGCCCGGGGCATCTGCAGGTTGCCTGGAACTCGGCGTTGATTTACGACATGATCTTCACCCAGCCGGTGTACTACGAGTTCAAGGACTTGCAGGTGCCCACCCTGCTGCTGATCGGCACCAGCGACACCACCGCCATCGGCAAAGATGTGGCGCCGCCGGCGGTCAAGGCCAAAATCGGTCATTACGAGGTACTGGGCAAGCAGGTGGCCAAGCTGATTCCCCGCGCCACGTTGGTGGAGTTCCCCGGCCTTGGCCATGCGCCGCAGATGGAAGAACCTGAACAGTTTCATAAAGCCCTGTTGCAGGGGTTGAAGGCCCTTTAATTCCACCTTTTCGAGGCCCGCGTGCATGTCGATACAGATAGCAGTGATGGATGATTGGCAGCACGTGGCCAGTAACGTGGTGGATTGGTCGACACTGGACAGCGTAGGCAAGGTGCATTTTCTCCACGACTACCCCGCCGATACCGCCACCATGATCGAGCGCTTGAAGGGATTCGAAGTGATTTGCCTCATGCGCGAACGCTCAACCTTTGACAAAGCCTTGCTGCAAGGGCTGCCCAAGCTCAAATTGCTGGTGACCGGCGGCATGCGCAATGCCGCCATCGACCTTTCCGCAGCCAAGGCCCTGGGCATTCAGGTGTGCGGCACCGACAGTTATAAGCACGCCGCCCCGGAACTGACCTGGGCGTTGATCATGGCCTCTACGCGAAACCTGCTCGCCGAAGCCAACTCGCTGCGCGCAGGTGGATGGCAGGTCGGCCTGGGCGGCGACCTGCATGGCAAGACCCTGGGCATCCTAGGGTTGGGCAGTATTGGCCAGAAAGTCGCAAAGTTCGCCCAGGTGTTTGGCATGCGGGTGATTGCCTGGAGTGAGAACCTCACGCCTGAGCGTGCGGCGGAATCTGGGGTGACCTGGGTCAGCAAGCGCGAGCTGTTTGAGCAGGCGGATATCCTGACCATCCACCTGGTGCTCAGCGAGCGCAGCCGTGGCCTGGTGGATGCGCAAGCCTTGGCCTGGATGAAACCCAGCGCGCGGCTGGTGAACACCGCGCGCGGGCCGATTGTGGATGAGCAGGCGCTGGTGCACGCGTTACGCAGCGGTCGCCTGGCCGGGGCAGCGCTGGATGTGTATGCCGAGGAACCGCTGCCGGCTGACCATCCATTTCGCCGCTTGCCCAATGTGCTGGCTACGCCACACGTGGGGTATGTGAGCGAGCAGAATTACCGGCAGTTCTATCAGCAGATGATCGACGATATCCAGGCTTGGGCCAGCGGTGTGCCCATTCGCGGGCTCAGCTGACGCACCATTAAAGTGCAATCTTGGTGGCTCGCGAAAAACGCCGACGATAACGCGGGCATTCTGGTGTTACGTGGCGCTCTCTGGTTTTTCGCGAGCAAGCTCGGTCCTACAGGGGGCAGGGTGGCATATCGTTAAAAGTTTTTTGTCCTACAAAATCTGCATGAAAACCCAGCAGGCGCTGGGATCTGTCCTAGACTCATGACCGATGGGTCCGTTCCAAAACAAAAACCCCGCAAAAAATCTAAACTTTCGAAACCTGCCGCTGGTCAAGTTTTAGGTAAGGGCGAGCACGCGCGCTTCAGGCCGAATGCCCGCTCATCCAATCTTTTTTAGCCGACGTTGCAACTGGCATACGCCTTGCCAGCTTGTATAGCGCTTGTGTGCCTGGCCGCAGGATGCGGTCACTCGGAGCTGATGGCAGCGGGCCATTAGCCAACCAACAGATGGGAGTGCATTATGATCAGTGCCGCAGTAGATACTCAGGGAGAGCGTTTTAGTCAGCCGGCAGGAGGGCCAAAGTCTTTGGCCGACCTGCCCAACACTGTGCGGCCGGTCGTGAGTCAGAATCCGAATCGAAAGAAAGTCTTGTTTGTCACCTCCGAGTTCGCGGACCTGGTGAAAACCGGTGGCCTGGGCGACGTCTCCGCTGCCCTGCCCCGCGCCATGGCCCACCTACATGATGTGCGGGTGCTGATTCCGGGTTACCCACAAGTGATGGAAAGCGACAACCCGATTCATATCGTCGGTGAACTGGGCGGCCACGCTGCGTTGCCACCGTGCAAGATCGGGCGCATGGACCTTGCGGACGGCCTGGTCATTTACGTGCTGATCTGCCCCGAACTGTATGAGCGCGAAGGCACGCCCTACGGCGCCAACAACGGCCGCGACTGGCCGGACAATCATATTCGCTTCGCCCGCCTGGGCCTGGCCGCCGCCGACATGGCCGCCAACCTCGCGCAAATCCACTGGTGCCCAGACCTGGTGCACGCCCATGACTGGCCTGCGGGCCTGGCTCCGGCGTACATGCACTGGCGTGGGTCACGCACGCCCACCCTGTTCACCATTCATAACCTGGCCTACCAAGGCGTGGTCAGCCTGGCCTCGACGCCAGAGCTGGGCATTCCGCCCCACGCCCTGCAACAAGAAGGCATGGAGTTCTACGGCAAGATGTCGTTCCTCAAGGCGGGAATGGCGTATTCCAGCCATATCACCACCGTGAGCGCCACTTACGCCCAGGAGATCACCACCCCGGAATTCGGGTGTGGCCTGGATGGCTTCCTCGCCAGCAAGACTCAACAGGGGCTGCTCAGCGGCATTCCCAACGGTATCGACGAAAGCTGGGAAACCTCTACCGACACGCACCTGATCCACAACTTCAATATCGGCGACTGGGAAGGCAAGGCTATCAACGCCGCCCATGTGCGCGAGCTGTTTGAGCTGCAGCCATCGAGTGGCCCGCTGTTCGCGGTGGTCTCGCGCCTGGTCTACCAGAAAGGCCTGGACCTCACCGAAGCCGTCGCCAGTTTCATCGTCGAAAACGGCGGCCAGATTGCGATCATCGGCCGTGGCGAACCGGAAGAAGAGCAGGCCATGCGCGAATTGGCACTGCGCTTCCCAGGCCAAGTGGGCGTACGCATCGGCTTCAATGAGACCGATGCCCGCCGCATGTTTGCCGGCAGCGATTTTCTGCTGATGCCGTCGCGCTACGAGCCTTGCGGCCTGAGCCAGATGTATGCGCAACGCTTCGGCTCGTTGCCGGTGGCGCGTAATACCGGCGGGCTGGCGGACACCATTGAGGATGGCGTCACCGGCTTCCTGTTCAATGAATCCACCGTGCAAAGCTACGAAGAGGCGCTGCGCCGCGCCTTCAAGGTGTTTGCCTTCCCCGGTCTGCTCAATGCCATGCGCAGCCGTGCCATGACCCAGCCGTTCAACTGGTGCCAGGCCGTGGAACCCTACGCCGAACTCTACGAACAACTGGTGGCCAAGGCCCTGGGGAAATCGAACAAATAGCGATTGGAACAACTAAGGGAGGTCTTCATAGATGCCGTTACGGACTCTGGAAACCTGGCCCCACGGCGCAATCATGCTGGACGCGCACCGCACGCGCTTTGCGTTATGGGCGCCAGACGCATTTTATGTCAGCGTTGAATTGGAACAGGGTAAAACCATCGTCATGCTGCCCCAGGCCGGTGGTTGGTTCGAAGTCGAAGTCGCGTGCCCTGCCGGCACGCTCTACCGCTTTAATATCGATGGCGAAAACACGGTGCCCGACCCTGCTTCCAGGGCCCAGGCGCTGGATGTGCATGGCTGGAGCCGGGTGGTTGACCCCCTCGCCTACCAATGGCGCCACAGCCAGTGGCAAGGCCGCCCCTGGCACACGGCGATCATCTACGAGCTTCACGTCGGTGCCATGGGCGGCTACGCTGGCGTCGAGAAACACCTGCCGCGCCTGGCCGAGCTGGGCGTCACCGCGATTGAATTGATGCCTCTGGCGCAATTCCCCGGCGAGCGCAATTGGGGCTATGACGGCGTGCTGCCCTACGCACCCCACGCCACCTACGGCACGCCCGAGCAACTCAAGCAACTGATCGACAGTGCCCATGGCCACGGCTTGGCGGTGATCCTCGATGTGGTCTACAACCACTTCGGCCCCGATGGCAATTACCTGGGCCAGTACGCCCAGGGTTTCTTCCAGGAAGACGTGCACACGCCCTGGGGCGCTGGCATTGATTTCGAGCGCCGTGAAGTGCGGGATTTCTTCCTCGATAACGCCCTGATGTGGCTGCTTGAATACCGTTTCGACGGCCTGCGCCTGGATGCTGTGCACGCCATCGACAACCCCGGGTTTCTGCAAGAACTGGCGCAACGGGTACGCCAGCAAGTGGACGGCGGGCGCCACGTGTGGCTGATGCTGGAAAACGAACTGAACCAGGCCAGCCTGTTGCAGCACGATTTTGACGCGCAATGGAATGATGACTTTCATAATGTGCTGCATGTGTTGCTCACCGGTGAAACCGACGCCTATTACAGCGACTTTGCCGAACAGCCCACCGCCAAGCTGGCGCGCTGCCTGGCCGAGGGGTTTATCTATCAGGGCGAGACCACCCGCCATGGCCATGCACGCGGTGAATCCAGTGCGGATTTACCCCCCAGTGCCTTCGTGGCGTTCCTGCAAAACCACGACCAGGTCGGCAACCGCGCCTTGGGCGAACGCCTGCACCAGCTGTGTTCGCCCGAGGCGCTGAAAGCGGCGACTGCCCTGCTGTTGCTGTGCCCCATGATCCCGATGCTGTTCATGGGCGACGAGGTAAATGCCGCCGAGCCCTTTCTGTTTTTCACCGACCATCATGGCGAATTGGCCGAGGCCGTGCGTGAAGGCAGGCGCAATGAGTTTGCCGACTTCGCGGCGTTTCACGACCCCGAGCAACGCCAGCGCATCCCCGACCCCAACGCGCTGCAAACCTTTTTGCAATCGATGCCCTCCTTCGTCGAAAACGACCACACCCAGCTCTACCGCCACCTGCTGAGCCTGCGTCACGCGCACGTGGTGCCGCACTTGCCCGGCACCGTGGCGCTCGGGGCGCACGTGCTGGCCGACCGCGCCGTCACCGCGCGCTGGCGCCTGGGCAATGGCCGTGTGCTGCAGATCGACCTGAACCTGAGTAAGCAGCCCCTGGACCATCCGGCGCCCCAGCCGATTATTTTCCAAACGCCTGCCCAGCAAGGTGCGCACTTACCGCCCTTGAGCGCACGCGTTTGCTTATCCCCTGTTGGAGAAATGCTTTGAGCGAAGCGAACCTGGAAATTCTCGCCAGCCGCGCGGGCCTGGCCGTCGATTGGATCGATGCCAACGGTCGCCCGCAGCATGTAAAGCCTGACGCCCTGCGCGCCGTTCTCAAAGGCCTTGGGCACCCGGCCGACAGCGATACCGAGATCGACGCCAGCCTGCAGCAACTTGAGCAGGCGCAGCAAGACACCCACCTGCCACCCTTGATGACCACCGACAGTGGCGCGGGCCTGGACCTGGCGCGTTACTTCGCCCCGGACACCCCGTGCCGCGTCAGCCTGGAAGGCGGCGAAACCCTGGAGCTGCGCCTGGACGGCGAGGCCGTGCTGCCCGGCGTCATTGCCCTCGGCTACCACCAGGTGCATATCGACGGGCAAACCTTCACCCTGGCCGTCGCGCCCAGCCATTGCTACAGCGTGGCCGACGCGGTCGACAGCCAACCCGCTCGCGCCTGGGGTCTGAGCGCCCAACTGTATGCCTTGCGCCGCCTCGGCGATGGCGGTTTTGGCGACACCCTGGCCCTGGAACACCTGGTGCGTTCAGCCGCCGAGCGCGGCGCCGACGCCGTGGCAATCAGCCCGATGCACGCGATGTTCAGCGCCGACACCGAGCGCTTCAGCCCTTATTCACCCTCCAGCCGCCTGTTCCTTAACAGCCTGTATGCCTCGCCGGCGTGCATTCTCGGTGAACGTGAAGTGCGTAACGCCATCGAGGCTGCCGGCTTGGCCGACGAGCTGCATGCCCTGGAACAGCTCACGCTGATCGACTGGCCTGCCGCCGCCAAAGCCAAGCAACGCCTGCTGCGAACGCTGTATGAAGACTTCCGCCACGGCGCGCATCCCCAGCATGCCGACTTCCAGAGCTTCCGCCAGGCCGGCGGCGAAGCCCTGGAAAACCACTGCCGCTTCGAAGCGATACAGGCCCAGCGTGCCGCCGCTGGTGAGGACCTGGACTGGCGCCAATGGCCCGAAGCCTGGCGCACGCCGCAAAGCCCGGCCCTGGCGCAGTTCGCCGAAGACAACCGCGATGAAATCGGCTATTTCGCCTTCACCCAATGGCTGATCGCCCGCAGCCTTGAGCGCGCGCAACAAGCCGCCCGTGGCAGCGGCATGGGCATCGGCCTGATCGCTGACCTGGCAGTGGGTGCCGACGGTGGCGGCAGCCAGGCCTGGAGCCGCCAGGATGAACTGCTGGCCGACCTCACCGTGGGCGCGCCACCGGACATTCTCAACCGCGCAGGCCAGGGCTGGGGCATCTCGGCCTTTTCCCCCGAAGGCCTCAAGCGCAATGGTTTTCGCGCCTTTATCGAAATGCTGCGGGCCAACTTCGCCCATGCCGGCGGCTTGCGCATCGACCATGTGATGGGCTTGCAACGCCTGTGGGTGATCCCCCTGGGCGCATCACCCCGCGAAGGTGCCTACTTGTATTACCCGGTAGACGACCTGCTGCGTCTGCTCGCCCTGGAATCGCACCGCCACCAGGCCATCGTCCTCGGTGAAGACCTGGGCACCGTGCCCGACGGCCTGCGCGAGAAGCTCAGCGCCCGCTCGATCCTGGGCATGCGTGTGCTGCTGTTCGAACAGAACCATGACGGCCAGTTCAAGCCCATCCTCGATTGGCCCGACAACGCCTTGGCCACCACCAGTACCCACGACTTGCCCACCCTCAATGGCTGGTGGCACAGCCGCGATATCGAATGGAATATCCAGCTCGGCCTGATCGATGCGCCCACCGTGGACCAATGGAGCGAACACCGCCTGCGCGAACGCCAGGCACTGCGCCAAGCCTTGAGCCAGGACCCGCAGAACTTCATCGATGAGATCCGCAACGACACCGACCATATGATCGACGCCAGCGTGCGTTACCTGGGCCATACCCGCGCGCCCCTGGTGTTGTTGCCCCTGGAAGATGCTTTGGGCATGGAGGAGCAAGCCAACCTTCCAGGTACCCTCGACACCCACCCCAATTGGCGCCGCCGTTTGCCCGGCGAAGCCGCCAGCCTGCTCGACAATGACAGCGCCGCGCGCCGCCTCGAACTGCTGGCCGTGGCGCGCAACCAAGCCTATGAGCGTGACCGATGAACGCACTGCCCCTGCGCGCCACCCAGCGCCTGCAATTTCATAAAGGTTTCACCCTCGATGACGCGGTGCCGCTGGTGCCGTATTTCGCCCAACTGGGCATCAGCCACCTGTATGCCTCACCGCTGTTGAGCGCCCGCGCCGGCTCCATGCACGGCTACGATGTGGTCGACCCGACCCGCGTCAACCCGGAGCTGGGTGGCGAAGCGGCGTTGCGTCGCCTGGTCGCCGCGCTGCGTGAGCACGACATGGGCTTGATCCTCGATATCGTCTCCAACCATATGGCCGTGGGCGGCGCGGATAACCCTTGGTGGCTGGACCTGCTGGAGTGGGGCCGCCTAAGCCCCTACAGCGAGTTCTTCGACATCCAGTGGCATTCTCCCGACCCGCTGCTCAAGGGCCAGTTGCTGATGCCCTTTCTCGGCAGCGATTACGGCGAAGCCTTGCAGAGCGGCACGCTCCCGCTCAAGTTCGACGCCGCCCAGGGGAGTTTCTATGTCGAGCATTACGAACACCATTTTCCGATTTGCCCCCGGGACTACGGCCTGATCCTGGGCAACGATGAGTTACTCAAACCGCTGGCCGAACGTTTCGCCGCCCTCGCCTATCAGCACGACGCCTACGCCGAAGCCGCCACGCTCAAACAAGCCTTGGCCGAACGCGCCAGCGAGCTGCTACCCGCTATTGAACAACGCCTGGCCGCATTCGACAGTCGCCAGCCCGAGGGCTTCGAGCGCCTGCATCACCTGCTTGAACAACAGACCTATCGCCTGGCCAGTTGGCGCACCGCCGCGGACGACATCAACTGGCGGCGCTTCTTCGACGTCAATGAGCTGGGCGGCCTGCGGGTCGAGCGCGCAGCGGTGTTCGAAGCCACCCATGGCAAGATTTTCGAGCTGATCAGCGCGGGGCTGGTCGACGGGCTGCGCATCGACCACATCGACGGCCTCGCCGACCCTCGTGGCTATTGCCGCAAATTGCGTCGGCGGGTGGATGCGCTGTCACCCCAGCGTCACCTGCCGATCTTTGTCGAAAAGATCCTGGGCGAAGGCGAAACCCTGCGTGAAGACTGGCAGGTGGATGGCACCACCGGCTACGAGTTCATGAACCAGTTGTCATTGCTGCAACACCATCCCGAAGGTTTTACGCCGCTGGCCGAGATGTGGACGCGTTACAGCGACCGGCCTTCAGCCTTCGGCGAAGAAGCGCGGCTGGCGCGCCAGCAGATCCTCAATGGTTCGTTGGGCGGCGACTTCGAAAGCGTGGCCCAGGCCCTGCTGCAAGTGGCCCGCGATGATGTGATGACCCGCGACCTGACCCTGGGCGCCATTCGCCGGGCCTTGCAGGAACTGATCGTGCATTTCCCGGTGTACCGCACCTATATCAGCGCCAAGGGCCGCAGTGCGGACGATGACAAGGTGTTCCAGCAGGCCATGGAGGGTGCGCGCAGCACCCTCAACGAAGGCGACTGGCCGGTGCTCGACCACCTGGAGCAATGGCTCGGCGGCCAGCCCTGGCGCAATCGCCCGGTGGGCCGCGCGCGCAAGATGCTCAAGCATGCCTGCGTGCGCTTCCAGCAACTGACCTCGCCCGCCGCCGCCAAGGCCGTGGAAGACACCGCGTTCTACCGTTCGGCAGTGCTGTTGTCGCGTAACGATGTGGGTTTCAGTACCGAGCAATTCAGTGCGCCGCTGGCCGATTTCCATGCAGCCAATCAACAGCGCCTGAAGACCTTCCCTGGCAACCTGCTGGCCACCGCTACCCACGACCACAAACGCGGCGAAGACACCCGCGCACGCCTGGCGGTACTCAGCGAGTGCGCCCCCTGGTATGCCGAACAGGTCGAGCACTGGCGCCGCCTGGCCGAACCTTTGCGCGAGAGCGCCGAGAGCCCCTCGGCGGGTGATGAGCTGATTCTTTATCAGGTGCTGCTGGGCAGTTGGCCGCTGGAGCCCAACCCCGATCTGGAGGCGTACCAGCAACGCCTGTGGCAGTGGCAGCAAAAAGCACTGCGCGAGGCCAAGTTGCAGAGCAGTTGGAGCGCGCCCAACGACGCGTATGAACAGGCGGTGGACGGGTTCCTCAAGCGCCTGCTGCTCAGTGAGGCCGGTGCGCCGCTGCGCAGTGCCCTGGACAGCGCCGCCCAGGCCATCGCTCCCGCTGGCGCCCTGAATGGGCTGGCGCAAACCTTGCTTCATCTGACCGTGCCGGGTGTGCCGGATATTTACCAGGGCGATGAGTTCTGGGACTTCAGCCTGGTCGACCCGGACAACCGTCGCCCGGTGGACTTCGCTGCGCGCCAACGTGCATTGCAGGCACCACCGGACATCGGCGAACTGTTGTTCAACTGGCGCGACGGGCGTATCAAACAGGCAGTGATCGCCCAGGTGCTGGGCCTGCGCAAAGCCTGCCCCGAGCTGCTGCGCCATGGCAGCTACACACCGCTGGAAGTGCTGGGCCAACACGCGGAACGCGTGGTTGCGTTCTACCGTGAACATCAAGGCAAGCAGTTGCTGGTGGTGGTGCCGCGCTGGACTTATCTGCTGCTTGAAAACGGGATGTTTCCCCAGATTAATGCGCAGGTTTGGGGCGATACGCGGGTGAAATTACCGTTCGCCGCCCCTGCACAAAACTGGAAGGGACTTTTTCAAACGGGCGTAGTCACACCCAACAAGGAGCTGTTGATCAGCGCTGCCCTGGGGGATCTCCCGGTCAATGTCTTTATCAATCCTGATAATCAAGAAAGCTGAAAATTTTCTGTGAGGAGTTTGTGATGAGTAAAGAAGACAAACGCATTCGCGAACTGGCGCATCAGATCTGGGAGTCTGAAGGCAAGCCCGATGGCGCCCATGATCGCCACTGGGAGATGGCGCGCAAGCTGGCCGAAGCCGAGGCGCTGACGCCAAGCAAGCCCAAACCGGCCGCCAAGCCAAAAACCGCGCCCAAGGCTGCGGCCAAGCCCAAGCCGGCTGCGCCTGCCGCCGCCAAGCCTGCGGCAAAGAAACCCGCCGCGCCGAAGAAGCCCAAACCGCCCGCCCCATGATTTCTCGGGCCTGCAGCACGCAATGCGCGCTGCAGGCCCTTTTCCGTCCATGCCATGCGCTGAAGCACCGTCAGTACGGCGGCGTTCGGCCCGAAAAAAGACCCCTTGCAGGAGCAACTCGATGAGCAAACCCGACAACACCACAGCGACGCCGGATCATGAGCCGTCGCGGATCCGTGAAGGTTTGCCCTTCCCCCTCGGCGCCACCTGGGATGGCCTGGGTGTGAACTTTGCGCTGTTTTCCGCCAACGCCACCAAAGTGGAGCTGTGCCTGTTTGACGATACCGGCGAGGTTGAGCTGGAACGCATCGAACTGCCCGAATACACCGACGAAATCTTTCATGGCTACCTGCCCGATGCTCACCCTGGGCTGATCTACGGCTACCGCGTATACGGCCCGTATGACCCGGCCAATGGTCACCGTTTCAACCACAACAAGCTGCTGATCGACCCCTACGCCAAGCAACTGGTGGGCGAACTCAAATGGTCCGAAGCGCTGTTTGGCTACACCATCGGCCACCCGGACGACGACCTCAGTTTCGATGAGCGCGACAGTGCGCCCTTCGTGCCCAAGTGCAAGGTCATCGACCCGGCGCACACCTGGGGCAACGACCAACCGGTACGGGTGCCGTGGGACCGCACGATCATCTATGAAACCCACCTGCGCGGCATCAGCATGCGCCATCCTTCGGTTGGCGAATCAGTGCGAGGGACCTGCGCCGGCTTGATGGAAGATGACGTACTCAAGCACATCCGTCAGTTGGGCATTTCCTCGGTCGAGCTGTTGCCCGTGCACGCCTTCGTCAACGACCAGCATCTGCTGGAAAAAGGCATGACCAACTACTGGGGCTACAACAGCATTGCGTTCTTCGCCCCCGACCCGCGCTACCTGGCCAGCGGCAAGATCGCCGAGTTCAAGGAGATGGTCGCGCACCTGCACGAGCAAAAGCTGGAAGTGATTCTGGACGTGGTCTACAACCACACCGCCGAAGGCAACGAGCGCGGCCCGACCCTGTCCATGCGCGGCATCGACAACGCCTCTTACTATCGGCTGATGCCCGACGACAAGCGCTTCTACATCAACGATTCGGGCACCGGCAACACCCTGGATCTGAGCCATCCGTGCGTGCTGCAAATGGTCACCGACTCCCTGCGTTACTGGGCCACCGAGATGCACGTGGACGGCTTCCGCTTCGACCTGGCGACCATCCTCGGGCGCTACCGCGATGGGTTCGATGAGCGCCACAGTTTCCTCGTGGCTTGCCGCCAGGACCCGATCCTGCGCCAGTTGAAACTCATCGCCGAGCCCTGGGACTGCGGCCCCGGCGGCTACCAGGTGGGCAATTTCCCGCCAGGCTGGGTGGAATGGAACGACCGTTTCCGCGACACCGTGCGGGCGTTCTGGAAAGGCGACGACGGCCAACTCGCCGACTTCGCCGGGCGCATGACCGCTTCGGGCGAGATGTTCAACCACCGTGGGCGCAGGCCGTACAGCTCGGTGAACTTCATCACCGCCCACGACGGCTTCACCTTGCACGACCTGGTGTCGTACAACGACAAACACAACGAGGCCAACGACGAAAACAACCAGGACGGCAGCAATAACAACCTGTCCTGGAACCACGGTGTCGAAGGCCCTACCGACGACCCCGAGATCAACGCGCTGCGCCTGCGCCAGATGCGCAACTTCTTCGCCACCCTGCTGCTGGCCCAGGGCACGCCGATGATCGTCGCCGGGGACGAGTTCGCTCGCACTCAGCACGGCAACAACAACGCCTATTGCCAGGACAGCGAAATCGGCTGGGTCAACTGGGACCTGGACGATGACGGCAAGGCCCTGCTCAAGTTCGTCAAGCGCCTGATCAAGTTGCGCCTGGCGTACCCGATCCTGCGGCGTGGGCGCTTCCTGGTGGGCGACTACAACGAAGACATCGGCGTGAAGGACGTCACCTGGCTGGCGCCGGATGGCAACGAGATGACCACCGAGCAATGGGAAGACAGCCAGGGCCGTTGCCTGGGCATGCTGATGGATGGCCGCGCCCAGGAAACCGGGATTCGCCGCGCCGGGGCCGACGCCACCTTGCTGCTGGTGGTCAACGCCCATCACGACCTGGTCAATTTCCGCCTGCCGCCGGTGCCGGAGGGCGAGTTCTGGACCTGCCTGCTCGACACCAACGACCCGGCTGTGCGTGGCCAGGAGCGCTTTGATTTCGAGCACGAGTACGCGGTCACCGGTCGCTCGCTGCTGCTGTTTGAACTGCAGCACGAAGGCGAGGTGTGAAATGGCCTTGCACGGTTTCCTTCGGGGCTACCGGGGCTATGCCGACACGCAAGCCCTGGGCAATGCGCTGAGGGCCCTTCAAGAGGAAGGCCTTGATCAACTGCCGTTGCCGGGCAGCGGCGATACCCTGGCCCGCTTGAGCCAATTGGCTCAGGTGGCCGGGCATGACCTGCGCCTGTGCAAGTTGTTCGAAGGCCATACCGATGCGCTGGCGATCATTGCCGAACTCGACAGCCCCTTGCCGCCGCTGGGCAGCACCTGGGGCATGTGGGCAGCCGAGCCGCCGACCGCCAAGGTGCGCGTGCGCCGCGACGGCCAGCGATTGCTCGTCGAGGGGCGCAAAGCCTGGTGTTCCGGTGCGGCGGTGGTCAGCCACGGCTTGCTGACGGCCTGGGACGAAGAGGACCGCCAGCAACTGGTGGCCGTGGCGATGGATCAGCCCGGCATCACGGTGACGGATGAAGGTTGGAAGGCGGTGGGCATGGCGGCGACCGGTAGCGTCGACATCCTGTTCAGCGCCGCCAGGGGGATTGCCGTGGGTGGCCCGGGCGACTATCTGTCTCGCCCGGGCTTCTGGCACGGCGGCATCGGCATCGCCGCGTGCTGGTACGGCGCGGCGCAACGCCTGGGTGAAGTGCTGCGCGCCCAATGTGCCACGCGTGCGGAGCCCCATGCGCTGGCCCACCTCGGCGCGGTCGACAGCGCCTTGAACAGTGCCGCCTGCGTGTTACGCGCCAGCGCCGCGCAGATCGACCGCCAGCCACGCGCCGATGCGCGGCAACTGGCGCAACAGACGCGCGCGTGTATCGAAGATACGGTGGAGCAAGTGATCCACCATGTGGGCCGTGCGGTCGGCGCCGGGCCGTATTGCAAGGACCCGCACTTTGCCCAGTTGATGGCGGATTTGCCGGTGTATGTGCGGCAAAGCCATGCCGAACGCGACTTGGCCGCTTTGGGCGAACACGTCGCTGGCGCGCCTACAGGGAGATGGGAGCTATGAGGCCCAATCCGATTGTTGGCCAGGGCACACCGTTAAGCCACTGGCAAAACTCTGAACGGTTGGCCGAGTTGCCACACATCAGCGTGGCGCAGTTGGTGCCGCCAGGGCATCGAGCGGTGATCGTCGCCCCGCACCCGGATGATGAAGTGCTGGGAAGCGGCGGCTTGCTGCAAGGGTTGGCTGCATTGGATCGCCCCATCCAGTTGATCTCCGTCACCGACGGCAGCGCCAGCCACCCTGGCTCCCGGCGCTGGCCGGTGGAGCGCTTGAGCGTGGTGCGCCCGCAGGAATCAGCCCAGGCCCTGCACCGCCTTGGCTTGCCGCTGCACAGTTTGAAATGGCTGCGCGGCGGGTTTGCCGACAGCCATGTGGCCGAGCGCGAAACCCAGCTGTGCGAGTTTATCCAGCGCCACCTCAAGCCCAACGACGTGGTGTTCGCCACGTGGTGCGAGGATGGGCATTGCGATCATGAAGCCGTGGGCCGCGCCAGCGCCAAGGCCGCCAAGGCCGTGGGCGCAGTGTTGTGTGAACTGCCGGTATGGACCTGGCACTGGGCCACCGCCGAAGACCACAAAGTGCCCTGGCATCGGGCGCGCAAAATCCCGCTGACCGCCGAGCAAGTGGCGCGCAAACGCCATGCGATCCACGCCTTTGCCAGCCAATTGGAGGGCGACCCGCAAATCGGCCTGCCTCCGGTGCTGGCGCCCTATGTGGTGGAGCGCTTGCTGCAACCTTTTGAAGTGGTGTTCGTATGAGTGTGGCAACCCCCTACTTCGACCAATTGTTTGCTGGCAATGACGACCCCTGGGCTTTTCGCCAACGCTGGTACGAACAACGCAAGCGCGCCCTGACCTTAGCCATGCTGACACGGCCGCGCTATGCGTCGATATTCGAGCCGGGCTGTGCCAATGGCGAACTGAGTGCCGAGCTGGCGCCACGTTGCGACCGCCTGCTGTGTTGCGACACTGCAAGCGCTGCGGTGCGGCTGGCACAGGCGCGGCTGGAGCGTTTTGCTCATGCCCGCGTGGAGCAGCGCCGCCTGCCGGAGCAATGGCCCAGCGGGCAGTTCGAACTGATCGTATTGAGTGAGCTTTGTTACTACCTTGATGCAAATGATTTGAATCGTCTGATCGATTGCGCCCTCGCCTCCTTGACCGCTGACGGTCAACTCCTGGCCTGCCATTGGCGAGCGCCCATTGACGGTTGCCCGCAAACCGCCGAACAGGTGCACACCGTGCTGCAACAGCGTCTGGGTGGAGCACCGTTGGTGCAGTACCAGGACCCGGACTTCCTGCTCGACCTGTGGAGCCTCGACGGCACCTCGGTCGCTCGCCACGAGGGCTTACGATGATCGGTATTCTGATCCCGGCACATAACGAAGAAGCCTGGTTGGATGATTGCCTGAGGGCTGCGCGAATCGCCGCCGACCATCCTGGCTTGCTGGGTGAAGCGGTACAGATTCTGGTAGTACTCGACAGTTGCAGCGATGCCAGCGCGGCGATTGCCCAGGCGCACCAGGTGCATTGCCTGCACGTGCAGGCCCGCAATGTGGGGCATGCCCGCGGCGTGGGTGCACGGTACTTGCTGGAGCAAGGCGCGCGGTGGATTTCCTGTACCGACGCCGACAGCCGCGTCGCCCCTGACTGGCTGGTGGCCCAACTGGCTCAAGGTTGTGACGCGGTGTGCGGCACAGTCACCGTAGACGCCTGGAGCGAAGGCTTCGACCCGGCGGCGCAGATCCGCTATCACCAGGCCTACCAGGCCCGCGACGGGCATCGGCATATCCACGGTGCCAACCTGGGCGTGAGTGCCCGCGCCTATGTAGAGGCCGGAGGGTTTGAACCGCTGGAATGCCACGAGGATGTACAGCTGGTGCGTGATCTGGAGCGTTGCGGCGCCTCCATCGCCTGGAGCCATGCACCACAAGTGGTGACCAGTGCACGCCTGGATTGTCGGGCTGAGGGTGGGTTTGGGGACTATTTGAAGAGCTTGATGCAGGCTGGGTGAAAACGAAAAAGCGTTTAACCGCAGGGGGCTGGGGCGCCGTCATCGCAGGCAAGCCAGCTCCCACAGGGATCTATGCCAGGCGCTGATTTTGTGGGCAACACATGACCTGTGTGGGAGCTGGCTTGCCTGCGAAGACGTCGGCCCAGCAAACATCGCATCCAAAGTTGTGCAGACATCCATGCCTGTCTATGCTCCTAACGCCTCGCACAGCACTCACCCCAGCGGAGCCTGCGGTGAAGACAAGAGCGTCGTCCCGTCAACGGGGTACGACCCGGTATCAACCGACAAGGATGTGACACCCATGAAGCCTGCCTCCTTAAGCGAAGGCCGCCGCGGCCCCGCGCAAATCTGGAACAGTGCGCCGCAGTTGGCGCAAACCCCCATCATCTCCCTGAACACCCTGGTACCGCGCGGCGCTCGCGTGGTGGTGATCGCCCCGCACCCGGGCGATGAAGTGCTGGCGTGCGGCGGTTTGCTGCAACTGCTCAGCACCCAGGAGCATCCACTGCAATTGATCTCCATCACCGATGGCAGCGCCAGCCATCCGGGCTCTCAAGTATGGCCGGCCAGCCGCTTGAGCGTGGTGCGCCCCCAGGAAAGCGCCGAGGCCCTGCGCCGATTGGGCATGCCCTTGCACAGCCTGAAATGGATTCGTGGCGGGTTTTGTGATGACGCCCTGGCCGCCCGTGAACAGCCCATGAGCCAATTCATCGCGCGCTACCTGCAACCCGGCGACGTGGTGTTTACCACCTGGCGCAACGACGGCAATGACGACCACGATGCCGTTGGCCGCGCGAGTGCCAAGGCGTGCAGCCTGGTGGGTGCGCAGTTGTATGAACTGCCGATCTGGGCCTGGCATTGGCCAGCCCGGGAAAGCGCGGTAATACCCTGGCAACGTGCGCGCAAGGTCCGCCTGGACACCTGGGCCGTCGCGCGCAAGCTGCACGCCGCCCATGCCTACGCCAGCCAACTGGTGGGCGACCCGCAGATCGGCTTACCACCGATGCTCGCGCAAATATTGCTGGAACGCATGCGCGAGCCCTACGAAATCCTGTTCACCTGAACACCCCCCTGTAGGAGCGAGCTTGCTCGCGAAAAACCTCAACGATAACGCGGGCTTCCTGAATAAACGCGGCGCCAGTGAGTCTTTCGCGAGCAAGCTCGCTCCTACAGAGTTGGGGCTTTTACCTACAGACTCAATCTGCCAAACTGATGCGAATAATTATCAACAGATTTATTATTCGCCACGGACGGCGCTTGGGGAGCCCTACTTTCATGTCTGTGCAACAATGCGGCGGCAACGTTTTTACACCCAGTCTGATGGCAATCACTATCGCTCTAGCAACCTCCAATGCGGCCATGGCCGCCGACGCCGAAGCCCCGGCCACCATTGAGCTGGGCGCCACCCAGGTCTCCGGCCAACAGCTTGGCGCAACCACCGAAGGCAGCGAGTCGTACACCACCGGCTCGATGAAGACCGCAACCAAACTGCCACTGACCCTGCGCGAAACCCCGCAGGCCGTCACCGTGATCACGCGCCAGCGCATGGATGACCAGGCCATGACCAGCATCAACGACGTGGTCAATGCCACGCCGGGGCTGTTCCTCAATTACTCCAACGGCCCTGGGCGACAAGGCTTTACCGCACGCGGTTTCGACATCGACAACCTCATGTATGACGGTATACCCAGCGGCTACAACGGTGCCTCGGTAGGCGCCCAGCCGAACCTGGCAATGTTCGACCGTGTCGAAGTGGTGCGCGGCGCTACCGGCCTGGTGACCGGCGCGGGCAACCCTTCGGCCGCCATCAATCTGATCCGCAAGCGGCCACTGGACGAGCAGAAAGTCACGCTCACCGGCGCCGTCGGTAGCTGGGACGACTACCGTGGCGAACTCGACGCCTCCAGCCCACTCAATGACAGCGGCACCTGGCGCGGTCGCGTCGTCACCTCTTACCGGGATGCCAACAGCTTCATCGACAAGGCTGAACAGGATCACGGCCTGTTCTATGCCGTCACCGAAGCCGACCTGGGCGAAGACACCACCCTGACCCTCGGTTACTCGAACCAGAAGGACAAGACCAACTACTTCTGGGGCGCTTCGATGGTCGGCCTGGATGGCCGCCACCTGGACCTGTCGCGCTCTTACAACCCAGGCACCGACTGGGAGAACAAGGACCAGGAAATCAACACCGTTTTCGCCGAGCTGCGCCAGCGCCTGGCCAACGACTGGAGCCTGCAGGTCAACGCCAACTACGCCGAACAGAACGCCTTGTTCTCCGGCTCCTACCAATCGCGCTGGACCAACAACACCCTGGCCCGCACCGTGTACCAGGCCAGCTACGATGAAAACCAGGCCGGGCTCGACGCCTTTGCCAGCGGCCCGTTCGATGCGTTCGGCCGTACCCATGAACTGGTGGTGGGCGCCAGCAAGCGCATCTACGACATGACCACCCACAACTACAGCCCGTACGACCTCAACTGGCCGATCAACGCCGGCAAGCCGAACTTCACCCGCACCAACAATGTGCGCGAAGTCACCACCCAAGACGGTTTCTACCTGACCAGCCGCCTGAGCCTGGCTGACCCGCTGAAGCTGATCCTCGGCGCTCGCCTGGACTGGTATGACTACGACAACCGTGATGCCGCCGGCGACTACAAGGTCACCCGCAACCTCACCCGCTACGCCGGCCTGATCTACGACCTGGACGACCAGCATTCGGTCTACGTGAGCTACAGCGACATCTTCACGCCGCAAAAAGAAAAGAGCACAGCCGGCACCCCACTCAAGCCCATCGTCGGTAAAAATTATGAGGTTGGCGTCAAAGGCGAATACTTCGGTGGCACGCTCAATGCCAGCGTGGCGCTGTTCCGCGTCGACCAGGAAAACCGCGCCGTGCCGGTGGTGGTGCCCAATTGCCCGCAGGCGTCCTGTGCCGAAGCCTCGGGCGAAATCCGCAGCCAGGGTATCGACTTCGAACTGCAAGGCGCCTTGACCGAAAACTGGCAGGTCGGCGGCGGCTATACCTATGCGCGCACCCACACCATCAAGGACGACGCCAACCCGCAGAAGGTCAACAAGCAGTTCGATACCGACATCCCGGAACATCTGTTCAAAGTGACCACCCGCTACAACTTCCAGGGCCCGCTGGAAAAACTCCGAGTCGGCGGCAATATCTCCTGGCAGAGCCGCATGTACAACGACATCAAGCTCGCGGACGGCAGCAACTATCGGCTCCAGCAAGGCGGCTACGCCGTCACCGACTTGATGGCGGGCTATCGGGTCAATCAGCACCTGGACCTGCAGCTCAACGCCAACAACATCTTTGATCGCCACTACTACCAGTCCATCTCCAACTCAGTGACTTATGGCGGCGACTCCTATGGCAGCCCCCGCAACATGATGCTGACTGCCAAGTACAGCTTCTGAGCCTCACGGCAACCTCGGCTGCCCGTTCGGGCAGCCGTTCTTAAAGTCGCGCACCCGCATGCCGATAACGCGTGGGTAACCGGCGACAATCCTGAACATCTGCTTGACTCCACAGCGGCGCGCCTGTGTGGCACACCGCGTGCTTGCTTGACCTCGACGCCCCCTCTCATGGAGTAAGAGTGAATGCCCGTCCGTTTTCTAGAGCACTATCGCAAGGCCGACCGCATCATGCTGGCACTGATCTGGCTGATGTTGCTGTTCTCCCTCGGCCTGGCGTTCTGGCACGACACCCTCATGCAGGCCGTGATCGTCGGTGGCGGCACCGGCGTGGTGCTCACAGCGCTGTACCGCGTCATCGGCGGCACCCGCGTGATGCGCTGTGCATTGGGCGCCGGTTTGATGGTGATGGCGGCGTTGCACATCAACCAGGCGCACGGGGTGATCGAATCCCACTTCGGCATTTTCGCGCTGTTGGCAGTGCTGACCTTCTACCGTGACTGGCTGCCCATCCTGGTAGCGGCGCTCACCATCGCGGTGCATCACGTGGTGTTCCATGCCTTGCAGCATCAGGGCTTCCCGGTGTTTGTGATGGAGCATCACGGCGGCTGGACGATGGTTTTCGTCCACGCCTTTTATGTGGTGATGGAGACCGTCGCCCTGCTCTACCTCGCCGTCCATAGCCAGGCCGAAGCGGTAGAGAGCCAGGAAATGCTGGAGAAGATGCTCGCCGTCACCTCGCAGTTCACCGTGGAAACCGCCCAAGGTGAAGGCAAGGCCCACGTGTCCCTCGCCAAGCGGTTCGACCACTTCCTGCAGCAACTCACCCACCTGATCGACGGCGTCGCCCGCGACTCCCATGGCCTGGGCGAACTCGGCCAGGAACTGGCCAGCGCCAGCGGCACCCTGGAAAAAGGCGCACGGCATCAATTGGCACAGATCGGCGAGATGACCGGCTCGATGCAGCGCATGGAACACGCCATGGGCCACATTACGGTGCAAGTCGAACAGGCAGTGGAACACGCGGGCCAGGCCAGCCAGCAGATTGTGCGCGGCCAGGAAAGCGTCGGCCGCGCCCAGCATGAAATCAGCCAACTGGCTTCGCGCATCAACGGCACGGAGTCGACTGTGGAATCCCTGGCGGTGCAGGCCGAACAAATCGGCTCGGTGCTGGAAGTGATCAGCAGCATCGCCAACCAGACCAACCTGCTGGCCCTCAACGCCGCCATCGAAGCCGCCCGCGCCGGCGAGCAAGGCCGTGGCTTTGCCGTGGTGGCCGATGAAGTGCGTAGCCTGGCCCAGCGCACCGCCCTGTCCACCCAGGAAATCAAAAGCATCATCGAGGGCCTGCAACACGGCAGCCGCCAAGCCGTCGAAGCCATGCACGCCAGCCGCGAAGGTGTAGAGCGCTGCGTTGCAGACAGCCAAGAGGCCGTGGACATGCTACGGGCGGTAGGCGAGGACATCGCGCACATCGACCAACTCAACGGCCACATCGTCACCACCACCCGCGAGCAGACCTCGGCCAACCTGGAGATCGTCGAGCGCTTGCAATCGGTGCAAAGCATCGCCCAGAACACCGCCGACGACGTCGAGACACTCGCGCGCAGCAGCGAACGTCTGCCACCGATCGCGGTGCGGCTGGATGCGTTGGGGCGCAGGTTTCATCCTTGAGCGTGTGGGAAATGGGCAGGCACGGATACGCTACACTCGCGGCCTAAGATACGAGCCACGGAGGCCACCATGAGCACTGCCGGTAAAGACAGACAGATCGACAATATCGAATTCAACGTAAGCGACATCGCCCGCAGTAAAGCCTTCTACGGCGCTGCATTCGGCTGGACGTTCGTCGACTACGGCCCCACCTACAGCGAATTCAGCGATGGCCGGCTCACGGGCGGTTTCACCACCGGCGAGCCTGTGCGACCGGGCGGGCCCTTGGTTATCTTGTATGCCGATGACTTGGACAGTGTGCAGCAGCGGCTTCAACAGCTGGGCACGGTGATTACGCGCCAGACGTTTTCGTTTCCAGGAGGCCGCAGGTTCCACTTCACCGATCCAGATGGGTATGAACTGGCGGTGTGGAGCGTTGCGCTGTGATCCAGCGCTTTAGCTGTATCGTTGAAGCGCGACAGCTCCGACGGAGAATAAATTGTGTTGAGGGAGTCTTTTCTAGATTCAAAGCTGTTGCAGCTTGCGCTGCAAGCGGGTCATTAGCCGATTGACGATCAGCTTGTGCGCCGGCCCCACCGGCAGCATGTAGAGGCGCCCAAAGGTGTTGTGGGTGATCACCGATGAAGTGATCGTAAGCACATGATCAGCAAGTGAAAGGCAAATCATCACATCCAGGTGCCGGTCACGCTCGGTCAGCACCAGCCTATCCGGCGCGCAGTCCTCCACCAGGAAAAAATCAAGCCGCTCACCCGCTTGCACCGTCACGCGCCGATTGCCGGAGAACCCGCCGATGCGCTTTACGCCAAACCTTGAAGAAATCCCATCTCTGATCCGAAAGGCCAATTTTAACAGCGGTCCCGTTTCGGCGGTCATGATGTTCCAGGCATCCAGCGCGCTGATCTCAGTCGACAATGGCACCGACCTGCAATCGTAATAATTGAGTTCAGACGGTGCACCCAACGTGTGACTGACAGAGTGAGTCGCCAAGATTTTTTCGTCCATGATCAAAACCGGGATTGGCATCATAACGCTTCAAGCGAAATGCTGCGCTAAGCTAGACAGGGTCTGTGGAACTCAAGCGGAGTACCCATTATGGAATACGACGAAAAACGGATTGAGGAAACCGTACTTGCCCTGCTGACCACCTTCAGTTTTGATAAGGGCAACTCATGGAAAGGTTACGACTTTCAGATAATGAACCGACTCCATGAGCAAGGCTTTATCCGAAATCCGGTAAACAAAAGCAAATCCATTTGGCTGACGCCGGAAGGCTTGGAACGGGGCCGGCACATCGCAGATCAATTGTTTGGTGCAGCACCTGAAGCCGAGCGCTTATCCAACCCGGACACCTGAAGCGCTAGCGGAGCTTAAGCCCAGCCACGAATTGTTAAACCGCGCTTTATGCCGTTATCCTCCAGCCCCCCGACCTGCCAACCCGGAGCCGCCATGGACCTCGCCACCCTCGCCCTCTTCCTCCCCGCCTGCTTCGCCCTGAACATGGCCCCCGGCCCCAATAACCTGCTGTCGGTGAGCAACGCTACCCGCTACGGTTACCGCACTTCCTGCCTCGCCGGTCTCGGTCGCCTGTTGGCCTTCGCTGGCATGATCGCCCTCGCTTCCGCCGGGTTGGCGGTGGTGCTGCAAACCTCAGAGTTGTTGTTCTACGGGATCAAGATTCTCGGCGCTGCGTATCTGTTTTACCTGGCGTATCAGCTATGGCGCGCAGACCCGCAGCAGCAGGTAGAAACCGCGACGAGCAAGGTGGGCCTGTGGGCCTTGGCACGGCAGGAGTTTCTGGTGGCGGCGGGCAACCCCAAAGCCATCCTGATCTTCACCGCCTTCCTCCCGCAATTCGTGGTGCCCGGCCAACCCGTCACTGCGCAATTTGCCCTGCTGGGTGTGATGTTCCTGGCTTTGGAATGGGTCGCCATCAGCGCCTATGCCTATATGGGCCTGCATATGCGCCGCTGGTTTGCCGAGCCCAAGGGCACGCGTCTGTTCAATCGCTGCTGCGCGGGTTTGTTATCAGCGGCGGCGGCGGTGTTGTTGACTGCGCGCAGGGCATGAGTGAGGTGGGAGTGCCCCTGGCAGCCGACGCCGATCTAACTGACGCGGCGCGATCTAAATGTGGGAGCTGGCTTGCCTGCGATGGCGGTGGTTCAGTTGAAAATTCAGTGACTGACACACCGCCTTCGCGGGCAAGCCAGCTCCCACAGGGGATCTGTGCCAGGCACTGATTTTGACGGCAATGCATGACCAATGTGGGAGCGGGCTTGCTCGCGAAGGCGGCCTGGCAGCCGACGACGATTCAACTGATGCCCAAGTTGCGTAGATACCTGTGCTATCTCAACGGCAAACCATACCTCACCTCCACCAGCGCAACACCGCCCCTTTCAAGATCGCGCTCAGTCCCGGCCTCCTCCACACACCCGCCCGGCGATAAAATCGAATAGCCCGTTCATTACCGGCCAAGACCCACAGCGTTAAACGCTCATAGCCTTGCGCCAATAGATCCTGCAAGCCGGCTTTCCACAAGGCCAGCCCGACGCCGGTGTACCAATGCTCGGCGAGCACGTAGACAGCCATGACCTCACCTACATTTGCCTGCACAGCGTCTTCATCACGGCTGGCGCCCACAGCTATCCAGCCAACCACTTGCTGGCCCACCTCGGCAACCCATACCGTCGACGCGCCCAAGGCAAGCGAGCGAACCCAATGGGCTTCGCGCCTAGTCAGGGTTGCTTGCAACCCGCTCAAGAACTGGGAGGGCATCAAGTCACGATAGGCGTCTTGCCAACTGCTGATATGCACTTGGGCAATGGCTTTTGCGTCGGCGGGTAAGGCCCTGCGAATCATGGAAGTGCTCCTGAAATACGGTTATTTCAGTATGCATGCCCGTCGATGACAGAAAGCCCTGCGCTGAACACCGCCCAATATCAATACCAACCCCAATGTAGGAGCGAGCTTGCTCGCGAAAAACTTCAACGATAACGCGGGCTTCCTGAGTGAACGCGGCGCCTGTGGGTTTTTCGCGAGCAAGCTCGCTCCTACAGTTGCAGGGCGATTCCGGCGTCGATGAAGCACGCCGAGCCCCACGTGAAAGCTCCAGCCAACATCAGCCCTTGGTCAAATCCACCAAAGGCGTCTGCCGCACCTCAGTCTCCCGCCCACCCTGAATCTCGCTGACCTGCTTCAAAGCCTTATCAACAGCCGCCTTATCCGCCAACAAGCTGTAGCTGATACGGAACTGCTTATGTTCCTTCGCCCCGATCGTAGGCACCAGGTTCAATGGCCGCTGATAACGACGGTTGTACGAAAAACTCGTCCCCGGCTCCAACCCCGTCACATAACCCTGCCCTTGGGTATCAGTGTTCTTCCACAGCGAAAACACCGGCAGTGTCTGCGTATTGAAACCCACCGAAACCCCCAGGCTGCCGGCCTTGTTATGCAACACCGTCAAGGTATCGCCCTTGGCATCGGCATACGGCACCACGTTGTAGACCGTTTCGTCATAGTCCTTGGTCGGCGCACGGTAGGTTTGCCAGTCGGCCAGTTCGCCCTTGGCCTTGTCGTTAAACGGCGACACCTGCTTCACTGGCGCAACGAAACGCGCGCCCTGCTCCAGGAATGGGGTGCTGAAGTTACTGTGATACAGCGCCTGATATTCCTTCGGATAATCGCCATTGTTGGTCAGCGTGTCGTTGAGGGCGAACACCACACTGCCGGGCTCGGTGACCAGTTCGGTCGCAACAGAAAAATCGACCTTCTTGAACGCCTGCTCTTTCAACTCGCCGCGCAGGGTGATGGCGTACGGCGGTTTTTCATCGATATGCAGGGTGACTTTATTCGCAGGAATATTGGCCGCCCGCCCGTGCAGGGTCAGCAACTCGCCGTTGTCGATGCCAGGGTGCCCGACCCATTCGTAGCCGCAGCGGGTGACCAGCTCATTGAAACCCTCCAGCCAACCCAAACCACCACGGCCATTGAGTTCGATAAAGGACGGATTCACCACTTCCTTGACCGGCGAATCCCAACCCATACGCACATCGCCAACCGACGCCTGCAACACGTTCATGCCACGCGTCGGCACTACCGAGAGCTTCATCGTGCCGTTATCGATATCCACGATGCTCACGCCCTCCTGTCGGCCACCGTGCAAAGTGCGCAGGGTAACGCTGAAGGGTTTGTCGGTTTGGATGCCGAGCTGCTGGCTGGTGACCTGCCAGTTCTGGGCGGCTTTGTCGGTATCGAGCAGCACGTAATCCCAGGCCATGGCGTGGGAGGCGGCAGAGAATGCGCTGAGGGCAACGATGAGTTTTAGCGGGGTCATGGCGGTGGCCTTTATTGGAGTTGTTTGCGTTTTATAAACTCGATGAAACGTTTCAGCAAGCTTAAAAGACGAGACCGTGTGTGGAAAGGCCATGAAGCAGGTGGAACAGATCAGGAGGTCAAGGCGATGCGCTTGCGGGCAGGCTGGAACGAAAACGCGAGTGGGCGGTGTATGAGCTTTGGTCCATCCGTGCCGGATACAACCTTGCGTTGACTCATTGGCTGCAATCGGCCAGAAGCGGACGCTCTCCAGAGTCCCTATACATAGTTGATTGCCAAGCTAATCCCTAAGCTCGAATTGCTGAAACCCCACGCGCCTGACGTAAACCCAAAAGTCATCCTTTGGCTCATATTGCTCCATGCAAACACTTTGATCCTGGCACAGTTCATCTTCGTCGATCAGGATGCGATCCCAATCGAAGTCAGGGTTCTTGGAAATGGTATAGCTAGGGTAAGGTTTGTCGAGATCGAAGTGGATCGAGTACACGAACAACGGAGATTCCCACGGCATGTGGGTTTCGTACAACCGCATCAGTTCGGGCATCTGTGCTTTACAGTGCTGTTCGGCAAACCTCAATGCCTGGGGCAAATCATCCCACGTAGCCTTGACCGCGCGTTGCGCAGCGGCGAGCCTGGCGTAAGGTGGCTCGTCATTGTGGTGCTGGACGTAAATCAATCGGCTGCCGAACTGGAATTCGCATTGCCAGACACCCGAGGGAGCACGCCAGTGACCAAGCATGGATTCGGTCAGTAGATTGATGTCCATATCGGTACCACAGATGGAAAGGTGCTCAGTTTACCCTCTCAAATATCAGCCTGGGAATGCGCAGGCGTTTGGGCTATTTGTCCGACATCCATGGGGTGTGACCGGCAGCAATGGGTCGAAAACTGCCGATCGTGAACGGCGGAAATCGACCCGAAGCGTGGTAATCCACAATTTCTGGCTCTAGGCAGTGCCAGCAAACGTCTCGGTTAGGCGTTTGATTGTTCCAGGCAGCTTGCATAGTGCTGTATCGCCATTCGATACCCATCAGTGCCGAACCCTGCGAGCACGCCTTTGGCAACGCGTGACACGTAGGAAAAGTGCCTGAAATCTTCACGCCTGTGGACATTTGAGATATGAACCTCAATCACCGGTACCTCGGCTGCAATCAATGCATCGTGGATGGCTGCCGATGTATGGGTCCATGCTCCTGGATTGATCACAATCCCCGCTATCCTTCTACGTGCGTGGTGAATCCATTCAATCATTTGCCCTTCGTGATTGGTTTGCTGAAACTCAATTACAAGCCCAAGTCCTTCGCCGTACTGACGACACGTCTGCTCAACGTCGGCCAATGTTTCCGACCCATACACCTCGGGCTCTCTCAATCCCAACATGTTCAGGTTAGGGCCGTTCAAAACCAGGATGGTTTTCATCATTTAATCCTCGCGAGTCGCTTCAATTCTTTACGGTACCCATGGCTGCCAGACGTGCCTTATGATATTCGCCGGCTTCTGTGGATTGGGCATCGCGGTTACCGAGGTCGGCTGTAGGAATTCGAGAGGTCTCGGGCGCGCACCAGGCCGCGATACCAGCTAGCAACGTGCACACACAGGCGATCCCACCGACAATCAAGGGTATGTTTTCAGTCCCTGGGCCTGCGATCAGGGCAAACAGAGCAGGTAACATTGCGGTGATGAACAGTCCGCTGTTTTGCGAAATTGCCATTCCCGACACGCGGTAACGTGTTTCAAATTGCTCTGGGAAGAAGGATGGGAACACCGCGTTGTAGCCCTGGTAGATCATTCCCCACATCAGCAGTGAGGCGCCGAAAGCGAGCGGGAGGCTGTGAATGCTGATTGCGTATAAATAAGCAAAGGACATCAGCCCGCAACCAAAGGCGCTTGCGATGATCAGAGGCCGGCGCCCAACCTTGTCAGAAAGATTGCCCACGAAAGGGATGCACAGCACCGCCACGATATTGCCAACGACCGGGATCCACAGGTACACGCTTTTATCGAAACCGATGCCATAGGCAGGTTGCACCGCATAGGCCGCTCCAAACACGGTCGTAATGACTGGAATAACATTCATCAACGAAACCCCAACGACCACCAGCATGCCTCTCCAGCTGTGTTTGAAAGCTCCGATAATCGGCGATTCAGACTTCTCATCTTTCTTTGTCTGATCTACGAATACTGGCGGTTCCTCAACTTCCCGGCGAATGATAAAGCCAGCGATCAGCACCACAGCGCTCAAAAGAAAGGGAATACGCCAGCCCCAGCTATTGAAGGCTTCATCGGACATGAAATAGGCCAGAGGCAGGAAAATGGCTGCTGCGAGAACCTGACCTGCCTGTACCCCTTGAAGTGTGTAGCTGCCGAAGTATCCTCTTCGCCCTTGGGGTGCATGCTCCAGAATCATTGAGCTGGCTCCCGAGATCTCTCCCGCTACAGCAAACCCCTGCACCAGTCGCAGTACTACAAGCATGATAGGCGCCCATATACCAATCTGGTGGTAGGTCGGCAGCAGGCCTACCGCCATGGTGGCGAATCCCATCAGGAACATGCATAGCAGCAGTACGTTCTTGCGCCCTCGAGTATCACCCCAGTGCCCCAAGAAGAACGCGCCGATAGGGCGAGCAATGTACCCAACCCCGTAAGTCGCCATAGCCGCCACGATGGCAATCTTTGGATCGGTTGAGGGGAAGAAGAGTTGTGGAAATATCAGTGCTGCCGCTTGGGCATAGATGAAAAAGTCGTAATACTCCAACGCGGAGCCGATCCAACCACTCGCGGTGGCTTTCTTGGCTTGCTTGGAACGGTGCTGCTCTGTCGCTGTTGCTGTGTTCATCTGACTACTCCAGATATTGTTTTTATAGGCCTGGCCGGGCAGCAAAAACCGCCCCTGGTACACGCAAAACAGGGCATGACTGGAAGCCATGCCGGGCTCAAATACGGTCGATTTCTATGATCGAGCCGCTTTTTGCGGCCTGTGAAATAGCCTCAGTGATGATCAGATTCCGCAGTCCGTCGCGCACGGAGACCAAAGGCGTTTCCGTGCCTCGTATGACGTTGCAAAAGTGCTCAAGCTGGATCTCAAGGGGGTCTGTGCGGTCGACAGCGCAGTGGCCCGTTTGGAAGGGCTTCCACCATGATCTGTCTTCGGCCTTCACGTAGTATTTGAGACGCATTGTGGGCACTGACAGTGAGCCGTTCTTCCCACTGATGATGTAGCAATCCTCATCCTCGTAGGACGGATAGCTAGCGTTTTCTTGCGATGTTTGTTCCCAACTGCGGGCACATCCGGTGCTATCGGAAAGCAAGAAGGAACCGAGAGCTCCATTCTCAAAGCGCAGGCCGATACACACGGTATCTTCAACAGGAAATCCACGTGCGACACTCGACTGCATTGCTTGAACAGCAACAATTTCGCCGCACAGCGAACGCAGGTTGCCGATCTCATGGATCATATTGATCAAGATAGGGCCACCGCCTTCCTGGCGTCGCCAAATGGCAGCGTCGAAATAGTCATCTGGTTTGTAAAACAGAGCGCTGCCTTGCACGGCAACGATGTCTCCAAGAATGTCGTCACGGATGATCTCTCGCGCCTTGGCAAGAATTGGGCTATGCGCTCGATGATGTCCTACGAGCAGCTTGGCGTCAGTTGCATCGGCAACAGCGAGTAACCGCCTGCCCTCCTCAACGCTGTGCGCCACCGGCTTCTCTATCAGCGCGGCAACACCAGCCTCAATGCATTGCAAAGTCTGTTCGACATGTAGGGCGTTTGGAGTGGCGAGAATTACGCCATCAGGCTTGTCCTCGGCGAAACAATCCAGAAGATTTTCATACTGCGAGGCGCCCAGTGAGTCTCGGTAGGAGCCATCAAGTTCGAACGGATCGATAACGGCTGCCAGTTCGCAAGAAGAACTCGCTTGGATGAGTTCGATATGGCGTCGACCGATGAGGCCGGCACCCGCTACCGCAATTCTGATTTTGGACATGCTTTGATCTTCGCGAGCGTTATTGTTTTAAATCTCGACGTACTGAAGTCGTGATTCGATCTGCTAGGATCAAGGCTACTATCAACGCGCAAAGCTATAATTGAGCCATATGGAAAATCAGAATTCTCCATTAGTAAATAATGATCCCTTCCTGAGGGATCTGCTTCTGTTCTCAGTCATCGCGAAACGTGGAAGTTTTAGCGCGGCCGGGACAGAGCTTGGAATTTCTCCCGCCCATGTCAGCAAGCGTGTTTTGGCGTTGGAAGAAACGCTGAGCTGCAAGCTCTTTAACCGGACAACCAGACGGGTTTCGATCACCAAAGATGGCGAAACGATGCTCGTTTGGGCCCAGACAATCATGGACAACGTCAATGGGATGCTGGAGACATCACTGGGTGACCGGGTCGAGCCCAGAGGCACTCTGCGTATCAGCACAAGCCAGCGAATGGGACGATTTCACATCGCTCCAGTTCTGGCCTTGCTTCGTAAACGCTACCCAAAATTAGAGGTGTGGCTTGAGCTGGTTGACCGTCGAACTGACCTCATTGGGGAGCAGTTCGACATCGATATCCGAGTTGGAGAAGTTAACGAGCAAAATCTGATTATTCACAAAATCGCAGATAGCCAGAGGATTCTCTGTGCTGCTCCGAGTTACCTGGAAGAGCGCGGTAATCCAAACTCTGTGAGCGAGCTTCAACGCCACGATTGCCTGTTGTTTCGTGGGAGGGATCAAAGCTTTGGTGTATGGCGGCTCGAGGGGCCAAACGGTCTTGAGTCGGTGAAAGTCACAGGGCCGATGGCGTCCAATCACAGTGATGTCGTTCGAGAGTGGGCGCATGATGGTTTCGGCATCATCATGGCATCAACCTGGGATGTGGCCCCGAGCATCAGGAATGGGACACTCATTCGCATTCTGCCTGAACATTTCCAGCCGGCGAATGTGTCCGCAGTCACTACGATTCGGGCTTCTGGCTCGATGAAGATCAGGGTATGCCTGGAGTTTCTGAGTGCACACCTGAGTTCTGGCCCTTACGCGCTACGAAATGGCTAAGTCCCAGAGGGTGTCGCTACGACCGGCAGTTATTGGCCGAAATCCGCCGTTCAGCCCCCTCCTCCCCAAAAATCCCGCCCCTCAACCCCCACACTTCTCCACCAAAAAATCCACAAACGCCCTAACCCGCGCCGGCATCGCCCCTCCCCCGACAAACACCGCATGAATCGGCTCCACATCCCCAGGATTAAACTCCTCCAGCAACGCCACCAACTCCCCCCGCCTCACCTCCTCCACCACACTAAACGCGCCAATCCTCGCCACCCCCGCCCCCAGCTTCGCCAACTGCGCCAATGCCTCACCACTATTGCCCTCAATCGTCCCCGCCACTTTCAACGAAAACTCCCGTCCCTCCACCCGAAACGGCCAATCCGGGGCCGCTCTGCGGAAGTTAAAGCGCAGGCAGTTGTGCTGCAGTAAATCCTGCGGCGTCACGGGGGTGCCATGCCGTGCCAGGTACTCCGGTGAAGCAACGATAACCTGCCCAGTAGAGCCGATAAGGCGAGCAGTCAGTGGGCTGTCGGCGAGGGTGCCGAAGCGGATGGCGACGTCGGCCTGGCCGCCGAGGATGTCTACGACTTCGTCGCCGAGCATCAGGTCGACGACGATGGCGGGATAGCGGGCGCTGAAGGCGGCGACCAGGGGGACGATGGTCATGCGACCGTGTGCCAGTGCGGCGCTGACGCGCAGGCGGCCGCGGGGCGCGCCCTGGTCGGTGATGGCGTCTTCGACTTCGGCCATGTCGGCGAGGATGCGCCGGGCGCCGCGCAGGTAGGCTTCGCCTTCGGCGGTGAAGGTGATGGCGCGGGTGGTGCGCAGCAGTAAGCGGGTGCCGATGCGCTGTTCAGTGCGGGTGATGATGCGGCTGATGGCCGATGGCGTCAGCCCCAAGGCCCTTGCCGCACCCGACAGGCTGCCGTGCTCGGCGACCATGGTGAACACCTCCATCTCTCCCGACCGCCCGCCGATGTCCATTTGTGCCTCCTGCGCAAAGCTGTAGTTCCCAACCAAGGGCTACTGCTGCAAAAGGCAGGATTGTAGCATTTGGCTCACAGATGAGGAGTCACCCATGCGTATCAATCCACCCCTTGTAGCATTGTCCGTCGGTGCCTTTGGCATCGGGGTCACAGAGTTTGCCCCTATGGGCATGTTGCCCGGTATCGCCGCTGATCTTGATGTCTCCATTCCCGCTGCGGGGCTGTTGGTGAGCGCCTACGCCATGGGCGTGTTGATTGGCGCGCCGATCATGACCCTGGCGACGGCCAGGGTACCCCGCCGCTATTTGCTGATCGGGCTGATGGCGATTTTTACCCTGGGTAATTTGCTGTCGGCGTTGGCCAGCAACTACCAGACGCTGATGATCGCCAGGCTGGTGACGTCGCTCAATCATGGGGCGTTCTTTGGGATTGGCTCGATCGTGGCCGCAAGCCTGGTGGCGCCCGAGAAGCGCGCGGGGGCTGTGGCGGCGATGTTCATGGGGCTGACCCTGGCAACCATTGGCGGCGTGCCCCTGGCGACCTGGTTTGGCGAGAACTTTGGTTGGCGCACAGCGTTCTGGGGCATCAGTGGGCTTGGCGCAGTGGTGATGGCGGCGCTGTGGTGGGCCTTGCCCAATGCGCCGGCCCCTAAAGGTGGCGGGCTGATGGCGGAAATTCGTGTGCTGGGTCGCGGGCCTGTGCTGGCGGCGTTGGCGCTGACCGTGGTGGGCTCGAGTGCGATGTTCACGGTATTCACCTACATCGCGCCGATTCTGCGAGACGTCACCCACGCTTCGACCAACTTCGTCACCGGGATGCTGGTGCTGTTCGGCATCGGGCTCACCCTGGGCAATGTGTGGGGTGGCAAGTCTGCGGACCGCTCGGTAGACCGCACCTTGATCATCTCGCTGGTGGTGTTGATTGCCGTGCTGTTGGCCTTCTCGGTGCTCATGCAATGGCCGCTGCCTGCGGCGTTGTCGATCCTGCTGTGGGGCGCTGCCAGCTTTGCCCTGGTGCCGCCGTTGCAGATGCGGGTGATGGAGGCAGCAAAGGATGCGCCTAACCTGGCTTCGGCGATGAACATCGGTGCGTTCAATTTTGGGAATGCGATTGGTGCGGCGTTGGGGGGTGCGGTGATCAATGCTGGGCTGGGCTACCCGGCGATTTCACTGGCAGGCGCGATCATGGCTGGGCTGGGTTTGCTGATGGTATTGGGGTTGAGCTGGCGTGCGCGGCGGGCCGATTCACGCTCTGGCAGAGAGGCGGTGCAAGCCTGAGCAGCATCGCAGGTTGTTAGTCTAGACTTCATGCACCTTCCAACCCGAGGAGCCTTGCGATGAACAACAAGAATACGATCTGCCTCTGGTACAACGGCGATGCCCTGGAGGCAGCGACCTTCTACGCCAACACCTTCCCCAACAGCGCAGTAAAGGCCGTACACCGTGCCCCTGGCGACTACCCATCCGGCAAGCAGGGTGATGAGTTGACCGTGGAATTCACCGTACTGGGTATCCCCTGCGTGGGCCTCAATGGCGGCCCCATGTTCAAGCACAGTGAGGCGTTTTCCTTTCAGGTGTCCACGGATGACCAGGAGGAAACCGACCGCTTGTGGCATGCCATCATCGACAACGGTGGGCAGGCAAGCGCTTGCGGTTGGTGCAAGGACAAGTGGGGGCTGTCGTGGCAGATCTCACCGAGGGTGTTGGTCGATGCGGTTACCAGTAAAGATCCTGCCGTCGCCAAGCGTGCGTTTGAGGCGATGATGAAAATGACCAAAATCGACATCGCTACCATCGAAGCCGCGATTGCCGGGAACTGAACTGTGGGAGCGGGCTTGCTCGCGAAGGCGATGTATCCGCTAGCACATGTGAAAACTGACCCACCGCTTTCGCGAGCAAGCCCGCTCCCACATGAAGGCATAGGTATCTACATAACTCTGCAGCTCTCAACGGTAACCACGATGCGAAGCGAGTCGCTCTTGATCTGCTTTTGATCTTAGGCGCCCCGTCAAACCACGCTGGCCGGAATTCGACAGGGATTTGGGGGGTAAACCGGCAGGGATGCCGGTTTAGCCGCCCCGCGCCATGGATGGCGCGTGGCGGCGGCCCCCCAAATCACTGGCGGATTACGGGCACACCGAGCCTAAGCGAGGTGCCGAGTGGTGGGGCAAGAGCGTTTTGCTTACTTTTGCGCTTTTCAAAAGTGAGCCGCCGTCAGGGCGGAACCCTAAGTGGCCGTTACCGCAGGAATGGATATGTACTCGGTATAACTGTTTTGACTGTCAGGCCGCCTTCGCGAGCAAGCCCGCTCCCACAGTTGGGTCGTGGGGCGTCAGGTAAATAGGTGTCGGCTGGCAGGTCGCTATCGCAGGCAAGCCACACAGTTTGATCGCGGGGCGGCAGGTAGATAAGTGTCGGCTGTCAGGCCGTCGCGGGAGCAAGCTCCCTCGCCACAGGGTCAGCGTCGCACCAACGTTGTGTAGATACCTATGACCATCGCAGGCAAGCCAGCTCCCACATTGGATCGCGTGGCGTCAGGTAGATAGGTGTCGGCAATCCGGCAAGCCAGCTCCATCGTTGGTTTTCAGCGCAATCCTGGATTGCGCGCCCTCCCCCCATGCGGCAAAAAAAGTCATCCAACGGACGCCCGGTTGCGACACCGGCGATACCGGCCTATGTTCCAAGCCATGCTGTTTTTTTACTGTCCCTCGCCCTACGCCCATCCCGTAACCAGGAGACGACATGCCCACGCCTTCACGCCCTGCCGTACTTGAGCTAATCGGCAACACCCCGCTGGTCAAAGTCAGCCGCTTCGATACCGGCCCCTGCACGCTGTTTCTCAAACTGGAATCGCAAAACCCCGGCGGTTCCATCAAGGACCGCATTGGCCTGGCGATGATCGACGCTGCCGAACGCGACGGTCGTTTGCGCCCTGGCGGTACCATCATTGAAGCCACCGCCGGCAATACCGGCCTGGGCCTGGCGCTGGTGGGCCGGGCCAAGGGTTATCGGGTGGTGTTGGTGGTGCCCGACAAGATGTCCACGGAAAAGGTCCTGCACCTCAAGGCCATGGGCGCCGAGGTGCATATCACCCGTTCCGATGTGGGCAAGGGCCATCCCGAGTATTACCAGGACGTGGCAGCGCGCCTGGCCAAGGATATTCCAGGCTCGTTCTTCGCCGACCAGTTCAACAACCCGGCCAACCCCTTGGCCCACGAGACCAGCACCGCGCCGGAGATCTGGGCGCAGACCCAGCACGACGTGGACGCCATTGTGGTGGGCGTCGGCTCGGCCGGCACCCTCACCGGTTTGACGCGGTTCTTCAAGCGCGTGCAACCCGAACTGGCCATGGTGCTGGCCGACCCGGTCGGTTCGGTGATGGCCGAATACAGCCGCAGCGGCAAGCTGGAAACCCCTGGTTCCTGGGCCGTGGAAGGTATTGGCGAAGACTTCATCCCTTCGATTGCCGACCTGTCCAGCGTGCGCCACGCCTACTCCATCAGTGATGCAGACAGCTTCGACCACGCCCGCCAATTGCTCAAGGCCGAAGGCATCCTCGGCGGCTCATCCACCGGCACACTGCTCGCCGCGGCCTTGCGCTACTGCCGCGAGCAAACCGAGCCCAAGCGCGTGGTCACCTTCGTCTGCGACACCGGTACGCGCTACCTGTCGAAGGTTTACAACGACCAGTGGATGAACGACGCCGGCCTGTTGCAGTACAAGCACTACGGTGACCTGCGCGACCTGATCGCGCGCCGCTTCGAAGACGGCCGCGTGATCAGCGTAAGCCCCGACGACACCCTGCTCACCGCCTTCCAGCGCATGCGCCTGGCGGACGTGTCGCAACTGCCGGTGCTGGTCGATGGCCAGACCCTGGTGGGCGTGATCGACGAGTCCGACATCCTGCTGGGCCTGCACCACGACGCCGCAGATTTTTCCATGACCGTCGCCAGCGCCATGACCAACACCCTGCACACCCTGGCCCCCAACGCCAGCCTGGCCGAACTGCAGGCTGAACTGGATCGCGGCCTGGTCGCCATCATTGCCGACGCCGCAGGCTTTCATGGCCTGATCACCCGCGTCGACCTGCTTAACCACCTACGGAGATCCCTTGCATGAGCCAGCCCGATAAAAGCGCGTTTGCCACCCGTGTGATCCACGCCGGGCAGTCACCCGACCCGACCACGGGCGCGCTGATGCCGCCGATCTACGCCAACTCCACCTACCTGCAAGACAGCCCCGGCGTGCACAAGGGCTTTGACTATGGCCGTTCCCATAACCCCACGCGTTTCGCCCTGGAACGCTGCGTGGCCGACCTTGAAGGCGGCAGCCAGGCGTTTGCGTTTGCCTCGGGGCTGGCGGCAATCTCCACCGTGCTGGAACTGCTGGATGCCGGCGCGCATATCGTCTCGGGCAACGACCTGTACGGCGGCACTTTCCGCCTGTTCGACAAGGTGCGCCAGCGCAGTGCCGGGCACCGTTTCAGCTATGTCGACCTCAGCGACTTGTCGGCGTTTGAAGCGTCATTGCAGGACGACACGCGCATGGTCTGGGTCGAAACCCCAAGCAACCCGCTGCTGAGCCTGACCGACCTGCGCGCCGTGGCCCGCATCTGCCGTGCCCGCGGGATTATCTGCGTGGCCGACAATACCTTTGCCAGCCCCTGGATCCAGCGCCCGCTGGAGTTGGGCTTCGACCTCGTGGTGCACTCCACCACCAAATACCTCAATGGGCATTCTGATGTGATCGGTGGTATCGCTGTTGTCGGTGACAACGCTGAATTGGCCGAACGCCTGGGTTTCCTGCAAAACTCCATCGGCGCCATCGCCGGGCCGTTCGACGCCTTCCTGACCCTGCGCGGGGTAAAAACCCTGGCGCTGCGCATGGAGCGCCATTGCAGCAATGCCCTGGACCTGGCCACCTGGCTGGAGCAACAGCCGCAAGTGTCACGGGTTCACTACCCGGGCCTCAAATCCCACCCACAGCACGACCTGGCGAAACAGCAGATGCGCGGCTTTGGCGGGATGATTTCAGTGGACTTGAACAGCGACCTGGCCGGCGCGACGCGCTTTCTGGAAAACGTGAAGATCTTCGCCCTGGCCGAGAGCCTGGGGGGCGTGGAAAGCCTGATCGAGCACCCGGCGATCATGACCCATGCCAGCATCCCGGCGGCGACGCGAGCGCAATTGGGGATTGGCGATGGGCTGGTGCGCTTGTCGGTGGGGGTTGAAGATGGGGAGGATTTGCGCGCCGACCTGGAGCAGGCCTTGGCCCACATCTAACCGCCATGATCGTTCCCACGCTCTGCGTGGGAATGCAACCCAGGACGCTCTGCGTCCCCAAGCGTGACGCAGAGCGTCACCGGATGCGTTCCCACGCTCTGCGTGGGAACGATCAGTGTGGGTCAGCCTTGGGTGATGTTGGCTCGCGCCGTATGCAGCTTCTTGTAGCTGTCGATCAAGCGCAAGTGCCGGTCCAGGCCTTCCAGCTTCATGCTGGTCGGCGTCAACCCGTAAAAGCGCACGCTGCCGTTGACCGAACCGATCACCGCGTCCATGCGCTCATTACCGAACATGCGCCGGAAGTTGGCCTCGTAGTCAGCCAGTTCCAAGTCGTCATCCAACTCCATCTCCAGCACCGCGTTCATCGCCTGGTAAAACAGGCCGCGCTCAACGGTGTTGTCGTTGTACTGCAGGAACATCTCCACGCACTCCTTGGCCTCTTCATACTGCTGCAAGGCCAGGAAGATCAGCAGCTTGAGCTCCAGGATGGTCAGTTGGCCCCACGCCGTGTTGTCATCGAACTCGATGCCAATCAGCGTGGTGATATCGGTGTAGTCGTCCAGTTCGCTTTCTATCAGGCGCTCGACCAACGCCTGCAACTCTTCCTCGTCGAGGCGGTGCAGGTTGAGGATGTCTTCGCGGAAAAACAGCGCCTTGTTGGTGTTGTCCCAGATCAGGTCGTCCACCGGGTAGATTTCCGAGTAGTCCGGCACCAGGATCCGGCAGGCGGTAGCGCCCAGGTGCTCATACACCGCCATGTACGACTCCTTGCCCATGCCTTCGAGGATGCCGAACAGCGTGGCGGCTTCCTGGGCGTTGGAGTCTTCGCCCTGGCCGGAGAAGTCCCACTCGACGAATTCATAATCAGACTGAGCACTGAAGAAGCGCCACGACACTACGCCGCTGGAATCGATAAAGTGCTCGACGAAGTTGTTCGGCTCGGTGACCGCCTGGCCTTCGAAGGTCGGCTGCGGCAGGTCGTTCAAGCCTTCGAAGCTGCGGCCTTGCAGCAGCTCGGTGAGGCTGCGTTCCAGCGCCACTTCCAGGCTGGGGTGCGCGCCAAACGAAGCGAACACGCCGCCGGTGCGCGGGTTCATCAAGGTCACACACATCACCGGGAATTCACCGCCCAGGGACGCATCTTTGACCAGCACCGGAAAGCCCTGGGCTTCCAGGCCTTCGATGCCCGCCAGGATGCCTGGGTACTTGGCCAACACGTCGGCCGGTACGTCCGGCAGCGCAAATTCGCCTTCGATGATTTCGCGCTTCACCGCCCGCTCGAAAATCTCCGACAGGCACTGCACCTGGGCTTCGGCCAAGGTATTGCCGGCGCTCATGCCGTTGCTCAGGTAGAGGTTTTCGATCAGGTTGGACGGGAAATACACCACCTCACCATCGGACTGACGCACGAACGGCAGCGAGACAATGCCACGGGCCTCGTTGCCGGAGTTGGTGTCGAACAGGTGTGAACCACGCAGCTCGCCCTCGCGGTTGTAGACTTTCAGGCAGTAGGCATCAAGGATTTCACTCGGCAGCTCATCGTTGGGGCCCGGCTGGAACCAACGCTCGTCGGGGTAATGCACGAACGGCGCGTTGGCCAGGTCCTCGCCCCAGAACTGGTCGTTGTAGAAAAAGTTGCAGTTCAGGCGCTCAATGAACTCACCCAGCGCCGACGCCAGCGCGCCTTCTTTCGTCGCGCCTTTGCCGTTGGTAAAGCACATCGGTGAATGGGCGTCGCGGATATGCAGCGACCACACGTTGGGCACGATATTGCGCCACGAGGCGATCTCGATCTTCATGCCCAGGCCGGCGAGAATCGCCGACATGTTGGCGATGGTCTGCTCCAGCGGCAGGTCCTTGCCGGCAATGTAGGTGCCCGCCTCGGACGTGGAATTGGGCATCAACAACGCCTGGGCATCGGCGTCGAGGTTCTCGACTTCCTCAATCACGAATTCCGGCCCGGCCTGCACCACCTTCTTCACGGTGCAGCGGTCGATGGAACGCAGGATGCCTTGGCGGTCCTTGTCGGAGATGTCCGCGGGCAACTCGACCTGGATCTTGAAAATCTGGTTGTAGCGGTTTTCCGGGTCGACGATGTTGTTCTGCGACAGGCGAATATTCTCGGTGGGAATATTGCGCGTCTGGCAGTACAACTTCACAAAGTACGCCGCACACAACGCCGACGAAGCCAGGAAGTAGTCGAATGGCCCCGGTGCCGACCCATCGCCCTTGTAGCGAATGGGCTGGTCGGCAATGACCGTGAAGTCATCGAACTTGGCTTCAAGCCGAAGGTTGTCGAGAAAGTTGACCTTAATTTCCATGCGGGCACACCAGAATAACGAGCTAAACAAATTGGCCGCCATTATGAAGCGTTTCGCCGGGAAGTCTCAGGGTTTTGCGTATCGGCTGCCGATCGGTGCTAACGTCCAACCTGTGGGAGCGGGCTTGCTCGCGAATACGGTCTATCAGTGACTTGTGTATCAACTGACAGCACGCATTCGCGAGCAAGCCCGCTCCCACATTTGGACTGCGTGATACCCGCTGGATAATGTTCACCTCTGCCAGGACAGGCCATGGAACCGATAGCGACGAACGCCGCACTGTTGATCATCGATATGCAAAAAGGCATGGCCGATCCCACCCTTGGGCGCCGCAACAACCCAGACGCTGAGCTGCACATACAGCACTTGCTCAATGCGTGGCGCCAGGCGCAACGCCCGATCATTCATGTGCGGCATATCTCCCGCTCTGACGCTTCGGTGTTCCGGCCAGGCCAACCTGGCTGTGAGTTCCAGGATGCGTTGCACCCCCTGGCCCACGAACATGTGGTGGAAAAAAACGTACCGGATGCATTCAGCGCCACGGGCCTGGAGCGCTGGCTACACGTGCGCTCGATCCAGCAGTTGGTGATCGTTGGCGTCATCACCAACAATTCAGTGGAATCCACCGCACGCTCGGGAGGCAACCTGGGGTTCGACGTGATCGTGGCGGAGGATGCGTGTTTTACCTTCGACCAAACCGACTTGTCGGGGCGGCTGTGGGCCGCTGAAGACGTGCATGCGCTGTCGCTGAGTAACTTGGCCATGGACTATGCCAGGGTGTTCCAGACGAGTGAAATCCTGGCCAGTCATTAACAAAGCAGACATGCATCAGGGCAAACGCACGCTGGCGGCCGCTTGCGGGCCTGAGCGGTTAAAACACCCCAGCATCCTCCAGCATTTGCGATAACGCCTGCGGCCATACCGTATCGCTCGTTGCGCGCAGCGCCTCTGCCGACCACCAGCGATGGTCCGCCATCACCTGGGCCTCCTGCTGCGTCCACTCGGCCCTGGATAACGCCTCGCTGGGCGCATGCACAACGAAGTACCGCTCAACCGCCAGCACCGTTTCGCCGCAGGGTAGCATCAAGGTCACGTTGCGCTCTGCTACACATTCCCCGACGCTGCTCACCGTGATCCCCGTTTCTTCGCGCAACTCACGAATCGCGGCACTGTGAAAGGTCTCCCCGGCCTCAACGCCACCGCCCGGTGTGGCCCAGTAATCCTGGCCGGCCAAGGCGCCTTCTTTGTGCACGAAGCGAAACAGCAACACTTGCTGTGCAGGGTTTATGACCAGTAATCGTGCGGCTTTGCGTTCACGCATCTGATTGATTCCTTTCTATGACGGCCGAATTCATCCAGCTCAGAAACGCCCGCAGGCGTGTCGTAAATGCCTCGCCCTCGGCGCTCGGGTTGCGTGCCTCAAACAGGAAATAGGCGATTTGCACGCGCATGGTCGGGTAATGCTGAACAAACAGCCCGACGTACTCTTCCAGGGTTTGCGGCCAGGTTTGCGCATCTTCCGCTCGCAGAGTGTGGGTGGCGCGGATCAAGGCCCGCGACGCTTCCCGCTGCAAGCGATGGCGTACGTGCTCAGTGCTGGCCTGTTCGATACCTACCAGATACCCCGTGAGCGCCTGTTCAAAATCGCCGTTGACCGCCAGGGCGATGGCGCGAGACGGGCGAAACGGTTCGAAGTGCAGCGACAGGTCTTCGCCCCAGAGACAGCAGCAATGATGTTTGAGCCAGAAGCCCCAACGGTTTCGGTTCTCGGGCGCCAACACCTGGGCGCGGTGGCCGATATCAAAGTCGATCTTGGTGACTTGGGGATGCCGCTGCTCCAACGCGAGTCGGGCCGACTCCAATTGTTCAAGCACGGGCGCATCCGGTGGCTCGACCAGTATCAGGGAAAGGTCAAGATCAGAAATGCCGATCTCACCTTCGCCCCGTGCGATGCTGCCATACAGGTAAATCCCGTGCAGCCCCAGTTCAGGCCGGGACAAGGTAGCGCAGATGTCCGTCAGCAGGGGCTGGAACTCGGGTTGTATAGGCCCATCGGCAACGGTGAGGATATAGCCGTCGACATCAATGCCTGCAGGTTTTTGAGTGTTCACGATGCGATCTTGCCGCAGAGCAGATGCGGAGTGGGCATAACGCTATTCCTCATATCGGGCCAGGAAGGATGAGTCATATAGCCGCTGTGGTAAACGTATCTACATAACTTTGTGGGCTGTAGGCACAGACGCTAACCACGATGCGAAGCGAGCCGCTCTTGCTCTTGATCTGCTTTTGATCTTGATCTTAGGCGCCCCGTTAAACCACGCTGGCCGGAATTCGACAGGGATTTGGGGGGTAAACCGGCAGGGATGCCGGTTTAGCCGCCCCGCGCCATGGATGGCGCGTGGCGGCGGCCCCCCAAATCACTGGCGGATTACGGGCACACCGAGCCTAGGCGAGGTGCCGAGTGGTGGGGCAAGAGCGTTTTGCTTACTTTTGCGCTTTTCAAAAGTGAGCCGCCGTCAGGGCGGAACCCTAGGTGGCCGTTACCTAAATAACGGATATATACCCGGTCCAACTGTGTCGACTGCCAGGCCGCCTTCGCAGGCAAGCCAGCTCCCACAGTTGGATGGTGGGGTGTCAGGTAGATAGATGTCGGCTGGCTGGCCGTCACGGGAGCAAGCTCCCTCGCCACAGGTTCAGCGTCGCACCAAAATTGTGTAGATACCTAGGCATATGCAGGGGAACGCCGGATCGAAACACACCTCGAAACGCCCTCCCAGTGAACTTTCTCACAAGCGCCATGCTCCTTTCCTATGCGAAGTCAGCGCGCCCTGAGTCCAGGGTGCAGAACGATAAGGAGCCGCCACCACCATGACTACCCTCCCCACTTACCCCGTCGTCAGGCCCGGGCCGTTGCACGGGACTTTGCTTGCCGGCACCGTGCCGTTGTTTCTCGGAGCCTTGCTCAGTGATATCGCCTACGGCCAGACCTACCAGATTCAATGGGCCAATTTCGCCTCCTGGCTGATCGCAGGAGCCTTGGTGTTCTGTGGTTTTTCCCTGCTGTTTGCACTGGTCAACCTGGTGCGTGCCGAACACAAGGGCGGGCGCCCGGTGGCGTACTTCCTGCTGTTGCTGGGCACTTGGGTGCTTGGGTTGGTCAATGCCTTCCAGCATGCCAAGGACGCCTACGCCATGATGCCCACCGGCTTGATGCTGTCGGCGATCGTCACCGTGCTGGCGATTGTCGCCACCTGGATCGGCTTGACCAACCTGCGCTCAGGAGCTGCCCGATGAAACCACTCAACACACTGACCCTGCTCAGCGCCGCCCTGTTGCTGAGTGCCTGCGGCGGCGAAGGTGACAAGACCCAGGCGCGCGGCCCAGACCCCAAGCTGCCTGAGCAACAAAGCAGCCTGTTGCCGAGCATGAAGATTGCCGAGCCCACCCCGTGGGGCGATCAAAAGCCCAAGGTGCCCGAAGGCTACAGCGTGACCGCTATCGCCACTGACCTGGCGATCCCACGCCAGACCCTGGTGCTGCCCAACGGCGATATCCTGGTGGCCGAAGGCCGTGGCGGCAGCGCGGCCAAGCTCAAGCCCAAGGACGTGATCGCCAGTGTGATCAAGGCCCAGGGCAACACCAAGGTCAAGGGCGGCAACCGCCTTACGCTGCTGCGTGACGCCGACGGTGACGGCACCTATGAACTCAAGACCGTGTTCGCCGATAACCTCAACGCCCCCTACGGCCTGGCATTCGCCGACGGCAAACTGTATGTGGCCAACCAGGATGCACTGGTGCGTTTTGACTACGCCGACGGCCAGACCAAGGCCAGCGCCCCGCCGGTCAAAGTCACCGACCTGCCGGCGCAGATCAACCATCACTGGACCAAGTCACTGGCCGTGAGTGAGGACGGGCGCCAGCTGTATGTGGGCATCGGTTCCAACAGCAACATCACCGAGCGCGGCATGGAAGTGGAGATCGACCGCGCAATGGTCTGGCAGATCGACGCGGCCACCGGCGCGCACAAACCCTACGCCACGGGCCTGCGCAACCCAACGGCGCTGACCATCCAACCGGGTTCCGGGCAACTGTGGACGGTGGTCAACGAGCGCGATGAACTGGGCCCCGACCTGGTACCGGACTACCTGACGTCGGTGCGTGAAGGTGCCTTCTACGGCTGGCCCTACAGCTACTGGGGCCAGAACGTCGACCCCCGCGCACAACCGCAAAACCCGGCCAAGGTGGCCGCGGCGATCAAGCCCGATTACAGCCTGGGCTCCCACGTGGCCGCGCTTGGCGTGGATTTCTCCATCCCCGCCCTGGGTGAAAAATTCGCTGACGGCGTGTTTGTCGGCGAGCACGGCAGTTGGAACCGTGACAACCCAGTGGGCTATAAAGTGATCTTCGTACCGTTCAGCAACGGCAAACCGGCGGGCGAGCCCATCGACTTTGCCACCGGCTTTCGCGGCGACGACGGCAAAACCCGTGGCCGCCCGGTTGGAGTGACCGTGGATCCCAAAGGCGCGCTGATCATTGCTGACGACTTGGCCAATACTGTTTGGCGAGTCACACGTAACCAATAATCGAGGAACGACGCAACGGGGTAGTGAGACTGATGTATAGGCTGTCTGATCCAACCTGCTGTTCGGCTGTCAGGCTGACATCGGGCGCACACAAGGTCTGTGCCAGGCGCTGATTCTTTGGGCAATACATAACCAATGTGGGAGCTGGCTTGCCTGCGATTGCGGTGGTTCAGTTAAAGATTCAGTCACTGCCCCACCGCCATCGCGGGCAAGCCCGCTCCCACAAGCCCACCGTCGTATATTTGATACCTAACCGTTACCGCAACACAGCAGCAGCCCCGCTACACGCCTGCCCCGCCCGCTCGCAGATCTCCCACCCGCCACCCAGCGCCTTATAGATCCCCACCACCGCCAAACGCTGTTCCGTGCGCGCTGCGGTCAACGCGCGGCGGCTGGTGAAGTCGGCACGTTCGGCCTCAAGCACATCCAGGTACACGCCCTCGCCTTGCGCAAACCGCTCGCGCGCAAAGCTGGCGGCCTCACGATTGGCGGCCGCCTCCAGCAGCCGCAAGCCCAGGGTGTTGCCGGCCGTGCGGTTGGCCTGGAATGCATCATCGGTTTCCTGCAAGGCCCGCAACACAGTCTGGTCATAAGCGATCAAGGCCGCCTGGGTGCGCGCCTCGCTGGCGGCAATCCGCGCACGTACGCGCCCGGTGTCCAGCAGCGACCAGCGAATCACCGGCGCGATAAAGTTCGACTGCATGCCCGCATCGCCCAGGGCGCTGAGGCTTCCGGCCAGCAAACCGATGGAGCCCTGCACCTGAATGTCCGGATACAAGCCAGCGGTTTCCACGCCGATCTGCGCGGTCGCGGCCGCCAGCGTGCGTTCGGCCGCAGCAATGTCGGCGCGGCGCGCCAGCAAGCCGGCTGGGTCTCCCACCTGCAGCGTGCGCAGGTTCAAGGTTTCACGCCCAGGCCGGGCCTGCGGTGGCTTGAACCCTTGAGGCGCCTGCCCCAACAACACCGCCAACGCGTTGGTTGCCTTGGCGCGACGTCGTTCCAGGTCAGGCGCGACCGCCTCCACATTGCGCAACAAGGCTTCGGCGCGCAGCCGGTCGAATTCGGTGGCGGCGCCGACGCTGACCATCTGCCCCACCAGGCCCAGGCTGTCGCGCTGGCTCTGGCTGATATCCGCAACCACGGCCTGTTCGGCTTCGATGCCTTGCAGGTCAAACCAGGTGGCCGCAACAGTCGCCGCGACGCTCGCTTGCACGTTGCGCAATAACGCCTGACGCGACCCCGCCTCGGCCTGGGCCGCCTCCACCGAGCGACGCACGCGGCCAAACAAGTCGATTTCCCAGGCCGCATCCACCGCCGCGCGGGTGGTTTCAATGGAGCGCTGCTCGCCGAACGGGGTCTCGACCTCGCTGCGCTTGCGGTGCTCGTAGCCCAGGGCGGCGCCGCCGCTGGGCAGGAAGCCTTGGCGGCTTTCACGCAGCAGCGCCTTGGCTTCGTCCAGGCGCGCGGCGGCGATGCCAATGTCGTGGTTGGCCGCCAGTGCCTGCTGGATCAATTGGCTCAGTGCCGGCTCATCAAACACCTGCCACCACTGCACCTCCACCTCGCCCGGACCCAGCCCGGCGATGGGCGCGCCAAAGCTCGTCGCCCGCTGCGCAGCAGGCAGCACCGGCGCGGAATAGTCCGGCCCCACCGAACCGCAACCGGCCAGCAGGGTCAACGACAACACAAAAGCTGGATACGCCTGTTTCATGATGCGCTCTCCTTTAGCTGCACCTTCGGGCTCGCCCCCTGACGCTGCACACGCAGCGCCAGGCTGCGCATCACCACATAAAACACGGGCGTGAGGAACAGGCCGAACAGCGTCACCCCCAACATCCCGGCAAACACCGCCACCCCCATGGCATGGCGCATCTCGGCGCCTGCCCCACTGGCAAACACCAGCGGCACCACGCCGGCGATGAACGCCAGGGACGTCATCAAAATAGGCCGCAGGCGCAATTGGCAGGCGTGGATCACCGCCTCCAAGGGGCTGGCGCCTTCAGCTTCGAGGCTGCGGGCAAACTCGACGATCAGGATGGCGTTCTTCGCCGCCAGGCCCACCAGCACCACCAACCCGATCTGCACGAACACGTTGTTGTCGCCGTCTACCAGCCACACGCCGAGGATTGCGCTGAGCAGGCACATGGGCACGATCAGCAACACCGCCAACGGCAGCAGCCAACTGTTGTACTGCGCGGCAAGGATCAGATACGCCAGCAACACACACAGCGGGAAAATAAACAGAGCCGATGACCCGGCGAGCTTTTGCTGGTAGGTCAGGTCCGTCCATTCATAGGTCACGCCCTCGGGCAGTACCTCCTGGGCCAGACGCTCCATGAGCGCAACCGCCTGCCCGGAACTGACCCCTGGCATCGCGCCGCCAGAGATATCCGCCGACGGATAGCCGTTGTAGTGAATCACCCGGTCAGGCCCCGAGCTCGGCGTGACCGTGACAAACGCCGACAACGGCAGCATGTCCCCAGCGGCGTTGCGCACCTGCAGACGGCCAATGGCTTCGGCCTGCATGCGGTGGTCCGCATCGGCCTGGGCCGTGACTTTGTAGGTGCGGCCAAACCGGTTGAAGTCGTTGACATACAGCGACCCCAGATAGACCTGCAGCGACTCGAACACATCCGCCAGGCGCACGCCCTGGCTCTTGACCTGGGTGCGGTCGATGTCGACATTCAGTTGCGGCGCGTTGACGTCCAGGCTGGTCATCAACCCGGCCACCTGGCCTGACTCGGTGGCTTTGGTCATCAGCATTTGGGTCTGCTGCACCAACGCCTCAAGCCCCACTCCGCCACGGTCTTCGACCTGAAGCTTGAAGCCCCCAGTCACCCCGAGCCCCGGTACCGGCGGCGGTGGGAACACGCCGAGGAAACCGTCGGGGATGCTCGCAAACTTGGCTTGCAGGCGCCCGGCAATAGCGACCGCTGTCATATCCGCCGAGGTGCGTTCTTTGAACGGATCAAGCATGACGAACATCACCGCCGCATTCGGGACGTTGACGAAGCCATTGACCGACAGCCCCGGGAACGCCACCACACTCTCGACCCCCGGCTCGTCCAGGGCGATTTTCGACATTTGCCGCACCACCGCATCGGTACGCTCCAACGAGGCCGCGTTGGGCAGTTGGGCGATGCCGACCAGGTAGTACTTGTCTTGCATCGGCACGAAGCCGGCCGGTACCGCGTTGAAGCCAAACCAGGTCAGCGCGAGCAAGCCGCCGTAGGCCAACAGCGCCACGCCGCGACGGCCGACGACCTTGCGCACGGTATTGCCATAGGCTTGCGGCGCACGCTGGAACGGCCGGCCCAGCACCTCCAACAGCCGCGTGGCGCGACCGCGCAGGCTACGCGGGTCATGCACCACGGCGGCATGCCGTGGCCGCAGCAACAGGCCGGCCAGCGCCGGGCTGAGGGTCAACGAGTTGACCGCCGAGAGGATGGTGGAAATCGCGATGGTCAGCGCAAATTGCCGATAGAACTCACCTTGCAGGCCACTGAGAAACGCAGTGGGAATGAACACGGCCGCCAGCACCGAGGTGATCGCAATGATAGGGCCAGTAACCTCGCCCATCGCTCGCCGCGCAGCCTGCATCGGCTCCTCGCCGTTCTCGATATGGCGCTCGACGTTCTCCACCACCACAATGGCATCGTCGACCACGATGCCAATCGACAGCACCAGGCCGAACAGCGACAAGGTGTTGAGGGAGAAGCCCATCAGGTGCATGACGGCGAAGGTGCCGATGATCGACACCGGCACGGCCATCAAGGGGATCAGCGACGCGCGCCAGTTGCGCAGGAACACCACCACCACGATCACCACCAGCAGGATCGCTTCCATCAGCGTGATAGCGACCGATTCCAGGGAAGCGCGCACAAACACGGTGGGGTCATAAGCAATCCGCGATACCAATCCTTCGGGGAAGTTGGTTTGCAGGCGCTGCATGGTATCGCGCACCGACTGCGCCACATCCAGCGCGTTCGCCCCCGGGCTCTGGATGATTTGCAAAGCCACCGCAGGCTCGCCGTCCAACAGGCTGCGCAGCGCGTAGGCATCGGCGCCCATCTCGATACGGGCCACATCGCGCAAACGCGTGACCTGGCCGTTATCGCCGGTGCGAATGATGATGTCGCCAAACTGTTCTTCGTCGGTCAGGCGCCCCAGGGTATTGACCGTGACTTGGAAGGCCGCAGTGGAATCCGGCGACTGGCCGACCGAGCCCGCCGCCACTTGCACGTTCTGCTCGCGCACGGCAGCAATCACATCGCCGGCGGTCAAGCCACGGGCGGCGATCAGGTCCGGGTCGAGCCACAGGCGCATGCTGTATTCACCCGCGCCCCACACCAGCACATCGTTGATCCCCGGCAGGCGCGACAGCTCGTCGCGCACCTGAAGGTAGGCGTAGTTGGAGATGTACAGCGGGTCATAACGCTGGTCGGGGGACAGCAGGTGGACCACCATGAGGATGTCCGGCGAGGTCTTCTGCGTGACCACGCCCAGGCGCTGCACCTCTTCGGGCAAGCGCGGCAGAGCTCGCGACACACGGTTTTGCACCTGGATCTGGGCCATGTCCGCATTGGTGCCCTGGGCGAAGGTCGCGGTCAGGATCATGCGGCCATCGGTGGCCGACTGCGAGGTCATGTAAAGCATGCCCTCGACCCCGGTGATCACCTGTTCCAGCGGCGCTGCCACTGTCTCGGCAATTACCTGCGGGTTGGCCCCCGGATACGACGCGGTCACTTGCACCGTAGGCGGCGTGACGGCCGGGTATTCGCTCAACGGCAAATGGAAGAAGGCCACGATGCCGCCGATCATCATCAACACCGACAGGACGATGGCGAAGATCGGTCGGTCAATGAAAAAGCGTGGGAAGCTCATTGCACGCCCCCCACTGCCAGCGGCGCCTCAAGCGGCTTGCCCTCGATGCTGGCAGCCAGTGGTGTTACCTGCATGCCGGGGCGCACCAGGCCTTTGACGACAATGCGCTCGCCCGGTTGCAGACCCTGTTCGACGACCCGCAGGCCGTCAACCACCGGGCCCAGTTCGACTGGGCGGTATTCGGTCTTGTCACCTTCACCGACGACCAGCACATAACGGCGACCCTGGTCGGTGCCGATGGAATGGTCGGCAATCAACACCCGGGGTTGCGCCGCGCCGGTGTCCAGCTTGACCTTGGCAAACAGCCCAGGCGTCAAGCGCCCATCCGGGTTCGCCACCACCGCACGTACGCGAACCGTACCTGTCTTGCGGTCGGCCGAGTTGGCCAGAAAGTCCACGCGCCCGGCCCGTGCATAGGTGGTGTCGTTGAGCATCGCCACCATGACCTTGGCAGCGTTTTCGCCCTTGGTCCCGGCGTGCTGCCGCGTCGCTGCCAACGAATGCAGGTAGGTGCGTTCGTCCACGTCGAAGTACACATGCAAGGGGTCGATGGAGACAATTGTGGTCAGGGGTGTTTCCCCACGGGTGACATAGTTGCCTTCCGTCACCAATGCGCGGTCGATGCGCCCGCTGATAGGCGCGGTGACGCGGGTGTAACTCAGGTCCAGTTGGGCCGTATCCAGCGCAGCCCTGGCCGCCTCAACCTGAGCCCTGCCGGCATTCAACGAGGCAATGGCGGTGTCGAGGCGATCACGTGCCACCACCTTCTTGGCGTACAACTGCTCGGCGCGGCCATGCTCGGCCTGGGCCAGTGATGCATTGGCCTCTGCCTCGCGCAAACGCGCCTTGGCGGCGTTCACTGCCGCCTGGAACATGCGCGGATCGATCACAAACAACGGGCTGCCCTTGGCCACGAACTGGCCTTCGGGCACGCTGACACTTTGCAGATAGCCACTGACTCGCGGGCGCAATTGAACCTGGTCGATGGCGGTCAACGAACCGGTGTACTCCACAAACGGCGTCACCGCCCGCGCCACCACCTGGGCCACCGGCACGCCGGGTGGTTGGGCGGCTACGGCTGGCGGCGCCTTGTCCGAGCATCCGCCCAGCGTTAACGCTACGGCCAACGCCCCGGCAATCAGGCTTACTGGTTTGGTGTACATCGTTCACCCTCCTTGGAATTTTCAAGACAAATCGACACGTGGGGTTTTTATCCGGCTTGCCATACTGGGAAGGTCAAGCGCTATAAAACCGGGGGTGTGTTTTGTCTGAGAAATATCTGGAGGGTTAAACAGGTAGGAGCGAGCTTGCTCGCGAAAAACTCACAAGCGCCGCGCTTATTCAGGAAGAACGCGTCATCGTTGACGTTTTTCGCGAGCGAGTTCGCTCCTACAGAGGAGCTCCATCAGGTCCAGGCGACCACCAGCAAGCCTGCGCCCAACACCAGGCACAACGGCGAGTAAAAATACGTATCCAGGCGAGCAAACTTCGACCCGCCGACCTTTTTGAAAAACCCCACCAGCTCCGAATCCCCTATAGCTCGGGCAAACATCAGCACGGCAATCGCACTGATGCCCCACTGCAACGCCCCATGGGACACCGGCGAGAAATACAGCCCGGCGCGCAGGCACACCAGCAAGGCAATCGCCACCAGCCCCATCGCCACCAGGAAGGTGCCCAGCGCCGACGGTTTGAACGCCGGCCGGGGCCCGCTGGCAAACTCTCCGGGCAGTTGCGGGATAGCGGCCAGGCTACCGAGCTTGCCACCCGCAGCCCAATACAGATGCACCATGCTGATGAAGGTAAAGACCCCGACGATCCATCGCGCAATCACAAAGCTCATGGCCGGCGCTCCCTAAAAATGTGCGAATGAGGATAGTCGCCCTGAGATTTTTTGCAGGCATTTCGTCGGTCGCTGATGATAAAGTGCCGCCCCATGAAACTCGCCCGTGCCGACCGCTCGCTCATTGCCTGGATGCTCTACTGCTGCGTCCTGTTCAATGTGTTCGCCTGCAGCATTGGGCATGGGCAGATGGTGGGGATGCAGCTCAACGGCATCAGCGGCCAGTTCTGCACGGTCGACCCACGCACCCAGGCGCCGCTGCCCAGCAATTCTACGGATGAGAGCCTGCCCACGCTGTCGAAGGCGTTTGGTTGCCCGCTGTGTTCTACCGGCGGCATGGGCCCGGCGCTCAACTCCCACCTGAATGTGGCCGTGCTGCCGCAACCCCATGCGCCGCCTGCTGCGGTGGTGCTTGCCGCTGACATTCCTGCCCGCTTCACCTGGCCTGCGGCTAATCCGCGCGCGCCACCTGCCTTCGCCTGATCCCTGCGCTTTCTGATCTGCATTGCCTCGTTTCCGTAAGGAGTACGGGTGGCTGTGCGTTGTTTTCGAGCCAAGTTTTCAGGATTCAACCATGAAACATTTACCCCTGTTGGCGGGCCTGTTCGGCTGCCTGCCTGTTTGCGCCTCGGCCCTTGAGCTGGCGCCGACCACCATTGATGGCGAGCAAAGTGCCGAGCCAGGCCTGGCCCTGGACCAATCCAGCGGCATGGCCTCGCGCCTGGGCCTGAGCGTGCGGGAAACCCCGGCGTCAGTGGCCATCGCCAACCGCAACGATATCGAGCGCCACGGCGCCAAGACCTTCCGCGATGCGGCCAATACCCTGCCCGGCGTCAACGCCAGCGCGCCGCCCGGGTTTGGCGGGTTTGTCTCGTACCGAGGGTTTACCAGCAGCCAGATCACCCAGATGTTCAACGGCATCAATATCGCCACCGGCCTGGCGCGGCCGGTGGATGCGTGGATCTACGACCGCGTCGAACGGGTGGGTGGCCCCTCCTCCTTGATCAACGGCGCAGGCTCCGTGGGTGGCTCGCTGAACTACGTGACCAAGCTGGCAAGCCGCGAGGAACAGGCCGTCGAAGGCCAACTGAGCTATGGCAGCTACGACACCGCTGGCATGGCGTTCGGCCTCAACCATGCGCTGACCGAACCCGGCGCCGAGGTGCAGCATTACGCCCGCCTGGATGTGAGCCGCAACACCAACCACAGCTACATCGACCGCGACCAGCGCGATGCCTGGAGCGTGGCGTTTTCACTGCTCAGCGACCTCACCCCCAATCTGTCCCACACCCTGGCCCTGGAATATCAGGACGAACATGAAGACAGCCCGTACTGGGGCACGCCGGTGCTCAACCCCAAGGCGGGTGAACTGAAGATCGACAAGCACAACCGCTTCAATAACTACAACGTCGCCGACGGGCGTTATGAGCAACGCACGATCTGGGCACGTTCAATCATCGACTACCGGATCAACGACAGCACCACGCTGAAACACACGCTTTACCACCTCGACAGCCAGCGCGACTACCGCAACCTGGAGACTTACCAGTACAACGCCGACAACAGCGCGGTGAACCGCTCGACGGCCTACCAGGTGCGGCATCAGGGCGAGCAGAACGGCAACCAGTTCGAACTGCGCCATGACACCAGCGTGTTCGGCCTTGCCACCACCTGGTCCGGCGGTTTTGAGTACAAGGTCAACAGCACCACCAACAGTCCCTTGAACGTGCCGGGCAAAAGTAGCGTGGACCCGAACCACTACGACCCAGGGCGCTTCTATGATATTCCCGGTACCCAGCCAGGTTTCGTCAAGGACAAAACCAACCAGGTGACCACCAAGGCACTGTTTGTGGAGAACCGCCTGGGGCTGACGGACAAGCTCTCGCTGCTGACCGGGCTACGTTATGACGCTATCGACCTGGACGTGACTAACCATCGCACGATCACCGCCACCAACCCGCGGCACTTCAAGCGCAGTTGGGAGCCGGTAACGGGTCGGGTGGGCCTGACCTATCAGTTCATCCCGTCTGCCAATGTCTATGTGCAATACAGCACCGCCGTCGAACAGCCCAATACCACGACCCAAGTGTTCGACGTGTCCACCGGCAAGCAATGGGAAATCGGCAGCAAGTTCGATTACCTGGAAGGTCGGGGCTCCGCTACGGTCGCGGCCTACAAGATCGAACGCAAGGATTTTGCCGTCACCGACCCGCTGGACCCGACCAACAGCATCCCGGTGGGCGCGCAGTCGTCCAAGGGCATCGAACTGGCCAGCTCGTTGCGCATCACCCCGAGGCTACTGGCCGAAGGCAACTTCGCCTGGGTGGATGCGCAGTATGATGAGTTCAACGAAAAAACCGCCAGCGGCGCCGTGGTGTCGCGCAAGGGCAATACGCCAACCAACGTGCCCAAGCGCGTGGGCAACCTGTGGCTGACCTACGACTTTGCCGAGGACTGGCAAGGTGGCGTGGAGGCGCGCTACGTTGCCCAGGTGTATGCAGACAATGCCAACACCCAGACCGTGCCGGCGTATACGCTGTTTGGCACGTTCCTGCGCTATAAGCTGGATGCGAACACCTCGGTCACCGGGCGGGTGCGTAACCTGACCAACGAGGTGTATGCCGAGTTTGCCCATGTGTCGCCGGCGTATTATCTGGGGTCACCGAGGACCTTTGAGCTGGCTGTACAGACCAAGTTCTAACGCTGCAACGACCGTTGACTTGAAATGCAATTGAATGTGGGAGCTGGCTTGCCTGCGATGACTGAGTGTCAGACAACCTATTTTTAGGCTGACCCACCGCTATCGCAGGCAAGCCAGCTCCCACATTTTGATCTTCACTGGATACAAAGACCGTCGCTTACTTGAGGCTCGCCTCGACCTTCTGCGCCACATCGTCCGTCAACCAGGCCTTCCACACCTGTGGATGTTCCTTGAGAAACGCCTGGGCCACTTCCCTAGGAGGCGTGTGACGCTCACTCATCGTCGCCAAGGCTTTATTGAGCGGATCGATGGGAAACTCGACCTTCTCGAAGAACTCGGCAATTTGTGGATGTTCCTGCTGGAACGGCGTCGATACGCCAATGCTCAACTTGGACGCCAACGAGCGTGTCGGCTTAGGGTTCGGGTTGTCGGCATCGGTCAGGGTCTTCCACGCGTCTGCATCAAATGGCGGCTCTTGCAGCTGGATCAATTTGTAGCGCCCCATCAATGGGGTCGGCGACCAGTAGTAGAACAGCACGGGCTTGCCCCGGCGAATCGACGAAGCAATCTCCGCATCCAGCGCCGCGCCCGACCCGCTGCGGAAGTTCACGTAGCTGTCGTCCAGGCCATAAGCCTTGAGCTTCTGTTTGTTGACCACTTCGGAGGTCCAGCCGATGGGGCTGTTGAGAAAGCGCCCCTTGCCTGGGGATTCAGGGTCTTTGAACACGTCCTTGTAACGCGCCAAGTCCTGTACGCTTTTCAAATCCGGTGCCAGGGGTTTGAGCCCTTTTGACGGGTCACCCTTGACCACGTATTCCGGCACCCACCACCCTTCGGTGGCGCCTTTGACGATATCGCCCAGGCCCGCCACCTTGCCTTCGGCTTCAGCCTTGACCCACACCGGGCTGCGGCCTGCCCACTCCTCGCCGATCACCTGGATATCATTCTTGGCCAGGGCGGTTTCCAGGGTGATGGTGGTGCCCGGCAAGGTGTCGGTGGGCAGGTCATAGCCCTTCTCGACGATAAAACGCAGGACTTCTGTGATCAGGCTGCCGCTTTCCCAGTTCAGGTCGGCAAAATGCACCGGCGCCTGGGCAGCCGATACCGGCAATGACAGACTCAGGGTTGTCAGGCCCGCCGCCAACAGTGACTTCAATCCTTTCATGCCTTTGCACCTCGCGTTTTCGCAGTCATGGCGAACGGCTTTGCTGCGAATGCGCGAAGCCTCTGAATAGTTAAGTCAACTCAACTGTAGTAGAGGTTCCAAAGGACAAAGAGGCACAACGTGTTTAGCGCCTACTCGCTGGCCTTGAAGGTCACCAGCTCACCCTTGCGCCACTTGGCGGCTTTGCCCGTCACGGCCTTCAGGGTTTTGGTCAACCCTTCCTGCAATTGCTCATGGGCGGCGAATACCAGCATTACGCTGTGGCCTTCCTTGAACACAATGCCCTGGCCTTCGTTCGATGACACAAAGGCATAGTCGCCGAGGCCGTAAACGGTCAACTTGATATCGCGAAACCTCAATTCGAACTTGCCACCTTCGCGGCTCGGCAACACCGAGGCGCGGAAATGGTCACCCACTTTGAGTTCCAGGCGCGGCTTGTCATCCACGACCAGCGCCGTTTCGGTATCGATCTCGGCGATATAAATACCTTCCGGCGTCTGTTCAGTGATGTAGACAAACCGAGATTGAAACTGCTTGACCAACTTAGCGCGCAAATCACCCAGCACGAATAACGCGTGCATATCCAGATTACTGACTGCCAAGGAAACGCCCCCACATCAAAAAAGCGCTGGCCGCCGAAGCGAGCAGCACAAAAAAATCGCCGTTACGACACGATCACAGCGTCATTAAAAAACTGAAGAGAACGCGTAAGGCTAGTACAGACATCTGCGGACGACCTCATAAAGGGTCACCCGGTGGTACAGCAAATCACAGGTTCAACGACCCGAGAATACAGGTCGACCAACTTCAGAGAATAACCCGATTAAAAATGCAGTTTTCCGACACTCAACACAAAAAAATACGCAAGGCATGGAACCAGTCGCGAACTGCCGACGACAATACTAAAACAGCAACAGGGGTCAAAACCACCGCAAATGCTAACCACAGGCCAATAAGATCGATCGACAGGAGCTGAGCATGCAACGACGTCAACACGACGCTACGTCTTTCCACACTCGTTCATCATGTCCAGACGAACGCCAATACTACTGCTTGCTTAACCTTGACGGGTACTCCAATTCAGTGCTGTACCAAGTTGTACCGGCAGGAAAGAATTTTTTTCATATTCTTGAAGTGCCCAGCGGCAGGATCAAGGGTTTTCGCAGCGATCACAACAAGGCCTGTGAACTGGCCAAGACTCTGGAAGCAAAGCTGCACGCTCGTTGCGGTCAGGTCGTTTCGTCACCTGGCTGACTTTACTGCGCCACCGCCCCTCAACAACTGCCATACTGGCCCGTCCATTGAAGTTTGCCCCCTGCGGGTCAGGTTTCATCAACGCAGTTACCTTGAAGGGAAAGCTATACGTGACGGAATTTGATATTGGCGAATTTATTATCCACGGTGATGCGAGGGAAGTAGACGGCGAGTTTCAAGCGGTCATCATCATGCGGGCCAAACCGCCGCTGAACAAGGTCACCGCGCACCAGGTGGAAAAAGACCGCTGGTTCAAAACCGCCGACGCAGCTGCCGTGGCAGGCAAAGAAGCGGCCCAGGCGCTGAAAGCCGCCGTGGATTGCGGCGCGCTCAATTCCTGACAATCCGATAGAACTCTGGCGTCCCCTACCCCTCACATGCATGACGATAAGCCCGCATGGAGAACGTTATGGACACCACCCCCCCAACCCTTGAAACCCTGTTCGAACAACTGGGCCTGGATTCCAGCCAGGAAGCTATCGAGCGTTTCACCGCTGAACATCGCCTGCCCGATGAGGTAAAACTCATCGACGCGCCGTTCTGGAGCGAACAGCAGGCGAACTTCCTCAGGGAGCAATTGCACGTCGACGCAGAATGGGCGCCCGCCGTGGATGACCTCAATGCACTGCTGCATGAGCCTCCCCGCATGTGATCAATGCAGGCTGTCTGACGTTTCACTGCGCAACAGCGCTTGCCAGGCAGCCTGGCATTCCTGCGCCTCATCCCGGCTGGCGAATGCCGTACCGCGCTGCTCACCGTTGAGCAACACCACCCAGCAGGCTCGCTGGCCCATGGCACGCAGAGTTTCGGGTACGCCACTGCCGATCATCACGGCCACATCGACTTTGTTTTGCATGGAGCTTCTCCGTAGCATTAGTTAGCTGGCTAACAATGTTGGCCATGCTACGGTTTTATACCAGTTGGAAAAAGCTATCTTCGGAATAGCTTCATTGCATAAACAGCAACAATGTAGAGACCGGGGCGGCCAGCTCGAGAGCCGCCCCCATTCACCGCATCAGGCTTGACGCTGGTGCTTGTCGATCTGCTCGTGGCGCTCTTGCGCTTCGATGCAGTACTTGGTGGTGGGGCTGATCAGCAGGCGCTTGAGGCCAATAGGCTCGCCGCTGTCGTCACACCAGCCGAAGGAATCTTCCTTGATGCGCTCCAGGGCGCGCTCAAGTTGCGGCAGCATGCGCTGGTCGCGGTCAATGGCATTCACCAACCAGGTGCGCTCTTCTTCCACGGAAGCCGCGTCAGCCGGGTCGGCCGGGGTGTCCAGGCTTTCAATGGCGATACGGTTCTGCTCAATGCGCTCGTGGTGTTCCACTTTCATGTCTTGCAGCAACTTCTCGAAAAAAGCGTGCTGTTCGGCATTCATGTAGTCATCCGCCGGCATGGCCAGCAACTTTTCCTTTGTCATTGATTTCTCTATAAAAAATACGTGCATTAAGGCGAATAAGGGAGCGTTCCGCAAGGCCTGTGCAGGTCTCGGAAGGGCGCCGTCCATTTCAAGCGCCACCCGGCACTCAATTTACGAGGGGCGGCAGTCTAAGGCCGACTTGAGGGCGCAGCAACTGAAAAGACAGGCATTTTTTCCCGATCAACCCCCAAAAGCACCAGGACGGGCTTGGCGAATGGTCATCGGAGTGCGTTTATAGCAAGAAATTCAGTGTAGTGGAGCTATATAGAAGACAAACGGTTGAAAGGGCCTGCCCCCCCTGTAGGAGCGAGCTTGCTCGCGAAGCATTCAAGGACACCGCGTTCAATCAGATAGCCCGCGTTATCTTTGCAGCTTTCGCGAGCAAGCTCGCTCCTACAGGGGGCAGGTACTCAGCGCTTGAGCTTGCGCTTGTTGCGGTATTGGTCGATCACCACCGCCACCACAATGATCAGGCCCTTGATGATGTCCTGGATATACGCATCCACCCCGACAAAGGTAAACCCGCTGGCCATCACCCCGAGGATCAGCGCGCCGATCACTGTGCCGGTGATGCGCCCCACCCCGCCCGCCAGGCTGGTACCGCCGATCACCGCAGCAGCAATCGCATCCAGCTCGTAGGACATGCCCATGCCGGCCTGCCCCGTCGCTGCACGTGCCGAGGCCACCACGCCGGCCAGGCCCGCCAGGAGACCAGCGATGCTGTAGACAATGATCAAGTGGCGCTTGACGTTGATCCCCGAGGTACGCGCCGCCTGCATGTTGCCGCCAATGGCATAGGTGTACTTGCCATACTTGGTGTAACGCAGGGCAATGTGGAAGATCACTGCCACCACCAGGAAGATAATCACCGGCATGGCGCCATGGCCGATTGCTGTGTAGGAGTCCGAGAGCATGCTCACCGGCTGGCCTTCGGTGTAGTAGCGCGCCAGGCCACGGGCCGAGACCATCATGCCCAGGGTCGCGATAAACGGCGGGATGCCGGTGACCGCGATAATGCTGCCGTTGATCGCCCCCGCTAAAAGTCCCACGCCCAAGCCCATCGCCACCGGGATCCACACCGGCAAGTCGGTGAGGGAAGGAAACACCGCCCGGGAAAAGTCAGAGGTTTGCGCCAGGCTGGCGGCAATCATCGCGGACAAGGCCAGCACCGAGCCGGACGATAAGTCGATACCCGTGGTGATGATCACCTGGGTCACACCGATGGCCAAAAGGCCAATGATCGACACCTGCAGGATCATCAGTACCAGGCGCTGGGAGTTCATCAGAAAGCTCTGGTCGCGCACGATCCAGCCGAACAATTCAAACACCAGGCCGATACCGATCAGCACCAGGAAGATACTCAGCTCGGTGGGCATGCGTCGACGGTTCTTGACCGGTGCGGTTGCCGGCTTGTTGTCTGTTATTGCGTTCATAACCCATCACCTTCTTATTCTGTAGATCAGTGGACTGCGGTCATCCCGGAAGCCAACTGCATGACTTTTTCCTGGGTCGCCTCGGCGCGATCCAGGGTGCCCATCAGCTCACCTTCGTGCATCACCATCACCCGGTCGCTCATGCCGAGCACTTCGGGCAGTTCGGAGGAAATCATGATCACCGCCATGCCTTCGCTGGCGAGGAAGGCGATCAAGCGATAGATCTCGGCCTTGGCGCCCACATCGATGCCACGCGTTGGTTCATCCAGGATCAGCAAGCGGGGGTTGGTCATCAACCAACGCGCCAGCAAGGCCTTTTGCTGGTTGCCACCGGACAAGGTGTCGATGCATTGCTCCAGCGAAGGGGTTTTCACCCGCAGCTTCTTGCACATATCTTCACACAGGGCGCGCAAGGCTTTCTGCTGGATAAAACCGTTGCCCGAATAGTGTGGCAACACCGCCATCTCCATGTTCTCCAGCACCGACAGGCACGGGAACAGACCGCTGAGCTTGCGGTCCTCGGTCAACAGCGCAAAGCCTTTCTCGATGGCCATATGCGGGTCGGTAATGCGCACCGCCTTGCCGTCCAGGGTGATTTGCCCGCTGGAGCTTGGGGTGATGCCAAAAATGGTTTCCGCCACGTTGGTGCGCCCGGAGCCCATCAGCCCGGCGATACCGAGGATCTCCCCGGCGTGCAGGTCGAACGATACGTCCTTGAATACGCCGTCCAGGCTCAGGTCGCGCACCGACAGCAGCAGGTCACCAATCGGCGTCTCGCGCACCGGGAACAACTGGCTCAGCTCACGCCCGACCATCATCGAGATCAGGCTGTCGCTGTTCATGCTGTCGGCCCGTTGCAAACCGATGTATTGGCCGTCGCGGAATACCGCCACTTCATCGGCGATGGCGAACACTTCGTTCATCTTGTGGGTGATATAGACGATGCCTTTGCCCTGGGACTTGAGGTCGGCAATGATCGAAAACAGGTGGGCCACTTCCTTGTCAGTAATGGCCGAGGTGGGTTCATCCATGATCAGGATGTCGGAGTCATAGGACACCGCCTTGGCAATCTCGACCATCTGCCGTTCGGCAATGCTCAGGTTGCCGACCTGTTCTTCCGGGTCGAGGTTGATGCGCAGGCGCGCCAGCAACTCGGCAGTGCAGCGGTGCATTTCGCGGTGGTTGACCATGTGCAGGCTGTTGAGCTGTTCGCGGCCGATCCAGATGTTCTCGGCGATGCTCATATGGGGCATCAGGTTGAGTTCCTGGTGGATCATCGCGATCCCGGCCTTTTGCGCGGCCAGCGGCGTTTCAAAGGTGATCGGCTTGCCACGCAGGCGAATCTCGCCGGCGTCGGGCTGGTAGATGCCGGCGATGATCTTCATCAGCGTCGACTTGCCCGCACCGTTCTCGCCCATCAACGCCAGCACGGTGCCGGGGCGCACCCGCAGTTGCACATCGTCCAGGGCTACGACACCGGGAAAGCCTTTACTGATGTTGAGGATTTCCAGCAGGTAGGGTTCGTCCAGCGCCAGCGCCGGGTGGGCGGCGGGCTGCGACGTGGCGGCTTGAGCAAGCATAGGGAGGTACTCCATCTGCAGGGCGGCCGTGACCGCCCTGCCAGCTTTTGTTGTTATGTCGGGGCTACTTGAAGTCTTTGACGTTGTCCGGGGTGATCAACTGGAACGGGATCACCACGTTCTGCTCGACCGGCTCGTTCTTGGCCATCTTGCGCGCCGCTTCCACCGAACCCACCGCCTGGCCCTTGGCGTCCTGGAAGGCCGACACGGTCATGTCGCCCTTGGTGATCGCGTTCAAGCCATCGGGCGTGCCGTCGACACCGGCAATCAACACGCTGCCTTTTTCCTTGCCGGCCGATCGCAGGGCCATGGACGCACCGATCGCCATCTCATCGTTGTTGGCCAGCACCGCATTGAACTCCCGGCCCTGGGTCAGCCAGTCGTTGACCAGGGTCATGCCCCTGTCACGCAACCAAATGCCGGTTTGTTCCTGTTCGATCTTGATGTCCGGGTACTTGGCCAGCACTTCCTTCACGCCCTTGGTGCGGTTGGTGGTGGAGTTGTTCGCCAGGTCGCCCAACAGGATCACGATCTTGCCCTTGCCGCCGAGCTTTTCCGCGATGTACTGCATTTGCAGGCGCCCGGCCTCGACGTCATCGGAGGTCACGGCTACCACGTCCTTGGGCAGGTCTTTCTGGTCTGGGCGACGGTTGACGAACACCAGCGGAATGCCCGCCTTGGTGGCGGCACTGATGATGTTCTTGGTCGACGCGGTATCGACCGGGTTAACGATAATCGCATCGACCTTCTGGCTGATGAAGTTCTCGACCTGGCTCAACTGCTTGACCACATCGGCGCGGGCATCTTCGAACTGCAGTTGCACGCCATCGCCTTTTGGATAGGACTTGGCTTGCTTGTCCATGTCCTCGCGCAGGTAAGTGAGGAAGGTGTCATCGAACGCGGACATCGTCACGCCCACCTTGAGGTCGGCGGCGCCGGCAACGCCACTGGCCAGCAGCATGGACAGGGCCAGGGCGGTAAAACGGATCGGGGTCTTCATGAACGGTCTGTCTCCACTTTCTTGTTGGTTTTGTTCGACGTAGCGTTGATCAGGACTCGGCGGTCAGTCGCACCACCGGCGCGCCAGGAATGCAGCACACCAGCGCGCCCTGGTTTTCGACGCACAGTACATTCAGGAAGGAGAAGTAGAACGGCCGGGCGCGGGGCAGTCCGCGTGGCGCTTGGAGGGGGCGTAAAACTCGCAGTACAGCGTTGAAGATTTTCATCTGACGGTACCTGGTTGTTTTTGATCTTGTTTTTGTTGAGTCGCCCGTTGGTTCCGGGACGTACTTTATGCAACCTGGAAAAGACTGTATTAGAAAATAATTTCCATATCAACTTGTTATAGAATTTTATTCTATTTTTGTCGAAACCACCTGCTGGCGCTCGGCGCTCAGCCGCGCGGCGTCCAATATACGGGTGGTTTCCAGGGCATCATAGGCGTTGACCGGCAGCGGCCCCTGCCCCATCACGGCGGCTTGCAACTGGCGGTAGAACTGGGTCCAGCAGCCTTTCTCCGACGGCACCCGCTCACGCTCCGACCCTTGTTCAAACCAGCCCCAGCGTCGGTGTTCCTCAGCGCCCCAGTGTTCACCTTCGGTTTTCGGCGACTTGCCGGCCAGCAGCGCTTCTTCCTGGCCGTCCAGGCCGTCGACGGTGTAGCAACCCAGGCTGCCACTGACGCGAAAGCGCGGCGCCTGGCTGTTCTGCAACGCGTTGCCCCATAGGTGCGAAATCACGCCGTTGGCGTGGGTGAGGGAGACAAAGAAGCCGTGGTCCACGGTGGGATGTTCAGGGGTGTAGTGCAATTGGGCGAATACCCGGTCCACCGGGCCGAACAGTTGCAACGCCTGGTCCACCAGATGGCTGCCCAGGTCGCGCAGCCAGCCGCCACCGCTGGCATTGCCGACGGCCTGCGGGCTGTAGCGCTCCACGCGGGATTCAAAGCGGGTAATGGTGCCCAGGGCGCCGGCGTCGATCAGTTTGCGCAGGGTCAGGTAATCCGAGTCCCAGCGCCGGTTCTGATAAACACTGAGCAACGAGCCCTGGCGCTCGGCAGCGGTAATCAGGGCCTGGGCTTGTTCGGCGTTGGCGGCAAAGGGTTTATCGCTGACCACCGCCACCCCATGCTCAATCGCTTCCAGCACCAAGGCCGGGCGACCTTTGAGCGTGGTGGAAATCACCAGGGCATCGACGCCGGCTTCGACGATCTGGCCGATGGAATCGAAGGCTTTGACACCGGGAAGATCAGTACTCAATTGCTGGCAACGTTCGGGTGAACGCGTCACCACACCGACAAAGGTGGCGCCAGGCAGGGTGGCGATCAGCGGCGCATGAAAAAAGCGCCCACCGTGGCCGTAGCCCACTAGTCCGATTCGCATGCTTAACTCCTTATATGAAGTGCAATCCATTCCTAATGTGTGCGGGCTTGCTCGCGAATGCGGTGTATCAGCTAAGGCATTTGTATCTGATAGACCGCATTCGCGAGCAAGCCCGCTCCCACACAGACTGCATTCCAATGTTGGATAGTGGTTAGCCGTAGAAGCGCGGGCGATCCGGCAGGCTGACTTTCACAATCTGCCCACTGCCCTGGGCTTCAATGCACGCATCCGCCGCCACCGCCGCCGCAAACCCATCCCACGCCGACGGCCCGCCGACTTGCCCGGCCAGCACGCTGTCGATAAACGCCTGCAACTCCACGTCATAGGCACCGATAAACCGATCCTTCCAATCCATCAGGATTGCGTTGGACAGCTTCGCCTCGCTGCGCAGTTGCACCTGGGACGGCTCCGGCAACTTGGCGATGCCGCTCTCCCCCACCACTTCACACTGGATGTCGTAGCCGTATTGGCAGTTCACAAACACTTCCACGTCGATACGCGTGCCTTTGGCGGTTTCCAGCAGCACGATCTGCGGGTCACGCAGGTGCGCCAGCGCCTTGCTGGTCTTGCGTGGGAACACCACCTGCACGGATACGTAGTCGTCGTTGAGCAGCCAACGCAGCACGTCCAGCTCATGGATCAGGGTGTCGGTGATCGCCATGCCGGTGTTGTAGTTCTCGCCCACCGTGGGGTTGCGGTGCGCGCAGTGCAGCATTAACGGCTCGCCGATCTGGCCGCTGTCGATCACCGCCTTGAGGGCGCGGTAGCCTTGGTCGTACGGGCGCATGAAACCGACTTGAACCAGGCGTTTGCCGTGGGCCACTTCGGCCTCGACAATGTTGCGGCAGCCCTCGGCCGTCACCGCCAGGGGTTTCTCACAGAACACCGGTTTGCCGGCGGCAATCGCGGCCAGCACAAATTCTTCATGGCTCGGCCCCCAGGACGTCACCAGTACCGCTTCGACCTCTGGTGAGTTGATCAACGCATGGCCGTCCGGGTACACCTCGGCGTCCAGCTTCAAATCCGCCACCACCTGGGCCGCCTGCTCAAGGTTGATATCGGTGACGGCCACTACCTGGCTGTTGAGCAAGGCCTGGCTGCAACGACGAATATGGTCCCGGCCGATGGCGCCCGTACCGATCACTCCAAGCTTCAAAGACATGCAAACACTCCTCTTGTTGTTAGTACTGCCGGGCCTTGGCCAGGTGTTCATTGAGTTTTTTTGCCGCTGCATTCGTGCGTTCACTGGTGGACACTTGCGCCACCCCCACCCGCCACCACGACAGGTAGCCGTGGACCATGGTCTTGGGCAGCACCTTGATATCGATGAGCGTGGAGACGGTTTGCGTGCGGGCATCGGCCAGCGCCGCTTCCAGCTGTTCCAATGTGCTGACCTTATAGGTCTTGCAGCCATAGGCCGCCGCACTCATGGCGAAATCCACCGGCACCAGGCCACCGTCGAGCTTGCCGCTTTCGGGGTTGCGGTAGCGGAACTCGGTGCCGAAGCTGTCCATGCCATTGCCGATCTGCAGGTTGTTGATGCAACCGAACGCCATGTTGTCCAGCAGCACCACGTTGATCTTGCGCCGCTCCTGAATCGAGGTGGCCAGCTCCGAGTGCAGCATCATGTAGGAGCCATCGCCAACCAGGGCGTACACCTCCTTGCTTGGCTCCGCCAGCTTCACGCCCAGGGCGGCGTTGATCTCGTAGCCCATGCATGAGTAGCCATACTCGACGTGGTAGGTGTTGACGCCCTTGCTGCGCCAGGCGCGCTGCAAATCGCCGGGCAGGCTGCCGGCGGCGGCGACGATGATTGCGTCATCGGCCAGGCGCGCATTGAGCACGCCGAGCACAGCGCTCTGGGTCAGGCACGAACCGGTCAGCTCGATGAATTCGCGCAGGACGGCACGGTCCAGGTGGTCGTCGACTTCGGGGACGAACTCATCACCCAGGTATTGCACCTGATGCACGCGGTCGACTTCGGCATCGAGTTGCGCCTTGGCGTCGGCGATCTGCTCGCCCCAGCCCGAACGGTAATCGCCCAGGGCAGTGGCCAGTGCTTCAAGGGCCACTTTTGCATCGGCCAGCACTTGCACGCCGTCCAGCTTCAAGGCATCGGCTGGGCTGATATTGAGGTTGAGAAACTTCACCTCGGAGTGCTTGAACAGCGATTTGGACGAGGTGGTGAAGTCGGTATAACGGGTGCCGATGCCAATGATCAAATCGGCCTCGGGCGCCAGCAGGTTGGCCGCCAGGCAGCCGGTTTCGCCGATACCGCCGACATTCAGTGGATGGCTGGACACCACGGCGCTCTTGCCCGCCTGGGTTTCGGCGAAGGGAATATCGAAACGCTCGGCAAAGGCTTGCAACGCTGCGTTGGCACCAGAGTATTTGACCCCGCCGCCGCAAATGATCAGCGGCTTGCGCTTGCCGCCAAACGCCGCCAGCGCGTCGCCGATCATGGCGCTGGTGGCCGGGCGTCGGTCGATGCGGTGCACGCGTTTTTGCAGGAAGTAGTCGGGGTAGTCCCAGGCTTCGGCTTGTACATCCTGGGGCAAGGCCAGGGTCACCGCGCCGGTTTCGGCCGGGTCGGTCAGCACGCGCATGGCGTGGATCGCCGCGGTCATCAGTTGCTCGGGACGGTTGATGCGGTCCCAGTACTTGCTCACGGAACGGAAGGCGTCGTTGGTGCTGATGCTCAGGTCGTGGAACTGCTCGATCTGCTGCAACACCGGGTCGGGCTGACGGCTGGCGTAGACATCGCCGGGCAGCAACAGCAAGGGGATGCGGTTGGCAGTGGCAGTCGCTGCGGCGGTGAGCATATTGGCCGCGCCCGGCCCGACCGAGGCTGTACACGCATAGATCTTGCGGCGAAGGTGTTGCTTGGCAAACCCGATGGCGGCATGGGCCATGCCTTGCTCATTGCGGCCCTGATGCACCACCAGGTCGCCGCTGTCCTGCTCCAGGGCCTGGCCGAGGCCCAATACATTGCCATGCCCGAAAATAGTGAATACCCCGGCGACAAACTTGCTCTGTACGCCGTCGACTTCGATGTATTGGTTGTCCAGGAACTTCACCAGGGCCTGGGCCATGGTCAATCTTGTTGTGGTCATGTTCGCACCTTGTATGAATGCAAATCTGTCGATCAGCGGCTTTCCAGTGTGGGAGCGGGCTTGCTCGCGAAGGCGGTGTGTCAGTCACCTGATTCATTTGCTGGCCCGCCGCATTCGCGAGCAAGCCCGCTCCCACAGGTTGGCCGGTGTCAGGTCAGGGGCTTTTGCAAATACGCCATGCTGCTGCCCAACGCCTGCCGGATATCCGCCAACCCATGCACGCTTTCGGCAAACGGCTCGAACGACAAGTAGCCGCTGTAACCGGTGCTCAGCAAGGTCTCGATCTGCGCCGCATTGCCGAGGATATCGTCCTCGCCCACCAGCACGCGGTGGCCATCGCGGATCGAGTCGAGCGGCGCCTCGCGGTCTTCCACGCCCGAGATATGCACCAGGCCGGTCAGTTCCGGGAAGAACTCATGCTCGCCGGCCAGGTGATGGTGGAAGGTGTCGTGTACCACCCGGAATACATCCAGGCCACCGATGGCCTTGATGGCGTCCACTGCCACGCGCTTGCGGCGCAGAGCGGATACCGTAAAGCCCAGGGGCTCGATGAAACCGAGAATCCCGTACTCGCGCAGGATCAACGCCAGTTCGCTCAACGCCGTGCGCAAACCGGCGGCGCGCTGCGCGTCGTTGCGCGTATCGCCAGGCTGATTGAACGGGCACATCACCAAGCCTTCGGCCCCGCACTCACGGGCGTAGGTGGCCAGTTCGATTGCCTGGGCACGGCGCTCGTCGTTCCACACATCAAAGGGGTACAGCGCGTTGATCGACAGCACCTTGATGCCCTGCGCTGCGCACAACTCGCGCACGCGGCTGGCGGGCGTGCCGTATTCGATTTCGCGGTTCTTGAGGTCGTTGCGGATCTCAATGGCCTCGCAGTTAAGGGCCGCCGCCAACTGAATAAAATCCGGCAAAGACAGGTTGGGTGCGACCATGCGGTTAAGGGCAAAACGTAGCGGCGACTTCATTGTTGTTGTTCTCCGTCCAACACCGTTTAGAGGTCCAGCAGCCAGCTGTGCTGCGGGTCGTTATGGAAATGCCAGGCGCGCTTGGGGCCAGCCATCACGTTCAGGTAATAAGACTCGTAGCCGTACGGCACGCTGACCGGGTGATAGCCCTTGGGCACCACCACCAGGTCGCTGTTTTCCACGGCCATGGCCTGGTCGATGCTGCGATCGTCGGTGTACACGCGCTGGAATACAAAGCCCTGGGGCGGGTTGATCTGGTGGTAGTAGGTCTCTTCCAGAAAGCTCTGGTGCGGCAGGTCGTCGGTGTCGTGCTTGTGCGGCGGATAACTGGAGGAATGCCCCGACGGCGTACGTACTTCCACTACCAGCAGCGAATGGGCCGGCTCGCTGTCGGGCAGGATGTCGCACACGTAGCGGGTGTTGGCGCCTTTGCCGCGCACACTGCGCTTGCACTGCTCGGGTCGGATCAAACGCGGGGCAAAACCCGTAGCACCCGGCGCTGCGCAGACGGCAATCTGCACATCGCTCAGGGCCGTGACCCGGGCATCAGTGCCCGGCGGCAAATAGGCGGCGAACGGTGACTTGTCTTCGAACACCGACTGGCGATCACCCAGGTTCTGCCAATTGAAGCCTTCGCCTTCAATATTCACCCGACCGCTGAGCAGCACCAGGCACAGCTCCTGATCCCCCGCACTGACCGGCAGGGTTTCGCCCAGGCTCAGGCGGTACGCGGCAAAGCCTACGTACTCCAGGCGCCCCGCTTCCAGCGCCACCATGGTTTGCCCGCGTTTGCTGCTTTTGACCAACAAGCTCATCACTCAAGTCCTCTGGTTGAGAAGCGCACGCAGGGTGTCGTAACCCTTCTTCGCGTAGATATAGCTGGGCGCCACGGCCGGGTCCTGCTCGGCTTCCACCACCAGCCAGCCCTTGTAGTTCGCTGCGATCAACACATCCAGCAACGGTGCGAAGTCGATATCTCCATCGCCGGGCACGGTAAAGGTGCCGTTGACGATGCAGTCCGGGAAGCTCCACATCTGGTTGCGCGCCAGTTGCACCACGGGTTTGCGTACGTCCTTGAAATGCACATGGCAGACGCGGTCGATATGCTTGCGCAGCACCTCGATGGGTTCACCGCCGCCCATGTAGCAGTGGCCCGAATCGAACAGCAGGCCGACTTCCGGGCCCGTGCGTTTCATCAACTGGTCGATGTCGTCGGGGGATTCGACGTAGGCGCCCATATGGTGGTGGTAGGCCAGACGCACGCCCTGGGACAAGGTGAAACGCGCCAGTTCAGTGAGTTTGTCGGCGTAAGCCTGCCAGGCCTGTTCACTGTGAAAACGCGGGCGCTCGATCAGGCGGATGCGCGAACCCTGGATCGAGTCGGCCACTTCGCCGTATACCAGCACCGAGGCGCCGTTGTGTTTGAGCAGTTCGACATGGGCGGCAATCGCCTCGATTTCTTCAGCCACCGAACGCCGGGCCAGGCGGCTGGAGTACCAACCGGACACCAACGCCAGGTCATAGGGGCGCAGCACGTCAGCGACGCCCTGGGCATCCTTTGGGAACTTGCCGTTGAGTTCAAAACCTTCGTAGCCGATGTCCTTGCCTTCGCTCAGGGCCGTGCTCAGCGGGGTTTCACCGCCGAGGGCCGGGAGGTCGTCGTTGCTCCAGGAGATCGGGTTGATGCCAATTCGGATTGCGGGCATGGCTGCACCTTTATTATTCAAGTCGCTTCTCAACTGTAGGAGCGAGCTTGCTCGCGAAAAACGCAAGGGCAGCGCGTTTCGCCAGAATGCCCGTGTAATCGTTAACGATCTTCGCGAGCAAGCTCGCTCCTACAGGTATCGGTCATGCATCAGGTTCGGGCGTTGAGCCAGGCGTTGATGAGCTGTTCGAAGGTCTGCTGCACCTGCTGGATCAGCGTTTCGTCATCAATCTCCCCCGCCATCCACGCCCGGCTCGGCTCGTGGAAGATCGTGCGGCCCACGGCAAACCCACGGCAGGTGCTGCTCTGGCTGGCTTGCTTGAAACCATCAGCGAGAAATTCGGGCGAAGCATTCAGGCCCAGCAACACCACGCCACGGCAGTAGGGGTCGCGTTCCTGGATCAGTTCGTCGAGCTTTTTCCAGTCTGCGGCCGACTGGGTTTCGATCTTCCACCAGGCCGGGTAGATGCCCAGGTTGTAAAGGCGCTTGAGGCTGCGGTAGAGCACGTCCGGGTAAGTGGACGGGTGATCCTTGGGCGGGATGACTTCCAGCAGCAGTTCGTGGCCACTGACCAGCGACGCCTCGTACACCGCCTTGAGTTGCGCTTCCTGTTCCAGGCGCAGCATCGGCTCGTCATCGGGGTGAAATTGCACCAGGCACTTGATGATCTGTTCCTGAGGCCAGGCAATCAGGTTGCTGCCAATCGAGCGCCCGTGCTCGAACGCCAGGGGCCGCGAGTTCTGCACTTCCACCGGGCGAGCGATCCACCAGCCGCGACCGCTGGCGGCGTTGAGTGCATCCTGGCCAAAGCGTTGGTCGGCGAGCAGGCCCACATCGGCCTCGACGCCCTGCTCGCTGAGTTTGCGCTCCACGCGTTCGATGGCCTGGATAAACAACTGCTTGATGTCGCTGATACGCTCAGGGGCCTGGCCGCCTTTTTGCGCCAGTTCCACCAATTGCCAACGGTGGTCGAAGGCAAACACGAACAGTTGCTTCCAGGCCTTGCGCGGCACCGTGACACGGTGCAGGCGTTGCAGGGTCACGTCCTGGTCCGGCCGGGTGATGGGCACCGGGCTGTTGAACAGGTAATCGAGTTCGGCGGGCGTCGGCATCGCCGGCGCACAGGCGTGGCGTGACACCACCAGGCCGCCACAGGCATTGGCCAACTGGCTGCAACGTTCATCGCTGGCGTCATTGATCCAGCCGCTGAGAAAGCCCGACATAAAGGCATCACCGGCGCCCAGCACGTTGAGCACTTCAACGCGCACACCGGGGTAGATCGCCCCGTCTTCCAGGCGCGCGGGAATCGCGCCGTGGATCACCGTGCAGCCCTGGGGGCCGAGCTTGACCACCAGGGTGGCTGGGGTCAGTTCACGCACAGTGCGCAGGGCCGTGAGCAGGTCTTCACTGCCTCCGGCGATGAGGAATTCTTCTTCGGTGCCGACGATCAGGTCGAAACGCGGCAGGATCTTCTGCACGTGCTGGCTGACATTCTGGTCGGCGACGAAACGGGTTTCGCCATCAGCCTTGCCCGCCAGGCCCCACAATACGGGGCGATAGTCGATATCCAGCACGCGCTTGACGTTGTGCTTGGCCGCGTAGTCCAGGGCCTGGAGGCTGGCTTTGTACACGCCGTCGGTGGAGAAATGCGTACCGGTGATCAACAGCGCCTTGCTGGAGGCAATAAAGGTTTCGCTGATGTCTTCGGCGCGCAGAGCCATGTCGGCGCAGTTTTCGCGGTAGAACACCAGGGGGAAGGTTTCACGGTCTTTTAGGCCCAGCAGCACCAGGGCGGTGAGGCGCTCCGGGTCGACCTTGATGCCGCTGACATCGCAGCCTTCGCGGGCCAGGGATTCCACCAGGAAACGGCCCATATGGTCATCGCCTACCCGGCTCAGCATTGCCGACTTGAGCCCAAGCCTGGCCGTGCCGAAAGCGATATTGGCGGAGGAACCGCCGAGGTACTTGGCGAAGCTGGACACATCTTCAAGCCGCGCACCGACTTGCTGCGCATAGAGATCGACGCCCAGGCGCCCGAGGCAAATCAGATCCAATTGACGCCCACTGGCAAAACGAGTCTGGCCCATGCTGGCTCCTGTTATTTTTATCAGCCTGCGTTGTGCCGCCGTGGCGACGGCAAACGCTCTTGGTGGGAGCAGACTAGAACGTCCGGAGGCAGCAATCAATATTTATTCCATAATTATTTTATGTGGAATATTTTTTCCAATACTTCAGGATAGAGGCACGCCAGCGCCCGTGCATCGTTTCAGCAGGCCACGCGGGCCGTGATGCCGGGGTATTTTTTTGCGCCTACCCTGTAGACTTGCGCCACCTATCAGCGCATCAGACGAACACGCCAGAAGGATTGCCCATGTCCCGCACCGATCCCGAGACCACCCTGGAAGAAACAGTCGCCAGCCCTCCGGTCAATGCCGAACGCCTGTTGCAGCTGATCACCGACGAATACGAGAGCCTGCCGCGCCAGCTCAAGCGCATCGCCAGCTACATGAGCCAGCAGAGCGACCGGATCATGGTCGACCGCATCAGCGACATCGCCCGCGAGTGCGAAGTGCACCCCTCGGCCATCGTGCGGTTTTCCCAGCGTTTCGGCTTCAGTGGGTTCAGTGAGATGCAGGCGCTGTTTCGCGAGGCGTATACCCACAAGACCACGCCGGTACAGAACTACCAGCAGCGCATCCGCAGCATGATCGCCAACAAATCGCAGAAGGCCAGCGGCGGCGACCTGGCGCGCGAGTGCGTCAACGCTACCCTCTCGGGCATCGAACGCCTGGGGCTTGAGCTGGACGATGCGGCTTTCGAGAAAGCCGTGGACCTGGTGGTCAATGCCGACAACATCTACGTGGTCGGGGTGCGCCGCTCTTTTGCGGTGGCCGACTACCTGGTCTACAACCTGCAGCACACCAACAAGCGCATCCATTTGATCTCGGGGCTAGGTGGCAGTTATCGCGAGCAGATGCGCAGCGTGCGCGCCAATGACCTGGTGATCGCCATCAGCTTCACGCCCTACGGCAAAGAGACCCAGCACTGCTTGCGCATCGCGCAGCATCACCAGGCCAAGACCCTGATCATCACCGACAGCAACCTGTCGCCCCTGGCCAAGCGGGCGAACGCGGTGCTGTTGGTCAATGAAGGTTCTTCGTTTGCTTTCCGCTCGTTGAGCGCCACGCTGTGCCTGTGCCAGGCGTTGTTCATTGCGGTGGCGTATCGGTTGGAATTGAAGGTGGATGAAATCCATGAGCAGGTAGGATTCGACGACTGATAAGGCTTGCCCTATCTGCCCTCTGTAGGAGCGAGCTTGCTCGCGAAAAACCACAACGATAACGCGTACTCCCTGAGGGAACGTGGCGCCTGTGAGTTTTTCGCGAGCAAGCTCGCTCCTACAAGGGGGAGCGAGCCAGGAGTGGGTTTAGTGCATGAAAATCGCGATCAGGATGATCACCGGAATCGGCACGCCGAGGAACCACAGCAGTAATGAGCGCATCATGTTCTCCTTGAATTAACGAACGTAGTTTTCGGTTTCGACGTACACCACGGCATCCCGGCGGCGACCGCCGAAGGTGGCAGCAAAGCTGGCGAAGAACGCCCCGATGAGCAGCGCTACAAAGGTCCACAGCGAGGTGTAGGCCGCCACTTTCGCCGCGGTCTCAGCAGCCTGCTTGGCCTTGAGCTTGGCGTCTTCAACGGCTTTGCGCGCATCGCCGTACACCTTGTCGATACGGGCTTCGGCATCGGCCTGGCTCAGGTTGGTACGCTGGCTGATCAGTTGAGCCAGGTAGGCGCGATCTTCCGCTGCCAGTTGGCCATCGTTGCTCAATGTACGCGTCAGGATGCGACCGACCACGGCATGCGCCGCATCATCGCTGACCGCCGCTGGGCGATCATCGCGGAACAGGCTGTCGACGTAATAACCGAAGTCACCGCTGTCGGCACCCTTGGCCGCACTGCCCGCCGCCTGGGTGAGGCCGCTGGCCGCGCCCGAAGCCACACTCGCACCCGCTTTCACGCCGCCGCTGACCACACTGCTGACCGAACCGACCACCAGCATCGCCGTGATCAATGTGGCCACTGCCCACGCCAGGAAACCATGGGCGGTATCGCGAAAGTACACCTCGTCGCCGTGCATATTGGCCCACTTCACTCGCAGCCGACCGGCGATGTAACCGCCCAGGCCAGAAGCGACGATCTGGGTGAACGCCAGCCAGACAATCGTGGAAATGCCAAGGCCCTTGGCGCTGATACCGCTGTCCGCCCACGGCGACACCGCCGAAAAGCCCAGGCCGAAACCCAGCAACACCAGGATCAATGACAAGGCGGCCGCCGCAGCGGCCCCGGCAAAAATCGCCCCCCAGGAAACCCCGGAGAGCGTGCTTGACTCTTGCAGCGTGGATGAGGATGTGATCATTGTTATTTTGCTCCAGGCACGAAAAATGATGTTACAAGTCTCAAAACGGACAGTGCAGGCAGCGTGCCAGTCGCCGATAAAATTAAATTCCTTTGATTTCAATTACTTATTTAAATTGAACTTAGCCACATCATGCAGGTTGCAATAAACGATGCTATCAGGCGGGCGTAATGCACTCCCCTGTGGGCTGGCTTGCCTACGATATCCATAGGTCTCTACACAACTTTGTAGCCTGTAGCAGCCACCGGTAACCACGATGCGAAGCGAGCCGCTCTTGATCTTGATCTGCTTTTGATCTCAGGCGCCCCGTCAAACCACGCTGGCCGGAATTCGACAGGGATTTGGGGGGTAAACCGGCAGGGATGCCGGTTTAGCCGCCCCGCGCCATGGATGGCGCGTGGCGGCGGCCCCCCAAATCACTGGCGGATTACGGGCACACCGAGCCTAAGCGAGGTGCCGAGTGGTGGGGCAAGAGCGTTTTGCTTACTTTTGCGCTTTTCAAAAGTGAGCCGCCGTCAGGGCGGAACCCTAAGTGGCCGTTACCTAAAATAACGGATATGTACCCAGTCCAACTGTGTTGACTGTTAGGCCGCCTTCGCGAGCAAGCCCGCTCCCACAGTTTGATTGTGGGGTGTCAGGTAGAGAAGTGTCGGCTGGTAGGCCGCCATCGCAGGCAAGCCAGCTCCCACAGTGTTCGATGTAGTGTCAGTTTCAGGAAGATGAAGTTTTATTTAGGAAACATTCAGCAACTTCTTGGCAAAATGTCGCCACTTCTAGTGTGAACGCTCACCAGGTAATCCTATGACCCGCATTTTGACCATCGAGGATGACGCCGTAACGGCCCGCGAGATTGTCGCCGAGCTGAGTAGCCATGGACTGGACGTAGATTGGGTGGACAACGGCCGCGAGGGCCTGGTCCGCGCCGTGAGTGGTGATTACGACCTGATCACCCTCGACCGCATGCTGCCCGAACTCGATGGCCTGGCCATCGTCACCACGTTGCGCACCATTGGGGTGTCTACGCCGATCCTGATGATCAGCGCCCTCTCCGATGTCGACGAACGCGTGCGCGGCCTGCGTGCCGGCGGCGATGACTACCTGACCAAGCCGTTCGCCTCGGATGAAATGGCCGCCCGTGTGGAGGTGTTGCTGCGGCGTAAAAGCACGGTCCAGGAGTTCGAAACCGCCCTGCGCGTGGCCGACCTGGAACTGAACCTGATCAGCCGCGAAGCCAGCCGTGCCGACCAGCCGCTGACCCTGCTGCCCACCGAATACAAGTTGCTTGAATTCCTGATGCGCAATACTGGGCAGATCCTGTCGCGGATGATGATTTTCGAGGAAGTCTGGGGCTATCACTTCGACCCAGGCACCAACCTGATCGACGTACACATTGGCCGTCTGCGCAAGAAAATCGACCCACCGGGCCTCACGCCGCTGATCCGCACGGTACGAGGCTCGGGTTATGTCATTGCTGAACCCCTCTAAAGGCTGGCGCTCTTCCAGCAGCCGCTTGCTGGCGCTGTACAGTTCGTTGTTCGTGGCCTGGAGCTGCATCCTCATGGGGGTGCTGTACTACGAGGTGTCGGGCTACCTCAGCGACTTGTCGCGCCATTCCCTGCTGCAACGCCAGCACCTGTTCCAGCGCTTTGACGGCGAAGAGCTGGTGGAGGCGCTCACCACAAGCATGACCTTCGACATGAAGGGCGTGGACGCCTATGGCCTGTTCGATGAGCAATTTCGCCCCTTGAGCGGGCCGATCCGCGCCGTACCACCCGATCTGCCGCTGGACGGCAAAATCCACGCCCTGACCAATTGCGTGCAATCCGATGACCCCAAACTGCCCAAGGACAGTTGCGACGCGGTGGCCACCCACACCGAAGACGGCCGCTGGCTGGTGTTGGTGCGCGCCAACGGCTCGTTGTTCGGGGTCACGCGGATCATCTGGCACGCCCTGCTGTGGGCGCTCTCTTTGACCATCATCCCCGGCGCTGCCGGCTGGCATCTGCTGCGCCGTCGCCCGTTGCGGCGCATTCGCGGGATACAGGCCAGCGCCGAGGCCATTGTCGCCGGCGACCTCACGCACCGCCTGCCGCTGTCCGACCGACGCGACGAACTGGACATGCTCGCGGCCATCGTCAATGCCATGCTCGACCGCATCGAAAAACTGATGAACGAGGTCAAGGGCGTGTGCGACAACATCGCCCACGACCTGCGCACCCCGCTCACCCGCTTGCGCGCCCAGCTGTACCGCATCAAACAACAAGCCGAAGAAGACTCGGCCCACGCGGTAAAACTCGATGACGCCATCGCCGAAACCGACACGCTGATGGCGCGCTTTCGCGGGCTGCTGCGCATCTCGGAACTGGAAGACCACCAGCGCCGCTCGGGCTTCCTGGTACTGGACCCGCTGCCGTTGCTGCGCGAGCTGCATGACTTCTATCTGCCCCTGGCCGAAGAAGGCGAACTGGAGCTGGTGTTACAGGCGCCCGACTCACTGCCGTGGATTACCGGTGACCGTGCGCTGCTCTTCGAAGCCCTGGCCAACCTGCTGAGCAATTCGATCAAGTTCACCCCGCCCAAGGGCAAGGTGATTCTGCGGGCGGTCAATGACCTGGGCAGCACGCGCATCGAAGTGCTCGACTCCGGGCCAGGCATTCCAGCCGCCGAGCGCGCGTCGGTGTTCCAGCGTTTCTATCGGGTCGATGAGAGTGATCAGCAAGGCGGGTTTGGTTTGGGACTGTCGATTGTGGCGGCGATCATCAACTTGCATGGCTTCAAGCTGGAAGTCGGCACCAGTGAGCTGGGCGGCGCCCGCTTGGTGCTCGAATGCCGCCAGCAACTGATGCCGGAATAGAACCCTAACGCAATGTAGGAGCGAGCTTGCTCGCGAAAAACTCACGGGCGCCGCGTTTATTCAGCAAGCGCGCGTTATCGTTGGCGTTTTTCGCGAGCAAGCTCGCTCCTACATAGGTGATGAGTATCAAGGCATCTGGCGCTATAACACGCTGCCCATGGCCTTGATCAACGCCGGGTCACGCGCATAAATATCCGGCGCGTAAACCAACTCGCCCTGGCGATCCACTTCCACGGTCCAATACCCCAACAGCACTGGTACCGGCGTGGCCAGCCTGAACTCATGGGTCTCGCCGGTCGCCAGCAGCTCATCGGTGCGGGTGCGTTCGGCCGGTGTTACCAGCAGGTCGCGCAATAACAACGGTTGCTCGACCCGCACGCATCCCGAACTGAACGCCCGCGGGCCCTTGGTGAACAAGGGTTGGCTGGGGGTGTCGTGCAGGTACACCGAATACGGGTTGGGAAAGCGCATCACAATCTTGCCCAACGGGTTACGCGGGCCGGCCTGCTGGCGCAGCAGGATATTGCCCGGGCGTGCCCAGTCGACCTGGTCGGGGGTCAACGGATGCCCTTCGGCGTCGAGCACTTGCAGGTTTTGCTGGCGCAGGTATTCAGGATTGAGACGGATGGCCGGCAGTTTGTCCTCGCGCATGATGGTCGGCGGGATGGTCCAGGTGGGGTTGAGGGTCAGCCGGGTGATGCGCGACTTGAGCAACGGCGTCTGGCGTTCGGCACGGCCTACTTGCAGACGGGTTTGCCACACCGGGATGCCGCTCTGGTACACGCTCAGTTGCGCAGCGGCCACATTGACCACGACGCCTTCAGGCTCCAGGTCCTGGGCCAGCCAGCGGAAACGCTCCAGGTTGATGCGCAGCTGTTCACGACGCATCGTCGGGCTGATATTGAGTTCGGCCACGGTGCCGGCACCGATCACACCGTCGGCCTGCAACGAGTGGCTGAGCTGGAAGGCCTTCACCGCCTTGACCAGTTCGCCCTGATATTGCTTGCCGTTGCCGCTGGGCAACTGGGCCAGGTAGCCACCGCTGTGCAGGCGCCGCGCCAACTCCGGCACGCGGGGGTCGTTCATCCCCGGGCGCAACAGCGCGCCCTCGGCGATCGGGTCCCACTGGGGCAGCGGTTGCTGGCGCACGCCGGCATAGGCATTGCGCAGGCTGCGGTACAAATCGGCGCTGGGCCGCGCCTGATCGAAGGCTTGGGCCATGTCGTGCAGGCCGGTGGCGGCGAACGCCAGTACCTCGGTATTCGGGTCGCCACTGGGTGGCTGGGAGTGCCAGAGGGGCTCAAAACGCGATTGCTGCAGGCGCCCGTAGTGCAAATCCTGCAGGGCTTGCAGGTACTGCTGGCTGTTGGCGATATCGCTGCACAGTACGTTGGCCGTTGCATCCGTCGCAGGCAAGCTATAGTGGGTGGGGTCCAGGCCATCGTCGGCAAGCATCAGCAACTGGGCATGCAAGGCTTGCCGGCGTTCGTCAGCCGCCCATAGCGGGGCATCGCCCTGCTGCTGGTAAAAGGCTTGCAGGCGCGCCAACGCGGCGGCATCGATACGCGGCGCAAGCTGCGGGCAGACACTGGTCAACTGCGCCAAGGCCTGTTGCAGCGGCGCCAGCGCGACCGGCGCGGGGGTGGTGACGGGCAAGGGTTCAACCGGCAGCGTTTGGGCTGTAGCGACCAATGGTGCAACGAGCAGGCAAATGCTCAAGTAACATGCGTGTTTTTTGAACAATTGACTTAGCTCCACTCCACAGCGGGGACTCGACTGTAGATGCTGACTTTTATACGCAGGCACAGGCTAACCAGCCTGGGCTTGATCACCGGGTGCCTGGCTTTATTGAGCAATGTTGCGCTCGCCGCCAATGGCACCTCTCCTTCCCTGTATAGCAGCCTGGCGCGCTCGGCTCCAGAACTCAATCCCACCGTCCTCAAAAGCGCCCTGAGCGCCGTGCAGTGCGCGGTCAATAACGGCGAGGAACGTTCCGATCGCCTAGCGGTTATTGACTACTCCCAGCCCTCGACCGCCCGTCGCCTGTGGATCTTCGACCTGCGCAAAAAGACCCTGGTTTTGCGCGACCTGGTGGCCCATGGCGCCAAGTCCGGGGAAAACTTCGCCACCCAGTTCTCCAACCTTGAAGGCAGCCATCAGTCGAGCCTGGGGTTGTTCCGCACCCAGGAAAGCTACCTGGGCGCCCATGGTTACTCGTTGCGCATGGACGGTTTGGAACCCGGCTTCAATGACCAGGCCCGCGACCGCGCCATCGTGATCCATGCCGCCGACTACGTCAGCCCGTTGTGGAGCAAGCGCGAAGGCCGTATCGGCCGCAGCCAGGGTTGCCCAGCCGTGCGCCCGCAAGTTGCCCGTCAAGTGGTGGACAAGCTCAAGGACGGGCAGTTCATGTTTTCGTGGTACCCCGACCAGCGCTGGCTGAAGTCATCGACCTACCTCAATTGCAAACCCCAACAGGTGGCGAGTAGTCGTACAATCCGTGGCGGATAGCCTGTCCCCATAGATAAAAGAGAGCGTCGCATGCTTCTACACACCTCCACCTGGATCGAAATCGGGCAGTTCCTGGAACGCAGCCGCACGGTGGTGATTCCCATCGGCTCCAACGAACAACATGGCCCCACCGGCCTGTTGGGCACTGACTGGATGTGCCCGGAGATCATCGCCCACCACGCCCAGAAGCACGCTGACATCCTCGTCGGCCCGACCTTCAATATCGGCATGGCCCAACACCACCTGGGCTTTCCCGGCACCATCTCCCTGCGCCCTTCCACCTTTATCGCTGCGATTGGCGACTGGGTGCGCTCGCTGGCCGGGCATGGTTTCGAAAAGATCCTGTTCCTCAACGGCCACGGCGGCAATATCGCCACGATTGAAGCGGCGTTCTCAGAGCTGTACGCCGAAGCCAGCTTCGCCCGCCGCCCGGCCGGTTTCGCGCTGAAGCTGGTGAACTGGTGGGACCTGGAGGGCGTCACTGACCTGGCCCAGCGTCAATTCCCGGTCGGGCATGGCAGCCACGCCACGCCGTCGGAAATTGCCGTGACGCAGTGGGCGTATCCGGACTCGATCAAGTCTGCCGAGTACTCACCGCAAATCGCCAACACCGGCCCGATCCGCGAAGCGCTGGACTTCCGTGCGCGCTTCCCTGACGGCCGCATGGGCTCGGACCCGGCGTTGGCCACCGTGGAGAAAGGCGGTGAGTTGGTGGCGTTGGCGGCGCAAGGGCTGGTCAAGACTGTCGACAGCTTCAGCAACGAAGCCAAACCCTGATCCAAATGAGGCCAATACCCTGTAGGAGCGAGCTTGCTCGCGAAAGACGTCAACGATAACGCGGGCTTCCTGAATAAACGCGGCGCCTGTGAGTTTTTCGCGAGCAAGCTCGCTCCTACAGGGGGTCAGAGGTTGCCCCCCGCCCACATTTGGGTTTGCATTGTGTGCCGGGGTTTATTTGCAATCCTGCGCGGCCTGCTCAAGCCGTGACGGCTTGATCGCCGAAGCCAACGGCTTGCGCTCATACAGGAACACCTTGGTGCCGTCCTGGGACTTGTAGGCCTCCAGCACATCATCGGCGGCAATCTTGCTGGTCAACAGCACCTTGGCGTGACGCGAGTTCTGGGTGACGGTCGAGGTGATGCCGTGCTTTTCCAGCTTGGGCAGCACGCATTGCACATAGCCGTCGGGGGTTTTATCGGTTTGCAGGGTCAGCGATGGGGCATTGGGCGCCGTGATACAGCCGGTCAGCAATAACGAAGCACAAGCCAGGGCCGGGGCGAAGAAAGAGCGCATATACATTCCTGAAAATAACCAATAGGGTTCACAACCATTCGCGGGTCAACCTGCGCGAACCAGGGCCTTGAGCGACGCATCGAACTGCCTCAGGGCATCTTGCTGTACATCGCGTTGTTGCTCGATCAGTGCAGCAATCTCTGGCGCCGCCTTGTCGTGCACCCACACGGACGGCACGTGCTTGTCCACCGAGCCTTCGGCTTTGGCGATAAACTGCAGGTTCGCATCAAAGAAGCGTGCGACAAAGCGTGCTTCGACCCGGTCATTACGCTGGGTCAGCAATTGGTTATGGGCATCGAGCACCACCACCACATCCGGGTGCGCCTGCACCAGGGCATCCAGGCTGCTATAGACCGTCACCGAGACAAAAGTGCCCTGCAACGAGTGCATCAACCAGTCGATCGCCAGTTCCGGGTCGGAGCTGTTGACGAACGCCTCGCGAATCCGCCCATCCAGCGCGTCCTTGGCGCCGTTCAGCGCCATGGCGTGGTAGCGTTCAAGGTAGCTGAGGTTGTCGCGGGTGTTTTCACTGAACAACACCCCCACCGACTGGCCACGCTGCAGGGAGTCTACGCTACCCACCAGTGGCAGCAAATGGCCTGTACGCACTTCATCGGCCATCGCCGGGGTGGTCATGACCGCGGTGCCCAGCATCAGGGCCATCAAAGCCAACTGGATAATCGTCCTCATCGCGCATTTTCCTTGGGCTGCGTCTCGATGTGCAGATTCTGCGCGTTTGGCGAAAAAACAGAACTTGTGATCCTTGATGGTGACTATCATTTGAACCGATAGTGTCAGGCCGCCCATAAAATCTATAAGGACCCCGCCATGAAGCCCTACCAGAAAATCTTCGATCGTATCCGCGAGGCAGTACTGCCAGAGTTTCGCGAGCGAGTCGCCGACTACCTGGTCGAGTACGAAACCGTGTTGCTGGACTCAGACGCCGACGCCGCGCAAAGCAGCGCCAGCGCCCATCAACTGCGCGGCTACTTGCGCGGCTTGAACACCATGCGCGTGCTGGGCATGGCCGATTGGGAAGACCTCGACCGGCGGGTTGCCCAGCAGGCAGAGTTAAAGCGCGGGGCGTCGCAGCTCGACCCACTCGCGCACTGACGGCCGCTGCCACTGGCGCTGCGCGTAGGCCACCAACTGCGCCGGCACAGCGTCACCGTTGAGGATCAGGCGATTGAGCATCACCGCCAGGTCCACATCGGCAATCGACCACTGGCCGCACAGGTACTCGCGGTTATCCGCCAGCAAGGCTTGCGCGGCGCTGATCAACTTGGTCGCGGCGGCTTGAGCCTCTGCTGACAATGGCGGCCTCTTCTGCCCACAGAACACCACCAGCGTCGAGCGCTCCTGGCGAATCGGCAGCAGGTCGCTGCGCAGCCACGCCTGGACCTGTCGCGCCCTCGCCCGCTGCTGCACATCCGCCGGGTACAGGCTGGTTTCGGGGTAGGCCTGGTCCAGGTACTCGGTGATGGCCGAAGATTCCGACAGCGCAAAATCACCGTCTACCAGGGTCGGCACGCGCTGGGTCAGGGAGCGCAAGGCGAAATCTGTCGCCTGGTTCTGCCCGGCATCGAGGTCCAGGGTGAGGGTCTCGAATGCCAGGCCTTTTTCGCGCAAGGCGACAAACACCGACATGGCATAGGGGCTGGTAAACAGCGAATCAACGTAGAGGTTCAGCGGGCCTTGGCTCATGGGCAATCTCCTGGGGTGAGCAATAACGCTACGAGATCCGGGCCGATAAAGACAATGCAGGGTTTTTATGGGGGCATTCCTGGCGGGAATAGCGCCGGTAGTGGCAATATTATGGCTACCGCTGATTTTCAAGGAAGGAACAGCACATGAAACAAGCAGTTGTGGTTATCCACGGTATCGGCGAGCAGCGCCCAATGGACACCTTGCGCGGCTTTGTCGAAGCGATGATCCCCACGGACACCCCCGAGGGCAAACCTCTGTACTGGAGCAAGCCGGATCGGCTGTCGCGCAACTTCGACCTGCGCGTACTGAAGTCCTCGGGCCGCACCTCGACGGATTTCTATGAGTACTACTGGGCCCACAAGATGCAGGGCACCAAGCTCGGCCATCTGCTGGGCTGGCTGTGGGACATCTTCAAGCGCCCGCGGCGCGACATTCCCGACGCTATCGTGCCGATCTGGCGCAGCACGCGCTGGACGGTGCTGGTATTACTGCTATTGATTGCCAGCGGCGCACTGGCCGCAGCCTGGGGTCAGTTGCCCGTCAACGACAACCCCTTCGCGCTGATCCCCCTGCTGCTCGCGGCCATGGGACTCGGGCTGCGCTATTCGGCGCTGGCGTACCTGGGAGACGCCGCACGCTACTTAAGCCCCAACCCGCAGAACGTGGTGGTGCGCGAGCAGATCCGTGCTGATGGTGTAGACCTGCTGCGCGCCCTGCACAATCAGGGTGACTACGAGCGCATCATCGTCGTGGGCCACAGTTTGGGCAGCGTGATTGCCTACGACATCGTCGGCTACCTCTGGCACGAATACCACGACCAACTGACCCAACTGAACCCCAGCAACCGTGAGCTGGCGGCCCGTTTTGCCAACCGCGAACCGCTGCAACCGGTGGTCAAGGAGGCCCTGCCCGCAGCCGGCGCCTTGCTGGACGGCAGCCTGGGCAGCCTGATGAATTTTCGTCAGCAACAGGCCGAGGCGTTTGTCGAACAGCGCGGCCTGGGCAACCTGTGGCGCATCACCGACCTGGTCACCGTCGGCAGCCCGATGGCCCACGCCAGCCTGTTATTGGGCCGCAGCGTCAGTGACTTCCAGCAGCGCATGGAACGCCGCGAAGCCCCAGCCTGTCCGCCCACCCAAGACACCCAAGGCTACGGCTACAACGCCCGCCAACCGCTGATGCTCGGCCAAAAGCCCTTCACTCCGCACTACCTGCACCACGCCGCAGCCTTTGCCGTCACGCGCTGGACCAACCTGTACTTCCCCGCCCCCTTCGGCGTATTCGGCGACATCGTCGGCGGCCCGGTCAAGCCGGTGATGGGCGGCGGCGTGCTGGACTTGCCGGTGACCGTGGGCAATGGCAAAGGCTGGCTGGCCAGATCCTGGCTCAGCCACACCCATTACTGGAGCGAACGCGGCGGTACACAGGGTTACCTCGACGCGCTGGGCAAGGATGAACAGGCGATCACCCAAGGCCCGCGCCCTTCGGCCACTGAAGCGTTGCGTTGGGCGATTGACCTTAAGGGGGTGCGGCGGTTTCGCAGTGTTGGCGCCCAGCAAAGCCTGGCGCCAGAACACGCCTAACCGGCGAATCCACCGGCCTTGAGGAAGGCGAGCTCTTCATCGGTGCTCGCCCTGCCCAACACCCCATTGCGATGCGGAAACCGCCCGAACCGCTCGATGATATCGGCATGCTCCTTGGCCCAGTGGTAAGTGCTGGCATCCAACTGCTGGTTCAGGGTAAGGGAGCGTTGCTGGTCCTGCGGGTCTTCCGAATGTTCAAAAGGCAAATAGCAGAACGCACGTAACTGAGGTTCAACCTGTTGATCCAACCCCGCGTCCACCATCTTTCGCGCATACAACCGGGCCAGCGGGTCGGTGGCGAACATGTGCGCCGTGCCGCGAAAGGCGTTGCGGGGGTACTGGTCCAGCAGGATCAGTAGCGCCAGCGCGCCATCCGCCGTGGTCAACCAGTCTTCGAGTTCACGCCGCGCCGCCTGCATATGGGTGGCGTGGAAGCTGTCACGAAAGGCTGTATCGAACGCCTCGTCCTTGGCGAACCAGCGCTTGGGCCCCGCCTGTTTCCAGAACGCGATTACCGCTTCGGCCGATTGAGGGGTCATGCTTACCTCGCTTAATGTTATAGAATAACGTCAATATTGTGCCTGCGTGTGATCCTTAACTTATGACTGACGCTATGACTTTACGCAAACGCCTGCTGTCCATCGACGCCCTGCGCGGCCTGGTGATCCTGTTTATGTTGCTGGACCACGTGCGTGAAACCTTCTTGCTGCACCGCCAGGTCAGCGACCCCATGAGCATCGACAGCACCGAGCCTGCGTTGTTTTTCAGCCGCACCCTGGCCCACCTGTGTGCGCCGGTGTTTGTGCTGCTCACCGGATTGTCGGCATGGCTGTATGGCCAGAAATACCAAGGCCGTCGCGACGTGTCGGCATTCTTGTTCAAGCGCGGGCTGTTTCTGGTGGTGCTGGAGTTCACCCTGGTCAACTTCGCGTGGACCTTCCAACTGCCGCCCAGCGTGATCTATATGCAAGTGATCTGGGCCATCGGCATCAGCATGATCGCCCTTGCCGCGCTGGTCTGGCTGCCGCGTGCCTGGCTGATCGGATTGGCGCTGGTGATTATCGCCGGGCACAACCTGTTGGATGGGCTGCACTTTGCAGCGGGTTCGATGTGGCATGTGCCGTGGACGATCTTGCATGAACGCAACTGGATTGAAGTGTCTGACAACCTGCGCCTGCGCACCACCTATCCGGTGCTGCCATGGATCGGTGTGATTGCCCTGGGTTACGGCCTCGGGCCATGGTTTGCCAATGCCGCGCTGCCGGCTGTGCGTCAGCGTTATTTGCTGATTGCGGGGGTGGGCGCGTTGGTGGGCTTTGGGCTGTTGCGCGCGCTCAATGGCTACGGCGAACAGCCTTGGCAGGTGTATGACAGCGGCGTGCTGACGCTGATGAGCTTTTTCAACATCACCAAGTACCCGCCTTCGCTGTTGTTCCTGGCGTTGACCCTGGGGATTGGCTTGCTGTTGCTGCTGGCATTTGAACGCGCCGGGCATAAGCGCTGGATCGGCGTGCTGGCAGTGTTCGGCGCGGCGCCGATGTTCTTTTATCTGTTGCACCTCTACGTATTGAAAATCCTCTATGTCGCCTGCGTCGCGTTGTTTGGCCTCAACCATGGCAATTACTTTGGCTTCGACGGTATCGGTGCGGTGTGGCTGGCAGCGCTGCTGTTGCCGATTGCCCTGTACTTGCCGGTGCGTTGGTTCGCCGGCCTGAAAGCCCGGCGGCGCGACCTGGCGTGGCTCAAATACCTCTGACCTGATGCAGGGGGCAAATATTGCCCCCTTCCCTTGTAGGAGCGAGCTTGCTCGCGAAAAACTCACAGGCGCCGCGTTCATTCAGAAGATACGCGTAATCGTTGGCGTTTTTCGCGAGCAAGCTCGCTCCTACCGTTTGACTCGGCACGCAGTTGGCGAGCGGCGGTGACCATGTGGATGAGCGCCGCCTCCGTTTCCGGCCAGCCTCGCGTCTTCAAGCCGCAATCGGGGTTCACCCATAGACGCTCTGCCGGAATCCGCTTGGCGGCCTTGCGCAGCAAGTTGGCCATTTCCGAGGCATCCGGCACCCGTGGCGAGTGGATGTCGTAGACGCCCGGGCCGATCTCATTCGGGTAGGCGAAGGCTTCGAACGCGTCGAGCAGTTCCATGTCCGAGCGTGAGGTTTCGATGGTGATCACGTCGGCATCCATGGCGGCGATGGACTCGATCACATCGTTGAATTCGCTGTAGCACATGTGGGTGTGGATCTGGGTTTCATCGCCCACGCCACTGGCACACAGGCGGAACACTTCGGTGGCCCAGTCCAGGTAGTGCTGCCACTGCGCCTGGCGCAACGGCAAGCCTTCACGAAAGGCCGCTTCGTCGATCTGCACGATCTTGATGCCGGCCGCTTCCAGGTCCACCACTTCGTCACGAATCGCCAGGGCCAGTTGCCGGGCCTGCATTTCGCGGCTCAGGTCTTCCCGTGGAAACGACCACATCAGCATGGTTACCGGGCCTGTGAGCATGCCCTTCATCACTTTGTCGGTAAGGCCTTGGGCATAGCGAATCCACTCCACGGTCATGGCTTTGGGACGGCTCAGGTCACCGACAATTACCGCAGGTTTCACGCAGCGCGAACCGTAACTCTGCACCCAGCCAAAGCGGGTGAACGCGTAGCCATCCAGTTGTTCGGCAAAGTACTCGACCATGTCGTTACGCTCGGCTTCACCATGCACCAGCACATCCAGGCCAAGGTTTTCTTGCACCTCAACGGCATGCTTGATCTCACTGTGCATGGCTTCGACGTATTCGGCGTGGCTCAACTTGCCGGCCTTGTAGGACTGGCGCGCCAGACGGATCGACGCGGTCTGTGGGAACGAGCCGATGGTGGTGGTCGGGAACAACGGCAGGTTAAGCCCGGCCCGCTGTTTTTCGATGCGCTGGGCAAACGGCGACTGCCGCTGGCTGTCCTGTGCGGTGATGGCCTCTACACGCGCTTGAACAGCAGGCTTGTGAATGCGTGGCGATGCAGCGCGAGCTGCCTGAACGGCGCGGCTTTCTGCCAGGGCGGCGAGTACGTCAGGTGCTGACGGTTGGTCAACCGCCTTGGCCAGCAGCGCCACTTCCGCGCACTTTTGCACGGCAAAGGCCAGCCAGCTTTTCAGTTCGGCATCCAACTGGTCTTCGCGCTCAAGATCCACCGGGCTGTGCAGCAGCGAGCAGGACGGCGCGACCCACAGGCGATCGCCCAACTTCTCATGGGCGTGCTGCAAGGTGGCCAGGGCTTTTTCCAGGTCGCAGCGCCACACGTTTCGGCCGTTGACCACACCCAGGGACAGCACCTTGTACGCTGGCAGGCGGTCGAGGATGGTCGGGTACTGGTCCGGCGCACGCACCAGGTCGATATGCAAGCCATCCACCGGCAAGTTGGCGGCCAGGCCGAGGTTTTCTTCCAGGCCGCCGAAGTAAGTGGCCACCAGTTTTTTCAGCGGGTCGCGCTGGATCAGGTTATAGGCGCGCTCAAAAGCGTTCTTCCACGCCTGGGGCAGATCAAGCGCCAGGATCGGCTCATCGATCTGCACCCACTCCACGCCCAATTCGGCCAGGCGCTGGAAGATCTGACCATACAGCGGCAGCAGTCGCTCGAGCAGGTCGAGCTTGTCGAAGTCAGCGCCCTTGGCCTTGCCCAGCCACAAGTAGGTCAGCGGGCCGATCACCACCGGCTTGACGCGGTGCCCCAGGTCGAGCGCTTCCTGGACCTCTTCGAACAGTTGGTCCCACGCCAGGTGGAATTGCTGATCGACGCTGAACTCCGGCACCAGATAGTGATAGTTGGTATCGAACCACTTGGTCATCTCCTGGGCATGGGCACCGCCGCAGCAGCTGTCGCTGACGCCACGGGCCATGGCGAACAAGGTATGCAGAGTGGCCTGGCCATCGGCCGGGCGGAACCGCTCAGGGACCACGCCGAACATCAGCGAGTGGGTCAGCACCTGGTCGTACCAGGCAAAATCACCCACCGGCAACAGTTCGATGCCGGCTTGCTGTTGCAGCGCCCAGTGGGTGCTGCGCAAATCACGGCCAACAGCGCGCAGGCCGGCTTCGTCGAGCTCACCCTTCCAGAACGCTTCCTGCGCTTTTTTCAGTTCACGATCGCGTCCAATGCGTGGAAACCCGAGGGAATGAGCGACTGCCATGACTTACAACTCCGATGGTGTGATTGATGGCGGTCATTGTCGGCAGTGGGGCGTCTTGAGACAAACTCATTTTGTTCTAGATCATCACAAGATTTACTCATGTTTAGGTGGGCCTGATTTTAGCGGCGCTACGGTAGAGGTTGTGGTGCCAGGGCCGGCGTCATCGCGGCCTCGCTTAGGCTCGAGCGCTCCCACAGTTTGGGCGGGGTGATTCTTATGAACGGTCATACTTACGCCCTATGCTTAACGTGGCGCGCAAAATCCGCCGGCTAACCTTTCGATCTGTTCCAAGTGCGGGCACAATGCGTGTCCTTTTTTGGCAGGCACCGCCGCAGGCTCTCAAAAATGATCAAAACGCCGTACTACCTCATCGATAAACAGAAGCTTCTGGTCAACATGCAGAAGATTGCCTACGTGCGCGAACAGTCCGGCGCCAAGGCTCTGCTGGCGCTCAAGTGCTTTGCTACCTGGTCGGTATTCGACCTGATGCAGCAATACATGGACGGCACCACCTCGTCGTCGCTGTATGAGTTGAAGCTTGGTCGCCAGAAGTTCGAAGGTGAAGCGCACGCCTACAGCGTGGCCTGGGCCGACGATGAAATCGAAGAGATGCTGGAGAACTGCGACAAGATCATCTTCAACTCCATCAGCCAGCTGCAGCGTTTTGCCGAACGCAGTGAAGGCAAGACCCGCGGCCTGCGTGTGAACCCGCAGGTGAGCAGCTCTGACTACCTGCTGGCCGACCCGGCGCGCCCGTTCAGCCGCCTGGGCGAGTGGGACCCGGTGAAGATCGATGGCGTGATCGACCAGATCTCCGGTTTCATGTTCCACAACAACTGCGAGAACGGCGACTTCAGCCTGTTCGACAAGATGCTCGGCACCATCGAAGAACGCTTCGGCGCGCTGTTGCATAAGGTCAAGTGGGTCAGCCTCGGCGGCGGCATCCATTTCACCGGTGAAGGCTATGCGCTGGACGCGTTCTGCGCGCGGCTCAAAGCCTTCTCCGAGAAGTACGGCGTGCAGGTCTACTTGGAACCCGGCGAAGCGGCGATCACCAACAGCGCCTCCCTGGAAGTCACCGTGCTCGACACCCTCTACAACGGCAAGAATCTCGCCGTGGTAGACAGCTCCATCGAAGCCCACCTGCTGGACCTGCTGATCTACCGCCTCAACGCCAAACTGGCGCCGAGCGAGGGTGAACACACCTACATGGTGTGCGGCAAATCCTGCCTGGCCGGGGACATCTTCGGCGAGTATCAATTTGATCGTCCGCTGGCCATCGGCGATCGGCTGTCGTTCATCGACACCGCAGGCTACACCATGGTCAAGAAAAACTGGTTCAACGGTCTGAAAATGCCGTCCATCGTAGTGAAACAACTCGACGGTACAGTCGAGGTGGTTCGTGAATTTGGTTACGACGACTACCTGTCCAGCCTGTCCTGAGCTGGCGGATAAAGGAGAGATAAAGCAATTGAAAAAGAACGTTCTTATCATTGGTGCAGGAGGTGTCGCCAAGGTGGTGGCCCACAAGTGCGCGCAGCACAACGACGAACTCGGTCGTATTGCTATCGCGTCGCGCAACATCTCCAAATGCCAGGCCATCATCGACAGCGTCAAGGCCAAGGGTAGCCTCAAGGTTCCCGCCGATATCCAAGCCTTCGCGCTGAACGCCCTGGACGTGGAAGCGACCAAGGCCCTGATCCGCGAGACCGATTCGCAGATCGTCATCAACGTCGGCTCCGCCTTCCTCAACATGTCGGTACTGCGTGCCTGCATCGACACGGGCGTGGCTTACCTGGACACCGCCATCCACGAAGAGCCGGGCAAGGTCTGCGAGACCCCGCCGTGGTACGGCAACTACGAGTGGAACCACCTGCAAGAGTGCAAACAGAAGAACATCACCGCCATCCTTGGCGTGGGCTTCGACCCAGGTGTCGTCAACGCGTACGCCGCGCTGGCGCAGCAACAGCATTTCGACCGCATTGATTCGATCGACATTCTCGACGTCAATGCCGGCTCCCATGGCAAATACTTCGCCACCAATTTCGATCCGGAAATCAACTTCCGCGAATTCACCGGGCAGGTGTGGAGCTGGCAGAACAGCCAGTGGACCAGCAACACCATGTTCGAAGTCAAACGCACCGACGACCTGCCGGTAGTCGGTTCGCAGAACCTCTACCTCACCGGCCACGATGAAGTGCACTCGCTGTCGAAAAACCTCGACGTGCCCAACGTGCGTTTCTGGATGAGCTTCGGCGAACACTACATCAACGTGTTCACCGTGCTGAAAAACCTCGGCCTGCTCTCCGAACAGCCGGTCAAGACTGCCGAAGGCCTGGAAGTGGTGCCGTTGAAAGTGGTCAAGGCCGTGCTGCCCGACCCGTCTTCGCTCGCCCCGGGCTACACCGGCAAGACCTGCATCGGTGACCTGGTCAAAGGCACCAAGGATGGCCAGCCGCGTGAGATGTTTATCTACAACGTGGCTGATCACGAAGAGGCCTATGCCGAAACCGACAGCCAGGGCATCTCCTACACCGCAGGCGTACCACCGGTAGCCGCTGCGCTGCTGGTGGCGCGTGGCGAGTGGGATGTCAAGCACATGGCCAACGTCGAGGAACTGCCGGCTGAGCCGTTCCTCAAGGCGCTGGATGTGATGGGCTTGCCGACGCGGATCAAAGACGAGCACGGTGATCGGGCCTGGGATGCGACTGCCTGATAGGCCATAGCTGACCGAGCAAAAGAATGCGCCCCTAGGGGCGCATTTTTTGTTTGGGCTCACCCACAGTTCAAAGAACAATACAGATTCAAAATGTGGGAGCGGGCTTGCTCGCGAAGGCGGTGTGTCAGTCACTGAGTTTTCAACTGAACCACCGCTTTCGCAGGCAAGCCAGCTCCCACATTGGCCATGTATTGCTCACAGAATCAGCGCCTGGCACAGATCCTCTGTGGGAGCGGGCTTGCCCGCGAAGGCGGTGTGTCAGTCTCTGAGTCTTCAACTGAACCACCGCTATCGCAGGCAAGCCAGCTCCCACACTCGTTTTGTATTGCCCACAGAATCAGCGCCTGGCACCGATCCCCTGTGGGAGCGGGCTTGCCCGCGAAGGCGGTGTGTCAGTCAATGATTTTTCCACTGAGCCACCGCCATCGCAGGCAAGCCAACTCCCACAATGAGTCGCCGGTGTATCCGGGGCTTCGGTTCATTCCAGGTTCCGCACCGGACTATTCAGCGCCCTTGAGCACTGCAACAGCACCGGGGCTCACATTGGCGCAGGCGTGGCCTGGTATAGCTTGTTGGATCGGTTGAACCTCAGTTAAATCGCCAATCACTCTTACAACTGTCAACTCCAACAGGTTACCGCCTAGGGGAATGCCGTTAGTCTGAGTGAGCCCGTCATCGATTGGCTCACCCATTCACCATGTGCGAAAGGATTCGTCCATGAAACGGCAAACCTCTTCAAACACCCTCACGGCACGCTTGGCTGGCCTGGTCTACAGCACCTGCTGCTACCTGGTGTTCTTATTCACCCTGCTGTACATGATGGGCTTCGTAGGGGCTGTGGTCGTGCCCAAACACATCGACTCCGGCGCGCGCATCGACTGGGCGCTGGCACTCATGATCAATGCGTCACTGATCATTGTGTTTGGTGTCCAGCACAGCACCATGGCGCGTAAACGTTTCAAGCGCTGGCTGGCAGTCTTCGCCCTGGCAGCGGTGGAGCGTTCCACCTATGTGCTGCTCTCCAGCCTGATGCTCGCGCTACTGTTCTGGCAGTGGCGGCCTATTACGCACACCGTTTGGGAGATTGACGCCGACTGGGCCAAGGCACTGTTGACCGGCCTATACTGGCTGGGCTGGGGCATTGTGGTGCTGGCAACCTGTTTGATCAGTCACTTCGAGTTGTTCGGGCTGAAGCAGGCCATTGATCGCTGGCGCAACGCCCCACCGTCAGGCCTGACATTCCGGACGCCGCTGCTCTACAAAGTCGTGCGTCATCCGCTGTACCTGGGCTTCCTGATCGCCTTTTGGGCAACGCCGCATATGACCGTGGGGCATCTGCTGTTTGCGCTGGGGATGTCGGCGTATCTCTTCATCGGCGCCCGTTTCGAAGAACGGGATTTGGTGGCGCTGTTTGGTGAGCGGTATCGGCGCTATCAGCGTGAGGTGGGCATGATCGTGCCACGCCTCAACAAACCCCGCCGCTAACCCACTGTAGGAGCGAGCTTGCTCGCGAAGATCGTCAACGATAACGCGGGCAACCTGGATGACCGCAGGGCCTGGGCGTTTTTCGCGAGCAAGCTCGCTCCTACAGTGGGGTAAGGTCTCGGACCTTTCCCACAGTTGTTTCAGGTTATCGCTCGGAACTTCACTGACTAACCTCTGGGCCGTCGCTGCCAATTCAGCGGCCGGATTTGACCGTCCGACTCCCAACTGCATCTGTGCCACATCGAATCAGGCGTTTTCTTTACGCCTGCTGTATCGTGTCGCGGCAGCTGTACGCGGGATACCTCCGGGTATGCCGGGCTCCTTGGGACCGGTCGGTCAACCCGCGTATAGCTGCCACCCTAATTCGTTTGACCGCGAACGGTGGCAGCTCCATATCCCTTGGAGTTTCACCATGATCAAAGACAGCCCCAACCCACCAGAACAACTCTTCAATGTGCGCCCCGGCCTAGGCACCGAAACCCTGCTGATCAACGCCTCCCAGGATCTAGCCTCCATCAGTGACATCGCTACTCATCTAGCCTTTGAGATCGACGGTACCCAACGCAACGTAGCGCTGGGCATCTGCCGCATGCTCGAAGGTGTGCAGTTGCTTGTGGACAAGGCGCTGGATGACACCCACCCAGCCACTTGATCTGATGCTCGCGCCGCGCCCTTAACCACTGTAGGAGCGAGCTTGCTCGCGAAGATCGTCAACGATAACGCGGGCAACCTGGATGACCGCAGGGCCTGGGCGTTTTTCGCGAGCAAGCTCGCTCCTACAGTGATCGATGGCACTGAAAAACCGCTATCGCAGGCAAGCCAGCTCCCACAAGAACAATCTCAAAACACCGACCACCCAATCCGCTCACTCAACAATTCCAACGCCTTCATCCCCGCCAGCGAATTGCCTGCTGCGTTCAACTCCGGCGACCACACGCACACCGTAAACTGTCCCGGCACCACCGCAACAATCCCGCCGCCGACTCCGCTCTTGCCCGGCAGGCCCACGCGGTAGGCAAAATTGCCCGCCTCGTCATATAGCCCGCTGGTGGCCATGATCGAATTCACTTGCTTGGTCTGGCGCGCCGTCAGCACCTGCTCGCCACTGTGGGCACTCACGCCTTCGTTGGCCAGAAAGCTGAACGCTCGGGCCAGGTCCAGGCAGCTCATCTGCAACGCGCAATAGTTGAAGTAGCTGTGCAGCACTGCGTCCACATCGTTATGAAAATTGCCGAACGACTTCATCAGGTAGGCCATGGCCGCATTGCGCGCACCGTGCTGGGCTTCCGATTCGGCCACGACGCTGTTGACCAGGATCTGCGGGTTGCCCGACAGGCGCCGGACAAAATCGCGCATCGACAGAATCGGCACGGCGAAGCGTGACTGGTTGATGTCGCAGATCACCAGCGCGCCAGCGTTGATAAAGGGGTTGCGCGGGCGGCCACGTTCGAACTCCAATTGCACCATGGAGTTGAACGGCTGCCCCGAGGGCTCATGGCCCAGGCGTTCCCAGATGGTTTCGCCACCATGGTCGATGGCCTGCACCAGGCTGAAGACCTTGGAAATGCTCTGCACCGAAAACAGCGTGTCGGCATCACCGGCGCAGTAAGCCGCGCCGTCGTTGCCGTAGACCGCAATGCCAAGTTGGTGAGCGGGCACGTCGGCCAGCGCGGGAATGTAATCGGCAACTTTGCCGAGGCCGATCAAGGGGCGCACTTCGTCGAGAATCGACTCCAGCAGCGCCTGCATAGCTTGTCCTGTCATCTTTGTTTGAATCAGTGATAAACGAGGCGCGGAGGATACTTCAGTGGGCGCGCAACACCCACACAATCTCTACCACCCGCTCGGCAACCACCACGTAGATCAGGATCAACAACAGTTGCAACGCCAAGTGATAACGCAACTTGGCCAGCCGGCGAATGCCGTCGCTGACGTTCAACAACATCAGCAGCGTCGACAGCACAATCAAGCCCCACCCCGCGACGCTGGAAGCAAACAGACCGATCAGCAAATCGTGCGGCCCCACCAGCGCGTTGGTCCCCGCCGCAAACAACAGCGCGCAGACCAACAGGTTCTTGACGTTGTCGAAAATCTGCGTGCTCAAATCGTTTTCCAGCAACGCCAGATACCGTGTCCATAACGTGCGCATGCTTGATTACCGAGTGGGAAGGCTCGTCAATCAAGGTAGTTCAATTGTGGACGCTGTCGAGCTCTGGCCAGACTTAGAAATGCGCCACATCCGACACTTCTGCGTCCAGCACATCCTGGGCCAGCGCCCAGGCGCGGTCCTTGGACTCCACCACCAGCAGCGGGTAGCCCCAGGCTTTGCCGAACGTCACGGCGAAGGGCTTGAGAGCCAGGCGCTTGGCGGCGCTGGGCTCCACCTGGATCATGCCTTTGACGTAGGCGCGCAAGGCCGCTTTGTTTTTCTTCATCCAGATAGAGGCGCGCTTGCGCTCTTCGTGGGCGTGTTCGTGATTGTTTTCATCCACGGCTTTTTCGTGCAGCAGCAAGAAGGGCTGCTCACGGGCCAACAAATGTTCGAAGGTCAGTAAGGCATCTTCCGGCCCGCCGTCGTCAGGCGCGTCGAACAAGATTTTCACCACGGGGAAAGTTGAACTGTCGAGTCGCATGGCAAAGCTCCTTGGATGAGATTGGTTCTCATAATAGAGCGCAGGACGCTGGACAGCATTGCACACAATAGCCAGAATATTTCGCAATCCAGCCAAGGCAGTTCCCACCATGGTTCATCACCGCCTCGACCAGTACGACCCCTGCCGGGTTCGCGACGCCGCCGCCATCCCTCGCTCGATAGTGGCCGTGGGCGCTTCGAGTACCTCCGAACGCTGGGAACATACCCCTCACCACCATCAACACGGGCAGTTGATCTACACCTTGCGCGGCGTGGTGCATTGTGTGATCGAGGCGGGTATATGGATCGTGCCGCCGCAATGCGCGTTGTGGATTCCCGGCGGAGTGACCCACGCGGCCCGTGGCGCTGGCGAAGCAGACGTGTATTGCCTGTTGATCAACCCGGACGCTGCCAGCGCCCTGCCCCAGCAATGTTGCACGCTGTCGGTGTCGCCATTGCTGCACGAATTGATCGGCAAGGCGGTGAGTTTCCCGCAGCTCTACGACGAAGACGGCGCCCAGGGCCGGCTGGTGGCGACGTTACTCGACGAGTTGGCCCTGGCCCCCATCGAGGCCCTGCATTTGCCGATGCCCCAGGACCCTCGCTTGCATCGGCTGGCCAACAGTTTATTGGCCAACCCCGGCGACAAATCCACCCTGGGCGAATGGGCCGTGCGCATCGGCATGAGCGAACGCAGCATGACCCGCCTGCTGCTGGAAGAGATCGGCCTGAGCTTCGGTCGCTGGCGCCGGCAGTTGCATGTGATCCTTTCACTGCAACGCCTGGCCAACGGCGAGAGTGTGCAGAGCGTGGCGCTGGACCTGGGTTATGAAAATGCCAGCGGGTTTATCACCATGTTCCGCAAGGCCATGGGCCAACCGCCGGCGCGTTACCTGGCGGACCGCACGGGCGCGCCGAGCCCGGCAGCGCAACCCAGCATTGCGATGCGCGAGGCTGTTTGATCGTTCCCACGCTCTGCGTGGTAATGCCTCGTGTGCCGCTCCGCGTCACGCTTAGGGACGCAGAGCGTCCTGGGCTGTGTTACCACGCGGAGCGTGGGAACAATCCAACTCAGTTCTTGTAGTCGGTATCTGTTCGCTCAAGCTGGCGCACCAGCGCATTCCAATGCCGCGCTACGCCTGGGCCTTCACCGTTGCTGAATACCTTGGCCTGCTGCTCAACCTTGGCCACCACCTCTGCCGGTGGGAAGATCAACTCGGCATTCCCCGCCGCCTGTGCCGCGATCTGGATATTGCAGGCCCGCTCCAGGCTTTGTAGTTGCTGGAAGGCATGCTCGACGCTGACGCCGCCCGTCAACAAGCCGTGGTTACGCAGGATCATCACACTCTTGTCGCCCAGATCCGCCACCAGCCGTTCACGCTCATCCAGGTCCAGGGCCACGCCCTCATAACCGTGGTAAGCCACACGCCCCGAGAACGCGATAGCGTGCTGGGAGATGGGCAACAGCCCCTGCTTTTGCGCCGACACCGCAATACCATCGCGGGTGTGGGTGTGCAGCACCGCTTGCAAGTCATGGCGTGCGCCGTGGATGGCGCTGTGGATCACGTAACCGGCGTAGTTGATCCCCAGGCCCATGGGGTCATCGACAATGGTGCCGTCCAGATCGACTTTGACCAGGTTGGAAGCGCTGATTTCGTCGAACAACAGCCCAAAAGCATTGATCAGGAAATGCGCCTCGGGCCCTGGCACCCGCGCCGAGAAATGCGTGTAGATATGATCGGTCCACTTGTATAACGCCGCCAGTCGATAGGCTGCGGCCAGCTTGACCCGCACCTCCCACTCTTGCGGTGTGACTCGCTGGCGCACATTGCTGGAGACACTGGAAATCGGCGTGACGCTGCTCATGGCAAATCTTCCTGGATGGCCTAAGGGGGCTTACAGGCAAGACTAGGGGATGGTCATAAATAATAAAAAGCACATTTTAATCTAAGCTAATTATTATATTTATTTATAAAAAAGCAGCAGTGGCAGCTTTCAGGCCGCCACGGGAGCAAGCTCCCTCGCCACCGATCAACTCAGCAGGTTCAACGCCCGTTGTTGAGCGTCTCGTTGATTGCACCCGTTTGCCGTTCAATGTCCTTGATCGAGGTCGGCGTCACGACTTTGTCGATGGTTTCGGTCTTGGGATTCGCAGGTTCAAGCGTCTGCCCTTTGGTGGCCTCGGCATTACCTTTTTGCGCGTCTTCAGAGCTGATGGGTTCGGGGGTTTTATCGGTAGTCTTATGAACGGTCACAGTGCAATCCTCCTGGCAATGGCGGGCCGCTGAGATGACGGCCCTGTGCAGCAGAACCCTGCGAATCCGGATTGGTTCAAGTCAATTGTCCTCCCTCACCACTGGGCAAAAAAGCGTAAAAAATTTTAAACCTTTTACGCCCCTCTCCATTCAACAGTCAGGTAACGGCATCCCGCCATTTCCAAGGAGAGACACCATGAAAACTCGACTGATGAAACCGATGGGCCTTACCTTCATGCTGATCGCAGGCTCGATGTCCACCGCGATGGCGGCGACCTCCAACGACTTCGTCGACAGCGCCGCCGAGGGCGGTATCACCGAGGTGGAAGCGGGCAAGCTGGCCCTGGAAAAAAGCAGCTCGGCGGACGTGAAGACCTTTGCCCAGCATATGGTTACCGACCACACCAAGGCCAATCAGGAACTAATGGCCCTGGCGAAAAAACTCGATATCGAAGTCCCCGATGACGCCGCGCTCACCGACCAGGCGAAGAAAGCCATTCTGGAAATGCGCGATGAGTCGTTCGACAAGGCCTACGCCAACAACCAGGTAGCGGCCCATGAAAAAACCGTCGAACTGTTCAAGAAAGAAGCTTCCTCCTCGGACAATCCCGAGTTGAAAGCCTTCGCCTCCAAGACCCTGCCCACCCTTGAAGCGCACCTGAAAATGGCCAAGGAACTGCAAACCAAATACGCCCATTAATCGATCCATGACCCAAGGAGACACTCGACCATGAGCTCGCAACTCAACGGCAAGCACATCCTCGTCATCACATCCAACACAGGCATTGAGCGCGACGAGCTGCTCAAGCCGCTGGAGACACTGCGTGGCTACGGCGCGACCGTGACGCACGCCTCCAGCAAAGGCGGCACCACCCAGACATTTGTCGGCGACACGGAAAAAGACCAGACCGTGGAATCCGACGTGCAACTGTCGGATGTGGTCAGCGCCGATTTCGATGCGCTGGTCATCCCGGGCGGCACGGTGAATGCCGATACACTGCGCCAGGATGCCGCCGCGCTGCGCTTGATCAATGAATTCGTGCAGGCCGGCAAGACCATCGCGGCGATCTGCCACGGGCCATGGACACTGATTGACGCCGGGGTGGTCAAGGGTAAAACCCTCACCGCCTATAAAAGCGTGCGCATCGACCTTGAAAACGCCGGCGCTGCCAGCGTGGTGGATGCCGAGGTCAAGGAGTGCCAGGCCAATGGCTGGACCTTGATCACCTCGCGCACGCCCGACGATCTGCCGGCGTTCAATCAGGCGTTTGCCAACGCCGTCGGCGGTTGATCGGTTGATCGGTTGATCGGTTGACCGCAATGAACACAGGCGCCCCATGGGCGCCTGTTTTTTATCACTCACCGCTTCAGCTTTTACGCTGCTGCGCCATCTCACGCTTGGGCCCGAACATCGCCCATGCAATCAGCCCCAGCAACGGCACGAACACCAGCACCACCACCCACAACCCCTTGGTCTCCCATCCGCCAGTACTGCGTAAAACGATATTGATCGCCCAGAGTTCCAAGAGCAGCAGAATCACCGCCAACACGATCCAGATATATTCTATTTGCATGATTCACCTCCTGAAGTCTAAGCGTTAGGTCAAGCAGATGCGCCAAGGGTTCCATTGGATTTTCAAGCCACGCTTTAAGGCCTGCGCCGTTGCGCTGGAGCGTCAGCGCCGGTTGGGCGTTGTGCAATGTCGCCGCAACCCGACCATGCAAGCTGCACGACAGCAAAGCGCATAAGAAAACCCAACCAATTGATTTTAAACATATTTTTAGATCCTTAAAATTGGTACGCCTGATGCAACCCTCCTCACCACGAGGCGTGCGCTTCGATACGCCCGAACACCATCCGTGAGGTTTTATATGAATGCCATCGACCTTCTCAAAGCCGACCATGAACGCGTCAAGACCCTGCTGACCCAGTTGAGCGAATCCACTGAACGCGGGGTAAAAAAACGTACCGAGTTGCTGGCCAAACTCGAAATGGAAATCACCCTGCACACCCAGCTTGAAGAAGAGATCCTCTACCCCGCGTTCAGAAAAGCCGGGGGCAAGGAGCAGGACATCATGTACCACGAAGCCAAGGAGGAGCACCGTACCGTCGACTCGCTGGTACTGCCGGACTTAAAGAAAACCGACCCATCGTCCACCGAGTTTTCCGGTCGCGTCAAAGTGGTCAAGGAGCTGCTTGAACACCATATCGAAGAGGAAGAAACCGAGATGTTCCCACAAGTTAAAAAGCTCTTGGGTAAAGCCCTTCTCGAGGAGCTGGGGGCTGAGATGGAAGCGATGAAGGCCGCGCACAAAAAAACCATGGCGAGAAAACCTCTGGCGGCGTGATGGCCTTCGGCTCGCTATCAGGTTCGGCGCTTCATGGCACCGGCAGCCAACCGCTGAAGGTGCCTTGCGCATTCAATGGGCACCAGGCGAAATCCCAGGCGGGCGCCGGCAATGCCGGCTGCTGCGTGGCTATCGAAGGGCGGCCCTTCCAATCGAACAGGGTGCAATCGCGCCAGCTCAGAACAATGCCTGCCGCCGGGCTGTCGTCGTTGAGCACCCAACGCGCGGCCGCGGCGGCCATGAAGGCTTCGATCGGTTCCTCATCGATCTGCGTGCGGTACGCCGAACTCAGTAACCAGCGGCATACGTTCAGATGGTAGGTCCAGTCCAGCGGCGGCTGGTTGCGATAGGCCCAGGTCATGAAGGCGCGAAACAGGTTCAAGCCCTCCGGTGGGTCGAGCTTGAGCAGCGCCGGGCAGATATCAAACAAGCTATGCCAATGAGGCAGCAGGCGCGCGTCCAGATGCACGAAACAGCGCGAATTAATAGGGTAATCAGGCAGCGCCGGCTGCGCACGCAGGCGCCGCGACGCCTTGCTGACCAGGCGGCTGGCGCCGGCAGGCAATTGAGGGTTCATAAAACGTACTCACCATCGTGACGAGAGAATGCCTCCTGGTGACAGGAAGCCCAAGGCACACGTCAGGATGCGGGAGAAGCGCGAGGGTTGGCCGAAGGCCACGAATAGCGAGGAGGCGCCTTGTTGCGCCGCTCATGGGCGACACGTGGGGTTTGCGTGAGACCGAGCAGCCAGGCCAGGCCGATCAGGAACACCAGGGCGACGGTAACCGCGTTGCACACCGGGCAGGCAAAGTAGTTCGAGATGTTGCTGGAAGACGGGGTTGCCAACCCTTTGTCGGAAATGGGCGACTGGCCGCCGTCCACCGAACAGAACAGCCCACCGATGCCGTTGAGCTGCTGGCCCATCATCTGGCCATGCCCCAAACCGCAGGCGAACAGGTTCATCAGCACGCAGAAGTACAGGGCCCAGGCGATCAGTGAGCGGTCAGAGTGGCGCAATTTCATGGCGGCGACTCTACCACCGAAGCCACAAAAGGACGAAATGCGCCGCGCCCCTGTGGCAGAACGTCGCAGATTACGCGCACGGGCCAGGGTTGCTAGACTCTGCACCCTTCTCGTTACTCCTTTTCAAAGCCTGGTGGGGCAGCTCTACTGCCTTGCAGGCGTTTCACAGGATGCACAGTTGATGAGTACGTTATTCACCCGCCGCAAAGTGCTGACCGGCATGGGCCTGTTGGGCCTGGGCAGCCTGCTGGGCGGCTGTGACTACAGCCCCAAGCTGAACTTCAAGTACGGCAAGGACCTCAGTGACAAGATCATGGGCCGCACTTTCAAGCTCAAGAATACTGACGGCGAAACCGTCACCTTGAGCTCGTACCGCGGCCTGATGCCGGTGGTGTTCTTCGGCTTCACCCAGTGCCCGGCCGTCTGCCCGACCGCCCTGGCCCGCGCCGCCCAGGCCAAGAAACTGATGGGCCGCGATGGCAAGATCATGCAGGTGGTGTTCATCACCCTGGACCCCGAGCGCGACACCCCCGAGATTCTCAACAATTACGTCAAGGCCTTCGACCCCAGCTTCGAAGCGCTCTACGGCACCCCGGAAGAAATCGCCGTGGCCGCCAAGGAGTTCGGGATCTTTTATGAAAAGATCCCCGCCGGCGACACCTACACTCTCTCCCACACCGCCACCAGTTTCGTGTTCGACACCCGTGGCAACCTGCGCCTTGGCTTGCAGGCATCCCTTACCGCTCAAGAGTGCGCAGAAGACCTGCTCACCGTCATGGAGGTCTGCTAATGACTGCCGTTCAACACCTCAAGCGTCTCACCCTCGGCCTCACCCTGCTGGGCCTCGCCGCCCACGCCAGCGCCCAAGTACAAGTGACCGACGCCTGGGTGCGCGCCTCCGTACCGGGCCAGCCATCCAGCGGTGCCTTCATGACCCTCACCGCCGACAGCGACAGCAAACTGCTGAGCGTCGCTTCGCCAGTGGCCAAGGACGTGCAGATTCACGAGATGAGCATGAAGGACGACGTGATGCGCATGGGCCCGGTGGATGCGGTGGCCCTGCCGGCAGGAAAAGCCGTCAAGCTCGACCCGAACGGCTACCACGTGATGCTGATGGGCCTGAACGCTCAGATCAAGGAAGGCGACCAGGTGCCGCTGACCCTGACGGTGCAAGATGCCAAGGGTGAAAAGCAGGCTGTCGAAGTGAAGGCAACGGCCCGTGGGTTGGATGGTATGGACCATAGCAAGATGGACCATAGCAAGATGCATTGAGTAGGCCGCTTTTTCTCCCACGTCCCCACGATGCGAAGCGAGCCGCTCTTGATCTGCTTTTGATCTTGATCTCAGGCGCCCCGTTAAACCACGCTGGCCGAACGCAGGCTTGAATTCGTGGGTAACCCGGCAGGACGCCGGGTTAGCCGCCCCGCGCCATGGATGGCGCGTGGCGGCGGCCCACGGATTCAAGACTGTGTTCGGGCACACCGAGCCCAAGCGAGGTGCCGAGTGGTGGGGCAAGAGCGTTTTGCTTACTTTTGCGCTTTTCAAAAGTGAGCCGCCGTCAGGGCGGAACCCTAAGCGGCCGTTATCGCAGCAATGGATATGTACACAATCCAACTGCGTTGACTGCCAGGACGCCTTCGCGAGCAAGCCCGCTCCCACAGGTTGATCGCAGGGTGTCAGGTAGATAGGTGTTGGCTGTCAGGCCGCTATCGCAGGCAAGCCAGCTCCCACAGTTGGATCGTGGGGTTGAACGCTTTCGGTACGCAATCCCTCGAGCCCTTGACCGATGGCGCTGAACTGACCCAATTGCGCGCTGCATTCAAGCGCAATTCATAACCCGCAACCGCTTCACCATCGGTACACACGCCAGCACCAACCCGGACGGGGAGCGATACACCGCCTGCTCATCGCCCACATACCCGCACGCTCTATAAAAACTCACCGCGTTCAGCGTCGCATCCAGCACCACCTGCTCAATCGCCTGCTGCTGCGCCACGTGCTCCAAGTGAGCAAGCATCGCCTTGCCAAACCCTCGCCCGCTGAATACGGGCAATACAAACAAGGCGCCGAGTTCATGGTTGGCAAGATCCAGCATGCCAGTGGCAACAGGTTCGCCATTGAACCATCCCATGTAGAACTGTTTTTCCATCAGCGCGCCGTAACCATCACTGGCCCGACCTCTGGTCCAAAGCGCCATTTGTTCAGCGCTATAAGCGCCAATGCATTGGCCGAGAATGGCCTCACGACGAATCTCAAACGCACGCTCGGCGTCGTCCGGCGTGGCACGTTTTATCTCCAGCATCGCAAGCTCCTTCCATGACCTCAAACTGCCATTAGCCCATTTGTGCTAATCGACCCTACCTCACCGCGGCGCTATATTCCGCGGCACTTCCAACGTTCTCACCAACACCGCGCATTCAGTGCGCGTGGGTTTGTTGCGCGTTGGAAAAACCAAAACAACCCCAAGGAAGAAGCACCATGAAACTCCTCTCCCCTGTCACTCGCCTTGCCCTGTTGGGCGCCCTGATCATCGGCGTCGCCGGTTGCAGCAATATCAAGCCTACCGAAGACCATCTCAAGAAGCTGTCGGAAACCAATCTGGGCGAACCCGTAAAGCGTATCTCCAATGTGCGCAGCGATTCCATGAGCACCTACTATGTAGCCAACACCGCGTCCGGCGAATACAACTGCTCCGTGCCCAGCGGGGCCAGCGGCGGCCTATTTGCGGTCGCCAGTTTTGGCCTGATGAAGCCTGCCGCCTACTGCCAGCCAAAAGGCGCGCGCGGCAATGCAATGACGCCGTTCATGCAGTAATTTTTTCCTGGCTGAGCTCACGCAGGGTGCCGCGCAGTTCCGTAGGGCGTACCGGTTTGGACAGAATAGCAATCTGACGGTCGTGCAACGCCGCTTGGATTTTCTCCACGTCGTGCCCGGTAAGGATCAGCGCTGGCACCGCCCAGCCACGTTGCTCGCGTAGCTGGTCGATGCATTCGATGCCGGTGGCATGGTTGCCCAGGTCATAGTCGGCGACGATGATGTCACAGTCGCTGACCAAACCCTGCCCCGTGGACTCGGCCTGCACTTGGCACCCCCAGCGCTCAAGCAGGGCCTGGGTGGCGAGCAGCACGTTGTAGTCATCTTCCACCAGGCACACCTTAAGGCCGGTGAGCAGGCCGGCTTGGCGTGCATCGTCGCGCAACGCCGGTTGGCGCGGCGCGGCCGCCAGGGCCAAGCCATGCAAGCTGACAGAAGTGCCATGGCCAACGCGCGAGCGCAGGCTCACCTGCAACCCCATCAATTGCCCCAGGCGCTTGACGATGGACAGCCCCAGGCCCACGCCTTCAACGTCCTTGTCACGCAGTTGACGCACGCGATAAAACTCTTCGAAGACTTTTGAAAGATGCTCCCTGGCAATCCCCCGCCCCTGGTCGTGTACCTCGATTACCAAGCCGTTATCGCGCACACGCACACCGATCAGCACCGGTCGCTGCGCGCCGTATTTGAAGCAATTGGAGAGCAGGTTCTGCACCATGGTCGCCAGCATGCCCGGATCGACCAACACCCAATGGGCGCAGGGGCGCAAGCGCAACTCCACCCCCGCCCAGCGTGCAGCCTCGGCGTTCTGGCGCACCAGGTCGGCGAGAAATTCGCCCAGGTGGATCACTTGGTACTTGGGCAACAGGCGACCGTTGTCGAGGGTGTAGAGGTCGAGAATCGAACGGAACAATTGCGAGACGTTAAGCAGAGAACGGTCGATATTGTCCACCAAGCGCTGTTCGTCCTCCCCCAAGCGGGCTTCGCGCAGGCAGGCGGTGAACAGGCCGATGGAGTGGATCGGCTGGCGCAGGTCATGGCTGGCCTGGGCGAGAAAGCGGGATTTTTCCAGGTTGGCAGCGATCGCTTGCTCGGAGGCCTTGCGCGTGCGCTCCAGCAGAATATGCGCATACACCGGGATCACCGTGCTGGTGATCATCAGCATCAGCACCATGAACGGCTGCGCCTGCCACAGCGGCGTAAGCTGATACACGATCAACAACGCCAGCAACGCCAGCGCCGTGGCAATCGCCAGGTAGCGCGAACCGTAGCGCATGCCATTGCCCAGGTTCACCCAGACCATCACCGCATACAGCGGCAACGCCGCTTCACCCCCCACCACCAGGCCGAACGAAGTACCGGTGTAGTCGTGGATCATGCCGAAGATCCGCCGCGCCGGGTAATGCCCGGGCCAGCGTGCGATCACCTGGCGAAGCACGATGGACGCCAGCAGGAACACAAAGATATAGAGGATCACCGGCAGGTAGGTGTCCAGCGATTGCCCAGGTAGGAAACCCAGTAGGCTTATATACACAATGGCGATGGTGGCCACCACGATGCGCAGGTTAGCCTGATCGAGTTCAGAGTTGGTCTCAAGACTCATCGTCATATCCCTGACCTATCATCTGTAGGAGCGAGCTTGCTCGCGAAAAACGTTAACGATAACGCGTTTGACCTGCAAGTACGCGGTGCCTGAGCCTGCTTCGCGAGCAAGCTCGCTCCTACACCGACGGTAAATAAATTAGCATGCCTGGACGAAGGCCTTGCCCCAGGAAGGAGCACACAATGACCGGCCGAATCATCATCGCCGACGACCACCCCATGTTTCGTGAAGGCATGACGCGCACCGTGCAGCGCCTGCTACCGGGCGCGGTGGTGCAGGAGGCCGGCGACCTGGCCACGGTGAATGCGTTGCTGTGCGAAGCGGGCGAGGTCGATACCTTGATCCTGGATTTGCGCTTTCCCGGCCTGACCTGCATCAGCCAACTGGCCGAACTGCGCCAGCAACTGAAACGCACCACCTTGGTCCTGGTGTCGATGGTCGACGACCCCGCGCTGATCGAACAGGTCATGGCCCTGGGCGCCGACGGCTTTATCGGCAAGAACATCGCCCCGGATGAGATCGGCCAGGCCCTGCTGGCGATCCGCGAGGGCGAAGTGCTGGTCAAGTTCGCCCCTTCAGGCCTGCTGCCGCTCGACACCCACACCCTCACCCCACGTCAGCAGGAAGTGCTGCGCCTGATTGCCCAGGGCAAGACCAACAAGGAAATTGCCAAGGCCCTGAATATCTCGCCGTTTACCGTGCGTATCCATGTGTCGTCATTGTTGCGCAGCCTGAATGTCCCCTCACGCGCTGCAGCTGCGGTGAAGTATTCCGGCGAGTTCTAGGCGCCTGCGCTGCTCAACGCTGCGTGGGAATACGAATATCGCCTCCACGGCATTGGCTTTTCACACTGCGCGGGCAACCTGCAAACGCCAGGTCCTTGGTCAGGCACACCCGCACTTCCGACAGCACCTGACCCTTGCAGATCACCGCCATCCCGTGGTTGCCCATGCGTGGGTTGCTCTCGCGAAACAGCGCTTCGATCTCTTTGGCCTGCAATGACGGCGGCGTATTGAACGGCTGCAGCTGCTGCGGGATCACCACCGCACCAAGCGCCACATCGGTCTTCTCCAGATACTCCAACGGCGGCAGCCCACTGCAGGTGCCATGCTTGGCCCACTCATGCTTGAGCAATGCACGGGTGGGAAACAGCGCCGCGCCCTTATCCATTTCTGCCTCGCTCAAGTGCGTCTGCGGCGTACAGGACGCCGGCCACCCTCCCCGCACGTATTGCGGCCACAAACCGTGCAACACAAAACCGTAGCCCTTGCCCGAGCATTGCTCGTTGCCTGGGTGCGTGAGGCAAAACGTGGGTGACCACGATAGCGACAGCACATAAAAATCAAACTCGCCCGACTGCCCTTGGCTGCGTGGCGCCGCCGTTGCCGCGGTGGCGATCAGCAGCCACAACACCATCCAGTATTTCATCCCGGTATTCCTTCAAAAGAGTGAAGCCTTACGCTATCGCCACGACTAGGGATGCTGGGAGTAACGGTGTAGCACCTTATCCAAGATGATATCGGTCTTCAGCGCCTCGATGGCCAGCGAGGGATGCTCGGCCTCGCCACGAATATGCGCGTTCATGTTCAGCACATGGTGCCATTGAATATGGGTGTGACACGGCACTTCCAACACTTCGGTGGTCTCGCCTTCAAGTCGCAGCGGTTGGTCGTCGAACACCGAAAATTGAATACGGCCGCGACTGCCGATCAGTTCGACACGGTCTTCGCGGCGGTCTGCCACGAAGTTCCAGCAGCCCATGCCCAGCGCACCGCTGGCGAATGTCCAACAGGCTGTCACTGCGTCTTCTGCCGCGTAGCGTCCCGCCTGTCGCGCCGAAAAGCCTGAGACCTCAACGATATCGCCAGCCAGGTACTGGAACAGGTCAAACCCATGGCTGGCCAGGTCGGCAAAGTAACCGCCACCGGCAATGGCCGGGTCGGTGCGCCAATTGGCGGCGTCGGTGTCTGTTGCGGCAGCTGGCTTGCACAAGGTCCAGGTCAGGTGGCGCAGCTCACCGATACGGCCGTCCTGCAGCCAGGTGCGCACTTGCTCAAAACGCGGCAATGAACGCCGGTAGTAAGAAACAAACAGGTGCAGCCCGGCGCGCTCAAAGGTGCGCTGCATCAACGCGCTCTGTTCAGCATTCAGCGACATCGGCTTTTCGACGCAACAATGCTTGCCCGCCGCGGCCACCCTCAGGGCGTACTCAAGGTGACTGTCGGGCGGGGTGGCGATGTAGACCGCCTCCACCTCGGGGTCATCGATCAAGGCCTGGGCGTCGGTATAGCTGCGGGCAATGCCATGGCGCGCTGCATAATCGCGCACCGCCTCGGCACGCCGCCCCATCACGGCTACCAATGCCGAACCCGGCGCTTTATAGAAAGCCGGTCCACTCTTTAACTCAGTGACACTGCCACAGCCGATCATGCCCCAGCGTATGGTCTGCATTAAATGCCCTCGTTCCAATTCGTCAATCGGGCAGTATCCACATACCGGCCCCGGCGCGCTATAACCACTTAGCATGACAATTGCATTACACTTTTATGACATTCATCCGGCACGGGGGCACACTCGATGAAAATTAGGGCAACCGTCATTTGCGAACATGAGGGGCACATCCTCTTCGTGCGCAAGGCCAGATCAAAATGGGCATTGCCCGGCGGGAAAGTGGAAGCAGACGAGCGCCCGGTAGGCGCGGCGGAACGCGAATTAGAAGAAGAAACCGGGTTAAACGTGGACGGCTTGCTGTACCTGCAGGAGCTCAAGGCCCGCGACACCGTCCACCATGTGTTTGAGGCATCGGTAGTCAATATCGACGAGGCACGGCCGTGCAACGAGATTGTCGATTGCCAGTGGTACGCCTACAGCGCCCTGGATGAGCTGGACACCACAGACGCCACGCGCCACATCGTCAAATCCTTCCTGCGGCGCCTCTGACGCCCTGGACAGAACCCACCGCAGCAAACCCACGGCGCCCGGCCTTTATCTCGGTACGCAACTCACCAATCAGGTTGGAGATGGCACGGATGCTGTCCAGGCCCTCGGGCGATACGCAGGTCAGCAGCAAGTCGACACGGCCGGACATGGGCTCGAACACGCTGATGCGCAGTGAGCCGTCGCTGTTAACGCAGCACTCACACGCAAGCGGCAGGAAGCCTGAGGCCATGATGCGGTTGAATTCGGTGATGGAAATCATGATCAGCCCCCCCGTCCCTGGGTTCTACCCGATTGAGGTGATGCAAGCAGCATAGATAAGGTTTTGCCGGCCACCGGACAATTAATGCAAAAGTGTTAGCCAGCCCTCATTTTGTCGGGCCTGGCGGGCCATGAACTGCAAACCAGGATTAAATCGCAGGCAAAAAAAATCCCAAGTAGCTGATGGAAACTTGGGATTTAAAAATGCATAAACCGTGGGAGGTGAACGCCCGGCTATATTAACGACTGTAAAAACATGTAACAAGATTATTTTAATCCTTTCGTCGGATTGAAAGTGTCGTAAGCCCTTCAATAACCACATGTTTTTTAAGGTAGAAGGCTGTAGCCATGCCACTTTGGTGCAAGTAACGGCTATAATCCCACGTATAAAAAAGGGTTATTAATCCGGTGCACTTTTAAGTAACTGTTCACTTAACTGTTTGCACGTTTCTTCAAGCGCCTCGCGGCTGGAAGCGGTGGCACCCACCACGGCCTCCAGGTGACGACACAGCGTCAGGCGTTCCGTGGCCTCTTCGCGTTGGCGGTCGACCTTGGCGTTAAGGTGAATGAAATAGAACCCCAGTAACACCGCAACAACCAGCACACCCACCGCGAAGTAGCGCAAGCTGTTGGACGATGGAGGCTCTGGGGCATTCATGGCCTTATGGCGCCCTGCTCTTTTCATAGCGCACATCATCGCCATCGACCGGCCCCACGACGGACCAGCCCAGGCGCTGATAGAACCCATTGGCACGGATTTCATCACGCCCATCAGTTACCAGGTACAGCGTGTCGTGGCGCTCAAACAGCGCCGCCTCGGCCACCGCCATCAGTTGACGGCCCAGGCCAAGCTTCTCGTGTGAGGGCAACACGAACATCGCGAATACTTCGCCTTCATCCAGATCGACCATGGAAAACCCCGCAGCCTGGCCGTCCACTTGCGCAATCCAGCCGCAAGGGGCTGCGTGCAACGTTTCGCGCAACACCTGTGGGGTAATCCCCAGGTCAGCCATCTGTTCCAGGCTCAGGTGGTTTTGCACCACCGCGGTGCGAATCGCGCACAGCGTGTCGACGTCATCGGGTGTCGCCGCTCGAATCAGCACTTGCATACAGGCCTCCATGAAGAAGTGCGCCATTGTATGCAAATACTCACACAGGGTTTGTCGTGGATTTGTAAAGGCCTCACAGCGGGTGCGGGGCTACGAATTACTTGCGCGCGACCTTGTAGCGCAGGCAATCCTGATAAAAGCTCTGACGAATCGCCTCCGGCTTGAGCCTTGAATGACTGTCATAAGTCTGCTCGGTGATACCCATGGCCATCATGCGCATCCACGATTTGTTGAACTTGAGGGTCTGGATCTTCTGCCGGGCGGCGTACAGCGAAACGCCGGATAACTTGAGCTCCTGAGCCCTGGCGGCCGTGCCGGCGCCCCAACTGCACATGTACTTGTCACCTTCGCGCAATTCCCTGGCCTGCGCGACAGTCGCGCCGCCGGCCAGGGAGCAGGCAATCAGCATCATTCCCACAGAGCGCATTTGCATCCTCACCTAACCACCTGAAAATAAAAGTGATTTTGGCGAGGATTTTGTTACAAAGGGGCCATTAAATTGCCTTACTGCGCAAAGCGACTCGCGGATGCTTCCTATCAAGGCTTGAGTTCGAACAGCGCCGGCATTGGCGGCCACTCCGAGGGCACTTTGCGAAAGCGGCTAAACCCGGCCGCTTGCGCCATCTGGCGGGCACGCTTCTCGCCCATGAACGCCCCCAGCCCCGCCCCACCATGGGACAGTGAACAGGTCATGCAATAGAGGGTGCTCTGCGGGTACATGACGCGCCCGAACAGGTTCATGTTCTCGTGCAGCTCTTCGGACAGGTTGAGCTCCACCATCAGGTAAGTGCCGTCTTCGGCCGTTGCTGCGCGTAAATCCTTGAGCATCTGCTGAGGGTCGGTGGCATCGTGGATCACCACAAAGGTGGTCACGAAGTCGAATTGCTGGCCGCGCAAGGCATCGGAGTCGTTCACCTCGAATTGCACCCGGTCACCCACACCAGCCGCCTCGGCGTTGGCCCGCGCCAACTCGATGGAAGGCAAGTGGAAGTCGCAGCCGACAATGCGCGCCTCAGGATAGGCCTTGGCCATGGTGATCGCCGCCAGGCCCGCGCCGCAGCCAAAATCCAGCACACTGCCGCCGGTCTTGAGCTTCTCTTCGACGCCATCCAGGGACGGGATCCAGTGCTGGACCAGGTAGTGCTTGTACCAGGGCATGGTCATGCGCTCCATGCCTTTCCAGGTTTCCAGCGGGAACGCCTCTTCAGCACAACCACCACCATGACGGAAGGCCTCGATGACCTTGGGCGCCATGCTCACGAACGGCACGCTCAGTTGAATGATGCCGCCGGCGAAATACGGCGAGTCTTCATCGGCCAGCACTGGCACAAATTCAGCTGGCATCTGGTAGCGGCGAGTTTGCGCGTCGTAGGTCACGTAATTGCCGGTGGCCATGCTGCCCAGCCATTCGCGCAAGTAACGCGCGTTGTAGCCGGTCTTGTGCGCCAACTCCTCTAGGGTCACCGCGTGGCCGTCGGCCAATGCCTTGAACAAGCCGAGCTGGTCGCCGATGTAAAGCATGGCACCGCGCAGCGTGTTGCCGTAATCCTCCATGATGCGCGCCGAAAATTGCTGGACCTTGGCTTTATCAACTTCCATAACGTTGGACATCTGTCGCTCCTTGGTGAATTTACAAGTCTGTTCAGAGATCAATGATCAGTGGCCGGCGAGCTTGGCCAGCACGTTGTCAACGATGCGTTCGGACATGCCCAGGTGAGTCCGGGGTTCGAACAGCCGCGCCAGGGCGCCGTCATTCATCACCGCGAGCACCCGCGCATCGGCCTCGATCGCCTCGCGGATCGACACGTGGTTGCGCTGGCTGGCCTGGGACACTTCGAAGATGATCTGGTAGGCGCTGCTCTTGCCCAGCTTGCGCGCCATTTCGAACACCACGGCTTCGGTGCAGATGGCATCACCATAGGCCTGGGCGGTGCCTTCCATCTTCTGCACATTCACGGTGAGCCCGTCGATGGTCTCGGTCAGAATCGAGAGTGCCATCAGCGCATAGTGGGAAACGTCCGCGACCGCGCACCACTCCAGCCGGGTACCGCGGTAATCGCGCTCATGCTCAAGAATCATCGCGTCCAGCGCGAGCATGACCTGGGCCTTGGCCAGCCGCGCCAACACCACCACCTGCTCGCAACCTTCAGGGTTGCGTTTGTGCGGCATGGTGCTGCTGCCGATCTGCTGGTCGCTCCAGCCCACTTCCACTTCAGCGATTTCCCAGCGATTGAGCGTACGAATTTCATCGGCTACGCGAGCCAACGAGGCGGTGACCATGGCCAGGGTGCTGACGAACTCCGCAACGCGGTCACGGGACACATGCCAGCCCGCCAGGGGTACTTGCAGCGACAAGCGCTGGGCAAAACGCTCCAGCATCGGCATGGCGTCCGGGCCGAACGCCGCCATGGTGCCGACCCCGCCGAACAACTGCACCACCAGCACCCGCTGGCGCGCCTCGGCCAGGCGCTGACGGTGGCGCAACAGCTCATCGATCCAGCCGGCGACCTTCAGCCCGAAGGTGGTTGGCAAGGCGGGAATCGAGTGGGTCCTGGCGACCATCAGCGAGTCACGGTGCGCATCAGCCAAGGTCGACAACTTGCCCAGCAAGGTCTCCAGCGCCAAGTCCATCGCATCAAGCACATCGCGCATTTCCAGGGACTGAGCGGTGTCCTGGATGTCCTGGGTGGTAGCGCCGTAATGCACGTATTCACGGGCAGTGGGGCTGCAGTTTTTTTGCAGGGCGCTCAGCAATGGCATCAGCGAATGCCCAGTGGCCGCCACGCCCTCGGCCAGTTGGCGCACATTGATGCCTGACAGCAATGCGGCCTTTTCGATCTCCAGGGCCGCCTCGCGCGGGATGATGTTGACGTCGGCCTGGGCCATGGCCAGCGCGGCTTCCACGTCCAGCCAGCGTTGCAGGCGACAATGACTGCAGAAGATCTTGCGGCTCTGCGGGCCGGCATAACCCGAACCGTGGGTTTTCGAGTCAAGGATATGGCTGTGTTCGTGGCGGCATTGCTCGCCGTCATGATCAAAGCCCGGGCGGTCCGACCGTGCGGTGCAAGATGCACGGGCGGTCACTTCCAATGTTTGCGCATCCATCACATACCCTCCATCGCGTACTGGGACTGACTGGTATTGCCTGGGGTTGCCTTCGTCGCTTCAAGGCCATGGCCGCAAGCGCGAGGCAGTGCTTTAGTTGCCACCAAATCGACCATCTCGGCCGCCAGCCCCGTGTAGGTCGTCGGGTCAAGCAGGTCATCGAGCGTTTGCGGGCTGAAACAACCCTGCAGGCGCGAGTCGCCAAGCAGTGCGTCGCGAAAGCAGACGCCTGTGTCTTGGGCTTGCAGGGCGATGTCGTGCACCAGGTGGTGGGCCGTCTGCTTGCCGCACCGAGGCGCCAGCGCGAGCATCACCCGCTCCGACAGGATCAGCCCGCCCAGTAAATCCAGGTTGCTGCGCATGCGCGCTTCACGCACCTCCAGCCCCGCCAGCAGCAAGCCCTCCATACGGGCGAGCAAGGCGCCGGCGTAAATGAACAGCTCCGGCAAGGCCGCCCATTCGATGCGCCAGGTGGTGCCGTCACGCTCGTGCAACTGGAACGCGGCGTCGGTCAGCGCAACCATCTGCGCGCGCACCAGCCGCGACAGCGCGCTGATCAGGTCCACCGTCGACGGGTTTTGCTTGTGGGGCATGGTGCTGCTCCCCACCTGCCCTGCCCGCCGGCCTTCGCGCACTTCGTCGATCTCGGTGCGCTGCAGGTGGTAGATCTCATTGGCGACACGGCCCAAGGTTGCCGACGCCTGCACCAGCAACCACGCCGCCTCCAGGATGCGGTCGCGGGCACTGTGCCAACTGCTCAACGGCGCCGCCAGGCCAAGGCTTTCCAGGGTGCGGCGCTGCACATCCAAACCCTGCGGGCCAAGCCCGGCCAGGGTGCCCACGGCGCCGGTCAGGTTACCGACCATCACCCGCGCATAGGCTTCGTCAAAGCGTTCAAGGTGCCGATCGAGCTCATCGACCCACACCGCCACTTTGTAGCCAAACGTGGTGGGCAATGCCTGCTGTCCATGAGTCCTGGCGACCATCGGCGTGTGCTTGTGGCGCAAGGCGAGCGTGAGCAAATGCCCACGGATCCCGCGCAAACGCTGCACCACCAGGCCCCAGGCATCGCGGATTTGCAGGATGAGGCCGGTGTCGAGGATGTCCTGGGTGGTGACGCCGTAATGCACGTACTCACCCAACCCATCGGCGCATAACCGCTGCAAGGCGCGTAGGGTCGGCACCAGGATGTGCCCGGTTTCCAGGCTCTCGCGCCCCAACGCGTCGAGGTCCAGCAGTTCCACGCTGGCTACCCGGGCAATCTCCCGGGCGGCCTCCTGGGGGATGATGCCCATCTGCGCCTGGGTCGCCGCCAGCGCAGTTTCAACATCGAGCCACTTCTGCACCTGATTGGCATCAGAGAAGATCGCGGCAAATTCCGGGGACGAGTAAGCGCCCCCGTGGATACGGGATTCAGTGATATGACTTGGCATGTCGAGTTACTCGCGTTGTCCTAAGGAGGGCTACTTCACGCGTTGCACTTGTTCCCAGACTGCATCGTAGTAAGCCCGCTCCAGCCGGAAGTGCTCGGCCAGGGACGTGAGAAACGCGTTCTGGAACCCGAGGTCCGGAATACGCCGTGAGATCAGCGCCCATTCACGCTTGGCCCGTGGCGGCACCAGGCTGATATGCACTTCGTAGTACTCCGCGTCATCCTGGCTCAAGCCCGCATTGCGCAGGGCGTTGTACAACTTGCCGTGGTTGCCCGGCACCACCAGTTCGGTGATGTAGAACACCGCCAGGCCCCAGCCGACATCGGGGTTGCGGAAGCAACGTGCGCGGTTGTTGAGGTAGGCGATTTCCTCGGGCATCGTCGAAAGAGCCTCGAAATCGGCATTCAGGCCTACGGCGGCGAGTAGCTTGGCCAACAGCTTCGGGTGGGAACGCTGCTCATCCTCTTCGCCCAACTCGCCGTAGAGATAACGCGCCAGGGCAGCCGCTTCGTCCACGTCAGTCAGGTTGACCAGCAGGTCGGCGGCGTCCCGGTACAGGCGGTAAGTACGGAACCATTGGTGGCGCAAAAACACCTGCAGCTGCTCGCGAGAGGCTTTGCCTTCAAACACATACTGCGACATCGGATGGTTTTCCCGCGACTGCGCGGCAATCTGCTCTTCCAGGCGTTGCTGGAAACCGGCCTCGGACAAGGGCGATGCCAGGTCGGCTGACGGCATGAAACGCTCTTGCACACTATAGACGGCATTGGCCAGCCAGCGCCGGGTCGAGGCGGTGGCCACGTCATCGCTCAGCGACAGGATGTACAGCAACTGCTGGCACTGCGCTGCATTGGCGGCGTCGCCACGTTGGCCGCTCTCGCACAGGGCGCGCAGCATATTGGCGGCAATTTCGATGCGATTGAACGTCGCGTCCGGCTTCAAGGCTTCCGCCAACAGACGGGCTTCGGCCGTGTGGATATTCTGCAATTGCGGCAGGGAAAAATTACGTGGGCTCATCATGTGCTCCATTATTTTTGTTCTGGGATCGCAGGTCGTTCAGGCAGACAGGCGTTGGGCCTGCATCTGCTGCCACAAGCTGTCGAAGTAGGCCTTGTTGATTTCGAAGTGGCGCTTGAGTGCACGCATAAACGTGCGCTGAAAGCCCTCCTCGCTGGCGAACTTGGCAATCAGGGCCCACATTTCCTCGGTGTCGATCTCATCCTGGGTGCCATGCAAACGGTGGAATTCGCTGGGCTGCTCTGGAACGTCGAGGCGCTGCAACAGCTCGTAGATGCGCCGATGGTTGACGCAACTGACGGACTCGACCGCATAGAGCAGCGCAAGGCCCCAGGCGACATCCGTGTGGCGCACACAGCGAATGCGATTATTGAGGTAGGCCTTTTCCAACGGATGCAGCGCGGGAAAGTCGATGGCCAGCGGAATATCGAAATACTCCATCAGATGAGCCAGCATCGCCGGGTGCGAACGCTCCGGCGTCTCAGCCCCTGCTTCACCGTAGAGGTTGCGGTAAAACACCGAGGCATCTTCGATGGCTTCGAAGCGAAAGGCCAGTTCGGCCAGCAGGCTGTAGAAATTGTAGGAACGGGTCCAGTGATGCTCCAGGAAGAAGCGCACATCCTGCACCGGCGGCGTCCCTTGGAACAGATGCACCGACATCGGGTGATTGACCCGGCTGCGTGCAGCGATTTCAGCGTCAACCTGCTGACGGAACTCCTCCACCGGCAACGCGGTGAAGCCCGGCACGTCGGCGGCGAACTCATCTTCGACGCGGTAAACCTCGCTGGCCATCCAGCGCCGGGTCGGTTCGGTGCGCGGGTCACCGGGAATGTGCAATTGCAGCAAGGCTGACTGATAGTGCGCGTAGGCGTCGGCGTCTCCCGACAGGCCTTGCCGAGCCTGTGCGAGCAGCGCTTCCAGCGCGCGGGTGACCTGGGTGTAATTGGCGCCAGGTTCCAAGGCATTCGCCATCAGCCGCGAGGCGTTGGTGAAGAGATCGGAATCCGAGCGTTGTTGCAGGGCAGCAGTATCCATTGATAACCCCTGAATCTTGTTTTTGTGGTTGGGCGTACTCGGAAAAAAGCCTAAAGGTTCCCGTAGTGGCAAGGTCAACACCTGTAGGAAAATTCTTTCAAAGGCGTGGAGATAGGCCGATAGCGCCACCCAACCACAGGTATAAACACAACCCTGCAGCCCCCAACGGTAACCACGATGCGAAGCGAGCCGCTCTTGATCTTGCTCTGCTTGTGATCTTGCTCTGCTTGTGATCTTGATCTGGCTTTTGATCTTAGGCGCCCCGTTAAACCACGCTGGCCGAACGCAGGCTTGAATTCGTGGGTAACCCGGCAGGACGCCGGGTTAGCCGCCCCGCGCCATGGATGGCGCGTGGCGGCGGCCCACGGATTCAAGCCTGCGTTCGGGCACACCGAGCCCAAGCGAGGTGCCGAGTGGTGGGGCAAGAGCGTTTTGCTTACTTTTGCGCTTTTCAAAAGTGAGCCGCCGTCAGGGCGGAACCCTAGGTGGCCGTTACCGCAGCAATGGATATGCACACAATCCAACTGTGTTGACTGTCAGGCCGCCTTCGCGAGCAAGCCCGCTCCCACATTTGGATTGTGGGGGTGTCAGGTGGATAGGCGTCTGCTGGGAGGCCACCATCGCAGGCAAGCCAGCTCCCACAGTTGGACCGCAAGGTGTCAGTTAGAGAAGCGTCGGCCATCACACCAACGCCCTGCGCTCCCGCACAAAGCGTGGCAACTGATCCCCAGGCAGCGCCTTGCTGAAATACCACCCCTGAATAAACAACTCAGGCCCATGACTCAAGAACGCCAACTGCTCAGCCGTCTCCACCCCCTCTACCACCACACCCAAATCCAAGGCCTCGCAGAAGCGCAACATACCGGTCAGCACCTGGGCGCCTTTAGGGTCACGCTGGGCCACCACAAAACTGCGGTCAATCTTGATGAAATCCACAGGAAACTGATGCAAGTAACTCAGCGCAGAAAACCCAGTGCCAAAATCATCCAGATAGACCTTGGCCCCCATGCCCTGCAGCTTCTGGATGGTCTGGCGAGTGGCCGGGATATCACTGACCAGCGCGTCTTCGGTAATTTCCACTGACACCTGCCCTCGGGCCTGGGCAAGAATTTCCACCAGGCGGTCGCCATAGGCGGCGTCCTTGAGCGTGGCGCTGGAAATATTGATGGTCATCGGCAGTTCAAAACCCACCTTCAGCCATTTCTGATACTGACGCACGGCCTGGGACGCCACCCACACATCCACGTCCGGCATCAGCCTGGCGTGCGCCAGCCATTGCAGGAACTCCCAGGGCGAATGCACCGTGCCCTGGCTGTCCCGGGCACGCATCAGCGCCTCGCAGCCGGTGCACAAACCGGTGCGGGTGGAGACCTGGGGTTGAAACTCAAGGTAGAACTCGTAATCACTGATCTGCTGGATGCGGTTCAACTCAGCGGCCTGGCGGGCCAAGGTCTGGTGAGTTGCCAGCACCGGGTCGAACTCCAGCAGGCGGCCTTTCTCTTCGAGGCCGCGAAACGTCATGTCCAGGGATTTGAGGTACACCGTACCGCCATCGCTGGACTGGCGATGAATCGCCCTGACGTAGGGCGCATACACCAGCGTACCGGCCGTCAGCAGAACGACCTGCAACACCACCGCCGCCACGTCGCCGTGGGTGCTGAGGTAGGCATTGAGCAGCACCGGGGCGGTAAACGGCACGCTGGCCACCGCGGGCGACACCCAACCCAGTTGAACCACCATCAACGCCACCATCGCGTTGAACGCCGGTACCAGTAGAAACGGTATGAACAGGCGCGGGTTGAGAATGATCGGCAAACCGAACAACAGCACCTCGCTGACATTGAATAACGACAACGGCAAACTGGCCACCGCCAGCAAGCGCATGGACTGGCTCTTGGAAAACAGCAGGATCGCCAACAGCAGGCATAAGGTTGCGCCCGAACCACCGATAAAGGCAAAACTGCCCAGCAAGCCGTTGTTGAGCAGGTACAGCACCGGCTCCCCCGCCGCCAACGCTACGCCATTGAGCGCCACCGCCTGGTCCAAGGCATCGAATAACGGCTGCATGGCATACACGCCGTGAATGCCGAAGAACCACAGCAGCGAATTCATCAGAGTGACAAACAACCCACTGCCGTAAGGCGCCTGCAACGCATCAAGCACCTGCGGCCCCTGGATTTGCGCCACATGGGGGATCAACAGCAGCAACGACAACACCGCCACCAACGCCAAGGCTGTGAGTGCGCCAGGCACCACCATGTTGATGGTGCCCTTGAGGTTATGGCCGACCAGGTCTTGGTTGACCAGGCGCGTCCAACGAAAGCGATGCAGCCAGGCAATGGCCGGCACATTGATCAAGGGCGAAGCAATGGCAATAAACAATAAAAACGTGGCCGAAGCACGTGGGTACTCACGCAGCACGAAGGTGGCGACCACCACATGGGCCAGGCACAGAAACGCGACCGGCAGCTGTGGCAGACGGTGTTGAATCGCCAACATATAACCGATGGAGGCCGCGACCAGCAGTGGGATCACCGAACTGATCTGTTTATGCAACTCCGCCAGGAAACTCACCACCTGCGGATCGAAACCCAGCGCCTGGGCGCATTCGGACAGAATCAGGAAACCGGCGGACACCAACAGGCACGGCAGGATCCACAGCAGTCCTTCACGAATCGCTCGCAACGACTCCGTACTGGCCAGGACTGCCAGGCGCTGGGTCAGGAAAAGTTTGAACAGGGTGTGCGCCATGGGCCGTCCTCTGCCTGTCACCGACTGCCGCTGAAGATCAGGGCCGGAAACACCCGCTAACGCTACACGCCCTGATAGCCGAAGCGAAAGCCTTTATGCCCGTCCCCGCCCGGCTTTTTTGCCAGTGAATGCCGGGTTGCTAGACTAAATCCTTACAGATTTATCGAACTTTCTGACTTGAATCATCCCCTAAGGCTGTCTGAGTCGGTATCATCCGCACGTTTTGTGCGTGTTATACGATGTTACAACCTGTCTGATAATGGGTACGCACTCAGGGAATCTTGCCTGGAACGACAACAGGCCAAAGGAGAGAACCTCACTATGCAAGACAAGCGCTCAAGTAACATGCGTCCTCTATTTGTCACCATCCTGCTGTGGTTGTGCAGCGTGGTGTTGCTGTTTGTGATCAAGAACGTCATTGAGTTGTTTACCGGGCCTGTGGCTGAAACCTGGGTAGACCTGGCCCTGGTGCTGGTCGCCTACCTGATGTTTTTCTTGCTCGCGCCGTTGCAGAACTGGATGCGGCGCAGGTCGCGCAAGCGTGCTCGCCATCACCTCAACGCACGCACGTCCGATAGCAGCTCCCACCCTTCTCATTAAGGTGTCTACCTATGTCGGCACCTAACGACACTCACCAGCTCGCACTGGACAGATTCCTGCGCGAACAACCGCAGGTCGCTGCCGAGCTGGACAGCCTTAACCCACTGGTAGCCCAGGCCAGGGGCGAAACCCTGGCGCAGTATCGCGCCGAACGGCTGCATGAGGCTTTCGAAGCGTACGCTGAACAGCAAAAACTGTTCGCCTGGGAATTGACCCTCAAGCTGACGGCCGACTCCACCGAAACCTTCGAGGCTCAGCGCCGCGAAGTGCATAAAGAAGTCGCGCAAATGGCGGGCATGGACTGGGCGCAGTACTGCCAGTTGCACGGCTTGGCCGTTTGACCTTTGCCCTACATGCACCAGCGTGCTCGGTTACGCCCCATGACGTGACGCAACTCGGCGACCGTTATGCTTCGGTGCTGCGGGTCTATCGCCAACGCGGCCTGTAACGCTGCCCAGCAATGCCTGGGCAACTGCGCGGGTCGGGGCAGCCGGTCTGTAAAGGCGCGCTTGCCAACGCGACTGCCGTGGGCCAGTTCGTACAGGATGCAGGCCACGCCGTAAAGGTCGGCGGCAGCGGTCAGCGCACCGCCGGCCAACAGTTCCGGGGCGGCGTAGGCAGGTGTCCAGGCATTGAAACGACTGCGGCTGACACTCGGCAACCCTACGGCAGCCTCTGCTTGAGCATGGCCCAGGCCAAAATCGAACAAGCGCACGCCCTCCTCGCCCACCATGACATTGGCGGGTTTGACGTCACCGTGCAGAACATCTTGCTGGTGGGTGTAAACCAGCGCATCCAGTAACTGCAAGGCGATAGGGCGCAACTCCCGCCAGGGCAAGCCATAGGGGCACTCCAGCAGCAGGCGGTCCAGCGTCACCCCTTGTAGCAACTCCATGGTGAAAAACGCGACGTGGCTGTGTGTATCGACCTCAAACGAAAACACCCGTACCACACGCTCATGCCGAAGGCTGCGGGCCAAGGCAAACTCGCGGTACAACAACACATGGGCGTCGGGGCACTGGGAAATGGGTTCGTCGAGTAGCTTGATCGCTACCTTGGAACAGGGTTCGCCCAACTGCTCGTGCAACAGGTCGCGCGCGCGGTACACCCTGCCCATACCACCGCTGCCCAAGACACGTTCAAGGTGATAACGCCCAGCCAATAAACGGGAAGATGAAGCTGTCGAGTTCAAGGCTGCACCACGACCGCGGTCAGGTCATCACGTACCGGCCTGCGCAACGCCCCTGCAAATAGCCGTTCCACTGCCCGTTGAGGCGTGCCCATGCTCAACGCCCGCCCCAGGTCAACGTGGCTGAGGCCCTGATACAAGCCATCACTGCACAACAAAAACACGTCCCCTGGGCGGGTGCGCAGTTCCAGTACTTCAAGGTGCAAACGCGAGCGCGCGCCAACGGCCCGGGTCAAGGCCCTGGCACCCGGGTAGGCCTGGGCTTGCGCCGCACTCAACTGCCGCTCGTCCATAAGGCGCTGCAGCAGCGAGTGGTCCTTCGACAACTGATAAAGGCTCTGGTCGCGCCATAGATAGCAACGACTGTCCCCCGCCCATAGGCAGGCTGCCCGGCCCTTCTCCAGCAACAGGGCAACCACGGTGCTGCCCATCGTCACGTCACCGCTTGCACCAGGCTCTGTCCATGCGCGCCTCACCCCTTGGTTGACGTCCTGCAACCTGTGGCGAACCGCCTGGATACGTTGGTCAAGGTTGCCGTTCGCCGACACTGACGCCAACTGGCTGACCACCCACTGGCTGGCGACATCCCCGTGCCGATACCCGCCCATGCCGTCCGCCACCGCCCAGCAACCCGCGCGCGGGTTGTCCAGGAACGCATCCTCATTGCGCAACCGCGCCTGGCCTCGCTGCGTGCGCCCGGCGCTGCGCCACGGGGCTTCCATCGGAGTCACAGCTGCTCCGGCAGGCGAAAGGTGCGCCATGTGTCCATGTCAAACGGACCGGGCGTACGCTGGCTGGTGAGCCGGTAATTGGCGCGCAGGCCGGCGAGGTCTGCCTTGAGGATCTGTATATTTCGGCCACTGGCGGGCTCTTTCTGCAGCAGATCCAGAAACCGGAACAACGACCACGCCCCGGTGTTCTTTTCGATACCCAAGGGTCGCTGCTCCGTGCCTCTCTCCAGAACGAGGCTGCTGCGCCCATTGTCTGCATCGGTGGGCCAATGGAACGCCATGGGTACGATCGGACCGTGGCGATACTCCAATTGCTGGTCGCCAAACCGCAGGATCGCACGGCTGACCGATGGGTCCAGGCTGTAGGGCGCCAAGGTGAATCGCACAGATAACTCCCCCGCGTCTTCGGTAAAAAAGCCGCGGCGGATGACCTGAGTTTTCATCAATTGCTCCAGCAGCGCACGCGAAACCGGCAAACTCTGGCCATCCAGCCCACGCAGTCGGTAGCGGCTGCCGTCGACGCTGATAAAAGGCCGCAGGTAGCCCTCATAAAAGCGCGCCATTACCCCGCGTGGCTTGAAGAACTCCTGAAAATCGTGAAGGGCGACCTCACTGCTGGCGTGCGCATTGAATGGGTAACGTCGGCCTATCGCCTTGGCGTAAAGGCTATGCACCTCGCTCTGATAACGTTGGTTGACGTGCACATAGGCCTGTTCCAGCAGATGCCGCCAACTGTCATCGGCCACACCTTCGAGCCAGCCGGCAACGGGCAGCGGCAGGCGCGCGGCGGCGTCACGCAGATTGCCCAATGCATCCTGCTGGCCCTCCATGCGCTGCCTGGCGCGCAGGAAAGCCGCCTGCTCGGGTGCGCTGTCACGGTTCAATGCCGTCAGTTGCAGGTGTACTTCATCCAGCAGGCGCAACGCCTGAGTCAGCTCTACGCCGGGGTTTTGCTGCTCATCCAGCAATTGATGCAAAGGCTCAAAGCGGCGCTGCAAGGCGCGCCGCGGCGCCTCGACAATAGCCGTCTGCCCTGCCGTCAACCGCGACTTGGCCATCTCGCCCAGGTCTACCGACTGCTGGGCCACTTTGTCCAGCAGCCCATGGCCTGGCAACAGGCGCGTGTTTTCACGCACCTGTTGCAACAGACGAATCAAGGGCGATTGCGCTGACGTCAGGTTCATCAGTTGCTCGGCATCCTGGCGCAGGTTGTCGGTCTCTTGCAGCCTGACTCGGCCAAGCGCATCGTTCCAGGCATCGGCATACTCGCTGAAATAGCGCTGCTGCAATTCAGCCATCAGGCGCCGCAAGTCCTGAGGCCCCAGGTCGGAGCCCTGCCCGAGTACCCAGTTGTCCTGGGTGATGGCGTTGACCAAGCGCGGGCCCTGCGCCTCGAAGTACTGCACATAGCGTTTGGTATAGAACCCCGGCACAGGCGGGTCGACAGCGGCGAACACCTTACCCTCGGCCAGCCGCAACGGCTCCAGGCTGCGCGCTTGTTCGCGCAATACCCGATAGACCCCATCGGCCAACGATTCGCCCCTCAGCGCTTCACGGGCCTGCGCCACCCGCTCTTCGTTGAGCGGCACCACAAACGGTTGCTCCAGCAGCCGGGCAAGGTGCGTATTAAGGCGCTTCTGTGTCGGCATATCCCCGGCAAACCGCACCGACCAAAGGCTTGCGATATGTTCTGCCAGCCAGGTCGTGTCACGGCGCTCGCGCAGATTGAGCATCAGGTAGGCACGCAGGTCGTCGAGCAGTCGTTCCCTGTCCCCCAGGCTAGCGAGTACCTGTTCTTCCAACTGGGCGGCTATCCAGGCCAGCAATAGCTGTTGCAGCGCCTGATCATAGGCTTGATCGACGCGGGGACGGCTCAGTTCACCCTGATACAGCCCGGTGCGCTCCACCAGGCGTACATCTGCCGGCCCCGGAAAAACCTGGGTCGCCGCCAGTCGCGCGTCCAACAGCGCCAACAGCGCCGTGCTTTCATCGTTGGCCGCAAGGGCGAGCGGCGGGTGTGAGGTCAGCGCCGCCAATTGCGCCAAGCGTTGGTGGTTGACGGAGTAACTGTGCCCCCATAGCCCGCCGACACCGCCAATAACCAGCGCCGCAGCCATCGCCTGCGCGCCCTGGCGCCAACGCAGACGTTGCTGTTCCTGAGCCTGCAAACCCGCAAGGTCGGCCTCGGCGAAGATCACCTGGCTGAACAGGCCCTGCACAAAGCGCGGGTGCCTGCCATCGGCGCAGGTCAAGAAGAACCCTCGCAAACCGTTGATGGGTTGGTAGCGATGAGCGCAAAACGCCATGTCAACGAACAGGCTGACGCGCTCCCCCATTCGTGCTGCCTGCTGGGGAAACTCCAGCATCTGCCCACGTCGCTCGACATTGCGCTCCTGATGCAATCGCCCAATCAGTTCACTGTTCAAGCGTTGCAATAATCGCTCGACCGCCTGACGAACCAGCGTCGTGTCAGTCCCCTCTGCGCAGGCATGCAGGTGCTGCCCAAGCACACTGTCGGCACTTTCTCCAAGGGGTGAGTCGAAGTACTCAGCGAATCCCGGCAACTGGTCGGCGTGGGTCAACACCAGGTAAATCGGCACATCCACATGCAGCGTCTGTTGGATCTCCTGCAAGCGCGAATGTACGCGGCGGGCATGATGATCCAGGTCGTATTCAGTGGCGCTCGCCAGCGTATCGGCCGATAACGTCACCACCACACCGCTGAGCGGGCGCACTCGGCGACGCCGCCTAAGCAGTTGCAGCAAGGTAGCCCAACCTGCGGCGTCCACTGAACGGTCGGGCTGGGTAAGGTAGCGTCCCGGGGTGTCGATCAGGACACTTTCGTCGCCGAAATACCAGTCACAATGGGCACTGCTACCGATCGGCCGCGCTTGCGCGTGATCCAGCGCCAGCGGTAAGCCCGCTGCCGCCAGCAACTGCGTCTTGCCACTGCCCGGTTCACCGATCAACAGGTACCAAGGCAACTCATGACGCCAACGTGCGTTACGCTCTCCATAATGGCGGGACGTCTTGAGCAGGTGCACGGCTTTCTTGAACCGACTGCGCAGGTGTCGGCGTTCGTCCTCCACCCCCGTCATCGGCTGCTGGCGCGCCTCGCGCTCCGGCCTTTGGCGCCAGGCGGCAAAACCGGGCCCCGCAAACGCCATCGCCAGTCCCCATAGCAAGAACACACTGCTGATGGTGACCAGCCGCGCAGTCGCCCCGGCCCAGATACGGTGGTCATCCACCGCCAGCAGCGGCCCCAAAAACCACACCATTGCCGCACAGGACAGCACCAGCAACAGGCTCCACACCCAAATCCTGCCCAGCACGGTGCCCATCCCCTTGAAGAATGCGATCATTCAATGCTCCCAGCGTTTACAAAGGCGTGCGGAGCAGATCCGACGCCGACAGTTGAAGGGGTTGCAGCGCGTGCGTACGCTCGTTGCTCAGTACCCAGGCAAACCCTGTGTACATCGCCAGCACACATACCAAGGTGAGGCCGACCCACCAAGTGGCAGGGATGACACGCACCCGCTTGCGCCGTTCGGCCTTTGGCTGGGCAGGCAGTAGCGCTACCGCCGCCGGTTCCCCACGTACATGCCTGATCTGGCGATACAACGCATCGCGCACCGCCTCAAGTTGCGACACGCCCCGCTCCATCACCCGGTATTTGCCTTCGAACCCCAGGGACAGGCACAGGTACAGCAACTCCAGCATCGCCAGGTGCTTCACCGGGTAGCGCGTGAGGCGCTCCAGCAACTGGAACACTTTTTCGCCGCCAAAGGTTTCGTTATGAAAGCGGCTCAACAGGCTCATCTTCGACCATTCGCTTTGCGCCCCCCACGGGGTCGTCACCACCGCCTCATCGATCACGCTGCACAACACATAGCGTGCCGACATGACCTGGCTGTTCTCCACGCCGCCCTGCAAGGCGCGGGTTTCGAACTGAGTCACCGCCAACGCTAACCGATCGTTGAGTGTGCCCAGGTTTTCACGGCCGGAGCAGACCCTGAGTCCTATAACTTCAAACAATACCGCCCAGGCTGCGGCAACCAGCGGGTTGAGCCCTGCCTGAAAGCTCTGGGTATCGAGCCTGTGGCCGGCGTAGATCATGCGGTCTTGCAGCTGTTCGTAGCGCGGCGGCGACGGGAAATCCGTCAACGGCCCCTGGGCAGGCTCATGAGTCTCCCGGTCGAGCAGGACGGTTTTTTCATCCTGGGTGTATTCACTGTCCATGGCATTCAGTTCCTGATGGCCCAGAAGTCGAGTTCAAGCCCGGTGAATTCACCCCCTACGTGGAAAGCGAAACCACCCGACTGCTCCAGCTGCGCGATATCACGGGGGCTCATATCGAGCATGAAATAGGTCTTGCCGGCATGGAACGGAATCTGTCGCGGCGCCACTGGCAAGGGTTTGACCTTGATACCGGCCAAGTGCAGGTTGACCAACTCGCGTATGCGCTCAACCGGCGCGACTTTCAGGTGTGCTGGCAGGCGCTGGCGCAGTTCCTGCGCCTCACACTGCGCAGTGGCTGCCAGGATGAAGGTGGCGGTGCCCAGCAGTTTCAACTCGCTGACCGGGCATACCAGAACGCCGTATTGGCGTGGCTGCAATGTCAACTCGATCGCCTGTTGCTCCAGCACCACCGACAGCGCCATGCGCAACTGCGCCATCAGAGCGCGAAAACTGGCGCCCTGATCACCGTGTTGGTAATGAACATCCAACTGCGCGCGTTTGCTGTCAGTGGTGAAGGTTGATAGCTCCCCAAGCAGCGACACCAGCGCACGGAACACCGCTTCGGGCCGCACCCGCGCCTGGCTCAGGCAGTGGCGCAGTTCCAGCTCGCTACGATTGATCACTTGCAGCATCAGGAAATCGGCGATGTGCGTGCCTGCGGCTGTGCTTTCGCCACGAATGCGCGCCGCGATGGCATCGCCCCGGCTGGCAAGCAGACCAATTACCTCCTTGAGGCACGACGCCACGTACCCGTGCTCCTGCACGAAGATAAACGTCGGGATGAACGCCGTATCCAGATTCACGCCGCCTTCACTGCTGGCGTCCAGTACCTGGGCCACCTTGAGCTTGACGAAGTGCTGGTCACCCGGCTGTTCACCCAGCATAAGACGTAAATCCGGGCGCGCGCAGTGGATTCGGCAACGCGTATCCACGCCCACGTTGGAGTCTCCCACTTCCACTTCACAGCTGAGGTAGCGCGCCAACACCTCGCTTTGCGCAGGCTGGCGGACCTCAAGGTGACTGCCGCTGGCCAGCGGCAGCGCCAGGTAAACCCCTTGCGTGCCTGCATCCTTTGGCACCTGCAGCACCAGCGGCTCCATGGCGGCATTCAATTCAAACAGGCTGCCGTCCGGTAACACGCCACTGGCCTGGTTGACCACCAGTTTGCCCAGCTTGAGGTACTGCGTATTGAGTTCGAGCGTGAGCAAACCCCAGGTGTCACTGCCCAGCAGGCGGGTCTGATTGAGCTGCTGCTGGTAATAACGGTCGTTGTGCTGCAAGTGCTGTGGCCGCAACAGCATGCCTTCCTGCCAGATGACTTTATGAACCTGCATGTTATTGCTTCTCCGCAGCAGCGAGCGGCTCAGCAACACGTATACCGCCCTGGTCCAGCACCAGCTCGGCACGGTTGCGTTGCTGCACCGTCAAGGGCACCAGCCGCCGCCATTGCACATGGGGCAAGTCTCGATAAGCGGCCAGCACGCCCACAAAACGGCTCTCAGGAGCGATGCGCAGTTTGAGCGCCAGCCGGTCACCCGGGCGCAGTTCAACCTCCTCGCTGCCGACCCAGTCCTTGGGCAGCGCCTGCTGGGCGTTGCCATACAGGCTGAAGAAGTCGGCATGTTCAAAGGCGACGCCATGGCGCAGTTCGATCAACTGCACCACCACGGGAGAAGGACGACCGTGCAGGTCCGGGTTGACGTGCTCGCTGGCGGTCAGCACCACATCCAGCTTGGTCAGCGTGGAGAATGGTGAGACGGCACTGCAGCCCGCCAACAGCCCGCACAAGAGCAACAGCGAAACAAGGGTGGCTCGATACATGACTATCATCCTGGAAAATCCATGTGCAGGCTGGAGAGCAGGCGCAACTGCTCCTCATAGGCTTTGGCGAAGTCGCCGCCCAACGGGCGATCGTTCAGCTGTTCTTGCGCCACTACACGCTGGTAGTGACGCTGGTAGGCCCGCCAATGCCCGCCATCGGGGAAAAACCCGGCCGATTTGCCCTGGGACTCAAAGCACCCCAACAGGTGGCTGGGCTCAAAAGCCGCGCGGGCGTTACGTATGGCGCTTCGACAAGCGGCCAGCAGCGCAACCTGATGCACCTGCAGTTCTCGGTGCACCTGGGCAATGGCGCGCACGGCAGGCAGTTGCCCCAACTCCCGGGTATCGAGCATCGCGGCCAACGCAGCATCGGTATCGCTATGCATTTTCAAGGGGTTCTGGCCCATGCCCTGACTGGCGAACGCCGCCGTACCCAATTCGTTATTCAGTTCTTCCCGAGTGCGCAAACCGTGTTGCAGCCCTTCGATCGTCACCCGAAACAAGCGTGCCACCTTGATCGCCAGCGCCTCCCGGGCCGGCGTGTCGAGGGCCGTAAGGTCGACGCCCAGGACCGCTGCAAATTGTGACCAGAACACCTCGTCGGTTGACGGCGTCATCGCAACAGCGGGTACGGCGGCAACCTCTATCGAAGGGGCTTGCTGACGCGGCAAGGCCACGTGCTCGCTATCGGCCCCAAAGTGATCTGCCCATATCGCTTGCTCATCGGCGCTCTTGTTCAAGGCCTCCAGATCATCCGAGGTGGACTGCATCTGGCGATCAATGTCCAAGCCGTGCAGCGGGTCCAGCGACAGGAAAGCGTCATCGGGGATCGGTACTGCCGCGGTCGTCAGCAACTCGTCGCAAGGTCGCGTCGATTCCAGCAGGCGCGCACGTATCGTCAACACCCCCAGCTCGAAGACGTCACCGTCACTGATCAATCGCGCCTGCCCCTTGCGCAGGCGTTCGGGACTGTTGGCCAGTCCTATACCGTTGCGGCTGATATCCGTGAGGAAATAACGGCCTTCACGGTAACCGATCAACCCATGATGGCTGGAGAGTACGCGGCTGGCGTCAGGGATCACCCAGTCACATCCAGGGCCGCGCCCGATCACGCCGCCTGCACCGTCAAATACTTTGCGGGCCAAAAGTAGGCTCTTGTCGCTTTCGCACGCGCAGACCTCAAACACAAGCTGCAGCTTCATGCCCTCTCCTTTCAGCGGCCACGAATGATCGCCTGCGGATCACCCAAGGGGTGGTACTCGGCATCATCGAACACATAGTTGGCGTTACAGCCCCCCAACAAACACATCACCAGCACGACGACGTGCCACGGACGATCAGGCATCAGGCTTCTCCCCCAGTAAAAATCGAGTGCGTCATTCAGCGTTCCTCCCGGGCATCACCAAAGGGAATGTTCAAACGGGCCAGGCGGTAAAGCAGGGTACGCCGGGCGACCCCAAGCTCCCGCGCGGTTCGGGTGCGATTGCCGTGGTTCTTGTGCAGGCAGTCGAGCAGGAACGTGCGCTCCACTCGCTCCATACGTTGGCGCAGCGTCACGTCATCGGGAGTGGCCGGCTTTGGTGCCAGGGGCAGCGCCAGGTGCTCGGGCCGAATCACGCGGTCGTCACACAACAACACGGCGCGCTCCACCAGGCATTTGAGCTCGCGCACGTTGCCGGGAAAACCGTGGCTGGAGAGCTGATCGAGGGCGGTATTCGACCACTCGACAGGTGGCCTGCCCAACGCTGCGCACACCTTGACCGTGAAATGGCGCGCCAGTTGCAGCACATCGCCGTCTCGCTCGCGCAGGGCCGGCAAGGTGATGGGGAACTGCGCAAGGCGGTAATAGAGGTCTTCACGAAAGCGCCCTTCGGCGACCATCGCCGCGAGGTCGCGGTGGGTCGCGGCAATGATTCGCACGTCGACCTTGTGTGCCGCACTGGCACCCAGCGGGCGAACCTCACCCTCCTGCAATACCCGTAGCAATTTGGCTTGCAAGGGCAGCGGCATATCGCCGATCTCATCCAACAGCAACGTACCGCCATGTGCGGTGTCGAACAGCCCCGCGTGATTGCGTTCGGCACCCGTGAACGCGCCTTTGCGGTAACCGAACAGCTCGCTTTCAAGCAACCCTTCCGGGAACGCCGCGCAGTTTTGCACCACAAACGCCTTGGCCTTGCGCGGCCCGGCCGCGTGAATGGCCCGGGCCACCACTTCCTTGCCTGTGCCGGTCTCGCCCTGCAGTAGCACGGTGTAAGGGGTGTTCAAGACTTTACTGATCAGCCGGCACGCCTGCTCCATTGCCGCACTGGTGCCAATCAGGCCGTATGCACCAGCCAAGGGTGTGTTGCATTCGGGCTGTGTGCCAACGTTGGGCTGCCCATCGCGCAGTACGCGCAACTGATTGACGGCGAAGCTGCCCAAATGCCCCAAGGAGGGAGCGTAGCCTTGCAGCTGGGCCGGGTGTTGGCTGGCGCATACCAGCACACCAGTCATGCGTTCGCATCGGTTGAACAGCGGCACGCTTAATAGTGCCCGCCAAGGTGTCGCCAATGCTGGCAGGAAACCCGTGTCATGGCCGCTGCCTTGCACATCCTCCAGGCTCAACGCTGTGCCCTGGGTCAAGGTGTCGTGCAGCAACTGTTGGGAATGCTGACCAGGCCGTGAAGGCACTACGGCGAGCGACGGAACCTGGGCAAGATGTTGGGCGATCAGTTCAAGCCCGCCGGTCACTTCATCGAGCAGGTACAACTGGCTGACGTCGCACTGGCTCAGCCGGGCCACCGCGCGGACACATACGTCAGGTAACGCGTGTTCATCACGCTCGAACCCCAAGCGTGCGAAACAGGCAGACAGTGCGTCGATCATGTGTTGCAAATCCCTGTTCATCATGTCCATTCATTCCTTGTGAAAATTGCCGGTTAGCGTGACGACGCCTTCGGCCCGCTCGCGCCCCAACCAGGTGGTCCAGCCCAAGCGGCAAACCGTGTTTTCGCCAATGTGCAGGGCTCTGATCTGCGCCTGTGCCATTACCAAACGCAGGTCGTATTCCAACGGATCGCGCAGGGTCAGGCGCACCAGCGAGCGCAGCGGCTCACAGGCCTTTCCCGTGGGCAGGAAGTCGTGAAAACGCTGCCACCCCAACGCGCGGACATGCACCCTGAACTTGCCACTGCGGTCAGCGACGCGGCGCCCCAGCACAAGGTCCTCGCCAAGCACACTGTTGGCCCGTCCAAGGTCATTGCGCTGTACCTGGCTGACCTCGACCTGGCGTTCAACCCACTGCTCGATAAACAACGCGTCGTGCTTGAAGTAGTAACGCAGGACCGACTCGATCAACGCCGCCGAGTGCACACGCACACTCAGCAGGCCCAGGTAGGGCAGCAAGCGCTTGCAATCGAGCTGGCAAGCGCCACGGATCGCGGCACCACCCAGCCCCGTCAAGGCAAACATCTGCTCGGAAAAACCGTCATTGGCGCCTGCCCGGAAACACGCCCGATAGCGGTATTTGCGCCAGATCGGGAGCATCAGCCGGTGCAGGCGATGATGGAACAGATCGAGGAAGTCTCGAGTCGGGTTGCCGCCCGGCTGTTCGGCAAATGCCTGCTCACCATAAAACGCAGGCAGTGGGGACCCGGCGCCAAATAACCCCAGCACATTGAGGCGCAGGCGTGCGCGCAAATGTCCGTGTTCCATAAAGAACTCCACTCGGTCAATATCGTGCGCGGCAAACCCCAAGCCAGGGTTGGCCTGGAACTCCAACTGGTCGTACAGCGCGTCCTCATCCAGCAGCGGATGAGCCTCACGCAATCGCTCGGTGACCTGCAAAACCGCCTGGAACAGCGTGTATTCACGGATACCCCGGCAAAGTTGATTTAGAGCAGGGGTTGCTGCCCGATCCGGGATGGCCATAGATACACGTCTCCTTGTGTGCTGATGACACGCAACTCGTGATGGGAATTGAGGCTGGCATAAAGCGCAAAGAACTGATTGAGGACCGAAGCGAATACAAACAAGTCGCCCTGACCGACAAAGCCCTGGGAATCGACGGTCAGATCGACCCGCACACCTCGCACGGGCAACCCACGATGCAGGCGATCAATCGCCTCATGACGGATGGCGCGCAACGCCCCCAGTCTTTTCTGGCTGACCTTCAGCGCCTGGCGATCGTAATAACGCGGCAGGTCGTAGGTTTCGAGAATCACTCTCAAGGCGTTGATATCGGTCAACGACAAATAGTTGAGCGACATGTTGCTGATGAGCTTCCACAGAAAATTCTGGTCCAGGGGCGGCGAGTAGCTCGCCGTTGGCGCGGTGATATTGCCGAACGTCAACGACTCCGGTGTCTGTTCGCCTGGCTGGTTGATGTCGCCTGCACGTAATTGCCGTGGCAGGTTGCAATTGGTACAGGTCAGTTCGACCGACAGGGTTTCCTGGCCCTGTTCGCGGCGATTGCCGAACCCCATCCAGGTGTCGAGCCCGGCATGTTGGACCGACGAACGTTGGCGAATGCTGTAGCTGGGCGGTGCCGCCAGAGGCTCACTGTTGCAATCATGTTCAAACGACTCGAACGGCACGTAGGTTTGATAGCCCAAACCACCGGGGCGCCAGCCTGTGACCTTATCCACGGAAAATACGCTGGCATTGCCTGGCGTGTATTCCCCAGGCACCAGGAGGTACTCGTCCTGTTTACCGTCCAGGCGAATGGGAACGGCATCCTGGGTAAACAGGTTGACGATGGGCGTGCAATACAGCTTCACGTTATCCAGGGTAGGACGCAGGGGCTCACGGCCCTGGGTGCGAAGTTCGAAACGCATCACCAGGCCGTGCGCCTGCCGGAGTAACTCGTGAGGCAACGTGTGCAATACCTCCAGGCCTACGACATCGACAAACAGGTACTTCTCGGGAAACGCGAAGTACTCCTGCAAGTGCCGATACCCCTCCAGGGTGTTCTGCGGATAAGGAATCAACGCCTGGTCTGGGGCAAACCCCACCGGCCGGACCTGGTTGGCATTGAGCCGCAGCGTCATGGGTTGGCCATCGCCGGCGTTGATCGGCAGACCATCGTGATCCACGAGCTGCAGGCTGATGCCCTCCAGGTGGCGCAATAGGCTCAGATACAGGCCCTGACTGATGTAATGGTCACCGGCCAGGTGCAGTCGCAGCGAATCGAATATCAACTCACTGAAGCTGCCGTCGACACTCATGCGCAGGCGCAAGTCCAACCAGGCCCCTTCGCCCTGGCATCTGTATTCCAGGCCATTGAGCTGCAACGGCATGACGTCGGTGGCATAACAGGTGCGGAACCGGCAACGCTCTCCCTGGATGGGTGCGCTTTGCACAGCAGTGTCCCGGGCCACCCGAACGCTGGGGCCGGCACGTTTCAACGGGTCGAATTGCAGGATGCTGAAGGCCGGTATCGGCCTCATGTAATGGGGCCAGAGCAGGTGCATCAATGAGTGCGTCAACTCCGGCAGTTCGTCATCCAGCTTCTGGCGCAGGCGCCCGGTCAGGAATGCAAAGCCCTCCAGCAAGCGCTCGACATCCGGGTCCTGGCCGGCTTCGCCAAGAAACGGCGCCAGGGCGGGATTACGCTCGGAAAAACGCCGCCCCAGTTGGCGCAGCGCGCTGAGTTCGCTTTGGAAATAACGGTCAAGCGCCATCGGCACAAACCTCAACCCGCCCGGTATCGGTAAGGCGCGCGTGGAACACCACGGGATGCAGGGCACCCTCAATTATCCGCTCAGCCTCAATGGCGAATGCCAGGGACAAGGAGTCACGCACAACCGGCAGCAGCCTGACACGTACATTCGTCAGCCGCGGCTCATACGCCTGGATAAACCGTTCGATATGCAGGCGCGACTGACTCAAGGATTCATGCAAGCTGAGCCGCATGTCATTGAGGTCAGGCAAGCCATAATCAGGCAGCGTCCGGACACTGCCCGCACGAGTGCTGAGCATTTTCCCCAAATGTGCGGCAATGGACGCCACGGCGGCGCCCGGGTTGGACGCACCACGCTCAAGGCGTTCGAAAAGGCTGTTGTGCTCAAGCATGCCCTGGCCTCTGCTCATTCTTTATCGAGCTTGCCGACCAGGGACAACGTGAAGTCTGCCCCCATGTATTTGAAATGCGGGCGTACCGTGACGTTGACCCGATACCAGCCAGGCTCTCCCTCGACATCGCTGACCACAATGCGCGCGGCACGCAAGGGGCGACGCCCACGCACCTCGGCACTGGGGTTTTCCTGGTCCGCGACGTATTGGCGAACCCATTTGTTGAGTTCCAACTCCAGGTCCGTGCGCTCTTTCCATGCGCCCAACTGCTCCCGTTGCAGCACCTTGAGGTAATGAGCCAGACGGTTGACCACCATCATGTAGGGCAATTGAGTGCCCAAGCGGTAATTCAGCTCTGCCGCCCTGCCCTCCTCACTGATGCCAAAGGATTTGGGCTTCTGCACGGAGCTGGCGGAAAAAAACGCTGCGTTGTCGCTGCCCTTGCGCATGGTCAAGGCGATGAAACCTTCTTGTGCCAGTTCGTACTCACGCCGGTCCGAAATCAGCACCTCCGTAGGAATCTTGGTTTCGATCTCGCCCATGCTCTGGAAATGATGCAGCGGAAGATCTTCAACCGCCCCGCCGCTTTGCGGGCCAATGATGTTGGGGCACCAGCGAAAGCGCGCAAAGCTATCGGTCAGGCGAGTGGCGAAGGCGTAGGCGGTATTGCCCCACAAGTAATGCTCGTGGCTGTTAACCACATTCTCCTGGTAGGCGAAGGTCTTGACCGGGCACTCAAGGGGGTCATAAGGGGTGCGCAGCAGAAAGCGCGGTACGGTGAGGCCAATATATCGGGCGTCTTCGCTCTGCCGGAAACTTTGCCATTTGGCAAACTGCGGGCCTTCGAAATGGTCCCGCAGATCCTTCAGGTCGGGTAACCCGGTGAAGCTTTCCAAGCCGAAGAAACTCGGCCCCGCCGCAGCGATAAAGGGTGCGTGGGCCATGCCGGCGACGCTGGATGCGTATTGCATCAGTTTCACATCGGGTGCGCTGGGCGAAAGAAAGTAGTTGGCAATGATCGCGCCCACCGGCTGGCCGCCAAACTGGCCGTATTCGGCGCTATAGACGTGTTTGTACAACCCGGACTGGGTAATTTCCGAGGAGTCTTCAAAATCATCCAGCAGGTCCTGGCGCGAGACATTCAACAGCTCGATCTTGATGTTCTCGCGAAAATCGGTGCGCTCAACCAGCAACTGCAAGCCTCGCCACGAAGCCTCCAGTGCCTGGAACTCCGGGTGGTGAAGAATCTCATCCATTTGCTCGCTGAGCTTGGTATCGATCTCGGCGATCATCCGGTCGACCAGGCGTTTTTTTACCGGTTCGTCACAATTGTGTGGCTTGACCAGCTCTGCGATAAACGCCGACACCCCGCGCTTGGCGATGCCATAAGCCTCGTCGTCGGCGCTGAGCAATGTCTGGGAAATGATGTTATCGAGGATGCTACCGCCTTCGATAACCTGTACGGGTTGCGGGCCGTGTTGAATCGTGGTCATGGTGTCAGTGTCCTTTTACTGAAAATGTCAGGCTTGGGGCCTATCCAGCCCCAATTCGGCGAGCACTCGTGCGCGCGAGTCGCCATTGGCCAGCGTCCGCTCGATAGCGTTGCGAAAGCTGGGCGTATTACCCAGCGGGCCCTTGAGCGCCACCAATGCCTCACGCAATGCCATCAATTTTTGCAATTGCGGGATCTGCTCCACCAGGTTCGCGGGGTTGAAGTCCTTCATCGCGCTGATCCGCACCTGGACCGGCAACTCTTCCACGTCGGTTGCCTCCTGGAGGCGGTTGGGCACGCTCAGCGTCAGGCTCAATGCTTGCTTGGCCAACACCTCGTCAAAGGTGTGCTTGTCGATGCCGATGGGCTTGCGATCTTCAAGTTTGCGCGGGTCCGGGCGCAGGGAAAAATCCCCCAGCACCAGCAGCTTCAACGGCAGTTCGACGTCTTCCTGAGCGCCACCGACGGCGGGTTTGAAGGTAATGTTGATGCGTTCCTTTGGGGCTACCGAACCGTCTTTGGCCATGGTGCTTTTCCTTTTTGATGAGGCACTATTCAAGTACTGCTTCCAGGTCGAAATGGCACAACCGGCGATGCAGGGTGTCTTTTGCGTCTTGTACGGATTGGTTTTGTGGCAACAGGTCGTAGCAGCGATACAGCAGCTGGCCGACTTGCACGGCCAGCTCCGGCTCCCAACTTTCCAGGCCCGTGCGCTGTAACTGCAGGTCGAGTTGTTCCAACTGGATCCTGGCCAGGTCATGCTTGCCGGCCGCCACACACAACCTGGCCAGCGCCAGGTGCCAATGAAAGCGCGCTCGATCACCGCACGCCGCCAGCAGCCCTTGCTTGAGCACACCCACTGCAACCTTGAGGCCGTCCTTGCGCAGGCAAGGCATCACCGCTTGCAACGCCGCTTCCCAAGGCTGGGCGACGCTGTCGACGACAACACTGGAGGGCTCAGGCTTGCGTATGTGACGCATCACGTGAAGCGCGATCCACTCACCTGTCGCGGGGTCAGCAAAGGGCGTGCCGTCCTCGAACCGATACTCAGGCAGGTTCGGCAGGCGATGCAGCAGCAGAGCGAATTGCATTTCCAGTTCGGTCATGGCCAGCTCTGCGTGCAAGGCCTCCAGGCACTCCCAGACCATGCGCAACCCATCGAACCAGAACATTGCACCGGCCAGGCTGACCTCAAGCTCAAGCAACAGATCGGCGTAATGGCCTTGGCTGAAGCGGTCTTGATAGCGCTTGCGCTTGTCGCCAGCCAATGGGCGCAGCGCCGTGACCCGCTCACTATTGGCATCGGGATAATTGACGAGCATCAACCACGCCAGGGTTCGGCCCAGGCGCAAGGCACGCGGGTCGGTGGCATCCTGACGCAACCACCAGGCACATAAAGGCCGAGCCTGCTCCTGCAATGCGCGCAGCCGTTTGTGCGCGTCTTTTTCGTTATTGAGCGGTTGCTCGGGCTCTAGCAGCGCAGTTCGCGTTGGCTTGACCTGGGCAATGACGCCCGCGACGCCGCCAGGTTCGGCTGTAGCCTGGGCCAAACGCGCCGACAGCTGCCGGCGAACCGGCAACAGCAACGGCGCCTCGCTGCCAAGCTGTTCGCCCCATAGCCGATCAAGACATTCCAGGTGTTCCAGCAGCGCTTGGCATAAAGGTCGTTGATCCTCGAGTGGGACGTTATGCGCACACGCTTGTTCAAGGCGCGACACCAACCAGCCAAACGCCGCAATGCGGGTACGCAGCTTAACGGGATAGACCTGCGCCCAATGATGCTCGCAGAGTTCACGCAACACACCGAGTCCCGCCAGCAACCCAGCAAATGAATCACGCTGGTACAGGGCCCAGGCCAACCAGGCGGCGACGCGCAGATCCTTTGAATGCTCACGCAGAATGCACTCACTGATTTCGCTGATCTTCTGCCAATCCGGCAGGCCCGCCCCATGAATGGAGTGCGCCTTGCCCAGCTCGGCTTCCAGCACTTCAAACTCACTTGAATAGCGCATATCACTGCCAACAAAACTGCTTGGCGAGCACGCTGTCCGTGCAAGTTCTAAGTAATAGGCATATTGCTTTTCTGAATAAACCATTTTGGGCTGCACACAACCATCCAAGGCAAAGTAGGCAAAATTAACATCATTGTTAAACCGCCCTTGAACTTCCGCTCAAAACACATTGAAGTGAGCGAACCTTAGCCACGAAAAAAACAATCAGCAAGTAACAGAACGGAACTTAAGAAACATCCTACACCGCCTGAAAATAAAGGCCTGCGCAGCTATTTGCGCAGCCCACCCAAGCGAAACCCATCATCCACAGCCTAAAACCATGCATTTACAAAACATATGACGTGAGCAACTAAATGCGCATATGCGCGCAACTAATTACGCTAAAAACCACCCACAGCACTACAGCAAACGCTCAATAAAGTATGCTGAGTCTTTTTCGCCCTTATTTCATTGAGCCTCACACTTTCAGGCACGCTTCTTGTTATAGGAACCTGCCCGGTCAGCGCTCTCGCTGCCCGGCAATACCTACTCAATCAGGCAAGGAAACCCGTCATGCCCACACCCGCGTACCTCTCCATCACCGGTGTCAAACAAGGTTTGATTACGGCAGGCACATTTACCCAGGACTCGGTAGGCAACATTTATCAGGAAGGCCATGAGGACCAGATTCTGGTGCAGGCGTTTGCTCATCAGGTAATCATTCCCCGCGACCCGCAGTCGGGCCAGCCGACCGGTCAGCGCGTGCATAAACCGCTGATGATCAGCAAGGTTTTCGATAAATCCTCACCCTTGCTGTTCAGCGCCCTGACCACCGGCGAAGAAGTGTCCTGCCGCCTGGAGTGGCTGCGCACCTCCTCGGCCGGAACCCAGGAGCACTACTTCACGATTGAACTGGAAGGCGCCACCATCGTCGACATCCAATCGCGCATGCCCAACTGCCAAGACCCAGACAACGCCCACTTCACCCATCTGGAGGATGTGCACTTCACCTATCGCAAAATCATCTGGACTCACGAAGTCGCCGGAACGTCCGGCTCGGACGACTGGCGCAGCCCAGTGACGGGTTAAACGAGCAGTAACGACGGTAACCACGATGCGAAGCGAGCCGCTGTTGATCTTGATCTGCTTTTGATCTTGATCTCAGTCGCCCCGTTAAACCACGCTGGCCGAACGCAGGCTTGAATTCGTGGGTAACCCGGCAGGACGCCGGGTTAGCCGCCCCGCGCCATGGATGGCGCGTGGCGGCGGCCCACGGATTCAAGCCTGTGTTCGGGCACACCGAGCCCAAGCGAGGTGCCGAGTGGTGGGGCAAGAGCGTTTTGCTTACTTTGCCGCTTTTGCAAAGTGAGCCGCCGTCAGGGCGGAACCCTAAGCGGCCGTTACCGCAGCAATGGATATGTACTCGGTATAACTGCGTCGACTGTCAGAACGCATTCGCGAGCAAGCCCGCTCCCACATTTGGATCCTGGGGTACCAGGTGGATAGGCGTCGGCTGGGAGGCCGTCATCGCAGGCAAGCCAGCTCCCACATTTGGATTGTGGGGTGTCAGGTAGATAGGCGTCGGCTGGGAGGCCGGCATCGCAGGCAAGCCAGCGCCCACATTTGGATCCTGGGGTACCAGGTGGATAGGCGTCGGCTAGCAGGCCGGCATCGCAGGCAAGCCAGCTCCCACAGGTTCAGCGTCGCGACACACAGGCCCCATCCCAACCGGACAAACCAGCTCAATCGCAGTATGGTTGCCCTCTCACCACTCCCCAGGAAACACCGGTAATGCTGTTTGTCGTCATGCTCGGGGGCAAGCACCCGCAGGCCAGGATCGAAGTACACGATGTGGTATTCGCAGTGGCCGACACCCTGCAAGCCACCTATCCGCAATTACGCGACGCCTGGTTTGGCAGCCCCAAAGGCGTACACATCGATTCATGGATGGCCGTCGATGGCGTCGACGGCTGGAAGGTTGAACTGAGCCACCTGGCGCCCCACAGCGATGCGCCGCGCTTGTACTTCATCAACCTCGGTGGCTACGAGGCTAATAGCTTCGGCGAAGCCCATCACTACCTGCTGGTGGTCGCCCATCACAAACAAGAGGCCATGCGCAAAGGCAAGCAACAGATGCAGAGCCACTGGTCCCAGGCCCACACCGACGCGGTGCTGGATATCGACGATTGCCTGCCCATCGACCTGGTGGACGGCCGCTATATTCACCTGGTGCAAGCGGCGCACCGACCGATCGTGCAGCGCAACGACTATCTCGTGCTGCCTTGAACCGGCATGGCCTAAACAGTGGCGACTTAAAACCCAGTGGAACTTTGCCGAGAAATAACCGCCTGAATCCGGTACGCTCACCGTTTTTTACTCTAGGAGTTACTCACCATGGCCAAAGCCACCGCCCGTCACATCCTCGTTGCCACTGAAGACAAGTGCAACGAACTCAAAGCCCAAATCGAAGGCGGCGCTGATTTCGCAGAAGTCGCTAAAGCCAACTCCAGCTGCCCATCCAGCCGCCAAGGCGGTGATCTCGGTTCGTTCGGCCCAGGCCAGATGGTCAAGGAATTCGACACCGTGGTCTTCAGTGCCCCGGTCAACACCGTGCAAGGCCCGGTGAAGACTCAGTTCGGCTACCACCTGCTGGAAGTCACCAGCCGCCAGGATTGATTCAATCTGCGCTGATGCTATAAACAACGGCCCGCCCTTTGGTGGGCCGTTGTGCATCTGATGACTGGCGATGCCCAGGCCGTTAGCGTACAAATCCTTATTATTCTTTACCCGGCGCTCAAGGCTGATAATGCGATTGGCTTTTTCATCTCTGCTCTGTTCCACCCTGGCATTGCTAATGGCCAGCACTGCGGTGATCGCGGCCCCGCAAACCTACTTGACGGTATACGGCGAGCCGGCCAAGTACGCCGAAGGTTTCAGCCATTTCGACTACGCCAACCCCAACGCCCCCAAGGGCGGCAGCCTGCGGCGTTCGGCGCTGGAGGTGGGGCGCTTTGACCATGTGCTGCCCTATATCGACAAAGGCATCGGCGTGTCCCAGGTCGACGGCTGGGTGTACGCGCCCTTGGCGTTGCGCTCGCTGGATGAGCCTTACACTGTCTATGGCCTGGTGGCGCAAAAGATGGAACGCGCAGGCGACGGCCTGTCGCTGCGCTTCTACCTGAACCCCAAGGCGCGTTTTGCCGATGGCACGCCCATTACCGCGCAAGACGTGCGCTACAGCTTTGACGTGCTGATGACCCAAGGTAGCCTGCGCTATCGCACGTTGTTTGCCGACGTCAAACACGTCGAAGTCGAAGGCGAACGCCAGGTGCGCTTTGACTTTTCCAGCAACGAAAACCGCACCCTGCCCCTGGATATCGCCACCTTGCCGGTGTTCCCCGAGCACTGGTGGAAGACCCGCGACTTTGCCAACGGCGGCGGCTACGAAGCCCCGCTGGGTAGCGGCCCTTACAAGGTCAGCAAGATCGACTCCGGCAGCACCATCACCTTCACCCGCGACCCCGACTGGTGGGGCAAGGACTTGCCGGTCAGCCGTGGCCTGTACAATTTCGATCACTTGAGCCTGGAATACTTCGGCGACACCGAAGTGGCACGCCAGGTGCTGCGCGGCGGTGCCTACGACTTCAACCGTGAATTCTCTGCCACTGGCTACTCCATCGGCTACAACGGCCCGGCCCTGGACGATGGCCGCTTGCAGCGCGCGCATCTGGCCAAGGAGATGCCGCAGCCGGCCCAGGGTTATGTGTTCAATGTGCAAAAACCGATGTTCAAGGATCGCCGCGTGCGCCAGGCCCTGGCGATGCTGTGGGATTTTGAATGGGCCAACCGCCAGATGATGCGCAACCTGTACATTCGACAGCAGAGCTATTTCTCCAATAGCCCATTGGCCGCCAGCCAGTTACCCACTCCGGAAGAACTGGCGATCCTCGAACCCCTGCGCGGGCAGGTTCCCGACGAGGTGTTTACCCAGGTGTTCAAGGCCCCGGTCACCGACGGCAGCGGCATGATCCGCGATAAACAGCTGCAAGCCTTGGCCCTGCTGGAAGACGCCGGCTGGAAACCTGTGGGCGACAAACTCGTCAATGCCCAGGGCGAGCCGCTGGAATTCACCTTTCTGAATGTGCAGAACGGCCTTGAGCGCCTGTTGCTGCCCTACAAGCGCAACCTGGCGCAGATCGGCATCACCCTGAACATCCGCCGCATCGACTCCTCGCAATACGTCAACCGCCTGATGGCCCGCGACTACGACATGATCGTCACGGGCTTCCCGGTGACCACCTCGCCCGGCATGGAGCTCTATAACTATTTCGGTTCTGCCGCCGCGTTCGATTCGGGCGCCAACAACTACATCGTGCTCAAGGACCCGGCCGTCGATACGCTGATCCATGGCCTGGTCAAGGCCGACACCCAGGCGAAGATGCTCACCTATGCCCACGCCCTGGACCGCGTACTGCAATGGAACTACCTGTGGATCCCCAACTATTACCCACCGGGCACCTCGGCCGCGTGGTGGAACCGTTTCGGGCGCCCGGCCATCGAGGCAAAAAACGACGAAGCCCTGGAAAGCTGGTGGGAAGTCAGCCCCACCCCGCTGACGAACGAACAAATGCAGGCTGAGTTGAAAAAACGCGGAGAGGCCCACTGATGTTTGCCTATATCGTACGGCGCCTGCTGCTGATCATCCCGACGCTGGTGATCATCCTGTTGGTGAACTTCGTAATCGTGCAGGCCGCGCCCGGCGGGCCGGTGGAGCAAGCCATCGCGCACTTGCAAGGCATTGGCGGCGGTGGTGTGGCGGGCGCATCCGGCGAAGGCATCAGCGGCTCGCGGGCCAGCCGCGGCCTGGACCCGAAGCTGATCAAGGACATCGAGAAACAATACGGCTTCGACAAATCCGCGCCGGAACGCCTGTGGTTGATGCTCAAGAACTACGCCCAACTGGACTTCGGCAACAGCTTCTTTCGCGGCGCGACGGTGACCGACCTGATTTTGGAAAAGATGCCCGTCACCATTTCCCTCGGCCTGTGGGCCACGCTGATCACCTACCTGGTGTCGATCCCGCTGGGCATACGCAAGGCCGTGCGCCATGGCAGCAGCTTTGATATGTGGAGCAGCACGGCCATCGTCATCGGTTATGCGATGCCGGCGTTCCTGTTTGCGATGTTCCTGATCGTGGTGTTCGCTGGCGGCACCTCGCTGAACTGGTTCCCGGTACGCGGGCTGGTCTCGGAAAACTTTGCCGAACTGAGCACCGTGGGCAAGATCGCCGACTACTTCTGGCACTTGGTACTACCGGTCACGGCATTGGTGATCGGCGGCTTCGCCACCTTGACCATCCTCACCAAGAACTCGTTCCTCAATGAAATCACCCGCCAGTACGTGGTCACCGCCCGCGCCAAGGGCTTGAGCGAACGCCGGGTGCTATACGGTCACGTGTTCCGCAATGCCATGCTGCTGGTGATCTCGGGGATTCCCCAGGCGTTTATCAGTGTGTTCTTTGCCGGCTCGCTGCTGATCGAGGTGATCTTCTCCCTCGATGGCCTGGGCCGCATGAGCTACGAGGCGGCGGTGTCCCGGGACTACCCGGTGGTGTTCGGTTCGCTGTTTATCTTCACCCTGTTCGGCCTCTTGATAAAACTCATCGGTGACCTCTGCTACACCCTGGTGGACCCGCGTATCGACTTCGCCGCGAGGAACGCCTGATGCTCAACCTGTCTCCCGTGGCCCGTCGGCGTTTCGAGCGTTTCAAGAAAAACAGGCGTGGCTGGTGGTCGCTGTGGCTGTTTATCGGCCTGTTCATACTGACCCTGGGCGGCGAGTTGATCGCCAATGACAAACCGCTGGTGCTCAGTTTCAAGAACGAGCTGTATTTCCCGGTGTTCAAGCGCTACACCGAGCAGCAGTTCGGCGGGCAATTGCCGTTCCAGGCGGATTACCGCAGTGACTATGTGCAAAAGCTGATCAAGCAGGATGGCGGTTGGATGCTGTTCCCACCGATTCCGTTCAGCGATGACACCCCCAACTACGAACTCACCCGCCCTGCCCCGAGCCCGCCGTCGGCGGTGAACTGGCTGGGCACCGATGACCAGTCCCGCGATGTGTTGGCGCGGGTGATCTTTGGCGCACGGGTGTCAATCCTGTTTGCCCTGGCCCTGACTGCCATCAGCGCCGTCATCGGGATTGCCGCCGGCGCGCTGCAGGGGTACTACGGCGGCTGGGTGGACTTGCTCGGGCAACGCATCCTGGAGGTGTGGTCTGGCCTGCCGGTGCTGTACCTGCTGATTATCCTGTCGGGGTTTGTCGAGCCGAATTTCTGGTGGTTGCTGGGGATCATGGCGCTGTTTTCCTGGCTGGCCCTAGTGGACGTGGTGCGCGCCGAGTTCCTGCGCGGGCGCAACCTGGAGTACGTCAAGGCCGCACGCGCCCTGGGCCTGGGCGACGGCAAGATCATTCGTCGGCACATCCTGCCCAACGCCATGACCGCGACCCTCAGCTATTTGCCGTTCATTTTGACCGGGGCGATTTCCACCTTGAGCGCCCTGGATTTCCTTGGCTTCGGCATGCCCGCCGGCAGCGCGTCCCTGGGTGAGCTGATCGGCCAGGGCAAGCAGAATCTGCAAGCGCCGTGGCTGGGCTTGACGGCGTTTTTCACCTTGGCGCTGATTCTGTCGTTGCTGGTGTTTATCGGCGAGGCACTGCGTGATGCCTTCGACCCCCGCTCATGAGTGACTGCGTATGAACCTGATCGAAATCCGCGACCTGTGCGTCGCCTTCAACGGCCAGACCGTCGTGCGTAACCTGAGCCTGGACGTGCGCCCCGGCGAGTGCCTGGCGCTGGTGGGCGAGTCGGGCTCGGGCAAGTCGGTGACGGCCCATTCGATCCTGCAACTGCTGCCGCAAGCCGGCACCGAAACCCTGGGGTCTATCAAGTATCGCGGCCAGGAACTGATCGGCGCCTCACCAAGCACCCTGCAAAAATTGCGCGGCAACCGCATTGCCATGATTTTCCAGGAGCCGATGACCTCGCTGAACCCGCTGCACAGCATCGAAAAGCAGATCGGCGAAACCCTGCTGCTGCACAAGGGCCTGGGCGGCAAGGCGGCGCAGGCGCGCATCCTCGAACTGCTGGAACTGGTGGGCATCCAGAAACCCCAGGAACGGCTCAAGGCCTACCCCCATCAATTGTCCGGCGGCCAGCGTCAGCGGGTGATGATCGCCATGGCCCTGGCCTGCGAGCCCGAACTGTTGATTGCCGACGAGCCCACCACGGCGCTGGACGTGACGGTGCAGCGCAAGATCCTGTTGCTGCTCAAGTCTTTGCAACAGCGGTTGGGCATGTCGCTGCTGCTGATCAGCCACGATCTGAACCTGGTGGGCAGTATCGCCCAGCGGGTCTGCGTGATGCGGGCCGGGGAAATCGTCGAGCAGGCCGACTGCCAGGCCTTGTTCACCGCACCGCAGCACCCCTACAGCCGCCTGCTGCTGGACGCCGAGCCCTCGGGCGATGTGCTGTGCAGCGAGCCGCGTGAGACGGTACTGGAAGTGGATGACCTGAGCGTGCAATTCCCCCTCGGCGGCGGGCTGTTCCGCGCCAAGACCTACCTGCGCGCGGTGGACGGCATCAGCCTCAGCGTGCAGCGCGGCAAGACCCTGGGGATTGTCGGTGAGTCCGGTTCCGGCAAGTCGACCCTGGGCCAGGCGATCCTGCGCTTGCTCGACTCCAGCGGCAGCATCCGCTTTCAGGGTGAGGCCCTGGACCCGCTCAACCATCAGCAGATGCGCCCATGGCGCAAGCAGATGCAGGTGGTGTTCCAGGACCCCTATGGCAGCCTCAGCCCGCGCATGTCGGTGCAGCAGATCATCAGCGAGGGCCTGGAAGTGCACGCACCGTGCAGCCTGGCCGACCGCGAAGCGCAAGTGATCCAGGTGCTCAAGGACGTGGGGCTGGACCCTGCCAGCCGGCATCGTTACCCCCATGAGTTTTCCGGTGGCCAGCGCCAACGCATCGCCATTGCCCGCGCCCTGATGCTCAAGCCCGCGCTGATGCTGCTCGACGAACCCACCTCGGCGCTGGACCGTACGGTGCAGAAACAAGTTGTGGCGCTGCTGCGCGAGCTGCAGGACAAATACGGCCTGACCTACCTGTTTATCAGCCATGATTTGGCGGTGGTGCGCGCCATGGCCCATGACATGATCGTGGTCAAGGATGGCAAGGTGGTGGAGCGTGGCGCCAGCCATGATGTGTTCGAATCGCCCCAGCACCCGTACACCAAAGAATTGCTGGCTGCAGCGCACATCCCCTTGTGATGATTAACAGGATTCTGCCTCCATGAGCACTAGCCTCAAGGACTACCAACAGGTTCGCGGCCTGGCCATCCAGTCACTGTTCGAGATCATCGAGCAGTCCAGCGAAGGCACGGTCATCGTCGACCGCGATGCGAATATCGTGTGGATGAACGAGCGTTACGCCAAGCGTTTTGGCCTCAAGAGCGCCGACCAAGCCATCGGCCAGCCGTGCGAGCAGGTGATTTCCAACAGCCTGCTGCGCCAGGTGGTGCGCAATGACCGGCCGATCCTGCTGGACATCCAGGACACCCCCAAAGGCCCGCTGGTGGTGATGCGCCTGCCGATCCACGACGAGGCCGGGGCGGTGATCGGCGCAATTGGCTTTGCGCTGTTCGATGAACTGCGCAACCTGTCGCCGCTGATCGAGCGCTACCTGAGCATGCAACAGGAGCTGGCCTCCACGCGCTCACTGCTGCGCTCGCGGCAGAGCAAATACAACTTCGCGCACTTTATCGGCACCAGCGCGGCGAGCCTTGAGGTCAAGCGCCGGGCGCGGCGCAGTGCGAGTGCCGAGTCGCCGGTGTTGCTGCTCGGGGAAACCGGCACCGGCAAGGAGCTGCTCGCCCAGGCCATCCACGGCGCATCGCCTCGGGCGCACAAAGCCTTTGTGAGCATCAACAGCGCGGCGATTCCCCATGACCTGCTTGAAGCCGAGTTTTTCGGCACTGCACCCGGTGCGTTTACGGGTGCCGACCGCAAGGGTCGCCCCGGCAAGTTCCAGATAGCCCAGGGCGGCACGCTGTTTCTCGATGAAATCGGCGATATGCCGCTGCCCCTGCAAAGCAAATTGCTACGGGTGTTGCAGGAAAAGGAATTCGAACCGGTAGGCTCCAACGAGATGCTGCACAGCGATGTGCGGGTGATTGCCGCGACGTCCATGGACCTGGAAGCGGCGATCAAGCGTGGCGAGTTTCGTGCGGATTTGTATTACCGCCTCAACGTATTGCCGATCCAGGTACCGCCGTTGCGTGAACGCCTGGAGGATATTCCGGCATTGAGCGAGGCGATCCTTGAGGAGTTGCGCAGCCAGCACGAGCTCGACCGCGATGCTTTGGCGCTGTTGGCCCAGCACGCCTGGCCGGGGAATATCCGCGAGTTGCGCAATGTGCTGGAGCGGGCGGCGCTGTTGAGTGATGACCTGATGCTCAATGCCAGCGACCTTCGCGCAGCGATTGGCACGTTCAGCCCGGTACAACGGGGCGCGGTGGCGGCGGTCGAGGGTGAAACCTTTGCGGCGGCGCGGGAGCGCTTTGATCGGGAAGTGATTGCGGGGGCGCTCAAGGCCTGTGACGGCAATGTGGTAGAGGCGGCCAAGCGGTTGGGGCTTGGGCGGTCGACGTTGTATAAAAAAATGCTGGTGCTTGGACTAACTTAGTCTCAAATTAGAGACATCATTCCCAACATCAAGACAATCTTATGTGGGAGCTGGCTTGCCTGCGATAGCGCTCTAACAGTCATCCCTTTCAAGGTCTTCGGTAAAATCCCCTGAAATTTCATTCAGGGATCCCAAACGATGTGGGCCGATGTTCTAGCGCGTTTCGAGAAAAAAGCACCCGCCAGCGTCATGGCCAAATTGGCGCTGGAACAAGCTATTGCACCTGAGTGGGTCGATCAGGTCTTCGAAGAACATCGGCAACGGCAGTATTCTCGTGAACTACTGTTCTCGACCATAATCAAGCTGATGTCCCTTGTTTCATTGGGCTTGAAGCCATCCCTGCACGCCGCTGCGCGGCAACTGGAAGATCTCCCTGTCAGCTTGGCGGCGCTTTACGACAAAATCAGTCGTACAGAACCCGAGCTATTGCGCGCTCTGGTCACCGGTAGTGCGCAACGACTGACTCCAACCATCAAAGAACTGGGCTGCACGACGATGCTGCCGGACTGGCAGGTTCGCGTGGTAGACGGCAATCACCTGGCATCCACTGAGAAGCGTCTGGGGGCTTTACGCCAGGAGCGAGGTGCGGCTCGTCCCGGTTTTTCGGTAGTGGTCTACGATCCTGATCTCGATCAGGTCATCGACCTTCAGGCATGTGAGGATGCCTACGCCAGCGAGCGTGTTTGCGTGTTGCCTCTGTTGGCTAATGCTGAACCGGGCCAGGTGTGGCTGGCTGACCGACTCTACTGCACGCTCCCGGTAATGGAAGCTTGTGAGCAGGTCCAGACGTCCTTTGTCATTCGCCAGCAAGCCAAACATCCACGCCTGATTCAAGAGGGTGAGTGGCAAGAACCCGTGCCCGTGGAAACAGGCACTGTGCGTGAGCAGATCATCCAGGTCAGAGGCGGTTACCAATGTCGGCGTGTCGAACTGACGCTTCATTCGCCAACAGACTCGGGTGACAGCAGCTTGATGTTCTGGAGCAACCTGCCTGAAAGCGTCAGCGCTGAGCAGATCGCGCAACTCTATCGCCGCCGCTGGAGCATTGAAGGTATGTTCCAGCGACTGGAAGCGATCCTGGAAAGTGAAATCGAAACTCTCGGCAGCCCAAAGGCCGCCTTGCTCGGGTTCACTACGGCAGTGTTGGCCTACAACGTCCTGGCTGTACTCAAGCGAAGCGTGGAGCAAGCCCATCGGGAGACCCAGCCTGATGGCTGGGAAGCCTCGATCTATCACTTGGCGGTCCAGGTCAGGAGTGGTTATGAGGGAATGCAGATTGCACTGCCCTCGGAATATCTTCCCGCCATCCCTGTGGAAAAGTTGGCCCAGCGTTTGTTGGAGCTGGCCAGAAACATCCAACCCAAACAAGTTGCGAAAAGTCCCCGCGGCCTCAAGGTGCCTAAACCCAAGACATGGGTGCAAGGCACGGCGGTGAATGCGCATGTTTCAACGGACAGGGTAATCAAGGCTGCCAAAACGAAAAGACCTTGAAAGGGCTGGCTCTAACAGTGCCCTACAAGCCAGCTGAACCACCGCTATCGCAGGCAAGCCAGCTCCCACAAGGATCTCCACTCGTCTCTCGATTGAGACTGTCTTCTGAAAAACCGTCGTCAACAGCCAATAAATCTTTATATATCAACAAGTTATAAATATGGCACACATCTCGCTATAGCTCCCTCCCAAAGCGTCACCCACAACAATAACAATCCGATGGAGACACACCATGAGTGTGATCATTGCCCTGGCCGCGCTCGCGCTGCTGATGCTGGCCGCCTACCGTGGCTATAGCGTTATCCTGTTCGCCCCCATCGCCGCCCTTGGCGCTGTGCTGCTCACCGACCCGTCCGCCGTCGCCCCTGCCTTTACCGGGGTGTTCATGGAAAAGATGGTCGGTTTTATCAAGCTGTATTTCCCGGTCTTCCTGCTCGGTGCGGTGTTCGGCAAGCTCATTGAGCTGTCGGGGTTTTCGCGCTCGATCGTGGCCGCTGCGATCCGCTTGCTCGGCACGCGCCAGGCGATGCTGGTGATCGTGCTGGTCTGCGCCCTGCTCACCTACGGTGGCGTGTCGCTGTTCGTGGTGGTGTTTGCGGTGTACCCGTTTGCCGCCGAGATGTTCCGCCAGAGCAATATCCCCAAGCGCCTGATCCCGGCAACCATCGCCCTTGGTGCGTTCTCGTTCACCATGGACGCCCTGCCCGGCACGCCGCAGATCCAGAACATCATCCCCAGTACCTTCTTCAACACCACCGCCTGGGCGGCGCCGTGGCTGGGGCTGATCGGTACGATCTTCGTGTTCTGCGCCGGCATGCTCTACCTCGCACGCCAGCGCAACAAGGCCCAGCGTGCCGGTGAAGGCTATGGCACCGAGTTGCGCAATGAGCCGGAAACCGCCGACAACCTGAGCCTGCCCAACCCGTGGCTCGCGCTGTCGCCGCTGATCCTGGTGGGGGTGATGAACCTGTTGTTCACCCACTGGATCCCGCAGTGGTACGGCAAGACCCACAGCCTCAGCCTGCCGGGCATGAGCGCGCCGGTGACCACCGAAATCGCCAAGCTAACCGCGATCTGGGCGGTGCAGGCAGCGTTGCTGGTGGGGATTATCGTGGTGCTGGTGTTCGGCTTTTCGGCGATCAAGAGCAAGCTGGCCGAAGGCAGTAAAAGCGCGGTAAGTGGTGCATTGCTGGCGGCGATGAATACCGCCTCGGAATATGGGTTTGGCGCCGTGATCGCCTCGCTGCCGGGTTTTCTGGTACTGGCGGACTGGCTCAAGGGCATCCCCAACCCGCTGGTCAACGAAGCGATCACCGTGACCTTGCTGGCCGGTATCACCGGCTCTGCTTCCGGGGGCATGAGCATCGCGCTCGCCGCGATGTCCGAGAGCTTTATTGCAGCCGCCCACGCGGCCAATATCCCCCTTGAGGTGCTGCACCGGGTCGCGGCCATGGCCAGCGGCGGCATGGACACCCTGCCCCACAACGGCGCGGTGATCACCTTGCTGGCGGTCACCGGGCTGACCCACCGCGAAGCCTACAAGGACATTTTTGGTATCACGATCATCAAGACCCTCGCGGTGTTCGTGGTGATCGGTACTTTCTACGCCACCGGCATTGTGTGAGGTTTTCATGACGACTTTGAATGGCAAGACCGCCCTGGTCACCGGCTCCACCAGCGGCATCGGCTTAGGGATAGCCCTGAGCCTGGCCAAGGCCGGCGCCAACCTGATTCTCAACGGCTTTGGCGACGCCAGCGCGGTGATCGCCCAGGTGCAGGCGTTTGGCGGCAAGGTCGGGCACCACCCGGCCGACGTCAGCGACCCCGCGCAGATCGCCGACATGCTCGCCTACGCCGAGCGCGAGTTCGGTGGCGTGGACATCCTGGTCAACAATGCTGGCATCCAGCATGTGGCGGCGGTGGAAGACTTTCCGGTGGAACGCTGGGACTCGATCATCGCCATCAACCTGTCCTCGGTGTTTCACAGCACTCGGCTGAGCTTGCCGGGCATGAAGGCCAAGGGATGGGGGCGCATCGTCAATATCGCCTCGGTGCACGGGCAAGTCGGCTCAGTGGGCAAGGCGGCGTATGTGGCGGCCAAGCATGGGGTGATCGGCCTCACCAAGGTGGTGGGCCTGGAAACCGCCACCAGCAATGTGACCTGCAACGCCATCTGCCCGGGCTGGGTGCTGACGCCACTGGTGCAGAAGCAGATTGATGATCGTGTGGCCACCGGGGTCGACCCACAGCAGGCACAGCAGGATCTGCTGGCGGAGAAGCAGCCGTCACTGGAGTTTGTGACGCCGTCGCAGTTGGGCGAGCTGGTGTTGTTCTTGTGCAGTGAAGCCGGTGCCCAGGTGCGCGGCGCGGCCTGGAACATCGATGGCGGCTGGCTGGCCCAGTAAACCCGTGATGATCGTTCCCACGCCCTGCGTGGGCACGCAGACCGGGGCGCTCCGCGCCCCAAAAGCGGACGCAGAGCGTCCAGTCAGGCATTCCCACGCGGAGCGTGGGAACGAGAAGAGGCAGCTTATGTCCGACATCCTCTGGCAACCCTCCCCGGAACGCATCGCCAACACGCGCATGGACCAGTTCCGCCGCTTCATCAACCAACGGCACGGCGTACAGCTCCACGACTACCCCGCCCTGCACCAATGGAGCATCGACCAGCGCCCGGACTTCTGGCAGGCGATTGTCGCGTTCTTTGACGTGCAGTTTCGCAGCCCGCCCAGCGTCACCCTGATCGAAGACGTCGAGATGCCCAGCGCCCATTGGTTTCCCGGCGCCACCCTGAACTTTGCCGAACACCTGTTGCGCCGCCGCGATGATCACCCTGCTGTGGTGGCTGTCAGCGAAGACGGCCAACGCGAACAATTGAGCTATGCCCAACTGGCAGAGCACGTTGCCGGCCTGCAAAAAAGCCTGCGGGCGGCCGGGGTCGGCATGGGTGACCGGGTGGCCGCGTGTATGCCCAACACCTGGCAAACCCTGGTGGGCATGCTCGCCACCACCAGCCTCGGTGCTATCTGGTCGTGCTCCTCGCCAGACTTCGGCACCCAGGGCGTCATCGACCGCTTCGGCCAGATCGAGCCCAAGGTGCTGATCACCTGCGCAGGCTACCGCTATGCCGGCAAGCGCATCGACCAGAGCGCCAAGCTCAATGAAATCCTTGAGCGCCTGCCCTCCCTGCAACAGCTGATCATCGTGCCGTACGCCAAGCCCGAAGCGCAGGCTGGGGACTACACCACCCACGCCCACGTCGCGCTGTGGGACGACTTCTACAAAGCCTGTGGCGAACCGGAATTTGTCGCGGTGCCGTTCGATCACCCGCTGTATATCCTTTATTCCAGCGGCACCACCGGCATCCCCAAATGCATCATCCACGGCACCGGCGGCGTATTGCTGACGCACCTGAAGGAACACGGCCTGCATGCCGACCTGAACCGCGATGACTACCTGTTCTACTACACCACCTGCGGCTGGATGATGTGGAACTGGCTGGTGTCGGTACTGGCGATCGGCGCCACCGCGGTGCTGTACGACGGCTCGCCGTTCCACCCCGGCCCCGAACGCTTGCTCGACCTGATCGATGCGGAAAAAATCAGCGTGTTCGGCACCAGCCCCAAATTCCTCGCCACCCTGGAAAAGTCCGGGCTGCAACCGCGCCTGAGCCACGACCTGGGCAGCCTCAAGGGCCTGATTTCCACTGGCTCGCCACTGTCGCCCCAGAGTTACGACTACGTGTACCGCGAGATCAAGGCTGAGTTGTGCCTGTCGTCGATGTCCGGCGGAACCGACATTGTCTCCTGCTTTGTGATCGGCAACCCGGTGCTGCCGGTGCGGCGCGGTGAGATGCAGTGCAAGAGCCTGGCCATGGCCATCGAAGTGTGGGACGACCAGGGCCGGCCCCTGGTCGCAGAGAAAGGCGAACTGGTGTGCACCCGGCATTTCCCTGCCATGCCCATCGGGTTGTGGAACGACCCGCAGCAGCAAAAACTGCGCGCTTCGTATTTCAGCCAGTTCCCCGGCGTGTGGGCCCAGGGCGACTATGCCGAGCAACGCGCCAACGGCAGCCTGTTGATTCATGGGCGTTCCGACGCGGTGCTCAACCCCGGCGGCGTGCGTATTGGCACCGCCGAGATTTATCGCCAGGTGGATAAAATCCCGCAGGTGCTGGAAAGCCTTGCCATCGGTCAACGTTGGCAGGACGACGTGCGCGTGGTGCTGTTTGTACGCCTGGAGGACGGGATCGAACTGGACGAGGCGCTGCAACAGCAGATCCGCCAGGTGATTCGCGCCAACACCACACCGCGCCACGTGCCGGCGAAGATCCTCGCTGTCACGGATATCCCCCGCACCATCAGCGGCAAAATCGTCGAATTGGCGGTGCGCAATGTGGTGCATGGCGAGCCGGTTAAAAACACCGATGCCCTGGCCAACCCCCAGGCGCTGGAGCAATTTCGCGACAGGGCTGAGCTGGCCGATTAGATGAAAGGTTTCAGCGTTGACGCAGCGTTTTGAAGAAAAACCCTCAAGGCATGCTATTTTTCGGGGGTAGTCACCCGTTGTCGTTCCTTGGGACAATAGGTGTTGTCATTTTTCAAAGCGTCACGCTCAGGGCTTTTTATGAATGGAACATCCACCGGTAGCGAAGCCGCTGCGTTGATCAAGCGGCTGGACTGGGCACAAAGCCCACTCGGTGAGGCCAGTGAGTGGCCGCAAAGCCTGCGCACTGCCGTCGATATCGTCGTGCATTCGCCCATGCCGATGGTGCTGCTGTGGGGCCCGCAGCTCACGCAACTCTATAACGATGGCTTTGCCCACCTGATTGGCAGCAAACACCCCGGCGCCCTGGGCCAGCCGGCGCACCACACTTGGCCGGAGCTTGAAAGCTTCGCCGCGCCGGTCTACGACGCGGTGCTCGGCGGCCAGGTGCGCACCTTCAGCGAGCAACGCTTTGTGCTGCACCGCCAGGGCTGCGATACCGAAATCTGGCTGGACCTGACCTACAGCCCGGTGCGCGACGAAAGCTGCCGGGTGGCCGGCATTCTGGTCACAGCCATTGAAACCAATGAGCGGCGCAGTAAAACCCTCGAACTGCAACAGCGTTCCGAAGAAAGCCTCAAGGCCCAGCACAACACCGAGCAACGCCTGCAACTCGCATTAGCAGCCACCGACGCGGTGGGCACCTGGGATTGGGATATCGGTGAAGACCGTTTCATTGCCGACGCCCATTTCGCCTACCTGCATGGCGTCGACCCCAACGATTCAAGCCTGCTGCCCATCAGCGCCTACCTGCACGGCGTGCATCCCGAAGACCGGGGCACGGTGACGCGCAGCATCAAGCATTGCATCACCCATGGCACCGAGTACGCCGAGGAATACCGCCTGCAACAGGCCGATGGCCAGGTGCGCTGGGTGTTCGCCCGTGGCCGCTGCTACAAGGATCATCACGGCAGGCCGGCGCGGTTCCTCGGCGCCGCGCTGGACCTCACCGAGCGCAAAAACACCGAGCAGGCCTTGCGCCAGAGCCAGACCGAGCTGCAACTGATCATCAACGCCATGCCCGTATTGATCGGCTACGTTGACCACGACCAGCGCTTTCGCCTCAACAACAGCGCTTACCTGGAGTGGTACGGCAAGACGCCCCAGGAACTGTACGGCAAGACCATCCGCGAAGTGCTCGGCGACGAAGTGTATGCCGGGCGCGCAGACAAGATCGCCGCCGCGCTCAAGGGCAAGGCGTGCAGCTTCATGACGGTGACGCCTCATCGCGATGGCCGCCCGCGCCATGCGTTGATGAAGTACCTGCCGCGCTTTAGCAATGACGGCTCGGTGAATGGTTTCTACATCTTTGTGATCGACGAGACCGAACGCAAGCTCACCGAAGAGGCTCTGCGCCACCTCAACGAGAACCTTGAAGAACGCGTGGCTCAGCGCACCCAGGCGCTGGCCGAGGCCAACCAGCGCCTGCAAAACGAGATGTTCGAGCGCGAACGGGCCGAAGATGCCCTGCGCCATGCGCAGAAGATGGAAGCGGTCGGCCAGCTCACCGGCGGTATCGCCCATGACTTCAACAATATGCTCACCGGCATCATCGGCAGCCTGGACCTGATGCAGCGTTACATTGCCGCCGGGCGCAGCGACGATATCGGCCGCTTTGCCGATGCCGCCGTGTCCTCCGCCCATCGTGCCGCCGCCCTTACCCACCGGCTGCTGGCGTTCTCGCGGCGCCAGTCGCTGGACCGTCGCCCTACCGACCCCAACCAACTGGTGGCGTCCCTGGAAGACCTGTTCCGGCGCACCAAGGGTGCGCATATCGAGCTCAAGGTCCAACTGGGCAAAGACATCTGGCCGGTGAACACTGACGCCAGCCAATTGGAAAACGCCCTGCTCAACCTGGTGATCAACGCCCGCGACGCCATGCCCGACGGCGGCGAGCTGCTGATCGAAACCGCCAACAGTTACCTGGACGGCACCGACATCACCACCCTGGAACCGGTCAAGGCCGGCGATTATGTGATGCTGGGCGTGAGCGACAACGGCAGCGGCATGGCGCCGAAAATCCTCGCCAAGGCGTTCGACCCGTTCTTCACCACCAAGCCCATCGGCCAAGGCACTGGCCTTGGGTTGTCGATGATCTACGGCTTTGCCCAGCAGTCCGGCGGCCACGTGACCATCCAGAGCGAACCGGGCCAGGGCACCTGCGTGCGCCTGTACCTGCCGCGTTTGTATGGCACGGCGCTGGAAAGCAGCCTGCCCACCAGCCTGACCGAAGCACCCGTGGCCCTGGCCGGTGAAGCGGTGGTGGTGGTCGAGGACGACCCGGCGGTGCGTATGCTGGTGGTCAATGTGCTCGACGAACTGGGCTACACCGCGCACCAGGCGGCGGATGCGCGTGCGGCGCTGCCGTTGCTGGAGTCGGATTTGCGTGTGGACCTGTTGGTGACCGACGTTGGCCTGCCCGGCATGAACGGCCGGCAACTGGCGGAAATCGCCCGCCAGCATCGCCCCGGCCTGCGCGTGCTGTTCATGACCGGTTATGCCGAGAAAGCCGCCGAGCGCCAGGGGTTCCTGGAAGACGGCATGGACATGGTCGCCAAGCCCTTTTCCATTGACCTGTTGGCCAACAAAATCCGTAGCATGATCGGCGCCGAGACCTGAGTTCAGGCATAATCGCGCGCCGTCGCACAGCTGGTAGAGCCCCATGAAAGCCCAAGCCCGTCATATCCTGGTGAAAACCAGCGAAGAAGCCGAACAACTCAAGCAGCGCATTGCCAAGGGCGAAGCCTTTGATGTGCTGGCCAAGAAGTACTCCACCTGCCCGTCGGGCAAGCGCGGCGGTGACCTAGGCGAAGTGCGGCCCGGGCAGATGGTGGGGGCCATTGATGCGGTGATCTTCAAGAAGCCGGTGAAGGTGGTGCACGGGCCGATCAAGAGCAAGTTTGGGTATCACCTGGTGCAGGTGTTTTACCGCGATTGATGGGGCTGCTTCCGATCGTTCCCACGCTCTGCGTGGGAATGCCTCACTGAACGCTCTGCGTCCACTTCTGGGACGCGGAGCGTCCCGGGCTGCCTTCCCACGCGGAGCGTGGGAACGATCAGTGACGGGGGATCAGCGCCCCCGGCACCTGAATCACCCGGCTCGCCAACCGATGCCCCGCCGAGGCAGCTTCTTGCGGCGAGCCACCTTTGAGCCGACAAGCCAAATACGCCGCGCTGAACGAATCCCCCGCCGCCGTGGTGTCCACCACCTTCTCCACCTTCAACGCCGGCACCGCAAAGCGCTCCCCCGCGCAACGAATCAGGCACGCATCCGCTCCGCGCTTGAGCACCACTTCTGCAATCGACGGGTACGCCGCGAACACCTGCTCGCTATCCTCATAACCAAACAACGCGCGTTCGTCATCCTCGGTGAGCAAGGCAATGTCCACCTCGGCCAGCACCCTGCGATACGCCTCACGGGCCGTTTGCACATCGGCCCACAATCGCGGCCGGTAGTTGTTATCGAACACCACCTTGGCCCCGCGCTGGCGGGCTTCGATCAGCACCTGCAGTAAGCGCTCACGTCCGATATCTCCCAGCACCGCCAGGGTAATACCGCTCAAATACACCACGTCATAGCCCGGCAAAGCCGCCAGGACCGGCTCGGCGGCCGGCGTAGTGAAGCAGTCGCGCACGGCCGCTTCGTTGCGCCAGTAGAGGAATTTACGTTCGCCCTGGGCATCAGTCTGGATGCAGTACAAGCCCGGCAGGCGCCCAGGCAGGCGCTGGACCATCCCCAGGCCAAGGCCTTCGGCGTGCCAATGCTCACACATGGCATCGCTGAAGCTGTCATCGCCCAGGGCGGTGACGTAGTCAACGCTGCCGGCATCGCCCAGTTCGCGGCGCAGGTACACCGCGGTGTTCAGGGTGTCGCCGCCGAAGCTCTGGTGCAGGCTGCCGTCGGCGCGGTGTTGCAGTTCGATCATGCATTCGCCGATGAGGGCGATGTGGGGGTGGGTGTTCATGGCAGAGTTCTCTGGTGTGCTGGAGGGCCCCATCGCGGGCAAGCCCGGCTCCCACACTTGACCCTACTCCAACTGGAGGAATGCAGTCGAATGTGGGAGCTGGCTTGTCGGGTCGCCGCATCGCTGCGATAGCCGCGACGCGGTCTAGAAGCAGGTACGCAGAGACTCAACCACCTGCAACTGCTCATCCACCAGGCACCCCACCTGCCATTTATCAAAGGTCAGGCAAGGGTGGGACGTACCAAAGGAAATGATGTCGCCAATACGCAATTCAACCCCGGGCGCCACGGTCATGAACGCATGCTGGTCCATCACCGCCGTGACCTTGCACCCGCTCACATCATCACCTTGCGCCGGCACAATCCCGGCCCTGTAGCGCTTGAGCGGCACCGGCAAGCCGGCGTCGTAGGCCACGTCGCGCTTGCCCAGGGCAACCACCGCAAAACCAGGCTCCGGCAACGACTGCACATGCGCCCAGACTTCCATTGCCGGGCGCAGGCCCTCGTTGAGGTCGCTGCGGCGTTCGAGTACGCAGCACTGCGCTTCTTTGTAGATGCCATGGTCGTGGGCCACGTAACTGCCAGGGCGTAACACGCTGAGGAAGCGGCCGGCGGCGTTCTGCGTTTCGAACGACTCGGCGATCAGGTCGTACCAGGCCGAGCCCGATGCGGTGATGATTGGCTTGGGCAGGTCGAACAGGCCGCTGTCTTGCAGCTCGACCGCCAGGCTCACCAGGCTGGCGGCAAAGTCGCGAATGCCACTGACGGCATGCTCGCCGTGGATCACGCCTTCGTAACCCTCGATACCGGTCAACGCCAATGCCGGCTGGGCCTGGATCGCCTTGGCCAGCTCACGCACTTCTTGCTCGCTGCGACAACCGCAGCGGCCACCGACCACCCCGTACTCGATCATCACGTTAAGGCGCTGGCCACGGGCGGCGAAGAACAGGCCCAGGTCGGCAACGTTGTCCGGGTGATCGACCATGCAATGGAAGTCAAAATCCTTATCGGCCAGCAGGTCGGCGATCAAGGCCATGTTCGGCGCGCCCACCAACTGGTTGGCCATCAGCACACGACGCACGCCGCTGGCGTAGGCGGCGCGGGTCTGCACGGCGGTAGCCAGGGTGATGCCCCAGGCCCCGGCCGCGATCTGGCGCTGGAACAACGCGGGCATCATGCTGGTCTTGCCGTGGGGCGCCAGCTCGGCACCGCTGCTGCGGACAAAGTCCTGCATCCAGCGGATGTTATGTTCCAGGGCGTCGCGGTGCAGCACCAGGGCCGGCAGGCTGACATCGCGAACCACATGGGCACCGACGGCGGCGGCACCTTTTTCAACGGCATTGAGGGCAGACATGGAAAACTCCTATTCGTTGATGCGCCGGGCCAGGCTGTTGGCGCTGTCGATCAGTACCCGGCGATAGTCGTGGTAGTTTTTGCTGGCATCGGCCCGGGGGGCGACGATGCACAGGGTCGCGATGCTGATGCCCTGGGCATCGCGCACCGGGGCGGCAAAACAATGGGTGAAGGTGTCGGCCACACTGTCGAAGGAGAAGAACCCATCCAGGCTGGCCTGGCGGATCTGCGCCAGGAAAGTGTCCAGCGGCAGGCGCAGGCCGTCCGGCAGGATGAAGTCGTCGGGATCGATCAGGTCGACGATCTGCTGATCGCTCAAATGCCCCAGCAACAAGCGCCCCGAGGCGGTCCAGGGAATGGGGGCGTTTTCACCGATATCCGAAGAAATACGGAAATGCCGCTGGCCCTCGCGCATCAGCGCCACCGTGTATTTGCGCCCGTTGAGCAGGCACATCTGCGCGGTTTCGTGGGTCTGGCTGACGATCTCCTGCAAGGCGTGGTCGGCCTCGCGGGTCAGGTCGAAGTGGCGCAAGTGTGCCTGGCCGAGGAAATACAGCTGACGGCCCAGGTACACGTGGCCGTCCTTGCCCACGGTCTCCAGGATGCGCCGCTCCAGCAACGACGCCACCAGTTCGTAGACCGTGGATTTGGGGCTGCCGATGCCGCTGGCAATATCATTCGGGCGCAGGGGCTGGCCGATTTCCTTGAGAAAATCGAGGATATCGAACGCACGGTCCAGGCCTTTGGCGCGGCGTTTGATGGTGTCTTCGGTCATGGCGGTTCTGGCCCCGTCAAGTTGTTGGGTACGACACAATTCCCCTGTGGGAGGGGGCTTGCCCCCGATGAGGGAGTGTCAGTGAATACATTTTTGACTGACACACCGCTATCGGGGGCAAGCCCCCTCCCACAATTGATTTGTCGTGGGTTTAAAGTGGGTATTCAGCCCTTTTTCTTGTAGGCCACGCAATCGATCTCGACTTTGCAATCGACCATCATGTTGGCCTGCACGCAGGCGCGCGCCGGGGCGTGTTCCGGGGTGAAGTACTCGCCGAACACCTTGTTGAAACTCCAGAAGTCCCGTGGGTCTTCCAACCATACGCCCACCCGTACCACGTCCTTGAGTTCGTAGCCGGCTTCTTCGAGGATCGCCACCACGTTGCGCATCGTCTGGCGGGTTTGCTCGATGATGCCGCCATTGATGATTTCACCGTCCACCGCAGGTACCTGGCCCGACACGTACAGCCAGCCATCGGCTTCCACAGCGCGGGCGAACGGGCGTGGCTGGCCGCCACCTGCGGTGCTGCCGGTGCCGTAACGAGTAATGCTCATAAAGTTGCTCCTTGTTAAAAACGAATGTTCTTGAGAAATTCCGCCAGGCGCGGCGACCGCGGCCGCTCGAAGATGTCCTTCGCACTGCCCTGCTCTTCAATGCGGCCCTGGTTCATGAACACGATCTGGTCCGAGACCTCATAGGCAAAGCGCATCTCATGGGTGACCAACAACATGGTCATGCCCTCCTCCGCCAACCCCTTGATCACGCTGAGCACTTCGCCCACCAACTCCGGGTCGAGGGCCGAGGTGACTTCATCGAACAGCATCAGGCTGGGGTTCATGGCAATGGCCCGGGCAATCGCCACACGCTGTTGCTGGCCGCCGGACAGTTGGCCGGGAAAGTGATTACGGCGCTCCAGCAGGCCGACGCGGTCCAACCATTTTTCGGCCAGGGCTACCGCCTCATCCTTGCTCATCTTCTTGACCTTGAGCAAGCCGAGGGTAACGTTCTGCAGCGCGGTCAAGTGCGGGAACAGGTTGAATTGCTGAAACGCCATGCCGGTCATTGCACGGTGCTGGGCGATCACCCGCTCCGGGTGGCGTACGCGCTTGCCGCCGACATCGCTGTAGCCGATAGACTCACCATCCAGGGTGATCTGCCCGCCTTGGAACTCCTCCAGCAAGTTCACGCAGCGCAGCAAGGTGGTCTTGCCCGAGCCGCTGGAGCCGATCAACGTCACCACATTGCCGCGCTGCATGGACAGGTCGACGCCCTTGAGCACTTCCACCTGGCCGTATTGTTTACGCAGGCCACGAATGTCCAGCAGCGCTGGGTTGGTTTGAGCTTGGTTCATGGCAAGGCCACCCGCTTTTCAATGTAGCGCCCGAATAATTCGATGGCGTAGTTGATGACAAAGAACAGAAACCCGGCGAACAGGTAGAACTCCAGGGTCATGAAGGTACGCGCGATCACCTGCTGGGTACTGAGCAACAATTCCGCCACGCCGATCACTGACAGCAACGTGGAGGCCTTGACGATTTCCGTGGAGGAGTTGACCCAGGTCGGCAAGATCTGCCGCAGCGCCTGGGGCAACAGCACGTAGCCCAGGGACTGGTAAAAGGTCAGGCCAATCGCCTTGCCTGCTTCCAATTGCCCACGGGGAATGGCTTGCAGCGCGCCGCGCACGATTTCCGACACATGGGAGCCACAGAACAAGGTCAGCCCAACCGCACCGGCCTGGAACGCACTGATTTGCCAGCCCAGGGCCGGCAGCATGTAGAAACACGCCAACACCAGCACAAACACCGGCGTGCCACGGATCAAATCGACGTACAGACGGAACGGCGCGCGCATCCAGAATTTGCCGTAGGTCAGGATCAGCCCGGCGACGATGCCGATCAGGGTGCCAAAGACAATCGCCAGCGCCGAGACCGCCACACTGGCCTGGAAGCCAGCCCAAAGGGTCTCGCGGGCAATCCACAATTCATGCAGCCAACTGGGGGATTCGTACATGGGGACCCTTCCTCAGCGACGGATAGCCAAACGCTGTTCCAGGTAACGGAGCAGCATGGCAATCAGGTAACAGGCAGCCACGTAGAGCGCGGTCGTGACCAGCCAGGTTTCAATCACCCGGTAGCTTTCGACGTTGATCTTGCGGGCGTAATAGGTCAGCTCCGGCACCGCGATCGCAGCGGCCAGGGAGGTGTCCTTGAACAGCGAGATAAAGTTGTTCGACAGCGCCGGCAGCACGTTGCGCAGCATCACCGGCACGGTGATGTAAGCGCGGATCCGCCACTCGCCCAGGCCGATGGCCAGGCCGGCTTCACGCAAACCCTTGGGAATATTCACCAGGCCTGCGCGGAACACTTCGGTGAGATAGGCACCGGCATACAGCGACAAGGTGATGATGAACGAGGGGATCTTATCCAGGCGAATACCCAGGGAGGGCAAGGCGAAGTAGATCAACAGGATCAACACCAGGATCGGGGTGTTGCGCACCACCGTCACGTACACCGAGGCAAAAATACGCAGCGCGCGGTGCCTGGAGAGCATGGCAAACGCCATCAACAGGCCGATCACGCAGCCGATGGCGATCGACAGCAACGCCAACTGCAACCCCAGGCCGAGCCCCGCCAGCAAGGTGTCGAAATCACGCCAGACGGCGGCAAAGTTCAACTGATAGTTCATGGTCAGCAGCACCTGAAGGGGGCGCGCTCAAGCACGCCCCTATTGTTGCGGGTCACTTGAATTCCACGGGAAAACCAATCGCCGGTTCTGGCAGGTCCACGCCGAACCACTGCTTGAACGACGCTTTGTAGGTGGGGAACTCCACACCGGTCATGGCTTCGTGCAGCGCGGTATTGACGAAGTTCAGCCAGTCCTGGTCGCCGCGCTTGACCGCGCAGGCGTAGGTTTGCGGGCTCCAGGCATAAGTGGGGCTGCGATAACGACCGGGGTTCTGCACCATCAGGTATTTGACCGAGGATTGGTCGGTGGCGGCGGCATCGGCGCGGCCTGAGTTCACGGCCTGGTACATCAGATCAACGCTGTCGTACTGGTCGACCTTGGCCTTGGGCAGCGCCTGATGCACCAGCTCTTCGGCATACACGTTCTGCAGCACGGCCACGGTAACGTCATCGCCCGCCGCCTGCAGGTCTTCGATTTCCTTGTACTTGCTGTTGTTGGGCAACAGCAGGCCGACGCCTTCACGGTAGTACGGCAGGGTAAAGGCTACTTGCTGTGCGCGGCTGGCGGTAACGGTGATGAACTGGCAGCTCATGTCGACCTTGTCGGTGAGCAGGTTGGGAATGCGTGCGTCGGACGACTGCACCACAAACTCCACCTTGCTCGGGTCATTGAACAAGCCTTTGGCCACGATGCGGCCGATGTCGATATCAAATCCCTGCAACTTGCCATCCGCTCCCTGGAAGTGCCACGGCGCATTGGTACTGCCTGTACCTACGATCAAGTGCCCGCGCTTGAGCACATCATCAAGCTTGCTGTCCGCCGCCTGCACCACGCTGGCGAGGCAAGCCGATGAGGCGACAAGAAAAACACACGCTTTGAATACGGAAGGTCGGTGATGCATGACAAGCACTCCAGGGATTGTGTATTCCGCTATACCGGAACTTGGTATGTAACAACGGAATAGACAGCAGAAAGTGTGCCACAGACGCCGGAGGAAACCTATGGGGGCAAGAAATGCGTTAGGGATCAGGGAGATAGTGATTGGAGCGGTAAGCAGCGTTGCGCCGTCATCGTAGGGCTGTGCTACGCAACGCCCCACAAGGGTGTTACGCCGCACCCAGACGGGTCGCCTCGAAGTGCCCCGCACCTGTGAAGGTTGACAGTAGACGGTGACAACCCACTGGCCTAGCGTGGGCAAAAACCAACACGGCAGGCAGGGGGATCGACATGGGAGTCGCCACGCGCAGAATTTCCAGCGCCAAAGAGTTTGGATGGGTGCTGAACACGCCCCGCCCAGTGTTTATTCTGTTTTTTTCAGAGCAATGCCCCGCTTGCGCGCAGGCATGCCATTTATTCGAACAGACCGCGTGGAAGCATCCGTGGATCGTCAGCCTGTTACTCGACTGCGCCCATACGCCGAGGCACCCTGACGTGACAGGCACCCCGACGCTGCTGATCTACCTGAAGGGCGCCCTGGAACAAAAACACAAAGGCTTCGGCCCTCTTGAAGAACAAGAGCAGTACGTGAAGGACATCTTCAACCGATATGACCTGAGCAAGGGCGCAAGTGCACCTGCGTCACTCGACGCTCCTCCACTTCAGCCACCGTCAAACGCCAGCCTTCATGCTCCAGGCTATCGCCCACCACCGGCAGGCGGTCAAGCAGGCTCATCACCAAACCCGCCAAGGTCTGATAATCCTCGGTCGCCACCGCCTTGAAGCCCGTGCGCTGACGCACCAGATTAAGGTTCAAGGCACCATTGGCACGGAAACCTTCGCCGTCCTCGACAATGTCCGGCCCTTCGATTTCGCTGGCATCGGGCAATTCACCGGCGATGGACTCCAGGATATCCGTCATGCTCAACACCCCCATGAAGTCGCCGAATTCGTTGATCACGAAGGCGATGTGGGTGGACTCCTGGCGCATCTGCTCCAAGGCATTGAGGATCGAAAAACTCTCCAGCAGGTTGATCGCACGACGCGCCAGGTGCTCCAGGTTCGGCTCGTTGCCGGCCAGGTACTCCTTGAGCAGTTCCTTCTTGTGCACAAAACCCAGGGGCTCATCCACTGCACCGTTACGGATCAACGGCAGACGCGAGTAGGACGAATGCATCAGTTTCAGACGGGTCGCCTCGGGGTCGTCCGCCAGGTCGATGCAGTCAACCTTGGCCCTTGGGGTCATCAGGGTGCGAATCGGCCGCTCGGCCAGTTGCAGCACGCCGCTGATCATCACCCGTTCACGTCGGTCAAACAGCGGGCCCTGCGCAGCATCCGGCTCACCCAGCAGGTCGGCGACCTCTTCACCCACCTCTTCCACCGCCAGGCTGCGACCGCCCAACAAGCGCATCACCGCATGGGCGGTACGCTCACGCACTGGCAACACACCTTGGGCCGATTTCTTGCGACGGGCGCGGGCGATCTGGTTGAACACCTCGATCAGAATCGAGAAACCAATGGCCGCGTACAGGTAGCCCTTGGGAATATGGAAGCCCAGGCCTTCGGCGGTCAGGGCAAAGCCGATCATCATCAAGAAGCCCAGGCACAGCATGATCACGGTCGGGTGCGCATTGACGAAACGGGTCAGCGGCTTGCTCGCCACGATCATCAGGCCGATGGACACGATCACTGCGATCATCATCACCGCCAGCTCGTCGACCATGCCCACAGCGGTAATCACTGCGTCTAGGGAGAACACCGCATCCAGCACCACGATCTGCGCGACGATCGGCCAGAACATTGCGTAAGCGACGTTGCCCTTGTGTTGCGCCACATGGCCTTCAAGGCGCTCATGCAATTCCATGGTGGCCTTGAACAGCAGGAATATACCGCCGAACAGCATAATCAGGTCACGCCCGGAGAAGCTCTTGTCGAACACCTCGAACAGCGGCTGGGTCAGGGTCACCAACCAGGAAATACTCGCCAACAGGCCCAGGCGCATCAACAGCGCCAGGGACAAGCCGATCAACCGCGCACGGTCACGCTGCTCCGGCGGCAACTTGTCTGCCAGGATCGCGATAAACACCAGGTTGTCGATACCCAGCACCAGTTCCAGCACAATCAAGGTCGCAAGGCCAAGCCAGGCCGTGGGATCCGCTAACCATTCCATTTATAAATTCTCTGTCTTTAAAGGGTTCAGAACGCCAGGCACGGCAAAGTGCGGTCAGAAGACCGGGACAAGGTTAGTTGACGGAATACGGGGTGCTTGAGCGGAAACAGCGACAGCGGTGGTCTTGGGGAAAGACGACTGGGAGGCTCCGAGAGGGTGTTCATGCAAGTCCTGAAATGACAAAAGGACTTGAATCCTACATTCGAAATACAAATTTCCCACAGCGCAAAACTATTACAAAACCTGTAAACCGCTATCAGAAGCACAGCAACTCTTGTGGGAGCTGGCTTGCCTGCGATGCGGGCACCTCGGTGCATCAGGTAGACCGGGTCGATGCAATCGCAGGCAAGCCAGCTCCCACAGAAAGCCTGCCCCCCCCTGCCAGATAGACGACTCATCAGGTTTTGCGAGTGGCATCATCCAGCGCCAAGATGGTGTGGGCATTGGTGACGGTGGTCGCCAGCGTATTGATCACGCCCGAGCGCAACGCCCCCAGGGTCGCCGCCGCCTTGGTGTTCTCACTGGCAATCGCCACCACATCCGGGATGCGAAACAGCTCCTGCACCGTCAACCCGATCACGCGCCCCTGGATGGCGTTGACCGCCGGCTGGCCGTGTATGTCGATAAAGTCATAGCCCATCATGTCGCCCACGGTGCCAGACAAACGCGCCTGGGCGATTTCCTGGGGCGAGAACCAGCCCATGCGCACCATGTTGCTGTTCTCGCTCATGTCGCCGATGCCGATCAGGGCAATATCGGCACGCCGGGCGCGGTCAAGGGTCGAACGCACCGTGTCGTTGTTGATCAGCACCCCGCGCAGCTCGGGGTTGGCCACCAGGGCCGGGGCGTACAGGCTTTCACTCTCGCCACCAAAGCGCAGGGCCAGGCGTCGGCAGATGTGGTCAGGGTTCATGTACTCGCCGGCCTTGAGCGAACCGCCGATGGCACACACGAAGGTGCAGTTGCGGGTCACCGGCAGAAACACGTTGTCGGCCACCGCGCCGACGTTACGGCCCATGCCCACGGCCACGATCATGCCGTCGCCCAGGGTCTTGTTGAGGTAGTTGGCCACCAGGCTGGCGACCGCCGAGCGTTGGGTGTCGGGGTCGCTGTGGTCGACGGCGATCAAGGCGCGGTCGAGCTTGAAGCGCTCTACCAACGCCCGCTCCAGCTCGTTGTTCATCGCCGGATGCTGCAACACGCGCACCTCGACAATCCCTTCATCGCGCGCACGCTTGAGCAGGCGGCTGACTTTGGCCCGCGACAGGTCAAAGCGCTTGGCGATGGCCTCCTGAGTGACGTTCTCAAGGTAATAGAGCATCGCCACTTCGGTCATCTGATCGATATCACTGGCCATGCGCTGGGTACTGTCACTCATGGGGACGGGCTTCCGTTTCGGCGTCAAAGGCGCATTCTCCCGACTCTTGCCCCGCGCCGTCCACTACTGATGCCCATCGCGCTCAATCGCATTGATGCGCTCGACCTTGGCCCCGGACCGCGCCGCTTCGAACTCCGAGGCCAAAAACGCGCTGACGATGCTTTTGGCCAACTCCGCGCCGATGACTCGCGCACCGATGGAGAGGATTTGCGCATCGTTGCTCTTGCGCGCCCGCTCCGCCGAATAGGTGTCATGGGCCTGGGCCGCACGGATGCCCAGCACCTTGTTGGCCGAGATGGCCATGCCTATTCCGGTGCCGCACACCAGCACGCCGAGGCGCTGTTGCCCGGCATTGATGGCAGTGGCCACGGCCAGGGCAATGTCCGGGTACAGCACCGGCGCCATGGAATGCGTACCGAAGTCGGTCACTGGGTACCCCAACCCCTCGATATGGCGCTTCAACAGCTCTTTGAGCTCAAAACCCGCTTCATCACATCCGATAGCCACCGGAAAAGGTGTGTTCATGGCGCCAAACTCCACTGATCAAATGATCATTTAGTGAAATATCTCTCACGCATTTCGCAAGCATTCGCCCCTTCCTGTCAAGCGAGATTTAACTGACCCGTCAGTCAAAGCCCCATATAAAGGCAATAATCGCATCACAGATGAGAATCACACCTTTCAAGTGAAAGAGATTGACTGATCAGAATTTCATTTGATACACATATGATCACAGCGAAACATGACTGTGCGACCTAATAAGAATTCACAGCACGAGGACACGCCGATGGCCACGCCATTACTGCTCCAGGCTGAACACGTCGCCAAGGCTTATGCCGGGGTGCCTGCCCTGCGTGACGGGCGCCTTGCTCTGCGCGCTGGCAGCGTCCACGCCCTGTGCGGCGGCAACGGTGCTGGCAAGTCGACTTTCCTGGGCATCCTGATGGGCATCACCCAGCGTGACGCTGGCAGCATTCTGCTCAACGGCGCACCGGTGCAGTTCAATCGGCCAAGTGAAGCCTTGGCCGCGGGGATCGCGATGATCACCCAGGAGCTCGAACCCATCCCCTACATGACCGTCGCCGAAAACATCTGGCTGGGCCGCGAACCGCGCCGCGCCGGTTGCATCGTCGACAGCAAGGCCCTCAACCGCCGCACCCGTGAACTGCTCGAAAGCCTGGAGTTCGACGTCGACGCCACCAGCCCCATGCACCGCTTGAGCGTGGCGCAGATGCAACTGGTGGAAATCGCCAAGGCGTTCAGCCATGACTGCCAGGTAATGATCATGGACGAGCCCACCTCGGCCATCGGCGAGCGCGAGGCCGAAACCCTGTTCAAGGCCATTCGCCGCCTTACCGCACGCGGTGCCGGCATCGTGTACGTGTCCCATCGACTGAGCGAACTGGCGCAGATCGCCGATGACTACAGCATCTTCCGTGATGGCGCCTTTGTGGAAAGCGGGCGCATGGCCGATATCGACCGCGACCACCTGGTGCGCGGCATTGTCGGCCAGGAACTGACGCGCATCGACCACAAGGTGGGCCGCGAATGCGCGGCCAGCACCTGCCTGCAAGTCGACCACCTGAGCCGCAACGGTGAATTCCACGACATCAGCCTGCACCTGCGCCGTGGCGAGATCCTCGGCATTTATGGGCTGATGGGTTCCGGGCGCAGTGAATTCCTCAATTGCATCTACGGCCTGACCGTGGCGGACTCCGGCAGCGTTACCTTGCAAGGCAAACCCATGCCCATCGGGCAGCCCAAGGCAACCATCGACGCCGGCATGTCGCTGGTCACCGAAGACCGCAAGGACAGCGGCCTGGTGCTGACCGGCAGCATCCTGTCCAACATTGCACTGTCGGCCTATAAGCGCCTGTCGAGTTGGTCGCTGATCAATGCGCGCAAGGAAGCACAGCTGGCCGAGGAGATGGTCAAGCGCCTGCAGATCAAGACCAGCTCCCTGGAGCTGCCGGTGGCGTCCATGAGCGGCGGCAACCAGCAAAAGGTGGTGCTCGCCAAATGCCTGTCCACGGAGCCGGTGTGCCTGCTCTGCGATGAGCCCACCCGCGGCATCGACGAAGGCGCCAAACAGGAGATCTACCACCTGCTCGACCAGTTCGTGCGCGCCGGCGGCGCAGCCATTGTGGTGTCGTCGGAAGCCCCGGAACTGCTGCATTTGAGTGATCGCATCGCCGTCTTCAAAGGCGGCCGGCTGGTCACCATCAGCACCGACACCGCCCTTTCCCAGGAAGCCTTGTTGAGTCTTGCCTCATGAATGCCAAAACCATCGTCGCCCCCGTTACCGCCGCGCCGCGCAACCGCCTGCGCCTGTCCCTCGACCGCTTTGGCCTGCCGCTGGTGTTTATCCTGCTGTGCGTGGTGATGGCGTTTTCCAGCGAATACTTCATGACCTGGCGCAACTGGATGGACATCCTGCGCCAGACCTCCATCAACGGCATTCTCGCCGTGGGCATGACCTACGTGATCCTGACCAAGGGTATCGACCTGTCGGTGGGATCGATTCTGGCGTTCGCCGGCTTGTGCAGCGCCATGGTCGCCACCCAGGGTTACGGCCTGTTGGCGGCGGTCAGCGCGGGGATGTTTGCCGGCGCGATGCTCGGCGTGGTCAATGGTTTTATGATCGCCAACCTGTCGATCCCGCCGTTCGTGGCCACCCTCGGCATGCTCAGTATCGCCCGGGGCATGACCTTTATCCTCAACGACGGCAGCCCGATCACCGACCTGCCCGACACCTACCTGGCCCTAGGCATCGGCAAGGTCGGCCCGGTGGGCGTGCCGATCATCATCTTCGCCGTGGTCGCGCTGATCTTCTGGATGGTACTGCGCTATACCACCTACGGCCGTTATGTGTACGCGGTGGGCGGCAATGAAAAAAGCGCGCGCACCTCCGGCATTGGCGTGCGCAAGGTGATGTTCTCGGTGTACGTGGTCTCGGGCCTACTCGCCGGGTTGGCCGGCGTGGTGCTGTCGGCACGCACCACCTCTGCCCTGCCCCAGGCCGGGGTTTCCTATGAGCTGGACGCGATTGCCGCAGTGGTGATCGGCGGCACCAGCCTGTCGGGCGGTACCGGCAGCATTGTCGGCACCTTGTTCGGGGCACTGTTGATCGGCGTGATCAACAACGGCCTGAACCTGCTCGGTGTGTCCTCCTATTACCAGCAGGTCGCCAAGGGCCTGATCATCGTGTTCGCAGTCCTGATCGACGTGTGGCGCAAGAAGAAACGCTGAAGAACGACCCATAACAATAACCGGAGTTCTACTTATGAAACTGGGTACCACCCTGGCCGCTGCGGCGGCCCTCTCCCTGCTCGCCAGCAGTATCGCCCTGGCCGCCGATGGCAAGCCCTACAAGATCGGCGCGGCCGTCTATGGCCTCAAGGGCCAGTTCATGCAGAACTGGGTCCGCGAGCTCAAAGAACACCCCGCGGTCAAGGATGGCACCGTGCAGTTGACCGTGTTCGACGGCAACTACGACGCCCTGACCCAGAACAACCAGATCGAAAACATGGTGACCCAACGCTACGACGCGATTCTGTTCGTGCCGATTGATACCAAGGCCGGCGTCGGCACCGTCAAGGCCGCCATGAGCAACGACGTGGTGGTCATCGCCTCCAATACGAAAGTAGCCGATGCCAGCGTGCCGTATGTGGGTAACGACGACGTGGAAGGCGGCCGCCTGCAGGCCCAGGCCATGGTCGACAAGCTCAATGGCAAGGGCAACGTGGTGATCATCCAGGGCCCGATTGGCCAGTCGGCCCAGATCGACCGGGAAAAAGGCGAGCTGGAAGTGCTGGGCAAGCACCCGGACATCAAGATCATCGAAAAGAAAACCGCCAACTGGGACCGCGCCCAAGCCATGACCCTCACCGAAGACTGGCTCAACGCCCACCCCAAGGGCATCAACGGCGTGATCGCCCAGAACGACGACATGGCCCTGGGCGCCGTGCAGGCGCTGAAGTCCCATGGCCTCACTTCCAAGGATGTGCCCGTGACCTCTATCGACGGCATGCCGGATGCGATCCAGGCGGCGAAAAAGGACGAAGTCACCACCTTCCTGCAGGACGCCCAGGCCCAGTCTCAAGGCGCATTGGACGTGGCACTGCGCGCCCTGGCCGGCGAGGACTACAAGCCACAGTCGGTGATTTGGGAGCGCTATGCCAAGGACCTGAAATGGGCCGATGGCACGGCCAAGAACTACATCCTGCCCTGGGTGCCGGTGACCAATGCCAATGCGGATGCGCTGTACAAGCAAGTCAGCGGCGGTAAGTAGCCAGTGGCTTGAAACACCGTCCACTGTGGGAGCTGGCTTGCCTGCGATGCAGGCACCTCGGGGCATCAGGTAGACCGGGTCGATGCAATCGCAGGCAAGCCAGCTCCCACATTGGACCGAGTTCTACCTTTTGATCTGTATGGGGAGTCATTCATGTCTGGTTTCTGGAACCAAGCCTTCGACCTCAGCGGTCGTTGCGCGGTGATCACCGGTGGCGCCGCCGGCATTGGCCTGGCCTGCGCCACCTTGCTGGCGGAACGCGGCGCCCGAGTGGCGTTGCTGGACCGCGACCCGGCCGTGGTCGAGGTGGCCGCCGGCCTGGGTGCCGGGCACCTGGGTATTGCCGTCGACCTCGGCCAGATCGGCCAGATACAACCCACCATCGACCGCGTATTCGCCCACCTCCAACGCCTGGATTACCTGATCAACAGCGCGGGTGTGGTGCTGCTGGACAAAGCCATTGAGGTGACTGAAAGCGCCTGGGACACCACCCTGGACATCAACCTCAAGGCCAGTTTCTTCGTGGCCCAGGCCTGCGCCAGGCATATGCTCGCCCAAGGCAGCGGCCGCATCGTCAACCTGGCGTCCCAGGCCGCCGTGATTGGCCTGGACCGTCACGTCGCCTACTGCGCCAGCAAAGCCGCGATCGTCGGCATGACCAAGGTGTTGGCCATGGAGTGGGCGCCGCAGGTGAACGTCAACGCCATCTCCCCCACCATCGTCGAAACTGCCCTGGGCAAAAAAGCCTGGGCCGGCGACGTAGGTGAGCGGGCCAAATTGCAGATCCCGGCGGGCCGCTTTGCCCAGCCGGAAGAAATCGCCGGGCTGGCGCTGTACCTGCTCAGCGATGCTGCGCAGATGATCACCGGTGCCAACATGGTGATCGACGGCGGCTACAGCATTCAGTAATTCATCGTTATGTCGTGAGGTTTTGTCATGTCCACCGTCACCGAACGCACACCTGAACAACTCGCCCCAAGCATCCCGAAAACCATGCAGGCCGTGGTCTGCCACGGCCCGGAAGACTACCGCCTGGAAACCGTCGACGTGCCCATCCCCGGCCCCGACGAGATCCTCACCAAGGTCGAGCTGTGCGGCATTTGCATGGGCGATATCAAGACCTATCGCGGCGCGCCGTCGTTCTGGGGCGACGCCGAGCAACCGCGCTACGTGAAGCCACCGATGATCCCCGGCCACGAGTTCGTGTGCCGCGTGGTCGCCCTTGGCCCGGGCGCCGAGAAGCGTGGCGTGGCCGTGGGTGACCGGGTGATCTCCGAGCAGATCGTGCCGTGCTGGGGCTGCCGCTTCTGTAACCACGGCCAGTACTGGATGTGCCAGAAGCACGACCTGTATGGCTTCCAGAACAATGTGCAGGGCGCCATGGCCCAATACATGATCTTCACCAAGGAAGGCATCATCCACAAAGTGCCGGAATCCATCGCCCCCGATGAAGCGATCCTGATCGAACCCCTGGCCTGCTCGCTGCACGCGGCGGAGCGCGCCAACGTCGACCATGACGACATCGTGGTGGTCGCCGGTGCCGGCACCCTGGGCCTGGGCATCATCGGCGCGGTGCGGTTGCGCAACCCCAAAAAGCTCATCGTGCTGGACATGAAACCCGAACGCGCCGCCCTCGCCCTGCGGATGGGCGCCGACGAAGTGTGGAACCCGGCCGAGGTGGATGTGCTGGCGAAAATCCGTGAGATCACCGATGGCTATGGCTGCGACATTTATATCGAGGCGACCGGGCACCACAAAGCGGTAAACCAGGGCCTGGCGATGCTGCGCAAGCTGGGGCGCTTTGTCGAATTCAGCGTGTTCAATGACGAGGCCACGGTGGATTGGTCGATCATCGGCGACCGCAAGGAGCTGGATATTCTCGGCTCGCACCTGGGCCCGTATATGTACCCCAGGGCCATCGACTTTATCGGCAACCGCAAGATCGACATGCGCGACGTGGTGACCCACAAGTTTGCGCTGGCGGATTTCAAGGAAGCGTTTGCGGTGATGGAGCGCGGCGATAAATCGCTGAAGGTTGTGCTCGAACCCTGAAAGTTTGCCCAACCGCTTTTACTGTAGGAGCGAGCTTGCTCGCGAAGAACTCAAGGCCGCCACGCTGAATCAGACAGCCCGCGTCATCGTTGGCGTTTTTCGCGAGCAAGCTCGCTCCTACAGTTAATAAAAACAACAGGAACCCGCGTTATGAATCGAGTCATCAACGATCCCGACCAAGTGGTCGAAGACATGCTGCGCGGCATCCTGGTCGCGCACCCCCAATTGCGCCAGTACGAGAGCAACCCACGGGTCATCGTCAAGGCCAAGCCCTCAGCCCAAGGCCGCGTCGGCATTGTCACCGGCGGCGGCTCCGGGCATGAGCCGGCGTTCCTCGGCTATGTTGGGCCAGGCCTGGTGGATGCGGTGGCCGTCGGCGAGATTTTTTCCTCGCCCACCGCCAAAAGCTTTTTCGACGCCTTCCGCGCCGCCGACCATGGCGCAGGCGTTGCCTGCCTGTATGGCAACTACGCGGGCGACAATATGAACGTGAAGCTGGCGATGAAAATGGCCGCCAGCAAAGACATGCGCATCCGCACGGTGGTCGCCAACGACGACGTGGCGTCCGCGCCCAAGGCCGACATCGCCAAGCGTCGCGGCGTGGCCGGGGAAATCTTCATGTGGAAGATCGGCGGTGCCGCCGCTGCCCAGCATTACGACCTGGACGGCGTGATTCGGGTGGCACAGAAAACCGTCGACCACTGCCGCTCGATTGGTATCGGCCTTACACCCTGCACCATCGCCGCGGTGGGCAAGCCCAACTTTCAGATTCCCGACGGCCAGATGGAATTGGGTATCGGCCATCATGGCGAACCGGGCATTGAAGTCATCCCGATTGAACCGGCCGCAGCCATGGCCGAGCGCATGCTGGCGCCGATCCTCGCCGACCGCGATTTCAGCCAGGACGACAGCGTGGTGGTGCTGGTCTCAGGCCTCGGCGCCACGCCGGTGATGGAGCTGTATATTTTCTACGCCGAGGTCGAAAAGCAGCTCAAGGCCAAAGGCTTGAAGATTCACCGCTGCTACGTGGGCAACTACTTCACGTCCCTGGAAATGATGGGCGTGACCTTGACCCTGCTCGGCCTCGACGCTGAGCTGAAAACCCTGATCGACCAACCCTGCCGCTCCATCGGCATGACCCAGGCGGAGTGAACCATGAGCCAGTATTTTTCCACCCATGATGGCAGCGCCATCGTCGCCGACCTGGTCAGCGTCATCGTGGCCAACCGTGAGTACCTCAGCGAAGTCGACGGCGCCATAGGCGACGGCGACCATGGCATCAACATGGCCAAGGGTTTTGCCCATTGCGGCCGTACGATCGAAGGCCGCCAACTGACCCTGGCCGAAGCCCTGGACGAACTGACCCTGAGCCTGATGGAAGGCATCGGCGGCTCTATGGGGCCGTTGTATGGCAGCCTGTTTATCGGCATGGCCGACGAAGTGCGCGGCTGTGACGACATCGACGCCGCCACCTTTGCCCACCTGCTACGCGGCGGCTTGACCTCGTTGCAGGACATCACCGAAGCGGGGGTGGGCGACAAGTGCCTGATGGATACGTTGATCCCGGCGGTGGAAGCGTTTGAACGGGCGCAGGCGTCGGGAGCGTCGTTCAACGATGCACTCGATGCGATGAAAAGCGCTGCTTCTCAGGGGCGGGATTCGACCAAGGACCTGGTGGCCAAGATTGGCCGGGCCAGTCGTTTGGGAGAGCGTTCGCTGGGGGTGCTGGATGCGGGGGCGGTGTCGTGCTGCCTGATCCTTACGCAGTTGGCGGACTCTATCCAACCTCGCCTTGTCTGATCTCACCTGTAGGAGCGAGCTTGCTCGCGAAAAACGTCAACGATAACGCGCGCTTGATGAATGAACGCGGCGCCTGTGATTTTTTCGCGAGCAAGCTCGCTCCTACAGGGTATTACGGGTTACCAGAACCGCTGCTGAGTCAAGCGGCTCCACCAGGTAAACAGCACCCGGTCCACCGAACCGCTGGCCGCCAGGCCAACGCGCTCTTGCAGGCTCTTACGCTCGGCATAGTGCAGGTGGAACACTTCGGCAGTTTTTGCCTTGGTCGTCAGGTATTCATCGCTGGTTTGCAGCTCATCGACCAATTGCTTGTCGAGCGCGGCAACACCCAGCCACACTTCACCGGTCGCCACCTCGTCAATCGCCAACTGTGGGCGGTAACGCGAAACGAAGTTCTTGAACAACTGGTGGGTAATGTCCAGATCTTCCTGGAACTTCTCCCGGCCCTTCTCGGTGTTTTCGCCGAACACTGTGAGCGTGCGCTTGTACTCACCGGCGGTCAGCACTTCAAAGTCGATGTCGTGTTTTTTCAGCAGGCGATTGACGTTGGGCAACTGCGCCACCACGCCAATGGAGCCGAGAATGGCGAACGGTGCGCTGATGATCTTCTCGCCGATGCACGCCATCATGTAGCCGCCGCTGGCCGCCACTTTGTCGATGCACACGGTCAATGGCACGCCGGCCTGGCGGATACGCGCCAGTTGCGAAGAGGCCAGGCCATAGCTGTGCACCATGCCGCCGCCGCTTTCCAGGCGCAACACCACTTCATCCTTGGGCGTGGCCAGGCTCAGCAGCGCGGTGATTTCATGGCGCAGGTTTTCGGTGGCCGAAGCCTTGATGTCACCGTCGAAATCCAGCACGAATACCCGTGGCTTGGCCTCGGGCTTCTTCTTGTCTTTCTTCTTTTCGGCTTTGCTTTCAGACTTGCGCAGGGCCTTGAGCTGGTCTTTGTCGAGCAGGCTCGACTCCAGACGCTCGCGCAAGCCCTTGTAAAAATCATTCAGCTTGCTGACCTGCAATTGGCCGGCGGATTTACGACGACCTTTGCTGCGCAGTGCTGCAAAGCTGATCAGTACCACCAGAATAGCGACCACCAGGGTGACGGTCTTCGCCAGAAAGCTCGCGTATTCGGCCAGAAAATCCATATGTCTCCTTAAAAAAAGCACTGCGCCAGGCGCGGATGGCCCCAGCATACCGACGCCACCGCGAAGGAGCCAGTGATCAAACCGCCAGCAGGCGGGCTCCAACGCGCTTTTAAAACAAGCGTATGTTTTTTCATTGACAGCTCGCAGGCATCCTCATAACCTCGCCAGACTTTCAACGTACCGGGAAAACGGACGTGGGCAGCATTTATCTGATTCGACATGGCCAGGCCTCCTTTGGTGCAGACGACTATGACGTCCTCTCGCCCGTTGGCGTGGAACAAGCGCAAGTGCTCGGTCGCCACCTGGCAGACCTGGGCATTGCCTTTGACCGCTGCATCGCCGGCGACCTGCGTCGCCAGCAGCACACCGCCAGCGCCACGTTCGATCAGTACCGCGCCCTGGGCTTGCCGGTGCCAGCATTGGAAACAGACAGTGCGTTCAACGAGTTCGACGGCGAAGCGATTATTCGCGGCCTGTTGCCCGACCTGCTCGGCAGTGAACCGGATGCCGTGCACATCCTGCGCAATGGCCCGCAGAACCGCAGCGAGTTCCAGCGCATTTTCGCCCTGATCATCGAACGCTGGCTGGCCGGCACCTATGACCCACCGGGGCTGGAAAGCTGGCTGGGGTTTGTCGAGCGGGTCCAGGGTGGCTTGCAGCGCATCCTTGAAGCCGCGAACCACACCGACAAAATCGCCGTATTCACCTCCGGCGGCACCATCACCGCCCTGCTCCACCTGATTACCCGAATGCCTGCCGCCCAGGCCTTCGACATGAACTGGCAAATTGTTAACACCTCGCTCAACCACCTGAAGTTCCGTGGTCGCGAGGTGGCACTGGCTTCCTTCAACAGTCATGCCCACTTGCAACTGTTGAAGGCGCCGCAGCTCATCACTTTCCGATGAACTGCGGCCAACCGTGACCCCAAGGTCACTGGACTCTACCCTTAAGGATCGAAACCATGACTGACGTAGCTAAAGCAGTAGAAGCAATGAAAGCCAAATTCAACCCAAGCGCTGCCGAAGGCTTGGACCTGGTATTCGGTTTCCGTATCGACGACACCAAGAATTTCTCGCTGGTAGTCAAGGACAAGACCTGCGAACTCAAAGAAGGCGAAAACCCTGACGCTCAGGTCACCCTGGTGATGGACAGCGAAACCCTGGAAGGCATCGTCGATGGTTCCACCGACGGCATGCAGGCCTTCATGGGCGGCAAGCTGCGCACCGAAGGCGACATGATGCTGGCGATGAAGCTGAGCGAGCTGTTCCCTTCCTGATTCACGGGCAACCTTGAATGCTGATCCCGCCTCACCAGGCGGGATTTTTTTTGCCTGCATTCTCGCAGTGAATAAAGCCCTCTGTGGGAGCTGGCTTGCCTGCGATGGCATCCACTCCCTTTTCCGGACACACCGCGGCGCCTGTATCGCAGGCAAGCCAGCTCCCACAGAAAAGCAAATCCGCAGGGGTGCTCAGGGTTTTGGTTGCAACAGTAACGCCACCAACGCACTCCAGCCGGTCTGGTGTGAAGCCCCCAACCCTCGCCCTGTCTCCCCATGAAAATATTCATGGAACAACACCAGGTCACGGCTGGCCGGGTCCTCCTGCAATTGCGCATACCCCGCCATCGACGGCCGCACCCCGTTTTCATCCCTGAGAAACAACCGCGTCAGCCGCTCGCTGAGGCTGTCAGCCACCTCCTCCAGTGACGCCAGATACCCACTGCCCGTCGGGTACTCCACGGAAAAATGCTCCGCGTAATAGCGATGAAACTCGCGCAACGATTCAATCAGCATGTAGTTCACCGGCATCCACAGCGGCCCGCGCCAATTGGAGTTGCCGCCGTACAAGCGTGAGTCGGATTCACCGGGTTGGTAACTGGCACACAGGGTGTCGCCATTCATCTTCAGCGCCAGGGGCTGCTCAGCAAAGGCCTTGGACAGGGCGCGCACGCCAAAGGCCGACAAGAATTCCTGTTCATCGAGCATGCGCCGCAGCAAATCCTTGGTGCGTTCACCGCGCAGCAACGCCAGCAACAGGCGGTTGCCCTGCCCAGGTTCAGTCCAGCGCGAAACCAGCTTGGCCAGGTCCGGCCGGTGATGCATAAAACCCAGCAGGCGCTCGCGCAAGCCTTCCAGGCCCTCATGCTCGCGCTGTTCCAGCACCAGCACCGCGAACAGCGGCATTAACCCGACGATGGAGCGCAGGCGCACCGGTTCGCTCTGGCCATCAGGGCGGTGCAGCACGTCGTAGAAAAACTGGTCCTGCTCATCCCACAAGCCTTCGGCGCTGTCATCGACGCGGTTGATGGCACCGGCGATGTAGAGGAAATGCTCGAAAAACTTCACAGCAATGTCCACATACACCGCATTGCGCTTGGCCAGTTCCAGGCCGATGCGCATCAGGTCCAGGGCATAGGCCGCCACCCAGGCGGTGCCGTCGGCCTGGTCCAACTGGTAGCCCGGCGGCAACGTGGCCGAACGGTCGAACAAGGCAATATTGTCCAGGCCCAGGAAACCGCCCTGGAACAGGTTGCGGCCCTCGGCGTCCTTGCGGTTGACCCACCAGGAGAAATTCAACAACAGTTTGTGAAAGATCCGCTCCAGAAAATCCATGTCACCCACGCCGGTCAGCGCCTTGTCCTGCTGATACACGCGCCAGCTGGCCCAGGCATGCACGGGCGGGTTGGCGTCGTCAAAGCGCCATTCGTAGGCCGGCAACTGGCCGTTGGGGTGCATGAAGCGGTCCTTTATCAACAACAACAGCTGTTGCTTGGCGTAACCGGGGTCGATCAGCGCGATGGCCACCGCCTGGAAGCCTTGATCCCAGGAGGCGTACCACGGGTATTCCCAGGTGTCGGGCATGGAGAGGATGTCGAAGTTGGACAGGTGCCGCCAATGGGTATTGCGGATGTGCAAGCGCTCGGGCGGTGGCGCCGGCTGGGCCGGGTCACCGTCGAGCCACTGGTTCACGTCAAAATAGTACAACTGCTTGGACCACAGCAGGCCGGCCAGGGCCTGGCGTTGCACATTGCGCGCATCGTCATCGGCAAGGTCCTGTTGCAAGACCGCGTAGAAGTCATCGGCCTCCTGGCGGCGCTGTTCGAACAGCTTGCGCGCATTGACATCGGGCGCGTCCACAGGCGCAAAGCGCAGGTAAAGGGTTTTGCTTTCCTGGCCCGCCAGTTCAAGGGTGAAATGCGCGGCCACTTTGGTGCCCGCGTCCCGGCGAATGGCCGACTCAAGCCCGCCCACCACGTAATCGTTGATCCCATCCTTGAACGGTCCCGGCGCCGGTTGCCCTTCCAGTTTGGGTCGGTTGGTCTGGTTTTCACAGAACAGCCATTGCACCTCATCCTGGCCCCAGGCGCTGAGGTGGCGATCATCGAGTTCATGGTGGCGGGCCAGCACTCGCTCGCCGTCCAGCGTCAAGCTGGGCTTGGGTGCATCGAGGGTCCAGCTCCAGTCATTGCGCGCCCAGAGCTGAGGCAGTACCTGCAGGCGTGTGGGTTGGTCCGAACGGTTATGCACGGTGACGCGCATGAAGATATCGTCGGGCTGATGCTTGGCGTATTCGACGCAGATGTCGCAGTAGTGGTTGTCTGCAAACGCACCGGTATCGAGGATTTCATACTCGGTATCCGTCAGCCCACGACGGGCGTTTTCGGCGATCAGGTCGGCGTACGGAAAGGCCGCATGGGGGTATTTGTAGAGCATGCGCATGTAGGCATGGCTCGGTACGCCATCGACGAAAAAGTACAGTTCCTTGACGTCTTCACCGTGGTTGCCTTCGGCGTTGTTGAGGCCGAACAGGCGCTCCTTGAGGATTGCGTCGCGCTCGTTCCACAGCGCAAGGCCCAGGCACCAACGTTGGGCCTTGTCACTGAAACCGGCCAAGCCGTCCTCGCCCCACCGATAGGCGCGGCTGCGTGCGTGCTCATGGGGGAAGTAGGCCCAGGCATCGCCGTCGGCGCTGTAGTCTTCGCGCACCGTGCCCCATTGGCGTTCACTCAAGTACGGGCCCCACTCGCGCCACCGCTCGGCGTGTTGCGTTGCCAGGCGCTGGCCTTCAATGGTGCCCAGCAGGTTGGTTGCGGGTTTGGCCGTCATCGGGTCCTCCTTCACCTACACAGTGAGGCGCAGTGTAGAGCGCAATGACGCCCGCTTGCACATGAAGACTTGGACGCAGGGTCAACTCATTCATTTGCAGAATGAAGTCCAGAGGAATCTTCGTTTGCAAGCCAGCCGGCGGCTCAACAAAATCAGGCAAAGGCCACGTTCATCGCTCCAGTCATCAGGAATTTTTCTATGCACGCCACCGCCCATGTCAGCCCCGACGAGATCCGCAAGGGTTTTTCCAAGGCCATGTCCGACATGTATCGAGATGAAGTGCCCTTGTATGGCGCGCTGCTGGAATTGGTGGCCGAGACCAATGCCCGCGTGCTCGACAGCGAACCGGCCCTGGCGCACCAACTGCAACGTACCGGCGAAATCCAGCGCCTGGACATGGAACGCCACGGCGCCATCCGCCTGGGCACCGCTGCGGAACTGGCAACCATCAGCCGTTTATTCGCGGTGATGGGCATGCAACCGGTGGGCTACTACGACCTCACCCCCGCCGGCGTGCCCGTGCATTCCACCGCCTTTCGCGCCGTGCATGAACACGCGCTGCAAACCAGCCCGTTTCGCGTGTTCACCTCATTACTGCGCCTGGAACTGATCGAAAACCCCGACCTGCGCGCCTTCGCCGAAAACGCCCTGGCCAAGCGCTCGATCTTCACCGCCGAAGCCTTGGCCTTGATCGAACAAGCAGAAACCCAAGGCGGCTTGAATGCCAGCGATGCCGAGGCCTTTATCCGCCAGGCCCTGGAGACGTTCCGCTGGCACCACACTGCCACGGTCACCGGCGCCCAGTACCAGCAACTCAGCGACCAGCACCGCCTGATCGCCGACGTCGTCGCGTTCAAGGGCCCGCACATCAACCACCTCACCCCACGCACCCTGGACATCGACCAAGTGCAGGCCGCCATGCCCGGCAAAGGCATCACCCCCAAAGCCGTGATCGAAGGCCCACCCCGGCGCCAGTGCCCGATCCTGCTGCGCCAGACCAGCTTCAAGGCCCTGGACGAACCCATCGCCTTCACCGACGCCCACGGCAGCCACAGCGCGCGTTTCGGCGAAATCGAACAACGCGGCGTCGCGCTCACGCCCAAAGGCCGCGCCCTGTACGACCAACTGCTGAACGCCGCCCGCGATGAACTCGGCGCGTTTCCCACTGAGGCCAACGCTGAGCGCTATGTGCAATTGATGGAACAGCACTTCCAGGCCTTCCCCGATAACTACCCGCAGATGCGCGAACAGGGCTTGGCGTATTTTCGCTACTTCGTCACCGACAAAGGCCTGGCAGCACGCGGCCAGGCCCGCACATTGGAGGCGATGGTCAATGCCGGCCATGTGGCGGTGGAACCGCTGGTGTACGAGGATTTCCTGCCGGTCAGTGCGGCGGGGATTTTCCAGTCAAACCTGGGGGATGGTGCGCAGAGTCACTACGCGGGCAACTCCAACCGAGCGGCCTTCGAACAGGCGCTGGGCCGCAGGACGATTGATGAGTTGCAGTTGTATCAGCAGACGCAGCAGCGCTCTATGGATATATGCGTTGAAACGCTGTTGAAATGACTGAACGCCAGGCGCCACGGCCTTAATGGTAACCACGATGCGAAGCGAGTCGCTCTTGATCTGGCTCTTGATCTGCTCGTGATCTTGATCTCAGGCGCCCCCCCAAATCACTGGCGGATTACGGGGACACCGAGCCTAAGCGAGGTGCCGAGTGGTGGGGCAAGAGCGTTTTGCTTACTTTTGCGCTTTTTAAAAGTGAGCCGCCGTCAGGCGGAACCCTAAGGGGCCGTTACCGCAGCAATGGATATGTACACAATCCAACTGTGTCGCCTGTCAGGCCGCCTTCGCGAGCAAGCCCGCTCCCACATTTGGATTGTGGGGTGCCAGGTGGATAGGCGTTGGCTGGGAGGCCGGCATCGCAGGCAAGCCAGCTCCCACAGGCAGCATTTTCATGCCGACCGATTCGGCCCTGTATTGCAAAATTCTGAGGATGCCCACCCGGCTCAACAACGCAATCCTTGCGCCGCAACAAGCCCCAGAGCCGAGTGGACGGGGCGCATCATAAGGAGTGAAACGGCACTTGTCCTCCAGACAATTCTGAACAAATGTGCACATTCCAAATGTGTGACGAGGGATTGCTCAACCCAGCCGCCCCACAATTTCGTCTTTGACCAATAGCCGTTTCTTCTTCAGCTTTTCCACATCCTCATCGCTGGCACTGGCTTTTTCCGCTTTTAGCACCTCAGCGTCGGCGTCGTCGTATTGAGTGAGCAGCGCATCCAACCGTTTGTCCTGCGCCCTGCGTTCGTGAACAACTTCCTTGCTCAACCCCAAGTCCTGATACAGGTCGTGTTTCACTGGCATGGCGTACCTCCACAGATTGATCGATGGTCTACGCCCTTGAAGCTAGCCCATTCCAACCGGTCTTGTCATGTTCGGGGTCAATACATTCCCGTTCGTCGCAGCGCACACGATAGGATCAAACCTTTGCCCCACCCTGCCCTCCACTGTAGATCGCCATCCCAGGGAGAACGGTTTTATGAATCACGTTGCCACTGCTGCCGACACCCAATGCATCAATACCCTGCGCACCCTGGCCATGGATGCCGTGCAGAAGGCCAACTCGGGGCATCCGGGCACGCCCATGGGCCTGGCGCCGGTGGGTTATACGTTGTGGAGTCGCTTCCTGCGTTATCACCCCGAGCATCCCGACTGGCCCAACCGTGACCGTTTTGTGCTGTCGGTGGGGCATGCCTCGATGCTGCTGTATTCGCTGTTGCACCTGGCCGGTGTGGTGGAGATCGATGCCCATGGCCAGCGCTCGGGCCAGCCGGCCGTCAGCCTGGACGATATCAAGCAGTTCCGGCAGATCGGCTCCAAGACCCCAGGCCATCCCGAATACCGCATGACCACCGGCGTGGAAACCACCACCGGCCCGTTGGGCCAGGGCTGCGCCAACAGCGTCGGCATGGCCATGGCCGAGCGCTGGCTGGCTGAGCGCTTCAATCGCGACGGCCAGGTGCTGTTTGACTACGATGTCTACACCCTGTGCGGTGACGGCGACATGATGGAAGGCATCAGCAGCGAAGCCGCGTCCCTGGCCGGGCACTTGAAGCTCGATAACCTGTGCTGGATCTACGACAACAACACCATCAGCATCGAGGGCCACACTGAGCTGGCGTTCAGTGAAGACGTGATCCAACGCTTCCAGGCCTATGGCTGGCACACCGTGCACGTCACCGATGCCAATGACTTGCAGGCGTTGAGCGTGGCGCTGGAAACGTTCAAGGCCAATACCGGCGCCCCCACCCTGATCGTGGTGGACAGCGTGATCGGCTACGGCTCACCGCACAAACACAACACCGCGGCGGCCCATGGCGAGCCACTGGGCGAGGACGAGATTCGCCTGACCAAGGCCGCCTATGGCTGGCCGCAGGATTCAAGTTTCCTGGTGCCCGAAGAGGCTCGCACAGTGTTGCGCGACGCCCTTTACGAACGCGCCGAGCCGCTGTACGCCGAATGGAACCAGACCCTGGCGGCCCTCGACCCGCAACGGGCCGATGAACTGCAACGCATGCGCGCCGGGGAAATGCCCGAGCAATGGCAAGCACACCTGCCCAGCTTTGCCGCCGATGCCAAAGGCGTCGCCAGCCGCGCTTCGGGCGGCGAGGTGTTGAATGCCTTCGCCCAACAGATCCCCTGGCTGCTGGGCGGTTCGGCAGACCTGTCGCCCTCGACCAAGACCAACCTCACCTTCGACGGTGCCGGGCGTTTCAGCGCGGATGACTACAGCGGGCGCAACCTGCACTTCGGTATCCGCGAACACGCCATGGGCGCGATTGCCAATGGCATGGCGCTGTCCTACCTGCGGCCGTACACCTCGACCTTCCTGGTGTTCAGCGACTACATGAAACCGCCGATCCGCCTGGCGGCGATCATGGAGTTGCCGGTGATCTTCGTGTTTACCCATGACTCCATCGGCGTCGGCGAAGATGGGCCGACACACCAACCTATCGAACACCTCACCCAATTGCGCGCCACCCCGGGGCTGTTGACCCTGCGCCCAGGCGATGCCAATGAAACCCTGGAACTGTGGAAGGTGGCACTGGCACAAACCCATCGGCCCAGCTGTATGGTGTTATCGCGCCAGGCACTGCCGACCCTCGACCGCAACCACTATGCCCCTGCCTCCGGTGCGGCCAAAGGTGCCTATGTGTTGGCCGGCGCGGATCAACCGCAAGTCATCCTGATCGCCACCGGCAGCGAAGTCAGCCTGGCGGTGGCCGCGTATGAGCAGCTCAAAGACCAAGACATTGGCGCTCGCTTGGTGTCGATGCCCAGCTGGGAGCTGTTTGAAGACCAGGATCAAGCCTACCGCGACAGCGTCCTGCCACCGGCGGTAAAAGCCCGCGTAGTGGTGGAGCAGGCAGGGCCCTTGGGGTGGGACCGCTACGTCGGGCAGACCGGCGCCAAAGTGGTGATGCACAGCTTCGGCGCCTCGGCCCCGTTGGCCAAGTTGCAGGAGAAGTTCGGGTTTACCGTGGAGAATGTGGTGAAGCTGGCCAAGGAGCAGATCCAGCACAACAAACGTATGTAAGGGGAACACCACAATCCCCCTGTAGGAGCGAGCTTGCTCGCGAAGAACTCAAAGGCGCCGCGTTCATTCAGGCAGCGCGCGTTATCGTTGACGTTTTTCGCGAGCAAGCTCGCTCCTACAGGCTAGATAAGGCGCGGTGCGGCTGTGTGTGCTCTTGGCAACCTGGTGGGGCGTACCGCACGCCACCACCTTCCCGCCCAGGTCCCCGGCCCCCGGGCCGATATCAATCACCCAGTCACTCTGGGCCACCACGCGCATTTCGTGCTCCACCACAACCACCGTATGCCCTGCCTCCACCAAGTGATTCAACTGGCTGAGCAAACGATCGACGTCCTTGGGGTGCAAGCCGGTGGTCGGTTCGTCCAAGACATACAAGGTGGCGCCCCGGGCGTTACGTTGCAGCTCGGTAGCAAGCTTGATGCGTTGGGCTTCACCGCCGGACAGCTCGGTAGCCGGCTGCCCCAGGCGCAGATAACCCAGGCCGATATCGCGCAGCACGACTAACGAACGCAGAATGCCCGGTTGCTCGGCGAACACCTGCACCGCCTGCTCCACCGTCAGCCCCAGCACCTGGGCGATGTTCAAGCCCTGCCATTTGATCGCCAGGGTATCGGGGTTATAGCGCGCGCCGTGGCAGGTCGGGCATGGCGCGTACACGCTGGGCATGAACAGCAATTCAACGCTGACAAAACCTTCACCCTCACAGTTCGGGCAACGGCCCTTGGCGACGTTGAAGGAGAACTGCCCGGCATCGTAGTCGCGCTTCCTGGCCGCTGGCGTGGCGGCGAACAGTTTGCGCACGTTGTCGAACAGCCCGGTGTAGGTCGCCAGGTTGGAGCGCGGCGTGCGGCCGATGGGCTTCTGGTCCACCTGCACCAGGCGCTGGATGTGTTCCAGCCCGGCGCTGATGCGCCCGCCACTGGCTTGCGGTGCGGCATCCTCCAGGCTCGGTTCGTCGTCGCTTTCCAGCACGCGCCCCAGGCCCGTGCCCACCAACTCCAACAGCGCCTGGCTGACCAGGCTGGATTTGCCCGAGCCGGAAACTCCCGTCACTGCGGTGAAACAGCCCAGCGGGAAATCCACGTTCAAATTGTTCAGGTTGTTTCGCGTCACGCCCTCCAGCTTCAGCCACCCGGCCGGCTCGCGGCTTGGCGCATTGGTCGGGCCAGGTTGAGCAAACAGGTATTCGCGGGTCTGCGAGGCCTCGACATCCGCCAACCCTGCGGGCGGCCCGCTGTACAGCACTTGCCCGCCATGCTCGCCGGCAGCCGGGCCCACGTCGATCAGCCAGTCGGCGCGGCGCATGGTTTCCAGGTCATGTTCCACCACAAACAGCGAATTGCCTGCGGCTTTCAAGCGATCAAGCGCAGTGAACAATGCCTCGCCATCGGCCGGGTGCAGACCCGCCGAAGGCTCATCGAGCACATAAATAACGCCGAACAACTGCGAACCCAATTGGGTGGCCAGGCGCAGACGCTGCAGCTCGCCGGACGACAAGGTCGGCGTGCTGCGCTCCAAGGACAGATAACCCAGGCCCAGCTCGATCAACGTATTGACCCGCTCGAGCAAGTCCTGGGCAATGCGTTGGGCCGCCAGGCGTTTTTCCACCGACAGCTTCATGGTGTCTTGCCCCGCTGCCACCGGCCGCAGCAAGTCAGCCAATTGGGCCAGGGACAGTTGCGACAACTCGCCGATATCCACCCCGGCAAACTTCACCGACAGCGCCGCCTGGGTCAGGCGTTTGCCCTCGCACAATGGGCAAGCACTGCCTTGCATGAACTGCGATACACGCTTTTTCATCAGCGCGCTTTGGGTGTGGGCGAAGGTGTGCAGGATATAGCGCCGGGCGCCGCTGAAGGTGCCTTGGTAACTGGGCTCCAACTTGCGTTTCAACGCCTCGCGGGTCTGTTGCGGGGTGAAGCCGGCGTACACCGGTACGGTGGGGGTTTCTTCGGTGAACAGGATCCAGTCGCGCTGCTTTTTCGGCAAGTCGCGCCATGGGATGTCCACGTCATAGCCCAGGGTCACAAGGATGTCGCGCAGGTTCTGGCCCTGCCACGCCAACGGCCAGGACGCCACTGCACGCTGGCGGATGGTCAACGACGGATCGGGCACCATCAGCGCCTCGGTCACTTCGTACACACGGCCCAGGCCATGGCATTGCGGGCACGCGCCTTGAGGCAGGTTCGGCGAGAAGTCCTCGGCGTACAACATGGCCTGCCCTTTCGGATAACGGCCGGCGCGGGAGTAGAGCATGCGGATCAAGCTCGACAAGGTGGTGACACTGCCCACCGACGAGCGCGCACTGGGTGTACCGCGTTGCTGTTGCAGGGCCACAGCAGGCGGCAAGCCTTCGATGCTGTCTACATCCGGCACGCCGACCTGGTCGATCAGGCGCCGCGCATAGGGCGCCACCGATTCGAAATAGCGGCGCTGGGCCTCGGCATACACGGTAGAAAACGCCAGGGACGACTTGCCGGAGCCAGACACGCCGGTAAACACCACCAGGGCGTCCCGGGGAATATCCACATCGACATTACGCAAGTTATGTTCACGGGCGCCACGCACCCTGACGAAGCCCGTTTGCTGGGCGGTGAGCGGCGGGATGTTGCGCGGTGATGTCATGGGCAACCTTGTCTTGCGCTTAGCACCCTGCGCACGCGTTGGGTCAGGGCATCGGGGCTGTAGGGTTTGCTCAGCAGGTGGATATCGGCGCTGAGCAGATGATTGGAAGACAGAATGTCGCGGGTGTGGCCGGAGGTAAACAGCACCGGCACCGGCGGGTTCTGCGCGCGGGCCCAAGTGGCCAGGTCGGTGCTCTTGACCCGGCCGGGCATCACCACGTCGGTAAAGATCAGGTCCGGCGACACGCCGCGCTGCAACACTTGCATCGCGCGGTCGCCATCCTCGGCGGTCAGTACGGTATAGCCCGACTGCTGCAGCAACTCGACCACCGTCAGGCGTACGCCTTCATTGTCCTCGACCACCAGGATGGTTTCCTGGCCGCTGCCTTGCGGATCCGCATCACTGTCGTCGTCGAAGCATTCAGGCTCCAGGCAGTGGGGAAAATACATCTGCACCACCGAGCCCTTGCCCTCCTCGCTCCACATGTCCACATGCCCGCCGCTTTGGCGCACAAAACCGAACACCATGCTCAGGCCCAGGCCGGTGCCGTGGCCTTCGCGCTTGGTGGTGAAGAAGGGTTCGAATGCACGCTTGAGGGTTGCCTCGGACATGCCCACGCCGGTGTCGGCCACTGCCAGGCGCACGTACTCGCCGGGCTTGATGCTTTTACCCACGCAATCGTCCGGGTTGAGGATGACGTTTTCCCCGGTGATGCGAATCACGCCCTCGCCCTGCATGGCATCCCGGGCATTGATCGCCAGGTTGAGCAGCGCATTTTCCAGCTGGTTGCGGTCGACATTGATGCACCAGGAATCCTGGGGCAGTTGCACGTCGATATGAATGGTTTCCCCCAGCGCCCGTTGCAACAGCTCGCCCAGGCCGGCGTAGATGCGCTGCGGGTTGTACACCGCCGGCGACAAGGGCTGGCGACGGGCAAAGGCCAACAATTGCGAGGACAGCTTGGCCCCACGTTCCACGGCGGCGATGGCCGCGGTGACGCGACGTTGCACCTGGGGGTTGTCCGGTTCATGCCGGGCGAGCAAATGCAGGTTGCCGGCGATCACTTGCAGCAAGTTATTGAAGTCATGGGCCACGCCACCGGTCAGGCCGCCAATCGCTTCCAGCTTCTGTGACTGGCGCAACTGGTCTTCGGCGGCCGACCGCGCCTGCACTTCAGCGGCCACGCGTTGCTCCAGATTATGGGTGAGCTCCTGGCGCACCCGCTCGGACTTCACCAGCTCGGTGGTTTCCACCACAATCGCCAGCACCCCGGCCGGCTGCTGGTTGTCCCCGGCCACGGGGCTGTAGTAGAGGTCCAGCCACGCGCTTTCCGGTTGGCCGTGACGCGATAACACCAGCTCCTTGTTATTGAACGACAAGGTGCCGCCCGCCAGGCACGTATCCACCACATGTCGATTGAACTCGGCCACTTCCGGCCAGCCCAGTTCTACCGGTGTGCCCAACAGGTAGGGATGGCGCCCGCCGGCAAATACCGAATAGCTGTCGTTGTAGATCATGTACCCCGCCCGCCCCCACAGCATCACCATCGGCACGGGTGAGGCCAGCATCATTTGCACGGTGCACGCCAGGCTCGTGGACCACTGATCCAAGGGGCCAAGGTCGGTACTGGACCAGTCAAACGTGCGAATCCGCTGGGCCATTTCGCCGGCCCAGCCTTCACAGCCGTGGGGGTTGGATAAAAATTGCATGATTGGGCTCTGTGCGGGGACAAGACAGTCGCAAGTTTTGGAGCGCGCCAGCGGTGGATGGTTTCATCTTGAATACACAGGAATACAGAAACTACTGAACTCAATGAAAATCCCGGCTGCGCACCACAATCCCCTCCAGCAGCGGCGTCAAATCGGTGAGGCGCCCCGCGATCAAATGCCGCACCTCGCCCACCGCCTCCCAACGGCCGTCCACCTTGAGCAAACGCGAGCCCACCAGCGCCTGGCGCTGACGCTCGGCCAGGTCGCGCCAGACCACCACATTGAGGTTACCGAACTCATCTTCCAGAGTGACAAAGGTCACGCCGCTCGCGGTGCCTGGGCGCTGGCGGCCGGTGACCAGCCCGGCGACGCTCACGTTGCGCCCATGTTCCACCATCAGCAACTCCTGGGAACTGCGGCAGCGGCGCCGGCGTAACTCGGCGCGCAACAACGCCAGGGGATGGGGCCCCAGGGTGGTACCGAGGCTAGCGTAATCGGCGTGCAAGTCCTCGCCTACCGTGGGCTCGGGTAATGCCACCCGCGTTTCATCGGGGCTCGGCAGGCCGGCAAACAAGCCCAGTTGCTGATGCACACCGGCCACGTCCCAGCGCGCCTGATGGCGGTTGCCGGCCAGGGCGCGCAAGGCCCCGGCGTCCGCGAGCAGCGCCTGGGCACGTGCATCCAGGCCGGCGCGGGCGTCCAGATCAGCGATGTCGCTGAACTGTCGACGCTGACGCACCGCTTCGATACGCCGCCCATCCTCCTCGCGAAACCCCGAGATCATGCGCAGGCCCAGGCGAATCGCCGGTTGCTGGCCGTCAATGGGCTCCAGGCTGCAGTCCCAGTCACTGGCCTGCACATCCACGGGGCGGATCTGCAAGCGATGGCGCCGCGCGTCCTGCAGGATCTGGTCCGGGCTGTAGAAGCCCATGGGCCAGCTGTTGATCAAGGCGCAGGCGAAGGCCGCCGGCTCATGGCATTTGAGCCAGCAACTGGCATAGGTCAGCAAGGCGAAACTGGCGGCGTGGGACTCAGGGAAGCCATAGCTGCCAAAGCCCTTGATCTGCTCGAAAATCTGCGCGGCAAAGGCCTCGGTATAGCCGTTTTTGAGCATGCCGGTGCGCAGGCGCTGCTGATGGGGTTCCAGGCCGCCATGGCGTTTCCAGGCGGCCATGGAGCGGCGCAACTGGTCGGCCTCGCCGGGGCTGTAGTCGGCGGCGACCATGGCGATTTGCATCACCTGTTCCTGGAACAGCGGGATGCCCAGAGTGCGCTCCAGCACGGCTTTCAATTGCGGCGACGGATAGATCGTGGGTTCTTCATTGTTCCGCCGCCGCAAGTACGGATGCACCATGCCGCCCTGGATCGGCCCGGGGCGCACAATGGCAACCTCGATCACCAGGTCATAAAACGTCTGCGGCTTGAGCCTGGGCAACATCGACATCTGCGCCCGCGACTCGATCTGGAACACACCGATGGTGTCGGCCTTGCTGATCATGGCGTAGGTGGCCGGGTCTTCCTTGGGAATCGTGGCCAGGCTCAAGTCCCGGTGACGATGCCGGCGCAGCAAATCGAATCAGCGGCGGATCGCGCTGAGCATGCCCAGGGCGAGGATGTCCACCTTGAGCAAACCGACGGCGTCGAGGTCGTCCTTGTCCCACTGGATAATGGTGCGCTCGGCCATGGCCGCATTTTCCACCGGCACCAGGGTGTCCAGCGGGTATTCGCTGATCACAAAGCCGCCAGGGTGCTGGGACAGGTGCCGGGGAAAACCGATCAGTTGCTGGGTGAGCGTCAAGACCCGGCGCAGCAGTGGGCTGTCCGGGTCGAAGCCGCTTTCACGCAGGCGCTCCAACGGTGGCGCTTCATCGCTCCAGCGCCCGCAGCAATCGGCCAAGGCGTTGATCTGGTCTGCCGGCAGCCCGAGGGCCTTGGCCACATCACGTACTGCGCCTGTGGCGTGGTAACTGCTGACCACCGCCGTCAAGGCTGCACGGGTGCGGCCATAGCGCTGGAACACGTATTGCAGCACCTCTTCGCGGCGTTCGTGCTCAAAATCCACGTCGATATCCGGCGGCTCGTTGCGCTCTTTGGACAGGAAACGCTCGAATAGCAGGTTGGTCAGGCTCGGGTTGATTTCGGTGATGCCCAGGGCAAAACACACCGCCGAGTTCGCCGCCGAACCACGGCCCTGGCACAGGATCGAACGGCTGCGGGCGAAGCGCACAATGTCATGCACGGTGAGGAAATAGCTTTCGTAACCCAGCTCGCTGATCAGCTGCAGCTCACGCCGGATTTGCTGCAAGGTCTTGTCGTCGATGCCTTCGGGCCAGCGCTGGGCGATGCCTTCTTCGGTGAGGGTGCGCAGCCAGGATTGGGCATCATGGCCCGCGGGCACCAGCTCGCGTGGATAGTGATAGCGCAACTGGCCGAGGTCGAAAGTGCAACGCCGCGCGATGACGAGGGTTTCGTCCAGCAAGGCCTGGGGGTACAGCGCCGCCAACGCGTCGAGGCTGCGCAGGTGGCGTTCGCCATTGGGGTGCAGGCGCGTGCCGGCTTCGGCCACCGGCACATGGTGGCGGATGGCGGTCATGGTGTCTTGCAGGGCCCGACGGCCCCGCGCATGCATATGCACATCGCCACAGGCCACGGCAGGGATTTGCAGGCTGTGGGCCAGTTGCAAGCGCTGTTGCAGATGGCGCGCATCGTCCTGGCCACAGTGCAGGTGCACCGCCAGCCACAGGCGCTGGTCGAAGGTACGGCGCAGCCAGTCGAGGCTGGCCTGGGTGTCGCTGTCTTGCGCCACCCACAACGCCAACAGGCCGGGCAGCGGTTGCTCGAAATCTTCCTGTAGCAGGCGATAGCTGCCCTTTTCAGCCCGCCGCCGCGCCAGGGTGATCAGTCGGCACAGGTGCTGGTAACCGCTCAGGTTCTCCACCAGCAGCACCAGTTTCGGGCCGTTTTCGATGTGCATTTCACTGCCGATAATCAGCGGCAAGTCCACGGCCTTGGCGGCTTGCCAGGCGCGCACGATGCCCGACAGCGTGCATTCATCGGTGATCGCCAGGGCGCTGTAGCCTTGGCCCTTGGCGCGCTCGAAGAGCTCCAGCGCACTGGAGGCGCCGCGCTGGAAGCTGAAATTGGACAGGCAGTGCAGCTCGGCATAACTCATGCGTCACCCCTCCCCTGTAGGAGCGAGCTTGCTCGCGAAAAACCCGAGGGCACCGCGTTCATCCAGGTTTCCCGCGTTATCGTTGACGGCCTTCGCGAGCAAGCTCGCTCCTACAGAAGGTGGCGGCTCAAGGGGGCTCATGCAAACCACCCTTGCAACCACAGCCCATCGCCTTGCCCCACCGCGCGATAGGCCCAACCCTGCTGGCCGGCGCGGGTCTGGACCAGGTAATAGTCGCGGCGCACATCGGCGCCATCCCACCAGCCGGACTCGATGCGCTCCGGCCCCATCAGGATCTGTACACCGTGTTCGGCCAGCAAGGTCGGTTGTGGCAATAACCAGCCTGGGCGCCGGACCTTGTTCAAGCTCGGGCACGGCTGGCTGTCAGTCGCGGCCTGCCAGGCACATTCGGGGCGGTGGTCGGCCTGAAAACGCAGGCCCTGCACCGCCTCATCCCCCAGGCGCGCACGCAGGCGTTCGCGCAATTGCTCCCACGGCAGGGTTTGTTGCGGGCGGTCGTCGAACAGGTCCTGGCGTTGCGGCACGAACACCGGCAAGTCCTCGGCCACCAGGCGCACACCCCGCACCGGCGCGGTGACCTGTACCTGTTCCAGGCGCCCACGGGCCAGTTCGAACAGCATCGAAGGTTCGCGCTCGGCGCTGAGCAGGCCCACCTTGATCACACTGTCGTGTGCCTGGGCATGTTCCAGGTGCAGGTCAAAGCGCTGCACGCCACTGTCGCGGCCGCACAGGAACGCCGACAGGTCGCCGGTCAAGCGCCGCAAGGGGAACAACAGCGCCTGGTGGGATTGCACGTCGAAATTCAACTCGATGCGTGCATCGAACTGGTCGGGCGGTTGATAAAAATCCAGGGCCAATGGCCGCTGCCCGCTCAGGGCGTCGAGGTGCTTGAGCAGGCTGGCGTCAAAGCGTCGCGCCAGGGTATGCCGGGGCAAGGCCTGCACCTGGGCCAGGGCGCGCAGGCCCATGCGCGACAAGGCGGTGGCGGCCTGGGGTTCAAGGCCCGCGCGGTCGATAGGCAACGACGCCAGGGCCTGCATCAAAGCGCTGTCATCGGCCACGGCCAGGCCGTCGTAGCCGTTTGCCAATACCCGCGCCGCCGCCGGGTTGGGCGCAGCGACGATGCGATGACGAAAGCCAAGCTCGGTCAGCTCTTTGCGCAAACGCGCTTCGAGTTGCGGCCAGGGCCCGAACAGGCCCAGGCTCGATTCGATCTCGAACAACAAGGCCCGTGGGTAATACAGGCTGACCTGGGAACTGAAACGATAGGCCCAGGCGGCCAGAAACTGCTGCAGGCGCTCGATCTCCAACGGGTCGTATTCGACACAGGCAAACTGCTTGGCCAGGGCATGGGCTGCCGTCAACGATTGCCCGGGGCGCAGGCCCAAGGCGCGGGCGGCGGCGTTGACGGTTTGCAACACGCGCCGCTGCGGCGTGCCGGCCAGCAGCGCCAGCGGCTGCTCGGGTTCGGGGTGCACACGCTGTGCCCCGTCCAGCGCCAATTGCGGGAAGACAATACACACCCAACGCATGGCAACCTCAATGCCCCGCCAGGGCAATCGGCGCCGGATGGGCCAGCCCGCCACGGCACTTGAGCACCCGCACTTGCGCGGGCCTGGCCTCGACCGCCAGGCGCAGGGCGGCGGGCGAGGCATTGATCGCCTCGCTCAGGGAGCGCCAGGCAAACGCCAGGGTCTGCCCGGTTTCGGCCGCTACCTGCAAACGCCGCAAGGCACGATCATCGGCCTTGCGCGGCCAGCACAACACCGCACCGCAACTGCCCGAACGCAGGCATTGCTCCACCGCCCACAGCGCGTCGCGCTCCTCGGCCCGGATAATGGACAACTGACGCACATCCACCCCGGCGTTCTGCCACGCATGGGGATAGGGGGTATAGGGCGGCGCCACCAGCACAATGCGCTCGCCTAGGGCCGACAAGCGCGCCAGTGTGGGCAGCACCAGTTGCAACTCGCCCACCCCGTCCTGGGCCATCAGGATTTCACTCAAGGCCGATTCCGGCCAGCCGCCACTGGGCAGCACCGCATCCAGCGCCGCCAGCCCCGTGGGATGTACGCTGGCCGGTGGCGCGGCGGGCCGGCCCTTCCAGACTCGCCCGCCATTGAACAGCGAGTCCAGGGCAACCACGGCGCCCATCAGCCTTGCCTCACCAGGCCGCAGAACACGCCTTCGATGGCCAGGTCCTGCTCGGGCCCGACCACGATGGGTTGATACGCCGGGTTGCGCGGCAACAGGCGAACCCTGTCGCCGTGGCGCTCGAAACGCTTGATGGTGACGTCGCCGTCCAGGCGCGCCACCACAATCTGTCCGTTCAAGGCTTCGGCAGTGCGACGCACGCCCACCAGGTCGCCATCGAGAATGCCATCTTCAATCATCGAATCGCCCTGCACTCGCAGCAAGTAGTCGGGGGTTTTGGCGAAGGTGGCGGGGTCCAGTTGCAAGCGGCTGTGCACCTCGGCATCGGCGCCAATCGGCCGACCGGCCGCCACACGGCCAAGCACCGGCACATCCAGCCACTCGGGGCGCGCCGGTTGGTTGAGCAAGCGAATGCCACGGGCCTGGTTGGGGTTGACCTCGATAAAGCCGGCTTCAGTCAGCGCCACCACATGCTTGCGGGCGACGCTGCGCGAGGCGAAGCCGAACGCCTCGGCGATCTCGGCGAGGCTGGGAGGCTGGCCTTGTTGCGCGATGCGCTCGCGGATGAAGGTCAGGATGGCAGTGCGGCGGGGAGTCAGGTTAGTCATGGAGTACATTTGTACTCCTGTGGGAAATTTCTGACAATAACCGTCAGTCTGCTCGTTGCCACATACCTGCGGGCTTGCTCGCGAAAGCGGTGGGTCAGTTGTCACATGTGCTAGCGGATACACCGCCTTCGCGAGCAAGCCCGCTCCCACATGAAGGCATAGGTATCTACATAACTCTGTAGGTTGTAGCCGACGACGGTAACCACGATGCGAAGCGAGCCGCTCTTGATCTTGCTCTTGATCGCTTTTGATCTTAGGCGCCCCGTCAAACCACGCTGGCCGGAATTCGACAGGGATTTGGGGGGTAAACCGGCAGGGATGCCGGTTTAGCCGCCCCGCGCCATGGATGGCGCGTGGCGGCGGCCCCCCAAATCACTGGCGGATTACGGGCACACCGAGCCTAAGCGAGGTGCCGAGTGGTGGGGCAAGAGCGTTTTGCTTACTTTTGCGCTTTTCAAAAGTGAGCCGCCGTCAGGGCGGAACCCTAAGCGGCCGTTACCTAAATAACGGATATGTACCCGGTCCAACTGTGTTGACTGCCAGGCCGCCATCGCAGGCAAGCCAGCTCCCACAGTTTGATTGCGGGGTGTCAGGTAGATCTGGGTCGGCTGCCAGGCCGTCACGGGAGCAAGCTCCCTCGCCACAGATTTAGCGTCGTACCGAAGTTGTGTAGATACCTATGCACATGAAGGCATACCTCACCACCCCTCTTTCAACATCCGCAACTCCAGATGCTGCAACAACATAATCGTCTTGCCATCCACAATCTCCCCACTCTGCACCATCGCCAGTGCCTGCTCGAAGCCCAGCTCCAGCACCTCGATATCCTCGCCCTCTTCTTCCAGGCCACCACCCGCCCCCACTCGGTCACCTGGCTGATATTCGCCGATAAAAAAGTGAATCCGCTCGGTTACCGATCCCGGGCTCATGAACGCCGCGTAGATTTTTTCCACATGCCCCACGCGATAGCCGGTCTCTTCCTCGGCCTCCAGGCGGATGCGCTCTTCGGCGCTGGCGTTGTCGAGCAAACCGGCTGCCGCTTCAATCAGGTAGCCGGGGTAATCGTTGACGAACGTAGGCATACGGAACTGGCGAATCAGCAACACCGTGCGTTGTGCGCGGTTGTACAACAGGATGGTCGCCCCGTTGCCCCGGTCATACACCTCGCGGGTCTGGGCTTGCCAACTACCGTCGCGACGGCGCAGGTCGAAGCTGTATTTCTTCAGCAGGTACCAGTTGTCCGAGAGGGTTTCTTCGGCGGTGATGCGCACGGGGCTGTTATTCATGTGTGGGCCTTTACAGGTGGGGCAGGTTCAAGCCGTCCACCCTATCAATCCGCACGAGGATTGTTCAATGCTGTAACACTTTCATCGGCCACGATCGTCGCATTAATGCCTGCCCACCCAGGCCATCTGGTAAAACCCGTGCTTCACCTTTGTTCTGGAACCTTCATGTCTTCTGCTTCTATCCCTCGCCGGGGCCTGCGCTGGTTTGTCTGGCTGTGCATGGCGGTGTTGATCGTCGGCCTGCCAGTCGGCTGCGCTGTGCTGCAACACAAAGAGCGCGAACTTGTGTTTCGCATCGAGCCGGGAACCGCCGGCTGGTACACCGGCTTGCCCAAGGCGGTGCAGGAATTTGAACTCAAGCCCGCCAGTTTCAAAGCAGGGCAAAACATTCATGGCTGGTGGTACCCGGCAACCAACAAAGACGCGCCCGCCATCCTCTACTTGCACGGGGTACGCTGGAACCTCACGGGCCAATTGTTTCGCATCGAGCAATTGCATGCCCTGGGCTTTTCGGTCCTGGCCATCGACTATCGCGGCTTTGGCCAAAGCCAGGGCGACCTGCCCTCGGAAGCCACGGTGTACGAGGACGCGCGCATTGCCTGGGAGCGTTTCCAGACCCTGCAACCAGACCCCAGCAAGCGCCTGATCTACGGGCACTCCCTGGGTGGCGCGGTCGCCATCGACCTCGCCGCCGAGCTGGGCAAGCAGGTGCCGCTGCCGGTGCGTGGGCTGGTGATCGAGTCCACCTTCACCTCCCTGGCGGATGTCGCCACGGCCGTTGCCAACACCTCATTGCCGGTGCGCTGGTTGCTGTCGCAGAAGTTCGATTCCATCGACAAGATTGCCGACATCCACATGCCGCTGCTGGTGGTCCACGGCCTCGACGACCGCTACGTACCGCCGCGTTTCAGCCAGCAGTTGTTCGAAGCCGCCCAGCAGCCCAAGCACCTGTTGCTGGTGCCAGGCGCCAGCCACAACAACAGCATGAACCTGGCTGGGCGCAGTTATGGCCAGGCGCTGGAAAACCTGATGCGCACCAAGATGCCCGCCCAGGTGGTGACACACTCCACAGGCCGCGATAACGCCTCGTAAATACGCTTTTCGACACTGGGTTCGCGCTTGGCTGTCAAGCGCAAACCCTGGCCATGTTGGCCCGAAATGCAAGTTGATCAAATAATGATCTTCGCGGAAATCGCCAACGCTGCCGGGCCTTCGCAAAGTTATCCACAGAGATACCCACGGTTTTCGTGGACAACTCTTTTTATATTTTTGCGTTTTTTTTGCTCAAGCCGTGCTTCCAGGAAAGGTACCGGGCAACAGGATTTCGCGATTCACCTCGCGTATATCCTTATAGCCACAGAGCGCCATGGACACGTCCAGTTCGCGGGCGATGATATCAAGCGCCTTGGTCACGCCCGCCTCGCCCATCGCCCCCAACCCATACAAATGCGGGCGGCCGATCATGGTGCCCTTGGCGCCCAGTGCCATGGCCTTGAGCACGTCCTGGCCGGAACGGATCCCCCCATCGAGCCACACTTCAATGCGGTTGCCCACGGCTTCGACAATCGCCGGCAATTGGCTGATGCTCGACGGCGCGCCATCAAGCTGGCGGCCACCGTGGTTGCTCACCACCAACGCATCGGCACCGCAATCGGCCGCCAAGCGTGCATCCTCCACATCGAGAATGCCCTTGATGATCAGCTTGCCGCCCCAACACTTTTTGATCCACGCCACATCGTCCCAACTCAGGCGCGGGTCAAACTGCTGGGCGGTCCACGACGACAGCGAACTCATGTCGGCCACGCCCTTCACATGCCCGACAATATTGCCAAAGCCGCGCCGCTGAGTACCCAGCATGCCCATCACCCAGCGCGGCTTGGTCATCATGTTGAGGATATTCGGCAGGGTCAGCTTGGGTGGCGCGGACAGGCCGTTGATCAAGTCTTTGTGGCGCTGCCCCAGAATCTGCAAATCCAGGGTCAGCACCAATGCATCCACCCCGGCAGCCTTGGCGCGCTCGATCAACTGCTCGATAAAACTGCGGTCGCGCATCACATACAGCTGGAACCAGAACGGCTGGCCGACATGCTCGGCGATGTCTTCCAGCGAACAGATACTCATGGTCGACAAGGTGTAGCGCAGCCCGAATGCGACAGCGGCACGGGCAGTGAGGATTTCACCATCGGCATGCTGCATGCCCGCCAGGCCGGTCGGTGCCAGCGCCACGGGCATGGCCATGTCCTGGCCGATCATACTGGCGCGGATCGAACGCTCGTCGATATTGCGCGCCACCCGTTGGCGGAACTTGATACGTGCAAAATCCGTTTCGTTGGCGCGGTAGGTGCTCTCAGTCCAGGAGCCGGAATCGGCGTAGTCGTAGAACATGCGGGGCACACGCTTTTGCGCCAGCTTGCGTAAGTCTTCGATGGTTGTGATCAACGGCATCGGGTCACCTCTCCCTGAACTGAACACAGAGAGTAACCGGCAGGAGCGTAGGCAACCAGCCGTTGCGTTTAGAGGGTCTGGCGATTAATCTCGCACAAACCCGCAATAAAGCGCACAAACATGCACAACACCCATCAAGCCATCGACCTGCCTTCCCTGCGCAAGCAGAAGATTCTGTTGTTGCTGGAACGCGACGGCAAGGTCACCGCCTCCGAGTTGGTCGAGCATTTTGCCGTGTCCCAGGACACCATCCGCCGCGACCTCGGCGAACTCGCCGCCGCCGGCCTGTTGCAACGCGTACACGGCGGCGCCCTGCCCCGGCCCAAGGATACCGGCAAGGATTTCTTTACCCGTGTCGGCGAGACCGACGAGGTCAAGCGCCACCTCGCACGCGTAGCGGCGGACCGGGTTAAAGACGGCCAGATTGTGCTGTTCGATTCCGGCTCCACCACCTTGCAGATCGCGCAGTGCTTGCCCCATGCACTGCACCTGACCGTGGTCACCCCCTCACCGATGATCGCCATCGCCCTGGCCGACCATCCGCACGTGAAGATCATCCTGGCCGGCGGCCCACTCAACCCAGCCACCCTCTCCACCGGCGGCCATGAAGCGGTGCGCCTGATCCAGAGCGTCAAGGCCGACCTGTTGTTCACCGGGGTTTGCGCACTGCACCCGCAAGTGGGCATCACCTCGCTGCACTTTGGTGAAGTGGCCGTCAAGCAAGCCTTGCTCGACAGCGCGTCCCACGTCATCGCCGTGACCACCTCAGACAAGCTCGGCGCAGTGGAACCCTTTGTGGTTGCGCCGTGCAGCCGTATTCATACGCTGATTACCGAGCGGGACGCGCCGGATGTGCAGGCGTATGAACAGCTGGGGCTGCAGGTGCAGCGAGTGGACGTGCAGTGATGCAACCCTTGCTCGCTCCTACAAAAAGGGCAAGCCAGCCATCTAGGAACGGTAACCACGATGCGAAGCGAGCCGCTTGTGATCTTGATCTCAGGCGCCCCGTCAAACCACGCTGGCCGGAATTCGACGGGGATTTGGGGGGTAAACCGGCAGGGATGCGGGTTTAGCCGCCCCGCGCCATGGATGGCGCGTGGCGGCGGCCCCCCAAATCACTGGCGGATTACGGGCACACCGAGCCTAGGCGAGGTGCCGAGTGGTGGGGCAAGAGCGTTTTGCTTACTTTTGCGCTTTTCAAAAGTGAGCCGCCGTCAGGGCGGAACCCTAAGGGGCCGTTACCGCAGCAATGGATATGTACACCATCCAACTGTGTTGACTGTCAGTCCGCCTTCGCGAGCAAGCCCACACAGTTGGATTGTGGGGCGTCAGGTAGATAGGTGTCGGCTGGGAGGCCGTCATCGCAGGCAAGCCAGCTCCCACAGTTGGATCGTGGGGTGTCAGGTGGATAGGCGTCGGCTGGCAGGACGTCAGGCAGCGCTGCGAATCTTGTGCAAAGCATCCGCCACCCATTGACCAAACGCATCCACCGGCCCTTGCAAGTTGCCGAGAAAATGCGGATAGATCAGCCACAAATCCATCACCGGCTTGAAATCCTTGAGAGGCATCGCCGCCAAGTGCTCGCGATGAGCACTACGTTCCAGCAACGGACGTGGCACCAGGCCAAGGCCCAGGCCATCAGCCACCAGCCCCAGTTGCAGTTCAGTGCCAAAGGTTTCCAGGTTCACCCGCAGCGCCAGGCCCTGGTCAGACAAGGTGCGCTGCAACCCCGCACGGAACCCGCAGCCGTCCGGGTTGAGAATCCAACCGCTCTGGTACACGTCCGCCAGCTTGCAAGGTTTCTTCGGCAACTGCGCCTTGGCACAGACCACCACCAACTCCATCTTGCCGATGGACTCACCCACCAGGTTGTCCGGGAAGATCTTGCCCGCAGGGAACAACGCCACCGCCGCATCCAGTTCACCGCGCTCGATCTTGCCGACTAATTGGCTGCCCCAGCCGGTGGCAACCTGGGCGCGCAAGTCGGCGTATTCGCTGCGCAGGTGCTTGAGCGCGTCCAGCAGCACCACATCGCCGATGGTCTGCGGTACACCCAAGCGCAGCACGCCGGTGGGCGGAGCATCGGTGGCCACCAGTTCGCGCAGGGCATCCATCTCGCGCAGGATCAACCGGCATTGTTCATAAACGCGGGTACCGATCAGCGTCGGCTTGAGCGGCTTGGTGTTGCGGTCGAACAGCTCCACCCCCAGGGCCTGCTCGAAGTTCTGCACGCGGCGGGTGATGGCTGGCTGGGTCAGCTGCAACGACGCGGCGGCATGGCTGATGGACTGGCAACGAATCACTTCGACAAAGGCATCGATATCGTCAATTTTCATTTGGGCCGCACATACAGATCAGTCATTAAGATGTGCGTGAAGCATAGTGGCCGCACACAGGTCTGGATAGCCCACCCTGCGATCAATAACGTCTAACACTATTCAAACCGGTTCTAAATTACCTTCGGCTATAAGCTAATCATTAAAAAATAGCATATTAAAAATAAACATTATGCTTATATAAAAGCACACCAACAGCCCGATGGAATGGTCATGACCCAGGCCCGACACCCCGAGAGACTCAGAGCCTTCATAGGCGCCCTGGCGGAATTGATCGACGGCAACCCGCGTGAAGGCGACCTGCTGCACCGTGGCGGCAAGCTGCTGGCGCAACTGGTCAGCCACGATGATTGGCTGCCCGACGAGTTCGCCCAGCCCGACCCGGAGCGCTACCAGCAATTCTTGCTGCATGCCGATTCGCGCCAGCGCTTCAGCGTGGTCAGCTTTGTGTGGGGGCCAGGGCAACGCACGCCGATTCATGACCACAGGGTGTGGGGGCTGATCGGCATGTTGCGCGGGGCGGAGTTTTCCCAGGGGTTTGCCCGGGCGCCGAGCGGCAGCCTGGTAGCGCAAGGCGAACCCGTGCAATTGCTGCCGGGCCAGGTCGAGGCGGTGTCGCCCAAGGTCGGCGATATTCATCAGGTCAGCAATGCCCACGACGACCAGGTGTCCATCAGCATCCACGTATACGGCGCCAATATCGGCGCGGTGCGCCGGGCGGTGTATCAACCCGACGGCAGCGAAAAACTGTTTATCTCCGGTTATTCCAACGCCTATCTCCCGAACATCTGGGACCTGTCCAAAGAAAAGAGCCCTGCCCTATGACCACCCTATCGACCCGCAGCTTTGCGCAGATTCGCCAAGCCCTGTTGGCACGCGAAGAAGTCGCCCTGATCGACGTACGCGAAGAAGCGCCCTTTGCCGAGGCCCATCCGCTGTTCGCCGCGAATATCCCCTTGTCCAAGCTGGAGCTGGAGGTGTACGCGCGCATTCCACGCCGCGATACCCAAGTCACCCTGTACGACAACGGCGAAGGGCTGGCCCAGCGCGCCGCCGAACGCCTGGTTGCACTGGGCTACACCCAGGTCAGCCTGCTGGAGGGTGGGCTGGACGGTTGGCGCCGGGCCGGTGGCGAGCTGTTTATCGACGTCAATGTACCGAGCAAGGCGTTTGGCGAACTGGTGGAGAGCCAGCGCCACACACCGTCCCTGGCCGCCGAAGAGGTCCAGGCCTTGCTCGACAGCCAGGCCGATGTGGTGGTGCTCGATGCACGGCGTTTCGACGAATACCAGACCATGAGCATCCCCACGGGCATCAGCGTGCCGGGGGCCGAGTTGGTGTTGCGCGCCCGTGAGCTGGCGCCCGATCCGGCCACGCGCATCATCGTCAATTGCGCCGGGCGCACTCGCAGCATTATCGGCACCCAGTCGTTGATCAATGCCGGCCTCCCCAACCCGGTGGCGGCCCTACGCAACGGCACCATCGGTTGGACCTTGGCCGGGCAGACCCTCGCCCATGGGCAGACGCGCCGCTTTGCACCGACCTCGGAAAACCATCGCCAGTTGGCCGCCCAAGAGGCCCGTGGTGTTGCCGACAAAGCCTCGGTAAAACGTGCAACCCTCAATGATCTGCAGCGCTGGCAACAGGACGCGACACGCACCACTTACCTGTTCGATGTGCGCACCATAGAAGAATTCGAAGCCGGCCACCTGCCGGGCGCCCGCGCCACCCCGGGCGGGCAACTGGTGCAGGAAACCGACCACGTTGCCAGTGTGCGCGGTGCGCGCCTGGTACTGGTGGACGACGACGGCGTGCGCGCCAATATGTCCGCGTCGTGGCTGGCCCAGTTGGGCTGGCAGGTGTACGTATTGGATGACCTGCAAGCGGAGCACTTCAGCGAGCGCGGCGCATGGGTCGCGCCAGTACCGCCAGCGCCCCAGGCCGAACTGATCAGCCCCCACACCCTTGCCGACTGGCTCGGCCATGGCGACACCCTGGTGCTGGACTTCACCGCCAGCGCCAACTACGTGAAACGTCATATCCCCGGCGCCTGGTGGGTGCTGCGCGCGCAACTGCCAGAGGCTCTGGCCAAGGTACCGAGCGCCCAGCGCTATGTGTTGACCTGCGGCAGCAGCCAACTGGCGCGCCTGGCGGTGCCGGAAGTCGAGGCGCTCACCGGCAAGCCGGTCTTTTTGCTGCAGGACGGCACGGCCGGCTGGATCCAGGCGCAACTGCCTCTTGAGTCAGGCGAAAGCCACCTGGCGTCCCCGCGTATTGACCGCTACCGCCGCCCTTACGAAGGCACCGACAACCCACGGGAAGCCATGCAGGCTTACCTGGATTGGGAGTTCGGCCTCGTGGAACAACTGGCCCGCGACGGCACCCATGGTTTCTACGTGATCTGATTCACCGCAGCACCGTTTCGCTCAACCGACCCCTTCTCCAGGCGGAGGTACTTTCCTTTACCTAACGCCTGGAGTTTTGCCCATGCTGTACGCCATTGCATTCAAACGCCTGTTGCTGGGCACTGCCCTCGCCTTCGGCCTGCTTTCCACCGTCCAGGCTGGCGACCTGCAACCGCTGCGCGTGGCCAACCAGAAATCCACGATCAAGGCGCTGCTGGAAGCCTCGGGCGAAAGCCAGAACGTGCCCTACGAGATCAAATGGTCGGAATTCCCCTCGGCCTCGCCCCTGGGCGAAGCGCTGAATGCCGGTGCCGTGGATGTCGGCGCCCTGGGCGATGCCCCTTATGTGTTCGCCCTTGGCGCCGGCGCCTCGATCAAGGTGATCAGCATCATCCATGCCGAAGGCCGTAACACCACCGCGCTGCTGGTGCCCAAGGATTCACCGATCAAGACCGCGGCCGACCTCAAGGGCAAGAAAATCGTCACCGGGCGCGGCTCCATCGGGCATTACCTGGCGATCAAGGCCCTGAACGATGCCGGGCTGACCACCCAGGATGTGCAGTTCATCTTCCTGCTGCCCGCCGAATCCCGGCTGGTGCTCGACAACGGCACCGCCGATGCCTGGGCGACATGGGACCCTTACACCACCGTGGTCACCTCACAAAGCAAGGCTCGCGTGTTGGTCAGCGGCAAGCACCTGCTGAGCAATCACCTGTACTTCGCCGCCACCGGCCAGGCCATTGCCGACAAGCGCGTGCAACTGGACGACTTTGTCGCCCGCATTGATCGCGCCTACGCCTGGGCCAACACCCATCCCGAGGCATACGCCGCTGCCCAGGCCAAGATCACTGGCCTGCCACTGGCCGTGCATATCGAAGTGGCCAAAGACACCCACCTGTCCCCCGTCACGATTGACGATACGGTGATCCACGGCCTGCAAGCCACCGCCGACACCTACGTAAAAGAAGGCCTGCTGAGCAAACACATCGACGTCTCCCAGGGCTTCGATTCCAGCTTCAACGCCAAGCGTATCCCCCTCGAACAAGCCTCGCGCTAAGGAGCAGAACATGAGCAAGCCACGTCAATTGAAACTCGGTGCCATGGTGCACGGCGTCGGCCACGGTTGGGGCGAATGGCGCCACCCGCAGGCACAACCGGACGCCAGCACCAATTTCGGCTTCTACAAGCAGCAGACCGCACTGGCCGAAGCCGCCCGGTTCGACTTCGTGTTCATCGCCGACAGCCTGCATATCCACCCCAAGTCCAGCCCCCATTACCTCAACCGTTTCGAGCCGCTGACGATCCTCTCGGCCCTGGCCGCGCTGACCACTCACATCGGCCTGGTCGCAACCGTGACCGTCAGCTACACCGAGCCTTACCAAGTGGCACGCCAGTTCGCCTCGCTGGACCATATCAGCGGCGGCCGCGCCGGCTGGAACGTGGTCACCTCGTGGCTGAGTGGCACCGCCGATAACTTCGGCAAGGCCGAGCACCCGCCCCACGCCGTGCGTTATCGCATCGCCAAGGAGCATTTGAATGTGGTCAAGGGTCTGTGGGATTCCTGGGAGGACGACGCCTTTGCCTATAACAAGCACAGCGGCGAATTCTTCACCCCGGGCAAGTTGCATGCGCTTAACCACAAGGGCGAATTCTTCTCGGTCAAAGGCCCGCTGAACATCGCGCGCTCGCGCCAGGGCCAACCGGCGATTTTCCAGGCGGGCACTTCGGAGGATGGGCGTAACTTTGCCGCTGAAAACGCTGATGCGATTTTCGTGCATGTGGAAACTATCGACGAAGGCAAGGCCTACAGCGCCGACTTGAAACGCCGCGCCAAGGGCTTTGGCCGTGACCCGGACAGCCTGTCGATTTTGCCGGGTATTCGCCCGATTGTCGGGCGTGATGCCGCCGAAGTGGAAAGCCGCTACCAGCAAGCCGTGGCGTTGGTCACCGTGGAAGACGCCATCGTCGCCCTCGGCCGGCCGTTCAACGACCATGATTTCAGCCAGTACCCGCTGGATGCGCCCTTCCCCGAACTGGGCGACCTGGGCGCCAACAGCCAGAAAGGTGGCTCCGAGCGTATCAAGCAACTGGCCCGTGACGAAGGCCTGACCCTGCGCGAAGTGGCCCTGCGTTTCTCGCGGCCCCAGCGCGACTTTGTCGGCACCCCGGGACAGGTCGCGGACGCGATCCAGACCTGGTTCGAGAGCGGCGCCAGCGATGGTTTCATCATCAATTCGGTGCTGCCGGATGGCTTGCAGTATTTCACTGAGCTGGTGGTGCCGGTGCTTCAACAGCGGGGGTTGTTCCGTACCGAGTACAGCGGCCATACGTTGCGCGACAACTTGGGTCTCAAGGTACCAGCGAACCGCTACAGCGTGATCGAAGCCACCGAACAAGCCCTGGCCTGAAGGCTCTCCCCTGTAGGAGCGAGCTTGCTCGCGAAAAACTCAAAGGCGCCGCGTTTATTCAGGAAGTACGCGTTATCGTTGACGTTTTTCGCGAGCAAGCTCGCTCCTACAGGTGTTCAGGGCTTGCCACCCTGCCACACTTTTGCCCGAGTACAGACCTATGACTCAACCGTCTCTCAAGGCTGTGGAAGCCGTCGATTTCGACGCCCTGCTTGACCACCTCAGCGCCGAGCTGGCCAGTACCGCGCCCCTGTATGACGAAAGCGGCGCCTTCCCCCACGCCAATTTCAGGCTGTTGCACCAACACCACCTCATCGCCCTGACCGTGCCGAAAAAACTCGGCGGCGGTGGCGCCAGCCTGGCCCAGGCGCGCAAGGTCATCAGCGCCATCGCCAAGGGCGAACCGTCCACGGCATTGATCCTGGTGATGCAGTACCTGCAACACGCACGCCTGCAAGACAACCAGAGTTGGCCCGCACACCTGCGCGTGCAGGTCGCGCAAGAGGCGGTGCAAAACGGCGCGCTGATCAATGCCCTGCGTGTCGAACCCGACCTGGGCACCCCGGCCCGTGGAGGTTTGCCGGCCACCACCGCGGTGCGCACCGCCGAGGGCTGGCGGATCAGCGGGCGCAAGCTCTACTCCACCGGCAGCCATGGCCTGAGCTGGTTCAGCGTGTGGGCGCGCAGCGACGACGCCGACCCACTGGTAGGCGCCTGGCTGGTGCCCAAGGCCAGCCCCGGTGTCAGCATCATCGACACCTGGGACCACTTGGGCATGCGCGCCACCTGCAGCCATGAGGTGGTGCTCGACAACGTTCTGGTGCCCCTGGACCATGCGGTTAGCGTCAGCCCCTGGAGCGCCCCGCAAGCGGAGCTGGATGGCGAAGGCTTCCTGTGGATGTCGGTGTTGCTGTCGTCGGTGTACGACGCCGTGGCTCAGGCGGCGCGGGACTGGCTGGTGCACTGGCTGGACGAGCGCAAGCCGTCAAATCTCGGCGCGGCATTGTCTACCCTGCCGCGTTTTCAGGAGACCGTCGGCCATATCGACACGCTGCTGTTTGCCAACCGCAGCCTGCTCGACACTGCCGCTGCGGGCCACACGCCAACGGCCAATGCCGCACAGGTGAAGTACCTGGTGACCGGCAATGCAATCCGTGCGGTCGAGCTGGCCATCGAAGCCTCGGGCAATCCTGGCCTGTCACGCCATAGCCCACTGCAACGGCATTACCGCGATGTGCTGTGCAGCCGCGTCCACACTCCGCAAAATGACGCCGTGCTGCAAGGCGTCGGCAAAGCGGTGTTCAACCAGCGCCAAAAGGAACGCACATGAGCCAGGTAATTGTTGCCAGCCAACTGGACGAAGACTTCAACCAGGTGATTCGTGAGCGTCTTGCGCCACTGCACCCCCAAGCCCAGGTAATCGGCGTGCCGGTCGGTGTGCCCAGTGACTTGCCGCCCCACGCCAATATCCTGCTGCTGCGCCCGATCAATGTGCGTGGCTACACCGCCCCCGACACCCCGCCACCGGGCTGGCCCTACGGCGCACGGTGGGTGCACCTGGTGTCGTCGGGTATCGACTTCTACCCCCAGTGGCTGTTCAACGGCCCCCCCGTGACCACTTCCCGCGGCAGCGCCGCCGATAACCTGGCCGAGTTCGCCCTGGCGGCGATCTTTGCCGCGTCCAAGCATTTGCCGGATATCTGGGTAAAGGATGCTCAATGGCAGTTCACCGCGCTGCGCCCGCTCAAAGGCACCACGCTGGGCCTTTTGGGCTTTGGCGCGATTGGCGCAAGCCTGGCGCAAAAGGCCCTGGCACTGGGGCTCAAGGTCGTGGCGCTGCGTCAAAGCACAACGCCGTTCGGCCTCGATGGCGTGGAAGCGGCCAACGACATCCACGACCTGTTTGCCCGCGCCGATCACCTGGTGGTGGCGGCCCCCTTGACCGAAGCGACGCGGCATATCATCGACCGTAATGTACTGGCCAGCGCCAAGCCGGGGCTGCACCTGATCAACATTGCCCGCGGTGGCCTGCTCGATCAGCAAGCGCTGTTGCACGCGTTGGATAACGGCCAGATCGGCCTGGCTTCCCTCGACGTCACCGAGCCAGAGCCACTGCCCGACGGGCACCCGCTGTACAGCCATCCGAGGGTAAGGCTGTCGCCGCATACTTCGGCTATTTCGACCAACAGCAAGGAAGAAATTGCGGATACGTTCCTGGCAAATCTGGAACGGTATGTGGCGGGCCTTGAGTTAAGGAACCTCGCGAATGCTTGACGGCTTGCTCGCGAAGGCGGCGTGTCTGTCACTGAATCTTCAACTGAACCACCGCCAGGAGAAACTCATTTGATGCGGTAGTGGAAGGTATTGCGCACCGCCGGCACGGCAACAGCCTTGCCATCGACGATTCTCGGCTGGTAGCGAAAAGTATTGGCCGCCGCCAATGAGGGCCGAATGAACAACGGGTGGCAGCCGTCGAGCACCTTGGGGTTTTCCACGTGACCCTGGGTGTTGACGGTGTACTCCACTGAGCAGTCGCCTTCGATGTTCTTGTCCAGGGCGCGTTCGGGGTAGTCGGGGGCGGCCTTGCTCAAAGGCTGGTATTGGCGACTGTCGAATGCAGGGGCAGGCGCAGGCACGGGGGCTTGGGCTTTTTCCGCAGCGGCACGCGCCTGGCTCAGGCGTTGCTGTTCCAACTCACGATTGCGCTGCTCGGTCGCCAGGCGCTGCTGTTGTTGCTCCAGTTTCTTTTCTTCCACCCGCTTGCGCGCCAGGGCTGCTTTCTCGAGCTTTTGCGCCTGGAGCTGGGGATCGACCGTCGGTTTGGTCGGTACCGGGATAACAACAGGTTCTGGCAGCGCGGCAGCGACGGGCTCAGGTGTCGGCGCCGGCGTTGGCGTCGGCGCTGGTAAAACCACCAACTGCGTGTGCATCACCCGTGGCGCATCCACCCCTGGTCGTTCCGTTGACCAGCCCAGCATCAACGCCACTGCCACCGCACCATGCAGCGCCACGGCCAGACTCGCTGCCAGGCTTTTGCGCCAGAAACCATCGTTGTTAGGCGCAAAGCCCAATGCCGGACTGCGCATGCTCATCGCCGTCATTGTGGGGCCTCGGTGACGAGCCCAAGATGGCTGACACCGCCCTTCTGCAGCACCGCCATGGCCGCCACCACACGGCCGTAACCGGCATTGTCGTCAGCGCGGATATACACCTGGGTATCGCTGCGCGCCGCCACCACCTGCATGACTTTGGCGCTCATTTCTTCCAGCGTCACCGCACTGTCGGTCTGCTGGCGGGTATCCAGCTCGTCACCCAGGTTCCAGTAGTAGCCACCGTCGGCCTTCACCGATAACGTCAGGATCTGCTGGCGCGTATCGGTAGCCAGCGCCTCGGCGGCGACCTTGGGCAGTTCGATCTTCACGCCCTGGGTGAGCATGGGCGCGGTGACCATGAAGATCACCAGCAGCACCAGCATCACGTCGATGTAGGGCACCACGTTCATCTCGGCCTTGGGCCCGTGCTTGCGTTGCGGCCTGGTCAACATCGCTTTGCTCCTTGTTCAGGCGGCCACGGCCAGGTTGTTCGAGGTACCGCGCAGCGTGCGGTGCAGGTGCACTTGCAGCTCATTGCCAAAAGCGTAGTAGCGCGTAAGCAAGGTCTGGCTGCGTGCCGCAAAGCGGTTATAGGCGATCACTGCCGGAATCGCCGCAAACAGGCCAATGGCCGTGGCAATCAAGGCTTCGGCAATGCCCGGTGCCACGGTCGATAGCGTGGCCTGCTGCACTTGCGACAAGCCAAGGAACGAATTCATGATGCCCCACACAGTCCCGAACAGGCCGATATAGGGGCTGACCGACCCCACCGTCGCCAGAAATTGCAGACCCTTTTCCAGCTCCAGTTCCTGCTCGGTGATCGCTACTTGCAAGGCGCGCTCCACCCCCTCGAGCACGGCCGGATCGTGGTGGTGCAGGTGCTGGTATTCCTGCATGCCGGCAATAAAGATCGGCGCGACACCGCCCTCGCCTGCCTGCACGGTTTCGCGATACAAGGGCTGCAGGTCCGACGCCACGCGAAAGCGCGCCAGGAAGCCGTTAAGCTGCCGTTCCAGGCCACGCAGCACACCGCTGCGCTGAATGATCAGGTACCAGCTGAGCAAGGACGCCAACAGCAAAGTGATCATCACGGCCTTGACCAACAGGCTGGCGTCGCTGATCAAACTCCAGATCGTCATATGTTCCATCGTCGCGTGCATGGTGAAGCTCCTATTCGATTAAAAACGGATGACTGCGTGATGACAGCTCAAGGCAATTTCAACGCGCGGCTCACCTCGGCCCAGGGCACGAACTTGAAGTTCTGGGCTTGCTCGGGCATGCGCTTGCGCCCGTCCTGCACCACCAGCATGCCCTGGCTCCATGGCCCACCGAGGTTGACGGCAGTGACCTCCAGGCCATCGGTTTCCGAGGCGCCATCAATGCCGGCGGCCGCATTGAGGCCAACGCGCAAGGCGCCGCGCACAGCGAATGGCGGCTCGGCGTCCAGCACCAGGTAGCTGTCATTGCCTTGGCTGGAGACCACCAGGTAATCCCGTGCGGGGCTTTGATACAGCGCCAGGCCTTCGACGTCCGCGTGCAGTTGCGCGCCGACTTTGATCACCGAAGTGAGCGTGGCCGGTTGCTCGGCACGGGCATCCATCGCCCACACGCCCACATCTTCCTCACCGATGAACAAGCGTTGGCGCTGGTCATCGGCCACACAGCCCTCGGGTTGGCTATCGACCTTGAACTGGCGCACCAACTCGCCCTGCACACGGCCAGCCGGTGCACTCAGGCGGTATTGCAGGAAGGTGCCGTCCTTGTCATTGGCAAACGCGTAAAGCTCGCCGCTGGCGGGCTGGTACAGGCAGATGCCGTAGATCTCCTTGAGTGGCGTGGGGACCTCACCGGCTTCACGCAGCTCGCCGCTCTGACGGTCGATGCTGAACAGGCTCAGGCTGTTGCGGTCGCGGTTACTCGCCACGGCCAGGTCGACGGTGTGCGTACCCAGTTTGAAGCCTGGGCGTAGGTCGACATTGTTCAGGCGCCCCACTGCCAGCTCCTGCAGCAACTTGCCGTCGAGATCGTAGGCCAGCAGGCCCTGTTTCTTGTTGGTCCCCAGCACACGACTCTTGGCGGGCGTGTCCGGGTGAATCCAGATGGCCGGATCATCCGCCGCGTCGCCTTGGCGACCCACGGGTTCGGTCTGGCGCAGGGCGGCGACTTGCGCAAGTATCGGCGCAACCGGCACCGGCGTGGCCTGCCAGTCAAGGCGGCCCTGATAGAGCTGCTCGCTGTCGTCGTCCCGCACCAGCACCTGCCGGCCCTGTATCACCAACTGCTCCGGTTCCTTGAGGCCCGGCAAAGCCAGGCTGGGTTGCTCAACCCAACGTTCCCCGACTTGCTGGAACAGGTGCAATTGCGCGGTTTTCGGGTCCAACGCGAGCATCCCGCCCGGCACCAGCGCCATGGTGCCTGCTTCCCGCGCGGGGTCGTCGAACAGCGCCACGGGCGTGCGTTTCACCTCAGCTTCCGGGTGCACCGGGTAGGCCCACCAGCCGACGTTTTGCTCGTTCACCACCAATCGCTCGGCCGCATCATCCACTTGGCAGTACTGCGCCGATGGCGGCAGTGGCAGGCTGCGAACACGCTGCGCCTGGGCCAGCAGGGTCGAACCATTGCCCACCAGCCACTGCTCGCCCTTGCCCTCTTCACCGACCAGGAACACAAACAGGTTGGCCGCCGAATCGCGATAGAGGCACAGGCTATTTACCGCAAAGTCGCGGGTCGGCACGTACAGCGGCGCACCCCAGGTTTTGCCGGCGCCATCGAGACCGATCAGCAAGGCCTGCTGGCGGTCGTTGTCGAGGCTGGCGATCAGCGATTGAGTGCCGGCGACGCGGGTGTCGAGGCTGCTGAAACGGCCCTTGAACCGGGCCAGTTCGGCGCCTTTATCGTCGAGCAACAACAGGCCGTCGCGGGCACTGGCGGCCACGCGCTGGGTACCGTCGGGCAGGAAGGCCACGGCTTGGGCATTCAGGCTGGGTGCCCAAGGGGTCAACGCCAGCTCGGTGGCGAACGCATTGCCGCTGGTTACCAGCGCAACCAACAGGCACAGCTTGGAAATTCTCATGAACAGGCAATCCTTCGAAAACAATAGAGATCCCGTTTGGGACGGCTTGCCCTGATGCCCTGTAGGAGCGAGCTTGCTCGCGAAAAACGCACAGGCGCCGCGTTCATTCAGGCAGCACGCGTTATCGTTGAGGTTTTTCGCGAGCGAGCTCGCTCCTACAGGGGGGGGCAACGGTTAGAAATGGGTGAAGGTCAGGCCCAGCTTGTAGGTGGGGCCGTACTCTTCGTACTGGCCGTTGTAGCTGCGGTGGCCGGTGTAGACGAAGTACGACTCGTCGGTGAGGTTCTGTGCCTCGAAGCTGACCTGCAGGTTTTTGGTCAGTGAGTAGCGCGCGCTGAAATCGACGAAGGTTTGCGCGTCGACGTGCAGGTCATGGGCCTTGTCGTTGATCGACGCCAGCTCGTACAAATAAGCCGATTTGTAGTTGGCCGAGAGGCGCAGGCTGAGCTTGTCGTCTTCCCAACCGAGCATCAGGTTGCCGACCGTGTCGGACTGGTTGGGCAGGCTGATGTTGCGCTTGCGATTGCGCCCGCTGGCACTGTCGAAGCCCTCGATGTCCGCGCTGGAACGGCTGAAAGTGCTGTTGGCGCCGATCATCAGGCCGTTCCACGGCGCAGGCAGCCAGTCGAACTTCTGTGAATAGGCCAGTTCCAGGCCATAGAGCTTGGCGCTGTCGCCGTTGGCAAAGGTGTGCGCCTCGGCGAAGTTGGCCCAGGCACCGGTACCGGCCACGTCGGTGTTGTAGACAAAGTTCTGGATGTCTTTGTAGAACACGAAGGCCGACACGGTACCGGCACGGCCCATGAAATGCTCGATGCCCAGGTCCAGATTGCTTGATTCCAGCGGCTTGAGGTCTGGGTTGCCGAAGGTGGCTTCGTCATCGTCAATCACAAAACCCGGGGCCAATTGGCCAAAGGTCGGACGCACCACCGATTTGGTCCAGGCGGCGCGTACCTGGGTGTTCTTGTCAATCTGGTAGCGCGCATGCAGGCCCGGCAGCCAGTGGTGATAACGGCGCTTGGTCTCGGTGGCGCTGAACTGGCCGTCCGTGGCGCCGGTGCCCTTGGCTTCGAACTCAGTACCCTCGTAACGCATGCCGGCGATGAAGCGCCAGTCGTCAATATCGACGGTGTTCATCAGGTAGCCGGCGTTGATGTCTTCGCGAATGGTGAAGTCGTTGACCGTGGATTCGGTGGGGTCATAGAAGTCATCGCGATTGAGGCCACCGATCAACTGGCGGATATTGCCAGCGCTGATGCCTGGGCCAAAGCGGCCGAGGCGGTAGTCGACGTTGCCCTTCTGGAACTGTGTGAGGTTGAGTTGGTCGTCGCTCAAGCCCTGTTCATCCAGGTCCTTGTAGACCCAGGCCTCCAGGTCATTGTCCTTGTGGCGCCGGCTGACCTTGCCGCCGAACTTGAACTGGGATGCGTAACCGCGCAGGTCATAGTCGCGGGCCAGGTCCAGGCGCAGGTTTTTCTCGGTGTCCTGGGTGTGCTGTTTTTCCCAGTCGACTTTGTCGAGGCTGAAATTAGCGGGGTCGTAGAAACCGCTACCCACGATCGGGCGCGGCTTGGACTTGTCGTAGAAGCCGCTGTCGGCAAAGTCACCGCCGTCGAAGGTCGCACCGGCAATATGCCCCGGGCTGTCTTCGCTGGAACGGCTGTAACCAGCCTGGCCGCTCAGGGTCCACAGGCCGAGCATGCGTTCACCGCCCACTACGTAGGATTGGATTTCTTGGGTTTCCTCGCGGTTCTTGAGCTTGCGTTTACCCTCGGCTTCGCCCAATTCACCGGGCGCCTGCGGGTCAGCGAACTCGAGGCTGGCGGCGTTGCGGGTTTCGGTGTCTTTGTAGCGACTGTAGAGCGTGCGCAGGTAGTAGCTGCTCACGTCATCGGGCTTGTAATCGAAGTTAAGGCCGCCACCGGCGCGTTCACGACTGATGTCGTAGTCGCGCTGCTCGAATTCGTTGAGCCGGGCGCCGTTGCTGAAGTCCCAGGCGCCGCCGGTTTCGACGTTGTCCGAGCCAAAATCACGCTTCTGCCAACTGAGCGCCGCGGCCACGCCAAAATTGTCGATACCGTCGCCGAGACTGAACCGGTTACTGGCGGCGCCGGAGAATTTCGGGCTGGTCTGGTGCGTGTTCTTGTCGTAACTGGCCTCGGTGCTGCCGGTGTAGAACAGGCCTTTGTGATCGAACGCCGACAGGCTCTTCACATCAACGGTGCCGCCGAGGGAGTTGGCGTCCATGTCCGGTGTGAGCGTCTTGATCACCGACAACGACTGCACCAATTCCGAAGGCAGAACATCGAGGGCCACGGCACGGCGCTCGCTCTCGGGGGATGGCACCAGCGTGCCGTTGATGGTCACGCTGTTGAGGTCCGGGCCCAGGCCGCGCACGCTCACAAAGCGCCCCTCGCCCTGGTCACGCTCAACACTGATGCCCGGCAAACGCTGCACCGCCTCGGCAACGTTCTCATCCGGCAACTGCGCGACGCCGTCAGCATGCACCACGCTCTTGATGCTGTCGGAAGAACGCTGCTCCTTGAGGGCGCTGTCGATCGCAGCGGCTTGGCCGACCACATCGACATGCTCGGTAGTGGCCGCTTCGGCAGCATTGACCCGCTCGCAGGCTATCGCCAGGGCCAAGGCGGTAAGCGTAAAGCTGACGAGCCCGGTGCGCTTGTACATGAAACCCTCCCCAAGAATCCGTTGGCGCCAGGCAAGAGGCCCGGCAACTGGGAGGGCACGCTAGGGATGGGGCGTGACGGTTCTGTGACAGGGTTGCGGGCAGAGCCTGTCAAAGCGGGGTTTACAAGCTTGTGGAGGGCTCAAATGAGCTGAAATGACCTCGGTCAGAGGTGGGAGCTGGCTTGCCTGCGAAGGCGGTCGACAGTAACCACGATGCGAAGCGAGCCGCTCTTGATCTTGATCTGCTTTTGATCTTGATCTCCGGCGCCCCGTTAAACCACGCTGGCCGTAATTCGACAGGGATTTGGGGGGTAAACCGGCAGGGATGCCGGTTTAGCCGCCCCGCGCCATGGATGGCGCGTGGCGGCGGCCCCCCAAATCACTGGCGGATTACGGGCACACCGAGCCTAAGCGAGGTGCCGAGTGGTGGGGCGAGGACCTTTTGGTTACTTTTGGGTCCTTCCAAAAGTGACCCGCTGTCAGGGCGGAACCCTAAGTAGCCGTTACCGCAGCAATGGATATGTACCCAATCCAACCGTGTTGACTGCCAAGCCGCCTTCGCGAGCAAGCCCGCTCCCACAGTTGGATGGTGGGGGGTCAGGTGGATAGGTGTCGGCTGAGAGGCCGTCATCGCAGGCAAGCCAGCTCCCACATGGGGTCCATGTTCAGCATGAAAAATGCACCGAGGGCATGAGCTGATTCGACCCTCCCACCCCGTCATCCAACCGTCACATCCATCTGCTGTGCTGGCGCCCATTACTCATTCGCCCAAGGACCCGTGGCCATGTTTTCCGTGCTCAAACCCCACCGCTGGAAACTCGCGTTGCTACTGATCGCCGCCAACCTCGGACTGATCCTGCACCTGGCCTGCGGCGAGCTCAAAAGCATCAGCGAATGGGTATGGCTGGATATCATCGGCGAAGGCGGTTCGGCGCTGCTCGCGCTGATCTGGCTGGGCCTGGTATTGAAAAGCCGCCCCGCCGGACGAGTCACCCAATACCTGGCACTGGGGCTGTCGTGCATCTTTTTTTCCTGGTGGATCGACAGCCTCGACGAATTCATCCGCCTGCCTGACAGCATCTCCTGGGATCACTGGCTGGAGTCAGGGCCCATGCCGGTGGGCATGATCCTGCTGACAATTGGCATCTACCACTGGCACCACGAACAACTGGCGATCAGCGCACAGATGGAAAAACGCGAGCGGTTGTTTCGCGAGCATCGGCTGTTCGACAAACTCACGCCCCTGGCCGGTGCCGACTACCTCAAGCGCCAACTCGCCGACAGCCTGCGCGACAGCCAAGAGCAGCAACAACCGCTGTCGCTGCTGGCCTTGGACCTGGACAACTTCGCCGCCATCAACCAGGCCTACGGGCATGCCGAGGGTGATGCGGTGCTACAGGCGGTCAGCCATGTGCTGTTGCTGAACCTGCGCCGCCAGGACCTGTTGTGCCGCCTGGCAGGCGATCGTTTTGTGGTGCTGCTGCCCAACACCGGCGAGCGCCAGGCCCAGGGCCTGGCGCTGGAGTTGCAACACGCGGTGCAGAGCCTCGCCCACAAGACCCGGCAACAGGGCGAACGCTTGCAACTGGCGGCCACCACAGCGGTGGTGATGGCCTTGCAAGAGTCACCCCTTGAGCTGCTCAAGCGGCTGAATATGGGCCTGGCCCGGGCCAAGCAACCCCTTGCGAAAAGCGCCTGAAATGGCCGTGAAAACCAGCTGGTATGAAAACGACAGCCGCTTCATCCCCGGTCATTATCAACCCGCCACGTTGATCGACCTGGGCTTGTCCCGGGACATCGACAGCCATCGCCTGCTGCGCGGCACCGGCTTGTTCCACGAAGACATCCTGGCCGGCAACGCGCGGTTAAGCCCGCAGCAGTTCCTGGGTTTGATCGGCAACAGCCGCAAATTACTGGATGCCGATGACAGCAGTTTCCTGTTTGGCCAGCGCCTGCTGCCCGGCTACTACGGCGCCGCGAGCCATGCGCTGGGGCATGCACAAAACCTGCATCAGGCGCTGGATATCCTGGTCCAGCAACAAGTGCTGCTCAGCCCGCTGGTCACGCTGCAACTGGAGCTGGATGAGCACCACGCCTACCTGTACTGGTTGGACAGTTGCGGCGCTGGCGAACATTGGCGCTTTCTGCTCGAAGCCAGCATGACTTCGCTGGTCGCCATGAGCCAATGGCTCAGCGGCCAGCGCTTGCCGTGGGTGTGCAGTTTCAGCCATGCCGAACCTCGGTATGTCGAGCAATACTGGGTGCATCTGGGCGAACACACGCGCTTCGAACGCCCGCTGGATATGATGTGCCTCCCCCGTGAATACCTCACCCACAACTGGCCGGGGGCTTCGGCCACGGCGGGCCAGGTCGCGCGCCAGCAAGCCGTTGAACAAATCGAGCAACTGGGCTTTGCCACAAGCTTTCTGGACTGCCTCTACGGCTACCTGCGCGAACACGTGCGCCAGCCACCGAGCCTGGAACAGGCCGCGCACACCTTCGCCATGAGCCCGGCCACGCTAAAGCGCAAGTTGCAACGGCACGACACGGGTTATCAGCAACAGGTCGACCGGGTGCGCAAGCACGTGGCGTTGCACCTGTACCAGGCAAAGGGCTTGAGTAACGAGGAAGTGGCGGCGTACCTGAACTTCAACGATGCGGCGAATTTTCGGCGCTCGTTCAAGCGGTGGACGGGCAGCACGCCCAACCTGATCCGCCAACTGTTCAGCAGCCGCTAGCCAGGCGTTCGCGCAGGAACTCCACCAGCGCTTGCACCGGGCGTGAACTCTGGCGGTGCTGCGGGTACACCGCCGACAGGGTCAAGGCCTCAGGCGCGAAGTCTTCCAATACCTTGACCAAACGGCCGTCCTTCAAGGCCTCGCTGACAATGAACGTCGGTAGATAGGTAACACCCAAACCGGCAATCGCGGTGTCGCGCAGCAGGTCACCGTTATTGACACGCATGCGCCCGCTGACGCTCAAGGCTTGCAACTTGCCTTTGAAACGCCATTGCACCTGGCGGCCGTGGCCGTAAGGCAGGCAGTCGTGCGTGGTTAAATCTTCGGGTTTCAATGGCGTGCCCCGCAGTGCCAGGTAGTCGGGGCTGGCGCAATATACCCGCTCGATAGCGGCAATCCGCCGAGCGATCAGGGTGGAGTCTTCCAGGGTGCCGATGCGCAGCACCAGGTCGTAGCCCTCGCCGATCAAGTCCACCGGGCGGTCGCTCAGGTCGACTTCAACGCAAACCTGCGGGTGCTGGCGCAAAAACAACGGCAGCAGGCAACCCAGGTGCGCCATGGCGAACGACAAGGGTGCACTGAGGCGAATGGTGCCTCGCGGCTCGCTGTTCTGACCGGCGATGCCCTGCTCCACTTGCTCCACCTCACCGAGCAGGCGCAAGGCCGACTCGTAGTAACTCTGGCCCAGCGGCGTGACGTCCAGGCGCCGTGTGGAGCGGTTGAGCAAGCGCACGCCCAGGCGCTCTTCCAGTTGGATCAGGCGGCGGCTGACGAATTGCTTGGACAAGCCCAATTGCTCGGCGGCGGCGGTAAAACTGCCGGATTCCATGACCTGGCAGAACAGGCGCATGTCTTCGAAGGGGTTCATTGTCGCTTCTCAGGGGACGATGGGCTGTTTTATAGCCTGTCAGTGGCCACACCACAAACCAAAATGTGCACCCAATCAAATGTGGGAGCTGGCTTGCCTGCGATAGCGGTGCATCAGCCAGCAATGCTGTTGACTGATACACCGCTATCGCAGGCAAGCCAGCTCCCACAGGGTTTTGCGGTGTTTTACAGAGCAGGTTACTTGGCTGCGAACGCCGAGTAGCTGTTCATCAGGTTGCGGTAGTTAGGGATGCGCGGCGAGAGCAGGTTGGCCAGGCCTTCCATGTCGTTGCGCCAGTCCACTTGCAGCTCGCAAGCCACGGAGAACCAGTTCACCAGTTGCGCACCGGCGGCAGTCATGCGAGCCCAGGCGGCTTGTTGCACGGTTTCGTTGAAGGTGCCGGAAGCATCGGTGACCACGAAGACCTCAAAGCCTTCGTCAAGGGCACACAGGGTCGGGAACGCCACGCACACATCGGTGACTACACCGGCAATGATGATCTGCTTGCGGCCGGTCGCCTTGACGGCCTTGACGAAATCTTCGTTGTCCCATGCGTTGATCTGGCCAGGGCGCGGGATGTACGGCGCGTCGGGGAACAGTTCTTTGAGCTCAGGCACCAGCGGGCCGTTGGGGCCGCTTTCAAAGCTGGTGGTCAGGATGGTCGGCAGGTTGAAGAACTTCGCCACGTCGGCCAGGGCCAATACGTTGTTCTTGAACTCGTTGGGGGAGAAATCCTGCACCAGGGAGATCAGGCCGGTCTGGTGATCAACCAACAGCACAACAGCATCGTCTTTGTTCAAGCGCTTGTAAGTCATGGGTAACTCCTTTGGGGATGGGGTGTTTTTCAAAAAGCAAAGCAGGAGCAGCCGAACGCACCCCAGAAACCCTGGAAGTCGCTGACGGGCACGCTGGAAAGGCGCGCTTTTTCATGGCTGTGGGCATGCACACCACAAGGGCCGCTGCACTGGTGAACCTGGGCCTGCATCGGCGACGTCGAGCGCCAGTGCCCTGGCACCTTGGCCACCGGCGACCAGTCGGGCAGCACCGGTACCCGTGGCGGGGCGAAATCTTCGAAGTCGCCAGCGCCGTACACGACCTTGCCGCCGACCACTGTCAGCACCGACTCGATCCACTTGATGGCTTCTTCCTCGACACTGAAAAAGTCCGCCGACAACGCGGCGACATCCGCCAGTTGACCGACCTTGATCTGGCCTTTCTTGCCCTGCTCGGACGAGAACCAGGCGCTGCCGTGGGTGAACAACTCCAACGCGGTAAGGCGCGGCAAGCCCTCGGCGTGCAGCTCCAGGCCGCCGACGGTACGGCCGCTGACCATCCAGTACAGCGAGGTCCAGGGGTTGTAGCTCGACACGCGGGTGGCATCGGTGCCCGCCCCTACCGGCACGCCTTCGGCCAGCATGCGCTTGATCGGCGGCGTGGCTTCGGCGGCCTTGGCGCCGTAGCGCTCGACAAAGTATTCGCCCTGGAACGCCATGCGATCCTGGATCGCAATACCGCCACCGAGGGCACGCACACGCTCAATGTTTTTCGGGGTGATGGTTTCGGCGTGGTCGAAGAACCACGGCAAGCCATTGAACGGGATGTCGCGGTTGACCTTCTCGAACACGTCGAGCATGCGCGAGATGGACTCGTCGTAAGTAGCATGCAGACGGAACGGCCAGCGCTGTTCCACCAGATGGCGTACCACCGGCTCCAGCTCCTGTTCCATGGTCAGCGGCAGGTCCGGGCGGGGTTCGAGGAAGTCTTCGAAATCCGCCGCCGAGAACACCAGCATCTCGCCGGCACCGTTGTGGCGCAGGTAGTCATCGCCCTGGTGCAGGGTGACGCTGCCGGTCCAGTTCTTGAAGTCGCTGAGTTCTTCCTTGGGCTTCTGGGTGAACAGGTTGTAGGCGATGCGCACCGTCAACTGTTGGTCCTTGGCCAGTTGCTCGATCACCGCGTAGTCATCGGGGTAGTTCTGGAAACCGCCGCCGGCATCGATGGCACTGGTCAGGCCCAGGCGATTGAGTTCACGCATGAATTGGCGGGTGGAGTTGACCTGGTATTCCAGGGGCAATTTCGGGCCTTTGGCCAAGGTCGAGTACAAAATCATCGCGTTAGGCCGTGCCACCAGCATGCCGGTGGGGTTGCCGTTGCTGTCGCGCACGATCTCACCGCCCGGCGGATTCGGCGTGTCCTTGGTGTAGCCAGCCACCCGCAGGGCTGCGCGGTTGAGCAAGGCGCGGTCGTACAAGTGCAGCACGAACACCGGCGTGTCCGGGGCGGCCTGGTTGAGCTCTTCCAGGGTGGGCATGCGCTTTTCGGCGAACTGGAATTCGTTCCAGCCGCCCACTACGCGTACCCATTGCGGCGTGGGCGTGCGGTCGGCCTGGTCCTTGAGCATGCGCAAGGCATCGGCCAGGGACGGCACGCCTTCCCAGCGCAGTTCAAGGTTGTAGTTCAACCCGCCACGAATCAGGTGCAAGTGCGAGTCGTTGAGGCCGGGAATCACGGTGCGGCCCTTGAGGTCGATGACCTGGGTGCCGCTGCCGCGCAGGGCCATGGCTTCGCCATCGGTACCCACGGCGACAAAGCGCCCTTGGTGGATGGCCACGGCGGTGGCGCGTGGGTTTTCCCGGTCCACGGTGTGGAACTGGCCATTGAACAGAATCAGATCGGCGTTCATAGGGTTTCCTTTACAGAGGCTTCAAGCCAGGGAGCGAACAGGCGGGTGGCCGCCGGCATCAGCAGGTACACCACCAGCAACACGATGGTCAGGGTGACCAGGAAGGTGGAGACCACGTAATTGGACAGAAACGGGTGCAATCGCAGGATCGGCCCCCAGATAAACGGCAGCAACAAGGTCTGCGGCAGGATCACAAACAGGCTGACCACCGCCTGCTTCCAGCGCGGCGGCTTGGCACCGCCCTCGGCCTGGGGCGCGAACCAGAATTCATTGGCCGCGCCGATTTCGGTCTGGTCGCCGTCCGCAAGCATGGGCGCGGCTTCATCGATCAGGGCCTGGCGTTGCGGGGAGCCGAGCCACAGCTCAAGGGCGTTGGTGGAGCTATAGCGCAGTACGCAAGTGAACAGCGCCATGCCGTTTTGCTGGCTGCGCACCACGTCAACACCCAGGTGCCCAGGGCGTTCGCCCGCGATGCGCACGATGCGGCGCAGCCAGGCTTCGTACTCAACTTCAAAGCCGGGTTTGACCCGGTGCTTGACGACCAGGGTGACGACTTCGTCGGGGCTGGTGTTGACGGTTGAATCCATGGCTGAGTGCTTCCCCGGGGTATTGAACGATGGGGAGAGTCTGGCCCGTTGAGCGGTGGGGAGAATTGGATGTATGTGCTGTTTGGCTTTCAGTGAGCGCTGGCATGCCACAAGGGCCTGAAAACAAAACAGTAACGGCCTCCCCCGGTACCGCCGGTGACCCCGTGCGCCCTACCAACAGGCTGACAGATCGCGGGGCGAATTTTTATTCGGTTGGCATTTGGGTTTTCCCCAGTGCAAGGTTTACCGATAGCCACCCATTCACGGCCGTCTCTCCGGCCTCGGCGAACACGTGCTCCAGTAACTTCACTTGCTCGCGACGCAATGACTGTTCAAGACGCAGCCCAGCATCGGTCAGTTCGAGCAACCGTTTACGCTTGTCGCTCTGCGACTCGATACTGTTTACCAGGCGCATTTCGATCACCTGGCGCAGTGGCGTGTTCAGCGCTTGCTTGGTCACTCCGAGCAATGCGAGCAACTCCTTGACGCTCAAGTTCGGATAGCGAGAGATAAAAAACACAATGCGCTGGTGCACGCGACTCAAGCCGCGGCGCTCAAGCATACCGTCGGCCTTGGCAGTAAAGGCGCGGTAGCCGAAGAAGAACGCTTCCATGGCCTGCTGCTGGGAATCGCGATTTTTAAGGTCAAGCATGTTGACTTATCCTTTCCAGTCGTCGTAATTTCGGTCAAGCAGTTTGACTAATTCTAATAAACCTTTCCAGCGGTGACCTTCATGGCTTTTTCCGAACGTGTTTCGCGCCTTAAAAGTTCTTTGATCCGTGAAATCCTTGCCGCTGCCCAGCGTCCGGAAGTGATGTCGTTCGCGGGAGGTCTTCCGGCTGAGGTCATGTTGCCAAAAGTCGATTGGGCTCAGATGCCCGTCTCGATGGGCCAGTATGGTACGAGTGAAGGTGAGCCAGCTTTGCGTGAAAGTTTGGCCACTCAAGCGCGAGCGCTAGGTGTGCCATGCGAGACAAGTCAGGTCCTGGTCGTCAGTGGTTCCCAGCAAACTCTCGATCTGGCTGCAAAGCTCTATCTCGACAAGGGCACCGAGATTCTGCTCGAAGCGCCAACCTACTTGGCCGCGCTCCAGATTTTTCAGCTCTTCGGTGCTGATTGCATCACCGTCCCGCTGGAGGCTGATGGCCCGAACCTGGAGACACTGCGCTCTCGCCTGGAAAAACACCGGCCGGCATTTATCTACTTGATCCCGACTTTTCAAAACCCATCTGCCGTACGCTACAGTGAGGCTAAACGCGACGCCGTGGCGGCTTTGCTTGATGAATTCGGTGTGACGCTGATCGAAGATGAACCCTACCGGGACCTGACTTTCGACGGCGGCAGTGCCACGCCGATTGTAGGTCGCCTGAAAAAGGCCAGCTGGATTTACACCGGTACTGTATCGAAAACACTGCTGCCTGGTTTGCGGGTCGGTTACCTGATTGCCAGCCCTGATCTATTCCCGCATTTGCTACGGCTCAAACAGTCTGCCGACCTGCACACCAACCGCGTGGGTCAATGGCAAGCGTTGCAATGGATCGGAACAGAACGCCTTGCGCACCACTTGGCTGAATTACGGGACTTCTACCGGCTTCGGCGGAACGCTTTTCAGATAGCACTGGAAACCCATTTTTCCGATCTGGCCGATTGGAATGTGCCACAGGGCGGGCTATTTTTCTGGCTGACCTTAAAGCGGCCCCTGGATACCCGCACGCTGCTCAAGGCCGCGCTTGCAGCAGATGTGGCGTTCATGCCAGGCGAACCATTCTTTCCAGATCCGGACAATAACCCAGGGTATTTGCGGCTGAACTTCAGTCACATCGATCCAGCACGACTGGACGAAGGCCTCAAACGCCTGGCCGCTGTGGTGCACAATGCCCAGCAAGAGCAAACACAACGCGCGTAACCGCATCGTCTACACCTTATAAAAATGTAATGGATAGCCCACAGCTCGCTGGAGCACTCTAGCGCTGTGAGCGCGTTGGCTGGCAGGCCGCCGCCGGAGGAAGCTCTCCCGCCATATGCTCCGCAATCCTGCCCCTCAGCCACCGCTCCGCCGGGTCGTTGTCATGCACCCCGCTCCACACCATCGACAGCTCCGCCGCATCAATCGCAAACGGCGGGTCCTCGGCGCGCAGACGTGTGCCTTCGGTCAACGCGCACGCGGCGTAATCCGGCACGGTGGCGATAATCTGCGTCCCCGCCAGCAACGCCCGTAACCCGCTGAACTGCGGCACCGCCAGCACCACGCGGCGCGAGCGGCCGATGCGGGCCAGGTCCAGGTCGATATTGCCGCTCAGGTCACCGGAGAACGACACCATCGCATGGGGCCTGGCGCAGTAGTCATCCAGGGTCAGCGGCGCCTCGCCGTCATCGCCGCGCAGGACCTTGCAGGGGATATCGCGCAGTTTCTTGCGCTTGGCATTGGCCGGCAAATCGGTGGTGTAGCTGACCCCCACGGAAATTTCACCGCTGGCCAGCAGCGAGGGCATCAACAGGTAATTGGCGCGGCGCACCACCACGATGATGCCCGGCGCTTCTTCGCGCAGGCGGCTGAGTAACGACGGAAACAGCCCGAACTCCGCATCATCGGACAGGCCGATGCGAAACACCGCGCAGCTGGTGGAGGGGTCGAAATCCTTGGCGCGGCTGACGGCGCCCGAAATGGTGTCCATGGCCGGTTGCAGCTCCTTGAGTATCGCCAGTGCACGCGCGGTGGGTTCCATGGCGCGGCCGTTGCGCAGCAGCAACGGGTCGTCGAACAAATCGCGCAAGCGGCCCAATGCGGCGCTCACGGCCGGTTGGCCGATAAACAGTTTTTCGGCGACCCGGGTCAGGTTTTTCTCGAACATCAAGGCTTCGAAAATCACCAGCAGGTTCATATCGACACGGCGCAGATCGTTGCGGTTCATGGGCGCTATCCAAACGTTTTCCAGGGGGCCAGGGAAGCATGCCCTGCACACCAGGGATTGCATAGCTGTGCTGTCTTTTCCTGCACCGCACCTGGCGAAATTAACAACGATTAACTCGTCAGCCAGGCGGCCCGGCAACAAGATGAAGCGCGTCTACACTGCACCCATCCACCGGGAACGTTCCCATCGACTGCGGATATTTGTCATGGCCCGACTCGAGCAATATGCCCCCCGGTTGCCCGCCACCGGTGGCCTGTGCCCCCGGCGTGAGCGCATCGCCAAGCAACTGATCCTTGCCAACCTCGGCGAAAGCCTGGCGATCGCCGACCTGGCCCAGGCCTGCGCCTTGTCGCGCAGCCACTTTTCCCGCGCCTTCAAATGCACCACCGGGCTGTCGCCCCAGGAATGGATTCGCCAGCAACGCATCCAGCGCGCCAAGGAATTGATTACCGGCTCGTCCCTGAGCCTCACGCAGATCAGCCTGGAATGCGGCTTTTGCGACCAGGCACACTTTTGTCATATGTTCACCCGCAGCGAAGGCGTCAACCCGATGACCTGGCGAAACCACCACTCGCGCAGCAAACCTGATGTGATCGCTGCCTAGTGGTCTGCACGTACCTGGAATATGCTGGCCGCTCTCTTCCTCCAGAACCTGGGCAGCCATGAATGACTTGAGCGACCAGGCCGTGCATTTCGGCCCCTACCGCATCCATCCGCGCCAGCGCCTGGTGCTGGAGGCCGGCCGCCCGCTGCGCCTGGGGCGGCGGGCGGTGGACATCCTGCTGATCCTGCTGGAGCACGCAGGCAATGTGGTGAGCAAGCAGGAGTTGATCGCACGGGTCTGGCCCAAAAGTGTGGTCGAAGACGGCAACCTGCGGGTGCACATGGCCGCGTTGCGCAAGGCACTGGGTGACGGCCAGGCCGGGCAGCGCTATATCGTCACGGTCGCCCAGCGCGGCTACAGTTTTGTTGCGCCACTGAGCATCGAACCCATGACGCTGCCCACCGACGGTGCGCCCCAACGCCCCAGCCATAACCTGCCCCTGCGCCGCACACGCATGATCGGCCGCCAAGCGCTGATCGACGCCCTGGTGCAACAACTGCCGCAGCAACGTTTCATCACGCTGACCGGTGCCGGTGGCATCGGCAAGACTACCGTGGCCTTGCGCGTCGCCGAATTGCTGATCGGGCATTACCGCGACGGTATTCACCTGCTGGACCTGGCGCCGCTCAGTGCAGCGTCCATGATCCTGCCCAACCTGGCCGCCCTGCTCGGCCTGACACCGGGCGAAAATACGGCCCTGGCCAGCCTCGCTCGCAGCCTGCAGGCACGCCAGATGCTGCTGGTGATCGACAACTGCGAGCACCTGCTCGACGACATCGCCCTGATCAGTGAAACCCTGCTGCGCCATGCACCGCACCTGCACATCCTCACCACCAGCCGCGAAGCCCTGCGCGCCGAAGGTGAATATGTGCAGCGCCTTGAACCGCTGGCCTGCCCGCCCGCCACCGGCAACCGCGCCCAGGCCCTGGGTTACCCGGCCATGCAATTGCTGATCGAGCGCGCCATGTCCCACCAGGAGAGCTTTGCCCTCAGCGACGCTGAACTGCCCCTGGCGATTGATATCTGCCAGCGCCTGGACGGCATTCCCTTGGCCATCGAACTGGTGGCCGCGCAAATCGAACGGTTTGGCTTGCCGGGCCTGTTGGTGCAGATGGAAGACAACTTTCGCCTGCTGACCCGCGGGCGACGCACTGCCCTGCCCCGCCAGCAGACCCTGCGCGCCACGCTCGACTGGAGCTTTGACCTGCTCACCGAGTGCGAACAAATCTGCCTGCGCCGCCTGGCGGTCTTCCGGGGCGGCTTTAGCCTGGTCAGCGCAGCGGCGGTGATCGCCGGGGAGCAAGTGGCCCCCGCCGAAGTGCTGGGCTCCATCACGCAACTGGTGGCCAAGTCGTTGTTGAATGTGGAGGCCAGCGATGACGAAATGGTCTATCGCCTGCTGGACATCACCCGCACCTATGCCCTGGAAAAGCTCAGCCAGGCCTGCGAGTTGCCCGCCACGCGAGAACGCCATGCCGCACGCTGCCTGGCGCTGATGGAACAGGCCCAGGCCGACTGGGACTTGATCGCCACGCAGCCGTGGATCGACCGCTATGCACCGCTGCGCGAAGACGTGCGCGCCGCTCTCGACTGGGGCTTTGCCGATAGCGGTGCGCAGTTGCTGGCTATCCGCCTGACGGTCAGCGCAATGCCCCTGTGGCAAGAACTGTCGTTGCTGCGTGAACACGGCGGCTATGTGGATCAGGCGCTGGCGCTGATCGATCAGGTCACCGCGCCTTGCACCCAATTGACCCTGCAACTGCAATTGGCCCTGGGCAGCCTCTCCTATCACGCCATGGGCGCTGCGCCTCGGACCATTGCAGCATTCGAGGGGGCCGCACGTCTGGCCGAGGCGCGCCAGGATCGTGCCGGCCAGTTGCGTGCGGTCTCCGGGCTGATGGCGGTGAACCTGTGTGCCGGGCGCTACGGTCCAGCGCAGGAGCTGAGTGTGCAGTTCGAACGCCTCGACCCACGCAACGAGCCGTTGCTGGACCTGAGCGCCCAGCGGCTGCGTGCGCTGGGCCAGCATTACACCGGTAACCAGGCCCTTGCGCGGCACCACGCCGAGCAGGTGCTGCAGCGTATGTCCCAAAGCGGTCACGTGAACCGCTTTGCCCTCGGGGTTGGCGTGCAATACGACCAGAGCGTCGCCTCCTTGACCGTGCTGGCGCGAATCCTGTGGTTGCAAGGCTTTGCCGATCGCGCCTGGCGCACCGCCAGCCAGGCATTGGAGTTGGCGCTGCAGATCAACCACGGCACCTCGATCTGCTACACCCTGGCCCTGGCCGGGGTGGTGATCGCCCGCTACAACGGCGCCGAAGACGATGCCCAAGCCCTGCAACGGCTGCTGCTGGAGCAGTCGCACCAGCATTCGGTGCAGTTGTTCCAGACCTGGGCCGGGCATTACGCCGGTATTCTTGGCCACCCGGATTGGCAAGGCCTGGGCCTGATCCAAGACACCTTGATCACCTTCGGTACCCATGCGGTGGATGCGCCCACCCTGGAGCGCGCGCGCAGTGGTGCGGCGGGCTGGTGCGCCCCGGAGATTCTGCGGGTGTACGCCTTGCAGCTAGAGGATGAGCACGCCGCCGAAGCCCTGCTGCTGGAAGCGCTGGGCCTGGCGCACCAGCAAGGTGCCCTGGCCTGGGAGCTGCGCTGCGGCGAATCCCTGGCGCAATTGTGGCAACAGCAGGGGCGCATTCAGCTCGCCAGGGATTTGCTCGGTTCAATCCATGCACGCTTCAGCGAAGGCTTTGACACCCAGGATCTACTGCGCGTGCGCTGCCTGCTCGACGAGTTGCAGGACAAACGGCCGGCCTGAGAACGCGCCCAGGCAAGGCGCGTAGCCTTGCTGCAAACGCTCGACCTGACGCGGGTCGCGCAGTTGCCCCAAAGCGTAGCTGCGCACACAGTTGAGCAGCCGATAGCGCGCTGGGCCCAGGCCGGGCTCGACGCTCAGCAACGAGACGTTGACCAGGCGTGCCAGCAGGTAAGACAGGTCGGCATGTTCAAGCTCGGTACCGGCCACCATGTCACTCAGGCCAGGTAAGGTGACCGCCATCTTGAACAGGCTCAGTTGCAGAAACAGCCAGCACTCCGGCAGGCTCAGGCGCTCGTAGCTCCAATCCAGGGCCGCGGTGAGTGAGCGATGGCGCTCCACCGCCGTGCGCCGCCCGCGGGCCAGCACTTGCAAGCCCGTGCGTACTTGCATCTGCACACCGCCGATGCCCAACGCATCCACCTGGGCGGCCGCCAATTCCAGGGCCAGCGGCAGGCCGTCCAGGCGCCGACACAGGTCGCGCAGCGGCGCCAAATCCTGGGGCCGCAAATTAAACCCCTGCTGATTGGCACGCGCACGGGCAACGAACAGCTGCACCGCAGGACAGGCCATCGCCTGTTCGACATTGGCCGACGGCGACGGCACCGCCAGCCCAGGCACGCGTACCACCCACTCGCCAGGGGCCAGCAAGGCTTCGCGACTGGTGATCAGCACGCTGATGCCAGGCGCCGTCTCGCGCAGCGCACGCAGCAGCTGTCGACAGGCGCCCAGCAGCAGGTCGGCGCCGTCGAGTATCAGCAGCAACTGGCGCGAGGCCAGGCGCCGGCCCAGTTCGTTGAAACTGTCGGGCGTGGAATGCAACTGCAGTACCCTGGCGAGGCTGCCGAGCAATTCGCTCGGCGCTTGCACAACGGCCATGTCGAGCCACCATACGCCGTCGCGATAACGCGGCAATCCCCGCTCGGCCAGGGCCAGGGCCAGTGTGCTCTTGCCAATGCCGGCTACGCCGGTGAGGGTCAACAAGCGCTGCACGGCCAAACGCCGCGCCAGCACGCCCACCAGTTCATCGCGCCCCCACACCGGGCTCAGCCGCGCCGCCAGGTTGTGCTGAGGCAACGGCGTCGGCAGCGCGTCCTGCGCAGGCGCAGCGAAGCAGTAACCGCGCTGGGGGTGATTGAGGATCCAGCGTTGGCCGTCCAGGGCGCGACGCAATGCGGCAATGTGCACGCGCAGGTTGCTCTCTTCGACGACGCTGTTGGGCCACACCCGCTCGATCAAGGTCGCCTTGCTGATGAAATGCCCGGGGGCTTCGAGCAGTACCGCAAGAATATCCAAGGCTCGCCCGCCCAGTGGTACCGGCCAGCCCGCCTTACTGACCAGGCGCTGCTGCCGATGAAAGGTGTAGGGGCCAAAGCTCACCGCCGTAGCATTTTGCATGTCCGTCACAGCGCTGAAACACCCGTGCTTGAGTGCCTGCGCATCCTTTTTCCATGGGCTCGACGCTATCTTGCCAGTTGGCGATGACAGGACAATGCTGGCACGGGGAGCGATACGGACAATCGGGTGCCTGAGACGGACATGCTGTCGTTAACTGAACTGTTGTCGGTATTGGGTAGGGTTCAAACCGAGCTTTTCGCTGAACAGAAAGCGCATATGCCGCACGCTGCCAAAACCTGCGTGGAAGGCCACGGTCTTGAGCGGCAGGTCGGTGGTTTCCAGCAAGTGTCGGGCCCGGTCGATACGGGCGCCTTGCAGAAACGCCATGGGCGTCATCTGCACGTCCTTGGCGAACAGCCGCGCAAAGTGGCGCGCGCTCATGCCTGCCAGCTCGGCCATGGACTCGATGGTAAAGGGCTGATCCAGATGCGCCAGCACGTGGTTCTGCACACGGGTGATCGGGGTCTCTTGCGGCGCCACGGCAGCAGTCATCGGGCTGAACTGGGCCTGGCCGCCCTGGCGCTTCATCACCACCAGCAGCACCTTGGCCACGTCCACCGCCACTTGCTTGCCATGGTCCTGGGCCACGACCGACAGGGCCAGGTCGATACCTGCGGTGACGCCACCAGAGGTGATCAGGCGCCCGTCCTGCAAATAGATGCGATCGGTCTCGACAATGGCGTTGGGAAACGCCTTGATCAACCGCTCGGTGTAGTGCCAATGGGTGGTCACGCAGTGCCCGTCGAGCAAGCCTGCGTGGCCGAGCACAAAAGCGCCGGTGCAGATCGAGCCAAAACGCCGAGCCCGTGGCGCCGCCGCTTTGAGCCAAGGCAACAACGCGGGATGGCATTCGTTATAGGCGCCGGGGCCGCCGGGCACCAGCAGCAGGTCATAGGCCGCCTGGGCCTGTTCCAACAGCAGATCGGTCTGCACGCTCACGCCGTTGGACGCCCGCAACGGGCCGGGCTCGGTGCCGATGGTCAGGATCTGGTAGTGATCGGCCGCCGGCAAGTAGCGGTTAGCAATCGAAAACACTTCCAGCGGCCCGGCCATGTCGAGCAGCAGGAAGTCCGGGAACAGCGCCATGGCCACGGTTTTCATAAGCGGGAAATGTCCATCGAAAAGGAGTGCGGCGAGCATTATGGCACGACTTTAACTGTCAACCTGAAAGCGACAGTTATTCTATTTTCATCTTCTTAATCAATCATTCGTTAACCATTAACCTTCTCCTCAACGCAAGCGCCCTGCATCTCGCAGCCCGCGCTCACTTGAGGACTGGACCATGCTGACCCTTCGCAAAGCTTCCGAACGCGGCGCCGCCAATCACGGTTGGTTGAAGTCGTTCCACACCTTCTCTTTCGCCAACTACTGGAACCCCAAGGAGCAGGGTTTTTCCGACCTGCTGGTGATCAACGATGACCGCGTCGCCGCAGGCAAAGGCTTCGGCCAGCACCCGCACCGCGACATGGAGATCTTCTCCTACGTGCTTGAAGGTGCGCTGGAACACAAGGACACCCTGGGCACCGGCTCAGTGATCCGCCCCGGCGATGTGCAACTGATGAGCGCCGGCAGCGGCGTGGCCCACAGCGAGTTCAACCATAGCCAGCGTCATGGCGTGCACTTCCTGCAAATCTGGATCGTGCCCAACGAAGCCGGCGCCAAACCGCGCTATCAGCAAGAGCATTTCACTGAAGCGCAAAAACGTGGGCGCTTGCAGTTGATCATCTCGCCGGAGGGCGCCAACGGTTCGCTGAAAGTGCGCCAGGACGCACGGGTGTATGCCGGCCTGTTCGACGCTGACGAAAGTGCCCGCCTGGAACTGGCACCGGATCGCTACGCCTACATCCATGTGGCGCGCGGCAGCGTGGAACTTAACGGCCAGCGCTTGCAGGAAGGCGACGGTGTACGCGTACGGGACGAACGCCAGATCCGCCTGAGCCATGGTGAAGACGCCGAAGTGCTGGTGTTTGACCTGCGCCCCAACGAACTGCCGCAAATGCCATGACGGCCGCAGTGATGGTCCCGCCAGCGGGACCATCGTTGGCGTCGATAGTCACCATCAGCGCAATGAAGTTCTCTTAAAAAATGCAACGCGTAACATCAAACCCATGCCAAACGGCACCCAACTAAAACACTCGGAGCACACCATCATGAAACGCCAACTCTTGCTTAGCCTCGCTTTCTCGGTACTCGCTGCAAACGCTTTTGCCCACCCGGTTGTCGCTGAAGGCGGCGCGGATCGCCTGATAGAAACCCGCGTTGCCGAAGGTGGCGCGGATCGCCTGCAAGAACGTGGCCTGGCTGAAGGCGGTGCCGATCGCCTGCAAGAACGTGGCCTGGCTGAAGGCGGTGCCGATCGCTTGCAAGAACGTGGCCTGGCTGAAGGCGGTGCCGATCGCCTGCAAGAACGTGGCCTGGCTGAAGGCGGTGCCGATCGCCTGCAAGAACGTGGCCTGGCTGAAGGCGGTGCCGATCGCCTGCAAGAACGTGGCCTGGCTGAAGGCGGTGCGGATCGCTTGCAAGAACGCGGTCTGGCTGAAGGCGGTGCCGATCGCCTGCAAGAACGTGGTCTGGCTGAAGGCGGTGCCGATCGCCTGCAAGAACGTGGTCTGGCTGAAGGCGGTGCCGAGCGCTTGCTGAGCACCCACGTATAACCCCGCACTGTTGGCGGGACACCCCAAACCGGCCTGATCAGCCGGTTTTTTTTCGTCTTCAATTTCTACATCACACTCCCCCCCGTAACCACGATGCGAAGCGAGCCGCTCTTGATCTTGATCTGCTTTTGATCTCAGGCGCCCCATCAAACCACGCTGGCCGGAATTCGACAGGGATTTGGGGGGTAAACCGGCAGGGATGCCGGTTTAGCCGCCCCGCGCCATGGATGGCGCGTGGCGGCGGCCCCCCAAATCACTGGCGGATTACGGGCACACCGAGCCTAAGCGAGGTGCCGAGTGGTGGGGCAAGAGCGTTTTGCTTACTTTTGCGCTTTTCAAAAGTGAGCCGCCGTCAGGGCGGAACCCTAAGTGGCCGTTACCGCAGCAATGGATATGTAAACAATCCAGCTGTGTTGACTGCCAGTCCGCCTTCGCGAGCAAGCCCGCACAGTTGGAGTGCGGGGTGTCAGGTAGAGAGGCGTCGACTGGCAGGCCGTCATCGCAGGCAAGCCAGCTCCCACAGTTGGATCGTGGGGTGTCAGATAGAGAGGTGTCGGCTGACAGGCTCCCACAGTTGAATCACGGGGCAGTCAGAAACTTCTTGCGATACGCCGCCGGCAGCATCCCCACCCGTTGCTGAAACAACCGCCTAAACGAATTACTGTCCTCATAACCCACCGCATACGTGATGCTGTCGAGCGTCATCCGTGTCGACTCAAGCATCTGCTTGGCACGCTCCAGACGCAGGCTCTGCAGATAACCAATCGGCGTACACCCCGTGGCTTCCTTGAAGCGCCGCTTGAAATTACGCACCCCAAAGCCAAAGCGCTGGGCAACCTCGTCGATCACCAATGACTGCGCAAAGTGTTGCTCCAACCAATGCTGCACACGCAGGATCTGCGCATCACCGTGGCTCTTGGGCAGCGACCACATCGCGTAGGCCGACTGCTCAGTGCGCCCAGCATCGATCAGCAAATACTTGCCACAGGTATGAGCCAGCTCCGGCGAACCGAAACGGCGGATCAGGTGCAGCATCAAATCCATTGCCGCCGTAGCGCCCCCGCAGGTGATCAGGCGATTGTCTTCGCAGAGGATCTGCCCCTCATCCAGGCTGACCTGGGCATACCGACGCCGGAAGAACCCGGCAAATGCCCAGTGAGTCGTCGCACGCAAGCCGTGCAATAACCCGGTCTCGGCCAGCATGAAGGCCGCCGTGCACATCGAAGCCAACACAGCGCCCTGCCCATGCTGCTCACGCAACCAGGGGCCGTAGGCGGCGAACGTCGGCAGGGCTTCCTTGAGGGTAAAGAGAAACCCGGGAATCAGCACCAGGTCGGTGTGCGCGATCTGCGCCAGTGAACCGTGCACCTGCAGGCATTGCCCACCCCATAGCGTCACCGGCTGGCCGTCCAGGGACGCGAGCGTCACCTCGAAGGGTGGGCTTTGCGCGAACAGATTGGCCGCACTGAGCATTTCCATGGCCAGGGTGGCACTGGCAGCGGAACACTGATCGGCCAGGAGCAAGGTAACGTGCATGTAAGAACTCCGACTTGCACTTTTCGCATGTAATAAGTCATTTACGCATCTACCTTAGCCGATTCCGCCCCCGTACAGTGCGGCCATTGATCAACTGTCTGGCGTCTTTATGAATCTCTGGTTTCGATTACTGCACATGCTGTTGCGCCGCCCCTGGCGCAAACCGGTTCACGGCCTGGCCACCACGGTGGTGCGCATGCGCGTCTGGCCGCTGGACCTGGACCTGAACCGGCATGTCACCAATGGCCGGTATTTCACCCTGGCCGATGTGGCACGCATGGATTTTGTGCTGCGCACGGGCGCTTTTCGCGTGGCGCTGCGTCACAAGGCTATGCCGATAGTTGGCGATACCTGGGGCAAGTTCCGTCGGGAATTGAAGCTGTTCGAGGCATTCGACGTGCACACCCGCATTCTCGGCTGGGACCACAAGTGGAACCTGATGGAGCACCGCTTCGTCAGCAATGGGCGGGTGGTCGGCGTGGTGGTGATGCGCGGGCTGTTTCGCTCCGCCAAGGGCACCCTGCCCCCGGCTGAATTTATCCGCGAGCTGGGCTTGGACGACACTTCACCGCCGATGCCGCAATGGTTGTGCGACTGGGCACGCAGTTGCGATGAGATGAGTGCGCAATTGCGCGAGGAAGAGCAGGTTTAAAAACCCCGGCTAAGCCTCGCGTTTGAGCTTCAAATGCCGCGCATACCATGGCCGCTGCGGTACACGTTTGAACAGGCCCTTGAGCAGCTCTTCATCGGCACCGAAGGTAATGCGCAGGGCCAGCTTCATGATCTCCGGATCCATTTCCATCGAGCGCCCCTGCTGCAGCCCCGGCGTGGTGCTGCAGCCGTGGGTGTCCGGGCCCAGCCACGGGTCGCCTATTTCGACCCAGCGGCCTGGCGCGAACCAGGCCACGCCGTTGACTTCCAGTCGGCTCACCTCGCCTGGGTTGAAGCGCTCGTGGGCACGAAACCAGTCTTCAATGCGGTCATCGATCCAGCCGTGGAAATGCCAGAACACCGGGTTTACATGGGATGAAAACGGGTCGCCCAGAAAGTCGTTCTCCGGCGCATACCAACGTGCGGCAAAGTCTGCGGGGTCACGGGCGAAGGGTACCGGGGCGCCGTTGGACGGGTCGCGGGGCACCGAGGCCCAGCGCATATGCAGCCAATCGTGCAGGCCCAGTTCCATTTCCGAGCCCAGTTGGCCCAGGCTCAACTTGGCCAGGTAGCGCGGATCGCGGTACTGGGATTCCCACACCTGGAAGTTGCTGTGGTAGGTCTCGGCCGCCTTGATATCGCTGACCCACTGGGTGTAGTCGGCGTCATCCGGCGCCGACCAACAGGGCGGCAGCGCGAAACCGTCGTGGTTGTCGAAGTAGCGCACAAAGCCCAGGCGATCGCGCTCCAACGGCGGTTGCGGCTCGGGGAAGTGCGGCCAGGACGGCAAGTCCTGCATGGAGCGTGCGGTGCCGAGCATATGGCGGTGCATGAAAAAGAAGTCGATGCCCGAGCCATTGCGGTCCTTGCGCTTGCCGCGAGCGTCGCGCTCCTGGCCACGGGGCCCGGGCTGCCAGCCGATGCCGCGCAGGGCTTCGCGTTTTTCTTCGGAGAGCTTGTGCCACTGGTCGCGGGTGGCGTGCCACAGTTGGTGGAACAGCCGGTGCTCGGGAGAAATCAGCCAGGCCAGCAAGGTCGGGTTGAGGCCGATGCGCTGGCGGGCTTCGGGGAACAGTTGTTTGTGGGCGATAAAACGGTTGTCGCGTTCGGTCAGCGCCAGGGGCCGCTCAAGGTCGAGGATGTACCCGCTGAGGGTGGCGCTGCCGGCATTGCCGAAATCGGCCCAGACTTCATCCAGGGTCATCTTGAATTCATAGGCCGGCGCGCCGCCGGCTGAATCGCGGTCGATCAAGCGCCAATAAAGCACGGCGCTCTCGCCCGTCAGTAGGTCGCCCAAGACGCGGTAACGCGGCTCGCCGTCGGCGCGCAATTGCTCGGCGGTGTCCAGGTAACCGCGCAGGCCACGCCCACGGGGGGCGATGTCGAGCAGCAACTCCAGGCCTTGCAGCGGCAGGCCCGCAAGGCCGGCATCGCGGCCTTCCAGGCGCAGGCTCCAAACGCCCCGCAGGGTGTTCGCCAGGTGCTGGCCCTGGGTGTCGGCGAGGTCGACCGTGGCTTCGCCGGGGGTGATGGGAAACGCTTCTTCCCGTGTCAACTCGCGATGGGCATAAAAGGCCGCGGGCACGGCTGCACCAGTCAGCGCCAGGCCTGCGATGAACCCACGTCGAGAGATTGTCATTGGCTACCTTAGGAAACGGCTTGATCAGAGCTAGAACGTTTGCAGCCCGACGAAATTTACCGCCCTGCCCCCGCCACCTAAATTTCCCCCGCCATCGCTCGTTCCTCCCTGATAGCAAAGGCCTCAACTGACTGAGATGGCAATGACAAAATCACGTTCGAAAAAGGCGCTGTATATCGGCCTGCCGCTGGCCCTGGCTATCGGCGCCGGGGCGGGCTTTCTGGTCTGGGATCAGTGGTTCAAGGGCAACGCCGGCTACCCGCTGGAGGTGATCAAGCAGGCCAATGAAATGCAGGATCGCCTGTTGTCATTCGACAGCCACATCACCCTGCCCTTGGATTTCGGCACGGCGGGCAACGAGGCCGACAAGGATGGCAGCGGCCAGTTCGACCTGGCCAAGGCCGCCCGCGGTCGATTGTCGGGCGCCGCACTGACGATCTTCGGCTGGCCGGAAATCTGGAACGGCGATAACGCTCCGCACAAACCCACCGATGGTTTTGTCGAAGAGGCCCGCCACGAGCAGGAGGTGCGCTATAAGATCATCTCCGGCATGGTGCGTGACTTTCCCAACCAGGTGGGCATCGCCTACATCCCGGACGATATGCGGCGCCTGCACGGCGAAGGCAAGTTCGCGATTTTTATCAGCATGCTCAACGCCTACCCCCTGGGCAATGACCTGAACCAGCTGGACCTGTGGGCCGCACGCGGCATGCGCATGTTCGGGTTCAGCTACATCGGCAATAACGCCTGGTCCGACTCGTCGCGCCCGCTGCCGTTTTTCAATGACTCCCCCGACGCCCTTGAAGGCCTGTCGCCGATCGGCCAGCAAGCGGTGCATCGCCTCAATGACCTGGGGGTGATCATCGACGTGTCGCAGATGTCGACCAAGGCCCTGGAGCAGGTCGCGCAGTTGAGCCGCACGCCGATGGTGGCGTCCCATTCGGCGCCTCGGGCGTCAGTGGATATCCCGCGCAACCTCAGCGACAAGGAACTGCAACTGATCAAGAACAGTGGCGGCGTGGTGCAGGTGGTGGGCTTCCCCGCCTACCTGCGCCCCTTGAGCCAGCCGACCCAGGACAAGCTCAATACCTTGCGCGCACGTTTCGACCTGCCGCCACTGCCGAATCTGGCCATGGCCCTGATGCCCGGCGATGCAATCATTGCCGCCTGGCCCGAGCAACGCTTCGGCCAATACGCCAGCGCGCTGTACGGCATTCTCGAGGAAGAACCCAAGGCCACCCTCAAGGATCTGGGCGATGCCATCGACTACACCGTGCGCAAGATCGGCATCGATCATGTCGGCATTGCCTCGGACTTCAACGACGGCGGCGGCCTCCAGGGCTGGGAGAACGTCGGCGAGGTGCGCAACGTCACTGCCGAACTGATCCAGCGCGGCTACTCCGAAGCCGATATCGCCAAGCTGTGGGGAGGCAACTTCCTGCGGGTGTGGGACCAGGTACAAAAAGCCGCCAAGCCATTGGCCAATCGCTAACTACCATGAAGTAAGTCCATGACCGACCGCCGTACATTTCTCAAGCAGGCCGGCGTCTTTGCCGCGAGCCTGCCGCTGGGCACCGCGTTGCTGCCTCAGGCAGTGGCCGCCGTTACGAACGACCCATGGACGGGATTGAAACAGCTGTTCAACCAGGACCCGAGCTACCTGCACTTTTCCAACTTCCTGGTGGCCTCGCACCCAAGGCCTGTGCGCGAGGCCATCGAGCGCTACCGCCAGCAGATCGACCGCAACCCTGGCCTGGCCATGGACTGGGACCTGCAGGAAACCTGGAAGCGTGAGGGCCAGGTACGCGAGTGGGCCAGCCGCTACCTGAACGCCACGCCAGCGCAGATCGCCCTGACCGGCAGCACGTCCGAAGGGCTGGCGATGATCTATGGTGGGATCAAGGTGCGTGCCGACCAGGAAATCCTCACCACGGTGCATGAGCACTACGCCACCGCGTTCAGCCTGGATTTCAGGGTGCGCAAGGAGCGGACCCAGGTACGTAAAATACGCCTGTTCAACAACGCCCATCAGGTCTCGGCCGACGAGGTGCTGGGCAATATCCAGCGCAATATTCGCCCCAATACGCGCGTGCTGGGCATGACCTGGGTGCAGTCCGGCAGCGGCGTGAAATTGCCCATCGGTGAGATCGGCAAGCTGGTGGACGAACACAACCGCAACCGTGACGAGCCAGATCGCCTGCTCTATATCGTTGATGGCGTGCACGGCTTCGGCGTGGAAGACCTCGACTTCCCGAGCATGCAGTGCGACTTCTTCATCGCCGGCACCCACAAGTGGATGTTCGGCCCGCGCGGCACCGGCCTGGTGTGCGCCCGCGAGACCGAAAACAAATACGTCACACCGATGATTCCGACCTTCTCCGAAGACAAGGACTTCGCCACGACCATGACGCCCGGTGGCTACCACGCCTTCGAACATCGCTGGGCCGCCGATGAAGCCTTCAAGTTGCACCTGCAACTGGGCAAGGCGCCGGTGCAAGCGCGTATCCATGCCCTCAACACCGAACTCAAGGACCAACTGCTGGCCCACCCGCAGATCGAACTGGTCACGCCGCGCAGCCCCGAGCTGTCAGCGGGTTTTACCTTTTTCCGAGTCAAGGATCAGGACAGCGATGCCGTCGCGGCCTACCTGATGAAAAACCGCGTGGTGGTGGACGCGGTGGACCGTGACGTTGGCCCGGTGATTCGCACCTCACCGGGCCTGCTTAACAACTCCGATGAGATCCAGCGCTTCATGGCCCTGCTGAGCCAGCGGTTATGACCCCTTTTCCCTTTGAACGAGATGCCTCCATGATTCCATCCCAACTCAAACCCCTCACCGCACTGGCACTCACCGCCCTGTGCGGCGCCTTGCTACCCGGCCTGGCCCAGGCCGCTACCCCACAACCTGGCAAGGTGTTCAAAGACTGCAAGGACTGCCCGGAAATGGTGGTGCTGCCCGCCGGCACCTTCACCATGGGCACGCCCGAAGACGAAGTGGGCCGCGAGCCCGACGAAGGCCCGATGCATGAGGTGACCTTCGCCAAACCGTTCGCCATGAGCCGCTTCCATATCACCGCCGGCGAATGGGACAGCTACGTGCGCCAGACCGGAGTCAAGATTGCCAATGGCGACGACCGCCCCGGCCGCGAATGCATCGCCAGCAAGCCGCGTTACCCCCAGGGGCCACGTCAGCCGGCGGTGTGCATGGACATGGACGACATCAAGCAGTACGTGAGCTGGTTGTCGAAGAAAACCGGGCATAAGTACGACATGGTCAGCGAAGCCCAGCGTGAATACGCCGCCCGCGCCGGCACCAGCGGCCCGTTCCCCTTCCCGTTCGACGAAGGCAAGGGCTACAGCATCGCCCAACACGCCAACACCTACGGCCCCGCGGACGGCTACAGCTATTCGTCGCCCGTGGGCAGCTACCCACCGAATGCATTTGGCATGTATGACATGCACGGCAACGTGTATGAGCGGGTGGCTGACTGCGAGCACCCCAACTACGTCGGCGCGCCAACGGATGGCAGCGCCTGGGTGGAGCCCAACTGCGAGGCCTACCAGATTCGCGGCAATGACTGGGGCGAGGCGCCGGTGTTTTCACGCTCGGGCAATCGCAACAACATCTACCCGCAGACGCGCGGGGATTGGATCGGCTTTCGCGTAGTACGCGAGCTCTAACACCTTGTAGGAGCGAGCTTGCTCGCGAAAAACGTCAACGATTACGCGTGTTTCCTGAATAAACGCGGCGTCTGTGAGTTTTTCGCGAGCAAGCTCGCTCCTACAAGGTTCCAGCACGCATGTTCAGCCTTGTTTGGCCAACAGCTCCAAGCCTTCATGCAGCGCCGGGAACAGGCTGTTGTTGAAGTTGTTCCAGCGCAGTTCAAGGATGGTGTCCTCAGGCGAAATCTCGGTCTTGAGCACGTCGTGGAACACCTCTCCCGAATCGATGCCGTTATCCACGTAGTGGAATGACGCACCGGTCCAATACAACGGCTCGCACGCCTGCGTCGCTTTGCTCGCCCAGTCGGTGATTGCCTGCCCACGTGCGCCGTACAGCGCATTCCAAGTGGCGTACGCCCCACGGCGTTCGTACGGCGACTCGAGGCGGGTGATGCCCGGATGAATGTTCATGATGCGCCGCGCAAACGGCGCACCTGGGCGCACCAGTTCGTCGAGGATCACCAGCAAACCATCCAGCACCACGATGTCAGCCTTCAACTCCACCAAAGTGTCATGCAGGCGACGCTCGAAATCCTGCTTGCCGGCGACATGCTCGGCGCTGCCCCGTGGCAGGCGACGATAGGTTGACGGCACGCTCAGCAGCAGGTCATTGACCAACGTGCCCTGCACACGTAAATCCGCCGGATACAGCCACTGACGCCCCGGCTGGTAAGCAAAGCCATAGTCCGCCACCAACTGCTGGTCACGCGGGTTTTGCTCATCGTCGTCATACACCACGCCCACCAGGTTGTAAGCCTCGCCCAGCGGCGTGTCGTTGAGCGAGCCCACCAGAAACTCCAGCACCGATTTCATATAGCGCTCGTGGTCTTTATAGGCCACCGGCTGCCCCGCCTTGTCGGCGGCGGCATTTCTCAGGGACCAGACATACACCAGGTTCTTTTTCGTCATGTGTTTCGCTCTCGCTCAAAGGGCCACGCACGGCATTGATGCACGTGCGCCTACAGAACAAGAACGAACCAGGCCCCGGGCAATTTATCGCCCACGGCCACCGCCCGGCACGCCGCGCTAAATAGTCACGGCACAGCTTCGTTTGTCATGGGTAAGGGTCTGTGTGCCCAGCCCCCCTCTTTTTCACTTTCCGGGAAGTATTTATGACCGACCCCAAGCGCGGCGCCTTCAAAGGTTTGCTCGCATTGCTCAGGCCCTTTCGTACCATCGTGACGGTCTCCGTCGCCCTTGGCATGGCGGGTGGCCTGGCCATTACCTTGCTGCTGGCGACGATTAACACTGCGCTGCATTCGTCTACCGGCATGACGCACGGTGTGATTCTGACCTTCGCTGCGCTGTGTGCGCTTGCCCTGGTCAGCTCGATCGTCTCAGATATCGGCACCAACTACGTCGGCCAACGCATCATCGCCGCACTGCGCAAGGAGCTGGGAGAAAAGGTGCTGTCAGCACCTATCGAACAAATCGAACGCTACCGCACCCACAAACTGATTCCGGTGCTGACTCACGACGTCGACACCATCAGTGATTTCTCCTTTTCTTTCACCCCGCTGGCCATCGCCAGTACGGTGACTTTGGGCTGCCTGGGATACCTGGCGTACCTGTCGGTGCCGATGTTCCTGATGATGATCGTGGCGATTTTAATCGGCACGTCCGTGCAGTACGTCGCACGCTCTGCTGGGATCAAGGGTTTTGAAGCAGCTCGCGACCAGGAAGATGAGCTGCAACGCTACTACACCGCAATCGCTTCTGGCGCGAAGGAGTTGCGCATTCACAGGCCTCGCCGCTACCGGATGAATACCCATCGAATCCAGGCTACCGCTGATCGCATCAGCGATATCCAGGTTCGCTCGGTGAACATCTTCATTGTGGCCAAGACCTTCGGCTCCATGCTGTTCTTTGTGGTCATCGGCTTGGCGCTGGCGTTCCAGGCGTATAACCCAAACCCCGACCCGGCTGTGATTACCGGCTTTGTGCTGGTACTGCTGTATATGAAGGGACCGCTTGAACACGTGGTCACCGCCTTACCGATCGTCAGCCGCGCGCAGATCGCGTTCTCGCGCATCGCTGAATTGTCCGACCGCTTTTCGTCGCCCGAACCGCATTTGCTGCTCGAAGACAGCGAAGCACCAAAACCGGTGGTCCACAGCCTGGAACTGCGCGACGTAAGCTACAGCCCCCCACCCGTGGAAGGCAGCGAGCCGTTCCACCTGGGACCTGTCAACCTGAGCATCAAGCAAGGCGATATCGTGTTTATCGTCGGCGAGAACGGCTGCGGTAAAACGACGCTAATCAAGCTGCTACTGGGGCTTTATCAACCGCAGTCGGGCGAGATCCACCTTAACGGCGAGGCAGTGATCGCTCCTACCCGCGACGATTACCGCCAGTTGTTTACAACAGTGTTCGCCGACTATTACTTGTTTGACGACCTGGTTCAGGGCGGCGGGCAGCAATCGATGGACAGTGCGGCCCAATACCTGGAACGCCTGGAGATTGCGCACAAAGTGACCATCAAGGACGGCTCATTCAGCACCACCGACCTCTCCACAGGGCAACGCAAACGTCTCGCCTTGGTCAATGCCTGGCTGGAAGAGCGTCCGGTACTGGTGTTCGATGAGTGGGCTGCAGACCAGGATCCGGCTTTCCGGCGAATCTTCTACACAGAGCTGTTGCCGGATCTCAAGCGCTTGGGCAAGACCATCATCGTCATCAGCCACGACGATCGCTATTTCGATATCGCCGACCAACTGGTGCGTCTACGCGCGGGCAAGGTGGTGCCTGAAATGGAACCCGCTTGAATTTTTTTTCCGGTTTAATGAAGGAGGAACGTCCCATTAAAGTTAATGAGAACCAACCTCAATAAATACCTATAATCTGCTAACCAAAAATACAGAAGTGAACGCATCCATGTCAGTACGACTCGGTCTCAGCCCCCTGAGCAAAGCGCTGTCCATGCGACGGGCCATGAGCTTTAACTTGAAACCCTGTACGCTTGCCCTTGCGATCTCCCTGCCCATCGCCGGTTACGTACAAGCCCAAGAGATCGACGTCAACATTCCAGCCCAGCCACTGGGAGCGGCGCTGCAGGAGTTTGGCCGCCAGACCAATCTGCAGGTGCTCTACAGCCCGACGGATGTGCAAGGCAAAAGCAGCAATAGGGTAAAGGGCAAGCTGGCACCGACCCGGGCTATCGCCGCCCTGCTCCAGAACACCGGCGTCAGTTACGGGCTGCAGGGCACTACCATCACCATTACGGCCCGTGCCAGTGAATCTTCCACGCTGGAATTGGGTGCAACCCAGGTTAGCGCCAACCAGTTGGGTACGGTGACCGAAGACTCAGGCTCCTATACGCCGGGCACTATCGCCACCGCTACGCGAATGGTACTGACCCCACGAGAAACACCTCAGTCGATCAGTGTTATCACACGCCAGCACATGGATGATTTTGCGCTGACCTCTATCGATGATGTGATGCGTCATACGCCAGGCGTCACTGTATCGAGGCTCGACAGCGAGCGGACCCAATACTTCGCACGTGGGTTTTCGATCGAAAACTTTCAATATGACGGCATCCCAACCCTGCGTAACGCGGCTTATTCGTCTGGCCAGACCCTGACGGACATGGCGATCTACGACCGTGTTGAAGTACTCAAGGGTGCCAATGGCTTGTTGTCCGGCGCCGGGGCCCCCGGGGCAACGCTCAACCTGATCCGTAAAAAGCCAACCAAGGACTTCAAGGCCAGCCTCGAATTGGGGGCGGGCAGCTGGGATAACTACCGTTCCCAGGTCGACGTCAGTGGGCCACTCACACAAAGCGGCAATATCCGCGGCCGTGCGGTGGCTGCTTATCAGGACAAGCACTCGTTCCTGGACCACTATGAACGCAAAACCAACGTGTATTTCGGCACGATTGAAGCCGATCTCAGTGAAGATACCCTGCTGACTGTCGGATTCGATTATCAGAACAGCGACCCATCCGGCGCAGGATGGGCAGGCAGCCGTCCGTTGTTTGACCGTAGCGGTAACCGCATCGACGTAAAGCGTTCGTTTAACAGCGCTGCCAAGTGGAGCAGTTGGGAGCAGTTCACCCAAAGCGCGTTCGCCACGCTGGAGCACCAATTTGCCAATGACTGGGTGGTCAAGGGCCAATACACCCATCAATTCAGTGGTTACGACGCACAGATGGGGTCGATCCAGACAGGCCCATTCGTAGCCACCGGCATGTCGACGCTTTATGCGAACAAATTCACCGGTGATACCCGCGCCGATTCCGGCGATATTTACGCCAGCGGCCCGTTCAGCTTGGGTGGTCGGGAACACGAACTCGTGGTGGGCGCCTCTGCGTCTAACTCCCACTGGAAGGGCAAAAACTACGCCAACCCGATTCACGCTAATGAACGAATCGTCGACTTCTGGAACTTCGACGGTGATTTCCCCAAACCCGACTGGGGCGCAGTGACCCAGAGGTTCGATGAAACCACCCGACAAACTGCCGGCTACGCGACTGCACGCTTGAACCTTACCGATGATTTTAAAGTGATCCTCGGCAGTCGCGTGGCCAATTATTGGTTGACAGGCACCAGCGACAGTACGGAAACCGGCAAACTGATTCCCTATATCGGCGCCACTTACGACCTCAACGACAACTTTACCGCCTACGCCAACTACACCGAAATCTTCTACCCACAGACGGCGCGCGACCGGGACAACAAGGTACTGGAACCCGATGAAGGCAAGAACTACGAACTCGGTGTGAAAGGCGAGTTCTTCGACGGTGGGCTGAACACCAGCCTGGCCTATTTCGAAGTGCATGAATCCAACCGCGCGGAATCTGACACCGAATACAACGCCAACCCGACCAACCCAGCGATCAACGATGCCTCCAGAGGCATCAAAGCCAAGACCAAAGGTTTCGAAGCCGAGCTGTCCGGTGAACTTGCACCTGGCTGGCAAGCCCAGGCGGGCTATACCCACAAGGTCATCCGGGACGAGCACGGTGATAAAGCGTCAACCCTGGAACCCCAGGACCAGATCAGCTTCTTTACCACGTACAAGCTCAGCGGCCCGCTGGACCGCTTGACCATCGGCGGCGGCGCTCGCTGGCAGGGTAAAACCTGGCAATCGGTCTACAACAGCGCGAAATCTCGATCCGAAGACGTTCGCCAGGAAGCCTACTGGGTGGTCGACGCCATGGCCAAATACCAGTTCACCGACAAAGTCTCCACGACACTGAACGTCAACAACCTGTTCGACAAGCATTACCTCACCAACATTGGCTTCTTCAACACCGGCTATTACGGCGATCCGCGCAATGTCATGCTAACCACTCGCGTGGACTTCTGACTCCGGCGCTGCCGTTCGAGCAACCCAACCCCCGCTAATCGGCGTAATGCCGTTCAGTTAAGGCTTTTTGTAGGAGCGAGCTTGCTCGCGAAAAACTCACAGGCGCCGCGTTCAATCAGGAAACACGCGTTATCGTTGAGGTTCTTCGCGAGCAAGCTCGCTCCTACAAAGGGCGATATACGCTTAAGTGAACAGCATTACGCCAATCGGCGGGGGTTTTGTTTGGCCCCGCCAAACCTGGTCACTATCTGAGACTGCAAGAGAAACACCGGTACGAAGCCGGTGTTCCAAGCCCGAACGCCAGGCCTCACTTGCGTATGACGCGCTTTACCGCGGATACAAACGAAGCGATGAACTCAGGGTTGTGGACGATCTTGTCATGGGTCGTATCGATCACCACCGAAGCCTCAACCCCATGGCCAATGCCTGCTTCAAGCGCCGTGCCAATAACGTGGCGATCCACTTCGGACTTGCTTTGAGCGGCCCACCAACAGCTCACTGGCGCGGCAATGCTCACGTAGTCGGCCTCTTTCAATCGCTCATCCAGCGCAAGTTTCAAAGCCCATGAAACATCCAGCTCTCCACCCTGCTGCAACTCACTGCGCAGGCTGGTGAACGTCTCGCCCAGGAACGAATCGGCCCACTCACAGAACATCGCCCACTGTTGATCAGCTGTGGCGCCGCCGTGCTCGACATCCCGCCAGGCATGGGCAATGGCCTGTGCAGCATCAGGGAACATCACCGCCAGCAATGCCACACGCCGGTCCACTAACGTATCGCTGATTGCCGCTGGCTCGGCAATGGGACTCAAGGATTTTTCCCTTTCCCAGAACGCCGTGACACGCAAGGGTGGAGGCGCATCGATACACCCCACAAACGCGACTTCCGCGCCCTGCTCTTCCAGGACCGCCGCCACCTGCAACGCCAGATTGCCTCCCAGCGACCAACCTCCGAGGTAATACGGCCCCTGCGGCTGAGCCACCTGAAGCTGCCGGGCATATTCGTCGACCATCGCATCCCAGGTCGGCACTTCGCTCAACGGATCAACCAATGCACGGCAAATGACGCCGCGTACCGGCATCTCCAGGCGCAGCGCCATGCCAATGGCTTTATAGCAGTGTGCCGAACCGAAGCTTGGATGAAACAGGAACAATGACGGGACACCCTGATGGCCGTTCAGCTCAACAATCAGCGAATGATGAACCCCATCCGGTGCATCGCTTGCCAGAGCCCTGACGGTGGGGCGTGTCATCAGTTGGTTGACCGTGAGCACCAACCCGCAGTGAGCAGCCAGGCGTTCTTTCACCACCAGAAGCAGCAACGAGTGCCCACCCAGCTCGAAGAAGTTATCGTCAAGGCCCACACGCTCAACACCCAGCACTTGCTGCCAAACCTGCGCCACCTGTTGTTCCAGCGCTGTGAGCGGCGGCGCATAGTCGCGGTGCTCTGTACCCGCTTCAGGACGCGGCAGCGCCTTGCGCTCCAGTTTGCCGTTGGGGCTGAGCGGCATTTTCTCCAACAACACCCATTGGGCGGGCACCATAAAGGCCGGCAGGTGGATTGATAAATAGCCGCCAAGGGCTTCACGCCACTGAGGCACAGTCTCGTCAAGTACCACATACCCAACCAGTTGAGTGCCATCGAGCGCCACGACTGCCGCTTCACGTACCAGTTGATGTTCAAGCAGGCGTGCCTCTATCTCACCCAGCTCGATGCGCAGGCCACGCAGCTTGACTTGATGGTCGATACGCCCGGCGTATTCGATCACCCCATCAGGGCGGTAGCGCGCCAGGTCGCCGGTACGATACATCCGCTGCCCCACCCCGAAAGGGTTCGCGACAAAACGCTCGGCCGTCAACGCAGGCCGACGGTGATATCCGCGCGCCAGCCCTTTCCCCGCCAGGTATAACTCGCCGAGCACGCCGACGGGTACAGGCTCCAGGTTAGCGTCCAGTACATGGCAACCCAGGTTTGCGATGGGTTTGCCAATGGGCACGGCATCTTTGCCCTCATCGACACAGGTCCAGTGGGTGACGTCGATGGCCGCTTCCGTGGGGCCATAGAGGTTGTACAACCGGGTCTTGGGCAGCTTCGCAAATACCTGGGACTGCGCGTCGACGGGAAGTGCCTCACCGCTGCAAATGATGCGCTGTACACTGGTGCAACGCCCCACTTGGCCGTCCTGCAAGAAGGCTTGCAGCATCGACGGCACGAAGTGCAACGTCGTGACACGTTCGCGCACGATCAGGTCGACCAACTTTCTCGGATCGCGATGATCGTCGGGCAGCGCCACCACCAATCGGGCGCCGCTGAGCAAAGGCCAGAAAAACTCCCACACCGACACATCAAAGCTGAACGGTGTCTTCTGCAGCACGGTATCGCTGGCGTCCAATGCATAGGCTTGTTGCATCCAAAACAAGCGATTGGCCAGGGCTGAATGACTATTTCCCGCGCCTTTAGGCTTGCCGGTCGAACCCGAGGTGTAGATCACATAGGCAAGGTTTTCACCGCCGACCGCCACGTCGGGGTTCACCTGGCTGTATGCACTCAGCCAGGCGTCATCAAGATCCAGGTCAATACGCACCACATTGTCGGCCGTCGGCAGATTCACGTGCGACTGGCTCAACAGCAGCTCTACCGCACTGTCCTCAAGCATGTAGGCCTGACGCTCCTGGGGATAGTGCGGGTCCACAGGCACATAGGCGCCCCCGGCCTTGAGGATGGCTATCAAGGCCACGACCATCTCAACGGAGCGCTCCATCGCCACGCCCACCAGACTATCGGGGCCGACACCGTAAGCGATCAAGGCATGGGCCAGGCGGTTTGCGCGATGATTCAAGGCCGCATAGGTCAATTGTTCTGTGCCAAACACCAGGGCAGGCCGGTCCGGAGTACGTTCGGCGTGCTCTTCAAAGCAATGATGCACCTGCTCGAGAGGGTAATCAGTGGCGGTCGCATTCCAGGCATCGACCATCTGCCAACGCTCTTGGGCATCCAGCAGTGCCAGCGAATTGATCGAAGCGTGCGGCGCCGCAATCATTTCATTCAATAGGCGCTGCCAGTGATGCGCCATGCGTTCGATGGTTGTGGCCTCGAACAGGTCGGTCGCATAGCCAAATGAAGCCTGGATACTCGAACCCTCCTCGCAGACATTCAAGCTGAGGTCGAACTGCGCCGTGCGGCTTTCCCACTCCAACCCTTCCAGTATGAGACTGGATGCCTGTGCCTCGCTGTCGCTGCCGGCCCCTCGGTTCTGATGATTGAACATCACTTGGAACAACGGGTTGTAACTCAAGCTACGCTCAGGACGCAGTGCTTCAACCAACTGTTCAAAGGGTAAGTCCTGATGCGCCTGGGCCTCGAGTACCCGCTGACGAGCCTGGCGCAACAGCGTCAGAACAGTGGTGTGCTCGTCGATATCGGCTTTCAACACCTGGGTATTGACGAAGAACCCGATCAGACGCTGCGTCTCCACCCGGTTACGGTTCGCTGTCGGCACACCTACACGGATATCCCGCTGCCCGCTGTAGCGATACAACAGCGCCTGGAAGGACGCGAGCAGCAACATGAAACTGGTCGCCCCCTCGCGCTGGGCCACAGTTCTGACACCCGCAGCCAGTGCGTCATCCAGTACCAGCTCCAGGGACGCGCCGCGATAGCTCTGTACAGCAGGACGCGGGCGATCCAACGGCAACTCCAGTACGGGTTGCTCACCACCGAGCAGCTTGAACCAGTATTCCAGTTGCCGCTCCTTCTCCCCTGCTTCCATCCAACTGCGCTGCCAGAGGGCGTAGTCTGCGTACTGGATCGGCAAGGCGGGCAAGTCAATCCCATGTCCATGGCTGAGAGCGGTATACGCCTGCACCACTTCTTGCACCATGACTTGCATCGAACCGCCGTCGGAGATGATGTGGTGCTGCACCAGCACCAACACGTGCTCCTCCTCGGCCAGGCGCAGCAATGTGATGCGTAACAGCGGGCCTTGTTCAAGATCGAAGGGGCGCGCAATCTCTTGTTCAATCCGCGCTTTGAGGTGGCCTTCATCGATCTCCTCAGGTGCCAGGACGATCGAAAATCCTGGCAGCACCGCCTGCTGCGTGACCTCACCGACCCGTCGAAACCGCGTGCGCAAACTTTCGTGTCGCGCGATCAGGTACTCAAAACTCTTCTGTAGCGCGGCGATATCCAGGCGTCCCTTGAGTCGCAAGGCACTGGGAATATGATAAGCGGCACTGTGCGGGTCCAACTGCCAGAGGAACCACTGACGCTCCTGGGCGTACGAGAGCGGCAATGCAGCCGCTTCAAGCCGCACTTGCGGAATAGGCAGGTTCGCGGGGGAAACACCCTCCTGCAACATCCTCTGCAGATAAACCTTGCGCTGCTCCAGCCCCAGGCCGATAAAGCGCTTCATGATTTTCTGAGCCATCTGGCTATCCATTACACCTCCTCCATTTCGTCGAGGAGCGAATCCAGGAACGACAATTTTTCTGTACTGACACGGGTGCCCTGCCCCTGCAGGTGGTCTGCTAGCAGTTTGAACTGAGCATGCTGGAACAGCTCATGCACGCTGATCTTCACCCCCAATTCCAACTGAATGCGTGACATCACATTGATCACCAATAGCGAGTGCCCGCCCAGCTCAAAGAAATTGTCGTTGAGGCCTACCTGTTCGACGTCCAGCACGTCTTGCCAGATCCCTGCCAACTGTTTCTCAAGATCGCTTTGAGGTGCTACATACTCGCTCTGCGATACTTGGTTACCAGGCTCGGGCAACGCTTTGCGGTCCAGCTTTCCACTGGGGCTCAACGGCATGCTGGGTAGGCGCACGAAGTATTTGGGCACCATGTAGTCCGGCAGTTGTGCCTGCAGGGCGTCGCGCAGTGTCTGGTTGTGCTCGGGTTCGTCAGAGGCCGACGGCTGGGCAACGTAGTAGCCAACCAATTGGCCGCCGCCGCTGCCCGAGCGCAGAATCACTTCGGCGTGCGCCACTTGTGCCTGACGCAGCAGCAAGGCGCGCACTTCCTCCAGCTCCACACGGAAGCCGCGAATCTTGATCTGCTGATCCAGGCGTCCCAGGTACTCCAAGGCGCCATCATCCCCCCAGCGCACTCGGTCGCCTGTGCGGTACAAGCGCCCTCCCGCACTGCCGAATGGGTCGGCAATAAAACGCTCGGCCGAAAGCCCCGCACGCCCGAGGTAACCGCGAGCCAAGCCTTCTCCGCCAACGCACAATTCTCCGGCAACGCCGGCAGGCACCGGGTTCAGGTCACCGTCCAAGACCCGACAAACCACATTGCCCAAGGGCCGGCCGATCGGCGAACGCGCGCCGTCCTCCAAAGAGCATGCCCACCACGTTGCATTGATCGTCGTTTCAGTCGGGCCGTAACGGTTGTGCAGCTCAACGGCCGGAAGGGTCCGCAGGATCTGATTGCGCAGTTCAGCACTCAGCGCTTCGCCACCAGAGAACATTCGGCGCACATGCACGCACTGCGCAACACCCGGCGTGTCCATGAACAGCTGCAGCAACGAGGGGACGAAGTGCAACGTGGTTACGCCGAATGCCTGGATCAACTCCATCAGGCGCACCGGGTCCCGGTGTTCGCCCGGCGCCGCTATCACCAGCCGGCTGCCGCTGATCAATGGCCAGAAACACTCCCATACCGATACGTCAAAACTCATCGGGGCCTTTTGCAGCAACACATCGTCGGCCTGCAAATGGTAGGTTTCCTGCATCCACGCCAGACGTTGTGCCAATGCGTCATGTGTCACCCCCACCCCTTTAGGGTTGCCAGTGGTGCCTGAGGTGTAAATCACATACATCAGGTTCTGGCCGCTCACCGCAACCTGCGGATCGGCATCGCCGCCGGCACTCAACCAAGCTTGATCACCGTCCAGGCTCAGGCACTGCACGCCTTCAGCCGGCGGTAGGTCCAGGTCCGACTGAGTCAGCAGCCATTTAACGCCACTGTCCTTGAGCATGTAGGCGAGGCGTTCTTGCGGATAGTCCACGTCAAGCGGCACGTACGCGCCGCCAGCTTTGAGAATCGCCAGCAAACCCGCCAGCATGTCGAAAGAGCGCTCCAGCGCGATACCCACCAGCGAGTCAGGACCCACGCCTTGTTTTATCAATCCGTGCGCGAGGCGGTTGGCGCGCCGGTTCAACGCATCGTAGGTCAATTGCTGGTCGTCAAAGATCGCTGCGATTGCCTTTGGCGTACGGCGTACTTGCTGCTCGAATTGGTGCTGGACAAGACTGTAAGAGCCGCTATTGACCCCTCCATTGCCTTGCGCCATCAGCGCCCGGTGCTCCGGCGCTGTCAATAGCGTCAATTGCGCCAGCGCCTCCTGCGGCCTGGCAACCATTGCCATGATCAGATGCAGTAAATGTTGATGCAGGCGTTCAACCGTAGTCGCCGCAACTTGGCCAAGGTCATAGGTGTAGTGCAGGCTAAGCGTTTCACCGGAACCGACGGCAATCGACAAGGGGTAATGCGTCTGCTCGCGACTCTTCACCTCGCCGAACCGAACCCCCAGCGGGGCACCCTGCTCCAGGACCTCTGATACCGGATAGTTCTCAAACACCAGAATGGTGTCGAACAACGCCTCACCGCCCAATCCGGCCAGGCGCTGTAGCTCGAACAACGGCGTGTGCTCGTGCTCGCGCAATGCAAGATTCTGTCGCTGGACTTGCTGCATCCATTGCGCCGCGGTCATGTCTGGCCGAGGTGTTGCCACAACCGGCAGTGTATTGATGAATAAACCGACCTGCTGCTCCACGCCGCGCAGGTCCGCGGGACGTCCCGAGACGGTGGCACCGAAGGCCACGGTGTCCTGCCCAGTGTAGCGTTGCAACAGTAATAGCCAGGCCGATTGCACCAAGGTGTTGAGCGTAATCTTCTGCCCCTGGGCAAATGCTTTTAGCCTGGTCATCTGCGCCACTTGCAGCTCATGCGCGTACTCCCCAAGGCACGATGCAGTCTGCTCCGTGTTGCGCGGCAGTGCCTGGAACAACCGTGTCGGTTCGTCCAGATTGGCCAGTTGCGTCTTCCAGAAGGCTTCGCGCAGGGTTTTATCCTGGGACTGCACCCACTCGATGAAGTCGCGGTAGCGCGTGAGCTGAGCTTGCGGAGTCACGCCTGCGTAACGCTCCAGTACTTCGCCGAGCAGCTGGGAACTGCTCCAGCCATCCATCAAAATATGGTGGCTGGTGTAGATCAACTGACAACGCTGCGGCCCGGTGTGGGCCAGTGCGATACGCACCAGCGGCGGATGCTCCAGGTTGAAACCTTGTACGCGTTGCGCGTCGGCCAGACGGTCCAGCATCTGCTGCTGCCCGGCGCCCTCAGGACATTCGGTTTCAATAAACGGCAACTGCACGTGGCGATGCACGACTTGCAATGGATGCTCCAGGCCGCCCTGCCAGATAAAGCCAGTACGCAGGATGTCATGGTTATCCAACGCGGCCTGCCAGGCATCGCGAAAGCGCGGAACATCCAAGCCATCTACGTCCACGCGCATCTGGTTAACGTAATCACCCGCCTGCGGTTCATACAACGCGTGAAACAACATGCCTTGCTGCATGGGCGACAACGGATAGACGTCTTCGGCGCCCGCCAATTCGAACTGCTCCAGTTGCGCTTGAGTGAGCGCGGCCAGCGGGAAGTCGGACGGCGTCGCCCCCTGATGGGATGACAGGCAGCAATGCTCGATCAGTTGCTTGAGTTCTTGTGCATACGCGTCAGCCAACCGCTGCACAGTGGCTTCACTGAACATTTCACGGCTAAAGCTCCAACTCAGGTTCAGCTCACCGCCGTAGACCTGGCCGTTAATCTCCAGCCAGTTACCCAACTGGGCCTGCTCGCTTTGTTCAGGCCCAGCCTCCTCGCCCGTCGGAGTAAAAAAGGCCCCCGTGGCATCCTCTTCGAAGGTCCCGTCGAACTGGCCCAAGTAGTTGAACGTAATGCGCGGCTGTGCCAGCCCGCTCAACACCTGCCGAGCATGATTATCACCCAGGTAGCGTAGCGCGCCGAAGCCGATGCCTTTGTCCGGCACCGCGCGTAACTGCTCCTTGATCCCCTTGATCGAATCCGCAAGGTTCGCCGCCGGCGTCAACGCCAATGGGTACATACTGGTGAACCAGCCGACAGTGCGGGTCAGGTCCATATCGTCGAACAGATCTTCACGGCCATGGCCTTCCAATTTGACCAGTAGCGAATCACTGCCTGTCCAGCGGGTAATCACGCGGGACAAGGCGGTCAACAGCAAATCGTTGACCTGTGTGCGATACGCCGCTGGCGCCTCTTGCAAGAGACGACGGGTAAAGGACTGATCCAGGTGGGTGGTCACAGAAATTGCCAGCGCGTTATTCAGGCCACCCTGCGGGTTGTCGCATGGCAGACCGGCATCGGCGCCCTGCAATTGTGTTTGCCAGAATCGCAGCTCTTCCTGCAATGCCGGGCTCTGTGCATGGGCCTGCAAGCGTTTTGCCCAGGCCTGGGTTGAACTGGTCTTGGCCGGCAATGCAATTGCCTGCCCGCTTTGACGCTGGGTATAGGCGGTCTGCAGGTCCTCGAGCAGAATGCGCCACGAAACGCCGTCCACCACCAGGTGATGGATCACCAGCAATAGTCGTTGGGACGCATCCGGCAACTCAACCAGCACCGCACGCATCAACGGTCCTTGCGCCAAGTCCAGACTGCGTTGTGCCTCCCGGCCTAGAGACTCAAGCGCCCCAACAGTTTCCAAGTGCCTGTGCCAGAGCAGATCGCCGTATGAGGCTACATCGCGATACTCAGCCTTCCAATGGCCCGATAACTGACTGAAGCTCAGGCGCAATGCGTCGTGATGCTCGATCAACGCCAACAACGCAGCGTTCAAGGTCGCTTCATCCAACCGTGTACCGGGGCGTAGCACCACGGACTGATTCCAGTGGTGACGTTCGGCAATGTCTTCCTGGAAAAAGTACTGATGAATCGGCAACAGCAGTGCTTCACCCGTGGCCAAGCCTTGCTCGATGATGAGCCCCTGCCCACCTGTCTGAGCGACGGCCGCCAGGCTCTGTACCGTTTGATGCTGGAACAGATCCTTGGGGGTGAAGCGAATACCGATCTGTCGGGCACGGCTGACCACCTGGATCGAGATGATCGAGTCGCCGCCCAACTCAAAGAAGTTGTCATTCAACCCCACACGCGGCAGGCGCAGTACATCGGCCCAGAGGCTGGCAATCTGCTGTTCCAACCCATTCTGTGGCGCCACATACACCTGCTGCAATTGGCTGGCATCCGGCTGTGGCAAGCCTTTGCGGTCGAGCTTGCCGTTGGGCGTCAGCGGCATTTGTGCCAGAAACATGAAATGCGCCGGCACCATGTAGTCCGGTAAGCGAGCCTTCAGTACACGACGCAAGGCATCACGGAACTCAACCTCGTTAGCTTGAGTGGCGGCAGGCACCACGTAGGCCACCAGTTGCTTTCCATTCGGCCCCTCTTGGGCGACCACTACGGTTTCGCCCACGCTGTCCTGTTCACGCAGACGCGCTTCGATCTCACCCAACTCAATACGGAAACCCCGGATCTTCACCTGATGGTCAACACGCCCCAGGTAATCCACCACGCCATCCGCACGCCCACGGGTCAGGTCGCCGCTGCGATACACGCGGCTGCCCGGTTTGCCGAACGGGTCCGGTACGAAACGCTCGGCAGTCAGTGCCGGACGCTCCAGGTAACCCCGGGCCACGCCCTCACCGCCCAGGTACAGCTCGCCGGCCACGCCGATGGGTTGCAGGTTCAGTTGCGCATCCAGCACGTAGCCACTGCGGTTGCCCAACAAGGTGCCGATGGGCGCGTAGACGGCGCCACATGGGTCGCCTTTACGGGCCTTCCACAGCAGTGGCGTAACCACGGTTTCGGTCGGGCCGTAGCCGTTGAACAGGTATTTGGGTTTCAGCGCGCGCCACGCCAGGTCATAGCTGGCTTGAGCAACGGCATCACCACCAAAGCAATACACCCGCACCGGCGGTGGGTTGCCGTCGCGCTCGGCGTGTTCGGCCAACTGTTGCAGGTACACCGGCGGGAACACCGCCATGGTCACGTTGTGGCGATGCATCTGCTCGTAGGTGTATTCCGGCAGCCATAGGCTGTCATCACGGATCAACACGCTGGCGCCGTTGATCAGCGGGTGCATCCAGCCTTCGTGGGAGCCGTCGAAGGCAAACGACATGAAGTGCAGTTCGCAATCGCTTGGTGAGGTTTCATAACGCTCGCCAGTGGCGATGATATGCGCCACCAACGGCCCGTGGGACACCGCCACGCCCTTGGGCAAGCCGGTGGAACCGGAGGTGTAGATCACGTAGGCGAGGTTGTCACCGTCCAGCGCCACATTCGGCGCTGTATCGCTGTAACCGGCCCATTCTTCGGTGCGATCAATGGCCAGGGTATCCAGGCCCTCAGGGACCGGCAGTTGCTGCAACGCACGGCTGTGGGTCAGCAGCAATTGCGCACGACTGTCTTGCATCATGTACAGCAGGCGATCACGTGGGTATTCGATATCCAGCGGCACATACACGCCACCGGCTTTCATCACCGCCAGGAACGCCACCATGCTCTCGGCACTGCGCGGCATGGCGATGGCCACCCGCACTTCCGGGCCGACGCCACGGGCAACCAGGGCATGGGCCAGGCGGTTGGCCTGGCGATCCAGCTCGCCATAAGTCAGGGTTTGCGCGTCGAATTTCACGGCAATTGCTGCCGGATTCTCGCGGGCACGGTCGGCCACGAGCTCGTGCACCAGGCGCTGGGCCGAAAAGCCTGAGTCGGTACGATTGCAAAGCTGCAGGATATGCTGCTGCTCGTCGACACCGAGCAGGTTCAACTGGCCAATCGTCTGCTGCTGATCGGTAACCAACGCCCGCAACAGGTTTTGCCAATGACGAGCCATGCGTTCGATGGTGGCAGCGTCAAACAGATCGGTGCTGTAACCCAGGGAGGCCCAAAGCCCGTCACGGCTGTCATGAGCATCCAAGTCCAGATCAAAGTGAGCCGTGCGGCTTTCCCAAGTGAGGTTTTCAAAACGCAGTTGCGTGAATGTCGGCGCATCGACGGTGGGTCCGTCGGCCTGGTAATTGAACATCACCTGAAACAGCGGGTTGAGGCTCAGGCTGCGCTCCGGTTGCAACGCCTCCACCAGTTGCTCGAACGGCAGGTCCTGATGAGCCTGGGCTTCCAAGGCGCGCAGACGTACCTGAGCCAGTAACTCGCGCACGGTGGTATGCCCGTCAATGTCAGCCTTGAGCACTTGGGTATTGACGAAAAAGCCGATCAGACGCTCGGTCTCAACCCGGTTTCGATTGGCAATCGGCACGCCGACGCGGATGTCTTGCTGGCCGCTGTAACGATGCAAGAGGGCTTGGAAGGAAGCCAGCAGCAGCATGAACATCGTCACGCCTTCAGCCTGGGCCACCCCTTTAAGGTCTGCAGCGAGCGTGGCCGGCAGCAACACCTCCAAACGTGCACCACGATGGCTTTGCTGGGCCGGACGCTGATGATCGAACGGCAACTCAAGGACCGGCTGTTCACCGCCCAACAAGTCACGCCAATAGCTCAGTTGCCGCTGCTGTTCCCCGGCCTCCATCCAGTCGCGCTGCCATAGGGCGTAGTCGACGTACTGGATCGGCATTTGCGGCAGCTGCAGGTCCCGGCCTTGACTGTAAGCGGCGTACAACTGCATCAGCTCCTCGACCATGACTTGCATCGACCAGCCATCGGAAACGATATGGTGCTGCACCAACACCAGTACATGTTCCTGCGCAGACAGGCGCAGCAAGGTCACGCGCAACATCGGCCCCTGCTGTAAATTGAACAGCCGTGCGATCTCCGCTTCGACCCGCATTTGCACATCGGCCTCTTCCACCTCGGCCAACACGATAGAGACAGGGGCGCACGCTTGAATGACCTGCACGGCCCCCTCGTCCGTCTGCTGCACATGTGTGCGCAAGCTTTCGTGGCGTGCCACCAGGGCATCAAAACTGCGCTGCAAGGCAGCAATATCGAGTTGGCCGTGCAGGCGCAATGCGCTGGGGATATGGTAAGCAGCGCTGTCAGGGTCCAGTTGCCACAGGAACCATTGGCGCTCCTGGGCATATGACAATCGCAACGGCTGATCACGATTGGCCACTCGCATCGGCGGCGCCGACGGCGCTGCGTGCGCCGTGTCAGCCACCACGCTGGCCACAAAGCCTTGCAGACGCGGCTGCTCGAACAGGCTGCGCAGCGGCACATCACGCCCAAACAACTGACGCAACTGCGAGATGACTTGCATCGCCAGCAACGAATGCCCACCCATTTCAAAGAAATGGTCCGTCAACCCCACTCGCTCGACGCCCAGAATCTTGGCCCACACGGCCGCCACTTGCTGTTCCAGCGCAGTCACCGGTGCGACCCATGCCTGCTGTAACTGGCTGACATCCGGTTTGGGCAGGGCTTGGCGGTCGAGCTTGCCGTTGGGGTTGAGCGGCATGTGTTCCAGGAACATCAGATGCGCTGGCACCATATAATCAGGCAGTTGCTCGCGTAGCACGCGTTTAAGTGCGTCGGCGTCTTGGGGGTCGGCCACCAAATAGGCAACCAGCTGGTTATCGGCCGCCAGAACCAGGGCTTCACGCACGCCCTTTTGGGTTTGCAATAGCGCTTCGATCTCTCCAAGCTCGATGCGAAAACCGCGAACTTTTACTTGGTGGTCTACCCGGCCTACATACTCGATAACACCGTCAGCGCGGTAACGCGCCAGGTCGCCGGTGCGATACAGACGAGCGCCGCCACCACCCAATGGGTTAGGCACAAAGCGTTCGGCGGTCAGCGACGGGCGGTTCAGGTAAGCACGGGCCAGGCCGCAATGGCTGGCGATATACAACTCACCCACTGCACCCAGTGGCGCCAGGTTCAGGTCGCGGTCCAACACATACAACCCACGGCCCGGCAGCGAGCGGCCAATCGGACTGGCTGTGCCAACGATGTCTTCACCCGTCGTACAGTCCAGTACGCTTGAGACCACGGTGGCCTCGGTCGGGCCGTAGGTGTTGAGCAGCCGTACATGCCCCAGACCGGCTTTCAACCATTGAGCCGGGCCTTCCAGCGGCATCGCTTCGCCACCAATATGGACCTGACGCAGCGCGCCATACGAACGTGGCCCCGCCGCCAGGCAGTCAAGCAGGAACAAGTTCCAATAGGCTGTCGGTAAGTCTGCCAGGGTAATGCCCTGAGCGATGATTTCAGCATACAGCCGTGCGCTGTCCCACAATTGGGCGCCACGCAAGACGACGGTGGCCCCATGGGTCAATGCCGGGTAAAGCTGCTCGACGAAGCCATCGAAGTTCAGGGTCGAGAATTGCAGCACGCGATCATCAGGCACCAGACGGGAATAATCGGCGGCGATGCTGGAAAACTCAGTCAGCGCCGCATGATTGATCGCCACGCCCTTGGGTTTGCCGGTGGAGCCGGATGTGTAAATCACATAGGCGAGGTTCAGTGGGTCCACTGTCACCTGCGGGTCATTTTGCGCACAGCGTTGCAACGCCTCTTCGGCGCGATCTATGTCCAACCGTGCAACATCACCAGGCAACGCCAGCTGCTGCGTGGAGTGGCTCAGCACCAAACGTACATCACTGTCTTGCAGCATGTGCAAAAGGCGCTCGCGTGGGTATTGCGGATCGAGTGGCACATACGCACCACCGGCCTTGAGGACCGCCAACAGGCTAATGATCATGGCAAACGAGCGCTCTACCGCGACCCCAACCATCACCTCGGGGCCGACGCCCTGGCCGATGAGGTAGTGGGCCAACTGGTTGGCCTGGCAATTCAACTGGGCGTAGGTAAGCGACTGATCGTCAAGGCAGAGCGCGACGGCCTGCGGCCGCTGCTGCGCCTGCACTTCAAACAAGCTATGAACACAGCTTGCAACTTCTGACGCGGCGGCGCTGTTGTTCCAGTCGCCCAACAGTTGCCGCTGCTCTTGACTGGCCAGCATCACCAGCTGGTCGATACGCTGCTGCCCAGCATTGGCGAGCGTATGCAGGAGGGTTTGCCAGTGCATCGCCATGCGTTCGACGGTGGCCGGTTCAAACAGGTCGGTGGCGTAAGTCCATGAGGCGCAGAGTTTTTGATCGACTTCCTCGGTGTCCAGGCTGAGGTCGAACTGCGTACTCTGCTCTTGGAACGACAGCGCCTGCACGGCCAGGCCCGGCAATAGATGCCCGCCACTGGATGCGCGCCCCTGGACCTGGTGATTGAACATCACTTGGAATAAGGGGTTATGGCTCAGGCTGCGCTCAGGTTGCAACGCCTCCACCAGTTGTTCGAACGGCAGGTCCTGGTGGTTCTGAGCCTCCAGCGAACGCTGTTTGACCTGGGCCAGCAACTGACTGAACGTCATCTGCCCATCCATATCAGCCTTGATCACCTGGGTATTGACGAAGAAGCCGATCAGGCCCTCAGTCTCGCCACGGTTTCGGTTGGCGTTAGGCACACCCACACGGATATCGGATTGACCGCTGTAGCGATACAGCAAGGTTTGGAACGAAGCCAGCAACAGCATGAACAGGGTGACGCCCTCGCGTTGCGCCAAGGCCTTGAGGCTGGCGGCCAATGCAGGCTCCAGCACAACATCATGGCGTGCGCCCCGGTAACTCTGCCGGGCTGGGCGCGGATGATCCAAAGGCAACTCCAGCACCGGTTGCGCGCCACCCAACTGTTGGCACCAATAAGCAAGCTGACGCGCTTTCTCTCCGGCTTCCATCCAGCTGCGCTGCCACAGGGCATAGTCGGCATACTGGATCGACAACGGCGCCAACTGACACTCAAGGCCTTGGCTGAAAGCAGCGTAGAACTGCATCAGTTCTTGCACCATGATCCCCATTGACCAGCCATCCGAGACAATGTGGTGCTGCACCAGCACCAGCACATGTTCGCGTTCGCTCAGGTGCAACAGGCTCAGCCGCAATAACGGACCGTGCCGCAAATCGAATGGCCGCATAATTTCTGCCTGCACATTGGCCTGCAACTGCGCTTCGTTCACAGCGCGCTCAGCCATCTCTATGTGCGCATGTTCCAGTACCACTTGGGAGCGGCTTTCACCGTCCAGATTCAAGCGCGTACGCAAGCTTTCGTGGCGCGCCAGCAAGCTGTCGAAACTGCGCTGCAACGCCTGCTTGTCCAAACTGCCGCTGAGGCGCAATACGCCAGGAATATGGTAAGCAGTGCTTTCTGGGTCCAGTTGCCAGAGAAACCACTGGCGCTCCTGGGCATAGGACAGCGGCGTAGCCTGGCCGGCCTCGCGCACCGAGGCAATCGGCAGCTGAGCGAAACTCATGCCCCGGGTTTGCAGGCGCTGATAAAACTGCTGGCGCTGCTCCAGAGGCAAGCGAAGAAAGCGCGACACCAGGTCGATATTTGGGTTGGAAAGCATGGTTCAAATCGCCTCTAGTTCGCTCAAAAAGTCACGAAGATCATCAAAGTCTGCCGCGGTGCCGGCGCGGAAAGTGGCAGCAGCCTGGACATAGGCGCGCAAGGAATCGGTCTGGAACACTTCCACCAGCGGCACTTCCAAGCCCAGCTCGGCCTGGACGCGGGACGTGATCTGGATAGCCAACAAAGAGTGGCCGCCGATTTCGAAGAAGTTGTCGTTCAGGCCCACTTGCGGCAGGTGCAGGATGTCGGCCCAGATCGCAGCAATCTGCTGTTCAAGCTCGGTTTGCGGCGCCACGTAGTGTTGTTGCAGTTGGCTTGCGTCCGGCTCGGGCAGGCTACGGCGGTCGAGCTTGCCGTTGGGCGTGAGTGGCATCTGCGCCAGGAACACGAAGTACGCTGGCACCATGTAATCCGGCAGGCGTGTTTTCAGAGCGCGGCGCAGGGCGTCGCGCCATACGGCTTCGTCACCCACCGACTCTACCGGTACGACATAAGCCACCAATTGCTTACCGGTCGGGCCGTCCTGAGCCACCACCACGGTTTCACCGACATTGTCCTGTTCACGCAAACGCGCCTCGATTTCCCCCAGTTCGATACGGAAGCCCCGGACCTTCACCTGATGGTCAACACGCCCCAGGTAATCCACCACGCCATCCGCACGCCCACGCGTCAGGTCGCCGCTGCGATACACGCGACTGCCCGGCTTGCCGAACGGGTCCGGTACGAAACGCTCGGCAGTCAGTGCCGGACGCTCCAGGTAACCCCGGGCCACGCCCTCACCGCCCAGGTACAGCTCGCCGGCCACGCCGATGGGTTGCAGGTTCAGTTGCGCATCCAGCACGTAGCCACTGCGGTTGCCCAACAAGGTGCCGATGGGCGCGTAGACGGCGCCACATGGGTCGCCTTTACGGGCCTTCCACAGCAGCGGCGTAACCACGGTTTCGGTAGGCCCGTAGCCGTTGAACAGGTATTTGGGTTTCAGCGCGCGCCACGCCAGGTCATAGCTGGCTTGAGCAACGGCATCACCACCGAAGCAATACACCCGCACCGGCGGTGGGTTGCCGTCGCGCTCGGCATGTTCAGCCAACTGTTGCAGGTACACCGGCGGGAACACCGCCATGGTCACGTTGTGGCGATGCATCTGCTCGTAGGTGTATTCCGGCAGCCATAGGCTGTCATCACGGATCAACACGCTGGCGCCGTTGATCAGCGGGTGCATCCAGCCTTCGTGGGAGCCGTCGAAGGCAAACGACATGAAGTGCAGTTCGCAATCGCTTGGTGAGGTTTCATAACGCTCGCCAGTGGCGATGATATGCGCCACCAACGGCCCGTGGGACACCGCCACGCCCTTGGGCAAGCCGGTGGAACCGGAGGTGTAGATCACGTAGGCGAGGTTGTCACCGTCCAGCGCCACATCCGGCGCTGTATCGCTGTAACCGGCCCATTCTTCGGTGCGATCAATCGCCAAGGTATCCAGGCCCTCAGGGTCCGGCAGCTGCTGCAACGCACGGCTGTGGGTCAGCAGCAATTGCGCACGACTGTCTTGCATCATGTACAGCAGGCGATCACGTGGGTATTCGATATCCAGCGGCACATACACGCCACCGGCTTTCATCACCGCCAGGAACGCCACCATGCTCTCGGCACTGCGCGGCATGGCGATGGCCACCCGCACTTCCGGGCCGACGCCACGGGCAACCAGGGCATGGGCCAGGCGGTTGGCCTGGCGATCCAGCTCGCCATAAGTCAGGGTTTGCGCGTCGAATTTCACGGCGATTGCTGCCGGATTCTCACGGGCACGGTCGGCCACCAGCTCGTGCACCAGGCGCTGGGCCGAAAAGCCTGAGTCGGTACGATTGTAAAGCTGCAGAATGTGCTGTTGCTCGTCAGCACCGAGCAAGTTTAACTGGCCAATTGTCTGCTGCTGATCAGCAATCATTGCCTGCAACAGGTTTTGCCAGTGCAGTGTCATGCGTTCGATGGTGGCGGCATCAAACAAGTCTGTGGTGTAGCTCAGGGAAGCATTCAACTGGTCCTCGGACTCCTCAATATCCAGGGTCAGGTCGAATTGCGCTAGCGCTTCATCCCAGCTCACCGGGCTCATGTGCAACTGCGCCAAGCGCTGCAAATGGCGGCCGGACAGGCTGATATGGTGGTTGAACGCCACCTGGAACAATGGGCTCAGGCTGAGGCTGCGTTCAGGTTGCAGGGCCTGCACCAGTTGCTCGAACGGCAGATCCTGATGGGCCTGGGCCTCCAACGCGCGCTGCTTGACCTGTGCGAGCACTTGGCGAACGGTGGCATGCCCGTCGATATCCGCCTTGAGTACTTGGGTGTTGACGAAAAAGCCAAGCAGGCGTTCGGTCTCGACACGGTTGCGATTGGCGATCGGCACGCCGACACGGATGTCCTGCTGGCCGCTGTAGCGATGCAGCAAGACTTGATAGGACGCCAGCAACAGCATGAACAGCGTGACGCCTTCGCACCGGGCCAGGTGCTTGAGGCTATCGACCAACGGCGTCGGCAGCGCGATATTCAAACGTGCGCCGCGATGGGTCGGCACGGCTGGACGCTGGTGATCAAACGGCAACTCCAATACTGGCTGCTCACCGCCGAGCAGATCGCGCCAGTAATCGAGTTGACGAGCCTTTTCCCCAGCCTCCATCCAGTTGCGTTGCCACATCGCGTAGTCGGCATATTGGAAAGGCAGCGGCGGCAGGTCCAACGCCTGACCTTGGCTGAACGCGGCGTAGAGTTGCACCAGTTCGTCGACCATTATTTGCATCGACCAGCCGTCAGAGATGACGTGATGCTGCACCAACACCAACACGTGTTCCTCTGGAGCCAAACGCAACAGGCTGATGCGCATCAGCGGGCCCTGGCGTAGATCGAATGGCTGGGTGATCAACGCTTCGACCATCGCCTTCAACCCTGCCTGATCGGCGTCCATTGAGGCTATCGGAATGCGTGCCTGCGGGCTGATGACTTGTACCGTGCCCTCGGCGGCCTGATGCAGATGAGTACGCAGGCTTTCATGACGCATCACCAGCGTATCGAAGGCGCGCTGCAAGGCGGCCTTGTCCAGGTGCCCGGTGAGGCGCAGAGTGCTCGGCACATGATAGGCGGCGCTCGCGGGGTCCAGTTGCCACAGGAACCATTGACGCTCCTGGGCATAGGACAACAGCAAGGGCTGGTCACGCGATACCGCCGTCATCTTGGGTGCCGAGTCACTCTCGTAGCCCAGGGCAGTAACGAAATCCGCCAGCAACGGCTGCTCGAACAACGTCTTGAGCGCCACCTCGATACCCAAGCCATGGCGCACGCGGGACACAACCTGCGTCGCCAACAGCGAGTGTCCGCCCATTTCGAAGAAGTGATCACTGAGACCAACCCGCTCGCAACCCAGTACCTGCGCCCAGATCGCAGCGACTTGCTTTTCCACGACACTCACCGGTGCAATCCAGTGGGCCAGTGGCTGGCTGACATCGTGCTTGGGCAGTGCAGCGCGGTCCAGTTTGCCGTTGGGGCTCAGGGGCAACCGATCGAGCAATACCAGATGCGCGGGCACCATGTAGTCCGGCAATTCCTTGCGAAGGCGAGTCTTTAGCTGTTCACGCAAGGCGTCCCACGCTGGTTCGGACAGCGTCTGTTTCGCCACAATGTAGCCCACCAACTGGTTATCAGCGGCGATCACCAAGGCTTCGCGCACACTGGCCTGGGCCAGTAGTCGCGCTTCAATTTCGCCTAATTCAATACGGAAACCACGCACTTTCACCTGGTGGTCGATGCGCCCCACGTACTCGATCATGCCATCGGCGCGGTAGCGTGCCAGGTCGCCGGTGCGGTACAGGCGCCCCGCCCCACCGGTGCAGAATGGATCGGGGATGAAACGGTGCGCCGTCAGGCCGGGGCGATTGAAATAGCCGCGCGCGAGCAACGGCCCACCGATCACAAGTTCGCCCGCGACCCCCACCGGCACCGGATTGAGGTTGGCGTCCAGCAGGTAGATGGCGCGCCCATCAAGCACCCGCCCGATAGGCATCATCGACGGCAAGGCTTCACGCCCTTCCACGTAGGTTGCGCAATCAAGCGCGGTGACGGTCACCGTCGCCTCAGTCGGACCATAAGTGTTGAGCAGCCGCACAGGCTGCAAGCCTGCTTCGCGCCAAGCATTCAGCCCTTCCGGTGGCATCGCTTCGCCACCAATGTGCAATTGGCGCAAGCGCCCGTAATCGCGCGGGCCCCGCTCGGCAAAATCGCGCACCAGTTGCAACCAGTAGGCAGTGGTCAGGTCGACCACGGAAATGTCGTGGTCAAGCAGCTGCTGGTAGAAGGTGTCGCTGTCCCACAGCTCGCCGCCACGTACCACTACAGCTGCACCACAGCACAAGGCCGGGTACAACTGCTCGACGAAACCGTCGAAATTGAAGGTGCCAAATTGCAGCACACGATCATGAGGCGCCAGTGCAAACAACTCACTGAACACTTCCACATGCCGTGCCAGGGAAGCATGGTCGATACCCACACCTTTGGGCCGGCCGGTAGAGCCTGAGGTGAACATCACATAGGCCAGGTTGCCGGGCTGGGCACGCGGCGATGGATTTTGCGCGCTGTAGTCAGCAAGCCAGCCGGGCGCATCTTCCAAGCACACCAGGGCCAGGTTGTCGGTGATCGGTAATCCTTCGACCAGTGGCTGCTGGGTCAGCAGCAGTTTCAGGCCGCTGTCCTCGATCATGCATTGCAGGCGATCGGCCGGGTATTTCGGATCCAGTGGCACATAGGCGCCGCCGGCCTTGAGCACCGCCAGCAGGCCTATAATCATTTCCAGGGAACGGTCCACCGCGACACCCACTAAGCTGTCGGCTGCGACGCCCAAATCGATCAGCCGATGAGCGAGGCGATTGCTGCGCATGTTGAGCTGGGCGTACGTCATGCGTCGCTGATCAAGGATCAGCGCGACGTTATCCGGATAAAGCTGCGCCTGTTGCTCGAAGCGCTGTAACACGCTGGCCTGTGCCGGTTGAGCGACGTGACGCGGATTCCAGTCATGGACCACACGCAGATGTTCATGGGCAAGCAGCAAAGGGATAGCGCCGAGGGCTTGCTGAGGGGAGTCGACAAACTGCTGCAACAGACCTTGCAGGTACGCCGCGATGTGTTGCACCGCATCGGTGGCAAAATCCGCGCACAGGTACTCCACGTGCAGGTTCAAGCGCTGGCCGCCATGTACGGTAAGAGTCAGTGGGTAGTTGGTACGTTCCTGATGGCTGACGCCGCTGAAGCGTAGCCCGCCCTCGTGCGACTGCTGCAGACTCTTGGCCACCGGAAAGTTTTCGAACACAACCAAGGTATCGAACAGCGCTTCACCGGCCGAACCCGCCCAGCGCTGGATATCAAACAGCGGTGTGTGCTCATGCTCGCGCATTTGCAGGTTAAGCGCCTGTATCGTGCTCACCCAGTCGATGACACTCTGCGCCGGATTGGCCGCCGCGATCAGCGGCAAGGTGTTGATGAACAGGCCGACCTGCTGCTCGACGCCCACCGACTGCGCCGGCCGCCCCGATACCGTCACCCCGCAGGCCACGCTGGCCTGGCCGGTATAGCGTTGCAGCAACAATAACCACGCTGATTGCACGAGCGTGTTGAGCGTTACTTGATGAGTTCGGGCGAAGGCGACCATGCGTCGGGTCTGTTCCTCATCCAGTTCGCAGTGAACTTCCCCATATTCACCGGCACTCTGCACTGCGGTCCTGGTCACGCTGCGCGCAAGGTGCGTCGGTTCGTCCAGCTGCTCCAAGCGTTGACGCCAGAACCTCTCCCCCGCCATCGGGTCCTGTTGCTGCAACCAGGCAATGTGCTGGGAAAACGCCGCGCCAACCGGCGGCAAGGTCTGGCCCTTGCAGGCTTGCAGTACCTCGTTGAGCACCAGCGCGTTACTCCAGCCGTCCATCAAGATGTGGTGGCTTGTGTAAATCAGGTGCCAACGATCTTCGGCGCTACGAACCAGTGCCACCCGCAATAATGGCGGCCGGGCCAGTTCGAAGCCTTGGCGGTGATGTTCGGTGGCCAGGCTATCCAATGCTGCGCCAAGGTCTTCACGCCCGCGCCAGTCGTATTCGGTAAACGGCAGGCTGACCTGACGATACACCACTTGCAGGGCCTGCCCCTGGTCGTCCTGCCACACAAATGCAGTGCGCAACATGTCATGCCGCGCCAGTACCTGCGCCCAGGCGCTCTGGAACTGCGCCACATCGATACCCTGCACATCGGCGCGCAGTTGACCGACGTAGATATCACCCTCGCCCTGCCGATAGAGGCTATGGAACAACATGCCCTGCTGCATCGGCGAGAGCGGATACAGGTCTTGCACCTGGCGTGCCGGCAGCGCCAGCTCGTCCAATTGCTGTTGGGTCAGTCGGGCCAAGGCTACATCGGCCGGAGTGAGAGCGCCTTGTTGCGGGTCGATGCAATGCGCAATCAATGCCAGCAGCTCTTGCCGATAATCATCCGCCAGCCGCTGAACAGTCGCCGCCTCGAACATCTCTCGACTGAACCCCCATTGCAGCGACAGCTCACCGCCATAGACCTGTCCTTCCACCGTCAACCAGTTGGCCAGCGGTGCCTCTGGATCCTGGGCCTGGCCACTGCCCTGGCTGGCCGGCACGAACAGTGCCGATTCGTTGAACTGGCGGTCGAACTGGCCCAGGTAGTTGAACGTGATGCGCGGCGCGGCCAGGGTCGACAACGCTTCGCGGGTGTCAGGCGTGCCGAGGTAACGTAACAGGCCGTAGCCAATGCCTTTGTTCGGTACGGCGCGCAGTTGCTCCTTCACCGACTTGATCGCCGCCGACAGTTCGCCTTCGGCCTGCAGGCGCACCGGGTACAAGCTGGTGAACCAGCCGACGGTGCGGCTCAGGTCGATATCGTCGAACAGGTCTTCACGGCCGTGACCTTCCAGCTGGATTAGCGCAGCCGGTTGCTCGCTCCAACGGCTGATCACCCGCGCCAGGGCGGTCAGCAACAGGTCATTGACCTGGGTGCGATAGGCCGCTGGTGCGTCTTGCAGCAAGCGGCGGGTTTGCTCGGCATCGAGGCGCGTTTCCAGCTTGGCGCCCAGGCGGTTTTGCAGGCCGCCTTCGGGGTGATCACACGGCAGTTCCGCGTCGACGGACTGAGCTTGCCAGTACGGCAGTTGCTCATCGAGGGTCTGCGCGTGGCTGTGCAACTGTTGCGCCCAGTGCTGGTAGGCACTGGTTTTCGCCGGCAGTGCCTGTTCGCGGTAGGCCTGTTGCAGGTCTTCAAGCAGGATGCGCCAGGACACGCCATCCACCACCAGATGATGGATCACCAGCAGCACACGTTGGCTGCCATCGGCCATGCTCATCAACACGGCGCGCAACAGTGGGCCTTGGGCAAGGTCAAGGCTGCGCTGGGCTTCATCACACAGCGCCGCCAACTCGGCGTCGGTGCTGGCCTGGCATTGCCACAACAGCGGTTCGCTGACGTAGGCGGCATGGCTCTGCTGCCAGCCGTCAGCCTGCTGCACAAAACGCAGGCGCAAGGCGTCGTGATGCTGCATCAATCGCGCCAGCGCTGCTTCCAGGCGTGCCGGCTCAAGCATCTCGCCGGGTACCAGCAACAAGGATTGATTCCAGTGATGCCGCGCCGGGATCGGCTGGTCGAAAAAGCTGTGCTGCACGGGCGTCAGCATGACCTCGCCGCTGACCGGGCCCTGGTCGATCAGGCTGACCTGCTCGAAGCTGGCCGCCAGCGCCAGGCTGCGGATGCTCTGGTACTGGAACAGGTCACGCGGACTCAGGCGAATACCGGCCTGACGGGCGCGGCTGACTACTTGGATGGAGATGATCGAATCGCCGCCCAGCTCGAAGAAGTTATCGTCCTGGCCGACCTGCTCAACGCCCAGCACATCGCTCCAGATGGCGGCCAGGGCTGTTTGCAGGTCGCCTTGTGGCGCCACAAACGCCTGTTGCAATGCCCCGTCCGGCACTGGCAACGCCTTGCGGTCGAGCTTGCCGTTGGCGGTCACCGGCAGCTTGGGCAGCGCAATGAAATGCGTCGGCACCATGTATTCCGGCAAGCTGCTAAGCAACCAGGCCTTGAGGTCCGTTGGCGCCTCGCCTGCGTGCACCAGATAGGCGACCAACTGCTTGCCGCCATGTACCAGCACCACGGCTTCGCGCACGTGTGGATGCTGCATCAGGCGTGCTTCGATTTCGCCCAGCTCGATACGCAAGCCACGCAACTTGACCTGATGATCGAGACGGCCAAGGTATTCGATCACCCCATCGGCACGTTGGCGCACGCGGTCACCGGTGCGATACAGGCGTTCGCCCGTCACGAACGGGCTAGACACAAAACGTTCGGCGGTCAACGCCGGGCGTCGGTGGTAACTGCGCGCCAGACCAACGCCGCCCAGGTAGAGTTCACCGCTGACGCCAGCCGGCACCGGGTTGAGTTGCGCGTCCAGCACGTAGGTGCCGAGGTTGGCGATCGGGCGGCCGATGGGCACGCTGTCGGCGCCTTCGTCGATGCAGGTCCAGTGCGTGACGTCGATGGCCGCCTCGGTCGGGCCATAGAGGTTGTACAGCGCCGCAGTCGGCAACTTGGCGAACACTTGCTGTTGCGCATCCAGGGGCAAGGCTTCGCCGCTGCAGACGATACGCGTGAGGCTTGCGCACGCCTGTACGCCCGGTTCATGGATAAACGCCTGCAGCATCGAGGGTACAAAGTGCAAGGTGGTGATGGCGTGCCGGCCAATGGTGTCAATCAGGCGCGCCGGTTCACGGTGCTCCCCAGGCGCCGCGACCACCAGGCGTGCGCCGGTCATCAGCGGCCAGAAGAACTCCCACACCGACACGTCGAAGCTGAACGGGGTTTTCTGCAAGACCGCGTCATTGGCACCCAGGCCATACGCCTGCTGCATCCAGCTCAAGCGGTTGACCAAGGCGCGATGGCTGTTGCCGGTGCCTTTGGGCTTGCCGGTGGAGCCCGAGGTGTAGATCACGTAGGCCAGGTTAAGGGCATGCAAGGCCACATTCGGCAATTCGCTGCTGTAGCCGTCGAGCCATAGCGCCGGCTGGTCCAGGGCAATCACCTGGATACCGGCGACGGGCAGCGACGCCAGCAGGCTCTGCTGGCTGAGCAGCAGTTGTATGCCGCTGTCTTCGATCATGTAGGCCAGGCGTTCCTGGGGGTACTCAGGGTCGAGGGGCACGTAGGCGCCACCGGCCTTGAGAATCGCCAGCAGGCCAACCACCATCTCGATGGAGCGCTCGATGCAGATGCCCACCAGCACGTCCGGCCCTACGCCCTGCTCGCCCAAGGCATGGGCCAACTGGTTGGCGCGCGCATCCAGTTGGGCGTAGGTCAAGGTGGTGCTACCGAACACCAGCGCCGGTGCATCAGGGCTGCGCCGCGCCTGGTCTTCGATCAGGTGATGAATGCCGCGTTCGGTCGGGTACGTCTCGGCGGTCTGGTTCCAGCTGTGAACGAGCCGTTGCTGTTCATCCGCATCAAGCATGGGCAATTCGCCGATGCGCTGTTCGCCATCGAGCACCATGGCCTGCAGCAGGCGGGTCCAATGCCGGGCCATGCGCTCGATGGTGGGCGTATCGAACAAGTCATTGGCGTAGGTCAGCGCGGCATGCAGGGTGCCGGACTTTTCGTAGGTGTCCAGGGTCAGGTCGAACTGGGTGGTGCGGCCTTGCCATTCCACCAGGGCCAATTCCAGCCCCGATGCGGTACTGACCGAGGCGATGTCGGCGACTACCGGCTGATGGTTATACATCACCTGAAACAGCGGCGTGTGGCTCAGGCTGCGCTCGATTTTCAGCGCTTCAACCAGACGTTCAAAGGGCAACTCCTGATGGGCCTGGGCGCCCAGGGCATGCTCCTTGATACCTTGCAGCAACTCGGCAACCCGCGTTTGCCCGGTCAGTTCGGTGCGCAACACCTGGGTGTTGACGAAGAAACCGATCAGCCCCTCGACTTCGGTTCGATTGCGATTGGCAATCGGCACACCGACGCGGATATCGCCCTGGCCGGTATAGCGGTGCAGCAGCACATTGAAGGCGCCGAGCAACAGCATGAACAGGGTGACGTTGTGTTTTTGCGCGCAACTGCGCAGTTGCACGGCCAGCGCCGGCTCAATCGCGAAGTTATGCCGTGTGCCCTGGTAGCTGGGCATGGCCGGGCGTGGGTGATCAGTGGGCAGTTCCAATACCGGATGCACATCACCCAGGCGAGCCTGCCAGTACTCCAACTGACGCGCCTGCTCGCCCGCTTCCAGCCAGCGGCGCTGCCACAGGGCGTAGTCGCTGTACTGGATGGGCAGCGCTGGCAGTTGGGGCGTTTCGTTGCGTTCATGGGCGTCATAGCAACGGATGAATTCGTCGATCAGCACGTTCATCGACCAACCGTCGGAGACGATGTGGTGCAGGGTCAGCAGCAGCACGTGTTCCTGCTCGGCAAGCTTGAGCAGTTGCAAGCGCAGCAGTGGCCCATGTTCCAGGTCGAACGGCAACAGCGATTGACGGGTGGCGGCGGCGTTGACGGCCTGCTCCCGCGCGTCGACGGCCAAGGCGGTGAAGTCCAGGTGCTCGACGGTCACCGACGGCTCCACCGCCACCTGCGCCAGCCGCTCATCGGCCTGACGCTGGAACACTGTGCGCAGGGTTTCGTGCCGCGCCACCAGGCTGGCGAACGCTTGCTCCAGCGCTGGCAGGCTCAACACGCCACTTAAACGCACCGCGCCGGGCAAATTGTAGGCGCCGCTGGCCGGGTCCAATTGCCATAGAAACCACATGCGCTGCTGTGCGTAGGACAGCGCCTGGCGGTCCTCCACCTCCACCCCTGCCGGAATCGGAAACCTTGAAAAATCCACGCCTTCTTTCTGCAAGGCTTGCAGGAACAATTGGCGTTTTTCCAGGGGCAGCCCGATAAACCGGCGAGCAAGTTTCAAGGAGTCTTCAGCATTCATTTCTTGGAATCCGGGGCAATAGGCGGGAAGCACAAAGGCACGTCGTCCCTATAAAACGAACCGGGCGGGGAAAAATTAGCGAGGGGATGGGTGGCGCCGAGGGAGCTGTCATCAGGGGTTACATCAATCCCCGGGAAGCAACGCGAACCTGAGCTAGGATTGACGAACACCACTTTTTGCAACTACATTTAGTTACACACAGGGAACGCCGTGTCCAAAAATGAAAAGCTGCTCGCCAAACCGCTCAATGAGCACATGGCATTTACCTGGTCTGAGCTCGTCACGTTATTACGCCGATTGGGATACACACAGATTGAAGGGGCCGGAAGCCGGGTCAAGTTCGACATTGGCGACCCCAGTGCAATGATCACCCTGCACAAGCCTCACCTCGGCAACGAACTGAAACACTACATTCGGCGCCAGATCATCGAACAATTGAAATCAGGAGAACTGATTCAGTGAACAACCAACTGAAACACAAAGGCTACATCGGCTCCATCGAAGCCAGCCTCGAGGACAACTGCCTGTTTGGTAAAATCCTGTTCATCAAGGCATTGGTGAGCTATGAAGGCAAAACTGTGGCTGAACTGGACGCAGCCTTCCGTGGCGCGGTGGATGATTATCTCGCTACCTGCCAGAGCCTGGGGCACACGCCGGAGAAACCGTGCAAAGGTTCATTCAACGTACGCGTCGGGCATGACTTGCATTTGGCCGCTGCCCTGGCGGCAAACCGTAAGAAAGTGACATTGAATGATCTCACGCGTCAGGCGCTGAACGAGTTTCTGCAGCATCATTACCCAGAGCCATGCCCAACGATTGGCTGACTAGCCCAACCGCCGGTAACCCAACACCGCCGAGCCCGCTACCACCGCCCCCGCCGCCAGCGCCACCCAGAACCCGCTGGTGGCGCCAAAGTGGTCGATCATCCACCCCGAACTGGCGGCGCCAATGGCCACGCCGATGCTCAGGCCGGTAATCAGCCAGGTCATGCCTTCGGTCAGGCGGCTGGCCGGGACGATCTGCTCCACCATGGCCATCGACACAATCAAGGTGGGCGCGAAGAACAGCCCGGAGATAAAGATCGCAGCGGCCAAGCCGGGAATATTGCTCACCAGCAGCAAGGGCAAGGTGGTCAACGCCGTGGCTACGCCGCAGTACAGGAACTGGCGTGGCAACGATGCCTTGAGTTTGAGGGCACCGAAGGCCAACCCGGCCAGGCACGAACCAATGGCATACACCGACAGCACGATACTCGCCGCCGCCGGCTGGCCCTGATACTGGGCGAAAGCCACGCTGACCACATCCACCACGCCGACGATCACGCCCATGGCCAGCAGCAGAATCATCAGGATCAATACCGACGGCGAAGCAATCAGCCAGCGACCGTGCGCCCCCTGATGCGCGTGTACCGGAGGCTCGGTTTGCCGTTGCAGCACAAAGGTGGTGACGCCCACCGCGAGCAACAGCGCCGCTACCAAGGGCCCGGCTTCTGGAAACACCGCCACGCTCAACCCCACCGAAATGGGTGGGCCGATGATGAAGCACACCTCATCGAGTACCGACTCCAGGGCAAACGCGGTTTGTAGCCTGGGCTGGCCACGGTACAACTCGGTCCAGCGCGCCCGCACCATGGCCGACATATTGGGCATGCAGCCCGCCAGCGCGGCGAACAGAAACAGCGTCCAATTCGGCGCCTGCAACCGCGTACACAACAGCAACATCAAGAGCGCGCCGCCGCCAATCAGCGCGGCAATCGGCAGCACCCTGCCCTGGCTGTAGCGGTCCACCCAACGCGACACTTGCGGCGCGCAAATCGCCGTGGCCAAAGCAAACACCGCCGCCACCGAACCGGCCAGGCCATAGCCGCCATGCACCTGGGACAACATGGTGATCAGGCCGATGCCGGTCATGGATATCGGCATACGCGCCAGCATGCCGGCGAGCACGAAGGCCCGGGCACCGGGGGCCTGGAATAATTCGGCGTAGGGGTTCGCCATGACGTTAATGCCTTCTTTGCTTCAAGTTGCGCAGCTTTTTATCACACCAACCGCTTGATCTGCTTATGCCGCCACACCAAGCGGTAATAGGCGATCTGCAACACCAGCATCGCCAGGTAGGTCACCGGAAATGCCATCCACACCCCTTCCAACCCGAAGTGGGCGTTGAACAGATAGGCCATTGGCAGTTCCACGCAGAGTACACAGAAGATCGAGATCGCTACCGGCATCAGCACCACGCCGCTGGCGCGCATGATGCCGCCGATCACCGCCTGGAAGCCGAATACCAGAATGCTCCAGAGCATGATGTGCAGCAGGTGTTCGGCCCGCACCCGTGCGCTGTCGTCGGTGATGAACAGGCCCAGCAACCAGTGGGACAACCCGTAGCCGAGCACGATCAAGCCACCGGTGAGGCACAGGTTGATCACCAGCCCAGTGCGCAGGATCGGCCCGATGCGCTCCAGGCGCCCGGCGCCAATCGCCTGGGCACCGAGGATCGAGGCGGTGATGGCAATCGACAGCGCTGGGAACTGCACATAGTTGACGATCTGCGTCACCGCGCCATAGGCCGCCGTGGCCTGGGAACCGTGGCCGTTGACCAAGGCCAGGATGACCAGCTCCGACAGCGACAACACCACCATCTGCAAGCCCGTCGGCAGGCCGATGCGCAGGACTTTGCCGAGGATGACGCGGTCCAGGCGCAAGGCGGCAAGCAGCTCGCGGTCTGGCGCCATCACGTGGTTTTTGTGGCGCAGGCGCAGGACCAAAAACAGCATCGCCAAGGCGTTACCCACCAGCCCGGCATACACCGCACTCTGGATGCCCATGGGCGGCAGGCCGATCCAGCCGCGAATCAGCGCAGGTGTCAGCAGCAAGCCCACCAGGGTGGAGACCATCAATGCCAGGAGCGGCGAAATCGTGTCGCTAACCCCGCGCAGCAGTTGGGTATAGAGGATGAACACCAGCAGCAACGGCATGATCAACATCATCATCTGGGCGTAGCCCACCGCATCGTCGAGCACGTCCACCGGGGTGCCCAACGCTTGCAACGCCGGGCGCGCAAACAGGCTGCCCAGCACGGCGGCCACCAGGCCCACCAATGCGCCCAGGGTCAGAGTGGCACCAGTGATCGCCTTGACCATTCCGGTCTCCTGGGCGCCCCATGCCTGGCCGATCAGTACCGAGGCGCCCGCCCCCAGGCCGATCACCAGAGCGATAAAGAAAAACACGATGGGAAACATCCCCGACACCGCAGCCAACGCCTGGGTGCCCAGCATTTGCCCAACGTAAATGCCGTTGAGGGTACCGGAAAAGCTTTGCAGGAAATTGGACAGCACCATCGGTGCCAGGAACAACAGGTAGATTTGCCACAGCGGACGTTGCAAAGGGTTTTGCATGAAAAACGGGGCCTCGAATGACGAAAGCGTCTCAGGGTTATACCGTAACTGGATCCAATATGCTGTTGTGAAGGCTCGGGTTAACCCCCAAAGGTCTGCGAAGGCCTGCGCAACGTCGGATCAAACGGATTGAGGCGCGGCCCGATGGCCGCCGCCTCGCGCTTGAGCAACTCCACCACCATCGGCAGGCGGCTCGGCCCCAGGCGGTCGCTGATGGTCGCCACGCTCAACGCCGCGACCGCATACCCGTCGCGGTTGAGGATCGGCACCGCCAGCCCCGCCATGCCTTCCAGCACACCAGTGTTGCGTGCCGCGTAACCGAGGTGGCGCACGTTCTCCACTTCGGAGCGCAGCAGCACTTCGTCATACAGGTGGAAGTCCTTGAGCCGTGGCAGGTTGTAGCGGATCACCGTCTCGCGCTCTTCCTCCGGCAGAAACGCCAGGATCGCCAGGCTGCCCTGCCCCACGCCCAGGGCCACGCGCCCGCCGATATCACCGGTGAAGGTACGGATCGGGTAAGGACCCTCGCTGCGGTCCAGGCAAATGGCGTCAAAGCCTGAGCGCGCCAGCAGGAACAGCGAGTCCCCCAGCGAAGCGCTCAGGCGCAACAGGCTGGGGCGCACCAGGTCACGCAGGTTGCCGGTCTTGCCTGCGTTGGCCGCCAACGCGAAGAACTCCAGGCTCAGGCGATAGCGTTTGCTGCGGGCATCCTGCTCGACCATGCCTTCGTCCATCAGGCTACGCAGCAGGCGATGGGTGGTGGGTTGGGACAAGCCCACCTGTTGGGCGAGCTGGGTAACCCGCTCGCCACCCTCCGGTACCTCCCCCAGCGCTCGCAGCACGGCAAACAACCGGGACACGCTGCCCGCACCGATATCCTTACCGTCGTTATTCCGCTCAGTGGAATCCATAACACCTAATCTCGTTAATAATTCTGCTCAATGAATAAATCTTAAAATAGTAGTCCACTGAGTGAAATTCTATCTTCCGCCCATCCTAGTCTTCGTCCTAATCTGCGTCCACAGGGGCGAAATGAACAACAACCGGCAGCCGACTTGAGATCGAGCGCCAACGCACCGGCACCACTTTTCGCATCTGCCCAAAACAAGAAAGCGCGTTTTTGACGCGACTGAATAAAGGTGGAACGCAAACATGGCATTTCTCCAACTCAAGGCCTTGAGCAAACGCTATGGCGCCGTCGATGCGGTGGTCGCCACTGATCTGGCGGTGGAACAAGGCGAATTCGTTTCCCTGCTCGGCCCTTCAGGCTGTGGCAAGACCACCACCCTGCAAATGATCGCCGGTTTCGTCGACGTCAGCGGTGGCCAGATCCTGCTCGACGGTCGCGACATCACCCACGCCAAGCCCGCCAGCCGTGGCCTGGGCGTGGTATTCCAGAGCTACGCGCTGTTCCCGCATATGAGCGTGCGCGACAACGTCGCCTTCGGCCTGAAGATGCGCAAGGTGCCAGCGGCCGACATCGCCACCCGCGTCAACAGCGTGCTGGAGCTGGTACGCCTGGCTCAACATGCCGAGCGCTACCCCCGCGAGCTGTCCGGTGGCCAGCGCCAGCGGGTGGCCCTGGCCCGTGCGCTGGTGATCGAACCGCCGGTGTTGTTGCTCGATGAGCCGCTGTCCAACCTCGACGCCAACCTGCGTGAAGAGATGCAGTTTGAAATCCGGCGTATCCAGTGCGCGGTGGGCATCACCACCTTGATGGTGACTCATGACCAGGCCGAAGCCCTGTCCATCAGCGACCGCGTGGTGGTGATGCAGGCCGGGCGCGTGACCCAGATCGACGCGCCCTACAAGCTCTATGAACACCCGCGCACGCGCTTTATCTCGGACTTCGTCGGCAAGGCCAACCTGCTGGCCGGCGACTACGACGCGCTCGGCATCCCTCAAGTGCGCCATGACGGTGGCAAAGGTGAACTGACCCTGAGCCTGCGCCCGGAAAAAATCCAACTGGTGGCCGCGGGCACCGGGCGCATGCAAGGCGCAGTGCTGGACCGCTACTTTTTCGGCAGCCAATGGCTGTACCGCGTGCACACCGCCCTGGGCGAAATCACCGTTGTGCGCAGTAACGACGGCAGCGCGCCCTTGGCTAACGGCGCGGTGGTGGGCCTGCAATGGCAGGCCGATTTGCTGCGCGTACTGGCGGCCGATGAGGTGCACCCATGAGTCGCGGCTACCTGCTCTCGCTGCCTGCACTGGTGCTGTTTGCCGGGCTTTTGATCATGCCGCTGGGCCTGACCCTGGTGCTGTCGTTCAATGTGTTCGACTACCAAGTGGGCGTAAAGGCCGATGAGTGGACCTTGGCCCATTACGGGGCGCTGTTGAGCGACGCCTACTTCTACGAGATTTTCTGGCGCACCTTCTGGATCAGCGCCCTGGTGACACTGCTGTGCGTGGTGATCGGCGTGCCGGAGGCCTACATTCTCAGCCGCATGGGCACGCCGTGGCGCTCGATCTTCCTGATCGTGATCCTCACGCCGCTGCTGATCTCGGTAGTGGTGCGTGCGTTTGGCTGGAGCCTGCTGCTGGGTGCCGACGGGCTGATTAACCAAATGATCCAGGCCCTCGGCGGCAGTCCGATGAAGCTGCTGTATACGCCCTTCGCCGTGATCATCGCGTTGGTGCACGTGATGCTGCCGTTCATGATTATCCCGGTGTGGACCTCGCTGCAAAAACTTGACCCGTCGGCCGAACAGGCAGCGTTGTCCCTGGGCGCCAGCCAGGCCACGGTGATGCGCAAGATCGTATTGCCCCAGGTGATGCCCGGTGTGCTGTCCGGCACCTTGATCGTGTTCGGTTTGGCTGCCAGCTCCTTTGCGATCCCCGGCCTGCTGGGTGGGCGGCGCCTGAAGATGGTCGCCACCGTGGTGTACGACCAGTACCTCTCGGAACTCAACTGGCCCATGGGCGCGACCCTCGCGGTGGCGCTGCTGTTGGTCAATCTGCTGATCATGCTGAGCTGGAACCGCATGGTCGAAGGCCGCTACAAAAAGTCCCTGGGGGTTTAAGCGCATGTCTAGAAACGGTCCTTTGGCCCTCGGTTTCCATGCCATGGTGGTGCTGTTCATGATGGCGCCACTGGTGGTGGTGTGCCTGGTGGCGTTCACGCCAGAGAACACCTTGAGCCTGCCCACGTCGGGCTTCTCCCTGCGCTGGTTTCGCGCGGTGTTCGAACGCGCCGACTTTATCCAGGCGTTCTATAACAGCCTGATCCTGGCCTTCACCGCCGCCACCCTGGCGACCCTGATTGCGGTGCCGGCGGCCCTGGCGATCAGTCGCTACTCGTTTGCGGGGCGCAACTTCTTCAGTGCGCTGTTCCTGTCGCCCATCATCATTCCGCACCTGGTGCTGGGGGTGGCGATGCTGCGCCTGTTTGCGCTGATGGGCGTGAACGGCAGCTTTACCTGGCTGATGCTCGCACACGTGGTGATCATTACCCCCTATGTGTTGCGCCTGGTATTGGCGGCGGCCATTGGCATTGATCGCAGTGCCGAGCAGGCCGCCGAATCCCTAGGCGCTGGGCGCTTTACGCTGTTCCGGCAGATCACCCTGCCGATGATTTTGCCCGGTGTGGCCGGTGGGTGGTTGCTGGCGTTCATCAACAGTTTCGATGAAGTGACCCTGTCGATCTTCGTCAGCTCGCCGGCCACGCAAACCCTGCCGGTGCGCATGTACGTGTACGCCACCGAGTCCATCGACCCGATGATGGCGGCCGTGTCGGCGCTGGTGATCGCATTGACGGCAGCGACCATGATTGTGCTCGACCGGGTCTACGGCCTGGACCGCGTGCTGGTGGGGAAACACTGATGGCCTTGTTCAAGCGACTGAGCGAAACCCAACGCCCTGCCCTGGCCTTCACCCTCGATGGCCAGCCCGCCACGGGGTTGCTCGGCGACACCCTGCTGACCGCCATACTGACCTGCGCCGAGCACCTGCGCGGCAGCGATTTCAGTGCCGAGCGCCGCGCCGGGTTTTGCCTGATGGGCGCGTGCCAGGATTGTTGGGTGCGCCTGGCGGATGGGCGGCGGGTACGCGCCTGCTCGACCCTGCTGGAAGAAGGCCAGGCGATCAGCCGTGATCCGGGGCGCCAGCCATGAAGCCGGTAGTGATAGTGGGAGCAGGCCCGGCGGGAATCAGTGCGGCGCGCACCTTGCTCGACCATGGCATCACACCGTGCCTGGTGGATGAGAGCCCGCGCGGTGGCGGGCAGATTTATCGGCGCCAACCCCCAGGGTTCCAACGCACTGCCCGGCAGATCTACGGATTTGAAGCGCGCAAGGCCCAAGCCGTGCACCGCACCATGGATGAACTGGCAGCGCTGATCGACTACCGGCCGGACACCTTGGTGTGGAATGCCGAGAATGGTCGTCTGGACATGCTCAATAACGGGCGCGCCGACAGCCTCGAATACGCGCAGGTCATTGTCGCTACCGGCGCCACCGACCGCATCCTGCCTGTGCCGGGCTGGACGTTACCCGGCGTCTATAGCCTGGGCGCGGCGCAAATCGCCTTGAAGTACCAAGGCTGCGCGATAGGCGAACGTGTGGTGTTTTGCGGCTCCGGGCCGTTGCTCTATTTGGTTGCTTACCAATACGCAAAGGCCGGTGCCAAGGTGCTCGCTGTACTCGACAGTGCACCGCTGAGCGCCCAATGCCGTGCCTTGCCGGCGCTGCTCAGGCAACCGGCGACCCTGGCCAAGGGCATGTATTACCGCGCCTGGCTGACCGCCCACGGGATTCCCGTGCATCAGGGCGCAATGCTCAAGCAGATCGATGGCGACCAACGGGTACGCGGCATTCGCTGGGGCGACCAGACCCTGCCATGCGATGCGGTGGCCTTCGCCCATGCCCTGCGCAGCGAAACGCAATTGGCGGACTTGCTCGGCTGTGAGTTTGCCTGGAGCAGCCTCAACCGCGCCTGGTTGCCACAACGCGACAGCGCCGGGCGCAGCAGTGTCGAAGGGGTGTACCTGGCGGGCGACGGCGCCGGAATAATGGGCGCCGATGCTGCGCAAATGGCCGGCGAGTGTGCTGCGCTGGCGCTGCTGGAAGATACCGGCGTCGCAGTCGACCCGCACCGCCGCGTCACACTGGAACGGCAGTTGGCGCGTATCCAGTGCTTTCGCCAGGGCCTGGAAACCGCGTTCCCCTTCCCCGAGCACTGGGCCGCGCAGGCGCCCGATGACCTGATCCTGTGCCGCTGCGAAGAGGTCAGCGTCGGCGAGGTGCGCGCCGTGGTGGATGAAGGTCACTGGGAAATCAACCGGGTCAAAGCCCATTGCCGCGTCGGCATGGGCCGCTGCCAGGGGCGAATGTGCGGGTTGGCGGCGGCGGAAATCGTTGCCGAGCGTAGCGGGCGTGACCTCCCCCAAGTTGGGCGCTTGCGGGGCCAGGCGCCGATCAAGCCGCTGCCGTTTGGCGTGCAGGTGCAGCCATGATCGACGTCATCGTCTTGGGGGGCGGCATCGTCGGGGCTTCGGCGGCCTTGATGCTCGCCCAGAAAGGCCAGCGTGTGGCCCTGGTAGAACGGGATTTTTGTGGCTCGCATGCGAGCGGCGTCAATTACGGCGGCGTACGGCGCCAGGGGCGGCCCTTGCATCAGTTGCCGCTGTCGCAACGCGCCCATCAACTGTGGGCCGACCTGCCCGGGTTGATTGGTATCGAGGGTGAATACGTGCGCTCCGGGCATTTGAAGCTGGCACGCAGCCTTGGGGATTTTGCCGCACTGCAAGCCTACGCCGAGCAGACCCGTGGCTTCGACCTGGGCTTGCAGCTGCTGGACCGCAGCGAGTTACGCAGGCGTTTCCCCTGGGTGGGCGACGTGGCAGTGGGCGCCTCATTGTGCCCGGACGACGGGCATGCCAACCCGCGCCTGGTGGCCCCGGCCTTTGCCCGTGCCGCCCAGCGCCACGGCGCTGCGGTGTACGAGCAAGCCGAGGTAATCGGCATCGAGCACGACAGCCGGCTGTTCCAGGTGCACTGCGCTAACGGCCTGCACTTGCAAGCGCCATGGCTGCTCAACTGCGCGGGCGCCTGGGCCGGCAAGGTCGCCGCGCAATTGGGCGAGCCGGTGCCGATCATCTCGGCGCACCCGGCGATGCTGGTCACCGAGCCGCTGCCGGGGGTGATGACCGTCAGCACCGGCGTCGAGGGTGGCGGCATCTATGCGCGGCAAGTCGCCCGTGGCAACTGCATCCTCGGCGGCGGGCGCGGCTTTGCCCTGGGCCCGCAGCAGGCCAGGCCGGGCCAGGCGGCGGTGCTGGAGATTCTGCGCAATGCTGGCGAACTCTACCCCTTTCTTCAGGGTGCCCAGGCCATTCGCACCTGGAGTGGCACCGAAGGTTACCTGCCTGACCACGAACCGGTGATCGGCCCCAGCAGTACCCAACCCGGCCTGCTCCACGGTTTCGGCTTTGCCGGCGCCGGGTTCCAGCTCGGCCCCGCCGTCGGTGAAGCCTTGGCAGAGATCGTCTGCGACGGCAGCAGCCGCCAACCCATCGAAGCGTTTTCCATCCGTCGTTTCCAAGCCTGAGAGGAAAAAACCCATGCAATCACGTCTCGCGTTGTCCTGCTTGTCCCTCGCCTTGCTCACCGGCACGGCCCATGCCGCACCCACGCTGTACCTGGGCATGAACGGCGGCACCATGGAACGGGTGTACGCCGACAAGGTGCTGCCCGCCTTCGAAAAGGCCAATAACGTCAAGGTCGTGATCGTACCTGGCACTTCCTCGGACATCCTCGCCAAGGTTCAGGCCAACAAGGCCAACCCGCAGATGCATGTGATGTTCCTCGACGACGGCATCATGTACCGCGCCATCTCCATGGGCCTGTGCGACAAGCTCGCGCCGAGCCCGCCGCTGGAACAGATCCCGGCCAAGGCCCGCATCAAGGACGAAGCCGTGGCCGTGACCCTGGGCGTCACCGGCCTTGGCTACAACGCCAAGATGTTCAAGGACAAAGGCTGGGCCGCGCCCACCTCATGGATGGACCTGGCCGACCCGCGTTTCAAGGACAAAGTGGTGTTCCAGTCCCTGGCTTCCTCCACCTTCGGCCTGCATGGCTTCCTGATGTTCAACCGCATCCAGGGTGGCGATGAAACCAATGTGGAACCGGGCTTCAAGGCCTGGCCTACGAGCGTGGGCCCCAACGTGCTGGAATACATCGCCAGCTCCGCGAAGATCTCCGAGATGGTGCAGACCGACGAGGCCGCGATCTTCCCCCTGACCCCGACCCAGGTCGCCACGCAAAAGCTGCTCGGCATACCGATGGAGTACGCGCAGCCCAAAGAAGGTGCGGTGGTGCTCAACGTGGCCGAATGCGTGATCGCGCGCAATGACCAGCCAGAACTGGCGCAAAAGCTCGCAGCATTCCTGCTGACCGCCGAGGCCCAGGCGCCGGCGTTGGAAGAAGGTGACCAGATCCCGTCGAACCCGACTACCCCCACCACCGACAAAACCCGGGCGCGGGTGGAAGCCATGCAGGGTTATTTGCAAACGGCCATTTCGATTGATTGGGACCAGGTCAACCAGGCACGGCCAGAGTGGAATGCGCGGTGGAGTCGCTCGATTGAACGTTGAGGCTTAGCCTTGCGCAATCAGGGCCAGTTCTTCGCGGGTGCGGCTGATGTGTGCACCGGCCTTGAGCAATTCGTCGACGGCCTGTACACCGCCCTCCTCGCTGATGCTGCGGCACGCCGGCAAATGCAGAACGACGTGCAAGCCGGCCTTGAGCAATTGCAACGCGGTAGTCTTGACGCAGTAGTCCAGCGCCAAGCCGCCGACGATCACACGAACCACGCCGTGGGCCTTGAGGTACTCGATGACGCCAGTGGACAGCTTGTCGTGCAGGTCGTGATAACAGGCGCCATAGGGGTGCAGGTCGGGTTCGACACCTTTCCAGATGAAGTAGTCGTAGTCATAGGGCGTGGGCAACTCATCAAGCAAGGAGAACCCCTCGGTGCCCGGCACACAGTGGCTGACCCAGGTCACATCGGCATGGGCCAGGCCAGTGGGTTGCAGCATCTCGCTGTGCTGCGCGACCACCCAGGGCGCGTGGGGGGTGTGGGCGTCCTTGCTGCCAATGCGGTGGCCGGCGAGGCTGGCCATGTAGTTGAGTTCGGCGCCAATGTGGTCGCCACCGGCTACCGGCAATTCGTTGGGGCATAAAGGTGTGAAGCTCTTCTGGGCGTCGACGTCGAATGAAGCGATGGCGGCTTTCGAAAGGCTCATGGTCGTTCTCTGGTGGTCTGCACGTACGACCGCCTCAGGGCGAGCGTAGAAAAGGTGAAGTATGGGACAGTTTACTGCGTGGATCGATGCGTTGCTGACTCACCCTATTCTCAATAACGCTGAAGCTCAAAGGTGGGCTTGCCTGCGATGACCACAGGTATCTACACAACGCTGTAAAGGTGGACGGTAACCACGATGCGAAGCGAGTCGCTCTTGATCTGCTTTTGATCTTGATCTCAAGCGCCCCGTTAAACCACGCTGGCCGAACGCAGGCTTGAATTCGTGGGTAACCCGGCAGGACGCCGGGTTAGCCGTCCTGGGCCAAGGATGGCCCATGACGGCGGCCCACGGATTCAAGCCGGAGTGAGGGCACACCGAGCCTAAGCGAGGTGCCGAGTGGTGGGGCAAGGGCGTTTTGCTTACTTTGCCGCTTTTGCAAAGTGAGCCGCCGTCAGGGCGGAACCCTAAGTGGCCTTTACCGCAGCAAGGGATATGTACACAATCCAACTGTGTTGACTGCCAGGACGCCTTCGCGAGCAAGCCCGCTCCCACAGGTTGATCGTGGGGTGCCAGGTAGATAGTTGGCGGCTGTCAGGCCACCATCGCAGGCAAGCCAGCTCCCACAGTTGGATCAGCGTCAACCGCTAGTTCATCCAATTCCCGCCATCAACGTTATAGGTCTGGGCCACCACATAGTCGGCCTCCGTCGACGCCAGGAAGATCGCCATGCCGGTCAGGTCTTGCGCCGTGCCCATCCGCCCAAACGGCACCTCATCGCCTACACGCTTTTTCTTCTCGCCAGGCGCCAGCCCTTCATGCCTGGCGAACAACGCATCCACCCCATCCCAATGCTCGCCGTCCACCACACCGGGGGCGATGGCATTCACGTTGATGCCCTGCTTGATCAGGCTCAACCCCGCCGATTGCGTCAGGCTGATCACCGCCGCCTTGGTCGCACAATAAACCGCCACCAAGGGTTCGCCCCGCCGCCCAGCCTGGCTGGCCATGTTGATGATCTTGCCGCCATGCCCCTGGCTGATCATCTGTCGGGCTGCGGCCTGCAGGGTGAACAAGGTGCCGGCAACGTTGATCGAAAACAGCCGTTCAAAGCTGTCACGGGTGATGTCGACGATGGGGGCCAGGTCGAACAAGGCGGCGTTGTTGATCAGGATATCGAGCTTGCCGGCGTGGCTCACCACTGTGGCGATGGCTGCGTCGATGGAGGCTTGGTCGGTGACGTCCATCGCCACGGCGTAAGCCTGGGGGCCCAGTTCGGCGGCAGTGGCCTGGGCCCTTTGCAGGTTGATGTCAGCAATGGCCACCGTGGCGCCTTCAGCGATGTAAGCCTGGGCAAACGCACGGCCAATACCCCGCGCCGATCCGGTGATCAGCGCGCTTTTGCCTTCGAGTCGTTTCATGGGAGGGTCCTGTAAAGGTTATTGCCGGTAGCCGGTGAGTGCCGCCGAGAACAGCTTGCCGACCTTTGTTGTTGAGCTTCGATTACAGCAGCTTGGCCTGCCATCTCACAAACGACTGGCGAAGGCTCGGCTGATACTTTTTTAACCGCAGGCATAGGATCAAAAAAGTATCAGCTTCAGGCGAAACCGGGGCTAGCGCACCGATTGCCAGTGCGGGTATTTTGGGGCGATTGCACCCTCACAAGAGGCAGCACCATGCCCATCAGCCCCGCCACCCTGTTCGAGCACCGCCCTGCGGAACTTGAGGTGATCCTGCCCGAACCGGAACATGGCTTTCGCTGGTTCGAACATGACTATCCCTATGAATTGGCGCGCTGGAACCATCACCCTGAATTCGAAATACACCTGATCCGCCAAGGCAGCGGCAAGTTGGTGGCGGGCGACTATATCGGTGCGTTCGGCGCCGGGCATGTGGCACTGATCGGCCCTGGCCTCCCCCACGACTGGATCGGCGACCTGGCCTCCGGCGAACACCTGCACGGGCGCGATGTGGTGCTGCAATTCGACGGCGCCGCCCTCCTCGCCCTGCGCACCACCCTGCCTGAGCTCGGTGATTTACAGCCACTGTTTGAACGGGCGCGCCGGGGCATCGAATTCACCGGCGAGACCGCATCGGGGGCGGCACGGCTGATGGAGGCCATCGGCAGCGCCCAGGGCTTGCAACGCCTGACCCTGTTCCTGCAACTGCTCGACACCCTGAAGAATGCTCCGCCTTCACAGGCCAAAACCCTGGCCAGCCCTTGCTACGCACCCACTTTGGACGCGCGCAGTGCCCAACGCATCAACAAGGCGTTTGACTACCTGATGCGGGAGCTGACCGGCGATGTACGCCTGTCGGACATCGCCCGGCAACTGGACATGAGCGAACCGGGCTTTTCGCGGTTTTTCAAACGCAACACCGGTCACGGTTTTATCGACCTGATGCGCAAGTTCCGCGTGCAGCGTGCCTGCCGCTTGCTGTTGCACAGCCAGATGTCAGTGGCGGACATCTGCTTTGAGGTGGGCTACGCCAACCTGTCGAATTTCAACCGCCACTTTCGTATCGAAATGCACCAGACGCCGAGTGAGTACCGGCGGCAGGCCGCACTTCAAGTATTCAACTGAGCCAGTGCCTTCTGTGCCAGGCGAGCAACCTGCAACTCATTCATGGCACGCTCGCGCTCCTGGTCTTCCAGAAACCAGGCGGCGGACAACCCGGCATGAGCCACTACCCATTGCAACAATCGCGGACGCGAGAGGCTGGCCGCCTGGGCGATAACCTCGACCTGGCGGCTGAAACGCAGCGGGTCGCTACTGGTCGGCAAATCCGGGTTGCAGATCAAATTAGCGTAATCGTAACCGCGCTCGCCCATCACCCGCTTGGGATCAATCGCCAGCCAGCCCCGCGGGCCAAAGTCGAGGATATTGTCGTGATGGCAATCACCGTGCAGTACCACCACCTCCTGTTGCGCAGCCAGCAATGTGCGGGCCATCGTCGCGCAGTCGCGTAAGTCGCCGCCCTCCTGGTCGGCGGCGTGCCACAAGGAACTGAACCACTCATCCAGCCCAACCAACCCTTCAGGCGGCGACGCACGAGGCGCATGCAGTCGGGCCAGGGTGGCGCAGGCTATCTGGCTGGCTTCATCGTCCTGGCCATTGAGGGCCATGCGCATCAAGGAACCTGGCCCCGTGGCGCGCTCCATCAACACGGCGGTGTGGTCATGGGCGAATACGCGTGCCGCGCCGTCACCTGCCCACCAGCTCAACAGGCGGCCGCCGAGTTTTTCTTCAGGGGTATGGGCAATTTTCAGCATCGCCGGCACGCCTTGCCAGCGCACCGGCAAGAGGTGGCTGCCCGGTGTGACGATAGGCTCTCCATCGGCACTCAGGTTCCAGGCACGCAGGTAGTGTTCGAACATCGGGTTCCTCCACAGGGTTGGCGCGTCAGGATGACAGAAAACCCACTGTTTTCCTGACCAAAGCGTCGGCAAATTCGTCTTTTTTCTAAACAGTTCAAGCCATTGAGCCAAGTTGGTACAGCCTGTGCAAACGTTTGCGGAACGAACTTGACCGCCAAGTTCACTCCTACCCGTCTGATCGGGCTTAAACCGCGTAAGAATAAGGACTTTCAATGCACCCCACCTCAAAGCCTCGCGCTTGTCTTGGCGCTTCTTTGCTACTGGCCGCCGTTACGGGAGTACTCAGTGCACCCATTTTGGCGCAGGAAAAGCCCGTGGATGACTCAGCACAGGGCGAAACCCTCAGCCCTGAAGCCAACCCCCCGGCGAAAAAAGGCGTCTATTTGTCCGAGTGGTTCAACCAGGACCTTACGCTGATCGGCAGCAAAGACATCAGTTTCGGCCCCAAGCCCCAGGATGACGTCTACCTGGAATACGAGTACTTCGGGCGCAAAGGCCCCTTTGAGTTGTACGGCTATATCGATGTGCCGAAGATCCTCACCATCGGTAACAGTAATGACAAAGGCGTGTGGGACCATGGCTCGCCGGTGTTCATGGAGCATGAACCGCGGATCTCCATCGACTACCTCGCAGGACGCAGCCTGGCGATCGGCCCGTTCAAGGAATGGTATGTGGCCTTCGACTGGATCTACGACCACGGCAGCCGCAAGGAAAACCGCGCCAACACCCTGTACAGCGGCCTGGGCACCGATATCGACACCCACTCGCGGGTCAACCTGTCGGCCAACTTCTACGGGCGCTACCAGTGGGAAAACTACGGCGCCAGCAATGAGTATTCCTGGGACGGCTACCGGGCGCAGATGAAGTACATCGTACCCATAGGCAAGTTCGACAACGGCGCCTCGCTGACCTACATCGGTTTTACCAACTACGATTTTGGCTCGGACCTGCACAAGGACAACCCGGCGCGCACCGCCAACTCCCTGGTGGCCACCAACGTGTTGCTGTACTCGTTTACCCACCTGCGCTTTACCCTGGTCGGCCGTTACTTTCATAACGGCGGCAACTGGGAGGACGGCAGCGAGTTGAATTTCGGCGAAGGCAACTTCCGCGCACGCTCCGACGGCTGGGGTTACTACGCCGGCGTGGGCTACCAATTCTGATCAAGGAGCTGTAGATGAACGCATTGACCCGTATCTCGCTGGCCGCAGGCCTGGCCCTATTGCCCCACGTGGTGCTGGCGGATAACCCGACGCCGATCAAACCCAAGGTGATGCTGATCACCATGTTCGCCCCCGAGGCGCAAACCTGGATCGACCGCCTGGCCCTCAAACAAGAAGTGCGCGTACCGGGCCTGTCCGCCGAATACCCGGTAATTCGCTGCAACGCCCAGGACGTGTGCCTGTTGGTGACGGGCATGGGCCAGACCAACGCGGCCGCGTCCACCCTGGCGCTGGCACTGTCGCCCAAGTTCGACCTGCGCCAGAGTTACTTCCTGGTCGCCGGGATCGCCGGCATCAACCCCAAGCACGGCACCATCGGCACCGCCGCCTGGGCTCATTACCTGGTGGAGTTCGGCACGCAGTGGGAGCTGGATTCACGGGATGCACCCAAGGACTGGCCGACGGGCTATATCGGGATCAACACCAAGGGCCCCAACGAAAAACCCCCGCTGGACTACAAGACCGAAGTGTTTGAGCTCAACCAAAAGCTGCAAGCCAAGGCGTTTGCCTTGTCGCACAAGGTGGAACTGACAGAAAGCAAAGAGTCCGCCGCCTGGCGCAAACACTACCCCGCCGCCCCCGCCAACCAGCCGCCGCAAGTCACGCGTTGCGACACCCTGGCGGGCAACACCTGGTTTTCCGGTACCCGGTTGAGCGAACGTGCCGAAGTCTGGACCCAGTTGCTCACCGACAACAAAGGCGAATACTGCACCACCCAACAAGAGGACAACTCCACCTACGAAGCGCTGCTGCGCGCCAGCCGCGAAGGCTTGCTGGATATCCAGCGCCTGGCCGTGGTACGCGCCGGCTCCGACTTTGACCGGCCTTATCCGGGCTACAGCGAAGTGGACAACCTGCTCAAGTATGCCGACCAGGGTGGGTTTGTACCGGCGCTGGAAAACCTGTATCGCACGGGTAATCCGTTGGTGCAGGCGATTGTGAAGAACTGGTCGGCTTGGGAAAAAGGCGTTCCCGAGGTCGAGTGAAGATGATCGTTCCCACGCTCTGCGTGGGAATGCCGCTTTTGACGCTCTGCGTCCGCTTTGAACGTTTGGCGCAGAGCGCCGCTGGATGCATTCCCACGCGGAGCGTGGGAACGATCAGGGTAGGAAAATGATTTTGTCGGGGCTGCCGCTGTTCACTTCTGCATAGCACTGAACCCCGTCCACCAACGCCACTTCACGCAACCCCGTAGGCAGCGGCAACAGGCCTTCATCAAAGAAGCGCCCAAACGCCTCCAACATCACCGCGCATTGTTCGCAGCTATAGAGCAACGAGTTAACCCCCACCACCGAACCACCCTTGCGGTACAGCGCCAGGGCCGGTAACTGCACGTGGCCGTCAACCGGGGCGGCGATGATGGCGATGCGGCCGAACGGTGCCAGCCCTGCCACCGCGGCAGGCAGCCAGAAACCGGTGGTGTCAAAGATCACGTCGGCGCCGCCCTTGAACACAGCCTGCACTTGCGCGCCCAGAGCCTCTGGCTTGCCCAAGGCAATCGCGTCCAACCCTTGAGCCTGCAACAACTCGAGCTGATCGGCCTTGCGCACAGCCGCCAGCACCTGCGCGCCGCGTATCTTCGCCAACGCCAGCGCCGCACTGCCGACCGCACCGTTGGCGCCAATCACCAGCAAGCGCGTGCCCTGGCCAACGCCACTGCGTTCCAGGGCATCCCAGGCGGTGGTATAGGGCACGCCGAGGCTGGCCGCCTGGGCAAAGCTCAAATGCGCGGGTTTGTGCGCCACGCCCTTGGCGGATACGCGCAGGTATTGGGCATGGGAACCGTCAGCGAAAAAACCCAGGTCGCGACCGGTGCCCCAGACTGCCTGGCCGAGCAGTGCCTGCGGGCCCTCCACCACCACGCCGGCAAAATCACGCCCTGGGATGCGTGGCAGCGTGGTGTAGGGGAAGCGGCCAAGCACGTTTTTCACGTCGCTGGGGTTCAGGCCCGCAGCGTTAATCTGCACCAGCACTTCGCCGGCAGACGGCACCGGCACGGGCACCTCCACCAGGCTCAGGTGGGCGAGGTCGCCGGTGGCGGTAAATTGCAGTGCGTTCATCGAGGGCATCCGTCGAAGGGAAAAGGGATCAGGACAACCAACCACTGACCAACTGTCGCGCCATGGGCCAGAGCTTTTCACCGAGCAGCATGCCCATCAGGCCGACCAGTGCGATAGCGGGCGGTGCCGGTGAGCGGAAGTCCAGCACGCCGTAGATCACGCCGACAAACAGGCCGATGGCCAAGGAAATCAAATAGCTCATGAAGGCTGCGCCCGGTGGATTGATGGGCTCAGTCTAGGGCGCGCCTACCGTGGGTATCGGCCAAGTGCTTCAGGATTTCGGCCAACTCCGGTACTGCGACGGCGACACGCCCAGTTCGCGTCGGAACATGTCGCTGAAGCTGCTGGGCGAGTAACCCAGGGTGCGCGCTATGCCGCTCACCGACTGGCCTTGGATCAACTCCGCAGCCGCCGTGGCCAACTGCACCTGACGGCGCCACTGGGCAAACCCCATACCCAGGTGCTGCTGGAACAACCGCGCCAGGGTACGCACGCTGGCGCCCGCCGCCTCGGCGTGCTGCTCGAACGGGATGTCCAGGGAGGGCGACGCCATGACCGCCTGGCACGCATTGATCAGCCGACGATCCGCCGCCACCGGCATGGCAATGCGAATAGACGAGCGACGTGCGCGTTGCAACTCCAGCAGGGCCAGGCCTACGACAGCCTTGTAGTAGGCCGCATCGCCGTGATCGCCCTGCTCCACCAATGTCACGATCAACTCCCGCAACAAACGGCCCACTTCGATCACCTGCACCTGGCTGTCCAGCGTCGCCGCCAACGCCGGGCGCAGGTAGATATTGCGCATTTGCAAATCGGAGACCACGCGGATCCCGTGCTCCACCCCCGGCGGCAACCACACCGCGCGCTGGGGCGGCACCACCAGGGCCTCATGGGGCGTCTCGACCCACATCACCCCGCTCATGGCGTAGAGCAGTTGACCCCAATCGTGACTGTGCGGCTCTACGTACAACCCACGCGGGTAGGTACGCGCCAACGGTTGCACGGGAACGGCGTGATCAGTGAGGTCGGGAGGCGCGGCCAGGGCCATGGCGGGTACACATCAATCAAGGACGGGCGACCATGGTAAAGACTGGTCGCCTGCAAACGAACTGTTTTTACTCATCCTGCAGGCACCGGGTGCCCGGGCCTGCAGGTCAATCCTGTCAACCGTGGGCCGACTTGGCGCATTCGCAGCCCGTCGCTGCGGCGCATGGCTCACCGTGCGCATGGTGCTCGGCACAGCCCTGGCAGCAATAGCCCTTGCCGTCTTTCATGATTGCGTCAGCGCCCAATACACATTTGCAGTGAGGGCAAGCACAGGTTTGATCTGGCATGGTCAGACTCCTTTTTCATGGTCGTCCGATGCAGCGAGCGCCGCACCTTAAGCAGTGACCTTGGGCAAGCAAGCATGGTTCAGCGCCGTCAGTCGGCCCGGCGGCTATTGCTGCGGTACATGAACACCAACGCCAGGGCGAGCAACAGCATGGCGAGGATACGGCTGCCCGACAGCTCGATCGCCGGGTTGCCCAGCCAGCCAAAGTTGTCGATCAACATGCCCATGCCCAATTGCCCGACGATCACCGCCACCGTGGCGACGGCCGTGCCGACCACAGGTACCGCGCCGACCATCACCATCATGTACACCACGCCAAACAGGGCACCGGTCAATTGCCACTTGGGCACCTCCAGCAGGCTGACGGCCTGGGCCGGCTCGAAGAAAAATATCAACAGCGCCGTGGTCAGCGCGCCCACCGCGAAGGTCAACAGACTGCTGCGCAACACCCCCACAGTCTGGCCCAGACGCCCATTGATAGCGGCCTGCACACTCAGCACCGCACCCGCTGCAATCACCAGCACCAACAACATAAACAGATTCATCGCCTTAACCTCGTGCAATCAGAATCAATGCCGCCACAATCAACGCCAACGCGATCCAGCGCTCACCATTGACCCGTTTGCGCGCCGTGCCGAACCAGCCGAAGTGGTCGATCAACACGCTCTTGCCCACCTGGCCCGAGAGGATCGCGATCATGGTCATCGCGATACCGATATGCGGTGTGGCCAGGGTTAGCACCACCACGTACATCGGCCCCAGAAACCCGCCGATCAGCTGCCAGCGCGGCAACTGCGTGAATGCCGGGCCCTTTTGCGGGCCGCTGAACAGCAGCAGTAAAAACAAAATCGCCGTGCCAACGCCGAAGATGCTCAACGTCGCCCACAAATGCCCGACCTGCGCGCCCAATGGCCCGAGCAACCCGGCCTCCACCGACAGGCCCATGCCCGCCAGAATTACCAACGGCAACAGCAGCAGCCGTAGAAGGTTATTGCTCGGCCTGGCCTGCGCCAGCCCCTCGGTAGAACGTGCCTGCATACATCACCCGCGTATCAAGAAAGAAAAACATGGCGCGTATTATCCGGTGGCCGTGCTGTGCGATAAATGGGAGCATGCGTACAACACCTTTGCGCAAAACGCACAGCCTGGAGAGATGATGCAGGGCTTGAATGAACTGAGTTTCAAGGCGCTACGCCTGTTTGTGGCCGTGCTGGACCAGGGCAGCTTTTCTGAAGTGGCCCGCCGCGAAGGCCTGGCGCCCTCCTCCATTTCGCGGCAGATCCAACTGATGGAACAGGCCGTCGGCCAGCAATTGCTCTATCGCCATACGCGCGCCGTCAGCCCCACCGAAGCCGGCCGCCTGTTGGGCCGTCACGCACGCTTGCTACTCGAGCAGTTGGAGACGGCGAACCAGGCCCTGCAGGAGCAAGACAGCGAACCCAGCGGCCTGGTGCGCATCAACGCGCCCATGGTGTTCGGCCAGCGCCACCTTTCACCCTGGCTGGGAGCGCTGTGCCGGCGCTACCCGAAGTTGCAGCTGGATATCCAGCAGACCGACACCTTCGTCGACCCGCTGCAAGATGGCACCGACCTGCTGTTTCGCATCGGCGTGCTCAACGACTCGGGCATGCAGGCGCGCATCTTCGCGCCGCAACGCTTTCGCATCGCGGCCAGCCCTGCCTACCTGGCCCAGCACGGCACGCCGCGCCACCCCGACGAACTGGCGCACCACCACTGCCTGGCCTACAAAGGTATCACCGGCCAGGAGCGCTGGTTCTTCCGCCGCGGCCAAGGCGACTGGACACCCTACAGCGTCAGCGGCCCCATCACCGGCAACCACGCCGACACCCTCACCCACGCCGCCGAACAAGGCCTGGGCCTGGTGGTATTTCCGTCCTGGCTGATTGGCGAAAGCCTGCGCGCCGGTACCTTGCAGGCGGTGCTCGGCGAATACGAAGTGGCGACAACCCTGGAGCCCCAACAGATCGCCGCGTTGTGGCCGGGCAGCCGCAGGCTCTCGCTGAAGGTGCGCACGGTGATCGACTATTTCGTGGAGTGTTTTGGGACGGTGCCGTATTGGGATCGGTGACGGAGGTTGGCGCTGCTGAACGGCGCCAGTGAAGGAATATTCCTAGTAGGGAAAGTAGGCTCGTTCTGATTTTGGGGGCCAGTATTTCTGGGGACGGTGCGCTGGGGCAGACTTTGGCAACGTCCACTACCGAGATACCGACATGAACGCTACGTGTTCGACACTGACTGTCTCACTCAGCCAAGCAAAAGCCGATTTTTTGAAATTGGCTCATCAGGCCAGCACTGGCCAGGTGATAACTATCACCAGAAATGGAGTGGCATTTGTCCAGCTTTTGGCTGTGCGAAAGGCTCCTCAACGCCGGATAGGAGCGATGAAAGGGAAACTGATTATTCCTGATGACTTTGATACACCGCTTCCTGACAGCCTGCTTCGGGAGTTTGAGAAAAAGAGCACATGACTCAACCCTAGCTCAGAACAACCACTGCCCAATCAACCAAGCATTCGCCCCACTGATGACCGCGAACAGAAACCACGCCAGCAGCCGTGTGGGTAGCCGGTTGACGAACGGCCCCATCAGTTGCTTGTCGCCGGTCATGCGGATCAACGGGTACAACGCAAAGGGCAACTGCAGGCTCAGTACCACCTGGCTGAGAATCAGCAGCTTGCCGATGGCATCGTCGCCCATCAGCCATACCCCCAGGAACGCCGGGATCAGCGCCAGCCCACGGGTAATCAGGCGGCGCTGCCAGCAGGGTATGCGCAGGTTCAGGTAACCCTCCATGATCACTTGCCCGGCAATGGTGCCGGTAAAGGTCGAACTCTGGCCCGAAGCCAACAAGGCGATACCGAAAAGGATGCTGGCGAAAGCACCGCCGACCAAGGGGTCGAGCAGGTGATAGGCGTCCTGGATTTCCACCACATCGGTATGGCCGGTCTTGTAGAAAGCAGCTGCGGCCAGCACCAGAATCGCGGCGTTGACCAACAGCGCCAAGGCCAGGGAGCCGATGGTGTCGATACGCGCCAGCTTGACCGCGTCCTGCTTGCTCGCCAGGTCCTTGCCGATCAGGCGGGTCTGCACGATAGAGGTGTGCAGGTAGAGGTTATGGGGCATGACCGTAGCGCCGAGGATGCCGATGGCCAGGTACAACGGCGCCGCATCGCTGATGGCCGACAGTGACGGGGTGAACCCGCTGAGCACATCCGGCCAATAGGGTTTGATCAGCACCAGCTCGATGAAAAAACACACGCCGATGGTGGCGACCAGCGCCAGCATGATCGCTTCAAGGCGGCGAAAACCACGATTTTGCAGGGCCAGGATCAACAGCGTGTCGAATGCCGTGATGACAATGCCGGTGGTCAGCGACACGCCGAGCAACAGGTGAAACGCCAGGGCGCAGCCGAGCACTTCGGCAAGGTCGGTGGCGATGATGGAGATTTCCGCCAACACCCACTGGGTGCGAGCAGAACGCTGGCTGTAGCGCTCACGGCACAGTTGCGCCAGGTCCTTGCCGGTGGCGATGCCCAGCCTTGAACACAGGCATTGCACCGCCATCCCCGCCAGGCTGGCCAGCAGCACCACAAACAACAGGCTATAGCCGTAGCGTGAACCGGCTTCAATGGCCGTTGCCCAGTTGCCGGGGTCCATGTAGCCGATGGAGATCAACAGGCCGGGGCCAGCGAACATCAACACCCGTTTAAAAAACGAGGCCTTGGGATCAACAGCGACAGAGCCGGCCACTTCCGGCGGGCAAAACGGAGCGGTAGCGATTTTTGGCAGGCTGAATTTCACGCGGTATTCCAGGCAAATACACAAGACTTGGGCAGCAGCTTATCAGTCGGTGGCGACCGTGCGCATCACCGTCTCCCGTGGCAGGTCAAACGCTTCCACCACTTGCACCACCAGATCCAGCTCCTGGTTAAGCGCCTCGCGCTCCATGCGCTGACGAATCACGCCGATCACCAATACCGCCAAGGTGGTGATCGAATACGCCGGGCCGGAAAACGCCCGAACACCGCTGACCAGCAACATCGCCGCAGCCAGCGCCTGGCCCACCACCGGAATCGCCGTCGCCGCACCGCGCCGCAGGATAAACCCGGTGAGCCCGGCCAACGCCGTGCCGCTCAAAGCTGCGGTAGCCGAACGGCCCACATCCAAGCGGTTGAACAACCCCTGCTCTTTTTGTGCAGCGGCCTGGAGCTCGGCCTCGAACGCCTGACGATCAGCGCGGCTGAGTTTGTCCTTGTACTGCTCGATCAGTGTTTCTGCGACCTGCCCTTCGATCTCTGCCAGCGCCACATGCTCAAGTGGTTGGTCGAACTTGATGCCCAGGCGTTGCGCCACGTCTTCGGCAATCTGGCGATAGCCCACGCCATGGCCACGGGCCAGGTTCATGAAGCTGTCGCCGCCCATGCGCTGCAACTCAATGGCCAGTTTCAACGGTTCGCGCACACTGGCATCAATCGCGGCACTGCGCTTTTGCGCCATCAGTTCGGCAAGAAACTTCAGCTCCTCCGGCCGCGCTTGTACCAATGCCGGGTACAGGTCCACGTCCGCTTCGGCAAACCGCACGTCACTGCTGCGCGAGTCCACACGGATCATGCCGCGCCGCTCCTGCAGCAGGTCGGTGTACTGCACCACCGTCTTCAACTGCGGCCAATAGGCGGCATGATCGAAGCTGGCCAGGTGCACATTGGTCACCTTGGCCTTGAGGGCCGGCGTCACGTCAATCGCATAGCGGCCAATGCAACGCTCGGTATCGGGCTTCATGGCCAGCGCCCAGTCCTTGCTCGAATGGCAGTTGATCAACCGCCCCTTGAGCGGCGCCGACACCTTGTCCCAGGGGCTCGAGGTACAGATCGCGCCGCCCATCAACAACAGGTTATTCAACGGCAGTTCGCGAGCGATCTCGGGGCTGGCCAGCAGGCTCTTGACCAGAATGCGCGCGCCCAGGGAATGGCCGATCAGGTTGATGCGTCGAACCGGCAGCGACTGGTGGTGCAGGTAACCGGCCAATTCTGGCAACAAGGTCTTGGCCACTTCATCCACCCGCGCCTCGACGCTTTTGTAATGGTCAAGGAAATAGGCAATGGCCTTGCCCACGCCCACCGTCGCCGCGCCCAGGCCGCCACCGCCGAGCAATGAGGCGAGCACGTCCTTGAACGGTGCAAACAGGTTTTCCAGAAAATGCCCCGCCGGCCAGAACAGCATCAGGTTGGTCGAGCCTTCGATAGCCGCCAACTGTTGCTTGAAATTGCCCAGTTGCTGGCGGTTGAAGAACGCAGAGTAACCGTGAACATAGAGATTGAGCACATCCCCCTGGGGCTCGCCACACAGGACGAACGTGGGCTTGCGGGTGCGGTGCATTTCATCCCACTGGTGTTGCATAGAGCGGCGACTCCGGGTGACGGGATGGCGATAGTAACAAACAGAGGCGATCAGAAAGGTGAATCCTGACCGACGTTTGCATAAGGGCCTGGCCAAAACAGTATTCAACCAAGACCAAACACTGCGCGACTGCTTAAACTGACTGGCGGGACATGGTAAAACAGGGCCCAGCCCCTTCACCGGAGACCGCCACCATGACAGGCAAACTTGAACAACCCGAGCAATTGAGCGTGGTCATGGGCGCAAACTTCTGCACCTTGAGCCAAATTGAGCAACTGACCAGCGCATGACCGCACTCTCCCCGCTTGGCCAACCCCGCACTCTGGTGTTCCTGACCTACCCGCACATGGGCCTGCTCGACCTGACCGGCGCGCAAACGGTGTTCTGGGCCGCGACCAAGGCCATGGCCGAGCGCGGTTTGCAAGGTTATGTGTTGCACAACGCCAGCCTGGCGGGCGGGCTGATGCCGACCGCCGAGGGCTTGAGCGTCGACACCGTCGCCTTGGCACAGTTTGACCCCGCTGCCATCGACACCCTGGTGGTACCCGGCGCGCCGGCCATTGAGCAAGCCATGCTGGAAAATACCGCGCTGGTGGACTGGTTGCGCAACGCCTCCGGCCAGGCGCGACGGACCGCCTCGGTGTGCAGCGGCACGTTTTTGCTGGCGCTGGCGGGCTTGCTGGAGAGGCGCCGCGCGGCAACGCATTGGGCCATGTGCGAGCTGCTCAAGCAACGTTTCCCGAGCATCGAGGTGGACGTGGACGCGATCTTCGTGCAGCAAGGCCAGGTGTGGACCTCGGCGGGCGTCAGCGCCGGGATCGACCTGGCGCTCGCGCTGGTGGAGGCTGACTGCGGGCGCGAAGTGGCGCTGCAAGTGGCACGCGAATTGGTGGTGTTCCTCAAGCGCCCCGGTGGCCAGGCGCAGTTCAGCCAGGTGCTGCAAGCGCAAACCGCCGACAGCGCCAGCTTTGATGCGCTGCATGCGTGGATCAGCGACAACCTGCGCGACAGCGACCTCAGCGTCGAGCGCCTGGCCGCGCAGAGCCATATGAGCCCACGCAACTTTGCCCGGGTCTATAAGCAAAAAACCGGTCGCACCCCGGCCAAGGCCATCGAACTGTTTCGCATGGAAGCGGCGCGCCGCATGCTCGAAGACTCCCAGCGCAGCATCGACCAGATCGCCGGGCTTTGCGGGTTTGGCGATGAGGAACGCATGCGCTGCACCTTCCACCGCCACCTGGCCATCTCACCCCGCGACTACCGCGAGCGCTTTTCCCGCTAGGCCGGCAGAGGTGGCAGTCATCCAGGGTTATATGTCCTTTCGGACAGGCCCTGCTGCTTTTACAGTGATCCGGCAATGCCTTGCGGCTTATCTGGTCTCTGGAGCAACCCCATGAAACAACATATTCTGATCATTGGCGCCGGGTTCGGTGGCGTGTGGAGCGCCTTGAGCGCGGCTCGGCTACTGGATAAACACGACCGCAACGATGTGCGCATCAGCCTGCTCGCACCCCAAGCGGAGCTGCGTATCCGCCCGCGGTTCTACGAGCCCGATGTACATACCATGCTGGCCCCGCTTGATGCGCTGTTCGACGCCGTAGGCGTGACCTTTGTGCAAGGCACCGCCGACAGCATCGACGCCACTAATAAGCAAGTGACCTACCGCAACGCGGCCGGCATCCCGGCCACCCTCGCCTACGATCGCCTGGTAGTGGCCGCCGGCAGCCGCTTGAACCGCCCCGGCATGGACGGCATCGAGCATGTGTTCGATGTGGATCAGATCGAAGACGCCGCGCGCCTTGAGGCCCATATCAAGGCCCTCAAAAATCTGCCCGACAGCCCGGCCCGCAATACCGTGGTGGTGGCCGGCGGCGGCTTTACCGGTATCGAGACCGCCACCGAAATGCCGACGCGCCTGCGGGAGGCGCTGGGTGAAACGGCCAACATCCGTGTGATCGTGGTAGACCGCGGGCCACAGATTGCCGCGTCGATGGGCGATGGTATACGCCCTTCGATCATCGAAGCCAGCCAGGCACTGGGGCTTGAATGGATACTGAACACCTCGGTCGCCTCGGTGGACGCCGGTGGCGTGACCCTGGCGGATGGGCAGCGGATTGAATCAAGCACCGTGATCTGGACCATCGGCTTTCGTGCCAACCCGCTGACCGAACAGGTGAGTGCCACCCGCGATCCCCAGGGCCGCCTGCACGTGGACGCCAACCTCAAGGTCAAGGGCCAGGCCGCCATCTTTGCCGCCGGCGACGTGGCCTACGCCGCCACAGACGAGCTGGGCAACTTCGCTGCCATGTCCTGCCAGCACGCCATCGCCCTGGGCCGCTACGCCGGCAACAACGTCGCCGCCGATCTGATCGGCGTAGCCCCCATGGCCTACAGCCAACCCAAATACGTCACCTGCCTCGACCTCGGCGCCTGGGGCGCGGTGTACACCGAAGGCTGGGACCGTCAGCTTAAGCTGGTGGGCCAGGAAGCCAAGGACCTCAAACAGCAGATCAATAGCGTGTGGATCTACCCACCGGCGGCGGATAGAAAGGTGGCGTTGGCGGCGGCGGATCCGTTGATCCCGGTGGCGTAGGATCGAAGGCAAGCCTCAATGCCAGTCAGTTAAGCGAACACAATGCTCAAGGCAATGAAGATCAACTGTGGGAGCTGGCTTGCCTGCGAAAGCGGTAGTGCAGTAACAGATGCAGTGACTGACACTCCGCCTTCGCGAGCAAGCCCGCACACAGTTTGATCGCGGAGCATCAGGTAGGTATGTGTCGTTTATCGGACCGCCATCGCAGCATAGGTATCTACACAACTTTGTGGGCTGTAGCAGCAGACGGTAACCACGATGCGAAGCGAGTCGCTCTTGATCTGCTTGTGATCTTGATCTCAGGCGCCCCGTTAAACCACGCTGGCCGGAATTCGACAGGGATTTGGGGGGTAAACCGGCAGGGATGCCGGTTTAGCCGCCCCGCGCCATGGATGGCGCGTGGCGGCGGCCCCCCAAATCACTGGCGGATTATGGGCACACCGAGCCTAAGCGAGTTGCCGAGTGGTGGGGCAAGAGCGTTTTGCTTACTTTTGCGCTTTTCAAAAGTGAGCCGCTGTCAGAGCGGAACCCTAAGTGGCCGTTACCGCAGGAATGGATATGTAGCCGGTATAACTGTGTCGACTGGTAGGCCGCCATCGCAGGCAAGCCAGCTCCCACATTTAGCCTGCAGTTATCCGGATCAGCTTGGCGTCGGGGCACCACCCTGCCCAAACCGCCGAATCGCCAGGCAATACCCCACCAACGCCAACCCCGCCAGCAAACCGCCCGCCGCGCCGATCCAGGCGAAGCCGAAGTGGCTGCCCACCCAACTGCCCATCAACGCGCCACCGCCGATGCCGATGTTGTAGATCCCGGAAAACATCGCCATGGCCACATCGGTGGCGTCCGGTGCCAGCACCAGCACCTTGGACTGCATGGCCAGGCCAAAGCCCATGATCGCCATGCCCCAGAAAATGCTCAGCCCCACGAGGTAAGACTCGGCGCCGCTCAACGGCAGCATCAGCGCCAGGCACGCGGCCAGGATAGACACCGCTCCGATCACAAACAGGTGGGGGTTGAAGCGATGCACCAGGCTGAACAGCAACGAGCCGATGATGCCAGCACCACCGAACACCAGCAGGATCAGGGTCACAGCACTGCCGCCCAGGCCGGCGACGCCTTCGACGAAGGGTTCGATGTAGCTGTAGGCGGTGAATTGGGCAGTGACGGTCATCGCCGTCAGCACGTAGAGCGCCACCAGCGCCGGACGCTTGAACAACAGCGGCAGGCTGCGCAGGGAGCCGGAGTTCTGGCTGGGCAGCAGCGGCAAGGTGCGCGCCAGCCAGAACACCAGCGCGGCGGCGAACGCGGCGATCACCAAAAAGGTAGTGCGCCAACCCATGGCCTCGCCCAACAGGCGGCCCAAGGGAATGCCCAGCACCATCGCCAGGGATGTGCCGGTGGCCAGCAAGCCAAGGGCCTGCACCTGCTTGCCCTCTGGCGCCAGGCGTACAGCCAGGGAAGCCGTGATCGACCAGAACAACGCATGGGCCAGGGCGATGCCGACCCGACTGACCATCAGCAAGCCGAAACTGGTGGCGACGCTGGAGAGGATATGGCTGGCGATAAACAGACCGAACAGCACGATCAGCAATTTGCGCCGTTCGACGTTGCGGGTCAGCAGCATCACTGGCAGCGAGGTCAGCGACACGATCCACGCATAAATGGTGAGCATCAGGCCGACGCTGGCCACGGGCATGTCAAAGCTGGCGCCGATGGCGCTGAGCAGCCCGACGGGGACGAATTCGGTGGTATTGAACACAAACGCGGCCAGCGCGAGGGCGATGACCGGTTGCCAGTTGGCTTGGGGGGTTGCGGCTGAAAGGCTCATTGACGGGCGCGGTACTCTGACGATGATCAAGCGGCCACCCAGGACAAGCGCCGCCGCCGAGCATTCTATAGGTTTCTCGCACCGCTGTTGCTGCGGATCGTCGCCCGAAGGCCTACGGCGAAGTCATGGTAATGATGTAGTTGCCTGACTGGATGAGCTTGCCGGCGCGGTCTACCAACACGTAACGCTGATCGTAATAGCGCCCCTCGCCGCTGTCCGCCACCAGCCGCACATGGGGTGCGTCGACACTGACCACCGGCGCGACACTGCGCACCTCGATGCGGCTACCACGAGTGGATTGGGCACAGCCGCGCAGTTCCATCACCGAACCGCTGCGCGCATTTGTCGCACACCCTGACTCGACAATCGCGCCGCTGAACCTGATGGTGCCCTGCCCCACGGTTTGTGCGGCGCCGCAGGTACTTGCCCACAGCCCCAGAAGGCCAGTCATTACCGCTACACGATGAACGTTCATGCCGACACTCCTTCTTGGGTTAGTTAAGAAGTAAGTCGTCGGCACGCCGGTTAACTTGAGCTTATTTACCCGCGAATGAGAGGTGCGTCACGGATCCACCTGCCCCATCAACTCAGGAATGCTCTCCGGCCGCTGGGCATAGCGTTGGGCCAACGCCGCGCAGACCATCAACTGGATCTGGTGAAACAGCATCAACGGCAGGATCAACACGCCCATGCTCGCCCCGGCAAACAGCACCTGTGCCATCGGCACGCCCGTCGCCAGGCTTTTCTTCGAACCACAGAACAAGATGGTGATGCGGTCCTCCTGGTTAAAGCCAAACGCCTTGCCCAGCACCGTGGATGCCACCAGCACCAGGGCCAGCAGCACGCAGCAGGCCACCACCAAGCCGCCCAATTCCCACAGCGGGATCTGGTGCCAGATGCCTTCGTTGACCGCCTCGCTGAAAGCCCCGTAGACCACCAGCAGAATCGAACCTTGATCGACAAATTTGAGCCAGGCTTTGTTACGTCCGACCCAGCCACCGATCCAGCGGCTGGCGATCTGCCCGGCAATGAACGGCAGCAACAACTGCACGCTGATTTTAACAATCGCATCCACTGTGGAGCCGCCATCTCCGTGCACGTTGAGCAGCAGCGCTACCAGCAGCGGTGTCAGGAAGATACCGAACAGGCTGGACGCCGCCGCGCTGCAGATAGCCGCAGGGATATTGCCGCGGGCCAGGGACGTAAAGGCAATCGCCGATTGCACGGTGGCCGGCAAGGCGCAGAGGTAGAGCATGCCCATATACAGCTCGTTGCCGATCAACGGCGACAGCAGCGGCTTGAGCGCCAGGCCCAGCAGCGGGAACAGCACGAAGGTCAGGCTGAACACCAGCAGATGCAGGCGCCAGTGGCCGGCACCGGCGACGATGGCCTTGCGCGACAGCTTGGCGCCATGCAGGAAAAACAGCAGCGCGATGGCCAGGTTGGTGACCCAGCCGAACGCCACGGCAGTCTGGCCGCTGGCGGGCAGCAGTGAGGCGAGGATCACGGTGGCGATCAGGGTGAGGGTGAAGTTGTCGGGCAGAAACCGGGGCCGGGTCATAAGCAATTCTTCCAGGGGTTGCCAAGAGCGTCGCGACGACTCTAACGTAACCACCTGTTACCGACTAACGCCAATGAGCCAGTATATGCCGCCTAAAGGACATGAAAAAGCCGTTCGCCGCAGCGTGCCTGGGCTTTCCAGCCTGCCACGGCCGGTGTACGGGCGCACTGAGTCCTTGCCCAATCGGGCGCTGACGCGACGGCACAGTCATCCGTGGGTGCAGTTGTCCTACGCGATTTCCGGGGTATTGGAGATCCAGACCAGCGTCGGACGTTTCGTCGCACCACCCCAGCGCGCGGTGTGGATCCCGGCCGGCATGCCCCATCGGGTATTCAGTTCGCCCCATACGGAAATGCGCAGCTTGTACCTCGATTGCAGCGTCACCGCCTGGGCCGCCGAGCGTTGCCAAGTGCTGGAGGTGAGCAGTTTGTTGCGCGAGTTGATCCGCAACTTCAGCCAACTGCCGGTCGAATATACCGAAGACGGGCCAGACGGACGCCTGGCCCAGGTACTGCTCGACCAACTCGCCGCCGCGCCCCAGGTGGATTTGATGTTGCCGCTGCCTCACGACCCGCGGCTGCGGCAGATCTACCGCAGCCTCAACCTGCACCCCGAGCAACAGACCACGTTGGGCGAGTGGAGCCGCAAGCTGGGAGTCAGCGAAAAAACCCTCAGTCGGGTGTTCCTGAGTGACACCGGGCTGACGTTCCGCGCGTGGCGCCAGCGCCTGCGCCTGTTAAGCGCCCTGCCCGCCCTGGAACAAGGCGAGCGGGTGACGGATGTGGCATTGGGCTGTGGCTATGAATCGACCTCAGCCTTTATCAATGCGTTTCGTCAGCAGTTTGACTCCACCCCCGGTGAATTCTTCCGCTGACCCTTTCCCACGATGCAAATAATCCCCAAACCCACGCTCGGCTGGTATTGTGCCGCGCTTTGAAACACAGCAACCGACTGCGAGGAAATGGACGTTGAACACTGACGAAAAAATGACCGGGGACCTGTTCGAGGTTGATAAGCGCCTGTCACTCAAGCCCGTGGTGGACTTCAACGCCTACCTGCGCAGCGCCTTCGGCGACGGCCCTTGCACCTGCGTGCGCTGCACGGCCAGCGGTGGTGATGAAAGCGGCTATGAGTTCCAACACACCTTCACCTTCGAGGGTAAGCCCGTGCACCGCCGCTTCGCTTCGACGGCGGGCAGTGATGTACTGATGGCGTTGAAAAAGGCCTGGTTGTCGTACACCAAGGCCGAGCTGCCGCTCAGTGGTGTGTTGGCGCTGGATACGGTGAAGGAATTCGTCGAGCCGCAGTTGCACAAACGCCTGGCGCCGTTGTTTGTGGCCAGTGGGCTGGTCAAGGATGTCGACGGCGAACTGCGCATCCAGCCGCAAGCCATGGCCTGACACAGGCTAATGTTGGGGGGAACACATCTTTCTAGGCAAAGAAGATCCAATGTGGGAGCTGGCTTGCCTGCGATAGCGGTAGTGCAGTAACAGATGCAGTGACTGCCACACCGCCATCGCAGCATACAACTCTGTGGGCTGTAGGCGCAGTCGGTAACCACGATGCGAAGCGAGCCGCTCTTGATCTGCTCTTGATCTTGATCTCAGGCGCCCCGTCAAACCACGCTGGCCGGAATTCGACAGGGATTTGGGGGGTAAACCGGCAGGGATGCCGGTTTAGCCGCCCCGCGCCATGGATGGCGCGTGGCGGCGGCCCCCCAAATCACTGGCGGATTACGGGCACACCGAGCCTAAGCGAGGTGCCGAGTGGTGGGGCAAGAGCGTTTTGCTTACTTTTGCGCTGTTCAAAAGTGAGCCGCCGTCAGGGCGGAACCCTAGGTGGCCGTTACCGCAGGAATGGATATGTACACAATCCAACTGTGTTGGCTGTCAGGCCGTCTTCGCAGGCAAGCCAGCTCCCACAGTTTGATTGCTGGGTGTCAGGTAGATTGGCACCGGCTGTCAGGCCGCCATCGCAGGCAAGCCAGCTCCCACATTGGTCAGGTATTGCCCACAGAATCAGCGCCTGGCACAGATCTCCTGTGGGAGCGGGCTTGCCCGCGAAGGCGGCGTGTCAGTCACTGAATATTCAACTGAACCACCGCTATCGCAGGCAAGCTCCCATATTTTCCCGGGTATTGGCCTAGAAACCAGGAACGCCTTGTACGCGCAACTCAGGCGTCAGTTCGTCCAGCGGTTCGGTCAGCGGCCGCTCGTTCCCACCCGGCAGCAGGATCACCTTGCGGCATTCCTCCTCGGCTTTATCAAACAGCTCATACCCCCGCGCCGCCTGCTCCAAGGGCAGCCTGTGAGTGATGATCGCCTCCGGGTGCAGATGCCCCAGCTCGATATGCTCCAACAACTCCGGTAAGAACCGCTGCACATGGGTCTGGCCCATCTTGAAAGTCAGGCCCTTGTCGAAGGCATCGCCAAACATAAAGCCATGGATAAACCCGGCATACACCCCGGCAACGCTCACCACGCCACCGCGGCGTACAGCGGCGATGCACTGGCGCAGGGCCTTGCCGCTGCTGCCCTCGATCTTGAGGGCCGTGAGCAGGGTTTCCGTGGTGCTGCCCTTGGCCTCGAAACCTACCGCATCCACCACGCCATCGACGCCGCGCATGCCGGCGGTCTGGCGGATGATGGTGTCAGCCGGGTCCTCGTCTTCTTCGAAATTGATCGGGATCACACCGTACATTTTCTGCGCATAGGCCAAACGGTACGGATGGTCGTCGACCATGAAGATCTGCTCGGCGCCCAGCATCTGCGCGCACGCCGCACTGAGCAGGCCCACCGGCCCGGCGCCATAAATCGCCACACTAGAGCCTTTGCCAATGCCCGCATTGGTCACTGCCTGCCAAGCAGTAGGCAGGATATCGGAAAGGAACAGCACCTTCTCATCCGCCAAAGTGCCAGGCACCTTGAACGGCCCGGTGTTGGCCTTGGGCACCCGCACCCACTCCGCCTGGCCGCCGGGAATGCCGCCATACAGACGGCTGTAGCCGAACAGCGCGGCCCCCGGTGGAATGGCTTTTTTATTCAGTATCGCACCGCGCCCATCGTTGGTGGTTTCGCAGGCAGCAAATTGCTGGAGCTGGCAGAAAAAGCAATCGCCACAGGCAATCACGAACGGAATCACCACACGGTCGCCAGCTTGCACAGCGGTGACGGCCGGGCCGGTTTCTTCGACGATGCCCATGAACTCATGGCCGAAGATATCGCCGTGCTCCACGGTCGGGATCTTGCCGCGATACAGGTGCAGGTCCGAGCCACAGATCGCGGTGGCGGTGACCCGCAGAATAATGTCGTCGGGTTGTTCAATGATCGGATCGGGCACGGTATCCACCTGCACCTTGTGTGCGCCCTGGTAAGTCATCGCTCGCATGCTCTGCGCTCCTGCCGTTGAGGGGTTACTAATTAAGGACAGAGCAGCCCCTCAGTGTTCCTTCGACGTAGAGCGACACCCGATCAATGGTCGCCGCGCGTCTGGGCCAACAGCAGGTCGACTACCTGGCGCACGCTGGCAAGCGCATCGGCGCCGCTGGCCTGGGCCTGGGCGTGCCAACGCAACTGTTCGGTCGCGCTGTTGCCGCGTTGCAGCAAGGCATCCAAGGTGTCGAACAACAGCGGCTCGCCCATGGCCTCTGCGGTGGCGGCAAAGGTCTGTCGGGCGTATTGCAGCCATTGCTCAGCGCTGCCCAGGGTGCCGGTGTCGTCCAACGCAAAGGTGCCAGCAGCCCCATACCGCTTGGCCTGCCAGCGATTTTCCTTGAGCAGCCAGCGCGCTTCGGTACTGAACCTGGCGCCAGGGCGTTGCATCGCGCAGGCATGGGTGACCATCACTCGAAACAACGTGGCGAGGGCCAAGGCATCAGACAGCCGTGGGCAGGCGTCAGTCATGCGCAGTTCCAGGGTGGGGTAACGCGCCGCGGGGCGGATGCCCCACCAGCCATTGCCATCGGCCTTGATCGCGCCAATGCGCTGCAACAGGGCCAGGTAGCGCAGGTACTCGGCCCAGTCGCTAAAGTGCTCCGGCACGCCCATGCGGGGCCACTCGTCGCACGCGGCCTGGCGGTAGCTCATAAAGCCGCTGGGTGCGCCGTCCCAGAAGGGGGACGAGCAACTGAGCAGCAGCAACAACGGCAACCACGGCGACACCTGGTTCATCACCGCGATGCGGTCCAACGCCTGCGGCACCTGCACATGCACATGCAGCCCGCACAACACACTGCGCCGCGCTACGTATTGAATATCGTCGAACAGTTGCCGGAAATGCGCCTGATCGGTCGGCCGTTGCCCACGCCAATCGGCCAGCGGGTGGCTGCCGGCGCACACCACACCGAGACCGAACTCAGCCAGGGATTGCGCCAGGTTGCCGCGCCCAGTCGAGAAATAATCCGCCGCTTCGGCGCTGGAGGTAAACACCGGCGAGGCCGCCTCGATCTGACCTTGGAACATCTCAAAGGAGAAGCCCGCGCCAATCGCTTCGCGGCAGGCCGCCAGCACCGCCGCAGACGGCTCGCCGACCATCTGACGGCTGTGCAGGTCGGTGATGAAGTATTCCTCTTCAATACCAAAGGTGAGCATCGGCATTCAGCGCAATCGGGTGACAGTCAGCGCGACCACGGCAATGCGCTCCACCTGCTCATAGCCTGGCTTTTCCAGTTCTTCACCAAAAACGTCCGGGTCCAGTTCGCGGTAGGTCCAGCCGTAGGCGTCGCTGCCCAACAGTGGCTTGACCGCCTCCAGGAAGGGATCGCTGCCGGCCACCATCGCCACCCCGGTATACAGCAGCAGGCTCCCGCCCAGGGCCAGGCGCCCGATGGACTCACTGACAATGCGCAATGACAACTGCTCGCCCAGGGCGCCACCGCCATGGCGATAGGCGCGCTGACGGTCATCTTTCATGTACGGCGGGTTGGCGACGATCAGATCGAACTCGCCCTCCACACTGGCTAGCACGTCACTGTGGTAAACGCTGAGGTTATTCAACCCGGCCAGCTCGGCATTCACCGCGGTCATGCGCAGGGCGCGCGGGTTGATGTCCACTGCCAGCACCTGGGCGTCATGCCGGGCTTTAGCAATCACCAGCGCGCCGACGCCAGCGCCACAGCCGATGTCTACGGCGCGCTTGAGGGGCTCGAAACGCTGTTGCAGGTAGCCTTCGATTACCTGGGCAAAGCGGTAGCTGTCGGGGCCGAAAAACACCGCGTCCGCCTGGTCGGTGGGATAAGGCGAATGAGCGAACAACAGACCGTCGAGGCTCGACCAACGCACCGTGCTGCGCCATAGCGCGCCGTGTTTTTCGATCACGCCCGCTTGCTGCAACTCCTCACGCAAGGCCTCGGGCAACAGACCTTGATCGAACGGCATCGACCACCCGAACACATCGCGCAGCGTCATTGCCAGGGGCGTCGCCAGCCGCCGGTAGACACGCTCGTGGGTCAAGGGCGTTGGTGTGATAAAGCGATAACCGCCCTCCTTCAACCCCCGGCCCAGGTTCAACAAGGCACGATCAGCCAGTTGTTGCGCAGACATAGGCACATTCCTTAGCGCAGGCGCGCACGCAGTTGGATAAAGCGGCGAGTGGCATACAGCCCGGCAGGCGTGCAATGACGGCGTGCCGACAGCCATGGGATCAGCGCATTGAGCTGTTGCACATCGGGCAAGTTGCACAACGACTCCGCCAGGGCCTGGGTATCCGGGTCCGCCGGTCGATGCTGCTCGCGGGAAAACCGGCTACCGCGTCCCGGCCGTACGGGCGCCACGCGTTCGCTGGCCACCCATTCACCGGCGATCCAGTCATGGATCAGTTGTTTTTCATAACCGCTGAATACCCCGAACATCGCGGCGCCAGCGCCCTCGATCAATTGCCAGAAGCGGCTGTTGGCGGGGTCCTGGTTGTGCTGGATCCAGCCTTTGTCTTCCAGGGCCTTGAGGAACGCGCCGATCTGCCCAGGCCGGGCCAGCCATTGGTTGACGGTCTGGCCTTCGAAGCGGCAATAGTCCGAATGCATGTGCTGGCCGAAGGCGCGCTTGCGTTCGAGCATCGCCACCACTTGGTCCTGCAGGTTGAACTGTTTGATGACAGACGTGGTACCCAGGCCCAGATCATTCAGACGGTAGCCTGCGGCCACCCGGCGATAGAAGTCTGCCCTGCCCTCGCCCAGTGGCAACAGGTTCAGCACCGATTGTGCGGCCTTGCAGGCGTGGCCACTGCTGGCGTTGTCGATGGTGACATGCAGCGTGAAGTAATAAGGGTCGATGCCCAACTCACTGAGTTCATAGGCGCTGATCAACAGGTGCAGCGGCAGTTGCTCGTAACCCAGGTTGAAGCCAATGACCTCCGGCAGGAACTCGTCGGCACACACACCCAGCGCCAGTTGCAGCGCGCCTTGCAGGTAATGGTCATCCTCAAGGCCGGCTTCGCTGTCGGCATCGTGTTCGCTGAGCAACTTGCGGTAGATCACCACATGGTTCTGCGCGGCTTCACCGTCGCCCAATTCTTCCAGGTAAGTGGTGAGCAGGCCGTCAAAGCGCTGGTCTTGCCAATAGCGCAGCAAGCCGTAGAGCCAGGCACCGTCCACCTGTTTGGTCGGCGCCACGCACTGCAGGAAATACAACGCATGGGCCTTGTTCTGGAAATACCGCCGCGGCCCACCGTTTCGGCGCTGTTCCAGATAATCGGCATAGGCCTGGGCCACCTCGGCGCAGCGCTGCTCGACCCAGGCCAGCAGCTGTTCGGGCGCCTCTGGCAAGTCGCAATCGGTTGCCTCTACCAGGGCCAATTGATCGTGCAGGTATTCACGCGCCAGTTCGGCGGCGTCTTGGGTTTCGCCATGCAGCTGTTGGTAGACCCGTTGATGGCGGCCCTGGGCCGAATCAGTGAGAGAGGCCGGCTGGCCAGACAGCGCTGTAAGGAGTGTCATGATGGCAGTTTCCGCAAAGTCCGTTACAACGGGCCTCCCACAAGGTGGCCCCGCAAGAGCGCTTGAAAAACATGCGCTTCTAAGATGCAGAACCTTGAGAGGTGCGGAAAATTCAGATGGGATTGTTAACCTGGAGACAAGCGGTCGCGGTGTTATTGCGATGGGGGCATTGGATCAATAGTCGTGCCCAACGCGATATGAGGGGAAATCAGGGATACTCCTGCCGAGCGTGCAACACGTTGACTATCTCGATGCGCTCCGCCGTTACTCGATACACCAGGACGTAATTGGGGTGAACGACGACCTCCCGAGTGCCGGGCACACGCCCGTTCGGATACAGGTAAGGATGCTCGGTCAGTGGCAGAGGCGCACCTTCAAGGCGTGTCTTGATACGGCGCGCAGCCCCAGGATTCTCTGCTGCAATGAAAGTAACGATGTCAATCAGGTCGCTGATAGCCTCATCAAGCCAAACAACACTCAACATCAGGCTTTGACCCTCTGCTTGCGTTCTGCTTCAAGAATAATCGCCTCAACCCTCGCCATGACTTCGTCATGGGGTACACCGGGTCCGGGGTTGGCCAAGCTTTTTTCGACTTTGGCGCGAAACCAAAGATCATGGCTACTTGCCTGCTCCTCAGTTTCAAATTCGGAAACAATTGGGGAAAGTGGAACACCCATGAGATGACCTCCTGTATGAATGCTCAGCAGTTTAGTCCCAAGCTAGCAGGCTGTCTCGGACCACCAGATGAAATGCAGGTGGCTCACCCACAAACAAAAAAACACAACGGCACGCCAGCGTGCCGTTGTGTTCCGCTCATTCAGCGAAATTACTTACGCGCCGCCTCCCACTGCTTGAGCAGGTCGTTGTAGTTCACGGTTTCGCCCTTGGGCTTCTCGTTGGCCAGTTTCGGCTTCGGCGCACCCGGCTGGTCGAACCAGTATTGCGCGTCACGCTCGGGGTTCATTTTCGGGCCGCACACCGGTTGCACCTTGGAGCGTTCCAGGCGCGTCATGATCGCGTCCTGCTCCTTGGCCAGGTTGTCCAACGCCTGTTGCGGGGTTTTCTCGCCGCTGGCCGCTGCGGCGATGTTGCTCCACCACAGTTGCGCCAAGCGCGGGTAGTCCGGCACGTTGGTGCCCGTCGGGGACCATTCGGTGCGGGCCGGGCTGCGGTAGAACTCCACCAGCCCCCCGAGTTTGGGCGCCATGTCGGTCATGGCCTGGGAGTTGATATCGGACTCACGAATCGGCGTCAGGCCAACGATGGTTTTCTTCAGCGACACGGTTTTGGAGGTCACGAACTGCGCATAGAGCCAGGCCGCGAGTTTCTGCTTCTCGGGTGTGGACTTGAGGAAGGTCCAGGAGCCTACGTCCTGATAGCCCTTCTTCATGCCTTTTTCCCAATACGGCCCGACCGGCGACGGCGCCATGCGCCACTTCGGCGTACCGTCGGCATTCACCACCGGTAAGCCCGGCTTGACCATGTCGGCGGTAAACGCGGTGTACCAGAAGATCTGCTGAGCAATGTTGCCCTGGGAAGGCACCGGGCCGGATTCGGAGAAAGTCATGCCCGCCGCTTCCGGTGGCGCGTAGGCTTTCATCCAGTCCACGTATTTCTGCGTGGCGAATACGGCTGCCGGGCCGTTGGTGTCGCCGCCACGGGTGACGCTGGAGCCCACCGGGTGGCAGTCCTCCACACGAATGCCCCACTCGTCCACCGGCAAGCCGTTGGGCAAGCCCTTGTCGCCGCCGCCGGCCATGGAGAACCAGGCATCGGTGAAACGCCAGCCCAGGGACGGGTCTTTCTTGCCGTAGTCCATGTGCCCATAAATGCGCTTGCCGTCGATTTCCTTGACGTCTTCGCTGAAGAACTTGGCGATGTCTTCATACGCGGACCAGTTCACCGGCACACCCAGGTCGTAGCCGTATTTCTCCTTGAACTTGGCCTTCAGCTCCGGCCGCTCGAACCAGTCGGCGCGGAACCAGTAGAGGTTGGCGAACTGCTGGTCGGGCAACTGGTAGATCTTGCCGTCCGGCGCGGTGGTGAACGACAGGCCGATAAAGTCTTTGAGGTCCAGGGTGGGCGAGGTGAAATCCTTGCCTTCGTTGGCCATCAGGTCGGTGATGGATTCGGTCTTGCCGTAGCGAAAGTGCGTACCGATCAAGTCGGAATCGTTGACCCAGCCGTCATAGATGTTCTTGTCGGACTGCATCTGGGTTTGCAGCTTCTCCACCACGTCGCCTTCCTGCAGCAGGTCGTGGGTCAGCTTGATGCCGGTGATTTCACTGAAGGCCTTGGCCAGCACCTTGGACTCGTACTCGTGGGTGGTGAGGGTTTCCGACACCACGTTGATCTTCATCCCACGGAACGGCTCCGACGCCTTGATAAACCACTTCAACTCCTCCAGCTGTTGGGCTTCGGTAAGGGTCGAGGGTTTGAACTCGCTGCCGATCCATTTTTTTGCGGCATCTTCATACGCATCGGCCCAGGCCGAAGCGCTCAAACCACTGAGGGCCAGTACGGCAGCCAATGAAATGCTATGTCGCAGCTTATTGTTTTTATTCAACATAGAGACCTCCAGGTTAATTTCAAACGGGGCTATCGGCAACCACCTCCCTTGTAGGAGCGAGCTTGCTCGCGAAGAACGCAAAGACACCGCGGGCTACCAGGAGCACTGCGTTATCGTTGACGATTTTCGCGAGCAAGCTCGCTCCTACAGAGGTGTGCACAGCTAGCCCCAACGCATCACACTCAACAGCCATACCAGGGAGAGCGCGGACGCCACCCAGATGCTCCAGTCGGTAACGCCAATGACCAGCAAATGCAGGTAGGCGCTGCCGAGCAGACCGATAAACAAGCGATCGCCACGGGTGGTGCTGATCGGCAGCAACCCGCGCCGGGGGATACTCGGCGAACGCAATTCCCAAGTGGTCATGCCCGCCAGAATCAGGGCAATACCGCCAAAGAACAGCGCTGTGGGGGTGGTCCAGGCCATCCATTCCATCATCGACTCCTCTAGACCCGGCCCAGGGCAAAGCCCTTGGCCACGTGGTTGCGAACAAACCAGATCACCAGCATGCCCGGCAGGATGGTCAACACCCCCGCCGCTGCCAGCACGCCCCAATCAATGCCGGAGGCCGACACCGTGCGGGTCATCACCGCTGCGATGGGCTTGGCGTTGACCGAGGTGAGCGTGCGCGCCAGCAGCAGCTCGACCCAGGAAAACATAAAGCAGAAAAACGCCGTAACGCCGATACCGGAGCCAATCAGCGGGATAAAAATCTTCACGAAAAACTTAGGAAAACTATAGCCGTCGATGTAGGCGGTTTCGTCGATTTCCTTGGGTACACCGGACATGAAGCCTTCCAGGATCCACACCGCCAACGGCACGTTGAACAGGCAATGGGCCAAGGCCACGGCGATGTGCGTATCGAACAGGCCAATGGATGAATACAGCTGGAAAAACGGCAGCAGGAACACTGCCGGCGGCGCCATACGGTTGGTGAGCAGCCAGAAGAACAGGTGCTTGTCACCCAGAAAACGATAGCGCGAGAACGCATAGGCTGCCGGTAGCGCCACGCTCAGGGAGATCACCGTGTTCAGGCTCACGTAGTACAGCGAGTTGAGGTAACCGGTGTACCAGCTTGGGTCGGTGAAGATCACCTTGTAGTTGGCCAGGGTGAAATCCTGCGGAAACAGGGTCAGGCCGCCGAGGATTTCGGTGTTGCTCTTGAAGGACATGTTCAGCAGCCAGTAGATCGGCACCAGCAGGAACAGGATGTATATCAGTAATGGAATCAGCTTGCGTTTGCTCATGTTGGCGGCCTCAGCGGTTGGCGTCGGAATGAGTCATGGCGGTGTAGAACAGCCAGGACACCAACAGGATGATCAGGAAGTACACCAGGGAAAACGCCGCCGCCGGGCCCAGGTCGAATTGGCCGACGGCCATCTGGGTAAGCGTCTGACTCAGGAAGGTGGTGGCGTTACCCGGCCCGCCGCCGGTGAGCACGAAGGGTTCGGTGTAAATCATGAAGCTGTCCATGAACCGCAGCATCACCGCGATCAGCAGCACGCTTTTCATCTTCGGCAACTGGATATGTCGGAACACCGCCCAAGCCGATGCACGATCAATCCGCGCAGCTTGGTAGTACACGTCCGGAATGGCCCTTAAACCTGAGTAGCACAGCAGCGCCACCAATGAGGTCCAGTGCCACACATCCATGACCAGCACGGTGACCCAGGCGTCCATGGTGTTGGCAGCGTAGTTGTAGCTGATGCCCATGGCGTTGAGGGTCGAGCCCAGCAGGCCGATGTCGGCACGGCCAAAAATCTGCCAGATGGTGCCGACCACGTTCCACGGAATCAGCAACGGAATGGCGAGGATGATCAGCACCAGCGAGGACCAGCGGCCCTTGGTGGGCATGGTCAGGGCGATGGCGATGCCCAACGGGATCTCAATGAGTAGCACGCAGGCCGAGTAGATGAACTGGCGCAGCAGCGAATCGTGCAGGCGTGGGTCGAGCAGCACCTGCTTGTACCAGTCGGCCCCGACGAAATAGCGGCTGGACTGATCGAAAATGTCCTGCACCGAATAGTTGACCACCGTCATCATCGGGATCACCGCACTGAACGCCACCAGCAGGAACACCGGCAACACCAGCCACCAGGCCTTGTTGTTCTGCACCTTGTTCATGGCGCCACCTCCAGCAGGTAATCGTCGGCGTAGAGCATCAGCCATTGCGCGGGGAAACTGATGGAGGCCTTGCCTTCCGGCACCGGCTTGTCCTCGGCCAGGCGCACCTTGAGCGTGGCGCCGTCGAGGTTGAGGGTCATGATCTTGTAGGTGCCGAGGTCTTCCACATGGACGACGTCGGCTTGCAGGGCGTCAGGGTTGTGCTCGTCCCACACGTGGATAAATTCCGGGCGGATACCAACCTGGAGTTTTTTGTAGTCAGTGGTGTTGAGACGTTGCTGCAACGCTTCGGACAGTGGCAACAGGGTATTGGCGAACCCTACACCGCCAGACTTGGCCTGCACCTCGATCAGATTCATCCCAGGGCTACCGATGAAATAACCGACAAAGGTGTGGCTGGGCCGCTCGAACAATTCACGCGGCGTACCGAACTGCACGATCTGCCCGCCATACATCACCGCGATCTTGTCGGCGAAGGTGGAGGCTTCCAGTTGATCATGGGTGACATAGACCATGGTGATATTGAACTGCTCATGGATCTGCTTGAGCTTGCGCCGCAGTTTCCACTTCAGGTGCGGGTCGATCACCGTCAGCGGCTCATCAAAGAGAATGGCCGACACGTCATCGCGTACCAGGCCACGGCCCATGGAAACTTTCTGTTTTTCGTCGGCGGTGAGGTTGCGGGCTTTTTTGCTCAGCAGGTTTTGCAGGTCGAGGACTTCGGCGATCTCCTGCACCTTGCTATGGATTTTCGCCTCGGCCATGCCCTGGTTGCGCAGCGGGAACGCCAGGTTGTCGAACACCGTCATGGTGTCGTACACCACCGGGAACTGGAACACCTGGGCGATATTGCGTTTCTCCGGGGTGAGCTCGTTGACCACCTGGGTATCAAACAGTACCTGACCTTCGGACGGGCTAAGCAGGCCGGAAATGATATTGAGCAGCGTGGACTTGCCGCAGCCTGACGGCCCGAGCAAGGCATAGGCTCCGCCCTGCTCCCACACATGGTTCATTTCCCGAATGGCGTAGTCTTCTGGCCCCGCGGGCGCAGGGCTGTAGCTATGGGCCAGGTTGCGCAAATGGATCTCGGCCATCAGGCAACCCTCGCGACACGGCGCCCGGGGGCCTGGACCAAGCGGCCCTGACCATCGAACACAAACAGTTTGTGGGTGGGGATATACACGCGGATCGGCGCGTCGACATCGTACTCATGCACCCCCGGCAGGTGCAGCACCAGCAGGAAATGCTCACTGCGCACATGCAGGAAGGTTTCCGAGCCGCTGATCTCGGCGACTTCCACGGTCACCGCCAGCTCCAGGTCATCATCGTTGCTGGGCACCAGGCTGATATGGCTGGGGCGCACGCCAAAGCGGAAATCGCCTTCGCCGATGGGCCGCAGGTCAACATTGAGTGGGAAATGCACGAAATTGGCGAAGCTCACTTCGTTGCCGCTGATGCGCCCTGGCATCAGGTTGATCGGCGGCTCGGAGAACAGCTCAGCGGCGAGCACGGTTTGCGGCTGGTGGTAGACCTCGGCGGCCTTGCCACTCTGGATCACCCGCCCCTCGTGAAGAATGGTGGTGGTGCCGCCCAAGGCCAGGGCTTCGTTGGGCTCGGTGGTGGCATAAATGGCGATGGTGTGGCGCGCCTTAAACAGTTCGCGCATTTCCTGGCGCAGCTCTTCGCGCAGTTTGTAGTCCAGGTTGACCAGCGGTTCATCGAACAAAATCAGTTCGGCGTCCTTCACCAAGGCGCGGGCCATGGCGGTGCGTTGCTGCTGGCCACCGGACAGCTCCAGGGGGTGGCGCTGCAGGAATTTCTCGATGCGCAGCATCTTGGCGGTTTCCAGCACCTTGCTCTGGATCACCTCATTGGACACACCGGCCTGGCGCAACGGCGAGGCGATGTTCTCGAACACGGTCATGGTCGGGTAGTTGATGAACTGCTGGTAGACCATCGACACATTGCGCAGGCGCACCGGCTTTTGCGTGACGTCCACGCCGTTCATCAGGATACGGCCGCTGTCGGGCTTGTCCAGGCCGGCCATCAGGCGCATCAGGCTGGTCTTGCCGGACAGGGTGCGACCGAGCAGGACGTTGAAAGAACCGGCTTCGAACCGCAGGTTGGCGTCGTCGATCCAGGTTTGGCCGTCGACAACGCGGGAGACATGTTCCAGGGTCAATGACATGACACGACCTTTTTTATTATTGGAATGAATCTGGTCCATTGTCAGAGCGAGTTTCGTGCCAAAACCGCAAGCGCTTGATGTGTAAGGAAATGGGTGAATCATGATGTTCAGGAGTGAACAATCCGGCTGAACAACTGAACACTGCCGGGGTTGACAATGAACAGTTGTGAACAACACTCTCATAACCAACACAGACTAAATGTGGGAGCGGGCTTGCTCGCGAATGCAGTGGGTCAGTCAATCATCGGTCGACTGATACACCGCATTCGCGAGCAAGCCCGCTCCCACAGTTTGAATCGGTTTCTTCAGTTAGATATGCAAAAACAATAACAATAAAAATGAAGGTCGCACGATGGCCGAACCCTTGACCCACGACACCCTTATCCAGGAATCCTGGCGCCGTTGCCGCGCCTATGGCCTGGACCACCAGAGCGCCCCCAGCTTTGACCAACTGCCCGCCGAGGGCATTCGCCAACTGCTGGAAAGCCAGCATTCCCTGGTACAGACCACCCACCAGGAAGTGTTGCCCTACTACGAAAACATTCTCAGCAATTCCAACTGCCTGATCATGCTCGCCGACAATCAGGGCCAGGTGCTGACCTCGTGGGGTACCCAGCGGTTTATCGAACCCACGCTGGCCCGTGGCTTCAGCCCCGGCGCCAGTTGGATGGAACGCGCCAGCGGCACCAATGCCATCGGCACCGCGCTGGCCTGCGCCCAGGCCGTGCATATTGAGCACGATGAGCACTTCCTCAAGGCCAACCGCTTCATGACCGGCTCCGCAGCGCCGATTTTCGACGCCCAGCGCGAAATCATCGCCGTGCTGGATGTGTCCAGCGACAGCTACCTGCCGCCCTCCCACACCCTGGGCATGGTCAAGATGATGAGCCAGACCGTGGAAAACCGGCTGATCCTCAACCTGTTTCGCGGCGAACACTTCCAACTGACCTTCAACACCGGCTTGAGCAACCTCGACAGCCAATGGGCCGGCCTGCTGATCTTTGATGAAAGCGGCCAGGTGCTGTCGGCCAATCGGCGTGCAGATAACCTGCTGGGCATCAGCCTGTCGCGGGTGATGATCGACAGCCTGTTCAAGGTCTCGCTGCTGGAGTTGCTCAACCAACCGGAAGGGCTGCCCTTCGCCTTGCACGCGGCGGGACGCAATAGGTTTCAGTGCCTGTTGAAGCGGCCCAAGCAGATGCCGGTGCAGGCCCGGGTGTTCAGCCAACCGCCGCCGCCAGCACCGACCTCGATCAACCTCCAGACCCTGCATTTTGGCGATGTGCGCGTGGAAAAAGCCGTGCGCCAGGCCGAGCGCCTGCTGGAAAAAGACATTCCGTTGTTGATTCACGGCGAGACCGGCGTGGGCAAAGAGGTGTTCGTCAAAGCCCTGCACCAGGCCAGTTCCCGCAGCCGGCAGGCGTTGATCGCAGTGAACTGTGCGGCGATTCCCGCAGAGCTGGTGGAATCGGAACTGTTCGGCTACGAAAAAGGCGCCTTCACCGGCGCCAACCAGAAAGGCAGCATCGGCCTGATCCGCAAGGCGGACAAGGGCACGCTGTTTCTCGACGAGATCGGCGATATGCCGCTGCCGACCCAGGCCCGCCTGTTACGGGTGCTGCAAGAACGCTGCGTGCAACCGGTGGGCAGCAGCGAGGTGTTCCCGGTGGATCTGCGCATCATCTCGGCGACCAACCGCGCCTTGCGCGAGCTGGTGCAGGCTGGGCGCTTTCGCGAAGACTTGTACTACCGCATCGGCGGCCTGACCCTGGAATTGCCGCCGTTGCGCGAGCGTACCGACAAGCAGGCGCTGTTCCAGCAACTGTGGCAGCAACACCGCGAGCCGACGCAATGGGCCGGGCTGAGTGCCGAGGTGCTGAGGCTATTTGAGCAACACCTGTGGCCGGGGAATTTACGCCAGGTGAGCAGCGTGTTGCAGGTGGCGTTGGCAATGGCCGAAGAGCAGCCGATCCGCGCAGAGCACCTGCCCGATGATTTCTTCGTGGATTTGCAGGCGACGCTGCCGCAGTCCAAACCCGAACACCTGGATGAACGCCTTGACCTGAACCAGCGCCTGGAAGCCGTGGGCGGAAATATTTCCCACCTGGCGCGGGAGCTGGGGGTGAGTCGCAACACCCTGTACAAGCGCCTGCGCCAGCACGAAGGCTGATTTAACGCCAGCTCCAGGAAACGCCGGTGTAGATACCCCGCCCATCAGCGGGGGTTGAACGTGCAGCGTCCATGCCGTTGTCGTCGTAGCCCGGCGTGACGGTGTTGGCGTAGCGGCGGTTGGTGAGGTTGCGCAGGTCGACCCAGGCTTGCCAGTCCTGCTTGGGCGCGTCGTAGCCGAAGGTGGCGCCGAGGGTGGTGTAGGCCGCCGCGTAATAGGAATTGGCGTAGTCCACCGCTACCCGTGAGGCATGCTCGGTGTTGAAGCTTGTGTAGAAACCCGTCGGGTGGCTGTAGCGCAATTGCGCCTGGTAGTAGTGCTTGGGAATGCCGGGCAAGGTGTTGTCGCCGAAGCGGTCGTCATCGCGGTAGTGGAAGTCGCTGAAGGTGTAGGCCTGGCGCAGGTCGAGCTTACCGCTGCGGCCGCCGTCCCACAGCGGGCTGAGCAGGCTCAGCTCCACACCCTGGTGCACGGTGGGGCTGGCGTTGGATTCGGCGATGATGGCGCTACTGTTGGCGGTTTGGGCCTGGGTTTCCACGGAGAGCAATTCGTGACGCACTTCGGAGCGGTAGAGGGCCAGGTCCCACTGGCCGAGCCATGCTTCACCGCGCCCGCCGATTTCCAGAGTGGTGGCGGTCTGATTACGCAGCTTCACGCCTTCGCGCTGTAACCCCGTGGCTGCCCCACTGCCCTTGCCGAAATATTTGTTCGCCCCCCAGATCATCGACCATGCGTGCGGTGGCTCTACCGAGCGGCTCAGGTTGCCGTAAATCTGCAGCTGCGGGGTGAAGTCGTAACGCAGGCCAATGCGCGGCGCGTAATCCCAATCATGCTGACTGATCGGCGCCTGGCCGTCGGGATACGTGACCTGGGTTTCGCGGCGCGTGTAGATGGCGGCGAGGCCGGTGGTCAGCCACAGATCCTCCACCAGTTCCAGCTCATTGCCTACATGCAGCACGGTATCGGAGCCCAGATAGCTGTAGTCGCGGGTCTTGGTGCCCGGGGCATAAATGGCGGTGTTGCCCGCAGGGATGCGGACGTATTCCGACGCGCCATTGTTCGGCATCGCCTGGGTGGTACGCAGGCCCACGGTGGTGGTGCTGGCATGGCCGAACAGGCTGTCCTGGCGGATGTAATTCAGGGTGCCGCTGATATCGGTGTAGGCGACCTTGAGGCGGTTGGTGCCTTCGCGCAGGTCCATGGGGTAATCGTGGTAGGCCAGTCCGACCTCGACCCGTGAATTATCGTCCAAGCGCAAGGTGGTTTTGTTGGCGATCCAGGTGGAGCCCGGTTGCAGGCGTTTTGAATCGCGGGCGGCATTGAGGCTGTTGGCGGCACGCGGATCATGGCTGATCTGGTCACGCGTGAGCCTGCCGGGAGAATCGTTGGTGGTTTCGCGATAACGCAAATAGAAGCGCGTTTCCAGGTCCGGGTTAAAGCGGTAGCCGAAGTTGGCAGCGATGCCCTTGCCGCTACCGGCGCTCTGGTGCTGATAACCGTCGGATTCCGAATCGGTGAGGCTGATGTAATAGTCGGCGTCCCCCAGCACTTGCCCCGAACTGACTTCACGTTGAGCATAGCCGCGACTGCCGACCTCATAGCGCACTTGCAGCTTGGGCGCGTCCAAGCCGGTGCGGGTGACGTAATTGACCGCACCGCCCAAAGCCAATGCACCCTGATCGAACCCGTTGGCGCCACGCAGCACCTCTACCCGGCTTTGCCACAGCGGGTCCTTCAGCTCATAAGGCGTACCACCTGGGCCGGTAAGCGGCAGGCCGTCGAACATTTCATACAGGCCGGAGGCATGGGCACCGGGGGCGCGGTTCAGGCCCGAGCCACGGATGGACACCTTCACCCCTTCGTTATTGGCCGCTTTGGCGTACACACCAGCCTGGTATTTGAAGACATCCTCGTTGCTGCTGACCCGCCCCTGTTGCACGCTGTCCATATCGATGTAATTGGTGCCACCGGGCACGCTTTTGAGCTGCGCCTGGGCGATTTCTGCGGCGCTGGCCTCGGCCGTGGTGACTTCAACCGGCGCCAATTGCAGGCCTTCGGCCTGTACCAGCGAGCTGAGGGTCAAGGCGGCAAAAATAAACGGGGGGTGGCGCAGCAGCATTGGGGGCAGGTCCTTGGAATCCGGGAACGTGCCGGGCCAAGCCCACCACGCGAACAGTGATGGGAAGGCAGGCACGCCCGTCGAGTCACTCCTTAATGACGGACAGGGGCGTATCAAAAACAGGGATGAATCATTTAGCCATCGGTAGTTGCCAATGCCCGCAGCAGATCATCTGCATCCGACCCCGGCGCAAAGCGAAAGCCATACATTTCGTCAGTGGCGAGAATCTCCCCCAAGGTGTCGCGCAACTGGGCTTCCGTGGGCGAGTCACGCAATAACTTATGCGCCGGCAGCAATAACTCGGCAGACACGCCCTGGGCCGTCGCGGCGTCGATCACCGCATAGAGGATAAACCGCAAGCGTATTTCGCGATCCGTGGGCCAAACCGTTTTTCGTTTACCCAAGGTAGGGCCTCGTGTTTAAGAAAAATCCGAGGCTATTGCCCGCAGGCAAGCGTTTCAAGCCACAGGAGGCAAGATAGGCCGCTTCCTACAGCGGAAAGGGAAACACCGCACTGATTGGTCGATGCGACGGGCCTCACTGCACCGGCAGGAAATTCATCAGCAACAAGCTTTGTGCGTAATTGAGGCCGATACGTCGGTAACGCTCATCGAGGATTTGGGTCAGCAGGTCCAAACGCGCGACGATCTTGCCGAACTCAACAGCAAAACTGAGGTTACTGCCCTCCTCCGATATTTCATTGGAAAACAACAGCAACACGCCATTGGCATCCTGACGCTGGCTGAGCAGCCAGGTGGCCTTTTCGATATTGCGCGCGGCATTGCTGACAAACTGCGGGTTGATCGAGTCGGTCACATAAAACTGCGTGCGCCCGCCGTGGGCGGTCACGAGCATGCTGCCAATCGCATAGATGAACGCGCCGACGCGGTCGCCGCGAAAGTCGGGGCTCAGGGAATAGCTCAGGGCAGCCAGGTCACGCCGGTCACCCAGTGCGGGCAAGGGTTGCCGATTTTCGATGGCCTTGCGGATTTGCCGGGCGGCGGTCACCGCATCCGGATAGCCCGATTGACGCCATTGGTTGGGGTTGCGCAGGTAGAGCTTGCTCATCAGCAAGTAGAGGCTTTGCAGGTTGTCACGCATGCCCAAGGTGGCCATGCGGTCGACGCTGGTCTGGAAGAACTCATCGGGCTTGCCATCGCTGAACTGCCTGGCGATATCGCGGCCCTGTTGTTGGCTGCAGCCTGTTGCGCAGAGCGCGAAAACCGCAACAAGCAGCAGCGGCCATCGGGAGGTGGAAACAGTTGACGTTCGATCCATCGGCACCGTGTCTGATCTGTGGGCCACGCGCAGGAGTCGGGTGGCTGGGACAGGGGTAGATCAGCAAAATGCAAAAAAGTGCAGCGGTGCGGGTCGGATCAGCATAGGACTACAGCAACGAGGTGAACGAGACCACGCTACCCGAGCCATCAAGCGCCCACTCTGTAGGAGCGAGCTTGCTCGCGAAAAACTCACAGGCGCCGCGTTCAATCAAGAAACACGCGTTATCGTTGACGTTTTTCGCGAGCAAGCTCGCTCCTACAACCGCATTACGGCACAGGGCCGGGCTCGTTTGCCTGAACGCCTTCAGGTGTCGGGATGTTCACTTGCTACGGAATCGGCCGCGTCTACATCCGACATGTCTTCCTCAAGCGGTGCCTCGTCGTCCGGCGGCAGCGGGACATTGTCCTCATCGCGCCGAGGGTCATGCCCTGTCTCGTTATCGGTGCCCCGGGTAACCGCTTGCTGGGAAATGTTGCCTGGGGCTTTTTCGTTGATTTCCATGCTGGCTCTCTCCGTTTATCGCTCGGGATATCCGTGCTTAAGATTGAGAGGTAGCAACGGATGAAGAGTGCCGGATGTTAGACGAATGGCGGTTCGTCTTTGAAAGGTATGAATGCGACAAACAGCATTTGTTTGATTATCAGCACACCCAGACCCCAGAAACGCAAAAGCCCCGCTTTCGCGAGGCTTTCGTGTAAATCTTGGCGGGAAACCAGGGATTCGAACCCTGGAGACGCTATTAACGTCCGCCGGTTTTCAAGACCGATATGTAAACTCAAGCGGGCCGGTGTGTTGAAGGCGGACAGCGTTCCATAACTCGCAGTTAGCTACCAATCTACAAGCCTTATTCTGCAAGGGGCGCGATTTTAGTTTGGGAACTGTTTTTGCTCCCACCCGGCGCTTGCAGCTTGAACAGAACCTGCGGAGGCTCTGACGATGAAATCGTCGCCCCCCGCTTACCGGTTTCACGCCGTATCAAAGTTGATTGGGCCGGTTCCAACCACCCACTCGTCACCCAGGTAGCGTGGCTTCAATGGCATACGCCCAGGCATATCCTGGTGAATATGAAGCCAGTACCCAGACCGATCAGACTTTGCAACGATCTCAACCACAAACTGACTTGCGTCGTCGACCGACCATTTAATGGCGGCGGCCATTTTTGCGTTGTTGCTTGTAGATCGAGAGGCCATAGCGAATACCTTTCAGAGGAAAGGTATCGATAGGCTAACCCCAGTTCACAAAAATAAAACTGCCATTTGTCGTCTTCGCCGATGGATGCCGTATCCATGCCTAAGTGGTTATCTTTTAAACCGATCCTTTCTTCGAGTGCAGCACAAACGCTCGTAAATGAGTCAATGCGGCCGTTTCAGGGGCCAGGCCACGCAGAGTAGTAGCCCGGTGACTACCATCAGGAAGGTAAACAATCAGCTCATCTCCTTCCACGTAGTAGCTGCTGGTGTACGTAACTCCGCCATGATCAAAACTGATTTCTTCTTCCATAAACCGCACCTGTATTAGTGAGCGTTCAACCGTGCTACCAAAAGCTTTCTATCTGCCTGGTCATCTAGGACGTGCATTTTTCTATGACAATTAGGGCAAAGCGCTACAGTATTTTCCACCGTATCGGCTCCACCGTGTACGAGCCATTCAATGTGGTGCGTCTCGAGATAGGGAGCGCCATCCCTCCTATTGAATGGTGCAGCTTCCTGGCATAAATCACACTGCCCCTTTGACCTGCGCTTTGCATGCTCTGCGACCCAGGGTGAGCGTTGATACTGCGTAACTCTGGTATTGCGCTTTCCCACATTGACTCGACCCTGCCGCCGAGCAAGAACCTCAACCTCGCCGTCACTCAATTTACGAGCCCTCTTTTCTTTGAGCTGGCTCAGTTGTTTCAGCGTGGTGTCTGGAATTGCCGGCGGAACACCCGACTTTAAGCGCAGTGGGAAGATCCAAACGAAACGTTCTTGATCTTCTACATCCAGCTGCATCTCCTGGTAAGGCTTGTCAGCCAGAAGCACCTCACCGATATAGGTATAGGTCTTGGCCGTAAAAACCTCGAACAAATGAACGCTAATGCCATTGAAACCCGACTCATTCAACGTCCTGTTTTGGTTGAACTCCAACGACTGGCTTCCAATTTGCCCCATGCCTGTGTAATGCAGCACATCATCAACCCAGCGATCGTCATAAATTGACGCCACGTGATTGGAGACAATAACAAGGGTGTTGGTCCGATTCGACCGGCGCATTCCTCCTTGAGGACTGCAGAGAAAATGTAGAATCAGATCGTCGTTGTTGAGGTTGGCACCTGGCGCAGGGGGAGCAAAATTAACCATATTGTCGGATGATCTCTTCGGCAATGGGGATATCGGCAGGAGCTAAGTCGTAGCTCAGCAGTTCGTAAGGCCCCACCCACTCATATAAGTCATGGACCTGTAAGGTGAACTGCGTAGATTTCAGTTCGACCAAAATGGCGATTAGCTCGATGGTGCCGCCGGGGTAGCTATAGGTCGTGGTAATGAGAATTTCGCCTGCGACAGAAGCAACGCATAGCTCCTCATCTAACTCTCGGACGATGCATTCTTGAGGAGTTTCCCCCTGCTCAACTTTTCCACCAGGGAACTCCCACATGCCCGCAAGGCTCTGCCCTGGAGCCCGACGAGAGATAAGGATTTTTCCATCGAGATAAACGACCGAGGCGGCCACCTGTTTTTTCATACTGCGGGCCTTTTCGCCAAGTCCGAGGGACACATAGAAGCCAGATCGCCATCATCACATCGGATTTACTCAATCGCAAATTATTGAGTGCCATTGCACACGGTCTCTCCGCTATTGGCTGGCGCGGCAACTGAAAATAGCGCCTGAATCGTATTCGCAACGCCTGGAATGACGACTCAACTTCACGGTATAACCACTCCTTCTTTTTTGATAGGAGAGCCCTCGCTCTGAGATCAGCCCAATGCCCACTGGCAACGCACCTGCAACCGAAAACAGTCGACGACATGGCGTGTTCCGTAAACCAATGCGGTGACAGAGGGAATGGGGAAGCGTTAAAGTAGAAAAATTTCACTCAAGGGTAGTCGCAAATGAAAATTTTTATTAGTTGGTCCGGGGATACCAGTAGACGAATTGGCGAAGCATTCAGAAACTGGCTACCAATGGTGCTGCAAACTGTCAAGCCTTATTACACGCCATCAGATATTGATAAAGGCATGCGATGGTCCACTGATATAGCAGGAGAGCTTGAGTCGTCCTCAGCAGGTATTTTTTGCGTAACCCCGGAAAATATAAACAGCCAGTGGCTGATGTTTGAGGCTGGCGCAATATCCAAACAGGTCGGGAACTCTTTAGTCTGTCCAATTCTGTTCGGAATGGAAACAAGCGACTTATATGGCCCATTAACTCAATTCCAAACAACCCTATTCAACAAATCCGACATTAGAAAGCTAATTTTTAACTTAAACAAATCTAACGAAGGGAACGTTCTGGTCGAAAATATCCTAAGCCATGTCTTTGACCAGTTCTGGCCAGATCTTGAGCAGCAGATTCACGAAATACTTAAAGCAAGCCAGGAAAACACACCCACTCAAACTAAGCCTCGCGATGAAAGAGACCTACTTGAAGAAATTCTTGATATAACCAGAGCTTTAGCCATACAGAAAACCGGTGGTTTCAAAGCGCACGACGAACTTAACATGCTAGTATCTGACTTCTTGGCAAGCTTCTCAGCAGTTTTTGGTATGGACTGGGAACACACCAAAATATGTCTGGAACATGGAGACATGTTCATAAGAGAATATGGATCTTTTATTACACCAATGGTCGCAGATGAAGAAAATAATTGGGCAAATCGAGCATCTCTCCTTAGAGCCTATCGCACACTTATTGAATACATTGAAACTCACAAGATAGATATACGTACTAATTTTTAAACTGCAGCCCAGTTGCCAGAGCTTAAATTCAAACCCAACTGTGTAGGGGATGAGGGGTAAGCTCGTGGTTGCTGCCTCTAATGCCCGTCTACATCAGGTTGTATAAATGGCATAACGCGAGCAGAGTAAGGTGTTCGCAGGCAGCAATCGGCCAAACGCAGCCCGTGGACACCCTAATGGCGAAACAGTAGCTTATGTTGCTAGCGGGCGAGAAACACTCAACAGCGGATCATCCCGCCCATGCCGCGTTTCACTTTGGACGATGTCGAGAAATGGGACCGAAAACTGAAGAGTTGATCTGCATTCTTGATCAGCTTGCAATCGTGCTCGAAAGCGATGGAGCCACCCGCTGGAGCTTTTGGATGCGTAAGGCAAGGGCACTATTGCTGGATTCTGATTACTCTGGGATTGAGTATCTACTGTCAGCCTATGGCGGAATGGGCTCATTAAATGATCTCATTCTTGGTCAAAGCTATGTCGATGGCGTCCTTTCTTGGAATCCAGGTCATGTCGAGCTAAACGAAAAATTCATTGAGTTGCGCAACAACGCCCAACAGCTCGCCAACGCAATAAAACTGTCTCAAACTTGATCAGGCACCCAAACAATGCCCCCGCAGCCACGTTTGTGCATTCCCTTCGCGTCAAACCTTAGACGGCAATAGATGAACCCAACTCTCGACACGGCAGCCAATGGACATCTGACACTCAGTTTCAACGAGTTGTCAGACGCTTGTTGGCTTTCGCTAGCTGAAAACCTGATCAAACGCCGAGGATTCAAACGATTGGGTTCATCTGTCATAGGCGTTGATGAAAAAATTCACCAGAATTTCCAATGTGCTGAGTTCAGCCTCGCAGCTGGCTGGGACAATTGGTCTGGGCATTATTTGCTATCAGACTCAGTGGCGGGCGATGTTTTTCTGCAGAAGCTATTCGACTATCTCAGCTCCTGACAGGCGACTCAAGTCATTCGCTCCGCTTACTGGGAATGCGCGCCTGGGCGTTCGAGAACGTCTGCAATGGGTCGGTTCCGGTCTTTCTCGAACGGCTACAATCGACCCACATCAGACGTCGAGGGCCCTAGTTATGTGCCGCTCAGCAAACGATTTCGCACCGTGCTTCAGCGGCCTGTACTCGTAATGTCAGACCAGACTCGAAGCGCATGACAAGGTGATGATCTGGTTGGATGTTATCTGTGAGGTAGAAGGTTTGTGTCTCAGCACTGGACTCCACCGCCCCAATCGAATGAAGAACATTACCGTCACTGTCAACCGGGTTTCCATCCCGGCCACTCGCTGAAAAGTAGTCAACCTCATGGAAGCTGATAGTAATCTTGCGTGCTTCTTCAGGCGGCACCCCAGCGTCACTCCGTCGAGTAAAGCTAAGTACAACCGACCGATCCACGATGTCGTAATTAATGGCGCTGGCTTGATAGAAGTTATGCAGATCGTATGCACGGCCGTGAATCTCAACCTCGATATGCCCGAACACGAAACCATGGAATTGCATTGATTAGCCCCTATGATACTAACGGTATGCGTGCATCGTACTGCATCATCGCAATGGCCGCTTTTGGCCGTTTGCTGCCTGTCGTGACGAGCAGCAAACGGCCAGAAGCAGACATTCAAACCGCTAGCCAAATACACTGTCGAGAAGATCGCATTCAGAAATTTTGGTGCAAGTGTGAAGCCAAGGAAAAGGGAGGATTCATGAGTCTTGATCTATGCTTGGAAGCTGATAATACGCTCACAATTTCGACGCTGAGCAAAGCACTTGCGAATGCTGGTGCCTGGGAAATAGAGGTCGCAGGAAATGGGCTATACGCTGAATTTAACTCGGGACTTAAATTGAGTACCAAAGACGTACTCGATGACCCTACGATTTATGCTGAGAATACAATGGGTATCGCCTTCCCTGTCGCGGTGCGTTGCACCATCAGAATAAAAGGGCCCGAACCAGAGGGGGAGTCGGCTATGGAAGATTTGGATAAAATCGCTCAGTCCATATTTCAATCGTGTTCGGCCTTCTTTCTTATTAGCTTTCAGTTCGAACAAACCTTGTACTGGCGAGATGCGACAGGACTGCATCGTCCTTGAGGTAGGTGCCTGCGCGTCCTCTTTCAAACATTTCTGAATGGTGTTTTTCGGACGAAAGCGGCCCTGAATTGAGGAGCTGCTTTTGGCCGTTGCTGCTCCTCGGGGTAACAGGCCAGATGCTAAGACGGAACGTATCGGAAGAGTGTTATGACAAACAGCAAAAAGCCGCAACACTGCACGATCTGCGCACGCCTACTCGACAATCCGGAAGATCCCCTATCAGGCAATACCGGCGGGGATTGCTGGGCATGCATAGGCGCTATCGAGGCGGAAATGGGATGCGCAGAGTCGCTCGACTACGTACGCCAAGAATACGAGGCAGGACTTCGGCCTGGCTGGATCGATCCGTTCAAGCCATAACTCGAAAGCTGGATTACGACTGCTTTGAGTCGTAAGCAGCCTCTCGCTACGTCGCATCGCTCACACCCCGATTGTGTAGGAGTATGTGGAGAATTTTAGGGGATAGGCCCGTGCTCGCGGGTTGCGACGCCCGCTTAAGGCAGGTTGCATAAGTGCATAATGGGCATTAGATGGCATAGAATGGCGTATGGTTTGCCCCATTTTTGCCCCAGATATGCTCGAGCTCGCTTTGTTTCCTGCGGGTGCCCCTACGATCTTTAATCTATACACCCCTAAAACTCTTTAATCCGAGCCTACAGCCACCCTGCATTTGGTACGCTAGCACCTCACACGTGCCAAGAACCAGGGAGCGGCCCTCATCAATGCCAGCCAATAAAAAACACCATTACGTCCCGAGGGTATATCTTAAAAACTTTTCATCTAACGAAAAGACAATAAATTTATACAACTTGAGCAGAGACATTGTTATTCGTGAGGGAAAACTAAAATCCCAATGCTATCGCGATTATCTTTACGGCGAGGAAGACAAACTGGAAAAAGCTCTTGGACTGGTTGAAAACCAAGCAGCTAAACTATTCCGAAAAATTCGAAGAGAGCTGAAACCACCTCAAGCTGAAAGCAATGACTTCGTAAATTTTCTAATGTTCGTGATCTATCAACGCAGTCGGACTCTTTATGCTGCCAGAGCAATCAATGAAATGCTTGTAGCAATGGCTAAAAAATTTATTTCATATAGACCCGACGTCCCAGAAGATATTTTTGACAAGATCACTATTAAGGTTAATGAACCAGCAATCCATGCATTGAGAGCTGCGAACCATTCGCTACACTTTGCCCTGGACTTGTCATGTAAATTGCTTCTCGCGAAAAAAGGGACAGAATTTATAACATCTGATAATCCCGTGGTGTTCTACAATCAAGCTTTGGAAGGATGCCACTCTCACCAAGGAATAGGTACAGCGTCTAAAGGACTACAAATTTTCTTCCCGATTTCCCCAGAAATATCGATATTGTTCTATGACGCCAGCATCTATAAAGTTGGTGGCAGACGCGAACAGACAATCCAAATTACCGAACAGCACGACATGGATCAGATCAACATCCTGATGCTAGCGAATGCCGAAGAGAACATTTATTTTCTTACCAGCGACCGGATAAATTTAAGGGAAATAAAGCAAGGTAAAAGATTTCGTATTGAAAATACCGGCAAGCTCCATACCCTACCTGGAAAGAGGACCGAACAGGAACACTCCGACATACTCATACATCAAGGAATTCGACCAAAAACGGGGCTTCGGCTTTCTTTTTTGAAGGAGCTAGCGACCGCCGTCGAACTGAAGTTTTTAGTTAATAGCGGACACCTTCGTAATCCTGGCTTACTTCGCGACCCCGCACTGGTGACGTGGGATAAGCGATGGCAGGAGAGTGTTGAATCAGGCAACCAACAGAATTTCTTTGAGTTCATTGCCTCTCAGTGACAAATACATCGTAGGTTCGCTAGCAAACAAACCACTTGGCCCGACGCCTCCCAATCACACACATGAAACCTTCCAAAGCTGATCAAGCTTAGTTGTGTAGTTCTGACTCATCATCTCGCGCCTCATACCCCATTGGGGATTGGTAGGTACACTGGCTGATCGCAGTGTCCCTCTACCCCACCGTTCGTTGATTTGGTCCAACACTGTCATCACCCGCGTTGCCTCTGCCGGCTGCGATTTAGCGAACAGGTCATCGATGTACTCACCAGGCTGGCATAGGTCGAGCAGCATTACCTCTGCCTTGCTATAATTGAAGCCTGGTCGAAATACACGATCAAGCGCACCTACCGCCGCCTGGATGAGCAGGCGCACGTCGTCAGTGGGGTAAGGCATATCTACCACCACACCATTGGCGTATTTCGCCTCTTCCGGATTGAACATGCCGGTACGGATGCTCACGCGTACCTTCTTGCACAGCGAGTTCTGGGCGCGAAGCTTCTCAGAAGCTCGCATCATGTAGGTGACCACCGCCTCTTTGATAGGCGGCAGCTCCGTCAGCCGCTGGCCGAACATTCGACTGCAGCAGATCTCCTGCTTTGGCGGATCCGGCTCGTCCAGCTCCAAGCAAGGCGTGCCGCCCAGCTCCCTGGCCGTCTTCTCGATCACAACGCTGAACTTCTTACGGAGCGTCCATGGTTCCGCCTTAGCCAAATCCATAGCAGACTTGATTCCCATAGTATCGAGGTGAAGTTTCATCTTTCGGCCAACGCCCCACACCTCCGCCACATCCGTATTACGCAGCACCCAGTCTCGCTTAACCGGATCAGTGATATTGACCACACCACCGGTCTGCGATTGCAGGCGCTTCGCAGTGTGGTTTGCCAGCTTCGCCAGGGTCTTTGTATAAGCGATACCAACACCAACAGGTATGCCGGTGCAGCGAAGTACTTGGGCGCGGATCTGCCGGCCTAAGGCATCTAAACCACCCACACCGGTCAGATCGGCGAATGCCTCGTCAATGCTGTACACCTCAACAGCCGGCACCAGCGATTCAATCACGCTCATGACGCGCAGGCTCATATCCCCGTACAGCGCGTAATTCGACGAGAAGGCCACAATCCCGTGCTTTCTGAGCTTGTACTTAATCTGAAAATACGGTTCGCCCATTTTGACGAAGGGAGAGGCTTCATAGCTACGCGCAATGACACAGCCATCGTTGTTACTCAAGACTACGATTGGGACGCGCGCCAGGTCCGGGCGAAACACGCGCTCACAGCTAGCGTAGAAACGGTTGCAGTCGACAAGTGCGAATACAGGCGATTTAGACATGACTGCGCACTGTGCTGGTGATCACGCCCCAGATTGATAGCTCATCCCCTTCGAGAACATAACGCGCCGGGTATTTGGGGTTCTCTGACAGGAGGATCACCTCCCGGCCGCGCTTACATAGACGTTTGCAGACGGGTTCATTGTTCAGCAGCGCCACTACAACATGCCCATGAGCAGGCTCAATGGCACGATCCACCACCGCGAGGTCTCCTTCGAAGATACCAATCCCTTGCATGCTTTCCCCGGTGATTGCTACCAGATACACATGCGGTGCGCGGATATTCAGAACCTCATCCAATGAGATGTGCTGCTCAATATGGTCCGCTGCCGGCGAAGGGAAGCCAGCCGGAACCTGGAACGAACACATAGGCAGCTTCGCGCCTGCCTCAGGGATAGGACCTAGAATGGTGAAGCTCATGATGCGGCCTTTTACATATACTGTACGAATGTACAGTTAACTTTGAAGGACGCTTGCGGTCAATTTTTCTGTAGGGGATTTCGACAGACGGAGAAGGCGTATGTGCGGGCGATTTGTGCAGTACGAAGGGATGGCGGTCTTCATTGAAGAACTGAGCCCCCAAATAGAGCTATTCAGCGGCTATGACGCTCAGCCAATTGATCGCTACAACGTCGCTCCGTCGACACGGGTTCAGTTGCTGCACACCGCAGAGGACGGGCTGCATATCGATGCAGTTAAATGGGGATAGGCGCCGTTCTGGGCCAAGGGCAAACGCCCCGACCCGATTACCCGTAAGTTTCGGAACCCCTCTCAGAAACCGCCTCTGCCTATCCAAACCCCGAAAACGCAAAAGCCCCGCAATAGCGGGGCTTTCGTGTAAATCTTGGCGGGAAACCAGGGATTCGAACCCTGGAGACGCTATTAACGTCCGCCGGTTTTCAAGACCGGTGCATTCAACCACTCTGCCAATTTCCCTTGTGCATCACAGGATTATAGTAGCCCATCCCGTGTCAGCGGGCGCCATAATACCCGAATGAAACACACTGTCAAACTCTCTGCATCGCTTGTTACAGGGCGTCTGTTATGATCTTTGCGACTGAACGTTTCAAAACTGAAGGAGTGTCGCCATGCGCGAACAGAATTACGCAGTGAATGGCAACGCGCAGGCTGAGCAGCTTGAAGTCAGCCGCGTGTTGCGCAACACCTACGGCTTGCTCGCCCTTACCCTCGCATTCAGCGGCGTGATGGCTTACGTGGCCCAGCAGATGCGCGTCGGTTACCCGAATATCTTTGTCGTGTTGATCGGCTTCTACGGTCTGTTCTTCCTGACCAACAAGCTGCGTGACTCGGCCTGGGGCCTGGTGTCGGCGTTTGCCTTGACCGGTTTCATGGGCTTTATCCTCGGCCCGATCCTTAACCGTTACCTGGGCATGGCCGGCGGTGCGGAAGTGGTCAGTTCGGCATTTGCCATGACGGCCCTGGTGTTTGGTGGTCTGTCGGCCTACGTGCTGATCAGCCGTAAGGACATGAGCTTCCTGGGTGGCTTCATCACCGCAGGTTTCTTCGTGTTGCTGGCGGCCGTGGTGGCCAGCATGTTCTTCCAGATCAGCGGCCTGCAACTGGCGATCAGCGCGGGTTTTGTGCTGTTTTCCTCGGTGTGCATCCTGTTCCAGACCAGCGCCATCATCCACGGCGGTGAGCGTAACTACATCATGGCGACCATTAGCCTGTATGTGTCGATCTACAACCTGTTCATCAGCCTGTTGCAGATCTTCGGCATCATGAGCCGCGATGACTGATCAGCCAGCGCAATAAAAAATGCCCCGTATCGCGAGATACGGGGCATTTTCATTTTCAGGCCCGATAAAGCTCAGTACTGATTGGGTTCCATTTCCAGCTCGACCTTGAAGCGCTTGAAGATATCTTGCTGGATGCTTAGCGCCAGGCTGGCAATCTCCTGCCCGGTGGCAGTGCCGTAATTGACCAGCACCAGCGCTTGCAGCTTATGCACGCCCGCATCGCCCTCCCGGAAGCCCTTCCAACCGGCCTTGTCGATCAGCCAGCCGGCGGCGAGTTTCATTTGGCCGTCGGCCTGAGGGTAGGCCACCAGGTCCGGGTACTGGCTTCGCAGCTCTACAGCCAGGGCTTGAGGTACCAGCGGATTCTTGAAGAAGCTGCCCGCATTGCCCAGCTCCGCCGGGTCTGGCAGTTTCTCGCGGCGAATGCTGCAGATCGCGCGGCTCACATCGCTTGGCGTGGCGTGGGTGATGCCCTGCGCGGTCAGGCGCTGTTGCACGGGGCCGTAGTCGAGTTTCAGGTGAGTGGCGCGGCTAAGGGCAAAGCGCACCCGCAGGATCAGCCAACGCCCGACTTCGTGCTTGAACAGGCTGTCACGGTAGGCAAAGTTGCATTCGTCCAGGCTGAAATCCCGCAGCTCGCCCGTCTGGCGGTCCAGGGCGGTGAGGCCGACGAAGACATCCTTGATTTCTACGCCATAGGCACCGATGTTCTGCATCGGCGCCGCACCGACCGTGCCGGGGATGAGGCTGAGGTTTTCCAGGCCGCAGAAGCCGTGTTCAAGGGTCCACAGTACAAACGGATGCCAGGCTTCGCCCGCTTCGGCTTCGACCACCACGTGCGTGCCATCGTCGCTCAGCACGCGAATGCCCTGGGTCGCCATACGCAACACCAGCGCCGGAATATCCTGGGTCAACAGTAAATTGCTGCCGCCACCGATCACCAGCAACGGCACCGCGTGCGCGGCGGCATAGGCGAGGGCCTCGCGCACGTCAGCATCACTGTGGGCCTCGGCGAACAATTGCGCGTTCACATCGATGCCAAAGCTGTTGAATGGCTTGAGCGATACCTGCGCAAGCACTTGCAAGGTCATAACCGCCCCTTCAATTCGATCACCAATAAATCACAGGCGCGTTCAATCAGGCCCAGGACCCGTTCGAAACCTTGCTCACCTTCATAGTAAGGGTCTGGCACTTCGTCCACTTCGCCAGCAAAGCGACGCAGGAACAAATCCAGCTCTGCCTTGCCCTGCCCCGGCTGCATGGCCTTGAGGTTGCGCAGGTTGCTGCTGTCCATGGCCAGGATCAGGTCATAGCGGGCAAAGTCCGCGCGGGAAACCTGCTGGGCACGCTGGCTCGACAAATCATAACCTCGCGCCAGCGCCGCACGCTGGCTGCGCTGGTCCGGTGGGTTGCCGACATGCCATTCGCCGGTACCGGCAGACGCCACCTCAACCTGGCCCGCCAAGCCGGCTTCGCGCAATTTATGGCGCAAGATGCCTTCAGCGGTTGGCGAGCGGCAGATATTGCCCAGGCATACAAACAGAACTTCCATCAGGCGCCCAGCAGGCGACGGACGCGTTCGAGGTCTTCCTGGGTGTCGACACCGGCTGGCGGTGCTTCCAAGGCATCGCCCACGTGGATACGCACGCCGTGCCAGAGCGCACGCAGTTGCTCAAGGGACTCGGTGTTTTCCAGCCAGCACGGGCCCCAGCTGACGAAGTCATGCAGGAAACCGGCGCGGTAGGCGTAAATGCCGATGTGGCGGCGATACGGCACACCTTCCGGCAACACGTCAGGGTGCTTGGCGAAGGCATCCCGTGCCCAGGGCAGCACTGAGCGACTGAACGTCAAGGCCAGGCCGTTGATATCGCTGACCACCTTCACCACGCTCGGGTTGAACAGCGTCTCAAGGTCTTCGATCGGCTCGGCCAGGGTCGCCATGCGCGCTTCGGCGTCGGCAGCCAGGTTGGCCGCGACCTGGTCAATGATGCTCGGCGGGATCAACGGCTCGTCACCCTGCACGTTCACCACAATGGCGTCGGGTGCCAGGCCAAGCTTGGTCGCCACTTCGGCCAGGCGGTCAGTGCCGGAATTATGGTCTTCGCGGGTCAGTACCGCTTCGGCGCCAAAACCTTTGCACGCCTCGATAATACGAGGGTCATCGGTGGCCACTACCACGCGCTCGGCGCTACTTTTGCACGCTTGCTCCCACACCAGCTGGACCATCGGCTTGTCGCCGATCATTTGCAACGGTTTGCCCGGCAGGCGCGTCGAGGCATAGCGCGAGGGAATCACAACGGTAAAGGCGGTGGTCATTTATCCAGGCGCTCATCGGTGGTCAGGGTACGGGCTTCGCTTTCGAGCATGACCGGGATGCCATCACGGATGGGGTAAGCCAGGCCGGCACCTTTGCTGATCAGCTCGGTTTTGTCGGCGCTGAGCTTGAGCGGGCCTTTGCAGATCGGGCAAGCGAGGATATCGAGCAGTTTGGTGTCCATGAGTGTTTCCTGGAAAGAAGCGTTTTAAGGCAAGAGACGGTTGGGCAGCAGACGCATCAGCTGCGTGTCGAACCAGGCGACGAACGCCGGCGACGGTACCGCATCCACCGCAAGGTACCACCAGTCGGGCTGGGCAAAGGCGCGGCACTTCACCGCGTCCTTTTCGGTCATGACCAGCGGCAATGACGGGGTAAAACTCAAGACCTCGGCGCTGTAGGGCGCGTGGTCGGCAAAAGCATGGGGCAGCGGCTGCCAGTGTAGCGTTTCAAGGGTATTGAAGAAACGTTGCGGGTTGCCTATGCCGGCCACCGCATGCACCTGCTGGCCCTGCGGGAAATAGGTGACCGGCTGGCGCTCGCCGCTGTGCAGGTTGACCAGCGCTGTGGGCTGCAGGCGGAAGGCAAAACCCTCTTCACGGTCCGAGGCGGCACCGTTATAGAGCACCGCATCCACACTGTGCAGGCGCTCCACTGGTTCGCGCAACGGCCCGGCAGGCAGGCAGCGGCGGTTGCCGAGGCCGCGGGCGGCATCGATCAGCACCAGTTCAAGGTCGCGTGCCAGGCGGTAATGCTGCAGGCCGTCATCCGAGAGGATCAGGTCCAGGGGCTCACTGGCCAGCAGGGCCTTTACCGCGCGACTGCGATCGGGGTCGATCATCAAAGGGACGCCACTGCGCTGCACGATCAGCAAGGGTTCATCACCGGCCACCTCGGCACTATGGCCAGCCTCGACCCGCCACGGCAACTGCGGCGGCTTGGCACCGTAGCCTCGACTGACCACGCCCACGCGCAAACCGCTGCGGCGGCAGTGCTCGATCAACCACAGGATCAACGGCGTCTTGCCGGTGCCACCTACAGTGATATTGCCCACCACGACCACCGGCACCGGCGCTTGATAAATCTCGCCCTCGCCCGCCACAAAGCGCGCACGCTTACGTTGCACCACGCGGCGATACAGCGATTCCAGCGGCCGCAACAATGCCAGTGCCGGGTGGCCCTCGTACCAGGCCTTGAGTAAGCGATCGGACATGGCCATCAGGGCGGGCTCGCCGCCTCGACGGTGGTCATGCGCAAATGGCTGAAACCGAGCTTGCCGGCAGCGTCCATGGCGGTGATCACCGCTTGATGCGGGGTCTTGCCATCGGCGCTGATGGACAGCGGCAACTGGGTGTCGCCGCCGGACTCCTTCTGCAAGGCCTCCATCAGGCTGGCAAGGTCGTTTTTCTCCAGCAACTGGTTATTCACCGAAAACACCCCTTCGGCGCTGATGGCGATGTCCAGTTGCTTGACCTGCTGGTCTTCGGCAGGCGAGCCGCTTACCGCTTCAGGCAAGTCGACACGCAGCTGGGTCTCGCGGGTGAAGGTGGTGGTCACGACAAAAAACAGCAGCAGGATAAACACCACGTCGATCAACGACGCGAGGTTGATATCGACATTTTCCCGTTGCTTGCGGCGAAATTTCACGCTTTGCCCTCGACCAGGTCTACATCACGGTCGCCCTGCACCACCTCTACCAGCTTGATGGCTTCCTGTTCCATGCCGACCACCAGCTCATCAATGCGCCGCTGCAGGAAACGGTGGAAGAACACCGAAGGGATCCCCACCATCAAGCCCGCTGCGGTGGTGATCAAAGCCTTGGAAATGCCCCCGGCCAGCACCGACGCGTTGGTGGTCATACCCGAGCCCGTGAACGCACTGAAGATATCGATCATGCCCAGTACCGTGCCGAGCAAACCCAGCAACGGCGCCATGGCAGCGATAGTGCCAAGGGCGTTGATGTAGCGCTCCAGTTCATGGATAACCCGGGCGGCCGCTTCTTCAATGCACTCTTTCATGATCTCGCGACCATGCTTGGAATTGGCCAGGCCGGCGGCGAGGATTTCACCCAGTGGCGAATTGGCACGCAGCTCCTTGAGTTTTTGCTTATCGAGCTGCTTGTTCTTGATCCAGCCCCAGACTTGCCCCAGCAAGTGCTCGGGGGTGACGCGACTGGCGCGCAGGGTCCACAGGCGTTCGGCGACGATGCCGAGTGCGACGATGGAGCTCAGAATGATCGGCAACATCATCCAGCCGCCGGATTTGACCAATTCCCACACAGTGAATGTCCCCTCGAAAAAGTGCGCCACTTTACCATATAGGGTCAACAGAGGGGTTCACCGGCTACAGGTCCGTCTGTCGCGGTTCGAGACCTTGGCAACGCCTGATTACGGTAACGGTTCGCGCCAGAAACGACGTTGGCTGCGCGCAACCGTCGCCGGCGCAAACGCCCCCAGGCGCAGGCGTACAGCACCCTGCTCGGCACTGTCGTACACCCGGCTGCCCAGCGTCTGGTAGCGCTCCAGGACCTGCGGATGAGGATGGCCGAACGTATTGCTGCGCCCGCGGGAAATCAACACCGAGGTGGGCGCCAACCGCTGCACGAAAGGCCAGGACGAAGAGCTGCGGCTGCCATGGTGCGGGGCTTGTAGCCAGTCGGTCGGAACGGCCAGCGGGGAAGCCAGAAATGCCTGCTCAGCAGCGCGATCAATGTCGCCGGTGAGCAGCAGGCGTTCGCCATTGGCCTGGACGTGCAGCACGCAGGACCTCGGATTGCCCTCAAGCCCACCCACCCACTGCCACAGTTCAAACGACACGCCGTCCCATTCCCAGCGCTCGCCGCTGCTACAGGGCTGGGTGGCGAGAAAGGCTGGCAAGCCCTCGGTTTCGCCGCCCACCACGCGTTTGACGGGCAGCCCCCGAGCCACTGCTGCCGCACCACCGGCGTGATCGGCGTCGGCATGGCTGAGCAGCATCATGTCCAACTGCCCTACCCCGAGTTTTTTCAACGACGGCAACACGACGCGCGCGCCGAGGTCGACAGGCCCAGAGCGCGGTCCTGCATCGTAGAGCAAGGTGTGGTGGCGGGTACGCAGGATCAGTGCTTGCCCCTGGCCGACATCCAGTTGCAGCACCTCGACCTGTCCGTGGGGCACCCACTCCCGGGGCGGAAAAACGGCCATCAACAGTATGGGCCAGCCCAACACCCGGAACGGCACCCCTTTGGGCAGCAGTAACACCACCGCGCCCACCAGGCTGACCAGCCAATACCCCTGCGGCACCTCGGGCGGCACCCAGGCCGGCAATTGCCCGGCCAGCAACGCCAGGCCCTTGAACAATCCGTCCAGCGCGCCGCCGGCCAGCCACAGCACAGCTTCCCCCGCCAGCGGCACCCACAACAACGCCGTGCCCAGCAGCGCCAGGGGCAGCACCACCAGGCTGATCCACGGCACGGCAAACAGATTGGCCACCGGTGCGCTGAGGCTGATGGGCAGACCCAGCACCAGCAACACCGGAAACAAGCCAATGGCAATCAACCACTGGGGCCGGGTCCACGCCTGCCAGACGCTCCACGGCCCCAAGCGCCCTCCAAACGCCAGCAGCAACACCGCGACCGCTGCAAACGACAGCCAGAACCCCACCTGCAGGCTGGCCAGGGGCTCCAGCACCAGCACGCCGTTCAGCGCCAGCAACAACGGCCACCACAGCCCCAAATGGCGAAAACGCAAACGCCACAGCAGCACCAGGCCGACCATCACACAGGCCCGCTGCACCGGCACACCAAACCCTGCCAGCAGGCCATAACCCAACGCTGCGCCAAATGCCAGGCCGCACGCCCACGGCAGCCACGGCCAGGTTCGGGGCCAGCAACCATAGCGCGCCAAAACCGCGACCAAGCCGTAGATCAAGCCCGCCAACAAGCCGATATGCTGCCCGGAAATCACCAGCAGATGCACCGTGCCCGTGTCCTGCAACACCTGCCAATCCTCAGGCGCCAGGCCGGAACCGTCGCCCAATACCAGCGCCGCCAAGCCTGCCTCGCGGCCTTGGGCATCCACCGCCATCAGGCGCTGGCGAACAGCATCGCGCCAGGCATTGCGGGCCGGTGCGAGACGTTCACCGTCTTTTACCGTTGCAGTGGCACCGATACGCTGGGCCAGCAGCCAGGCTTCATGGTCAACCCCATGGAAATTGAGCAGGCCCGCAGGCCGCTTGAGCGTCAACGCCAGGCGCCAGCGTTCGCCGCTGTTGACCACTGGCCCGCCGTGCCAGGACACGCGTATACGTTTGGGCAGCCGCCCCTTGCGCGACCGGCCGTCGGCCAGTTCAAAGCGCACGCCCGTGCCCGTCTGCTGGGGCAAGCCGACGATACGCCCCTCCACCCAGCGAGTCTGCCCGTCCAGGGCAGGCTGCAATCGATCATCCAGCGCCCGCTGCGCGCTGAAGCAAGCCCAGCTCAACCCCACCAGGAAAAACGCCAAGGGATAGGACCGAAAAGGCAACAGCATCAAGGCCAGCGCCAGCATGGCCAATAGCACGGCGCCGGGCGGCAGCGCCGGCAACCAACGCAACGTCAGCAACCCCAGCGCCAACGCCAACATCCCTGTCTTCATGGATCATCCTTTTCCCGTGATCCACTCAGTCTTAGCCGGCTGAACGACAGCGCCTATGATGTTTTGTCACAAAGTCTGAATTTTCTGTTTATAGAATCCGGGCATACTTGCCCCTCGAATTGACCTGGACCCCTTATGCCCCGGCGCTTATTCAAACGGTACATGCCCGATCCCAGCAGTATCAGGGAACACAAGTCATTACAGTTTCTTGGCACGCTGCTGCATGACCCCAACCTCTGGCACCTGAACCGGCACTCCGTGGCGCGCGCCATGGCGGTGGGTTTATTTGCGGCGTTTATCCCGATTCCGTTGCAGATGTTGCTCGCCGCAGTGCTCGCGATCTCGGTACGCGGCAATATGCCTATTGCCATCAGCCTGGTGTGGTTGACCAACCCCATCACCATGCCGGTGGTGTTCATCTGCACCTATATGACCGGCGCCTGGCTGATGAATGTACCGCCACGCAGCTTGCCCGATAACCTGACGTGGGAATGGATCAGCGGCCAGTTGAGCACACTGTGGCAGCCGTTCCTGCTGGGTTCGGTGGTATTGGGGGTGGTATTGGGCGCCTTGGCCTATTGCCTGACCATGGCGTACTGGCGCTGGTGGGTGGCGCACCAGTGGAAAAAACGCAAACTGCGCCGGCGCTGAGCGCTAACGGGCCAGCAAACGCAAATGCACCCGCAGGCCCTGCCCGGTATTTTCCGCCCATAAGCGACCGCCCTGGCGCTGCACGGCGTTGCGGGCAATGCTCAGGCCCAGACCGAAACCGCCATCGCCTGGCCGCGAGCCGTCTAGGCGGGTAAAGGGCGCGAAGATACGCTCCAAGTCCCCCTCGGCAATCCCCGGGCCCTGATCCTGCAGCCAGATATGCCAATAGTCGCCCTCACGACAGCCGTCGAGTTGCACGCAGCCGCCCGTGGGCGAGTGGCGTATGGCGTTGCGCAGGATATTTTCCAGGGCCTGGGCCAGTGCATTCAGGTTGCCGCGCACCCAGCTGTCTGCCGGTAGCAGGCACGGCAAGCGCGAGGCCGGCCAACCGCTTTCAAAACACGCGTTCTCACGCAATATGTCCCATAACGCCTGGAGCTGAATATCTTCCTGGGGCAGCGGCGTCGTTTCGCTGTCGAGCCAGGCCAGTTGCAGGCTGTCTTCCACCAGGCGCTGCATGGCGTCGATTTCCCGGCCCAGGCGTTCGCGCAGTCTGGCCAGGTCTTGCTCACTGTCGCAGGCCACCCGCAGGCGGCTCAAGGGTGTGCGCAGTTCATGGGACATATCGCGCAGCAACTGCTGCTGCAAACGCACCGTGCCCTGCAAGCGTTCGGACATGTGGTCAAAGGCGCGGCCCAGCTCGCCCAATTCATCCTGACGGCTGGTGGCATCACGGGACATCCGCGTATTGAGTTGGTCGGCACGCCAGGCATTGGCCTGCTCGCGCAATTGATTGAGGGGCATGATCAGCAGCCGATAGAGGCCGATGCACAGCAACAGGGTAAACAGACCGGGAATCACACCATTGGTGACCACTCGCCAGAACAGTTGATAGCGCCCTGGCATAAAGCGCTGCGGCAATTCGATCACCAGCGACCCCGCGCTAGGGTCGACCGGAAAAGGCACCTTCATCCAGGGCAAACCGATGACATGCCGGCTGACCGGCCAATCCAATCCGCGCAAGAACGTCAGGCGCTGGCTTTCCTTGTCACTCAAGGGCGTGCTGCCCAGGGACTGCAGGTCATTACCGATCACCCCGACCCAAGTGCTTTCACGTTCGGCCATCCGCTGCAGCCAGGCATCTACGCCCGCGCTGCCTTGTGTGCTCCACGCCAGTTCGGCGCCCGCGGCATAACCAGTGAGAATCTCCCGCGACTTGTCGGACAGGTACGCGCTCTGCTGCTCCATGTAGCGCCCCCACGACCAACTGAGCCAAATCATCAGCAAACAGAAGGCGATCAACAGGCAGGCCAGCTTCCAGAACAACGAGTGTTTGCCGGGCAGTCGCTCAAAGCCCTTCATCGTGACCGCTCAGCACGTAGCCCTTGCCCCACACGGTGCGCACTTCACGCTCGATGTAACCGATGGCCTTGAGCTTGCGGCGGATCTGGCTGACGTGCATGTCGAGACTGCGGTCATGGGGCGCATAACCGCGCTGCAACACCTGCTGATACAGGAAAGCTTTGCTGAGGACTTCTTCGGTATTGCGTTGCAGGGTTTCCAGCAGGCGGTATTCGCTGCGCGTGAGCCCGGCCCACTGGGCCTGGCAGCACACATCGCAGCGCTCATCATCAAAGTGCAGCACCCGGGTATCTTCGGGGGCCGGGGCACGCGGCGGCTCGGGTCGGCGGTCCAGGGCAACGCGGCGCAGAATCGCTTCAATACGCACGCACAGTTCAACCATGCTGAACGGTTTGGGCAGATAGTCGTCCGCGCCCAGGCGAAAACCGCTGATACGATCGGCTTCAGCGCCCAGGGCCGACATCAGGATCACCGGCATGGCGTGGCTCTGGCGCAAATGGGTGAGGATCGACAAACCGTCCAGCCCCGGCAGCAGAATGTCCATCAGCACCAGGTCGAAGGCCTGGGCGCGGGCCAGTTGCAGGCCCTGCTGGCCGTTCCGGCACCAGGTCACCTGGAAGCCACTGCGGCCAAGCTGCTCGTGCACATAGGCGCCCAACACCGGGTCGTCTTCGATGGTCAGGATACTGGGTAGGCCAACTGCTGCGGGAGTCATTAGCGTCTGCAAGTCATTCTCAATCACTGATTATTCAAGATTAAACGTTCACAGGCAATCGCCACCCGGCGCCGAATGGCCCGAAGATTGCCGCATGTCATTAATTTGCAAGATTCCAGGCCGCGCAAATGGCTACACTGCGCAGGTGGCGCGGGCCGGATGCCGGCGTGGATGATTGATAACAACGTGGTAGCAGGAGAGTGGCGTGCTTAGAAGAATGGGGATAAAAGGCCGCGTACTGTTGCTGACCTTATTACCGACCAGCCTGATGGCGCTGTTGTTGGGCGGCTATTTCACCTGGATGCAGCTCTCGGAGTTGCAGACCCAGTTGCTGCAACGCGGCGAAATGATCGCCGAGCAATTGGCCCCCTTGGTGGCACCTGCCCTGGGCCACAACAACACCGACCTGCTGGAGCGCATCGCGACCCAGTCCCTGGAGCAGCCGGATGTGCGCGCGGTGTCGTTCCTGGCGCCAGACCGCTCCTCCCTGGCCCACGCCGGCCCGACCATGCTCAACCAGCCACCCACCGGCAACAGCTCGCACCTGTTGCAGCGCACCGGCAACGATGCCACTCGCTATCTATTGCCGGTGTTTGGCCGCCATCGCAACCTGGCGGGCGAGCTGATTCCGGATGAGGCCGACCGCCTGCTGGGTTGGGTCGAAGTGGAGCTGTCTCACAATGGCATGTTGCTGCGTGGCTATCGCAGCCTGTTCGCCAGCCTGCTGCTGATCGCCATCGGCCTGATGTGCACCGCCGCCCTCGCCCTGCGTATCAGCCGTACCATCAATTCGCCGATCGGCCAGATCAAGCAAGCAGTGGCCCAGCTCAAGGACGGTAACCTGGAGACACGCTTGCCACCCTTGGGCAGCCAGGAGCTGGACCAACTCGCGTCGGGCATCAACCGCATGGCCGAAACCCTGCAAAATGCCCAGGAAGAGCTGCAACACAGCATCGACCAGGCCACCGAAGACGTGCGCCAGAACCTGGAAACCATCGAGATCCAGAACATCGAGCTGGACCTGGCACGCAAGGAAGCCCTGGAAGCCAGCCGTATCAAGTCGGAATTCCTGGCCAACATGAGCCATGAAATCCGCACGCCGCTCAACGGCATCCTCGGTTTTACTCACTTGCTGCAAAAAAGCGAATTGTCGCCGCGCCAGCTCGATTACCTGGGCACTATCGAAAAATCTGCGGATAACCTGCTGGGCATCATCAACGAAATCCTCGATTTCTCGAAGATTGAAGCCGGCAAACTGGTGCTCGACAGCGTGCCTTTCAACCTGCGCGACTTGCTGCAAGACACCTTGACCATCCTCGCTCCCGCCGCCCATGCCAAGCAGCTCGAACTGGTGAGCCTGGTGTACCGCGACACGCCGCTGGCGTTGGTGGGCGACCCGCTGCGGCTCAAGCAGATTCTGACCAACCTGATCAGCAATGCGATCAAGTTCACCCGCGAAGGCACCATCGTGGCCCGGGCCATGATCGAGGATGAGCAGGAAGACAGCGTGCAATTGCGCATCAGCGTGCAGGATACCGGCATCGGCCTGTCCAACCAGGATGTGCGCGCCCTGTTCCAGGCATTCAGCCAGGCCGACAACTCACTGTCGCGCCAGCCCGGCGGCACCGGTTTGGGCCTGGTGATTTCCAAGCGGTTGATCGAGCAGATGGGCGGCGAAATCGGCGTCGACAGCACGCCGGGGGAAGGCTCCGAGTTCTGGATCAGCCTGAACCTGCCCAAAACCCGCGACGACGTCGAAGATTTGCCCGCCGCGCCGCTGCTGGGGCGGCGCGTGGCCGTGCTGGAAAACCACGAACTGGCGCGCCAGGCCCTGCAACATCAGTTGGAAGACTGCGGCCTGGAAGTCACGCCCTTCAACACCTTGGAAAGCCTGACCAACGGCATCACCAGTGCGCACCAGACCGAACAGGCCATCAGCCTGGCGGTGCTCGGTGTCACGGCCAATGACATTCCGCCCGAGCGCCTCAACCAACACCTGTGGGACCTTGAACACCTGGGCTGCAAGGTGTTGGTGCTGTGCCCGACCACCGAGCAGATGCTGTTCAACCAATCGGTGCCCAACCCCAACAGCCAATTGCAGGCCAAGCCCGCCTGTACCCGCAAGCTGCGCCGCTCCCTGGCCGACCTGATCAGCCCGCGCCCTTCGCGCAGCGAACCCGGTGAGCCATTGTCCAGCCGTGCGCCACGGGTGCTGTGCGTGGACGACAACCCGGCCAACCTGCTGCTGGTACAAACCCTGTTGGAAGACATGGGCGCCAAGGTGCAGGCGGTGGAAAGCGGTTACGCGGCGGTCGACGCCGTGAAGCAGGAAACTTTCGATTTAGTGTTGATGGACGTGCAAATGCCCGGCATGGATGGCCGCCAGAGCACCGAGGCGATCCGCCAGTGGGAAAGCGAGCGCCACGGCACGCCGCTGCCGGTGGTGGCCCTCACGGCACACGCCATGGCCAACGAAAAACGCGCCCTGCTGCAAAGCGGCATGGATGACTACCTGACCAAACCCATCAGCGAGCGGCAATTGGCCCAGGTGGTATTGAAATGGACCGGCTTGGCTTTGCGTAACCAAGGCCCGGAGCGCACCCACGAAGGTGCGGCCCAGGGCGTGCAACTGTTGGTACTCGACCACGAAGAAGGCCTGCGCCTGGCCGCCAACAAGGCCGACCTGGCCGCCGATATGCTCGCCATGCTGCTGGCCTCCCTGGAGGCTGATCGCCTGGCGATTACCGTCGCCCGCGAAGCCAATGACAACCACGCCTTGATCGAACGCGTACACCGCCTGCACGGCGCCACCCGCTACTGTGGCGTACCGCAATTGCGGGCCGCCTGCCAGCGCGCCGAAACCCTGCTCAAGCAGGATGACGCCAAGGCCATGGCTGCGCTGGATGAACTGGACATGGCGATTGCACGGTTGGCCAGTGAAGCCAGAGTCAGCGCCTGACTACTGTAGGAGCGAGCTTGCTCGCGAAAAACCAGAGAACACCGCGTTAAACCAGAATGAACGCGTTATCGTTGACGTTTTTCGCGAGCAAGCTCGCTCCTACGGGTACGCATCTATTTTGTCATTGCAGGGAGCCTTTTTAATGCGCGTCATTCTCTTCAGCAGCCAAACCTACGACCGCGAGAGTTTCCTCGGCGAACCGCTGCCGGCCGGCCTGGAACTGCAATTCCAACCGGCACGCCTGAACCTCGATACCGTGGCCCTGGCCGAACACCACGAGGTGGTCTGCGCCTTTATCAACGACGACCTCAGCGCCCCCGTGCTGGAACAACTGGCCAAGGGCGGCACGCGCCTGATTGCCCTGCGCTCGGCGGGCTACAACCATGTCGACTTGCCCGCCGCCCAGCGCCTGGGCCTGAGCATCGTGCGCGTACCCGCCTATTCGCCCCACGCGGTGGCTGAGCACGCCGTCGCGCTGATTCTGGCGCTCAACCGTCGCCTGCACCGTGCCTACAACCGTACCCGCGACGGTGATTTCAGCCTGCACGGGCTCACCGGTTTCGATCTGGTCGGCAAAACGGTCGGCGTGGTTGGCACCGGGCAGATCGGCGCGACCTTCGCCAAGATCATGGCCGGCTTCGGCTGCCAGTTGCTGACCTACGACCCCTTCCCCAACCCGCAGGTGCAGGAACTTGGTGCCCGCTACGTGAGCCTGCCTGAACTATTGGCCGAGGCGCAGATCATCAGCCTGCATTGCCCGTTGACCGCCGACAGCAAACACCTGATCAATGCCCGCTCGCTCGCGCAGATGCAACCCGGTGCGATGCTGATCAACACCGGGCGCGGTGGCCTGGTCGATACGCCAGCACTGATCGAAGCACTCAAGGTTGGCCAGTTGGGCTACCTGGGGCTGGATGTCTACGAAGAAGAAGCTCAATTGTTTTTCGAGGACCGGTCGGACCTGCCCCTGCAGGATGACGTGCTCGCCCGCCTGCTGACCTTCCCCAACGTGATCATCACCGCGCACCAGGCCTTCCTCACCCGTGAGGCCCTGGCGGCAATTGCCGGCACCACGCTGGCCAACATCGCCGCGTGGGCCGATGGCCGGCCGCAGAACCTGGTCGAGGGATGATCAGCGGTCACATACCGGGCTCATGATAGGCCAGCACCCGTGATAGGATGCCGCGCCTATTTGGAGGATCCATGGCCGAACACGATTTCCGCTTCAGCTTGCTGAGCCCGCAACACACCCTGATCGAATGCCGCGCCCTGGTGCCGGGCCGTTACCAGGTCACCGGCAACGGTGGTTCGATCAAACATGGCGACGTCCTGATCGTCAGCCTGCGCGGCAGTAAAACCCTGTCGATGCGACTGACCGTCGAAGGTGACGCACGCTACTCCATCCGCCCGGCGGGCCAGTGGGTCGCCATGGCCCAAGGGCCGAAGTTCGGCGAACTGGAAATTCACACCTGGAAGGTCAACTGCGACAGCTGCGACGCCGTGCTGGAGTTTGAATTCGCCGTAGAAACCAAACTGACCAAGGCACCCCTGCAACCGGCTGCCAACGCACGTATCAAAGAACTGGGCTGGGCCAGCGAAGGCGATAAGCATCGTTGCCCGAAATGCCAGCAGGCCGCGCAATGAAAGGCCCGCTGCTGCTCGCCGCCCTCGGCGTAGGCCTGGCAGGCTGCGCCGCCGATGGCGCCAAGCTCGAGCGCGACCACAGCTACGTGGTGGAATGGATCGGTGAGCGGCCGTTGATGGACTACGCGCACCTGACCGTCACCCTGGGCGCCGATGGCCGGGCCTATGGCAATGGCGGCTGCAACCACTGGTTTGCACCGTATACCGTCGAAGGCAACAAGCTCAGCTTCGGCCCGGTCGGCAGCACCCGAAAAATGTGCGCCGAAGCCCTGATGGAGCAAGAGCATCGCTTCTTCCAGGCCCTGCAAAGCGTCCAGCGCTGGGACATCTCGCCGATCGAGCAGACGCGGTTCTGGCCGGCCGAAGGCAAGCCAATCCGCTTATGGCTCGAAGAAGGCTAATCTAGGCGCACGCTCCTGTATTAACGCGGTGTCCTCTGGTTCTGTGGGAGCTGGCTTGCCTGCGATGCGGACGACGCGGTGTATCAGGTACACCGCAGCGATGCCATCGCAGCATAGGTATCTACACAACTTCGAGGCGACGCTGGACCTGTGGCGAGGGAGCTTGCTCCCGTGACGGCCTGACAGCCGATGCCAATCTACCCTGACACCCCGCGATCAACCTGTGGGAGCGGGCTTGCTCGCGAAGGCGGCCTGGCAGTCAACACAGTTGTGTTGTGTACATATCCATTCCTGCGGTAACGGCCGCTTAGGGTTCCGCTCTGACAGCGGCTCACTTTTGAAAAGCGCAAAAGTAAGCAAAACGCTCTTGCCCCACCACTCGGCACCTCGCCTAGGCTCGGTGTGCCCGTAATCCGCCAGTGATTTGGGGGGCCGCCGCCACGCGCCATCCATGGCGCGGGGCGGCTAAACCGGCATCCCTGCCGGTTTACCCCCCAAATCCCTGTCGAATTCCGGCCAGCGTGGTTTAACGGGGCGCCTAAGATCAAAAGCAGATCAAGAGCGACTCGCTTCGCATCGTGGTTACCGTCTGCTGTTACAACCCACAAAGTTGTGTAGATACCTATCGCCTTCGCAGGCAAGCCAGCTCCCACAGTTTTAGCCTTTCAGGGCCTTGAGCTTGGCCAACACCCCTTCCGCCGTCTGCTCACCCATCAACTGCTCACGCACCTTGCCCTTGTCGTCGATGATGTAGGTCACCGGCAAGGCCTCGCTGCGCGGAATCTCGAAAATCCCGTCCGGGTTCTGCGCCAGTACCGTGAACTTGATCCCCAGCTTGTCGCTGGCGGCCTTCAGTTCTTCACCCTGCACATTGTCGAAGTTGACGCCGAACACCCCGACATTCTGGCCTTTCAACTGTTCTGCCAGGGCATTGAGTTCGGGGATTTCCGTGCGGCACGGGCCACACCATTCGGCCCAGTAGTTGACCACCAGCCACTGTTTGTCCAAGCGTTCGGCCGCCACTTTCTGGCCATATTGGTCAACGCCGTAATCGTTACCGCAGCCGCTGAGCAGCAGGGTTGTGATGATCGCCAATGCACCGATCAGTCGCCTTGTCATGGGGTATTCCTTCGCAAAAATGAACGTTGGCTGCGGCCTATCGCCTCTTACGGTTTAAGGACAGGCGCCAGCGCAGGTAGAATACCCGCCACCTTACGCAAGATGCGACCCGCACATGACCGATCTGACGCTTTATCACAACCCGCGCTGCTCGAAATCCCGCGGTGCGCTGGAACTGCTCGAAGCCCGCGGCCTCACCCCGACCGTCGTGCGCTACCTGGAAACCCCGCTGAATGCCGCGCAAATCAAGGCCCTGCTCAAAAAGCTTGGCATCAGCGCACGCCAACTGCTGCGCACCGGTGAAGACGAATACAGAACCCTGAACCTGGCCGATGCCAGCGTGAACGAAGCACAGTTGATCGCCGCCATCGCCGCCCATCCCAAGCTGATGGAACGCCCGATCCTGGAAACCGCCGATAAAGCCATCATCGGCCGCCCGCCCGAGAACGTGCTGGAGATTCTGCCGTGAGTACGCCCTATGTGCTGGTGTTGTATTACAGCCGCAACGGCTCGGTGAGCGAGATGGCCAGGCAGATTGCCCGGGGTATCGAGCAAGGCGGCATGGAGGCGCGGTTGCGCACGGTGCCGGCGATTTCCACCGAGTGCGAAGCGGTGGCGCCGAGCATTCCCGACGAAGGCGCACTGTATGCCAGCCTGGACGACCTGAAGCACTGCTCGGGCTTGGCCCTGGGCAGCCCGACCCGGTTCGGCAACATGGCCGCACCGCTCAAGTACTTCCTTGATGGCACCAGCAACCTGTGGCTTACCGGCGCGTTGGTCGGCAAGCCAGCCGGCGTGTTCACCTCCACCGCCAGCCTGCATGGCGGCCAGGAAACCACGCTGATGTCGATGCTGCTGCCGCTGCTGCACCACGGCATGCTGATCACCGGCCTGCCCTATAGCGAACAGGCCCTGCTCGACACCCAGGGCGGCGGTACGCCGTATGGCGCCAGCCACCATTCCGGGCCAGACGGCAAGCGCATGCTCGACCAACATGAAATCACCCTGTGCCGGGCCCTGGGCCTGCGCCTGGCCAAGACCGCCACGCTGCTGGAGAACGGCCGTGGCCAGGAAGCCTAAGGTCCTGCCGCCACGGGAGTGGCTGGAGCCGCGGGTCAAGGTGGCACGCGCGCTGAGCCTGCTGGCGTTTTTAGGCCTGGTGGGCTTGTTGTGCGCGTATTACCTGTTTGTCGCCGACCTGCATGGGGCGCGCCCGTGGGTCATCCTGCTGATCGAGCTGGTGCCGCTGCTGATACTTGCGCCAGGCATGCTGATGGGCAGCGCACGCGGGCATTCGTGGATGTGCTTTGTGGTGAACCTGTATTTCATCAAGGGCGCGCTGGCCGCGTATGACCCGAACCGCCAGTGGTTTGGTGTGCTGGAAATGCTCGCGAGCCTGGCGGTGTTTTGCACGGCGTTGCTGTATGTGCGTTGGCGGCATCAACTGAACCGGCGACTGGCCGAAGCCCCGGGCGCCTGAAAGTCAGCCTTCGCGAGCAAGCCCGCTCCCACAGGTGGAATGCGTTCCCCTGTGGGAGCGGGCTTGCTCGCGAAGGCATCACCGCGGTTTCAATGGTTGACGGTATAGGCCAACATCATCGACAGCTGACACATCGGCCGCCCGCTCTCGGCATGCCACTGGTTGAAGGCGCCCTGCACCGTCGCCAAATCGCGCAGGCTGGTCGGGGCCTTGTCGACGATCTTCTGCGCATTCAGCGCCGCCACCACGTCATCGCTCGGCACAAAAGTGTCCTTGCCGACCATACGCAAAAAGCGCGGCGCCGACAGCCCGCCCAGCTGGTGGCCATGCTTGCTCAGGTACTTCCACAGCCCGACGATATCAGTCACCGGCCAATCGGCGATAAATGCGCCGAAGCTGCCTTTTTCCTGTTCGATATCCAGGATCATCTGCGCATTGCGCGGCACACTCTTGAGCTTACCCAGGTGACGAATGATGCGCGTGTCCTGCATCAGCCGTTCCAGGTGCTCGGCGCCCATCAGCACGACTTTTTCCGGGTCGAAGCCAAAGAACACCTGCTCGAACGCCGGCCATTTGGCATCGACCACGCTGTGCTTCAAACCGGCGCGGAACACTCGCAGCGCCAAGGTCGACAGGTAACGGTCATCGGTGATCTTGCGCAATTGCGCCGGGGTCTTGGGCACCGGCAGATGGGCTTCCAGCTTGGCCGCCGAACCGAAGCGGTTCAGACAATATTCGTGCAGCCACTTGTAATCACGCATGCCCTCTCCTGTCAGTCGAATTGAAAACGGCGCCCGCAAGCGCCGTGTACTAGAGCCTTGGGAAGGCTCAGAGGTTCACTACATTGACGAAACGCGATGCGGCGGTCTCGTCGATTTTCAGGCTGGTGAAGTCGAACAGGTTGCGGTCGGCCAATTGCGACGGGATCACGTTTTGCAGGCTGCGGAAGATACTTTCGGTACGCCCTGGGGTCTTGCGCTCCCAGTCCACCAGCATCTCCTTGACCACCTGGCGCTGCAGGTTTTCCTGGGAGCCGCACAGGTTGCACGGGATGATCGGGAATTGCTTGAAGTCGGAGTAAGCCTGGATGTCCTTCTCGTTGCAATACGCCAGCGGGCGGATCACTACGTTGCGCCCGTCATCGGCACGCAGCTTGGGCGGCATGGCCTTGAGCGAGCCGTTGAAGAACATGTTGAGGAAGAAGGTTTCGACGATGTCATCGCGGTGATGACCCAGGGCCATCTTGGTCGCGCCGATCTCATCGGCAAAGGTGTAGAGCGTGCCACGGCGCAGGCGCGAGCACAGCGAGCAGGTGGTCTTGCCTTCCGGGATCAGTTCCTTGACCACCGAGTAGGTGTCTTTCTCGACGATGTGGTACTCCACGCCCAGCTCTTTCAGGTAGGCCGGCAGCACGTGCTCGGGGAAACCGGGTTGCTTCTGGTCCATGTTGACCGCCACGATCTCGAACTTGATCGGCGCGACCTTTTGCAGGTGCAGCAACACGTCGAGCATGGTGTAGCTGTCTTTGCCGCCAGAGAGGCAGACCATGACCTTGTCGCCGTCCTCGATCATATTGAAATCGGCGACTGCTTCACCGGCCAGGCGACGCAGGCGTTTTTGCAGTTTGTTCTGGTTGACTGTAAGAGTGCCCATGGCGCTTGGATCCGCAAAGGTGTGTGACGAAAAGCGCAGCATTTTACCGGCAAGACTGGCGCAGTTCCAATGTGGGAGCTGGATGCCATGAATCCTGACAGACCGCACCGCGATTAGCGCCCGTGTTTACAGCGCAATTTGCTCTAAAGGCCCTACGGTTATTCCGGTCATCCCTTCCTATACTGCGACTTGAGGTCGCACATCTATCCAGACCTTTCAGGCCATTTGGCCCGTGGGCGCTCCGATGGGGGGCGATGGTAATAACGACAGGAGTGACTGGCATGATCCATCACGTCGTGGGGCTGTTTACCCATCCCGACCAGGAATGGCGGGAAATCCGTGGCGATAAAGAAGAAAGCATCGGCCACATGTACCTCACTCATACCCTGATTCTCGCGGCGATTCCCGCCATTTCCGCCTTTATCGGCACCACTCAGGTTGGCTGGGTTATCGGCAACCGCGCTCCGGTGATGCTGACCCAGGAAAGCGCGCTGTGGATGACCCTCATGTCTTACGCGGCCATGCTGTGCGGCGTGGCGGTGATGGGCGCGTTCATTCACTGGATGGCCCGCACCTACGACGCCAGCCCAAGCATGGCCCGCTGCGTGGCGTTTGCCACTTACACCGCTACACCTTTGTTTATCGGCGGGCTGGCGGCGCTCTACCCGCATATGTGGCTGGGCATGGTGGTGGGCACGGCGGCGATCTGCTACACGGTGTACCTGTTGTATGTAGGGCTGCCGACCTTCATGAGTATCGACCCGGATGAAGGCTTCCTGTTTTCCAGTTCGGTATTGGCCGTGGGCCTGGTGGTGCTGGTGGCGATCATGGCCTTTACCGTGATCGTCTGGGGCCTGGGCGTCGGGCCGATCTACACCAGTTGACCGAAAAACCCCGCAGGCAAGGCCACCGCAAGGTGGCTTTGTGCGTTATGCATGACCATTCGGCGCCTGACAGATTCGGAAACACCCAGCTTTGCGGCATACTGGGCGTCTCTGGAGATATGTACAGCATGCCCGAGCAACTCAATACCCGCGTCGAAGATTGTTTCCTGCAAGCCGAATCCTTTTTCAAACGAAGCTTCAAACGCCCCCAGGTCAGCCTCAAGCTGCGGGGCCAGAAGGCCGGTGTCGCGCATTTGCACGAGAACCTGCTGCGCTTCAACCCTCAGTTGTACCGTGAAAACAGCCAACACTTTCTCAAGCAGACCGTGGCCCACGAAGTGGCGCACCTGATTGCCCACCAATTGTTTGGCGAGCGTATCCAGCCCCATGGCGAGGAATGGCAGCTGATCATGCGCGGGGTTTACGAACTGCCGCCCGACCGTTGCCACACCTACGAGGTCAAGCGCCGGCAGGTGACTCGCTATATTTACCGCTGCCCGTGTGCGGACAGTGATTTTCCGTTTTCACCGCAGCGCCATGGGCTGGTGGGCCAGGGGCGGCGGTATTTGTGTCGGCGGTGTCGGCAGACTCTGGTGTTCACTGGAGAAACTCGGGTGGAATGAGGGCCTCTTCGCAGCATAGGTATCTACACAACTTCGGTACGACGCTAAACCTGTGGCGAGGGAGCTTGCTCCCGTGACGGCCGGATAGCCGACGCCTATTTACCTGACGCCCCACGACCCAACTGTGGGAGCGGGCTTGCTCGCGAAGGCGGCCTGACAGTCGACACCGTTATACCGAGTGCATATCCATTGCTGCGGTAACGGCCGCCTAGGGTTCCGCCCTGACGGCGGCTCACTTTCGAAAAGCGCGAAAGTAAGCAAAGCGCTCTTGCCCCACCACTCGGCACCTCGCTTAGGCTCGGTGTGCCCGTAATCCGCCAGTGATTTGGGGGGCCGCCGCCACGCGCCATCCATGGCGCGGGGCGGCTAAACCGGCATCCCTGCAGGTTTACCCCCCAAATCCCTGTCGAATTCCGGCCAGCGTGGTTTGACGGGGCGCCTGAGATCAAGATCACAAGCAGATCAAGATCAAGAGCGACTCGCTTCGCATCGTGGTTACAGGAGGCTGCTGCGAACTACACAGTTGTGTAGATACCTATGCTCATCGCAGGCAAGCCAGCTCCCACATTTGGATCTGTGAACGCAATCAAAATGTGGGAGCTGGCTTGCCTGCGATAGCGCCCTTTCAGTCAACCCACAACCTTGGCCTGGCGCAATTGCTTTATCCGCTCAACACCGACCCCCAACTCCACCAACACCTCATCACTGTGCGCCCCCACCGCCACCCCAATATGCCTGGGCGCCGGCAACCCCTCGGAGAACTTCAGCGGGCAGGCCAATTGCGCTTGTGTCGAGCCATCCCCCCGGGGCACCTGGCTGACCAGCTCCCGCGCCTTCAACTGTGGATGCTCCACCGCCTCACTCAGACTCAACACCGGCTCCACACACGCATCCACCCCGGCAAACACCTCACATAACTGGTCAAAACTGCGCTTCTCGAACTCCACCTGCAACGCCTGCTTGAGCACGGCCTGGCGTTCGGGCATCAGGCTGTGTGCCGCCAGTTCCGGCCGCCCCAATGCCTCGCACAGCTGCTGCATAAACCCCGGCTCCAGACTGCCCACCGACATCCAGCGCCCATCGCGTGTGCGGTAGTAGTCATAGAAACTCCCGCCATTGAGCACATGGTTCTCCCACCCAGGCTCGACCCCGCAAGCCAGGTAACCGGCCCCAGCCATGGCGTTCAGGCTGAACGAGCAGTCGGTCATGCTCACATCCAAGTACTGCCCCACCCCGCTTTGCTGCCTGGCAATCACCGCCGCCAGCAAGCCCACCACGGCGTGCAGCGAACCGCCCGCCACATCCGCCAGTTGTACGCCCAGGGGCAACGGGCCCGTGTCCTGGCGCCCGGTATGGCTGGCCACGCCGGCCAGCGCCAGGTAGTTGATATCGTGCCCGGCGCGGTCCTTATAGGGGCCGGTCTGGCCGTAGCCGGTGATCGACACATAGATCAACCGCGGGTTGATCGCCTTCAGCGCCTCATAGCCCAGCCCCAGTCGCTCCATGACGCCGGGGCGGAACTGTTCGAGCAGGATGTCATAGCCCTTGACCAACTCACGCACGATCTCGATCGCCTCGGCCTGCTTAAGGTCCAGGGCCAGGCTGCGCTTGTTGCGGTTGAGGTAGGCGTGGCTGGCCGACGTGCCACGATCATGGGGCGGCAATACCCGCAACAGGTCCATCCGCGTGGGCGATTCGATACGCAGCACCTCGGCGCCCATGTCCGCCAGCATCAAGGAGGCAAACGGGCCGGGCAGCAAGGTGGAAAAATCCAACACTTTAAGGGACGCCAAGGGACCTGACATAGGGACTCCAGTTGGGTTGCGAATCCCCACAGACTAGGCAGCCGGGCACCTGTCGGCAATCGTCAGAACGATCAACCACAGTGACCGTTTTGATCACGGCGGGCTTTTTCGCGGCGGCGGCTTTATCATTGGCCGACGTTTGTTGGCAGAGTCTTCCATGAAGTTCGCGATTGCACTGTATAGCGCCGCCCACGCGCCCTCCTCGCGCCGCGCCCTGTTGTTCGCCCAGGCAGCGCTGGCCGGCGGGCATGAGATTGTGCGGCTGTTTTTCTACCAGGACGGCGTGTACAGCGCGTCCAACAACATTGTCGCGCCCCAGGATGAGCAAGACACTGCGCGCCAATGGCGCGAGTTTGTCAGCCAGCACCAGCTCGACGGCGTGGTGTGCATCGCCGCCGCCCTGCGCCGGGGCGTGCTGAATGCCGAGGAAGCTGCGCGCTATCAACGCAGCGCGGTCAACCTGGAGGCACCCTGGGCGTTGTCGGGCCTGGGTCAATTGCATGACGCAATCCAGGACGCCGACCGCCTGATCTGTTTTGGAGGGCCGTGACATGTCCAAATCCTTGTTGGTGATCAGCCGCCAGGCGCCGTGGTCCGGCCCGAGTGCGCGGGAAGCGCTGGATATCGTGCTGGCCGGTGGCGCGTTCGATCTGCCCATTGGCCTGCTGTTCCTGGATGACGGCGTGTTCCAACTGGCGCCGAACCAAGCTGCCCAAGCCGTGCAACAGAAAGACCTGAGTGCCAACCTGCAGGCCCTGGGCTTGTTCGGCATTGACGACGTGTTCGCGTGCAGCCATAGCCTGTCCGCACGCGGGCTGCCGCCACCCGCCAACGCGCAGGCGCTAGACAGCCAAGCCATTTCCCAACTGATTGACCGTTACGACCAGGTGATTACCCTCTGATGTCGACTCTACATGTGGTGTCTCATTCCCCGTTTACCGACAGCCGCCTCGACAGCTGCCTGCGCCTCTGTGGCGCCGAGGACGCCATCCTGCTGTGTGGTGACGGTGCCTACGGCCTGCACACGCCCGCCCTGCAAACCAAAGGCGTCAAGGTGTTTGTATTGGCCGAAGACATGCAGGCGCGCAACCTGCCGCTGCCCGACTGGGCTGACAGCGTCGATTACCCAGGCTTCGTGCAACTGTCCATCGACTACGACAAGGTCAACACCTGGCTATGAACACCCTGATCGTCGGCGCACGCGCCCTGGAACTGGACAAGGACGGCTACCTTGTCGACCTCAACGACTGGTCCGATGAAGTGGCGAATGCCCTGGCCGCTGCCGAAGCCTTGGAGCTGACCCCGGATCACTGGGAAATCCTCACCCTGCTGCGCCAGTTCTACACCGAATTCCAGCTGTCCCCCGCCACGCGCCCGCTGATCAAGTACACCGCCTTGAAGCTGGGCCCGGATAAGGGCAACAGCCTGCACCTCAACAAACTGTTCAACGGCACTCCCGCCAAACTCGCCGCCAAGCTGGCGGGCCTGCCCAGGCCGACGAATTGCTTATGACCGACTTTGCCCCCCTGACTCTCGTAACGCCCCAAGAGCATCCCTTTGCGCAGTTCGTGCGCATCCTCGGCAAAGGCAAGCGCGGCGCGCGCAACCTCACCCGTGAGGAAGCGCGGGAAGCCATGGGCATGCTGCTCGACGAAAAGGTCGAGGACACCCAGCTCGGCGCCTTCCTGATGCTGCTGCGCCACAAGGAAGAAAGCCCGGAAGAACTCGCCGGCTTCACCGAAGCCGTCCGTGAGCGCCTGCACGCGCCAGCATTGAACATGGATATCGACTGGCCGACCTACGCAGGTAAAAAGCGCCACCTGCCGTGGTTCCTGCTGGCAGCCAAATGCCTGGCACAGAACGGCGTGCGCATCCTGATGCACGGCGGCGGCGCCCACACCGCGGGGCGCTTGTACACCGAGCAATTGCTGGACAGCTTGCAGATCCCGCTGTGCCGCGATTGGCAACAGGTCGAAAGCGCCTTTGCCCACGGCAACCTGGCGTTTATCCCGCTGGGTGATTGGGCGCCACAGTTACAACGCATGATCGACCTGCGCAACACCCTGGGCCTGCGCTCGCCTATCCACTCCCTGGCGCGCCTGCTCAACCCGCTGAATGCGCGCTGTGGCCTGCAAAGCATTTTCCACCCCGGTTACCAGGGCGTGCATCGTGATGCCAGCGGCCTGCTGGGTGACAACGTGATTGTGGTCAAAGGCGACGGCGGTGAGATCGAGGTCAACCCCGACACCCTCAGTCACTTGTATGGCAGCACCGACGGCCAGAGCTGGGACGAAGAGTGGCCCGCCCTCTCCGACCAGCGCCACGTCAAGCCAGCCACGCTTGAGCCCGAGCACCTCAAAGCGCTGTGGCGCGGCGACGTTGAAGACAGCTACCCGCAACTGGCGTTGATCGCCACCATGGCGTTGGCCCTGCGCGGCCTTGGCCACCCGCGGCAACAGGCGTTCGAATTGGCCCAGCAGTACTGGGACGCACGGGATAAATCGATTTAATCGATCATTCACGCCGGTTCTTTGCGCTTTTAGTTCGAACTCATCCCTTTAGACTGGGCTCCAACGCTTATCAGCCAAGGAGCCAGTCATGGGTTTATTGATCGAAGGACAGTGGAAAGACCAGTGGTACGAAAGTAGCGCTGATGGCGCTTTCCAACGGGAACAGGCACAACGCCGCAACTGGGTGACCGCCGATGGCGCGCCAGGCCCGAGTGGCGAAGGCGGCTTCAAGGCCGAGGCCGGTCGCTATCACCTCTATGTGTCCCTTGCCTGCCCGTGGGCGCACCGCACTTTGATCCTGCGCAAGCTCAAGGGCTTGGAAAGCCTGATCGACGTCTCGGTGGTCAGCTGGCTGATGCTGGAAAACGGCTGGACCTTCGACAAGGCCCACGGCTCCAGCGGCGATAGCCTCGACGGTTTCAACTTCATGCACCAGCGCTACACCGCCGATACCGCCGACTACACCGGGCGCGTCACCGTGCCGGTGCTGTGGGACAAAAAGCTCAAGCGCATCGTCAGCAATGAATCGGCGGAGATCATCCGCATGTTCAACAGCGCGTTCAATGAGCTGACCGGCAATACCCTGGATTTTTACCCCCAAGCCCTGCGCCCGACCATCGACGCCCTCAACGAACGCATCTACCCCGCCGTGAACAACGGCGTGTACCGCGCAGGCTTCGCCACCTCACAACAGGCGTATGAAAGCGCGTTTGATGATGTGTTTGCCGAGCTGGATCATCTGGAACAGCACCTGGGCAGCCATCGCTATCTGGCCGGCGAGTACCTGACCGAAGCCGATGTGCGGCTGTTCACCACGCTGATTCGTTTTGATGCGGTGTATTACAGCCACTTCAAATGCAACCTGCGGCGGATTGCCGACTATGGGAATTTGTCGAACTGGCTAAGGGAGATGTATCAGTGGCCAGGCGTGGCCGAGACGGTGGATTTCGAGCATATCAAGGGGCATTACTATGCCAGCCATCGCACGATCAACCCGACGGGGATTGTGCCGAAGGGGCCGTTGCAGGGGTTTGATACCGAGCATGATCGCCATGCATTGCAAGGCAAAGGTGTGTGGAGCTGACGTAAACCGCCTGTAGGAGCGAGCTTGCTCGCGAAGAACGCCAACGATAACGCAGCGCTACCAGGTAGCCCTCGGCGTCCTTGAGTTTTTCGCGAGCAAGCTCGCTCCTACAGTGGGTCAGTCGTTCAGACTTGGGACTGGGCGCCCTCGAACCACTTGAGCTTCTCACGCAGTACCACCACCTCACCCACGATCACCAATGTCGGCGCATGCACTTCATGCTCCGCCACCATGCGTGGCAGGTCGGCCAGGGTGCCGGTGAACACGCGCTGGTTGGATGTGGTGCCCTGCTGGATCAGCGCTGCTGGGGTATCCGACGCGCGCCCGTGTTTGATCAACTGCTCGCAAATAATCGGCAAGCCAATCAGGCCCATGTAGAACACCAGGGTCTGCGACGGCCCGACCAGGTCCTGCCAGGGCAGATCAGAGGTATTGTTCTTCAGGTGGCCGGTGATGAAGCGCACCGATTGGGCATAGTCGCGATGCGTCAGCGGAATCCCCGCATAAGCCGCGCAACCACTGGCTGCGGTGATGCCCGGTACCACCTGGAACGGGATGCCGTGGGCCGCCAATTCCTCGATCTCTTCGCCACCACGGCCAAAGATGAACGGGTCGCCACCTTTAAGGCGCAGCACGCGCTTGCCTTGCTTGGCCAGGTCGACCAGTTGCTGGTTGATCTGGTCCTGGGGCACAGCGTGATCGGCGCGACGCTTGCCGACGTACACGCGCTCGGCATCCCGACGGCACAGTTCCAAAATCGCCGGCGCCACCAAACGGTCGTACAGCACCACGTCGGCTTGCTGCATCAGGCGCAATGCACGAAAGGTCAGCAAATCCGGGTCGCCTGGGCCCGCGCCCACCAAGTACACCTCGCCGGGCGCATAAGGCGGCGCGCCATTGACCTTTTCGATCAACAGGCGCTCAGCCTCATCGCCCTGCCCGGCCAACTGGCGGTCGGCAATCGGGCCCTGGAACACTTCTTCCCAGAACGCTCGGCGTTGCTGCACATCCGGGTACAAACCTTTGACCTGAGCCCGAAAACGCGCGGCCAGCCCAGCCAGTTGACCGTAGGTGGAGGGAATCCAGGTTTCCAGCTTGGCGCGGATCAGGCGTGCCAGTACCGGCGCGTCACCGCCGCTGGAGACGGCAATCACCAAGGGTGAACGGTCGACAATCGCCGGGAAGATCACGCTGCATAGCGCTGGCGCGTCCACCACATTGACCGGCACGCAGCGACGCTTGGCATCACTGGATACTTGCGCATTCAGTGGCTCATCGTCGGTGGCCGCGATAATCAGGGTGCAACCGTCCAGGTCGGCCTCCTGATAACCGCGCAACATCAGTTCCCCGCCACTGCCCAGCACCAGCTCACGCAGCTGGCTTTCGATCTGGGGAGCAACCACCCGCAACACCGCGCCGGCGTCGGCCAGCAGCCGGGATTTGCGCAAGGCAATCTCCCCGCCACCGACGACCAACACACGACTGCCGCGCAGGTTATGAAACAGCGGCAGAAATTCCATTTAGCGGATGACCTCAACGCCCGCCATGTACGGCTTGAGCACCTCAGGTACACGGATCGAACCGTCGGCCTGCTGGTAGTTTTCCAGCACGGCCACCAGGGTACGGCCTACGGCCAGGCCCGAACCGTTGAGGGTATGCACCAGCTCCGGCTTGCCGGTTTCCGGGTTGCGGAAACGCGCCTGCATGCGACGGGCCTGGAAGTCACCGCAGTTGGAGCACGACGAAATCTCGCGGTATTTGTCCTGGCTCGGCACCCACACTTCCAGGTCGTAGGTCTTCACGGCGCTGAAGCCCATGTCGCCGGTGCACAGGGCCAGTACGCGGTAAGGCAGTTCCAGCAGCTGCAACACGCGCTCGGCGTTGGCAGTCAGGCCTTCCAGGGCGTCCATGGAGGTCGACGGCTCTACCACCTGCACCATCTCAACCTTGTCGAACTGGTGCTGGCGGATCATGCCACGGGTATCGCGCCCCGACGCGCCGGCTTCGCTACGGAAGCACGGGCTGTGGGCCACCAGCTTCAACGGCAGTTGCTTGGCGTCGAGGATTTCGCCGGCGACGATATTGGTCAGCGACACTTCGGCCGTCGGGATCAGATACAGGTCGGCTTCGCCGTCGCGGCTGATCTTGAACAGGTCTTCTTCGAATTTGGGCAGTTGGCTGGTGCCCATCAACGCCGGCGCCTGAACCAGGTACGGGGTGTAGGCTTCTTCGTAACCGTGTTCGCCGGTGTGCAGGTTGATCATGAACTGCGCCAGGGCACGGTGCATGCGCGCAATCGGGCCGCGCAGCAAGGCAAAGCGTGCGCCGGACATTTTTGCTGCGGTTTCAAAATCCAGGCCACCGGTCAATTCGCCCAGGGCGACGTGGTCCTTGATCTCGAAATCGAAAGCTTTGGGCGTGCCCCAGCGGCGCACTTCGACGTTGCCGTCTTCGTCTTCGCCGACCGGCACGGATTCGTGGGGCAGGTTCGGAATGCCCAGCAGGATCGAATCCAATTGGGTCTGAATGCCTTCCAGCTCGATTTTGCCGTCGGACAGCTCAGTGCCCATGCGCTCGACATCCGCCATCAACGGCGCGATGTCTTCGCCGCGCTGCTTGGCCTGGCCGATGGACTTGGAGCGCGCATTACGTTCAGCCTGCAGTGCTTCGGTGCGGGTCTGGACGGTCTTGCGCTGTTCTTCCAGCGCTTCGATGCGCGCAACATCCAAGGCAAAGCCACGGGATGCCAGGCGGTCCGCTACGTCCTGAAGGTTGCTACGTAACAGTTTGGAATCGAGCATGTCGGTCTCTCGTTATCAAAGTTTGGTCAAGGACAGGCCAGCCCAGGTGGCGAGCAGCCCGCCGAATACGCTGATGGCCGCATAGCCAATCGCCAGCGGCACTTGCCCGCTTTCCAGCAGGCGCACGGTATCCAGTGAAAAGGATGAAAAAGTCGTCAGGCCGCCAAGAAAGCCAACCATCAGGCCGGCACGTACCTCGACAGGCACTTCCGGGCGTAACAAAAACAGGCCGTATAACACGCCGATCAACAGGCAGCCCACGATATTAACGGCGAGCGTCGCCGTATAGAAGTGTTTCGGCCAATTGGCGTTGATCCAATTGCCGGTAGCAAAGCGCAGCAGTGTACCGGCGATACCTCCCGCCGAAACCGCGACCACTAAAGGAATCATGATTTTCTCCGCTGCCGAGGGCTCAGACGGTCGAGAGTGGCCAGATGATTGAGCTTCTCACCGATCTTCAGCTCCAGGCCACGGGGCACTGGCTGGTAGAACGGCTGCGGCTCCAGCTCATCCGGGAAGTAGTCTTCGCCGGCCGCGTAGGCGTCCGGCTCATCGTGGGCATAACGGTATTCGTCGCCATACCCCAGCTGTTTCATCAGCTTGGTCGGCGCGTTGCGCAGGTGCAGCGGCACTTCGAGGGAACCATGCTCGGCGGCCGCACGCAGAGCTGACTTGAAGCCCATGTACACCGCGTTGCTTTTCGGCGCGCAGGCCAGGTAAGTGATGGCCTGGGCCACCGCCAACTCGCCTTCCGGGCTGCCGAGGCGCTCCTGCACTTCCCAGGCGGCCAGGCACAGGCTCAGGGCACGTGGGTCGGCATTGCCGATGTCTTCGCTGGCCATGCGCACCACGCGGCGTGCCAGGTACAGCGGGTCGCAACCGCCGTCGATCATGCGCGCAAACCAATACAGCGCGCCGTCAGGGTTGGAACCGCGTACGGATTTGTGCAGCGCCGAAATCTGGTCGTAGAAGGCTTCGCCGCCCTTGTCGAAACGCCGGCGCGTGTCACCGAGCAGGCTTTGCAGCAGGTCGACGCCAATCTCGCCGCCGTCTTCGGCCAGGTCGGAGGCGTTCTCCAGCAAGTTGAGAAAGCGGCGCCCGTCGCCATCGGCGGCGGTCAGTAAAATCTTGAAGCCTTCATCGCTGAGGCTCAACTGGCGCTTGCCCAGGCCCTTGTCTTCGCTCAAGGCACGGTGCAGCAGCTTGTGCATCGCCGCTTCATCCAGGCTCTTGAGCACATAGACCCGCGCCCGTGAAAGCAACGCGTTGTTCAATTCAAAGGAAGGGTTTTCGGTGGTGGCGCCGATAAAGATCAGCGTGCCGTCCTCGACATAAGGCAGGAACGCATCCTGCTGCGACTTATTGAAGCGATGCACTTCGTCGACGAACAGGATAGTGCGCTTGCCGTACTGCCCGGCCTGCTGCTTGGCGACTTCCACCGCCTGGCGAATCTCCTTGACCCCGGCAAGCACCGCCGAGACCGTTTCAAAGTGCGCGTCCGAGACTTTCGCCAGCAACCGCGCCAGGGTGGTTTTGCCCACGCCCGGCGGGCCCCAGAAAATCATCGAATGCAGCGCACCCTGCTCCAGGGCTTCGCGCAAGGGCTTGCCGCGAGCGAGCAGGTGTTCCTGACCGACGTACTCATCCAGGTTGGTCGAACGCAAGCGCGCGGCCAATGGCTGGGCAATCGGGTCACTTCGAAACAGATCCATGGGCAGCGTTTGAAACCTCTGGGCAGTTTATTCCTGGATCACGTCGGCACCCTTGGGGATGTCGAACTTGAACTTGGACGCGGGCACCGGCTGGTTGGCCTTGACCCCGGAGAACAGGATATCGGTGCGCTGGCCGACGCTGTCGACCAGGCGCATGTTGTTGATCACGCCGTTGCCGAACGACAGGGACAGCGTGTCAAACAACGTGTCCTTGGATTTTGGCTTGAGGGTGAACTCGATGACGTTGCTGGTCTGCTTGGAGGTGATGTCGAAGCTGTCATTGATTTTCGACACATCGCCCGACAGCAGCAACGCTGGGGTCTGATTCAGGCGCGGATCGAGCTTCTTGATGGTGGCCTGCTCCAGGTCCGGGTCCCACAGCGTGACTTTCTGACCGTCGGAAACGATGGTCTGCTCCGCCTTGCCTTCGGTATGCCAGTAGAACAGCCCTGGGCGCTGCACGGCCATTTCACCGGCGGTTTCCTGCAACTGGGTGCCGCCAGCATCCAGGGTCAGCTGGGAGAAGCGCGCGGTGAGGGTCTGGGATTTGTCCAACAGGTTCTTCAGGCTGGCGACAGAAGCCGGGTCAGCGTGAGCCGAAACAGCGGTCAGGGCCAGGGCCGGCAACAACAGCATGCGGATAAAGCGCATGGGAGTCCTCATTGAGTAGTCAGGGCACGCCGCGTGTTGCCACGCGGCGCGGGATCAGTCGCGCATCTGCCCGGGGGCGATGACTTCACGCGAGCCATTGGTGTTCATTGCGGTCACGACGCCGGCCATTTCCATGGCTTCGATCATGCGGGCGGCACGGTTGTAGCCGATTTTCAGCTTGCGCTGCACCGCCGAAATCGAGGCCCGGCGGCTTTCCAGTACGAAGGCCACGGCTTCGTCGTAGAGCGCGTCGGTTTCAGCATCATCGTCGCCACCGCTGCTGCCACCGTCGAAGCCGCTGCCGGCCTCTTCCACGCCAGCGAGAATGTCGTCGTTGTATTCCGGCGCGCCGCGCAGTTTCCAGGCTTCGACCACGCGGTGCACTTCGTCATCGGAAACAAAGGCACCGTGAACGCGAATCGGCAGGCTGGTGCCCGGCGGCATGTAGAGCATGTCACCGTGGCCCAGCAGTTGCTCGGCGCCACCCTGGTCGATGATGGTGCGCGAATCGATCTTGCTGGAGACCTGGAACGCCATGCGCGTCGGGATGTTGGCCTTGATCAGACCGGTGATCACGTCCACCGACGGCCGCTGGGTCGCAAGGATCAAGTGGATACCCGCCGCCCGCGCCTTCTGGGCGATACGGGCGATCAGCTCTTCAACCTTCTTGCCGACGATCATCATCATGTCGGCAAACTCATCGACCACCACCACGATGGTCGGCAGCTTGGTCAGCAGCGGTGCTTCATCGTGAATGCTTTCGCGCTTGTACAGCGGGTCGGTCAGCGGTGTGCCGGCGTCCTGGGCTTCCTTGACCTTGGCATTGAAGCCCGACAGGTTACGCACGCCCATCTTCGCCATCAGCTTGTAGCGGCGCTCCATCTCGGCAACGCTCCAGCGCAGGGCGTTGGCGGCGTCCTTCATGTCGGTGACCACCGGGCACAGCAGGTGCGGGATGCCTTCGTAGATCGACAGTTCCAACATCTTCGGGTCGATCATGATCAGCTTGGCGTCATCCGGCCCGGACTTGAACAGGATCGACAGGATCATGGCGTTCACACCCACCGACTTACCGGAGCCGGTGGTACCGGCCACCAGCAAGTGAGGCATTTTCGCCAAGTCGGTGATCACCGGCTTGCCGCCGATGTCATGGCCGAGCGCCAGGGTGACCGGCGATTTGAAGTTGTCGTATTCCGGGGTCGACAGCACTTCGGAGAAACGCACGATCTGCCGGTCTTCGTTGGGGATCTCGATACCCACGGTGGTCTTGCCCGGGATCACTTCCACCACGCGCACGCTGGTCACGGCCAGGGAACGCGCCAAGTCTTTGGCCAGGTTGGAAATGCGGCTGACTTTTACCCCGGCGGCCGGTTGGATTTCGTAACGGGTAATCACCGGGCCCGGATGGATAGAGTCCACCGACACTTCGACGCCGAACTCCTTGAGCTTGATTTCCAGCAGGTGGCCGACGGCCGCCAGGGATTCCGGGGAATAGTTGAGTTGTTTCTTTTCGGCCGGGTCCAGAATCGAGATCGGCGGCAAGGTGCCTTCGACGGCGCTGTCGATAAACAGCGGTGCCTGTTTCTCTTTTTGCACGCGATGGCTGGGCTCCGGCGCCTTGGGCGGTGCCGGGGCGATCACCGGCGGCACCTGCTTTTCACGGTCCGACATGTGCTTGCTCAGGGCCTGCTCGCGCTCGATCAAGCGCTCCTTGACCTTGGCTTGCTCGCGTCGATCCGGCGTGCTTGGGGCCACCACCTCGTTGACGCGGGTGTCCACTTCACGCAGCTGCGCCACCATTTGCTTGCGCTCGACACGGGCGGCCCACCAGCGGTTGGCGGCGCCCTGGAACAATTCGAACAGATCGAGGGTGATCTTGCCGGTCACGTCCATCACCTTGAACCACGACAGGTCGGTGAATACCGTGAGTCCGAACAGGAACAGCGCGATGAACATCAGGGTGCTGCCCTGGATATTCAGGGTCCTGCGCGCCAGGTCGCCAAGGCTTTCGCCCAGGGCCCCGCCCGCGCCCGCCGGCAGGCCGGTCGGCGCATGGAAGTGGATATGTGCCAGCGCAGCGCCCGACAGCACCAGGAACACCAGACCGATCAGGCGCCAGGAAAACAGCCAGCCGCTCCACTGCCACGGCTCGTGACGCTGGCGGAAGATCTGCCAGGTCTTGATCGCCAGCAACAGCGGGAAAATGTAGGCGAAGTAACCCAGGATCATGAAGAGGATATCGGCGCTGTAGGAACCTACCGGGCCGCCGAAATTCTGCACATCATCAATCTTGCTGTTATGGCTCCAGCCCGGATCGTCCTTGCCATAGGTGAGCAAGGCCATCATCAGGAACAGGCACAGCGCACCGATGGCAATCAGTGCGCCTTCCTTGAGTCGGTAATGCAGGTGCTGGCGCCAGGCCGGTACGACTGCTGCTTTAGGTGCTGCGGCGGATTTCTTCAAAACGGGTCTATTCCTGCGCCTTTAGCGCGTCCATCTGTTGAATGACTACACACGACTGCTCTATCCGGAGCAGCTGAAAAATGAACGAATGTTGCTGAATCTACTTTTAACACCCGGTGACGGATAGGTGAAATGGCGATAACGCCACAATGGCCGCATTGTACGGGTTTGCGTGCGCGATGCCACACACTTGCCGCTCACCTGACTGCACGCACAATTTGAGCATGCATTGCCTTTGCTGACAAAGGCTTATGAGCTGTATTTAGCAATCCAGGCAAGCTTGGCAAAGGGCTGGCATGCGCCAGACCCGATTACGACCACACCCGGTGTGCAGAGTTGCAGAAACACCCGCTCATGCTAATCCACGTCAATAGCCTATTCGGGCTGGCCCCGTGGCGCTGGGTCGTCAATAATCAACGCTTGCGGCGCAGGTGAATGACCTGCCACTCCCCTCCCCTACCGTAAGCCTGGATGCCATGCTGACCTGGTTACAACGCGACACCCTGACATTCCCACCCTTGGCCAAGGCCATGCGCGAACCCAACGGCCTGCTCGCCGCCGGTGGCGACCTGTCGGCTGAACGACTGATCCAGGCCTACCGCCATGGCTGCTTCCCCTGGTTCTCCGAAGGCCAGCCTATCCTCTGGTGGTCACCCGACCCGCGCACAGTGATATTCCCCGACGAGCTGCATGTTTCCCGCAGCCTGGGCAAATTATTGCGCCAGCAGCGCTATACCGTGACCTTCGACCAGGACTTCGCCGCCGTCATCCAAGCCTGCGCCGCGCCCCGCGCCTACGCCGATGGCACCTGGATCACCGAAGGCATCCAGCAGGCCTACCTGGAGCTGCACCAACGCGGCTACGCGCATTCCGTCGAGGTCTGGGACCAGGGCGAACTGGTGGGCGGCCTGTACGGCCTGGCGATGGGCCAGTTGTTTTTTGGCGAGTCCATGTTCAGCCGCGCCGACAACGCCTCCAAATTCGGTTTCGCCACGTTGACCCGGCAACTGCAAGCCTGGGGGTTTGTGCTGATCGACTGCCAGATGCCCAACGATCACCTGCACAGCCTGGGTGCCCGTGGCATACCGCGCAGCGTCTTCGCTGACTTCCTGCACAAACATCTGGACCAACCCAACGCTGGGCCGTGGGTTTCCTAGGCGACTTTCGCGCACGTGGCTTACACTTATTTCAAAGCTTATCCCGAGGGTTGATCATGACCGAGCTGGCGCGCTTGAAGTTCTATGCCACTCAAGCCCACTCATGCAGCTATCTGCCCGACGAGCAGGCCACCACGCTGTTCCTCGATCCCAGCCAGCCCATGGACGTGCATGTGTATGCCGACCTGTCCGAGATGGGCTTTCGGCGCAGCGGCGACCACCTGTACCGCCCCCATTGCCAGAACTGTAATGCCTGCGTGCCTGCGCGTATCCCGGTGGCGCAGTTTTCGCCCGACCGTAACCAGAAACGCATTCTCAAGCGCAACGCCGACCTGACCGTACACGCCACTAACCCCCAATATAGCGAAGAGTATTTCGATCTCTACCAACGCTATATCGAGCAGCGTCATGCCGACGGCGATATGTTTCCGCCCAGCCGCGACCAGTTTTCCACGTTCCTGGTGCGTGACCTGCCCTTTTCGCGCTTCTACGAGTTCCGCCTCGACGGCCGCCTGCTGGCCGTGGCGGTCACCGACCTGCTACCCAATGGCCTCTCGGCGGTGTACACCTTCTATGAACCGACCGAAGAGCGCCGCAGCCTCGGGCGCTTCGCCATCCTCTGGCAAATAGGCGAAGCGCTGCGCCTGGAACTGGAAGCGGTGTACCTCGGATACTGGATCAAGAACTGCAAAAAGATGAACTACAAGACCCAATATCGGCCCATTGAGCTGCTGATTAATCAAAGATGGGTCACGCTTAACTAGAACCCCTTGGCGTGAACACCCTTTTTCGGGCACAATGCACGCCGCTTTTGCCTGGCGCAGTTGCACCGGGCCATTCACTGGATACCGAGGGCTTTACTGCATGTCGAAAGAAGACAGCTTCGAAATGGAAGGCACTGTCGTCGACACCCTGCCCAACACCATGTTTCGTGTGGAGTTGGAAAATGGGCACGTCGTAACCGCGCATATCTCCGGCAAGATGCGCAAGAACTACATTCGTATTCTTACCGGTGACAAAGTGCGCGTCGAGCTGACGCCCTATGACTTGAGCAAAGGGCGCATCACTTACCGCGCTCGCTAAGCAAGTCAATACAAAACGCCCGGTTATGCCGGGCGTTTTTGTGTGCGCGCGATTTAACAGTCACCACTGTCCCTGTGGAGCTGGCTTGCCTGCGATGGCGGCCTGACAGCCGACATCTCTCTACCTGACACCCCACAATCCAACTGTGGGAGCGGGCTTGCTCGCGAAGGCGGCCTGGCGGTCAACACCGTTGGATTGTGTACATATCCATTGCTGCGGTAACGGCCGCTTAGGGTTCCGCCCTGACGGCGGGTCACTTTGGAAAAGAGCCCCAAAGTAACCAAAGGGCTCTTGCCCCACCACTCGGCACCTCGCTTAGGCTCGGTGTGCCCGTAATCCGCCAGTGATTTGGGGGGCCGCCGCCACGCGCCATCCATGGCGCGGGGCGGCTAAACCGGCATCCCTGCCGGTTTACCCCCCAAATCCCTGTCGAATTCCGGCCAGCGTGGTTTGACGGGGCGCTTAAGATCAAAAGCAGATCAAGAGCAAGAGCGGCTCGCTTCGCATCGTGGTTACCGTTGACGGCCACAACCTACAAAGTTGTGTAGATACCGATACTGCGATAGCGGGGGGCCAGCTAACCATGTGCTACTGAAGGACCGCCATCGCAGGCAAGCCAGCTCATAAATCGTATTTCAGGCAGCAAAAAGGCGCCTTTCGGCGCCTTTTGCAATGTTGCAGCTAACGATCAGGCCATTTCCGCCGTGGTCTCGAACTCGAAGGTCAGCTCGCCGTCCTTCAGGTCGATATGCACCACGCCGCCATGGTCGGAGAGTTCGCCGAACAGGATCTCTTCGGCCAATGGCCGTTTGATCTTGTCCTGGATCAGACGCGCCATTGGGCGTGCGCCCATTGCCGCATCGTAGCCGCCTTCTGCGATCCAACTGCGGGCCGCCTCCGTCACATCCAGCTGCACGCGCTTGTCTTCCAACTGCGCTTGAAGCTCGGTGAGGAACTTGTCCACCACGCTTTTGATGACCTCATGACTGAGGCGACCAAACTGGATAATGGTGTCCAGGCGGTTGCGGAACTCCGGCGTGAAACTCTTCTTGATCACTTCCATGGCATCAGACGAGTGATCCTGATGCGTAAAGCCGATCGAAGCCCGCGCCGCGGTTTCAGCACCAGCGTTGGTGGTCATGATCACGATGACGTTGCGGAAATCCGCCTTGCGCCCGTTGTTGTCGGTCAGGGTGCCGTGGTCCATGACCTGCAACAGCAGGTTGAAGACTTCCGGGTGAGCCTTTTCGATTTCATCGAGCAACAATACGCAGTGTGGCTGCTTGGTGATCGCCTCGGTCAACAGGCCGCCCTGGTCGAAACCGACATAGCCCGGAGGCGCACCGATCAAGCGCGATACAGTGTGGCGCTCCATGTATTCGGACATGTCGAAACGGACCAGCTCGATACCCATGGCCTTGGCCAACTGGCGAGCCGCCTCGGTCTTGCCGACGCCGGTCGGGCCTGCGAACAGGAACGAACCGACTGGCTTGTCCGGCGACTTGAGGCCCGCACGGGACAACTTGATCGCCGTGGACAACGAGTCGATGGCCGCATCCTGGCCAAACACGGTGAGCTTGAGGTCGCGCTCCAGGTTACGCAGCAGCTCTTTGTCGGAACTGGTGACGTGTTTTGGCGGAATCCGCGCGATCTTGGCCACGATATCCTCGACCTGAGGCACGTCGATGCGCTTCACGCGCTTCTCGACCGGCTGCAGGCGCTGGTAGGCACCCGCCTCGTCGATCACATCGATGGCTTTGTCTGGCATGTGCCGGTCGTTGATGTAGCGCGACGCCAGCTCAGCCGCCGCACGCAAGGCCTCATCGGTGTACTCGATGCCATGGTGCGCTTCAAAACGCCCCTTGAGCCCGCGCAGGATGCCGATGGTGTCTTCAACCGACGGCTCGGACACGTCGACTTTCTGGAAGCGACGCGCCAGGGCACGGTCTTTTTCGAAGATGCCGCGAAATTCCTGGAACGTGGTCGAACCAATGCAGCGGATATCACCCGAGGACAGCAGCGGCTTGAGCAGGTTGGAAGCGTCCATCACCCCACCGGAAGCCGCACCGGCGCCAATGATGGTATGGATCTCGTCGATGAACAGGATGGCCTGCGGGCGTTTTTTCAGCTCGCCGAGCAACGCCTTGAAGCGCTTCTCGAAATCGCCACGGTACTTGGTCCCGGCGAGCAACGCGCCCAGGTCAAGGGAGTAGACGACACTACTGGCCAGCAGGTCTGGCACCTGGTTGTCGACAATGCGCTTGGCCAGGCCTTCGGCAATCGCGGTCTTACCCACGCCAGCCTCGCCCACCAGCAACGGGTTGTTCTTGCGACGACGCGCAAGGATCTGCGCTACACGCTCAACCTCATGCTCACGCCCCACCAGCGGATCGATCCGCCCCTGGCGCGCCATTTCATTGAGGTTACTGGCATAGGCATCCAGCGGGTTGCTGGAAGAAGAAGACTCTCCGCCCTCCTCGTCCTGCATGTCCTGCTCACCCTCGTAATGATCGCCGTGCCCAGGCACCTTGGAGATACCGTGGGCGATGTAGTTGACCACATCAATACGGGCAACGCTCTGCTGCTTGAGCAGGAACACGGCCTGGCTTTCCTGTTCGCTGAAAATCGCCACCAGCACGTTCGCGCCTGTGACCTCACGCTTACCGGAGCTCTGTACGTGGAACACAGCACGCTGCAATACCCGCTGGAAGCCCAGGGTTGGCTGGGTTTCGCGGTCCTCGTCATGCACGGGGATCAGTGGCGTAGTGGAGTCGATAAACTCCTGCAGGTCATGCTTGAGCTTGTCAAGGTTGGCGCCGCACGCACGTAGAACGGTGGCGGCAGCTTCGTTATCCAAAAGTGCCAGCAAAAGGTGTTCGACGGTCATGAATTCATGACGCTTCGAACGAGCCTCCTTGAAGGCAAGATTGAGGGTGACTTCGAGCTCGCGGTTTAACATAGCTTCACCTCATACCCAAGTGGTCGGCGTTAACCGTCCTTCTCGATTTCACAGAGTAGCGGATGCTGGCTTTCCCTGGCGTACTGGTTGACCTGCATGGCCTTTGTCTCGGCGATGTCGCGGGTAAACACTCCACATACTGCCCGTCCTTCTGTGTGAACGGCCAGCATTACCTTGGTCGCCAACTCGCGGTTCAGGTTGAAAAACACCTCGAGCACTTCGACGACGAAATCCATCGGTGTGTAGTCATCATTAAACAAAACCACCTTGTACATCGGCGGCGCCTGTAAAGCAGGCTTCGCCTCCTGAACAGCAATGCCTGCAGAACCGTCGTCGTCATGTTCCTGATCCGGGCGATCCTGATTGAATGTTAGTCGAATCTGGCTGTTTGCATGCATGGGAAAGAAAGGTTCGTCAGTGGTTCAATTACAGTGGTGGGGGCGACCTGTCAGAATTTCAACTCTGACCCTTTGGTCACCTTGACTATCGGCGAAACGGTGTTACAACGAATAGAGCCCACAGTGGGCAAAAAAGGTCCGCGCAGTCAACCTTATTTATTCGGGTTAGGACGGATAGACAGGATGATACTCCAGTGATGGAGTCTGGTGCAGAGGGATATGGCGATGCTAAGTGGTAAGGTCAAGTGGTTCAACAATGCCAAGGGTTACGGCTTCGTCAATGAAGACGGCAAGGATGAAGACCTTTTTGCGCATTTCTCAGCGATCAAGATGGATGGCTACAAAACACTGAAAGCGGGACAGCGTGTCAACTTTGAAATCATTCAAGGGCCAAAAGGCACGCATGCCGTAAATATTGTAGATGCGCCTGCCACTACAGGCGTGAAAGAAACAAAGGTAGAAAAATCAGAGAAGCAACAGGCCTGACCAGCCACTGAAATTAAGCACTCAAAGCAAACCGGCCACCCCGATTCATCAGGGCGGCCGGTTTTCTCTGCCTGTTTACATATGCTTGATCAACGCATCACCAAAGCCCGACGACGACACCAGCGTAGCGCCATCCATCAGACGCTCGAAATCATAGGTCACGGTCTTGGCCGAAATCGCGCCGTTGGTGCCCTTGATGATCAGATCCGCCGCCTCGACCCAGCCCATATGCCGCAGCATCATTTCCGCCGACAGGATCAATGACCCAGGGTTGACCTGATCCTTGCCCGCGTATTTAGGCGCAGTACCGTGGGTAGCTTCGAACATTGCCACGGTGTCCGACAGGTTGGCCCCCGGCGCAATACCAATACCGCCCACCTCCGCCGCTAGGGCGTCGGACAGGTAATCACCATTGAGGTTGAGCGTGGCGATCACGTCATATTCAGCCGGGCGCAGCAGGATCTGCTGGAGCATGGCGTCGGCAATGGCATCCTTGACCACCACATTCTTGCCGGTCCTGGGGTTCTTGAACTGCATCCACGGCCCGCCGTCGAGCAGGGTCGCGCCGAACTCTTCAGCCGCCACCTCGTAGGCCCACTCCTTGAAGGCCCCTTCGGTGAACTTCATGATGTTGCCTTTGTGCACGATGGTCAGCGAATCGCGGTCGTTATCCACCACATACTGCAAGGCCTTGCGCGCTAGGCGCTTGGTGCCCTCTTTGGAGACCGGCTTGACGCCAATCCCGCAATCCTGGTCGAAACGGATCTTGGTAACGCCCATTTCTTCCTTGAGAAACTTGATCACCTTGATCGCTTCCGGCGAACCGGCCTTCCACTCGATGCCCGCGTAAATATCCTCGGAGTTCTCACGGAAGATGGTCATGTCCACGTCGCCAGGCTTTTTCACCGGGCTGGGCACGCCTTCGAACCAGCGCACCGGGCGCAGACACACGTACAGGTCGAGTTGCTGGCGCAGCGCCACGTTCAGCGAGCGGATGCCGCCACCGACCGGCGTGGTGAGGGGGCCCTTGATGGACACCACGTAATCCTTGACCGCATCCAGGGTTTCCTGGGGCAGCCAGGTATCCTGGTCGTAAACTTGAGTGGCCTTTTCGCCAGCGTACACCTCCATCCAGGAGATTTTGCGCTTGCCGCCGTAAGCCTTTTCAACAGCGGCGTCGACCACCTTGATCATCACCGGGCTGATGTCGACGCCAATACCGTCACCTTCGATGTAGGGGATGATCGGTTGGTCAGGAACATTGAGAGAATGGTCTGCATTGACGGTGATTTTGTCGCCGACTGCCGGAACCTGAATCTTCTTGTATCCCATGCTGAACTCCATCTATGGATTGAACATCTGGCTGCGTTCGAGCCTACTCCAGATAAATGGCGACTGAAACCTCACGCCATGCTCATTTGCATCGAAAACAGCATATTTGGTGGCCTACAAGCCTGAAAGCAAAGGGAAAAGCGCCAATCTTGAGCACATCCCACCACCCTGTGCGCCTGCGACCTTTAGACCAATGGACGAGCCTCCTTTTTCATGAAGGCTCAGCGTAAGCATAGCGACCTATGTATAATGCCGCCGCTGACCAAAGAGTCACGACGGCGGACCGCTCTAGAACGTAGCCTTTCGCCAGAAAGCCGGACTATTACCATAGCCCACCCGCTTGACGCTCGACTGATGCAAACCAACATCACCGCGAAGAAACCTCGACATTTCGCTCATGGATGACTTTGAACGAACGCGCTCTACCCGGCGCATCTCGAGTTTCTGCGCACGCTTTCAGCAAAGAAGAGAGTTAATCCGAATATGCCCACCCGCTCGAAGATCATCTACACCTTCACCGACGAAGCCCCAGCCCTCGCCACCTATTCACTGCTGCCTATCGTAGAGGCCTTCACCGCTTCCGCTGATATTGCCGTGGAAACCCGCGACATTTCCCTCGCCGGGCGCATCCTCGCAAGCTTCCCCGAGCAACTGGGCACCAAGGCCATCCCGGACCACCTCGCCGAACTGGGCGACCTGGCCGTTACGCCTGAAGCCAACATCATCAAGCTTCCCAACATCAGCGCCTCGACCCCGCAGCTGCAAGCCGCGATCAAGGAACTGCAGGCCCAGGGCTATGCCCTGCCGGACTACCCTGAAACCGTAACCACCGACGCGGAAAAAGAAACCCGTGCACGTTACGACAAGGTCAAGGGCAGCGCCGTGAACCCGGTCCTGCGCGAAGGCAACTCTGACCGCCGCGCACCGCTGTCGGTCAAGAACTACGCACGCAAGCACCCGCACAAGATGGGCGCCTGGGCTGCCGACTCCAAGTCGCACATTGCCCACATGAACAACGGCGACTTCTACGGCAGCGAAAAAGCCGTGCAGATCGAAGCCGCTGACGCTGTCAAAATTGCGCTGGTTGCAAAGGACGGCACCACCACCGTCCTGAAGGAAAAGACCAACGTACAAGCCGGCGAAATCATCGACACCGCCGTGCTGAGCAAGAAAGCCCTGCGCAGCTTCATCGCCGCTGAAATCGAAGACGCCAAGAAGCAAGGCGTGCTGCTGTCGGTTCACTTGAAAGCCACCATGATGAAGGTCTCCGACCCGATCATGTTCGGCCAGATCGTTGCCGAGTTCTATAAAGACGCCCTGGCCAAGCACGCCACCGTGCTGGAACAGATCGGCTTCAACCTGAACAACGGCATCGGCGACCTGTACGCCCGCATCAAGGCCCTGCCGGCCGACCAGCAAGCGCAGATCGAAGCCGACATCCAGGCGGTCTACGCCGCTCGCCCTGCCCTGGCGATGGTCAACTCCGACAAAGGCATCACCAACCTGCACGTGCCGAGCGACGTGATCGTCGACGCCTCGATGCCAGCGATGATCCGTGACTCCGGCAAAATGTGGGGCACCGACGGCCAACTGCACGACACCAAGGCTGTGATCCCGGATCGCTGCTACGCCACCATCTACCAGGCGGTCATCGAAGACTGCAAGGCCAATGGCGCCTTCGACCCAACCACCATGGGCAGCGTGCCAAACGTTGGCCTGATGGCCAAGAAAGCCGAAGAGTACGGCTCCCACGACAAGACCTTCCAGATCAAGGCTGACGGCGTTGTCCGCGTCACCGACAGCCAGGGCAACCTGCTGATGGAACAGAACGTCGAAGCTGGCGACATCTTCCGCATGTGCCAGACCAAAGACGCGCCGATCCAGGACTGGGTCAAGCTCGCCGTCAACCGTGCTCGCGCCAGCAACACCCCGGCCATCTTCTGGCTGGACCCCAAGCGCGCCCACGATGGTGTAGTGGTCGAGAAAGTTCAGGCTTACCTGAAAGACCACAACACCGAAGGCCTGGACATCCGCATCATGGCCCCGGTCGATGCGATGAAGTTCACCCTGGAGCGCACCCGCAAGGGCCTGGACACCATCTCGGTGACCGGCAACGTACTGCGCGACTACCTGACCGACCTGTTCCCGATCATGGAACTGGGCACCAGCGCCAAGATGCTGTCGATCGTGCCGCTGATGAACGGTGGCGGCCTGTTCGAAACCGGCGCTGGCGGCTCGGCGCCAAAGCACGTGCAGCAACTGCTGGAAGAAAACTTCCTGCGTTGGGATTCTTTGGGCGAGTTCCTGGCCCTGGCCGCATCCCTTGAGCATTTGGGTGTGACATACAACAACCCCAAAGCCCTGGTGCTGTCCAAGACCCTGGACCAGGCCACAGGCCAGTTCCTGGACAACAACAAGTCGCCATCGCGCAAAGTCGGCAACATCGACAACCGCGGCAGCCACTTCTATCTGGCACTGTACTGGGCACAAGCCCTGGCCGCCCAGACCGAAGACACTGCACTGCAAGCGCAATTTGGCGAACTGGCCAAAACCCTGGCCGAGAACGAAGCAACCATCGTTGCCGAACTCAACGCCGTACAGGGCAAGCCAGTGGACATCGACGGCTACTACGCGCCGAACCCGGAGCTGACCAGCAAAGCCATGCGCCCAAGCAACACCCTCAATGCGGCGATTGCCAAGTTGAAGTAAGGTTGTAAGGATGCAAAGAAGCCCCGGCCAAGTGCCGGGGTTTCTGTTTATCGGGACTTCATTGAACAAACCCCATCAAATGTGGGAGCTGGCTTGCCTGCGATTGCAGTCTGTAGGAGCGAGCTTGCTCGCGAAAAACTCAAAGGCGCCGCGTTCATTCAGCAAGCACGCGTTATCGTTGACGTTTTTCGCGAGCAAGCTCGCCCCTACAAAAAAGCCTTAATTGACTGGCATTAAGGCAAGCCAGCTCCCACATTGAACATGCCACCTTCCAGATACCGAGGCTAGCAATGACCTGGCTCCCCCACATCACCGTCGCCACCATCGTCGAAGACAACGGCAAGTTCCTGATGGTCGAAGAACTCAAGGGCGGCCGCGCCGTGCTCAACCAGCCCGCCGGCCATCTGGACCCGAACGAAACTCTGACCGAAGCCGCCGTGCGCGAAACCCTGGAAGAAACCGGCTGGGACGTGGAAGCTACCGGCATCGTTGGCATTTACCTGTACACCGCACCCAGCAATGGCGTGACCTATCAACGGGTCTGCTTTATCGCCAAGGCCCTGAGACACCACCCGGAGTATCAGCTCGACGAAGGCATCCTGCGCGCCCGCTGGTTGACCCGTGACGAGCTGATGGCGGTGCGCGACGACTGGCGCAGCGAGCTGATTATCCGCTGCATCGATGATTACCTGGCCGGCCAGCGCCACAGTCTCGAATTGATCCGCCCTTCTCTTTAGCCTTGCGGGCCCAGGCCTGCTAGAATCGCGTCCTTTTTCAAGACACCCGTTGAAACCCTATGCGTGATCCAGCCCCTTCTGACACACAAAAGAAGCGCGTCATCGTCGGCATGTCCGGCGGCGTGGACTCTTCCGTTTCCGCCGTTCTGCTCATGGAGCAGGGTTATGAGGTGGAAGGCCTGTTCATGAAGAACTGGGAAGAAGACGATGGAACGGAATACTGCACCGCCATGGACGACCTCGCGGACGCTCAGGCCGTGTGCGACAAGATCGGTATCAAGCTGCACACCGCCAACTTCGCCGCCGAGTACTGGGACAACGTGTTCGAGCACTTCCTGGCCGAGTACAAGGCAGGCCGCACGCCGAACCCGGACATCCTGTGCAACCGCGAAATCAAGTTCAAGGCGTTCCTCGACTACGCCATGATGCTCGGCGCCGACCTGATAGCCACCGGCCACTACGTGCGCCGTCGTGATATCGATGGCCGCACCGAATTGCTCAAGGGCCTGGACCCGAACAAGGACCAGAGCTACTTCCTGCACGCCGTGGGCGGTGAACAGATCGCCAAGACCCTGTTCCCGGTCGGCGAGCTGGAAAAGCCCGAAGTGCGCAAGATCGCCGAGAAACATGGCCTGGCCACCGCCAAGAAGAAAGATTCCACCGGCATCTGCTTTATCGGCGAGCGTCGCTTCAGCGACTTCCTCAAGCAATACCTGCCCGCGCAACCGGGCGAGATCAAGACCACCGAGGGTGAAGTGATCGGCCACCACCATGGCCTGATGTACCACACCATTGGCCAGCGCCAGGGCCTGGGCATTGGCGGCCTGAAGGACGCAGGTGAAGAGCCGTGGTACGTGCTGGTAAAAGACCTGGAAAACAACGTGCTGGTGGTCGGCCAAGGCAATGAGCACCCGCTGCTGTTCTCCGGCGCCCTGCTCGCTTCCGAGATCTACTGGGTCAACCCTGTCGACTTGAGCACCCCGCGCCGCCTGACCGCCAAAGTGCGTTATCGCCAGAGCGACCAGCCCTGCACCCTGGAAAAGACCGCCACCGGTTACCGCGCCACCTTCGATGACCCGCAACGCGCGGTCACCCCTGGCCAGTCCGTGGTGTTCTATGACGGTGAAATCTGCCTGGGCGGCGGCGTGATTGAAGTCGCGCAAGCCTGGAGCAACCCGGCATGAGCCCGACCCAGGAGCAATTGACGGCCCTTGGCGGTGTGTTTCTCGCTGCGGTATTGGTGGACAAGATCGCCAAGACCGGCCAGGTCACGGAAGCCGGCCTGACCTGCATGCTCGGCAGCCTGCTGATCCGCGACCCCAAGGACACCCTTGAGGTTTACGGCGGCGACGACCTGGCCCTGCGTGAAGGCTATCGCGCCCTGATCGGCGCCCTGGAGCGCGACCCCAGCACCTTGCAGCGCGAACCGTTGCGCTACGCCCTGTCGATGCTTGGCCTTGAGCGCCAGTTGGCCAAGCGCGACGACCTGCTGGACACCATCGGCAAGCGCTTGCCGCAGATCCAGTCCCAGGTAGAACACTTCGGCCCGGCCCACGAAAACGTGATCGCCGCCTGTGGTGCGCTGTACCAGGACACCTTGAGCACCCTGCGCCAGCGTATCCAGGTGCACGGCGACATGCGCAACCTGCAGCAACCCAACAACGCGTCGAAAATCCGCGCCCTGCTCCTGGCCGGTATTCGTTCGGCACGCCTATGGCGCCAGTTGGGCGGTCATCGCTGGCAGTTGGTGATCAGCCGGCGCAAATTGCTCAAAGAGCTTTACCCGTTGATGCGCAACGAATAAGTCGCACCAACAGGCTGTTTTCAAGCCATTACGCGTAATACGCCGGTCAGTTGGCGACGGACCGGCGGATTTTTTCATGTATGATACGCGCCCCATTTCGTTGCCCGACTGTCCGAGAACACCCCATGCAGCTCTCTTCGCTCACTGCGGTTTCCCCTGTTGACGGCCGCTACGCCGGCAAAACCCAGGCCCTGCGCCCTATTTTCAGCGAGTACGGCCTGATCCGTGCCCGTGTCCTGGTTGAAGTGCGCTGGCTCCAGCGCCTGGCCGCTCACTCCGCCATCAGCGAAGTGCCGGCGTTTTCCGCCGAGGCCAACGCTGTATTGAACACCCTGGCGGAAAACTTCTCCCTGGAGCACGCCGAGCGTGTGAAAGAGATCGAGCGCACCACCAACCACGACGTCAAAGCCATCGAATACCTGCTCAAAGAGCAAGCGGCCCAACTGCCGGAACTGGCCCAGGTCAGCGAATTCATCCACTTTGCCTGCACCAGCGAGGACATCAACAACCTGTCCCACGCCCTGATGCTGCGTGAAGGCCGTGATGACGTGATGCTGCCGCTGATGCGCCAGACCGCCGAAGCCATCCGCGAGCTGGCGATCCGTTTCGCTGCCGTGCCGATGCTGTCGCGCACCCACGGCCAGCCGGCCTCGCCGACAACTCTGGGCAAAGAACTGGCCAACGTGGTGTACCGCCTGGAGCGCCAGATCGCCCAAGTCGCCGCCGTGCCATTGCTGGGCAAGATCAACGGCGCCGTAGGCAACTACAACGCCCACCTGTCTGCCTACCCTGAGATCGACTGGGAAGCCAACGCCCGCGCCTTCATCGAAGACGAGCTGGGCCTGGGCTTCAACCCCTACACCACGCAGATCGAACCGCACGACTACATCGCCGAACTGTTCGACGCGATTGCACGCTTCAACACCATCCTGATCGACTTCGATCGCGATATCTGGGGCTACATCTCCCTGGGCTACTTCAAGCAGCGCACCATTGCCGGCGAAATCGGTTCGTCGACCATGCCGCACAAGGTCAACCCGATCGACTTCGAAAACTCCGAAGGCAACCTGGGCATCGCCAACGCCCTGTTCCAGCACCTGGCCAGCAAGTTGCCGATCTCCCGCTGGCAGCGCGACCTGACCGACTCCACTGTACTGCGCAACCTCGGCGTGGGCTTTGCCCACAGCGTGATCGCGTACGAAGCCAGCCTCAAAGGCATCAGCAAGCTGGAGCTCAACGAGCAGAAGATTGCCGCTGACCTGGACGCGTGCTGGGAAGTATTGGCCGAGCCGATCCAGACCGTGATGCGCCGCTACAACATCGAAAACCCCTACGAGAAGCTGAAAGAATTGACGCGCGGCAAGGGCATCAGCCCCGAAGCGCTGCAAACTTTCATCGACGGCCTGGACATGCCAGCCGCGGCCAAGGCCGAGCTGAAGCTGCTCACCCCGGCCAACTACATCGGCAACGCTGTAGAGCAAGCCAAGCGCATCTGATCCAAGCAAGCTCCTTTGAGACGCCCGGCCGCGCCGGGCGTTTTTATTCCTGTCTTAAAAGTGCTTTTTTTCAATAGGTTACACATGAATCCTGATATCCCTCTTCAACTTCTGGGCGGCATCACGGCACGGGAATTCCTGCGCGACTACTGGCAGAAAAAACCGCTGCTGATCCGCCAGGCCATCCCTGACTTCGAAAGCCCGATCGACGCCGACGAACTGGCAGGCCTGGCCCTGGAAGAAGAAGTCGAGTCGCGCCTGGTGATCGAACACGGCGAGCGCCCGTGGGAACTGCGTCGCGGCCCGTTCGCCGAAGACGCTTTCAGCACCCTGCCCGAGCGTGAGTGGACCCTGCTGGTGCAAGCGGTCGACCAGTTCGTGCCGGAAGTGGCCGAGCTGCTGGAGCACTTCCGCTTCCTGCCGAGCTGGCGTATCGATGATGTGATGATCAGCTTCGCCGCGCCGGGTGGCAGCGTCGGTCCGCATTTCGATAACTACGACGTGTTCCTGCTGCAAGCCCAAGGCAAGCGCAACTGGAAGATCGGCCAGATGTGCAATTCCGAAAGCCCGTTGCTGCAACACGCCGACCTGCGCATCCTCGCCGAATTCGAAGAAAGCGCCGAATGGGTGCTGGAGCCGGGCGACATGCTCTACCTGCCGCCGCGCCTGGCCCATTTCGGTATTGCTGAAGACGACTGCATGACCTATTCCGTAGGTTTCCGTGCACCGAGCGCCGCTGAAGTGCTGACCCACTTCACCGACTTCCTCAGCCAGTACCTGACCGACGAAGAACGCTACACCGACGCAGACGCCCAGCCGGTCAGCGACCCGCACCAGATTCAGGGCGACGCACTGGACCGCCTCAAGGGCCTGCTCGCCGAACACATGAGCGATGAGCGCATGCTGCTGACCTGGTTCGGCCAGTTCATGACCGAACCACGCTACCCGGAACTGGTAGCCGGCGAAGAGTTGGGCGAAGAAGACTTCATCAACAGCCTGCAAGACGGCGCGATTCTGGTGCGCAACCCAAGCGCGCGCCTGGCCTGGTCCGAAGTGGACGACGACGTGCTGCTGTTCGCCAGCGGCCAGAGCCGTTACCTGCCGGGCAAACTGCGTGAACTGTTGAAGCTGGTGTGCTCGGCCGATGCACTGCACAGCGAAAACCTGGGCGAGTGGCTGGCCGACGAAGACGGTCGCGACCTGCTGTGCGAACTGGTCAAGCAAGGCAGCCTGGGGTTCGCGGATGAATAAAATTCACGTAAGTGTCGCGGACTGGCGAAAGGATATCGACGAGATTCGGCGCATTCGTGAAGCGGTATTTATCGCCGAACAATCGGTCCCGCCTGAACTGGAGTGGGACGCCGACGATGCCGATGCGGTGCATTTTCTGGCATTCGAAGGCGATTTCCCGATTGGCACCGCTCGACTGCTGCCCAGCGGCGAGATTGGCCGTGTATCGGTGCTCAAGGACTGGCGCGGGCTGAAAGTCGGCGACAAGCTGATGGAAGCCGTGATTGGCGTGGCCGAGCAACGTGGCCAGACCCGGCAGTTCCTGAGTGCGCAGGTGTATGCGGCGCCGTTCTATGAGCGGCTGGGTTTCAAGATTGTCAGCGATGAGTTTCTTGAAGTCGGGATTCCGCATGTGGATATGGTGCGCGAGGGCTGATTTGAGACCGCGTCGCCTTTATCGCAGGCAAGCCAGCTCCCACATGTGAATGCATTCCAAGTGTGGGAGCTGGCTTGCCTGCGATAGCTATTTCAGCAACACCCCAAATGCCCTGCCTGCCAGGGCATTTTGCCGTCTACGATTCAACTTGCGCCCTGCCAGGCCGACAAACTGGCACTATCAAGCAAATGACTCGCAGAGATAACGGACATGTCCCTACGCACCCTGCTCACCGCCCTCCTGATGACCGTCAGCGCTTGCGCCATGGCCGCCACTGAAGTCGTCAACCTGAACAACCGCACCAGCGCCGACCTGTTGCCGGTCGCGCAAAACTTCATCGGCAAGGACGGCACCGTCAGCGCCTACGGCAACCAGCTTATCGTTAACGCCGAGCCCGCCAAGATCGAGGGCTTGCGCGCACTGCTCGGCCAATTGGACACCCCAGCCAAACGCTTGCTGATCACCGTCGATACCAACGAGAACAACCAGCAGAACAGCGGTGACAGCCAGACCCGCATCATCAGCTATGGTACCGCCAGCCGCGATGGCGGCATCCAGCAGATCCAGGCCAGCGAAGGCGTGCCCGCGCTGATCCAGGTTGGCCAGAGCGTGCCGCTGACCTCCACGCAGCAGGACAGCTATGGCCGTCTGCAAAGCCAGACCCAGTATCGCAACGTCACACAGGGGTTTTACGTGACCGCCAGCGTCACTGGCGAAACCGTGCACCTGGCCATCAGTACCAACCGTGACCGGATGAGCCAGGAACGTCCCGATGTAGTGAACGTGCAAAGCACCGACACAACCGTCAGCGGCCGCTTGGGCGAGTGGATTCCCCTGGCCGGCATCAATCGTGAAACCCAGGCGGACAAATCCTCTACAACCCGCAGCTACTCTACTCAGGGCCGCGATGACCTGACTTTACGGGTCAAGGTCGACACCCTGAACTGAGGCACCGAAAACTGACTGGCAAGTCGCATTAGACTAAAGATGTAGTGCTTGAAAAAAAGCACTACAAAACATTTGACGAGCCAAAAAAGCATGGGCATGATGGCCTCGCTCCCGCTAATCAGAGGCCCTGGCAAGGGCCTTCGGATCGCTGCTCTAAGCTACCCACCTGAGCCGATTCGTGTCTGTATCGCCCACAAGGTGTGTTTGACGTTGGTTGCGACTGGAACGAAGTTGTCCCGAGGGACGGAAGCTAACCAGGTAACCCGGCTACACACTGATGGATCGTACAAAGGCCCACGACGCCCGAAGACCGTTCGCAGTTTGCCCTTACCTGCTCAACTCCCCCTTTGAGCCCCATCGTTCATCCCGTCGCCTCCCTCCGTCAGATTTGACTTGAACACCAAAGCTTCTGGTCAGCGAGCAACCCTACCCAGGCAACGAATGCCGGGCTGGCAAACGGATACTTCAAACAAGACGCGACGAGGTTTTTCCCCATGGCACTGACACGCGAACAGCAAATTGCAGCCCTTGAAAAAGACTGGGCTGAAAACCCACGCTGGAAAGGCGTAACCCGCGCTTATTCCGCTGCTGACGTCGTCCGCCTGCGTGGCTCGGTTCAACCTGAGCACACCTTTGCAAAACTCGGCGCCGAGAAGCTGTGGAACCTGGTCACCCAAGGTGCCAAGCCTTCTTTCCGTCCCGACAAAGATTTCGTCAACTGCATGGGCGCCCTCACTGGCGGCCAGGCAGTCCAGCAGGTAAAAGCCGGTATCCAGGCGATCTACCTGTCCGGCTGGCAAGTGGCAGCGGACAACAACTCCGCTGAATCCATGTACCCCGACCAATCGCTGTACCCGGTGGACTCGGTGCCAACCGTGGTCAAGCGCATCAACAACTCGTTCCGTCGTGCCGACCAGATCCAGTGGAAAGCCGGCAAGAACCCGGGCGATGAAGGCTACATCGACTACTTCGCGCCAATCGTGGCCGACGCCGAAGCCGGTTTCGGTGGCGTACTCAACGCTTACGAACTGATGAAGAGCATGATCGAGGCAGGCGCTGCCGGCGTGCACTTCGAAGACCAGCTCGCTTCGGTGAAAAAATGCGGCCACATGGGCGGCAAAGTACTGGTACCGACCCAGGAAGCCGTACAGAAGCTGACCGCTGCTCGCCTGGCCGCTGACGTGGCCGGTACGCCGACCATCATCCTGGCGCGTACCGACGCTAACGCAGCAGACTTGCTGACGTCGGACTGCGACCCGTACGACCAGCCGTTCGTCACCGGCGAACGCACCCAGGAAGGCTTCTATAAAGTGCGCGCCGGTCTCGACCAGGCCATCGCCCGTGGCCTGGCTTACGCGCCATACGCCGACCTGATCTGGTGCGAAACCGCCAAGCCGGACCTGGACGAAGCACGCCGCTTTGCCGAAGCGATCAAGAAGGAATACCCGGACCAACTGCTGTCCTACAACTGCTCGCCTTCCTTCAACTGGAAGAAGAACCTGGACGACGCGACCATCGCCAAGTTCCAGCGCGAACTGTCGGCCATGGGCTACAAGCACCAGTTCATCACCCTGGCGGGCATCCACAACATGTGGCACAGCATGTTCAACCTGGCGCACGACTACGCTCGCAACGACATGACGGCCTACGTGAAGCTGCAGGAGCAGGAATTCGCTGACGCCGCCAAAGGCTACACCTTCGTGGCGCACCAGCAGGAAGTGGGCACCGGCTACTTCGACGACATGACCACCGTGATCCAGGGCGGCACCTCGTCCGTGACCGCGCTGACCGGTTCGACCGAAGAAGAACAGTTCCACTAAGTACCGCGTACACGGCCACTGCGGCCCCACGGAAGACCTAACCGCAGTGCCGCGCAACAATCACGCCCCGACTGGTTCGGGGCGTTTTTTTTGCCTTAAAAAAGGCTCATAGCCCCCTGTAGGAGCGAGCTTGCTCGCGAAAAACCTGAGAGCACCGCTGGCTGGCGGGTTACCCGCGTTATCGTTGACGATTTTCGCGAGCAAGCTCGCTCCTACAGAGCGCGCGCGTATGAGCTGGGTTTTTTGCGCAAACATTGATCCAGAGCGGTATCCGCACAGGCCCAATCGGTTAAAAGGACCGTTGCGACAACTAAGCGACACTCAAGCAAGTAACGCTAACTTCCCGCGCCACATGAGAAACACTCGCTTAAACCCCGCGCAAACAATAGTCATTATCATTTGGCGCTTGAAAACTTCGTTACAGCTTAAACAAAACATATTTGATGAAAAGCCCGCTAATGCCCACACCACAAGGGCTACAGCCCCAAGAAGGTGCACTATGTGCTTATTCCACCGAATAATTTCGCCCTGGGAATTTTACTTGCCCGGTGTTTAGCCATAAAATCACCGCGATTGATTGCAGTGCGACATATCGTCACTGCATCGTTACTTTTTCGAGCTCAGAGACCTTTGCTCTCTGTTAAGGATTTCCAGCATGACCGACGCGACAGGACTCATGGCCCACAACTGGGGCTTTGCCATTTTCCTTCTCGGTGTTGTAGGCCTCTGCGCCTTCATGCTCGGCGTGTCCAGCCTCCTCGGGTCAAAAGCCTGGGGCCGCAGCAAAAACGAACCGTTCGAATCCGGCATGCTGCCTACAGGTGGCGCCCGCTTGCGGCTCTCAGCCAAATTCTATCTGGTCGCGATGTTGTTCGTGATCTTCGATATCGAAGCCCTCTTTCTCTTTGCATGGTCTGTGTCCGTCCGCGAAAGCGGCTGGACCGGATTCGTCGAAGCTCTCGTTTTCATAGCAATTCTGTTGGCAGGTCTTGTCTACCTGTTCCGAGTGGGCGCCCTTGACTGGGCTCCGGAAGCTCGTCGCAAGCGGCAGGCGAAGCTGAAACAATGAGGCTTTGGCAATGCAATACAATCTCACCAGGATCGACCCGGATGCTCCTAACGAGCAGTACCCCATCGGCGAGCGGGAAACCGTTTCCGACCCGTTAGAAGACCAAGTCCACAAAAACATCTACATGGGCAAGCTGGAAGACGTGCTGAGTGGCGCGGTCAACTGGGGGCGTAAAAACTCCCTGTGGCCGTACAACTTCGGCCTTTCGTGCTGCTACGTGGAAATGACCACCGCCTTCACGGCGCCCCACGACATCGCGCGCTTTGGCGCCGAAGTTATCCGGGCCTCGCCGCGCCAGGCGGATTTCATGGTTATCGCCGGTACCTGCTTCATCAAGATGGCGCCGATCATCCAGCGTCTCTATGAGCAAATGCTCGAACCAAAATGGGTTATCTCCATGGGTTCGTGCGCCAACTCCGGTGGCATGTACGACATCTACTCGGTCGTTCAAGGGGTGGACAAGTTCCTGCCCGTGGACGTCTACGTGCCTGGCTGCCCGCCCCGTCCCGAAGCGTTCCTGCAAGGCTTGATGCTGTTGCAGGAATCGATTGGCAAGGAGCGTCGCCCACTGTCCTGGGTGGTCGGTGATCAAGGCGTTTATCGCGCCGAGATGCCGTCTCAAAAGGAACAGCGCCGCGAACAGCGAATCGCAGTCACCAACCTGCGCAGCCCCGACGAAGTCTGATCCAGCCCGCTTCTTTTATAGAACGAAAACCTGGCTTCATTCTTTACGTTGACCGAAAGCGATAAAAAACCATGACTACAGGCAGTGCTCTGTACATCCCGCCTTATAAGGCAGACGACCAGGATGTGGTTGTCGAACTCAATAACCGTTTTGGCCCTGACGCCTTCACCGCCCAGGCCACACGCACCGGCATGCCGGTGCTGTGGGTGGCGCGTGCCAGGCTCGTCGAAGTCCTGACCTTCCTGCGCAACCTGCCCAAGCCGTACGTCATGCTCTATGACCTGCATGGCGTGGACGAGCGTCTGCGGACCAAGCGCCAGGGGCTGCCGAGCGGCGCCGATTTCACCGTGTTCTACCACCTGATGTCGCTGGAACGTAACAGCGACGTGATGATCAAGGTTGCGCTGAGCGAGAGCGACCTGAGCATCCCGACCGTGACCGGTATCTGGCCGAACGCCAGCTGGTACGAGCGTGAAGTCTGGGACATGTTCGGTATCGACTTCCCGGGCCACCCGCACCTGACGCGCATCATGATGCCGCCGACTTGGGAAGGTCACCCGCTGCGCAAGGACTTCCCTGCACGCGCCACCGAATTCGACCCGTTCAGCCTCAACCTGGCCAAGCAGCAGCTGGAAGAAGAAGCCGCGCGCTTCCGTCCCGAAGACTGGGGCATGAAACGTTCGGGCACCAACGAGGACTACATGTTCCTCAACCTGGGCCCGAACCACCCTTCGGCTCACGGTGCCTTCCGGATCATCCTGCAACTGGACGGCGAAGAGATCGTCGACTGCGTCCCGGACATCGGCTACCACCACCGTGGCGCCGAGAAGATGGCCGAGCGTCAGTCCTGGCACAGCTTCATCCCGTACACCGACCGTATCGACTACCTCGGCGGCGTGATGAACAACCTGCCGTACGTGCTCTCGGTCGAGAAGCTGGCCGGTATCAAGGTGCCAGACCGCGTCGACACCATCCGCATCATGATGGCCGAGTTCTTCCGCATCACCAGCCACCTGCTGTTCCTGGGCACCTATATCCAGGACGTCGGCGCCATGACCCCGGTGTTCTTCACCTTCACCGACCGTCAGCGCGCCTACAAGGTTATCGAAGCCATCACCGGTTTCCGCCTGCACCCGGCCTGGTACCGCATCGGCGGCGTAGCCCACGACCTGCCGAACGGCTGGGAGCGCCTGGTCAAGGAATTCATCGACTGGATGCCCAAGCGTCTGGACGAATACCAGAAAGCCGCCCTGGACAACAGCATCCTCAAAGGCCGCACCATCGGCGTTGCGCAGTACAACACCAAAGAGGCCCTGGAATGGGGCGTCACCGGTGCCGGCCTGCGCTCCACCGGTTGCGACTTCGACCTGCGTAAAGCGCGCCCGTACTCCGGCTACGAGAACTTCGAGTTCGAAGTACCGCTGGCGGCCAATGGCGATGCCTACGACCGTTGCATCGTGCGCGTCGAAGAAATGCGCCAGAGCCTCAAGATCATCGAGCAGTGCATGCGCAACATGCCGGCCGGCCCGTACAAGGCGGATCACCCGCTGACCACGCCGCCGCCAAAAGAGCGCACGCTGCAGCACATCGAAACCCTGATCACGCACTTCCTGCAGGTTTCGTGGGGCCCGGTCATGCCGGCCAACGAATCCTTCCAGATGATCGAAGCGACCAAGGGTATCAACAGTTATTACCTGACGAGCGATGGCGGCACCATGAGCTACCGCACCCGGATTCGTACCCCAAGCTTTGCCCACTTGCAGCAGATCCCTTCGGTGATCAAAGGCGAGATGGTCGCGGACTTGATTGCGTACCTGGGTAGTATCGATTTCGTTATGGCCGACGTGGACCGCTAAGCATGAACAGCACGCTTATCCAGACAGACCGTTTCACCTTGAGTGAAACCGAGCGCTCGGCCATCGAGCACGAGCTGCATCACTACGAAGACCCGCGCGCGGCGTCTATCGAAGCCTTGAAGATCGTCCAGAAGGAACGTGGCTGGGTGCCCGACGGCGCCCTCTACGCCATCGGCGAGATCCTCGGCATCCCCGCCAGCGACGTTGAAGGCGTGGCCACGTTCTACAGCCAGATCTTCCGCCAGCCGGTAGGCCGCCACATCATTCGCGTGTGCGACAGCATGGTCTGCTACATCGGCGGCCATGAGTCCGTGGTCAGCGAGATCCAGAACAAGCTGGGCATCGGCCTCGGCCAGACCACCCCGGACGGCCGCTTCACGCTGCTGCCGGTGTGCTGCCTGGGCAACTGCGACAAGGCGCCGGCGTTGATGATCGACGACGACACATTCGGTGACGTACAGCCCGCTGGCGTCACCCAATTGCTCGAGGGCTACCCATGACCCTGACTTCCTTCGGCCCGGCCAACCTGATCAAGCGTTCGGCCGAGACTCACCCCCTCACCTGGCGCCTGCGTGACGATGGCGAGCCGGTATGGCTCGACGAGTACCAGGCCAAGAACGGTTACGCGGCAGCGCGCAAAGCCTTCGCCGACATGGCCCAGGACGATATCGTCCAGACCGTGAAGGACGCCGGCCTCAAGGGTCGCGGCGGCGCGGGTTTCCCCACCGGCGTGAAGTGGGGCCTGATGCCCAAAGACGAATCCATCAACATCCGTTACCTGCTGTGCAACGCGGATGAAATGGAGCCCAACACCTGGAAAGACCGCATGCTGATGGAGCAACTGCCCCATCTGCTGATCGAAGGCATGCTGATCAGTGCCCGTGCGCTGAAAACCTACCGCGGCTACATCTTCCTGCGTGGCGAGTACACCACCGCCGCCAAGCACCTGAACCGTGCCGTGGAAGAAGCCAAAGCCGCCGGCTTGCTGGGCAAGAACATCCTCGGTTCCGGTTTCGACTTCGAACTGTTCGTGCACACCGGCGCCGGGCGTTATATCTGCGGTGAAGAAACCGCACTGATCAACTCCCTCGAAGGCCGCCGCGCCAACCCGCGCTCCAAGCCGCCCTTCCCTGCCGCCGTGGGCGTGTGGGGCAAGCCGACCTGCGTGAACAACGTCGAGACCCTGTGCAACGTGCCGGCGATCATCGCCGACGGCGTGGACTGGTACAAATCCCTGGCGCGCGAAGGCAGCGAAGACATGGGCACCAAGCTCATGGGCTTCTCCGGCAAGGTCAAGAACCCTGGCCTGTGGGAGCTGCCGTTCGGCGTGACCGCGCGCGAGCTGTTCGAGGACTACGCCGGCGGCATGCGCGACGGCTACACCTTGAAAGCCTGGCAGCCAGGCGGCGCCGGCACCGGTTTCCTGCTCCCTGAGCACCTCGATGCACAGATGTATGCCGGCGGCATTGGCAAGGTGGGTACCCGGATGGGTACTGGCCTGGCGATGGCAGTGGACAACACGGTGAACATGGTCTCGTTGCTGCGCAACATGGAGCAGTTCTTTGCCCGTGAATCCTGCGGCTTCTGCACCCCATGCCGCGACGGCCTGCCGTGGAGCGTCAAGCTGCTGATGGCCCTGGAAAACGGCGAAGGCCGCGAGGGTGATATCGAAACCCTGCTGGGCCTGGTCGGTTTCCTCGGCCCAGGCAAGACCTTCTGTGCTCACGCACCGGGCGCCGTGGAGCCATTGGGCAGCGCAATCAAATACTTCCGCTCGGAGTTCGAAGCCGGCATCGCGCCCACCAGCGCCGCCGTCCCGCCTCTGGCAAAGCCGATCGTAGTCGGCGCGTAACGCTTAAACAGGCGAAGGGTCCGTGCCCTTCGCCTGCTCATGTGCTGACGCCTTCAAGGCTGTGTAGATGCACATGAATAACAAGATTCCATTAGCCACGCCCGCTGACAACGGGCCAACGAAGAACTTTGAACCATGGCCACTATCCACGTAGACGGCAAAGCGCTCGAAGTCGATGGGGCAGACAACCTGTTACAGGCGTGTCTGTCACTCGGCCTCGACATCCCGTATTTCTGCTGGCACCCCGCGCTTGGTAGCGTCGGTGCCTGCCGCCAGTGTGCGGTCAAGCAATACACCGACGAGAACGACACCCGTGGTCGTATCGTCATGTCCTGCATGACCCCAGCCACCGACAACACCTGGATCTCCATCGACGATGAAGAATCCAAGGCGTTCCGCGCCAGCGTTGTCGAGTGGCTGATGACCAACCACCCCCACGACTGCCCGGTCTGTGAGGAAGGCGGTCACTGCCACCTGCAAGACATGACGGTGATGACCGGCCACAACGAGCGCCGTTATCGCTTCACCAAGCGCACCCACCAGAACCAGGACCTCGGCCCGTTCATTTCCCACGAAATGAACCGCTGCATCGCCTGCTACCGCTGCGTGCGCTTCTATAAAGACTACGCCGGCGGCACCGACCTGGGCGTGTTTGGCGCCCACGACAACGTGTACTTCGGTCGCGTTGAAGACGGCGTGCTCGAAAGCGAGTTCTCCGGCAACCTCACCGAGGTCTGCCCCACCGGGGTGTTCACCGACAAGACCCACTCCGAGCGCTACAACCGTAAGTGGGACATGCAATTTGCGCCAAGCATCTGCCATGGCTGCTCCAGCGGTTGCAACATCTCTCCGGGCGAGCGCTACGGTGAGCTGCGTCGTATCGAAAACCGCTTCAACGGTTCGGTCAACCAGTACTTCCTGTGCGACCGTGGCCGTTTCGGCTATGGCTACGTCAACCGCGAAGACCGCCCACGCCAGCCCCTGCTGGCCGATGGCGCCAAGCTGAGCCTGGACGCCGCGCTGGATAAGGCCGCCGACCTGCTGCGTGGCCGCAATATCGTCGGTATTGGTTCGCCACGCGCCAGCCTGGAAAGCAACTTCGCGTTGCGCGAGTTGGTGGGTGCCGAGCACTTCTACTGCGGTATCGAAGCCGGCGAGCTGGAGCGCATCCGCCTGGTCCTGCAAGTGCTGAACGACAGCCCGCTGCCGGTTCCGAACATGCGCGACATCGAAGACCACGATGCGATCTTCGTGCTCGGTGAAGACCTGACCCAGACCGCCGCGCGTATCGCCCTGTCGCTGCGTCAATCGGTCAAAGGCAAAGCCGAAGAAATGGCCGACGCCATGCGCGTGCAGCCTTGGCTCGACGCCGCCGTGAAGAACATCGGCCAGCACGCGCTTAACCCGCTGTTTATCGCTTCCCTGGCTGAAACCAAGCTCGACGACATCGCTGAAGAATGCGTGCACGCTGCGCCGGACGACCTGGCCCGCCTCGGTTTCGCCGTGGCCCACGCCCTCGACGCCAGCGCGCCTGCCGTTGAAGGCCTGGACGCTGAAGCCGTGGAACTGGCCCAGCGCATTGCCGACGCCCTGCTGGCCGCCAAACGCCCGTTGATCATTGCCGGTACCTCGTTGGGTTCCAAGGCGCTGATCGAAGCCGCTGCCAACATCGCCAAGGCCCTGAAGCTGCGCGACAAAAACGGTTCCATCAGCCTGGTAGTACCGGAAGCCAACAGCCTGGGCCTGGCCATGCTCGGTGGCGAGTCCGTGGACGCGGCGCTGCAAGCCGTGATCGACGGCAACGCCGACGCCATCGTGGTACTGGAAAACGACCTGTACACCCGCACCGCTGCCGCCAAGGTTGACGCTGCGCTCAACGCCGCCAAGGTGCTGATCGTCGCCGACCACCAGAAGACCGCCACCAGCGACCGCGCCGACTTGGTACTGCCAGCCGCCACCTTCGCTGAAGGCGACGGTACCCTGGTCAGCCAGGAAGGCCGCGCCCAGCGCTTCTTCCAGGTGTTCGATCCGAAGTACATGGACGCCAGCATCCTGGTGCACGAAGGCTGGCGCTGGCTGCATGCCCTGCGCGCCACCCTGCTGAACCAGCCGATCGACTGGACCCAGCTCGACCACGTCACCGCTGCCACCGCCGCCAGCGCGCCGCAGCTTGCTCGTATCGTCGATGCCGCGCCATCTGCCGCGTTCCGCATCAAGGGCCTGAAACTGGCGCGTGAGCCGCTGCGCTACTCCGGTCGTACCGCCATGCGCGCCGACATCAGCGTGCACGAGCCGCGTACCCCGCAGGACAACGACACCGCGTTCGCCTTCTCCATGGAAGGTTACTCGGGTTCGGCCGAACCGCGTCAGCAGGTGCCGTTTGCCTGGTCGCCGGGCTGGAACTCGCCGCAGGCCTGGAACAAGTTCCAGGACGAAGTCGGTGGTCATATCCGCGCTGGCGACCCGGGCACCCGCCTGATCGAAACCAGCGGTGACTCGCTGAACTGGTTCGCTGCGGTACCGCGTCCGTTCAACCCGGCGCCGGGCACCTGGCAGGTCGTGCCGTTCTTCCACCTGTTCGGCAGCGAAGAAACTTCTTCCAAGGCCGCGCCGGTGCAAGAGCGCATTCCTGCCGCTTACGTGTCCGTGGCCAAGTCCGAAGCCGACCGCCTGGGCGTCAACGACGGTGCGCTGCTCAGCCTCAACGTGGCCGGCCAGACCCTGCGTCTGCCGCTGCGTATCAATGACGAGCTGGGTGCCGGCCTGGTTGCACTGCCTAAAGGCATCGCCGGTATTCCGCCTGCCATTTTCGGCAAAACCGTTGACGGTCTGCAGGAGGCAGCGCAATGACTTGGTTCACGCCGGAAGTAATTGACGTGATCATCTCGGTGGTCAAGGCCATCGTGATCCTGTTGGCCGTGGTCGTCGCGGGCGCCCTGCTCAGCTTCGTCGAACGTCGCCTGCTGGGCTGGTGGCAGGACCGTTACGGTCCGAACCGCGTTGGCCCGTTCGGCATGTTCCAGATCGCTGCCGACATGCTGAAAATGTTCTTCAAGGAAGACTGGACCCCGCCGTTTGCCGACAAGGTGATCTTCACCCTGGCACCGGTGGTGGCCATGAGCGCCTTGCTGATTGCCTTTGCGATCATCCCGATCACCCCGACCTGGGGCGTGGCGGACCTGAACATCGGCTTGCTGTTCTTCTTCGCCATGGCCGGTTTGTCGGTGTACGCGGTGCTGTTCGCCGGTTGGTCGAGCAACAACAAGTTCGCCCTGCTGGGCAGCTTGCGTGCCTCGGCGCAAACCGTATCCTATGAAGTGTTCATGGGGTTGGCACTGATGGGCATCGTGGTGCAGGTTGGCTCGTTCAACATGCGCGACATCGTCGAGTACCAGGCACAGAACCTGTGGTTCATCATTCCGCAGTTCTTCGGCTTCTGCACCTTCTTCATCGCTGGCGTGGCCGTGACTCACCGTCACCCCTTCGACCAGCCGGAAGCGGAACAGGAACTGGCCGACGGTTACCACATTGAATATGCCGGCATGAAGTGGGGCATGTTCTTCGTCGGTGAGTACATCGGCATCATCTTGATCTCGGCCCTGCTGGTCACGCTGTTCTTCGGCGGCTGGCACGGTCCGTTTGGCATCCTGCCGCAGTTGGCCTTCTTCTGGTTCTTCCTGAAGACCGCGTTCTTCATCATGCTGTTCATCCTGCTGCGCGCCTCGATTCCGCGCCCACGCTATGACCAGGTGATGGATTTCAGCTGGAGATTCTGCCTGCCGCTGACCCTGATCAATTTGCTGGTGACGGCTGCCGTCGTGTTGTTGAACACGCCCGCGGCCGCGGTTCAGTGAGGATTTGACCCATGTTCAAATATATTGGCGACATCGTTAAGGGTACCGGTACCCAGTTGCGAAGCCTGGTGATGGTGTTCGGTCACGGCTTTCGCAAACGCGACACCCTGCAATACCCCGAAGAAGCGGTGTACCTGCCGCCGCGCTATCGCGGCCGCATCGTACTGACCCGCGACCCCGACGGCGAAGAGCGTTGCGTAGCCTGCAACCTGTGCGCCGTGGCGTGCCCGGTGGGTTGCATTTCCCTGCAGAAAGCTGAAACCGAAGACGGTCGCTGGTACCCGGACTTCTTCCGCATCAACTTCTCGCGCTGCATTTTCTGCGGCCTCTGCGAGGAAGCTTGCCCGACCACCGCGATCCAGCTCACCCCGGATTTCGAGATGGCCGAGTTCAAACGTCAGGACCTGGTGTACGAGAAAGAAGATCTGCTGATCTCTGGTCCCGGTAAAAACCCTGATTACAACTTCTATCGTGTTGCAGGTATGGCCGTTGCCGGTAAGCCAAAAGGCGCCGCACAAAACGAAGCCGAGCCGATCAACGTGAAGAGCTTGCTGCCTTAAGGAAGAAAGATGGAATTCGCTTTCTATTTCGCATCGGGTATTGCAGTGGTGTCCACGCTTCGCGTGATCACCAACACTAACCCCGTGCACGCCCTGCTCTACCTGATCATTTCGCTGATCGCCGTGGCCATGACCTTTTTCAGCCTCGGCGCACCGTTCGCCGGTGTGCTGGAAGTGATCGCCTACGCCGGCGCCATCATGGTGCTGTTCGTGTTTGTGGTGATGATGCTCAACCTGGGGCCGGCTTCGGTCGCCCAGGAACGCGTCTGGCTCAAGCCCGGCATCTGGCTCGGCCCGGTTGTGCTCGCAGCCTTGCTGCTGGGTGAACTGCTGTATGTGCTGTTCGCTCACCAGAGCGGCCAGGCCATCGGCCACACCACCGTAGACGCGAAAGCCGTAGGCATCAGCCTGTTCGGTCCGTACCTGCTGGTGGTCGAACTGGCTTCGATGCTGCTGCTCGCCGCAGCCATCACGGCCTTCCACTTGGGCCGCAACGAAGCCAAGGAGCAATGACGATGCCTGCTATCCCTTTGGAGCATGGTCTGGCGGTCGCCGGCATCCTGTTCTGCCTTGGCCTGGTCGGCCTGATGGTTCGCCGTAACATTCTGTTCGTGTTGATGAGCCTGGAAATCATGATGAACGCCGCAGCACTGGCGTTCATCGTGGCAGGCGCACGTTGGGGCCAGCCGGATGGGCAAGTGATGTTCATCCTGGTGATCAGCCTGGCAGCCGCCGAAGCCAGTATTGGCCTGGCGATCCTGCTGCAGCTGTATCGTCGCTTCCACACGCTTGATATCGACGCTGCCAGTGAGATGCGCGGATGAACATGATCTTTCTGACTTTCGTATTCCCCCTGATCGGTTTCCTGCTGCTGTCGTTCTCTCGCGGGCGCTGGTCGGAAAACCTCTCGGCCTTGATCGGCGTGGGCTCCATCGGCCTGTCGGCCATCGTGGCCGCCTACGTCATCTGGCAATTCAACGTGGCACCGCCTGAAGGCGGTCACTACACCCTGGTGCTGTGGCAGTGGATGGCGGTTGAGGGCTTCAAGCCCAACTTCGCCCTCTACATTGATGGCCTGTCGATCACCATGCTCGGCGTGGTGGTGGGTGTGGGCTTCCTGATCCACCTGTTCGCGTCCTGGTACATGCGCGGTGAAGCGGGCTACTCGCGCTTCTTCTCGTACACCAACCTGTTTATCGCCAGCATGCTGTTCCTGGTGCTGGGCGATAACCTGTTGTTCCTGTACTTCGGCTGGGAAGGCGTGGGCCTGTGCTCCTACCTGTTGATCGGTTTCTACTACAGCAACCGCAACAACGGTAACGCGGCACTCAAGGCATTTATCGTCACCCGCATCGGCGACGTGTTCATGGCAATCGGCCTGTTCATCCTGTTCCAACAGGTGGGCACGCTGAACATCCAGGAACTGCTGGTGCTGGCTCCGCAGAAATTCCAGGTCGGCGACTTCTGGATCACCCTGGCGACCCTGATGCTGCTGGGCGGCGCCGTGGGTAAATCCGCGCAACTGCCGCTGCAAACCTGGCTGGCGGATGCGATGGCCGGCCCTACGCCGGTATCGGCACTGATCCACGCTGCAACCATGGTAACCGCCGGTGTCTACCTGATCGCCCGTACCCACGGCCTGTTCACCCTGGCGCCGGACATCCTGCACCTGGTGGGCATCGTCGGCGGCGTGACCCTGGTACTGGCCGGCTTCGCCGCGCTGGTGCAGACCGACATCAAGCGTATCCTCGCCTACTCGACCATGAGCCAGATCGGCTACATGTTCCTGGCCCTGGGCGTTGGCGCCTGGGACGCGGCGATCTTCCACCTGATGACCCACGCGTTCTTCAAGGCCCTGCTGTTCCTCGCCTCCGGTGCGGTGATCGTGGCCTGCCACCACGAGCAGAACATCTTCAAGATGGGCGGCCTGTGGAAGAAACTGCCACTGGCCTACGCCAGCTTCATCGTCGGTGGTGCCGCACTGGCCGCCCTGCCGCTGGTGACCGCCGGCTTCTACTCCAAGGACGAGATCCTCTGGGAAGCTTTCGCCAGCGGTAACCAGAACCTGCTGTACGCAGGCCTGGTGGGTGCGTTCATGACCTCGCTGTACACCTTCCGCCTGATCTTCATCACCTTCCACGGTGAAGCCAAGACCGAAGCGCACGCAGGCCACGGCATCTCCCACTGGTTGCCACTGTCGGTGCTGATCGTACTGTCGACCTTCGTCGGCGCGATGATCACCCCGCCGCTGCACGGCGTGTTGCCACAAAGCGTCGGCCATGCCGGTGGCGAAGCCCAGCACAGCCTGGAAATCGCCTCGGGCGCCATCGCCATCGCCGGTATCCTGCTGGCGGCCCTGCTGTTCCTCGGCAAGCGTCGCTTCGTGACCGCCGTGGCCAACAGTGGCATTGGTCGCTTCCTGTCGGCCTGGTGGTTCGCTGCCTGGGGCTTCGATTGGATCTACGACAAACTGTTCGTCAAACCTTACCTTGCGATCAGCCACGTGCTGCGCAAAGACCCGCTCGACCAGACCATCGGTTTGATCCCGCGTGCCGCCAAGGCCGGTCACACCGCCCTGAGCCGCAGCGAGACCGGCCAATTGCGTTGGTATGCAGCGTCCATGGCGGCGGGTGCCGTTCTGGTGATCGGCGCCATCGTCGTGGTAGCGGTCTGACTATGTTTAAGTGCACTGCGTACTTTGCGAACTTGCGAAAGGAAACGAGCCCGTCATGATTCTGCCCTGGCTAATCCTGATCCCCTTTATCGGCGGCCTGCTCTGCTGGATGGGTGAACGCTTCGGCGCCACCCTCCCCCGCTGGATTGCGTTGCTGACCATGTCCCTGGAACTCGCGCTCGGCCTCTGGCTGTGGGCCCATGGTGACTATTCATTCGCTCCGGCACCGGGTGTCGACCCCACCTTCGCGCTTGAATTCAAGCACGTGTGGATCCAGCGCTTCGGCATCAACGTGCACCTGGCCCTCGACGGCCTGTCGCTGTTGATGATCCTGCTGACCGGTCTGCTGGGTATCCTCTCGGTACTCTGCTCCTGGAAAGAGATCCAGCGTCACGTGGGCTTCTTCCACCTGAACCTGATGTGGATCCTGGGCGGTGTTGTCGGCGTGTTCCTCGCCCTTGACCTGTTCATGTTCTTCTTCTTCTGGGAAATGATGCTGGTGCCGATGTACTTCCTCATCGCGCTCTGGGGTCACAGTTCTTCGGACGGCAAGAAAACCCGGATCTACGCGGCGACCAAGTTCTTCATCTTCACCCAGGCTTCCGGCCTGATCATGTTGGTGGCGATCCTGGGCCTGGTACTGGTCAACTTCAACAACACCGGCGTGATTACCTTCAACTACGCCGACCTGTTGAAAACCAAGATGTCGCTGACCACCGAGTACGTGCTGATGCTGGGCTTCTTCATCGCCTTCGCGGTGAAGCTGCCGGTGGTGCCGTTCCACTCCTGGTTGCCTGACGCCCACGCCCAGGCGCCGACTGCCGGCTCCGTGGACCTGGCCGGTATCCTGTTGAAGACCGCTGCCTACGGCCTGCTGCGTTTCGCCCTGCCGCTGTTCCCGAATGCTTCGGCCGAATTCGCGCCGATCGCCATGACCCTGGGTCTGATCGGGATCTTCTACGGTGCGTTCCTGGCCTTCGCGCAAACCGACATCAAGCGTCTGATTGCCTTCTCGTCCGTTTCCCACATGGGTTTCGTACTGATCGGCATCTACTCCGGCAGCCAACTGGCGCTGCAGGGCGCAGTGATCCAGATGTTGGCACACGGTGTTTCGGCCGCTGCCCTCTTTATCCTGAGTGGTCAGTTGTACGAGCGTCTGCATACCCGTGACATGCGTGAAATGGGTGGCGTGTGGTCGCGCATCGCTTACCTGCCGGCTATCAGCCTGTTCTTCGCCGCCGCGTCGCTGGGCTTGCCGGGTACCGGTAACTTCATCGGCGAATTCCTGATCCTGATGGGGGCCTTTGTGCAGACGCCGTGGATCAGCGCCATCGCCACGTCCGGCCTGGTGTTCGGTTCGGTCTACTCGCTGATCATGATCCACCGTGCCTATTTCGGCCCGGCCAAGTCCGACACCGTCCTGCAAGGGATGGATGCGCGCGAACTGATCATGGTGCTCGGCCTTGCGGTATTGCTGATCTTCATCGGCGTGTACCCGCAACCGTTCCTGGACACTTCTGCCGCAACGATGCATGGCGTGCAGCAGTGGTTCGGCACCGCCTTCTCCCAACTCGCTTCGGCCCGGTAAGAGCGCTATGGAATTCACGATCCAACACTTTATCGCGCTTGCGCCGCTGCTGATTACCAGCCTCACCATCGTGGTGGTGATGCTGGCGATCGCCTGGCGCCGCAATCACTCGCAAACGTTCCTGCTGTCCTGCGCCGGGTTGAACCTGGCCCTGCTGTCGATCATCCCGGCCCTCAAGGTCGCGCCACTGGCGGTCACGCCATTGATGATGGTCGATGACTTCGCGTTGCTGTACATCGCCCTGATCCTGGTGGCGACCCTGGCCTGCGTCACCCTCGCCCACGCCTACCTCGGCGAAGGCGGCACCGGCTACCCGGGCAACAAGGAAGAGCTGTACCTGCTGATCCTGCTGGCTGCGGCCGGCGGTATCGTGCTGGTCAGCGCGCAGCACCTGGCGGGCCTGTTCATCGGCCTGGAACTGCTGTCGATCCCGACCTACGGCCTGGTGGCCTACGCCTTCTTCAACAAGCGCTCCCTGGAAGCCGGCATCAAGTACATGGTGCTGTCGGCCGCCGGTTCCGCGTTCCTGTTGTTTGGTATGGCCCTGCTCTACGCCGAAGCCGGCAGCCTGAGCTTCACCGGTATCGGCCACGCCCTGGCCGCCACCAACAGCCCAGCGCCGATTGCCCAACTGGGCCTGGCGATGATGCTGATCGGCCTGGCGTTCAAGCTGTCGCTGGTGCCGTTCCACCTGTGGACTCCGGACGTGTACGAAGGCGCTCCAGCGCCGGTGGCCGCGTTCCTGGCCACGGCGTCCAAGGTGGCCGTGTTTGCGGTGATGGTGCGTCTGTTCCAAATCTCCCCCGCCGCCAACACCGGCGTGCTGAGCAACGTACTGACCGTGATCGCCATTGCGTCGATCCTGTTCGGTAACCTGCTGGCCCTGACCCAGAACAACCTCAAGCGTCTGCTGGGTTATTCGTCCATCGCCCACTTCGGCTACCTGCTGATCGCCCTGGTGGCGAGCAAAGGCCTGGCCGTGGAAGCCATTGGCGTGTACCTGGTCACCTACGTGATCACCAGCCTGGGTGCGTTCGGCGTCATCACCTTGATGTCGTCGCCGTACAAAGGCCGTGACGCCGACGCCCTGTACGAATACCGCGGCCTGTTCTGGCGCCGTCCGTACCTGACCGCCGTACTCACCGTGATGATGCTGTCCCTGGCCGGTATTCCGCTGACCGCGGGCTTTATCGGCAAGTTCTACATCGTCGCTACCGGTGTTGAGGCCCACGAATGGTGGCTGGTAGCCTCGCTGGTACTGGGCAGCGCCATCGGCGTGTTCTACTACCTGCGCGTGATGGTGACCCTGTACCTGATCGAGCCAAACCTGCGCCGTGTGGATGCCGAGCTGCACTGGGAACAGAAAGCCGGTGGCGTGATGCTGCTGGCTATCGCCCTGCTCGCCTTCTTCCTGGGCGTGTACCCACAACCGTTGCTCACCCTGGTGCAGCACGCGATGCTGGGCGTTTGATCGCTTAGGTTGATGAAGTAAACAGAACGGCGCCTTTGGGCGCCGTTTTGCGTTTCAGTAGCCTGGCTTTTTCCCTTCCCTAGTCGCTGAAATTTCCTCTTCAATCTGCCTCCTCATCCGGCATCTTCCCCGCTGGATGCGGCCTTAAGGTGTTTGCGTTTTAAGAAAGTTCCCACAGCTTGGGCGCTTGACCCATAGCAAGTGGGCCACCAAACTATACGCAGGCTACGTACAGAACATGGATGCTCTATTTATCGAACTGCCGGCATTCGAACGGCATCGCAGGGACTATCTGAGCGATGAGCTTTTTCACGGTTTTCAGCAGGAGTTGATGAAAAACCCAGAAGCGGGAGACGTGATCGAAGGAACGGGCGGGTTGAGAAAGGTTCGCTTCGTCGATGAGCGACGAAACAAAGGCAAGCGCGGTGGCCTGCGGGTCATTTACTACTGGTGGTCAGGCGGTACGCAATTCTGGTTATTCACTTTGTACGGCAAACACGAACAGAACGACCTGACACCCCAACACAAGAAAGCCCTTAAACACATGCTAGACAGGGAAATCAAAGCGAGAACACACCATGAAACGTGAAATCTTTTCCGAACTGGTCGAAGGCTTCGACGCCCTGGCCGATGAACGCCAGGGCAAAATCACCCTGCGCACCCACAAAGCGCACCTCAACAAGCTGGCGCCACTGCGCGCTGAGGAGGTAATCGCCGTACGCCAGCAACTCAACCTGTCCCGCTCGGTATTCGCTATGTACCTGCGCACCAACACCCGCACCTTGGAGAACTGGGAGCAAGGCCGGGCCAAGCCGAATGCGCAGGCTGTCACTTTGATACGACTGGTGGCGCGCTTTCCGGAAACCGTGGCGCAACTTGCCGCATTGGGCTGACCGGCAATAGCCGCAAAAAAAACGCCCCGAGCATTCGGGGCGTTTTTACAGCGTAAACAGCGTTAGAACGCGATACCCACCTTGAAACCATACTCATCACGCTTGAGCTTGGTGTTGTCGGCCACATAGGAATCGTTATCGAGCTTGTACTCGGTGCGGGTGTAGTACAGGCCCGCCATCACTGGCAGGTCGCCCTTCTGGTTCATCAGCAGGCTGACTTCGGCGTAAGGGTTGGTGCGGTCCTTGAGGTCGACGGTGTCGCTGCCAACACCGTCTACCTTGAGCTTGGCGCGGCCGTCGATGGTGTGACGGGCGCCGGCTTCAACGCGCAGGGTCATGTCATCGAACTGGTGGTTGTAGCCCAAAGCGGCCTTGGCAAACGGCGACTTGTTGGTGAGCTTCATGTCGTAGCCATTGGTGTCCGGCTCGTAGCGGGTCCAGCTGTAGCCGCCACCCACGATCACGTCGACAAAATTGCGCGCATCCAGCGCGGCACGCCAGCCGAGGTCGAGGTCGGCCTGCCCTTCCTTGAGTTTGTTATCGCTTTTTTCGCCGTACTTGGCTTCGATACCGGCCTGGTAGATAAAGCCCGACTCGGCAGTGAGCTTGTTGCCGAAGTTGTAGAACAGGCCGGCTTCGGGCATGTGGTCTTTGTCGCTTTCGCTACCGCCTTCAAGTTTGAAGTCGTTGTAGCTGCCCATGATCCCGAACGTGGAAATCGGGTCAGTGGAAGGTGCTGCGAACACCACGCCAGGCGCAGCCACCAGGGCCAGCAACGAGGTGTTCTTGAGGAATTTTCCGAATAGTTTGGACATCGTTTTACATCTCCATTTTAAGGTGGGCAAAGTATTCAGGAATCGGTTCGAACCCTGGCGTTTGCGAAAAGTTCGAACGGATTTGCACCAAAATGGAGAAAAAACGGTTCAGCGAAGGCTCTATCTCAAGACTCTTCAGGATTCATGCGAATCAGGTGTTCAACGGCTTCGCGAAGTTGAGGCTGCTCCGGCAGCCGAATGCCGAAGGTGTCGCGCAACAGTCCCAGTAACTCATCGGTACTCTTGAGCGTGCGCTTTTCGCTGGGTCGATCCAGATAATGAAGGGCATAGCGGGCGTTGGCCAAGGTATGACGTTTACCGGGCGCAAGCAGCGCGGCTTTCAACTGCCCTACGAACGGTGAGCCAGGGTGCGTGGAGACGTACCAGTTGCCGATTTCATAGTCGATGTCGGCCTGGGTTTGCAGGTCGAACACGTACAGGCCGCGCCACTCCTCGCCCACCTGGGCCCATAGCGTGTAGCTGCCTTGATTGAGCGTCAGTCGATAAGGCTCATGAGCGGTGGCCTGGGGCGCTTCGGTGTCCAGTTGCAACGGACTGCTGGGCACCATGCCGCCAAAACCGACATCGGTGATATAGCGCACACCGTCGAGGGTCACCAGGCTCAAGCGATGGGTTCGCCCAGTGTGGGCGTCCGGTGGGCCGCCGATCACAACGCGCCCGGTGATGCCACGGGCATCAAAGCCCAGTTCCAGCAACAGGGCCAGGAACAGCTGGTTCAACTCGTAGCAATAGCCGCCACGCCCCTCATGCAGCACCTTACGCTCGACGCTGGGCAGGTCGATCGGCACCGGTGCATGCATCAGGGTCGACAGGCTTTCAAAGGCGAAGGTGCACACATGGCGCAGTTGCAGGTCCCGCAGGGTTTGCAGGGTGGGCGGCGGTGGCGAGGCATAGCCCAGGCGTTGCAGGTACAGGCGGCTATTGGCGAGTGTGTGCATGGCGCGATCCTTGGGCGCAGGGCGAGAGCGTCACTATGCCGCGCCTCTGTGTGCGTTGTCATTTTGAATGAACCTTTTGGAGCGCCAGCCTATCCATCTATAACAAGATTGGGAGGCAACATGAGTACCGCAAAAATCTACACCGTCCACTATCAGCTACACGGTAAACCCAAGTCTTTCGTGGTGCGCGCCGAAGTGATGAACAACGCCGAGGCCTGGCATTGGGCGGCCGTCGATGCCGACATTGCCCATGTCAGCCGCATCGGCCGCGTGGGTCACGAGCAGGTGAAAAAGACCACCCGGCCCTGGGCGGAAAAATACGGCATCAGCGACGTCAGCTGGTCCCCGCCCAGATAAACAAAGCCCCGCACATAGGCGGGGCTCGGTTCACTGCTTCAAGTCGCCCAACGGATCGTAGGGCGGCTTTTTTTTCGCGGTCTCGTCGTCCTTTTTGTCCAGCGGCGCAATAGCCGGGCCGATCGGATCGACCTGCGGGTCGGCCACGTCCGGCGAGTCCGGGTCGAAGCCCAGTTCATCCTTGCCACTGGCATGTTCGTTGGAATGGGGGCCATCGGTACGCTTGTTCATCAGGTTCTCCTGTTAAAGCGGGCGGGCTTTGTCGTGGAGGTTTTCCAGGTCTTCTTCGGCGCGCTGCACATCGTCGTCCGGGCCTCGTTCTTTCGGATCATTGGGGCGCAACGCATCGTTGTCGCGCTCCTCTTCACCGGGGGTGCGATGCGGGTCGGGTGTACCAGGCGGTGGCTGTTTATAGTCGGGCATGACGGCTGACCTCATGAAGGGTTCACCGTTTTAGAGAAATCGCCCGCAGCCATCGTTCAACTTCATTGCGCCAAGCATGAGAAGATGAGCGCCCTTTCTGAAGACCTGCCCCGGATGTTCGAGCTCAAACCCTGCGACCCCGCCACCTATCGCCAACAGACCCGTCGCAGCACACTGGTCATTGCCGTGCTGTTCCTGGCCTTGGCCATGCTGTTATCGAGCCTGGCAGTGATGCTGTTCGGTGAGCCTGGCGGTGATAATTTTCGCTTCAACGTCGGCGGCGTCTTTGCCGGCGTGTTGATCACCGTCGCGCTGGTACGTGGCCCGTTCTGGACCCAACCCTGGATGGCGTCGGCGGTGTATGGCTGGCAGCTCAAGCGCAGCCTGATGAGCGTGACCAATGTGATGCACAAGGTTAGCGAGCGGGTACAGGCCAACGACCCGTCAGCCATCAAGCTGTTGCGTTTCTATCATCTGGGACTGACACAGATGCACGAACTGGACGCCAACTCCAGCGCCCAGGCGCAACTGGCGGGCGAGATCGAGGCCCACAAGGCGAAGATGCAGGCGCTGGGCATCGATATTGCGCAAACCCGGCTGGACCCGGCCTGGCTGGACAGCCTGAAGAGCGCTTAACGCCTCAGGGACACGTCAGTGGGCAATTTGGCCCGCCAGCAAAACACTGCGCTCACGGCAATCGCCGCACCCGCCAGGCCAAACACCCAGGGCGCCGAGGCCACAGGCAGCAACAGGCCCGCCAGCAGCGGCCCGAGGCCGGCGCCGATATCGCGCCATACGGCGTTGGACGCCAAGGCAGACACGCGCAGGATGCCGGGGTTTCGCTCGGCCACCAGGGTGGTCACCAAGGGCAATTGCAGGGCACGCAGCACCAACACTGCTGCGGCGCCGACGATCACCCAATGGCTGCCGAACGCAGCCAGGGCCAGGGCGCTCAGGAACGAAAACAACAACAGCATCGACGTGGCGCCAAACCGCTGGGCCGCACGCCCGCCCAAGGGGCTCAGGAGCAATTCCGACAGGTAGCGCAGGCCCATCAAGCCCCCGGCGATCAGCACCGCATCCCCGCCCATGATCTTCTGCGCCTGGATCGACAGGCCAAAGATGAACAAGCCATCCAGGGCGACACCTTCGATAAACGACCACAGTGCCACACTGTCCGGCCACTTGAAGCGGCGCCCCGGCGTGCTGTGCAAGTCATGACCGGCGGTGGGTAAGCCCCGGGCGATCCATACCCCCACCAGACAGCAGGCGGCGAGAATCAGGAAGATCGGGCGCGGCCCGGCCCATAACGTCAGCAACCCGCCCAAAGGCAGGGCCAGCATCGGCCCAAAGGCGATTAATGCTCGTGAGCGCCCCGCCCTTCGCGCCGCCCCTTCAGGTTCAGATGTCGCCAGTACCTGGGTCGACAGGTTCAACGCGGCAAAACACAGGCCCCACACCAGTCGCAAGCCCAGCAGCGCAGCGAAGCCCGACAGCACCGAGTTACCCAGTGCGCACAGCGCTGCCGCGCTGGCGGCGAGCGTGCAGGTCAGGCGGTCGCCGTTGCGTGCATAAAAATTCAGTACATGCCGGTAACCGAAGATGCGTACCAGACGGTTAGCCGCCAACAATACGCCGGCCTGGGCCAGCGTGATGCCGAACGCCTCGGACTCCATTGGCAGCAGCAGGTACAGCAACACATCACTGGGCAGGCAAAACCCGAGGGTCAGTGCCGCGCGGCGCGAGGTGGTATTGGCGGTGCGTTGGGCAAGGCTGGACATAAAACTGAAACATTCAGAAATATTCAGGCCGCCACACTAGCCTTCCCCAGGCCTGTTTTACAAGGACTGAGTCTTGTGTTGATCGGGCTCTGCGTCCACGGGGCAAGCCAAAAAAACGGATATTCCTTACATCTCTTTCGGTACGTGGTTCGCACCCTAGTGCTCTCAAACCCGCCTGAGAACCTTGCCCATGTGCGACCGCCCAACTCACCTCAAAGACCGTCGAAACTTCCTGCGCCTGGCTGCCGTCAGTACAGGCGCAACGCTACTGGCCGGGGCGCTGCCCTCACTCGCGTACGCAACACCAGCGCCGACAGAGCGCCCCAAGCCCGCCAACGACCTCAGCCCACAGCTTGCCTTGCAGCGGTTGATGGAGGGCAACCAACGCTATACCAACGACGTAACCAGCCGTCACGACTTCATGCGCGAACGCAAAGTGTTGGTGAACGGGCAAAATCCGTTCGTCGCGGTATTGAGCTGCGCCGATTCGCGGATCGCCCCTGAGTACACGTTCGACACTGCCCTTGGCGACCTCTTCGCGGTACGGGTCGCGGGCAATTTCGTCACCGATAACGGGCTTGCCAGCCTCGAATACGCGGTAGCGGTATTGGGCACGCCGCTGATCATGGTATTGGGGCACGACATGTGTGGCGCCGTCGCGGCGGGGGTCAAGGCCGTCAAGGATAACGCCCGCTTCCCGGGCAAGATCCAGGGCTTGGCCGATACTTTCAAACCCTCGGTGAACAAGGTATTGAAAGCGCCAGGCGACCTGCTTGAAAACGCCATTGCACAAAATGTCACCGACACCATGGCGCGGCTCATGGCTGAATCAAGCTTGTTGGCCGATGCGGTCGCGGCGGGAAAACTGCTGATAGTGGGCGGCGTGTACAAGCTGCACAGCGGCAAGGTGAAAATGCTCGGTTAAGCTTTCTGTAGGAGCGAGCTTGCTCGCGAAAAACGCGAAGGCGCCGCGTTGATTCTGGCGGCGCGCGTTATCGTTGACGCTTTTCGCGAGCAAGCTCGCTCCTACAGGGGGCAATGATCGCTCAAGGCAAGCGGCGCGTCTCAAAAACCACGTCCAGGTCCAGGCGCCCGTCCTTCAGCGGCGGGCACCAGTAATAGCCCCCCGTCAACGGCTTGCTGATGCGATACAGGCCATCGACAATCCCATCTTCCAACCCACTCATGCGTCGCAACTGCGCTTCGAACGCATCGAATGAATGACCAAACGCGAGGAACATCAACCCCGCCTGGCCATTTTCGGCCCAGGGCATGGAGCGGCGCACTACGAAGGCTTCCGGCGTGAAGCTTTCCTGGGCGGTGCGCTTGGTATGGGCCGACTCGGGGGCGTCGTCGAGCTCTTCGTTATCGCCATGGCGGCGGCCAATGATGTGATCACGCTCCTGGGCAGGCAACGCGGCGAACCCGTCAAGGTAGTGCTGCCATTGCTGGATAGCAGCGAAGCTGGCGCCGCTGTCGGTCAGCGCGGCTTCCACGGCGGCATCGTCGTGGGGGTTTTCGGTGCCGTCTTCGTAGTCGGTCAGGTCAAAACCGGTCTTGTAGCGGAAGCCTTCAGTCGACTGCACCAGGCGAAACGCCGGGGCCAGGGCTTTTTCCACGGCCCGGCTGCGCAGCAGCAACTCACCGCGATCCACCCCATGCAGCCATACCCACAGCGCCTGTTGAGTCGACGGGTTGTGAGCGCCAGGGCCGCTGACGGCCGGGAATGAGCGCAGCCCTGGGATCTCGGCGCCCAGTGCCTTGACCAGCGGCTCACCGAACCCCACCACAGCCGCCGCTTCCGTCAACTGCACCAGTGCGTCCAGCGCAGCGGGCAAGGCTTGCAACGAATCGAGGGCGAAAAACAGATGGCGGGCCTGCAAAGGCACCGGTGCGGCAAGAATGCCCGGCTGGTACTGACTCATGTGAACTCCTTCTGAAAAGCCGCGCAGTTTACCCGGCGTACACCGCGCTGCGAACAAGAATGCGCGCAAGCCTTGCGTTAGAGCCGCTTGTTGGGTGACTCTCTAGTCATGTTTTGCAACTATTCCAGGGGTAGCGACATGACCACCAGCAACCTGCTCGCCCAGCTGTTTCCCACCTCCACCGCGCAGATTCCCGAGCAATTTCGCCTGGCGGCGCCCATTGAGCAACGTGAATACCTGGTCGATGGCCAGTTACAGGTGTGGAACGGCTCGCTTGCCCGCGTGCAAAGCCCGGTGCAACTAGGTGAGGAGCGCGTGCACATCGGCAGCACGCCGCTGCTGGATGCCGACACCGCCCTCACCGCTTTGGATGCTGCCGTGCGCGCCTACGACCGTGGCCAAGGTGCATGGCCGACGATGCGCGTGGTAGAGCGTATCCAGCACGTCGAGGCGTTCCTGCGGCGCATGCGCGAACAGCGCGATGCGGTGGTCAAGCTGCTGATGTGGGAGATCGGCAAAAACCTCAAAGACTCGCAGAAAGAATTCGACCGCACCTGCGACTACATCACCGACACCATCAATGCCCTCAAGGAACTCGACCGCCGCAGCAGCCGCTTTGAACTGGAGCAGGACACCCTCGGCCAGATCCGCCGCGTGCCCCTGGGCGTGGCGTTGTGCATGGGGCCTTACAACTACCCGTTGAACGAGACCTTCACCACGCTGATCCCGGCGCTGATCATGGGCAATACCGTGGTGTTCAAGCCGGCCAAGCTGGGTGTGCTGTTGATCCGCCCCTTGCTGGAAGCCTTCCGCGACAGCTTCCCGGCCGGGGTGATCAACGTGATCTACGGCAGCGGCCGCGAGACCGTGAGCGCGCTGATGGCCAGCGGCAAGATCGACATCTTTGCGTTTATCGGCACCAACAAGGCCGCCAGTGATTTGAAAAAGCTGCACCCCAAGCCGCACCGTTTGCGCGCTGCGCTGGGGCTGGATGCCAAAAACCCGGGGATCGTACTGCCCGAAGTGGACCTGGACAACGCGGTGAACGAAGCCGTCACCGGCTCGCTGTCGTTCAACGGCCAGCGTTGCACCGCGTTGAAGATCCTGTTCGTGCATGAAGACGTGGTCGACCGCTTTATCGAGAAATTCAACGCCAAGCTGGCGACGCTCAAGCCCGGCATGCCCTGGGAGGATGGCGTGGCGCTGACGCCACTGCCGGAAGTGGGCAAGGTCGATTACCTCAACGAACTGGTGGCCGACGCGGCGCGCCATGGCGCCAAAGTGATGAATGCCGAAGGCGGCAGCAGCCGGGGTTCGTTCTTCTACCCGGCGGTGCTGTACCCGGTGAACCCACAGATGCGCGTCTACCACGAAGAGCAATTCGGCCCGGTGGTGCCGATCGTGCCCTACCGTGACCTGGAAACCGTGATCGACTACGTGCTGGACTCGGATTTCGGCCAGCAGTTGAGCCTCTTTGGCACCGACCCCGTGGAAGTCGGGCGCCTGGTAGACACCTTCGCCAACCAGGTGGGCCGCATCAACATCAATGCCCAATGCCAGCGTGGGCCGGATACCTTCCCGTTCAATGGGCGCAAGAACTCGGCCGAGGGCACGTTGTCGGTACATGACGCCTTACGCGTGTTCTCGATCCGCACCTTGGTGGCGACCAAGTTCCAGGAGAGTAACAAGGCGTTGGTCAGCGACATTTTGCGCAACCGCGATTCGAGTTTCCTGACTACCGACTACATCTTCTAAAATCAATCCCGTTCCAATGTGCAGACAGGTCAGTGTGGGAGCTGGCTTGCCTGCGATGCCGGCACCTCGGTCTTTCAGTCAGGTCGCGGTGATGCAATCGCAGGCAAGCCAGCTCCCACATTTGATCGCGCGCACTCAGATAATCGAGGCCACTTTACTGCTGATGAACCTGCCCTTCTTTGCCCGGCGCCTGCTGCGCCCCTTGCTCGACCCCTACCGCCGCTTTCGCCATGCCAAGCTGATCCACGCCGCGCGCGTATCAGTGGGTTTGCTGGCAACCATCCTGCTGACCACCGGCCTCAACCTGCCCCACGGTGAATGGGCCTCGGTGACCATGCTGATCGTCATCGGCGGGTTGCAGCACCACGGCAATATTGGCAAGAAAGCCGTCGAGCGCGCCTACGGCACCTTGATCGGCGCCAGCGTCGGCTTGCTGCTGGTGGTGCAACAGGCGTACTTCGGCCTGCCGTTGCTCACCTACCTGTTGATGTCAGTGGTATGTGGGTTCTTTTCCTATCACGCCATCGGCAAGGGCGGTTACATCGCGCTGCTGTCGGCGATCACCGTATTTATCGTCGCCGGCCACGGCGACAACCCGATCTCCGATGGCCTGTGGCGCACCGTCGACATCCTGATCGGCATCGTGCTGGCCCTGGCGTTTTCCTTTGCCTTGCCGTTGTACGCCGTGTACTCGTGGCGCTACAACCTGGCCAGCGCCCTGCGAGATTGCGCGCAGATTTATAGCCGGATCATCAATGGGCAATCGGTAACCGACGATGAACACCTCAAGCTGCTCAACCGCTTGAACGGGGCAATGGTGCAGCTGCGTTCGCTGATGCCTTCGGTGTCCAAGGAAGTGCGGATTTCCATGACTGAACTGGACGCGATCCAGCGTCACTTACGTATGTGCATCAGCACTCTGGAGATTCTGGGCAATACCCGGCCGGACCCGCGCGATGAGCAAGCCACGGCAAGGATGCGGGTGATGTTGAAGGCCGAGCATCGGCAGATTCGGGTGCAGTTGGTGGGGATGGCTCGAGCGTTGAAGTCGGGGGTGACGGAGCGGTTGGAGCGTAGCGGACACACCACTGCCCGTGAGTCCACGCTGGGTGAACCGGTTTACAGCGCTCTGGATGGGTATCGATTATTGACAGTGCAGTTGGCGCAGAATGTGGAGGGAATGCGCGAGCGGCTTGCGACGACCTCAGCAGGCTGGCGCATCTGAAGCTAACGCAACTCAGTGAATAAGTACGGGAGAGCTTCATCGTGAGCCCTCCCGTTACTATTTCATGACAACAAGTCCTGTTCAGAGCAGCCCGATAGCATTGCTGTAACCACCAAGAAAGTGATCCTTGGCTGTCCCTGTATCACCGTTTTTGACGTTGATTACATAGTAGTAATTACTAAACCATTCAGAATGGGAGAACGTCGACGTGCAATCAAAGTAGCCGCCCCCTATCGGCCAACGAGCGCCATACGCCGCATGAATTTCTCGAGCCTCTGTCAGGCTGGGCAGGCGCCTGCCAGCGTTGGCAGCGACCGACCGATTTGTGGGAACAGTACCATTACCCAAATCAAGGCAGCGAACCACATTACTGACAACAACTGCGTAACTTCGCGTCTGTGCGGGGAATGACGAGTCACGCACGCTGATATATGCAGTGCCATTACCTCGCACGGTGACTAATCCTGAATTGCTAGTGACATTGGCGACATTGGCATTGGAGGTAGAATAGATATACGGAGGAGTTCCGCCGGATGCCATATATTGGACCTGATTACCCGCACCAAAAGCTGGCAAAACATTTGGATATCCGTCTATTAGGTACGTTTTCCTGTTCAAATACACCGTCACCTGATTGAACACCAATGCTGTAGTATGCATGATTCGGTACTGCGTCTGCGGGAAGGCCACCGCTTTTGGCTTATCATTCTGCTTATTGAAGTTCACATGCGGCGTTATAGTAACGGTTCCATTATTTGGCACAGACATCAGCCAACTGCGCAACACCGTGAGGTTTATAAAGCCATTGGCAGCCTCACTAGCGGTAACGCTGTGCGCTACCAGCAATTCCTGCGTGCTCGCTCCTGGGGCAGACACTATTAACCAGGCAATATGGCCTTCCTGACTATACGGCCACTTGCCCATCCTCAACACAGCATTACCAGTCAGACTGGCAGGATTTATGCTGCCTCCATTGCCAATATTATTGATAAAGGCTCTTGGCAGACTGCCCAGAGGGATCGCCTGGACATGCACTATCTGAACTTCCGAAGAGCCTTGACCACCACGCCCCAATATCACCTCATACTGAAACTGGATTGTAGTATTAATTGCCGCCCCAACCAGCTCATTGCTGATATTGAACGTCACCGTGCCGCCGTCAAGCCCAGGCAGCGTACCCACTTCAATCGATGTTCCCTGTGAGTCGATCAAATACAGCGTAATCAGATCCTCTCCCCCTTGGTTCATGTTCGGGTAGGTCACCAACACCTGACATTTATTTTCAACGGTGATGGGACTGATAATAACTTCAGGCCCGTCCGGAGGAGAAGAATACCTGATTTGCGGATGAGGGAAGACATTGGACTCGGTCTGAACCATATAATGGCGAGTCTCGAACCATACAATGTCACCAGCGTTGCTACTGTGATTAAACGTCACACCAAATTCAATGGCTAAGGGCGTCCACTCTTGCAGATTGCGCAATCTGCCAACAGGCGTGTAAGACGCGGGTCCATCGTTCACATCGTTGAATGAGACATCACGACCTGCAAATGTCTCCTCGTAATAGGCGTCACCATTGTTAAAGGTTCCGATGTAGCGTTTATACATCTTCTGTTTAAGTGCAATGTATGGCCAGGGAAGCACACGGGTCTGGTCAAGGTCTTGTAACTTGGGTATTTCGAGAACGGCGCTTTCGCCGATGCTATCAATCGTTGCGCCAGGCACATGGCTCAAGGTCAGCAAGTTCAAGGTGAGGGTTGGTGAGTCTGTGGGAAAACCATTACGCACCACCTTAAACGATACGTCGATATCACGCCCAGACGGATGAATACTGAAGCCAATCGCTTCCGGCGGAACGATCACATCGACATAAGCATCTCCGCTTTGCGCATCCTTGACTTCAAAGTGTACGCCGCCGCCGACCAGCCCTAGCCAACAGACTTCGACGGTATCGCCGTCCTTGGGTTCATCATAGCGGCAACGTACTGTGGCTCCGGTATTTACTACCAGCCACGGGTCGAGTTCATCCGGCCCTGTTGTCGCCTCAAGGACCTCGGGCAGGGACAGCAAGCCCAATGCCCTGCCAATGGTATAGGTCGCCTCTTCGGACAACTCATCCACGGCAAACCGCCTGCGCACATAACTGATAGTGAGCGTGCCATTTTTATTGCCGTCTATCAGCTGTTTAGGAATATCAGCAAGAAAAGGGTTGGAATTCACAGCCAGTACATAAGAGGATGAGATTGTTCCCGTTACCGATCCCACGAATTTGATAATAACTTCATCGCCGGCCCTGAACTCTGCACGGGCCTCAAACGTCGCGACGCTGCCGATGCTGTCCGGATTAACATTGTTGGTGGCGTCTGCCTCCTGAATAAGTGGCGCGATTAAACTGCGCGCCGGACGCCCGATCTGGATATATCGACGTTCGGACTCGCGTATGTTTACTGGCCCCGTGACACCATAATAGACGCGGGTACGAAGCAATCCTTCGAATCGTGCATAGACGGCGTTCAGGAAGTCCCGGAAACGGGGATGAGTTCCGGCGGCGCGATCGCTGAATTCGTGCTCGACACTGCCATCCTTGTTATCCCCCATAATATTGACTCGCAGGCTATCCCCTGCATTACCGGGTGGGGTGTAGTCAGGCATTGCCGCAGTGATGTATGGCAAGTCCGGCTCCACAAATGGACCATGCGCCTGGACGACCTCTGGCTGAGGCAAGGTATAAAGGACTCCAGCGACCGCATAGATGGTTGATCTGGATGCCAGCATGCCTCGTTCACGAACATAGGAGATCTTCAAGGTGCTTTGGATCAGAGAACGGATAAACGCGTTGGGAATTGCAATGTCGTTGTAATTCGCCAGTTCAACTTCCAAGCGAAACCCATAGGAAACATTCTCGCCATCCACCGTGTTGCCTTCCACCTTCCAAATAAGGAAATCCCCCCTGATAAAGTTCGGATCATTTCTGCGAATCAGTACTGAACCTGTGGCAGGTTGACCATGTAACTCATCAGCTTCCAAGAGCAGTGTTGCCGCATCCGCCTCGACAATCTCAGGCTCATCCAGCAACGTCAGGTTAAGGTCAACGTCGACAGGAATCGGCTTGCTCCATCGGTGGCAAGGTCCAGACACATCCAAGACCTCGTCGTACAAATAGAACTGCACGACAAAATGGCCGCTGCCCGCTTCATTTAAAAAAGTAGGATCGATAGCGAACGTAAGGTCGGAACCGACTTGATCATTACGCAAAGGGGGTAACTCATAGCGGTGCTCTCCCCAGTAGAACATAACCAGGTCATTGACCCGCATGTTCACCCACTTGTGGATGGTGCATGTCACACCTAGAGCCGCAACCACGGAGTCGACATAGACATCGGAGAGCGTAAACGTCAATCCACGGTGGTAGGAACCGTCGCAATTGCCATCCCCACCGGGCAACGTGTGCAGTATCAGAATACGTTGCGGTACTGAAGTACTTGGTGTTCCCGGGCCGCCCCGGATGACTTCTCCATATACATTATTGACAAAATAGTGCAGCAGGGTCGTTCTGGGAATTACCAGAAAAAAACGTGGATCATCTTTATTGACGGAATTAACTTTACCCTCTTGCATGTGTATCCCGTTCATCCATATATGATATGTATCGCCCTCTTTACAGTTGGACCAACGCTCAAAGACATAGGTCAAACCATCTTTGATATGACGATAACCAATCCCGTAGGCCGCTCCCAGAACCGGAATGACTTGGTTGGGCACAGGGTAGGGGGAGTCGAGATCTTGAACGACTGTGGGTTGTGCCGGGCCTTTAGGCAGCGATGCTTTTTTTTTCGGCGGGGTCTTTTTTTTATTCGCTACAGGAAGGACGGAAACCGACGGCTGTTCTGCGGCCGTCGTTTTATGCGTGCCGGCAGATTTTTTCTTGGGGCTGGGGCTGGCTGCAACGCTATTTTTTTTACTCGCAGGCTTGGTCGGCATCTTTTTTCTCCTGAGCGGGGATCGCTGTAGGAATAAAAGCCCCCTCAACTACAACCCGTCACCTGTGAGAATTGACAGTTCTGACCAGCGGTAATAACCCTGCTCGTTCACATGCATGTAAGCCGTAAAGCAAATTCACACGTCTTCTTACATATTTTTCACGTTTTATTCACAAGCCAAGCCGTAGTGTGAAGCCTCATCCGTTACAAACGTTGCATATCAAGCCCGCCGCCCCAGCGGGCTTTTTTTTGCCTGGGTTTTGGTCAGGAAACGGCCTCACCCTGTAGGAGCGAGCTTGCTCGCGAAGAACATCAACGATAACGCGGGCATTCTGGTTAACCGCGGCGTCATTGCGTTTTTCGCGAGCAAGCTCGCTCCTACAGGGGTTTGGGGATGGGTTTCAGCGTGTGGCCTGTTCGCGAATGGCGCGCTGGGTTTCCAGCACCTTGGCCAACGCCGTTTCAGCCTCGGCACTCTGCTGCGGCACCCGAATCGCTGCCGACACCAGCGTGATCAGCTTGGCCATCACCTCGGCATCCGTGGCCGGGCGGCCCAGGCTCATGGAGTTCATCAGCAGGCGCAGTTCGGTGCCGGCCATCACCCCGGAAATGGCCTTGAGGGCAAATTGCAGGCGTACCCCCAGTTCGTTACGCGGCAGATCCGGCAAGGCCAGGGCGAAGGCTTCGAAGAAACGCTGGAACACCGGCTGGTAATGCACCTTGAGGTATTCCTGAATGAACGGCGAGGTGTCGCTGTAGACCCGGCCCAGGAAGCGGATGAACGAGCGCCCTTCCCCGCTGGCCGGGTCGCTGCGCTCCAGGCCCATGGCCGGGGCAAACAGCACGCCCAGGAGCGTGTCGCAATCCAGCGGGCCGTCGGATTCGGCTTCACAGCGCGCCAGCAGTTCCAGGCGCTGCTCGTTGAGCGGCTCCAGGCGTTGCATTAGCAGGGTTTTCATCAGGGAGTCCTTATCCCCGAAGTGGTAGTTCACCGCCGCCAGGTTGACCTGGGCACGTTCGGTGATCTGCCGTAACAACACGGCGTCATAGCCGTACTTGATGAAGAGAGCCTCTGTCGCATCCAGCAGTCGAGTCTTGGTAACGTTTGGAGCGCTGAGTTTCTTCGCGACCATATGGGTTCCACGGCGGAAATATTGTTTTAAAAAATAATTTGATTTTTTATACCGGGGCAGCCCGTCGAAAGCAAGTAGTGACACTCCGCCATATCTTGCAAAGCCCGTATATTCGGGCTTTTGAGGCAAATCGTAGGTTTTTTAACTGCCTCTCACACCCAGCGAGAAAATCGTATCAACCGGTAAAACCGCTCTACCTCGACGGCTGGCGAAGCGTGAGGAAGGCAGTTACTATTCAAACAATATTTTAAAAACAAGAAATAAAACCAGTCCGTGACGCGTACAGGCAGCTTCCGAACTTGTTACAAAGGGTTTCCGGGGGCAAGGCGATACCGTCGAGACTGCAGGCGTAGTCATGATGACACAGACCCCCGCGCAACCCGGCTTGATTTCCCTGCAAGGCATCGGCAAGCGCTATCAGCTCGCCGGGCAAGAATTGAGCATTCTCAATGATGTGTGCCTGTCCATCGCCCGCGGTGACAGCTGCGGCATCCTCGGGGCCTCTGGCTCTGGCAAAAGCACCCTGCTCAACATCCTCGGCCTGCTGGACCTGCCCAACTGCGGCCAATACCACTTTGCCGGCCACGATATTTTCAACGCCACTCCCGATGAGCTGGCGGCGATCCGCAACCAGCAGATCGGCTTCGTGTTCCAGAGTTTCAACCTGCTGCCCCGCCTGAGCGCCCTGGACAACGTCGCATTGCCCTTGAGTTATCGCGGCGTGTCGCGGCATGAATCGGTGGAACATGCCCAGCGCATGCTCGCACAGGTCGGCCTCGGCGAACGCGCCCATCACCGCCCTGCCGACCTCTCCGGCGGCCAGCGCCAGCGTGTGGCCATTGCCCGCGCCCTGGTCGGCAACCCCTCGGTAATTCTGGCCGACGAACCCACCGGCAACCTCGACAGCACCACCGCCCAGGAAATCATGGACCTGCTGTTGAACCTCAACCGTGAACAACAGGTGACGCTGATCATCGTCACCCACGACCCCCACATTGCCGAGCGCCTGGAGCGCAAGATCCTGGTGCGCAATGGTGTGGTGCATGAGGCCGGGCGCCCATGAGCCTGCGGGTCGAGCAGAGCCTCAGCCAGTTGCTGCACGAAGCCTTTATCAGCCTGCGCACCCTGGGCAAGCGTTCGATCCTGGCGCTCCTAGGGATCGTCATCGGCAGCTCCTCCGTGGTGGCGTTGATCAATATCGGCCACAACGCGGCGGTAGATGCGGCGATGATTTTCAAGGACATGGGCACCGACACCCTCATCGCCCAGTTCCCGCCCAAGGGCAGCAGCAACGAGCCGATGCGCACACAGCTGGACCTCGACGCGGTGCGCCACGCAGTGCCAGGCATTGCCCATATCGGCGCGCTCAGCCTGTTCAGCGGGCCCATCGTTTTTCATGGGCGCACTACCAATGCCAGCTTTGTCGGCAGTACTGCGGGGATCCAGGACGCCATGCGCCTGGCGCTGCGTGAGGGGCGCTTCCTGTCACCCTTCGATGCCAACGAAACCTACGGGGTGATCGGCGACCAACTCGCCCAGGCCCTCGGCACGCCGGGCGACCCGCTGCAACTGGGCGACCGTGTACGTATCAACGACTACCTGTTTCTGGTGGTGGGCATCCTGCACAACCAACCCCGGGCCATGCTGATGCCGGTGCAGGCCAACGAATCGCTGTTTATTCCCGCCGAAGGCATGCGCCGCATCTACGCCACCCCGCAGATCAACAACCTGATCATCCGCGCAACGCCTGGGCAAGACATGGAACGCATCGCCAGGGACACCGTCGCCGCGTTGCAACCCCAGCTCACTGATCATGACGTCGACATCACGGTGCCCCAGCAAATGATCGATGGCATGACTCGCCAAAGCCGCACCTTCGCCTACCTGCTGCTGGCCCTCGGCGCGATCTCCCTGGTGGGCGGCGGTGTGGGGGTGATGAACGTGATGCTGATGAACGTCTCGGAACGCCGCCGTGAGATCGGCATCCGCATGGCCCTGGGCGCGCGCCAGCGGGATATCCGCAACCTGTTTTTGCTCGAAGCGGTCACCCTCACCGCCGTGGGTGCGCTGTGCGGCGCGGTGCTGGGCATGACCGCTGCCTGGCTGTATGCGTGGCTGTCGGGCTGGGCCTTTGCCTTGGCAGTGGCTGCCCTGCCCCTGGGCGTTGGCAGTACGTTGCTGGTGGGTTTGTTTTTTGGCATTTACCCGGCGGTGTCGGCCTCACGCTTGCAGCCGGTCGAGGCCCTGCGCGATGAATAAGTACCTGCTACTGCTGATGCTGATCAGCCTGTCGGGCATGGCCGCCGACGTGGTCATCACCCCCCAGGCACCCAGTACCACCCGCAGCGGCTACGAGCGTAGCGTCTCGCTGAATGCCCAGGCCACCACCATGACCCTGGGCGACGCGGTGTACCTGGGCCTGCGCAATAACCCGGCGATCCGCAGCGCCTACCTGCAACGGGTGGCGCAGAAGTTCGACCTGCGCGTGGCCGAAGACGTGTTCAACCCCAAGCTCACCCTCAACAGCTATTACCGCAGCACCCGCGGCTCCCAAGACAATGCGCGCAACGCCAACGTCGCGCCGAGCAGCAGCCTGCTGGGTGAATACGGCACGCGCTTGAGCATGGCCTGGACCCAGCAGTTGAACAACGCCAACCGCGCCGGCCGCTACCGCAGCGACGGCCTGGACCTGGCGATCATCCAACCGCTGATGCGCGGGGCCGGCTGGGATGCCACCACCGCACCGCTGCGCCTGTCGCGCCTGGCCGAGCAGGCCAACCGCCTGAACCTCAAGGCCACCGTGGCGCAGACCATCAGCCAGATCATCGCCACTTACCGCGAGTTGCTGCGCGCCCAGGAACAACTGGTGATCGTGCAGGAAGCCCTCAAGCGCTCCACGACCTTGCTGGAGGTGAACAAAGCGCTGATCAGCGCCGGGCGCATGGCCGAGTTCGAGATCGTGCAGACCGAAGCCGATATCGCCACCCAGCAATTGGGCGTGGAAGAAGCCCGCAACCAACTCGACACCAGCCGCCTGGCGTTGCTGCGCCTGCTGGCCCTGGACCTGTCGACACCGGCGCGCGCCACCGAGGCCCTGGAAGCCAGCCCCATGGAGATCGACAAACGCCAGGCCTTCAACCTCGCGCAAAACCAGCAACCGGAATACCTCGCCGCGCTACTCGGCAGCCAGCAGGCCGACCTAAACCTGGTGATCGCCAAGGATTCCGGGCGCTGGCAGGTGGACCTGGTGGCCGGCGCCAACCAGATACGCGCCGCCACCGATAACGACGACGGCCATAACAATAACCGCACCTGGGACAGTTACGCCGGGGTGCAAGTGCAGATCCCCATTGGCGATATCAGCACGCGCCAGGCCGAAGTGCGCGCGCGGGTAAATGTGGAGGATCAGGAAATCCGCATCACCGACGCCCGCCAGGAACTGGAGCGCAACGTCAACAATGTGGTGCGTGACCTCGGCACCCGCTGGCGCCAATATGAAATATCCAAGCGTGCCGTGGAGTTGTCGCGGCGCAAGATCGAGATCGAGCGGGAAAAACTCAGCGCCGGGCGCTCCACCAACTTCCAGGTGCTGAGCTTCGAGACCGACCTGCGCAACGCCGAAAATGCCCAGCTCAATGCGCTGATCGCTTATTTGAACGCCCAGACCCAGCTCGATCTGACCCTGGGCATGACGCTGGAAAGTTGGGAAATCGCCCTCAATGACTACTAATAAAAAATTGCTGATGGCCGTTGCCTTGATCCTGTTGCTGGCCGGCGCGGCAGTCAGCCTGCTCAGCCAACGCGGCGGCGCCGAGCCAGCGAGCACGGCCGAGCAGTGGCTGGCCGTCAAGCCCGACCCGCTGGTGCACCAGATCGGCCTGGTGGGCAAGATCGAGCCGCAGACCACCGTCACCCTGACGGCACCGTTCGACGGCAATGTGCTGGCTAACCTGGTCGAACAAGGCCAGCGCGTCGAAGCCGGCCAGGTCCTGTTGCGCATGGACCCAGCGACGCTGGAAGTGCAACTGCGCGACGCCCTCTCCGCGCAACTCAAGGCCCGGCGCACCGTGCAGGAAATGCAGGACTGGGGCAGCAGCCCCACCGTCAGCCGCGCCCGTCGCAGTTTACGCACCGCTGAAATGACCGCGGGCAACACCCAGCGCAAACTCACCGAGAGCGAAAACCTGTTCAAGCGCGGCATCATCCCCCGCAACGAACTGGACGACCTCAAGCAACAAACCCAGCAACAGCAACTGGACCTGGCGGCGGCGCGCAGTGAGCTGCAACAAGCCCTGGACCAGGGCCAGGGCGAATACCGGCAGATCGCAGAGATGGAGCTGACCAATGCCACAGTGAAGTACGAAGCCTTGCAAACACTGCTCGAAGGCAAGGAGGTCAAGGCGCCCTTCTCCGGCATCGTGGTACCGGCCCCCGGCAGCACCAACACGGCTCAAGGTGGCGGCAACAACAACGCGCCGGTGCAGGCCGGCAGCAAGGTCAGCCAGGGCCAGGTGCTGTTCGGCCTGGCCAATATCGAACAGTTGAAAATCGTCGCCAAGGTCTCAGAGCTGGATATCAACCAGTTACGTCAGGGCCAGGCCGTAGAAGTGATGGGCGATGGCTTTGACGGCGAGCGGCTGACCGGGTCGGTCAGCGTGGTCAGCGGCTTGGCCATCGCCAGCGACAGCCAGGGCAGCGCGCAGTTTCCGGTGACCTTGTCGATCCCCAAGCTGACGCCACAGCAGTTGCAACGGGTGCGCCTGGGCATGAGTGCGCGCTTGACCATCGTCACCTACAACAATGACCAGGCAATCGTGATTCCCAGCCAGGCGATCCAGGCGGATATGACCGTGGCGTATCGGGCGGCAATGGATCAGCCGGTGCAGCGGGTAAAAGTGATCACTGGGCAATCGACGCCGCAGGGGGTTGAGGTGTTTGGGCTAGAGGCGGGGTTTGTGAGGGTCGGGGAAGTCAGTCACTGACACTCGATCCCGGGTATGCCCTAACTGTAGGAGCGAGCTTGCTCGCGAAAAACGTCAACGATAACGCGTGCTTCCTGAACAAACGCGGTGCCCTCAGGCTCTTCGCAGGCAAGCCAGCTCCTACATCTGGCCCTGTGGCATCCGTTAGATAGCTGTCGTAATCCTGGCGGCCAGCGCCTTGGCCTGCAGCGCCACATCGGTCACCGCCGTACTTTCCCACCACATCCCCCGCAACGGCGGCCCCATGGCGAACAGTCGCGGGCTGACCTGGCCGCGAGCATCCAGCACCGCCCCCGTTGCATCCGCCGCGATCCCCAGCGCCAATGGCCCAGGCTGGACCAACCCGCGCTTGAGCAATTGCTGCGGCAAAGGCCGGGCCACCCGCCGCCAGTCGTATTCGATGCCGCTGGAATTGATCAGCGCAGCGCCTACGACCTGATTGATCATCTCTTCACCCCGGTAGCGCAGCGCAATGGCAACCCCCTCTTGCGACGGCACCAAGCCCTTGAACGACGCCGCATGAATCCGCAACCGCCCTTCCCCCTGCAAGCGCTCCACCAATTGCGCACTCATTGGCGGCGAACGGTGATGGTGGCTTTCCCACCAGGGACGCACATGCCGCACAAACTGGCGTTTCTGAGCCTCAGTGGCCTGGCTCCACAGGCGTGCTATATGCACGCGCACCGTGTCCAGCGGTGCCTGCCAGTCGATGCCTTGCTCCAGCGCGAGCTGGCACTGGCGTCGCACCTCGCGCAGCAATTGTCGGGGGCTGCCCAGGCTGTGGTCGGCGGCGAGGAAGTCGTCCCAGCTCGGCGGTTGCCGGCGTACATGGGGCAACAAGCCGTGGCGCGAAAAAACCTCGATAGGCCCGCGATGCCCGGCCTGTTCCAGGGAGACCACGGCATCGACCATGGTCAGGCCCGAGCCGATGATCAGCACCGTCGATTGGGGGTCCAATTGGGTCATTGCGCGGACATCCCAAGGATCCAGCGCAGCAGCGTTCAAACCTGTGGATTCGGTTTGCGGGGTGCGTGCCGCTGGGAACATGCCGGTGGCCACTACCGCACAGGCGCCGCGCAGTTGCTCGCCAGTATCGAGAGTCAATAACGCTGAGGTTGCGTCGACTTGAAGGTCCACCGCTTCGGCACGGATGTGCTCGACGGTCGATGTGGACCGCGCCTTGGCTTGCGCCAAGCGCTGCTGGGCGTACAGGCCAAAAATCCCCCGCGGCGGGAACAGTTCGCTGATGGGCACATGCTGTTGATACGACTCGGGCCATCCCCCGGCGCTGAGGTAGTCGGTGAGCCACTGAGTGAGGTCGTCGGCATTGTCTGGGTCAACGCTCATGCGGGCGGCATTGCCGTTCAGCGTATGGCCCAATTCGACTGCGCTGTAGGCTTCGCCGCGCCCCAGTTCAGCGCGAGGTTCGACTATCAGGATGCGCCGCGTGCCCGGTAGGCGCAGCAGTTGCACGGCCAGCATCGTACCGCTCAGGCCGCCACCGATGATCAGTACATCAGCATTGCGGGTTGATTGACTCATGCCGGTTCACCCCTGAGTGTTGTTCAAATCACCACATTTCGAACAAATCGCACCGCCGCGTCCCCATCATTGCGATAAGCATGGGGCTGGTGGCTGGCGAACATAAAGAACTCTCCTGCTTCGATAACATTTTCCTGATCACCTATCACCAGCGTCAGGCTGCCCTCGAACACAAACAGTTGTTCGCTCCACCCTTCCAAGTCAGGGTCCGGGCAATAGCGATCACCGGGCTCAAGCCGCCACTCCCATAATTCGACCTCACGCCGTGCCGTGGCCTTGGCCAGCAGCACCGCCTTACTGCCGACAATCTCGCCCGCCCAGGCCAACTCGTTGATACGGCTATGATCGCGCACATCCGGCGCCTGGATCAGGTCACTGAACGCCACGTCCAGCGCTTCGGCGACACGGTCCAGGGTCGACAAGCTGACGTTCTTCTCCCCCGCTTCAATCGCCACCAGCATGCGCCGGCTGACCCCGGATTTTTCCGAGAGCGCGGTCTGGCTCAAGTCGGCGGCATGGCGCAGACGACGAACGTTCTGGCTGACGTGCTGCAGGACCGAGGCCCGTTGCGGATTTTCTTTGTGCACTATATTGCTCAATAGGTAGGTGTGCGCAGTATACTGCCCAGCGTGCGGCGCATTGTGCGGTCCGTGCTTTCCCCTTGCAAGACCGAGCCGCCATGACCGCCCCGAACTCCCCTTCGCGTTTCAACCGTTTCAGTAAAGCCGAATGCATCCTGGTGGTGATCACCATGATCTGGGGCGGCACCTTTTTGCTGGTGCAGCACGCCATGGCCGTCAGCGGGCCAATGTTCTTTGTCGGCCTGCGCTTCGCGGCGGCGACGATCGTGGTGGGGCTCTTTTCCTTGCGCACCCTGCGCGACCTGACCCTGTTCGAATTGAAGGCCGGGGTGTTTATCGGGGTGGCGATCATGTTCAGCTATGGCTTGCAGACCATTGGCCTGCAAACCATCTTGAGCAGCCAGTCGGCGTTTATCACCGCCTTGTATGTACCCTTCGTGCCGCTGTTGCAGTGGCTGGTATTGGGCCGTCGCCCCGGGTTGATGCCCAGCATCGGCATCATGCTGGCGTTTGCCGGGTTGATGCTGTTGACCGGCCCGGCGGGGGCTTCGTTGAACTTCAGCCCAGGTGAAATCGCCACGCTGGTCGGTGCAGTGGCAATAGCGGCCGAGATCATCTTGATCAGCGCATTTGCCGGCCAGGTGGATATTCGCCGGGTGACCGTGGTGCAACTGGCCACCGCCTCGGTGCTGTCGTTCATGATGGTGGTGCCCATGGGCGAGGCGTTGCCGGGCTTTTCCTGGCTGCTGCTGTTCAGTGCCGTGGGCCTGGGCTTGACCAGTGCGGTGATCCAGGTGGCGATGAACTGGGCCCAGCAAAGTGTTTCGCCAACCCGGGCGACGTTGATTTATGCCGGTGAGCCCGTGTGGGCAGGCGTTGTTGGGCGAATCGCCGGGGAGCGGTTCCCACCGATTGCGATGTTGGGGGCGGTGCTGATTGTGGTGGCGGTGATTGTGAGTGAATTGAAGACGAAGGGGCAGAAGGCCGTTGAGTCGGCAGAGGCGTTGGAGGAGGAGCAGCAGGGGTAGCTTGCGATCAACGGTAACCACGATGCGAAGCGAGCCGCTCTTGATCTTGCTCTTGATCTGCTTGTGATCTTGATCTCAGGCGCCCCGTTAAACCACGCTGGCCGAACGCAGTCTTGAATTCGTGGGTAACCCGGCAGGACGCCGGGTTAGCCGCCCCGCGCCATGGATGGCGCGTGGCGGCGGCCCACGGATTCAAGCCTGTGTTCGGGCACACCGAGCCCAAGCGAGGTGCCGAGTGGTGGGGCAAGAGCGTTTTGCTTACTTTTGCGCTTCTCAAAAGTGAGCCGCCGTCAGGGCGGAACCCTAAGTGGCCGTTACCTAAATAACGGATATGTACCCGGTCCAACTGTGTTGACTGTTAGGACGCCTTCGCGAGCAAGCCCGCTCCCACAGTTTGACCGCGGGGTGCCAGGGAGATGGGTGTCGGCTGTTAGGCCGCCATCGCAGGCAAGCCAGCTCCCACAGTTGGATTGTGGGGTGTCAGGGAGATGGGTGGCGGTTGGCAGGCCGTCACGGGAGCAAGCTCCCTCGCCACAGGTACGGCCTCGCTGCAGATAACGGCTCCCACAGAGGTCAGCATTTCAATTCAAGGGCAGGTCCAAACAGTGCCAAATGGGAAGTTTCAGCCTACCTTGTAGGATCCTGCCACATCTTGGCGTTTGGTGATCGTGAAAGCGGCACGTATGATGCATCCCAAACTCCCGCAGATTAGAAGCCTATGTCCCTGATAGTTCTACTGCTTCTGCCTTTTATCGGCAGCTGTCTGGCGGCCTTGCTGCCGCATAACGCACGTAACACCGAATCCCTGTTGGCCGGCCTTGTGGCACTGGTCGGTACTATTCAAGTCGCCCTGCTCTACCCCCAGATCGCCCACGGTGGCGTGATCCGCGAAGAATTCATGTGGTTGCCCAGCCTGGGGCTGAACTTCGTGTTGCGCATGGATGGGTTCGCCTGGCTGTTCTCGATGCTGGTGCTGGGCATCGGCACGCTGGTGTCGCTGTATGCGCGCTACTACATGTCACCGGACGACCCGGTGCCGCGTTTCTTTGCGTTTTTCCTGGCGTTCATGGGCGCCATGCTGGGCCTGGTGATCTCCGGCAACCTGATCCAGATCGTATTCTTCTGGGAACTGACCAGCCTGTTCTCGTTCCTGCTGATCGGCTATTGGCACCACCGTGCCGATGCGCGCCGTGGTGCGTACATGGCGCTGATGGTCACCGGCGCAGGTGGCTTGTGCCTGTTGGCGGGTGTAATGCTGCTGGGGCATATCGTCGGCAGCTATGATCTGGACCAGGTGCTGGCGGCGGGCGATCAGATTCGCGCGCATTCGCTGTACCCGGTCATGCTCGCCTTGGTGCTGATCGGCGCCTTGAGCAAAAGCGCGCAGTTCCCCTTTCATTTCTGGCTGCCCCACGCCATGGCGGCACCGACGCCGGTTTCGGCTTATCTGCATTCGGCGACGATGGTGAAGGCCGGCGTGTTCCTGCTGGCCCGCCTGTGGCCATCGCTGTCCGGCAGCGAAGAATGGTTCTGGATCGTCGGCGGTGCCGGCGCCCTCACTCTCCTCCTCGGCGCTTACTGCGCCATGTTTCAAAACGATCTCAAGGGCCTGCTGGCCTATTCCACCATCAGCCACCTCGGGCTGATCACCCTGCTGCTGGGTCTTAACAGCCCACTGGCCGCTGTTGCCGCCGTCTTCCATATTCTCAACCACGCCACCTTCAAAGCTTCGCTGTTCATGGCCGCGGGCATCATCGACCACGAAAGCGGCACGCGGGATATCCGCAAGCTCAGTGGGCTGGTGCGCCTGATCCCGTTTACCGCGACCCTGGCGATGGTCGCCAGTGCGTCCATGGCCGGGGTGCCGTTGCTCAATGGTTTCCTGTCCAAAGAGATGTTCTTTGCCGAAACCGTGTTTATCTCGTCGACCCAATGGGTGGAAATCGCCCTGCCGCTGATCGCGACCATTGCCGGCACATTCAGCGTGGCCTATGCCCTGCGCTTTACCGTCGATGTGTTCTTCGGCCCGCCCGCCACCGACTTGCCGCACACGCCCCACGAGCCGCCGCGCTGGATGCGCGCACCGGTTGAGCTGTTGGTGTTCACCTGCCTGCTGGTGGGGATTTTCCCGGCCCAGGTGGTCGGCTCGATCCTTGCCGCGGCCGCCCTGCCGGTGGTGGGCGGTACCTTGCCCGAATATAGCCTGGCGATCTGGCACGGCTGGAATGCGCCAATGATCATGAGCCTGGTCGCGATGACCGGCGGCGTGGTGCTGTACCTGCTGCTGCGCAAGCAACTCAAGCGTGGCCGCTTCGAATACCCACCGCTGATCGGCTACTTCAACGGCAAGCGCGGTTTCGAGCGCTGCCTGGTGGTGATGATGCGCGGCGTGCGCCGGATCGAGAAGCGCATCAGCACCAAGCGCCTGCAAACCCAGTTGTTCCTGTTGGTGCTGCTGGCGGTGATCGGCGCGATGATCCCGATGCTCAACAGTGGCCTCAGTTGGGGCGACCGCCCGAAAATCCCGGGCTCCATCGTCTTCGTCACCCTGTGGTTGCTGGCGATTGCCTGCGCACTGGGTGCCGCCTGGCAAGCCAAGTATCACCGGCTGGCGGCCCTGACCATGGTCAGCGTGTGCGGCCTAATGACCTGCGTGACCTTCGTATGGTTCTCGGCACCGGACCTGGCCCTCACCCAACTGGTGGTGGAAGTGGTCACCACCGTGCTGATCCTGCTGGGCCTGCGCTGGCTGCCACGGCGGATCGAAGAAGTCTCGCCACTGCCCAGTTCGCTGCGCAAGGCGCGTATCCGCCGCCTGCGTGACTTGCTGCTGTCCACCGCAGTCGGCGGCGGCATGGCGCTGTTGTCCTACGCGATGCTGACCCGCCAGACGCCCAACGATATCTCCTCGTTTTACCTCAGCCGTGCCCTGCCCGAAGGCGGCGGCAGCAATGTGGTGAATGTGATGCTGGTGGACTTCCGGGGCTTCGACACCCTGGGCGAAATCACTGTACTCGGCGCTGTGGCGTTGACGGTTTACGCCCTGCTGCGCCGCTTCCGCCCGTCCAAGGAAAGCATGGAGTTGCCGCCCCAACAGCGCCAACTGGCGCCGGACGTGGCGACCGATCTGGTCAACCCACGCCAGGCCAGCGACACCGCCCTGGGCTTTATGATGGTGCCGGCGGTGCTGGTGCGCCTGCTGCTGCCGATTGCGCTGGTGGTGTCGTTCTACCTGTTCATGCGTGGCCACAATCAACCGGGTGGTGGTTTCGTCGCCGGGCTGGTGATGTCGGTGGCGTTTATCCTGCAATACATGGTCGCCGGTACGCAGTGGGTCGAGGCGCAGATGAGCCTGCGGCCGATGCGCTGGATGGGCTTCGGCCTGCTGTCGGCGACCTTGACCGGGCTGGGTGCGCTGTTCGCCGGGTACCCGTTCCTCACCACACATACCTGGCATTTCAGCCTGCCGCTACTGGGGGACATCCATATCGCCAGTGCGCTGTTCTTTGACGTCGGCGTGTACGCCATGGTCGTGGGCTCGACCCTGTTGATGCTTACCGCCCTCGGCCACCAGTCGGTGCGCGCGCATAAACCGAGCAACCAGCCCAAAGTGGTTGCTGCAACCGAAGGAGCCGCCTGATGGAAGAAGTCATCGCAATAGCCATTGGGGTCCTGGCGGCCTCCGGCGTCTGGTTGATCTTGCGGCCTCGGACGTTCCAGGTGGTGATGGGTTTGTGCCTGCTGTCTTACGGCGTCAACCTGTTCATCTTCAGCATGGGCAGCCTGTTTATCGGCAAGGAGCCGATCATCAAGGACGGCGTGCCCCAAGACCTGCTCAACTACACCGACCCACTGCCCCAGGCCCTGGTGCTCACGGCCATCGTCATCAGCTTCGCCATGACAGCGTTGTTCCTGGTGGTGCTGCTGGCATCCCGGGGCCTGACCGGCACTGACCATGTGGACGGCCGGGAGCCCAAGGAATGACTTGGATGAATCAACTGATCGTCGCGCCGATCCTGCTGCCGCTGCTCACCGCCGGGCTGATGCTGATGCTGGGCGAGAAACGCCGCCCGCTCAAAGCCCAGATCAATCTGTGCTCCAGCATCGTCGGCCTGGGCGTTGCCGTGCTGCTGTTGTACTGGACGCAACAGGGCGGCCCCGGCTCCATTGGCGTGTACTTGCCGGGCAACTGGCAGGTGCCGTTCGGCATCGTGCTGGTGGTGGACCAACTGTCGGCGATGATGCTGGTGCTTACCGGGGTGATCGGCGTCAGCGCGCTGCTGTTCGCCATGGCCCGCTGGGACCGTGCGGGCACCAGCTTCCATGCCCTGTTCCAGATCCAACTGATGGGGCTGTATGGCGCCTTCCTCACCGCCGACCTGTTCAACCTGTTCGTGTTCTTCGAGGTGCTACTGGCGGCCTCTTACGGTTTGATGCTGCACGGTTCCGGCCGTGCGCGAGTGTCGTCGGGGCTGCATTACATTGCGATCAACCTGCTGGCGTCGTCGCTGTTCCTGATTGGCGCGGCGATGATCTACGGCGTCACCGGTACGCTGAACTTCGCTGACCTGGCATTGAAGATCCCGCTGGTGCCGGAGGCCGATCGCGGCCTGTTGCATGCCGGTGCGGCGATCCTGGCGACGGCGTTCCTGGCCAAGGCCGGCATGTGGCCGCTGAACTTCTGGCTGGCGCCCGCCTACTCCTCGGCCAGCGCGCCGGTGGCGGCGATGTTCGCGATCATGACCAAGGTCGGCGTGTACACCGTGCTGCGCCTGTGGACCCTGCTGTTCTCCGGCCAGGCCGGCGCCTCGGCGCTGTTTGGCGGCGACTGGCTGGTGTACGGCGGCATGGCGACCATCATTTGCGCGGCACTGGCGATGGTGGCGGCGCAGCGCCTGGAGCGCATGGCCAGCCTGAGCATCCTCGTGTCGGCCGGGATCCTGCTGTCGGCGGTCGGGTTTGCCCAGCCGAGTCTGACCGCAGGAGCGTTGTTCTATCTGGTCAGCTCCACCCTGGCACTGAGTGCGCTGTTCCTGCTGGCTGAATTGATCGAACGCTCGCGCTCGGCCAACGACCTGCCACTGGATGAGGAGATCGATGCGCTGCCCAAAGCCATGGAATCCCTGCACCCGCGTCCCGGCGTGAACCTGGACGATGAGCAGAAAGCGGTGATCGGCCAGGTCATCCCCTGGACCATGGCCTTTCTCGGTTTGAGCTTTATCGCCTGTGCGCTGCTGATTATCGGCATGCCACCGCTGTCCGGGTTTATCGGCAAGCTCAGCCTGTTGAGCGCGCTGATCAACCCACTGGGCCTGGGCAACGCCGTGGATGAGTCAATCCGCCCGGCGGCCTGGGGCCTGGTGGCGCTGCTGATTCTCTCTGGCCTGGCCTCGCTCATCGCGTTCGCCCGCCTCGGCATCCAGCGCTTCTGGACCCCGGAAGAACGCCCATCACCGCTGCTGCGCCGCTACGAGTGTGTACCGATCTTTCTGCTGCTGGGGTTGAGCATCGCGCTGACCTTCAAGGCCGAGGCGCTGATGCGCTACACCCAGGCCACCGCCGACAGCCTGAACAACCCGGAACACTACGTGATGGCAGTGCTCGCGACCCGGCCAGTGCCCAGCCCTGAAGCCAAGGCCGCCGCCCTGGAGGTGCAACCATGAAGCGTCTGTTCCCTGCTCCCTGGTTGTCGTTGGCGTTGTGGGTGTTGTGGCTGGTGCTGAACCTGTCGATCAGCCCCGGCAACCTGCTGCTGGGCGCACTGCTGGGCTTTCTTGCGCCGCTGATGATGGCGCCGTTGCGCCCGCTGCCGATCCGCATCCGCCGCCCTGGGGTGATCATCCGTCTGTTTTTCCGGGTCGGCCTCGACGTGATCATCTCCAACCTTCACGTGGCCTGGGGCGTACTCACCTGCGGCTCACGCCCACCGCGCTCGCGCTTTATCAAGATCCCCCTGGACCTGCGCGACGCCAACGGCCTGGCCGTGCTGGCGATGATCACCAGCGTGACCCCCGGCACCGTGTGGTCGGAACTGGCCCTGGACCGTAGCATCCTGCTGCTGCACGTCTTCGACCTGGATGACGAGGCCTCGTTTATCCAGCAATTCAAGCACGCCTACGAACGGCCCCTGATGGAGATCTTCGAATGAGCGCCCTGCTCGCCAATGCGATCCTGTTCAGCCTGTTCCTGTTTTCCCTGGCCATGGTGCTGACCCTGGTGCGCCTGTTCAAAGGCCCCTCGGCCCAGGACCGGGTACTGGCGCTGGACTACCTGTACATCCTGGCGATGCTGATGATGCTGACCCTGGGTATCCGCTATGCCAGTGACACTTACTTTGAAGCGGCGCTATTGATCGCGCTGTTCGGCTTCGTCGGCTCGTTCGCCCTGGCCAAATTCCTGCTGCGTGGCGAGGTGATTGAATGATGCCGTTATGGGTTGAAATTATCGTGGCGGCGTTGCTGCTGCTCAGCAGCGCGTTTGCCTTGATCGGCGCGATTGGCTTGCTGCGGATGAAGGCGTTTTTCCAACGCATGCACCCACCGGCACTGGCCTCGACGTTGGGGGCGTGGAGCGTGGCGTTGGCGTCGATCATCTACTTTTCGGTGCTCAAATCCGGGCCGGTGTTGCACGGCTGGTTGATTCCGATTTTGCTGGCGATCACCGTGCCGGTCACCACACTGCTGTTGGCGCGAACCGCCCTGTTCCGCAAACGCATGGCCGGCGATGACGTGCCGGCCGAAGTCAGCAGCCGCCGCTGATTCATCAGGCGAACGCATTAAAAATGTGGGAGCTGGCTTGCGATAGCCATAGGTATCTACACAACTTTGGTGCGACGCCGGACCTGTGGCGGGGGAGCTTGCTTCCGTGACGGCCTGACAGCCGGCGCCCATCTACCTGGCACCCCGCGATCAACCTGTGTGCGGGCTTGCTCGCGAAGACGGCCTGACAGCCTACCGGGATTTAGGATCAGACTGAGTACATATCCGTTATGTAGGTAACGGCCACCTAGGGTTCCGCTCTGACAGCGGCTCACTTTTGAAAAGCCGGAATGCCGGCCCAGTCAAAAGTAAGCAAAACGCTCTTGCCCCACCACTCGGCACCTCGCCTAGGCTCGGTGTGCCCGTAATCCGCCAGTGATTTGGGGGGCCGCCGCCACGCGCCATCCATGGCGCGGGGCGGCTAAACCGGCATCCCTGCCGGTTTACCCCCCAAATCCCTGTCGAATTCCGGCCAGCGTGGTTTAACGGGGCGCCTGAGATCAAGATCACAAGCAGATCAAGATCAAGAGCGCCTCGCTTCGCATCGTGGTTACCGTTTGCTGTTACAACCCACAGAGTTGTGTAGATACCTATGGCCATCGCAGGCAAGCCAGCTCCCACATTTGGTTTGGCGCCAGGCAATCGAACGGATACGCGCCGCCCATTGCGCCAGCTCAGCATCATCGGCCCGCGCCACACAGGGAAGCGACCGCTCGATCAGTAAAACGGTTCTTGGTGGTAACCATTACCTCAGCTGGCACCCGATCCATCCAGGCATTGAGGTCCAGCCAGAAATTTCCGACAGCGTTTTAGGGTTGCCCCTCGGAAGATGCCTGCCTAATCTTCGGGGGTCGCTGCAAATTCAGCGACCGGGTTTCGCAGCTCGGTTAAACTCTAGACGCACAGCGTCCACCTCAAGATAGCGGGCGCTTTTTTATGCCTGATGTTATGGCGGCTGTGCGCGGGATACCTTCGGGTATGCCGGGAGCCTAGAGTCCCGGTCTGCGAACCTGCGTACAGCTGCCACCCCAATATCGTTTCGCAGCGAGGGGTGGTGACTCCAATACTCTAGGAGCTTCGCCATGATTAAAGACAGTCCTAATCCGCCTTCAGATTCAATCACGCTTCACACTGCTGCTCATCGAGCAATCAACCACTATCTGAACCCGTCTGAGAAACCAGAGCCGCCTGCTGAGGGCCATGGCTTGTTTACCGTGCGAGAAGGACTAGACGTCGAGACGCTGCTGGTCAACGCATCTGAGGATCTAGCGTCGGTTCATGCACTGGCAAGCCACTTGGCTTTTGAGATCGACGGCAATCCTCGCAGCGTCGCCCTGGGGATTTGTCGGATGCTGGAGGGGATCCAGTTAATGGTGGATAAAACACTAAGCCTCAAAGACCATCCAACCCACACATAAATCTGAAACCGAAGAGTTCGCAAAGTGGGCACGGTAAAAAATGTGGGAGCTGGCTTGCCTGCGATTGCAGCGGGTCAGCCAACATTTTCGGTAACTGACACTCCGTCATCGCGGGCAAGCCAGCTCCCACAGTGGATCGAATGAAACGTTAAACAGTGTGCAAAAAAACGCCCCGAACCAGTCGGGGCGTTTTTCATTCAGCGTGCAGCTTTCAACGATCAGTCAGCCAACCGCCACGTCGTCCCACCCTTGCCGTCTTCCAACACCACACCCATCGCGGTCAGTTGGTCGCGGATACGGTCGGATTCCGCCCAGTCCTTGTTAGCCCGAGCAGCCAAACGCGCCTGGATCAACGCATCCACTTGCGCGGCATCCACACGCCCTTCAGCGCCCGCTTGCAGGAAGTCATCGGCCTCCATCTGCAACACGCCCAACACGCTGGCCAGTTCTTTCAGGCGTGCCGCCAGGCCCGCCGCTGCGTCGATATCGGTCTCGCGCAGGCGGTTGATCTCGCGCACCATTTCAAACAGTACGGCGCAGGCTTCCGGGGTGCCGAAGTCGTCATTCATCACTTCGGTGAAGCGTGCCACGAAGGCTTCGCCGCCAGCCGGTGCAACCGCGGGCAGGCCTTTCAACGCGTGGTAGAAACGCTCAAGGGCGCCCTTGGCGTCCTTGAGGTTGTCTTCGGAGTAGTTGATGGCGCTGCGGTAGTGGCTGGACACCAGCAGGTAGCGCACCACTTCCGGGTGGTACTTTTCCAGCACGTCGCGGATGGTGAAGAAGTTGTTCAAGGACTTGGACATCTTCTCGCCATTGATGCGGATCATGCCGCAGTGCATCCAGGCATTGGCGTAGGTCTTGCCAGTGGCGGCTTCGCTCTGGGCGATTTCGTTTTCGTGGTGCGGGAACTCCAGGTCGCTGCCGCCGCCATGAATGTCGAAGGTCTCGCCCAGGCAGCAGGTGGACATCACCGAGCATTCGATGTGCCAACCCGGACGCCCGGCACCCCAGGGCGACTCCCAGCTCGGCTCGCCCGGCTTGGTGGCTTTCCACAGCACGAAGTCGAGCGGATCCTGCTTGGCTTCGTCAACTTCGATACGCGCGCCGATGCGCAGATCTTCGATCTTCTTGCGCGACAGCTTGCCGTAGCCCATGAATTTGGCGACGCGGTAGTACACATCGCCATTGCCTGGGGCGTAGGCGTAGCCCTTGTCGATCAAGGTCTGGATCATCGCGTGCATGCCAGGAATGTGGTCCGTGGCACGCGGTTCCATGTCCGGCTTGAGGATGTTGAGGCGCGCCTCGTCCTCGTGCATGGCGGCGATCATGCGCTCGGTCAGCGCGTCAAACGACTCGCCGTTCTCGTTGGCACGGTTGATGATCTTGTCGTCGATGTCGGTGATGTTGCGCACGTACGTCAAGTCATAGCCGCTGAAACGCAACCAGCGGGTCACCAGGTCGAAGGCAACCATGCTGCGGCCGTGGCCGATGTGGCAGTAGTCGTACACGGTCATGCCGCACACGTACATGCGCACCTTGTTGCCATCCAGCGGCTTGAAGACTTCTTTGGTCTTGCTGAGCGTGTTGTAGATCGTTAGCACGATGTTTCCCTTAAATCACTGGCCCCACGAATCTCGCAAGGTCACGGTACGGTTGAATACCGGAGCACCAGGTTTCGAGTCCTTGATATCCGCGCAGAAGTAGCCTTCGCGCTCGAACTGGAAACGGTCTTCCGGCTGTGCGTCGCCAAGCGATGGCTCGGCACGACAACCAGTGAGTACTTGCAGGGAGTCAGGGTTGATGTTGTCGAGGAAACTGGCGCTGTCTTCTGCCTTCTCAGGGTTCGGCGAGCGGAACAGACGATCGTACAGGCGCACTTCGCACTCGATGCTGGCAGCGGCCGGTACCCAGTGGACCACGCCCTTGACCTTGCGGCCTTCAGGGTTCTTGCCCAGGGTGTCCGGGTCGTACGAGCAACGCAGCTCGACGATGTTGCCATCGGCGTCCTTGATCGCTTCGTCCGCACGGATCACGTAGCTGCCGCGCAGGCGCACTTCGCCGTTCGGCTCCAGGCGCTTGTAGCCTTTTGGCGGCTCTTCCATGAAGTCGTCACGGTCGATGTAGATTTCGCGGGCGAACGGCAATTTGCGCACGCCCAGCTCTTCTTTCTGCGGGTGACGCGGCAGTTCGAGGTTCTCGACCTGGCCTTCCGGATAGTTGGTGATCACGACCTTCAACGGACGCAGCACGCACATGGCGCGCGGCGCGTTGGCATCCAGGTCCTGGCGGATGCTGAATTCCAGCATGCCGAAATCGACCACACCGTCGGAACGGTTGGTGCCGACCATGTCGCAGAAGTTGCGGATCGACGCCGGGGTGTAGCCACGGCGGCGGAAGCCCGACAGCGTGGACATGCGCGGGTCATCCCAGCCATGCACGTGTTTTTCATCGACCAGTTGCTTGAGCTTGCGCTTGCTGGTGATGGTGTAGTTCAGGTTCAGGCGGCTGAACTCGTACTGACGCGGGTGCGCCGGTACCGGCAGGCTGTCCAGGAACCACTCGTACAGCGGGCGATGGCTCTCGAACTCCAGGGTGCAGATGGAGTGGGTGATGCCTTCGATGGCGTCCGACTGACCGTGGGTAAAGTCGTAGTTGGGGTAGATGCACCACTTGTCACCGGTCTGGTGGTGGTGGGCATGGCGGATGCGGTACATGATCGGGTCGCGCAGGTTCATGTTCGGCGAGGCCATGTCGATCTTGGCGCGCAGCACGCGAGCGCCGTCCGGGAATTCGCCGGCACGCATACGGTTGAACCAGTCCAGGTTCTCTTCCACCGAACGGTCGCGGAACGGGCTGTTCTTGCCCGGCTCGGTCAGGGTGCCACGGTACTCCTTGGCCTGCTCCGGGGTCAGGTCGTCCACATAGGCCTTGCCGGCCTTGATCAGCTCGACAGCCCAGTCGAACAACTGGTCGAAATACTTGGAGGCATAGCGCACTTCACCGGACCATTCAAAGCCCAGCCACTTGATGTCGCTTTCGATGGCGTCGATGTATTCCTGGTCTTCCTTGGCCGGGTTGGTGTCGTCGAAACGCAGGTGCGTGACGCCACCGAACTCCTGGGCCAGGCCGAAGTTCACACAGATCGACTTGGCGTGGCCGATGTGCAGGTAGCCGTTGGGCTCAGGTGGGAAACGGGTGACGATCTGCGTGTGCTTGCCCGAATCCAGGTCCGCCTGGATGATCGGGCGCAGGAAATTGACCGGGACGGCAGGTCCGGCCTTGGTATTCGAGGTAGGGTCGACAGTGGGCTTGCTCATAGGATCCTTGAACAGACAGGTGCGTGGCCAGGTGGGGCCAGATAAAACAAAGGGCTCATAATAGCCGAAGCAGTCAAGACACATACAGAGCGCGGCCAATTAATTGCCCGGGCGGTAAAAAACCACCTCGAAATTCCCGCAGGGCACGCTAAACTGCGCGCCTTGGCCGTCGTTTAGCCAGACAGGTAAGGTGCCCAGGCGCCCACACCCACGAATTCCCTGAAAAGAGTAGCGAACATGACTCAAGTCAAACTGACCACCAACCACGGTGACATCGTCATCGAGCTGAACGCCGAGAAAGCGCCGATCACCGTCGCCAACTTCATCGAATACGTCAAAGCCGGCCACTACGAAAACACCGTTTTCCACCGTGTCATCGGCAACTTCATGATCCAGGGCGGCGGTTTCGAGCCTGGCATGAAAGAAAAGAAAGACAAGCGTCCAAGCATCCAGAACGAAGCAGACAACGGCCTTTCCAACGACAAGTACACCGTCGCCATGGCCCGTACCATGGAGCCGCATTCGGCCTCCGCGCAGTTCTTCATCAACGTCGCCGACAACGCCTTCCTGAACCACAGCGGCAAGAACGTGCAGGGTTGGGGCTACGCAGTGTTCGGTAAAGTCACCGCAGGCACCGACGTTGTCGACAAGATCAAAGCCGTATCGACCACCTCCAAGGCCGGTCACCAGGACGTTCCAGCCGAAGACGTGATCGTCGAGAAAGCCGAGATCATCGAAGCGTGATATTGCTGATTTCAGACTTGCATCTGGAAGAGGAGCGCCCGGACATCACCCGGGCGTTTCTGGATCTGCTCCACGGCCGCGCCCGTGGCGCCCAGGCGTTGTACATTCTGGGGGACTTCTTCGAAGCCTGGATTGGCGACGATGGCATGACCCCCTTCCAGCGTTCCATCTGCGCGGCTCTACGCGAGCTGAGCGACAGCGGCACCCCGATTTTTATCATGCACGGCAACCGCGATTTCCTGATCGGCAAGGCGTTCTGCAAAGCGGCAGGCGCCACCTTGCTCAAGGACCCGACGGTCGTGCAGTTGTATGGCGAGCCTGTGCTGTTGATGCACGGCGACAGCCTCTGCACCCGCGACCTCGGCTATATGAAGCTGCGGCGCATCCTGCGCAACCCGATTGTGCTGTTTATCCTGCGCCACCTGCCTTTGGGCACCCGCCACAAACTGGCGCGCAAGTTGCGCAGTGAGAGCAGCGCCCAGGTGCGCATGAAGGCCAATGACATTGTCGATGTCACGCCTGAACAAGTGCCCCGGGTGATGCAGCAGTTTGGCGTGCGCACCCTGGTCCACGGCCATACCCACCGCCCCGCCATCCATAAGTTGCAGATCGGCGACCAGGCGGCCAAGCGCATTGTGCTGGGGGACTGGGACAAGCAAGGCTGGGCGTTGCAGGTGGATGAGCAAGGGTTTCAGCTGGCGGCGTTTGACTTCGTCAACCCGCAGTTGGCGCTGCCTGGCGCCTGATCAAGCACAACACCGGTCAATGTGAACAGAGATCCAACTGTGGGAGCGGGCTTGACTGAGTACAACCTCAAGTCAGTGCCCTGAAGCCGCAGGCCCGGCCTTCGCCGTAAACGGCGGCTTGGCCAGCCACACCAGCAACATCAAGCCCATGAACATCCACCCCAGCAACGTGAAGTAATCCACGGTGGACATCATGTACGCCTGGCTGGTGAGAATCTGGTCCAGTTGGGTATAGGCCTTCTGCCCTGCCCCACCCAGCGCCTGCAACGCATCGCGGGTGGTCGAGTCGTAGACGGTCATGTTCTCGCTCATATAGGCATGGTGCTGGTCGGCCCGGCGGATCCAGATCCAGGTGGTCAGCGAGGCCGCAAAGCTGCCGCCCAAGGTACGCAGGAAGGTCGCCAGCCCAGCGCCATCGGCAATCTGGTGCGGCGGCAGGTCGGACATCAGGATGCTCAAGGTCGGCATGAAGAACAGCGCCACGCCGATGCCCATGAACAGTTGCACCATGGCGATGTGGGTGAAGTCCACTTCGTTGGTGAAACCGGCGCGCATGAAGCAGCTCAAGCCAATCGCCAGAAACGCCAGGCCCGCCAGCAGGCGCAGGTCGAACTTGTGCGCGTACTTGCCCACGAACGGCGACATCAGCACCGGCAAAATGCCGATGGGCGCCACCGCCAGCCCGGCCCAGGTGGCGGTGTAGCCCATCTGGGTTTGCAGCCACTGCGGCAGGATCAGGTTGATGCCGAAAAAGCCCGCATAACCGAGGATCAACACAATGGTGCCGATCCGGAAGTTACGGTGCGCGAACAACCGCAGGTTGACCACCGGGTGCTTGTCGGTCATCTCCCAGATCACGAACACCGCCAGGGCAATCACCGAAATGGCCGCGCCGATGATGATGAAGTTGGACTCGAACCAGTCCAGGTCATTGCCCTTGTCGAGGATGATCTGCAAGGCCCCCACACCGACGATCAGGCTCAGCAGCCCGACGTAGTCCATCGGCTGATAGCTGGTGACCACCGGGCGTTTCTTCAGCTGCGCACGCACCACCATCACCGCAAAAATCCCGATGGGCACGTTGATGAAAAAGATCCACGGCCAGCTGTAGCTATCGGTGATCCAGCCACCGAGGATGGGCCCGGCAATCGGCGCTACCACCGTGACCATCGCCAATAACGCCAATGCCATGCCGCGCTTGGCGGGTGGATAGACCGCAATCAACAGCGTCTGCGTCATCGGGTACAACGGCCCGGCGACCAAGCCTTGCAGCACCCGAAAGCCGATCAGCTCAGGCATCGAGGTGGAGATACCACACAGGAACGACGCCAGCACAAACAGCAGGGTCGCCCACAAAAACAGCTTCACCTCGCCAAAGCGCCGGCTCAACCAGCCGGTGAGCGGCAAGGCGATGGCGTTGCTCACCGCGAACGAAGTAATGACCCAGGTGCCCTGCTCCGAACTCACCCCCAGGTTGCCGGAGATGGTCGGCAACGCCACGTTGGCGATGGTGGTGTCGAGCACCTGCATAAAGGTCGCCAGCGACAGGCCAATGGTGGCCATCAACAGGCTGGGTGGCGTGAACGAGGCGTTATTGCTCATCAGCGTTGCGCAGCCTTGGGAGCGGCGACGCTGTTGTCATGGATCAACTGGTTGATCATGGCATCGGCTTCGGCCAATTGGCGGTCATACACGTTGGTGGTGAACGAGGCTTTTTGCGGCGCCTGTTGCGCCAGCACCGGGCCGCTCTGGTCGTGCAGGTCGACGTTGACCACGGTGCTCAAGCCCACGCGCAGCGGGTGCTTGGCCAACTCTTCAGCGTTGATATGGATGCGCACCGGCACCCGCTGCACGATCTTGATCCAGTTGCCGGTGGCGTTCTGTGCAGGCAGCAAGGCGAACGCGCTGCCGGTGCCGGCGCCGAGGCTGTCGACGGTGCCGCTGTACTTCACGTCGCTGCCGTAGATGTCCGACTCGATATCCACCGGCTGGCCGATGCGCATATCCCGCAGTTGGGTTTCCTTGAAGTTGGCGTCGATCCACAGCTGGTCCAGCGGGATCACCGCCATCAGCGCAGTACCCGGTTGCACGCGCTGGCCCAGTTGCACGGTGCGCTTGGCCACATAGCCGGTGACCGGTGCGATCAAGGTGCTGCGCGCATTGGTCAGGTACGCCTGGCGCAGTTGCGCGGCGGCCGCTTGCACATCGGGATGGGAGGAAATCACCGTGTCATCCACCAGGGCATTGGTGGTTTTGAGTTGTTGCTCAAGGTTGGTCAAGGCGTTCTTGGCGGCGGTCAGGCTGTCGCGGGCGTGGGACAGTTCTTCCTGGGAAATCGCGCCACCCTGGGCCAGGGTCTTACGGCGGTTGTAGTTGTCCTGGGCGGTCTGCACATCGGCTTTCTGCGCATTGACCTGGGCTTTCATACCATCGACGTTGCTGTACAAACCGCGCACTTGGCGTACGGTGCGGGCCAGGTTGGCCTGGGCACTTTGCAGGCCGACGGCGGCGTCGTTGGGGTCGAAGTTAATCAGCACCTGGCCTTCGTGGACCAGGTCGCCATCGTCGGCGCCAATGCTGACCACGGTGCCGGTGACCAGCGGGGTGATTTCCACCACGTTGCCGTTCACATAGGCGTCATCGGTGCTTTCATTGAAACGCCCGTAGAATTCATACCAGGCCCACACGCCCACCACACTCAGAATGACGATCAGCGCCAGGCCGATCAGCATCACTTTGCGTTTGCGCGGGTTGGTGTCTTTGGGTTGTTCGGTTGCGTTGGTGCTTTCGGCAGTGGCCATGACAAATACCTCAAATTATTCCGTGCGTGTAGCTGGGGTGGTCGCGGCCACGCTGTTGGCGTGGTACCCGCCACCCAGGGCCTGCATCAATTGAATCGACAGGTCGATCTGCGCCGCATTCAGGGTGGCCAGCTGACGCTGGGCCTGTAGCAACTGCTGCTCGATGCTGAGCACATCCAGGTAGTTACCGATGCCTGAGCTGTAGCGTTGCATCCCGGTGTCGTAGGACTGCTGCGCGATGTCGGCCGCGTGTTGCTGGGCCTGGATCTGCCGCCCGGTGTCGCGCAGTTGGGACAGGCTGTTGCCGATATCACCCAAGGCTTGCACCAGGGTTTTGTTGTACTGGGCCACGGCCAGGTCGTAGTCGGCATCCCGGGCATCGAGGTCGGCGCGCAGGCGGCCGCCATCAAAAATCGGCAGCGAAATCGTCGGTGCGATATTGAAGAAGCGGCTGGCCGAACCGTACATCGCATCCCCCAGCAACGACTCGGCACCTGCGCTCGCGCTCAGGTTGAGGTTGGGGTAGAAGCGGGTTTTGCTGGCGTCGATGTTCTTGCTCGCCGCCTCCACTCGCCAGCGTGCGGCGACCAGGTCCGGGCGACGGCCGAGCAGCTCGGCAGGCAACACCGCCGGCACGGCCACGGCGCTGGGTTTGAGCACCGCAGGGCGAGCCAACTCGTCACCGCGGTCCGGGCCTTTGCCCAGCAACACAGCCAACGCGATCTTGGCGCTTTGCAGCTGTTTTTCCGCGTCAATCAGTTGCGACTGGGAGCTGGCTTCCAGGCTCTCGGTCTGCTGGTACTGGTACTCACTGTCGATACCGGAACTCAGGCGGCGCTTGCTCAGGTCGAGCATCTGGCGGGTGCGCTTGAGGTCATCGACGGCCAGGTCGCGCACGATATGGGCCTGGCCCAGGTCGCTGTAGGCCTTGGCCACGTTGGCGGCCAGGGTCAGGCGCGCAGCCTGCTGATCGACTTCGGCAGCACGGGCCTCGCCCAACGCGGCTTCCCAGGCGGCGCGCTGGCCGCCCCAGAGGTCGAAGTTGTAATTGAAGCTGGCTCCGATGTTGCGCACCGTCGAATAGGCATCGCCCTGCCCGCGTGGGTCCTGGTCCTTGGCCAGGCGCGAACGGCTCACGCCGGCGCTGGCATCCAGGGTCGGCATGCGCGCCGCGTTGGCGGCATAGGCGGCGGCTTCGGCTTGGTGGGCGCGGGCATCGGCGACTTGCATGTCGGGGCTGTTCTGCAGAGCTTCCTGGATCAGGCCGTCAAGCTGTGGGTCGCCCAGGCTTTTCCACCAGTCAGCGGCCGGCCAGGCGGCGCTCGACAGCGTCACGCCGCTGAGGGATTTGCCGGTGTGCAGAGTATTGGCGTCGAGGCGATGGCCCTGGGTGTCGAGGCCGCTGTAATTGGCGCAACCGGCCAACGTCATCGCCGCCAGCACCAGGCTGAGTGCGCGTGTGTTCATGATCGACCTACCCGCTGGATCGTGATGGGGTCACCCGCAGCGATCAGCATTTTCTTCAGGATCCGCTCCAGGGTTTCCAGCTCGCCCGGCTCAAGCACGCCGGCCAACTGGTTGAGCGCCTTGGCGCCAATGTTCGGGAGCATGTCCGCCAGGCGCTGGCCTTCGGCGGTCAATACCAACTGCACCTGGCGACGATCCAGCTCGGAGCGCTTGCGGCTGAGCAGGTCTTTTTGCTCCAACCGGTCGAGCATGCGCGTCATCGAACCGCTGTCCAGGGACAGGTTGCGGCACAGCTCCGCCGGGGTATCGACGCCGAACTGGGCCATGATGATCAACACCTTGAACTGCGCGGCGGTGATGCCGTGGGGTTCCATATGGGTGTCGATGATGCGGTCCTTGAGGATCGCGGCGCGGCCCAGCAACAGGCCGAGGTGGCAGTTGTGGAAGTTGTCAGGGGTGAAGTGAGGCATCGAAAGTCACCTTATTACTGCCTAGGCAGTGAATGTGTGACGAGATGTTACTGCTTAGGCAGCGAATGTCAAATGGAATAATTAGGTTGCTTGGTAGTTGAGTAACTTAGAGCCTTGGACAGCAATCAAATCAGCGAGAGTCCAGTTAAGGCTTTTTGTAGGAGCGAGCTTGCTCGCGAAAAAACTCACGGGCACCGCGTGCATTCAGGATGCACGCGTTATCGTTGACGTTTTTCGCGAGCAAGCTCGCTCCTACATTTTTTGATCGGGCAAGGTTTAGAAATCGCGCTTGTAGAAGATATCCAGGGAACTCGCTACGCCCGTGGCCACTTCCAGATACACCTTCTTGCTCAGCAGGTAGCGCAAGGCAATGGTGTTAGCCGGCTCGAACACCCCTACCCCATAACGCAAACTGAGCTTCTCGTTGATCTTGCCGCTGGCCACCACGGCGGTGCTGTTACCCGTACCCTGGGTGTCCAGATCAAAATCCTGAATCCCCAGCTTATTGGCGATATCGGTGGTCACCCCCGCGCTGCCCATCAAGCCCAGGCCCAGGGCGGCTTCGGCGAGCATGTTGTTGTCTTCGCCGGTGTTGGTGCGCGAACGGCCCAGCACCAAGTACGACAGCGCATCTTCCTGGGCCATGGTCGGCTCGGAGAAGATCTGCGTGGTGGGCTGTTCGGCGCTGCCGCTCAGGCGTATACCGGCGGTCACGGTGCGGGACGGTTCGACCACCACGCGCACGGCTTCGATGTCCAGGAAGGGTTGGTCCAGCGGCCCGGCAAACAGCAGCCGTGCACGCCGCACGTTGAGGCGCTGACCGTAGGCGCGGTAGCGGCCGTCGTTGAGCCACAGCTCGCCGCGGGTGTCCATGTTGTCGCCGATGTGCACATGGCCCTGGACCTTGGCGGTGAGGCCGAAGCCGGCGAAGTTGAGCTGGTCTTCGCCTACCTCCACGTCGATATCCATGGCCATGGCCATCGGCGGTTTGCCCTCTTCGGTCTGGCTGCCGATGATCACGGTGTCGTCGGAGACCTTGACCGTCGAAGGCGGCAGTTCGCGCACGGTGATGTCGCCACGAGGGATGTGGACTTTGCCGGCAATCGCCAGTTTGTCGTCCTTGAGGCTGATCTTCAGGTCCGGCGCCACTTCCAGCTTGGCGTAGGGTTCCACGGTGACCGGCAGTTGCGAGCCTTTGAGGCTGAGGTCAACCACCAGGGCGCGGCCCCAGTCGATCTGCCCCGTGAGGCTGCCCTGCCCGGCCTTGCCGCTGTGCCAGCCGCCGTTGAGCTGCACGCTTTCGCCGGCGATCTGCGCCTGCAGGTTCAGGCCCTCGAGGCTGATGGGCAACTCCGGCCCGGAGACTTCGCCGCCCACCAGGTTCAGGTTGCCGTTGACCAAAGGCGCAAGCAAGCCGCCGGAGATGCGGCCATTGCCGTTGAGCTTGCCGGTAAGTTTTTCCACCATCGGCACAAAGGGCCGCGCGACGGAGAGGTCCAGGCCGGCGAGGCTGAAGGTGCCAGTGATCGGTTTGTTGTTCGGCAGCGGGTTGATCTGCGCCTGCAACAATAGTTCGCCAAGCTTGCCGCCACGGAAATTCAGCTGAGTGTCGATGCGCTTGGGGTTAAGGGTGGTTTCCAGTTTCAGGGTGTCGTAGGGGAAATCCAGCCACTGGCCTTTGTCGCGCACGCGCAGGGTGCCGCCACTGGCGTCCACCGCGACCACGCCTTTAGGGCCGCTTTGCGGTAGGTCGAGTTGCACATCGGCGTTGAGCCTGCCCTGCCAGGCGAAGTCTTTGGGCAAGAACGCCGCGAGGCTGTCGAGGGGGAATTGCTTGAGGTGGTAGCGCAGCTTCGGCTCGGGCATCAGGCGCTGGTCTTCGCCACACAGGCTGGCGCCGCCGGAGACCCAACAATGTGCGCCAAAGGTCAGCTTGCCATCGGCCAGGCGTTCGATCTTCGCAGGGGCTTGCAGCCGCCAGTCCTGGCCACCGGCTTGCACGTCGCCACTGGCCAGGCGCCCGCGCCAGTTGCCTTTGTCGAGGTTGCCGTCCAGGGCCAGGGCCAGTTTGACCAGCGGGCCGGTCAGGGCCAGTTGGACCTTCTGGTTCTTGATATCGCCCTGGGCGCTGGCGGTGAGGTTGCCAACTTGCGTCTCGCCGCTTTGAATGCCGTTGGCCTTGAGGTCGAGCTTGGCGCGTTGGGCGCTATCGAGGTTGGCGTCCAGGTTGAGGCTTTGCAGGCGGTTGTCGGCAAAGGCCAGTTGCTGGCCCTTGAGGTCGAGCTTGCCTTGAGGGGCTTTCAAGGTGCCGGCCACCTCGACACGCCCGTTGACTTGCCCGCGCAGTTGCGGCCAGAGCTGGGCCAAGCGTGCCAGCTTGATGTCGATCTGCCCGGCCAGGCGCTGTTGCAGGCTGCCGCTGCCGTTGATGCGGTTATCGCCCAGGCGGATGTCCAGGTTGGCGAGGGTCCATTGTTCGCCAGCGCCTTCGGCCTTGGCCGCGAGCACGGCGGTTTGGCCGCGCAGGCGACCCTTGAGGTCCAGGTCGGCGTTGAGCTTGAGCTGTTCATTCTTGAACTCGCCTTTGCTGCGCAGCGGTCCGGCCAGGGTGCCGGGCAGCTCCGCAACCCAATAGGCCGGGTTCAGCGCCGACAGATCAAGGGCGGTGTCCCAGGCAATGCCGTCGGCAAATTGCAGGTTCAGGTGGCCTTCGGCCTTGCCCTGGCCGGCGCTCAGCTTCAGCTCAGGCAGGAAGACTTGCTTGAGGTCGCCACTGAATGGCGTGACCACATTGAACTTGCCCGCCGGGCCGTCGAGGTCGGCCTTGAGATTGCCCAGATAGTTGCCGTCCTTATAGGAGACTTCGCCGTTGAAGGTGCGCAAGGCCACTTGCGGTTCGTCGATGACCGGATAGAGGCGATGCCAGGGAAAATCCAGCCAGTCGATCTTGGCGTCAGCGCTGAAGCCTTGTTGCCAATCCAGATTGGCACTGAGCTTGAGGCTCTGCTTGTCGCCGGCCGTCAGGTCCAGGCCAGCGATCTGTGCGCCCTTGGCGTCAACCTTGCCCTTGAGCAGTAAATCCACCGGGCCTTTTTCGGCTGGTAGCACAGCCTTGCCCAGCAACTGATAGCCACTGTTCAGGTCGCCTTTGGCGCTCAGGTCCAGTTGGTTGAGTTGCAGGGTATCGGGCAGGTCTGCGCTGGGTTTGAACGACTCGGAGGTGATGTGCAACTGCGCCGGCAGGTGTTCCACCAGGGGTTGCAGCTCGCCAGTGAGCTTGGCCGGCAGGTAGCCGCTGCTGTCGGCGTCGAGCTTGAGGGTCTTGAGCAGGTCGCCTTCGATCTTGAGCGCGACCGTCCAGGGGGCACCGCCTGGGGCGTAGGGCAAGCTCAGGTTGCCGGTAGCATTCAGCGGCCAGTCGCCGGTAGGTTGCAGCAGGCCGGCGAGGTCCAGCACCAGATCGTCGCGCTGCAGGTGCACCGAGTCGATCTGCAAGCCGGCGGCGGTCCAGTGCGCGGCCAATTGCAGGCCCTTGAGTTCTTCACTGCCATTGAACAGCAGGCTGCCAATGCGCACATCGCCCAACTGCAGGGCAACCGGCAGCTTCAGGTCGGGCAGTTGAATCGGCCCGCTGTCGCTCTCTTCAGCACTGGGGGCGAACTCCAGGCTGACCTGTTCCACATCCAGTCGGTTGATGCACAGGGTCATGCGCAGCAGGCAGCCGGGCGACCAGTCAAATATCGGCGCATTCAGCTCGACCCGGCTGCCGTCCTGCTGCCACAGCAAATGATCGGCGCTCCATTGCCCGCCCAGACGCCCCTGGAAATTTTCCACGCTCAACCCTGGCACCTGGCCCAGGGCCCAGCGACTGCCCGCCTGGGTGCCGAGCACCGACCACAGCGCCACTAACAGCAAGGCGAGGATGGCGACCAGCGCCAGCCCCGCTATTTTCAAACCACGCATCACAGCTCAGGCCCCATGGAAAAGTGCAAGCGAACGCCGCCCGGATCTTCGAGGGCATGGGCCAGGTCGAGGCGAATCGGCCCCACCGGCGACACCCAGCGCACGCCGACACCCACACCGGTTTTCAGGCTGGGCAAGTCGAGGTTGTTGAACGAGTTGCCCTGGTCGATGAAGGTCGCTATACGCCATTTATCGGTGATGGAATATTGATACTCAGCGCTCAATGCCACCATGTAGCGGCCACCGATACGGTCGCCGCGATCGTTCTCGGGCGACAACGTCTGGTACTCGTAGCCGCGCACGCTCTGGTCGCCACCGGCAAAGAAGCGCAGCGACGGCGGCACGGACTTGTAGCCATTGGTGGCACTGCCGCCAAATTGCGCACGGCCCAGGAAACGGTGGTTATCCCACAAAGTGGTCAGGCCCTTGATGGTCGCCGTGCCGTAAAGCAGGTTGGTGTCGGACCCCGCGCCCTCCTTGGCGACCTTGGTGTCGAACATCAGCCGGTAACCATGGTGCGGGTCGATCCGGTTATCACTGCGCAGGTAGGAATAACTCACGCCTGGCATCAGCAGGTTACTCAGGCCCGAGTCATTGCCTAGGCGATATTCTTCGCGCTGGTACTTGAGGGAGATCACCCGCGTCCAGCCACTGGGCAGCTTGCTGTGCCATTCGGGGCCGATGGTGAGCAGCTTGCTCAGGGTGTCGGTGTTGGCGATCTCTTCATTCTGGTAGCCACCGGCAAAGCGCAGTTTGTCGGTGAGCGGCGGGTCGAGCGGGATGTCGTACCACAGCCCGACGTTCTGCCGCGGCGCCGACAGTTCGGCTTCCCAGCCATAACTGTGGCCCTGGGGGTTAACCCAATGGCGCGTCCAGTTGGCTTTGCCCCGTGGGCCGACGTCGGTGGAGTAACCCAGGCCCAGGCCCATGGTGCGCGGCTTGCGGGTGTCCAGTTGCACCGCCACCGGGATCACGTCATCGGTGGCGGCGGTGGGGCTGGCATCCACGCGCACGCCTTCAAAGAAACCGCTGGCTTGCAGGTTCTGATTGAGTTCGGCGACCAGTTCAGAGTCATAGGGCGTGCCGGGTTTGAACGGCACCATGCGCTGCAACAGCTCTTCATCAAAGGGCGTGTCGCCGGTGAAGCTGACCTTGCCCATGCTGTAGCGCGGGCCGCTGTCATAAATAAGTTCGATGTCGGCCACGCCCGCTTGAGGGTCCACGGCAAGTTTCTGGCTGGTGAAGCGCCCACTGAAAAAGCCGTAGCGCGAGGCCTGGTTCTGGATCAGGCGCTTGGCGTCTTCGTAATGGCCGTGGTTGAGCACGGCGCCGGGCTTGAGGTCGTCGCTGGCGGGCACGCGAAAGGCCTTGAGGCTCGCAGCCGGGCCATCGACTCGCAGGGTCACGTTGCGCAAATGCACCGGTTCGCCGGGGTCGATGGTGAGGGTCAGGCGCGGGTTCTTGCCGCCCTTCACATCGCTGGCGATCTGTGGCTGATAGTAGCCCAGGGCCTGCGCGGCTTTACGCGCCTGCTCCTCGGCGCCACGGCTGAACCGCAGCAAGGCTTCTTCATCACGATCGCCCACCCCGCCGATATAGCCTTCGATGTTGGCTTTCAGCGCGTCGTTTGAGGGTTTGATCCGCACGTCCAGTTCGCTTTGCGCCAAGGCGCCGCAGCTTGTGAACAGCAGAATCAAGCCGCTGGTAAATCTTCCTGGAAACTTCATAGGCGCGGATGCTACACGAGCGAGGGAGGAACTTTGAACCCGGATTAGTCTGAATAATTCTGTTCTAAGCCGTTGCAGGATGTAACGCCTGGGGATTGGGATGGAAAAACACATGCTCGCGCACCGGCCCTACGGCGACTTCGCCGATTTCCTCATAGCCCTGGCGCTTGTAGAAATCCAGATAGCGGGAATTGCCAGTGTCGAGCACCACGCCGGATGAATGCGGGTCGTCGGCACACCAATTGTGTACCGCTTCCAGCAACTGCTCACCATGGTGCTTGCCCTGGAACTGCGGGTGAATGCCCAGCAGCGGCAACACATGCACAGATTCGGTAGGCAGGCACGCCATGACGGCATGATGGTATTCCAAGTAACGCCGCGTACCGCGCACGCCGGTGCTCAGCCACATACGGATTTGCCAGGCCCAGCTTTCGGTGATGCCCAGGCGCCGCTGGGGGGGTGCGATCAAGGCGATGCCGATCAGCCGGTCATTGACGAACAGGCCGATGGCCGGGAGTTTCTGAAAGAAGTGCTGCTTGACCAGTTCGCGCACAGTGGCACGTACTCGCTGCTCATAGCCCGACCGCTCGGCTTCGAAGATGTAGGCGAAGGTTGGCTCATGGCGATACGCCTGGTACAGCAGGGATCGCGCTTCGCGGGAGTAACCGCTATTGAGTAGACGGATTTCGGCAGTCGAAGTCTCAGGCATACAGTCAATCTCCCTGGGCGCCACTGAAAAAGATGGCGTTCTTATGGGTACGAACCTACACAGCACCAGTCGTTCCCACATTAGCAGCGCATTCACCCTACCGCCACGCTGGCCCCCGTCCGACTTGTCGGCTAGCATCGCCCTTTTGCCAGACTGGACTGCCGACCATGAAAATCGTCTCCTTCAATATCAACGGGCTGCGTGCTCGCCCTCATCAGTTGGCGGCGCTGATTGAAAAGCATCAACCTGACGTGATCGGCCTGCAGGAAACCAAGGTTCACGATGACCAGTTCCCGCTGGCCGAAGTGCAGGCCCTGGGTTATCACGTGTACTACCACGGGCAGAAAGGCCACTACGGCGTGGCCCTGCTCTCGCGCAAAGAAGCGTTGAGCGTGCACAAAGGCTTTGCCAGCGATGAAGAAGACGCCCAGCGCCGTTTTATCTGGGGCACCTTCGCCGACGAAAATGGCCAGCCGGTGACCATCATGAACGGCTACTTCCCCCAGGGCGAAAGCCGCGACCACCCAACCAAGTTCCCGGCCAAGCAGCGCTTCTACGCAGACTTGCAGCACCTGCTGGAAACCCAGTTCAGCAACGACCAGGCACTGGTGGTGATGGGCGACGTGAACATTTCCCCGCAAGACTGCGACATCGGCATCGGCGCCGACAACGCCAAGCGCTGGCTGAAAACCGGCAAGTGCAGCTTCCTGCCGGAAGAACGCGAGTGGATGGAGCGCCTGAAGAACTGGGGCCTGGTGGACAGCTTCCGCCACCTCAACCCGGACGTGACCGACCGCTTCAGCTGGTTCGATTACCGCAGCCGTGGCTTTGAGGACGAGCCCAAGCGCGGGCTGCGCATCGACGTGATCATGGCCTCCACTGGTTTGGTGCCACGGGTCAAGGATGCCGGGGTGGATTACGATTTGCGCGGTTTGGAGAAACCGTCGGACCATGCGCCGATCTGGCTGGAACTGAGCTGACCCTACGGCCCAATGTGGGAGCTGGCTTACCTGCGATTGCCTTACGCATCAACACAACCTTACAGGCTGTAGCAACCAACGGTAACCACGATGCGAAGCGAGCCGCTCTTGATCTTGATCTGCTTTTGATCTCAAGCGCCCCGTTAAACCACGCTGGCCGGAATTCGACAGGGATTTGGGGGGTAAACCGGCAGGGATGCCGGTTTAGCCGCCCCGCGCCATGGATGGCGCGTGGCGGCGGCCCCCCAAATCACTGGCGGATTACGGGCACACCGAGCCTAAGCGAGGTGCCGAGTGGTGGGGCAAGAGCCCTTTGGTTACTTTGGGGCTCTTTTCCAAAGTGACCCGCCGTCAGGCGGAACCCTAAGCGGCCGTTACCGCAGCAATGGATATGTACACAATCCAACTGTGTTGACTGCCAGGCCGCCTTCGCGAGCAAGCCCGCTCCCACAATTGGATCGCGGGGGTGTCAGGTAGATAGGTGTCGGCTGCCAGGCCGCCATCGCAGGCAAGCCAGCTCCCACAGCTTGAATCGTGTTGTGTCAGTCATATGGCTGCAATCCAACTGACTTAATCTTGCGGCACTCCCTTTGGCTTGAGAAGGTGCCGGCATGATGCTGCGCGTTCTGTTCCTGTATTTTGCAATCGCCCTCCCCGCCGTGGCGACCCCTCTGCCCATTCCCGACCAAGGCCCGGCCCTGCGCATCCAGGGCTCCAACACCATCGGCGCAGCACTCGGCCCGGCGCTGGTCAAGGGTTTGATGGAGCATCAGGGCTTGCAGGACGTACACGCTGAAGCGGGTGCCGGGGCCAATGAACAGCGCGTGGTTGGCAAGACACCCCAAGGCCAGACAGTCACCATCGAGGTGGCGGCCCACGGCTCCAGCACCGGCTTTACGGCGCTGAAAAACAACCGCGCCGACCTCGCCGCAGCCTCCCGCCCGATCAAAGACAGCGAGCTGATGGACCTCGCCCCCTTAGGTGACTTGAAAAGCCCAGGCGCTGAGCATGTGATCGCCATCGATGGCCTGGCAATCATCGTCAACCCGCGTAACCCACTCAGCACCCTGAACACCGAACAATTGGCGCAGATCTTCAACGGCGAAGTCAGCACCTGGGAGGCACTGGGCGGTACAGGCGGGGCCATTCATTTATATGCCCGGGATGATCAATCCGGCACCTTCGACACCTTCCGGGAATTGGTGCTGAGCCGCCGCGGCCAACCGCTCGCGCCGTCGGCCAAGCGCTTTGAATCCAGCGAACAGCTATCCGATGCGGTGAGCCAGGACCCGCAAGGCATCGGCTTTATCGGCCTGCCCTCTGTGCGCCAGGCCAAGGCGATGGCGATTGCCGATGGCGACTCGCAACCCATGTTGCCGCTGACCAGCCTGATCGCCACCGAAGATTACCCGCTGTCACGCCGGCTGTTCTTCTACTTGCCGCCCTCTTCCCCCAACCCGTGGGCCAAGGCGTTGGTGGACTTTACCCAAGGCAGCCAGGGCCAGGCGATGGTGGCCGCCAATGGCTTTATCGCCCAGCAGGTGCAAGCGATTGGCGTGGCGCCGCGCCCGTCGATGCCCGACGACTACCAGGCCATCGCCCGTGACGCTCAGCGACTGACAGTGAATTTTCGCTTCGACGAGGGCAGCGCCAGCCTCGACAACAAGGCGCGCCAGGATGTGCAGCGGGTGGTGGCCTATATCAGAAGCCACGGCAAGCTGGATAAACAGGTGACGCTGGTGGGGTTTGGCGACACCAAGAATGACCCACAACGTGCAGCCTTGTTGTCGAAATTGCGGGCGATGGCAGTGCGCCGGGAGCTGGCCAAGAGCGGCGTGGTGCTCAAGGATATTCGCGGGTTTGGCGCGCAGATGCCGGTGGCGGCCAATACGGCGGATGAGGGGCGGATCAAGAATCGGCGGGTGGAGGTTTGGGTGTACTGAGGCTTGAGTGAAGATCGTTCCCACGCTCCGCGTGGGAATGCCGCTCTGGACGCTCCGCGTCCGTTCTTGAAAGGGTGACGCAGAGCGTCACGGGAGGCGTTCCCACGCAGAGCGTGGGAACGATCATCAGTGTTACTGCCCACCGCGCATCAATTCCCGCGGCACATATTTGCCAATCTCAAACTTGCCAATCGCCGCGCGGTGCACTTCGTCCGGGCCGTCGGCCAGGCGCAAGGTACGTTGCATGGCGTACATATAGGCCAGCGGGAAATCGTTGGAGACCCCGGCACCGCCGTGCATCTGGATCGCGCGGTCGATGACCTTCAAGGCCACATTCGGCGCCACCACCTTGATCTGGGCGATTTCGCTTTTCGCCACTTTGTTACCCACGGTGTCCATCATGTACGCCGCCTTCAAGGTCAACAGGCGGGCCATGTCAATTTCCATGCGCGAGTCGGCGATCTTGTCGATATTGCCGCCCAACCGTGCCAAGGGCTTGCCGAACGCGGTACGGCTGACCGAGCGTTTGCACATCAATTCCAATGCCCGCTCGGCCATGCCGATCGAACGCATGCAGTGGTGGATACGGCCTGGGCCAAGGCGGCCCTGGGCGATCTCGAAGCCACGGCCTTCGCCCAACAACACGTTTTCATACGGCACACGCACATTGTCGAACAGCACTTCGGCATGGCCATGGGGCGCATCGTCGTAGCCGAATACCGGCAGCGGCCGCAGGATTTTCACGCCTGGGGTATCGACCGGCACCAGGATCATCGAGTGCTGCTGGTGACGCGGCGCATCGGGGTTGCTCAGGCCCATGAAGATCAGGATCTTGCAGCGCGGGTCGCAGGCGCCGGAGGTCCACCACTTCTTGCCGTTGATCACCCACTCGTCGCCCTGGCGTTCGGCGCGGGCCGCCATGTTGGTGGCGTCCGAGGACGCCACATCCGGTTCGGTCATGGCAAAGGCCGAGCGAATCTCGCCGCGCAGCAGGGGTTCGAGCCAGCGCTGCTTCTGTTCTTCGTTGGCGTAGCGCACCAGCACTTCCATATTGCCGGTGTCCGGGGCGGAGCAGTTGAACGGCTCCGGGCCCAGCAACGAGCGGCCCATGATTTCCGCCAAGGGTGCGTATTCAAGGTTGCTCAGGCCGGCGCCCAGTTCGGATTCCGGCAGGAACAGGTTCCACAAGCCCTCGGCCTTCGCCTTGGCCTTGAGTTCTTCCATGATTGCCGTGGGCTGCCAGCGATCACCTTCGCTGACTTGGCGTTCAAATACCGGTTCGGCCGGGTAGACATAAGCGTCCATGAACGCAGTGACGCGTTCACGCAGTTCCTGAACCTTGGGCGAATAGGCGAAATCCATGAGCAGCTCCCTTCTCTGAGAGGTTGTTTAGGTCATGCATTCGATGCTAGAACAGCGCTGATAATTTACCTAGCCTATTCTCGGCGTGTATTAACATTCATCACCGATATATGATCGGCGCATGGGCACCCCACAATAAGAGCGCAACGAAATGAATCTGAGCAAGGTCGATCTCAACCTCTTCATCGTCTTTGATGCGATCTACACCGAAGCCAACCTGACCCGCGCCGGGCAGATCGTCGGTATCACCCAGCCGGCGGTGTCCAACGCCCTGGCACGGTTGCGCGAGACCTTCAACGACCCGCTGTTCGTGCGCACCGCCCAAGGCATGGTGCCCACGCCCATGGCACAGAACATCATCGGCCCGGTGCGCAATGCGTTGTCGTTGCTGCGCGTGTCGGTGCAGGAAAGCCGCATCTTCAACCCACAGCAGGCGGCCAAGACCTACCGCATCAGCATGACCGACCTGACCGAGGCGGTGATCCTGCCGCTGCTGTTCCAGCGCCTGCGTCGGCTGGCGCCGACGGTGGTGATCGAGAGCTTCCTGTCCAAACGCCGCGAAACCACCAAGGAACTCGCGGCCGGGCGCCTGGATTTTGCCGTGGATGCGCCGCTCAACACCGACCCGCAGGTGCGCCACGTCAAGCTGATGGAAGACCGCTACGTGTGTGCCATGCGCAAGGGCCACCCGATGGCGGGCAAGGACAAATTCACGCTGGATGATTACCTGTCACTGACCCACATTCATATCTCCAGCCGTCGCAACGGTTTGGGTTATGTGGACCTGGCCCTGGGCAAGATGGGCATCCAGCGCAAGATCGCCCTGCGTTCCCAGCATTACCTGATGGCCTCCCAGGTGCTGCAACAGACCGACATGGTGATGACCGTGCCCGAGCGTTTCGCCCGCCGCCATGAACTGCACTGGTTCCATCTGCCGGTCAACAATGTACCGCCGGTGGAAACCCATTTGTACTGGCACGAAAGCACCGACCAGGACCCGGCGAACCGCTGGATGCGTGAACAGATGATCGAGTTGTGCCAGCAGGTGACGGCCCAGGAAAAGAAGTTGGATAAACAACAGGCTTGAAGTTGAAGGGCTACCCCTGTGAGCGCATAGGTATCTACACAACTTCGGTGTGACGCCGAACCTGTGGCGAGGGAGCTTGCTCCCGTGACGGCCTGACAGCCGACGCTGATCTAACTGACGCACCGTGATCCAAATGTGGGAGCTGGCTTGCCTGCGATGACGGCCTGCCAGCCGACGCCTATCTACCTGACGCGCCGCAGTCCAAATGTGGGAGCTGGCTTGCCTGCGAAGACGGCCTGACAGTCAACACCGTTGGACCGTGTACATATCCATTGCTGCGGTAACGGCCACCTAGGGTTCCGCCCTGACGGCGGCTCACTTTTGAACAGCGCAAAAGTAAGCAAAACGCTCTTGCCCCACCACTCGGCACCTCGCTTAGGCTCGGTGTGCCCGTAATCCGCCAGTGATTTGGGGGGCCGCCGCCACGCGCCATCCATGGCGCGGGGCGGCTAAACCGGCATCCCTGCCGGTTTACCCCCCAAATCCCTGTCGAATTCCGGCCAGCGTGGTTTAACGGGACGCTTAAGATCAAAAGCAGATCAAGAGCAAGATCAAGAGCGGCTCGCTTCGCATCGTGGTTACCGTGTGCTGCTACAGCCCAAAAGTTGTGTGGATACCTATGTCTGTGGGAGAAGGCTTGCTGCCGATGGCTGCGCAGCGGCCCTTGACGTTTACGTCAACCTGCAATTAGCTTAGCGCCAAGACTTTCTTGAGCACTGCCATGAGTACCACCTACAGCATCTCCGACCTCGCCCGCGAGCTCGACATCACTACCCGCGCCATTCGGTTCTATGAAGAACAAGGCCTGCTGGCCCCGGAGCGTCGGGGCCAGGAGCGCATTTACTCGGGGCGCGACAAGGTCAGCCTCAAGCTGATCCTGCGTGGCAAGCGTATCGGCTTCTCCCTGGCCGAATGCCGCGAGTTGATCGAACTCTACGACCCCACCGGTGGTAACCAGATCCAACTCAACAGCATGCTGGCCAAGATCGCCGAACGCCGTGAACAGTTGGAACAGCAACTGCTGGATATCGAACAGATGAAGCTGGAACTGGACACCGCTGAAGAGCGTTGCACCCAGGCCCTGGCGCAGACCATCAGCCAAGCCGGCCATTGATCAGAAGGTAACTGCCATGTCTCTCCCCTCCCACGTACGCCTGGTTGAAGTCGGCCCGCGCGACGGTTTGCAGAACGAAGCCCAGCCCATCAGCGTGGCGGATAAGGTCCAACTGGTAGACGCCTTGAGCGCCGCCGGTTTGAGCTACATCGAAGTCGGCAGTTTTGTCTCACCCAAGTGGGTGCCGCAAATGGCCGGCTCCGCCGAGGTCTTTGCACAGATCCAGCGCAAGCCCGGTGTGACCTATGGCGCCCTGGCGCCGAACCTGCGCGGCTTCGAGGATGCGCTGGCGGCCGGGGTCAAGGAAGTTGCGGTGTTTGCGGCGGCCTCCGAGGCGTTTTCCCAGCGCAATATCAATTGCTCCATCAGCGAAAGCCTGGAGCGCTTCGCGCCGATCATGGCCTCGGCCAAGCAGCACGGCGTGAGCGTACGCGGTTACGTGTCCTGTGTGCTGGGTTGCCCCTATGAAGGCGAGATCGCCCCGGAGCAAGTAGCGGCGGTCGCCCGCGAGTTGTATGCCATGGGCTGCTATGAAGTGTCCCTGGGCGACACTATCGGTACCGGCACGGCGGGCGCTACCCGGCGCCTGTTCGAAGTGGTCGGCGCGCATGTGCCACGGGACAAGCTGGCCGGGCATTTCCACGACACCTACGGGCAGGCCATCGCCAACATCTATGCCAGCCTGCTGGAGGGCATCACGGTGTTCGACAGCTCTATCGCCGGCCTGGGCGGCTGCCCTTACGCCAAAGGCGCCAGCGGTAACGTCGCCACCGAGGACGTGCTGTACCTGCTCAACGGCCTGGGTATCGACACGGGTATCGACCTGGAACGCCTGATTGGCGCCGGCCAACAGATCAGCCAGGTGCTGGGACGACCAACCGGGTCCCGCGTGGCGAAGGTGCGTAACGCCGGGTGAGTAGCACAGCTGTGACAATGTGTTACCGCCCCCCGGCATAACGGGTAACGCGGGAACAAAATCGGCCGCACCGACTGAACGAAAATGCCGACCAAAAAACCAAACCATTGATTTCAAAGGCTTTTAAAAAGTTGGCACGCCTTCTGCTATCTCTATGGCATAACAAGAATAAAAAGCGCCAAACCTAATAAAAATAAGACGAAACGACTCTGACATAACAAAAACAACACGGCAGAGACGCAGCTAACAGATTTTTTTGGAGAAGATATGCTTCCCAGGGTACGGCATGCCGCAACCCGCAACCGGATAGAGAAAAATAAAACTACTTAAGGTAGCTACCCACTGGTTGGATCGTTTACGAAGAAGCAGGTCAGCGTTCAAAAAAATACGTTTGCTCTTGACCCCGGATGGGGGTCGCCAAAAAAAGCGGTACGGGCCACGGCTACCAAAAACAACAACAGGCCGCCCCTCAATAATAAGAAAAGAGCACGCAACGACAAATTAAAGGGGACCTTCGGGTCCCCTTTGTGCTGCTCGCACTTTTTGACTTACGCGGATGCCACCTTCTTCGCTGAGAAATTGTTAAGCACTGTGACCGTCAGGGCCAGCATCGCCGCTGTCTCTTTGGCTTGTCGCTGCGCCCCCAGTTGTCTCATTTGCTGATTATAAAAAGCATCGGTCATGGAACCGTCGGTCAGAATCTCATCCCGGTTCTTACCCAGCAGCTTAGCAACGCTGTCAATCGCTTCGTCGTAGTCCCGCTGCCACACCCGCTTTGCATCTTGATCTACAGGGCGACCCTGGCTTTTTTGCAGTTCAGTCACCTCTTCCAACGCTTCTCGCGTTTCAGTTATCAACTCAAAATCGGTGGCCGTCAGGGCGTTGAGTTCCTGGGTGTATTGGGTGCGAAGCTGCTTCCTCCAAAATGCCATGTCTACAAAAAAACGACTCTTTTCGCTCATGTTTTTTTCGTCCTCAAGCACTTTCAGATAAGCAGCATCAAGCGTCTCTGAGCTCACACCCGCGGTTTGGCGATAGAGCATTTCGAAGGTTTTGATCGGCAAATTCAGCCGCTGTGCCAAGCCGGTGCGATACGCAAGAACAACTTCGGTCTCCTCCGTAAAGTCGGGCCCTCGCGCCTCGACATCAAGCTGAGCGATGACATCCACCAACCTCAGGCGAAAAAGCCGCTCGCCAGTGCTGATAAAGGTCGCTTCTACCTCATGCTCCCCAACCCTCTCACGCGATTGTTCCACTAACAGATCAGTTTCCAGCTTCATGAACTCAAGTACGCTTCCGTCACCACAGGTAGCGCGGCCATCAGCGGACTTAAACAATACGTCACGAGTCTTTTGATTCTCATAGACCGCTTTAATCATGTCCCAGACGCGCTCGGCCAACTGCGGTCGAGTGGCCCCGGATATGTACTCTGCACAACGTGTCGTGTCCGCCACCACAGCGAAAAACGCCTCTGCCTGAGGACTGGAGCTGAGCTGGTCCCACATATCGCCGCGACTGGTTTGCATGTCTGCGGGAGAATCGTGCAGCCATAACCTGCGCCCCTCGACGAGGGTGACGTGGTCATCGGTAAAGCGCTCTTGCGATATAGGATTATCATGCACACTGATCCGACCTGGATGATCGAGGGCGTACTGAGGCAATTCAGTCATCGCGTTTGTATGCAGATCGATCCAGGCCAAGTTATTCAGATGTTCGACGCCTCTGGGGAACGTTGTCGTTCCGGTATTCGCCAGATTGAGCCGGTTCAAATCATGCATGTTGCTCAGGTCGGCGGCCCATCCCAAATGACGGTTGTGGGAGAGATTCAGTGTGGTCAAACTCCGCATGCCCTGGAGGCGTGCCTGGCTTTGCGCCGTCAGCCGTATGTCATTGCCGCTCAAATTGAGCGTGGTCAGACCCGCGCCACCATTGGCGAACTCCGGCAAACGCGTGAAGTGGCTGTAGCTGATATCCAACCAGCGCAAACCGCCAAACCCATTCAAAAAGGGCAAGGATGCGTCCGAAAGATACATTCTCGATAAATCAAGACAGTCCACATGATCCATGTTCGCCGTAATCGGAGGTAACTCACCAATTTGCTCATCGGCCAAGCGCAGGATGTATTTCATCCCCTCCTGCTCGGAAGCCTGGGCTTGTTGCGATGACCTACGCTGCCATGCGTCTTTGAGTATATTGGCGACCCGGCCTCGGGCCCTGCGTTGTTGCTGCTCTCCTGCGTCGCGCCAAGCGTCCAAGTCGGTCTTGAGTTGCGTAAACTCGCGATTGAGTGCTTCCATTTTTGCCAGGAACGCAATATCGCCGACGCCTTGCAACCCCAACATTTGCTCCACCTCCTCAATGGACTGTGACGGATAAAGATCTATCGCAGCCCTTTCACACGCATAAGGCCGACGCCCCGCGCCAACGACCGGACTCAACGGGTAACCCATGCGCCCATCGGCAAGACGCATTGGCGGTTTGTAGCGTGGTTTGACAGGCTGCATCCCTAACAGCCTGCGCAGTTCATCGCGCGGCATCAGCGACATGTGCTCCAGCGCCTGTTTCAGGCTCGCGCCACGATCATGAGCGGTCAATTTCATCGCCCTCCAATCTTCGGGCGAAACCGCTGACTGGACAGCGCCATAGATATCCGCCTGCGAACTCAATATCGCAAACTTATCGTCTTGGACTTCATAAAGATTCTGGGAGCCAAACTTGATAAAGCGACGCTTGACGGCCGCATGCGCAGGTCCCAATGAATCCAGCAGACGCTCCCCTACGGGCAGCCGCTCGACGATATCGATGCGCAGGTCGCTGGGCCAACCAGGCAGCTTACTCAGGCTGTGCAGCACCATGCGTTGTGTATCGTCATTACCCAGGGTCTTGCGGTACAGCCCTTCGTAAGCCCGCGCCAAACGCACGTGCTGTTGATAATGGCGAGCCTCTTCCGCCAGGCGCAACGGCACGCGATTGTGTTCGGTGAGACTCTTCATTTCTGCGGAGTTGGCAGCGTTCAACAGTTCTTCAATAACGGCCTGGGGAAGCGAGGGAAACACACGCTTGATCAACCTTGCGGCCTCGCTGCCGGCGCTCTGGGCAGCGGCATAGCGTTGAGCGAAAAGCTCAGACAGGTGCGCCGCCCTCTGTGAGGCGCTGACCGTGTTGGGTTCCTGCGCCACTGCACTGTCCATTTCCAATCGCTTCAAGGTATCGGCCAGGAGGGCAGGCAGTGGTGACTGATCTGCATGCATTTTGCGCAGAGCGTCCATATTGGTTTCAGACATTTGCACAATGCGTTCAAGCTTGAGTGGTTCATTTGCAAAACGCTCTGCTGTCGGGCCAAGCCGCTGCATCAACTGCGAGTCGGTCAATGTCAGCGGGTTTTCATGCTCATGGGCCCAAGCGCCAGCGCTCGTACGGCTTACCTTTGGGGTGTAAGCTGCCGCGTTGTCAGGGTGCAGGATTTTATAGTCATTGCTGGTCCCTACCCTCTCCACCCGGTAATACGTATGGTTTTCCCGCAGGTATAAGCCGTCTTCATGTTCATATAAGCCATGCTCATTGGCCGAGAGCCCATCGGGCAGTGTGACCTGTCGCTGGTAGGGTTTGAGGTCAGGAGAATACAGACGGATATTGCCGTCAGGGCAACGCACGTGGGCCAGGCTCTCGACAAATGCTGTCTTGACAAGCGGTAACAACTTGGCGCCCACATACGTGGTTGCCGCATTGAAGACGATGGCTGAAACGTGGGCCCATGCGGCTTTTTTATCCCCCTCTTCCCACGCCTCTATACCTGAGCCGACCTCATGCAGCATTTGCACTGCGCCAACCAGCAACATGACGGGCGCCAGTTCTGGAAAGACAAGGACTGCCACGTTCAAGACATTCAAAGCTGTGCTGCCTAACTTAAGCAGCCACGCGTTACGCGCACGTACCTCTGCCGCATCGGTGGAAACGGCGATCGCCTGGGCGTTATCGAGCATGAGATCGACGTTTTGCCGAGCATAGTCTTGCCACAACAACGAAAGACGCAGCCCGTAGCCAGTGGTGAATGTTTTTATGTCTTTTTTTTTGGCATCAAAATTTTCAAGTTCAGAAAATTGTTCAGTCGGGTCAAGGTGCCGCTTGAGTTTGGTAAAAAATTGTGACTGGCTCGCGTGCGGAACGAACTGACTGAAAAAGAGCCGGTAATCCGCTTGGCATAATCGCTCCACCAAATCGACTTTGAAGTCATTTAAGCCGTCGTACTCCTTTAGCATGCAAACAGGATCTCCCGGAATGAATACTAAACAGGGCTCGCGCTTGTACACAAACTGACCGTGCACGGGGTAAATATTCAAATGACCGATAACAATAATTTTCGCCAACGGCTGCCCCAACACGTTCAAACATGAACAACTGACTGTTTTTCCCAGCCACAGCAATTCCTTCTGATGCCACACCAACTGTTGTATCAGTTGGTAGGCCTCTTTCTTGATGTGCCGGCGCTCAAGCGCCACTTCAGCGGCGAACGTCAACTGCTGGATGGTCGCGCCAATCATCAGGTGACGAAGGGCTCTTGCCGAGGTACCCGCAGCTAAGTTGGGTGTATCGGCGGGGCTGACAAACGACTCAACATGCCTCAAGTATTGCGCGCCTAAATCCAATGTTCTGCACAGACTTGCAAACAAGGAGGGTTTTATCGACGTTTTACGAGCGACGACCTCGGCCTCATTAAATGCAAGAGTCCGCTCGTGAAAATCATACCGTGTGATGATACTGGCATCCTTGTCAGCCACTTCAAGCGTCTCTTCGGTCGCGAAGTTATTTAACGCGGCCTCGATTAAACTGACGCCTTCATAGCGGCAATATCCAGTGGCCTCCAGACCAAAAACTTTTGAGCGATCGGCAGGCACAAATACCTTGCGCGCAAAAAACAGCCGCCTGACATCATAATCCTCACCAAATTCCTCTTTCATTGCCGCCACTAGAAGAGGCTCGCAGAACGTCACAGCACCTTGCATTTTACTGAACTTCGCATCCAGCTTGTTCAGTGCTCTAAAACTACGCGTATAGGCCGTCGTCACGACCAACTTTCTCTGCGGCGATAAATTTGTATACCACTGCGGCACGACTAACTGTGTTTCAGCGAACGCCTTTTTGTGCTTGGCAGTAGCGCCGTCATACCACGATGGCACCCGATCCAGTATGACATTCGCGTGCACACTCTGCGCCGCCCCCGACTGACTGCTATCGCGTTGATCAAGATCGCTCATTTACCGAATTCCATTTGACAGAACAAACAATCAATATCCGATCATTGCTCCATCAAACAGCGGTATCCACATACCCCACACCGAGATTAAACCCTCCCTCAGCCGCGAGTAGACGCCAATTCCTTTATGCTGATCTCCCGCATGCGAAATTTCTGGATCTTGCCCGTTACCGTCATCGGAAACTCATCCACGAATTTGAAATGCCTGGGCGTCTTGAAATGGGCGATACGGTCCTTGCACCAGCTCAATAGCTCCAGCTCGTTGGCCACCTGCCCGGGATGGAACTTGATCCAGGCAACGATCTCTTCGCCGTAACGCTCATCTGGAACACCGATGATCTGCACGTCCGCCACCGCCGGATGAGTAAAGAAAAACTCCTCCAGCTCACGCGGGTAAACGTTCTCGCCCCCGCGAATGATCATGTCTTTGTTACGCCCGGCAATGCACACATAACCCTGATCATCCATGGTCGCCAGATCACCAGTATGCATCCAGCCGGCGTCGTCGATGGCTTCACGGGTGCCCTCAGGGTTGTTCCAGTAACCGAGCATCACACTGTAACCCCGGGTGCACAGCTCACCGATCATGCCGCGCGCCACGGTGTTACCAACCTCGTCGACAATCTTGGTTTCCAGTTGCGGTTGGGTGCGGCCCACGGTGGTGACACGCCGTTCTATATCGTCATCCGCGCCGGTCTGCAGCGACACCGGGCTGGTTTCGGTCATGCCGTAGGCGATCTGCACTTCACCCATGTGCAGCTCATGAATGACCCGACGCATCACCTCGATCGGGCACGTCGCCCCAGCCATGATGCCGGTGCGCAGGCTGGACAGGTCGAACTCGGCCCGGCGAGGGTGATCGAGCAGCGCGATGAACATGGTCGGCACGCCGTATAAGCCGGTGGCTTTTTCGTCGGCGACGGCGCTTAGCGTCAGCAGCGGGTCGAAACCGTCATTGGGGTAGATCATGGTAGTGCCATGGGTGATGCAACCGAGGTTGCCCATGACCATGCCGAAGCAGTGATACAGCGGCACAGGGATCACCAGGCGGTCCCCTGCCGTCAGGCCCAGGCTTTCACCGACCATGTAACCGTTATTGAGGATGTTGTGATGACTGAGGGTGGCGCCCTTGGGGAAGCCGGTGGTGCCGGAGGTGTACTGGATATTCACAGGTTGATCGAAATGCAGGCTGGCCTGGCGGCTGTGCAGTTGCTCGGGCGACACGCCTGCACCAAGGGCCGCCAACTGCGACCAGGACATGAATTCCGGCGGCGGGCTGGGGTCGAGGCTGATGAGGCCGCGCAGCTCTGGCTTCAGCGCCTGGAGCATGGCGTGGTAATCGGAGCTCTTGAACGAACCGGCGCATACCAGCCATTGGCAGCCGGACTGCTTGAGCACGTAATCCAACTCGCTGCTGCGATACGCCGGGTTGATATTGACCAGGATCACCCCGAGCTTGGCGCTCGCCACCTGGCAGATCAACCACTCGGCACAGTTAGGCGCCCAGATACCCAGGCGGTCGCCGGTTTGCATGCCCAGGGCGAGGAACGCGCGGGCGTGTAGCTCAACCGTCTCGGCCAGCTGTCGCCAGGTGTAGCGCCGCTGCTGGTGGAGCACCACCAAGGCTTCGCCCTGTGGAAACTGCGCGACGGTGTGATCGAATGCCTGGCCAATGGTCATGGCCAGCAAGGTCTTATCCTGGGAGCCACGGCTGTAGCTCGGGTGCGGTTGATCCATAACGACCCCTGTTATCTTTTTTGTAGGTTGACGTATACGTAAACTACGATTGACAGCGCCGTAACGCAAGCTTACGTTAACGTAAAGGTGAGCGCCCTCCTCCCGCGCCCCGCCCACACAACAACAAAGCTCACATTAAGGTGCCTGTCCATGAGTTACCCGTCCCTGAACTTCGCCCTCGGTGAGACCATCGACATGCTGCGCGACCAGGTGCAGTCCTTCGTGGCCAAGGAGATCGCACCGCGCGCGGCCCAGATCGACATCGACAACCTGTTCCCCGCCGACCTGTGGCGCAAGTTCGGCGACATGGGCCTGCTGGGCATCACCGTGCCCGAGGAGTACGGCGGTGCCGGCCTGGGTTACCTGGCCCATGTGGTGAGCATGGAAGAAATCAGCCGTGGCTCGGCTTCGGTGGCGTTGTCGTACGGGGCGCACTCCAACCTGTGCGTCAACCAGATCAACCGCAACGGCAACCACGCACAAAAACTCAAGTACCTGCCCAAGCTGATCAGCGGCGAGCACATCGGCGCCCTGGCCATGAGCGAGCCGAATGCCGGCTCCGACGTGGTCTCGATGAAACTGCGCGCCGACAAGCGCGGCGACCATTACGTGCTCAATGGCAGCAAGACCTGGATCACCAACGGCCCGGACGCCAATACCTACGTGATCTACGCCAAGACCGACCTGGAAAAAGGCCCCCACGGCATCACCGCCTTCATCGTCGAACGCGACTGGAAAGGCTTCAGCCGCAGCAACAAATTCGACAAGCTGGGCATGCGCGGCTCCAACACCTGCGAGCTGTTTTTCGACGATGTCGAGGTACCCGAAGAAAACATCCTCGGCGTACTCAATGGCGGCGTGAAAGTGTTGATGAGCGGCCTGGATTACGAACGCGTGGTGCTCTCCGGTGGCCCTACCGGGATCATGCAGGCATGCATGGACTTGATCGTGCCCTACATCCACGACCGCAAGCAGTTCGGCCAAAGCATCGGCGAGTTCCAGCTGATCCAGGGCAAGGTCGCCGACATGTACACCCAACTCAACGCCAGCCGTGCCTACCTCTACGCGGTGGCACAGGCGTGCGAGCGTGGCGAGACCACGCGCAAGGACGCTGCGGGCGTGATCCTTTACAGCGCCGAGCGCGCCACGCAAATGGCCCTGGATGCGATCCAGATTCTGGGCGGCAATGGCTATATCAACGAATTCCCCGCCGGGCGCCTGCTGCGTGACGCCAAGCTCTACGAAATTGGTGCGGGCACCAGTGAGATTCGGCGGATGTTGATCGGTCGCGAACTGTTCAACGAAACCCGCTGAAGGAGCGCGCCCATGGCCACCCTGCACACCCAGCTCAACCCGCGCTCGGCGGAGTTCGCCGCGAACCGCGCGGCGATGCTTGAACAGGTCGACGCCCTGCACAGCCTGCTCGCCCACGTCCACCAAGGTGGCGGCGCCAAGGCCCAGGAGCGCCACACCTCGCGCGGCAAGCTGTTGCCCCGCGAGCGCATCAACCGTCTGCTCGACCCGGGCTCGCCGTTTCTGGAGCTGAGCCAACTGGCCGCCCACCAGGTGTATGGCGAAGACGTCCCGGCGGCCGGAGTGATTGCCGGCATCGGCCGGGTGGAAGGCGTCGAATGCATGATCGTGGCCAACGATGCCACGGTCAAAGGCGGCTCCTATTACCCGCTGACCGTTAAAAAACACCTGCGCGCCCAGACCATCGCCGAGCAGAACCGTCTGCCGTGTATCTACCTGGTGGACTCCGGCGGCGCCAACCTGCCGCGCCAGGACGAGGTGTTCCCTGACCGCGAGCACTTCGGGCGGATCTTCTTCAACCAGGCCAACATGAGCGCCCAGGGCATTCCCCAGATTGCCGTGGTGATGGGTTCGTGCACCGCCGGCGGCGCCTACGTGCCGGCCATGGCCGACGAAGCGATCATGGTGCGCCAGCAAGCCACCATCTTCCTCGCCGGTCCGCCGCTGGTGAAGGCCGCCACCGGTGAAGTGGTGAGCGCCGAAGACCTGGGCGGTGCCGATGTGCATTGCAAGGTCTCCGGCGTGGCCGACCACTATGCCGACAGCGATGAACACGCCCTGGCCCTGGCGCGGCGCAGCGTGGCCAACCTCAATTGGCGCAAGCAAGGTGAGCTGCTGCAACGCCCGCCGGTGGCGCCGTTGTACAGCAGCGAAGAGCTATACGGTGTGATCCCGGCGGATGCCAAACAGCCCTTTGATGTGCGCGAAGTCATCGCACGGCTGGTGGACGGCTCGGTGTTCGATGAATTCAAGGCCTTGTTCGGTACCACCTTGGTGTGTGGCTTTGCGCATTTGCATGGCTACCCGATTGCGATCCTGGCCAACAACGGCATCCTCTTCGCCGAAGCCGCGCAAAAAGGCGCGCACTTTATCGAACTGGCCTGCCAACGCGGGATTCCCCTGCTGTTCCTGCAAAACATCACCGGTTTTATGGTCGGCCAGAAGTACGAAGCCGGCGGCATTGCCAAGCATGGCGCCAAGCTGGTGACCGCCGTGGCGTGCGCCAAGGTGCCGAAATTCACCGTGATCATCGGCGGCAGCTTTGGCGCGGGTAACTATGGGATGTGTGGCCGCGCCTACGACCCGCGCTTTTTGTGGATGTGGCCCAACGCACGCATTGGCGTGATGGGGGCCGAACAGGCCGCCGGGGTACTGGTGCAGGTCAAGCGCGAACAGGCTGAGCGCGCCGGCAACGATTTCAGTGCCGAGGAGGAAGCCGCGATCAAGCAGCCGATCCTCGACCAGTATGAAACTCAGGGCCACCCCTACTACTCCAGCGCGCGCTTGTGGGATGACGGCGTGATCGACCCGCTGCAGACCCGCGACGTGCTGGCCCTGGCCTTGTCTGCCGCACTGAACGCCCCCATCGAGCCGAGCCGCTTTGGCGTGTTCCGCATGTAACCTGTAGGAGCGAGCTTGCTCGCGAAGAACCTCAGGGCAACGCGGTCATTCTGAAGCCCCGCGTTATCGTTGACGATCTTCGCGAGCAAGCTCGCTCCTACAGGAGGCCTCTCATTATCATGGAGCTCCTTGCATGAGCGACTTCAACACCCTCGAACTGATCACCGACCGCCGTGGCTTTGCCACGCTGTGGCTCAGCCGTGAAGCCAAGAACAACGCGTTCAACGCCCAGATGATCCGCGAGCTGATCCTGGCCCTTGACCGCGTACAAGGCGACCCGTCCCTGCGTTTCCTGGTGCTGCGCGGGCGTGGCAAGCACTTCAGCGCCGGCGCCGACCTGGCCTGGATGCAGCAGTCGGCCGAGCTGGACTACCACACCAACCTGGACGACGCCCGCGAACTGGCGGAGTTGATGTACAACCTGTCCAAGCTGAAAATCCCCACGCTGGCGGTGGTGCAAGGCGCCGCCTACGGTGGCGCGCTGGGCCTGATCAGTTGCTGTGACATGGCCATTGGCGCCGACGATGCGCAGTTCTGCCTGTCGGAAGTGCGTATCGGCCTGGCACCGGCGGTGATCAGCCCGTTCGTGGTGCAGGCCATCGGCGAACGCGCTGCCCGTCGCTATGCACTGACGGCCGAGCGGTTCGGCGGCCAGCGTGCACGGGAGATCGGCTTGCTGGCGGAAAGTTATCCCGCCGAGAGCCTGGATCAACAGGTGGACCAGTGGGTCGCCAACCTGCTGCAAAACAGCCCGGCGGCCATGCGTGCCAGTAAGGATTTATTGCGTGAAGTGGGCAACGGTGCCCTCACCCCCGCGCTGCGCCGCTATTGCGAAAACGCCATTGCGCGCATTCGGGTGAGCGCCGAGGGCCAGGAAGGTTTGCGCGCGTTTCTGCAAAAGCGTGCGCCAAGTTGGCAAGACCAGGAGCCGCGTTCATGAGCACACTTACCACCATTCTGGTGGCCAACCGTGGCGAGATCGCCTGCCGGGTCATGCGCACCGCCAAGGCCATGGGGTTGACCACCGTGGCTGTGCACAGCGCCATCGACCGCGATGCCCGCCATAGCCGTGAAGCCGATATCCGCGTCGACCTGGGCGGCAGCAAAGCCACCGACAGTTACCTGCAAATCGACAAACTGATTGCCGCCGCACACGCCAGCGGCGCCCAGGCGATTCACCCTGGCTACGGCTTCCTTTCAGAAAACGCCGGCTTTGCCCGGGCCATCGAGGCGGCAGGCCTGATCTTCCTCGGCCCGCCCGCCTCGGCCATCGACGCCATGGGCAGCAAATCCGCGGCCAAGGCGCTGATGGAAACGGCTGGCGTACCCCTTGTGCCGGGTTATCACGGCGAGGCCCAAGACCTGGAGACCTTCCGCGCCGCCTGTGAACGTATCGGCTACCCGGTGCTGCTCAAGGCCACGGCGGGCGGCGGTGGCAAGGGCATGAAGGTGGTCGAGGATGTCAGCCAATTGGCCGAAGCCCTGGCTTCCGCCCAGCGTGAGGCGTTGTCATCGTTCGGCAACGGGCAGATGCTGGTGGAGAAATACCTGCTCAAGCCGCGGCATGTGGAGATCCAGGTGTTTGCCGACCAGCATGGCCATTGCCTGTACCTCAATGAACGCGACTGCTCGATCCAGCGGCGCCATCAAAAGGTCGTGGAAGAAGCCCCGGCGCCCGGCTTGAGTGTGGAGCAGCGCAAGGCCATGGGCGAAGCAGCCGTGCGCGCCGCCCAGGCCATCGGGTATGTGGGCGCAGGTACCGTGGAGTTTTTGCTGGATGCCCGTGGCGAGTTTTTCTTCATGGAGATGAACACGCGGCTGCAAGTCGAGCACCCGGTGACCGAAGCAATTACCGGCCTCGACCTGGTGGCCTGGCAGATCCGGGTGGCCCAGGGCGAGGCGCTGCCGATCACGCAAGAGCAGGTCGCGTTGAACGGTCATGCGATTGAAGTGCGGCTGTATGCCGAAGACCCGGCCAATGACTTTCTGCCGGCCACCGGGCACCTGGCGCTGTACCGCGAGTGCCGCCCTGGCGCTGGGCGCCGGGTGGACAGCGGCGTCGAGCAAGGCGACAGCGTGTCGCCCTTCTACGACCCGATGCTCGGCAAGTTGATTGCCTGGGGCGAAGACCGCGAACAGGCACGCCTGCGCTTATTGAGCATGCTGGATGAGTTTGCGGTCGGCGGGCTCAAGACCAACCTGGGCTTTTTGCGGCGCATCATCGGGCACCCTGGGTTTGCCGCGGCCGAGTTGGACACCGGGTTTATCCCGCGCTATCAGGATGAGCTGTTGCCGACGCCAGGGGCCTTGAGCGATGAGTTCTGGCAGGCGGCGGGCGCGGCGTTTATGCAGAGCTTGCCGGTGGGTGATGGGCCTTGGGCAAACAATCAGGGCTTTCGTGCGGGCTTGCCTGCCGAGGTGTCGCTGCACCTGAGCTGCAATGGACAGGATCGGCTGGTGACACTGGCCGGCCACTCAGCGCAGTTATGCGGCGAACAGTTGCTGACTGAACACCAGGGCGTGCGCCGCGCCCATCTGGCGGTGCGCAATGAAGGCAGCCTGTACCTGCGTTGGGACGGTGAGATGCATGCCGTCAGCCTGTTCGACCCGATTGCGGCGGTCGAGGCTAATCAATCTCATCAGGGCGGCCTCACTGCCCCCATGAACGGCAGCATCGTGCGGGTGCTCGTAGAAGTGGGTCAAACCGTTGAGGCTGGTACTCAACTGGTGGTGCTCGAAGCCATGAAGATGGAACACAGCATCCGTGCGCCCCACGCCGGGGTGGTCAAGGCGCTGTTCTGCCAGGAAGGTGAAATGGTGGCCGAAGGCAGCGCGTTGGTGGAGCTTGAAACGGCCGGCTAGAACTTCGCCGTGGCCTGCACCACCACACCCAGGAGGCGACAGCCCTCGGTAAGCAACACCTTGGGGTAAGTGGGGTTGAGCGGCACCAGGTAGTGCTGGCCGCTCTCTTCCTGCAATTGGCGAAAGGTGGCGTGGGGGCTCCCGGCCCATTGGGCCACCACCAGTTTGCCGGGCTCGGGCGGTATGGCCGGGTCAACCAGGATCATCATGCCAGCCGCAATGCTCATGCCCGTGGGCGCGGTCATGGCGTCTCCCGTCACCGGCAACCAGAATGCCTCGCCTTGAGCGTGGTAATCGGTCAATTCGTAGCGCTCGGTTCTATAAGGTGCCCGCTCTTCACGCAGCTCGCAGGCCTGCTTCCAGTCGCTGACCGGGTAGCGGAAATACGGGTTGTAGTGCGCTTGCAGTTCAGGCGCTTGCGTGGCCCGCTCACGAATCTCCAGCGCCACCTCCAAATACCCCAACCCCAGTTCGGCCAGTACGCGGTTCATGTCCGCCAGGCTCGGCACACGGCGTTTATTGAGCCAATGGCCGATGCCGCCCTGGGACATGCCCAGGCGCTGCGCCAGTTCATCCTGTGTGACCTTGCGGTCTTTCATGTTGGCTTTGACCAACGCTATCCAGTTATCCATGGCGCATCACAATACGGCGCCCATTTTTGCGGGCAATAAACAGTTTGTAGTAATCCATAAAACGACAGGAATACGATACGTACTATCATCAAGCCCAAGGATTTCGACACCCACCGGAGTACTGCCGCTTATGACGACCCGCACGCACCCAACGCCCGAAACATCCGAACTGACTGAAGTAAACGACATGTGCACCAGTAGCGCGGCCCAGCGCGCACTGGACTACTACTTGAAAGAAAATCGGTCGACGCCGGCCTCGGACGGGGCCATGTTCGCGATCAAACCCGAAGTGAGCCAGGAGGAAGCCCTGATACACGCCTCGGACCTGTTGCGCAGTGCAGCGGCTACCGCCTACGAATCGGCGTGCAGCCATCAGGGCAACCAGCGTGACCTGGCGTTTTCGGTGGTGTATTTGATCGATATGGCGAAGGCGATGGTGGAGCGGTCGTTGCAGGCGCCAGGGGCGGCGGCAAACGCGTAGCAGGCACGAAAGAAAAATATTTCTATCCCACGGATAAAAACATTTGACTTGCAAATGATAATGATTATTATTGGGTTCAGCTGATCGCGAGATCAGTCGATAGACCAAGAGACCTTAGGTCGGACTCTTGGAATATCTCCTCATCAGGCTAATCACGGTTTTTGACCCGGCTCTTTGGCCGGGTCTTTTTTTTGACAGTTTCCCTGGCGTGGCTTCAGGCTAATGAAGACTGTGTGTTGCTTGATGGCGCGCATGGTAGCAAAAGACTATCGCTCAAAGAAAGTCGCGCGAGTGCTCTAGCCTCTATCTCTGCGAATTAGCGCTTGAGAATCAATCTCATAGACCCTAAGCTTGCGCAGCGTCACGGATGACGCCCCCTCCCCTGCAACAATTTTTGCATCCAGGTTTTACCGAACCCCTGTGTAAGATAGCCGCCACATCACTCATATTCAGGCAACCAGACTATGACCGTGGCCTTGACCTCCATCAAGATCAGCACCGACTTCGACAGCGGCAACATCCAGGTCCTGGATGCCAGCGACGCTTTTCAGTTGTTGCTGGCAATCAAACCCGACACCCGCAGCGATCACTACCAATGGTTCCACTTCAAGGCCGAAGGCATGCACGTGGGGCACACCCACACCTTTCGCTTGAGCAACGCGGGGCGCTCGTCTTACAAAAATGCCTGGAGCGGTTACAACGCCGTGGCGTCCTACGACCATATCAACTGGTTCCGGGTACCGACGCGCTTTGATGGCGAGATCCTGCACATCACCCTCCAGACCCGGCAAAAGTACGTCTGGTTTGCCTACTTCGAACCCTACAGCCGTGAACGCCATGACTGGTTGATCGAGCAAGCTCTGAAGTACGCCGGGGTCACCCTGCTGGCCACCGGCAAGAGCGCTGAAGGCCGCGATATCCAACTGCTGCGCCGTGGCAAAGGGATCGAAGGCCGGCGCAAGGTGTGGATCATCGCCCAGCAGCACCCCGGCGAACACATGGCCGAATGGTTTATGGAGGGCGTGATTGAGCGCCTACAAAAGGACGGCGACGACGAACTGAAAAAACTGCTGGCCGTCGCTGATCTGTATCTGGTTCCAAACATGAACCCGGACGGCGCCTTCCATGGCCACCTGCGCACCAACGCCATGGGCCAGGACCTCAACCGCGCCTGGCAAAGCGCCAGCCAGGAACTCAGCCCCGAAGTCCTGTTCGTCCAGCAACAGATGGAAAAATACGGCGTGGATATGTTCCTCGACATCCACGGCGATGAAGAAATCCCCTACGTATTCACCGCCGGCTGTGAAGGCAACCCCGGCTACACGCCGCGCATCGAAGCCCTGGAAAAACACTTCCGCAGCCACCTGAGCCACCTGACACGAGACTTCCAGACCACCCACGGCTACACCCGCGACCTGCCTGGCCAAGCCAACATGACCCTGGCCTGCAACGCGGTGGGCGAAAAGTACGACTGCCTGTCACTGACCCTGGAAATGCCCTTCAAGGACAACGACGACGCACCCAACCTGCGAACTGGCTGGTCAGGCGATCGTTCCAAACAGTTGGGCAAGGACGTCTTGAGCAGCGTCGCTGATATCGTCGGGCGTTTGCGCTAGCGCCTGAGGCGAGCGCTGGTGGCGAGCGAGCTTGCTCGCCACCAGAAGCGGTCAATCTTTACTGCCGGTCATGCTTTGCAAGACACCATCGCGGCGAATCAAACCGTGGAACAACGCGGCCGCCAGATGCACCAGCACGGTGAGAAACAACAGATAGGCCAGGTAGCCGTGAGCCTTGCGCAACAACGCAAACAACGGCGCATTCGCCCCCACCAGCGCGGGCAGTTGCAGGTTACTGCTGAGCATCACAGGGTCACCGGCCGCTGAAATCATCGCCCAACCCAGCAGCGGCAACACCAGCATCAAGGCGTACAACAGCACATGGGAAGCCTTGGCTGCCAGCCTTTGCCACACCGGCAAATCCGCTGGCAACGGCGGCTGGCGCGTCGAAAAACGTACCGCCAGGCGCACGATCACCAGCGCCAGAATCGCAATGCCCAGCGGCTTGTGCAGGTGGATCAGCCACTCATGACGCTCCGACACTGACGCCGCCAAGCCCGCACCGATAAACAGCATGGCGATGATCATCAACGCCATCAGCCAGTGCAGCACGCGCGCCAGGGGCGCAAAAAACCGTGGTTGAGCATTCATGGCTTCGACTCCTGAGGGGCGCTGTGCAACGGGCTGACTTCACCGGCCCGGCGCAGGTACGAACTGGCATACGCGGCCGAACGTGCGGCCAGCAAGGGGTCGTTGGAGGCTTGGATACCACTGGGCAGAATCAGCGGGTCAAAGTTGATATCGCGGCAATCGCCGTCTGCCTGGGGCTGGCTGCTTTGCAGCACAAGGGTGCCAGCGTTGAGCACCTTGTGTGCGCCGTTCCAGGTTTTGCTCGCGTCATCCAATGGGTCGTCTGGGTTGGCCAGGGTCATGTTCAACTGCCAACGCAACGGCCCGGCAGCCAGGCGTCGTACCAAATCCTGCTCCAAGAAGTCACTGCCCGCAGGTGCGGTATCACCCGCCGCGTCCTGGCTCTGGGGCACCACCTCCCAACGCACGGCCTGGCGCGTACCATCGGCAGCCACCAGGTAAAACGCGTTGATGCCGTTATAGGTTTCAGTCGCGTAACTGGCCGATGGCTTGGCGGTCTTGACCCAGGCCAGGAACGGCGCGGTCTCGGGGTGTGCGGCAAAAAACGCCGGCATGCTCGAGGGGTTCGGCTTGCCCGTGGCCGGGTCTGGCGCGCCGGCCTTGAGCAACTGGTAGAACGCCTCGGGCGTGCCCACCGGGAACACCGGCATGCTGTTCATCCCTGTACGCCATTGCTGGCCGTTGGCCTGGCTGAATTGCACGGCAAAGCTGCGAATCGGCACACTGCTGTCCGGCGCATAGGGGTTGCCGCTGGGCAAGGCAAAGCGGCCAATGATCGGGGTCTTGGCCTCGCTGAACACCTGCGCACTGGAATACGCACGGGCCTCGGTACTGCTCTGGAAATACCCCGCCACGCACACGCCCTTGGCATGGTTACGGCGAAAGCCCGGATGCACGCCGTTATTGGTTTCCAGGGCATTGACCAAGGTCTTTGGCCGCAGACGTTGTGGGTCGAGCGTGCCATTGACGTAGGCAAATGCCCCTACCACCACCGCCACTACGCCCCCAATACACGCCAGCCTGACCAGCAGGCTGGCGGTACTAAGAGGCGGACGCGGCGGTAAAGAGTGATCGACCATAAAAAACTCCAGGGCCAGTGGCCGCAGGGGAAAAGTGTTATGAGACGAATCTCACGTAGGCTTATTCCCCGTTCACTGTAGTTTTTTTGTACTAGACGCGCTGGTAGATCCACTCCGTTCTAGCGCTGGTTAAACAATGGCTGTCGTTTGCGAAGAAACGCCTGCATGCCTTCTTGCTGATCAGGCGTGGCGAACAGGCCATGAAACAACCTACGCTCCTGACGCACACCTTCGTGCAAGCCGACCTCCAGGGATTGCTCCACCGCCTGTCGTGCTGCGCGGGTGGCCGTTCGAGAAAAGGAGGCAATTTGTGCCGCCACTGCCAGTACTTCATCCAGTAAGTTCGCGGCCGGGTAAACGCGAGACACCAACCCCGCCTGCTCGGCTTCCTGGGCGGTCATTGGCCGCCCCGTCAATACCAGGTCCATCGTCTTGGCCTTGCCAATCAACCCTGTCAAACGTTGGGTCGCCCCCATCCCCGGAATAACCCCCAGCTTGATTTCTGGTTGGGCAAAAGTGGCGGTATCAGCGGCGAATATCATGTCGCACATCATCGCCAGTTCGCAGCCGCCGCCATACGCATAGCCTGTCACTGCGGCAATCGTGGGGGTGCGTAAACGGGTGAAACCTTCCCAGCCGGCGAAGTAGTCTTCGTTGAGCATGTCCAGATAGGATTTGCCGCTCATTTCTTTGATATCGGCCCCTGCCGCAAAAAACTCGCGGGTTCCCGTAATCACCACACACCCGACCCCAAGGTCTTGGTCCACTGCAGCCAAATGGCCGATCAACTCCTTCATCATCGCCGAACTCAGCGCATTCTTGGCTTCAGGGCGGTTGAGCTTGATCAGGACCACGCGGTCATGACGTTCCATTAAAACATTCATAGGCATCTCCAACGATTTGATTGATATCGCTCACACTTCAGGCTGTCTCAGGAATCCCAGATGGCACCCTGGGCGGGTATTCCGCGCGCTTCCAACTCTTGCACCACGCGTTGAGTCAACGCCTGGTTGGCAATACAAATCACCGCCTCGGCACCGCAGGCTTGCACCGCGCCATAGGCCAACTGCACCAGGTCGGGCTTACCGCGCTCATCGGTGTCCCAGATCACTGCATGTGGCTGGGCCCGCAGAATCTCGTCCACCAGTTCATCGCCGTAGGTCTTCCTCGGGCTACGCGTGGACCAGATCAATTGAATAGGTACCTTCGCTGCGAGCAAATGCGGCATGACAGGCCCAATCCCGCTGCCTGTGGCGATGTACACCACAGACCTGAACAGGGTTTCTACATTGGCAACACCGGCGGTGGTAATGCCCTTGACCCATACATAGCGGGGCAAGTCCTCGATAAACTCCCCGGTCCAATCGCCTGCGCGGGAAATGATCAGGCGAAACCCCGCCTCGCCTGGCGCGCAAATATTGGCAAAGGAGTGCCATTCCAACAGCGGGCTGCGGCTGATTGCGCTGGATGAACCGGCGAATGGCGAGGTGTGGCTCAAGCGCGTAATCACGGCATGTGTGGAAGGCCGCGTGTGTTCAACGGCAACCTTGCGCAGCCGCAACCAGGGCAGCAGGATGCTCAGGGTCAGCAGCACCAGCATCCAGAACGAAAGGCTGTGCAACAGGTTCGATGTGGTCGATAACGTTTGCCACCAGAACAACAGCAACGCGCTCCAACCGGCAAACCGATGAACCCGTTCAAACCCGTTGTGAAAGCGGCTTCGAATACGTGGTTGAGCCATAACCACCATGAACAGCAACACGCTGAGCAGCAAAACGCTGATCCCGAGCGAACCTGCCGAAGCACTGTCCGGTTGCTGCAGATACTGCGTGACCTGCACACCGACCAAGCCCGCAAACCATCCCGTGGCCGCCAAGGCTGCGCCGCTGTGCAGCCCGCCGAAGTGGTACACCTTGGCTGCGCTTCGCCGCACACCGAGCGGCCATGTACGCGGTATCCGCGTCGCCAGCCAAAACAGGCCATTGATCAGGTATTGCTGGCGAATCAGGATGGCGATCGACAGGTTAATCAGCACCATGTCCGACAGCGTCTGCACCGCAATGGCTTGCAGGTCCAGAGCCAACAGCACAAACACAGCGTTGCCAATCAAAACCCCTGAAGCCAGGCGGTTGTAATAAGAAAACATCGGCAGTGAAGCCCAGCGTCGCCAAAGCGCTGGCTTGGGCGGCACAACGGTACGGGTCAGCGCATCAATCATGACCAGGCTCCTGGGTCAAAACCGCTTGCGCCGCCACCTGCGACTCTCGGGCCACTTGCAGCAACAGTGCCTTGTCGATCTTGCCCCTGGCGGTCAGGGGAAAATCCTCCACCGCGTAGATGAACTGCGGCACGCAGTAGTAGGCCAGGCGCTGTTGACAGGCCAACCGGCAAGCCTCTATGTCAGCGCTGGCTGGGGAGACAAAGGCCACCAACGTACGATTGTCCAGCTTCAACGTGACCGCGCGCATGCAGTTCGCACCGGCCTCCAAAGCGGCCGACACCGCGTCCAGCTCTACGCGAAAACCGCGAACCTTCACCTGGTCATCCACACGACCTAAATGTTCCAGTCGGCCGTCAGCTACCCAGCGCCCAAGGTCTCGCGTACGAAACATCACCGCATCGCCGCCGCGAAAGGGATCCGGTCGGTACCGGTCCAAGGTCAATGCCTTGTTGTTCAGATAGCCCGCCGTTACCCCCGCACCACCGGCCCACATCTCGCCCATCTCGCCTATTGCGCAGGCACGCCCCTGGTAATCGAGCACATAGACGGTGTTGTTCGGTGTTGGCCTGCCGATAGTCAATGGTGCGCCTGGTACGTGCAGGTGCAAGGTGTTAACGATGGTGGTTTCGGTGGGCCCGCACCCGTTGTAGAACGTACAGTGTTCGGCCCAACGGTCCGCAAGCGCTTGGGAACAGGCCTCTCCGGCCACCGCAACGTACTTGAGGTCGGGACATTGCAAAGGGTCCAGGGTGGCCAGTATCGATGGCGTTGCGATCAACACGTTGCACTGGGCGGCTGTCTGCGCGATATCTTTGCCGCGAATCAGCAAGGTCGCGCCATGCGCCAGGCAACCGAGTATTTCCCAGGCAGCCATATCAAAGCCGATATTGAGAATCTGCCCAACAGTGCGACCCGGCGCCATTCCCATCTGCCCAGGTTGGGTCAACAGAATGTTGCACACGTTGCGGTGGCTGACACACACGCCGTTGGGACGCCCAGTGGTTCCGGAAGTAAACAGCACAAAACACAGGCCATCGGGATTGACCTCGGCGGACACGCCATCATTGTTCTCAGCCACCCAAGGGGTTTGCGCAATGAACGTGTCCAGACACAAGCAGCGGGAGGCCGCGTCTGCCGGAATGTGCTCCAGCAAGTTCGACACAGTCAGAATGACCGGACTGGACAACGACTCCAGCACCATACCCAACTGCAGGGTCGGCACGATTCTGGCGTCCTGTGGCACATACGCGGCACCCACCTTCAACACCGCCAGAAGCCCGACCAGCATGGGGATCGAACGTTCGACGAACAACCCCACCGTGTCACCCGGCTTCACACCCTTTGCAAGCAGGTGCACAGCCAAACGGTTGGCTTGTCGGTTGAGCTGTTCATAGCTGATTCGTTGGCCCGCGCACACCGCCGCTGTGGCGTGGGGCGCCAACTTCGCTTGTGCTTCGATGGCGTGGTGTACGTTGGCGTAGGCGGTCAGCGCTGAAGGGCCGCATCCCCATTGCTCAAATAGAACTCGCTGCGCGGCAGGCAAATGAGCCAGCGAGGCGTTGGAAAAAAACTGTTTAACGCTCGGTGAATACGTCATGAGCACCCTCTCTCTGTTGGCCTGCCGGCTGAATACCGACAGATACAAGGGTGGATAGAGGACGCCGCACGAGATTACAGACTCTCAAGCTATGCAGAAGCTTCCCACTCATACCTGGGGAAGTTTCTTTGCACAGGTCATGGAATAACCTACACAGACCGACGTCTACCTCAACACAAGTGAGTAGACTCATCCCATGCATGAACTCGACGAACAGTTACGTGAACTCATCCCCAGGTTGCGGCGTTTTGCCGTCTCCCTGACGCGCAATAGCAGCAGCGCCGATGACCTGGTGCAATCGACCCTGGAGCGCGCCATCGTCGCCTGGGCCGATAAACGTATCGAGGGCGACCTGCGTGCGTGGCTGTTTTCAATCCTCTACCGCCAGTTCCTCGACGCCCACCGCCGCAACCGCCGCTATGCGCGCATGCTCGAATTCTTCACCGGCCGCGATGACGTGCAACCTTCGGTAGAACGCACGGTGCTGGCCCAATCCACCCTGCAAGCCTTCGACCAACTGAACACCGAACAGCGCGCCCTGCTGCTGTGGGTGTCTGTCGAAGGCTTGAGCTACAAGGAGGTGGCAGAGATTCTCAAGGTGCCCATCGGTACCGTGATGTCACGCCTGTCCCGCGCGCGCCAAGCGTTGCGTCAACTCAGCGATGGCGAAATGGCCGGCCCTTCCCTGCGGAGACTCAAATGATCAGCCTGCCCCCCAGCGAACGCGATTTACATGCCTACGTCGATCATCAACTGCTGGACAGTGACCGTCGTGTGCTTGAAACCTGGCTGGCCAGCCACCCCGAAGTGGCGGCCCAGGTACAGGCCTGGCAACAGGATGCACAGTTGCTGCGTGCGTCGTTGAGCGGCGCCCTCCAGCAGCCGTACAACCCGGCATTGGATCCGGCGCTGATTCGCCAGCGCATCAAGAAACAGTCCCGTCGGCACTTGGCCACGGCGGCAGTGCTGCTGATCGCGGTGAGCCTCGGCGGGTTTGGCGGTTGGCACGCCCGCGAAGCCACCCAGCCGCCGCTGTTGCCGATGACCGACGCCATGCAGGCCTACCGCCTGTTTGCCCAGGACGGCATCATGCCCGCCGACTACAAGGCCCAGGACCGCAGCACCATGCAGGCCTGGCTCGACCGCTATTTCAACCAGGCCCATCGCCTGCCTGACCTCAGCCAAGCCGGCTTCAAGCCGGTCAGCGGGCGCCTGCTCACCACCGACCAAGGCGCGGCGGCCATGGTGCTGTACCAGGACGCCCAAGGTCGACGCATCAGCTTCTATATCCGCCCGCCTGGCCCGAACAACGGTTTCCTGCCTCGCGGCAGCCGCAGTGCCGATGGCTTGCAGGCCGACTACTGGTCGGGCGGCGGCTACAACTATGCGATGGTCAGCCCGGTGGATCAGGCCGCCGCGCTGCAGACGCAGTTCTAGAAACCAACATCCAGCACCACATTGTCCAGATAGGTGCCGGCCGGTGGCGTGGGCTGGTCGGTGTAGACCTTGGCGTTGTAGTTGAACACCTGGCTACCGACGCCCAAGCCGTTGCCAGGGTTGACCTCGGCCGTGGAACTGGCCCGCCGCGCCGCGCCGACACTGCCCCAACGCGTGGTGCCGGCGCTTTGGAAAATGTCATAGGCCAGGTAGTTGCTGCCGGAAATCATGCGCCGCCGGCCGCCGACACTCACCGGGTTTTGGCCATCGCTCAAGCCCACGGTATAGGCGCTGCCCTTGGTGCAGGCGATGTTGATGGTCTGCCCGGTGACCGCAGTAAACCCACTGACCACCGGCGCGCTGCCAAAGCTGATATTCGGCGCAGTGATCTGGCAGTCGTTGGTCACGGTCATGCTGACGGTCAGGGACGCCGTGCCGCTGCCAGTGTCACGTCCCAGGCAGGCGCCGCCAATGCCGACTCCCGAGCAATAGTTCCAGTTCCACGCGATGCTCAATGTCTCGGTGTACACCCCGGCAGCGACGTTGCTGCCGGTGATGCTGCTCAGGTACAGCGGCACGGTTTTCGCGCCGGGCCCAGTGACCAGGCCAATGCTCTGGGCGATGCCGCCAGCGCCGCCGAAATCGAACTGCGCACCACGGGTGATGGGATAACTGGTGCTGTTATTGCCATAAATCGTGTAGCCGATCACATCACCGGTCGGCCCGACCATGCCGCTTTGGGTGGAGGTGATCGTGGCGTAAAAGTGGTCAGTGGGTACCAGCAACGAAATCAATGCCGGGGTGCAACTCAAGCCCGAGTTTGTCGTAGAGCTGGTTTGCGCGGCGGTACGCACCGTCATCGAACTGATCGAGCCAAAACTGGCCGGCACGGTGGACACCACCGAACACGCCGCCATGGCCTGCCCGCAAAGCAACAAACCTACGCCATACAACCCTACGCTGCCCCTCACCTGAACACTCCCTGTTCAATCCCTCATTGGCACACTAATGGCCCGATCAAGGGCACGTCCTGTTGCTGCTCATCAATATCGAAGGTTACCTGGCAAGTGCGGCCCTCTCCCAAAGTGACCTGCAAGGTGTTGTGGGCGCTGAGGTTTTCCAGATACACCAGGCCATCCCAGCCGACCACCGCCTGAGTGTTGCTTTGCTCATGCACTACCAGGCTGCCCAGCGGCAATTCCTGGTGCTGGCGGTCCACCAGGGTGATGCTTGCGGCGAGCACCCGGCGCAGCGGGAATTCCAGCAGGTAACCACTGCCTCGGCGTACCGACACGCGCTGTTCGACATTGGGGCTCTGCACATTCGCCGGCAGGTTCAACGGGTCGATCTCATATTTACCGCGGTAGTAGGCACTGCTCCACGGCACCAGCAAATGGCCGTTGCGGTCAGTCTGGCCCACCAGTTGGTTTTCGTAACGCACCGGAATCCCGGCAAAGCCCTGAGTACTCACGACCACAAATGCGTCATTGATGCGGTTGGCGGCAAAGGTTTCGCCGCCCATCCATACCAGCGAGCCGCTGGCGTCCGCCCAACGCGTCATGGCCTCGCTGCTGCCGTACACACCAGCCTGCAACTGCACCGACTGCAAGCGCCAGGTCAGGTCGGCCTGCCGATAGCTGGGGGCATCGCCCTGGGCATAGCCGAGGTTGTAGCCCACCCCGCCTTCGCTGGGCACCGCGCGGCTGTAGTTGATGCGCTGGCGACTGGCGCCGTCCTTGCTGCGCTCGGTGCTCAAGGCCAGGCTGCCGTTGAGGTCGAACGGGATGACCAGTTGCGCCTGCATGGCCCAGTTGCTGTCGCCGATTTCGCGGTTGGCTGACAGATAAAAGCTGGTGTTGCGCCACAGCGGTTTGCTCCAGCTCAGGTTGAGCAGGCGCGTGCGCGAGTCGTCCGCGGCCTGCACGTCGAAATAGCCCAGGCCCAGGCTGCCGAAACGTTGGAGATTGAGGCTCAAGGTCACCTGCTCGCTGCGCTTGCTGAGGCTGGCGTAAGGGGTGTCGACCAGGGTCAGGTCGGCATAGTCGTCGCGGCGCTCCACCCGTTGGTACATAAAGCTGTAGCGCGTGCTGTTGTACTGATAACCGAGGCTCAGTTGCTGGCCCGTGCGGCTGTCGAACTGGCTCTGGCTGAGGGCGGTATTGAGCACGCCGAAGTTGCCCAGGCGCAGGTTACCGCCGAGCCCGCCGAGGGTCAGGTCGCTGGAGGCTTCGGCGTGGCTCTCCAGGGTGAGGTTATCGGAATATCCATAGCGGAACGTGCCACTGGCCACGCCTGGGCCGTAGCCGAAATCCCGCAGGGTGTAGTCACGGCGCAAGGTACCGGCGGCCAGCGAAAAATCCGTCAAGCCTTGTTGCAGCAAGGTGCTGGTGACGTAGAACGGTACCGTGGTCGACACCTGGCGGCCCAGGGCATCGGTGGTGACCACCACGGCCTCGCCGGCGCCGTTGATAAACGGGATATTGGTCAGGGTGTAGGGGCCGGGTTGCAGTTGCGCGGTGTCGGATTTGTAGCCGTTGATAAACAGGTCCACCGACGACGGCACCGCCGCCTCACCGGCAAACTGCGGCAAGGGGTACGTGACTAGGTCGGGGCGCACGGCAAAATCGCGCGACAGTTGCACCCCGCCCAGGCGCACCGAGCTACTCCAGGGCAGCGCGCCGCTGATCACGTCGCCGGCCTCGTAGGTCAGCAGGCGCTCATCGTCGGAAAAACGCCAGGTGGTGTCGTAACGCCGATAACCATTGTTGAGGGTGCCGCCGCTGACTCCATCGGAGAGTGTCTGGCGCAGTTGCCCGGTGGTGGACAAGGTGCCCCAGGTGTCGAACAGCCGCACTTCGTTCCAGGCCGCGAGGTAACTGCCGCCGTCGTCGGTGTCATTGAAATACACGTCATAGTTGAGCAAGGCGCCAAAGCTGCTCATGGCCTGGGTGCGCGGATAGGTATTGCGGTTGCCGATGAACTGTTCCTGCAACCACGAGGGCGGCACATCCAGCAACAGGCGCTGGCCGTTGCTGTCGTAGTCGCTGTGCAGGCCCGGCACTTGGTCCAGAGCTACGCTGCCGACGGGTTCACCCGGCAGTTTCATGCCCACGTCCTGCAACGCACTGGCCGGCACAAACAGCTGGCCGGCGCGCTGCTCGACCGCAATGACGCGGCCGGTGTCCATCTGGTTGACCACCAGTTCCAGAAACAGCTGTGCATCGGCAACTGCCTCCATGCTGCCGGGCGGCGGCGGCAAGTCGCCTGCCATCGCTGCGCCCCACAGCCCGCTTGCTACTGCCACCGACGGCCATAAAACCCGAGCCCAACCACGACTCACCATGGCGTTGTGTCCTTCAATGGACATCTCCATCCTGTTAAAACCCGGGCGCGTGCCCGTTGCGCTACATAACGGCTATCGCTTGGGCGCCAGGCTCTCCAGTTGCGGCGCGCCGTTGACGCGTACCTGCAACGGCTGGTCGGCCGATACGGCGTCCGGCACCGGCCAACGCATGCTCGCGCCCGGCAGCACATATCCGAGCAAACCGTCCACCAACGGCCGCGTCTGCCCGCCCTGTTTGAATGACGCATCGGTGAGCCGCGCATGCACCGCGCCCTGGTTGCGCACCTCGATGTAGTTGCGCCCTGCCACGTTGACCTTCTGCCAGCTCAACTGCGGCTTGCCCGCGCCCTTGGGGTCGCGCTGGCGGGTAGCGTCGTCCTTGCTCCACAAGCCGGCGCCGTAGGCAAACAACGGCACCGAATAACGCATCTGGAAGCGAATCGCCGCTGCTGTGTTCTTGCCCTCCGGCGGCGTGGGCACCTGCAGCGCCGAGGGGATTTCGTCAATGATGATGCGATAGGCCAACTCCTGCCCCGGCGGCACTTCCCGGGTGCGGGTCAGGCGCACCAGTTGCTTCTGGCCCGGCTCGATTTTGGCCACCGGAGGGCTGCCGATCACATCGCGCTGGTTCTGGTACTGCTCGTCAAAGCCATTCTGACTCCAGGCAAACACGCGGATCTGCAGGTTGGCGGTCTCGGTGCCACGGTTCTCCAGCCACAGCGCGCTGGCCTGTTGGTCGGCCTCCAGCACCGGGTCGATGGGCCAGATCAGCACCGAACTGGCCGCCTGTCCAAACCCCGCCGTACACAACGCCCCCAAGGCGAAACCCGCGGTCCATAACCGTCGCAAAGCACACCCCATAACACCCCTCCTTAAAACCGTTAGCCCTACCACGTCAGCTGCACCTGCAGCGTGTCGCTGTACGTCCCCCCAGGCTGATTGCCCGGTAAAACCACCCGCCCGTAAATGGGTAGGCTGATGTTGCTCGCATCGCTGTAGGTCACACTCACGCTCTGGCTGATACCCAGGCTCTGGCTGAACGCCGCATCGCGAAACAACTGGTATGCCACTCGCGCGCTGCCACTGTTGAGCTGCAAGTTGCGCCCGGTGCTGCTGTGCAGGCCGCCATCGACGCTCATGCTCAGGGCCACGCCCGGCGTGCATTGCAGGGTTACACCGCCAGTGAGGGCCGCCGTTACCGTGCTGGTGGCCAGGGCCGAATAGCTGCCGTAGGCCAACGTGCCGTAGTTGGAGCCGCCGCCCACGATCAGGCAACCTGGCGTGATGGTCGCGCTCACCTGGAAGCTCTGGTTGACCACCGCCGACAGCGGCAACGGCATCGCCAGGCCGACGGCGAGCAACACCCTGGGCCACATCGTTAGAACGTCAGTTCCACGGCCACCGTGTCGGTGTAGGTGCCCGCTGGCAGCCCCGCTTTGCCCACCGCCCGGCCGTAAAGGTTGACGGTCTGTGCCACGCCGGTACTGGTGGCAAGTGTCACCACGCCGTCAATCGCCAACAGCGCTGAACGCCCACTGTCGGTGTAAAAATCGTAGGGCACGAAGTTACCCACGCCATCGGCCAACGCTCGGGTGCCACCGGGGGAAGCGCCATCGTGGGCGCCGGCACGCACCTTGATCGTTGGCGCGGTGCCAGCCGAACACAGGATCGACAACGCCCCGCCGGTACCGGTGCCGCCGAGCAACTGGGCGTCGGCATTGGTAAACAGGCTGTTGGTGGTACCGAAGTTCAAGCTACCGAAATTCAGCCCGGTGGCCGCGCCGGAGCCGTTGACCTGGCAACTGGCGATCAAGGTCAGGCTGGAACTGATCTGCCCGGTCACCGTGGTCGCCGCGTTCAGGCTGGACGCCAGCCCCAGGCCCAGGGCACAGAGGCCGATTCGCGATACAAGTACATGCATGATATCCATCCTCATGGTTTACCAATCCAGAGTCACCGTCAGGGTGTCTGTGTAGATGCCGGCCGGTAGGGCCCTGGTATTCGCCACCACGGAGCCGAATACCGGGATCGGTACCTGCGTGCCCTGGGTCACGACGAAATTGCGTTGCTGGCCGATGCTGTAGGCACTGCGCCCCTGGGGGTCGGCAGAGAGTCGATAGGGAATGGTCTGGCGGCCATTGCTCAGGCGCCGTGTGGTGCCGTCGCCGTTGGCGCCGCCGTCGATGGTCACCGTGAAACTGCTGACCACCGAGGGGTTGCAGGACACCGACAGCGGCGCCTTGTCGCCATCGGAAATCGCCGCGTCCAAGGTCTCGTTCCAGGTCGGCCCCTGGCTGCCAAAGTCCAACAGCGCGGTGCCGCCTTCGGGGGTGACCGGCGCGGTTTCCACGCCCTTGCTCACTTCGCAACTGGCGGTGATCACCAACCGTGCGTGGACCTGGCCGTTGACCACCGCCGCCTGCGCGTCATCCGCCAGCAACAGCAGGCCGCCCAGGGCCGTCACGGCCAGGTAGCGGCTTACCATGTGACCGTGACCTTGAGCAGGTCGGAATAACGGCCGACGGCGGGGATGTCCTTGAGCGGTTCGATGCGCCCATACAGCGGCAGGTCTACAGAGCCGGTGTCCGGCACGCGGCCACTGACGGGCACGTCCACCGGCAAGGGGATCAGCCGCGCGGCGTCGGCATAGATTCGATAGGGAATGGGCCGACTGGAGGGTGCCGGATTGGCGAGATAACGCACTTCGCCGACGCCGCCATGCAGGCCACCGTCAACGCGCACCTGATAAGGCGTGTCGGGGTTACATTCCAGGCGCGGCTGGCGCTGGCTGATCAGGGCCGCACTCAGGGGGCCGGCCGGGTCATCCAGACGCGGGCCGCTGCCGAAATCCAATACGCCAAGTTGCTCGATGCCCGCACTGCGGGTGGTGCCCACCAACTGGCAACCCCGCTGCACGTCGATACGCACCTCTACTTGGAGTTGCGCAGCAAAAGCCGTGTTGCAGAGCATCGTGCCCATGACTGCCAATACCGCCGGTCCCTTCACAGCCCCAATTCCTTATACAGGGGTAACAACTGTGTATGAGGTTAGCCAGTTAACCCGAAAGTGCCAGTTTGCAAGGCTTGGGGTCCTTCGCTATTGGTCAAATGGTTTCGAGCGTCTTACAGTGAGCGACCACCGTAATACAGAGTGTTTATTCTTGGCCGTGCTTGCCCTGCTCCAGCGCCTGCTGGGTAAAAAAACCGACGCCTCGGACGCCTCACTTATTCCGACGTATTTTCAGAAAAAAGCCGAACAACAGGGCTATACCCTCAGTGATGGGCAAATCCGGGCGATTAGCGCCCTGAATCGCGAGGCCCAGCACCTGCTCAACGGCCAGGCCACGCGCAGCCTGTACCTGCATGGCCCGGTGGGGCGCGGCAAAAGCTGGCTGTTGGACGGATTTTTCCAGGCGCTGCCCCTCGCCGAGAAGCAGCGCGTGCATTTCCACACCTTCTTCGCCCGGCTGCACCAGGGCATGTTCTTGCACCGCGGGCATGATGATGCTCTGGGCGTCACGCTGGACGAGCTGCTGGCCGGCTGCAGAGTGCTGTGTTTCGACGAATTCCATGTGCACGATATCGGCGATGCGATGCTCATCAGCCGCTTGTTCAAGGCCCTGTTCCAGCGCGGCGTGCTGGTGCTGGTGACTTCCAACTACCCGCCGGAAGGATTGCTGCCCAACCCGCTGTACCACGAGCGCTTCAAACCGGTGATCGAACTGATCGCCGCGCGCATGGATGTGCTGGAAGTCAGTGCGCCCCAGGACTTTCGCAGCCTGGCCCAGGCCCACGCGCAACAGCGCTTCACGGGCGGCCAGTACGTCTGGCCAGGTACGGCTGGCCAGCGTGAAAGCCTGGGCCTGCCTGCCACAGATTGCCCGGCGCACACCCTGAAGGTCGGCACTCGGCAGTTAAAGTGCCGAGGCCATCAGGCACGAACCATCGCGTTCACCTTCAACGACCTGTGCGAACAACTCACGGCGGTCATGGACTACCTGTTGTTGTGCCAGGACTTCGACCACTGGATCATCGACGGCCTGCCGCAGCTGGCCGAATGCCCCATCGCCGTGCAGCAGCGCTTTATCAACCTGGTAGACGTGCTCTACGACCAGGACAAGCAACTGACGCTGATCGGCCACCAGCCCCTGGATACATGCCTGGAAGGCCAGGCCATCGACCTCGCCCGCACCGCCAGTCGCCTGCGCCAATTGCACACGCTGTGCCCGCAAACCGCGTCCGAGCCGCTATCATGAGCGCCTTTTACGCCCTCTTCCGAGCACCGCGCCCTGCATGAATACCCTCGCCCAACTCAAGGCTGGCCAATTGGCCGGCGCGACGCGCCTGGACCTGGCCTGCGGGCTGACCGAGTTCCCCCGGGAAATTTTCGATCTGGCCGACTCGCTGGAAATCCTCAACCTCACCGGCAACGCCCTGAGCAGCCTGCCCGACGACCTGCACCGCCTGACGCACCTGCGCGTGCTGTTCTGTTCGGACAACGCCTTTACCGAACTGCCGCAATGCCTGGGCCAGTGCGCCAAGTTGAGCATGATCGGCTTCAAGGCCAACCAGATCAGCCAGGTAGCCGCCGCCGCCCTGCCCCCGCTGTTGCGCTGGCTGATCCTCACCGATAACTGCATCAGCCAGTTGCCCGATGAGCTTGGCCAACGCCCGTTGCTGCAAAAGTTGATGCTGGCCGGCAACCAGTTGACCGACCTGCCGCCAAGCCTGGCCCAATGCCAAAACCTGGAGTTGATCCGCATCGCCTCCAACCGCCTCACCCACCTGCCACAGTGGCTGCTGACCCTGCCGAGCCTGACCTGGCTGGCCTACGCTGGCAACCCGGTGGAAATGGCCGTGCAGGTAAGCAGTGATGACGCGACGCCGAACATCGCCTGGCAGGAACTGGCAATGGGTGAAGTCCTGGGCGAAGGTGCCTCGGGGATCATTCGCAAGGCGCTGTGGAAACCCCGCGCGTTGCCGGTTGCGGTCAAGCTGTACAAGGGCACCATCACCAGCGACGGTTCACCGCTGCATGAAATGCAAGCCTGCATCGCCGCCGGGCTGCACCCCAACCTGATTAAGGTTGAAGGACGCGTCATCGGCCACCCCGACAACCAGGCCGCCCTGGTGATGGACCTGATCGACCCGAGTTACCGCAACCTCGCGGCCCTACCCAGCTTGGCGTCGTGCACGCGGGATATCTACGCACCTGCCACCCGTTTCAGCCCGGAGGTAACACTGCGCATGGCGCGGGGCATTGCTTCGGTGGCGGCGCACTTGCATCGGCACGGCATTACCCATGGCGACCTGTATGGCCACAATATCCTGTGGAACGCAGAGGGTGATTGCTTGCTGGGAGACTTTGGCGCGGCGTCATTCCATGCCACGGAGGACACGCTGCAAACCCGTGCGCTGCAGCGTATTGAAGTGCGCGCGTTCGGAGTGTTGCTGGGGGAATTGTTGGAGCGGGCTGAGGCCCGTGACGAAAGCTTGCAGGCACTGCAACAACGCTGCTGCCAGCCGGATGTGCTGGCGCGGCCGGACTTTGAGGAAATTGTGGCCCTGCTCGAATCTATGCAACACCACTAAACCAATGTGGGAGCGGGCTTGCTCGCGAATGCGGTAGAACAGCCAATACATCTGTTGACTGTCACACCGCATTCGCGAGCAAGCCCGCTCCCACAGGTTGACCGCGTGTACTCAGATAAACATCAACCCGCCAGGCCGACAAACATATCCTGCACATCATCATGGTTGTCCAGGCCTTCCAGGAACGCCTCGACTTCAGCCATCTGCTCATCGGTCAAACCACTGACCGGGTTCTTGGAGATATAACCCAGCTTGGCCGACAACACGGTGAAGCCCTGCTCCGGCAAGGCCTTCTGCACGGCATCCAGGTCGGTGGTTTCGGTGATGAACAAGGTGGCGCCTTCTTCACCCTCTTCAAAGTCCTGGGCGCCTGCTTCAATGGCGGCCATTTCCGGATCGGCGTCCGGGGTGTCCGGCGATGCTTCGATCAGGCCCACATGGTTGAAATCCCAGGCCACCGAACCGGACGCGCCCAGTTGGCCCTTGCGGAAGGCCACGCGGATCTCCGCCACGGTGCGGTTGATGTTGTCGGTCACGCACTCGACGATCAGAGGCACCTGGTGCGGCGCGAAACCTTCGTAGGTCACGCGGTGGTATTGCACGGTTTCACCGAGCAGACCGGCGCCCTTCTTGATCGCGCGGTCCAGGGTTTCCTTGGGCATCGAGGCCTTTTTGGCCTGCTCCACCACCAGGCGCAGGTGCGCGTTGGTCGCGGTATCGGCGCCGTTGCGGGCGGCAATGGTGATTTCTTTCACCAGCTTGCCGAAAATCTTGCCCTTGGCATTGGCTGCCGCTTCTTTATGTTTGACTTTCCACTGTGCGCCCATGACTCACTCTCTTATTTCCATCGCGCCCAAACGTCTACTGGCCGGCGCTTTGGGGGCAGAGTTTATAGCGCGAGAACGCTTCGTTCCACCAAAAAACCGGCCAAGACCCTCAGGTGCGCAAGGGTTTAATCACTGCATTGCGGTCCGGCACAAAATCCCCGGCCTGGGCCAGTACGGCGGGCCTGGCATTCCAGTAGGGCATCAGCACCAGCGAAGAAAACAGCGCCGCGCCGGCAAACACGATAAATACCGTGACGGTATCGAAATAGCCTGGCAGCAAACCACCCAGGATCGCGCCCACCGAACCGCAGCCGTTGACAAAGCCCGCTGCGGTAGCGCCGGCCTTGGCGGTGCCAAAGTCGATGGCCGCCGTGCTACTGATCATCGAGTCCGGCCCATACAGCGTCAGGCCCATGACAAACAGCAACGTCATCACCAGCACCACACTGCCGGTGTGCAGCGCGCCCATGAACAACGCCAGGGCAACCGTCAGCGCCAACAGGCTCAGCACGCAGGCGGGCATGCGCCGAGCACCGAACAACTTGTCGGAGGCCAGGCCGATCAACACCGGCCCCAGTAAACCGGCCAGCTCAAACGCGGTGGGCACGATGGCGGCCCCGACCTTGCCCACCGACGGCATCTGCTCGTAGACGATCACCGGGCCCCACAACAGAATCGCATAGCGCGCCGGCTTGAGCAGGAAGTACGCCAGTCCCAGGGTCAATACCGTGCGATTGCGCAGGATCGCGCGCAGGGGTTCGAGTACGCTGACGCGCTGCTCGGCGGCCAACTGCTCGGCACTCAACACCGGCTCGGGTTCGACTGCCGGCAAACCCACATCCTGTGGAGTATTGCGCTGGAACATAAAGAACAGCACGGCCACCACTGCCACCACTGCGGCACTGGAAATAAATGCCGCATGCCAGCTGCCGATCAGCGTATAAGCCCACCAACCGGCAAACGGTGACGCGACCAACCCGCCAAACGCATAACACGAACTCCACAGCCCCAGCACCCGTCCCCGCTGCTGGGCCGGGAAGAAACTGCCGAGGTTCTTGCACAACCCCGACCAGCCAGTGGACTGGGCCAAGCCCTGTATCAACATGCAGGTGACAAAGATCGGCAACGTGGCAAAGGTGCCCATCACCAGCGCCGCAGCCGCAGAAATCAGCAAGCCACCGAGCACCACCACCCGTGGCCCGAAGCGGTCGGCAAGCATGCCCCAGGTGAACTGGCCCACGGCATACGCGGCGAGGTAGAGGCCATCCAGGTTGGCCATCGTCATTTTGTCGAGGGTAAAACTCGGGTCGTCGCCAATCCCCAGCTTTGCCACCGAAAAGGCTTTGCGGGTGAAATAGAAAGCGGCGTACGCCAGCCAGGTAATCGCGAAAATCTGCACGCGCCAACGCTTGATGCTACCCATAGGGATATTCATGGTGGTTCTGACCTCAGGTGTGAGTGTGCCGGCAGAATCGAAAGAAAACGCCTGTTGTTTTTATGGTTGAGCACTGCAATACCGGGCCTTGAATAGCGCGGCATTGGTCAGATGGGTGCGGTGTGCCTGCGCCCATGATCGCCGTGGTTGTAGGACTCAACCTACGGCGACTGAGGAGCATCAAAGCAATGGCTGACTCATAGGTAAAATCGATTTATCGTATTTCAAATATAAGTTCAGCTTTTAAGAGGATGTGCCATGTCGGTTTCCCATGCCCAGCTCAAAGCCTTCCATGCGGTGGCCATTCACGGCAGTTTTACCGGGGCCGCCGAACGCCTGTTCCTGACCCAACCTGCGATTTCCGACCAGGTGCGCAAACTGGAAGAGCGCTTCGGCGTATTGCTGTTTCACCGCAACAAGCGTTCGGTGCGCCTGACCGATCTGGGTGAACGCCTGCTGGCCATTACCCAACGCCTGTTTGTGATCGAGGCCGAAGCCGAAGAATTGCTGCAGGATTCGCGGGCCCTGCTCACCGGAACTCTCACCCTGGCGGTGGATGCGCCCGTGCACGTATTGCCGCAGATTGCGCGCTTCTGCCAACGCTACCCTGGGATCAGCGTGAAAATCGAAACCGGCAATACCGACGAGTCGCTGTCGCGTCTTTACAACTATCAGGCCGACCTGGCGCTGTTGGGGCGCGATGTCGATGATGCGCGCCTGTTGTCAGTGCCGCTGCCCGACGACCAACTGTTGGCTTTTGTCGCACGGGATCATGCCTGGGCCGGGCGCGAATCAATCTGCCTGGCCGACCTGGATGACACCCCGCTGGTACTGCGGGAAACCGGCTCGGTCACCCGCCAGACCCTGGAGCAGGAAATGCGCCAGGCCGGCCTGCGCATTCGCCCGGCCATCCAGGTCGAAGGCCGCGAGGCCGCCCGCGAAGCTGTGGTGGTCGGGATTGGCGTCGGCGTGGTGTCGGCGGCAGAGTTCGGCGCCGACGCGCGGGTGTACGCCATGCCCATCCGCGATTGCACCCAACGCATGAAAGAAACCCTGGTGTGCCTGAAAGAACAGAGTTCACGCCGCGTGGTCGCGACCTTCCTGGAGATCGTACGTGAAAGCCTTCACGCCAACTCGAAAAACGCCTGAATCAAGCGCAGCGAGCGGCGGCGCTCCATACAGCCGAGCATGTGCCGGTTCAGCAGGCCATCGCCGAGGATCGGCACCGCCTGTACACGCGGGTCCGGGCTGACCTCCATCGACGACACCACGCCCACGCCCAACTCTGCCGCCACCGCTTCGGTCACGGCTTCACGACTGTCGAGTTCCAACAGCACTTTGGGTTGCACATTCGCCGCCAGGCAGGCGTCATCAAAGGTGCGTCGGGTGATGGAACTGGGCTCGCGCAGCACCATGATCACCTCATGCAACTGCGCCAGTTCAATACCCTCGCGCTGCTTGGCCCACGGGTGCGCGGCCGGTACCAAGGCGCAAATCCGTGACTGATCCAAGGGTTGCAAGTGCAGGCCATTGCGCGGCTCCACCTCGGTGAGCACCGCCACATCGGCATGTTCGGACAGCAGCGCCGCCAGGGTTTCCTGGGCATTGCCCAAACGCAGGTTCACGGTAATGCCGGGGTAGCGCGCGCGCAGGCTGGCGATCATCGGCATGACCAAGTGGGGCCCATCCGCCGCCACTTCCAGGCGCCCGGTGAGCAACTGGCGGTTGGCCTCCAGCATGGTTTGCGCCTCGTCGACCAAGCCGAAGATAGCGCGGGTGATGGCCGCCAGGCGCGCGCCCTCCTCGGTCAACTCCACCCGGCGTGCGGTGCGGCGCAACAACGGGATCTGGTAGTGCTCCTCAAGCGCCTTGATATGCCCGGTCACCGCCGGCTGGCTGATAAACAGCCGAGCCGCCGCACGGGTAAAACTGCCCTCACGGGCCACGGCATCGAATGCACGCAGTTGAAACAGGTTCATAGCTATCGGCCTCACTGATAGCTCGCATAACAACAAACAATTTGATTGATAACAAGCCAAACTGCAATTTAGGCGCCGTAGCTTGACCCCCGACACCTTGCGAGGATTTGACATGACCCCTGCCGCGCCGATCCTGTTGACCCCCGGCCCCCTGACCACATCGAACCGTACCCGCCAGGCGATGATGGTGGACTGGGGCTCATGGGACGACCGCTTCAACCAGCTCACCGCCAGTGTGTGCACGCAGTTGCTGGCAATCCTCAACGGCGCCGAAAGCCACCACTGCGTGCCATTGCAAGGCAGCGGCACCTTCGCCGTCGAAGCGGCGATCGGCACCTTGGTCCCCCGTAATGGCAAGGTGCTGGTGTTGATCAACGGCGCCTACGGCAAGCGCCTGGCGAAAATCTGCGAGGTGCTTGGCCGCGAATTCAGCACCTTTGAAACCGCCGAAGACGAGCCCACCACTGCCGCCGATGTGGATCGCCTGTTACACGCCGACAGCGCCATCACCCACGTCGCGCTGATTCATTGCGAAACCAGCACCGGCATTCTCAACCCGTTGGCGCAGATTGCCGAGGTGGTCAAACGCCACGGCAAGCGCCTGATCATCGACGCCATGAGTTCCTTCGGTGCACTGCCGATTGATGCCCGCGAAGTCCCCTTCGATGCGCTGATCGCCGCCTCTGGCAAATGCCTGGAAGGCGTACCGGGGATGGGCTTTGTCTTTGCCGAAAAAGCCGCGCTGGCCGCCGCCCAAGGCAACTGCCATTCCCTGGCGATGGACCTGTTCGACCAGCACAGCTACATGGTCAAGACCGGCCAGTGGCGCTTCACTCCGCCCACCCACGTGGTCGCCGCCCTGCATGAAGCACTGTTGCAATACGCCGAGGAAGGCGGCTTGCCCGCCCGTCACCGGCGCTATGCGAACAACTGCCAGGCATTGCTGGACGGCATGGCCGAACTGGGCCTGCGCAGCTTTCTCCCGGCGGCGATCCAGGCGCCGATCATCGCCACCTTCCACGCCCCCGACGACCCGCGCTACCAGTTCAAAGCGTTCTACGAACGGGTCAAGGCCAAGGGTTTCATTCTGTACCCGGGCAAATTGACCCAGGTGGAAACCTTTCGCGTGGGCTGCATCGGCCATGTCGACGCGGCCGGCATGCGCGCAGCGGTCAAGGCCATCGCCGAGGTGCTGCACGAAATGTGTAGGAGCGAGCTTGCTCGCGAAGAGTGTTAACGATAACGCGGGCGTCCTGAGTTAACGCGGTGCCTGGATGTTTTTCGCGAGCAAGCTCGCTCCTACATAGATGAATGTTATTACCCCACAGGATCTGAACCATGAACTATCAAAACCCCAATACCCTCCAGGCCGTTATCCTCGACTGGGCTGGCACCGTGGTCGATTTCGGCTCCTTCGCCCCCACGCAGATTTTTGTCGAGGCCTTCGCCGAGTTCGACGTGCAGGTGTCTATCGAGGAGGCCCGTGGCCCGATGGGTATGGGCAAGTGGGACCATATCCGCACCCTCTGCGACCAGCCACAGGTTGCCGAACGCTACCGCCAAGCGTTCGGCCGCACGCCCACCGACGACGACGTAACCGCCATCTACCAGCGCTTCATGCCGCTGCAAATCGAGAAGATCGCCGAACACTCGGCCTTGATCCCCGGTGCCCTCGACACCCTCGCCGCCCTGCGCGGCCAAGGTATCAAGATCGGCTCCTGCTCCGGCTACCCCAAGCAGGTGATGGACAAGGTCGTGGCTCTGGCTGCCACCAACGGCTACGTCGCCGACCACGTCGTGGCCACTGACGAAGTGCCCAACGGCCGACCATGGCCGGCCCAGGCCCTGGCCAACGTGATCGCCCTGGGCATCGATGATGTGGCGGCCTGCGTGAAGGTCGATGACACCGTACCGGGCATTCTCGAAGGCCGACGTGCCGGCATGTGGACCGTGGCCCTGACCTGCTCGGGCAACGCGCTGGGCCTGACCTACGAACAGTTCCGCGCCCTGGACAGCGACAAACTGGCCAGCGAGCGCCAGCGCATCGAAGCGATGTTCGCAGGGTCGCGCCCGCATTATCTGATCGACACCATTACCGACCTGCCACGGGTCATCAGCGACATCAACCAGCGCTTGGCCCGCGGGGAAATGCCGCAGGCCTACTGACCGAGGTCAAGACAACGGCATTGGCAACAAGCGCAGCGCTCGAAACAGGCATAAAGTTAATGCACTCCATCACTAAAGAATGGAGGTATGCCCTGATGAGTGAGGAACACAGCGATGCCGTGGAAAAATTCCGATACGCGCTACAGCACCATGTCGATTGCGTTGCACTGGTTGATGGTGGTGCTGCTGGCGGTGGTTTATGCCTGCATTGAACTGCGCGGCCAATTCCCCAAAGGCAGCGGTGCGCGCACCTTGATTGTTGAAATGCACTTTATGCTCGGCCTGACCGTGTTTGTGCTGGTATGGCTGCGCCTGTTTGCCCGCAGCCTGGGGGTGGCGCCGAAGATAGTGCCGGCACCGCCGCAATGGCAGAGCCTGCTGGCGAAGCTGATGCACTGGGCGCTGTATGCGTTGATGATCGGGTTGCCGATTGCCGGTTGGTTGATCGTCAGTGCCAAAGGGCATTCGGTGATGTTCTATGGAATGGAATTGCCGCCGCTGATCGCGGAAAACAAGGCGCTGGCCGAGGAAATTGAAGGCTGGCATGTGCTGTTCGCCCAGGTCGGTTACTGGCTGATCGGGCTGCATGCGCTGGCGGGGATCTTTCATCATTACGTGATGCGCGATAACACCGCGCTGCGCATGATGCCAGGTAGGCAAAAACGCATCATCTGATAACCGCTACCCTGTAGGAGCGAGCTTGCTCGCGAAGAACTCCCAGGCAACGCGATCATCCAGAATGCACGCGTTATCGTTCAGGTTCTTCGCGAGCAAGCTCGCTCCTACAGGAAGCCTCGGCGGCCTTGCAGGCCGCCGGTGTGGATGAAGATCAGGCGCGTGCCGGGGGTGAAGCGTCCGGCCTCGATCTGCTGTTTCAACGCCAACAGCGCCTTGCCGGTGTAGAGCGGTTCCAGCGGTAGGCCGCACGCTTGTTCGGTGCGCTCAATGAAGTCCAGCAACAGCGGATCGACCTTGGCAAAGCCACCGCGACAGGCGTCCAGCACGGTATAACCGTCCCGCACGATAGCACTCACGTTCTGCGCCACACCGTGGTCATCCGGCACCGCCATGGCGCCATACACCGTGTGCGCGCCCGCCTCCGCCAGCGCCAGCCCGGCCACCGTCGTGCCGGTACCCGCCGCCAACCACCAGGCGTCGTAATCGCTCCAACCGAGCTTGCCCAACTGTGCCCGCGCCTGCTCGACCAACACGCCACAACCCCGCGCCCCGGCCAGCCCACCGCCGCCTTCGGGTATCGGATGAAAGTCGGGATACTGCTCGCGCCAAGGCAACCAGAAACCCGGTTCATGCCGCGCCCGATAACCGCCATAACCCAGCCAATGCAGCTGCATGCCGAAGGCTTTAAGGTCGAGAACCGTGGGGGTGTCTTGAGGATGGCCGCGCAGCAGGCCGACCGTGGGAAAACCAAAGCGCTTGCCCGCCGCCGCCAGTGCATGCAGATGGTTGGAGTAAGCGCCGCCGAGACTGATCACCCCCGTGGCCCCAGCGTGTCGCGCCTGGGCCAGGTGCTCAGTGAGTTTGAACCACTTGTTGCCGCTGATCAGCGGGTCGATACAGTCCAGGCGCAGCACGGCCAACTCGACCCCGTTCAGCCAGTCCAGCTGCAAGAGTTCAAGGGGCGCGTGAGGAAGCCAGTCGAAAGGGCCCATCGGCAGGTATCGAAATGAAAAAGGGGCGGTAGTCTAACACCGCCCCGCTTGTTGCCTTACAGCTCTGCCGCCAGGCGCGAGCCCTGGTTAATGGCGCGCTTGGCGTCCAGTTCGGCCGCCACATCGGCGCCGCCGATCAGGTGCACGTTCTGGCCGGCAGCCACCAGGCCGTCGTGCAATTCGCGCAGCGGGTCCTGGCCGGCGCAGATGACGATATTGTCCACCGCCAGGACCTGCGGCTCGCCCTCGGCGCCGATGCGGATATGCAAGCCTTCATCGTCGATCTTCAGGTACTCGACACTGTTGAGCATCTGCACCTGCTTGTTCTTCAAGCCGGTGCGGTGGATCCAGCCCGTGGTCTTGCCCAGGCCATCGCCCACCTTGGAAGCCTTGCGTTGCAGCAGGAACACTTCACGGGCCGGCGCATGGCGCTCGGGTTTGATCCCGGCCACGCCACCACGGGCTTGCAGCTGAGTGTCGATGCCCCACTCTTTCCAGAACGCCTCGCGATCCAGGCTGGTGGAGACGCCTTGGTGCACGAGGAATTCAGACACGTCAAAGCCGATGCCTCCGGCGCCAATCACCGCCACGCGCTTGCCCACCGGCTTGCGTTCGAGGATCACGTCCAGGTAACTCAGGACCTTGGCGTTGTCGACACCGGGAATCGCCGGGGTACGCGGTGCGATGCCGGTGGCCAGGATCACCTCGTCATAACCGCCCGCTACCAATTGCGCAACGTCCACACGGGTGTTGAGGCACAGCTCGACGTGGGTGGTCTGCAATTTGCGCTTGAAATAACGCAGGGTCTCGAAGAACTCTTCCTTGCCCGGCACGCGCTTGGCAATATTGAACTGGCCGCCGATCTCGCTGGCGGAGTCGAACAACGTCACCTGATGCCCGCGCTCGGCGGCCACGGTGGCAGCGGCCAGACCCGCGGGGCCGGCGCCGACCACCGCGACCTTTTTGATCTGCTTGACCGGCAGGTAATTGAGTTCGGTTTCGTAGCACGCTCGCGGGTTGACCAGGCAGGTGGTGAGCTTGCCGCCAAAGGTGTGGTCCAGGCAGGCCTGGTTGCAGCCGATGCAGGTATTGATCTCATCGGCACGCCCGGCGGCGGCCTTGTTGACGAACTCGGGGTCGGCGAGAAACGGCCGCGCCATCGAGACCATATCGGCGTCGCCTTCAGCCAGGATCTGCTCGGCGATTTCCGGGGTGTTGATGCGGTTGGTGGTGATCAGCGGAATCTGTACCGAACCGCGCAATTTGGCCGTGACTTTACTGAACGCACCACGGGGCACTTTGGTGGCGATGGTCGGGATACGTGCTTCGTGCCAGCCGATACCGGTGTTGATGATCGTCGCGCCGGCCTGTTCGATGGCCTTGGCCAACTGCACGATTTCTTCCCAGACGCTGCCGCCTTCCACCAGGTCGAGCATCGACAGGCGGAAGATGATAATGAAGTTCGGGCCTACGGCTTCGCGTACACGGCGCACGATTTCCACCGCCAGGCGCATGCGATTTTCAAAGCTGCCGCCCCAACGGTCGGTGCGATGGTTGGTGTGGGCAGCGAGGAACTGGTTAATGAAGTAGCCTTCGGAACCCATGATTTCGACGCCGTCATACTCGGCGACCTGGGCCAGCAGCGAGCAGGTGACAAAATCCTGGATCTGCTTTTCGATGCCCTCTTCATCCAATTCCTTGGGCTTGAACGGGTTGATCGGTGCCTGGATAGCGCTCGGCGCCACCTGCTTGGGGCTGTAGGCGTAACGCCCGGCGTGGAGGATCTGCATGCAGATCTTGCCACCCGCGTCGTGCACTGCCTGGGTGACGATCTTGTGCTTGCGCGCCTCGTCTTCGGTGGTCAGCTTGGCCGCACCGGCGTACACGCCGCCTTCATCATTGGGGCCAATGCCGCCGGTGACCATCAGGCCCACGCCGCCACGGGCGCGCTCGGCAAAGTAAGCGGCCATGCGCTCGAAACCGCCGGGCTTTTCTTCAAGGCCTGTGTGCATCGAGCCCATCAGGGTACGGTTGCGCAAGGTGGTAAAACCCAGGTCCAACGGGGCCAGCAGGTGCGGGTAGGCAGCAGCGGTCATGGTACAGCTCCACAACGGATCATCACGGGACGTGGCGCACTCGAACGGCGTGCCATCGGTTTATGTCCCACAGACTAAGAGGCGGTGGACCACGGCTCAATGACTGAAACTGACAAGTTATTGATCCAAATGCACAGCGCCCCTTGGCAAGCCGCGCCATGGGCCCTACCCTAGTCGCGAACCCTGCACCTGGTCTGTTGTCTGTTGCCCCATGCGTAAACTTCTAGCGTTCACCGTCATCATGGCCCTGGTTGCCTCCCTCGCCGCGTATCTGGTCTGGACCCAGGAGCGCCCCGTGGCGCATTACCTGTCCGACCTGCGCATCACTCTCGCCGTCAATGAGGGCGAACCGGCCGACCGGGGCAACCTGCTGGGCATCCAGCCGGAGCTGTTCCCTGCCGATTACCAGAGCCTGGAACGCCTGCACCTGAAGCTGTCGGCCTACCTGCAAAACGCTCGGGACCTGGGGCTGATCAATGCCAAGACCGTGGTGGTGCTGCCGGAGCATATCGGCACCTGGCTGATGCTCGTCGGCGAAAAGAATGAGCTGTACCAGGCCGCTCACCTCAAGGACGCCATGAACTGGCTGTCGATCAGCAACCCGCTGCAATTTGCCAAAGCCTGGATCAGCGCCACCGGCGACAACCGTATGGATGATGCCTACCTGCGCATGAAAGCCCCGGCCATGGCCCGCGACTATCAAGTGTTGTTTGGCGGCCTCGCCAAAGAATTTGGCGTGACCCTGGTGGCCGGTTCCATCGCCCTGCCCAACCCGAGCGTGATCCAGGGGCAACTGGAGATCGGCCACGGCGCGCTGTACAACGCCAGCGTGGTGTTTGCTGCAGACGGCCTGCCGCTGGGCCAACCGCAGCGCCAGCTTTACCCGATCTACGATGAGCGGGGCTTTATCGAGCCGGGCGATGAGCATGTCGTCAACGTTGTCGACACCCCCGCCGGGCGCCTGGGTATCCTGGTGGGCAGCGACAGCTGGTACCCGGACAACTACCGCAAGCTCAACGAGCTAGGCGCGCAATTGATCGCGGTGCCGGCCTTTGTCACCGGCCGCGACACCTGGGAGCGTCCGTGGCGTGGCTTCAAGAGCGTATCCACGCCCTCTGAAGTGAGCCTCAAGCCTGAAGAAACCAGCGAGGGCGCAGCCTGGCGTCGCCTGACCCTGATCAGCCAGCCACCCGTCAGCCAAGCTACCGCAGGCATGAGCGTATTTCTGCGCGGGCAGTTCTGGGACCTGGGCAGCGCCGGCCAAAGTTTTCTCAGCCGCAACGGGCAAGTCTTCGCCGATGGCGATGCCCGTGGCGCGCGCCTGCTGAATATCTGGCTGTAGCGCCTTGAAGCCGGTGCGCCTGGGGGATCTGTCGGTGGGCTTCGTGCACACCCTGGCCGACGCCATCCACAGCCACGGCCTGGACCCACAGCCCCTGCTGCTGCAATACGGCCTCGACCCGGCGCGCCTGGCTGAAGCCGGCGCACGCTTGTCGATCCCGCGCTACATGCGCCTGGGCCACGCGGCCATCCAACTGACCGGCAACCCCGGCCTCGGCTTGCGCATGGGCCAGCTCAGCCGCTTGAGCCAAGCCGGCCTTGCCGGCGTCACCGCCGCCCAAGCGCCCACGGTGCGCGAAGCCGCAAGGACGCTCACACGCTTTGAAGCGCTGTACGGTTCCAACTATCGCGGGCAATCAAGCTTTCATGAAGACGCCGAAGGCGCGTGGCTGCGGTTTTATTCCATCAGCCCCTATAACGCCTATAACCGCTTTGTGGTGGACTCGATCATCGCCGGCTGGCTGCAGCAACTGTCGGGCCTGGCGCAACAGCCGGTGCAGGCCCAGCGGATTGAAATCGAATTCGACGCGCCGGACTACCACGACCACTACAGGGTACTGGGAGAGGGGGTGGTGCACTTCGGTGCCGAGGTCAATCAACTGCGCCTCAGCCAACCCACCCTGGCGCTTCGCAACCCACAGCATTGCCCAAGCACCTGGCACCTGTTGCTGCAGCTGTGTGAAAGGGAATTAGAGCAGTTGACCCGCACCCGCAGCCTGCGCGAGCGCATTACCCGGTTGCTCGGGCCGATGCTCAATGGCGGCCGGGAACCCGACCTGGAAGAAGTGGCGGCACGCTTGAAGCTGCCAACCTGGACATTGCGGCGCAAACTGGCCGAGGAAGGCACACAGTTTCGCGCGATTCTCAATGACACCCGTCGCGACCTGGCCATGACCTACATTCGCGATACGGAACTGGCGTTCGGCGAGATCGCTTACTTGCTCGGTTTTGCTTCAGCCCAAGCCTTCCAAAGGGCCTTCAGGCGCTGGAACAACCAGACCCCAGGGGAATTTCGCCGCAGTCAGCGCCACTCCGCCTGAAGTCGGTGTTACAGCTCGGTGGCATCGTCGGCTGGGTCCAGTGGGTCTAGCTCGAATGCCTGGTACTCCAGCAGTTCTTCCTGGTAATCGTCCATGGTGGACTCCTTCTTCATGTTGAAAGCGGTTGCAGATTAATGACCTGCGAACTCAGCCTAAAGTGCCGTCATGACGAAAAAAAGTCGACGTCGTGACATTCCTGCTCTTCAGGATTAAACGTAACGGCGATCACTGGATTTAATTTAACCGCAGCCTCGGACAACATGTGGGCTTGCCTGCGATGGCCATAGGTATCTACACAACTTTTGGGCTGTAGCAGCAGACGGTAACCACGATGCGAAGCGAGCCGCTCTTGATCTTGATCTGCTTTTGATCTCAGGCGCCCCGTTAAACCACGCTGGCCGGAATTCGACAGGGATTTGGGGGGTAAACCGGCAGGGATGCCGGTTTAGCCGCCCCGCGCCATGGATGGCGCGTGGCGGCGACCCCCCAAATCACTGGCGGATTACGGGCACACCGAGCCTAAGCGAGGTGCCGAGTGGTGGGGCAAGAGCGTTTTGCTTACTTTTGCGCTTTTCAAAAGTGAGCCGCCGTCAGGGCGGAACCCTAAGTAGCCGTTACCGCAGGAATGGATATGTCCACAATCCAACTGTGTTGACTGTCAGGCTGCCTTCGCGAGCAAGCCCGCTCCCACATTTGGACTGCGGCGCGTCAGGTAGATAAGCGTCGGCTATCAGGCCGTCACGGGAGCAAGCTCCCTCGCCACAGGGTCAGCCTCGTACCGAAGTTGTGTAGATACCTATGCTGCGAAGGCGGCCTGTCAGCCGACGCTTCTCTACCTGACACCCTACACATTCGAGCATTGCGTTATTGCGAAGGCATCGGCAGCGGTGGAATCGCTTCTGTCGGCGCAGGCAAGGCCGGATCAGTCGGCGCCGGCGCCACCGGAGCAGGCTCTGTCACCGGTGCAATCGGTGCAGCCTCAGGTGGCGGCGCAAGCGGCTCTGAAGCGGCGGGCGCTACAGGTACGTCCTTCGGTGCTTCGACCTTCTCGGGTGCCGGAGCGGCCTTGGGCTCGGGCACTCCCAGGTCGGCCTTGGGCTGCTCGGGGATATGCTCGGCCTGCTTCACTTCCTGCGGCAAGAACACGTCCACCAGCGCGAAGTAACGCTCGTAGAACTTGGGTGCCGAGACGGTCTCGCTGGCCACTTTCACCATCGAGTCGTCGGTGGAGCCAATCGGCATCGACACCGAGCCCAGCACGCCCACACCAAGGCTGGCGGAGTTGTTGACCTTCTTCAGCGCATAGCGGTCCTGCAAGGCGTTGGCAAACATCGTCGAGTGATTGCTGCCCTTGCCATCAGCGGCGCACACCACATTGAAACTGATCTGCAGGTGGGTCTCGCCGGTCTGCTGGAAGCTCTTGTTGCCGGCCACCAACTTCGGATCGCTGCTGGTGATGATGTAGCCCTGGCTCAGCAAGGCGCGGCGCGCAGCTTCACAGGCGGCCACATCGCTGACCGGGTAATCACGGGAAAACGTACCGGAGTCGTCGAAGTTCTCATGCTCGTAGATAGCGGTCTTGGGTGACGAGCAGCCCGCAGCGCCCGCCAGCACCAGCGCCAACCCGAGAGTGCGCAAGTGAAATGATGTCGACATTGAAAATCCTGAAGAAAACGGTCCGGACGGTATTGTGCAACAGAACACGACATTGAAGCGCGATTCCTGTCGGTAAAACATCTCAGGCTTAGACAGCAGCGTCAGTAGGAAAAAGCCTGGGGCACATAGGATCGATAAAGATCCGTAATGTGCGCGGTTATATGACAAGTTTGTTTACAACTTATTCCTCACCTTTCTATCATCGTCCCTGGGTGCGTTGCTGCATAAAGTACGGCGCAGGTTAAAAGCCAAGCATTGGTCGGGCCGCCAATGGAGATTTGTCGTGCCTGATAAACGCCCCGCCATCCCCCGCCCCCAGCGTTTGACTGAGGGCGCGCTGTCCGCCCTTGAGCGCTTTTCACATATTGAAGCCGTCAGCGGTATCGTGCTGTTGCTGGCCGCCATCGTTGCGCTGGTGTGGGCCAACAGCCCCGCCGCCGCGACCTACGAGCATTTCTGGAACACGCCCATCACCCTCGGGCTGGGCGACTACAGCGTGTCGCGCTCCCTGCATTTTCTGGTCAATGACGGGCTGATGACCATCTTCTTCCTGGTGGTGGGTGCCGAGATCCGCCAGGAAATCAAAGACGGCGCCCTCGCCAACCTGAAGCTGGCCACGCTGCCGCTGGGCGCGGCGTTGGGCGGTGTGCTGATGCCGGCACTCATCTACACCCTGCTCAACCACGGTACCGCCGCCGCAAGTGGCTGGGCGGTGCCCACCGCGACCGACATCGCCTTTGCCGTGGGCGTGCTCGCGCTGCTGGGCAAGTCGATCCCCAGTGGCGTGCGTATCCTGCTGCTGGCACTGGCGATCATCGATGACATCGTGGCGATCTTGATCATCGCGATCTTCTTCACCGCCAGCCTCGACTACATGGGCTTGGTGATTGCCGCAGGCGGGCTGGCCCTGGTGCTGGTGTTCCAACGCATGGGGATCAGCAAGGCGGCGATTTACCTGCTGCCGGGCGCTATTGTGTGGTTTGGCCTGCTCAAGACCGGCGTGCACCCAACGCTGGCCGGGGTGATCCTTGGCTTGATGACCCCGGTCAATTCCAAGCCCACCCGGGAACGCCCGCTGGAAACCATCGAACGTACCTTCAACGAGCTGATGGACCGGTTCTCGCAGCCAGCCGAAGGGGCCCAGCAAGTCGCCGCCCCCCTCAAGCAATTGCGCGAAGCCCAGCGGGAAATACTGCCGCCGGTGCAGCGGGTTCAATCAGCGCTGCACCCCTGGGTAGCCTTCGGCGTGATGCCGCTGTTTGCCTTGGCCAACGCCGGTGTAAGCCTGGACGGTTTCAATCTGGATGACCCGCTGGCCCACGGTGTGTTCATGGGCGTCATCTTCGCCCTGGTGCTCGGCAAGCCTCTGGGCGTGATGCTGGCGAGCCTGGCGCTGGTCAAGCTCAACATCTGCAAGCTGCCGGACGGTGTGACCTGGACGGGCGTTGGCCTGGTCGGCCTGTTGGCGGGGATCGGTTTTACCATGTCGATCTTTATCTCGTCCCTGGCATTTTCCGACCCGGCCCTGTTGTCCGCTGCCAAGCTGAGCGTATTGGCGGCTTCAACCCTGGCGGCGGTGGTCGGGTTGACGTGGGGCAAGCTCAAGTTTGCAGCCAAGAACGCCTAAAGCGCATTCAGCACTCACTTTATCAAAGGCAAAAAAAGACCCCGGCCTTTTCAGGTCGGGGTCTTTTTATTCAGGCCGGCATCAGTACTTCTTGATGTCTGCCTGGGTTTCCAGCTGCTTGCGGTAGGCCGCGAAGTCCTGCTGGCCAATACGGGAAGCGAGGAAGCGGCGGTATTGCGCCTTTTCTTCGTCCGTAGGGGCCGCCGCTTCGTTCACGCCGTTCAAGCGCACGATCATCAGGCTGCCATCGCGCAGGGTCACGGTGGTGAAGGTCGGCTTGTCCTTGGCCGCAGGCTTGGGCATGCGGAACAAGGCTTGCAGCACGGCCGGGTCGATAGACTCCTGACCACGGGTAGCCGCCTCAGTCACCTTCCAGGCCTGGCCGTCAACCGGCTGGTCCAGCGCGGTCTTGCCATCACGCAGGCTGGCGATCAACTCGTCGGCACGGGCTTTGGCGGCAGCGCTCGCGCGCTCCTTGGTCATCTGGGTGCGAATGGCCGCAGCGACGTTCTCCAGCGGCAATTGGGCCGGCTTGAGATGCTCTTTGGCACGCAGCACGATGATGGTTTCCGGGTCCAGCTCGATAGCGCTGCTGTTGGCACCTTCATCCAGCACTTCCGGGCTGAAGGCTGCAGTGACCACGGCACGGTTGGCCGCGACACCTTCGCCACCTTCACGGCCAAACGGCGCGGAGGTGTGGACGGTCAGCTTCAAGTCGGACGCTGGCTGGGCCAGGTCAGAGGCTTCGAATGCCGCATCTTCCAGTTGCTTGGTCGCTTCGACAAAACGCTGCTCAACCTGCTGGGCCTTGAGTTCGCGGGTCAGCTTGTCTTTCAGGCTGGCGAACGATGGCACCTCAGGCGCTTCAACGCCCAGCAACTTGATCAGGTGCCAACCGAACGTGGTGCGCACTGGCACCGACACCTGGTCTTGCTTCAAGCCGTACAGCGCAGTTTCGAAGTCCGGGTCATAAACACCAGGGCCGGCAAAACCGAGGTCGCCGCCATTGTTGGCCGAACCTGGATCCTGGGAGAACTCCTTGGCCAGGGCTTCGAACTTCTCACCCTTGGCCAGGCGCGCCTGGATGTCTTCGATCTTGGCCTTGGCTTGCGCCTCGGTGACCTTGTCGTTGACTTCAATCAGGATGTGCGCGGCACGACGCTGTTCAGCGAGGTTGGCGGTTTCCTTCTCGTAGGCAGCCTGCAGCTCATCGTCCTTGACAGTAACCTGGTCGAAGAAGGACGACTTCTTCAATTCCAGATAGTCGATGACCACCTGGTCCGGGGTCATGAACTCTTTGGCGTGCTGGTCGTAGTAGGCCTTGACCTCGTCGTCGGTGAGTTTCACCGCCGCAGGGTCAGCCTTGATGTTGACGGTGGCGAAATCGCGGGTCTGTTTTTCCAGGCGGGCGAATGCCAGCACCTCGGCGTCAGTCACGAAACCACTGCCAGCGATACCTGCGCGAACCTGGCCGATCAGCATTTCCTGGGTCAGCATCTGACGGAATTGCATGCGGCTATAGCCCAGCTGACGAACCACCTGGTCAAAGCGTTCGGCGTTGAACTTGCCGTCTACCTGGAATTCCGGCGTCTGCAGGATCACCTGGTCCAGCGCAGCTTCCGAGAAGCCAAACTTGGAATCAGCAGCGCCTTGCAGCAGCAGCTTACGGTCGATCAGGCCCTTGAGGGCAGCATCGCGCAGCAGCTTTTCGTCCAGCAGGGAAGCGTCGAAATCCTTGCCCAACTGTTGCATCAGCTGGCGCCGTTGCATGTCGACAGCCTGGCTCAGCTCGGTCTGGGTGATTTCTTCACCGTTGACCTTGGCCACGTCCTGCTTGTTATTACCCGAAGCCTGGAAAATGGCTTCGATACCGGTGAACGCCATCAATGCGACGATGATCCCGATAATGGTCTTGGCAATCCAGCCTTGTGAATTGTCCCTGATATTTTGCAGCATGCGTCCCCCAGAAACGGTTGAACTTCAAAAATTAGGCAACCGTGGAGCGTGGGTAGAGTCCGGATAGAAGAAAGGCGCATCCGAGGATGCGCCTTCTCGTAACTGGCGGAGCGGACGGGGGTTCGAATCTGCACCCCCGGCGTGGCGACCCGATACGTGGGTCAGCTACCGCTCCGCTGCCAGGCCAGACCTGCGTCCGACCCGGGTAAGCAAAGGCTTGAACGAAGCTTAGTTAACGGCTTCTTTCAGGGCTTTACCGGCTTTGAAACCTGGTTTCTTGGCAGCAGCGATTTGCAGTGCTTTGCCGGTCTGTGGGTTACGGCCAGTGCGAGCTGGGCGGTCAGTCACAGAAAAAGTACCGAAGCCTACCAGTACCACGGAGTCGCCGGCCTTCAGAGCGCCAGTGACGGATTCGATTACTGCGTCCAGCGCACGGCCAGCAGCAGCTTTCGGGATATCAGCGGATGCAGCGATAGCATCAATCAGTTCCGACTTGTTCACTCTAAGTCCCCTTATATATCTATTGAGTATGATTCTAAGTTTTTTGGTAAAAAGCAAAACCAGTGCTGAATGGCCTACAGACACTTAAGAGCCGCTTTATAACAAGGGCTCTAAAAAGCTGTCAAGGAAGCCCCCAGGCTCCAACACATTAATGCGTGCTAATTCTTTCCTTGGAATCGGACTCGCGTTTTTCGTCCTTCGCGACAATCTCCGGGGCCACATCCGGCAAGGGCTCCGGCGCGTATTGCAGCGCAATTTGCAGGACCTCGTCAATCCATTTAACCGGTTTAATCTGAAGATCCTGCTTGATGTTGTCAGGAATTTCCTTCAAGTCGCGAACATTCTCTTCAGGAATGATCACGGTCTTGATTCCACCCCGGTGCGCGGCGAGCAATTTCTCTTTGAGACCACCGATCGCCAATACCTGGCCACGCAGGGTGATTTCCCCGGTCATCGCCACATCGGCGCGCACGGGAATGCCGGTCAATGCCGATACCAGGGCCGTGCACATGCCTACGCCAGCGCTAGGGCCGTCTTTGGGAGTCGCCCCTTCCGGCATGTGGATATGGGTGTCGTGCTTCTCGTGGAAGTCCAGCGGGATACCCAGGCTGCGGGCGCGGCTGCGTACCACGGTCTGCGCGGCGGTAATGGATTCGACCATCACGTCGCCCAGGGAGCCGGTCTTGATCAACTGGCCTTTGCCAGGGATCACCGCAGCTTCGATGGTGAGCAATTCGCCACCCACCTGGGTCCACGCCAGGCCAGTCACCTGGCCGACCTGGTCCTGTTGCTCGGCCAGGCCATAGCGGAATTTCTTCACGCCCAGGAAGTGCTCCAGGGAGTCGGCAACCACTTTCACCGAGAAACGTTTTTCCAACGCGTGTTCCTTCACCGCTTTGCGGCAGATCTTCGCGATCTGGCGCTCAAGGCCCCGTACACCGGCCTCGCGGGTGTAGTAACGCACGATGTCGCGGATCGCCTCGACCTCGAATTCGATCTCGCCCTTCTTCAGGCCGTTGGCCGAAATCTGCTTGGGCGCCAGGTACTTGACCGCGATGTTGATCTTCTCGTCTTCGGTGTAACCCGGCAGACGAATCACCTCCATCCGGTCCAGCAAGGCTGGCGGAATGTTCATGGAGTTGGAGGTGCACAGGAACATTACGTCAGACAAGTCGTAGTCGACTTCCAGGTAATGGTCGTTGAAATTATGGTTCTGCTCAGGGTCCAGCACTTCGAGCAACGCCGACGCCGGGTCGCCACGCATGTCGCTGCCCATCTTGTCGATTTCATCGAGCAGGAACAGCGGGTTGCGCACACCCACTTTTGTCATCTTTTGAATCAATCTTCCCGGCATCGAACCGATGTAGGTACGGCGATGACCGCGAATTTCCGCTTCGTCACGCACGCCACCCAAGGCCATGCGCACGAATTTGCGGTTGGTCGCGCTGGCGATCGATTCCGCCAGGGAGGTTTTACCCACACCCGGAGGCCCAACCAGGCACAACACCGGACCGCGGATTTTCTTCACGCGTTTTTGTACAGCGAGGTACTCAAGGATGCGCTCCTTGACCTCTTCCAGGCCGTAATGGTCAGCGTCAAGGATCTCTTCAGCACGGGCCAGGTCCAGGCGCACCTTGGTCTGGGCCTTCCACGGCACTTGCACCAACCAGTCGATGTACGAGCGCACCACGGTGGCTTCAGCCGACATCGGCGACATCTGCTTGAGCTTGTTCAGCTCGGCGGTGGCCTTGGTCAGGGCGTCTTTGGGCAGGCCAGCAGCATCGATGCGCTTTTTCAGCTCTTCGATTTCGTTGTGGCCTTCCTCGCCGTCGCCGAGTTCCTTCTGAATGGCCTTCATCTGCTCATTCAGGTAGTACTCGCGCTGGCTACGCTCCATCTGCTTCTTCACGCGGCCACGGATGCGTTTTTCAACCTGCAACAGGTCGATTTCGCCATCCAGCATCGCCAATACGTGTTCGACACGGGCCGACAGGTCGATGATTTCGAGGATGTCTTGCTTCTGCTCGATCTTCAGCGCCATGTGTGCGGCCATGGTGTCGACCAGGCGGCTTGGCTCATCAATGCTGTTGAGGGACGACAGGACTTCAGCCGGGACTTTCTTGCCCAACTGCACATACTGCTCGAACTGCGACAGCAGGCTGCGTACGAACACCTCGGATTCACGCTCCGGGGCTTCGACTTCTTCGATCAGCGCCACTTCCGCGCGCAGGTGGCCGTCCACCTCCATGAAGCGCTCTACGGCACCGCGCTGCTCGCCTTCGACCAACACCTTGACGGTGCCATCGGGCAGCTTGAGCAATTGCAGGACAGTGGCAATGGTGCCGACGCGATACAGGGCGTCTTCGCCCGGATCATCATCAGCAGGATTCTTCTGGGCCAACAGCAGGATTTGCTTGTCGCCCGTCATCGCGGCCTCGAGGGCTTCGATAGACTTCTCGCGCCCCACGAACAGCGGGATAACCATGTGCGGATAGACGACGACATCACGCAACGGCAGGAGAGGCAATTCGATGGTTGTCTTCATGATTTCGCCTCTATGACAGTTCAAAAATAAGCTTGAAACCAAGATGGGGGTTGCATGCAAAAAAAACAAGCTCAATGCCAGCAGTTAAACGCATGAATACACGCGAATTTAACCACCGCCTCGAAAAAAAGCCCCAAAAAACAAGGGGCCCCTAGAGGCCCCTTGCTTGTACCGCAACTGCTGAACGCTTACGCGTCGGGTGCAGCCTTGGCAGCCGGCTCACTGTTTTCATAGATATACAGTGGCTTGGACTTGCCTTCGATAACGCTTTCGTCGATCACCACTTTACTCACCTCGGACTGCGAGGGGATTTCGTACATGGTGTCGAGCAACACGCCTTCGAGGATAGAACGCAGGCCACGTGCACCGGTCTTGCGCTCCAGTGCCCGCTTGGCCACCGATTTCAGCGCGTCGGTACGGAACTCCAGGTCTACACCTTCCATCTCGAACAATTTGCCGTATTGCTTGGTCAGGGCGTTTTTCGGCTCGGTGAGGATCTGGATCAAAGCCGCCTCATCCAACTCGTCCAACGTGGCCAGGACCGGCAGACGGCCAACGAATTCCGGGATCAGACCGAACTTGACCAAATCGTCAGGCTCGACTTCACGCAGGGACTCGCCCACCTTCTTGCCTTCTTCCTTGCTACGCACTTCCGCACTGAAACCAATGCCGCCACGGGTGGAACGCTGCTGAATCACCTTCTCGAGACCCGAGAACGCACCACCACAAATGAACAGGATGTTGCGCGTATCAACCTGAAGGAATTCCTGCTGCGGGTGCTTGCGACCACCTTGCGGCGGTACGGACGCAACCGTGCCTTCGATCAGTTTCAACAGGGCCTGCTGCACGCCTTCACCGGAAACGTCCCGGGTGATCGACGGGTTGTCCGACTTGCGCGAGATCTTGTCGATCTCGTCGATGTAGACAATACCCATCTGGGCTTTCTCTACGTCGTAGTCGCACTTCTGCAGCAGTTTCTGAATGATGTTCTCGACATCTTCACCCACGTAGCCAGCCTCGGTGAGGGTGGTGGCGTCGGCGATGGTGAACGGAACGTTCAGCAGGCGAGCGAGGGTTTCTGCAAGCAGGGTTTTACCCGAGCCTGTAGGACCGATCAGCAAGATGTTGCTCTTGCCCAGCTCAACCTCGTCACCTTTCTTGTCACGCTGGTTCAGGCGCTTGTAGTGGTTGTACACCGCTACGGCCAGAACCTTTTTTGCACGCTCTTGACCAATGACGTATTGGTCAAGGATGCCGCTGATTTCTTTAGGCGAAGGTAATTTATGCGCACTGCTCTCGGCCTGGGCTTCCTGCACCTCCTCACGGATGATGTCATTGCACAGGTCGACGCATTCGTCGCAGATAAACACCGAGGGGCCGGCAATCAATTTGCGTACTTCATGCTGGCTTTTGCCACAGAAGGAGCAATAGAGCAGCTTGCCGTTGTCCTCGCCGTTGCGGGTGTCAGTCATTCGTTCGATCCAAATCCGATAGGCTTGCAACACAAGATGAAGGCTTATGCGGGCTTTTTCAAGCCCGCCAGTGGTCGGACATGCCGACCAGCCCTATTTTGAGCGGCTTATATTATGCGGGGCGCTTGTCGATCACTGCGTCGATCAACCCGTATTCCTTGGCGGCTTCAGCGCTCATGAAATTGTCACGGTTGGTATCGCGCTCGATTTCTTCCAGGGTGCGCCCGCTGTGCTTGGCCATCAGCGTGTTGAGACGCTCACGAATGAAGAGGATTTCCTTGGCGTGGATTTCGATGTCCGACGCCTGACCCTGGAAACCGCCCAGTGGCTGGTGAATCATCACGCGCGAGTTCGGCAGGCAGAAACGCTTGCCTTCGGCACCCGCGGTCAGCAGGAAGGCGCCCATGCTGCACGCCTGGCCAATACAGGTGGTCGACACGTTTGGCTTGATGAACTGCATGGTGTCGTAAATCGACATGCCCGCAGTCACCGAACCACCCGGCGAGTTGATGTAGAGATGGATGTCCTTGTCCGGGTTTTCCGCTTCAAGGAACAGCAGCTGCGCACAGATCAGGTTGGCCATGTAGTCCTCTACCGGGCCAACCAGAAAGATCACTCGTTCCTTGAGCAGGCGCGAGTAGATGTCGTAGGCGCGTTCGCCACGAGCGGACTGCTCGACAACCATCGGGACCAGGCCGCCTGCGGCCTGGATATCAGAGTTCTGCTGAATATAGGAATTACGGAACATGCTCTGCAGTTACTCCCAAATAGTCATGTCTTGAAAACGCATAAGCCAGCGCGAGGCTGGCTTATGGTTGAATTTCCAACGAGTTGGACAATCAGTCGGCTTGTGCTGCTTCCGCCGGTTTGACTGCTTCTTCGTAAGAGACCGCTTTATCGGTCACCTTAGCCTTCTGCAGAACAGTATCCACAACTTGTTCTTCCAGCACAACCGAACGTACTTCGTTCATCTGCTGCTCATTCTTGTAGTACCAAGCCACGACCTGCTCAGGCTCCTGGTAGGCCGAAGCCATTTCCTGGATCATTTCGCGAACGCGGTCTTCGTCTGGCTTGAGGTCGAACTGCTTGACCACTTCAGCCACGATCAGGCCCAGCACAACGCGGCGCTTGGCTTGCTCTTCGAACAGCTCGGCCGGCAGCTGGTCAGGCTTGATGTTGCCACCAAACTGCTGAACCGCTTGAACGCGCAGGCGGTCCACTTCGTTGGACAGCAGGGCCTTAGGCACTTCGATCGGGTTGGCGGCCAGCAGACCGTCCATGACCTGGTTCTTGACCTTGGACTTGATGGCCTGGCGCAGCTCACGCTCCATGTTCTTGCGAACTTCGGTGCGGAAGCCTTCGATGCCGGTTTCCTTGATGCCGAACTGGGCGAAGAACTCTTCGTTCAGCTCTGGCAGCTTAGGCTCGGAAACGCTGTTGACGGTCACGGTGAACTCGGCGGCTTTGCCAGCCAGGTCCAGGTTCTGGTAGTCAGCAGGGAACGTCAGGTTCAGAACGCGCTCTTCGCCGGCTTTGGCGCCAACCAGGCCGTCTTCGAAACCAGGGATCATGCGATTGGAACCCAGCACCAGCTGAGTGCCCTTGGCGGAGCCGCCAGCGAAGACTTCGCCGTCAACCTTGCCAACGAAATCGATGTTCAGTTGGTCTTCGTTCTGGGCGGCACGGTCGACCACTTCGAAACGGGTGTTCTGCTTGCGCAGGATTTCCAGCATGTTGTCCAGGTCCGAATCAGCCACTTCGGCGCTCAGACGCTCGATTTCGATACCGTCGAAACCGGCCACTTCAAATTCCGGGAACACTTCGAATACGGCAACGTATTCCAGGTCCTTGCCTGCTTCCAGGGACTTAGGCTCGATCGAAGGCGAGCCAGCCGGGTTCAGCTTTTGCTCGACAACAGCTTCGTAGAAAGAAGCCTGGATCACGTCACCTACAGCTTCCTGGCGCGCATCGGCACCAAAACGACGCTTGATTTCGCTCATCGGCACTTTGCCTGGACGGAAACCAGCGATCTTGGCCTTTTGGGCAGTCTGCTGCAGACGCTTGTTGACCGCAGTCTCGATACGCTCTGCCGGCACGGTGATGCTCAGGCGGCGCTCGAGAGCAGTAGTATTTTCAACAGAAACTTGCATGGATATTCCTCGTTGCACAGACATTAGCCGGCCATTTCCGACCCCAATCAAGGGCATGCATTCTAGTGGGTCAAACTCAAGAAGTCACCCTACTGAAAACACAGCGGAAAACAGCCGGCAATTTATCGGTACGAAAGCACTGAAGTACCTCGCCCCGGTGACAAATACAGCCAAATTGCGCCAGGGCTCTGCGCCGCTCCTCTCTATATATAGAAGGAACAACCATTCATCTCCCTGACGGCCCACCCTGCGAACAGAACAGGCAAGCAACGCAGCATCATCGAGATACACAAATACGACGACACGCCCTGCCAGGGCAGCCCAGCACCTGCGACCACCCAATCTCAAACCGCCAAAACCAAAAAAGGCGCCAGACTGTTAAATCTGGCGCCTTTCGAATATGGGGTGGACGAAGGGGATCGAACCCTCGACAACGGGAGTCACAATCCCGTGCTCTACCAACTGAGCTACGCCCACCATATTGCGTTAACAAAGAAACCAAACCACTTCTTTGTTGAGCCCTGCCCCGCCTGACGACCGGGAAAAGCTTTAATTGGTGCGGATGAAGAGACTCGAACTCTTACGCCTCGCGGCGCTGGAACCTAAATCCAGTGTGTCTACCAATTCCACCACATCCGCGCTTGAAGCTCTTAAAGCAAAGGCGCCAGACTGTTAAATCTGGCGCCTTTCAGAATATGGGGTGGACGAAGGGGATCGAACCCTCGACAACGGGAGTCACAATCCCGTGCTCTACCAACTGAGCTACGCCCACCATATAGCGCTACTTGTGCCAAAGCTGCCTAATGGCGCACCCGGCAGGACTCGAACCTGCGACCATCCGCTTAGAAGGCGGATGCTCTATCCAGCTGAGCTACGGGCGCCTTATTAATCTGTACTCTTGGAGGATTACAAACTAAGTGCTTCCAGCCTTGCAGTACAACTATTCTGCTCGACCTTCTTAACCAGTGCTAGGCTGTGCCCGACAAGTGCGACGAATAGTATAGATGCCCCGGAAACCCGTCAAATCTTTTTTGAAAAAAACTGATTTTATTTAAGGGGTTAGGGCAATTTGCAGACCAAGCGCCTTTGCCCTCGCGCCTTGGCATGCGAGAATGCGCGCACTTTTCTTCCCCCTCTCGATGGTTAATCACGCGTAATGACTGCACAACTTATCGACGGCAAATCAATCGCCGCCAGCCTGCGCCAGCAGATCGCCAAACGAGTCACCGAGCGCAGCCAGCAAGGCCTGCGCACGCCTGGCCTCGCGGTGATCCTGGTCGGCAGCGATCCTGCCTCTCAGGTTTATGTCTCGCACAAGCGTAAAGACTGTGAAGAGGTCGGCTTTATTTCCAAGGCCTACGACTTGCCTTCGGACACCACTCAACAGGCCCTGACCGACCTGATTGACAGCCTCAACGATGACCCGGGCATGGACGGCATCCTCCTGCAACTGCCGCTGCCAGAGCATTTAGACGCCTCCAAACTGCTGGAACGCATCCGCCCGGACAAAGACGTCGACGGTTTCCACCCTTATAACGTCGGCCGCCTGGCCCAACGCATTCCCCTGCTGCGCCCATGCACACCCAAAGGCATCATGACCTTGCTGGAAAGCACCGGTGTCGATCTATATGGTCTGGACGCTGTCGTGGTGGGCGCATCGAACATCGTCGGTCGCCCGATGGCCATGGAGCTGCTGCTGGCCGGCTGCACCGTGACCGTCACCCACCGCTTCACCAAGGACCTGGCTGGCCACGTTGGCCGCGCCGACCTGGTGGTGGTCGCTGCTGGCAAGCCGGGGTTGGTCAAAGGTGAATGGATCAAGGAAGGCGCCATCGTCATCGACGTGGGCATCAACCGCCAGGAAGACGGCAAGTTGGTGGGTGACGTGGTGTATGAAACCGCCCTGCCCCGTGCTGGCTGGATCACGCCGGTGCCAGGCGGTGTCGGGCCGATGACCCGGGCGTGCCTGTTGGAAAACACCTTATATGCAGCGGAAACCCTGCACGGTTAATAACCAGGCGTAATGAAAAAGCCCTGCCTTAGCGCAGGGCTTTTTAATGCCTGAGAAAAGTTTTTAGTTTCAGCGCCTAGTCCTGGAGGAGCCGATCTCTTCGATTAGGAAAAGCCCAGCACTGCAAAAAAATGCATTAACGCATAATGAATGCATTCCCCACTTGAATTCCGCACAAGCCAGAAATACTGTATGCATAGCCAGTGCATTTAAAACAGCGCTGGCTGACATCAACGCCCAAGACGTACCAAGGGCGACTTCTACCACAGCAATGGAGTGATAAATGTGGAAAATGCTACCAACGAAAAAACTACAACCTCTGTGGCGGGCGGCTACGTTCGGCAATTCAACGCGATCAAAGATATCTTTGAAGCCACCGGCGAGACTGCCGGCGAGCAGGCCCTTCTCAGTTCATATCACTTGAACCACCACGTCGGCGGCGGGCCCTTGGTATGGGCTCCCGAGGTGTTGAAATCCGCCCATGATGGTATCCGTGTTTTCAGCCCCACTGTCCCCACGTCGTCCCTTTCAAGCGCGCAGGCCTCCATCATCAGCTATATGAATAGCATCGGTGAGACGGACGCTGGTGGGTTCGGCTGTTGGTTGCGGTTGGCGGGTGACGCTGTCGCAATGGAATATGGAGGCGTGACTGAAGGCGTTGACTGCGGCTTGCTCGCCCAGCGAATCATGGACGCGTGCGTACCCAATGGCACATCAGTTATTTGCTCTGTACGTCTAACAGTCGGCTCCCCCCTAACAATTCCGCAGTATCGGACCACCCCTGCGGTACAACTCGACTTTAATCGCTCCAGGGTCCACATCCGGCACTTGATGTGCACGCAGATGTCTGGCGTCGCAGTGTCTGTCGGAAGTTCTGCCGCAAGGTTTGCGGTGGACTGGATGCAAGGTCCTGGTTACGGTGGTTTCCCGCTTGTTGGGATACAGATCTCAGGCATGGGAGGTAATGTCATCGAAGTTGGGCAAATAGGAGGCTTTCAAAATAACGTCGAATTTAATAACTCTTACTCACACGTCGTGAATATGGGTTGGTGCGACGATGCGATACGTGGCATTTCCTTTATAAATAGCAACGCGAACAAAGTAAACGGCGGTCATATTGGCGGTAGATACAGCAGCGGATACCCTCCTGTCGGCGCAACGGACCCGACAACTTGTGAAGTCGGCGTCTATGTCGATCCTACGAGCGCAAACAATATAATTTCATCAACTATTGAATACTGCAGACGCTCCGAGGCTTCAGTGGGACTTCGCGACAGCGGTTATGCGACTGTTTATCGAGGCTACATTGAGTCTTGCACCGGCTGGAATATTTATGCTGACGGAAAGGACGGTGTATTCGATGTGCTCGCTGGTGGCACAACAATTAGAAGCGACGGCGCAGGTTTTTATGCAGGGAGCGGAAACACCATAAATCTTGCGACACAGGTCGACTACTACAATGAAACGCCCACAGGGGCAAACGCCACCCTGACCTTCTTGACGCCACAGGCTCTCGCGACCGTTGGCACTGGAAAAATCAATGGCCCAAAAGGCATGCAGACCATCAGCCGAAACCATCAGTCCGCAGAAAATCTCTTGCTCGATAGCTCTAACCTGATATCCGAGCGTTGGGGCAAGGGAGCCGAAAATGGCGCAAGCTGGTCGGGTACTACCGCGCTGTCCACCGTGGCGATGCCTGAATCCGGCTACGAAACGTCAACCCAAATCACATTTCCTGCCTTGCCCGCCGACGGTGCAATATATACCGCATCGCAGAGTCCACTCCTCATGACTAATGGCCCCATTAGCTTTGGCTGTTTCGTACTTTGCGTATCGGGTGATGTAGACATAATGATGCGCGTTGTAAGCGGAACCGGCAGCGTACAGCATCGGCATGTTTCAAGGGTTAAGTCTTCCGAGAACTTTCAGAAGATTGGCAGCGAGTTGACGCATACCGCTGGCACAGACGCTAACTCTACTTTCCAGATCAGTTTTCGAAGCGCAACAGGCGGAACAATTTACGTTACTAACTGCTACTTCCAGAACCGCGTTGGAGTTAAATTCCCCCCTATCAATGGCAAGGTACGTAGAAACGTTCTTTCTGGTGAGGATGTTGGAGGTAATACCTTTTATAACGGCATGACGATCAACGGCATAATCCGCACGGACTACCGCGTTATTTCCGGGCCGCTCAGCTTGGATACCGGAACGATGAACTATTCGACCGAGGTGATTACTGGCGCGGGCTACAACGTCTTGCTTGGAGTTGGACGAGATGGCCAAGAAATCACCTTCAAAAGGGATGCCTCCAATGGCATGGTAGGAATTATTCCAATCGGCATCACAATAGAGAACTCGCTGACACCTATTCCGTTGTCCACCGCATGGCAGTCTTTACACTTGAAATACGTAATGACACCAACTTTTACAGGCTGGGTAAGGATTTGACATAAGAGGAGCGGCCCCAGTGAACCTGGGGCTTTCTGGCCTTACGGCCCTCACGCGCGCCAACGCAATCAATAAATGATGAGAGGCACGCGTGACATTCCTATTGCGGGCCCCGGCCATCAAAGCCGAAACTCAGAGAGTTTGAGCCGACCAAATCATCGGCTTACAGCCTTTATTTAAAGGCATCTATCGCTTTTTCATCTATACATCCTAAAATGTAACGGTGTTTAACAAAAACCCGTTCCCGAACGGCATTTCCTTACTTTTTAGCGAGTTCATCCGCGTGAAAATTCGTCTTTCTATTGTCAGCCTGTTTTTTGCTTTGACAGGCACCTTCGCCCACGCCGCCGAAACCACCCTGGCCCCGCGTGACGCCTCCAAGCTGCAGATCGCCTCCGGCAGCGCCATGCTGGTCGATTTGCAGACCAATAAAGTCATTTATTCCAGCAACCCCGACGTGGTGGTACCCATCGCCTCGGTGAGCAAGCTGATGACCGGCCTGATCGTCCTCGAAGCCAAGCAGAATATGGACGAGTACATCGACATCAACATCACCGACACGCCCGAGATGAAAGGCGTGTTCTCCCGGGTGAAGATCGGCAGCCAGATGCCGCGCAAGGAAATGCTGCTGATCGCGCTGATGTCCTCGGAAAACCGCGCCGCTGCGAGCCTGGCCCACCATTATCCTGGCGGTTATGCGGCCTTTATCGCGGCGATGAACGCCAAGGCCAAATCCCTGGGCATGACCAGCACCCACTACGTGGAGCCCACCGGCCTGTCGATCCATAACGTCTCGACCGCCCGCGACCTGAGCAAGCTGCTGGCCTATGCGCGCAAATTCCCGATGCTCAGCCAGTTGAGCACCACCAAGGAAAAGACCGTGTCGTTCCGCAAGCCCAACTACACCCTGGGCTTCTCCAACACCGACCACCTGATCAACCGCGCCAACTGGGATATCAAGCTGACCAAGACCGGCTTCACCAACCAGGCCGGCCACTGCCTGGTGCTGGTGACGAGCATGGGCAATCGCCCGGTGTCGCTGGTGATTCTGGATGCCTTTGGCAAGTTCACCCATTTTGCCGATGCCAGCCGTATTCGTAGTTGGGTCGAAACTGGCAAAGGCGGCGCAGTGCCGGATGTGGCGCTGCGGTACAAGGCTGATAAAAACCTCAAGAATCGAGCGACCGCTGCGGAAGTACGTCGATAAACAGCGATTTTAGTGTGGGAGCGGGCTTGCTCGCGAATGCGCGGTGTCAGTCGCTACATTCATGGCTGACCCACCGCATTCGCGAGCAAGCCCGCTCCCACCTTATTTGAGCTTCACTTCTTCTCTGCCAACACCTTGAGCGCTTGGGCTGCTGCCTGCTCCTGCCCCGCCTGCGCCGTGGCATTGGCCGCATCGCGCCAGCGTTGCGCGTCCACGTTGGCCGGCAACTGGCTCGGGCGCTGGGTCAGGATGGCCCATTGGCCCGCGCCCTTCCACGCCGACTCAAAGTCGTTGAAATTCATGCTCAGGCGGCGCTCATTGCCTGAGCGCAACAGCACCGTACTCTTCTGCTGGTTGAACCCCACCACCACGACATAACGCGCTCCGGACCAATAGCTGGCGTTGATCCGCGCCATCACCGGGTAACCCGCCGCTACCTGGGCCAGCACGGCGGTCAGCTTGGCGTCCAATGGGTACACCATCAGCCCGTACTCACGCGCCAGCACCTGCATGTTGCGCTCAAGGTCGGCCTCGGCACCGGGCAGGCGCAGCGGCTTATCAAGCAAACCTGGTGTCATGACAATGCCTTGTTGCGACAGCATGCTGGCAAGTGCTGTAGGACCGCTCTGATACGCCTCGCTGCGAAAGGTCGGCACGCCATTGAGTTCAACGCGCTCCGGCAAGCCTGGCAGTTTCGACGGTGTGTTGCTGGAACAGGCCGCCAACCCGAGGGCAACGGCCAGTAGCAAGGAAGTTTTAAGGTTCGACCGTAAGCGCAATTTTTTCACTCTCTTGATCAACTGCCAGTAAAGGCCCCGATCATAGCCCAATCGCGCTTTCTCTATCCCGTAGGAGCGAGCTTGCTCGCGAAAAACTTGGGGGCGCCGCGTTTATTCAGGAAGCCCGCGTCATCGTTGACGTTTTTCGCGAGCAAGCTCGCTCCTACATTGGGGGGCGCAAGATATCTATAGCCGACGCGTGCAATAAAGCGGTGACGATAGAGCAAACAAGTTGGACGGACTCGACCATTGGTCAATAGCAGGCAACCGTCAGCTGACTAGACTGTCCATTGAGAAGACTGTGTGTGCCCCAAGTGGGCGAAAGGAGGCCCGAATGAGCCTTGCGACAACGATTTTCCTGTTGATCTGTGGTTGGCTGGCCGTCGCCGCCGCCATGCTGTGGGGGGTCATGCGCGTGACGCGCCGGCATCATCACCCCCACGTCAAACCTGCTGAACCCGCCGAGCCGCGCAAGGCGACGGCGCATCACGCCTAGCCAGGCATGCAATTGAAGTCCTGGGTTGCGGCAATTTCCTTGCCGTGGCCGTCCTCAAGGGACGCGCGCACCGTGGTGCCCAGGCTCGACTCCACCAGGGTGTAGTGCTCACCCGCTTTGAAATGCTTGTACTCGATGCGGCCCTGGCAGTCCTGCTGGTTGTCGTCACCCGGTTCGTCTTCAAATAAGGTCACGTCCAGGCGATGGTCCCCCGGGGTCACTTCAAAATAGCGCCCATCGTCCACGCGCTTGCCATCGACACGCTCGGCCATCAGGTCATTCGGCGCTTCTTCCTGCAAGCCGATCCAGGCTTGGCTGGGGTCCGCCTTGGGGATCGGGCCAGCGCATGCCGACAGTAAGCAGACAAAGCCAAGAACGGGAACTAACAACAGTGGTTTAAGTGACATGACAGGACTCCAAAGGGCATGAATGAAAAGGTCGTATCCGATGGCTGACAAGCTTGATCAGCCGCCCTTCCTGGAACAAATGAATCCCTATGAAAGGATCTTCAGCCGTTAACTAAAACTTCCTTCACCTGGCTGAAAGGTGCGTGTTAGGTGGGTCGGGCAAGACTGCCGGGGTTTGCAATCCTGCTCTTCTCGGAGACTCACGCATGCTCGGGCTGGTAAAGACCGCACTGCACAAGCCGTACACCTTCATCGTGCTGGCTATATTCATCTGCATCATCGGGCCGATGGCGGCCCTGCACACGCCCACGGATGTTTTTCCCGATATCGGCATTCCCGTGGTTGCCGTGGTCTGGCAGTACAACGGCCTGTCCCCGGACGCCATGGCCGGCCGGGTGATCTACACCTACGAACGCTCCCTGAGCACCACCGTCAACGACATCGAACATATCGAGTCGCAATCGTTGCCCGGCATGGGCATCGTCAAGATCTTCTTCCAACCTGGCGTGGATATCCGTACTGCCAATGCCCAGGTCACGGCGGTGTCACAAACCGTGCTCAAGCAAATGCCACCGGGCATCACCCCGCCGCTGATCCTCAACTACAGCGCCTCCACGGTGCCGATCCTGCAAATGGCGTTCTCCAGCCCGAGCCTTTCGGAAGCCAGAATTCGCGACCTGGTGCAGAACAACATCCGCCTGCCCTTGAGCGCCCTGCCCGGCCTGGCCATGCCTACACCGATGGGCGGCAAGCAACGGCAGATCACCCTCGACCTCGCCCCCCAAGCCCTCGCCGCCAAAGGCTTGTCGGCCCAGGATGTGGGCAATGCCTTGTCGTTGCAGAACCAGATCATCCCGGTGGGCACCGCCAAGCTGGGGCCCAACGAATACACGATCCTGCTCAACAACAGCCCCAAGGCCATCGATGAGCTCAACGACTTGCCGATCAAGACGGTTGACGGGGCGCTGATCACCATCGGCCAAGTGGCCCATGTGCGCGACGGTTCACCGCCGCAAACCAACATCGTGCGGGTCGACGGCCATCGCGCCGTGCTGATGCCGGCGCTGAAAAACGGCAGCATCTCCACGCTGTCGATCATCGACGGTATCCGCCAGATGCTGCCGCGCATCAACGAAACCCTGCCGCCGTCATTGAAAACCTCGCTGCTGGGCGATGCCTCGGTGTTCGTCAAACAGTCGGTGGGCAGCGTGGCCCAGGAAGGCATCATTGCCGCATTGCTCACCAGTGCGATGATCCTGCTGTTTCTCGGCAGTTGGCGTTCGACCTTGATCATCGCCGCCTCAATTCCCCTGGCGGTGCTCTCGGCCATCGCCTTGCTGGCGGTCAGCGGGCAAACCCTCAACGTGATGACATTGGGCGGGCTGGCATTGGCGGTGGGTATCCTGGTGGATGACGCCACGGTGACCATCGAAAACATCAACTGGCACCTGGAACAAGGCAAGGCGGTGAAGACCGCGATTCTCGACGGCGCCGCGCAAATCGTCGGCCCGGCGTTCGTCTCACTGCTGTGCATCTGCATCGTGTTCGTGCCGATGTTTTTGCTGCAAGGCATCGCCGGTTACCTGTTCCGGCCCATGGCGCTGGCGGTGATCTTCGCCATGGCCAGTTCGTTCATCCTCTCGCGCACCCTGGTGCCGACACTGGCGATGTTTTTGCTCAAACCGCATAGGCCCGAGCCTGGCGCGGGGCATCATCCGGAAGATGCATTCATCAACCACCACGAGGGTGAACAGCACCCGAAACCGCGCAATGCGTTGCTGCAATCGGTGCTTAATTTTCAGCAGGGGTTCGAGCGGCACTTTTCCAATGTCCGCGACACCTACCATGGCCTGCTGACGCTGGCATTGGGCGCACGCAAGCGCTTCATTGTCGGGTTCCTGGCGTGCGTATTGGCGTCGTTCCTGCTGTTGCCGAGCCTGGGCCAAGACTTTTTCCCGGCCACCGATGCGGGTGCCTTGGCGCTGCATGTGCGCTTGCCCCTGGGCACACGCATCGAGGAAAGCGCCGCGGCGTTCGACCGCATCGAAGCGCGGATCCGCGAGGTCATCCCCGCCGAAGAGCTGGACACCATTGTCGACAATATCGGCATTCCGCTCAGCGGCATCGACATGGCCTACAGCAGCAGCGGCACCATCGGCCCGCAGGATGGCGATATTCAAGTCAGCTTGAAAACGCACCACGCCCCCACCGCCGACTATGTAAAAAAACTGCGCGAAGCCCTGCCGCAAAGTTTCCCCGGCAGCCACTTTGCGTTCTTGCCCGCCGACATCAGCAGCCAGATCCTCAACTTCGGCGCCCCCGCCCCGCTGGACGTCAAAATCTCCGGGCGCAGTGACGCAGACAACCGCGCCTATGCCGTCGAACTTGAACGGCGCCTGCAGCATGTACCGGGCATTGCCGACCTGCGGATCCAGCAGTCCACCGGCTACCCCTCGCTGCAAGTAAACGTGGACCGTATGCGCGCCAATGGCCTGGGCATCACCGAGCGTGACGTCACCAACAGCATGGTCGCCTCCCTCGCCGGCAGCTCGCAAACCGCGCCGACCTTCTGGCTCAACCCGGCCAACGGCGTGTCTTACTCCATCGTCGCCGCCACCCCGCAATACCGCCTCGACAGCCTGCCGTCCCTGGAAGCGCTGCCGGTGACGGGGGCCAATGGGCAGGCGCAAATCCTCGGCGGCGTGGCGACCATCTCCCGGGTACAAAGCCCGGCCGTGGTGACCCACTACAACATCGAACCGACCCTGGACCTGTACGCCAACGTGCAAGGCCGCGACCTCGGCGGTGTGGCCCGCGATGTGCAAAAGGTGCTGGATGACACGGCGTCCATGCGCCCCAAAGGCGCGACCATCAGCCTGCACGGGCAGATCGACGCGCTGCATGAGGCGTTCAGTGGTTTGAGCTTCGGGTTGCTCGGCGCGGTGGTGCTGATCTATCTGCTGATCGTGGTCAACTTCCAGTCGTGGGCCGACCCCTTTGTGATCATCACGGCGTTGCCGGCAGCATTGGCGGGCATCGTGTGGATGCTGTTCCTCAGCGGCACCTCGTTGTCGGTGCCAGCACTCACAGGTGCCATCTTGTGCATGGGCGTGGCGACCGCCAACTCGATCCTGGTGGTGAGCTTCTGCCGAGAGCGCCTGGCCGAACATGGCGATGCGTTGAAAGCCGCGCTGGAAGCCGGCTATACGCGCTTTCGCCCGGTGTGCATGACCGCCCTGGCGATGATCATCGGCATGCTGCCCCTGGCGATTTCCGAGGAGCAGAACGCCCCGCTCGGCCGGGCGGTCATCGGCGGCTTGATCTTCGCCACCATCGCCACTTTGTTGTTTGTTCCCGTGGTCTTCAGCCTGGTCCACGGCCGTCATCCTACTCGCGCAACTGCTGGAGAAACGCCCCATGTCGCCTGATCAAAAACCCTCGCGCAAGCGCCTGATGCTCCTGGGTGTCGGTGGCCTGACGTTGGCTGCCCTGTTGGTCGCCAGCGGCCTGCACGCGCGTACGCTGCACGAGCAATCGGTCACTGCCTGGACCGAGGCCGCCGCCGTCCCCCAGGTGATGGTGTTCCAACCCAAGCCAAACGCCGCCGGTGATACCCTGCGCCTGCCCGCCCACCTGGAGGCATGGAGCCAGGCGGCGATCCATGCACGGGTCAGCGGCTACCTGAAGGACTGGAAAGTCGACATCGGCGCCCAGGTCAAGGCCGGGCAACTCCTCGCCGAAATCGACAGCCCCGACCTCGACCAACAACTGGCCCAGGCCCATGCGCGCCTGATCCAGCAACAAGCCAATGCACATCTGGCAGCCACCACGGCGACCCGCTGGCAAAACCTGCTGGCGAGCCATTCGGTATCGCGCCAGGACGCCGATGAGAAAACCTCCAATGCCGCAGCCGCCAAGGCCAACACCGAAGCTGCCGCAGCAGACTATGCGCGACTGTGCGCCCTGGAAAGCTACAAGACCCTTCGCGCGCCGTTCGCCGGCACCATCACCGCCCGCAACACGGACATCGGCCAGTTGATCAAGGCCGATAACGCCAGCGATCCGGAACTGTTCAACATTGCCGACACCCACCAACTGCGTTTGTATGTGCCGGTGCCGCAGAACTATGCAGCGGTCATCCATACCGGCCTTGAGGCCGAACTGACCGTCCCTGAGCACCCCGGCGAGCATTTCAAGGCGCGCCTGATTGGTGACTCCACCGCCATCGACCGCCGCTCCGGCACCCTGCTCGCCCAGTTCGTCGCCGACAACCCCAACGGCGAACTGCTGCCGGGCGATTACGCCGAAGTCACCCTGCCGATTCCGGCCGACACCCATGGCGTGAGCATCCCGGCCAGCGCCTTGATCTTCCGTGCCCAGGGTACCCAGGTTGCCGTGCTGGACGGGCGCAACCATGTGCACCTGCAAGACATTCATATAGGCCTGGACCTCGGCGAGCGCCTGGTGATCGACCAGGGCCTGAAGCCTGCTGACCGTATCATCGACAACCCGCCCGACGCCCTGCGTGAAGGCGACCCGGTGCAACTGGCTGACGCCTCGGGAGGTGCCCATGCGCCCAAGGCTTAAGCCGCTGGCGGCGTTGATACTGCTGGCGTTGCAGGGTTGCTCGATGGCACCCACCTATACAGTGCCGTCGGTTGACCTGCCCGCGAACTACCGTGAACAAACCAGCGATGGCCCCTGGCACAGCGCGCAACCGTCGGACCAACTGGCGCCCCAGTGGTGGCAGCTTTACCACGATTCGCGCCTGAACGCGCTGCAGCAGCAACTGCTCAAGGCCAACCCGAACCTGGCCGCGGCGCTGGCGCACTTCGATGCGTCCCAGGCCTATGCCAGTCAACTGCACGCGGGCCTTTTTCCGCAAATCACCGCCAGCGCGCAACCGCAGCGCCAGCGTCAATCAGATTCACGACCGTTGCGCGGCACTACACAGCCGTCGGTGTACAACAGCAATACCGCTGGTTTCTCCCTGGGTTACGACCTCGACCTGTGGGGCAGAATCCGCAACCAGGTCGCTGCGGGCGATGCCCAGGCGCAAGCGTCCTTTGATGATCTGGCGGTGGTGCGCTTGAGCCTGCAACAGCAGTTGGCGAGCCTGTATGTGCAGCTCAATGGGCTGGATGCACAGGGCCGAATCCTCAACACGTCGTTGCAGGACTTCAGCAAAGCGCTGCAACTGACCCGCAGCCGTTATGAAGGCCAGATTGCGTCGGAACTGGACCTGACCCGCGCACAAAACCAACTGGCCGAAGCCAAGGCACAGCTGGACGAAGTGCGTGGCCAGCGCAACCTCGCCGAGCATGCCATCGGCGAATTGGTGGGCGTGACGGCCAGTGATTTTTCATTGCCGCCCAGCTCGCAGTTAATGGCGTTGCCCGGCATTCCAGCGCAGTTGCCCAGCCACCTGCTGCAGCGTCGCCCGGACATTGCCGCCGCTGAACGTCGCGTGTTTGCAGCCAACGCGACTATCGGCGTGGCCAAGGCGGCATGGTTTCCGGATTTCAGTTTGACCGGTGTGCTGGGCGGGCAGACCCAAGGCGTCGGCAACCTGCTGTCCGCCGGCAACCGGTATTGGGCGCTGGGGCCACTGATGAACCTGCCGATCTTCGACGGCGGGCGCTTGAGCGCCAATGAGCGCCAGGCCAAGGCCGAGTTCGAGGAGGCTTCGGCACAGTACCGTAGCCACGTATTGAAAGCCGTGCGCGAGGTGGAAGATAACCTCGCGCAACTGCGGGATTTGCAGCAGCAAGCCGAGGACGAGCAAGCGGCGGCAGAGGCAGCGCAACATACCCAGGCCTTGGCGATGAACAGCTATCAGGCCGGGGCGGTGAGTTACCTGGATGTGGTCACCGCCCAAACCGCCGCGTTGCAGGCGCAGAGAACATTGCAGGCGGTGCAGACCCGGCAATTGCAGGCAAGCGTGGGACTGTTGACCGCACTCGGCGGCGGCTGGCAGCCGGGCTAATACCCACTGATCGTTCCCACGCTCTGCGTGGGAACGCCGCTCAGGACGCTCTGCGTCTGCCCTTAAAATCGTGACGCGGAGCGTCACAGGGTGCATTCCCACGCGGAGCGTGGGAACGATCAGGCCGCGAGTTTGCCGCTGGCGATGGCCGCTGAAGCGGCCAGCATGGCGCGCAACAACACCGCACACCCTGCCGCCAGGTCATCCGGCGCGGCATTTTCGATTTCGTTGTGGCTGATGCCGCCTTCACACGGCACAAAGATCATCCCCGCCGGGCCCAGCTCAGCCACGAAGATCGCGTCGTGCCCTGCCCCGCTGACGATGTCCAGGTTCGACAAGCCCAAGCCATTGGCGGCATCGCGCACCGCCTCCACACAGCCTTTGTCAAAGTACAGCGGCGGGAAGTCCGCCGTGGGCTGCAGGTCGAAACTCAAGCCATGTTTGGCGCAGGTGTCCTCGATCACCTGGCGCACCTGGGCAATCATCGAGTCCAGCCGTGCCGGTTCCAGGTGACGAAAATCCAGAGTCATGCGTACTTCACCGGGAATCACGTTGCGCGATCCCGGATACGCTTGCAGGCAACCCACCGTGCCGCATGCGTGGGGCTGGTGCGCCAACGCCGCCGCGTTCACGGCGGCCACCACCGCCGCCGCACCTACCAAGGCGTCCTTGCGCAAGTGCATGGGTGTAGGGCCCGCATGGGCCTCAACACCGCGCAGCTTCAGGTCGAACCATTTTTGCCCAAGGGCGCCGAGCACCACGCCGATGGTTTTGTGTTCATCCTCCAGAATCGGCCCTTGTTCGATATGGGCCTCGAAATACGCGCCGACCTTATGCCCGCTGATCGGCCGTGTTCCCGCATAACCAATCGCATTCAGCGCCTCACCCACGCTGACCCCATCCGCATCGACCTTGGCCAGGGTATCGGCCAGGGTGAACTTCTCGGCAAACACCCCTGAGCCCATCATGCACGGCGGGAAGCGCGAGCCTTCTTCGTTGGTCCATACCACCACTTCCAGCGGCGCCTCGGTTTCCACCTTGAGGTCGTTAAGGGTGCGCAGCACTTCCACACCGGCCAGCACGCCGAAGCAACCGTCGAACTTGCCGCCCGTGGGCTGGGTGTCGATATGGCTGCCGGTCATCACTGGCGGCAGGTCGGGATTGCGGCCGGGGCGACGCGCAAAGATATTGCCGATGCCGTCGATGGTCACCGTGCAACCAGCCGCTTCGCACCACTGCACGAAGAGATCGCGAGCCTTGCGGTCGAGGTCGGTGAGGGCCAGGCGACACACACCGCCCTTGGGGGTGGCGCCCAGCTTGGCCAGGTCCATCAGCGACTGCCACAGGCGGTCGCGGTTGATGTGCTGATGGGTCGATTGCAGAACATCGAGGGCAGCGTTCATGGGGGTCTCCTCAGGCTGAGTTTCTTATGAATTGACGCGGTCAAGTGTGGGAGCTGGCTTGCCTGCGATGGCGGTGTGTCAGTCGACACGGCTTTAACTGATAATCCGCTATCGCAGGCAAGCCAGCTCCCACCTGGACCGTGTTTACAACGGGGATTTGACGGTGAGTGGAGTGCTACCGCGCTTGGCATTGAGCCCGTAATACAACACCCCGCCCAACGCCGAACCGGTAAACCAGCCGTAGCTGTAGAACCAGCTGAACGCATCGCTGCCCAGCGACAGCAGCGTCAGCACCACCGGTACGCCAAAGGCGACAAAGCCGCTCCAGTTCCAGGCCGGGTACACGTCATCGCGGTACAGGCCGGCCAGGTCCAACTGTTGTCTGCGGGTTATGAAATAGTCCACCACCATGATCCCCGCAATCGGCCCCAGCAGGCTCGAATAACCCAGCAGCCAATTGGAATACACGGTTTCAAGACTCACGTCCGAGACGATCAGCCCGAGTTTTTTCAGTAGCTCATGGGCCATCAATGCCAGCCCTACCAGGCCGGTGAGGATCACCGCCGTGGTGCGGTTGATCAGCTTGGGCGCGATGTTCTGGAAGTCGTTGGTGGGCGAGACGATGTTCGCCGCGGTGTTGGTGGACAAGGTCGCGACGATGATCAGCGCCATGGCGATGGCCACCCACACCGGGCTCTGGATATGACCGATCAGGCTCACCGGGTCGGAGACGCTCACTCCTACCAGTTTCACCGAGGCGGCGGTCATGACCACGCCGAGGGCAGCGAACAGGAACATGGTCAGCGGCAAGCCGAAGATCTGCCCCAGAATCTGGTCTTTCTGGCTGTTGGCGTAGCGGCTGAAGTCGGGAATATTCAGCGATAACGTGGCCCAGAAACCCACCATCGCCGTAAGCCCCGCCATGAAGTAACCGGTGAGGCTGGCGCCTTCGGGGCGCTTGGGTGGGATCGCCATCAACTCGCTGAGGGACACATTCGGCATCGCCCATACCAACAGCCCAACGCCCACGGCGACCAACAGCGGCGCCGACAAGGTTTCCAGGCGCTTGATCGACTCGGCGCCGCGCAGCACCACCCATAGGTTCAAGCACCAGAACAGCATGAAACCGATCACCTCGCCGGTACCGCCGAGGGCTTTCCAGCCGTCGAAAATCGAGCCCAGAAACAGGTGGATCGCCAGCCCGCCGAACATCGTCTGGATACCAAACCAGCCGCAAGCCACCAGCGCACGGATCAGGCACGGTACGTTGGAACCGAGGATGCCGAAGGACGAACGCAACAGCACCGGAAACGGAATGCCGTACTTGGTGCCGGGAAACGCGTTGAGGGTCAGCGGGATCAACACCACGATATTGGCCAGCAGGATCGCTACCAGCGCCTCCCCCACCGACAGCCCGAAATACGCTGTGAGCACCCCACCCAGGGTGTAGGTGGGCACGCAGATCGACATACCGACCCATAGCGCCGTGATGTGCCATTTGTTCCAGGTGCGCTCGTGCACTTTGGTAGGTGCCATGTCGTGGTTGTAGCGAGGGCTGTCGAGGACGTCGGGGCCGGCGTCGAGTTCGTACAGGCCGTTGCGCTCGATGACTTGCGATCTGTTCTGTTGCATGGCCGCTCCACGGTTTTTTTAAAATTATTGTTGCTCACCTGCACGCTAGGTTCAGGTGGCCGGAGTACCGCATCAACAACATGACATCCAGGGTTCCGGCCAACTGCCCGTGCACTCAATAACCGTGCCGACAACCGCCTCTGAACCCGCACCGCTTATATAACGTGCTGATGTTTATCAGCTTTCCAATTGAACCTGCGGTACTTGCCGTATGCGTCAGGCTAAACAATACGCAAGTTGCTCGAACCCTCAGGTCTCAATCTGGTGCATCACAATTATTTTTATTTCTCGACGCCGTCAAGCGGCATATCTCAAGCGCCTGATTTGCAATAAGAAATATTGATCAGATCAAGAACCTGTCAAGTTCGTCAAAACAGGGTGAGCGTGCTTCATTTTGGTGAAACCAGTATTTTTCTTATATATATCAATAAGATAAAAACTATAAAGGCTTGCGAAAAATCTTCTTGCTCATTCGAAAAACTCGGGCTAGTTTCTATTCCTGTCACCGATGACAGGAATTAACCCGTCATCGGTACGCAGTATTACAACACTTAGAACTGGCACAAGCCGGTCAAGCCTGTGAGGAACTCGACATGTCGCTGTTGATCCGTGGCGCCACCGTTATTACCCATGATGAAAGTTACCGCGCCGACGTGTTATGCGCAGAGGGTCTAATTCGCGCCATTGGCACGAATCTGGATATTCCCGCAGGCTGCGAAATACTCGATGGCAGTGGCCAATACTTGATGCCGGGGGGCATCGACCCCCATACCCATATGCAACTGCCCTTCATGGGCACCGTGGCCAGTGAAGACTTTTTCAGCGGTACGGCTGCAGGCTTGGCCGGTGGCACCACGTCGATCATCGACTTCGTGATTCCCAACCCGCAGCAATCGCTGATGGAAGCTTTCCACCAGTGGCGCGGCTGGGCCGAAAAGTCTGCCGCCGACTACGGGTTTCATGTCGCGATCACCTGGTGGAGCGAGCAGGTACGCGAGGAAATGGCCGAGTTGGTCAGCCACCACGGCATCAACAGCTTCAAGCATTTCATGGCCTACAAGAACGCGATCATGGCCGCCGACGACACCTTGGTTGCCAGTTTCGAACGCTGCCTGGAACTCGGCGCGGTGCCCACCGTGCATGCCGAAAATGGCGAGCTGGTGTATCACCTGCAACGCAAGCTGATGGCCCAGGGCATCACCGGGCCGGAAGCCCATCCGCTGTCGCGCCCCTCCCAGGTGGAAGGCGAGGCGGCCAGCCGTGCCATCCGGATTGCCGAGACCATCGGCACGCCGCTGTACCTGGTGCATGTGTCGACGAAGGAAGCCCTGGATGAAATCACCTACGCCCGAGGCAAGGGCCAGGCGGTGTACGGCGAAGTGCTCGCCGGCCACCTGTTGCTCGATGACAGTGTGTACCAACACCCCGACTGGCAGACCGCCGCTGGCTATGTGATGAGCCCGCCGTTCCGCCCGCGCGGGCACCAGGAGGCACTGTGGCATGGCCTGCAAGCGGGCAACCTGCACACCACCGCCACCGACCACTGCTGTTTCTGCGCCGAGCAAAAAGCCGCCGGGCGTGATGACTTCAGCAAGATCCCCAACGGTACCGCCGGCATTGAAGACCGTATGGCGCTGCTGTGGCACGAAGGCGTCAATACCGGGCGTTTGTCGATGCAGGAGTTTGTCGCGCTGACCTCCACCAACACCGCGAAAATCTTCAACCTCTACCCACGCAAAGGCGCGATACGCGTAGGCGCCGATGCCGACCTGGTGCTATGGGACCCCGAGGGCACGCGGACCATTTCCGCCAAGACCCACCACCAGCAGGTGGACTTCAACATCTTCGAAGGCAAGACCGTGCGCGGCGTGCCCAGCCACACTATCAGCCAGGGCAAGCTGGTGTGGGCCGATGGCGACCTGCGCGCCGAGCGAGGGGCCGGACGGTATGTAGAGCGGCCGGCGTATCCGTCGGTGTTCGAGCAGTTGAGCAAGCGGGCAGCGCTTTCCAAGCCGGTGGCTGTGAACCGCTGAATCCAAAAAAAGCGGACGCGGAGCGTCCAGTGAGGCATTCCCACGCAGAGCGTGGGAACGATCGCCCACCTCAATAACCGTGAGGCCAACACCGTGATCCAGACCCTGACCCACCTCCCCCACCCCCGCGAAGACGGGGCCACCCTCGCCAGCCAGTTCACCGACCTGGCACCGCCGCTCAACGCGCGCCAGGCCCAGCTGGAAGCCTCGCGCTGCCTGTACTGCTACGACGCGCCCTGCGTGAATGCGTGCCCCAGCGAGATCGATATCCCGTCGTTCATCCGCAATATCCACACCGACAACGTACAAGGCGCCGCGCAGAAAATCCTCTCGGCCAACATTCTCGGTGGCAGCTGTGCACGGGTATGCCCGACGGAAATCCTCTGCCAGCAAGCCTGCGTACGCAATAACGCCGAAGAATGCGCCCCCGTGTTGATCGGCCTGTTGCAACGCTACGCCATCGACAACGCGCATTTCAGCGAGCATCCGTTCCAACGCGCCGCGCCCACCGGCAAGCGCATCGCCGTGGTCGGCGCCGGGCCCGCCGGTTTGGCCTGCGCTCACCGCGCCGCCTTGCACGGCCATGAGGTGGTGATATTCGAAGCCCGGGAAAAAGCCGGCGGCCTGAATGAATACGGAATCGCCAAATACAAACTGGTGGACGACTTTGCCCAGAAAGAACTGGATTTCCTCCTGCAGATTGGCGGCATCGAGGTTCGCCACGGCCAGCGCCTGGGCGGCAACCTGACCTTGAGCGAACTGCACCAGCAATTCGATTCGGTGTTCCTCGGCCTGGGTCTCGCGGCCAGCAAACAGCTGGGCCTGCCCTGTGAGGACGCCCCGGGCCTGCTCGCCGCCACCGACTATATCCGCGAACTGCGCCAGGCCGACGACCTCACCCAACTGCCCCTGGCCGACCGTTGCATCGTACTCGGCGCCGGCAACACCGCCATCGACATGGCCGTGCAAATGGCCCGCCTCGGTGCCCGCGATGTCAACCTGGTGTACCGACGTGGCCTGGCCGACATGGGCGCGACCCACCACGAACAGGACATCGCCAAAGCCAATCAAGTCCGGCTGTTGACCTGGGCCCAACCCGACGAGGTGTTACTCGACGACCAAGGCCGCGTGCGCGGCATGCGCTTTGCCCGCACCCGCCTGGAAAACGGTCGCCTGCTGCCGACCGGGGAAACCTTCGAACTGGCCGCCGATGCGATCTTCAAGGCGATCGGGCAAGGCTTCGACAACGACGCCCTGCACGATCCACTGGCCCAGCAACTGCACCGCGTCGGCGAGCGCATCTTCGTCGATGAGCAACTGCGCACCAGCATCCCTGGGGTGTATGCCGGCGGCGACTGCGTCAGCCTCGGCCAGGACCTCACCGTGCAGGCGGTACAACATGGCAAGCGGGCTGCCGAAGCCATGCACGCCCAACTCATGCTGACTGTGGAGGCTGCGTAATGGCCGATCTCTCGATTGTATTCGCCGGTATCAAAGCGCCCAATCCGTTCTGGCTGGCCTCCGCGCCGCCCACCGACAAAGCCTACAACGTGGTGCGCGCCTTCGAGGCCGGCTGGGGTGGCGTCGTGTGGAAAACCCTGGGGGAAGACCCGGCGGCAGTGAATGTGTCATCGCGCTACTCCGCGCACTACGGCGCCAACCGCGAAGTGCTGGGCATCAACAATATCGAACTGATCACCGACCGGTCCCTGGAGATCAACCTACGGGAAATCACCCAGGTGAAAAAGGACTGGCCGGACCGCGCGCTGATCGTCTCGCTGATGGTGCCCTGTGTCGAAGAATCCTGGAAAAATATCCTGCCCTTGGTGGAGGCGACCGGCTGCGACGGCATCGAGCTGAACTTTGGCTGCCCCCACGGCATGCCCGAACGGGGCATGGGCGCCGCCGTCGGCCAGGTGCCGGAGTACGTGGAGCAAGTGACGCGCTGGTGCAAGACGTATTGCTCGCTGCCGGTGATCGTCAAGCTCACGCCGAACATCACCGATATCCGCGTAGCGGCACGGGCGGCCTATCGCGGCGGCGCCGATGCGGTGTCGCTGATCAACACCATCAACTCCATCACCAGCGTAGACCTGGAGCGTATGGTCGCGCTGCCGGTGGTCGGCACCCAGAGCACCCATGGCGGTTACTGCGGCTCGGCGGTCAAACCGATTGCGTTGAATATGGTTGCCGAAATCGCCCGTGACCCACAGACCCACGGCCTGCCGATCTGCGGCATCGGTGGTATCGGCACCTGGCGGGATGCGGCGGAATTTGTTGCCCTGGGCTGCGGCGCGGTGCAGGTGTGCACGGCGGCGATGCTGCATGGGTTTCGCATCGTTGAAGAGATGAAGGACGGCTTGTCGCGCTGGATGGACAGCCAGGGCCATGCCAACCTGCAGGCGTTTTCCGGGCGGGCGGTGGGCAATACCACGGACTGGAAGTACCTGGACATCAACTACCAGGTCATCGCCAAGATAGACCAAGAGGCGTGCATTGGCTGTGGGCGTTGCCATATTGCCTGCGAGGACACCTCGCACCAGGCCATTGCCAGCTTGAAGCAGCCTGATGGCACGCATCTGTATGAGGTGATCGACGATGAGTGTGTGGGCTGCAACCTGTGCCAGATCACCTGCCCGGTGGCCGACTGCATCGAGATGGTGCCGATCGATACCGGCAAGCCGTTTTTGAACTGGACGCAGGACCCGCGCAATCCTTACCGGGAGGCGGTGTAACCCTTGCCCCTCGTTCCCACGCTCCGCGTGGGAACGATCACGCAGAGCGTGGGAACGATCACGCAGAGCGTGGGAACGATCAGCTCAGGGTTCCAAGCCAATCCCGCGCAGAATCACACCGGTCACGGTCTGAATGGCCTTCTCGAACTGCCTGTCCGACAACGGCTGGTGGTCATTCAAAATCTTCACTTGGTGGTCGAAGTCGGCATAGTGCTGGGTCGAGGCCCAGATCATGTACAGCAGGCTCGACGGTTCCACCGGCAGGATGCGTTTGTCTTGCACCCATTGGCGAATCTTCGCTTCCTTCATCTTGGCCCAGTCGTACAGGCTTTCATCCAGGGCTTCACCGAGTGTGGGCGCGCCGTGGATGATTTCATTGGCCCAGACCTTGGAGCCATAGGGACGCGTGCGCGAGCGCTGCATCTTGGCGCGGATGTAGCTGCTGAGCACCACACGGGGGTCGTCGAAGGTTTCAAAGCTCAGGGCGTCCTGCTTCCACAATTCCAGCAGATCGAACAGCACCGCGCTGTAGAGCTCGCTTTTGGTGGTGAAGTAGTAATGCAGGTTGGAGCGCGGCAGTTGCGCTTCTTCGGCGATGTCGGCCATGGCGGTGCTGCCATAGCCCTTGTTGGCGAAGACCTTCTCCGCCGCCAGCAGGATTTTCTCGACGTTGACCCGACGAATTCCGATCTTGTGATTGCCCATAAGGGCTCCCTGACAACAACACGGCCTAAAGACTACCACCGGCTCTAGATCGGGGCGACAGGCCAAGCCGAAACTTCGTACACTGCCGGCTCCTATCCTCTGATCGGTATTGAACAATGTTGCTCAAGAAGTCCCTGACCGCTGCTGTCCTGTTCACTGCCCTACTGGGCGCCTCGGCGGCGTTTGCCCACGCCCACCTCAAGAGCGCGGAGCCTGCGGCTGACAGCAATGTCGCCGCGCCGAAAGACCTGCGCCTGACCTTCAGCGAAGGCGTCGAAGCCACCTTCACCAAGGTGTCCCTGAGCAAGGACGGTACCGAAATTGCGATCAAGGGCCTGGAAACCCCGGACGCCGACAAGAAAGTCCTGGTGGTGACACCCGCTGCACCGCTCGCGGCTGGCAATTACAAAGTGGTGTGGAACGCGGTGTCGGTCGACACCCACAAGAGCAGCGGTGAATACAGCTTCAAGGTCGGCCAATAACCCATGGCAACCCTGCTGGTGCTGTGCCGCTTCCTGCATTTCATCGTCGTGCTGTTGATGTTCGGGGCCTGGGTGTTCAGGCCCTGGCTGCTCGGCGCTCATGTGCAACCGACACTGGACCGGCAACTGCTACGCATCACCCGTGGCCTGGCCGGGTTGGGGCTCGTCACCGGGGTTGTGTGGTTGCTGTTGATCACCGCCAGCATGGCCGGCAGTTGGGACGCGGCGCTGCAACCGGCCACCCTTCAGTTGGTGCTGGGCAAGACCTTTTTTGGCCAGGTATGGGCCTGGCATCTGCTGCTGAACCTGCTGCTGGTGATCGTGCTGATCAAGCCCTGGCCAGCCTTACGCTTACCGCTGCTCGCCCTGCTGCTGGCAACCCTGGCACCCGTAGGTCACGGCGCCATGCTCGATGGGCTGAATGGGCAGTTGCTGATTCTCAACCAAGTGGTGCACCTGCTGTGCGTTGGGGCCTGGCTCGGTGGGTTGCTGGTGTTGGTGCTGATCCTCAGGCATGCGCAAGATCATCGCTTGGAGCCGATTTTGCGTCGCTTCAGTGGTGTGGGATATGGCCTGGTCGTCGGCCTGCTGGTAACCGGTTTGATCAACGTGCGCGTGCTCACTGGGCAACTGTGGCCTACGCCGATCTTTCAAGGGTTTGCCTTGATCCTGCTGATCAAGGTGGGACTGGTACTGGGCATGCTGGGGTTGGCGCTGCTGAACCGGTTGCGTATCAAACGCTGCGAGCAGCGCCTGGGCAGTTTGAGAACCAGCGTGATGATGGAGTGGCTGTTGGGCATTGCAGCGGTGGCTGCGGTTTCCCTGCTTGGCACCCTGCCGCCGATGGTCATGGCTGGCTGAAACCTGCGTTGCAATGCAATCCATGTAGGAGCGAGCTTGCTCGCGAAAAACTCACAGGCGCCGCGTTCATTCAGGAAGCACGCGTTATCGTTGACGTTTTTCGCGAGCAAGCTCGCTCCTACAGGGGGGCGACCGTGCCGCTGCGTTGAATCGTTTCACCCAAGTCATCGTATAACTTCTGCTTGACACGCCCTGAAAACCTCGCAAATATCGCGCTCAATGTTGTACGACGACGTATAACAAATAATAAAAACAACAAAACAAAGGGAGCCTCACTGTGAGTCAATCCGCCCGCCATTCCTGCACGCGCCTGGGCCTTCTCGGTCTCGGCAGCCTGGCCGTCACCCTGCCGCTGGGTGCCCATGCCGAAGGCTTTATCGACGACGCCAAGGCCACGCTCAACCTGCGTAATGCCTACTTCAACCGCAACTTCACCAACCCCACCAACCCCCAGGGCAAGGCCGAAGAGTGGACGCAGAATTTTATCCTCGATGCCAAGTCCGGCTTTACTCAGGGCACGGTCGGCTTCGGGATAGACGTGTTGGGCCTGTATTCGCAAAAGCTCGATGGCGGCAAAGGCACCGCTGGCACGCAACTGCTGCCGGTGCATGACGATGGCCGCCCCGCCGACAATTTCGGGCGCCTGGGTGTCGCGCTGAAAACCAAACTGTCGAAGACCGAATTGAAGGTTGGCGAATGGATGCCGGTGCTGCCGATCCTGCGTTCCGATGATGGCCGTTCCCTGCCCCAGACCTTTCGTGGCGGACAAATCACCTCCAATGAGATTGCCGGGCTAACCCTCTATGGCGGTCAGTTTCGCGGCAACAGCCCGCGCAACGACGCGAGCATGGAAGACATGTTCATGAACGGCAAAGCCGCGTTCACTTCGGACCGTTTCAACTTCGGTGGCGGCGAATACACCTTCAATGACAAACGTACCCAGGTCGGCCTGTGGTACGCCGAACTGACCGATATTTACCAGCAGCAGTACCTCAACCTCACCCACAGCCAGCCGGTGGGCGACTGGACCTTGGGGGCCAACCTCGGCTTCTTCAATGGCAAGGAAGACGGCAGCGCCCTGGCCGGCGACCTCGATAACAAAACCCTGTTCGCCCTGCTCTCGGCCAAATACAACGGCCACACCTTCTACGTTGGCCTGCAAAAACTCAGCGGCGACAGCGCCTGGATGCGCATCAACGGCACCAGCGGCGGCACCCTGGCCAACGACAGCTACAACGCCAGCTACGACAACGCCAAGGAAAAGTCCTGGCAGGTGCGCCATGACTTTAACTTTGTGGTGCTCGGCGTTCCGGGGCTGACCCTGATGAACCGCTATATCAGCGGCAGCAACGTACACACCGGGGCGATCACCGACGGCAAAGAGTGGGGGCGGGAGTCGGAACTGGCCTACACCGTGCAGAGCGGTGCGCTGAAGAACCTCAATGTGAAGTGGCGCAACTCGACCATGCGCCGGGACTTCAGCAATAACGAGTTCGATGAGAACCGGATTTTTATCAGCTATCCGATTTCGTTGCTCTGAGGGCTTGGTCAGTTTTTTGTAGGAGCGAGCTTGCTCGCGAGAAACCCATGGGCGCCGCGTTTAATCAGGAATACGCGTTATCGTTGGCGTTTTTCGCGAGCAAGCTCGCTCCTACAGAGGGCCGGAAGTTGACAACACCAGGAATCCCTAACACTATTTCCCTATAGTCATACGACAACCTACAACAAAAATCTGGAAGGCCCATGACCATCACCACTCCCACTCCTTTCAACCGCCTGCTGCTTACCGGTGCCGCCGGCGGCCTGGGCAAAGTCCTGCGTGAACGCATGCGGCCCTATGCCCAGGTGCTGCGCCTTTCGGATATCGCTGAAATGGCCCCCGCCACCGATGCTCGCGAAGAAGTGCAAACCTGCGACCTGGCCGACAAACACGCCGTGCATCAGTTGGTAGAAGGCGTCGACGCCATCCTGCATTTTGGCGGTGTGTCGGTGGAGCGCTCGTTCGAAGAGGTGCTGGGCGCGAACATCAGTGGCATTTTCCATATCTACGAAGCCGCCCGCCGCCACGGGGTCAAGCGGGTGATCTTCGCCAGTTCCAACCACGTGATCGGTTTCTACAAACAGGGCGAACAACTCGACGCCCACTCCCCGCGCCGTCCGGACAGTTACTACGGCCTGTCCAAATCCTACGGCGAAGACATGGCCAACTTCTACTTCGACCGCTACGGCATCGAGACCGTGAGCATCCGTATCGGCTCCTCGTTCCCGCAACCGCAGAACCGCCGGATGATGCACACCTGGCTGAGCTTCGACGACTTGACCCAACTGCTCGAACGCGCGCTGTACACGCCCAACGTCGGCCACACCGTGGTGTACGGCATGTCGGCCAACCTCGATACCTGGTGGGACAACCGCTACGCCGCACACCTGGGCTTTGCGCCCAAGGACAGCTCCGAAGTGTTCCGCGCCGAGGTTGAAACCCAACCGCCCGTGGCCGCCGATGACCCGGCCAAGGTCTACCAGGGCGGTGCGTTCTGCGAGGCGGGGCCATTCGGTGACTGAGTGCCCAGCAACCCAAGGGTATGACCATGCGTGCTGAATTGATTGTCGACGCCCGTAACGCCGTGGGCGAATGCCCGGTATGGGTAGTGGAAGAAAACGCGCTGTATTGGGTGGATATCCCCAACGGCGGCCTGCAACGCTGGAGTGCCGCCACCGGCCATCTGGCGGCATGGAAAGCCCCGCAAATGCTCGCCTGTATTGCCCGCACCAACACGGGTAACTGGGTGGCCGGCATGGAAACTGGCTTCTTCCAGCTCACGCCCCACAACGACGGCAGCCTCGACACCACGCCGCTGGCCAGCATCGAGCATTCACGCCCGGACATGCGTTTGAATGACGGCCGCTGCGATCGCCAAGGCCGTTTCTGGGCCGGCAGCATGGTGCTGGACATGGGCCTGAACGCCGCCGACGGCATCCTTTATCGCTATGCGTCCGGGGCTGCGCCCCACGCGCAACTGGACGGGTTCATCACCCTCAACGGCCTGGCCTTCAGCCCCGATGGCCGCACGATGTACGCCTCTGATTCGCACCCGAAGGTGCAACAGGTCTGGGCGTTCGACTACGACATCGAGACCGGCACGCCGTCCAATCGCCGCGTATTCATTGATATGAACAAGTTCCCCGGGCGTCCCGACGGTGCGGCCGTGGATGCCGAGGGTGGCTACTGGATTTGCGCCAACGACGCCGGGCTGATTCACCGTTTCACCCCCGACGGTCGCCTGGACCGCTCCCTGAGCGTGCCGGTGAAAAAACCCACCATGTGCGCCTTCGGTGGCAGTCGCCTGGACACTTTGTACGTCACGTCTATCCGTGACGACCCGGGTGAACAGTCGCTGTCCGGTGGCGTGTTCGCCCTCAACCCCGGCGTCCAAGGGCTGCCCGAACCCCGCTTCATCGTTTAATCGCTGTGCCTTGAATACAACAATAACAAGACAGGAGTGACTTCCATGGACTTCAAACGCACCTTGCTCGCCGCTGCAATCTTCACCCTCAGCAGCGCCGCCCACGCGCTGGAAATCAAGTTCGCCGACATCCACCCCGCGGGCTACCCCACCGTGGTCGCCGAAGAGAACATGGGCAAGGCCCTGACCAAGGCGAGCAACGGCGAGCTGACCTTCAAGTACTTCCCCGGCGGTGTGCTGGGCTCCGAGAAGGAAGTGGTCGAACAGGCCCAGGTCGGCGCCGTGCAGATGACCCGCGTCAGCCTCGGTATCGTCGGCCCGGTGGTGCCGGACGTGAACGTGTTCAACCTGCCGTTCGTGTTCCGCGATCAGGCGCATATGCGCAAGGTCATCGACGGCGAGATCGGCGACGAGATCCTCGCCAAGATCACCAACTCCGAGTTCGGCCTGGTGGCCCTGGCCTGGATGGATGGCGGCACGCGCAACCTCTACACCAAGAAACCGGTGCGCAAGATCGAAGACCTCAAGGGCATGAAGATCCGCGTGCAAGGCAACCCGATTTTCATCGAGGCCTTCAACGCCATGGGCGCCAACGGCATTGCCATGGACACCGGCGAGATCTTCAGCGCCCTGCAGACCGGGGTCATCGACGGCGCGGAAAACAACCCGCCGACCTTGCTGGAACACAACCATTTCCAGAACGCCAAGTACTACACCCTCACCGAACACCTGATCCTGCCTGAACCTATCGTGATGTCGAAAATCACCTGGAACAAGCTCAATCCCGCCCAACAGGACATGGTCAAGGCCGCCGCCAAAGCCGCCCAGGCCGATGAGCGCGTGCTCTGGGACGCCAAGTCCGCCAGCAGTGAAGAGAAACTCAAGAAGGCCGGCGTGGAGTTCATCACGGTCGATAAAAAGCCCTTCTATGAGGCCACCGCCGCGGTGCGTGCCAAGTACGGTGCGCCGTATGCAGACATGATCAAGCGCATCGACGCGGTTCAATAACCTCCCCTGCCCCTGCATAAGGCCCGGCGCGGTCGGTATCGACGCGCCCGGTCACGGTGAACGCCATGAAGACTTTACTGCTGCGCTTCAATGACCGCCTCTACATGACCTGCATCTGGGTCGCCGGCCTGTCGGTATTGGGGGTCGCCTTGATCATCCCCTGGGGTATCTTCACCCGCTACGCCCTCGGCACCGGTTCCAGCTGGCCGGAACCCACCGCCATCCTGCTCATGCTGGTGTTCACCTTTATCGGCGCCGCTGCCAGTTACCGTGCTGGTGCGCACATGTCGGTGGCGATGATCACTGACCGCTTACCGCCCGCCCAACGCCGTTTCGTCGGCATCCTCTCGCAACTGCTGATGGGCACCATCTGCGTATTCATGACGATTTGGGGCGCCAAGCTGTGCCTGTCCACCTGGAACCAGTTCATGAGCGCCATCCCTACCCTGCGCGTGGGCATTACCTATATGCCGATCCCGATTGGCGGCGTGCTGACCCTGGTGTTCGTGGTCGAAAAGCTGCTGTTCGGTGACCAGAGCAACCGCAAGGTGGTGCGTTTCGACCTGGTTGAAGAAAACGAAGGGGCTGCCTGACATGGACGCATTGATTCTGTTGGGCAGCTTTGTAGCCTTGATCCTGATCGGCATGCCGGTGGCCTATGCGTTGGGGCTGTCGGCGTTGATTGGCGCTTGGTGGATCGACATTCCGTTCCAGGCCCTGATGATTCAGATTGCCGGTGGGGTGAACAAATTTTCGCTGATGGCGATTCCGTTCTTCGTGCTGGCCGGGGCGATCATGGCCGAGGGCGGCATGTCACGGCGCCTGGTGGCCTTTGCCGGCGTGCTGGTGGGCTTTGTGCGCGGTGGCTTGTCCCTGGTCAATATCATGGCTTCGACGTTTTTCGGCGCGATTTCCGGTTCGTCCGTGGCCGATACCGCCTCGGTCGGCTCGGTGCTGATTCCGGAAATGGAACGCCGTGGTTATCCGCGCGAATTCGCCACCGCAGTGACCGTCAGCGGTTCGGTGCAGGCGCTATTGACGCCGCCCAGCCATAACTCGGTGCTGTACTCCCTGGCAGCGGGCGGCACGGTTTCCATCGCCTCACTGTTTATGGCCGGCGTGGTGCCGGGCCTGATGATGAGCGCGTGCCTGATGGTGCTGTGCCTGATCTTTGCGAAAAAGCGCAACTACCCCAAAGGCGAAGTCATCCCCTTGAAGCAGGCCCTGAAGATCGCCGCTGATGCGCTCTGGGGCTTGATGGCCATGGTGATCATCCTGGGCGGCATCCTCTCGGGCATCTTCACCGCCACCGAGTCGGCGGCGATTGCGGTGTTGTGGGCGTTCTTCGTGACCATGTTCATCTACCGCGACTACAAATGGCGCGAACTGCCCAAGTTGATGCATCGCACGGTGCGCACCATTTCCATCGTGATGATCCTGATCGCCTTCGCCGCCAGCTTCGGCTACATCATGACCCTGATGCAGATTCCGGCGAAGATCACCACGCTGTTCCTGACCCTGTCGGACAACCGCTACGTGATCCTGATGTGCATCAACGTCATGCTGTTGTTACTCGGCACGGTGATGGACATGGCGCCGCTGATTCTGATCCTCACGCCTATTCTGATGCCGGTGATTCTGGGCATTGGCGTCGACCCGGTGCACTTCGGCATGATCATGCTGGTGAACCTGGGCATCGGCCTGATTACCCCGCCGGTGGGCGCGGTGCTGTTCGTCGGGGCGGCGGTGGGTAAGACCAGCATTGAAAAAACCGTGAAGGCACTGCTGCCGTTTTATGCGGTGTTGTTTCTGGTGCTGATTGCAGTGACCTACATCCCGGCGTTGTCGCTGTGGTTGCCCCATTTGGTGCTGTAAACCTTCTTTCAGAAACAAAGGTGAGCAACTGTGGGAGCTGGCTTGCCTGCTCCCACAGTTGGATCCTCAGTGTTTGTTTTGACTTCATGAGGCAGGTCAATCGTGATTGAGCTTACTGATCAATTCACCCATCTGGTACTCGCCCCGGCCATCGGCGGCAGCCTCGTCAACTGGACAGTACGCGCCACCGGGCAACCGCTGTTACGGCACAGCGATACGCAGGCGATCAATACCGGGCTGCCGGGCAAGCTGGGTTGCTATCCCTTGGCACCCTGGTCCAACCGAATCGCTCAAGGTGGGTTCGACAACCCCGATGGCTGGCTGGCACTGGCAGCCAATAGCCTGACTGATCCCCTGCCGATTCACGGCTCGGCCTGGCAGCAGCCGTGGCAGGTGATAAGCCAGTCAGAACATGAAGTGGTGTTGGAGTTGCGCTGCGAAACGCCCTTCGCCTATCACGCCCGCCAGCGGGTGCGCTTGAACAACGGTGAGTTGAATATCGACTTGTGCGTGACTCATCTGGCCGAGCAACCGGCGTGGCACGGGCTGGGCTTGCATCCGTATTTGCCGCGCCGGCCGGGTACGCGGCTGCAGGCCAGGGCTGGGCAGGTGTGGATGAGTGATGCAGCCAAGCTGCCCACAGGGTTGGCATCGGTGCCCGAAAATTGGGATTTCCGGCAACTCAAAGGATTGCCAGAGGGGTTGGTGGATAACGGCTTTTGCGGCTGGGATGGGCACTGCCTGATCGAACAACCGGAGCTTGGCTATCACCTTGAATGCCAGGCCAGCGGTGCCGATTACTTCCTGTTGTACTGCCCGCCGGGGTTGGATTTTTTTTGCATCGAGCCGGTGAGCCATCCGGTGAATGCCCATCACCTGCCAGGCAGGCCTGGCCTGAAACTGCTGGAACAAGGCCAGTCAACCCACCTGGCATTCAACCTGAAATACACTCCAAATGCCTGAACTGTAGGAGCGAGCTTGCTCGCGAAAAACGTCAACGATAACGCGTGTTTCCTGAATGAACGCGGCGCCTGTTAGTTCTTCGCGAGCAAGCTCGCTCCTACAGTTGGGACATGCGTCAGTGTCAGGGTGGGCTGTTTTTCAGGCGCCCCGCCGTGTCGATACTCACCACCACCGACAACCCCGGCCGCAAGCGCTCGCTCTCGGCCTGGTCCGGGTCTACGGTGATGCGCACGGGCACCCGCTGGGCGATCTTGACGAAGTTGCCGGTGGCGTTGTCGGCCTGCAACAGGCTGAACTCGGAACCGGTGGCCGGGGAAATATGCTGCACCGTGCCATGGAATTTACGGTGGTTCAGCGCGTCCACGGTGAAGGTCACTGGCTGGCCGACCTGCACGTTGTCCATCTGGGTTTCTTTCATATTGGCAATCACCCACAACTGCTTGGGCACCACCGCCATCAGTTGCGCGCCGGAATTGACGTAGGCGCCCAGGCGCACGCCGATCTGCCCGAGCTGGCCATCCCGTGGCGCCGTGATGCGGGTATTGGACAGGTCGATGCGCGCCAGCTCCACCGCCGCCTCGGCGCTCGCGACAGCGGCCTCCAGGGAGCCACGATTGACGATCACCGTCTGCAGATCCTGGCGGGCGATTTCCAGGCTGGCCTGGGCCTGGGCCACGGCGGCGATGGTCTGGGCATTGGCCGCACGGGTCACGTCCAGTTCGCGCTTGGACACCGAACCATCGCTGATCAGCTCTTCATTGCGGCGCAAGTCCGCAGTGCTCTTGCGTGCCTGGGCCTGGCTGTCGACCAGCGCGGCCTGGCGCAGCTTGATGGTCGCTTCGGCGCTGTTACGTTGCTGCACCACGTTGGCCAACGAGGCCTTCTGCACCGCCAGTTGCGCCAGGGCCTGGTCGAGGCGCTGCTTGTAGATGCGGTCGTCCAGGCGCACCAGCAGGTCGCCGGTCTTGACGTACTGGAAGTCCTGCACCGGCACTTCGAACACATAGCCGCTGAGCTGCGGGCCGATAATCGTCACCTGCCCACGCACCAAGGCGTTCTCGGTGGTTTCCACCGCGCTGCTGAACGGCGGCAGTTGCCAGGCGTACAGCACGATCAGCACACCGATGATGGCGATGGCGGCAAAGCCCAGGGACGAGATGATGCGCACGCGCAAGGGCCGCAATTGGGTCGGCACCGCGCCCGGTGGCGTGCTGCCTTCCGGTGTGGCGGCAATGGCGGTCGTGGTGGTGGTTGAAGGTTCGGTCATGAAGTCGCGCCGCTGGGTTGAACAGGAGGAGTTGCCTTGGTGGTGCTCATCAGCCACAGGCTGCGGGTGAAGATCCACAGCATGGTCAGGATCGCGATAATCGCGATCAGCATGAAGACATCGTTGTAAGCCATGACGTTCGCCTCACGGGTGGCCGCCGTGGCCAGGCTGCGGATGCCCATGAGGTTGCGCAGTTCCGGGTCGGCGACGATCTTGCCATAGGCCGCCCCACCACTCTGCACCCGCGCCGCCACAAGCGGGTCGATCAGGGTCAGGTGCTCGACGATCATGCTCGAATGGTACTTCTCGCGCACGATCTGGAAGGTGCCCAGCAACGCCGCGCCGATCAGGCCGCCGAGGTTCTGGCAGATCCCGAACATCACCGAGAAGCTCACCAGGTTGCGCGGGTTGGTCAGCACATTCTTGGTGCCCAGCACCATGGTCGGCCCCAAGAAGAACGTACCGCCGAAGCCTAGCAGGAACTGGCTGATATAGAGGTTCTGCGGGCGGGTCAGGTTGCTGGAAAAACTATCCATCACCGAACCTGTCGCCATCAGCGCCAGGGAGATGATCAGCGGCATCAGCAAATGCGCCGGGTTGATCGTCAGCGCGCTGACCACCAGCCCGGCAATCGCGCCGGCCAGCATCACCACGTACAGGGTATGCATCTGCTGGTAGCTCATGTTCAGCATCTGCATGAACCCCACCGCACCGGTAGACTGCTCGGACAGCACCATGCGAATCAGCACCACCGCCAACGCCAGCCGGATCATCACGCCGCTGCCCAGCCAGCGCGTCATCAGCATGGGGTTGCTACGGTTATGCTCGATGGCCAGCCCCGCCATGATCAGCACCAGGGAGCAGGCCGAGGCTACGCCGATCCACGGCGCTTCCAGCCACCAGTCAATGCGCCCCAAAGACAGCACCGCGCAGAGCAAGGCCACGCCGCTGGCGAGGATGGCGAAGGTGAGAAAATCGAGTTTTTCAAAGGTCTTGAAGCGGTCGCCCGGCGGCAGCTTGAGCAGGAACACGCAGCCAAGGCAGATCAGTGCCAGGCCCAGTTCGAACAAATACAGCCCGCGCCATTCAGCGATTTGCAGCAAGTCTTCGGAAAACAGCCGCGCCAGGGGCAGCGCCAATTGCGCGGTGCCCAGCCCCAACACCAAAGCTTTCAACCGCCACTTGGCCGGGAATGCCTGGATCATGTAGTACAAGCCCAACGAACTCAGCGCCGCACCCACCATGCCGTGGGCGGCCCGTACCGCAATCGCCGAACTGAGGTCATTGACGAACAAGTGCCCGAAGGTCACCAGCGCGTAGAGCACCAGGAACACCTCGGTAAACGCGCGCAGGCCGAACTGCTGGCGAAACTTCACCAGCAGCAGGTTCATGCACACGTTGGTCATCACATAGGCGGCGGGCAGCCAGGCCATTTCCGCGGTGGTCGCGCCCAGGGCGCCTTGCAGGTATTGCAGGTTGGCGATAACCAGGGCGTTACCCAGGCCGCCGGTAATTGCCACCAACACGCCGACCATCGCGAAGAGCCAGCGCTTACGCGTAGGGTGCAGCGGCGTCGACGGCGAGCCAGGCAAGCTCGGCCGCTCGTGGGGTTGCCAGGTGTGGGGGGTGTATTTATCCATTCGGTGACCTTGGTAAGCCGGGGTGCAAGGCCGGTGAATCCGTTACACAGAGGAACAGTAACCTGAGAGGCGTTCATCTTGCCATCTCGTGGACGCATTTGATCCCCAGGCAGACACAGCTAAATGTGGGAGCGGGCTTGCTCGCGAATGCGGTAGATCAGTTGCTGATGCATTGACTGACACGACGCCTTCGCGAGCAAGCCCGCACTGCAATCCATGCCGTTCTTAGAGAGAGGCTTTAAGCAACATACCGACTGCCACCACCACACACAGGCTAGCAAACCCCACTTGCAAGGCCCGCGCAGGAATCACCGAACACAACCGCCTTCCCGCCAACATGCCGACGACACTCGCGCCAATAAACGCCCAGCCCACCGGCTCGATGCTCACGCCCGCATGAAACGCACCGGCCACGCCGATCAACGACAGCAGGCTGACCACCATCAACGACGTGGCGACGATCCCGCGCATCTGCACGTCGGTCAGTTGCTTGAACGCCGGTACAATCAGGAAGCCGCCACCCACGCCCAGCAACCCCGACACGGCGCCGGTCACCGCACCCAACGCCGCCAGGGTAGCGCTGCATTTGGCGGTCCAGGCCAGGCGCCCGGTCTGCTGGTTGAGCATGCAGTTCTTCTGGCCCCACGATGCCGAGCCATGGTCACTCGGCCCGGCCTCGCGCTTTTCCCGTTGCAGCATGCGCCAGGCCACCAGCACCATCAGCGCGCTGAACAGGCCCATCAGCACCGGTTCCGAGAGTTGGTGGGCGACGAACACGCCCAGCGGCGAAAACAGCGCGCCGAGCAAGGCGATCAGTAGTGCCGCGCGGTAACGCACCAGGCCATGGCGTAAACCATCGATGGCCCCCACCGCTGCCGCTGCGCCCACCGCGAGCAGTGACACGGGCGCGGCCTGGGTCATGGTCAAGCCCAGCCCCAGCACCAGCGCCGGCACCCCGAGGATGCCGCCGCCCGCGCCGGTCAGGCCCATGACCAGGCCCATCAATACCCCTAACAGACTGGCGAGCAGCATTCAGCCCACCTTGCTCAGGCGGGTCAGCCACTCGCGGCCCTTGAGCATGCCGTTCCAGTAGAACCACGGCAGCAGCGTGGCCTTGAGGAACCACATCGAACGGCGTGCCTGCGTCGGGTCGAGAGGAAAGGTCGGCAGCAACTTGCCGCCGTAGCCGAACTCGGCCAGCACCACCTTGCCCTTCTCCACCGTCAGTGGGCAGGAACCGTAGCCGTCGTACTTGAGCGGCAATGGCGCCTGCTTGCGCAGGGCCAACAGGTTTTCGGCCACCACCACGATTTGCTTGCGCACCGCTGCCGCCGTCTTGGCGTTGGTGGTGCCGCATACGTCGCCCAGGCCAAAGACATGCGGGTAGCGCAGGTGCTGCAGGCTGTGGGGGTTCACTTCGCACCAGCCGGCGGCGTCGGCGAGCAGGCTTTCGCGGATAAAATCCGGGGCGACCTGCGGCGGTACGACGTGGAGCATGTCGAAGGTTTTCTCTTCGACCGTCGCGTTGCCTTCGGTGTCCTTGACTTCAAACCAGGCTTTGCGCGCCGGGCCATCGACTTTCACCAGGTTGGAATTGAACGCCAGGCGCGCGTTGTATTTTTCCACGTACTTCATCAAGGGCGGCACAAAGGTCGGCACACCAAACAACGCAGCACCGGCCAGGTTGAATTCGACGTCGATGTGTTTGAGGTTGCCCTGCTTGAGCCAGTGGTCGCAGGACAGGTACATGGCTTTTTGCGGCGCGCCGGCGCATTTGATCGGCATCGCCGGCTGGGTGAACAACGCCTTGCCGCCCTTGAGCTGCTGCACCAACTGCCAGGTGTACGCGGCGTGTTCATAGCTGTAGTTGGAGGTGACACCGTGTTGGCCCAGGGTGTCTTGCAGGCCTTCGATTTTTTCCCAGGCCAGGCGCAGGCCGGGGCAGACGATGAGGTTCTTCCAGGTGACGCGCTGGCCGCTGTCGAGCACCAGGGTGTTTTCATCGGGCAGCACTTCGCTGACGGCGGCCTGCACCCAGCTGACGCCATTGGGTAGCACATCGGCCAGGGGCCGGCGGGTCTTGTGCAGGTCGTAGGCGCCGCCGCCGACGAGAGTCCAGGCCGGCTGGTAGCAGTGGTAGTCGCTAGGTTCGATCAGGGTGATGTTCAGGTGCGGGTCGCGCTTGAGCAGGCTGGCCAGCAGGCCGATGCCTGCCGAGCCGCCGCCGATGACTACGATATCGCCACTGATGGTGGGTCCCCAGTGTTGTTCGGTCATTGTCTACTGCCTTTTTGAGTCAATGCACACAAGGGTCGCTGCCGGATGGCGTCACGCCCAGCTTTTTATGACCGCGCCGCAATACAGCCCGGACAGGGTCTTCATCACTTGAATCACTTCGTGGCTGGCCAGCCCGTAGAAAATGTATTTGCCTTCCCGACGGGTGGCGACCAACCCTTCATCGCGCAAGATGCCCAACTGTTGTGACAAGGTGGGCTGGCGTACGCCAGTCAAGGCTTCCAGCTCGCCGACGTTGCGCTCGCCCTGGGTCAACTGGCACAGGATCAACAAGCGGTCTTCATTGGCCAGGGCCTTGAGCAAGGCACAGGCCTTGGACGCCGACGCACGCAACTGGGCGACCTCGCCCTCACTCAACGTAGATTCCATTTGCCTCGGGTCCTTTATGTCACTTAAGCTCAAAACATTATGTGTAAACGTAAACTGATTGTAACCACTTTTTTCTTCAGCACTTTTTCCTAACAGAGGCGGCCGCCATGCCAGCGTTGATTCAAGCCTTTCTGGATGACGCATCGTCGACCTACACCTATATCGTCTATGAAGCCGATGGCGGCCCTTGCGCCATTGTCGACTCGGTGCTCAATTACGACCCGGCGTCCGGCCGCACCGACACGGCGCAAGCCGACAAGGTGATTGCCTTTGTGCGAGAGCATGGCCTGCACGTGCAGTGGCTGCTGGAAACCCACGCCCATGCTGACCACCTGTCCGCCGCGCCCTACCTGCGCCGCACCCTGGGCGGCAAGATCGCGATCGGCGAGTCGATCAGCAAGGTGCAGGGGGTGTTCAAGAACCTGTTCAACCTGGAGCCGGAATTTCGAGTGGACGGCTCGCAGTTCGATCACCTGTTTGCGCCGGATGAAATCTTTCACATCGGCAACTTGAAGGCCCAGGCACTGCACGTACCCGGACACACCCCCGCCGACATGGCCTATCTGATCGACGGCCGCTTGATCCTGGTGGGCGACACCCTGTTCATGCCCGACGTCGGCACCGCCCGTTGCGACTTCCCTGGTGGTGACGCACGGCAGTTGTACGCGTCGATGCGCAAGCTGCTGGCGTTCCCTTCAGACACCAAGCTGTACGTGTGCCATGACTACCCACCCGAAGGTCGAGAGGCGAAGTGCCAGACCACCGTGGCGGAACAGCGGGCGAGCAATATCCATGTGCATGACGGCGTGGATGAAGCGGCGTTTGTAGAGATGCGCACCCAGCGCGATGCTGGATTGGGCATGCCGACGTTGTTGCTGCCGGCGATACAGGTGAATGTGCGAGCGGGAAATATGCCGCCGGCAGAAGAGAACGGCGTGACCTACCTGAAAATCCCCCTCAACCAACTCTAGAAGCACAGCGTTGAGCGATCAACGGTAACCACGATGCGAAGCGAGTCGCTCTTGCTCTTGCTCTGCTTTTGATCTTAGGCGCCCCGTCAAACCACGCTGGCCGGAATTCGACAGGGATTTGGGGGGTAAACCGGCAGGGATGCCGGTTTAGCCGCCCCGCGCCATGGATGGCGCGTGGCGGCGGCCCCCCAAATCACTGGCGGATTGCGGGCACACCGAGCCCAAGCGAGGTGCCGAGTGGTGGGGCAAGAGCGTTTTGCTTACTTTTGCGCTTTTCAAAAGTGAGCCGCCGTCAGGGCGGAACCCTAGGTGGCCGTTACCGCAGGAATGGATATGTAAACAATCCAACTGTGTTGACTGTTAGGCCGCCTTCGCGAGCAAGCCCGCTCCCACAGTTGGATTGCGGGGGTGTCAGGTAGATAGGTGTCAGCTGGCAGGCCGCCATCGCAGGCAAGCCAGCTCCCACAGTTGGATCGTGGAGTGTCAGGTAGATTGACGTCGGCTGGCACGCAGGCAAGCCCCACATTTTGCCCCGTATTGAATCAGGAACCCAGACTGATGCCGTTGGCTGGCAACGGCAACGCCGTTTTGTAGCGCACCTGCTTCAAGGCAAAGCTGGAGCGAATGTTCGCCACCCCCGGCACCTTGGTCAAAAAATCCATCATGAAACGCTCCAGCGACTGAATCGTAGGCACCAACACGCGGATCAAATAGTCCGGGTCACCCGCCATCAGGTAACACTCCATCACCTCCGGCCGGTCCGAAATCGCCCCTTCAAATTGCTGCAGCGCCAGCTCGTTCTGTTTCTCCAGGCTCACATGGATGAACACATTCACGTGCAGTCCCAGCAAATCAGCATCCAGCAGCGTGACCTGCTCACGAATCAACCCCAGTTCTTCCATCGCCTTGACCCGGTTGAAACACGGCGTGGGCGACAGGTTGACCGAGCGGGCCAGGTCGGCATTGGTGATCCGCGCATTCTCCTGCAGGGCGTTGAGAATGCCGATATCGGTACGGTCCAGTTTGCGCATGAGACAAAATCACCTGTTTATTATGTTTATGCAGTTTTTTTATCCGCAAATGGCCGGCGACGCAATGAAACACAGATAAATATTCTTCTACGCCACGCCTATGATTGTTGTAGGACAAGATTTCTTCTACCCGAAGACTGACTGTCAGCTAGCGCGCCCACTACAAGAAATTCACAAGATAGAGCGTAGAAAGCCATGACCCAGCCGTATGCACCGCTGCGCCTGCACGTTCCCGAACCCTCGGGCCGCCCAGGCTGCAAGACCGATTTTACCTACCTGCGTTTGACCGACGCCGGCCTGGTACGCAAACCCGCCATCGACGTAGAGCCGGCCGACACCGCCGACCTGGCCAAGGGCCTGATCCGCGTGCTCGACGACCAGGGCCAGGCGCTCGGGCCGTGGGCCGAGGGTGTCTCCACCGAGATCATGCGCCGCGGCATGCGCGCCATGCTCAAGACGCGCATCTTCGACAACCGCATGGTGGTCGCCCAGCGTCAGAAAAAAATGTCGTTCTACATGCAAAGCCTTGGCGAAGAAGCCATCGGCAGCGCCCAGGCCCTGGCCTTGAACATCGACGACATGTGCTTCCCCACCTATCGCCAGCAAAGCATCCTGATGGCCCGCGAGGTGCCGCTGGTAGACCTGATCTGCCAACTGCTGTCCAACGAGCGCGACCCGCTCAAGGGCCGCCAGTTGCCGATCATGTATTCGGTCAAGGACGCGGGCTTCTTCACCATTTCCGGCAACCTTGCCACCCAATTCGTCCAGGGCGTGGGCTGGGGCATGGCCTCGGCGATCAAGGGCGATACCAAGATCGCCTCGGCCTGGATCGGCGACGGCGCCACCGCGGAATCGGACTTCCACACCGCCCTCACCTTCGCCCACGTGTACCGCGCGCCGGTGATCCTCAACGTGGTCAACAACCAGTGGGCAATTTCCACCTTCCAGGCCATCGCTGGCGGTGAAGCCACCACCTTCGCCGGACGCGGCGTCGGTTGCGGCATCGCTTCCCTGCGCGTGGACGGCAACGACTTTATCGCCGTGTACGCCGCCTCGGCCTGGGCTGCCGAGCGTGCGCGCCGCAACCTGGGGCCCACCCTGATCGAATGGGTCACCTACCGCGCCGGCCCGCACTCCACCTCCGATGACCCCTCCAAGTACCGTCCCGCCGACGACTGGAGCCACTTCCCCCTGGGCGACCCGATTGCCCGCCTCAAGCAGCACCTGATCAAGATTGGCCAGTGGTCCGAAGAGGAACACGCGGCGGTCAGTGCCGAACTTGAAGCCGAAGTGGTCAAGGCGCAGAAGGAAGCCGAACAGTACGGCACCCTGGCCGGTGGCCAGATTCCAAGCGCCGCGACCATGTTCGAGGATGTCTATAAAGAGATGCCGGAGCACTTGAAGCGCCAGCGTCAAGAGCTGGGGGTGTGACATGAACGACCACAACAACAGTATTGAACTGGAAACCGCCATGACCACCACCACCATGACCATGATCCAGGCCCTGCGCTCGGCCATGGATGTGATGCTTGAGCGTGACGACAACGTGGTGGTGTTCGGCCAGGACGTCGGCTACTTCGGCGGCGTGTTCCGTTGTACCGAAGGCTTGCAGACCAAGTACGGCAGCTCGCGGGTGTTTGACGCGCCCATCTCGGAAAGCGGCATCGTCGGTGTGGCCGTGGGCATGGGCGCCTATGGTTTGCGCCCGGTGGCGGAAATCCAGTTCGCCGACTACGTCTACCCCGCCACCGACCAGATCATTTCCGAGGCGGCGCGCCTGCGTTATCGTTCGGCCGGTCAATTCACCGCACCACTGACCATGCGCATGCCCTGCGGCGGCGGTATCTATGGCGGCCAGACCCACAGCCAGAGTATCGAAGCGGTGTTCACCCAAGTGTGCGGCCTGCGCACGGTGATGCCGTCCAACCCCTATGACGCCAAGGGCCTGCTGATCGCCTCCATCGAAAACGATGACCCGGTGATCTTCCTCGAACCCAAGCGCCTGTATAACGGCCCGTTCGATGGCCACCACGACCGCCCGGTAACGCCGTGGTCCAAACACCCCCAAGCCCAGGTGCCGGACGGCTACTACACCGTGCCCCTGGACGTGGCCGCCATCGTGCGCCCAGGCTCGGCTGTGACCGTGTTGACCTATGGCACCACCGTGTATGTGTCGCAAGTTGCCGCCGAAGAAACCGGCATCGACGCCGAGGTCATCGACCTGCGCAGCCTGTGGCCGCTGGACCTGGAGACCATCGTCAAGTCGGTGAAAAAGACCGGCCGTTGCGTGGTGGTGCATGAAGCCACGCGCACCTGCGGCTTTGGCGCCGAGTTGGTTTCGCTGGTGCAAGAGCATTGCTTCCACCACCTGGAAGCGCCGATCGAACGCGTCACCGGTTGGGACACCCCCTACCCGCACGCGCAGGAGTGGGCGTATTTCCCAGGGCCGTCCCGAGTGGGCGCGGCGTTGAAACGGGTCATGGAGGTCTGAATGGGCACGCACGTTATCAAGATGCCGGACATTGGCGAAGGCATCGCGGAAGTTGAATTGTCGGTATGGCATGTAAAGGTCGGCGACCTGGTGGTTGAAGACCAGGTGCTGGCGGACGTAATGACCGACAAGGCGATGGTGGATATTCCCTCGCCGGTCCACGGCAAGGTGATTTCCCTGGGCGGTGAGCCGGGTGAGGTCATGGCAGTGGGCAGTATTTTGATCAGCATTGAAGTGGAAGGCGCAGGCAATACCAAGGATGTGCCGGTGGTTGCCGAACCTGCGAAGGTCGCCCCGCCTGTGGCAGAAGCCAAACCGATACAAGCCCCGGTAGAAAGCAAGCCCGCTCCTGTAGTGAAAGCACCGCAAGCCCCCGTGGCCCGCGAAGCCAGCGAACGCCCATTGGCCTCCCCTGCCGTGCGCAAACACGCGCTGGATGCCGGGATTCAACTGCGCCTGGTGCAGGGCACCGGGCCTGCGGGGCGGATTCTGCATGAAGACCTGGAGGCTTACTTGCGCCAGGGCCCGGCAACGGGTGCCAGCGCCGCCAACCCGTATGCCGAGCGCACTGACGAACACCAGATCCCGGTGATCGGCATGCGCCGCAAGATTGCCCAGCGCATGCAGGACGCCACCCGCCGCGCTGCACATTTCAGCTACGTGGAAGAGATCGACGTCACCGCCCTCGACGAGTTGCGCGTGCACCTCAACGAAAAACACGGTGCGACACGCGGCAAGCTGACCCTGCTGCCGTTTATCGTACGGGCCATGGTTGTGGCCTTGCGCGACTTCCCGCAGATCAACGCCCGTTACGACGACGAAGCCCAGGTCATCACGCGCCTCGGCGCCGTGCACGTGGGCGTCGCCACCCAGAGCGACGTGGGCCTGATGGTGCCGGTGGTGCGCCACGCCGAAGCTCGCAGCCTGTGGGGCACTGCCGAAGAAATATCGCGCCTGGCCACTGCCGCACGCACGGGCAAGGCGAGCCGGGAGGAACTGTCCGGATCGAGCATCACCCTGACCAGCCTCGGCGCTCTGGGCGGCATCGTCAGCACGCCGGTGCTGAACCTGCCGGAAGTGGCCATCGTCGGCGTCAACCGCATTGTTGAGCGGCCGATGGTGATCAAGGGCCAGATCGTGGTGCGCAAGATGATGAACCTCTCCAGCTCCTTCGATCACCGCGTGGTCGATGGCATGGACGCGGCGCAATTCATCCAGGCCATTCGCGGCCTGCTCGAACAACCCGCCAGCCTGTTCCTGGAGTAAGGGCATGACTCAGACATTGCATACCACGCTGCTGATTATCGGCGGCGGCCCTGGCGGTTATGTGGCGGCGATTCGCGCAGGCCAGTTGGGCATCCCGACCATCCTGGTGGAAGGCCAGGCACTGGGCGGCACCTGCCTGAACATCGGCTGCATTCCCTCCAAGGCGCTGATTCATGTGGCCGAGCAGTTCCATCAAACCGTGCACCATAGCCAGGGCTCGCAGCTGGGCATTGAAGTGGATGTGCCGACCCTGGACATCCGCAAGAGCGTGGAATGGAAAGACGGCATCGTCGACCGCCTCACCACCGGCGTCGCCGCCCTGCTGAAAAAACACAAGGTGCAGGTGATCCATGGCTGGGCCAAGGTCATCGACGGCAAGACCGTCGAGGTGGGCGAGCAGCGCATCCAGTGCGAACACCTGCTGCTGGCCACCGGCTCGAAGAGCGTCAACCTGCCGATGCTGCCGATTGGCGGGCCGATCATCTCCTCCACCGAAGCCCTGGCACCGACACACGTGCCCAAGCGCCTGATCGTGGTGGGCGGTGGTTATATCGGCCTGGAGCTGGGTATCGCCTACCGCAAGCTCGGTGCCGAGGTCAGTGTGGTCGAGGCTCAGGCCCACATCCTGCCGGCCTACGACGCCGAACTGACCCTGCCGGTGGCTGAATCCCTGAAGAAACTCGGCGTGAAGCTGTACCTGGAACACAGCGTCACCGGTTTTACCGACGGCAAACTGCAAGTGCGTGCGCCCAGCGGCGACACCTTGGCACTGGACACCGACCAGGTGCTGGTAGCCGTAGGGCGCAAACCCAATACCCATGGCTGGAACCTCGAAGCGCTGAACTTGGATATGAACGGTGCGGCGATCAAGATCGACAGCCGCTGCCAGACCAGCATGCGCAACGTGTACGCCATCGGTGACCTCAGTGGCGAGCCGATGCTGGCGCACCGGGCCATGGCCCAGGGCGAAATGGTTGCCGAACTGATCAGCGGCAAAGCCCGCGAATTCAACCCGGCGGCAATACCCGCGGTGTGCTTTACCGACCCGGAACTGGTGGTGGTCGGCCAGACCCCGGACGAGGCCAAGGCTGCCGGCCTGGACTGCATCGTGTCGAGCTTCCCGTTCGCCGCCAATGGCCGGGCCATGACGCTGGAGTCCAAAGCCGGCTTCGTGCGGGTGGTGGCGCGGCGTGACAATCACCTGATTGTGGGCTGGCAAGCCGTGGGGGCTGGGGTATCCGAGCTGTCGACCGCGTCTGGCCTGAGCCTGGAAATGGGCGCGCGCCTGGAAGACGTGGCCGGCACCATCCATGCCCACCCGACCCTGGGTGAAGCGGTGCAGGAAGCGGCGTTGCGGGCGTTGGGCCACGCGTTGCACCTGTAAAAACACAACCCCTGTAGGAGCGAGCTTGCTCGCGAAAATCGCCAACGATAACGCGGGCCAGCAGATTAAACGCGGCGCCTTTGCGTTCTTCGCGAGCAAGCTCGCTCCTACAGGGGATGCGAACAGCCCTGTGAATGCAGTATTGTTCGCCCATCCAGAAAAAAAACCGACTTGACCAGAGATAGAGGGTGTCATGGGTAACGAAAGCATCAATTGGGACAAGCTGGGTTTTGACTACATCAAGACCGACAAGCGGTTTCTCCAGGTCTGGAAAAACGGCGAATGGCAAGCAGGCACCCTGACCGACGACAATGTGCTGCACATCAGCGAGGGCTCCACTGCCCTGCATTATGGCCAGCAATGCTTCGAGGGCCTGAAGGCCTACCGTTGCAAGGACGGTTCGATCAACCTGTTCCGCCCGGACCAGAACGCCGCCCGCATGCAGCGCAGCTGTGGCCGCCTGCTGATGCCACAAGTGCCGACCGACGCGTTCATCGACGCGTGCAAACAAGTGGTCAAGGCCAACGAGCGCTTCATCCCGCCGTACGGCAGTGGCGGCGCGCTGTACCTGCGCCCGTTCGTGATCGGCACCGGTGACAACATCGGCGTGCGTACCGCGCCGGAATTCATCTTCTCGGTGTTCTGCATCCCGGTCGGTGCCTACTTCAAGGGCGGCCTGGTGCCGCACAACTTCCAGATCTCCGGCTACGACCGCGCCGCGCCGCAAGGCACCGGTGCCGCCAAGGTCGGTGGCAACTACGCCGCCAGCCTGATGCCAGGTTCAGAAGCGAAGAAATCCGGCTTCGCCGACGCGATCTACCTGGACCCGATGACCCATTCGAAAATCGAAGAAGTCGGCTCGGCCAACTTCTTCGGGATCACCCACGACAACCAGTTCATCACGCCGAAGTCGCCTTCGGTACTGCCAGGCATCACCCGCCTGTCGCTGATCGAACTGGCCCAAACCCGCCTGGGCCTGGAAGTGGTAGAAGGCGAAGTGTTCATCGACAAGCTGGACCAATTCAAGGAAGCCGGCGCCTGCGGTACCGCTGCCGTGATCTCGCCTATCGGTGGCATCCAGTACAACGGCAAGCTGCACGTGTTCCACAGCGAGACCGAAGTGGGCCCGATCACCCAGAAGCTCTACAAAGAGCTGACCGGTGTACAGACCGGTGACGTGGAAGCGCCAGCGGGTTGGATCGTCAAGGTCTGATAGCCACAAAAGCCAGCTGCACCACAAAACCCTGTGGGAGCGGGCTTGCCTGCGATAGCGATCTGTCAGCCAGCATATTGGCTACAGACACACCGCTATCGCAGGCAAGCCAGCTCCCACACTGGTTTCTGCGCCTTCAAGAGCGTGGCGCAATATTCTCGGCAATCTTCTTGCCCATACTGATCCTCGGCTCCACCCCATACCCCAGCGCCTCATAAAACCCCACCACCACGTCATTGCCGCCGGTGATCTGCAGGTTGATCTTCATGCAACCCAGCGCCGTCAACGCCTGTTCGGCATAGCGCACCAGCGACGATCCCAGGCCATGGCGCCGATAGTCGGCATGTACCGCCACCGAATACAACCAGCCACGATGGCCGTCATAGCCGGCGAGGATGGTACCGATCACAGCTTTGTTGTCGGTGGCAACAAAGAACAACCCGTCATTGACCGCCAGTTTCTTATCAATCGCCAGGCTCGGCAGGTTATGGGCCGTGTCATAGCCAAACGCCTGCTGCCATAACTCAATCACCTGGGCACGATGCTCACGGTCGCGATACGGCCCGATGGGGTGGCGGGACAACAGCGCCTTTTCCATCACCAATGTGCGCTCGTTGCCGTGGTACACGTCGCGCACGTTGTGAAAACCCAACTTGGCGTAGAAGGCTTGCGCCGTCAGCGAGGACGGCACGCTCAAGACCGTCACGCCGGCTTCACGGGCGCGCAGTTCGATCTCGATCATCAATAACCGGCCGATGCCCTGCCCTTGCAGCGCTGGGTTGACGAACACCGAGCGCACCACATTGCCATCAAGCGCCGCCGTAGCGACGATCAGTTGAGCCTGAGTTGCCACTAACACCACACGGCGCTTGAGCAGTTCCAGCACGGCGTCGGGTGTAAAGTTACGTGCCACTCGAGCAATCACATCCGCCGGGTAGTCCTGTGCATTGCTACTGTGCAAGGCGGCCAGGATGACCTGGCTGATGCCCTCGGCATCTGAAGGTTGGGCAAGGCGAACAGCGGTAGACATGGTTCCTCCTGGCGGACACAACGATAACAATCACCACAATACCAATGTGGGAGCTGGCTTGCCTGCGATAGCGGTGTGTCAGCCAGATAAATGGGGCTGACACACCGCTATCGCAGGCAAGCCAGCTCCCACAGTTTGATTGCATTTCAACTTGGCAGCCGATTCGGCTGCGCCACTCCCGTTTTCAGCTTTCTTGGCTGAGCCACCCCGCTGTTTCAGCCGGGATCCTTTCCCCACAACGCACAAAATAGCGGCACAAGATCCCCAACGGACCCGTGCCCCCATGCAAACCACCAACACCGTCCTGATGATCCGCCCGGCGCGCTTTGCCTTCAACCCGGATACCGCGGTCAACAACCGTTTCCAACGCCCGCCGCTGGACCCGCTCAGTGCACAGCACAAAGCGCTGGAGGAGTTCGACGGTTATGTCGACACCCTGCGCCAGCACGGCGTGGAGGTACTGGTGGTGCAGGACACGCCGGCGCCCCACACGCCCGACTCGATCTTCCCTAACAACTGGTGGAGCAGCCATGCCGACGGCAGCCTGGTGCTCTACCCCATGGAGGGCCAGAACCGCCGACTGGAGCGCAACAAGGGCGTGCTGCAAGTCCTGGAGCAACGCTTTGCGATCAACACCACCATCGACCTCAGCCACTTGGAACAACAGAACATCTTCCTGGAAGGCACCGGCAGCATGGTGCTCGACCGCCAGCACCGCATCAGTTACGCCTGCCATTCGGGGCGCACCCACCACGCGGCGCTGCGCCAGTTTGCCGAGCGCCTCGACTACCAACTCTGCGTGTTCCACGCCCTGGACCGCCACCAGGCCCCCATCTACCACAGCAACGTGATGATGAGCGTTGGCCGCGACCTCGCGGTGGTGTGCCTGCAAGCCCTGCCCGACGACAGCGAGCGCCTGGCCTTGGAACGCTCCCTGCGTGACACCGGCAAGGACATCCTCAGCCTGGACTTCGACCAGCTGGAAGCCTTCGCCGGCAACATGCTGGAGGTCCACGACCGGGACGGCCAGCCGTTGCTGGTGATGTCCGCCAGTGCCTGGGGCGCCCTGCAACCGGCGCAGCGCCAGCACGTGGAGCGCCATACGCGGCCGGTGGTGGTGAATATCGACAACATCGAACGCATCGGCGGCGGCAGTGCCCGCTGCATGCTGGCCGAAGTGCATCTGCCGGCCCGTCCCTCATTTCAATAAGGAGTCTTGCCATGACCCGTTATATCGACGTCAACGACCTCAGCTACCTGGTTTCGCAAAAAGGCCTGCAAACTTGCATCACCGAGATGGCCGACTACATTCGCGCCGACTACCTGCGCTGGCAGGATTTCGAAAAATGCGCGCGCCTGGCCAACCATTCACCGGATGGCGTGATTGAGCTGATGCCGGTGTCCGACGCCTCGCTGTACGCCTTCAAGTACGTCAACGGCCACCCGAAAAACACCCTGGCCGGCATGCTCACCGTGATGGCGTTCGGTGCCTTGGGCGACGTCGACACCGGCAAACCGGTGCTGCTGGCGGAAATGACCCTCACCACTGCGATCCGCACCGCTGCCACCTCGGCCCTGGTCGCCCGCTACCTGGCCCGCGCCAACAGCCGCAGCATGGCGCTGATCGGCAACGGCTGCCAGAGCGAGTTCCAGGCCCTGGCCTTCCACGCCATGCTTGGCATTACTGAAATCCGCCTGTTCGACATCGACCCCCAGGCCACCGCCAAGCTCGCCGCCAACCTCAAGGCGTTCCCGGCCATCAAGGTGATCCTGGCCGCCAGCGTCGCCGAGGCGGTCAAAGGCGCGGACATTGTCACCACCGTCACCGCCGACAAAGCCTACGCCACCATCCTGACTGACGAGATGATCGAGCCGGGCATGCACCTCAACGCCGTGGGCGGCGACTGCCCGGGCAAGACCGAGCTGGACCGCCGCATCGTCGAGCGCGCCCGGGTGATCGTCGAGTACGAACCGCAAAGCCGCATCGAAGGCGAAATCCAGCACATGCCCGAAGATTCGCCGGTCACCGAGCTGTGGCAAGTGATCAATGGCCAACAGCCCGGCCGCGAGAATGACCGCCAAATCACCCTGTTCGACTCGGTGGGTTTTGCCATCGAAGACTACTCGGCCCTGCGCTACGTACTGGACGTGGCCAAGGCGCTGGATGTGGGCAGTGAGCTGGAACTGGTGCCAGACCTGGCCGACCCGAAAGACCTGTTTGCACGCCTGGCCCAGCAACCGGTTGTACAGCACAAAAAGCGCGCCTGAAACCGCTCTGGCCTGCCGCTTTGCGCCCAGGGCAGGCCAGATTTTGATGGGTTTAAAGCCGATTTTGCCGGTGCCGCAGCCGATTCCGCTGCATTGCTTGTTTTAACAGCGCAATTTGCGCTTTGCGCAGGGGGTAAACGACACAAAAAACGCACCATCATGAAGCATTCTCTGCTCCCAGTTATTCACTGCCCCTGACATCAATTACAAAATATAGGGACCGACACATGACTCCTCTGCGATCACTCTTCGCTGCGTTGCTGTTGCCACTGTGCGCCACCGCCGCCCACGCCCAGGACTGGAAGGAAATCCGTTTTGGCGTGTTCCCCGAATACCCACCCTTCGAATCCGTAGCCGCCGACGGCAGCCTGCAAGGCTTCGATATCGAATTGGGCAACGCTATCTGCGCCAAGCTCGAAGTGAAATGCACCTGGGTGCACAACGAATTCGACGGCATGATCCCGGCACTGCGTGCGCGCAAGTTCGACGCGATCATGTCCTCCATGGCCGTGACCCCGGCCCGTGAGAAAGTCATCGACTTCACCGACCGCCTGTTCCTCAGCCCCACCTCGGTGATCACCCGCAAAAACGCCACCTTCGGTGATACCCCCGAATCGCTGAACGGCAAGCAAGTTGGCGTGCTGCAAGGCTCATTGCAGGAAGCCTATGCCCGCGCGCACCTGGCCAAACTCGGGGCACAGATCAAGGCGTACCAGTCCCAGGAACAGAACTACGCCGACCTGCAAAACGGCCGCCTCGACGCCACCCTCACGGACAAGCTCGAAGCCCAGCTCAACTTCCTGTCCAAACCCGAAGGCGCCGACTTCAAGACCGGCCCGGCCTTCAAGGACCCGACCCTGCCCCTGGACATCGCCATGGGCATGCGCAAGAACGACCAGGCATTGCGTGAGCTGATCAACAAGGGCATCGCCGCCGTCCAGGCCGATGGCACCTACGCCCAGATCCAGAAGAAATACTTTGGCGATCAGGACATCTACAACGAGTAATACCCGCGCTAGCAAAACCCCCTGTAGGAGCGAGCTTGCTCGCGAAAATCGTCAACGATAACGCGTTAAACCAGCATGAACGCGCCGCCCTTGAGTTTTTCGCGAGCAAGCTCGCTCCTACATAAAAAGAGATCTCCTTTCCATGAACGACCTCCTCAACCTGCAAGGCTACGGCCCCATGCTGGCCCAGGGTGCCTGGATGACGCTCAAGCTGGCGTTCCTCGCCCTGGCCCTGAGCCTTACCCTGGGCCTGGTCGCCGCGGGCGCCAAACTCTCCAGCGCCAAATGGCTGCGCGTGCCGGCCACGCTCTACACCACGTTGATCCGCAGCGTGCCGGACCTGGTGCTGATCCTGCTGATCTTCTACAGCCTGCAACTGTGGCTCAACGACCTGACCGAAGCGTTCGGCTGGAACTACGTTGAAATCGACCCGTTTACCGCCGGGGTGATCACCCTGGGGTTTATCTACGGCGCATATTTCACCGAGAACTTCCGGGGCGCGATCCTCAGCGTGCCGGCGGGCCAACTGGAAGCCGCCACCGCCTACGGCCTGAGCCGCTGGCAGCGCTTTCAGCTGGTGCTGTTCCCGCAACTGATGCGCTTTGCCCTGCCGGGCCTGGGCAATAACTGGCTGGTGCTGCTCAAGTCCACGGCGCTGGTGTCGATCATCGGCCTGTCAGACCTGGTCAAGGCCGCGCAGAACGCCGGCAAGTCCACCAGCGAGCCGCTGTACTTCCTGATCCTCGCCGGCCTGGTGTACCTGGTGATTACCACACTCTCCAACCGCATCTTCAAGCGCCTGGAACGGCGCTATAACCTGGGCATCAAGGGGATGGCGCGATGATCGAACTATTCCAGCAATACGGCCTGGCCTACCTGTTCAGCGATGGCAGCGGCCTGTCCGGTGTCGCCATGACCTTGTGGCTGTTCATTATCTCGGTGGTGCTGGGCTTTGGCCTGTCGATCCCCCTGGCGCTGGCACGCGTGTCAGAGCACTTCTGGCTGCGCTGGCCGGTGGAGGTCTACACCTACCTGTTCCGTGGCACGCCGCTGTATATCCAACTGCTGATTTGCTACACCGGGCTGTACAGCCTGGAGGTGGTGCAGGACAACGCCCTGCTCAACCAGTTTTTCCGCAATGCACTGAACTGCACGCTGTTGGCGTTTGTGCTCAACACTTGCGCCTATACCGTGGAAATCTTCGCCGGGGCGATCCGCAACATCCCCCATGGCGAGATCGAAGCGGCACGCGCCTATGGCCTGCACGGCTGGCGGCTGAACCTGTTTGTGATCGTGCCCGCCGCCTTGCGTCGCGCCCTGCCGGCCTACAGCAATGAAATGATCCTGATGCTGCACGCCACGTCGCTGGCGTTCACTGCCACCGTCGCAGACATCCTCAAGGTCGCCCGCGATGCGAATGCCGAGACGTTCCTGACCTTCCAGGCCTTTGGCATCGCTGCCCTGCTCTACATGCTGCTGTCCTTTGCACTGGTGGGCCTGTTCAGGCTGGCCGAACGTCGCTGGATGCGTTTTCTTGTTCCTACCCGAGGCTAACCCATGAATCAGTCCGCGCAGGCCCTGGCCGCTTATCCGCTGGATGTACCCGTCGGCAAAACCGCCACGGCGGCCATCAAGCTGCAAGTCGAAGGTATCCATAAACGCTACGGCGAACACGAAGTGCTCAAGGGCGTGTCCCTCAATGCCCGCCAGGGCGATGTGATCAGCCTGATCGGCGCCAGCGGCTCGGGCAAAAGCACGATGCTGCGGTGCATCAACTTTCTGGAACAGCCTGACGCCGGGGTGATCACCCTGGACGGCATCAGCATCGAAATGCAACCAGGCCGCGCCGGCACCCGCACGCCGCATCAGGCGCAACTGCAAAACCTGCGCACGCGCCTGGCCATGGTGTTCCAGCACTTCAACCTGTGGAGCCACATGACCGTGCTGGAAAACATCACCATGGCCCCGCGCCGGGTGCTGAACGTGAGCGCTGCCGAAGCCGAGAAACGTGCGCGGCTGTACCTGGACAAGGTCGGCCTGCCCAGCCGCGTGGCGGACCAATACCCGGCGTTCCTGTCCGGCGGCCAGCAGCAGCGTGTGGCGATTGCACGGGCACTGGCGATGGAACCGGAGATTATCCTGTTTGATGAACCCACCTCGGCCCTGGACCCGGAGCTTGTAGGAGAAGTGCTAAAAGTCATACAGACGTTGGCCGAGGAAGGTCGTACCATGCTGATGGTCACCCACGAAATGGGCTTTGCCCGCCAGGTGTCCAGCCAAGTGCTGTTCCTGCACCAGGGCCGAGTCGAGGAACACGGCGGCGCCGAGATCCTCGACCATCCCACCAGCGAACGCTTGCAGCAATTTCTTTCCAACCGTTTGAAGTGAACTCATGGATACCAAGGCCAACGGACCCCATTCTTCCCCTACGCTGGATCGCATCGACGAAGCGATCATCGACGTACTCAGGCATCAGGGGCGTATCACCTACGAAAAGCTTTCGTCGCTGGTGCACCTCACCCCCAGGCCCTGTCTGGAACGGGTGCGCAAGCTGGAGCGACGCGGGGTGATCCGTGGGTATGGGGCGATCATCGATGTGCAGATGGTCTCACCGGGGCTGTCGCTGCTGGTGCTGGTGGCCTTGTCCAACCAAAGCGGGCGCTCGGCGCAAAAGGCTTTCGAAGCCTGCGTGAAAGCCTGCCCGCAGGTGTTCGAATGCCAGTTGATCAGCGGGCCGTTCGATTACAGCCTGCGCATGCGCTGCCGCGACATGGAGCATTACCGGGTGCTGACCGAGACCTGGTTGAACAATGATGAGTTGCACATTGATAAGTTGGTGGCGCATCCGGAACTCGCGGTAGTCAAAAACACCGCTACTGACTTGGCCTGAGCCACTCCTTTCCCGTAGTAATCAAAAGTTGCTTTGGGGCATCGCCATGGCATGCAGCGCTCCTAAAACTACGCAACAAAAGTCCTGTTATCGATCTACGACCATTGTGTCAGTTGGCGCTGGACAAGCCGCACCGCAGGTAGTAGCGTACGGCCATTACTCGAATAAAGTATAGCTCCCGGGATATGAGGTTCTACTTTGACGGCCCTTGAGATTGTGAAAAGTGATTGTCGTTCTTGCGCCCGCTCCACTCGGCATGAAATTTCCGCAGAAGTGACAAACAGAGTTGAAGAGTGGTGGGCTAACGAGTTAGATAGCTGGCGCATTATTCGCTGCCAAGGATGTCATACCTACTCCTTTCAAATGAAACATGAAGACTTTGATGAAATAGAAGAAGATGAAAACGGCCTCCATCACGCGGTATCTTTCGATGTTTATCCCAGCGTGGTAAAAAATCACCATGGATTAACGCACACACACCTTCTCCCGCCGCTAATCAGCACAATATACCTACAAAGCGTGAAAGCACTGAGCCAATATAACAACGTATTGGGCAGCATTGGATTAAGGGCCTGCATTGAAGCAGTTTGTAATCACCTTGATATCTCAGGCACAAATCTACAACGAAGAATTGACCAGCTTTTCAAAGCCGGCCATGTTTCCAATGGCGATAAAAAACGATTACACGCCATCCGCTTTTTAGGAAATGATGCTGCGCATGAAATAAAACAACCAAAACCATTAGATATTCGAATCGCACTGGAGATCGTTGAACATCTTTTGAACACTGTTTTCATTTTAGAAAGTCGTGCAGCCGGACTAGAGACCGTAGCAGAAAATTACGCAGACTTCATAAGATTGCTGGAGAGTTGCGCATCACAACATAAATCAGGCACGTCAATCAACCTTCTAGGACTCTTAGGGAAACGCCGCCGACTCATAGCGGCAAGCTTAGATACATTTGAGACTCAACTCATATTGGATATAGAGGAAGGCAAGATTACGTTCTTAAAAGCACCTCCCTCCCAGACTGGGGAAGAGCGCGAACTTCAGCTATATGAAGTCGAATTGGATTATTTCGTGCAAGACGACGACATCCCTTTCTAATTAAAAAACAATCATCTAAAAACAAAAAAATTAACGCTTGACGATCACCCGACTACCAAAACAAACAACACAGTTATCACTGATAAAAGCACACTACAAAACACGGACCGAACACGCTACATTTCCATATAAATCACGGAGGATCTCATTCCATGTCTGATAGCACTAGCACCATTCGCGTTTCAAACCATAACAACTGGCCTGCCGTAGAATTATTCCCTTGTGAGCGCGATTTAATACAGAAGATGGCAACACATAATATTCAGCAAATATTTGTTACAGCCAAACTCAAACCAGATGACAAAGACGAACCTTTTAATGCCGCAGTAGGCCATATATTAGACTGCTTAGACTGTCTGCCTCAACGTCCAGATGCGGCGTTCGATAGCCTTTACAAAGTCATCGATCAAAACTTAAACATTTTTGAAAAACCAAGCCGCTCACGCATGCAAGCTATGGCAGACCATTTTTTCAGCGTTCATCCTACTGAGTGGACTGTCATTACAGAGCTTCTATCAGAGCATATACCGCAACAAACTGCTGACTATGCGGCATCTCGCATATTGGACTGTCAAATAGAGAGCAATCCTCCACACAGCGAGCACATGAAGAAGCGCGCAGAGCGCAGTTTAGGAAAACAGCGATATAAAGATTTTTGCAAAAAGTTCCTAATTACAGCCCCCGACACCCCGGAATTATTCTTAAGCCTAAACTATGAGGACAGGAGAAACGCAGGCCGGCTAATGTGTCTTTTCTTTCGACAATCTGCACCATTAAAGAAAATCCCGAAAAACCCCGACGACGCATCTTCAACCTTAAATTTGTCAAATCCAGCCAACCTACTTTTACCAAAAGAAAAACTGACATCATTACTGGAAATATTGCTCTCCACATACAGACACGAACGTTTTCACGGGGAAGCATTTTCGCCATTTAGAAGTAGCAAGGCGTCGATAAAAACCTATGCCCACGCATATTACGCACTTATAGTAGCCTACATCATTGTATTAGGTGTACTGGAGTCGCAAAACAAAGGTGGAACTTCCATGGCATCAATAGTAGATGTAACCCGTAAATCCATGAAAAGCATATCGTCTTTTTTTGAAGATGCCTTAAACAAATAAATCTGTCCCCGTTAGCAATTCCCTCGCCTTTTGGTGCCCCTCCCCCCTAAGCCCTGCCTGGGGTGGGGAGGTGGCCTTGTCCAACCAAAGCGGGCGCTCGGCGCAAAAGGCTTTCGAAGCCTGCGTGAAAGCCTGCCCGCAGGTGTTCGAATGCCAGTTGATCAGCGGGCCGTTCGATTACAGCCTGCGCATGCGTTGCCGGGACATGGAGCATTATCGGGTGCTGACCGAGACCTGGTTGAACAATGATGAGTTGCACATTGATAAATTGGTGGCGCATCCGGAGTTGGCGGTGGTCAAGAACACTGCGACCGAACTGGCCTGATCCAGTTGGTTTGTGTGGGAGCTGGCTTGCCTGCGATGGCGGCCTCCCAGCCGACACTTCTCTACCTGACACCCCGCAATCAAACTGTGGGAGCGGGCTTGCTCGCGAAGGCGGCCTGGCGGTCAACACAGTTGGACCGGGTACATATCCGTTATTTAGGTAACGGCCACTTAGGGTTCCGCCCTGACGGCGTCTTACTTTTGAAAAGCGCAAAAGTAAGCAAAACGCTCTTGCCCCACCACTCGGCACCTCGCCTAGGCTCGGTGTGCCCGTAATCCGCCAGTGATTTGGGGGGCCGCCGCCACGCGCCATCCATGGCGCGGGGCGGCTAAACCGGCATCCCTGCCGGTTTACCCCCCAAATCACTGTCGAATTCCGGCCAGCGTGGTTTGACGGGGCGCTTAAGATCAAAAGCAGATCAAGATCAAGAGCGGCTCGCTTCGCATCGTGGTTACCGTCTGCTGCTACAGCCCACCAAGTTGTGTAGATACCCATGCTGCGATAGCGGTGCATCAGTCACCCCACATCTGGCTGCTGGACCGCCATCGCAGGCAAGCCAGCTTCCACATTGACCGGGTTTGCAATTCTTTTGCCTGGCTTGGCCCCCACCAGCTTCGCCTGCCCATCCTTCTGCTTGCCCGTACGCGCTTCGCTGATCAGCCCCGGGATCAACTTGCCCTCCGGCAAGTTCTTCCAGAAGCGGCTGGGCAAATGCCCTTCCATCACTTTGGGATTCAGCCGCGCCGGGTTGAAGATGTGGCTGTAGTAGGTCAGCCACATGGCGCTGTGGGGGTCTTCGACATTCTGTGCCAGTTGCTGCCAGGCCTCGGGGCACTGGCGCTGGTGAATCAGTTGTTCGCCGTCGTAATACACCCCGTCAAGGGGCGTGGCGATCATCCAGCGATGGCGGCCCATGCGCCCGATGAAATGCTCGCTGGCGCTCTTGAGAATGTCATGGGCCGGCTCATGCCAGGCCACATACTCCGGCAGTTCCGGGCCAGCCTCGGCCGGCAGTGCGATGAAGCGCACAAACGCGTGCAAGTGGTGGGCTTCGCGGCTGACCTGCTTGATGCGCCGCTGCAATTCGCTGCCAAGCTTGTCCCCCGCGAGCATGGCCGTGCGATCACCATGGCTGACCCGCCACAGCACTTCATACAACAGGCTCCAGCGTTGATCACCGTGATAACAGGCGGCGGACTCCAGTAATTGCAACAGCGCCTTGGGTATGCGCGCCTGAAACGGCCCCAACTCCGGCGGGATCGGTTCATCGGTGGCGAACAGGTCCGCCGCCTGCACCTCGCCCCAGCTCACCTGGCTAGGGTCGACCTGATGGCTGAGCAGCCAGCGCGCCTGTTCGCGCCAGGTGCTGAACAGGTTGTCGCATTCCAGGCTGATCATCCCCATAGCCCCATCTGTTGCGGCTGCGGTCGATCACGCAGTTGTTCACGCAGCAACACACTGGTGCTGTCGGCCTGTTGCGGGTGGTAGTCGCTGGTGATGAAAAACGGCTTGGCCTTGGCCAACACGCAGCGCATGCGCGCCAGGTCTTCGAAGCGGATCTTGCGTTCACGGCGCAGGTCGACCAGGCGCTGGGTGGTGCGCAAGCCGATGCCGGGGATACGTGCGATCAGGGTGGGCTCGGCGCGGTTCAGGTCCAGGGGGAACACCTCGCGATGCTCCAGGGCCCAGGCCAGTTTGGGGTCGATATCCAGTGCCAGGTCGCCGGGGCCGGCGAACAGCTCATTGGCGCGGAAACCGTAACTGCGCAGCAGGAAGTCGGCCTGGTACAAGCGGTGCTCGCGCATCAGCGGCGGCGCGGCTAAAGGCACGCTTTTCGGGCTGTTGGGGATGGGGCTGAACGCCGAGTAATACACGCGGCGCAACTTGAAATTGCCGTACAACGCCTCGGCACCGTGCAAGATGGTGCTGTCGTCGGTGTCGTCGGCGCCGACAATCATCTGCGTGCTTTGCCCGGCCGGGGCGAAACGTGGCGCGCGGGGTTCGTTGAGCACCGTCTGTTCGCCGGTGTAAATGGTCTGCATGGCCTGCTTGATCGAGCCAATCTGCTTCTCGGGCGCCAGGGTTTGCAGGCTGGCGTCGGTGGGCAGTTCGATGTTCACGCTGAGGCGATCGGCATAACGGCCAGCCTCGGCGATCAAGGCCGGGTCGGCATCGGGGATGGTCTTGAGGTGGATATAGCCGCGAAAGTCATGCTCTTCGCGCAGCAGTTTGGCGACTCGCACCAGTTGTTCCATGGTGTAGTCCGACGAACGGATGATGCCGGAACTGAGGAACAGCCCGCTGACGCAATTGCGCTTGTAGAAATCCAGGGTCAGGGTGACCACCTCCTCCGGGCTGAAGCGCGCACGGGGCACGTCGCTGGAGCGGCGGTTGACGCAGTATTGGCAGTCGTAGAGGCAGAAGTTGGTGAGCAACACCTTGAGCAACGACACGCAACGGCCATCGGGCGTGTAACTGTGGCAAATGCCCATGCCATTGGTGGAACCCAGCCCCGCCTTGCCCTCGGAACTGCGCTTGGGCGCGCCACTGCTGGCGCAGGACGCGTCGTACTTGGCGGCGTCGGCGAGGATGCTGAGTTTTTCGATCAACTGCATGGAGGGCTACCGATACTGGTTTTTTGTACAGTACCAATAGCCACACCTTGTCACAAGTGCCGTCTGTAGGAGCGAGCTTGCTCGCGAAGGACGCGAGAGCGCCGCGTTCATTCAGAAGAGGCGCGTTAGCGTTGACGTGCTTCGCGAGCAAGCTCGCTCCTACGGGGATCGGTCAGCTGGCGGTTGCCAGGAGCAGATCCTGCACCGAACGCGCTTTGCCACGGTGATGGTCCAGCGCATACAACGACGCCGCAATCTCATCCGCGCGAATCGGCAGCACCGACAGCAAGGTATCGCTCAAGCCATGACTGGCCTGGCTGAAGCCCTGGATGTAGATGCCCGCCTTGCAGCGCTCGTCGGTGACGATGCGGTAGTCGCGGGCCACTTCGAAGTCGCCCATGTAGGCCTCCAGCGGCGCCAGCAGTTCACGGTGCATCTGGCGCTCGTAGCCGGTGGCGAGGATCACCGCATCGTAATGGTTGACGCTGGTTTCGCCAGTGGCGGTATTGCGCAGGGCCAGTTCGATGCCCAGCGGGCCCGGGGTGGCTTTCTCTACCACGGTGAGGGTACGGAACGCCTGGCGGGCGATGCCGGAGACTTTCTGGCGGTAGAAAATCCCGTAGATGCGCTCGATCAGGTCCAGGTCCACCACCGAGTAGTTGGTGTTCTGGTACTCGGCGACCAAACGCTCACGCTCGGCACCGACTTGCTGGAATACCAGGTCCGTAAAGGCCGGCGAGAACACTTCGTTGACGAACGGGCTGTCGTCGGCAGGCTTGAGCGCCGAGCCGCGCAGGATCATGTCGACCTGCACCGACGGGAAGCTGTCATTGAGGTCGATAAAGGCTTCGGCCGCGCTCTGGCCACCGCCGATCACGGCGATGCGCATCGGCTTGCCGTCTACGCACGGCTGGTTGGCCATGCGCTCCAGGTACTGGGAATGGTGGAACACCCGGCTGTCGCCCTTGAGCGCCTTGAACGCATCGGGGACGCGCGGCGTGCCACCGGCGCTGACCACCACCGAACGGGTGGTGCGCACATGCTGCTCGCCCTGGGCATCGCGGGAGATCACGCGCAAGGCCTCGACCTGCTGCTGATGCAGGATCGGCTCGATGGCCAGCACTTCTTCACCGTAGTTGGCCTGGGCCTGGAACTGCCCCGCCACCCAGCGCAGGTAGTCGTTGTACTCCATGCGGCAGGGGTAGAAGGTGCCCAGGTTGATGAAGTCCACCAGGCGGTCGTGGGCCTTGAGGTAGTTGACGAAGGAGTACGGGCTGGTGGGGTTGCGCAGGGTCACCAGGTCCTTGAGGAAGGAAATCTGCAGTTCGCTCTGGGTGACCAGGGTATTGCCGTGCCAGCGGTAGTCGGCTTGTTTGTCGAGAAACAGCACGTCCAGCTTGCCCTGGGCCTTTTCACGCTCCTGCAGGGCGATGGCCAGCGCCAGGTTCGAAGGGCCGAAACCGATCCCGATCAGGTCATGAACCGCGGGCGAAGCAATTGCCTGTGTCATTCCAGTGTCCTCTGGATAAGCCCCATGGCGGTGGGGCGGGAATACCTTCATGGCCTGAACAACAGGCCGTGTGTTGATAGGAAACGAGGACAGTGAAATAAAATTTAACTAACAGCCGATCAGTGCGCTTCCCACTCACGCATACGCACCCGGCAGTGCTTCATCGCGTTGACGATGTGTTTTTCCACCAGGCTGCGGGAAATGCTCAGGCGTTCAGCGATTTGCAGGTGGGACAGGCCTTCGAGTTTGCGCAACAGGAAACTGTCGCGACAGGCCGCCGGCAACTCGGCCAGGGCGCGTTCCAGCATCTCCAGGCGCTGGCCCTGGTCGTGGCTGGCCTGGGGCGAACAGGCGGCGAAGCGTTCTTCGCTGTCCAGCACCTCCAGGGGCTCGGCCTGGCGCAAGGCGTTGCGCCGATGGCCGTCGATCACCAGGTTCAAGGCGGTGCGGTACAGGAAGGCGCGGGGTTGTTCGATCGGGGTGTCGCTTACGCGCTCCAGCACCCGCACATAAGCGTCATGCACCACATCTTCGGCCACCTGACGGTTGCCCAGCTTGGCGTTGAGGAAACACACCAGCTCGCGATAGTAGTTTTCCACCATGACTCCTGACCCCACGGCCTTAATACCAACGACGCCCACCCTGTAGGAGCGAGCTTGCTCGCGAAAAACCCGAGAGCACATCCCCTTACCTGAATGCACCCGCAACCAATGGCGGTGTTGCCATCACCGGTGATGGCAGTTTGAGCGTGTGCAATTTATAGTAATTCTCATCTACTTTTAAAGAACTCTCTCGTCAGCGGTCGAATTTTTTCTCCCACTGAGCTGTAACTACTTATGTAACAGCCTAAATTCCCGGGCATTTTCCTCGTTTACCTGTCAGCTCTGCGCGACTGCGCCCCGAACTTTCCTGGCTGGAAGCTACCGATGAAACGCCCTCGACCTGCCCGACGCGCCCTGCTTGTGGTGGCGTGCCTGATTCCCATCGTTGCGTTTGCCACCTGGCAGGGCCTGACGCCAGGCCGCGACGCCCTGGCCACCGTCACCGTGACCCGCGCCGACATCGAAAACAGCGTCACCGCCCTGGGCACCCTGCAACCGCGACGTTACGTAGACGTCGGCGCCCAGGCCTCCGGGCAGATCCGCAAGATCCACGTCGAGGCCGGCGACCAGGTCCAGGAAGGCCAATTGCTGGTGGAGATCGACCCCGCCACGCAAAAAGCCAAGCTCGACGCCAGCCGCTATGCCATCGAAAACCTGCAGGCCCAGTTGCAGGAGCAGAAAGCCCAGCATCAACTGGCCCGCCAGAAGTACCAGCGCCAGCAGCGCCTGAGTGCCGGCAACGCCACCCGCGAAGAAGACGTGCAGACCGCCAAGGCTGAACTCAACGCGACCCAGGCACGGGTCGAGATGTTCCAGGCACAGATCCGTCAGGCCCAGGCCAGCCTGCGCAGTGACGAGGCCGAGTTGGGCTACACACGCATCTACGCGCCGATGACCGGCACCGTGGTGGCCGTGGACGCGCGCGTCGGCCAGACGCTCAACGCGCAACAGCAAACCCCGCTGATCCTGCGCATCGCCAAGCTGTCACCCATGACGGTGTGGGCGGAAGTTTCCGAAGCCGACATCGGCCATGTCAAACCCGGCATGAGCGCGTATTTCACCACCCTGAGCGGTGGCAGCCGGCGCTGGACCAGCACCGTGCGCCAGATCCTGCCGATCCCGCCCAAGCCCTTGAACGAAACCCAGAGCAACGGCAGCCCGAGCAGCACCAGCAAGAGCGGCACTGGCCGAGTGGTGCTGTACACGGTGCTGCTCGACGTAGACAACGCCGACAACGCGCTGATGGCCGAGATGACCACCCAAGTCTTTTTCGTCGCAAGCCAAGTCAAGGATGCCCTCACCGTGCCGGTCGCCGCCTTGCAAGGCACGCCAGGTTCAGCGGCGCAAATCGCCCGAGTAGTGGCCAAGAACGGTGCCATCGAAGACCGCGAAGTGCGCCTGGGCATCAGCGACCGCCTGCGCGTCGAAGTGCTCGGCGGGCTGAACGAGGGCGACCACCTGTTGATCGGCCCGGCTGACAGCCATGGGGGCTGAATTGACCACGCCGCTGATTGAACTCAAAGGCATTCGCAAATCCTACGGCGGCGGCGACAGCCCACAGGTTGATGTGTTGCGTGGCATTGACCTGTCGATCCATGCCGGCGAGTTCGTCGCCATTGTCGGCGCGTCGGGCTCGGGTAAATCGACGCTGATGAACATCCTCGGCTGCCTCGACCGCCCCACCGAGGGCGACTATCTGTTCGCCGGGGAAAACGTCGCCCACCTGGGCAGCGACGAACTGGCCTGGCTACGCCGCGAAGCCTTCGGTTTTGTGTTCCAGGGCTACCATTTGATTCCCTCAGGCTCTGCCCAGGAAAACGTCGAGATGCCGGCGATCTATGCCGGCATCAGCGCCGCCGAGCGCCACGCCCGCGCCAACGCCCTGCTCACCCGCCTGGGCCTGGCCGAACGCACCGGCAATCGGCCGCACCAGTTGTCCGGTGGGCAACAGCAACGGGTGTCCATCGCCCGCGCACTGATGAACGGCGGCCATATCATCCTCGCCGACGAACCCACCGGCGCCCTCGACAGCCACAGCGGGGCCGAGGTCATGGCCTTGCTCGACGAACTGGCGAGCCAGGGCCATGTGGTCATCCTGATTACCCACGACCGTGAAGTGGCGGCGCGAGCCAACCGCATCATCGAGATTCGCGACGGCCAGATCATCAGCGACTCGGCAGACACCCGCGCGGCCACCCCCAGCGTGGCGTCGGGAGCCCTGCACGCCGTAGACCTGCGCCAACGCCTGGCCGACGGCGCCGAGCACAATGGTGCCTGGAAAGCCGAATTGGTGGACGCGGTGCAGGCCGCCTGGCGGGTGATGTGGATCAACCGTTTTCGCACGGCGCTGACGCTGCTGGGCATTATCATCGGCGTCGCGTCGGTGGTGGTAATGCTGGCGGTGGGCGAAGGCAGCAAGCGCCAGGTCATGGCGCAGATGGGCGCGTTCGGTTCCAATATCATCTACCTCAGCGGTTCTTCGCCCAACCCGCGTACGCCGCTGGGGATTGTGTCCCTCAACGACGTCGCCGCCCTGGCGACGCTGCCTCAGGTCAAGCGCATCATGCCGGTCAACGGCACCGACGCGGGTGTGCGCTTCGGCAACGTCGACTACATGGCCTACGTGGGGGGCAACGACACCAACTTCCCGGAGATTTTCAACTGGCCGGTGGTCGAGGGCAGCTATTTCACCGAGGCCGACGAACGCGCCGCCGCCACGGTCGCCGTGATCGGCGCGCGCATCCGCCAAAAATTGTTCAAGGACGTGGCCAACCCCATCGGCCAGTACATCCTGATCGAGAACGTACCCTTCCAGGTGGTCGGCGTGCTCGCGGAAAAAGGTTCCAGCTCTGGCAACAAGGACAGTGACGACCGTGTCGCCATTCCCTACAGCGCCGCCAGTGTCCGCCTGTTCGGCAACTACAACCCCGAATACGTGGCGATTGCCACCACCGATGCGCGCAAGGTGCATGAGGCCGAACGCGCCATCGACCAGTTGATGTTGAAGTTGCACAACGGCAAGCGCGACTACGAGCTGACCAACAATGCCGCAATGATCCAGGCCGAAGCGCGTACCCAGAACACCCTGTCGCTGATGCTCGGCTCGATTGCGGCGATCTCCCTGCTGGTGGGCGGCATCGGCGTGATGAATATCATGTTGATGACCGTGCGCGAACGCACCCGTGAAATCGGCATCCGCATGGCCACCGGGGCACGCCAGCGCGACATCCTGCGCCAATTCCTCACCGAGGCGGTGATGCTCTCGGTGGTCGGTGGCCTGTTCGGTATCGCCCTGGCCTTGCTGGTGGGCGGCGTGCTGGTGCTGGCTGAAGTGGCGGTGCAGTTTTCCCTGGTGGCGGTGCTCGGTGCGTTTGGCTGTGCGCTGGTCACCGGTGTCGTATTCGGCTTTATGCCGGCCCGTAAAGCTGCCCGGCTCGATCCGGTTAAGGCGTTGACCAGTGAATAAACGATCTCTCACTCCACAACTGTCAGCGCTCAGTGTGTGCCTGTTGCTCACGGCCTGTGGCGCTAACCCGCCCGCCATCGACAGCGGCATCGCTGCGCCCGCCGCCTGGCACTATGCCGGGCGCGAGGCAAACCAAGCCGCCAATCAACGCTGGTGGACGCAGTTTGGCAGCCCGGCGTTGAACCGCCTGATCGACCAGGCCCGCCGCGACAGCTTCGACGTGGCGGCCGCCATGGCGCGTGTCCGCCAGGCCCAGGCCACGGCGGTGATTGCCGGTGCACCGTTGTTGCCGGAGCTGAAGTTCAACCTCGGCGCCAGCCGCCAACGGCTGTTGCGCGGCAGCGGCAACTCGGAGCTGGACGCCACCGAGAGCAACAGGACCGTCACCAACTATGACGCCAACCTCACGGCCAGCTACGAAATCGACTTCTGGGGTGGCCGCGCCGCTGCCCGCGACAGCGCCGTGCACAGCCTGCAGGCCAGTGAGTTCGATCAGGCCAACGTGGAGCTGACCCTGCTCAGCAACGTGGCCGACCGCTACGCGCAAACTCTGGCCGCCCGCCAGCGCTTGCAGATTGCCGAGCTCAACCTGGCGAATGCGCGCAATGTACTGAACCTGGTGCAGACCCGCTTTGATGCCGGTTCTGCCACGGCCCTGGAACTGGCGCAACAGAAAAGCCTGGTGGCCGGTCAGCAACGGCAACTGCCACTGATCCAGCAATCGGCCGAAGAAGCGCAAATCACCCTCGCCGCCTTGCTCGGCCAGCCCGTGCAGGCCCTGGAGCTGGGCACAGAACCCTTCCAGGCACTGAGCTGGCCGAGTATCGGGCCCGGCGTGCCCAGCCAGTTATTGAGCCGGCGCCCCGACCTCGCCCAGGCCGAGGCCCAGTTGGCGGCGGCCAGTGCCGACGTCACGGTGGCCCGTGCGGCCATGCTGCCGACGGTGACGTTGGGCGCAACGCTTGGCTCGGGCGCGTCCAAAGCCGAAGAGATCCTGCGCAGCCCCTTCTACACCCTGACCTCGGGCCTGATGGCGCCGATCTTCAACAATGGCCGGCTGAGCGCCGAGCGCGACAAGGCTCGGGCGCGCCAGGATGAACTGCTGCAAACCTATCGCGGGGCTATCATCAACGGCTTTGCCGATGTAGAAAAAGCCCTCAGCAGCATCACCCGCCTGGACCAGCAACGCCAGTGGCAAACCGAGGAGCTGCAACAGGCGCAGACCGCCTTCCAGATTGCCCAAAGCCGCTATGAGGCCGGCGCCGAAGACCTGCTCACGGTACTGGAAACCCAACGCACCCTGTACGACGCCCAGGACCAGAACGTGCTGCTGCGCCTGTCGCGCCTGCAAGCCAGCATCGCCCTGTACAAGGCGTTAGGCGGTGGCTGGAACACCGATATCTGATAAACGAAACTCATATTTCATACACGAGTTGTTTCTTCACCTTACATTTTCCACCCCAAGGTCCTTGGTAAAAAAGCCGTTATCACACGGATGCCCGGGACCTCATGATGAAACCCAGCGTTGTTGTAAAAGGCCTGGCCTGCGTTGGCGGCTGGCTGATCACACACCTGGCGCTGGCCGAGCCCTTGATCGCGCCCACCGCGATCGACTGGCTGCTGGACTGCCCCCTCACTGCAACCGCGCGCCTGGACCCGGAAGTGGTTGGCCGCACCCAATGCGGCCTGGTCAGCGTGCCCCGCGACCATGCCGCACCCCAGCGCGGCCGCATACGCCTGAGCGTGACACGGGTAGGCGCACGGCAGCCGCTCAACCGTGAAGGTGTGGTGTTCATCCAGGCCGGCGACCCCCAACAGGCCAAAGGCGCACCGTTCGTCCTTCACCTGGCCAGTCGCTGGGAGTCGCTTGCCACCCAGGCCTATCGCACCCTGGTCGACCGTTATGACGTAATCGAGTTGAGCACCCGCGACCTGCGCCAAGGCAATGGCGTGGAACAGGCCGCGCAGGATATGGAATTCGTGCGCGGGCAACTGGGCGAGGCGCGCCTCAACTACCTGGGCAACGCCACGGCCACCCGCCTGGGCAGCCGCTATGGCACGTTGTTTCCCGAACGCGTCGGGCGCATGGTGCTGATCAATACCGAGCCTGGCGAACCACTCGCCACCGGTGTGGAACAGCTCTTGCTCAAGGAGTCGCCACGCGCAGGCGCTGACGGCTGTGTGAGCCGCTGGCTGGGGGATTTTTTGGTCTATGGCAAGCAGCCGCCTTCGTCCGCACGCTGCCTGGACTTGGGCGCCTGGGAATAACCTGCGCATTTACGACCCCTATTCACCGAAAACGACCCCTTGCGTTGACGCACCTGCCCAATCGTTATTAAGTGCTATTTATCCGCATTAATACGATAAATCACCGCCATGCTGAGTCGACCGCTACGCCGCAAACGCCAGAAGCTGTCCGATGTGATTGTCGAGTCGGTCAAGCGCTCGATCGTCACCGACGCCTTGAAGCCCGGCGACCGCCTGCCCACCGAACGCGAGCTGATGGAAAGTTTCCAGTGCTCCAAAGGCTCGGCGCGCGAAGCGCTCAAGGCGCTGGAGGTCGAAGGCCTGGTGAGCACACGCACCGGCCCCAGCGGCGGGGCGTACTTGAACCAGGCCGGCACTGAACCGGCCAGCCGCGCCTTGCGCAATTACCTGCACTTCCAGCACCTGGACGGCGAGCAGGTCTACCAACTGCGCAAGGTCATCGAAGTGGAACTGGCGGTGTCGGTGCTCGGGCGTTTGAGCGAAGACGATTACATCGCCCTGCAAGCCAACGTGGATTTTTGCAGCGCCCCCGAAGACAGCGAAGCCGGCCAGCGCGAACAGCGCCTGGCAGAACTGGAGTTCCACAACCTGCTGGCCCAGGCCTGCCCCAACCCGCTGCTGAGCTTCATGGCGCAGTTTCTCAACGACTTGCTGCGCGACCTGGTGGTGCTGAAAAAAGCCTACAAGCCCAAGCGCAAGCAGTTCGACGCGGCCAACCTGGACTATCACAAGCAACTGCTGATCGCCTTTCGCGCCGGGGATGAAAGCGCGGTGCGCAGCTTGATGCATGAACACATGTGCGATGCCGAACACCATATGACCGCGCTGGAAGGCCAGGTAAGCCCGCACTTCCTACTGGAGTTTGACCACTCATAAGCACACAGGCAATCAACTGTGGGAGCGGGCTTGCTCGCGAATGCGGTGTATCAGCCACTGCATGCGTAGCTGACCCAGCGCATTCGCGAGCAAGCCCGCTCCCACATTTCGACCAGGTTCCAACCTTTAGATCGGTTCACTCAGTCCAATAACAAGCCTGCCCACAGGCCCTTGCTCCACCGTATCGCCCTTGCCGCTCCTGCCAATAACTAAACCAGGGAGTCACCCCATGCAGCGTCGTACGTTATTGAAAGCCAGCCTCACCGCGGCCGCCGCCCTCAGCCTTCCGCTGAGCGTGCGTTCGGCATTCGCCGCCGAGCCTTTTACCTTTTACGGCCTCAAGTCCATGTCTGGCGCCTTTGCCAGCTATGGCAAATTTGCCGACATGGGTTCGCGCCTGGCGGTGCAACAACACGCCCAGTTGCTCGGCCGCCCGCTGAACTACAAGGTCATCGACACCGAAGGCAATGCCGGCAAGGCGGTGCGCAAGGTGCAGGAGGCCATCGCGCAGGACGGCGCACGGTTCTTCCAGGGCTGCACCTTGTCGTCTTCCGCCCTGGCAGTGGCCAAGGAAGTGGACAAGGCCAGCGGTGTGTTCATGACCCCGGTGGGCGCCGATGAAGTCACAGGCAAGGACTGCAACAAGGCGACCTTCCGCTGGTCGGTGCCCACCTACGGCGCGATCCGCGAAACCATGGTGCCGCTGATCAAGCTGCTGCCGGACGCCAAGCGCTGGTACACCATCACCCCACAATACGTGTTCGGCGAAGCCTTGCTTGAAGGCGCCAAAAACGTGCTCAAGGAACATGGCCTGGAACACGTGGGCAACAGCTACCACTCGCTGCAGGAACAGGAATTCTCCGGTTACCTGACCAACGCCATTTCTACCAAACCCGATGTGCTGGTACTGCTCAACTTTGGCAGCCAGTCGTCCAACACCTTGCGCCAGGCCGTGAACTTCGGCATCAAGGAGCGCATGAAGGTCTTGCTGGTGTGGTCTGCCGGCCTGGATCAGTTCCAGGAACTGGGCAGCGATGTGCTCGAGGGCGTGTACCTCGGCGCGCAGTACTGGCACCAGGTCGACACCCCGCTCAACCGCGAACTGGTCAAGCTCACCCAGGCCACCTACGGCATCAACCCCACCTACCCGCTGGCCGCCGATTACATCAGCACCAAAGTCATGCTCGACACCATCATTGCCACCGGCAGCTTCGACGGCCCGACCGTAGCCAAGGCCATGCAGGGCTTGAGCTACGAAGGCCCAACCGGCAAGGAGTCGATCCGCGCCGGCGACCACCAGGTGATCAAGGATTACTACCTGTTGATCGGCAAGGCCAGCGGCGACATGGCCGACAAGGACGACCTGGCCAAAGTGCTCAGCGCTGGCCAGTCGTTCCCTGCGGTCGAGGCGACGGGCTGCACGCTCGGCTGACCGTTTAACTTTGTCGCGCAGGGCCGCGCAAGCGGCTGCCTGCGGAGGGTGCCTGCATGCTTAATCTGTATCTGTTCCAGATTCTCAACGGCCTCGGGTTGGGGATGATCTACTTCCTGATCGCGGTGGGGCTGACGATCATTTTCGGCCTGCTCAACTTCGTCAACTTCGCCCACGGCGCGTTCTTCCTGCTCGGCGCCTACATCTGCTACACCGCGGTGAGCCTTACCGGCAACTTCTGGCTGGCGCTGCTGATCGCGCCGCTGGTGGTGGCCGCACTGGCCTGGGTGATCGAGCGCTTGCTGATCCAGCGCATCTACCACTTGCCGCACATGTTCCAGATTCTGGTGACCTTGGGCATCGCGCTGATCATCCAGGAAGCCAGCGTGATGATCTGGGGCCCGGTGGGCAAAAGCGTCGCCGTGCCGGAACTGTTGCGCGGCGTGCTGGTGGTGGGTGACTTTGTCTATCCCTACTACCGCCTGTTCCTCATCGTGTTTTCCGGGCTAGTGGGCCTGGGCCTGTGGCTGCTGCTGGAACGCACGCGCTTCGGTGCCCTGGTGCGCGCCGGCAGTGAAAGCACTGAAACCGTGTCGCTGCTGGGCACCAATATTTTCCGTTTGTTCTCCATGACCTTCGCCCTCGGCGTTGCCCTGGCCGGTGTCGCCGGGGTGTTATTCGCGCCCTTGCGCGGCGCCCAGCCCTTCGTCGGCCCGGAGATTCTGGGCATCGCCTTCGTGGTGGTGGTGATCGGCGGCATGGGCTCGTTCAGCGGTGCGCTGGTCGGCGGTTTACTGGTGGGCGTGGTGCAAAGCCTGATGACCACACTCTGGCCCCAGGGTGCGAGCCTGATGATCTACGGCGCCATGGCCGTGGTGATTCTGGTGCGCCCTTACGGCCTGTTCGGGAGAGCCTGATATGAGCGAGAAAAACCCCCTGCCGTTCGCCAAGACCCAATCCAAAGCCATGTTGCTGTGGGTGCTGGCCGTGCTGATCGGCCTGCCGTTGGTGTTGCCCTCGGCGACCCTGGCCACCGAAATCCTGATCTTTGCCATGGCCGCCCTGGCCTGCAACCTGCTGCTGGGCTACACCGGGCTGCTGTCCTTTGGCCAAGGCATCTTCTTTGGTGCCGGTGCTTATTGTGCGGCGCTGTTGATGATCCACCTGCAACTGGGCCTGTTCATGGCGTTGCTGGGCGCGGCGCTGGCCGGTGGCGTGCTGGCCTTGCTGGTGGGCGCCCTCGCGATTCGGCGCACGGGCATTTACTTCGTGATGCTCACGTTGGCGTTCAGCCAGATGGCCTACTTCGTCGCCTACACCCTGAGCGACTGGACCGGCGGCGACAACGGCCTGCTCAGCGTGCCGCGCCCGGAAATCCGTGTGGGTGACACCGTGCTGCTGTCCCTGGCCGATGCCCGCGCGTTCTACGGTTTTGTCGCGGTGCTGTTCCTGCTGATCTTCATCGGCGCACGCCGGGTGATCGCCTCACCGTTTGGCAGCACGCTGATGGCGATCCGCGAGAATGAAACCCGCGCCTCGGCCATCGGCTACGACACGCGTCACTTCAAGATCCTGGTGTTCGTGCTGTCCGGCGCGGTCACCGGGATTGCCGGGGCGCTGTACGCCATGCTGCTGCACTTTGTGCCGTTGTCCAATATCGACCTGGCGATGTCCGAGAACATCCTGATCATGACCATCGTCGGCGGCACCGGCTCGCTGTTCGGCTCACTGCTGGGCGCCGGCTCCATTGTGCTGCTGGGGGACTTTCTCTCCGACCTGTGGCCGCGTTGGCTGATGCTGCTGGGGGTGATCCTGATCCTGGTGGTGATCTTCATGCGCGGCGGGTTGTGGGGCGGCCTCGCGTCGCTGTTCGAAAAGCTGCGCGGCACGCGCAAAACCGTGGTCGTCGCCAAGGAGGACGGGCTATGAGTATCTTGCTGGAAACCACAAACCTTGAGCTGGCCTACGGCGCGTTCCATGCGGTCAATGGCGTCAACCTCAAGGTCGAAGCCGGCACCATCCACACCATCATCGGCCCCAACGGTGCCGGCAAGACCAGCCTGTTCCATTGCCTCACGGGTGAGCGCCAGGCCACCGCCGGCGCGATTCATTTCGACGGCAAGAACCTGATGCGCAAGCCCGCCCACGGCCGCGTCGGCCTGGGCATGGCGCGTTCGTTCCAGCTCACCAGCCTGTTCCAGAACCTCAGCGTGCGCGAGAACCTGCGCCTGGCCGCCCAAGGCCGCGACGGCGTGCGCGCCTTGAATTTCTGGCGCCGGGTCGACAGCAAGCGCGAGCATCTGGAGATGGCCGACCAAGTGCTGGAGCGCCTGCAACTCACCGCCCGCGCCGACACCCTGGCCGGTGAGTTGTCCCACGGCCAGCAACGGGTGCTGGAGGTAGGCATGTCGATCTGCTCCAAACCCAAACTGTTGATGCTCGACGAGCCCACCTCGGGCATGGGCATCGACGATATCCCGATCATGACCCAGCTGATCAGCGACCTTGGCCGCGACCATACGGTGCTGTTGATCGAACACAACATGAGCATCGTCATGTCCATCAGCCAACGCATCACGGTGATGAGCCACGGGCAGATCCTGGTGGAAGGCACGCCGGAATTCGTGCGCGCCGATGAACGTGTGCGCACTGCCTATCTTGGGGAGGCTGCCTGATGCTGATCGTCGAGAATATCCATTCCTACTACGACAAAAGCCATGTGCTGGAGGGTGTGTCGCTGAGCGTCAACCCCGGCGAACTGGTGACCCTGCTGGGCCGTAACGGTGCCGGCAAGACCACCACCCTGCGCAGCATCCTCGGCATCATCTGCCCGCGCCAGGGCCAGATTCATTTCAACGGCCAGGCGCTGGTGGGGCAAAAGATCTTTGAAATTGCGCGCCAGGGCTTGGCGCTGGTGCCGGAAAACCGTGGGATTTTCCGCCTGTTGACGGTGGAGGAAAACCTGCGCATCGCCGCCCGCAAGCACAGTCGCTGGCAACTGGAGGACGTGTACGCCATGTTCCCGCGCCTCAAGGAGCGGCGCAAAAACGCCGGCCATGCGTTGTCCGGCGGCGAACAGCAGATGCTCGCCATCGCCCGTGCCCTGCTTAACGACCCCAAGCTGCTGATCCTCGACGAGCCCACTGAAGGCCTGGCCCCGGTGATCGTCGACGAGCTGGTGAAGATCCTGCGCAAGGTCAAGGACGAGGGCCTGCCGGTATTGCTGGTGGAACAGAACCTGATGGTCTGCGACAAGCTCGCCGACCGCCATTACGTGCTCGAACAGGGCCGCGTGGTGTACGAAGGCAGCGCCGCTGACTTCCGCGCCGACCCGACCATCAAAAACCGTTACCTGGCCTTGAGTGCCTGAGTGGAGATTCCTGATGAACAGTCTTGCGCAACCGCTCCAGAGCAATGCTCCACTGATCAACCGCGACCGCTTGTGGCAGTCGCTGATGGACCTGGCCCAGCTCGGCGCCACGGCCAAGGGCGGCGTGTGCCGCCTGGCCCTCACCGACCTGGACCGCCAGGCGCGCGACCTGTTCGTGCAGTGGTGCGAAGCCGCCGGGTGCAGCGTCAGCGTGGATGCCATCGGCAATATTTTTGCCCGCCGCCCTGGCCGCAACCCCGCCCTGCCCCCGGTGATGACCGGCAGCCATATCGACACCCAGCCCACAGGCGGCAAGTTCGACGGTTGCTACGGGGTCATGGCCGGGCTGGAAGTGATCCGCACGCTCAATGACTTGCAGATCGAAACCCAGGCACCGATCGAAGTGGTGGTGTGGACCAACGAAGAAGGCTCACGCTTCCCGCCGTGCATGATGGGCTCCGGGGTATTTGCCGGGAAGTTCGACTTGCAGGACACCCTCGACAAGTGCGACGACCAGGGCCTGTCGGTGGGCGCTGAATTGCAGCGCATCGGCTATGCCGGTGCCCGTGCGGTACTGGGCCACCCAGTGGGGGCGTATTTCGAAGCGCATATCGAGCAAGGCCCGGTGCTGGAAGACCAGGCGATTACCCTGGGCGTGGTGATGGGCTGCCTGGGCCAGAAGTGGTTCGACCTGACCCTCACTGGCGTAGAGGCACATGCGGGCCCTACGCCCATGCACCTGCGCAAGGACGCCCTGGTGGGCGCTGCCGAGGTGGTCAGTGCGGTCAACCGAATCGCCCATCAGCATCAGCCTCACGCCTGCGGCACCGTTGGCTGCCTGAACCTGCACCCTGGCTCGCGTAACGTGATCCCCGGCCAAGTGCACATGACCATTGACCTGCGCCACCTGCACGCCGACAAGCTGCAAGCCATGGTCGATGAAGTGCGCGCAGTGATCGAAGACTCGGCCGCCCGCCACGGCTTGACGTTTGAACTGACGCCCACTGCCGACTTCCCGCCGCTGGACTTCCACCCGACCTGCGTCAACGCCGTGCGTGAAGGTGCCAAGGCATTGGGCTTGAGCCATATGGACATCGTCAGCGGCGCCGGGCATGACGCGATCTTCGTCGCCGAACTGGGCCCGGCCGGGATGATCTTTGTGCCGTGCGAAGGCGGCATCAGCCATAACGAAATCGAAAACGCCGCGCCGGATGATCTGGCCGCAGGCTGCGCGGTGTTGTTGCGCGCCATGGTGAACGCGGCCCAGGGGGATCTGGCATGAGTGAGATTGGCCAACTGACAGCGGTGCAGCTGTTGCAGCATTTTCGCGACAAAAGCTTGTCCCCCGTGGAGGTTACTGAAGATGCTTTGCTGCGCATCGAGCGCTATAACCCGGTGGTGAATGCCTACTGCCATGTCGACCCGCAAGGCGCGCTGGAGGCTGCGCGAGCGTCGGAGCAACGCTGGCTCAAGGGCGAACCCTGCGGCGCGCTGGATGGCGTGCCGGCGTCGATCAAAGACCTGACGCTGACGGTCGGCATGCCCACGCGCAAAGGCTCACGCACCTCATCCGCCGACGGCCCATGGGACGTGGACGCGCCCTTCCCGGCCTTCATGCGCAAGGCCGGCGCGGTGCTGCTGGGCAAGACCACCACCCCAGAATTCGGCTGGAAAGGCGTGACCGACAACCCGCTGTACGGCATCACCCGCAACCCGTGGGATACGCGCACCACCGCCGGCGGTTCCTCCGGAGGCGCCGGTGCGGCAGCGGCATTGAACCTCGGCGTGCTGCACCAGGGCAGCGACGCCGGCGGCTCGATCCGCATTCCCTGTGCGTTTACCGGCACCTTCGGGATCAAGCCAACCTTCGGCTACGTGCCGCAATGGCCGGCCAGCTCCATGACCATCCTGTCGCACCCGGGGCCGATGACACGCACCGTGGAAGACAGCGTGCTGATGCTGCAAACCGTGGCGCAGCCGGATGCGCGGGACGGCCTGATCGGCGCGCCGCGAACCACGCCCTGGCTCGTTCCAGGAGCGGACCTGAAGGGATTGCGTGTCGCCTACAGCCCAACGTTCGGCTATGCGAAGGTCGACCCGCAGGTCGCCCAGGTGGTGGATCAGGCTGTGCAGGGCCTGGTGCAACTGGGCGCCCAGGTCGAACAAATCGACCCTGGCTTCAGCGACCCACTGGAGGTGTTCAGCACCCTATGGGCTGCCGGCGCAGCACGCCTGACCGGCACAATGAGCGAGGCGCAAAAGCAACTGCTCGACCCCGGGTTGCTGCGCATTGCACAGCGAGGCGAACGCTTGAGCCTGGATGATTTCAACGCAGCCCTGGAAGCCCGAGCGGCGCTGGTTGCACGGATGGCCGCGTTCCATGAGCATTACGATGTGCTGGTGTCGCCGATGATGCCGATCACCGCATTCGAAGCCGGGCACAACGTACCGCCGGGCTCAGGGATGACTGAGTGGATGCAATGGACGCCGTTCACCTACCCCTTCAACCTCACCCAACAACCAGCGGCGTCAGTGCCGTGCGGGTTGGCAGCGAATGGCCTACCGGTGGGCTTGCATGTGGTGGGTGCGCGGTTTGCCGATGAGCAGGTGTTGAGGGTGTGTCACGCGTATGCCAAAGCATTCCCCACAGAACACTTGCACACACCGAGAAGCCCGACCTGACATACGACTCTACTGTGGGAGCTGGCTTGCCTGCGATAGCACAGGTTCAGTCAGCACATTGGCCTCTGACACACCGCCGTCGCAGCTTCTACACAATTTTGTAGGTTATAGCAGCCAACGGTAACCACGATGCGAAGCGAGCCGCTCTAGCTCTTGATCTGCTTTTGATCTTGATCTCAGGCGCCCCGTTAAACCACGCAGGCCGGAATTCGACAGGGATTTGGGGGGTAAACCGGCAGGGATGCCGGTTTAGCCGCCCCGCGCCATGGATGGCGCGTGGCGGCGCCCCCCCCAAATCACTGGCGGATTACGGGCACACCGAGCCTAAGCGAGGTGCCGAGTGGTGGGGCAAGAGCCCTTTTGGTTACTTTTGGGGCTCTTTTCCAAAAGTGACCCGCTGTCAGAGCGGAACCCTAAGTGGCCGTTACCGCAGCAATGGATATGCACACAATCCAACCGTGTTGACCGCCAGGCCGCCTTCGCGAGCAAGCCCGCTCCCACAGTTTGATAGCGGGGTGTCAGGTAGAGAAGCGTCGGCTGAAAGGCCGCCATCGCAGGCAAGCCAGCTCCCACAGGTTTGACCGCATTCCTTTACACTGTCCCCCATTCATCACCCGGGACGCTTATGGACATCGAACTGGCACGCACCTTCCTCGAAATCACCCGCTGCGGCAGCCTGGCCGCAGCGGCCGAGAAACTGCACGTCACCCAGACCGCCATCACCGCCCGGGTGAAGAACCTGGAAAGCCAGTTGGGTAGCACGCTGTTCGTGCGCAACCGTGCCGGTGCGCGGCTGACCGCCGACGGCGAGGCCTTCGTGGTGTACGCCAACCAGTTGCTGCAAACCTGGGAAGCGGCGCGCCGTGACCTGCCATTGCCAGATGGCTATCGCAACGTGCTGCATATCGGCGGTGAAGTCAGCCTGTGCAACCCGTTGATGCTCGGCTGGGCCAAGGCGCTGCGCGAGCACATACCAGGCCACGCGCTGCGCACCGAAGTGCGTGAAGGCGAGTACCTGCTACGCCAACTGGAGCTGGGTGTGCTCGACGCCGCCTTGGTGTTCCAGCCGCAATACTGGCCGGGCTTGCAGGTGGAACAGGTGCTGGAAGAAAAACTGATTCTGGTGCAACTCGCGAGCAAACCCGAGCCTTACGTGTATATCGACTGGGGCCAGGGTTTTCGCCAGCAGCACGACGCCGCCCTGCCCGACCGTGCGCGTGCTGCGGTGAATTTCAACCTGGGGCCGCTGGCGTTGCAGTACATATTGGAGAATGGCGGTGCTGGCTACTTCCGCACACGGGTGGTGCAGAGCTACCTGGACAGCGGCGTGATGCAGCGCGTGCCCAAGGCGCCGGAATTCAGCTTCCCGACCTACCTGGTGTATTCGCGGGCGCGGGATTCAGCGGTGTTGCAACAGGCTTTGGAGCTGCTACGCACAGTGGTGAAGGCCGAAGGCGACTGGTCGCAACGCTGGGACCCGCTGATTTGAATCACTCTACGCCTGCGCACATGCTAGCCTGCTGGTGTTTCCCCTCGCAGCCTTACCGATGAACAAGAAAAAGTCCGTCACCATCAGCGACATTGCCAAACGGGTCGGCATGACCACCATTACGGTGTCCCGGGCCTTGAGCAAACCCGACCTGGTCAAACCCGCCACCCTGGCGCGCATTCTGGAAGTGGCCCGCGAGCTGGACTACGTGCCCAACGCCTTCGCCCGTGGGCTCAAGCGCAGTGAAAGCCTGATCATCGGGGTCATCACCGCTTCGGTGGACAACCCGTTCTACAGCGAGATGATCAAGGCGATTTCCCGCGAGGCCAAAAAGCACGGCTACACCATCATGCTGGTGGACACCGATGAGCTGGAGGAACTCGAAAGCAAGGCGGTGGATACCCTGCTGGGCTACCGCGTGGCCGGTATCATCCTGTCGCCGGTCTCCGATGAACCGAGCTATCAACCCGACTATCTGGAGCGCCTGAGCAACGGCAAAACCCCGGTGGTGCTGCTCGATCGTACGATCCACGACAGCCCGTTCAGCCGCGTGGTGCTCGACAACTACCACAGCGGCCTGCAAGCCGCGCACTACCTGTTACGCCAAACGCCCAACCTCAAGCGCCTGCTGGTGCTGACCGGCCCCGAGCACTCGCGCATCAGCGTGGAGCGCCTCAAAGGCCTGCGGGAAGTGCTGGCCGAACACCCCGACATTCAGGTCGAGGTGCAGGCGGGCGACTACACGCTGATGCCGGCTTACCTGCATACCCTCGATTACCTGGCCGCACACTCGGCGCCGGACGCGATCATGGGTTTCAACCAGTTGATTACCCTGGGTGCCCTGCGCGCCTTGCGCATGCACAACATCGCCCATGACAGCCTGACCATCTGCGGCATCGACCGCCTGCCCTTCGCCGATATCTTTGGCGTGCCCATCGCCTGCGTGGCCCACGACGCGTCCCTGGCCGGCAGCAGCGCAGTACGCCTGCTGCTCGACCGCCTGCAAGATCCCTTCAAGCCACGGGACAAAGTGGTCATCGCGGGCCAGTTGGAGAACGGCTAGCGGCTGGTGTAGCCACCGTCCACCGGCAGGCTGACGCCACTGATCATGCTCGCCGCGTCACTGAGCAGGAACAGCACCGGCAGCGCCACTTCCGCCGGTTGCGCAAAACGCCCCAACGGAATCGCAGCCAGTGCCGGGTCGCGCTTGGCCGGGTCGGACCAGGCCATGGCCGCCATTGGCGTCAAGGTCACGGTGGGGTTGACGCTGTTGACGCGTATGCCAAAACGGCCCCACTCGGCGCATTGCACGCGAGTAATCGCATCCAGTGCAGCCTTGGAGGCGCAGTAGCTCAGGTGATCGTCCAGCGCCACCAATGACGCCTGGCTGGAGACGTTGACGATGCTACCGGCAATGTCCGCCTCGATCATCTTCGCCGCGACTCGGCTGGCCACTTGTGCAGCGGCGCGGGCGTTGACGTTCATCACCTGGTCGAAGGCGTTGGCGCTGATGGCAGCGGCGGGTTCCAGGCGTGAAATCCCGGCGCAATTGACCAGGCCGTGCAGGGGCGGCAAATCTTGCAGGGTTTTGTCGAGGGTGATGCTGTCAGCGATGTCCACGCACAGGGTGTGGCACCCCAATGCCGCCAACGCCTGGGCGTCGCGACCAAGGGCGAAGACTTCAGCGCCGCTGGCGATCAGTTGCCGGGCGATTTCGCGACCGATGCCGCTGCTGGCACCGGTGACGAGGATGCGCTGGTGAGAGAAGTCGAAGGTGGTGATCATAAATAAAGATCTCAAAACCAATGAAGATCCACTGTGGGAGCTGGCTTGCCTGCGATAGCGGTGTATCAGCACCCAATAAGGAGACTGAAACTCCGCTATCGCAGGCAAGCCAGCTCCCACAGTTTTGGATCGTGTTGAATCAGGTGGTTTGCAGGTTGTGCATAACCGGTTTCAGGGCCGGGTACAGCTTCAGGTACTCGGCAAACGCCCGGTCATAGGTCATGACATTCTCCCGCTTGGGCTGCGCCCGCAATTGCAACTGCACCCAGCCGGTGTCCATTGCCTCATCACTCACCAGCCCCACCGTATGCGCCGCCAGCAACGCCGCGCCCAGGGCCGCTTCTACCTCCTGCACGATGGTGTACACCGGGTAGCGTGTGACATCGGCGATGATCTGCATCCACAGGTCCGAATGGCTCGCCCCGCCCACCACAATCAGGCGTGGGTCCAGGGAATGCGCGCCCTGGGTGCCCGCTTCGATATTGTGGCGCAGGGCAAAACTCACGCCCTCCAGCACCGCGCGGTACAGGTGAAAGCGGCTGTGGTACAGGTTGAGCCCGACAAAACTGCCGCTGGCGCGGTCATCCCACACCGGGCTGCGTTCGCCCATCAGGTAAGGCAAAAACACCACGCCTTCGCTGCCGGCCGGAATCTTCATCGCGCTCTGCTCCAGCAGCGCCAGGCTGTCTTGCCCCGTGGCCTGGGCCTGCTGTTCTTCGGCCTGGCAGAACTGCTCGCGAAACCAGCTGACCGAGGCTCCGGCGGTGATCGCACCGCCGAAGATGTACAGGTCGCGGTGGCCGTTGTAGACATGGGGCATGCTCACCAAACCGTGGCGTGCATCCACCCGCTGGTTCAGGTAGCCCCAGCACATGCTGGTGCCGATCATCGCCACATGATTGCCCGGCTGGGTGACACCCGCCGCCAGGGTCGCCATGGCCGCGTCCACGCCCCCAGCGAGGATCGGCGTGCCCGCCTGCAGGCCCAGGCGTGCGGCCCAGTCTGCGCGTAAACCACCCACCACTTCGCCGGAATACAGCAACCGCTCGGGCATCATCGACTGCGCGATACCTAGCGCCTCCAGCATCTCGCCTGACCAGTTGCGCGCCGCCACGTCGTAGACACCACCGATATTCCCGGCGCTGCTGTGGTCCACCGCCAACTCGCCGGTCAGGCACCAGTTGATGTAGCTGTTGGGCGGCAGCAGGTAACGGGTATTGGCCCACACCTGGGGCTGGTGCTGCTTGAGCCAGAGCATTTTGGTGAAGCCGTAGTAGCTGTCCACCGAGTTGCCGGTGATGGCGAACAAGCGCTCCAGGTCCACATGTTCGCGTACCCAGGCCACCTGCTCGCCGGCGCGGCGGTCCATCCAGATCAGGCACGGGTGCAGCGGCGTCATCTGTGCATCCACGGCAATGCCTGAACCACCGTACAAACTGCTGATGCACAGCGCCTTGACCTGCGGCGCCGGCACGCCAGCCTTGGCCATGCACTGGGCCACGCAGATCTCGACGGCATCCAGCCACACCTGCGGCCACTGCTCGGCCCAGCGCACTTTCGGGGTGTCCACCCGGTAGCCGTGGCTGTGCTGGGCGATGATTGTGCCCTGGGCATCCACCAGCAGCGCCTTGGTGCTTTGGGTGCCAATGTCTACACCGATGACGTAGTCCATCTCAGAGCACCGGCTTCAACAGCACCTTGATCGACTTGGTCGAATTGGCCAGTTCAAACGCCTCGGCCCAGTCGTCCAGCGGGAAATCATGGGTGACGATGCCTTGGGAAGTGACCAGGCCGCGCTCAAACAGGTCGATGGCGATCGGGTAGCAATACGGGCCCAGGTGCGCGCCGCGCACGTCGAGTTCCTTGCGGTCGCCAATGATCGACCAGTCCACGCTGGTCTCGGCACCAAACACGCTGAACTCGACAAAGCGCCCGAGCTTGCGGATCAGGTCCAGGCCCTGGGTGACGCCGGCCGGTACGCCGGTGGTTTCGATATAGACGTCGCAGCCGTAATTCTCCGTAAGGCCGTTGATGATCTCGCGGGCGTTGTCACGGGCGGGGTTGATCACCACGTCGGCGCCGAATTTTTTCGCCAGCTCCAGGCGCTCGTCGACCATGTCGATCACCACCAGTTTTTTCGGGGTCTTCAGCGCGGCGACCTGGACCATGCACAGGCCCAGGGTGCCCGCGCCGGCAATCACCACTACGTCGTCGAGCTGGATATCGCCACGGTTGACGGTGTGGATCGAACAGGCCATTGGCTCCACCAGCGCCGAGTCTTCCAGGGACACCGACTCGGGAATCTTGTGCACGATAGCGGTCTTGGGAATGCGCATGTACTGGGCCATGCCGCCTTCGGCCACTTCGCGCTGGAAGCCGAAGATGTTGTGCACTTCGCACATCCAGTATTTACCCGACTTGCAGAAGCGGCACTTGCCACACGGCACGATCTGTTCGGCGATGACCTTGTCACCCACCTTGACCTCAAAGTGCTCCTCGGCGCCCTCGCCGGCTTCGACCACGTAGCCGAAAAATTCATGGCCCGGTACTACCGGTGCCTTGACCCAGGGGTTGTCGCCGCCCCAGAACATCGCCGCGCCCGAGTGGCACTTGCAGTCACTGGCGCAGATGCCGCAGGCGGCGATGCGGATCACCAGTTCATTGGCACGCGCCTGGGGTTTGCCGATGCGCTCCAGGCGGTAGTCTTTCGGGCCGTGGCAGACGACGGCTTGCATGTGAGTGTGCTTGTCCATGGTGTTCGGTCCTGTGTGGTGAGGTATTAACGATGGCGCTGACGGCTGATAAAAATCGCCAGCAAAATGATCCCGCCCTTGATCACGCTCTGCACGTAGGGCGACACGCCAAGCATGTTCAAACCGTTGTTCAACACGCCCAGCAGCATGGCGCCGAGCAAGGTGCCGATGATCACCCCGCGCCCGCCGGCAATCGACGCGCCGCCCAGTACCACGGCGGCAATCGCATCCAGCTCGAACGACACGCCGGCATTCGGCTGGCCGCTCATCAGGCGCGAGGTAAGCACCAGCCCGGCAATCGCGGCGGTGAAGCCGCTGATGCCGTACACCAGCAGCTTGAAGCGCGCCGCACGCACCCCGGACAAGCGCACCGCTTCTTCATTGCCGCCGATGGCGTAGATGTAGCGACCGATACGCGTGTGCTGCAGCAGCACATAGGCCGCCAGGTAAGTGATCAGCATGATCAGGATCGGCACCTGCAGGCCAAACACACTGGCGCGACCGAAAAAAGCGAACCACTCCGGCAACCCGGAAATCGGGTAGCCGTCGGTGTACATCAGCCCGAACCCACGGGCGATGCCCATGGTCGCCAGGGTGACGATGATCGGCGGCATGTGCAGGTACGCCACAAACAGCCCGTTACCGATGCCGAAGGCCACGCCCACCAGCAGCCCGACGCCAATCGCCAGGCCCGGCGGCAACCCGGCGACCATCAGCCCGGCAGTCAAGGTGCCGGACAACGCCATCACTGGCCCCACCGACAAGTCGATGCCACCGGTGAGAATCACGCAGGTCATGCCCACCGCGATGATTGCGTTGATCGACACCTGGCGGGCGATGTTGGAGAGGTTGCTGGCGGTAAGGAAGGTGTCGCTGGCGAGGATCATCACCAGGGTCACCACCACCAGCCCGACAAAGGGATAAAACGCGGGCGAGCGCAGCAGCCGCGCCAGGTTCAGGCGCAACCGGCCGGTGCCAGCGGTGTTAATGGACGTATTCACTTGAGCCCCCTGTTGCATGGCGCATGACCTCTTGAGGATTGACGGCGGACGCTTCCAGTACCTTGACGATGGCGCCCTTGTGGAACACGGCGACGCGGTCGCACATGCCGATGACTTCGGGCAGCTCGGAGGAAATCATGATGATCGCGTAGCCCTGTTCGGTGAGGCTGCGCATCAACGCGTAGATCTGCGCCTTGGCACCGACGTCGATGCCGCGCGTGGGTTCGTCGAACACCAGCACGTCGCAGTGGTGGTTGATCCAGCGGGCGATCACGACTTTTTGCTGGTTGCCGCCGCTGAGGTTCACCACAAGGCTTTCGCCGCTGGGCGCCTTGATCGACAGCTGGCGCATCAGCGCGTCGACGCTGGCGCATTCCTTGGCCTTGTCGATCAGGCCCGAGGCGTTCTGATATTTGGGCAAATTGTTCAGCGAGATATTTTCGCGAATGCTGAAGGCGGTGATCAGCCCTTCGCTCTTACGGCTTTCCGGCAGCAGGCCAATGCCGTGGGCCAGGGCTTGGGCCGGGTCGTCGAGGCTGACTTTTTCCCCGCGCAGCCATACATCCTTGCTCACCGTGGGCAGCGCGCCCATCATGCCCAAGGCCAGCTCGGTGCGGCCCGAACCCACCAGGCCGGCGAAGCCGAGAATCTCGCCTTTGTGCAAATTGAAACGGTTGCGGGGGCCATTGCGCACCAGCTGGATGTCCTTGACCTCCAGCAACAACGGGCCGCGCTCGCTGCTGGGCTTAGGTGGAAAACTGCATTCCAGGCGGCGGCCAACCATCATCTCGACCAGGTGATCGATATCGCTGTCGGCCACCTCGGTGACGCCTGCATTGCCGCCGTCGCGCAGCACACTGATGCGGTCGCAGACCTGGAAAATCTCTTCCAGATGGTGCGAGATAAAAATCACGGCCACGCCCTGGCGCTTGAGCTCGCGCATGATCTCAAACAGCAACTCGGCCTCACTGGGGGTCAGCGTCGCGGTCGGCTCATCGAGCACCAGCAGGCGTGCGTCCAGGGCCAGGGCCTTGGCGATTTCGACAAACTGCTGCTCGGCCACGCTCAGGTGCTTGACCGCGCAGTGCAGGTCGATGCTGACCCCGAGGCGCTCGAACAACGCCTGCGCGGCCTCGGCCATTTCGCGCTTGCGCAGCAGGCCGAAGCGGTTGCTCAGCTCATGGCCGAGGAAGATATTTTCTACCGCCGTGAGGTAGGGAATCAGGCTGAACTCCTGGAACACGATGCCAATCCCGGCGGCAATCGCATCCCGATAGGTCGCAAATTTCCGGGCCTGCCCGTCGATAAGGATCTGCCCTTCGTCCTGATGCTCGACACCGCCCAGAATCTTCATCAGGGTGGATTTGCCCGCGCCATTTTCCCCGAGCAACGCGTGGATTTCTCCGCGCTCCACTTGCAGGTTGATGGCCTTGAGGGCCTGTACCCCCGGGTAACGCTTACAGATGTTTTCCAGCTTCAGAAGACTGCTCATACCGCCGACCTCGCACTCAGAAGGAAGACCTGGGCCCCACGCATTGCGTGGGGCCTGGGGGATTTACCAGCTGAAGTCCTTGGCCTTGGCCTGGTCGATCAAGGTGATGTCCACCGGCACGCTGGCCGGTACCTGGGCGCCCCACTTCTTGGCCAGGGCAATACCTAAGGCCAGGCGGATCTGATCGCGGGGGTATTGGGCCGAGGTGGCGATGAAATGGCTGCCGGGTTTCTGGATCGCCTTGATCGCTTCCGGCGCGCCGTCGACGCTGACCAGTTTCACGTCCATGCCGCTGGCTTCGATGGCCGAGAGTGCGCCGAGGGAGCCATTGTCATTCACGCTGAAAATGCCCTTGAGGGTGGGCTGGGCCTGCAACATGTTTTCGGTGACGGTCAGGGCCTGGTCACGCTCCTGTTTGCCGTTCTGGATGCTGACAATCTTGATATCCGGGTGCTTGGCCACCGCCTCTTTGCAGCCGCGCACACGTTCGAGGATCGGCACCACGGCGATGCCGTCGAGGATGGCGATATTGCCTTTGTCACCGATGGTTTTAGCCAGGTACTCACAGGCCTGGAAACCGGCGTCGAAGTTCTTCGAGCCGACGAACGAATCCAACGGGCCATCTGCCTGGGCATCCACCGCCACCACTACGACGCCGGCAGCATGGGCCGACTTGACGGCCGATTGCACGCCGACCGAATCAGTGGGGTTGATTAGCAGAATATCGATGCCTTTTTGCAGCATGTCTTCAACGTCACTGACCTGCTTGGATACGTCGTGGCGGGCGTCGGTGATGATCAGCTTGGCACCGATGGTCGCGCCGGCCTCTTCCAGTGCGTTTTTCATGGTGACGAAATAAGGGTTGTTGATTTCCTGGAACGAGGCGCCGATGCGGATGGGCTTGGCAGCGTCGGCGAACGCGGGGCTCGCGCTGCCCAGGGTGATGCTGGCAGCCAGTAAACACAGGGTTTTGGGGAGCATTTTCATGGCGTGGGTCTCTGTTTTGTTTTTATTTTTAGAGCAAATGTTATCGTTAACATTTTGCCAAAAGCTAACAAGTAAATCGGACCTGTGCAAGCCTCCACTGGTCGGTCTCGGGCAAAAATGCGGGCGCGGACGTGCCCTGTTGTAGGAGCGAGCTTGCTCGCGAAAAACTCACAGGCGCCGCGTTTATTCAGGAAGCCCGCGTTATCGTTGATATTTTTCGCGAGCAAGCTCGCTCCTACAGGGGGCAAGAGTTGCCAGTAAAAACTCGCACATCCGCCCATGGCAACTAAGCTCAGCCTCAAATAAAAACACAGCGAGCAGCCAGCCATGCCCCATCCCACCGAGACCTTTCGCGCCCGTTACCGCGCAAGCGTCAACCCGCGTTACAACCCCTGGCTGCACGCCGCATTCGTGCTTGTCTACGGCATCGCCTGCATCACGCTGGCCTGGTCGTCCACCGCCGATATCACCGCCCTGCAGTGGCTGACCGTGCCCCTGACCCTACTGTTCTTCAACCTGTGCATCTACCTCGTGCACCGCCACCTGGGCCATCACAAACATGCATTCGCCCGGCTGTTCTACGCACGCCACACTGGCGATCACCATAGTTTCTTCACCCCTGATCACATGACCTACGACAGCCCCCGGGACTGGCGCGTTATCCTGTTTCCGGCCTGGCTGATCGTGCTGCACAGCCTGGCCATCACCCTCCCCGCCTGGTGGCTGCTCAGCCAACTGAGCGCCAACGTTGCCGGGTTGTTTGCAGGCTGCATGATCCTCGGTTACCTGCTCTACGAAGTCTTCCATGCCTGCGAACACCTGCCTGCCGAACATCCGGTGGCACGCCTGCCGTGGATTCGCCAGATGCACCGCCTGCATGCCTTGCACCACCGTCGTGAGCTGATGCAGGGGCGTAATTTCAATATCGTGCTGCCGTTGATGGACTATCTGTTTGGCACTTTGCATTGGGAACCCACGGAAAAAAAAAGGGGCAGTCCAACTGGACTGCCCCCCGCTTCACACACATAGATCAATCATCGCACGATGGTCTGGCTGCAGATGTGGCCGAGGCTGACGTATTGGACGTTATTGCCACCCACGCCCACACCTGGGAACTCCCTGAGTTCGATGCGCCAGCCGCCCTCGTTGAACCAGGTTTCCCAGTTGTAGGTCTGGCCCGAGGCGCTGTCCGGGTAGCGCACTTTGTAGTCGCCAGAGCAGGTGCCCAGCGCGACATTCCCCGAGGCTGCGCCGGTGATGCCGGTCTTGGCCTCATAGTCGACCCAGTTGTAAGTGCCGCCAAAATGCTTGTCGACCCGCAGCACAGGGGTGACGCCGCGCAGGGGTTCGCCGGTGCTGTCTGACCACTGGGTGCTCCAGCTCAGATTGCGGGCCGCCTGGGTGGCCAGTTGGAAGATCGAGCTGGGGATGCGCACCACGTTATCGCCGTTCACATTGTGCTGGTTCAGGCGTGGCGCCGAGCCGAGGGTCAGCTTGTATTGAGCCTGAGGGTTCAATGCCACCGCCGGGTTAGCCCGTACACGCACCTTGACCGTGTAGCCTGGCGTCAGGTTGGGATAGGTGGAGGTGGAGCCCTGCGGGACTTCCACCCACTGGGTGCCATCGAACCGTTCGAAGATCCACTGGTTACGCGTGCCCGCACCGTCATCGCCCAGGAACATGCCCACACCTTGGCCACGCAACGAGACGAAGGAGAAGTAATCCACGTCATTGACGCTGTCGAGGTTACCGGTCACCTGGTTCAAGGCATCCGGCAGCGCGAACGCGGCTTGCTCGGTGTCGTTAGGCTCGTAGGCATCCACATTGCTGTCCACCGCCACACCAAAACTGAACTGCGAGTTGCTCGCGGCATTGGCCACCATGAACCAGTAGTAGTCACCGGCCGGCAACACGCCGTTGAGGTATTCATCGGCACTGCCGGGGTTATCCGAGGTGCCCAGCGGCGTCAGGTTGCCTTGGCCGTCGTCATGGAACAGCGTCAACGACATATCCGTGCCGGCACTCTGGTTCAGCAGCTGTACCTGGATTCGCGCGTTTTTCGGCAGGTTGAAGTGGTAAGCGATTTGCGCGCCGGTCTCCACACCGGTGAGGGTGTAAAGCGTATTGATATCCAGGGTGGGAAACAACGGCGTGAAGGCTGCAACCGCGGCCTGTTTCATGTGCGCCGAGTCAGGTTTTTCCAGCTGGCCAACCGGGGAGTCAATCGCCACATTACCGACGGCCGCCTTGCTTTTTTTGACGACGTTGGACTGCCCGGCCTTGGCATCATTGAGCTTTTGCTTGAGCTCGCCCGAGACGCTGGCCTTTTCCAGCGTGCCGCCAGGTTTCAATGCTTTGTCCACGGCCTGCTTGACCGCCTGCGCGCTGAGTTTTGCCGGGTTTTGCTCGGCCAGGGCAAAGGCCGAAACGAAGCAAGAGGCCGCCATGGCCGCGCCCAGAATGAAGGCTTTTTTCGATTTCATTTTTTATCCATCCATAGTTAAAAAATTGAAGCTCAGGTAACCGGTGACATCCGGTCACCTGGGATGGACTGTAGGACAAGACTGTATGCATGTACAGTATTTTTTAAAAAATGTGAGCCCTGAAATGCAGGTTCAGGAAGCGAGAGCACCTCTAAAGCCAGGTACACCAATAGCCCCAACTGATCGCCCAAATCATCGCGAGCCGATAGGGCCATACAGCCCAACGCTTGAGCGCTGGCGGAATGACGGCTAACTCTGCCTCGGTCATGTAACCTTCTTTGACGGAGCGTTCTGGCGCGCGGAGGATATCAATCATGAGACACATGCGATGAAACCTGACGAACCGCTGGTTTCGTCCCCAGCGTTGCTGATATTTACGCACCTGCACGTTTTCAATGAAGTAACCTTCCAACGCCTCGAGTTTTGTTCGTTCGACAAAAAGTATCAGTCCTAAAACCACAAACGTCCCGATGATCATCACAGCGGTATAGGCGACAAAAAAATCCACGCTTAAGCCCCCTCTGGCTGGAATCCCAACAAGCGCTGCAGCAGGTCATAGTCATCGATCACTGCAGCACCAGCCGAGGCATCCTGTGCCAGCCTGCGGCATCTCTTCGACATAACGCATCAACCAGGCTTCTTCGGCATTGCAAGTCACGCTGTAGTTGTCAGGAATAAGCACCAAATGTCCCGGCGTCACCAGCCCATGGCGCAGGTGCCGATTCAACACATCGAAATGGTCAGAACGCTGCAGACTCAACGCACCACTCATCAGCCGGGATTTCAAACTGAGGTAGTCCGTGGTGCGGTCGTTGACGTATGCCTGCGCCATGCCTTACATCTCGAATGCCATGAAGATGGCATCGAAATATAAGCAAACACCTACAGCCCGAACACAAGCAGGCGGAGGTCAAAAAGTACGTTTGGGAAGTTGCCTACACAGCAAAAGATGAACGCCTACAGAAAGCGCCCCTAATACCCCGTCATCTCCAAATACCCCACCCCACCCTCAAACCGCACCGGCCCTTCCCAGTACGGAATACCCAGGTCCATCCACGCCTTCGGGTTGACGGCCTCGGTGGTGATATCCAGCTGTTTACCGGGAATTTTCAGCGACCAGCGTGTGGGAATGTTGCGCCCGTCAATGGTCGTGGTGGTCAGCGGCGTGAGTTGGATGTCGCTGTTGTGCAAGGTCTCGGTGTGGCCCTGGGCGTCGATCCAGGTGCCGGTGAGGTAACCGTTGCTGTCTTTCTCCCGCACGCGAAACAGCATCAGTTGCGCGCCGCGGTCCAGGTGCAGGGAGAACCAATCCCAGCCGGTCTGGCTGGCGGCCAGGGGTTGGCTGCTCCATTCGCGGTCGAGCCAGGCCGGGCCGCTGACTTGGTAGGTGTGGCCGTCGAGGCTGACGCTGCCACTGGCGGTGAAAAACGGTTGGCTGTAGTAGTACGACGCCTGGCCCTGGTCGGATTTGCGGCTGTAGCCGCCATCGCCTTGCAGTACCAATGGACGGCTGGAGGTGAGGTGCAGGTCGTAGGCAAATTGCGCGCCGCTGGCCTTGAGTTGCATGTCGGCCAGGGGGCTGGCGGCGCCGGGGCGGGTGGCGAAGTTCCAGTCGTCGATCCAGGCGTTGAACGGCTCTGCCTGAGCCCCAGCCTGGCCGACGCCACCCCGGGCCAGGCGTTCGGCGGCGTAGTGGCGGGTGGCCGAGGTGACGGCGGCGTGGCCGAGCCACACGGTTGAGTCGCGCCATCCAGGTTCAACAGGGCCGGCCTTCAACGCGTTGCGAAACAGCGTCCATTGCACGCCGAAGACATTGCCCTGGGCGTCCTTGAGGTTGGCGGTGACGTACCACCATTCGATACGAAAGCCGTCGTGGGGCCCGTGGTCCTCGGGAAAACTGAAGACTTTGCCGGGCACTACCTGGGCAAAGTCCGCCGCATCGCTGCCCAGCCCGGCGAAACTGTCCTCGGGTGCGGGCGCCTGGTCGCACCCGCTCAGCAGTAACCAGGCGATGCACGCCAGTGCCTTAATCTTCATGGGCGAACGTCCTCAACAAATCCGCCGGGCGGCTGCGGTACAGCTGCCATAACGGCCAGGCCGACGCGAGCAAGGTGGCGAGCATCGCCAGCCCCAGCAATTGCGCAAGCTGGCCGGGGAATACCTGCAGCGGCAGGCGCCAGCCGAAAGCCTGCACGTTGATCACCGCATCCAGGCACCACGCCAGCAACAGCCCCAGCGGCAACGCCAGGATCAACGTGAGCACCGCCAGCAGCCAGGTCTGGCCGAGGTTGAGCAGCATCAGTTGGCGGCGCGTCACGCCCAGCGCCCACAACGGCGCGAGCTGGCCGAGACGGCTTTGGCTCTGGGTCAGCAGGCTGATGAACAACGCCACCCCGGCGACGCCAAGGGTCAGGCTGTTCAACGCTGCGGTGGCGGCGAAGGTGCGTTCGAAGACCTGGCTGGACCAACCCTTGAGTTGCTGTTGGTCGACGATGCGGCTGTCTTCCAGGGCGAACTCACGCTGCACTTCACGTATCAGCGGCGGCACGTCGGCGGGCGCCACCCGCAGGTTGAAGCGTGCCGGTGAGAGCGTCGGCCAATGCGCCAACAGGTGCTGGGCATTGACCAGCAGATGGCCCTTGGGGTTGCCGTAGTCGGCGTAGATGCCGACGATCTTCGGCGCCCAGGTGCCCTGTGGAGTGGGGATGGAAACCGTGTCGCCCAGTTGCACCTTCAGGCGTCGCGCCAGTTGTTCGCTGAGCATCAGGCTGTCGTCTTGCAGCAAGCGATCCCAAGGCGCGTCCGCCGCCTCCAGCAGCGGCCAGTGTTGACGATAAGTGGGGTTGTCGACCACACCGAACACCTCCGCAGGCCAGCCTTGCAGTTGCACCGATACCTGCCAGGCGGGCAATACGGCCTGCACCAGGGGCTGGCGACTCAACCATGCTTTGAGTTGCTCGGCCTGCTGCGGATTTTGCGGGTTGAGGTACAGCTCGGCGGTGAGACGCTGCTCCAGCCAATGGGTGAAGGTCTGGCGAAAGCCCGAGGTCATGGAACCGGCACCGATATTCGCCGCCAGGGCCAACAGCAACGCCATCAGCGCCAGGCTCAAGGCCGGCAGTTGTTGGCGGCAATCGGCCAGGAACCACTGGCCCAGCACCGAGCGACTGCGCCCCAGCACCGCTTTCAATAACCCGTTGAGCAGCACCGGTAACGCCAATGCCGCGCCCAACAGCAAGGCCGCCATCAGCACAAACCCGGCGGCCAGGCTATCGCCCAGCCACAGTGCCAGCAACGCGATCAGCAAGGCGGCGGACGCCACCCAGCCCTGGCGCCGCAGCCAGCGCCCATGGGCTTGATGCCAGGCCTGGGCGTTGGCCAGCGCCAGTAACGGCAAACGCGCCGCGCGCCACAGGCTGCTGGCCCCGGCGAGCAACGCGCCGAGCAGGCTCACGCCCAGGCCGGCCAGCCACCACCAGGGGCTCAAGTTCAATTGGCCGGCGACTTCGGCGCCGTACAGGCCGCGCAAACTGGCGGCGACATCCGGCAGTAACAGGCTGGCCAGCAAGTAACCGCTGGCGATACCGAGCACACCGCTCAGCACCGCCAAAGCGCCCAATTCGACGCCCAGACTCAAGATCAACAGGCGTGCGCTGACCCCACAGGCGCGCAAGGTTCGCAGCAGGCCACGGCGCTGTTCCAGGGCCAGGCCGATGGCCGCATGCACAATAAACAGCCCCACCACAAAGGATAAAAAGCCTACCGCATCCAGGTTCAGGTGAAAGCTTTCGGTCAGGCGTGAAAGGTTATTGTCTTCGCCCTGCTTGAGTTGCAACGCAGCGGGTGGCGGGGGATGGCGGGCGGCGAAGGTGTTGTCCACCAGTAAGCGCGACAGGCGCCCAGGCATGTTGAGCAGAGGTTGGGCAAAACTGATATCGGTCAGCAGCAGACCGGGCGCCATATCGGCCTGTACCTGCAACGGTGGCAGGCGCTGCCCGGTGGACGTCAGCGGCTGCTCGCCCGCCTGCAACCCCAGCGCCTCTAACGTTTGCGCAGCGACCCAGGTACGCCCCGGCGGCTCGAAAAACGCCAGCATCTGCGCCTGGCTCAAGCGTTGCCCTGCCACGCTGCCGCTGCCGGGCAACGACACCGGCTCGATGCCCATCAATTGCAGGCGCTGTTGCTCACGCCCCAGGAGCACCACCCGCCCCTGCACCACCGGGGAGACCGGCCAACCGGCGCGGCGCAACTCGGCAAACAGTGCTTGGGGGAAACTGGCGGCGTCCGGCGCAACCAGGCTGGCTTGGGGTTCACCACCGATCAGTTGGCTGGCGCGTGCGTAGCTGTCCCGCGCCTGGCTGTTGAGGGCCTGCACGCCGGTGAGGAGCGCGGTGGCCAGCCACAGGCCGGTGAGCACGCTGAAAAATTGCACCGGGTGACGCCGCCAGTGGCTCAGCAATGCGCGCAGCGTCCAGTAAAACAGCGCCATCTCAGCGAGCGTCCATCGACACGACACGCCCACGATGCAGCACCACCTGCCGGTCAAGCCGTGCAGCCAGGCGCGGGCTGTGGGTGACCATCAGCAGGCTGGTGGGGCTGTCCCGCAGCAGATCCAGCAGCAGTTGCAGCACTTCATCGCTGGTGGCTTCGTCGAGGTTGCCGGTGGGCTCGTCGGCCAACAACAAACCCGGCCGCGAGGCCAGCGCCCGCCCGACCGCAACCCGTTGCTGCTGGCCACCGGAGAGTTGTTCGGGGTAACGCCGCAGCAAGTCGCCCAGCCCCAGGCGCTCCACCAATTGCGCTTGCCAGTGCGGGTCAAAACGCCCCGCCAGCCGCGCTTGGAACGCCAGGTTGTCTTCCACGCGCAAGCTGCCGATCAGGTTGAACTGTTGGAAAACCAAGCCGATTTGCGTACGGCGCCAATGGGCCAGTTGCCCCTCGTTGAGTTGGTCGAGGCGCTGCTCGCCGATGCGGATGCTGCCGCCGTCCACTCGATCCAGCCCGGCCACCAGGTGCAGCAAGGTGCTTTTGCCGCTGCCCGATTCACCCATCAGCGCCAGGCTGCTGCGCTCGCCCAGGTGCAGGTCGACGCCGGCCAGGACGGCCAGCGGACCTTGCGGGGTCGCGTAGTTTTTTACAACACCTTGCACCTGCAACATAAGAACGCTCATCTGAAGGACCCGCAATGAGAATAACGGCTGACGCTCCTGCCCACGCAAATTTTTCACATGGATTTCACCGCCTGCCCATCCACCGTACTTTAAAGTGCCCGCCAACTCGTGGTAACCCACAACTTTCTTAGTTAACCCAAGTGACACTCTTAACATGCACGTGTTCAGCAAAAAGACAGCAGTGCTGTGACAGTCTCCTGCCTCACTAAGGGCAACTGCCCCGTCATGCAACCTTTTTATAAACACAATAAACAGTGCCGAGGGTGAACCGCGTGGCAGACATGATCCTGGCCAACCGCCAACCTAAAAGGTCTAGGTTAAAACGCCTGAGAAAATACCGCCTGCACCTGCTTGGCATCTGCGTTGCCGCCTTATTGTTCGTGGGCTTTTTATTCTGGCCCAGCTCGCCGCTGGATCTGGGCGTGGGCAATCGCCTGCTGACCTCCGGGGTGCTCGCCAGCTGGCGCGAGGGTGAACTGGTGGTGCTGGTGCGCCATGAAGAGCGCTGCGACCGCTCGGCCAACCCCTGCTTCGGCCCCGCCGATGGCCTGACCATCAACGGTACTGAACGCGCCGTCGAACTGGGCAAAGCCTTTGACTCATTGGGCATGGCCCTGACCGACGTGCTCAGCAGCCCCACCACGCGAACCGCCCAGACGTCACTGTTCATGTTCGGCAAGACCGAGCTGTCCCCCGGCCCACTCGCCATCTGCGGCGACGCCATGGGCGATGAAATCCTCGGCCACAAACAGCCGGGACGCAACCTGATGCTGATCACCCACAGCGCCTGCATGAGCGACTTCCAGACCAGCCTGGGCTTCCCCCATGCGGCCGCCGCCGAGTACGGCAGCGCACTGTTCGTCAAGGTGCTGCCCAACGGCACCTTCAAGGCCATGGGCACAATGAATATCGAAGAGTGGAGCGCCGCACTCAAACAACTTTAATTACACTTGTTTACATATTAAGCCACAACGTGTTCAGCAAAACGACAGCCCCGTTCTGGCATGTTTAGTCGCGCCTGTTAGTTATGTTTTCCTACAACTACTTAGTGACCCTTACGATGCTTCACCCTATTAAGTTAATACCGCCATTGCCCGTACTTGAACGTTATGGAGCGATGTGCGCATGCCCCGCATAAACCCTCTGGCCTGGCTATTGCTGGGCGTGGCCGTGTTCATCTTGTTGCCCCTGGGCTTTCACGGTTTATGGGCGCCAGACGAAACCCGCTACGCCCAGGTCAGCCAGGAAATGCTGATGAGCGGCAACTGGGTAGCGCCGCACTTCATGGGCGTGCGTTATTTCGAGAAGCCCGCCGCCGGCTATTGGCTCATCGCCCTCGGCCAGGCGGTGTTCGGTGAAAACCTCTTCGGTGTGCGCATCGCCTCAGTGCTGAGTACGTGCCTGAGTGTAGTGCTGGCCTACCTGCTCGCCCGGCGCGTGTGGAACGACCCGCGCAAGAGCTTTGCCTGCGCCCTGCTCTACCTGAGTTTTGGCCTGGTAGCCGGGCAAGCCGGGTATGCCAACCTCGACCCGCAATTCACCCTGTGGGTGAACCTGAGCCTGGTGGCGTTGTGGTTTGCCCTGGACTGTCGCACGCCACGGGAACGCCTGGGTGCCTGGGCAGTGTTGGGCGTGGCCTGCGCCATGGGGTTCATGACCAAGGGCTTCCTGGCCTGGCTGCTGCCGGTCTTGATCGCCGTGCCCTACCTCATCTGGCAGCGTCGCGTCGGTGAGTTGATGCGCTACGGGCCGTTGGCGGTGCTGGTTGCCGTGCTGGTATGCCTGCCATGGGCCCTGGCGATCCACCTGCGCGAACCGGATTACTGGCATTTCTTTTTCTGGCATGAGCACATCCGCCGCTTTGCCGCCGACGATGCACAGCATGCACGGCCGGTGTGGTTCTTCCTGCCGATCATGGTGGTGGCGTGCCTGCCGTGGGCTGCCTTGTTACCTGGCACCCTGCTCAAGACCTGGCAGGAAAGGCGCCAGCCGGCGATTGCCTTTCTCGCCCTATGGCTGCTGCTGCCCCTGGGCTTTTTCAGCCTGAGCAAAGGCAAGTTGCCGACCTACATCATGCCGTGCCTGTTGCCCCTGGCGCTGTTGATGGGCCACGGCTTGATCGACCTGATCAAGCAAGGCAAGGCGCGCCCGCTGGTCATCAACGGCGCGCTCAATTTCGTGCTTGGCATGACGGCCATGGTGGCGCTGATTTACCTGCAAATCACCCGCCCGCTGTACGGCAATAGCCACGCAGAGATGTTCAACCTGTCGCTGACGTTTATCGTGCTGCTGGGCTGGATCCTCGCCAACCTGCTGCAAGCGGTGCGCCCGTTGACGTTGTGGGCGATGCCCGCCCTGGGCATTGGCTTGCTGGTGGCCCTGCTACCGGCGGGCATGCCGGCCCTGATCGAAGATAACGAAATGCCCGACCAATTCGTGCAGGAGCATCTGGACGAACTGCAACCTGTCCGTGCTTTGCTGAGCAATGACCTGGGCCTGGCATCGGCCTTGACCTGGCGCCTGCGCCGGCCCGACGTGGCGTTTTATAACACCCAGGGCGAGCTGCGCTACGGCTTGAACTACCAAGACGCAGCGCAGCGCAAGGTCACGCCGGACAGCGTCCAGGCCTGGTTGGCCGAGGCTCGCCAGCAGGGCTCGGTTGGCGTGCTGATGCAGGTCAAGAGCACCAGCGAACACCGCGAAGAAGGGCAATTGCCTCCCGGTGGAAAACGTTATCGCAAGGGCGACCTGGTGCTGACGATTTACCCCCAACACCCTTGAATGCAGCGCCTGCCACAGGGAACATCCCATGAGTTTCTGGAAAACCGAACGCGGCGCCCTGGCTTTACTGCTGGGCGTCTCGGCCTTGCTGCTTTTGCTGGGACTGGGCAGCCGCGACCTGTGGGGGCCGGAAACGCGCTGGGCGAATATCGCCTTGCAGATGCTGCAAAGCGGTGACTATTTCGACCCGTACCTCAAAGGCACGCCGTATTACGACAAGCCCCTGCCCTCCTACTGGCTGATCACCGGGTTTTCCCACCTGCTGGGCGGCCTCGGCCCGTGGTCGCTGCGCCTGTCATCGGTGATTGCCGCGTGGTTGAGCATCTGGCTGGTGTACCTGATCGGTGAACGCCTGTTTCGCAAAGGCACCGGGCTGATCGCCGGGTGGATGCTCGCCACCACCTTCTACTTCCTGTTCTGGGCCCGCGTGGCCACCGCCGATGTACTCACCGTGTGCGGCGTGCTGGCCGCGGTGTGGTGGTATTGGCGCGGGCCGGATGACACACGGCTGGGGCGCTACACGGTGTTTTTCCTGTTGCTGGCCGCCACCTCGCTGTTCAAGGGTTTGATCGGTGTGGTGCTGCCGGGCCTGGTGCTGTTGCCACACCTGCTCAGCGAACACCGCTACAAACGCCACCTCAACCTGCGCCTGGCGCTGGCCTTGCTCATCGCAGGCATCGTGTATGCGATTCCCTTTGTGCTGTCCCATCGCTACGGCGCCCCCACTTATGGAGAGAGCGGCCTGGAGCTGGTGTTCCGCGAAAACGTGGTGCGCTTCTTCGACCCCTTCGACCATATGGGGCCGATCTACACCTACCTGATCTACCTGCCGGCCTACACCCTGCCCTGGGCACCCTGCTGGTTACTCGGCCTGTGGCTGGCCGTGCGCAACTGGCGCAGGGCGCCGCCCAACGTACGCTGGCTGGTGTGGGGCCTGGGCCTGTTGTTTGTATTCTTCACCGCCAGCGGCAGCCGCCGCAGCTACTACGTGTTGCCGCTGGTGCCCTTTGCCCAACTGCTCGGCGCCTGGTGGCTGAGTGAGCGCCTGCACAAAAAACCTTCGAGCTGGCCACGCTGGCAAACAGGCTTTGGCCTCAGCGCCGGCCTGCTCTTGCTGGTGCTGGGCGTGATCTACCCCTGGACCAACGGCAACGGCGGCGTCACCCGCTTCGCCACCGACCTGCAAGCCCAGGCAGAAAAAGGCGCGCCCTGGAACCAATGGCAACTGGTGCTGGTGGAGGTCGACAACAAACTGCCCATGTACCTGCAAAACCACGGCACGCCCTTCTACTACGTCAGCGAAACCCAGGACTTCCCGCGCCAGGGCAACAGCGCCGCGTTCATGGCCTGGCTGGAAAAAACCAGCGGCCAGGGCTTTGATCCGCAACGCACGATCATCGTCGCGCAGTATTCCAAGGACGAGCCGACACCGTTGGCGTTTCTGGGGGAGGATCATCAGGTGGTGACGACGCAGCCGGATAATGGGGAGCGGTTGTTCAAGGCGCGTGAGGGTGGGAGTGTGGCGTTTGTTCCGGGGAGGCGCTGAGGCACTGTGTTTGCTGGCCTTTTGTCATGGTTTGTAAAGGGCCAGCAAGCCGTGTCCCTTTAAATTGCAGGACGTTTCCGAGACAATCCCCGCCGCCTTGTGCCGGTTGGAATCGGTGGCTAGTCTGCGGTCCGTCACTGCTCATCAGTGATCGGGTTTAGTCGCTCGTATCTTCCAACACGGCATGGTCTCCATGAGTTTTATGGTGGCTGTGCGTAGGGCACCTTCGGGTGCGCCGGATGTTTCGTGTTGGGCCGGTCGACTAACCTGCGTACAGCCGCCACCCTCGTTTAGTCGCGACGGGTGTCGTCTCCTAATCCAACGCGGAGCTACACCATGAATAAAGTCCTACCCGATCCACCCCTCGATCCTGCAAAAGACCGTGCCGCCTTTAACCGCGCCATCGACCATTACCTGCCCAGCCAGGGTTTCCACAACGTCAACGACGACCTGAGTTTTGAAGATGCTTTGCTCTACACCGCCAGCTTGCTCGACAGCGCTTCGGCAACAGCGCTCGATTGTGGCGAGCTGCTGGATAACCCAGGGCGGGCGAAGATTCTGGCGGTGTGGCATTTGTTGGAGATTGCCAAGACGACGGTAGATCGCTCTCTGTAGGAGCGAGCTTGCTCGCGAAAGACTCACAGGCGCTGCGTTTATTCAGGAGGCGCGCGTTATCGTTGAGGTTTTTCGCGAGCAAGCTCGCTCCTACAGTGGTATTGATGCAAATACCTTGGTAGTTCAGGCGAACCGAGTCAATGCCATCGCAGCATAGGTATCTACACAACTTTGTGGGCTGTAACAACAGACGGTAACCACGATGCGAAGCGAGCCGCTCTTGATCTGCTTTTGATCTTAGGCCCCCCCCAAATCACTGGCGGATTACGGGCACATCGAGCCTAAGCGAGGTGCCGAGTGGTGGCATGAGCGTTTTGCTTACTTTTGTCTGGGCCGGCATTCCGGCTTTTCAAAAGTGAGCCGCTGTTGTCTGACACCCGAAACCCGGACATTCAAATGGATGGATAGGCCTGGGCTGAAGGTTCATGACTGAAACGATTAAAGCGTTGTAGGAGATTGGCTACATCGGATCCATCCCGAGCCTCTGGGCAACCTCTTTATTTTATAAATTCCTCATTTATATCAATAAGTTAACCAAGGATAAAAATAACTTACGCCTGTACGTAGCCGACTTTTATCATGAGAAACGTCGGTTTAATGGCGCAGTTTTTATGGCAGCTTGTGTCCCTCGTTTCCGCTACATACGTAGGACAAATCCCTATGGCTAAATAAAATCTCGAACGCCGAGTTACGTTCAAGCAGTACGGAGCGCCCTGCACAGGCCCTGGGCAACCGTTGACGGTTTTCGACATCAAGGATGAGATGGCTATGAGTCTGACCCCAAGTATTGGCGGCACCTGCGGCCCGCATTTTTACGCCGAAATGGGCGAGTTGATTTCAAACAGCGGCGACGAACATTTCGCCGCCACCATGTTGCAGCTGGTGGGCAAGTGGGTACCGATTCACCTGGTGGACCTCAGCGAGTGGACCCTGGATGAACTGCGCGACCGCGTGCTGGACATCAAGTTAATGGGCAGCGCCGGGGTGAAGAAGGATTTGTCTGTGCCCCAGACCCTGCATGCGCTGAACGACCACCCGTTGTTGCGGCAGATGCTGCACATGCAAGACCCGCTGCTGATCCAGATGAACGCCAAGGCCAACAGCGCGCACCCGCGCGGCACCTCGCACCAGTGCAACCTGGTATCACGCCAAGGCAATCGACGCTGTGTGATTTCGTTCTACCGCCCGCCGACCCAGCAGGGGTTTTCCCTGGCTGAGCTGTCGTTTCTCAAGTGCCTGTCGGACACGCTGTTGCCGTTGATGGAGCGGCACGCCCAGTGTCTGCGCCAGGCGCCACACCCCGAGACTGAGCCGGCCCATACCCTGCTGGAACAATCGCAGTTGCAGCGTGAGTTCTACAAGCGCTTGTCTTTGAGCGACATCACCCTTTCGGCGCGGGAACAGGAGGTGTGCCTTGGCCTGCTGACTGGCGGCACCGTGCCGCAAATCGCACAGAAACTCAGTGTCAAAAACAGCTCGATCGAGACCTACCTCAAGCGCGCCGCCGCCAAGCTGGGCGTGAGCGGCCGGCATGGCCTGGCCAAATGGATGGTGGGCGCCTGATGAACAAACCGACGCTGTGCACCCTCGGCATGGCCTGGATGCTCGGCGGTTGCTCGCTGATCCCCGAGTACCAGCGGCCAGCGGCACCGACGCCGGCGCAGTTCCCCCAAGGCGGCGTCTACCGCCTGGTGCAGGCTGGCAACTTGGCGCAGAACCGGGACTGGCAGCAGCTGTTCCACGACCCGACGCTGCAACAGCTGATTAATGATGCGCTGCTCAACAACCGCGACCTGCGGGTAGCAGCCCTGAATGTCCAGGCGTTCCAGGCGCAGTACCGTATCCAGCGCGCAGATTTGTTCCCAGCGATCACCTCCAACTATTCCGCCACCTTGGGGCTGAGCGCCTAGGAACTGGATTTGTTCGGCCGCGTGCGCAGCCTCAGCAAACAGGCACTGATCGTGGACCGGCTGGCGCAGTTGGTCGCCGAGGTGAATCTGTATACGGCGCTGGGTGGTGCGTGGAGTGAGTGGCCGAGCCTGGCGGCTGCGCGTTAAAGCAACTTCAGCCCAACCGCGGCGTAACGGTTCGCGTCGCGGTTATCCAGCGGCTGTTTGTGCCCATAACTGTCCACGAAGCCGCCCACAGCGGCCATCGAATGAAACCCGCTGTTGACCGTGCCGATGGCGCCGTTGAGGAAGTCCTGGAGGGTTGCGGGCGCCACGAAGTCTTTCAAGCCCAGGCGACGCAACGCCTGCCCCGGATACTCGCCATCATTGAGGCTGCGTATGGCGGCGGCAAAACTCTTGTTGGCCTCCCCGTCGTTATTTTCGAGGTAGGCGCGTTTGGCACTGACGGCATATAGGAAATGCGCATTGACCAGAACATCGTTGGGCCGGTCGGTGCCGAAGTTGGCGCCGGCCTTGGCCTGCTTCAGTTCGTCATGGGTGATGTGCAGCTTGAACCCATCGCGCATGACAATGCGATAGCCGCTATCGGTGGCCTCAATAGTTTTGTAAATACCGTGAGGGTTATGGCCGAACCTCATCATCGCGGCTTTAATCGCGGATATTGTCACGCAATTACCTTCGGCCAATTGGTAAAAGTCTTTGAAAATATCACCGGGCTTGATGCCCGTATTTGCAGGCGTACCTTTCAAGAATTCATCACGTTTGCCGTTGCGTTTATCGGCGACCTGCGCAGGCAAAGGTGTTGAATTGACTTCAGGCTTTAGCCGCGCAGATAACAGCGCCAACAAGCGCTCCAATTCGCCGACCAGGCTAATGAGTTGTTCAGAAGTTCCAGTTGGGGCAGATGCGTTGGCGGAGGGCAAAACATGTGGAGAAATGACGGCATCGTTTGCCCTGGCATGACCAAAAGCAGCAGTGTTAACAGAAGACACTAACATGTTGAATAACCCCTATTATTCACTAAACACTTTAAATCACCCGCGAAGCGTGACCACCTTCAATGACGGTGAAACCGGCGTGTTATATAACTGCCCCTCCATCACGCCCTCAATAATCACGCCGTTCTTGTTTCTTGCGCCCTTGTCCAACGGCACGCCGACCTGCGTGCTCAATGCACTGGCATCGATGACCTGCAAATGTTCTTCAAGCCCCAGATAGGACAGCGCCGTATCACCGTCGATGCCGCCTCCGGCCCACGACAGCACACCGGGATAAGTGCGATGGGCGTGGTACGCACTGTCTTTGCCGTACAGGCTCATGAAGGGGTCCGTTGCGCTGTCGCGCTCAAGCTCCAGGTATTGACGCTTGCTCATCACAGCAAACAGAAATTGCGCATCCTTGACCATGCCCTCATCGCCGCCACTGAACTTTGCCGCCTTGGCCGCCAGTTCAAGTTCTTCAACGGTGATTGTCAGCTTGAAGCCGTCTCGCATCGTCACGTCATAGTGGTCACCATGTTTGGCGACGTGCTTGAAAATCCCGGCTGGGCTTTGCCCGAACGTGGCCATGGCAACCTTGATCGCGGCTACGTGCTCCTCTCGCCCCCGGGTGCCCAAGTAAGGGAAGTTCTCATACGTGGCACGCAATCCATTGCGCAGATCGTCAGGCTTTTGACCTTTGGGTTTTTCAGACATAAACGCAGTGATTGGCTCATGGTGTTTATCTGAGAACATCTCAATAAGTTCGGTATCAAACGCGTTGCGGGTACTGGCCAGGTTCGGCCTGTTCATGAACGGTGCAAATTGTTCTTTCCATTCATTTTTGGTGGTGGACACGGTGTTCGGCACAGGCAAGGTATTAACCAGTGGCCGATGCGGCGAACTCACAGAAGGGGTTGGACGAGCCGTCATGGACGGTTGTGGTTTTGCAGTCTCAGCGTCCTTGCTCATCCATGTTTTAAGTGCCACGACTAACGTGCCCAGCAACTTCAACAGCTCTCTCAGTTCTGCATCACGGTGCGAGTTAGCGCTTTGGCCAATCGGAGGATGTGCCGCTAACTTGCCAACGTGATTGAGTTGACGGGTAACTGCCGGCTCAAGAGTTTTATCCGGCAGTGTAAACGTTGAGTGCGCAGGAGAATAAGCAGGCTGAGTGTGCGTGAGCATTGAAGGGAGTCTCATATGATCGAAGGAGAATAATCGCGGACTGTCTAGCACTACTTGCCCACTGCCTAACCCTGCACTGAACAAGTACTCTTGCGTGGCCAAACGGTCAGAAAAGTTCCGGCTCGACAGGTAACACCATCCTTCTCGTTCAACGGACCACTATCAGCCAATTCCTCAACGTTGCATTTTTTGTCCGATCCCTTATCAGCGCATCCCCGCCTGCCGTACCCGATACTCCCCCGGCGTCATCTGCGCATACCGCAAGAAAAACCGGCTGAAATACGCCGGGTCCTTGAACCCCAGTTGGTAGCAGATTTCATTTGCCGAACTGCCGGTAAACAACAGCAGGCGCTTGGCCTCCTGCATCAGCCGCTCAAGGATCAGGCGCTTGGAGGGCAGGTCGGCAATGCGCCGGCACACTTCATTGAGCCGCGCCTGGGTCACGCCAATACTTTCGGCATAACGCGCCAACGGCCAATGTTCCAGGTAGTGGGCTTCGATCAGCTCATTGAAACGATGGAAGATGCGCAGGTCTTCATGGGCTGTGGGGCGTGCCGGCTGGGCGTGGGCGCACAGGCGTAGCAGGCGGATCATGATCAGCCTTGTGAGGCTGTCGAGGGCGGCGGCGCGCCCTGCCCGTTCAGCGTTGATCTCACTGCACAGCGCCTCGAAGAGTTGCTCCAGCCCCTCGGCATCCCCGGTCAAGGCCACGCAGGCCGCACCGGAGGCAAGGCTGGGATCGGCGTCGATCAAACTCCATACCAGCTGCTGGCGCACCGTCAACACATGCCCATCGGCATCCGCTTCGGTGACAAAAGCGTGAGCCACCGTAGGCGGCGTGAGAAAAAACATCGGCCCGGATTCAACGTACTGGCGGTCATCCAGATACACCCGCACCGCGCCACTCTTGACGTAATGCACCTGGAAAAACCGGTCATGGCGATGCACCGCCATGTTGCGCCCGAAAAAACCCGCCAGGTTGCCGAGCTTGTCGTAATGCACCTCGGCATCGCTGTAGCGCTGGTCGTAGACCTGCCCGATGTTGATGTTGGGGATCGGCTTCACGGGGCTCTCTTCTTGTTGTTGTGAGGCCAGCGCAGTGTGCCACGCTTGACGGTAGTTAACATATTAATTATAACGTTAACAACTTAACGAACTGCCTACGCAGCCGTCGTCACCGCCAGGAGAAACGCATGAGCCGTACCCTGCATGATGTTGCCAGCGGCACCCTGTTCGGCGTTGCGCTGAACTACCAGGGCCTGCTGGACCAGCATCTCGCCGCCTTCCAACAGGCGCCCTACCAGAAGCCGCCGACCAAGCCGGTGTTGTTTATCAAGACGCCCAACACCCGCAATGCCCATGGCGGCGTCGTGCTGCAGCCTGCGGGCGAGCGCCTGCAACCGGGCCCGGCGCTGGGCGTGGTGATCGGCCAGCGCGCCAGCCGTGTCAGCCTGGAGAACGCCATGGCCCATGTGGCCGGGTATGTGGTGGTGAATGAATTCAGCCTGCCGGAAGACAGCTACTACCGCCCCGCCGTCAAAGCCAAATGCCGCGATGGTTTTTGCGCCCTGGGCCCGCAGGTGATTGCGCGGGATCAAGTCGCCAACCCCAACCAACTGAGCCTCAAGCTGTTCGTCAATGGCGAGCTGCGCCAAGAAAGCTCCACCGCTGACTGGGTACGGGACATCCCGCAATTGATCGCCGAGATCAGCGAGTTCATGACCCTGTACCCCGGCGATGTGCTGATCACCGGCACCCCGGACGGCCGCGTGGATGTACAGCCAGGCGATCAGGTTGAGGTCGACATCACCGGCGTTGGCCGCCTGAGCAACACCATTGCAGCGGAGGCATCGGCATGAAACGCGCACGTATCCGCTTTGAAGGTGCAACCCACAACGTGCTGGTGCAAGCCGACTGCAGCGTACGCCTGGAGGATGGGCGGTTGCTGGCCGAAGACCAGGTGCAATGGCTGCCACCCGCCACCGGCAACATGTTCGCCCTGGGTTTGAACTACGCCGACCACGCCGCCGAACTGGCCTTTACGCCGCCGACCGAGCCGCTGGCCTTTATCAAATCGGTGGGCACCTACACCGGCCACCGTCAAGTTACCTGGCGCCCAGACAACGTCGCCTACATGCACTACGAGTGCGAGCTGGTGGCGGTCATCGGCAAGACCGCGCGCAACGTCAAACGCGCCGACGCCCTGGACTACCTGGCCGGTTACACGGTGTGCAACGACTATGCGATCCGCGACTACCTCGAGAATTACTACCGCCCCAACCTGCGCGTGAAAAACCGCGACGCCACCACCCCGGTCGGCCCGTGGATCGTCGACGTGGCCGATGTGCCCGACCCAGGCAACCTGAAGCTGCGCACCTGGATCAACGGCGAACTGCGCCAGGAAGGCAGCACGAAAGACATGATTTTCGATATCCCCTACCTCATCGAATACCTGTCCAGCTTCATGACCCTGCAACCGGGCGACATGATCGCCACCGGCACGCCCGAGGGCCTGGCCGATGTGGTACCGGGGGATGAAGTGGTGGTGGAAGTCGAAGGTGTGGGCCGCCTGGTCAACCGTATTGTCAGTGAAACGGAGTTTTTCTCCGCGCGCAAAGAGGCTTGAGCACCATGATCAAACACTGGATCAACGGCCGTGAGGTCGAAAGCAAAGACACCTTTATCAACTACAACCCGGCCACCGGCGAGGCCATCGGCGAAGTGGCCAGCGGCGGTGCCGAAGAAGTCGCCCAGGCCGTGGCGGCGGCCAAGGCGGCGTTTCCCAAGTGGGCCAATACGCCGGCCAAGGAGCGCGCACGCTTGATGCGCAAACTGGGCGAGTTGATCGAACAGAACGTGCCCCACCTAGCCGAGCTGGAAACCCTTGACACCGGCCTGCCGATCCACCAGACCAAGAACGTGTTGATCCCGCGTGCCTCGCACAACTTCGATTTCTTCGCTGAAGTCTGCACGCGCATGGACGGCCACACCTACCCGGTGGACGACCAGATGCTCAACTACACCCTGTACCAGCCGGTAGGCGTGTGCGCGCTTGTGTCGCCGTGGAACGTGCCGTTCATGACCGCCACCTGGAAGACCGCGCCGTGCCTGGCGCTGGGCAATACGGCGGTGTTGAAGATGTCGGAGCTGTCGCCGCTGACCGCCAATGAACTGGGACGCCTGGCGGTGGAAGCCGGAATCCCCAACGGCGTGCTCAATGTGATCCAGGGCTACGGCGCCACCGCTGGCGATGCACTGGTGCGCCACCCCGACGTGCGGGCGATTTCCTTTACCGGCGGCACCGCCACCGGCAAGAAAATCATGCAGACCGCCGGCCTGAAAAAGTACTCCATGGAACTGGGCGGCAAGTCGCCGGTGCTGATTTTCGAAGACGCCGACCTGGAACGCGCGCTCGACGCTGCGTTGTTCACGATCTTTTCCCTCAACGGCGAGCGTTGCACCGCTGGCAGTCGGATCTTTATCCAGGAAAGCGTCTACCCGCAGTTTGTCGCCGAGTTCGCGGCGCGGGCCAAGCGCCTGATCGTGGGCGACCCTCAGGATCCCAAGACCCAGGTCGGCTCGATGATCACCCAGGCCCATTACGACAAGGTCACCGGCTACATCAAGATCGGCCTGGAGGAAGGCGCCACGCTGCTGGCCGGCGGCCTGGAGCGCCCGGCGAACTTGCCTGCGCACTTGAGCCGCGGCCAGTTTATCCAGCCGACGGTGTTTGCCGACGTGAATAACCGGATGCGCATCGCCCAGGAGGAAATCTTCGGGCCGGTGGTGTGCCTCATTCCGTTCAAGGATGAAGCCGAGGCCCTGCAACTGGCCAACGACACCGAATACGGGCTGGCCTCCTACATCTGGACCCAGGACATCGGCAAGGCCCACCGCCTGGCGCGCGGTATCGAAGCGGGCATGGTATTTATCAACAGCCAGAACGTGCGGGATTTGCGCCAGCCGTTCGGCGGGGTCAAAGGCTCGGGCACCGGGCGTGAAGGTGGCCAGTACAGCTTTGAAGTGTTTGCTGAGATCAAGAACGTGTGTATTTCCATGGGCAGTCATCACATTCCGCGCTGGGGCGTCTGAAGCCCGCATTGCCTGTAGGAGCGAGCTTGCTCGCGAAGCACCCACAGGCACCGCTGGCTAATTGAAGCGCTGCGTTATCGTTGACGTTTTTCGCGAGCGAGCTCGCTCCTACAAAAGAATAATATTCAGGAGAGTCATCATGGGCGAAGTGGTTCTGGCAGCGAAGATCTGCCACGTACCGTCGATGTACCTGTCGGAACTGCCCGGCAAGCATCACGGCTGTCGCGAAGCGGCGATTGCCGGGCACAAGGAAATCGGCCGGCGTGCCCGCGAACTGGGGGCCGACACTGCGGTGGTGTTCGACGTGCACTGGCTGGTCAACAGCGGTTATCACGTCAATTGCGGTGAACAGTTCCAGGGCACCTACACCAGCAACGAGCTGCCGCACTTCATCAAGAACATGGACTACGCCTACCCCGGCTGCCCCGAACTGGGCGAACTGATCGCCGCCGAAGCCAACCTGGCCGGCGTGCGCAGCATGGCCCATAACATCCCGAGCCTGGAGCTGGAATACGGCACCCTGGTGCCCATGCGCTACATGCACATGGGCGTACCCGACGCAGAGAAATTCAAGGTGATTTCCATCGCCGCCTGGTGCGCCTGGCATCGCCTGGAGGACAGCTTCGCCTTCGGCGCCGCCGTGCGCCGCGCGATCGAAAAGAGCGACCGCAAGGTGCTGGTGCTCGCTTCCGGCTCGCTGTCCCATCGGTTCTCGGACGACCGCGAGGCTGAGGCAAATATCCACAACTGGACCCGCGAATTCGACAAGCAGGTGGACCTGCATGTCGTGGAAATGTGGAAGCAAGGCCGCTTCAAGGAGTTCTGCGCCATGCTGCCCGACTACGCCGAACACTGTTTTGGCGAAGGCAAGATGCACGACACCGCCATGCTCCTGGGCCTGCTGGGTGGGCCGGATTATGCCAAGCCGGCCGAGATCATCACGCCGCCGTTCGGCAGTTCGGGCACCGGCCAGATCAACGCGATTTTCCCGCTCTGACCCTGGGAGAGCCCCATGCCGCACTTTATCGCTGAGTACACCGACAACCTCGAGCCGCAGGCCGATTTGCCCGGCCTGTTTGAAAAAGTCCACCGCGTGCTGGGCGACAGCGGCGTGTTTCCGTTGGGCGGCATTCGCAGTCGAGGCGTGCGCCTGGACACTTGGCGCATGGCCGACGGCAAGCACGACTATGCCTTTGTGCACATGACCCTCAAGGTTGGCCACGGCCGCGACCTGGCAACCCGCGAGGCCGTCGCCCAAGCAGTGTTCGCGGTGATTACCGAGCACTTCGCCGATCTGCAAGCGCAGCGGCTGTTGGCGCTGTCGTTCGAGATGATCGAGCTGCACCCGCAGCTCAACTTCAAGCAGAACAATGTGCACGCGTTCCTGAACAACCCGGCAAGCTGAAACGGCCCCGCCTCTCCCCTGTAGGAGCGAGCTTGCTCGCGAAAAACCTCCAGGCCCCGCGGATCCAAGCGCGCTGCGTTTTCGTTAACGTTTTTCGCGAGCAAGCTCGCTCCTACAACAACAAAAAGAACACCACCATGAGCACAGCCCATTCCACTGCAAGCCTGCAGCTTGCCGAGCACGACCGCACCCATCGTTTGGTGACTTGGCGCCTGATGCCCTTGTTGCTGGTGTGTTACCTGTTCGCCCATCTGGACCGCATCAACATCGGCTTTGCCAAGATGCAGATGAGCAGCGACCTGCACTTCAGCGACACCGTGTATGGCTTCGGCGCCGGCCTGTTCTTCATCGCCTACGCGCTGTTCGGCGTGCCCAGCAACATCGCCCTGGACCGCGTCGGGCCACGGCGCTGGATCGCCTGCCTGATGGTGGTGTGGGGCCTGCTCTCCACCGGCATGCTGTGGGTGGAGAGCGCGCGCGGGTTCTACGTGCTGCGCTTTTTGCTGGGGGTGGCCGAGGCCGGGTTTTTCCCGGGGATCCTGGTATTCCTCAACCGTTGGTACCCGGCACGCCGTCGCGCCCAGGTCACCGCCTTGTTTGCCATTGCGGTGCCCATGGCCGGGGTGTTGGGCGGGCCGATTTCCGGGGCGATCCTGGAGAACTTCCACGACGTCGGAAGCCTGCGCGGCTGGCAGTGGATGTTCCTGATCGAAGGTGCGCCCGTGGTGCTGCTGGGACTGGTGGTGCTCAAGTGGCTGCCGGACAGTTTCGAGTCGGTACACTGGCTGACTGCCGAGCAAAAACAGCAACTGCGCACCCAATTGAGCAACGAGGAACAGCGCAAGACCATCACCTCGTTCGGCGGCATCCTGCGAGACCCGCAGGTGTGGCTGCTGGTGGCCGTGTACTTTGCGGTGATGCTGGCGGTCAACACCCTGGCGTTCTGGATGCCCACCCTGATCCACGGCGCCGGCATCGGCCGTGACAGCCAGGTCGGCTTGCTCAGCGCCGTGCCGTACCTGGCCGGCTGCTTCTTCATGCTCGGCTGCGGGCGTTCGTCCGACCGTCACCGCGAGCGCCGCTGGCACCTGTGCGTGCCGTTGCTGATGGCGGCGCTCGGTATCGCCGTGGCGGGCCTGGCGCCCGGCAATGCGCTGCTGGTGATGAGCGGGCTGGTGGTTGCCGGCATGGGCGCCAGTGCCGCGCTGCCGATGTTCTGGCAACTGCCGCCGGCGTTTCTCTCCCACACCACCCAGGCGGCGGGCATCGCCATGATCAGCTCGTTTGGCAGCATCGCGGCGTTCCTCGCGCCGTACCTGATCGGCTGGATGCGCGACGCCACCCAGAGCGCCAGCCTGGCCCTGTACGTACTTGCCCTGTTTATCGCCCTGGGTGGCTTGCTGGTGCTGCGCACCCAGGCCGCCATCGTCAACCCACACTAGAGACCGTTGCCATGCTCGACTCCCAGCAAATCCTCGCGGCCGCCGCAAACTTGGACCGTGCCGAACGCAGCCGCGAACAGGTGCGCCAGTTTTCCCTCGACTACCCCGGCATGACGATCGAGGATGCCTACGCCATCCAGCGTGAATGGGTCGCGCAAAAGATCAAGGCCGGGCGCACGCTCAAGGGCCACAAGATCGGCCTGACCTCACGGGCCATGCAGGTGTCGTCAAATATCACCGAACCCGATTACGGCGCCCTGCTCGACGACATGTTTTTCGACGAAGGCAGCGACATCCCCTTCGAACGCTTCATCGTACCCCGGGTGGAAGTGGAGCTGGCCTTCATCCTCGGCAAGCCGCTCAAGGGCCCCAACTGCACGGTGTTCGATGTGCTCGACGCCACTGAATGGGTGATCCCGGCGCTGGAAATCATCGACGCCCGCATCCAGCAGGTCGACCCCCACACCAACGCGACCCGCAAGGTGTTCGACACCATCTCCGACAACGCCGCCAATGCCGGTGTGGTGCTCGGCGGCCGCGCCGTGCGCCCCACCGAGATCGACCTGCGCAAGGTGCCGGCGGTGCTGTATCGCAATGGCGTGATCGAGGAGTCCGGGGTGTCGGCGGCGGTGCTCAACCACCCGGCCAAAGGCGTGGCGTGGCTGGCCAACAAGCTGGCGCCCTATGACGTCACCCTGCTGCCCGGCCAGGTGATTCTCGGCGGCTCGTTTACCCGCCCGGTGGCGGCCCGCCCTGGCGATACCTTCCACGTCGATTACGACCTGCTCGGCTCGATTGCCTGCCGCTTCGTCTGAACCCAGGAGTGCTGTCATGGACATGCCTGTCAACCGCTTCAAGCAACGCCTGCACCACGGCGAGGTACAGATCGGCCTGTGGCTCGGCCTTGCCAACGCCTACTGCGCGGAACTGGCCGCCAACGCCGGTTTCGACTGGCTGCTGATCGACGGCGAACATGCGCCCAATCAACTGGGAGACATGCTCGCGCAATTACAGGCCATCGCGCCCTACCCCAGCCAGGCGTTGATTCGCCCGGTGATCGGCGACACGGCGCTGATCAAGCAGCTGCTGGATATCGGCGCGCAGACGCTGTTGGTGCCGATGGTGGAAAGCGCCGCCCAGGCCCGGGAACTGGTGCGCGCCCTGCGCTACCCGCCCCAGGGTATTCGCGGGGTCGGCAGCGCCCTGGCCCGCGCCTCGCGCTGGAACAGCATCGCTGATTACCTCGACCAGGCCGATGCGCAGATGTGCCTGCTGGTGCAGATAGAGAACGCCGAGGGCCTGGCCAATCTGGACGCCATCGCCGCCGTCGAAGGCGTGGACGGGGTGTTTATCGGCCCGGCAGATTTGAGCGCGTCCATGGGCCACCGTGGCAATCCGGGGCATCCCGAGGTACAAGCCGCGATAGAGGACGCCATCGTGCGTATCGTCAAGGCGGGTAAGGCGGCAGGGATTCTCAGTGCGGATGAAAATCTCGCACGGCGCTATATCGCGTTGGGGGCGACGTTCGTGGCGGTGGGGGTCGATACCACGGTGTTGATGCGGGGGCTGCAAAGCCTGGCCGGGAAGTTCAAATACGTACCGGTGGCTGCCAATACCGGTGGCGTCTACTGAGATTCAATGTGGGAGCTGGCTTGCCTGCGATAGCGGTGTATCAGCGACAAATAAGCCAGCTGACCCGGCGCTATCGCAGGCAAGCCAGCTCCCACAGTTGATCAGTGGTGGTCAGGTCACTGAGTCAGCGCTTGATGTTCTTCAAGTCATCCAGCAACCCTAACAGCATCTGGAATTTCTCTTCACCAAACTGATCCTGCAAACGCTGGTAGTTGGCCTCCATGCACTGGCTCATGGACTCGAAACTCGCCTTGCCCTTGTCCGCCAGGGTAATCAGCACCCGGCGCTGGTCCTGTTCGGCCTTGCGCCGGTGCACCATGCCAGCCGCTTCCATGCGCACCAACACGCCGGTCATGCTCGGCTTAAGGATGCAGGCCAGTTCCGCCAGTTGGTAGATCTCCAACTCACCGTGCTGTTCAAGGATGCGGATGATGCGCCATTGCTGTTCGGTCAGGCCGTGTTCATTCAGGGAAGGACGGAAAAAACTCATCGCGGCCTCGCGCGCTTGCAGCAAGGCCAGGGTCAGGGATTGTCGAGGTGTGGACATAGGGCTCAGCGTCACGAAGTATTTAGTTAATAGTTTAACGAAACTCTAACATTCCCGGCCGGCGAGCGCGCTATAACTTATAGGTGCCCTCGCCCGTGGCGCGCTGAATCAAAAAACCGGGCACGCAGGATCAAGACTTCCAGCCCGCCAAGGGCCCTAATGGAGGCATCCGCTTTAGCGCCTTCCTTCACTTTTTCAGGCTGCGCCATGATCAACATCGAAACCCCCACGTACTACACCGCCACCAAGAAATACAACCTCAGCTTCCCCACCCTGGAACAGGATATCGACGCAGACGTCGTGGTCATCGGCGGCGGCTTTTCCGGGATCAACACGGCCCTTGAGCTGGCGGAAAAAGGCATCACCAACATTGTGGTGCTTGAAGCGCGCTACCTGGGCTTTGGCGGCACGGGTCGCAACGGCGGGCAGATCATGGCAGGCATCGGCCATGACCTGGAGAAGATCAAGAAGGACGTGGGCGAAGACGGCCTGCGCCAGGTGTTCGAGATCAGCGACCTGGGCGCCGACATCATCAAGAACCGCATCGCCAAGTACAACATCGACGCCGACTTTTGCCACGGCTACGGCTACATGGGCTTCAACGCCCGCCAGGAAAAAACCCTGCGCGCCTGGGAGAAGGACTTCAAGTCGATCAACAGCCAGCACGAAATCCGCTTTCTCGGCGGCTCCGACGTGCAGCAGATCATCGGCTCCACCGCCTACACCAGCGCCCTGCTGCACATGGGCGGCGGGCATGTGCATTCACTCAACCTGCTGCTGGGCGAAGCCACCGCGCTGGTCAGCCATGGTGTGAAGATCTTCGAAAACAGCCCGGCCCTGGAAGTCAGCTATGGCGAGCGCATCACCGTGCGCACCGGTCGCGGTTCGGTGCGCGCCAGCAAGTTGCTGTGGGCCTGTGACAGCTTCCTCAACAAGCTGGAGCCGGAACTGCACCGCTCGACCATCAACACCTACGCGTTCCAGATGATGACCGAGCCGTTGTCCGAGGAGTTGATCCAGCGCATCAGCCCGATCCGTGGGGCCTACAGCGATATCCGCCCGGTGATCGACTACTACCGCGTTACCAACGAAAACCGCCTGCTGTTCGGCGCCGCCACGCCGTTGGTGGAGCACATTCCCGGTGACCTGAAAGCCTGGAACCGCCAGCTGATGCTGAAGATTTTCCCCTACCTCAAGGACGTGAAAATCGACCTGGCCTGGGGCGGCCCGATGGCGTGCAGCCCGAACCTGTTCCCGCAGGTGGGCACCTTGCCGGGGCGCAGCAATGCGTTTTTCGTGCAGGGCTATTCCGGCTTTGGCGTCACCCCCAGCCACATCATCTGCAAGGTGCTGGCCGAAGGCATGAGCGAGGGCTCGGCGCGCTATGACCTGGTCAGCTCGATCCCCCGCCCCACCATCATCGGCAAGGACGCGATTCGCCCCCTGCTGCTGACGGCGGGCAAATCCTGGCACCAACTTTCCGGCTACTGGAACGGTCGCCGCTAACCCCTGTAGGAGCGGGCTTGCCCGCGAAAAACCTCAACGATAACGCGGGCATATTGGTGAATCGCGGTGTCAGGACGTTCTTCGCGAGCAAGCTCGCTCCTACAAAAATGTCGTATTTATCAGGAGCATCTGCCATGACCCTTACCGCTATCAAACACAACGTCCAGCTGTCGGAACTCGACGCCTGGGGCACCGTGGCCGACCTCGGCTCGCAAATCCTCGAAGGCGAAGTACGCGCCTTCGGCAAGATGACCTTCGGCGCGCCCACCGATGCGGTCAGCAGTGCGTACTTCGGCACCACCCAGGGCAAGTTCCGCATGGTTTACCCGTTCGCCGAACAGGCCACGATAGTCACCGGCGAAGTGGTACTCACCGATGAATCCACCGGCCAGTCCACCCGCTACAAGGCTGGTGACAGCTGGTTCGTGAACAAGGGCACGCCCGTGCTGTGGGAAGTGGTCAGCGAGAGTTTCGTCAAACACTACTTCGCCGTCGTGTAAGGGAGGCGTTGCCATGTCGAATTCATCTGACTGGATCACCGTGGGCGCCCTGGCTGAGGGGTTTGCACCCGAGGCGTTCATCCTGCCGAACCTGGCCGACCTGGCCGGCCAGACCTTCACCCTGCACTTTGCCAATGGCTGGCAGATCGAACACCGCTTCGAACAGGAGCGCCTGGCCTGGCACGCCGCCGATGGCCACTCCAGCGGCAGCGCCGCCTACCGCGCCAGCTCCATTCGCCCGGGCCTGTACCTGGTGGACTTTATCAAGCACGAGGCCGGGCAAAGCTGGTCGATCAGCCTGGTGCTGGACACGCCAACGGCCTCCTTTACCGCGGTGATTGGCCGTATGCCGGAGCCGGCAGAGACCCACGAGGGCCTTTACCACCGCGCTCTGGCCGGCAAGCCGCTGACCTCGGTACAGGTCGACTTCCTCCACGGCAGCCTCGACCGGCCGTGGCAGGACGGCCTCTGCCTGCACGCCCCCACCGACGAGTTGGTCGGCCTGCGCAACCAGTATCGCTACAGCCCCAGCGAGGTCTACGAACACATCTACCTCAACCCGCGGTTCTACGCCTGGCAATGCCTTGAGGGCGTGGAGAAAGGCCTGTGCGACACCGACCGCTGCCATTACTACAAGATCGCCGAACAGCTGTACCTGTTCGTCTGGCAAGAGAAGATCGTGCCGACCCTCGGCCTGGTGCTGATCGACCTGCAACAGCACCGCAGCGACGGCAAGATCTTCGGCTATGCCGGGGCGTCTTTCGACGCGCTGTCGAACTTCCCGATCAGTTCCTATTGCCAGGTGCTCAACCACACGGAGTACCCCCGTGACTGAGCCGCGCACGGTGGTGATCACCGGGGCCGGCACCGGCATCGGCGCCGCCTGCGCACGCCTGTACGCACAGGAAGGCGCACGGCTGGTGCTGATTGGTCGGCGTCGCGAGCCGCTGGAACAGGTGGCGCAGGACACCGGCGGGCTGATCCTGGTGGGCGATGCCGCCTGCCCGGACACCTGGGACGGTTTCATCCAGCAAATCCGCACCCACTTCGGGCGCCTCGATGTGCTGCTGGCCTGTGCCGGTGGCCATGGCCTGGGCAGCGCGACCCAGACCAGCCCAGCCACCTGGGAAGGCGCACTGCGCAGCAACCTCGACAGTGCGTTCTACAGTGCTCGCGCCTGCCTGCCGCTGCTGCAGGAAAGCGCCGGGAACATGGTGCTGATTGGCTCCATCGCCTCATTGGCGGCAGGCCCCGAGGTGTGTGGCTACACCACCGCCAAGCATGCGCTGCTCGGGCTCAACCGCTCGCTGGCCCGTGACTATGGGCCCCATGGCGTACGGGTGAACGCGGTGTGCCCAGGCTGGGTGCACACGCCGATGGCCGACGCTGAGATGCAGCCGTTGATGGAGGCGTACGGCGAGACCTTGCAGCAGGCCTATGCGCGTGTGTGTGCCGATGTACCGCTGCGGCGCGCCGCCCGTGCCGACGAGATCGCCAAGGTATGCCGCTTCCTGGCCAGCGACGACGCCTCGATCATTACCGGGGCCACCTTGGTGGCGGACGGTGGCTCCAGCATCGTCGACGTGCCGACGCTGGCGTTTACGCGCCTGGAGCCTGCCCATGCCCAATGACCTGGATTTCAGCGGCCAGGTCGTGCTGGTCACCGGCGGCGCCCAGGGCATTGGCCTGGGCATCGTCCAAGCCTTTGCCGAACGCGGTGCGCGGGTGGTGATTGCCGACCGCCTGCTTGAACAGGCTGAAGCCGTGGCTGCCGAGTTGTGCGCGCAGGGGCATCAGGTTGAAGCCGTTGGCGTTGACCTGGCGGATGCCGAAGCGGTGTTTGCTTGCGTCCAAGGCTTGGCGCAACTGGATGTGCTGGTGCACAACGCCGGGGACTTTCCGCTGACCGCCTTTGCCGACATCACCCCAGCGATCCTGGAGCGTACTTTGGCGGTGAACCTGTCGGCGCTGTTCTGGCTGACCCAGGCGGCGTTGCCGAGGTTTCGCGCCCAAGGCGGGGGCTGCGTGCTGGTGACGTCTTCGGTTACCGGCAACCGTGTCGGTTATCCGGGGCTGAGCCACTATGCGGCGTCCAAGGCCGGGGTGAATGGGTTTATCCGCAATGCGGCGCTGGAGCTGGCGCCGTTGAATGTACGGGTCAACGGCGTGGAGCCCGGCATGATCGCCACCCCGGCGATGGATAACCTGGGCGATGCGGCCGTGAATGACAGCATCGCCCGCCGTGTGCCGCTGGGGCGCCTGGGCGCAGCGGCGGATATTGCCGGGGCCATGGTGTTTCTGGCCTCTGACCTGGCGGGCTATATCACCGGGCAGACGCTGGTGGTGGATGGTGGGTCTACCCTACCCGAAACCTGAAACCCGAACTAACTGTGGGGCTTGTCACAATGCCAGTCAGTTAAGCGCAATCCCCTGTGGGAGCTGGCTTGCCTGCGATGGCGGTGAGTCAGTCAACTAATCTGTAACTGCTACACCGCCATCGCAGCATAGGTATCTACACAACACTGTAACGCTCAACGGTAACCACGATGCGAAGCGAGTCGCTCTTGATCTTGCTCTTGATCTGCTTGTGATCTTGATCTCAGGCGCCCCGTTAAACCACGCTGGCCGGAATTCGACAGGGATTTGGGGGGTAAACCGGCAGGGATGCCGGTTTAGCCGCCCCGCGCCATGGATGGCGCGTGGCGGCGGCCCCCCAAATCACTGGCGGATTACGGGCACACCGAGCCTAGGCGAGGTGCCGAGTGGTGGGGCAAGAGCCTTTTGCTTACTTTTGGGCTCCTTTCAAAAGTGAGCCGCTGTCAGAGCCAGCCCTTTCAAGGTCTTTTCGTTTTGGCAGCCTTGATTACCCTGTCCGTTGAAACATGCGCATTCACCGCCGTGCCTTGCACCCATGTCTTGGGTTTAGGCACCTTGGGGCCGCGGGGGCTTTTCGCAACTTGTTTGGGTTGGATGTTTCTGGCCAGCTCCAACAAACGCTGGGCCAACTTTTCCACAGGGATGGCGGGAAGATATTCCGAGGGCAGTGCAATCTGCATTCCCTCATAACCACTCCTGACCTGGACCGCCAAGTGATAGATCGAGGCTTCCCAGCCATCAGGCTGGGTCTCCCGATGGGCTTGCTCCACGCTTCGCTTGAGTACGGCCAGGACGTTGTAGGCCAACACTGCCGTAGTGAACCCGAGCAAGGCGGCCTTTGGGCTGCCGAGAGTTTCGATTTCACTTTCCAGGATCGCTTCCAGTCGCTGGAACATACCTTCAATGCTCCAGCGGCGGCGATAGAGTTGCGCGATCTGCTCAGCGCTGACGCTTTCAGGCAAGTTGCTCCAGAACATCAAGCTGCTGTCACCCGAGTCTGTTGGCGAATGAAGCGTCAGTTCGACGCGCCGACATTGGTAACCGCCTCTGACCTGGATGATCTGCTCACGCACAGAGCCTGTTTCCACAGGCACGGGTTCTTGCCACTCACCCTCTTGAATCAGGCGTGGATGTTTGGCTTGCTGGCGAATGACAAAGGACGTCTGGACCTGCTCACAAGCTTCCATTACCGGAAGCGTGCAGTAGAGTCGGTCAGCCAGCCACACCTGGCCCGGTTCAGCATTAGCCAACAGAGGCAACACGCAAACGCGCTCGCTGGCGTAGGCATCCTCACATGCCTGAAGGTCGATGACCTGATCGAGATCAGGATCGTAGACCACTACCGAAAAACCGGGACGAGCCGCACCTCGCTCCTGGCGTAAAGCCCCCAGACGCTTCTCAGTGGATGCCAGGTGATTGCCATCTACCACGCGAACCTGCCAGTCCGGCAGCATCGTCGTGCAACCCAGTTCTTTGATGGTTGGAGTCAGTCGTTGCGCACTACCGGTGACCAGAGCGCGCAATAGCGCGGGTTCAGTACGACTGATCTTGTCGTAAAGCGCCGCCAAGCTGACAGGGAGATCTTCCAGTTGCCGCGCGGCGGCGTGCAGGGATGGCTTCAAGCCCAATGAAACAAGGGACATCAGCTTGATTATGGTCGAGAACAGTAGTTCACGAGAATACTGCCGTTGCCGATGTTCTTCGAAGACCTGATCGACCCACTCAGGGGCAATAGCTTGTTCCAGCGCCAATTTGGCCATGACGCTGGCAGGTGCTTTTTTCTCGAAACGCGCTAGAACATCGGCCCACATCGTTTGGGATCCCTGAATGAAATTTCAGGGGATTTTACCGAAGACCTTGAAAGGGATGGCTGTCAGAGCGGAACCCTAAGTGGCCGTTACCGCAGCAATGGATATGTACACAATCCAACTGTGTTGACTGCCAAGCCGCCTTCGCGAGCAAGCCCGCTCCCACAGTTTGACCGCGGGGTGTCAGGGAGATAGGTGTCGGCTGTCAGGCCGCCTTCGCAGGCAAGCCAGCTCCCACATTTGGATCGCGCTTTACCTTTAGGTCAGCGGGGCTTCGCGGTCCATCATCTGGCTGACCAGCATGACGCCCAGTTCGCTTAACTGGTGGATGGCCAGCGCTACGTCGCGGTGTTCGCCGGTGAGGTCGTTGGACAGGTTGAGCAGCAAGGTGCACACCGAGGAAAAGGTTTCGTAGCTGTTGAGCACGAGGGTTTCGGTGGGAAGGTTGGGTGAAACATTGAAAAGACGGATAGACATGCATTTGTTCCCTGATAGGGCCACTACCGTTTCGCTACTAAACGAAGGGTGGCAGCTGTACGCAGGTTAGTAGACCGGGGAACAAAGCAAAGACCGGCGCACCCGAAGGTGCCCTGCGCACAGCCACCATCAGGTAGGCGATAAACGCCATGCTTTTGGAGCAGGTGCACATGCTTTGGTCGGTCGGGCTACTAAACCCGATCACTGAACATTCAGTGACCGGCAAACCTTAAAGACGCCCATCCAGACGCACAAGCCGGCGGATTCTGGCGTAGCTGTAGGCAAGGTTACAAGGCACAAGCCCAATTGCCAGACCCGTCCTACAGACCCTGTGGGACAAATCCAACTCACCCGCCGAAATGCCCCCCCACAATTAACCACGCCCGACCACCCACTCCACGATGCGAAGCGAGTCGCTCTTGATCTTGATCTGCTTTTGATCTCAGGCGCCCCGTTAAACCACGCTGGCCGGAATTCGACAGGGATTTGGGGGGTAAACCGGCAGGGATGCCGGTTTAGCCGCCCCGCGCCATGGATGGCGCGTGGCGGCGGCCCCCCAAATCACTGGCGGATTACGGGCACACCGAGCCTAGGCGAGGTGCCGAGTGGTGGGGCATGAGCGTTTTGCTTACTTTTGCGCTTTTCAAAAGTGAGCCGCTGTCAGAGCGGAACCCTAAGTAGCCGTTACCGCAGCAATGGATATGTACTCGGTATAACAGTGTCGACTGTGAGGCCGTCATCGCAGGCAAGCCAGCTCCCACAGTTGGATCGCGGGGATGTCAGTTAGATAGGTGTAGGCTGTCAGGCCGCCACGGGAGCAAGCTCCCTCGCCACCGGTTCGGCGTCATCCCCAAAGTTATGTAGATACCTATGGTCATCGCAGGCAAGCCCCACATTAGATCTCATGCAGCTTGAAGAACCTGTTTACACCCCCACCGCCTGCAACCGGCTCGAACGAAAATCCTTGGGCGACACCTCGAACTGCTTCTTGAACGAGCGGCTGAAATGCGCCGAGTCGGTAAAGCCCCATTTGTAGGCAATCGAAGTAATCGACTCACTGCGCAGAAACGGGTTGGTCAAGTCATCCGCACTGCGCTTGAGCCGCGCGCGCTGGATATAGCGGCAGACGCTGTCGTCCTGTTCTTCAAACAAACGGTACAGGTGCCGCACCGAGATATTCAGGCGGTTGGCCAGGCCGATCGGGCTCAAGCCTGGCTGGCTCAGCGACTCGTCGATGACCTTCTGCACATAACTGCGCAGGTTATTGCCCTGCAACGCGGCCACGCCTTCGCGGCACTCGTCGCCCTGCTCCAACGCCGAACCCAGCAGCGACACGAACGCCGCTTGCAGCGCTTCCACTTGCGTGGCGTCTTCGTCGATATCGTCCTTGCACAGTTGGTCCATCAGCACATGCAGCATGCGCCCACAGGCCTTGGTCGAGGAGACCTTGCCGAAGGCCCGTGCCTGGCCGCCCAGGTGCTTGCACACCGCCGTGCGCGACAGGGACAGCGAGGCGTGTTCGATCAGGCCGAAGGGGGTGATTTCGATGGAACCCACCGAATCCATCAACAGCATTTCGCCGGGGGCCAGTTGCACGGTCTGGTCGTTTTGGGTGATTTGCGAATAGCCGCTGCGCTGGCTGACCAGGAAACATTCCTGGTCGTTGTCATGGTCGGCGTGGTGCGTCGGGCGCTTGATCAGCCCGGCATTGGTGCGCAGGATGGCCAGGCCACGCGACAGGTTGTGGATCTCGCCGATAAACAGCGAACGGTTGAAAGCCAGTTCGGTATCGAAGTGGCCGCACGCGGCGCGCAGTTCGCGGTTCCAGCTGTCGAGCCCGTCGGGTGCATGCTGTGGGATGCTCATGGGGTGTCTCCGCAGTGGCGTTATTCTTGTTGTTCTGGTGCAATAGTTAACATGTTATCTATATGCACGCAACAACAAACCTGTTTGCCCTTTGCAGAAGCACTAATGGTGCCAATCAGAGACCCGACAGTACCCGCCGCAACCCGGCCAGGGTTGCCAAGATGTACCCGCGTTGCTCGGCGCTCACCGCAATGTAGCGCCGAAACGCCGGCATGCGGTTGACCACCTCGCTGCCACCCATATGTTCCAGGCGCACGCACCATTGCTGGTCGTGCAGCTCGATGCGCAGGCGCTTGAAATCCAGCGGCATCAACGCCTGGAACAACACGCTGTCAGCCTGTAAACGCGCCTGCAATTCACGGCCCAGTGCCTGGTTGCCAGCGCGGCGCCGCACATGAATGCCACTGCGACGGATCGCGCCGCCATGGTGCACCTCAAAGCGAGCGGTGCCACCCGCTGCAGCAGGAACGCGCAGGACACATTCGGTCAGCACCAGGTGCATCAACAGCTGCGACTCGGTGCGCTCGACAATCTCGAAGGCCACACCATCCACTTCAAGGGTGGCCAGGCCCAGATCACGCCTCAGATGCGCCAGGGTCACCCCCGGCCGGTACCCGCTGGGTGCGCGGTCGGCACGAAACAGCTCAAACAGTTTTTGCCGCAAGGTCGCTATAACTGGCATGGGCGTGCCCCGGTTCATGATTGAATTCCCTGGCCAACACCTCTTCCACGCAGGCGGGCTTGAAGGGGTTGACCTTCTGCACCACCAGGGTCCAGAACAGCGCGTAGGTGGCCGTCACACCGAGCATCACGCCAAACGGCACGTAGATGTCCGCCGGGTTCATGCCGGGCGGGGTGATAAACCACATGCCCAACAGGATGCCGATGCTGGAGACGATCTGCGGCAGCGGGAACCACGGCGAGCGATAGGCCCGAGGCAAGTCCGGACGCCGAATGCGCAGGATCACCACCGACAGCGTCACCAACAGGTAGGCAAAACTCCAGGCGCACACCGCCGCCAGCACCAGGTGCATGATGTTGTCAGTGTTGCCGCCCAGGTACAGCGCGTGCAAGCACGGAATCAACATGGCCACCAGGATGCACAACAGCGGCGTCTTGAAACGCGGGTGCAGGTAGGTGAACACCTTGGGCAAGGCGCCATCCACCGCCATGCCGTAGAGAATGCGCGGCACGCCGGCCATCAAGGTATTGATGGTCGCAGCGCCAGCGAACAGAAAGCCGATGCCCAGCCACAACGGGCCGATCTGCCCCATCACCTGTTCGGCGAACCGGGGGATGGCCATGGGCGTGTCCAGCAAGTGCACACCGGAAGCCGCATCGAGCACCACGTTTTCCACCTGGCGCTTCATCGCCGCGCCATAGATGAACATGCACGTGGCCACGCCCATCAGCCCGAGCATCATCGCCCGTGGCATCACCTTGGCCGATTGGCGCAGGTCTGGCGCCAGCGGGGTGACGAACTCGCAGCCCACGAACATGAACATCGCCATGCCCACCAGCGACAGGACGGTGACCAGGTCGGTGCCCACCAGCGACTCACCGAACCAGCCCTCCAACTGCACCGCCGGCGCGGCGATCAGGCCCAGTACACCAAACACCATCAGGGTGGTCCACATGCCGAAGGTCAGGATGATCTCCGCGCGGCCAAATGCGCTGACGCCAAAGGCATTCAGCACGCCGAACACCAGTACGAAACCGACGCCCAGCAGCCATGAGCCGCCGGCCGACTCTGCCAGAGTATTGAGGTGTTCGAAGTTCACCAAGGCCATGACCCCGGCGAGGATGGTTTCGGCCGTGCCGGCGAACACATGCACGATCAGATAGGCCGACAAGGTCCCGGTGATCGCAAAGAACCGGCCCATACCGCAGTTGATGTAGTCGTACACCGAACCGGTGGTGGGCAGTATCGAGGCAGCCTCGGCAAAGGTGGTGGCCTGGGCCAGCATCATCACCACGGCGATCAGCATCGCCAGGGCAAACGCGCTGCCACCGATGCCAAAACCCATGGTGGCGGTGAGAATTACCGGGCTGGCCATGATCAGGCCGATGGTGCTGGCCAACGCAGTGGGAAAACCTACCGTGCCCCGGTTGAGGTGTGCGGTGAGTCGGTCGTTGATCGACATGGAGGGGTCCTCGAAGCGGTTTTTTTTAATGTGTCGGCACTCTGCGCCCCACTCCCGTTGATCGTCTTGCCCCTGTCTGCCGCCGGTTTTGTTGCTGCCTGCCAGGGCGTGTGGCCTGGCGGCCAGAGTCAATTGCCTGGCACGCAGGGAAAAGACTTGGCCTCATACCGCTCGCCCTAATGCGCCCTCACTCTTAACCAAGATGGGGGCAATAACAATGGAGCACACACTGAAAAACCGCCGCCTGCGCCAGGCGGTCTGCCTGGGCGTGGCACTGCTGGTGGGCCAGGCGCAGGCCATCGAGTTATATGCCGACGCCGACACCCAGGTCACCGGCAACTTCCTCGCCGTGTACGGTATGTTCAACAGCCCGAAGAACTACGATGGGCGCAGCGGCGGCTCCACCTGGCGCGAGGCGTTCATCAAGTACGGCTTGAGCGTCGAACAAAGCCTGGGCCACCTGGGCGGCGTGTATGGCACGGCCAACCTGGTGAGTTCCGGTACCTGGGGCGATGGCGATGCGGCAGGGCTCACCAACGGCACCGAGCGCACCACCAAGTTTGACGAGGCCTTTGCGGGCTGGCGGTCTGGCGAGTTGTTACCGGCGCTGGGCAAGGATGGCCTGGACCTGTCGTTCGGTCGCCAGATCATCATGCTCGGCGACGGTTTTATCCTTAACGACGACGGCCCCAACCTGGGCAATGGCGTGGGCGACGGCGAGTTCAATCGCGGCGGCGCCTACTACATCGCCGCGCGCCATGCCTTCGATAAAACGGCGGTGATTCGCCTGGGCGGCAAGAACGGTGTGCACGGCAGCCTGATGTGGATCAAGTCCGACAACCGCGCCCAGGCCCTCACCGAAATGGCCGCCGGCACCCTGGAATACACTGCCGCGCCGGGCACCCTGGGGCTGACCTACATTCACGGCATCGACGTGGATGAGCGCTTCGCCACCGACCTGCAGCGCCAGCGCAAAGGCATGAACCTCTACAGCCTGCGCGGCGCCGGCAGTGCCGGTATCGACAACGCGCACTTCGCCTTCGAACTGGCGCGCCAAAGCCGTCGCGACGGCCAGGAAAATGCCGGCTACGCCGAAGCCGGCTACACCTTTGCCAACCTGCCGTGGTCACCGGACCTGACCTATCGTTATGCACGCTATTCAAAGAACTGGGACGGCATGTTCTCAGGCTTCAACCGTGGCTACGGCACCTGGGTGCAGGGCGAAGTGGCGGGCAACTATTCCGGCCCCTTCAACAGCAATACCGCCGTGCAGCACGTGGCGCTCAAGGTCAAGCCCTTGGAGAACGTCACCCTTGGGGCGCTGTTCTTCGACTACAACACCGTGAGTACCCGTGACCAGCCCAATCTGGATGGCCGCGAATTGGACCTGTATGCCGAATGGGCCGTCAACGAGCACCTGATCATCACGCCGCTGCTCGGCCTGTACAAACCGAATAAATCAGCCGACAACGGCGGCAACCAGGTCGGCGGCAACGGCACCAATGTCTACAGCCAACTGGTGGTCGCCGTGCCGTTCTAAACCGCCTCGGGCGCGCAAGGAGGCAGCGCCCGGACCTCGGCATACGCGCCCTGATGATAGAGCAGCGGCGCACGGCCAAAGTCATCAAAGGCCACCACCTTGCCGATCATAATCCAATGGTCGCCGCCGTCCACCTGCTGGTATTTCTCACAGTGAAAACGCGCCGAGCAATCGGCGAATACCGGCGAGCCACCCTCCCCCGGCTCGTATTCGATCAGGGCGAAGCGGTCTTCACGGGGGCGCGCGAAATTGTTGGATAGATGCACCTGGTCCGCCGCCAACACATTCACCGCAAAGTGGCTGGCCTCCTCGAACACCGCATGGCTGTTGGAGCGTTTGTCGATGCTCCACAGCACCAGCGGCGGGTCAAGGGACACCGAGTTGAAACTGTTGGCCGTCACGCCCACCTTGCGCCCGGAAGCGGTGGCGGCGGTGACCACGGTCACGCCAGTGGCAAAGTTGCCCAAGGCGCGACGAAAGGCTCGTGGGTCGAATACGTCAGACATGCAAGACTCCTGGGTGGCCTCTACGGGCCGCCCTGATTGTTGTAGGGAAAACGCGGCTACACCATGCTCGGGTCGGGTTCCAGGCCCATCAGCTCACGGCCGAGGATCTGCGCGCACACGTCATAGTCGGTGTAGGCATGGGCGCCGGTCATATGGGAATCGCGGAACAGGCGCTGCATTTCGTTGTGTTCGAACCAGGCATTGCCACCGGCGGCGGCGAACAGCCGGTCTACCGCTTCGATACACATCTTGGTGGCGTAGGCCTGGTTGGTGCGCCAGAACGCCAGGGTTTCTCGCGTTGGGTAGCGTTGGGCGGCGCTGTGTTCGGCGTGGTCTTGCCAGGTCTTCTCCAAAAACGCCCGGGCGGCGGCCACTTGGTGGGTGGACTCGGCCAGGCGCATCAGCGCCGGGGTCGCGGCGCCGACGGCAGCACCGGTGTAGGCACGTACGCGGTTTTTGGTTTTTTCGCGGAACACCTCCAGCATGCGCTCGGCCACACCGAGGCTGACGGTGGAAAAACCACTGGCGAAATACGGCCGGTACGGCGCGTAGAAAATCTGGCTGTCTGGGTACAAGCCAAAGCCTGCGGACTTGCCTTCCATCATGTCCTTGGCCTTCTGGATACGGTGCTCGGGCACCCAGGCGTTGTCGATGATCAGGGTCTTGGTGCCGCTGCCTTTCATGCCGGCTGCAAACCAGTCATCGCGGATCTGATAGTCACTGCGCGGCAGCACGGCAAAGCAGTAGTCCTGGGTGCCTTCGGCATTCTGGCGACGGCAGCCGACAATCGCCCACTCGCCATGGTCACAGCCGCTGCTCCAGCCCATCTCGCCACTGAAGTACACGCCGCCCTCACCCTCGGTCACCCGGCCGAACGGCGCGATACTGCTGCTGGCCGTGGCATCCGGGTTGGCGCCCCAGATCTCCTCCTGCAACTGCGCTGAGAACAGCGCCAGTTGATGGCTGTGGGTGCACAACAAACTCATGGCCCAGGCGGTGCTGGCGCAACTGCCGGCGAGCAAGGCGATGCAGTCGGCGAATTCGGGCAGCGACAGTTCCAGGCCACCGAATGCCTTGGGCTGGAAGGCGCGGTGCAGGCCGATGCTTTTGAGCAGCGCGATATTCTCATCCGGCACTTGGCGCAGCTGTTCGGCACGGCTGGCGTTGGCGGCAATGGCAGGCAGAAGAGGCTTGAGGTCTTCGAGGAGCGGGTTTGGCTTTTTCATGGACGGCCCTGCTTATTATTGGAAGTCCGGCAGGCGCTCCAAATCGTGGAACGGCGCGGGATGCAGGGCCAGTATCGACCGGCTTGCGCCGGCACAACATGCACGTTCGGCAGGCAAGGTTGTACTTTTCACAGGCACGGCAGGCACAGGCATAAAACCTGGCAGGCACAGTCAAGCCGCGTACCTGCGCGTTAGTTAACCTCGAGTTTTCTTTTGTGAACTGCCAGGAACCTGCCATGAGCGATATCCCGCTGCTGCCTCACGTCGAAGCCTTTTTGCGTCGCCGTCATGGGCTATTCATCGACGGCGCCAGTGTGCGCAGCCACGCCGATGCACGCCTGAGCGTGACCAACCCCGCCACCGGCCAGGTGATCGCCGATGTGGCCGACGCAGACCTGGCGGATATCGACGCTGCGGTCGCTTGCGCCAACCGGGGTTTCCAGTTGTGGTCACAGACCGCACCGGCCACTCGTGGCAACGTGCTGCTGAAACTGGCCGACCTGCTGGAACGCCACCGCGAAGAACTGGCGCAGATCGAAACCTGCCAGTCAGGCAAGATCATCCAGATTTCCCGCGCCTTTGAGGTCGACCAGGCCGCGCACTTCCTGCGTTACTACGCAGGTTGGGCCACCAAGCTCAGCGGCCAGACGCTCACGCCGTCGCTGCCTTCGTTCAATGGCGAGCGCTACACCGCCTTCACTTTGCGCGAACCGGTGGGCGTGGTGGTGGGCATTGTGCCGTGGAATTTCTCGACCATGATCGCCATCTGGAAGCTCGCCTCGGCGCTGGTAACCGGCTGCAGCATCATCATCAAGCCCAGCGAATTCACGCCGCTGACCCTGCTGCGCATCGCCGAACTGGCCATCGAGGCCGGGTTGCCGGCGGGTGTGCTCAACGTGCTGACCGGCGGCGGCCATGTCGGCAAGGGGCTGGTGGAACACCCTGGCACCCACAAGGTGTCGTTCACCGGCTCAGTGCCCACCGGTATTGCGGTGGGCCGCAGTGCCATGGGCGCAGGCCTCACCCGCGCGACCCTGGAACTGGGCGGCAAGAACGCCGCCGGTTTCCTGCGCGACATGGACGTGGACAAAGCGGTGGATGGCATCATCGAAGCGGGCTTCTTGCACTCAGGGCAAATCTGCGCGGCGGCCGAACGCTTCTTCGTGCACCGCTCGCAGATTGACGCCGTGCTGGAAAAACTAAAAGCACGCCTCAGCCGACTGAACATTGGCTCGCCCCTGGACGAACACACCGAATTCGGCCCAGTGACCCACCAGCAACACCAACACAAACTGCTCGGCTACTTCAACCAGGCCCGCGCCGAAAACAACACGATCATCCACGGCGGCCACCTCATCGACCGCCCTGGCTGCTACGTCGAACCCACCGTGATCCTCGCCAACCACCTGCACGACACCCTGCTCAACGAAGAAACCTTCGGCCCCATCGCCACCTTCCTGCCTTACGACGATGAAGACGAACTGCTCGCCATGATGAACCACGGGCCCTACGGGTTGAGCGCCAGCCTGTGGACCAATGACCTGGGCAAGGCCCTGCGCATGATCCCGGCCGTCAAGGCTGGCACCGTGTGGGTGAACATGCACACCTTGCTCGACCCGGCAGTGCCGTTTGGTGGCAGCCGGTCTTCGGGGCTGGGGCGGGAGTTTGGCAGTGCGTTTATTGAGGATTACACCGAGCTTAAGTCGGTGATGGTTCGGTATTGAATGGCTGTAGGAGCGAGCTTGCTCGCGAAAACCGTCAACGATAACGCGTGCATCCTGAATAAAGGCGGCGGCTCTGGTTTTTTCGCGAGCAAGCTCGCTCCTACAAAAGCCCTAACTGAACGGAACCACCGCCTCCGCCTCGATCTCAATCAACCACTGCGGCAACGATAATCCGCTGACGATAATCCACGAAGACGGTGGCGGGTTGTGCGCGAAGCGCTGGCGCAGAGCCTCGGCAATCGGCTCCTGCTGCTCTCGGGCAGATTCGACAATATACAAGCGCAGCATGATCACATGAGACAGATCACCGCCCACCGCGGCTAGCACCTTTTCGACATTGTCCAACGCCGTGGCCGTTTGTTCGGCAACCCCTGGGCCCACCGTACGCTCTTGAGCATCCACGCCCACCTGCCCCGACAGCATGATTCGCCGGCCCTCTGGCACTTCCATGGCCTGGCTGAAACCGTATTGCAGGGAGTTGAATACCGTCGTGGGATTAATAACCTTTCGTTGCATGACCAATCCTTGTTGTCAGTAGGAAAACAAGGCTAACCCAAAGAAACCGCTCAGGATGATGGTTCAACATCCAGCAACATGTTCGTGGGTCAAGCGCTGAACCTTGAGTGCCCGGTGGCCTGATGAAAACGCGCAAACCCACCAGGCAATCACATCCCCCCTGTAGGAGCGAGCTTGCTCGCGAAAACCCCACAGGCGCCGCGCTTACTCAGGAAGCGCGCGTTATCGTTGACGTTTTTCGCGAGCAAGCTCGCTCCTACATGGGTTATTCAGCGTACCCGCAATGGCGCGGTTGTCGGACCGCTCTTACACAACTTTCGGGTTGCGTCCGATGAACCTCGCCGCTAACCTTCGCGGGTCGCTGCAAAATCAGCGAATGGGTGTGGTAGCCCAGTTCTTTCATAGACCCCAAAAACGCTCAAGGGCGTTTTTTTATGCGGGCTGCTTTGTGGCGGCTGTGCATGGGAGGCTTCGGCCTGCCGGGTTTCTATGACCGGTCTACCACCCCGTGTACAGTCGCCTCCTTACTTCGTGTGGTAGCGAAATGGAGGTGCTCATTCATAGGAGCTTCGCCATGAAAAAAGTCACACCCAATCCCCCACCATCCCCCTCGGATGACAACCCGCAACTATCCCCCGATGTCATCTTCACCGTCCGCCCCGGACTCAGCACTGAAGCCGCCTTGAGCAATGCCAGCGAAATGCTGGAGTCCGCGACCGTCTGCGCCTACGACTGTGCCGAACAGCTTGACGGTCACGCCCGCAAGCAGGTGCTGGCGGTGGTGCAGATGATCGAGATTGCGCAGTTGCTGGTAGATCAAGCGCTGAACCGTGAGTGCCCGGTGGCCTGATGAAAACGCACAAACCCAACAGGCAATGACATTCCCTGTAGGAGCGAGCTTGCTCGCGAAAAATCCACAGGCGCCGCGCTTACTCAGGAAGCCCGCGTTATTGTTGACGTTTTTCGCGAGCAAGCTCGCTCCTACAGGGCATTATCGTGCCAGGCTACCAGGTGCCCATCGCCAGGCTGTGCGGTGAAAACTCAGCGAACTGCCAACGCAAGGCCAACGCTGCAGGGCGGCGGACCACATGTTCCACCGTCACCGTCCACAAGCGCTGCGCGCCTTCGAACTCAGCCACTTGTGGCCCACTGAGGATCAACGAAGTACGCCCGGCCACTTGCAGCACGTCGCCGGTCTCAAAATCAACAAACAACAACCCCGCCACCGGGTTGGCGTGCAGGTTGCCGAGGGTGTTGAAGAACAGGTTGCCGGCGAAATCCGGGATGGTCAGCACGTTGCCTTGCACCCGCACAAATCCCGTATTGCCGCCTCGATGGGAGACGTCCACCGAGCGTTCGCCGTGCAGGTCGACGTAGCTGGCGACGAAGAAGGTGTCGGCGTGGCGGATCAGTGCTTGAGCCGCGTCATCCAGGCGGTTGCTGCGCTCGGCCAGGTTGCCGGGTTTGCGCGCAATGCCGGCGACGGGGCGCAGTTGGATGTACTTGGGGCAGTTGCCGAAGGTGTGTACCACCTCGACCGCGAAGCCCTCATCCTCAAGCGTTCCGATGCGACCATTCATGCGGTTGCGGCGGCGGGTGTTGAGGTCGATGCCCAGCAGGCCAATGGCCGAGCCATCCGTTATTCCAGCCCAGGCGGGATCAGTTTTGGAAGGCAGGCTGTCGATCTGCAGCGTGTGCGGATCTGGTGAGTGCGCGAAGCCTGGTGCGCCCTCCAGCATCGTCGCCCAGGGGATGCCCTGTTCGTCCACCACACCCGCGATCAGGTACGGCAGTAGCGGGTAAAAATCGCGGTGCTGCTCAGGCAAATGATCACGAATGACCTTGGGCCCGATCATGGCCATGCGTTCAGAAACGCCGGCACTTTCCTGCATGTGCCGTTCGCCGACATGCCAAGGGGTTGCTTCAATCGAGTGCATGGCGCTCACCTCCGGTTAGAGACTGCAGATGCTGCGCCCACGTCGCGATGGAGAGAATGCCCACCCTGGGCAATCCACTATTACGCCAACTGAAACGCCGGATGCTCGCGCAACGCACTGACGCAGTAGTCGACAAAGCTGCGCACGCGCATCGACGCATGGCGGCCTTCGCGGTAGACCACATGCACCGGCTGCGGCGGCAACTCGAAGGTAGGCAACAGGCGCTGCAACTGGCCGCTCGCCAGGTGTTCGTGCAGCGGGTAACTCAAGGTTCGAATCACGCCCGCCCCCTGCACCGCCGCATTGATCGCGCCTTGGACAGTGGCGCAACTCAGCCGGGCGCGAGCCTTGAGGGTGTAATGCAGGAAATCCCAGTGCACCGGGTCGGCGCTGGCAATCAGATGATGCTGCTTGAGTTCAGCCGGATGCCGGGGTTCGCCCCGGGTCGCCAGGTAAGCGGGGCTGGCGCAAAGGACAGTGCCCACCTGCCCGACCTGCCGCGCAATCAGCGACGAACTGGGCAATTCGCCGACCAGCACCGCCACGTCCAGCCCCTCTACGTGCAGGTTCGGGTAATAGTCGTGGTAATGCGCGATAACGCGCACCGCCGGGTAGCGATCCGCATAGCCGGCCAACAGCGGCGCCATGACATAGCGGCTGAACAGCAACGGCAGGAATATCCGCAAGTCGCCCTGGGCCTGCACATGCAAACCGTTGGCCGAAGCCTCGGCGGCGTCCACCGCTGCCAGCAGGCGCACGCAGTCGGCAAGGTAAGCCTGGCCTGCGTCGCTCAAGCTGACGCCGCGGGTGCTGCGTTGCAGCAACACCACGCGCAGGCGTGCCTCAAGGCGTGCAACCGCTCTTACCAGCGTGGGACCTGAAACCTGTGCATGGCGTGCCGCCGACGCCAGGCTGGGTTGCCCGGCCAGCGCGGTAAACAGCTGCATATCGCGAAAACGCTCCATCAGGCGCGCCGCTTGGTCGCCGCGTTCAGGGCCGGGTCCTGCCCGAGGCGCTGGCTGAGGAAATCCACAAACGTATTGACCTTGGCCGGCACGCGGCCGTTTTGCTGGAACACCACGTGGATCGGCAGCGGCGCCGGTTCGAAATCCTCCAGCACCAGCTCCAGCTCACCCGCCGCCACCGCTGCCGCGACTTGATAAGACAGTACCCGCGTCATCCCCCAGCCCAGGCGGGCCAGGTTGATCGCGGCATTGTTGGCGGTGACCACCAGGCGTGGATCGATCGGTACCTTCAGCGGCTGGCCGGCGTCGATAAATGTCCACTCACTGACCAGTTGGCTGGACGATGACGTGACGAGCTTGGCCTCACGCAACTGCTCGGGGCGCTGGGGCCGCCCGTGTTGGTCAAGATAAGCCGGCGATGCGCACACCACCCGGCGTACTTCGCCGACCTTGATCGCTTGCTGTCCGGATTGGTGCAGGTGGCCGATACGCACCGCTACATCCACACCTTCGTCGGTCATATTGACCACCCTGTCGACCAGCAAGGCGTTGATACTCACCAACGGAAAACGGTCCAGATAATCCCCTAGAACCGGCGCCACATACAGCTCGCCAAACAGTACCGGTGCGGTCACCGTCAACTGACCGCCCGGAATGGAGTAACTGCCCGCCGCCGCTTCCTCGGCCTCGTCCAGCTCGGCAAGGATGCGTCGGCAATCTTCCAGGTAACGCTGGCCGGCTTCGGTCAAGTGCAGGCTGCGGGTGGTGCGCGCCAGCAACTGAGTGCCGATGCGTTGTTCCATGGCGGCAATGGCCCGAGTCACGCTGGGCGGCGAGGTGTTCAGGCGGCGCGCGGCAGCCGCGAAGCCCTCCTCCTCGGCCACGGCCAGGAACACCTGCATTTCATGAAATCGGTCCATCGGCGCCCCTCAGTTGTTATTGCGATTGCAGCCCCACCGCCGTGCGCGGCATGCCAACGAAACCCGGCAGTGCTTCGATGCTGGCCAGCCAGGCGCGTACCTTAGGGTAGTCGGCCAGGGACACATTGCCTTCCGGCGCATGGGCCACGTAGGTGTAGAAGGCGATATCGGCAATGCTGGGCTGCTCACTGGCGAGGAAACGGCTGTGGTTCAGTTGCTGCTCCATCACGCTCAGCAAGGCATGGGCACGATTGATTGCGCTGACAGTGTCCACCTCGGCGCCAAACACCGTGGCCAAGCGCGCCGTGGCAGGCCCGGCATGCAGTGGGCCGGCGGCGGCCGAGAGCCAGCGTTGTACTCGCGCGTGGCCAGTCGGGTCGCTCGGCAGCCATTGGCCGTTGCCATAGGTGCTGGCCAGGTAAAGCAGGATGGCATTGGAGTCGGCCAGTACCGTGCCGCCGTCATCAATCACCGGCACCTGGCCGAAGCTGTTCAGGCGGGTGAGAAACTCAGGCGTTTTATGCGCACCTTGCTTGAGATCCACCAGGATAAATTCGCTCGTCAGCCCCAGCAGGGACAGCATCAGCTCGACCCGGTGGGAGTGGCCGGACAGGGGAAAACCATAGAGTTTGATCGCAGGCTGGGTCATGACAGGCTCCAATGAGTGGGTATCGACGCCAGGGATGTTCTACCGCTGTCTTATTTGGCGGAATGACCAGGATTCACAATCCAGCATTTCATCCAGCGAAACAATCCTTGGTTAAAGCCGCCGCCAGGCTTGGCGTAAGGATTTCATGAAAAAATTCAAACTATCGCCCTGCCCATCGTTCACACCTTCACGTGCAACGTTAAGTAGGAGGCAACATGCAGTACCGACAACTGGGTCATTCCGGCCTGCTGGTATCGGAAATCATCCTGGGCACCGTGCCCTTTGGCGGTCGCGCAGAGTTTGAAAAATGCGGTGCAGTGGACGTGCCCCTGGCCAAGCGCATGTTCGATATGGCGTTTGACGCCGGGGTGAACATGGTCGACACCGCCGACCTCTATTCCCACGGCCTGGCCGAAGAAGTGGTGGGCAAGGCGCTGGGCGACAAGCGCAACGACATTCTGCTGGCCACCAAAGGCCGCAGCCCGGTGGACGACAACCCCAACAACTCCGGCTCGTCGCGCTACCACTTGATCCGCGCGTGCGAAGCCAGCCTCAAGCGCCTGGGCACCGACCACATCGACTTGTACCAACTGCACAACTGGGACGGCATGACGCCGATCGAAGAGACCCTGGAAGCCCTGCGCCTGTTGGTGGGCTCGGGCAAGATCCGCTACTTCGGCACCAGCAACTTCACCGCCTGGCAGATGATGAAAACCCTGGGCAAGGCTGAACTGCACGGGATGCTCAAGCCGATTACCCAGCAGATCTACTACACCCCGGAATCCCGCGAGGCCGAGTACGAGTTGCTGCCCCTGGCCCTGGATCAGCAAATCGGCACGCTGGTATGGGGGCCGATGGGCGAAGGCCTGCTGACCGGCACCACCCGACGCGGGCACAAGCCGCCGGCCAATACCCGCCAGGGCAGCGGTTGGCCGGAACCCTATGTCCACGACCAGGAACGTGCGCTGGACATTATCGAGACCCTCGCCGCCGTCGGTGATGAACACGGCGTCTCGGTCGCCCGCACCTGCCTGGCCTGGCTCAAGGATCGCCCCGGGATCACCTCGCTGATTGTCGGCGCCCGTACCGAAGCACACCTGCGCGACAACCTGGCGGCCACTGAACTGAAACTCACCGAAGCGCAGTCGGCGCGCATCGAAGCCGTCACTCGCCGTCAGCCGTTGTACCCCTATTGGCACCGCTTTACCGCCGGGATTGATCGTTTTGACCCCGCGGAGCAACCGTTCCTGGCCGAGCATCAAAAGACTCTGGATGCGCGCAAGGACAGGTAAAAAAGCCCTCTTGGTGCAGGCTTTTCTGTAGGAGCGAGCTTGCTCGCGAAAAACTCACAGGCGCCGCGTTTATTCAGGAAGCACGCGTTATCGTTGACGTTTTTCGCGAGCAAGCTCGCTCCTACATTTTTGGGGTTGCATGCAATGGCAATGCTGCCTATATTTCCCGCCTGGCGCTCTCTACGCCACCTTCCGCGGAAAGGGCTGCGCCCAAGACATCCCAGCTGCACCTCATTTCTACGACTCCCAACCTTAAAGCGGAAAAGGTTTGTGCAAGGAGCTCGTATGTCGCAACGCCCTTTAGCCTCCACTACCAATGGCCGCCTCAACCTTGAGCAGCAGCGCAAGCGTGCCAGGGAACTGTTGTCGCACCTGAAAAACCAAGACCCCAGTGCCACCTTGGCCCAGGCCCAGTGGCAGCTCGCCAAGCAATTGGGGTTTGCCAGTTGGCCCAAGCTCAAGGCGCATATCGATGCCCTGGACTTTGCTGCGCGCCACCAAGGTTTCGAGGCCAGCGACGAGGCACGCACTCGCCATTGGCGCTGTGGCAATGATATTGCCCACAGCCTGCAAGTGGCGGGGTTCAAGGGCCGCTTTCAGATGCTCAGCGACCCACTGTGCATGGGCCCGGTACGCGACCTTCCCAGCGCCGAATTCCGTCGCCTGCGCAGCGCTTTTATCAGCCAGGCCTTTGCCCTGGCCCCTGCCGATGTAGACCGCCGCGTTGACGATGAATACACCCAATTGGACTCACTGGCCGGCGCCGAACATAGCGTGCTGTGGTGCGAAGCGGATGCCTATGACCAACTGTTCCTGATTCGCGCACTCTCAAGCCTTGAGTGCGCGCCGAAAACACTAGAGTTGATCGAGGTCGACCGCATACCTGGCGTCGAACGGTTTATCGGCATCGGGCAACTGGCGCCCGACGTGCTTGCCTGGCTGTGGCCGCAGCGACGCTTGATCGACGACGCGGCGGTGCACCTGGCCAAACAAGCCTGGTCGGCTTACTGCGACCCCTCGCCAATCAAGCTGGCAGAACTGGCCAAAACTGCTCACCCGAGCCTGCCGATGCTTGCGCCGGCGCTACGCCGCCAATTACAGGAGTTGCCAGGAGTTGAGGATGGACTCTCACTGACCGAGCGCTTGGCGCTGAGGTATCTCGCTGAAAGCGGGCCAGTGGCGTTTGCCCGCGTCTTCGCGGAGTTGATGGCCGAGCGCGAACCGCTGCCGTTCCTGGGCAACCTGATGTTTCATGCGCTGATGCGGCCGTTGATCGATGGCGAGCAGCCGTTGCTGGTGGAAACCGAGATTGATCAACCATGGCCTAAGCGTCCCTTGGCGTTGACGCCACTGGGGTACGCCGTCATAAATGGCGACGCCCATTGGATGGACCACGCCAGCCATGAGCGTTGGGTCGGCGGAGTGTGCCTGAGGCCTCGGCAGCCCCATTGGCGAATGAGCAATGACAACCTGCCCACCTGGGGTGGCTGAGGCTCAATGCTTGGTGAGCATCCCGGCAACGCACGCCATCGCCGCCGGGTCGAGCATTTCCAGGCAGCGGCACAGGGAGTTGAAATCCGGCGATTGCGACAAGGACAAATGCAAGGTCTGGCTGGCCGACACCGGCACCACCGACCGCTGCGCGCACTGCCCGTCATAGATCAGCGCATGCCGGATCATCGGGTTTTCCCGGCAGAACTTCAGCAGGTCGACCTGGCGCGAGCGCACCAGCGCGGTGTTGATGATCAACAGGTCGAACATCACACCATTCGAACGCGTCAACGCCTGCACCTCGTCGAACGAGCTCAAGGGGGCGATGCGGTAGTAGCCCAACTGGTTGAGCATCTTCTCGATCTTGACCCGCTGCAGATGCTCTCCATCGGCGATCAGAAAACGTAACGCTTTATTGGACATAGGCAAACCTGGCAGATGGGCAGCGACGACGATCCTTCAACGCTCGCTACATTACCCGCCAAGGGTGAAGCCTGGCTTTAAGACGATTCCGAAATGGCAACGAGCAGCCAGCCCCTCAAGTGATTAGACTGGCGTGCTGACCATGCCTCCACGCTCTTCGAGACCCAGCCCATGCGCAACCTGTTCCTCGCCAGCCTCTGCTTGCTCACTACCGCCCTCGCAGGCTGCCAGCAACACCCGCCGGCCAATGACCAACTCGACGCCGTGCTCTGGACCCAGACTTCCATCGAGCACGAACTGATCTACCGCCAGCTCTTCGCCAATGCCACCCGCCAACTGGATGTCGCCCTGGCCGACCCGAGCTGGGACGCCCTGCCCTTTGCCCCACGCAACCTGGCCGGCCTGCCCCCGGCGGTGGTGGTGGACATCGACGAAACCCTGCTGGACAACGTGCCCCTCAACGCCCGCGACATCATCAACAATCAGGTCTATTCCTATGACCGCTGGAACACCTGGGTCGAGCAGGCCAAGGCCCAGGCATTGCCAGGCTCGGTGGCGTTCCTGCAGGCGGCCCGGCAAAAAGGCATCCAGGTTTACTACCTCACCAACCGAGAACACAGCCAAGTCGCGGCCACGGCCAAAAACCTGCGTTTGCGCGGTTTCCCGATTGAGAGCGACGCACAGATCCTGGCGGCCAGCACCCCCACCGGCCACTGCGAAAGCGCAGGCTACGGCAAGCAGTGCCGCCGCCAGTGGGTCGCCAGCCATGCCCGCGTGCTGTTGATGGCCGGAGACTCGCTGGGAGATTTCGTGCAAGCCGAACACAACACCCTGGATGCGCAGCGCAAGGCCGTCGAACCCTATGTGAACTGGCTAGGCCAGCGTTGGTTTCTGCTGCCCAACCCGAGCTACGGCAACTGGTATAGCGCGGCGTATGGTGACGATGAGAGCTTGCCGTTTGCGCACAAACGCAGGCTCAAGCAGGGGGCGTTGCTGTTGCAGGAATAGGGTGAAGCCCTGCCATGATGATCGTTCCCACGCAGAGCGTACTCACACCGCCCTGGCCGCAATCGCCTCCACCTCCACCAACGCCCCCGGCAATGGCAACGCCACTACTTGCAACGCGGTGCGCGCCGGTTTGTTCGGCTGTTCGGGCGTGCCAAAGAACTGGGTATAACCGCGCTGCAACCCGGCAAAATCCAGTTTGCCATCGGTCTCTTCGGCGCCGACCAGAAACACCCGTAACTGCACGATGTCGCCCAGGTCCAAGTCGTGTTGACGCAGTATCTGGCGCAGTTTGTTGAACACTGAAACGCTCTGCACTTCAGTGTCGCCATACACCCCAGGTACCTTCGGGTCGGCGGGGTCCGGTAGCGTGCCGCTGACAAACACCAGGCTGGCCGAGGCCGGCACGGTGACGGTTTGCGAGATGGGGAATTCGCCGACGCTGGTGCGTTGGATGCTGTCGCTCATGGTGAGGCTCCTCAGGATGCGGCCAACGCCGCGAGTTGGTGTTGTTGGGTGATGCGCTCGGCCAGTTGTGCGACCACATGGCGCGCCGAGTTGGCTGCCGATTCCTGCCAGATGCCTACGCCGCTTTGCACCAGGCCGTCGCCGGCGAAGTACACCCGGCCATGGGGCTGTTCAAGCAAGGCGTGGGCCTGGGCGGGGAAGTGTTCGCGTTGCAACCACGGGCCTTCGCTGTAGGGGATCTGCTCCCAGGAAACCGCCAGTGGATGGCGCAAATGCCTGGCATAACCTGGATGCAACAGCTCCACGGCTTGCCGAGAAGCAGCGTACTGCTGATCGAGCGGTTGGGCGCCAAACACGTCGGCACCTTCGCCGGTCACGTAACCGGCCACCAGCACGCCTTGGCGAGTGTTGAGGTCGTTGCTGGGGTACCACAGCAGGCGCGCCGGATGCTCGATCCACGACAAGCCGCCGTAGGTACGGTAGTCGGTCTCCCAAAAGCGCGGGGATTGCCAGGCCACCTTGGTCGCCTGGTCGCTGCGGGTGCTGAGCAAGGCCGCCTTGACCGGCGCGCTGAAGTCGGTATCGAGCTTGGCCAGCAGGGGCAGCGGCACGGTGGAGACCAAAAAATCGCCACGCACCACCTGATCACGGCCACTGCGCTGGTCGTGGTAGGTCACCGCCACGCCGTCCTCCAGCTGGCGGATCTGCCGCACCTGGGCGCCCAGTTGCACCTGCTCCTGCACGCGTCGGTAGAAGGCCTCGGTGATACGGTCCATGCCGCCCACCGGCTGGAACATGGTGGCTGAAAATTCCGGGAACTCGGTGTGCAGTAAAGCCCCCCACAGTTCCGGGTGCAGCAAGCGCTCCAACGTCAACGGGCTGCGGCGGGCGGGCAAGGCGCCAGGGTGAGCGGCGGATTCAAGGTGTCCCGAACGCAGGGTGCCCTCAAACGCCAACGCCTGGGACAGGTCGCCATAGACCTGCAAAAAAGCCAGCAGGCGCGTGCGCTCTTCGCCACTCAGTACATCGTCAAGGGCATCGCGTTGCACCGCCTTGGCCAACAAGCCGGATAAATGCCCACGCGTATCGTTGAGCGCCTGGCCGACGCTGAACGCCGCCTGGCTCAGGTCCGGTCGCACCTGGGCACCATGACTGCTGTTGACCAGCACTTCCAACGGCACGCCAAGCTCACTGCAATAGTCGAGGATCGTGCGGTGCTGGCTGGGAATGCGTGCCGGCCCGGCGTTGAAATACTGGCCTGGGTCAAACCCCACCGTCTGCGAGCGACCGTCCTTATAGTCCACGCGGTCGCCGTTACGCAGGGTCCAGGTGCGGCCACCCACGCGCTCACGGGCCTCCAGCACCTGCACGCTGAAGCCCGCGCGGGTCAACTCCAGCGCGGCGACCAGCCCGGCCATCCCGGCGCCCAGCACCAGCACACGGGTGCCCTGCCCCAGGCCGTCCTTGAGTTTCAGCGGTTGCGGTCGGCGGTGTGACGATGGGCCCAGCCCCAACACCGCCAGTGCATCCTTGACCGCTTTCTCACCGCCCACCGCTGCGATACTCGACAGCGCTTCACGTCGTGTCAGTCCCATGTCTGTGCCTCCTTAATCCGGCAGCCCGGGCGGGTTGATCAGCGACTGGTCGACCCGTTCCACATCCAGGCCCCAACGTTGCAGCACCTGTGCGTATTGCCCCCCGGCAATCGCGCCTTGCAGGGCGGTGTGAATCGGTTTGACCAGGCCGTTGTCCTTGCGCGTGGTCACCGCGATATCCGCCTGCAACGGCCAACCACCGTTGACGGTGCCGACGCGCTTGATGCCGCCGGTGATCGCCGCCGAATAGGCGTACACCGAGTTCGGCCCGAACAGTGCGTCGCTGCGCCCCGACTGCACCGCCAGTTGCGCGGCGGCCTGGTCGTCGAAGTACTGCAACAGCGCAGGTTTTAGGCCGGCTTTCTCATTGGCCTCGTTCCAGCCCAGCAGGACTTTTTCCTGATTGGTGCCAGAGCCGACAATGATTTTCAGCCCGGCAATGTCCGCCGCCTGCTTGATCTCAGTGATCGTGCTGGTGCTCTTGACGTAAAACCCGAGCACATCCTGGCGGTAGGTGGCGAAGTCGAAACGCTTTTTGCGCGCCTCGGTCACGGTGACGTTGCTGATCACCGCGTCGTATTTGCCCGAGCTGACGCCCAGGGGCCAGTCTTCCCAGCTGGTCTGCACCACATTGAGTTGCAGGCCAAGGCTGTCGGCCACCAATTGGGCGGTGTCGGCCTCGCTGCCGATGGTGGTCTTGTCGTCACTGGCCAGCAGCGCCAGCGGTGGCCCGGCTACGCCTGACACGGCCACGGTGAACTTGCCCGGCTGGGCGAACTTGAAGCCCGGCGGGATCTGCGCGATGGCGGCTTCATTGCGTGGCGCATGGATGCGCGGGCGGTCGGGGCTGAGGTCCACCTGTTGCACGGCGAATGCGCTGTGGGCAGTGGCCCCGGCAATTGCCAACAGGGCGACACGGGCAGTGGCGATAAACATGGGCAGTCACTCCTTGAACTAAAGCACTTTGCCGAGAAAGGCCTGGGTGCGGGGATGTCGGGGTTGGCGCAAAATCTGTTCGGGCGGGCCTTCTTCGATCAGTTGACCGTCGCAGAGGAACACCACGTGGTCGGCCACTTCGCGGGCAAAGCCGATCTCATGGGTGACAATCACCAGGGTCACACCCAGTTGGGTCAAGCCCTTGATCACGTCCAGCACCTCGCCCACCAGTTCCGGGTCGAGGGCCGAGGTGGGCTCGTCGAACAGCAGCACTTTGGGGTCGAGCGCCAAGGCCCGGGCGATGGCGACGCGTTGCTGTTGGCCGCCGGAGAGCTGGCGCGGGTAGGCGTCGGCCTTGTCCGCCAGGCCGACCTTGGCGAGTAATTCATCGGCCTTGTCACGGGCCTGCACCCGGCTCCAGCGCTTGTGCGCCAGGGGCGCTTCGGCGATGTTTTCCCAGGCAGTGAGGTGGGGAAACAGGTTGAAGTTCTGGAACACGAAGCCCACGTCGATACGGCGCTTGAGAATCTCGCGCTCGGTGAGTTCAAACAGCAGGTCGCCTTTGCGCCGATAGCCGACGTATTCACCGTCGATGGTGATATGCCCGCTGTCGATCTTCTCCAAGTGGTTGATGGTGCGCAGCAAGGTGGACTTGCCCGAGCCGGACGGCCCGAGGATCACCGTGACCTTGCCTGGGTCGATGCTCAGGTCGATATGATCGAGTACCTGCTGGTTGCCAAAGCGCTTGCCCACGCCCTGGATCTGAATGCGCCCGGCGCGTGCTTCAGGCATGGGCCTTCTCCTTGAACCAGCGGCGCGCGCGCTGCAACGGCGTGGGTGGCAGCACCCGCGCGGTGCCCCGGGCGAAGTGGCGCTCGACGTAGTACTGGGCGCTGGTGAGCACGGTGGTGATGATCAGGTACCAGACCGTGGCGACGATCAGCAACGGGATCACCGCCTGGGTGCGGTTATAGATGACTTGCACGGTATAGAACAGCTCGGGCAAGGCCAGTACGTAGACAATCGAGGTGCCCTTGACCAGGCCGATGATTTCGTTGAACCCCGACGGCAAGATCGAGCGCAGCGCCTGGGGCAAAATGATCCGGAAGATGCGTCGAGAGGCCGGCAACCCCAAGGCCGCCGCCGCTTCATGCTGGCCGGCATCCACGCCGATCAGCCCACCGCGAATGATCTCCGCCGCGTAGGCCGCCTGCATCAGGCTCAAGCCCAGGACGGCCACGGTAAATTGGCTGAGCACATCCACCGTCGACCACTCGGCGAACACCAGGTCGGTGAACGGCACGCCAAGCACGATGTGGTCGTACAGGTAGGCAAAGTTGTAGAGGATGATCAGCACCAGCAGGGCCGGCATCGAGCGGAAGAACCAGATATAGCCCCAGGCCAACGCCGCCAGCAACGGCGAACCCGACAGCCGCGCCAGGGCCAGCGCGGTACCCAGCAGGATGCTGAACACTGTGCTCAGCAGCGTCAGCAGCAACGTCTGGCCCAGCCCGCGCAGCACCGAGGGCGAGAAGAACCACTGGCCGAACACGCCCCATTCCCAGCGCGGGTTGGTGGCCAGGGAGTGCACGATGGCGAGTAATACCAGCGCGGCGAAAATCGACCCGGCCCAGCGCCAGGGATGCCGGGCCGGCACCACGCGCAACGCCTTGATCGGCGTGGCGGCACGGCGCTTGCGCAGCGGTTGGGCGCTGACTTCATCCAGCAGGTCATAGGGTTTGGCAACAATGGGCATGTTCTTTTCCTCGCAGGCCTCAGAAGGCGTAAGTCAGCCGGGTGTAGTAATACCCGCCGGTAAAACCGTAGGGCGAATAGGTGCCGTAGCTGGCGACCATGGTGCTGCTCGGCACCCCTTGTTTCTTGGGATAGAGGTCGAACAGGTTCTTGGCGCCGATGGCGATGTTCAGGTCTTTGGTAAGGCTGTAACCAAGGTCGAGGTCGGTGATCCAGCGGGCGTTGTAGACCCGGTCCAGGTCACGATTGGCCGATGAGTTCACTTCCTTGTACGAGCCGTAGCGGGTCAGGGCCAGGTTGAGATTGAAGCGTTCGATGCGCCAGTCACCGCCCAGGATCAGCTTGGTGTTGGGTTGCACGCCGGTGATCAGGTTGCGTGCCTGGCGGTCCATCAGGTCGTAGGAGGTGCCGAGGATGTCGGTGGATGCCCTGTAGTTGAGGATTTTGGTCTGGTTCCAGTTGAACGCGGCGGTCCACTTCAGCGCGCCGAACGCGCCCAGGTCCTGGTTGTAGCTGCTGACCAGATCCAGGCCTTTGGTGCGAGTGTCGGCGCCGTTGATAAAGTACTGGCCGCCAGAGGTGGAGTTGATACCGTTGTTCTGCAAGACCTGGGTGACTTGCGGGCCCAGCAAGGTGCCGGTAAGGGTGATGCGGTCACGCAGGTTGATCACGTAGGCATCGGCGGTGAAGCTCAGGCGGTCGGTAGGTGTGAGCGTGAAACCGAGGCTGAAGTTGGTAGAGCGCTCGGGCTTGAGCTCCTGCGCGCCTAGTGCCTGGGCCGCCGCCGAACCCACCGGCAGCACGCCATAGTTGATCGACTGATACACCCCATCGACGACGCCATAGGTGGTGGAGCGCGCACTGAACAGACTGTTGGCCAGGGACGGCGCACGAAAGCCATTGCTCACCGTGGCGCGCACCGCGAACTGCGGGGTGAAGTCGTAGCGGGTGGTCAGCTTGCCGCTGCGGGTGGCACCCACGCCCTCGTTGTAATGCTCATAACGCACCGCTGTGCCGACGTACCAGTTAGGCAAGGGGTTGAACCCCACGTCCACATAACCGGCCAGGCTGTTGCGCGAGGCGCTGCTTTCTTCGTCCGGTGAAATACCATTGGTGACCTGCGCCCCGGACGATGCGCAGTTACCTGGCGCCACGCAGTAACCGCCATTGGCATAGGACGCGTAATCGCCGGCTTGCACCTCGTAGGTGTCGCGCCGATGTTCGAAGCCGTAGGACAGGTCCAAGGGTTTTTGCAGTCCGATGTCGAAGCCACGCTTGAAGTCCAGGTTGGTGGTCAGCTCGGTGGAAATCCAGGTGCCGGAGGTGAAGCTGTTCGGCGTGGCTTGGCCCAGGGAAGGGTTCTGGTTGTGGGTGGTGCCCTGCTCCGCTTCGTTGCGCCCGTAGGTGGTAGACAAGTCCCAGTCCCACTCACCCACAGTGCCCTTGCCACCGAACGCCGCCTGGAAGTCGTCCTCGTCGATGTACCAGATGGGGGTGTACCCGGCCGGGTAACCGTTGGGCCCGCTAGTGATGGTGTTGGTGATGGTCGGCAGGCGGAAGTTCTGCCCCTGCTCGGCCTTGCGTCGCGAGTAGGTGGTGAAGGAGTAGAGGCTGAGGCTGTCGTCGATCGGCAACTCGGCGTTGTAGCCCAGGGTCAGCAGGTTGGTCTTGGGTGTGCCGTAGCCGCCATAGGTGGACTTGCCCGCCAGGTCATAGGCTTGCTCATAGGTGTAGCCGTTGGCGCTGGCCTTGTTGTCATCGTTCTGGCTGCGCGCATCCAGGGCCAGTTGCACGATGCCGCCGTTGCCGATTTCGAAGCCCTTGTTGAGGCTTTGCTGCACGGTCTGTTTCTTGCCGTCGTAGCCAAGGCCGGCGTGGGTCACCGAGGTACCGCGGGTGTCGGCCTTGAGGATCACGTTGATCACCCCGGCGATGGCGTCGGACCCATATTGGGCAGCCGCGCCATCGCGCAGCACTTCGACATGGTCGATGGCGCTGATGGGTATCAGGTCCAGGTCAGCCGGCGCCGCGCCGGTGTTGATGCCGTTGATATTCAAGGTGGCACTGGTGTGGCGGCGCTTGCCGTTGACCAGCACCAACACTTCGGCGGCGCTCAAGCCCCGCAGGTTCGGTGCCCGGGCAATGCCGCTGGCGTCCCAACCGTTTTTTTCCGGCAGGGTCAGCGACGGGATCACCGCGCTCAACGCCTCCATCAACCCGGGCTTGCCGGTGTTTTGCAATTGCCGGGCGCTGACCACGTCAATCGGCACCGGGCTGCTGGTGACCGTGCGCTGCTCGGCGCCACGGTTGCCGGTCACAACGACCGTAGACAAAGTGCTGTCTTCCTGGGCCTGTGAAGCTGCGGCGAACAGCGACAGGGTCAGGGCAGCAGTAGGTTGCAGAATGTGCTTCATATCCATTCCCAGCTTTTTCCAAATCGCAAAGTCGAGCAGGCACGCGCCGGGCGCGGCGGAGCCGATGTTCAAAGGGGCGATACGGCGTGGGCTAGGTGTGGGGCAAGCGAGGGGTTTGAAGTGGCAACATACGTTGAGCTCCCGTCCAACGACTCTGCGGCGGCGGGAGGATTACCCGGTCAGGCGCGCAGAATCTGAATCACGCTGGGTACCATCCGAGGTCAGGGGTAGGCTGTTGGGATCAAACATAACGGAATGGATTTTAAAAATATAATGCTATTTGGGCATAAGCTAATATTCTCTACTTTCATTATTTTTAAAAATAATTATTCATAAAAATGATTTTTCATATGAGCGCGCAAAACGCTCAAAATGTAGGAGGGGGCGTACTACCGATGACAGTGGACCAGCCAAAATGCATTTACTGACACGCCCCCCCCCCGCAACGGTAACTACGATGCGAAGCGAGCCGCTCTTGATCTGCTCTTGATCTTGATCTCAGGCGCCCCGTTAAACCACGCTGGCCGAACGCAGGCTTGAATTCGTGGGTAACCCGGCAGGACGCCGGGTTAGCCGCCCCGCGCCATGGATGGCGCGTGGCGGCGGCCCACGGATTCAAGACTGTGTTCGGGCACACCGAGCCTAAGCGAGGTGCCGAGTGGTGGGGCAAGAGCGTTTTGCTTACTTTTGCGCTTTTCAAAAGTGAGCCGCCGTCAGGGCGGAACCCTAAGTGGCCGTTACCGCAGCAATGGATATGTACCCGGTATAACTGCGTCGCCTGTTAGGCCGCCTTCGCGAGCAAGCCCGCTCCCACAGTTTAATTGCGGAGTGTCAGGTTGATAGGCGTCGGCTAGTAGGCCGCCATCGCAGGCAAGCCAGCTCCCACAATTGGATTGTGGGGGGGTCAGGTAGGGAAGTGCCGGCTGGCAGGCCGCCATCGCAGGCAAGCCAGCTCCCACATTTTTGATTGCGGGCTGTCAGGCCACCATCGGGAGCGAGACCCCTCCCACATTGGTACTCGGTACAGCCCGGATCACTGAGCCGGTCGCAACAGCTGCATCTGCTGGCGATAATCATCCGTCACCTGCCGCGCCTGGCTGCTACTGGTAATCACCCTCGGCGTAATCAGCACAATCAGCTCCGTGCGGTCCTTGGACTTGCCGGTATTGCCAAACAACCAGCGCAACCCCGGAATCTTCCCCAGGTACGGCACGGCGCTGACACTCTCAGTGTTGTCCTGCTTGATCAACCCACCGAGCAACACTGTCTGCCCACTCTGCACCGCCACCTGGGTCGACACCGAACGCGTGGAGATGCGTGGGTTCACCGGCGTCTCACTGCTCCCCGTCGGGTTCTGGGCATCACTGACCTGTTGCTGGATATCCATGTACACCAGCCCGCCCGGATTGATGCGCGGCACCACATCCAGAATCACCCCCGTCTGCACATATTCGACGCTGCTCAAGGTGGTGTCGGCGTCGCCGGTATTGACGGTGGTCTGGCTGATGGGAATGTTGTCCCCCACCTGGATCTGCGCCGGCTGGTTGTTCATCACCACCAGCGATGGCGCCGACAGCACCTGGGTGCGCCCGTTGGTTTCCAGGGCGTGCAGGGCCACTTGCAGGTTGGAACTGACGAAGGAATAGAACAAGGAGTCTGCCGCGCCCAGCCCTGCCCCGCCACCGCCCAGGGCGCCTTGGCTGCCGGAGGCGTTGGCCACCGTGGTGCTGGTGGAATTACCGGCCAGGCGGCCCAGGTACCACTGCACGCCCAGGTCCAGTTCGCCGGTGAGCTTGACCTCCAGGATGCGAGTTTCGATCTGCACTTGCAGCGGTGGGTTGTCGAGGCGTTTGATCGCCGCTTCGATCTCTTTCCATTGCGCCGGGCGGGTGCGCACCAGCAGTTGGTTGCTGCTCTTTTGCGCGGTGATGCGCGTGCCGGCTTCGAGGTCGCTCGTGGGCGATGCCGGGGTGTTTTCGGCAGGCTCGGCTTCAGGCTCTTCGGCTGCGGGCACGGGCGCGTTGGCCTGCAAACCGGCACTGGTGGACGAGGACAAGGTGGTGGTACGCAAGCCCGGCGCGACCTTCGCCGGGGCGTCATCCTTGATCGCGCCGTTGCCGTAGATCTGCCGCAGGTACTTGGCCAGATCAGCGGCCTTCATATTGCGCACGTCGTACACATACATCTGCGGCTCGTTGCCGCCGCCCTCGTCGATGGTGCGGATCCAGTCGCCCACTTCGCTGAGGTACTGGGGCTGGGAAGAAATCGCCACCACCGAGTTGGTGCGCTCCACCGGCAAGAACCGCAGCATGCCGGCCAGGGGTGTGCCACTGTCCGCGCCGAACATGGCTTGCAGCTCGGGCATCAGCTCGGCCACCGAGGCGCGTTGCAGGCCGAACACCGCCACCGACATGCCCTTGAGCCAGTCCACATCGAAGGTGTCGATGGTGTCCTGGTAGTTGGCCAGTTCTTCAGGCGTACCGGCCAGGCTCAGGACATTGCGCGCCAGATCCACTAACAAGAATGCGTTTTCACGGGCGAAGGGTTTGAGCAGTTTCTGCATCTCGATGGCCGAGATATAGCGCAGTGAAAACAGACGTGCCGAGAGGCCGCTGGCCGGTTGCTCCACGCGCATCTGCGGCACCAACTTGCCCGCCACTGCCTGGTTGGCCGGCAGGATCACATAGCGGTTGCCCTGTTTGATCATGGCGTTGTCGGTCCAGGACAGCAGGGTTTCGAGAATCGACAGCGCCTGCTGTTTGTCCACGGGTTTGGAAGTGGAGAAGCTGACAATACCTTTCACGCCCTCGGCGATGCTGTAGTTCTCGTGCAGCAGGTCGCCCATCACACTGTTGATCACGGCCTCGATGGGCTGGCCGGCAAAGTTGAACACGATGTCACCGCCCTGCTCCGGCACGTTTACAGGCGCCTTGGGCTGGCGCACGAACGCTTGATTGCCGCGAATCAACTGGCGCTGTGGCGGGGCCTGGGTGACAGGTGGGGGGCTTTCGGCCACTGGTGCCTCAAGCGGCGGGCGTTGTGCGCCGGTGCCCTGCAGGGCCTCGTGCAGCAGGTCGTCGTCCGGGTCGAGGGTGTCGGGCAAAGAGCCACAGCCGCCCAGGGAGACGGCGGTAGCCAGGCAAAACAGCGAAGTGCGCATATCGATCAAGGGAGAGACTCGCGGGGATGTGAGATCAGGGGTAGCCGCTTACCGTAGAGGCTCAGGGTTTGGGTGCGCCCGCCCAAGGCAAAACGGGCGTATTGCGGGGTCAGGTGTTCCAGGCGCCAGCCGTTGGGCAACGCCTGGCCCAAGCGCACCGTGAGCGTCGGGCCACCGGCTTGCTTGAGCATGGCCATTTGCAGGTTGCCGGTGATCATGATGCCGCTGAGGGTCAGGTTGGCCAGGCTTGCCACCTGGGTTTTACCCACCTCCCGGTCCGGGCGGCGATCCGGGCTGAACAGCGGCGCTTGCCAGGTGCCGGCAAGGTCTTGCAAGGCCGGCGTGGGAGCGGCCTGCAGCTGGAACGAGGGTGGCGCGTGCACCGGCGCATCGGTTAACCACCGCGGGGCATCACCGATGCTGCTGAGGATCATCGCCATCAACAACCCCAAGAGCCCGGCCAAACCGAGCCAACCCCATTCCAGAGGACGCAATGGGCCGATCATGGTGCCACCCGCGCCGGTTGCAGGTAGCCGCGCACCAGCAGTTGCACCGCCAGCTTGCCTGCCCCGCCATTGGCCGGCGCCTGTTTGTCGCGACGAATATGCAACTCATCGACGAACAAAAAAGGCGGCTGATATTCCAGCCCATGCAGGATTGCGGTCAGCGGTTCGATGGCGCAATTGAGCGTGAGGCTGACCTTGACCTGACGATAGGGCTCGCTGTCGTCCTGTTCGGGCGTGATCGGCTTGCGCTGGGTGAGGTTGCAGCCGCCGCCGAGGTTGGCGTGGCTGTTGATCAGGTCGGCAAGACGCTGCATCAGGTCGGCGGCGACCACGTCCGGGTCGTCCCCCGGCAACAGGCTGGCGCTGCTGGCCGGGTCTTGCTGTGCTTGCGCCAGCTGTTCGCGCAAGGCATCGCCCTGGCGTATGACGCTGGCATAGCGCTGCTGCTGTTCACGCAACTGTTCGGCCTGTTCACCCATGGCCCGCAGCGGCCCGGCGAACCAGCTGTCGATCAACAGCCAATAGGCCGCGCCGAGCACCAAAGCCAGGGTCAACAAGGCGGCGCCGCGGCGTTCACGGGGTGTGAGGGGTCGGCGCATCGGCGGCCTCCTGGCGTAAGTGGGCACGCAAGGCAAACTGGTCTTTGCCGGTGCGTGCGTCGGGTTGGATCACCCCCTCGAACTGTGCGTTGTCCAAGCGCTGGCAGCCTTTGATGCGGCTGATCAGGCCACTGGCCTTGGCGCTCTGGCCGGAGAAACTCACCTCGCCGTCCTTGACGTCCAATTGGTCGAGCCAGGTATCGGCGGGCAGGCAACGGGTCAAGTCATTCAGCAGCGCGGCCAGGGGCGGTTGCGCCCGTTTACGCTGGGACAGGTACTGCGCCGCACCACGGGTGTTGAGCAGTTGCTGGCGCAGGGCGTGCACCTGAGCGACCTCGGCTTTTTGCTGTTGGACAGTGGCGCGCATGCTGTCGAGTACCCGCTGGCGGTCGTTGAGCCACAACAGCATCGCCGCGATCAGCAACGCGCCGCACAACCACGGCAGGCTGCGCTGCAATTGCTTGCCGGCGGGACGCGAGCGCGGGCGTAACGGCGCGGGCAGCAGGTCGATGCCCAGGCCCGCCACATCCACGCGGTGCGGGTACAGGCCGAGTGCAGCGCAGTCGGTGAGAATCTGGTCCAGGCGCTCGCGCAGAATCGCCACCACCCTCACCTCAAGATGGCTAGGTGTGCGCCGCTCCTGACGGGCGACGAAGTAGAGCTGCTCGGCGTCAAACGGGGTGTAGCGGTCCAGTTCATAGCCAACCACTTCCATGAGGTTACGTGCAGCGGCCAGAGGCAGTTGCACGCTTTGTTGCAACACGGCATCAGGGGCAAGTATCAGCACCTGACGCGCATTGCCTGGCACCACCGCCGCCGTCAGCGGCCAGTGATGAACCTGCTCAGGCGGTTCCTGAAACGCCAACCACTTCGGCACACAACCGCGCAGCTCCGTGAGCCACAGGCGCCAACCTTGTTGCAGCAGGCTGCCGCGCCAATAGCGGGCAATCGGTTCGAGTTGAATCATTCTTGCCACCGCACTACCCGGTAGGGCTGTGCGCTGTCCTCCGCAGGGCTCAATAAAAGGGTCAGTCGCAGGCGTGCCTGATAGCCGCCGGGGCGCTCGGCGCGGCTGTCGATTTCCACGACCTGCCCGGGGTCGGCGCCCTCGGCGTCCTGGCGTGGCAGGTTCAACGCCTTGCGCATCAAAGGGCTGGCGAATGCCGGAGCGGGCCGGTCGAGGTCGCTCCACAAGGTGATTTCAGGCAGCAATTGGCTGTAGAGCGCCTGGGTCATACCGGGGAGTTGACGCACCTCTTCCAGCACCCGAAACGGCGCCAGGCCCTGTTGACGGCGCGTCTCAAGGGCCTTGGCCAACTGCTGAGCCTGGGCCGCTGTAGCACCGCAGGCCAGGGCCAGGCGCGTAACGTCTTGGAGAGCGGCGTTGACCAGGTACAGCTTGCCGCGCTCACTGCGCACACTGACCTGTAAGCTGGCGTCGTCGAAGGTCAGCGCAATAGAACGCCCGTCCGCCACCCACTGCCCTTGCGCCATGACCTGTGCGATTCCGGCCTGGGCGGCCAACAGCGTCTGGGTGTGCTGGCGCAGCCACAGCGCCTGGCGACTTTGCAGTTGCACCCACCCGGCCAGGCCACCCAGCAATACGCTGAGCAAGGCCAGCACCCACAGCACCAGCAACAGGGCCGCGCCGCGTTGGCGCTTCATTCTTCGCTGCTCGCGCTGGACAGGTTCAGGCGCAGCGCAACCACCTGGGTAACCCACGGCACCGGCCCGTCGACGGTGGCATCGATACGCACCGCGGTGGGCAGGCGCCGGAGCCAGGGCCACGGGCTCAACCAGTCGGTGGGCTGGCCCAGTGGCGAGACACCGCGATAACTGAATTTCAGCGCCTCGACATTATGCAAAAGCACCTGCGGCTCATCGCGTTGCGCGTTGGCGTGGGAGGCCCTCTGTGAAAAAGCCACCTGCAGGTCCTGCCCGACCCGTTGCAGGGTAAAGCGCTGGATACCGCCGCCCAGCACACCGGGCAAGGTCGCCACAAACTGCAGGCGTTCAGGTGTGCCGATCAAGAAACCCTCGGCCTGGCTGTCGTCGTCAGTGAGCTTTAACGGCAGCGCCTCGCTGATCGAGGTGCGCAAAAACTGTTGGGCGGCGCGCATTTCATCCAGGCTGGCGGTGTAGGCCTGAGCCTTGGCCACCGCCCGATTGGCCCCCAGCAACGCTGCGCTCACCAGCAGCAACAACACCGACAGCAAGCTGAGCACCACGAGCACTTCCAGCAACGTGAAACCCTGCTCACGGCGCTTCACAGGCGCGCCTTCAAGGTGCTGAAGTGCGCCTGATGCACGCCTTCACGCACGTTCAGGTCCACACGAAACAGGTGCGGCTGTTGGCGGGTACTGGTCAGTTGCCACTGGATGCCATCGAGTTCGCCTTCGCGGGTTCCTTCAATCAGCGGGCCGGCAGCTTCCTGGTCCAGCAGCGTGAGCGCGGCATGGGTGAGGCGGTCGCTGTGGGTTACTTGGGACAACGAACGCGCGCTCTGGCCGAAGGCAACCAGCAACACGCTGCTGCACACCGCCATCAACGTCAGGGCGGCGAGCATTTCCAGCAAGGTGAAACCGGCCTGGTGCTTCATGGCAGCGCCTTGGATTGCACACTGCCGGTGAGCCAGCCGATGTCGATGCGCCAACGCCGGCTACCGTTGGCCAGCAGCAGGTTACCGCCGGTGGAACTGCCGTCGGGATAGAACACCACGGCGGCCCCGGCCTGCTCGGCACTGTGCAAGGTCACTTGCACCTGCGCCGGCCACTGCTGTGACGCACGCCCTGGCGCCTGAAACGTGCGGCCCTGGAGGTCGAATTGAGTGTGCGCCGCCTGGCCGCTGACGATCGCGCTCGCCCGTGTGGCGCGTAACGCCTCGACCATCTGCGCGACCACCCGGCGCTCCTTGGCCACCTGCAACCCTTGTCGTACACCCAGCCCCAACAACCCGGCAGCGATGCCGATCAATACAATGACCACCAGCATCTCCAACAGGGTAAAGCCTCGCTGGGCCATGGGCGGGTTATTCCCAGTTGCCCAGGTCGGCACTGTAGCCCTCGCCGCCGGGTTGGCCGTCCTGGCCGTAGAAGATCAGGTCGAAGGCGCCGTGCTCACCGGGGAAGCGATAGCCGAACCCATGGCCGAACGGGTCTTTCAACTCCGAAGGCTTGGCGTAGGGGCCGGCCCAGTTGGACGCACTGGCTGGCTTGTCGAGCAGCTGTTGCAGGTTGATGGGCGGCGCGCCCACGTCCAGGGCGTAGCTGTCGATCTTCATGCTCAAACTGGCCAGTTGCGCCTTGCCCGCGCCGTACTTGCCCTTGTCCACATTGCCACCGACCTGGCGCACCACAATGGTCGCGACGATGCCCAGCAGCACGATCACCGCCAGCATTTCCAAGAGGGTGAAGCCGCCTTGGCGGTGTCGGGTTTTCATCGGTTCTGCTCCTTGAAAGTTCATATATGGCTGGTGAGGCTCATCAGCGGCAGCATGATCGCGAGCATGATCACCGCCACCAGCACCGCCATGACCACGGTCAGGGTCGGCACCATTGCCGCGAGCAAGCGTTCGATGGCGCGCTTGGCCTCGACGTCGAAGATGTCGGCAACCTTGAGCAGCATGCTGTCCAGTTCGCCGGCCTGTTCACCGACTTCAATCATGTGCAGCGCCAGCTCCGGTAGCAGCGGCTGGCGGCCGAACGCATCGGCCAGGGTGCCGCCGCCCTTGACCCGTTGCGCGGCCAGCGCCACTTGCGCCTGGAGTGCACGGTTGCTGCAGACCTGCCGGGCGATCACCAGCGCGGGCAGCAGCGCCACACCATTGCTGAGCAACGTACCGAGGGTGCGGGCCAGGCGGGCGGCTTGCACCCGTTGCAACAGCGGGCCGATCACGCGGATGCCCAACAGGTGACGGTCATAACGCTCACGGCGCAGGGGGTCGCGCAGGCGCGCTGCCAGGACCCATGCACTGATCGACAACCCGGCCAGCACCACCAGGCCATAGGCGCCGAGGAACTCGCCAAGCCTCAGGATCACCTGGGTGATCAGTGGAATCGGTACGCCGAGGTCCTGGAAGATCGGCACGAATTGCGGCACCACATAAGCCAGTAACAACGCCAGGGAACCCAGTACGCCCACCACCAGGAACGCCGGATAGATCAGCGCATTGATCACCTCGCCGCGCAGTAACTGGCTGCGCTCCAGGTAGTCGCTGAGCTGGCGCAGGGTGCCCTCCAACGCTCCGCCGGCTTCACCGGCGCGCACCATGCTCAGGTACAGCGGGGAAAACGTGCCGCCCTCCTCCTCCAGCGCCCCCGACAGCGGTTTGCCGGCCTTGACCAGATCGCGGATGCGCTCGATCAAGGCCCGCACCTGAGGATGGCGGGCTTGCTTGAGCAACAGGTTTAAAGCGCGTTCGAGGGGCTGGCCGGCGCCCAATAACGTGGCCAATTGCTGGGTGAAACTCACCAGCGCTGCGCCCTTCAACTGCCCGCGTGCCTGGCGCAACAAGGGGCTGCTGGCCGTTTCGATGTGCAGCAGCAACCAGCCACGCTGATGCAAGACGGCGACAGCGGCCGCCTGGTCAATGGCTTGCAGCGTGCCGCTCTGGGCCACGCCCTGGCTGTCCAACGCACGGAACTTGAATAGGCTCACACCTCATCTCCACGGGTGACGCGCAACACTTCTTCCAGGGACGTGACACCGGCCAGGGCCTGGCGCAAACCGTCTTCATACAAGGTGCGCAAACCGGCACGGCGGGCGGAGTGTTCGAGGCTGGCGGCGTCGGCGCGGCCCATCAGCAGGCCCCGCAACTCATCGTTCATTACCAACAATTCAGTGAGGGCGCTGCGACCGTGATAATCGCCGCGGTAAAGCAGGATCGGGCGCTGCTCGGTCAGGCGATCCAGGCCGTGCTCCTGGATCAATTCCGGCGGGGCCTGGAAGGCCACGCGCGTGGCAGGGTCCAGGCGGCGCACCAGGCGCTGGGCGAGGATACCGCTGACCGTGGAGGCAATCAGGTAGCTTTCCACGCCCATGTCCAGCAAGCGCGTGATGCTCGCTGCGGCGCTGTTGGTGTGCAGGGTCGAGAGCACCAAGTGACCCGTGAGGGAGGACTGCACGGCGATACGGCAGGTTTCCAGGTCGCGGATTTCGCCGATCATGATCACGTCCGGGTCCTGGCGCACGATGGCGCGCAGCGCTCCGGCAAAGTCCAGGCCGATGGCCGGCTTGACCTGGATCTGGTTGATGCCTTCAAGCTGGTATTCCACCGGGTCTTCCACGGTGATGATCTTGCGCTCGGCGGTGTTGAGCTGCGACAACGCGGTATAGAGCGTGGTGGTTTTGCCCGAGCCCGTAGGCCCGGTGACCAACAGGATGCCGTGGGGCCGCGCCAACAGGTCCAGAAAGGCCGCCAGGCGTGGGCCATCAAAGCCCAGGCTGGGGAAGTCGAACTGCACGGTTTGCCGGTCCAACAGGCGCATCACCACCGACTCGCCGAAGCTGGTGGGCACCGTGGACACCCGCAGATCCAGCGCCTTGCCCTGGATGCGCAGCATGATGCGCCCGTCCTGGGGCAGGCGCCGTTCGGCAATGTCCAGGCGCGCCATGATCTTCACCCGCGAGATCACCGCCGCCGACGAACTGGCAGGCGGCGCTTCAGCGTCGTGCAGCACACCGTCGATGCGGTAGCGCACCTTGAGTTGGTTTTCGAAGGGTTCGATATGGATATCCGAAGCGCGCTGTTCCACCGCGCGCTGCAGGATCAGGTTGACCAGGCGAATCACCGGTGCTTCGGAAGCCATGTCTTTGAGGTGTTCGATATCTTCGAGGGCGCCCCCCTGCTCATCGAGGTTTTCGATCAGGCTGCCCATGGCCGAACGGCCCTGGCCGTAATAGCGCTCGATGAGTGTGTCGACTTCAGTCCGCGAACCGATGGCCAGCCACACCGGCACCTCACAGGCATACGCCAGGGTCTGGAACGGGTATAACTGCGCGGGGTTGGCGGCCAGCACACGTAACCCACCCTGCTGCCAAACCATGGGCACAACCTGGTAGTGACGCATAAAGCGCTCGGTGAGCACGGGAAGCGGGTCGAGCAACGGCGGCGCGGCGTCGGCCAACAGCAGTGGCGCATCCAGCAAATCGGCCCAGGCGCGAGCCAGTTCGACTTCAGACACCAAGCCCAGGCGCGTGAGTAAACCGAGCAGGTCGCCCGGCTCAGTGGATAAACGCTGGGCGCGTTCCAGATCGGCGTTTTTGAGCCCGGCGTGCTGCATCAGCCACGCGCACACCTGGTCGGTATGCGGGATCTGCATCTTGCAAGCATCGATGGGCGCTGACGGCATCATTGAGGTATATCTAACGTTGCGAAAAGTATGGCTATTTAGAACTACCGAACAATGCCATTAGTTCGCCATAGCCCAGGCAGGCGTTAGCCGGGTGTATCGACTGGAAGTTATAGCCCTAGTTCCGGATGAAGCGGTAATTAAATACAAAACATTGCCAAATGCACTGATTTAGAGCGTTAGCAGCCAATAGCCACTAGTTGCAATTAGCCATAACGGCGGGCCATTCAGGTGCTCTCTCTTTCAATTAACTGACAGTGCAAAAGATTCAAGCGCTTAACTTCCTCATCGGTGGCTAATACGCCCAGACTTTGCAGGACGCGTGTGGCCGCGAGTACACCGATCTCCAACGCGGGTGGCTGGAGGGTGCTGAGGCTGGGCAGCAACATGTGGGCAAACGGGTAGTCGCCAAAACCCAATACGGCGCAGTCCTGGGGGATGCTCAGCCCGGCGCGTTGACCGGCCAGCAAACCGCCGGCGGCGAGGTTGTCATTGGCGAAGAAAATCGCGTCGGGCGTGATCGCCTGCCCCATCAGCGCTTCCATGGCCTGCTTGCCGGCGTCGAAGGGGGCGCGGTCGGCGTCCGGCACGAAGACCCAGGGCTGCACACCCAGCTCGCAGAGGGTCGCGGTAAACCCATCGCGTCGCTCCAGCGCGCTGAAGTCGCCCACCGCACTGTTCTGTACGAAGGCGATGCGCCGATAGCCCTTGCCATGCAAGTAGCGAGCGGCAGTGACGCCCACTTCATAATGAGAAAAACCCACCTGCAACGGCGCGCGTTCAGGCACGTAGTCCCAGGTTTCGACGATCGGTATATCTGCCTCGGCGATCATCTTCTCGGTGCCAGGGCTGTGAAAGCGGCTGGTCAGCACCAGCGCTGCCGGCGACCAGCCGAGAAAGGCACGCACCGCGCTTTCCTCCTGCTCGATGCTGAAATAGCTGGAGGCCAGCAACAGCTGGTAGCCGTGACGACTGAGGGTGTCGCTGAAGCCCTGCAGCGTATTGGCAAAAATCGGCCCCGAGATATTCGGAGTCACCATCGCAACGATTTTGCCGCGCGCGGAGGCCAACCCGCCGGCCACCAGGTTCGGCACATACCCCAACTGCGCAACTACCTGGGCGATACGTTCACGGCGCTCGGGTGACACCTGTTCAGGTTGGTTGAAGTAACGCGACACCGTAATGGCCGACACCCCGGCCTGGCGCGCCACGGTGTTGAGGGTGACGCGGCCGGCGCCCCGGCGCTTGCGCGGTTTTTGTTCGTTCACGGCAAAAACCTCAAAAAGGAATATAAAACTAATTTTTTAGTATTTGACGCTCTAAACCGACGCCTTCAATAATGCCGATGTTAGCGCTAACAAAGCGCACTGTCTGCTACTCGCTCGAGCGAATGCCCAAGACATTTTCAGGCGCTGAAGGTCGCAGAACCGCAGCGGACCAGGGTATTTTTTCGAGCGGGCACAGCATGCATAACTTTCCACGGCACACCCATTTGTTGCTTCTGGCAGGCCTCTGCGCCTTGCCCGTCTGCGGCGCTGTTGCGGCTGACGAACAGGAACCCACGCTTCAATCTGTGACAGTCACCGCCACCCGCCGCGAAGAATCGCTGCAAAAAGTCCCGGTGGCCGTCTCGGTGCTCGAGGGCGAGCAACTGGAGCGTGACAATCGCAACGGGGTGGCGAGCATCGCGCAGCAGGTGCCATCGCTGAACTTTCGCACCGGCGCGTCGAACAAAGACACGTCATTGTTCGTGCGCGGCGTGGGCACCATTTCAACCTCGCCGGGCGTTGAGCCAACGGTGGCCACGGTGATTGACGGCGTGGTCTATGCACGCCCCGGCCAGGCCACACTCGACCTGTTGGACTTGGAGCGCATCGAGGTGCTGCGTGGCCCACAAGGCACGTTGTTCGGCAAGAACGCGTCGGCCGGTGTGCTGAATATCACCAGTAAGGCGCCGACTGCCCAGACCCACGGTTTTATCGACCAGTCGTTCTACAGCGGCAATGAAAGCCGCACGCGCTTCGGCATCGGCGGCAGCCTGGTGCCGGAGGTGCTCAAGGGTTCGGTCAGCACCTTGTTCGGCAGCTACGACGGTAACGTCGATAACCGCCACAATGGCCAAGAGGTTAACGGTTACAACCACAAGGGCATTCGCGGCAAGCTGGAATTCACGCCCAACGATGACGTGACACTGACCCTGATCGCCGACTACATGCAATCCCACGATGACGCGCCCAATGGCGTGGTCAGCAAGTCCCTGAGCCCGGCGTTCAGCAATGCCTTGAGACCGGTGCGCGCCTCAAGTGACAACCGCGATATCAACACCGATACCCGCAGCCATGTGGAAGATACCAACAAGGGTTTGTCGGCGCAGTTGGACTGGAACCTGGGCGACTATACGTTGACCTCGATCACCGCCTGGCGTGGCTGGGACAACACTCAATATCAGGATGGCGACCGCCTGGGCACGGTCACCGCGGCGTTCCCCGGTACCGCCGACAAAGGCGACCTGGCGTTCGACCAGTACTCCCAGGAGCTGCGCCTGGCATCGCCCAAAGGTGAGTTTCTGGAGTACGTCGGCGGCCTGTTCTACATGCATGGCAAGGATGAAGAAACCTATCAGCGCACCCTCACCACCACGACGCGTGTCGATAGAGGCATTGCTAACTACAACACCACCAGCGACAGCTACGCGGCGTTCGGCGAGACCACGCTCAACTTCACCTCGCGCTTTCGCGGCATCGCCGGGTTGCGTTACACCCATGACGACTTGAAGTACGACCATCGCCGCGTGTCCAGCTCTGCCACTACCGTCAGCGGCATTCAACCGGCGACGTCGAGTTCTGGTTCGGTAGACGAGGATGGTTGGTCCGGTCGCCTGGGTGTGCAGTACGACATCAGCGACACCGTGACCAGCTACCTCACTTACTCGCGTGGCTACAAAGGCCCGGCCTATAACGTGTTCTTCAACATGCAGCCGCGCGACACCGACGCGCTCAAGCCGGAGACCTCCAATACCTGGGAAGCCGGAATCAAGGCCACGGCCTGGAACAACCGCCTGACCACCAACCTGGCGGTGTTTCACAGTGACTACGACAACTACCAGGCCAACTTTTTCGACACCGTCGCCGGCCAAGTCGTGACGCGCCTGATCAACGCTGGCAGCGTCAGCACCGAAGGCGTCGAGCTCGATTACGCCCTGCAAGCCACCCAGCAACTCAAGCTGTCCGGCGCCCTGGCCTATACCCGGGCGCGCATCGATCAGTTCGCGTGCCCGCCAGGCGCGGCGGCCACCTGCAACGTCAATGGCAAGCCACTGCCGTTCAGCCCGGACTGGAAAAGCTACGTGCGCGCCGACTACAGCATCCCCTTGGATAACGGCCTGGATATCGAACTGGGCACTGACTACAGCTGGCAGAGCGAAGTGCAGTACGACATCAGCCAGAACCTGGACACCAAACAAGGCGCCTACGGCATCTGGAACGCCAGCGTGGCCCTGGCTGACTACACCAACGGCTGGCGCGTGGCGCTATTGGCGAAGAACCTCGCCGACAAATCCTACTCACCCCTGCTGGCCAGCGGCGGCAATTACATCTACCGCGCCGTGCCTCGTGACGATGAGCGTTACTTCGGCGTGCAACTGCGCAAGGATTTCTAGCATGAGCCGTCAACTCAAACTCGGCGCCTTCCTAATGGCTACCGGGCACCACGTGGCCGCCTGGCGCCACCCCGACGTACCGGCGAACGCTGGCCTGGACTTCGCCCACTACAAGCATTTGGCACAGATGGCGGAAGCGGCGAAGTTCGACGCCCTGTTCGTGGCCGACAGCATTGCCGCCGCCACCGGTGAGGTCGCCAGCCACATGGCGCGCTCGGATCATTTCGAGCCGCTCACCCTGCTCTCGGCCCTCAGTGCCGTGACCGAGCATATCGGCCTGATCGCCACCGCCACCACCAGCTATAACGAGCCGTACCACGTGGCGCGCAAATTCGCCTCCCTGGATCACCTCTCCGGCGGCCGCGCAGGCTGGAACCTAGTGACCTCGGATAACGCCGCCGAGGCGCTGAATTTCGGTCGCGACGAACACTTGGGGCATGCCGAACGCTACAGCCGCGCACGTGAATTTCATCAGGTAGTGACGGGGCTGTGGGACAGCTGGGACGACGACGCCTTCGTACGCGACAAGGCCAGCGGGCGCTATTACGAGCCAAGTAAACGCCATGTACTGGACCATGTGGGCGAACACTTCCAGGTCAAAGGCCCCCTGAACGTGGCGCGCTCGCCCCAGGGCCAGCCGGTGATCGTGCAGGCCGGCTCCTCGGAAACCGGCCGTGAACTGGCCGCGCAGACCGCCGAAGTGGTGTTTACCGCGCAGACCTCATTGGCCGACGCGCAGGCCTTCTACAGTGACCTCAAAGCTCGCCTGGGCCAATACGGGCGCGAAGCCGATTCGCTGAAAATCATGCCGGGCGTGTTTGTGGTGGTGGGGCAAACCGAAGCCTTGGCCCAGGCCAAATTCGAAGCGTTCCAGGCGTTGGTCGAACCCGAGGTGGGAGTGGCGTTGCTGGGGCGCATGCTGGGTAATTTCGACCTGTCCGGCTACCCGCTGGACGGGCCGCTGCCCGATCTACCCTTGACCGACAGCGGACAGCGCAGCCGTCAGCAACTGCTGAGCGAACTGGCCCAGCGCGAACAACTGACCCTGGCGCAACTGGGCCGACGCATTGCCGGTGGACGCGGTCATTACAGTGTGATCGGCACACCGATGCAGATCGCTGATGAACTGCAGCGATGGTTTGAAGAAGGTGCGGCGGATGGCTTCAATATATTGGTACCGCACTTGCCGGGTGGGCTGGAGGATTTTGCCGGCTTGGTCGTTCCTGAGTTACAGCGGCGTGGCTTGTTTCGTCGCGAATATACCGGCACTACACTGCGTGAAAACCTTGGTTTGGTGCGCCCGGGCAACCGTTACAAGAAGACGCGATCATGAAGCCCCAGGTAAAGCGGCAGCCAGAAAGGCACTGCCGCAAACACCCCGTACAAGCCAGAATGTGCCGAACTTACAAATCTCCACGATGAACAACATGTACCTTATTGCCATCTGGATCACGCAAGTATGCGCCGTAGTAACCTTCACCATACTGCGGACGTAAGCCGGGCGCTCCCTCATCCGATCCACCCGCATGAAGCCCGGCGGCATAGGCAACGTCTACCGCATCTGGAGAGGGAGCCGAGAAAGCGACCATGCTGCCATTGCCTGCCCTGGCTTCGTTGCGATCATAAGGGCTGTACACATAAAAGCGAGGAAGAGTGCTATCTGGCTTGACCCAGCATGCCGACGTCGGTCCACCATCAGGAGTTACGGTGCGGCGACACAGCCCCAAGGGGATCAGTACGGCGTCGTAAAAAGCGGCAGCCTGATCAAGATCATTTGTTCCAACAGTGATGTGACTGAACATCCGCGACCCTCCTTTGTTTTTGATGCGGGGATTCTATCGTGCCTTTCCAAGTGGGCACCGCTCATTGGGTGAGAAGGCGGCGCTCAACCTTGAGAAGAAAATAGAGCTCACGCTTGGCGTGCTGGTCAACCCGTATGGGCACGGGCCGGCACTGATCGAGGGTGAGTACACCCGTCAGGAAGACTTAGGGAGTCAGACTTGGTGCTTCTTGAGGGCATAGCTACCCAGCTTGAAAAGGCCAACGCTGAAAAGCCTTGAGCCAGATACAAAAAGCCCGGCGCATGGCCGGGCTTCAGGTTTCAGGGACGCGCTGACCACTTAATCAGCAGCGCAGCCTGGGAATTTGGGTTGGACTTCGACTACTCCAAGCTCTTCAAGACCTCGATCAGCTCTACAAATGCCGAGCAAGTTCTGAACGTTGGGGCTAGCACTTGCTACACCTCAGTAAAAAGACCAGAATTAAGACCTATATAGGGGTCTTATCTATGCAAAATATTCTGGCTGACGTAGCGGTGAGCGTTTCCGAACTCAAGAAAAATCCATCATCCGTCTTGAGCGGCGCCAACGGCCTGCCCGTGGCGGTATTGAACCACAACCGCGTCATCGGCTACATGGTTCCGGCAAATGTCTACGAAGCGATGGTAGAGCGCCTGGACGAACTGGAACTGGCTCACTTGGTAAAGGCTCGGCTCGACGCCAATGAAACACCCGTTCGAGTATCTCTCGACGATCTGATTGGCGAGGCGGAGGCAGATATAGCCAATGGGCGCTGAGTACGAGGTGAATGGGATCCGAAGGCGCTCAAGGAACTGCGAAAACTCGACGGTATGATACGTCTCCAGTTTCTGTAAAAGCTTCAGGAGCGACAGGCCGGACCGCGAGTGCCAAGTGATGCGCTTCACGGTATGAAAGATTGTTACAAGATCAAATTACCCGGCGCCGGCTACCGGCTGGTATACCGCGTTGAGGATGAGCGGATTGTCATCTTGGTTCTGGCCGTCGGAAAACGCGAACGCAGCTCCGTGTACGAGCAGGCAGCGAAACGGTAGATAACTGCGAGGAGGCCGGCTCGCTAGCGGGCTTTGTCTTCAAGCCAGGTTGCGCTGGAAACTTATTGGTAACCGATCTATCGCCTTTCGGTGCTCAAGGATCTTAATGACGATGTACTCGGCCTTGAACTGCTCACCGGCCAAGGATTGAACCCTGCGCAGTTTCACCTTCAAAATTTTGCCTTTTTTTAGCTAGTAAAGAAGGTGTGAATGAGAGCGGCGGACAACCGAGGAGAACCGCGAGGCTTTTTTGGGCCACAAGAACGGCAGCATCACCAGCCACTATTCTACGCCGGAGCTGCAGCATCTGATTGAGGCTGCGAACAAAGTGTCAGCAACTGACTCTCGCGGGCCAGCGCTGAGCCTCTTGAGGAGGAAGTCGGGATGATTCCCCGCAAAAGTCCCTACGCATGAAAAAGCCGAACTGGTTAGAGTTCGGCTAAGTCACTGAATAATATGGTCGGGACGGAGTGATTCGAACACTCGACCCCTAGCACCCCATGCTGGGGGCTTTAGCTCACTAACCTATTGTTTTATAAGGAATAACCCCCCTATTCCTGGCGCCAAATCATCCGCATTTTTGTGCTTATGCAAACGGTAAACCGTGGCCTGTAGCGTAGGTTTTGCGCGGAAACGCTGCCAGCCTACCGATTCCTATTAATGGTCTATGCTGGATTGGCTTGGACTGCCCCAGGCCCCAAAAAAGGAATATGAAGATGGCCGATGATCTGCACAACCGTGGACCGCAAGACCGGGCGCGAGTGAACACGTCCGAAGCTTGGGAACTCAAGTACTGGACTAAAGAGTTTGGCGTGACCGAAGAGCAGTTGAAGGCCGCCGTTAAGGCGGTTGGACCGATGGTAGTCGACGTCCGTAAGAAACTCGGAAAGTAAAAAGCTTCTCTGCCCTGCGCCGAGCGCGGGGCTTTTGGCAACCACCATGTCAAGGTGACCCCGGAACGCCGGTAACCTATTGATCCAAATGACAAAAGCACCAATTTATGAGCGAGTAAAAGCGACCCTTAAACTCTATAAGAATCAATGACTTAGCGTTGTATATTCCTACAGTGGTTCCCCTCCCCCGGCGTCCTGCCGACCGAACACCAAACCCAAATCCTCTACAGCTCGTCGGCTCAAATCGCGTCACGTCAAAACCTCGATTACTGTACGCACATACAGTATTTGAGGTTTTGCTATGAGCGTTGACATGGACACCGAAGATTGGCTCGGTTGCCCCACTCCACTGGAGATGTACCAACACCAGTGCTCAATCCTCGTGGATGAGCTGGTGGAGACTGAGCGTATGCTGCGTCGAGCGCGGGCGAATATCGCTGGCTTGGTGCAGATGAATGACCTGCTGATGACTGGAAAGGCCGAGACAGAAGCAAAGCTCGCTGAGGCACTTGAAAAGGTCAGCACGCTGGAAGAGCAGTACTCGTTTGCCTCGGTGCAAAGCGTGAAGATTATCACCGGGCAGCGCGACCATTTGCTCAGGGAGAATCAGCGACTGCTGGTTGAGCTTAGCGTGTACAAGCAGCCATTAGCCTAAGGCTTTGAGAAATACCACATGACGAAAGCCACGGCGGCAACCCAGCCGAGCGTCAGCAGAAACGAGAGACCTGCAAGCCTCCTATCCATTTCGCCCTATCAATAGTTCATTGAGCCCAATACGAACGCACCTACAGAGACTAGTTCAGTTGCCTCAATGCGCAATCCCTCTGACGTACGCCTGGCACGCACGCAAGGCAATCAGGGCGTTATCGCCGTCGTCGGTGATGCGGATAATTCTTTGAGCATGCGCTGGGTCAAGTTGGGCTCGACGGCCTGCATGAACCACGCCGGCGGCGCCGGGGGTGGTAGGCACGTTGCAGCTACTGGCTGAATCCTCGATGAGGACTGACAGCCGGACATCAGCAGTGGCAAGGCGATCACGCAGGCGAGCCTGATTGCGTTGGGCATCGAATAATTCCTTGGTGTGTTGTTGGTCGGATTCGGCCAAGCGCTGCTCGAGGGTCAGGCGTTTATCCTGCTCGGCTTTCTGCTGTCGCCAGGCCTCGTTGGTGATGACGTCGAGCTGCCCCTGGTGCGCGGCGGTCTGCACGGATAGCTGTTCAGACAGTTGCCTCCCCATTCGCCAGTCCTGAACCCTCCAGGTGACGCCTGCGGCGCTGGCCATCAGCACCAGAATTAGCACCGCCAGGCCAGCCAGCTTCTGCACCGGGGTCATGCCAGCACCTTCAGCGCTTTGTCGTACAGCGCCTGGCGGTCGTCCTGACCAGTGAGCCCACCGTTGATGCGTCTGGTGATCTTCACGAACTGCCCCTGATCCGCAAGAGTGTTCAACCCTCGGGTGGACCAGAACCACGCCGCCGACATCGTGGCGTGCTGTGGCAGCTCCAGCAGATCGGGACGAGTGATCAGGTCCAGGCCCAAGGCTTCGCCACAGGCGGCATAGTTCGCCCGGCCAGTAACTTGGATCAGCCCGCGTCCACGGTACTTTGAGCCATCTCCCTTCACGGTATTGCCTAGGTCAGAACGGCCTTCATATCCGGCCTGCTGCGCCGTGGGGCCCCAAATTTCACGCACATGACGCAACTGTGCCGACTCATGCCCGACCTGGGCAATAAACGCGGCGACACGCAGTTGGCCGATGATTCCGTAGCGACTCATAGCTGTGTTCAACACAGAAACAAAAACGCCCGCAACTGGGCGGGCGTTCGGGAGGATTTGCAGCAATTGCAGCTGGGTGATCGACATACAGACTCCTAACAGGATAAACCCGCGTTGCGGGCATCATTGGCAACAACCCCGGGTCAAAGGTTTACAACCTTGCCGGGGCCTTCTTCCTTCTTCTTTTTCTTGCCCTTGGCGGTGGCCTTACCCTTTTTCCCGCCATTGCATTCAACGGTCGTACTCCAGCCGGATTGGGTGAAAACCTGTTCCACCGAATCCACCAGGTACTCACCATCCAAGCCCACCTTGAAGCCCTGGGCGTTAAGTTGCCGTTCAGCAAATAGATCAGTGCGCCCTGGCATTTCCAGGCGCACGCCGGCGGTAGAACGGTTGAAGGCGGCAAGCCGGGCTTTGGCCGCTTGCTCAGCGGCGCTTTTGTTGGGGTAGATATGCCGGTCCGTGTGAACCGGGGGCAGGCCGCCCGGGGCGTCCTCGTTGTCCAGGGTGACAATCGAAAGCTTTCCGGTGGCCTTGTCTTGGTGCTTGGTTGCTACGGCTTTGTGGGTGCTACGGTCGCCAAGCCGGAACTGCCAGCGGCTTACATCGCTGCGCGTTACGGTAACGACGCCCAAGGCTTTGCCGCTCGCGCTTTGCCCGCCCTGCCGGGGCATGACTACCAGCTTTCCGTCACCGACCTTTGCTGTACAGTCGTATTGCTTGGCCAAGCGCGTGATGAAATTAAAATCCGACTCGCTCAGCTGGTCTGTCCTCGGCACTTTCGTGGCGACCGAACATGCGGCCTGCCAGCCGTTCCTGGCTGCGATATCGCGCACGATTTCCGACAGCGGCACGTTTTCCCAACTGCCGTTGCGAATGGTCTTCCCGCTCCCGCGCATGTCGCTGGCCTTGCCCCTGATTACCAAGGTGTCCGGCGGGCCGGACAACTCCACCTCATCCACGACATAACGGCCCAGCCGGGCCAAACCGCTGCCGACATACCCCAGGTAAATCTCAATGCCGGCACCGCGCGCCGGTAGCGAGACCACGCCGTCACGGTCATCAATGCGCAATTCAAACTCGTCCGAGTCCATCCCGGGCTTGTCCGAAGTGCGCAAAAGCAAAAGCCGATCGTTAATCATGGCGGTAATATCAGCGCCGTCCGCGACGATGCGAAAAGTTGGTTTCATTGGGCGATCCCGAATGACGGATAGACTCAGGGCCTGGCCGCTATAGAATTTGCGGCTGATCAATCAGCCAGTAAGGAATGAATGGATGAAACGGATTTGCCTAGTGGGCTTACTCGCCTGGGCCGCCCTGCCCGCCATCGGCCAGGAAAAGCTCAGGATTATTGACCTGGGCGAGCCCGACCCAACGACCAGCCAGGCGCCCAGCGAACCGAGACCGGCCGCCACGGCGCCCACAGCGGGCCAGGCCCTGGCCTTTATCGAGCGGTTGAGTGCAACTGTAGAGAAGGGCATGGAACAACTCAGAAGCTCGCAGGCCGATCCGACCCAACAGCGCCGCCAGGCTCAAGCGCTGGCCGCGCTCGAGGACGAAGCGCAACGGTTCGGCGTGCTGTTTACGCCCTTCCACAAGTGCAATGAGGCTGCTATAGACGCTGCATCAGCCTGGCAAGGGCTGATAGCCAACGATGCCAAACGCTTCGATAGCGCGTTCGACAGCTACGCCAAGGCCGAAACGGAATGCCGGGAAGCGGCGGACCAAGGCTAGTCCCACAACATCACGACTTCTTCCCGCGCGGCCGGCAGGTCAGGCAGCACAATGACCACGCCGACGCGGTAAGGCTGCACCTCGTCGGCAAGGCCCTGATTGGCGTCTAGCACGGCTTCCATGGTGCCGTTGAGGTGGCCGTAGAAGTTATGGCAAATGGTGTCCAACAGATCCCCATCAACCGTTCTGCATGTCGTCGCCATAGCGCACAAACTCCAAAGTAAACCCCTGCTTGCGCGGGATGCCGCCTTGCAGCAGCGCGCTTTGTTCTTCCTCAATGCTCTTGAGGCACCAATTGCCCAGGACGTGGCCATAACCGGTGGTCAACCCCAAAGGCAGAAGGCGCGAACCAATACGGCGCAGCGTGTCCAGCTGCTTTAATCCCCCCTTGAAGCCCGGAAAAATGGCACCCTTAAGCGTCATTTTCTCATCGCCCATGCCCACGGCTTGCTGTGCCGGCCGCCGGCTTAAACGCTCCTGCGAAGCCCAGCGGAATTCTGTAGACCGCCGCAGCTCATCAAAGGCCGCCGTATCCAAGTTGAAGAAGTACGGTTCCGCCTTGGGGTCTAGCGGCTGGATAATCAGCAGGTGCGGGAACGGCTTAACCGCCTCCGGCGCCGGCGTCGCGTTGGTGGCAAACGCCCCCGTGGGGAAGATGTTGGCCAGCGATGGACTGACCTTGCCGGCAATTTTGTTGATCGCCGCCCCGGCCTTCGCGGTTTGCTCTTTCAGCACTCCCATGCGTTCGTCAATTTGCGACATGGCGCGGGAAGCCTTGTTATAGGTTTCCAACACTGTGCCAGCCTTTGCCTGGGCTGCGTTCACACCGCGCATCACGCGCTGAAGCTTTTCACCCACGGCCGGGCCAATCACTGGCAGCGCCTCCAGCTCAGACGCCGCGCCGGTGATTTCGCCAATAGCCCCATTAAGGGGCCCCATCATCCCATCAAGGCTACGCCTGCCAGCCTCTCCAGTCGTGGCCAGGTACTTAAGCCCGGCCTGAAGCTGATCTAAATAACCCGGGTCTTTCGTGTCTTTGTCCACGTCCCCCCCTTACCCCACATGAGGCTCATCAAAAAGGCTTGCACTTGAAAGCTGACGGTTGATTTCTTGCCGATGGTTTTGCAAGTACGGCTCAATTTCCCGGGCCAGCTGCTGGGGGTCTTTCACATCCCCTTTCACGGTCAAATGGAACGGCGCCGCCACATGCACCACCTGCTCAAACTTCGCCCGCTCTGGCTTCACCGGTGGCACCGGCTTAGGCAGTGCCGCACCAGGCTTAACGACCGGCGCCTGGGCCAGCGCTCTAACCAGATCGCCAACCTCAGACCCAGGACCGTTACGCGTAACGCCCTGCCCATCAAGAACACGATCAGGCATCAAAGCCGGCGCCGGTGCTTCCCCCTTGCGCCCGCTGGCAGGTACAGCCAAGGGAACCGGAAACAGCAGTGGTGCCCTGTTACGGCGCTCTGGCGGCCCGCCAGGTGCGGCCGGTGCGGTTACACGCACAACCGGAGCAAGCGCTAGGACTGGCGCAGCTTCACGCCCTGGGGCAGCACGTAGCGGCCCCGCCGGCGCATCTGCCGGCGGCATCGGCTGAACAGGCGCAGCATCACGCCCAGGAACAACCTGCACCGGCGCCGGCGGCGCCATTGCCTGGACAACCGGCGCCAAAGGCTGAACAGGCCCAGCGTCGCGCCCAGGAACAACTTGCACCGTCGCCGGCGGCGCCATCGCCTGGACAACCGGCGCCAAAGGCTGAACAGGCGCAGCGTCGCGCCCAGGAACAACTTGCACCGTCGCCGGCGGCGCCATCGCCTGGACAACCGGCGCCAAAGGCCGAACAGGCGCAGCATCACGCCCAGGAACAACCTGCACCGTCGCCGGCGGCGCCATTGCCTGGACAACCGGCCCCAAAGGCTGAACAGGCGCAGCATCACGCCCAGGAACGACCGGCACCGACGCCGGCGCCAGTGTCACAGGCGCCGCGTTACGGCCTGAAGGCGTAACGGCTTCCGGCCTCGATGTCGGTCCGGGTGCCGCCACCGAGGGCCGCAGAAGCATCAACGGCACCGGCGGGGCCACTTTCGGCGGCGCTTTGAATGACGCGGCAATATCCCCCAGCACCGGCGGGATATTCTTGCCGGCATCGGCCATCATCAGCGGACCGGCCACCGGCACTACCTTCGTTGCCGGGTCACTGCCAAACATGGCCTTGCCGGCATACCCGCCCAGGGCCTGGCCACCGGTACTACCCAAGTAAGCCCCGATCAGGCCACCCACCACGGTACCAATCACCGGCACCATCGAACCGATGGCCGCGCCGGCTGCTGCACCGGCCAAGGCGCCGGCTAAATTGCCCGCCGCCTCACCGTAACCCTCAGCCATTTCATCGCGGGTTTCGGCGTGGTCATAGGTATCCTTGGCCATCAACAGCGAGTCGACCGCCGCAAACACCGCCGTGCCCTTGACCATGCCGCCGGTATTCATGCCCATGCCCATGCCCTGGCGCACTGGTGCAGGGCGAGCCGAACCCGGGGCAGCAGTAGGCGCAGCTGCTGCCGCCCGTGCCGCTGCCGAAGGTGGCTTGCCCTTCTTTGTTTTCTTGCGGCGCTTACTGTCGCCGGCATCCATGCCCGGCCCATCAAGCCCCCCGGCCTGCATGTTGGTGACGATTACGCGCTGGGGAATGTTTGGATCGCCGCCGCGCAGGCCGCCACGGGCGATATTCAGCAGCCCCCGGCCGATTTTCACGCTGTTTACAACACCCCGAAACCCGATAAGCCCGGCAGTGATCGCGGCGACGCTGGAAACCACCTTGGGCGACTCATCGCCCAGCGAGCTAAGCCCTCGCCCAACCCAGGCCAGGCCATCCGCTACACCGTCCGTCATTGGGCGGATAGCGTCGCCAATCATGCGCATAGAGTCGTCCATGCTCTGCGCCATCTCGGCCCACTTCTGCGCGGACGCCTCTCGGCGCTCGGCCAAGTTCTTATCCAGAATGCCCGTGGCTGACTTGGAGTCGTTCTTAAGCTGTTCGTATAGCGCTTTGTTCTGCGTGTAAGCCGTGAGGGCGGCTTTCACTTGCATGTCGGCAAAAATATCGCCGGTTCGCAATGCCTGCTCCAAAGAGTCAATCATTGCCTTGGCTTTTACCGGGTCGGTCTCCTTGTTGATCTTTGCAGTAGCCTCGGCCATTGCCTTGGCTTTCGCCGGGTCCGTCGCCGCAACGTAGCGCTGGGCAAGCGCCAAGCTCGCCTCCAGCGTCGACATGCCCTTTTGCAGCCCTGTCTGCATGGAACCCTGATAGTCGATCCCGGCCTTTTTGTAGGCCGTGACGGTATCGCGGGCGCCGATTTTCTCCATCCAGTTTTTCAGGTTGTTGGCCGCCTCATCGGCACCACCTGCAGTTTTCATTTGCACTTGCAGCATGGCGCCCAGCTGCGTCACGGCGTCCATGCCGGTAATGCCCAGCTTGCCCATGCCTGCCAGCATTTCCGGCGCCCATCGCGCCATGTCGCTGGCTTCAAAGCTGCCGGCCTGGCCCTGATAGGCGATAGCCTCAAGGGCTTGTTGCATGACCTTGGGGTCGGTGATTTTGGCGTTCTGCCCCAGGGCGTTAATCATCTTGGCGGTGTCTTCAGCTCCCGCCCCCTGGCCCACGACGAACTTGGCAGCCGTAGGCGCATATGACAGCGCCTCAGCCAGATCCATGCCCGCCCCAACCAGGGAGTTCACCACCTGCGCTACTTCATTGAGTCCCATTCCCGCATCACGGGAGGTCTGCAAAATGGTTTGGGACATTTGCTTTTCTTGCGGGGCATTAGCAATGCCCGCCTTGATCGCAATATCCCGAATGATTGCGCCATAGTCAGCGCTGACCTTCGTAGGCACCGCCACAGCAGCCGAAAACCCCACCGCCTGGCCGACAGTGCTTTTCATGCCCTCGCGGCCGGCCTGGATTTGCTGGTGGCCCAACGCTTTCAGCTCGGCCTTGCGCGCCGTACGGCCCAACGTCTGATAGGCCTTTTCCAACCGGCCGACCTCGATGCCCTGTTTCTTGAGGCTGGCCAGGTTGGCATCGAGCTTGGTCAGTAGCGTGCTTGCGCCCTTCTCCCCCGCCAGGTGCGCCTTGCGCCATTCCTCACGAAGCCGGATCGTGTCGCCAATGGTGTTTTGAAGAACCCGGGCTTTTGCCCCAGTCGCCTCCAGGCGCTTTATGCGGCTTTCAACGTCCTTGAACGCCGAACCCACGGTGGAGCTGACAGCCCCACCAATGACGATACCAAGCGCTAATTTGCTTGCCATGTGCTTGCCCTATGCATCGGGTGGCTCGATAGCGGCTCAATCCGTGAGCCACCACACCATGTCTGAAGCCGGCATGTCCAACAGCTCAGCGGCCGAAAAATGCAACTCGGCCGCCAAGCGTTTGGCCATCATTTTCAATTGCCCGGCGTCACACCCCGACTTCGTTATCCAGGCGAAAATAGCCTTCCTGAAGGCGCTTGTAGTCGACCGTTTTGATAGCCCCCAAGTCCTTGTCCCCGATTTGGGTAAGGCTACACAGCAGGTTAACTTCCAGCTGCTCCTGATCGCCGTTAGCGGTGGCACTGGCGGCGCGCAGGTCGCGCAAGCACGGCGCGCGCATCGCGATCTTGTCGCGCTTCATGCCGTCGACCTCAAGCGGATACTTGAGCGTCACCACGGCGCCTTCTGCGGACAGTTCCAGCCACTCGGGCAATGCATTCGGGTTGGTTACTTTCATGTTCTTAAATCCTTAAAGGGCCAGGGCGGTGCGCATCGCTGCGTACTGGTCAACACCGTTGATAACGCGGACACAGGCCACAGGGTCGATTTCGTACATCACCCGGCCGTCGATTTCCAACTTGTAGTAGGTGACGGCAATCGAGTGTTTAAGCTCGGCCTTTTCACCAGCCTTCCAGTCGCCCAAATCCAACTCTTTGAGCATGCCCCGAACGGTTGCAACGACTGGCGTAATGCGGCCTTTCTGACCTTTGAATGCCCCACGGAATACCGTATTGCATGCGGTCTGATCAGCGAGCCCCACGAACTTCATGGACTCGCGGCGGACGCCGGTCGTGACGAAGCCGGCCTCCATCTTCTCCAGGCCCATATCCATTTCGATGGAGCCGCCCATACCGCCGCCGCGATATTCGTCAGTCTTCACTACGATCTTGGGGAGGGTCATGCTTGGCACGTCACCGGAAAAGCTGATGCCGTCCACGAACAGGTTGGTATTCACCAATACTTCAGGAATCATTTAGCGGCCTCCTTAGGCGGCAGTGTCGAGGACTTCGGTCAACCATTGGTTGGTGACTTCAACGCGGAAGTTAGGGTTTTCAGCCGGCGGCACATCGGTAAACCGGATGTTCCAAAATACCTTTCCTTGTTCCAGCTGGCTGGCCGTGTTCAGTTCGGTATCCGCGTAAACCTCGAAGTTGATCACTGCGCCCTGATTTTTCAGGTCACGCATGAACGCTTGAAGCCCTTCGGTCACGTCACTGATGTAGGTCTTGGTAATGCTGCGATCCACTGCCCATTTGTGGCCGGCCAGGATCGCGTCCATGACGATATCGACGGTGCGAACGCGGGTAACGAATGCCCATTTCGCATCACTGGAAAGCGTGCGGTTGCCCCACAGGCGGTAGCCGTCATCGCGAATGATGGTGGCAATATTGGCGTTATTGAGCAGGTTGGCCCGGCACGTTTCATCACCGTCCAAGAACTCAATAGGACGGGTGGTACCGGTGAGGCCCACAAATTCCTTGTTGGACGGCGACGCCCAAAACCCATACTCGGCATCGGTGTAAGCGAACATCCCCGCAGTCCAAGCGGACGACGGGGAATCAATGGTCTTACTCGCTACGGTGTCGAACTGCTGAACACCCGGATCGACCATGTAGATGCGCTTGCTGCCGAAGTTCTTGGCGTACTCCATGGCCGCTTCGTCAGTGGTGTTGGGGCCGTCAACGATAGCGAGGGCGCGCAGCTTCGTTGCCAAGCCATCCATGGCGGTGGCCACCGCCTGAGTGGCGGAATGCCCCGGGGCCACCAGCAGACGCGGCTGGGCGTTGAATCGGCTCTTACCGTCCAACAGCGCCTGTAGCCCTGTACGCTTACCATCGGCCTTCACGCCGCCGATAATGGCCGAGGTTTGCAACGCCTTGTCTTCAAGCTTGGCGACGCCGCAAGCGACAATCACGGCTTTGGAGCGAGTAAAAATCGCCTTGGCTGCGCGCGTGATAGCGGATTCAGGCCCGAACGCGGCCACCGCTTCGCTTTCGCGGGTCAGTAGCACCAGGTCGCCAGGCTGGGCCGAGAATTCCGGCGCCACGGTGAAGGTATCCACCAGGCCGATAATGGACGAAGACGGCAGCGCGATAGTGCGCGCGCCGGTGTCGACCAACGTTACGGTAACGCCGTGAAAACGACTTGTAGAAGGCATAGGCCCAATCTCCAGACATGAAAAAGCCCCGCACTGGCGGGGCTTCAGGGTTTAAGCGGGGGAATGAAAAACGCCCCGACAGTGCGGGGCGTTATTTGGTTTGCAGGGCGATCCAATCAGGCTTAGGAGGCCGGGATTCCAACAAAGGAAAATCACGGCTGGTAGGCCAATCACGTAGCGCCTGCACATAGTCAATCAGCTCTCCTGATTGGCTCGCCGTTAATGTAGTGGTCCGCTGCGCATCTGTTTCGTCACGGTGCCGCTCGCGCAACCACTTAACACTTTCAATCTCAGCGTCTCGCCATTGCCTGGCTTGCGCGGCCAGAACTTCCGGCGATGGCGGCGGCGGGTCTACCAATACTGGCTTCCCCGTTTTATCTGGAGCAATTTTACGCCCGCTCGTTTCACCGACAAGAAGCTCTTGACGGTATTCGTCAGTGATTTCAACACCACCGTTATCAGCCGACGAAAAGGCATATCGCCCGTCTTCATCAACCCATTTTGCATACACCGTGATTACCAGTTCTTTTTCACTGTTCATTTGTTTACCCAACCCCAGGCACGCCAGTTACATTGCGAACTTGTTGATGCGCCGACGTTCGGACTACCACGAACAAAAGAACACATGTTCTGAGCGGTAAAACCGGTCGTTGATGGGGCAGTCACCTGCCACATAGTCATTAGCGTCGCGCCAGCGTTAGAGCTGTCATAGGGAACAATGAATGGCGGTTGAGAAAACTGTTCTGCAAACGTGATGTTGACTTTGTCAGTGCTTGCAGCTGACAGGCCCCAGCACTCGAGCATGCCACCAGGCAAATACCGAAAGCCGTTCACACCTTTTGACTGCCGAAAATCAGAAGACTGCTCCATCTTGATACTGCGACTTGTCGCGCACCAAGTATTAGAACCCGTGCTGGTCAGCGTTAAAAAGTCTCCGTTATTGAGTGTTACCGACGAAGTAAACGCATTGAATCCCGCATTGATAATGTCAGCCCCCGATACACGGATGGTGTCGGGAGTCAGGAAACCATGGTCAACAAAAAAACTGATACACGCACCAGGCGGCACTGAGTTAGCGGAGGGTAATGTTGCGGTAATTGATCCATTACCCGATAACACCATCATGAAACCGATATGCGCGTTGGTCAGTACTTTCGTGGCTGTAGTGACAACCTCCAACCCACGAAATGAGCCCTGCGATTCACCTACAAACCTCGTAGTGGCAATGGACTCGTCCCTGTCATATTGTTGTGGTGTTGGGGCCTTCGGTTCACCGGTTAAAACTGGCGAATCCAGTGGCGCCAAGCCTTCCGTAATTTTCCGAAACTTAAGGGCAGTGGTACCTATGACAATGGCGCCATCTGTAGCCAGCGTCCACAACGTATCTGCGTTTACTGTTCCTCGCTCTACTACCACCTGAAGGCCAGGCGTCACCTTCTCAGAGGTATCAGCATCGACCGTACGCACCCAGCTATCAGGCCCAACCACGTACAAACCGTTGTCTTTCGCCTGAATTTGATCTTTTACCAGCACACGCGAATCCGCAGGCACCGCAAAACCATCAATAGCCTGAATGCCAGCCAGCACCACCGGCCCCGTGGTAGCCACCAATACCGACTGCTTGAAGTCCAGCCGGCTAATCGCGCCGGCTATAGATTCATCTACATACCGGCGCGTCGCCGTTACGACCGCTGGATCGATATTCAGCACCACGTTAGTGGAACTCTTGACGATGAAATTCATACGGACGGTTTGCGTTCGGCCGGCGCCCTGGGAAAGCTTCGGCTTGAAGCTCGGCGCGCAGTTGGCCACCGCCACCAGATCCCCGTCCGAGTCGAACAACCCCAACTCACGAATCCAGAAACCGCCCTCATCGGACGGGATAATCTGCTCGGCCACAAGGATGCCGGGGTTAGCCGGATCAGGGCCCAGCATGTTCAGCGGCGCTCGTCGGCGCTCATTGATCAACACCTTCTGCAAACGATCAGGTATAGGATCAGTGTTATTAGCGTCGCCCACAGCCATGTGGGTTAACTTCCAAGTCATCAAGCCAGCATCGGCTTTAACTTGCTTGGACTCCCCCACCGCCGTAAGGATGGCGAAAAACTGCGAATTAGCATCAATCATGGGTATACATCCAAAAGGTCTATGGAATGCTCACGGCCCGGCACGCCGACATAACAGTCGACCGAAATAAAGGCAGGCGTCAGGGGATAAACTTCAAGGTCATCAATGGTGTGCTCACGACCACCACCACCGATAACACCGGTCGTCTCAATGTCGCGAAGTACCGGCGGATAAACATCAATCTCGTCACCGTCATAGGCACTTGCAAAGATGTTGATAGCGCCAGTGCTTTCGAGGCTGATCGCCAACCCCGTCAGGTGCCGACTTACCGGCTTTGCGTCATCAATCAGCCTTTCCAACTCGGCATACATTTCTTCGGTAATGCCGGTTTCTAAAACGCCGACCTTGAGGGCAAACGTGCCCGGCACCCCCTTGGGCGTGGTTTCGTACCAGTGCTGCACGTCGATCAGGTACCCAAGCGGCTCAACGACTCGCCGCAGGGCACCTACAGTGCCCTTGTGGGCATGCACAAAGAACGATGAACGTATAACCGAGCGCTTGACCGCCTCCGACCAATTGTTGTCCCAGCGGTCGACCGACCAAGCCCAGGCCAGCAGCGGCAGATACGCAACCGGACACAAGTCCGGGTTGTAGAGCGTGCGTAACGGTATGTCGGTCTTACCGTCCGTGGCGGCCTCTATGGCGCGCTCCAGAAGCGTGCTGTTGAGCGGCAGAAGACTTTGCATGTCAGTCCCCCAACTTCACGGTAACGTCCGTGCAGTAAGCCGCCTGGGCCTTGGTGGGCCGTATATCCGACCAGCCCGGCAGCTCCACGCGTCTGACACCATTGATATGCAACTGGGCGTCGATCCCCGAGCGCGCCACTTCAACACCCAGCCGGCGCCGAGGGTTGACCCAAGCGTTCAGGCGCCGCTTCGCCTCAATCAGCAGGCTCTCGTTCTCGGAACCGGTGCCCTCCATGTGCAGAATCGCGTCAATGCGGTAATTGATTACCTCGGCGCCTTGCACAAAGATTCTGTCCGCCACCGGCAGGATGTTGTCTTGGCTTAGGTAGGCCTCCACTTGCTTGAGTAACGCCTGATCAGCCGTGCCGTCACCATTCAGGTGCTGCACAGTGACCACCACCACCGCCGGCGCGGGGCTTTCGGCCGTAGCGTCTCCCACCAGCGCCGAGGCGCTACGCGCATGCTGGATGTAACTGTTACGCGGACCGGCCGTGGTAAGCCCTTCGAAAGCCGCCTGTGCGCGCTCGCGCAGCGCGTCATGGGACTCCATGACTTTCGGCGACGGAGGAAAAGTCGCCTGATCCTCGGCCTGAATTACCAGACGATGAACATTGACGTTCGCGGCCAGCTGGTCAAGGTCGCCGCCCTGGGCGTATGCCAACAACAGTGCCTTGGCGGCATCGTTTACCCGAAGCTCGTAGCGGTCATCCTGAGTGTCAATGCCACCCATCAGAGCTGCGCAACGAGCGGGAACCTGGGCCGCATATACCTCGCGGCGTTCGCGCAGCAACTCCCAGTCGACTTTCTCGGTCAGGTCTTCTTCCCACGGCTCGCCCAGTGTGGTGTTTACAAAGGTCTTGAGCTTGCCCCGGTCCTTACCGGCCTTGACGCGCTCGTCTGCGATCTTCACCCAAGTGGTGAACGTTGAATAAATCGTCCAGATATGGAACGTCAGGCGGCGCGGTGTGCGGATAGGCTTATCATCCGCCCCGAACCACTCCATGCTGTCGCGGGTCCAGACGCCGGTTTTCTCGCAGATATAGCGGCCGGTGCGTGACGCCTCGACCATCTGGTAATGCTCAAACGCGCAGCCATTGCCGGACTCGCAGAGATACCAAGCCTTATCAACTTCGCCCAGGGCATCCTTGGACCACTTGAGCCCAAACGCCTCACCCTTGCCGCCCCACTTCAGCGTTTGCTCAGTGCGGCAGTGCGGGCACTGGATGTGAAAGCGCAGCAGGTAGGCTGATTCCTCGGCCGCTCGCGTAATCTGGCAGCTGCCCGCAAGCTTGGGCGTTGAGCCACGAATAGACTTAGGAAAGGTCGCGCCCTCTAGACGCTTATCCCCCAAGAAGGTGGGCGAACCCTCGTTGTTAATGTCCGCATCGAAGCTCGACAGCTCGTCGTAGCCCACTTCGTCCGGGCTTTTCTCCCGGTAGTTGCCCGCCGCCTTGCCGCCCAACCACCACAACACCTTGCGGTTTTCGAAGGTCTTTTGGTCTTCAGTGTTGTCCTTGTGCTTTTTACCGAACCAAGGCGCCATGGCCTTGATTACTGGTACATCGCGAATCATGGGGTCGACGTGCTTTTTCATGATGCCCTTGGCATCGTCGTCGGTCGGGCTCCACATGCAAACGCTGCGTTTCTTGTGCTTGATCTTGTAGGCGATGTTCGCCATCAGCATCTTGGTGTAACCGATGCGCGCCGATTTCGGCAGATTAAGCTCATGTATCAGGTCGTTACCCATAGCGTTCAGCAACGCGACCTGGAAAAACTCAGTCGTCCATTTGCCCTCTCCGTAGGACGACTCTGAGGACATGTAGAAATATTCGTCAGCCCACTCCACTGCCGTCATGGGCGGATCGACTTCAAGGGTTTTCAACCCGCGCCGGACCGCCTCAACCAGACTCTTGATCCAGGGTGGCGAGGTACTCATCCAAAAGCTCCGGTATGCGATCAGCCAACCCGGCAGCCGCGTTACGCGTAACGGCAATTTCCGTTTCAACAGCCTCCAAGTGGCGCACGTTGATATCGGGATGTTTGCGCTTCACGTTTTTATGAACAGTGTTGAGGGTTGAGGCCAACTGCGCGGACAGGCTGGCCAGGGCAAAGATCATGAATCCGACAGGAACCAGCTCCTTATCCCCGACCTTGTTTTTGCGTGCCTGGGCGTCGGCTTGTTCACGGGTCAACCGAAGTCGCTCACAATCAATCTTGTAACCAATGAGTGGATCGACCTCTAACGCGCCAGGTTGTTGCTTGCCGGTTTGGTGTTGCAGCCGGTTATCCACCACCGACCGAACGTCATAAAACGACTCTCGGCCGATCTTCGCGATGGCCGGTACGTCCCATTTATCAAAGGCCTGCACCGAAATACCGAGGCTGTCTGCCATGTTCTTCTTGTTCAACCAGCCAGGCTGTCGCGTGATCGTGGTGATCTTCGAAGACATAACAACAACCAACCTCTGAAAAAGGGTCACACGTAGCGAATGGGCGGGGCCCGAATTACCCCCATGAGGGGTGGGGGTCCGGGAGTACCTTTGGCTTTTCGTCCCAGCCTACCTGTCAAGGGAAAAAGGGGATTAAATCGAAGAAAAGGCCACTTTTTTTCACCTTTTCTCTGACTTCCCGTCGACTACAGCCATCAACGAGCCGAAGCCATCGCTTCAGCCCAGGCGGTCGCTGCGTCAGCCTGATAGTTCGCGTTGACAATGTTCTGCCCGATCTTGAAGAACGGGAAAATGGTTCGATACCTGGGCGCTGAATCGCTGAAGATAAATACCGGCCGTACCGCATCGCCCATGCCCATCGACTTGCGCTCCCACACACCCTTCGTGCCGTCGACATCACCCGAGAAGAAGCGATGGGCGTTGCCCTTACGTCGACTTCTGGCACTGCCACTGGCGTTTGCCTGATAGCCCCGCGTCGATTCAGCAGCACCCAGGCCTGATAGGATCTTCATCATAGTGCCGCGTGACACGTTGCCGTACTGATTCATAAAGGCCGTGGTGGGTACGGCAAATTGGTCACTGCGCATGATGCCGCGCGCTATCAACGATTTCTCGAAACGCTTGTGAGGCCGCAGGCCACCACTCACCGCCTGCTGTAGGTAAGTGTCAGCAGGAATGCCCGACGCCCATGAGTCTTTGAAGTAGACCTCAGCGGCTCGCGCCTTGGTGGCCATTTTTACGAACAGGCTGTTCAGCGTGGTCGGGGTGGGCCGGTCCAGGCGTTTCTGCATCACAGTGATGGTGCCCTTCTTGACCCGTTGTGCCAGTAAGGTCGCGGTGCGTGCCATCACAAATGGGATGTGCTTCTTCTCCAGCTCGCGCATGCCCGCAGAAACGGGGAACGCGTCCAGCGACATGTCGACCTTGAACATCGTCCCTCTCCTGCTCTGCCGATCTACTGACCGTTGGTGATACGGCCTGAAGCCGGGGCGCTAACGCCAGCCTTGCGCGCCAAGAATTGCGTATACAGGCCACCTGCAACGTCTGCACCTATCACCGCGATTACGATGCCCAAGCCGGCGGCCAGGTAGAGGTTGTTCCAAAGGGCCATTGCGAGCAGCAACGTGGCCATACCCAACAGTCCAGAAGCTAGAAAGCGCAGTGCCACTCGCTGAAGGATTTGGCGAAGGCCTAGGTCACTGCCTGATGCGCGAAGCATTTCTCCCGACAAACCGGCGAGGCTCAGCAGAACCAACAACCACAGAGGTACATCGGTCAGTGCCTGATGCTCGGAGTTCATCTTGAGTCCTCAAAAGGTCGACCTCCACGTCACTGGCATCCGCTTTAAGCAAGGAGACAGGCGTGGGGCCGAAAACAAACAAGCCCCGCGCTGTGCGGGGCCTGAAATTGGAATAAAAAAACCCGGCTCGATGGCCGGGTTTTTGAAAGCGTCTCGCTGCGTTCACAGCAGTTCACGCTGCAATGAAAACAGACGTATTCCGCGCGGAAAAGCTTTTTTTCTCATTTATGGTCACCGAGGATGTGCGCTCCCCACAACCAGCCATAGAATGGCATGAATACCTAGACTCAGACCCCCAAAAAGGAAATTTCCAGGCTGATGAATAACAAAAACCCAACCTTTCGTGGAGCAGAACCCACATGGGCGAACGCCTGTGTTGGTAACAACGGTCAACCTAGTTACGTTGAATACTCAGAGGGTTTCTCAAAAGCGGCAAACATTCTGATAGACCTGGTTATCAATGATCGAAGCAGTCACTTCAGTGTCGACGAATTTGTTTACCCAGTCTGCTTCAATATGCGCCATTCAGTTGAATTAAGACTAAAAGGCGCCATTGATGAAATAATCGAAATTGCCAAACTCAAAAAAATCAATCTTCACTTCAACTCCTCCAGCTCACACGACATCAACATAATTTGGAGTTTTTTTAAAACACAATCGGAGAATATCGACAAAAGATATATAGCGGCAAACCTAAAAGTAGAAGCAACAATTTTAGATATTGCAGAAGTTGATCCAACCGGGCAAACATTTCGCTACCCATTTAGTAATGACTCTCAAAAACACTTAACAGAAGTATCCGTTATAAATTTCATTCTCCTGAAAAAGAAATTTAACGATCTCGAAAAAAATCTAGAATCACTTCACAAACTCAATAACTGGTTGCGATCAGAGTACAACCAAGGTTCCTTTACAGAAAAACTATCTCGACTGGAAATTTTTAGAATTGCAAAAGAGCTACCACGCATCGAGAAATGGAGAGATGAGGAATTCACTTTATTAAAGGATCGTATCAAGGCAGAGTATGGGCTTGGGAGTAGAGACTTCTCAAAAGTCGTGGATATCATAAAAACCCATTATAATCTCGCCCCAATGATAAATTCCCCGCTCCCACTAAAAGGTATTTCAGAAAAAAAACTTTTTCAATTTATTGATGAGTGGTTCAAGGAGAATCCAGACTTCCGAAAGGATCTGGACAAACCATATACTGAAATAATATTTGACAAAGAAAGCTTGCTAGCTAGCCTGCTAGCGAGAGGCGGCCCACAAAACAAAATATGGGATATCTTTATTACTGAAGTCAACGCAGAGTATTTGGCGGGGCTTGAAACTTTATTTTACTTCGCACGTGACAGAGAATTTGTTGAATACTATGACAGACTCTACGACATCCATCTCGCTCAAGCCAATGCCAACTTGGCTTACGGTAGTGATTTAAAAGATGACTTCATGCACATATTCAGCAAAAGTAATGCCATTGACAACCTTTTGATATCTCTATTTTCTCTGCAGCACACAGAGTTAGCGGAAAGCATCATTGGCACCTACGGACTTGAAGGCGCATTCAAATGGTTAGATGACGCTCGATCAGGCAGACTATTTGCTTACCCAGATCTTGCCGGTTATTAATAAAAAATATTTACGGTAAGTATCAAACATCTGCCGACGCCAGCTCGGCAGATATACAATTAACAAGTCATGCAACGCTATACATCGGGCAAACAACGCAGTCGATCCAAGCTACTCCTGCACGCACTAGTTCCCTAGCTTTTCCCTCACTTAACCCATAATGCTTTCCTACTCGCAACATGGGCCATTTAGCACCAAAGTACAGCCAGATCACGTCTCCCATCTGCTGATCGCGATGGGCTAGTCTCGCAACCGCACCATCAATAGCCGTCGCCCATTCGTCAGTAATGCAATAGCCCTTGCTCGATGATGGATAAGCGGTCGCCTGACGCATCAGCGCGAGCGTAGGCGATGTGTAACCTGGCACCCCAGCCCCGTCCATCCGCCACCAGCCCCACTGCTCAAGCAGGTATTCAGTATCCCCCAATGGCCGGCCAGCCGGCTTACGAATCATCATGCTCTCAATCCCCTGTGTAATTTGTTCCGCCTGCTCCCAGGCGGTTTGGTTGCTCGTATTGGCTCTGTGGCCCTATCGCTGTTGGAGGAGTCTTTAATGCCAAAATTTCGCGCTGTGCCTGCTGCAATTTGAAGCTCAACTGGATTACCAACTCATCGACAGAAAGCACCAACTTGGTCCCGTGAACAACCCAACCTGAGCCGTTGCAATCCGTGCAAACCAGCTCATAAAACACCCCCGCCACTACCGCCCTACCCTTGCAGATCGAGCAAGGTTCAAGCTCGATCCGCTCCCGCTTAAAGCCAGGCCCCTGTCGTTTCTGCACGTTTTAAAACCTCGCCCTTAACAAATTGTGGTTCTGCCTCGCAGGCCCCGCCGTTCAAGGCGTCTACGAGGTTTTGCGAATCTTCATATCTAACGCCTGTCTGCGCGTGAATCGCCTTGAAACCACGCTCATCTAACCAGTTGTGCCACTTCACCAAGGCCAGGCGGCGCTGCTCTTTGGCCTGGGTGTTGATGTAGGTAGAGGCGATCTTGCCCAGGGAGTGGTTGAGCAGCATCTCGCCGATGTGCCCGTCGACGCCAAGGTCAGTCCAGGCAGTGCGGGCCACCTTGCGCAGGTCGTGACTGGTCCATGCGCCCTGCCCTAGCCGTGTGAATACAGCGCTTGCCTGGTTGTCGCTGAGCGGGTTGCCACGGCGTGACGGGAACAGGAAGGCCCCTTCGTATCCCTGGGCGGTCTGGCGGTCACGGTAGCGGCGCAGCAACGCGCACACTTGGTCGGTCAGTGGCACACGCAGCTCGGTCTTGGTCTTGGTGTGTTCGGCAGGCAGGAACCACTCGCGTTCTGGCAGTGCAATGTCAGCCCACCGCGCCTGGCGGGTTTCGCCGATGCGGGTGCCGTGGCACAGCATCATCAAGGCCAGCACGGCGTCACCTGGTGCGCTGTCGAAACGGTCGGCCAGCAACCTCACCAGATCGGGCAGCTGAACATCGCGCAGGCGGGCCGGCTTGGGCTGGATGCACGCCGTTGTGAACTGACTGAATTTGAGTTCTGCCAAGGGATTAACGGGGATCAGGTCGAGCTTGCGCGCCTGACGGAAGGCCATGGCGACAAGGCGGAACAGCTGCTGTACATACGACAGCGACAGTTGCGCCTGGGCCGGCCACATCAGCAGCTTGTCCAAGGTCTGGGCGTTTACGTCGCTGATCAGTAAATCATCCAGGCGCGGCTTGAGCTGGCAGCTGATCGCAGACTTGATCGCGGCTCGGCGCTTGTCCGAAAGCGCGCGCGACTTGGCCATACGCTCAGCGAACCAATCGAGCAGCTCGCCCACAGTCACCCAGCCTGAAACACTGGCCGCGCTGTCGGCAGCAACCCGCAAGCGCACCGCTGGCAGTGCCGCGATCACCTGCTTGGTGTTCAGGTCAGGAAAGCCGCCGATGCGATGCCATTTGCGCTTGTTGAGCAGGTACCAGGAGCCGCGCGTGCGATTCTTGGCGAAACGGAAGTGCAGCGCCGGGTGGCCGGCGTCCCGCAGATCACGTACATGCTCAAGCTTGGCATTGCGGGCAATCTCGGCATCTGACAGCTTCACCGTCAGGGTTTTGATTTGGGTGTTCAAAACGCGCCCTCCTCCGGATTAAGGAGGTCGATAACCTCAAACGTCGACGGCCACATCTGGCCGCCGTATCGAACTGCCATGGCCCTATCAAAAAAGAGCGCTAGCGCATGATCTGGCGCACTCCCCAGGTCTATCTTGGATGAACAGCAAAACACCGCGTAGCGGTACAGGTCAGGCTTCGGAACCGCAAGGCGGGGATCTGCCATTAGAATTGATCCTTTTGTTTGTAGCGGTCAGCCATGCTGGTGACCTTTGCAGGCTTGGACGGCTCAACCCATCCAGCAGCCAGTTGTTCAAATCGGCTGTACTGCCCGAGGAAGGCAGCACGCACGGTGCCACCGGCGATGTCACGGCCCTTGCCAATGATGATTTCGGCAATGCCCTTCGCTTCGGAATGCTCGTGGTAAACCTCGTCGCGGTAGACGAACAAGATGATGTCGGCGTCTTGCTCAATGGCGCCGGATTCGCGCAGGTCAGAGCACATTGGGCGCTTGTTGGGGCGTTTTTCGCACTCACGCGAGAGCTGGCTGAGCAGAATCACCGGGATGCCCAGTTCGCGAGCCATCAGTTTCGCGGTGCGGGTCATGTGGCTGACTTCCTGCTCTCGGCTGAACGTGCGTGAGTCGGAGTCCACCAGCTGCAGGTAATCGATCACCATCAGGTCCAGGCCGTATCGGCGCTTGTGACGACGGGCAGCGGCGCGCATCCGGTTCATCGACATCGATGCGCGGTCCGACAGGTACAGGCTGGAGTGCTTGAGCTTGCTGGCGGCACTCATCAGCTCGGCGCCATGGCTGTGCGGGGCTTTGCCGTTCTTGATCAGTTGCAGCGGTATGCGCCCTTCAGACGCCATGAAGCGGTCCATAAGGCCGGTGTTATCCATTTCGAGACTGAACGCCATCACGCTCTTGCCCTCACGAATGGCGGCGTTGGAAGCGATGTTCATGGCCAGGGTGGTTTTCCCCATGGCTGGACGGCCCGCAATGATGATCAGTTGGCCAGGCTTAAGACCCTGCAGTTTTTCGTCTAAGTCGGGAATGCCGGTTGATAGCCCATCAATCTCGTCGCCCCGGTCGGCGCGGGCCTGAAGCACCTCGATGTAGTCATCCAGGATGTGCTCTGCCTTGATCACTTCGGATGTGGCCGACTGACTGTCGACCGCCTGGGCCTCGGCCTGCACCGCTGCGACCTTGTCCACGGTGGACTGGTCGCCATAAGCGATATCGTTGATCCGAACGCTCAATGCGATCAGTGATCTATCCAGGCTGCGCTCGCGAACGGTTCCGGCATAAGACGCAGCGTTCGCAACGCTTGGCGTGTTACGGGCGATATCGGCGGCGTACGCGAAGGCGGGAGAACCGCAAGGCAGGTCCCCGACACGAGCGCCGATAGTCACGATATCAACCGGCTGGCCGGCGCCATGCAAGTCCAAGATGCCGCGATAGATGGCGGCGTTGTCATCGTAGTAGAAATCGTCGACGGCCAGATCTGCACTGAGTAGATCGATCAGCTCAGGGCGCAGGAACATTGCCCCCAGTACACCGTGTTCGGCCTCGAGGCTGTATGGGTCACGCATTGTAATTTCCCTCCACGACCTTCACGAAGTTGCTCGGCTTGATCAACCAGTCGAACGTCGCCCGAAAAGGCTTAGCCCCGTCCCGGCCCTCACCCTCCCCCATCAGGAATGAACTCGAAGCAACCAGCGCAAAGAACTCAGCCCAAAAATCTAAATCCTGATGAACCGAACTTTCGTTCCAGCGTGCCGCGATCTTGGTCACTCGGTCTTTGGTGAGCATCGCAACCTGAGGGAGTGCAGGTAGCGTTTTGTTGAACAGGTCGACAATTGCCTGAGACGGGCACTTCGGCTTCGCAACTTTCGCTGGTTGGTCACCGCCAACAAGAGGTGATGATTCAATTGATGGTTCTATTACGGTTCTGGGTGCAGCTGCTGCGGGGGTTTTTGTCGTTAGCTGCGGGGGTGGCGGTGCATCTGGTGCGGGGTGCATTTCTTGCGGGGGTGCATATGCTGCCGGGGTGAGGGTGTACATAGTCGAGCGTCCCATCCGTTCACGGACGGACAAGATGCTTGCTTGCCCTAACCACTTGATCGCGCCCTGAACGGTCCTTTCGGCAAGGCATGTACGTTCAGCGATACGAGCGACCGAAGGCCAGCAAACACCCTCGTCGTTTGCGTTGTCAGCCAGCGATATCAGGACAGCCTTCTGCGGGCCGCTCATGCCTTGCAACGGCCAGCACAGGCTCATGATTATGGTGCTCATGCGGAAACATCCTGGGCAGGTGCTAGGGACGCCTTCAAATAATCGAGGCATTCCCGGCGAAATTGAGACTTGGATGCATGCGAGTACTGGCCGCTAATCATGAGGGCGGCATTCATCGCTGCGGATTGATTGGTGACCGCGTGTCGAGACACCTTTTCGGACTCGCCGGGTAGTGTCGCGACATCGCCAGTACTATTGACTGCGGGGGTGTTGTTGGTCATTATCCACCTCGATCTAAAGCTTCACGGAACCGCCCTGCCAGGCGGTTTTTTTATGTCTGCGATTTGGTCACTGTATGAATTAACAGCTAACCCAAAACCTCTATCCGGCCTTCCCGCTACGGCGGAAAATGGCGCCATCGAACGATCAAACTACTGATCGTTGAGATGGAAACGGACGCTGCTCTTTCGCTTGAAAACTTCCATCAGGCAGCTCAAGCACACGGATGTCCCGTTTAGCTGTAAGTGCCTTATGGATTGCAGGGGCCGTGACGCGAAGAAGCCGGGCTGCCTCGGATTGCCCTTTTTCAGCAACAAAGTCGTCGAGGGGGGTTTCGTTCATGATTAGGCCTCGGTTGTAGATGAGGTCGATATTAACCATCTGTTAATTTTTAATCAATACCGATGGTTTCTTCTATTATTTAACCATTGGTATACATTCGCGAGATGACCAAGAAACGAATCCTTCCACCAGAGCTGCTCGCCGAGTGCTCAGCCGCGCACGACCTATTCCTCTCAAAAAAGAATGAGTTGAAGCTCAGTCAGAAAAAAATCGCAGATGAAGCGGGAATGACGCCTGCAGCAGTGAACCTCTACTTCAAGGGTATAAACCCCCTGAACTCCAAGTTCGCAGCAGTCCTCGCGCGCATGCTTGATGAGCCGGTTTCTGCGTTCAGTCCTCGCCTTGCTAATGAAATAGCGGCCCTGACGAGCATGCCGGCCAAAGAAGTTGCTGTGCCGGGGTCAAGCGCCGCAGAGAAAGTGATGGCGATGATCCGCAAGCACGCAGGCAGAAACCTTGATGCAGACGCGCAGGAGAAAATTGCTGCTGCGGCGCTGGCTGCGGCCGGAGAGGCTCAAGGAAAGGTGATTCATGCTGACTTTTCGGGGCTGAAGGCTAGACCCGAGGAAATAGTCATTCGGCAATACGACGTTCGCGCAGCAATGGGCCACGGCCAAGTTCCTGCTGATTACAACGAAGTCATCAGAAACCTGATCATCCGCGAGGACGTGCTGCGCGAGAAAGGCGTCTCCTACACATCTCCCAACTCCCTGGCGATGATCACGGGCTGGGGTCAAAGTATGGAAGGAACGATCAATGACAAAGACCCGCTCATCGTCGATAAGGGAGTCAACGAGTTCGCCGGCGATGGTATCTATGTTCTGACGTGGCATGAGCACCTGTACATCAAACGCGTTCAGGTCATGGATGCGGAGAGATTCTGGTTGATCTCAGACAATGCCAAACATAAGGACCAGGAAGCCAGGATTGAGGATGTGACAATTCACGCAAAGGTTCTGATGATCTGGAATGCGCGCAAGGCCTAAGGTTTATGGGGTGCTGGCAAGCGATCAACGAAGCCCGGCCAAAAGCCGGGCTTTTTGTATAAAAAGATCAGGAAAAAACGTCATCTTCAACTGGCGCAACCTCACCTACATCCAGCACCAGGTCATCATCACTCGGTGCGTCCCACTCTATCAAAACCCCTCCATCATCCTGAAAGATCATTGCTACACCGTCCGTTTCAGCGATCTGACTCATCACCTCATCCCACTCCGCGTCCTGGTCAGAATCAAGTCGATGAATTAACGCCGAACACCGCTCCTGCGCGCGCGGTGAGTTGATCATCGAGGCCACGCGCAGCGATAGGCGTTCAACAGCCGGTATTACTTGCCGCTCCTTTGCTTCAGACGTCTTCCGCTTCGCCATTCCCACCCCCAAAAACTGTATATACATCCAGTAATGCGGAGATGATATACCACGCCCACGAAAAATAAATTAACCATCGGTATTGACGAATATTTATACCGATGGTTAACTTATCTCAACGCAGCGACATATGCCTTCTGCGAACCGCTCTTTAACAACCTGTAGACGCACCCCGACGCCAGATGGCGTTTGAGTTCGGGGAACAATACGCAACACAGCCTGCTTCCGTGCGCGGTAATTCGGCACGCAAGGTTTGCTGCAAGCACGGAAATTTTCACTGCTGCACCTGGCCTGCCGGGTGCATCGGGAAAACAACCGGGAGTCACAACGATGGAATCAACAATCGTTAACGGCGCATGGAAGGGCCACCTCGGCCGTGGTCTAGCGCCGCGAGAACTTCAGTACTTGCTGTCCGCTGCCCAGGGCAAGACGGCAAAGGAAATAGCCAGGCTGCACGGTGTAGCGGCATGCACCGTGGCGAAGCGGCTTTCCTGCGCCATGTTCAAGCTCGGCGTGACTCGCCAGACCGCGATGGTGGCCGAGGCCATGCGCCGGCAGATTATCTCGCCCATGTGCTTCGTCCTGGCCAGCCTGATCGCCGTGCACGCAATGATCGGTGACGACGCGATGCGCCGTGATCGCCGAACGCCTGAGCGCCGTACCGCCCAGGTGCGGATGGTGCGCCAATCCGAACGTCCGAGCCTCATCGCTTAACCGAACAACCAGCGCCACGACAGCCTGTCGTTAACTGCCCGAGCACCTGGTACTCCCCAGCACCAGGCCGCATCGGACTGCTCTCCACCTTTCACGACAGGCTTTAGATCGTTGAAGAACCTTCACCGAAAGCCTGAGAGCAGTCCGATGCGGACTAAATCGCGGCCTATAACCGCCCACCTGCATTCAACCCACCCAGCACGGAGGATTGGCAGCCATGTAAACGCTCAGATACCTGCACGGCCCCAAAGGGCTCTGCCGGCTTGTCACGTACGGAGGCGTTTGTGACAGAACGAAAGCCCGGTTTCGACTGGGCTTTTTTACGACTGGCCTTTATCCGTCAGCACCCTCCCCTGGGCCCAGCGGTACATACCAGGCGGTCAGGGTGCTGACGAATAAACGCAACCCACTGAGGTATCCACCATGCACGCATCAATTCAACAGCGCGTAGACGGGGTTGCGGCCCTGCATGTTCGCTCCCGCATTGCCACCGAAGACTTCTACACCTTGATCGGCAAGGAGCAGCCAGTGCAGAAGATCCGCTATCAGATCATCACCCGCGGCAAGGCGTATCACATCGTTGAGCTCGCAACCCGAAAGGTGAAGGGCTTTCGCTGGACCTGGAAAGAGGCGAGTAACTTTGCCCAGGTTCTTGAAGCGCGTGCAGACGGCGTGAAGGTGACACTGCCAGGTGGTGCGCAATGATCGGAGAACCAATGGCGGATCCACGGCGCTCGATCATCGACAACCTGAACCAGCAGATGGAAGCGTTCTTCGGCTCTGGCAAGAAAGCTCAGGTCATCCCGAACGGCGTTGGTGCTGACGGTCCCTACAACGGCACCACGGCACACCACGAACGCCTTCGCAAAGAACGCGACAAGCTTGCACCTTCCGTGCGCGCCGAAGCAGCCAAGGGCGTCGTGGCCAGCGTTGCAGCAAAGAACCTGGGCATGCACATCAAGCGCGTGACGCTGATCGCCCAGGAGAACGGCTTCCAGTTCGCCGACACCCCATGAAGCGCATCAGCAACCAGGTTCGCCAACGCCTTCGCCAAACGCAATTCAGCCTACCACCCAGCGGCCTCTTGGCCATCCCGGAGAAACAGCCATGTCCACAGCAACAGATACAACCGAGTTTTTGGAAGAGCTCAACGGTGGCGCCTTCGCCAGCCAAATCGGTCACGCCATCTCCGAAGTAGCCGCGGGGGTCGTTGACCATGGCAAGGCCGGGAAGCTGGTGATCACCCTGGATTTCAGCCAGATCGGCGAATCGCACCAGGTGAAGATCAAGCACAAGCTCGACTACAAGGTGCCAACCAAACGCGGCACCCGTAGTGAGAACACCAGCCTCGACACACCGATGCACGTGGGCACCGGTGGCCGCGTGACCCTCTTCGCCGAGAAGCATGACCAGCTTTTCACCCGCGACGACGCGCCGATTCCCAAGCGCACCTGATGTACCCGGCTCACCCTCCCTCCGCAATCCAAGGAACTAACCGATGTCACTCACCAAAGACGCACTCCAGCTCATCAACGCCAATGCCCTGGACGCCGCCGGCAAGAAGCTTGATACGCTGATCCCTACCGTGGTCCTGTCGGAAGAAGCCAAGATCATCGACCTGGAGAAGTTCCAGGCCGGCCGTAGCCGATTCCGTGGCACGTACAGCACTCACTCGCTAGCTGACTTCGGCGCCTATGTTGTTGAGCGCGCGGAACCAGGCGCGCGCGGCTTCATTGACCAAGACGCAATGAGCTGTGTCCTGCTGTTCAACCTGGGCACCACCGGCGTACCCGGTCACGCCGATGACCGCGCCGTCCTCAAGTTGAAGCCTACCGCAGGTTACACCGCCGCCCAGCAAATCGGCGGGCGCGGCATCAGCCAGAAAGACCTGAGCGACTGGATCGAAGACTGGCACCAGTACCTCACGCCGGTTGATGAGGCAGGCAACGACATCCCGGTGGCCAAGGCCATTGCCGCTGTACGCACCATCACCATCAAGGCGTCCAGCGAGTCTGAAACCACCGTGGGTGATACCAGTGCCAGCCGTAGCGCCATGGACCAGATCGAGGCGCGCAGTAAGGAAACCCTGCCGGTAGCCCTGCAATTCCGCACCATCCCGTACGAGGGGCTGACTGAGCAACAGATCACTCTGCGGCTGTCCGTCATCACCAGCAGCTCGGTGCCGGTGCTGAAACTGCGCTGGGTTGGCGAAGAGGTCCAGCGCGAAGACGTTGCCCAGGAATTCAAGTCTGTGCTTCAAGCCCAAATTGGCGAAGCCGCTGCGCTGTCCCTGGGCGCTTTCGATCCGAAGTAACGTACCCCATCCCGCAACACCATACGGCGCCCACGGGCGCCTTTGTTTTGCCCACGTGGATTAAAAAAGCCGCTCATTGAGCGGCTTCATTCACTTCACTAGGCCTGAGACCCTGGCGGTTGCAAGGCTGATCGCAAGAGCCACCTCCCCGGTGTCGCGCGGATCAAGAAATAAAACCTTGCTCCCTTCTTGCTCGGTCAACTCACAGGCGCGCTCATAGACCTTGCCGATGTTTAACCCCAAATCTTCAGCAGCTGCCAGCACGCTGACAAGGGCCTGCTCGTTAATCTTTGCGATATCTACTGCCATTTTCTGAATCTCCATAGTCCGGCTCCATGCCGGTCACCCGTAATACCCCATATCAACGAACTGTACCAGTTAGCTCGACATTTGATAGGCCAGGTCGCGCCACTAGGCCAGATCGGCGATCATCTTTAGCCCCAGGCTCACCTCGGCTTCAAGTCTTCCAGCACGAAGGCCGAGCAGCCCGAAAACCTCATCGCCTAGTCCTTGATTTCGCCGTCACTTAATATCTGCATTAATCGAGGTGCGAATTTATCTCGAACCTCGCTAACATCCGAAAACTCAGCAATTGAAAGATCGAGTGCGAGAAGCTTCAAGGCTGCAACTACCTCTCTAGACTTATCACAGCGATGTCTATATTTTGATTCAGCATTGATACCTTCAAGAATGCTTAGTTGCCCCGATGAAGCTTTTTCAGCGGCGGCGAACATTTCATTTGCATCAAGTCTAAACTCGTTACTGTAGCTCTCTATCAAATTAAGGATAGAAGTCTGGTAGGCCAAAACTTTTGCCCTGTTAGCTTCAGACTTGGCGAGCGCTAGCTGTTCGTCTTGCTTCAAGGAATCAAGACGTTGAAATTTTAGTAGCTGATTAAACTCGTGCTTCTGAACATCCAGAAGCTCTCTTTGCATATATACAGTCTTCAACACCGCCAAAAGCGTTACAAAAGAAACGAGCGGGCCAAAAACCCCACCAATGTACCCACCGAAGTTAGCCCACTCTACGGATGTAACTGCCAAGGTTCCGCTAAACCTATACCTGTACAAGACAACCGCCACAATGATCGAAACCACAACAAAAACTACAGCAAATAATAAGAGCGCCAAAGATCGATCCATGACGCGCTGCTGATTTTGAGTCATGCCTTTCTTCCTCTGAATTATCCCGACGACGTAATCATCCAACACTTCAACATTTCACGCCAGCCGGCGAGGATCCCCTATGTCCGCACAACAGATCGACGAAAAGAAGCTCGAGCGCGCGATCCGCAAGATCAAGCATTGCCTGGCACTGGCTCAAAGCGCCAACGAGAACGAAGCTGCAACGGCACTCCGGCAGGCCCAGGCATTGATGCGCGAGTACCGGCTGACCGAGATGGATGTGAAGCTGAGCGACGTCGGTGAGCTTGAGTCAGCCCTGTTCCGCACCAAGCGTCGACCAGCGTGGGATCAGCAGCTGAGCATCGCTGTAGCAGACGCATTCAACTGCACAACCCTGCGGCGCCGGACGTGGTGCTCCGCAAAAGGCCAAATCATTGAGTGCGCAACATTCGTGGGTGTTTCTCCCGCCCAGAACATCGCCCTGTACGCATATGAAGCACTGCACACCAAGCTCACTCAGGCGCGCATGAAGTATTGCTCGGGTGTCAGGTCTGGAGCTCATCGCAGTCAGTATTCGGCAGAGACTGCCGGCGATCACTTTGCACTGGCGTGGGTCTGGGAGGTTCAATCGAAGCTGAAAGCACTTGTGCCTCAAGGCGAAGATAATCCGCTCGGGAGCCCCGCCACCGGCCAAGACCTCGTCGCGATTCAGGCGCAGGACAAGGCACTGATCAGCGAATTTCTCGCCACCCAGGAAATCGGGAAGCCTAGGAAAGGCAAGGCGGTTGAGCTGGATCTAAACGCCCAGATCGCCGGGATGCTCGCCGGGAGCAAGGTTGACCTACACGCCGGCATCGCGCGCGGCGGTGAGGATACCCTCGCGCTTTCCGTGTTCGCTTGAACTCACATGCACACGGTGGCCCTATAGTCCTGCGCCAGCAATCAGCCTGGCACCAACTTCACGCCCAGCAACCTGCGCCAGGCCACGGTCAACATAGGTTCGGTCACCCGCAACAACCGGCACCACCACTTCACCACCGCGCTTTACCTCGACGTTGATACGCCAGGTCTCCCGGCCTTCCTCGTCCTTGTCGCACTCCATGTAGTTCCAAACCTGAAAGCCTTCGATCTCATCGTAAATATCGTGCTTGGTCATGGTCCAGCCCATTTAGAGGAAGGGGTCATCGTAGCACTCCACCCCGGGCATGGCCCGGCAAGGACTCCCCATACCGACAGAAAAGCAATTCTTCGCCGAGCGTTAGTGAATCTGGTTTACAGATTCATCCAGAGGGTTTTCAGGAGAGTTAAGAAAAGAGTTCCAAGCCTCGAAAGCATCGTGATGGCGCAGAGTTGCGGCTTCCCAGGCAGCCCCTACTACTTCCTTAGCGGAAACCATCATCATCATTTTGCTGGTGGCCGCGTCGAGTTCGATTAAGAGCTGGTGAGATTTGAATCTGAAGTCATCTATTCCGCTCATAAATTCGCCTTGCGGCGGGTATTGCCGGAGGCCCCGGAATGTTTCCACCAAAGCAGTGACATCTAATTACATGTGCGCATTCAAATAGAGCGATGAGCGGTCACGTAGACTACTCAGATATCGACCGAGGGAGCTTTGAAAACTTACGCGTATTCAGAGCTTCTTCCCTGGAGGTAGTCCAGAGTTCTTTTGCTCTGGATATGCCCCACTCCATCGCTTGCGTCATAGTTTGGCCAGGCCGTGAGTCAAACGACTCCTCAAAAATCATAATTCCTTTCGGAGCGTATAACCCAAGAAACAGCTGCACAGCGCCTGTGCTCGAAGTCCGCACCTGAACGTTGACCTGAGCGCCGTCAGCAAGACGCTCATCTTTGGTTCGGCAATGAAGGTGCGGATTTGCCCAAGTCCAAAAGGTTCTACCGCGAGTGAACATTTCCGAGCCCCCCAAAGCGCCGGAGTATGGGCCTATTTCGCGGCTTTGAGTGCGATGTACTTATATATTTCTGCTTATCCCCTCCCCCTTCAAATTCAGCCGCTATAGCGGCAAGGATACCTATGCGCCTGAAGAAAGCTGAGCGCGAGCAAGTGCGCCTGAAGTACGGCGGGCACTGCGCCTACTGCGGGGTGCTGCTGGGTGACCGATGGCACGCCGACCACCTCGCACCTGTCGTGCGTGAGCTGCTGTCCAAGCAGACCGCCGCTGGCACGTGGAAGCTGGTATCGGGCAAGCCACTGCGACCCGAGCATGACGTGCTGGAGAACATGATGCCTGCCTGCGCGCCCTGCAACATCAGCAAGGGCGGTCAGACGCTGGAAGGTTGGCGCAGCTGGATCTCAAGACACGTCGAGTCGCTGAACAACTACACCCCAATCTACCGCCTGGCCAAGGCATATGGCCTGATCGCCGAGACCGGCGCGCCGGTGGTGTTCCACTTCGAAAAGGAGCAGCAGCCATGATCGCCACCCTCTGGTTCGCCTACGTCTTCATCTACAAGGGGCCAAGGCCATGAATACCTATCGACACACCTTCGAAGCCGTCTGCCCTTCCGACGGCGAAACGATCCTCTACCGGCTGGAATTGCGCTCGAGCGCCATGATCCGCGTCGAGAACATCAAGGCGACGACAGCGCTGATCACCAAAGGCTGGCATGAACAGATTGCCGACAGCCTGGCGGAATCCTTGGGCGGCGATCAGACCATCATCGCCACGCACCAGGGAGTCGAAATCGAAACGGTGAGGCTTAGCGGATGATTGCATACCACGGCACGCCGGTCGGCGGCACTCGCCAGGATGGCGCCCGGTTCCTTGCCGGCCGGCATGCCCTGGTTCCATTCCCGCGCCAGGACGACATGGGCATTGTTGCCGATGTGTGTCAGTCGTTTGTGTTCGACAACGGCGCGTTTTCGGTCTGGAAGAAAGGCGGAAAGCTGGATGTTGACGGATACACCGCCTGGGTTGAGCAGTGGCACCGACACCCAGGCTTCGACTGGGCACTCATCCCGGATGTAATTGACGGCGACGAGGCATCCAACGATGCGCTTGTGGAAGCCTGGCCCAGAGAGTTACGCGGTGTGCCGGTCTGGCACCTTCACGAGTCGCTGGAGAGGCTGCAGCACCTCGCCGCCAGTTGGCCGACAGTGGCCATCGGCAGTTCGGGGCAATGGGCACACCCGGGGACAGCTGCCTGGTGGAAGCGGATGGGCTCGGCTATGAATGCAATCTGCGACGACCAAGGCCGACCAGCATGTCGCCTCCACGGCCTCAGGATGCTAGACCCCGCGATATTCCAGCATCTGCCCTTCGCATCAGCCGACAGCACGAACGCCGCGGTAAACGGTGGAAGCATCAGTCGCTTCGGCATGTACGCCCCACCGACCGCCGGCCAGCGTGCCAACGTCATCGCCGATCGCATCGAGTCGCACAACAGTTCCCCGATCTGGCAGCGAGAAACCCAGGCCGAAATGGCGCTGTAAACCCCAATCCCCCTACATGCCTGCCGGTAAGCCGACTTAAGGCAGCTGGCTATCGATCCAACGCTCGGCCGCAACCATCGCATCATCCAGCGCAGTCGGGTAATCAGGCCAAGGGCCTTCCAACTCTGCTGCAACTTCCCCCAGACCATCAATATGCGCCGGCTCAATGATCCTGGCACCAATAGGGGCCTCGTCATTCGGGCGGTTCCAGACAAACTTGAGAAACATTACGTGGCCCCGGTAAGCGTGCGCTATCGGAGCATCGAAGTTGTGTGACACGTCCTGCCTCATCACGAACTTAATTGAACCCTTTTGTACACCGCTTCGGACCTGTTTGAAAGATAGGCAGAAAGCTATCACTCAATTCCCGTATATGCCGACCAGCGCGGCAAGGACACCCCATGTTCGCTATGAAACTCACCCTGATACTGCTGGGCGCTTTTCTGTACCTGGTAGGAACACTCGGCTGGTTCTTCTGGGCCGGGCCCGGCCTTGTTGGCACGGGCACCACCGAGGCACTGCTCTACGCCTTCGCCGGCACATGCGCCTGGCTGCTGATCAGCTTCGGCCTGGCAATTCACATCATCAAGAAAGCTCGGCCCACGGCCGGCGGGAGGTAGCTATGCGAAAGGAACTCATCAAAATCAGCGAATTCCAGCGGCGCCGCTGGGGTGAAAACGGAACACCGCCCTGCCCTCAGGCAATTCGCAATCACATCCGCAACGGCATGGTGCCGGGAGAGCAAATCGGGAAACTCTGGTACGTTGATTGGGCTGCGTTCAACTCGTCCAATGGTAACGACCTTGTCGCAATGGTATTGAAAGGAGCTGCATGATGTCGCCACGGCCGCGCAACACTGCGAACAAGAGCCTTCCGCAGAACCTGTACTTCGACGCGCGGCGCGGGACATATCGCTACCGGCGCCCTACCGACGGGAAGTTCTTCCCGTTCGGCCCGGATCGGGTGAAAGCCATCGACGCAGCTAAGCAGTTGAACCTCGAGTTCATGCGCGGCGCTGACCTGGTCGGCGCCGTGATGTCCAATCCGTCTGACAGCTTCGAGGGTTTCCTCGACAAATATGAAGCTGAGGTTCTGCCGCCCAGGGAGCTTGCGAAAGGCACTCTTGGCCTATACGCGGTTCACTTTCGGCGGTTCAGGAAGTGGTTTGAAGGTAAGACAGTAGATCAGATCACCATTCGCATGATCGCCACCGAGCTGGATGGGCTCACCCCGCGCTCGGCCAACCAATGCCGGGCCCTGTTGACCGATATTTTCAACCACGCCGCAGCCAAGGGCCTGTGCCCGGACAACCCAGCGGCCAGCACCATCAACCGGATCGAGAAGAAACAGCGCAAGCGGCACACCGTTGATGGCCTGAAGGCTATTAGGGAGAAGTCGCCGGCCTGGCTACAGAACGCCATCGACCTGGCGCTGATCACCGCTCAACGGCGGACCGACATCCTGGACATGCGTTTTGATGGGGTTCGGGAAGGGTTTCTGTATGTGGTGCAGAAGAAAACGGCCAAGGCAACAGATGCGGCCTGGATTCGGTTCAGGGTAACGCCAGAGTTGCAGGCGGTAATCAGCCGGTGCCGCGATGATGTGGTTTCACCATACCTGGTACACCGCAAGCCGGATCGCCTGAAACAGAAGCAGGCACAGACGAAGGACCACTGGACGAAGATTGAGGAGCGGTATTTGACGCGAGCATTCAAGGAGGCCAGAGAGGCGGCGAACTGTTACGCGGGATGGAAGGAGGAAGAGATGCCAGGCTTCCATGAAGTGCGAGCGCTGTCGCTGCACCTGTACAAGAAAGCCGGAAAGGATGGGCAGAAAATCGCAGGCCATGCGAGCGAGGGCATGACCAAAAACTACCAGCGGGACCATGAGGAAATCATCTGGTCCGAGGCAATTCCGGACCTGAATATCAGCGAAATCACCGGGTAGTTTTGCGCAAGTTTTGCGCGGGTTTTGCGCAAGCACAAAAAAGCCGATCTGTCTGATCGGCTTAAGTGTCTGATTTTACTCAGGAATAATGGTCGGGACGGAGTGATTCGAACACTCGACCCCTAGCACCCCATGCTAGTGCGCTACCGGACTGCGCTACGCCCCGACTAGGCGTGTTACTGGGTTTGCTTCTTAACGAAGCGAACCGGAATATACCGCAAGCTTTTGAAATGTGGAAGTATTTTTAAAGCTTGAATCATTTTTTCAGCACCACCAGTACATCTTCCAATTCGGAGATCATCTGGCGGATCAGTTGCTTGTATTGGGTGGTGTCGTCTTTGGCTTCATCACCGGACATACGCTGGCGTGCGCCGCTGATGGTGAACCCCTGGTCGTACAGCAACGCGCGGATCTGTCGGATCATCAGCACGTCCTGGCGCTGATAATACCGACGGTTCCCGGTGCGTTTGACGGGGTTGAGTTGAGGAAACTCCTGCTCCCAATAGCGCAGTACGTGCGGTTTTACCGCACACAGCTCGCTGACTTCACCAATGGTGAAGTAGCGTTTGCCTGGGATGACGGGTAGCTCGTCGTTATGACTTGGTTCCAGCATAAGCCTCAACTCGGGCCTTCAACTTCTGCCCTGGACGAAAGGTGACCACACGGCGAGCCGTGATCGGGATTTCTTCTCCCGTTTTTGGATTGCGGCCAGGCCGCTGGCGTTTGTCTCGCAGGTCAAAATTGCCGAAACCGGACAATTTGACCTGTTCGTTGTCTTCCAGAGCGTGTCTGATCTCTTCAAAAAACAGCTCGACCAATTCCTTGGCCTCGCGCTTGTTCAGACCCAACTCTTCGTACAGACGTTCCGCCATCTCAGCTTTCGTCAAAGCCCCCATACGTCACTTCCTTAACGTGGCGTTCAACCTTTGTTCGAGCGAGGTGAGGATATTTTGCGTCGTGGTATTCACCTCATCGTCATTAAGAGTGCGCGATGGATGCTGCCAGGTCAAGCCAACTGCAAGGCTTTTTCTATGCGGATCAATGCCTTTACCCTGATAGACGTCAAATAGCCTGAGGTCTGTCAGCCATTCCCCTGCATTTTCACGGATTACATCCAGAACTGCAGTGGCGGCGACTTCACGGTCGGCAATCAGGGCCAGGTCGCGACGCACTTCAGGGAAGCGCGACAACTCGCTGAATTTAGGCATTTTGCCCGACGCAACTTCAGCCAAGACTAGCTCAAACACGAAGACTGGACGGTCCAGACCCAAGGTTTTCGACAGTTCCGGGTGAATGGCGCCGACGAAGCCCACCAGGCGACCTTCACGCTCGATACGTGCTGTCTGGCCTGGATGCAAGGCTGGGTGGCTGCCCGGTACGAACGTAAAGGCGTCCAGCGCACCGGCAAAGCCCAGCACCGCTTCCACGTCAGCCTTGACGTCGAAGAAGTCCACGACCTCACGGCCTTGCGCCCAGCCTTCCGGCAGACGGCTGCCGCAGACAACACCCGCCAGCATTGGCTCTTGCTTCAAGCCATCGAGCTGGCCGACGAAACGCAAGCCGCTTTCGAACAGGCGCACGCGGTCTTGCTGGCGGTTCAGGTTGTGGGAAAGTGCCTTCACCAGGCCCGGCCAAAGCGAAGAACGCATGGCAGCCATATCGTTGGAGATAGGGTTGGCCAGCAGCAACGGCTCAACGCCAGGGTTGAACAGTTCGAACTGTTTAGGATCAATGAAGCTATAGGTCACTGCTTCCTGGTAACCACGGGCAACCAGCAAACGACGCAGTTCGGGCAGGTGCGCACGCGCTTCGGCCTTGGGTTGCGGTGCCAGGCGTGCTTGCGGATAGCGAACCGGCAGGCGGTTGTAGCCGTACAGGCGCGCCAGCTCTTCGATCAGGTCGACTTCCAGGCTGATGTCGAAGCGATGGCTAGGTACTGCAACCTGCCACTGCCCTTCCCCACCCGCAGAAATACCCAGGCCGAGCGCAGACAGCAGTTGCTCGATTTCAGCCGGCTCAATGACCAGGCCGAGCATCTGCTCAACGCTTTTGGCACGCAAGGTGATCGGCGCAATCGACGGCAGGTACTGTTCGCTGACGGTTTCGGTGATGGGGCCGGCTTCGCCACCGGTGATTTCCAGCAGCAGGCCGGTGGCGCGCTCCATGGCTTCACGGGCGAGTTTCCAGTCCACGCCACGCTCGTAGCGGTGCGACGCATCGGTGTGCAGGCCGTAGGAACGGGCCTTGCCAGCGATTGCGATCTGGTCGAAGAACGCGCTTTCAAGGAATACGTCACGAGTGGTCGCAGATACACCGCTGTGCTCGCCACCCATCACGCCGGCGATTGCCAGGGCGCGAGCGTGGTCGGCGATGACAAGGGTGTCGGCACGCAGGCTGACTTCCTGGCCATCGAGCAACACCAGCTTCTCGCCTTCTTCGGCCATGCGCACGCGGATGCCGCCATTGATTTCGGCGAGATCGAACGCGTGCAACGGCTGACCGAGCTCCAGCATCACGTAGTTGGTGATGTCGACGGCGGCGTCGATGCTGCGTACATCGGCACGACGCAGGCGCTCGACCATCCACAGCGGGGTTGGCTTGGACAGGTCGACATTACGAATCACACGCCCCAGGTAACGCGGGCAAGCGTTTGGCGCCAGTACCTCGATCGAGCGGACTTCGTCGTGTACCGCTGGCACGGCAGCGACCACTGGACGGGTGACAGGTGCGTTGTACAGCGCGCCCACTTCACGGGCCAGGCCAGCCAGGGACAGGCAGTCGCCGCGGTTGGGGGTCAGGTCGACCTCGATGCTGGCGTCTTCCAGTTCCAGGTAAACACGAATGTCCTGACCCACTGGCGCGTCGGCCGGCAGCTCCATCAAGCCATCATTGCCCTCACCCACTTGCAGCTCAGCCTGGGAGCACAGCATGCCGTTGGATTCAACGCCACGCAGCTTGGCCTTCTTGATCTTGAAGTCGCCCGGCAACTGGGCGCCGATCATGGCGAACGGGATCTTCAGGCCCGGGCGCACGTTAGGCGCTCCGCACACGACCTGAAAGGTTTCCGAGCCGTTGCTGACCTGGCACACACGCAATTTGTCGGCATCCGGGTGCTGCTCGGTGCTCAACACCTCGCCCACCACCACGCCGCTGAAAACTCCGGCGGCCGGGGTAACGCTATCGACCTCAAGGCCGGCCATCGACAGACGCGCAACCAGCGCGTCGCGATCTACCTGCGGGCTTACCCAGCCACGCAGCCATTGTTCACTGAATTTCATCCTGCTCTCCTAAAGATTCGTTACGACTAGCGAAATTGCGCGAGGAACCGCAAGTCGTTGTCGAAGAACAGACGCAAGTCGTTCACGCCGTAACGCAGCATGGCCAGACGCTCAACGCCCATGCCGAAGGCAAAGCCCGAGAACTCTTCTGGATCGATCCCGGACATGCGCAGCACGTTGGGGTGAACCATGCCGCAGCCCATCACTTCCAGCCAGCCGGTCTGCTTGCACACACGGCAGCCTTTACCGCTGCACATCACGCATTCCATGTCGACTTCAGCCGATGGCTCGGTGAACGGGAAGAACGAAGGACGGAAACGTACCGCCAACTCTTTTTCGAAGAACACCCGCAGGAACTCTTCGATGGTGCCTTTGAGGTCGGCGAAATTGATATCGCGATCAACCAGCAGGCCTTCGACCTGGTGGAACATCGGCGAATGGGTGATATCCGAGTCGCTACGGTACACACGGCCTGGGCAGACAATGCGGATCGGCGGCTTGTTCGCTTCCATGGTGCGGACCTGTACCGGCGAGGTATGGGTGCGCAGCAGCATGTTGGCGTTGAAATAGAAGGTGTCGTGCATCGACCGGGCCGGGTGATGGCCTGGGATGTTGAGCGCCTCGAAGTTGTGGTAGTCGTCTTCGACCTCAGGGCCTTCGGCAATGCCGTAGCCGATGTGGGTAAAGAACTGTTCGATACGTTCCAGAGTCCGGGTGATCGGATGCAGACCGCCCGAGGCCTGGCCACGACCAGGCAAGGTCACGTCAATGGACTCGGCGGCGAGCTTGGCCGCAAGATCGGCCTCCTCGAGCGACGCCTTGCGCGCATTGAGAACCTCTGTGACACGCTCCTTGGCGACGTTGATCAGCGCACCGACTTGCGGACGCTCTTCAGCAGGCAGATTTCCCAGGGTCTTCATCACCTGAGTCAATTCACCTTTCTTGCCAAGGTAGTGAACCCGGATTTGCTCCAGGGCATTTACATCTTCAGCGCTTTGCACAGCCTCAAGGGCTTGGGCGACGAGCGCATCCAGGTTTTCCATGTACAGACTCCAGATACAAAATAGGGGAAGAGCTTGAAGGCTCTTCCCCTATTTATGACGTTTACCACCTTGGGCCACAGGAGTAGCCCAGGGTGACTGTCGGGGGTACTTAAGCCAAGGAGGCTTTAGCTTTCTCGACAATCGCAGCAAACACCGCTTTTTCGTTCACGGCCAGTTCAGCCAGAACCTTACGGTCGATTTCGATGGACGCTTTTTTCAGGCCAGCGATGAAACGGCTGTAGGACAGACCGTTAACACGTGCACCGGCGTTGATACGAGCGATCCACAGAGCGCGGAACTGACGTTTTTTCTGACGACGGTCACGGTAGGCGTATTGGCCTGCCTTGATTACCGCTTGCTTGGCAACACGGAATACGCGTGAACGCGCGCCGTAGTAGCCTTTAGCAAGTTTCAGAATTTTCTTGTGACGCTTACGGGCCATGACGCCACGCTTTACACGAGCCATGAGTTACTTCCTCTATTCTTGAACCAAAATTAACGAAGGCGCAGCATGCGCTCGACTTTTGCCACGTCAGACGGATGCAGCAAGCTGCTACCGCGCAGTTGACGCTTACGCTTGGTCGACATTTTGGTCAGGATGTGGCTCTTGAAAGCGTGCTTGTGCTTGATGCCGTTAGCAGTTTTCAGAAACCGCTTAGCAGCACCACTTTTAGTTTTCATCTTTGGCATGTTCGGTACTCCGCATTCAGTTGATAAACATAATCAGAAGGCCTGCCGTGCCCTGTTGATTACTTCTTCTTTTTCGGGGCGATGACCATAATAAGCTGGCGTCCTTCCATCTTAGGATGCTGTTCGACCGAACCGTACTCGAGCAGGTCAGCTTCAACCCGCTTGAGGAGTTCCATCCCCAGCTCCTGGTGGGCCATCTCACGGCCGCGGAATCGCAAGGATACCTTGGCCCTGTCCCCATCACTCAGGAAACGTACCAGGTTGCGCAGTTTTACCTGGTAATCCCCTTCCTCCGTCCCTGGACGAAACTTGATTTCTTTTACTTGAATCTGCTTCTGGTTCTTCTTCGCTGCGGCAACCTGCTTCTTCTTCTCGAAGATCGATTTGCCGTAGTCCATCACCCGACAAACAGGTGGGATTGCATCGGCGGAGATTTCCACCAGGTCCAGCTTGGACTCTTCTGCAATACGAAGCGCTTCATCAATCGAGACGATGCCAATCTGCTCGCCATCAGCGCCAATTAACCGAACCTCGCGTGCCGAGATATTCTCGTTGATCGGGGCTTTCGGTGCAGCTCGTTTATCTTGTCTCATTTCACGCTTAATAATAATTACTCCGAATCTGGGCGACCACGCCGGGAAACCGCTTGCGCGAGGAACTCAGCGAACTGGGCGACGGGCATCGAGCCCAGGTCAGCACCTTCACGAGTACGCACAGCGACAGTCTGCATCTCGACTTCCCGATCTCCGATAACCAAGAGATAGGGAACCTTGAGCAAGGTATGCTCGCGGATTTTAAAGCCGATCTTTTCATTTCTCAAGTCGGACTTGGCACGAAACCCGCTTTCGTTGAGAGTTTTTTCAACTTCAGCGGCAAAATCTGCCTGTTTATCAGTGATATTCATGATCACTGCCTGGGTCGGAGCCAGCCACGCAGGGAACGCGCCCTCGTAGTGCTCGATCAGGATACCGACGAACCGTTCGAACGAGCCGAGGATCGCCCGGTGCAGCATAACCGGGTGTTTACGGCTGTTGTCTTCGGAGACGTATTCGGCTCCCAGACGGATCGGCAGGTTAAAATCGAGCTGCAGGGTACCACACTGCCAGACACGGCCAAGGCAATCTTTGAGCGAGAACTCGATCTTAGGACCGTAGAAGGCGCCCTCACCCGGCTGCAGATCGTATGCAAGGCCCGCACTGTCGAGTGCTGCGGCCAGTGCCGCTTCGGCGCGATCCCACAGCTCGTCGGAGCCGACGCGTTTTTCCGGACGAGTGGACAGCTTCATTTCGACTTCGGTAAAGCCGAAATCGCGATAAACATCCATGGTCAGCTTGATGAACGCTGCGGACTCGGCCTGCATCTGCTCTTCGGTGCAGAAGATGTGGGCGTCGTCCTGGGTGAAGCCACGCACACGCATGATGCCGTGCAGCGCACCCGATGGCTCGTTACGATGGCAGGCACCGAACTCGGCCAGGCGCATCGGCAACTCACGGTAGCTCTTCAGGCCCTGGTTGAAGACTTGCACGTGGCACGGGCAGTTCATCGGCTTGATGGCGTAGTCGCGGTTTTCCGACTGGGTGGTGAACATGTTGTCGGCATAGTTGGCCCAGTGCCCGGATTTCTCCCACAGGCTGCGATCAACCACCTGTGGAGTCTTGATCTCCAGGTAGCCGTTTTCGCGCTGAACCTTGCGCATGTACTGCTCAAGCACTTGGTACAGGGTCCAGCCATTCGGGTGCCAGAACACCATGCCCGGCGCTTCTTCCTGAAGGTGGAACAGGTTCAGGCGCTTGCCGATCTTACGATGGTCGCGTTTTTCGGCTTCTTCGATGCGCTGGATATAGGCGGCCAGCTGCTTCTTGTCAGCCCAGGCCGTGCCGTAGATCCGTTGCAGTTGTTCGTTCTTCGCATCACCGCGCCAGTAGGCACCGGACAGCTTGGTCAGCTTGAACGACTTGAGAAAGCGCGTGTTCGGCACGTGCGGGCCGCGGCACATGTCGACATATTCTTCGTGGTAGTACAGGCCCATGGCCTGCTCGTCCGGCATGTCTTCCACCAGGCGCAGCTTGTAGTCCTCGCCACGCGCGGTAAACACATCGATCACTTCGGCACGCGGGGTGACTTTCTTGATGACGTCGTAATCTTTTTCGATCAGCGCGTGCATGCGCTGCTCGATGGCCGCCAGGTCGTCCGGAGTAAAAGGACGCTCATAGGCGATGTCGTAATAGAAGCCTTCTTCAATGACCGGGCCGATCACCATCTTGGCGGTTGGGTACAGTTGCTTGACCGCATGGCCAATCAAGTGCGCGCAAGAGTGGCGAATGATCTCCAGCCCCTCTTGATCCTTGGGCGTGATGATTTGCAGGCTGGCGTCGCTGGTGATCAGGTCGCTGGCGTCAACCAGCTTGCCGTCGACCTTGCCGGCCACGGTGGCCTTGGCCAGGCCTGCACCAATGGATGCGGCGACCTCGGCTACGGAAACCGGATGATCGAATGAACGTTGACTGCCGTCGGGAAGAGTAATAGTTGGCATGGCGCCTCCTCTCCTAGTGGTGACCCCTACCAAAGGTCACGTGGGTTGGGATGAGCCAGTACAAGATCCAACACCAGGCCGTTCAATGATGAACGCCTGCCTTACAGCGGCAGGAGCCTTTCGGCCAACCGATAATCGAACCAGAGTGACTGGAGTGAACAAAAAGAACCTGGCAAGGCGGCAAATGGCGCGCCGGGAAATGGCCAGGCGAGGATGCTAGCACAGATGAACGGTCATCGCGTCGGCCAAGCGTTGGGTAAAGAGCAATTCATGGCTTTATAGCTGCGAAAGTGAACTTGAGCTGTACGTGAGGCCTCAAAGCCACTGAGAATCGCCGTTCGTCCTCGACCCAAAGGAGCATCCCATGATGCGTTTTACCTCTACCCTCGCTGTCGCCGCTACCCTGAGCCTCCTTTCCCTCGGCGCGCAGGCTGCAGCCCCTTCCAACTGGCCAGCAGGCGCCCGTGACGCCTTCGTCAACGACTGCAGTGCCGCCGCCAGCCAGAACGTGGACGTCAAAACTGCCAAAGCCCACTGTGAATGTGGCGCTGACAAGATCAATGCCGAATTGAGCACTGCCGAGATCAAGGAATTGATGACCAACCAGAACGCCAGCCCGGAGCTTAAAAACAAAGCGGTCGCGGCTATTTCGTCCTGCAAAGTGGTGAAGAAAAAGTAAGAATGGCTGACGATTCGACGGCCATTTCGCTGGAAAAACAGCCTGAAAACTGCCATTTCGCACAAATTATGCAGGTTTTACGGCTTTTTTTAACAGCTGATATTTCGTCGCAAAGCCCCGTAAATCGGGGCTTTCAGCCTGAAGACCGATCAAACGCAAAGCGATTGATTAGCAAACAGTGCCTTGGGGGGGCTCCCAAGCCGAACATTTCGACTATGATAGCCCTGTGTGCCCAGTTGGCCTGAGCAGCACAGCACTACTGAAAATATATGTTTCTTGGAGATACACCATGTCTAATCGCCAAACCGGCACCGTTAAATGGTTCAACGATGAAAAAGGCTTCGGCTTCATCACTCCTCAAGGTGGCGGTGACGACCTGTTCGTACACTTCAAAGCTATCGAAAGCGACGGTTTCAAAAGCCTGAAAGAAGGCCAAACCGTTTCCTTCGTGGCTGAGAAAGGCCAAAAGGGTATGCAAGCTGCACAGGTTCGCGGCGAGTAATTCTCCGCTGAGCTAAAAAAACCCCGTCCATGTGACGGGGTTTTTTATGGGTGATGCAAAAGCCGCATCAGCCGCAGTTAACCCGGTTGATCACCAGATTGTTGTCGGTGTTCAGGTTCAAGCGGTCGGAGCGATACTCCAGCGTGATCATGTCGTTAGGCTTGAGAATGCGCGCATTCTGCGCGCCGGCACGCGTGCGGGCCTGTTCCAGCAATTGAGGCGAGGCTTTCTGGCCGATGGCGAACTCTGCAGCCTTCGACTCACAGCGGCTATGACCGGCATCGGTCGCGGTGGCAGCTTTGCCTGGCTCAGAGGCACCCGGGGTGCTGCAACCTGCCAACGCGAGCGCAGCCAACAAAGTACCGAATGATGCGAGCTTCCAAGGCATGAAGCCTCCTATGATAAAAAGTGGACAGAGATCGTGCGACAGCAGTCAAAGCGATTGGTTTCAAGACGTTAACCGCCTGTAGGCAAGTCTGCCTGAGTCCCGGCCTGCAATCGCTCGGTGAATCGTGACTAGATATGAACGTATTCAGTAGATGTCGATGTAGTCCGACGAAGGCGTAGGCCAATTCTGCTTCAGCGCGTTGAAAATCTGCATAACCCAGACTTCGTCACTGGCTGCCACCTTGCCGACATAGCCGGAACCCTTGGCCCAGGTCTCCAGGCGAAACAGCAGGCCATCGATATCGGCACCCCCGACTACGCCGGAAGAAATGTAGGCCACGCCTTTTTTGGTCACCCGCAGCTGGGTATGTTCGTCGTCACTGGCGCTGCCAAGCAGTTGGCGCACGGCGTCCAGCGTCAGGTTGTCGGGCTTGCTCAAATCGATTTGCACGCGGTGTTTCCCGGCCATTTAACAGGCCGACAGTGTCGCACAGCCGCTACGTCATGCCTAAGTAGCAGTGCCAAATGCCGTACAAAATGCTTAACTGCGCCCCTCTGGAACAGCGTTCCAGTGCACTGCCCCGCATATTCAGCCCGTGAGATTTCCATGACCACCGTAACGCTTCAAGCCGACATCAAAGCCAAGTGGCCCCAAGGGCAAAGTTCCTACAGCCCCGGAAGCCCGGAAGAACTGGCGATCATTGGTATCGACCTGCTGGTCAAGGAACTGGGCACCCAGGCGGCGCAAGCGTTCATCGGCCAGATATTCGAGAAATACCCGGCCGACTACGGGGGCGCCCAAGGGCGCGAATAAGAACCGGGCGACGAGCGCCGCCCGGCAAAACACCTTACTTCAGACGCGCCAGGCGCTCGGTCAGCAGATCGAAGAAGCCCTGGGCGTCGCCATTCTCAACCCAGAACACATTCTTGGGCTGCTTGAGGCCGTCGTACCAATCGACGATGGTCTGGCCGAAGGTCGGGCCTTCGCGGCTGTCGACCACCATGTTGGCCTCACGACCGCTGAACAGCGAAGGCTTGAGCAGGTACGCCACCACGGTAGCGTCATGGACCGGGCCACCGGGAATGCCGTAGTGCTCCATATCGCCTTTGACGTACTCATTCAGAATACTGCTGACCACCTTGCTCGCGTTGTTGTTCAGGTCGGCAATCTTCTTCAGGCGGGCGTCGCTGGTGAGGACTTTATGGGTCACGTCCAACGGCAGGTAAGTCAATTTCACACCGCTTTTGAGCACGATCTCCGCCGCCACCGGATCGGCGAACAGGTTGAACTCAGCCACAGGGGTGATATTGCCACCATTGAAGTGGGCGCCGCCCATCACGACCACTTCCTTGATGCCCTGGGTGATTTCGGGCGCTTGGGTCAGGGCCAGTGCCAGGTTGGTCTGCGGGCCGAGCATGGCGATGGTGATGCTGTGCGGCTTGGCGCTGCTCAGGGTCTTGATCAGGTAGTCGACCGCATTGCCTTCGGCCAGGCCTTTTTTCGGCTCATGCACCGTGACGCCCGAGATGCCTTCCTTGCCATGGATATTCTCGGCGTAGATCGGTTTGCGCAGCAGCGGCGCTGGCGCACCGGCGTACACCGGGATGTCCTCGCGCCCTGCCCACTCACGTGCCAGGCGCGCGTTGCGCGAGGTCTTGTCCAGGCGCACATTGCCAGCGACGGTGGTCAGCGCACGAATGCTCAACTCCTGCGGCGAAGCCATGGCGAACAGCAAGGCCACCACATCGTCGGCACCCGGGTCGGTGTCGATGATCAGGTCGATTTTTTCCGCCGCTTGGGCGCTTGCAGCAGTGAGCGCGGACAAAAGCAGAACACTCCGGAACAGGTTTTTCAGGGTAGGTAGACCACGTTGCATAAAGCACTCCATGTCATAGGGGGGACGCTAGAACGTTACGCCGGACACCAGCGCGATATTGCAGTACGGCTGGCACTCGCCAGTGCGCACCACGGCGCGGGCATTGCGGCTCAATTGCTTGAATTGGTCATGGCTGAGCAGGCGGCGCTCACCCAGTGCAGCCTGCTCTGTGAGCGCATTTAGCGCGGTCAGCGCGGGCGGTTGCTTCAGCAGGATCTCTTCTGCCAGCACATGGCTTTCCACCTGCATTTCGCTAAGCACGATGCGCAAGGTGCTGATGAAGTCCGGGATGCCCTGGGTCAGTGCCAGGTCGATCAATTCGACGCCAGGAGGTACCGGCAGGCCGGCATCGCCGATGACCAGGATGTCACCGTGGCCCAGGGACGCGATCACGCGCGACAGGGCGATATTGAGCAAAGGTGTCTTTTTCATGCGGGCACAAAACCTTGTACGTCGTGCAGCGTAGGAATGGAAGGCTGAGCGCCGGCGCGGGTCACTGACAACGCCGCCGCCACCTGGCCAAAACGGATCGCCTCAGCTTCGCTCTGGCCCGCGGCCAGCGCGGCGGCAAAGCCACCGACAAAGGTATCGCCAGCAGCGGTGGTATCCACAGCTTTGACCTTCGGCGCCACCAGGTGCTCAAAGCCCTTGCCGTCGGCAAACAGCGCGCCCTGGGCGCCCAGGGTGATGATGACCTTACCAGCGCCTGCCCGGATCAGCGCGGTCGCGGCGACCTTGGCGCTGTCGAGGCAGTCGACCGTCACGCCGCTTAGAGCGCTGGCCTCGCTTTCATTGGGGATCAGATAATCGATCGAGGCATACCAATCAGCGGGCAACGGTCCGCTTGCCGGGGCCGGATTGAGGATGACCGTCTTGCCCAGCTCGCGCCCCCGCTTGAGCGCATACCCAACGGTCTCCATCGGCACCTCAAGCTGGCAGATGATCACATCTGCCGCCTGCAGCACAGCGTCGCACGTTTGCAGCGACGCGGGCGTCAGCTCACCGTTGCTGCCGGCCACAATGACAATGGCGTTCTGGCTACTGTCATCGACCACGATCAATGCCACACCGCTGGAGCCCTCCACCGTGCTGACTGCCTGGCAATCGATGCCTTCGACCAGCAGCGCATCGCGCAATTGGCTGCCGTAGGCGTCGGTACCGATGCACCCCACCATTGCGACACTGGCCCCCAGCCGTGCCGAGGCGACGGCCTGGTTGGCACCCTTGCCACCGGGCACAGTGGAAAATGTCTGGCCGATCAGGGTTTCACCGGCACGCGGCAAGCGGCTGGCGCGGGTGACCAGGTCCATGTTCAAGCTGCCTATTACCACTACTTTTGCTGGCATACATCAGTACTCATCAATTCGGTTCAGCGGTATTGGGCGAACACATCAGCCAATGGCGCGGTCGACTCACGCAAAACAATACTGGGCGTCACGATACGTTGATCGATCGGCAGTTGGGGTGTTGCTATTCGTTGCAGTAATAATTCGGCCGCAGTCTCGCCTAACTGCAGGATCGACTGGCCGACCGTTGTCAGCGCCGGGTAGACGTAGCGCCCCATCTGAATGTCATCGAAACCGATGACCGACAGCTCGCCCGGCACCCGCACATTGCGCTCGGCGGCGGCGCGCAGTACGCCAAACCCGATCATATCGTTGCTGGCGAAAATCGCGCTGGGCGGGTGTTGCGATAATAACTGTACGGCTGCGGCATACCCCCCCGTGCTGGTGAAATCGCTTTCCAGGGTACGGCTGGCCAACACCTCGATACCCGCCTCGCGCAATGCACGCTGGTAACCCGCCAGGCGCATCTGCGCCACGCGGGTATGCCCCGGGCCGCCGATACAGGCGATGTCGCGGTGGCCCAATTCCAACAAGTGCCGGGTCGCCAGGTAAGCGCCCTCTTCGTGATCGATGCGCACCAGGTCCACATCAATCCCATCCAGCGCCCGGTCGACAATCACCATGGGCGTGCGCACGGCACTCAAGCCCGCCGCAAGGCCACTGTCATCGCCGCCCACGGAGGTCACGATCAAGCCGTCGACGCGTTTTTCCAGCAACACGCGCAAGTAACTGCGCTGTTTCTCTGCGTCGTCATCCGAGTTGCAAAGGATCACGCAATAGCCATTACGCTCGCAGTAATCCTCGATACCCCGGGCCAGTTCGGCAAAATACGGGTTGAGGCTGTTGGGCACCAGCAGGCCGATGGTCGCCGTGGTCTTGGCCTTGAGCGAGCGTGCGACGGCACTGGGCACGTAGTCCAACTGCTTGATCGCCGCCTCGACCTTGATGCGTACCGGCTCGCTGACCGGGCGCGTCTTGTTCACCACATGGGACACGGTGGTGTAGGAAATACCTGCAAGCGCTGCCACATCTTTGATCGTTGCCATGGTTCAGCCCCGCCGACTGGCGCGCTGGCTGCGGTAAGTGTCGAGGACCACGGCGATCACGATCACAGCACCGGTAATGATGCGTTTAGTCGGCTCCGTCGCACCGATCTGCGCCAGCCCGGCCGCCAAGACCGAAATGATCAACACGCCGAAGAACGTACTGATGACTGAACCACGCCCGCCCATCAGGCTGGTGCCACCGATAACCACGGCAGCGATCACTTGCAGTTCCAGGCCCGAACCGGCATTCGGGTCCGCCGCTTCCAGACGCGAAATCTGAAACAGCGCCGCCACACCGGCCAACAGGCCCATCAGGCTGAACACCAGGATCTTGTAAGGCTTGGGATTGATGCCCGCCAGGCGCACCGCTTCTTCGTTGGTGCCGATGCCGATCAGGTAACGACCGAAGACCGTACGGGTCAGTACCAATTGGGCCGCGATGATCACCAGCAGCGCGATGATAAACGACGGGGAAATACCGAAGGCAATCGGGTTGGACAGCCAGGCAAACGAGTCACCGATATAAGCGGTGCGCGAGCCCGTCATCTGGTAGGCCACGCCGCGGGCCATCTCCAGCACGCCGAGGGATACGATAAATGACGGAATGCGCCAGGCCACCGTGATGGAACCGGTGATAGTGCCGGCCAACGCCGCGCAACCCATGCCCAGCAGAGCAGCGGGCAACACGCTCCAGCCCCAGCCCAGGATCGCCACGCTGACTGCCGAGGCCGCCAATGCCAGTACCGAGCCCACGGACAGGTCGATGCCGCCAATGATCAGAATGAAGGTCATGCCCACCGCCAGCACCATCAGGTCTGGAATCTGGTTGGCCAGGGTGCTGAAGGTGTCATAGGACAGAAAGTGATCGCTGAGCACCGAGAACAGCGCAATCATCGCCAGCAACGCACCCGCCAGCCCCAGGTAGGTACCCAGGCCATAGAAGTTGCCGCCAGTTTTACCGGGGGAAATGCTTGTTTTCATGGGGTATTCCTAGGCGCTGCTTCGTTGAGCAGCGCATCACGTTTCTGATAGCCGGCAAAGGCGGCGGCGAGCAATTCGTCCTGGGTCCAGCTGTCACGCTCAAAGGTCTCGATCAGGCGCCCGGCAGACAACACACCAATGCGGTCACAGATCAGCATCAGCTCACGCAGGTCACTGGACACCACCACCAGCGCTTTGCCCTGGCGGGTCAGTTCACCGAGCAAGGCATAGATGTCGAACTTGGCACCGACGTCGATGCCGCGGGTGGGCTCATCGAACAACATCACCGCGCAATCGCGCTCCAGCCAGCGGCCAATCACCACCTTTTGCTGGTTACCGCCCGACAGCTCGGACACCAGTTGCGTGGGGCTGGAACTGCGGATACGCATGGCATCGATCTGGCGCTTGGCCAGAGCGGTTTCGTTGCGGCTGTTGACGACGCCACCGCCGGAAATTTCCGGCATGTTGCCCAGAGCAATGTTGGCGCTGATGGACTGAGTCAGCAGCAGGCCCTCGCCCTTGCGGTCTTCGGTGATCAGGGCAATACCGTGACCGACCGCGTCTACCGGCGAGCGAATGCTCACCACCTTGGCCGGCGAACCCAAGGCCACGGTGCCGCTGTCGGCCGGGTCGGCGCCGAAGATCAGGCGCAGCAATTCGGTGCGGCCGGCGCCGATCAGGCCGGAAATGCCATAGATTTCACCGGCGCGCACTTCAAAGGACACATCGCGAACCTTGTCCGAACGGGTCAGGCCCGTCACCGTCAAGGCCGGGCCACCGATGGTGCGCGGGCCCAGGTCGATGTGTTCGCCCAGTTCGCGACCGACCATCAAGGTCACCAACTGCTCACTGTTGTAATTGGCCATCGGTTCGACGCAGACCAGTTTGCCGTCGCGCAATACCGCAATGCGCTGGGCGACACGGGCCAGTTCTTCGAGCCGGTGCGAAATATAAATGATCGCCACGCCTCGGGCCTGCAGGCGCGTGATTTGCTCAAACAGCATCTCGACTTCACGGGCGGTGAGCATCGCCGTGGGTTCGTCGAGGATCAGTACATGGCAGTCGCCGATCAGGTTACGGGCGATCTCGACCATCTGCTGGTGACCAATGCCCAGGCTGCCCACCAGCGTATCGGGGTCGATCGCGTCCAGGCCGACTTGGGCCATGGCTTCGATCGCGGCCTTGCGCAGTTGTTTGCGGCTGATCCAGCCACAGCGGCTTGGCAGGTTATCCAAGAACAGGTTTTCAGCCACGGTCAGCGTCGGCAGCAGGTTGAGTTCCTGCATGACCATGCGCACGCCCAAGGCTTCGGCCTGGGTGCGGCTGGCGGGGGCGTAATCCTGACCGTTGAATTGCATGTGCCCGGTGGTGGGCGTGACCAGGCCGCCGATGATCTTCGACAAGGTACTTTTGCCTGCGCCGTTTTCACCGGTCAGCGCCAGCACTTCCCCGCGATTGAGCGTCAGGGTGATGTCGGACAGAACCGGTTGGGCATAGGTCTTACCGATACCGCTGACCGAGAGGACAGCGTTCGGGGCGGAAGATGACATAGGAAAATCTCCAGGCGCCCGCCCAGGACGAGCGGGCGCTGTTGGGTACTGCCAGGATTACTGCTTGATGACGAGTTCGACCGGGGTTTCGATCACGCCATCTTTGGCATCGACTTTCTCACCCTTGACCAGCTTCAGCGCATTCTGGATACCGAACACGGCTTGCTGGGCAGCGGCCTGGTCAGCGGTGGCCAACACGCGGCCGTCCTTGAGCATTGGTTTGATCGCATCAATGTTGTCGTAACCCACCACCAACACCTTGCCGGCCTTGCCTGCCGCACGCACGGCGGAGACAGCGCCCAGGGCCATGTTGTCGTTACCGGCCAACAGCGCCTTGATATCTGGCGTTTCGCTCAGCATCGCTGCGGCGATCTTGTTGCCTTGGTCGATCTCCCAGTTACCGGATTGGGTGGAAACAATCTTCATGCCCGCCGCGTCCATCGCGTCCTTGAAGCCTGCGGTGCGCTGCTGGGCATTGGTGGTCGTGGGTACGCCCTCGATGATGCCGACCTTGTCACCGGCGGCCAGTTGCTTGGCCAGGTAGTCGCCCACCAGCTTGGAGCCTTTGCGGTTATCCGGGCCTACGAACGGGATATCGAGTTTTTTGCTTTTGAGGACATCCGGGTCCAGGCGGTTGTCGATGTTGACAATCTTGATACCCGCTTTGGAAGCATCTTCCAGCACTTTGACCAGTGCCTTGGAATCAGCAGGTGCGATAACGATGGCATTCACCTTGGACAGGATCATCTGCTTGACGATATTAATTTGCGCAGCGGTATCGGTTTCGTCCTTGATCCCGTTGGTGATCATGTCAAAGTCGGCGGCGTGGTCTTTCTGGTACTGTTTGGCGCCGTCCTGCATGGTCACGAAGAACTCATTGGCGAGCGACTTCATCACCAGGCCAACCTTGGGTTTGGCAGCGGCGTCATCAGCAAATGCAGAGGAGAGAGGCAAAGCGGCGGATGCGGCAGCAAGCACAGCAACAGCAAGAAGACGTCCAGCAAATGGCAGCTTCATGGGTTCACTCCGATCTTATGATTATTGTGAGCAACGCTTGCACCGAAGAGCCCTTCGGCAGCCCTCCCACTTGGGCGGCTGATACGAGTTGTGACGATGTGCCAAGGGCGCAGTGAAACATCTCGCAAACGTTTGCGTTGAGCAAACTATGAGAACCTTGTCGAGATTTGTCAACGGTAGCAGCAAGCCTTTCATGGGCGCCCTCCAAGCTCACCCTTTAGCTACTGACCGCTGATACGTTTAAGCAAATTCGCCCTGCCTGACCGTTCTCTGAAACGACAGGCTGTGCGGCGAATGATCACACAGGGTGCCCGGACAAATCGTGAAGGCTTTCGGACAACCGAACACCACAGCCCTTCTCGTTCGGAAAGCCGGACAGCGCCCAGGCCCATCAAACCGAAACCTCACTTTAAGTTGTTTTAAATCAATAAGTTAATTTAAAAAAATCAACATGCTCAGCCTGGTACAAATCCTGCTCTTTCTCAGCACCTCGCGGCGTTCAGAACCGCCCGGGTGTTCTAGATGAACCTGCTACAGCACTCATCAAAAACCAGAGAGAAAAATAATGAAATCTGCATTGAAGAACGTTATTCCGGGCGCCCTGGCCCTTCTGCTGCTGTTCCCCGTTGCCGCCCAGGCAAAGGAAGTTGAAAGCAAGACCAAACTGTCCAACGTGGTCATCCTCGCCACCGGCGGTACCATCGCTGGCGCCGGCGCCAGTGCGGCCAACAGTGCCACCTACCAAGCGGCCAAAGTCGGCATCGAACAACTGATCGCCGGCGTTCCTGAGCTTAGCCAGATCGCCAACGTTCGCGGCGAACAAGTGATGCAAATTGCGTCGGAAAGCATCAACAACGAAAACCTGCTGCAACTGGGTCGCCGTGTCGCCGAACTGGCCGACAACAAGGACGTGGATGGCATCGTGATCACCCACGGCACCGATACCCTTGAAGAAACCGCCTACTTCCTGAACCTGGTAGAAAAAACCGACAAGCCTATCGTGGTGGTCGGCTCCATGCGCCCAGGCACCGCGATGTCCGCAGACGGCATGCTCAACCTGTACAACGCGGTTGCGGTCGCAGGTAGCAAGGAAGCCCGCGGCAAAGGCGTGCTGGTGACCATGAACGACGAGATCCAATCGGGCCGCGACGTCAGCAAGATGATCAACATCAAAACCGAAGCCTTCAAGAGCCCATGGGGCCCAATGGGCATGGTCGTTGAAGGCAAATCCTACTGGTTCCGCCTGCCGGCCAAGCGTCACACCATGGATTCTGAATTCGACATCAAAACCATCAAAAGCCTGCCTGACGTTGAAATTGCCTACGGCTACGGCAACGTGAGCGACACCGCTTACAAGGCACTGGCCCAAGCGGGTGCCAAAGCGATCATTCACGCCGGTACCGGCAATGGGTCAGTATCGTCCAAGGTGGTTCCAGCGCTGGTGGAATTGCGTAAACAAGGCGTGCAGATCATTCGCTCTTCCCACGTCAACGCCGGTGGCATGGTTCTGCGTAACGCCGAACAGCCAGACGACAAATACGACTGGGTCGCCGCCCTTGACCTGAACCCGCAGAAAGCCCGCATCCTGGCCATGGTCGCCCTGACCAAGACCCAGGACAGCAAAGAACTGCAACGGATCTTCTGGGAGTACTGATCTCTCCTGATTCACCCGTAGGAGCGAGCTTGCTCGCGAAAAACTTGATAGCGCCGCGTTAAGTCAGGCTTTACGCGCTATCGTTACGTTCTTCGCGAGCAAGCTCGCTCCTACAATTGCTGCCCTCCCTTCTCAACAAACTTCCTGATTCGCTGTCAGACGAACTTCTTGAAATTTAAGCAGTTGCGAAATTGCCTACAGTTAAATACTGTATGTGCGTACAGCAAATTAAGGAATACTCTGTGGCAAAGCCCTCTTCCGCAGCACCTGCAGCGCCTGACGCCTATCAGCGCCTGGCCATTCGCGTGCAAAAAATCATCAATTCGACCAACGCGCAGAAAGCCAAGGCCGCGTTGATCTTCCGTTTACCCGATGAGCCAGAGAACGATTGGCAACGTTTACTGGAAGAGATTGCGGAAAACGACAACGTCACCCTCGCCTATCGAGATGACGGCGGCGTGCAGATTTTCTGGGTTGTGCCGAAGGAAGATTGATTCAATGAGTGCCCGTTTTATTGCTGTGTGCTGTCTGTTTTTTACCGTCACCGCCAACGCCCAGGCCCCTCGAACCTTCAGCGAAGCCAAGAAAATCGCCTGGAAGCTCTACGCGCCGCAATCCACTGAATTCTATTGCGGCTGCAAATACACCGGTAATCGGGTGAACCTGAAAGCCTGCGGTTACATACCGCGTAAAAACGCCAACCGCGCCGCGCGCATTGAGTGGGAACACATCGTGCCGGCTTGGCAAATCGGGCATCTGCGCCAATGCTGGCAAAACGGCGGGCGAAAAAACTGCACGCGCCATGATGAGGTGTTCAAGCGCGCCGAGGCAGACCTGCATAACCTGGTACCGAGCATCGGCGAAGTGAATGGCGACCGTAACAACTTCAGCTTTGGCTGGCTGCCGGTGCAAAGCGGGCAGTACGGCTCATGCCTGACCCAAGTGGACTTCAAGGCGAAGAAGGTCATGCCGCGCCCGTCCATTCGCGGAATGATCGCGCGCACGTATTTTTATATGAGCAAGCAATACGGCCTGCGCCTGTCGAAGCAGGACCGGCAATTGTATGAGGCCTGGAACAAGACCTACCCGGTGCAAATCTGGGAACGCCAGCGCAACCAGACCGTGGCTTGCGTGATGGGGCGTGGTAATGAGTTCGTCGGCCCGGTCAACCTCAAGGCCTGCGGCTGAACGTGGGCGGGGGTGCCCGCCCACCTGGCCTGCTACTGCGCAGCCTTGTGTTCGATAATCTCCGACACGGTGTCGTTTTTCTTGGCCCGCGCCATTTTTTCGTTTAGCAGCGCCTGCTTGGCTTCGGCCTCGGCTTTGGTCGCGAACGGCCCCAACAGCACCTCATCCTTGCCGTCGACTTTCACGATATAGAAATTGAACCCGTGTTCCAGCAACCAGGCGGTCAGGTCGGTGATCGCCTGCAGCTTGTGGTCCGGCGGGCCGACCCGTATATCCCATTCCTGGGCGGCAATCGCACCGGCTTGCGGCAGGCTTTCGGTCACGGCAGGCTTGGCCTTGGGGGTATCGACCGACTTACCGTCACCGCATCCGGCCAACGCCAACACCACAATTGCCATCGCTACTTTACGCACTGCCCTGCTCCTTTGAGGATCAAAGAGGCAACTTTACCATTCACTGTCTATTCTGGCCGTCATAAACGTTGGCTTAAACAATGCGAATCATGTATCGCGACCTGTATGATACCGCCATGGGAATTAATGTCGCCTCTACGCGTCCTAAAAGAGGCAGTCACAGGGAAGCGCTTCGCAGTAAGCTACACACATCCGACACCTGCCCTGTCTGAAACATGTGTCCTTAAAAGTAATTCAAGGAGAAGTCCATGCTTATACTCACCCGCAAAGTCGGTGAAAGCATAAACATCGGTGATGACATTACGATCACCATCCTGGGCGTTAGCGGCCAGCAAGTACGAATCGGCATCAACGCCCCTAAGGATGTTGCCGTGCATCGCGAAGAGATTTACCAACGTATCCAGGCCGGCCTGACTGCACCCGACAAAAACCAGACGCCTTGAAACGCCTCCAGTAGCCAGCCTTTTCGTTCACTGTAACGGCTGGCGAAAACCCAATTGGCCTGTTCGCGTACCCCCGCGTGACCAGCGCGCCTTGAACCTTCCCTTCGTTGCAAGATGAAACTGTCAGGGCATCCGGAACTTGTCGCGCTATTGGCAGCCCAATTTCTGACACTTTATCCTGCCATCCGAGTGCATTTCAGGAACACGTCGATGAGGCCAGCCGCGTCGCAACCCCTTGTTTCAAGATCCTGGATGATTGCCCTGCTGATAGGGCTGGTCTTCGTGGCACTCGGGTGTGGGTTGAGAATGGAAGTTGAAGGGGCCGATCCCGACACTCATTCCTGGGTGGATCTGGCGCTTCTGCTCTGCGGCTACCTGCTTGTGTTCTGCCTCAAGCCCATCCAGAAGGTGATCTTGCGCAAGTTGCGCCAGCGCGCCGCCCATCGCGCCCGCGGGAAAGCCGCACGCTGAGCGCTGCTGCCTGTTATCGGATCACCGGTATTTACAGCGCCGCCACACCACCTATCATTGGGCTTGCGCAGTCAGTCAAAGGGGCAGAGACAGATGGACACCCTCAGCAAAACCCAAATCGAATCGGCACTGGCAGCGCGCCTGCCCAGCTATACCGTTGAGTGCACACTGCATGCCGACGGTACGCTATCAGCCGTTCTCAGCGGCCCAGGGACCGATCACTTCGCGGTTACCGGCATCGTGCGTGCGCACTATCACGGTACAGAAGCCATCAACCGGCTCGCCACCGAGATCCTCAGGGAAATGGTGGTGTCGCGTCAGGGTATGAAAAACAGCAGGCTGCAGGCGTTGTCCGATCCCATCGACTGCCTGGAAGGCCGAGACCGGTAACAGGCTCGGCCTTCCACGTGTCACGGCGCTAACCGACTCAGGGACAGCAAGCCATCAGCCCCACGCAGGGCTTTCAACGCACCGTATTCCTCGATACAAGCATGGGCCGTCACCATCGGCGCCAAGTGTGTCGAGGTCACCACCAGGATATCCGCCCCCGCCGCTTCCCCAGCCTGAATGCCCACTGTGGCGTCCTCGAACACCAGGCAGTCTTGCACCGGCACGCCCAGGCGCTTGGCACCCAGCACGTAACAGGCCGGATCGGGCTTACCCGTCTTCACATCTTCGGCTGTCACCAGTACCGCCGGCACGGGGATACCCGCCGCTTGCAGCCGGCGCACGGCCAAGGCTTTTGGCGCAGAAGTGACCAACGCCCATTGATCGGCGGGCAGGCTGGCCAAAAACGCCACCGCGCCGGGAATCGCCACGATGCCTTCGACATCGCGCAGTTCAGCCTCGGTGATCCATTGGGCTTCTATCTGTGGATCGACACCCGGCAATGCCTGGCGGGTGATCGTATCAATCGCGCGGGCACCATGAATGGTGTGCAGAAACGCTTCCATATCCAAGCCATGCCGAGCAGCCCAGATACCCCAGACACGCTCCGCAGCGGCAATGGAGTTGAGCAGAGTCCCGTCCATATCAAACAGGAAGGCGCGGTAACGGCGGCTAAATACACTTGGATTTGGACTGGACACTGCGCGGCTTCCTCATGGGCTGGGCCCCTGCAATCTACGGATCACCTCGCCGCTTGTAAACGCCGAGACCTGGCCCGTCAGCGCCAAGGCAAAAATGACGAACTTGTCATCATCCTGTTGGTTGGCTGTTGGGGTCGCCTGGTTACCGTGAACTCACTACCAACCCGGAACGTGAGACACCACCATGAAACTGTTCGCCTTAGGCTTCGCCGCTTTGCTCGTCACTGGCTCGGTATTCGCTGCCGACGCCGCCCCTGCTGCCAACGTGATCCATGACAAAACCGGCTTCTTCGTCCATCTGGATGTCGCCAAGGTGCTGTCGAGCACCGACACCTACGGCCAATGCGGGGTTGTGCCGGCGCAACTGCGCTACCTGGACCACCAAGACCGCGAACATGTGCTGGATTACCAAGTCCAGGGCACCGGTTGCGCCAATGACAATTGATCGGGCTACACTGGCGCAACTTATTGAAGCAGAGCACTTCCCATGAACATCCTTGTAGTCGAAGACGAACCCAAGGCCGGCAATTATCTGCTCAATGGCCTGCAGGAGCTTGGGCATTGCGTAAGCCTGGCCCGCGATGGCGTGGATGGTTTGCACCAGGCCCTGGAGACGCCGTTCGACGTGATCGTACTGGACGTGATGATGCCGAAAATGGATGGCTGGGAAGTGCTGCGCCGCCTGCGCAAAGAAGCCGATACCCCGGTGCTGTTCCTCACCGCCCGCGATGACATCGCCGACCGCATCAAAGGCCTTGAGCTGGGGGCTGACGACTACCTGATCAAACCCTTTTCGTTCGCCGAACTGGTGGCGCGCCTGCGCACCCTCAACCGTCGCGGCCCGAGCCGGGATGAAGAACAACTACAAATCGCCGACCTGCAGATTGACGTACTCAAACGCCGAGTGACCCGCGCCGGCACGCGCATTACCCTGACTAACAAAGAATTCGCCCTGCTGCATCTGTTCGCCACGCACCAGGACCAGGTGCTGTCCCGTTCGCTGATTGCTTCGCGGGTGTGGGACATGAATTTCGACAGCGACACCAACGTGGTGGACGTCGCCGTGCGCCGCCTGCGCCTGAAAATCGACGACCCGTTCCAGCTCAAGCTGATCCACAGCGTGCGGGGCATTGGCTACCGCTTCGATACCCAGCCATGAACCGCCAACCCCCTTACTCCCTGACCCTGCGCCTGGCGTTGATCTTCGCCCTGCTCGCCTTCGCCCTGCTGGCAACCCTGGGCGTGGCGCTGTACCGGGAACTGGAGCGCGAACTGATCCGCCGCGATGACGCCGCGCTGATATCCCGAGTAGATCAGCTACGCAACTTGCTCAACGACAGCAATACCCTGGACCTGATCAAGACCAAGCCAGAGCTGTTCCAGAACATGTTGGGCAACCGCGAATCGGTGCTGAGCATCGCCGCACCCGGCCAGCAGCCGCTGCTGCTGGTGAACCCGGGGAACATTGCGCTGCCGTCGATCCAGCCGCTGCCCAAGAATCACAGGCTCATGTTGAACGACGTGCAACATTTGCCCGGCCTGAACGGCATTCCTTTCTCGATGGTGGCCGTAGCCATCGACTCCGGCGACCTGGGCAGCCTGCAAATCACCAGCGGCCGGCTGATGACCGAGCGCACCGCGGTGCTCGCCAGTTACCGACTCAGCGTATACATCCTGGCGAGTATCGCCGCGATTATCCTGGCGCTGGTGGGTTACTTGCTGGTCCATCGTGGCTTGTTACCGTTGCGCCGCCTGGCCCGGCATGCCCAAGGGATCGGCGTCAGCAACCTGGCAGAACGGCTCGACAGCCACGGCGCACCGAAAGAATTACTGCCCATGATCGACTCGTTCAACACCATGCTTGAGCGCCTGGCCAAGGGCTTTGTACAACTGGGCCAAGTGTCCACCGACATGGCCCATGAACTGCGCACCCCGATCAACAACCTGCTCGGCGAAACCCAGGTGGCCCTGCAACAGCAGCGCAGCATCGAGAGCTATCAGCAACTGCTGGCCTCCAATGTCGAAGAGCTGGAACGCCTGGCGCGGATGCTCGACAACATGCTGTTCCTGGCCCGCACCGACCCCGCCAGCGCACTGCGCCAACGCCAGGCGCTGGACGCGGCGGATGAAGTGGAACGTATCGCGGATTACTTCGAAGGGCTGGCCGGTGATGTGGACATGCACATCACCGCCCTGGGTGAAGGGGTGATCTGGGCTGAACCGATGCTGCTGCGCCGTGCCTTGGCCAACCTGTGTGCCAACGCCATCAAGTATGGCGCGCCGGGCTCGGAGCTGAGTATCCAGGCAGTGCCGGATGGCGCGGGTATCAACCTGAGGGTCAGTAACCACGGCCAGACGATCCCGGCCGAGCACCTGCCACGGCTATTCGAACGGTTTTACCGGGTTGATGAGTCCCGCGAGCGGTCGTCCCAGTCCAACGGCCTGGGGCTCTCGATCGTGGCGACCATCATGCAGCTGCATAACGGGCAGTACCGCGTCAGCAGTGAAGATGGCGTGACCTGTTTTGAGTTGTTTTTCCCTGGGCGTGAAGCCTGAGGATGCTGCAACTCAATCAAACGCGCCGTTAAGGACTTCGTAGATGATGCCGGTCGCAATGGTCACCAATATCAAATCGGTTCCCGCTTGCTGCCACTCGTAACCGTCGTAGCGAGGCAACTGCCCCAGCAAGCGGCCGTCGAGTTTCTTGGCAATACCCGGCGGCAGTGGCTTTCCGCGTGCCAGGTTTTTCTGAATGCCAGGCGGTAAGGCCGGGCCAGGGCGCCAATAATCGCGGTGACCGCCTAGCACATTCAGCACACGACCTCGATCAACGCTGAAGTCATTGCTGGATGGGCCGCCCTTGTCTTTGCCCTTACCTTGCCCACCCTGGGCATTACCTTTGTTATTACCGTGACCTTTGCCGGTGTCCTGCCCACCATAGGCATCACCTTTGTTGTTACCTTGGCCTTTGCCATTACCGGGATCTGCAAGGGCAAGGCCACTGGTGACAGACAGTGCAAGCGACAACGCAATCGATACGAACTTCGTACGCTTTAGCATGGCGACTTTCCAAGGCGAGGGTGTGCTGGAACTGTAGTTGAAATCGCAACACAGCGTACAGCTGTCAGCTGATCTGGCCACCGGCAAGCACGATATCCGCCTGGGCTTGCCAGGCGGCCAACGCCGCCACACGCAACCCTTCCACGGTCGTCGATAACGCCATTGACGGCTCGCCCGATCCAGGCAAGCCGGGAACGTGAATAAACCCACTGCGCACCCCAGTCCCCGCCAACGCATGCTGCAAGCGGTAAAACACCTGGTTACACACAAACGTCCCCGCCGTCTGCGACACCGAGGCCGCAATGCCCGCGTCACGCACTGCCTTGACCATGCCCTTGATCGGCAACGTCGAAAAATACGCCGCCGGGCCGCCCTCCACCACCGCGGTATCAATCGGCTGCGCGCCCAGGTTGTCGGGAATACGCGCATCGTTAACGTTGATCGCAACGCGCTCGATGGAAATATCACTGCGCCCAGGCCCCAGGCCCGTGGCGATGACCATTGCTGGCTGCAGTTCGTTGATCAACTGCAGCAAGGTCTCGGCGGCGCTGGAAAATGCGCAGGGCAAACAACGCGCAACCATCGTCACGCCCTCGCTCAATGGCACACCGTCCAACTGGCGCACGGCCTCCCAAGAGGGGTTTACCGCCGCCTTATCAAAGGGCTCGAAGCCCGTCAGCAATACGCTTTGCACAATGACCTCACATCAACAGGTAAAGCAGCACGATATTGACCACCAGCATCATCAGCGCTGTAGGTATCTGGGCCTTGATCACCGCATTTTTGTCCGGCAGCTCCAGTAGCGCCGCCGGTACGATATTGAAGTTGGCCGCCATCGGCGTCATCAACGTACCGCAATAGCCCGAGAACATACCAATAGCCGCCATCACCGCAGGGTTGCCGCCGTAAATCCCCACCAGCACCGGCACGCCGACGCCACCGGTCATCACTGGAAAGGCCGCAAAACCATTGCCCATGATCACGGTAAACAAGGCCATGCCCAGCACATAGACCATCACCGCCACCAACTTGTAGTCCAGGTTGATGTACGTGGTCGTAACGTGGGCGACCGCCGTACCCACCCCGGCCTCATTAAACAACAGCCCGAGCATCGCCAGCATTTGCGGGAGCACCATGGCCCACCCCAGGGCTTCGGTCAGGCGCCGGGATTCGCGCAACGCTTGCACCGGCGTATCACGGGTCAGCCAGCAGGCCAGGCCAAGGGCGATCAGGCAACCGATGCCGAGGGAGACAAAGGTGGTGTTCTTCGGGTCCAGCAGCGGTACACCGCCGATTTCGGTGTGTTTGAGCAACACCGAACCAATCACCGTGGTCAGCGGAATCGCCAACGCCGGCATGAACAATTTGTGGCCCAGGCGCCCGGCACTGGCGCGGGACGCCTTGTCGTGCAATTCGGCGTGCTGGCCACGACCCACGCCGCCCAAGCCCGCAATCAATGCCATCACCACCACACCCACTCCGATGACCACCGAAGGCAAGCGCTCACCTATAAGGAACGGCACGGCGAACAACAACCAGAACAGCGCACTGGACCAACGTTTGGGGTGGGAACGGTCGAGCAGGATCATGCCCGCAGTGATCAGCAACAGCACGCCCGCCAGCCAGTACAGGTATTGAATGGAAATAATCATTGAGCGGCCTCCACCGGGGTAGTGGCCGAGCTCATTTCTCGGGTCAGGCGCCGGTCGAAACGATGCAACCGGATAGCGTGAATGATGAAGGCACAGATCGCCGTCGGGATGCCCCACACCGCAATGTGCAGCGGCTCCACATCAATCCCCGAGCCGAGCAGGAAGGTGTGCATCAACGCAATCGCACCAAAGGCCACGAAGATGTCCTCACCAAAAAACAACCCGACATTGTCGGTAGCAGCGCACATGGCCAGTACCTTGTGACGCAGCTTGTCCGGCAGCTTGCCATAGCGTTTTTCCGCTGCACCCTCGGCCATCGGCGCCAGCAGCGGCCGCACCATCTGCGGATGCCCACCCAGGCTGGTCAACCCCATGGCCGCCGTGGACTCACGCACAAACAGATAGATGATCAACAAACGCCCAACAGTGGCGCGTTCAAAGCGTGCGATCCAGTTCTGCGCATGCAGACGCAGGCCATGGCGCTCCAACAGGCCAATCACCGCCAGCGGCAATAACAGAATCAGTTGCAGGGCACGGGTCTGAAGGAAGCCATCACCCATGGTGGCGAGAATTTTTTCCAGCGGGAACTGGGCGGCAAGCCCGGTGGCGATGGCGGCCGCGGTGACCACCAACAGCGGATTGAAGCGCAATACAAAGCCGACCACGATGACAAGTACGCCGATCAACGGCCATAAGTTCACAACAGTTTGCATGGCGGGGAGGTCCTTTAGTGCGCGCTGCGGCGCCATTACAGCAGGATGTGGGCAAAGGGCTCACAGCGTGAAAGTGGCGTGCAGTCGGCTCGGTTTTTTATTGTTGACCTGGAAGGTCGAGCGTCAGTGGCGGCAACTTTGCTGCCTGGGGCCTTGGGGTGTCCAACAAGAAAAATTGTTGCTGCAAACCAATAATTTTTGTGGGGGGATGACACTGTTCGGTACGGTGCCTGGAAGGAATTGAGCCCAGTTTTTTTTGGACAAATCGCGTGGGTGAGCTCGCTATGGCGTCGGAAGTGAAAATTCCTGATCAGCACCTATACTCCACGATGCAGCTGTGTGTACTTGCAGTTCATTCACGGCGTCATGCCGACAATGAGGGGTTCCCGCTATGTATGCCGGACAAATGAGCAATATGGCGACCACGCTTGGCGAAATACGCTGCCAACTGTTCGCCCAGGTAATTTGCCTGCTGGCGGTGGCGACGCTGTTCGCCTGATTGGACTTTGTAGCCCTGTAAGGACGCCGCCAGGCGTCTTGGCTTTGCTGTGCCCAAATTTCAGGCAACAAAAAAGGGCCCACCTTTCGGTGAGCCCTTCTAGACCGCCCAGCAGAGCGGATTTTGTTTGGTAGGCGCGATTGGACTCGAACCAACGACCCCCACCATGTCAAGGTGGTGCTCTAACCAACTGAGCTACGTGCCTGCTGTGAGGCGGCATTCTACGGAATTCCGAAGGGGTGTCAACATCTTTTTTGCAGCTAACCCTATGAATATGCGAATTTTTTATTTAAGACGGGTCCACCCGTGATTTACGGGTGGCTGGCAGGCAATTTTCAACTCAGGTAGGATCGGCGCACTCGTAAAAAATATAAAACAGAGGTTCCAGGATGGCGAACACCCCCTACCCCCAGTCGTATTACGCAGCTTCTGCGAATGCAGTTGCGCCCCGTCCTGTGTTGCAAGGTGAAGTCGAGACCGATGTGTGCGTGATCGGGGCTGGCTATACCGGGCTTTCCAGTGCGCTGTTTTTGCTGGAGAACGGCTTTCGCGTCACGGTGCTGGAAGCCGCCAAGGTCGGTTTTGGTGCTTCAGGCCGCAACGGTGGACAGATCGTCAACAGTTACAGCCGCGATATCGACGTGATCGAGCGCAGTGTCGGGCCTCAGCAGGCGCAGTTGTTGGGGCAGATGGCGTTTGAAGGCGGCAGGATCATCCGTGAGCGCGTGGCCAAGTATCAGATCCAGTGCGACTTGAAGGACGGCGGCGTGTTCGCCGCCCTCAACAGCAAGCACATGGGCCACCTGGAATCACAGAAGCGCCTGTGGGAGCGCTACGGCCATACGCAACTGGAGTTGTTGGACGAGCGTCGCATCCGCGAAGTGGTGGCCTGTGACAACTATGTGGGCGGCTTGCTGGACATGAGCGGCGGCCATATCCACCCGCTCAACCTGGCGCTCGGTGAAGCAGCGGCGGTGGAATCCCTGGGCGGTACGATCTATGAGCAATCGGCAGCGGTGCGCATTGAGCGCGGTGCCAATCCGGTGGTGCACACTGCTGCAGGCAGGGTCAGGGCCAAGTTCATTATCGTCGCGGGCAACGCTTACCTGGGCAACCTGGTGCCGGAGCTGGCGGCCAAGTCGATGCCGTGTGGCACCCAAGTGATCACCACAGCGCCACTGGGCGATGAAGTGGCCAAGACGCTGTTGCCCCAGGATTACTGCGTCGAGGATTGCAACTACCTGCTCGACTACTACCGCCTCACCAGCGACAAGCGCCTGATCTTCGGCGGCGGCGTGGTGTATGGCGCGCGGGACCCGGCGAATATCGAAGCGATCATCCGGCCGAAAATGCTCAAGGCATTTCCACAGCTCAAGGACGTAAAGATCGACTACGCCTGGACCGGCAATTTCCTGCTGACCCTGTCGCGCTTGCCGCAGGTTGGCCGCCTGGGTGACAACATCTATTACTCCCAGGGCTGTAGCGGCCATGGCGTGACCTACACGCACCTGGCGGGCAAAGTGCTGGCGGAGGCCTTGCGGGGTCAGGCTGAGCGTTTTGATGCGTTTGCGGGCTTGCCGCATTACCCGTTCCCGGGTGGGCAGATGTTGCGCACGCCGTTTGCGGCACTTGGGGCTTGGTACTACGGATTGCGGGATAAATTCGGGATGTAACCACTGTAGGAGCGAGCTTGCTCGCGAAAAACTCACAGCCGCCGCATTCATTCAGAATAAACGCGTTATCGTTGAAGTTTTTCGCGAGCAAGCTCGCTCCTACACCTACAGGGCTGCGCTTCAGAGCTGGTCGCGGGCAATCCCGCTACGAATCCGTACGATATCGGCCAACACCGCCAGCGCAATTTCCGATGGCGTCCTGCTGCCCAGGTTAAGCCCGATGGGTGCGTGTATCCGCGCCAATTCAGCCTCCCCTAACCCACCGATGCGGCGCAGTCGCTCAAAGCGTTTCTGCGAGGTCTGCAACGACCCCATCACGCCAATGTAGAACGCGTCGGTACGCACCGCTTCCATCATCGCCAGATCGTCGATACGCGGGTCATGGGTCAGCGCCACCACCGCCGTATCACGGTGACAGCCACCGTCGGCAATAAACACCGACGGCAACTGGCGACGAATCTCCACGCCATTGAGCACCACACCTTCCAGCACTTCATCGCGTGGGTCGCAGAGAATCACTTCGAACCCTAGGCCCACCGCAAACTCGGCACATGCCTGCGCCACACTGGAGTACCCGGCCAGCAACAGACGCTGAGCCGCGCCAACACGGATGCGCATCCGCTCACTGTCACGCGCGATGCGCGCGCCCTGCTTGCGGTCAGCAAACAGGCTGCGCGCCCCGCTGGCCAAGTCGACCTCGCGAATCAAGCGGCGCTGCCCGAGCAGCGCCGACTCCATTTCACGCAGGTGCGCCTGCACCTCGCAGTCAGGCTCGAGCTTCTCAACCAAGACATCGAGAATACCGCCACAGGGCAGGCTGACCCGCGAGCGCGGATCGTCCCCTGCGCCATAGCGCACCACGTTGACCGCATCGAGAAACGCACCGTCGGCGACGCGCTCGAGAAAGTCTTCCTCGACGCAACCACCCGACAACGAGCCAATCCACTGCCCAGCGGCGTTCACCGCCAGCAGCGAACCCGGCGCACGCGGCGCCGAGCCGTAGGTGGCCAGCACCGTACGAGCCAGATGCGCTGCCCGGCCACCGACCACTCCAGCGCCCGTCGCACCACTTGCAGATCCAGATGCTGCATGTCAGTGCGCCTTGTGCTCGATGGACGGCGCCTCGGCCTGCAGCTTCTGCACATCGCTCACCGCCAGCTCCGCCGATTGCCCGCCCCAACCTTGGCGCAGGTAATTGACCAGGTCGGTGAGTTGCTCCGAGCTGAGTTTTCCAGCGAAGCCCGGCATCGGTTGCATGTGCTCGAACCCGGAGAACTTCTGCTCGCCGATCCCGTCCTCGATCACCCGCACCAGGTTGCGCGGGTCTTCCAGACGCAGCGTGGTGTTGCCGCGCATCGCCACCGCGATGTGCGGCTTGCCTTCGCCACCTGCCGCATGGCAACCGGCACAGACGTTCAAGTATTCCTGACGACCGCGCTGGGCGCTCGGGCCAAGCTTGTCCACCGGCACTTCGACCAACGCCTTGGCTGCCGGCGATTTATCGCCGAGCAGGAAGGTCGCCATCGCAGCCAGATCCGCATCCCTCAGGCCCTGGGTGCTGTTGTGGAACACCGGGAACATCTCGTTGAACATCGTGCCTTGAGCGCTCATGCCGTGCTTGAGGAAGGTGCTCAGGTCCTGCTCATTCCAGCCGCGTGCGGCCAGGTCCGTGGCGAGCAGGCTGGGCGCCAGATAGCCATTGAGGATGCCGCCGGTCAGGCGTTTGTCCAGCTCCATCGCGCCGGGCAGGCCGCGTGGCGTATGGCATTCGCCGCAGTGGCCGAGCACTTCGACCATGTACTGGCCGCGCTTCCAGGCTTCGCTCTTGCCTTGGGCCGGTTCCAATTTCAGCGCTTTGCCGTACAGCACGTTCCAGCCCATCAGGCCCAGGCGCACGTTGAACGGAAAGCTCAGGCTCGTCACCGGCGCTGCGCGCTCGATCGGCTCGATGGTCTTGAGGTACGCATGAATCGCGTCCGAGTCTTCACGCGGCATCAGGTGGTAAGAGGTATAGGGCATCGCCGGATACAAGTACGCGCCGTCGCGACGCTTGCCTTCAGTCAACGCGGCGAAGAATTCGTCATCGTTGTACAAGCCAATGCCGTGCTCTTTGCTTGGCGTGATGTTGGTGCCGTAGATGGTGCCGAACGGCGAGACAATCGGCAGGCCGCCCGCAAACGGCGCGCCGCCCGGTGCCGTGTGGCACGCCATGCAGTCAGCGGCGCGGGCGAGGTATTCGCCGCGCTTGGCTTGATCATCAGCGTGGGCAAACAATACCGGCGCAGCCAGGCCGACCGTCAAGGCCAGGCGGGTCAGAAAAAGCTTCATGCTTAACCCTCCTTGACCAGGCCGAGATCGGTCAGCACGTTGCGGGTGGCGTTGTAATAACGCACGTACCCGGTACAACGGCAGACATGATGACCGAGGCTGTCCTCGATGACTTGTTCCAGCTTGCTGTGCACGGTCGGCTGGCGTTGCAGTTTCTCCACCAACACGGTGGCCGCATTGACGAAGCCCGGCGCGCAGTAGCTGCACTGAAAGGCGAACTCATCCACGAAGCGCTGCTGGATCGGGTTGAGCTCAGTGACCTGGCCCGACTCATCGCGCTGGGCGTGGCCTTCGATAGTGCGCACTTTTTTGCCTTCAAAGTAATGCGCGCCGGTGATGCAGGTGCGCACTTCTTCGCTGGTGCCGTCCGGGTTGTCGACGATCACCACGCAGGCGTGGCAAATGCCTTGGCCGCAGCCCAGCCGCGAGCCAGTGAGGTTTTTGTATTCGTGCAGGTAGTCGATCATCGGCAGGTCATCAGGGATGTCCACCGGGCCGACGGATTGACCATTGAGGGTCAGTTGAAGCGGACGGTTAGCCATTGAGGGCCTCCTTGATGCGGGCAGCCGTGATTGGCAGGTCGCGAACACGTTTACCGATGGCGTGCGCCACCGCATTACCAATGGCCCCGACAATCGGGATCATCACCACTTCAGCGATACCTTTGGACGGGTCGCTTGGCGACAGCGCCGGCAGAATCTCCGAGGTCTGTTTCCACACGGCAACGTGACGCGCCATTGGCAGGCGGTAGCGGTTGAAGTTCCAGTCACCCTCCCCCGGCCCGCCCTCGTACAGCGGCATTTCTTCCATCAAGGCGTGACCGATGCCCATGGCCACACCACCTTCGAGCTGGCCCTTGACCAACTCTTCAACCAGCACCCGCCCGCACTCGATCCACGAATGGTGATTGAGCACTTCGACCTGCGCCGAACCCTTGTTGACCTTCAACTCCACCAACGTGGCGACGGGGCTGTAGTACGTCACCGCAGCGTTGTTCAACTGGGTGGCGGGATAGCTGATGTTCTGGCGATCGAGCAGGTGGAAACCGGCCGTGCTCATCAGCGCCTGCTTGGCTTTCGGTGCGCCGTCGCCGTACTTCACCGCCAGACCGTCGAGCGGCAGGCGCTCGCGCACGCCGTCGATGCTGTATTCGGCTTCGGCCCAGCTCCAGCGGTTGAACCCGTGGACCGTGGCAGCGGTGACCAGGCCGCGCTCGTGCGCGCGCTTGGCCAGTTCTTCAAAGCTCAACGGCTGCATACCGTTGGCGGTGAGCTTGCCGTCCACCCAATGTGCGTCTTCGCGGCGTACCACATAGGGGTTGGCCTGGCCGCCGAACGGGCCCTGGCGCCAGATCTCCAGCGCTGCTGGCCACAGGCCGTGGTTGAACAGCACACGCGCCGCTTCACGGGTGGCATGGCTGAAGTAGTACGCCGAGTTGGTCGCCGAAGACGCCGACGCGAGCTTGCCCACCCAACGCGGGTTGCGCAGCAGGGTGTCCTGCTCGGCCTGGCTCATGGTGTAAGGGTTGCCGCCGGTGACCAGCTGCATTTCCTGCCACTCTGTTTCGCCAGTCTTCACTTCGTGGGCCGGGCTGCCGAGAAAATCGGCGACCACCAGCGATTGCGAAGTGGACATGCCGGTGCCGATTTCGATCCCGATATGACGCAGGCTGATACGACCGTCAGCGCTGAATTCGACACTGGCCATCGGCGCTTCGGAACCGGTGCCGAAGTCTTTCTGGCAGATGGCGAAACCAACGCCATACCAGTTATCCGGGTCTGCGGCTTCGCGTTGTTGCTTGATCGCGTCGCGGTTTTTCCACACCTCATGCACAGCGGCCTTGTCGAGAATTTCGTGCAGGCGCAACGCACCGGCAGGGATCGCGCCCTGGGTGTTCTTCATGCCCGAACGCAGTGCGTTCTTGCGCCGCAGCTCAATGGCATCCACACCGAGGCGACCGGCGATTTCGTCGACCATCATTTCGGTCGCCGCCATGCTTTGCAGGGTGCCGTAGCCACGCATCGAACCGGCTTCAACGCCACGGGAGTGGTACGCGGTGACTTGCAGGTCGTTCTGCGGCATGTAGTAGATCGACTGCGCCGCCGTGGCGCCGACCGCAGCCACCGATGGGCTGTAGTTGACCCGGCCACCGCCGTCGACGCTCATGTCGGCGAGGAAGATTTTGAAGCTGTGGTCGTTTTTGTCGACCGCCAACTGATAGCGGATATCGAACGCGTGGCGCTTGATGCCGCTCTGGAATTGCTCGTAACGGTCATTGGCCAGACGCACCGGCACACCAGCGCCATACAACGCAGCGAGGGCGGCGTAGTAGACAAAAATGTTGTGGTCTTTGGAACCGTAACCCACGGTGTAACCCGGGTGCATGTTCAGATGGGCCAGGCCGAAGCGCGACGGCGAGATCATCTTGGCGGTCTCGGTCGCCACTTCCAATGGGCACTGGGTGGCCACCACAAAGTGCAGGGTCTTGGTCGCCGGGTCGTACCAACCGTTGCCGTTGTCCGGCTCCATGGCGGCCGGTTCGATCGAGGGGGTTTTGTAGCGCTCGTCAAACACCAGCCAGTTGTCCGGCGGCGTGTTGATCTGGCTCTTCATCCGGTCGGCGTAAAACAACCCGCGCTCAGTCAGGTTGCCGTGCAGGTTGGGCTGGGAATTCCACACCGGGCGACGGTTTTTCAGCATCGGGAACAGGATCGAATCCTTGAGGCTGGCGAACTCGTCTTCGTCGGTCGAGGTCGGGCCTCCCACGCGCACGTAGCGGAAGCTGCCGTAGGGGTCACCTTCGTAATACGGCACTTTGGCACCGTAACGAATCGCCTTGTCATTGAACTTGAGCTTGTTCTTGGCCTGACGGAAACGCTCGAAGTCGTTCCAGATCAGGATCGCCACCGGGTGACCGATGAACATCGGCACTTTGCCCTCGGGCAGCAACGGGTCCGGCGCATGTTCTTCCGGGAAGACGATACCGTCCTTGTCCAAGTCGGCAGCGGTGACGATACGGTCCGGCTGCAGCTCGGCGCCAAGCCACGACAGGTCGTAGCCTGCGTAGATGTGGTCGGCCTTGATGGTTTTGAGCAACATGGCGTGGCCTTGCTGCTGGGGCCAGCCCGGCATGTCCTTGGATCGAATGTCGCGGGCAAACACCTTGCTGCCGCAGACTTTCGACAAGGCATCGTTACGCTGGCGCGCCTTGCCGTTATGGCCGAGCCACTTTTCAGACGGCACGGTCACGCTGTTTTCCATCAAGGCAGCCAGCGCCTGGGTGCTGAGCGGCGTGAGCGTGACACTCACACCCGCTACCAGCCCGCCCTGGAGGAACGAGCGCCGGGTTATTTCACGGTTGGACATGGATCATCCTCTGAGCGGTTATAAATCCGCCCTTATGGTTAAGTACACCGAATCTGGAGACTTGCAGAAGCCTTTCTCGACGAATCAAAAGGCCATGATGACAGTGCAAAGTTGACCGAAGGGTTAACTTTAAAGGTTTCTGCGCCTGCGGCAAATAACCACATTGAAATTTTTTGACACAAGAACGCAAAACGGCCGACAGAATCGAAAAGATCTGTCGGCCGCTTGCCGATAATGAGCGCTGGTGGTAGCGAAGAAGATGAGGTTTTTTTCAAACCCCAGACACAAAAAACCCCGGTCTTTCGACCAGGGTCTTTGCTATCGGATCAAGGTGAGCCAGTGGCTTTCCTTGTGCTTCAAGGCGTTCAGTGGGCCTTGAGGCAGATATGGCGCAGCGGACGGGACTCGAACCCGCGACCCCCGGCGTGACAGGCCGGTATTCTAACCGACTGAACTACCGCTGCGTATCGCTTGGCTGATTGAGCATGAACCCTCAACCACCTTTAAACATCTGACCGATCAGCCTTGGCTGTTCAATCTCAAGCCCGACGGATCGGACCTGGAAAATATGGCGCAGCGGACGGGACTCGAACCCGCGACCCCCGGCGTGACAGGCCGGTATTCTAACCGACTGAACTACCGCTGCGTATCGCTTGGCTGATTGAGCATGAACCCTCAACCACCTTTAAACATCTGACCGATCAGCCTTGGCTGTTCAATCTCAAGCCCGACGGATCGGACCTGGAAAATATGGCGCAGCGGACGGGACTCGAACCCGCGACCCCCGGCGTGACAGGCCGGTATTCTAACCGACTGAACTACCGCTGCGCGTCGGTGCAACCTTTAACGTTGCGTCTTGCCCTAAGGCAAAACTCTCAAGAAGTGGTGGGTGATGACGGGATCGAACCGCCGACCCTCTGCTTGTAAGGCAGATGCTCTCCCAGCTGAGCTAATCACCCTTTGCTTCGTTGAGGCCGCGAAATTTACGCAGGTAGCGGACCTAAGTCAATAGCCTGCTTGAAGTTTTTCTGAAAAAGACAAAATGACTTCAAGACGGCCACCGGCTCTACTCGCTGTAAATCATCTTCTTGCTCATGCCACCGTCCACCACGAACTCTTGCCCGGTGACGAACCCGGCCTGGCGTGATAGCAACCAGGCCACCATCGCCGCCACGTCCTCCACCGTCCCCACCCTGCCCGCCGGATGCTGGGCATGGTCGGCGTCGGTGAGCGGCTCTGCACGCCGCGCCGCCGGGTCACGTGCGTCGATCCAGCCAGGACTGACTGCATTGACCCGCACTTCAGGCCCCAGGCTCATGGCCAAGGCGTGGGTCAGGGCCAACAATCCGCCTTTGCTGGCCGCATAGGCTTCGGTGTCGGGCTCGGATTGACGCGCCCGGGTCGAGGCCAGATTGACGATGGCACCGCCATGGGCACGCAGGTAAGGCGCGCAGTGCTTGGCCAGTAGCATCGGCCCACTGAGGTTGACCGCCAGCACGCGATTCCAGTACGCCAGGTCGAGGCTTTCCAGGGTGATGTTGCGCGGGTCGGCCACCGCCGCATTGCACACCAACGCATCCAGGCGCCCGAACTGCCCCAGCACCTCGGCAACACCCTGGGCCACTTGCTTCTCGTCAGCCACGTCCATGGTGATAAACCAGGCATTGTCGCCCAGCACCTTGGACACCTTGGCACCGCGCTCGCGGTCCAGGTCGGTCAGCACCACCTGCCAGCCCTCACTGATCAGCCACGCGGCAATCCCGAGGCCAATGCCCCGCGCCGCACCCGTCACCAACGCCACGCGCCCGTTACTGGCCGCTGCGGCCTCCATGGACCACTCGATCACAAGGCCGCCAGCCCGCGGGCCAGGTCTGCCTGCAAGTCAGCAACGTCTTCCAGGCCCACCGCAATGCGGATCAGGCTGTCACGGATGCCGGCCGCTTCCCGCTCCTGGGGCGCCAGGCGGCCGTGGGAGGTGGTGCTCGGGTGGGTGATGGTGGTCTTGCTGTCACCCAGGTTGGCGGTGATGGAGATCAGGCGCGTCGCGTCGATAAAGCGCCAGGCGCCGTCTTTGCCACCCTTCACTTCAAAGCTCACCACCGCACCGAAACCGCGCTGCTGGCGCTGAGCCAAGGCGTGTTGCGGGTGGCTCTTGAGGCCGGCGTAATGCACCTTCTCGATACCGTCCTGCTGCTCCAGCCACTCGGCCAGGGCCTGGGCGTTGGCGCAATGGGCTTTCATGCGCAGGCTGAGGGTTTCCAGGCCTTTGAGGAAGATCCAGGCGTTGAACGGGCTCAGGGTCGGGCCGGCGGTGCGCAAAAAGCCCACCACTTCCTTCATCTGCTCGCTGCGACCGGCCACCACGCCGCCCATGCAACGGCCCTGGCCGTCGATGAACTTGGTTGCCGAGTGCACCACGATGTCCGCACCCAGCTTCAGCGGTTGCTGCAAGGCCGGGGTGCAGAAGCAGTTGTCCACCACCAGCATCGCGCCCTTGGCATGCGCGACTTCCGACAGCGCGGCGATATCCACCAGCTCAGCCAGCGGGTTGGACGGCGACTCGACGAACAACAGCTTGGTATTGGCCTTGATGGCCGCTTCCCAGCCGGACAGGTCCGCCAGGGGCACGTAGTCCACTTCAATACCGAAACGCTTGAAGTACTTCTCGAACAGGCTGATGGTCGAGCCAAACACGCTGCGCGATACCAGCACATGGTCGCCGGCGCTGCACAGGCTCATCACCACGGCCAGGATGGCCGCCATGCCGGTGGCGGTCGCCACGGCCTGCTCGGCACCTTCCAGGGCCGCGATGCGCTCTTCGAACGCGCGCACGGTCGGGTTGGTGTAGCGCGAATACACGTTGCCCGGCACTTCGCCGGCAAAGCGCGCAGCGGCGTCGGCGGCAGTACGGAACACGTAGCTGGAGGTGAAGAACATCGGGTCGCCGTGCTCACCTTCCGGGGTACGGTGCTGGCCGGCGCGCACAGCCAGGGTATCGAAAGCTACGCCATCGAGGTCGCTGTCCAACCGACCGGCATCCCATTCCTGACTCATGCTGCGACTCCTTATTCAATTCTTTATTTAAGATACAAAACCGGCCCCTCAGGGCCGGTGTTTACTCAGTTGTTATACAGATCGATGATCGCGCTGACCGCCTGGGTCTTGATCTTGGACGAGTCGTTGCGCGCCTGCTCGATCTTGTTCAGGTAGGCCTCGTCGACATCGCCAGTCACGTACTTGCCGTCGAACACGGCGCAGTCGAACTGCTCGATCTTGATCTTGCCACCGCCAACCGCTTCAATAAGGTCTGGCAGGTCCTGGTAGATCAGCCAGTCGGCGCCGATCAGGTCGGCCACGTCCTGGGTCGAACGGTTATGCGCGATCAGCTCATGGGCGCTCGGCATGTCGATACCGTACACGTTCGGGTAACGCACCGCAGGCGCGGCGGAACAGAAGTACACGTTCTTCGCCCCGGCTTCGCGGGCCATCTGGATGATCTGCTTGCAGGTGGTGCCACGCACGATGGAGTCATCCACCAGCATCACGTTCTTGCCGCGGAACTCAAGCTCAATGGCGTTGAGCTTCTGGCGTACCGACTTCTTGCGCGCCGCCTGGCCGGGCATGATGAAGGTACGGCCGATGTAGCGGTTCTTCACGAAGCCTTCGCGGAACTTGACGCCCAGATGGTTGGCCAACTCCAGCGCAGCGGTACGGCTGGTGTCCGGGATCGGGATGACCACGTCGATATCGTGCTCGGGGCGCTCGCGCAGGATCTTCTCGGCCAGCTTCTCGCCCATGCGCAGGCGCGCCTTGTAGACCGAGACGCCGTCGATGATCGAATCCGGACGCGCCAGGTAGACGTGTTCGAAGATGCATGGAGTGAGTTTCGGCGCTACGGCGCACTGACGGGTGTGCAGCTTGCCGTCTTCAGTGATGTAGACAGCCTCGCCCGGCGCCAGGTCGCGGATCAGGGTGAAGCCCAGCACGTCCAGGGACACGCTTTCGGAAGCGATCATGTACTCGACGCCTTCGTCGGTGTGACGCTGGCCGAACACGATCGGGCGAATGCCGTGGGGGTCGCGGAAACCAACGATGCCGTAACCGGTGATCATCGCCACCACCGCATAACCACCGACGCAACGGTTGTGCACGTCGATCACGGCAGCGAACACGTCTTCTTCGGTCGGCTGCAGCTTGCCGCGCTGAGCCAGCTCGTGAGCGAACACGTTGAGCAGCACTTCCGAATCGGAGCTGGTGTTGACGTGGCGCAGGTCAGATTCGTAGATCTCCTTGGCCAGTTGTTCAACGTTGGTCAGGTTACCGTTGTGCGCCAAGGTAATGCCGTAAGGCGAGTTGACGTAGAACGGTTGAGCTTCGGCCGAGGTCGAGCTACCGGCAGTCGGGTAACGCACATGGCCAATGCCCATGTGCCCGACGAGGCGCTGCATGTGACGCTGATGGAACACGTCACGCACCAGGCCATTGTCCTTGCGCAGGAATAACCGGCCGTCGTGGCTGGTCACAATACCGGCAGCGTCCTGGCCGCGGTGCTGGAGGACGGTTAGCGCGTCATACAGCGCCTGATTGACGTTCGACTTACCGACGATACCGACGATGCCACACATGCGACGCAACCCCTACTTAATGAATCTTGACTGAACACAACTTACTGAGGCGTTTTGGCCGGCAAGAGGTGTTCCTTGAACGGAAGATCAGCGGGTACGCTGATTCCGCTGGCCAGCCACTGACTGCTCCACCCCAATATGAGGTTCTTGGACCAGTCTGCAACCAATAGAAATTTTGGCACGAGTACCGACTCCTGCCACCACGAATCCTGCTGTACCGGCCCCAGGCTCAACAACCCGACCGCCACGACCACCAGCAGCGCGCCACGCGCAGCCCCGAAGGCCATGCCGAGAAATCGATCGGTCCCGGAGAGGCCGGTGACACGTATCAACTCGCCAATAAGATAATTAACCATTGCCCCCACCAGCAGCGTGGCGATGAACATGATGGCGCAGCCCGCGATGACGCGAGCCGAAGGTGTCTCTATGTACCCGGCCAGGTAGACCGACAGTGAACCACCGAACATCCAGGCTACGACTCCTGCGATGATCCAGGTCAGCAACGACAGTGCTTCTTTTACGAAGCCGCGGCTCAGACTGATCAAAGCGGAGATGGCGACGATTGCAACGATCGCCCAATCAACCCAGGTAAATGGCACAGTGCAGCCTACGTACGGATAAGGCGGCGCATTTTAGCAGAGCGCCGGGCTATCGGTAAGCGGTGATTGCGGGTGCTTTGCAAATCAATAGATTGTGACGGGGCGATCGTATTTCAACCCCGGCACAAACCCGTGTGGCAGCTGTATCTACATAGCTTAGGGCCGACGTTGAACCTGTGGCGAGGGAGCTTGCTCCCGTGACGAACTGACAGCTGACGCTGATCTAGCTGACGCACCCCGATCAAAATGTGGGAGCTGGCTTGCCTGCGATGGCGGCCTGACAGCCGACACCTATCCACCTGACACCCCACGATCCAACTGTGCGGGCTTGCTCGCGAAGGCGGCCTGGCAGGTAACACAGTTGGATTGTGTGTATATCCATTGCTTTGGTAACGGCCGCTTAGGGTTCCGCCCTGACGGCGGCTCACTTTTGAACAGCGCAAAAGTAAGCAAAACGCTCTTGCCCCACCACTCGGCACCTCGCTTAGGCTCGGTGTGCCCTCACTCCGGCTTGAATCCGTGGGCCGCCGCCACGCGCCATCCATGGCGCGGGGCGGCTAACCCGGCGTCCTGCCGGGTTACCCACGAATTCAAGCCTGCGTTCGGCCAGCGTGGTTTAACGGGGCGCCTGAGATCAAGATCAAAAGCAGATCAAGATCAAGAGCGGCTCGCTTCGCATCGTGGAGTGTGGGGGCGGGCGCGGTCGACTGTGGGAGCTGGCTTGCCTGCGAAGGTATCGACTCGGTGTACCTGAATCACCGAGTTGACTGGATCGCAGGCAGGCCAGCTCCCTCATTCAGGCCGTATTGCCAGCCAAAGCCAGCAGTGGTTCAGCCGCGCTCGGGCTGGAAACGCACCACAAAACCGTTGAGGTTCTGCTGGCGACCCAGCAAATCGCGCAGGCGATCTGCCTCGGCACGCTCGATCAGCGGCCCGACAAACACACGGTTCTTGCCGTCGGCGCTGCGGATATAAGCGTTATAGCCTTGGGCACGCAGCTTTTTCTGCAAGGCGTCGGCACTTTCGCGATTGGCCAGGCTGGCCAGCTGTATCGACCAACTGACCGGCAAGCCATTAGGGTCGATGCGGCTCTGGCCCACATCCGGCTTGCCCGGTGCCGCAGGCTGCGGCGCTACCGGCTTGGGCGCAGGCGCAGGTGCGGCCGGCTTGGCAGCAACGGCCGGTGCCGGGGTCGGTTTAACTACCGGGACACTTGGCTGCACCGGCATCGAAGGCGCCTCTTGCGCGGCCACCTCCTCATCGGTGGGCACAGGCTCTTGCGGCAACGCCTGGGGCTCAGGCACAACCACCGGCTCGATCTGAACCTGCGGCACCACCGGCGCCTGGGGCGCGGCGGGGGCTTCAACCACCACTTGGCGCTGTTCGTCCTGGCGGGAAAACAGCATCGGCAGAAAGATTACCGCCAACGCCACCAGCACCAGGGCCCCGACCATTCGCTGCTTGTATGCGCTATCCAGTAATGCCATGTGCAGCTTCCTCCGTGGAGCGCCGGGCCAGCCATTCAAGCGCCTCGGCAACACAATAAAATGATCCGAACAACAGGATTTCGTCCTCGGCTGTCGCTACTGCGCACTGCGCCTCCAGGGCGGCAGTGACGCTTGCATACGACGTCACCGGCGCGCCAAGGTTCTGCAAGGCCGTTTCCAACTCAACCGCAGGACGGCTGCGCGGCGTATCCAGCGGCGCAACGGCCCACGACTGGACATTGGCCAGCAGTGGCGCAACCACGCCGTCCAGGTCCTTGTCGACCAATAACCCGAACACCGCCAGGCGATTGCCCGCCAGTGGGGTACGCGCCAGACGCTGCGCCAGGTACTGCGCAGCATGGGGGTTATGGCCTACGTCCAACATCAGGCTCAGGCGCTTGCCTTGCCAGTCGAAGGTTCGGCGATCCAGGCGTCCCACCACTTTGGTTGCCAGCAGGGTCGCGGCGATCTGCGCGGCATCCCACGGCAGGTCCAGCAGCAAATAGGCTTGCAGCGCGAGCGCGGCATTTTCCATCGGCAGGTTCAGCAACGGCAAATCAAGCAGCTCTACCCGTTGGCCACGTGCATCCTGCCCACGCCATTGCCAATGGGTGTCGCCGATGTCCAAAGTGAATTCGCGACCGCGCAGGTAGAACGGGCAATTGAGCTCACGCGCCTTGTCGAGCAAGGGTTGCGGCGGGTCCAGGTCACCGCACAGCGCCGGACGGCCCTGGCGGAAGATCCCGGCCTTTTCAAAAGACACCGATTCACGGGTATTGCCCAGGTAGTCAGCATGATCGACACCAATGCTGGTCACCAGGGCCAGGTCGGCATCCACCACGTTGACCGTATCCAGGCGCCCGCCGAGGCCGACTTCCAGCACGACCACATCCAGTTGCGCACGCTCGAACAGCCAGAACGCCGCCAGGGTGCCCATCTCGAAATAGGTCAGGGAAGTGTCGCCACGCCCGGCCTCCAGCGCAGCAAAGGCTTCGCACAGCTGGGCATCAGTGGCTTCTACGCCATTGAGTTGCACCCGCTCGTTGTAGCGCAGCAGGTGCGGCGAGCTGTACACGCCGACTTTGAGGCCCTGGGCCTGCAACAGCGCGGCGACAAAGGCACAGGTGGAGCCTTTGCCGTTGGTGCCGGTGACCGTGATCACACGCGGTGCCGGCCGGCCCAACCCGAGGCGGGCCGCTACCTGTTGCGAGCGCTCCAGGCCCATGTCGATGGCGGACGGATGCAACTGCTCAAGGTAGGCGAGCCATTCGCCCAGGGTTCGTTGGGTCATAGGTTTGCAGGCACCGGCGGCACGACGATCGGCTCGACCTTAGGCGCAATGTACACAGGCGTCGGCAGGCCCATCATTTGCGCAAGCAGGCTGCCCAGGCGCGGGCGCAGTTCGCCACGCGGGATGATCAGGTCGATCGCACCGTGCTCCAGCAGGAACTCGCTGCGCTGGAAGCCTTCCGGCAGTTTTTCCCGCACGGTCTGCTCGATCACACGTGGGCCAGCAAAGCCGATCAGCGCTTTTGGCTCGCCAACGATCACATCGCCCAACATTGCCAGGCTGGCGGATACGCCGCCGTAGACCGGGTCGGTCAGTACGGAGATAAACGGGATGCCTTCTTCACGCAGACGCGCCAGTACCGCCGAGGTCTTGGCCATTTGCATCAGGGAAATCAGGGCTTCCTGCATACGCGCACCACCGGAGGCGGCGAAGCAGATCATCGGGCAACGGTTTTCCAGGGCATAGTTGGCAGCGCGAACAAAGCGCTCACCGACGATGGCGCCCATGGAACCGCCCATGAAGGAGAATTCGAAGGCCGAGACCACCACTGGCATGCCCAGCAGTTTGCCGCTGACCGAAATCAGGGCGTCTTTCTCGCCAGTCTGCTTCTGCGCGCCGACCAGACGGTCCTTGTACTTCTTGCTGTCGCGGAACTTGAGACGGTCAACCGGCTCCAGGTCGGCGCCCAGCTCATTACGGCCGTCGGCATCCAGGAAGATGTCGATACGGGCGCGTGCGCCAATACGCATGTGGTGGTTGCACTTGGGGCAAACGTCCAGGGTCTTTTCCAGCTCCGGGCGATACAGCACCGCGTCGCAGGATGGGCATTTGTGCCACAGACCTTCAGGAACCGAGCTTTTCTTCACCTCGGAACGCATGATCGAAGGGATCAGTTTGTCTACTAACCAGTTGCTCATGCTTTCTTTTCTCCAGTACCGGTGGCTTGAACACAGCCCCGCGTATGCCCTTGAGCTAAATTCATATGTGGCGATGACACAGGCGGGACGGGGTCAGACGTTGGACCTGCCATTTCCCGCTCGTATCCTCAGCCTTCCAGACAACCTGCCAGCGCAGGGTTGCCACTTCGTTTCCGGGCCACCCACAGGCGGCGCCGGGCTGTTTTACACAGTGGTAGTTATGGACGGCGGCAGACTGCCAGCCGTCACATCCCACCCCTGCTGTCGCGCACGGCCTGCATGAACGCGCGAATCTTGCTCGGGTCCTTGACCCCCTTGCCCTGCTCCACCCCACCGCTGACGTCCACGGCATACGGCCGGACCTGTTCGATGGCCGCCTGGACATTCCCCGGGGTGAGCCCACCCGCGAGAATAACCGGCTTGCTCAAACCCTCGGGAATCAGCGACCAGTCGAACGCCTCGCCCGTACCACCGGGTACACCTTCGACGTAGGTGTCCAGCAGAATCCCGCGAGCGCCGGTATAGGCGGCGCAGGCTGCGGCAATATCGTCCCCGGCCTTGACCCGCAACGCCTTGATGTACGGGCGCTGATAGCTTTCGCATTCCTCAGGCGACTCGTCGCCGTGAAACTGCAGCATATCCAGCGGCACCGCATCCAGGGTTTCGTTGAGCTCACAGCGGCTGGCGTTGACGAACAACCCTACGGTGGTCACGAAGGGCGGCAACGCAGCGATAATCGCCCGCGCCTGCAGCACATTCACCGCCCGTGGGCTCTTGGCATAAAACACCAGGCCAATGGCATCCGCCCCCGCTTCGACTGCCGCCAGCGCGTCTTCTATGCGGGTAATCCCGCAAATTTTGCTGCGAACGGCTGACATGTCGTAGGAACCTCAGGGTTGGACCGAGAAAGTCCCGGATGGTAACAAAAGCTTTTCCGGGCGTCAGCCGCCAAGTTCGCTGAAACCGGTGAGGAAGTGCGGCCCGATAAAGCGTTCCGGCAGTTCGAACTCATCGCGGTACTCCACATCCACCAGGTAAAGACCGAACGGATGTGCCGTGACCCCGCCCGTGCGGCGGATGCGGCTTTCCAGCACTTCCTTGGCCCACTCCACCGGGCGCTCACCGGTGCCGATGGTCATCAGCACCCCAGCGATATTGCGCACCATATGATGCAGGAAGGCCCCGGCACGGATATCCAACACAATCATCTTGCCGTGGCGCGTCACCCGCAGGTGGTGGACTTCCTTGATCGGCGACTTGGCCTGGCACTGGCCGGCACGGAAGGCGCTGAAGTCATGCACCCCCACCAGATGCTGCGCGGCTTCGGCCATACGCTCGGCATCCAGCGGGCGGTGGTTCCAGGTGATTTCTTCATTGAGGTGCGCCGGGCGGATCTGATCGTTGTAGATCACGTAGCGGTAACGCCGGGCGATGGCCTTGAAACGCGCGTGGAAATGCGCCGGCATGACCTTGGCCCAGCTGACACTGACGTCATGGGGCAAATTGATATTAGCCCCCATCACCCACGCCTTCATCGAACGCTCGGCCTGGGTGTCGAAGTGCACCACTTGGCCACACGCGTGTACACCAGCGTCGGTACGCCCGGCGCACATCAGCGACACCGGCGAGTTGGCGACTTTGGACAGGGCGTTTTCCAGGGTTTCCTGCACCGTCAGCACCCCGGAGGCCTGACGCTGCCAGCCGCGATAGCGCGAGCCTTTGTATTCCACGCCCAGGGCGATGCGGTAAAAGCCTGCGGCCGCCATTTCGGCAGCCGCGTTATCTATATTTGCCAAGAACTGTGAGCCTGATGAGTTGCGCAAAGGCGGGCATTATAGGGCGTCAGGGTGCATGAGAGGGGGCTTTAATCTGGGGTTTTTGTGGCGAGGGAGCTTGCTCCCGTCCGACAGCGCAGCTGGAGCCGGCTTTTCAGGGGCGCTGCGCACCCCAGCGGGAGCAAGCTCCCTCGCCACAACAAGCCCGCTCCCACATTTTCTGCGTCGGCCGTTAGATTCGGCCGAGCATTTCCTTGGCTTCGCTACGCTGACCCTCGTCGCCTTCGGTCAGCACTTCGGACAGGATGTCACGCGCGCCGTCAGGATCGCCCATGTCGATGTAGGCCTGGGCCAGGTCAAGCTTGGTGGCCACTTCATTGGTGCCCGAGAGGAAGTCGAAATCCGGCTCATCCTCAGCACCCAGCGCGGCATCTTCAGCCGTGAAGGAAGGCTCGATCGGCGGATGTTCCAGGCTCTGGGACAAGCGATCCAGCTCAGCGTTGACGTCGTCCAGCTCCGAAGCGAAGGCATCGGGCTTGGCCGCAGGCGCGCTCGGCTCGTCCGCCAGCGACAGGTCAAAATCTTCCGGCAGATCGAATTCGTCCAGCGCGGCCGGCGTCAGGGTCGGCGGCTCTACCGGCGGCACATCCTTGATCTGCCCTTCCAGGCCCGACAGGAAGTCGTCATCAGATTGCGACGCGGGCGGGTCCAACTGCAGATCCAGGTCAAAGTCCGACAGGTCCGGCGCATCGGCCTTGGGCTCGGTCTGTTGTTTGAGCAGCGATTCAAAGGTTTGCTGGTCTTGCGCGATCTCGGCCGGTGAGGCGGCTTCCAGGTCATCCAGGCTCAGGTCGAAATCGGTGTCGAAGGTATCTGCCTGCGGGGCCGGCTTGTCGTCGAGCAGGTCCTTGACGTATTGCGCATCCAGGGCCGCAGCAGCCACTGCGGCACTGACACCCGCCGCCAACACGGCCATGGCCGGGAAGCGCGCTTTGAGCTGCTCGACCTGGGCATGGTTCTCACCGTTGGCCACCAACTGGCGCTCCTGGGTGACGAACCCGTCCTTGTTGTTCTGCAGGCCATAGACTTCCATCAGCTTCAAACGCAGGTCGCTGCGCTTGGGCTCGCGCTTGATGGCTTGTTCAAGCACATCCGCCGCCTGGTTCAGGTGGCCACGGTCGATATGGGACTGGGCCTGGGCCAGGGCGTCGCTGGAATTTTCCTGAGCCACGGCAACCGCCAACGGCGCCAGCACGGAGGCGACCGTCGGTGCCACAACCGTCTCAACCACCGGTGCAGGCGCGGGAGCAGGCGGCGTTGCGGTGTCGAGCTTGACGCTCGGCGGCGGTACTTCAAGGCCCTCGAAGCTGTCAGGCGGCAGGTCTTGATCGATATTGGAAACGAACCCAGGCTCTTCGGCCAACGCCCGCGCCATGCGCAGGTGTTTTTCTTCTTCGCGACGAGCATTGCGATGGCGGGCCCACAGCAGCAGAAGCAGCAACACCACCAACAGGGCCGCACCACCAAGAATGCCGAGCACAATCGGGTTGGTCAGCAGGTCGTTGAACTTGCCTTCAGTGCTGGCCGGCGCGGCAGCTGGCTTAACCGGCTCAGGCGCTGGCGCGGGTGTTGCAGCGGGAGCCGCAGGCTCGGCTGCAGGTTCACCCGGTAACTGCGCGGGCATCGCGGCGGTCTGTGGCTCACCCGTTTGCGCCTGCAAACGAGCCAACTGGTCATTCTTCAGTTGGATCAGCTTTTGCAGCTTGTCCAACTGGCTTTGCAAGTCGGCGGCACGGCTTTTCAGTTCTTCGTTGTCGCGCCGCGTGGTGTCGAGCTCTTCCTGGGTCATCGCCAGCTTGTCGCTCAGGGCGCGGCTGTCACCGACGGTGCCCTTCGCGCCTTTTTTGGCGGCCTCTGCCGACACCAGGCTCAAGTTGTCCTTGGCCTGGGTGCTCGACGGCGCATTGCCGGCCTGGGTGCGTTTGGTCGCATCCAACTGCGGCTTGCCGGCCACTTGGCTCTGAGGGCCACGGCGGCCCTGGCGCCAGGCGGCGTTCTGCGCGCTCACTTCGGCAATCGCTTGCGGCTGCGCCAGGGCGGTGCTTTGCGTAGCGTCCGGCAGGCGCAGGACCTGGCCGGTTTTCAGGCGGTTGATGTTGCCGTCAAGAAAGGCATCCGGGTTAAGCGCCTGAATGGCCAGCATCGTTTGCTGGACCGAGGCGCCATTGCGGTTCTTGGCGGCAATTTCCCACAAGGTGTCGCGGGATGTGGTGGTGTGCTGGGCAGGCGTGCTGGCGGCAGGTGCAGTACTGGCCGGCGCGGTGCTGGCCGGCGCACTCGCCGTCGGGGCCGGCTGGTCGAACTTGGCCGGGTCGAGCAGCACGCTGTAGTCACGCATCAAACGGCCATTGGGCCATTGCACCTGCATGAGGAAGCGCACATAGGAATCGGGCAGCGGCTTGCTGGAGGTCACGCGCACCACGCTGCGACCTTCGGGGTTGATCACCGGGGTGAACGTCAGGTCATCGAGGAATGCCTGGCGATCGACACCCGCGTCCACGAAGGCCTGGGCCGACGCCAGGCTGGGCGTGATCTCGGACGCCGTGAGCCCGCCCACATCGCGCAATTCGATTTCCACCGACAGCGGCTGGTTCAACTTCGACTTGAGGGTCATCTCCCCAAGTTGCAGCGCCTGCGCCATACCGGAGGACAGCGCCGAGGCGGCCGCTATTGCTAACACCAGTTTGCGAACTTGAACCATAGCCTCATCCTTTGTTTGAACGCTTCCCGCCCTGCGAGAAGGTTGGTAACCGCTGCCATTAGGCATGGCGAGCCGATAGGTCACCGACGCGCTTGTGTTTCACTTGGGACCAAGCATAGCGCCTGGTTAGAATCAATCTACAAATTGCCGCCAAGTATCTTTTACACAAGGCCTTTTATCAACAACTGCGCCAGCTCCACGGCGTTCAGGGCCGAGCCTTTGCGTACGTTATCTGACGTCAGCCAAAGATTTAGTTCCGCCGGGTCGTCGATACCGGCGCGAACTCGCCCTACGTACACCACGTCCTGGCCAACGGCATCGCCTACGGCCGTGGGGTAATCACCCTCCTCCACCAGCTCGATACCCGGCGCAGCCTCGAGGGCGCGGTTCACTGCGGCCAGGTCGACCGGCGCGGCCAGTTGCAGCGACACAGTCAGGCTATCGCCGAAAAACACCGGGGCTTGAACGCAGGTGGCGGAAATCTTTAGTAAAGGTGTTTCCAGCACGGCGCGCAGTTCGTGTACGAGACGTTTCTCCAGGGCGGTATGACCTTGGGCATCCGGCGTGCCGACTTGCGCCAGCAGGTTAAACGCCACTTGCCGATCGAAGAACGCCGGCTCCAAGGGGCGCACGTTCAACAGTTCGGCGGTCTGGCGCGCCAACTCGCTGACGGCCTCGCGGCCCTGGGCAGAAATCGCCAGGTTGGCGGTGACGCTGACGCGCTGGATGTCCACCACACCACGCAACGGCGCCAGCACCACCGCAAGGTAAGTGGCACAAGGGCTCGGGCTGCCGAGCTGAAAAGGTTTCTTCAACGCTTTCAGCACATGGGCGTTGGCCTGCGGCACCACTTGCGGCGCCTGCTCGGCGGGCAATGCGCCAGACAAATCGATCACCGCGCAGCCAGCGGCGGTGGCACGCGGGGCGAAGCTCAGGGTCACCGCTGGGCCTGCGGCGAAGAACGCCAACTGCACCTTGCTGAAGTCAAACGTGTCGACTTCTTTGACCCGCACGTTCTTGCCCCGAAACGGCACCGAAGCTCCCGCCGAGTTGCTACCCGCCAGCAGGTACAAGGTGCCCACCGGGAACTCCAGCTCTTCGAGAATCTGCACCAGGGTTTCGCCAACGGTACCGGTGGCGCCGATCACGGCGATTTCAAAGGTCTGGGTCATGGGATTGCCTCGGGCATTACGGGGGAGCGGCACTTTACCGGGTGGTGGCAAGTGAGGCAATTGGGCTGCTTTTTGCGGTGTGGTTGAGGGCCTCATCGCAGGCAAGCCAGCTCCCACATTTTGACCTGTGAATGTATTCAAGTGTGGGAGCTGGCTTGCCTGCGATAAGGGCTTCAAGGGCAACAAAAAAACCCGCGCCTGTCACCAGAACGCGGGTTTCTGTTATTGCCTCAAGCGATCAACGCTCCAGCAAAATCCGCAACATGCGACGCAACGGCTCAGCCGCGCCCCACAGCAGTTGGTCGCCGACGGTGAACGCGCCGAGGAACTGGCTGCCCATGTTCAGCTTGCGCAGACGGCCCACCGGTACATTCAGGGTGCCGGTAACCTTGGTCGGGCTCAGCTCCTGCATGCTGATATCACGGTTGTTCGGCACCAGCTTGACCCAAGGGTTGTGCTGGCTGATCAGCCCTTCGATATCGGCGATCGGCACGTCTTTGTTCAGCTTGATGGTCAGCGCCTGGCTGTGGCAACGCATGGCGCCAATGCGCACGCAGATACCATCCACCGGGATTGGGTTCTTGAAGCGACCCAGGATCTTGTTGGTTTCGGCCTGGGCCTTCCACTCTTCACGGCTCTGGCCGTTAGGCAGTTCCTTGTCGATCCACGGGATCAAGCTACCGGCCAATGGCACGCCGAAGTTCTCGGTCGGGTAAGCATCGCTGCGCATGGCCTCGGCCACACGGCGGTCGATGTCGAGGATCGCGCTGGCCGGGTCAGCCAGTTGATCGGCGACAGCGGCGTGGGTCGCGCCCATCTGCTTGATCAGTTCACGCATGTTCTGCGCGCCGGCACCGGAGGCCGCCTGATAGGTCATCGCGCTCATCCACTCCACCAGGCCCGCTTCGAACAGGCCGCCCAGGCCCATCAGCATCAGGCTGACGGTGCAGTTGCCGCCCACGTAGTTCTTGGTACCGGCGTCCAGTTGCTGGTCGATGACCTTGCGGTTGACCGGGTCGAGGATGATCACCGCGTCGTCCTGCATGCGCAGGCTCGAAGCGGCGTCGATCCAGTAACCCTGCCAGCCGGCTTCGCGCAGCTTGGGGAAGACTTCGCTGGTGTAGTCGCCACCCTGGCAGGTCAGGATCACGTCGAGGCTCTTCAACTCTTCAATGCTGTAGGCATCCTTGAGCGGGGCAATATCCTTGCCCACGGACGGCCCTTGGCCACCTACGTTCGAAGTGGTGAAAAACACCGGCTCAATAAGATCGAAATCCTGCTCTTCCAGCATCCGCTGCATGAGCACGGAACCGACCATACCGCGCCAACCGATCAGACCTACACGTTTCATCGCAACTACACCTTGTTAAAAAGTGGGCCGCCTTGCAGCAACAACTGCAAGCGGGCCCGAGAGATTACAGATTCCGCAGCGCGGCGACTACTGCGTCGCCCATTTCTTGCGTCCCGACCTTGGTGCAACCCTGGGACCAGATATCGCCGGTGCGCAAGCCCTGATCCAGCACCAGGCTGACGGCCTTCTCGATTGCGTCCGCCGCATCGCCCAGGTTGAAGCTGTAGCGCAGCATCATCGACACCGACAAAATCGTCGCCAGCGGGTTGGCAATGCCCTGCCCCGCGATGTCTGGCGCCGAACCGTGGCACGGCTCGTACATACCTTTGTTGTTGGTGTCCAGGGACGCCGACGGCAGCATGCCGATGGAACCGGTGAGCATCGACGCCTGGTCGGACAGGATGTCGCCGAACAGGTTGTCGGTGACAATCACGTCGAACTGCTTGGGTGCGCGCACCAGTTGCATGGCGGCGTTGTCGACGTACATGTGGCTCAGTTCGACGTCCGGATAATCCTTGGCGACTTCTTCGACGATTTCACGCCACAGTTGGCTGGAAGCCAGCACATTGGCCTTGTCCACCGAGCAGACTTTTTTGCCGCGCACGCGCGCCATGTCGAAACCGACACGGGCGATACGGCGGATTTCGCTCTCGCTGTATGGCAGCGTGTCATAGGCCTGACGCTCACCATTTTCCAACTCGCGCACGCCCCGTGGCGAGCCGAAGTAAATACCGCCGGTCAGCTCACGCACGATGAGGATATCCAGGCCCGCTACCACTTCCGGCTTGAGGCTCGACGCGTCAGCCAGTTGCGGGTAGAGGATGGCCGGGCGCAGGTTGCCGAACAGCCCCAGTTGCGCACGAATCTTCAGCAGGCCGCGCTCAGGGCGGATATCACGCTCGATCTTGTCCCATTTCGGCCCACCCACGGCGCCGAGCAGCACGGCATCGGCAGCCCGGGCACGGTCCAGGGTCTCGTCGGCCAAGGGCACGCCGTGCTTGTCGATGGCCGCGCCGCCGATCACGTCGTGGCTCAGCTCGAAGCCCAGGCTGTACTTGCTGTTGGCAAGCTCAAGGACCTTGACCGCTTCGGCCATGATTTCCGGACCAATGCCGTCGCCAGGGAGAATCAGAATCTGCTTGCTCATGGGTTCCTCATTTCATCAAGCGACCCGCCCGTGGGCAGGTCGGGAAAAATCAATCAGCGTTCGGCGAAGACCACCAGCACATCGGTGCTGAAGGTGCCGTCGGCTTGAATGTCGTAATAATCGCGTACTTCCTGGCCCATCGCCTTTTGCAGCTCAAGGATTGCTGCACGCAGTACCTCTGGCGTGCGCATGCGCTCAACCCACGAGGTGTATTCCAGGCGCAAGCGCTGGCGGCTGCTGTTGCGTACGTGCAGGCCGGCCTCACTCAACTGGCGCATCCACTCGGCGCCGGAGTAATCACGCACGTGGCTGGTGTCGCGCAGCACTTCGACGGTTTGCAGGTAAGTGTCCAACAGCGGGCTGCCCGGTGACAAGACATCCACAAATGCCGCCACGCCGCCCGGCTTGAGCACCCGGCGCACTTCACGCAGGGCCAGGCCGAGGTCGCTCCAGTGATGGGCCGAATAACGGCTGAATACGAAGTCGAATTCACCGTCAGCGAAGGGCAGGCGCTCAGCGGCGCCGTGCACGGTGCGGATGTTGGTCAGGTTGCGGTCTTTGGCGGCAGCGGCCACCACGTCGAGCATAGGCTGGGACAGGTCGTAGGCCACCACCTCTTTGACCAGAGGCGCCACGTGGAAGCTGACATGACCGGCACCGCAGCCCAAGTCCAGCAGGCGTGCAGCGCCCTGGCCGGCCAGTTCGGCCTGTAGCACGGCGAATTCGGTGCCCTGGGCGTGTACGGCACTGCTCAGGTAGGCCGAGGCTTGCTCGCCGAATTGTTTTTGCACGACTTGGGTGTGGGCGGGGGTGGTCATGGTGGCTTTCCTTGGGTTTGTGGTGGTTGCACTGGCGCTATCGCAGGCAAGCCAGCTCCCACAGTTGGAATGCACTCCAATGTGGGAGTCGGGCTTGCCCGCGATGAGGCCCGCACGGTTTACCGCAAATCAGGCATCGCGAAACAACCAGGGCTGGCTCGCCCGGTGCTTGGCTTCAAACGCAGCAATCGCATCGCCGTCCTGCAAGGTCAGGCCGATGTCGTCCAGGCCGTTGATCAGGCAGTGCTTACGGAAGGCATCCACCTCAAAGTGGTACACCTTGCCATCCGGGCGGGTCACGGTTTGCGCGGCCAGGTCGACCGTCAACTGGTAGCCGACATTGGCTTCCACTTGCTGGAACAACTCGTCCACTTCAGCGTCGCTCAAGATGATCGGCAACAGGCCGTTCTTGAAGCTGTTGTTGAAGAAGATATCGGCGTAGCTCGGCGCGATGATGCTGCGAAAGCCGTACTCTTCCAGAGCCCACGGGGCGTGCTCGCGGCTGGAGCCGCAGCCGAAGTTTTCCCGGGCCAGCAACACGCTGGCGCCCTGGTAGCGCTCGGCGTTGAGTACAAAGTCCTTGTTCAGCGGGCGCTTGGAGTTGTCCTGGTAGGCGTAGCCCACATCCAGGTAGCGCCACTCATCGAACAGGTTGGGGCCGAAACCGGTGCGCTTGATCGACTTCAAGAACTGCTTGGGGATGATCTGGTCGGTGTCTACGTTGGCACGGTCCAACGGCGCTACAAGGCCTGTATGCTGGGTAAAAGCTCTCATCGGGTTTTCCTCAGATCAATTCGCGAACGTCGATGAAACGACCGTTGACGGCAGCGGCGGCAGCCATGGCCGGGCTCACCAAGTGGGTACGCCCACCCGCGCCTTGGCGCCCTTCGAAGTTACGGTTGGAGGTCGAGGCGCAATGCTCGCCCGACTCCAGGCGGTCCGGGTTCATCGCCAGGCACATCGAGCAGCCCGGCTCACGCCATTCAAAACCGGCTTCGAGGAAGATCTTGTCCAGGCCTTCGGCTTCCGCCTGGGCTTTAACCAGCCCGGAACCTGGTACCACAATGGCTTGCTTGATGGTCGAGGCCACCTTGCGGCCCTTGGCGATCACCGCCGCAGCGCGCAGGTCTTCGATCCGCGAGTTGGTGCAGGAACCGATAAATACACGGTCCAACTGGATGTCGGTGATCGCCTGGTTGGCGGTCAACCCCATGTATTTCAAGGCGCGCTCGATGGAGCCGCGCTTGACCAGGTCGGCCTCTTTGGCCGGGTCCGGCACGTTCTGATCAACGGCCAAGACCATTTCCGGCGAAGTGCCCCAGCTGACTTGCGGCTTGATCTGCGCAGCGTCGAGTTCGACCACGGTGTCGAACACCGCGTCGGCGTCGGACACCAGGTCTTTCCAGGCTTCGACGGCGGCATCCCAATCGGCGCCTTGCGGCGCGAACGGGCGACCCTTGACGTATTCGACGGTCTTTTCGTCCGCCGCCACCATGCCCACGCGGGCACCGGCTTCGATGGACATGTTGCAGATAGTCATGCGGCCTTCAATAGACAGGTCGCGAATTGCACTGCCGGCGAACTCGATGGCATGGCCGTTACCACCGGCGGTGCCGATCTTGCCGATCACGGCGAGCACGATGTCCTTGGCGGTCACGCCAAACGGCAATTGGCCTTCGACGCGTACCAACATATTCTTCATTTTCTTGGCCACCAGGCACTGGGTGGCAAACACGTGCTCCACCTCGGACGTGCCGATGCCGTGGGCCAGGGCGCCGAATGCACCGTGGGTAGAGGTGTGAGAGTCACCGCAGACCACGGTCATGCCCGGCAAGGTTGCACCCTGCTCCGGGCCGATGACGTGGACGATGCCTTGGCGCACGTCGTTCATCTTGAATTCGGTGATGCCGTACTCGTCGCAATAGTCGTCGAGGGTCTGCACCTGCAACCGCGAGACCTGGTCGGCAATGGCTTCGATGCCGCCCTTGCGCTCAGGGGTGGTGGGTACGTTGTGGTCTGGCGTGGCGATGATGGAGTCGACGCGCCAAGGCTTGCGCCCGGCCAGTCGCAGGCCTTCGAACGCTTGGGGCGAGGTCACTTCATGGATGATGTGACGGTCGATATAGATCAGCGACGATCCATCATCGCGACGTTTCACTTCATGGGAATCCCAAAGCTTGTCGTAAAGCGTTTTGCCGGCCATCAGTCGGTCCTCATCAGCGGTGCTTCTATACGCCGGGCTTTTCAATAACCCTTTGGCTTGTGAGGCTGATGGTATGGCGCTACATTAAATAACTCAAATTCATATTTTTTATGCTTTGGATTACCAACTGGAATAGCACCATGGACCTGGCCAACCTCAACGCCTTTATCGCCATCGCCGAGACCGGCAGCTTCTCCGGTGCCGGCGAACGCTTGCACCTGACCCAGCCGGCCATCAGCAAGCGCATCGCCGGCCTGGAGCAACAATTGAAGGTACGGTTGTTCGACCGCCTGGGCCGCGAAGTCGGTTTGACCGAGGCCGGACGGGCCTTGCTGCCCCGCGCCTATCAAATCCTCAACGTGCTGGACGACACCCGCCGCGCCCTCACCAACCTCACCGGCGAGGTCAGCGGGCGCCTGACCCTGGCCACCAGCCACCATATCGGCCTGCACCGCCTGCCACCAGTCCTTCGCACTTTCACGCGGCAATACCCGAATGTGGCGCTGGATATTCAGTTTCTGGATTCAGAAGTTGCCTACGAAGAAATCCTCCATGGCCGTGCGGAGGTCGCGGTGATCACCCTGGCGCCAGAGCCTCACAACCTGGTGCAAGCTACCCGTGTGTGGGACGACCCGCTGGATTTTGTGGTGGCGCCCGAACACAGCCTGATCAGCAACGGCTCCGTCAGCCTGGCCGATATCGCCGGGCATCCGGCGGTGTTTCCCGGCGGCAACACCTTTACCCACCATATTGTCAGCCGCCTGTTCGAGGCCCAGGGCCTCACGCCCAATATTGCGATGAGCACTAACTACCTGGAAACCATCAAGATGATGGTCTCCATCGGCCTGGCCTGGAGCGTGTTACCGCGCACCATGCTCGATGATCAGGTGGCAAGTATCGCTTTGCCGGGCATACAGCTCAGTCGCCAGCTAGGCTATATCGTGCACACCGAAAGGACGCTGTCGAACGCTGCGCGGGCTTTCATGAGCCTGTTGGATGCACAGGTCGATCTGCCAGGGTTACCGGCATGACACTGTGTGGGCCAGGGGTTTAGGTCAAACCGCGCGGTTTTCTCAATGAGCCAAGGCCCTTTGATAATGCGCAACCCCGTTGACCCGGTTCCACCCCTGCCCCGCATCTACGCCCTGGACCCCCAAGCGGCGGAACAAAGCTGGGACAGCGCCCCGCAACTGCTGACGGCCCTCAATGCCGCGCGGCTGGGTGCCTGGTCCTGGGAAATCGACACGGGAAGAATCAGCTGGTCGCGGGGTACCCAGGCGTTATTCGGCTTTGACCCGCGCCAGCCTCTGCCCAAGGACCTCGACTACCTCGACCTGCTGGCCCCGCAAGACAGTGCGCGGGTGGTGCGCGGCTTTCATGCGGTGCTCGCCGGAGAGCCGCTCGACCGCGCCATGCACCACCGCATCCAATGGCCCGATGGCAGCCAGCACTGGCTGGAAATCAGCGGCAGCCTGGTTCCCGACAAAGCCGGACGGCGGCGCATGATCGGGGTGATCCGCGAGATCACCCACCAACGCGACCGTGAACACGCCCTCAGCCATTCGGAAAAACGCTTCGCCACCCTGTTCCACCTGTGCCCGAACATGGTACTGCTGACGCGCCAGGCTGACGGTTTGATCAGCGAAGCCAACCAGTATTTCGAGATGCTGTTCGGTTGGCCGGTGGCCGATGCCATCGGCCGCACCACCCTGGAACTGGGCTTGTGGCGCCACCCGGAACAGCGTGCGCTGCTAGTCAAAGCCACGCAGCGCAAGGGTGAACCCATCACCATGGAAGTGCAGTTCTGCGCCAGCAACGGCCAGATCCATGACGGCACCCTTAGCGCGCAAAAGGTCGAACTGGACGGCGAGGCGTACCTGATCAGCACGTTCCTGGACACCACCGAACGTAAAAACGCCGAGCAAGCACTCAAGGACAGCCAGGAGCGCCTGGACCTGGCCCTGGATTCCGCGCAACTGGGCACCTGGGATTGGCACATCCCCAGCGGCATGCTTTACGGCTCAGCGCGTGCCGCCCAGCTGCATGGGCTGGAGCCCGCGCCGTTCCATGAGTCTTTCGAGGCATTTTTTGAAGGCATGTCCGATGAGGACCGCGAGGGCATGCGCCATGCGTACCGCAGTTTGCGCGAAGGCCCGGGCGGCAACTATCAGCTGACCTATCGCGTGCAAATGGAAGACGGCAGCCCGCGCTACCTGGAGAGCCGCGCACGCCTGTATCGCGATGAATCAGGCAAGCCCCTGCGCATGGCGGGTACCTTGCTGGACATCACCGACCAGGTCGAGCGCGAGCAACGGCTGACCGCCTCGGAAGAGAAGTTCGCCAGCCTGTTCCAGGCCAGCCCCGACCCGATCTGCGTCACCTGTTTGGAGAGCGGCGCCTTTATCGAGATCAACCCGGCGTTTACCCAGACGTTTGGCTTTACAGCCGCCGAAGTGCTGGACAAAAGCGCCGAACAAATCGGCCTGTGGGACGACTCCAGCAAGCGCCTGCAGCGCATCGAGCAGGTGATACGCGAACAGGCCCTGAGCAATGTGGCGATCGTGGTGCATCACAAGGACGGCCAAAGCCTGACCTGCATGATTTCCAGCCGCTTGATCAAGGTCAGCGACCAGCCGTGCATCGTCACTACGCTGCGCGATATCACCCAGCAGCAACGCTCGGAAGCCGCACTCAAGGCCAGTGAAGAGAAGTTCGCCAAGGCGTTCCACTCCAGCCCCGATGCGATCTCCATCACCGAACGCGACACCGGCCGTTATGTAGAGGTCAACGACGGCTTTTGCCGCCTGACCGGTTACCGCACCGAAGAGGCCATCGGCCTGACCTTGTACCAGATCGGCATCTGGGCCGACGAGAACCAGCGCGCCGCACTGTTGGCCGAGTTACAGATCAAGGGGCGCATTCACCACCTGGAAATGCTCTGGCGCAACAAGCGTGGCGAGGTGCTGGCGGTGGAGGTCTCGGTGGAGCCGATCACCCTGAATGAAACCCCCTGCCTGCTGCTGACCGCACGGGATGTAAGCCTATTGAAGAATGCCCAGGCGCAGATCCGTCACCTGGCCTATCACGACCCGCTGACCAACCTGCCAAACCGGGCACTGCTGATGGACCGCCTGAGCCAGCAGATCGCGCTGCTCAAGCGCCACAACCTGCGCGGCGCCCTGCTGTTTCTGGACCTGGACCACTTCAAGCACATCAACGACTCCCTCGGCCACCCCGTTGGCGACACCGTGCTGAAAATCGTCACCGCCCGCCTGGAAGCCAGCGTGCGCATGGAGGACACCGTGGCGCGCCTGGGCGGCGATGAGTTTGTGGTATTGCTCAGCGGCCTGGAGGGCACCCGCCAGACGGTCAGCAGCCAGGTGCAAGCGCTGGCCGATACCCTGCGCGAATTGCTTTCGGAACCGATGTTTCTCGACGGCCATCGGCTGCAGGTCACGCCCAGCATCGGCGTGGCGCTGATCCCCGACCATGGCACCACACCCGCCGATCTGCTCAAACGCGCTGACATCGCCCTGTACCGCGCCAAGGACTCCGGGCGCAACACCACGCAGATGTTCCACAACAGCATGCAAAAAACCGCCAGCGAGCGCCTGCGCATGGAAACCGACTTGCGCCTGGCCTTGTCCCGCGGCGAATTCAGCGTGCACTACCAGCCCCAGGTGGATGCGCGCGGCAACAGGATAATCGGCGCCGAGGCTCTGGTGCGCTGGCAGCATCCTCAGTTGGGCGCGCAGTCGCCGACGGAATTTATCAAGGTATTGGAAGACAGCGGCCTGATCCTGGAGGTGGGTACCTGGATTCTCGATGAAGCCTGCGGCGCCTTTGCCCAGTTGATTGCCGACGGCCTGGTGGACCCGCTCAACTTCAGCCTGTGCGTGAACATCAGCCCCCGGCAGTTTCGCCAGAACGACTTTGTGGAACGGGTGGAGCACAGCCTCAAGCAACACGGCTTGCCGTTCAGCCTGCTGAAACTGGAAATCACCGAAGGCATCGTGATCCAGAACCTCGACGATACCGTGGTGAAGATGCGTCGCCTGAAAAAGCTCGGCGTGAGCTTTGCGATGGATGATTTCGGCACCGGCTATTCATCCCTGACTTACCTCAAGCGCCTGCCGGTGGACGCGCTGAAGATCGATCAATCGTTCGTGCGCGATGCGACCCACGACCCCAATGATGCGGAAATCATCCGCGCCATTGTGGCGATGGCGCGCAGCTTGAACCTGGAAGTCATCGCCGAGGGGGTGGAAACCCTGGAGCAGTTGGCGTTCCTGCAAAAGCTGGGCTGCCATTTATTCCAGGGGTATTTGCACAGCCGACCGTTGCCGATCGAGGGGTTCAGGCGGCTGCTGGATGCGGCATACCCAGCAGGCGGCTGACTTGGTTCAAGTCCGTCTCGCGGCGCAGGGCGGTGAACAACTCCACTGCCTCCGGGTAGTTGCGCGTGAGCATCGCCAGCCACTGCTTCAAGCGGCCGGGCGCCTGCTTTTCCGTGAGTTGCGCCACCGACTGGCGCCAGAATTCCTGAAGCATCGGCTGCATCTGCGCCCAGGTCATCTCGACTACCTCTTCGCCGGCCTTGGCCGCCACAATCTGCCGTGCCAGATCGGGCCGCGCTACCAGGCCACGGCCCAGCATGATGTCGTCGGCACCGCTGATTTCGCGGCAGCGCTTCCAGTCTTCGACGCTCCAGATATCGCCATTGGCAAATACCGGCACCTTGACCACGTCCTGCACCCTCGGGATCCACTCCCAATGGGCCGGCGGCTTGTAGCCATCGGCTTTGGTGCGCGCATGCACCACGATATGCGCCGCGCCGCCCTCGGCCAGGGCCGTAGCGCACACCAATGCACCATCCGGGCTGTCGAAGCCCAGGCGCATCTTGGCGGTCACGGGAATATGCGCGGGTACGGCGCGGCGCACATGCTCGACGATCTGGTTGAGCAGCTCCGGCTCCTTGAGCAGCACCGCGCCACCTCGGGATTTATTCACGGTCTTGGCCGGGCAACCGAAGTTAAGGTCAATCACCTCAGAACCCAATTCACAGGCCAGGGCGGCATTTTCCGCCAGGCACACTGGATCGGAACCGAGCAATTGCACCCGCAACGGCACACCGGCCGCCGTGTGGGCACCGTGCAGCAGTTCAGGCGCAAGCTTGTGGAAATAGGCAGGCGTGAGCAGGCGGTCGTTGACCCGGATGAACTCGGTCACGCACCAGTCGATACCGCCCACGTGGGTCAACACGTCCCGCAGGATGTTGTCGACCAACCCCTCCATGGGCGCCAAAGCAATTTGCATGGAAAACACTCAACAAAAATCGTGGCGCAGTTTACTGGGTTTCCAGCGACAACCGTTAACCCCCTGTCAGGGCGGGGCCGTAACCGTCGATAAACTCGGTGGGCATGCGCTTGGGCTTGCCGCTGGACAATTCAATGCACACGAAGGTTGTTTGCGCACGCAGCAGGGTCGCGCCATCACGGGGGCGTACCAACTGGAAACGACGGGTCATTTTCAGGCGTTGGTCCCAATCGACGATCCAGGTGGCCAGTTGTAATTCGTCGCCCTCATAGCCTGCCGCCAGGTAGTCGATTTCATGGCGCACCACGGCCATGGCGCGGTCCAGGCGGCGGTATTCGGTGAGGTCCAGCCCCAGGCGCTGGGAATGGCGCCAGGCGCAACGCTCCAGCCACGAGACATACACCGCATTATTGGCGTGCCCCAGGCCGTCGATGTCTTCAGCCGCAACCTGCAGATCGATGATGAACGGCGTTGCCAAATCCCAGCCCATGCCTTGCTCCAGTCGATTGATGTCGGCGGGGCAGTGTATCAGGCGCTCTGGCGCTCCTGTAGACGGCAGCCGGCCAATAGGGCGAGTACAGCGTCGATCACCTGCGGGTCGGCGAGCACTTTCTGGTGGCCGCCCTGCTCCAGGCGCAGCAGGCGGCTGTCGAACCAGGCTTCGTGAATGGCTTGAGCCGCCCTGACCGGAACGAAGGTGTCGTCTTCGGCGTGGACGATCAGGCCGGGAATGTTCATTTGGTAGTGGGCCACGTCCAGGTGCTTGAGCGGCATGCCCATGCTCAACTCCACTTCCTGGATAAAGGCTGAGCGCGCCCGTGGCGGCAAGCCGACCATGCGGGTGAACCCACGCAACACATCCAGAAAGCGCGACGGCGCGGCAATGCTGACCAATGCCTGTGTACGCAACCCCAACTGCACCGCCAGCATCGCACTGGCGCCGCCCATGGAATGGCCGACCACCGCATACAGCGGCGGCAGCTCGGCCGCCGCCTCAAGCATGGCGCGGGCAAACAGCAGCACATGGGCTTCACGCCCTGGTGAACGGCCGTGGGCGGGACCGTCCAAGGCAATCACTGAATAGCCGTTGTCGACCAATGCCGTAATCAAGCTGGCGAATTGAGTGGGCCGGCCTTCCCAGCCATGCATCAGCAGCACCGCCGGGCCTTGCCCCCATCGCAACGCCGACAGGCCGAAACGCAGGGTAATGCGCTCCGATTGCGCCAACAACGGCAGCTCCCAGTCACGCGGCGGCAGATCGCGCGGGGTCATGAAGGTGCGACGCATCTTGCTGGCGACCGCATGCGGCGCAAGGCGCCCCACCGTGCCATTGAAACCACGAACCCAGGTCAATGCGCCCATCTTGCGTCCCCTTTTTAGCGTACCGCCGACTTGGCCGCACGTATCACGCGATCCGATAACTCGCCCGGCCCCAGCGCCCGCGCCAGGGTCAGCCCACCCACCATCAAGGCCATGTCCGCCAGGGCCTTGTCGATCTCTTCGGGGCTGCCGGCCAATTGCGCGGCCATCAACTCGACGTGTTCGTTCAAGACCTCGCGAAAAGCGTCCGGCAAGCGCCCCATCTCCCCCACTGTCGCGGGCAACGGGCAGGCCTGGGTCGTGGAGTCGCGGTGCTTGCGTGACAGATAAAATGCGGCGACCAGCGTGCGGCGCTCTTCGCCGGTCAGTTGCTCGTCCAAGTCATCGATGGAGGCGCGGCGCTGCGCCAGTAGCTGGTTGAACGCTTCCAACATCAAGGCGTCTTTGCTTTCAAAATGCGCGTAGAAGCCTCCGACCGTCAGCCCCGCCGCCCCCATCACTTCGCCCACACTGGGTTCAGCCGGGCCACGCTGGATCAACGCCGCGCTGGCAGCCTGCAAAATACGTTCGCGGGTTTGCGCTTTTTTATCGCTCATCGAAGCCTCCGTCTCTCATGGGTTGAATATTATTACCATAATAATATTTGGCAAGCGACAAGCACGACCGCCGGTCAGAACAGAAAAATGAGTAATAAGGAGGGAATTGGCCAAACGCCAGACAAACAAAAGGGCCATTCAATAATTGAATGACCCTTAAAAATCCCGCAGAGCGGGTAATCGTGGCGTCCCCTAGGGGACTCGAACCCCTGTTACCGCCGTGAAAGGGCGGTGTCCTAGGCCACTAGACGAAGGGGACACAAACCTTCTATACAACTGATCAGCGCTGAGAACTGATCGATTCAAGGACGGTGTGGCCGGAACCTTGAACCTGTAAAATTGGTGGAGCTAAACGGGATCGAACCGTTGACCTCTTGCATGCCATGCAAGCGCTCTCCCAGCTGAGCTATAGCCCCGGATTTTTCGTCTCGCGACGCAGCAGACCTTTCGAGCTGCTTGTTGAAACTGGCGTCCCCTAGGGGACTCGAACCCCTGTTACCGCCGTGAAAGGGCGGTGTCCTAGGCCACTAGACGAAGGGGACAAAACCTTCTGTACATCTGATCAGAGCTGAGACCTGATCAATTCAAGGACGGTGTGGCCGGAACCTTGAACCTGTAAATTGGTGGAGCTAAACGGGATCGAACCGTTGACCTCTTGCATGCCATGCAAGCGCTCTCCCAGCTGAGCTATAGCCCCTCATCGGTGAGGACGGGGCGAATCTTAATGGCGGTTTGGAAACGTGTCAAATTTATTTTCAACAATTTCCAAAATTTTTTGCCGGGATAACAATCACTTACCGACGAAACCCCGGAAAACCGGGGTTTCGTGCCGCAAGCGGCCTGCTTAAGCGATAGCGCCCAGCAGCTTTTCCCATTCCTTGTTTTCTTTCTTCGATACACCACCAAGCAAATCAAGGGCTTGGCGCAGGCGGAAACGGGTCAGGTCCGGGCCGAGGATTTCCATCGCATCGAGCACCGACACCGAACTGGCCTGCCCGGTGATTGCGGCAAACATCAGCGGCATGGCATCGCGCAGTTTCAGCTCAAGGGATTCCACTACCGCCTGGATGGTCGCCGTGATTGCATCCTTCTCCCACTGACGCAGGCTTTCAAGCTTCCACAGGATCAACTGCATCAGTTGGCGAACTTGGTCACCGGAGAGCTTTTTGGACTCGAACAGCTTGGGATCGGGATTCACGCCACCGGCAAAGAAGAAACTGGCCAAGGGTGCGACCTGGCTGAAGGTCTCCACCCTGCCCTGCACCAGCGGCGCGATCTTCATCATGTACTCGGGGTTCAACGCCCACTGCTGCACGCGGCTGGCGAACTCTTGCACCGGCAGGTCACGCAGCCACTGGCCGTTGAGCCACGACAGTTTCTCGATATCGAAGATCGGCCCGCCGAGGGAGACGCGGGACAGGTCGAAGTTGTCGACCATTTCCTGCAGCGAGAACTTCTCGCGCTCGTCCGGCATCGACCAGCCCATGCGGCCCAGGTAGTTGAGCATCGCCTCGGGCATGAAGCCCATGCGCTCGTAGAACGTCACCGACGTAGGGTTCTTGCGCTTAGACAGCTTGCTCTTGTCCGGGTTACGCAGCAGCGGCATGTAGCACAGTTGCGGTTGCTCCCAGCCGAAGTATTCGTACAGCAGAATGAGTTTCGGTGCCGAGGGCAGCCACTCTTCGCCACGCAGCACATGGGTGATGCCCATCAGGTGGTCATCGACCACGTTGGCCAGGAAGTACGTCGGCAAGCCGTCGGTCTTCATCAGCACCTGCATGTCCATGCGGTCCCACGGGATCTCGACGTCACCGCGCAGCATGTCGGGCACCACGCACACGCCTTCGCTGGGCACCTTCATACGGATGACGTGGGGCTCACCGGCCGCCAGGCGCGCAGCCACTTCTTCCTTGGACAACAGCAACGCACGGCCATCGTAGCGCGGGGTCTCGCCACGGGCCTGTTGCTCGGCGCGCATCTGGTCCAGCTCTTCGGCGGTGCAGAAGCACGGGAAGGCATGGCCCATATCGACCAGTTGCTGGGTGTACTGCTTGTAGATGTCGCTGCGCTCGCTCTGGCGATACGGGCCGTGAGGGCCGCCCACGTCCGGGCCTTCAGCCCAGGTAATGCCCAACCAGCGCAGGGCATCGAAAATCTGCTGTTCGGACTCACGGGTGGAGCGCAGTTGATCGGTGTCTTCGATCCGCAGGATGAACTCACCGCCATGCTGCTTGGCAAAGCAGTAGTTGAACAGGGCGATGTAAGCAGTACCGACGTGGGGATCCCCAGTGGGCGATGGCGCAATGCGCGTGCGGACGGTGGTCATGGCAGGTCTCGAATGGGCGATATAACTGAAAATTCAAACAAGGGGCGAATGGTAACAGCCTGGGGGATATCTGGAAAACCGAGGCGCGGCCATCGCAGGCAAGCCAGCTCCCACATTTTGAGCGCATTCACAGATCAATGTGGGAGCCGGTTGCCCGCGATGAGCATAGGTATCTACATAACTTTGGGGATGACGCCGAACCTGTGGCGAGGGAGCTTGCTCCCGTGGCGGCCTGACAGCCGACGCTTATCTACCTGACGCGCCGCAGTCCAAATGTGGGAGCTGGCTTGCCTGCGATGGCGGCCTGACAGTCAACACCGTTGGACCGTGTACATATTCATTGCTGCGGTAACGGCCACTTAGGGTTCCGCCCTGACGGCGGCTCACTTTTGAAAAGCGCAAAAGTAAGCAAAACGCTCTTGCCCCACCACTCGGCACCTCGCTGGGGCTCGGTGTGCCCGTAATCCGCCAGTGATTTGGGGCGCCGCCGCCACGCGCCATCCATGGCGCGGGGCGGCTAAACCGGCATCCCTGCCGGTTTACCCCCCAAATCCCTGTCGAATTCCGGCCAGCGTGGTTTAACGGGGCGCCTAAGATCAAGATCAAAAGCAGATCAAGAGCGACTCGCTTCGCATCGTGGTTGCCGTTGAGCGTTACAGTCTTGTGTAGATACCTATGCCGCGATGAGGCCAGCCCAATCAACGCAAATCAAACAGCCAACAGCCGCTCACGCAACTTGCCAATCTCATCGCGCGTCTGCGCCGCTGCCTCAAACTCCAGATCCCGCGCCAACTGGTACATCTTCTCTTCCAGTTGTCGAATCCGCTTGGTGATCTCACTCGGTGAGCGCAGTTCGTTCTCGTACTTGGCGCTCTCCTCGGCGGCCTTGGCCATGCCCTTGCGCTTCTTGCTGCGCGAGCCGGGCACGGTGGCGCCTTCCATAATGTCGGCAACGTCCTTGAACACACCTTTGGGGGTAATGCCGTGTTCCAGGTTGAACGCGATCTGCTTGTCGCGACGGCGCTGAGTCTCGCCAATCGCCCGCTCCATGGAGCCGGTGATGCGGTCGGCATAGAGAATCGCACGGCCATTGAGGTTACGCGCCGCTCGGCCGATAGTCTGGATCAATGAACGCTCGGAGCGCAGGAAGCCCTCCTTGTCCGCATCCAGAATCGCCACCAGCGACACTTCTGGCATATCCAACCCTTCGCGCAGCAGGTTGATCCCCACCAGCACATCGAAGGTGCCCAGGCGCAGGTCGCGGATGATCTCCACGCGTTCCACGGTGTCGATGTCCGAGTGCAGGTAACGCACGCGCACGCCGTGGTCGGCCAGGTAGTCGGTCAAGTCTTCGGACATGCGCTTGGTCAGGGTGGTGACCAGCACCCGCTCTTCCAGGGCCACGCGTTTGTTGATCTCCGAGAGCAAGTCATCGACCTGGGTCAGCGCCGGGCGGATTTCGATTTCCGGGTCCACCAGGCCTGTGGGTCGCACCAGTTGCTCGATAACGCGGCCCGCATGCTCGGCTTCATAGTTGCCGGGCGTAGCGGAGACGAAGATCGTTTGCGGACTGATGGCTTCCCACTCGTCAAAGCGCATCGGCCGGTTGTCCAGCGCCGACGGCAGGCGGAAACCGTATTCCACCAGGGTTTCTTTGCGTGAACGGTCGCCCTTATACATAGCGCCCACTTGCGGCACGCTGACGTGGGATTCGTCGATCACCAGCAAGGCGTCCGGTGGCAGGTAGTCATAGAGCGTCGGTGGCGGCGCCCCGGAATCACGGCCCGACAGGTAGCGCGAGTAGTTTTCGATGCCGTTGCAGTAGCCCAGCTCCAGGATCATCTCCAGGTCGAAGCGGGTGCGCTGCTCCAGGCGCTGGGCTTCCACCAGCTTATTGTTGGAGCGCAGGTATTCCAGGCGCTCGGCCAGCTCGACCTTGATGCCCTCGATGGCGCCCATCAGGGTTTCGCGCGGGGTCACGTAGTGGCTTTTGGGGTAGAAGGTGAAGCGTGGCAGCTTGCGGATCACTTCACCGGTCAACGGGTCGAAGGCTGACAGGCTTTCGACTTCATCATCGAACAGTTCGATGCGGATGGCTTCCAGGTCGGATTCGGCCGGGTAGATGTCGATCACATCGCCGCGCACTCGGAAGGTGGCGCGGGCAAAATCCATGTCGTTACGGGTGTACTGCAGGCTCGCCAGGCGGCGCAACAGTTCGCGCTGGTCGAGTTTGTCGCCCCGGTCGACGTGCAGCACCATCTTCAGATAGGTTTCCGGGCTGCCCAAGCCGTAGATGCACGACACCGTGGTGACGATGATCGCGTCCTTGCGCTCAAGCAACGCCTTGGTGGCCGAGAGGCGCATCTGCTCGATGTGGTCGTTGATCGATGCATCCTTCTCGATAAAGGTATCGGAGGACGGCACATAGGCTTCGGGCTGGTAGTAGTCGTAGTAGGAAACGAAATACTCCACCGCGTTGTTCGGGAAGAACGCCTTGAACTCGCCATAGAGCTGCGCCGCCAGGGTTTTGTTCGGCGCCAGCACCAGGGTTGGGCGGTTGGTCTGGGCGATCACATTGGCGATGCTGAAGGTCTTGCCGGAACCGGTCACCCCAAGCAGCGTCTGGTGCGCGAGGCCGGCTTCGATGCCTTCGACCATCTGACGAATGGCTTCCGGTTGATCGCCGGCGGGTTCAAAACGGGTAACGAGCTGGAAATCCGACATAACGTACCTCGTGAAGTCACCCCAGACTCGACACCGCCAGGGACGAAATAGCTCAGCAACCCGCGAATAATCATCGCAGGTTGCAGGAAAAAACCATGATAGCTGTAGAAGTGGTGTCGAATGTGACGGGTTTCAAGGCCGTCGTCCTACACGACCTTTCTCGCCAATGTTGCAATAAGACTAACGGTCAGCAAATAAACCGAAAAACATGGCCGAAAAGCCGTTTCCGTTGTCGCTCTCAGCCGTGATGGCCTCTATACTAGCTCCCCGTTTGTGCACCGCTCTAGTGCATTCGGCTGGAGCGCGACACGTCCCTCCTACCCCCCATAGAGCTGCCGCAAAAATGAGCCTGTTCTCCGCTGTCGAAATGGCACCACGCGATCCAATCCTGGGCCTCAACGAAGCATTCAACGCCGATACACGAACCACCAAGGTGAACCTTGGCGTGGGCGTTTACTGCAACGAGGAGGGGAAGATTCCACTCTTGCGTGCCGTTGCCGAAGCGGAAGCCATTCGTGTGGCGCAACACGCCGCCCGTGGCTACTTGCCGATCGACGGCATCGTGGCGTACGACCAGGCCGTGCAAAAGCTGCTGTTTGGCGCTGAGTCGCCGCTGTTGAGCGAAGGCCGTGTGATTACCGCCCAGGCCGTGGGCGGCACGGGCGCGCTGAAAATCGGCGCCGACTTCCTCAAGCAACTGCTGCCCAACGCCGTCGTCGCCATCAGCGACCCGAGCTGGGAAAACCACCAGGCGCTGTTTGAAAAAGCCGGTTTCCCGGTGCAGACCTACCGCTACTACGACGCCGCCACCCACGACGTAAACCGTGCCGGCCTGCTCGAAGACCTAAACGCCCTGCCGCCGCAGTCCATCGTGGTGCTGCACGCCTGCTGCCATAACCCGACCGGCGTCGACCTCAGCCCGGCCGACTGGCAAAACGTGCTGGACGTGGTCAAGGCCAAGAACCTGGTGCCATTCCTCGACATGGCCTACCAGGGCTTCGGCGACGGCATCCACGAAGACGCCGCCGCGGTGCGCCTGTTCGCGGAATCGGGCCTGACCTTCTTTGTGTCCAGCTCGTTCTCCAAGTCGTTCTCCCTGTACGGCGAACGTGTTGGCGCGCTGTCGATCGTCAGCGAGTCCAAGGAAGAAAGCGCGCGCATCCTGTCCCAGGTCAAGCGTGTGATCCGCACCAACTACTCCAACCCGCCCACCCACGGCGCAGCCATCGTTGCCGCCGTGTTGAACAACCCTGAACTGCGCGCACAGTGGGAAGCCGAGCTGGCCGAGATGCGCCTGCGCATTCGCGGTATGCGCGAGCAGATGGTCGCCGAACTGGCCAAGGCTGCGCCAGGCCATGACTTCAGCTTCGTCGGCCGCCAGCGTGGGATGTTCTCCTACTCCGGTTTGAGCGTTGAGCAAGTCACCCGCCTGCGTACCGAGTTCGGCATCTATGCGTTGGATACCGGCCGCATCTGTGTGGCGGCGCTGAACCAGTCGAACATTGGTGCAGTGACCAAGGCGATTGTCGAGGTGCTGTAAGCCGGCAAGCGTTATACGAAGGGGGAAGCCAATGGCTTCCCCCTTTTTATTGGCGAACACACTAGACTGAACACCGACTGCCCCCTTGCTGTGAGAGCTTTATGAGAAACGACGACCTGGACCTGCGCGCCGACCGCGACGAACTGCACGACTACGCCCCACGCGCACCGCAAGCCAAGCGCCAAAAGAGCCTGGTATTGCAAGTGGCGTTGGGGGTATTCCTCGGTGGGTTGGCGTTATGGCTGGTACAACTGGGCGCGACGGCAATCATGGCCAAACTGGCCATGGGCACCCTGCAATTTGGTGGCTGATGAAGTTCAAGCCCCCTATACCTGTAGGAGCGAGCTTGCTCGCGAAAAACTCACAGACGCCGCGTTTATTCATGAAGCACGCGTAATCGTTGACGTTTTTCGCGAGCAAGCTCGCTCCTACAGGTATCAGGGCTTGCCCCTTTCACATTGGATTTAGGTTGCCACCAGATCGCGTTCTTCCAGTAGCTTTACGAAACTATTCAAACTCTGCGACACCGTGCCCCGCCGCCAGATCAGCCAGGTATTCAAAATACGAAACGTGTCGGGCAGCGGCCACACACTCACCGCCGCACATCCCGGCATACTCTCCAGCATGCTGCGTGGCATCAGCGCCAGCCCTGCCCCGGCGCTGACACAGGCCAACATGCCGTGGTACGACTCGATCTCGAAGATCCTGCCCGGCACCGCGCCATCCTGTGAGAACCAGCGTTCGAAGTGATGCCGGTACGAGCAGTTGGAGCGAAACGTATAGATGTTCTCGCCATTTACCTCCTGCCCCCGGGTGATCGGCGCGTGATGCAGCGGTGCAATCACCACCATCTCCTCCTCGAACACCGCCACGCCTTCCAGCGTGGAATGCAGCACTGGCCCATCGACAAAGGCCGCCGTCAGCCGGCCCGACAGCACGCCTTCGATCATGGTGCCCGAGGGGCCGGTGCTCAGGTCCAGCTCGACCTTGGTGTATTGCTGGTTATACGCCGCCAGTAACGCCGGGATACGCACCGCCGCCGTGCTCTCCAGCGAGCCCAGGGCAAAGGCGCCCTGGGGCTCCTCCCCCGCCACCGTCGCACGGGCTTCTTGCACCAGATCAAGAATGCGCCGCGTATAGCCGAGGAAATTCCACCCGGCCGGCGACAGGCGCAGGCGGCTTTTCTCGCGGATAAACAACTCCACGCCCAGGTCCTGCTCGAGTTGTTTGATGCGCGTGGTGAGGTTCGATGGCACACGATGAATCAACTGCGCGGCGGCGCTGATGCTGCCTTGCTCGGCAACGGCCTTGAAAATTTCCAGCTGCACCAGATCCAAATCATTCTCCATTCATGAATGTATTGCTTAATATTATTCAGTTTCCAGAAAACATACAGCCCCGTACGCTGGCCCCATTCCACTCATTCAGCCGGACGGTGCCATGAACAATCCTATTTCCCACCAGACCCACGCCCTGTCGATCAACCCCACCAACGGTGAAACAGTCGGCAGCTACGCCTACGAAAGCGCAGAACAACTGGATGCCGCCCTCGCCCGCGCGACCCAGGCCTTCCGTACCTGGCGCCGCACTTCGGTAAGCCAGCGCGCCGAATACCTGCTGGCCCTGGCCGCTGCCCTGCGTGATCAGGCTGAAGACATGGCGCAAATGATCACCCAGGAAATGGGCAAACCCATCGCCCAGGCCCGCGCAGAAATCGAAAAGTGCGCGCAACTGAGCGAGTGGTACGCCGCCCACGGACCGGCCATGCTGGCCCCGGAACCCACCTTGGTGGACAACGGCAGCGCCCGGATCGAATACCGCCCACTGGGCCCGATCCTCGCGGTGATGCCGTGGAATTTCCCGGTGTGGCAAGTGCTGCGCGGCGCGGTGCCGACCCTGCTTGCCGGCAACACCTATGTGCTCAAGCATGCGCCCAACGTGATGGGCAGCGCCTACCTGATCCAGCAGGCGCTGCGTAAAGCCGGTTTCGCTGAAGGCGTATTCGAAGTGATCAACGTGACCCAGGACGGCGTGTCCACCGCCATCGCCGACCCGCGCATCGCCGCCGTAACACTCACCGGCAGCGTGCGCGCAGGCATCGCCATCGGCTCCCAGGCCGGCGCCGCCCTGAAGAAGTGTGTACTGGAACTGGGCGGCTCCGACCCGTTTATCGTGCTCAACGACGCCGACCTCGACGCCGCTGTGCAAGCCGCCGTGATCGGCCGTTTCCAGAACAGCGGCCAAGTCTGCGCCGCCGCCAAGCGCCTGATCATTGAGGCCGGTGTGGTGGACGCCTTCACCGCCAAATTCGTTGAAGCCACCCGCGCCCTGGTGATGGGCGACCCAGCGTCAGCCAACACCTATGTGGGCCCGATGGCCCGCTTCGACCTGCGCGACGAGCTGCATGGCCAGGTGCAGGCCACGCTGGAAGAAGGCGCCACCCTGTTGCTGGGCGGCAACAAAGTCGCTGGCGCTGGCAATTACTACGAGCCGACCGTCCTGGCCGACGTCACCGACCAAATGACGTCGTTCCAACAGGAACTGTTCGGCCCTGTGGCGTCGATCCTCACCGCCCGCGATGCCGAGCATGCCGTGGCCCTGGCCAATGACAGCGAGTTTGGCCTGACCGCGAGCATCTTCACCAGCGACGCAGCAAAGGCGCGGGCTATCGCCGATCAGTTGGAAACCGGTGGGGTCTTCGTCAACTCGTTCAGCGTCTCAGACCCTCGGGTGGCATTTGGCGGCGTGAAGAAGAGCGGGTTCGGCCGCGAGCTGTCGCACTTCGGCGTACGCGAGTTTTGCAATGCGCAGACGGTGTGGCTGGATCGTAAGTAGCTTGCCAAGAGCCACAAATCAGCCTTGGCGCGCTTCAACAATTTATGTGCCGCCGCACGCACTGCACCAACCCGTCCAGTGCCGGGGGATTCACCGGCGCGAGCACACAAACCGTGTGCTCACGCTTGCCCTCCGCGACTGTCAGGGTGTAATGCACCCGGCCTGGGTTGCCAGGCTCGGGATCGGTACTTTGCGGCAACTTGAAAAAATCGGCCGCTTCGATCAGTTGCCGTAACTCCAGCTGGTCGGGTTCGGGCAGCGAGTCCAGTTCCACCGTACGCGGCTTGGCCAGCCCCGGAAAATACGCCGCCCCGCCGCTTTCCTTGATTGAAATTCGCATGGCTGTTCCTCGCCGCCCAGGCGGCTTCGTCAAACGTTTATGCCCACCGCTTTCCAGCCGGCCTTGACCGCCTTCTGTTCATCCTTGTTCACGCCATAAAGCTGGCCGGCAACGTCGTGGGTGATGCGCGCAAAACGCAAAAAACCGGAGTTGGGCCGCAGCCGCGAATCGCGCAGTGCGTCGTACCAGATACGCCCGGCACGCTCCCAGGCGAACCCGCCTATATTGATCGCCACCTGATAGAACGCATGGTTGGGAATGCCGGAATTGATATGCACCCCACCATTGTCCTCGTAAGTCTGTACAAAATCATCCATGTGCCCCGGCTGCGGGTCTTTGCCCAGCAGCTTGTCATCAAAGGCGGTGCCTGGCGCTTTCATCGAGCGCAGGGCGGTGCCTTTGATCTTATTGGTAAACAGCCCCTTGCCGATCAACCAGTCGGCGTCCTCGGCCTTTTGCTTTAACGCGTATTGCTTGATCAACGAGCCGAACACGTCCGACAACGACTCGTTCAGCGCGCCGGACTGGTTGAAGTACATGAGCTTGGCCTCATCCTCGGTCACGCCATGGGCCAACTCATGGCCGATGACATCGAGTGCCACGGTGAAGCGGTTGAACAACTGCTGGTCGCCATCGCCAAACACCATCTGGGTCGAATTCCAGAACGCATTGTTGTAGTCCTGGCCGAAGTGCACGGTGGCGTCCAGGGCCATGCCCGCGTCGTCGATGGAATTGCGGTCGAACACTTGGTCGAAAAAGTCGAAGGTTGCGCCCAGGCCATCATAGGCTTCGTCTACCGCAGCATCGCCGCTGGCGGGTTGCCCTTCGCCACGGATCAGTTTTCCGGGCAGGCTGTCGGTGTTGTTGGCGCTGTAGATCGAGCGCTGTTTTTCGCTGCCCACCGCCAATGCCATCCGCGCGGGGCTTTTGGCGGGTTCGGCGACCATGCGCAACGAGCGGAACGTGCTGTCCTTGGCACGCGTGCGTAACGCGACCTCCCGTTGGGCTTTGTCGCCGTGGCGAGCGATCTGATCGAGCATGTACGGCGGAATCAGGCAGAAAATCGGATTGCGCGGTTGGCGAACACACATGAGCTGGCTCCTTTTTGGCGTGTGATGAACGTCCGGGTAACGGTTTTCAGGATAGCCCTGGGATCGTCACCCGGGCCAAATTGTCATGAGTTTGTGTTTCAGTGGTGTTTATCCGAGGCCCATAAGGAACATGCCCATGCCCGCCCGCACAGTCAAAATCGACCTGTCGCACCGCCCCAGGCTCGCCGATCTGCGACCATTGATCGCGCCCAGCCCCACCCTGCTGGAAGCCAGAGCCGCGACGCCGCGTGTCACAGCGGCCAAGGACCTCAAAAACCGCGTTGGCTACGTCGACGATTTCCTCAGTGACTTCGTGGTGCCATGGCCCACGGTTGGCGAGCCACTGACGGGCGACGTGCAACCCAAGCGCCTGGACTACACGCATTTCTCCATCACCATGTCGCGCTCTCGACGACTGGCGCTGTACGTGGGGGTAAATATCGACGGCGCCAAGCATGTGGACATCGTGCGCAGCAACGACACCTGGGCCTACGATGGCCGCCTGCCCACCGACGCCCAGGTCGGTGAAGACCTGTACGCCGGCAACGGCCTGGACCGCGGCCACCTGGTGCGCCGCCAAGACCCCAACTGGGGCGACGACGCGACCACGGCCAACCTCGACACCTTCCACTTCACCAACTGCTCGCCACAGATGAGCGGCTTCAACCAGAAGACCTGGCTGGAACTCGAGGACTATATCCTCGACAACACCCAGCGCTGGAAAGCCCGGGCCACGGTGTTCAGCGGCCCGGTGTTCAGCGACAACGACCGCGTGTATCGCGGGGTAAAAATCCCCCAGGCGTTCTGGAAAGTGGTGGCCTACCTCAGCGACGACGGCAAACCGTCCGCCAGCGCTTACATGATTGACCAGCGCCGCGAGCTGGACCAATTAGACCTGGTGTTCGGCCAGCTCAGGACCTACCAACGCAGTGTGATTGCGATCGAGCAATTGACCGGCATTCGCTTCGGCCAATTGGCTGACTACGACGGCTTCAGCAACGAAGAGCGCGCCACCGGCACGCGCATCGAAGCCCTGATCCGCGGCCCCCAAGACATTCGACTCTAACCACTCCCCCTGTAGGAGCGAGCTTGCTCGCGAAGACCGTCAACGATAACGCAGGGGCGCCTGATGGCCCGCGGTGTTCTCAAGTTCTTCGCGAGCAAGCTCGCTCCTACAGGGCGTGATCGCTTACCATACCGGAGCCGGTTCCCACGTGGGACTAATAGGGAATTCGAAACGCCGCCCAGGCGTCAATCGAAACTGCCCCCGCAACTGTAGGTGCTGAGCCTGCCCCTGAATGCCACTGGACCTCGTCCGGGAAGGCGGGGGCGTGGCGATGACGCATCAGTCAGGAGACCTGCCGGCCCAGCAACATCACTAACCGGCGGGGTGTCCGGGAAGGACATCCTGGCCCTGCGCACCTGTAGCGTCCCAGGGCGTATTTCCGAGCCGTAACTCCCCAGCTGCACCCCTGGCTCACTCGGAGATCGCCCCATGCTGCCACGTGTTACCGCCCTGCTCGCAGGCTTGAGTGCCTGCGCCCTGGCCCACGCCACGCCAAGCCACTACCCGCTGACCGTGGAAAACTGCGGCAGCAGCCTGACCTTCCAGCAAGCACCCGCTCGCAGCGTGAGCATCGGCCAGGCCGCCACCGAGATGCTTTATGCCTTGGGCGTGGGCGATAAAGTGGTAGGCACCTCGCTGTGGTTCAACAACGTGTTGCCACAGTACAAAGCACAGAACGACCGCATCGAGCGCCTGGCCAACAACGAGCCGAGCTTTGAAGCAGTGATCGCCAAGCGCCCGCAACTGGTGGCCGCCGAACTGGAATGGGTGGTGGGCCCGCAAGGCGTGGTCGGTACCCGTGAGCAATTCCATGAGCTGAAGATCCCCACCTACGTGCTGCCGTCCGATTGCGAGGCCAAGGACAACCTGGTCGGCGCCGACGGCACGCGGTTGCAACCGTTTCGCATCGAGACGATTTACCAGAGCATCCACCAGCTTGCGCAGATTTTCGACGTGCAGGCGCGTGGCCAACAGTTGAACGATGAGCTCAAGGCGCGCCTGGCCACATCCATCGCCACCGCCCAGGGCAAAGGTTTGAAGCAGGCCAGCGCACTGGTGTGGTTCTCCAGCGCCGAAATGGCCAGCGACCCTTATGTGGCCGGCCATAAAGGCGTGCCGCAATTCATGCTGCAAACCCTGGGCCTGCACAACGTGGTGCAGTCCGATGAAGAATGGCCCGCCGTCGGCTGGGAAACCATCGCCAAGGCCAACCCCACCTTCCTGGTGATTGCACGCATGGACCGTCGCCGCTACCCCGCCGACGACCACGAGAAGAAACTCGCCTTCCTGCGCAGCGACCCCGTCACCCGCAACATGGACGCGGTGAAACACAACCGCATCATCATCCTCGACGCCCTGGCACTGCAGGCCAGCCTGCGCACGTTCGACGGCCTGGAACAACTGGCCAGCGCCATCGACGGCTACGACCTGGGCCAATGATGCGCACCGTCATTGCCCTCGCCCTGCTGTTGCTCGCCCTGCTCGCTGGCGTGGCCATCGGCGAAACCGCCATCGAACCGCAGGTGGTGCTGCAGGTGCTCGCCAATAAGCTCTGGGCCGCGGGCTATGCGCTGGACCCGATCGATGAAGGCGTGGTGTGGAACTACCGCCTGACCCGCACCCTGGTGGCCGCAGCCTGCGGTGCCGGGCTGGCGACCTGCGGGGTGATCCTGCAATCGTTGCTGCGTAACCCGCTGGCAGACCCGTACCTGTTGGGCATCAGCGCTGGCGCCTCCACCGGGGCCGTGCTCGTCGTGCTGATCGGTGTGGGCGGTGGGCTGGTGTCGCTGTCGGCAGGGGCGTTTGTCGGCGCCATGGCCGCGTTTGCGCTGGTGATTCTGCTCGCCCGCGCCAGCGGATCGTCCAGCGGCACCGGGCAGATCATCCTCGCGGGCATCGCCGGTTCGCAATTGTTCAATGCCCTGACCGCGTTCCTCATCACCAAGTCGGCCAGTTCCGAACAAGCCCGCGGCATTATGTTCTGGCTGCTGGGTAACCTCAGCGGCGTGCGCTGGCCGTCGGTGTGGCTGGCGGTGCCGGTGGCGGCGCTAGGGCTGGCGGTGTGCCTGTGGCATCGTCGCGCACTGGATGCGTTCACCTTTGGCAGCGACTCGGCGGCCTCCCTGGGCATTCCGGTGCGCCGCGTGCAATTTGTGCTGGTGGCCTGCGCCGCGTTGGTCACGGCGGTGATGGTGTCTATCGTCGGCTCCATTGGTTTTGTCGGGCTGGTGATTCCCCACGCCGCGCGCCTGTTGCTCGGCACCGGGCATTCGCGGTTACTGCCGGCCAGTGCCTTGGGCGGCGCGTTGTTTCTGATCGCCGCCGATGTGCTGTCACGCACCCTGATCAAGGGCCAAGTGATTCCCGTTGGGGTGGTCACGGCACTGGTGGGCGCGCCGGTGTTTGCGTTGATCCTGATTGGCCGGAGGAACGCCCGATGAGCGTGCTCAGTTGCAGCGGCTTGGGTTTCAAGGTGCGTGAGGCCCAGTTGCTGCACGGTATCGACCTGGACGTGCAGGCGGGCGAAACCCTGGGCATCGTCGGGCCGAACGGCTCGGGCAAGTCCACCCTGCTCAAACTGCTCGCCGGCTTGCGCCCGCCGGCCAGCGGCGAAGTTCGCCTGGGTGGCAAGCGGCTCGGTGAGTTGTCGCGCCGCACCATCGCGCAACAGCTGGCGGTGGTGGAGCAACAGGCCGACACCGATGACGCCATCCGTGTGTTCGACGCCGTGGCCCTGGGTCGCACGCCATGGCTGTCGGCGTTGAGCCCGTGGTCGCGTGAAGACGACGCCATCGTGCACCAGGCGCTGCACGACGTAGACGCTACCCACCTGAGCCAACGCGCCTGGCGCAGCCTCTCTGGCGGCGAACGCCAACGCGTGCACATCGCCCGCGCCCTGGCGCAACGGCCGCAGATTTTGTTGCTGGATGAGCCGACCAATCACCTGGATATCCAGCATCAACTGGCGATCCTCAAAGGCGTGCAAGGCTTGCCGGTGACCACTTTGATTGCGCTGCACGACCTGAACCAGGCACTGACCTGTGATCGCCTGGCCGTGCTGGATCGTGGGCGACTGGTGGCGCTGGGTACGCCACTTGAAGTGCTGACGCCGCAGCGTTTACAGGAGACATTCGGGGTGCAGGGGCATTACCTCACCGACCCCTTCGACGGCGCAAAAATCCTGCGCCTGCGCTCCAACTGAAACTGAACCTGTAGGAGCGAGCTTGCTCGCGAAAAACCCACAGGCGCCGCGTTCATCCAGGAAATACGCGTTATCGTTGACGTTTTTCGCGAGCGAGCTCGCTCCTACAGAAGGCGGTGCATATGGGTGGTTTGCCAGAGCGGGTCTGCCTCGACATCCACCACCTCGAAGCCCTGCCGCCGCCAGAAATCAATCGCCCCGGGCAGAAAGGGATGGGTGTGCAGGTAAACCACTTTCACATCCGCCTCCCGCGCCAGCGCCTCCAACGAGCGGTATAACTGGCCCGCCAGGCCCAAGCGACGGAACGCCGGGCGCACATACAGGCGCACCACTTCCACTGTCTTGCAGCCCCGGTAGTCCAACTGGGGAAAACGACTGTCATAAGGCCGATAGCCCACCGCAGCCACGATTTGGCCGTCGGCGCGGGCAATCAGAAACTGCCCGCCACCCTGAAGGTAAACGGCTTCGAACTGCGCCAGATCATGGGGCATTCCGGTTGCGCTGAGCGTTGGAAACAGCTCATCGCGAGCCTGCAAAGCGAAGCTCAGCACCTCGGGAATGTCAGCGGCTTTGGCCGCCTGAATGCTAACGCCCATTGCCAAGGATTCGACCTGTTATCCACTGGCGGCTGTACGCCAACACCCTGTCGGCCATCGCCACCGGAAAATGAATAAACCCATGAGCCGCCTCCGGCAGCAGGTGCGCCTCAACGCCCGCCCATCGCTCGGCGATCAGCAGGGTGTCATCCTTGAGCGGGTCCAACTCGCCCACAAACATCAGCGCAGGCGGCAACCCTTCAAAGTCCCCATACAAGGGCGACAACGGCGGCTGCCGGCGCGCTTCGTCGCTGAGCCCCGGCGTCAGCAGGCACAGCGCGTCGACCATGCCCGGCCCGTCCAGCAACAAGGTGTCCGGCCCGGCCGTGCGCACGCTCGGTGTGCCGGTCAAATCGTAAACGCCGTAGTACAGCACGGCCCCGCTCACCCGTTGCAGCAACTCGGGCCATTGCTTGAGCGCCAACAAGGTGGCCGCTGCCAAGTGCCCGCCGGCCGACTCACCGACAAAAATCACCGGCAAGCCGGCAAACTCCGGGCAGTCGGCCAACAGCCAACGCGCCGCCACCAGGCAATCATCCAGCAGCCCCTCAATCGGCGTATCGACCGCCAGCCGGTAATCCACCGACACCACCGCGACGTCGCAGGCGTTGACCATGGCGAGGTTCAGGTCATCATCCATTTGCGCATTGCCGATCACCCAGCCACCGCCGTGGATATCCAGCACCACGCCTTTGGGCTTGCCGCTGGGGCGCAGGATGCGCACGGGCACCGTGCCTACCTTTTTCAGCTCCACCACAGGCGCCTTCTTGAACGTCTGGCTGGCGCGCAGCAGTGCCTGGATCAGGCGCGGCGTGACGCGGTTGCGGATCTTGAACCGCGGCGTCCACGCCAGTTTCTGATTGAAGCGGCGCATCTGCGCCAGTTCGGGCTCGCTGGCGGGCCAATGCTGGTAGGCCATCAGCGGTTATTACGCAGGATCGAGAAGTTCAACGCTGCGGCCACGCACAGCCACACCAGGTACGGGAACAGGATCAGGCCGGTAATCAGGTCCAGGCGCACGGCCAGCAGCACCATCGCTGCTACGGTCAGCCACAGCAGCACGATAATCACCATCCCGGCGAGCAACCGATGGGCGCCGAAGAATACCGGCGTCCACAGCGTGTTCAATGCAATCTGCGCCGCCCACAGGGCCAATACCATTTCGCTGCCTGGGATCAGGGTCAAGCGGTAACCGGCCCAGGCCAGCAGCAGGTAGATGATCGTCCAGGCCACCGGGAACAGCCAATTGGGCGGGGTGAAACTGGGCTTGACCAGGGATTCGTACCAGGCGCCCGGTTTGAAGATCACCCCGGTACTGGCGGCAGCGGCGCAGGCAAGCAGGAAGATGAAGAAAGTCATGGTCGGTCCTTGAGGTCGAGTGGGTGGAAAACAACGCTCTGCTTTCAGTGACTCAAATCAGCGCGCATAAATTCAATGTGGGGCGCAAAAATGACATGCGGCGGCCTCTTCTACGCGTCATAAAAAATGGTTAAGGTTCTGAAACCTATCGATCTGCGCTGGATTGAACAGCTCGCCCCGAGGCAACCCTTGCCCCCTATCGCCGATCACCGTAGCAGCCCCTGGTCAGTATTTCTGATCTTCCTGCGCCTGGGCCTCACCTCCTTTGGCGGCCCGATTGCACACCTGGGTTATTTTCGCGAAGCGTTCGTCATTCGGCGCCAGTGGCTGAGCGAGCGCAGCTACGCCGAACTGGTTGCCCTGTGCCAATTCCTGCCCGGCCCGGCCAGCAGCCAGGTCGGCATTGCGCTGGGCCTTTCACGGGCGGGTTATGGCGGCGCTGTGGCGGCCTGGGCCGGGTTCACCTTACCGTCGGCCATCGCCCTGATCCTGTTTGCCTTGGGGCTGGCCCACTACGGCGGCGCCCTGCCCAATGGCGCGCTGCATGGTCTCAAAGTTGTCGCCGTGGCCGTGGTGGCCCAAGCCGTGTGGGGCATGGCGCGCAGTTTGTGCCGAGGCGCTTTGCGGGTGGCGTTGATGTTGATTGCCGCAAGCGTGGTGCTGCTGGCACCCTCCGCCTGGGCTCAAGTCGGGGTCATGATCGTCGCAGGCGTGGCCGGCCTGTTGTTGTTCAAGTACGAGACCCGTGCCGAAGCCGACGCCCTGCCCATCGCCATCAGCCGCCGTGCAGGGGTCCTATGGCTGATGCTGTTTGTGCTGTTGCTGATGGGCTTGCCGATCCTCGCCGGCTGGGTGTCCAACCCCACGCTGGCATTGGTGGATGCCTTCTACCGCACCGGCTCACTGGTGTTCGGCGGCGGCCACGTGGTGTTGCCCTTGCTGCAAGCCGAAGTGGTGCCCAGCCAATGGGTGAGCAACGACGTGTTCCTGGCCGGCTACGGCGCCACCCAAGCCGTGCCGGGCCCGCTGTTCACCTTCGCCGCGTTCCTTGGCGCCTCCATGAGCCACGCCCCGAGCGGCTGGCTTGGCGGGGTGATCGCCCTGCTGGCGATCTTCGCGCCGTCGTTTCTGCTGATCTTTGGCGCGCTGCCCTTCTGGGCCAGCCTGCGCAAAAGCCCGCGTACCCAGGCGGCGCTGGCCGGTGTCAATGCGGCGGTGGTCGGCCTGCTGTTGGCAGCGCTGTATCGACCAGTCTGGACCAGCGCGATCTTCAACGGCTACGACCTCGCCCTGGCGTTGCTGGCACTGGTCGCGTTGATGGTGTGGAAACTGCCGCCCTGGCTGGTAGTGATAAGTGGCGGCCTACTCGGCACGTTACCAAACTTGTAGGAGCGAGCTTGCTCGCGAAAAACTTACAGGCGCCGCGTTTAATCTGAAGGCACGCGTTATCGTTGACGTTTTTCGCGAGCAAGCTCGCTCCTACAGTATTGGGGCTACAATCTTGAGCCACGGCCAACGCGCCTGATAACTCCTGGCCTTGTGCAAAAACAGCTCCGGCTCCGGATGCAAAGGGTTGATCCGCAACACCCCCTGCTCCACATCCTCCAAGCCATAAGGCGCATACACGTCGCCCGAGGCAATATCCAGCGCAATGCAAGTACCCGCCACCAAGTACCGATCAACCCCCTGCCTGGCCGAATGCAACTGCGGGTAGGGCCGGCCAAACCGCTGACCATACCAAAGGTGAACCCGCGCTTGATTCCTGACCTCCACATTCACGCCCAGGTCTTGAAATAGCACCTGCGCCGCACGAATTACCGCGTCTTCCGCCTCGTAGGACAGGTCCTCGTCGAAGTAAAAAACGTCGTAGTCCTTCACGCCCTGAGCCGCCGGCAGATTCGCCTGATGATTCCACACCGCCTGGAACAAACAGCCCGCCGTGAGCATGCACTGCTGCACACCAAGCTCCGGCAGCCGCGACGTGATTTGCGCATTGATCGGATTGGCCATCGCCAATTCAAGCAGGGTGTCGACAGTCAATGTCATGTTCAATCCTCCATCATCAGCGCCAACCATAACACCGGAATATGGCACTCCTGTAGGAGCGAGCTCGCTCGCGAAAATCCCAAACGATCACGCAGCGCCTGAAGGCAAAATCCGATTCCCTTGCCGCACCTTGCGCCATTGCCCACACGTGCATCTGCCGCCGGGCGCCGATCCTGCTTACCCCTACCTTTAGTCGGATATTGCTGAGCGTTCTAGCGCAACGGCTAGCCTTCAGCCTAGCGTAAGGGATAACGCTGAACTATCGGTCCATGAAGGGCCCGTACGCCTCGTCGTCCCGACGCTTTATCTGCTGAGGAGACGATAATGAAAATAACCTTGAAACGGTTGGCGTGCCTGGGTGCAAGCTTCACCAGCGCGCTCGCCATGGCCGATGCGGCCAGCCCGCCAGTGCTGTCACCTGCGATCCCCTTCGACGTCACCGCCAACTCCCCCATCACCCTGGACAGCCTGCAACACGATTTTGACGTGCTGTCGTGGCAGACCTTCGTCGCCCTGAACTGGCCCGCCAACGCCGACGGCAGCGCCAACACCTCGGTGCAGATCGGCGCGCCGGGGCAGACGGTGTGGGAGTCGTGGAAGGAGAGCTACGCGATTTTCCTGCCCCAAGGCCAGAAGCCGCTCGCCTGGGACCAGCACACGCCGCCACCCGCCGCCTGCCAAGGCAAGGGTGACCTGCCCGTATTGCAACAGATGGGCAAGGTTGCCGGTGTGCTCGACGAATTCATCCAGCCGTTCAAGACCGGCCCACTGGTGGACCAGAGCGGCACTTACACGCGCAACGCGATCATGGTCAACCAGCCAATGTTCGACAACATCGTCAACAATGGCCTCTATAGCAAGGAAGGCCAGCAAGCGTTCCTGAGCAAGGCCGACAACCGCATCGCCTTCTCCTGCGGCGTGAAGGACAAGCAGGTCGGCGCGATCATGGTCAAGTCGGCCTGGAAGGTACTCGGCGGCAACGACAACCCGCAGGAATTCCACGCCGTCGACGCCTTGGTCTACACCCCAGGCAACACCGACCCGAACACGGGCGCGGTAATCCCCGAGTCGTGCAGCGCGCAGAAGGTCGGACTGGTCGGCCTGCATATCGTGCACAAGACCAAAAATGCGCCGCAGTGGGTGTGGTCCAGCTTCGAGCACGTGCGCAACGTGCCGGAAAAGACCACGCCGATGAACGAACGCAAGGGCCCCTACCTGTTCTACAACGCCCAGGCCAGCAACCTCCCGGTGAACGAGCCGCCCGCGCAACCGTGGGACCCGTCGAAGAAAGCCACACCCTCGCAGATCGTGCGAGAAATACCGCTCACCGCCGCGACCCACCAGCTCAATGCGCAATGGCAAGGCGCGCTCAAGGGCACGGTGTGGGCCAACTACCAGTTGATCAGTACCCAATGGCCAACCGCCCCCGCCGATGACTGCCAGGCGCCGTCGCCAACCAACCCGCTGGGCACGCCTGCGCCGAACTTCCTGGCCAACGCCACGCTGGAAACCTACAACCAGGGCACTACGCCGCAGGCCTCATCCAGTTGCATGGAGTGCCACAACAACGCGACCACCCGGGTGACCCAGTCACCGCGCACCAGCTTCGCCGATTTCACCTTTCTGCTTGAACGTGCCCAATCCACCGGTGCCAAGGAGTGATGCCATGAGCGACCCGAACCTGCAAGACTTCGTCGACCTGTCCGCCGTGCTCACTGGCCTGTCAGCCAAACTGCTGGCGCCCTCCCTCGACCCGATCAAACTGCCGCCGCTGTTCTTGGCCACAGCCCAGCAAGGCATGGGTACCGCAGCGTTGAACAACCTGCTGGGGCTGTACGCCAGCATCAAGAGCCAACCGCCTGAGCAAATCGCCAGCACCGTGCTCGGCAACTCAGACCCGCAAATCGCCCAGGGCGCCCGCTCGATCATGAAGCTGTGGCTGCTGGGCAGCTGGTACCAACCTTATGACCAGGGCACCGCCCACAAGGGTGAAATCCGTGTGGTCTCCGACCAGGCTTACAAGGAAAGCTGGGCGTGGAAGATCGCCCAATCCCACCCCATGGGCTACAGCGAGTACCACTTCGGCTACTGGGCCGAGCAACCACCGACCCTCAAGCAATTCACCGGTGTCGACGCCAAGGAAGGGCAGCAGCCATGAGCACTCTAAACACCCAGAACATTGAAACCGCCGATGTAATCGTCGTGGGCGCCGGCATGGCTGGTAGCGTCATGGCCTATCAGTTGGGCCTGGCCGGCTTGAAAGTGCTGGTGCTCGAGTCGGGCCCGGCGATACCGCCTAACCGCAGCGAGTACCTGGAGCGTTTCTATACCGCCGTGCTCAAGGCGCCCGAGTCGCCCTACCCACCGGAGCAGAGTGAGCAGACCCCGGCCAAACAGTTCGCACCGCGAGCGACTATCCAGGACTTGATCACCGCCGGCAGCCACGACAAGGACAAGGTGCAGAAGAGCTATCTGGTACAGAACGGGCCGCAACTGTTCGCCAGCACCTACGAGCGGGTAGGCGGCGGTACCATGTGGCACTGGATGGGCACGGCCCTGCGCCTGTTGCCCAACGATTTTCGTATGCAGAGTGTGTACAAGGTTGGGGTCGACTGGCCGATCAGCTACGACGACCTGCAGAGCGCCTACTGCCGCGCCGAGGAAGAGATGTGCGTTTCCGCCGATGTGGCGTCGCAGACTTACCTGGGCGTGACCTTCCCCCAGGGCTACCAATACAGCATGCACGGCATTCCTCCATCGTTGGTCGACCAGGGCGTGGGCAAGGCCATCAATGACAAGCAGTACCAGGGCTTCACCCTCAACGTGCGGCAAACGCCAGCCGGGCGTAACTCGCAGAACGACAACGGCCGCCGGGTATGCGCCGGCAACACCAGCTGCACGCCGATCTGCCCGATCCAGGCCAAGTATGACGCCACCGTGACCATGGCCAAGGCGCTGGATACCGGTAACGTGCGGATCCTCTATCAGTGCGTGGCGAGCAAGGTGCAGGTGGATGCCAATGGGGTCACGGGTATCGATTTCATCCAGTACCAGAACAACGGCACGCAACAGAACGGCACGGCTCAGGGCAAGCGCTACGTGATCGCCGCCCACGCGATCGAAACGCCCAAGCTGCTGCTCAACTCCATCGGCCCGCACAGCCCGAAAGGGGTCGCCAACAACAGCGGCCAGGTCGGCAAGTCGTTGGCCGACCACCCGGTGTACCTGGCCTGGGGCCTGATGCCCGAAGGCAAGCCGTTGTTCCCGTTCCGTGGGCCACTGTCCACCTCGGGGATCGAAGACATGCGCGATGGCCCGTTCCGCAGCGAGCGTGCCGCATGGCGTATCGAGATCGGTAACGAGGGCTGGAATTGGTCGGCGAATGATCCGTACGCTTCAGTCTGCGATTTGATCGACGGCACCAACATAGGCGGCGCTAACCCCAGCAAGCTCAAGTTGTCCGGCCAGGCGCTGGTGCGGCAGCTCAACAGCGTGCTGACCCGCCAATTCCGCCTGGGCTTCTTGATTGAGCAGGTGGAGAAAGAGCCCGACGAAGCGCTGTGCCGGGTGGAGAGTAGCAAGCATTTCACCGACGGCTTGGGCCTGCCTCGGCCACAGATCGCCTACGAACTGTCCGACTACACCAAGGAGGGCTTCAAGCAGGCGCGCCTGGCCGCCACTCATATCATCACCAAACTGATGGGTGCCACCGAGCTGACCAACCTGAACCCCACGCTCGACCCCACGCTCGGCTCGCAAACGGTGTTCAACTACGATCACCAGAACTACGCCTTCTACGGCGCTGGCCACCTGATGGGCACCTACCGCATGGGCTCGGACCGCAACAAGTCGGTGGTGGACAAAGACCAGCGCAGCTGGGACCACCCCAACCTGTTCCTGGTCGGCGACGGCGTGTTCCCCTCCACCGGCACCGCCAACCCGACCTTGACCATCACCGCGCTGACTTTTCAGGCCGCCGACGTGGTCGCCAGCGACCTGCTCAAGCGTACCGTGCAGGTGCAGGCCAGAGACCCCTGGCAGGGCACAGGCGTGCAGGTCAACGGACAGAGCTGGCAACTGGCGGTGTGCACCGGTGGGCAGTGGACGGCCAACCCGGGCACCGGGATGGTCGGCGCGGCAGGCCACCCAGGCCTGACCGCCAAGCCCGGCTATACCCTGCCCGGTCAACCGGAAGGCGCGTTGATCGGGCGTATCGGCCCCAGCGGCGCGCCGTTCCTGGTGGGCAACCAGGCGCAATTGCCGCGTGGCCAGCAGGGGGAGTTGCAGTTGTGCATCAATGACGACCTGGCCGGGCGTTACGGGGCTGGCCTGAGCGATAACCAGGGCAGCCTGTCGGTGGAGGTGCGTTTCGGGACGGTGTAGGCGCTGGCGTAGCAACTCCACAGTGCTACGGCGAGTCCGCAGTATTGTGGGGTTGCTCTTTCAATCCAGGTCAACCAAGGAAGCTGCTTATGCGCAGCCGTCACTTGCGAGAGCCACACCTGTGCACAGACGAAACGCTCAAAATGACACTGCAAGGAGACCTCTATAGACTAAGATGCCAGCGCAATGATGGGTTCCAAGGCACTGTATTTCCAGAAACTTGATCGTTGAAGCGCCGACCCTGAGCATGAGGGGCGGCGGTGGGATCGCTTGAGTATGGGCTGCCCCACCCGCAACCGCGCAGCAAAAATAAATATGCATTCCACCAGCAGTTAGCAGATAGGGATATCACATGAGCCTTCCCCACACCCCAGACGTAACCATAGAGTTTGCTGAGCCGAACGGGCGTTGTGCCCAGGACGTATGGGATCGAGAGTATGAACAAGCGCCTACCATTCCATCATCGCTAAGAGCTGCACCGGCACATGCACTCGTCGAGCTGATGAAAACCTGTGAATTCCCCACTGCACGGGTCTTGGATCTTGGTTGCGGTAACGGTCGTAATAGCCTTTTTCTCGCGAGTTTGGGTATGCAGGTCCTCGCTCTGGACTTCTGTCCAAAAGCGGTGGCTTTGACACGTAGCCGTGTTGAGGAAGCCGGACTGTCAGGTGCTGTCGAAGTTGTGAAGCAAGACCTGCTAGAGGGAATCCCAGGGGGCGACGGGACTTACGATCTTGTAATGGATGCTTATTCGCTTTGCCATTTCACCCGCGACGAAGATCAACAGCGTGTCCTGCATGAGGTCGCGCGCGTGCTGAAGCCTGGGGGGCACTTTATCAAGGTACATGTTGACAGCTCGGACGCTTATTACTTAGAGCGGCTTCATACGCGGACATCCTACGGGCACATCAGCTTTGATCCCGCCAACGGCTTGAAAAAGATGCATTGCAGCTTGGCGACTTACACTGAGCAGGTCGCTCAAAACCTCACCCTTGTCAAGGCTGTAAATGTCAACTTTCCTGACGACGTCCGCGGCAAAGTATATGACCGAAGCATATTTGCCTGTTTGATGCAGAACGTTAAGGGGGTGATATGAACGAAAAGAATCTGGACCCCTCGACGGGCCAATTCATCGATCCAATGTTTGCAGTCATGATCGCTGCTGCCGTGGCCGAGACCATTTTAGTGTGGGTCAAGGAAGGCGCTATCCCTGACTCTTTCATATTGATGGTGGTGATGGTCGGTTATGTGAATCTGCTACTGAGTTGGTTTGGCTATCATAAGTCGGTATTGAAAAGCCCAATACTTGGCAGTCTCCGCTTTATTGTGACCATCGTTCTCTTGCCACTCTACTTGCTCACCGTAGTGCTGGCGACAAAACCTTTTTATTGCGTCGCCTTGACCTACACAAGCATATTTTTTCTATGGTCTTTTTGGGAGTACTTAAAATACCGAGAACGCTCGTCAGACAAGAGCTTTTTATCGTTGCAGTTCAGGTCATTCAATATAATGGTCTATCTTGCGACGGCCTATGTCGTCATGGCCAAATTTATCCCTGCCTCAAGTATCTCAATACTGCCTGAGTGGCTATTCACGCTTGCCGACCCTATAGGCCTATTTTTGATTATTTGTGCCATCGTCGTGCTCCGCGCGAAGAAAAGCAGTAAAGATAGCAATGCGCCCCTTTCGAAGATTCTCGGCCAGATCAAGATTTTGCTATTTGGTGATCAGGCGGGCGCTTAGAGGATGCCGTTCACCCTCTTCATCGCCTGAACCACCGCTTTCGCAGCCTCGCTAAAGCTCGACAGCTCCCACAGGGGATTGGCGGTGCTGCGAAAAGGGAACAAGGGGACAGATTTATTTTCTAGAGATAAATCCGTCCCCTTTCCCATTAGTTAAATGCCCACAGCTTATTGAAAGGCGGCTAAGCCCCGCTCACTCGACAGTCTGCAGCCATTTGAGCAATTCCATTTCCAAGCTGCCATTCTTGAGCGCTGCGGGAGAGAGCAGGCAATAGCGTGAACCGTCCTCGACAAAGCCCAGCGGTGCGGCCAACACACCGCTATGAACATCGTCACGCACCAAATGCCAAGGACCAATGGCCACTCCTAGTCCTGCAACCGCTGCTTGGATGCTGAAATAGAAGTGCTCGAAAGATTGAACCTGCATAGCTGAAAGACTGAGCCCTTTGGCAGCGGCCCATTCCTGCCAAGCTGCAGGTCTGCTGATAGTCTGCAGCAATGGAGCCGTTGAGTGCAGACCCTTTCTGGCTTTGCCAAACCATTGGTCTAGCTTTTCTGGCCGGCAGACCGGGCCAACCTTTTCAGTGAACAGTGTCTCGACATGGTATTCGGCCGGCCGAGGAAAATCATCTCGCCGAATGGCCAAGTCTATGCCGTGGTCAAACGAGAAGTAGCCACCACCGGCCACTAAGTGGATGTCCTGTCCTTGATGATTTTTTTGGAAGTCGCTCCATCGAGGGATCAACCAACGCATCAGCAACGTTGGTTCGCAAGACAATACAAGCGGACGGACACGCCGGGCCTCGGTGCGTATTTCGCGAACTGCCTGACTCATCATGCCGAGCCCCTCGCTCACCGCGCGAGATAAGTGCTTTCCCGCTTGCGTTAAATAAACCCTTCGACTGCGCCGCTCGAATAGGTCGACACCCAGATCCTCTTCAAGCAAGCGTATTGCTCTGCTGATAGCACCCGGTGTCAGGTGCAATTCGTGAGCAGCTCGGGCAAAGCTTTCGAATCGCCCAGCTGATTCGAAGCAACGTAATGCTAGTAATGACGGCATTCTCGCCTCAGTGATGCGTGACTTATAGTCACTATTCCCATCAGAAATCATCGTTAGTGCTCAGTAAAATACTTTGCAAATATTGGCTTCAATTTTAATAACCGCAGGGCTCATCATGAGCGAATGGATAGCAGTAGTCACTATTACAATTCTCGCGTGCATCAGTCCCGGGCCCGACTTCGCACTGGTTTCACGCAATGGGCTGTTACTGTCTCGACGTGCTGGCTTGCTTACAGCTGTGGGAATTGGAATTGGGGTTCTCGTTCATATTTGTTACACATTGCTCGGTCTGGGCTTGATCCTTCAGCAGACACCTTGGCTGTTCAGTGCACTCAAGCTCGCTGGAGCTGCATATCTCATTTACCTGGGTATCAAGATGATTTTTTCAAAGCCGGAGGTCGAACAGCAAAACGTGTCTCCACCAGCGATCTCGGGCCTATCCGCTCTGCGGTCGGGGTTTCTGACAAACGCGTTGAATCCAAAAACATCGATCTTCATAGTCAGTCTGTTCATGGGCGTAGTTCGACCAGACACCGGCGTAACTGTGCAAATCGCATACGGTATATTCATCGCGAGTGCGCACATAATCTGGTTTGGTTTGGTCGCACTGTGTTTCTCAACTGGCAAAATGCGAGAGAAATTGCTGTCTTCACGACAATGGATTGACCGAGGTTTTGGCGGCCTGCTTGTGAGCTTTGGAATAATCCTAACAATTTCGTAGCGCTCCGACTGAACTGCCTCAGCTTTGGAGAAGAGACGACTCCCTACAGCGGGGAAGCCTCCGAAAAAGGGACAGATTTATTTTTCCTAGAAATTAATCCGTCCCCTTTTCCCCTGATGATCAATCCTTCAATTCAATAGCTCGATAACTCGCCGCGTCGTCACAAGCCACCTACAACGACTCGGCGATTTGGCTTGATGGGCGTGTGATCGGAGAGTCGGCTGACGACAGCCACGTCTGCTCCTGACTAGCAGCTGTAGGTCGACTGACTAGAGCGAGACGGTTACGCTGACGTTTTCGCATGACGGGAAAAGCGCATGACAACGGTGTACCAGGGAAGCTGCTTATGCGCAGCCGTCACTTACGAGCTATCCGCCACGCCCAAATCAGTGAGCCACTGCCATTGCAGCCAGTGCCGCAAAAGTCACGGGGCCGCATTCGCGTCTTACGGCAGTGTTCCCCGTAACGCACTACGCCTACTTTCCGGCGCCAACAGCATCAAAACCTATGCATCCTCAGAGGCGGTGTTGCGCGAATTTTGCACGCACTGCGGCTCGACATTGTTCTGGTCACGGTCTCAGGGGGAGTTTGCCGACTGGGTGTCGATAGCGCTGGGCACGCTCGATACGCCTTTCATAGCTGAAAAGCAAAAACACGTGCATGTCGACTCCGCAGTCCACTGGTGCAGCTACCCGCCTCAGAAACCGCCAAGCCGCATGATATGAGTCGCCTGGGCATCATCGGTTCGCTTGAAGCCACAGCGCTCATAAAAGGCGCTTCCTTGAGCCGTATCCGTGAAAAGACGCACCACCTGAAACCTCAGAGCGGCACGTTCAACAAGCGCCTTTACCAGCGCCTGCCCGACGTGTTGCCCCCTTGAGGAAGCTGCGACGTACACCCGCCGCAGTCTGGCCACATTATTGTCAGCATAGGGATCAACTGAAAGACCTCCAATGCCTATCAGCTGCTGATTCAAATAGGCCGCCATCAGACACTCGCCGGGTGCATCAAAGCGGTTTGCTCCAGAGTGCCATTCGTTAATCAGACGCGTGAGGAACCTGAAACCCTCGCCAACGGCTTCCTTTTCCAGCGCCTGTATCTGGCGCGGAAGGTGTGTGATCGGCTGAACCTCATATCGTTTCATCCATCCCTGCCTCCAATATGAAACGCGCTCAATGCTAACAATTTCGTTTGAGGTGATGAACACTCCTGTAGGAGCGAGCTTGCTCGCGAAAACCCCAAACGATCACGCTGCGCCTGAAGGCAAAATCCGATTCCCCTGCCGCACCTTGCTCCATTGCCTACGCCTGCGTCAGAATCCGCCGGCTTGTGCGCTAGGGTGGCCGTCTCTAAGGTGGCTTGGTCGCTGAATTGTTCAGTGATCGGGTTTAGTAGCCCACCTTAGACCTAACAAGTGCACACGCTTCATCCATCAGACGCTCCCGTCTGTGCTTGATGGTGGCTGTGCGTAGGGCGTCCTCGGACGCGCCGGTTTTGTTAGGTTCCACCGGTCTACTAACCTGCGTACAGCTACCGCCCTTATTGTTTAGTAGCGATGGGGAAGTGGCCCAAGCAAGGAACTTAACCATGGTTAACGATTCAACCACCCTCTTCACCGTCGCCCCAAACGCCAGCAACGAAACCCTCATCACCAACAGCTACGAAACCTTCACCAGCGTCAGCACCCTGCTGCTCGACCTATCCGAAGACCTCAACGGCAAACACCGCGACATCGCCCTGGCCATCCACCAACTGAGCGAACTGGGCGTACTCCTCACCGCCAGACTCCTTGACCGCGAAGCGCCCTGCCCTGGGTGATGAGCAGCTCTTCAACTCGTTAGACCGATGACCCGCCGCGTCGTTGTAAGCCATAGACAACGACTCGGCGATATGGCACTTGATGGCTTTGGTGGATTCAGCCTCGGCACAAAGCCCTCTGCGATGACGAGAGCGGCGACTACGTTCGGCCGGTTAGCGACGGTCTGACTTCGACCGTCGCTATGCATGGTCAAACCTCAGTCTGTTCCGCCATCTCCAGGGCGTCATCGACCTCACCCCCCAGGTATCGAACAGTGCTCTCCAGCTTCGTATGGCCGAGCAGCAACTGAACCGCCTGCAGGTTCTTCGTCCTGCGATAGTTCAGTGATGCCTTCGTATGTCTCATCGTGTGTGCCATACATGGCTGGATCAAGGCCCACGGCTTTCACCCAGCCTTTGACGATACGAGCGTATTGACGAGTAGATAGATGGTCAGAAGTATGCAGCCGGCTAGGAAAAAGGTAGTTCTCGCTGCGTAGTTGGGCCCGATGTATCCAGGCCCCGAGAGCAGATCGTGTTTAATCAGTGATCTCAAACTGCAAAGGCCGCTGCGTTTTCTGCTGCATCACCATGGCTCGTGATGATAAGTGCTCGCGATGAGCAACATCGCGCACGCGGAGCTTGTTAAGTCGCAGGCTCGAAGCTTGCTGTCGATGGCCAGATCGAAGAGAGCCAGATCTCGGGTTCTTTCCGCAATTTGAAGCCTTACTCGGATGGCCCAGATATCTCTCGGTCGGAGTGGGGTTTTCTGCCCGACCAATTTTCCTTTGTTCCAGGGCTGACGACTGCAGGTAGCGATGATGTTCATGACAAGTCCTCCACGTGTGGAAGGACAAGGATGGCTAATCGGAGCAATAGTCGCTAACCGGCCATAAGCGTACGCTCAAGACTGGTCAGCTTTCGAACCGAAGCTGCCGTTCAAAGATGGCGGTAATAGGCCAAAAGCGGGTTGCCGTATGTGAGCGACCTTGTTGTCCGAGATCGGTTTTTTAAGGCTCACTTGAACGCAGCTGGGGTTCGTTATCGGGGGGCCTGGGCATTGTCGGCATACTTACGCAAGTCAGTTGCTGACCACGGGCGTGGCTTCAATCAATTGGATTGCTGAGCAGATGGGGCATACGAACGGGAATATGATCCTGCAGCATTATGGGACGTGGATTAATGAGGATGGGCCGGATGTCGTTGGGATACTGCAGCTTGCCCTAGATCTGTAGCTCATTGCTCATGTGAAGCGGGACTAAAAAGGTATGATAGCAATTTGTCGTGGAGCGCAAATATAGTGATGACCCGAGATAATTTTCTGTTCAAAGACTCGTCGAGAATTTACAAACAGGCGAACGAACTAGCCCACGGTTTGCGCGATAGTATCTCGGGTGATTCTAAATGGTTCTCTGACGCTGCTCAATTGCTGGCGTCGCATGGTTTGCTTTCACTGCAGAATGATGAGCAATGGCTGAGAGCCATCGAGTGCACTAAGCAACGTTTAGATTCCATTGCCTGCACAATTGACGCAAGAATTGCCATTCCTGCACTGTTGGAGGCGGTGGACGATTTCTACTATCGCGACACCAATTGGAAGAAAGAGGTACCAATTTGCGGCTCTGCGATGAAGACATCTATAGCGATGATCTGGCCAAACCGTCAGGCACAGACTGCTATTGATAAAAGTGCTGCTCAACTGCAGAAACTCGTTTTCGCAGCTATGGCTTGGGAGCAGTTAGTCGGGAGTTATGAACATCACAAAGTGTTTAAATTTCAGACTATTGAATTCCATCCCCGCGGGTTTTCGCACTCCAGTGAAAGGGACAAGGTGTTACTGGCACAATGGAATTCAATGGCTTCACCTTACGGAGAGACACAAAGAACTCTAGAGCATTCTAAGTCAGTCATTTTTAAGAATCCTCGCGCATTTTCCGACGCCGTTACGCGTACGCTTGAAGGGGAGAAGTCAAACGATATCGAGTTATTTGTCGGTACAATATTCGCCCAGGCGGGAGAAAAACCGGCCTTCTGGCTGGGACTTAAAGCTAGGCTTACCCTGCTTCAATTTGCGCTGCAGTTCAAGTTGGCTGGAGCCGAGGTTTACAGCGGCGTAGTGCTCTTCGAGGAATTTGCGGCCGAAATCACCGGTTTTGGTCTTCAACTAACCTCAGCGCAAGCAAGTGTGGAGGCCTGCTTCTGGCAAGCAGATTGGTATACTAAACGTCGCATGAAAGATTTCGCGTCGAACATGTTGGTTGAAAGACCTGTACTACGCATCGACAACAAGACCTTCGCCACGACGGTTTTGACAATTATCGATTCGATTAACTGCTTTGTTGAGAACTCGGTTTTCGATTGCGCGGATTATGGGGGCTCGCCAGTACATCCATCTGCTTTTCAGATGCATATCTCGCAGCCGTTTGAACAGGCGGCTGTGGACCTTTGCCTAAACAGAGGATGGAAGGCCGGTGTAGTCAGCGATAAAGGCTACTGGGCGGCCGGCGATTGTCAATTGGTACATCCGAACGGCAAAAAGGTGCCTGGAGAGATCGATGTGCTGGCGTTGCATCCCTCCGGACTGCTCGCGCTGATACTTGAATGCAAGGTGCTTACGCAGCCTTTTTCAAAGAGCAAGCTAACTAATATTGTTGGCAAACTTGGTCCGGACGACCAAGAGAGTTTTCACTCGAAGCTGGAACGAAAGGTCAATTGGCTATCGGAAGTACCGGCTCTGAAGGGAGCTGAGGTGGCAGGGGCTTTGCTGGTCGACCAGGGAAGCTTTCTTGGCAGGGGCGCACCGCACCCGGTAGTAGACCTTGAGCAACTGACTGATTTGCTGGAATTTCTCGATAAAAAAATTAACTCAGATATCTGCGAGTAAGGGCATGGGTAGCATCTACACAACGAAACGCCCCACCATTGCTGTAGAGGTTGCCAGAGCAATTAAAGTTGAGAGTGGTCATTGCTACGCAATTAATCAGTGTACTGAGCACACTTACCTGGAAGTTCACCATGTCGATCACAACCGTGAGAATAACGATCCAAGCAACCTAATCCTTCTCTGCGACAAACATCATAAAATGGCGCACGCGGACATCATTGATCGCAAAGCGTTGTGGCTTTACAAACAACTGCTTGCGGCTTCAATCTTGAACTCTGTGCCAAAGCTTCTGGTTGATACTGCTCCGGGTCTCAAGATTGTTGATTTGTATGAAGTTGAAAGCTGTAGCTGCGAAAACGACGAATACATCACCTCTTTATAACTGAAGCTGGTCAATCGCGGTACGCAAGTCACTTTTATAAAAGAGGTTAGGGTAACCACGCTCAAGCACTGGGAAACGTTGACTAATCACCACTATAGTCTTGTACCTATCTCGGCAACTTACGACTTGAAGATATACAAAGAGAAAGGGTCAGTTTCGCGCATAAAGGTCCACCACGAAGTGAAGCCTCAGGAGACGGAGCGAGTAACATTCTCGCCTGGAGACTGACTATGACTCAGATCCTAATGGGCTATCTCTTTTCTTGATCAAGCTTGAGGTTCTCCACGACGAGACCAATAGCGTCGTGATCGTACCACTCATCATAGTGAACATCCGTCCTCGCTTTGCAAGCGCAGGGCCTTACTTTCCAGGCTACCAGCTCGGAACTATCCCTCAAAACAAGGCTGTCGCTTCAGAAGTGCTGTTCCTCGCGGACAATGGCACCCTTGTCAGCCAAGACGTAATCAATGCTCTTGAATCTTGGAAAAATGCCCCTGAGGAAAGCGAGTATTTTGCTGGCGCACGCTAAGGTCTCACTGACTGGCAGAAGTCGGCCAATAGCTGCCGCTCACGCTAGTTTTCAGCGAGAGTCGGTCAATCACGAATGGTTGGATCTGATCTATAATTCAGTATGGCGTCTCAAGACGCCTAGGTCGTTCAAGGTAAATTGACAGCACTACCCCCATAAAAATATGGTACCTGAAGCAATGTCACGCATTAGGCAATACAGTGTCAAAATCTTGTTTTTCGTCCAAACTCAACTCTTTGGGAGCCTAGAACAGCCCCCTGAACGGATATTTATTTAACTCTGGGCTTCACTGTAGGGATGTCACGCTCAGTTTTCAATAACTGAAGAGCTTCATTCACAGTGTAGAAGTCGGAAGGAAGCCAGAATTTTTTTGAGGCTTCTTCCAATGATATTATTTTTACAGGCTCGGCAGCCTCATCAGATTTCTCGTCATCTATGAAAACAGTGGAAAATTTATCTTTCCATGTTCCCGGTTGTTTCTCCAATAACTCTATCTTATTGAGATAATATTCACCTGCAGCGGAGAAGACTGGTTGAGGCTGAGATATAATTTTTTTAATTTTCGAAAGTATACTTCCAGACCATTCAGATTCAGCTATTAGCGCTTCCCTGAGATGATTCAACAGGAGAAAAAATCGAGAGGGGTTTTTTGTTTTCTCAAAATATTCTTCAGCGTGGTCGTAGTACGCCTTACCTAGATTAAACTCTCCCGTCCTATAAGCAAGCATACCAATATTAGCTATTGCATGAGCCGCTTCGCTTTTATCCGGGCCATGCATTACAGCTCTAAGAGTCCGCGTCACCTTGTCTAACGCTTTACTATCTACTGAAGATGCGTAACCCAAGGTACTAATCTGAGCAAATAAATAATTTAGCTTTAGAACGACATCCTCAGGATTGGCTTTTAAAGCGATGTTGGCGGACCTAAGAAGTAGCGGCATATCATTAACAATTGATGCTAGATATGTGATTGCGCGCGGAGGAGAAACGGAATAAGGTTCTTCTCCCCACCAGGCCTCAGCATACTCAAGAGCTAACTGCATATTTTTCTTTTCATACGCTTCCCAGTATTTTGCTTCATAGGCGTTGTTGGAATGAGCAAGAGTCGCCTCTATTTGCTTTCCAAAACCTAGTTTATACGAGCGGTCTGCCCACTTTATTTGTGCCAAAGAGTTACTGGTTGGTGATATGAGAGACTGTTTAAAAAAAGCACGAGCTTTTTTGTCAGCGCCCCCCAAAATTTCTGAAGTGGCGATTGAACTTGATAGTTCAGACAGATGAATTGGGTTTATTGATGCAGCGACTAGCTTTTTAGCCTGATTCCAATTCTTCAATGGTCGCCCTGCCAGCCTCGCGACCGCTAATTCCGTAGACAGTAACCAGGGATCAGATCGCAAGTTTTCATTTAACAATAATACTCGATGTGCCTTCCCTAGCTCCTCATAATGAACGAACAATCTAGCCGCCATACGGGATATCCAACGATGATTATTGGAATATCGCAGCGCTACCCACATTGCTTTTTCTGATTTCTCTCTTTCATTTATTATGGTATATGCACGAGCCAAATCAACCCACGCGATTGGATTTTGTGGCATATTGGTCAGTCTTGACCGCAAAGCGGCAATTTCATTTAAATGTTGGAAGTGAGTATCAAGCGGTTTTAACCCTAAAACTTTTCGACTGATTGCTTCTAAAGCAGGAAGCTTTTCTTTTGAGCTAATAACATACTCTGCGGCTATGATCGAAAGCTCCGACTTCCCCTCGAGCATCGAGACATTCAAAAGGTCTGCGGCTGTTCCAAGGTTCTTATTACCAAGAAAATCCGCTAATACAGTTTCCGATTGAGTCTCCACCTTAATCTGAGAAACCTGCTTTTTCACCGCGAGCAACTCAGGAGATTTAGCAGCTTCGTAAGATGGTTTCCAAATAGGAATTATGTCGCGCTTTAAACCGAGTGGGTTCATTGTGAATCTGCCTGCTTGCTTGACGTGTTTCTAGCCTCAATACTGGCTCTCAGGATCAATCTTTGGAGTTCGCTTACAAATCGATCAAGGCCTAAAGTGGGAACTGATTGCCTAAGTGTTTTCCGACACCCGCGCTGAGTATAATCCGGCGTTCCGCACTGCCTTATTATATCTATCAAACTACTGCTCAGCCACTCAGGGGATTGTTTCTCCCAGTCTATTAACGCCTGATCAAACGCATTTATAAAGAAAGGCAATGAATTTGAATAGGAAGATGACTCCCCTTGCCATGCGAAAGGCTTAACATGTTTAGGCAGTCTATTAATAAGCTCTAGATTGACCGTAGTCCCGAAAAATACAAATGTAATTACAGAAGCGAACTGATAAAGGTCACAACGCATGCGCCGATCCATCCAGTCAACGAGCGGATGCTGAAATAGCTGCTCCGGCGGAGCGTAATTCCAATCGCCTGCAATGTTACTGGAGTCATGCAAACTTGGAAGATCCTGACTGCTCGCCCTTCCAAGATCACCAACTTTAGCCATTTCATTCCCAAAAACCATTACATTGGATGGTTTAAGATCTTGATGAGCCACCTTTGCCTTATGCAGTTGCAGTATGCCTGACGCTACATCCTTGAGATAAGTAAGCTTTAGTGCTATATCAATCGCAAGTGTTTTTCCTATGTACCCGCGAACATCTCCACCGTCTGCTAATTCCATAATCATGTATGGAATCTGGAAAATTTGTTCATTCTCGAGTCTTGGCACAATTGCTTGCCCATGGGCCAGAATTTTTACAACACGTCTCATTTTGGCGCCCAAGCACAAATCGTGCAGTGCAGTCTCAAAGTTGAAAGCTTGAGCCTGTTCTTGCAGCGCCGCTATTAGCGTTTTACCTTGTTGTGCTGCTATTTGAAGTGCTTTAACAATATCAAATGCTTTTAAGAATGCTTCTTGACCATTCCTACGAACCTCATAGGATACCGAAAAGAAACCACCTGAACCGCCGCCCTCTGAACCTGTGACAATTCTCTTACCTACTGTCCAACCATCTTCAAGATCAAGACCTTCCAAGCGATAAGCGGCGTTCGGTTGATCGTTCATGGTACCCCCTAGAATTGATCTTTACGAGAGCATATACCAACCATGCGAAATGGCGTAATGACACCATGCTCTTTTATCCTAACTATTCATCTCGACTTGTCCGTAAATCTTCATAACCTTCTGAAAATCTTATGTTTATTATTGCATTGATTGGAGCACGTAAATTCTTCGATTAAAGCTGTTTGGCGTGTGTTCTGTTACGTATCCTTGCCTTCATACTCGACTCTGACCACAAAGACGCCTCTAGCGAACGTCTGCTCATGGCCGATTTCTGCCGTTAGTGCAGGCCAGCAATCGGCTAACCTGATACCCAGAGTTAAACCATCGGTATCCGGTACACAACCGAATCATATTTCTCCGCCATCCGCCTCTCAATGACAACTCCCCCCAAACCTTCGGCAATACGACGACTCGCACGATTCTGCGTCGCAACAGGATAGATGAAGCTCTCTGCCACCACCCACTGGCTAGCCCACTGAACAACCGCCTGCACCGCTTCACCACCAAAGCCCATCCCGTGCTTATCTTCACGAATCCAGATGCCCAACTCCGGCGTTTCACTGCCGGTATGGTGCAGCCCAACCAAGCCAGTAAAACGAGCACCGACCAACTCTCTGACCGTGAACACGATGTCGCTCCCATCCGCTATCGCAGGCAGCCACCGCCCCCAGACTTGCGCGTACTCTTCCAGTGAGGCAGGCGGCTCCCAGGACATGTAGCGAGTCAGAGACGGTGAGATACAAGAGAAAGACTCAACAGCGTCCTGCTCGCAGAAGGGCGCAATGCTAAGGCGTTGCGAGAGAATGCGGATTGGGTGGGTGTCCACTGGCATTGCAATTTCCTTCCTGGGGTCTGTTACTCCATGTATGCCGTGAACATATCATGCGGGTCGCTTCACCAGTATCAGGCTCTCTATACTGAGCCCCCAGGATGGTAGTTGGAGCAACCGATATGCCCGTCGCACCCAATCAAAATTCCCCCATCATTTTGGTCCCAGCCCAACAAAGCGACTTGGATAATCTTGTAGCCATTCGAATCGAGGCCATGCGCGATAGTCTGGAGCGTGTTGGGCGATTTGATCCAGCCCGTGCGCGGGAGCGGTTTCTTAGCGGCTTTGAAGCTCGCAGCACACGCTATATCGAGGCAGCTGGAGAGAGGGTGGGTTTCGTCGTGGTCAAACATCACCCCAATGAACTCTTGCTCGACCACTTGTATGTAAGGCCGAGCGCGCAAGGGTCAGGGGTAGGGTCTGCTGTTCTTACCCAGATTTTCAAAGAGGCGGATGCGGCTGCGCTTCCTATTAAAGTAGGGGCTCTCAAAGAAAGCGCTTCGAATCGCTTTTATACCCGCCATGGCTTTCAGTTCATCGAAAGCAGTGAATTCGACAATTATTATGTTCGTCAGCCTGTTCCGGCGATTAGCGCTCATTCCGGAACCATGGGCTGACGTGCACTAGCCCTTCAGTTCACCAGCTCGATTGCTCGCCGCGTCGTCATACGCCACATACAACGACTCTGCGATTTGGCTTTTGATCGCCTTGGTAGACTCCAACCCCAGCACAAAACCCTCGGCTTTACCGCCGGCTCGGTTGAGTTCTTCATGGGTGGAGGCGCCAGTAATAGCGTCAAGCAGCTTGGCGGCGTGGGGGCCGACGCCTTTGGGGAGGGAGATCTGGTCGATGGACATTATCGCTACCTTGAAAAATGGAGTTCGGGAGCGAGTGGAACCACTGCCGGGGCTGGCATGGTAGACCTGTTTGCCTTGAAAGGGGTCGCTTTACGCGTAGCGGCGCTATTCTTTGCGGCTGTGCAGTCAGATGGGGCCATTGGTAAATCTGGAGGGGTTTATGGAGTATTGCGTTGAGGGCTACTGCCTTCGGCCATTGTGGGGCGACGATTTCGAAAGGGTCAGCCGTTACGAACGGGTCAACCGCAGGCATCTGCAACCCTGGGAGCCGCTCAGGGATGAGGAGTATTTCAGCATTGGCAGCGCCAAGGCCAGGGTCGAGCAGCAGGTCAACAATATGCAAGCTGGCAACGCGCTATGTTTCCTCTTGCTTGAATCCGAAAGCGGAGAAGTTCTAGCGCGGTGTAACTACACGAACATTGTGAGGGGCGTTTTTCAGGCCTGTCATCTCGGCTTCTCGCTGGCGGAATCTGCCCAAGGCCGTGGCCTGATGAAAAGAACACTTCAGGTCACTAACCAACACTGCTTTGAGCAGTTGGGTCTTCATCGGATCATGGCCAATCATTTACCCCGCAATGTACGCAGTGAACGTCTTCTAGAGTCGCTGGGGTTTGAGAAGGAAGGACATGCGCGAGCCTATCTGAAGATCGCTGGCGTGTGGGAGGACCATACGTTGAGGTCGTTGATCAACCCTGAACAATAAGCGCACCACCCACCCCACTCAGGAAAAAGCTGATGCCTACCGAGCCCCTCTGCCTGGTTTTCGTACCGTCCTTGGCAGCCTTGCTGACAGCCGCCGAATCGAAAAAAGGCGCCCCTCTCAGCGAAGTCGAAGTGTGCGATCTCCGCGACCAGGCCACCTGCATTGCGGTAACCTTCTCCACTGCGCTGGCGATGGAACAAGAGCGGGGTTACCCGGATATCGTTGCCGAGGATTGCTGGAATGAGTGGCAACGCTTGCGTCCCTCGCTTCAATAGCCCCCGCTCTGATCAGCACAGGTATCTACACAACTCTGTAGCGCTTAACGGTAACCACGATGCGAAGCGAGCCGCTGTTGATCTGCTCTTGATCTTGATCTCAGGCGCCCCGTTAAACCACGCTGGCCGAACGCAGGCTTGAATTCGTGGGTAACCCGGCAGGACGCCGGGTTAGCCGCCCCGCGCCATGGATGGCGCGTGGCGGCGGCCCATGGATTCAAGTCTGCGTTCAGGCACACCGAGCCTAGGCGAGGTGCCGAGTGGTGGGGCAAGAGCGTTTTGCTTACTTTTGCGCTTTTCAAAAGTGAGCCGCCGTCAGGGCGGAACCCTAGGTGGCCGTTACCGCTGAAATGGATATGTACTAGGTCCAACTGTGTTTACTGCAAGGTCGCCTTCGCGAGCAAGCCCGCTCCCACAGTTGGATTGTGGGGTGTCAGGTAGAAAAGTGGCGGCTGGCAGGCCGCCATCGCAGGCAAGCCAGCTCCCACAGTTGGATTGTGAGGTGTCAGGTAGATTGGCGTCGGCTGGTAGGCCGTCATCGCAGGCAAGCCAGCTCCCACAGTTGGATTTCGGAGCGTCAGATGGATATGCGCCGGCTGTCAGGCCGTCACGGGAGCAAGCTCCCTCGCCACAGATTTAGCGTGGTGCCGAAGTTGTGTAGATAGCTATGCTCTGATCAGCGCCCCAACCCACTCCCAGGACTCACAGACTTCCTTTATGCCACCTGCCTCACGCGACCACGCCCGTATCGAACGCCGCCTCATCGCAGCCCTGACCGACGCCTGCGAAATCGCGAAAGCTGAAATCCCGGGCTTCGAATGGCTGACCCACACCGTCGACTACCGCGCCTTCCCCCAAAGCCTGCGGGTGATCTGGGTGTTCGACAGTGTCGCGAGCAAGGCTCACGCCCTCGCGACCGGCGCGGACGCCCGTATGCGCGAGCTGACTACCGCCGCGCTGGATGACGCTGACGTGCACGTCCCGAACATCGCCCGCTGCGTCAGTTTCGACTCGGAAGAGGAATGCCACCTTCGGCATGGCGGCGATTGGCGTCGGCGGCTGGCTACTCTCTCGGCTCACTGAGCAAGGCGAGACCTTGCTACCCCAGCTTGCACGTCAACCAAGCCCCCCAGAAAAGGCTGCTGAAGAAACGCGTCGCGTCGCCAAACCCGGCGTCGTGCAGCAGTTTCTGAACCGCCGCTTCGGAATGTGGAGGGTCAGCGCCTTGAAGGATTTTGCCGAGCTTGGCCGTCACTTCGTCCGGGGTGGCGCCATGCTGACGCCAGCGTTGGCCCCATGCCGCCAGCAGCAACGGCTGGCTGGCATACGCATAGTGATTGCCCGCGACGATCAGCGGTGCCCCAGGTTTCAGGTGCGCCCGAATCGATCTCAGCATCCGATCCTTGGCGCCGTCGCCCTCCAGATGGTGGAGCACACCGATCAAGGTGGCGGCGTCGTATGAAGCGTCTGCTGCCAGGTCTTCGAGCTGCCCGAGATGCAGGGTGGTTCTATCAAGCAAGTGGTTGGCTTCCAACTGCTGCCTTGCCGCGTCGAGCATCGGCTGGGAGGGATCAACCGCCATAAAACGCCAGCCCGGTTCAAGGCTGGCCATGGCGATGATCTCCTGCGCCGTACCGCCGGCGCCGACCACAAGTACCTTGGCCGAAGGGGCATCGCCAAGGCTCGCCGCGAGCATGCAGGCTGCCAGGTCCTGGCACGCGTCATAGCCCGCCAGCGCGATACGACTTTGTCGCGCGTACTCGTTGGCTCTTGAGGTATCGAATTTTTCAGCAGGATTGGGTGAGGATGAGTTCAAGGCGATTCTCCGTGGCCTTGACGCAAATTACGTTAACCGTGGCAGTAAGAAAAATGCATTAATTTTATGTGATGCATTCCCGTGGGGAATGCGGGGGCGTACGAGTGGAGAGGTTGCAGGATCGTACAAGCCTGCTGACCGCTTGCTTGGATAGTCTGGCCTTCTCATCGACAGGAAGATCCCGCATGACTCAAGCACAGCCTGTAAACCTTGCTCAAAAAGCCTCGCTCATCGACCAGCAATGGAGCCCAAGAGTGGTCGCCGAAATGAACGACTACCAGTTCAAGGTCGTGCGTATCGAGGGTGAATTCATTTGGCATTCGCACCCCGAAACCGATGAAGCGTTCCTGGTGCTTGAAGGCACGTTGCGTATCGACCTGCCGGATGGCCCGGTGTATGTGAAGCCGGGTGAGTTGTATGTGGTGCCGCGTGGCATTGAGCACAGGACGGCGGCCGAGGGCGAAGCCAAGCTGATGATGATCGAGCCAAGGGGCATTCTGAATACCGGGCATGAAGGCGGTGAGCGTACCGCGTTGAATGACCAGTGGATTTGAGTAGGCCGCTGGCCCCTGTAGGAGCGAGCTTGCTCGCGAAAAACGTCAACGATAACGCGTGCTGCCTGAATGAACGCGGCGCCTGTGAATTTTTCGCGATCAAGCTCGCTCCTACAGGGGGCAAGAGGGCAAGCCCTATCGCCTCTGAATCTGCACCGTGGCAAACGTCGGCTCATCACGCGCCTGCTCCAGTGCATTCCTGGGCTGTTGCGGGGCCCGGGATTGCCCCTCTGGCCGTAACGCAGGCGGCGGATGCAGGCGCATGTCCGAACGCTCATCGCTGGGCGCGACGCCGAAGAAATCCCGATAGCACTTGGAAAAATGCGGCGTGGACACAAAGCCGCAAATCACCGCCAGCTCGACAATCGAAATGGGCGTCTGCATCAGCAACTGGCGAGCACGGGTCAGGCGCAGCTTGAGGTAATAGCGCGATGGCGTGCAGTACAGGTGCTTCTGGAACATGCGCTCCAACTGGCGGCGGGACACGTGCACATAGGCGGCCAGTTCGTCGAGGTCGATGGGTTCTTCCAGGTTGGATTCCATCAGGGCCACCACTTCTTGCAGCTTGGGCTGTTGCGTGCCGAGCAGGTGCTTGAGCGGCACGCGTTGGTGGTCGCGCTCGTTGCGAATGCGCTCGTACACGAACATCTGGGAAATCGCCGCCGACAGCGTGTGCCCGTGATCGCGGCCGATCAGGTGCAGCACCATGTCCAGCGGTGCAGTGCCGCCGGAGCTGGTGAAGCGGTTGCCATCGAGCGTGAATACGCTGGAGCTGACTTTGACGCGGGTAAACGCCTCCTGCATCGACGCCATCAGCTCCCAATGCACGCTGCACTGGAAGCCATCAAGCAACCCCGCCTGAGCCAACGCCCAACTGCCGGTGCACACCGCGCCGAGGCGTTTGCAGTACAAGCGTGCCTGGCTGCGTAACCAGGCGATGAGCGCAGGGCTGATAGCCTGTTGAATGCCCACGCCGCCGCACACGATCACCGCATCGAAGCCGCGCTGGTCCTGCGCGCACGCATCCGGGGTCACCGACACGCCATCGCTGGCCCACACCGGCTGGCCGTCCAGGCTCAGGGTTTGCCAACGGTAGAGTTCTTCGCCCGCCAATTGGTTGGCCATGCGCAGCGGCTCGACCGCACACGACAGCGATATCAGGGTGAACTGGTCCAACAGCAAAAAGCCGATGGTCTGGCAAACAGGTGCCTCGGTTTCCATCACCGCTCCCCCCACAGGCGTGATCAGGACTGTTCCAGCGCCACCGGCTTGGGTGCCCGGTTGTGCTGGCGCGATGTGACCAGGCCGATAAAGGAAATCACCAACGCCAGGCCAATGGTCGAGGACACTTCGGTGCGGTGCTCGGGCGTCACCATCATCACCCCCAGGGCCAGGCAGATAAATACGATCACCAGGTAAGTCAGCCAGGGAAATAGCCACATGCGAAAGGTCAGCTCGACGTTTTGCCGAAGCAGCAACCGACGCATACGCAGTTGCGAGATAGCGATCACCAGGTACACCAACAGCGCGATGGCGCCGGAGCTGGCGAGCAGGAACTGGAACAGACCGGCCGGCATGAAGTAGCTCAGCAACGTAACGCCCGCACCGATGATGGTGCTGGCGATCACCGCCGCCCGGGGCACGCCCGCCTTCGAGGTGATTTTAAGTGCCGGTGGCGCATCGCCGCGTTTGCCCAGGGAAAACAACATGCGCGAGGAAATGTAGATTGAAGAGTTCATGCAACTGGCTACCGCGATCAACACCACCACATCGACCATGAACTTGGCGTTGGGGATGTTCATAATTTCCAGTGCGCGCTGATAGGAACCCACAGAGGCCAACAGTGGGTCGTTCCAGGGCACCACGGAAATCACGACGGAGATCGACAGCAGGTAGAACACGCCAATGCGCCAGATCACCGAGCGGGTGGCCTTGGCGATGTTCTGCGCGGGGTTGCTTGATTCCGCTGCGGCGATGGTCACCGCCTCAGTGCCGATGAAGCTGAACATGATGGTGATAAACGCGCCCACCACCGCCGACAGGCCGTTGGGGGCAAAGCCGCCGTGTTCCTCCATCAAGCGGCTCAAGCCGCTGGCTTCACGATCCGGGATCCAGCCCATGAGCACGCTGAAACCCAGGCCGATAAAGCCGATGATGGCAATCACCTTGGCCATGGCGAACCAGAATTCGAACTCGCCGTATTTGGCCACGCTGAACAGATTGGTGATCACCAGCAAAACGATCGAGATCAACGCAAACAGCCACGCATCCACCTGAGGGAACCACTGGTTGAGCACATGCCCGGCAGCCAAGGCTTCGATGGGAATGACCAGCACCCAGAACCACCAATACAACCAGCCAATGGTAAACCCCGCCCACGGGCCAATGGCCTGGTCGGCGTAGGTGGAAAACGAGCCGGTGTCCGGGCGCGCCACCGCCATTTCCCCCAGCATGCGCATGACCAGCACCACCAGCAGGCCGGAAAACAGATAAGCCAGCAACACCGCCGGCCCCGCTGCGGCGATGGCATGACCGGAGCCGACAAACAACCCCGCGCCGATGATGCCAGCGATGGACAACATGGTCACATGGCGCGGCTTGAAGCCCTGCGCCAGCTGACCGTTGGAATCGTTGCAGTTGAGGCTAGTCATTGTTTTTGTTGTTCTCGGGCGGCCAATGACCCTCACCTTAAGTGCCCGAGGCCAGGCACAAGTAGCCTGGTTACGCCACCATCGTGCCTGATATCGACATGGGTGATGGCGATTGAGCGCCGCATGTAGCCTCACCCAACGCCCAGCATCTGCCACAACGACGCGCCTACTCCGGTAATGCTCTCACCGGCGATCAGCCCCGCCGCTGCCGTGATCGCAAAGCGCTGCGTCACGCTCGGCCAGCGACAGCTCACCGCCCAGGTCATCACCGCGCCAAGGGCCATCATCAGCGACACCGACGCAGGCAAGACAAATGCCAGTCCCAAGGCTGCCGCACTGGGCAGGTAGCGGGCGCGATGGGTGGGTAATGTGCTGTCGAGTATGCCCAGCAGCACGCCGAACAAGCTTGCAATGCCGATGGCCCAGCGGATGCTGGGGGACAGTGAATCCAAACCGTGGGTCAGGGTTTGGGCCACGGCTTTCCAGGTGGCGACGGCCGGGGCTGGCCATTGTTCGGTGAGCAGCATGGTTTGAGGGTCGGGGATCAACGCCAGGTAGGCGAATACACCGACGATGCTGCCGACAAAAATTCCGAGGATCTGGGCGATCACTTGCTTGTGCGGCGTGGCGCCAATCGCCTTGCCCACCTTGAAGTCATTCATCAGGTCCGTACATTGCCCCGCCGAACCGCCGGCGGTGTTGGCGCTCATCAGGTTGATCGGCACCTGGCCCGGCGCAACGATGCCAAAGCTCAGCTGGGACAGTTGCCCGATGGCGCCAATCGGCGGAATACCGGTTGCCCCCACCACCCGCGCCGCCACGGCGGCCAGGCAGATCGCCAGGGGAATGGTCAGCAGCGCCATCCCGAGGTTGATACCGAACAACAGCGCTTGCAGGCTCACCACCAGCACGATCGCCAGGGCAAAACCGGCGGCAGGCCCAGGCTTGGGAGCCGCCCAGGGCGTGCCGCCAGCCGCTCGGGTTGAGCGATGCAACGCCCACAAGCGAATCGCCAGGGACGCCAGGGTGGAACACACCATAAGGCTTACTCCCGGCCACAGCAGCCACTCCACCAGCGCGGCAAATTGCGGGCCGCTGCTGCCGGCGGACACGCTCACCAGGCCGTTGGTCAACAGCCACGGCCCCAGGCCGCCCCAAGCTAGCAAGGCGCCGAGTAACAGGGTCAGGCCTACGCGAATGCCGATGATGCCGCCGAACCCCAGCAACAGCAGCGAAGGGTCTGCGGTGAAGGTCAGGCGCTCCAGCTGGGCGTTCGGCGACCAGCGTGGGAAGGCCCACATAAAGGTATCCACCCACTTGACCAGCCCGGACAACAGCGCCGCGCCGAGCAGCACTTTTAAACGCGTGGCGGCTTCGCGGCCATGGTTGTAGATGTGCAGCAGGGTTTCCAGGGTGGCCATGCCTTCGGGAAACTTCAGCGCCTTGTCATTGAGCAATGAAGGCCGCAGGTACCAGGCGATCCAGATCCCCAGAAAACTCACCGAAAACACCCAGGCGATCATTGGCAGCGCCGCCAGCTGGTTGCCCGTGAGCAAGGTATAGGCCGGGATGGGCGCGACCAGCCCGCCGGAAATGATCGACGCCGCGGCCGAGGCCACGGTCTGGTTGATATTGCTTTCGTGGAGGGTCCACGGCAGGTGTTCAGCGGAGCGCCGGGCCAGGCCTTGCCAGATGCCATAGCCGACCAGCAAGGCGATGATCGACATATTGAACGACCAGCCGATCTTCAAGCCCGCGTACACGTTGGAAGGGGTGAGCAGGATACCCAGCACAATCCCGGTGATGACCGCCCGCAGGCTTAGTTCGCGCTCTACGGGGACGCTTGAGGAGGTGGAGTGCATGCAGATTCCTTTCGAGAAAAGCCAGTGCCACCTTTTAAGTGAGCACCGGGAGACTCGAAGGTTCACCTGGCGAAGCGGGTTGTAAAACCGGCAAGAGGGGAACCCTGGTCACCTTTTGTAGGAGCGAGCTTGCTCGCGAAAAACCCAAAGGCGCCGCGTTCATCCAGGAAGCCCGCGTTATCGTTGACGTTTTTCGCGAGCAAGCTCGCTCCTACAGGGGGCGGTGTGTCGGTGGGCCCGCTATTTGGCGAACGCGTATTCCCCGCCCCGCTCCACCGCCTTGCGGTATGCCGGGCGTGCCTGGAGCTTTTGCAGCCACGCGGCCAGGTTCGGGTAGGCCTGTAATTTGCCTTGGGCCTGGGCGATTTCGCCGATAAAGCTCATCTGGATATCTGCACCGGTGAGGTCGTTGCCCACCAGATACGGCGTCTGCCCCAGCACGTCGTTCAGATAACCCAGGTAATTGGCCAGCTCCGATTCAATCCGCGGATGCAGCGGTGCGCCCGCTTCACCCAGGCGCCCCACGTAGAGGTTGAGCATCAACGGCAGCATGGCCGAGCCTTCAGCAAAATGCAGCCATTGCACATAGCTGTCGTAGGCGTCGGTGGCCGGGTCGGGTTGCAGTTGGCCGTTGCCGTGGCGACGGATGAGGTAGTCGATGATCGCAGCAGATTCGATCAGCACGCGGGAACCGTCTTCGATCACCGGGGATTTGCCCAGGGGGTGAACAGCCTTCAGTTCAGGCGGGGCCAGGTTGGTCTTGGCGTCGCGCTGGTAGCGCTTGATGTCGTAGGGCAGGCCCAGTTCTTCAAGCGCCCATAGGATACGTTGCGAGCGGGAATTGTTGAGGTGGTGAACAGTGATCATCGAGGCAACACCTTGGGGGATTTAAGAGAAGACTACAGCGTAGCGGTGAAGTGCCGTGAATGTGGCTCAGGCGAGCAACTGATCGATCCACTTCACCTGTTGCGCGATCTCCTGCACTTTCTGCTCGGGCACCACCTGCCGCGCTTGTTCGAGGCTGGCCAATGTCTTGCGTTTCTCGCGCACTATACGTTGCCACTTCGCAAGGAATTCCGGGCTACGCGTCTGCATTTGCAACGGACCGAAGTACAGCTGCTCAGCGGTATAGGTCATCGCCTCGTTGCGTTCGGCGACGATGATTTCGTAGTAGAAGCGGTTTTCCCGCAGCAACTCTTCATGGAGGATCTGGTAGCCGTTGTCCATCAACCATTGACGCAGAGGCTGCTCAGCGCCGTTGGGTTGCAGGATCAAGCGTTCCCGCCCGTTCAACCGCGCCTTGCCGCTGTCGAGGATGTCGCGGATGGTCTCGCCACCCATGCCGCACAGGCTGATGGCGGTAATGTCATCGCCCGCTTCAATCGCCGCCAAGCCATCGGCCAGGCGCACGGTGATGTGCTGCGCCAGGCCGTTGTCGGCCACGGTACGGTTGGCCGCGTGGAACGGCGTGGCGGCCACCTCTCCCGCCACCGCTGCTGTGATAACGCCACGGCGCATCAACGCCACCGGCAGGTAGGCGTGGTCCGAGCCGATATCGGCCAGGCGGGCACCGGCCGGTACATGCGCGGCCACGCGCTCCAGGCGCTGGGACAAGGTGTGTTCGTTCAACGGTGGTTCCTTAAGAGTGCCCGGAAAATCGATCCCGGCTGTTGGTCAAGTGCAGCACCATGGCCGCCCGTGCGGCGTCCGGGTCCTGGCGCTTGATAGCGTTGTAGATGGCCTCGTGTTCCAGGTTCGCCAACTGCCCCAGTTGAGCAAAGTCCGCGCCGCCGCGCTCGACGGCATTCACCTGGGTGCGCGGAATCATCGCCGTGCCCAGGTGCTGCATGATGTCGGTGAAAAACGTATTGCCGGTGGCTTCGGCGATCAGTTGATGAAAGCGCTTGTCCTCCTCCACACAGCTGTCGTTGTTGGCCAGGGACGCTTGGTAGTCGTCCAGCGCCTGACGCATGTGGGCCAGTTGTGCCTCGCTCCTGCGCAGCGCGGCCAAGGCCACCGCTTGCACTTCAAGGCCCAGTCGCAATTCGAGCATGTTGCGCACGCTGGCGACTGTGTCTACGTGCAAGCGCAGGCCTGGCTGGGTGTGCTGCTCGAGCACAAAGGTGCCGATGCCGTGACGCGTCTCCACCAGCCCCGACGCCTGCAGCTTGGACAAGGCTTCTCGCACCACGGTACGGCTCACCCCATGCTCAAGCACGATGGTGGATTCGGACGGCAGTTTTTCACCCGGCTTGAGCTGCCCCAGCTGGATGCGCTGGGTCAGTGCCTCGACCACACCTTGGGCCAGGTTGGCGGAACGTTTACGCACAGGCGGTGTGCTTTTAATCGGCATCGAGACGGGTCCACGGGGTTGGGCTGGGGGGAGCTTATCACCCTGAGCGCACGGGGCGACGGGTGGCGGCGAAAAACACTCAACTTGTATGACAACACACTCGTACCACCTCACCGGACCATGTCTTCGCTTTGAGAGAAGCGCACATCCCTCCCCGTCAACAACGGAACGAAACCCAATAAAATCTGGCAAATAACCGAAATAGCCAATCTCGACACCGGCTTATAAGAACAAAAACACCCCTCACAGGATTGCGGCTTTCAAAAAACAACTTGTATGATGTCTGTCAACAAAACACCAAACCCGCATAAAAATAATCAGGGGGAGTTTTCATTCGTGAAGCATTCAAGCCCAGCGTCAGCCGCACCCGAAAATGATTCAGCGCTCACCCGCGCCGTGAGCAAAGTGAAGGGCCATGTGCTCCCACTGTTCGTGGTCATGTTCATCCTCAACTACATCGACCGGGTCAATATCGGCTTCGTGCGCACGCACATGGAACATGACCTGGGCATCGGCGCAGCCGCCTACGGCTTCGGCGCCGGGCTGTTTTTCATTGGCTATGCGTTGTTCGAAGTGCCGTCCAACATGCTGCTGCAAAAAGTCGGCGCGCGTATCTGGCTGACCCGCATCATGTTCACCTGGGGCATCGTTGCCACGCTGATGGCGTTTATCCAGAACGAAACTCACTTTTACATCCTGCGTTTCTTGCTAGGCGTGGCCGAAGCGGGTTTTTTCCCTGGGGTGATCTATTACTTCACCCGCTGGTTGCCCGGCGTGGAGCGTGGCAAGGCCATCGCGATCTTCCTCAGTGGCTCGGCGGTGGCGTCATTGATCTCCGGGCCGTTGTCGGGCGCGTTGTTGCAGATCGAAGGCTTTGGTTTGCATGGCTGGCAATGGATGTTCGGCATCGAGGGCCTGGCGTCGGTGGCGCTGGGTTTCTTTGTGTGGTTCTGGCTCGACTCCAAACCCCATGACGCCAAGTGGCTGAGTCGCGAAGAACAGGATGCGCTGGTGGGCGCTATCGATCAGGAACAGCGTGATCGCGAAGCCCTGACCACGGTCAAACCTACCCTCGGCAAGCTGCTCAAGGACCGCCAGATCCTGCTGTTCTGCGCTCTGTACTTCTGCATCCAACTGACGATCTACGCCGCCACCTTCTGGTTGCCCAGCATCATCAAGAAAATGGGTGACCTGAGTGATGTGCAGGTGGGGTTCTTCAACTCGATCCCCTGGTTGATCTCGATTATTGCCATGTACGCCTTCGCGTCGCTGTCGGGCAAGTTCAAGTTCCAGCAAGCCTGGGTCGCGGCGGCGCTGCTGATTGCCGCGGTGGGGATGTTCATGTCCACCACGGGCGGGCCGATCTTCGCTTTCGTTGCGATTTGCTTTGCGGCCATTGGCTTTAAATCCGCGTCGTCGCTGTTCTGGCCGATCCCCCAGGGCTACCTGGATGTGCGCATCGCCGCCGCCGTGATCGCGCTGATCAACTCCATCGGCAACCTGGGCGGTTTTGTGGCGCCGACTACCTTTGGCTTTCTGGAGCAGACCACCGGCTCGATCCAGGGCGGGCTGTATGGCCTGGCCTGCACGTCGGTGCTCGCGGCCATCCTGGTGTTCTTTGCCAAGACCTCACCCTCTGCCGTAACGGCCGTGCCCAGCGGCGCGGCCATCAGCAAACCTCTTTGAACTCAGCCAGGAACGCGCCATGAATACCCCTGTAGTCACCCACTTCCAAGTCATTCCCGTCGCCGGCCACGACAGCATGCTGCTCAACCTCAGCGGCGCCCATGGCCCTTTCTTCACGCGCAATATCGTCATCCTCAAGGACAGCAGCGGCAACACCGGCGTGGGCGAAGTGCCCGGCGGCGAGCGCATTCGCCAAACCCTGGAAGATGCTCGCAGCCTGGTGATCGGTCAGCCGATTGGCCAATACCAGCGCGTGCTCAACCAGATGCGCAGCACCTTTGCCTCGCGGGACGCCGGCGGTCGCGGCCTGCAAACCTTCGACCTGCGCATCACCATTCACGCCGTCACCGCCATGGAGGCCGCACTGCTCGATTTGCTGGGCCAGTTCCTCGAAGTGCCGGTGGCCGCCTTGCTGGGCGAAGGCCAGCAACGCGACGCAGTGAAGATGCTCGGCTACCTCTTCTATGTGGGTGATCGCAACGCGACCGACCTGGCCTACCGCAACGAGGCCGACGCCGATGATGACTGGTTCCGCCTGCGCCATGAAACAGCCCTGACCAGCGATGCCGTGGTGCGCCTGGCCGAAGCGGCCCAGGCCAAATACGGCTTTAACGACTTCAAGCTCAAGGGCGGCGTTTTGAGTGGCGACGCAGAAATCGAAGCCGTCACCGCGCTGGCCGAACGCTTTCCCGATGCGCGCATCACCCTTGATCCCAACGGCGCCTGGTCGCTCAAGGAAGCCATCCGCCTGTGCCGCGACCAGCATCAGGTACTCGCCTATGCCGAAGACCCCTGCGGCGCAGAAAACGGTTATTCAGGCCGCGAAGTCATGGCCGAATTCCGCCGCGCCACGGGCCTTAAAACCGCCACCAACATGATCGCCACCGACTGGCGCGAAATGGGCCACGCCATCCAGTTGCAATCGGTGGACATTCCCCTCGCCGACCCGCACTTCTGGACCATGCAAGGCTCGGTGCGCGTCGCGCAAATGTGCAACGAGTGGGGCCTGACCTGGGGCTCGCATTCCAACAACCACTTCGATATCTCCCTGGCGATGTTTACCCAGGTGGCCGCGGCCGCGCCCGGCGAGATCACCGCCATCGACACCCACTGGATCTGGCAGGACGGCCAGCGCCTGACCCGGGAGCCGTTGAAGATCGAAGGGGGCTACGTAAAGGTGCCGGCCAAGCCGGGCCTAGGTGTGGACATCGATATGGACGCGGTGGCCAAGGCTCATGAACTGTACAAAAGCATGGGCCTTGGGGCGCGGGATGACAGTGTGGCGATGCAGTTTCTGATTCCGGGTTGGAGCTTTGATAACAAGCGGCCTTGTTTGGTGCGGTAAATCGGCTTTAGGAATGCTCAGCGCCATTTGAGCGTGACGCAAAAAATCCGATGCCTAAACGGGCATCGGATTTTAGTCAGATCAGAAGCTTAGCGGTTTGACCTCTGGCACGTCTGCCAGAGGCCTCTTTGCGCTACTGCCGGTTGGCGACCTCCAGATCCGCCGCATCCTGTTCCAGGCCAGAGAGAGCAGTGCCATTGATCAGCGGCCCATAACGGCGGCTGAATTCCCAGTTGTAGGGCGCGCGGTCTTTGTTGATGCCGTTGTCCCAATTCACGGACCAGGTCATCAGGCCCTTGATCGACAATCTTTTGTCGTGCAAACGCTTGAATGTATTGGTCACGGCTGTTGGGTCGATCACATAACCGGTGGCAGCTGCGTCGACGTTCGCAGGCAGGCCAATCACCAACTTGTCTGCCGGGATTCTGGTAAACCCGCGCGTTCCGCTCACCAGACTTTCGGTGAGGTAAAACAGGAAGTCCTCTTTCATCGCATCGTTGTTCTGAGCAATCCAGGCGCCGTTGCCCTGGTTGACCTCCTGCACCCAGATGCCGTCGCCCCCCTGGTTGTAATACTGCGGGGCAATGAAGTCGTAATAGCCTTCCAGCGCCTGGATGTACCCGACGTATTTGCCGGCAGTGGTGAGGTACGGAAACTCCGGCGCCATGCTGATGATGAAGTGTTTGCCTTGACCTGCGTAGTGGTCCTTGACCAGTTTCAACGCAGCGGGCAGGACAGTCTTGTTGTCGGCGAAATCAATCGCGCTCTGTTCAAGATCGATATCCAGGCCATCAAAGCCATAGGTTTCCACCAGGCGGATAATCTCGTTGGCCAGTGGCTTTTCGTTGCCTTTATGCAGTTCGATGTGTGCATCGGCGCCGCCAAGGGAAATCAGTACCGCCCTGCCCTGGCTGTTCAGCACGCCTACCTGACGACGAAACTCGGCGTCGGACAGGTTGTACGGCTTGAAGGTTGGGATACCGTTGCCCTTCATGAAGGCCACGGCCACCACGTTGTAATCCTTGGGTACATCCGCCAGGCTGATAGTGGCGAACTGGCCACGTTGGTAGCCATCGCTCGGGCCGGCAGGCCAGTTGTGCCAGAAGCCCATGAGGATCTTTTTGCCGGCAATGCTCGGCATCAGCGAAGCGGCATCGTTAAGCGGCGATTGCAGTGAGGTAAAGTCAATCTTTGACATGTTCTAATCCTTCAGAACGTGTGGGTTTAACGGTGCGGGCTTATTTGAAGTCCACATCGAAGGCTTGATAGAAGGCGTTGCCGGTGTTGGCGACGATCCACATCAACACAATCACATGCTGGCCCTTTTTATTGGCCGGCAGTTTCACTTCATGATTGACCTTGGCCTTCAGTTCGCCTGCATGGCTGTAGTAAGGCACCTGGGCATAGAAGTCTTCAGCGAACGGCTGGGTTTCCAGTTGTGCGCGGGTGATGCGCTGTTTCGGGTCCCAACCATCCTTGGTGATCAGCCAGCGATAGCCACGGGTGGTGTGCGGCGCGGTGTATGCCCAGGTGACCTTGAAGGTCTGGCCCGGCTCGACATTGAGCAACGGCCAGGTGAAGGCGCGGCCGAGTTTCTTGGCCATTTCCTCGTGGGTGAAGTTGACGCAGTCACGGGCATCGGTCTTGCCACCGCTGAGGATAAAGCCGTCGGCGGGTGGGGTGACGCTGTCAGTGTCGGTTTGATAAGGCGCCGGGAACGAACCGGCCGTCAGTGCCGGGAAGTTCTTGCCGCCTTCCATTTCATTGACCTGCCAGGTCTCCAGCAGGCCGAGATCCACGGCGACTGCGCCACGGCTGGAAGGGGATGTGACACGACCATGGCGAAGAGGTGTCTGGGTTTGTGGTTTGTTCATTTTGTAACTCCATTGGTTTGATTAAGAACTCTCCTTTCTTGAAGGAGAGGACCTCAACCTAACGGAGTGGCTTTTTTTTGCCACAGGCCCATTTTTCACTCATTTTCGGTTCATGAGCGCGCAGACCTGCAAACACTGGATATATAAACAGTATTATAGGAAAACCCTTACGCTTCCAGAGGTCGATTTCCTACAAGACCATGCGCATTTCAATACAGCTTCTCTGTACCGATGGCAGCCGTTTTTTTAGGGGGGGTCGCGGTAATCGGTCGTACCGTCAGCTCCACCCCCAATGCCAGCATCAGCTTCTGGACCGTCTCATAACGCGTCTTTGAGCCGCCTTTCAGGGTTTTATACAGGCTCTCCCGATTCACCCCCGCCGCTTCGGCAACCTTGTTTACACCCAGGGCCTTGGCAACCTCGGCCAGCGCCTTCATAAGGACTTGCGGGTCATGGCACGCCATGCTTTGCGCAAGATAGGCACTGATGGTTTGCGGGCTATCAAGGAAGCGCGAAGCCTCATAGGCACTGGTGCCGGATGTATCCAGCTCGAGGATCGGCATGTCCTCGGGTTTGAATGTCGACTTACTCATGTCATTGACCTCTCAAGGCATCGAGAATCTCTTTTGCCCGCTTGATTCCTCGTTTCTGGTCGGTTTTATCGCTTCCCCACAGCATCAGGTAAGCGGTGATGCCCGTGCGCACAAAGTAAATCCTGTAGCCGGGCCCGACAAACACACGCATTTCACTCATGCCATCGCCTACAGGCTGGCAATCGCCAAAATTGTTTTCTTCGGCTCGATCCAGGCGGATCAGCACAGCCGTTTTTCCCCACACATCCCTCATACCGTCGAGCCATGTATCGAACTCGGGCGTCCTGCCAATCGTATTGATCACAGAGTCACATGTAGCCTACTGGCTACTCCTTGTAGATGCCAGTGAATTTTTAATGTTGGTGTGCACCGCAAGAAAAAATCCTAGTCCAGCCGCCGCGCAGGCAGCCGAGCAATACTATTAGCGCTTGTGTCCTCAAGACCGAAACGTTGCGTCGCGACTGAGGCATCCTCTCTGTAGGAGCGAGCTTGCTCGCGAAGAACGTAAAGATAATGTGTTCATCCAGAATGAACGCGGCGCCTATGGTTTTTCGCGAGCAAGCTCGCTCCTACAGGGAGGGAGTGAGTGGGCCGGCGTTGATGTAGACCCGTCCTACAGCAAGCTGCACCACCTTGCTCCGTTGCCTACAGTTGCGTCAGAATCCGCCGGCTTGTGCGCTTGGATGGGCGTCTCTAAGGTGGCTCGGTCGCTGACAACTCAGTGATCGGGTTTAGTAGCCCGAGGGTCAATTACACTTAGTGCATGAGCTTCATCTATCAGACGTTCCTGTCTGTGCCTGATGGTGGCTGTGCGTAGGGCGCCTTCGGGCGCGCCGGCTTTGTGTAATTCCCCGGTCTACTAACCTGCGTACAGCTGCCACCCTTTCGTTTAGTAGCGAAACGGTGTCGGCCCCATTCAGGAATTACGCATATGTACAAAGTCACCCCAAACCCTCCAAACGATCCAAACCTGAAGCTTGATCAGGCAGTCCGTCGTGCGATCGATCACGCCCTCAACCCCAACGCCGAACCCTCTCCTCCACCCTCGACACCGCTGTTCAGCGTTGCCGACGATGCCAGCAATGAAATGCTCGTCGCCAATAGCTATGAAACCTTTTCCTCAGTAACCGCCCTGCTGCTCGACCTGTCGGATGAACTGACCGGTAAACAGCGCGACGTCGCGTTGGCGATTCATCAGTTAAGTGAGCTGGGAATGTTGTTGGTCGATAAGTTGATGGAGCGCGAGGCGGCTGTAGCAGCTGGCTAAACGTTCAACACGCCCAAAAAAAGCCGAGCCGTCGCGCCCCAAGACGACTCGGTTTTTTTTGCCAAAGCAGGGGTTGACCTTAAAGCGAGGTTTAAGGTGAGCATGCACCAACCGACAGGATTACTGGACCCTGGATCATGCTCAAAACCCTTATTTCTTTTGCGTTGGTAGCGATAGGTGGCGCGCTTATGACATTTGCACAGGCTGAACCCGGCCCTTCCACGGCCGCTGCAAACAATCGCCAGATCCTGGTGATCATGACCAACCACGCCAGCTACCCCTCAAGGCCCGATACCACGGGCCTGTGGCTGACAGAGCTGACGCATTTCACCGAGGTCGTGGAAGCGGCTGGCTACACGACGGTATTTGCCAGCCCCAAAGGAGGTGCTGTGCCTCTGGACGAGCGCAGCCTCGGTTGGCTGTACATGGATAAGGCGGCGCGTGAACAGTTGCAGTCCCCGGCCTTTCGCGCCCGGCTGCAAAACACGCTGCCCATCGCCAATGTCGATCCGTCGCAATTTCGCGCGATCTACTTCACCGGCGGCCACGGTGTCATGTGGGACTTCCCTGGCAACCTCGACCTGCAACGTGTCGCCCAAATCATTTACAACCAGGGCGGCATCGTCTCAGCCGTGTGCCACGGTGTGGCGGGCCTGCTGGACCTGAAGGATGAACAGGGCAACGCGATCATCAAGGGTAAAAACATCACCGGCTTCTCCAATCGCGAAGAGCTGCTGTCGGGCATGAAGCGTGAGGTGCCGTTCTTGCTTGAAGACCGGCTGCTGAGCCAAGGGGCGCGTTACCGCAAGGGCTGGGTGCCGTTCACCTCATTTGTCATCACCGATGGCCGCCTGATCACGGGCCAGAACCCGCAATCGCCCAAGGCCGTCGCACTCGCCGTGATAACCGAGCTGTCCCACGAACGATAGCGCCTAGCCCCTCCCTGGAGAAAACCGATTGAACATTCCAAGCGCCGTTTTAACCGCATTGCTGCTCACCCCTTTTGCCAACCTTGCGTTGGCGGGAACACCCGAGATGCCCAGCCCGAACGACACAACCCACATCGATATCGCCGGCCAACAGGTGCCCGTCGTCAAAGGCGGCTTGTACGACCGCTTTCGCTCCAATCCGCCGTTGTCGGTGATTGCGGCTGAAGTGCCTGGGGTTGATTTAAGCTGGTTCAAAGGGTTGCAAAAGCACAAGGTCGACATCGGTTTTGAATCCTACTCGCCCAATTTTTACTACCAGAACAGTCGGGTAACAGCGGTCTATACGGCTGACATCGATAAGCTTCGGGCGTTGATGCCACCGCAGGTACTGGCCGCCGTGCAGCCATTGCAAGTCTGGCCGGGTCGCGGGCTGATCGCGTTTACTGCGTACACCTATGAGCATTGCGATAACGACGCCTATAACGAAGTCGCCGTGTCGATCATCACTAACAAACCTGGCAAAGCCAACCTGGGCCCCTTTACGCTGGTGGGCCAGTCGATGTCGCAGGACTTTTGGGGCTATGTGCTCAAGCTGCCGGTGAATACCGAGCTGGCGCGGGTGCGCGGGGTGGTCGGTTACAACCTGCCGAAATGGCTCACCGGCATTGATCGCAAAGAGGATGGGTACTCAGTGGTGTATGACATTACCGATAGCCAGACCGGCAAACTGGACGTGACGTTCAAGGCTAAAAAGCTTGAGAAGCTGTCCCGTGATGTGGACCTTGTCACCAGCAGTTTCACCAACCTCGATCACCACGGCCAACTGGCCTACGGCTATGCGGTTTCCCGCCAGCTCAGCCATGGCTCCAGCCGTGACGCAGACTCAGCCACCCTCACGCTGGGCGATGGCAGCCTGTCCGATTACCTGCGCGCCCTCAAGCTGGGGAAAATGCTGAAGTACGAATACGTACCCGAGTTCCAGAGTGCACTCTATGCGCCAGAGCCGCTCGTCAACCTGATTGGCGAACGCTGACCCTTGTGCGCCGGTCAGGCCCTCGGGGCCCGGCGGGCGCTTTTTCTCTTGGATAAGGCTGGAGCTCCCCCTTCCTCGCGCAGACGGTTAATCAGCATCTGCGCATTCTCCGCACAGGCCATGCCCTCGGGCTTGCCTTCGATGCCCTTGATGACGTTCAGCAACTGCGCCTTGTTCTGGGCCAGCCGTTGTTGCAGCACCTCGATTTCCTCGACCTTGTGCTTGAGCCCGCTGAGCAACTCGTCATGCTGCCAACCACCGGCACTGCGGGGCATTAGCTGACGGATTTCTTCCAGTGAAAAACCGGCTGCCTGGGCACCCTTGATGATCTCCAACACCGCCTCGGTGCCGGGCGTATAGTCCCGATAGCCGTTGGATTTACGCTCAACCGATTGGATCAGGCCGCTCGCTTCGTAGAAACGGATACGTGAGGCCGCCAACCCGCTGATTTTTGCCAACTCGCCTATTCTCATGTACCACCCACAAAAAACCATTGACCTTAAAGTTGACTTTAAACCTAAAGTCATTGGGCGGCCAAGGCGGCAATTCGTGGACGGCACTTGCCAGACACGAATGGGCTGCAGTGGGTCAATCCAGCGCCATGATCGCGATTCGATCAGGCCATCATTTCATTTGGGAGAGGCGAACATGGGCTATGTCACCACGCGAGACGGCGTTGAAATTTTCTACAAGGACTGGGGCCCACGCGATGCCCAGGTCATCTTTTTCCATCATGGCTGGCCACTGAGCGCAGATGATTGGGACGCGCAAATGCTGTTTTTCCTGGGCGAAGGCTACCGGGTCGTTGCCCACGACCGACGTGGCCACGGGCGTTCCAGCCAGGTTTGGGACGGGCACGATATGGATCATTATGCCGACGACGTCGCGGCCGTGGTTGAGCACCTGGGCGTACAAACCGCGGTGCATGTCGGTCACTCCACCGGCGGCGGTGAAGTGGTTCATTACATCGCCCGCCACGGCGAAGACCGCGTCTCGAAGGCCGCCATCATCAGCGCCGTGCCACCGTTGATGGTCCAGACCCCGAACAACCCTGGCGGCCTGCCCAAGTCAGTGTTCGACGACTTGCAGGCGCAGCTGAAAGCCAACCGGGCACAGTTTTACCAGGACGTTCCCGCCGGCCCTTTCTACGGCTATAACCGCCCAGGCGCCAAGCCGTCCGAGGGCATCATCCTGAACTGGTGGCGGCAAGGCATGATGGGCTGTGCCAAGGCGCACTATGACGGGATCGTGGCGTTTTCCCAGACCGACTTCACCGAAGACCTGAAGAGCATCCAGATCCCCGTTCTGGTCATGCACGGTGACGACGACCAGATCGTCCCCCATGAAAATGCCGGGGTACTGTCCGCCAAACTGTTGAAAAACAGCACGCTGAAAATCTACCCGGGCTTCCCGCATGGCATGCCTACCACCCACGCCGATACGATTAATGCGGATTTGCTGGCGTTTATAAGGAGCTGATTGATTGGGGGCGGGTAACCGCCCCTTCTTCAGGGTTTTAGATTCTTCATCCATTTGAGTAAATGCCCAGGCCAGAGCCATTGCGCACTGGACTGGTCTTGGTTGACTGCAAGGGTGTCTACAAGAGAGCGCGTCGTCAGGGCGTCTGCTACAGCACCCGCAACGCCACTGTGCGCCTGTCGTTCGTCGACCGTCGGCGCAACGGCCCGACGCGGCTTGCCGGTCGCCGAGTCCATCGTGTAGCCAGCAGCCTTGCCTTTTTCGGTAATCGTCCATAGGCCATCGGTGTTGATAAGCACGGGGTCATCGAATATAAGCGTCACCTCTTCGGCCACTGTGACTACCATGTTGTCCTTGATACTTGTCGGCACGTAAGTGGTGAACTCGCGGCCCAACGAAGCTTGCGCGGCGCCCTCGCTGGAAAATCTCAGCACCATCTGTTCAAGGAAGGCAATGCTCCCCATGTTGCTCAATGCGCCGAAGTCCGGGTTCAGGACATGCCGCAAAAAACCCTGATCGAGCCGGGTTGAGCTAATCGCCGAACCGCTCAGAATGCGTGAGGCTGTCGCTATATCGTGTGCCTTGAAATTGAACGTCACCCTACGCCCCTCTTGGTTGTAGCCTTCATTGCCACTCAACAGTTGGCGACCGTTATCATGATGACGATAGTTGCCGAGGTCGTAAGCCAACATATCGACATACGCCAAGTCGGCACCGTGTTCCTGCGCATAAGCGTACATATCAGACAGCAGAGTGCGATCCTCGCGAGTGAGAAAATCGTAGTTGCTTTGGGCCATGTTGCTGCGGTTCAGGGTGCCTTCGGCCACCGCAGGTTCATGTCCCAGAAAGAGGCGAGAAATCATCAGTTCACGACCGATGACAGAACCTGAAGAAGCGCTGGCCCTCTGCTCACTCAAGCGAGCCTCATGCCAGGCAGCCCGCCGTTCGTTGACGGTGAACGCACCGCTGTCGTCGCGGGCAATCAGAGTCAATTGATCGACCGTAAGGCCTGTGAATGGGTTACTGGCAGAACCGTTGGCGAAGGCAGTGGCTTGCTTGGCGCGCTCATGCAATTCCAAGAACGGCGTATCGGGGACTTCGGCATCATGCTGAGCCTTGTTGGCGAAATATTGTTCGTCACTTATCCCATCGAGCGGACTGAGGGCGTTATGCCTTGGGTCCAGCTGGCGAAGGCGGACTTCACGGCTAGCAGCATCACTTAATTGCCCCGCCAGGATCGAAACGGTGCTGACGGTACTGGCTTGAACGTTATCGCTGGAGGAGCCGGTCTTGTCTTGAATAGACGACACAGAAACCGGGCTAGGGCGGGTGGGAACAGCATTGCCCAAGTGGTTATTAGTTAACGATGTATAAACACTGACGTTCATCATGATTACACCCTCCATCGACTAAGAATGTTTCCTGATCGACAAGTAAGCCCCGCAGGCGGACCTTACGCGAGCCTCGCAACTCAAGTTAAAAAGCATAAAACTCAGATCATCATCGATACGGCAGTAGGACTCACGCTCCGACAGTGCACGATTCATAGCGTCAAGTAAGCCGGCCACTTCCTAAAAACATGAAGTCCCCATCTGTAATACCCGAAAGTAGGAATTCGTAGGCCACCTCCTAGTCCCGCCTGCCCTCTACCTAAACCGCCCATTTCAGTTCATGCTGCGCACCTCATTTCAAGGACGATAAAAACAATGAAAGCCCCCTTTGCCGCCCTGCTCCTGATAAGCCTCACCGCGCCTGCACTCGCCAACGACAACCCCATCGGCTTCCAAACCACCACCCTCCCCGACACTCACAACATTCGCCCATTGGAGATGGCCGTGTGGTACCCCGCCGCCGCCACCGCCCAACCCAAGCTGATCGCCGACAACCTGGTGTTCATCGGTGTGCTTGCGGTGCCTGATGCCGCACCGACACCCGGCAAACATCCGGTGGTGGTGCTCTCCCACGGCTATGGTGGCAACTGGGGCAAGCAGGCGTGGCTGGCCAGTGCGCTGGCCCGGCAGGGGTATATCGTGGCGGCAGTGAATCACCCTGGCACCACCAGCCAGGATCGCAGCGCGCAAGCCGCCGCGCAGTTGTGGCAACGGCCCAAGGATTTGAGCCGGGCCATTGATGCGCTGCTGGCGCAGGCCACGCCATTTGGCGCGGCGGATAGTGGCCGGATCGCGGTGATAGGCCATTCCCTGGGGGGCTGGACGGTCATGGAGAGCGCGGGGGCGCGTTTCGACCCGGAGTTGTTTGCCCGGGACTGCAACGCCCATCCGACGTTGGTGGCGTGCACGGCCTATCGCGAGATGAACTCTGAAGGTACGCCGAACGGGAAGGCTCAACTGGCTGCGGACTTGAGCGATAAACGCGTGACCGCTGTGGTGTCTCTGGACTTGGGCCTGTCACGCGGTTTTACCGATGCGAGCCTCGCGGCGTTGCCAGTGCCGGCCCTGGTGATCGCCGCCGGTGTGCCGTCAGCGGATTTGCCGGCGCAGATGGAATCGGCCGACATGGCCAAGCGGCTGCCAAAAACGTCGACTCAGTACGTGGAGATCCAGGACGCCAACCACTTCAGTTTTATGTCTCAGTGCAAACCGGGCGCGGCAGCGGTGCTTGACGCTGATGTGCCCGGCGACAGCATCATTTGCCAGGACGGCAAAGGCGCGCGGCCACGGCCCGTGATCCAGCAGCAGGTGATCACACTGATCAGCGAGTTCCTGGCAAGCTGAACCGGTAGTATCATCCGCGCCTTTCCCCTTCAGGCAACGGAACATGAACCGCCAGAAAAAACTTCAGCAACTCTTCAAAGCCAAAGCGAAAAAGGCCAGCGCCAAGCTGGCGCCTAAAAGCAAAGACAAATACATCAGCAAGGCGGACCGTTTGAAGCTGGCCACCGAGGCCGGTCAAGAGCCGGTCACGGCTGTCGAGACGCCTGCTGAGTAAGGCGCATAGCTGAAGGGGTGGCCGCGTCATATTTGCTCCAGATACGCCGTAGATGCCGCGCCGAGCCAAAGCCTGCGCGCTCGGCGATGGTTTCTATGTCCAGGGCCGACTCGGCCAGCAGTTCACGGGCCACGGCCAGGCGCAGGCGGTGCAGGTAATCCAACGGGCTGATGCCGACATGCTCTTGGAACAGGCGCGCCAGATGCCGACTGCTGGTGCACGCCAGGCTTGCCATGCGGGTGAGTGTCCAAGCTTCGCAGGGGGCGGCGGCGATGGCGTCTTGCACACGGTGAAGCGCTGGGTGCAGGTGATTGCGCCCGCTCACCCAAGGCGATAGCTGCGGGTCGCTGCCGCTGCGGCGCAGGTACACCACCATGTCCCGCGCCACGGCGCACGCCAAGCGTGGCCCGGCCAGTTCGGCAACCAGGTGCAACATCAGGTCGATACCCGCCGTGATACCGGCGCTGCAACTGACCGGGCCATCGGTGACGTACAGGCGGTTTTCCAAAACCCGGGCCGTGGGGGCGATGGCCTGCAAGGTGGCGCACAGCGAATGGTGCGTGGTGCATTGGCGCCCATCGAGCAGCCCGGCCCTGGCGGCACTCAACGCGCCGGCGCACACGCACACCAGGCGTTCGGCCGAGGGCGCGAACACGTTTTGCAACCAATGGGTGAGCTGATGGCTGGCCGATTCGAAAGCCTTTTGGTGGGCCTTTGATACGTTCATCGTGGAGCCCACCAGCACCACCAGCGTGCCGGGGGCCAGGGTCGGTGGCAGGGGCGCCAGCCCGGTCAGTGGCAAGCCGATGGAGCTGTACAGCGACTCCACCGGGCTGACGTACTGCAAGTCGAAATCCACCGCCGCCGGGTCCTCGGCTTGCGCGGCCAGGCGTAATACTTCGGCAGGCCCCGCCAGGTCGAGCATCAGCACGTTTGGCAATAGCACGAACAGCACCGGTACGCTCACGGCTTCACTCCTCCAAGGCCTGGGCGACCGTGACGATGCGCGCAAAACGCTCTTCCAGCACCAGCTCCGTGCGTTCGCGAATCTGCGCCGGGGTGTACTCCCGGCCACTACGCAGGTGGGTCATGGGGAATGTCAGTGTGGCTTCACTGACAAAGTCCACCTTGAAGCCGCTGTCCGACGCCTGCCGCGCGGTGGTCTCGCAGCATTGCTCGGTCCGGATGCCACTGATGATCAGCGTGGTGACGCCCATCTCCGTAAGGCGAGCGGCCAGAGGCGTACCGGCGAAGGCGCTGTGGTAGCGCTTATGGATCACCAACTGTGGATTGATCGACAGCTCGCTCAAGGCCCTGACGTTGCCCGATTGCATGGAGAAATGCCCTTGGTCTTCAACATGGAAGACTTGTATCACCGGGATGCCTTGCTGAACACAGCCATCGATGAGGGCCTGCTGTTTTTCCAGATAATCGGGCAGGTCATTTTCGGACCAGTAGGTTGAATGACGGAAGGAATGTTGGGCGTCGATCACGATCAGGGCTTTATGACTCACGGGTTGTCCTTCTGGCTTGTGTCTATGGGGAGACGATAGAGCCATGGTAAGGACAACGCTCGGAGGACGACAGGCAAGAGGAGGACTACTTCAGGACGGATTCGGACATACCACTTTGTACGCCATGGCACAGCGGCTGCCAGGGACGAAACCTTGGGCGTATTCATCCGCCAGGGTATTTTCCAGGCGCTGATCGGTATGGGGCTCAAAGCCCAGGCGCCGATAGAACGGCGCATTCCAGGGCACATGCTTGAAGGTGGTCAAGGTCACCGCACGCAGTTGCTGGGCGCGTGCGTGGTGGATCGCCGTTTCCACCAGCCTGCGTCCCCAGCCCTGGCCTTGCAATGGCTGGGCAACCGAGACTTCATGGATATGCAGGTCGTCGCCAAAACGTTCTGCGCTGAGGAAGCCTTGGAGCTGGTCATGGGTGTCGACCACCACCCAGCAGGTCGATAGCGCGATCCACTGGCGATGGCACTCGACACTGATCGACGCAGCATCCGCCAGCCAACCCAGGCCTTCAATGGCCCGGAATGCCTGGGCAGCGCAATGCTCGATGGCGGGTAATAACCCGGCATCTTGCGCTCGCGCCAGGCGAATGTGAGTGCACGGCTCAGCAGCCACTCAAGGCCACCTTGGGCCGCTCACCCGCGAAGAAAAAGGGCCGCAAGCGCACACCCACGCTGTTGCCGATAAAGGCCGCCACCAGCCATACCCAGCCATGCAGGCTGCCCGAGGCGATGCCGCTGAAGTAGGCGCCGATGTTGCAGCCATAGGCCAGGCGCGAACCGTAGCCGAGCATCAAGCCGCCGATCACAGCCGCGATCAACGAGCGCAGCGGGATGTTCAGGCTGGGGGCGAAACGCCCGGCCAGGCCTGCGGCCAACAACGCACCGAGAACAATGCCGATGTCCATGACGCTGGTGATGTCTTCCCACACAGGTGCAGCCAGGGCCTTGGCATTGCCCGGCATCTGCCAGAATGCCCAACTGGCGACGTCCACACCCAGCCCGCTCGCCACCTTGGCGCCCCACAATGCGAACGCGGAAGTAATGCCCCACGGCCGCCCGGCCAGGGCCAGGGTGGCGTAGTTGAGCAGCGCCAGGCCGATCGCGCCCCACACCAACGGCCATGGCCCGCGCAGGAAGCGGCGCAGCCCTTGGTGTTGGCTTTTTACGCCTTGTTCAAGTTGCCCATGACGACGCTTTTCCAGGCGCACAGTCACCACCGCGATCAGCGCGAACACCGCCAGGCTCAGCACCAGCGCCGGCAGCACACCAAAAGTTTTGACGATGGAAACCGCCGGAAACGACGGCAGTGCAAACCACCAGTCGACGTGGTGGGTGGCGATCAATGAGCCACAGATAAAGAACAGCAGCGTCACCAACATCCGCGCATTACCGCCGCCGACGGTGAACAAGGTGCCCGACGCACACCCGCCGCCCAGCTGCATGCCGATCCCGAAAATAAACGCCCCGAACACCACCGACACACCGGCCGGCGCCACCAGCCCGGTCACCGGCTGGCCAAACAAAGTGCCTGCGCCCAGCGCCGGGAAAAACAGCACCACCGCCACCGCCAGCATCACCATTTGCGCACGCAAGCCGGCGCCACGCCGATCATTGATAAACACACGCCAGGCTGAAGTAAAACCGAAGGCAGCGTGATACAAGGTCAGGCCGAGCGCGGCGCCGACCACCAGCAACAACACCTGGCGCGCGCCCACCGTGTTTTGCAGGAACAGAGCGCCCGCCACCAGGATGATAAAGGCGATCAGTGGCGCGACGGGCTTGCGCACGGGCGACAGGGAAAGAGAGGTGCTCATGGGGATCTCGATTGGTTGGAAGGAGGCAAGTATAGCCTCAGACGGAATTTGATCAGGTGTGGGCATTGCCCAAAGGCTCATTGTTTGACCCACCGCTTTCGCAGCCTCGCTAAAGCTCGACAGCTCCCACAGGGGATCGGCGGTGCATGTGGAATATCGGTTTGCAGGGCCATCGCGCCAAGCACAATGCTCAACAACAACACCGCTCAAAATGTAGGAGCTGTCGAGCCCCAGCGAGGCTGCAAAGGCGGCGGCACAGGCAACCTCTTCAGCGCCTGAACCACCGTTTTCGCAGCCTCGCTAAAGCTCGACAGCTCCCACAGGGGATCGGCGGTGCATGTGGAATATCGGTTTGCAGGGCCATCGCGACGAGCACAACTCCCGACAACACCACCGCGCAAATGTGGGAGCTGTCGAGCCCCAGCGAGGCTGCGATGGCGGCGGCACAGGCAACACTTTCATCGCCTGAACCACCGCTTTCGCAGCCTCGCTAAAGCTCGACAGCTCCCACAGGAGATGAGCAGGCCTGACTAACCCAGGCTGATCGACTTCCACGCCGCTTCAGCCAGCAGTTCGCGGTATTCAAATGGACTCTTTTTGACCTTCGCCGACAACCACGCACGCGAGTAACTTTCCGCCGCGCCGATAATCAACGAGGGAATCAGTTCTGCCGGCAAGTGGCTGAAATGCTCCTTGCGCCCTTCCCCGCTCATCCATTCCTTCAACTGCTGGTTGCGCTGTTTGTTGCGTGCAAGCAGCTCGTCCTTGAACGGGCCGCTGGACACGGCAAAGCGGCTTTGGAACACAAACCGCGCCCAATCCGGCTGTTCAGTCACCCATTCAACATAGCTGTACACCAGGCCGACGACGCCAGCGTGGGCGGTATCCGCCGCTTGCAGATAGTGGTCACGCAGGCTGGCCTGGTCCTCCAGCGCCGCAAAAAACAGCGCAGCGACCAGGCCCTCTTTATTGCCGAAGTGGTGATAGATAGCGCCCACGCTGGTGTCGCAGCGCGCGCGAATGGTTTCGATAGAGGTCGCCTCGATGCCCACCTCGTTAAAACACGCCAGCGCTTGGCGCAGGATGATGCGCTTGAGGTCGCTGCGCCTGCCGGGGAAGGTGCGCTCGATAAGATCGGTGGAGTGCATGGAAGAGGGCCAAATCAAAACAGTTTATAGGCTGAGCGCCCGGCAGAGAAAGCTCAGGTTGACAGGCATCGAATTTACAGAATATTGTTCCGCTACAGAATATTATTCTGCAACTGACCCCTGAGGATACTTCGATGAGCCAAGCCCTGAGCATGTTCAATAGCGTAGGCCCCGCCGCATTCAGCAACCTGGCCTGCCAGATGGCCCCCTACTTCAGCACCATCACGCCCCAGATCGCTGAACTCAAGCCCAACCATGCGGTGGTCACTGTGCCGTTTCGCAAGGAAATCACCAATCACCTGGCCTCCGTGCACGCCATCGCGCTGTGCAACGCCGCCGAACTGGCCGGTGGCATGATGACCGACGCGTCGATCCCCGCAGGCGCACGCTGGATACCCAAGGGCATGACTGTGGAATACCTGGCCAAGGCGAAAACCGATATCCGCGCCGTGGCCGATGGCAGCGCGATCGACTGGCAAACCGCGGGGGACAAGATCGTCCCGGTAGAGGTGTTCGATGCGGACGGCATCAAGGTATTCACCGCCCACATCACCATGAATGTGAAACTCGCTTAGGTACTCGCTCGTTCAGTGCCCCGCCACCGCGCAGGCAGGCCAGCTCACTCACCCGGTGAAATGCGCAGCCTGCCTTTACCCTACCGACTCCACAGCCCGCAGCTTCACCACATCAAGCATGACCGTAAACCGCTGCTGCTCACGAATCACCTCAATCTGCCAGCCCAGCTTTGCGCATAACTCGCGCATCAACTGCAACCCCAGCCCATAGCCAAAATCATCGGACTCCTGCTGTGGCCCCGTCTCCCTGATGTGATTGGCAATCATCAGCCGCGGGTATTTGAAGCGGATTTCCACGGTGCCTTCTTCCGCGTATTGCAGCGCATTGCGCAGGAAGTTGCCGATCACGATGCGGCATGCGGTAGGAGGCAAGCGGCAAGGGCCGTCGTGGATGTCGATGCTCAGCTCAATATCCCGGTTACCGATCAGGTAGCGGTGTTTTTCAATCAGCTCGCCCACCAGTTCGCTCAGGTCAACGTCTTCTTCTGGCAGCGGCTCGGGACGTTCGCGGCTCATCCACAGCAATGTCTCAGCGATCAGTTGCATGTTCAGCACCGAGCGTTCTATGCGCTGCAATGAGGGCGGCAGCGCACCGCCCGATTGCAGGGCCAACAATTCGATGGTGGCCTTGAGCACCGCCAGGGGCGTGCGCAGTTCATGGCTGGTGTAACGCAACAAGCGGCCTTCTCGTTCGCTGGCGGCCTGCACCTGCTCAACACTTTTGGCCAGGGCATCGGCCAGCATATTGAACTCCTTGAAGCTGAAACCCGGCCGTGAGCCAGTCAGTGCCTCAGGGTCTTTGAGTGTGCCGGACCATTGCACCAGGCGCCCCAGCGGCCGAACCAGCCACCAGACCAGCAAGGCAATGATGATCAGCGCCGGCACGAATACCGCCAGGCTGATGAACTTGACACTCTCTATGACCTGATCGAAATAGGCGTCAGACAACGGCGTCTCCACCTCCCCGCCTGCTTCCTTATCGTGGTCGATGTCGTACATGTAGAGGGTTTTGCCGTCACCCAGGGGCTGTTCGAGGATGATCTGGAACGGCTCGTCGTCGTCATCGGAATAGAGATCGCCGAAGATATTCACCGCGCCGAAGGACAGGCTCGGCGATGTCGTGAGCAACTCGCGCACGTCCTGCGGCAACGCCTCCTTGCCGATGACGCTGGTATAGAAGTAATTGTGCGGCGTCGGCGTGGTCGGGTCCTGTTTGTAGTGCCGGAGAAAATACTGGGCTTCCTCCTCCATCATCGCGCTGGCGGTGTAGAACAGGCCGCGCACCGTGAATTCAGGCAGCAGCTTGCTGTAGATCACCAGCACCACCGCAATCAAACACAGGAAACTGCCACTGATCACCCACTTCAAGCTCAGGCCGTTACGCATGGGGTTTTACCTGAATGCCGACACCCGCCAGGGTATGGATCAATGGCCGGCCAAACGGTTTGTCTACCGCCTTGCGCAGCCGGTGCATGTGCACTTTGAGGGTATTGCTGTCGGGCGGCTCATCGCCCCAGATTTTGCTTTCCAACCGCTCCCTGGGAACAGGCTCGGGACTGGCACGCATCAGGTGCTCCAGCAAGGCCCAGCAGATGGGTGACAGATGCAGCTCCTGCCCTGCCCGGCTGACTTTGCGGGTGGTCAGCTCCATGACCAGGTCGTCCACTTGCAGGCGGCTGGTCTGGCCGCTGCGCCGCAGGCTCAAGGCGCGAATCCGCGCCACCAGTTCGGCGAGTTCGAACGGTTTGACTAAGTAGTCGTCGGCGCCCGCGGCAAAACTGGCGAGCTTGTCGGGCAACGCATCCAGCGAGGTCAGCATCAGGATGGGGGTCTGGATGCCTTGCTGGCGCAACCCTGCGCACACCTGCTGGCCGTCCAGTCGAGGCAGCATGATGTCTAGCAGAATGACGTCGTAATGCTGGTTGAGCGCCAGGTTGAGCCCGGCCTGGCCATTGCTGGCATGGTCGCAGACGATGCCGCTGATCTCCAGGTACTCGATGACGGTGGTGGCCAGGTCCAGGTTGTCCTCGACCAGCAGCAGATGAATATGCACGGAAAAAACCCCTCGGGCAGGCAGTGCGCAGCGGTGTGAAGGATAGCGGAAGTCGGGCGCTTTCCCCTGATGTTTACCTGACGTTAACCCCGTGCTGCTTAGGCTAAGGCTCTTCTTATCCAGAGCTCGTCACCGTCATGAACCTGTATTCGATGATCAAAGGGGTGCTGTTAGCCGTGATTTTCCTCGCGCTGATGGTGGGCATCCTTCCACAGCAAACGCAGTTGGTACGCATGGGAGGCAATGGCTGGTTTCTGGTTGGCCAGAACGTTGAGCAGACAGGGTCGTGTGATGTCGCCCGTGCGTCGTGATGAGATTGGCGCCAGCTATACCGGCCAGTTGGTCGCCTGCGTGGTGCTGGTTATTGGTGTGGCGGTTTCGATGGGTATCTATATCGCGCGCTTGAATGCGCACCTCGATGAGCAACGCGACCTGTCCTCGGTGTATCTGCCCGACTGCCCTGACGGCCGCGGTGGTTTTATGGTCTATCCCGATGACAGGCGCAGCGGTGACCAGTGCTACACCGCCGGTGAGGATGAATCGATGGAGGTCGATGAGGCGCAGCGGCTATCAGGCTCGAACCTGGCGCAATGGTTCGACTACCTCCTGCCTGCAATTCAAACCCCGAGCAGGCTCTAGATCCGTTCAGTGACCTCTGTAGGAGCGAGCTTGCTCGCGAAAAACGTCAACGATAACGCGTGCTCCCTGAATGAACGCGGCGCCTATGAGTTTTTCGCGAGCAAGCTCGCTCCTACGAGCCTATTGCGGCCGCCAACATCACGTTGCTCGGGATTGGCGGGGCGTTTTGGGGGCTGCTGATTGGGTTGGCGGCGTACGTCGTGCTTAATGGGCGGTTGCCGCGTCGGGAGCTTGATACTCGTGAGAACGCGGCTAACTGAGGCTCCACGACCTGGGCTCAAACCCTGCCCGCCTACCACGCAAACGCTTCGATATGACATTCGGTCATGTCTATACACGCCTTCCGACAAAGAAAACAGAACATGGCTACGTAAACAGACGCCCGTTGCGCACGGAAATCCGCAGGCAATCTCTGCAAGATCAAGCTCCAACTGATCGGAGGGAAAATGGCGTGTGCACGATATAGATCGTCACAGCCGATCATCCTGCCTGATCGTCCATTCATCGCTTTTTTATACATATAAAATATGCATAATGAAAACTTTCATGGTTCAATTCGATAACGCCAAAAACATCGCTAATCAGCGCAAGCATAAAGGCGTAAGCCTTGCTGATGCCGAACCGGTGTTTTACGACGAGGCAGCCCTGGCCATGCAAGATCACGATCACGGAGAAGAACGCTGGGTGATCATGGGCACCGACGCAAACGGAGTATCTGGAGGTTTGAGCCATGAAAGACGAATACGACTTCAGTAACGCCAAGCGCGGCGCCATCGCCAGCAACAAAGGCAAAACCCGTATCACGATCATGCTGGACGATGCTGTGATCGAAGCCGCCCGTGAACGTGCCCAGAGTGCAGGCACCGGCTATCAGACCGTGATCAACAATCTACTGCGACAGGCATTGGTTTCCCAGGACACCTATAACCTAGCGCCAGCCTCGAAGAAGCAAGCCAAAACCTTGCAAGTCCTCAACAATGGCATCAGCGTCTCAGAGGTCGAAGCGTTGGAACAGCAGTTGATAGCGCTCGCTGGAGAATTGAATCGAATGCTTGTTAATCCACTGCCTGCCAAATCAAAAAGCAAACCTGTCTGAATCGAAGGGCTAGAGTTTGCTTCTTGCGAATCGCGCCATGCAGGCCAAATCCAAGGCAAAAAAAGCCTGCATCTCTGCAGCGCGCCTTCCGAGCAAGAGTCTCTCCCCGGTATCCTGGCTGAGCCAGACGCTACCAAGGCGGCCAGGAAAAAATTCCGTTTTGTGGAAATTGTTTCTATCAGGTCGATGTAATTCATAGGAAATGAAAGCCATGTACTTCAAGTTCATCACTCTGCTCGCACTCGCATTGCTCACTGGCTGCACGACAATCCCCTACGAAAAACCGCAAGACCGGTTGAACATCCAGAAAGATCTGTCTTTAAAACCTGAGGAAATCGTCACAATGACCCAGGTGAATTGGTGCGCCTACGCCTATGGAGAAGTGACGCCTTGCCACCCTCAGGAAGCGCTGGGGGTTCAGACTCGCACGAAATTGATATTGGCCAGTTACGACAAGCCCCACTACAAAACAATGGTTGAAGTACAAGCCAGCGACGTCATGTGCGCGCACTTACAAACGCCGGTAGATACCGCTCCAAATCTGTTTTTGTTCACCCAAGACTACGCCGTGCAGATTTGGCCAGTAGAGCCGAGTTTTAAACCGGATATCGCGAAGAAAAAGCTCATTGTGGAAACCCTGCTCCAACCAGGAAAGCGAACCTTGGTGGGCACTGAAAAGGATTATGTAAGGGACACGGGGCGAGGGAGAGCGGGGATGACGATGACCTCCATCGTAAACCTGGTCAATCCTTGTTCGATTTGAAGGGTAACCGTCCGGCTCCCCCACCTTAAGCGTCTACCGAACACATCTTGCACTAGTCCGTCTTGGTGCGGAGTCAGCCTATGAGCCAAGGTTAGTGCGCGGTGAACCAGTTGGGGTGTAGCACCGGAAAATGCTCCCTCAGCCAATCCACAAATGCCTCGACCTGAGGCGCAAGATGCGTTCTGCTTGGATAAAGCACGGAAACCAGACGAGGCTTTGGACGAAATGCCTTGAGCACCTCAACCAGTTCTCCGCTTGCGAGGAATGTCTCAACGGCAATTCCAGGCGCTTGAACAATGCCGAAGCCTGCAACACCGCATTGAACGTAGGCATTCGACTCATTCACGGTGATTCCACCCCGAGGCGTATGTGGACGATCTTCGCCGTCTACCGAGAAGTGCCAAGGCAGCGGTCTGTTATTTTGACCGGAAAGGAAGCTGACACATTGGTGGTCTACTAGATCTTGTAGGGTTATGGGTGCACCGCAGGCTTGGAGATAACCTGCAGACGCACAGGTCACCATGGTGGCGGTGCCAATTTCTCTAGCCACCATGCTTGAATCCGGGAGGTCACCAATGCGCAATACACAGTCGATGCCCTCGGCTACGAGTTCTACCGTACGGTCGGTCACGCCTAGCGCAAGCTCGATGTCGGGAAATGCCTCGGTAAATCTCCTGAGGCTTTCCATGAAACTGTGCTGGGAAAATGCAGTGGGGATGTCAATTCGAAGCCGCCCACGCAACGTCGACCCACTACGGTCGAACATGGAAGTGGTTTCTGCGATGGTTGCCAAAATCTCTTTGACGCGTTCGTAAAACCGCTCGCCCTCAGCAGTCAGTTTTACTTTACGCGTAGTGCGCTGGAACAGACGAACACCCAGCGAGGCTTCCAAATCCTGAATGGTGCGTGTGACGTGAGGGCGCCCGGCCTGCATTGCCTCAGCGACTTTGGTGAAGCTCCCCAGCTCCGCTAGCTTGGCGAATACTTGCATCGACTGTAGAAGCTCCATAAGTCTCTTCTCGTGAAGCGTGTTAACGGGATGATTGTTGCTGATCAGGATAACAATCCTGTTGGTTTCTGCACATTTATCTAGAGCCGCGAAACCTCAACAATGTCCTCAGCGTAAAGGAGGAGCGTTCCTCCCCTGCACATTCAAAATTGTTGGAGACAGAAAATGAAAGCGTGGCTTCTGAAAGATTTCGGCTTGGATAATCTGGTGCAGGGCGAAACGGAACCCCCCGCGCCCCAAGCGGGTTAGCTGCTGGTAAAAGTAGGCGCCGTATCACTCAATTTCCGGGACAAGGCCATCGTTGACGGCATCTATGAACCGCACATGGTGCCCAAGCCGCTGATCCCCATCAGCGATGCGGCGGGGACTGTCGTGGCAGTAGGTGAAGGTGTCAGCCGCTTTGCTATCGGAGATCGGGTCAACTCACACCTCTACTCACGTTGGTTGGACGGCATGCCTGGGCCAGATGAACCCAACTACTGCTTCGGCTCGCCATTGCCTGGTGGTCTGGCGCAATACATGATCATCCATGAAGACAGCGCAGTACGTGCCCCCGACAACATGTCAGATGAGGAAGCAGCGACCCTTCCCATTGCGGCTCTGACGGCGTGGTATGCGCTCGTCGATTATGGCCAGATCGAGGCCGGCCAAACCGTCTTGGTTCAGGGATCTGGAGGTGTTTCTGTGTTTGCAGCACAAATTGCTACGGCTTTGGGAGCCAAGGTTATCGTCACCTCCAGCCGTGATGACAATCTTGAAGCTGTAAAAAAACTGGGCGCGGTTGCGGGTGTGAATTATCGCACTACCCCTGAGTGGGCAGAGGAAGTTTTGAAACTCACTGACGGCAAGGGAGTGGATCTCCTGCTGGATGTGGCAGGCCGTGACGGCATCAATCAATCGATTGCTGCAACAAAGGCAGGTGGACGTATCGCACAGATCGGCTTTCTGACAGGCCAGACCTCTGCCTTGAACCTGATGCCTATGATTTTCCGGCAAACAACGATCCGCGGCATAGCCGTTGCTCCACGCTCGTCATTTGACCGAATGAACGAATTCATGAATGAGCACAAGATTCGCCCGGTCATCGACCACGTGTATCCGTTCGATCAAGCACGCGAAGCGTACGAACATTTGGCCAGAGGCGCCTTTGGCAAGGTCGTAATCAAAATCGCGTAGGACCGGGCCGCTTCAATCTCACTCGCCCGCTGCGACGGCAGGCGCGTGAGCACGGCCTTCAAATAAGCATGCGGATCATGCCCTCCGCCCTTCTCCAGCCCACTCAAGATTAATCAAAAGTGACAAATTCATAAATTCTCCAAAGCTCTCAGGCGCTGATAGTCCTATACACTCAGCCTACTCACGCACGCTGCCAGTCGATTGACACTGAGACGCTGATAGCCGAAAATTGGACCCAATAGCGCCCGATCCTCTGGGGCTGGCTCGTCCAGCTCTATGTTCGGGCCTTCTTGTTTATGGAACATGGCAGTTGCAACAGCTCTCGCCACCGAAGCCCTTTCGGACTTACCCAGACCTCGTTGCGTTACTGATTGAACGCGGTATGGGCATTGCCAACCCAGCCCGTTCGGAACGCAAACTTGCTCAGGTAGGCTACTACCGTCTGAGTGGTTACTGGTTCCCGGCGCGGGATTTTGTACGAGACCACTTGCAGAATGTTGTGCTCTGCGATGTGACCCAAAAGCCCCTTCGACAAAACTCCTTCCTTCCCGATACCACATTCGACGACGCGTTTAGCCTTTACCTTTTCGACAAAAAGTTGCGCCAATTAATGCTTGATGCCATCGAGCGAATCGAGATCCACGTTCGAACTGTCACTGCCCATGAAGTCGGGTATTACGGGGCGTTGGCCTATACGGATCCCAGTTTCATCGTCCCAAAGCAGACCCAAAACTGGACGGATAGAAGCAAAAGGCAACGCAACACTTGGCTAGAGTGGCTTGAAAGACAAAACGGTCTAGTTGCCCGCAGCCAAGAGGACTGCATTGAGTGGCACAAACGAAATCGCAAGGCGATTCCTTTCTGGGTAGCCATTGAGGCCTGGGACTTCGGTACGCTCTCCAAGTACTACGAGATACTCAAGGGCAACCACCAAAACCGTATCGCACAGCGCCTGGGCGTCTCGAACACCAGGACACTCAAGCTTTGGCTGCAAGAAATTAACACTCTTAGAAATCGCTGCGCACATCACAGTCGTATTTGGAATCAGGTATCAGCGAATGCGCTTCCTGATCTTCCTGCAGAGCCTTACTTCCAAACGTTGAAGTTGGATCACAGTGCACTCACCCGTCTTTACGGACAGATCGCTATCATCTGGTTCCTGGTACAACGTATCGGACCAAGCTCAGACTGGATCCGACATGTTGCGTATGTCATAGATTCCAAACCTAACCTTCCTGGGTGCCCGTTCGGGTCCCTCGGGCTTCCTTCTGAAGATGGTTTTCCGCGGCATTTGTTCGGCATCTGAAATCCCGTCTTTACCGTCCGGTGTCAGCAATAACAAGCACCATCACGCGCCTCAGGCGCTATCACTGCGCATAGCGTTACATCGATCTAACCAAACACGCCCAGTACACGGCTCAAATGATCCCGGAAACACTAGTCGTTGAGATGCGCGAGGAAGCGAAGATCCCGAAAGAACGATTAGCCGCAGATTCAGCAGCTTTTTCTCGTCCTTATTTGTGAGCTGGCACGATCTGCCCGGTCCGAGAAGTTGGCTGCAACGGATATAAACGACTACGCGCAAACCTTGTAGGCCTGCACGTAGCTTACCGATTGGCGGCACGCAACCAGGTTCACAGATGCCGTGCCCCCCCTCATCCGTCAGATAGCCTCAGGTAAGTTCTGAGCCTTTTCCGGCGGCTTGATTGAGCCGATGTACACCGCGAAGATAGTCAGTAGCGCGCCGGCGATCTGTAGCGAGGAGCTTGCCTTGCCGAGAAAAGCGACGTCGATGAAGTAAGTGATCACCGGTTCGAGCAGCAGGATCAGTCCGGCCAGCCCCAGGCTGAGGGCACCGATCGAACGATTGACCAGCAGCCAACCGACGAATTGCACCAGTACCCCGTAAATCACCAGCATCACCAAGGTTTGTCCGTCCACAATGGCCAGGCTTTCCCCGGTCGCCAGCGCGTATACCAGCAATACCAGGGCTGCCCACAGACTCAAGTTGAGCATCTGCGCAATCTTGTCACCGCCACCATCAGGCAGCTGAGTATTGAGCTTCAGGAAGTACACGCAAATGGCATACGCCAGCCCCGACAGCACCCCATACACCACGCCTTTGATCCCGACTCCGCTGGTCATTTCCGGCAACAGCAACAGGTACAGCCCGACGAAGGCCAGCGAAATGGAAATCAGGAAGTAGATCGAGGGCTTTTCCTTCAACAGGTACAGCCCCAGCAAGGTCATGAAGAACACCTGGCAGTTGGTCAGGATCGATCCGATGCCCGGACCAACGATGTAGATGCTCTGATGCCACAGCACCAAGTCGATCGCCAGAAATACTCCGGCCAGTGCAGTGTAGAGCTGGGCCTTGGCGCTTTTGAGTCGCACCGGCGTCTTGCGCACCTTGAGGAGCAGGAAGAACAGGATCGAGGCGATCAGCATCCGATAGAATCCGGCACCACCGGCGCCGATATGGGCGAAAGCCACCGCCAGTGCTGACAGGCTGAGCATCAGCCCGCCGATGGTCAACTCGATGATTGCCCGGTTGTTATTAGTCGACATGGGAGACCTCATTGGTAAAGCGCAACGTATCTGTATCCGTGTCCGATTCGCTGGACGAGGGGTATTCCAGTACCTGCTGCATGGCCTCAAAAATACTCGCCAGTCCGGTCTGCAGGGTTTCTGCGTCGATGGTCAGGGCCGGCATCAACTTGAGCACCTGATCTTGCGGGCCGCAGCGCTCGATGATCAATCGGCGCGTAAAGCACGCGCGCGTGACCGCGGCGGTCAATGACGCATCGTAGAACTCGATGCCATAAAACAGCCCGCGCCCACGCACCTGCTTGATATGCACAGCGAAGCGCTCGGTGACCTTGGCGAACCAGGACTTCAGGAGTGTTTCATTGGCCTGGATGTGCTTGACCAGACGGTCATCGCTCCAGAATTCCTGCAAGGTTTTGGTCGCGGCGACGAAGGCCAGGGTGTTGCCACGGAAGGTGCCGTTGTCTTCGCCGGGCGACCATTGATCCAGCTCTGGACGATGCAGCAGCAGGGCGAACGGCAGTCCGTAACCACTGAGGGATTTCGACAGGCAGACCATGTCCGGGGTGATACCGGACGGCTCGAAACTGAAGAAGGTCCCGGTGCGGCCGCAACCGGCCTGGATATCATCGATGATCAGCAGGATGTCGTGCTCAGCCGTCAGTTTGCGCAAACGCACCAGCCAGTCGGAAGACGCTACGTTGATTCCGCCTTCGCCCTGAATGGTTTCCAGAATCACCGCCGCAGGAAGATCCATGCCAGAGCTGTTGTCGTTCAGCAAACGCTCAAAATACTCGACGGAATCCAGACCTTTTAGGTAACCGTCGTAGGGCATGCGGAACACATAGGGATCGACGCCAGGTTGGCGATTATCGCGGTTGCCGGTCAGCCCCAGCGAGGTGTTCGACATCCCGTGAAAGCCATTGGTGAACGCGACGATGTGCTGCCGCCCGGTGACCTTGCGCGCCAGTTTGATGGCCGACTCCACCACGCTGGTGCCCGTGGGCGAGGTGAACTGCATTTTGTAAGACAGCGCCCGTGGCTCAAGAATGATCTTGCGCAAGTTGAAGAGAAACTCCTGCTTGGCCCGGCTGTGCATGTCCAGCGCCGCCTGGATCCCGTCACGTTGCAAGTAGTCGATTACCGCTGCCTTGACCGGTTTAGGGTTGTGACCATAGTTGACCGAGCCGGCGCAACTTAGAAAGTCGATGTAGGCCTGCCCCTTGAGGTCGTACAGATAGCTGCCCTGAGCCTGGTCGAAGACCACGGGGAAACTGCGGCAATAACTTCGCGCCTGGGACTCGACCTCGGCAAATATACCCAACTCATCCATTCCTGAAATTTCCATTTACGGCCTACTCATATAAGGGGTCGAGGTGCGTGCGATCAAAGGCGACTCAGGCGATTTTTTCTGCGGCGTCTTCCAGCCCCAGTTGTTCGCTCAACGACGTGAAAATTTCCCGGGCCCGCAGCGACAAGAGGCTGAAGGAGCCTGCATCGCCGTAGCCGTGGGACGACTCGCACAAACCGTTGAGGTAAAGCGCCGGTAAGTTGCAGCCTGCGCGCGCGGACAGGCGATAATCACGTCCGATGCGAATCACGCCCTGGGCATCACAGTCCAGGCTTTCGGCCAGGTCGCGCAGAATGGACGGGAAACGTTCGTCTTGGGCGCCGGTGCCCAGGTTGCGGAATCCGGTAGCCAGCACGACAGCGTCCAACTCAGGCAGTTGTTCGGTGGTCCCGGCCTGGGTGTCGAGTAGCGTCAGCGAGTAGCTGTGGCCGGTGGCTGTGCAAGCCTGGATGTCACTGAAACTCTTGATGGTGGTTCTGTTTTTACCCTGCAACTTGTCTTCATACATGCCTACATACAACTCCGAGATCACGTCGGCGTCGGCAGCGGAGTAGTTGGTGTAATGCAAGTGGCGGTTGATGTTCTTCTTCGCTTCGGCGGAACTGTTGTAGTACTGGTCAACAAAGGACGGGAAGTACACATGCTCGCTGAACTGGCTGGTGTCCTTGAGGCGGAAACCGTAGCCGCGCTGGATGTTGATGATCTCGAGGTGTGGGTAGCTATGGCGCAGGTGCAGCATGATCTCGATCGCACTCTGGCTGCCGCCTACTACCGCGACCCGCTTCAACTCGCGCTGTTGCGCTAGTTGCGCCAACCGCCCGAGGTACTGGGTCAAATGGAAAACCTGGTCGGCGGCGCAGTCGGTGAATGCCTGCGGGATCACGGGTGTCCGCCCGGGTGCGACGACCAGCGAGCGGGCAAAAAACTTGCTCCCGGTTTGCGTAGTCACGCAATACAGGTTGCTGACAGGGTCTGCCTGAATCGATGTCACGGCCTGGTTGTAAACCACGTCTTTGGCAAAGAAACCCGCGACCCAGCGCACGTACTCGGCGAATTCGCTGCGCAGCGGAAACTCCAAACCAAGATTGAGGTGCTCGAAAAGCCGATCATTTTCGAACAGGAAGTTGGTGAAGGTGTAGCGGCTGCGCGGGTTGCGTGGCGTCACCAAATCGCGGCTCGGATGATTCTGGATATCGCTGCCCGACAGCATCATCTGCGGTTGCCATTTCGTACTGCCCTGGCGCTCCAGGAACAGGCGTGTTCCCGCAAAGCCTAATTCTTCCAGGGCAATGGCCAAGGCGATGTTCGCGGGCCCAAAACCTATACCGATGACATCGTAGACTTGCCCGTCACGCCCTGAATCACTGGTATTAACGTTATGAACACTCACAGCTTTATCCCCATTTATTACAAAAGTCAGACTCGGCAAAGCAGAAAAGCCCCTGAGGTCTTTCCTGCATGCGGTCAACAAAAGTTGTTTGTCGTTATCTTTAATCGATATCGGTAGTGCTGTTCTTTAAACTTCTTGTGCCGCCAGCTTCAACCATTGTTGTACCGGTGCATACGCCAGGATGTTGTCGACATATCCCTGCAGTTGTGCCGGTATGGCAATACCATAACGACGGAAACGAAATACCACCGGAACAAACATGGCATCCACAATGCCGAAGTCGCCGCAGAGGAACTGCTTCGAACCGCTCAGCGCGCGCAGGTTGTTCCAGATATCGAACACGCGCATGACTTCTTCACGCGTCTGGGCGGTAAGCGTTTCAGGGGTATCACCGGTGTTCAGGCCGAACGACATCTGTGTGCGCAAGTGCGTGAAGCCGGAGTGCATCTCCGCCGCTGCGGCGCGCGCGAGTGCTTTGACCTGCGGGTCTCGGGGCCAGAGGTTGGCGCCAGGATAGGCGTCGGCAACGTATTCGCTGATGGCCAGGCTGTCGTTGATCACTATGCCATTGAGTAACAGCGCCGGGACTCGGCCAGAAGGCGAGTGTTCGAGGATTTGCTGGCGGGTGTCGCTCTGTTCCAGTTTCAGCTGAAGGGTTTCAAACGAAACGTCGGCTGTCACAAGAACCAGCCACGCACGAAATGACCATGACGACTTATTAAAATCCCCAATTACCAGTTTTGTAGACATCGCATCCCCTAGCTTGTTTTATGAAATAGGTGCTAAATTTAGCGACCTTTTTTTCATACGTATTGCACAAAACTGGACAATGGATGGACGGGATTCGCAGTGAAAAAGCCCCTCAAAAAGATAAGGATTTTGTTCAATTCTGGCGTATACCCGAAGGCGACTGCGAGTTGCTATCTGCGCGTTATAGCACCCAATCTTTCGGCCGACATTCACATGACAGATACGCTATCGGCGTTATAAGTAGCGGTGTTGAAAAGCTATTTTATCGCGGCAGTTACTACATGGGTGTCGCTGGCAGTGTGGTCACCATTACCCCTGGGGAGATCCACGACGGCTTGCCAGGCCACGATGAGGGCTGGATGTATCGAATGCTCTATATCGACCCCGAATGGGTCAATCGCGTAGTGTTTCAAGGGCGCTTTTCAGAGGATCATATTCATCTTTTTCAAACAGCTCTGAGCCAGGCCCCCGACTTCGCCCGCATCTTTTTGCATCAGCATCAACTCATTGAAAAATCCCCACCCAGCCTTGAGCGGGAAACTATCCTTCTGGATCTGGTGACAGAGCTTTTCGAGCGCAGCGGAGCGCCCATCGAACCAGTCAGTGCGGCTGAGCAGCACGCCGTGCAAAAGATCAAGAAGAAGCTCGAAGACGAGTTCGACAAACATCTGTCGCTGGAAGAGCTGGCGCAACTGGTGAACCTCGACCCTCTTTACCTGATCCGGGTGTTCAAAAAAAGCGTTGGCATCTCCCCCCACAGCTATCAAATCCAGAAAAGAATCGCCCAGGTCCAAAAACTGCTGCGCACCGGGTCCAGTCTCGCAGAAGCGTCATTCACTTGCGGCTTCTTCGATCAAAGCCACATGACCCGGGCCTTCAAAAAAGTAGTCGGCATTACACCGGGCAGTTTCCGTAACAGCAGTGCCTGAGCCTGTAAGTGCCATCTTGGATGTTGATCTTGCCGTAGTGCTCGGCCTCACGTTTTAAGCGCGTTAAGCCGGCCAAAAAATGGCCTCGCGCAGCCGCATGCCGGTGGCTCACTTGCGCAGAAGCGGGCGGGTGGAGACTGCATTGGCTGACGAAACCGGCGCCGCGAGATCCTGAGTCGGGTGAAGGCCGTGAAGCGATGACCGGGCCATGCCTGACTGTCAGTCAGGTGCACTCCATTGCGTGGGCTGCAGCCCCCTTATCTGTATCGCCGTTGCGGGTGACTTCGGTGTTTGTCACGCCGATTTTCACGAGGGGGGATGCCGCAAAGCCTTGTAAGAGTAATTACAGCGATAGACTTACAGAACACCAGTCATAAATCTAAGGCGGAGCCACAGGCAAATCGGATCAATTTGGCTGTCATTAGCTCCCCCCAAACGGGTCCAGAACGCGCCGCTCACTAGATGCCGCACGTTTCCTACATGATTCCAAGAAACGTCTGACTGGATCGCCATAACGTTTAAGTCGATTATCTGGACTGGTTCGCTGTCGTAGACAGCACCTGACTGGGTGACATGGATCTTGAAGGTCACCACGCTATCCGCGTTGATCAGCTGTAGTTCGCAAAGCATTCGGTAGCTCGGACAGTCGTCGACATTCTCGCCGACCGAATGCACCAACCCTCACTGTGACGGGAGCCTGCCGTCAGGTGGGGTCTCTACGTCACTTGCCAATCGCAGGAGACATGATGAAAATATCGCTTGCCTTATATGACGCGCTGACATCCATCAGTGTGCCAAATAACAAAGCTAAAGCTGTTGTAGATGCATGGGAGGACGATGTGAAAGATTTCGCTTCAATATCCGACTTAGAGCGTACCGAGTCGCACCTTCAGGGTTCGATCACTGCATTACGTACTGACCTCACCGCCTTGATTAAGGAGCAAGGCGCGGATTTGCGAACACTGGTCGAACGCCAAGCCAGTCAATTTCAAAGCTCAGTGTCAAAACTAGAATCAAACATAACGGTGCTTCGTTGGCAATTCTGGCTCCTGGTTCTCTGTTTTGGCTTCCCCATTTTGAAGAGCCTTTACGAGGTTTACGGGAAAGTCGTCACTTCTTGATCCATCGCGACACCCTCAGCCATCAGTAACCAACCGGTGGCCTATTAGCTTTAAGACGCCGGCCTTGTCCGTGTCCTGATTTGTAGCTATTCAGCCATGCGGGGAACACTCGCCGTATGGGCGACGTGTCTCGCCGTTTTGGGCTTTTTGCGGAGAGACACATGAAACTCGAAAACCTCACATCGTTGCAAACCCAGCTGTTCAAACTGCCAGTCGTCTTCACAGAGTGCGCTTGGTATGAGGCTGCCTACCTAGAGCAACCTGCGAGCTTCGGCGACTTGGACAGCCGCTTAGGCGACACCCTCGAAGCTGCCTATACATGCCTCTTCCCCCCGGTGTCGACAAGGATCAAATCGAAATCTTGAGCGAACACCGGTATCAAATTCTTGAGGCGAAAGCGTCCATCAGCAGCATGAAGCAACAAACTTCCAAGCTGATTTAACGGATCATTCGAATGGATCAGTGAGAGATTAGGGATGCAGGTCTTGGAAATGACCTGTAAGCGTTTGGATTGCTGGGTCAAATCCCAAGCAAAAAAAAGCCTGCATCTCTGCAGGCTTTTCTCTATCTGGCTCCACGACCTGGACTCGAACCAGGGACCCAATGATTAACAGTCATTTGCTCTACCAACTGAGCTATCGCGGAATGCGCCGTATGTTACTGATTAAAAAGAAGAAGTCAAGCATCCTCTGACACTTTGCGTAAATCGCCCCCCTGCTCGCTTGAATACGACGGTTCCCTGGCCAGCTCCAACCAGGCTCGCGCTGCCGGTGGCAGGTGGGCGCTGGCGCGCCAGGCCAGGGCGATGTGCCAATCGGTGTGGGGTTCGTCCAGAGGGATCAAGGCGATGCCGGGGTGTTGGTGTTTGTGCGCCAGCATCCGCGGCAGGAAGGCGACGCCCAGCCCGGCGGTGACCAGGTCGACGATAAAGTCTATTTGGCCACTGCGGGCGGTGACTTTGGGTGTCACGCCTTTGCGTTCACAGGCGCTGAGGATCTTGGCGTTGAGGGCAAAGCCGGCTTCGAACAGGATGAACGGCGAGTCGGCCAGGTCGGTGAAGTCGATGCGCTCGCGCCGGGCCAGTGGGTGGCCCATGGGCAACACGGCGATCAATGGCTCGTTGCGCACCGGTTGGTAGTCAAAACCTTCATCAACCGGCAGCAGCAAGGCGGCGAGGTCCACCTCTCCCGCTTCCAGACATTCGCGCAGCCTTTTACTGCCGTACTCGGTCAGTTCGATGTCGATGCCCGGGTAGCGGCTGCGGTAAGTGGCAAACATGGCCGCGAACAGCACGCCGCACCCTACCGGCGGCAGGCCGATGCGCAGCACGCCGCGCTTGAGGCCGCGCAGGTCGTTGATTTCAGCCATCAGGTCGGTGCGTTCGGCGAGCATTACCAAGGCGCGGCGGTAGGCAATTTCGCCGGCGGCGGTGAGTTCGTTCTTGTGGCCGAGACGATTGAGCAGTGGCATGCCCAACTCGTCCTCAAGGGTCTTGACCGCTTTGCTGACGGTGGACTGGGTGAGGGCAACCACTTCGGCTGCCTGGGAGAACCCGCCCTGGCGCACCACTTCGACAAACGCACGCAAGGTTCGCAGGTTCATCAGTATTCCTTTGGCGACTGGATAGCAGTGATAAAAGTTGTTTTCATCATGGCATAACTTTGCTTAGGGTGTAGCACTTTGCCCTGTGGAGACACCGTCGATGATCATCTCGTCCGCTTCCGACTACCGCGCTGCGGCCAAGCGCAAGTTGCCGCGCTTTCTGTTCGATTACATCGACGGCGGCGCCTACGCCGAGCACACGCTGCGCGCCAACAGTTCGGACCTGGCCGAGATCAGCCTGCGCCAACGCATCCTGCGCAATGTCGACGACCTGAGCCTTACCACCCAGCTGTTCGGCACCGAACTGGCGATGCCGGTGATCCTCAGCCCGGTCGGCCTGACCGGCATGTACGCGCGCCGCGGTGAAGTGCAAGCGGCCAAGGCGGCGGCCAACAAACATATCCCCTTTTGCCTGTCGACAGTGTCGGTGTGTTCGATTGAGGAAGTGGCTTCGCAGAGCCCGCAGTCGATCTGGTTCCAGCTGTATGTGCTCAAGGATCGCGGCTTTATGCGCAATGCTCTGGAACGGGCGCAGGCCGCCGGGGTGACCACGCTGGTGTTCACCGTCGACATGCCGACACCGGGCGCACGCTACCGCGACGCCCACTCGGGCATGTCCGGCCCCTATGCGGCGCAGCGGCGCATGTTGCAGGCGGTGACCAAGCCGCAATGGGCCTTCGATGTGGGCTTGATGGGCCGCCCTCACGACCTGGGCAATATCTCCAAATACCTGGGCAAACCCACCCACCTGGAAGACTACATTGGTTGGCTGGCCAACAACTTCGACCCGTCGATCAGCTGGAAAGACCTGGAGTGGATCCGCGAGTTCTGGAAAGGCCCGATGATCATCAAGGGCATCCTCGACCCGCAGGATGCCAAGGACGCGGTGAGTTTCGGTGCCGACGGCATCGTGGTCTCCAACCATGGCGGCCGCCAGCTCGACGGGGTGCTCTCCACGGCCAAGGCGTTGCCGCCGATTGCCGAAGCGGTGGGCGATGACCTGACCGTGCTGGTGGACTCGGGCATTCGCTCCGGGCTCGACGTGGTGCGCATGCTCGCCCTGGGTGCCAAGGCGTGTTTGCTGGGGCGCGCTACCGCCTACGCGCTGGCCGCCGAGGGCCAGCATGGGGTGGAGAACCTGTTGGATATCTTTGCCAAGGAAATGCGCGTGGCCATGACCCTGACCGGGGTCACTTCCATCGCGCAGATCGACCGTACCACCTTGGTCTAGTAGTGATGAGGGGTGGTGTACTTTGTGTGCGGATAACCGAAGCGTTGTTTATTTGCGACAAACAACTCGCCCCACCGAAACAGTAAGGTTAACCGGGCCGGCAGCAACGCTGGCCCAAATCAGCCAAATAACTGGCGCCATGCTTTAACGGACTTTTCTTACTTAAAAATCAGTTAATTGATTTATAAAGAATTTTTCCAACTAAATACACTTGGCATGAATCTCGCTCTAGTACTGTTCAAGCAGGTTCGGCGATGACAAGACGTGCGGCAGTGCCCCGGGGTTATAACCCAAGGAAAAGCGGTTTAAACTGTTTCCGATGTTTTACGGAACTGACGGATCAGTAAGACGCTTGGCACTCGCCACTCTCATCCCGCCTGTAAGACAGCCCAGTGCTTAGAGGCCACGCGCTTATGAAAACCCCCACCCAGACCAACGCAATTGACTTTGACAGTGCCAAATTGCAACGCCTGGGATTTGGCCAGCCATCCTTACGCCCACGCCGCCCCGCCACCCTCGCCGAACTTCGCCAGCAACTGAACCAGCAGTTGCAGACCAGTCTGGAGCCGGAGCGCATCCTGGGCCTGTTCTTTCGTGAGGTTCAGCGCCTGGTGCCGCTGGACGCCTTGCAATACCGTCACGCCGCCAGCGACCTGCGCCTGGAGTTCGGCCACCGGGGTCATCACTCCGTCAGCTACACCCTGAGCCATGAAGGCGAGCACCTGGGGGAACTGGTCTTTCGTCGCAACCAGCGGTTGCTTGAAGAGGAGTTGAGCCAGCTTGAACTGCTGCTGGTGACCTTGCTTTATCCGATGCGTAACGCCCTGCTTTACCGCGCCGCCACCCGCAGCGCCCTGCGTGACCCGTTGACCGAAACCGGCAACCGTGTGGCCATGGACCAGACGCTGCAGCGAGAAATCGACATGGCACGCCGGCACCTGCACCCGCTGTCGTTGTTGATGCTGGACATCGACCACTTCAAGAAAATCAACGACACCCATGGGCATGCCGCCGGTGACAACGTCCTGCGCGCCGTGGCCGGGGCGATCAAACGCCAGCTGCGCAACGTGGACATGGTGTTCCGGTTTGGCGGGGAAGAGTTTTTGATCCTGCTGTCCAACACCGGGCGCGATGCCGCGCGGATGGTCGGTGAGCGCCTGCGCCAGGCGGCACAAGCCCAGGATTATTGGGTGGAGGGCACGCGAATCGAACTGACCGTGAGCCTCGGTTGCTCGACGTTGCTGGCGGCAGAATCGGCTGAAAGCCTGCTGCGTCGGGCCGACAATGCGTTGTATGTGGCCAAGCGCGAAGGTCGTAACCGCCTGGCTATGGCGGGGTAAGGTCAGTTGTGGCGAGGGAGCTTGCTCCCTCGCCACTGTTACCACTACGCCTCGCTGGCGATGCGCACAGGACGCTCGCGCACGGCTGGCGCCTTGTCTTTCTCCGCATTCTCTAGACGCATGCAGCTTTCCAGGAACAAGTGCATGTAGTCGTAGCTCTTGCACACCGCCTGGCGCAACTCTTCCTGCAAGGCCTTGCTCGGGTTGGTCCCGGCCAGGGTGCAGATGATTTCCAGGGCTTCCCAAGGGTGGGCATCGTCGTACTGGGCGTGCATCTTCAGCCACTTCATCGCCCGCTTGCGATCTTCCTCCGGGAAAGCGGCAGCATACACACCGGTAGAGCAGACCACGGCGGACCACTCCCCCGTAGCCCCCTCGATCGCGTAGTTGGTGGCGGCAATCGCGACGATCAACGCATCCGCCGAGCTGGTGTGCCAGCACCAATGGCTCAGGGCGTGCAACTCGGGCGGCACCTCCTGCGCTTGCAGCTCTTCAAGGCTGACGCCGTGAGCCCGTGCCCAATTGACCCAGTAGTCGGCATGGTTGAGCTCCACACGAATGTTGCGCATCAGCCAACGGCGCGCCATGTCCTCCCCAGGATGACGGGCAAACTTGGTCTTGGTCAGGTTCTGCGCCATGTACAAGGCAAACTGTTCCACCACCGGCCAACCACCAATGAGGTAGTGACGCAGGGTCTTGGCGCTGAGGGCGTTGTCACGCATGCGCTGATACAGTTCGTGCTCGACAACCCGGCGCTTGCTCTCGCTACAGTCCTGGATCAGCTGTTGCGCCCAGGCAGGGTAACTCGAGGCTTCCATAAGCGGGCCGGTTCTGTTGAAGGTGTCGATCACTGTGGGGCTCCTTTTCAAGTGTGATTGTACAGACCAGCAAATGTTTCAGCGGAAAGTGCCGGGCGCCTTGAATAACAGTGGCTGCGGCCGCTCAGGGCGGCACTGCAGGCTATCAAAGGTAAACAATTGCGGGCGTTCAATCAGGTAGCCCTGAGCGTAATCCACACCTATCTCAAGTAAAGCCTGTTCGATCTGCGGTGTTTCAACAAACTCGGCAATTGTGCGCTTACCCATGACGTGGCCGATGTGGTTGATCACTTCGACCATGGCGCGGTTAATCGGGTCGTCCAGCATATCCTTTACGAAACTTCCATCGATCTTCAGGAAGTCTACAGGTAAATGTTTCAAATATGCGAATGAGGACATTCCGGCGCAAAAGTCATCGAGGGAAAAATGGCAGCCTAACGCTTTGAGTTCATTAATAAATCGAATCGCGCTGCCCAAATTGGCGATAGCGCTGGTTTCAGTTATTTCAAAACAAATCATTTCCGGTGGAATGTTGTAAGTATCGAATTTCTGACGTAAAAATCCTAAAAAGTCATCGTCGCCAATGGTTATTCCTGACAGATTAATCGCACACATGGCCATGGGTCGGCCCGGACGCTCATGCATGCAGCGGGCGATAATCTTGAATACGTTTTCCACTACCCAACGGTCCAGGGACGTCATCAAGCCGTAACGTTCGGCGGCCGGAATAAAACTGTTGGGCAAAATGATCCGCCCCGCTTCGTCATGCAGGCGCAAGAGAATTTCAATGTGCCCATTGCCGGCGTCGGTAGTGCCCAACGGCGCAATTTCCTGGGCGTAGAGGCAAAAGCGGTCTTCCTCAAGGGCAATATGCAGCCGCTGTACCCAGGCCATCTCGCCAAACCGCACAGACAATTCCGAGTCATCGACGTGGTAGACCTGCACGCGGTTGCGCCCTTTTTCCTTGGCCATGTAGCACGCCATGTCGGCGGCGCGCAGGGAGGTTTCCAGGGTGGTCGGGGTTTGCGAGATATGCACCAGGCCGATGCTGACAGTGGTCATGAAGGGCCGGCCCTTCCACACGAAGTGCAAGCTCTGCACGGTATGGCGCAGGCTCTCGGCGATTTTTTCCGCCACCGGCGCCGGGCAGTTTTCCAGCAGGATGCCAAACTCGTCGCCGCCCAACCGAGCCAGGGTATCGCCCTCGCGCAGGTCCGACTGCAGCAGCGCGCAGATGTGGCGCAGCAATTCATCGCCCGCCGCGTGGCCACAGGTGTCATTGACCAACTTGAATTGGTCGAGGTCGAGGAACATCAAGGCATGGCGCCCACTTTGCTGGCGCGCGACCTGTTGCAGCACCTGTTCAAGCCGGAACTCGAACTCGCGACGGTTGGCCAGGCCGGTCAAGGCGTCGTGGGTGGCCTGCCAGGAAAGGTTGGCGATGTACTGGCGTTCCTGGGTCATGTCGTGCAGCACCAGCACCGCACCGCTGATCTTGCCGGCGCTGCGGATCGGCGCGCCCACCAGGGTCACCGAGACGGTGCTGCCGTCCAGGCGCTGGATCAGCTTGGAATGCTCGCTGCCGCCGCTGAACTGGCCCTTGACGATGTGTTCAATCAGGGTGAAGCCGTCGGGCTCGGCGTTTTCATCCAACAGCTTGAACAGCGCCGCCAGCGGTAGGCCCTGGGCCTGCTCCGAGCGCCAGTGGGTCAAAGCTTCGGCTGCAGGGTTCATGTAAGCAATGGCCCCGTCGACATCGGTGGTAATCACCCCGTCGCCAATCGACTCCAACGTGATCTGCGCCCGCTCCTTCTCCGCTTGCAGCGCATCGGCAAAGGCATGACGCTGGGCCAGCAACTTGTGGGTGCGCAGCAACGCCAACACGATCAGGCCCAGGGCGGTCGCCAGGTTGGTGATCAACAACAGGCGCAGGATCATCCGCGAACCTTCGCCCAGGGCATCGCTGAACGCCTTGGCGGCGGGAGTCACTCCTTCATTGATGGCCGTGATACGCGCCTTCCAACTATGGACATCGTCATCGCTGACGTAGCCGGAGGTAATGGCGCCGTGCATCTCCTGGGCCAGCTCATCCAACTGCACCAGGTAGCCGTCGCCCACCGTCCACAGCTCAATGGCTTTTTCCAGGTAGCTGAAATGACGGAAGTTGAGGTACAGCCAGATCAGGCTGGAAACGTCGTCCGGATGGTTGCCGCCCTTGAGAATCCCCAGGCGCGCGGCCTCCATGTCGGGATTGGGACGGTCCAGGGCAATGCGCAATTCATGCCCGCCCTGGGGCACGGCAATGGCCTGCTGGTATTTGAGGTAGGTGGCGTCGTTGCGGTTATCGGCGTAGAGGGTCAGGTAGTAAATGGCATCTTTCTGGCCCTTGGACCACAGGCTTTCGCCCGCCACATAGCCCCGCACTGCCGACAGCACGTAGAGACTGACGCAGCCTAACAATGCCTGGAACAACACGACGGCGATAAAGGGCCAGACAATACCCAACAGGCGTGGCGTTCCGAGAGTCCGCTTTTGCTTCATGAAGTCCCTTGCACATGCACAGCTTGATACGCACGCGAAAATCCGCTCCCGATAGCACAGCCTAAGCTAAATCAACGTACTTGTTGCAAGTGTCCGTACAGTTTGGCGTACAACCCGCCATCGGCAATCAACTGCTGATGGTCGCCGTCCTCGGCAATATGCCCGCCATCGAACACCAGCACTCGGTCAGCCTGCTTCACCGCAGACAGCCGGTGGGCGATGATCAGTGTAGTACGCCCACTGAGAAACCGCGCCAGTGCCTGGTGCAGGTTGTACTCGGTGGCTGCATCCAATGCAGACGTGGCCTCGTCCAGAATCACCACTTTAGGCTCGGCAAGCACCATGCGGGCAATGGCCAGGCGTTGGCGCTGCCCCCCGGAAAAACGCACGCCCGAGCGCCCGACCACGCTGTCCAGGCCCAAGGGCAGTGCTTTGACAGTAGCATCCAGTTGGGCGATTTCCAACGCCTGCCAGCAGGCTTGATCGGTGCGGGTACGGCCCATGGTCAGGTTGGCGCGCACGGTGTCGTTGAACAGCGCCGGGTGTTGCAGCACCACCGCGACGTTCTCGCGGATGGTCTCCAGGCCGATCTCCTGCTGGGTGGCAGCGCCAAAACGAATACTGCCGGCCTGGGGCGTATAGAGCCCCAGCAACAGTTGCACCAGGGTGCTTTTGCCGCCGCCGCTGGCGCCGACAATTGCCACCTTTTCACCCGGTGCGATGGCCAGGTTCAACTGGTTGAGCACCAGGTCTTCGCCGTAGCCAAAGTCGAGCCCACGCACTTCGATGCCGACCGTCTCGCGCCCGCTGAACGGGTCTGCGCCGCCTGGGTATTGCGGTTCATCGGCACGCGCCAGCAGCTCGTTGATCCGCGACAGCGCGCCGCCCGCCGCGTAATAGGCGTATTGCAGGTTCAGCAGTTGCTCCACCGGGCCAATCATGAACCACAGGTAACTGAACACCGCGAGCATCTGGCCGATGGACAGGTCGGAAAACAGCACGGTGAGCATGGCCGCGGCGCGGAAGATGTCGATGCCGAACTGGAACAGCAAGCCACTGGCGCGGCTCGACGCGTCGGTTTTCCACTGGGAATGAATGGCGTAGTCACGCACTTCCTGGGCACGCTGGCCCAGGCGCCCGAGGAAAAAGCCCTGGCGGTTGCCGGCGCGCACTTCCTGGATGGCATCCAGGGTTTCGGTCAGCGCCTGGGTAAAGCGTGAAGTACTGTCGTTTTCCAGCTTCTTGAGATGCTTGACGCGCTTGCCCAACTGCACCGTGGCGTAGATCACCAACGGGTTGAACAACAGGATCAACAACGCCAGTTGCCAATGCATCCACACCAGGATCGCCGAGGTGCCGACCAGGGTCAGCATCGCCACCAGGAAGCGGCTGAGGGTTTCGCCGACGAATTTGTCCAGGGTGTCCAGGTCGGTCACCAGGTGGGTGGTGACCGTACCGCTGCCCAGGCTTTCGTACTCACCCAGTGAGATACGCTTGAGACGTTCGATCAGGCGCACGCGGATGCGGTACACGATGTCCTTGGCCAAGCGCGCAAACAGCCGCGCCTGCACCACGTTGAACACCAGCGCGCCGCAGCGCAGGGCCAGGGTGACCATGAGCATCAGGCCGATATAGCCAGCAGCTTTTTGCCAACCCAGGGGCAGCGCGTGGTTCATCACCTTGAGAGCCGCATCGCCATGGCCCAGCAGCACTTCGTCCACCAGCAACGGCAACAACAGCGGGATAGGCACGCTGCACAGGGTGGCGAGCACGGCGACGCCGTTGGCGACCCATAGAGATTTCTTGTGACGCAGGGCCAGGCGGCGAATTTCCGCCCAGGTCAGGCGGTCGGTGCGTGGAGGCTGTTCATACACAGGCAGCTCGCTCCAGCCATCGACCCAGTAGCGGCGACAGCTCGGACAGCGGCTGGTAACCATTGGTCAGCAAGGCCAACTGGCCGTTGCGCTCGGCCAGCAGGGTCGGGAACCCGGCAATGCCCAGGTCCTGCACCCAGGTAAAATCAGCCGCCGTGGCCGCGTGCTGATCGGCACGGTCGAACTCGCCGGCAAACTCGATGCGTGGAATACCGGCCTGCTCGGCCAGTTCCACCAGCACAGGGGCCAGGGTCACGTCCCGGCCTTCGACATAGAACGCGCGCTGGATCAGCCCCAGCAGCTTCCAGGCACAATCCGGCGCCAGGCTGCGTGCGGTGACGATCGCGCGGCACGCAGGCTCCGTGTCGTAGACAAACCCGTCGGGCAACGCGCCTTCTCGCTTGAACGGCTGGCCGGTGGCGTCGGTGACGGCCTGCCAGTGTTCAAGGATGTAGCGCCGGGTAGTCGGCTCCAGCGCCGCGCCGCTGCCGGTGCGCAAGCCGCCCACCACCAGGTGCACGTCCACGCCGGCCGCCTGGGCCTGCTCTACCAGCGCTTGTGCCACCGGGGCAAAGCCCCAGCACCAGGAACACATCGGGTCCATTACATAGAGCAGGCGCGCAGACATGGCTCAGGCCTCGGAAGGGGTTTGCTTGTAGTTGTAACCAATCGGGTGCGGCATGTTGCGGGCCTTGGCCAGTTCGATCTGCTTCTGGCGGTCGATCGCACTGCGACGGGTCTTCTCCGGCAGCTTATCCCAGCAATGGGGGCAACTGATGCCGGCCACATAATGCTCAGAGGTGCGGTCTTCTACGCTCACGGGTGTGCGGCAGGCATGACATTGATCGTAGTCGCCTTCGCTCAAGTCGTGGCGCACGGTCACGCGATTGTCGAACACAAAGCAGTCGCCCTGCCATTTGGTTTCTTCCTGGGGCACCTCTTCGAGGTACTTCAGGATACCGCCCTTGAGGTGGTAGACCTCATCGAAGCCTTCGCTGAGCATGTAGCTCGACGCCTTCTCACAGCGAATGCCGCCGGTGCAGAACATGGCGACCTTCTTGTGCTTGGCCGGGTCGAAGTTGGCTTTGATGTAGTCGGGAAATTCGCGAAAACTGGTGGTTTTCGGGTCGATTGCGCCTTCGAACGTGCCAATCGACACCTCGTAGTCGTTACGGGTGTCGATCAACAATACTTCCGGGTCGCTGATCAGCGCGTTCCAATCCTGCGGGTCGACGTAGGTACCGACCTTTTTGTTCGGGTCGACGCCTTCAACGCCCAGGGTCACGATCTCTTTCTTGAGCTTGACCTTGGTGCGATAGAACGGCTGGTCGTCGCAGTAGGATTCCTTGTGGTCGATATCGACCATGCGCGGGTCTTTTTTCAGCCAGGCCATCAGGCCGTCAATGCCTTCGCGGCTGCCGGAAACGGTGCCGTTGATGCCTTCTTCGGCGATCAGCAAGGTGCCTTTGATGCCGTTATCGACCATCGCCTGCAACAGGGGCTCGCGCAGGGCGACGTAATCTTCAAGGGTGACGAACTTATACAGTGCCGCCACGACAATCGGTTGAGTCATGGGTGTTCTCTCCAGGTGGCTACCCTCGTAAGGGGTGAACCGGATGCAAAAAGGCGTCGCTCAGGCGACGCGGCGCGCATTCTAGCAAAACCACGCCGCCACCGCATCGGCATGCAGCCGCTGATATGCCCTCAACGGTGTGGGTTACGTACCCCCTCCACGCGGTACCGCGGGCCACCGAGATGGCTGAACATCAATCGATAGGCACCACGCCCGCGAGAAGAGGCGTAGCCATGCAAATCAGCGGACCATAGTTGGTCTCTGTGAGCATGCCAATGAACCGCGCCGAACCGCCCCTCACGCAAGTGGCTGAGGGTAAGAGCAATAATGCGACGCTCGCGGCCCGATAGTTGGGTATCTACAAGCCTCGCGGTATCGAACTCCATCTGCGGGGCAGCGGCTCTCGCTGCTGCCGGCGCTACCCACGGCACCTGCGCCTGTGCTTGCCGACCACCACGTGCGCGACTTGAACCAGCCACCGGTGTCGTCACCCCAACCTCGAACGCGCTTGGCCCCGCCTGCTGACCGCTCACGGCAGCGGACTCACGCTCTGGGCTTCGCAGCACTATCGCGCCATAGCCCATGCGTTTCAACTCAGGCATCGGGTTACGATTCGCCCTCAGTGCGCGTTCCATGTCTCCCGACTGGTCCACAGGCCCCACGTAGCCACGCAGGGTCCCCTGATGCCGATGGACCATAAGGGTAATGCCTTCTTCACCATGACGGCGCGCATAGGCAAAACTCACCAGCCGCTCCGTTTCTTCGTGACTCAGCCCCGCATCCTCCGCCGCAGCGATTGCCGTCTCCGAAACAGCCCTGGCGAAATTTTCTTCCTTTTGTTGCGCTGCGCTAGCCATGGCCTGCGGTTGCCTGCTTTGATAGGCACTGAAGCGGCTGGCACCAAACAGTAAGCCTCCCACCAGAGCCCCCACGGCAGCCCCCGCCCCCCCATTGCCCAGCAGCGCTCCCGCCCCCAGGCCCAGCAAGACCAGCACCAGGATCATCACGATTTCGTCCTGTAACTTGATATTTTCCATGGCGGCAGGCTGCAACCCCATTGAATCAACGAACGTGACCGGGTTGTTAAACGCCATGAGATAAGGATTGAGCTGCGCGCCTCCCCCTGCGGGGTCGGGGTTTATCCAGCGCTGCAACCATGGGGCGTAGTAGCGCAAACCGTAGTAATACAAACCGCTGCCATCACGCTCCTTGCCGGAGTATCGGCGGGTCTTGTAGCTGCCCTCCACCGCGTTGCGCGATGCCCACCACGCCGTCCCCCCATACGGAAAATAACTCTCCTGGCTCAGTAACTCAGCCTGTTCGCCCACCTCCAACCCATGACTTGACTGCTGATCCTTCAGGCAAAAGCGCAGGGTCTCATCGGCTGCCTCCTTATCGAGTCCCACCTCCCATTGCAAGACCTCCACCGTGCAACATGCCACTTCAAGACGCACTACATTGAGCTTACGCAACGGCCGATGGCGCAGTTCCAGGCCTGGCAGGTAATACACACGAGCCGTTTGCAGACTGCCAGCAACCTTCTGGCGGGTCAGCTTGAGCGCACGCTGGCCGTCGCTTGCATACACATAAGCCTCCTCATCCGAGTCCTCTTTCTCGCGCTGAATTGTCGTGACCCTGGACAACTGATTACGCACATTCCACGCCATCGGCAAACCACGCCCAAGCTGTTTCTGGTTGCCATTGGCATCAAAACCCTGCGCTAACTCGCCAACCGGATGCTCGCTCGACAACGCGCGATTACTGCCCGTTGCGACTTGCATGTCGCGGGTGTAGCCGACACCACTGGAGGGCACGTGGCGCAGCCGAGTCAGGTTGCCCCCCTCGTCATAGGCATAGTACTGGGCGTAGGTGCGCCATAGACCGGTATCGGTTGAACCGAACGAAATACGCGAGGGGAGCGCCGGCCCAATGGCGGCGGCGACACTTTCCCGGCCCGCCGCCTGGGTCAATTGGTACAGCGAGTCATATTCGTAGTGATATGAAGCCTCCACTTGCGTGTTGTGGCTCCATTTCGTCGGTTGCGCCTGATCCTGCAGGTTTGAAATATTTCCCACCGGATCATAGTCGTAGCTCAAATCCTGTAACGGCGCTGCCCGCTCATTTTTGCGATGGGCCACCAGTCGGCGCATACGGCCATCCTCGGCCCGATAAGTGGCCAGGCTGCTCACGCCATTGCCCAACAGGGCCTCCTCCACCTGACCGGCGGCGTTGTAGACGTAGCGCTCTATCACGGTCTTGCGCGCGCCACTTTTCAAGGTCAGATGAATATGTTTCACCTGTCCGTCCAGACCATAGGCAAAGTGCCGAACATTACCCTTGGCGTCGACCTGTTCCAAGGTGCCGCCAAGGACGTCAAACGCCCAGCGTGTAGCGTAATGCGCGCTTTCCAACTGCGGGTTCTGATCGGCCTGGGCAAGCGGCCAGTCAACATCGCCAGGCGCCTCGCGAAACCGCCGCGTTTGCCCGAGCACTTGCCCAGTGATCCCATACTGGTCGTACACCTGCGTGCCCGCCGGGTCGGCATGGTGTACCAAACGGCCGCTGCGGTTAAGTGCGCGGTGCTCGGGTGTTGGCGTGGCATACACCAGGCGTTCGACACATCGGGGGCGCGCTTGGTCGCCAGCTTGTTCGAACACCGCCACCGGACGCTGCAAAGCATCGTAGTCGTGGCGCTGATAAGCACCCCGCCCGTCCCAGGCATGCAACAGTTGCCCGGAGGGCGCCGACAGCATCAGCCGCATGCCTGCATCCACATCGTTGCGGCGGATCAGCGTACCGGACAGGCTATACACCGACACCTGATTCGCCTCGGTCAATGGTTCGCGGGATTTAAGGGTATGCAGACGAGGGTCCCACTGCTCAAGCATCAGGCCGCTGGCCCCATAGACTTGACGCCTGATACGGGCCGTCGGAGCAGCCTGAGGGGTAGCGCGTAGATAAGCGACACTACGGACCGCCAACCCACGGGGGTCAAATGCCACAAGCGAGGGTGTGTTTCGATGAAGTGAAGTAGACATGATCACATGACCTGAGTTGCACAATGGTCAGAAAGCCTAGGACTCATGTCTTGCAGCGAGGTGGTATCGGTGTACGGGCACCTCAACCGGCGGGCGCCGACGCTGCCTGTAAATACCTATACCTGGCCCCATTAACCTGCGTGATAGCGTTTTTCATTGCCCGCCGGCCCCATCGGCGGGCGTGAAGGAACGTATGAATATGCAAACCGACAACAGCCCGTTGCTCGCTCAACTGATTGATCACTCACGCCCGCCCGCTCCCGGTCGGGACGATTTCAAGACCGCCCTGCGGCGCCTCAACATCCACTCGATATTGGACATCGTACGTTTGTCCGAAGAGGCCTTTACCGAGCAACTGAAAAAGTACAACGATGACGATGCCCACACGGTGTATCTCAAGGCCCAGAACGCTGCCACGCAACTGGAAACCTTATTTCGCGAACAGCAAGTCTCGCCTCCCGCTTCTTCACCGCGCAATAAACGCAGTATCCCCCCCAAGACCAGCGCAATCTACCAGGCCTTGTTCCAGGAAAAGTGGGACCAGTTCTGCTCCAGTTCGTCTATTGCAGCGGTCGATTCGCCGATTGCCTACCTGCGGGCGCTCTATTTATTCGCCCTGCAGCTGGAAGAAAACACCAAGGACACCCGCGCACTCAAGCTGTCGCAGCGACGCCCGGAACTCAAAGACCTGGTACTCAACCAACATAGCGTTTCGGGCCAGGTTCCCATGTTGTCGATCGTCAACCAGATCCTGCTCAAAAATATCGCGCAGGCCAAAGAAGAAGATACCTATAAGGTGCTGAGTGAAACCTGGTACCCGTTTTCTCTGCCCTATCACTTCCACCATCAGCAATGCCAACAGGGCTTGTCGGGCGACAAGCCGGCGCTGGGTGAGTTGAACTATCGCATCAGTCGCCAGTTGCCGCTGGCGGAAGAAACCAGCAGTTACGGGCAGGTCGGCGAACAGAACAACGAGGTCCAATGTCAGTTATCGGGGTTGAGCCCTCAACAACAGACACTGCTGAAAAGTAGCTGGGTAGCCGAAACGGGCGCGAAAGCGTTCTATCACAACTATTACAACTGGAAGTCTGATCTGATCGGACCGGCAAAACTCACTGACTTTCTGAGCCACACACAACTGGATGCCGACCAGCTTCAGGCACTGCTTGCACTACAGACTCAGTCACCACGCCAATCGCCTAACTGCAAGCAAAAAACCAGCCTCAGCTACGGTGCGTGCTACATCAACGGCACGACCACACCCGCTATCAGCCTGGACAACGCCAAGCTGACCAACATCAGCCTTGAGCGCTTTGACAGGCTGCAACGCATGATTCGTCTACAGCGCTGGCTCGGCCTGCCTTTCGCGCAATTGGACACCCTGATAGTCAGCGCCATGCGCTGCGAAGGCAATCGCAACAACACGCTGCTGATCACCCATAACACCCTCCGGGCGCTGGGGGTCTTTTGCTATTTGAGCAAACGCTACACATTGCAAGCCGAAGAGTTTGCTGCCTGGCTTCATCAATTACCCGTTCATGCCTCAGGCGACCGCGTGTCATTGTTCGACCAGGTATTTAATCGCACCGGGTCTGCCCTGCCGCCCCTGTATCTGGACAGTGCCAGGTTCGACGATACCACCCGGCAACAGCTCTGCGCTGGGTTGGGCCTGCAAGACACCCAGGATTCGCTTCAACTACTGATCAACCCCAACAAGCCTGCAACCCGTACGATCGAGACAGTCAGCGAGATCTATCGGCAAGCAAGAATCGCTCGCCTGTTTGGGGTATCGGTCGTGGAATGCCGACAACTGGTGCAAATGCTCGGGAATGCGAACCTTCTCATGCAGTTGCGCAACCCAACGTTACGCAACAAACCGAAGGGCATGACTGACTTTCTCGATGTGCTCATGCAACTGGAATGGGCCAGCCGTTGGTTTAAAGAAAACGGCAGCAGCCTGGCGTTGCTCAGATGCCAACTATTGCTGGATCGCCAGGTCCAGGACCCGGTCATCAATCAGCTATTGAAGGAGTTCGCCCTCTATGACCAAGCGTCCCTTTCCAAAGCGTTGCAACCGCTTGATCTTCCTCAGCAACCCATTGACGAAAAAGACCGTTTACCCGCCGTTGACTGGGAAGCCTTGGCCTATACGGCGCTGCAACAGATGCGTCCCAGTAACAACATCGAGACAGCGCTCGATCAGGTGCTCTCTTCCGTTCAAATCAGCACGGCGCCTGCCCGTACGACACAGTTGATCAACCAAGCTAAGTCCAAGCTCCACACATTGCTGAGCACGGTGCGTGATGAGTTGTGGTCTTTATATCTACGCCTTAAAGCAATCATCCAAGCCGTCCCACAAGCCCCAAGCGATGCCAACGGCTATCAGAAATACGACAATGACCAGCATTTCCTGCGTTTATATGCCCCCGCTGCTGCACCGCTGCAAACCCTCAGTTATCTGATACTGCTGTTACCTCACGCCGCCGATATTCTGCAACTTCCCCTCAGCTCACAAGCACTTCACCAGTTCCTGGTCAATCCGCACTGGCTCGCGCGCAAGTACAAGATGCCCTCGCTGCTTGAACTGACCCCGTACAACCTCTACCTCATGCAGCAGTTCAAACACTGCATCCACCACTGCGGCCTGACGGAAGAGCAGCTTCTGAACTACTTCGAACACGCCAATGCCCTGCCCAACAGCACTGCGCAAAACACCAGCGAAGACACGAACGAGCATCTCGCTCAACTTTTAGGTTGGAGTGCCAGTGAAATCGATGTGTTCAGCAACCAACTCAAACCTCCACGCATTACTTCAATGAACCGCCTGGACTGGGTGCTGCGCTGCCGCCGAGCCAGCATCGACACAGGCCTGCCTGCCAACATGCTGATTAAAGCCAGCGAACTGAAAGCCGACTCTGCGTTTGCTGACTGGAAGAGCGTCGGTGAGGCGATCACCAGTGCGTATCCATAACCCATTCACACACTACTCACATTCGACCTGTTCAAGGATTGATCATGTCTCACTCGCTTAATCAACAGCTCAATGAAAGCCTGCGCGACGCCATGCTCGCGTACTACCTGACCTACAAGGTACCTACCGACTTAAAGGAAAAGATCACCCTTGCCGACGACCTTTACGAATACTGGCTGCTCGACGTACAAGTCAGCCAAGCCGTACCGACCAGTCCGGTAGCCTGTGCCATCTCCAGCCTGCAGCAGTACATCACGCGCATCCAGCTCGGCCTGGAACCTGGCTATGAAAAGCAGGGCATGACCGCACCACAAGACAAATTATGGCGCGAACAGTTACACACCTACGCACTCTGGAACGCCAACCAGCAGTTGCACTATCACCCCGCCAACTACTTGGACCCGACATTACGGCGTGACAAAACCGACAGCTTTGAGCAGTTGGAAAACGACCTGAGCCAGTATCGAATCCAAGCGGATACCGTCACCACGGCGGTTCAGAATTACCTGGCCAGGTTCGAGGAAACCGCCAACATACGCACGATCAACGGTTATATCGACGCCGATGTGGGCAACCTGTATAGCGGCATCTATTACTTCGTCGGTAAATCGAGCTCGGCAAACACCTATTACTGGCGCTCCCTCGACCTGTCCAAGCGCGCTGGTTCGGTACTTTTCCAGGACGCCTGGTCAGACTGGGAGAACATCAACTTGTCGGTGTCTGACGCCACCGCCGAGCAAAGTATCCGGCCGGTGTATTTCAATAACCGGCTATTTTTCATCTGGGCCGAATGCATCAAACCCGCCCCCACCAGTTCCGTCCCACCGGCGCAAACAAATTCAGAGGAAAAAAAACAGCTGGCCGAATGGATCAACAGCCGCTACGTCAAGTTTCGCCTCAATTTTTCTTATAAAAAGCACGATGGCAGTTGGAGCGCACCCAAAGCGTGTATTGAGGAGCACTGTGCCACCGAAGACGTCAACGCATTGACCTCTGCCTTCCTGAAAACCATTACACAGACAGTGGCTATCGTCGACAGTAACGGCCCCCCTGTCCTATTTTTAAGTGTCCTGGCCACCAGCCGTAAAGACCCCAAACAGCAGGAGAATTTTATTGGCAAATTTTTCCAGGCTGTCCACATCGATCAGTCCTTCAATATCACCACCATCGCCGATGGCGGCAGCCCCGAGCGCTACAGCGTGCTGCCCGGCTCACAGGTGGAGGAGGAGATAAACCGGCTCCTGGAACACTTCGATCCGTCGCAGAAGAAAAAAGTGCAGGCTGTGGTTCAAGGCGAAGATCAAAGCGTGAGTGGATACTACAGCGAATTGCTGCCTGACACCGCTCGGCAATACCTCACGTTCTTTGCTCATAAAAACCAAGACAATTTGCAGTTCAAGGTAATGTCCCCAAACAAACACTCGATTTCCCCCATAGAGGAAACAATTACCGAAAACAACGACCATTGGAACTTTGAAAAAAATCGAGAAAAAATAAAAACCCCTGACGCCAGTGACGTCTCTTTTGATTCAAACACCAATGAACTCGTATTTACTTCCACCCTCAATGGCAATTTCCGGCAATCGTACAGTGTCACACTAACAAAAGCAGCGCCTAAAAATATCCGCATCGTACTGATAGTAGACGACGCTCTGGATGATCCGACAGCCACTCAGCTTAAACTGACCAGCGGCTCTCAAATTACCGGCCCAACTGACACGTTAAAAACTGATTTTTACGCTCTTTATTTTAAAAACACGGCCACGCATGATGAGTTCCCCAACGCTGTCCATACCGCGAGCGGGTTACTCATCGTCGCTCAGCCCAAAGACAAAGACACAGACACCATCTCGCTAGAAGATCATTACATCGATAAGAATGCGTTCATCAGCTTATATACAAGTACAGAAAATTCCATCCAGGTCGCCATTGATCGCTACAGTAAATACACAGACGCAGACGCAGACAAAAAGACGTCACTGCACTCACAAAATACGTTAACTATCAAAAGGCCCAACGTGAGCACCTCTGATTTGCGTGCCTACAAGCACATTATTATGAGAGCCAACTTTAAAGACTATCCATTCACCGAAAAAATCAATGCCAACTCACATAAAATCACCAACTATCAGGACGCTGTCCACGAAAGCCTCACCGGATCAACTCCCGAATTACCCACCGGGCATCGGGTCACGGCGCGTATTCCAGTGACCACGAAGGAAATAACGTCGGGCATCACCTTGATACACGGAGTGATGACGCTTGAGCCTACCAAAGAAGGCGACTCCACAATTCTCGGGTATAGCCTGAAAGCGACCACCTTGAAGTTGGCCGATTCCACCTCTGGCACACTGCTCACTCAACAACTGGCGCCGATGATCAAAAGGCTGACATCTGAAACACTCGGCACCGCCGAATTTATTGATTTCCCAACGAACACCTCTACCCCGCCTGCCGACACCCCGCTGCGCATTCGCATGAATACCTGTTTTGCCGGCAAGCTGGTCAAGGAGGCCAATGTCAGCCTTGAGCATTTGTTTTCGTTAACGCCCAAAACGTGGCAAGAACCTCCACTCACGCCAAGTGGCGCGGCAGACGACATTGACTTTAACGGGGCTCACGGCAAGTACTTCTGGGAGCTGTTCCTGTACGTGCCCTGGCTGGTTGCCCACCGCCTGAATCAGGAGCAGCAGTATGTCGAAGCCCAAGCCTGGCTCAAATACATCTTCGACCCAAGGCGGTTGGCCGACAAGGCCAGCGAACGCCCTGCATTCTGGGGGTTCAACGAGCTCGTTCGTACAGGTCCGCTCGAAGGTTGCGTCAGCCACGACCCACACAAACTGGCGATTCGCTCACCGGTGCATTTTCGCAAAGCAATCTACCTGTTTTATCTCGATATACTGCTTAATCGTGGCGATGCCGCTTATCGGCAGCTCACCCCCGACAGCCTGACCCAAGCCAAACTCTGGTACACGCGAGCCAATCACTTTCTGGGGCCACGCCCCCGCGTCACCACCACTGAACCGTGGGATGAAATCACCCTCGAAAGTTTGACGACGACGCGCTCTAAAGCCCTGGAAAAACTGGAGCAGGAAAACCCACCCATCAATGTCACCCCTGCGACCGAAGGCGCCGCACTGGCTTCGCTCACGGACACCGATAATCTGTGCCTACCCTTCAATACCGAGCTGGTAGCGCGCTGGGACAAGCTCGAAAGTCGCCTGCATAACCTACGGTACAATCTCGACATCACCGGCAAACCCTTGCGCCTGTCGCTGTACGCAACTCCACTTTCACCGCTCAAACTGTTGGCCAGCCGCAACAGCGGTGCCTTCGGCGCAGGCGGCGCGGCGCCGTTCATTGACGCGCAAGTCGGCCATTATCGCTTCCAGATCATGCAGGGCCACGCACTCACGGCAACCGAGGCGGTGATTCAATTCGGCAACACGATGCTGAGCCTGATTGAGCGCAAGGAACAGACTGAATACCTGGAGTTGCAGCAACAACAAGCCTGGGACTTGGCCAATATCGTCGTAACCCAGCAACACCAGGCATTGTTGCTCGACGAGAAAAACCGCCAGGCACTCGGCGCCAGTCGGAGCATGATCGAATCGCGGATGCGCCACTACGAACACCTGCTCACCGAAGGCATCAGCCCCGCAGAAGCGCATGCAGGCCAACTCTATCTGATCAGTAGCGGATTCGAGACCGCAGGTTCCGCCGCCGCTGCAGGGGCCGGCATCGCGATGATAGCGCCGAACATCTTCGGTACAAGTACCGGCGGGTCGCGCTGGGAAGGCCCGTTCTATGCAGCCCAGGCCTTGGCCCAAGGCGTCGCGACGGCGTTGCGCGGCACTGCCGCAGACCTGGACCGCTCCCAGCAATTCAACCGCCGGGAGCAAGAATGGGCGCATGCCCAGGATCAGGCCCGACTCGAACTGGCCCAGGTCGACGCCCAGTTACAAGCCTATGCCGAGCAGGAAAACGCCACGCGCCTGCAATTACGCCTGGCCGAGACCTCCCTGGCCCAGGCCTGGTCGAACTACCAATTGCTGGCCAAGCGTTTTACCAGGGCACAGCTGTATGACTGGCTCAACGCACAACTGAGCAAGTTCTACTATCAGGTTTATGACCTGAGCCTTTCCCTGTGCTGCACCGCACAAGCGTGCTGGCAGTACGAAGTCGCAGACTATGCGAGCACGTTTATCCAGCCCGGTGCCTGGAACAACAACTACCGCGGTTACCTGGCGGGTGAGGCGCTGAAGCTGTCGCTGTTGAAGATGAATGCGGCCTATTTGAACCATAACGTCCGGGACCTGGAGATCGTCAAGACCATCTCCCTGCGTCATCGCATGATCGATTGCAAAGTCACCACGCCCACAACCGGCACAACCGGCACTCAATCATCGAGTACGCAAAACAAATGGGCCGAGCATAAACGACAACTGGTCGATACCGGCACGCTGTGCTTCATGTTGTCCGAGGTTCTGTTTGAAGAGGATTACCCCAACCACATCCTGCGGCGAATAAAAGGCATCAGCGTGTCGTTGCCCGCGACGCTAGGCCCCTATGAGGACATTAAGGCGATACTGACCCAGACCCACAACGAAATCGTATTGCCCACAGGCGAGCGGCGCCGCGACATGCGTGCCCATCAGCAAATCGCACTGTCCACCGGACTGGATGACAACGGCCTGTTCACCCTCAACTTCGAGAGCAACGATCGCTACTTGCCTTTCGAATACACCGGGGCCATCTCCAACTGGACCTTGGAGTTCCCCAATCACAACCTGCAAAAAGCCGTACTCGAATCGATCAACGATATCGTCATCCACCTGCGTTACACCGCTAGGGTGCCGACGGTCAGCGGGGGCAAGGCATGAACGACGATACGCTCAACCTCCAGGTCAATACCCCGGCCCTGCCAAAAGGCGGCGGTGCCATTCAAGGCACGGGTAAGGGCTGGGGCGATATCGGCTCCAGTGGTACGGCAAGCTTTGAGATTCCCTTGCCGATCTCTCCCGCGCGCGGCTACGCACCCGCCATGTCGCTGACCTACCGAAGCGGCGCCGGTAACGGCCCCTTCGGATTGGGTTGGGAGGTTGCCCTGCCGGCCGTCAGCCGGCGTACCTCCCATGGCGTGCCGGCCTACACGGAGCACGACGTACTGGTGGGCCCCGACGCGCAAATATGGCTACCCGAGCGCGACGCTGAAGGGACGATCGTCAGCCGTTCCACGTCCTCTTTTAATGGTTTGCCACTGACCATCGCCTACACGGCCACCCGGTATTTCCCCAGGGTCCAGAGCCACTTCGACCGTATCGAACACTGGCAAACGGCAACCGACACGGCGGGTTTCTGGTTGATACAGAGTGCCGATGGCAGCCAGCACTTTTACGGAAAAACCTCGCTGGCCCGGATTGCCGACCCGGACCAGACGCACCATGTGGCGCAGTGGTTGTTGCAGGAAAGCCTGAATGCCCACGGCGAGCACATTTATTATCACTACACAAAAGAAACCGACAACGCGCGCTATCCCAGGGATTGTCGTGCCCGGCATTACCTGGAAAGTGTCTGCTACGGCAACTCCACCGCCAGGGAGCAAGAGCAGCTGTATCTGTGGCAGACCGAGGATGAACCGGACGTAGGCTGGCACTTCCAATTGCTTTTTGATTATGGCGAACGCTCCCTTGATCTGGAACAGCGGCCCACGTATCAGAAAACTCAGCAATGGCCTGTGCGACCCGATCCCTGCTCGGATTTTGCCTTTGGCTTCGAGTTACGCACCCTGCGCCGCTGCAGCCAGATTCTGATGTTTCACCACTTCCCTAAAGAAAAAAAAATGGGCCTCGACCCCGTGCTGTCCAAGCGCCTGCTACTGCAATACCACACATCCAGCCATGTCAGCCTGTTAAGTGGGGTGCATGAGCAAGCCTTCGACAGCGCGGGCAATAGCGTGAGCCGCCCGCCGCTGGAGTGCCTTTATCAGTCGAGCCAACTCAACGTCGACCCGAGCCGCTACCAGGCATTTGGTGCATTTCCCAAGCTGCATGACGGCGCTCGTTATCAACTGGTGGATCTGTATGGCGAAGGCTTGCCCGGTGTGTTGTATCGCGCAGATAAAAGCTGGTATTACCGCGAACCGCAGCGGCCGCAAAACCCGCAAACCCGCGACCAGGTGAGCTACGGCGCGGCCGTGGAATTAACGCGGGTGCCGGTCGCCGACAGCACTCGCCCCCTCCATCAGGCGCTGGCCGATGTGGATGGCGACGGCCGTTTGGAATGGCAGGTGGCCGGGCCCGGGATGAACGGATTTTTCAGCCTGGACGAACAGCGCAACTGGTCAGCCTATACACCGTTCGATGCATTTCCCTCGGAGTTCTTCCACCCCCAGGGCATGCTTGCTGACTTGATGGGGACAGGTCGTCATGACTTTACGATGATCGGCCCGCGCAGCGTGCGCCTGTATGAAAATCGCCGAGCATCCGGCTTCGCCCCCGCCATCGAGGTACCGCACACGCCCGACGATGGCCTGCCGATCATTTCCGCCTCGCCCAACGAACTGGTGGCGTTCAGCGATGTACTCGCCACAGGCCAACAGCATCTGGTGCGTATCCGGCATAACGAAGTGAAATGTTGGCCGAACCTGGGTCGCGGCCGTTTTGCCCAGGGGTTTGTATTGGCCACATTGCCGTTGCGTTATCAAACGTTCAACGCGGCGCATGTACTGCTCGTCGACCTCAATGGCGGCGGTGCCGCAGACTTGCTGTATTTGAGCACCACTCATCTGAGTATTTTCCTCAACAAAGGCGGCAACGGCTTCGAGACAAAGGCGATCAACGTGCCGTGGCCAGAAGGCGTGCAGTACGACGACCACTGCCAGGTCAGCATTATCGACGTGCTCGGCCTGGGCTGTCCGAGCCTGATCCTGACCGCCGCCCACCAGACCCCCATCCATTGGCGCTACGACTTTTACAGCCAGAAGCCCTGGCTGCTCATACGCACCGACAACAACATGGGCGCTCAGGCTTCGATCAAATATCGCAGCAGTGCCCAGGAGTGGCTGGACGAAAAACGCGAGCTGCATGCCAAGGGCCAGCCTGCGATCAGCCAGTTACCCTTTGCGCTGCTGCTGGTCAGCCAACAAGCCCAACGGGACGAGATTACCGGCAACCAGTTGACCCAGCGCGTGAGTTATCGCCAGGCTTATTACGACCGCGTGGACCGTGAGTTTCGTGGCTTTGGGCTGTTGCTGCAAACCGACACCGACAGCCGCAAGGACGCCCCCCATACGCAGGGTTCCAGCGCACCCTTGCTCAGCAAAACCTGGTTTCATACCGGGCGATCCCTTGACATGCCCAGCCTCGACCAGAGCACTCATGACCCGCACGCCAAGGCTCTCGGCCGCACGCTGGTCAGCCGCTACAGGGGGACGGTTCAGGCAGAGCCGCTGGAGCATCATGACGACTTGATCAGCGACCCCGCACCGACGCTGGCACGCGAGGTGGCCCGTGCACTCAGTGGCAGGGTGCTGCGGGTCGAGCTGATGGCGGCGGAGCCGGCGCAAGGCGTCGTGCCCTACTCAGTTCACCACCAGCGGTATCTGGTCCGCGAACTCGCGCCGGCCAGTGCCCATACCCCTTACGCCCGGTTGCTGCCATTAGCCCTGGAGTCGATCAGCTATCAATATGAAGGCGTGAAAGACGATCCCCTCTGCCAGCACCAGATCAATCTGCGCTGGGATGCCTATGGTTACCTGGTGCATGGCGTGTCCCTGCATTATGCCCGCCGTAGCACCGCCGACAGCCCGCCGCCCGCCGTGCTGGTGGATGAGCACCAGCAGCGCTGGTGGCGCGACACCCATGACAACGCGCAACAGTTCTATTACCTGAGCGAAACGCTGGCGCAGCCTATTCATCTGGACGACGCACAGCAGTGGTGCCTGGGCTTGCCCTACCGCCAACGAGACAACGCCCTGGTGCTCGGCAAGGCACCGGCGCCTGGCGGGCTGGACCCTGCGCGTATCACCTATGAGGTGTTCATCGACACCCACGACGGGCCACTGGCCGCTGGGGCCAGGCGCACACTGAGCGGCTTGTCGGTGCAGCACTACCGTCAGGCCGGTGGCTTGGGTAAAACCCTGGAACCAGGCGTCGCCACTGCCCAGGCATTGACTGACTACCTGGAAACCGCCGAGCTGGATGACCAGGCCCTGAGCGCCTACAACGACATCCCGGCCATGCCCAACCAACCCAAGGTGGACCTGGTGCAAAAGCTCACCGACAGCGGCTATCACACCATGGAGCTGTTTTTTCTCTTCGACGGCGAGGCGCCGCTCAAGGAAAACCGCCTGTGGTCGATTCGCCGGCATTTTCCCCGCTATGGCAAGGCCACCCAGTTTTATCGGATAAGGGCGCTGCGGGCCACCGAGGCCCATGGCGAAACAACGCTCAACTATGACCCCTATACGTTGCAAACCGTGCGCGTAAAAATGCCCGACGGTTGTGTGACCACGGCCGAATACGACTATCAAGTGATGCTGCCGATAAAAGTCGTCGACCCCAATGGCACTGTTCAAGAAGCGCTTTATGACGGTTTTGGGCAGTTGCTCGCCAGCACGTTTTACGGCAGTGAACAAGGCATCAGAGTGGGTTTCGCTGCCCTGGAAAGCTACCGCACGCTCAACAATGTGACGCCCGAATTAGCCATCGAACAGGCGCAAAGCGTGTTGCAAGACATGGCCAGCGCGCACTGCTACGCGCCGTTCAGTTGGATGGGCAGCATCGACTTGGCCGTGGTCAAGCCTGAGTGGGTCACCAAGAACTATCTGCTCCCCAGCGGGCATATCCGCATGAGCGCGCGGGCGCGTCTGAGTGGTGGTCGCCAGCCCCTCGGCGACAGCGAAAAACAACTCAAGGCGTTGATCGATAAGGCCAGCCGCGTGCCGGTACACGGGCTCATGTCGCAAGCCGACCGCTACCCCGGCGATGCCGACCAACAGGTTCGCATAACCCTGACCTGCTGGGACGGCTTCGGCCGCTCGTTACAGACCAAGCAAAAGACCGAACCAGGCAAGGCCTATGCAGTGGACGACAAGGGCAACCTGCTGGTCGACGAGGTGGCGGATGCATCCGGCACCTTGAGCAAACAGCTGCGCCAAGTGGATGCCGACCCCCGCTGGCGCGTCAGCGAGCGTGTCGAATACAACAACAAGGGCTTGGTCATACGTGCCTATCGCCCCTATTTCGCCAATAGCCACACCTACGTCAATGATCACTCCATGCGTGAGCTGGGCCACAGCGACCGGCAATTGTATGACCCCCTCGGACGCCCGACGCAGACGTTCACTGCGGGGGGATTCATGCGGCGTACCACCTATTGGGCCTGGTACACCGTCAATGAGGACGAAAACGACACCCATGAAGAGCTGAACGCAAGCCAAACTACTGACTGAAGAACCATGGGCCGCGGCGCCGGCCCATTCATCTTCTCCTCAGGATCGCCGGGCTGCGCCCCAGCGCGAGGCCAAAGTTGTATACCCGCGCCGGGCAAACGTTACGAAAAAGCCGCGCCATTCGGTCAGTGATGCAATCACGCCGCGGGCCGCCATGACAATCGTTCGAGTGGTCCGGCTTTGTGCGGCCTGGGGCAGGCCCGTCAGCGCAACGGCCAATGCCTCGACACCGGACGCGGCCCAATGCGTCCACACCTGATTGAACATTCGGCTCAACCCACCGTGTATCGTCGCGGCAGGGTCCGGCAGTTGCAGGGTCTGGCCATGGGGGTCGTGGGCAGCGGTCAGGTGACCGCCGCGAATCATCGTTCCCACCGCCCCGTCGTAGGCTTCTATTGCAGGTGAGACATTGGGTTGCATCAGCGCAGGCACTTGCCCGCCATAAACAGCATTGGCCACGGTAGCGAGGGCATAGGCCGCCGTCGTTCCGGCGGTACGCGTGACCCTGCCGCTCAGGGGCGTGCTGCCCCAGGAGATGCCAGTACCGTGCCCACGCAAGACTTGCTGCACCAGTTCCCTGGAGAGCGCGCGAACATGCCCGCCCAAACGCTGAACCGCCACCGGGTCCCAGCTGTGCTCGGCTTGATCACCTATCGAGTCGCCATACATGGCATAACCCATACCTGCGGCACCTGCAAAAACAGCACCGATCTGTGGCGCATAGTGCGTCCAGTTACCGACGATACCGGTGCTCATATGTGCCGAGGACACGGCATCAAGCACCGCAACGCTAATGCGCAAAATCTGGTTGCGTTGCGCCGTGGGCTGCAGGTTGCTGAAGATCGCCAGATCGACGCCCGTCGCGATTGCATTGGCGATATAGGTGGATAATCCATCGCGAATCGCGGCCGACGAGGCTGCTTGTATCCTGGGGCGCATAACCCGCCCTACATTCGCGAGCCTGCGACTGACGGAAAGCCTGCGTATTTGTTTGTCCTGCGGCTCCTCCAAAGCCGGTGTGGCGGCCAGCCCTTGCACATCGACCTGGGTGACTGGGTTACCGCCAACCATGGCGTACAGATTCAAGCCATCGGCATCGCCGGTCGGGTCCGGGCTGATCCAGCGGCATAACCACGGCGCGTAATACCTGAAGCCGTAGTAAGACAGCCCACTGGCATCGCGCTCCTTGCCCGAATAACGGATGAACCTGTAACTCGCCTCGCTGGAGCTTTTCGCCGCCCACCACGCGGTCCCGCCGTAAGGGTAATAACTTTCCTGGCTGAGCAGTTGCGCCTGCTCGCCCAACTCCAGGCTGCTGCTGCCCAAGTGGTCCGACAAGCCGTAACGGATCTGCGCCTCTTGGCGCCCTCCCGAAGGGTGGCGATCCCAAAGCAGGATGCGCACCGTGGTCGTACCGGCATCAAGGTTGAGTACATTCAGTTGCTCACCCGTTGCGCTGTCATGCCGAATTTCCAGCCCCGGCAAGTAGCGCACCTGGGCCGTATGCACCACGCCCCTGGCCTGGGAGACCCTGCGTTTGAGGATGCGCTGGCCCGTGGCATCGTAGGCGTAGCGTTCTTCATCGTCATTGCCGCCCTCGCGTCGCACCTGCGTGAGGCGCACCAGTTGATTGCGCACATCCCAGCTCATCTTGTGATCACCTGCCAACGCTTGCAGATTGCCGTTGCGGTCAAAGCCCTGGCCCAACCCCGGCGCGGTCTTGCCATCAGCCTGCGGCAAAAAATGATTGCTGCCCGCGGCCACGCTCATCTGCCGCGTGAAGCCGGCGCCGCTGCTGGGCACATGTTGCAACTTGAGCAAATTGCCGGCGGCGTCATAGTAAAATCGCTGGGTGTAGCGACGCCATACGCTGTCGTCAGTCGAGCCAAACGTCACATTCGCCGGCAACGCCGGGCCTCCCGTGTTACCGGCGGTTTCGCGGCCAGTGGCTTTGGTCAGTTGCGATAACGAGTCGTACTCATAGAGGCTGGCCGAACTGATTCGGGTGTTGCTGGACCATTGCGTCGGCTGGGCAAGGTCGTCGATCCGCACGATGTTGCCAACGCCGTCATAGTCGTAGCGCAGGTCTTGCAACGCTGCGCCCAGTTGTGCGGGTAGATGGGCAGTCATTTGCAGCAAGCGACCGTCAAACTCACGGTATTGCATGGCACGCACCACGCCGTTGCCGGCGCGTTCGCTGAGCACCTGACCCGCTGCGTTGTAGTCCCGCTGGCCCAGCACCTGCGTACGCACGCCGCCCTTGGGCGTCACAACAATACTCGCCGGTTGGCCATCAATGCCGTAGGCATAGTCAAAGCGATTGCCCTTGGCGTCCGTGTGATGCAGGCGCTCACCCAGCGCGTTAAACCCAATGGATGTCTGGAACCTCTCGGGCTCCAGGCGCACCTCGCGTTGTGCAGCGGGCTGCGGCCAATCCAGCGCGGCATCCGCCTGCCGAAAGCGTCGGGTCTGCTGAGCAACTTCTGCGTGCAGCCCATACCGCTCGTGGAACAACGAGCCGCCGCCGTCATCGTGGCGAACCACCCGGCCACAGCGGTTGCGCGCAGCCTCCTCATCCGAGGACACGGCATAGGCAAGACGCTCGACGCACAACGCTTGCTCGTCACTGGCCGCCTGCTCGAAGACGGCGATCGGCCGCAGATATTGATCATAGTGATGAGCCTGGTGAGCACCCCGCCCATCCCATTCTTCGAGTAAATGCCCGGCTTCCCCCATCAGCGTCAGTCGCCAGCCGGCATCCACGCTGTGGGTGCGCAACGCTTGTCCACCAAGGCTATAGACCGTGCGTTGATTAGGCGCGGTGTCGGGTTGTGAGCGTGACAACTGCAACAGACGTGGGTCCCATTGTTCAATCATCAAGCCTGTACTGCCAAAGACCTGGCGATGAATGCGCACCTGCGGTTCATCCTCCGCGCTTGAGGGGTGGTAATTGACGTTACGAACAATTAACCCACGTGGGTCGACTGCGACCAGGGACGGTGTGTTTCGATGGATGGAAGCAGACATGATCTCAAGACCTTATTGCTGAATAAGTAGTCCTGAAAGCCTAGGGACGGGGGGGCGAGAAAGGTGGTGCAGGAGGATGCTTTTGTGTGTCCGGGTACTGGCATCGCCCCGCCCCGCTCACGCGGGTCGAGGCGGCGCTCTTGAAGATCAAATGTGGCAGGGGCCCGCTCCCATAGGGTATGTGCTCACAGGCCGAGGCGTTTGGTCAGCGTGCCGCCCGCCCTGATACCCCGGGACGCCGCGGGGTGTAGCGACGCCAAGCAGACGCGTTTGACTCCCAAGGCGCGTCGACCCGTTGTTGGTTTTGATAGAACCTCACGCGGCCTGCCAGTTGCGTCCTGTGCCGATAGAGCCAGCGCAGCTCGGAAGCCGTAGCAGATACCCCCTGCTTGCTGATGACGGCTCCTATGTCCAAATTGTCGAGAGCGAAATGGACCACCGCCGCACTGTGCAAGCTGGTCAAGGTTTCCAAAGCGGATTTGCTGCTTCGAGTGACGATCTTTTGCTGGATGGTCAAAAGGTCTGTGCCAATGTATTGGTGAGCCGTCGCTACAAGTGAATATTTGCCTGCGCCAAGATCACTGACAAACTTCCTGGCGAATTGCTGGTTGCAGGCAGTTGACGTACACCCTGAGTACTTCAAAACAATGCCCTCGTAAAACGGCCGGACGCCGACCGAAAGCTGCTCAATGAGCTCAGCCTTGAGTTCGTTAGCTTTCGCTGGATCGTCTGGGTTTTGCGTCAAATCTCTGAAGAGGTCCGCATTCGCGTTGCGAAAAGCAGAGAAGGCGCGAACGGGAGACGCCAGCCCGGCAGTCCAGCGCTGCAGTTCCGCGCCTGAAAAATAGGCCACCATCGCATCCCCTCGCGCACTCAGCTTCGACCAGAAACTCCTGTAGGCAGTAATTGTGGCGGCCAGGCCGAAAATGATATCCCCTCGACTGGGCTGGAATTGCTCGCCAAACGTCGTTTGCGTGCCACCGGCATCCCTGAACCCCACGGGATTGCCCCGGACCATCGCATACAGGTTCAAGCCGTCCACATCGTCCATCGGGTCCGGGCTGATCCAACGCTGCAACCACGGCGCGTAATAACGGGCGCCGTAGTAATACAAGCCCGTGGCATCGCGCTCCGTGTCTGAGTAACGACGAACCTTGTGGTCCCCCCGAACATTATTGCTGGTTGCCCACCACGCCGTTGCGCCATAAGGATAGTAATGCTCCTGGCTCAACAACCGAGCCTGTTCGTCCAGTTCCAGCGCACAGCTCTTGAGGTGATCCAGAACGCTGAATCGCAACTGATGGGCGCTCATCTCGCGGGGCTTACCCGACTCCCATTGCACCACGGTGACTCGCCCACCGCCCGTATCGATGTCCAGCACATTGAAGCGCTGTGTGCTTTGCTTGTGGACCTGCAGGCCTGGCAGGTAATAGGTTCCCTGGGTGTAGGGTTTTGTACGCGCTTCGCGGCTGCGCACCTTGAGTGCGCGCAGGCCTTGACTGTCATACAGGTAACTCTCCACATCCGGGTCACCGTTCTCACGCTGTACCTGGGTGGTGTAGGTCAATTGGTTGCGCACATCCCAGACGGCCTGCTGTACGCCGTCGAGCGACAACTGATTGCCATTGGCATCGAACGCTTCATCCCATTGAACCTGCCGCCCTTGCACCGCAGGCACGGCGCGGTTGCTGAACGCAGCCACCTGCATTTCGCGGGTATAGCCTGTGCCGCTGGAGGGCACGTGTCGAAGGCGCGTCAGATTGCCCGCCGCATCATAGGCATAATGCTGGGTGTAATTGCGCCAGAGCCCCCGATCCGTCGCCCCGAACTGCACCGCGGTCGGGAACTTCTGGCCGCCAGTGTTGGCGCTGTTTTCCCGGCCGCTGGCCTGGATCAACTGATAAAGCGTGTCGTACTGGTATCGACTGATTGCGTCGATCCGGGCGTTGCTGTGCCATTGCGTCGGCTGGACCAGATCGCTAAGACTGAGAATGTTGCCCACTGGGTCGTATTCATAAACAAGCTGCTGCAACGGCGCGGCGGCCTGCCCTTTACGATAGACCTTAAGTTCCAGCAACCGGCCATCTTGCTCGCAATAACGGGCGACTTTAGTGACATCATTACCCGCCCGCTCGGACACGATCTGGCCGCCGGCATTATAAGCGCGCTGATCCATTAACACCTGGCGCTCGCCATCCTTCAACGTCAGCGCCACTTCCGCCGGCCAGCCCTGTTGCCCATAGCGCCACTGTTGGCGGTTGTCCTTGGCGTCGGTCTGCTCAAGCAGTGCACCCAATGCATCGTAACGCCAGGTAGTGGTATAGGCCTGGCGTTCCACTAGCAGATCTTGGGCCTCGTCGCTTTGTGGCCAGTCGACCAGCGCGGTGTCGGCGCGAAACCGCCTGGTTTGCTTGATGACGCGTTGATCGATCCCGTACGCCTCCATCAGCAGAACGCCTGCCGGGTCCGAATGCCGAATCAGCCGTGCGCAGCGATTACCGACGGCCTCGGCAGGGACTGCGGGCGCGTACGTCATACGCTCGACACAACGGGGTGACGAGTCCTCTGCCGATTGTTCGAACACCGCCACAGGGCGCAGCGAACGGTCATAGTGAAACGCTTGATGGGCGCCACGCGAGTCCCAGCTATGCAGGCGCTGCCGCGCTGCGCCGTGCAAGATCAGGCGCCAGCCGGCATCCGCACTCAGAGTACGCACGGCCTCGCCGGAGAGGCTATAAAGGTTCGATTGCGCCGCCACCCCGGTCGAGCCTAGGGCGAACTGACGTGGGTCCCACTGTTCCAGTAAGAAACCACTGGCCCCAAACACTTGGCGATTGACGCGCGGCTGTGGGGAGTGCGCAAGCGTTGCGCGGTGATACTGCACAGTGCGCACGGCTAACCCGCGAGGGTCAATGGCCGTCAAGGTAGGTGTATTTCGATGAAGAGCGTTAGACATGAATTCATGACCTGTTTGCACTAAGGTCAAAAAATCCTAGAGGTCTCGGCATTGGGAAGGGGGTATTGAAGACGGCCTTTTGTAACCAGATCCTGATAGCACCTATCGAGACCAGCAGGCTGGCACCTGCCGGTCTCAAAGGTTTTCAGTGCCCGCCGGCGCAGGTCGGCGAGGCCGGGGCTGCGTCGATTGTCACCCACTCTTCAGGCGTGTAGGTATGCAGCGCCAGCGCATGGAACTCGCTCATCAGGCTACCCAGGGTGGCGTAGACCTTCTGGTGGCGCTTGACGCGGTTGAGCCCCGCGAACTGCTTACTGACCAGCACGGCCTTGAAGTGGGTCTGCAACCCACGGCTGTGCATGTGGCTTTCATCCAGCACGCTCAAATGTTCCGGGGCCAGGGCGGCAAGGGCCGTTTCGATACGCTGTTGCATGGTCATTCCTGCTTACTTCTTCTTGGCCGGTGCGGCGGCTTTGGGCGCCAGCTCGTTGGTCATGTCTTCCAACAGCTTGTTCACCACCGGTACGGCGCTTTCCAGCTTGGCCTGGGTCATCTGGGCCGATTGCTGGGTCAGCTGGGGCATTTTTTCCAGGACTTTCTTACCCAGTGGCGACTGGTAGAAGGCTACAAGGTCCTTGAGTTCGGATTCGCTGAAGTTGGTGGTGTAGAGCTTGACCATGTCTGGCTTGAGCTTCGGCCAGCCGATGGCCTGGTCCAGAGCGGCGTTGGCCTTGGCCTGGTAGCTGTCCAGTACGGACTGCTTGGCGGCAGGCGCCTTGGTCTGTTCGAAACGCTGGGCGAACATTTGCTGCACTTGCATGTACACCGGGGTCCCCAGCTTGTCAGCATGGGCCAGGGTAAGGAAGGCTTCGGCACTGGCGTTGTGGCTGGCGGTATCGGCAAGAACCTGGCCGCTGGCGCAAACCAGAGCAACCGCGGTACAGATGGCACGAAGACGAGTCATCGAGTTTCCTTTTCTAGCAGGCGAGGTAAGACCCCAAGGGCGACCATTCTGCGCCTAAAAAACCTCTCGGCTCAACCCCACCTCTTGGCAAGCCCCGGTTTCACGGGGCGCGGTGACACAAAAGCGCTTTTAGGGAACCCACGCTGGCCGCCAGGGCCTAAACTGACCAATCACGACAGCATAAGGAGGGTGACCGATGAGCCGTATCGAAACCGACAGCCTGGGGGAAGTACAGGTCCCTGATGACGCCTATTGGGGCGCGCAAACCCAACGTTCGCTGGTCAATTTCGCGATTGGCGAGCAGCGCATGCCGCTGGCGGTATTGCATGCCCTGGCCTTGATCAAGAAGGCTGCGGCACGGGTCAACGACCGTAACGGCGACCTGCCCGCCGATATCGCCCGCCTGATCGAGCAGGCGGCCGACGAGGTCCTGGACGGCCAGCATGACGACCAGTTCCCGCTGGTGGTCTGGCAGACCGGCAGTGGTACCCAGAGCAACATGAACGCCAACGAAGTGATCGCCGGCCGCGCCAACGAGTTGGCCGGCAACAACCGAGGCGGCAAGAGCCCGGTGCACCCCAACGATCACGTCAACCGTTCCCAGAGTTCCAACGACTGCTTCCCCACCGCCATGAGCATTGCCGCGGTGCAAGCGGTGAACAAGCAACTGCTGCCGGCGATCGCGACGCTGTCCGGCGGCCTCGCAGAATTGGCCGCTCGGCATATGAAGCTGGTCAAAACCGGGCGTACCCACATGATGGACGCTACGCCAATCACCTTCGGCCAGGAGCTGTCGGCGTTTATCGCCCAACTCGATTACGCCGAGCGGGCAATCCGCAGCGCCCTGCCCGCGGTGTGCGAGCTGGCCCAGGGCGGTACCGCCGTCGGCACCGGCCTCAATGCACCCCATGGTTTTGGCGAGGCGATTGCCTCCGAACTGGCCGCGTTGTCGGGCTTGCCTTTTGTAACCGCGCCGAACAAATTCGCCGCCCTCTCCGGCCACGAGCCGCTGGTGACCCTGCACGGCGCGCTGAAAACCCTGGCCGTGGCGCTGATGAAGATCGCCAATGACCTGCGCCTGCTGGGTTCCGGCCCTCGCGCCGGGCTGGCCGAAGTCAAGTTGCCGGCCAACGAACCGGGCAGTTCGATCATGCCGGGCAAGGTCAACCCCACCCAATGCGAAGCGCTGTCGATGCTAGCCTGCCAGGTGCTGGGCAATGACGTGACCATCGGCATGGCCGCCAGCCAGGGGCACTTGCAGTTGAACGTGTACAAACCGGTGATCATCCACAACCTACTGGAGTCGATCCGCCTGCTGGCCGATGGCTGCAACAACTTCCAGGAGCATTGCATTGCCGGCCTCGAACCCGACGCCGAGCAAATGGCCCAACACCTGGAACGCGGGCTGATGCTGGTTACTGCGCTGAACCCGCATATCGGCTACGACAAGTCGGCCGAGATCGCCAAGAAGGCTTACGCCGAAGGCCTGACACTGCGCGAGGCCGCACTGGAGCTGGGCTACCTCACCGATGCCGAGTTCGACCAGTGGGTACGCCCGGAAAACATGCTGGGTAGCTGACTACACCGCCGTACGCAGCCGCCGGGCCTTGAGCCCGGCGAGCAGCGAAGGCGCCAGCGCCACGGTCGCCGACCCCAGCACCACCACCAAGGCGCCGAAATACCCCAGGGCATTGATCTGCTCAGCCTGCACATAGTCCGGCCACAACCACGCCGCCACGGCCACGGCCACAAAGGTCACCAAAGGCGTCAACGCCAGGGTCGCACTGACCCGCGACGCTTCCCAATGCGCCAAGGCTTCGGCAAATGCGCCGTAGGCCACCAGGGTATTCATGCAGCACGCCAACAACAGCCAGCCTTGCAGCGAGCTCAACTGCAACGCCTCCAGCGGATGTGCCCAGGGCGTGAGCAACAGCGCACACGACAGATAGATCACCATCATCACCTGCAGCGAATTCCACACCGTCAGCAACTGCTTCTGCCCCAGTGCATAAAACACCCAGATGGTGGTGGCGAGCAGGATCGTCAGCACACCGGCGGTGTAAGTACCCATGGACGTCAGCAACTCCACCAGGCGTTGGTTGAAGAACAAGCCAAAGCCTGCGATCAACACCACCAACCCGATAACTTGCCCCAGGCTAAAGCGCTCCTTGAACACAAACACACTGGCAACCATCAAAAAGATCGGCCCCATCTGCACCACCAACTGCGCCGTGCCTGGGCTGAGCATCTTCAGGCCCACCAGGTACAGCACGTAGTTGCCCACCAGGCCACACACCGCCATGCCCACCAGCCAACCACCCTTGGGGCCAAGCACTTTGCGGCTGGGCAGGCGTTTGGTAGCGGCCAGGTAAACGAACAGGCAAGTGCCCGCTACCATGAGGCGAAACCAAGTCACGGTGATCGGGTCCATCACCTGCAATACTTGCTTGAGCTTGATCGGAAGAATGCCCCACAGAAACGCGGTCAGCAGGGTCAGGAAAAAACCATAGACCCAGCGGCCGGAAGAAATGTGCATGAGAGCCCCAGATGCCAGAGGAAGTGGAGCAGGCATTCTAGGGGCAAGTCACTGAATTGGGATACGTCACAGTTTTGAATGTGGGAGCTGACTTGCCTGCGATGGCCATAGGTATCCACACAACGCTGTCGCGATCAACGGTAACCACGATGCGAAGCGAGCCGCTCTTGATCTTGATCTGCTTGTGATCTTGATCTTAAGCGCCCCGTTAAACCACGCTGGCCGAACGCAGGCTTGAATTCGTGGGTAACCCGGCAGGACGCCGGGTTAGCCGCCCCGCGCCATGGATGGCGCGTGGCGGCGGCCCACGGATTCAAGCCTGTGTTCGGGCACACCGAGCCCAAGCGAGGTGCCGAGTGGTGGGGCAAGAGCCCTTTGGTTACTTTGGGGCTTTTCCAAAGTGACCCGCCGTCAGGGCGGAACCCTAAGTGGCCGTTACCTAAATAACGGATATGTACCCGGTCCAACTGTGTTGACTGTCAGGCCGCCTTCGCGAGCAAGCCCGCTCCCACAGGTTGATCGTGGGGTGCCAGGTAGATAGGTGGCGGCTGGTAGGCCGTCATCGCAGGCAAGCCAGCTCCCACAGTTGGATTGTGGGGTGTCAGGGAGAGAAGTGTCGGCTGGCAGGCCGTTATCGCAGGCAAGCCAGCTCCCACATTAGCCCTCCCACAATGGTGCTATTCCAACCTGAGTCAGCGCACGGCTTCGAAAAGCCCGGTGGCTCCCATCCCGCCCCCCACGCACATAGTGACAATCCCATACCGCAGATTGCGCCGTTGCAACTCCCGCACCAAATGCCCCACCTGCCGCGAACCGGTCATGCCAAACGGATGCCCAATGGAAATCGAACCCCCGTTGACGTTGTACTTGGCGTTATCAATCTCCAGACGATTACGCGCGTAGAGGCACTGGGAAGCAAAAGCCTCATTGAGTTCCCACAGGTCGATGTCCGCTACCTGCAAGCCCTTGGCCTTGAGCAACTTGGGCACCGAGAACACCGGGCCAATGCCCATTTCATCCGGCTCGCAACCAGCCACGGTAAAACCACGGAAGAACGCCTTGGGCTTGAGCCCCAGTTCCAGGGCTTTTTCCAGGCTCATCACCAGGGTCATCGACGCACCGTCGGAAAGCTGCGAGGAGTTACCTGCCGTCACCGAGCCATCCTCGGCAAATACCGGCTTCAAGCCGCTGAGGCTGGCCAGGGTGGTGTCCGGGCGGTTGCAGTCATCCCGGTCGACCACGCCATCCAGGATCTGTACCGCGCCAGTGTTCTTGTCCTCGACCTTGTACTTGACCGCCATCGGCACGATTTCATCGTTGAACAAGCCATCAGCCTGGGCCTTTGCGGTGCGCTGCTGGCTTTGCAGCGCATAAAGGTCCTGCTCTTCGCGGCTGACGTGATAGCGCCGCGCAACGATTTCGGCGGTCTGTCCCATGGGGAAGTAAATGCCCGGCACCTGTTCTTTAAGCAGCGGGTTGATCAGGTTATCGGTGTTGACGCTCTTCATGGTCAGGCTGATGGACTCCACGCCACCGGCAACAATGATGTCGCTACAGCCCGAAGCGATCTGATTGGCGGCAATGGCAATCGCCTGCAAGCCCGAGGAACAGAAACGATTGAGGGTCATGCCCGCCGTACCGGTGCCCAGTTGCGAGAGTACCGCCACGTTACGCCCGATGTTATAGCCCTGGGCGCCTTCGTTGGAGCCGGCACCGACGATGCAGTCTTCCACCGTCGCCGGGTCGACGCCGTTGCGGGCCAGCAGCGCATTGACACAATGGGCCGCCATGTCATCGGGACGGGTCTGGTTGAACTTGCCGCGAAAGGATTTGGCCAGGCCGGTTCGCACGCTGTCGACGATCACTACTTCACGCATGGGCTACCTCGATCTTGTGGTTGTGGATCGAGGATAGAGCCATGCCTGGCCGACAGCGATGATCATTCACTGCGTGGATACAAAAGCATGGAGCCTCTGTAGGAGCGAGCTTGCTCGCGAAGAACTAATAGGCGCCGCGTTCACTCAGGAAGCACGCGTTATCGTTGACGTTTTTCGCGAGCAAGCTCGCTCCTACAGGCTATTTCTTTTTCTTCTTGTCGTGCTTGTCGCTTTTATCAAACGCTTCTTCCAGCGCACGGTTGATGGTGCGCAGCACCTTGACCCGCGCCCAGCGCTTGTCATTGGCTTCTACCAGGGTCCAGGGCGCCACCTCGGTGCTGGTGCGGTCAACCATGTCGCCCACCGCCGCACGGTAGTCGTCCCACTTGTCGCGGTTGCGCCAGTCGTCTTCGGTGATCTTGAAGCGTTTGAAGGGGATCTCCTCTCGGGCCTGGAAGCGCTCCAGCTGCGTCTCCTTGTCGATGGCCAGCCAGAACTTGACCACAATCACCCCCGCATCGCGCAGTTGCTCTTCAAAGTCATTGATCTCGCCATAGGCGCGCATCCAGTCCGCCGGGGTGCAAAAGCCTTCGATACGCTCCACCAGCACGCGGCCGTACCAGGAGCGGTCAAACACGGTGAACATGCCGCGCGCCGGGATTTTCTGCCAGAACCGCCATAGATACGGCTGGGCCCGTTCGTCTTCGCTGGGCGCGGCAATCGGCACGATGTGGTACTGGCGCGGGTCCAGTGCCGCCGCCACACGACGGATCGCCCCGCCCTTGCCCGCCGCATCGTTGCCCTCGAACACGCTTACCAGGGCGTGCTTGCGCATGCGTTTGTCGCGCATCAGGCCAGAGAAGCGTGCCTGTTCGGTAATCAGTTGTTCTTCGTAATCGTCCTTGTCCAGGCGCAGGGTCATGTCGAGGCTGTCGAGCAGGCTCTTGCGGTCCACCGAGGCCAGCAACGGCGCCGGGTTCATGCCGCTGGCCTTAACCTTGGCCTGCTTCAGCGCACTTTGCAGCCCATCGAGCAGGATCTTGCCCACGGTCAGCCCACGGTAATGGGGGTCGACGCCTTCGATCACATGCCACGGCGCGTAATCGCGGCTGGTGCGGCGCAGCACCCGCTCACCGAAATGCACGAACTTGTCGTAGGTCTTGGACTGCTGCCAGTCCAGCGGGCTGATGCGCCAGCTGTGCAGCGGGTCGTCGGCCAAGGCCTTGAGGCGCGCCTTCATCTGTTTTTTGGACAGGTGGAACCAGAACTTGAAGATCAGTGCACCTTCATCGCAGAGCATCTTTTCCAGGCGCTCGGCGCCGGCGATGGCCTGGTCCAGGCGCGCATCCTTGATCTGCCCATGCACGCGGCCTTGCAGCATCTGGCTGTACCAGTTGCCGAAGAAAATACCCATGCGGCCCTTGGCCGGCAGTTGCCGCCAGTAGCGCCAGGCCGGCGGGCGCGCCAGTTCTTCGTCGGTCTGCTGGTCGAAGGTGCGCACTTCGATCAGGCGCGGGTCCATCCATTCATTGAGCAGCTTGACGGTTTCACCCTTGCCCGCGCCCTCGATGCCGTTGATCAGGATGATCACCGGGAAGCGCTTCTGCTGTTGCAGCTCATACTGAACCTCCAGCAAGGCTTCACGCAGGGCCGGCACTTCGGCGTCGTAGGTGTCTTTGTCGATGGCGTGACCGATTTCGGCGGATTCGAACATGGGCAGCTCCGTTTCAAGATGGCTCAAGACTAGCGGATTGGGCCACGACACGCGCAAGGAAATACACGCCACTCTTGCCATGGGTCAATTCAACGCCTGTTGATCGGCTAGAATGGCCGCCTTGTCTTTGCCCGCTTTCATTTTATGAGCCGCCATGAACCCCATCACCCACGCCCAGCTCGACTGGGATGACCAAGGCCGCCCGCATTCGCGGGTGTTCGACGATGTGTATTTCTCCGACCAGTCTGGCCTGGAAGAAACCCGCTACGTGTTCCTGGAGCAGAACCGCTTGCAGGAACGCTTCGCCGCCTTGCCGGCAGGTGGGCGCCTGGTGATTGGTGAGACCGGCTTCGGCACCGGCTTGAATTTCCTCTGCGCCTGGCAGTTGTTCCAACAGCACGCGGTGGCCGGTGCGCGGCTGCACTTTGTCAGCGTGGAGAAATACCCCCTCAGCCACGCCGACCTGCAACGCGCCCTCGCCCTCTGGCCCGAACTGCAACCGTTGGCCGAGCAACTGCTGGCGCACTACATTGCCATCCACCAGGGCTTCCAGCGCCTGGTACTGGACAACGGCCGCGTGACCCTGACCCTGTTGATCGGCGATGCGCTGGAACAGTTGCCGCAACTGGACGCCCAAATCGATGCGTGGTTTCTCGACGGGTTCGCCCCGGCGAAAAACCCCGACATGTGGACCGCCGAGCTGTTCGCCGAACTGGCACGCCTGGCGGCACCGGGCTCGACCATCAGCACCTTCACCAGCACCGGCTGGGTACGGCGGTTGATCAATGCCGCCGGGTTCAAGATGAAACGCACGCCGGGCATCGGGCATAAATGGGAGATCCTGCGTGGGGAGTTTGTCGGTTGGCCCGAGGACGCTCCCGCGCCGGCCCCACGTAAACCCTGGTTCGCCCGGCCTCCCGCCATCGAGGGTGAACGTCGCGCCCTGGTCATCGGCGGCGGCTTGGCCGGCTGTGCGACCGCCGCCAGCCTCGCCGCCCGTGGCTGGCGTGTCAGCCTGCTGGAGCGCCATGCCGGCCTGGCACAGGAAGCTTCGGGCAACCCACAGGGTGTGTTGTACCTCAAGCTTTCGGCCCATGGCACGGCCTTGTCCCAACTGATACTCAGCGGTTTTGGCCACACCCGGCGTCTGCTGGAACACTTGCACCGAGGCGTCGATTGGGACGGCTGTGGCGTGTTGCAGCTGGCGTTTGATGCCAAGGAGAGCCAGCGTCAGGCTCAATTGGCACACGCCTTCGCTCCAGATCTGCTGCACCTGCTGGACCGCGAGCAGGCGCAGCACAAGGCGGGAATCGAACTGGCCCACGGCGGGTTGTTTTTCCCACAGGGCGGTTGGGTGCATCCACCCGCGCTGTGCCAGTGGCAGGCGAAACATCCCCTGATTGAAGTGCTCACCCACCACGAGGCACTGGAACTGCACCGGCTCGACGACCAATGGCAAGCCCGCGCCGGTGACCGCGTACTGGCCAGCGCCGGTGTCGTGGTGCTCGCCGGGGCTGCGGAGATCAAGCGTTTCCCCTTCAGTGCTGACATACCGCTCAAGCGCATCCGTGGGCAGATCACGCGGCTGGCGCAAACCCCGGCAAGTAAGGCCCTGGCCACTGTCGTCTGTGCCGAGGGCTACGTCGCACCGGCTCGGCTTGGCGAACACACCCTGGGCGCCAGTTTTGACTTCACCAATCAGGACCTCACGCCCACGCCGGCCGAACACCACGGCAACCTGCAGATGCTGGGTGAGATTTCTACCGACCTGCTGCAGCGCCTGGGTGCTGATCGCTTGGCGCCCGAACAGCTGGAGGGGCGTGCCGCGTTTCGTTGTACCAGCCCTGACTACTTGCCCATCGTTGGGCCACTGGCTGACCATGCGGCGTTTGAGCAGGCTTATGCGGTACTGGGCAAAGACGCCCGGCAAGTGCCGCAAACGCCATGCCCGTGGCTGCCGGGTCTGTTTCTCAATAGCGGCCATGGCTCGCGTGGATTGATCACTGCGCCGTTGTGCGGCGAACTGCTGGCTGCGTGGCTGAGTGATGAGCCCCTGCCAGTGCCAACCAGCGTAGCCGAGGCTTGCCACCCCAACCGCTTTGCCCTGCGGGCTCTGGTTCGAGGCCAAGCCGCGCCTCGCAAAGAGACCGATTGATGGCAAAGTGATTAGCGGCCTTATAACTTATCGGTCTAAAACTCCACGCATAGCACTGGGTCAGTTTCTGGGTACGCGCCCTTTTGGGCGTATTGAGTGTTGACCCCTCCCCAACGGAAAAACCGGTAAGGAATTTATGTGTGGATTAGCTGGCGAGTTACGCTTTGATCATCAACCTGCCGACCTGGCAGCCGTAGAACGCATCACCCATCACCTCGCCCCCCGAGGCCCCGACGCCTGGGGTTTTCATGCCCAAGGGCCGATTGCCTTGGGCCACCGCCGCCTGAAAATCATGGACCTGTCGGACGGCTCCGCCCAGCCGATGGTCGACGCCCATCTGGGGCTGTCCCTGGCGTTCAATGGCGCCATCTATAACTTCCCGGAGCTGCGCCAAGAGCTGGAAGCCCTGGGTTATGCGTTCTATTCCGGTGGCGACACCGAAGTATTGCTCAAGGGTTATCACGCCTGGGGCGAAGCGTTGCTGCCCAAGCTCAACGGCATGTTCGCCTTTGCCATTTGGGAGCGTGATGCCCAGCGCCTGTTCATCGCCCGCGACCGTCTGGGGGTCAAACCTCTGTACCTGTCGCGCACCGGCCAACGCCTGCGCTTTGCCTCGGCGTTGCCCGCGTTGCTCAAGGGTGGTGACATCAACCCGATCCTCGATCCGGTCGCCCTCAACCACTATCTGAATTTCCACGCCGTGGTGCCCGCACCGCGCACGCTGTTGGCCGGCATCGAAAAACTGCCGCCTGCCAGTTGGATGCGCATCGACGCCAGCGGCAAGACTGAACAGAAAACCTGGTGGACCCTGCCCTACGGCCCCCATGAGGACGAAAAACACCTGACCCTGGAAGACTGGACCGACCGCGTGCTCGACAGCACCCGCGAAGCCGTGGCCATTCGCCAACGTGCGGCGGTGGATGTGGGCGTGCTTCTCTCTGGCGGCGTCGACTCGAGCATGCTCGTCGGCCTGTTGCGCGAAGTGGGCGTGGAGGATTTGTCGACCTTCTCCATCGGTTTTGAAGACGCTGGCGGTGAGCGTGGCGATGAGTTCCAGTACTCAGACCTGATCGCCAAGCACTACGGCACCCATCACCACCAACTGCGCATTGCCGAAAGCGAGATCATCGAGCAACTGCCGGCAGCCTTCCGCGCCATGAGCGAGCCGATGGTCAGCCATGACTGCATCGCCTTCTACCTGCTGTCGCGGGAAGTGGCCAAGCATTGCAAAGTGGTGCAAAGCGGCCAGGGCGCCGATGAATTGTTCGCCGGTTACCACTGGTACCCGCAAGTGGATGGCGCCAGCGACCCGTATGCGGCCTATCGCGAGGCGTTTTTCGACCGCAGCTACGACGACTACGCGGCGACCGTCGCGCCCAAATGGCTGACCGCCAACGACGCTGCCGGCGACTTCGTGCGCGAGCATTTCGCGATGCCCGGCGCCGACGCGGCCGTGGACAAGGCCCTGCGCCTGGACAGCACGGTGATGCTGGTAGACGACCCGGTCAAACGCGTGGACAACATGACCATGGCCTGGGGCCTGGAGGCGCGCACACCGTTCCTCGACTACCGCCTGGTGGAACTCTCGGCCCGTGTGCCGGCCCAGTTCAAGCTGCCCGACGGTGGCAAACAGGTGCTCAAGGAAGCGGCGCGTCGGGTGATCCCCAGCGAAGTCATCGACCGCAAGAAAGGCTACTTCCCCGTGCCCGGCCTCAAGCATCTGCAGGGCGATACCTTGAACTGGGTGCGCGAGTTGCTGCTGGACCCGAGCCAGGACCGTGGGTTGTTCAACCCGGCCATGCTCGACCGCTTGCTCACCGACCCGCAAGGCCAACTGACCCCGCTGCGCGGCTCCAAGCTGTGGCAGCTGGCGGCGCTGAACCTGTGGCTGAGCGAACAAGGAATCTGATCCATGAAACCGAATGCCGCGGCTTACAGCCAACGCTTACTCAAAGGCCAGGCGCCGACCTACGAGCGCCTGCAAGCGCGCCTGGCCGAGGATGGCAGCGCACTGGCCGCCGACCCGATTGCCGTACATTGCGGCTGGGGCCGGTTGTTGATCGGCCACACCTTTCCCGACCCGGCAAGCCTGGCCCAGGAACTGCTCAACGAGCAGCCCGGCGAGCGCGATATCGCACTGTACGTAGCCGCGCCTCAGCAGATCCTAGGCATTGACCCGCAGCAACTGTTCCTCGACCCGTCCGACACCCTGCGCCTGTGGTTCACCGACTACCGCCCGGCCACCCGCGTGTTTCGCGGCTTTCGTATTCGCCGGGTGCAGAGCGAGGCCGACTGGCAAGCGGTCAACCACCTGTACCAGGGCCGAGGGATGCTGCCCGTCGACCCGGAGCGCCTCACCCCACGTCATCAAGGCGGCCCGGTGTATTGGCTGGCCGAAGATGAAGACAGCGGCGCGGTGATTGGCAGCGTGATGGGCCTCAACCATCACAAGGCCTTCCACGACCCGGAGAACGGTTGCAGCCTCTGGTGCCTGGCCGTCGACCCGCAATGCACGCGGCCTGGGGTCGGTGAAGTGTTGGTGCGCCACTTGGTGGAGCACTTCATGAGCCGAGGCTTGAGCTACCTGGACTTGTCGGTGCTGCACGACAACCGCCAGGCCAAGAGCCTTTACGCCAAGCTCGGTTTTCGGGCGTTGACCACCTTTGCGATCAAGCGCAAGAACGGTATCAATCAACCGCTGTTCCTGGGCCCGGGGCCCCAGGCGGAGTTCAACCCTTACGCGCGCATCATTGTCGAAGAAGCCCATCGGCGCGGCATTGATGTGCAGGTCGACGATGCCGATGCGGGCCTGTTCACCCTTAGCCACGGCGGGCGTCGCGTGCGTTGCCGTGAGTCCCTGAGCGACCTGACCAGCGCCATCAGCATGACCCTGTGCCAGGACAAGAGCCTGACCCACAAGGTACTCAAGGCGGCGGGCCTGCAGGTGCCGGTGCAACAGTTGGCGGGCAGTGCCGACGACAACCTGGAGTTTCTCGACGAACACCAGCGCATCGTGGTCAAGCCGCTGGATGGCGAGCAAGGCCATGGCGTCGCCGTGGATTTGCAGAGCATCGAGGAGGTGCAGCAGGCGATTGAAGCGGCGCGCCAGTTCGACAGCCGCGTGTTGCTGGAAAGCTTCCACGAAGGCCTGGACCTGCGCATCCTGGTGATCGGTTTTGAAGTGGTCGCGGCTGCGATTCGCCGCCCTGCCGAAGTGATCGGCGACGGTCAACATTCGATTCGCGCGTTGATCCAGGCACAAAGCCGTCGTCGCCAGGCGGCCACCGACGGCGAGAGCAAAATTCCGCTGGATGCAGAAACCGAGCGTACCCTCAAAGCTGCAGGTTACGACTACAACAGCATCCTGCCCCGTGGCGTGCAACTGGCCGTGCGACGCACCGCCAACCTGCACACCGGGGGTTGCCTGGAAGACGTCACGGCGATCCTGCACCCCACGCTGGTGGACGCCGCCGTACGTGCGGCCCGTGCCCTGGATATCCCTATGGTCGGCCTGGACCTGATGGTGCCTGCGGCCGACCAGCCGGAGTATGTGTTTATCGAAGCCAACGAACGGGCCGGCCTGGCCAACCATGAACCGCAACCTACGGCTGAGAAGTTTGTGGATTTGTTGTTTCCACACAGTCAGCCGGCTAGCTGACTACCGATCATTCCCACGCTCCGCGTGGGAATGCAGCCTGTGACGCTCTGCGTCACCACAGCGGACGCAGAGCGTCCCTGAGGCGTTCCCACGCAGAGCGTGGGAACGATCACAGAGCGTGGGAACGATCGCCCTCAACTCATCAGGAGTTTCCATGACCCGAACCATTCCCGAACCTGATCTGGCGTACCTGCAAAAAGTGCTGCTGGAAATGCTCGCCATTCCCAGCCCCACCGGCTTTACCGACACCATCGTGCGCTACGTCGCAGAACGCCTGGAAGAACTCGGCATTCCGTTTGAAATGACCCGGCGCGGCACCATTCGCGCCACCCTCAAGGGCCAGAAAAACAGCCCTGACCGCGCCGTCTCCGCGCACCTGGACACCATCGGCGCCGCCGTGCGTGCGATCAAGGACAACGGGCGTCTGACCCTGGCACCGGTGGGCTGCTGGTCGAGCCGCTTTGCCGAAGGCAGCCGCGTCAGCCTGTTCACCGACAACGGTGTGATTCGCGGCAGCGTATTGCCGCTGATGGCCTCCGGGCACGCATTCAACACCGCCGTGGATGAAATGCCGGTGAGCTGGGACCATGTGGAACTGCGCCTGGACGCCTACTGCGCCACACGTGCTGACTGCGACTCCCTGGGAATCAGCGTCGGCGACTATGTGGCCTTCGACCCACTGCCCGAGTTCACCGAAAGCGGGCATATCAGCGCCCGCCACTTGGACGACAAGGCCGGCGTCGCCGCCCTGCTCGCTGCGCTCAAGGCCATCGTCGACAGTGGCCAGCCCCTGCTGATCGACTGCCACCCGCTGTTCACCATCACCGAAGAAACCGGCAGTGGCGCAGCGGCCGCCCTGCCCTGGGATGTGAGTGAGTTTGTCGGCATCGATATCGCCCCGGTCGCCCCCGGCCAGCAGTCCAGCGAACATGCAGTGAGCGTGGCCATGCAGGATTCCGGCGGCCCTTATGACTATCACCTGTCCCGCCACTTGCTGCGCCTGGCGTCGGACAACGACCTGCCGGTGCGCCGCGATCTGTTCCGCTATTACTTCAGCGATGCGCACTCGGCGGTCACCGCCGGCCATGATATTCGCACCGCGCTGCTGGCCTTCGGTTGTGACGCCACCCATGGCTACGAGCGTACCCATATCGACAGCCTGGCCGCCCTGAGCCGCTTGTTGGGCGCCTACATCCTCAGCCCGCCGGTGTTTGCCAGCGATGCGCAACCGGCCCAGGGTTCACTGGACCGGTTCAGTCATCAGATCGAGCATGAAACGCAAATGGAGAGCGACACCCGTGTGCCGTCGGTGGACAGCCTGGTCGGCCAGAAGTCCTGACGCGGTGAGTTGATACTGGCAACAAAGGTCCCGGCGCAGTAGCATCGCCGGGACCTGACACCTGAGGCTTGTATGCTGATTCCCTACGATGCACTTGAAGTCGACACCCTCACCCGCCTCATCGAAGACTTCGTCACCCGCGACGGCACCGACAATGGCGACGACACGCCCCTGGAGACCCGCGTGCTGCGCGTGCGCCAGGCGCTGACCAAAGGCCAGGCGCTGATCGTCTTCGACCCCGAGAGCGAGCAATGCCAGTTGATGCTCAAGCACGATGTGCCCAAGCACCTGTTCGACTGAACAGCGGCGCCTAAGGGTTGGGCACCGGCACGGGAGCCGGGCCCTGGCGCTTGAGAATCTTGCGGTACACCTCGGCGCGGTGCACGTTGACGCCCACGGGCGCCTCGATGCCGAATTTCACATGAGTACCGTTCACTTCCAGGATATGCACGGTGATGTCATCGCCAATGGCGATTGCTTCGCCTGTGGCACGGCTTAAGACCAGCATGGCGGTTGTCCTTTTCCAGTAACAGGACCTCGACCATGCCCCCTTGGCGCTGGGCCGGCAATGGCTTGCGGGAAAATCAGGCACTGCCTACGCAGGTAGGTAATTTGTCTGACAGACCCCAGCCGAATCAGCCCTTCACAGCCTGCGCCTTGGCGCGCATCTTGTCGGCCATCAGTGTCATTTCGTCATACAGCAGTTGCGGATTTTTCTGCTTTAACGCCCAAGCCATGCGGCCTTGCTCATGGGGCAGGATCATGAATTCGCCTGCGGCCACGCGCTGGTAAATGTGGTCGGCGATATCCGCCGCCGAGATGGGCGAACTCTCAAGCAGTTTGCCCACCTGGGCCTTCATGGCTGGGGTTGGCCCACGGAAGGAGTCGAGCAGGTTGGTCTGGAAAAACGATGGGCACACCACATGCACACCCACTTCCTGTTGCTTGAGCTCCACCAGCAGGCTCTCGGACAATGCCACCACCCCCGCCTTGGCCACGTTGTAGTTGCTCATGGCCGGGCCTTGCATCAGCGCGGCCATTGACGCGATGTTGATGATGCGCCCCTTGCTCTTTTCCAGCAGCGGCAGGAACGCCTTGCAGCCTTTGACGACGCCCATCAGGTTGATTGCGATCTGCCAATCCCAATCCTCCAGGGACAATTCAGCGAAGAACCCACCCGAGGCCACGCCGGCGTTGTTGACGATCACATCGATGCCGCAGAGCTTTACTTCACAGGCCTGGGCAAAGGCTGTGAGCTGGCTGTAGTCACGCACGTCACAACGCTGGGTAAAACCATCACCGCCCACCTCGCGAACCTGCTTGAGGGTTTCCTGCAAACCGGGCTCGCTGACATCGGACAACGCCAACTGCCAGCCTTCACGGGCCCAGCGCAGAGCGATTTCGCGACCCAGGCCAGACCCGGCGCCAGTGATCATCATGCGGTTTTGCATAGGAGGTAGCCTTGTGGTTCACGAAGAAGTGACCGGCAGTGTAGCGAAGGTTTTTGCTCCACCCACGCACCATCAGGGTGATGAATGCCCCAGGCAAACCGCGGGCTCGGTCGCAGCTGCGCACATAGACTAAGTTCAATTTTTTTCAACTGATTAGTTCAAGTTGCGTACGCGTTAAAAGAAATAAGCAACGCATCAAAATGTTTTATAAAAACAATGAATTTTCTACGAAGCGGCAGAGTCGGAAGGGGTAAGGCGTCCCACTGTACATGGACGAACCAACGGTTAAACAGCCGGTTTTTGCAAAGAACCTATAAGGAATAAAACCATGAGCCTCATTCTGATTATTATCCTGATCCTCCTGCTGGTCGGTGGCCTGCCGGTGTTCCCGCACTCGCGTAACTGGGGTTATGGACCGTCGGGTATCCTGGGTGTGGTACTGGTTGTTCTGCTGGTGCTGTTGTTGCTCGGCAAGATATAAACGCCGCGGTTTTGTAGGAGCGAGCTTGCTCGCGAAAAACTTGCAAGCGCCGCGTTTACTCAGTACGCGCGCGTTAGCGTTGAGGTTCTTCGCGAGCAAGCTCGCTCCTACAATTGAGAAGCAAAAAAAAGAGGCCTTCTAGAAGGCCTCTTTTTTATTGCCGGTCAGTTAGTCCGGCTTACCGTCCACCACACCTGCGGTGTTATCCAGCAGGCTCTTGGTCGCGGTTTGCAGGAACGACTCAAGTTTCTGCTTGAGTGCGGCTTCGTCCGGCGACTCAGGAATCACCTTGCCAGTCGGCTCGGCGCCCAGTGTGTATTCCCACAACTTGGGTGGCATTTCCTTGGGCAATACCAGTACGCGGTCACCGGTGAGCAAGGCCACGGTCTGGTCGCTGCCCGATGGCTTGATCACGCCGAAACCTTTATCACCTTCCGGCAGGTTCAGCAGGTCACGGCCCCAGCACTGGTGCAAGGTGTCGCCGCCCAGGCGGCCCATGATGGTGGGCACGATGTCGATCTGGGTGCCCACAGTATGGTCACGCTCACCGAACTTCTCGCGCATGCCCGGTGCGATCATCAGCATCGGCACGTTGAAGCGGCCCAGGTCCATCTCGGTGATCTGCTGCTCGTTGCCGAAGCCGTGGTCACCGACAATCACGAACAGGGTTTCCTTGAAGTACGGCTCCTTGCGGGCCTTTTCAAAGAACTGGCCCAGGGCCCAGTCGGAGTAGCGCATGGCCGTCAAGTGCTCGTTGAGGCTGCCACGGTCGGTGACTTTCTCAACCGGCAATGGGGTCGGCAACGCGTACGGCGTGTGGTTGGACAGGGTTTGCAGCAGTGCGTAGAACGGCTTGCCGCCTTCGCGTGCCTTCAGTTCTTCCAGGCCACGGTTGAACATGTCCTGGTCGGACACGCCCCACGTCGGGTCGGAGAACACCGGGTTGACGAAGTCATTACGGCCGATGAAGTTGGTCATGCCCTGGTTGCTGAAGAAGCCCGACTGGTTGTCCCAGGCGAAATCGCCGTTGTAGACATACACGTCGTCGAAATCACGCGCACTGAGCAACTGCGGCAGGCCCGACAGCTTGTGGCTGCCTTCCGGGGTCTGCATCAGGTATTCGAAACCCGGCAGGTTCGGGAAGCAGGCCATGGTGGCGAACATACCCTGGTGGGTGTGAGTGCCGTTGGAGAAGAAGCGGTCGAACAGCAGGCCCTCTTGGGTCAGCTTGTCGAAGTACGGGGTGATATTGCCCGGACGTCCCAATGCGCCCACCGAGTGACCGGCGAAGCTTTCCATCAGGATGACCACGACGTTCTTGATCGGCAGGGTTTTCTCGGCCGGTGGCGTGAAGTCACGGCGCACGGCAGCGGTGTCGGTGTCTACCAGCTTCTCTTGCGGCAGCACCAGCATGTCGCGCACGGTCTGGGTGGCCAGCGGTTGTTCCAGAGTGGCCTTCCAGATATTGGCGCGGTCTTCACCAAAGCGCGCCTTGGCCGCCGCGATCAGCGACAAGGTGCCATTGAGGCCCAACTGGTTGGCGAAGTTCGAATCGGTGGTGTAGACGTCACCCCAACGCAGCGGTGGCCCCTGGCGCAAGGTGCCACGGATGGCGACCACGGCAACCAGCAGGCAGACCATGAACACTGCGATGCGGCTGTACCATGGCGCGACCTGGCGCGTGCTGATAGTGCCGCCGCTGAAGGGGCCACGGGGGCGCGTTGCGCGGTCAGCGCCCTTGAAGGCCATGCTCAGGATCAGCGTGCCCACGGCCCAGGCCAGCAGGTAGCGCACCACCGGGAAACCGTACCAGAGCATGCTCATCACGGTTTTCGGGTCTTCCTTCACATACTGGAAGACCAGGCCGTTGAGGCGCTGGTGGAACTCGCGGTAGAAGTCCATCTCCATCAGGCCCAGGAACAAGGCGATGCTGGACGCGACGGTCAGCCACAAACGGAAGAACCCACGCGCCGCCATGGCCCGCACGCTGAACAGCGCCAGCAGCAGCGGAATCAGCAGGTACATTACCAGGCGAATGTCCAGGCGCAGGCCGTTGGCGAACGCTTCAAGGAACGTCGAGGCCGGCGTGTCCAGGATCATCTCGCGGTTGTAGACCAGCAACGCCAGGCGCAGCAGGGAAAACATCACCATCATGACCAGTGCGCAGAGCAGCGTGTACGCCAGATGGGATTTGACGGTCGGTTGCAGCAGGCGATTTGAAGCTCGCTGCTGATTCAGGGCGTCCGGGTTTGCCATGTCGTTTTAGGACCCATTGGAAGTTTAAGTTGCGAAATAATGCAGTGGCGTCCGTCCCTCGCCCAGGCTGGCTGGGGTAGGCGGTTAACGCGGTGGCACAAATGGTGCCCGATCAAGGCCGGCAAGGCTATTAATTACTGAACGTAAGGCACGGCCATGCCTTTAAGGGCACTGGAGATAGAGCCCTGGCAGCCGGTTAAAGCCGGCGAATTGTCTTGGATGGGATGTGAAAATTTCGTGCGGCGAATAGTTTCGACACACAAATCTACTTAATGCCGTGAAACCCGTGTGGGAGCTGGCTTGCCTGCGATAGCGGTGGGTCAGCTTGCATTGTCTTGGTTGACACACCGCAATCGCAGGCAAGCCAGCTCCCACATTGACGGTGCCCACCGCAAATCGAGCAGGTCGTCAGATCCGCACGTTACCGCGCGGCCCGGCGATAGCCCAGATGATCAGGCCCAGCACTGGCAACAGCAGGATCAACAGAATCCACAGCACTTTGGCACCGGTGCTGGCGCCGCTTTTGAACACGTTGATGATCGCCCAGATGTCCAGCGCGAGGATGATCAGGCCAATCAGGCTATTAAACGTGGAACCCATGGTGTCGCTCCTAAAGTGAGGGCATGCCCTTGTAGGATAGTCAGCCTTGGCGGGGGTTCCGTTTTATTTCAGACGTGTACGGCAATCTTCAAGGCTTCAAGCGAGGGCTCGGCCTTGATGCCGACTTCGGCACACAGTTCCAGCACTCGTGGCAGGTCGTTGCCGAACACCAGCACCGCCTGGATCTCGTCGTCCAGCAACTGGCTGAAGTTCACCAGCACATAACCGCCGTCTTCCGGGCTCAGGGCGCTCATCTGGATCTGGATGCGGTTGAGCGCGGTCAGGTCTTCGGTCTTGGCCAGTTGCTTGGGCTTGAGGTTGAACGCCACACCCGGACCGAACGACGCGACGATCTGGGCAAACAGGTCGCCATAGGTATCAGCCTGGAACAACACCGTGTCCGGCAAGCTACCCACCACCACCCACTCCCCTAACGGGATCGGGAAACTGTCGTCGTAGTTGATATCCGGGTTGGCCGCCAGGAACGCTGCCGGGTCCGCATAGGCCTGGGCCGCTTCGTCGGCGATACGCGCTACTTCGTCCTCACCCATGACGCCGGCGCTGATTTTGCTGATGAGTTCGACGAGGGCGGTTTTCATGGGGCGATCCTGTAACGGGCAAGTTTTGAAGGGCGCGTAGCCTACACCAGTTTCTGCAACTTCGCCGCCGTATCCACCGCACCCATGGTCTGCGCCGCAGCCAGCGCCGTCGCGCCCTGTGCATCAGTGGCCTTGGGGTTTGCGCCTTTACCGAGCAGGTAATCAACCATCTCAACGCGGTTGAACATCGCCGCCATCATCAACGCCGTACGCCCATCCGAGGAGGCCGCCTCAACCGGTGTGCCGCCTTCGATCAACGCCTGGACCACCGGCAGGTTGCCTTTGAACGCCGCACCGGCAATCGGCAATTGGTTCTTGTCGTTGGCGATCAGGGGATCGGCCTTGAACTCCAGCAGCACTTTGACCGCCTCGGCATGGCCGTGGTAAGCCGCGAGCATCAACAAGGTGTCACCATTGTGATTACGAAAGTTGGCCGGCAGGCCTTTGGCCAACAGTGCGGCAAGCATGGCGGCGTCGCCGCGACGGGCCACGTCAAAGACTTGCTCGGCAAATTCGGCGGCTTCGTCTTCGGTCATTTGTTTAGGCTGTTGTGACATGGGGGCTCCTTGCTGAGGCGACTGATATAACTGTTTAAGGCGCCCAGTGTCGCGAGGGAGTTCCCCGGTGTCATGGCTTTTTTGTCAAAAGCCGCCATAGCCAGAATCAATAACGGAAGTGGCCGCCCTGGATCTGCGCCAGCAATTGCCCGGTCACCGGCACATAGCTGTCCGAACCCGGCAACCAGGCATAAACCGGATCATTGCCGGCCTTGTCCGGGTCGAACCCTTGCTGCTTGAGCGTCACTTTCTGGTACTTGAACGTGCCGGTGGTTTCCATCTTCACCTTGATCCGCAAAAACAACGGCACCGCATAAGGGGGCAACTGGCCGTGGGCGAATTGCAGCAGTTCGCGCATGTCCAGGCTGGCCAGGGATTCGCTGGGGGTGATGGCGACCATGCCGGCGCGGCCGTTGGTGTTGTCGATCTCGACGCCATAGGCCACCACTTCAGCAATCTGCGGGTGTTGCAGCAAAACGTTTTCCACCTCGGTGGTCGAGACGTTTTCGCCCTTCCAGCGATAGGTATCCCCCAGGCGATCGACAAATTGCGCATGGCCGAAACCGATACTGCGCACCAGGTCGCCGATGTTGAAATAGCGGTCGCCTTTTTCGAACACGTCCGTTAGTACCACCTTGCGGTTCTTTTCCGGGTCGGTGTAACCGTCGAAGGGCGACTTTTCATCAATGCGCGCCAGTAACAGGCCCTGCCCGCCGGTGGGCACCTTGACCATCAACCCATTGCTGCCGCGCAGGGGTTCGCCAGTGTCATGGGCGTAATCCACCAGCGCCCAATGCTGCAGGCAAAAGCCGATGGTGTTGTCAAAGTTCAGCACGTTGGTAAAGCCAATATTGCCGTCGCTGGCGGCATACAGCTCGCAGATATGCGCCACACCATAGCGCTGCTTGAACTGCGCCCACACACCGGGGCGCAAGCCGTTGCCGACCATCTTGGTCACGTGGTTATCGCGATCCTGCGCACTGGCAGGCTGGTCGAGCAGATAGCGGCAAAGCTCACCGACATAACCCAGGGTGGTCGCCTTGAACTTGCGCGCGTCATCCCAGAACTGGCTGGCGCTGAATTTGCGTCGAATGGCAAAGCCCGATGCGCCGATAATCGCCGCCCCCCAGCACACGCACAGGCCGGTGGCGTGGTACAGCGGCAAGGTGCAATAGAGGACGTCCTGCGGGCCCATGTCCAGGGCGATACTGCCGAAGCTCACGGCGGTTTTGGTCCAGCGCCCGTGCTTCATGATGCCGGCCTTGGGCAAGCCGGTGGTGCCGGAGGTGTAGATATAGAAGCAGGGGTCATTGAAGAACACCTGCGCGGAACTCACCGGGTTGTCCCCCGGGCTTTCAGCACTGGCGGCCATCAGGTCGATATAGCCATCGGGCACTGCACTGCCGGGCTGATCGGCCACGAACCAGGTGCGCTCGGCCGGGATCTGCACTTGTTCGCGCACCGCCGCGTAAGGGCTCAGCAATTCGGCACCGACCACGATGGCAACCGGGTTGACCAGGGTCAGGCTGTGTACCAGCGCCCCTTGAGTTTGCGCCGTGTTGAGCATGGCGCAGATGCCGCCCAGCTTGGCCACGGCCAGTACGTTGAGCAGCAACTCGGGGCGATTCTCGATAAACAGCGCCACCACGTCACCCTTGCCGATGCCTTGGGCTTGCAGGTGGTGGGCAAGACGGTTGGCGCGCTGATTGGCGTCGCGGTAGCTGATCACGCTGTCTGCATACAGCAGGGCAGCACCGTCAGGGTTGCGCAAGGTGGCTTGTTCGAAATGCCAGCCCAGGCCGCAGGGTTGCCTGGGGTCGGTGACGTTGGCCGCGCGCATGCCGCGCACCACGCGTGGGAGGGCTCGAACGATGGCAGGCACCTTACGCAGCATCATGCTCCAGGTGATCATGTCGTTTTGCTGGTGAGTCATGGCGGGACGTCCCTTTTCTTATTCTTGGTCGGGTCCAGGTACATCGACTGGTGTAGCGGAAAGTACGTCAGCGGTTCTTTGGCTGTACATGCGGGATTTGAAAAGTTTTGTATCCCGTGGCGGCCGGCCGATGCTTATCTCCCTGCCGTCCCGCGCTCCAACTGTGGGAGCTGGCTTGCCTGCGATGACGACCTACCAGCCGACACTTCTCTACCTGACATCCCACGATTCAATTGTGGGAGCGGGCTTGCTCGCGAAGGCGGCCTGACAGGCGACACAGTTGGATTGTGTAGGTATCCATTGCTGCGGTAACGGCCACTTAGGGTTCCGCCCTGACGGCGGCTCACTTTTGAACAGCGCAAAAGTAAGCAAAACGCTCTTGCCCCACCACTCGGCACCTCGCTTGGGCTCGGTGTGCCCGTAATCCGCCAGTGATTTGGGGGGCCGCCGCCACGCGCCATCCATGGCGCGGGGCGGCTAAACCGGCATCCCTGCCGGTTTACCCCCCAAATCCCTGTCGAATTCCGGCCAGCGTGGTTTAACGGGGCGCTTAAGATCAAAAGCAGATCAAGATCAAGAGCGGCTCGCTTCGCATCGTGGTTAGCGCGGGGGATACCACCAATATCGTGTAGATGGATTTTTCCGAGCAAAAGGCGGTCAGTATGATTACAGCCCTCCCGCTCCTTGCGGAAAATCGCCGGGCAGATAGCGCAAAATGCAGGATGCACGATGGCCCTTCATGCAAATTGCACGAAAATGAAAATCCTATAAATTTATAAGCTGCTGATTTATAAGGATTTTTTAGAAAATCCAATACTGGCACAATCACTGCACCTATCACTCCATGCTTGCCAACTTGAGCCAATGGAGCTGATAGACATGAGCCTGATCCAAGATAAATTCGCTTCGGTATTCTCCAACTACGACGTCACCACCCAGCCACGTCCGGACGGCGGCATCCTGTTGACCCTGCGCAACAGCGAAGGTAAGCAGGTCAAGCGCTCGATCTCTTATCAGCAGCTGCACACTGCCGACCAACTGACTTGGGTGATCAGCGCCATTCGCCGTGACTTGGCTGAACAGGCCAGCGAACTGCCGCAGATTTCGATGCTGCAAAGCCAGAACCGCTTTGCGCTGCCGACTTATCACTCGGCCTAAGCTACACATCTGAAGAAGGGCCGCGACGCTACTCAGCGTCGCGGCCCTTTTTCATGTCGTTAACATAAGCCCTGGCGAGCGGCCTCATTCTTTGCCTGTACACGGTTGGTGACATCCAACTTGCCGTAGATGTTGCGCAGATGAAATTTCACCGTGGCTTCAGAGGTGGCGCGAATCTGGCTGATTTCCCAGACCGTCTTGCCCTCGGAGGCCCATCGCAGGATTTCCAGCTCCGTGGCAGTCAGGGGCTTGCCGCACAAGCTCAGGCGTTTTCTGATAGCCGTCGGCACAATAACCAACGGGCGATACGTCTCCTCGGGGCCACTCATTGTTCTCTCCTTTATGTCTGCTGATGCGCTGCCACCTTTCGGATTCCTCCTATTGACAGATGGCATAAACATTGACGTTAAGCAGAGAGTTACATAATCAGTGGAATCAAAGCGCACAGCACAGAACAAACAGCTTTGCCCTACAAATAATTAAGTTTCTTCCCACAGCAACTTCCAACTTGCCAGGGTTGAACATTCAGTTATCTGTGCTTAGTCATCGAGTCCTGGAAAGCGTGTGGCAATCTCATTGCCCGTCAATGAGGGCACGCTGCCCTGGGCTGTGTTGAACAAGCGCAGTGTCACACAGTGCGGGTTCTCGCCCATGTCGAACCAGTGCGGTACACCGGCCGGGATGATCAGCAGGTCATTCTTCTCACAGCGCAGGCTGTACACATAGTCGCCTATGTGCAGCGTAAACAGCCCCTGGCCTGCGATAAAGAAACGCACCTCGTCTTCACTGTAGGTACGTTCATCCAGGAACTGCGCACGTAACTCGTCCTTCTGTGGATGGTCTTGGGTCACGCGCACCACTTCCACAGCGGCGTAGCCGAGGGCTTTGATCTGAGCCTGGTAGGCGGCAATCATTTGAGCATCCGTGGCGCCCTTTTCTAGTGGGCTGGGCTGCCAGCGTTCGAACCGCACACCGTGTTCGGCCAGGGTCGACTGGATGTCGTCGGCATGGGTCAACACTTTGTTTGGGGTGTCCGGGGTGGCGATGGAGTAGACGGCTACATAGCTCATTGCACGGTTCCTTGGTTCGGCTCTTGCAATCGAAGGCCAATGATAATGGCGGCGGCCAGGGCCGCGAGGCAGGCGATACTGAACGTGAGGGTTGGCCCCAGCAGGTTCCAGCTGTAGCCGGAATACAGGGCGCCGAGCGCGCCGCCGGTGCCGGCCAGCGCGGCATAAAGGGCCTGGCCCTGGCCTTGCTGGCGGTCGCCGAAGCTGCGTTGCACAAAGGCAATCGCCGCCGCATGGAAGCTGCCAAACGTGGCGGCGTGCATCAGTTGCGCCACCAGCAGCAGCCAGAAAACCTCGGCAAATGAACCCAGCAGCCACCAGCGCAGCGCGGCCAGCAGGAAACTGGCGAGCAGCACCCGGCGCACCGAAAAGCGCGTAAGAATACGGCTCATGGCCAGGAACATCAGCACTTCCGCCACCACCCCCAGCGCCCACAGCAGGCCGATCACGCCACGGCTGTAGCCCAAGTGCTCCAGGTGCAGGGTGAGGAAGGTGTAATACGGGCCATGGCTCATTTGCATCAGCGCCACGCAGGCATAAAACGCCAGCACGCCGGGGCTGCGTAATTGCTTGAGGAAACCCTCACCGGCCAGGCGGTTGCCGTGGCTGGCCGGCTGCGCGTTCGGTACCCAAAGGCTGGCGCCGATGATACCGGCCATGATCACCACGACCACCACCGGGTAAATATCCAGGCTCAGCCAATCGAACAGGCGCCCCATGACCACCACGGTGAGGATAAAACCAATGGAGCCCCACAGACGGATCTGGCTGTAGCGCGAGGTTTGCTTGTGCAGGTGGGCCAGGGTGATGACTTCAAACTGCGGCAGCACCGCATGCCAGAAGAACGCGTGCAGGGCCATCACCAGCGCCAGCCAGGCGTAGGTCTTGCTGACAAAAATCAGGCAGAAGCTGACCAGGGTGCACACCGCGCCGAATCGCACAATGGCCAGGCGCCGGCCGGTGTAGTCGCCGATCCAGCCCCACAGGTTGGGGGCCACGCAGCGCATCAGCATGGGGATGGCTACCAACTCGCCGATGCGTGCGCTGGAAAAGCCCAGGTGATCGAAGTACAGCGCCAGGAACGGCGCGGTCGCCCCCAGCAGGGCGAAGTAGAAGAGGTAAAAGCTGGAGAGGCGCCAGTATGGCAGTGGTTGGGGCATGCTATTGGGGCTGCTTCGCAGCCCAGCGCGAGCAAGCTCGCTCGCCACAACAAGCGCGCTCATTGTCGCAGGCGATCATAGCTGGCCCAGTATCGGGGTACTCACGCGCACATCGGCATTTTGCCCGCGGTTACGCAGCAGGTGGTCCATCAGCACGATGGCCATCATGGCTTCGGCAATCGGTGTGGCGCGGATGCCGACGCAGGGATCGTGGCGGCCCTTGGTGATCACGTCCACCGGGTTGCCGTGTACATCGATCGAACGGCCTGGCGTGGTGATGCTCGACGTCGCCTTGAGCGCCAGGTGCGCCACGATCGGCTGGCCGGAAGAAATACCGCCGAGGATGCCGCCCGCGTTGTTGCTGAGGAAACCTTCAGGAGTCATCTCATCGCGATGCTCGGTACCGCGCTGGGAGACGCAGGCGAACCCGGCGCCGATTTCCACGCCCTTCACCGCGTTGATGCTCATCAGCGCATGGGCCAGTTCGGCGTCGAGGCGGTCGAAGATCGGCTCACCCAGGCCCGGCTTCACGCCTTCGGCCACGACGGTGATCTTCGCGCCGACCGAGTCCTGGTCGCGGCGCAACTGGTCCATGTAGGCTTCCAGTTCCGGCACCTTGTCCGGGTCGGGGCAGAAGAAGGCGTTGTCTTCGACGCTGTCCCAGGTCTTGAACGGGATTTCAATCGGGCCCAGCTGGCTCATGTAGCCACGGATGACGATGCCCTGGGTGGCCAGGTATTTCTTGGCGATGGCGCCGGCGGCCACGCGCATGGCGGTTTCCCGCGCCGAACTGCGGCCACCGCCACGGTAGTCGCGTTCGCCGTATTTGTGGTGGTAGGTGTAGTCGGCATGGGCCGGGCGGAACAGGTCCTTGATCGCCGAGTAGTCCTTGGACTTCTGGTCGGTGTTGCGGATCAACAGGCCAATGGCGCAGCCCGTGGTGCGGCCTTCGAACACGCCCGAGAGGATTTCGACTTCATCCGGTTCCTGGCGCTGGGTGGTGTGGCGGCTGGTGCCGGGCTTGCGGCGGTCGAGGTCACGCTGCAGGTCGTCCAGGCTCAGCTCAAGGCCTGGCGGGCAGCCGTCGACAATGGCGACCAACGCCGGGCCATGGCTTTCGCCCGCGGTGGTGACAGTGAACAGCTTGCCGAAGGTATTGCCGGACATGCAGGGCGCTCCGTGAAATCAGTTGAATCAAGTCAACCGTAATAACTTAAGGCGGCCAGTATACGCAGGCTAACCGACTAGTTCATCCTCGAAACCTTACCGGTAGACGTTGGTCCAACCGGCACCTCTCCAATGATGGCGCTATGATGCTGCGAGTTCTGCTGTTCACCCTCACCCTATTCACCGCCGTGGCCCAGGCCGCCTCCCCTGTGGTGCTGCAACGCCCGATCAGCCTGGACACCGGCAGCGGCCAACTCTTTGGCTCGTTGCTGTTGCCGCAATCGGATAAACCGGTGCCGGTGGTGCTGATCATCGCCGGCTCCGGCCCCACCGACCGCAACGGCAACAGCGCCGACGGCGCGCGCAATGACAGCCTCAAGCGCCTGGCCTGGGTACTGGCCCGGCATAACATCGCCAGCGTGCGCTACGACAAGCGCGGCGTGGCCGCGAGCCTGGCGGCCACGCCGGACGAGCGCAACCTGACCCTGGAGGCCTATGTGGCCGACGCCGTGGCCTGGGGTAAGTTGCTCAAGGCCGACAAGCGCATGGGCCCGCTGATTGTGCTGGGCCACAGTGAGGGCGCGCTGGTCGCCGCCCTCGCCGCGCCGCAGTTGGAACCGGCCGGGGTCATTTCCTTGTCTGGCAGCGCCCGCCCGGTGGACCAGGTGATCCGTCAGCAACTGGCCGATCACTTGCCCCCTGCCCTGTTGCTGCGCAGCAATGAGATCCTCGATCACCTCAAGGCCGGCCAGGTGGACGCCGATGTGCCGCGCCCGCTGGAAGGCATTTTCCGACCCAGCGTGCAGCCGTATCTGATCAGCCTGTTCCGCGCCGATCCGTCGGCCGCTTTTGCCCGCCTGGACATGCCGGCGCTGATTATCCAGGGCACCAACGATATTCAGGTTGGCGTAGGCGATGCCCAGCAACTGAAGCAGGCCAAGCCCGACGCTCAGTTGACGGTGATCGAAGGCATGAACCACGTGATGCGCATCGTGCCCAATAACGTGAAGCAGCAACTGGCCTCCTACAACGACCCGAAACTACCGCTGGCTGCGGAGCTGGGCCAACGTATCGTCAGATTTATCGAAGGACTTCAACCCCGTTAAGCGGCAATTGGCCTCCAGTCCTGGAAAAAACGGCCGATAAGTCCAGAGTCGACAGTAAAAAGACTGTCGGCTCGCAGGGCTTGGACAGGATCGCGCCGCATGACAACCACCGAAACAACACCCGAATCGACCGCCGAGACCCCGGCCGCAACCGAGGCTAGCGCAGCAGCGGCACTGCCGTGGGCCGACGTTCACGCCGAACATTTCAAGATGCTGCGCCTGGCCCCACTGGCCACCGACCGCGCCACCGGCGCACGGCCCTTGCGCTTTGTGCAGTTCGGCTATGCCGAACGCCATGACAAACACCACAGCCTGTTGCGCATGGTCATCCAGTTACCGGGCCAGCGCGTACGGCGCGAGCAGAACCATTTGGATATCTGGGTGGATCACGATAAACACCGCGTGCACTTCGGCCCCGGCAACAGCCTGGAAATCGAGCCGGCCAACCGCGGTATCGGGCGATTCCTGGTGGCCCAAGGCGCTGCCTGGGCGAAGAAGAAGTGGTCCCACTACCGCGTCGACGGCGTGGACCTGGCCAACAAAGACGCCCTCAACGAAGCCACGCGCCTGCGCCGCGATCACTTCCTGCGCATCCAGGGTTTCGATGTGGCCTACGCCGATGTGCAGCACCTCAAAGGCAATGTGCAACCGGGCAAGGTCAGCGACGTGCTGGACAGTTGGAACACCGAGAAAGTGCAGTTCGTGGAGATCCTGGAAGCCGCGCAAATGCTGCAACAAGCCGAGCAGAACCTGGCGGAGCAGGAAGTGAAGCTGCGCAAGGAAGAGGAGAAAGTCACCAAGTTCAAGCGAGAAGACAGCGGGCTGCGCTTTACCATCACCTGCCTGGTGGCGTTTACGGTGTTCCAAGCGGGGTTGTTGATCTGGATTGCCACACACCGTTAACAGACTGAAATACGATCCAATGTGGGAGCTGGCTTGCCTGCTCCCACAGTTAACCGCGCCCGACCACACACTCCACGATGCGAAGCGAGCCGCTCTTGATCTTGATCTGCTTTTGATCTCAAGCGCCCCGTTAAACCACGCTGGCCGGAATTCGACAGGGATTTGGGGGGTAAACCGGCAGGGATGCCGGTTTAGCCGCCCCGCGCCATGGATGGCGCGTGGCGGCGGCCCCCCAAATCACTGGCGGATTACGGGCACACCGAGCCCAAGCGAGGTGCCGAGTGGTGGGGCAAGAGCCCTTTGGTTACTTTGGGGCTCTTTTCCAAAGTGACCCGCCGTCAGGCGGAACCCTAAGCGGCCGTTACCTAAATAACGGATATGTACCCGGTCCAACTGTGTTGACTGCCAGGCCGCCTTCGCGAGCAAGCCCGCTCACACAGTTGGATTGTGGGGTGTCAGGTAGATAGATGTCGGCTGACAGGCCGCTATCGCAGGCAAGCCAGCTCCCACATTGACCGCGCTTGTGCAGTTAGACCCGAGCGGCAAATACTGCCTGGTGCGCACGGCACTGTTCAGCCGTGAGCATAAACACCCCATGCCCACCGCGCTTGAAGTCCAGCCAGGCAAAGTCCACTTCCGGGTACAGCGCCTCGACATGCACCTGGCTGTTACCCACTTCGACAATCAGCAAGCCCTTCTCGGTCAGATGGTCCGCCGCTTCAGCCAGCATCCGACGTACCAGGTTCAGGCCGTCGTCACCGCAGGCCAGGCCCAGTTCCGGTTCGTGCTGGTATTCATCGGGCATGTCGGCGAAATCTTCGGCATCCACGTAGGGCGGGTTCGACACAATGAGGTCGAAACGCTGGCCAGGCAAACCGTCAAAACCATCGCCCTGCACGGTGTAGACGCGCTCGTCGACGCCATGGCGCTCGATGTTCTGGTTCGCCACTTCCAGGGCTTCGAAGGACAGGTCTCCCAGCACCACTTCGGCCTCCGGGAATTCGTAGGCACAGGCGATGCCGATGCAGCCGGAGCCGGTGCACAGGTCGAGGATGCGTGCCGGCGGCTGGGCCAGCCAGGGTTCAAAACGGTCTTCAATCAGCTCGCCTATCGGTGAACGCGGAATCAGTACGCGCTCATCGACGATAAACGACATGCCGCAAAACCAGGCTTCGTTCAACAGGTATGCGGTAGGCACTCGCTCATGGATACGCCGATGCAGCAAACGCTGCACGTGGGAGATTTCCTCTTCTTCCAGGTTGCAGTCCAAATAGCTGTCGGCTATTTCCCACGGCAGGTGCAAGGCGCCCAGCACCAATTGCCGGGCTTCGTCCCAGGCATTGTCGGTGCCATGGCCAAAAAACAGGTCTTCCCCATGGAAACGGCTGACAGCCCAACGGATATGGTCGCGCAAGGTGCGCAGGCGGGAAGTGATCACGGGGCAAGCTCCTGGAAAAAACGACTGGCGATTCTAACAGCCTTCACCTGTACCGACGATGTACGAAACACCTGGCACCGTACGTCGGATTTCATCCAATTTGCCCGCACTATGTTAAACAGGCCTGCCTCTTGACATGGCTGCACGCCAGCAACGGCGTACCTTACGATAGTAGCGATTCACAGAAGCGCTCAGCCAGTGGACAATGTCGCAAAAGCCCCACTCACAGGAGCCCCAGAATGTCCGTTCCAAAGACGATGTTTCAACTCAGCGGTCGCGGTTACGCAGCAGCCAACCTCAATCATGCGACCCTGGTGATCATCGACGCCCAGAAAGAATACCTCAGCGGCCCGCTCGCCCTCTCGGGCATGGACGCGGCGGTGCAGAACATCAAGCAACTGGTGACCGCAGCGCGCAGTGCCGGGCGCCCGATTGTGCACGTGCGCCACCTGGGCACCGTGGGCGGCCTGTTTGACCCCCAGGGCGAGCGCGGCGAATTCATTCCGGGCCTTGAGCCTGAAGGTGACGAAACCATCATCGGCAAACTGCTGCCCAGCGCCTTCCATGGCACCGGCCTGGAAAAACACCTGCAGGACTTGGGCTCACTGGACCTGATCGTCTGCGGTTTCATGAGCCACTCCAGCGTCAGCACCACCGTGCGTGCGGCCAAGAACCTGGGCTTTCGCTGCACCCTGGTGGAAGACGCCTGCGCTACCCGCGACCTGCCGTACAAAGGCGGCATCCTGAGCGCCGAGCACGTGCAACAAACCGAAATGGCCATCATGGCCGACAACTTCGCCACCCTGGCGCTGGCCAAAGATCTGATCTGATCCCGTTGGCGGTGAGCGGCGTGTTTATTGCTCCGCTCATCCGCAAAGCCCTTTCATTTGGCGCATTTACCTCTCCCCCCGGAACAACCTGTGTATCTTCCGGTCGAAGGGCCGATACCCTGGAGGAAAGGTCGGAATGAAGATATCCGATGGTTTTGATGCTCGTCGCTTGCGCCCCAAGGGCCCGAGCAATTGGCGTCTGCGCCTGGTAGCGTGCATTGCCGCGTTGCTGGCGATAGTAGGCTTGTTGTTGGCGGGCGCTGGTGGCGCCGGCCTGTTTGGGCATTCGCCCGCCCTGGGCGAACTGAATGCCAGCCCGGGCGGCTCGGCACTCCTGCTGGGGATCGGCTTGCTGGTGCTGCGGTTGGGCGTGTGGTTGTGGCGTCGCAGCCGCCGGAAAATGCGCCAGCCGCTGTCGTTGAATATCGCCTCTCACCTGATGAAAAAGCACGACTGATGGCGCTTGGATAGCGTTTCCTGCGCCCTGGCCGCCGCGATTTAGGTAAACTGCCCGCCCTTCGCGGAGGCTGACATGCAAGACGACGATTTTTCCCTGTTCAAAAACGAGCTGCGCGGCGTCAAGCCGATCAAGCACGACCGCGCCGACACCGGCAAACCCAAGACTGACCGGGCGCAGATCGCCAAGCTGCGCCAGGCCGCGACCGTGCGCACCGATGCCACTACCGTGGACGGCCTGTCAGACCAGTTCGTGATCGACGTCGGCCCCGAGGATGAACTGATGTGGGCCCGCGACGGCGTCCAGGAAAGCCAGATGCGCAAGCTCAAGGCCGGCCAGATCCCGTTCGAAGGCAGCCTCGACCTGCACGGCATGACCGTAGAAAAAGCCCGGGAAACCCTCTGGGCCTTCCTGGCCGAAGCGACCAAATTCGAAATTCGCTGCGTGCGCGTCACCCATGGCAAGGCTGTGCGGCTGGACGGCAAGCGGCCGATGATCAAGAGCCACGTCAACACCTGGCTGCGCCAGCATGCCCAGGTGCTCGGCTTTACCTCCTGCCAGGCCCGTCACGGCGGTGCCGGCGCGGTGTATGTGATGCTCAAGCGCACCATGATGGAAGGGCGCGACGAGTAACAAGTGCCATCGTCAGGCTTGCAGCGATGTGTCCGCCACCGTAACCTTGCGCTTTGCGAAAATCCCACAGGTAGTTTCATGTCCCTGGAACAGAATTACACAGCGATTCTCGGCCAAATCGGCGAGGACGTGTCCCGCGAGGGCCTGCTCGACACGCCAAAGCGTGCCGCCAAGGCAATGCAGTACCTCTGCCGCGGCTATGAACAGACACTCGAAGAAGTCACCAACGGTGCCTTGTTCAGCTCTGACAACAGCGAAATGGTGCTGGTCAAGGACATCGAGCTGTACTCGTTGTGCGAACACCACCTGCTGCCGTTTATCGGCAAGGCCCACGTGGCGTATATCCCGAGCGGCAAAGTGCTGGGCCTGTCGAAGGTCGCACGCATTGTCGACATGTATGCACGCCGCCTGCAGATCCAGGAAAACCTCAGCCGCCAGATCGCTGACGCCGTGTTGGAAGTGACAGGCGCCCTGGGCGTCGCCGTGGTGATCGAGGCCAAGCACATGTGCATGATGATGCGCGGGGTGGAGAAGCAGAATTCGTCGATGATCACCTCGGTGATGCTGGGTGAGTTCCGCGAGAACGCGGCCACCCGCAGCGAATTTCTCAGCCTGATCAAGTAACCGGCTGGGCAGGAAGGAACCGGCGTTCATCGCCGGTTTTTTTCGCCTGCAGAAATCAGGTAAGCTGCGCCCCCTCAGTCATGGGCAAGAGGTTTCAGCCATGTTCGTCAAAGCACTTAGAGTGGGCCTCGGCCACGTCATCATCGCGGGCGACTTTCTTACCCGCCCACGCAAAAAACAACGCCCTGCCGAACAACAGGCCAAGGTCAATGCTGCCGCCAAGGACCTGACCCTGTATCAGTTCCACGCCTGCCCGTTCTGCGTGAAGACCCGCCGCACCCTGCACCGCCTGAATGTGCCGGTGGCCTTGAAGGACGCGAAGAACAACGAACAGGACCGCCAGACCCTGCTGGAGCAAGGCGGCAAGATCAAAGTGCCGTGCCTGCGCATCGAAGAGAACGGCCAGACCACCTGGATGTATGACTCCAAGGTGATCATCGAGTATCTGGACAAGCGCTTCGCGGCGATCTGAAGCACACGGCCACACACTCCACGATGCGAAGCGAGTCGCTCTTGATCTTGATCTGCTTTTGATCTTAGGCGCCCCGTTAAACCACGCTGGCCGAACGCAGGCTTGAATTCGTGGGTAACCCGGCAGGACGCCGGGTTAGCCGCCCCGCGCCATGGATGGCGCGTGGCGGCGGCCCACGGATTCAAGCCTGTGTTCGGGCACACCGAGCCTAAGCGAGGTGCCGAGTGGTGGGGCAAGAGCCTTTTGCTTACTTTTGGGCTCCTTTCAAAAGTGAGCCGCCGTCAGGGCGGAACCCTAAGTAGCCGTTACCGCAGCAATGGATATGTACACAATCCAACTGCGTCGCCTGCCAGGCCGCCTTCGCGAGCAAGCCCGCTCCCACAGTTGGACCGTGGGGTATCGGGTAGATAAGCGTTGGCTTTCAGGCCGTCTTCGCAGGCAAGCCACCACATTTGCTCTGCGGTGTTCTTAAGTCTGTATTGCCAGGTCTAGATCCAGCAGTGCCGAGCCCAGGCACTTGCCGTGGGCATCCAGCGCCAGCGAGCGGGTCACGCCGCCACGCAGGATGCCCGGCAGCACGAAGTTAAGCGCCTGCACATTCGGCAATTCATAACGCCGAACCGGCTCAGCACCGGGTTCCAGTAAATCCGCGAAAAACGCTGCCACGCGCTCCGCCGTCAGCTGTTCGCACAGCAACGGGTAGTCCTGCGCACGATAGGCAATGATCGAGATGTTCGACGTATCGCCCTTATCCCCGGTGCGGGAATGGGCCAGCGTATGCAGTTTCATTCTTCAATCCTCGGTTTGACCGCTTCACGGGGCAACAGCAACGACGCCACCGCCACCACCTGACGCACGCTCTTGCTCGCCCCACCGCCGCCGGCCGGGCCGTTGGTGTAGAGGGTCTCTACTTCATTGCCAACCCGTACGGCATCGCTGCGCTCGTCACACCGGGCGGCCACCCGCAGGCGCACCTCCCAAGGCTCGACGCTGCTGCGTGGGCCGTGCAGTGAGTCCATGCCGATCAACTCGGCGCGCAGGTCCTGCATCTTTACGCCGATCAACGCCAGGCGCTTGAGCACCACTTCCCGCGCCAACTCGGCCCGTGCGACAGCACCGGGACCGCCGTAGGACATCTGCCCCTCACCGATCCAACCGTCCAGATAACCGACGCTGACCTTCAGTTGATCAGGCCGGGCACGCCCACTGGCTCCCTGGGCGCGCACCCGGTCCACGCCCTCCTCGACAAACTCCACCCGGGAAAAATCGGCCGTCACATCCGGGGTCAAATAGGCTGCCGGGTCGTGAACTTCGTAAATCAGTTGTTCGGCGCAGGTCGCACGGCTGACCCGCCCACCGGAGCCTGCCACCTTGGTGATCACTGCATTGCCGTCGGCGTCGACCTCGGCCAGGGGAAAGCCCAGGCGTGCCAGATCCTCCACATCCTTGAAGCCGGGATCGGCGAAGTAACCCCCACTGACCTGCCCTGCGCACTCGAGCAAATGCCCGACCAACGTGCCGCGGCCCAGTCGCTGCCAATCATCGAAGGCCCAGCCGAATTCAAACATCTGCGGCGCCAGAAACAGCGAAGGGTCGGCCACGCGCCCGGTGATCACCACATCGGCGTCGGCGCGTAGCGCCTCAACAATGCCCTCCACGCCCAAGTAGGCATTCGCGGAAATCAGCCGCTCGCCCAGCGCACCCACGGTCTGGCCGTTATCCAGCAACTGCTCGGCAGGCAAGGCGTGCAGCACGTCATCGCCGACCACGGCCACAACCTTGAGGCCCAGGCCCAGCTCGCCCGCAATACGCCGTACTTCCCTGGCCGCCGCCAGCGGGTTGGCCGCGCCCATGTTGGTGATCACCCGCAGGCGTCGACGCCCCACCCGCTGCCCCACACAGGGCAAGACACGGCGCATGCGCTCAGCGAGCAGCGGGTCATAACCGCCCTGCGGGTCGCTGATACGCGCCTGTTGCGCCAGGGCGATGGTACGTTCGGCCAGGCATTCGAAGACCAGGTAATCCAGGTCGCCGTGTTCGGCCAGTTCTACGGCAGGTTCTATACGGTCGCCGGAGTAGCCGGCGCCGGAGCCGATGCGCAAGATGTTCATCTCAAATCACTCCCAGGAGCAACGCCGTCAGGGTCATCAACACCGAGGCGGCAAACAGGAAAGGAATGGTGAAGCGCTGATGATCGGCCAGTTCGATCTTGCACAGGCCCACCAGCAGGAAGGTCGCAGGCGTCAGCGGGCTGACCGGAAAACCGGTGGTGTGCACGCCCAGCAGCGAAGCCTGGGCCACTTGCAGCGGGTCGACGCCCAGGGCCTTGCCGACTTCGGCGATCACCGGCATCACACCGAAATAGTAGGAATCGGGGTCAAACAACATGCTCAGAGGCATGGACAAAAAACCCACGACGGCCGGAATCAATTTGCCGTGGCCCGCCGGGATCTGCGCCACCGCCACTTCGGCGATGGCCTTGAGCATGCCGGTGCCTTGCATGATGCCGGTAAATACCCCGGCGGCGAGCAGGATACTGGCCATGGTCAGCGCGGTTTTCGCATGGGCATCGATGCGCGCACGCTGGGCGTCCACGTTGGGGTAGTTGATGCACAGCGCAACCACAGTACCGAGCATGAACATCACCACCGGGTCGACCCAACCGGCGATCATCACCACCATCACCAGCACGGTGAGGATCAGGTTGACCCAGAACAGCCGTGGGCGACGCAGCTTGATGTCGTCATCGCTGAGCACTCGTTGCGGTACCGCCTCCACGCTGGAACCCGCGCCCAGGCCCAAGCGTTTTTCTTCACGATGGCCCAGCCACCAGGCGCAGGCGAAGACAAAGATCAGCCCGACGATCTGCACCGGGATCAATGGCTGGAACAGGTCGGCCACCGGCACATGCAGCGCCGCCGACGAACGCAGCACCGGGCCGGTCCAAGGCAGGAAGTTGACCCCGGCGGCCATCGCACACACGCAGGCGAGGATGCGTTTATCTATGCCCAGGCGCGTATACAGCGGCAGCATCGCCGGCACTGTCACCAGAAAGGTCACCGCGCCAGAGCCGTCCAGGTGTACCAGCAACGCCAAGGTCGCAGTACCGACGACAATCCGTGTAGGACGGGTCCCGACCGTGCGCAGGATGCGATCAATAATGGGATCGAGCATGCCCGCATCGGTCATGATCCCGAAAAACAGGATGGCGAACACAAACATGCCCACCACGGGGGCGACGTTCTTGATACCGGTAATGATGAAGGCGCTGGTCTGCAGGCCGAAGCCACCGAGTAGCGCAGCGATGATCGGCAAGGCGATCAGGGCCACCAGCGGCGAGAGGCGTTTGCTCATGACGGCAGCGAGCAGGCACAGGATGGTGATGACACCCAGGGTTGCGAGCATGGGTTACTCCAGGGCGGCCTGGTTGGCCGGTTATTGTTTTCCCTGGAATATTGGAATCGCGCTAGGCTTTGTAAATTGCAATATTCAGCCACCGGCGTTCGGAAAAACAAAATGAAGTGGCGCTTATGAAAAACAGCATCCAGCACATTCAAGCCTTCCTCGCGGTTGCCCGTACGGGCAGCTTCACCAAGGCGGCCAACGAACTGCATCTGTCGCCGTCGGCCCTCACCGTGCAGGTGCAGCAACTGGAAGACTGGCTGGGCGTCGCCCTGCTCGACCGCAGCCCGCGCCATGTGAGCATTACCGCTGCGGGCAAGGATGCGCGCGGGCCCATGGAAAAACTGCTGCTGGACCTGGACAACATCGTCACCGGCTCCCGCGACCTCGCCGCCTTGCGCCGTGGCGTGGTAACCATCGCCGCCCTGCCCTCAGTCTGCGCCGGCGCCCTGCCCCCGGCCTTGCGCCTGTTCCGCGAACGCTTCGCCGGCATCGAAGTGCGCCTGCATGACCTGGTGGCCCAACGCATTCATGCAAAGGTTCGCAACGGCGAAGTGGATTTCGGCATCGGCGTGCGCGCCCGCCTGAGCCACGGCCTGGACTTCGTTCCGGTGCTCAATGATCGGCTGTGCGCATTTGTGCCTTCGGGTCATGCGCTCGCCCGCCACCGTCAATTGACCCTGGAGCAACTGGCAGACCAGCCGATCATCCTGACCGGGCGCGACAGCAGTGTGCGCGAGCAAGTGGATACGTTGTTCGATGAGACACGGCTGACGTTGAACGCCGGCATGGAAGCCAACTACATGTCGACCGTATTGGCCCTGGTGCGCCAGGGGTTGGGCATCAGTGTGCTGCCGGAATCGGCGGCGGATAGCCTGGAGGGTTTGCAGCGGATCAGCATCGATCATCCTGGGGTGAATCGGGAGATCGGCTTGATCAGCCGCAGCGGGATGGGCTTGAGCCCGGCGGCGCAACGCTGCTTTGAACTGCTAAATAGAGAATTATCTGACTCACCATTGAGCTAAATGTGGGAGCGGGCTTGCTCGCGAATGCGCAGTGTCAGTCACTGAATACTGAGACTGACCCACCGCATTCGCGAGCAAGCCCGCTCCCACAGTTTGACGGCGTTAACTCAGTCGAGCATCGCCACGTACTTGGGATGGCTGGCCACGCGCTGCAACCATGCCTGTACACCCGGATAAGCATCCAGATCAAAGCCGCCCTCTTGGGCCACATGGGTATAGGCATATAACGCCACATCGGCGATGGAGAATTGGTCGCCTACCAGATACGGGGTCAACTGCAGTTGGCGCTCCATCACCTTAAGGGCCTTGTAGCCGCCTTTGTGCAGTTTCTTGTATTCCTCCAGGCGATCTTCCGGCAGCCCCAGGTAGAACTGAATAAACCGCGCCACCGCAATGTAGGGCTCATGGCTGTACTGCTCGAAAAACTGCCACTGCAATACCTGGGTACGCAGGCGCGGTTCGGTGGGCAGGAATTCGCTGCCATCGGCGAGGAAGTTGAGGATCGCGTTGGACTCCCACAGGCAGGTGCCGTCTTCAAGCTCCAATACCGGGACCTTGCCATTGGGGTTCTTGGCCAGGAACTCAGGGGTCTGGGTATCGCCCTTGAGGATATCGATATCGATCCATTCATACGGGATGCCCAACAGAGTGAGCATCAATTTGACCTTGTAGCAATTGCCCGACTTGTAATCGCCATAAACCTTGTACATGGGGCTCCCCTTTTCGCCGCGCTGACCGAATGCTTGCGCCCACAAGGTGCGGGTATCGAGAGCTTGTTTCAAGGCGTGCCGCAGAATAAATCCCCTGGCGTGGGCCTTTCATCCCTTTTCGCCCAGATAATCGAAAACATTATTTGCTTTATTTGTATACAAAAGCATAATTCGCTTCGTGCGAGTTCCTGACCTTTTGGTCAACAAACCCGCCAGTACCTCAAAGCGCCGTTGCCCACTCATGTAACCGGCGCTGGAAATAACAATAAAACGATTGAGGAGTACTCGCTGTGGATAGCCGCAAAACCGAAGCCCCTACGTTGGACCTGGCCGCGCCCCGAGGCGGTTGGCTGGAACGCCTGTTCAAACTGCGCTTGCATGGCACCACAGTGAAGACCGAGCTGATCGCCGGCCTCACCACCTTTATCACCATGGCCTACATCATCTTCGTCAACCCCAATATCATGGCCGATGCCGGTATCGATCACGGCGCGGCCTTCGTCGCCACCTGCATAGCGGCGGCGCTGGGTTGCCTGCTGATGGGCCTGTACGCCAACTGGCCCGTGGGCCTGGCGCCGGGCATGGGCTTGAACGCGTTTTTCACCTACACCGTGGTCGGCACCATGGGCTACACCTGGGAGACCGCCCTCGGCGCGGTGTTTATTTCCGGCGTGCTGTTCATGATCCTGACGCTGTCGCGCATCCGCGAGTGGCTGCTCAACAGCATTCCGGTCAGCCTGCGCCATGCCATGGGCGCCGGCGTGGGCTTGTTCCTGGGGGTGATCGGCCTGAAAACCGCCGGCATCATCGTCGACAGCCCCGCCACGCTGATCAAGCTCGGTTCCCTGCACGAGCCGGCACCGCTGCTGGCGGCCGTGTGTTTCCTGCTGATCGCCATCCTCAGTTATCACCGCGTCTTCGGCGCCATCCTGATCAGCATCATCGCCGTAACCCTGGCCGGCTGGGGCCTGGGCCTGGTGCACTACAACGGCATTCTCGCCACCCCACCGAGCCTGGCACCGACCTGGATGGCAATGGACGTGATGGGTGTGTTCAATGTGAGCATGATCAGCGTGGTATTTGCCTTTCTTTTTGTACACATGTTCGACACTGCCGGTACACTGATGGGCGTTGCGCAACGCGCAGGCCTGGTGAATGCCGATGGCAAGATCGACAACCTGTCGCGCGCATTGAAGGCTGACAGCGCGTCCAGCGTGTTCGGCGCCATGGTCGGTGTGCCGCCGGTGACCAGTTATGTGGAAAGTGCCGCGGGTGTGGCTGCCGGCGGCCGTACGGGTTTGACTGCAGTGACCGTGGGTGTGCTGTTCGTGGCGGCGATGTTTTTCGCGCCGCTGGCCGGCATGATCCCTGCCTACGCAACGGCAGGCGCGCTGATTTATGTAGCGATGCTGATGATGGCGAGCATGGCCCATATCAATTGGGATGAGGCCACCGACAGCATTCCGGCGATCGTCACCGCGATCATGATGCCGCTGACGTTTTCGGTCGCCGACGGCATCGCCCTGGGCTTTATCACGTATGTGGCGTTGAAGGCCGGCACCGGCAAGTACCGCGAGATTTCCATCAGCCTGTGGGTGCTGTGCGCGATCTTTATCGCCAAGTTCATCTTCCTGTAGTTAGGGAACGGCTGAAAAACCGCCTCACCTTCGGGTGGGGCTTTTGCATGAAGGGAGGACTGTAAATGACCTTGGAAACCTGGCTGCTGTTCAGTGGCGCTGCGCTGGTGGTAATCCTGATACCTGGCCCGCTGTCGCTGTTGATGATCAGCAACAGCCTCAACTACGGCCTGCGCCGCTCGTACCCTGCGTTTCTCGGCGGCGTGTTCGCCTCGATCTGCCTGTTGAGCGCCTCGGCCCTGGGCCTGGGCGCGCTGTTGCTGGCCTCCGAGCAGTTGTTCAGCGCGCTGAAGATCGTCGGCGCGCTGTACCTGTTCTACCTCGCCTGGCAGAGCTGGCAACAGTCGCGCCAGCCCAGCCAAGGAGCGCAAGTACCGCAGACGCCAGCCGTGCCGCGCTTTCGCGCCTTGTTTGGCCGTGCCTTTGTACTGGGCGCCAGCAACCCCAAGGACATTCTGTTTTTCGCCGCCTTCCTGCCGCAATTTCTCAATGCCCAGCAGGCCTTTTTACCGCAGTTGCTGATCATGATCGCCACCTGGACGGTGCTCGACCTGCTGTGCAAGCTGGCTTACGGCCTCGGCGCCCATGGCGCGGCGCGGTACTTGCGTTCTGGCGCTGGCCAGAGCTGGTTCAACCGGGTCAGCGCCGCGCTGTTCGGCGGCGCCGGCGCGGTGTCGCTTATCGGGGCGAGGGGCTCACTTTGACGAAATAGACGGTGGGAGAAAGCGTCCTCTTGGTCGGCCATTGAATGCCTGCCACGATCCGAACCAGGCGCCCTTCGTCCAGCGCGAGCTTGACGCCCTGCAATGGAAGCGCATTGGAGTGTTTGCTGAGTGCGTCGCTAAACCAAAGATCCGAGAGTCGGGTATTTAGCTGAATACTGCCCTCCTCCACCCAGCTGGGTGACACGTAGTACAGCTGGTTTGAGTTGGGGTGAGTCGCGATCAGATCATCCATTGCCCTACCGTGCTTCACTTTTACTTCGCGGACATTGAAACCCTGCTGCTCCAATACGCTCTTGATCGCCGCGCGTTGGGCAGTGCTTCGCTCAACCGCGACAGACCGGCCACCGAATAAAAGCGATGGGTCTAATCCCGCCACGTTAAAGTCAACGCGGGTGAAACCAGGCGCCTGGTCTTCGTAACCGATGTGTACCCTGGTGTACGGCTTATCAGTGGGCCGCAACATTCGCAATAAATCATCTGTCTGGCCAATGTTCCCCTGGGTCGGGGTTAACCACGTATCGAGCGTCGAACGCACATTAAGTAAGTGAGTGGCCGTTACCTGGCGCGTAGAGCCTGACAACTCAATCAGCCTTTCGGCGGTGAACCTTTGGCTATTGACGGTCATGGTAGGGAATGCCGTACCGATATACTGCTGCAGCGGCCTGTCAAACAAGCGCGCATGGAACCGCCATTGGTTCGTCAGGGTGTTATATGACGCCGGAAGGGGTTGCTCCGCGAGTTCAGTGGCTGTCCAACGCCCAATATCAACCCGTGCGGCTGAAACCGGCGTCCAGTCCCTGGTGATAAACACGATACCCGTCAACGGCGCCTGATCACCTTGGGGCAGCAACCTGTAATAAACGTTCGAAGGGTCCCTTATGTTGGTATAAACAGGAGCCACCCTGAGAACGTGGTGCGGCCCCCTGCGGGCATCCTTCCCGATGTAAAACACCCCAGGAGCGGCAGAAGCAAAATCGGCATCCAACCCAGGTGAAATACGCCAACTGAACCAATGGTCCCCCATTGCAGACGACTGAAGAATGGCGCTTTCAGTCACCCCGCGTGCAGTGGATGGCCGCCAGGTCGGCACGGCCGCAGGCCACGGCTGACGGGCCGCCGAACTGCTTCCCGCCACCGGTTGAGGCGTATCGGCCCCCAGTAACCACTCTGGGGGCTGATGGATATTCAATACCAGTTCATTTTGCGATTCTTTAAAGCGCACGACTGATTCGGCCTTGCGCTGATACACCGTGTAGAGCTCGCCCCCCTCGGCAAGCAACTGCTGGCCATTCTTCACGTACTGAGTCTTGCTTGCTGGCCCCTTCAACTCAACGGCGCCTTCCAATACGTCGGTTGATTTGAAGCGCGCAAGCAGATGAGTCGGCTTGGTCGACGGCGCCTTCAGGCCTGTGAGAGCGAGTGTGTTGCCTTTATAGCGAGGCAGAGCGCCCCGTGCGACGCGAGCACCCTTGGGGCCTGGGGCAAAGGTAGACAGCACATCAATAAATGCAAAGAGCGTCAAAGCCACCACATCTACCGCGTCATGACCAGAACCGCTCAAATGATAGCGCCGCGCCGCCAGCAGCATCTCATACAAGCTGATGCCCACCCCTAGCACTGGAATAAATGCCAGTAACCCACGAATCGTGGCCTCGAACTGTTCTCTCAGGCGTCGCTCACGGTACTCCCCCAGTGCCTGGGAGGAATTGGACCGAGCCTGCGTACGTCGTTGCAGCTCGAACACCCGAGCATGGGCCAGCAGCGCCGTGGGATTGGAATGGGAGGTGGTCACAACCTCCAACCAACTTTCTGGTTGCAGCGCAATCTGCTCCTCGATTTGCGCTTCGACAGCTTCAAGCCCGGCAGCCGGGTCTTTATGCTTGAGCAGGAAAAACTCAACGAGAACAGCGATCAGGTCGACCCCGCCGGTGAGACGATGCTGGGCCGAGTCAGGCAGCCTGGGCTCTACCTGGAGGCTTTCGCCGGGATAATCTTGCACCGCCTGATGCTCCCAGCCGGGAGCCACCAGGCGCGCCAACTCTTTCAGGTTGGCAGGTAATGCGCCCAACCGATTCAGGGCTTGCTCGGCCTCGGCCAAACTGGGGTACCCGACCAGCACCCGACTTGCCACTGCCGTGGGCCAGTACACCACGCATTTCCCCGTGGGCTTGTCATGAATCACCAGTACCCCGGCGATGTGGCGATCATATTCCAGGGTAACGCCCACCAGGCGCAGGACAGCCAGTTGCACGTCAAACTCGTCGTTTTTCAAATCGCCCGCCTTGCGCGCGGCCATGGCGAAGGTAAACAGGCGCTGGCCCCAATCCTTCAAGCCTTGTCGTACCGCCGAGTACAACTGCATCTCGGCGCGCTGTTTAAAGCCTCGATCAATCAGCGCCTGAGACAACCCGAAGGACGAGCCAGTGCTCGGATAAAAAGCCCTACGTATATGCTTGTCGTATTCGCCCCCCACATTCAGGGATGCGATCGTTTTGATCAGGTAGCTCACACTCAAGCGTTCTTTCCAGGTCGGGTCCAGCCAGCGCGCACGGTTCAAGCGCCAGCGGGTCCAGGGCGCCTCAGGGTCGAGGTTGTGCAACGCCAATTGCAGCATGCTGAAGGTGGTACGTTCCTTACTGACCACCGTTTTAATCTGACGATCACCCACCGCCCCCTGGCTCGTCCAGCCCTCGTAGTGAGTGCTGACATCATCGGGCATGTCGAGCAGGGGGGTATCGATATCCAATTGCGGGTAGAAACCGTCCTCGGTCAATTTGGCAATCAGGGCTTTGCGAGCAAAGGGCTCCAAGTCAGGCAAGTCCTGCCAGAGCTTGGTTTCCAGTGCAAAAATGCTGACCAGATAGCGGCGTAACAAACGCTTATAGTGTTTGCGCTCAGCGGGCGATGCGATGCCGAGCCAAGAAGGGAGTTTTTTGGCCTGAGTGGCTGCCGCCTGCAACAAGTCGATGTTGGCCAAGGCCAGTGTTCGAGCATCATTGTCAGGTACTTGCAGACACTCGAACAGCTCCCGAGCCAGCAACATCCGGCTAAGCTGCGGATCACTCACTTCGCTGAACAGTCTCTTACCCTTGTCAATACGCTTGTTCAGCGCGATATGGTGTACCGTCAGTTTCATGAACAGGTCTTTGAACATGTAACGCTCGATCGCGGTGTAGCTCACCACCAGTGCAGCCGTCTGCGGCAGCAAACCGATCGACGTGCGCACCGCCTCGCGCCGGTGACGCTCGATGCAGCGCCATAACACCGAGCCATCGCGGCTTTTCAGGCTGGCTTGCAGGCCCGCGACAAAGGCGTTCAAGCTATCGAATGTCACCAGCCCGCCATGCTGGCCCATCACATATAACACTACGGGATACAGGGCCCCCGGCTGAGTCCGAGCCGCTTGGGTGGTTACCACTACTGCGCCCAGCAATGGGTACAATTTGGTTGCCTCGCCACTCACGGATACTTGCAGTACACAACTGTCCGTGGACTTGACCCCGGGTACCCATGCTTCATTCAACACAGCATCCAGACACTCCAGATGGGCGCGACTCATCAGGCCCAAGCGGTGTTGCATCTGCGCCTCCCCAAGCAGGGCGTCACGCTGTGCTTGCATTACCAACGAACCACGTGTGCGTGAGCCCTCGGGTTTCTCCAGCCAGTAATCACTCTGAAACACGCGTTCAAGCGGGCTTTGCGCCCACTTGCGCGCCACCGCAACCTGGTCCTGCCATTGGCGTTCAAGGCGCAAAAATTCCTGGTAGTCCGCGCTGGGGCTGCCCACATCCTTGGCGTCCAGCAAGCCCATCAGCTTTTTTTCGTAACGCTTGAGCTGTGCTTGCTGGGTTTTGAACGCGAGGTCCGGCGTCAGGCGCCCAAGTACAATTTCGTCACTGCGGCGCTTGTAATCCCACTCCAACAAGGCATCCAGGGTGCGGCCCAACCGAGTGAACGCCACCACACGCTGGCGCCCTTTTTGGATAAACCTGAGAAAGCGTTGGATACCGGCGATAGCTGGCTGTCCCGCGTCCTGAATGCCCATCACCCCATGATTGATCGATAACGCACACGCCAGCTCATTATCCCATTGCCCGTCCAGCAATTCGCGCGCACTGTTTTGCAACGCGTCCCCATGTTGCCGGACGAATGTCATGGGCGTTGCGCCTATGGTGTTACACGCCTCATGCCTACGACGCAGCGGCAGGCATTGCCATAAAGCACTGCTCAAGGGGCCGTTGACCAATAGCGGCAAATCACACTGCATCTGGTTAAAAGAGTCGAACTCATAGAATTCGCGGAACAGACCGGGCAGATAAATAACCTGGGGCGTCCCCCCGACGACGCCATCACGATAAATATGCAGAGCCCCTGGGATGGCCACCATGGCCCGATTAGTCCCAGGCCACATGATGTGGCTCACCTGAATCGCAGCCCATTCGCCGCCGGCCTTCTGACGCAAGCGGGCGTCAGGTATTTGCAGCAGTTTGCTTAGCATGTCATAGCCACTGTCCGTCAGTTGAGACGTGCGATGGGCCAAAAACGCATTTTCGGCGAACAACGATGTGCGCAATTGCACCCAGCGCTCTCGACGTGTCAGCCAGGAACCGTGGGCCAACTGCTGCCAATACTCGGCTACCGCGCGCTCGAACCGAGCGAGCAGCGCCAAGTCCTTGACCCGAACCAATGCTTCCCTGGCGGTAAACGTTAGACGCTTGGTCGGATCATCCTTGAGGCTCAATGAGGTGAACTGGTTGATATTGAGCGGTACATTGGGCTGGATCAGCAACGCCAGGGCCCGCTCGGTCAAGCTGTTGACCTTGCGCGCGGGAGCCGGCGGCAGAGGTTCGGTGAACAGTAAGGTGTCAGGGTCGAGGCCGAAGGCTTCGCGCAATGCGCCACGAATGACCCCCAGTATCCTCGGTGCGCGTCCAATCAGGCCGCTGAGGGCTTTGGCCGATTCGCGTCCCCTGACCTGAGCCTGGTGGATCTGGTTGATTTCATGGCTGGGGTGCGCGACCGCATTGAGCCGACGGGTCAGCAACACGCGAATGGCCTCGTCACGCTCCAGGGAAGAGGTGTGTGGGTCATCGAAATCAAGCTTGTCGGCCCAGGCCGTGGTGTCGGTGCTCATAGCGACTATTCCGTTCAGAAAAGCCGAGACTAGGCACCGCTGCCGCCCAGGGTGCGTTACATACTTGAGCGGCCAATTCACAAGCCACGGGCAAAAAAAAGCCCGCAGTGTGCGCGGGCGAAACCAACGAAGAGCATTTGGGGGTATGAAGCGAGGTGACGACTCAGCTACCGCGATAAGTGGAGTAGCTGTAAGGCGAAATCAGCAAAGGCACATGGTAATGGTCCTGTTCGGCACTGATGCCAAAGCGCAGTACCACCACGTCCAGAAAAGCCGGCTCGGGCAATTGCACGCCACGGGCACGGTAGTAATCACCGGCGCTGAACTGCAGTTGGTACACGCCGCTGCGGTAGTCGTCGCCTTGCAGCAGCGGCGCGTCGCAACGGCCATCGCTGTTGGTGGTGGCGGTGGCAACCAGTTCCAGCTGCGCGCCTTCGACGCGGTACAGCTCAACCTTGATGGCGCTGCCGGGGCAGCCGTGCGCGGCGTCCAAAACGTGTGTGGTCAAACGTCCCATGGCTTTTATGCGCCTCCCGAAGTCAGTCATAGAAAAACCCGCACTCTTTCAGGGCAGTGAAAAAGCCGGCGATGGCTGATTAAGACATTTTCAAAGAAAATTGTACACAATAAATTTCACAGCGCTTCAACCCCCCGTAGGAGCGAGCTTGCTCGCGAAAAACGCCAACGATAACGCGGGCTCTCAGGATGAAAAGTGGCGCCCTCAGGTTATTCGCGAGCAAGCTCGCTCCTACAGTGGGCTTTTTGATCTTAACCTGACCACTTAGGCAAGTTTCTTGCAGAGACCCGTAGAGAGCCCGTTCAGAAAAAATGCAGAAATGCAGGCTTACAAAGTTCGCGATAAGTTGTATACAATCACTCATCGCTGTGACGCCACTCAGTCATTCCACTGCCCGGCCGCCACACATTTGCTACCACGAACAAGAAGGAAGACTGCAGTGAGCGCTGACTACCCACGCGACCTGATCGGTTACGGCAGTAACCCTCCTCACCCCCACTGGCCGGGCAAGGCACGCATTGCGTTGTCGTTCGTACTCAACTACGAAGAAGGCGGCGAGCGCAACATTCTGCACGGTGACAAAGAGTCAGAAGCCTTCCTCTCGGAAATGGTCTCGGCCCAGCCGCTGCAAGGCGAGCGCAACATGAGCATGGAGTCGCTGTACGAGTACGGCAGCCGTGCCGGCGTGTGGCGCATCCTCAAGCTGTTCAAAGAATTCGACATCCCGCTGACCATCTTCGCCGTGGCCATGGCCGCCCAGCGTCATCCGGATGTGATCCGCGCCATGGTCGAGGCCGGCCATGAGATCTGCAGCCACGGCTACCGCTGGATCGACTACCAGTACATGGACGAGGCCCAGGAGCGCGAGCACATGCTCGAAGCCATTCGCATCCTCACCGAACTCACCGGCGAACGCCCACTGGGCTGGTACACCGGCCGCACCGGCCCCAACACCCGCCGTTTGGTGATGGAGGAAGGTGGCTTCCTGTACGACTGCGACACCTACGACGACGACCTGCCCTACTGGGAACCCAACACCCCCAACGGCAAGCCGCATTTGGTGATCCCCTACACCCTGGACACCAACGACATGCGCTTCACCCAGGTGCAGGGCTTCAATAAGGGCGACGACTTTTTCGAGTACCTCAAGGACGCCTTCGACGTGCTGTATGCCGAAGGTGCCGAGGCGCCGAAGATGCTGTCCATCGGCTTGCATTGCCGCCTGATCGGCCGCCCGGCACGCCTGGCCTCGCTCAAGCGCTTCATTGAATACGTCAAAGGCCATGACCAGGTGTGGTTCACCCGCCGCGTGGACATCGCCCGTCACTGGCACCAAACCCACCCTTTCCCGGGAGCGGCGAAATGACTGCGTTCCAAACCCTGAAACCTTCGACCTTGAGCCGCGACGCCTTCGTCCAGGCCTTCGCCGATATCTACGAACACTCGCCATGGGTGGCCGAAAAGGCCTTCGACCTGGGCCAGGACGCATCGATCGACCAGATCGAAACCCTGCACCAGCGCATGAGCGATATCCTGTTGAGCGCTGATCACGCCTCGCAACTGGCGCTGATCAATGCTCACCCGGACCTGGCAGGCCGTGCGGCCGTCCAGGGCCAACTGACCCAAGCCAGCACCGATGAACAAGCGGGCGCGGGTATTCACCACTGCACGGCCGAAGAGTTTTCTCGCTTCACCGAGCTGAATGAGGCCTACAAAGCCAAGTTCAAGTTTCCCTTCATCATGGCGGTAAAAGGCAGCAACCGGCACCAGATCCTCGCCGCGTTCGAAACGCGCATCCACAACTCGGCAGACGCTGAGTTCAAGTGCGCGCTGGACGAGATCAACAAGATCGCGTTGTTCCGTTTACTGACCCTCTAGCAGTCCATCCCCAGCCACTCTATCTAAGGCAGACAAGAAGAATGAAAGCTTACGCCGTACCTTTCGAAAAGTTCGTCAACCTGGCCGACGCCCGCCTGGGCACCAAGATCATCTCGGTGACCGATGACTGGTTCGCTGACGCCAACCGCCTGTTCCAGCCGACCCCGGCCGTGTGGAAGGAGGGCGTTTTCGATGACAACGGCAAGTGGATGGACGGCTGGGAATCACGCCGCAAGCGCTTCGAAGGCTACGACAGCGCGGTGATTCGCCTGGGCGTACCGGGCTCGATCAAAGGCGTGGACATCGACACTTCATTCTTCACCGGCAACTTCCCGCCGTCGGCCTCCCTGGAAGCCTGCTTCCTGGCCTCGGGCGAGCCGGATGCCAACACCCAGTGGGTGGAAGTGCTGTCGGCCGTCGAGCTGCAAGGCAACAGCCACCACTACCACGAGATCAACAACGACCAGGCGTTCAGCCACCTGCGCTTCAACATCTACCCGGATGGCGGCGTAGCGCGTCTGCGTGTGTACGGTGTGCCATTCCGCGACTGGTCTTCGGTGGGCGACAACGAACAGGTCGACCTGGCTGCCGCGCTCAATGGTGGCCGTGCCCTGGCCTGTTCCGATGAACACTTCGGCCGCATGAGCAACATCCTCAACCCGGGCCGTGGCATCAATATGGGCGACGGCTGGGAAACCGCGCGTCGTCGCACGCCAGGCAATGACTGGGTGATCGTCGCCCTGGGCCACCCGGGCGAGATCGAGAAAATCGTGGTCGATACCCTGCACTTCAAGGGCAACTACCCGGACACCTGCTCGATCCAGGGCGCCTTTGTAAAAGGCGGCACCGACAGCCAGATCGAAACCCAATCGCTGTTCTGGCGCGAACTGCTGCCGGCACAGAAGCTGGAAATGCACGCCGAACACACCTTCGCCGAGCAGATCAAGGCGCTGGGGCCGATTACCCACATCCGCTTGAACGTGTTCCCGGATGGTGGTGTGAGTCGCCTGCGTGTTCTGGGCAAGGTCTCGAAATAACACCCGATCGTCCCCACGCTCTGCGTGGGGATGCATCCCGTGACGCTCCGCGTCACACAGCGGACGCAGAGCGTCCAGGGCAGCGTTCCCACGCAGAGCGTGGGAACGATCTATAGACAAGACAAGAAGACAGCCATGCGCACACTGATGATCGAACCTTTGACCAAAGAAGCCTTCGCCCCCTTCGGAGACGTTATCGAAACCGACGGCAGCGACCACTTCATGATCAACAACGGGTCGACCATGCGCTTTCACAAACTGGCCACGGTCGAAACCGCAAAGCCGGAAGACCACGCCATCATCAGCATCTTCCGCGCCGATGCGCAAGACATGCCGCTGACCGTGTGCATGCTGGAGAGACACCCGCTGGGCAGCCAGGCTTTCATCCCGCTGCTCGGCAACCCCTTTCTGATCGTGGTCGCGCCACTTGGCGATGAACCTGTATCGGGCTTGGTCCGCGCCTTCGTCACCAACGGCAGGCAGGGCATTAATTACCATCGCGGCGTCTGGCACCACCCGGTGCTGACGATCGAAAAGCGGGATGACTTCCTGGTGGTTGATCGCAGTGGCACAGGCAATAACTGCGATGAGCATTTTTTCAAAGAGGATGAGCGTTTGATCCTCGCCCCCCACCAATAAGAGAAGGTCTGATCACCCGACAACAAGGGTGACAGGCGAGAGGTAAAGACTGTGGAAGCACATCTGTTGGAATGGCTGAACCTGAGCGTGCGCTGGGTTCACATGATCACTGGCGTCGCCTGGATCGGCGCTTCTTTCTACTTCGTCTGGCTGGAAAACAACCTTAATCGCGTCAACCCCAAGAACGGCCTGGCCGGCGACTTGTGGGCGATCCACGGTGGCGGTATCTACCACCTGGAAAAATACAAACTGGCCCCACCGACCATGCCGGACAACCTGCACTGGTTCAAATGGGAAGCCTATTTCACCTGGATGTCGGGCGTCGCGCTGCTGTGCGTGGTGTTCTACCTCAACCCGACGCTGTACCTGCTCGCCCCCGGCAGCAGCCTCAGCGGCACCGAAGGCGTATTGCTGGGCATCGGCTCACTGTTCGCCGGCTGGTTCATCTACTCCTTCCTGTGCGACTCGGCCCTGGGCAAACGCCCTGCCCTGCTCGGCTTGATCCTGTTCGTGCTGTTGATTGCAGCGGCCTACGGCTTCAGCAAGGTGTTCAGCGGCCGCGGTGCCTACCTGCACGTGGGTGCGGTGATCGGCACGATCATGGTCGGTAACGTGTTCCGCATCATCATGCCGGCCCAACGTGCGCTGGTGGCGGCGATCGCCGAGAACCGCACGCCCGACCCGGCGCTGCCGGCCAAGGGCCTGCTGCGTTCACGCCACAACAACTACTTCACCTTGCCGGTGCTGTTCATCATGATCAGCAACCACTTCCCGAGCACCTATGGCAGCCAATACAACTGGCTGATCCTGGCCGGGATCGCGGTGGCGGCGGTGTTGGTGCGCCACTACTTCAACACCCGGCATGACAGCCAGAAGTACGCGTGGACCTTGCCCGTAGGCGCCTTGGCGATGATCAGCCTGGCCTACGTGACCGGGCCAAAACCGGCTGAACCGATTGCCAAGGCACCGGCGGCTATCGAGTACCAACCTCTGCCGGAAACCGCCTTGGGCGGTGGCTTGAAACCGGCCGCGCCTGCCGCCCCCGCCGCTGAACCGGCACCGGCCCAGGCCACCACGGACTTCGGCCAGGTGCACCACGTGATCGAGCAACGCTGCACCGTGTGCCATTCGGCCAAGCCCACCAGCCCGTTGTTCAGCACCGCACCGGCTGGGGTGATGTTCGACACACCGGCACAGATCCAGCAGCAAGCCGCGCGCATTCAAGCACAGGCCGTGGCCAGCCAGATCATGCCACTGGGCAACATTACCCAGATGACCCAGCAGGAGCGGGATTTGATTGGCTCCTGGATCAACCAGGGGGCGCGCACCAACTGACAGTCTGACGCAGATCCAAATGTGGGAGCGGGCTTGCTCGCGAATGCGGTGTGTCATTCAACCCTTAAGGTGACTGAACCGACGCTTTCGCGAGCAAGCCCGCTCCCACAGGGGATATGCGGTGATTTGAAATCGCGCTCCAAATGGCAATTGAATGCCAAACAACACAAAAATAAAAAGATCCGAGGTGTTGCATGTCCCAGTTAGAAACGCAGACTCCTGCCGCGCCCGCCATGGTGCGGCTGCCCCTCTTGCAATTGATTCTGGTAGGCCTGCAACACGTCTTGCTGATGTACGGCGGTGCCGTCGCCGTGCCTCTGATCATTGGCCAGGCCGCCGGCCTGAGCCGTGAAGAAATCGCCTTTCTGATCAACGCCGACCTACTCGTAGCCGGTATTGCCACCATGGTGCAGTCGTTCGGTATCGGCCCGATGGGGATCCGCATGCCGGTGATGATGGGCGCCAGTTTTGCCGCCGTGGGCAGCATGGTCGCCATGGCCGGCATGCCCGGTATCGGTTTGCAGGGCATCTTCGGCGCGACCATCGCCGCCGGGTTCTTCGGCATGCTGATCGCGCCGTTCATGTCCAAGGTGGTGCGCTTTTTCCCACCGCTGGTGACCGGTACGGTGATCACGGCCATCGGCCTTTCGCTGTTTCCCGTGGCCGTGAACTGGGCCGGCGGAGGCAGCGCCGCCGCCACGTTTGGCTCGCCGGTCTACCTGGCGATTGCCGCCCTGGTACTGGCCACTATCTTGCTGATCAACCGCTTCATGCGCGGCTTCTGGGTGAACATCTCGGTGCTGATCGGCATGGGCCTGGGTTACGCGCTGTGTGGTGTGATCGGCATGGTCGACCTCAGCGGCCTGGCCCAGGCGCCGTGGGTGCAGGTGGTGACGCCGTTGCACTTTGGCATGCCCAAGTTCGAGTTGGCGCCGATCCTGTCGATGTGCCTGGTGGTGGTGATCATTTTTGTCGAGTCCACCGGCATGTTCCTCGCTCTGGGCAAGATCACCGGCCAGGAGGTCACGCCGAAGATGCTGCGGCGCGGCCTGCTGTGTGATGCCGGCGCGTCGTTCTTTGCCGGCTTCTTCAACACCTTTACCCACTCCTCCTTCGCCCAGAATATCGGCCTGGTGCAGATGACCGGCGTGCGTTGCCGCTCCGTCACGCTGATGGCCGGCGCGTTCTTGATCGTGCTGAGCCTGTTGCCCAAGGCGGCCTATCTGGTGGCGTCAATTCCACCTGCGGTACTCGGCGGCGCGGCGATTGCGATGTTCGGGATGGTGGCGGCGACTGGGATCAAGATCCTGCAGGAAGCCGACATCGCTGATCGGCGTAACCAGTTGCTGGTGGCGGTGAGCATCGGCATGGGCCTGATCCCCGTGGTGCGCCCGGAGTTCTTCGCACAGCTGCCGTTGTGGATGAGCCCGATTACCCACAGCGGCATCGCCATGGCGACCCTCAGCGCGTTGTCGCTGAACATTCTGTTCAACATCCTTGGTGGCGCTGAGCGCCCCGAAGTCGCCCATACGCATTGATTCCTTTGTTAGTACAAAAATAACAACAAACAGGGAACACCCACATGCACAACCTTGACATGGGGCCGGCCACACGCCGCGCCCCATTCTTGCCCCTCGCGCTCTGTTACAGCGCACTTGAGCCCAGGCCTGGGAGCCAGTATTCTCCGCGCCCGCTCGAATCGACTCAAAAAAAAACAGCGAATGTAAAAGCTGACCTCAAGGCCAACTTATCCCGGCCTGATGTTTGCTGCCAAAGTGCGCAAAAGTCCCCTGAATTCGACTGCATTCGCTGCAGCCGACGGGGATTTTTTGGCTTTTTGAACACCTTGGCGCAGCTCTTGCTAAAAGCATCAAAGCTGACCGAACAGACGATTTTTGCAGCGAACCAAAAGGCGCCACACCAGAGCGCCTGCGTAGAAGAAAAACCATAAAACTTTAACTCGGGAGCAACCGAATGAAACCTATGTTCAAAGGCCTGATGCTGGCAGGATCGCTGTTGGCCGGTGGCCAAGCCGTGGCTGGTGACTTGTTGCAGTGGCAAAACAACAGCCTGACTTACCTGTGGGGCAAGAGCTTTACCGTCAACCCGCAGATCCAGCAAACCGTCACCTTCGAACATGCCGACGCGTGGAAGTATGGCGACAACTTCTTCTTCCTCGACCGTATCTTTTACAACGGCAAGGAAGACGGCAACGTCGGGCCCAACACTTACTACGGCGAGTTCAGCCCGCGCTTGTCGTTCGGCAAGATCCTGGACAAGGACCTGTCATTCGGCCCGATCAAGGACGTGCTGCTGGCCTTCACCTATGAGTTCGGCGAGGGCGATAACGAGTCCTACTTGCTGGGCCCGGCATTCGATTTGAACATCCCCGGTTTCGACTACTTCCAGTTGAACTTCTACCAGCGCCAGACCGAAGGCAATCGCCCAGGTGACGGCGTGTGGCAGATCACCCCGGTGTGGTCTTACACGATTCCGGTGGGTAACTCCGACGTGTTGATCGACGGTTTCATGGACTGGGTAGTGGACAACGACAAGAACGCCCGTGGCACTTACCACGCCAACCTGCACTTCAACCCACAGGTCAAATACGACTTGGGCAAGGCACTACATTGGGGCGACAAGCAGTTGTATGTGGGTTTTGAGTACGACTACTGGAAGAACAAATACGGGATTGAAGACAGCGGCGCCTTCAAGACGACTCAGGACACAGCAAGCTTCCTGGTCAAGTACCACTTCTGACGGCCCTGTGTAGGAGCGAGCTTGCTCGCGAAAAACTCAAGATCACCGCGCTCATGCTGAATAAACGCGGCGTTCTCAGGTTCTTCGCGAGCAAGCTCGCTCCTACAGAGGTTCACGTCAGGCCGAGGAACCGGGTGATTTCTTCGCGCTTGGCCAGCGCATCCTTGCGCCCCAGCTCGATCAACTCGCTGCAATACCCCGCCTCGAACAGCAGATAACTCAACACCCCCGCCCCACTGGTCTTGGTCGCCCCAGGCCCTCGCAAAAACACACGCAGTGCCGCCGGCAATTCCTGGCGATGTCGCGCGGCGATTTCATCGATGGGCTGGCTGGGGGCAATCACCAGCACCTCTACCGGCGCTAGGCCCTGTACCGCCGCATCCGCAGGCACGACGCGGCTGAACTGGTTCAAGCGCTCCAGCAGCTCGATATCGCTTTCCAGGCTGTCAATGAACGTGCTGTTGAGCATGTGCCCGCCAATTTGCGCCAGGGTCGGTTGCTGGCCGGTGTAGGTGCGTTGCACCGACGGTTCATTGCCCCGTGGGTTGCCACTCACCCCCACCACCAACACGCGACTGGCACCCAGGTGCAAGGCCGGGCTGATGGGCGCGGACTGGCGCACCGCGCCATCGCCGAAGTACTCCTGGCCAAGCTTGACCGGGGCAAACAGCAGCGGAATCGCCGAACTGGCCAGCAGGTGTTCCACGGTCAACTGGGTGGGCACGCCGATACGCCGGTGGCGCAACCAGGCATCGATGGTGCCGCCGCCCTGATAGAAGGTCACCGCTTGCCCGGACTCATAGCCAAACGCGGTCACCGCCACCGCCTGCAAATGCTGGCGACGGATCGCCTCGTCGATGCCGTCCAGGTTCAAACGCTCTTGCAACAAGTCGCGCAGTGGCGAGCTGTTGAGCAATGCCACTGGCACCTGGCTACCCAGGCCCAACAGGCTATGGATCAGGAAACGACTGGCCTGGCGCATCACCCCCGGCCAATCGCTGCGCAGCACCTGATGACTGCGAAAGCCCTGCCAGAAGGCCGTCAGCCGTTGGATGGCTGCCGAAAAATCGCTAGCGCCACTGGCCAGGCTCACCGCATTGATCGCACCAGCGGAGGTGCCGACGATCACCGGAAAAGGATTCGGTGCACCCACGGGCAGCAACTCGGCAATCGCCGCCAACACCCCCACCTGATACGCCGCGCGCGCCCCGCCGCCGGAAAGAATCAAACCTGTGACCGGTTCCGCTGGGCGCATTGCGTCACTCCATGTGAGAAGGGGTTGGGGTTATCGACGGCGCTTTTCGTACAACTTGGGCTCACCCGGTGGCCGGCTCTTGAACCGGCGGTGCGTCCATAGGTATTGCTCGGGGCATTCGCGCACCGAGGCTTCCACCCACTGGTTGATGCGCAGGCAGTCGACCTCGTCGGTTTCACCCGGGAAGTCGGTCAGCGGCGCATGGATTACCAGGCGGTAACCGCTGCCGTCAGCCAGGCGCTCCTGGGTAAACGGCACCACCAGCGCCTTGCCCAGGCGTGCGAACTTGCTGGTGGCGGTGACGGTGGCGGCCTGGATGCCGAACAGCGGCACGAAGATGCTTTGCTTGGCGCCATAGTCCTGGTCAGGCGCGTACCAGATGGCCCGGCCGGCGCGCAGCAGCTTGAGCATGCCGCGCACGTCGTCACGCTCCACGGCCAGGGAATCGAGGTTGTGGCGTTCGCGGCCACGGCGCTGGATAAAGTCGAACAACGGGTTGCCGTGTTCGCGGTACATGCCGTCAATGGTGTGCTTTTGCCCCAGCAGGGCCGCGCCGATTTCCAGGGTGGTGAAGTGCAGCGCCATGAGGATCACGCCCTTGCCTTCCAACTGCGCCTGCGTGAGGTGCTGCAGCCCTTCGACATGGGCCAGGCGCGCCAGGCGCGGCTTGGGCCACCACCAGCTCATGGCCATTTCAAAGAAGGCGATGCCGGTGGAAGCGAAGTTTTCCTTGAGCAGGCGTTTGCGTTCCTTGGCAGATTTTTCCGGGAAGCACAGCTCGAGGTTGCGCGCCGCGATACGGCGACGATCACCGGCCACGCGGTACATGCCCGCGCCCAGCAGGCGACCAATGGTCAACAGCGCCCGATACGGCAATTGAGTGACCAGCCACAGCAGGCCGAGCCCCAGCCATAGCAGCCAAAAACGCGGGTGAAGAAATACAGCTCGAAAACGCGGGCGATCCATTACAGATTCCGGTAAAGACAAGGGCCGCGCATTCTACAACGGTTCGACTCGGCTTGCGGCGGGTGAGTGTTCTCGTTATAAGTCTCGACACTTTTCGTGACAAGCCGCTTTCGCCGACCATGAGCCAAACCGAACCGCTAGACCAAGATCCCGTGTTCCAGCTAAAAGGCAGCATGCTCGCCATTACCGTGCTGGAACTGGCCCGCAATGACCTCGACGCCCTGGACCGCCAACTGGCCGCCAAGGTCGCCCTGGCGCCGAACTTCTTCAACAACGCCCCGCTGGTGCTGGCGCTGGACAAGCTGCCGGCCGGCCAGGGCGTGATTGATTTGCCCGGGCTGATGCGCGTATGCCGCTCCCATGGCCTGCGTACACTGGCCATCCGCGCCAGCCGCATCGAAGACATTGCCGCCGCCATCGCCATTGAACTGCCAGTACTGCCACCGTCCGGCGCTCGCGAGCGTGCGCTGGAACCATCGGTCGGCGAAGAAAAGAAAAAACCGGAAAAACCGCCCGAGCCTACGATCAGGCCTACCAAGATCATCACCTCGCCGGTGCGCGGCGGGCAGCAGATTTACGCCCAGGGCGGCGACCTTGTGGTGGTCTCCTCGGTCAGCCCGGGGGCGGAACTTCTTGCCGATGGCAACATCCATGTATACGGCCCGATGCGCGGACGCGCCCTGGCCGGCATCAAGGGTGATACCAAGGCGCGTATTTTTTGCCAGCAGTTGACCGCTGAGCTGGTTTCCATCGCGGGTCAGTACAAGGTTTCCGAAGATTTGCGCCGCGATCCACTGTGGGGCGCTTCGGTACAGGTCAACCTGTCGGGCGATGTGTTGAACATCATCCGTCTTTAACGGATACTGCCGCATTTTCCAAGCATCTCTAGACTCTGATAGCAAAGCGAAACCGGCAAGACTTGTGTAGGACTTTTTTGAAGTTGGTGTTTTCCCATGGAAACCCCGGCTTTTTCCTGCAAAGGCTGTCCGCCTGCGGCGAGTTTCAAGAGATGTTTTTCAGGGACCGAAAGTCCTTTTTCCTTAGGGGTGAAACACCTTGGCCAAGATTCTCGTGGTTACATCCGGCAAGGGTGGTGTGGGTAAGACCACCACCAGCGCCGCTATCGGTACCGGCCTCGCTCTGCGCGGCCACAAGACAGTCATCGTCGACTTCGACGTCGGCCTGCGTAACCTTGACCTGATCATGGGCTGCGAGCGCCGCGTGGTGTATGACTTCGTCAACGTGGTGAACGGCGAAGCCAACCTGCAACAGGCCCTGATCAAGGACAAGCGCCTTGAGAACCTGTACGTGCTGGCCGCCAGCCAGACCCGTGACAAAGACGCGCTGACCAAAGAAGGCGTGGGCAAAGTCCTGGCCGAGCTGAAAGAAACCTTCGAATACGTGGTGTGCGATTCCCCGGCCGGTATCGAAACCGGTGCTCACCTGGCGATGTACTTCGCCGACGAAGCCATCGTGGTCACCAACCCGGAAGTCTCCTCGGTACGTGACTCGGACCGCATGCTGGGCCTGTTGGCCAGCAAGTCCAAGCGCGCCGAAGAAGGCCAGGACCCGATCAAGGAACACTTGCTGCTCACCCGCTACAACCCGGAGCGCGTCAACAACGGCGAAATGCTCGGTGTTGAAGACGTGAAGGAAATCCTCGCCGTGACCCTGCTGGGCGTGATTCCAGAATCCCAGGCCGTGCTCAAGGCATCCAACCAGGGCGTACCGGTGATTCTCGACGACCAGAGCGACGCCGGCCAGGCGTACAGCGATGCCGTGGATCGCTTGCTGGGCAAGACCGTGGAACACCGCTTCCTCGATGTCAAGAAGAAGGGATTCTTCGAGCGTATCTTTGGAGGCAACTAAACAATGAAATTTCTCGACTTCTTTCGCGCCAACAAAAAACCCAGTACCGCATCGGTCGCGAAAGAGCGTCTACAGATCATCGTGGCGCACGAACGCGGCCAACGCAGCACCCCGGACTACCTGCCAGCCTTGCAGAAGGAACTGGTCGAGGTGATCCGCAAGTACGTCAATATCGGCAACGATGACGTGCATGTCGCCCTGGAAAATGACGGCAGCTGCTCGATTCTGGAACTCAATATCACCCTGCCCGATCGTTGATCGAGCGGGCGGTCGCCACGGCGGCTCTGCTACCTGGCCCCTGTACTGCTGTAGGCGCGAGCTTGCTCGCGAAGAACTCAACGGCACCGCGTTCATTCAGGTGAAACGCGGTGCTCTGAGGTTCTTCGCGAGCAAGCTCGCTCCTACAAGGTGAGGGGGCGGTCAGTGGAGCCGCCGTTGGCTTTTGTTACGAGGCTGTTTAATGCCGCTGTCCAATATCCATATCCTGCATCAGGACGACGCTGTCTTGGTGGTGAACAAGCCAACCCTGCTGCTCTCGGTGCCTGGCCGCGCCGATGACAACAAGGACTGCCTGATCACCCGCCTGCAGGAAAACGGCTACCCCGAAGCCCGTATCGTCCATCGCCTGGACTGGGAAACCTCAGGGATCATCCTGTTGGCCCGGGACGCTGATACCCACCGCGAACTGTCCCGCCAGTTTCACGACCGCGAAACAGAAAAGGCCTACACCGCCCTGGCCTGGGGCCAACCGGCACTGGACAGCGGCAGCATCGACCTGCCCCTGCGCTACGACCCGCCGACCAAGCCTCGCCATGTGGTGGACCATGAGTTCGGCAAACATGCGCTGACCTTCTGGAAAGTGCTGGAGCGTTGCGGCGACTGGTGCCGCGTGGAGTTGACACCGATCACCGGGCGTTCGCATCAGTTGCGCGTGCATATGTTGTCCATCGGGCATCCGTTGCTGGGTGATGGCTTGTACGCCCATGAACAAGCCTTGGCCGCCTGGCCACGCCTGTGCCTGCATGCAAGCATGCTCAGCTTCACCCATCCGCAAAGCGGCGAGCGCCTGCGCTTCGAGTGCCCAGCGCCTTTTTGAAGGCACAGACGCTTACCTGTAGGAGCGAGCTTGCTCGCGAAGAACCTAAGAACACCGCGTACAACCCGAATGACTGCGGTGCCATTGAGTTTTTCGCGAGCAAGCTCGCTCCTACAATGAATCGGCGGGGCCAATACGGTAAACTCCGCGCATTGCTGTCTGGAGCTATTTATGCGCGAAGCGTTGAATCAAGGCCTGATCGACTTCCTCAAGGCCTCCCCTACTCCTTTTCATGCCACTGCCGCCCTGGCCCAGCGCCTGGAAGCCGCCGGCTACCAGCGTCTCGACGAGCGCGACACCTGGGCCACAGAGGCCAACGGTCGCTACTACGTGACCCGCAACGATTCCTCGATCATCGCCTTCAAGCTCGGCCGCCAATCGCCGCTGCAAGATGGTATCCGCATGGTCGGCGCCCACACCGACAGCCCGTGCCTGCGGGTCAAGCCCCAGCCGGAGCTGCAACGCCAGGGCTTCTGGCAACTGGGTGTGGAAGTCTACGGCGGCGCGCTGCTGGCACCCTGGTTCGACCGCGACCTGTCCCTGGCCGGGCGTGTCACCTTCCGCCGCGATGGCAAGGTCGAGAGCCAACTGATCGACTTCAAGCTGCCGATCGCCATCATTCCCAACCTGGCCATTCACCTCAACCGTGAAGCCAACCAAGGCTGGGCGATCAATGCCCAGACCGAGCTGCCGCCGATCCTCGCGCAGTTTGCCGGTGACGAGCGCGTGGACTTTCGCGCCGTGCTCACCGAGCAGTTGGCCCGCGAGCATGGGTTGAATGCCGATGTGGTGCTCGACTACGAGCTGAGTTTCTACGACACCCAAAGTGCCGCCGTGATCGGCCTCAATGGCGACTTTATCGCTGGTGCGCGCCTGGACAACCTGCTGTCGTGCTACGCCGGTTTGCAAGCCTTGCTCACCAGCGACACCGATGAAACCTGCGTGCTGGTGTGCAACGACCACGAAGAAGTCGGTTCCTGCTCAGCCTGCGGTGCCGATGGTCCGATGCTGGAACAGACCCTGCGTCGCCTGCTGCCCGAAGGTGAAGAGTTCGTACGCACCATTCAGAAATCCCTGCTGGTGTCGGCAGACAACGCCCACGGCGTGCATCCCAACTACGCCGAGAAACACGACGCCAACCACGGCCCGAAACTCAACGCCGGCCCGGTGATCAAGGTCAACAGCAACCAGCGCTACGCCACCAACAGCGAAACCGCCGGGTTCTTCCGCCACCTGTGCATGGCCCAGGAAGTGCCGGTGCAAAGCTTCGTGGTACGCAGCGACATGGGCTGTGGCTCGACCATCGGCCCCATTACCGCCAGCCACCTGGGCGTGCGTACGGTGGACATCGGCTTGCCGACCTTTGCCATGCACTCGATCCGCGAGCTGTGCGGCAGCCATGACTTGGCGCACCTGGTCAAGGTGCTGGGGGCGTTCTACGCCAGTCGCGATTTACCCTGAGACCGAGGCGCGCCCATCGCGGGCAAGCCCGCTCCCACATTTGATCTGTGAATGCATTTCAGTGTGGGAGCGGGCTTGCCCGCGATGGGTTTCCAAACAGATGTAAGGCTATCTGACTCACATCAACTGCACTTCTGCCAATCCGGCCTAGACTTGTCAGAACTTCCAGTCCGACAAGGCCACCCCCGCCATGATCTCAATGTCCTCATTCCACGCCATGCTGATCCCTATCATGATCGGCATGATCATGCTCGCGGTCGGCTTCAACTTTCGTGACAAGCCTCTGGGCGTGTTTGGCATGTGGATCGGCATGCTGTTGATCCTCGGCACCGTGCTCTACAAGATCCTCGCCAAACTGGCGCAGTGACAAATGCGCTCGCATTGGGCATAGCGGCCTCGTACACTCGGTCAATTCGTCGTTTTCAAGGTTGACCGCCTCGTGTTCTCCCGTCTGTTTGCCCTGCCCTGCTACCTGCTGATCGCCCTGCTCACGCTGCTGCCGCTAACGTCCGCCCAAGCCGTAGGCTTGCCGGGGATGCTGGGCGGTTCCAGCAAGACCCAACCCCAGGCCGAAGTGCCCCTGGGGCAGTCGCTGGACGAAGTGATCAAGACCCTCGAAAACGACCAGCAACGCACCCAGTTGCTCAGCGACCTGAAGAAGCTGCGCGCCGCCACGCAAAAGGCCCAGCCCGCCGCCGAACTCGGGGTACTCGGGTTGATCGGCAGTACGTTGTCGGGCTTTGAGCAGCAGTTTTCCGGCGCCGACAGCCCGCTGGGGCGTTGGTCCAATGAAGTCGACCTGGCCAAGGATGAACTCGCCGCGCTGATGTTGCCGGCCAGCGAATGGCTGCCGATCATCTTCGGCTTTGCTGTGATCCTGGCGGTGTGGAGCCTGCTGGCCGCCGCGCTGATCTGGCTCAGCCACCGGGTGCGCGAGCGCTTCGGCCTGCCCGAAGAGTTGCCGCAGCATCCGCGCACCTGGGACATGCTGCGCTTCGCCCTGCGCAAGCTGGGCCCCTGGCTGATCGCCCTGGTGATCACGGTGTACCTGAGCTACGCCCTGCCCTCATCCCTGGGTAAATCGTTGGCCATGGTGCTGGCCTATGCCTTGGTGGTCGGCACCTGCTTCTCGGCCATCTGCGTGATTGCCTTCTCGCTGCTCGACGGCCCGCACCGCCACCGTGCCCTGTATATCCTGCGTCACCAGGCGTTCCGCCCACTGTGGTGGATCGGCAGTTTTGCCGCCTTCGGCGAAGCCCTGAGCGACCCGCGCCTGGTTGCAGCCCTCGGCCAGCACTTGGCCCACACTGCCGCGACCGTTGCCAATGTAATGGCGGCGTTGTCCACCGGGGTGTTTATCCTGCGATTCCGCCGGCCGATTGCGCACCTGATCCGCAACCAGCCGCTGTCGCGCCGCCTCAACCGCCGTGCGCTCACCGATACCCTGTCGATCATCGGCACCTTCTGGTACCTGCCGGCGCTGTTGCTGGTGGGCATTTCGCTGTTCGCCACCTTCCTGTCCGCCGGCGACACCAGCACCGCCCTGCGCCAGTCGCTGCTGTGCACGGTGTTGCTGGTGCTGTGCATGGTGATCAACGGCCTGGTGCGCCGCCACGCCCTCAAGCCGCAACGCGGGCACAAGCGCCACGCGCTGTATTCCGAGCGCCTCAAAGGCTTCGTCTACACCCTGGTGCACCTGGCGGTGTGGCTGGTATTCATCGAGCTGGGGTTGCGCGTGTGGGGCCTGTCGATGATTCGCTTTGCCGAAGGCGACGGCCATGAAATTGCCGTCAAGCTGGTGGGCCTTGGCGGGACCTTGCTGTTTGCCTGGCTGATCTGGATCCTCAGCGACACGGCGATTCACCACGCCCTGACACGTTCGCGCAAAGGCTTGGCCAACGCCCGTGCGCAGACCATGATGCCGTTGATCCGCAACGTGCTGTTCGTGACCATTTTCATCATCGCCGCCATCGTCGCCCTGGCCAACATGGGCATGAACGTCACGCCCCTGCTGGCCGGTGCGGGTGTGATCGGTATCGCCATCGGTTTTGGTGCGCAGTCGCTGGTGGCGGACTTGATCACCGGCCTGTTCATCATCATCGAAGACTCCCTGGCCATCGACGACTACGTGGATGTGGGCGGCCACCTCGGCACGGTGGAAGGCCTGACTATCCGTACCGTGCGCCTGCGCGATATCGACGGCATCGTGCACACCATCCCGTTCAGCGAAATCAAGAGCATCAAGAACTACTCCCGTGAGTTCGGCTACGCGATCTTCCGCGTGGCGATCCCCTACAACATGGAAATCGACGACGCGATCAAACTGATGCGCGAGGTCGGCCATGCCATGCGCAACGACCCGCTGCAACGCCGCAATATCTGGTCGCCGCTGGAGATCCAGGGCGTGGAAAGTTTCGAGTCCGGCAGCGCGATCCTGCGCGCACGCTTCAAGACCGCGCCGATCAAGCAGTGGGAAGTGTCGCGGGCATTCAACCTGTCGCTCAAGCGGCACCTGGATGAAGCCGGGCTTGACCTGGCAACGCCGCGTTTGAGCGTGCAGGTGCTGACCGCCGGCAGCGTGCAGGAGAAAGATCCACAACAATAAGCAAGGAGAGGTTGGTATGCGTATGAACGGTCTGACACACCAATGGGTATTGGGTTTGCTGTGCGCGGTGGCGAGTAGCGCAGTGATCGCCGCCAACAGCGGCCAGGACAACGCCCGGGAGGAAATTGCCGCCCAAGCGAAAATCCTCGAACCCAGCCTGTTGGAAACCCGCCGCGATATCCACGCCCACCCCGAACTGGGCAATACCGAAACCCGCACCGCCGAGTTGGTCGCCAAACAGTTGCGCGAACTCGGTCTTGAGGTAAAGACCGGAGTAGCCCGTACCGGCGTCGTCGCCATCTTGAAAGGCGCCCTGCCCGGCCCGACCGTGGCCCTGCGCGCCGACATGGATGCGCTGCCGGTCAAGGAAGTCGCCGACTTGCCCTTCGCCTCCAAAGCCAAGGGCACCTACCTGGGCAAGGAAGTCGACGTGATGCACGCCTGCGGCCACGACGCCCATACCGCTATCTTGCTGAGCACTGCGAAGATTCTTACCGGGATGCGCGAACGCCTGCCCGGCACCGTGGTGTTTTATTTCCAACCGGCGGAAGAAGGCCCCAGCGACTTTATCCCTGACGGCAAGAACACCTGGGGCGCGAAGATGATGGTGCAGGAAGGCGTGATGAAAGCGCCCAAGCCCGACGCGGTGTTCGGCCTGCATGTGTGGGCCGGTGTACCTGCCGGGCAAATCGCCTACCGCCCGGGCCCAACTTTGGCCAGCTCCGATGACCTGCGCATCAAAATCCTCGGCAAACAGACCCACGCTGGCCGCCCCTGGGACGGTATCGACCCGATCACCGTCGGCGCGCAAACCATTGTCGGCCTGCAGACCGTGGTCAGCCGCCGTACCGATATTTCGTCATTCCCCTCTGTGGTGAGCATCGGCACCATCAACGGCGGCACCCGCTACAACATCATCCCCGAGTCGGTGGACATGAGCGGCACCATTCGCTCCTACGACTACGGCATTCGCCAGAAGCTGCATGCAGACGTGCGTCAAACCGTAGAGAAAATCGCCGAAAGCGGTGGCGCCAAGGCCGAAGTGACGATCATCGAGAAGTACGACCCCACCATCAACAACCCGGCGCTGACCGAGAAGATGCTGCCGAGCCTGCGCTGGGCGGCTCAGGATGACGTGGTGCAAGGCCCATTGGTAGGTGGCGCCGAAGACTTCTCGTTCTATGCCAAGGAGGCGCCGGGGCTGTTTGTGTTCCTGGGGGTGACCCCAAGGGACCAGGACATGAGCAAGGCGGCGCCGAATCACAACCCAGGGTTCTTTGTGGATGAATCGGCGTTGGTGGTGGGCGTGAGAACACTGGCGTCGTTGGCGACGGATTACCTCTACACCCACCCTCCCCTGTAGGAGCGAGCTTGCTCACGAAAAACTTCAGAACGCCGCGTTTATTCAGGGTAAACGCGGCGTTCTTGCGTTCTTCGCGAGCAAGCTCGCTCCTACAGGGTATTGGGGTGAATCAGTTGGCGAGGGCCGCGCCATCCATTTTCTGGCGCAGGCTCAGCGGGCGCATGTCGGTCCACACTTCCTCGATGTAGGCCAGGCATTCTTTCTTCATGCCGCTCTTGCCCACGGTGCGCCAGCCTTCTGGCACGGCCTTGTAGTCGGGCCAGATCGAATACTGTTCTTCGTGGTTGACCACTACCTGAAAGAGGATGTCGTCGCGGTCAAATACTGAGGTCATTGCTGTTCTCCGTCGCTCAAAGGCTGGCTGCGCACCACGCGCAGCACTGATATCTGTAGAAACGTACCAAAGGCCTGAAAAATTAGACGCTGGCCACGGCCGCTGCCAAGGCGCGCCCGAAAATCTCGGCCACCTGGTCGACTTCGCCAGCGGTGATCACCAGCGGTGGCAGAAAACGCACCACACTGCCATGGCGCCCACCCAGTTCCAGGATCAGCCCGCGCTTGAGGCATTCGCGCTGCACCAGCGGTGCCAATTGGCGATGCACCGGTGGGTGGCCCTGACTGTCAGGCGTGCCAGCTGGGTCGACCAGTTCCACGCCCAGCATCAGCCCACGCCCACGGATATCCCCCAGGTGCGGGAAGTCGCGCTGCAGGAGGCGCAGGTGCTCACCCAGGCGCTCGCCCATGGCCGCCGCATGGCCTGCCAGGTCGTGATCCTTGAGGTAGCGCATCACCGCCGAGCCCGCCGCCATCGCCATCTGGTTGCCACGGAAGGTCCCGGCATGGGCACCCGGCAGCCAGGTGTCGAGCCAGTCGCGGTACACCACCACCGCCAGGGGCAGGCTGCCGCCAATGGCTTTGGACATGACCACTACGTCCGGGATGATGCCAGCGTGTTCGAAGGCAAACATTTTGCCGGTACGCCCAAAACCACTCTGGATTTCATCGACGATCAGCGCCACCCCCGCTTGCGCGGTGATACGGCGCAGGCCACGCAGCCAGTCGAGGTCCGCCGGGATCACACCGCCCTCACCCTGGACCACTTCGACAATCACCGCCGCTGGCAGCAACACGCCGGCTTCCGGATCGTTGAGCAGGTTTTCCAGATAATGCAGGTTGACCCGCACACCCTCGGCGCCACCCAGCCCGAACGGGCAACGGTAGTCGTACGGGAATGGCAGGAATTGCACGCCATTGCCGAGCAAGGCGCCCAAGGGTTTCTTCGGCCCCAGGCTGCCCATCAAACTCAGCGCGCCCTGGCTCATGCCGTGATAGCCGCCCTGGAACGACAGCACAGTGCTGCGCCCGGTGGCGGTGCGCACCAGCTTCAACGCGGCTTCCACCGCATCGGTGCCGGTGGGGCCGCAGAACTGGATTTTCGCTTCCCGCGCCAGCTCCGAAGGCAGCAAACCGAACAGGTCCTGCACGAATTGATCCTTGACCGGCGTAGTCAGGTCCAGGGTGTGCAGGGGCAGTTCGTCGCTCAACACTTGCTGGATGGCCTGGATCACCACCGGGTGGTTATGCCCCAGCGCCAGGGTGCCGGCACCGGCCAGGCAATCGATGAAGCGGCGTCCCTCAACGTCTTCCACATAAATGCCCTTGGCGCGCTTGAGCGCCAGGGGGATGCGCCGTGGGTAACTGCGGGCGTTGGATTCCTGCTGGCGCTGACGGGCCAGCAGCGGGCTTTCGTCAAACTGATAGAGCGTTTCCGCGGCCTGCACCGGGGCGTCTTCGATACGGCTGGTAGCGACTGACATCTCTGGATCCCTCAATACGCTGATGATCGTGACCAAACTGCCGATCCGTTGGCGTCTGGCCCAAGGGCATGCGCACGGATTTCCTGTTGTGGAGACGCTTCAGATGCATAGGGATTTAGGAGGTTGGTCGGATATTTACCGACTATGCAGTTCGCCGCCGCCACCGCTAACCACGATGCGAAGCGAGCCGCTCTTGATCTTGCTCTTGATCTGCTTTTGATCTGAAGCGCCCCGTTAAACCACGCTGGCCGAACGCAGGCTTGAATTCGTGGGTAACCCGGCAGGACGCCGGGTTAGCCGCCCCGCGCCATGGATGGCGCGTGGCGGCGGCCCACGGATTCAAGCCTGTGTTCGGGCACACCGAGCCTAAGCGAGGTGCCGAGTGGTGGGGCAAGAGCGTTTTGCTTACTTTTGCGCTTTTCAAAAGTGAGCCGCCGTCAGGGCGGAACCCTAAGCGGCCGTTACCGCAGCAATGGATATGTACACAATTCAACTGTGTTGACTGTCAGGCCGTCTTCGCGAGCAAGCCCGCAATTTGATTGCGGGGCGTCAGAGAGATAGGCGTCGGCTGCCAGGCCGTCATCGCAGGCAAGCCAGCTCCCACAGTTTGATTGCGGGGTGTCAGAGAGATAGGCGTCGGCTGGCAGACCGTCATCGCAGGCAAGCCAGCTCCCACAGTTTGATTGCGGGGCGTCAGAGAGATAGGCGTCGGCTGCCAGGCCGTCATCGCAGGCAAGCCAGCTCCCACAGTTAGATCGACGTCGGCTGTCAGGCCGACACGGGGGCAAGCCCCCCTCCCACATGGGGCCCCACATTTGAACAGTACTCGGCATCAAATCCCACGGTACTTTTCGTTCAGTGCATACAAGACCGCGCAAGTCTCTGCATCCAGGAACCCACAATAATCCCGTGGCCGAAAGTGCATCTGAAACGCTCGGGTACGCTGCTCAAAGGCCCGACGATTCTGCGCGGGCTTGTAGCCATACCGCTGAAACGCCCGCTCCACTTCCACCTCCGGCGGCAAGCCAACACAAAAGCGGCGCTGGTACATCGCCCGGGTCGACTCATCAAACCAGGCCCCGATGCCGGCTTCATGCAGCACCCGCCAGGGCAGCCGAGGCCCTGGGTCGCTCTTGCGCCAGTAGGCCACGTCCGAATGCCCGAGCCAGTCCGTAGGGCCGACCTGCGGATAGCGTTCCAGCAGGTCGCGAAGCAATTCAATCAACACATCAACCTGCGCCGGTGCATATTCAGGAAAGGTAAAGACGCCCGCGTCATCGCGCGCCAGGTTGACGATTTCAATGCCCATCGAGCGGCTGTTGAGGTCGGCCTTCCCCGCCCAATAACTCACGCCTGCATGCCAGGCGCGCTGACCCTCGTCCACCAAGCGAAACACCCGCAGCTCTTCATAACCAGCAGCGCGGTAGCTGGGTTCATCGGGGTCGGGCAGCAGATAGTGGGCGCTGACGCCATCTTGGGTGAGGGTGCGTAGCGAGCAAGCAAAGGGCGAAGCGGTGTAGTGCAAAACCACCTGTTGCACGGTTTCGCCGCGGCGGTCGTTGAAATCCCTGGCAGGGTAACTGGTGTCAATCACCAACATAAGAACGGTCCTTTTCAATTCAGGCCGACTCATTCGGCCCGTTCAAGCGCAAAAAAATTACCGCCATCCTGAAGGCTTGAACCTCAGGCGGGCGGTAATTATTTGCCACGTGAAAAGTCAGTTCAGCGCCGCAATGGCATACCCAGGTCGACCCGCATACCGTCGGGCTGGCTGTCAAAATGCAACGAGCAGGAGCAGCGCTGCACGATCGCCTGGACAATCGCCAAGCCCAGGCCACAGCCTTCGCTGCTGCCATTGCGCCAGAAACGTTGGGTGAGGTATTGCAGGTCTTCGCTGGAGATCTGCTGGCCATGGTCACGCACGCGGAACACCACGTTATCCGGGGTAGAAAACACCTGCAGTTCCACGCGGGTATCGGCCGGGGTATGGCGCAAGGCGTTGTCCAGCAGGTTACGCAAGGCCGCGACGGCCAGGCCCACGGGCATTGCCACTGGAACAGGGGAAAGATCCGGCGCCAGGATCAGATCGATGCGTGAATTGTCACCGGCGTTGGCATCCTGGATCGCCAACCGGGCGACTTCCTCTGCACTCGATTGCAGGCCATCATCAAACGACAGGCTGCCCTCCACCCGCGCCAGCAACAACAGTTGCTCCAAGGTGCGATGCAAGCGGTCGGCGCCCTCCTCGGCGTGCGCCAGGGACTGGTCGCGGGCTGCCCCCTCGGTCATGCGCGCGACTTGCAGGTGGGTCTTGATCGCGGTCAACGGGCTGCGCAATTCATGGGCGGCGTCACCGGTCAGGCGACGTTCGCGCTCGATGGTCTTGGCGATGCGTTGCAGCAACTGGTTCTGGGTGTCGAGCAACGGTTTGAGTTCGCTGGGCAGCGGATGAATCTGCAAGGGTTCGAGGGAATCGGCACTGCGCCGCATCAGCGCGTCACGCATCCGGTTGAGCGGCACCAGGCTCTGGCCGATGCCCAGCCACAGCAGGCACAGGCAGCCCAGCAACGCCACGCCGACCGGCACCGACGCCGCCAGCAGGATCGACAGGTTGAGGGCCTCGCGCTCCACCTGGCGGTCGGCGGTGGTGATCAGCAAGTCGCCACGGGACAGGGTAAAACTGCGCCAGCCCACACCGTCGATGATCTGGTCGCGAAAGCCGCTGCGGCGCGACTCCAGCCCTTCCTCAGGCGTAGTATGGCTGCGCGCCAGGATCTCGCCGCGCAAGGAACTGACCTGGCAGGCCATGCCGCCCGGCACATTCAGTTGTTCAGTGCGCAAATGCGCGCCACCGCTGACGCTGGCCAGTCCCGGCATCTGCTCGGTGAGCCCGGCCACCATGCGCGCCGAAGCCACCAGGCGCTGGTCGAGGGAAAACATCATCTGGTTGCGCAAATCGTTGAGCATCCAGGCAGCCGCCAGCACCCAGATCAGTACAAAAGCGGCGCCCAGCTTGAACGTCAGGCGCAGACGCAAGCTCATCACGGGGTGTTTTCTCCCCCATCAGCCGTGCCCAGGCGATAGCCCAGCCCCCTGACGGTTTCGACGATGCCATTGCCCAACTTGCGCCGCAGGTGGTGGATATGCACGTTGAGCGCGTTGCTTTCCAGTTCGTCGCTGAAGCCGTAGACGCTGTCCTTGAGCTGTTCGCTGGACAGTACGCGGCCCTTGTTGTGCAACAGAGCCTGCAACAACGCCTGTTCGCGCCGGGACAGGTCCACAGGCTGGCCGCCGAGGAAGGTCTCGCGGCTACTGGGGTCGTAGGCCAGGCGGCCATGTTCGATCAGGTTGACGCTGCGCCCCGCCACCCGGCGCAGCAGGGTTTGCAGGCGCGCGGCGAGTTCGCGCAGGTCGAAGGGCTTGAGCAGGTAGTCGTCGGCGCCGGCTTGCAGGCCGTCGACGCGGTTGGTCACCGAGTCCCGCGCGGTGAGGATCAGCACCGGAATCTCCAGCCCCTGGCTGCGCTGTTGTTGCAACAGCTTGAGGCCGTCTTCGTCGGGCAGGCCGAGGTCGAGCACCATGATGTCGAAGGCGGCGGCCTTGAGCATCGCCCGCGCAGCCGAGGCCGTGGCCACGCGTTCCACGGTAAAACCCTGGGCGGTCAGGCCGGCCACGATGCCACTGGCGATCAGTTCGTCGTCTTCACAGACCAGTACGTGCATGGTTAACCCTTCATGAATGATGGCGCGATTAGAAAAGCCACGGATTAAGCGCGCATTATGCCGTTAAAGTTGGCAACACCGGATAATCCCTACACTCTAGAATAGCGGCGGTTAATCATCGGTTAATCAACGCCACACATTGTGTGCCTCACTTGCATCGAACTAAGGCTTGACCATGCGGCATCTGTTTACCTTTCTGCTGGTGTTGTTCGCGGGATTCGCCCAGGCAGCGCCGGGCAACCCCTTCGAAACCAAACCCGACTTCCTCCCGGTGGGCAAAGCCTTCGCCTTTACCTCCGAACGTCTTGAAAGCGGCGAAACCCAGCTGTTCTGGCAGATTGCCGACGGTTACTACCTGTACCAGCAGCGCATGAAGTTCGACGGCCTGGCCGAAAAACCCGTGCTGCCCGAGGGTGAAGCCCATAGCGACGAGTTCTTTGGCGAGCAGCAAGTGTATCGCCAGGGCCTGGAAGTGAAGATCCCCGCCGGCACCACCGGCCAGGTCAAGCTCGGCTGGCAGGGCTGCGCCGATGCGGGCCTGTGCTATCCGCCGCAGTCGATCACCGTGGACCTGGGCGGCAACCCGGCCGTCGCCGCCACCGCGCAGGCCCAGGATCAAAGCCTGGCCAGCGGCCTGCAGCAGCGCAGCCTGGGATGGAGCCTGCTGGTGTTCTTCGGCCTGGGCCTGCTGTTGGCGTTTGCGCCTTGCTCGTTGCCGATGCTGCCGATCCTCGCCGGCCTGGTGGTGGGCAGTGGCGCCAGCCCGCGCCGTGGCTTTGCCCTGGCCGGCAGCTACGTGGTGTGCATGGCGCTGGTGTATGCCGCCCTGGGGGTGATGGCCGCGTTGCTCGGCGCCAACCTCGCCGCGCTTTTGCAAACGCCGTGGATCCTCGGCAGCTTTGCAGCGTTGTTCGTGCTGCTCGCCCTGCCGATGTTCGGCTTCTTTGAATTGCAACTGCCCGCCTTCCTGCGCGACCGCCTCGATAACGTCAGCCGCCAGCAAAGCGGTGGCAGCCTGGTGGGTGCCGGTGTGCTCGGCGCGTTGTCCGGCCTACTGGTGGGCCCATGCATGACCGCGCCCCTGGCTGGCGCCCTGCTGTACATCGCCCAGAGCGGCAACGCGCTGCACGGTGGCCTGATCCTGTTTGCCATGGGCATCGGTATCGGCATTCCCTTGTTGCTGCTGGTCACCGTGGGCAATCGCTTCCTGCCCAAGCCGGGCACCTGGATGAACGTGCTCAAGGGCGTCTTCGGTTTCCTGTTCCTGGGCACCGCGGTGCTGATGATTCGCCCAGTGGTCGGCGACAGCCTGTGGATCGGCCTGTGGGGCGCCTTGGCGCTGGTGATGGCGTACTGTGGCTGGGCACTGGCCCGTGAGTCCGGCCTGGCGGCCAAGGTATTCGGCGCCGGTTCCCTGGTGCTGGGCCTGTGGGGCGCGGTGCTGGTGGTGGGTGCGGCCGGTGGCAGCGATGAGCTGTGGCAGCCGTTGAAGGTCTACAGCGGCTCGCGGCTCGCCGCTGCACCCAGCGCTCACGATGCCTTCACCACCGTAAGCGACCCGGCGGTATTGCAAAGCCAGCTCGACAGCGCCAAAGCCCAGGGCCAGTGGGTGCTGTTGGACTATTACGCCGACTGGTGCGTGTCGTGCAAGATCATGGAGAAACAGGTGTTCGGCAAACCCGAGGTGATGGACGCGCTCAAAGACGTGCGCCTGTTACGCCTGGACGTCACCGCTGACAACGCCGCCAGCCGCGAGCTGCTGGGCCGCTACAAAGTGCCAGGGCCACCGAGCTTCGTGTGGATCGGCCCGGACGGTGAAGAACGCCGCGCCCAACGCATCACCGGCGAAGTAGACGCCGCCGCCTTCCTGCAACGCTGGACCCAGACGCGGGACGCTCTCTGATGCTGACCCTCACCATCGGCACCTTCGCCATCGCCCTGAATCACCTGCTGCTGATCAGCGCGCTGATTCTCGCCACCCTGGTGGGCTGGCGCGTGGCCAAGCGCGGCGGCGAAAACCCGGAGTCGGTGCTGTTCAGCCTGTTCCTGCTGGGCCTGCTCGCCGCCCGGGTCAGCTTTGTGCTGATGTACTGGAGTTATTACAGCAACGACTGGGTGGAGATGGTCGACCTGCGTGACGGCGGCTTTCTCGCCTGGCCCGGGATCATCGCGCTGATCCTTGGCGCGCTGGCGTACGGCTGGCGTCGCCCAGCCCTGCGCAAGCCCCTCAGCGCCGGGGTGATCACCGGCCTGTTGTTCTGGGGCATGACCAGCCTGTCCCTGAGCCTGTATGAAAAAGGCACGCGCCTGCCGGACATCACCCTGCGCAATGCCAATGGCGACGTGGTGCAACTGGCGGATTATCAGGGCGGCCCGTTGGTGATCAACCTGTGGGCCACCTGGTGCCCGCCGTGCCGACGCGAAATGCCGGTGCTGGAAAACGCCCAGCGCATGCGCCCCGACGTGACCTTCCTGTTCGTCAACCAGGCCGAAAGCATGCAAAGCGTCAGCACCTACCTGGCCACCCAGGGCCTGAACCTGGACAACGTGCTGTTCGACGCCAGCGGCCGCCTTGGCCAGGCCGTGGGTTCCATGGCCCTGCCGACTACGCTGTTCTACCAAGCCGATGGGCGCCTGATCAACAGCCACCTGGGCGAACTCTCCGAAGCCAGCCTGGCCCGCGCCATGGAACCCTTCGACAACGCCACGATAAGGAAACCGACATGCCTCGCCTCCGCCACCTGCTGACCCTGCTGCCTTTGACCCTAGCCGCTGCGCTGGCCCAGGCCGAAGACCTGCCGGCCCCGATCAAACAGATCGAAGCCAAGGGCGCCAAGATCATCGGCAAATTCGATGCGCCCAGCGGCCTCACCGGCTACGCCGCCCAGTACCAGAACCGTGGCATGGCCCTGTACTTGACCGCCGACGGCAAAAACGTCATCGCCGGCAACCTGTACGACGCCCAGGGCAATGACCTGAGCACCGCGCCCCTGGAAAAACTGGTGTATGCGCCGATGGCCAAGGAAGTCTGGGCCAAGATGGAAAACAGCAGCTGGATCCAGGACGGCGACAAAAACGCCCCGCGCACCGTCTACCTGTTCAGCGACCCCAACTGCCCGTACTGCAACATGTTCTGGGAACAGGCCCGCCCGTGGGTCAAGGCCGGCAAGGTGCAGTTGCGCCACATCATGGTCGGCATCATTCGCGAAGACAGCCCAGGCAAATCCGCCGCCCTGCTCGCCGCCAAAGACCCGCAAAAAGCCCTGCAAGAGCACGAAGCGGCCGGCAAGGGCAGCAAGCTCAAGGCCTTGGAAAAGATCCCGGCCGAGGTCGAGGCCAAGCTTGATGCCAATATGAAGTTGATGGATGAACTGGAGCTGTCGGCGACGCCGGCGATTTTCTATCTGGATGACAAGGGCGGGTTGCAACAGCAGCAGGGGGCGCCTTCGCCGGAGAAGTTAATTAAGATATTGGGCCCCAAATGAACCTTAAAAAGCGCCTATCCCAGATAGGCGCCTTTTTCAGCAACAGCGAATTTAGCGGCTGCTAACCATGCACTCGGATATCCGTAAACGCATAGTCATTGCCGTATCCCGCCACCTCATGATTCAAAATCTCCAACCGCATTGACTCTGCGCTGGCGACGAACGAGCCCTTGAGTGGGGCCCACGCCGTACTGGAGAACGTAGTGACGTTTGTAACAGCTCCCGCATTCGTCCGCAGTGATAATTTGGGGAGTGCCGGTGTGGCATTGAGCGAGCACGCGATCATGCTGAATTCGTATCTACGATTAACCTCAAGTCCAGTAAAGTCTTTATATAGAACCACTCCCAAAACAGCTGGACGATGTGTCCAATTGACTAAGCAAGATTTTCCCGCATGTGACCCGTAGACCAGTTCACCATTGGCTGCACTACCGAGCCTCCAGCTGTTCCAATTGCCACCTATAAACGGAGTAAAGTCATTCAATACAGCTTTGACGGTCAGCACCCGCACTGGGCACACCACGTTTTCCTTCAAGTTGCCCTGCGTGGACACGCTGAAAGCAAGGGTCAAGGTGCTGTTGTTTTTTAGTCTGTCCAGCAAGGCATGTTGGATAGGACCCGCCACCCCTTTAGTCGCCTCTTCATCGGTGACGGTTCTGTTCGCGTAGACATCGAACGTGTAAGAAAAACCATTTTTATCTGTCCCCGTCGCCCGCAGCCAGCACTTCTGCCCTTTTCGTAAGAACCACATTGGATCTTCGAAGGAGTTGGCATTGCCGGTAATTGCCCGCATGTCCAAAATGCCGTGATCCACCCCAGGTGGTGTCGCTTCCAACACGTTTGGCTTTTTCAGACGCGTGGGCAGATTGATCTTCAAACTCAACGACGCTGAAGTCTGTGCTTCCCTACATTTGGTGATCACGATGTAAGTTATTTCCACCGTTTCACTCATGCTCTCTATCGCAGCATCAGCAGGCAGGGAAAACTTGACAACGCCGTCACGATTGCCAGTTTCAGATTTCAATTCCCAGCAGAGGCCGTTTGGTCTTTTCCAGCAAACACTGATCTCATGCTTGTCACTCATACGCAGATAATTGACGATTACTTCTACGCCATCTTGAGCATTCCATGGCTCTAATTCGTCCCCCTCCGCCTGGGTAACTTTGGGTGCAGGCAGCACTAGCTCCTCTTGGATGATATGGAAAGTCGCCGCCAGAGCCTCGATAGCCTCTGATCGGTCAAAGGCCTCGCAGAAACTCACGGCAAAATGCAATTCAAAATCACTGCAATCAGCCAGCGATTGCAGTTCGTCTCTCGAGATAAACGTCTCAACACCTTTATTTTTCCAGTCCTCGGTAACAGGCGCCTTCGTCAAAATTTCCGATTGGTAGCTACTTCCGTCCTCATGTTCGCCGGTGATCCACATCCAGCAAAACGTTGAGCATGTGGCATAGTCGCCAATATGAACAAACGCCGATGCGTCCTCTGAAAAAATATTGAGGTTAACCTTGCCGTGAGTGGCCTCTGCAATTTCCGACTTGGAAAGTCTAGGCGTCAGCACATCGACCACTCGCTCCGGCGATTGTGGTTCTGGCCCCATCAGATTAGGAAATTGAACGGTATAGCTCAGCGTCATCGATTTATTAAAGAAACAAGCAATCACACAGCGCGGTAACTTGACGGACGCCGGGTCCCCATCGTTTTTAATCTCCACACAACCCAGTAACTTCGATCCATAGCCGGGCCCGCTGACATAGAAGCAGACCTGATCACCTGCATAAGTGTCCAGCTGCGGCGCGTCCACATCGCCCCCGTTTTTGGTGAGTTCCGGGTTAAGGCACCACTTATCGTCGAAAAACGCAGATTGCCGCAAATGGGGCGGCTGCAAATTCTCCAGGCCTTGATCCCCAATGAAAGCAGCGGTACGACGATGTTGGATTTGAAGAGCGTTCCTGGGAAGCCGGGTCTCTTCATCAGGATTTTCAACTTCAGCCGGCGGTTGGGGCTCCTCGCCACTGGTGATCCAGGCAGCCTGACAAGTAATTGATTCGTAACGTGGCTTCTGACGTGCCAGCCAACCACGAGGAATCGGAAATTCAAGTTTTTTGCCTGATGCGATATCTTCGAGCGTTAATGCATACCCGTAAGCCACGATATAGAAAACGGGTTTTCCACTGAATTGCTCAATAACGACACTGCAATAAATTTTATCTCCAACCTGGGCGAGTGGAGGAATAGGTATTTCAACTATCTCATCGCCTTGGTGATCGTGCATGTCATAGGTTGGCGTATTTTGGAATACCTTTTCATCTCTTAATCGAGGTGCTAGCGCTTTACTTTGTTCTGCCGAGTAAAAAGTCACCCCCACTTCCTTGGTCAGTGAAACAGCTGGTTTACCGCTCACTGTGCCCTCGTACCATACGACCAGCGTGTACCCCATGGACATGGTCAGGTATTTCTGCGGAATCAGGATTTCCCTGGCACCCGGCTGCCCGCTTGAGTCAACAACATCATTCAAGCGGATCTCTGGCGCCTCCTTTATGCTGAACTTTATGGTGATGTCCAACCTGTCCATGCGCGAGTCGACAGTCAGGTATGAGTCCTTCTCCATCGCTTCTGCCGTAATCGTCCCGTACAGCTCACTGGAGATGATTGGCGCGTCGACTTCCAGCGCCTGCGGCTGTGGCGTAATTGAAGGCGTTGGCGCAACGTCGGTATTTGAGGGGGTTTCACGCGTGGAGGTTTGCTTGGCCATTTTCAGAACTCCGTGTTCAAGAGAGGTAGGTATCCTCGACCAGCCCAATCCGGCCAAGGCACTCCCTTAAGTGAGTCCTATTTTTTCGCCCCCGCCTACTGTCAGAATTGACAGTTCGCGCTGAAAAAACGGCGCTGCCCGACCAACGGACAGCGCCCTTTGCGCCTTAGAACCCCTCCAGTTCAGCCATCAAATCACTCAACCGATCCACCTTCTCAGCACCGATTTCATTGGCGGCCAACCCCTCGATATACCCGGCCAACTCCGCCACCGTGCTGCACTCGAACATCGCCCGCAGCGGCACATCGCGCTGCAACGTCTTCTGCACCCGCGAAGCAATCTGCGTAGCCAGCAGCGAGTGCCCGCCCAGTTCGAAGAAGTTGTCCTGCACCCCGACCCGCTCCACCTTCAGCACCTCGGCCCAGATAGCCGCCAAGGTGATTTCCAGTTCAGTGCGTGGCGCCACATAGTCCTGGCTGTGTAACTGGCCAATCTCCAGGGCCGGCAGGGCCTTGCGGTCGAGTTTGCCGTTGGCATTCAGGGGCAGGCGGTCAAGCCAGAGCCAATGCAGCGGCACCATGTATTCGGGCAGTTCGGCACGCAGGCGTTGCTTGATGCGCTCCAGCTGTTCATTCGGTTCCAGCGTGGCATCGGCTGCCACCAGATAGCCGACCAGGTGCTTGCCGTTGGCCCCCTCTTGCACACCCACCGCCGCGTCACGCACATGGGGTTGTTCATGCAGGCGCGCTTCGATTTCACCCAGTTCGATGCGATAGCCGCGAATCTTCACCTGGTGGTCGATACGCCCGACATACTCCAGCACGCCATCGCTACGACGCCGTGCCAGGTCGCCGGTACGGTAGAGCCGCTCGCCAGGCGCGCCAAAGGGGTTGGGTACAAACACCTGGGCAGTGCGCAGCGGATCGCTGACGTAGCCGCGACCGACACCGGTGCCGGCGACGCACAACTCGCCCACCGCCCCTTGGGGCACCAACTCCAAGGCGCCATCGAGCAGGTACAAACGGTTGTTGTCGGTCGGCGTGCCAATCGGCAGGTAAGTACCACGGGTGGAGGCCAGATCGACGCGGAAGAACGCCACATCATCGGAGCATTCCGCCGGGCCGTAGGCGTTCACCAGGCCGATCTGCGGATAACGCAGCAGCCACTGATGGGCCAACTCCGGCGGCATGGCCTCCCCGGTCGGCAACATCCAGCGCAGGCCATCGAGGCTGATACGCTCCTGGGCCAGCATGCCCTGGATCAGCGATGGCACACTCTCCAGCACGGTGATGCCCTGTGCTTGAACGTGGGCTAGCAGCCCTTGCGGATCATGGGCGATGGCATTGGGCACGATGTCCACCCGTGCGCCAAACAGCGGCGCGGCGAGGAACTGCCAGACGGAAATATCGAAGCTTTGCGATGCGGTCTGGGCGATCACATCGGCATCGCTCAGGTTCAGGTACGGCACCTTGCTCAACTGGTTGTTGAGCATGCCGCGCTGTTCGACCATCACGCCCTTGGGCAAGCCGGTGGAGCCTGAGGTGTAGATCACGTAGGCAAGGTTGTCCGGGGCACTGTAGACGCCTGGGTTTTCGCCACGGGCGGGGATTTCCTCCCACACCAGCAACTGGCAGTCGAAGCCTTCAAGCAGTTCGATCGCCTGTTCCCGGCATGCTTCGGTGCACACCAGCAACGGCGTGCGGCTCATGCCGATGATACGACTCAGGCGCGGGCCAGGCAGCCCTGGGTCCAGCGGCAGGTAACCGGCACCGGCCTTGAAGCTGCCGATGATCATGCCGAGCAAGTCCAACCCACGTTCAGCCAGCAACGCCACCGGTTGGTCCAGGCCCACACCAGCCGCAATTAACGCGTGGCCCAAGCCGTTACTGCGGCGGTTCAGCTCGTCGTAGTTCCATTGCTGGTCGAGGCAACTGGCGGCGATGCGCTGCGGATGCTGCGCGACCTGCTCCTCGAACAACTCGATGTAGCTGCGTTCCAGCGGGTAGGCATGTGCGCTCTGGTTACAGCCTTCCGCAAGGAATTCACACTCCTGCTCGCCAATCAATGGCAGCTCGGCCATGTCGCCATGGAAGCCCTGCACCAGCGCCAGCAACAGGCGTTTGAACTCAGCGAGCATGCCTTGCACGGTGCTTTCGTCGAAATACCGCTGGTCGTAGGACAGGTGCAAACCGAGGTCATCGCCCGGATAACACACCGCCGTCAGCGGGAAGTTGGTGTGGGTGCGGCCAGAATCCGAGGTAGCGTTAAGGCTTTGCGCACGGTCCAGCACCGAGACTTCCACCGGCGCGTTCTCGAACACGAACAGGCTGTCGAACAGCGGCTGGCCCTTGGGCAATTCGCTGTGTTCCTGGATCGTCACCAGTGGCAGGTATTCGTACTCGCGCAATTGCATATTGCTGTCGAGCAAGGCGCTCAACCACTGGCGCACGCTGCACGTCTGGCCGTCCTCGGGCAGTTTTACCCGCAACGCGATGCTGTTGATAAACAGGCCGACGGTGCGTTGCATCTCAGGCATGTCCACCGGGCGCCCGGCCACGGTGACGCCGAACAGCACGTCGCGATCGCCACTCAAACGCCGCAGCACCAGGGCCCACGCCGCTTGCGCGAAGGTGTTGACGGTGAGCTGATGCGCCTGGGCCAGTTCGCGCAGTTGCGCACCGTCGCGGGCATCCAGGCGGGTGTAGCAGTCGCCCACCACCATGCCGCCGCTGCCACCGGCGTGTTCGCGCAGGAACGGGCGGTCGCTCGGGATCGGCGTGGCGCGCTCGAAGCCTTGCAAGTTTTGCTGCCACCACTGGCGCGCTTCGTTGAGGTCCTGGCGTTGCAGCCAGGCGATGTAGTCGCGGTAGCGCGGCGGCGTCGCCAGTTGCGCGTCGCGGCCTTCGCCCAGGGCTGTGTAGATATCGAAGAAATCATTCATCAGCAGCGAACGGCACCAGGCATCGATCAGGATGTGGTGGTTGCTCATCATGAACCAGTAGCGCGCCTCGCCCACGCGAATCAGGCGCAAGTGGAAAGGCGCCTGGTTGAGCAAGTCAAAACCGGCTTCGCGTTCGGCCTTGAGCAAGGCTTGCAGGCGCGGCTCCTGCTCATCCTGTGGGTCGGCGCTCCAGTCCAGGTAGTCAATCGGCGTGCTGCCGGGCTTGTGGATCACTTGCAGCATGTCTTCGCCGACGTTCCAGCAGAACGAGGCACGCAAGGCTTCGTGGCGGGCGATCACCGCTTGCCAGGCCTGGGCAAAACGCTCCGGGTCCAGGGCGCTGTTGATGCGGTAGCGGTCCTGCATGTAATACAGGCCGGTGCCGGGCTCCAGCAGGGTATGCAGCAGCAGGCCCTCCTGCATCGGGGTCAGCGGGTAGACGTCTTCGATGGCGCTGGCCGGAACCGGCAAGGCGTCCAGTTGCACCTGGGTCAGGTGCGCCAGGGGGAAGTCGGACGGTGTGAGTCCACCGGCATCGTCCTGTAGGCAATGGGCGATCAGGCTGTGCAATTCGCCCAGGTAAGCCTCGGCCAGATCGCGAATCACCTGTTGATCATGACGCTCGCGGCTGAAGGTCCAGCGCAGCACCAGCTCGCCGCCGTAGACCTGGCTGTCGATGCTCAGTTCATTGGGCAACGGCGCATCCGGGTCATGGGCCAAGCCGGCGGATTCCTCCAGTGGATGGAACAGCGCCTCAGTGCCAAAGCTCTGGTCGAACTGGCCCAGGTAGTTGAAGGTGATCTGCGCGCTCGGCAACGCGGCCATGCTCTGCTTGCACAGGTCATCGGCCAGGTAACGCAGCACGCCATAGCCCAAGCCTTTATGGGGCACACCGCGCAGTTGTTCCTTGATCGCCTTGATCGAGTCGCCCTGCTCGGCCTGGGGCGTCAGACGCAGCGGATAGGCACTGGTGAACCAGCCCACGCTGCGGGTCAGGTCGATGTCATCGAACAAGGTTTCGCGGCCATGGCCTTCAAGTTGAATCAGCGCCGAGGCGTGCCCGCTCCAGCGGCATAGCACGCGGGCCAGGGCGGTCAGCAACAGGTCGTTGACCTGGGTGCGATAGGCACTCGGCGCCTGTTGCAGCAACTGCCGGGTGCGCTCGGCATCCAGGCGCACGCTGACCGTCTCGGCATCACAGTTTCGCAATGTTCCTTGTGGGCGCTGCACCGGCAAGGCCACGGCCGGGCCAGCCAATTGCGCTTGCCACAGGCTCAGCTCTTCGCGCAGGGATTCACTGTGGGCATAAGCGTGCAAGCGCGCGGCCCAATCGCGCAGCGCGCTGGTTTTGGCCGGCAGGCTGACGGACTGGCCTTCACTCAGTTGGCGATAAACGTTTTGCAGGTCTTCCAGCAAGACGCGCCACGACACGCCGTCCACCACCAGGTGATGGATGGCGATCAGCAAGCGTTGCTGGCCTTGCGGCCCATCCACCAGCAAGGCGCGCAACAGCGGGCCTTGCGCCAGGTCGAGACTGCGCTGGGTGTCGGTGAACAACGCCGTGCATGCCTGCATGTCGCGCACCTGCGCCTGCAGCAGCACGCCGCCTTCCGGCACGCCCAGGTGTTCGGCATGCCATTGCGCATCGCGCGGGGTAAAGCTCAAGCGCAGCGCGTCGTGGTGTTCCAGCACCGCCAGCAGCGCTTGCTCCAGGCGGTGGGCATCGAGCAGTTGCAGCGGCTTGAGCACCAATGCCTGGTTCCAGTGCTGGCGCGCCGGGATATCGGTGTCGAAAAACCAGTGCTGGATCGGCGTGAGGCCCGAGGGGCCGGTCAGCAATCCTTGCTCGGCGATGACGCGCTCCGAGCGGGTCGCCACGGCAGCCAGGCTCTGTACCGTCTGGTGCTGGAACAGGTCACGGGGGCTGAAATGAATCCCGGCCTGGCGCGCACGGCTGACCACCTGGATCGACAGGATCGAGTCGCCGCCCAGTTCAAAGAAGTTATCGTCGAGGCCGACTTGCTCCACGTTCAGCACCGCGCACCAGATGGCGGCCAGGCTGTGTTCCAGCTCGCTGCGGGGCGCCACGTAGGCTTGGCGATTGGCCTCTGGGGCCGGCTCCGGCAAGGCGCGGCGGTCGAGCTTGCCGTTGGCGGTCAGCGGCATGCTTTGCAGCACGATCAGATGCGCGGGCACCATGTAGTCCGGCAGCTGCGCCTTGAGGTGCGCCTTCAACGCGTCGCGCAAGGCGACGTGCTCGGCATCGCTGACCAGGTACCCCACCAACTGTTTTCCGCTCGGCGCATCCAGAGCAAGCACCACCGCTTCACGTACAGCTTCATGTTCGAGCAAGCGCGTTTCGATTTCGCCCAGCTCGATGCGAAAACCGCGGATCTTCACCTGATGGTCGATGCGCCCCAGGTACTCCACCAGGCCATCGGCACGCTGGCGCACCAGGTCGCCGGTGCGGTACAGGCGCCCGCCCTTGGCGGCAAACGGGTCTGCGACAAAGCGCTCCGCCGTCATCCCTGGCCGCTGATGATAACCCTGGGCCAGGCCGGCGCCACCGATGTACAGCTCACCGCTGGCGCCCCGGGGCACCAGCGCCAAGTCGGCGTCTAGAATATAGGCCACGCGCTCGCCGACGATGCTGCCAATCGGCACGCTGCCGGCGCCCTCCTCTAACTGCTCGGGCGCCAGGCTGGCCAAGGGCATCACCACGGTTTCGGTGGGGCCGTAGGCGTTGAAGAACAGCTGGGGCGTGAACGCCGCACGGATGCGTTGCAGGTGTTCGCCGGTCAAGGCTTCGCCACCGGTGATGCACATACGCACCGGCAGCGTCTGTTGTTGGGTCGCCAGCCACTGCGCCAGCTGGCTGCCGTAGCTGGGGGTAAAACCGAGCACATTGATGCGATGGGTACGGATCAGCGCGCAGATTTCTTCGGCATCCCACTGGCCCTGGGCGCGCAATACCACCCGCGCCCCGCACAGTAGCGGCACCAGCAAACGCTCGGTGGCAGCGTCAAAGTTGATCGAGTAAAAGTGCAGCTCGCAGTCATCCGGGCGCATGTCAAAGCGCTCGATCACCGCTTGGCAGTGCATGGCGATCTCACCATGGGACACCACCACGCCTTTGGGCTTGCCCGTGGAGCCCGAGGTGTAGATGAGGTACGCCTGGTGTTGGGCCAGACTCACGAACGGCAGCGCCTCGGCGGGGTAATTGGCCAGCACCGGCGAGTCATCCTCCAGGCACCAGCACGCCACCGTCGCCGGCAATTCACCCAGGGCTTCGAACAGGGCCGCATCACTGAGCAGCAGGCCGATGCCACTGTCTTCGATCATGTAATGCAGGCGGTCCAGCGGGTATTCCGGGTCCAGCGGCACGTAGGCGCCGCCGGCCTTGAGGATCGCCAGCAAACCGATGACCATTTCCAGCGAACGCGGCAGCGCCAGGCCGACGCGCACCTGCGGGCCCACGCCACGCTCGCGCAGCATCCAGGCCAGGCGGTTGGCGCGTTCATCCAGTTGCGCATACGTGAGAGTCACACCGGCAAAGGTCAGCGCCGGGGCATCCGGCCGCTGGCTCGCCTGCTGGCTGAACAGCTGATGGATGCACTGGTCGAGGCGATGCTCGCCCTTCTCCACCCCCAGGCTGCCCTGCAAGGCGCGTTGCTCATCGGCGCTCAGCAATGGCAATTCGCTGAGACGCTGGCGAGGATCGGCGATCAGCGCTTCGAGCAGGTTGCACCAATGCGCGGCCATGCGTGCAATGCGCGGCTCGTCGAACAGGTCGGTGCTGTAGGTCAGGCAGCAACCCAGGCGATGGTCGAGGTCGGTGACTTCCAGGTTGAGGTCGAACTTGGTCGCCCGCGCATCGTTGGCAAGGTACTCCACGGTCATGCCGGCCAGTTGGCGGCTTTGCTGGAATTCCCAGCGCTGCACGTTGCACATCACCTGGAACAACGGGTTGTACGCCGCGCTGCGCGGTGGTTGCAGAGCTTCCACCAGGTGGTCGAACGGCAGGTCCTGATGGGACTGGCCCTCGATCACGGTGTGACGCACCTGCTCGAACAACTCGCTGACCTGCATCTGCCCAGTGAGCTGGCAACGCAGCACCTGGGTATTGAGGAACGCGCCAATCAAGCCTTCGCTTTCCGGGCGGATTCGGTTGGCCACTGGCGCGCCGATGCGCAGGTCGGTCTGGCCGCTGTAGCGGTAGAGCAACACCGCCAGGGTCGCGGTCATGGTCATGAACAGCGTGAGGCCGTGTTGCGCGTTGAAGGCACGCACGCGGGCGGCCAGTTCATCGCTTAAATCAAAACGGTACAGCTCGCCCCGGTGGCTTTGCACGGGTGGCCGTGGACGGTCGCCGGGCAGTTCCAGCAAAGGGTGTTCGTTGCCCAGTTGCGCGGTCCAGTAGTCCAGCTGGCGCTGGCGCTCACCGGCTTCCATCCACTGGCGTTGCCACACGCTGTAGTCGAGGTACTGCACCGGCAACGCTGGCAACGGCGAGTCGCGCTCGTCGATAAAGGCTTCATACAGGGCGCTGAGTTCACGGGCAAAGATGTCCATGGCCCAGCCTTCGGTGACGATATGGTGCAGGGTCAGCACCAGGTAATGCTCTTGCTCGCCGGCCTTGACCAGGCAGGCCCGCAACAGTGGCCCGGTTTCCAGGTTGAACGGCGTGTGCGCCTCGACATCGGCCAGTTGCTGCAAACGCTGCTGGCGCTGCGGCTCATTCAGCGCGGAGAAATCCTGCCAACCCATGCGCACAGTGGTTTGCGCCGAGACCTTCTGGCAGGCCACGCCGTCGACACTGGGGAAGGTGGTGCGCAGGGTTTCATGACGCATGATCAAGGCTTGCAAGGCCGCCTCGAAACGCCCCACATCCAGTACCCCGCGCAGGCGCGCCATGCCACCGACGTTGTAGGCCGGGCTGTCCGGCTCCATCTGCCAGAGGAACCACATGCGCTGCTGGGAATAGGACAAGGGGACCGGCTGGCTGCGGTCGACTTTGGCGATGGCAGTCTGTTGGTTCCTCTGGCCCGCCGCCTGGATCAGCCCGACCTGCTCGGCAAAATCGCCCAGCTCGCTGGCTTCGAACAAGGTGCGCAGCGGCAGTTCGACGTCACAAGCTTGGCGGGTGCGAGAGATGATTTGCGTGGCCAGCAACGAGTGCCCGCCCAGTGCGAAAAAGTCATCGCGCAGGCCGATGCGTGGCAGGCCCAGCACCTCGCGCCAGATCGCGGCGATTTGCAGTTGCAAGGGGGTGTGCGGTTCGACGTGTTCGCGGGTTTGCCATACTGGCTCTGGCAAGGCACGCCGGTCGAGCTTGCCGCTGGGGCTCAGGGGCATGGCGTCCAGGCGCATCAGCAGCGCGGGCACCATGTACTCTGGCAACTCGGCGGCCAGGGCGATTTTGACCGTTTGCTCATCCAGTTCGGCGTGGGCGGTGTAGTAGCCGATCAACTGGGCATCACGCACCAGCACCACGGCTTGGGCGATGCCTGCGAGGGCCAGCAGGCGCGCTTCGATTTCTTCCGGTTCCACCCGGAAACCGCGCAGCTTGACCTGCTGATCGAGGCGCCCGAGGTATTCGAGTACGCCATCGGTGTTCCAGCGCGCACGGTCACCGGTGCGGTACAACCGAGTGCCCGCTGCGCCCAACGGGTCGGCGACAAAACGTTCGGCCGTCAGCCCGGCACGGCCCAGGTAACCCCGCGCCAGGCCGATGCCGCCGATGCACAGTTCGCCCGGCACACCGGCCGGCAGCGGGTTGAGCTGCTCGTCCAGCACCCGGCAGATCACATTGCCCAGTGGCCGGCCAATCGGCGAGCGCTCGCCATCCGAGGCTGCGCATTGCCAGTGGGTGACGTTGATCGCGGTTTCGGTCGGGCCATAGCGGTTGTGCAATTGCACCGCTGGCAAGCGCGCCAGTACGCGGTTACGCAACTCGGCAGGCAAGGCTTCGCCGCCGGAGAACAGGCGACGCAGGCTGGTGCATTCGGCCACCAGCGGCTCGTCGATAAACAGCTGCAACAGCGGCGGCACGAAGTGCAGCGTGGTCACCCCATGTTCCTGCACAAGCTGCGCGATACGGTGCGGGTCGCGATGTTCGCCCGGCCCGGCCAGTACCAGGCGGCAGCCGGTAATCAATGGCCAGAAGCATTCCCACACCGACACGTCGAAACTGATCGGCGCCTTTTGCATCAGCACATCGGTGTCGTTCAACTGATAGGTGGCCTGCATCCACTGCAAACGCTCAGCCAGGGCGCCGTGGGTGTTGCCCACGCCTTTGGGTTGGCCGGTGGAACCGGAGGTGTAGATCACGTAGGCGAGGTTATCGCCGTACAGGTGCAAGCCTGGCGCCTGGGTCGGCCAGCTGTCGAGGTGCAGGCTGTCCATGGCGATCACGCACACGCCTTCGGCGCTGGGCAGTTGGGGTAGCAAGGCGGTCTGGGTGAGCAGCAGTTGTACGCCGCTGTCCTTGAGCATGTAGGCCAGGCGCTCGGCGGGGTAATCCGGGTCCAGCGGCACGTAGGCGCCACCGGCCTTGATGATGGCGAGCAGGCCGATCAGCAGTTGCGGCGAACGCTCGGCGGCGATGGCCACGCACACGTCCGGGCCAACGCCCTTGTCGCGCAGGTAATGGGCCAGGCGGTTGGCCTGGGTGTGCAGTTGGGCGAAGGTCAGGCTGCCGTCCTGCCAGACCAGCGCGGTGGCGTCCGACGTCTGTTGGCTGAGCAGCTCGGGCAGCCAGTGCCGGGCCGGCTCGCAAGAGGCTTCGCTCCAGGCCTGCTGTTCGTCGGCCTGCATCAATGGCAGGTCGCCGATGGCGTGTTGCGGTTGCGCGCACACAGCGTGAAGAAGATGAATGAACTGCTCGGCCAGGCGCTGGATAGACGCGCAATCGAACAGCTCGTCGGCGTAGTCGAACGACAGGCTCAAGCGCCCATTGCGGTCTTCTTCGCTGTGCAGTTGCAGGTCGAACTTGGCTTCGCGGCTATGCCAGGGCAACTCATCGGCCAGCAGGCCCGGCAAGCGGCGCAAGGCACTGAGGTCACGTTGCTGGTGGTTGAACATGACCTGGAACAGGCCCTGTTCGCGGGCCTGGGGGAAGGCTTCCAGCAATTGCTCGAAGGGCAGGTCCTGATGGGCCTGGGCGGCCAGTGTGGTCTCGCGAGTGGCGGCCAACAGCTGGTTGAACGGCAGGCGCCCGTCCAGCTCGGCGCGCAGTACCAGGGTGTTGATAAAGAAGCCGATCAGGCCCTGGGTTTCCTGGCGCGGACGGTTGGCATTGGGCACGCCGATACGGATATCGCGCTGGCCACTGTAGCGATAGAGCAAGGTCTGGAACGTCGCCAGCAGCAGCATGAACGGCGTCGAGTCATGGGCCTGGGCGGTCTGGCGTATCGCCGCACTGAGGCGCGCATCCAGGCGCACGCTATGGCGCGCGGCGCTGTGCCGGTGCTGGCCGGCGCGCGGGTGATCGGTGGCCAGGTTCAGGGCCGGATGCTCGTCACCCAACTGCGCTTTCCAGTACGCCAGCTGTCGTTGGCCCTCGCCTTCGGCCAGCCATTGGCGCTGCCAGCTGCCGTAGTCGGCGTATTGCAAGGCCAACGGCGGCAGCTCCAGGGGTTGGCCCTGGGCGGCAGCGGCGTACAGGCGCGAGAACTCGTCGATCAGGATATTCAGCGACCAACCGTCGGCAATGATGTGGTGCAAGGTCACCAGCAATTGGTGCTCTTCATCGTCCAGGCGCACCAGGGTTACCCGCAGCAACGGGCCTTTTTCCAGGTCGAACGGATTGCGCGCCTGGTCTTCGCGGACCTGTTGCGCACGGGCTTCACGCTCGGCGTGGGGCAAGTCGCTGAGGTCGATGATCGGCAGCTCGAAACCCGCCGAAGCCGCGACACGCTGGAACGCCTGGCCGTCGCGTTCGTAGAAGCGCGTGCGCAGGGCTTCGTGGCGCTGGATCAGTTGCTGGAAGCTGTGGCGCAGTGCGCCTTCATCCAGCTCGCCGCGCAGGTGCAAGGCGCCGGGAATGGTGTAGGCGCTGCTGTTGGGGTCCAGTTGCCAGGTGATCCACAGGCGGTTCTGTGCCAGGGATTGGGGCAGGTCTTCTTGACGCGACAGCGCGTGGATTGCGCCTTGGGCCACGCCGCCGTCCTGTTGCAGTTGCGCCACAGCCGCAGCAAAGGCCGTGAGTGTCGGCGCCTCGAACAGTAGGCGCAGGTTCAGCTCCAGGCCGAGGGTTTCGCGCAGGCGGGCGACCACTTGGGTCGCGGTGATGGAGTTGCCACCCAGCAGGAAAAAGTGATCGTCGCCCGCCACCTGGGCCAGTTGCAGTTGTTCGCACCAGATCGCCGCGATCTGCTGTTGCAGGTCCGATTCCAGCGCCACTTCGCTCGCCGGCCCCTGCAGCCCGGGGAATTGCGCGTAGCTGTCGAGGCTGCCATCGGCATGCCGAAGCGCACAGGCTGCACGCTGCACTTTGCCGCTGGAGGTCTTCGGCAACGCGCCGGGGTTGAGCAGCACCACCACGCTCGGGGCTTGCTGGCAGGCCTCGGCCACGGCTTGGCGAATCGCCTTGATCAGCGCTTCGGGCGGCAGGATTTTCTGCACGCTGCGGCTGATTTCTGCGGCAATGCCGATGCCTTCCAGACCCTGGTCATCGACCGCAAATGCGGCGACCCGGCCCTTGCGCACCACTTCCACTTCGCGCTCGATGGTCTGTTCGATGTCCTGGGGGTAGAGGTTATGGCCGCGCACGATCAGCAGGTCTTTCAGGCGACCGGTGATATACACCTCGCCGTCACGGATAAAGCCCAGGTCACCGGTGCGCAACCAGGTGCGGTCAGCATGCTGGACGAAGGTCTTGGCACTGGCTTGCGGGTTGCGCCAGTAGCCGTGGGCGACGCTCGGGCCGGCGGCCCAGAGTTCGCCGACGCACTGGTCGGGCAGCTCGGTGAGGGTGTGCGGGTCGGCGATCAGCACGGCGTGATCCGGCTGGCTAGTGCCGCAACTCATGATCGCAGGGCCCTGCCCCGGTTCGGCACGGTTGGCGGCCAGCGCCTGTTCGTCCAGGCGCAGGGCGGGAATGCCACGGCCACGGCTGCCGCCGGCGACAAACAGGGTGGCTTCGGCGAGGCCGTAGGAGGCGAAGAAATTATTCGGGGTGAAGCCACAGGCGGCGAATTTTTCCGCGAAGCGTTCCAGGGTGTCGAGACGGATCGGTTCGGAGCCCGAATAAGCCACGCGCCAGCGGCTCAAGTCGAGGCGCTCCAGGGCCGACTCACTGACCCGCTCGCTGCACAGACGGTAGGCGAAATCCGGGCCACCGCTGATGGTGCCGCCGTATTCGCTGATCGCCTCCAGCCAGCGCAAGGGCCGGCCGAGGAAATAGGCCGGCGACATCAACACGCAGGGCACGCCGCTGAAAATCGGTTGCAGCAGGCCGCCGATCAGGCCCATGTCGTGGTACAGCGGCAACCAGCTAACGATCACGTCATCAGGGTTGAGGTCGATGCCGAAGCCACGGCGAATCAGCACTTCGTTGGCCACCAGGTTGCCGTGGCTGACTTGCACGCCCTTGGGCAAGGCGGTGGAGCCGGAGGTGTATTGCAGGAAGGCGATGTCGTCGGCCTTGAGGTCGGGCTCGACCCACTGGTTGGCCTGCTGCGCCTCCAGGGTGTCGACGCTCAACACCGTGGGCGCATTTTCAATCTGCGCCAGGCCTTCGCTGAGGCTGGCAATGGTCAACAGCAGGCGCGGCTCGGCATCACTGATGATCGACAGCAGACGCTCCTGGTGATGACGGCGCGTGGATTCGGGCGGATACGCCGGCACCGCGATAACCCCGGCGTACAGGCAACCAAAGAACGCCGCCACATAGTCCGGGCCACTGGGGAACAGCAACACCGCGCGCTCGCCCAAGCCAGCATTGGCTTGCAAGGCAGCGGCGATGGTGCGGGCGCGTTGGTCGAGGTCGCGATAACTGAGCACCACACTGTGCTCGGCGCTCTCGGCGAGGAAGCGCAACGCCACCTGGTCCGGCGTCTGCGCAGCACGCTGTTGAAGGGACTGGACCAGGGTGCGGGGGAGTTCGAAGGCGTCCATCATGGGGTTCCTGCCTGAAATCGGCTTACGGGAAATTCGGGAAACGGTGGAGTTCAGCCGGCGGCGAGCTGTCGCGCCGCGCCAATGCGCCAGCGCGTCAGGTGCTCGTCGGCATAGCGACGTACACAGCGCAGCACCGCGCTTTCGTGCTGCACGAGGAAGAAGTGGTGGCCGTCAAACATGTCCAGGGAAAATCCACTGGCGGCATCGAGTTGCCAGTCGAGCAACTGGTCGGCACGTACGCTGTCCTGCTTGCCACCGAACACGTGGATCGGCAGCGCCAGGGGCTGGCGCTCGCCATAGGTGAAACTGCCGCACAGCAGGAAATCGGCGCGCAGGATCGGCAACATCAGTTGCATCAACTCAGGGTTGGCCAGGGCTTCTTCGGCGGTGCCCTGCAATTCGCGCAGGCGGGCTACAAGTTGGGCATCGGTCTTTTCGACGGCGTACTCGCTCACATCACGACGCGCCGGGCCCGCCGTGCCAGACGCGAACAACGCCAGCGGCGCAGGCAGACTGCGTGCGTTTAAAGCGTGGGCCAATTCAAACGCCAACAGCCCGCCAAGGCTGTGGCCGAACAAGGCATAAGGGCCATCGAGATCACGGCTGATCTCTTCAGCAAGCTGCGCGGCCAGGGCCTTGATATCGCGCTGCAACGGCTCGTCCATGCGCATGCCGCGCCCCGGCAATTCCAGCGGGCACACCTGCAGCCAGTCCGGCAGCACCCGGCGCCAGCGCGCATAAACCGAGGCGCTGGCGCCTGAGTGGGGCAGGCAAAACAGGCGTAGCCGCAGGGGCGTATTCATCCGGCGAGTACTCCAAACTGAAACACGCTGAATGCACGATAAAAACCCATCTGGTCCTCCTGCGAGTGCTGATCCTTGGCCGTTGTACTAACGAACCTGTCACCCATGAGAACGGACGGAGCCTTCAAATAATTAGTCGCCGGGGGCGAGCGAGACGTGGTTCACACCTTTGCCCAAGGCATAAGATTAGTTCGTCTTCTCATTTGACAATCATTATCATTCAGCATAATTTGTTGCCCGATGTGTAGGAGGCCTCAGCAGGGAAGCCCTCCCCTAACCTATTAGCAACAAGGTGATTTCCATGACGGAACAAGTATCCACAGGCAGGTGCGATTCACCCCTTCTTCAGGCGTTCGTCGACAATCGGCTGATCCTGGTGAAGATCGCGGCCCGCATCACCGGGTGCCGCTCCCGCGCCGAAGACGTGGTGCAAGACGCCTATTTTCGGTTGCAGTCGGCACCGACCATCACCTCATCGTTCAAGGCCCAACTGAGTTATCTGTTCCAGATCGTGCGCAACCTGGCGATCGATCACTACCGCAAGCAGGCCCTGGAGCTCAAATACTCCGGGACCGAAGAGGAAGGCTTGAATGTGGTTATTCACGGCGCTTCACCGGAAACCTCGCACATCAATTTCAACACCCTGGAAAACATCGCCGACGCCCTGACGGAGTTGCCACAGCGCACCCGCTACGCGTTCGAGATGTACCGCCTGCATGGCGTGCCGCAAAAAGACATCGCCAAGGAGCTTGGGGTGTCGCCGACGCTGGTGAACTTCATGATTCGCGACGCGCTAGTGCATTGCCGCAAGGTGTCGGGTAGCCATAGCGATACGTTTGCGCGGCGGGTTTGAGAGAAGCGCAGAATGTATGGGCGGCAGCTTCCAACGGTAACCACGATGCGAAGCGAGCCGCTTTTGATCTGCTTTTGATCTGCTTTTGATCTTGATCTTAGGCGCCCCGTTAAACCACGCTGGCCGAACGCAGGCTTGAATTCGTGGGTAACCCGGCAGGACGCCGGGTTAGCCGCCCCGCGCCATGGATGGCGCGTGGCGGCGGCCCACGGATTCAAGCCTGCGTTCGGGCACACCGAGCCTAGGCGAGGTGCCGAGTGGTGGGGCAAGAGCGTTTTGCTTACTTTTGCGCTTTTCAAAAGTGAGCCGCTGTCAGAGCGGAACCCTAAGTGGCCGTTACCTAAATAACGGATATGTACCCCGTCCAACTGTGTTGACTGTCTGGCCGCCTTCGCGAGCAAGCCCGCTCCCACAGTTGGATCGTGGGGTGTCAGGTAGATAGGTGTCGGCTTTCAGGCCGTCATCGCAGGCAAGCCAGCTCCCACAGTTGATACCACTGAGCCCGAAGAATTTTATTTACTGCGATCTAGGGCAACGGCGTCACATCAATACGATACGGCTCAAAAATCCTCAGCATCTGCCCACTGCTGCGCAGCCCCTTGAGCAACGCCGAAAACGCCTCGCCCGTGATCGGCGCCTTTGGCCGCAGCAACGCATAGTGGTGATACACCTGGTCAATACGCTCCGACACCAAAAACTGCCCCGCCATGTCCGCGTTGCGCACCATGAAATCACTCAGGTACGAACGGGTAACCAACGCAATATCCGCACGCCCACGAGCAACCATCAGCAGATTACTGTCATGGGAATAGGTCAACGTCGCATTGAAACGCTCGGCCATGTTCTTGGGATCAGGATTGAAGTCAGCAAAGGCATAGTGATACCCACTGAACACCGCCAGACGTTTACCGGTAAGGTCGGAAAAATAACTCTGGTCGCGCCCGGGCTGACGCTGAGCGACAAAAATCTCCGCATCTTCGAGCCCCATATCAACACTGGTATGCGCAATATTCTGCCAACCCCAGGCCGGATTTTCGAAGATCGCCATGTCGACCCGGCCTTGCTCGAAGTCACGAAAACGTCGGGGGATCGAGGTAGGCACCACCACAAACTGGTAATCGGTTTGCGCAGCATTCAACGCTTCGACCAATTGCGGCAACAACCCGGTGTCGGCCCCTTGCTCGGGGCGCACGGTGTAGGGCGGAAAATGCGCAGCGCCGATTCTCACCAACTGCGCGGCACCGGCCTGCGTCCACGCGGCGGTGCCTAGTGCCCATAAAGTAAGTCCTGCAGCCAGCCGCCATGGCGAAAACATCGAGGCACACACCGTTGAAGAGTTCAATGCCGATAAGCTAGGCGTTTTTACCGGGGGAGACAACTTTCGCCAGCAAATTAATGGCTTGCGCCTCAGTCCGCCTTCAGCACCATCAACAAGGCCTCTTCGGCCAACTCTTCAAGGGTCAGGCTGCCTTGGGCGCGAAACCAGGTGGTGGTCCATGACAAAGCGCCGGTGAGGAAGCGCCGGGTGATAAACACATCGCCCCGGATGTAGCCAGCGGCCTTGGCCTCGCCCAGCACCTGCAACCAGATCTGCTCATACACGTCACGCAGGGCCAGTACGTGCGCCTGGCCTTCGGCCGACAGCGAGCGCCACTCGTAGACCAGCACCGCCATGGCCTCGCCACTGCCGCCCATGATCGACTGCAACTCGCAGCGGATCAGCGCCAGCACGCGTTCGCGCACCGTGCTCGCCTCCTCCAGTGAGGCGCGCATCATCGCGGTGTTGTAATGGATGGTTTCCTCCATCACTGCGCGCAGGATCTCATCCTTGCTCTTGAAGTGATGAAAGATGCTGCCGGACTGAATGCCCACGGCGCTGGCCAGATCTCGCACGGTGGTGCGCTCGAAACCCTTGTTGCGAAACAGATGAGCCGCGGTTTGCAGCAACTTGCCGCGGGCGCTCTCGGGGTCGGTCAATTGGCCACCATCGACCATGGTGCGCATCACCCCCAGGGCTTTGTGCTCATCCATGCTGCTCTCCTTCACGTCTACTGTCGTCTTGGCCGGCAATTTAGGCCGTGACTGCCACCCAAGCAAGCGCTTGGGTAAAACTTGTGACTGGAGTTTACAAACCAAGCGCTTGCTTGGTAGTCTCGACGCCAGCCCTTGGAGGAAGGATTTCTCATGAGCAAGACGGTACGTATCGGCTGCGCCAGCGCCTTCTGGGGCGACACCTGCACCGCCGCCGCCCAATTGGTGCAGGGCGGCGCCCTGAATTACCTGGTGTTCGATTACCTGGCGGAAGTCACTATGTCGATCCTCGCCGGTGCCCGCCTGAAAGACCCCAAGGCCGGTTACGCCACAGATTTTGTCGAGGTGCTGACGCCCCTGCTGGCGGATATCCAGCGCCAGGGCATCCGGGTGATCAGTAACGCTGGCGGCATCAACCCGCAGGCCTGCGCCGCTGCCCTGCAAGCGGCCTGCGATAACGCGCACATCCCGCTGAAAATCGCCGTGTTGCTCGGCGATGACCTGCACCCTCAACTCAAACACCTGCCGCCTGTCACCGACCTTTACAACGGCGCCCCACTGCCGCCCCTGTGCGTGTCCGCCAATGCCTACCTCGGCGCACCGGGCATTGCCCAGGCTTTGGAGCTCGGCGCCGATATTGTCATCACCGGCCGGGTGGTCGACAGCGCAGTGGTCAGCGCGGCACTGGTGCATGAATTCAACTGGTCGTGGCAGGACTACGATCACCTGGCCCAGGCCGCCCTGGCCGGGCATATCATCGAGTGCGGCGCGCAGTGCACCGGCGGTAACTTCACCGACTGGCGTGACGTGCCCGACTACGAACACATCGGTTTCCCTATCGTCGAAGTCAGCGCCGACGGCCAGTTCACCGTCAACAAGGTCGAAGGCAGCGGCGGCCTGATCAGCGAACTCAGCGTGGCCGAACAACTGTTGTATGAAATCGGTGACCCGCGCGCCTATGTGCTGCCGGATGTGATCTGCGATTTCAGCCAGGTCAAACTGCAGCAACAAGGCAAACACGCGGTGCGCCTGCACGGCGCCAAGGGCCTGCCACCCACCGATCAGTACAAGGTCAGCGCCACCTACCCCGATGGTTTTCGCTGTACCGCCAGCTGCCTGATCGCCGGCATCGACGCGGTGGCCAAGGCCGAGCGGGTCAGCCAGGCGCTCATCAACAAGACCTCGGAGCTGTTCAGCCAGCGCGGCTGGGCGCCCTACACCGACGTCAACATCGAACTGCTGGGCAGCGAAGCCACCTACGGCGCCCATGCCCGGCGTGCGGATTGCCGTGAAGTGGTGGTGAAGCTGGCGGTGCGGCACCCGAGCAAGCAGGCGCTGGTGCTGTTCGCCCGCGAGATCGCCCAGGCGGCCACCGGCATGGCGCCGGGCCTGACCGGCATTGTCGGCGGGCGGCCGACGGTGTATCCGCTGATCCGGCTGTTTTCGTTCCTGGTCGACAAGTCATTGTGCAGCGTTTACATCGATTACCAGGGCCAGCGCCATGCCGTTGAGCTGCCCGCCGGCGCGTCTCTGCTCACGCCGGCCGCGCCCATCGAGCCGGACAAGCCCCAGGGCCGTGCCGACGCCAGCGTGCCGCTGGTCAAACTCGCCGTGGCGCGCTCCGGTGACAAGGGCAACCACAGCAATATCGGGGTGATCGCCCGCCACCCGGACTACCTGCCGTGGATCGCCGAAGCCCTGACCCCGGAGGTGATCGTCGACTGGATGGACCACGTACTCGACCCGATCCATGGCCGCGTCGAGCGCTGGTACTTGCCCGGCAGCCACAGCCTCAACTTCCTGCTGGAAAACGCCTTGGGCGGTGGCGGCATCGCCAGTTTGCGCATCGACCCTCAAGGCAAGGCCTTCGCCCAGCAACTGCTGGAAATCCCCATCGCCGTACCGCAACACATTGCCGATCAACTCAGCTAAAGGACCGTCGCCGTGGCCTTCGATTCGATCTTCAAAGCCGACCTGTTCCAGGGGCACACCCTGATCGTCACCGGTGGCGGCAGTGGCATTGGCCGCTGCACCGCCCATGAACTGGCGGCGCTGGGCGCCCGCGTGATCCTGGTGGGGCGCAAGCCGGACAAGTTGCAGCAGGTAGCCCAGGAAATTATCGATGACGGCGGCGTCGCTCATTGGCAGGCCTGTGATATCCGCGATGAAGAGGCGGTGAAGGCGCTGGTCACGCAAACCCTGCACGACCATGGCCCCATCCATGGCCTGGTGAATAACGCCGGCGGCCAATACCCGTCGCCGCTGGCCGCGATCAATCAAAAGGGCTTTGAAACCGTACTGCGCACCAACCTGGTGGGCGGTTTCCTGATGGCCCGGGAGGTGTTCAACCAGTCGATGAGCAAGCACGGCGGCGCAATCGTCAACATGCTCGCCGACATGTGGGGCGGCATGCCCGGCATGGGCCACTCCGGCGCGGCGCGCTCCGGCATGGACAACTTCACCAAGACCGCCGCGTTTGAGTGGGGCTATGCCGGGGTGCGCGTCAACGCCGTGGCGCCTGGCTGGATTGCCTCCAGCGGCATGGACACCTACGAAGGCGCCTTCAAGGCGGTGATTCCCACCCTGCGTGAGCATGTGCCGCTCAAGCGCATCGGCACCGAGTCGGAAGTCAGCGCGGCCATCGTCTTCCTGCTCAGCCCGGCTGCGGCCTTTATCAGCGGCAGCACCCTGCGCATCGACGGCGCCGCCAGCCTGGGCAGCCGTGCATGGCCGCTGCACAAGGCGCAGGCACCGAGCGAGCCGTTCAATGGGTTCCACCGCGCCTACCTGCCGGATGTGCTCAAGGCGGAGCAATAACGCCATGCCAGTCATTGAAACCCTGATCGACCCCAACAGCCCAGCGTTCGCGCAAAACCGCGAAGCCATGCTGGCGTCCATCGCCCAGTTGCGCCAGCTGGAACACACCCTGCTGGCCAAGGCCCAGGAAGCCAAGCCCAAGTTCGACAAGCGCGGCCAATTGCTGCCCCGCGAGCGCCTCAACCTGCTGCTGGACCCCGGCGCGCCGTTCCTGGAGCTGGCCAGCCTGGCGGGCTACAAACTCCACGACGACAAAGACGGCAGCGCCGCCGGGGGAGGGCTGATCGCCGGTATCGGCTATGTCAGCGGCGTGCGCATGCTGGTGGTGGCCAACAACAGCGCGATCAAGGGCGGCACCATTTCCCCTTCCGGGCTGAAGAAATCCCTGCGCCTGCAACAGATCGCCATGGAGAACAAATTGCCGGTGGTAACCCTCGCCGAAAGCGGCGGCGCCAACCTCAACTACGCCGCCGAGATTTTCGTCGAAGGCGCGCGTAGCTTTGCCAACCAGGCGCGCATGTCGGCCATGGGCTTGCCGCAGATCACCGTGGTACACGGCTCGGCCACGGCCGGCGGTGCGTATCAGCCGGGCTTGTCGGACTACGTGGTGGTGGTGCGCGGCAAGGCCAAGCTGTTCCTCGCCGGGCCACCGTTGCTCAAGGCCGCCACCGGCGAAATCGCCACCGATGAAGAACTGGGTGGCGCGCAGATGCACGCGCAAACCGCCGGCACCGCTGAGTACCTGGCACAAGACGATGCCGACGGCGTGCGCATCGTGCGTGAAATTGTGGGCCTGCTGCCCTGGAATGACCGCTTGGCGCACGAGCCCCAACGCGCCTATCGCGAACCGCTGTACCCGATTGATGAGCTGTTGGGGCTGATCCCCGATGACCCGAAAAAACCCTACGACGTGCGCGAGATCCTGGCGCGCCTGGCCGACGGTTCCAACCTGCTGGAATTCAAGGGCGAGTTCGACCCCCACACCGTCTGCGCCCATCTGCATATCCAGGGGCGCGCCGTGGGAGTGATCGGTAATAACGGCCCCATCACCCCAAAGGGCGCGAGCAAGGCCGCGCAGTTTATCCAGCTGTGCGACCAAAGCCGCACGCCGCTGCTGTTTTTGCACAACACCACCGGTTTCATGGTGGGCACCGAGTCGGAACAGCAAGGGGTGATCAAGCACGGCGCGAAGATGATCCAGGCAGTGGCCAACGCCCGTGTGCCTAAACTCACTATCGTGGTCGGTGGTTCCTACGGTGCGGGCAACTACGCAATGTGCGGCCGCGGCCTGGACCCGCGCTTTATCTTCGCCTGGCCCAACAGCCGTACTGCGGTGATGGGCGGTGCACAGGCCGGCAAAGTGCTGCGCATTGTCACCGAGGCCAAGCAACTCAAGGACGGCCTGGTGCCCGACCCCAAGGTGCTCGACATGCTTGAACAGGTCACCACGCAGAAGCTCGACAGCCAGTCCACCGCCCTCTACGGCAGCGCCAACCTGTGGGACGACGGGCTGATTGATCCACGGGACACCCGCACCTTGCTCGGCTTTTTGCTGGATATCTGTCACGAAGCCGAACGGCGGCAACTGCAACCCAACACCTTCGGCGTAGCGCGCTGATCGTTCCCACGCTCCGCGTGGTAACGCCAACCAGGACGCTGCGCGTCCCAACCGGGAGAACAATAAAAATGATCTTCACCCAGGAACACCAGGAACTGCGCCGCACCGTGCGCGCCTTCGTCGACCGCGAGATCAACCCGCACGTGGATGAATGGGAAAAAGCCGGGCGTTTTCCCATTCACGAGATCTTCCGCAAAGCCGGCGACCTCGGCCTGCTGGGCATTTCCAAACCAGAAAAATTCGGCGGCATGGGCCTGGACTACAGCTATTCCATCGTCGCCGCCGAAGAGTTCGGCACCATCCGCTGCGGCGGCATCCCCATGTCCATCGGCGTACAGACCGACATGTGCACCCCGGCCCTGGCGCGCTTCGGCTCCGATGAACTGCGCGAGGAGTTCCTGCGCCCAGCCATCAGCGGTGAACAGGTCGGCTGCATCGGCGTCTCGGAAACCGGTGCCGGCTCCGACGTGGCCGGGCTCAAGACCCATGCGCGCAAGGATGGCGACGACTATGTGATCAACGGCAGCAAGATGTGGATCACCAATTCGCCCAGCGCCGACTTTATCTGCCTGCTGGCCAACACGTCCGATGACAAGCCGCATATCAACAAGTCGCTGATCATGGTGCCGATGAACAGTCCCGGCATCAGCGTCAGCCCGCCCCTGGAAAAACTCGGCATGCACAGCTCCGAGACCGCCCAGGTGTTTTTCGACGGCGTGCGCGTGCCGCAACGCAACCGCATCGGCCACGAAGGCGCAGGCTTCATGATGCAGATGTTGCAATTCCAGGAAGAACGCCTGTTTGGCGCGGCGAATATGATCAAGGGCCTGGAGCACTGCATCGACAGCACCATCGAGTACTGCAAAGAGCGCCAGACCTTCGGCAAGGCGCTGATCGACAACCAGGTGATCCACTTTCGCCTGGCGGAACTGGCCACCGAAATCGAATGCCTGCGCGCCTTGGTCTACCAGGCCACCGAGCAGTACATCAAGGGCCAGGACGTCACGCGGCTGGCCTCCATGGCCAAGCTCAAGGCCGGGCGGCTAGGCCGTGAGGTCAGCGACAGTTGCCTGCAATATTGGGGCGGCATGGGCTTCATGTGGGACAACCCGGTGGCCCGCGCCTATCGCGATGTGCGCCTGGTGTCGATTGGCGGCGGTGCCGACGAAATCATGCTGGGCATCATCTGCAAACTGATGGGCACCCTGCCCGGTAAAAAGCCATGAATACCTTGCTGCTCGAAGCCCATAACGGCGTGCTGCACATCACCCTCAACCGCCCCGAATGCCGCAATGCGATGAGCCTTGAAATGGTCAATGAACTGCGTGCGGTACTGGCGCAGTTGGACAGCCAGGTGCGTGCCGTGGTGATCAGCGGCGCGGGCGGGCATTTTTGCGCGGGGGCCGATGTGAAGGATCTGGCCGGCGCCGGAGGTCAGTTGCAAGCATTGAACCGTGCGTTTGGCACCTTGCTGCAAGAGGTTCAGGCGCTGGCGCAGGTGGTGATCGTGGTGCTGCAAGGCGCAGTGCTAGGCGGTGGGTTCGGGCTGGCGTGCGTGAGTGATATTGCGATCGCCGACCACAAGGCACAGTTCGGCTTGCCGGAGACCCGCCTGGGCTTGTTGCCGGCGCAGATTGCGCCCTTTGTGGTCAAGCGTATTGGCCTTACCCACACACGGCGCCTGGCGCTGACGGCGGCGCGGTTTGATGGGGTGGAGGCTGGGCGGTTGGGCGTGGTGCATTTCGTCGAGCACGACCCGCAGGCATTGGCGCAGCGTGTGGATGAGGTGTTGGGGCAGGTGTTGCAGTGTGCGCCGGGGGCGAATGCGCGGACCAAGGCCTTGTTGTTGGCCAGTGCGGATGAGCCGCTTGAGACCGTGCTGGATCGCGGGGCGCAGTGGTTTGCCGAGGCGGTGAGGAGTGAGGAAGGGGTTGAGGGGACGCAGGCGTTTGTGCAGAAGCGAAAGCCGAGTTGGTCTGGATGACGCCATCGCAGGCAAGCCAGCTCCCACAGGGGAACACATTTCAAATGTGGGAGCTGGCTTGCCTGCGAAGAGGCCCCAACACACGCCGCATTCATCAAGGGATAACCCAATGCCCGCATTCAGCAAGATCCTGATCGCCAACCGCGGCGAAATCGCCTGCCGCATCCAGCGCACCGCCCAGGCCCTTGGCTACCGCACCGTGGCCGTCTACAGCGACGCGGATTCCGATGCCCTGCACGTGCAGATGGCCGACGAAGCCGTACACATCGGCCCGGCGCCCGTGCATCAGTCCTACCTGAACACAGCGGCCATCCTCACCGCCGCCGAATTGACCGGCGCCGACGCCATTCACCCCGGTTACGGCTTCCTCTCGGAAAACCCTGACTTCGCCCGCGCCTGCCAGCAGGCCACTCTCACCTTCATCGGCCCCAGCGTCGAGGCGATCGAACTGATGGGCAGCAAACGCCTGTCCAAACTCGCCATGCTCGACGCCGGCGTGCCCTGCATCGCCGGCTACCAGGGCAGTGCCCAGGATGACGCCACCTTGCAGCAGGAAGCCGAGCGCATCGGCTTCCCACTGATGATCAAGGCCAGCGCCGGTGGCGGCGGGCGTGGCATGCGCCTGGTGCACCAGCGCGAACAGTTGCTGGAGCAACTGCGCACCGCACGCTCGGAAGCCATGAATGCGTTCGGCAGCGACGAGCTGATCCTCGAACAGGCGCTGATCGACCCGCGCCACGTGGAAGTGCAACTGTTCGGCGACCGCCATGGCAACCTCATCTACCTCGGCGAGCGCGACTGCTCGATCCAGCGTCGCCATCAGAAAGTCATCGAAGAAGCGCCCTGCCCCGTGATGACGCCCGCACTGCGCCAGGCCATGGGCGAAGCCGCGCTCAAGGCCGGGCGGGCGGTGAACTATGTGGGTGCCGGCACCGTGGAGTTTCTGCTCGACCGTAACGGCCAGTTCTATTTCCTGGAAATGAACACGCGCCTGCAAGTGGAGCACCCCGTCACCGAGATGATCACCGGCCTCGACCTGGTGGACTGGCAGTTGCAGATCGCCGCCGGGCAAGCGCTGCCACTCACCCAATCACAGGTGACCCTGACCGGCCACGCCATGGAAGTGCGCCTGTACGCCGAAGACCCGGCCCAGGGCTTCCTGCCGCAAACCGGTGACGTGTTGCGTTGGGAACCCGCCCCCGGCGTGCGCATCGACCATGGCTTGCGTGAAGGCCAAACCATCAGCCCGTTCTACGACCCGATGCTGGGCAAGATCATCGCCCACGGCGTCAGCCGCGAAGAAGCCCGGCGAAAATTGCTGCGCGCCGTGGAAGACACGGTGTTACTCGGCGTGGCGTCCAATCAGCACTTGCTCGTCGACCTGCTCAAGCACCCAGACTTTATCGCCGGCGACTTCAGCACGGGCTTGATCGCCGAACACTTCAACGTCATCCCACAGCACACGGCGAGCGCTGAGCAACTCTCTCTGGCTGCCGCATTGTTTTATCAACACAGCGCCAACCAGCACTCACACACCCTCGCGCGCTGGCGCAACACGGCGAGTGCCCCAGTGACATACCGCCTGGAGGTCAACGGCCAAGTCCACAGCGTCAGCGTTGACGACCTGCCACTCACCACCGACGGTCGCCACGCCACCTTTGTCATCAAGGGGGTTCGCCGCCGCATCGCCTATCACCTGGACGGCAACCGGCTGTGGCTGCCAGGGCTGACCGTCACCGACCGCACCCAGCAAGTCGCCAGCCGCCCGGCCGATGCCAGCAGTGGCACGGTCCAGGCGCCCATGGACGGCGCCATCGTCGATATACGGGTGTGCGTCGGTGAGAGCGTCAGCAAAGGCCAGCTTTTGCTGGTGCTCGAAGCGATGAAAATGGAGCACCCGTTGAAGGCTGGTATCGACGGCACGGTCAAGGAACTGCGCGTCTTGACGGGCGATCAGGTGCGCAACCGCCAGGTTTTGCTGGAGATCGAATAACGCCCCTAGGCGGAACTACAGGGCCGGGCTACGCTCTATCCCCATCAGGAAGGGACGAGTACGGGAACCTGCACCATGCCTCATTGGCTGATTATTGACCTTGAAGCCACAACGGATGACGGCGGCTGGCCCGTGACGGAGATGGAAGTCATCGAGATCGGCGCCAGCCTGGTCAACCGCCAAGGCCGCGAACTGGATCACTTCCAGCGCTTTGTGCGGCCCTTGCGGCGGCCATTGCTGACGCCCTTTTGCCGCAAACTCACCCATATCACCCAGGCCAATATCGACATGGCCGCGCCGATCACCGAGGTGTGGCCGCTATTCGAACGCTGGCTGGGCCAACATCAGCCACGCCTGGAAGGCTGGGCCAGCTGGGGAGATTATGACCGCGTGCAGCTTGAGCTGGAGTGGCAGCGCCATGGCCTCGCCAGCGCCCTGGGCGACACCCCGCATGTGAACCTCAAGCAACGCTTTGCCAAGGCTCGGCGCCTGGACAAACCGCTGGGGCTCAATGGGGCGCTGCAATTGGCCGGGATGCAGTTCAATGGCCAGCAGCATCGCGCCCTGGAGGATGCACGCAATACCGCGCGCCTGCTGCCGCTGATATTGCCGGTCTAGGCAGCGCTTGCAGCCTTGGGCATACTGGCCAACCATTTTCCTGCTGCCCTGTAGGAGCGAGCTTGCTCGCGAAAATCGCCAACGATAACGCAGCGCCTCAGCTTTAACGCGGTGTTCTCAGGTTTTTCGCGAGCAAGCTCGCTCCTACAGTGGTTGGCGTAAGCCTTGACCTTTTTCCGAGGATTCACCCATGTTCAAAGTCAACGAGTACTTCGACGGCACCGTCAAGTCGATCGCTTTCGGCACCGCAGAAGGGCCGGCGACCATCGGCGTGATGGCTCCGGGTGAATACGAATTCGGCACCGCCCAACGCGAAATCATGCACGTGGTGTCCGGCGCCCTGACCGTGAAGCTGCCTGAGAGCAGCGACTGGGAAACCTTCGCCGCCGGCAGCCAGTTCCACGTCCCGGCCAACAGCAAGTTCCAGTTGAAGGTTGCGGTGGACACCGCTTACCTGTGCGAATACCGCGGCTAAGCAGTACCCGCCACACACAAAAGCCCGTCTCCCACGAGACGGGCTTTTTTTATTCCAGCACCGTTACCGGCATGCCGACTTCCAGGCGCCCGACGCCATCGTTGACCAGGTTCTGGCCGAACATCGCGCCCTTTTCGGTCTTGCGGTAGGTTTCCAGCGTGGCGAAGGGCTCGCGGTCGGGGCTGCGTTCGCCGGTCTGGGGGTCGATGGTGGTGAGGATGCACCGCGAGCACGGCTTGACGACCCGAAATTCCACGTCGCCGATGCGCACGCGCTTCCAGCCATCTTCGGCGAAGGCCTCGGCGCCTTCGATGACGAGGTTGGGACGAAAACGCAGCATCTGCATCGGGCGGCCGATCTTTTCACACAAGTCGTCGAGGGAGCCCTGGCCGATCAACAGCAAGGGGTAGCCGTCAGCGAAGCCGACCTTGTCGTCATCCTTGCCATACCCGGCTTCAGTGGTGCGCGCTCGTTCCAGGGGCAGTTGCACCAGGCGCGTCGGCTTGCCGATGAACTCGCTGACCCAGGCCGCAGCCTCATCGCCAGCATCCGGCACGCGCAGGGTGTCACGCCAGATGGTCACACCGCGCAGTTCACTGGCGCTGCCAGGCAATGCCACGTCCAACGGCGCGTAGCCCGGCGAAGTCAGGGTCAAGCCCCCGCTGCTGTTCCACAACGCGATGAGCTGGCTCATCTTCGCCACCGCCCGTTGCGTCAGGAACCGCCCGCTGGCTTCATCCACCAGCATCCAGCGTCGATCCCCGTCCAACCCGAGTTTATCCAGGCCAATCTGCTGCAAGGCTTCGGCCTTGCCGGACTTCAAGGGGTAACGGTACAACGCGCTGAGACGCAGCATGGGCCTGCCTTCCTAGGAAACAAAGTGTCATCCTAAAGTCAGGCGGGCATTTCGTCCAACATCAGACGCTGACGCACCACATCCACCAGCTTGTCCGGCTGGAATTTGGAGAGGAAATTGTCGCAGCCGACCTTCTTGACCATCGAGTCGTTGAAGCTGCCCGACAACGAGGTGTGCATCACCACGTAGAGGCCGCGCAGGCGCGGGTCATTGCGGATCTCGGTGGTGAGACGGTAGCCATCCATTTCGGGCATTTCGGCGTCGGTGAAGATCATCAGCAGTTTGTCGGTCATCACCTGGCCGCTGTCGGCCCAGGCCTTGAGCATGTTCAGTGCCTTGAGGCCGTCGCTGGCAATGTGCATCTTCACGCCCAACTGGCCCAGGGTGTCACGCAACTGCGACAAGGCCACGTTGGAGTCATCCACCAGCAGCACTTCGCGGCCACGGGCACGCTCCAGCACCGGGTCTTCAAGTTTGTCCCGGGAGACCTTGGCGTTGTAGGGCACGATCTCGGCGAGGACTTTTTCCACGTCGATGATTTCCACCAGTTGCTCATCGACCTTGCTGATGGCCGTGAGGTAGTGCTGGCGACCGGCGCTGGTCGGCGGCGGCAGGATGGCTTCCCAGTTCATGTTGACGATGCGGTCCACGCCGCCCACCAGGAACGCCTGCACCGAGCGGTTGTACTCGGTGACGATAATGGTGCTGTTGGGGCCCGGCACCAAAGGCCGCATGCCGATGGCCTGGGACAGGTCGATCACCGGCAGGGTCTGGCCACGCAGGTTGACCACGCCGCACACAAAGGGATGCCGCTGGGGCATCAGGGTCAGTTTGGGCAGTTGCAGCACTTCCTGCACCTTGAACACGTTGATCGCGAACAACTGCCGTCCGAAGAGGCGGAACATGAGAATTTCCAGGCGATTCTCACCCACCAATTGCGTGCGTTGATCTACCGTGTCGAGAATGCCGGCCATTGAAAGCTCCTGGTGTACACGCAGGTGTGCGCTGAAGGGGTGTGCGGTTCGTATAGGCGGTTATCGGCGGCAAACGCCAAACCTTGACCCTGTTAAAATGCCACGCAAACACATTGATGTCACACTGACATCATGCTTTACTGCATTCACCCCTCAGAACGCTTGCAACGACCCCGCACGACACTCGAATCGGCGCGCGGTTCCGCCTTATAAGGGATTCCCCTATGCGCAATCGGGCCCAACCTGATATTCGCGATATCTAATAGCCATTAATGTGACGCCATTCTCATTGCATGAATGGAGTCAGGCTTTTGTTTGCCAACCCAAGCCCTTGGTCTACGGGCCTTTCAGGCACTCACGTATCGGCAACTGAAGTTGCGTCATCTCGCATAACAGCGGCTAAAGGCGGCATTCGTGAGCGATTCAATAAACGTCCTACTGGATTATCGGAAGCAGCCTACACGCCCCAGTCGTATTTCAGCGCTAGTTTTAAGCCATTCACCCGGTGCGACATCTCATCACCCGACCTTAAGTTGTGGAGACTTGCATGATGAATAGCGCGAACGAATGGCAAACCGCACTTCCCGAGTTTTTGCTGGAAGCCGAAATGCTGCTGGCCAAGTCCGAGGAATGCCTGAACCACCTGCATTTGATCCGCAATGACAGCGACGCCATCGACTGCATGAAAACCAGCCTGGCCAAACTGGCTGAAAAGGCCGACGGCCTGGCCCTGCAGGCGATCAGCGAATTCTCCCGGCATATTCAATACCTGATTGCCAATGCCGTGAGCCCGGTGCAACTGCATGACCAAGCCCTGGATGCGTTGCACGACTGCCTGACGTTGCTGGCCTGGCAACTGGAACTGATTGACATCCGTACCGGGGAACTGGGCCTGGATGAGAGTGAGCAAACTTCGCTGATTGCCACGGTGACTTCGCAGATTCCGCAAAAAGACTACGGCCATCAGCCGCGTTTACAGCAGAGGTCTTAAAGCAAAAAGGTCGTATTTAATATCAGAGTTATCTAAAAACGACCCTTTACGTCAACTATGAAAGCGCTTTCAGAGCTTGAAGAAATATCAATTAGCCAGCACCTTAAAAATTGTACAAAACAGGCTAACTAATACAACTCAATAGCGCTGGCCGGGCTGCCAGGGCATTTCCGTGGTTAATATATCGACCAAGGAATATGCCAGGCGACCAACGGTAACAGGGGTGGTACCATGCCCCGCTCGAAATGAAGCAACTTCATTATGGATAACCACGATCCGGCACCGCACGCTCGACAGAGCCCAGTCAACCGCCGTGACCGGTCTTCGCGCAGTGAACCCTCATTGGCTCCATCCGCTATGTACGCCAGCCTCAAGTCACTCATCGCAAGGTTCGTGTCCCACTGCCATGCGCGCAGCCTCATCCTTGCCCTGTGCCTGTGTTCATTGCTGGTCAGCCTATGGGTTTACCTGCAAGGCGCGCCGTTGCCGTTACTGATTGTGCTGCTCAACCTGGTCACGTTGGCGGTGGTAGCCCTGCACCAGTGGCGCTCGCGCAACGCCATCAAGTTCCAGCCCCAGGAACTGGCCGACCGCCTGCTGCAAGTCCAGGAAAACGAACGCCACCGCCTCAGCCGCGAATTGCACGATGACATCGGCCAATTGCTGACCGCCGCCAAGCTGCAAAGCGAATGGCTGCAGCGTCGCCTGCCCCACGACCTGCAAAGCCATTGCTCGGTGCTGTGCAACACCCTCAATGAAACCCTGGCCAAGGTGCGCGACGTGTCCGCCATCCTCAACCCGCGCCAACTGGCAAGCCTGGGGCTGGAAGCGAGCCTGCGCGCGCACCTGCTCAAGACCCTGGAAAATACCCAGGTGTGCTGGAGCCTGGAGTGCCAGCAACGGCTCACCGGCATTCCCGAAGAAATGGCCGTGGCGGCCTTTCGCATCACCCAGGAAGCGGTCACCAACATGCTGCGCCATGCCAACGCGCACAACCTGCTGGTGCGCCTGCAACGCTTGCCTGAAGGGCTGTCGCTGATGATCTGCGATGACGGCCAAGGCTTCGAACCTGCCGCCGACCCCGCCAAGGTAGGCCAACGGGGCATGGCCGGCATGTGCGAACGGGCGCACCAATTGGGCGGCACCTTGTCCGTCAGCAGCCAGCCGGGCAACGGCACACGCATCCACGCACTTTTCCCCTGGGCACCCCGCGCCCTCGAACGGGCCAGTGCCCATAAGGTTCTGCAGTGACCTGCAATTTGCTCCTGGTCGATGACCATGCCTTGATCCGCGCCGGCGTGCGCGCACTGATCCTGGATATCCCCGGGTACGCCGTGGTGGGCGAGGCCAGCGATGGCGCACAACTGCTTGAGGCATTCAGCGCCCTGCAGCCCGACATTGTGCTACTGGACCTGTCGATGAAACACACCGGCGGCCTGGATGCCTTGCAGCAACTCAAGCGCGCCTACCCCAAGTGCAAGGTGCTGATCCTGTCGATGCACACCGACCCCGAGATGATCATGCGCGCCCTGGAGTCTGGCGCCCACGGCTACCTGCTCAAGGACACCACCGCCAACGAACTGGAACACGCCCTGCAGGCGCTGCGTAACAACGAACGCTACCTGAGCCCCGCCATTGCCCACACGGTGATCAATCAGGCGCTGGTTCGCAGCCAGGGCCCCAGCACGCCTGTTGCCCACAGCCACAACCTGACGGCGCGGCAACTGGAGATCCTGCGCTTGATCGTGCGCGGCAAATCCACCCGGGAAATTGCCCACGGCCTGGGCCTGAGCATCAAGACCGTCGAAGCCCACCGCTCACAGATCATGAAACGCTTGCAGATTTTTGACGTGGCGGGCCTGGTGTTATTTGCCGTGCGTGAGCAGATCATCAGCCTGGACGACTAACGGCGAACCCAGCGGCAAGTGCACGCGCAGGGCCTTGGGCAGCGCCTCGAAATGCAGGTCGTCGCCCTCCAGCGGCTCACCGTCGAGGTTGATGTACAAGCCTTGCGCCACCTTGATCTTCACCCACGGCAGGCGTGCGCGCACAAACATGGTGTCCAGGCCCCAGCCGTTGTTCATCAACTCACGCAGCGTGCCGACCACTTCCTGCGGCGCCGGCAGAATGCTGACATCCAGCAGCCCGTCATCAGCCAATGCACCAGGGCACAACACATGCCCGCCACCGGCCTGGCGACCGTTACCGATGCCCAGCGCGAGCAACTCGCCTTTCCAGTGGAAATCCGGGCCTTCCAATTCACCATAGGCGGCTTTCAATTCACTGAAGCGGGTTAAACCGGTAAACAGGTAGGCGGCACCGCCCAGAACCTTCTTCAAATCTTCAGAGGTGTTAGCCGTGACCTGGCTACCAAACCCACCGGTGGCCATGTTCAGAAAAATTTGCCCACCCACCTGGCCAAGGTCGATGGCCCTAGGCTGCACGTCCAGCAAGGCCAGGGCGCCAGCCGGCTCCAACGGCACACCAGCCGCCTTGGCGAAATCATTGGCGGTGCCCAGGGGCATCAGCACCAGGCTGGCGTCGGTGTTGGCATGGGCCATGGCTTCAGCCACATCACGCAGGGTGCCGTCGCCACCGCCGGCAATGATGTGGGTGTAGCCCGCGGCCAAGGCTTCATTGACCAGGCGCTGAGCATCACCGCCCTCCCACGTCACCCGCACGGCCAACTCCCCACCCTGCTCCCGCCGCGCCAGCACGGCAGCACGCACATCCTCGTTGAGGGCTTGTTTGCCATGGAGGATCAACAGGGCTTTGGGGGCGGTCATTTGAGGGAATCTCCTGGGTCAAGGTGCATGAAGGATGTTGACCCTTGGGGCACCGGAAAAGTCTGTGGGCTGAAGAAAATTGATTGAAGTACACAAATCAACCTGTAGGAGCTGGCTTGCCTGCGATGGCGGCGGCTCAATCGACAAACATCTCAAACCTGCCACCCAACGGTAACCACGATGCGAAGCGAGCCGCTCTTGATCTGCTTTTGATCTTAGGCGCCCCGTTAAACCACGCTGGCCGAACGCAGGCTTGAATTCGTGGGTAACCCGGCAGGACGCCGGGTTAGCCGCCCCGCGCCATGGATGGCGCGTGGCGGCGGCCCACGGATTCAAGCCTGTGTTCGGGCACACCGAGCCCAAGCGAGGTGCCGAGTGGTGGGGCAAGAGCGTTTTGCTTACTTTTGCGCTTTTCAAAAGTGAGCCGCCGTCAGGGCGGAACCCTAAGTGGCCGTTACCGCAGGAATGGATATGCACACAATCCAACTGTGTCGCCTGTCAGGCCGCCTTCGCGAGCAAGCCCGCTCCCACAGTTGGATCGTGGGGTGTCAGGTAGAGAAGGGGCGGCTGGCGGGCCGTCATCGCAGGCAAGCCAGCTCCCACATGAACCAAGCAAGCCCAGCCCCAATCAGCTCTTGTGCAACTTGCTCATCAACTGTGCCTCAGCCTGAGTCAACCCACACGACTGAGTCAACTCATCCACCGTCGCCCCCATGCCAACCAGCTTGGCCGCCTGGGCAAACGACAGATTCGACGGATCACGCTGCTCCAACTGCACCAACCTGTCCGGCAACGGCGCAAGAATCGCACGCAATTCATGCACCTCATCCCCCACCCGCACCGCACTTTGCTGGAAATGATCAACGCGCTTGACCAGCTCCAGAATGCGCCGGTCACGCACCGCATCGCGCTCGGCCTGTTGCAAGGCCAACTCCCGCTGCTGGCGCAGATAGCGCAGCACAAACGCCAAGGTCCCGGCCCACAACAGGGCCAGGACAATCACCGCTGCCTCAAGGAACAATCAGATGCTCTCCAGTTCCGACCACTCTTCTTCGCTCATCATCTTGTCCAGCTCAACCAGAATCAGCAGTTCGCCGTTCTTGTTGCACACGCCCTGAATGAACTTGGCCGACTCTTCGTTACCCACGTTCGGTGCGGTTTCCACTTCCGATTGGCGCAGGTAAACCACCTCGGCCACGCTGTCGACCAGGATGCCGACCACTTGCTTGTCGGCCTCGATGATCACGATACGGGTGTTGTCGCTGACTTCAACCGTGTCCAGGCCGAACCGCTGGCGGGTGTCGATCACCGTCACCACGTTGCCGCGCAGGTTGATGATGCCCAGCACGTAGCTTGGCGCACCTGGAACCGGGGCGATCTCGGTGTAGCGCAGCACTTCCTGCACGCGCATCACGTTAATGCCGTAGGTTTCGTTGTCCAGCTTGAAGGTCACCCATTGCAGGATCGGATCATCCAAACCTTGTGCGGACGCTGACTTGTTCATTCATCTGACCCCTTCAAATGCCGCTATCGACGGCGTGTGTGCAAGTGGGCCGCGCAACCGCACGGCCCTTATTGTTCAATCAACTGCGTTTGTTCTGTGGCATTGCCTTCACCGCACCGCTGGCGATCAACTCGGCCAGTTCGGCGACATCCAGCAACGCGCACATGTGTTCGATCACAGTGCCCGCCAACCACGGCCGCTGGCCACGGTGGCTGCGCCATTTGATTTCATTGGGGTCCAGGCGCAACGAGCGGCTGACTTGATGCACCGCCAGCCCCCACTCGTAGCCCTGCACCGAGATCACGTATTGCAGGCCCTGGCGGAAATCATCGCGGTAGCGGTCAGGCATCACCCAGCGCGCCGTGTCCAGCACCTTGAGGTTGCCGGCCTGGCTGGGCAGGATGCCGAGGAACCACTCTGGCTGCCCGAACAACGGCGTCAGCTCCTGGCCTTCCAGGGAGTAGATCGAGCCCAGGCATACCAGCGGCACCGCCAGGGTCAACCCGGCGACGTCGAACAGCAGGCACTCGAACGGCTCGGCAGCCCACGAAGGGCGACCGTCGCCCGTCACCGGTGGCGGCGTGATGCTGGGCGGCAGGTGCACGTCCACCAGCGGTTCGACCACCGGCGGCGCCGCCACTGCCGGGGCGCTCGGCACCACGACGGGCGCCTCCACCACCTGCGCGTCACGCGCCTGCTCCTCCATCACCGCCTGCTGGAATTCATCCAACGGGCGGTCGGGCTCGACAGCAGGCTCGAGTACCAGAATCGGTTCGGGCATTTCTTCGGCCGTCGCATCCTGCAGCAAGGCATCCAGGTAGGATTCCAGTGCCAGTTGCGGGCGGGTCTTGAATTGGACAGGACGGTTCATCACGCCACCTGCGCCACAAGCTGTTGCGACAGCAGGTGCTTGAGCAACGCACGGTAGGCCAGCACGCCACGGCTCTTGCCGTCGAACTGCGACGGTGTGAGCCCGGCACGGCTGGCGTCACGCAGGCGCGTGTCCACCGGGATGTAACCGTTCCAGATGGTGTCCGGGTAGGCATCGCGCAACACGCGCAAGGTGCCGAGGGACGCCTGGGTGCGACGGTCGAACAAGGTCGGCACGATGCTGAACGGCAGCGCCTGCTTGCGCGAGCGGTTGATCATCGCCAGGGTGCTGACCATGCGCTCCAGGCCCTTGACCGCCAGGTGCTCGGTCTGCACCGGGATCACCAATTGCTGGCTGGCCGCCAACGCGTTGACCATCAGCACGCCGAGCAACGGCGGGCTGTCGATGATCGCGTAGTCGAAGTCCTGCCACAGTTGCGCCAGGGTCTTGGCGATCACCAGGCCCAGGCCGCTCTGGCCCGGCGACTGACGCTCCAGGGTGGCCAGGGCGGTGCTCGACGGCAACAGCGAAATACTCTCGTTGCTGGTGGGCAACAGCAGTTGCCCAGGCAGATCCGCCGGCACGCTGCCCTTGTGCAAAAACAGGTCATAGCAGCTGTGTTCCAGGGCATCCGGGTCGTAGCCGAAATAGCTGGTCATGGAACCGTGGGGGTCCAGGTCCACCACGACCACACGCTTGCCCGCTTCGGCCAGCAAACCGGCCAAGGCGATGGAAGTGGTGGTCTTGCCGACTCCACCCTTTTGATTGGCAACTGCCCAGACTCTCATTCGGTTGGTTCCTCCCGGCGGGCACAGGCGCGACCGAGACATTGCATACGGTTATTGAGCCGGCGACGGAGAATTGACGTTACTCGGTCGGACCGGCGGCTTGACAACGGGCGGTGCAGTTTGTGTGCCAGCACGCTTCAACGCTGCATCCGGGGTGGCATTGGCAGTGCCGGTACCGGTCAGGCTGCGACGCACATCCAGGTTGCGCGAGACCACCAGCACCACCCGGCGGTTACGGGCGCGGCCTTCCACCGTGGCGTTATTGGCCACCGGCTGGAACTCACCATAGCCCACCGACGCCAGGCGCTGGGGGTTCACACCCTGCATCGCCAACATGCGCACGATGCTCGACGCACGGGCCGAGGACAGTTCCCAGTTGGTCGGGTACTGCGCGGTGCTGATGGGGAAATTGTCGGTGAAGCCTTCCACGTGGATGGGGTTTTCAAACGGTTTGAGGATCGCCGCGACCTTGTCGATGATGGTGAATGCCTGGTCACTGGGCAACGCATCGGCACTGGCGAACAACAGGCTGGAGTTCAACTCGATTTCCACCCACAGCTCATTGCCGCGCACGGTCATCTGGTTGGAACTGATCAGGTCGCCAAAAGCGGCACTGATATCGTCGGCGATGCTTTTGAGCGGGTCGCTGGTGCCTTGGATGCCGGCGGCGGTTTCATCACTGTCATTGACCAGAGGCTTGGCCGGGGTCACGGTCTTGGGCCGCTCTTCGCCGATAGGAATGGGCTTGAGCGACCGCTCGGCATCGTTGAACACACCGACCAGCGCCTGGGAAATGATCTTGTACTTGCCTTCGTTGATCGACGAGATCGAGTACATCACCACGAAAAACGCGAACAGCAAGGTGATGAAATCCGCGTAGGACACCAGCCAGCGCTCATGATTGACGTGTTCTTCAGGCTCGCGACGGCGACGGCTCACGGGCACTCCCCCCCACACACCCACCCCACCGTAGGAGCGAGCTTGCTCGCGAAGATCGTTAACGAAAACGCGGGCATCCTGAATGCACGCGGCGCTCTCAAGTTCTTCGCGAGCAAGCTCGCTCCTACGGGGGGACGGGTGCTCATGTGCATCAATCCATGAAGCCCTGAAGCTTCAATTCGATGGAGCGCGGGTTTTCGCCCTCGGCAATCGACAGGATGCCTTCGAGCAGCATTTCGCGATAACGCGACTGGCGCATGGCAATCGACTTGAGCTTGCTGGCCACCGGCAGCAACACCAGGTTGGCACTGGCCACGCCGTAGATGGTGGCGACAAACGCCACGGCAATGCCGCTGCCCAGTTGCGAAGGGTCGGCCAGGTTGCCCATCACGTGGATCAGGCCCATCACCGCACCGATAATGCCGATGGTCGGCGCGTAGCCGCCCATGCTTTCAAAGACTTTGGCCGCGTTGATGTCACGGCTTTCCTGGGTGTAGAAATCCACTTCGAGGATGCTGCGGATCGCTTCCGGTTCGGCGCCATCGACCAGCAGTTGCAGGCCCTTGCGCGCGTAGCTGTCAGGCTCGGCATCCGCCACACCTTCCAGGCCCAGCAGGCCTTCCTTGCGGGCGGTAAGGCTCCAATTGACCACGCGGTCGATGCCGCCTGCCAGGTCAACCCGTGGCGGAAAAATGATCCACACCAGAATCTGCATGGCACGCTTGAACGAGCTCAGGGGCGACTGCAACAACGCCGCGCCCACGGTGCCACCGATCACGATCAGCGCTGCCGGGCCGTTGGCCAAGGCGCCGAGGTGGCCGCCTTCCAGGTAGTTGCCACCAATGATGGCGACAAACGCCATGGTGATGCCGATCAGGCTCAACACATCCATCAGAGGCAGGCCTCCACCAGATGCTTGCCGATGTCGTCCAGGCTGTAGACCGCATCGGCCAGGTCAGCCTTGACGATGGCCATGGGCATGCCATAGATCACGCAACTGGCTTCATCCTGGGCCCAGATGGCGCTGCCGCCCTGCTTGAGCAGGCGCGCGCCTTCACGGCCATCGGCGCCCATGCCGGTGAGCACCACCGCCAGAACTTTGTCGCCGTAGGACTTGGCCGCCGAACCGAAGGTGATGTCCACACACGGCTTGTAGTTCAGGCGTTCATCGCCCGGCAGGATTTTGATCGCGCCACGCCCGTCCACCATCATTTGCTTGCCGCCCGGCGCCAGCAGGGCCAGGCCAGGGCGCAGGATGTCGCCATCCTCGGCTTCCTTGACGGTGATGCGGCACAGCTTGTCCAGGCGCTCGGCGAAGGCTTTGGTGAACGCCGCCGGCATGTGTTGCACCAGCACAATCGGCGCCGGGAAGTTGGCCGGCAGTTGGGTCAACACCCGCTGCAAGGCCACCGGGCCGCCGGTGGAGGTGCCGATGGCGACCAGCTTGTAAGCCTTGCGCTTGGGCGCGGGCGAATGGGCACTCGGCGTTGCGGCGGCACGTACCGGCGCTGCCGCAGGCCGGGCCACGGGCGCAGGCGCCGGGCGCGCAAACGACGACGTCGGCGCCGCCGCTGCGGGCGCAGGCGTGGGGGCTGGCGTGGGGGCTGGCGCGGGTGTGCTGAACAGGCTGCGACGGTTACTGCGGGAAATGCTGTGCACCTTCTCGCACAGCATCTGCTTGACCTTATCGGGGTTGCGCGAGATGTCTTCAAAATTCTTCGGCAAAAAATCCACCGCGCCGGCATCCAAGGCGTCGAGGGTGACCCGCGCGCCTTCGTGAGTCAGCGAGGAAAACATCAATACCGGTGTGGGGCAGCGTTGCATGATGTGGCGCACAGCCGTGATGCCATCCATCATCGGCATCTCGTAGTCCATGGTGATCACGTCTGGCTTCAAGGCAATGGCTTGATCGATCGCCTCTTTGCCGTTAGTGGCCGTACCGACCACCTGGATCGTTGGATCAGCGGAAAGAATTTCCGAGACGCGGCGGCGGAAGAAACCCGAATCGTCCACCACCAGGACCTTGACTGCCATAAACACTCCGTTAGGCGGGGCGGGCATGACCGCCCTGCCCCACCAGAATCAAATACGCCGTGCGGCGTAACGCTTGAGCATGCTCGGAACATCGAGAATCAGTGCGATGCGACCGTCACCGGTAATGGTTGCGCCCGACATGCCTGGGGTGCCTTGCAGCATCTTGCCCAAAGGCTTGATCACCACTTCTTCCTGGCCCACCAGTTGGTCGACCACAAAGCCGATGCGCTGGGTGCCCACGGACAGAATCACCACATGGCCCTCGCGCTGTTCTTCATGGGCAGCCGAGGCCACCAGCCAACGCTTGAGGTAGAACAACGGCAGCGCCTTGTCGCGCACGATCACCACTTCCTGGCCGTCCACCACGTTGGTGCGCGACAGGTCGAGGTGGAAGATCTCGTTGACGTTGACCAGCGGGAAGGCGAACGCCTGGTTGCCCAGCATCACCATCAGGGTCGGCATGATCGCCAGGGTCAACGGCACCTTGATGACGATCTTGGAGCCCTGGCCCTTGGTCGAGTAGATATTGATCGAGCCGTTGAGCTGGCTGATCTTGGTCTTCACCACGTCCATGCCCACGCCACGCCCGGACACGTCGGAGATCTCGGTCTTGGTCGAAAAGCCCGGGGCGAAGATCAGGTTGTAGCACTCGGTGTCGGTCAGGCGGTCGGCGGCGTCCTTGTCCATCACGCCGCGCTTGACCGCGATATTGCGCAAGATGGTCGGGTCCATGCCCTTGCCGTCATCGGTGATCGACAGCAGGATGTGGTCGCCCTCTTGTTCCGCCGCCAAAATCACTTTGCCGTTGCGGGACTTGCCGGCGGCTTCGCGTTCTTCCGGGGTTTCTACGCCGTGGTCGACCGCGTTGCGCACCAAGTGGACCAGCGGGTCGGCCAGGGCCTCGACAAGGTTTTTGTCGAGGTCGGTTTCTTCGCCCACCAGTTCCAGGTTGATTTCTTTCTTGAGTTGGCGTGCCAGGTCGCGAACCAGACGCGGGAAACGGCCGAAGACTTTCTTGATCGGCTGCATCCGCGTTTTCATCACCGCGGTTTGCAGGTCGGCGGTGACCACGTCGAGGTTCGACACGGCCTTCTGCATGGCTTCGTCGCCGCTGTTCAGGCCCAGGCGCACCAGGCGGTTACGCACCAGCACCAATTCGCCCACCATGTTCATGATGTCGTCCAGGCGCGCGGTATCCACGCGCACGGTGGTCTCGGCTTCGCTGGCGGGCTTTTCCGCTGCTGCCGGCGCCGCTGCACGCGCAGGGGCCGGGGCCGGGGCGGCGGCAGGTGCAGGCTTGGCAGCCGGCGCAGGTTTGGCTGCAACCGGTGCCGCAGTGACAGCGGCTGGCGCTGCAACCGGGGCGGCAGCGGCCGGGGCCACTTCGCTGAACTTGCCTTTGCCGTGCAACTCGTCGAGCAGGGCTTCGAATTCGTGATCAGAGATCAGCCCGTCGCCGGCCGGTGCGGCACTGGCCGCTGGCGCAGCGGCGGCCGTGGCAGCAACCTCGGGCAGGGCTTCGGCCACAAAGGTGCCTTTGCCATGCAGTTGGTCGAGCAGTGCCTCGAATTCGTCGTCGGTAATATCGGTGCTGGCGTTGGCAGCGGGCGCTTCTGGCGCTGCGGCAGGCGGTGCCACGGCATCTGCTGCGAACTGGCCTTTGCCGTGCAACTGGTCGAGCAACGACTCGAACTCAGCGTCGGTAATGTCTTCACTGCTCGGCGTCGCGGCAGGCTGCACCGGCGATTCCGCTTGGGCCTTGACCGCGCTGAGGGAGTTGAGCAGTTGTTCGAACTCGCTGTCGGTCACGTCCGGCTCGGCTTGCGCCACCGGCTCCGGCGCGGCCTCGACCACCGGCGCAGCCGCGGTGTCGGCAGGTTCTGCCAGGCGCGCCAGGGCGGCCAGCAGTTCCGGCGTGGCGGCGGTGATCGGTGCACGTTCACGCACCTGGCTGAACATGCCGTTGACCGCATCCAGTGCTTCGAGAATTACGTCCATCAGTTCCGAGTCGACGTGACGCTCACCCTTGCGCAGGATGTCGAAAACGTTCTCGGCGATGTGACAGCACTCCACCAGCTCATGGAGCTGGAGGAAGCCGGCGCCCCCTTTTACAGTGTGAAAACCGCGAAAAATTGCATTGAGCAGGTTCGCATCATCCGGTCGGCTTTCCAGCTCGACCAGTTGTTCGGACAGTTGCTCTAGAATTTCGCCGGCCTCTACAAGGAAATCCTGAAGGATTTCTTCATCGGCGCCGAAGCTCATGTGGGTGCTCCTTAGAAGCCTAAACTGGATAACAGGTCATCTACGTCATCCTGACCTGACACAACGTCTTCACGTTTATCGGCATGAATCTGCGGACCTTCACCCTTGGCGAGATGTTTTTGTGGATCTTTTTCCGAGAGGATCGCTTCGCGGTCATGTTCGATGCCGGCAAAACGATCGACCTGGCCGGCCATCAGCACCAATTTGAGCAAGTTGCTTTCCACTTCGGTGACCAACTGGGTCACGCGCTTGATCACCTGACCGGTAAGGTCCTGGTAATCCTGGGCCAGCAGGATGTCGTTGAGGTTGCTGGCCACCGTGCGGTTTTCCTGTTCGCTGCGCGACAAGAACCCGTCGACGCGACGCGCCAATTCACGAAACTCTTCAGCACCGACTTCGCGGCGCATGAAGCGGCCCCAGTCCTGGCTCAAGGCCTGGGCTTCGGTGGCCATGCCATTGACCAGAGGCGTGGCGTTTTCCACCAGGTCCATGGTGCGGTTGGCCGCAGCCTCAGTCAGCCTGACCACATAGGACAGGCGTTCAGTGGCATCGGTAATCTGGGAAATTTCTTCGGCCTGGGGCATGCGCGGGTCAATCTGGAAATTGACGATTGCGCTGTGCAGCTCGCGTGTGAGCTTGCCCACTTCCTGGTACAGGCCGCGGTCACGGGTCTGGTTAAGCTCATGGATCAACTGCACCGCATCGGCGAACTGGCCTTTTTCCAGGCTGTCGACCAACTGGTGAGCATGTTTTTTCAGGGTCGACTCAAAGTCGCCCTGTGACGTTTCGTTATGCTCCATAGCTCCCCCGCGATGGCATTAGCCGTGGATGCGTTCGAAGATTTTCTCGATCTTCTCTTTCAAGGCCAGTGCCGTGAATGGCTTGACCACGTAACCGTTGACCCCGGCTTGGGCGGCTTCGATGATCTGTTCACGCTTGGCTTCGGCGGTCACCATCAGCACAGGCAGGCTGCGCAGTTTTTCATCGGCGCGCACGTGGCGCAGCAGGTCGATACCAGTCATGCCCGGCATGTTCCAGTCGGTCACCAGAAAGTCGATGCTCCCGCTGTTGAGAATCGGAATGGCCGTCAGGCCGTCATCCGCCTCGACCGTGTTGGTGAACCCAAGGTCACGCAACAGGTTTTTAATGATCCGCCGCATCGTTGAGAAGTCATCAACGATGAGGATTTTCATGTTCTTGTCCAATTCGACCTCCAAGCAGTCTTAAACGCGCCCAGCACCTGGACGCGCCATTTCAATCAACAGGCGTTACACAAAAAGGACTGCCCAGGGCACCACGGTACTCACCCGCAAAACCCTGCGGTTTCACGGTAGCGTCTGCAGTGTCCCCACACTGCCTGTCAGCGCGCGCGCCACTCGGCCAATCGCCCCCGCAAGCGGGCTGCGCACTGGCTATGCAACTGGCTGACACGCGATTCGCTGACCCCCAGGACCTCACCGATTTCCTTGAGGTTCAGCTCTTCGTCGTAGTACAGCGCCAGCACCAGCCGCTCACGCTCCGGCAAGTTGGCGATTGCATCGGCCAACGCGCCCTGGAAACGTTCGTCTTCCAGGTCGCGCGACGGCTCCGTATGCGCGCTCGCGCCGTCCTCGTGCAGCCCTTCGTGTTCGCCGTCCTGTAAAAGGTCGTCGAAACTGAACAGGCGGCTGCCCAAGGTATCGTTCAAAATCCCGTAGTAATCGTCGAGACTCAATTGGAGTTCGGCCGCAACTTCATGATCTTTAGCGTCACGACCGGTTTTTGCTTCAATTGCACGAATTGCATCACTGACCATGCGCGTATTGCGGTGTACCGAACGCGGCGCCCAATCGCCTTTACGCACTTCATCGAGCATCGCGCCACGGATGCGGATACCCGCATACGTTTCGAAACTGGCGCCCTTGCTGGCGTCGTATTTGGTCGAGACTTCGAGCAGGCCGATCATGCCGGCCTGGATCAAGTCTTCAACCTGCACACTCGCGGGCAGGCGCGCCAACAGGTGATAGGCAATGCGCTTGACCAGTGGCGCATAGCGCTCGATCAATTCGCCCTGGCTGTCACGTGCCGACTTTTTGTAAAGGTTGTAGCCGCTGGATGTCATAGCACCGGTCCTGCGCTCGTCTGATGCACCAAACGCTCGACGAAAAACTCCAGATGCCCCCGCGGGTTGGCGGGCAACGGCCAGGTATCGACCTTCTGGGCAATGGCCTTGAACGCCAGTGCGCATTTCGAACGAGGGAACGCTTCATAGACCGCACGCTGCTTTTGCACGGCCTTGCGCACACACTCGTCATAGGGAACTGCGCCGACGTATTGTAAAGCCACATCGAGGAAACGATCCGTGACCTTGGTCAACTTGGCGAACAGGTTGCGCCCTTCCTGCGGGCTTTGGGCCATGTTGGCCAACACGCGAAAGCGGTTCATGCCGTAGTCACGGTTAAGCAGTTTGATCAGTGCGTAGGCATCGGTGATCGAGGTAGGTTCGTCGCACACCACCAGCAGCACTTCTTGCGCGGCGCGCACAAAGCTGACCACGGATTCGCCGATGCCGGCGGCGGTGTCGATCACCAGCACGTCGAGGTTGTCGCCGATGTCGCTGAACGCCTGGATCAACCCGGCATGCTGCGCGGGGCTCAGGTGCACCATGCTCTGGGTGCCCGAGGCCGCCGGCACGATGCGAATGCCTCCGGGGCCCTGGAGCAGCACATCGCGCAGCTCACAGCGGCCCTCGATCACATCGGCCAGGGTATGTTTGGGTGTCAGCCCCAGCAGAACGTCCACGTTCGCCAAGCCCAGGTCAGCATCCAGCAGCATGACGCGACGGCCAAGCTCTGCCAGCGCCAGGGACAAATTCACTGACACGTTAGTTTTCCCGACGCCACCTTTGCCGCCGGTCACCGCGATCACCTGTACGGGATGCATGCTGCCCATTTTATTTCTTTACCTTGTCTTGCTTAGACGCAGGCTACATGGCTTGGCCGCGTGAATCGCTTGCAGACCATCGATGTAGGTACATTTCACGGTGTTCATCCTGCCTCAACCCACCCGTTTAGCCGGGTGGTGGTAAAGGTCGGCGAACATATCGGCCATCGCTTCCTCGCTAGGCTCGTCTTGCATTTGCACACTCACGGCACGGCTGACCAACTGATGACGGCGCGGCAGATGCAGATCATCCGGGATCCGCGGCCCGTCGGTGAGGTAGGCAACCGGTAATTCATGGCTGATGGCCAGGCTCAATACCTCGCCCAGGCTCGCGGTTTCGTCAAGCTTGGTGAGGATGCAGCCGGCCAGGCCGCAACGCTTGTAGCTGTGATAGGCAGCGGTAAGAACCTGTTTCTGGCTGGTGGTTGCAAGCACCAGGTAATTTTTCGACTTGATGCCACGCCCGGCCAGGCTTTCGAGCTGCATGCGCAGCGCCGGGTCGCTGGCTTGCAGGCCGGCGGTGTCGATCAGCACCACGCGCTTGCGCAGCAACGGCTCGAGGGCATTGGCCAGGGACTGGCCCGGGTCGACATGGGTCACCGGCACATTGAGGATGCGGCCCAGGGTCTTGAGCTGCTCCTGGGCACCGATGCGGTAGCTGTCCATGCTCACCAGCGCGATATTCTGCGCGCCGTACTTGAGCACATAACGGGCGGCCAGCTTGGCCAGGGTGGTGGTCTTGCCCATGCCGGCGGGGCCGACCATGGCGATCACACCGCCCTCTTCCAGGGGTTCGATTTCCGGCGTGGCGATCATGCGCGCCAAGTGCGCCAGCAACATGCGCCAGGCCTGACGGGGCTCTTCGACTTCAGCGGTCAAGGCCAGCAGGTCGCGGGACAACGGGCCGGACAGGCCGATGCGTTGCAAGCGACGCCACAGGTTGGCTTGCTGCGGCTTGCTGCCTTGCAGTTGGGTCCAGGCCAGCGAGCCGAGCTGCACTTCGAGCAATTCACGCAGGCCATTGAGTTCAAAACGCATCGAGTCGATCACGCGCTGGTCAACTGCGGCAGCCGGGGCAGGCGCTGCAGGACGCGGCGGTTCGACAAAGGTGGGTTCAACCAGCGGCTCGGCGGCGGTCAGCGGCAGGCCGGCGAACAATTGGCGATTGGTGCTGGCATCGCTGTCGCCACGCATGCTCAGCTCAGCCTGGGCCGACACAATACGCGAGGCGGTCTTGCGCAGCTCGTCTTCGAGTTCCATGTTCGGCACGCGCGGGGCCAGCGCCTGGGGTGTGTAATCCAGGGCAGCCGTCAGCTCGACACCGCCGGCAATCCGACGGTTACCGATAATCGCGGCATCGGCGCCCAGCTCATCGCGGACCAATTTCATGGCCTGACGCATATCGGCGGCGAAAAAACGCTTAACTTGCATAACCCACTACCTCAGCCATTGGGCCCAACTGTCGCGACGATAGTCACTTGCTTATTGTCAGGAATTTCCTGGTAAGCCAACACGTGCAAATTCGGTACAGCCAGGCGTCCAAACCGCGACAACATCGCGCGAACCGGGCCGGCCACCAGCAGGATCACCGGGTTGCCTTGCATTTCCTGGCGCTGTGCGGCGTCGATCAACGAACGCTGCAGCTTTTCAGCCATGCTTGGCTCCAGTAAAACGCCCTCTTCCTGGCCTTGCCCTGCCTTCTGAATACTATTGAGCAATATTTGTTCCAACCTGGGTTCCAGGGTGATCACAGGCAGCTCGGACTCAGTGCCTACAATGCTTTGCACGATTGCGCGGGACACGCCGACACGCACCGCCGCCACCAGAGCGGCAGTATCTTGACTCTTGGCGGCATTGTTGGCGATGGCCTCGGCAATGCTGCGAATGTCGCGCACGGGCACCTGTTCGGCCAACAGCGCTTGCAGCACCTTGAGCAACTGCGACAGCGACAGCACGCCCGGCACCAGTTCTTCGGCCAGTTTTGGCGACGATTTGGCCAGCAAGCCCATCAATTGCTGGACTTCCTCGTGGCCGATCAACTCGTGGGAGTGCTTGTAGAGAATCTGGTTGAGGTGCGTGGCGACCACGGTACTGGCATCCACCACGGTGTAACCCAGGGACTGCGCCTGGCTGCGCTGGCTCACTTCGATCCACACCGCTTCCAGGCCGAAAGCCGGATCTTTGGCGGTGATACCGTTGAGCGTACCGAACACCTGCCCTGGGTTGATCGCCAGTTCGCGGTCCGGGTAGATCTCGGCTTCGGCCAAAATCACCCCCATCAGCGTCAGGCGATAGGCGCTGGGGGCCAGGTCGAGGTTGTCGCGGATATGCACGGTGGGCATCAGGAAGCCCAAGTCCTGGGACAGCTTCTTGCGCACGCCCTTGATCCGCGCCAGCAGTTGCCCACCCTGGTTGCGGTCGACCAGTGGGATCAGGCGGTAGCCGACTTCCAGGCCAATCATGTCGATGGGCGTGACGTCGTCCCAGCCCAGCTCCTTGGTTTCCTGGGCACGGGCCGGGGATGGCAGCAGCTCCTGTTGACGGGCGATCTCCTGCTCGGCCTGGACCTTGACCTGGTTCTGCTTCTTCCAGAACAGGTACGCCGCCCCCCCCGCCAGGGCCGCCATGCTCAAAAACGAGAAGTGCGGCATGCCCGGCACAATACCCATGATCGCCATGATGCCCGCCGCCACGGCCAGGGCCTTGGGCGAAGCGAACATCTGCCGGCTGATCTGCTTGCCCATGTCTTCGGAGCCCGAAGCACGGGTGACCATGATGGCCGCCGCTGTGGATAACAACAGTGATGGCAATTGCGCCACTAAACCGTCACCGATGGTCAGCAAGGCGTACACCTTGCCAGCATCGCCGAATGTCATGCCGTGCTGGAACATACCGACGGCCACGCCGCCGATCAGGTTGATGAACAGAATCAACAGGCCGGCGATGGCGTCACCGCGCACAAACTTGCTGGCACCGTCCATGGAGCCGTAGAACTCGGCCTCCTGGGCGACTTCGGCCCGGCGAGCCTTGGCCTGGTTCTGGTCGATCAGGCCAGCGTTAAGGTCGGCGTCGATGGCCATTTGTTTGCCAGGCATGGCATCCAGGGTAAACCGCGCACTCACCTCGGAAATCCGCCCGGCGCCCTTGGTCACCACGACGAAGTTGATGATCATCAGGATCGCGAACACCACGATACCAACCACGTAGTTACCGCCGATCACCACCTCACCGAACGCCTGGATCACCTTACCGGCGGCGGCGTGGCCGTCCTGGCCGTGGAGCATCACCACCCGCGTGGAGGCCACGTTCAATGCCAGGCGCAGCAGGGTCGCCACCAACAGAATGGTGGGGAATACCGCAAAATCCAGTGGTCGCAAGGCGTACACGCACACCAGCAACACGACGACGGACAGGGCAATGTTGAAGGTAAAGAACACGTCGAGCAGGAACGGCGGCATCGGCAACATCATCATTGCCAGCATCACCAGCAACAACAACGGCACACCCAGATTGCCCCGCGACAAGTCAGTCAGGGTGCCACGGGCCGTGTTGAGCATTTGAGAGCGATCTACCACCGGTATTCCTCGGGTCCTTGAAGCAAAGTTTTGACGCTGGAGGGCGACTTGGAGGCGGGGTTGCAAGAAGCCTTCCAACTTTGCTTTTGGGGCGATTTTCGGGTGGTAACCGATTCAAGTGTGGGAGCTGGCTTGCCTGCGATTGCGGTGTGTCAGCCACTGGGATAGTGGCTGCGAGTCAGCCATCGCAGGCAAGCCAGCTCCCACATTTGGATTTGTGTGCATCGTGGATATCGAGGAAATTTCCGACATGGATTTGGGGTTGCCCCTAGGAAATGTGATCTCTAGTCTCCGTACACCGCTGCAAACGCAGCGGACGGGCGTCGCGGCCCGGTTCACAACGGAGCAAAAGCACCATCTCCCTTTCAGTAAGCGGTTTTTTATCGTCTACTGTGCGGCGCTATGGCGGCTGTGCGCGGGATACCTTCGGGTATGCCGGGTTGCTCCTTCACCGGTCCGCGAACCTGCGTACAGCTGCCACCCTCCATCGCGTCGCGGCGATCAGTGGCGGCTTCACTTTCATAAGGAGCTTCACAGTGATCAAACCTACCCCAAATCCCCCCACCCGGCTGTTTACCGTAGCCGACGGCATCAGCAGCGAAGACCTGCTGGTCAACCTCAGCGAAACACTCGCTTCGGCCAATGCCTTGAGCTGTGACCTGGCCTTTGACTTGGAAGGTTCGAAACGAGAGGAATTGCTCGGCGTTGCGCAGTTGATCGAACTGGCGCAGTTACTGGCTGATCGCTTGCACGGTGACGGCGAAATGTTGGACACCGCAAGCAGCGAATAACGCGGCCCCCTCGATCGTTCCCACGCTCCGCGTGGGAATGCCGCCTGGGACGCTCCGCGTCCCGAGCCAGGCGCGCGACTTGAGCACTGCGCAAGGGCGACGCAGAGCGTCACGCAATGCATTCCCACGCGGGAGCGTGGGAACGATCATGCCCCCACCCGGCTGTTTACCGTAGCCGACGGCATCAGCAGCGAAGACCTGCTGGTCAACCTCAGTGAAACACTCGCTTCGGCCACTGCCTTGAGCTGCGACCTGGCCTTTGACTTGGAAGGTTCCAAACGAGAGGAATTGCTCGGCGTTGCGCAGTTGATCGAACTGGCGCAGTTATTGGCTGATCGCTTGCACCTTGGCGCAGCAATGGCGGGCAAAGCAAGCAGCGGATAATACGGGGCAAGGGTGGGAGCTGGCTTGCCTGCGATGCGGTGTGCCAGTCGCTAAGGTATTGGCTGTGAGTTAGCTATCGCAGGCAAGCCAGCTCCCACATTTGGACTGTGTCCTGTCTTGAAATAAGCGGTTATTTGGGCGCTAGAGCAACTGTATACGTTCGGCCTGCGGGCCTTTGGGGCCTTGAGCAACCTCGTATTCTACTTTTTGGCCCTCATCCAGGCTCTTGTACCCGCTAGTCTGAATAGCCGAGTAATGAGCGAACACGTCCGCCCCTCCATCCTCCGGGGTAATAAAACCAAACCCCTTCTCCGTGCTAAACCACTTCACAGTACCCGTTGCCATTGCCGCTCTCCTTACCCTTACTCAGAACCCAATCCACCTCGATCATGCCCCCTGACGGGCACCGCATAGATGCCCTTGGGCCGATGGACCATTTGAAACCTCAGACGCTTACCCACCGACAGCGCGGTGCAGCGCCAATCCTTGCGATTGATAAATACCTCTTCTGTCCCCTCATCCAATTCGACCAGCCAATCGCCCCTGATCCAGTCGTAGGATCTGACAGTCCCTGTGACCTCGTTCAATCCCGCTCTCCCTGCATCTCGTTGACTACATACGCGCAGTGTTTGGTTCATCCATAAAACAACGGGGAAACGAGCTTTGGCTACTGTCAGAGTTGACAGGTAGACGCGAGCTGCCGATGGGTGGTAGCGGTGGAACAGCAAGCGATTCATGCATCCGATGATTTCTTGCGTTTGCGGGGTTTTCGCAGCTTGGGAGGATTGGGTGGCAGGTCACTGCATTGCGTGCCTGCCGATTGGACGGCAACCGGGTTGCCATCACGATCCCGGGCAATAAAGCCGATGCCTTTGACCGCATCAAACCACCTGACCGTACCCCTATCCATCACCGCCTCCCGAGTCGTGCAGGGCTGCACGTCTCATCGCTGTATCAAACAGTGAAGGCGGCGTATTGGCTACTGTCAAAGTTGACAGGTTGTAGGAGCGAGCTTGCTCGCGAAGGTGGTAAAGATAACGCGGGGAGTCAGGATGAACGCGGCGACGGTGAGTTTTTCGCGAGCAAGCTCGCTCCTACTAGGAATCGCGGCGCAGGTCCGGCGGGATCGGCAGGTCTTTGAGCGGATCAGGCCGCTTGCCCTTGCCGGCGCGGTATTGGCGAATCTGGTAAACGTAGGCCAACACCTGGGCAACGGCCAGGTACAAGCCGGCCGGAATTTCCTGGTCCAGGTCGGTGGAGTAGAAAATCGAACGCGCCAGCGCTGGCGACTCCAATAACAGAATGTCGTTGGCCACCGCGATTTCGCGGATTTTCAACGCGGTAAAGTCGCTGCCCTTGGCCAGCAACATCGGCGCACCACCCTTCTCGGGGTCGTACTTGAGGGCCACGGCGTAGTGGGTCGGGTTGGTGATGATCACGTCGGCGTCGGGCACCGAGGCCATCATCTTGCGCTGGGACATTTCCCGCTGCAGCTGGCGGATGCGTTGCTTGACCTCGGGGCGGCCTTCCTGGTCCTTGTGCTCGTCGCGCACTTCCTGCTTGGTCATCAGCAGTTTCTTGTGGCTTTCCCACAGTTGAATCGGCGCATCCACGGCGGCGATCAGGATCAGCCCCGCCGCCATCCACAACGCACTCCAGCCCACTACCTGCACGCTGTGGATGATCGCGGACTCCAGCGGCTCATGGGCGATGCGCAGCAAATCGTCGATGTCGGACGACAACACCGCCAAGGCCACGAACAGAATCAGGAAAAACTTGGCCAGGGCCTTGAGCAATTCCACCAGGGCCTTGACCGAAAACATGCGCTTGAGCCCCGCCCCGGGGTTCATGCGGCTGAACTTGGGCGCCATGCTGCCCGCCGCAAACAGCCAGCCGCCCAGGGCCACCGGGCCGATCAGCGCGGCGAGCAGCAAGGTGATCAGGATCGGCTGCACCGCCAGCAGCGCGATTTTGCCCGAGTGCAGCAGGTATTGGGCCATGGCGTCGGGGTTGAGCAACACGTCGCGCGGCAGGCTGAAGTTGTGTTTCATCATCTCCAGCAGGTCCAGCGCCAGACCACCGCCGTAGATCAGCAAGGCGCCTGCGCCGGCGATCATGGTGGCGAAGGTGTTGAGCTCTTTGGAGCGCGCGATTTCGCCCTTTTCCCTGGAGTCCTTTTTACGTTTCTCCGTGGGGTCTTCTGTTTTGTCCTGACCACTCTCGCTCTCGGCCATGGCTCAGCGCGCCCGTGCCAGATCACGTAAGAACTGCAAGGCTTCGCTCGCCAGCGGTTGATACTGATTGAGAATGTCAGCCAGGCCGACCCAGAAAATCCCCATGCCCAGCACCAGGGTCAAGGGAAAACCAATCGAGAAGATGTTCAGTTGCGGCGCCGCACGGGTCATCACGCCAAACGCGATATTGACCACCAGCAGCGCGGTGATCGCCGGCAGCACCAGCAACAGCGCTGCGCCCAACACCCAACCCAGGCGCCCCACCAGCTCCCAGAAATGGTTAACCACCAACCCCGAGCCCACCGGCAAGGTGGTGAAGCTTTCGGTCAAGACTTCGAACGCCACCAGGTGACCGTTCATGGCCAGAAACAGCAAGGTCACCAGCATGGTCAGAAACTGCCCGATCACCGCCGCCGACACCCCGTTGGTGGGGTCGACCATGGACGCAAAGCCCATGCCCATCTGGATCGAAATGATTTGCCCGGCGATCACAAACGCCTGGAAGAACAACGTGAGGGAAAACCCCAGCATGGCGCCGATCAGGATCTGTTCGGCAATCAGCAGCAAGGCGCTCAGGTCGAGGGCGTTCACCGGCGGCATCGGCGGCAGGCCAGGCACGATCACCACGGTGATCGCCACGGCAAAATACAGGCGCACGCGACGCGGTACCAGGGTGGTGCCGAACACCGGCATGGCCATCAGCATGGCCGTGACGCGAAACAGCGGCAGGATGAACGAGGCCACCCAGGTACTGATCTGGGTGTCAGTCAAGGCCAGCAAGGATTGCATCGGCTCAGCCGATCAACTGCGGAATACTGCCGTACAACTGCAGGATGTATTCCATGAAGGTTTGCACCAGCCACGGGCCGGCGACAATCAGGGTCACCAGCATCACCAGCAGGCGCGGCAGGAAGCTCAAGGTCTGTTCGTTGATCTGGGTGGCGGCCTGGAACATCGCCACCAGCAGGCCGACCAACAGGCTCGGCACCACCAGCACGGCGACCATCAGGGTGGTCAGCCACAGCGCTTCACGGAACAGGTCGACGGCGACTTCTGGGGTCATGGCGCTATACCCCTCCGAAACTGCCGGCCAGGGTGCCGATAATCAGCGCCCAGCCGTCCACCAGCACAAACAGCATGATCTTGAACGGCAACGAGATGATCAACGGCGACAGCATCATCATACCCATGGCCATCAACACGCTCGCCACCACCAGGTCGATGATCAGGAACGGAATGAAGATCATGAAGCCGATCTGGAACGCGGTCTTCAATTCAGAAGTGACGAATGCCGGCACCAGGATGGTCAGCGGTGCCTGGTCCGGGGTGGCGATGTCGGTGCGCTTGGACAGGCGCATGAACAGCTCAAGGTCGCTGGAGCGGGTTTGCGACAGCATGAAGTCCTTGATCGGGCCCTGGGCCTTGTCGATCGCATCCTGGGCCGTGAGCTTTTCCGCCAGATAAGGTTGCAGGGCTTGCTGGTTCACCTTGTCGAACACCGGCGCCATGATGAACAGCGTCAAAAACAACGCCATGCCGGTGAGGATCTGGTTCGACGGTGTCTGCTGCAGGCCCAGGGCCTGGCGCAGGATCGAGAAGACGATGATGATCCGCGTAAAGCTGGTCATCAGCATGACGAACGCCGGGATGAAACTCAGCGCCGTCATGATCAGCAGGATCTGCAGGCTGACCGAATATTCCTGCGCGCCGGCCGCGTTGGTACCCAGGGTAATCGCCGGGATCGACAACGGGTCGGCGCCCAGGGCCATCGGCGCGGCCAACAACAGCATGAGCGTCAAGAAAACGCGCATTACTTCTTATCCTTCTGATCCTTGCCCAGCAATTCCATCAGGCGCTGGGCGAATTCTGGCGTGGCGGCTTCGGTCTTGACCGCATCCACCGGGGTCTTGAGTACATGCAGCGGGGTGATGCGACCAGGGGTGATGCCAAGCAGGATCTGCTCCTCGCCCACCTGCACCAGCACCAACCGATCACGCGGGCCGAGGGCGCGCGAGCCCACCAGCTCGATCACCTGGCCGTTGCCCGGGCCGATGCGCTGTACGCGGCGCATCAGCCAGGCCAGCACAAAGATCAGGCCGATCACCAGCAACAGGCCCAGCACCAGTTGCGTCAACTGCCCGCCGACGCTGCCGACCGCAGGTGCCGTGACTGCCTGCGCCACCGGTTCAGCCGCCAGGGCGCTCAATGGCAGCGCCAGCAACAGTCCCGCCATCGCGTACTTCATCTCAGCGCAACTTCTTGATGCGTTCGCTCGGGCTGATCACGTCGGTCAGGCGGATGCCGAACTTCTCGTTGACCACCACCACCTCGCCATGGGCAATCAGGGTGCCGTTGACCAGCACGTCCAACGGCTCGCCGGCCAGGCGGTCCAGTTCGATCACCGAGCCCTGGTTGAGCTGCAACAGGTTGCGGATGTTGATTTCGGTGCTGCCCACTTCCATGGAAATCGACACCGGGATGTCGAGGATCACATCCAGGTTCGGGCCATCAAGGCTCACCGGATCGTTGTTCTTCGGCACGCTGCCAAACTCTTCCATGGCCAGGCGGTTGCCGGCCGGTGCGGTGGCGGCGTCGGCGGCCAGCAGCGCGTCGATGTCGTCCTGGCCAACATCGCCGGTTTCTTCCAGGGCCGCAGCCCACTCGTCAGCCAGGGCCTGGTCTTCGGCGGAAGTGTTTTCGTGTTCGGTAGCCATTACATGTCCTCGGCGCAGCAAACAATCATGAATTAGGGTTGAATCAGCGGCGGTTGATCGGCTCAACCACTTGCAGCGCCAGGTTGCCCTTGTGGGAACCGAGCTTGACCTTGAATGACGGCACGCCGTTGGCGCGCATGATCAACTCTTCCGGCAAGTCGACGGGGATGATGTCCCCAGGCGCCATGTGCAAAATGTCCCGCAGGCGCAACTGGCGGCGGGCCACGGTGGCGCTCAGCGGCACGTCGACGTCCAGCAGGTCTTCGCGCAGGGCCTTGACCCAGCGTTCGTCCTGGTCGTCGAGGTCGGACTGGAAACCGGCATCGAGCATCTCGCGCACCGGCTCGATCATCGAATACGGCATGGTCACGTGCAGGTCGCCGCCACCGCCATCGAGTTCGATGTGGAAGGTCGACACCACAATGGCTTCGCTGGGGCCGACGATGTTGGCCATGGCCGGGTTCACTTCCGAGTTGATGTACTCGAAATTGACTTCCATGATCGCCTGCCAGGCTTCCTTCAAGTCGATGAAGGCCTGCTCCAGCACCATGCGCACCACGCGCAGTTCGGTGGGGGTGAACTCACGCCCTTCGATCTTGGCGTGACGGCCGTCGCCACCGAAGAAGTTGTCCACCAGCTTGAACACCAGTTTGGCGTCGAGGATGAACAGCGCAGTGCCGCGCAATGGCTTGATCTTGACCAGGTTGAGGCTGGTGGGCACGTACAGCGAGTGTACGTATTCACCGAACTTCATCACCTGCACACCGCCCACGGCCACGTCCGCCGAGCGGCGCAGCATGTTGAACATGCTGATGCGGGTGTAGCGGGCAAAACGTTCGTTGATCATCTCCAGGGTCGGCATGCGTCCCCGCACGATGCGATCCTGGCTGGTCAGGTCGTAACTTTTGACGCTGCCGGGTTCGGCAGCCATTTCGGTCTGTACCAGACCATCGTCCACGCCATGCAACAGCGCGTCGATTTCATCCTGGGACAGCAGGTCTTGCACGGCCATGTCGTGATCCTACTGCAATACGAAGTTAGTGAAGAGCGCCTGCTCGACCACGACTTTGCCGAGTTCTTTCTGGGCCACTTCCTGCACGCTGGCAGTGACCTTCTGGCGCAGCATTTCCTGGCCGACCGGAGTGGCCAGGCTGTCGAAGCTCTGCCCGGAGAACAGCATCACCAGGTTGTTGCGGATCACCGGCATATGCACCTTGAGGGCATCGAGGTCCGCCTGGTTGCGCGCCAGCAAGGTGATGCTCACCTGCAGGTAGCGTTGGCGACCATTCTGGTTGTAGTTGGCGACAAAGGCCGGAAGCATCTGCTCGAAGATTGCCGGTTGCTTGACGTTAGTGGCGGTTTCGGCAGCGGGCGCCGGTTTGCTCGCACTGCTGTGCATGATGTACCAGGTGCCGCCCACCGAGGCACCGATGGCCAGGAGCAGGCCCAGCACAATCAACAGGATCAGCTTGAGCTTGCCTTTGCCTGCGGGGGGAGTTGCTGCGTCGTCGCTCTTCGCCATGCCAATAATCCGTCACTATTCGGGGATTCGTAGATCTATGGCAAGGCAAGAGCAAGTGTTATGCCAGAGTTGGCTGGTAATGAGGGAAGAGCGAACACCACAAAACAAATGTGGGAGCGGGCTTGCTCGCGAATGCGGTGTATCAGTCACACATATACTGACTGACACTCTGCATTCGCGAGCAAGCCCGCTCCCACATTCAGGCCTATACAGCCCTCAAGTCAGGCGTAGTAGTCGACGGCGCTGGAGCCGATCACGCTCTGGCTCACGGGCGCTGCCACTTCGGCCACGTCCACAGGGCCACCGGCGTCGCCGTTGTCAGCACGCCTGCCGCTGCCACTGATGCCCCGCGCCTGGCCCTGCTGTTGCTGCTGGTCCTGCCCCCGCGATTGGTCGGAGACATTCACATCCACCTGCCCCATGCCCTGCTGGGCAAACATCTCCCGCAAGCGGCCGGACTGGCTCTCCAGCGCTTCACGCACCACCGCATGGCCGCTCATGAAGTTGACCTGGGCCTGTTGGTCCGCCGTCATGTTGACCTTGATGTCCAGGCGCCCCAGCTCAGCGGGCTGCAGCTGGATCTCGGCCGACTTGAGGTTGGCGCTGGACAGGTACATCACGCGGTTGACCACCTCTTCGGTCCAGCCGCTCTGATGCATGGCCAGGGGTGCATTGGTGACGGGCGGCAAGGCATTCGCGGTTTTCGGTGTGGCCGCCTGGGTCAGCGCGGCCAGGCGGTTGGCGAAGTCATCTACTCGGGTGTCGCTGCAGGCGTTCTTGAGGTCCTTGAGGCCGTCATCGATCAGTGCGCCGAAGGCCTTGTCACCGCCTTGGTCGGTGCTGTCCTTGGCGGCTTGCTGGTCAACCATGCTGGCCAGGCCGGCGGCAAAGTTCTGCGCGGCAGTCGGTTGGTCCTGGGTGGTGGGCGCGGCTTTCTGCGGCGCCTGGCTGCTGGCCGAGACGTGACCGCCCTGCTCCATCGCCAGGCGCACGGCCGGCATCGAATCCAGCGGGTCGGCCTCGGGGTCGAAGGCCGGCTGCTTGGGCTCCTCGGTCACGGTAATGAGCGGCAGGGCCTGGTCATCTTCGGCAGCGACGGCAGGCGCTTGTACGGGCACAGGGACCGCCACCGGCGTCACGGCGGCGACCAGCGCCGGGTCGGCCACCGGTTGCTGCGCCAGGGACGGGTCGGCCGGTGGCTCGCCTTCACTGTCTGCGCTGTCGTCGCTCTTGGCCGGCTTGGCAGGCAAGGGATTGCCGCTATCGGCAACCGCTGGCGCGCTGGCGGCAGGTTTATCGCTGGCGTCAGCCGCTTTGTCGCGCACGGGTTTGGCTGGCGCGTCGTCGCTCTTGGCCTGCGGCTTGGCAGCTTGCTTGGCAAACACTTGAGCGAAGCCAGGGCCCTTTTCCCGCGGGGCCGCAGGCGCTACCGCAGGCGTGGCGGCCGGCGCTTGAGGCTTGGCTGCGGTGGCAGCCTGAAGGAGCGAATTGGGGGCGACTGGCATAAGTAAGGGTCTCCACTGCATGGGGTCGGGGATGCAGTCTGTGGAGGTAGAGCAAGAGTCGGGCCAGGTTTACAAAATGCCTGGACATATCCGATTCAATGTAGGAGCGAGCTTGCTCGCGAAAAACTCACAGGCGCCGCATTCATCCAGGAAGCACGCGTTATCGTTGACGTTTTTCGCGAGCAAGCTCGCTCCTACATTCATACAGTGGCTTGACCAGCGCGAACTCATGATCAATCTGATCAACCAGTGCACCTAGATCAGAGGCCGCCTCGACGGCCTCGGTCTCCAGCAGCTCACACAATCGGGCCAAACGCACCGCCCCTAGATTGCCGCTACTGCCTTTGAAGCTGTGGGCAATCCGTCCCAACGTTTTGGCGTCGCCCCCAGCCTTGCGCAGTGCTGCGACGCGCTTTTGCGAGTCCTCGATAAAGGTGTCGAGCAACGTCGGGTACTCGCTCTCCATCACTTCCTGCAAGTCCGACAACACGTCGGGGTCCAAATGAATCTCAGCCACTTGCTCGCTCCTTGATCAAGAATCGGCGGATTATGCCAGAGCCTCCCAACAAAACTCCACGCAGACACTGCGCCCGCCATCGGACCAGCCTACAGCGCTGCTCAGTTGACGCACCAAGCTAAGGCCCCGACCAGACAGACGGTCGATGTCCACGGGGCGTGCCAGCTCCCGCTCCACATCAAAACCCTGCCCGCTGTCTTCCAGACGCAAGGTCAGTTTGCCGCCCTTGTCGGTGGGTACCACCTGCACATGCACGCGCACATAACCGCTGTCCAACTGTGCCAGCCGCTCATGGCGCTGGTGATAATACTGCGCAAACCCCTGGGCATCGCGCTTGAGCCGTGAGTCCAGGCCCAGCACGCCATGCTCCAGCGCGTTGGAATACAACTCGGCCATCACGCTGTAAAGCGCCCCGCTCTGCTCACGCAGGCCGTGGATCTCCAATAGCAGTTGCAGCAGGTACGGCAGCGGGTTGTAGGTTCTAAGGGTCTGGGCGCGAAATTCGAAACTCACCGACCAATCCAGTGGGCACGACTGGCCGCTGTCGGCATACATCGGTTCGGCCGCCCGCAAGGGCTGGCCCGCCTGCAAGGTGATCTCGACCATGCTGACGTCATCGCGCGCCTGGCCGCGAAAGGCCGCCAGAGCCTGCTCGATGTCCTCGAACAGGCGGTCAGGCTCGCGGTTGGCGGCGAACACCTGCTGCAAGCGCTCGGCGCCGAACAGTTGATCATTGGCGTCAGCGGTGTCCAGCACACCATCGGAGAGCAAAAACACCCGGTCGCCCAACGCCATGGGCCAGACCTCGGTGCTGTCATCGAACGCCTCTGACGACAACACCCCCAGGGGCAGGTGCCGCGACATCAACGGCGTGCGCCTGCCGGTGGCGACTTCATGCACATAGCCTTCGGGCATGCCGCCGTTCCACACCTCCACCGCCCGCCGCTGGGCGCTCAGGCACAGCAAGGTGGCGCAGCAGAACATGTCCACCGGCAGGATGCGCTTGAGCTTGGCGTTCATTTCCCGCAGGGTCTGCGTGAGGCCGTAGCCCTTGGCAGTCATGCCGTAGAACACTTCGGCCAGGGGCATGGCGCCGATGGCGGCCGGCAAGCCATGGCCGGTGAAATCACCGAGCAGCACGTGCATATCGCCGGATGGCGTGTAGGCCGCCAGCAACAAGTCACCGTTGAATAGCGCATAAGGCGATTGCAGGTAGCGGATGTTGGGCGCGGCGTTGATACAACCCGAATGGGCAACCTTGTCGAACACTGCCTTGGCCGCCCGCTGTTCATGCATCAGGTGTTCGTGATGCTTGGCGATCAAGTCACGCTGTTGCAAAACCGTGGCCTGTAGGCGGCGCAGGCGGTCCATGGCGTTGATCTTCGCCGCCAGGATCAAAGGGTTATAGGGCTTGGGCAAAAAGTCATCGCCGCCAGCGTCCAGGCACTGGGCCAGGGCTTCGCTTTCGCGCAGCGAGGTGAGGAAGATGATCGGCACCAGCGCCTCCCCCGCCAGTTGTTTGATCTGCCGTGCGGCCTCAAAGCCGTCCATCACCGGCATCAGCGCGTCCATCAACACCAGTTGCGGACGCTCGCGGGCAAACACCTCAATCGCTTCGGCGCCATTGCTCACCGTCAGCACCTGGTGGCCCTGGCGACGGATGATGCTCGCCAGCAACAGGCGGTCGGCGGCGCTGTCTTCGGCGATCAGGATGGTCAGCGCCTCCAGGACCGGGGCCAGGGCGCTCAACTGATGTCGAACAGCTTGTCGAAGTTGGAGATGGCGAGGATCTTGCGCACGTCGGAGTTGCTGTTCGTCACGCGGACCTCGGCGTCATCACCGCCAGCATGATCCCGTAGCAACAGCAGCATGCCGAGGGCTGAACTGTCCATGTAGGTGGCCTCCTTGAGATCGACGATATAGATCTCGGGGACCTTGTAGTAACGCTCGTAGGACTCCCGAAACGCCTGGTGGCTGCCGAAATCGAACCGGCCCCTGATTGCGATCGTCAACTTCTTCCCATCCAGGGATACTTCTGACTCGACTGACATGTGACTGCTTCCTTGTCATTGCACTAGACACAAGGTGTAGCAGCTGAAGAGCATCTGAGCAACACAGTGGATCAACTGTGGGAGCGGGCTTGCTCGCGAAGGCGGCCTAACAGTCAACACAGTTGGACCGGGTACATATCCGTTATTTAGGTAACGGCCACTTAGGGTTCCGCCCTGACGGCGGCTCACTTTTGAAAAGAGCCCAAAAGTAAGCAAAAGGCTCATGCCCCACCACTCGGCACCTCGCTTGGGCTCGGTGTGCCCGTAATCCGCCAGTGATTTGGGGGGCCGCCGCCACGCGCCATCCATGGCGCGGGGCGGCTAAACCGGCATCCCTGCCGGTTTACCCCCCAAATCACTGTCAAATTACGGCCAGCGTGGTTTGACGGGGCGCCTGAGATCAAGATCAAAAGCAGATCAAGAGCGGCTCGCTTCGCATCGTGGTTACCGTTGAGCGCTACGGAGTCGTGTAGATACCTATGCCCATCGCAGGCAAGCCAGCTCCCACACTTAGAACTGTTCTGGGCGGGGAAGGCGTTGGGAGAGTTCATCGAGCAGTTTTTGCTCGCGCTTGTCTTCGATGGCTCGCGCTTCGTCGATGTAGCGCTGCACCAGTTTGCGCAACCCCTCAACCCGGGCAAACGCCGCTTGCCAGGCCTCGCGGGCTTTGTCGAGGTTGGCCTCGTGCCAGGCCAGGCTTTGGCGTTGTTGGCCGACGGCGGTTTCAAGCTGGTTGAGAAAGCCCTGGTACCCCATCAGCCACTGGCCGGACACGCCCTGGCTGCCGCGCTCGATCCACTGTTGCTGGTACTCGCCACGAAAACGCTCCAGGTCGCCCAGCTTGCTTTGGGCCAAACGCACCTGGCCCTGGAAGTAGCCAAGGCGCTGTACGGCGGCTTTCTCGGCCTTTTCGGCCATGTCCACCACCGGGGCCAAGCGTGCGGCGCGGCTGTTGGCCATGGCTTAGCCGCCCGGCGCCGGGGCGAAGATGGACTGCAAGTGCGACTGGCTTTCGCCCATGGTGATCTTGTCGTTGAGGCCTTGGCGCAGGTAGGTCACCAGTTGCGGCTGCAAGGCGATGGCCAGGTCGGTGTCGCGGTCGCCACCGGCCACATAGGCACCGACGCTGATCAGGTCACGGCTTTGCTGGTAGCGCGACCACAGCTGCTTGAACTGCTGGGCTCGGGCCATATGCTCCGGCGTGACCACCGCCGGCATCACCCGGCTGATGGACGCTTCGATATCGATGGCCGGGTAATGCCCCTCTTCCGCCAAACGCCGCGACAGCACAATGTGGCCGTCGAGCACGCCCCGCGCCGAGTCGGCAATCGGGTCCTGCTGGTCGTCGCCTTCGGACAACACGGTGTAGAACGCGGTGATCGAGCCGCCGCCGGCTTCGGCATTACCGGCACGTTCCACCAGCTTGGGCAGCTTGGCAAACACCGATGGCGGATAACCCTTGGTCGCGGGCGGCTCGCCGATGGCCAGGGCGATCTCGCGCTGGGCCTGGGCGAAACGCGTGAGCGAGTCCATCAGCAACAGGACGTTCTTGCCCTTGTCGCGAAAATATTCGGCGATGCGTGTGCAGTACATCGCCGCACGCAAGCGCATCAGCGGTGCATCGTCTGCCGGAGAAGCGACGACAACAGAACGCTTGAGCCCTTCTTCACCGAGGCTGTGCTCGATGAACTCCTTCACTTCGCGGCCCCGCTCGCCGATCAGCCCCACCACGATGATGTCGGCCTCGGTAAAGCGCGTCATCATGCCCAGCAACACCGACTTACCCACGCCGGTACCGGCGAACAGGCCCAGGCGCTGGCCGCGACCGACCGTCAATAAACCGTTGATGCTGCGAATACCCACATCCAGTGGCACGCTGATGGGGTTGCGCTTGAGCGGGTTGATGGTGGGGCCGTCCATCGGCACCCAGTCTTCGGCCTTCATGCCGCCCTTGCCGTCCAGCGCACGGCCGGCTCCGTCGAGTACGCGGCCCAGCATGCTCATGCCCATGGGCAAGCGGCCAGTGTCGGCCAGCGGCACCACGCGGGCGCCGGGGGCAATGCCGGCGAGGCTGCCGACCGGCATCAGGAAAATCTTGCTGCCCGAAAAGCCCATCACCTCGGCTTCGACTTGCACCGGGTGGTAGCTGTTGTCGTTGATCACCAGGCAGCGGCTGCCCATGGCGGCGCGCAGGCCCTCGGCTTCGAGGGTCAGGCCGACCATGCGCAACAGGCGCCCTTCGAGGATCGGCTGGCCGGGCAACTCGGTGGCCTCGGCGTAGCTGCCCAGGCGCTTGGCGAAGCTGGTGCGGTCAAGGCGCATCGGTGGCGTCCAGGTCAACGCTCAGGTCCGGCTCGGCGGGGTGCAGGGCTTGTTCATGCAGTTGATCGAACAACTTGGCCATGATCTGGCTGATGCGGGTTTCCACCGTTGCATCGATGCGACTGTGCTCGGTTTCGACGCGGCAACCGCCGGGCTGCAACGAAGCGTCTTCGACGATGCGCCAGGTTTCTTCATGGCGCTCGCGCAGGGCTTTGACCTGTTCGAAATCCTGGGGGTTGATGTACAGCCGCACATTGCCGACGCCCAGGGGCAGCAGCTTGAGGGCTTCACGCATCACCGCTTCGATCTGGCTGGAATCGAGCACCAGTTCGCGCTGGATCACCTGGCGCGCGATGTGCTGCACCAGGCCGACCATGGATTTTTCCAGCTGTGAGTCCTGTTCGGCGATAGGGTCGAACAGGTTACCCATCAAACGCTCCAGGCTGCCCAACTTCGTGGCCAGCGCCGCCTCGGCTTCCTGGCGAACCTTGAGGGTGGTGCTGCGAAAGCCGTCCTTTTCCCCCGCGGCAAAGCCTTCGTTGTAGGCCTCCTGGCGGATGGTTTCCAACTCTTCGAGAGTCAGTGGCTGGACTTCATCCAGCGGCACTTCTTCCATTTCCGCCGGCGGTTCCTCCACCGGTTCAGGCTCGGGCTCCGGCACATGGGGGTCGAAGCTGGGCAGCGACCAGATGTCGAAACCGCCGACATCCCGCGCGCGAATCAGATCGCTGGGCGCCTCATCTTTATTCGACATGCAAGGCGCCTTAGATCATTTCTTCGCCGCCCTTCCCACCGAGAACGATTTCTCCGGCTTCGGCCATACGGCGGGCAATGGTGAGGATTTCCTTCTGAGCGGTTTCCACGTCGCTGACGCGTACCGGGCCCTTGGCTTCCAGGTCGTCGCGCAACAGCTCCGAGGCGCGCTTGGACATGTTCTTGAAAATCTTTTCTTTGACGTTTTCGTCCGAGCCCTTGAGCGCCAGCACCAGCACGTCCGAGGACACTTCGCGCAGCAGCGCCTGGATGCCACGGTCGTCGACATCGGCCAGGTTGTTGAACACGAACATCAGGTCTTCGATCTGGCCGGACAGGGTGTCGTCGATCTCGCGGATCGAGTCCATCAACTGGCCTTCCACCGAGCTGTCGAGGAAGTTCATGATGTCGGCCGCGCGCTTGATGCCACCCAGGGTGGTGCGCGAGGCGTTGGAATTGCCGGAGAACTGCTTCTCCAGAATGGTGTTGAGTTCTTTGAGCGCCGCCGGCTGCACGGTGTTGAGCGACGACACGCGTAGGATGATGTCCAGGCGCACTTTATGGTCGAAGTGGCCGAGCACTTCACCGGCTTGGTCCGGGTCCAGGTAGGCCACCACGATCGCCTGGATCTGCGGGTGCTCGTAGCGGATCACGTCGGCCACTGCGCGCGGTTCCATCCACTTGAGGCTGTCCAGGCCGCTGGTGTTGCCACCCAGCAGGATGCGGTCGATCAGGCCGTTGGCCTTGTCTTCGCCCAGGGCCGAGGTGAGCATCTTGCGAATGTAGCTGTCGGAGCCGACGCCCAGGCTGGTCTGGTCGCCGACGATCTCGACGAACTCACTCATCACCTGCTCGACTTGCTCGCGGTGCACATTGCGCATCTGCGCCATGGCCACGCCCACTCGCTGGACCTCTTTAGGGCCCATGTGGCGCAGCACTTGGGCAGCGTCGGTTTCACCCAGGGACAGCAGCAGCACGGCGGCTTTGTCGACCCGGGACAGCTTGGCCACAGCGGCTCGATCATTCATCTGCGTTAATCCACTCTTTCACGACCTGAGCCACACGGCCCGGGTCTTCTGCTACCAGACTCTTGATTGCGTTCAACTGAGCGTCATAGCCTTCGCTCGGGCTTGGCAACAGAATGCTTTGCGGGCCGCCGAGGCTGACGCGGTCGTTGGCCAGTTCGCCGTCCAGGCCGCCCATGCCACCCAACTCGACGTCGCCACCGGCCAGTGCCAGTTGCTTCTTGCTGCCGCCGGTGATGTTGTTGAGCACCGGGCGCAATACGCCGAACACCAGCACCAGGATGAACAACACCCCCAGCACTTGCTTGACGATGTCCCAGAACCACGGCTGGGTGTAGAACGCAGGGTCAGCGATGACTTCACCGCGCTCGGCGGAGAACGGCATGTTGATCACGCTGACGCTGTCACCACGGCTGGCATCGAAGCCAACGGCGTCCTGCACCAGGCGGGTGAAACGCGCCAGCTCGTCAGCCGTCCACGGCGCACGGGTCACCGCGCCGTCTGCTGGGTTGACCTTGACCTGGTCATCGACCACCACCGACACCGACAGGCGATTGATCTTGCCCTGTTGCTGCTTGGTGTGGCTGATGGAACGGTCGAGCTCGAAGTTCTTGGTGGACTGGTTACGCTTGTCCGCAGGGTACGGCGCAAGCATCGGCTGGCCGGTGGCCGGGTCCATGATCTGCTGGCCGTTGGCGTCCAACAGCGGCTGGCCAGGCTGGATCGCCCCAGCGGTAGCGGCGGCGCCACCGGTGGTTTGCGGCGCCGAGGCCGGCGCGGGTGGCTGGTTGCTCAGGGCGCCCGGCACACCTTGGGGGCCATTGCTGGCAGTGCGTTGTTCGCTGGTGGACTGTTCGCTGCGCAGGGCCGGTTGGTCGGGGTTGAACTGTTCGGAGGTGGATTCGACGGCGCTGAAATCCACATCGGCCGACACTTCAGCCTTGTAGCGGTCGTTGCCCAGTACCGGTTGCAGGATGTTATGCACGCGCTGGGTGAGCATGCTTTCCATGCGGCGGCTGTAGTCGAACTGCTTGCCGGCCTGGGTCAGCGCGGAGTTTTCGGCCATGTCGGACAGCAGGTTGCCCTTCTGGTCCACCACGGTGATTTGCGACTTGCTCAATTCGGGAACACTGGTTGCCACCAGGTTGACGATCGCCAGTACCTGGCCAGGCTCCAGGGAGCGGCCAGCAAAGAGCTCGACCAACACCGAGGCGCTGGGCTTGCGTTCGTCACGCACGAACACCGAGCTTTTCGGAATCGCCAGGTGCACACGGGCAGCCTTGACGTTATTCAGGCTGGAGATGGTGCGCGCCAGTTCGCCTTCCAGGCCACGACGGTAGCGGGTGGCTTCCATGAACTGGCTGGTGCCCAGGCCCTGGTCTTTGTCGAGGATTTCAAAACCGATATTGCTGTCGGACGGCGCCACGCCAGCGGCGGCCAGTTTCATCCGTGCGCGGGCCACGTCATCGGCCTTGACCAGCAAGGCCCCGGAGTTGGGCTCTACGGTGTAGGCGATGTCGGCGGCGGCGAGGGTTTCCATGATCTGCTTGGAATCCATGCCCGACAGGCTGCCGTACAGGGGGCGGTAATCGGGTTGCTGCGACCACAGCACCACGGCAAAACCAATCGCCACGCTGGCTGCCAGGCCCACCATCAGGCCCACCTGACGCAGCATGGTCATTTCCGAGAGGTTTTCCAGGAACGACAGGCCAAACAACGGCGGTTTGCCGTCGGCCTTGGCGGGGAGGTTGTCGGAGAGTGCTTCAGCCATGACTTAAATCTCGTCCTTAAACCGGCATCTGCATGATGTCTTGATACGCCTGAACCAGCTTGTTACGCACTTGGGTCAAGGCCTGGAAGGACACGCTGGCCTTTTGCGAGGCGACCATCACATCGGTGAGGTCCACGCCGCTTTTACCGATCTCGAAAGCCGTCGCCAACTGGCTGGACGCCTGCTGGGTATCGCTGACTTTATTGATTGCCTGACCGAGCATGTCGGCAAAATTGCTTTGGCCCAATTCCGGCGCTGGCGCGACGGATTTCGGTTGAGCCATGGCATCCATTTGCATGGCGCGCATATCCAACATCAACCGATTGAACTCAATACCCTGGCTCATGACCTTCTCTCTCCGACGACCTGCAATTTTTTGACACTACGCAGCGGTTACCAGGGGTGGTAGCAACAAGGGTGCCAGCTCTGGAGCAACTCGTAAGAAAAGGCGACAAAGCTTGTCAAACTTGTTACCGCAGATTTTTTGGCCCTTCTTACCGCACGTTTTTCTGTAGGAGCGAGCTTGCTCGCGAAAAACGTCAACGATAACGCGTGCTTCCAGGATGCCCGCGGCGCCTATGGGTTCTTCGCGAGCAAGCTCGCTCCTACACACGGGATTGGCGCGAGGTCAGGTGGCGAAAAGATAGGCTTCCACGTCCATCCCGGCGTCGCGCATCTGCGCCAGCTTGTAGCGCAAGGTGCGCGGGCTGATGCCCAGGCGCTCGGCCGCTTCTTTGCGGCGGCCGCGTTCGGCGCGCAGGGTGTCGATGATCATCTGGAATTCGCGGCGGCGCAGGTCATCGCCCAGGGCGCCGGCCGATTCCGCCTCGGCGACCACGGGAGCCGGGGCCAGGCTCGGCAGCGGCGCAGCCCCATTGCCCATGGCCAGGCAAAAGTCTTGCGGCTGGATCAAACCGCCCTGCTGCAAAATCAACGCACGCTGGATCGCGTTGTCCAGCTCGCGCACGTTGCCCGGCCATGGGTAACTGACCAGGCACGCCTGGGCCTCGGGCGATAAGCGCGCCTGGGCATGCTTCATTTTTTTGACGTGGTTGTTCAGCAGGCGCTCGGCCAACGGAATGATGTCCGCCGGGCGCTCACGCAATGGGCGCCAGGCCAGCGGGAACACCGACAGCCGGTAGAAGAGATCTTCACGGAAGCGCCCCGCCGCCACTTCGCCCGCCAGGTCGCGGTTGGTGGTGGCGACCACGCGGATATCCAACTGGATGGGCTTGCGTGCGCCCACGCGCTCCACTTCCCGCTCCTGCAGTACGCGCAGCAACTTGGCTTGCAGGCCCAGGGGCATTTCCGAGATTTCGTCGAGCAGGATGGTGCCGCCGTCGGCCTGTTCGAACTTGCCGGCCTGGGCCGCGATGGCGCCGGTGAACGAGCCCTTTTCATGGCCAAACAAGGTGGCTTCGAGCATGTTGTCGGGGATCGCCGCGCAGTTGATCGCAATGAACGGTTGCTTGGCACGGCCCGATTGCTGGTGGATATACCGCGCCAGCACTTCTTTACCGGTGCCGGACTCGCCTGAAATCAGCACGGTGGAATCACTGCGCGCCACCCGCGCCGCCAGTTCCAGCAATTGCGCGCTGGCCGGCTCAAAGGCAATCGGGCCATCGCCGTCGGCTGCGGGCATCACGCCCAGGGCATGCCGGGCGACCAGTTCGATCAAGGCCTTGGGCTCGAACGGCTTGACCAGGTAATCCGCCGCGCCTTGACGCATGGCATCCACCGCCCGCTCCACCGCGCCATGGGCGGTCATCAGCAGCACTGGCAGTTGCGGCTGGCGCACGCGCAGCACGCCGAGCAACTGGTGGCCGTCCATGCCGGGCATATTGACGTCGCTGACCACCAGGCTGAAGGTTTCCTGCTCGACCGCCTCCAAGGCCTCCTCGGCAGAGCCGACCGCACGGTAGTCATGGCCCGCCAACAGCAGCGTGTCTGCCAATGCTTCACGCAGGGCGCGATCGTCTTCCACCAATAAAACCTTGATAGCCATCATCCTCTTACTCCGCGCTTGCCGCGCTGGAAAACAGCGGCAAGGTCATCAATGCACAGGTGCCACGCCCCAGGCGGGAACGCAGCTGCAATTGTCCCTGATGGGCACGGGCCACTGCCTTGACCACGGTCAGGCCCAGGCCAGTGCCGTTGGTCTTGGTGGTAAAAAACGGTTCGCCCAGGCGTTGCAGCACTTGCGGGGCGATACCGCTGCCGCTGTCGCTGACGCACAGGCGCAGAGTTTGCTCGCGGGTGTACAGGTGCACTTTAAGGCGCGCACCGGGGCCACTGGCCTGGGTGGCGTTTTCGATCAGGTTGAGCAGCGCGCCCACCAGGGTGTCGCGGTTGCACAGCAATTCGCCCTGGTGGCTGTCGCACTGCCAGCGCAGATTGGCCTCCTGCACATGGGTCGCCGCTGCCGCTTGCAGGGACTGCATCAAGCCGGCAGGGGTAACGCGATCGGTCAGCGGCAGTTCGCCGCGGGCAAACACCAGCATGTCGCGCACTTGGTGCTCCAACTCATGCAAGCGCTCCTTGAGGCGTCCGGCAAAGCGTTGGTGGGTGGCCGCCGGTAATTGCTCGTCAGTCAAATGACTGGCGTAGATCAATGCCGCCGACAATGGCGTACGAATCTGATGGGCCAAGGAAGCGACCATCCGCCCCAGGGACGACAGCCGCTCATGGCGAGCCAACTGATCTTGCAGGTGCCGGGTTTCTGTCAGGTCATTGAGCAGCACAAGCTGGCCAGGCTCAGCGTCCAGGGAACGGGTGGCGATGGACAGCCGGCGCCCGTCCTTGAGGGAGACTTCGTGGCCGTCGTCTTCACGGGGGGCAAAACAGCGGGTGATGACTTCACGCCACAGTTCGCCTTCCAGCGGCAGGCCGAGCAGGTCGCAGGCTGCCGGGTTGGCTTCGCGCACACGGCCCTGGTCGTCGATAACGATTACGCCACCGGGCAACAGGTCCAGCAGGTTTTGCAGGCGGTTGGCCAGGCGTTCTTTCTCGGCCAGCTCTTGCATGCGCTGGGCGCTGACCACCGCCAGTTCGCCTTTAAGCTCGGAAACCCGAGCCTCAAGCAGGCTGTAGGAGTCGGTCAGCTGGCTCGACATCTGGTTGAACTGCGAGAACGCGTGCTCCAGGCCCTGGCGGGTCGGCGGTTCTACAGGCGAAACCAGCCCCTGGATGGCAGGGGCCGAAGATAGTTGGGCGGCGTGGGGCATGATGCTCTCTCGCTTGGCTGACCGTCAGTTAAACGGAACGTTGCGAGGGTTGTAGCAATACCCGTGCCGAAAAAAATCTACCTATAAATCAGGTAGTTGAAAAACAGGCGTCAATCATCCGCCTGTTCATCACCTTCTTTGCGGCTCATACCGTACTTGCGCATCTTCTCCACCAGGGTGGTGCGGCGGATGCGCAGGCGCTCGGCGGCGCGGGCCACGATGCCATGGGCATCGTCCAGGGCCTGCTGGATCAACCCTTGTTCCAGGCTGCCGAGGTAGTCCTTCAGATCAAGACCTTCGGGCGGCAACATCGCGGTGGCGCCGAAGTCCGGGGTATGGCCGTTGATCGCCACGCGCTCTTCCATGTCACTGCGCAGGCTGTCCATCTGCTCGTCTTCGTCGTCGACGTAACGGAATTTCTTCGGCAACTCGACCACGCCGATCACCCCGTACGGGTGCATGATCGCCATGCGCTCCACCAGGTTGGCCAGCTCGCGGACGTTGCCCGGCCAGCCGTGGCGGCACAGGGACATGATTGCCGCGGAGTTGAAGCGAATGGAGCCGCGCTTTTCGTGCTCCATGCGCGAGATCAGTTCGTTCATCAGCAACGGGATGTCTTCCACGCGCTCACGCAGCGGGGCCATCTCGATAGGGAATACGTTGAGGCGGTAGTACAGGTCTTCGCGGAAGCTGCCGACCTCGATCATGCTTTCGAGGTTTTTGTGGGTGGCGGCAATGATGCGCACGTCCACGCTCTGGGTCTTGTTGCTGCCCACGCGCTCGAAGGTGCGCTCTTGCAACACGCGCAGCAGCTTGACCTGCATCGGCAACGGCATGTCGCCGATTTCGTCGAGGAACAGGGTGCCGCCATTGGCCAGCTCAAAGCGCCCGGCACGGCTGGTGATCGCCCCGGTAAAGGCGCCCTTCTCGTGGCCGAACAATTCGCTTTCCAGCAGCTCTGCCGGGATCGCCCCGCAGTTGACCGGCACGAAGGGCCCGTCGCGGCGCTTGGAGTGATAGTGCAGGTTACGCGCGACCACTTCCTTGCCGGTGCCCGACTCGCCGAGGATCAGCACGCTGGCGTCGGTGTCGGCCACTTGCTGCATCATCTGGCGCACGTGCTGGATGGCACGGCTGGTGCCGACGAGGCTGCGAAACAGGTTGGGCTCACGATGACGGCCGCGCTCGCGGGCCTGGTCGTACATCTCGCGATAGACCTGGGCGCGGTGCAGGGAATCGAGCAATTTGCTGTAGCTGGGCGGCATTTCCAGGTTGGACAGCACACGGCGGCGCTGGTCTTCCGGCAGGTCCACGGAAGAAATATCGCCCATTAGCAACACCGGAAGGAACTCATCCCAGGTAGACAGTGTCTTTAACAGGCCCAGAACTGCGCCAGGAGCGTTTACCGTCCCGATCAATACGCAAATGACTTCACGGCTCGACGACAACGAGCTGACCGCCTGCTGCCAATCGTGGCTGCCGCAGGGTAAATTTTCTTCACCGAGAAAATTTAAAATCACCGCTAAATCGCGGCGGCGGACGCTATCGTCATCGATCAGCAGAATTTTGGTTTCACGCCACATGCAATAGCAACTTCCCTAGTAAAACTTCCTGCCCCGGAATGAGGGCAATCTAGACGTCTGTAAGATTTCTTACCTTCTAGACGTCTGAAATCTGAAAACAGCACTAGTTAAGTCAAAAATGTTGGCACAGTCAAATATATGACGCGCCGTTCGGATTAACTGCGCCCGTTCAACCGAACAGATGGTAAACCTTTGACGCATTTTTCGCTTGGTTGATCTGCGACATCTCTTCGAAAATCGCCTGGCGCTCGCCGGTCGTCACCTCCAGCAACTGCCGATACACCACCAGCAGGCTTTCCAGTTTCTCGCGCAGTGCATCCTCATCTACCGGCGCCTCGCTGAGCACCTCATCAATCACCGCCCGGCACCCCAGGTCCAACTCGCCGACAGCTTCCCAGTTGCGCTCGGCCAGCGCGCCGATCAGGGCTTCGCGGGTTTCGTCGATGCGTTGCAGTGCGTGGCTCATGATGTGTACCTCAAGGCAATCGGCCTTATTGTGGAGCGATGGCATCCCAGCCGGTCTTGACGGTGATCAGCAGACGGGCGACTTCGTCGATCATCTCGACATCATTGACTCGGTTGGCCTCGACCAGGCGATTGCCCATGTAGTTATACAAGGCATCCAGACGCTGGATCGCGGCTGGATCTTCGGCTTTCTCCGGCTCCAGGCCATCGCGCAGGCCCGAAATGATTTCGATCGCCTTGCCCAGCATCAGGCCTTTTTGCGCGATGTCCCCGCGACTCAACGCACCCTTGGCCTGCGCCATGCGGTCCAGGCCACCTTCCATCAGCATCTGCACCAGGCGGTGCGGGCTGGCTTCAGAGACCTGAGCGTGGGCATTGACCTTCTGGTACTGGCGAAGGGCTCTCATCGGGTTCATGTTGCTACCTCGTTACTGGCGACAATCGAATAGGTTTGCTTAACCAGTTTTTCGACCACAGCGATAAAAACTTTAATCCAGCACCCTGCGCGAGAGCCCCTGGACAGGGCCCTGGCGCGCACCGCTCATCAGTTCGACTTAGGATTGTTCAGCGAGTTGAGGGTGGTCAGGATGCTGGAGCTGCTGGCGTTGATCTGCGCGATCATGGTGTCCATCGCCGTGTACTTGGCGGTCAGGGACTTCTGCAAGGCATCCATGCGCCGCGTCAGGTCGTCGGTCTCTTTGTTCAAGTCGGTCAACTTGTTATTGAGATCGGTGGCCCGGGTCGCCAGGGTGCCGGTGGTGCCGACGTAGCTGCTGGTCGCCTTGTTCATGCGGGTGATCAAGCCCGAGTCGCCGGTGAACAGCTTGGCGATATCACCAGCGCCCTTGACCACGGCCTTGTCCCAGGTTTTGTCATCCAGGCTCAGCAGGCCGGTTTTCTGGTCGGTGGTGATGCCCATCTGCGCCAGGCTGGTCATGGTGCCCGCGCCGGAGCCGTTGACCAACTCGGAACGCAGGCTGTTCACCAATTGACGCATCGACGCATCGCCGGTCAACGCACCTGCGGTGGTGGTGGAGGCATCACCGGTTGCGGTGACCTTGGTTTGAGTGTTGATCGCCGTCATCAGCGTGTTGTAGGCGCTGACGAAGGACTGCACCGAGGTTTTCAGGGTGTCGGTGTTGCTGGCCACGGTGATGGTGGTCGGCTTGGTGATGTCTACCGTGTCCAACAGGTCCAGGGTCACCCCACTGATCGCCGAGGTGATCTTGTTGCTGTTCGATGACATTTCAATGCCATCAATGGAGTACTTGGCGTTGGTCGGCGCCTTGCCTTTGTCGTAGCCGACAGCCAGCTGCGAATCACCGCTGAGGGTGATGTCGGTGCCCTCGCCCATGGTGGTCGAAGTCAGTACCAGCCGCGCGCCATTGGAGTCACTCAGTACGTTGGCACTGATGCCTTGGGACGAGAGCTGGGTGTTGATCGACTCGCGCACCTGTTGCAGGGTTGCGCCGCCGGGGATGACCACGTCGTAGCTTTTGCCCGACTGGTTGATGGTCAGCGTCTGGTCTTCGTCGGTGCTGTTGGCCTTGCCCGATGCGCCCTCAGCGTTCACCGCCGTGGTGACTTTCGAGGCGGTCGCAAGGTTGGCGATCTTCAACAGGTACTTGCCGCTGGATGCACCGTCAGTCAGGGTGACCTTGGCGTTTTTCTCTTCCGAAGAAGTCGCCGCCAGCCCGTTGAAGGCCGAGGCATTGTTCAACTTGGTGATCGCCGCCTGGTAGGCTTCCAACGCCGTCTTGACCGAGCCCACGGCAGACAACTGCACAGTGGCTTTCTTCTGCTCGTTGGTGATCTGAGCCTGCTTGGGCGCCTGCTCGGCACCGACCAGCGCCTTGACGATTGCTTGGGTGTCGTAGCCCGAACCTGGGCCGGAAATCGTTGAACTAGCCATTTGCCATTCTCCTTGTCCTGCGGCGGCCGTTTTTTGGCGCTTATACGCCTAGACCGCAATCAGAAACATGTTTCGTGCCAACTCAAGCCTTGCTATCAAACAACAGGCTGCCGGCATCGCTCAGGTTCTGCGCCAATTTCAGCGCGGTCTCCGATGGAATCTGTCGAATCACTTCACCACTGTCAGTGGCGATCACCTTGACCACTACCTTGCCGGTAGAGTCATCGATGGAAAAATCCAGGTTGCGCTGTGAAGCCTGCACAAACTCACGCATATCGGTAACAGCCTTTTCCAGCGCAACGCGCTGAGGCTCTTCACTTTTGATCGGCTCATTGCTGGCCACAGGCTTGGCCTGGGTCACCACTGCGCCAAGGTTGGCCGGAGCCGTGGCTGCGGGGTAAGACGAGGTCAGCTTGATGCTCATGTCCATGTCACCACCTCCAAACTGAAAAAACGGAAGGGCACGTTGTTAAACGCACCCTCCCGTTATTTAACCGCTAGCGCTATTACTGAAGCAGCTTCAGAACAGACGATGGCAGTTGGTTGGCCTGGGACAGGATCGCAGTGGAAGCCTGTTGCAGGGTTTGTTGCTTGGTCAGCTCAGCGGCTTCAGAAGCGAAGTCAGCATCTTCTACGCGGCCTTTGGCAGCGGAGGAGTTCTGCGAAATGCTCTGCAGGTTGGCCACGGTGCTGGCGAAGCGGTTTTGTACGGCACCCAGCTGCGAACGCTGGCTGTCGATTTGCTGCATGGCGTCGTCCAGAGCTTGAACAGCCTGCTGCGAAGAAGCGGCAGTCAGAATGTTCAGGTCGGAAACGCTGGTTTCCATGGTCACGGCGGTTTTGGTGCCGGCCGCTGCAACAGCGGTCAGACCCAGTGCAGCCAGGCCGGTACCGGCGCTGCCGTCCTTGATGGTGATGTCTTTGTCAGCGAACAGGTTCAGGGTACCGTCAGCGTTTTTGCTGGCTTGAACACCGGTGCTGGCGCTGTTGATCGAAGCAACGATCGCGTCAGAGGTGTCGCCCTTCTTGAACTTGACTTCAACGCCGTTCACATCAATGGAAGTGTCAGCAGTCAGTTTGGCTTGGGTTGTACCGGCCGACAGACCCAACTGCGACAGAGAACCAGCAGAGGTGTTGGACAGCTTGATATCAGCACCGTCACCCGACGTCAGCTTGACACGACCGTCAACGAAAGTGGCCGAAGCGCCAGTGGCCGCACCGCCTGCAGCGTTGGTGAGGTCGGTGAGAACGCTCGCCATGGTGGCGCCTTTCGCCCAGGTCACAGCTGTGCCGTTAACCGAAATGTTACCGGCAGCAGTGAGGTCGCTGGAGGCAGCAGGGGAAGCACCCGCCGCAACGTTGAGCTTGGCCAAGCCATCGTTAGTTGCACCAGCGCCAAGAGTGAAAACTTTTGTCGATGAGAGGCTCAAAATACCCGTGGCATCAGCGCTGGCAGTAACACCAGTCGTAGCCGTTTGTGCGTTAATAGCTGCCACTGCATCAGCGGCAGCAGCAGTAGCAGTAGCACCACCAGCCAGAGTGATCGTCGTGCCGTTAATGGTGAAGTTATCACCAGCAGTGGTAGCGCCGGCGACAGCAGTACCCGTCACGGTTGATTTATTAGTCAGAACCGAACCAGTAGCAGTAGCAGCCAGACCAGTCATCGCAGTGCCGTTTACAGCAGCTTCTTTGTAGTTACCCTTCAGCGCAGTCGAGCTGATATCGGTCATACCGAACGAGATAGTCTCGTTGGCGTTGGCGCCGATCTGGAACGCTACGTTGCTGAACGAGCCGTCGAGCAGGTTACGACCACCGAAGGTGGTGGTGCTGGCGATACGGTTCAGCTCGCCCACTTTAGCGGTGAATTCTTGCTGCAGGGAAACACGGTCAGCGTCGCTTTTATCACCGTTGGCCGCTTGCAGGGCGAGTTCACGCAGACGCTGCAGGGTGTTGGTGGATTCTTGCATCGCGCCTTCAGCGGTCTGGGCAATCGACACGCCGTTGTTGGCGTTGGCGATGGCAACGTTCAGGCCTTTGACCTGGTTGTTCAGACGGTTGGCGATCTGCATGCCGGCAGCGTCGTCTTTGGCGCTGTTGATTTTCAGGCCGGAGGACAGACGGTTCATCGACTGGCTCAGAGCGTCGGAAGCTTTGTTCAGGTTCTTCTGGACACCCAGGGAGGTGATGTTGGTGTTTACTGATAATGCCATGACGAAATCCTCGTGGTTTGGATACTGCGGCTTCCGGCCCTGGCGACCGCCGGGTGTGGCCTAGAGAACCTACGTAATAGTTATCGTCGTGGTAGCCGGTTGCTTGAGGATTTTTTTGATTTTTTTTAGTAGCCCTGTGCCAGCCTTTGTATTTCAAGGCCTTATAGAGGCGTGAAACGCCCGTAATCACGGGTTACTGGCGCCAAAACTCCGCCCTTGTAGGAGCGAGCTTGCTCGCGAAGAACGTTAACGATGACGCGGGTATTCAGGATGCACGCGGCGTTCTCAGGTTCTTCGCGAGCAAGCTCGCTCCTACAGGGAGGGGGCGCAAAAAAAAACGCCGATGATCGTGGGATCATCGGCGTTTTTTTGTACAGCTGCTAAAGCATCACGGACGATAGAGAATCGCCGAGCCCCACGACAGGCCCACACCAAAGCCACTGATGGCCACGCGCTTCCAGGTGGCGTCCATCACGTGCTTTTCCAGCAGCAGCGGGATGCTCGACGACACAGTGTTGCCGGTCTCGACCATGTCCTTGATGAACTTGTCCACCGGCGCTTCTTCAAAGCGGCGCGCCACGGCGTCGACGATGGCCGCACTGCCCTGGTGGATGCAGAACGCATCGATGTCATCGGCCTTGAGGTCCGACTCTTTGAGCAGCTCGTGCAAGTGCGCCGGCACCTTGAGCAAGGCAAAGTTGAACACCTGGCGGCCGTTCATGAAGAACACACCATCGCTGACTTTCAGGTGCGGTGCGCCGGAGCCGTCGGTGCCGAATTTGGATTTGCCCAGCAGCCATGGTGCGTCCTCGCCCATCCAGGTGGCGGTGGCGGCATCGCCGAACAGCATGGTGGTGTTGCGGTCTTCCGGGTCGACGATTTTGGAGTACGGGTCGGCGGTGATCAGCAGGCCGTTTTTCAGGCCGGCGGCTTCCATGAAGCCCTTCATCGCGTAGATGCCGTAGACGTAGCCGGAGCAGCCCAGGGAGATATCGAAGGCGGCCACGTGAGTCGGCAGGCCCAGTTTGTCCTGCACGATGGCGGCGGTGTGGGGCAAGCCCTCTTCATCGCCGTTCTGGGTAACGACGATCAGCGCGTCGATGGACTCGCGCTTCAAATCCGGGTTGTTGGCGAACAATGCATTGACTGCTTCGACGCACAGGTCGGACGTCTCCTGTGCAGCTTCCTTGCGCGGCAGGAACGCCGAACCGATCTTGCCGATGATGAACTCTTCATCCTTGGCGAATTTGGCACCCTGGGCGTAGTTATCGATCCCGTCTGCCGGCACGTAACTGGCGATGCTTTTTATGCCAATCATTGTGGCTTCCCAATACTAAATAGCTGGAGAACACCCCTCGGGCTACGCCGGGAGTGCTGACAATAAAGGGGATAACCCCATGAAAAACTCGCTGAAAGCCGCCCGATGAAGGCCCTGTGACGACTTATCCTTTTCACACGATACAGTGAAGATGCGCTTTATGACTCCCAGGTCACTCAATTTTGCGTGGTTTATGCAAAACGTTTCAACAATTAACCCCCAGAAACGACAACGGCCCGCCCTGTTTCCAGAGCGGGCCGCTTGACTGAACGCCGTTTACATCTTGTTGAACAGGCTCAACTGCGAGATTTTCACGAAGGCCAGTTGCGAAGCCTGCAACATGGTTTGCTGCAAGCTCAGGTTGACGGCGGCTTCGGCGAAGTCGACGTTGCCCAGGGCATTCATGGTGGTGGTATTGGCCAGGTCCAGGCTGACGTTTTCCTTGGACTGAATGTCCAGGCCATTGAGGCGCGCGCCCAGGGAGCCACGCGCCTGGTCGATCTGCCCGTAGGCATTGGTCAAGTTGCCAATCGACTTGGCCACCACATCCTTGAGCTCCTTCTGCGCCGCTGGGTTGCCGTCTGACGGCGTTTCCAGAATTTTGCGCAGATGGCTCAGGGTATCGAGAACGTTCTCGTTTTTGTTGCTGGTGGCACTGATCGCAAACTGGTCGCCGTCTGCCGGCCCCGGTGCGGTGGTGACATCAAAGGTCACCCCTGCCGCCGTGATGGTGGTTGCGCCGGCCGCCAGGGTGCCACTGGCGATGGATTTGCTGTCTGCGCTATACGGCTGCGCATACAGGTCATAGGCGCCAGCGGCACCGAACTTCACGATCACGCCCGAATTGGGAAAGGTGCTGGCGTAAGCCGCCGGATCGCTCACCGTGCCGCCGCTCAGTTGCGCGGTGGACGGATTGCTCGGGGTGCGCGAAACGCTGAAGGTGTCTGGTTTGACCGACAGGCTGAACTCGCGGTCCTTGACGATGGCATCCGACGGCGCGCCAGGCAGTATGTCTTTGCCCAGTGCGTCTTTGCCCAGGTTCAAGCCGATGTCGAACTTGACCCCGCGCAGGCTGACAGTCGAACCGCCTTCCTTGGTGGCATCGAAAGTGCCGTTGCCTGGGATCTCCGAGGTAATGTCCTTGCCGGCATTGTCCGTGACGACGTATTGGGTGCTGCTGGTGAAGGTCAGCTTATACGGCTGACCATCGGAAAAACTGCTGTTATAGCTGCTGTTGACCGCGATCAGCCCGGCAGAGACGGTGACCTTGCCATCGTCGACCGCTGGCGGCACGAGGATCGGCGCGGTTTGCGTACGGCCCGTATTCGCCGAGCTTTCAAGCATGCTCTTGGCGGTATTGCCCATGGCAACCGACAGGTTCTCTGCGATCTTCAAGCTCAGCGGCGTGTCATCGCCCTGGTAGCTGTAGGTGCCGTCATTGTTGCGGGCGTAGGGCGGCGTGTCGGTCTTGCTGCCGGAGAACAAGTAATTGCCGCTGGCGTCCTTGGTATTGAGCAGGCCCAAAACCTGGTCTTCAATGGCGCCAATCTCGGCGGCCGTCGACTTGCGGTCAGCGTCGCTGATGCCGACGTTACCCGCCTTGAGCGCCAGCTCACTGGCTCTTTGAATCGCGATATTGATATTTTCCAGCACGCCGTCCTGGGTGGTCAGCGAGTTCTTCAGGGTGTCGATGTTGCCATTGAACTGAGCCAGCATGTCTTTCTGCTGCTGCAGCATCAACAACCGCGCCGCCGCCACCGGATCATCCGCGGCGGTTTGCACGCGCACGCCGGAGCTGGCCTGGTCCTGGGCCTTGACCACGCTGGAATAGTTGCTCTGGTACTTGGCAGAGCTGGTCTCAAAATACTGCTGTGTAGAAATACGCATCGTCCCAGCCTCCCTTAAAGAGCATTCATCAGTGTGGTGAAGGTTTCCTGCGCAGCCTTGATGATCTGCGACGACGCGGTGTAGTACTGCTGGAACTTGATCATGTCGCCCGCTTCATCATCCAGGTTGACCCCGGATACCGAGTTGCGTGCTTCCTTGTTGGCGCTGAGCAACGCGCCGGTGGCGGCGGTGTCTACCCCGGCCTGGCTGGCCTTGGCCCCCACGGTCGAGACCAGCTTGCTGTTGGCACCCACCAGGCTGGTGCCCGCGTTGCCCTCGCCCATGCCGACGGTGGCCTTGGTTTGCAGATTCAGCAGTTCCTGCGCATTGCGGCCATCGGACTTGCCGCCACTGTTGAAGGCAAAGGTGGTGCTGTCGCCGTCTGCCGGCGAGCCGTTGACGGTGGTGTCGAACTTAAAGCTCTTACCGGGAATCGCCGCACCGCTGGCGTCGCGCATCGGCACGTCCACGGTGATCTTGTTGCCCTGCCCAGGAATGATTGAGCCAGTGCCAATCGGATTGCCCTTGGAATCGTTGATGGTATAGGACTGCGTACCGTCGGCGGCGGGCTTGCCGAACACCATTTTCACCGGCATCGAGTTTTCAATACCGGCGCGCAACTGGGCGGTGTCGGTGCCGCCATGGATATCCAGCGGCACCGTCAAGGCCGGCTGGGTAAAGGTGCCCGTGCCGCTGTTGGTCGTGCTGCTGGTACCTGCCAACGGGCCGGCGAACGCCAGCTTGTTCGCATCGGTGAGCGCCACGCCAATACCGCTGGCGCCCGTGGCGGTGGGGCTGACCTTGAAGCTGTCACCAAACGCCATGGTGCCCTTGCCGTCCAGCGCCAGGGTGAAACCATCCAGGGTCGGCGGCGGTGTTGAGCTCATGTCGAAGGTGCCCATGGCCTTGCCGTCCGAACGTAGCACCGTGATCTTGTTAGGATCGGTCTTGTCGCTGAAGGTCACGGTGTAGTCAAACGTGGACAACTGACTGCTGTCCTTGATCGTCACATTCAGGTTGCCCGCCCCGACACTGTTGCCCGAGGCACCCTGGCTGCGCGAGGCAATGGCGGCGGCGCTGTTGATGTCTTTGAACAGCGAAACACCAAAGTCACCGTTGAGGTCCAGACCCTGGCCCAGTTGGTTGTTGAGCGTGTCTGCCGTGGCGATGGCGATACGGCCCAGTTCATTGATGGCCGGCATCAGGGCATCGCTGCGATAGCGCAACAGGCCGCCGATGCTGCCGCCGCTGATCACCGAGCCCAGGTCCAGGGTGGTGCCGTTCATGTCCAGCTGGATGGTGTATTGGCTGTTATCGGTTTTGCTTGGCGCGGCGGAAATCTTGTTGGAGATCCCACCCTCTACCAGGGACTGGCCGCTGCCAGTGGTCACGCTGAACTGGCCGTTTTTCTCGGTGGCCGTCACGCCAATCAACTCATTGAGCGAGCGTACTGCCTCGTTACGCGAGTCCAGCAGGTTGGCCGGGGCGCTGTTGGAGCTGCCTTGGGCCTGGGAGATCTGCTGGTTAAGGGAGGCAATCGAGGCGGTCAATTGGTTGACCTGGTCACTCATGCTGCTCAGTTGGTTGTTGATCGTCTCTTTCTGCTGGGTCAACTGCGTGGAGATCGCGTTGAAACGGCTGCTCAGGGTCTGGGCGTTGGTCACCAGCAATTGGCGGGCCGACAGGTCGCTGGGGTTGGACGCGGCGGTTTGCAGGGTGGCAAAGAACGAACTGAGCACCGAGGACAAGCCGGTGGTTTTGTCCGACAACACTTTGTCGACGGCACCGACCTGGTCCAGGTATGCCTTGGCATCGTTATTGAGCGCCGTGCTGTTCTGGTAAGCGGTGTCCAGGTACTCGTTGTACACCCGGCGCACATCGGCCAGGGTGGTGCCGCTGCCGATGTACACGCCGCCGAACGGGTTCGACGCGTTGGTATTTTGCGTGGTCTGCTGACGCGAGTACCCCGGGGTATTCACGTTGGCGATGTTATTACTCAAGACCGACAACGATCCTTGAGCGGCATTGAGCCCTGACATCCCGATACTGAGCAAACTCATGGTTCAGACCTTATAAATGTGTGGTTGCGCCAGCGGCAGCGTAGTTCTGGTAACTGTTCATGTTTTTTGCGATCTGCGAAATCTTGCTGGCGTAATCCGGGTCGGTTGCATAACCGGCTTTTTGCAACTCGCGTACAAACTGTTCCGGGTTGTCGGCTGATTTCACAACTTCTTTATAGCGATCATGGCTTTGCAGCAGGGTCACGAGGTCGTGGAAGCTGTCCTGGTAGGAGCTGTAGGAACGGAACTGCGCCGTTTCCTTGACCATCGCGCCATCGCGAAACTCGCTGGTGATCGCCCGGGCCTGACCGCCCTGCCAGCTCTGGCCAGCCTTGATGCCGAACAGGTTGTGGCTGCTGCTGCCGTCCTCGGCGCGCATCACCGATTTGCCCCAGCCGGTTTCCAGCGCGGCCTGGGCCACCAGGTACTTGGGGTCGATACCGATACGTGCGGCGGCGGCCTTGGCCATCGGCAGCATGGTGGCGACAAATTCATCCTGGGAGCTGAAGGCTTTCTTCGCTGGCGCCAGCGGTGGCTGGGCAATGGCGCGGCCATACACTTGCATGCGCCCGCTCGGCACGGCAAAGCTACGCGCGCTGCTGTTGATGACCGTATCGTCGGCAGCGCTGTTACGCAGGGGCGCGGCTTTGGCTTCGACCGGGGCGTTCGGCACGATGCCCGCCAGCAGGCGGTCGGCCAACTTGCTGGGCAAGGCGATACGGCGCTGGTTCATCAGCTCCATGTCGTTGGCATGGGTACTGGCGCCCTCAGGCACAGCCACGCGATATGCCCACAAAGGCCGCTGGCCATTGGAGCGGCCCAACGGGCCTTCAGCCTGGGTACCGGCGGCAATCTCGGTCGGCACATTGACTTTCTTCACCGGCACATCCGCCGCCGGGCCTTGCAAGGTGGCGGCCTGGGCCTCCACCGGTTTGTTCTTCTGCATCTGGCGCATCAGCACATCGGCCAGGCCGATACCGCCGCCTTCGCGGGACATCGACACCGCCAGTTGCTGGTCGTACATTTCCTGGTACTGCTTGGCGGCCGGGGTGTTCAGCGGGTTGTCCTTGCCCAGGGCCTCGGTGGCCGAACGCATGGACTTGAGCATCTCGTTCAAAAACAGCGACTCGAATTCCTGCGCCACTTTGCGCAGGTTGCCTTCGCTGTTTTTGTCGTCGCCCACCTTGAGCTGGTTAAGCCGGTTCAGGTCGGAGTAAGACCCCGAGTCCGCCGTGCTGCTGATGCCGCTCTTGCGCATATCCATGGCCATGGCCTCAGATCACGATCAGGTCGGCTTGCAACGCGCCGGCCTGCTTCAAAGCTTCGAGGATCGCCATCAAGTCGCCGGGCGCAGCGCCCACCTGGTTCACCGCACGGACAATCTCGTCCAGGGTGGTGCCCGGGCCGAACTTGAACATCGGCTTGGCTTCTTGCTGGGCATTGACGCGCGAACGCGGGACCACGGCAGTCTGGCCACCGGACAACGGCCCAGGCTGGCTGACGATCGGGTCTTCGGTGATGGTCACCGTCAGGCTGCCGTGGGTCACCGCCGCTGGCGAAACCTTGACGTTCTGGCCGATCACGATGGTGCCGGTGCGCGAGTTGATGATGACTTTGGCCACGGCCTGGCCGGGGTCCACCTCAAGGTTTTCCAGGATCGACAGGTAGTCCACGCGCTGGCTTGGGTCCAGCGGCGCAGTGACACGAATCGAGCCGCCATCGATGGCCTGGGCCACGCCAGGGCCGAGCATGTCATTGATCTTGTCGACCACGCGCTTGGCGGTGGTGAAGTCGGAGCGGTTGAGGTTCAGGGTCAGGCTGTTGCCCTGGTTGAAACCACTCGGCACGGTGCGTTCAACCGTGGCGCCACCGGGGATACGCCCGGCTGACGGCACGTTGACGGTGATCTTCGAACCGTCGCGGCCTTCGGCGTCAAAACCGCCGACCACCAGGTTGCCCTGGGCGATGGCGTAGACGTTGCCGTCGATACCTTTGAGCGGCGTCATCAGCAAGGTACCGCCGCGCAGGCTCTTGGAGTTACCCATGGACGACACGGTGATGTCCACCACCTGCCCCGGCTTGGCGAACGCAGGCAGATCGGCGCTGATCGACACTGCCGCGACGTTCTTCAACTGCACGTTGCCCGAGCCAGGCGGTACCTTGATACCGAACTGGGAGAGCATGTTATTGAAGGTTTGCAGGGTGAACGGCGTCTGGGTGGTCTGGTCACCCGTACCGTTGAGCCCCACCACCAGGCCATAGCCGATCAACTGGTTGGAGCGCACGCCGGAAATACTGGCGATGTCCTTCAGGCGCTCGGCCTGGGCCGCAACGCTCAAGGCCAACAAGAGCGCCATCGCCATCAGCTGTTTGAACTTCAAAATGGCCACCTAGAAAGGGAACAGCGGGCTGAGGAAGAAGCGGTCGAACCAGCCCGGCTGGCTCGCATCGGCAAACGAACCGGTGCCCGAGTAGGTAATGCGTGCATCGGCAATGCGCGTCGACGGCACGGTGTTGTCGGTGGAGATGTCATCGGCGCGAACCATGCCGGCGATGCGCACCAGCTCGTCGCCGGTGTTGAGGGTCATCCACTTTTCACCGCGCACGGCAATGATGCCGTTGGGCAATACGTCGGCGACGGTCACGGTGATCGAACCGGTCAGGCTGTTGCCCTGCCCTGCCGCGCTCTTGCCGTTGGTGGCACGGTCGCCGCTGTAGCCGGCGTCCAGGCTCAGGTCACCGCTGCCCAGCGGGTTATTGGTGTTCAGGCCGCCGCCGAACAGCGAGGTCAGGCCGATGCTGGTCTTGCTGTTCTTGCCGATCTGCGAGTTGGCGTTCTTGCTGGCCTGGGTCTTCTCGTTCAGGGTGATGGTGATGATGTCACCGACCCGGAACGCCTTGCGGTCGCTGTACAGGTTCTGCTCGAACCCGGCCTGGTAGATCGAGCCATTGTTGGCCGCCGCCGGCAGCGGCGTGCGTGGCAACACCGGCGCGTAGTACGGGTCATTAGGCTTTGGCGAGGGGGCGACACAGCCCGCAAGCACGGCGATCCCACTCAATGCCAACACACAAACATAGCGATTCATGACCCTAACCTCACGGTGTTGCAGGCACCCTCAAGGGCGCCCCATAGACTGATTACAGATTCTGCGTAACGAACGAAAGCATCTGGTCGGCGGTGGAAATCACCTTGGAGTTCATCTCGTAGGCGCGCTGGGTGGTGATCATGTTGACCATCTCCTCAACGGTGCTGACGTTGGAGGTTTCCAGGGTGCTTTGCAGCGTGGTGCCGAAGCCGTTCAAGCCAGGGGTGCCGATTTGCGGCGCGCCACTGGAGGCGGTTTCCAGGAACAGGTTGTTGCCCATCGCCTGCAGGCCGGCCGGGTTGATGAAGTCGGCGGTTTGCAGGTTGCCGATCACTTGGGAGGCCGGGTTGCCAGCCACGGTGATGGACACGGTGCCGTCGTTGCCGACGGTGAAGGTCTTGGCGTCTGGAGGCACCACGACAGCAGGCTCCAGGGCGAAACCGTTGGCGGTCACGATCTGGCCGTTGGAATCCAAGTGGAAGGTGCCGTCACGGGTGTAAGAGGTGGTGCCATCTGGCTGCAGCACCTGAAAAAATCCGCGGCCATTGATCGCCATGTCCAGGGGCTGGCCGGTTTGCTGCAGGTTACCGGCGCTGAAGTTTTTCTGGGTGCCGACGATCTGTACACCCGTACCCAGTTGCAGGCCCGACGGCAGTTCGCTGTCCTGGGTCGATTGGGCGCCCGGTTGCTTCTTGATCTGATAGAGCAAGTCCTGGAACTCGGCGCGGTCACGTTTGAAGCCCGTGGTCGACACGTTTGCCAGGTTGTTGGAAATGGTCGTCAGGTTGGTGTCCTGGGCGGACAGGCCTGTCTTGGCAACCCATAGAGCCGGAAGCATGCTGTTCTCCTTCGTGCGCCGGATGGTTGGCGCTGCGTTGCAAATTAGTTAGTGGGCTTGAATCAGCTCATCTGCATGACGCGCGTCATGGCCTGGTCGTCTTCTTTAGCGCTGTTCATCATCTTGATGTGCAGCTCGAACTGCTTGGCCAGCGCCAGCACCGCGGTCATTTCTTCCACGGCATTGACGTTGCTCGCCTGCAGGAAACCCGAGGTCAGCCGCACGTTCGCGTCGGCCTGGGCCGGCTGGCCATCCTTGGTGTGGATGGTGCCGTCCAGGCCTTTGGTCATGTTCTTGAGGTCTGGCTGGACCATCTTGATACGGTCCACTTCCGCCATCACCCGCGGGCCTTCGCCCATGGCACGGATGCTGATGGTGCCGTCCGAACCCACTTCGATTTTCTGCTGGGGCGGCACGGCAATCGGGCCACCGTTGCCCATGATCGGCATACCGTTGCCAGCCCGCAGCACGCCCAGGGCATCCACGTTCATACTGGCGCTGCGCACGTAGGCTTCGCCGCCATCGGGGGTTTGCACCGCCATCCAGCCGTCGCCGCTGACGGCTACGTCCAGGTCACGGCCGGTTTCGATCATCGCGCCCGGAGAAAAGTCAGTGGCCGGCCGCTCGGTCATGGCAAACGCCCGCGCCGGAAAGCTGTCACCGAACACCGGCATCGAACGCGCCTGCTCCAGGTCGCGCTGGAAACCGTTGGTGGAAATGTTCGCCAGATTGTTGGCATGGGCCTTCTGCGCCAGTGCATTCTGGCTGGCGCCGGTCATTGCCACATAAAGGTACTTGTCCACGCTCTATCCTCTTTCTGACGGACGCTTGCCGCCCACCGCTGTACTGAGGAGGCTTAAGCAATTTGCGAACCAACTTTTTAAAAGAGGCGCAAATCCAGGCGGGGCGGGGGTTTCGTAGAGGTATCTGAAATAGCGCGGGAAAGAAACAGTCGAAAAAACGGCGGACTACTGCCGCCTGCGGCAAACACCGGCCTGAAAAACGACAGAGCTCAAATGTGGGAGCGGGCTTGCTCGCGAATGCGGTAGGTCATTCAACATATCAGTGACTGAGCCACCGCATTCGCGAGCAAGCCCGCTCCCACAGGGGATTGATGCAGGGCGCTGACTCTGTGGGCAATACCCAACCAATGTGGGAGCTGGCTTGCCTGCGATAGCGGTGGAACAGGCACTGATATGCCAACTGACAGTCCGCTATCGCAGCATAGGTATCTACATAACTTTATGGGCTATAGCAGCAGACGGTAACCACGATGCGAAGCGAGCCGCTCTTGATCTTGCTCTTGATCTGCTTTTGATCTCAGGCGCCCCGTTAAACCACGCTGGCCGGAATTCGACAGGGATTTGGGGGGGGTAAACCGGCAGGGATGCCGGTTTAGCCGCCCCGCGCCATGGATGGCGCGTGGCGGCGCCCCCCCCAAATCACTGGCGAATTACGGGCACACCGAGCCTAGGCGAGGTGCCGAGTGGTGGGGCAAGAGCGCTTTGCTTACTTTCGCGCTTTTCGAAAGTGAGCCGCCGTCAGGGCGGAACCCTAAGTGGCCGTTACCTAAATAACGGATATGTACCCGTTCCAACTGTGTTGACTGTTAGGCCGTCTTCGCAGGCAAGCCAGCTCCCACATTTGGATCGCGGTGCGTCAGTTAGATCAGCGCTGGCTGTCAGTCCGTCACGGGAGCAAGCTCCCACCGTTTTAACTGCGATCAGCCTTGAGCACTTCGTAATCCCGCAGCTTGTTGGCAATGGTGGTGTGCGACACCCCCAGGCGCTTGCCCAACTGGCGACTGCTCGGGTGTTCGGCATACAGACTTTCCAACACCGCCTTCTCAAAGCGCCCGACGATCTCCTCCAGGCTGCCCTCCAGGGAAAAATCACCCAGCGGCTGGCGCACGCCATAGTCCGGCAAGCGAATATGCTCAACCTTGACCGTACCGCCCTCACACAACGACACCGCCTGGAACAGCACGTTTTCCAGCTGCCGCACATTGCCCGGCCAGTGGTAGTGGCTGAGTTTGTCCATGGCCGCAGGTGCCAGTTTGGGCAGTGGGCAACCGATCTGCCGGCTGGCCTGATCGAGAAAGTGCTCGACCAACGGCGCAAGGCCATCCAGGCATTCGCGCAATGGCGGGATATGCAACGACAGCACATTCAGCCGATGATAAAGGTCCTGGCGAAACTCACCCCGAGCGCAGAGCTCCGACAAATCCACCTGGGTCGCACAGATCACCCGCACATCCAGGTACACCTCTTCATCACTGCCCACCCGACGGAAACAACCGTCCTGCAGAAAGCGCAGCAGCTTGACCTGCAAGCGCGCGCTCATTTCCCCCACGCCATCCAGAAACAAGGTACCGCCCGCCGTCAGCTCAAGCAGGCCCAACTTGCCTTCGGCCCGCGCCCCTTCAAACGCGCCGGGGCCGTAACCAAACAGTTCGGTCTCGGCCATCGACTCGGGCAACCCCGCGCAGTTGAGCGCCATCAATGGCGATTGCCCGCGCGGGCTGGCCAAGTGGCAGGCCCGGGCCAACAGTTCCTTGCCGGTGCCGGTTTCGCCTTCTATTAAGAGCGGTGCATCCAGCGGCGCCATGCGCCGCGCTTCCCGCACCACCGCGGCCATGACCTTGGAGCTCTGGAAGATGCTGTCGAAACCGCGCAGCTCTTGCTTGCGCACGTTATAGATACGCTCACCGACACGGTCGGCGCGGTGCAGGGTGAGCACGGCGCCGGCCATGGCTTCGCTGTCATCGTGCTCGGAAGATTGCAGGGGCGCGATGTCCGCCAGAAATACGTCGCCCTTGACCTTGACCCGCAGGCCATTGATTCGCGATTTGCTGGCGCGCACCAGTTCCGGCAGGTCGAAATCCTCGGCGTAACGCGACAGGGGAATCCCCGGCACTTCATCCACCCGTACGCCCAGCAACTGCGCCGCCGCACGGTTGGCGGCCACGATGGAGCCGCCCATATCAATGGACAGCACCGGAAATTCCAGGGCGCCGAGCAATGCATTGAGTTCCATATGCCGACGCTCGCTAGGCATCAGCCCTACCCGCTTGACGCCAAACACCCCGGCAATCGCCTCGAACTGCGGGCGCAACGCCTGAAATTGCATATTCACCAGGTTGGGGCAAAACAGGTAGATGGCGTTGCCATGCTCACCGCCGACTTCGCCCTTGGCGACGTTGACGCCGTACTCCACCAGCAGGTTAAGGATGTCCCGCAGGATGCCGATGCGGTTCTGGCAGTGCACTTTGATACGCATGGAAAAACTCGAAAAGGGAGTAGGCGCCGCGTCTTTTTGTCGCTGGGCGCAGATAGTCGTCAAGATTATGTGACAGTACGGCCGCTATTCCCAGCCCATAGCTGCGACAGGCGGGCCTATCGTAACGAATACTTTACGATTAACGGTAATTTTTCCTACACGCATCCTCTAAAGGCGGATGGAATCCTGCGCCTATCCGGTTATCAATAGAGGTATCCCAGGACATAACAAGAACGAATGCCTAGCAGGAGAGCCGTATGAAGCAGACGCACTACGTGGCCCGCGAGCCCGATGCGCAAGGTTTTATCCACTACCCGCCCGAAGAACACGCGGTGTGGAATACCCTGATCACTCGCCAGTTGAAAGTGATCGAGGGCCGCGCCTGCCAGGAATACCTGGACGGCATCGACAAGCTCGGCCTGCCCCTGGACCGCATTCCCCAACTGGGCGAAATCAACAAGGTGCTGGCCGACACCACCGGCTGGCAAGTCGCCCGCGTGCCGGCGCTGATTCCCTTCCAGACTTTTTTTGAATTGCTGGCCAGCAAGCAGTTTCCGGTGGCGACCTTTATTCGTACCCGTGAAGAACTGGACTACCTGCAAGAGCCGGATATTTTTCATGAGATCTTTGGCCACTGCCCGCTGCTGACCAACCCCTGGTTCGCTGAATTCACCCACACCTACGGCAAGCTCGGCCTGGCGGCCACCAAGGAGCAACGGGTGTACCTGGCGCGCCTGTACTGGATGACCATCGAGTTCGGCCTGGTGGACACGCCCCAAGGGCGGCGCATCTACGGTGGCGGCATTCTGTCGTCGCCTAAAGAAAGTGTGTATTGCCTGTCGGACGAGCCCGAGCACCAGGCCTTCGACCCGCTGGAAGCGATGCGCACCCCCTATCGCATCGACATCCTGCAACCGTTGTACTTCGTCTTGCCCGAGCTCAAGCGCCTGTTCGACGTGGCGCAGGAAGACATCATGGGCATGGTCGAGCGCGGCATGCAGCTGGGTCTGCACGCGCCGAAATTTCCACCCAAGCCCAAAGCCGCGTGAACCTCACGTTTTAAGGCCAGGTGAGTCTGTTCCCTGGCCCCGCGTTGCTTTAGGGTAACGCCACTGACCTTCAATCATTCGAATTCAGGACACCTTCCATGACCACCTTGAACCAAGCCCACTGCGAAGCCTGCCGCGCCGATGCCCCGCAAGTCAGCGATGAAGAACTGCCGGTGCTGATCAAGCAGATCCCTGACTGGAACATCGAAGTGCGCGACGGCGTGATGCAGTTGGAAAAGGTTTTCCTGTTCAAGAACTTCAAATTCGCCCTGGCTTTCACCAACGCGATGGGTGAAATCTCCGAAGCCGAAGGCCATCACCCTGGCCTGCTCACCGAGTGGGGCAAAGTCACCGTGACCTGGTGGAGCCACTCCATCAAGGGTCTGCACCGCAACGACTTCATCATGGCCGCGCGCACCGACGACGTGGCTAAGACTGCCGAGGGCCGCAAGTAATGCATTTCGATGCCATCGACCGCGTGCCCGGCGACCCGATCCTCGGGTTGATGGACCTGTATACCCAGGACGCCAACCCGAACAAGTTCGACCTGGGCGTAGGTGTCTATAAGGACGAGCAAGGCCTGACGCCGATTCCCCACTCGGTGAAGCTGGCGGAACAGCGCCTGGTCGAGACCCAAGTGACCAAGACCTATATCGGTGGGCATGGCGATGCAGCCTTCGGCAGCCTGATCAGCGAACTGGTGCTCGGCGCCGACTCGGCCTTGCTGCGTGACCGCCGCGCTGGCGCCACGCAAACCCCAGGCGGCACCGGCGCCCTGCGCCTGAGTGCCGACTTTATCGCCCACAGCCTGCCGGGCCGTGGCGTGTGGCTGAGCAACCCGACCTGGCCGATTCACGAAACCATTTTTGCCAAGGCCGGGCTCAAGGTCAGTCATTACCCTTACGTGGGCAGTGACAACCGCCTGGATGTGACGGCGATGCTGGCAACCCTGTCCAGCGTGCCCAAGGGCGACGTGGTATTGCTGCACGCGTGCTGCCATAACCCGACCGGCTTTGACCTGTCCCAGGATGACTGGCGCCAGGTGTTGCAGATCGTGCGGGAACGCCAGTTGCTGCCGCTGATCGACTTTGCCTACCAGGGCTTTGGCGATGGCCTGGAACAGGACGCCTGGGCGGTGCGCCTGTTTGCCGCCGAGCTGCCGGAAGTGCTGATTACCAGTTCCTGCTCGAAGAACTTCGGCCTGTATCGCGACCGCGTGGGAGCGTTGATTGTGTGTGCGGCGGATGCTGAAAAGCTCACCGATGTACGCAGCCAACTCGCGAATATCGCTCGCAACCTGTGGTCGACGCCGCCGGATCATGGCGCCGCCGTGGTGGCGACCATCCTCGGTGATGCACAGCTGAAAAAGCAGTGGAGCGAGGAAGTCGAGGCCATGCGTTCGCGGATCGCCCAGTTGCGTTCCGGGTTGGTGGAAGCGCTTGCGCCCCATGGGCTGGCCGAGCGCTTTGCGCATATCGGCGCGCAGCGGGGGATGTTTTCCTATACCGGCTTGAGTGCCGAGCAGGTCAAGCAACTGCGCGAGAAGCACAGTGTGTATATGGTCAGTTCGGGGCGGGCTAACGTGGCTGGGGTTGATGCGACGCGGTTGACGTTGCTGGCTCAAGCCATTGCTGACGTTTCCAACTGAAGAAACGGGATTAGGTGTGGGAGCTGGCTTGCCTGCGATGGCGGTGGGTCAGCCGACGCCTACCTGACACATCGCGATCTAACTGTGGGAGCGGGCTTGCTCGCGAAGGCGGCCTAGCAGTCAACACAGTTGGACCGGGTACATATCCGTTATTTAGGTAACGGCCACCTAGGGTTCCGCCCTGACGGCGGCTCACTTTTGAACAGCGCAAAAGTAAGCAAAACGCTCTTGCCCCACCACTCGGCACCTCGCCTAGGCTCGGTGTGCCCGTAATCCGCCAGTGATTTGGGGGGCCGCCGCCACGCGCCATCCATGGCGCGGGGCGGCTAAACCGGCATCCCTGCCGGTTTACCCCCCAAATCCCTGTCGAATTCCGGCCAGCGTGGTTTAACGGGGCGCCTGAGATCAAAAGCAGATCAAGAGCAAGATCAAGAGCGGCTCGCTTCGCATCGTGGTTACCGTTGGCTGCTACGACCTACAAAGTTGTGTAGACCTAAAGCAATCGCAGGCAAGCCAGCTTCCACCTTCAGCCAGCAACCATTTCAGCCTTCAGCAGTGCCTCTTTAGCCTGCGCATCCGCCAACCGATACAACTCGATATGCCCATCCCAGTGCTCGATCAAGGCCGTGCACGACTCCACCCAATCCCCGCAGTTGAGGTAATCCACCTCGCCCACCTTGCGAATCTCGGCATGGTGAATATGCCCGCACACCACGCCGTGCAATTCGCGCTTGGTTACTTCGTGGGCGATCGCCTCTTCGAAATCGCTGATAAAACTCACCGCTGTCTTGACCTTGTGCTTCAGGTACGCCGACAGCGACCAGTAACCGTAGCCGTACCGCGCGCGCCAGTGATTCAACCAGCGGTTCAGCGTCAGGGTGAATTCGTAGGCCGAATCGCCGAGGAAGGCGAGCCAGCGGTGATAGCGCGTGATCACATCAAACTGGTCGCCATGAATCACCAGTAAGTGGCGACCATCGGCGGTGACGTGCACGGCTTCATCGACCAACTGGATATTGCCCAGGATCAGCTTGGAATAGCGGCGCAGGAACTCGTCATGGTTGCCGGTGACGTAGATGACCTCGGTGCCACGCTTGGCCATGGTCAGCAGCCGCCGGATCACGTTGGTATGGGTTTGAGGCCAATACATGCCGCCGCGCATTTTCCAACCGTCGATGATGTCACCGACCAGGTAGACCTTGTCGGCGTGATAGCCCTTGAGAAAGTGCGACAGGTGTTCGGCCTGGCAATCCCGGGTGCCCAGGTGCACGTCGGAAATCCACAGGGTTCGCACCCGTTGCTTGCGGCTGGGCTTGGTGAACTCGGCACGGGTCATGGGCATCCCTCGACGCTGTTTTGGCGAGCTTGCGCCTTGGCGATTAATAGCCCATGACAAGCGTGCGTCAGTCTGATGACAGCGCTCGTCGCTCGCCAAGCGTTGTAGACTGACAGCTTGCCGCCCTGGAGACCGCGATGAGCCCCACCCTCACGCTACGCCACTACCTCGAAGCGCCCATTGCCCACAGCCATGACCATGCGCAGTTGGTGTTCGGCCTGTCCGGGCACCTGGACCTGGAAGTGGATGGCCGTGGCAGCCAGGTGCGCGAAAGCAGCGTGATGGTGCTGCCCTTCTCCACCCATCATGCCTGCATCAGCCGCGATGGCAGCCGCTGCCTGGTGCTGGATGTGCCGACTGAAAACTGGATGGTGCAATCCTTGGGCGAACATGCCGATGCCAGCCGCCGCTTGCTCGACCAACCCGCGCGCCTGGCGCTGGATGCCCGGCAACACCAACTGGTGCAGTGGCTGGCACAAAGCCCGGTGCACGACCCGCTGATCGTCCAGCAAGGCGCTGTGCTGTTACTGGCCAGCCTCAACCATCCTCAGGCCCAACCGCTGCCTGGCCGGCGCCTGCCTTACGCGGCGTTCAATGCTCATATCGAGCGCCATGCGGCGCGCCCGCTGCAGGTGGCCGACCTGGCGCGGATTGCCGATTTGTCCGTGCCGCGCCTGCATGCAAGGTTTATGGCGGAGTGCGGGCAGACGCCGATGGACTATCTACGCAGTCGCCGCCTGCACATGGCGCTCAGGCTGTTACGCGAAACCTCCCTGCCCATCGGCGAGATTGCCGAGCGCGTCGGCTACGCCTCACAAAGCGCATTTTGCGCGGCCATGCTACGGGCCTTTGGCGCCTCGCCCGGGGCGTTGCGTCGGGCGGGCTAGCAAGAGTCTTGCGCTAAAAATCACCCCGTCCGCGACAGACGCCCACCCGCCAACCCTCTAGACTGCGAGGCTGTCACCCCCTGTTGGATCAAGGATCGCAATGACTCCCCGCTCAGCCCTTGGCGCCCTGCATATCGGCGCATTGATGTTTGGCCTCACCGGTGTATTCGGCAAGCTGGCGGCTGCCTCCCCTGCCATCATCGTATTTGGCCGGGCGGCGTTTGCCGTGCTGGCGCTGGCGGTGTTTGCGCGCTTTGCCAGCAATGCTCCGTGGAAGAGGCTGGAGATGCGTGACTGGCGCCGGCTGCTGGTCAGCGGTGTGTTGTTGGCCGCCCATTGGGTGACGTTCTTTATTGCCGTCAAGGTCGCCGGCGTGGCTGTCGCGACCCTGGGCTTCACCGCCTTTCCGGCCTTTACGGTGATCCTTGAGGGGCTGATTTTCCGCGAGCGTATTCGGGCCAACGAAGTGCTGCTGGTGGTGCTGGTTACCGTTGGCCTGGTGCTTGTGACTCCGGATTTCAATCTCGCCAGCGAGGCTACGGGCGGGCTGCTGTGGGGTATCGCCTCGGGCTTGTTGTTCTCGTTGTTGTCGCTGAACAATCGCGCCAGTTCCGGGCGCATTCCTGCGGTCCAGGCCGCGCTGTGCCAGAACGTCGTGGTCGCCGCGCTCCTGCTGCCCGTGGCCGCGCCGGGGCTGGCGGATGTGCGTGCAATCGACTGGTTGTGGATCGGGCTGCTGGGGGTGTTTTGTACCGGCTTGGCCCACAGCCTGTTTGTCGCCAGCCTCGCGGTGATCAAGGCGCGCACCGCGTCGGTGGTGTTTGCCATGGAGCCGGTCTACGGCATCACCGTGGCCTGGCTGCTGTTTGCCGAAACCCCGACCTTGCGCATGTTGCTGGGCGGCGCCTTGATCATCGTCGCCATCGTGCTCTCGGGCCTGATGGGCAGCGCCAGCCAGGCCAAACAACCGGCGCCGGCCTGACTTCAGGCGCTACGGTCGTTATGCCCGAGGTCGCGCTGCGGGTCGATCTGGTCGCGCACTCGCTGCTTGAGCACCTTGGCCTCGGGAAAACCGCCATCGGCCTTGCGCTCCCAAATCTGCACGCCATCACAGGTGATGCGAAACGCGCCGCCAGTGGCCGGTTCCAGCGCCACGCGCCCCAAATCATCGGCAAAGGTGCTGAGCAACTCCTGGGCCAGCCACGCGGCGCGCAGCAACCACTGGCACTGGGTGCAATAGGTGATGACGATCTCGGGTTTGCATGCAGACATCATTAAGCGGCTCCTGGCGTAACAGGCTCAGCGAATCGGGTGGCTATAATAGCGGCCTTTGTCGCCCAGCCACGAGATTGATGATGCGCCGCCTGTTGTCTTGCCTGTTCCTGTGCCTTGTCCCCCTACTTGCCGACGCTGTAGAAGCCCCCCGCCCGAAAATCGGCCTGGTGCTGTCTGGCGGTGCCGCCCGTGGCCTGGCGCACATCGGCGTGCTCAAGGCGCTTGAGGAGCAAGGTATTCATATCGATGCGATTGCCGGCACCAGCATGGGCGCGGTGATTGGCGGGTTGTACGCGTCGGGCTACAAGATCGACGAGCTGGAGAAATTGGCGCTGGGGATCGACTGGCAGCAGGCCCTGTCCGACGCGCCACCGCGTGAAGACGTACCGTTTCGGCGCAAGCAGGATGACCGGGATTTCCTGGTCAAACAAAAACTCAGTTTCCGCGACGATGGCAGCCTCGGCCTGCCGCTGGGCGTGATCCAGGGTCAGAACCTTGCACTGTTGCTGGAGAGCATGTTCGCCCACAGCAGCAACACGCGTAACTTCGACAAGCTGCCGATCCCCTTCCGCGCCGTGGCTACCGACATCACCACCGGCGAAAAAGTAGTCTTCAGCAAAGGCCACCTGCCCCAGGTGATCCGCGCCAGCATGTCGATCCCGGCGGTGTTCGCCCCGGTGGAGCTGGATGGCCGCCTGCTGGTGGACGGCGGCATGACCGACAATATCCCGCTGGACGTGGCGCGGGAGATGGGCGTCGACATCGCCATCGTGGTCGACATCGGCACCCCGCTGCGCTCGCGCAAGCAACTGGCCACCGTGGTGGACGTGCTCAACCAGTCCATCACCCTGATGACCCGGCGCAACTCCGAGGAGCAACTCAAGGCCCTGTACCCCAAGGACGTGTTGATCCAACCGCCGCTGGCCGCTTATGGCGTCACCGATTTCGGCCGCGCCAAGGACATGATCGAAGCCGGTTACCGCGCCACCCGTGCCCTCGACGTACGCCTGGCACACCTGCGCCCTGCCGAACCCATCGACGCCGACCTGATAGCTGCGCGCACGCCAGGCGAACGCACCCCGGTGATCACCGCAATCCAGGTGGAGAACGACTCCAAGGTCAGCGACGATGTTATCCGCTACTACATCCGCCAGGACCTGGGAGAACCGCTGAACCTGGGCCGCCTGCAATCGGACATGGGCACCCTGTACGGCCTGGATTACTTCGAGCAGGTGCAATACCGCGTGGTAAAAAAAGGCCAGGACAACACCCTGGTAATCAGTGCACGCGGCAAGCGCAGCGGCACCGACTACCTGCGCCTGGGCTTGAACCTCTCGGACGACATGCGCGGCGACAGCGCCTTCAACCTCGGCGCCAGTTACCGCGTCAACGGCATCAACCGCCTCGGCGCGGAATGGCTCACACGGGTACAGATTGGTGATCGGCAGGAACTGTACAGTGAGTTCTACCAACCCATGGACACCGGCTCACGCTACTTCGTGGCCCCCTACATCAGGGCCGAGGCACAGAACGTCGAGCTGATCCTAGATAACGACCCCATCTCCGAATACCGCCTGGAACGCTATGGCTTTGGTTTGAACGTGGGCCGGCAGATCGGCAACAGCGGCGAGATCCGCTTTGGCGTGGGCGAAGCCTGGGGCAAGGCGGACGTGCGCATTGGCGACCGCGACCTGCCGAGCGTGAGCTTCAGCGAAGGCTTCTATGAGCTCAAATACTCCTTCGATTCCCTGGACAACGTGTACTTCCCCCACAGCGGCGAAGACATCGGCCTGGCGTTCCGCGAATTCGAACCCGGCCTGGGCTCGGACCAGCGCTACCGCCAATGGGAGTTCAAGCTGGACAAGGCCATGAGCCACGGCCCGGACACCCTGATACTGGGCGGCCGCTATGGGCGCACCCTGGATGATTCGGATGTGGTGATTTCCAGCTTCCTGCTGGGGGGCGCACGGCAATTGTCGGGCTTTCGCCAGGATGCGATTTCGGGGCAGAACATCAGCCTGATGCGCGCGGTGTACTTCCGCAGGCTCACTCCGCGTTCTTACCTGCCGCTGGACTTCCCGTTGTACCTGGGTGCATCCCTGGAACGGGGCCGGGCGTGGAACAACGATAACGAGTTCGACAGCGGCTATATCAACGCCGCGAGTATTTTCCTGGGGTTTGATACGCCATTGGGGCCGCTGAATTTCAGCTATGGGTTCAACGATGATAATCAGAAGGCGGTGTACTTGAACCTGGGCCAGACGTTCTAGGAAAGGATTGCCAAGGACTTTTGTAGGAGCGAGCTTGCTCGCGAAAAATCCACAGACGCCGCGTTTATTCAGAAAGCCCGCATTATCGTGACGTTTTTCGCGAGCAAGCTCGCTCCTACATACTGCAGATCAGGACTTTTCCAGGTTCGCCAGGATGTGCTCATGCACCCGCATGCACACCCGCAGGTCTTCTTCATTCACGCCCACGAACAACTCATGGCGCAATGCCGTGGCGATGGTTTCGATCTGGTCGATCAGCGGTTGGGCGGTATCGCACAGCAGGATGCGTTTGGCACGACGGTCTTCCACCACGGCTTGGCGTTGTACCAGGCCCTGGCCTTCGAGGCTGTCGAGCAGGCGGGCCAGGGTGGGCCCTTCCACGCCGACACTTTGGGCCAATTCACGCTGGGTGGGTGCTTCGACAAAACGGGCCAGGTGCAGCAGCACCAACCAGCGCGCCTGGGACAAGCCCAGCCCCGCCAGGCGGCGGTCCAGTTCGGCGCGCCACCCTCGCGACATTTGCGCCAACTGCATGCCAAAACGGTGTTGATCGGTTAACGGCATAAAAAACTCGTGTTTAAGACTGAAAATAAAGTATGGCTAATTATTAGTCAGCTAAGCATGAGCCCTGCCCGTAGGCAAGGCCCGCTATGTACTGATTCGTTACATTGTCGTAATTGCCACACTAAATTTCGAATTCCGACTGCAAAGCGGCACGCACGCAGTACAAAACGCCTTCCGGAACACGCCCGGTAAACAACGGCGCAATCTCCGTCACAGCTGGCAATTCGCCTTCTCCATCGAGAAAGGCGTCCTGGATTTCACCGAGCAAATCCTCTGGCAAATCAAGGGCCTGCTCCAGGGACAATTGCTGCTTGCCGATGGCTTCGGCGAGCAAGGTGTACACGTTTTTTTCCGAGCATTGCAGCTGGCCAGCGATCTGGACCGGGGTCATGCCGGCGCGGGCCAGGCTGATCAGTTCGTGGCGAATATCAGCGATTTCCTTCGGCGCTTCGGCCTGGCCGCCGAGCACTTCCAGGAAGGCCTGGCCGTAGCGCTCCAGTTTGCGCGCGCCCACGCCGCTGACTCGGGCCATCTCGGCCATGGTGGTGGGCTGCTCGCGCAGCATCTCCAGCAAGGTGGAGTCGGGGAAGATAACGTAGGGTGGCACGCTGTGCTCCTGCGCCAATTTGCGCCGCAGGGTGCGCAAGGCTTCCCATTGTTCACGCTCCTCGCCCCGCACCAGCTGGCTGGCCTGGCTGGTACTGCTGCTTTTGGCGGTGGTCTGCGGCTTGAGGTCGCGGCGCAGTTCCAGGCTTACTTCGCCCTTGAGCAACGGCCGGCAACTGTCATTCAGGCGCAGCCCGCCGTAGCCCTCGATATCGATGTCGACCAGACCACGGGCCACCATCTGCCGAAACAGCGAACGCCACTCACCTTCAGCGCGGGCTTTGCCGACACCGTACACCGAGAGTTTCTCGTGGCCGAAGCTGCGGATTTTTTCGTTGTCCTTGCCCAGCAGAACATCCACCAGATGGCCCACGCCATAGCGCTGGCCGGTGCGATAGATCGTCGACAACGCCTGGCGCGCCGGTTCGGTGGCGTCCCAGGTTTGCACGCCGTCGATGCAGTTATCGCAGTGGCCGCAGGGCTCAGGCATGTCTTCGTCAAAATACGCCAGCAGAGTCTGGCGGCGGCAGCGGGTCTCTTCGCACAACGAAAGCATGGCATCGAGCTTGTGCTGCTCCAGGCGCTTGTGGCGCTCGTCGCCCTCGGAGTTCTGCAGCATCTGCTTGAGCATCACCACGTCTTGCAGGCCGTAGACCATCCAGGCATCCGCCGGCAGGCCATCGCGGCCGGCACGCCCGGTTTCCTGGTAATAAGCCTCAAGGGACTTGGGCAGGTCCATGTGCGCCACGAAACGCACGTTGGATTTGTCGATGCCCATGCCAAAGGCAATGGTCGCCACCATGATCAGGCCTTCCTCGTTGAGGAAGCGTTTTTGGTGCGCAGACCGCGTGTCATTGGGCAAGCCGGCGTGGTAAGGCAGCGCCGGGTAGCCTTGCTCACAGAGGAACGCCGCGACCTCGTCGACTTTCTTGCGCGACAGGCAGTACACGATGCCCGCATCACTGCGCCGCTCGGACAGGAACGCCAGCAACTGCTTGCGCGGCTGCTCCTTGGGCACGATGCGGTAGAAAATATTGGGCCGGTCAAAACTCGACAGGAAGCGCTCGGCGTTCTGCAAATGCAGGCGCTCGACGATCTCTTCGCGGGTCCGCTTGTCAGCGGTGGCGGTCAGCGCAATGCGCGGCACATCGGGAAAAAGTTCGGCCAATTGGCCAAGCTGCAGGTATTCGCGGCGGAAATCGTGACCCCATTGCGAAACGCAGTGGGCTTCGTCGATGGCGAACAGGGCGATCTCAAGGCTCTGCAAAAAGGCCAGCATGCGTGGCTGCACCAGGCGCTCCGGCGCCAGGTAAAGCATTTTCACTTCGCCACGCTTGATGCGGGCGGCCAGGTCGCGCTGCTGCTCGGCGCTGAGGGTGGAGTTCAACGACGCGGCAGCGACTCCGAGCTCTTCAAGGGTGGCGACCTGATCGTCCATCAGTGCAATCAGCGGCGACACCACCACGGCCAGGCCATTGCGCAACAGCGCCGGCACCTGGAAGCACAGCGACTTGCCGCCACCGGTAGGCATCAGTACCAGGGCATCGCCGCCACTGGCCACGCGCTCAATGATCGCACCCTGGCGGCCACGAAAACTGTCGTAGCCGAAGATGTCCTTGAGGACGCGTTGAGCCTGCTCGAGCATGTAAAACTCCAAAATGGTGCCGAAATCCCTCTATACAGGCTGGCCGAAAAAATCCGCGTTCACGAAAAAAAATCCGTAAGCGAAGTTTTCCCGGATTGGCGCTGGGCCTGTAGGGGCATCACAAAACGCGGCAGTATACCCGAGCGTTATCCCCCAAAGGGCGCGACTGACGAATAGACGCACCAGGCTAAAACCGGGCAAATATGCCGTGCGGCTGGCCTGGGCGCTCAAGAAAGCCTAGAATTCAGCATCGTTTATTCCCAAGGTAGCCCTTCAATGTCCTTCGCTGAGCAACTAACCCGCCTGCAAGCCTTCCTCGACGCCGATGAGCTGCATGACGAGGCGCTGGACTACGTGGCCGCCCACGGCTACCTGACCGCCCTGTCGATCTGCTCCGACCCCGTCCCGGACCGTGAATGGATCGACGCGCTGTTCGCTGAAGAGCCTCACTACAGCGACGACGCCCAGCGCACAGAAATCGAAGCCACCCTGGTCGCCCTCAAGGCCCACATCGCCCGCCAACTGGCCTCCGACGAAGAGTTCGAGCTGCCATGCGAGTTGGACCTGGGCGACGATCCGGATGACTCCGACCTGCGTGGCTGGTGCATCGGCTTCATGGAAGGCGTGTTCCTGCGCGAAGCCGCCTGGTTCGAAACCGCCGAAGAAGAAGTCAGTGAAATGCTGCTGCCGATCATGGTCGGTTCGGGCCTGTTCGAAGAGGAAGCAGAGTTCTCCGACATCGCCGCCGACGCCAACCTGATGGACGACATGATCGTGCAGATCCCGGAAGCCCTCACCGCGCTGTACCTGCTGTGCAACGCGCCTGACGAAAAACCGGCGATCCTCAAGCCACGTCACCACTGAGTCGCTTGCCCGTGGCACCCATGGGCAACCGTCCACTGCTCCTACGCTACGCGCTGCTGGCCATTGGCTGGCTAAGCGTAGCGCTAGGCGTCATCGGTATTTTCCTGCCGGTGTTGCCGACCACACCCTTCCTGCTACTCGCCGCCGCCTGCTTCGCTCGCAGCTCCCCGCGCTTCTACCACTGGCTGGTGGAACATCCGCACCTGGGGCCTTGGGTGCGCGACTACCTGGACGGCAATGGCATCCCGCTCAAAGGCAAGGTCTACGCCATTGGCTTGATGTGGTTGAGCATCTCGATTTCCTGCTACCTGGTGCCGCTGCCGTGGGCAAGGGGCTTTATGCTGACCAGTGCGGTGCTGGTGACGATCTACATCCTGCGCCAGAAAACCCTGCCGCCACGCTGAGCGACGCCTGCGACATTCGATCCCACACGACCTTGGTCGACACTGACTAACATCAGGCATCATGCGAGACTGTCCAGCCGGGCCTGGAATGCCCGGGTGTTCTTATGCTCGGAGTTACCATGACGCTGTCCAGCGGGCTGATCGCCGCCGTTGCCCTGGCCTATATGGCCACTATGTTTGCCATCGCCTTTTACGGTGACCGCCGCCATGCGCCACTGCCACCGCGCGTGCGTGCGTGGGTGTATAGCCTGTCGCTGGCGGTGTACTGCACCAGTTGGACCTTCTTCGGCGCCGTAGGCCAAGCGGCCGAACAACTGTGGGCATTCTTGCCGATCTACCTGGGGCCCGTGCTGTTACTGGTGCTGGCCCCCTGGGTGCTGCAGAAGATGATCCTGATCAGCAAGCAGGAAAACATCACCTCCATCGCTGACTTTATCGCCGCCCGCTACGGCAAGTCCCAGTCCCTGGCGGTGGTGGTGGCGCTGATTTGCCTGGTCGGCGTGCTGCCCTATATCGCGCTGCAGCTCAAAGGCATTGTGCTGGGCGTGAACCTGCTGATCGGCGCCGGCCCCGACACCACCGGCACCCGCGCCCAGGACACGGCCTTGATTGTGTCGCTGGTATTGGCGCTGTTTACCATCGTGTTCGGCACCCGCAACCTCGACGCCACTGAACACCACCGCGGCATGGTGCTGGCGATTGCCTTTGAGTCGCTGGTCAAGTTGTTCGCTTTTCTGGCCGTCGGTGCGTTTGTCACCTACGGCTTGTACGACGGTTTCGGCGACCTGTTCAGCCAGGCCATGCTCGCCCCGCGCCTGGAGGAGTACTGGAAAGAGACCATCAACTGGCCATCGATGGTGGTACAGACCGGCGTCGCCATGATGGCGATCATCTGCCTGCCACGACAATTTCATGTGACGGTGGTGGAGAACATCGACCCCCAGGATTTGCGCCTGGCCAAGTGGGTATTCCCGGCCTATTTGATCCTAGCAGCACTGTTTGTGGTGCCCATCGCCCTGGGCGGCAAGATGCTGTTGCCAAGCTCTGTGCTGCCGGACTCCTATGTGATCAGCCTGCCGATGGCCGAGGCCCACCCGGCGCTCGCCGTGCTGGCGTTTATTGGCGGTGCGTCGGCGGCCACCGGCATGGTGATCGTGGCGAGCATCGCCTTGTCGACCATGGTCTCCAACGACATGCTGCTGCCGTGGCTGTTGCGCCGATCCAGCGCCGAGCGGCCATTCGAAGTCTTCCGCCACTGGATGCTGTCGGTACGCCGGGTGAGCATTGTGATCATTCTGCTGCTGGCGTACGTGAGCTACCGCTTGCTGGGCTCCACCGCCAGCCTGGCGACCATCGGCCAGATCGCCTTTGCCGCCGTGACCCAACTGGCCCCGGCGATGCTCGGCGCGCTGTATTGGAAGCAGGCCAACCGGCGTGGGGTGTTTGCTGGTTTGGCCGCCGGTACCTTCTTGTGGTTCTACACCTTGGTCCTGCCGGTGACGGCGAAAAGTCTGGGCTGGTCGCTCAACCTTTTCCCCGGCCTGACCTGGATGCACTCCCACCCGTTCGGGCTGTCGGTGACGTCGCTGACCCTGGGCACTGTGTTCTCCCTGGCCGGTAACTTCACCCTCTTCGTGTGGGTGTCGATGCTGTCGCGCACACGGGTTTCCGAGCACTGGCAGGCAGGCCGTTTTATCGGCCAGGAAATCAGCCAGCGCGCGAGTGCGCGTTCCATGCTGTCGGTACAGATCAGCGACCTGCTCAGCCTGGCGGCACGCTTCGTCGGGGAAGAACGGGCCCAGCAGAGCTTTATTCGTTTCGCCTATCGCCAGGGCAAAGGCTTCAACCCCAACCAGAATGCCGATAACGACTGGATCGCCCACACCGAACGCTTGCTGGCTGGCGTACTCGGCGCCTCCTCGACGCGGGCGGTGGTGAAAGCGGCGATTGAAGGGCGGGAAATGCAACTGGAGGACGTGGTCCGTATCGCCGACGAAGCCTCGGAAGTGCTGCAGTTCAACCGCGCGCTGCTGCAAGGCGCCATCGAGAACATCACCCAGGGCATCAGCGTGGTGGACCAGTCGCTCAAGCTGGTGGCCTGGAACCGGCGTTACCTGGAACTGTTCAACTACCCGGACGGCTTGATCAGCGTTGGCCGGCCGATTGCAGACATCATTCGCTACAACGCCGAGCGCGGCCTGTGTGGCCCCGGTGAAGCGCAAGTGCACGTGGCGCGTCGCCTGCACTGGATGCGCCAGGGGCGTGCGCACACCTCCGAGCGCCTGTTCCCCAATGGCCGGGTGATCGAGTTGATCGGCAACCCGATGCCCGGCGGCGGGTTTGTCATGAGCTTCACCGACATCACCGCGTTCCGCGAAGCCGAACAAGCGCTGACCGAGGCCAACGAGGGCCTGGAGCAGCGAGTGACCGAGCGCACCCATGAACTGTCGCAACTGAACGTGGCCCTCACCGACGCCAAAGGCGTGGCCGAATCTGCCAGCCAGTCGAAGACGCGGTTCCTGGCGGCCGTGAGCCATGACCTGATGCAACCGCTGAACGCTGCGCGGCTGTTTTCCGCCGCCCTCTCCCACCAGACCGATGGCCTGTCCAGCGAGGCACGGCAATTGGTGCAGCATCTGGACAGTTCACTGCGCTCAGCTGAAGACCTGATCAGTGATTTGCTGGATATTTCGCGCCTGGAAAACGGCAAGATCAATCCGCAACGCCAGCCCTTTGTCCTCAACGAGTTGTTCGACACCCTGGGCGCAGAATTCAAGGCGCTGGCTCAGGAGCAACACTTGCGCTTCCGCTGGCGCGGCAGCCGTTTACGGGTCGACAGCGACATCAAGCTGCTGCGGCGGATTTTGCAGAATTTTCTGACCAATGCCTTCCGTTATGCCGACGGCCCGGTGCTGCTGGGCGTGCGTCGTCGCAAGGGCGAACTGTGCCTGGAAGTCTGGGATCGCGGCCCTGGCATTGCGCCGGATAAACAGAAGGTCATCTTCGAAGAGTTCAAGCGCCTGGACAGCCACCAGACCCGTGCCGAAAAGGGCCTGGGCCTGGGCCTGGCGATTGCCGACGGCCTGTGCCGCGTACTGGGCCATCGCCTGAGCGTACGCTCCTGGCCGGGCAAAGGCAGCGTCTTCAGCGTGTGCGTGCCGCTGGCCCGCAACCAGGCCAGCGTGCAACCCAAGGCGCCGGCAGAAACCGGCCTACCCTTGAGTGGCGCACGGGTGCTGTGCGTGGATAACGAAGACAGCATTCTGATCGGCATGCGCAGCCTGCTCACGCGCTGGGGCTGTGAAGTCTGGACAGCCGCCAACCAGGCCGAATGCGCGGCGTTGCTGGCCGAGGGTATCCGCCCGCAACTGGCGTTGGTGGATTACCACCTGGACCATGGCGAAACCGGTACCGAGTTGATGGGCTGGCTGCGTGCGCAACTGGCCGAGCCGATTCCCGGTGTAGTGATCAGTGCCGATGGGCGACCGGAGATGGTGGCCGAGGTGCATGGGGCGGGGTTGGATTACTTGGCCAAACCGGTGAAGCCGGCGGCGTTGCGGGCGCTGTTGAGCAGGCATTTGCCCCTGTAACGGCATAGGTATGACGCCGAGCCTGTGGCGAGGGAGCTTGCTCCCGCGACGGCCTGACAGCCGGCGCTGATCTAACTGACACACCACGATCCAAATGTGGGAGCTGGCTTGCCTGCGAAGACGGCCTCACAGTCAACACAGTTGGACCGGGTACATATCCGTTATTTAGGTAACGGCCACTTAGGGTTCCGCCCTGACGGCGGCTCACTTTGCAAAAGCGGCAAAGTAAGCAAAACGCTCTTGCCCCACCACTCGGCACCTCGCCTAGGCTCGGTGTGCCCGTAATCCGCCAGTGATTTGGGGGGCCGCCGCCACGCGCCATCCATGGCGCGGGGCGGCTAAACCGGCATCCCTGCCGGTTTACCCCCCAAATCCCTGTCGAATTCCGGCCAGCGTGGTTTAACGGGGCGCCTAAGATCAAGATCACAAGCAGATCAAGATCAAGAGCGGCTCGCTTCGCATCGTGGTTACCTTTGAGCGCTACAGAGTTGTGCCTATGACGGGGCCGAACTCGATCTATGTGTGCGGGCTTGCTCGCGAAAGCATAATGTCAGCCAGCACATCTAACACTGAAACACCGCTTTCGCGAGCAAGCCCGCTCCCACAATTTAGGTCCGTGTTTATTCCGGGAGATGTGCCACGCCGTCCGAATCGGTCATTGCCCGTTCCAGCAGATCTGCCGGCAAGCTCTTACTGGCGCGGGCGCCGAGCAACCTTAGTTGCTCGGTACGGCTGACCAGGTTCCCACGCCCATCCGTCAGCTTGTTGCGCGCCGCGCTGTAGGCCTTGTCCAACTGTTGCAGTCGGTTGCCCACTTCGTCCAGGTCCTGGATAAACAGCACGAACTTGTCATATAGCCAACCGGCACGCTCGGCAATTTCCCGGGCGTTCTGGCTCTGGCGTTCCTGCTTCCACAGGCTGTCGATCACGCGCAGGGTGGCGAGCAAGGTGGTGGGGCTGACGATCACGATATGGCGGTCGAAGGCTTCCTGGAACAGGTTGGGCTCGGCCTGCAATGCGGCAGAAAAGGCGGCCTCGATCGGTACGAACAGCAGCACGAAATCCAGGCTGTGCAAACCCTCCAGGCGCTTGTAGTCCTTGCCGGCCAAGCCTTTGACATGATTACGCAGGGACAGCACGTGTTGCTTCAAGGCGGCCTGGCCAATCACCTCGTCATCCGCCGCGACGTACTGTTGATAGGCGGTCAAGCTGACTTTGGAGTCGACCACCACCTGCTTGTCGTCCGGCAACATGATCAGCACGTCAGGCTGGAAACGCTCGCCGTCCGGGCCCTTGAGGCTGACCTGGGTCTGGTATTCACGGCCCTTCTCCAGGCCCGCGTGCTCCAGCACCCGCTCGAGAATCAGCTCGCCCCAGTTGCCCTGGGTTTTCTGGCCCTTGAGGGCCCGGGTCAGGTTGGTGGCTTCGTCCGACAGGCGCAGGTTCAATTGCTGCAGGCGCTCAAGCTCTTTGGCCAGGGAAAAGCGCTCACGGGCTTCGTTCTGATAGCTTTCTTCGACACGTTTCTCGAAGGACTGGATACGTTCCTTGAGCGGGTCCAGCAGTTGACCGAGGCGTTCCTGGCTGGTTTCGGCAAAACGTTGCTCACGCTCGTCGAAGATCTTGCCGGCCAGTTCGGCAAATTGCGCACGCAGCTCGTCTCGTGAGCCTTGCAGGTCGGTGAGGCGCTGCTGATGACTCTCTTGCTGCTCGCGCAATTCGGCGCTCAGGGCCGCGGCCAAGGCGTCGAGGCGACGCAGTTCGGTTTCCTTGGCGCTGCGGTCGAGGTTCCAGGCGTGCGCGGCGTCGCGGGCGTTATCGCGGTCGATCTGCAACAGTTCGACTTCACGGCGCAGCGCCGCCAGGTCGGCTTGCTTGGCGGCATTAGCCTGGCTCAGGTCACTGATCTCATCGCGGCTGGCGTCCAGTTGGGCGGCGAGCCCTTCCTGGGCCAGTTGCGCGGTCGCCAGGCGTTCCTCCAGCAGTTCCCAGCCGGTGGTGCGTGCGGTCAGGCGCCGCTGGAGTTGCCAGCACAGCGCCAGTAGCGGCACGGCTGCGCCTACAAGCCCCAAGGCGATACTGGTCCAGTCAAACACCATAGCCATTTCTGCCATCACCGAAAAAGAGCAAGGTTAACCAAGCCTAAGGCCGCAGGACAGCTCAGTCTTCGACCTGGCCCAGTTCGCGCTGGGCGCAACGGTCGCCGGCGCGAGCAGCCGAACGCAACAAATCGTGGCCGATGCGCCGGTCACGGGCGTTTCCACACTCGCGACACATCAGTTGGCCGAGACGGCTCTGAGCGGCCACCACGCCTTCGCGGGCAGGCTGCTTGAGCAAGCGGCCGGCGATATGCTTGATATTGGTACTCTGCCCCAGGCGCGGGCTGTCGAGCAGCCACAAAGCAACCTTCAAGGAAAAACGCTTGGGCGCGGTAACAGTTTGGGGCGTGTCGGTAACAGAAGGTGATACTGAGCGAAACTTCATAAAGCACTGTGGGGCAGAACGGAAGGCGCGCCACTCTACTCTTTTTTTCGTACAGGTAAAGCTGAAAAAACCGTGCACGCCCGTCCTAGAGCAAGCGCTCGGGACAATCCACAGAAGCTGTGGATAACTCAGTGGACAACCCCCCTTGAACAGGCGCAAAGCCCCATGGAACGGGGGCCGCAGTCAAACTGACGATTTTTTCACCAATAAAAAAAAGCGAGATTTTTCATTGACTTAAATTTTGATTACAGGCAAATGGGCGCGCTTGCACACCAGTGACAGCAGGGTTACACCCTTGGCAACGAATGTGCACAAGTCCTGATCGGCTGGTTATATCGACGGCGTTTTTTGATTCAACATCGGTTAAACATGTTACTGAGCAGGCAAACTCGAGGGCTTTTCAAATCTGCCTCGGCTCGCCACACTGCGCCACCGACAATGCAAACCAGTAGGGCCGATGAAAGGAATTCTGTTATTCGCCGGGCTGCTGCTGGCCATCTGCGCGACCTCGCTTGGGATCAATGCCGCGCTCCCCTCGCCGGACGGCGCACTGTTTGCTATCGCTATCCTGCTATCGGCCGCCTTTACCGCTGTGATTCTGTGCATCGAACTCAGTGATGGCAGAATCAACGACATGGGCGATGTGATCCGCATGATCGAGACCGGACAGTCTTTGCGACTGACGCTCGCCGCCTACGGGCTGGGATGCGCCCTGGCTGCGGCCATCACCGTGCTGGTCTATCGCGAGTTGCTCGGCGGCTGATGAAGTTTTTTGCAATCGGCCTTCCCTTCCCTGTTTCAATCCGTTACTATCCGCGGCGTTAGTACCAAGCTGAAAGTCAATTCTGGTCGAATACGTCCCCTGAACCACATGGGATCGACCACCTCGATGGTTTCCAGGTATTCCTTGCGACGACACTGCCTTTGAACAAGCAAAGGGTGGCGCGAAGTTCCAATACTCTGACCGAACCAACCTGCAAATTGATCAGGATCTTCACCCCGGGCCCAGAACCTTTGCCCCTGTTGTGTTGCCTGCCCTCCTAAGTACCTACCTGCCAGCCCAAGCGCGCCTAATTTAATAGCGCTTCAAACTGGCTGCTTTGTTCCAGTCGGGTTCTTCGTTTGATCAATGGTGATCAGCGTTACTGGAACGTTTTAACGTTGCACGGTTCTTATCCGTGTCATTTGTAGGAACACCAATAATATGAACGCTCAAATCCACACTCAGGATGCCATTCGCACCCTCACCAACGCTTTTGCCCCAATGAACTGCCTGATCATGGCCGCTCGCAAAGGCTGCTTCAGCTTCACCCTGGTCAACGAACACGGCATCGCTCGTCACAGCGAACGCCTGTACCCCGATCAATACTCCAGCGCAGAACCGCTGCAGGCCGTGATCGATCGTACCCGTCAGGCACTGACTGCCTGATCGACCCGCGTCGCTGAAACTCAAAAAACCCTGTTTGAATAACAGGGTTTTTTATTGCCTGGAATTTGGCACTGAGCACCTGGTGCTAAGTACAAATCGATATAAACGTTATAACCGGTTGCAGAAGATGTTTTAAAAACAGTCCTTTACATCGTAAATATGACACTACACTTCAACTCAAGCGGCATGATCCGCTTACGACGGGCCTGAGATCCGATTCACCGCTGCCAAGCTCCCCTTCTCAGGCTCGTCCACTCTTTGCACGGACTGAGGCTCGTATGGGTATTGCCGCCAGTGAATTGTGTCGTTATGTGATCCGGCCGACGCTGATGTACCTCGGTCGTCACAGCCCAACAGCCGAATCCCTGCTGCTGGGCATTGCCGCCAGCCAGTCCGAACTGGGCTCGGCGCTGCATGACCGGCGCGGCCATGGCCTGTACAGCATCACCGAACCCCGCCACCGCGCCCTCTGGGATGATTACCTGGCGCTGGACCCGGAACGTGCCAGCCTGGTGCGTGGGCTGGCCAGCCAACATGCGTTCCTCAGCGCGCCCCAGTTGGAGTTGACGGTAAACCTGCGCTACGCCACGGCGATCGCCTGGCTGCTGGTGGAACAACATCGTCCTGCCCTGCCCGCGCCCGGCGATGTACTGGCCATGGCGCGTATCTGGAAAGAAATATTCCACCCCCAGGGCCGCCTGCGAGATTTCACCCACGCCTGGGAAACCTGTGTAATCCCAATGAAACAGGCAGCTTGCTGACCGGGCAAATTGCAAGATTCGCCAAAAAACAGCAATTTTGGTCGGATTGTCCTACAAAACCGCTCTATCTCCAGCATTACAGCCTATAGCGCGATCTGAAATTTATTGATACTTTCCGCAGCGGTGATCACACGGAGTTCTAATAATGAAAAAAGTAATGCTCAAGACCACACTTAGCCTCGCCGTTGCCATGGCATCCTCCCAACTGTTCGCTAGCGGCTTTGCCCTCAACGAACAGAGCGTGAGCGGGATGGGTACCGGTTTCGCAGGTCGCTCTTCTTCTGCCGATGATGCGAGCACTGTGTTCGGTAACCCTGCTGGTATGGCACGTCTGGAAGGTCAGCAGGTCACCGGCGGCGTTGCAGCCATTGATGCCTCCACCGATATCAGCAATGTCAGCGGCCGTTCCGCTGGCAGCAATAAAGGCGATATGGTGCCTTTCACTGCCGTGCCTTTCGGTTTCTACACCAATAAACTCAACGACCAGTGGGCTGTCGGCTTCGGCGTCTATGCGCCGTTCGGCCTGGTGACCGACTACGAAAGCGGCTTCCAGGGCCGTGGCTTTGGCAGCAAGAGCGAAGTGAAAGTCATCACCTTGCAACCGACCGTCAGCTACGCCTTCAACGATCGCGTTTCCGTGGGTTTCGGCCCGACGATCAACCGCATCGCCGGCACCCTGGAATCGGACCTGACGCTGAACCCTCGCGCGCCAGACACCAATATCAAGATCAAGGGTGACGACACCGCGCTGGGCTTCAACATCGGCGTGCTGGTTCAAGCCACCGATACCACCCGTGTCGGCCTGACCTACCACTCCAAGGTCAGCTACAAGCTGGACGGCCATACCGAAGTCACTGCACCGACCGCGACCTCGCCGTTCCTGCGCAGCAACCGCTACGACGCTTCGCTGAAAATCGACACGCCTGAGTCCTACGACCTGTCCGTCACTCAAGACCTGACCGACGCGTGGAAACTCTACGCCGGTGCAACCTGGACGCGCTGGAGCCGCCTGAAAGACATCACCGTCAAGAACGAAGGCGTCAGCGGCGCTACTGGCGGCGCGCTTGCCCCAGCCCTGGTCGGCACGATCAAGGAAGACCAGAACTGGCACGACACCTGGGCCTACGCCGTGGGTACTTCGTACCAGCTCACCAAACAGGTGGTGCTGCGTACCGGCCTGACGTTCGACCAGTCGCCGACCAACAATACGGATCGCTCGCCGCGCATCCCGACCGGCGACCGTACGATCTTCAGCCTGGGCCTGGGCTATCAGGTCATGGATAACATGACCATCGACCTGGCCTACTCCTACCTGAAGGAAGAGGACGTCAAGGTTTCGCGTTCCAACCAATTGGCCAGCTACAACGCCAAGTATGAAAACAGCGCCAACGGTTTCGGCTTGGGCATGACCTACAAGTTCTAACCCGCAGCCGTATAAAAAAGCCCCGCTCTCCTGTGAAGGAGGCGGGGCTTTTCAGTGCTCGCCCATCAGGGTTTTGACGCTATGGCCTGCTCCACCGCCTTGATCAGTTCCGGGCTGTCCGGCTTGGTCAGGCTGGAAAAACTGGCCACCACATTGCCTTGGCGATCCACCACATACTTGTAGAAGTTCCACTTCGGCGCCGCGTCGGCCTGCTGCGCAAGCACCTTGAACAGGTGCACCGCATCCGGCCCCTTGACCTTCTGCGGCTCGGTCATGGTGAAGGTCACGCCATAATTCACGTAGCAGACCTTGGCGGTTTCTTCACCCGTCTTGGCTTCCTGCTTGAAGTCATCGGACGGCACGCCGATCACTTCCAGGCCTTCGCCCTTGTAGCGCTGATATAACGCTTCCAGCCCTTTGAACTGCGGGGCAAAGCCGCAGAAGCTCGCCGTGTTGACGATCACCAAAGGTTTGCCAGCGAATTGCTGGCACAAATCGATGGATTCCTTGGCCCGCAGCTTGGGCAGTTGGCCCTCCAGCAACGGTGGGCAACTGGCGGCCATCGCCACGCTACCAATAGCCATCAGGACGGGTACAGCGAGCCAGCGCATCTGCATGTCAAAAGTCCTTGAGTCGGTTCACCCACAACTTAACAGATCGCCATGCCCAGTTGCATCAACGCCAGGCCGCCCTGCTGCCAGCCCCACCAGGCCAGCAGCAACAACACCATCCCCACCGCCAGCAGCATTAGACGCGCTGTCATGCTCATGCCGCCTCCATCTGCGCCTGTATACGTGCCACCGGCCGCTCACGCACCGGCCAATTCAGCGCGGCGGCGAGCAGGCTGAGCAAAATTGCCACCTGCCAGATCAAATCGTAGCTGCCGGTTCGATCATAGACCACCCCGCCCAGCCACCCACCGAGGAACGAGCCAAGCTGGTGGAACAGGAACACAATCCCGCCCAGCATGGAGAGGTTGCGCACACCAAACAGGGTCGCGACGGTGCCGTTGGTCAGTGGCACCGTGGACAACCACAAAAAGCCCATCGCCATGCCGAACAGATACGCTGTGACTTCAGTGACCGGCGCCCACAGGAACAACACAATCACCACCGCCCTTAACAGGTACAAGCCGGTGAGCAGACGCGGCTTGGACATGCGCCCACCGAGCCAACCCGCCGTGTAGGTGCCAAATACGTTGAACAGGCCAATCAAGGCCAGCACCGTGGTGCCCACCGTGGCCGGCAGGTGCTGGTCCACCAGGTAGGCCGGCAAGTGCACACCGATGAACACCACTTGGAAACCGCAGACAAAAAAGCCGAAGGACAGCAGCCAGAAGCCGGAGTGTGAACAGGCCTCTTTGAGCGCCTCCCCCAGGGTTTGCTGGCCCACTGTGACCGCCAGCGGCCGGTCCTTGAGCATGGCGACCAGCGGCAAGATCAGCGCCACCATCAAACCCAGCGCGAGCAACGCTGCCGACCAGCCCAGCCAACCAATCAGACCCAAGGTGCCGGGCACCATGGCGAACTGGCCAAACGAGCCGGCGGCGCTGGCAATGCCCATGGCCATGCTGCGCTTTTCGGGCGCTACGGCGCGGCCGACCACGCCGAGAATCACCGAAAACGAGGTGCCGGACAGGCCAATGCCAATCAGCAAGCCTGCGCTCAATGACAGCGACCAGGCGGAGTCGGACATGCCCATCAGCACCAGGCCGACGGCGTACAACACCCCGCCGACAAACACCGCCTTGGTCGCGCCGAAACGGTCGGCCAAGGCCCCGGTAAATGGCTGCGCCAAGCCCCAGATCAGGTTCTGCAAAGCGATGGCAAAGGCAAAGGTTTCACGCCCCCAACCGAATTCGCTGCTCATCGGCGCCAGGAACAGGCCAAAGCCATGCCGTACGCCCAAGGACAACGCCAGGATCAGCGCACTCCCTAAAAGGACCCAACCACTGGTGCGCCACATCGAGGTCATTTCTTATTCTCCGTTCGCGGGTATATACCCGCTTGTAGTCGAACAAACCGCCGTTCAGGCGAGTTCATCCAGCAAGGCCAACAACATTTCGCGCTTTTCAGCACCCAGCTTATCAATCAGTTTCTGTTGCGCTGCTTCCCATGCCGGCAACGCAGCGGCTAGCCGTTCATGGCCGGCGTCAGTCAGCACCACCAGGCGGTTGCGCAAATCGTCACCCTCCACCAACTGCACCAGCCCCTCACCTTCCAGGACGCGCAGGTTGCGCCCCAGGGTGCTGCGATCCAGGCCCATGGCGTCCGCCAGGCTGGAAATGCTCGGCTGGTCGAGACGCTGCAGGTTGCACAAGAGAGAATACTGGGCAACGTTGATCCCGAAGCCATCGAGGGCGCCGTCGTAATACCTGCTGACGCCACGGGCGGCACGTCGCAGGTTGGTGCATAAACATTGGGAGGCAAGCATAGAGCGTGTATATACCCGGAGTTAACCAATTGCAAGAAAGCGTTACAACGCCAGCCCGACCAACACCGCGACTTCAAGCAGCTCCAGCAGTGCACCAGCGGTGTCGCCCGTGGTGCCGCCCAGACGCTTGACCATCAACTGGCGCAGCCACACGAAACACAATGCCGCCAGCAACACCGCGATGCCGCCGTTGAAGCCGCCGATCAGGATACAGGCCAACCCGCTGAGGATCAGCACCTGTTGGCCGACAATTCGCGGCAGATGGTCTGACAGTGCCTGGCCCAATCCGCCCGCCCGCACATAGCGCGTGGTGAGAAACAGCGCCAGCATCGAGGCGCGTCCGATCAGGGGCGCCAAGATCAAGGCGGCGCCATTGTGTTGTTCGATCAACGCCACCAAGGCGCTGAACTTTAGCAGCAGCACCAAGCCCAGGGTGACCACCGCAATCGGGCCGCTGCGCGGGTCTTTCATGATGCTGAGGGTGCGCTCGCGGTCGCCAAAGCCACCCAGCCAGGCGTCGGCGCTGTCAGCCAGGCCGTCCAGGTGCAAGCCACCGCTGAGCAACACCCAGGCCGTGAGCAGCAACGCGGCGTGCAATAGCAACGGGGCGCCCTGCAACACCTGGTTGAGGGCCCATAACAGCACGCCGAACAGCAACCCAACCAGCGGATAAAACAACAACGAACGGCCCAGTTCTTGAGGCTGCGGCATGCCCGGCAAGCGAATGGGCAGGCTGCTGAGAAATTGCAGGGCGATCCAGAACGGCAGCATCATCAGCGCCCTTCCTTCAGCACGCCATCGGCCTCTACCTGCAGGCCGAACAGGGCACCGTGACCCACTTCGACATTCAGCAGTTGCTCACGGGGCAACCCTCGCGCCTGGGCTAGCAGCAGGCGCATTACACCGCCATGACTGATCAACAGCACGCGTTGGCCAGCATAGGCCTGATGCAGCCGCGTGACAGCGCCAAGCACCCGCTCTGAAAACCGAATGACCGGCTCGCCTTGCGGCGGCGTGAATTCATAGGGGTTGGCCCAGAACAAGCCCAGCCCTTGGGCATCGGTGTCCATCAACGCGGCCGCACTCTGCCCTTCCCAGGCGCCGAAGTGCAGCTCTTGCAAATCAGCCTCCAGACTCACCGGCACATCGAGCTGTGCCCCCAATTCCCGGGCGAACAGAGCGCAGCGTTGCAGTGGTGAGCTGATCAGCCGATCCCACGGCCCCTGCCCCACCACTGCGTCGCGCATCTGCTGCCAGCCCTTGGCGGTCAGCGCATCGTCCAGGCTGCCACGCAGGCCACCGCCCAGTTCGGTTTCGCCGTGGCGCAGCAGGTCCAGGCGCAAGGTCATGCGGGGCGGTCCGCCACGGCGGCTTCGGCGAAGGTTGCCATCTGCCCGTGCAGCGCACACGCCAGGCGCAACAAGGGCACCGCCAACGCGGCGCCGCTGCCTTCGCCCAGGCGCAGGCCCAGTTCCAGCAACGGCTGCGCCTCGAGGCTGTGCAGCACATGGCGATGGCCTGGCTCTGCGCCCCGATGGCCGAACACCAGCCATTCGCGGCACGCCGGGTTCAAGCGCACCGCTACCAGCGCGGCCACGCTGCAGATGAACCCATCCACCAGCACCACGATGCCTTCCTGGGCGCAGGCCAGGTAAGCACCGACCAGCGCGGCTATTTCAAACCCGCCGAGATTGAACAGGGTTTGCAATGCATCACCGCGCTGGCCGGCATGCAACGACAAGGCGCGCTCAATGACCGCGGCCTTGTGGCTGACCCCTGCAGCATTCAAACCGGTGCCTGGGCCTGTGAGGTCAGTGACCTGGCAATCCAGCAATGCGCAGGCCAGGGCGCTGGCGGCAGTGGTGTTGCCGATGCCCATCTCACCGCCGATAAAGAGCTGCGTGCCGCTTTCCAGGGCGCGGCGTGCGCTGTCTCGTCCAGCTTGAAAGGCCAACTGCCCTTGGGCTTGGGTCATCGCCGGGCCATGGACGAAATTGGCCGTGCCCGCGCCGATATTCAGGTGACGAACGCCGGGCAAATCCAAGGACGGCGTGACGGTGCCGAGGTCGACCACTTCCAATTGCGCTTGCAGTTGCCGCGCCAGCACGCTGATTGCCGCACCACCGGTGACGAAGTTTTGCAGCATCTGGCCAGTGACCGCCTGGGGAAACGCCGACACACCTTCAGCGACCACACCGTGATCGCCGGCAAAAATCGCGATCCACAGGTGATCTACCGAGGGTTTGGCCTGGCCCTGCAAACCTGCCAGCTGCACCGCCAGCGCTTCCAACTGGCCGAGGGAGCCAGCGGGTTTGGTCAACTGCTGCTGACGCGCCAGCGCCTGTTCGTGGGCCGTGGCATCAATGGTCTTGCAGGGGTTGAGCCACCAGGAATCGGTCATAACGCAGTACCTTTCAAAGTCAGGGGCAGGCCGGCAACCGTCAGTACAACGCGCTGACAGTGCTCGGCCAAGGCTTGATGCAGCCAACCGGCTTCATCCACATAACGGCGAGTCAATTCGCCCAGCGGCACGACACCCAGGCCGGTTTCGTTGCTGACAAAAATGATTTCCCCCGGCAGCGAGGCCAGGGTTTGCAGCAGGTGATCGCGCTCGGATGCAAGGCGGGCCGGGTCTTCGAGCATCAGAAGATTGGTGAGCCACAAGGTCAGGCAATCCACCAGCAGGCAGCGATCAGTGGCGGCGTTTTCGCGCAGTACGCGCGCGAGGTCGATGGGTTCTTCAACCAGGCCCCAATGGTCGGGGCGGCGCTGGCGGTGCAGTGCGACGCGCTCGTTCATCTCACCGTCGAGGGGTTGGCTGGTGGCGATGTAAATGACGGCAAGCCCGCTCTGTGCGGCAAGCTTTTCGGCCAGGCGGCTCTTGCCCGAACGGGCGCCGCCGAGGATCAATTGATACATGCAAAGGTCTCTGACGAACAGTGTGGGAGTGGGTTTGCTCGCCAATAGGGTGTGTCAGTGAATGCATCTATGGCTGGCCCACCGCATTCGCGAGCCAGCGTGCTCCCGCGCCGGCCTGACAGCCGACCGGGATGTTGGATTAGACCGCGTGCATATCCGTTATGTAGGTAACGGCTACCTAGGGTTCCGCCCTGACGGCGGCTCACTTTTGAAAAGCGCAAAAGTAAGCAAAACGCTCTTGCCGCACCACTCGGCACCTCGCCTAGGCTCGGTGTGCCCGTAATCCGCCAGTGATTTGGGGGGCCGCCGCCACGCGCCATCCATGGCGCGGGGCGGCTAAACCGGCATCCCTGCCGGTTTACCCCCCAAATCCCTGTCGAATTCCGGCCAGCGTGGTTTAACGGGGCGCCTGAGATCAAAAGCAGATCAAGATCAAGAGCGGCTCGCTTCGCATCGTGGTTACCGTTGAGCGCTGCAGAGGTGTGTAGATAGCTATGGCTATCGTAGGCGTGCCAGCTGCCACAATTGGGTCGTGTGAACACCTTCAGATTCCACATAGCTTGCGCAACAACTCGGTGTCCAGGTGGTGCTCCACCAAGTCCGCCAAGCGCTCGATATCGCGCTCGCGCAGGCCGTGATAATCCACCTCTTGCACGTCCTGCAACCCGGCCCAACGCAGCAACGCGCTGCACGCTGCCGGGGTTTCGAATAAGCCGTGCAGGTAGGTGCCTAGAATTTGCCCATCGGGGCTCTGCGCGCCATCGCTGCGGCCATCGTCCAGCAGCACGGCAGCGCTTGCCAAGGCAGCGCCGCAGGTTACCCCCGCATGGATCTCGTAACCGCTGACGTCGGCATCTTCCAACACAAGGCGCCCACGCACGTTGCGCAACTGCTTCTCTTGTTCCAGGGTGGTGCTGAACGCCAGTAACCCGAGGCCGTCGCTGGAGCCCGCAAGCCCTTCCAGGCCCAACGGGTCATGGACTTGCTCGCCGAGCATCTGCAAGCCGCCGCAGATCCCCAGCACCTTGCCGCCATAACGCAGGTGCCGCGCCACGGCGGTGTCCCAGCCGTTGGCACGCAGGTAGGCCAGGTCACTGCGCACGCTTTTCGAGCCCGGCAGGATGATCAGGTCAGCAGCCGGTATCGACTGGCCTGGCCCGACGAACTGCAAATCCACCTGGGGATGCAAGCGCAGCGGGTCGAAGTCGGTATGGTTGCTGATGCGCGGCAGCACCGGCACCACTACCTTGAGCACTTGGGCGGCCTTGTCGATCTGGCGTTGGTCGATGCCGTCTTCCGCCTCCAGGTGCAGGTCCATCACGTAGGGCAGCACGCCGATCACCGGTTTGCCGGTGCGCGCTTCGAGCCAATCCAGCCCGGGTTGCAGCAACGCGATATCACCGCGAAAACGGTTGATGATGAAGCCCTTGACCCGCGCCTGCTCACTGGGTGACAGCAGTTCCAGGGTGCCGACCAGATGGGCGAACACGCCGCCGCGATTGATGTCTGCGATCAACAGCACCGGGCAGTCCACCGCCTCGGCGAAGCCCATGTTGGCGATGTCATTGGCGCGCAGGTTGATCTCGGCCGGTGAGCCCGCGCCTTCGACCATCACCACCGGGTAGGCCTGGCTCAAACGCGCGTGGGAAGCCAGCACGGCTTGCATCGCAATGGCTTTGTAGTCGTGGTACGCCACGGCATTCATGCTGGTAACGGCACGGCCATGGATGATCACCTGGGAACCGGTGTCGCTGTTGGGTTTGAGCAACACCGGGTTCATGTCGGTGTGGGGCGCCAGGTTGGCAGCCTGGGCCTGCACCGCCTGGGCGCGGCCGATCTCGCCGCCTTCGGCGGTCACTGCGCTGTTGAGCGCCATGTTCTGCGGCTTGAACGGTGCCACCGCGACGCCCTGGCGTACCAGCCAGCGACACAGCGCAGTCACCAGGGTGCTTTTACCGGCGTCGGAGGTGGTGCCCTGCACCATCAACGTGCTCATGTGGCGTCCTTGTAGGCGGCCAGGGCTTCGTCAAGGCGCAGCCAGTCGGCGTCGGTGTCGGGCAGGCCGAAGCGCACGCTGCTGTTGTGCACAAACAGGCGCAGCAGGATGCCGCGCTGGGCCATGAATTCGTACAGCCGTTCAGCGTGGGGGGTAATCAACCACTGGAACAATGCGCAGCCGCCGTGGGGTTGAAGGCCGCGGCGCTCAAGCAACTCGAACAGACGCTGGCCGGCTTCGATGCAACGACTGCGCTGGCGCGCATGCCCGGCGGTATCGCGCAGGCACACTTGGCCCAGCACCCGCGTCGGCCCGCTGACGGCCCAGGGCCCGACTTGTTCGGCCAACAGCTTGAGCAACTTGCGCTCGGCCAGCACGAAGCCCAGGCGCACACCGGCCAGGCCGAAAAACTTGCCGAATGAGCGCAGCACGATCAAGCCGACCTGGTCGGCATGCCTGGCCAGGCTCAAGTCCGGGGTTACGTCAATGAACGCCTCGTCCACCACCAGCCAGCCACCGCGTTGGGCCAGCCGCGCATGCCAGTCCAGCAGGCGCTGTGGGCTCAAGCTCAATCCCGTGGGGTTGTTGGGGTTGACCACTACCAGCACGTCGAGGCTGTCGAGAAAGAAGTCGACTTCCTGCTCCTGCACTTCACGCACCACATAACCGGCGCGGCGCCAGGCTTCGGCGTGCTCGGCGTAACAGGGCGACAGCACGCCGACCTTGCCGGAACGACGCAGGCGCGGCAGCAGTTGGATCGCTGCCTGGGAGCCCGGCACCGGCAGCAACGGGCCGGCGCCGTAATACTCGCTGGCAGCCTTTTCCAAACCGTCATCGGTTTCCGGCAAACGCGCCCAGGCACGCAAGGGAATCTCGGGAATCGGCCACGGCCAGGGCGCCAGGCCGCTGGACAGGTCGAGCCAATCCGCTTCGGCAATGCCGTACTCAATCGCGGCCTTACGCAGCCGACCACCATGTTCAAGCATAGATTTGCGCCCCCACGCACAGGACCAGCAGCCACAACCATACGCCGCGCTGCACCAGTTGCCAGCCGCGATCAATGGAGTCGGCGTCGGCCGGCGGGCCTTCGCCCAATGGCGGGCGCTGATGCACCTCGCCGTGATAAATCGCCGCGCCGCCGAGTTCCACACCCAAGGCGCCGGCCCCTGCCGCCATCACCGGGCCGGCGTTGGGGCTGTCCCAGGTCGGGCCCTGGGTGCGCCAGCATTTGAGCGCCAGGCGGGTTTTACCCAATAGCGCGTAGGTTAAGGCCACCAAACGCGCAGGAATATAGTTGAGCACATCATCGATTCTGGCGGCTGCCCAGCCGAAACGCTCAAAGCGCTCATTGCGATAGCCCCACATGGCGTCCAGGGTGTTGCTGAGGCGATAGAGGACCACGCCTGGCACACCGGCCACCACGAACCAGAACAACGCAGCGAATACCGCATCGCTGCCGTTCTCCAGCACCGATTCGGTGGCCGCGCGGGCGACTTCAGTGTGGTCCAGTTCGCTGGTCTGGCGGCTGACCAGGTAACTCACACGCGTGCGCGCTTCATCCAGGTCATCACGGCGCAGGGCGTGCGTCACTGGGGTGACGTGCTCACCCAGGCTGCGCATGCCCAGGGCGCAGTACAACGCCATAATCTCCAGCAGCCAGCCAATATAGGGCGCCCACGACAACGCGGTGGCCAGCAGGGTCAGCGGCACCACGGCGATAAACCACGCGGTCACGCCATGGCTGCGCCAGCCACGCCCACCGCTATTGAAACGTTGCTCGATGCGCCCGGCGAAATTGCCAAACGCCACCAGCGGATGCCAGCGCCTGGGCTCACCCAGCAGCGCATCCAGCGCCACCGCAGCCACACACAGCAAGGCCACACTCATTGACTCACTCCCCAGGTGTTTTCATACAGCATGTCACTTAGCGGTCGCGGCTCGGCCCAGCCTTCTAGCTGCAACATCGGTGCCGGGTAAAACTCGGCCACTGGCCCCAGGCACAACACTGCCAGCGGTTTTGCGCCGGGCGGCAAGCCCAGCAGCTCGGCCAGGGCCTGGGGGTCGAACAGCGAAACCCAGCCCATGCCCAACCCTTCCACGCGCGCCGCCAGCCACAGGTTCTGGATCGCGCAAGAGAGCGAGGCCATGTCCATTTCCGGCAAGGTGCGGCGCCCGAAGATGTGGCGCTCGCGGTCGTCCATCAAAGCGGCGACCAATACCTCGGCGCAGTCGTTGATGCCTTCGACCTTGAGCTTCATGAACGCATCGGAGCGCTCGCCCAACGCTTCGGCAGTGCGCACGCGCTCTTCTTCCACCAACTGTTGAATCTGGCTGCGCAACGGGCGGTCGCTGATGCGGATAAAACGCCACGGCTGCATCAGGCCGACGCTGGGCGCCTGGTGCGCGGCGTGGAGCAGGCGTTGCAGCAGTTCAGGCGCGACACTGCCGCCGCTGAAGTGGCGCATGTCGCGGCGTTCGGCGATGGCGCGGTAGACGGCTTCGCGGTCGGCTTGGGGGAATGCGTTGTCAGTCATGGCCTCTTCGCGAGCAAGCCCGCTCCCACATTTGAAATGCATTCCCCTGTGGGAGCGGGCGCAAACAACGCGGCCACCGCGCCAGGATTCGACGGAAAATAAAAGTGTACGTAGGAGGCGGTCAATCGACCTTGGCGATAGACCGCTTCAGCCCCGCGCCCGCCGTTAGGGCTCAGGCCACGGGCAATCGGCGCCCATTCGGTGCTGGTCAGCGAATGATGATAGGTATGCCCACGCAAGGTCCCCTCCGGCAGCTCAACGCTTTGCAGCGCCAGGGCCGCGAGTTTCTTCTGCATCACTGCATCGCCTTGCAACAAGCCAACCAGTTCGGCGCGTGTACCCTCCACATCGGTCAAGGAGTCGAGCAGATAGAGCATGCCACCGCATTCGGCGAGCAGCGGTTTGCCAGCGCTGTGATGAGCACGAATGGCGCCTAGCATCGCGGTATTGGCCGACAATGCCCGGTGGTGCAGTTCTGGATACCCGCCGGGCAGATAGAGGCTGTCAGCCTCAGGCAGTTGGCGATCATGGATCGGTGAGAAGAACTTCAGCTCGGCGCCCATTGCCCGCAACAGATCCAGGCTGGCGCCGTAGGTAAAGGCAAAGGCTTCGTCACGGGCCACGGCAATACGCACACCGGCCAGCAAAGGTTCGGCTTCGATCACCTCGGGCGCGGCAAAGGTCACCGGCGGCGGCAGGGCCACTTCGCAACTGCTGCCCAACGCCTGGGCGGCGGCGTCCAGGCGTACATCAAGGTCGTTCAGTTCGCTGGCTTGCACCAGGCCCAGATGACGGCTGGGCAGTTCGATGCCGGTCTCGCGGGACAACGCGCCATACCAACGCAAGCCCTCGGTGAGGCTGCCTTCGAGCAATTGCGCATGGCGCAACGTGCCGACGCGGTTGGCCAGCACGCCGGCGAACGGCAGGTCGGGTTGATAGCGCGCCAGCCCCAGGGCCAAAGCGCCGAACGTCTGGGCCATGGCGGTGCCATCGATCACGCCCAGCACCGGTACACCGAAGTGCCGCGCCAGATCAGCGCTGGAGGGCGTGCCGTCGAACAGGCCCATCACGCCTTCGATGAGGATCAGGTCAGCCTCCCCCGCCGCTTCCCAGAGCAGACGGCGACTTTCCTGCTCGCCCACCATCCACATGTCCAACTGGTACACCGGCGCGCCACTGGCACGTTCGTGGATCATCGGGTCGAGAAAGTCCGGCCCGCATTTGAACACGCGCACCTTGCGCCCCAGGTTGCGGTGCAAACGGGCGAGCGCGGCGGTGACGGTGGTTTTGCCCTGGCCGGACGCCGGAGCGGCGATCAATACGGCCGGGCAATGACGGGGCTGATTCAAAGTTCGACGCCTTTCTGTGCCTTGATACCGGCCTGGAACGCGTGCTTGAGCATGCCCATTTCGGTGACGGTGTCGCCCATTTCGATCAGCTCAGGCTTGGCGCCACGGCCAGTGACCACCACATGCTGCATGGGCGGGCGGGCTTGCAGGTCGCTGAGTACCTGGTCCAGGTCAAGGTAACCGTGCTTGAGGGCGATGTTCAGTTCGTCCAGCACCACCAAGCCGATGGAGGGGTCATTCAACATGGCCCGAGATACCGCCCAAGCCGCTTCGGCGGCGGCGATATCGCGCTGGCGGTCCTGGGTTTCCCAGGTGAAGCCTTCGCCCATCACATGAAAGCGCACCTGCTCGGGGAAGCGGCGGAAGAACAATTCTTCGCCGGTGCTGTTACGCCCCTTGATGAACTGCACCACACCGCATTGCATGCCATGGCCCATGGCCCGGGCAAGCATGCCGAACGCCGAACTGCTCTTGCCTTTGCCGTTGCCGGTCAGCACCAGCAGCAGGCCGCACTCGTTGGGGGAATTGGCGATGCGCTCGTCAATCACGGCTTTTTTGCGCAGCATGCGCGCCAGGTGGCGTTCGTCGCGGTCGGGGGAATCAGTCATGGCAGCTCTCCGTTGGGGCTGGACAAAAACGGCGGGCAGGAAAAAGAAAAACAGACAGCCAAGCATCGCCCACCGTGATGCTGTTGGATGATCCAGGCCGGTCTCCGGGCTCATGAGTGGCGCTTTTGATAGCTAGCAGCCGAGGGTGCGCCTTCCCATATCGCGTGCGATACAGTGGCAAACAGCACCGTCTTGACTCATTTACCGTTGCGGGGGCAGCGCCGGAATCGCGGCAGCACTGTGTACAAGTGCGCTCACTCACCGGCTTCCCTGTTTCACTCCGTCGACGCGTACGCCACAGAGCACCTGGAACAAGCCGCGAAGGTTAGTGGGTTGGGGGGGGAGCGTCAATTAAAGCTGGCCTTGTACTTGAACCATCCGCCGTTCGTGCTTCTCTACCCCTACAGGTATCAAGGAGAAAACCATGCCTAAAACCCGACTCGCCCTACTGATCATGTTCGCCGGTAGCCTCGCTGCGTGCGGCGAAAGCTCGACCCTGCAGGTCGCCGACGGCACCGGGCCCTCGCCCCGGCTGCCGGAGCCGAACAAGACGCTGATCCCCACCGTCAATATCGCCCCGGCCATCGGCTGGCCCGAAGGCGCCAAGCCCGTCGCCGCCGCCGGCACCCAGGTGGCCGCGTTTGCCGAAGGCCTGGATCACCCGCGCTGGCTCTACGTATTGCCCAACGGCGATGTACTGGTGGCCGAGACCAATGCACCGCCCAAGCCGGACGATACCAAAGGCCTACGCGGCTGGGTGATGGAAAAAGTCATGGACCGCGCTGGCGCCGGCGTGCCGAGCCCGAACCGCATTACCTTGCTGCGCGATGCCGACCATGATGGCGTGGCAGAAACTCGCACGGTGTTCCTGGAAAACCTCAATTCGCCGTTTGGCATGACCCTGGTGGGTAACAACCTGTATGTGGCCGATTCGGATAAGTTGCTGCGCTTCGCCTATCAGCCGGGTGAAACCGCGATCACCTCCCCCGGCACCAAGGTGGTGGATTTACCCGGTGGCCCTTTGAACCACCACTGGACCAAAAACGTAGTGGCCAGCCAGGACGGCAGCAAGCTGTACGTGAGCGTCGGCTCCAACAGCAACGTCGGCGAAAACGGCCTGGAAGCCGAACAGGGTCGCGCCGCCATTTGGGAAGTCGACCGCGCCAGCGGCCAGCACCGGATTTTTGCTTCTGGCCTGCGCAACCCCAACGGTATGGCATGGGAGCCGCAGAGCGGCAAGCTGTGGACGGCGGTCAACGAGCGCGATGAGATTGGCAGTGACCTGGTGCCGGATTACATCACCTCGGTCAAGGATGGCGGTTTCTACGGCTGGCCGTTCAGCTATTACGGCCAGCATGTGGACGTACGTGTCACCCCGCAGAACCTGGACATGGTCGCCAAGGCCATCGCTCCCGACTACGCGGTAGGCCCTCATACTGCGTCGCTGGGGCTGACCTTCGCCGAGGGCAGCAAACTCCCCGCCCCCTTCGTAAACGGGGCATTTATCGGCCAGCATGGTTCCTGGAACCGCAAACCGCACAGTGGCTACAAGGTGATTTTCGTGCCGTTCGAAGGGGGCCAGCCGAAAGGGCAACCGGTGGATGTGCTGACGGGGTTTCTTGATAGCGATGAGAAAGCCATGGGCCGGCCGGTTGGCGTGGTGATTGATCAGCAGGGGGATTTGCTGGTGGCCGATGATGTGGGCAATAAGGTTTGGCGGGTGTCGGCTGTTAAGTAAATCGCCACACACCAATGTGGGAGCGGGCTTGCCCGCGATTACGGTGGCCCAGCCAAATAATCCGTTGATTGACACACTGCATTCGCGGGCAAGCCCGCTCCCACATTTTGGAGTTTTACTGATTCAGGGATTACGCGCCAGGTTCCCCGGCAGTACCCGTTTGGCACTCAGGTAGGCATTCTGCCAATACGCTTTGGATAGCGTATCCAGCTTCACCGTACCGCCGGTTTGCGGCGCGTGTACGAAGCGCCCCTCCCCCACATAAATGCCCGCATGGCTGACCCGCGAACCACCACCGGTGGCGAAGAACAGCAAGTCGCCGGTTTGCAGGTTTTGTTCGCTGACGTCCTGGGCACGCATCACGATCAATTCACGGGTGGTGCGCGGCAATGAGATGCCGGCAGCGTCGCGGAATACAAAGCCGATCAGGCCGCTGCAATCAAAACCCGAGTCCGGTGTGTTGCCACCCCAGCGATAAGGCGTGCCGACCAGGCCTAGCGCACGAAAGAGCACGTCTTCGGCAGCCGGCGAGAAATTCTGGGTGGCATAGTTGAACACCGGCTTAGGCTTGACCGCGACGGGCGCGGGCGGCGGTGTGCGACTGGCGCAGGCGCTGAGCAGCGCGGCGCAAACAATAAGCATCAGGCGGGCCGAGGTCGACATGTGCAGAACAATCCTGGTCTGGATGCGGCTTTCGCTGCCGAACGTTGAAAACCAGAACGCGCAAGCAAAGCTCGCGCGAACGGATGACAACAATGTCCAGGGATTCTAGCGCTTACACGTCAAACTTCAAGTATCACTTTAACTTTACTTACTAGCGGTAACCGTCGTCGGGGCCATGGCGAGTGCGCGCTTGGCTTCGATGAAGGTTTTGCTCCAGTAACTGTCACCCAGGTTATCGACCCGAACACCACCACTGCGGCGGCTGCTGGAGTGAATAAACTGGTTATCGCCCAGGTAGATACCGGCGTGGCTGACACGACCGCGGCCACTGGTACTAAAGAAAAGCAGATCACCGGGCTTGAGGTTGTTTCGTGCGACCAACGGTGCATTCACGTTGATCATCTCGCGCGTGGAGCGCGGCAGGTTCATACCGGCTTCTTCACGAAACAGATAGCCAATGAACCCGCTGCAATCAAAACCGGCTTCCGAGGTGCCGCCAAAACGGTAACGGGTACCGATCAAGGACATGCCGCGCTCAAGGATGCTGTCGGCCAGAAGTGGCAGCTGGTAAGGCTTGCTGTCGGAGAACTCGGCGAGTTCTTTTTCGGTTGCCACCTCTTCTTCATAAACAGAAGCAGACTGTGCAGCAACGAACTTTGCCTGATTTTGAACCTGTGATTTTTGCTGTTCTGCCACCTGCTGAGGGTGGGAGGCGCAACCAAACAACAGGGTAACGAGTGCGAGAGGCACGAGGGGTGCGAAGCGATTTAGCATGGGCACGACCGTGGCTGATGTGTAAAGAAGCCGAGACTATGCCCTCTATCACATCGATTTGCAAATTCAATCGTGATCTATGTGACTTCCCGTTTCGACCATGACATCTAAGCCGTGATTCCATTTTTTGCTTCAGTTGCGTAGCCCTTAAGGCTCAAACGCAGGTTTTCTGACGCCTTGAAAATGCCGACATATGGAAAATCAAGGCCTTACCAACCCAAGGTCTCTTTCAGAAAAGGGATCGTCAATTTTCTTTGCGCCTGCAAAGAAGCCTGGTCGAGCTGTTCAAGCAAATCGAACAGCGCACTCATGCTGCGGGTACCACGGGTAAGAATAAAGTGCCCGACTTCGTCGGTCAGGTGCAGGCCACGGCGGGAAGCACGCAGTTGCAGCGCACGCAGCTTGTCCTCGTCGGACAACGGGCGCATCTGGAAGATCAGCGCCAAGGTCAGGCGCGACTTGAGGTCGGCCAGCTTCACCGGCAGCTCGCGAGGCGAGGTAGAGGCCGCAATCAGCAGGCGTCGGCCGCTGTCACGCAGGCGGTTGAACAGATGAAACAACGCCTCTTCCCACTCCGCCTTGCCGGCCACTGCCTGCAAGTCGTCGAGACACACCAGTTCGTATTGCTCAAGGTTATCGAAGATGCCGATGCCGCGGTCCATCAACTCTGCCAGGGGCAGGTACACCGCCGGTTCGCCCATCTGTTCGAACCGCAGGCACGCGGCCTGCAGCAGGTGGGTGCGCCCCACGCCATGCTTGCCCCACAGATAGATCAGGCTTTCAGTCCACCCGGCGTCGGCTTCGCAGAGCCGCTCGACATAGCCGAGTGCAGCGGCATTGGCGCCTGGGTAGTAGTTGATAAAGGTAGCGTCATCACGCAGACGCACACCTAGGGGCAGCTGAATCGGTTTCATGCTGACTGAACGGCTCCCATCGAACCGTTAGTGGCCTCTGTGTAAAGTTTGCAAAGTTTATACCCGTGACGCCGGGCGCACAATGCAGCAGACCACAAGCAAAATCAAAGGTTTGCGTTAACTCGCAGGTTTACGCAAATTGTTTGACGCACCCGGCGCCAGAAATAACAAACCCGGCCAAGGCCGGGTTTGTGACATTGCGATTACAACTCGGGCTCATCCACCCCTGTGTAAACGTCCGAATCCTTGTACAGGTCGTGCACATGGCGCACCAGCACCATGATCACCGCCGCCACCGGCAGCGCCAACAGGATGCCGGTAAAGCCGAACAGCTCGCCACCCGCCAGGATCGCAAAGATTACTGCCACCGGGTGCAGGCCGATTCGATCGCCCACCAGCAGTGGCGTCAGCACCATGCCTTCCAAGGCCTGGCCCACCATGAACACTGCGACAATCCCCAGCATCGGGTACAGGTCGCCGCCGAACTGGAACAGCCCGGCCACCAGCGCCGCACCGATGCCGATCACAAAGCCCATGTAGGGCACGATGGCCGCGAGGCCCGCAATCAAGCCGATCAACAGCCCCAGCTCCAGGCCGATCGCCATCAGACCGGCAGCGTAAATCACGCCCAGGGCCAGCATCACCAGCAACTGCCCGCGCACGAACGCACCCAGCACCTCATGACACTCCGCCGCCAGGGAAACCACGCGTTCTTCACGATCACGGGGCAGCAGGCTGCGGATCTTGGCCATCATGATGTCCCAGTCTCGCAGCAGGTAGAACGCCACCACCGGGATCAGCACCAGGTTGGTCAACCAGCCGATCAGCGCCAGGCTGGAAGCGGTCGCTTGGCTGAGCACCACCGTAACAATGTCGGTGGTCTTGTCCATATGTTCGCTGATGGCCGCCTTGACCTTGTCGAACTTCCAGAAGCCATCTGCCAGCCCGAACTTGGACTGGGCCCACGGCATTGCCGTGTGCTGCAACCAGTCGAGCATCTGCGGCGCCAGTTCATAAAGGCGAAACAGCTGCTTGGCCAACATCGGCACCAATATCAACACCAGCGCCGTGATGATCAACGTGAACAGCGCAAACACCGTGATCACGCCCCAGGTGCGCGACATGCCGACTTTTTCCAGGCGATCCACCACCGGATCGAACAGGTAGGCGAGCAGTAGCGCCACCAGGAACGGCGTCAGGATCGAATGCAGCAAGAACACAAAAACGCACAGCAGGACAATCCCGCCAAGCCACACCCAACGACGCGTATCCGCCATATACCACTCCATCTGTTATCTACGCCCTTCTTCTATATAGAAGGAGGAACACCGTTTACCAACGAAAACGCAGTTGCGCCTGAGGCTCAGGTGCAGCAGCCGGTTGCGTGCCATCGACCACGACTGGCTGGGCCGGGGCTTCGCCAGCAGGAATTTCCTGCAGCTTGGCCAAGCTCAATTGGGTGCGCAGTTGTTCAGCGCTGCCATTGACGCGATACACGATCCGGTTGCCATCCACTAACTGCGGCTGGCCGCCAAAGGGCTCCAGCAAGCGGCCCAGGGCAGCGTAGCGCTCCAGGTTCATGCCTTGTACTTCAAGCAGTTGCTCAGTGCTCACGCCCGGCTTGACCGCAAAGCGTGGCGCCAGCTTTTGGCTGACCGCCAGCAATACCGCATCGGCGAGCGCGGCAGTGTCAGCGCCTTGGGCGGTGCCCTCCTCAGCCTTGTCGCCCAGCCACAGGCGCCATTTGGCCTGCCATTGACTGCCTTCCTGACGCGCATGCACCGCCAGCAACGCATCGGCACCGTAGCGCTCGGACGCTGCACGCAAAGGCGTGGCGTCTGGGCTTTCAAGATTCGGCGCGGTGGCGACTACCTGTTCATCCAGGTCTCCCAGCGGCAAGCGCAGCGGCAGACCCCGGTGTTGCGCGGCCCGGCGCAGGGCCTGGGCAACGGCCTGTCCATCGCCGACCAGGCTGCTGCCTTCGGTTGAATCGTTCAACCACCAACCCAGGATCGACGGCCGGTTGCTGCCCCAGATCGACAGGCCCGCATCACGCAAGGCGCGGTCGGTGCTGACCGGGTCGAAGTCCACTTGCAAGCTTTCCGGCGGGCCGGCGTCGTAGCCGTACTGGCTGATGATTTGTTGCGGGTCTTTGCGGATAGCCGCCAGGCCCGGGCCATCGGCGGCCTTGGCGTCGCCGGTCAGGCGGATCACCAGGGTCTGCACGGCACGCTGTGTGGCCTGGTCGCGCTCTTGGGGCGACTGGCTGCTGACCGGTTCGAGCACTTGATAGAGGCCATTGAGGGTTTCGGCATGACTCGCCAGGCTGACCAACGACAAACAGCCCACAAAGAAGAATTTACACAGACGCATGGAAGATTCCCGAACGACAAATTTAGCGGTTGGAACAGACCGCGTGATCTCGGTTTGGCAAGGCTGTGACACAGCGACCGGTAAAACATTCACAGGGTCCCGGTAAGTTTTCATACTGTCATAACGCTAGCGAGCTCAAGGCTATACCTTAATACGCACGATTACCGGCCCGATTTGCATTTTTTTGAGCTCATATGCCCTGCCCGTCGGCCCGAGGATGGCCGCTGCCCCTCAAGCCTGATAAAATCGCGCGCCTTCGCAGACCGTCAACGGCAGGGCCCTTTCCAAAAGCCCCCGCCCGCCCGGTCGTTACCCAGAAATCCCCCCTAAAGGCCTGGATCATGAGCAAGCAACCCTCCCTGAGCTACAAGGACGCCGGTGTAGACATCGACGCCGGTGAAGCATTGGTCGAACGCATCAAGAGCGTCGCCAAGCGCACTGCGCGCCCTGAAGTCATGGGTGGCCTGGGCGGTTTTGGCGCCCTCTGCGAAATCCCGGCCGGCTACAAGCAGCCTGTACTGGTGTCCGGCACCGACGGCGTGGGCACCAAGCTGCGCCTGGCCCTGAACCTGAACAAACACGACAGCATCGGCATCGACCTGGTCGCCATGTGCGTCAACGACCTGGTGGTGTGCGGCGCCGAGCCGCTGTTCTTCCTCGACTACTACGCCACCGGCAAGCTCAATGTCGAGACCGCTACCCAGGTTGTGACCGGCATCGGCGCTGGCTGCGAACTGTCGGGTTGCTCCCTGGTGGGCGGTGAAACCGCTGAAATGCCAGGCATGTACGAATGCGAAGACTACGACCTGGCCGGCTTCTGCGTGGGTGTGGTGGAAAAAGCCGAGATCATCGACGGCTCCAAAGTAGCCGCTGGTGACGCCCTGCTCGCCTTGCCATCGTCCGGCCCGCACTCCAACGGTTACTCGCTGATCCGCAAGATCATCGAAGTGTCCGGCGCCGACATCGAGAACATCCAGCTCGACGGCAAGCCACTGACCGACCTGCTGATGGCGCCGACCCGCATCTACGTCAAGCCATTGCTCAAGCTGATCAAGGACACCGGTGCCGTCAAGGCCATGGCCCACATCACCGGTGGCGGCCTGCTGGACAACATCCCGCGCGTCCTGCCAAAAGGCGCCCAGGCGATTGTCGACGTAGCCAGCTGGCAGCGCCCGGCAGTCTTCGATTGGCTGCAAGAGAAAGGCAACGTCAACGAAACCGAAATGCACCGCGTGCTGAACTGCGGCGTGGGCATGGTGATCTGCGTTGCGCAGGAACACGTTGAAACCGCGCTGAACGTGCTGCGTGAAGCCGGCGAGCAACCATGGGTCATTGGCCAGATCGCCACTGCTGCCGAAGGCGCAGCCCAGGTTGAACTGAAGAACCTCAAGGCTCACTGATGCCCCAGACCTGTGATGTCGTGGTGCTGCTTTCCGGCACCGGCAGTAACTTGCAGGCCCTGATCGACAGCACGCGCACCGACGACAGCCCGGTGCGCATCGCTGCGGTGATTTCCAACCGCAGCGACGCCTACGGTCTGCAACGCGCCCGTGACGCGGGTATCGACACCCGCGCCCTGGATCACAAGGCGTTCGACGGTCGCGAGGCCTTCGACAGCGCCTTGATCGAACTGATCGACGCCTTCAACCCCAAACTTGTGGTCCTTGCCGGCTTCATGCGCATCCTCAGCGCAGATTTCGTCCGGCACTACGAGGGGCGCCTGCTCAATATCCACCCTTCCCTGCTGCCCAAGTACAAAGGCATGCACACCCACCAACGCGCCCTCGACGCCGGCGACAGTGAGCATGGCTGCAGCGTGCACTTTGTGACCGAGGAACTCGATGGCGGGCCTCTGGTCGTACAGGCAGTGGTTCCGGTAGAGTCAGGCGACTCGGCGCAGACGCTTGCGCAACGGGTTCATACCCAGGAACACAGGATTTACCCGCTGGCTGTTCGCTGGTTTGCCGAAGGACGGTTGATTCTTGGCGACCAGGGTGCATTATTGGACGGCCAGTTACTCGCGGCCAGCGGCCACTTGATTCGAACCTAGGAGATTTTATGCGTCGCGCCCTGCTTTTCGCTTTTGCGCTGTTCGCTTTGCCTGCCGTACAAGCGGCAGACCTTCACCCCTTCTCCGTCAGCTACACCGCCGACTGGAAACAACTGCCCATGAGCGGTTCGGCTGAACGCAGCCTGGCCAAGAATGGCGACGGTACCTGGACCTTGAATTTCAAGGCCTCGATGATGATTGCCAGCCTGACCGAAACCAGTGTGATCCTGTTCGACAAGGACACTCTGCAACCCAAGAGCTACAGCTTCGAACGCGGCGGCCTGGGCAAGGCGAAGAAGATCAACCTGGACTTCGACCAGAGCGCCAAGAAAGTCACCGGCTTTGAAAACAAAGACCCGGTCAATGTCACTCTCGAAAGCGGCATGCTCGACAAGTCCACCTACCAACTCGCCCTGCAGCGTGATGTGGCTGCGGGCAAAAAGAGCATGAGCTACCGCGTGGTTGAGGGTACCGATACCGATACCTACGATTTCCGCGTGATCGGCTCGGAAAAGGTCCAGACCAAGGTCGGTTCGATCGACGCGATCAAGGTCGAGCGCGTGCGCGACCCGTCGCAGAGCAAGCGCATCACCCAGATGTGGTTTGCCAAGAACCAGGGCGGCATCCTGGTTGCCCTGCGTCAGGTTGAGACCGATGGCAAGGAATACAACATCATGCTGCAGGATGGCACCGTTGACGGTAAGGCCGTCAAAGGCAGCTGATTGCTGATGCACCGGAAAAGAGCCTCGCTGAATGCGGGGCTTTTTTTTGCCTGCAATTTTAGGCGCGGCCAGTATCGCTATCGCAGCATAGGTATCTACACAACTTTTGGGCTGTAGCAGCAGACGGTAACCACGATGCGGAGCGAGTCGCTCTTGATCTTGCTCTGCTTGTGATCTTGATCTCAGGCGCCCCGTTAAACCACGCTGGCCGAACGCAGGCTTGAATTCGTGGGTAACCCGGCAGGACGCCGGGTTAGCCGCCCCGCGCCAGGGATGGCGCGTGGCGGCGGCCCACGGATTCAAGCCTGCGTTCGGGCACACCGAGCCTAAGCGAGGTGCCGAGTGGTGGGGCAAGAGCGTTTTGCTTACTTTTGCGCTTTTCAAAAGTGAGCCGCTGTCAGAGCGGAACCCTAAGTGGCCGTTACCTAAATAACGGATATGTACCCGGTCCAACTGTGTTGACTGTTAGGCCGTCTTCGCAGGCAAGCCAGCTCCCACAGTGGAATGCATTTCAAGGTGGGAGCTGGCTTGCCTGCGATGGCGGTGCCGAGGTCAACCTGGCCGCCCGGAACATGAAACTTTTGTCATAAAGCCTCTGCCATGGCGACGTAATGCCTCGGTTTACGCGGCCTCCAGCATTGTTGCGCTTCCTGCAATGAATTATTGCGCGCAAAATCAGTTTACTTAGCAAGCTAACAAATCATATAACAGAGGCCTGCGACGACTTGCCGCAGATCAACCAGAGATTGGAGCAAGCAGATGACTGTAAAAGTAACTGAACGCGACGATGAACATATGTCCCATGAAGCCGTAGGCCACGGGATTCACATCTGGGATGTCCATCAGCAAGACGTATTGGTCGGCATGTTTCACAACGAGAGCGACGCCCATAATTATAAAAACGAGCTCGAAACTCTCGAACTGCAACGCCAGGCAAAAAGCTCCTGAAGCTCTGAAATCATGGTGACGCCCGGCCCACGCAGCCGGGCCGTCTACAAGAAACCGCGCCTTTGGAGCGCGGTTTTTTTGTCAATAATCGCCAAAAATTAATGTAACAAAAACACACACAAATAATGATTCTCGATATCATTCGTTCGCTTTTCATTCAGGCTCACGAATCAGGGAATCAATTTGATGCATGGAAACAGCAGCAAGCCGGAAAACGCGTTACTGAAACGCTGGAGCGAAGCACTTGCCACCGCGCAATTTCAGGCCAGCCACATCAGCCTCCAAGCCCTGATCAAAACGCTGGCACCCGCCGCCGAACGTAGCTTCCAACGCCTGATCCAAGCTTTGTTTCGTGAAAGCCTGCTGGACCCCAGCACCCTCATTTATGACGAACATGGGCATTGCTCACTGACACTGCCTTGCCAGGCCCGACTGCGTTTCGAACATTTGCGTCCTGGCCGCATGGCAAGCTGGGACCTGCGCGGCGAAGTCATCCTGTTGCGCCAAGGCCAGCCCGAACAGAAAATCCAGTTCCCCTCACAGTTGTTGACGTTGCTTAACGCCAGCCTTGATTCGCCTGCCGACCGGGAAGTGCTCAACCGCCTCAACGTTGAGATCGACGACAGCTTCATCAACGACACCTTGTGCCTGGCCTTCCATGAGCAATGGACGCTCAAGCTGCAGGCGTCCATGGGCCCGGAGCACCAAGACAACCTGCTGAGTCATCTCAAAAACAGCCCGAGCGTTATCAACCCGACTTCCGTGCTTGAACAGTGGGGAACATTGGGTCACCCATGGCACCCCAACTACAAGACCAAGCTGGGCCTGAATACCGAGCAAGTCATCGACTATTCGCCAGAGTTCGAAGCACGCTTCCCGGTGCTGCTGTGTGCGCTACATCGCCAATTTGCCCATGTCGAAAAGTTGGCCGGTACCGCCGATTATTGGCAGTGGTGGAGCGAGCACTTCCCGCAAGCGGCACAGCAACTGACCGCAGTCCTGCAAGCACAGGGTATTGAGGCAGGCGATTATCTGCCATTGCCCGCCCACCCTTGGCAGGCACGCCAGGAGCTGCCCCAACTGTTCGCCAACGAAATCGGTGACAAGCTGCTGGTGCTGACCGATATCGTCGCGTTTACCGCCCACCCCACCATGTCATTCAGGACCGTGTTGCCTGAAGGCGGTTGCGATGCGCCGATGGTCAAACTGCCAGTGTCATTGCGCCTGACCAGCGTACAGCGCACTGTCTCCCCACGTTCAGCGCGCATGGGCCCACGGATCAGCCATCTGCTGCTGAGCATCCTGGGACGCGAACCGGTCATTCAACAACGCCTGAACATCGTTCCCGAACGGATCGGTGTGCATTTCCAGCCACAACCGGCCAATGACGAGCACTCCCGCCACTTGGCAGTGCTCTATCGCGACAATCCCCAGAGCCAGCTCCAGCCAGGGGAAATGGCCGTGCCAGTGGGCAGCCTGTTTGCCATTGATCAACACGGCCAGCCACTGCTACGCCAGTGGGTGCGCCTGAGCCAAGGCAAGGATGACGCGGCGGCCATGCTCGCGTTCTTCCATGACTACGCAGCGATCACCGTGCCAGCACTGCTGGGCATGTACTTGCGTTATGGCATCGCTTTTGAGGCCCATCAACAGAACTCGTTCATGGTGATGGCCGCAGACGGACAATTGAGCCGCCTGCTGCTGCGCGACTTCGGCGATATCCGAATCGACCGCAAGACCTTGCACGCCCACGGACTGGACATTGAACTGCACGACCCGAAGATGACGCTGTACGACGACGCCGGTTTCGTACGGGACAAACTCCTGCACACCGTATTCATGTGCCATCTGGGCGAACTCATCCTGCTTGCCGCGCGCCACTTCGACATCCCCCAGGCGCTGCTCTGGGATGAACTGTCGGCACAGGTCAGCCAGTGTTTTGACGACCTACGCGCGCAGGTTGATCCGCAGCGCTGGGCCACCGAGCGTGAAGCACTGCTGGAGCAGGCGTGGCCGGCCAAGTCGTTCATGCGCATGCGCCTGCTGGAGAGTCATGCCGATATCGTCGGGCGTCTGCCTAACCCGTTGAGCGCGGCCGCCAATGCCGACTAAGAACACAGCGCTGCGGCTGCTGGTGGTGATTCAGTTGGTGTCGATGGGAGCGATGGAAATGAGCGGCCCGTTCTGGCCGCTGCAAATCCAGAAGCTGCTGGGCGTTGCCAATGCCCAGTACACAGGCCTGCTGTCTTCGCTGGTGTATGCAGGGCCAATGATGGCGGCGATGATCCTCACGCCTATGTGGGGAAGACTCGGCGACCGCACCGGCCATAAGCTCATGATTATCCGTGCGTTACTGGCATTGGCGGTATGCCAGGCGCTGGCTGCGATTACGCCTGATCCATGGTGGCTGGTGGTCATCCGCGTGGTACAAGGCGCATTGGCTGGTTTCATCGCCGCTGCCCAAGCCTACGCGCTGGCCTGCTGCGGTGACGGCGGACGGGGGCATATTCTTGCCCGGCTGCAATCAGCCACCGCCGTAGGTTCCCTGGCCGGGCCGGTGTTGGGCGGCTGGCTGATGGACATATCCGGTTTCGCATTGCTGTGCTACAGCGCCACCGCCGTCTGCCTGTTGTGCGCGATAATCAGCGCGTTTTTACCCAGCGACTCACCACGATCGAGACCTGCCCGAACGTCCCAGCCTGCCGCACTCCCCAAAGGCTGGCTTGGCGCGATGCTGGGGATCATCGTATTGATCCAGGCAGCCAGGATGATGCCGCAACCGTTTTACGCCTTATATGTCGCCCAGGTTTTGCACGCGCCCGCGTGGCTGATCGGCGCCAGCTATGGCGCCAGCGCCTTGACCCTGGCACTGTCCGCGCCGTTGTGGGGCCGCCTGTTCGATCGGCATCAGCCAGCCCATACGCTGCGCATCATCGAGTGGGTCACGTGGGCCTGCGCCTTCACGCTGGCCTGCACGGCACTGGCCAGTGAATGGTCGGGTTTTATCGCCAGCCGGCTGCTGTGGGGCGTGTGGCAGGGTGCGTTGTTGCCCGTGGCCTACACACTGATCGCCACTACCGTAGCGCACAACCAGCAGGGTTTTGCCCTGGGCATGGGCAACAGCGCCGCCAAAGCCGGTGCGCTGTGCGGCGCCTTGTTGGGCGGTATCGGCATGGGGTGGGTGGGCCTGGCGCACAGCTTCTGGCTGGTCGCACTGACCTATGCCCTGGCCGCCGCGAGTATCCGAGTCATCCGTGCATTTGCGCGAGCGCCTGAGACATCCGATTTTTCTGTCAATACTTCTAATAACTCTGAGACATGATCATGAACACATCGCAATGGGCAGTACTGCTGCCACTTCTTGGGTCGATAAGCGCCCCTGCCTGGGCCGATCAGACCGAGCAGACACCGGCCGCGCCGACCAGCCTGCAACTGCAGGCGACAGTGGTATCGGCCACGCGCAGCGAAACCAGCATTGCGCAGATTCCAGGCTCGGTGCAGGTGATCAATCAAGAGCAGATCCGCCAGCAGACGGGTGCAGGACGTCGGGTCGCCGATATCCTCGGCCAACTGGTGCCTGGCATTGCGCCTTCCAGCGGCGGCATGAGCAACTTCGGCCAGACGCTTCGCGGGCGTAATACCCTGATCCTGATCGACGGGGTTTCGCAAAACGCCACGCGCGATAACTTCCGCCAGCTCAACAGCGTGGCACCGGAAAGCATCGAGCGCATCGAAGTCATCTCCGGCGCCAGCAGTGTCTACGGCGCAGGCGCGTCGGGCGGCATCATCAACATCATCACCAAACGCAACCAAGGTGAGGACCTGGCGTTCAGCAGCAAGATCGGCATGACCGCCGGCAACAACTTCAGCCACAAGGGATTCGCTTATCAGGCGTTCCAAAGCGCCACGGGCCGCAAGGGCCCGGTGGACTGGTATCTCTCAGGCAATACCGTGCAGCGCAACGATCAGTTCGACGGTAATGGCAAGCGCATTCCCCAGGACACGTCCCAGGGCAGCAACATGGACACCGATACCTACGACCTGCAAGGTCGCTTCGGCTATGAGCTTGATGACGACAAAAAGATCAGCCTGTCGCTGCAAGACTATAAAGACGAACAAGACACCCGCTACACCAAGAACCCACGCATCACCAGCGACGCAGTCGCCGTAAAAGGCCTGGACCTGGGCGACCAACCCTACACCCATAACCAGGCGGTCAACCTCAACTACGCCGACAAGGATTTCTACGGCCAGGGCTTGCAGGTGGAAAGTTACTGGCGGCGGGCGGATGCACTGTTCTTCCCAGACCTGTCCCGAGGCCGAGCAGGCGTGTCCGATAACAACAGCGTGCAGGATGTCTACGGTCTGCGAGCGGCGATCGATACCCAGATGCCAGACATCGGCCCGGCAACGGGCAACCTGGTATGGGGCGCGGACTACGACCATGAAACCTCACGCCAGCGTGGCGACCAATACCGGGTCAATGGCCTGACCTACACCAAAACCGGCACCACGTTCGAACTGGGCCCGGACATCGAGACCACCACCAAAGCCATCTTTGGCCAGCTGTCCTACGACATCGGCGACTGGACCTTACGCGGTGGCGTACGTCGTGAGTGGATTGAGAGCAAGGTCTCCGACAGCATCGCATACGGCGAAATCGTCCAGACCGGCAACCGCGCGACACTGCCCGGTGGCACGCTCAAATACGATGACACGCTGTATAACCTCGGGGCGGTGTACCACCTGACCGACAATCAGGATGTGTTCGTCAACTTCAGCCAAGGCTTTTCCCTCCCGGACATCCAACGCTTCCTGCGTGATGTGAACAGCAAATACGATATCCAGGACCTCAATGCCCAGGCCCTGAAGGTCGACAGCTACGAGCTGGGCTGGCGTGGCGACTGGGACAAGTGGCAGGCCAGTGTCACCGCGTATGAAAACACCTCGGATGTCACGCAGTTCTATGACGCCAATGATCGTGTGCTGCGCCTGATCAATCAGAAAGAGCGCGTGCGTGGCGTCGAAACCGGCCTGACCTATAACATCACCGACCAATGGTCCGTCGGTGGTACTTACGCTTACGCCAAAGGCGAGACCCAGCAAAACGGCAAGTGGATCGACCTGCCTGCCACCCGCATCTCCCCCGCCAAGACCACAGCCTTTGTCGGCTATGAGCGTGACGACTACAGCCTGCGCTTGCAGGGCATGCGCCTGGCCAATTACGACGCGGCGGCCAAGGACAACAACGGTCGCGATATCCAGGGCTACACCCTGGTCGACCTGCTGGGCTCGGTAAGGCTGCCGGTAGGCCGCCTGGAAGGTGCGGTGTACAACCTCACCAACCGCAACTACCAGAACATGTTCGCCCAGGCCAACGCCCGCGCACCGTACCCGAATGCCGAGGGTCGTACCTTCAGCCTGAGTTACGCCGTGGATTGGTAACAGGCTGGTGCTGCACGTTTAAATACAAACCCCGCCATTTGGCGGGGTTTGTCGTTTCTAGATGCTTACCACATCAGATCATCAGGGATCTGGTAAGCGGCGTACGGATCATCCTCATCCGGCACCTGGCTTTCGGTGAGGATGTTGAGCTGCACGATACGTTCCGGCGCGCGCTCCTGGATCTTGAGCGCTGCTTCGCGCGGGATCACCTCGTAGCCGCCACCGTGGTGCACGATCGCCAGGGAACCGTTGCTCAGCTTGTTGCGCATCAGCGTGTTGACCGACAGGCGCTTGACCTTCTTGTCATCCACAAAGTTGTAGTAGTCCTCGGTGGTCAGCTTGGGCAGGCGTGAGGTTTCGATCAGTTGCTTGACCTGGGCGGTACGCGCCTTGGCCTCGGCTTTTTCCTGCTGCTGACGGTTCAGCTCCTGGTCGCGCTTGACCTTCTCGGCCTGGGCCTCGGCGGCCAGGCGCGCCTGGGTGTCATCGACTTCGGCCTGGCCTTTGTGGACCAGGCGCTGCTGTTTCTGTTTCTCTTTGCCGACCTGCTTGGCCTGCTTTTGGTTGACCAGACCTGCTTTGAGCAACTGGTCGCGAAGGGAAAGGCTCATGGTGCTTACTCACTTAGGCAACTGCTCAACCGCAGCTGGACACATTCTTTTCCTGACGTTTGGCTTCACCCCAGAGGGCGTCCAACACTTCGAGGGTGCAATCTTCTATGGGTTGGTGTGTATCGCGCAATGCCTGTTCGATAAATCGGAAACGTCGTTCGAACTTGGCATTGGCGCCGCGCAAGGCGGTTTCCGGGTCGACCTTGAGGTGACGCGCCAGGTTGACCGCGGCAAACAGCAGGTCGCCGACTTCATCGGCAATGGCTGCCGAGTCGTTATCGGCCATGGCTTCGAGCACTTCGTCCAACTCTTCGCGCACGTTGTCCACCACCGGCAATGCGGACGGCCAGTCGAAGCCGACCTGGCTGGCGCGCTTTTGCAATTTGGCCGCGCGGGACAACGACGGTAAGGCGGTGGGCACATCATCGAGCAGCGATAGTTGCTCGGGGGCGTCGGACTTTTCTGCGCGTTCCTCAGCCTTGATCTGCTCCCAGCGCTGCTTGACCTGTTCTTCGCTCAACTGCGGGATATCCAGCGGCGCGTACAGGTCGCCGGTTGGGAACACATGGGGATGCCGGCGAATCAACTTACGGGTGATGCTGTCGATCACGCCGGCAAATTCGAAGCGCCCTTCTTCCCGTGCCAGTTGGCTGTAATACACCACTTGGAACAACAGGTCGCCCAACTCGCCTTGTAGGTGATCGAAATCGCCGCGCTCGATGGCGTCGGCCACTTCATAGGCTTCTTCCAGCGTGTGCGGGACGATGGTGGCGTAGGTTTGCTTGACGTCCCATGGGCAGCCGTACTGCGGGTCGCGCAGGCGGCTCATCAGGTGCAGCAGGTCTTCGAGTGAATACATCAGTCTCTTTCCGCTGGAGTGAAAACACTGAAAATCCAATGTGGGAGCGGGCTTGCTCGCGAAAGCGGTGGGCCAGTCGACACATCCGGCACTGACAAACCGCATTCGCGAGCAAGCCCGCTCCCACAGGTTACTGCGCGTTCATTCAGATTTTCATGGGGTGCGGTTGCGCCGGGTTTCGATGATGTTCGGCAACTGGGAAATCCGCCCCAGCAACCGTCCCAGTGCATCCAACCCCGGAATCTCGATGGTCAGCGACATCAACGCAGTGTTGTCTTCCTTGTTCGAGCGGGTGTTGACCGCCAGCACGTTGATCCGCTCGTTGAGCAGCACTTGCGAGACGTCACGCAGCAGGCCGGAACGGTCGTAGGCACGGATGATGATGTCCACAGGATACGTGAGCACCGGCACCGGGCCCCAGCTGACCTGGATGATCCGCTCCGGTTCGCGCCCGCCCAACTGCAGCACCGAGGCGCAATCCTGGCGGTGAATGCTCACGCCACGGCCCTGGGTGATGTAGCCGACAATCGCGTCGCCCGGCAACGGCTGGCAGCAGCCGGCCATTTGCGTCATCAGGTTGCCCACGCCCTGGATCTGGATATCGCCACGCTTGCCCGGCTTGTAGCCAGTGGCTTTGCGCGGGATCAGCTCCAGCTGTTCGTTGCCGCGCTCCGGCTCGACCAGTTGCTGGGCCAGGTTGACCAGTTGCGCAAGGCGCAGGTCGCCCGCGCCGAGGGCGGCGAACATGTCTTCGGCGATCTTCATGTTGGCCTTTTCGGCCAGCTTGTCGAAGTCCACCTGAGGCAGGCCCAGGCGCGCCAGTTCGCGTTCAAGCAAGGTCTTGCCGGCGGCGACGTTCTGGTCACGCGCCTGCAGTTTGAACCAGTGGACGATCTTCGCCCGCGCCCGCGAGGTGGTGATATAGCCCAGGTTCGGGTTCAGCCAGTCGCGGCTCGGCGTGCCGTGCTTGCTGGTGATGATCTCGACCTGTTCACCGGTTTGCAGGCTGTAGTTGAGCGGCACGATGCGCCCGTTGATCTTGGCGCCGCGGCAGTTATGCCCGATTTCGGTGTGCACGCGGTAGGCAAAGTCCAGCGGCGTGGCGCCCTTGGGCAGGTCGATGGCGTGGCCGTCGGGCGTGAAGATATAGACTCGGTCTGGCTCGATATCCACCCGCAGCTGTTCGGCCAGGCCGCCGATGTCGCCGAGTTCTTCGTGCCATTCCAGCACTTGGCGCAGCCAGGAAATTTTCTCTTCGTACTGGTTGGACCCGGCCTTGACGTCGGTGCCCTTGTAGCGCCAGTGCGCGCACACCCCCAGCTCGGCCTCTTCGTGCATGGCGTGGGTGCGGATCTGCACTTCCAGCACCTTGCCTTCAGGGCCGATTACCGCCGTGTGCAGCGAGCGGTAGCCGTTTTCCTTGGGGTTGGCGATGTAGTCGTCGAATTCCTTGGGAATGTGCCGCCACAGCGTGTGGACGATACCCAGCGCGGTGTAGCAGTCGCGCATTTCCGGCACCAGCACGCGCACCGCACGCACGTCGTAGATCTGGCTGAAGGCCAGGCCCTTGCGCTGCATTTTGCGCCAGATCGAATAGATATGCTTGGCGCGGCCGCTGATGTCGGCGTCCACGCCGGTGGCCTGCAACTCCGAACGCAACTGGCCCATCACGTCGCTGATAAAGCGCTCGCGGTCCAGGCGCCGCTCATGCAGCAGCGTGGCGATCTGTTTGTATTGGTCGGGTTCCAGGTAGCGGAAGGACAAATCCTCCAGCTCCCACTTGATATGGCCGATGCCCAGGCGATGGGCCAGCGGCGCGTAGATGTCGAAGACTTCGCGGGCCACGCGGTTGCGCTTTTCGTCATCAGCGGTCTTCACCGCCCGGATCGCGCAGGTGCGTTCGGCCAGCTTGATCAGGGCGACGCGTACGTCGTCGACCATCGCCACCAGCATTTTGCGCAGGTTCTCTACCTGGCCCTGGGTGCCCAGCACCATCGACTGGCGCGGGCTGAGGCTGGCGCTGATGGCCGCCATGCGCAGCACGCCATCGATCAGCTTGGCCACCACCGCGCCGAAACGCTGGCTGACCAGCGGCAACGCAATGTGCCCTTCGCGCACGCCGCGATAGAGCACGGCGGCGATCAGCGAATCCTGGTCCAGCTTGAGATCGGCGAGGATCTCGGCGATTTCCAGGCCGGTGCGAAAACTTGAAGTGCCTTCGGCCCACAGGTTCTTGGCCGCATTGTCTTGCTGTTCAGACTCACGAGCGAACTCGCAGGCTGCTTTCAAGGCTTCACGGTCCAGTGCCGGGTCGACACTGACGGCATGATCCAGCCATGCCTCGAGATTGATACTGCCGTCGGTGTTGATCGGCTGGTGTGCTCTCACCTGTACCATCTTGCTTACCTTCCCTACGACGCACCTTCGATGCGCCAAAATCATCGCCGACTTTTACTGCGAGCTCCGTGGCAGTGTTCAGGCCCTGGAGAACGCAGGCCAGTCGGATTAAACGGGCATCCTAGCCCGCTTCAAATAACGCCATGGCCTCGACATGCGCGGTCTGCGGAAACATGTCGAGGATCCCGGCACGCTTTAGCCGGTAGCCTTGCTTGACCAACTCAACCGTGTCCCGCGCCAGCGTGGCTGGGTTGCAGGACACATACACCAGGCGCTTGGCCCCCAAGGCTGCAAGTTTGCGCACAACCTCCAGGGCACCATCGCGGGGTGGGTCCAAGAGTACCGCAGAAAAGCCCTGTTTGGCCCATTCTGCGTCGGTCAAAGGCTGGGACAAATCGGCCTGAAAAAACTGCGCGTTATGCAAATGGTTGCTGACGGCATTGAGCGCCGCACGCTCCACCATGGCCTGTACGCCCTCCACCGCCACCACTTCGCGCACATTGCGAGCCAGTGGCAGGGCAAAGTTGCCCAAGCCGCAAAACAGGTCCAGTACCCGTTCGTCGGCTTGTGGCGCCAGCCATTGCAGGGCCTGGGCGACCATCGCCTGGTTGACCCCGGCGTTGACCTGCACAAAGTCACCCGGCCGGTACGCCAGCTCCAGGTCCCAGGCATCCAGACGGAAGCCCAGGGCCTGACCCGGTTCGACGGGCTCCGGCTGCCCTTCCCCGTGCAGCCACAATTGGGCGTCATGGAAGGCGCAGAATTCCTTGAGGACCTGCAGGTCAGCCTCGGACAACGGCGCCATATGCCGCAGCAACACGGCGATGGACGAACCGCTGAACAACTCGACATGCCCCAACGCCTGCGGTTTGCTCAAGCGACGCAGCATCGTTGGCAAACGCTGCATGATCGGTTGCAAGGCCTGTACCAGCACCGGGCAATCATCGATAGCGACGATGTCCTGGCTGGCCACGGCGCGAAAACCCACTTCGAGTTTCTTCGCCTTGGCGTCCCAACGTACGGCCACGCGGGCGCGGCGCCGGTAACCGAACTCCGGCCCGCTCAACGGCGCTGCCCACTCCTGTGGCTCGACACCGGCCACCCGGGACAATTGCTCGGCAAGCATGCGCTGTTTCAGGGCAAGTTGTTCTTCATGGGGCAGGTGCTGCACGCTGCAACCGCCGCAGCGGCCAACATGGGCGCAGGGTGCCGGGCGACGCAACTCACTGGCCTGAAACACCCGTTCGGTACGCGCCTCGACCACTTTGCCATGGGCGCCCAACACCCGTGCTTCCACCTCTTCACCGGCCAACGCGCCATTCACAAACCAGGTGCGGCCTTCAAAGAACACGATGCCCCGGCCGTCATTGGCCAGGCGCTCGATGGTCAGGCGTTGTTTCTTGCCCACGGGTATCTGTGGGGCCCGGCTGCCGCCCGTCGGTTGGAAGCGCAGGCCTCTCTCGTGCTTGGCCATCAGTTGGGTTCGTCGAAAATGCCGGTCGACAGGTAACGGTCGCCTCGGTCACAGATGATCGCGACGATCACCGCGTTTTCCACTTCTTTGGACAAGCGCAACATACCGGCCACGGCGCCACCGGAGGACACGCCGCAGAAGATGCCTTCTTCACGGGCCAGGCGGCGGGTGGTGTCTTCGGCTTCGCGCTGGGCCATGTCGATGATGCGGTCTACCCGCGTGGCGTTGTAGATCTTCGGCAAATACTCTTCGGGCCAGCGGCGAATACCCGGGATGGCCGCGCCTTCCATCGGTTGCAGGCCGACGATCTGGATCGCCGGGTTCTGCTCCTTGAGGTAGCGCGAGTTGCCCATGATGGTACCGGTGGTGCCCATGGAGCTGACGAAGTGGGTGATGGTGCCCTGGGTCTGGCGCCAGATCTCCGGGCCGGTGCTGGTGTAGTGCGCCTCGGGGTTGTCGCCGTTGGCGAACTGATCGAGCACCACGCCACGGCCTTCGGCGGCCATGCGCTCGGCAAGATCGCGGGCGCCTTCCATGCCTTCTTCCTGGGTAACCAAGATGAGCTGGGCGCCATAGGCGGTCATCGCCGCCTTGCGCTCGGCACTGCCGTTGTCGGGCATGATCAGCACCATCTTGTAGCCTTTGATCGCCGCGGCCATGGCCAGGGCGATCCCGGTGTTACCCGAGGTGGCTTCGATAAGGGTGTCGCCGGGCTTGATCTGCCCACGCAACTCAGCGCGGGCGATCATCGACAGCGCCGGGCGGTCTTTGACCGAGCCGGCCGGGTTGTTGCCCTCGAGTTTGAGCAACAGGGTATTGCTGGTTTCACCCGCCATGCGTTGCAAGCGGACCAGGGGCGTGTTGCCGACGCAATCGGCGATTGTGGGGTACTGCAAGGTCATGGCGTATTCGCAATCCAGACTGCGGGGCGCACATCATACCGGGAAAGGCCGGCGGGCCATATCACGCAAAGTGTGGTGCTTATGGCTTAAAGGCATAAGCAGGGTTTATGTCGGGTCGCCATGGTTACGCTGGAAGACTTCCTCGCCCATCGCAGCAATCTGCCCTTCGATCAGCGCTTCAAAAGGTTTGAGCAGTGGCTCGAACGACGTCGGCGCTTCCAGCACCTGCAACGCTTGCGTGATCGCTTCGACCGTCGACAAGGCGCCAGGCCCCGGCGCCTTGCGCAAGCGATAGCGGGAAACGCCGCCTTCGGCCAATGTCACCCGGGGCAACGCTGCCAGCAAAGGGTTGAGGTGCAACAGCTTGCGTGCCTTGCGCCAGGTGCCATCGGGAACCACCAACAGCAGTGGCTGATCGTCAGGGGCATAGGCGTGCAGCGGCTCGGCGTCATCCGCCGGGAACAACAGCCGTGCCCGATAGCCAGGCGGGTTCAATAGCGTCGCCAGGTCATCAAACACCTCCCCCACCATCAACTGCGCATTGTTCAGGCCCAACGCCGCCAACCGCGCCGTATTGAGCGCATGGCCGACCTCGCTCGGGTGCTGCAACAGCAACACGCGGGTGCGGCTGTCGAGGTGGGGGATCAGCGCACAGAGACAGTGCGTGGTTGGGCGCAGGCAGCGCGGGCAGTGGGGTCGGGACATGGTGTTTTCAGGCCTGGTTGAGCTGGGTCTTGAGCAAATCGCGGAAGGTCTGGATCAGTGGCTCGCGGCTGCGGCCACGGCGCATGATCATCGAAAACGGCGCCTGGTAACCAAAAGTGGCCGGCAGCAAAACACGCAGGTCGCCCTTGTCTGCCCAGGCCTGGGCGTAATGCTCCGGCAGGTAGCCAATATAAGCGCCCGACAGCACCAGAATCAGTTGCGCCTCCATACTTTCCACCGTCGCAGCGCTGTGCTTGAAGCCGTGGCGCGCCAGCTCGGCCTGGCTCCAGTAACCTCGCCCGACCATGCGTTGCTGGGTGATCACTTGTTCCGGAATGCGCCGCTCGTTGAACAGCGGGTGCCGGGTGCTGCAATACAACCAGTGCTGTTCGCGGTACAGCGGCATGTAGACCAGCCCGCTCATGCGGTTGGAAAACGCGCCAATGGCCAGGTCCAGGCGGTTGTCCTGTACCCCCAGTTGCAATTCGTAGGGGCTCATCACCGACAGGTGCAAATGCACAGCCGGGTGCTCCAGGCTGTAGGCGCCAATCACTTCGGCAAACGGCAAGGCCTTGTCGCTGACGGTGGAGTCGAGCACCCCGAGTTTGAGGGTGCCGCGCAATTCGCCTTTCAACGCAGCGGCGTATTGCTCGAAGCCTTCGAGTTCGCCCAACAGGCGCAGGGTTTCCTGATGAAACAGCTCGCCCTTGCTGGTCAGGCTGAAGCCACCTCGGCCTCGATGGCACAGCACCAGGCCCAAGGCAGATTCGAGTTGGCTCATGTAGGTGCTGATGGCCGACGTCGACAGGTTGAGTTCGTGCTGGGCATTGGCGAACCCTTGATGGCGCACGACGCTGACGAAGATGCGCAGGAGTTTCAGGTCGGGCAAGGCGTTGGCCATGGGGGCTCCAATGAAGCGTGACGCAGAGCATCACAGGATGCATCCCCACGCAGAGCATGGGAACGATCAACTGTAGGAGCGAGCTTGCTCGCGAAAAACCTGAGGACGCCGCGCACATTCTGGGCGTGCGCATCATCGTTGACGTTTTTCGCGAGCAAGCTCGCTCCTACAGGATCCAGGGAGTTTAACCCAGGCTTTAGTTTAGAAAAATCTGAACTAAGTATTTGCGTCTGCCGATTCTTCATACGCCAGGCTTTTCGCAGAATCGGCCTTCAATAAACAAAACAACGATGAGGCAATCCCGTGGACAAGATTCTCCACCAACCACTGGGCGGCAACGAAATGCCGCGCTTCGCCGGCATCGCCACCATGATGCGTCTTCCCCACCTGCAAACGGCCAAGGGCCTGGACGCCGCCTTTATCGGCGTACCCCTGGATATCGGCACCTCGCTGCGCGCCGGTACGCGCTTCGGCCCCCGGGAAATTCGCGCCGAGTCGGTGATGATCCGGCCCTATAACATGGCCACTGGCGCCGCCCCGTTCGACTCACTGTCGGTAGCCGATATCGGCGATGTGGCGATCAACACCTTCAACCTGCTCGACGCGGTGCGCATCATCGAAGAGGCCTACGATGAGATCCTCGAGCACGACGTCATCCCCCTGACCCTGGGCGGCGACCACACCATCACCCTGCCGATCCTGCGGGCGATCCACAAAAAACATGGCAAGGTCGGGCTGGTGCACATCGATGCCCACGCCGACGTCAACGACCATATGTTCGGCGAGAAAATTGCCCACGGCACCACCTTCCGCCGCGCCGTGGAAGAAGGCTTGCTCGATTGCGACCGTGTGGTGCAGATCGGCCTGCGTGCCCAGGGGTATACCGCCGAAGACTTCAACTGGAGCCGCAAGCAAGGCTTTCGCGTGGTCCAGGCCGAAGAATGCTGGCATCACTCCCTCGCGCCATTAATGGCCGAAGTACGGGAGAAAGTCGGCGGCGGCCCGGTGTACCTGAGCTTCGACATCGACGGCATTGACCCCGCCTGGGCGCCCGGCACCGGCACCCCGGAAATCGGCGGGCTGACCACCATCCAGGCTATCGAAATCATCCGTGGCTGCCAGGGCCTGGATCTGATTGGTTGCGACTTGGTAGAAGTGTCGCCGCCCTATGACACCACCGGCAATACCTCGCTGCTGGGCGCCAACTTACTGTACGAGATGCTCTGCGTACTGCCCGGCGTCGCGCATCGCTGATACAGCGTCTTCACATTAACAACCAAGGGGATCTAACAGGTCCCCACAACGATGTACCTGACTTTCGCTCGCGTGCTTACCGAGCCAGCTGCCGCCTGATCGCCCATAAAAAATATAATCGGAGAACCGCCGTCATGGCTTTGGATTTATTCGTCGTACTCATCTACGCCGCCGGCATGCTGGTGCTCGGCTACTACGGTATGCGTCGCGCCAAGACCCACGAAGACTACCTGGTCGCCGGCCGCAACCTCGGCCCATCGCTGTACATGGGCACCATGGCCGCGACGGTGCTGGGCGGTGCCTCCACCGTCGGCACCGTGCGCCTGGGGTATGTGCATGGTATTTCGGGTTTCTGGCTGTGCGCCGCGCTCGGCGCGGGCATCATTGCCCTGAACCTGTTCCTGGCCAAGCCTCTGTTGAAGCTGAAAATCTTCACCGTCACCCAGGTCCTGGAAAAACGCTACAACCCCATGGCCCGCCAGGCCAGCGCGGTGATCATGCTGGCCTACGCGCTGATGATCGGCGTGACCTCGATCCTGGCCATCGGCACGGTGCTGCAAGTACTGTTCGACCTGCCGTTCTGGATGTCGGTACTGGTGGGCGGTGGCGTGGTGGTGGTGTATTCGACCATCGGTGGCATGTGGTCGCTGACCCTCACCGATATTGTGCAATTCGTGATCAAGACCGTCGGCTTGATGTTCATCCTGCTGCCGATCTGCCTGTACCGCGTCGGCGGCTGGGACGAACTGGTGGCCAAGCTGCCAGCGTCGAACTTCAGCTTCACCGCGATCGGCTGGGACACGATCATCACCTACTTCATGATCTACTTTTTCGGCATCCTGATTGGCCAGGATATCTGGCAACGGGTGTTCACTGCCCGTGACGAAAAGGTCGCCCAGTACGCAGGCACTTTCGCCGGCTTCTATTGCATCCTGTACGGCCTGGCCTGTGCGCTGATCGGCATGGCTGCCCATGTGCTGATCCCGGATCTGGACAACGTCAACAATGCCTTCGCCGCGATCGTCAAGGCCTCGTTGCCGGACGGCATTCGCGGCCTGGTCATCGCCGCCGCGCTGGCCGCCATGATGTCCACCGCCAGCGCCGGCCTGCTCGCCGCCTCCACCGTGTTGACCGAAGACCTGCTGCCCCGCCTGCGCGGCGGCAAGGCGTCGAGCCTGCGTATCAACCGCCTGTTCACCCTGTTGACTGGCATTGCGGTGCTGGGTATCGCCTTGGTGGTGAACGATGTGATCAGCGCCCTGACACTGGCCTATAACCTGTTGGTGGGCGGTATGTTGGTGCCCTTGATCGGCGCGATCTTCTGGAAGCGCGCGACAACCTCGGGCGCAATCACGTCCATGAGCCTGGGCTTTGTGACCGCGCTGGTATTCATGTTCAAGGATGGGTTGGATGCAAACACGCCGATCTACTACAGCTTGGCGGTGGCGCTGGTGAGCTTTGTGCTGGTGAGCTTGCTGTCGCGTCAATCGGCCAAAGTGGCGGCCTCGGTGGTTTGAGCTATAACAGAGACGGGTATATTTTCTTCAGCGGGCGCGACGTCGGAGGTCGCGCCCGTTTTTTTTGCCTGGTGAAAAACAACTGTGGGAGCGGGCTTGCTCGCGAAAGCGGTGTGTCATTCAACCTTTTCGTTGCCTGACACACCGCTTTCGCGAGCAAGCCCGCTCCCACATTTTTTAGCGGCGACGTGGCCGACGCTGCTCGTCATCCGTGCGAATCGGCACCGGTTGCAGCGGAGGCTCGATCAAGCCCAATGCAACGCCAAGGTCGTGGAGCCAGTTTTGGATTTTCTCTTTCATGATTGCCCCCTTTGAGGGTAGTGCTGGCCGGCGTGAGTTCTGTCGCCGTTTCCTACAGTGATAGTAGCCCTAAGTCCTAGGTAATGCTTGAAGGAAACCACAACGAACTATTACTGAATTGATCCGAATCCTGACGGATCGTTCAAGCAATGGCACGTGTGTCTTGCACGCATCGCGGATTACCGTCTTGCTGCAGGTCGATCCATGCATTGAGGTTAGCGCCGAGCATACCCTTTCGCCACATCAGCCAGGTGGTCGCAGTGGCAAAAGGCCCGGTCAGCGGATGAACGGACACGCTGTCCTTGCCGGGCAGGCTTGCGAGCATGGACTCAGACATCAACGCCACGCCGGAACCTGCGATCACGCAGGCGAGCATGCCTTGGTAAGACTCGATCTCGATGGCTCGCCCCATCGCCACACGCTCGTGGGAAAACCAGGTTTCCAGGCGCGTGCGGTAGGCGCAACTGCGCCGGAACGTGAACACCGCACGGCCTGCCACATCCTTGGGGCCGCGCACCGGCGGATGGTCGGCCTCGCAAATCAGCACCAGGCGCTCTTCGCACAGCGGTACGCCATCCAGGGTGGCGATGGTCAGCGGGCCGTCGACGAAGGCTGCGTCCAGGCGCCCGGTAATCAGCCCTTCCAGCAACTCCCCACTGGGCGCCGACTGCACCTGCAGGTTCACCATGGGGTAGGACTTGTGATAGCGCGCCAGCAGCCTCGGCAAATGCACAGCGGCCGTGCTGTACATGCTGCCCAATACGAAATCACCGGCTGGTTGCCCGCCTTGTACTGCGCCGTGGGCTTCGTCGTGCAGCGCCAGCAGGCGGGTGCTGTAGTCCAGCAGTACTTTGCCCGCCGGAGAAAGCTGCAAACGCTGGCGCTCGCGCACGAACAGGTCGACGCCCAGTTGCTCTTCCATTTGTTTAAGCCGGGTCGACAGGTTGGACGGCACGCGGTGCAGGCGCTCGGCGGCGCGGGTAATGGAGCCCTCTTCCGCCACGGCCTGGAAAATGCGCAATTGACTGAACTCCATTACTTTCTCCAAAACTGAACAAGTTACTCACTATTATTCAATTTTACAGAAAGTCAATCCGTCTTAGCCTGCAAGGCATTCGCTTCTTTGCAGGAAACCTGAACATGTCTCCGCTGATTCGTTTACTCGCCAGCTTCGTCGCCCTGATGATGGCCATGGGCATTGGCCGCTTCGCCCTGACCCCGCAAATGCCGCATTTGCTCAGTGAAGGCCAGATCGATCTGACCGGCGCCGGCCTGCTCGCTGCCGCCAACTACCTGGGTTATTTCGTCGGCGCGGTGGACTCGATCTTTGCCCGTAGCCATCAGCATGTGCGCGGGCGCCTCTACGGCGGGTTGTGGCTGTGCGTATTGCTGACCCTGGCGTCCTCCTGGGCTAACGGGTTCTGGCCGCACTTGTTGCTGCGCTTTGGCACCGGGGTCGCCAGTGCCTGGGCCCTGGTGATGATTACCAGCCTGAGCCAGCCACTGGCGATTGCCGCCGGGCGCCCGCGCCTGGGTGCGTTGGTGTTTGCAGGGCCGGGGTTGGGGATTGTGCTGACGGGGCTGCTGGCGTTGGTTTCCAACCTATTAGGGCAAAGCTCTGCCACGCTGTGGTTGCTCTACGGGACGGTGGCGCTGGTGATGCTGCTGGCGATCCTGCCGTTTTTACCCAAACCGGCCGTCACGGTTACCCAGGTCGCCAGCGCGGGGAGCAACGGCAGCATCGCGCACCTGTGCTGGATTTATTTCCTGTACGGCCTGGGCTACATCATCCCGGCGACCTTTCTGTCGCAGATGGCCAGCGCACAATTCCAAGGCGCCTGGCAGGCCGATCTGTTCTGGCCCTGCTTTGGCTTGGCGGCCGCGCTGGGTGTAGGGGTGGCGAGCCTGCGCCGCAAGCACCCGAATACCACCCGTCACTGGCTGATGGCGACTTTATGGCTGCAAGCGGCCGGGGTGTTCGCCTGCCTGCTTGGCAATGGCTGGGGCTTGGCGCTGGGCGTGTTGCTGTGCGGTGCGCCATTTCTGGCGTGCATGCAACTGGTGATGGCGCGGCTCAGAGAAGTCGCGCCCCATGGCTACCAACGCAGCACGGGGTTACTGACCGCCAGCTTCGCCATGGGCCAATTGAGCGGGCCCCTGTTGGCGTCGGTCAGCAGCCACCTCAGTGGCGGCCTGCAACCGGCGCTGGTCATCGCCGCTACCGGCTTGCTATTAGCAGGCTCAGTGCTGATCAACCGTCCGCTACCGGCGCAGCCGGTTTGCACACAAGTGGCCAACAGTGCAGCAAATGGCGGTTAGGCACGTGCCCCACGCCATGTCCATCAGCGCCAACCCGGCAGACCAGCCTTGAAGCGTGGCCCAGTTGCTCAGGTCATAGGTGCCGTAGGCCACCAGGCCAAGCAAGGCGCCCAAACGCGCAGCGCGCTGCCAACTGGCGCTGGGCAAGACCACCAACACTACACAGCCGAGGACATACAGGAGATAGAACAATACCGCAGGCAGCAGGCGTGGCTGATCAAGCATCAGCGCGCCGAGCAGGGATTTGTAGGTAGGCCCCATGAGCACGCCGAGCCAGAGGCCGTCGAGGACCAGGAAGGCGAGCAAGGTGCCGAGGTAGGCAAAAACCGTTCTTTTCGACATGACACAACCCTGTAGGAGCGAGCTTGCTCGCGAAAAACGTACATCCGACGCTACGCTGCGCCTGGAATATTTTCGCGAGCAAGCTCGCTCCTACAGGAGAGCAGCGTGTACTCAGCTTAGTTCAATGCGGTCCGCATGAATCACGATCTGGCCCTGCTTGTAGAGCGCGCCAATAGCCTTCTTGAAGTTGCCCTTGCTCACGCCGAACAAGTTGCTGATCACCGCCGGGTCGCTTTTGTCGCTGACCGGCAGGGTGCCGTTGTTGTCGCGCAACTTGGCGAGGATCTTCGAGTTCAGGCTGGAGGCCGCTTCCTGGCCCACCGGTTGCAGGCTCAGGCTGATGTTGCCATCGGCGCGGATCTCTTTGATGAAACCCTTCTCTTCCTTGCCCGGGCGCAGGAACTTGAACACTTCGTTCTTGTGGATCAGGCCCCAGTGCTTGTTGTTGATGATCGCCTTGAAGCCCATGTCGGTGGCTTCGGCCACCAGCAAGTCGACTTCCTGGCCCACCTGGTAGTTGGCCGGCGTCTTGTCCAGGTAACGGTCAAGGCGAGCGGTGGCGGTGATGCGCTTGGTGTGCTTGTCAAGGTAGACGTGCACCACGCAATATTCGCCTGCGGTCATCTGGCGTTTTTCTTCCGAGTACGGCAGCAGCAGATCCTTGGGCAAACCCCAATCAAGGAACACGCCAATGCTGTTGACTTCCACAACTTTCAAACTGGCGAATTCACCGACTTGAACTTTGGGTTTTTCGGTGGTGGCGATAAGTTTGTCATCGCTGTCCAGATAAATGAAAACGTTGAGCCAGTCTTCATCTTCACTGGGAATATCTTTAGGGATATACCGATTAGGCAAGAGGATTTCCCCATCTTGCGCACCATCGAGGTACAAACCAAAGTTAGTGTGCTTGACCACTTGCAAGCTGTTGTAGCGCCCGACTAAAGCCATTTCCAATACCCTCATTGCGTGGGCGGCATTCTACCCGAGTTGGGCCCTGCACGCGCACGCGCCTGAAAAATCGCGGGCTGGCATGGCGTTCCAATGGCAGCGCCCCACTCGTCTGATCGTTCGGTTCACTTTGAGCAGGCCACCAACGGGCCACCCAACCTGTGGTTTCCAGCTAAAACAGTAAGTTAGCGCGTTATTTCGGCGCTGAACTTCGGCTATTTCCAGCGCTGCGTATTAATCCTGAGGGATATTTGCCAAGCAATTGTCAAGTATTTCCTGTACGATGCCTGGCCAAGTTAATTTTCTACAGGTTAGTGGCCGCCATGCGTGTAAAAGCATCCAACAGCAAAGCAAAGCCAGCTCCCGCCGTTGAAACCAGCGAATCGATCAACAGCCAGATTGCTGCGTTCCTCAAGTCCGGCGGCGAAATCCAGCAAATTGCCAAGGGCGTGAGCGGCCAGACTTTCGGCCCGTCCAAGCAGATCAGCCTGGGCAAGAAGTAATAGTCTTACCCGCGCACTGCATCTGGTCCCTAAGCGTCTTGCCTTCAAGGCGCTAGGACTAGAGTTGCAACCCCCTCCGAACACCTTCAATACGCAGCTAATCGACGAACGGGCCTCAACGCCTGGCATTCGCCGGTATCCTTGCACACGTCTAGCACGGGCATCCGCCTGAATCCTTCCGTTACTGCTCCTCGCTTTTCATGGAGTGAAGCATGCTTAAACGCTGTATTTTCGTGGTCAGCTTCCTGGTCGCCAGTCCTTTGGCCCAAGCGCATATCTTCCAGCGCGAATTGGGTGACTTCGACCTGAAGTTAGGTACAACCCCCAGCCGTACAATGGCCCAGGGCCTGGTCAAGCCGACCACCCCTGGCAGCGACTCGTTCCACGGTGGCCTGGACCTTACCCACGACAGCGGCCTGTATTTCGGCCAGTTTTCCCCGAACATGGGCCTGTCGTCGGCCAATAACCTTGAAGTCGACTCCTACATGGGCTTCAAGCGTCCGTTCGACCAGACCCTGGGCTACGAAGTCGGCTTGATCCATTACAGCTACCCCAAGGTCAGCCCCCTCGACAGCCAGGAGTTCTACGGTGGGCTGAACCTGTTGGGCAACCGCTTTGGCGTGTCTTTCAGCAATGACCCCGACCGCCAGGACAGCACCCTGTTCGCCGACCTCGGCGGCACCCAGCCTTTTGGCATCGGCGTCAGCATGAAGTACACCACCCATCAACTGGGCACGCCGGTCTCGGTAGAGAACGGCGCCATCAGCAGTTTCAGCGATTGGTCGGTGCAGTTTTCCCGGGCCTGGAAAGGCATTGACCTGGATCTCATCTACAGCGGCTCCAGCCTCAGCGGCAGTGACTGCTCAGCCTACTCCGGACACAATTCGCAATGTGATGGGCTGTTGACCTTGAAGGCTGCACGGTCGTTTTATTGATGGGCTGAACTGTCGCACCCCGCGCAGGTTCACATGCATTAACGCCCTCCATGCAAGGACCTGCCCATGTTGCGCCGGCTTAAATTCCTGGTGGTACTGCTGACCCTGAGCCTGGTGCTCGCCGGCTGCAATCGCGTAGGCCTGGCCTACCGAAACCTCGACGTGATCATCCCCTGGACCCTCAACGATTACCTGGACATGAATGCCGGGCAAAAGAGCTGGTTCAACGACACCCTCAAGGAGCACCTGGCCTGGCACTGCACCACGCAATTGCCTGGCTACCTGGACTGGCTAGACCGCCTGCAGCAGATGGTCGACAGCAACCAGGTCACCGAGGCCGCGTTGCAAACCCGTACTGTCGAAGCCAAACAGGCAATTGCCGAGATTGCGCGGGAAATCACGCCCTCAGCCGTGCAATTGCTGCAAGGCCTGGACGATCAGCAGGTCAAGGACATGAGCGACGCCCTGGCCAAGGACCTGCGCAAACGCCAGGACGAATACCTCAAACCGCCGCTGGACCAGCAAATCAAGGAACGCGCCGAACGCATGAGCAAGCGCCTGGACGCCTGGATCGGCCCGTTGAGCCCAGGCCAGCAAAACCGCGTGACGGCCTGGTCTGCCGAGTTGGGCACACAAAACCAGGCATGGATCGGCAACCGCGCCCATTGGCAGGCGCAATTTATCGAGGCACTGCAACAACGCCACAGTGCCGATTTCCCGCAGAAAATCCAGCAACTGCTGGTGGATCGCGAAAGCCTGTGGACCGCGCAATACCGCACCGCCTACGCCCAGACCGAAGCCGCCGCGCGCAGCTTGCTCGTCGACGTGATGGCCCAAAGCTCTCCAGCGCAGCGCCTGAAACTCACCCAGAAAATCGACAAGGTCCGCAGCGACTTCCAGGCACTCAAATGCCTGAAAAGCGCACAGTCTTGATGCGAGCCTCCCGTCAGAACCACAGGCGCACGCCAACCACCCAGCGCAGTTGGTGAACGTCCTCATCGTCGTCCCGTGCATATTGCGCGGTCTGGCCATAAGCCCGGTTCCAGCTGACCCCAACGTAGGGCGCAAACTCGCGGCGAATTTCGTAGCGCAAGCGCAGGCCCAGTTCACTTTCTGACAAGCCCGAACCGACACCCCGTTGCGGATCGTTCTGCGCATAGAAATTGAGTTCTGCGGTAGGCTGCAGGATCAGGCGATTGGTGAGCAGAATGTCGTAGTCACCTTCCAAGCGTGCGGCGGTATGCCCCGATTCGCCGACAAACAACGTGGCTTCGGCTTCGAAGTTGTAGAGCGCCATGCCTTGTAGGCCAAAGGCTGCCCAGGTCTGGCTGTCACCGGGTTTGAAGTCCTGGCGCACGCCGCCGACCACGTCCCACCACGGGCCGATAGCGTGCCCCCATAACGCTTGGGCTTCGGCGCTTTCAGTGCGGCCAGCGCTGCGTTCGCCTTCACTGCGTAGCCACAGCCGGTCGATGTCACCGCCGACCCAACCCTTGATGTCCCAACTCTGCGCGTTGCCGTCGCCGCCCTGCCATTCCAACTGGTTGATCAGCAGCATCGCGTTGACGCCGCTGTCGTGCACCTGATGCCCTCCCGGCGCGTTGTAGACCGCTGCACGGTCTGCGTCGGTCAGCGCCGGAATCGGCGTACGGCTTTCGGTCAGCGCTGGCGTCGCCGGGCTCATGCCCTGAAATTCATACTCGGCCGCCAACGCCCATGGAGCGAACCCCAGCGCGGCGAACGCGATACAAACGGGTAGAACGCAACGGTTCATGCTCGCTTCCTTATTCATGCACGCGCACCTCACGGAACATGCCCATTTCCATGTGGTACAGCAGGTGGCAGTGATAGGCCCAGCGCCCCAGGGCATCGGCGGTGACGCGGTAACTGCGGCGGGAGCCCGGTGGCATGTCGATCGTATGTTTGCGCACCTGGAACTGGCCGTTTTCGTCCTCCAGGTCGCTCCATAAGCCATGCAGGTGAATCGGGTGGGCCATCATGGTGTCGTTGACCAGCACCACCCGCACGCGCTCGCCATAGGTCAGTTGCAGAGGCTCGGCATCGGAAAACTTCACGCCATTGAACGACCAGGCGAACTTCTCCATATGCCCGGTGAGGTGCAATTCGACGGTGCGCGAGGGGTCGCGGCCATCGGGGTCCGCGAAGGTACTGCGCAGGTCGGCATAGGTGAGCACCCGGCGGCCGTTGTTGCGCAGGCCGATTCCAGGGTCGTCCAGCTTGGGCACCGGGTTCATCGCTTGCATGTCCACCAGCGGGTTGTTCTGTTCGCTGGCGGGGTGTTTCTGCATCGCCATGCCCATCGCACTGTGATCCATGCCTTCCATGCCTTCCATGCCTGGCATATCGGCCATCGCGCCGTGGTCCATGCCGCCCATGCCCATATCGTCCATGGTCAGCCACGGGCGCGGATCCAGCGACGGTACCGGCGCGGTCGCGCCCTGCTGCCTGGCAAGGGTGCCACGGGCAAACCCTGTGCGGTCCAGGGACTGGGCAAACAGGGTGTAGGCCTCTGCTACGGGCTCGACCAGCACATCGTAGGTTTCCGCCACGGCGATACGGAATTCATCGACGCTCACCGGCTTCACCGGCTGCCCATCCGCGGCGATCACGGTCATCTTTAACCCGGGAATACGCACATCGAAATAGGTCATCGCCGAGCCATTGATAAAGCGCAGGCGAATCTTTTCCCCCGGTTTGAACACCCCGGTCCAGTTCCGCCCTGGCGGCTGGCCGTTGAGCAAGTAGGTGTAGGTCTCGCCGCTGACGTCCGCAAGGTCGGTGGGGTTCATCTTCATTTGTGCCCACATCAGCCGGTCGGCAGCGGTGGCCGACCAGCCCTGCTCACCCACATCCCGGATAAAATCGCCCAGGGTGGGTTTGTGCAGGTTGTAGTAATCGGACTGCTTCTTGAGGGTCTTCATCAGGGCGACGGGATCTTCATCGGTCCAGCCCGACAGCATCACCACGTAATCGCGCTGGTAGCTATAAGGCTCGGGCTCCTTGGGGTCGATGACCAGCGGGCCGTACACGCCCTGCTGCTCCTGAAGCCCGGAATGGCTGTGGTACCAGTAGGTGCCGTGCTGCTTGACCTTGAACTGGTAGACGTACAGACCGCCCGGCTCGATGCCCTTGAAGCTCAGGCCGGGCACGCCGTCCATGGTCGATGGCAGCAGGATGCCGTGCCAGTGGATCGAGGTGGGCTCCCCGAGGCGGTTTTTCACGCGCAGGGTCACGGTATCGCCTTCGCGCCAGCGCAACAGCGGGCCGGGCAGGCTACCGTTGACGGTCAACGCGGTGCGCGCACGGCCGGTCAGGTTGACGGGGGTCTGGTCAATAAACAGGTCAAATTCGCTGCCGGCGAGTACCGTGGGCTGGCCGGGGCTGGTCAGTGCCCATACAGGCGGGCGCCAAAGCCCGAGCCCGCCGAGCAGGCCGCCTGCGGCCAGGCCTTTAACGAATGTGCGTCTGGAGGTTGTGGAGTGCATGCCGATTCAAGTCCGTGAGTTGAATGGCAGCAGATTAGGATTCGCCGGCTGTCAGCAACCTTAGCGGCAGATTACCGATTCGACAGGTTCACCCGGCACCCTCGCAGGGTACCGGGGCGCAGCGAATCAGGCGATCTGGGCTTTGGAGGCCACTTCAGCAAACGTTGCCGGATCAAGCGCGTCAGCCTGCTCATCCAACACCTGGCGCGGATGATCATTGCCCGGAATCGAGCTGTCGATCAGCGCCAGCAGTTGCGCACCCAGGCCCGTGAGGATGAAGTTCTCGCCATTGCCGCCCTCTTCCTCCGGCCGCGACTCGATAAAGCCACGCTTAAATAGCAGCGCCTCGTAATCGGCAGCGGTCTTCTTCAGCGCATCCAGGTTGCCAGTGTCCTCGCCGGCCGTCGCCTTCTCGGCAGCCTCCTGCTCGGCGTATTTGCGCGGGGCAAAGCTGCCCTCGCCGTTCTGCACTTCATGCAGCAGACGTTCGATCAGATCCCAATTGTAAGCCTTCATCCTGATTCCTCCTGCAGGCCGATGGAGTTAGCCCGTCTAAGGGAGTGACACGTCCTGGCACTGGCCGTTCAACCGAACGGACGGGCGTCATTTCTCTGAACTTTCCAGAGGTTCGCCACCTCAACTGCACATCACTGCCAAGGAAGTCCGACCATGAAAACCTTGCTGAAGCTGACCCTCGCCGCCACGCTGTTAAGCGCCCTGCCCGCCTGGGCCTGCACCCCCGAGGAGGCCACCGCCAAGCGCGAAGAACTGGCCAAGGAAGTGACCAAGCTCACAGAGCAGAACCCGACCAAGGCCAAGGAGATGAATGACGAGTTGCAGAAAATGGACCTGGATACCGAAAGTGCCGAGTTTCCCGACAAGTGCCAGTTGATTGATGCGCGGCTCAAGGAGCTCAGAGAAGCTGCGGGGAAGCGTTGAGCACAGCGGGACGCTGATGGCGAAAAAAAACCGGACATTGTCCGGTTTTTTTAGGCCCGCCTGCTTATTCGGCAGCCGGAGCTTCTGGCTTGCGGCGCTTGAGCGGGGCCATGCCGTCCTTGCTGACGAGCGACAGGTTGTCGGTCTTCGGCCGGTTGGCGATCTTGCGCTTGGTCGGCGACTTGGCGCCGGTTTTCTTCTTGTCGCCCTTGGCGTCGGTCTTTTTCTTCTTCACGCCAACGGCCTTGCCCGACGCCTTGACCTTCTTCGGCCCGGTGTACGTGCCTTTGACTTCCTTGATGGTGCGACGCTCGAACGACTGCTTCAGGTAGCGTTCGATGCTCGACATCAGGTTCCAGTCGCCATGGCAGATCAGCGAGATGGCCAGGCCATCGTTGCCGGCCCGGCCGGTACGGCCGATGCGGTGTACGTATTCGTCGCCGCTGCGGGGCATGTCGAAGTTGATCACCAGGTCCAGGCCGTCCACGTCGAGGCCGCGTGCGGCAACGTCGGTGGCCACCAGGATCTTCACACCGCCCGCCTTGAGACGGTCGATGGCCAGCTTGCGGTCCTTCTGGTCTTTCTCGCCGTGCAGCACGAACGCCTTGTACTCCTGCGCAACCAGGCGCCCGTAGATACGGTCGGCGGCGGCACGGGTGTTGGTGAACACGATGGCCTTCTGGTAGGTCTCGTTGGCCAGCAACCAGTTCAGGATCTGTTCTTTGTGCACGTTATGGTCAGCGGTGACGATCTGCTGACGCGTGGTGGCGTTCAGGTCGCTGACGTTGTTGACCTGCAAGTGCTCAGGGTTGTTCAGCACCTTGGCGACCATGTCGCGCAGGGTCGAACCACCGGTGGTGGCGGAGAACAGCATGGTCTGCTGGCGGTTGACGCACTCGCCGACCAGACGTTGCACATCATCGGCAAAGCCCATGTCGAGCATGCGGTCGGCTTCGTCGAGCACCAGCACTTCGACTTCCTTGAGGTCAAGGTTGCCAGCGTTGAGCTGCTCGATCATGCGCCCTGGGGTGCCGATCAGAATATCCGGCACCTTGCGCAGCATCGCGGCCTGGACCTTGAAGTCTTCGCCACCGGTAATGATGCCGGACTTGATGAAGGTGAACTGCGAGAAACGCTCGACTTCCTTCAGGGTCTGCTGGGCCAGCTCGCGGGTCGGCAGCAGGATCAGGGTCTTGATGCTGACGCGCACCTTGGCCGGGCCGATCAGGCGGTTGAGCACCGGCAGGACGAAAGCGGCGGTCTTGCCGCTGCCGGTTTGCGCCGTCACCCGCAGGTCACGCCCTTGCAGCGCGAGCGGGATGGCCGCTGCTTGCACAGGCGTAGGCTCGACAAATTTAAGCTCGGCCACGGCTTTGAGCAGGCGTTCGTGCAGGGCGAATTGGGAAAACACGGGTGCTACCTCGAAGAAATACAAAATATCAGCTGCATAGGTTACCGGTTTCGCGCGCCCAAACCGAGTTTCTTTACGCGAACGGGGCTAATCAGCTGCTTTTTTGTCAGCGATTTTGTCCAGAGCGTCAACTTTGTTGCACTTAAATGCTCTAATCGCCCCGTGTTGTCTTAAAGAAGAATCGGTTCACTCATGGATATCAAACAGCTCTGGCTCAACGTCAAAGACCTTTGGGGCACCCTCGATGAACACCCGGTCCTGCATTCCAGCCTTGGTTTGCTGGTGTTGCTGGTGGTGGCATTGGTGGTGGGACGGGTCGCCCGTTACCTCATCCTGCACGCGGTCAAATTGCTCGGCCGGCAACCGGCGCTGCACTGGCTGAACGACCTGCGGCACAACAAAGTCTTCCATCGCCTGGCGCAAATGACGCCGTCGCTGGTGGTCCAGTTCGGCCTGTACCTGGTACCGGACCTGAGCAAGACCGCCATCCTGTTCATCGGCAACGTGGCCCTGGCGATCAGCATTCTGTTCATGGTGCTGGCGATTAGCGCCCTGCTCAACGCGCTGCTGGATATCTACGCACGCACCGAACACGCACGCACCCGCTCGATCAAGGGCTATGTGCAACTGGCGAAAATGGTGCTGTTCGTGTTCGGCGCGATCATCATCGTCGCCACCCTGATCGACCGCTCGCCGCTGTTGCTGCTGTCGGGCCTGGGTGCGATGTCGGCGGTGATTCTGTTGGTGTACAAGGACACCCTGCTGTCGTTCGTCGCCAGTGTGCAATTGACCAGCAACGACATGCTGCGCGTCGGTGACTGGATCGAAATGCCCCAGGTCGGCGCCGATGGCGATGTGGTGGATATCACCCTGCACACGGTGAAGGTGCAGAACTTCGACAAGACCATCGTCTCCATCCCCACCTGGCGCTTGATGTCCGAGTCGTTCAAAAACTGGCGTGGCATGCAGGCCTCCGGTGGGCGCCGTATCAAGCGCAGCCTGTACATCGACGCCAGCGGCGTGCGCTTCCTGAACGATGAGGAAGAAGTGCGCATGACCCAGGTGCACCTGCTCAGCGGCTACATCAGCCGCAAACAGGCCGAACTCAAGGCCTGGAACGAGGCCCAGGGCCACAGCGCGCAACTGTCGGCCAACCGTCGGCGCATGACCAACCTCGGCACCTTCCGCGCCTACGCCCTGGCGTACCTGCAAAGTCACCCGGACATTCAGCCGAACATGACCTGCATGGTGCGCCAGATGCAAACCACCGCCCAGGGCGTGCCGCTGGAGATCTACTGCTTTACCCGCACCACGGCGTGGGGCGATTACGAGCGGATTCAGGGCGATATCTTCGATTATCTATTGGCCGTGTTGCCGGAGTTCGGGCTGAGCCTGTATCAGCAGCCGAGTGGCAATGACCTGCGCGCCGGCGTGCTGCCGGCGTTGGCTGGGGCCATGCCGGTGCCCGTCGCCGAAATGGCATAAGGTGATGCGAACGGGATTACGGCAGTGATGCCGTAATCTCCTTGCGGCACACTTCAAGCACTTCATCGGCCAGGGCGGAATCATCCGGGCACGCCCGCGACAGCATGATTGCGCCGATGGCATGGGCCATGCTGTCGAGCATTTTCGCGCGCACGCCTTCTTGTGGCGTTTCATGAGCCGCGTTGTACTTTGCTTCCAAGGCTTGCAGGGTGTTTTCCAAGCCGTTGGCAAAGGTCGCCTTCAGCGTGTCCGATTGACGGGCAGCATCGGCACACAACGCCGCCAAGGTGCATCCGCCGCCGCGATGATCGCGGTGCTGACGGGACAGGTAAACCTCGAAAAACTGCTCCACCTCCATCTCTGCGCTGTCGGCCAATGACTGCGCCAGGCTGTTGGCGGCGGCTTCCGCCATCAGGTCCGCCTTGGAACCGAAGTGCTTGTAAAAGCCGCCCTGGGTAAACCCGGCCGCGGCCATCAGCTCGGCCACGCCCACCCCATCAAAACCCCGCTCGCGGAACAGCTCGGAAGCTGTCGCGACGATATGGGCTCGATTGTTCTGTGACTGCGCCTTGGTGATCTTCATGTCAGTGGTCCTGCCAGCGTGCGAGATAGGCATATTACTATGATGTCGATCATAATCAAAACCGTTGACAGCTTTGATTATGATCGACATCATAAAACCTCCTCGCACTCACAGAGCATCACACCATGAGCACTTCCAACACTGTTCTGATCACTGGCGCTTCGACCGGCATTGGCGCCGCCTATGCCGAACGCTTTGCAGCACGCGGCCACGACCTCGTACTGGTCGCCCGTGACGTCACGCGCCTGGAAGCGCTCGCCGCCCGACTGCGTGAACAGCATGCCGTCAGCATTGATATCCTCCCGGCCGACCTGACCCAGAGCGCGGACCTGGCAGTGGTTGAAGCGCGCCTGCGTGATGACGCCAGCATTGGCACCCTGGTCAACAATGCCGGCGCTGCGCAGTCCGGCGGTTTTATCGAACAATCCACCGACAGCGTCGCGCAATTGGTCGCCCTCAACACCACCGCGCTGGTACGCCTGGCCAGTGCCATCACCCCGCGCCTGGCGGCAGCAGGCAACGGCGCTATCATCAACATTGGCTCGGTAGTGGGCCTGGCCCCGGAATTCGGCATGACGGTCTACGGCGCGACCAAGGCGTTCGTGCTGTTCCTGTCCCAGGGCATGAGCCTGGAACTGGCGCCCAAAGGCGTGTACGTGCAAGCCGTGCTGCCCGCCGCCACGCGTACCGAGATCTGGGAACGTGCGGGCATTGATATCAACACCCTCACGGACGTGATGGAAGTGGGCGATCTGGTGGACGCGGCGCTGGTGGGTTTCGACCGTCGCGAGCCGGTGACCATTCCGCCGTTGCAGGACGGTGCCCGCTGGGATGCGTTGCAAGCTGCGCGACAAGGCCTGCTGGCGCAGATCAAGCAGTCCCAGGTTGCCGAGCGTTACCTGGCCAACGCCTGATCAACCGGTAGCAGGCGTGCTCCGCGCCTGCCCTTCTCAGCCAAGCAACGAGCGTTGAACCATGAAGGCATTTTCCATCGAACGGTACGGCAAACAGCCCGGCCGCCTCATTGAGGCCCCCGCGCCTATCGTGGGTGAGCACGACGTGCTGGTTCAGGTGCGGGCCAGCAGCGTCAATGTGCTGGATGCAAAGATCGCCAAGGGCGAATTCAAACTGATCCTGCCGTATGCGTTGCCGTTGACACTGGGCAATGACCTGGCTGGCATGGTGCTCAGCGTCGGCGCGGCGGTACAACGCTTCAAGCCGGGGGACGAAGTCTACGCCCGCCCGCCCCAGCAGCGTATCGGCACCTTCGCCGAGTTGATTGCCGTGCGCGAAGACGCACTGGCGCGCAAACCCGACAACATCACCATGGAGCAAGCCGCGTCCTTGCCCCTGGTCGCGCTGACGGCGTGGCAGGTGCTGGTGGAAACCGCGAAGCTGAAGAAAGGCCAGAAGGTGTTCATACATGCCGGCTCAGGCGGGGTGGGCAGTGTCGCCATCCAACTGGCCAAGCATTTGGGCGCTTTTGTCGCGACCACCACCAGCACCGCCAATGTGGAGTGGGTCAAGGCGTTGGGCGCGGATGTGGTGATCGACTACAAACAGCAAGCCTTCGAGGCCGTGTTGCGAGATTACGATGTGGTGCTGAACAGCCTTGGCGCGGATGCGCTGGCCAAGTCACTGAAGATTCTCAAGCCCGGCGGTCAGCTCATCTCCATCTCCGGCCCACCCACGCCCGCCTTCGCCCGCGCCCAGAACCTGCCCTGGGTATTGGGCCTGGTCATGGGCGTGTTGAGCAGCGGTATCCGCAGGAAAGCACGCAAGCAAGGCGTGAGCTATGACTTTGTGTTCATGCGTGCCAGCGGCGCCCAACTGGATGAAATCACCGCGTTGGTTGAGTCCGGGATTATCCGGCCAGTCATCGACCGCACCTTTCCTTTCGACTCCACAGCTGCGGCCCTGGACTATGTGGAACAAGGCCGCGCCAAAGGCAAGGTGGTGATCACGATGGCGACGGCACCGCCCGACGCACACCCAGCCGGCTGATCCACACGGCCCCCAGAATCACCAGACCGCCCAGGGCCAAACGGCCCAGCGGTTCGTGCTGGTTCCAGATCAGCAGGTTCAGCAGCAACCCCACCGGCACATGCAGGTTGTTCATCACCGCCAGGGTGCCGCCATTGACCAGGCAGGCGCCCTTGTTCCACCAGTACATGCCCAGCGCGGTGCTGACCAACCCGAGGAACACCAGCACACCCCATTGCAGCGGCGCTTGCGGCAGGAAGTCAGCCTTGCCGAACAGCAGGAACGCCGGCAACACCACCAACAAGGCGCCCAGGTAGAAATAACCGAAACGCCGAAAGTGCGGCTGGTCGCTGGGGTAACGCGCCACCAGGTGCTTGTACATGACTTGCCCGGCGGCGTAGGTGAAGTTGGCCAATTGCAGGAGCAAGAACCCCACCAAAAAATGCGGGGTGATCTGATCGAAACGAATCACCGCCGCACCACCCACCGCCACCAGGGCCGCCACCAGCGCCCAGGGATTGAAGCGGCGATTAAGCGCGTCCTCGATCAGCGTCACATGCAGCGGTGTGAGGATGGTGAACAGCAGCACTTCCGGCACCGTGAGCACGCGAAAGCTCAGGTACAGGCACACATAGGTCACGCCGAACTGCAATGCACCGATCACCAACATGCCGCGCATGAACGCGGGCTCCACCGAGCGCCAGCGTGTCAGCGGAATAAAGATCAGCCCGGCCAGCACCACACGCACCAGCACGGCAAAGTAGCTGTCGACGTGACCGGCGAGGTATTCGCCGATCAAGCTGAAGGAAAATGCCTGAATCAGGGTGACAACCAGTAGATAGCCCATGCGCGCCTCGTTTCGAATGGGCGCGACATTAAAGCTTTTTGGGGTTTGAAGAAACTCGGCACAAAAAAAACCCGACCTCGCTAAAGCGGCAGTCGGGCAGGAGCACTCAGGAGCAAAAAGTGCAAAGGGAGGTTCGATACGCGTACTTGAAGGGTTTGCGTGGGGCTATATAAGCAGCACGGGATTATCTGACGATTAACGCCTCAGGCCACCTGGGCCAGCAGTGCCTTGGCGTGGTTGACACCCTTCTCCTGGAAGTCGCCGCCCAGGTTGACGCCTTCGGCGTGAATGAAGGTGACGTCATGAATGCCGATAAATGCCATGACCTGGCGCAGGTACGGTTCCTGGTGATCCGAAGTGGCGCCGGTGTGGATACCACCGCGCGCGGTGAGCACGATGGCGCGCTTGCCGGTCAACAAACCCTGAGGCCCGGTGGCGGTGTACTTGAAGGTCACACCGGCCCGCAATACATGATCCAGCCAGGCTTTGAGGGTGCTGGGGATGGCGAAGTTGTACATCGGCGCGGCCATCACCAACACGTCGGCGGCCAGCAGTTCGTCAGTCAACTCGTTGGAGCGGTCCAGGGACACCTGTTCGTCGTCGTTACGCTGCTCCGCCGGCTTCATCCAGCCACCCAGCAGGTTGGCATCCAGGTGGGGTACCGGATTGAGCGCGACGTCACGCACGGTGATGCTGTCTGCCGGATGGGCGACTTGCCATTGGCTGATGAACTGTTGGGTGAGCTGGCGGGAAATCGAATCCTGCTGGCGCGCACTGCTTTCGATGATCAGGACATTGGACATGGCTTCGTAGGCTCCATCGGTAATTGCTGTAAGTCGATGGAGAGAAGGTTAACCAGGGCCCATTCGATAAAAAAGCGCAAAAAACTGCTACAACCCATCTAGAAATTTGTTTATATGCGGAGTATTCCTGTGGGCATGCTCCGCTGCTGCTTTATTTTGGCGCGCAGTCCAGGGCAATACGCATCTTGATGATGGAGCGGTTGAACTTGGCCGTGGTGTTGGTGCTTTTGCCGGCTGGCACGGTCACGGTGCGGCGGCGTGGCGATTCCGGGCCGTTGGTGAAGGTTACCGAACACACAGCATCCTGGGTGCCGTAGTTGCTTAGCTGAATCGAACTGATGTCTGCGTCCACATCGGACGCTGTGTAATCAATGCTGACGCCATCGATCTTTTTCGTCACGTCGATAGGATAGGCAAACGCGCTCATCGGCAGCAGCGCCAGCAACACACAACACAATTTTCTCATTCGGCAGTCTCCAATAAGGACCGCCAGCTTAGGACAAGAGGAGCTCATCTTGAAAGCGCCCCGCGTTACCCTCGATCAATGGCGCACCTTGCAAGCCGTGGTCGACCATGGCGGCTTTGCCCAAGCCGCCGAAGCGCTGCACCGTTCGCAATCTTCGGTGAGCTACACCGTGGCGCGCATGCAGGACCAACTTGGCGTCCCGCTGCTGCGCATTGACGGGCGCAAGGCGGTGCTGACCGAGGCTGGTGAGGTGCTGCTGCGCCGCTCCCGCCAGTTGGTGAAAAACGCCAGCCAGTTGGAAGACCTCGCCCACCATATGGAACAGGGCTGGGAAGCCGAAGTGCGCCTGGTGGTGGATGCCGCCTACCCCAGCGCCCGTCTGGTTCGCGCGTTAACCGCCTTTATGCCGCAAAGTCGTGGCTGCCGGGTGCGCCTGCGCGAAGAAGTGCTGTCTGGCGTCGAAGAGTTGCTGCTCGACGGCATGGCGGACCTGGCCATTTGCGGGTTTATCATCCCCGGCTACCTGGGCACGGAAATGAGCGATGTGGAGTTTGTCGCCGTGGCCCACCCCGATCACTCGCTGCATCGCCTCAACCGTGAGCTGAGTTTTCACGACCTTGAAAGCCAGATGCAGGTGGTGATCCGCGACTCCGGCCGCCAGCAACCACGCGACGTCGGCTGGCTCGGCGCCGAACAGCGCTGGACCGTCGGCAGCCTCGCGACCGCCGCCACCTTCGTCGGCAGCGGCCTGGGCTTTGCCTGGCTGCCCCGGCACATGATCGAGCGCGAACTCAAGGAAGGCGTGCTCAAGCAGTTGCCCCTGGAAAAAGGCGGCAGTCGCAACCCGACCTTTTACCTGTACTCCAACAAAGACAAACCCCTGGGGCCTGCCACGCAGATCCTCGTGGAATTGCTGCGCACCTTTGACACCGCTCCCTTGGACGCGCCCTTTGCCGCCCCTCAACAAGCCTGAAACGGAGTTCACCCATGGCCTGGTTCGACCATGAAGGCTGCAGCCTGCATTACGAAGAATATGGCCATGGCAACCCGCTGATCCTGATCCACGGCCTGGGCTCCAGCAGCCAGGATTGGGAACTGCAAGTGCCGGTACTCGCCCGGCACTACCGCCTGATCGTGGTTGACGTGCGCGGCCATGGTCGCTCGGACAAACCCCGGGAGCGCTACAGCATCAAGGGGTTTACCTTCGACCTGATCGCCCTGATCGAACACCTCAACCTGCCAGCGGCCCACGTGGTGGGTTTATCCATGGGCGGCATGATCGCCTTCCAACTGGCGGTGGATGAACCCCTGCGGGTCAAGAGCCTGTGCATCGTCAACAGCGCGCCTGAGGTCAAGGTGCGCAGTGCCGATGACTATTGGCAGTGGGCCAAACGCTGGACCCTGGCCCGCGTGCTCAGCCTGGGCACCATCGGCAAGGCCTTGGGCGATCGGCTGTTCCCCAAACCTGAGCAGGCCGACCTGCGCCGCAAGATGGCCGAGCGCTGGGCAAGAAACGACAAACGTGCTTATCTCGCCAGCTTCGACGCCATTGTGGGCTGGGGCGTGCAGGAACAACTGTCGAGAATTGCCTGTCCAACTCTGGTCATCAGCGCCGACCATGACTACACCCCCGTGGCGCAGAAAGAAATCTATGTAAAACTGCTGCCCGATGCGCGACTGGTGGTCATCGAAGATTCCCGCCATGCCACGCCCTTGGATCAACCCGAGGTCTTTAACGCGACCTTGCTCGATTTTCTAAAGACCGTCGAAACCACTACCAGGATCACTGACCCATGCTGAAAAAAATCGCCTTCTTTGCCGGTTCCGCCTTGTTCGCTGCCAACCTGATGGCGGCTGAGCCGGCCAAGGCGCCACACGTGTTGCTCGACACCACCAACGGCCAAATTGAAATCGAACTGGACCCGGTCAAGGCGCCGATCAGCACCAAGAACTTCCTGGCCTATGTCGACAAAGGCTTCTACACCAACACGATCTTTCACCGCGTGATCCCGGGCTTCATGGTCCAGGGCGGCGGGTTCACCCAGCAAATGTCGCAAAAGCCGACCGAAGCCCCGATCAAGAACGAAGCCAGCAATGGCCTGCATAACGTGCGTGGCACGTTGTCCATGGCTCGCACCAATGACCCGAACTCGGCCACCAGTCAATTCTTCATCAACGTGGCTGACAATGCCTTCCTCGACCCAGGCCGCGATGCCGGTTATGCCGTGTTCGCCAAAGTGGTCAAGGGCATGGACGTGGTCGACATCATCGTCAACTCCCAGACCACCACCAAGCAAGGCATGCAGAACGTGCCTATCGATCCTGTGATCATCAAGTCGGCCAAGCGCATCGACTGAGGTCTGCAGGCAGCTTTGCGCGGTGCCCGCACGGCACCGTGCACCTTTGAAAGGAGAGCCCGCCCGGCGGGCGTCAAACCTAATGCTCTATCGTCGTTTTGAACAGCTGATCGATATTTTCCGCGACGCCCCCAGCGCGGCCCCTCCCGAAAAAGTCCTGCCCTTCTATCTCTATTACCTGCGCCAGGTGTGGCCGTGCTTCGCCGCGCTCTTGGTAGTGGGACTGGTCGGCGCCCTGATCGAAGTCGCGCTGTTCAGCTACCTGAGCCGCATCATCGACCTGGCCCAGGGCACGCCGCCGGCGAACTTCTTCCAGATCCACAGCGCCGAGCTGATCTGGATGGCCGTGGTCGCCCTGTTGCTGCGCCCGCTCTTCAACGGCCTGCATGACTTGCTGGTGCACCAGACCATCAACCCCGGCATGACCAGCCTGATCCGCTGGCAGAACCACAGCTACGTGCTCAAGCAGAGCCTGAATTTCTTCCAGAACGATTTTGCCGGGCGCATCGCCCAACGGATCATGCAAACCGGCAACTCCTTGCGTGACTCGGCGGTGGCGACCGCTGAGGCTATCTGGCACGTGTCGATCTACGCCATCAGTGCCCTGGTGCTGTTTGCCGAGGCCGACTGGCGGCTGATGATCCCGCTGATCACCTGGATCGTTTGCTACAGCCTGGCCCTGCGTTACTTCGTACCTCGTGTGAAAGAACGCTCGGTGGTCTCCTCGGAGGCGCGCTCCAAGTTGATGGGCCGAATTGTCGACGGCTATACCAACATCACCACCTTGAAGCTGTTCGCCCATACGCAGAATGAACAGGAATACGCCAAGCAAGCGATCATCGAGCAGACCGAAAAAACCCAACTGGCCGCCCGCGTGCTCACCAGCATGGACACCGTGATCTGTATTTTGAACGGCCTGCTGATCGTCACCACCACTGGCCTGGCCCTGTGGCTGTGGACACAGTCGCTGATTTCCGTGGGCGCGATTGCCCTGGCCACCGGCCTGGTGATCCGCATCGTCAACATGTCTGGCTGGATCATGTGGGTGGTCAATGGCATCTTCGAAAACATCGGTATCGTGCAGGACGGCCTGAAGACCATCGCCCAGCCACTGGCTGTGGTCGATCGTGAAAACGCGCCGCGCCTGACCGTGCCCCACGGCCAGGTGCGCTTTGAGCAGGTGGACTTCCACTACGGCAAGAAGAGCGGAATCATTGGCGGCCTGAACCTTGAGATCAAGGCCGGGGAAAAGATCGGTTTGATCGGCCCATCCGGCGCAGGCAAATCGACGCTGGTCAACCTGCTGCTGCGCCTTTACGACCTGCAGGGCGGGCGCATCCTCATCGACGGCCAGGACATCGCCGAAGTGGCCCAGGAAAGCCTGCGCGCACAGATCGGCATGATCACCCAAGACACCTCGTTGCTGCACCGCTCGATCCGCGACAACCTGTTGTATGGCAAGCCCGACGCGACTGATGAGGAACTGTGGGCGGCGGTGCACAAGGCCCGCGCCGATGAGTTCATCCCGCTGCTGTCGGACTCCGAGGGCCGCACCGGGCTGGATGCCCATGTGGGTGAACGCGGGGTAAAACTCTCCGGCGGGCAACGCCAGCGTATCGCTATCGCCCGCGTGCTGCTCAAGGACGCGCCGATCCTGATCATGGACGAAGCCACCTCTGCGCTGGACTCGGAAGTGGAAGCGGCGATCCAGGAGAGCCTGGAAACCCTGATGCAGGGCAAGACGGTAATTGCGATTGCGCACCGGTTGTCGACCATCGCACGCATGGACCGCCTGGTGGTGCTGGAAAAAGGCCAGATCGCCGAAAGCGGCAGCCATTCGGAGTTGCTGGCATACGGCGGGCTTTATTCGCGGTTATGGCAGCATCAAACCGGAGGGTTTGTCGGTATAGACTGATTTTGCTGGGTAAAGCCCTGCTCAATTCCGAACAATTCTGACAGCTTTCTCTATCTGGCTGGTCTTGCGGCACAATCCTGCTGTACTGCAATCAGGCCCCAGGAGGGCCCTGATTTAAGGCGGCAGGGAAGCCACACAGACCGTTAATCAGATAGAGCAATCTAAGGAAGTGTTCATGTCACTGTTCAAACGTTCCGTAACGGAAGGACTGGGTACGTTTTGGCTAGTGTTGGGCGGCTGCGGGAGTGCGGTGTTGGCCGCAGCGTTCCCCAATGTAGGCATCGGCCTGCTCGGTGTGTCACTGGCTTTCGGGCTCACGGTACTGACCATGGCGTTTGCCATCGGGCATATCAGCGGCTGCCACCTTAACCCGGCCGTCTCGGTGGGGCTGGTGGTCGGCGGCAGATTCCCGGCCAGGGAGTTGCCGGCCTACGTCGTGTCGCAAGTGATCGGTGGCGCCATCGCCGCCGCACTGCTGTACTTCATCGCCAGCGGCAAGCCTGGGTTCGAACTGGCCTCCGGGCTGGCAAGCAATGGTTACGGCGAGCATTCACCCGGTGGTTATTCCATGGCGGCAGGCTTTGTCTGTGAGCTGGTAATGACGGCGATGTTCGTGCTGATCATCCTTGGCGCCACCGACCGTCGAGCCCCGGCAGGCTTCGCGCCCATCGCCATTGGCCTGGGATTGACGCTGATCCACCTGATCTCCATCCCGGTGACCAACACCTCGGTCAACCCGGCCCGCAGCACGGGGCCTGCGTTGATTGTCGGCGGCTGGGCGCTGCAGCAGTTGTGGCTGTTCTGGCTCGCGCCGATCCTCGGCGCGGTGATCGGCGGCATCACCTACCGATGGTTAGGTGCAGAGAAAACAGCTTGACCCAATCCCTGTAGGAGCGAGCTTGCTCGCGAAAAACGCCAACGATGACGCAGTGCTTACAGCTGTAAACCCGCGTCGCCTGTACGTTCTTCGCGAGCAAGCTCGCTCCTACAAGGTGTTTTACGGCTTGACCTCTATTGAATGCGCTTCAACCCTGGTGGGCTTGCATGTACTGACGCAACAATTGATTAATACGTGTCTGATATCCGGTGCCTTGACCTTTGAACCACTCCAGAACATCGGCATCCAGTCGAATGGTCACCGCCTGCTTAACCGGAACACGTAACTCGGCGCGTCGGAAAAATTCGGCGTCCAGCTCAGGAATATCGCTGGTGTCGATTTCTTTATCATTCATGTTGGCCAGGCGCTCCCAATCAGTTTTCGATGTTTGCGTCATAGTATTTGGCCTCCTTCTTGGTTGCTTTTCGCGCAGAGATGATACGGATCACATCACCACACCGCTCGGTATATACGACCACACCCATTAACAATTTGATCCAGCCAATACTGATCCAACGCTCTTCGCCATAATCTGCCCGATCATCGCGCAAGGCCAGCATTGGATGCCGAAAAATATCTGGGACGTCGTTAAACTCGATGCCGTGTTTAGAAATATTGGCTTTGTTCTTAGATTCATCCCACTCAAAATGCATGGCACATTCTGTATGTACGTTTGTACATACAAATTAGCGATTTTATTGTTAGTCAGCACGGTTGCCAGACCGATGGTTCAGACCTGCCGATAAGGCAAAGCCGCCCTCGCCTCTTCGGCATACGCCAGAACCCCCACCCGCTCTCGCTCAAGAAAATCCTCCACTGCACTCTTCAACCCCGGGTGGCGCAAATAGTGCCATGAGCGCGTAATCACCGGCTCAAACCCGCGAATCAATTTATGCTCCCCCTGGGCACCGGCATCGAAGCGTTGCAGGCCGTGGGCGATGGCGTAGTCCATGCCTTGGTAGAAGCAGGTTTCGAAATGCAGGCGGTCGAATTCCGCCAGGCAGCCCCAGTAGCGGCCATAGAAGCTGTCGCCACCGATCAGGCTGAAGGCCATGGCCACCGGGCGCGTGCCTTGTTTGGCCAAGACTACGCGGATGGCTGCGGGCATGCGCTCAGCCAGCAGGCTGAAAAACGCGCGGGTCAGGTAGGGCGATTGCCGGCGCACCGCGTAGGTATTGGCGTAGCAGGCGTAGACAAAATCCCATTGGGCTTCGCTCAGCTCGTGGCCTTGCAACCACTCGAACTCGATACCCTGCCCTGCCACCTGTTCACGCTCTTTACGCATCTGTTTGCGCTTGCGTGAACTCAAGGCGTCGAGGAAATCCTGGAAGTCGCGGTAGCCTCGGTTCTGCCAATGAAACTGACAACCCAGGCGTTGCAACCAGCCGGGGTGTTGGGCCATGGCTTCATCGGCCAGGGCATCGGTAAAGTTGATATGGGCGCTCGACAAGCCCTCGATCTCCAGATACCCCGGCAGGCTATTGAGCAACTCAAAAGCGTCTGCGGCACTGGCAGCCAACACGCGCGGCCCACCGACCGGGCTGAACGGCACGGCCGTCAGCAACTTGGGGTAGTAGTCGATGCCAGCGCGCTCGCAGGCGTCGGCCCAGCCGTGATCGAACACGTACTCGCCATAAGAATGCCATTTGCGATAACCCGGCAATGCCGCCATCAGCCGGTCGCCTTCCCAGTGCAGCAAGTGTTCCGTTTGCCAGCCCGAATGCGGGCCGACGCTGGCGCTGTCTTCCAGCGCACTCAGAAACCCATGCTGCATAAACGGCTGGGCCGTTGGCATCAGGGCATCCCACGTGTGCGCAGCGATATCGGACAGGCTGTCCAGGCGTTGCAGCGACATCGGCATCCTCATTGTTTCTTGGCATGAAAACCTGGCGAGTATCGCTGATCACAGCCGCGCGCACATCCTCAAAACACGCGGACAGGCGTCAAAACCCTTAGTTCCGTCGCGTAACGATTTGTCATCTAGATGAAATCACTTAGCCACTACTCCGTCATAAACGCTCGCGATACTGACGCCAGTTTTTAGAGCGTCCGGGTCTACCGGGCGACATTTTTCCGCCCGTCATGGGTCGGTTGTGTCCTGGAGGGTGTTGCCCTCCCTCCTCACTTTCGGAGATTGATATGCGTCTTGCTTCCACTAAAACTGCGGCGGTCCTGTGTGGCGGCCTGTTGCTGGCACTGAGCGTTCCGGCCAGCGCTGCAGTCGACGCTAAATTGCTCGACATGCTCAAGGCCAACGGCCAGATCACCGCGGCGCAGTACACCGAACTGCAAATGGAGCTGGCCAGGGATCAGAAAGAGCAGCAGATCGCTCGCCAGGCTCAACAAGAGACCAACGAGCAGATCGCGGCCACTGCGAAAAAAACCAACGAGCTGAGCAGCTTCGACCAGAAATTGGCTTGGGCAGCCAAGACCCAGTTCAAGGGTGATGTGCGCTTCCGTCAGGAAACCATCAAGATCGACGGCGAGCCCAACAACGGTGGCCGTGACAAGGACCGTCAACGTATCCGGGCGCGTCTGGGTGCCTACACCGAAATCAACCCGCAGGTGGACACCGGTATCCGTATCGCCACCGGCGGCGGCGACGATGCACGCTCCACCAACCAGGACCAGGATGGCTACTTCGATAAGAAGTCGATCTGGCTGGACCTCGGCTACATCGACTACCACCCGGACCAGATCAAGAACCTGCACGTGATCGGCGGCAAGATGCTGCAACCGTGGGTGAACATGGGCGACGTGATCTGGGATAGCGACATCAACCCTGAAGGCCTGGCCGTCACCTACAAATACCCGCTGGGTAGCAGCGCTGAGCTGTTCGGCAGCCTGGGTAACTACAACCTCAAGGACAACGTGGACGGTGACGGCGTGCAATTTCGCCATGACCTGCGCCTGACGTCCGGCCAGTTGGGTACGCGTTTCTCGGTCACCGACAACCTGAAAATGACCTTGGGCGGCAGCATCTACGCCTACAAGAATGACGAAGACAGCCGCTGCACAACCACCACCACGCCTTGCGCATTGGCGGTCAACGGCAACTCGGCCAACAATGAATTCCGCTTGTACGAAGGCTTTGCGCAAGCAGACATCGGTGGCCTGGCTGTGCCGCTGTCGTTCTACGGTCAGTACGTGAAAAACAACGATGCAGTGACCGATCAGGACACCGCCTGGTTGCTGGGTGCCAAGTCCAAGGTGTTCGGTTTGAACCTGGACTACAACTACCGCGACGTTCAGCGTAATGCCGTCGTAGGCGCCTTCACCGATTCGGACTTCGCCAACGGCACCACCGGCTCGCGCGGTCACAAGATGAAAGTCAGCTACGACATCGACAAGAACTTCGCCATCGGCGCCACCTACTTCCTGACCAAGGCTGACTTCGCCAGCCGGACCCAGCGGGATGCCGACACCAACACCTTGCAGCTGGATGCTGAAGCCAAGTTCTAATGCCTAACATGTAGGAGCGAGCTTGCTCGCGAAGAACGTCAACGATAACGCGGGTATCCTGGATAATCGCGTTGCCTGTGGGTTCTTCGCGAGCAAGCTCGCTCCTACATGATGTCTTTACGGCGCTCGGCGGCCAGTTGTTCGGCCATAGCATCAACCCCCTCCACCGGCTCCTGCGGCATACGCTTGAGCGTTGCCTGCATCAGGCGCATCTGACGGATAAAGCGCCGGCAGTTCGGGCAAAACATCAAGTGATGACGCACCATCAGACGCTCCCGAAAGGTCAATTGCCCATCGAGATAGTCACTGGAACGCGCTACTTGCTCTTTACAGGTCAACATTCGCCCGTTTCCTCAAAATGCTCCACCGTGGCGAAGACTTTAAGCCGTGCTCGATGCAACAGCACACGGACGTTGGAGAGTGAAAGGGTGAGAAGATTACAGATCTCTTCCAGCTCCAGGCCTTGGCGTTCACGCAACACCAGCACACTGCTTTGCAATTCGGACAAACTCAGAATCGTATGCTCCAGGCATTTGCGCAATTCATCTTCGGTCAGCAGCGCTTCCGGGGTGTCCTGGTGCCAGGCATACGGGGCGACAGCCCAATGGCCATCATCCGGGCTGAAGCGGTCATCACCGATAGTGCCGTGGGGTGAGGGCAAATCATCGAGCAGCACTTCCCGACGATTTTGTTTGTAACGACTCTTTGCGGAGTTGGCAGTAATGGTCAATAACCACGTCTTGAGGCTTGATCGCCCTTCGAACTTGGCCAGGTTGCGCACCACGGAAAGCCAGGCGTCTTGCACGACTTCGTCGGCATGGCGCTGGCCGACGATGGCATAGGCCACTGCCCGCATTGCACTCTGGTAGGTGTTGACCAAATCCTTATAAGCCCGCTGCTCACCCTTGAGCAGGCGTTGAAGCAGGTGCGTGTCGTCCGCTGCTGCCATCGTTTACCTCAATCTTGCCGTGGAAATACGGTCAATGTGGGAACTGGCTTGCCTGCGATCCAGACAACTCGGTGAATCACGCACACCGAGCCGATGCCTTCGCAGGCAAGCCAGCTCCCACAGTTGACCGCGTCCGGCCACACACTCAGCGTTTGCGCAGGATCACACTGCCAATCGAATACCCGGCGCCAAAGGAGCTGAGGACGGCAACCGCGCCCTTGGGCAGGTCATCTTGATAAGTGTGGAACGCAATCACCGAGCCGGCCGAGCTGGTATTGGCGTAAGTATCGAGGATCACTGGCGCTTCTTCCACCGACGCGTCGCGCCCCAGCAGTTTCTTCACGATCAGGTGGTTCATGCTCAGGTTGGCCTGGTGCAGCCAGAAGCGCTTCACATCGGTGACACTCAGCTGGTTTTCTGCCAAGTGCTCGCCGATCAATTCGGCCACCATCGGGCAGACATCACGGAATACCTTGCGGCCTTCCTGCACGAACAGCTTGTCGGGGGCACCGATGCCCTCTTCCGCCGTGCGGTTGAGAAAACCGAAGTTGTTGCGAATGTTGTTGGAGAACTTGGTCAGCAGCTTGGTGCTCACCACATCGAACTGATGCTCGGACGTCGCCAGGTCAGCACGCTCCAGGATCACCGCCGTGGCGGCATCACCGAAGATGAAGTGGCTGTCACGGTCACGAAAGTTCAGGTGGCCGGTGCAGACTTCCGGGTTGACCATCAGGATCGCCCGGGCCTGGCCCAACTGGATGCTGTTGGCCGCGTTCTGGATGCCGAAGGTGGCCGAGGAGCACGCCACGTTCATGTCGAAACCGAAGCCCTGGATACCCAAGGCTTCCTGGACTTCAATGGCGATCGCCGGGTAGGCGCGTTGCAGGTTGGAGCAGGCGACGATCACGCCGTCGATGTCGGCGGCGGTCTTGCCGGCGCGCTGCAAGGCTTGTTCGGCGGCACCGATGGCCATCTGGCAAAGCACCGACCATTCGTCGTTGCTGCGCTCGGGCAGGCGTGGGGCCATGCGCTGAGGATCGAGGATGCCGTCCTTGTCCATCACAAAACGGCTCTTGATGCCGGATGCTTTTTCGATGAATGCCGCGCTCGACTCAGTCAGCGCCTGCACATCGCCACGTTCGATAGCGGCGGCGTTGTCGGCATTGAACTGTTGTACGTAGGCATTGAAAGACTGCACCAGCTCTTCGTTGGAAATGCTGTTGGCCGGGGTGTACAGGCCAGTGCCGCTGATGACGACGTTATGCACGGTCGTTCCTCTAAATCTGTCAGGCAGAAGATATTGGTACCGTCGTACCAAACTTAAAGTGGTTTGATGTCATCCAGCGGGCATCAAACTGGCAATGCTTTTATTCACTCTTGTAACCGCGAAGTTTGCCACAACCCCGGGGATTTGGCGCTATAGGCCAAACAAACATCCCATTTGGGGCGGGGCTTGCCCTGATGCCTGTAGGAGCGAGCTTGCTCGCGAAGAACCCACAGGCAACGCGTTTATCCAGGATACCCGCGTTATCGTTGACGTTTTTCGCGAGCAAGCCCGCTCCTACAGGGCTTCAGGGCTCTACCTGGCTCCATTGCTTGCTCAAACGCTTGTCGGAAATCGGCACTTTGGTGCCCAGTTGTTGAGCAAACAGCGACACCCGGTATTCCTCCAGCCACCAGCGGTACAGCTCCAACTGCGGGTCGCGCTTGCCTTCCTGGGTGTGTTTGTTCAAGCGGTTCTGGTACTGCGCCCATAGGCCGCCCAATTCGCTGCTCCACACCCGGTCCTTTTGCACCTGGCTCGGCAGTTTTTCCAGGCGCAGTTCGATGGCCTTGAGGAAACGCGGCAGTTCCTTGAACCACTGGGCCGGGGTTTCCCGCACAAAGCCTGGGTACACCAGGTTGCTCAGTTGCTGCTTGATATCGTTCAAGGCCACGGCCTGGGCCAGGTCGATCTTGCCCTTGAAGCGTTTTTGCAGGCCGTGCCAGAGTTTCAGCACCTCCAGGGTCAGGCGCGCCAGGCGTTCGGCGTGCTCAGTCCAACTGCCGCGCTTGCGTTCAGCCAAGGCCGCCAAACCCGCGCCATCGCGTGGCAGGCTGTCTTCGCCTTCGAGTACGCAGGTATCGAGGCTGGCCAGCAAGATGTCTTCCACCAGCGCGTCAATGCGCCCCAGTTCGCGGTACATCAAGCCCAACTCGGTCAAGCCCGGCAATTTGCCGCGCAAGAATTTCGCCGGTTCCGCCAATTGCTGCATCAGCAGGCGCTGCAAGGCGCGACGGTGCTGGAACTCGGCTTCGGCAGCGGTAGAGAAACGCCCCTCCTTGACCGTGCCGTTCTCTTCCACCAGGGCCGGGTACACCGTCATCGACAGGCCGGCGATGTTCTGCTGGGTCTTTTGCGCCACCGCCGCAAACACCTTGGCCTCCACCGGCTGCTGGCTTTTCGCGGTTTGCGGCACGGCCAAGGCGGCCTGGCTGGCTTCGGCGAACCGTGCGGTGAGCTCGGCCAGGTCGCGGCCTTCGCCGAGGAACTTGCCCTGGCCGTCGACCACTTCCAGGTTCATCTTCAGGTGGTTTTCCACCTGCTGCGCCGCCTCGGCCCACGCCTCATCGCTGACCCGCGCACCGGTCATGCGCAGTAATTCGCGCCCCAGCGCCTGGGGCAGCGAACCCTGGCCGAACTCGATGCGTTGCAGCGCGGCCTTGACGAAGTCCGGCACCGGCACAAAGTTTTTGCGCAGCGCCTTGGGCAAGTTACGCACCAGGGCGATGCACTTGGCTTCGATCAACCCCGGCACCAGCCACTCCAGGCGCTCGGCTGGCAACACCGGCAACAACGGCGCCGGCACCCGCAGGGTCACGCCGTCACGGGGATGGTTGGGTTCGAAGTGGTAACTCAAGGCCAGGGCGAGGTCGCCCAGGTGCAAGGTGTCCGGGTAATGCGCGGCGGTAACTTCACTGGCCTCGCGGGCCAGTACGTCTTCTTCACGCATGATCAGCAGTTGCGGGTCTTTCTGGCTGTTGACCTTGTACCAACTGTCAAAGGTGGCGGTCTGGTGAATCTCTGCGGGCAGGCGCGCATCGTAGAAGGCGTACAGGGTTTCTTCATCGGCCAGGATGTCGCGACGGCGGGCCTTGGCTTCCAGCTCGTCGAGTTGCTCCAGCAGTTTCTGGTTGGCCGTCAGGCATTTGGCCCGGGACTGAATCTCGCCGCGCACCAGGCCTTCACGAATAAACAACTCGCGGGACACCGCCGGGTCAATCGGCCCGTAATGCACCGGCCGGCGCCCGACCACGATCAGCCCGAACAGGGTGATCTGCTCAAAGGCCACCACCTGGCCGCGCTTCTTCTCCCAATGGGGTTCGAAGTGGTTTTTCTTGATCAGGTGCCCGGCCAGCGGTTCGATCCAATCGGCGTCGATTTTCGCCACCATGCGTGCATAGAGCTTGGTGGTTTCCACCAGTTCGGCGGTCATCAGCCATTGCGGGCGTTTCTTGCCGATGCCCGAAGACGGGTGAATCCAGAAACGTCGCTGCCGCGCCCCGAGGTAGTCGCCGTCTTCGGTCTTCTGGCCGATCTGGCTGAGCAGGCCGGACAACACGGCTTTATGCAGCTTCGGATAATCGGCGGGCTCTTTGTTGAGGCTCAGCTGCATGTCGCGGCAGATCAGGCTCAATTGGCGATGGGAGTCGCGCCACTCGCGCAAACGCAAGTAGTTGAGGAAGTTCTTGCGGCACCAGTTGCGCAACGGGCTGGCGGTCAGTTCCTGGCGCTGCTCCTCGAAACCGCGCCACAGGTTGACCAACCCGGCGAAGTCCGAATCCGGGTCTTTCCACTGCGCGTGGGCCTGGTCGGCCGCTTGTTGACGCTCTGGCGGCCGCTCGCGCGGGTCCTGGATCGACATGGCGCTGGCGACGATCAACACTTCCTGCAAACTGCCGAGCTTGGCCGCTTCCAGCAACATACGGCCCATGCGCGGGTCCACCGGCAAGCGGGCAAGCTGGCGGCCCAGGGGTGTGAGCTGGCTGTTGCGGTCTACCGCCGAGAGTTCTTGCAGCAGGTTGAAACCGTCGCTGATGGCCTTGCCATCCGGCGGTTCGATAAACGGGAAATCGGTAATCTCGCCCAGGCGCAGGTGCAGCATCTGCAGGATCACGGCCGCAAGGTTGGTACGCAGGATCTCCGGGTCGGTAAATTCCGGGCGCCCGATAAAATCTTCTTCGCTGTACAGGCGTACGCAAATGCCCGGTTCAACCCGGCCGCAACGGCCTTTACGCTGGTTGGCGCTGGCCTGGGAAATCGCCTCGATGGGCAGTCGCTGCACTTTGGCGCGGTAGCTGTAGCGGCTGATGCGCGCCGTGCCGCTGTCGATCACATAGCGAATGCCCGGCACGGTCAGCGAGGTTTCCGCGACGTTGGTCGCCAGTACCACGCGCCGGCCCGGGTGGGACTGGAAAATGCGCTGCTGCTCGGCCGGCGACAGCCGTGCGTACAACGGCAAAATCTCGGTGTGCTTGAGCTGGGCCTTGCGCAGCATGTCGGCCGCGTCACGAATCTCGCGCTCGCCGGGCAAAAACACCAGTACGTCGCCAGGGCTGCGGCGTTCGCTGCGTTCATAGGCGGCGATTTCATCGAGGGTAGCAAGGATCGCCTGGTCGACAGTCAGGTCGTCCTCGACGCGGTTGCCCTCCTCGTCCTGTTCCAAGGTGAGCGGGCGATACCAGGTGTCCACCGGGAAGGTACGGCCCGACACCTCGACAATCGGCGCATCGTCAAAATGCTTGGAAAAGCGCTCCAGATCGATGGTGGCCGAGGTGATGATGACTTTCAGGTCGGGGCGACGCGGCAACAGGGTCTTGAGGTAGCCGAGCAGGAAGTCGATGTTCAGGCTGCGTTCGTGGGCTTCGTCGACGATGATCGTGTCGTAGCGTTCCAGGTAACGGTCGTTCTGGGTTTCGGCCAGCAGGATGCCGTCGGTCATCAGCTTGATCAGGGTGTTGGCATCGCTCTGGTCTTCAAAGCGCACTTGATAGCCAACCAACGCGCCCAGTGGTGTGGCCAGTTCTTCAGCGACGCGGCTGGCGACACTGCGCGCGGCGATCCGACGCGGCTGGGTATGGCCGATCAGGCCGAACTGGCCGCGGCCGATTTCCAGGCAGATTTTTGGCAACTGCGTGGTTTTACCCGAGCCGGTCTCACCGGCGATGATCAGCACCTGGTGCTTGTTGAGCGCGTCTTTGATCTCATCGCGCTTGGCGGCAATCGGCAGGCTGTCGTCATAGCGAATCACCGGCAGGCTGGCGCGCCTCGCCGTAACCTGCGCGCAAGATGCCTGCATGCGCGCCACCCACTGCGCCATTTTGTCCTCGTCGGGCTTCTTGCGCAGCTCAAGCAACTGGCGCCGCAAGCGGTGGCGGTCGGCGAGCATGGCGTGATCGAGGGTTTTGAGCAGTTGGTCGAGGGTGGGTGCTTGGTCTGTCATCAGCTATTTCGACGGTCATCTATTTATGCACGGCCGGCAAGTGTGGCAGAAAAGCAGCCCATCTGGCAGGCGGTTGAGCTTCAACGGGTGTAAACCGAACCAAAATGTGGGAATAGGTTATAGCGGGTCTTTTCGGCGGTAGGGGAATACGTCGATCACCTTGCCGGCACGAATCGCGTCCTGCAGGCCCTTCCAGTAATCAGCGTTGTACAACTCGCCATGCAGCTCATCGAACAACCGGCGCTGCCCGGCGTCGGCAAACAGGAACGGCGGGAACTCTTCGGGGAACACGTCCAGCGGGCCGATGGAGTACCAGGGCTCGGAGGCCATTTCATCCTCGGGGGTACGCGGCGCGGGGATATGGCGGAAGTTGGCTTCGGTGAGAAAGCAGATTTCGTCGTAGTCGTAGAACACCACGCGGCCGTGGCGGGTGACGCCAAAGTTCTTCAGCAGCATGTCGCCGGGGAAGATATTCGCCGCCGCCAATTGCTTGATCGCCAGGCCGTAATCCTCCAATGCTTCGCGCACCTGGGCGGGGTTGGCGTTGTCGAGGTAGAGGTTGAGCGGGGTCATGCGTCGCTCGGTCCAGCAGTGGCGGATAAGCACGGTGTCGCCCTCCACTTCGACAGTACCGGCGGCGACTTCCAGCAACTCGGCCAGGCACTCGGGCTCGAACTTGCTCAAGGGGAAGCGGAAGTCGGCGAACTCCTGGGTATCGGCCATGCGCCCTACCCGGTCGACGCTTTTCACCAGGCGGTACTTTTCGATCACCGTGGCGCGGTTGACGTTTTTTGACGGTGAGAAGCGGTCCTTGATGATCTTGAACACCGTATTGAAACCCGGCAGCGTGAACACGCTCATGACCATGCCGCGCACGCCGGGGGCCATGATGAACTGGTCGTCGGTGGTAGCCAGGTGGTTGATCAGCGCGCGGTAGAACTCGGATTTGCCGTGCTTGTAGAAACCGATGGAGGTGTACAGCTCAGCAATGTGCTTGCCCGGCAGGATGCGCTTGAGAAAGCCGATGAACTCGGCGGGCACCGGTACATCGACCATGAAGTAGGAACGGGTGAACGAGAAGATGATCGACACGTCGGCTTCGTCGGTGATCAACGCATCGATCTGGATGCCACGCCCTTCGCGGTGCAGCAGCGGGATCACCAGCGGCCATTGTTCGTCGCGGGTGTAGATGCGCCCCACGAGGTAGGCGCCTTTGTTGCGGTACAGCACTGAGGAAAACAACTCGACTTTGAGGTCCGGGTCCTTGCACACCCAATCCGGCAGGTTTTCCCGCAACTGGGCTTCGAGGCGGCGCAGGTCGGCGGGCAGGTCGGCGTAGGGCTCGCTGAAGCTGTAGTCAGAGAACACCTGCGCGAGCATGTCCGAAATTTTACCGGCCGGCGTGTAGATGCGGGTTTGCGCCGCCCGCGCCCGGCGCAGGCTTGGCCGGGTGGTGTGGATGAACATGCAGCCGTCGCTGATCAGGTCATGGCTGAACAAACCGCAGAAGATCGAGTTGTACCAGGTCTCGGACAGCTCATCGTCAAAGCGCAGGTCGATCAAGCCGATATAAGCGTTTTTTACCAAGGGCCACTGGCCGATGTCCTGCAACGCCGCAGCGTCAAAACTGGCGCGCAGGCGGGTCGTCACCTCAGCGACTTTCTCCTCATAGAGGTTGATGCGCGCCGCCGACGCGGCCTGCCCCAGCTGCCACTGGGCCTTCTCGAAGCGCTCACGGGCACCATCGGTGATCTGGCGGAAGTGCTCACGGTAATCGTCGAAACCGTCGAGGATCATCCGGGCGATAGCGAGGGCAGACTGCGACATGCGGGGAACCTCGAACGGGTATCTGGAAGCCCAGAGCTTAGCCAGTGAACCGAGGCAGGAGAAGAATGATTTTGCACGGGGGCGAACTGACTGCAATTAGCCATTGTGCCGACCTGCCCGCTGGGCAACACTTCTGCGCCCGATTGGCGTAGGAGTTTTCCGTGAGACCTGTTGACACCCTGTATCTGCTGGGGCTGGCTGCCATCTGGGGCGCGAGTTTCCTGTTCATGCGCATGATCGCGCCGGAAATCGGCACGGTGCCCACCGCGTTTTTCCGCGTGTCGATTGCCGCCGCGGGTTTATTGGTGATCCTGGCGATGATGCGCGTGAGCTGGGATTTCCAGGGCAAGTTCAAGACGGTCTTGCTGCTGGGGGTGATCAACTCGGGGATTCCCGCGACGATGTACTCGGTGGCGGCGCAGGTACTGCCGGCGGGCTATTCGGCGATTTTCAACGCCACCACACCGTTGATGGGTGTGTTGATTGGCGGATTGTTTTTCAGCGAACGCCTGACACCGTCGAAAATCGCGGGTGTCGCCTTGGGGCTGTTTGGCGTTGCCGTGCTCACACGTGCGGGGCCGGTGGCCTTTGATCTGGAATTATTGATGGGCGCGTTGGCGTGCCTGCTGGCAACCACCTGCTATGGCTTTGCCGGTTTCCTGGCGCGGCGTTGGCTGGACCAGCGCGGCGGGTTGGACAGCCGTCTCTCGGCCTTGGGCAGCATGTTGGGGGCGACGTTGTTCCTGTTGCCGTTCTTTGCCTACAGCGCCATCAGCCATCCACCCGCGAGTTGGGGCGGCTGGCAGGTGTGGTCGTCGCTACTGGGATTGGGGCTGGTGTGTACGGCGTTTGCCTACATCCTGTATTTCCGCCTGCTGTCATCCATTGGCCCGGTCAAGTCGATGACCGTGACCTTTATGATCCCGCCGTTCGGCGTGTTGTGGGGGGCGTTGCTGTTGGATGAGCCATTGTCCATGGCTCATCTGTATGGCGGAGTGTTGATCGCCGGGGCGTTGTGGTTGGTGCTGCGCCGGTCCAAATGACCACTTCACTATTGTAGGAGCGAGGGGGACGCCTAGTTCTTGCTCGCGAAAAACCCGAGAGCACCCTGTTCATTCAGGATGCCCTCGTTATCGTTGACGTTCTTCGCGAGCAAGCTCGCTCCTACAAGGGGTGGGTTTTAGTGCTTACGGAACACGAAGATCAAACCGACGATGATCAACGCCATCCCCAGCACGCTCAGCAGGGCCAGGCGATTGCCGAAGATCAGGTAGTCCATCACCGCGGTTACCGCCGGCACCAGATAAAACAAACTGGTGACATTCACCAGGTTGCCCCGGGCAATCAGGCGGTACAGCAACAACGTCGCCAGCACGGACACCACCAGCCCCATCCACAGCACCGGCAGGTAAAAGCGCGCACTGTGTTCAAAGTGGAACGGCTGGAACGGCACAAACACCGCGCACAGCAGCAACCCGGCCAGGTATTGCAGTGGCAGCGTACCCAAGGGGTTGTCGGTGATGCGCTTTTGCATGATCGAGCCAAACGTCATGCTCGCCAGCGCCAGCAATCCGAACAGCATCCCTGCCAGGGACATGCCCGCCAGCCCGATGCCTTGGTAAACCACCATGATCAGGCCCGCCAACCCCAACCCCAGGCCAAACAGCCGGCGCCAGGAGCGTTGGCGCTCCATCAGCACCACTGTAAGGATCGGCTGCACGCCCATGATGGTCGCCATCACCCCAGGGGTGACGTTGAGGTCCAGGGCCAGCAGATAGAAAATCTGGTAGGCCCCCAGCAATACCAGGCCCGTCGCCGCCGCATACAGCAGGGGCTTGCCGGGACGTGGCAGCTTCAACTTGAGGATCGGTACCAGCACCACCAACCCCATCAGGGCGATGGCAAAGCGGATCAGCAGAAAGGCAAAGGGCGAAGCATGGGCCAGGCCCAACTTGGAGAAGATCGCCCCGCTGCTCCACAGCAGGACAAACACGCTCGTCGAGGCCGCCGCGGCCACGGATTGTTTCGAAAGCAAAGACATGGTTACCACCTGTTATCAGGCCAAAAGCCGACTCAGTAGAAACTGAATTTCAGTAGGTTTTTTCAGGCAGGCACGGGGCAACAGCGGATTGCTGATCAGCCCGAAATGCCAACACCCGGCGGTGATACGACTGCGTACACCGGCGTGCTACTGACAGGTGGGGGGTAGTGACTGATCTGCGCAGGCTGCTTGCCACGGCACGGCACGACCACAGCGTTGACCGCTGAATCGACTACCGCTATGCGCTGGGAAGCTGGCATGTGCTGATCTTTTTGAAGGGATAAAGACGCGACGACTATAACCAGCCGCAAACATACTTTGCAATCCTTTCCCCCTTGCCTTGTACGTGGAGGCGTTTTCATGCCCTAGAACCTGGCCACTCGCTATAATGCCGCCCGGATTTTTCGAAGGATTTCACATGATTGCTTTGCCCTGGCTGTACCTCACCCTACTTTCCATTGGCTATGTCGTGGCCTTGATCTACGGCCAACTGGGCGTACTGGCGGCGGTCTCCATCGCACTGCTGCTGGTGGCCGGGTATGCCGTACGCCAGCAACGCAACCCTTGGGCGCGCTACCTGGGCCACGGTTTGTTTATCGTCCTGGCCCTGGGCCTGGCGATGCACTGGTTGCCGGGGTTCTATAACGGTCGCGGTATTGCGCCCCAGCGTTTCACTCCGGACTCAGTGCCCTTCTCGATGTACCTGAACCAGGACAAACCCCTGATCGGCTTCTGGCTGTTGCTGGCCTGCCCGTGGATTGTGGCGCGGCGCTCATTGCGCCTGTCGATCTGCGTCACGGCCGTGGCCCTGACCCTGGCCGCTATCGCCGCCTTGGGTGGCGCGGCCCTGATGGGGATGATCAGTTGGGCGCCGAAATGGCCGGACGAGGCGTGGCTGTGGGTGTTGAATAACCTGCTGCTGGTGACGCTGGTCGAAGAAGCGCTGTTTCGCGGGTATATCCAGGGCGGCCTGAGCCGACGCTTCAAACACCTGCCCTATGGCGAAAACCTCGCGCTGCTGCTGGCCTCACTGTTATTCGGCCTGGTGCATTTTGCTGCGGGTTGGCAGTGGATGCTGCTGGCGAGTATTGCCGGCGTGGGTTACGGCCTGGCGTATCGCTTTGGCGGGCTCGGCGCGGCGATTGCCACGCATTTTGGCTTGAATCTGCTGCACTTCGGCCTGTTCACCTACCCGATGCTCGCCGGCTAAGCCTTCCTCACTGTAGGAGCGAGCTTGCTCGCGAAGTACTTCAACGCTAACGCGGGCATCCTGAATGAACGCGTTGCCCTTGAGTACTTCGCGAGCAAGCTCGCTCCTACAGGGGCAACGCCGTTCGCAGGATTGTTGCAAAAATAAGTTAAATAAATGCCCCGCATGGCCGATACCCCCTGAAAGCCTTGCGGATTGAACAATCATGCGTAATAACCAACCCGTTACCCAGCGCGAACGTACCTTCCCCGCTCAGCAACGGTTGATCTCCACCACGGATGCCAAGGGTGTGATTACCTACTGCAACGACGCCTTTGTCGAAATCAGTGGGTTCACCCGAGAAGAACTGATCCGCGCCCCACACAACCTGGTGCGTCACCCGGATGTGCCGCCGGCCGTGTTCGCGCATATGTGGTCCACGCTCAAACAAGGCTTGCCATGGATGGGCATTGTCAAGAATCGCTGCAAGACCGGTGACCACTACTGGGTGAACGCCTATGTGACGCCGGTCTTCGACGGTAACCAGGTGATCGGCTACGAATCGGTGCGCATCAAGCCCACCGCCGAGCAGATCCGCCGGGCCGAAGCGCTCTATCAACGCATCAACCAGGGCAAGTCGGCCGTTCCCCAGCGGGACAAGTGGCTGCCGGTGTTGCAGGACTGGCTACCGTTTATCCTGGTCAGCCAACTGAGCTTCATGATCGGCGCCACCCTCACCTCCCAATGGGGCTTTGCCCTGGCAGCGGCGCTGTCGGTGCCGTTGGGCCTGCTGGGCCTGAGCTGGCAGCAGCGTGGCCTCAAGCGTTTGCTGCGCCTGGCCGAACAGACCACGTCCGACCCGTTGATCGCGCAGATGTACACCGACAGCCGTGGCGCACAAGCGCGCCTGGAAATGTCGATCCTCAGCCAGGAAGCGCGTCTGAAGACCTGTCTTACCCGCCTGCAAGACACCGCCGAGCACCTCAACGACCAGGCGGCGCAGTCCAACACCCTGGCGCACAACAGCTCCAGCGGCCTGGAACGCCAGCGCGTGGAAACCGAACAGGTGGCCACTGCGGTGAACCAGATGGCGGCGACCACCCAGGAAGTGGCCAGCCACGTACAGCGCACCGCCGATGCCACCCAGGAAGCCAACCGCCTGACCGGGCGCGGGCGCGATATCGCCGGGGAAACTCGCGAGGCGATTCAGCGTCTTTCGGCAGCCGTTGGGGAGACTGGCGTGACCGTCACGCAACTGGCCAAAGACAGCGATGAAATCGGTGGCGTGGTCGATGTGATCAAAGGCATCGCCGACCAGACCAACCTGCTGGCCCTCAATGCCGCTATCGAAGCCGCGCGTGCTGGCGAGATGGGCCGTGGTTTTGCGGTGGTCGCCGATGAAGTGCGCCAACTGGCGCAACGCACCGCTGAATCGACCGGGCAGATCCATACCCTGATCGCCAAGCTGCAGCAAACCGCCAGCGCCGCCGTGCAAACCATGGACGCCGGGCACCGCCAGGCTGAAGAAGGTGTAGCGCGGGTGATGGAAGCGGACCAGGCCTTGGTGGGCATCAGTGAGGCGGTGGCCAATATCACCGACATGACCACCCAGATTGCCGCTGCTACCGAAGAGCAAAGCGCGGTGGCCGAGGAGATCAGCCGTAACATCAGCACCATTGCGCTGTTGGCGGACCAGACCTCGGAGCAGGCGATGAACTCGGCGCAGTTGAGTGAAGAGCTGACGCATACGGCGAATACTCAGTACTCGCTGGTGGAGCGTTTTAACCGATAAACCGCTATCGCAGGCAAGCCAGCTCCCACATTGGACGGCATTTCCAATGTAGGAGGGGGCTTGCCCCCGATAGGCATAAGCATCTACACAACTCTGTGAGCTGTAGGCGCAAACGGTAACCACGATGCGAAGCGAGTAGCTCTTGATCTTGCTTTTGATCTTAGGCGCCCCGTTAAACCACGCTGGCCGGAATTCGACAGGGATTTGGGGGGTAAACCGGCAAGGATGCCGGTTTAGCCGCCCCGCGCCATGGATGGCGCGTGGCGGCGACCCCCCAAATCACTGGCGGATTACGGGCACACCGAGCCCAAGCGAGGTGCCGAGTGGTGGGGCAAGAGCGTTTTGCTTACTTTTGCGCTTTTCAAAAGTGAGCCGCCGTCAGGGCGGAACCCTAAGTGGCCGTTACCGCAGGAATGGATATGTACACGGTCCAACTGTGTTGACTGTTAGGCCGTCTTCGCGAGCAAGCCCGCTCCCACATTTGGATCGCGTTGTATCATTTAGAGAGTCGTTGGCAGTCAGGCCGTCACGGGAGCAAGCTCCCTCGCCACAGGGTCAGCGTCGTACCGAAGTTGTGTAGATACCTATGCCCCGATAGGGCCCTAACAGGCCCTGAGAAACTCAGCCACCTGCACCGCCGCCGCCTCCAGATGCTGCTCATGGCTGAACCCAGAAGCCTTCAGCGGCTTCAAGTCATGATCCCCCGCCACCAGCCACATCACCTCGATACTCTGTGACAACTCATAACCCTGCACCGCCGCCCGATTGCCCAAGGCATCGCGCTCGCCCTGCACTATCAAGGTGGGCGTCTTCAGCGCAGCCAAATGCTCCACCCGGGGTTTCTCTGGCTTGCCCACCGCGTAGAACGGATAGCCCAGGCACACCAACCCATCGGCGCCCAATTCATCGGCCAACAAACTGGCCATGCGCCCGCCCATCGACTTGCCGCCAATCGCCAGTTTCCCAGCGACATGACGTCGCACCTGGGCATACACCTCACGCCACGCCTCCAGCAGTTTCGGCGCCGGATTCGGCGGGCGTTTGCCCCCGTCCAAGCGGCGCTGGGCCATGTACGGGAACTCGAAGCGCAACACGCTCACGCCATGCCCGGCAAGGCGTGCAGCCATGTCGTTCATGAACGCCGAGTCCATCGGTGCGCCGGCGCCGTGGGCCAGGATCAGCGTGACCGGCTCACCCGACGTCGTGCCCGTGGCGACGTCCCACAACCAGCCATGTTCCCGTACACACTGCGCCCATTGATCCCCGTCAATACTGGCCTTGTGCTCTTTGCCCATGCTTGCCTCGCTTTTTAGTCTGCCTATAACTCCAGCCCAAGTGCCGCACTTGCTTGGGTTGAACCGTGGATGGGGAACCATGAACACTACTTTAAGTACCGCCTATAACTACAAGGTGGTCCGCCAATTCGCCATTATGACGGTGGTGTGGGGCATCGTCGGCATGGGGCTCGGGGTTTTTCTCGCCGCCCAATTGGTTTGGCCTGCGCTCAACTTCGATTTGCCTTGGACCAGCTTCGGCCGCCTGCGCCCTTTGCACACCAACGCGGTGATCTTCGCGTTCGGTGGCTGTGCGCTGTTCGCCAGCTCCTTTTACTCGGTGCAACGCACCTGCCAGACACAGCTGTTCGCGCCGAAAGTCGCCGCGTTCTGCTTCTGGGGCTGGCAGCTTGTGATCCTGCTGGCCGCGATCAGCCTGCCACTGGGCTACACCAGCTCCAAGGAATACGCCGAACTGGAATGGCCGATCGACATCCTGATCACCATCGTCTGGGTCGCTTACGCCATCGTGTTCTTCGGCACGATCATGAAACGCAAGACCAAGCACATCTATGTGGGCAACTGGTTCTTCGGTGCGTTCATCATCACCGTGGCCATTTTGCATATCGTCAATAACCTGGAAATCCCGGTCAGCCTGACCAAGTCCTACTCGCTGTACGGAGGTGCGACGGATGCCATGGTGCAGTGGTGGTATGGGCATAACGCAGTAGGCTTTTTCCTCACTGCGGGCTTCCTCGGCATGATGTACTACTTCGTGCCCAAGCAGGCAGAACGCCCGGTGTATTCGTATCGCTTGTCGATCGTGCACTTCTGGGCGCTGATCACCCTGTACATCTGGGCCGGCCCGCACCACTTGCACTACACCGCCCTGCCGGACTGGGCACAGTCCCTGGGCATGGTGATGTCGCTGGTGCTGCTGGCACCGAGCTGGGGCGGCATGATCAACGGCATGATGACCCTCTCGGGCGCCTGGCATAAGCTGCGCAGCGACCCGATCCTGCGCTTTTTGGTGGTCTCCCTGGCGTTCTACGGCATGTCGACCTTCGAAGGCCCGATGATGGCGATCAAGACCGTCAACGCCCTCTCCCACTACACCGACTGGACCATCGGCCACGTACACGCCGGCGCGCTGGGTTGGGTGGCGATGATCTCCATCGGCGCGCTGTACCACATGATCCCGAAAATCTTCGGTCGCGAGCAGATGTACAGCCTCGGCCTGATCAACGCGCACTTCTGGCTGGCCACCATCGGCACCGTGCTCTACATCGCCTCGATGTGGGTCAACGGCATCGCCCAGGGCCTGATGTGGCGTGCGGTCAACGAAGACGGCACCCTCACCTACTCCTTCGTCGAAACCCTGGTGGCCAGCCACCCAGGCTTCATCGTGCGTCTGGTGGGCGGTGCGATCTTCCTCAGCGGCATGTTCCTGATGGCTTACAACACATGGCGCACCGTGCGTTCGGCGCAACCTGCCGAAGTCACCGCTGCCGCGCAGATGGCCTGAGGAGTCGATGATGAAACACGAAACGATTGAAAAGAACGTCGGCCTGTTGATGCTGCTGATGGTGCTCGCCGTCAGCATCGGTGGCCTGACCCAGATCGTCCCGCTGTTCTTCCAGGACGTGACCAACAAGCCGGTCGAAGGCATGAAGCCCTACACCGCGCTGCAACTGGAAGGCCGCGACATCTACATCCGCGAAGGCTGCGTACAGTGCCATTCGCAGATGATCCGCCCGTTCCGCGCCGAGACCGAGCGCTACGGCCACTATTCGGTGGCTGGCGAAAGCGTGTGGGACCACCCGTTCCTGTGGGGCTCCAAACGTACCGGCCCGGACCTGGCCCGCGTCGGCGCACGCTACTCGGACGACTGGCACCGCGCGCACTTGTACAACCCGCGCAACGTGGTGCCGGAGTCGAAAATGCCGGCCTACCCCTGGCTGGTCACCGCCGCCGTCGACAGCAGCCACACCGAGACCAAGCTGAAAGTGATGCGCACCCTCGGCGTGCCGTACACCGACGACGACATCAATGGCGCCGTCGCCAGCCTCAAGGGCAAGACCGAGATGGACGCGCTGGTTTCCTACCTGCAAGTGCTCGGCACTGCCATCAAGAGCAAGAGGTGAGCCATGGGATTTGAATTCGATGCAGGCACCATCCGCGGCCTGGGCACGCTGGTGGTTGCCATCGCCTTTATCGGCCTGTCGCTGTGGGTATTCAACAACCGCCGCAATGCGGAATTCGAGCAGGCGCGCCTGCTGCCGTTTGCCGATGAACCTTCCCCACCCGACGCTCAAGCAGAGCCAGCCACAAGGAGCACTCGGCCATGACTACGTTCTGGAGTACATGGATCTGCGTATTGACCCTGGGCAGCCTCATCGGCCTGACCTGGCTGTTGGTCGGCACCCGCAAGGGCGAGACCAAGGGCAGCGTCGACCAGACCATGGGCCACGCCTTCGACGGTATCGAGGAATACGACAACCCGCTGCCCCAGTGGTGGTTCATGTTGTTCGCCGGCACCCTGGTCTTTGCCGTCGGCTACCTGATCCTCTACCCGGGCCTGGGCAACTGGAAAGGCGTGCTGCCGGGCTATGAAGACGGCTGGACCCAGACCAAGGAATGGGACAAGGAAATGGCCAAGGCCGACGCCAGGTTCGGGCCGATCTTCGCCAAGTTCGCGGCCATGCCGGTGGAAGAAGTCGCCAAGGACCCGCAAGCACTGAAGATGGGCGGTCGCCTGTTCGCCTCCAACTGTGCGGTGTGTCACGGCTCGGACGCCAAGGGCGCCTATGGCTTCCCCAACCTGGCGGACAACAACTGGCGCTGGGGTGGCTCGGCTGAGGCTATCAAGGCCACCATCCTGAACGGTCGCCACGCGGCGATGCCGGCCTGGGGTGAAGTGCTGGGCGAAGACGGGGTGAAGAACGTCGCCGCTTACGTGCGCCACGACCTGGCCAAGCTGCCGTTGCCTGCTGACAACAGCGCAGACCTGGCAGCCGGGCAAGCCGCGTTCAACACCACCTGCGTCGCCTGCCACGGCCCGCAAGGCCACGGCGTGGAAGCCATGGGCGCGCCCAACCTGACCGAGCCAGCAGGCTTTATCTACGGCACCAGCCTGGCGCAGTTGCAGCAGACCATCCGCCATGGCCGCCAGGGCCAAATGCCGGCCCAGGACGTGCTGCAAGGCAACGACAAGGTGCACCTGCTGGCAGCTTACGTGTACAGCCTGTCCCACAACGCTGAAGGTGCAACGCCAGACAGCGCGACCGAGTAACCGCTGCCCCGGCCCGGGGCGGCAACCCGTTTCACTGTAGGAGCGAGCTTGCTCGCGAAGAACTTCAGAGCGCCGCGTTTATGCTGGATAAGCGTGGTGCCCTCAGGTTCTTCGCGAGCAAGCTCGCTCCTACAGGAATCGGGTGTTGTTTTCATTTGCGCGACCAAGTGTCGCACCTCTTCCAAGCCTACCTTTCCCCTCCTCCTATTCGGGTCTACGCTTGTTCCCACAGTGGACCATTCCTGGCCTACGCGACGGTAGCCGTTGCGCCCCTGAAATTTCCTGTCCACTCGATCAGCTTTCTATTTTGGATTTTGTCCCTACGTCAAACATGGAAAGGGCGCAGAATCTGGCGTGGAACGCATTGATCCAGGTCAGCCATTGCGTTGCAATGGCCCCTCGCTTTCTACATACTTGCGGCCGATTTTACCTATAAAAAAACCTAAACCGTGGAACCTTAGAATGAGCACAGCAATCAGTCCGACTGCTTATAACTATAAGGTAGTCCGCCAGTTCGCCATCATGACGGTGGTCTGGGGGATCCTTGGCATGGGGCTCGGGGTGTTCATCGCCTCGCAACTGGTTTGGCCGCAATTGAATTTCGACCTACCCTGGACGACTTTCGGCCGCCTGCGCCCGCTGCACACCAACCTGGTGATCTTCGCCTTCGGCGGATGTGCACTGTTTGCCACCTCCTACTATGTCGTGCAGCGCACCTGCCAGACGCGACTGATCTCCGATGGCCTTGCCGCCTTCACCTTCTGGGGCTGGCAGGCGGTCATCGTCGGCGCCATCATCAGCCTGCCCCTGGGCTACACCACCACCAAGGAATACGCCGAGCTGGAATGGCCGATCGCCATTTTGCTTGCCATCGTGTGGGTGACCTACGGCCTGGTGTTCTTCGGCACCATCGTCAAGCGCAAGACCAAGCACATCTACGTGGGCAACTGGTTCTACGGCGCCTTTATCGTGGTCACGGCGATGCTGCACATCGTCAACCACGCCTCCCTGCCGGTGAACCTGTTCAAGTCCTATTCGGCCTATTCCGGCGCAACGGACGCGATGATCCAGTGGTGGTACGGCCACAACGCCGTAGGCTTCTTCCTCACCACCGGTTTCCTGGGGATGATGTACTACTTCGTGCCCAAGCAAGCCGAGCGTCCGATCTACTCGTATCGCCTGTCCATCGTGCACTTCTGGGCGCTGATCACCCTGTACATCTGGGCCGGCCCTCACCACTTGCACTACACCGCCTTGCCGGATTGGGCACAGTCCCTGGGCATGGCGATGTCGATCATCCTGCTGGCGCCAAGCTGGGGCGGCATGATCAACGGCATGATGACCCTGTCGGGCGCCTGGCATAAGCTGCGCACCGACCCGATCCTACGGTTTTTGGTGGTGTCCTTGGCGTTCTACGGCATGTCGACCTTCGAAGGGCCGATGATGGCGATCAAGACCGTCAACTCGCTGTCCCACTACACCGACTGGACCATCGGCCACGTGCACGCCGGCGCGCTGGGTTGGGTGGCGATGATCTCCATCGGCGCGCTGTACCACATGATCCCCAAACTGTTCGGCCGCGCGCAGATGCACAGTGTCGGGCTGATCAACGCGCACTTCTGGCTGGCCACTATCGGCACTGTGCTCTACATCGCCTCGATGTGGGTCAACGGCATCACCCAGGGCCTGATGTGGCGTGCGATCAACGATGACGGCACCCTCACCTACTCCTTCGTCGAAGCGCTGCAAGCCAGCCACCCGGGCTTTATCGTACGTGCCCTGGGCGGTGCGTTCTTTGCCAGCGGCATGCTGTTGATGGCCTACAACGTGTGGCGCACCGTGCGTGCCAGCGACCCTGTTGAAGCCGAAGCCGCCACCAAGATCGCCGTTGTGGGAGCTCACTGATGAAGCATGAAGTAGTCGAGAAGAACATCGGCCTGCTGGCCTTCTTCATGGTCATCGCCGTGAGCATCGGCGGCCTGACCCAAATCGTCCCGCTGTTTTTCCAGGACGTGACTAACAAGCCGGTCGAAGGCATGAAGCCGCGCACCGCCCTTGAACTCGAAGGCCGCGACGTCTACATCGCCAACGGTTGCGTGGGCTGCCACTCGCAGATGATCCGCCCCTTCCGCGCCGAAACCGAACGCTACGGCCACTACTCGGTCGCCGGTGAAAGCGTGTGGGACCACCCGTTCCTGTGGGGTTCCAAGCGTACCGGCCCGGACCTGGCCCGTGTGGGTGGGCGTTACTCCGATGACTGGCAGCGTGCGCACCTGTACAACCCGCGCAACGTCGTGCCTGAGTCGAAAATGCCGGCGTACCCGTTCCTCGTGGAAAACAAGCTCGACGGCAAGGACACCGCCAAGAAGATGGAAGTCTTGCGCACCCTGGGCGTGCCCTACACCGACGAAGACATCGCCGGTGCGGCCGCCGCCGTGAAGGGCAAGACCGAAATGGACGCATTGGTGGCCTACCTGCAAGGCCTTGGCACCATCATCAAAAGCAAACGGTGACCTTCATGGATATCGGGATGATTCGTGGCCTGGGCACCGTTGTGGTGATGGTGGCCTTTATCGGCCTGGCGTTGTGGGTGTTCAGCCCACGGCGCAAGTCGGAGTTTGACGACGCGACCATGCTGCCCTTCGCAGATGACCCCGAAGCCATCAAGCACGTCGAGCAAGCTTCTAGGAGTAACAAAGAATGACTACGTTCTGGAGTCTGTACGTCACAGTCCTCAGTCTGGGTACCATCTTCGCCCTGACCTGGCTGCTGCTGTCGACCCGCAAGGGCCAGCGCACCGAGCAGACGGACGAGACCGTCGGCCACTCGTTCGACGGCATCGAGGAGTACGACAACCCGCTGCCCAAGTGGTGGTTCATGCTGTTTGTCGGCACCATCGTCTTCGCCCTTGGCTACCTGGTGCTCTACCCTGGCCTGGGCAACTGGAAGGGCCTGCTGCCGGGCTACAACTACCTCGACAACGACAAGCAAACCCCGTTCGCCAACGGCCAGACCGGCTGGACCGGCGTACACGAATGGGAAAAAGAAATGGCCAGGTCGGAAGCCAAGTTCGGGCCGATCTTCGCCAAGTTCGCGTCAATGCCGATTGAAGAAGTCGCCAAGGACCCGCAAGCCTTGAAGATGGGCGGCCGCCTGTTTGCCTCCAACTGCTCGGTGTGCCACGGCTCCGACGCCAAGGGCGCCTACGGCTTTCCCAACCTGACCGACGCCGACTGGCGCTGGGGTGGCGAACCCAACACCATCAAGGAAACCATCATGAAGGGCCGCCACGCGGTGATGCCAGGCTGGGCCGAAGTCATCGGCGAGCAGGGCGTGGCCGACGTAGCAGCCTTTGTGGTGACCAACCTCGACGGCCGCAAACTGCCGGAAGGCGCCAAGGCCGATGTGGCCAACGGTGAGAAACTCTTCGCCGCCAACTGCGTGGCCTGCCACGGCCCAGCCGGTAAAGGCACCCCAGCCATGGGTGCGCCTGATCTGACGCATCCGGGGGCGTTCATCTACGGTTCAAGCTTCGCGCAACTGCAGCAGACCATCCGTTATGGCCGCCAGGGCCAGATGCCGGCGCAAGAGCAGTTGCAAGGGAATGACAAGGTGCACTTGCTTGCGGCGTATGTGTATAGCTTGTCTCATGGGGATAAGAAGGCTGAGGAGCAGTAAGACCTCTGAAACAATGGAGCCCCGCGCAGCGAATGCTGGCGGGGCTTTTTTGTTCTGGCGCCGAACCTTGCAAAGCCAACTCTACCGTTCGTAACCTCAACCTTGCCGCGCGCACTCGCCAAGTAGTAACGTAACTACATTCAGTCCAGCGAAGGGGGCCTGCCCCATGACCATCACGACCATTTCCAGCCGCGAATTCAATCAAGACACAAGTGGTGCCAAAAAAGCCGCCCGCAAAGGGCCGGTTTTTATCACTGATCGCGGCAAGCCTGCCCATGTACTGCTAAGCATTGAGGAGTACCAGAAGCTGACAGGTCTGAACGCCGACATTGTCGACCTGTTGGTGATGCCGGAAGCGGCCGATATCGACTTCGAAACCGAACGTGCCGTGATCATTCATCGACCCGTGGACTTTTCTTGATGTACCTACTCGACACAAATGTGATCTCTGAACTGCGTAAACCTCAGGCCGATGCAAATGTCGTGGCGTGGGCAAAAAGCGTAGTAGCGCCGCGCATGTTTATTTCGGCGATCACGCTGAAGGAACTGGAAACCGGAGTCCTACGAATTGAACGGCGAGACCCGGTTCAGGGGAAGGTGTTGAGAACCTGGCTCAAGCGTCATGTAATGCCCGCCTTCGATGCCAGAATCCTGCCCGTCGATGCAGCAGTCGCGTTGCGTTGCGCGCACTTGCATGTACCCGACCGGGCCAACGAAAGCGATGCATTGATTGCCGCAACCGCGCTGGTTCACGGACTCACCGTAGTCACGCGCAACGTCAGCGACTTCAAATCGAGTGGCGTGCCACTGCTCAATCCATGGGACGAATGACCGGCTTACCGGCAAAAACCGTCCATACTTGCCAAGTCAATTGATCCAGATCATGTACACCATCAATTGATTTCCCCCAACGCGACCAAAGGTCGCACCCTTTGCGCACCATCGGGGGCGTATCATTAGGCCACTGCAACACCCTTAATTTGACCCCGGTTGGCACGTACTGGCCGAGGCAAATCTCCACCGCCGTGGGATGCAATGATGAGCGACCAGATACCGGTACATGACGTTACCCCGCCTGCCAAAACCGTCGACCTCTACGCTTCAAGAGAGAAGATCTACACCCGCGCCTTCACTGGCTTGTTCCGCAACTTGCGCATGGTCGGCGGTGCCGCTCTGTTCCTGTTGTACTTCGGCACCGTGTGGCTGAACTGGGGCGGTCATCAGGCGGTGTGGTGGAACCTGCCGGAGCGTAAATTCTTTATTTTTGGTGCGACGTTCTGGCCCCAGGATTTCATCCTGCTGTCGGGCATTCTCATTGTGGCGGCATTTGGCCTGTTCTTTATCACCGTGTACGCCGGGCGCGTGTGGTGCGGCTATACCTGCCCGCAAAGCGTGTGGACGTGGATCTTCATGTGGTGTGAAAAGGTCACCGAAGGCGACCGCAACCAGCGCATCAAGCTCGACAAGGCGCCGATGAGCGCCAACAAATTCCTGCGCAAGTTCAGCAAGCACAGCCTGTGGCTGCTGATTGGCTTTGCCACCGGCATTACCTTTGTCGGCTACTTCTCGCCGATCCGCGAACTGGTATTCGATTTCTTCACCGGCCAGGCCGATGGCTGGTCGTATTTCTGGGTGGGTTTCTTCACCCTCGCCACCTATGGCAACGCCGGCTGGCTGCGCGAGCAGGTGTGCATCTACATGTGCCCCTATGCGCGCTTCCAGAGCGTGATGTTCGACAAGGACACCTTGATCGTGTCCTACGACCCGCGCCGTGGCGAAGTACGTGGGCCACGTAAAAAGGGTACCGACTACAAGGCCCAGGGCCTGGGCGACTGCATCGATTGCACGATGTGTGTGCAGGTGTGCCCTACCGGTATCGACATCCGCGATGGGCTGCAAATCGAATGCATCGGCTGCGCCGCCTGTATCGATGCGTGCGACAACATCATGGACAAGATGGAGTACCCGCGCGGCCTGATCAGCTACACCACCGAACACAACCTGTCAGGGCAGAAAACCCATAAGCTGCGCCCGCGCCTGATCGGTTACGCCCTGGTGTTGCTGGCGATGATCAGCCTGTTGGTGGCCGCCTTCTTCATGCGCTCGCTGGTGGGTTTCGACGTCAGCAAGGACCGCGTGCTGTACCGCGAGAACGCCGAAGGGCGCATCGAAAACGTCTACAGCCTGAAGATCATGAACAAAGACCAGCGCGACCACACCTACGTGCTCGACGCCGCCGGCCTGCCAGACCTCAAGCTGCAAGGCCGTCGCGAAATCAAAGTGGCCGCCGGCGATATCGTCAGCATGCCAGTGGAGTTGTCGAGTGCGCCGGAGCAGTTGCCGTCGAGCACCAACGAGGTGACCTTCATCCTCGAAGACGCCGATGACACCAGCGTCCATATTGAAGCCAAGAGCCGATTCATCGGCCCACAAGTCCGTTAACAGGGAACATACGCATGCCCGCAACTACTGCCGCCAGCCCTTGGTACAAGCACCTCTGGCCCTGGATCATCATCGCGATTCTGGCCTGCTCGGTGACCCTGACCTTGTCCATGGTGACCATCGCGGTGAATAACCCGGACAACCTGGTCAACGACAACTACTACGAGGCCGGCAAAGGCATCAACCGGTCCCTGGACCGCGAACGCTTGGCCCAGACCCTGCAACTGCGCGGCAAGCTGCACCTGGACGAACTGACCGGCGAGGTCGAGCTGCAACTTACCGGCTACAGCAATCCAAATACCCTGGAGCTGAACCTGATCTCCCCGACCCAGCCAGAGAAGGATCGCAAGATCAACCTCACCCGCAGCGACAGCGAGCCCGGCCGCTACATCGGCCAGGTCACCGACAAGGTCGAAGGTCGCCGTTTCGTGGAACTGCTTGGCGTGGAGGGCGGCAACACCTGGCGCCTGTTCGAAGAAGAAGAGGTCAGCCACGACAAGGACTTGCTGCTGGGTGACGAACCGTTGCAGGGCGCTGAAGACCTGAAGAAGTAGACGATGATCGTTCCCACGCTCTGCGTGGTAACGCCTTGCTGGACGCTCTGCGTCTGCTTTGTGACGCAGAGCGTCACGGGCAACATTCCCACGCAAAGCGTGGGAACGATCTACGGAACTGAGCAATGACCCAACCCACCCCCTGCTACCACTGCGCCCTACCCGTCCCCTCCGGCAGCCGGTTCACCGCCCAGATCCTCGGCGAACGCCGCGAACTCTGCTGCCCGGGCTGCCAGGCCGTGGCCGAGGCAATAGTGGCCGGCGGGCTGGAAAGCTATTACCAACACCGCAGCGAAGCCTCGGCCAACCCCGAGGCGCTGCCCGTGCAGTTGGTGGACGAACTGGCGCTGTACGACCGCGCCGATGTGCAAAAACCCTTTGTGCGCCATCAAGGCGACCTGGCCGAAACCACCCTGCTGATGGAAGGCATCAGTTGCGCCGCCTGCGGCTGGTTGATCGAGAAACACCTGCGCAGCCTGCCCGCCGTAGCCGAGGCGCGGCTGAACCTCTCTAACCATCGCCTGCACGTGCGCTGGGCCGATGGGCAATTGCCGTTGAGCCAACTGCTCAGCGAGCTGCGCCATATCGGTTACGCCGCCCACCCTTACCAGGCCGACCGCGCCGCCGAACAATTGGCCAGCGAGAATCGCCTGGCCCTGCGACAGCTGGGGGTCGCTGGTTTGCTGTGGTTCCAGGCCATGATGGCAACCATGGCCACTTGGCCAGAATTCAATATCGACCTGAGCCCGGAGCTGCACATCATCCTGCGCTGGGTGGCGATGTTTCTGACCACGCCCATCGTGTTCTACAGCTGCGCGCCCTTCTTCAAAGGTGCCCTGCGTGACCTGCGCACGCGCCACCTGACCATGGACGTCTCGGTGTCCCTGGCGATTGGCGGCGCGTACCTGGCCGGCATCTGGACCGCGATCACGGGCGTAGGCGAGTTGTATTTCGATGCCGTGGGCATGTTTGCCCTGTTCCTGCTGGCCGGCCGCTACCTTGAGCGCCGCGCCCGGGAGCGCACCGCCGCAGCCACCGCCCAACTGGTCAACCTGTTGCCCGCCTCCTGCCTACGACTCAAAGACGATGGCCAGAGCGAGCGCATCCTGCTTAGCGAATTGGCGCTGGGTGATCGGGTGCTGGTGCATCCCGGTGCGGTGCTGCCGGCGGATGGGGTGATTCTCGACGGCCAATCCAGCATCGATGAATCCCTGCTGACCGGCGAGTACCTGCCGCAACCTCGGCGCACGGGCGACAACGTCACGGCCGGCACGCTGAATGTCGAGGGCGCGCTGACCGTCCAAGTGCGCGCATTGGGCCATGACACGCGCTTGTCTGCCATCGTGCGCCTACTGGAGCGCGCCCAGGCCGAGAAGCCGCGCCTGGCACAGATTGCCGACCGCGCTGCGCAGTGGTTCTTGTTGTGCTCGCTGATCGCCGCCGCGCTGATCGGCCTGCTGTGGTGGGAGCTGGACCCGTCGCGGGCGTTCTGGATTGTACTGGCGATGCTGGTGGCGACCTGCCCATGCGCGCTATCCCTGGCCACGCCCACCGCGCTCACCGCCGCCACTGGCACCTTGCACAGCCTCGGCTTACTGCTGACCCGCGGCCATGTGCTTGAGGGCCTGAACCAGATTGATACGGTGATTTTCGACAAGACCGGCACCCTCACCGAAGGGCGCCTGGCGTTGCGCACCATTCGGCCCTTGAGTGCGCTGGACAGCGACCAATGCCTGGGCCTTGCCGCCGCCCTGGAGAACCGTTCCGAACACCCGATTGCCCGTGCCTTCGGCCGTGCGCCGCTGGCCGCCGATGAAGTGCTGAGCACCCCAGGCCTGGGCCTGGAAGGTCGTGTGGGCGAACTTGTGTTGCGCATCGGCCAGCCGGGTTTTGTCTGTGAACTCAGTGGCTGCGCGATTCCCGCCTCACCGGATGAAGCCGGGCAATGGCTGCTGCTGGGCGACCGCAGCGGGGCGCTGGCCTGGTTCGTACTGGATGACCGCCTGCGCAGCGATGCACCCGCATTGCTCGCCGCCTGCAAGGCGCGGGGCTGGCGCACGCTGCTGCTCTCCGGCGACAGTTCGCCGATGGTGGCCAGTGTCGCCTCTGAGCTGGGTATCGACGAAGCCCACGGCAGCCTGCGCCCTGACGATAAGCTGCAGGTGCTGCAAACCCTGCACAAGGAAGGTCGCAAAGTGCTGATGCTGGGCGATGGGGTCAATGATGTGCCAGTGCTGGCCGCCGCCGATATCAGCGTGGCGATGGGCTCGGCCACGGACCTGGCGAAAACCAGCGCCGATGCGGTGCTGTTGTCCAACCGCCTGGATGCGCTGGTGCAGGCCTTCAGCCTGGCGCGGCGTACTCGCCGAGTGATCATCGAGAACCTGTTGTGGGCCGGGTTGTACAATGGGCTTATGCTGCCGTTTGCCGCCCTGGGTTGGATCACTCCGATCTGGGCGGCGATCGGCATGTCCCTCAGTTCGTTGACCGTGGTGCTCAACGCGTTGCGCCTCACTCGCCTGCCGAGCGCGCAAGCCCCGGGCACCGCCCCCGTAACCCGCCCGCTGCCGGCCTGAGCCGCGCGGGCATGGAGTACAGATGCCAGCTCTCTATGTGATGATTCCGGCGGCACTGCTGTTAGTGGGCGTGGCCATCTACATCTTCTTCTGGGCCGTAGACAGCGGCCAGTACGAAGACCTCGATGGCCCGGCCCACAGCGTGTTGTTCGACGACCAGGACCCGAACCACCTGGCCGCCATCGACGAAGCCAACAGCCCCGAGCAACCGCCCAAAGAGCCCCCCCATGCTTGAGCTGGCGCCCTTGCTGGCCTCGGCGCTGATCCTCGGCCTGCTCGGCGGCGGTCATTGCCTGGGCATGTGCGGCGGACTGATGGGCGCGCTGACCCTGGCGATCCCCAAGGAACAACGCAGCCGCCGCTTTCGCCTGCTGCTGGCGTACAACCTGGGGCGCATCCTCAGCTATGCCACCGCCGGTCTATTGATCGGCCTGGCCGGCTGGGCGGTGGCCAACAGCGCGGCGGCGATGTTTATGCGGGTGCTGGCCGGGCTGCTGCTGATCTGCATGGGCCTGTACCTGGCCGGCTGGTGGAGCGGCCTCACCCGTATCGAGAGCCTGGGGCGTGGCCTGTGGCGGCATCTGCAGCCGGTGGCCAACCGCTTGCTGCCGGTGTCCAGCCTGCCGCGAGCCTTGCTGCTGGGCGCGCTGTGGGGCTGGTTGCCGTGCGGGCTCGTCTACAGCACCCTGCTCTGGGCGGCGAGCCAGGGCAATGCGCTGGACAGCGCCCTGCTGATGCTGGCGTTCGGGCTGGGCACCTGGCCGGTTTTGCTGGCCACCGGGCTGGCCGCCGAACGGGTAACGGCGTTGTTGCGCAAACGCAGCGTGCGGGTGGCCGGTGGCGTGCTTGTGATGATTTTCGGCCTCTGGACCTTGCCCGGCCCCCATCAGCACTGGCTAATGGGGCATTAGCAGGGCCTGTGGCATAGCGCCGCTCCCCGTTGATGCAAATCAAGATGCCTGCACCGCCCTGCCCCTAGACTCGGCCCACTAGCCAATCCGGGGGACCGCCCGCATGCTCGACGCCATTCGTTGGGACACAGATCTGATTCACCGCTACGACTTGGCGGGGCCGCGCTACACGTCCTACCCCACCGCCGTACAATTTGACAGCCAGGTCGGCACCTTTGACCTGCTCCACGCCCTGCGTGACAGCCGCAAGGCCGTGCGGCCACTGTCGCTGTATGTGCATGTGCCGTTCTGCGCCAACATTTGCTACTACTGCGCCTGCAACAAGGTGATCACCAAGGACCGTGGCCGTGCCCAGGCCTACCTGCAGCGCCTGGAGCAGGAAATCCAATTGGTGGCCTGCCACCTCGACCCGCAGCAGCCCGTGGAACAGTTGCACTTCGGCGGCGGTACGCCAACCTTTCTCAGCCACGATGAACTGCGCCAGGTAATGAAATGCCTGCGCCAGCATTTCAATTTGCTGGAGGACGATTCGGGCGACTACGGCATCGAAATCGACCCGCGCGAAGCCGACTGGGCCACCATGGGCCTGCTGCGCGAACTGGGCTTCAACCGCGTGAGCATTGGGCTGCAAGACCTCGACCCCGAGGTGCAACGGGCGGTCAATCGCCTGCAAAGCCTGGAAGAAACCCGCGCCGTGATCGATGCAGCGCGCACCTTGCAATTTCGCTCGATCAATATCGACCTGATCTACGGCCTGCCCAAGCAGTCGCCGTTGAACTTTGCGCGCACCGTGGAGGAAGTCATCCGCTTGCAGCCTGACCGCCTGTCGGTGTTCAACTACGCGCACCTGCCGGAACGCTTCATGCCCCAGCGGCGGATCAACACCGACGACCTGCCCTCGCCGGCAGAAAAACTGCTGATGCTGCAAACCACCATCGAACAACTGACCCAGGCCGGTTACCGCTACATCGGCATGGACCACTTTGCCCTGCCCGACGACGAATTGGCGGTGGCCCAGGAAGAAGGCAAGCTGCAGCGCAACTTCCAGGGTTACACCACCCACGGGCACTGCGACCTGATTGGGCTGGGGGTGTCGGCGATCAGCCAGATCGGCGACCTGTATTGCCAGAACAGCAGTGACCTGAACCAGTACCAGAACGCCTTGGCAGGCGCGCAGTTGGCGACCAGTCGCGGTCTGGTCTGCACCACGGATGATCGGTTGCGCCGGGAGGTGATCCAGCAGTTGATCTGCAATTTCAGCCTGGCATTCGAGGGGATCGAACAGGCGTACAACATCGATTTTCGCGGCTACTTTGCCGAGTTATGGCCGCAGCTGGAAACGATGGCCGCCGACGGCCTGATCGAGTTGGACGCCCAGGGCATTCGTGTGCTGCCGGCTGGGCGCTTGCTGGTGCGTTCAGTGTGCATGGTGTTCGATGTCTACCTGGAGCACCAGAACAGGCAGCGGTTTTCACGGGTTATCTAAAAGCGTTTACTTCATGGCCAGGCTGGCGGCCTTGACTGCATCACCCGCACTCATGTCTTTCATCGCCTTGGTCAGGGAGGCCTGGGCGCTGGTCAAGCTGGCTTGCAGTGCGCTCAACGCTGACTGCAGCCCGGAGAGTCGGGCACGGGCTTGTTCAGGACTGAGATTTCTGTCAGCCATTACCGCAGCCATCTCGGCCTGTTTCTCGGCGATCTGTTTTTTGATCTCACGGATCATCTTCAGCAGGTTCTTGACGTTGTCCGCCAAGCCACTGTCGTCGATATCACTGTTTGAGGTTTTCTCAGCCGCCGCCGCTTTCATCGCAGCACCGGAAATGGTCACTGACACCGCAGGCTTGGCTTCATCCGTCGACGCAACCGCAGCAGCATCGGTCGCGGCAGCCTTCTTGGTTTCGGGCAGTGCCTGGATCTGGGTGCGTGAAGCCAGTTGTGTACTGAGGGATAACATGGTCTGAGCCACCGTGTTGGTATTCGATGGCAGTGCTATCGGCCGTTTCGGGCAAATCTTTACTTCGCGACAGGTTTTTGTACAGGCTGGCCTCCGTGGCCCCCAGTGCGTTACCCTTACGTCTTATGTGTGTTTTCCCACAAGGATTTAAGAAATGTCCGAGCCAGTCAAACTGCGCGCTCACAGCCAGGCCCATTGCAAGGATTGCAGCCTGGCCCCCCTCTGCCTGCCACTTTCGTTGAATCTGGAAGACATGGATGCGCTGGACGACATCGTCAAACGCGGCCGCCCGCTGAAAAAAGGCGAGTTTCTGTTTCGCCAGGGCGACAAGTTTGATTCCGTCTATGCAGTACGTTCGGGCGCACTGAAAACCTTCAGCCTCAGCGACGGCGGCGAAGAGCAAATCACCGGTTTCCACCTGCCCAGCGAGCTGGTTGGACTGTCGGGGATGGACACCGAGATTCACCCGGTGTCGGCCCAGGCCCTGGAAACCACGTCGGTGTGCGAAATTCCTTTCGAGCGTCTGGATGAGTTGGCCCTGCAACTGCCGCAATTGCGCCGCCAGTTGATGCGCGTGATGAGCCGCGAGATTCGTGACGACCAGCAAATGATGCTGCTGCTGTCGAAGAAAACCGCCGATGAGCGCATCGCCACGTTCCTGGTCAACCTGTCGGCGCGCTTCCGTGCCCGTGGGTTCTCGGCCAACCAGTTCCGCCTGAGCATGTCGCGCAATGAGATCGGCAATTACCTGGGCCTGGCAGTGGAGACCGTGTCCCGCGTGTTTACCCGCTTCCAGCAGAACCAGTTGATTGCTGCAGAAGGTAAAGAGGTGCATATCCTCGACCCGATCCAGCTGTGTGCATTGGCTGGCGGTTCCCTGGAGGTCTGATCCAGACTGCGGCCGCGCCAATCGGCGAGGCCGCAGGTATACTTCGAGTCCGTTTTCCGCTCTGGACTCCTCGACGATGACCTTTGATTCGTTCGACATCAAATCCCTGATTCGCCCCGTCATCGACTTCCCCAAGCCTGGGGTGATCTTCCGTGACATCACGCCGCTGTTCCAATCGCCCCGCGCCCTGCGCCTGGTGGCCGACAGCTTTGCCCAACGCTATGTCGAAGCCGACTTCACCCATATTGGTGCGATGGATGCCCGTGGCTTCCTGATCGGCTCGATCATCGCCTACCAGCTCAACAAGCCGCTGATCCTGTTTCGCAAGCAAGGCAAGCTGCCGGCGGACGTGCTGGCCGAGGGTTACCAGACCGAGTACGGCGAAGCCTTCCTGGAAGTGCACGCCGACAGCCTGTGCGAAGGCGACTCCGTGCTGATGTTCGATGACCTGATCGCCACCGGCGGCACCCTGATTGCGGCGGCGAACCTGGTGCGGCGCATGGGGGCAAAGATCTTTGAAGCGGCGGCGATTATCGATTTGCCGGAGCTGGGTGGCTCGCAGCGGTTGGCAGACATGGGGATTCCGACGTTTTGCCTGACGCAGTTTGGGCTGACTGAAAGATAAAGATCGTCAATACTGCCGCCATCGCGGGCAAGCCCGCTCCCACATTTGAAATGCATGCCAAATGTGGGAGCGGGCTTGCTCGCGAAGGCGTTCGAGAGAACACCCTAAAAGTCAAAGCCCCATCTGCTTACTGATGATCTCATTCATCACTTCACGCGTCCCGCCACCAATCGACAGAATCCGGTTATCACGATACAGCCGCTCCACCAGGCTGCCACGCATATACCCCTGCCCACCCAGGATCTGCACCGCGTCATACGTCACCCGATCAGCGGTATCGGTGGCGAGGTTCTTGGCCATGGAAATCTCTTTAATCACGCTCTTGCCGGCGGCCATCTTCGCGGCCTGGCGATAGGTGAACTCGCGGGAAACTTCCACGGCGGTAGCCATTTCCGCCAGGCGATGCTTGAGCACCTGGAATTTGCCGATAGGTTTGCCGAATGCTTCACGCTGGGCGGCCCACTGAAGGCTTTCCTCCAGGGCCAGCTGTGCAGTCATATTGGCCATCAGCGCCAAAGCCAGGCGCTCGCTCTGGAAGTTGCCCATGATGCAGGCAAAGCCCATGTTCTCGACGCCGATAAGATTGCCCACGGGCACGCGGCAATCGTCGAAGAACAACTCGGCGGTGTCCGACGCCCACCAGCCCATCTTCTTCAGTGGCTGGCCGACGGTGAAACCCGGGGTGTCTTTTTCGATCAGCAGCAGGCTGATACCGCCAAAGCCCGGCCCGCCCGTGCGCACGGCCACGGTGTAGAAGTCAGCCCGAATGCCGCTGGTGATAAAAGTCTTGGCGCCGCTCACGCGGTAATGCTCGCCCTCACGTACGGCACGGGTTTGCAGGTTGGCTACATCTGAGCCGCCGCTGGGCTCGGTGACCGCCAGGGCGATGATCTTCTCGCCAGCCAGCACCAGGGGCGCTATGCGCTCACGCACGTCGGGCCGGGCCCATTTGACGATGGGCGGCAGGCCGATATCCAGGGAGCCGAGCCCTGCCACTACGCCACCAGAGCCGCAGCGCATCAGTTCTTCGCTGGCGGCGACCTTAGCGAACAGATCGCCTTCGTGGCTGCCACCCAGGGTTTCGGGGTAGCCAATGCCTAGAATCCCCGCCGCACCGGCCTTGAGGTAGAGCTCGCGAGGAAAGCTTTCTGCCTCCTCCCATTGCTCGATGCTGGGCAACATCTCACGCTCGACGAAGCGGCGCACGCTGTCGCGGACCAATTGGTGGCTGGGATCGAAGTATTCCTGATAGGCAGACATCGGCAAGCTCCATGGCGGGATGGAGCGAACTTACCAAGCGCTTGCTTGGTTATCAAGTCATGCGTCTGCGCTAACCCTGTAGGAGCGAGCTTGCTCGCGAAAAACGTCAACGATAACGCGTGCTTCCTGAGTAAACGCGGCGCCTATTGGTTTTTCGCGAGCAAGCTCGCTCCTACAGGGTTAGGAAGTCCCAGATTGCAGTGGGTTTTAGAGGGCGATGGGTTTGCGGCCTGCGAACGAGTGCGCCAAGGTACCGCCATCCACCAGCTCCAACTCCCCTCCCAACGGCACGCCATGGGCAATCCGCGAAGTGATCAAGCCTTTGTTGGTCAGCAGTTGGGCAATGTAGTGCGCCGTGGCTTCACCTTCCACCGTCGGGTTGGTTGCCAGGATCACTTCAGTAAAGGTGCCCTGCTCTTGGATCCGCGCCACCAGTTGTGGAATACCGATAGCTTCCGGCCCCAGGCCATCGAGCGGCGACAGGTGGCCCTTGAGCACAAAGTAACGCCCGCGGTAACCGGTCTGCTCAACGGCGTATACATCCATCGGCCCTTCCACCACGCACAGTAACGTGTCGTCGCGACGCGGGTCGGCGCATTGTGGGCAGAGTTCTTCTTCGGTAAGGGTGCGGCACTGGCGGCAGTGGCCCACGCCTTCCATGGCCTGGCTCAGAGCCTGGGCCAGGCGAGTGCCGCCGCTGCGATCACGCTCCAGCAGTTGCAGCGCCATGCGCTGGGCAGTTTTCTGGCCAACACCGGGCAAAGTGCGCAAGGCGTCGATCAGTTGGCGAATCAGGGGGCTGAAGCTCATGAGCGAAGGGTCCGACAAAACAACGAGACGCGGTTTATACCCGCGCCCCGGATTAGCGTCAAATACTCAATCCTGCGCGACGCGCACCACCAACTTGCCGAAGTTGCGCCCTTCGAGCAGGCCGATAAAGGCTTCGGGCGCCTGCTCCAGGCCATCGACCACGTCCTCGCGGAACTTGATCTTGCCCTCGCGCACCCAAGGCGCCATGGCGCTGAGGAACTCCGGCTGGCGGTCGCCATAGTCGTCGAACACGATAAAGCCCTGGATGCGCACCCGCTTGGTCAGCAAAGTGCGTTGCAGCGCCGGCAAACGGTCAGGGCCGCTGGGTGCTTCATGGGCGTTATAGCCGGCGATCAACCCGCACAGCGGCACGCGCGCCTTGGGGTTGAGCAAAGGCAGCACGGCATCGAAGACTTTACCGCCGACGTTTTCAAAGTAGATGTCCACGCCCTTGAAACAGGCCAGGGCCAGCTCATGGGCGAAATCTTCGCTCTTGTGGTCGATACAGGCGTCAAAGCCCAACTCATCCACCACATAGCGGCACTTGTCGGCGCCACCGGCAATGCCCACCACGCGCAAGCCCTTGAGCTTGGCCACCTGGCCCACCACCGACCCCACCGCGCCAGACGCAGCCGCCACCACCAGGGTTTCCCCGGCCTTGGGCTGGCCGATATCCATCAGGCCCATATAGGCGGTCATGCCCGGCATACCCAGTACGCCCAAGGCCATCGACGGGCTCGGCAGGCCCTTGGGCAGCGGGATCAGGTTATGGCCTTCGCAAATGCAGTGGCTTTGCCAGCCGGTGGCGCCGACCACCAGGTCGCCCACTTCGAATTTCGGGTTGCGCGATTGCTCGACACGGCTGACAGCCCCACCGGTCATCACTTCACCGATTTCCACGGGTGCTGCGTAGGACGGCGCGTCACTCATGCGTCCACGCATGTAGGGGTCCAGAGACAGGTAGAGGGTCTTGAGCAGCACCTGGCCGTCTGCCAGGTCCGGCAGGCTTACACGTTCCAGGCGAAAGTTTTCCGGCGTGGGTGCGCCCTGAGGGCGTGAGACCAGAACGATGCGTTGGTTGAGCGTCATTTCTTGAGGCATCAGCGGGGCTCCTTTATCGGTGAATGGTTTCAACGGTATAGGGTGCAGACCATCGGTGAAGGCTTGGGGTTCGATGTTTCGACCGCGCAAAAAAAATGCCAGGCGCGATGCCTGGCATTTGAGTCTAGCTAAAAGCGTGTGTCAGAACGGCAGTTTCATGCCCGGTGGCAGTTGCATGCCCGCGGTCACGCCGGACATTTTGTCCTGGCTGTTGGCTTCGATCTTGCGCACAGCGTCGTTGACGGCTGCGGCGAACAGCGCTTCGAGCATTTCCAGGTCATCTTCACCCACGCCCGGCAATACGCTTGGGTCGATGCTGACACGCTTGATGTCGTGACGACCGGTCATCACCACGCTGACCATATCGCCACCGGCTTTACCGGTGACTTCGGCGTTGGCCAGTTCTTCCTGCATCTTGGCCATTTTTTCCTGCATCTGCTGCGCCTGCTTCATCAGGCCGGCCATGCCACCTTTCATCATGGGAATCACCTCAAAAGTACGTGGATCAATGAGTAGCCCGGAGTCATGACGCTTGGGACACCGGGGCTTCGACAGGTTCAATAGTATCGTGGCGGACGACCGCACCGAACTGTTGCATCATTTGTTGGATAAGCGGATCTGCGTGGATCGAATCCTCAGCCTCGCGCTGGCGGTTAAGGCGCCGACGGGTCGCGGCCTGGGCCGGGGTTTCCTGCTCGGGCTTGATCAGTTCGATGGCGATGGTCAGCGTGCGCCCATGGTACTGGTTGAGCGCATCGTTGAGCCGGCGCTGCTGGGTGGCGTTGAACAAGGCGCTATGGGCCGGGTCCAGGTGCAGCAGCCAGTGGTCGCCTTCGATGGAAATCAGGGTGCAGTTGGCAGCGATACTGCCGGTCATGCCGGAGATCGGCAATTTCGGAAACAATTCCAGCCATTGCAGGGCCAGGCCGGTAGCCGGGGCCGCGGCAGGTTCTGCCTCGGGCTCGGGCGCAGGTTCGGCGGTGTGCTCGCTGGCCAAGTCGTCCAGGTAGCTGTAAGCCGAATCCATGTCTGGCTCGATGTAGTCTTCGTCCAGCGGCGGTTCGTCGTCCAGGTCAATGCCTGGGGTAGCCGCATCAACCTGGGCGACCGTCGGCTCAGGAACCGGGGCCGATACCCACTCAGGGGCATCCGGCACCACGCTGTCCGGAGTCGGCGCAGGCATCGGCGTCAGCTCGGGCTGCTCGCCGGTGGTTTCCAGCACGGGTTCTACAGCGGGCTGTTGCTCGGGCTCTACTTGTGCTTCGACCGGGTCATTCCAGGGCAGGTCGACCACTGGCGCGGGCTCGATGACCGGCTCGGGCTCGACCACCGGTGCGACGGCAACCGGCGCAGGTTCGGGCTCAGGTGCCGGCGCAACCGGCTCAGGCGCAGCAACTACTGGCGCAACAACGGCCGCGCCAGCCACTGGTTTGGCGGAATCAACTGTGGCCTGGCTGATCCCCACTGGCTTTAGCGGCTGTCTCGGCGCGTCTGCCGAATCTGCTGGCCGGAACGCCAGCATGCGCAGCAGCACCATTTCAAAGCCACCCCGCGGGTCGGGTGCCAGGGGCAGGTCGCGGCGGCCGATCAGGCCCATCTGGTAGTAGAACTGCACGTCTTCGGCCGGCAAGGCCTGGGCCAGGGCCAATACGCGATCGCGGTCGCCGTGGCCGTTGTCCACGCCTTCCGGCAGGGCCTGGGCGATGGCGACGCGGTGCAGTACGTTGAGAATTTCGGAGAGCACACCGTTCCAGTCCGGGCCTTGCTCCGACAGGTGGCGCACGGCCTCGAGCAACGCCTTGGCGTCACCCTCGATCAGCGCGTGCAGCACGTCGAACACCTGGCCGTGGTCCAGGGTACCGAGCATGGCGCGCACGTCGGCGGCCATGACCTTGCCTTCACCGAAGGCGATGGCCTGGTCGGTGAGGCTCATGGCATCGCGCATCGAACCATCGGCGGCGCGGCCCAGCAACCACAGTGCGTCGTCTTCGAACGGTACGTTCTCGACGCCCAGCACATGGGTCAAATGCTCGACCACACGCTCGGGGGTCATGTTTTTCAGGGAGAACTGCAGGCACCGCGACAAAATCGTTGCCGGAAGTTTCTGCGGGTCGGTGGTAGCCAGGATGAACTTGACGTAGGGCGGTGGCTCTTCCAGGGTTTTCAACAAGGCGTTGAAGGAGTGGCTGGACAGCATGTGCACTTCGTCGATCAGGTAGACCTTGAAGCGGCCACGGCTCGGCGCGTACTGCACGTTGTCCAGCAGTTCGCGGGTATCTTCGACCTTGGTGCGGCTTGCGGCGTCGATCTCGATCAGGTCGACGAAACGCCCTTCGTCGATCTCACGGCACACCGAACAGGTGCCACAAGGCGTCGAGGTGATACCGGTTTCACAATTCAGGCACTTGGCGATGATGCGCGCAATCGTGGTCTTGCCCACCCCGCGTGTACCGGTGAACAGGTAGGCGTGGTGCAGCCGTTGGCTGTCCAAGGCATTGATCAGAGCCTTGAGCACATGGGTCTGGCCGACCATTTCGCGGAACGAGCGCGGGCGCCATTTACGTGCAAGAACCTGATAACTCATCGAAAACCGTCGCAACTGGGAAGCGGAAGCCGGTAATGCTAGCGGAGCAAGGGGGAAATTGCATCCGGCACGCTCGTCTAATCTGACGAAGCCTGTTCAATTGGCCTCCCAGAGGGCACCTGCGGGCGTTTTGCTGGCACCTTGGAGCGCCAACGCCCTTCCAGACTGATAGCGGCGACGCTGGCCAGCACGATCACCGCGCCCAGCATCACCTGCAGGGCAACGTGTTCGCCGAGCAGCGTGGCGGCCATCAGCATCGCGACCGGTGGAATCAGGTACATCGCCACCGACGCGCGACTGACCTCGACGTGCTTCAACACGTAACCCCAGGCCAGATAGGCCAAGGCGCTGGGGAAAATGCCCAGCACCAGCACGGCGAGATTCTCCGCCATCGGCGCCTGCACGATGGCGGCGGGCAGGCCCGGCAGGTGCACGCACAGCATCAGGGTGCCGGACCACACCATGTAGCACGCCATCGTCAACGGGCTGTAGCGCTGGGCATGATGCCGCTGGATGGCGAAGTACACACTCCATGAGCAGGCCGCCAGCAAGATCAGCAAACCTCGCGGGTTGAGATCGCCCATGCCCTGGTCGCCCCAGATCACCACCAGTACGCCGGCCAACCCCAGCAGCACGCAGCCCCAACGCCAGGCGCTGACCCGCTCCTTCAAGCAGAAAAACGCGATCAACACACTGAACAGCGGCGCCGACTGCGCCAACACACTCGACGCTGCCGCCGTCACCCATTGCTGGCCATAATTGAGACTGGTGTGGTGCAGGAACACCCCGAAAAAGCCCAGCACCAACAGCCACGGCACGTCGCGCAACAGTGGCCGTCCAATGCCCACCACCCAGGCTACGCCGCCCATGAATACCGACGCGATCAAAAACCGCAGCAGCGCCAATTGGCCGGGGCTGTAACTGTGCAACCCCATGTGCACGCCGATGGGCGAATACGCCCAACAGAGGATGACGCTGGCAATGACTAGCGTAAGCTTTAGAGGTGACGGAGTATTCATCGACAGCATCCACGCAAAAGGAATGCTGCCAGTCTTGGCCCAGGCCAGGCATAGGACAATTAAGCGTTTCTGACTTCTGAAATCATTGGAACTGAGCAATGGAACTGGCCCAACTGAAAATGGTGCGAGCCGTGGCGCAAACCGGCAGCGTGGCCCAGGCTGCGCTGCAATTGCACTGCGTGCCGTCCAACATCACCACGCGCATCAAGCAGCTGGAAAGCGAGTTGGGCACGCCGTTGTTTATCCGTGCTGGCCGTGGGCTGGCGATCAGCGCCGCGGGAGAGATCTTCCTGGATTACTGCGAACGTATCCTGGCCTTGGTGGATGAATCCAAACGTGCGGTGGATGCCAACGCCATTCCCCGTGGCACCTTGCGCATCGGTGCGGTGGAATCCAGTGCCAGCGGGCGCCTGCCGCCATTACTGGCGGAATACCACCGGCGTTATCCCGATGTCAGCCTGGAACTGGTCACCGGTGCCTGGGCGCAACTGCTGGACGATTTGCAGCACCACCGCCTGGATGTGGCGCTGGTGGCCGCCGGCGGCAAACGCACAAAGCTGGAACAGAGCGTGGTCTACAGCGAACGCCTGGTGCTCATCGCCAGCGCGTGCAGTGCCCCCATCAACAGCGCCGAGGACTTGGCCGGCCGTACATTGCTGGTATGGCCGCCGGGCTGCCCTTATCGCGCCGCCCTGGAAAACTGGCTCAAGCCCCACGACGTCAAGCCTGCGATCGCCAGCTATGCCAGTTGGGGCACGATCATCGGATGCGTCAGTGCGGGGATTGGCGTGGCGTTGGCACCCGAGGGGATCCTGGCGCGCTATGAACAGGCCAATCAGCTGGCGTCGTATCGCTTTGAAGCGCTGGCGCCCGTGGATAACCTGCTGTTCTGGCACACGGACACCCAGCGGCACCTGGCGCGAGATGCGTTTGCCGGGCTACTGCGCGAGACCTTCGGCTGACTTGCCCTAATCGCCCTAATGTAGGAGCGAGCTTGCTCGCGAAAAACTCACAGTCGCCGCGTTTATTCAGAAAGCACGCGTTATCGTTGACGCTTTTCGCGAGCAAGCTCGCTCCTACAATTCAGGGCTTGGGCGCGGCCAACCGTGCGTACTGGCCCTGGCTGATCCAGCCCGTGAACGAACGGTCGTCAGCGTTGATAAATTCCACCTGCGCCCAGCCGTCTTTGAACGCCAGTACGCCCACCACGTCATGCTTGACGATGTAGGGCCGCTTTGCCGCTTTGGCGCCCGGCGTTTTCAGCAGGTAAGCCTTGTCGGCAGACACCGTCACCAAGCCGATCCATGGTTTGCTGGCGGTCTGGCTCAGCTCCAGGCCGGTGGCGATCTCCGGCATCAGCACGTTGATGCAGCCAGGGTGTTGGCGGCCATGCTCCACCGTCAGCGTCACCCCGTCGGTCGCCGCTGCCACACTGCCTGGGTAGGCAGCGTCCCGCCAGGTGGTGAGCGCCTCTGGCTTGCCTTGGAGGTAGAACGTGCAACCACGGGCCACACCCTCGCCCATCGACTCCTGGTAGAAACCTTCGACCTGATGCCCAGGCGTCACCGCCAGCATCAGCCCTTCATATTGACCTGAATGCAACGCCGCCGAGCCGGCCAACGCGGGCGCCACGGCGCACCACGACAACACTCCCATCGCCAGATAACGAATCATCTTATTTCTTCCCTTCAAAGGCTTCGTAGGCTTGTTTCATCAGGACGTCATAGTTGCCGTAATCATCGCCGTTATAGTTACGGGCCATGGCGGTAAAGTCCTTGTTTTTCATCGCGCTCAACAACGCCGAGTTGTGGCTGCAAAGGCTGAGATAGGCCTTGAGTTGGTTACCGGCATTGATCTTCAATGACGCCACGAACTCAAACACCGTCTTGAACCCGCACGCGGCGAAATTGAACCCCATGATCTGAAACATGCCCCAGGAGGCCGACATCAGGGCGGCTTCCTGGTCCAGCGCAAAGGCGGTGGCCATGGTCTCCCAGGCCTTGACCTGATCCTTGTTGTTCGTCTGCCATTGCGGGCCGGCTTTTTTCTTGTACACATACGACAGCAGCGGCTGCGACTGGTCGTAGATGTGCTTGGTGTACTTGCGAAAGTGGTGCCCTTCAAAGGCGATGATCGGCAACTTGGCCGGCCCAAACCCCACCTTCCCGCCCGACTCCACCGTGGCGAACGCCTTAACCACATTCATCGAAATACCATTGCCCAATTGCTTGGCGGCATTCTGAAAATCCGTATCGCTCAAGGTTGTCCCGCCGTCGCAGGTGGACTGCATCATCAATTGCCGGTTACGCCGCTCGGCCTCGATCACCGCGCGCACGCGGTCCAGGTACACATTGACCGTGGCCTGCACCGCATCGACGTTGTTATTGCCCAAGATATTGAGAAACGTCGGAATGCGCGTAGTGGGAAAAGCCCGCACCGGCACCTTCAGTGCCTCTTCGATCAGACTGTTGAACGTGCGCCCGGTGGGGTCGATCACGCCATCGGGATGGGCGTACTTGAGATGGCGAAACTGGTACTGGCTGATGCACTGCACCAACTGGCCGTCGCACTTGCCGTTTTCGAGCAAGGCAAACCCCATCTTGGGAATGATCAAATTGAATAAATACTGGATGCACTGAACATCGGCGGGCAAGTTGCGGGCTTTGCCGGGCGTCCCTACCGGAGCACTGATAAGACGAGGCAACCCTTGCAGGCTTTTCATGACAGACATCCTTGTGAGTGAAAGAAGCGATAGCACTTCAATATCAAATCCACGCCCTTGTCATACTCTGAAACAAGTGGCCGGCGCAAGCTAACAAGGCGGTCTGCGGGTTGTCCAGAGGGCTTTATGAAAGTTGTGAAACAGCCGGATTAAATCCGTCAGTAACCGTGGGATTCACGGGTCTTTTGATACTTGTGGTAGTCGAGCCACTCGACCACATCGTAGGGCAGGTACAACTGCACCCTCGCCCGTGAGATCGCGATGTACACCGCACAGAGTCGTTGATCGAAGGCGTAGGCGTCCTGGAACTTCACATTGGTCAACAGTTCCGGAGTGAGCAGTACCCGGTCGAACTCCATGCCGCCCGCGTCCTGCGCCAGCATCAGCAGGACGCGCTCCTCCGGATGGCCAATCAACCTGTTTAGACGCGTGACATCCGCCACGTTAAAGCCTTTTTCCAGCTCGGCCTCGACCCACAGAAACGCCTCATCGAACTGGCAGCCTTCGCGCACCTGCTGCCAATCGGCCATGTCGCTGAAAAACGGATGGGGCCCGAGGTCATTGAACTCATTGCTATAGAAATCGGGCTTGAACAACGCGATGACCGTGTCCATGAAGTGCTTGAGCGACTGCTGGGCCTCTTTGCTCGCCAGGCCGAACGCACAACGGGCGTGGCTCAGTTGGATCGCCCACTGCATGGTGTCCCAATGGGAGGCGGTCAACACCGCGCAACCTTGCGGGGGCACAAAACCCTGGGGGTAAAACTCAATACCCACGTCGGCATCGCGGGCGCCTTCGAAAAGCGATTTGGTTTTTTCCGAGTGCAAGCTGATCAATGGGTTGACCAGGCGCTCGACATTGCGTCCGGAACGCACGGAGTAGCACACGTCGGTATGGCGAACCTCACGGGCACGCTTGACCACGCCGCCGCTGGCCTGCTGATACTCATCCCCCAAAGTGATCAGCACCTGGCGGCCGCGCTCGATGATTTGCAACAGCGGCGCCGGGATATCCTGGCTCTCATCGATGAGCACGTGGGTATAGCGCTCGGGCACCACGCAGCCTGCCAGGCTGGCGCGTTTGATCATCAACAAGGCTTCAAACCCTGTGTGGCGGCCCCAGGCCGGGTTCGCCTCAAGGTAGCCCCACAACCGGCTGGAATATTCGAGCAGCACCCTGGCATCGACGCCAGCGAGCGGTTGCTTGAAATGCGGCAAATGCTGGGCCGACAGGCTGTACTCCCAAGAGCGGCAGTAGGCCTCAAGCACCTTGAGGCACACCTCCACCACCGCCTGCCCTTCCAGGCGGCGAAAACCAAAGATATTCAATTCTTGAGCGAGCGCCTGCTTGGTCGGCACCCTCGCCGGTGTATTCAGCGGCTGTGGCCTGGGGCCATGCAACAGGGCATGGGCAAAGCCCTGGAAGGTATGCCCGGCCTTACGCTCCCGTACACCCACCATGCGGGCACGCAGGGTTTCGAGTTTTGCCGGGGTACGCGCCAGCAATAAGGTCTTTTCCGGGCGCAGGTGCTCCAGCAAGGCCACCAGCAGGTGACTCTTGCCAATGCCGGCGTAGCCTTGCACATGCAGGTCTTCGTTCAGGTTGGCACGGAAGGTCCTGAGCAGCTTGTCCTGCTCGGCGCTCAACCAGCGCTCGCGGTGCCTGGGCGTGATCACCTGCTGGCTGAACGGGTCATTGGCCTTGAGGTGGCGGACTTTATACTCGACGTCCCATTTGCCACTGGGCAACAGATAGTCCCGCGCTTGTACTTCCTCCTCCAGCAGAAAGCGCAGCTTCAGGCTTTTGACCACATTGAGGCCGAAGTACAGCTTCCTCTGATCGAACAGCCGCTGCGCTTCAGAGAGCAGGGACACACTGGCCGAATGGCTGGCATCGACTGCCCAGTCAATCAGCTTGGCCAACACTTTTTCCGCACCGCTGGCGCTCAGGTCGCTTTCCGGCACCTGCGCCAGGTTCTGGATCACCAGCACCGCCGCCAATTGCGGCTCACTCAGGGCTACAAGCGCATCGCAACCTTCGCGGCCCAACAAACCCGCACAGGTTTGCTCCGTGATCGGCAAGAAAACAGGGCTGGATAAGTCGAAATGTTCCGAGTGCATAGAGCCTCGTAGCCAGGGGGAAGAGACGCTTGGGAGTATGCCACCAGATGCGAAATGACCGTCATGCACTGTGCAATAAGCATCACAGATGACTGGCTGAAAATAACTTGGGTTTTAGAAGGGACTGCAGAAGGGAGCGTTATGGAGGCAACCCCACCAGCCACACCCCGGCACACAATGTTCCCGCTGTGGCTGCTGCCTTCCGGCTCTGACCAGGTTCACGGGTAATCGTTGCGGGGGGACCGATGGGGTCACCATAACGACGCTGCCTCTCGGCAAGCCGCGCCATTGTACCCATCTCATCGGAAGTTACAACCGTTGGTTCCGGATTAAAAAATGAGAAGGCTCAAGCACTTGCCATAACCCCATCGGCCCTGCCGCCCTCTTCCTGGATGACCAGGTGAATAAAGTGCAGCTTGGCAATCACCGCGGGCGGCAGCACGAAGGGGTAGAAATCCGGCTGGCCCATGGCGCGGGACAGTTCGTTGAGCATGCCGGCCAGTTCGATCCAGGCATTGACGAAGCAGAGAAATGCCGGACCGCCAGGGTGTTGGGGGTCGTAGAGCGTGGTCAGGGGGAATGGCTGGTAATCCAGGTCCATCTCGCGGGCGCTCATGCCAAATCCCAGGGCCGTGTCCACAGCATCCATCATGTGCAGGTAGTGGGCCCAGGTTTCGGCCCAGTCTTCCCAGGGGTGCATGGTGGCGTAGGCGCTCACGCAGGTGAGTTGCCAGTCCGGGCGCGGGCCGTTCTGGTAGTGCTGGTCGAGGGCCTCGGCATAACTGGCGCGTTCGTCGCCGAACAGGTTGCGAAAAGGGGTAAGCCAGTGACTGTTGGCGATCAGGCGGTCCCAGTAGTAATGGCCGACTTCATGGCGAAAATGGCCGAGCAAGGTGCGGTAGGGCTCGCGCATCTGTACGCGGACTTTTTCGCGGTGGGCGTCATCGGCTTCCTTGATGTCCAGGGTGATCAGCCCATTGGCGTGGCCGGTGGTAGGCGCATTGCCTTCCAGGTCGATGCCGATGAAGTCGAAGGCCAGGCCAGTCTCTTCGTCAACGCTCTTGGGCACCACTTGCAGGCCCAGGCTGATCAGTTGCGCCACCAAGCGGCGTTTGGCGGTTTCGACTTTGCGCCAGCGTTCGGGGTTTTCCGCAATCGATAGGTCAGGGATGGTGCGGTTCAGGCTACAGGCCACGCATAACGGCGCGGTGCTGTGGGCAGGAATCAACCAATTGCACGCAGCCGGTGAGTCGAGGTTGGCGCAGCGCCGGAAAGCGCCGGCATCGAGATTGTCGTCGGCCAGCCACGTACCGACCACCGGCCCAGGTTGCAGGGACGACAGGCGGCTTTGCTGCGGCTGGTAACCCAACGCCGCCTGGCAGGCCAGGCATTGGCTGTTGCGAAAGAACAGCGACTGGCCACACCGGCATTGCCACACCTTGCTGTTGCGCGAGGTTTCGGCCATGAACGGAGCGGCGATGCGCGTGCTGAGTTGCTCGAAGTAGCGGAACATGGCGATCTCTCCCTGGGGTGACAGAGACTAGATCATTTCTCGCTCGGGATCGTTCAACTGCTCCCTGTAGGAGCGAGCTTGCTCGCGAAGCTCGTCAACGATAACGCGGGGCGCCTGGTTCACAGCGGCGCCCTCCGGATCTTCGCGAGCAAGCTCGCTCCTACAGTGTTGAGAGCTCGTTGAGAGCTCGTTCCCACGCTCCGCGTGGGAATGCCGCCTTGGACGCTCTGCGTCTGCGCGTGAAGGCCGTCAGACGGTGATGTTGTGCTTGGCCAGGAAGGCGACGAAGGCCTCCTCGTCCAGTACTTTCAGGCCCAGCTCATTGGCCTTGGCCAATTTCGAACCGGCGCCCGGCCCGGCCACCACGCAGTGGGTTTTCGCCGAAACGGAACCGGCCACCTTGGCCCCCAGGCTTTCGAGCTTGTCCTTGGCCACATCGCGACTCATCAACTCCAGGGAGCCGGTGAGTACCCAGGTGTGCCCGGCTTCAGGCAAGCCTTCGACGAGCTTTTTCTCGCTCTGCCAGTGCATGCCGAAGTCCTTGAGCTGTTGCTCGATAGCCAGGGCATGGTTGGCGTTGTCGGCATTGTCGAAAAACTCCCGTACAGCCTTGGCTTGCTTCTCGGGCAGCGCCTGGCGCATATCGAGCCAGTCAGCCTTGATGATGCCTTCCAGCGAACCGAACTTGTCCGCGAGCTTCTGCGCCGCGCCTGGCCCCACCGAGGGTACGTGCAGCTTGTCGAGCAAACCGCCCAAGGTGGTGCTGGCGGCGAATTCGGCGCTGAGTTCGCCCTGCTCCTGCAATTGCAGACCGCATTCGTCCGGCGACAACAGCGCACCAATCACCTGCTGGTTGTGGCCGTCTTCAAAGAAGCTATGGATCTCATGGGCCACTTCCAGCCCGACATCCGGCAAGTATGTCAGCACCTCTGGCAACGCCTTTTGTACACGCTCCAGGGACGCCAGCGAGCGCGCCAGAACCTTGGCCGTTTCCTCGCCCACGTCGGGAATGCCCAAGGCGTAGATAAAGCGTGCCAGGGTTGGGGTCTTGCTGTTTTCGATGGCGCTGATCAGCTTCTTGCTGGAGATATCGGCAAAGCCTTCCAGGTCGATGATCTGTTCGTACTTGAGCTTGTAGAGATCGGCCGGCGAACCGATGAGCTGTTCATCCACCAGTTGCTCGATGGTCTTGTCGCCCAGGCCATCGATGTCCATGGCCCGGCGCGAGACGAAATGAATGATCGCCTGCTTGAGCTGCGCACCGCAGGCCAGGCGCCCGACGCAACGGTATACCGCACCTTCGCTGACGGTTTCCTTGCCCTTGCTGCGCTTGACCAATTGCGTGCGCTCCACATGGGAACCGCACACCGGGCAATTTTGCGGGATCTGCACGGCGCGGGCGTTTTCCGGGCGGCGTTCGGTGACCACCGAGACCACCTGCGGAATCACATCACCGGCGCGGCGGATGATCACGGTGTCGCCGATCATCAGCCCCAGGCGTGCCACTTCGTCCATGTTGTGCAGGGTGGCATTGGACACGGTCACGCCGGCCACCTTGACCGGTTTGAGGCGCGCCACCGGCGTCACCGCACCGGTGCGACCAACCTGGAATTCCACGTCGAGCAGCTCGGTGAGTTCCTCCATGGCCGGGAATTTGTGCGCAATCGCCCAGCGCGGCTCGCGGGCGCGGAAGCCCAGTTCACGCTGGTAGGCAATGCTGTTGACCTTGAACACCACGCCGTCGATTTCGTAGCCCAGCGCATTGCGGCGCTCGCCGATGTCGCGGTAGTAGTCCAGGCATTCCTGGATACCCTTGGCCAGCTTCAATTCGTGGCTGATCGGCATGCCCCATTTCTGCAACTGCTTGAGGTTGCCGATATGGGTGTCGCTGATATCCGCAGTCACTTGGCCGATGCCATAGCAGCAGAATTCCAGCGGGCGACTGGCGGTGATCTTCGAGTCCAATTGGCGCAGGCTGCCCGCAGCGGCGTTGCGCGGGTTGGCGAAGGTCTTGCCGCCCACTTCCAGTTGCGAGGCGTTCAATCGCTCGAAACCGGCCTTGGACATGAACACTTCACCGCGCACTTCCAGGGTGGCCGGCCAGCCCGTGCCGTGCAGTTTCAGAGGGATATTGCGCACGGTGCGCACGTTGACGCTGATGTCCTCGCCGGTGGTGCCATCACCCCGGGTAGCACCGCGTACCAACTCGCCATCCTGGTACAGCAGGCTGACCGCCAGGCCGTCCAGCTTCGGCTCGCAGCTGTATTCCACCGCCGCGCCAGCGCCAAACAGATCGCCCACCGGCAGATCAAGACCCTCGGTGACCCGGCGATCAAACTCCAGCATGGTGGTTTCATCGAAGGCGTTGCCCAGGCTGAGCATCGGGATCTCGTGCTTGACCTGGGTGAACGCCGACAGCGCCGCACTGCCAACCCGCTGCGTCGGCGAATCACGCGTCACCAGCTCCGGGTGCTCGGCCTCCAGGGCCTTGAGCTCGTGGAACAGGCGGTCGTACTCGGCGTCCGGAATACTCGGCTCGTCGAGGACGTGGTAGCGGTAGTTGTGCTGATCCAGTTCAGCGCGCAGTTCGAGAATGCGGGTATGGGCGGCGGTCATGGGTGTTCTCTCATAAAGCAAAAGAGCAGCCGAAGCTGCTCAATATGTTAGTGCACGGATTCTACAGACAACGCTTAAGATCAATCCTCAGCGTTTCTGTGTCAGGGCGCGACGCTCGAACTCGACGATGCGCTGACGGTAGTGTTCGATGGTCTGAGCGGTAAGCACGCTGCGTTGGTCGTCCTTGAGCTCGCCGTTGAGTTCCTGGGACAGCTTGCGGGCAGCGGCCACCATCACGTCGAACGCTTGTTTGGGGTGACGCGGGCCTGGCAGGCCAAGGAAGAAGCTCACCGCCGGGGTGCTGAACAGGTCGATATCGTCCAGATCGAAGGTGCCCGGCTTGACCGCGTTGGCCATGGAGAACAGCACTTCGCCGTTACCGGCCATGCTTTCGTGACGATGGAAGATATCCATCTCGCCGAAACGCAGGCCGCTTTCGAGGATGTTCTGCAAGAGTGCCGGGCCTTTGAAACCGCCGGCGTCACGGCAGATCACGCTGATGACTAGGACTTCTTCGGCCGCCGGCTGATCGTTCACCGATTGGCGTGCCGCGCTCTTGCTGGACGTCTCGTCCGGGAAATCGTCATCGCGGCTGCTGAAGCTCGGGCCATCATCGACGTCGAGGTTCAGGTCGCCCTGATGCGGCTCGGCAACCGCCGCGCTCCCGCGCTTGCCACGCTTGGACGATGGTTCGCGGGCTTCACGCAGCGGTGCGCTCATCGACGGCAAATCATGCTCGTCCAGTTGCGGCTCTTTGTGGGTATCCAGCACACGGGGCGGCCCCAGCAGCTCGGCGGCGCCGTCGTCGTCAGGCAAGTTGGACAGGTTTCGGTCCAGACGGAACTTGAGCTTGCCCTTGCCACCGCGCATGCGGCGCCAGCCATCAAAAAGAATACCGGCAATGACAATAATGCCGATGACGATCAGCCACTCGCGCAGACCGATTTCCATGTAATCCCGTGCCTCTAATAAAAAATGCTGAAAAATAAGGGGTTTAGCACCGTGCAAACCGCTTTAAAACGTGGCGCCAACTCTATGTTCTGACTGACGTTTTGCCCACGCACACGAAAAATTGACATTAAACTAGCACGACCAAAGATAACTTTACACCGTCTGTCAAAATGCCTTGAACAAATATGTCCATTTGCCACTTTCCCCAGACCGGTAAATCGCCCTACGCCGCGCTGTAAATTCTCTCTCGGGCATGGCTCAGGATTCCACCATCGCCATCGCCTCTTCCACATCCACTGCTACCAATCGCGAACAGCCCGGCTCATGCATCGTCACGCCCATCAACTGGTCGGCCATTTCCATGGCGATCTTGTTGTGGGTGATATAGATGAACTGCACGGTCTGGGACATCTCTTTAACCAACCGAGCGTAGCGTCCAACGTTAGCGTCATCCAGCGGTGCGTCAACTTCGTCGAGCATGCAGAACGGCGCCGGGTTCAACTTGAAGATGGCAAATACCAGGGCCAGTGCGGTCAGGGCTTTTTCGCCGCCGGACAACAAATGGATGGTGCTGTTCTTCTTGCCCGGAGGCCGCGCCATGATCGTTACCCCTGTATCGAGTAGATCTTCGCCCGTCAGTTCCAAGTAGGCGCTGCCACCACCGAAAACTTTTGGGAATAACGCCTGTAAACCGCCATTAATCTGATCAAAGGTATCTTTGAAGCGGTTGCGGGTTTCCTTGTCGATTTTGCGGATCACGTTTTCCAGGGTGTCCAGGGCTTCGACCAGATCGGCATCCTGAGCATCCAGATAACGTTTGCGCTCGGACTGCTGCTGGTACTCATCGATGGCGGCGAGGTTGATCGCGCCCAGGCGTTGAATACGTGCGGCAATCCGTTCAAGTTCTTCTTCGGCGTCTTTCTCGTTGGCCTGGGCGGTCAGGGTGTTGAGTACGCCGTGCAGGTCATAGCCGTCTTCCAGCAATTGGTCTTGCAAGGTCTTGCGGCGCACGGTGAGGGCTTGCCATTCCATGCGTTGTTGTTCGAGCTGGCCGCGGATCAACTGGGACTGCTGCTCGGCCATGGTGCGGCGCTTTTCGGCGTCGCGCAGTTCGCGGTCGGCGTCTTCCAGGGCGATCTGTGCGGTCTTGAGTTCGACGTCGACGGTCATGCGCTTGTCGAGCAATTCCTCAAGCTTGAGGCGCAGCTCTTCCAGCGGCGCCTCGCCCTCCTCCAGGTTGAGGCTCAGTTGCTCGCGCTTTTCGGTCAGGCGTTCGGACTGCATCTCCAGGCGCTCAAGGGCCTGGCGCGTGGAATCGTGCTGGGCGCGCAACGAGCCCAGGCGTACGGCCAACTGATGGGCGTGATCCTTGTGCTGCCGGGCTTCCTGGCGCACGCGGTCAAGGCGCTCACGCAGGCTGTCGCGCTGGGCCAGCAGCAATTCGCGCTGTTCGGTGTCCAGGGCCATGCTGTCGAGGGCTTCCTGCAAGTGCAGGCGCGCTTCACCGATCTGTTCGTGTTCCAGGGCGCGCTGTTCGCCCATCTCGGCCACTTCTTCGTCAAGACGGGTGCGGCGCAGGGTCAATTGTTCGACCTTGGCCCTGCTCGCGGACAGTTGGGCTTTCAACTCGCCTTGCTGGCGCGCTTCGTCCTGCAACAGCCGACGCAGGTGTTCGCGGCCGGTTTCCTGCTGGCGCTGGGTGGCGCGCAGGGTTTGCAATTCAGTTTCCAGGCTTTCCAGGGTGGCTTCGCGTTCTTCACGCTCGGCGCTCAGGTTGACGATTTCCTGGCCACGGGCCAATACGCCACTTTCCGCTTCACTGGCGCGGCGCACGCGCAGGAAGTGGCGGCCGACCCAATAGCCATCGCGGCTGATCAGGCTTTCGCCGGCCGCCAACTGGCCGCGCTGGGCCAGGGCTTGCTCAAGGGACTCCACCGGCCTGACCTGGCCCAGCCAGGGCGACAGATCTATCGCCGCCTCGACCTTGTCCAGCAAGCTGCCCGGCACCCGCGTGCCGTCGGCCGCCGGGCTGAGCAGGCGCAAATCGCCCTGGGCAAACCCGGCCAGGTCGAAGCCGCCGAAATCATCCACCAGCACCGCTTGCAGATCGGCGCCCAGCACGGTTTCCACCGCCAGTTCCCAGCCGGCTTCGACTTTCAAGCCTTCGGCCAGGCGCGGGCGCTCGGCCAAATGCTGGTCGCGCAGCCATTCGGCGGTGCCAGTGCCGGGGTCGAGCGCGGCTTGCTGCAAGGCTTCCAGCGAAGCCAACCGACCATTGAGGCGCTGCAAATCGCCTTGGGCCTGCTGCTGCGCCTGGGTCGCGGTGTGCAATTGCTGACGCAGTTGCTCCAGGCGCTCCACTTGCTGTTCTTCGCTGGCCTCCAGCTCTTCCAGGGTCATTTCGCTTTCGGCCAGTTGCTCGCTCAACTGCATGATTGCCGCGTCTTCCGGGTCGGCGGCGAGCAGTACGCGCTCTTCCTGCAGCCGGCGCTGGCGCTCGGCCAGGCGTTCCATGCTGGTTTCCAGCTGCTGGATGCGCGACTGCTGCACCTCGGCCTGGCGGCGTGGCTCGGCGGATCGCAGGTTGAAGGCGTCCCACTGTTCCTGCCAACCGTGCATGGTGGTTTCGGATTCTTCCAGGGCGGCGGCGGCTTCTTCGGCGGCGGCGCTGGTGATTTCCTGCTCGGGGGTGAGCATGTCCAGCTCTTCGCCCAGGGTCAGCAGCAAGGTGCGGTCATGGCCCAAGTGCGATTCGGTTTCCAGGCGTGCGCGTTCGGCTTCCTTCAAGTCGTCCTGCAACTGGCGCAAACGTTGCTGGCCGTGCTGGATGCTCTGCTCGACCCGGGCAATGTCACCGCCCACCGAATAGAAGCGGCCCTGCACCAGATTGAAGCGCTCGGACAACTCATGGTGGCCGTCACGCAGGCGTTCAATGCTGGCATCGGCGTTACGCTGCTCGGCCACCAGTGCTTCAAAGCTGACTTCCTGGGTGCCAATAATCGCTTCGCGCTGGCCCACCTGATCATTCAATGCCTGCCAGCGCAGGGCCGACAGTTGCGCCTTGAGCTGGCGCTCCTCGCCCTTGTATTCCTGATACTTCTCGGCGGCCTGGGCCTGGCGGTGCAGGCGTTCGAGCTGGCGCTCCAGCTCTTCGCGCAGGTCGGTGAGGCGGGCGAGGTTTTCATGGGTACGGCGGATACGGTTTTCAGTCTCGCGGCGGCGCTCCTTGTACTTGGAGATACCGGCCGCTTCTTCGATAAAGTTACGCAGGTCTTCGGGCTTGGCCTCGATCAGCTTGGAGATCATGCCCTGCTCGATGATCGAGTAGCTGCGCGGGCCCAGGCCGGTGCCGAGGAAGATATCGGTGATATCGCGACGACGACACTTGGTGCCGTTGAGGAAGTAGCTGTTCTGGCTGTCGCGGGTGACTTTACGACGGATGGAGATTTCCGCGTAGGCCGCGTATTCGCCGATCAGGGTGCCGTCGGAATTATCGAATACCAGTTCGATACTGGCCTGGCTCACCGGCTTGCGGCTGGTGGAGCCGTTGAAGATGACGTCGGTCATCGACTCGCCGCGCAGGTTTTTCGCCGAGCTCTCGCCCATCACCCAGCGCACGGCGTCGATGATGTTCGACTTGCCGCAGCCATTGGGCCCCACCACCGCCGCCATGTTGCTGGGGAAGTTCACGGTGGTGGGGTCGACGAAGGATTTGAACCCCGCCAACTTGATGCACTTGAGCCGCACGCTTAGACGTCCGCCAAGGCTGCGATGACCAGCGAACTGCTGCGCTGGCAATAGGCTGTGAGCACCAGGCGAATCTGCACCAGGTCACGGGCAAGCACCGCAGCGAGCAATTGCGCGAACAGCGCCTGGAACTCGCTCATGGACGCCTTGCGCTGATCCAGGGCCAGGTAATAAGCGCGGTTCATCGCCGGCTGCAGGTTTTCAACGGTTTCCTGCAAATACGGGTTGTTGGCGAAGGGGTAAGCGGCGCGCATCACGTTGAAGCTTTCTTCGACGAAGGCGCGGATGTCCTCGCGCTCCAGGCTCAGTTGCAGGCGTTGCTGGATCTGCAGGAACGGCGCCATGTCGGCCTGGGTCTGCCAGCCTTCGGCAACCGCATTGCCGAGCAGGATGTACATCTCGCCCATCAACGTACACAGGCTCTGCACCTTGTGCGCGGTGAGTTCGGTGACGTGGGCGCCACGGCGCGGCAGGATCGCAATCAGATGGCGGCGCTCAAGGATCAGCAAGGCTTCGCGCACGGAACCACGGCTGACGTTGAGCGCCAGCGTGACCTTCTGTTCCTGGATCCGCTCCCCAGGCTTGAGATCGCCGCGAATGATACGTTCGGCGAGGTGGTGAGCAATTTGCTCGGCGAGACTGTCCGGCGCCTTGAACGTCATGTTTTCCCTTCAAAATCTGCTATCGGTACAAGCGCGGCAGTGTAGCGCATTGGCCCGCTGATGGCGCTACGCCCACCGTGGCGAATTTGGCATGAAATAAGCAACGTTGAAAGCCTGCAAGCCGCCAAAAACGCCGGTTCCAGAAGACTGGACCATAATTGAACGTGTTGCGACCGCATTTTCTTGACCCTTAGGTCAGAAAACCATTGACCGAAAAGTCAGACATGACTAGATTCGGCGCAAAGCGGTTAACAACAATAATGAGTCTGCGAGGCCTTCCGTGATCCAGTTTTTACTTAACCAGGAACTCCGTAGCGAGCACGCCCTGGACCCCAACCTGACCGTGCTTAACTATCTGCGCGAGCACGTGGGCAAACCCGGTACCAAGGAAGGCTGCGCCAGTGGCGACTGTGGCGCGTGCACCGTGGTGGTCGGCGAGCTGCACACCGACGAGCAAGGCGCCGAGCAGATTCGTTATCGCAGCCTCAACTCCTGCCTGACATTTGTGTCGTCACTGCACGGCAAACAACTGATCAGCGTCGAAGACCTCAAGCACCAGGGCCAACTGCACAGCGTGCAACAGGCCATGGTCGAGTGCCACGGTTCGCAGTGCGGCTTTTGCACCCCAGGCTTTGTGATGTCGCTGTTTGCCCTGCAAAAAAACAGCGACGCCCCCGACAGTCAGAAAGCCCATGAAGCCCTGGCCGGCAACCTATGTCGCTGCACCGGTTATCGCCCGATCCTCGCCGCCGCCGAACAGGCCTGCTGCAACAAACCCCAGGATCAATTCGACAGCCGCCAGGCTGAAACCATCGCACGCCTTAAAGCCATCGCGCCAACCCAGACCGGTGAACTCAACAGCGGTGACAAGCGCTGCCTGGTGCCGTTGACCGTCGCCGACCTGGCCGACCTCTACGATGCCTACCCGCAAGCCCGCCTGCTGGCCGGCGGTACCGACCTGGCGCTGGAAGTCACCCAGTTCCACCGCACCCTGCCGGTGATGATCTACGTGGGTAACATTGAAGCCATGAAGCGCATCGAGCAGTTCGACGACCGCCTGGAAATCGGCGCAGCCACCGCCCTCTCCGACTGCTACGCCGCGCTGCACCACGAATACCCGGACTTCGGCGAACTGCTGCACCGCTTCGCCTCCCTGCAAATTCGCAACCAGGGCACCCTGGGCGGCAATATCGGCAACGCTTCGCCCATTGGGGATTCGCCGCCGTTGCTGATAGCTCTGGGCGCGCAGATCGTACTGTGCAAGGGCAACACCCGCCGTACCCTGGCGCTGGAAGACTACTTCATCGATTACCGCGTCACCGCCCGCCAGGACAGCGAGTTCATCGAGACCATCATCGTGCCCAAGGGCCACACGCTGTTTCGGGCCTACAAGGTGTCCAAGCGTCTGGACGACGATATTTCCGCCGTGTGCGCAGCGTTCAACCTGAAGATCGACAACGGTGTGGTCAGCGCGGCTCGCGTTGCCTTCGGAGGCATGGCCGCTACACCAAAACGCGCAAAAAATTGCGAGGCCGCGTTGGTGGGCGCCATCTGGAACTTGGCCACGGTCGAGAAAGCCTGCGCCGCCCTGGCACAGGACTTCACCCCACTGTCGGACTTTCGCGCCAGCAAGGAATACCGCCTGCTCAGCGCGCAGAACCTGCTGCGCAAATACTTCATCGAACTGCAAACGCCGCACATCGAGACTCGGGTGACCGCTTATGTCTAACCATCACGCCGTGGTAAAAACCCAGGCCGAACTTGCCGCACTGTTTGCCCAGGACCTCACCACCGGGGTCGGTCGCAGCGTCAAGCATGACAGCGCCGCCAAGCACGTCAGCGGTGAAGCGCAGTACATCGACGACCGCCTGGAATTTCCCAACCAGTTGCACCTGTATGCGCGCATGTCCGACCGCGCCCACGCCCGCATCATCAGCATCGACACCGCGCCCTGCTATGCCTTCGACGGCGTACGCATAGTCATCACCCACGAAGACGTGCCGGGCCTGAAAGACATCGGCCCGCTGATGCCCGGCGACCCGCTGCTGGCCATCGACACCGTGCAGTTCGTCGGCCAGGTGGTGCTGGCCGTGGCCGCCCGCGACCTGGAAACCGCACGCAAAGCGGCGATGGCAGCGGTGATCGAATATGAAGACCTGGAGCCGGTGCTGGATGTGGTCGAGGCATTTCGCAACAAGCATTTCGTGCTCGACAGTCACACCCACCAACGCGGCGATTCGGCCACTGCGCTGGCAAGCGCCAAGCACCGCATCCAGGGCACCTTGCATATCGGTGGCCAGGAACATTTTTATCTGGAAACCCAGATCTCTTCGGTGATGCCCACCGAAGACGGCGGCATGATCGTCTACTGCTCCACGCAAAACCCGACCGAAGTGCAGAAGCTGGTGGCCGAAGTGCTGGATGTGTCGATGAACAAGATCGTGGTCGACATGCGCCGCATGGGCGGTGGCTTTGGCGGCAAGGAAACCCAGGCTGCCAGCCCGGCGTGCCTGTGCGCCGTGGTGGCGCGCCTCACCGGCCAGCCGACCAAGATGCGCCTGCCACGGGTCGAAGACATGCTGATGACCGGCAAGCGCCACCCCTTCTATATCGAATACGACGTGGGCTTTGACGACACCGGCCGCCTGCACGGCATCAACCTGGAGCTGGCAGGTAACTGCGGCTGTTCGCCGGACCTGTCCAACTCGATTGTCGACCGCGCCATGTTCCACGCCGACAACTCGTATTACCTGGGCGACGCCACGGTCAACGGCCATCGCTGCAAGACCAACACCGCCTCCAACACCGCCTATCGCGGCTTTGGCGGCCCCCAGGGCATGGTCGCCATCGAAGAGGTGATGGACGCCATCGCGCGCCATCTGGGCCAAGACCCGCTGGCGGTGCGCAAGGCCAACTACTACGGCAAGACCGAGCGCAACGTCACCCACTACTACCAGACCGTCGAGCACAACATGCTCGAAGAAATGACCGCCGAACTGGAAGCCAGCAGCCAATATGCCGAGCGCCGCGAAGCGATCCGGCTGTACAACGCCCACAGCCCGATCCTGAAAAAGGGCTTGGCGCTGACCCCGGTGAAATTCGGTATTTCGTTCACCGCCAGCTTCCTCAACCAGGCGGGCGCACTGATCCATATCTACACCGACGGCAGCATCCACCTGAACCACGGCGGCACCGAGATGGGCCAGGGCTTGAATACCAAGGTGGCGCAAGTCGTAGCCGAGGTATTCCAGGTCGACATCGACCGCGTCCAGATCACCGCCACCAACACCGACAAGGTGCCCAACACCTCGCCCACCGCGGCCTCCAGCGGCGCCGACCTGAACGGCAAGGCCGCGCAGAATGCGGCCGAAACCATCAAGCAGCGCTTGGTGGAATTTGCGGCGCGCAAGTACGACGTGAGCGAGGCGGACGTGGAGTTTCGCAACGGCCATGTGCGCGTGCGCGAGCAGATCCTCAGCTTCGAAGCGTTGATCCAGCAGGCGTATTTCGCCCAGGTGTCGCTCTCCAGCACAGGCTTCTACAAGACCCCGAAAATCTTCTACGACCGCAGCCAGTCACGCGGGCGGCCGTTCTACTACTACGCGTTCGGCGCGGCTTGCTGCGAAGTAATCGTCGACACCCTGACCGGCGAATACAAAATGCTGCGCACCGACATCCTGCACGATGTGGGCGCCTCGCTGAACCCGGCCATCGACATCGGCCAGGTCGAAGGCGGCTTCATTCAGGGCATGGGCTGGCTGACCATGGAAGAGCTGGTGTGGAACAACAAGGGCAAGCTGATGACCAACGGCCCGGCCAGCTACAAAATCCCGGCGGTGGCCGACATGCCGCTGGACCTGCGAGTGAAGCTGGTGGAGAACCGCAAGAACCCGGAGGACACGGTGTTCCACTCCAAGGCCGTGGGCGAGCCGCCGTTCATGCTCGGGATTGCGTCGTGGTGTGCGATCAAGGATGCGGTAGCGAGCCTCGGTGATTATCGCCATCAGCCCCACATTGATGCGCCGGCCACGCCGGAGCGGGTGTTGTGGGGGTGTGAGCAGATGCGGCAGTTGCAGGTGGCGAAAGCTGTCGAGGCTGACACTGAATTGGCTTCGCTCTAGACCCAGGCGCTGCCATCGCGGGCAAGCCCGGCTCCCACATTTTGAGGTGCGAACCCGATCAAATGTGGGAGCTGGCTTGCCTGCGATAGCGGCCGAACTAACAGCAGAAATGTTGAGGTAGACATGGACAACTGGATCAGCGCCCTCGCCACCCTGCAAAACCAGGGCGAACCCTGCGTACTGGTGACCATCATCGAAGAACTCGGCTCCACCCCGCGCAACGCCGGTTCCAAAATGGTCATCAGCGCCGCGCAAACCTTCGACACCATCGGCGGCGGGCACCTGGAATACAAGGCGATGCAGATCGCCCGGGACATGCTGGTGCGTGGCCAGCAAAACACCCATCTGGAGCGCTTCAGCCTCGGTGCCAGCCTGGGCCAGTGCTGCGGCGGCGTCACCGTGTTGCTGTTCGAGCCCATGGGCCAGGCGCAGGCGCACATCGCCGTATTTGGCGCCGGCCATGTCGGCCGTGCGTTGGTGCCATTGCTGGCAAGCCTGCCCTGCCGGGTGCGCTGGATCGATTCCCGCGAGCAGGAATTCCCGCAGCATATCCCCCAAGGCGTGCGTAAAATCGTCAGCGAAGAGCCGGTCGACGAAATTGCCGACTTGCCGGCAGGCAGTTACTGCATCGTCATGACCCACAACCACGCACTGGACCTGGAACTGACCGCCGCCCTGCTCAAGCGCAACGACTTCGCCTACTTCGGCCTGATCGGCTCGAAAACCAAGCGGGTCAAATTTGAACACCGCCTGCGTGACCGTGGCTTTGATGCCACGCAGTTACAGCGCATGCGCTGCCCCATGGGCCTCCCCGAGGTCAAGGGCAAGCTTCCGGTGGAAATCGCCATCTCCATCGCCGGCGAAATCATCGCCACCTATAACGCCAATTTCGGCCAGCACCTTGCCGGCGCCGAACCTATTGCCAAACTGCTGCCGGCTTCGCGCCGCAGCCACGCTATCTAAATCGAGACGATCATGCCTTTGACTCGCAAAGCCTACCGTGCCGCCATCCTGCACAGCATCGCCGACCCAGCCGTGGTTGGGATCGAAGCCTCCTATGAATATTTCGAGGACGGCCTGCTGGTGATCGACAACGGCCAGATCAGCGCCCTTGGTCACGCCAGCGACCTGCTGCCGAGCCTGCCCGCCGATATCGACATCACCCATTACCAGGACGCGCTGATCACCCCCGGCTTGATCGACACCCATATCCACCTGCCGCAAACCGGTATGGTCGGCGCCTATGGCGAACAGTTGCTGGACTGGCTCAACACCTACACCTTCCCCTGTGAAAGCCAGTTTGCCGACCAGGCTCACGCCGAAGAAGTCGCGGATATCTTCATCAAGGAACTGCTGCGTAACGGCACCACCACCGCGCTGGTGTTCGGCAGCGTGCACCCGCAATCGGTGAATGCATTCTTTGAAGCGGCCGAGAAACTCGACCTGCGCATGATTGCCGGCAAGGTGATGATGGACCGCAACGCACCGGACTACCTGACCGACACCGCCGAATCCGGCTACCAGGAAAGCAAGGCACTGATCGAACGCTGGCACGGCAAGGGGCGCCTGCATTACGCGGTGACGCCCCGCTTCGCGCCTACGAGCACGCCGGAACAACTGACGCTGGCCGGGCAGTTGCTGGGCGAATACCCGGATTTGTATATGCAGACCCACATCAGCGAGAACAAGCAGGAAATCGAGTGGGTAAACGAGCTGTTCCCGGAGCGCAACGGCTACCTGGATGTCTACGACCACTACAAGCTGCTCGGCGAGCGCTCGGTGTTTGCCCACGGCGTACACCTGTGTGACGACGAATGTGCACGGCTGGCAGAGACCGGCTCGGCAGTCGCGTTCTGCCCGACCTCGAACCTCTTCCTCGGCAGCGGCTTGTTCAACCTGCCGATGGCCGAAAAACACAACCTAAACGTGGGCCTGGGCACCGACGTGGGTGGCGGCACCAGCTTCTCGCTGCTGCAAACCCTGAACGAAGCCTACAAGGTCATGCAGTTGCAAGGTGCGCGCTTGAGCCCGTTCAAGTCGCTGTACCTGGCCACCCTGGGCGGCGCACGGGCGCTGCGCCTGGAAGACAAGATCGGCACCTTGCAGCCGGGCACTGATGCGGACTTTTTGGTACTGGATTACAACGCCACGCCGCTGCTGAGCTATCGCCTGAAACAGGCCAATAACATTGCCGAGACGTTGTTTGTGCTGATGACGCTGGGGGATGATCGGACGGTGTTGCAGACCTATGCAGCCGGGCAGCTCGTGCACCAGCGCTGATTTCGGATACACCATCGAAACAAATGTGGGAGCGGGCTTGCTCGCGAATGCGCAGTGTCAGTCTCTAGGTATATTGACTGATCCACCGCATTCGCGAGCAAGCCCGCTCCCACAATTTTGTTCTCAGTGAGCCAGGGAAACTAGAGTTTTACTGAAGAACGCCCTGGCTTCTTGGTCTGCAACAAATGCGAAAACACCGCATGCAAATCATCCGACGCGCTCTCTTCATCGAGGTTGAGCTTGCTGTCGATGTGATCCATGTGATGCATCATCAAGTTCACCGCCAACGTCGCATCCCGTGCTTCGATCGCATCGATCAACTGGGTGTGTTCATCGTAGGAACAGTGCGAGCGGTTGCCGCTTTCGTACTGGGCGATGATCAATGACGTCTGCGACACCAGGCTGCGCTGGAAGCTGATCAGCGGCGCGTTCTTCGCGGCTTCGGCCAGCTTCAAGTGGAATTCGCCGGAGAGGCGGATACCGGCGCCACGGTCACCACGGGAGAAGCTGTCGCGCTCGTCGTTGACCATCTGGCGCAACTCGGCCAACTGCTCGGCCGTGGCGTGCTGCACCGCCAACTCCGTGATCGCCCGCTCCACCAGGCGCCGGGCCATGAACACCTGGCGCGCTTCTTCGACGCTTGGGCTGGCAACCACCGCACCGCGATTGGGCCGCAGCAGTACCACGCTTTCATGGGCCAGGCGCGACAGCGCGCGGCGAATGATGGTGCGGCTCACGCCGAAGATCTCGCCCAGTGCCTCTTCACTCAATTTGGTTCCGGGCGCCAGGCGTTGTTCAAGGATCGCCTCGAAGATATGCGCATAGACGATATCGTCCTGGGTTCCGCTGCGACCGGCCTTGCCGGCTCGCGGTTGTTTCTTGAGAGGTTGCAACTGTTCGTTCATGGGCACTCGGGTTTGAGAACGGCGAATTAACGGTAATACGGCAACAGCGTGTCGCTGGCAAGTATCACCTAAAAACAGCGCACATTGTACACAACCCACTGCGCCAACACACTGTACGGCTGTTTGCGGGCTCGGCTGTATTGCAATGACTCGTTACGTTTGAGTTTAGGCTTGATTCCACGATTTCCCATGAACGACATCCCACTGTAGGAGCGAGCTTGCTCGCGAAGAACCCAAGGGCGCCGCGTTTAATCTGATTGCCCGCGTTATCGTTGGCGATTTTCGCGAGCAAGCTCGCTCCTACAGCGTGCGGAGTCAGGTAAAAGGAACACCTCTCCATGACCGACGCCACCCAAGCGCCCTTGCGCCCACTGGCCGACACTTCTGCGTCGGCCGTCGTCGCCGGCTTTATCGCCATGATGACCGGCTACACCAGCTCCCTGGTGCTGATGTTCCAGGCCGGCCAGGCCGCCGGCTTGACCACCGCGCAGATATCTTCATGGATCTGGGCAATTTCCATCGGCATGGCGGTGTGCAGCATCGGCCTGTCCCTGCGCTATCGCACCCCCATCACCATCGCCTGGTCCACCCCTGGCGCGGCGCTGCTGATCACCAGCCTTGGCGGCGTGAGCTATGGCGAGGCCATCGGTGCCTACATCACTTGCGCGGTACTGGTGACGCTCTGCGGGTTGACCGGCAGCTTTGAGAAGCTGGTCAAGCGGATTCCGGCGTCACTGGCGGCAGCGCTGCTGGCGGGGATTCTGTTCAAGATCGGCAGCGAAATTTTCGTCGCCGCCCAGCACCGCACCGGGCTGGTGCTGGGGATGTTCTTCACCTACCTGATCATCAAGCGTCTGTCGCCGCGCTATGCCGTGCTGGCCGCCTTGCTCATCGGCACCGCCTTGTCAGGGCTGATGGGGCTGCTGGACTTCAGCGGCTTTCATCTGGAAGTGGCGACGCCCGTATGGACCACGCCGCACTTCTCGCTGGCGGCGACCATCAGCATCGGCATCCCGCTGTTCGTGGTGGCCATGACCTCGCAGAATATGCCAGGCGTTGCGGTGCTGCGGGCCGACGGCTACACGGTGCCGGCTTCACCGTTGATCACCACCACTGGTCTGGCTTCATTGGTGCTGGCACCGTTCGGCTCCCACGGCATCAACCTGGCAGCGATCAGCGCCGCGATCTGCACCGGGCCCCATGCCCATGAAGACCGCAACAAACGCTACACCGCGGCGGTGTGGTGCGGGGTGTTCTACGGCATTGCCGGGGTGTTCGGCGCCACGCTGGCGGCACTCTTTGCGGCGTTGCCCAAGGAGTTGGTGCTGTCGATTGCGGCGTTGGCGTTGTTTGGCTCGATCATCAATGGCTTGAGCATCGCCATGAATGAGCCGAAGGAACGGGAAGCGGCGCTGATCACCTTTATGGTCACCGCGTCAGGCTTGACGTTGTTTTCCATCGGGTCGGCGTTCTGGGGGATTGTGGCGGGGGTGTTGACGCTGCTGATTCTGAATTGGCGCAAGGCATAAAAAAACGGCGACCCTCAGGTCGCCGTTTTTTCAGTATCACTTAGCCGCGTTGATCGGCTTTTCCGGATACCACACGTCCAGCAACGGGCTGACTTCAGCCTTGGTCAGCTCGGAACGGGTTTTCAGCCAGGCTTCGACCGCAGCACGCTGCTCTTCGGAGACCGAGCCACGCTTCTGCAGGCAAACCAGACCGTAGTCATCGCCGCCCACATAGCCCAGGCCGTTGGCTTCCATGGCTTCTTTGATGAATGCTTCGAGGAAAGCGTCGATAGCTTCTTCACTCAGGCCTTCGTTGAAGTCCAGGTTCAGTTCGAAACCCAGCTCTTGAAATTCATCAACGCACAGTTTTTTGCGCAGACGCTGGGAACGGTTAGTCGCCATTGGAACAATCCTCATAAGTATTAACGGGCGGCACTTTAGCAGTTTAAGGCGGCAATTGCCCGACTCTCTGGGACCGACGTGCAAATGCGCGCAAAAAAACCACGATTAGCAGCTATCGTTCAGCTACACGTGGCGCCAGCTTGGGGCATAATGCCGACACTTTCGTGACCACTGAGGGATTTTCTTCCATACCCCTCGCCTTTTTCACCCTCCTCAGCAGTAGGGTTTTATTTCTTATGATCAAATCTTTGCGTTCAGTGTTACTTGCCAGTGTTGTCTTGCCCCTGGCCTTTTCCGTTTGCGCCGCGCCCGTCAATAACACCCTGCCACCCAGCGTTGCCCAGGCCTTGCAGAAGGCCAAGCTGCAAAATACCGCGCTATCCCTGGTGATGCTGCCCCTGAACGGCCCTGGTACCCCTACGGTTTTCAACGCCGACGTCTCGGTGAACCCGGCCTCCACCATGAAGCTGGTCACCACTTACGCGGCCCTGGAAATGCTCGGCCCCAACCATCAGTGGAAGACCGAGTTCTACACCGATGGCACCCTCAGCGGCGGCGTGTTGCGCGGCAACCTGTACCTCAAGGGCGGCGGCGACCCCAAGCTGAACATGGAAAAACTCTGGCTGCTGATGCGCGACCTGCGCGCCAATGGTGTGCAGCAAGTCACCGGCGACCTGGTGCTGGACCGCAACTTCTTCAACCAGCCGCAATTGCCCGAGTTCAACGACGACGGCAACGATGAGAACAAGCCATTCCTGGTCAAGCCCGACGCCTTGCTGGTCAACCTCAAGGCCCTACGCTTTGTAACCCGCAATGATTCAGGGCGGGTGATCGTGTCGGTCGAGCCGCCGATTGCCAGCATTCGCATCGACAACCAGGTGAAAGTCACCAACGCCAAACAGTGCACCGGTGACGTGCGCTACAGCCCGGTGACCGCCGCCGACGGCAGCGTGACCGTGACCGTCAGCGGCCAACTGGGTGATGGCTGCAGCTCGCAGACCTACCTGTCGCTGCTCGACCACGCCACCTACACCGCAGGCGCCGTGCGGGCGATCTGGAAGGAGTTGGGCGGCACCATCCAGGGCCGTGATATCCAGGCACCGGTGCCCAAGGATGCCAAAGTCCTGGCTCGCGCCTTCTCACCGGACCTGGCGGAGATCATCCGCGACATCAACAAATACAGTAACAACACCATGGCCCAGCAGTTGTTCCTGAGCCTGGGTGCACAGTTTCGCAACGATGCCGATGGCGACGATGCCAAGGCTGCGCAACGTGTCGTGCGCCAGTGGCTGGCCAAGAAAGGCATCACCGCGCCGCACCTTGTGATGGAAAACGGCTCCGGCCTGTCCCGCGCCGAACGGGTCAGCGCCCGCGAGATGGCGGCCATGCTGCAAGCCGCGTGGAAAAGCCCTTATGCCGCTGAGTACATCAGCTCGATGCCGATCGCCGGCACCGACGGCACCATGCGTAAACGCCTGAAAACCACCGCCCTGCGCGGCGAAGCCCATGTGAAGACCGGCACCTTGAACACCGTACGCGCCATCGCCGGCTACAGCCGCGACAACAATGGCAATACCTGGGCGGTAGTGGCGATTCTCAACGACTCCAAGCCGTGGGGAGCCTCGTCGGTGCTGGATCAGGTGCTGCTGGACCTGTATCGCCAGCCGAAGGCCGTTGCCGCCGCGCCGATCCTCTAAAGCCTCCCTCTGATCGTTCCCACGCTCTGCGTGGGAATGCATCCTGAGACGCTCCGCGTCAAGCCTTGAGCGCGGACGCAGAGCGTCCAAAACAGCATTCCCACGCAGAGCGTGGGAACGATCATCAACGATCAGCGCGTCTCAGCGACCACACACCTGCACCCGATCTCTGCCCGCCTGCTTGGCCACGTACACCGCCGAATCCGCGCGCAGCAGCAAGCCATCGATACCTTCGTCGAGCCGCCAACTGGCCACGCCGAAGCTGGCGGTGACCACCCCCACCGGTTCCATCGCCGCATCGCGCAGCGACTGCCACAACTGCATCGCCAGGCTGTAGGCCTGGGCGCCATCGGTGTTGGGGCACAGCACCACAAACTCTTCCCCGCCGATCCGGCAAAATACATCGGTGCGGCGCAAGCGTTGGCCGATACGCTTGCACAACTCCTGCAGCACGCCGTCGCCCACGGCATGGCCGTGCTGATCGTTGATGCGCTTGAAGTGGTCGATATCGAGCATGATCAACGACAGCGCGCCAGACATACGGTTGAGCCGGAGCATTTCGCCCTTGAGGCGATCCTGGAAATAGCGACGGTTATAGATCCCTGTCAGGGAGTCGGTGATGGACAGTGCACGCAGTTCTTCCTCGACCCGTTTGAGATCAGAAATATCCGACACATAACCGTGCCAAAGCGTACCGCCGCCCGGTAACTCTTCCGGCGTCGCTTCGCCGCGAATCCAGCGCAGGCCTCGCTGGGGTAATTGCACGCGGTATTCTTCGCGCCAATGGCTCAGTTGCAACGCAGACAGGCGTATCGACGCACGTACGCGCTCCAGGTCCAAAGGATGAATGCGCTCCAGCACCTTGCCCGCATCCTGCTGCAACACGCCCAGCTCGATTTCATAGATATCGCGCATGCCTTCGCTGGCATAGATGAAACGCCAGGTGTCCTGGGGCTCCAGGGTGAACTGGAAGATCCCACCCGGCACGTGGGCGCTGAGTTTTTTCAGCAGGCGGTCGCGTACGGCAAGGGCCTCATAGGCACGCTTTTGCTCGGTGACATCCAGGTAAATCGCCAGGTGCCCGACCCACAGGCCATGGTCATCCAAGAGCACGGTCGGCAACATGTTGACCGTCAGTTGGCTGCCATCCTTGCGCACCAGCGTCCACTCACGGCCTTCATGTTGACTGTCCGGGCTCTCCACCAGCATCGCCTGGCTCGCGGGGATGCGCTTGCCCAGCGCCCTGCTCAACGGCTCAGCGCGGGCGTCGAGTTCCATGGCTACGTGCAGACGGTCCAAGGTCATATGCCCCAGCACCTCCGCGGCCGTAAAGCCCAGCATCTGTTCGGCACCAGCATTGAAGGTGTTGATCACGCCGCGCAGGTCCGTGGCAATGATCGCCACTTGAGTCGCCGCATTCAGCACGCTGCGCAATTGCCCATGGGCGCCACGCAACTCCTGCTCACGGGCGCGCAATTGCACGGTGCGTTGCTCCACCAGTTTCAGTGCGCGTTGGCGCTGGCTCACCAGCATGTAAAGCAGCGCACTGAGCAAGGCGCTGAGCAGCACGCCCATCGCCAGAATGGTGTGCATCGAAGAATGGTTGGCCCTGTCGAACACTTCGCTGGCGCTCAGGCTCAGGGCGTAGACATGATCGCCCAGGGTTAGGCGGCGCGCAGCCGTCAAGCCACTGCTGCCCAAGGCGTTGCTGGAGGCATACAACACCCGTTGCTGGGTGTCGGAGGTGTCTACGATCTGCATCACCAGGTTGTCCCGGTTGGGCCTGGGCAACCCCTCGGCTACCAGCTGACGCATGCTGATCACCGCCATCACATAGCCGTAGGGCTCGGCACCTGGGAGTTTACTCACGGGCGCCACCAACAACACGCCTGCGGCATAAGCGGGTTCCACCCCCACCAACTGCATGGGTTGCGACACCGCCAACTGGCCGCTTTGTTGCGCACGCTCCAGGGCTGAGCGACGCAGGGGTTGGGCCAGCAGATCAAAGCCCAGCGGCGAGCCCAGCAGACTTTGTGTCTGGCTGTACAGCACCGGTACGTATTCATCGCGTTCGGCCGCTGGCGCCAACTCACCTGCAGTATTCAGTTCGCGGATACTGAAGGGAATGCCGCGCTGGCGAGAAATGTCCTGCTCAAACAGGCTGCGCTGCGTGCGAAATATCCGTGGCGCCCAGGCATAGGCACGGGCATGCAACAACAGCGGTTTGGCGAAACCGTCGAACTCGGCGCGGGACACCTCGCCGGAATTGACGAAGAAACGCTGCAAGCTGCCCAGGCGTTGCTCCTGGTCTTCAAAACGTTCCTGGATGCGGGTGTAGCGCTCGTTGACCAGCAACTGGAACCGCTGGCGCACCTGTTGCTGATATAAGTCGGATGCCGCCCACGCGACAACCACCGTCAGCGCGCTACCGATTAATAACACCACCAATGCCACCAGCCAAGCCGATGCCTGCTCACTGATAAAACCAAGGATTTTCGGGCGAACGACTTGCATCGGCATAGGCAACACTCACAGCGCCAGTGTGCGGGGGTGTCACTTTGGCTAGGGCTTAAGTTATAGCCATCGGCAGGGTGTTTGACCAGCGTAAAACCGTCACGGACTTATTGTGGGCGAGGGAGCAAGCTCCCTCGCCACAGAGGCTTACTGTAGGAGCGAGCTTGCTCGCGAAAAACTCACAGGCACCGCGTTCATCCAGGATATCCGCGGTATCGTTGACGATCTTCGCGAGCAAGCTCGCTCCTACAGGGGAAAATCAGCGGGCGGTGATTTTCCAGGCGCGGTGGATCTTGGCATTGCGCGCAAAATCCGGGTCGATGGTCTTGTCGCTGATTTCCTCGACCGCATAGCGTTCGCTGAGGTTGTCTTCCAGCTGGAACTTGCGAAAGTTGTTGGAGAAGTACAGCACGCCACCCGGCGCCAGGCGCGCCATGGCCAGGTCGAGCAACTGCACATGGTCACGCTGCACGTCGAAGATGCCTTCCATGCGCTTGGAGTTGGAGAAGGTCGGCGGGTCGATGAAGATCATGTCGAATTCATCGCGGCTCGCGTCCAGCCACGCCATCACGTCACCCTGTTCCAGGCGGTTCTTGTCGGAAAAGCCGTTGAGGGAGAAGTTGCGACGCGCCCAGTCCAGGTAGGTCTTGGACAGGTCGACGCTGGTGGTGCTGCGCGCGCCGCCCTTGGCAGCATGCACACTGGCGGTGGCGGTGTAGCAATACAAATTGAGGAAACGCTTGCCCGCCGCTTCCTTCTGAATGCGCATGCGCATCGGGCGGTGGTCGAGGAACAGGCCGGTGTCCAGGTAATCGGTGAGGTTGACCAGCAACTTAACGCCGCCTTCGCTGACCTCGGTGAATTTACCTTGGGCACTCTGACGCTCGTATTGCTTGGTGCCGCTCTGACGCTCACGGCGCTTGACCACTACACGGCTCTTGTCGACGTTCAGTGCCTGGGGAATGGCCGCCAGGGCATCGAACATGCGGGCCGAGGCTTTTTCCGGGTCGATGGATTTTGGCGCGGCGTATTCCTGCACATGCACCCAATCGTGGTACAGGTCGATGGCCATGGAGTACTCAGGCATGTCGGCGTCATACACACGGTAGCAATCCACGCCTTCGCGCTTGGCCCATTTGCCCAACAGCTTGAGGTTCTTCTGCAGGCGGTTGGCAAACATCTGCCCGCCTTCGCTCAAGCGCGCTTGCTCCACCACAGGGGCCGGGGCGGGTTTGATCGGGTTGCCGTTCTTGTTGTACTGACGCTCTGCCGGCTCGCTCGGGGCCTGGTCGTAAGCCGCTTGCTCACGTTCGGCCTGGCGCTGCTCCGGGGTACGGCGCTCGCCAGTGACAAACTGATCCGGGTTGACCTTGATCAGCAGCAACTTGCACGGCAATGCGCCGTTCCAGAACGAATACTGTTTGTGGCTACGGATACCCATGCGCTTGCCCAGGTCCGGCGCGCCGGTAAACACCGCCGCTTCCCAGCCCATGCAGGCCTGACGCAGACGCTCACCGAGGTTCTGGTAGAGGTACAACAGGCTGGCTTCATCACCCAAGCGCTCGCCGTACGGCGGGTTGCAGATGACCAGGCCTTTCTGGTTCTGGTCCGGGCGCGGCTCGAACGTACCGACTTCGCCCTGGTACACCTTGATCCAATGACTCAGCCCGGCGCGCTCGATGTTATTGCGCGCAGGCTGGATCAAGCGTGGGTCGGCTTCATAGCCACGCACCCACAGCGGCGGCTTGTTCATGCCGATGGCGGCACGCTCAGTGGCTTCTGCGTGCAGTTTTTTCCACAGCGCCGGGACGTGGCCCAGCCAGGTAGTGAACCCCCAGAGTTCACGGTTGAGGTTGGGGGCCATGTCGGCGGCGATCATCGCGCCCTCGACCAGGAAGGTACCCACACCGCACATCGGGTCGGTGAGTGCGCCGCCTTCGGCTGCAATACGCGGCCAGCCGGCGCGGATCAGGATCGCCGCCGCCAGGTTTTCCTTCAGCGGTGCCGCGCCCTGCTGCAGGCGGTAGCCGCGCTGGTGCAGGCTGTGGCCGGAGAGGTCCAGGGACAGGATGGCTTCGCCACGGTCCAGGCGCAGGTGAATGCGCAGGTCAGGGTTGATCTTGTCGATGGACGGACGTTCGCCGGTCGGGGTGCGCAGTTTGTCGACAATCGCATCCTTGACCTTCAGCGCGCCGAAGTGGGTGTTGTCGATGCCCGAGCCATGGCCGCTGAACTCCACCGCGAGGGTACCGTCGGGGACCATGTGGTCAGCCCATTCGATGTCCAGCACGCCGTGGTAAAGATCCTCGGCGTCCTTCATCGGGAAGCGCTTGAGCACCAGCAACACACGGTTGGCCAGGCGCGACCAGAGGCACAAGCGGTAGGCGGTTTCCATGTCGGCCATGCCGCGCACGGCCGAGGTGTGCTCGCGGGCTTCCTCAAGGCCAAGCCCGACGGCTTCCTCGATCAGCAGGCCTTCGAGGCCCTTGGGGCAGGTGAGGAAGAGTTCAAAACGGTCCGACATGGGGCATTCCAGGCTTTTCAGCAATAAGTGAACAGGCGACGCATCGCCGGTTCGGTTTTCAATCAAGCACTTTTCTCGAAGAGTGCTCGCGTGGCACGAATGTGCCGTTCCACCCCGTCTGGCGGGCTCTTGAGCCTTTATGGGCGAGGCAGAAGAAGAATGTTGCGCAACAAAAAGAAATATTCCGACCCTTCGTCGAATAATAACCGACTGCAACAGGCGGGCATTCTCACTAAGGAATTAAACCTTTCCTCTTTGCAGGGCACATCATAGCTGGCTTTGCCCTAAAAAAGGGGCGAATAACCAGCCCAGCTTATGGCTATAGCATCGTTATCGTTACGTGCTTATGACAAAACGATCATTGAATACATGTGACCTATTGGTTAGAACTCAACACAGGTTGGCGCCGTAACGGTGCCAACACATCGGCTCGCCACGCCGGCAGCGAGCCCACCAACGGCAGAAAAACTCTGCCCGGCCTTGGACAAGGCCGAAGGATATCTAGACAGTCAACAAGTGAGGGAAACACCCTATGAGAAGACTTAAGCGTGATCCGTTGGAAAGAGCATTTTTACGCGGATATCAATATGGCGTTCATGGAAAATCCCGTGAGCTTTGCCCATTTACTCTACCGTCGGTACGCCAAGCCTGGATCAACGGCTGGCGAGAAGGACGCGGCGACAACTGGGACGGTATGACTGGCACTGCGGGCATCCACAGACTCAACGAACTTCACGCCGTCGGCTAATCAGGGGATCTATCTAATTGCGACACACACATCTTTGATTTTGTAACGACTTAACCACGCGCGCCCCATCCGGGCGGCGGGCTTCGGCCCAGGGGCTCCTTCATGGAGCCCTTTTTATTGCCTGCTCAGCGCAAGGCAGCGATGGCATCCACCGACTGGCGAATCAGCGCCGGCCCCTTATAGATAAAGCCTGAGTACAACTGCACCAGGCTGGCGCCGGCTGCGATCTTCTCAGCCGCGTGTTTGCCTTCGGTGATACCGCCCACCGCGATGATCGGCAAACGCCCAGCCAACTCGGCCGCCAGCACCTTGACGATATGGGTGCTCTTGTCACGCACCGGCGCGCCCGACAGGCCGCCCGCCTCGTCACCATGGGCCAGGCCTTCGACGCCCACGCGGCTGAGGGTGGTGTTGGTCGCAATCACCGCATCCATCCCTGAATCCACCAGGGCCTGGGCCACCAGTACGGTTTCTTCATCGCTCATGTCCGGCGCGATCTTGATAGCCAGGGGCACACGCTTGCCGTGACGCACGGCCAGGTCTTCCTGGCGCTGGCGCAAGGCTTCGAGCAGTTGCTTGAGGGAATCACCAAATTGCAGGCTGCGCAGGCCCGGGGTGTTGGGCGAGCTGACGTTGACGGTGACATAGCTGGCGTGGGCGTAGACCTTGTCCAGGCAAATCAGGTAGTCATCCACGGCACGCTCCACTGGCGTGTCAAAGTTCTTGCCGATGTTGATACCCAGGATGCCGGTGTATTTCGCCGCCTGAACCCGCGACAGCAGATGGTCGACCCCGAGGTTGTTGAAGCCCATGCGATTGATGATCGCCTCCGCTTCCGGCAGGCGGAAAATGCGCGGCTTGGGGTTGCCCGGTTGCGGACGCGGCGTCACGGTGCCGATTTCGACAAAGCCGAAACCCAACTGCGCAAACCCGTCGATGGCCGCGCCGTTCTTGTCCAGGCCGGCTGCCAGCCCGACCGGGTTGGGGAAGTTCAACCCCATCACCGACACCGGCACTTTCGCCGGTGCCTTGCATACCAGGCCATTGAGCCCCAGGCGGCCACCGGCACCGATCAGGTCCAGGGACAGATCGTGGGAGGTTTCCGGGGAGAGTTTGAACAACAGCTGGCGGGCCAGGGTATACATGGGCGGGCTAGACTCGGATGGCGACAAAAGGTGGCGCTGATTATAGCCAGGGTGGCGGCCTGCATGCGAGGCGTGCCACCTGATCTCATTGACGTTGCGCCGTCAACGCCTCATAACGCACCCAGATCCTTTCGGCGTAGCGCAGACGCAATGCCTCACGCTGTGGCCCGGGCCCCGGCCCCACGTTGTAAGCCCCCACCGCCGTCCAGTTGTAGCCAAACCGCTGGATGAATTCGGCAAGAATCGAGGCGCCTACTTCCACCGACAGGCAAGGCTCGCTCAACAGCCGTTCTTCGGTAATGCCCTGCTTGAGCAAGCGCGGCAAGTGGATGCTGTTGATTTGCATCAAGCCGATATCCCGCGTGCCATTGCGGTTGGTGTAGTTCATCGCTTGCGCCCGGTAACCCGATTCGACCGAGGCGATAGCTTGCAGCAATTCCGGCTCAAGGTCGTAGCGGCTGGCCGCCTCTTCCCAGCAAAAGGCCCAGGCCTGGCTGCTGCCCATCAATACCCCGACCACCAGGCCTTTGCCCCATGCCTTAACCCTGGACATTGCTGGCCTGACCACAGACGGCGCACACGTGTGCCACTGCCCTGGGTTGATCACCTGTGCGCACCGGGCAGGTAAAGCGATAGCCCTTGCCATAAATCGTCTTGATAAAGCCTTTGTCGGCTCTCAAGTGCTTGCGCAGGGAATAAATACACCGCGTGAGTGACTCTTCGGCCACTTCGCCCCGAGGCCAGGCCAGTTCCAGCAAACGGTCCTTGGTCATCAGCGCGCCACCGGAGGCCAGCAGCAACCGCAGCACGTGCCCCTCCTTGGGAGGCAACTGAATATCCGCCTCCACGCCCGTCAACCGGCCGTCGCCATGCAAGGTCCAACGCGCGAAAACCAGGGACGTCGTCGTTTCATCCGTCACGACGGCCATACGCACCTCTGTAGTCGACTACTGACATTCAAATCCTTATTGTGTGACCAGCTCATCTGCCATGGGCACGACTATAAAAAACCGTCTCGAAGACCCGCGTTAGGAAAAAACCCATTCATTCGCCTTTTTTTGGCCACTGCCGGTCAGACAATTCGCTAACGCCCCCTTATCGCGGCAACCACTCCTGAAACGTCTCCTGCAATTCAACCCCTAGCCGATCCTCCAACTGCACCAACTCTCCCACTGCCATCAGTTGTCCATTGACCCGCACCTCCACACAGCGGGTGACGCCTGGGTCCAAGGGCAGCACCTTCCCCGGTGCGAATGCGGCCAAACGCTTGCGGCTGATCAGTTGCTCCTGCAGCAATATTTCCAGGTGCATGGACAAACGCCTTATTCAGGGGGAAAACTCAGGGTCCGCTCCCAGGAACGCACGTCGCACACGCTCGTGTTGCGCGGCGCTCAACTGAGGTGGGCCAATCCAGGGCAGTCCGTCGCCACCTACGCCAGCCTGCCCTGGCGAGGCCTCATCCAGCGGCTGGGCGACATCCAGCTCGGCCACCAGTTTTTCGATAACCTTCACTTGGGCGGGAGGGCCCTTGATCAACAGACTGTTGGTATCCGGATAGGCCATCACCGCAAGGCGGCCATCGGCCAGTTGGTCCTTCTGCGCCGGGGATAGCCGAGCTTCGAGCATGGAGGCCATGCCCGGTACCTGGACCTTGTTGGCTCCCGCGCCCTGCAGGTGATCGTCCACGAGGACATTGATCACTTTCACCACGCCAAATACCGGGGCGCGCTCTGGCACCTTGCGAGGGGGTCGGTCCATCCGTTGGGCGAGACGCAACACCTGGTCGACATAGCTGGAAGGGCCGGTTACATAGAACGTACGCCCGCCGTGTTCACGCAGTGGGTAACGCGGCTCATCCAGCCCCGCACGGCGCATGATGCCGCGCAGCTTACTGACGGAAATATGCCGCAGCACCACCGCCGAGCTTCTCGTGTCGTCGAAAGCGTAGAGCTGCAACACCTCGCCACAGGCCGTGCGACTGCCCAGCAACAGCGCGGCGCACAGCAGCGCGCTGAACAGCCAGCGACAATTGAGGGTTGCGAGGTAATCAGCGTGCACCGTGGGTATGCCTGGCGGTCTGGTCTGAAGAAGCGGCCATACTGCGAGGCGCACGAGGATCAATCATGATGGAAAGTTGACGGACAACTGCGACGTCCTGCCCGTGGCATGTGCCTTGCTTTGCACTCTGGATCAGGCTCGCACCAACGGCGGCACGGGCCTACGGACAAAGGCGTCGTTCCCCTGCAATGGCCTATACGCCAACCTGGGAAACGGCGCTTTTTTTTCAGAAAAAGGCAGGTATTGATGAACGATCCGCTGGCTTGGGTAAACGGCAGCGATGCCCCGGAAAAGAGCAGCCTGGACCTGGGGTTCATGGCCCTGACCGATTGCGCCTCGCTGGTGGTCGCCGCCACCCAGGGCTTCGCCCAACCCTACGGCCTCACACTCAACCTCAAGCGCCAAGCGTCCTGGGCCAACCTGCGCGACAAGCTGGTCAGCGGTGAACTGGACGCTGCCCACAGTCTCTACGGGCTGATCTATGCCGTGCACCTGGGCATCGGCGGCGTCGCCCCCAGCCCCATGGCGGTGCTGATGGGGCTGAACCAGAATGGCCAGGGCATCAACCTGTCCCATGGCCTACAACAGCAAGGAGTGATCACTCCTGAAGCATTGAAACGCCACGTGCACCAAAGCCGGACAAAATTGACCTTCGCCCAGACGTTTCCCACCGGCACCCACGCCATGTGGTTGTATTACTGGCTGGCGAGCCAAGGCATTCATCCCTTGCAGGATGTGAACAGTGTAGTAGTGCCGCCGCCACAAATGGTCGCGCACCTGCAAGCCGGCCGCATCGACGGCCTTTGCGTGGGCGAACCCTGGTGCGCCAGCGCAGTGCAACAGCACCAGGGCTTTACCCTGGCGACCAGCCAGGCGATCTGGCCGGACCACCCGGAAAAAGTCCTGGGCTGCACCCAAGCCTTCGTTGACGCGTACCCCAATACCGCACGCGTGCTGGTCATGGCGATCCTGGAGGCCAGCCGGTTTATCGAGCAGAGCCGTGAAAACCGCCGCTCTACCGCCCAGTTGCTCAGTGCCCCTGAATACCTCGATGCGCCTGTGGCCTGCATCGAACCGCGCTTGCTGGGCCACTATGAGGATGGCCTGGGCAACCAGTGGCAGGATCCCCATGCGCTGCGCTTTTTCGCCGACGGCGAGGTGAACCTGCCTTACCTCAGCGATGGCATGTGGTTCATGACCCAGTTCCGGCGCTGGGGCTTGTTGCGTGAAGACCCGGACTACCTGGGCGTCGCCCGGCAGGTGCAGCAACTGGCGCTGTACCGCCAGGCGGCCGAGGCGCTGGGCATTCCCGCAGGCGACTCGGACATGCGCCGCAGCCAGTTGCTCGACGGCAAGACCTGGGACGGCAGCGACCCCGCTGGCTATGCGCGCAGCTTCCATCTGCATGCCCTGGCCGATGACACTAACCGTCAAGCGCTGCGCTGACAGGAGCCCGACGATGCTGCGAATCCTGTTGATCAACGACACCCCGCGTAAGGTCGGGCGCCTCAAGGCCGCATTGACCGAGGCCGGCTTTGAGGTGATCGATGAGTCCGGCTTGACTATCGACTTGCCCGCACGCGTCGAAACAGTGCGCCCGGATGTGATCCTGATCGATACCGAGTCACCCGGGCGCGATGTGATGGAGCAAGTGGTGCTGGTCAGCCGCGATCAGCCCCGGCCCATCGTGATGTTTACCGACGAGCACGACCCTAATGTGATGCGCCAGGCCATCAAGTCCGGCGTCAGTGCCTATATCGTCGAAGGCATCCAGGCCCAGCGCCTGCAACCGATCCTCGATGTGGCCATGGCGCGCTTCGAGAGTGACCAGGCCCTGCGCGCCCAGCTGCATGCCCGCGACCAGCAACTGGCCGAACGCAAGCGCATCGAATTGGCCAAGGGCCTGTTGATGAAGATGAAGAGCTGTAACGAAGAAGAGGCCTACACCCTGATGCGCCGCCAGGCCATGAGCCGTCAACAGAAACTGATCCAGGTGGCAGAGCAGATTATTGCCATGAGCGAGTTGCTCGGCTGATGTGGCTCAGCTCTTGCTAAAGAATTATCACAGGTAGCCAACGGCGGTTGCCCCCTCCACGACAAAGACGTCGCCCACCCGGTTTGCCCTCGCGAACCCGGTGGCGGCGTTTTTTCGTTTCTAGACCCCCAACCGTTGAGGTGCGTGATGAAATCAAGCTTCTGGAAATCCGGGCACACCCCGACCCTGTTTGCCGCGTTCCTGTATTTCGACCTGAGCTTCATGGTCTGGTACCTGTTGGGCCCCCTGGCGGTGCAGATTGCCGCTGACTTGCACCTGACCACCCAACAGCGAGGCCTGGTGGTGGCCACGCCGATCCTGGCGGGCGCGGTACTTCGCTTCTTGATGGGGATGCTGGCCGACAAGCTGTCGCCCAAGACCGCCGGGCTGATTGGCCAGGTGATTGTGATCGTGGCCCTGTTCTGCGCCTGGAAACTGGGGATCCACAGCTACGAACAAGCGTTGTTGCTGGGCATGTTCCTGGGCATGGCCGGCGCGTCCTTTGCGGTCGCCCTGCCCTTGGCGTCCCAGTGGTACCCGGCGGAGCACCAGGGCAAAGCCATGGGCATCGCCGGCGCCGGTAACTCCGGCACCGTGTTTGCCGCGCTGCTGGCGCCCGTGCTGGCGGCCGCGTTTGGTTGGAGCAACGTGTTCGGCTTTGCGCTGATCCCACTGGTGCTGACCCTGATCGTGTTCGCCTGGCTGGCGCGCAATGCCCCTCAGCGCCCGAAAGCCAAAGCCATGGCCGACTACTTCAAGGCCCTGGGCGACCGCGACAGTTGGTGGTTCATGTTCTTCTACAGCGTGACCTTCGGCGGGTTTATCGGCCTGGCCAGCGCCCTGCCCGGCTACTTCAACGACCAGTACGGCCTGAGCCCGGTGACTGCCGGCTACTACACCGCCGCCTGTGTGTTCGGCGGCAGCCTGATGCGCCCCTTGGGTGGCGCCCTGGCAGACCGGTTCGGCGGGATCAAGACTCTGCTCGGCATGTACAGCGTGGCGGTGATCTGCATTGCGGCAGTGGGGTTCAACCTGCCAAGTTCCTACGCGGCGCTGGCGCTTTTCGTCTGCACCATGCTCGGCCTGGGCGCCGGCAATGGCGCGGTATTCCAACTGGTGCCGCAGCGTTTTCGCAGTGAGATCGGCGTCATGACCGGCCTGATCGGCATGGCCGGTGGCATCGGCGGCTTCGCCCTCGCAGCGGGCATGGGCGCCATCAAGCAGAGCACCGGCAGCTATCAACTGGCCCTGTGGTTGTTCGCCAGCCTCGGTGTGCTGGCGTGGTTCGGCCTGCATGGGGTGAAGCGGCGCTGGAGAACCACCTGGGGTTCGGCCGCCGTGACCGCCGCCCGCGTCTGATGAGCTTACAACTGAGCGTCGCCCAGGCCAGTGCCATCGGCCCGCGCAGCGAGAACCAGGATGCGCTGCGGGTGGTCACGCCCATGGAGGAACTGGCCGCGAGCAAAGGCTACCTGTGCGCACTGGCCGATGGTGTGAGCCAATGCGCCGACGGTGGCCTGGCCGCACGCTCGACCTTACAGGCCCTGGCCCTGGACTACTACGCCACGCCACAGACCTGGAGCGTGGCCCAGGCGCTGGAGCGTCTGTTACTGGCGCAGAATCGCTGGTTGCAAGCCAACGGCGGTGGGCAGCCTTTGCTCACCACCCTCAGTGCCCTGGTGTTTCGCGGCCAACGTTTCACCCTGGCCCATGTCGGTGATTGCCGGGCGTATCGTTGGCTTGACGGCGAGTTGCAACGCATCAGCGAAGACCATGTGTGGGAACAGCCGGGCATGCAACATGTGCTCAAGCGCGCCCTCGGCCTGGATCAGCACCTGGTGCTGGACTTCCTCGATGGCCAACTGCGCGAGGGCGAAAGCTTCCTGCTGCTCAGCGACGGGGTATGGGCCACGCTGGGCGATCACAACATCGGCGCGATCCTGCGCGAGCAAAGCGACCTCGACCTGGCCGTCAACACCCTGGTCAACGCCGCCCACCTGGCGGGTAGCCAAGACAACGCCAGCGCCTTGCTGGTGCGCATCGATCAACTCGGCGCGGCCACCCTCGGCGACGCCCTGGTGCAGTTGCAGCAATGGCCACTGCCGCCACCGCTGAAAGTCGGGCAAACCTTTGAAGGCTGGCAGGTGCAAAGCGTGCTGGCGCAGAGTCGCCAGTCGTTGCTGTACCGCGTGCACGATGCCCAGGGGCAAGCCTGGCTGCTCAAGACCTTGCCGTTGCGTTGCGAGGATACCGATGCGGCCCAGGCCTTGTTATCGGAGGAATGGTTTCTGCGCCGGGTCGCCGGCCGCGCCTTTCCCGAGGTGCATGCCGCCAGCGGTCGTCAACATTTGTACTACGTGATGCGCGAATACGCCGGGCAAACCCTGGCCCAACTGTTCCAACAACAGGGCCCGCTGCCGTTGGCGCAATGGCAGTCGATTGCCGAACGCTTGCTGCGCGCCGTAGGCCTGCTGCATCGCCGGCAGATCCTGCACCGCGACATCAAGCCGGAAAACCTGCTGCTGGGAGAAGATGGCGAACTGCGGGTGCTGGACTTCGGCCTGGCCTATTGCCCCGGGCTCTCCGAGGACCGTGCCCACCTGCTGCCCGGCACCCCGAGTTTTATCGCGCCCGAGGCGTTCGCTGGCGAGCAGCCTACGGCACAACAGGATTTGTATAGCGTCGGCGTGACCTTGTATTACCTGCTGACCGGGCATTACCCCTACGGTGAAATCGAGGCCTTCCAACGGCCCAGGTTTTCCCAACCCGTCAGCGCCAGCCGTTATCGCCCCGACTTGCCAGAGTGGTTGCCACACAGCCTGGAACGGGCGGTGACCGCTGCCCCGGCCCAACGTTATGAAACCGCCGAAGAATGGCTGTTGGTGCTGGAGCAGGCCGACCGCCGCGAATTGAGCCTACGCCCACGGCCCTTGCTCGAACGCGAACCCTTGAAGGTCTGGCAAACCCTGGCGGTGGCTTCAATGCTGCTCAATCTGGTGCTGCTGTACTGGCTGCTGCACCACTAACGGGCAGAATCCGCCGGTTCTGCGTGTAAACGCTCAGTAAAACTGGGGCTATAGGGACTTGGCACAGCTGCTGCATTAGCTTTCCCAACACCCCACATATAGCCGCTCCTTCAACGACGAAGGGCCGAGCTTCCCGAGAGAACGGGACCAGGACAAAGGCGTCCTCGCTAGCTGACTAGCGGGGACGCCTTTTTTGTTTGCGCACGATTTGTCGAGCCATTGCGGAGAACGACATGAAAAAACTCAAACTGGTGATGATCGGCAACGGCATGGCCGGGGTTCGCACCCTGGAAGAACTGCTCAAGCTGAGCAACGAGCTGTACGACATCACCGTGTTCGGCGCCGAGCCTCACACCAACTACAACCGCATCCTGCTGTCGCCGGTACTGGCCGGTGAGCAAACCTTCGAAGAGATCGTGCTCAACGATCTGGATTGGTACCTGAACAACAACGTCAAGTTGCTGCTCAACCGCAAGGTGGTGCAGATCGACCGGGTCAAGCGCAAAGTCATCGCCGAAGACGGCACCGAGGCCGAGTATGATCGCCTGCTGATCGCCACCGGTTCCACGCCGTTTATCCTGCCGATTCCCGGCAATACCCTGCAGGGCGTGATTGGCTACCGCGACATCGCCGACACCCAGGCGATGATCGACACCGCCAAGACCCACAAGCATGCAGTGGTGATCGGCGGCGGCCTGCTCGGCCTGGAAGCGGCCAACGGCCTGATGCTGCGCGGCATGCACGTGACGGTAGTGCACATCGGTGAATGGCTGCTGGAGCGGCAACTGGACAAGACCAGCGGCCAGCTACTGCAAACCGAGCTGGAGAGCCGCGGCCTGGTGTTTCGCCTGTGCGAGCAAACCCAGGCCCTGCACGATGCCGGCAACGGCCGCGTCGGCTCGGTGCAGTTCAAAAATGGCGACATCATCCCCGCCGACCTGGTGGTGATGGCCGCCGGCATCCGCCCCAATACCGAACTCGCGGAAAATTCCGGCATCCCCTGCAACCGTGGGATCCTGGTCAACGACACCATGCAAACCTACGACCCGCGCATCTACGCCATCGGTGAATGCGCCAGCCATCGCGGCATCGCCTATGGCCTGGTGGCGCCCTTGTTCGAACAGGCCAAGGTCTGCGCCAACCACCTGGCCCAACTGGGGTTTGCCACTTACAAGGGCTCGGTGACCTCGACAAAACTGAAAGTCACCGGCATCGACCTGTTCTCCGCCGGCGACTTCATGGGCGGCGAAGGCACCGAGACCATCACCCTCTCCGACCCGATTGGCGGCGTGTACAAGAAGCTGGTGATCAAGGACGACATCCTGGTCGGCGCCTGCCTGTACGGCGATACCGCCGATGGCGGCTGGTATTTCCGCCAGATCCGTGAGAACCACGCCATCGGTGAAATCCGCGATCACCTGATGTTCGGTGAAAATGCACTCGGCGATGTCGGCCACCAAGGCCAGGACAAAGCCATGAGCATGGCCGACAGCGCCGAAGTCTGCGGCTGCAATGGCGTGTGCAAGGGCACCATCGTCAAGGCGATCCAGGAACAAGGGCTGTTCAGTGTCGATGAGGTGAAAAAACACACCAAGGCCGCCAGTTCCTGCGGTTCCTGTGCCGGGTTGGTCGAGCAGATCCTGATCAACACCGTGGGCGGCGCCGCCGACGTCAAACCCAAAAGTGAAAAAGCCATCTGCGGCTGCAGCGACCTCAACCACGGGCAGATCCGCCAGGCCATTCGCGAGCAGCACCTGCTGACCATCGACAGCACCCTGCGCTACTTGAACTGGCGCACCCCCAATGGCTGCGCCACCTGCCGCCCGGCGCTCAACTATTACCTGATCTCCACCTGGCCCGGCGAAGCCAAGGACGACCCGCAATCGCGGCTGATCAACGAACGGGCCCACGCCAATATTCAAAAAGACGGCACCTATTCTGTGGTGCCACGGATGTGGGGCGGCGTGACCAATCCTTCGGAGCTGCGCCGCATCGCCGATGTGGCCGACAAGTACAACGTGCCGATGGTCAAGGTCACCGGCGGCCAGCGCATTGACTTGCTCGGTATCAAGAAGCAGGACTTGCCAGGGGTATGGAAGGACCTGGATATGCCGTCCGGGCATGCCTATGGCAAATCCATCCGCACCGTCAAAACCTGTGTGGGCAGCGAGTTCTGCCGGTTTGGCACGCAGAACTCGACGCAACTGGGCATTGAGCTGGAGCATGACCTGTTCAATATGTGGTCGCCCCACAAGGTCAAGTTGGCGGTGTCCGGGTGCCCACGCAACTGCTCGGAAGCGGGCATCAAGGATGTGGGCATTATCGGTGTCGACTCGGGCTGGGAGATGTACATCGGCGGCAACGGCGGGATCAAGACAGAAGTTGCGGAGTTCTTCGTCAAGGTGAAAACCGCCGAGGAAGTACGTGAATACAACGGCGCGTTCCTGCAGTTGTACCGCGAAGAAGCCTTCTACCTGGAACGCACCGTGCACTACCTGCAGCGAGTGGGCATGGAACATATCAAAAAGGCCGTGCTGGAAGACCCGGCGCGCCGCCAGGCCCTCAATGAGCGTTTGCAGTTCTCGTTGTCATTCGAGCAGGACCCGTGGAAGGAACGCCTGGAACAGCCGCTGCTGAAAAAGGAATTCGACGTGATCCCTGTCAAACACCTGGAGGTCTCGCTATGAACTGGCTGGATATCTGCGCCCTCGACGAAATCAACGCCCTGGGCTCGCGCATCATCAGCGGGCCCAAAGGTGACATCGCGATTTTTCGCACCAGTGACGACGAAGTCTTTGCCCTCGACGACCGCTGCCCGCACAAGGGCGGGCCGCTGTCCCAAGGCTTGATCTATGGCAAGCGTGTGGCCTGCCCATTGCACAATTGGCAGATCGACCTTGAGTCCGGCCAAGCCCAGGCCCCGGATATCGGCTGTGCCCACCATCATCAGGCCCGGGTCGAAAACGGCCGGGTGATGCTGGCCCTACGGGACGCGGGTTGATGAACCGCCAGACCACCGCGTCCACCTGCTGTTATTGCGGGGTGGGCTGCGGCGTGCTGATCGAGCATGACGGCGAACAGATCCTGGGGGTGCAAGGCGACCCCAGCCATCCGGCCAACTTCGGCAAGTTGTGCAGCAAAGGCGCCAGCCTGCACCTGACCGGCGACTTGAGCGCCCGTGCGCTTTACCCGCAATTACGCTTGGGCAAAGCACTGGCACGCACCCGCACCGACTGGGACACCGCCCTGGAACACGCGGCCAACGTGTTCGCCGATACCATTGCCGAACACGGGCCCGACAGCGTGGCGTTCTATATCTCCGGGCAACTGCTGACCGAGGACTACTACAGCTTCAACAAGTTGGCGCGGGCGTTGGTGGGCACCAACAATATCGACAGCAACTCTAGGCTATGCATGTCTTCGGCGGTGGTCGGCTACAAGCGCAGCCTGGGCGCCGATGCGCCGCCGTGCAGCTATGAAGACCTGGAAAACAGCGACTGCGTAATGATCGTCGGCAGCAATATGGCCTACGCCCACCCGGTATTGTTCCGACGCCTGGAGCAAGCCAAGGCGCAACGCCCGCAGATGAAAGTGCTGGTGATTGACCCTCGGCGTACCGACACCTGCGATTTGGCCGACCTGCACTTGGCCATCTTGCCGGGCACGGATGTGGCGTTGTTCCACGGGATTTTGCATCTGTTGCTGTGGGAAGACTGGGTGGACCGCGCGTTTATCCAGGCCCACACCGATGGCCTGGCCGAACTCAAGCGCCTGGTGCATGACTACACGCCGCAGATGGTCACGCAGCTGTGCGGTATCAGCGTCGAACAGTTGCGCCTGTGCGCGCAGTGGGTCGGCACCTCCAGCAGCTTTTTGTCGCTGTGGTGCATGGGGCTTAACCAGTCCACCGCTGGCAGCGCCAAAAACAGTGCGCTGATCAACCTGCATTTAGCCACGGGGACCATTGGCCGGCAGGGCTGCGGGCCTTTTTCCCTCACCGGCCAACCGAACGCCATGGGTGGGCGCGAAACCGGCAGCCTGTCCAACTTGCTGCCGGGCCACCGCGACGCGGCCAACCCTGAACACCGCGCTGAAGTGGCGGCCTATTGGGGCGTGGAACAACTGCCCGCGACCACCGGCCTTACCGCCATCGAACTGTTTGAACAGGTGCAGGCTGGCAAGATCAAGGCGTTGTGGATCGCCTGTACCAACCCAGCCCAATCGCTGCCCGACCAGAACGCGGTGCGCGCAGCCTTGGCCGCGTGTCCGTTCGTGGTGTTGCAGGAAGCATTTCATACCACCGAAACCGCCGCCTATGCCGACCTGCTACTGCCCGCCGCCAGTTGGGGTGAAAAAGACGGCACGGTGACCAATTCCGAGCGGCGTATTTCCCACGTGCGCCGCGCCATCAGCCCACCGGGTGAAGCACGCGCGGACTGGGCGATCACGGTGGATTTCGCCCAACGCCTGGAGCGCCGTCTGCGTCCGGGGTTGCCGAGCCTGTTCGCCTTTGAACAAGCGGCCCAGCTGTTTGATGAATTCAAGCCACTGACTCAAGGCCGTGACCTGGATATGTCCGGCATCAGCCATGCCCTGCTCGACCGGCTCGGCCCGCAGCAGTGGCCGTTTCCCGAGGGTGCGCAGGCGGGTACGTCGCGCTTGTACACCGACGGTATTTTCCCCACTGACAGTGGGCGGGCGCGGTTTGTCGCCGAGCCTTATCGCGCCGCCAAGGAACAGCGCGATGCGCGATTCCCGTTGACCCTGATCACTGGTCGCCTGCGTGATCAATGGCACGGCATGAGCCGCACCGGCACCGCCGCCCAGCTGTTCGGGCACGTCAGTGAGGCGCTGCTGAGCCTGCACCCGGACGAGCTGCGCCGTCACCGTTTCAAAGAGGGTGACCTGGTCAGCCTGAAAAGCCGTCGCGGCAGCGTGATCGTCGCGGTGGGCAGCGATGACAGTGTGCGCCCCGGCCAAGCGTTCCTGCCCATGCACTGGGGCGACCGTTTTCTCAAGGGCGGCGTTAATACCCTCACGCAACCGGCGTTCGACCCTTTGTCCAAGCAGCCGGAGCTCAAGCACAGCGGCGTGCGCCTGGAAGCAGTGCAACTGCCATGGCAGCTGTTTGCGCTGATCGAAGGCGATGTGCAGCAGCACTTCGAAGCCTTGCGCCCACTGTGTGAAACCTTTGCCTACGTCAGCCTGAGCCTGGCTGGCCGTGAACGCCCCGCGTTGCTGGTGCGCGCCGCGCATACCGAGGCGCCCGACCTGCAACTGTTGACCCGCATCGACCACCTGCTGGGCCTCAACGACGGCCCGGTAATGGCCTATGACGACCCCCGCCGCTCAATCGGCAAGCGCGTAAAAATCGAGAAAGGCCGCATCACCGCCCTGCGCCTGGCCGGCGAAACCCTGGCCCGTCACTGGCTGCAAAGCCTGTGGCTGGAAGGACGCGCCGACGAGCAACTGCGGCGCTGGTTGCTGGCGCCCTTGAGCGCGCCACCGGGCGGTACCACGGCCAGCAACAAGATTGTGTGCAACTGCAAGAACGTCAGCGAAAACGCCGTGTGTGCCGGTATCGGCAGCGGCCTGGACCTGGATGGCCTCAAACAGGCACTGGGCTGCGGCACCCAATGCGGCTCCTGCGTGCCGGAAATCAAACGTCTTTTGGCCAGCAACCCGCAGCCAATCGCCATCAGTGTGTAAGGGGAACAACATGAGCGCAAAAGTATGGCTGGTAGGCGCAGGGCCGGGTGATCCGGAGTTGCTGACCCTCAAGGCGGTCCGGGCTCTGCATGCAGCGGATATTGTGCTGATTGATGACTTGGTCAACCCGGCAGTACTGGAACACTGCGCCAGCGCCCGGGTGATTACCGTTGGCAAGCGTGGGGGCTGTCGCTCCACCCCGCAGGAGTTTATTCACCGCCTGATGCTGCGTTATGCGCGCCAGGGCAAGTGCGTGGTACGCCTCAAAGGTGGCGACCCGTGTATTTTTGGCCGCGGTGGCGAAGAGGCAACCTGGCTGCGCGAGCGTGGCGTCGAGGTGGAATTGGTCAATGGCATCACCTCAGGGCTGGCCGGGGCGACCCAGTGCGATATCCCGTTGACCTTGCGTGGCGTAAGCCGTGGAGTGACCTTGGTCACCGCGCATACCCAGGATGACAGCAGCCTGAACTGGCGTGCGCTGGCGGAGGGAGGCACCACGCTGGTGGTGTATATGGGCGTGGCCAAGCTAGAAGAAATCCGCGAGCAGTTACTCAACGGTGGCATGGCTGCGGATATGCCGGTGGCAATGATCGAAAACGCTTCGTTGCCCCAGCAACGCGAATGCCGCAGCTCCCTGGCGGCCATGCATGAAGCTGCAACAGCCTTTGCGCTCAAGAGCCCGGCCATCCTGGTGATTGGCCAGGTTGCCGGCGCCGCACAGATGGATGGCATCGCCGCTGCGGCAAGCGCCTGAGGCAAATCGCAGGCGAAAAAAAGCCCGGCCTGAGCCGGGCTTTTCTTTACTCAGTAATTACTGAGCTTGAGCTTCAACCGACGCTTCTACGCGACGGTTAACAGCGCGACCAGCTTCAGTTGCGTTGTCAGCAACTGGGCGGGATTCGCCGTAACCAACAGCAGTTACACGGTTAGGAGCAACGCCGTCTTTAACCAGGACTTGCTTAACAGCGTCAGCACGACGCTGGGACAGCTTCTGGTTGTAAGCGTCTGGACCTACGGAGTCAGTGTGACCAGCAACTTCTACGTTGGTAGCTGGGTACTGAGCCATGAAGTCGGCCAGGTTTTTAACGTCGCCGTAGCTGTTAGGCTTAACAACGGCCTTGTCGAAGTCGAACTTAACGTCCAGCTCAACACGAACAACCTGAGCAACCGGAGCCTCTGGCTCTGGAACTGGCTCTGGAGCTGGTGCTGGGGTAGGAGCTGGAGCAGCTGCGCCAGCGTTACCGCCGAAGTTCACGCCCAGGCCAACCAGTGCGGAGTAGTCCCACTTGCCGTTGTCCAGACCGTAGTCAGCTTCAACACCAGCACGAGCGTACAGGTTGTTGGTGAAGTAGTACTTCACGCCGGTACCGATGGTAGCGAAAGTGGTCTGGTCGCGACCGCTGTGGCCGTCAACCTTAACGTTGGTACGGCTCTGGTGGCCGAAACCGCCTTCAACGTATGGACGCAGGCTATCAACGCCAGCCTGACCGAAGTGGTACTGAGCAACGAGGCTGCCAGTGTCACCTTTGATCTTCTGGTTGCCAGTGCCGTCGTTCGAACGGGTGTGGTTGGTCTTGTCGTACGACAGATTCAACGACAGATCGTCGGTCAGGAAGTAACCAATGCGAGCGCCTGGGTTGAAGCCGTCTTCGATGTGCTTAACGCTATCGTTGTACTGCTTCTTGTAGAACAGCTCGCCTTCAACTGCGCCTTGGCCTTGTGCCAGAACGCCGAAAGAAGTAGCGGCAATAAGAGAACCAATGGCCAAGCCCAAGGTGTTTTTCAGTTTCATCCGTTAAATCCCCATCTGGTGATTGTAAAGCAGTCCCACAAACCGGGGGACAACTCGGCGACAAGTCTAACAGAACTTGCCTACACGTAAGAGATATTTGCTACGCACTAAGTTTCAGTCTCGCCCGCAAATTTCTCACGTAATTTATCAAGAGCACGTTTGTACCGCATTTTTGTAGCACTCAAGCCCATATGCATGATGTCAGCGATTTCCTGGAATTCCAGCTCTGCGACAAAGCGAAGCACCAGAATTTCCCGGTCAATCGGGTTCACATGCACCAACCAGCGATCAAGTCCGCCCTTCTCCTCGGGTGCCGGCGCCTTCTCTTCAGACGCCTCCTCAAGGGGGTCCAGACTCAAAGCGTCCATCAAGCGACGCTTTCGCCGTTCCTTACGATACTGCGTGATGCACTCGTTGTACGTGATGCTGTACAGCCAGGTCTTGAACTTCGATTTGCCCTCGAAGTTCTTCAGGCCGTATAGCACCTTGAGCATCACTTCCTGACAGACATCATCCGCGTCTCTATCGTTCCCCAAATACCTTGAACAAACGTTGAACAGAGTGCGTTGATACCTGCGCATCAATTCTTCGTACGCGCGTGTTACGTGAAACAGCTCCGTGTGCGAGCGCGCGACCAACTCCTCATCAGAGAGCTCACGGGGGTCATAGCGCGTGGACAGCGTTTGGGCTTTATTCAAAACAAGTCGTGCCGACAGTCAGGTCAATGTCCGCTGCAACCCGGTCACCCGGGTTTGCGGCGGCGTACATTAGCAGGATTTGCCGGATTAGCGGCTACTGACCTGCTGCTCCAGGAGAATCCGGTTAGACAGCGACACCAGTTCCCCGTCATCGGTCAGCACGGTCGTCTTGACTGTGCCGATCTCCTCGATTTGCCCTTCGACCTCGCCCACACGCACCTGTTGCCCAACTTGATACAGCTCACGCACATAGATTCCCGCAAGAATCTGACCGGCAATTTCCCGGCTTCCCAACCCCATGGCCAGCGCAACTGCCAGACCAACGGTAATCAAAACAATCACAATCACGTGGTTGAGCAGGTCAGTTTTGACCTCCAACTGGCTGATCGCGACAGAAATACTGATGATGATCACCAGCCCCTGGGCGATTCGCCCCAGGCCCGCCGCGTAGTCCAGGCCCACGCCTTCGGCGGCCCCGCGCACCAGCCCGTTGGCCAGTTGCGCGAGTAAAACCCCCACCAGCAGCACCAGCGCGCCGCCGAACACTTTCGGCAAATACAGTGCCAGCATGTCGAGCGTAGCTGAAACTCGCTCAAGTCCAAGGGACTGTGCCGCAGAAACCAGAAAAATAAGTAGAACGAACCAATAGACGATCTTGCCGATCAGGGTCGAAATCGGGACTTGCAACCCAGCGCGGCCGAGCAATTTGGTCAGGCCAGTGCCGGCCATCAGGCGATCGAGGCCCAGTTTGGCGAGCAATTTGGACAGCAGGGTATCGAGCAGCTTGGCGACGACAAACCCCAGCAATACCAAGACCAGGGCACCAAACAGGTTGGGAATGAAATTCGCCACCTTGGTCCACAATGCGGTCATCGCGGTGACCAGGCTCTGGGTCCAGAGATCAAGTTCCATATTCAATCAGCCTTATCAGCAGTGCTAGCAAGAGGTTTACGACGGGAAACCGGTGACACATGGGCCGAACCGTTGTTCAGGGCCATCATCAATGCCGGCAACCAACGCCCGAGCAGACCGAACAGGTCACCCGCCCCTACCTGACGGTTGGCGGTTTTCAGTACGCGGCCCAGGCAAGCATCGTCATCACGGTTGGATGGCGAAGCATTGAGCATGTCACGCAAAGACTGTTCGAACGGATCGTGCATAGAGACCTCTCGCAAGTGATTTAAAAGACGAGGGTAAAATTCATCGGGTCACATCGGCCCTTTCTTACGTTCAGGTCATATTCAGGTCAAACCCAGCGCAATCGTCGAAATAACCACCATTGCCCCAGTGCCACAGACACCATCAACAGGCACGCAATTATGAATCCATAAGGGCTGTCGGAGAACGGGATGCCTCCCACATTTATACCGAGCAGACCGGTGAGAAAACTCATCGGCAAGAAGATCCCGGTGATGATCCCGAAGCGGTACATGGTGCGGTTCATACGCAGGCTCAAGCGCCGGTCTTCGGCCTCAAGCACAAGCCCCACGCGCTCTCTGGCCAATTCCAGCTCTTCCAGGTAACGGGTCAGGCTGTTGTGCAATTCATTCCAATAGTCGGCATCGTCGTCGCAGAACCAGGCCAATTTGATTCGCGTGAGCTGGGCAAAAATATCCCGCTGGGGGGCCAGGAAGCGCTTGAGCCCGGCAGCCCTTCGACGGATCTGCAGAACACTGCCGTGCTCCGGAGTATACCGTTCGTCGGCATCGAGGTTTTCTTCCTCGGAATCGACGATTTCAGACAAGCCAGCAACCAGATCCTGCACTTTATTGGTCAGGTACTGAGCCATATAAAGGATGAGTTCAGACGCCGTCTTGGGGCCTTTGCCGTCTGCCAGCTGCACCAGCAACTCATCGGTGGCGCGCAAGGGGCGTAAACGCAGGGAGATCACTCGGTTGGCGGCGGCGAAGATGCGCACCGACACCATGTCTTCGGGCTCGGCGCCTGGGTTGAGATTGATCCCGCGCAGAAACAACAGCAGTTCGGCGTCCGGCAGCGGCAACAGGCGTGGGCGAGTGTTCTCCTCCAGCAGCAGGTCACAGGCGAACTCGCTCAGGCCGCTGGATTTACGCAGCCAGGTCTGGGTTTGAGGATGGCTGCGATCCCAGTGCAGCCACAGGCTTTCCTGAGGCTGCAATTGCAAATCGTCGAGGTCAGTCCGGGCAATCGAACGCGCGCCGCCTTTACCGTCCAGCACCAGGGCATGCACCAGCCCCCATTGCGCGTTTTCTTCTTCGAACATCCTCACCCCAATCGGTTACGGCAGTTTATTCAGGCATTTTCAGTGGGCTGGGCGACACGATCACCCCGTTGTTGTCGGCGTAAATGTACTCACCGGGGCGGAACGTCACCCCCCCGAATGTCACCGCCACGTTCAGGTCGCCCAGGCCGCGCTTGTCGGTTTTTTTCGGGTGCGAGGCCAGGGCCTGCACGCCCAGGTCGGTCTGGGCGATGACGTCGACATCACGGACGCACCCGTAGATCACCAGCCCTTCCCAACCGTTTTTCGCGGCCTTCTCGGCAATCATGTCACCCAGCAACGCGCAGCGCAGGGAGCCGCCGCCGTCGACCACCAGCACTTTGCCAGCGCCCGGCAGGTCAGCCTGCGCCTTGACCAGGGAGTTATCCTCGAAGCATTTAAGGGTGACAATTTCGCCGCCAAAGGAGTCTCGGCCACCGAAGTTGCTGAACATCGGCTCCACTACCTGCACCAGCTCCGGGTAGGCGTCACACAGGTCGGGGGTCACGTAATGGTTCATCGAGAAACTCCTGTCATCAAAGAAGAGGTCGAACATCCACGGTGTACATCAAGAAAACGCCCCGCGACAGGCATTCTTTAAGTGCCCGCGCCTTGGCGGCGGCCATGATCAAACCCTGATCAGCGCAACGCAATACACGTTACGCGACTGAATATGACCAGAAGCGCCTGGCGCGTCATATCTTAGCCGCAACCCTTCAAGAGTGAAACGCCCCTGGCAGGGCGTTTCGTCAAACCGTTGCAGCCACCTCGGGCTGCGTGCCGAATACGGGTGTCAGCGGGTCGTTCAACCAACGCTCCACCAATGGCCACACTTGGGCCTGGGCGGCTTTGCTGACCAGCATCTGCACATGGCCGAAATCTTCGCTGAAACCTTGCTGACGCCCCAGGCACAGGTACTGGCGATGCTCGCTGCCCACTTGCTCGAAGAGCTTGCGGCAGGCCCAGTCCGGGTCTTGCCGGTCGCCCGCGGCGCTCACCGCCAACAGCGGCACATCGACCTGCGCCAAGCCTTTCCACCAGTCATGCTCGGCATCGCCAAACCGGCCGAACAGGCCGTTCCAACGCATCGCCTCGATCATCACGCCAGCCGGTTCGTCCTCGGGCCCACGTTTGAAGCGCGGGCCGGACAGGTGGCCAAGGCGCTTGAGAATAAAGCGCCCACCCCACTGCACCGGTGGGATTTTCAACGGCCAATGGTTACGACTGACCTGGCAGCCGAACAACGCCACCGATGCCACCGCAGATGCATCCAAGTGCTGCCCGCCCAAGGCCGCAGCCAAGGTGGTGGCGCCGAGAGAATGCCCGATCCAGTGCGGAACCTGCCCGCTTTGCTCAGACACAAACGCCCCCACGGCCGGCAAATCGTAGCGTGCGTAATCGGCGACACGGTTTCTGGCGTAGTCGTGATTGCGCTTGGACAAACCATGGCCGCGCATTTCCGGGATCCACACATCAAATCCGCGACGCGCCAGGTAAGCCCCCAAGCCGATGCCCTTGGGCGAATACCAGAAGCGCCGGTTGGAAAAACTGCCATGCAACAAAATAATTGGCGTGCCCCGGTTTTCCGGGACATCGGCCAGGCCCAAACGGGTCACCGCCAGCTCGACGGTGCCGTCAGGACTGTTACCGGGCTTGAGCCGATAGACGTCTTCACTCAGATCGCCGCGACGTTCAGCGCTGATCAGGGCGACAGGAAATAGATTGCTGCTGCTTTGCATAATGCTCTTGCACAAAAAAGGGCGGCGTCCGCAAGGATTCCCGCCCTGTACAGATAAGAATGCCGGTCACCCGCAACGAGTGACCGGCACTTTTGACCACGCGATCTTAGGCGGACGCTTGGCCTTCAGCCAGGAAGAACCAGGTTTCCAGCACGGAATCGGGGTTCAACGAAACGCTCTCGATCCCCTGCTCCATCAGCCATTTGGCCAGGTCAGGGTGGTCCGAAGGGCCTTGGCCGCAGATACCGATGTACTTGCCAGCCTTGTTACAGGCCTGAATGGCGTTGGCCAACAGCTTCTTGACCGCCGGGTTACGCTCGTCGAACAAGTGGGCGATGATCCCCGAGTCGCGGTCCAGGCCCAGGGTCAACTGGGTCAGGTCGTTGGAGCCGATGGAGAAACCGTCGAAGAACTCCAGGAACTCTTCAGCCAGGATGGCGTTGGACGGCAATTCGCACATCATGATCACGCGCAGGCCGTTCTCGCCACGGGTCAGGCCGTTTTCGGCCAGCAGGTCCACCACTTGGCTCGCCTCGCCCAGGGTGCGCACGAACGGCACCATGATCTCGACGTTGGTCAGGCCCATCTCGTTGCGCACACGCTTGAGCGCACGGCATTCGAGCTCGAAGCAGTCACGGAAGGCTTCGCTGATGTAACGCGAGGCACCGCGGAAGCCCAGCATCGGGTTTTCTTCTTCTGGCTCGTAGAGCTTGCCGCCGATCAGGTTGGCGTATTCATTGGACTTGAAGTCCGACAGGCGCACGATGACCTTTTTCGGGTAGAACGCCGCAGCCAGGGTGCTGATGCCTTCGACCAGTTTCTCGACGTAGAACCCTACCGGGTCGTTGTAGCCGGCGATGCGCTTGTCGACGCTTTCCTTGATGTCCAGTGGCAGGCCGTCATAGTTCAGCAGTGCCTTGGGGTGCACACCGATCATGCGGTTGATGATGAACTCCAGGCGGGCCAGGCCCACACCGGCATTCGGCAATTGCGCGAAATCGAAGGCGCGGTCCGGGTTGCCGACGTTCATCATGATCTTGAACGGCAGGTCGGGCATGGCGTCGATGGAGTTTTGCTTGATATCGAAGCCCAGTTCACCTTCGAAGATAAAGCCGGTATCGCCTTCGGCGCAGGACACGGTCACACCCTGGCCATCCTTGAGCAGTTGAGTGGCGTTGCCGCAACCCACGACTGCCGGAATCCCCAGTTCACGGGCGATGATCGCCGCGTGGCAGGTACGCCCGCCACGGTTGGTGACGATGGCACTGGCGCGCTTCATCACCGGCTCCCAGTCGGGGTCGGTCATATCGGAAACCAGTACGTCACCCGGCTGGACCTTGTCCATCTCGGACACGTCCTTGATGATCCGCACCTTGCCTGCGCCAATACGCTGGCCAATGGCACGGCCTTCCACCAGCACGGTGCCGGTTTCCTTGAGCAGGTAGCGCTCCATGACGTTGGCCGAAGTGCGGCTCTTCACGGTTTCGGGGCGCGCCTGCACGATGTAGAGCTTGCCGTCGTCACCGTCCTTGGCCCACTCGATGTCCATCGGGCACTTGTAGTGCTTTTCGATGATCATCGCTTGTTTGGCCAACTCGCTGACTTCAGCGTCGGTGAGGCAGAAACGCGCGCGCTCGGCCTTGTCGACGTCAACGGTTTTGACCGAACGACCGGCCTTGGCCTCGTCGCCGTAGATCATCTTGATGGCCTTGCTGCCCAGGTTACGGCGCAGGATGGCCGGGCGACCCGCTTCGAGGGTGCCCTTGTGTACGTAGAATTCGTCCGGGTTGACCGCGCCTTGTACGACGGTTTCGCCCAGGCCGTAGGCGCCGGTGATAAACACCACGTCACGGAAACCGGATTCGGTATCGAGGGTGAACATCACGCCGGCCGTGCCGGTTTCCGAACGCACCATGCGCTGCACGCCGGCAGACAGGGCCACCAGCTTGTGGTCGAAACCCTGGTGTACGCGGTAGGAAATCGCACGGTCGTTAAAGAGGGAGGCAAACACTTCCTTGGCCGCGCGAATCACGTTTTCGACGCCGCGAATGTTGAGGAAGGTTTCCTGCTGGCCGGCAAAGGAGGCGTCCGGCAAGTCTTCGGCGGTGGCCGAGGAGCGCACGGCAACGGCCATGTCCGGGTTACCCGCAGACAAGGTGGCGAAGGCGGTACGAATTTCTTCGTTGAGCTTCTCGGGGAACTCGGCTTCCATGATCCACTGGCGGATCTGGGCGCCGGTCTTGGCCAGGGCGTTGACGTCATCGACGTCCAGGGCGTCCAGCGCGGCGTGGATCTGGGCGTTGAGGCCGCTCAGCTCGAGGAAGTCGCGGTAAGCCTGGGCCGTGGTGGCGAAACCACCGGGCACCGAGACACCAGCGCCTGCAAGATTACTGATCATCTCGCCGAGGGATGCGTTCTTGCCCCCCACATGCTCTACATCATGGACGCCGAGCTTATCGAGGGAAACTACGTACTCTACCAAGGTGATCTCTCCACTTTCTGTGTTGGAAAAGCTCAGGACGCGGGTTGCTCAGTAGGAGCTAACGCCAGCGCTTGTGGCCTGGACCTGGAAAATAAGTGAGAATGCGGCCCACTGCGGGACGGCAAAATCGCGCCTATCATATCCAAGATTCGCCATCAGCTTAAGGCCCAGGGCTCAAATGAAACGATCTGCTTTCTTTATTTCCGACGGCACCGGCATTACAGCCGAAACATTGGGTCAGAGCCTGCTCGCGCAGTTCGAAAACATTACCTTCGCCAAATTCACCCGGCCTTATATAGACAGCGTGGATAAAGCGCGGGCCATGGTACAACAAATCAATCTGGCGGCTGAAAAAGACGGTTTTCGCCCGATCATTTTCGACACCATCGTCAATCAAGACATTCGTGAGATTCTCGCAACGTCGAATGGTTTCATGATCGATATTTTCTCTACCTTCCTGGCGCCACTGGAACAGGAGTTGAGTGAACATTCGTCCTATTCCGTCGGAAAGTCCCACTCCATTGGGCATAACTCCAACTATATGGAGCGTATCGAGGCGGTGAACTTCGCCCTCGACAACGACGACGGCGCCCGCACCCACTACTACGACAAGGCCGACCTGATCCTGGTGGGCGTGTCGCGTTGCGGCAAGACCCCGACCTGCCTGTACATGGCCATGCAGTTCGGTATTCGTGCGGCCAACTATCCGCTGACCGAAGACGACATGGAGCACCTGACCCTGCCCGCCGCCTTGCGCGCGCATTCCCACAAGCTGTTCGGCCTGACCATCGACCCGGACCGGCTGACCGCCATCCGCAACGAACGCAAGCCCAACAGCCGCTATTCCAGCTATGCCCAGTGTGAATTTGAAGTGCGTGAAGTAGAAAATCTGTTCCGCCGCGAGAATATTGCGCACATCAATTCCACGCATTTTTCGGTGGAAGAGATCTCGGCGAAGATTTTGGTGGAGAAAGGGGTTGAGCGGCGCTTTAAGTGATCTTGTGATCGTTCCCACGCTCTGCGTGGGAACGCCGCCTGGGACGCTCCGCGTCCCGCAATAGCGACGCGGAGCGCCGCAAGATGCATTCCCACGCAGAGCGTGGGAACGAGCGCGGTCTCACAGATGAAACCGCCCGCCCCCCTGCCCCAACGCCGTCGCCAGCGCATCAAACCCTTCGCGCAATAACTGATCATCGCCCGACGTGTTGCAGATACTCGCCCGAATAAACTGCGGCACCGCCGTCTGCCCCACGGCAAACGCCTCGGCGGTGGCGATCAGGTAATTGTTCTGCTTGAGCTCTGCCTCGATTTCCGACGCACGCCAGGGCTCGGGGACTTCGATCCAAAAATGCGGACTGTTAAGGTGGGTGCGATAGGCCAGGCCGGTCAATAAATCTTCGACCAGCGTCTTGCGCCGACTGATCTCATTGATCTGCTGACGCAACAAATATTCCGCCGTGCCGTTTTCGATCCACTGGGTCGCCAGTTCCAAGGTCACAGGTGTGGCCATCCAGCAGGTCGAACGGATCGCCGCCGAGATGCGGCTGACCAGCGCGGGCGGCGCATGCACGTAGCCCACCCGCAAACCGGCTGACACCGCCTTGCTCAGGCTGCTGATCAAAATCGTACGTTCAGGCGCGAAATAGCTGAGGGGCGGCGGACGGTCCTCCACCAGCACACCGTGGGCTTCGTCCTCCAGAATCAGCAAGTTATGTTCGCGACACACCCTGGCCAAGGCTTCGCGGCGCGCAACCGACAACACGGCGGTCGTCGGATTCTGGATAGTCGGCGTGCAATACAACGCCGAAATCCGGTGATTACGACAAACCTCATCCAGCGCCGTGGGCAGCACACCTTCCTCGTCCATCTCCAGGCCGATCAACCGTACCCCCAGCATGCGCGCGGCGGTAATCAGCCCGGGGTAAGTCAACTGCTCGGTAACCACCGTATCGCCAGCACGCAGCAACGCCATCATGGCGCACAACAAGCCGTGCTGGCCGCCGTTGACGCAGATGACCTGCTCGGGAATCGGATGAAACTCGCGCTGCACCAGCCATTGCGCGCCTGCTTCACGGTAGCGCGGCAGGCCGGCGTCCGGGGTGTAGGCGCTGATGTCCTGGAGGAACTTGGCGTTGGTCGACAGGGTTTGGAAGCTCTGGGCGAGAAACACCGTCTCTTGCCCAGGAATGTGCATGTTGCGGCTCATGTCGAAGTACTGGCGCGGCTCCTCGCTGAAATTGCGAAAACCTTCATCACGCTGGCGCTCCATCCCACGCTTGCGCACGAAAGTGCCGTCACCGACTCGTGCAACCACCAGGCCCAGGCGCTCCAGCTCACCGTAGGCCCGGCTGATGGTGCCGATGGTCACGCCTAAATTGTCGGAAAGCACCCGATGGGGCGGCAGTTTTCGTCCCGGTTCAATCAAGCCTTCGAGGATGCCCCGTTCCATCACATCGGACAGGCGCTTGTACTTCACGCCCTGCCCGTTGGACAAGCCCTCACGCATAATTGACACCATGTCAATATTTGTTTTGACAGCCATCTTTCGCCCTAATAGTGTGCTTTTACGGGTTCAATCGCCGATAAACATAACTCATTACAAGTTCAATATAGAGTTCAATTCCGGCTCAGGGAAGCAATAAACGATGCCAATGTCCGCCGTTCTCGAAAACACTGCAAAAACAAAAACGCAAAAACAGTGGCTCGCCGGGCTGGTGACCAGCGTGATGTTCCTGATTGTGTGCCTGAGTTGGGGCACCACTTGGCTGGGCATTAAGATCGCCGTGGAGAGCGTGCCGCCGCTGACATCCGCCGGCCTGCGCTTTCTCATCGCGTTTCCGCTGTTCCTGTGTTTTGCCATGGTGCGCCGTGAGCCGATCCTGTTTCCCCGGGAAAGCCGCTGGTTCTTCGTATTCGTGACCCTGTCTTACTTCAGCGTTCCCTACTATTTGCTCAACTATGGCGAAATGCATGTGTCGTCGGGCCTCACCGCCCTGCTGTTCAGCTGCATGCCGGTGTTCATCCTGATCTTCTCCGCGCTGTTCCTGCGCGAGCGCATCTATTTTTCCCAGGTGGTCGGCATCGGCATCGGTTTCGGCAGCCTCTACATGATTATCAAGAGCCAGGGCCTGCACCTGGACCACGCCGAGTTCCTGGGGGTGCTGGCCATTCTGAGCGCCGCAATCATGCACGCCTTGTGCTATGTCATTACCAAGCAAAAAGGCAGCGCCATCAGCGTCATCACCTACAACACCCTGCCCATCGGCATTGCCGGGCTGATGCTGTTCCTGGCCGGTCTGTGGTTTGAAACGCCGACGTTCGACGCCATCACCCTGCGCTCCTGGAGCGCGCTGTTCTACCTCGGGCTGGTGGCCTCGGTGGGCGGGTTCATTGTGTATTTCATGCTGCTCAAGCGCCTGAGCCCGATCATCCTGTCGTTCGTCTTCATTATCTTCCCGGTGTTCGCGGTCATCATCGGTGCCTGGTACGAAGGCGTGGAAATCTCCCGCGACCTGATGCTGTACTCGGCCATCCTGCTGGCCGGCTTTGCGATTACCAAATTGCCGATCGAAAAACTCATGGCCAAGAAAAAGTGACCCTCAACCAACGCGAGAGAAACATGGACGTCCTCCGCCCCACCGCCCTGGAACAGATCTACGCCCACGCCAGCCGCAGCTACCCCGAGGAGTGCTGTGGTTTTGTCTTCGCCGACGGCAGCGTGTACCTGGGCAGCAATATCCAGAATGAGCTGCACCGCAAGAACCCCCAGATGTACCCACGCAGCGCGGCCAACGGCTACACCTTTTCGGTGGCCGATACCCTGCTGATGAACAAGGCGTTTCGCAGCGACAACCCGGTGGTGGTGATCTACCACTCACACCCGGATGTGGGCGCCTATTTCAGTGACGAAGACCAGGACAAGGCGCTGTTCCTGGGCGAGCCGATCTTCCCCGTCAGTTACCTGGTGGTGGATGTTCGTCAGGGCCAGGCCCTGGGCTCCAAGCTGTTTGCCTGGGATGGCAAGCATTTCTCCCTTCAACCTTTCAACGACCTGCACACGGAGTTGTCCATGAACGCTGTCTCTTTCCCCGACATTCTGGTTCGCGTGGCCAAGCTGCCGGAATCGACCCTTGAGGGCGCCGGATCGACATTGCGCGAAGTCATTGAAAATCTCTGCACCCATCACCCCCAATTGCGTCAGCACCTGTTCCATGAAAAGAACGACCAGCTCAAGGAACACTTCCTGTTTACCGCCGAGGAGGAGTTGATCGACGCCGATGAACCGCTGCCAGCAAAAGCCCGGATCGAAGTATTGCTCGCCACCTCCGGCGGCATGGACATCGACACACTGAGCAACGAAGAAGTGCAGCGCTACGTGCGCCACATCACCCTGCCGGGCGTCGGCCGCGAGGGCCAATTGAACCTGAAGAAAGCCAAGGTGCTGGTCATCGGTACCGGCGGCCTGGGCTCTCCCATCAGCCTGTACCTGGCGGCGGCCGGCATCGGCACCCTGGGCCTGGTGGACTTTGACGTGGTGGAAAGCAGCAACCTGCAACGCCAGATTGTGCATGGCAACAGCACCCTGGGCATGCCCAAGGTCGAGTCCGCCAAGCAGCGTCTGCTGGACCTCAACCCCTATATCCAGATCAACGCGCACAACACCGCGCTTGACACTGACAACGCCCTGGAACTGGTGGGCGCCTATGACCTGGTGATCGACGGCACCGACAATTTCGACACCCGCTACCTGGTCAACGACGCCTGTGTGCAATTGGGCAAACCTTTGGTGTACGGCGCCATCTACCGTTTCGACGGGCAGATCAGCGTGCTCAACTATAAAGGTGGGCCGTGCTATCGCTGCCTGTTCCCCAAGGCCCCGCCCGCTGAGCTGGCGCCCAATTGCAGCGCGGGCGGTGTGATCGGCGTGTTGCCGGGCGTGGTCGGCATGATCCAGGCCACCGAGGCGATCAAATTGCTGATTGGCATTGGCGAACCCTTGTCCGGCCGCTTGATGCGCTTCGACGCACTGGCGATGAAGTTCAGCGAGATCCGCTTCAAGCGCCGCGCCGACTGCCCCTGCTGTTCGGACCTGCGCCACAGCGAAACCGTCGCGCCGGCCACCTGCGCCGATGCCGTACCGAGCCAGCCCTCCCTGGCCGCAGAACGCTACATCAAGCCCCAGGTGCTAAAGCAAGTGCTCGAACACCCCAGCAGCGCCGATGTATTGCTGGACGTGCGTGACGCCAGCGAACTGGAAGTGTGCAAATTACCGGGCGTGGTGCATATCCCGCTGGCAGAACTGGATGGGCAGCTCGCCAGCCTGAGCCGCGACAACACCCACTACCTGATCTGCTACGCAGGCACTCGCGCCGAGCAAGCCGCCAGCACCCTGTTGGCAGCCGGCTTTGCCAACACCAAAGTCTTGCAGGGCGGCATGAAACATTGGGTTCGCGACGTCGAACCTGACATGCCGTTGTACTAAGGGTGGGGGCGTACTGATGCTGCATAACTCCATCCTCGACGTGATCGGCCAAACGCCGATCGTGCGTCTGGCCCAGTTTTCCGAAGACCTCGGCATCGAGGTCTACGCCAAGCTGGAGTCCCTCAACCCCGGCGGCAGCCACAAGGCGCGCATCGCCTTGGGCATGATCCTGGATGCCGAGCGCCGCGGTGTGCTGATCCGTGATTCCGGGCAGACCATCATCGAACCCAGTGGTGGCAACACCGGCATTGGCCTGGTGATGGCCGGCAATGTGCTGGGCTACAAAGTGGTGCTGGTGATCCCCGACAACTACAGCCCGGAAAAACAGAAGCTGCTGCGCCTGTACGGCGCCAGGGTCGTGCTGTCCGACAGTCGCCTGGGCAATAACTCCCACGGTGAAAAGTGCATGGAGCTGCAGTTGGAGAACCCCAACTACGTGATGCTCAACCAGCAACGCAATGGCGCCAACCCCCAAACCCACCGTGACACTACCGCCCCGGAAATCCTGCGCGCCTTCGGTGAACAGCGCGTGGACTACTTCGTCAGCGGCATAGGCACCGGGGGCCACATCACCGGTATCGGCGAAACCCTCAAGGCCGCCTGGCCGGCGCTGCGAGTGATGGGCGTAGAGCCGGAGGAATGCGACTTGCTGAAAGACCAGCACGCCGCGCACGCGATCCAGGGCCTGTCGATTGGCCTGATCCCCAGCATCCTCAACCTGGATGTGATCGACGGCATGCTCAAGGTGTCGCACGCCGATTGCCTGGACATGATCAAACGCATCATGCGCACCGATGCCATCAGCCTGGGGCTGTCTTCGGCCGCCAACATGGTCGCCATCGCCCAACTTGCCCCCGAACTGCCGCCCGAAACGGTGGTGTTGACCATGGTCTACGACAATGCCGACAGCTACCTGCCCAGCTTCGAATAACCGGGCTTTTAACCATTCAACATACGGGGGTGTCTCCATGGGGGGCTTTATCGACATGCAACAGCTGCACGATGAGTTGCTGACCCACCTCATCACCACCCTGACGCCCGGGCAGATGAAGCAGCTGGAACCGCACCTGGCGCCGTTGATCCAGAACGCCGCCCAGGCAGTGGCCGAGGACCTGATCGCCTATGCCTATCGCGACCCGGCGTCCCGTGGGCGCGGTGAGTTGATCCTGGAGTCCTACGCCTCGTTCAAGGCCGTGCTGTTCTACCGCCTTGCGCACCTGGTGTGGCATTTCCAGGCCGCTGACAACGGCGAGTTTTCGCGCATGGCCCTCAAGCTGAGCAACCAGGGTAAAATCCTCTCCGGCGCCGAGATTCACCCGGCAGCGCGTATCGGCCGGCGCTTTGTGCTGGACCATGGCTACGGCACGGTCATCGGCGAAACCTGCGTGATCGGCAACGATTGCTACATCCTCTGCGGCGTGACCCTGGGCGCGCGCGGTATCGCCAACAACCCGGACGGCAAGCGCCACCCGCGCCTGGGCAATAACGTCGAAGTCGGCGCCGGCGCCCGGGTGCTGGGCTATGTTTCGATCGGCGACAACGTGTTTATCAGCCCCTCCTGCGTGATTACCCAGGACGTGCCGGCAGGCACCAAGGTCAAGGTGGTCAACCAGATCCAACTGCAAAAAAACGATGAATCGGACCACAGCAACTACCTCGGCGCTTTTGCCCTGGATGAGCGCTTGCACGTGGTGGGCGAAGTGAGTGTCGGCCACAAGGTCACCGTGCTGGACGCCGACTTTCATCCGCTGCAAGGGCTGATGCTCGAACCCACGGTGAAAGAGCGCCACCACCTGCAGTTTCGCCTGCGTCGCCTCGACAACGACGAACAACTGCCACGCCTGCCGCTGAACCTGAAGGTATGCGGGCCGGAATTTGAAATCACCCTGCTCTCTCCCCCTGGCTTGAGCGCACTGGTGCGCCACCTCTTGCAAGCCACCCCATTGATCGTCGGAGGTTGAACATGTCCGTGCATACCATGGAAACCCTGGCGCTGTTCGACAGCGCGCCCTACCAGAACGCCTTCAGCGCCCGGGTGATTGCCGTCAGCGAACAGGGTATCGCCCTGGAGCACACCCTGTTCTACCCCACCGGCGGCGGGCAACCGGGCGATACCGGCCACCTCACCCTGGCCGATGGCACACGGGTGCAAGTGACCGGCACCGTGCGCGACCCGGTATTGCGCTCGATCATCTGGCACCAGGTGGACCACTGCCCCGAACAGTTGGCCGCTGGCGTCCAGGTCGACGCCGGGCTGGATTGGGAGCGGCGCTACCAGCACATGAAGATGCACACCTGCCTGCACTTGCTGTGTTCGCTGATCGACGCGCCCGTGACCGGTTGCAGCATCAGCGCAGATAAAGGCCGCCTGGATTTCGACCTGCCGGAAATGACCCTGGACAAGGACCGCCTCACCCACGACCTCAACGCCCTGATCGAGCAGGCCCACGCGGTCAAGACCCTGTCGATGCCCGCCACCGAGTACGCGACCCTGCTGCAGATCACCCGCACCCAGGCGGTTGCGCCGCCGGTGGTCTCGGGGTCGGTACGGGTGATTGAAATCCCCGGCATCGATATCCAGCCCTGCGGCGGTACCCACGTGCTCAACACCGAGGAAATCGGCCGGGTGTTCTGCGAGAAGATCGAGAAGAAGAGTAAGCACAATCGCCGGGTGATACTGCGGTTTGAACCTGCGTCATTGCCTTTGTAGGAGCGAGCTTGCTCGCGAAAAACGTCAACGACAACGCGTGCTTCCTGAATAAGCGCGGCGCCTATGGGTTTTTCGCGAGCAAGCTCGCTCCTACAGGGGTTAGGGCAAACCAGGTCCAACAGTGAACGTGTTGTTTTTTCAGATCGTGAGCAGGTCCATGAAACGGTTCACAGGCGTCGCCTCAAGCCGTGCCTGATCCTTGCACAATGCAAAAATCTGCGCGCTGTGTTGCGCAGTGAAGCGCGTGGTCAGGTTGGCTTTGAACTTGTCTTCCAGCAGTGGAATGCCGTCCACCCGACGGCGGCGATGGCCAATCGGGTACTCCACCGCCACCTGCTCGGTGCAGGTGCCGTCCGTGAAAAACACCTGCACCGCGTTGGCAATCGAGCGTTTGTCAGCCTCCAGGTATTCGCGGCTGTAGCGCGGGTCTTCGACGATGACCATCTTGTCGCGCAGCTCATCGATGATCGGGTGGGCCGCGTGGAAATCATCTTCATACTGCTCGGCCACCAGGTTGCCGAACGCCAAGGGCACGGCGGTCATGTATTGCAGGCAGTGGTCGCGGTCGGCAGCGTTGGCCAATGGGCCGACCTTGGAAATAATGCGAATCGCCGACTCGTGGGTGGTGATCACGATGCGCTCGATTTCATGCAGGCGATGCTTGACCTGCGGGTGCAGGGCGACTGCCGCTTCACAGGCGGTTTGCGCGTGGAACTCGGCCGGGAAGCTGATCTTGAACAGCACGTTTTCCATCACGTAGGTGCCGTAGGGTTGGGGCAGGCTGAAGGCGCGCTTATCCTCGGGCTTGAGCGCCAGGTCCTTGTTGGTGTGGCTGAACAGCACGTCGTAGAAGCCCCATTGCGGCGCACTCAGCACGCCGGGGATGCCCATTTCGCCACGCAAGGCGATGTCTGCCAGGCGCACGCCGCGGCTCGATGCATCGCCTGCGGCCCAGGATTTGCGTGAGCCGGCATTCGGCGCATGGCGATAGGTGCGCAGCGCCTGGCCATCGACAAACGCATGGGACAACGCCGATAACAGTTGTTCACGGTTGGCGCCCATCAGCTTGGCGGTGACCGCCGTGGAGGCGACTTTCACCAGCAACACATGGTCGAGGCCTACACGGTTGAAGGAGTTTTCCAAGGCAATCACACCTTGGATTTCGTGGGCCATGATCATCGCTTCCAGCACCGCACGCACGGTCAGCGGCGCGTCGCCATTGGCCAGGCGCTTTTGCGACAGGTGATCGGCCACGGCGAGGATGCCGCCAAGGTTGTCCGAAGGGTGGCCCCATTCAGCGGCGAGCCAGGTGTCGTTGTAGTCGAGCCAGCGCACGATGCAACCGATGTCCCAGGCGGCCTTGACCGGGTCCAGGCGATACGAAGTGCCCGGCACCCGTGCGCCGAACGGCACTACGGTGCCCTCCACCATCGGCCCCAGGTGCTTGGTGCACTCGGGGAAGCGCAGGGCCAGCAGGCCACAGCCGAGGGTGTCCATCAGGCAGTTGCGGGCGGTATCCAGGGCATCCTGGGAGTCGATGCGGTAGTTGAGGACGTAGTCGGCGATGTCCTGCAACACCGGGTCGTAGTCGGGGCGGTTGTTGTGGTCGACGTTGGCGCTCATGGCAGTTCTCCTAAAAGTTGGTTGTTCCATCCTCAGGGTCAGGGTTTACGATCGTTCCCACGCTCCGCGTGGGAATGCATCCCGTGACGCTCCGCGTCACAGCGGGACGCAGAGCGTCCCAGGCGGCGTTCCCACGCGGAGCGCGGGAACGATCAAGCTAGAAGGCGTCGCCGGGGATGCGCACGTAGCCTTCCATCAACACTCGCGCACTGCGGCTCATGATGGCTTTCTTCACCACCCATTCACCGTCCACCTGGCTGGCCTCGGCGCCGACGCGCAAGGTGCCGGACGGGTGCCCGAAGCGCACGGCATTGCGCTCTACGCCGCCCGCCGCCAGGTTGACCAAGGTGCCGGAAATCGCCGCCGCGGTGCCAATCGCCACCGCCGCGGTGCCCATCATCGCGTGGTGCAGTTTGCCCATGGACAAGGCGCGCACCAGCAGATCCACATCGCCGGCCTTGATCGCCTTGCCACTGGAGGCCACGTAATCGGCAGGCTTGGCCACGAATGCTACCTTGGGCGTGTGCTGGCGCTGGGCGGCTTCGTCCAGGTGTTTGATCAAGCCCATGCGCAACGCGCCATACGCCCGCACAGTCTCGAACATCGCCAAGGCCTTGGGGTCGCTGTTGATCGCGCCTTGCAGCTCGGTACCGGTGTAGCCCAGGTCTTGGGCATTGATGAAAATCGTCGGGATACCGGCGTTGATCAACGTGGCCTTGAAGGTACCGACGCCGGGCACCTCCAGGTCGTCGACGAGGTTGCCGGTGGGGAACATCGAGCCACCACCGCCCTCTTCTTCCGCCGCCGGGTCCATGAATTCCAGCTGCACTTCGGCGGCCGGGAAGGTCACGCCGTCCAGTTCAAAGTCGCCGGTTTCCTGCACCGCGCCGTCAGTGATCGGCACGTGGGCAATGATGGTCTTGCCGATGTTGGCCTGCCACACCCGCACCACGGCCACGCCGTTATGGGGTACGCGGGCCGCATCGACCAGGCCGGCACTGATGGCGAACGAACCCACCGCCGCCGACAGGTTGCCGCAGTTGCCGCTCCAATCGACAAATGGCTTGTCGATGGAGACCTGGCCGAACAGGTAATCCACGTCGTGATCGGCGCGGCTGCTTTTGGCCAGGATCACGGTCTTGCTGGTGCTCGAGGTGGCCCCACCCATGCCGTCGATCTGCTTGTCATAGGGGTCGGGGCTGCCAATCACCCGCAGCAACAAGGCGTCACGTGCAGGGCCCGGCACCTGCGCCGCTGCGGGCAGGTCCTGTAGGCTGAAGAACACGCCCTTGCTGGTGCCGCCACGCATGTAAGTGGCGGGGATTTTGATTTGCGCTACGTGTGCCATGGTTATCCTCTTCAGGCGGTCGCCTTTGATTCCAGGAAGTCCTGGGCGAAACGTTGCAACACGCCACCCGCCTCGTAGATCGACACTTCCTCGGCGGTGTCCAGGCGGCACGTCACCGGCACCTCGACACGTTCGCCATTCTTGCGGTTGATCACCAAGGTCAGTTGCGCACGCGGGGTACGCTCGCCGACCACGTCATAGGTTTCACTGCCGTCGATCTTGAGGGTGTGGCGGTCGGTGCCTGGCAGAAACTCCAGAGGCAACACGCCCATGCCCACCAGGTTGGTGCGGTGGATGCGCTCGAAGCCTTCAGCGGCAATCGCTTCCACACCGGCCAGGCGTACGCCCTTGGCCGCCCAGTCGCGGGACGAACCCTGGCCATAGTCGGCGCCAGCGATGATGATCAGCGGCTGTTTGCGCTCCATGTAGGTTTCAATCGCTTCCCACATCCGCGTGACTTTGCCTTCCGGCTCGATACGCGCAAGAGAGCCCTGCTTGACCTTGCCGTTTTCCTGCACCATTTCGTTGAACAGTTTCGGGTTGGCGAAGGTGGCGCGCTGCGCCGTCAGATGGTCACCCCTGTGGGTGGCGTAGGAGTTGAAGTCGACTTCCGGCAAGCCCATTTTCGCCAGGTATTCACCGGCAGCGCTGTCGAGCATGATCGCGTTGGACGGCGACAAGTGGTCGGTGGTGATGTTGTCCGGCAGCACCGCCAGCGGGCGCATGCCCTTGAGCGGTCGTGCTCCGGCCAGCGCCCCTTCCCAGTACGGCGGGCGGCGGATATAGGTGCTTTGTGGGCGCCAGTCGTACAGCGGCGTGACCTTGGGCCCGGTGTCTTCGTGGATGGCGAACATCGGGATATACACCGCACGGAATTGCTCGGGTTTTACCGAAGCCTTGACCACCGCGTCGATCTCTTCATCGCTCGGCCAGATGTCCTGCAGGCGGATTTCCTTGCCGTCGGCGTCCAGGCCGAGCACGTCCTTCTCGATGTCGAAACGGATGGTGCCGGCAATCGCATAGGCCACCACCAGCGGCGGCGACGCCAGGAAGGCTTGCTTGGCGTAAGGGTGAATGCGCCCGTCAAAGTTGCGGTTACCCGACAACACTGCGGTGGCGTACAGGTCGCGGTCGATGATCTCTTGCTGGATCACCGGGTCGAGCGCGCCCGACATGCCGTTGCAGGTGGTGCAGGCAAAGGCCACCACGCCAAAACCGAGTTTTTCCAGCTCATGGCCAAGTCCCGCTTCTTCCAGGTACATGGCCACGGTTTTCGAGCCTGGCGCCAGGGACGACTTGACCCACGGCTTGCGGGTCAGCCCCAGCTTGTTGGCGTTGCGTGCCAACAGGCCGGCGGCGATCACGTTGCGCGGGTTGCTGGTGTTGGTGCAACTGGTGATGGCAGCGATGATCACCGCGCCGTCGGGCATTTGCCCCGGCACGTCATCCCATTGGCCGGCAATGCCTTTTGACGCCAGGTCGCGGGTGGCCAGGCGGGCATGGGGGTTGCTCGGGCCGGCCATGTTGCGCACGACGCTGGAGAGGTCAAAGCTCAGGCTGCGCTCGTACCGCGCGCCTTTCAGGTCGTCGGCCCACAGGCCGGTGTGACGGGCGTATTGCTCGACCAGAGCGACCTGCTCGTCTTCGCGGCCGGTGAGTTTGAGGTAAGCGATGGTTTGCGCGTCGATGTAGAACATCGCGGCGGTGGCGCCGTACTCCGGGGCCATGTTGGAGATAGTCGCACGGTCACCCAAGGTGAGTGCCGCAGCCCCTTCGCCGAAGAACTCCAGCCAGGCGCCAACAACTTTCTGCTGACGCAGGAACTCGGTGAGCGCCAGCACCATATCAGTGGCGGTGATGCCCGGTTGCAGCTTGCCGGTCAGTTCCACGCCCACGCTTTCCGGCAAGCGCATCCACGACGCGCGGCCGAGCATCACGCTCTCGGCTTCCAGGCCACCGACGCCGATGGCGATCACGCCCAGGGCATCCACGTGGGGCGTGTGGCTGTCGGTGCCAACACAGGTATCCGGGAAGGCCACACCGTCACGCACCTGAATCACCGGAGACATTTTCTCCAGGTTGATCTGGTGCATGATGCCGTTGCCCGGCGGGATCACATCGACGTTCTTGAAGGCCTTTTTGGTCCACTCGATAAAGTGGAAACGGTCTTCGTTGCGACGGTCTTCAATGGCGCGGTTTTTTTCGAACGCTTGCGGGTCAAAGCCACCGGCTTCGACGGCCAGGGAGTGGTCGACGATCAGTTGGGTGGGCACCACCGGGTTGACCTGCGCCGGGTCGCCGCCTTGCTGGGCGATAGCATCACGCAGGCCGGCGAGGTCGACCAGGGCGGTCTGGCCGAGGATGTCATGGCACACCACGCGGGCCGGGAACCACGGGAAGTCGAGGTCGCGCTTGCGCTCGATCAGTTGGCTCAGGGACGCGTCGAGGGTGGCCGGGTCGCAACGGCGCACCAGGTTCTCGGCCAGGACGCGCGAGGTGTAAGGCAAGGTGGCGTAGGCGCCGGGGGTGATTGCTTCGACAGCCGCACGGGCGTCGAAGAAATCCAGGCGGCTGCCGGGGAGCGGTTTGCGAAATTCAGTGTTCATCGTCAGGACTCGGTCACGGTAAGTGCAAAAGAAGCCGGATCCAGAGTTGGAATGAGACCTAAATGTGGGAGCGGGCTTGCTCGCGAAAGCGGCGTGTCATTCAACACACTCGGCGACTGTTACACCGCATTCGCGAGCAAGCCCGCTCCCACACTTTGATCGGGTTTCCAGCCCGAGATAGTAGTTTTTCAGCGACGTTCGATTGGCACGAACTTGCGCTGCTCAACGCCGGTGTACTCGGCGCTTGGACGGATGATGCGGTTGTTGGCGCGCTGCTCGAACACGTGCGCGGCCCAGCCGGTCAGGCGCGAGCACACGAAGATCGGCGTGAACAGCTTGGTCGGGATGCCCATGAAGTGGTACGCCGAGGCATGGTAGAAGTCGGCGTTGGGAAACAGCTTTTTCTGTTCCCACATGGTCTTGTCGATGGCTTCGGAGACCGGGAACAACACGGTGTCGCCCACTTCGTCAGCGAGTTTTTTCGACCAGCCTTTGATCACCTCGTTGCGCGGATCGCTGTCTTTATAGATCGCGTGGCCAAAGCCCATGATCTTGTCTTTGCGCGCCAACATGCCAAGGGTGCCTTCAACCGCTTCCTGGGCCGAGGAGAAACGCTCGATCATTTCCATCGCTGCTTCGTTGGCACCGCCGTGCAGCGGGCCGCGCAGGGAGCCGATGGCGGCGGTGACGCAGGAATACAGGTCGGACAAGGTTGATGCACACACCCGTGCGGTGAAGGTCGAAGCGTTGAATTCGTGTTCGGCGTAGAGGATCAGTGACACGTTCATGACTTTCACGTGCAGCTCGCTCGGTTTCTTGCCATGCAGCAGGTGCAGGAAGTGGCCGCCGATGCTCGGCTCGTCGGTCACGCAGTCGATGCGCTGGCCGTCGTGACTGAAGCGGTACCAGTAGCACATGATCGCCGGGAACGCGGCGAGCAGGCGGTCGGTGACATCGCGCTGCACGCTGAAGTCTTTCTCCGGCTCGATATTGCCCAGGAACGAGCAACCGGTGCGCATCACGTCCATCGGGTGGGCGTCGGCGGGGATGCGTTCGAGCACTTCTTTCAGGGCCTGGGGCAGGTCACGCAGTTTGCTCAGCTTGTTGCTGTAGGCGTCCAGTTCGGCCTGGGTTGGCAATTCACCGTACAGCAGCAGGTAGGCGACTTCTTCAAACTGGGCGTCAGCGGCCAGTTCGCGTACGTCGTAGCCACGGTAGGTCAGGCCGGCACCGGCCTGGCCCACGGTGGACAGTGCTGTCTGCCCGGCGACCTGGCCACGCAGGCCAGCACCACTCAATACTTTAGCTTCAGCCATGTTCGTTCTCCAATTTTGTAGTTGTTCAGGGAACCACAGGGTTTATTTTTTCGCGGCGAACAGCGCGTCGAGCTTCTGCTCGAAGGTGTGGTAGTCGATGCGATCGTAAAGCTCCATGCGCGTTTGCATGGTGTCGATCACGTTCTGCTGAGTACCGTCGCGACGAATCGCGGTATAGACATTCTCGGCGGCCTTGTTCATGGCACGGAAGGCCGAGAGCGGGTACAGCACAATGGAAACATCCGCAGATTTCAACTGTTCGGTGGTGTACAGCGGTGTGGCGCCGAATTCGGTGATGTTCGCCAGGATCGGCGCCTTCACGCGGGAGGCGAACAGCTTGTACATCTCCAGTTCAGTGATGGCTTCCGGGAACACCATGTCGGCACCGGCCTCGATGCACGCCGCGGCACGTTCCAGCGCAGACTCCAGGCCCTCGACCGCCAGGGCGTCGGTGCGCGCCATGATCACGAAGCTGTCATCGGTACGCGCATCCACGGCGGCCTTGATGCGGTCGACCATCTCCTGCTGGGACACGATTTCTTTGTTCGGGCGATGACCGCAGCGCTTGGCGCCAACCTGGTCTTCGATATGGATGGCAGCGGCGCCGAACTTGATCATCGACTTGACGGTACGCGCCACGTTGAACGCCGAGGAGCCGAAACCGGTGTCCACGTCCACCAGCAGCGGCAGGTCGCACACGTCGGTAATGCGGCGCACGTCGGTGAGCACGTCATCCAGGCCGGTGATGCCCAGGTCTGGCACGCCGAGGGAGCCGGCGGCTACACCGCCGCCTGACAGGTAAATCGCCTTGAAGCCGGCGCGCTTGGCCAAGAGCGCATGGTTGGCGTTGATGGCGCCCACCACTTGCAAGGGCTGCTCGCTGGCGACGGCGTCACGGAAACGTTGGCCGGGAGTGCTGTTGTTGTTGGAACTCATGACTCACCTCGTGATGAAGGCGCACCGTCCGGGAAGTGACGGGCAATGTTGCGTTTGGAGGCGCCGATGTGCCGGCGCATCAACAGTTCGGCCAGTTCACCGTCGCGATCGGCAATCGCGTCCAGAATGCGGTGATGCTCGGCAAAGGCCTGGCGTGGACGATTGGGGGTGGCGGAGAACTGGATGCGGTACATGCGCACCAATTGGTACAGCTCGCCGCAGAGCATTTGGGTGAGGGTGCGGTTACCGGCGCCTTGAATGATGCGGTAGTGAAAATCGAAGTCGCCTTCCTGCTGGTAATAGCCAACACCCGCCTGGAACGCCGCGTCCCGTTCGTGGGTGTGCAACACCTGGCGCAGTTCTTCGATTTCCGCGTCGGTCATGCGCTCGGCGGCCAGGCGACAGGCCATGCCCTCCAGGGACTCGCGAATTTCATACAGTTCGACCAACTCGGCGTGGCTCAAAGACACCACGCGCGCGCCGACATGAGGCACCCGCACCAGCAGGCGCTGGCCTTCCAGGCGATGGATCGCTTCGCGCAAAGGGCCGCGGCTGATGCCGTAGGTGCGCGCCAGCTCCGGCTCGGAAATCTTGCTGCCGGGGGCGATTTCGCCTTTGACGATGGCGGCCTGGATACGCCGGAAGACGTTCTCCGACATGGTCTGGGAATCGTCCGGTGCCACCGCTGGTTTTTCCAGTTGCTCCAACATATTGTCGACACCTTGAAAAGCAATGCCGCAAAAACTAGTCAATTAGCCGCGCATAGTCAAAGAATAAATACACATTGTCGACAATCGTCTAATAACCGCCTCATTCGCTTGCGAAGGCATGGCCGCCTGCCAGCGCTGGCGCCAAAAAAGCATCATGTTAGAATGCCCGCCGCTTTTGCCTGACATCAGACGATGAAAGGGCGCACCCGAGATTGCGCAGCAATGCCAGTCGCCATGAAATGAACAGTGCACTGCCCTGCCTCAGGATTTATGAGACTCAAGCCTTACCTACTAGTGATGTGCCTGCTGTGCATACCGAGCCTTGGCGCTGGCGCCGAGAAGACCGTGTACGGCCTGAATGAATACGCCAAGCTTGCAGGTATCGACCTGGAAGTGGCGGCCAAACTCGACACCGGCGCCAAGACCGCCTCGTTGAGTGCCCGCGATATCAAGCGCTTCAAGCGCAATGGCGAATCCTGGGTACGCTTCTACCTGGCCATCGACACCGCCCATTCCCACCCCATCGAACTGCCCCTGGCGCGTGTCAGCAAGATCAAGCGCCGCGCCGGCGACTACGACCCCGATGAGGACAAGAACTACACCGCCCGCCCAGTGATTGCGCTGGATATCTGCATGGGCAGTGCTTTACGCAGCATCGAAGTGAACTTGACTGACCGCAGCGCATTCCAATACCCGCTGCTGATTGGCTCCGAAGCCTTGAAACGCTTTGATGCGCTGGTCGACCCTAGTCTTAAATATGCAGCAGGCAAACCCGCCTGCGCCGCCGACGCTTAATACCGCCGAGTAAACCGAATGCGCTCTCTGACCCTGCACCTGAAAATCCTGATCACCTTGCTGGTGGTGCTGGGCATTTCGGTCACCGCCTATCAGATCTTCGTGCTGGGGATTCCCGTCACCGAAGATGCCACCGACGACTTGTGGAACATCGACGCCAAGGTCGAGTTCGTCGCCAACCCGAAAGACCCGGTCAAGATCCAGATGTTCGTGCCGCCCCTGAGCCGCGACTTCGTCAGCCTCAATGAAAGCTTTATCTCGAACAACTACGGGGTGAGCGTCAACCGCATCGACGGCAACCGCAAGGTTACCTGGTCGGCGCGTCGGGCCAAGGGCAACCAGACCCTGTATTACCGCCTGGTGCTGACCAAGCGCTACAGCGGCGAGAAGGTCAAGATCAAAGGCCCGACCTTCCGCGACAGCATCGCCGTGGAAGGCCCCGAGAAGATCGCCGCCGAAGCCCTGCTGGCGCCAATCCGCCAGCACTCGGCCGACGTCGAGACCTTTATCAGCGAAGCCATCAAGCGCACCAACAACCTCAACGACGACAATGTGAAGTTGCTGCTGGCCGGCGACCCCTCGACGCCGCACAAAGCCAAGATCGTCGAGCTGCTGCTGTCCATCGCCCACGTGCCGGTAGAGAAAGTCCATACCATCCGCCTGGTGGCCGACCAGCCGCAAACCCCGGAACTGTGGCTGCGCAGCTTCAACGGCAACGACTGGCTGTACTTCAACCCGGAGACCGGCGAACAAGGCCTGCCCGCCGACCGCCTGCTGTGGTGGACCGGCGATGAAAACCTGATCACCGTCGATGGCGGCAAGAAAGCCATGGTGACCTTCAGCCTCAACAACAGCGAGATGAACGCCATCCGCCTGGCCAAGCTGACGGACGAAAACACCGACGCCAACTTCCTCGAATACTCCCTGTACGGCCTGCCGCTGCAAACCCAGCAGACCTTCATGATCATGGTGATGATCCCGATTGGCGTGCTGGTGATCTTGATCCTGCGCAACCTCATCGGCTTGCAGACCCTGGGCACCTTCACCCCTGTGCTGATCGCCTTGGCGTTTCGCGAGACCCAGCTGGGCTTCGGGATTGTGCTGTTCACGATTATCACGGCCCTGGGCCTGTCGCTCAGGTCGTACCTGGAACACTTGAAACTGCAAATGCTGCCGAGGCTGTCGGTGGTGCTGACCTTCGTGGTGGTGCTGATTGCCGCCATCAGCCTGTTCAGCCACAAGCTGGGGCTGGAGCGGGGCTTGTCGGTGGCGCTGTTCCCGATGGTGATCCTGACCATGACCATCGAACGCCTGTCGATCACCTGGGAGGAACGTGGTGCCAACCATGCGCTGAAAGTGGCGATTGGCACGCTGTTCGCCGCGTCCCTGGCGCACCTGATCATGAGCGTGCCGGAGCTGGTGTACTTCGTGTTCACCTTCCCGGCGATCCTGTTGATTCTGGTGGGCTTCATGCTGGCCATGGGTCGCTATCGCGGCTACCGCCTCACCGAGCTGGTGCGTTTCAAGGCGTTCCTGAAGGCTGATTCTTGATGTTCGGCTTCTGGAAGACCTGGAAGGCCCTGGAAGCGCGGGGGATCATGGGCATCAACCGGCGTAATGCCGACTACGTGCTCAAGTACAACAAGCGCAGCCTGTACCCCATCGTGGATGACAAGATCATCACCAAGGAACGGGCCCTGGCGGCCGGCATCCACGTGCCGGAAATGTATGGGGTGATCTCCACCGAAAAAGAAATCGACAAGCTCGACGAGATTATCGGTGGGCGCAGCGACTTCGTGATCAAGCCCGCCCAGGGCGCCGGTGGTGACGGCATTTTGGTGGTGGCCGACCGGTTCGAGGGGCGCTACCGCACGGTGTCCGGCAAAATCATCAGCCATGAGGAGATCGAGCACCAGATCTCCAGCATCCTCACCGGCCTGTATTCCCTCGGCGGCCACCGCGACCGCGCATTGATCGAGTACCGCGTGGTGCCCGACCAGATCTTCAAGAGCATCAGCTATGAAGGCGTGCCAGACATCCGCATCATCGTGCTGATGGGCTACCCGGTGATGGCGATGCTGCGCTTGCCCACCCGCCAATCCGGCGGCAAGGCCAACCTGCACCAGGGCGCGATTGGCGTGGGTGTGGACCTGGCCACCGGCCTGACCCTGCGCGGCACCTGGCTGAACAACATCATCACCAAGCACCCCGACACCACCAACGCCGTGGATGGCGTGCAACTGCCCAACTGGGACGGTTTCATGAAGCTCGCCGCTGGCTGCTATGAGCTGTGCGGGCTGGGCTATATCGGCGTGGACATGGTGCTGGACCAGGAAAAAGGCCCGCTGATCCTTGAGCTGAACGCACGGCCTGGGCTGAACATTCAGATTGCCAACGACTGCGGCCTGACGTTGCGCACCCATGCGGTGGAGGCACGACTGGAAGAACTCAAGGCGGCCGGGGTGACAGAAACGCCGGAAGAGCGTGTGAAGTTCGTGCAAGAAATGTTCGGGCATATACCGCCCGTGGAAGGCTGATCCGGTCTTCGAACTGTCTATCCCCGACATCCCCTCTAGGAGCAAATCCTACAGGGGACTACAATCCCTCCCCCGCGCCACTGGCTGATCCACCCCCGCATGTCGACCTGTTCCGTATACCCGTTGCCCTACCGGGCCAATCCCACCGAGTTCTTTGCGGTCATTCGCCACGCCCCTGGTGCGGTGCTGCTCGACAGCGGCCGCCCGATGGCTGTTCGCGGCCGGTATGACCTGCTCAGTGCCTGGCCCGAAGCGACCCTGACGGTAGGGCCGGACGAAAGTGGCGGTGATTTCCTGCAACGCTTGCGCAAGAACCTGACGCAGTTGGGTCAAGCGACATTGCCTGACGGCTATGAATTACCGTTTGCCGGGGGGTTGATCGGTTACCTGAGCTATGACTTTGGTCGGCACCTGGAGCAGGTTTCACACCTGGCCGTGGACGATTTGCATCTGCCCGATGCGCGTTTCGGGCTCTATGCCTGGGCGCTGGTCAGCGATCACCAGGTGCAAACCAGCCAGTTGGTCTTTCACCCTGCGCTGGCCGACAGCGAGCGGCAACGCTTGATCAACGTGTTCAGTCAGGCACAAAGCGATGCGCCGACGACCTTCAAGCTTCACGGCCCCATGGTCCCGGACCTCAGCGCCGAGGCTTATCACCAGGCCATCATTCGCATCCAGGATTACATCCAGGCCGGCGACTGCTACCAGGTCAACTTTGCCCAACGCTTTCGTGCGCCGTGCATCGGCGATCCGTGGGCAGCCTACTGCGCGCTGCGCGAAGCCTGCCCGACGCCGTTTTCCGGGTTCCAGAGTTTGCCCGATGACGGCGCGGTGCTGAGCCTGTCGCCGGAACGCTTTGTGCGCATCAGCGAGCGTCAAGTGGAAACCCGCCCGATCAAGGGCACCCGCCCTCGCGGTTTAACACCCGAAGAGGATGCCGCCAACGCCGCTGAGTTGCTCGCCAGCCCCAAGGACCGCGCAGAAAACCTGATGATCGTTGACCTGCTGCGCAACGACCTTGGCCGCAGTTGCCGTATAGGCTCAGTGAAAGTGCCGGAACTGTTCAGCCTGGAAAGCTACCCCAACGTGCACCACCTGGTGAGCAGCGTCACCGGCCTATTGGCCGACGACAAAGACGCCCTCGACCTGATCGCCGGCAGCTTCCCCGGCGGCTCCATCACCGGCGCACCGAAGATTCGTGCGATGCAGATCATCGACGAGCTTGAACACACCCGTCGCGGGCTCTATTGCGGCTCGCTGATGTACCTGGACGTGCGCGGCGAGATGGACAGCTCCATCGCAATTCGCAGCTTGCTGGTCAAGGACGGGCAAGTGTGTTGCTGGGGCGGCGGTGGGATTGTGGCGGATTCAGAGTGGCAGGCGGAGTATCAGGAGTCGCTGACGAAGGTGCGGGTGTTGTTACAGACATTGGAAGGTTTGTAGGGCCTGTACCGGCCCTATCGGGGGCAAGCCCCCTCCCACCTTCGACCGCGCAGCGATCAAAGGTGGGAGCTGGCTTGCCTGCGATGGGGCAATCAGCCGCGCCACATAACTTACAGGCTCAACTGCCGATTCGACGCCTTGATAAACTCTTTCTTCAAGTCTTCAAACGTATGCACCGCCGGGAACTGCGGGAATTCGCGAATCACATTCTCCGGCGCATGGAACAGAATCCCGCGGTCAGCTTCACCCAGCATGCTGGTGTCGTTGTAGGAATCACCGGCAGCGATCACGCGGTAGTAGAGGGTTTTGAATGCCAGCACCGATTGGCGCTTGGGGTCTTTCTGGCGCAATTGGTAGCTCACCACCCGGTCGTTCTCATCGGTGATCAAGCGGTGGCAAAGCAAGGTCGGGAAACCCAGCTGACGCATCAGCGGTTGGGAGAATTCGTAGAAGGTGTCGGACAGGATCACCACCTGGAAACGCTCACGCAGCCAGTTGACGAACTCGATGGCGCCGTCCAGCGGCTTGAGTGTGGCGATCACGGCCTGGATATCGGCCAGCTTGAGCCCATGCTCGTCGAGGATGCGCAGGCGTTGCTGCATCAGCACGTCGTAGTCGGGGATGTCACGGGTGGTGGCCCGCAGGGACTCAATGCCGGTTTTCTCGGCGAAGGCGATCCAGATCTCCGGAACCAGCACCCCTTCCAGGTCAAGGCAGGCAATTTCCACACGACACTCCTATTAGATGTTGTTAGTTGAGCGAGCAAAAGGACTGCCGAACTCTAGCGACTCACGCCCGCCGCCGCAACGCGGGACAGATTTTGATACCATCGCCCTCCTAGAGAGCGCTCAGCGCCACTGACCTGTAGGAACCGTCCTGATGAACCAAGCCTTCGACGTCGTTGAACTCGCCACGACTTATGCCAACAAGTCTGCCCAGGACATTCTCAAGCTGGCGTTCAGCCAGTTCGGCGATGACCTGTGGATTTCCTTCAGCGGTGCCGAGGATGTGGTGCTGGTGGACATGGCCTGGAAGCTGAACAAGAACGTCAAGGTGTTCAGCCTCGACACTGGCCGCCTGCACCCCGAGACCTACCGGTTTATCGAGCAGGTGCGTGAGTTTTACAAGATCGACATCGAGCTGATCTCGCCGGACTCAAGCAAGCTGGAGCCCTTCGTCAAAGAGAAAGGCCTGTTCAGTTTCTATAAGGACGGCCATGGCGAATGCTGCGGCATCCGCAAGATCGAACCGCTGCGCCGCAAACTCGCAGGTGTGAGTGCCTGGGCCACCGGCCAGCGCCGCGACCAGAGCCCCGGCACTCGCAGCCAGGTGGCGGCGCTGGAAATCGATACGGCGTTCTCCACGCCGGAACGTACCCTGTACAAGTTCAACCCGCTGGCGCAGATGACCAGCGAAGAAGTCTGGGGCTACATCCGCATGCTGGAGCTGCCGTACAACAGCCTGCATGAGCGCGGCTTCATCAGCATCGGCTGCGAGCCCTGCACCCGGCCGGTATTGCCCCGCCAGCATGAACGTGAAGGCCGCTGGTGGTGGGAAGAAGCCACGCAGAAGGAATGCGGGCTGCATGCGGGGAATATCATCAGCAAGGCTTGAGCCTCTGACGCTGTCAAAAAACCTGTAGGAGCGAGCTTGCTCGCGAAAAACGTCAACGATAACGCGTGCTTCCTGAATAAACGCGGGGTCGTTAAGTTTTTCGCGAGCAAGCTCGCTCCTACAGAAAGCGAGATTTGCTTTGTGGCCGGGAAAATCTTGTACACAACCTTGTAACCATAGGTGCCATTTTTGTGTGCAACTTAATGTACAACGCACCAAAACGTAACATCTCTCTGCGCCCATGGCGCTGTCTATAAATAGCCCTGCAATTAACAAAAAAATAAATACCTGTTCAAACGGTCAATTTATAACGTTTGTAATTCAGTAAGTTATTCCCAACCTATATAAAAACGAAATTAGCCAAGATTTTCATATAGCGAGAATTGGCACGCATATGGCTTAGGTAGAAGTACGCTTTGTATACAATCAATACAAAACCTACATACACTTTGCCATCCGCCGCTTTGCTGCAGATGCGCTGGAGCCTGCCGGAATGCGTACAAGCCTCTCGAACACCCTCGCACTGGATGTGCCCTCCTCCCCATTAAACCCTGCAGCCACAGGCCCCGGCCCGCTGGTGCTCAGCCCGCGCCTGCACAACAAGGACCTGGCGCCCACCAAGGTCGAAGGCCGACGCTGGGGGCGCTATAGCATCTTTGCGTTGTGGACCAATGACGTACACAACATCGCCAACTATTCATTCGCCATCGGCCTCTATGCATTGGGCCTGGGTGGCTGGCAAATATTGCTGTCCCTGGGGATCGGTGCGGCGCTGGTGTACTTCTTCATGAACTTGTCCGGCTACATGGGGCAGAAGACCGGTGTACCGTTTCCGGTTATCAGCCGCATCAGTTTCGGTATTCACGGGGCGCAAATTCCGGCGTTGATTCGGGCGGTGATTGCAATTGCCTGGTTTGGTATCCAGACCTACCTGGCCTCGGTAGTTTTCCGTGTGCTGCTGACGGCCATTCATCCGGGGTTTGCCGATTATGACCACGACTCGATTCTCGGCCTGTCGACCCTGGGTTGGGCGTGTTTTGTGGCGATCTGGCTGGTGCAGTTGGTGATCCTCGCCTACGGCATGGAAATGGTACGTCGCTATGAAGGCTTCGCCGGGCCAGTGATTCTGCTGACCGTGGCCGCACTGGCCGGCTGGATGTACTTCCAGGCGAACGGGCAGATTGCCTGGTCGATCCGCGAGCCCCTGAGTGGCGGTGAGATGTGGCGCAATATCTTTGCCGGCGGCGCGCTGTGGCTGGCCATCTACGGCACCTTGATCCTCAACTTCTGCGACTTCGCCCGTTCCTCACCCTGCCGCAAGACCATCCAGGTCGGCAACTTCTGGGGCCTGCCGGTGAATATCCTGGTGTTCGCCGCCATCACCGTGCTGCTGTGCGGCGGGCAGTTCCAGCTCAATGGCCGGGTGATCGAAAGCCCGACCGAAATCATCGCGGCGATCCCCAACACCTTCTTTCTGGTGCTCGGCTGCCTGGCTTTCCTGATTGTTACCGTGGCGGTGAACATCATGGCCAACTTCGTCGCCCCGGCCTTTGTACTGAGCAACCTCGCGCCCAAGTACCTGAACTTCCGACGCGCCGGCTTGATCAGCGCCTTCGTTGCCGTGCTGATCCTGCCGTGGAACCTCTACAACAGCCCGTTGGTGATCGTGTACTTCCTCTCTGGCCTGGGCGCGCTGCTAGGGCCGTTGTACGGGGTGATCATGGTCGATTACTGGCTGATCCGTAAAAGCCAGGTGGATGTGCCACAACTGTACAGCGAAGACCCCCAAGGCATTTATTACTACAGCCGTGGGGTGAATATGCGTGCGGTGGCGGCGTTTATTCCAGCGGCGGTGATCGCCATCCTGCTGGCGCTGTTGCCGGGGTTTGCCAGCGTCTCGCCGTTTTCCTGGTTGTTTGGCGCAGGCATCGCGGGGTTGCTGTACCTGCTGATTGCCAAGCGTCAACCGCACTACGCCGATGTCAGCGGCGAAAGCATTGCCGTCGATAACGTCAGTCACTAAACAAGGACTTTCCATGCGTATCCTCGTGGTCAACGTCAACACCACCGAATCCATCACTGAAACCATCGCCCAGCAAGCACGGGCCGTGGCGTCACCGGGCACCGAGATTGTCGGGCTCACCCCGTACTTCGGCGCCGAATCGGTGGAAGGCAATTTTGAAAGCTACCTGGCGGCCATCGCCGTGATGGACCGGGTGATGGCCTACGACCAGCCCTTTGATGCGGTGATCCAGGCCGGCTATGGCGAGCATGGCCGTGAAGGCCTGCAGGAACTGCTCAATGTACCGGTGGTGGATATCACCGAAGCGGCGGCCAGTACCGCGATGTTCCTGGGGCACGCCTACTCGGTGGTGACCACCCTGGACCGCACTGTGCCGCTGATTGAAGACCGGCTGAAACTCGCCGGCCTCTACCAGCGTTGCGCTTCGGTGCGCGCCAGCGGCATGGCGGTGCTGGAATTGGAAGACGACCCGCTGGGCGCCATGGAAGCTATCGTGCGCCAGGCGGAACTGGCCATTCGCGACGACAAGGCCGAGGTGATCTGCCTGGGCTGCGGCGGCATGGCCGGACTGGATGAGCAGATTCGCCAGCGCACCGGGGTGCCGGTGGTGGACGGGGTGACGGCGGCGGTGATGGTGGCCGAGTCGTTGGTGCGGTTGGGGTTGTCGACGTCCAAGGTCAGGACGTACGCCACGCCGCGACCAAAGAAGGTCATCGGCTGGCCGGGTAAGTTCGGGCGGTAGACCGATGCGCCTGCATCGCGGGCAAGCCCGGCTCCCACATTGGATCGCGATCACTGTGGGAGCCGGGCTTGCCCGCGATGGCCACAACTCGATATACCGCCCTGCTCAGATAGCACTGAACCGTTGAGCCAGTTTCTGCTCGGTAAACTGCTCAATAATGAAATCCACAAACGCCCGCGTCTTGCCCGGCAGCAACTTATGCTCGGCGTAGTAGATGGAAATATTGCCGTCGTCCACATACCAGTTGGGTAACACCCGCACCAGCGCCCCGCTGTCCAGGAACGGCACGGCCATTGGCATGCTCACCAGCGCGATGCCAAGGCCCTGGGCACTGGCGCAGCACGCGGCTTCGGAGTCGCTCATGGTCATCGCCGGTTTCAGCACTAAAGGGCTGTGCTCGCGCTCACGATTGGTCAGTTGCCACGAACGCACCCGGCCAGTCTGCGGCGAGCGGATCAAGATGCCGAGGCAGTGCGACAGGTCCTCGGGCACCAGTACCGGAAGGCGTCGCGCCAGGTAATCCGGCGACGCCACCAGCACCCGGTGCGCCGGCGTCAACTTGCGCGCCACCACACCTTGGGGCAACTCGAACCCGCCGCCGATGGCCGCATCGAAGCCTTGGCCGATCAGGTCGACCTGGCGGTTATCGAAGTGCCAGTCCGGGCTGATATCCGGAAAGCGCCGCATAAATTCGCCAAGCAATGGCACCACGTAGCGGTTGCCAAACACCGGCCCCATGCTGACCTTGAGCGTACCCACCGGCCGCCCTTCGGCACTGGCCAGGTTGGCGACCGCATTCTGAATGGTGGTGAGGCTGCCACTGACTTCCTCCAGGAACACCTTGCCGGCTTCGGTCAGCGCCAAGCGCCGAGTGCTGCGCTGGAACAGCCGCACACCGAGGCGCGCCTCCAGCTTGGCAACGCTTTTACCCACTGCAGCAGGCGTGAGGCTCAGGTGCCGTGCAGCCTCGGCAAAGCTGCCACCCTCGGCGCTGCGCACAAAGCATTCGATACTGCCAAAGCTTTCCATATCGCCCCACTCTAAACTTTTGGTTTACACAGACTATAGCAACCACGGGCTACCGAGCTGGGCGGGTGAGGTCGATACTCGCCCCATCAACTACCTCGGAGATCGACATGACCACACACAACCTCACCGGCAAAGTCGCCTTGATTCAAGGCGGTTCCCGCGGCATCGGCGCCGCCATCGTCAAGCGCCTCGCCGCCCAGGGCGCAGCGGTTGCCTTTACCTACGTCAGCTCGGCCGCCAAGGCCCAAGCGTTGCAGAACGAGGTGATCAGCGAAGGCGGCAAAGCCCTGGCGATAAAAGCCGACAGCGCCGATGCCACGGCGATTCGCGCGGCGGTCAACGCTACAGTCGAGGCGTTTGGACGCCTGGATATCCTGGTGAATAACGCTGGCGTGCTGGCCATCGCGCCGCTGGAGGAATTCAAGCTGGAAGACTTCGACCAGACCTTGGCGATCAACGTACGCAGCGTATTTATCGCCACCCAGGAAGCCGCCAAGCATATGGGCGAAGGTGGCCGGGTGATCAATATCGGCAGCACCAACGCCGAACGCATGCCCTTTGGCGGTGGCGGGCCCTACGCCATGAGCAAAGCGGCGCTGGTGGGGTTGACCAAGGGGTTGGCACGAGACCTGGGGCCACGGGGCATCACCATCAACAACGTGCAGCCTGGCCCGGTGGACACCGATATGAACCCGGCGAACAGTGATTTTGCCGAAAGCCTGATCGGGTTGATGGCGGTAGGTCGGTATGGGCATGTGGAGGAGATCGCCAGTTTTGTGGCGTATCTGGCCGGGCCGGAAGCGGGCTATATCACGGGCGCCAGCCTGACCATCGATGGTGGTTTCAGCGCCTGATTCTTTGCAGAACCGCAACCCAAATGTGGGAGCGGGCTTGCTCGCGAAGGCGGTGGGTCAGTTGATAAATCTACTGACTGACACCCTGCATTCGCGAGCAAGCCCGCTCCCACATTTTTGACCGCGCGGGGTCAGGCCATGGGAGGCAAGCCGTAGGCGGCCAGGTCAAAGTCGGCGAGTTTGCGAATAATCAGGTCAGCATGCTGGTACTTGCTGTCAGCCATCGCCTCATCAGGCACCGCAATGGCGGTCATGTGCGCAGCCTTCGCCGCCGTCACGCCGAACGGCGAGTCTTCGAACACCAGGCAATCCTCAGGCGCTACACCCAACCGGAGCGCGGCGGTGAGGAAGATATCTGGCGCGGGCTTGGCGGCGCCGACTTCCGGGTCGTCGGCGGTGACGATGGTGTCGAACAGGCCAAACCATTCACGGTGCAGGGTGGTCTTGTGGCCAAACGAATTACGCGATGAACTGGTGCCCACCGCAATCGGAATATTGTGCGCCTTCAAGTGCCGCACCAACGCCTCTGCACCGGGCATGCCCAGGGCCTTGGGAAAACGCTCGCTCATCAGCGGTTCGCGTATTTCCAGAAACTCGGCGGGCGTGATCGGCAGGTCCAGCGCCTTGACCACGTAATCGGCCAAATCCTGCGCGCCCCGCCCGATGATGTGCTGCTTGATGCCCCAGTCGTAGGTACGGCCATAGCGTTCGGCAATAATCTGCGTGACTTCGGTGTAGATGCCTTCGGTATCCAGCAACAACCCGTCCATATCGAAAATCACGGCCTTGATCGGGACAGCGGTACGCGGTGCATTCATCACAACACAACCTTGGGGCGAGGACTAAAAGGATTCAGCACAATAACGGCCCTCGTTGCCTGCAAGCAACCTTCGTGGACCAACCATTGATTCATACCACGCAACAGTTTTAACCGTCGGCGCTGACGGCGGCCAGCTAGGGTTTGAGAGGGCAACGTCATGACCCGTCGACACGGATCTGAAAATACCGATTGCAAACCTTATAAAAGACTTATTAACCTCCATGAACTCAATCCAATGGACGCGAAAAGCCGTCAAACAATTGCTTCGGTTGCATTCGTATCATCAGCAACAGGTACGCGATGCCGTGTCCGCTCTTGAACACATGCCCGATGCAATCAACGTCAAGGTGCTGGTTAACCATCCTCACAGCTATCGCTTGCGGGTAGGCCATTACCGGGTCCTTTTCGACTGGGACGGCAGCATCCAGGTCGTCAGCATCCAAGAGGTTAAAAAACGTGACGAGCGAACCTACTGCCGTACAGATCATCCACAATACGCAGGGCAAGCCAGCCTATGTGGTGATTCCCTATGAACACTATGTGGCGCAGCAAAAAGATCCAAACCTGATCCCCCATGCGGTAGTCAGCCGCCTGGTGGATGGCGCAACACCTATCCGCGCGTGGCGCGAGCACCTGAGCTTGACCCAGGAAGAAGTCGCCCAACGCCTGGGTATTTCACAATCGGCATTTGCCCAGCAGGAAGCGGTCAGCAAACCTCGCCGCACCACGCGGGAAAAGATAGCCAAGGCGTTCGGTATCAATGCCAGTCAACTGGAGCTATAACGTCACCCGGCAAGAATTCACGTATTCCTTTACTCAGATCGAGCTCAAACATGCTCTACCGCCTAGCCGCCGACGGCCTCGTGCTGTTCCACCTGGCCTTTATCCTGTTCGTGCTATTCGGCGGCCTGCTCACCCTGAAGTGGCCCAGGGTAATGTGGCTGCACTTGCCCGCCGTTGCCTGGGGCATCGCGGTAGAGGTGCTGCACCTGCCCTGCCCACTCACCCGTTGGGAAAACCTGTTTCGCCAACTGGCCGGGCAGGACGGTTATGGCGGCGGGTTTATCGAGCACTACATCCTCACGCTGATCTACCCCGCCGGGCTGACTGCCAATATCCAATTGCTGCTGGGAGCCGTGGTGGTGGTGATCAACCTCGCGGTGTATGGGCGGGTTATCCGGCGTTACGTACAGGCTTGAGACAGTTGCGCTGGTGAAGAATCAGCGCACCTCAATCCGTCGTGGTTGCATCTATGACACGCCGAAGCGCAAATGTGGGAGCTGTCGAGCCCCAGCGAGGCTGCGATGGGATCACCGCAAAGCACGCGCCAGACTGAGCCATCTGCATCCCAGCCTCGCTGATCGATTTCAATCTGCCAGCTGAGCGCTTAGAGTGTCGCCCCCGAGAATTGAATCTCGAGCTTGAATCTATGGAGTTATAAGTGAAATACCTCAGTAAAGTCGTAGCAGCAGCCGTACTTGGTTTCACCCTGGCAGGTTGCACCGGCACCGCCATGAAAACCCAGCAATACGACGCCAGCCAGTACACCGTGCTCGGCCACAGCGAAGCCAGCGCCACCGGCATCATGCTGCTGGGCGTCATCCCCATTGGCCAGAACAACCGCTTCGTGCGCGCCCAGGATGCAGCCATCAAGGCCAAAGGCGGCGACGCGCTGATCAACACCCAAGTGCAGGAAAAGTGGTTCTGGGCCTGGGTATTGAACGGCTACACCACCAAGATCTCCGGTGATGTGATTAAGCTGAAGACCGCGCAGTAAGTGTGAAAAAGCCGCTTGATCTCGGTATGAGACAGCGGCTTTTTTAACGACAGTTTTAGGCTGGCGTACCACTTCGAGATAGGATTCAGCAAATACGCTTTGAACCCGTATTTAATCCTCATGGATGCCCAGGGTAATGTGCAAGGCGAAGGCTTTGGCAAGGCGACCGGCATAGTCGGAGTCATCAACCAAGCCTTGACCGGTACAGTGAAAAACAGCGGTACTTATTACCTCATCGTCGCCGCAGATAATCGGGCACCGGGAGAGACCATTGTTATCGACAACGTCCTGCTGATCGGCGCTGCAGCTAGCCCGATAGCGCCTTTGCGTATTGGCATGAACAGTTACCCATTTGGCTCAGTCGGACCGTTTCTGAGTACCGAAGAGTCGCCTTGAAGCGGTGACAGATCTGCCTTCGAATCATCGGCGCGCCCCCTGAAGCCCATTGGGGGTAGCTAACCCCAAACACTACAGTGCAGGCGAAGGCAGGTATGATCCAGGCTAACCCGGCCAGACTGGACCTACACATGCCTGCCTCCGACACCCGCCCTACCCCCGCGCCATTCCTCAAGCCCGGTGAAACCGTGGTGTTGTTCGACGGGGTGTGCAAGCTGTGTAACGGTTGGGCAAGGTTTCTGATCCGCCACGACCACCAACGGCGCTTGCGATTAGCCGCCGTGCAGTCACCCGAGGGCCAGGCGCTGCTGGCGTGGGCGGGGTTGCCGCTGGAGCAGTTCGACACCCTCGCAGTGATCCGCGATCGGCACTGTTGGGAGCGTTCGGAGGCGGTGTTGGAAATCATTGCGCAACTGCCTGCCCGCTGGCGCCCATTGCTGCTCCTGCGCGGCATCCCGCGCTTTCTTCGGGATTGGGCTTACGACCGCATCGCGCGCAATCGCTATTGGCTGTTCGGAAAATACGATACCTGTCTGTTGCCGAACGCGGATCATGAACAGCGCTTTTTAAAGGATCAGCCATGAATCCCCTGATGCGCATCAACTGGATCGCCCGGGGCGGCCTGGCTTTCATGTTTGCCTACCATGGGCTGGTGCCGAAGCTGTTGTGGCTAAGCCAGGGTGAGCGTGCAATGATCCAGGCGCACGGGATCGAGCAGGTGCAGTTGTTCGCCACGCTGGCGGGGGTTGGGGAAATTGCCCTGGCGATATGGATACTGCTTTCGCCACGCAGTGTCTGGCCGCTTGTAGTGGCTGCGACTGCGCTGGCGGGGCTGCTGGTGGATGTGGCGGTGTTCAGTCCGTCGATACTCAGGGAAGCGTTTAATCCTGTGTCGCTGAATGTGGCGGGGTTGGCGTTGTGTGCGGTGGCTTGGAATACCAAGCCCTGAACGGCATTTATTTCAGCCCGAGTGCCTCAAGTGCAACGGCCAGCGCTGATGTCAGCCATCCAGCAACAGCCCAATCAACTGCCATGGCGTCATCTTCGTCACCATGATCAGCACGATCACAAACATCCCAGAGAAACCCAAAATACCCATCCAGAACCATTGCCTATAGACGCCGTGGTATCCATCACCAAGCGCCCTGCCCGTCTCAACCGCGCTGAGCGCCATTTGCTGCAAACGCTTCTGCAGCACCAGCACCGGCAGCCAAAGAGCCCCCACACACAGGAAGATGATCAGCGAAGTCAGCACCCATTCGGTGGTCAACCCAAGTCCGGCAAACTTGATCAACACAAAGCCGGTAAGGATCTGAATGACCCCCGCCGGCGTAGTGATCCAGGTATCGAACCGCACCACCATCCGCGCCACATGGGCAATCACTTGCGGGTTGGCCGTACGGCTCGCGGCGATCAGATACAGATACGAGCCCATGCCGAAGCCAAACAGGAAAATCGCCGCGATGATGTGGATGTATTTCAGGCTCAGATAGAGCATGGTCAGCCCTGCCCGTCAGAGAAATGCACGGCCAGGCTAAGGTTCGCCGGGTCGTTGATGGCGGCCATGTATTCGTCGACGGTGATTTCGCCAACGCACGGCCGCGCACCAGGTTCAGGCCCATAGCCTTGGGCGACTTTGAGGGCCAGAGCAACGGCGGCACAGCTGGGAATTTCCGGGCCTTTGTCATTCAGCGCCGTCAGTTGCACCGCCAGGGACAGCGGTTGCCCTTCTGCACCGAGGCCGTTCACGTCGATGTACATCGCGCTTTTGCCATCGCCAAAGCGCTCGAACCAAGTACCCAGCCGATGCAGCCGCGCAGCCCAGGCAAGAGGGTCACGCACGACGCCCCACCGCAGCGCCTGGGCCAGCAGATAGTTGGCGACACCGCCAAGCTTGAGCCCCGCACCAGCCTTGAAGCTCAGGGTGTGGGCACCATAGCGGCCAGCAAATATGTCCATGTCGGGCACGTCCACATTCGCCAACACCCGCGTGCCAAGCCCAGGCATTTTGCGCAGCGTCAGGTCCTGCCAGCCCAGCACTTCATGCACCTGGCCATGCCTGAGCTGCTTGATGGGTTTGCCCGCGTAAGCCAGCACACCTTCGACGGTGGACAGGCCCGGCATCTTGGCCGAGGAGGAAATACCGTGCTCGATCGAGTCGATACGGGTGAAGCGATAGCGATACTGATCGATGATGGCGCACGACAGCGTCGGCACGGAGCTGCACCCGCTAAGGATCGCCACGCCTGCCTGCCGTGCTTGTGCATCCAGCACGCTCACGCCGTTGACGAAGGTGCGGCAGTCGGACAAGTCGCAGTAGTTCACGCCAGCGTCGATGCAACTCTGGGCGACAGCATAGGACTGCCCCTGGAACGGGCCGCCGGTGTGGATCACCCACTTGATGTTCATCGAACGCAAAACGGAGGCGAACCCGGCGCCCATGGCATCGCCACACCAACCCTCGCAAGCGGTGTTCGACTGGCTTTTCAGCTCATCCACCTTGCGCTGCAGCTTATGTGGATCGCGACCCGAGATCACCAGTTCAATGCCCGGCGCCACCACCAGATGCCGGCAAACGATGCTGCCGAAATTGCCGTAGCCACCGACTACCAACACCCTGAGTGTCATTCCATTCTTCCCTAAACAAACGATCATGCGCTGCACCTGAGGCAGGCTGGCGGCTGAGGCGGCAAAGATACCCGATTTGCTTAACAGCTTGGGCCAGATCAACAGAGAGAGTCAGAAGAAGGACTACGGTTTTACAGAGCCCTGCCCTGGCCGATCACCAGCCCGCCCCACAAGCCGCCTCAGACCACCTGCAACGGTTTAGCGCGATCAATTGACTCCAGGCCAGCTCTCTACATACTCAATAGTGAAGTCCGGATAGGAATCGACAATCTGGATCTTGTAATCAGGATAGCTATCGACGGTTTGCCATTTCCCGACAGAGTCCGGCCAGGAATCCACCTTCTTTACTTTGAGGTCGGGGAATTGATTCACCACCTTCACCTTGTAGTCGGGATAGCTGTCCACGAACTGGATTTTGCCGTAAATCTTCGACACATCGACCGTCGTACCGGCGTGAGCGCAAAAAGTGCAGGTCAACAGCAAGGAAGCGAGGGCAGCTTTGAACATGAGTATTGCATCCTGAAAAATTGAGGCATCCAGTCTATCGGTAGCCGCGCGGGCCGTGCCGAAAAACGCCTATCCTTTAAACTCACCCGCCCCATTGCCGACGGCGTCAACATACGCCACACACAACAACTCGGCGATCTGGCTTTTGACTGCTTTGGTCGATTCTGGGCGCGGGTTTCACCTTTGTTGTTTCCGGACTTTCGATAGCAACTCTTAGCCGGAAATACATGAGGGTTCCCGTCGGCGAAGTTAGCGATAAAACACAACGCTGTACGGGCCATAACGTAAATAAATCCGTCCCCTTTTTCCGTCTGACGGAGCGCCATGCCCATGAGCATGAGCATGTGCATGTGCATGTGCATGTGCATGTGCATGATGAACATCATCAGCATGAGCATAGGTTCGAATGGGATTCGAAGGTGCCTCATAGCCATGTGCATTTACATGGGGCGATGAGGCATAGCCATGCGCATGTTCCGGATGTGCATCATCGGCATAGGCATTGAGGGCGGGCTTAGGGATAGGGTGTTGGTGGCTTTGGGCAACGTCCTACACATTACTCAGAAGCGATGGGCTGCCGTTTTAAAATCGCCACACCTATAGTCTGACGGTCGCTCACATAGCGAACGGGTTTGGCGACCCGATGATAAATCGACAGATGCCTCTCGGGATTTGCGGGATGCCTCTGCGCGCAATAAGCTGCTCGACGGTAGCTGTGCGCGGGAGACCTTCGGGTCTGCCGGTTTTTCCGATTGTCCCGGTTCGCCAACCTGCGTACAGCTACCACCCTTTTGTTTGGCGACAAATGTGTGGTTGCTCTCCTTTGACAACCGGAGTTTCACACATGAACCAATACATGGCCCTCACCAGCAACGACGCCGCCACCCCTGCCCTTTTTGTCGACACCACCGCGCCACTGGAAATACTCCTCGATGCTGCGACTTATCGGCTTCGTGCCGTCACTCAAGTGCTTGAAAACCTCGCCCTACGTAGTGAAATCAGTAGTGATGCGGTGGTGCTGAGTGATTTTGCACTGCTCTGCTCAATCCCTCTGCGGGACGGGTGCGATTTGCTCGATGTCATCGGGCGACGGATGGACGCGCCGTGCGCATGATCTAAGAACAGCAGCTTTCAAACTCAAAAATTACAAAACCCCAGGTTTCTTTCGAAACCTGGGGTTTTGTTTGCTGTGAACGTGGTGAAACGAAAATCAAATAAATCTGTGCCTCGAACTTCTGTTACGAGTGCGATATCGGGCTCAGTTGACGATTCATCGCAACGATATCCGAGTGACTAGGGTTAGGTCCCAGCTTCGCGAAATGCTCTATCATGCGATCCCGAGTTTTTGGCGCCTCACCTTTAACTGCCGCATCGAGGGCCCGGCGCATATCAACGGCGGTGTAGTCGCAGCAGTACGCAGGGGTTGCAGGTTGTTGCCGCCACGACTGCTCAAGTGAACCCGCATTGACTGGATCAAAACCTGATTCGCTCACCAGTTCCATGACTGTCTGCACACCGACCTGATCGTCCCCAGCGACTGCCGCCGCCAATCGTCCGGGCGTGCCCTCGGGCTGGCCGAGTTCAGCGAGCGAATAGGCTAACAAATTGTTGAACGCCTTAATCACCGGCCTTCCAATCTGTTTCGAAACCCAAATGCTTTCGGCCATGCCTTCCTCTATTTCCGCAATTTTCTGATCCCTCAAGCCTGGGTAGTAATTGCCGGTATCCACGACAGGGACGTCCAATGGAACAGATGCGAACAAGTCAGCAGGCAGATCAGCCACTGCTGGGAAAGGGATAGATAAAAATATCACTTCGGCGTCTCGAACAACGCCCGAAATATCTGCAGGTACCGCCCCAATCTCGTTGGCGAATGCACGAACCCCCTCAATGCCTTTGGAGTTAGCCACCTGCACTTCATGGCCTGCGGCAATCATCTTCCGGGCAAGGGTTGCGCCAATGTTTCCTGTCCCAATCACGCCAATTTTCATGAGTTCTCGCTCGTATAGGTTCCGGGTAGGCGCCTACCTTAGGAGAATAGTGAGATAATGATAAGTACACACCAAAAGGTAAGTAACGAACCAAACTATGACCAGTGAACGAGAATGGGACTGTGCCGACCCAAAAAACCGAGTGAAATGGGCTGAAGCAACCCTGGAGACCCTCCGCGTCTTGGAGGGAAAATGGAAGATCATCATCCTTTGCCAGCTGTTCGCAGCCAAAGGCCCTCTGCGTTTTTCTGATCTTGAAAAACTCATAGAGGGCATCAACCAGAAAATGCTTATCCAGCAGCTTAAGCAGCTCGAAAAAGACGCAATTGTTCGCCGCACGGTTTACCCGCAGGTACCACCGAAAGTTGAGTATGAGTTGACCGAGGATGGATACGCGTTAGGACCGTCGATGCAGGCTTTGATTGAATGGGCCGAACAGAGGCGCAGCCCTTTTGACCAGGCCTGAAACCACAAACCCCCGGCTTTCTCTATGAAAACCAGGGGTTTGTGTTTACTTAATGTGGCGGTGAAGGAGAGATTCGAAACTACCCGCAAAGTAACTTTCATTATGCAAGCATCCGGTTTACGAGGGCTGCAGCGATGCTCCCTCTCCAAAAAAAGGCATTCTCAGTCCCATGGCAGCCCCATGGCTTTTGGACCAAGTTAGTGCGCGCGGGTTGAGAGGGGGTAAAAAACGGCAAGCCGACCGGTTTATGTTGAGGCATGGGAAAAAGGTAATATTGGTAATACGGTGGATAAATAAGATAAAACCCTTTTAATTTCAATAAGTTTATAGATATTTAGAAAGGTAATAATTTAGTAATTTATAGGTTAGGTCATTACCTTTTCCTCGGGTAATTCCTGACAAGCTCAATCCCCAGCAAAACCGGGCACTTGGGCGAATATTACCTTTTCCATTACCAAATATTACCCCTCAAGGTAATACCTCAAACCCACGGACTACCTGGGCTGCAGCGGCTTTAGCGCCTTACCTAACCAAAATTACCTTTTTCCCAACCCTGGTTCCAAAATAGCCGACTGTGAGGCGAATCCTGCAGCTTGAGGCTAGTCTGAGAGTTCACTATAGGAACCTTGATATGGCGCATGAATATTCGCTCTCAGATGTGCTTGAAAGGATGTATGAGAATCAGTTGGCACTTGAAGCAGCTGTGATGGAGATCACCCTACGCCTGGAACAACAAGGCTCAGCAGAGGTAGCTGAAAACGTGCGTGGGACCTTAGAGGCAATCGGTGAGAACGCGGGGCATATCAAGCAAGGCTTGGCACGCCCGAAAAGGTCAGGAGCCAGCTAAGGATGCGAGACAAATTGTGAAATGCTCCAATCTCGACGAGGCCCACACGTTTCGTGGCGTATGGCAGCTTTCCGCCTCTTCGAAGTCCGCTACACACGGTAAGAAAAAAGATCTATCTCGTTTCGGAAAATGCCCGTATTCCTATGTTTTCTTCTCTTTCGACCAATGAACCCGGGGCCTCCAACCCTGCCCCGTTCATGATCGCCTGCTACGTCGCTGTGCGACCGCCCTGCACTTCTCTTCAAATCTTTGCAATCCGTGAAACTGCCGGTCGCCCGTAGAGCGTCCCGGCCCGCCTGGGCTGCCGGTTCGTTTGCACTACATCTGTGTTTGCACAAAAAAAGGACGCAAACCCCGTCGGCGGGAGGGGGATAAGCGCTTTTTTACGCGTTTTAATTTCGCAGAAAATATTTTGTCTCACCCTCGCCCGATGTCTAATTGACATCAAGACGATTGACTGGCGTACTAACAGGACCGCATAGATATGGAAATCAGACATGGTAGTTTTTGTGGCAGGTGTACACGGCGTAGGCAAAACATATCTTTGCGAACGATTCGCGACGGTCTCAGGCATCCAGCATGCAAGCGCCAGCGCGCTCATAAAAAGCGAACTCAAAACATCAAACTGGGAATCCGATAAGCTTGTATCTGATATCGATTCAAACCAGATTGCCTTAACGGTAGCTGTTAAGCGAATAACAGAGAACTCTAGACGCCTCTTACTAGATGGCCACTTCATTCTTAAAAAACATGATAATACTCTGGCAGCGGTGCACGAGCACACTTTCAAAGATTTAAACCTATCACTAATATGCCTAATAGAATCGGAAGCTGAAACAATACGACAGCGTCTTATATCTCGAGACTCGAACGCTTTTTCTGGCAATATAGAGAATTTTTTACAAGAAGAAAAATCAAGAGCACATTACATTAGCAAGTTATTCGATATTCCTTTAATCATATTAAAAAACCCTTCCGAACAAGAATTCAATACACACTTGCATAAAGCATTTACAACCAACTGACTCTGGGCTCAGACAATGGAACTCGTACAAAAAAAATTTAAGCACGTTAACATCCAAGATCCTTTCTTCTCCTCGTTAATCAATGATTATAAAGAGTTTACGACATGGTTCGCTAAGAAAGCCGAGGATCAAGCTTATGTCTTTGAGGATGAGAACGATAAGGTCAATGGCTTTCTATACCTAAAGACAGAAGAGGGATCTGTAGACGATGTAGTTCCACAGCTTCCTAATAAAAAACGCTTGAAAGTCGGCACGATGAAAATCAATGCTCGCGGAACCAAGCTCGGAGAACGTTTCATCAAGAAGATATTCGATCACGCACTACACAATAAAGTTAGCGAAATATACGTTACCGTATTCCCAGCGCATGAAGTTTTAATAGCACTATTCACAAAGTATGGCTTCATCCAAGTTGCCGAGAAACATACACAGAATGGCACCGAACTCGTACTTATCAAAGATCTGAACGTGTTACAGAACACTCTGGTGAGGTCGTACCCCCTTATGGACATGGCGAATCGAAATATTTATCTGCTGTCTCTAAATCCGCAATGGCACACTCGCCTGTTGCCAGACTCTATTCTCAAGAATGAGAACGCAGATATCATCGAAGACATCTCGCACGCAAATAGCGTTCATAAAGTCTACCTCGCGGCGATGGACGGTCTGGAAAAATTGAAACCTGGTGATATCCTTGTTATTTACCGAACGACGGATCACCAAGGGCCCGCTCATTACCGCTCAGTGGCGACGTCTGTAGGTGTCGTTGAGGAGTACCGGTCGATTCGCTCATTCGCTTCACGGGATGAATTCATGAGCTATTGCCAGCCGTACAGTGTGTTCAGCGACGCTGAACTTGACCAGTTTTGGCAACGGAAAAACTACCCCCACGTCTTCCGCTTTACGTATAATGCCGCCTTTAAACGCCGCGTGACACGTGGCGAGATGATCGAGCAATTCGGTATGAATCCTGCCGCTTACTGGGGATTTATGCGACTAACGCGAGACCAGTTTAATTTAATCGCACAGGCGGGCCAGATGGATGAAAGTATTATTATCAATTAAGCCTGAATATGCGGAAAAAATCTTACTCGGCGAAAAACGATTCGAGTTTAGAAAATCCGTCTTCAAGAACCCTGAGGTCAGAACCGTCGTAATTTACGCGACTATGCCTATTGGAAAAATAATTGGCGAATTTGATTTCGACGAAGTTCTGTCTGACGAGCCTAAAGAGATTTGGTCTTTAACATCGAAATTCTCAGGCATAACAAAGAAGTTCTTCAATGAATACTTTGATGGCAGAAAACTGGCTCACGCGATAAAAGTCGGTCAGGTAAGAAGATATGAAACACCAATAAGTTTAAAGTCCCTTATTCCTAGCGGAATGGCGCCCCAGTCGTTTTGTTATATCAAAGACGGCCAAGGTCAGCTGAACTAGCAATTTACCCCTAAGAAAAAACCCGCCGACGGCGGGTTTTTTTGAATTGAATCCCTAGAAGATAATAGATTTTAACTGTATAGCCTACAGATCAGCTTTTGCTGCTCTCTCAGAAAATGCGGCCATGTCCTTAGGGCTTGGGGTTGGCCCTGGTATATGTGTATGCCCCGCCAGTTGCACATTCATCTCCTGCACTAGGTCGATCAAATCACACACCACCTGAAATAGGTTTACGCTCTCCGACCCGATCCAGTTTTGGGGAGCCAGCAACCACTGACCAGCCCCCGCCACGCTCTTGCGCAGCCCCTGAATCCTTTCCTCCATGTCGCCACCTACCGTGGCGTTGTACTTCTGCCCCACCACCAGGTTCAGATCCCGCCCGGTCGCCTGGTGCAGATCATCCACCGCCGCCAGGCTGACAGATCCTCCCGACAGCAGCTTGAGCGCACCCAGGGCTTCAAGCGTCTTGATGCCCCCCACCGATTCGGTTGAATGATCGTCCACAGTCCTGGTGTGGCTCTGGAACCGCTCGGTGTTTCCCATCGCCTCCACTTCCCGCTCGATCGCCTTGTCCAGGATCTTACCGTCGGTTTGACGCAGCCAGTTGCCGTCGGCGTCGACACGCTGCTGACAGGCTTCGCTATGCTGCCACACCTGGTCACCCTTCGGGACGCTCGGCATGCTCAAGCCGTGGGGCAGAATCGTTTGGATATAGGGCTTGTGCGGCAGGCCATAGGCGAAACACACCACAACCTGGGTGCCTTCCTCGGGGAATGCGTAAATGCCCATTTCCTCGCCACCGGTGGGCAGCGGCAAAGGCACGCCAGCATGGTGTCTGGCTCGCCGGCCGGCCCCATGACCTCGATGTCGACCGCGTAGCGGGGGCGGAAGTCGTCGCAGATCCCGGCGCCGGCGGGCGCGTCGGCCACGGCGACAACCTGGGCAAAGCGTGGCAGGTGATAACCACCAGTGAGTTCGGGGAATTGTCGTTCTACGCTGCGGCGGATTGCGTCGTCCATCGGATGGCCATCTGGTTGTCGATGAGCGCGACACTGGTGATGCGCTCGCCGTGATTGATCGTTGCACCTGGTCGCAACCCGGGGAGGGCTGCAATCATCGCGCTTTGGTTGCCCTGGTAGTCGTCGAACAGTTCCACCGGCAGCTGCAGCGGCGAGCGAACGCCGAAGTTTCCGAGCAGCCCGTACGAACAACAACTCCTCAACAATCAATTTTCCTGAATTAAACGTAGATCAGGCTATAGCATTAGTGTTGTATCAATATTTACGATGCTAGGCATGCCTAAGCTCCGTACGTTGATCAACGAACGAGCAGCCATATCGCACGTAAGGCCCTCAGAAAATATATCGCAAATATATTCTTGCATGCTGCCATCTAAACCAGCCCACCAAGCGGGATGCAAGTATATATTTTCAAGTAACTGGAGCATAAAGACAGCAAGATTATCTGACGATAGATTTGCATTTCTAAATTGCCCGACGAGTTTCAAACCAGTAGTTGAATGTTCCGGAAGCCAAGAGAAAACTATGTACCCCTTCCCTGCATCAGAAAAGGAATTAATAATCACATAGTCAGGCACGCTACCTTTATTATGCGAGATAAATTGCACTGGCTCCCCATCGAATCCGTATATAGGTGCTACGATAGAGCTACCCATTATGTGCGGCGGGTGTGCTAACTCAAAGACAACATGCTTTAGCTCAGAATAATCCTCCCCGACAAGCATGTCATCCAGCTTTTCTTTTATATAAGCCAAATCGCTCTTTGAAAGATTATTATTACTTATCATTTCATTTGCGGCACGCTGAAGCATTAATTGTTGCATAAGCGACTGCCCTTTATCAAAGCCTTTAAGGTCCTGAAAAATCTCTGAAACGTCGCCCTTGACATAAAGTTCTCTTGATACGGCCCTGAAAGCGACTAGAAAACAGTGTTGTTTGTTAATGTAAAAAGGGCAGTCTTCGACAGGGGAAAATAGTACCTTGTCGTGATGAGAGCAGAATCCAGAAAATGTTGACGCTCTATTAATCCCGACGCGCGCAGGAGCCAGCTTATTAGTTTTAGTGATAGATTGGACATTACCAAGAAAAGCTAAAACATGCCCTTCTACAGAAATCTCTTTCAACGATGAACTTTTTGAAACGGTATGGGCGTTAATAATTTTCACAGTGCAGTTAGGATGCCACACTGATGGGGCACTGCAGGTTTTAGACGTATTGATTTTCTTAATAGTCCTATGTGCGTCTGCAACACTTACTGGAGTTTCGCTTCCTCGATCAAGGTGGCATTTCTTGTATTTCAAACCTGACCCACACCAACAAAGCTCATTTCGTTTAAACCCCATGCCCAGTTCACTCCTTATATTAGAAAGACACTCAAAACCATTACAAACCCGTTTATAGCCGTAATACCTTCTAGACAACAACAGAGCTGCTTGCAAATTAAAAACGTACCTAAAAAGCATAGCTCTAGCTTTTACATCAGTCGTGCCTCGGCCTAGACCGGTGTGTAAATTAAAGTCACAAATCAATGCTTTTCATAATGCGCATCGAACTCTTTAAGAATATTTGGATTGTAAAAAACCTTAGGTATTCCGGTAGTGCTACCAGGAGTAAGATACCGCTTATGTGCAAATCTCTCTTCCGCCTCCAATGCTTTACGGATGATGTGATAATTTGAGTTTTGTTTGAAATTTTTGAACCGGCGGGTAAGCCGGGTGGTAAGATTCTTATAGTCCCACGGGTACTTCTCAGATATATCTAGCTCCGTGATTATTATTTTTGTTGCATTACTATCCGCAGAGTACTGAATTGGCAAAGCGGAGTCGCTTTTAACCTTCTGTAATTTTATGTCGATCCTCAATGTGAGATTATAAGAACCGACATCTTCCTCATCATACATCCTTTCAAACTGGTTAATATAATCCAAAACTTTCTTTTCTTTTGGATTAAGCATTACACCTGGCGCCTCGTCAAACCCTCTAAAAAATGAAATAGGCATTAGATAAAAATTATATTTAGCAAGGATATCTCCATGCCAGCTTTTTACGATATTTGCATAGTTCTGTAATGAAGCGGCACCGAGCTCCTGTATTTTAATGCTGAGCAGGACGTCATCATTGATGAAGTGAATCGCATTATCTCTAATTTCTGTTAGTGCAGTAACATTATCAATAACAGCCTTTTCTACCTCACTCCCGTAGTCCTCGGTTATTATTCGAATCGCTTCAAACATACTAACGGACATTGGATTTCCGGCTCGATTTGTTTTCGGCCTAGGCAGCTTTGACTTTTCACCACTCTTGAGAGTTCTATACTCCATTGCATAGAGCGATGCTACTTTATTACTAGAGAGGCTAAGTACCTTTGCTTTAAACAAAAGCTCCCAAGCATTTATGCACAACACTGAAAAACTTTCCTCTCTATACTTGAAGTCCGGCTTATTATAAACCTCCATAGCTGAAAGCATAGCGGATATGGACTTACCCAACATGCTCCGCGAACGTGATTTCATGTATATTCTTCCTTGTTTGAAGCATCAAAATGATACTGAGATGAGTGTCCGATAGACGTCACTAAAATTCAACACGAGTTTCGCACTCAATCTAAGCTTTTCGTCAAAGTATTATTTTCATTGAGCTTTTTATGCAGCGGATGAATGCACCACCACTTCCGAAATCTAAAGTTATTTTTCAAAACCCAGAAATCGCTCCTCCGCATGAAAGGCCACCCCTGTACGGTACCGTCTCTCATTGACGACTTCTGCATGTCGATTGGGGGCAGGACGGCCAACGCTGTACGGCCCCGTTCGAAGACGAGTAAAACACCCATCTGTCCCATATAACCGTATTTCAGGCACCAAAAACCACAAACCCCCGGCTTTCTCTATGAAAACCAGGGGTTTGTGTTTACTTAATGTGGCGGTGAAGGAGAGATTCGAACTCTCGATACAATTTCTTGTATACACACTTTCCAGGCGTGCTCCTTAAGCCACTCGGACACTTCACCGTATCTCGTCAAACCAGTTCAGTCTGTCGAGGCGCGCTAATGTAGTCGAAAGCCTTTCTGATGGCAAAGGTTTTTTTCAGAATTTTCATGCGGTTAGACCGTTATGCCGTTCACCGCCCGGTAAGGGGTGGTGATTGTGCCATTCTCAGGCAGTGGCGGCACGCGTCTGGAATGCTTGCTGCGCCCTGCTGCGGGGGGTCTACCCTTGGGGATGAGGCAAAAGCCTGACTGGGTAGTCAGTCACGGCGCTTTACCCGCGCGGGCGTGGTGAGTAACGTCTGTGCATCTATCTCTATAACAAGCCCTACAAGGAACCGCGTCATGAGTGAGTTGATTGCCTACCACTTCGAAGACGGTATCGCGACCCTGACCCTGAGCAACGGCAAGGTGAATGCCATTTCTCCGGCGGTGGTCAGTGAGTTTAATGCGGCGCTGGATCAGGCCGAGAAGGATCGGGCGGTGGTGATCATCACGGGCACGCCGGGGATTTTGTCGGGCGGTTATGATTTGAAGGTGATGACCGCCGGCCCTAAAGAGGCAATCAGCCTGGTGACCTCAGGCTCGACCCTGGCGCGGCGGATGTTGGCGCATCCGTTCCCGGTGATCGTGGCCTGCCCTGGGCATGCGGTGGCCAAGGGTGCGTTCCTGTTGTTGTCGGCCGATTATCGGATTGGCGTCGAAGGCCCGTTCAGCATTGGCCTCAATGAAGTGGCGATTGGCATGACCATGCACCACGCCGGTATCGAGTTGGCGCGCGATCGCCTGCGTAAGTCGGCGTTTCAGCGTTCGGTGATCAATGCCGAGATGTTTGATCCACAAGGCGCCCTGCACGCCGGTTTCCTCGACAAGGTGGTGGCACCCGAAGAACTGCACGCCGCCGCACTGGAAGCAGCACGGCAGTTGAAGAAGATCAATATGAACGCGCACAAGCACACCAAGTTGAAAGTGCGCCGCGCACTGCTCGAAGCCCTGGACGATGCAATCATCCAGGATCAGGGCCATAGCCTGAGTTAAGTCCTACACCAGCTGCGCCTGAGCCCGACCTTGAGTCGGGCTTTTTCTTACCTATAAATGTGAAACGTCCGTAGCCGCTCTAGTTAGCCGTTATCGGCCCATGTGGAAACATGCGCTTAAACATCGGCTATCTCCTACGTCTGTAGGGGCAATTGCCGAATACAGTGCACATCCGTACACTGCGCCACCTTTTGTCCCGATGGGCCGTGTCGATGCTTTTTCTGTTGCGTATGTTGTTGATGGGCCTGCATTTTATGATCGCCGGCGTGCTGGGTGTGCTGGTCGGTGTGTGCCGGCCGTTCAATCCGGACAACAGCCGTCTCTGCGCTCGCCTCTATGCGTTGCCGGCCATGCGGATCCTGGGCTTGAACGTGAAGGCCGACGTCGACTCGCTGCGCAACAAGCCCGGTACCTGCGTGGTGATCGCCAACCATCAGTCCAACTACGATCTGTTTGTGCTCGGCAATGTAGTGCCGCACCGCACGGTCTGCATCGCCAAGAAAAGCCTGAAATGGGTACCGCTGTTCGGCCAGCTGTTCTGGCTGGCGGGCAATGTGCTGATCGACCGTGGCAATGCTCACAAGGCGCGGCGTGCGATGCTGACCACCACGCATACCTTGCAGCATAAGGACACGTCGATCTGGGTGTTCCCGGAGGGCACGCGCAACCTGGGCAAAGGGTTGTTGCCGTTCAAGAAAGGTGCATTCCATATGGCGATTGCGGCCGGTGTGCCTATCGTGCAGGTGTGTGTCAGCAATTACGTAACGCAGATGAAGCTCAATCGCTGGAACAGCGGTGAGGTTCTGATACGCTCGTTGCCGCCGATTCCTACCTGTGGCTTGACGGTGGATGACATCCCTCAGTTGCTGCTGACGTGTCAGACGCAGATGGCTGAGTGCATTGCACAGATGGATCGCGAACTGCAACGCGCGTAGGCGCCCGCTTAGGGTGACGCGGAGCGTCACGGGCGGCATTCCCACGCAGAGCGTGGGAACGATCAGTGACACGGAAGTGGGCAATGTCGGTGAGCAACAACGGAACGCCATTCAGGCTAAGCTGCCCAACACCTGTCCTCTTGATAAGAAGTGATCAGCACCATGGGTAGAGTTGTTGCGGCTGCCGTTTACAGCGCCGGTAAGAAAGTCTCGGATATCACCCTCGATGAAGGCGCGGCCTGGGCCGCCAAACCTGGGCACTTTGTGTGGATCGGCCTGGAAGAGCCCAGTGCCCAGGAATTGAACAACCTGCAACGCCAGTTCAACCTGCACGAGCTGGCGATCGAAGATGCCATGGAAAAACACAGCCGCCCGAAGCTGGAAACCTTCGGCGACGCGCTGTTTATCGTCACCTACTCCCCGGTGCGCGAGAACGGCAAGCTGGAGTTTATCGAAACCCATATCTTTGCCGGCAACGGCTACATCATCACCGCACGCAACGGCCACTCGGCGTCCTACGGTTTTGTGCGCCAGCGTTGTGAGGCGCGCCCGTTGTTGCTGGAGCATGGGGAAGATTTCGTACTCTATGCGCTGCTGGATTTTGTCACCGAAAACTATCAGCCGGTGAGCGAGGCGATCCACGCCGAGATCGATGAGCTGGAACGTAACGTGCTGTGCAGTTCACTCAACGAGCGTGATATCCAGCACCTCCACGGCCTGCGCCGCGATGTGTTGCGGCTCAAGCGGCATGTGGCACCCATGGTCGAGATCAGCCAGGAGTTGCAGAAGCTCAGCTTCCCGTTTATCGACAAGAACATGCGCCCGTATTTTCGTGACGTGCAAATCCACGTTACGCGGCAGATGGAAGACCTCACCACCTTGCGCGATATAGCCAGCCAGACCATCGAGATCGGTGTGCTGCTGGAGGCCTCGCGCCAGAGCGTGGTGCAGCGCAAGTTCGCCGCGTGGGCGGCGATCCTGGCGTTCCCCACGGCGGTGGCGGGGATTTATGGGATGAACTTCCAGAACATGCCCGAGCTGCAATGGCACTACGGCTATTTTGCGGTGCTCGGGTTTATTACCCTGGGCTGTACCGGGTTATGGGCCAGCTTCAAGCGTTCGGGCTGGCTTTAAGCCTTGGCTTCAGGCTGATGCGCAACGAAGCGCATCATCCATTCCGCCACGGTGACGCCGTGGTGGTCGCGTTCCAGGCTGGCCACGCCGTTGCTGTAGACCTTTTCACCCAGGGTTGTCTGAAGGATTTCCAGCAACTCGCGGGAATAGTCGTGAACAAACTCCGGATGGCCCTGGAAGCACAGCACCTGGTCGCCGATGTGGTACGCGGCAAACGGGCAGAATTCGCTGGAGGCGATGACCGTGGCATTGTCCGGCAATGTAGTGACTTGGTCCTGGTGGCTGATCAACATCCTCAGTTCAGGCACCTCTGGGCTCATCCACGGGGCCTTGGCGTCCAGCTTGTAGTCGTGGGTGCCCATGCCCCAGCCCTGGCTGGCACGCTCGGCCTTGCCGCCCAGCAGCAACGCGAGCAATTGATGGCCGAAGCACACGCCCAGCAGCTTGTTGCCACGCTCATAGCGCGTGAGCAGGTAGGTCTTGAGGGTCTGGATCCAAGGGTCGGTCCCGAACGAATCGGCCTTGCTACCGGTGATCAGGTACGCGTCAAACACTTCGTCATCCGGCGGGTATTCGCCCTGCACCACGTTGTAGACGACAAACTCGGCGGCAATCGGTTGCTTGGCGAACAGACGCTTGAACATCTGCCCATAGCCTTGGTACTCATCGATCAAAGCGGGACGCAGAATATCGGTTTCCAGGATGCAGACGCGTAGCGACATAAAAAATACCTGACACGGCGATGGGAATATTGCACACCCCAGAGCCTGCCCTGAAATACCCCCCCAAAGCAAGCCCTCAATGGGCGCCCACACACACTGTAGGAGCGAGCTTGCTCGCGAAAAACGTCAACGATAACGCAGGTATCCTGGATAAAAAGCGTTGCCTGTACGTTCTTCGCGAGCAAGCTCGCTCCTACAGTGAAGCGTTTAAAACAGTGCGCCTTTTGCGGCTTTTTCCAGTAATAACGCCGGTGGCGAGAAGCGCTCCCCGTACTCCTCGGCGAGGTAGCGGGCGCGGGCGATGAAGTCGTTCAGCCCGTACTGGTTGATAAACTGCAACGCGCCGCCACTCCATGCAGCAAAGCCGATGCCGAAGATTGAACCAACGTTGGCGTCCGCCGTGGACATCAACACGCCCTCCTCCACGCAGCGCACGGTTTCGATGGCTTGGATAAATAGCAAGCGGTCACGTACATCCTGGGCTGAGATTTGCTTGCCAGGCTGTTCGAACCGGGTTTTCAGCTCAGGCCACAGGTGCTTCTGGCCGCCAGCGGGATAGTCGTAAAAACCACCGCCCGCCGCCTTGCCCGTGCGCTTGTATTCGTTCACCAACAGATCAATCACCGCCGTCGCCGGGTGGTTCGGCATGGCCTTGCCTTCGGCCTGCAGGTCCTTGGCCGTTTGCTGTCGGATATGGCTCATCAGGCTGAGGGACACTTCATCGGACACCGCCAACGGCCCCACTGGCATCCCGGCCTTGCGCGCTTCGGTCTCGATCATCGGCGCAGCCACACCTTCGCCGAGCATGGCGATGCCTTCGTTGGTAAAGGTGCCGAATACCCGCGAGGTGAAAAAGCCGCGACTGTCGTTGACCACAATCGGGGTTTTCTTGATGTGCAGTACGAAGTCAAACCCTCGGGCCAGGGTTTCGTCGCTGGTGCGCGCACCTTTGATGATTTCCACCAGGGGCATCTTGTCCACGGGGCTGAAGAAGTGCAGGCCGATGAACTTGGCTTGATCGGGCACCGCCGAGGCCAGGCCGCTGATGGGCAAGGTGGAGGTGTTGGAGGCGATCACAGCATTGGCCCCCACCACGTTTTGCGCTGCGGCCGAGACCTTGGCCTTGAGTGCGCGGTCTTCGAATACGGCCTCGATGATCAGGTCGCAGCCGGCCAGGTCGGCGTCATCCTGGGTAGGATGAATGCGCGCCAGGGTGGTTTCGCGCTGTTCGGCGGTCAGTTGCCCACGGCTGACTTTCTTGTCCAGCAATGCAGCTGAATGGGCTTTGCCTTTTTCGGCGGCGGCCAGGGTGATGTCTTTGAGCACCACCTCGATACCCGCACAGGCACTGACATAGGCGATGCCCGCGCCCATCATCCCGGCGCCGAGCACACCGAGCTTACGCGTGACGTAGGGCGCATAGCCCGGGGGGCGTGAGCTGCCGGCATTGATTTGGTTGAGCTGGAACCAGAAGGTGCCGATCATGTTTTTTGCCACTTGCCCGGTCACCAGCTCGGTGAAGTAGCGGGTTTCGATCAGGTGAGCGGTGTCGAAGTCCACTTGGGCGCCCTCGACGGCGGCACAGAGGATTTTCTCCGGCGCGGGGAAGCAGCCCTGGGTCTTGCTGCGCAAAATCGACGGTGCAATGGCGAGCATCTGCGCGACTTTAGGGTGGGACGGCGTGCCGCCGGGAATCGCGTAGCCCTTGTTGTCCCAGGGTTGCCTGACTTCGGGATTAGCCAGAACCCAGGCGCGGGACTGGGCCAGCAATGCCTCGCGATCCGCCGCCAACTCGTCAATCAAGCCTGCTTGCAGGGCCTGGGCAGGCCGGACTTTTTTACCTTCGAGCAGATACGACAAGGCTTTTTCCAGGCCGAGCATGCGCACCATACGCACCACGCCACCGCCCCCTGGCAACAGGCCAAGGGTCACTTCCGGCAAACCCAGTTGCACGGACTTGTCGTCCAGCGCGACCCGGTGGTGGCAGGCCAGGCAAATCTCCCACCCACCGCCCAGGGCCGCGCCATTGATCGCAGCCACCACCGGTTTGCCGAGGGTTTCCAGGCGGCGCAACTGCGCTTTCAACACCAACACACTGTCGTAGAACGCCTTGGCCTGGGCTTTGTCGACCTTGATCAGCTCATTGAGGTCGCCGCCGGCAAAAAAGGTCTTCTTGGCCGAGGTGATCACCACCCCGGCGATCTCGTCCTTTTCCGCTTCCAGGCGCGTGAGGGTGGCCGCCATGGCTTCACGGTAGGCGGCGTTCATGGTGTTGGCGCTCTGGCCGGGCATGTCGAGGGTCAGCACCACGATCTGGTCCTGGCCTTTTTCGTAACGAATGGCATCGGTCATGACAAACTCCTTAGGCTCAGAGGCGTTCGATAATGGTGGCGATACCCATGCCACCGCCGACACACAAGGTGGCCAGGCCGTAGCGTTGCTGGCGCACCTCCAGCTCGTCGAGCAAGGTACCGAGGATCGCGCAGCCGGTGGCGCCCAAGGAATGGCCCATGGCGATGGAGCCGCCGTTGACATTGACCCGTGCGGGGTCGATGCCCATGTCCTTGATGAACTTGAGCACCACCGAAGCAAAGGCTTCGTTGACTTCGAACAGGTCGATGTCTTCAACCCGCAGGCCGGCCTTGGCCAGCGCCTTGCGAGTGGCCGGTGCAGGGCCGGTGAGCATGATGGTCGGGTCGGTGCTGGTCACCGCCGTGGCGACAATGCGCGCACGCGGTTGCAGGCCCAGCTCGCGGCCTTTGGCCTCGGAGCCGATCAGCATCAGCGCGGCACCATCCACGATCCCGGAGCTGTTGCCCGGTGTGTGCACATGGTGGATGCGCTCCACGTGGCTGTAGACCCGCAGCGCGGTGGCGTCGAAGCCCATCTGGCCCATCATTTCGAAGCTGGGCTTGAGCTTGCCCAAGCCCTCAAGGGATGAATCGCCACGGATAAATTCATCATGGTCCAGCAGCACGATGCCGTTCTGGTCGTGCACCGCGATCAGCGACTTGTTGAAGGAACCGTCTGCCCGCGCCCTGGCGGCTTTCTGCTGGGACTGTAGGGCAAAGCTGTCGACATCCTGGCGCGTGAAGCCTTCCAGGGTGGCGATCAGGTCCGCGCCAATGCCTTGGGGCGTGAAGTGGCTGTGCATATTGGTTTGCGGGTCGAGCACCCAGGCGCCGCCATCGCTGCCCATGGGCACGCGGGACATGGACTCGACGCCGCCGACGACCACCAGGTCTTCGAAGCCGGAACGCACCTTCATTGCCCCCAGGTTCACCGCTTCCAGGCCTGAAGCGCAGAAGCGATTGACCTGCACACCGGCCACGCTGATGTCCCAATCCGCCACCAGCGCGGCGGTCTTGGCGATATCGGCGCCTTGGTCCCCCACCGGTGTGACGCAGCCCAGGACGATGTCATCCACTTGGCGGGTGTCGAGGTCGCTGCGTTGCGCCAACGCCGTGAGCAAGCCAGCCACCAGGTTTACCGGTTTGACGCTGTGCAGGGCACCGTCGGCCTTGCCTTTACCCCGGGGCGTGCGTATCGCATCAAAGATCAAAGCTTGGGTCATGACATCCTCGAACCGCTGTGGGTGTGTGCCCCTACCTTAGGCCCGATTGACACGGTTTCAATGACGGATGCGCTCATTGCTTTTGACCCCCTCGCTCGGACGAACGGTAGGTCCCTATGGGAAAACCCTGATTAATCGTTTTAGCGGTCTAGCCCTAGGGTTGGCGCCAAGATGGCAATAAGCCTCATGCCGTTTTTAGCGCAAATACTTATTAGCTGATATGAAATGGGTCTAAGCCAGAAAGAACGGGCGCTCTAAGGTTGAACCTGTAAGACGCTGCTGCCGGGTTTTGCTGGAGTAGCTGTAAGAAAAGTGCAACGTCACCTCGCGATACTGGATACAACGGCACGCATTTGACGCTCAGGAATAACAACAAAAGAAAAGGCAGTCAGCCATGTTCAAACAATCGAAAGTACGTCAGGCGGGACTTATTCTGTTCGCCACCACCCTGATTCTGATCTTGCCCAATTTACCCAAGGTTATTGGGTGACGATTGCGCTCCCACCTGTCGTGAACGCGCCGCACCAGGCCAGCCGCTTTTGGCAGCACCTGCCAGGACATTGCGCTTAGCGCGCCTGTTGCAGGGGCTGTCTTTTTACCTGCCGTTTTCCGTTATCGTGTGCGCCCTTACTCTCCTGCAACGGGCCTGTGCCTTGAAACCGATCCTCGCCCTTTTTGCCCTGCTGCTCAGCCTGCCTGCGGCGGCGGCACCCTTGACCATCGAGCTGGACCACAGCCAAAAGACCTGGCAGACCGCCGAGTTGCTCAAGCACCCCGACGCTCAGACGGTGCAGATCGTCGATGATGTGTCCTACAAGCGCACTATGACCTATCGCGCGGTGCCCCTCGCGGTGCTCTTACCGGGCCTTAAGCCTGCGAACCACCTGCAAGCCGTTGCCCTTGATGGTTTTGCCGCCGAACTTGCCGCCGCGCCGTTACAGGAAAAAAACGGCGCCCGCGCCTGGCTGGCCGTGGAAGACCCGGCGCATCCATGGCCACCGCTGGAGCAAGGCAAGCCCAGCGCCGGGCCGTTCTATCTGGTCTGGACCCACCCTGAAGCCGGGCATATCAGCCCCGAACAGTGGCCGTTCCAGGTCTCCAGGTTCAAGCAGTTGCAGACGGTTGGCGAGCGTTTCCCGGCGTTATTGCCCGACCCGAAGCTGGCGGCGAACGACCCGGTCAACCAAGGCTTTGCGTTGTTCCAGAAAAACTGCCTGGCGTGCCATCGCCTCAATGGCGGCGGTGATGCACAAATGGGCCCGGACCTGAATGTGCCCTACAACCCCACCGAGTATTTCAGCGGCGATTTCCTCAAGCGTTATATCCGCGATCCGCAAAGCCTGAGGCATTGGCCACAGGCGAAGATGCCGGCGTTTACAGCCAGTGTATTGCCGGACACTGAGTTGGATTTGCTGGTGGGGTACCTGCGGCACATGGCAGGCCGCAAACAGCAACCTTGAGCCTGCGCTGTATCGATCGTTCCCACGCTCCGCGTGGGAACGCCTCTTGTGACGCTCTGCGTCACGCTTTGGGACGCGGAGCGTCCTCGGCTGCATTCCCACGCAGAGCGTGGGAACGATCAAGCAACGCAGAGCGCGGGGGCGATCATTGCTGCGGCGCCACAAATACCTTGGCATGCATCTGCTCATGCCCACCGCCACGGCGCATGCCGCGTACCGGGCAGGCGTCGAGGTAGTCCAGGCCCACGGCCAGCTTCAAGTGCCGCTCCGGCCGCGCCAGTTGGTTGGTTACGTCAAAGCTGTACCAGGCGTCATCCAGCCAGGCTTCGGCCCAGGCATGGCTGGCCAGGTGCGTGCTGTCTTCGGTGTACAGATACCCCGACACATACCGCGCGGGGATCCCCAGGCTGCGGGCGCAGGCCAGGAACGCATGGGTGTGGTCCTGGCACACCCCAGCGGCACCTGCAAAGGCCTGGGCGGCGCAGGTATCGACGTCGGTCGCGCCAGGGGTGTAGGCCATGGTGTGGTTAAGCGCCAGCATCAGGTCGATAAGCGCCGTGCGGTCGCGACGCTGATGGCAGTGTTGTTCGGCAAAGCCGCGCAGGGCGTCGTCGGGCTCGGTGAGGCGCGTGGCGCGCAGGAACGGGAAGGCAGACTGGCTTTCGTGTTCGGCCTCGCGCAACTCATCGATCTCCACCACGCCCCGGGCGCCAATGATGATGGCGTCATGGGGCTCGTCCAGGGTGAGCACATGCAAGATATTACCGAAAGGGTCCACCTGGGCCCGCACCGGGCGTGGCAGGTCGAGTTGCCAGCTCAGCACGTGCTGGCGCTCGCTGTCATGAGGTGTCAGGCGCAGGTACTGGATGCTGGCGCGCACCTGGTCTTCGTAGTGGTAGGTGGTGTCGTGGCTGATGGAGAGTCTCATGCCGCCTCCAGGTAGGAACTGTAGATGGCGTCGCCCAACTGGCGGACCAAGGGGATAAAGTCGGTCAGCCAGGCATGCAGGCCTTCCTCGAGGATTTCGTCGATGGCGGTAAAGCGCAGACGCGCATCCATCTCGGCGGCCAGGCGCTGGGCCGGGCGGCCGTTGATGCCGGGCAGGCTGGCGAGGATCTGGTCGATCTCTTCGCTGCAGGCGCGCAGCGAACGCGGCACATCCGCACGTAACAGCAGCAACTCGGCGACCTGCCGAGCGCCCGGTGCATCGCGATAAATCTCGGTGTACGCCTCGAATGACGACAGGGCGCGCAGCAACGCACTCCATTGGTAATACGCGTGAGCCGTGCCATCGCTGACCGCCTCAGCCTGTTCGCCGGCCATTTCGTAGCGGGCATCCAACAGACGCAGGGTGTTATCGGCACGCTCGATAAAGGTGCCCAGGCGAATAAAGCGGAAGGCATCGTTGCGCATGATGGTGCCGTAAGTGGCCCCGCGGAACAGGTGTGAACGCTCCTTGACCCACTCACAAAACCGGCTCATGCCGTAGTGGCTCAGTCCCTGCTGGGCGATATCGCGAATGTCCAGCCAGGTGGCGTTGATGTTTTCCCACATGTCGGCGGTGATGCGCCCACGCACCGCATGGGCGCTGGCTCTCGCGGCACCGAGGCAGCTGTAGATGCTGGCCGGGTTGGCCGCGTCCAGCGCAAAAAAATGCAGCAGGCGCTCGGCATGCAGTTCGCCATGAAGGGCGTGGTAATCCTCCAGCGTGCCGGTGATCAATAACGGCATGGCCAGTTCATGTAGGCCATCGCCGCGCCCGTCCTGGGGCATCAGCGACAGCGAATAGCTGACATCGAGCATGCGCGCGAGGTTTTCGGCGCGTTCCAGGTAGCGCGACATCCAGTACAAATCCGAGGCAGTTCTACTCAACATGGCATCAGTCCTCGACCACCCAGGTGTCTTTGGTTCCGCCGCCCTGGGACGAGTTGACCACCAGCGAGCCTTCGCGCAGCGCCACGCGGGTCAGGCCACCCGGTACCACGCGAGTCTCCTTGCCGGACAACACGAAGGGGCGCAGGTCGATGTGGCGCGGGGCGATGCCGTTTTCGACAAAGGTCGGGCACGTGGATAAACACAGGGTCGGCTGCGCGATATAAGCGTGTGGCTTGGCCTTGATACGCGCCCGGAACGCTTCGATTTCTGCGGTTGTAGACGCCGGGCCGACCAACATGCCGTAACCACCGGAGCCTTGGGTTTCCTTGACCACCAGGTCGGGCAGGTTGGCCAGTACGTGGGACAACTCGTCAGGCTTACGGCATTGGAAGGTCGGAACGTTCTGCAGGATCGGTTCTTCGTCGAGGTAGAAACGGATCATCTCGGTAACGAACGGGTAAACCGATTTATCGTCCGCGACTCCGGTGCCAATAGCGTTAGCCAGCACCACATTGCCGCAACGGTAAGCAGCGAGCAGGCCGGGTACACCGAGCATGGAGTCGGGGTTGAATGCCAAGGGGTCGAGAAATGCATCATCGAGGCGACGGTAGATCACATCGACAGCCTTGGGCCCGTCGGTGGTGCGCATGAATACACGGTCATCGCGCACAAACAAATCCGCGCCCTCCACCAACTCCACGCCCATCTCTCGGGCCAGGAAGGCATGTTCGAAGAACGCGCTGTTGAAACGCCCGGGCGTCAATACCACCACACTGGGGTTATCCAGGGGGCTGGCGCTTTTGAGGGTGTCGAGCAGCAGGTTGGGGTAATGGTCGATGGGTGCGATGCGCTGGGCCGCGAACAGTTCGGGGAACAGCCGCATCATCATCTTGCGGTCTTCGAGCATGTAGCTGACACCGCTGGGCGTGCGCAGGTTGTCTTCAAGCACGTAGTACGTGCCGTCGCCATCGCGTACGAGGTCGACCCCGGAGATGTGCGAATAGATATCGCGGTGCAAATCCAGGCCCTGCATTGCCAGTTGGTATTGTTCGTTGGCCAGTACCTGTTCGGCAGGAATGATGCCGGCCTTGATGATGCGTTGGTCGTGGTACAGGTCGGCGAGGAACAGGTTCAGCGCCTTGACCCGCTGGATGCAACCGCGCTCGACAATCCGCCATTCACTCGCCGGAATGCTGCGGGGGATGGTGTCGAAGGGGATCAGGCGCTCGGTGCCTTGTTCGTCCCCGTAGAGGGTGAAGGTGATGCCGGCGCGGTGGAACAGCAAATCGGCTTCACGCCGACGCTGAGCCAGCAGTTCGGCAGGGGTATCGGCCAGCCAACGGGCGAACTCGCGGTAATGGGGGCGAACCTGCCCTGCCCCATCGTACATTTCATCGTAATAAGTGCGGATCATGCCGTACTCCTTGTCACCCGGACGCAAGAACCTTCGCAAGGCCCGTGCCAGCGGCATAAACACTTAATAATCAATCAGTTGAATAATCCCAGCGCAAGCATCGCACCGTCCTGGTGCGCGCAGTTGCCTGGGGCAGACCGTGCGCTTCATTGCAATGCGGTCTTTGGCTATCAACAGCATAGTCAGAGTTGATTTCACTGCCCGCCTGCACATACGGATAATCGCCCACATCGGCTGAACAGGATACGTCCTACAGCCAAACCCTTTGCACATTCAGTAACGTGTCAATTCGTGTACTGATGACTCCTCAGTCTTCCCTTTCCGCCACCCTATCCGGGTGGCTTTTTTTTGCGCGTAAAACGGCAGTTCCCTTTGCGATGGCCGCCCAAACAAAATCGGCCGACCCAAAGGTCAGCCGATACGCTGTGCTGCTCATAAATACCAACTACATGGGTAACCCACGCACCTCCTGCTTGACGCCCCATCCCTCGATAATCCCACCCAGGGGCTCCACCACTGCCTCAAAGTCTTGCTCGAAGTCTCCTATGCCGTCGTAGGTTGCAAACATGATTTTGCTCAGTTCCAGGTACCAGGCGCCATCGTCGCGCGCGCTGACTTGGGCATTGAGGGACTCCCCACGAAATCGACCCGCAGCCCTGCGCGCCCGTTCCTCATCCGGGAAAATGGCGTAGAACTCGATGGGGTGAAAACGCGAGAAATCAAAGCCGCCTTCTTTCATGCGGCGCAGTACGTTGGTGCTGATGTCTTCTTGATAGGCTGTGCTCATGAAACGTCCTCCTCAAACCGATGGATAGACTTTCCGTGCTTCCTGAAGCCCCGCGCCCTGCTGGCGCGGGCACCACGGCATAACAACGCCGCAGGAAAACAAGCATGTAGCTGACAAGACCAGACCTTAGCGATTCATTCGCTGATCTCGATTGCAGAGTAGCGCGAAGCTATCACCTCCACCAGAGGTGCTCGTGTGGCGTGTGAAAAATGTTTAGACGGAGGGAGAAATATCGAGAATCTGGATACTGTTCTGATCTTTGAGAATCTTGACCGTCGGCTCGGGTTTACGGCCTTCCAGGTCATTGAGATCGAGTTCGGCAGCAATCGGCACCAGCTTCGCACGAATCATATGCGCAGCGTCTTCGAGGCTGGGCTTTTGTTCGCAGGTGAACTGCTGCACGGACTTTTCACCGTGATCATCAACGAAGGTAATTTGCCACGTTTGCATCGGTGCCTCCTCGATAAAACCCATAGGTGGGCTTACAAGTATCTGGACCTTGGCGGCGCGCAAAACGTTCCGCTCAAGCCCGGAGGCACCGGATCAACTGCACTTATTTTTCAGCGTGTTCTTTCAAGGCTTTCAAGGTGTTGAACGGCGCGTCCACCACGAACTTGTTGGCCAACCACGAAGGTACGCTGCCGCCTGGCTCGGTGTGTACCTGGTAGGTGACTTCGGTCTGGTTATCGCCCTTTGGCACCAGTTTCCAGAAACCCTCCACCTGGGCGACCCGCACGTAGCCTTTTGCTTCAGGCTTGTAGGTCGGCACACCTTCCAGTTTGCGCGTGACGGTGCCGTCAGCAGCTTTGCTGGTGGTGACGTGGATGTACGAGTCGCGGTCCGTCACGGGGAACGGCGCCTTGAACTGGGTGTAGGTCCAGGCCTCGTCGCCTTTCTTGTCGACGAGTTTCTGGGATTTGCATTCGTGGATCCATGCGCAAGCACCGGCCACATCTTCCTGCAGCGCCTGGACTTTGGCCAAAGGCGCCTTGATCAGAGTCACACCGCGATACGCCTTGTATTTGGAACCGGCAATCTCGCTCAGGGACACCTTGATACCGTCTTCGTCCTTGGCGACTTGCCAATCTTCAGCCTGGGCAGTGGCCGCAAACAACAGCGTAAAACCGCACAGCACAGCCACTCGTTTCAGCGAACCCATCGTTGTATTCCTTATTGTTGAAGTTCCGATAGTAAAGCCCATCAAGCCGCCGTCATCTGTTCCCACCAGCCGATCAGCCGGATAGCATCGGTCTGGTCGTTGCCACAGACGTCGATATCCGCCTTGAAATCACTGCACACGGCGGGCCGCTGCGGTTGACCGAACAACTGGCACAGTTGTTCCGCCGACAGGTGCACGCAGCGAACGCCAGCGGGTTTGCCCAGGGGCATTCCCGGCAATGGTGAACTGATGGAGGGGGCAATGCAGCATGCGCCACAGCCTTCACGGCATTTCATGACCAGCAGGTCCTCGACGACTCAATAGGGATGGCCGGGCTAGAGTACGCCCTTAAACAGCCGTTTTAAAATGGCCCAACAGGGGTTTTTCGCACAAAACAAAAGTGACCGACCAGTCTGCGACAGATGGTCGGCGACCCGGGTCACCTGAGCTCAGAAAGTTTATTGCTTGAATTCGAAATCCAGCGCAGCGCCTTCAACATCACGGCGCTCCTCGTTACGCAGTTGCAGCTTCATCTCATTGCTGAGCAAGCGGCCGTTGATCTGGAACGCGCTGTTGTCGGTGGGTTTTTCGCCAAACATCGGCGGCAACAAGGGCACGCTCTTGGGCTTGGGCATGGTGCCGATAGGCTGCAAGTGCCTGACCATGTCCGAAGGCAGGGACAGGTCCAACTGTGCCGGTGGCAGTTTGGTCTGGGCGACTTCATGGGCCGACTTGGACTTGCTCGCCACGGGTGCACGCTTTTTGGTCGAGGCGGCTTTCTTTTGTGCCGCGGGGGCTTTTTTCGCAGGCGCTGGCTGCTTGGCTGAGGTCTTCTGCTCGGCACTCACAGCAGGCTTGCCATCGGCCACCGGCGCTGCAGCCAGCACGCTGCCGGCATTGCACAGGCTCAGCAGACCAAGCATCAACGTAACGCGAAAAATAGAAGTCATATCGCCAACAGCATTAACGGCAGAAGGCCATATGCTCGCTTGTTGTGCGCGGCATGACAAGGGCACAGATCAGTCTTGTCCCCTTTGATCACCTCAAAAACCCGCTGCGGCCTCTTGGCATAGCTGGCTGGCAAGCATTCCCAGGGTCATCAACGCCCGCTCTGCCTCGCGGTTCCACGGCGTGCCGCAATTGAGGCGAATACAGTGGTTGAACTGTTCGGTATTACTGAAAATCAGCCCTGGCGCAATGCTGATGCCTTGTTGCAGGGCACGCACATGCAGTTCCTGGGTATTGACCCGCCCCGGCAAACTGACCCACAAGATAAAGCCGCCGGTCGGGCGGGTCATCTGGGTGCCTTCGGGGAAATACTGCTGCACCGCCAATTGGAAGGCGCTGAGGTTCTTGCGGTATTCCTGGCGGATGTAGCGCAAATGACGGTCGTAGCCACCGTTTTCCAGATAGGCCGCGACGCCCATCTGGGTGACGCTGCAAGCAGAATGGGTGCTGAACATCTGCAGGCGCTGGATTTCCTGCTGGTATTTGCCGGCAATCATCCAGCCAATGCGCACGCCCGGGGACAAGGTCTTGGAAAAGCTTGAGCAATAGATCACCCGGTCAAGGCGGTCGTAGGCCTTCAGGGCTTTGGTGCGGCCAAGTTCGAACATCAACTCGCCGTAAATATCATCCTCGACGATCTGGATATCAAAGTCCGACGCCAGGCGCAGCAACTGTTTCTGCCGCTCCTCCGGCATGGTGCCGCCCAGCGGGTTACTCAGGCGCGTGGTCAGCACCAGCGCTTTGATCGACCATTGGTTGGCGGCCAGTTGCAAAGCCTCCAGGCTCATGCCCGTGGCGGGGTCGCTGGGGATCTCGATAACCTTGAGGCCCAGCAGGTCAGCCAATTGCAGCAAGCCGTAATAGGTGGGTGATTCAGCCGCGATCAGGTCGCCAGGGCGCGTCAGCACGCGCAGCGACATCTGCAATGCATCGACACAGCCATGGGTGATCACCACTTCGGAAGGGTCCACGACCACCCCGGCATCACGCATGCGGATCGCCACCTGGCGGCGCAGGGGTTCAAAGCCAGGGCTGAACATGTAGCTGAACGCCCGTGGGCTCTGGAAACGCGTGACCTTGGCCAATTGCTGATGCAATGCCCGCACCGGCAGGTAGTCGACACTCGGCACCGCCGCACCCAAGGGAAACACCCCTTCACGGCGCGACTCGACCAGCACCTGCTGGATGATGCTGCTACGGGTGACCAACCCTGGGCGCTCGACCCGTGCGATATCGGGCGTAGGCGCCGTGAGTGCTGGCGTCTGGTGCACGTAATAGCCCGACTGCGGCCGCGCCCGGATCAGCCCCTGGTCTTCCAGGTTGGCGTAGGCCTGCAGCACCGTGGCATGGCTCACATTGAGCTGGGAGCTCATTTTGCGCACCGACGGCACGCGCTCCCCCGGTTGGTAGACACCGCGCCGGATGTCCTCAGCCAGTTGCTGGGCAATACGTTGGTAAAGCAACAGATTGGTCATGACGCAGCACTCGATTTCACGGGTATTTTATTTTTGTGTGAAACATACCGGCACAGTTTAGAAGTGTACGGGGACAGTTGCCACAATAGTCGAGCGCGGGCGGGAGTGACAGTAAAAACTGTAAGGGTGTAGGCCTAATAAAATCTTGCAGGGGCCTGCCCCGTGTAGGAGCGAGCTTGCTCGCGAAAAACTCACGGGCGCCGCGTTCACTCAGAAAGCACGCGTTATCGTTGACGTTTTTCGCGAGCAAGCTCGCTCCTACAGAGGCGACGGCTGTCAGCGGGAGGCGCCCAATTCAGAGGCGATGGCTGTTAGCGGGCGGCGCCCAATTGGCCCTTCTCGTCAGAGAATACAATTTCCACGCGGCGGTTCTGCGCACGACCACGCTCGGAGGCGTTGGCTTCCACCGGGTATTGGTCGCCATAGCCCTCGACCTCGATGCGCTTGTCATCGATACCCAGGTCCATCAACAGGTCGGCCACCGATTGAGCGCGGTCGCGGGACAGTTTCAGGTTTTCCTGCTCGCCACCGGTGTTGTCGGTGTAGCCCTCGACGCGCACTCGACGCTTGGGGTTCAGTTGCAGGAATTGCACGATCTTGAGCACTGTGCGATTGGCCGAGTTCTGCAGTTCAGCTTCGCCGGTGTCGAACAGTACGTCCCCCAGGGTCATCACCAGGCCACGATCGGTCTGGGTGGTGAGGCTGGCGATCTGCGCTTCAACCCACTTGCCCTGCTGTTGCACGCTGGCCAGCTTGTTTTCGCGCAAGGCAAGTTGCAGACGCTGACGCTCCAGTTCCAGTTGGGTACCGCGCTCGGCATTTAGGCCCTGCTGGGTGTGCTCTCGGGCGATGGCGCTGTAACGCTGGCTCAGGTAGGCGTAATGCACCACGTCGGACCCGCTGCCCCAGTAGCTGGACAGGCGATCGGCGCGTGCCAGGGACTCGCCGGCGCGGATCACGTCCTTGGGCGCAAAGCGCAGCACGTTGGCGTCTTCCTTGACCTTCTGAAAGTCATCGCCGGCCTGCTGCAATGCCTGCTCGCTGGTGGGTTGGCTGGCACAACCGCCCAAGGCCACGCTGCCCAACAGCAGTACACAGCTCAAACTACGGATCATCGGGCTCATTGTGCCTCTCCCAACTGCAGCTGCTTACGCAGGCGAGTGATACGGGTATTGAGCACGTTCAATTGTTCCTGGCTCTTGCCGGTCAGCACTTTGGCTTCGGCCAGGCGTGCGTCCAGCTCCGCCTGCTCGGCGCGCATACGCGCACGCTTGTAGGATTGGTCGGCCATATTGCCTTTGGCCCGGGCGAATTTTTCTTCGGCCAGTTTCAGTTCGGGCGATTCATCGGTGTTGGCCCCGACCGCGGTGGCTTGTTCCAAGGCTTGCTGGGTCAGGCGCATTTGTTCGATCGGCGCAGGATCGGTTGCGCATCCCGCCAGCGCGACAACGGCGAGGGCCGCGAAAAGAGCTCGAAAAATCACTGTAAATCCCTACTTTGTTGGGGTGCCAACAGGCTGTTGCAATTGCGCCTTCCAGCGTTCCAGATTGCGCTGCAGCGCGGCTTGCGCGACACCGGAGGCGGGCAATTCTGTCATCTTTTTCGTCAGCTGTCCGCGCAGCCACGGATCATTGCAGGCCGAGTTGTGGGAAATCGCCAGGTACAGGCCGGGCTGATCGACAGGCACCTCATGAGCCACCAGGTCATTACTCATGCCCAGCGTCTGGGCCATGGCCATGCCGGAATAGCGCCCAGCCAGCACGTAGTCCACCTCACCCAACAACAGTTTCTGGAAGGCCGGCGTCAAGTTGGGCAGGCGTTGCAGGTTGAGTTGCTGGCTGGCGAAGGTCTCGAACTCGGCGCTCAAGCGCGCACGTTCCGATACTGCGCCTTTGTGGCCGTGCAAATCGGCGGCGGTGGAATAGACCAAGGCGGAATCCTCGCGCGTCCACACCAGGTAGTCGGTCTGCATCAGCGCCGGATGGATGTAGTCGAAGTTATCCAGCTCGCCCAGGTTCAGCGGTGCGTCGGCGAGGATGTCCATGCGCCCGCTACGCGCTTCCTCCAGGGCCAGGGAGCGTTTGCCGCCGTAGAGCAGGTCGATTTTCAGCCCCAGGTCTTTGCCCACTTGTTGCAGCACATCAGCGGTGGCGCCGATCAGGTGCGTGGGGTCTTGGGGGTCGCGCCAGAGCAGCGGCGGTGCGTCCGGGCTGCCGGTGATCACCAGGCGCTCGCACTTGCCGGCGGCGAGCGCCAGGCTCGGCAGCAGCGTAAGGCCCAGCAGTACAGTCCAGGGGCGCAGCGCCATGGCATGTTCCTTTCTAAAGTGCTCGCGAAAAACGTCAACGATAACGCGTGCTTTCTGAATAAATGCGGCGCCTGTGGGTTTTTCGCGAGCAAGCTCGCTCCTACAGGATCGAATAAAAAAGCCCGGTCATAAGACCGGGCTCTTTATAAGTGAAGCGGCTGGATTAGACCAGCTTCTCCAACTCCGGTACGGCTTCGAACAAGTCCGCCACCAGGCCATAATCGGCAACCTGGAAGATCGGCGCTTCTTCGTCCTTGTTGATCGCTACGATCACTTTGGAGTCTTTCATACCGGCCAAGTGCTGGATCGCGCCGGAGATACCGACGGCGATGTACAGCTGTGGCGCCACGATCTTGCCGGTCTGGCCGACCTGCATGTCGTTGGGTACAAAACCTGCGTCAACGGCTGCGCGGGAAGCGCCGACCGCAGCGCCCAGCTTGTCGGCCAAGGCGTACAGGTGCTTGAAGTTGTCACCGTTCTGCATGCCACGACCGCCCGAGACGACGATCTTGGCAGCGGTCAGTTCAGGACGGTCCGACTTGGCCAGCTCTTCGCCGACAAAGCTGGACGTGCCAGCGTCGTGGGCAGCGGAGACGGCTTCAACGGCAGCCGAGCCACCTTCGGCGGCAACCGGGTCGAAACCGGTGGCACGCACGGTGATCACCTTGACCGCAGCGTTGGACTGCACGGTAGCGATGGCGTTACCGGCGTAGATCGGGCGCTTGAAGGTGTCGGCGCTTTCTACCGAGATGATCTCGGAGATCTGGTCAACGTCCAGCTGCGCGGCAACGCGTGGCAGGATGTTTTTGCCGTTGGAGGTGGCGGCAGCCAGGATGTGGCTGTAGCTCTTGCCCAACTCTGCTACCAGGGGTGCAACGTTTTCCGGCAGCTGATGCGCGTAAGCGGCATTGTCAGCGTTCAGGACTTTGCTCACGCCCGCGATTTTCGCAGCGGCTTCAACCACGGCGCCAGCGCCCTGCCCTGCTACCAGGACGTGGATGTCGCCACCGATTTTAGCGGCGGCGGCCACGGTGTTGAGGGTGGCCGGGGCCAGCACCTTGTTATCGTGTTCGGCGATTACGAGGATAGTCATGATCAGATCACCTTCGCTTCGTTTTTCAGTTTCTCGACCAGTTCAGCCACCGACTTGACCTTGATGCCCGCGCTGCGCGCAGCCGGCGCTTCGACTTTGACGGTCTTGTTGGTAGAGGCGGTGGAAACGCCCAAAGCATCCGGAGTCAGCGTCTCCAGGGGCTTCTTCTTGGCTTTCATGATGTTTGGCAGGGACGCATAGCGCGGCTCGTTCAAACGCAGGTCGGTGGTGACGATGGCCGGCAGTTTCAGGGAAACCGTCTGCGCGCCGCCGTCGATTTCACGGGTGACCGCAACGCTGTCGCCGCTCACTTCGACTTTCGAAGCGAAGGTGCCCTGGCCGTAACCGGTCAGTGCAGCCAGCATCTGGCCAGTCTGGTTGTTGTCGCTGTCGATGGCTTGTTTGCCAAGGATCACCAGTTGTGGCTGTTCCTTGTCGACAACGGCCTTGAGCAGCTTGGCCACGGCCAGGGAGGTCAACTCTTCAGCAGACTCCACCAGAATGGCGCGGTCGGCGCCCAGGGCCAGAGCGGTACGCAACTGCTCTTGGGCAGTGGTCGGGCCGATGGACACCACGACGATTTCCGTCGCCACGCCTTTCTCTTTCAGGCGTACGGCTTCTTCCACAGCGATTTCGCAGAAAGGGTTCATCGACATCTTGACGTTAGCAAGGTCGACGCCGGAATTGTCCGCCTTGACGCGAACTTTCACGTTGTAATCGACAACGCGTTTGACAGCTACAAGAACCTTCATGGATTCCTCGTTACTCTCCGGTGAAAAGAAAGTCGCCTAGGCGAACCTGGCGGTTGATGCTCATCGGCACACAAGGGCACCTCCAAAGACCTCGGCAGTGGCCTTGCACACGGGAAATGACGACCGTTCGTCAGTGGTGACTGAGAGGTCATTCTTTATCGCGGCGTGTAAACTGCGCCCCAACGTTTGGGTGCGCATCACCTTTATTGCCTTCGGCCTGTCTTTGGACGTGCTCTTGAAACCTGCAGTCTGCCTACGGGAAGCGCAAAACCGACCGTATCTTGACCGGAACGCCTATTCTGGTCAATACGGCAAAATGGTCAGTCATAAGCCCCGTTGCTTTGATTTATCTAGGCTGCAGGCAATTCAAACAAACGTTTGTATTGGACGCTGTCAGTGGTCTATATATAATGCGCCACCTAGAGAGACAGGTGGGTGCTGCCTTCGCGCAGAACCATACCGAACCTCCACCCATTAGAAAAAAAAGCCTGTTGAGCCTTGAGTAGGAGATAGCCTGTGGAACGCGAATACATGGAATTCGACGTGGTCATCGTCGGCGCTGGCCCGGCGGGCCTGTCTGCCGCCTGCCGACTGAAGCAGAAGGCCGCCGAAGCCGGTAAGGAAATCAGCGTCTGCGTGGTCGAGAAAGGCTCCGAAGTCGGCGCCCACATCCTCTCCGGTGCCGTGTTTGAACCACGTGCCCTGAATGAACTGTTCCCGGACTGGAAAGCACTCGGCGCCCCGCTCAACACACCGGTGGTGCGCGATGACATCTATGTGCTGCGCAGCCCGGAAGCCTCCACCAAGGTGCCCGACTTCTTTGTGCCCAAGACCATGCACAACGAGGGCAACTACATCATTTCCCTGGGCAACCTGTGCCGCTGGCTGGCCCAGCAGGCCGAGAACCTGGGCGTGGAAATCTACCCAGGCTTCGCCGCCCAGGAAGCGCTGTTCGACGAGAACGGCGTGGTGCGCGGCATCATCACTGGCGACCTCGGCGTTGACCGTGAAGGCAAGCCAAAAGACGGCCTGTACACCCCGGGCATGGAGCTGCGTGGCAAGTACACGCTGTTCGCCGAAGGTTGCCGCGGCCACATCGGCAAGCAACTGATCCAGCGCTTCAACCTGGACAGCGACGCCGACGCCCAGCACTACGGCATCGGCCTGAAGGAAATCTGGGAAATTGACCCAGCCAAGCACCAGCCGGGCCTGGTGGTGCACACCGCCGGTTGGCCGCTGGACATCATGGGTAACGAGAACACCGGTGGCTCGTTCCTCTATCACCTGGAAAACAACCAGGTGGTGGTCGGCCTGATCGTCGATCTGTCCTACAGCAACACCTTCCTGTCGCCGTTCGATGAATTCCAGCGCCTCAAGCATCACCCGGTGCTGGCCCAGTACCTGGAAGGCGGCAAGCGCATCAGCTATGGCGCCCGTGCGATCTGCAAAGGTGGCCTGAACTCGCTGCCGAAGATGGTCTTCAAGGGCGGCGCGCTGATCGGTTGCGACCTGGGCACCCTCAACTTCGCCAAGATCAAGGGCAGCCACACCGCGATGAAGTCCGGCATGCTCGCCGCCGACGCCGTGGCCGACCGCCTGTTCGCCGAATCTGAAGGCGGCGACGAACTGACCACCTATGTCGACAGTTTCAAAGCCAGCTGGCTGTACGAAGAACTGTTCGCCAGCCGTAATTTCGGCCCGGCCGTGCACAAGTTCGGCGCAATCATCGGCGGCGGTTTCAACTGGCTCGACCAGAACATTTTCGGCGGCAAGATCCCTTTCACCCTGCACGACACCAAGCCGGACTACGCCTGCCTGAAGCTGGCCAAAGACAGCCAGAAGATCGACTACCCCAAACCCGACGGCAAGTTGAGTTTCGACAAGCTGAGCTCGGTGTTCATCTCCGGTACCAACCACGAAGAAGAGCAGCCGTGCCACTTGAAGCTCAAGGACCCAAGCATCCCGATCGGCACCAACCTGCCGCTCTACGATGAACCGGCGCAGCGCTACTGCCCGGCTGGGGTGTATGAAGTGGTGACCAAGGAAGACGGCGAGAAGCGCTTCCAGATCAACGCCCAGAACTGCGTGCACTGCAAGACCTGTGACATCAAGGACCCTTCGCAGAACATCACCTGGGTAACGCCGGAAGGTGCGGGCGGGCCGACTTACCCGAATATGTAAGTCGTTCGCTTAACCAAAAAGGCTCCCGAGACGGGGGCCTTTTTTGTGGGCAATATCGATCAAAATGTGGGAGCTGGCTTGCCTGCGATGGCCATAGGTATCTACACAATTGTGTAGTTCGCCGCAGCCACCGGTAACCACGATGCGAAGCGAGCCGCTCTTGATCTTGATCTGCTTTTGATCTTAGGCGCCCCGTCAAACCACGCTGGCCGGAATTCGACAGTGATTTGGGGGGTAAACCGGCAGGGATGCCGGTTTAGCCGCCCCGCGCCATGGATGGCGCGTGGCGGCGGCCCCCCAAATCACTGGCGGATTACGGGCACACCGAGCCCAAGCGAGGTGCCGAGTGGTGGGGCAAGAGCCCTTTGGTTACTTTGGGCTGGGCCGGCATTCCGGCTCTTTTCCAAAGTGACCCGCCGTCAGGCGGAACCCTAAGCGGCCGTTACCGCAGCAATGAATATGCACACAATCCAACTGTGTTGACTGACAGGCCGCCTTCGCGAGCAAGCCCACAAGTTGGATCGTTGGGGTGTCAGGTAGATAGGGGGCGGCTGGCAGGCCGTCATCGCAGGCAAGCCAGCTCCCACAATGACCGTGGGGTGTCAGGCGGCCCGCTCTTCGCCTGGGTTGCGCAGGAAGTAGCGTTTGTACTCCCGACTGAACTGCGACGTACTCTGGTATCCCACCTTGTGCGCCGCCTGCGCCACGCTCATGCCCTCCACCAGCAGCAACTGTTGGGCCTTCAATAACCGCAAGCGCTTGAGGTACTGCACCGGTGACAACAAGGTGCAGCGTTTGAAATGCTCATGAAAGGTCGAGGCACTCATGTGCGCAAATCCGGCCAACGTCTCGATATTCAGCGGCTCGGCGTAATGGGCATGCAGGTGATTCAATGAGGTGGCGATGCGCGAAAACTGCCCCTGTTGTTCCACCAGCGCACGCAACACATCCGCCTGAGGCCCACGCAAGGCGGTGAACAACAATTCGCGCACCCGCGCCGGGCCCATGATCCGGCTTTCCAGCGGATCGTGCAGGCACTGCAACAACCGCTCGACGCAGCCGCGCATCGCATCGTCCAGCACCACCGAACTCATCGACTCCAAGGTCTGCGCGGTCGGCGGCGGCCCGGCCTGCATGCCCATGGCAATCACCAACTCGCCCAACACCACGCGGTCGATGCCTACCGTGACGCCATACAGCGGCGCCTCGGGGGCCATGGCAAAGGTCTCGCATTCGAACGGCACCGGCATGGCCTGGATCAGGTAGTGCCCGGCGCCATACTCCAGCGTGCGCGGCCCAAGGTAGGCGACCTTGCTGCCCTGGGCCACGAACATCAGGCTTGGCTCATAGATCTGCGGCCCACGCGCCACATCGCAACTGGCGCGCAGCACCTGCACGCCGGGCAGGTGAGTCGGGGAAAAACCATCGCGGGGCGTGAGCCCTTCGATCAAGGCAACCAGCGTGGCATTGGCGTCCAAATGGCGGGTCAACAGCATGGCAAAAAACTTCGCGAATGAGGGATGACAGCATCATCGCAGGTCTGGCGGCCAATATATCCAAACCTCAGGCACTGCCGGACGAATAGGCATGAGACTCGGAGCAATTGCCATGTTCGCACTAGGGGCCGGCGCGCAGACTTTGCCGCCTCTGCAGTCCAAGCTTTTGTGAGGTTTACTATGTACACCGCCATCGGTTACGCCGCCCAGTCGGCCACCACGCCCCTCGCCCCGATGTCATTTGAACGCCGCAGCCCACGCGTCGATGACGTGGCCATCGAGATTCTCTACTGCGGCGTGTGCCACTCCGACATCCACCAGGCGCGCAACGAATGGGGCATCGCCGTGTACCCGCTGATGCCGGGCCACGAGATTGTCGGCAAAGTCACCGCCGTCGGCGCCAACGTCACCGCGCATAAAGTCGGCGACTTGGTGGGCGTAGGCTGCATGGTGGACTCGTGCCGCCACTGCGAAGCCTGCCAATCGGACCTTGAGCAGTATTGCCTCGAAGGCCCGACCATGACGTACGCCACGCCAGACCGCGTGGATGGCAGCAACACCATGGGCGGCTACTCCGACAGCATCGTGGTCAGTGAGCACTTTGTGGTGAAGATCCCGGCCAAGCTTGACCTGGCCAGCGCTGCGCCGATCCTGTGCGCAGGCATCACCACCTACTCGCCCCTCAAGCACTACGGCGTGAAGGCCGGCGATAAAGTCGGGATCCTCGGCATGGGCGGCCTGGGCCACATGGGCATCAAGTTCGCCAAGGCCATGGGCGCCGAAGTCACGCTGTTCACCCGTTCGGCCAGCAAGGCCGAGGAAGGCCGTCGCCAGGGCGCCGACCATGTGATCGTGTCCACCGATGCCGAGCAGATGAAAGCTGCTGCCGGGCACTTCGACTTCTTGCTGGACACCATCCCGGTGCAGCACGACCTGAACCCCTACCTCGATGTGCTGCGCTTTGACGGCGTGCATATCCTGGTCGGCCTGATCGAGCCGGTGGACCCGCCCGTCAACGCCGCCAAGCTGGTGCTGGGCCGTAAAGTGTTGGCCGGTTCGCTGATCGGCGGTATTGCCGAAACCCAGGAAGTCCTGGATTTCTGCGCCGAGCATGGCATTACCTGCGACATCGAGATGCTCGACATCCGGCAGATCAACGAAGCTTACGCGCGCATGATTGCCGGTGACGTGAAGTACCGCTTTGTCATCGACATGGCGAGCCTGAAAGCCTGATCAGGCTTTGGCGCCCAACTCCGCTGACAGCCGGGCTGCGACCTGTTTGATCACAGGGATCAGCTCGGCCATTTTCTCCAGCGGCATGTAGGGCACCGTACTGGCGATGCTGATGCCGGCGACAATGCGCCCGCTGGCATCGCGCACCGGTGCCGCCACGCAGCGGATCGAAGGCTCGTTGTCTTCGAGGTCGAACGCGTAGCCACCCTCCACATACTCATGCATGCGCTGTTCGAACTGCGCCCAGGATTGCTCCGGGTGCTGCGGCCATTGCAGGCTCTTGCCCGCCGCCGGCAAGCTCGCCTCGTACAAGCGCTGCCACTCCTGCGGCGAATCATCCAGCATCAACGCCTTGCCGATACCGGTGCGCGCCAGCGGCATACGATGGCCGACCCGCGAGCGCATTTCCGGGCCGTTGCGGCCGGGGTTCTTGTGCAGGTAGAGCACCTCGTCGTATTCACGAATCGCCAGGTGAATGGTGTCGCCGGTCAACGCCGACAACTCGTCCAGGTACGGCACTGCCAGGTTCACCAAAGGCAACTCTTCACGGGCCTGGAACCCCAACTCGATCAGCTTGGGGCCCAGCAGGTAACCGACCTGGGGCACCACGCGCAGGTAACGCTCGTCCACCAGGCAACTGGCCAGGCGGTGCGTGGTGCTGCGCGTGGTGCCGATGCGCCGGGCGATCTCCTTGAGATCCCGTGCACCGGCCGCCACCGCTTGCACCACGCCCAGGCCGCGCAACAGGGTCTGGGTGCCGGTGGGGGCGGCGTCTTTGACGGGGGTGTGGGCGTTTTCCTGCATATCGGGCCTATAAGTATGAAAGCGGGGGCATTATGGCAAATACCAACTCCCAATACAGCGCAGATCCAAATGTGGGAGCGGGCTTGCTCGCGAATGCGGAGTATCAGCTGATGAATATGCTGACTGACATACAGCATTCGCGAGCAAGCCCGCTCCCACATTGGTTTCTGGGTGTTCTTGAGGGGGTGTTCAACGTTGCTTCATGCGATCGATGATGACGGCCAGCAAGAGGATCGAGCCACGAATCACATATTGGTAAAAGGTATCGATGTTCTTCAGGTTCATCGCGTTCTCGATGATCGCCAGAATCAACACCCCAGCGATCACGTGGCGGATCATGCCGATGCCGCCGCTTAACGACACCCCGCCCAGCACGCACGCCGAAATCACCGTCAGCTCGAACCCCTGGCCAATCATCGGCTGGCCCGAGGTCATGCGTGAGGCGAGGATCACCCCGGCCAATGCGCCGATCAAACCGTGCACGGCAAAGATGATGATCTTGGTGCGATCAACATTCACCCCCGCGAGCAACGCGGCTTCCTGGTTGCCACCAATGGCCATGGTGTTGCGCCCGTAGGTGGTGTAATTGAGCAGCCAGCCAAAGAACACAAAGCACAACACGGTGATGATAATCGGCACCGGCACGCCCAGCAGTTGGCCGTTGCCGAATACGAAGAACCCTTCATTCATCACCCCCACCGCCTTGCCATTGGAGAAGATGTAGGCCAGGCCGCGCACGATCTGCATGGTCGCCAGGGTGGCAATCAACGCGTTGATGCGCAGCTTGGCGATCACGATGCCGTTGATCAGCCCGACCACCAGGCCCATGGCCAAGGCCGCCGACACGCCGAGTAGTACGCTGTCGGTGTCGCGCATCACAATGCCCGCCACCACCCCGGCACAGGCGATCACCGAACCCACCGACAAGTCGAAGTGCCCCGACGCCAGGCAGAACAGCATGGTGCACGCCGCAATACCCACGGTGGAAATCGCCAGGCCCAGACCGCGCATGTTCAGCGGCGACAGGAAGTTGTCGATGAACACCGCGCTGAGCACAAAGATGCCCAGCGCCGCCAACAGCATCACCCAGTCATCGAGAAATTTGCGCTGGTTGAAACCCGGCCAGAAACCCTTTGCAGTTTTTACCTCAGACATAGCCAAACCCTCTTATTCTTGTTCAAGCCCGCGACTGTGGCAGCGCCCGTTGCAGCAGACGCGCTTCATCCGCTTGGGCGCGGGGTAACTCACCGGTCAAGGCGCCTTCACTCATCACCAGGATGCGGTCAGAGATGCCCATCACCTCCATCAGGTCGCTGGACACCACAATCACCGCAATGCCACTGGCCGCCAGGTTATGGATGATCTGGTAGATCTCCGACTTGGCGCCGATGTCGATACCGCGAGTGGGTTCGTCGAGCAGCAGCACCTTCATGGGCATCGACAGCCAGCGGCCAAGGATGGCTTTCTGTTGGTTGCCGCCGGACAGGTACATGATCTTCTGCGCCGCGTTCGGCGTTTTGACCCGCATCGCCTGGATCTGTCGGTCGGCGTTACCTTTCTCCCAACTTTCGCGCAACAGCCAGCCAAAGGTGGAATGGGCGCCACGGGCGCTGATGTTGATGTTTTCCGCGACGCTGCCCAGCGGGATGATGCCCTCTTTCTTGCGATCCTCCGGACACAGCAATACCCCGGCGGCGATGGCGTCGCGGGGTGAGCGCAACTGCAACGGCTCACCACAGAGTTCCAGGCTGCCGGCACTGGCGCGCTCTAAACCACTGAGCAGGCGAAACAGCTCGGTACGCCCCGCGCCTACCAGCCCGAACAGGCCCAGGATCTCGCCCTTGCGCACCTGGAAACTGATCGGTTCACGCAGGCCCGGGCCGAGCAAGCCGTCCACCTTGAGCGCCACCTCGCCTTGCTCACGCGCTCGGTAATCGTAGATATCCTGGATATCGCGACCGACCATGCAGGTCACCAGTTGATCGTGGGTCAGCGTGCTCATGTCCTCGAACGTGCGCACATAGCGACCGTCCTTGAACACCGTCACCGCGTCGCAAATGCGGAACACCTCTTCCATGCGATGGGACACATAGAGCACCACTTTGCCCTCGTCGCGCAGGCGCTCGATGATCGCCATCAAGCGGTCGATTTCCCGCGCCGATAAACTGCTGGTGGGTTCATCAAAGGCAATCACGTTGGCGCCACGAGACAGCGCCTTGGCGATTTCCACCAGCTGACGCTGGCCCAGGGACAGGCGCCCGAGTTTCTCGTCGGGGTCGATTTCATCGGCCAGGCCCTTGAGGCAGGCCAGGGCCTGCTTGCGCAGCAGGCCCCGGTTGACCACGCCAAAGCGCGTGGGCAAATGCCCGAGGAACAGGTTCTCGGCCACGCTCATTTCCGGCACCAGGTGCAGCTCTTGGTGAATCACCGCCACGCCGCTGGCGATGCTGTCGGCGGCGCATTTGAAGGCCATGGTTTGCGCGCCGATCTGCACCGTACCGCTGGACGGAATGTAGGCGCCGCCGAGGATTTTCAGCAGGGTCGACTTGCCGGCGCCGTTCTCGCCCATCAGCGCGTGCACCGAGTGCGGCCGCGCTTCAAAGCTGATCTGCGCCAGGGCTTTCACACCGGGAAACTCCTTGCCGATGCCATTGAAACGCAGAGCCGCGCCGCTCATTTCCACAGGCCGATCTTGGTCAGTTCTTCCTGGAAATTGGCGCGGGTGATCAAGGTCACTTCGTCCATGGCGGTGTATTTGGCCGGCTCCTTGCCGGTGGTGACCCACTCGTACATCGCCAGCGCGGTGTTATAGCCCTCGATATGCGGGCTGGGCAGCATGGAGCCGAAGAAGCCACTGTCGGCTTTCTTCAATTCGCCGATGGCGTCAGTGCCATTGATGCCGATGCCGATCACGTTGGCGGCCTTGAAGCCGGCGCTCTCAGTGGCGCGCACGCCGCCGAGCACGGTGTTGTCGTTCATGCCGCCGATGATCAGGTTCTTCGCCCCGCTCGGCAGCTTGACCAAGGCCGAGTTGGTGGCGTCCATACTGCCGGGCACGTCGAGGGTTTTCAGTGCAGCGGTGAGGATGTGATCCTTGGGAATACCGGCCTCCTCCAGGGATTTGATCGAGCCGTCAGTGCGCTTCTTGCCGGTGTCGAGTTCGTTGAAGGTGTTGATCACCGCGTAGGTGTCCTTCCAGTCCCAACCGCGTTTTTTCGCTTCGGCGGCCATGGCGGCGCCCTGCTTCTGGCCCACTTCAAATGCGGCCATGCCCAGGTACGGCACGTCTTCCATGAAGTTGCCCTTGGCATCGACAAAGCGATCATCCACGGCCATCACTTTCAAATCGTTGACCTTGGCCTTGGCAACGATGGCCGGGCCCAGGGACACGTCTGGCGGGCAGATCACAAAGCCTTTCGCGCCGTTGGCAGCCAGGCTGTCGATGGCCGACAAGGTCTTTTCGCCATCGGGCACGGCGATCTTGATCACGGTGAAACCATGCTCCTTGCCGGCTTTCTCCGCGAATGCCCACTCCGTTTGAAACCAGGGTTCCTCGGCCTGTTTGACCAGGAAACCAATCTTCACTTCTTCAGCCGATACCCAGCCGCTGAACGCCATCGCCAGTGCCACGGCACCGAGTGTTTGCTTGAACATGGACCACCTCCTTCTTGTTATTGAAAAACGCTTTAGTCGTGGTACATCACAGACCGCCCGCCATCGATCGTCAGGCAAGTGGCATTGATAAAAGGCGCCTCATCGGTCGCCAGGAACAGAGCCGTCATGGCCACTTCGATGGGCTGGCCAATGCGTTTGGGCGGGTGCAGGTCGAACGCGCGCTGGCGTTCGGCGTGGGGGTCTGGGAAACCGTTCCAGTAATCGACGTTGAGCTGGGTTTCGATATAGCCGGGGGCAATGGCATTCACGCGGATGCCCTTGGGCGCGTACTCGATGCCCAAGGCACGGGTGAGGCCGAGCAGGCCGTGCTTGGCGACAGGGTAAGGAAAGCAGCCGGGAATGATGTGGCTGGAATGGGTGGACGCGATATTGATGATGTTGCCGATGCCCTGCTCGATCATGTGCGGCAACACCGACCGGCAGCCGTACCAAGCGCCGTCGAGGTCGATGGCGAAACAGCGACGCCAGTCCTCGTCGCTCATTTGCAGCGGGTCACGGAACACATTGACCCCGGCACAGTTGACCAGCACATCCACGCGGCCAAAGCGCTCGATGGCCAGGTTGACCAGTGCCTGCCATTGATCCTTGGAGGTGATATCGACGGGTTGGGCGTAAATCTGCGCCCCACGTTCGCGCCAATGAGCGGCGACTTTCTCGACTTTGTCGCCTTGGATATCGGCAATGATCAACCGCGCCTGCTGGGCCTGGAAACAGGCAACGATGGCTTCGCCAATGCCTTGGGCGGCGCCGGTGATGATCACCACCTTGTTCTTCAGCCGCTCGCCGTAAGTCGGCTCGGGCACGGCGGGTAGGGACAACGGTTGTGCCTGCATCGCTTCACCTTTTTATTTTTAGTAGTGAGTGCTGATGCTGGCGACTATAAACCCATCGCCTGAAATATCTCAATATATAAATTATCATCCCATATAATGGACAAAGCTTAAAAAAATGTGGGAGCGGGCTTGCTCGCGAATGCGGTGTGTCAGTTAAAGCATGTGCTGACTGATACACCGCATTCGCGAGCAAGCCCGCTCCCACATTCGATCTTTGGTGCCTATAGAAATGAGGCTTCAGCCCAGCGCGAAGTCTCGCAGGGCATCGCCTTCCATGCGATAACGCACCCACTCTTCCTGAGGCTGGGCGCCGATGGATTTGTAGAAGGCAATCGCGGGCTCGTTCCAGTCCAGCACGCTCCATTCAAAGCGCCCGCAACCGTTGTCGCAGGCGATCTTGGCCAGGTGACGCAACAACTTCTTGCCGGCGCCACCGCCACGTTGTTCCGGGTTGATGTACAGGTCTTCCAGGTACAGGCAGTTGCTGCCCAGCCAGGTCGAGTAGCTGAAAAAGAACACCGCAAAGCCAATCGGCAAGCCGTCGCGCAAGCAGATCAGGCCATGGGCCGTGGCGCCTTCGCTGAACAGGCTGCGTTCGATATCCACCACGCTGGCGATCACTTCATGCCGGGCTTTCTCGTACTCGGCCAGTTCAGTGATAAAGGTCAGGATCTGCGCAGCATCGCTGGGCACGGCGGGGCGAATCTCGATGGTCATGGGCAAGCCTTGAGCAAATTCAAAGGCCACATACTAAGACGGTTTGATTGCCGTTTGCAGTGCAATTGATGCCGACGAGCGCGTTTCACTCCGGCGCGGGGTGATGCAAGCATCGGCAACCACAGAACAAAGCCTGCGCACGCCCATGGTAAACAATGGGCATAAATCCAACGATCAGAGACCTGCTCATGCACGCCACGCCACCTGTGGGCACCAAGACATTCGCGCTGTTCTGCCTCGCCAGCTTCCTGTTGTCGCTGTCTTACGGCTCGACCTTTTTGTTGTCACTGCTGATCCATGCCCGTGGCGGTAATGAACACGACGCGGGCAGTGTCATTGCCACGGCGATGCTCAGCACCTTTGTAGCGGTCGTGTTTTCCGGGCACTTGGCTGATGCGCTGGGCGCAGCGCGAGCAATTGCGAGCACCGGCCTATTGTTGGTGGTGGCCTGCCTGGGGTTTGCCCTGACGCCGGGGTTTGGCCAAGGCTTGATGCTGTTTGGATTGTCCCTTGGTTTGGGCTGGGGCGTGTTCTATACCCTGGGCCCAATCATCGTGACGCTGCTAGTGGAACCGCGCCAGCGGGCCAAATATTTCGCCTTGCTCTCGGGCAGTATGTTGAGCGGCATAGGTTCCGGCCCTTTGCTGGGACGCGCCGCCACTGCGCTGGACCTGCCCCTGACCACCGCGTTCTATATCGCCGGGCTCGCCAGCCTCGCCGGGGTGGTGATGTTCTGGCGCATGGGCTCCCGGTTGAGACAGCACGCTAATGTACCGACCTCCAGGATTTCCTGGCGTGCAAGCCGTCGCGTACTGTCTTCCAAGGCGGCGTTCGCCATCCTGATGGTCGGCCTGGGTGGCTGCGTATTCGGGGGGCTGTCTTCGTTCCAGACCAGTTATGCCGTGGCTCATAAGCTCGACTATTCACTGTTCTTCGCGGGCTTCCTGACAGCAGCAATCACCAGCCGCTTGCTGATCGCAGGCTTCGTGGTCAAGCGCGATGCGTACCAGGCTGCCTGTGTGTTATCGGGGGTGATGTTCGGCGCGATCGCGCTGTTCGCGTTTGGTGTGAGCGGTAACCTCAGTTATGTGCTCGCCGCCGCCACGCTAGGGATCGGGTATGGCCTGACGTATTCAGTGATCAACGGCCTGGTGGCCAACGAAGCGCCCAGCGGCACCACTTCCCAGGCGTTGTTGTTGTTCAGCCTGGCGTACTTTATCGGCGTCTTCGGGTTTCCCTGGCTCGCAGGCAAGATCATCGTCGACTTCGGCCTTGCGACAATGATGCTGAGCGTACTGGTGATCGCGGCCCTCAACTGGGCGATCACAGTGGCACGCTTGATAGCGCGCCGAGTATCGGCACACAAAGTGATACAGGTGAGCTGATACCGTTCGTCGCCCTCCCGGCACGATCAACAATCGCGGGCAGACCAATACAGGGTAAGGACATTAATCATATGGAGACACCCTGATGAAAAATTCCAAATTTGCTGCCCTCGCCCTCACTGGCCTGTTGTCTGCCGCGTCCCTGAGCGCCTTCGCGGCCAGCTCGACCACCGGCCCCACCGATCCAACGCCGGACGCCACCACCGAGTCGCAAAAATCCATGGGCACCGGCATGGACACCAACGGTGGCGCGATCATCGACAACAGCGCCGACCCACGCACCAAAGGCAACGACACCCAGCGCCAGGCACCGGCGGCCGTGGGCAACGGCAAGATGGGCCCTGGCACGAGCAACAATGAGCCGAAGATCAACAAGGGCGACGACTCGAACATCCCCGGCGCGCAGAAACAACCCGCGCCTTGATGCCCCCTTGCTACGACCAACACCCGACCATTTCCCCGTGAAGAGGTACGCATGAACGTCGATAGAAACCTTGAAAAAGAAGTCCTCACCCGCCTGCTGCACGCTCACCCGCAAGGCTTGGGCAAGGAGGTGCTGGACAATTACCGCGGTGAAAAAGAGGTCGCCAGTGTCTTGGCGTTCCTGCAGGACCGCGGGCTGATCAAGGATGGGCATGTGACCACCGACGACGCCGGCGAATACGCGTTGAACCTGCCGATCAAACTCACCGCCTCTGGTGTGGATGAGGCGCGCAAGCTCGACGCCCAAAGTACTCAGTAATCCATTTCTGGCCTGGCCCCGCGACTGGGGCCAGAAGGAGTTTTAGCGATGCCTCGTGGAAGCAAAGCCAAATACACCGACGAACAGAAACGCAAGGCCGCTCATATCGAAGACAGTTATGAGCACAAAGGGTTGCCCAAGGATGAAGCCGAAGCCCGCGCCTGGGCCACCGTGAACAAACAGTCTGGCGGCGGTGAGAGAACCGGCGGCTCAGGCAGGCGCAAAGCACCGGCCAAGAAGGCCCAGGACCGGCAGGAATCAGCCAAGCGTGCCGCTGCCAGCCGTGAAGGCCACCCGCGCAGCAGTCGCGTTTCATTGGGTACGCAGACCAAGGAAAGCTTGATGAAAGAAGCGCGAGAAAAGAATATTTCAGGACGCTCAACCATGCGCAAAGATGAGTTGATCCAAGCCCTGAAAAAAGCAGGTTAAACGCAGAACCCCTTGTGGGAGCGGGCTTGCTCGCGAATGCGGTGTGTCAGTTAAAGCATGTGTTGACTGACACACCGCCTTCGCGAGCAAGCCCGCTCCCACATTTTTTGGGCCTCGTTTATTGAGTCACTAATGCATCGACCTCAGCAGTGCCAGGCGAAGTAGCCGGTCCCCAGCGGGTTACCGCCAATGCCGCCGCTGCGTTCGCTCGACGCGCTGCCTCAACCGGTTTCAAGCCCTTCGCCAACCCGGCAATAAATACGCCAGCATGTGCATCCCCCGCGCCATTGCTGTCCACGGCGTGAACCTTGAAGCCTGGTACATGCTCGGTCTGCGCCCCACGCCCTACCCAGCAGCCATTTGGTCCATCGCGCACCACCAGCAGTGCCTGCATGTGCTGATTGAGCATGGGCAGCGCCTGACTCATATCCGCCGCCCCGGTAAACGCCAGGGCTTCAGGGCCATTGCTGGTCCAGATGTCGATACGCGGTAACAACGCGCGCATCAACGCCGAGTCCGGCGCCTTGACCAGCGGGCCTGGGTCGAACACCACCACGATCTCTCGCGGCAGCGCCAGCAACCAGTCAAGCAACGGCTGCGCCTTACCTTCAAGCAGCAAGCTGTAGCCACTGACGTATACGTAGTCATCGACACGCGGGACGATCTGAGCCAAATCGTCGGCGCTCAGTTCACCCTCGGCGCCAAGATGGGAGATGAAGGTGCGTTCGGTGCTCGCTTCAGTCAGCGACACGCACAAGCCGGTATCTTTGCCAGCGCTGGCCGCCAAGGCCATTTCAATACCCTCGGCCTGCATCGCGGCACGCGCCAGCTCGCCAAAGCGCCCCTCGCCATGGCGGCCCAGGTAAACCACCGGCAACCCATTGCGCCGCGCCGCAGCCATTACATTGAAACCGCCACCGACTTGGAAACTGGCGGAGTTGGCCAGCACGTCACCGCCGCTTGCCGGCAGGGTGTCGAGGCCCATGACCAGGTCAACAATGACCTGGCCGGTATGCAGCAATCTAGACATTGGCGCTCTCTGCTAAAGCAGGACGACGGTCAGCCGCACCGCCCAGTACCGCATATATGCCGCCCGCTACCAGGAAGGTCACGATCCAGCCCAGGCCGTTATGGCCCAGCCAGGAATCGGACAGCGGCCCGGCAAACCAGATGTTTTCGGCGGTGGTGCCGATGGTGGTGAAGCTGAACCCCAGCACGATGGCCACGGCCCAGGCGCCAAATGCACGCCACTCCACACCGCCGCGATACCAGTAGGCACTGCTGGGGCTGACGTCCAGCAGGTCGGTGGGGCTGTAGTAATGCCGGTGAATCAAGTCGACCACGAAGATCCCGACCCACGCCGTGATCGGCACCGCCAGCAGCGAAATGAAGGTAATGAACGGGCCATAGAAGCTGTCGGCGATCAGCATGAAGTAGATGGAGCCGGCAAAGATCGCCACGATATCGACAATCACGGCATGCACGCGCTTGACCTTCAAGCCCAGGGTCAAGGTGGTGAGGCCGGCCGAATACACCGACAGGTTGTTCGACAGCAACAGCCCGCCGAACGCGGTGATCAGGTACGGCACGGCCATCCAGGTCGGTAGCATGTCGCGGATCGCGATGATGGGGTCGGTGGCCGACGCCAGGTCATTGTTACCCACCGACAACAGCCCGCCAAGGGTGATCAACAGCACCAGCGGGATGCCTGCGCCAAACGCAGCGGAGGCGACCAGGCGCACGGCCTTGACGCTGCGGTGCTGGTAACGCGACATGTCTGCACCGGCGTTGGCCCAACCGATACCGGTACCGGCAGCCATGGTGCCCACGCCAATGATCATCGCGCTCAACGGCGCCGGAGTGGCGTTGAACACCGCGCTCCAGTCGATGGTGGCGCACAGAAAGCCGCCCACCAGAATGTTCAAGCCGCCGAAGACGTAGGTCGCCCACTTCTGGATCACCAGCAACGTGGCGTGGCCCAGGCCCGATACGGCCAGGGTCAGCAGCACGAAGATGGCAATGAAGATCAGGGTGAGCACCGGCGCGCTTTTCGCCTCCACGGCCGAGCCGAACAGGATGGAGCTTAACGACAACAACACGAAGGCTGCGGTGGTGGTGTTGACGGTTTCCCAACCCAGGCGCGACATCAGCGACACCAAGGTCGGGCCGATATTGCCGCGCACCCCGAAGATGGCGCGAGACAAGGTCAGGCTGGGCGCGCGACCACGGCGGCCGGCGATGGAGATGATGCCCACCACGGCAAAGGAGCCCGCGGCGCCGAGGATCGCGACGATGATCGCCTGCCAGATGGCCAGGCCACGAAACGCCACCAGCGTCGCACCAAGGGGCAAGCCGAGGATGCTGATATTGGCGGCGAACCATACCCAGAACAGTTGCAGCGGATGGCCGTTGCACTCGCCTTCCGGGACCGGCTCGATGCCGCGTGTTTCCAATTGCCCAGCGCTTTGGCCGGAAGAAGGGCTGCTCATGAAAGGGTGCTCCTGGTGCCTGTATTGTTGTGGTTGTGGCAGCGAGTCGAATCTTTATCCGGTCTTCCTGACCCAACGCTTTTTAATGTGGGAGCTGGCTTGCCTGCGATTGCGGTGGGTCAACCAGCCCCGCAGCCACTGGAAAACCGCTATCGCAGGCAAGCCAGCTCCCACAGTTAGTCCCGTATTTATCGCAAGGCCAATAACCCCTGGACCAGCGGCTGCAAGTCCAGGCCATTGACCCGTTTGATCTGTTCAACCATCACCTCAGGCCAGCACTGCATGCCAAGGCACGCCCCCAGCATAGCGCCGAGGATCGCGGCAATGGTGTCGGTGTCGCCGCCCAGACTGGCTGCCAGGCACAGGGCTTCGAAGGCGTTCATGTCGCCCGATGCCACTTGCTGCGCCAGGGCAAACGACACCACTACCGATTCCTGGGAAGCCACCGAAGTACCAATCAACTCGTAAAGCAGGTCGGCAAACAACGCTTTATCGCCGCTGCCGACGCTTAGAGTGCGAGCCCAACTGATGCGGGTAGAAATGCGCCCGCCCGCGATCCAGTGACCATGGCTTTCGGCCTGTCGGGCAATCTGAGTGCCGATATTCAGGGCTTCCCCCAGGTCCACGCCATTGATGCCAGCCGAGACCACTGCCGCCACGGCCGCAGCGCTGGAAATGCCCAGGCTGGTGTTATGGGTGACCTGGCACGCCTGGATCACTGCCTGGATAAACCGCATCGGGTCACTGACATCGGCGGCGATGCCCACCGGGGTGATGCGCATGGCCGCGCCATTGGTGGTGCCGTAGCGCCCGGATTCTTCCGGGGTATGGCCGGCGAGGATCATGTCGATCGCGCGTTTGGTGGACGGCCCGAGCAAGTCCTGGGAGCCCTTGGCGCGCATCTCCGCTTCCCAATCGATCAAGCGTTGGGCAAGCACGGTGGGCTCGATCTGGCCCTGGCCTTGCACCAGTAACTCGGCGACCAGGATGGCTTGCTCGGTGTCATCGGTGATGGAACCGGCAGGCATGTTCGGTGCAATAGGCTGGTCGTCGTCGGCGTCTTCCAGAGCGGTGATGGCACCGAAGCGCTTTTGTACCTGCTCGCGGCTCAAGGATTGGGTGGGCATGCCCAAAGCATCGCCCAGGGCCAGGCCATAGAAGGCGCCAAGGGCGCGATTTTCGCGGGTCATTTCGACGCTCCAAACTGCAGATGCAGGCGAAAGTGCAGCGGGTCGAGCAGGCTTTCGACATGCTCCATGAAACGCTCGCGACGATCATAGGTGGTGCGCGACGCCTTGAGAAATACCGTGCCGCTAGGGCGCCCGAGTAACTCGGCGTCTTCATCACTCAGGGGTTCGGCACCGATCCACTGATCGCCGTCGGCCCCGACGTAGCCGTAGGCGGCCAGGGTGATGGTCAGGGAGTTGTCGATCAGGCCAATGCGCGGCAGGCTTTCCAGGTCGCCAACGGCCGGCATCAGCGAGCGTTCCAGGGACACCGCTGTGCCGTCTGCGGTGCGCCGGAGGCGGTCGAGGGTAATGAACTGGTCGGTGCCGAAACGGCTGAACAAATCCGGGCGCGTGACGGCCTCGAAACGCAGGATGTCGGTGCTTACCTGGGCGCCCGTATCGGCCAAGGCCTGGGCCCAACCGCTGCGTTGGTCCAACACCATGCCGTCAAAGGTGACAATCGAGCCGACCCCACTCTGGGTGGCGATGTAGTTGCGACGCTTGAGCTCGGCCAGCGCCTCGCGCAGCGTACCGCGGCTGACCGCAAACTCCTCGGCCAGTTGATGCTCGCCCGGCAACAGGAAGCCGTCGGCCATGACCCCACCCTCGATACGGCGGATGAGCTCGTCGACGACGCGTTTTTTCTTATCAAATCGAACATGTCTAATCATGTACAAATTGATAACCGAAAGCGGGCGTTTACCGCAAGAGGATTATTTCAGGCTGAAGACAAAAACCGCCTCAGGGCTCCAGGCCGATGGGGAAAAACTCCCCGCTGCTCCATACGCCAAGCCAGTTCTGACCGTTGATCGGACGGCTCACGGCCAGCTCCACCAACTGGTAAAAAGCGTTGCGATGCACGAGGGCTTCAAGATTGGTGCGAACGCGCACGTAGGGTGCGGGTTCCTGGGTGACGGGGTCGATCACCACCCGCAGCGGGTGTTCGAGGCCTGCCTCGACCTGTTCATCGACGTTGGTGGTAAAGCGCAAAACCTGGCTTTCGCCCTGCCCTTGCACGTCCAGGGTCACGGCGACAAAGGGCGCATCATCGACCTGGATGCCGACCTTCTCCACGGGTGTCACCAGGAAATAATCATCGCCATCGCGGCGGATGATGTTGGAGAACAGCTTGACCATCGGCTTTCGCCCGATGGGCGTGCCCTGATAAAACCAGGTGCCATCGCGGGCGATGCGCATGTCGATATTGCCGCAGAAAGCCGGGTTCCACAGATGCACCGGTGCCGGCCCCTTGCCCTTGGGCAGTTGGGCCAATAAATCATTGGCCTTGGCGGAATCGGTCATGACGGGCTCCTCTGTTTACTGATTGCTCATACCCAGCAAACCTCGGGCATATTGCGCCAGGGGGCGGGCAATCAAATCTTGTGGCGATGTGTCGTGGAACGTCAGTAAACCGCCACGACTGCGAATACGTGCAGTATCGATCAAATACTGGGTGCTGGTCTCGATCAACATGACTTGGATTACGCCGCTGTCCAGGCCAAGGCGGTCCAGAGCTTGTTGGTCGGTCCACTCGTCGGCGTTGCCGATACGGTCATCGGCTGCCGCAAAGCGGCAATACAGCAGGTAGTGGGCACCGGCGTCGCGGGCTTCGGCCATGGCCTGTTCCAGCCCTTCCGGCTGACGGGCGCGACGCACCATGGGGAAATATTCGACGAAGCCATTGAATGCTTCCTCGGCCACCACATTGGGCCGCGGGTAAGCGCTGCCCGGCGGCACGAAGGCGCCTTGGGCGATAAACACAAAGGAGTCCGGCTGTATGCGCACCGAGGCAGTACGCCGCGTATCGCTGTGGTCGAGCAGCCCGGCATCGCTCATCTGATAGCGGGTGCCTTCGGCCATATCGCTGACGGTCATGCAACCGCCCAGGGCCAATGACGCCAGCAGCAAAACCAGACTACGCATCCTAATCCTCCAGAAGCCGGTGACAGGAAACCGGCGAATGGGGCGTGGGATGCAGGTTCTACGCCAGTTCGAGCAGCGCATGACAAATGTGGGGCTTGCCTGCGATGCGCATAGGTATCTTCACAACGTCGCTACGACGCTGGACCTGTGGCGAGGGCTCTTCATCCTTCAATTGACAGCCAAAAAAAAGGGCGACCGAAGTCGCCCAAAATGCCTTGCGTGCTCATGTAACCCGGAAAAACTTAAGGTTTTTTACGCTTGTTCGCGTCTTTCCAGATAAAAAATCCAAACCCTACAAAAAACAGCACCATGAGGCTAACAGTCAGCACTCCGGCAAAAACCACATTATCGAAAAACATGACCGGCCTCCTGCACTTGCCCTGTTGCGATAGGGCTAAGTTAATGGAGAAGGCGCGGTGGGAAATTGACCAGGATCAATGTCGCCCACAACGGGGCGTAAAGAAGGGGAATAACTGACCTGCATCAACGGATGCAGGGCGTTTCAACGCTTTTTCGGCTTGTTCTTGGGCTTTTTCTTGGGTTTGCCCAGGGGCATGGCTTGTTCGAAGGCTTGGCGCACTTCATTCAGGCGTTTGTCATTGAGGTCGTGCACGCGCTTGGCGCGTTCGGCGTTCAGGTCGATCAGCTTGTCGTCATCACTCATGGCTTGGCTTACGTCGTGGCGGTAATGCCTCAATAATGCGGCCTGCCTCGCCCGACGGCAATTAAGCGGGCGACAAAATGCAGGCCATCGACCAGAATCGGCGCTTTCTACCCTGCCCAGGAGGCGCATCCAGGTGGCCTTGCACAACGACCTTCCGCCACTGCTGGCCCTGCGCGCCTTCGAAGCCGTGGCGCGGCACTTGAGTTTTATCAAGGCGGCCAACGAGTTGTCGGTGACCCAAAGTGCGCTGAGCCACCAGGTGCATAAGCTCGAACACCACTTGGGCAAGCCGCTGTTTATCCGGCGAACCCGTGCGATTGACCTGACGTTGGCCGGGCAAGCGTACTACGAGCAGATCCGCCCTGCCCTGGACGCTATCGCCGCTGCAACGCGCAACCAACGGGGTGCGCCCAGCGCCAATGTGTTGCGTATCGGCTTGCTGGCGTCCTTTGCCACGCTGTGGCTGGCGCCGCGCCTGGCCGAGTTTCTACAGCGCTACCCGCATATCCAGGTGGAGTTGCTGCCCGCGATTCAATTGGCCAATGTCGCCACAGCCGAGGTTGACCTGGCTATCCGCTACGGCAAGGGCGACTGGCCGGACGTGCACGCCACGCGCCTGATGGCCGAAACCCTGTCACCGGTGTGCAGCCCCGCGTTCAAAGCCCGGCAGGTCGCCAGTGGCCCGCTGTTGATGGCAACTTCGCACCGCCCTTTCGAGTGGACCGATTGGTCGGCCCATTACCAAGTCAACCTCGAGCCCCACCCCCGCGTGATGCTGCATGACTACAACATCGTGGTCGAAGCGACCGTGGCCGGCCAGGGGATCGCCATGGGCCGCCACCGCCTGATCGAACGCAGGCTCCAGGACGGCAGCCTGGTGGAGGCTTTTGACTGGCCGCCCTATCACAGCGACATCGGCTATTGGCTGATCGCCCCCCAGGGCCCGCTCAATGAGGCGGCGGAATGCTTCAGCCAGTGGTTGAAGCAGGCGTGTGCCGACGCGTGAGTTTTTTCGATACGTCGAGTGAGATCTATCCGTTTGTCGCCCCTCGCCACCGCCAACATGCTGGAACCTTCTGACACCAGAGGGTTTCACCATGACCGACTCCATCCGCCAGCGCGTACACGCCCTCGGCCTGACACTGCCCACGCCCAGCCAACCCGCGGCCAACTACATCAATCATGTGAGCAGCCAGCATCAACTGTTCATCTCCGGGCAAATTCCCCTGCTCGATGGCAAACCCGCCTACCTTGGCCGCCTGGGTGACTCCCTCAGCGACGAAGACGGCGCCCAAGCGGCAGAACTGGCGGCGCTGGGCCTGCTGGGGCAACTAAGCGATGCGCTGGGCGATGACCTGTCGCGGGTGGTGCGTATCCTGCGTCTGGGTGTGTTCATTGCCAGCAGCGCCGATTTCCAGCGCCAAAGCCTGGTCGCCAATGGCGCCTCGAACCTGCTGGTCAACGCCCTCGACGACAAGGGCCGGCACGTGCGCACCGCCGTAGGGGTCAGCAGTTTGCCGGCTGGCGTCGCCGTGGAGGTGGATGCCATTTTCGAGCTGCAGCCATGAGCCCGCTGCAAGTGCAGCACTTGCGAGAGGCCACGCCCGGTTGCCAGTCGGGCATCGTGCACTTCAACCACGCCGGGGCGTCCTTGCCCAGCCAGGCGACGCTCGACGCCATCATCGAACAGTTGCAACGCGAAGCGCACGACGGCCCGATGGAGGCCGGAGAACAAGGTGCCGTCTTAGTGGAAAAGGCCCGCCGCGCCGCCGGGCAACTGCTCAATGCGCCCGCCTCAGCGATTGCCTTCGCCAGCAGTGGCTCCACGGCCTGGAGCATGGCCTTCCAGGCGCTGGGGCCGTGGCAGCCGGGCGATCGAATTCTGGTGGGGCGCCACGAATGGGGCGGCAACCTGGCGAGCATGGAACTGGCCGTTCAAGCCGGGGCGCGGGTGGAGGTCATCCCGTGCGATGCCAGCGGCGCCGCCTGCCCGGTGGCACTGGAGGCGATGCTCGATGCCAGGGTGAAGCTGATCGACCTCACCTGGCTGCCGGCCAACGGTGGTTTGATCAACCCAGCCCAGGCCATCGGCGATGTGGCCAGGCGGCATGCCATTCCCTACTTCATCGACGCGGGCCAAGCCGTCGGCCAACTGCCGGTGGATGTGCAAGCGTTGCAGTGCGATGTGCTCAAGTCCGCCGGCCGCAAACACCTGCGCGGGCCTCGCGGTACCGCACTGCTGTACATCCGACCGGAGTTTCTCCCGCACCTGAACCCGGCCCAACGCGACGTGTTTTCAGCGCCCTGGACCGCCGAAGGCTTCGACCTGCGTAACGACGCGCGACGCTTTGAAACCAGCGAAGTGTCCCTCGCCCTGCTGGCCGGCCTGGGCAATGCGTTGCACGAGATCAATCAACTGGGGATTGAGCGGGTATGGCAAAGAGTCTTGCAGACCAGCGCGCGAATCCGCGAAGCACTGCGTCAGATACCGGGGATCAGCTTGCACGACTTGGGCAACACGCATTCAGGCTTGATCGCGTTCAACCTGGCCGGCTGGGATAGTTTTGAACTCAAGCAACGCCTGGGGTTAAAGCGCATCAACATCGGCGCCAATGGCGTGGCCTACACCCCGCTGGACATGCAAGCGCGTGGGTTGAGCAGCGTTGCGCGCATCTCCGTCAGCCCGCTTAACACCGATGACGAGATTGAGTGGCTGGTGAAGGCCTTGCGCGAACTGAAGGGTTAAACCTCGATATCCACCCACAGGCCCTGGCGCGGCGCGTCTTCGATCAGCGGCGCCACGGGCACGGTGTTATCAGCGTTGAGCAAGTCGCCGGGAATCGGCAAATGCTGCTGCTCGTCGTCGTCAGCTTCGCGCCGCCGCTTCTGTTGCTCCTGCTGGCGCCGCTGCTCTTCGCGCAACAGAAAGGTCGATTGCTCGGCATCGCCTTTTTTCAGGTCGATCGTGCTCTCGTTGGAGCCCGCTTGAACGGGCACCACCGGCGGAATATCCGGCTTCTGGCGTGCCGGGTCGAGTTGCGACGTGACCGGCACAACACTGACGGGCAGCATGGGTGGCAGCATGATAATTATTCTCCTGATCAACAGGCTGTCGGCGGGTGGCAGGGTGACTTGAGCACCCGCGTGCCAAGCTGTGACTCAGTCGACACTCTCAAGTGCCCGCCATCCGTCGATTCAATTTCCGCCGGCCCGTACAAACAGCGTAGTTTTTGTCAGAGTTCTTGGGCGCCGGGCCGTGTTCCGTTAACATAGTCGGCTTTTTCACGGCGGGAGTCAGGCAGCATGGCGCAGCAGTATCAACCGGGGCAACGCTGGATTAGTGACAGCGAAGCAGAGCTGGGGTTAGGCACCGTTCTGGCACAGGACGGCCGCTTGTTGACCGTGCTCTATCCGGCCACTGGCGACACACGCCAGTATGCGCTACGGAATGCGCCCCTCACTCGCGTGAGGTTTTCGCCGGGTGACACCATCACCCATTTCGAAGGCTGGAAAATGACCGTACAGGAAGTCGACGACGTCGATGGCCTGCTGGTCTACCACGGCCTCAATGGGCAGAACGAGCGGGTCACCCTGCCCGAAACCCAACTGTCCAACTTCATCCAGTTCCGCCTGGCCAGTGACCGTCTGTTCGCCGGGCAGATTGACCCGCTGGCGTGGTTCTCGCTGCGCTACCACACCCTGGAGCACACCAGCCGCCAGTTGCAGTCCTCGCTGTGGGGCCTGGGTGGCGTACGCGCCCAACCGATTGCCCACCAACTGCACATCGCCCGCGAAGTCGCGGACCGTATCGCGCCACGGGTGTTGCTGGCGGACGAAGTGGGCTTGGGCAAGACCATCGAAGCGGGCCTGGTGATCCATCGCCAACTGCTCTCGGGCCGTGCCAGCCGCGTACTGATCCTGGTCCCGGAAAACCTGCAGCACCAATGGCTGGTGGAAATGCGCCGCCGCTTCAACCTGCAGGTTGCGCTGTTCGATGAAGAGCGCTTTATCGAAAGCGATGCCACCAACCCGTTCGAAGACACCCAGCTTGCACTCGTTGCCCTGGAATGGCTGGTGGACGACGAGAAGGCCCAGGATGCGCTGTTCGCCGCCGGTTGGGACTTGCTGGTGGTCGACGAAGCCCACCACCTGGTGTGGCACGAAGACAAGGCCAGCGCCGAATACTCGCTGGTCGAACAACTGGCCGAGGTGATTCCCGGCGTGCTGTTGCTGACCGCTACCCCAGAGCAACTGGGCCAGGACAGCCACTTTGCGCGCCTGCGCCTGCTGGACCCGAACCGCTTCCACGACCTGCAAGCCTTCCGCGCCGAGAGCGAAAACTATCGCCCGGTGGCCGAAGCTGTGCAGGAGCTGCTGGACAAGGGCCGCCTGTCGCCGACCGCACACAAGACCATTCAAGGCTTCCTCGGCGACGAAGGTGAAGCCCTGCTCACCGCCGTCAACGATGGCGACACCGAAGCCAGTGCCCGCCTGGTCCGTGAGCTGCTGGACCGCCACGGCACCGGCCGCGTGCTGTTCCGTAACACCCGTGCCGCGGTGCAAGGCTTCCCCGAGCGCAAACTGCACGCCTACCCGCTGCCGAACCCGGACGAATACCTCGAACTGCCCCTGGGCGAACACGCCGAGCTGTACCCGGAAGTCAGCTTCCAGGCGCAACCGGACATCGAGGAAGAGAACCGCTGGTGGCGCTTCGACCCACGGGTCGAGTGGCTGATCGACCAGTTGAAAATGCTCAAGCGCACCAAGGTCCTGGTGATCTGCGCCCACGCCGAAACCGCCATGGACCTGGAAGACGCCCTGCGCGTGCGCTCCGGCATTCCGGCCACGGTGTTCCACGAAGGCATGAACATTCTGGAGCGTGACCGCGCGGCGGCTTATTTTGCCGATGAAGAGTTCGGTGCCCAGGTGCTGATCTGCTCGGAAATCGGCAGTGAAGGCCGCAACTTCCAGTTTTCCCATCACCTGGTGCTGTTCGACCTGCCGTCCCACCCCGACCTGCTGGAACAGCGTATCGGGCGTCTGGACCGGATCGGCCAGAAACACGTGATCGAACTGCACGTGCCCTACCTGGAAACCAGCCCGCAAGAGCGCCTGTTCCAGTGGTACCACGAAGCGCTCAATGCCTTCCTCAACACCTGCCCAACCGGCAACGCCTTGCAGCATCAGTTCGGCCCACGCCTGCTGCCGTTGCTGGAAGCCGCCGACGACGGCGAGTGGCAAGCGCTGATCGACGAAGCGCGTGCCGAGCGTGAGCGCCTGGAGCAGGAGCTGCACACCGGTCGCGACCGTTTGCTGGAACTTAATTCCGGCGGCGCCGGCGAAGGCGATGCGCTGGTCGAGGACATCCTCGAACAAGACGACCAGTTCGCCCTCCCGATCTATATGGAAACCCTGTTCGACGCGTTCGGCATCGACAGCGAAGACCATTCGGAAAACGCGCTGATCCTCAAGCCCAGCGAAAAAATGCTCGACGCCAGCTTCCCCCTGGGCGACGACGAAGGTGTAACCATCACCTACGACCGTAACCAGGCGCTGTCGCGCGAAGACATGCAGTTCATCACCTGGGAGCACCCGATGGTGCAAGGCGGCATGGACCTGGTGCTGTCCGGCTCCATGGGCAACACCGCCGTGGCGCTGATCAAGAACAAGGCGCTCAAGCCAGGCACCGTATTGCTTGAGCTGCTGTATGTCAGCGAAGTAGTCGCCCCGCGCTCCCTGCAACTGGGCCGCTACCTGCCACCGGCCGCCTTGCGCTGCCTGCTGGATGCCAACGGCAATGACCTGTCGGGCCGCGTGTCGTTCGTGACCTTGAATGACCAGCTGGAAAGCGTGCCACGGGCCAGCGCGAACAAATTCGTACAGGCCCAGCGCGACCAACTCACACCGCGCATCAACGCCGGTGAAGAGAAGATCGCTCCACGTCACGCCGAACGCGTTGCCGAAGCCAAGCGTCGCCTGGCGGCAGACACCGACGAAGAACTGGCACGCCTGACCGCGTTGCAAGCGGTCAACCCGACCGTGCGCGACAGCGAGCTGGTAGCCCTGCGCAACCAACGCGAGCAAGGCCTGGCCATGCTCGATAAAGCCGCGTTGCGACTGGAAGCGATTCGAGTGTTGGTGGCAGGTTGATAATCCGCTGAACATAAAAGGCCCGCGCAATGCGGGCTTTTTTATTGGCCTTGCAGGCGTCATCGCGGCATAGGTATCTGAAGCGATCCACGGTAACCACGATGCGAAGCGAGCCGCTCTTGCTCTTGCTCTGCTTGTGATCTTGATCTCAGGCGCCCCGTTAAACCACGCTGGCCGAACGCAGGCTTGAATTCGTGGGTAACCCGGCAGGACGCCGGGTTAGCCGCCCCGCGCCATGGATGGCGCGTGGCGGCGGCCCACGGATTCAAGCCTGTGTTCGGGCACACCGAGCCTAAGCGAGGTGCCGAGTGGTGGGGCAAGAGCGTTTTGCTTACTTTTGCGCTTTTCAAAAGTGAGCCGCCGTCAGGGCGGAACCCCAAGTGGCCGTTACCTAAATAACGGATATATACCCGGTCCAACTGTGTTGACTGTTAGGCCGCCTTCGCGAGCAAGCCCGCTCCCACAGGTTGATCGGGGGGTGCCAGGTAGATGGGTGCCAACTATCCGGCCGTCATCGCAGGCAAGCCAGCTCCCACATTTTCAGATCGCGGCGCGTCAGTTAGAACAGCGTCGGCTGTCAGGCCGTCACGGGCAAGCCCGGCGCCCACAACTGACCACACAAGGTTCAGTCAACTCGGTCAAAGGTGGGAGCCGCCGTCAGGGCGGAACCCTAAGTGGCCGTTACCTAAATAACGGATATGTACCCGGTCCAACTGTGTTGACTGCCAGGCCGCCTTCGCGAGCAAGCCCGCTCCCACAGGTGGATTGTGGGGTGTCAGGTAGAGAGATGTCGGCTGGCAGGCCGTCTTCGCAGGCAAGCCAGCTCCCACATTTTTTAGATCGCGGCGCGTCAGTTAGAACAGCGTCGGCTATCCGGCCGTCACGGGCAAGCCCAGCGCCCACAGTTGACCGAGCAAGGTTCAGTCAACTCAGTCAAAGGTGGGAGCTGGCTTGCCTGCGAAAGGGTCACCTCGATCTCAAGCTGTAGCCGCAGCCGCCGGCACCTCAACCGCACTCAACCCTTCCTTCATCCGCTTGGCATCGCGCACAAAACTGCGCGAGGCCTGGAACAGAAACAGCATGGTCAAGAACAGCGCCACCGGAATCAGGTACATGGCGTCATGCAAGCCCACTGCTTTATAAGCCTCGGTCATCTGCTGCGCCCCGTCCGCATACATCGCCGAATGAGCAAAGTGATCGGACAATGCCCCGACCACCACCGGCCCCATGCCACCGCCGAGCAAATACAGCCCAGCAAAAAACAGCGCCATCGCTGTCGCGCGCAAACGCGGTTCGACCACGTCTTGGATCGCGGTATACACGCAGGTGTAGAAGTTGTAGGCAAACAACCAGCCCACACTGAACAGCGCAACAAACACCCCGATCTCAACACGCCCGGCGTGCAATGCCCAGGCGGTGGTGACCGTGGAGATGATCAAGCTGAACGCAGCAAACAACAATCGACCATTGGCGACCCGTTGATGAATCTTGTCGGCAATCCAGCCACCCAGCGTCAATCCCACCAGGCCGGTCAGGCCGACGATGACGCCGGTTGCGACGGCCGCGTCCTGCAACGGCATGAGGAAATAGCGTTGCAGCATCGGCACCAGGAATGAGTTGCACGCATAGGTAGCAAAGTTAAAGCACAACCCGGCCAGCACCAGCCACAGAAAAGTCGGCACAGCCAGCACGCGGCGGATCGGGCGGTCAACGCGCTCCTGGGAAACTTGCACGGTTTCCGCTGCCCCCCGCTTGGGTTCTTTTATGTAGAACATGAACACCGCCAGGATCAGCCCCGGCACCGCCGCGATAAAGAAGGGCGCGCGCCAGCTGTCGAACGCCTTGACCATCGCACCGATGGTGAAGAACGCCAGCAACAGGCCCAACGGCAGGCCGAGCATGAAAATCCCCATGGCCCGGGCGCGGCGGTGGGCGGGAAACAGGTCGCCAATCAGCGAATTGGCCGCCGGTGCATAGCTGGCTTCGCCGATGCCAATGCCCATGCGCACCAACAGAAAGGTCCAGAAACTGCCGACCATGCCATTGACCGCCGTCAGCCCGCTCCAGGCGAACAAGCCCCAGCCCATCAACTTGCTGCGTGAGCCGGTGTCGGCCAGGCGCCCCAGCGGCAGCCCGGCAATGGCGTAGACGATGGTAAAGGCGGTGCCGATGATACCGAGCTGAAAATCGCTCAAGTGCCATTCCATGCGGATGGGCTCGATGATGATCGCGGGAATGGTACGGTCAAAGAAATTGAACAGGTTGGCGAGGAACAGCAGGAACAGAATGCGCCAGGCATTCGCCGCTTGGGTCGAGTTCTGCATGGGTCCGTCTCTTTTATTGTTATGAGAGCTGCGATGCCCGATGCATCCTGCTCAGGTCACTGCAACATAGTCAGGCTGGCGGTGATTGTCTGTAATGATTCGTAAAGCTGATAGGGCATGATTTCACCCAGGCAACCGGGGATTTTGCCCACGAAAATATAAGTGCGTGCCCCTCTTCCCAACGGCCATGGCACGGATAGAATGGCGAGCCTTTCGCAGCACCCTCCTCCTACTTTTCTTATTGATGACGCCCATGTCCGAAGCCAGTCCGTGTCTGAATTGCGGTGCCTGCTGTTCACACTTTCGCGTGTCTTTCTTTTGGGGTGAGTGCGCCTCGTCCGGGGGCACGGTGCCCGATGAGCTGGTGGTGCAGATCAACCCCAGCCGCGTGGCGATGATCGGCACCGACCGCAAGCCGGCACGGTGCGCCAGCCTTGAAGGTGAAGTCGGACAAGCCACCAGTTGCTCTATTTATGAACAACGCTCCAGTGTCTGCCGTGAGTTCGAGGCGTCCTGGAGCCAGGGCGTGCAAAATGTCGATTGCGACGCCGCCCGTGCCGCATTTGGCCTGGCCCCGCTGGAGGCTCCGCACTTCGAACTCGACCTGTCCATCAGCGCTTAGCACCAAACGCTATGGAAGGCATATCAAAATAATTTGAGATCAAAACGCCATTACTGATGGCAAAGCTCGAGAGACTCCTATACTCGAGCTCATAGGTCATCGCCGCTGGCAGTGACAGGGCTCTGTGACGGGATAAGCTATGGAATGGCTGGGGCAGCATTTTTTTACCGACCTTCCAGACAGCGGGCATTTATTGCTCAATTGCAGTCATAACCCGTTTCTGGTGCTGCTGGCGTACCTGGTCGCCTGCGCGGCGGGTTTCGGTACGCTGGACATGGCCGAACGTGTCGGCCATGTCGAAGACCCCACCGCCCGCCGCCATTGGCGCTGGCTGGGTGCGGGATGCCTGGCAGGTGGCATCTGGTCGACCCACTTCATCAGCATGTTGGCCTTCCAGGCCCCCATTGCCATTCACTACGAATTGATCTTGACCTTCGCCTCGCTGCTGATCGCCCTGATCGCTTCGTTGCTCGCCATGCAGACCCTCAGTCATACCCACCTGCGTTTTCATCAGTACCTGGTGGCTTCGGTGTGGATGGGGCTGGGTATCGCGCTGATGCACTACGTGGGCATGTCAGCCATGCGTTCCCAGGCCCAGGTGTACTTCGAAACACGGCTGTTTTTGGCCTCGGTGGCGATTGCCATGGGCGCCAGCCTGGCGGCGTTGTTGCTGTCCAGTTACCTGCGCAATGGGGCCGGCGTGTTTCACCAACTGCTCAAATACGCCGCCAGCCTGGTGCTGGGTGCCGGGATCCTGAGCATGCACTTCACCGGCATGGCGGCCATGCAAATGCTGGTGCCCAGCGGCACGGACCTGTCGTTGCGGGCCGATGACAACCCGATTCAACTGGGCCTTTCAGTCGCGATGATCACCTTGCTGGTGATCGGCAGCAGCGTCAGCGCAGCCCTGGCCGACAAGAAGCTGCAACACAAGGAGCGCGACCTGCGCCGGGTCAACGCGCTGCTCAGCGAACTCGACCAGGCCCGCGCCTCGCTGCAGCAAGTGGCCCATTTCGACGCGTTGACCAGCCTGCTCAACCGCCGTGGTTTCAATCAGATCTTCGCGGAGAAAGTCGCGGAAAAAACCCGCACTCAGGGCATGATGGCGGTGATCTTCCTCGATATAGATCACTTCAAACGTATCAATGACAGCCTGGGCCATGATGCGGGCGACCAGCTGCTCACGGTGCTGGCCGGGCATATCAAGGGTTCGATACGCAGCCATGAAGATGTGGTGGCACGCTTTGGCGGCGATGAGTTCTGCATCCTGGTCAATATTCATCACCGCGACGAAGCCCGAAACATGGCCCAGCGCATCATGCAGAAGATGAAAGAGCCCATCGAACTGGCCGGCCGGCGCATGGTGATGACCACCAGCATCGGCATCAGCCTGTTTCCCGAAGACGGCCACACCTGCGAAGAACTGCTTAAAACCGCCGACCTGGCGCTGTACCAATCCAAGGATGCCGGGCGCAATTGTCTGAACTTCTTCAGTTCCAATCTTAAAACCCGTGCCTTTCTTGAGCTGCAACTGGAAGAAGAACTGCGCGCCGCCTTGCGTACGCGCAGCCAGTTGGTGCTGTTTTACCAACCCATCTTCGACATGAAGCTGGGCAAGGTCACGCGCCTGGAAGCCCTGGTGCGCTGGCAACACCCCCAACACGGGCTGCTGGCCCCGGACCGCTTTATCGGCATTGCCGAGAACAACGGGCTGATCGCCGAACTGGACCACTGGGTATTGCGCCAGGCCTGTCACGACCTGAGCCTGTTGTCTGACCGAGGCTACACCGAGTTGATCATGGCGGTGAACTGCTCGGCGTTGAACCTGGCGCGTGACGAACTGGCCGATGAAATCGAAGACGCCCTGCGCTTCGCCGGCATCGGCACCAACCGCCTGGAACTGGAAGTCACTGAAAACGCGTTGATGGGCAATATCAGCAGCACCCTGGCCCTGTTGCGGCAGATTCGCGCCCTGGGTGTGTCACTGGCCATCGATGACTTCGGCACCGGCTATTCGTCGCTGGCTTACCTCAAGCGCTTGCCGCTCAACACCTTGAAGATCGACCGCTCGTTTATCCAGGACATCCCCAAATCCACCGCAGACAGTGAAATTGTCCAGGCGATTATTGGCATGGCCCACACCCTGCACTTGCAGGTGGTCACCGAAGGCGTGGAAACCCAGGCGCAGTTCGAGCTGTTGCTCAAGCATGGCTGTGACTACATCCAGGGCTACCTGCTCAGCCCGGCGGTGCCCTTCGACGCCATCATCGGCGTGATGCAGGGGATTGCCATGCGCAATCCGCTGTACCCGCTCAGCGTGGAAACCAACAGCGAAACCCCTGCCCCCAAGGATCCTGCTACGGAACGAATGGGTTCGCAGTCTATTGTCAGGCCGATTCGCTGATAGCGTCTGCTGCCCAAAACAAGCCGTGTGCAGGGGAGACACCTAGAACCAAGCGCTAGGTATCCAACCTGATAATGAACAGCTGGGAGGGCTGGACGCTACGCCTGTTGTGTTGGAGTCCGCCAATCAGATTCATGACCTTTTGGTGATGCAGCGCCGTACCGAAGTCCGTATTTGTGAAACTGGTGTACTGCAGCCCAAATTGCCCCCTATTCACCCCCCGATAGTCCAGGGATCGATGTAAGGTTCTTCGGAACGCCCGGTCAGCGATAAACGCCCCCGACGTATCGACCAGGTGCAAACAATACAACCTATCGTCCCCTGCTCGCCTGAACAGCAGTTTGGTGCCTGACACCTCCAGAAGCTCTCCATGGGCAACCTTGGCCATTACTTCGGTCATCAATGCCCGCAGCGTCACCGGCCCCGGACGCGTGACGGCGTGATTGAAGTGCGGTTCAAAGCGATCCGAAGCAAAATCCACACGCCGCCAGGCTGCTGGCTGCGTACCTTCGTGCGCGCGCCCCAGAGGAATCCTCGGGTTCGATCCTATCGTGTGCCGCGTCGGTTCGAGCAGTGACAAAGGGGTATCCAAGGCTGTCTGCCCAGTACGCCATACCCGCAGCATGTCCACATACTTGTAGTCCTTGCGATACTTATTGAATACAGCCCGAGCGATCTGCGTGTGGCTCACTGAAGTCAAGTCTGGAAACGCCTCTTGAACATAGGCCGTGATGGTTTTCTCAAACGGTCTTCTTTCGATGACCTCCCAGCTTTGTGCTCCCCGTAAGTAGGCGGCCCGATCATAGGTGGCGATCATCGGTTGTTCGGTGGGGTTGTTGCGCAACATCAGTTCAAAGCTGTCAAAGTCGTCATAGGTGGTACCCGGCTTGTAGATACTTACATTGTCGGCAAACCACAGCGGATTCTCATGGGTGCGATAGTAAAGATCATCGATTTTAATAAAGTTGCCTTCGAGCTGAGACCAACCCGATTGCTGGCTGTAAACCGGTTTGTACTCCCAGATACTGAACATATCAGACTTACGTTGCAGCAAGGCAGGATCAATCTTCGTGCCCCAGGACTTCCATTGCTGAGTCACGATGACACTCGCGCGCGCCGCCGGCAGGGCAACAGGGGCGGTACGCCCTGGGTCTATACCCTGTAGCCGCAGCCTGGCCTGATCGAGCGTCGTGGTCGCATTGAGGTATTGACGAAATTCGACAGGAATATCGCGCAGCCCAATGGCTTGCAATTCCAGCGGGCCATCCCCCAGACGCCGCACCAGACGAAGCTCCATGGCCCGTTCCCGCCCGGCGGGAAACTCGAACGAATCCAGGACCCGTGCCGCTTGCACATCACCCAGGTCTGGGTAGAGCCGCATCAGGTCATCACGTGCCATACGCGAGTGATAACCGCCCCTCAGGCCACTCTCGGGCGAGCGTATGATCCATTCGTTAGCCGTGTTGCGAGTAATAGGCGGCAGGTGATAGTGATGCCGACCCTCTCGACGAGGGCTCTGCAAACGCCAGGTTCCGATTGACGTCGTCTCGTCATAGATGACCTTGAACCACTGGTCCTTTTCCTTGAGGAAATGCTGTCCGGGCGTCGAGCCTTTTCCCGCGCGGGTATAAAACCCTTGGCTTTCCCAGCCGGCCAATGGCGTGACGTCCTTGGGCGCCGCGTTGAGCGCCATCTGGTGCGGCAAGCCTGGCCGCGCCGAAGGAAGGCGCACAGGCGCGAACCCCACCGCACCGTCAATCAACGCCCCCACCATATAGCCGAATGCCCTGACAAACTCATGAGTCGCCCCCACGCTGTCATCATTTTGCAAAGCATCCAGGGCGGCACTCAACGCCATTGCGCTGCGCACCAAGCCAATGACAAACGTCACCTTGACCGGGGAAATCGCTAACGCCACTTCAACCAACCCTTCGATTACCGTCCAGGTGCTGCGCACATTTGACTCATGGGTACTGGTGGTCTTGCGGTCAGCCTGAGCGATGGCAGCGCGGGCCTCGAAATCGTAGGCCCGCTCCAGAAAATTGCCCTTGATCCCCCACAGAGAGATCTCGCTTCGGAAAATCCCTCTTCTGAATGTGGTTCGCAGTCGTGGCAGCGCAGAACCATCCATGCGCTCAAATAAATAATCCTGCCACGCATTGTTATTGACGAATTGATCCAACAGTTGCGTCATACCGGTGTATTCGCGAAAGGCGCGCCCATCCGGGGACCGTGGGGTATACAAGGCGATCACATTGTTTTTCGGGTTGGCGCAGGTTACCGCCAGGACACCGCGCACGTGAATATCACGTATATAAAGCGCCGAAACGCTGACTTCATAGCCCCCCACCTTGGCCCGCTCCGCAGTCTCGGTGGGGTGGTCAAGCACGCTTTTGACCCGTGCATAACTGTCGCTCGTAAAGTCCTTGGCAATCTTGGCTTCAATCCCATCGACCCTGAGCTGCTTGCACATGACGTCGACGAAACTCTGCTTGAGCTGCTTGGCTTCGGCCGATGTCAGAAGACGTTTATTGAGAAACTCAATGTAGGAGCCGCCAATATCCACGTCACGTACCAGGTCCTTGACCTGTTGCGTGGTCAACGCCGTGTAGGGCTCCCCGTACAGGCTCAATTGGGACTTGGCCACAAACACCTCGTCCAGATAGTCGACATTTTCCAGGGCCAGCGCCGCCAGGCTTTTAGTGTCAGTGGAATAGTGCGGCTGGCCACTCTGCGGATTGGGCCTGGCGCCGGGAAAATAAAGACCAGACGCGGGGTTGGGCCGACGAACAGTGACCTGAATATCGCACGGGTCCGTCTCGATGCCGTACTGGTTTTCCAGCGCCTGGGCCAGTTGCTCACTGCTGTAGGCCAATAGCGTCTGCTGGTCACCATACTGTAAAACCGAGGGCAACCCCTCCCCGGTATAAGCACGTTCAAGTTCGCCCAGGTAGTCACGCGCGGCCGCTGCCCAGGCCTGTTTATCGGCCTCTGAGGCCGCGCTTAAAAACTGCTCGAGTTCGGCCTTGGAGCGTTTGGTTTCACGAGCGCGCAACACCTCGCTGACGCCGAAGCACTTTTGCATGTCCATGGTTCGATCCAGGCTGACTGGCAGCTGGCTGAAGTCTTCATCGGTGCCCCTTCGCTGATACCGACTCACCATGAACGCAAAATCATCGACCAGCTTTTCATACTGCGCCGCCACGCTGGCGCTGAAGACTGATTCAAGGATTTCTTGGTAGTCAAAGCAACCGGTGGTCTGTGCCTTATCACGCAGGGCCGTCGCCGGCTCGTAGTGTTTGTCCGCAAGCAGGGAGAATAGGCCATCGAACTCGTAGTCGGTGTTTAATCGCCGATGCAGTTCCTGATCCAGAAGCGCCAAGGACTGGAACGCCTCGAGGCCGCGATTAGGTGTAAACAAAACGACGATACCCACATTGACGCTGGTTGTTACCGGGCGAGCCACGAGCGGTGCAAGCGGCTTACTCCTGTTGGAGGACGAATCGAAAGGATCCCTAGCGGTCAGCATCACCGCACCCTGCAAAGGCATATCAGCGCCAGTACCTGCGCCCTTCAACACCACTGCGTAGGCCGCTGGCCTGTTGGGCCTTGCTTGCCGTGCGACCGCATCGGGATATGCCACGAACGTCTCGACCAGGCGCAAGCCGTTGGTGTTCAGCGTCCCATCGGCCCTGAGCAAGGAAGCTTCCACGCTGATCTGTTTGCTACGTGCCGAGATCACAGAATCCTGGGGCAAGCGCGGGTCGGTCGTACTGACTGCCTGTTTCCAGAAAGTATCCAGGCACGCCCGGTAGGCCGTCTGCAGCGAAGCCGACAGTTCATCGAGAAACGTGTCAAATGCAGCCGGTGTCAGCGATGAGGGCAACTGCTCGTCGGCTTCCTCGTCGCGGTCAAAGGTAAAAGTAGTGCTGCGGCTGGCAAAAGACGCGGGTTGCTGGTCAACGATTCGTCTGATGACAGCATCCATCACGCTAGGAAGCAGCCGAGTCGCCTGAACGGCGTCCTGCGCAACCACAACGTCGCTCGGATCGCTTTTGATAAATACCCGAGACGCGTCCAGGTTTGCGGTGGACGTGAACGTCGCATTTACCCGTTCATTGATAAAAGCCGAGAAGGTGGGGCGAGACCGCAGGAACTGCAGTGTGGTGTCGATGCCCTGGAGTTGGTCGCGGTAATGGGTCTTGTATTCGTTGTCCTGCGTCGCCGCAAGGCTTGCGGCAGGCGTGGAGGACAATCGGTAAGTCGGTTGCATGGTCGAGCCCTGAGTCAATGATTTCAGGGCTGAGAATTACGGATGTGTCGCTGGAAACAGCGTTACATACTTACCGGGAAGATCCTGACATACCCTATAACAATTAAAACGGCGTGGCAGAAGGCATACAACTGTGCCCGTGACGTTAACGTCACCCTGGCGTGTGACGTTTCTTCACGGCAAAGAGCCATCACGCTACTCGATTACACACTTTAACCTTCTTCAGTTCGCGCCAAATAAGTGCAGCGCCTCAGAGTCGTGCCCTTTCCTGGATCAGGATCCAGGGCGAGACCACCACCGCCCATAAACTCGGATCCCGTTCAACCAGGTCCAATGCCCGCGTCGCAGACACTTCGCCAAGGCTCCCGGCGGCTAGCCAGGCGGCGACTTTGTCCCGGTTGTCTTCGGCCATTCCCTCGGCTGCCTCGATCAAATCCAGGCTGGCATCGACCCACAATAGGGCACCCTTGGCAAAGAACGGCTCAAGCTCCTTCCAGGAAATTTCGGCGGTTTCACCGAGCAGCTTGGCATAGAGGGTGCTTGGTTCTTGCGTCATGGGAATTCACCTGAGTAAAAAATCGGCGCAATCATAGCCCCGTCGCTCAGGCAGAAAAACCCAGTAGCAAATGAAGTAACGATTGAAAGTGCCAGGAAAGCCAAGGAATGCCTTGAAAGCTGTTCGCATCCCGCCGCGATTCTGTCTTTTTCTTTCATTTAAGCGACATACCCAGGTTTTGCCCCCAGCTGCCAGCTTTTCAAGCCATCAGCCAGCGCTCTACACTGTACCGGTACAGTTGCCAGGGCAATGCCGGGGGGATATCCGCGATATCTGATCCGGTTCTGCAGCTCACAAGGCCGCTAGAACTATAAAAAATACAACAGTAAGAGTGGAGCACTATGAATAAGGCTACTAAGCAGATTTCCAAACTGTTTGCCGCTATGGTCCTGGCTGGGGTTGCCGGCCATTCGTTCGCAGCCGACACCATCAAGATCGGCATCGCCGGTCCCAAGACCGGTCCGGTGACGCAATACGGCGACATGCAATTCATGGGTGCCAAGCAAGCCATCAAAGACATCAACGCCAAGGGCGGCGTAGACGGCAAGATGCTTGAAGCCAAGGAGTACGACGACGCTTGCGATCCAAAACAAGCCGTGGCCGTTGCCAACAAAGTGGTCAATGATGGCGTCAAGTTCGTCGTCGGCCACCTCTGCTCCAGCTCCACTCAGCCAGCGTCGGATATTTATGAAGACGAAGGCGTCATCATGATTACCCCGGCTGCCACCAGCCCTGAAATCACGTCCCGTGGCTACAAGCTGATCTTCCGCACCATTGGTCTGGACAGCGCACAAGGCCCAGCGGCCGGCAACTACATCGCCGACCACGTGAAGCCGAAAATCGTTGCCGTACTGCACGACAAGCAGCAATACGGTGAAGGCATCGCTACCGCCGTCAAGCAGACCCTCGAGAAGAAAGGCACCAAGGTTGCCGTCTTCGAAGGCCTGAACGCCGGCGACAAAGACTTCTCCTCGATCATCCAGAAACTCAAGCAAGCCAACGTCGACTTCGTCTATTACGGCGGCTACCACCCTGAGCTGGGCCTGATCCTGCGCCAAGCCAAGGAAAAAGGCCTGAACGCCAAGTTCATGGGCCCAGAAGGCGTGGGTAACGACTCCATCTCGCAAATCGCCCAGGTCGCTTCCGAAGGCCTGCTGGTGACCTTGCCGAAATCCTTCGACACCGACCCTGCCAACAAAGCCATCGTTGAAGAGTTCGCCAAGAACAAGCAGGACCCAACCGGTCCGTTCGTGTTCCCGGCCTACTCGGCAGTTGAAGTGATTGCCGGTGGTATTGCTGCGGCCAAAAGCGAAGACACCGCCAAAGTGGCCGAGGCCATCCACGCCGGTACCTTCAAGACCCCTACGGGCGACCTGAGCTTCGACGCCAAGGGCGACCTGAAGGACTTCAAGTTCGTGGTCTACGAATGGCACTTCGGTAAACCAAAAACCGAAGTTTCCCCTCAGTAAGCCAGGCGTTACTGGTCAACAAGCCCACTGTGCAAGCAGTGGGCTTTGTTTTACGAGGTTTATGGGCCATGTCACCCGCGATCCGGGCGCTGGCTCACCTGAAAATCTTAAAACCGTCACCAGCGGTTCGCTGGCAAACGCTTTGTGCAACCTGGTCACAGAACAGGGCACCGAGCCGGAAATGACTCCACCAGTGAAATGCGTATCGGGTTTTTAGGAGCGCTGTAATGCCTGAGATCTATCATTTTTTCCAACAGCTGGTTAATGGCCTGACCATTGGCAGCACCTATGCCTTGATAGCCATTGGCTACACAATGGTTTACGGCATCATTGGAATGATCAACTTCGCCCATGGCGAGGTGTACATGATTGGTTCCTACGTGGCCTTCATCGCCCTTGCCGGGCTGGCCATGATGGGGATCCACTCCCTGCCGCTGTTGATGACCGCTGCGTTTTTGGCGTCGATCATCGTAACCAGTGCCTATGGCTACAGCATCGAGCGGGTTGCCTACCGTCCCCTGCGGGGCAGCAACCGTTTGATCCCGCTGATTTCTGCCATCGGCATGTCGATTTTCCTGCAGAACACCGTATTGCTGTCCCAGGACTCCAAGGACAAGTCCATTCCCAACCTGATTCCGGGGAGCATCTCCTTCGGCCCGGGTGGCGCACAAGAAGTGCTGATTTCGTACATGCAGATTCTGGTTTTCGTGGTCACCCTGGTGGCCATGCTGGGCCTGACGCTGTTCATCTCCCGCTCCCGTCTGGGGCGCGCCTGCCGGGCCTGCGCCGAAGACATCAAGATGGCCAACCTGCTGGGCATCAACACCAACAACATCATCGCCCTGACCTTCGTCATTGGTGCTGCGCTGGCGGCCGTGGCGGCCGTGTTGCTGAGCATGCAATACGGCGTGATCAACCCCAACGCCGGATTCCTGGTGGGCCTCAAGGCCTTTACCGCAGCGGTATTGGGGGGCATCGGCAGCATTCCGGGCGCCATGCTCGGCGGGCTGGTGCTGGGTGTGGCCGAAGCCTTTGGTGCCGATATCTTCGGTGACCAGTACAAGGACGTCGTCGCGTTCGGCCTGTTGGTTCTGGTGTTGTTGTTCCGTCCGACCGGCATCCTGGGCCGTCCGGAGGTTGAGAAAGTATGAGCAGATATCTTAAATCGGCGTTTTTCAGCGCCTTGCTGGTCTGGGCCGTGGCCTTTCCGGTACTCGGTCTCAAGCTGAGCATTGTCGGCATCAACCTGGAAGTGCATGGCACCGGGCCCGTCACCCTGACCGTCATCGCGCTGTGTTCGGTGCTGATGTTCCTGCGTGTACTGTTCACCCAGCAGGTCGGTGCCTTGTTCAAGGGCAACCGTGGCCCGTTGGTGTCGCCCAAGGTCAGCCAATTTCTGACCCTGCCGCGCACCCAGCGCTACATCATCATCGGGCTGATCATCGCAGCACTGATCTGGCCGTTCTTTGGCTCGCGCGGCGCGGTCGACATTGCCACCCTGATCCTGATCTACGTGTTGCTGGGCCTGGGCCTGAACATCGTGGTGGGCCTGGCCGGCCTGCTCGACCTGGGTTATGTGGGCTTCTACGCCGTGGGTGCCTACACCTACGCGCTGCTCTCGCATTACCTGGGCTGGAGCTTCTGGATCTGCCTGCCACTGGCCGGTATGGCAGCGGCCACGTTCGGCTTCCTGCTGGGCTTCCCGGTGCTGCGCCTGCGCGGTGACTACCTGGCGATCGTGACCCTGGGCTTCGGCGAAATCATTCGCCTGTTCCTGCGTAACCTTACCGACATCACCGGTGGGCCCAACGGCATCAGCAGCATCCCCAAGCCGACGTTCTTCGGGCTGTCGTTCGACCGCAGCGCCGCCGAAGGCATGCAGACCTTCCACGAGTACTTCGGGATTGCCTACAACCCGGTGAGCAAAGTGGTGTTCCTGTACCTGGTCGCGCTGTTGCTGGCATTGGCGGCCCTGTTCGTGATCAACCGCCTGCTGCGCATGCCCATCGGGCGCGCCTGGGAAGCGTTGCGCGAAGATGAAATCGCCTGCCGCGCCCTGGGCCTGAACCCGACCATCATCAAGCTTTCCGCATTCACCCTGGGCGCTGCGTTCGCAGGTTTCGCCGGCAGCTTCTTCGCCGCTCGCCAAGGCCTGGTGACGCCGGAATCGTTCACCTTTATCGAGTCGGCGATCATTCTCGCCATCGTGGTATTGGGTGGCATGGGCTCGCAACTGGGCGTGATCCTGGCGGCCATCGTGATGATCCTGCTGCCGGAAATGATGCGTGAGTTCAGCGAATACCGCATGTTGATGTTCGGCGCCATGATGGTGCTGATGATGATCTGGCGCCCTCAAGGCCTGCTGCCCATGCAACGTCCACACATGGAGCTGCGCAAATGAGCCGCGAGATCCTGAAAGTCGAAAACCTGAGCATGCGCTTCGGCGGTTTGCTGGCGGTCAATGGCGTGGCCCTGACCGTCAAAGAGAAGCAAGTGGTAGCGCTGATCGGCCCCAACGGCGCCGGCAAGACCACCGTGTTCAACTGCCTCACCGGTTTCTACAAGCCCAGCGGTGGCAGCATCCTGCTGGACGGCCAGCCGATCCAGGGCCTGGCCGGCCACGAAATCGCGCGCAAAGGCGTGGTGCGGACCTTCCAGAACGTGCGGTTGTTCAAGGACATGACGGCGGTCGAGAACCTGTTGATCGCCCAGCACCGTCACTTGAACACCAACTTCTTCGCCGGCCTGTTCAAGACCCCGGCGTTCCGCAAGAGCGAACGCGAGGCCATGGAATACGCGGCGTATTGGCTGGACAAGGTCAACCTGACCGAGTTCGCCAACCGCCCGGCCGGTACCCTCGCCTACGGCCAGCAACGTCGCCTGGAAATCGCCCGTTGCATGATGACTCGCCCGCGCATCCTGATGCTCGACGAACCCGCTGCCGGCCTGAACCCCAAGGAAACCGAAGACCTCAAGGCGCTGATCAGTGTGCTGCGTGAGGAAAACAACGCCACCGTGCTGTTGATCGAACACGACATGAAACTGGTCATGAGCATCTCCGACCACATCGTGGTGATCAACCAGGGCACGCCACTGGCTAACGGGACGCCGGAGCAGATCCGCGACAATCCTGAAGTGATCAAAGCCTATTTGGGGGAAGCGTAAAATGCTGCAATTCGAAAACGTTTCCACTTTCTACGGCAAGATCCAGGCCCTGCACAGCGTCAATGTGGAAGTGCGCCAGGGTGAGATCGTCACCCTGATCGGCGCCAACGGTGCCGGCAAATCGACCTTGCTGATGACCTTGTGCGGTTCGCCGCAAGCCTACAGTGGCAGCATCCGCTACATGGGTGAAGAACTGGTGGGCAAGCACTCCGCCGAGATCATGCGCAAGAGCATTGCGGTGGTGCCCGAAGGCCGTCGGGTGTTCTCGCGCCTGACCGTCGAAGAGAACCTGGCCATGGGTGGGTTCTTTACCGACAAGGGCGATTACCAGGAGCAGATGGACAAGGTGCTGCACCTGTTCCCCCGCCTCAAGGAGCGCTTCAGCCAGCGCGGCGGCACCATGTCCGGCGGCGAGCAGCAAATGCTCGCCATCGGCCGGGCGCTGATGAGCAAGCCCAAGCTGTTGCTGCTGGACGAGCCTTCCCTGGGCCTGGCACCGATCATCATCCAGCAGATCTTCGACATCATCGAACAGCTGCGCAAGGACGGTGTGACGGTGTTTTTGGTAGAGCAGAACGCCAACCAGGCGCTGAAAATCGCTGACCGCGCCTATGTGCTGGAGAATGGCCGGGTGGTGATGCAGGGCACCGGTGAGCAATTGCTGACCGATCCGAAGGTGCGGGAGGCGTACCTGGGCGGCTAAACAAAGGCTGCCATAGAAACCGGATCAAAAATGTGGGAGCGGGCTTGCTCGCGAATGCGGTGAATCAGCCAGGAAACTGTTGGCTGACACACTGCATTCGCGAGCAAGCCCGCTCCCACATTTGTTTGGTGTGAACCCTAATATTTAATTTATTTCCGAAGTCTGTGTAACGCAATTCGTCGAGCCCTCTCTAGTGGTGCATGCAGGCAATCAAGCCTGCGCATTCAACCACTGCTGGAGACACACCATGACCACCAAACTGTCCGCTGCCACCCTCGTTCTGGCCCTTGGTTCTGCCCTGAGCCTGTCCGCCCTGACCACCACCGCCCACGCAGCCGACGACATGCAGAAATGCTTCGGCGTGGCTGAAGCCGGCAAGAATGATTGCGCCGCAGGCGCCGGTACTTCCTGCGCTGGCACCTCCAAAACCAAAGACCAGGCCAATGCCTGGAAACTGGTCCCTGCCGGCACGTGCACCCAGACCCCAAGCACCACCTCGCCGACCGGTTTTGGCCAGGAAGCGGCCTTCACCGCCAAATCCTGACCCCCGCGCAGCCTGAGTATTGATGATGACGCTTACAGCCCAACACGCGGTCTCACCGGCTCAGGCGCCCGGCCTGCCCTATCGGGCCGGGCTGGGGCTCAAGACCGAGCACTTCACCGAGGTGCTCGAGACCTGCCCCGACATCGGTTTTTTCGAAGTACACGCCGAAAACTACATGGTGGCCGGCGGCCCGTTTCACCACTATCTGGGGTTGATTCGTGCGCAGTACCCCCTGTCACTGCACGGCGTCGGCCTGTCCATCGGCGGCGAAGGCCCTCTGGACCGCGAGCACCTGGCACGCCTGGCCACGCTGATCGAACGCTACCAACCCCAGTCTTTTTCCGAACACCTGGCCTGGTCCAGCCACGGCCCGGTGTTTCTCAACGACCTGCTGCCTCTGGCCTATGACGCCAGCACCCTGGAGCGGGTATGCGCACACGTCGACCAGGTACAAAGCACGCTCAAGCGCCCGATGCTGCTGGAAAACCCGTCCACCTATTTGCAGTTCCAGCGCTCTACCCTGGACGAAACCGACTTCATCAGCGAGATCGTCCGCCGTACGGGTTGCGGCCTGCTGCTCGACGTCAACAACGTCTACGTGTCCTGCATCAATCACCAGCGCGACCCGCTGGCCTACATCGATGCCTTGCCATTACACGCAGTGGGCGAGATTCATCTGGCCGGTTTTGCCGAAGACACCGACAGCTTGGGCGACCGCCTGCTGATCGATGACCACGGCGCGCCGATCGATAACGCCGTGTGGCAGTTGTACGCACAGGTATTGGCACGGACGGGAGCGGTGGCAACACTGATCGAGCGGGACAACCACGTGCCCGCGTTCAGCGTGTTGCAAGCAGAGGCCCGGCAGGCCGAAGGGTATTTGTCAGAGGTGGCCCGATGAGTATTCAGCAGGCATTTGCCCAGGCTTTACTGGCCCCGCAAGCAACCTGCCCCGAGGGCGTGTTCAGCAGCAACGGTGCCGAGCCGGCGAGCCGCTTTGCGGTGTATCGAAACAATGTGCATAGCGCGTTGATCAATGCTTTGGCAGCCGCCTACCCGGTGGCGCGGCAACTGGTCGGCGATGAGTTTTTCCGCGCCATGGCCGGCCTGTATGTCCAAGCCCACCCGCCTATCAGCCCGTTGATCAGTGAGTACGGCGGCACGTTCGCTGACTTTATCCAGGCTTTCGAACCGGCCTCAAGCGTGCCCTACCTGGCCGATGTCGCTCGGCTGGAACGCTTACGGGTTCGCGCTTATCACGCGGCGGATTGCCAGGTCCTGGATCAGCACAGCGTACTTGAGCAACTGCAAGGTTGCGCGCAACTGGGGCAACTGCGTGTACGACTGCATCCGTCACTCGCCACGCTGGAATCGTCCTACGCGGTGGTATCGGTTTGGGCGGCGCACCAGACCGACGGGGCCGTCGCCAACTTGAACCCCTGGCATGCCCAAGGCGCGCTGGTCTTGCGCCAAGGGTTGGCGGTCAAGGTATTCGCCGTCGACAGCGGATCAGTGACCTTTATCAACCGCCTCAACCAAGGCGCTGGGTTGGAGATGGCCATAGCTGATGCCCTGCAAGCCTCCACCGAATTCGATTTGCACCAATGTCTCACGCTGTTGATCAGCCACGACGCCATCACCCATTTGCACCTGCAACCCGAGGTATTGCCATGAACACTTCCGCTCCCTGCCTGGTAAAGCGAACCGTCGCACTGTTTGAAAAAATCCCCTACAGCCTGATCGCCTTTATCGCGCGCTTCTCCATTGCGGCGGTGTTCTGGAAGTCCGGGCAGACCAAGGTCGAAGGCTTTGCCATCGACCTGATCAGCGGCACCTTCCAATGGGGCGAGCCCAAACTTGCCGCCTCGACCCTGTTTTTGTTTCGCAGCGAATACCAGTTGCCTCTGCTGTCGCCGCAGGTGGCAGCGCACTTGGCAACCTTTGCCGAGCACTTTTTTCCGGTATTGATCCTGCTGGGGTTCGCCACGCGCTTTTCGGCCCTGGCCTTGATCGGCATGACCCTGACCATCCAGCTGTTCGTCTACCCGGACGCCTATCCCACTCACGGCACCTGGCTTGCACTGTTATTGCTGTTGCTTGCCAAAGGGCCGGGTTGGCTGTCCATCGACCACCTGATTGCCCGTCGTTATCGCTGAAGTCGGTCCAGTGCCTCGCCGCTGCGCTTGAACCCGTCCACCAGGTAGTCGGCCAACACCTGGGTACGCCGTGGCAGGCCGCCCTGATAGGGATGCACCAGGTACATCGGCATGCTGCGTGTCTGATAGTCGCGCAGCAGCCAGCGCAATCGGCCGTCAGCCAGTTCCGCGGGTAGAACGTAGGACGGCAGGCGGGCAATACCGGCGCCGACCAACGCGGCTTTTTTCAGCAGGTTGTAGTGGTTGGAGGCGAAGGTGCCGCTCACCTTTACCCGCAGCAATTCGTGTTGCTGGTGGTACAACCATTCCTCGCGGCCACTGTAATGGCTGTTGAGCAAACAGCTGTGCGCCGCCAGGTCTGCCGGGGTCTGCGGCTCGCCATGCTGTTCCAGATAAGCCGGGCTGGCGCAGGTCATCTCATGCCAGGCCAGCAAAGGCTTGGCTACCAGGCGTTCATGTTCGATGGCGCCGGAGCGTACGCCCAAGTCAAAGCCATCGCGTGCCAAGTCTCGATAGCTGTTATTGAGCTCCAGTTCGATCTGCACCTGGGGATATTGCTTGGAGAATTCCAGCAACAAACCATCGAAGAAGGTTTCGCCCAACGACACCGGGACGGTCATACGCACAGGGCCGGCCAAATCATCTTTGAGCCGCGCCAAGGCCTGGCGGGCGCGCTCTACCTGCACCACCAACGCTTGTGCCTGGGGCAGCAACGCCGCGCCGGCAGCGGTGAGGCTCAGCTTGCGCGTGGTGCGGTGCAGCAGTACCACGGCGAACTGCGCTTCCAACTGGCTGATGCGCTTGGACAACTGCCCTTTGCTGCAGCCCAATTGTGCAGCCGCCACGGTGAAACTGCCGGCTTCGATCAGCACGGCGAACGCCGTCAGGCCATCCATTTCGCTCATGGATTGTTTCCATTTGAAAACCAAAGGTTGCCTATTAGCGCGTTTATCCAGCTAAAAAGCCACACTAGACTGAATGCGAACCCATACCCCTGTAGGAGCGAGCTTGCTCGCGAAAAACTCAAGATCGCCGCCGTGTAGTCATTTTTACCGCGTGATCGTTGACGTTCTTCGCCAGCAAGCTCGCTCCTACAGGCAATCAGCCCAGAGGAACAGCACGATGAAAATCCTATTGATCGGTGCCAGCGGCACCATCGGTTCAGCGGTCAAGGCGGAACTGGCCCAGCGCCACGAAGTGATCAGCATCGGCCGCACCAGCGGCGACTTTCAGGTGGATATCAGCGATAGCGCCTCGATCCGCAGGCTGTTCGAGCAGACCGGCAAGTTCGACGCCCTGATCTGCGCGGCAGGCAACGTCAACTTCGTGCCCCTGGCAGACATGAACGACAGCGATTTCGAACTGGGCCTGCGTGACAAGCTGATGGGCCAGGTCAACCTGCTGTTGATCGGTCGTGAGTACGCCAACGATGGCGCTTCGTTCACATTCACCAGCGGCATTCTGAACCGTGATCCGATCCGCACCGGCGCTTCGGCTGCTTTGGTCAACGGTGCATTGGACGCCTTCGTCAAAGCGGCGGCCATTGAGTTGCCACGCGGCCTGCGCATCAACTCGGTCAGCCCGACGGTGTTGCTGGAAGCCATGGGCAGCTATGCCCCTTATTTCCGCGGCTACAAACCGGCCCCCGCCGCCGATGTGGCGCTGGCTTACGCGAAAAGCGTCGAGGGCCTGCAAACCGGTCAGACCTTTATCGTAGGTTGAAGGTGATATCTGTAAGAAACGCCTGAAGCTGGCAAGCGGGCTTGTGATGCACGGCCAGCCTGCGTAACGTGGCGGCACTTGCCTGGAGACCCGATAATGCGCGCCGCCCGTACCCTCGCCCTGTTTGCCTTGCTTCCTCTGTTCGCCGCCTGCCAATTGTTTGAAAGCGAGCCGGCCAAGCCATCGACTGTCGGGCTGACCCGTATGCAGGGTGAGTTGACGGCGGTGGACGGCAAACTGCTGTTCCAGCCGTGTGGCGACCAGCGTAGCTACGTGGTCAACGACACCGGCGGCACCAGCGTCCTGCAGGAAGCGGCCTCGCTGGCCGGCCAGCAGGGCATGCTGTTTGCCGACCTGCGTGGCAAGTTTTCCGGGGTCGCCAGCGGCACCCAGGGTTCAGTAGACCTGCAACAGCTGTATCGCGTCGAACGCTCGACCTCAGCCTGCTCCGACCCGGACTTCAAGCGCATGATCCTGCGAGCCAATGGCCATAAACCCGCCTGGGCAATGAATGTCACGGCCAAGGGCATGGTGCTGGAACGCGAGGGCCAGCCACCTTTGGCAGTGCCGTACGTCGAGGAACAACTGGGCGACGGCCGTTTCAACCTGATGACCGAAGCCAATAACCAGCACATCGAACTGTGGGTGGCGCCCCAGCGCTGCGTCGACAGTGTGAGCGGCAGCCTGCAACACATGAGCGCCGAGTTGCGCGTGAACGGCCAGGTGCAGCGTGGTTGCGCGGCGTTCGGCGGCTCGCGGGACGATTAACCTGACGGAAAGTCGCCATTGGGGCTTATAATCGCCGGTTTGCAAAACAGCCGGCCTCCTTGCCCGCCGCCTACCGGATCCTGTCATGTTACGAATCACTGAACTCAAGCTGCCCATCGACCATCCCGAAGAAGACCTGCGCACTGCCATCGTGCAGCGCCTGGGCATCGCCAGTGATGACCTGCTCGATTTCACCCTGTTCAAGCGCAGCTACGATGCGCGTAAAAAGACCTCTGAGCTGTGCTTCATCTACACCGTTGACCTGAATGTGAAGGGCGAAGCCGCCCTGCTGCTCAAGTTTGCCGACGACCGCAACGTCAACCCGGCACCGGACGTCAGCTACAAGGTGGTGGGCCAGGCGCCGGAAGGCCTGGCTGAGCGGCCAATCGTGGTGGGCTTTGGCCCCTGCGGGATTTTCGCCGGGCTGCTGCTGGCACAGATGGGCTTCAAGCCGATCATCCTCGAGCGCGGCAAGGAAGTACGCCAACGCACCAAGGACACCTGGGGCCTGTGGCGCAAAAGCGTGCTCAACCCCGAATCCAACGTGCAATTTGGTGAAGGCGGCGCCGGTACCTTTTCCGACGGCAAGCTGTACAGCCAGATCAAGGACCCGAAATTCCACGGTCGCAAAGTGCTGCACGAGTTCGTCAAGGCCGGCGCGCCGGAAGAAATCCTCTACGTCAGCAAGCCGCACATTGGCACCTTCCGCCTGACCGGCGTGGTGGAAAACATGCGCGAGCAGATCATCGCCCTGGGCGGTGAAGTGCGCTTCGAACAGCGGGTCACCGACGTGCTGATAGAAGACGGCCAGTTGAACGGCGTGGTCATCGACGGCGGCGAGCAGATCCTCTCCAAGCATGTGATTCTTGCATTGGGCCACAGCGCCCGTGACACCTTCCGCATGCTCCACGACCGCGGCGTGTACATGGAAGCCAAGCCGTTCTCGGTGGGTTTCCGTATCGAGCACCCGCAGTCGCTGATCGACGCCGCGCGCCTGGGCAAATACGCTGGCCACCCGAAGCTGGGCGCTGCGGACTACAAGCTGGTGCACCACGCCAAGAATGGCCGTTCGGTCTACAGCTTCTGCATGTGCCCGGGCGGCACCGTCGTGGCCGCGACCTCGGAACCCCATCGCGTCGTGACCAACGGTATGAGCCAGTACTCGCGTAACGAGCGTAATGCCAACTCGGGCATCGTGGTAGGCATCACCCCCGAGGTGGATTACCCGGGCGGCCCGTTGGCCGGTATCGAGTTGCAGGAACGCCTGGAATCCCACGCCTACATCCTCGGCGGCAGTAACTACGAGGCCCCCGCGCAACTGGTGGGCGACTTCATCGCCGGCAAGCCCTCCACCGCGCTAGGCAGTGTGGAGCCGTCCTACAAACCCGGAGTGTCGTTGGGCGACCTGGCCCTGGCCTTGCCGGACTTCGCCATCGAAGCCATCCGCGAAGCCTTGCCGGCGTTCGAGAAGCAGATCAAAGGCTACTCGTTGCACGATGCGGTGTTGACCGGCATCGAGACCCGCACCTCGTCCCCATTGCGCATTACCCGCAATGAGTCGATGCAGAGCCTGAACGTCAAAGGCTTGTTCCCGGCCGGTGAAGGCGCGGGGTATGCCGGTGGGATTCTATCGGCGGGTGTCGACGGGATCCGGATCGCCGAGGCGCTGGCGCGGGATATGCTCGGCATCGAGGCCTAAAGCACACTGGCGGCAAGCATACATCCAATGTGTGGCTTGCCTGCGATGAGCATAGGTATCTACACAACTCTGGTGCGACGCTGGACCTGTGGCGAGGGAGCTTGCTCCCGTGACGGCCCCGGCGGCCAGTGCATATCTACTTGACGCCCGGCGATCCAAATGTGGGAGCGGGCTTGCTCGCGAAGGCGGCCTGACAGCCGTTCAAGATGTTAGGTCTGACCGCGTACATATCCATTATTTAGGTAACGGCCACCTAGGGTTCCGCTCTGACAGCGGCTCACTTTTGAAAAGCGCAAAAGTAAGCAAAACGCTCTTGCCCCACCACTCGGCACCTCGCTTAGGCTCGGTGTGCCCGTAATCCGCCAGTGATTTGGGGGGCCGCCGCCACGCGCCATCCATGGCGCGGGGCGGCTAAACCGGCATCCCTGCCGGTTTACCCCCCAAATCCCTGTCGAATTCCGGCCAGCGTGGTTTAACGGGGCGCCTAAGATCAAAAGCAGGTCAAGAGCAAGATCAAGAGCGGCTCGCTTCGCATCGTGGTTACCGTCGGTGGCTACAACCTAGATAGTTGTGTAGATACCCATGCTGCGATGAGGTCAGTGCAGGTCACAAAGCCGGAAAGTGAATCCTGAACGCCGCCCCACCCAACGCTGAATCCCCCAACGTCAACCGCGCGTGATAGCTTTCGATGATGTCCTTGACCACCGCCAGCCCGATCCCCTGCCCCGGGTGCTGGCGGTCGAGCCGTTCGCCACGCTGCAGGATCCGTGCACGCTGGTCCGATGGCACACCAGGGCCGTCGTCTTCGATACACAGCTCAATGCCATCCAGGTTTTCCACCAGGCTGATACGCACTTGCTTGAGGCACAGGCGGTAGGCGTTTTCCAGCAGGTTGCCGAGCATTTCAAGCAACGCGCCCTTTTCGATGGGCACCTCGCAGGCCTGCGGCAGATCAAACGTCACGGTGACCCGCTTGTCGCGATAAACCTTTTCCAATGTATCGCACAGGCTTTGCACCACCGGTTCCAGGCGTACCTGGTGACGCACCAGGCCACTTTTTCGCAGGCTGGCACGCTGCAACTGGTAACCGATCTGCTGGCTCATGCGTTCGATCTGCGATTGCAGCACCCACGCCTGGCTACGTTCTTCGGGGCGCTGGGCCATGTCTTCACTCACGCCCTGCAACACCGCCAGCGGGGTTTTCAGGCTGTGGGCCAAGTCATCGAGGGAGTCGCGGTAGCGCGCACGTTGTTCGCGCTCGCTGTGCAGCAAGCGGTTCAGGGAGCCGGTCAGGCGCAGCAGTTCGCGGGGGTGTTCTTCGCTGAGGCTTTCGCGGGTGCCGCCTTCGATCTGGTCGAGTTCATGGCTCAGGCGTCGCAGGGCTTGCAGGCCCCAGGTCAGGCCCAGCCACAACAGCGTCAACAACACCAGCAACGCCGCGCCGAACCCGAGGTAGAGGTTCTCGCGCAGACCTTCGAGGGTCAGTTGGTATTCGCGTACCGGCTGCAGGGCGACAATGCTGAACGCCGCGCTCTTGCCTCCCAGCAGCCGCACCTCGACGTCATACACGAAGAATTCCTGGCCATTGGCCTCGCGAATCCGCGCAAACTCGTTGCCGCGCCCGTCGTAACGCGGTTTGTAGTTGATGTTTTCTTCCTGGGTCGCCCGCGAGCGCCATACCAGATGGCCTTCACGGTCGTAGATATAGCCCAACAGCCGACTGTCGGTGAGGTTGAAACGCTCATCGGGCAACTGTGCCGGCATCAGCAGGCGGTTATTGTCGACCCGCGCCGCAGAAATCAGCGTTGTCACATCCGACGCCAGGCGCTGTTCGATGGAATCCTGCAGCGCCAGGCTGAACGCGCCTTGCATGGCCGGCAACAAGCCGAGCATAAACAGCACGGCCAGGGTGGCGGCCGCCAGCATCAGGCGCACACGTAGCGAACGAATCAACGGCAGCGCTCATTGAACAGGTAGCCCAGGCCACGCACGGTATCGATCGGCTTGAACCCAGCCGGGCCTTCCAGCTTGCGGCGCAGACGGCCGACCAGCACTTCGATCACGTTTGGGTCGCGCTCGTCGTCATCCGGGTAGAGTTGCTCCATCAAGCGGTCCTTGGCGACCACTTGCTGATGATGACGCATCAAGTATTCGAGGATCCGATACTCATAGGCGGTCAGTGCCAGGGGTTGCTCGTCCAGGGAGGCTTGCTTGCGGTTGAGGTCCAGCAGCAGCGGCCCGGCAACGATGGTCGACTGGGTAAAACCGCTGGAGCGGCGCAGCAAAGCGTTCATGCGCGCCTCCAGCTCTTCGAACTGGAACGGCTTGACCACGTAGTCGTCGGCCCCGGCCGCCAAGCCTTCAACCTTGTCCTGCCAGTTGCCGCGGGCGGTCAGGATCAGGATCGGGAAAGTCTTGGTCTGGGTGCGCAACTGGCGAATCAGGTCCAGGCCGCCCATGCCGGGCAGGCCAAGGTCGATGATCGCCAGGTCATGGTTGAACTGGCCGGTCTGGTACAGGGCTTCCTCGGCATTGGCCACGGCTTCGACCACATGCCCGCTGTCGGTCAGGCGGGTAAACAGGTGATGACGCAGCAGCGCCTCATCTTCCACCACCAGCAATTTCATAAGGTTCTCCACTGCAATTCAACTAGCCGACAGGGGGATATCATAGCGGCCCTGAAGGTCTTGGGGGCGCAGTTTTATGCCATTGTAGTGGCCGGTCAGGTGCGCGTAGCCGCTGCGATAGTCGGGTTGCGCAGGGGTAGCGCCCAGGGCCTGGCCCCACGGCGCAGCCTGAATGCCAGCATCTTCGAAGCTGACGCGATGGATCAGGTTGCTGGATTTCTTGGTTTTCTCGCTGCCAAAGGCCGCAAAGGCGCCATCGGACGCCTGCACACCGGCAGTGGCGCCGAGCATGGTCAAGGCCAACATCAGCTTTTTGATCGCAGTCATGGTGGTTACCTCATACGCGTTTGGGCTGTGGGGTCCAGACTACGCAGGCGCCCCTGAACTCCCCCTGAACAGGCTCTGAACCGCAGCTGAACCGCACCGGGCTATCCACTGGCGCGCCAACTCGGCAAAATACCGCGCATGACGCCCCTACCCGCTTGCTGCACCCCACTCGATGATCATTGGCCGTTGCCGGTTCCCTTGCCGGGCACGGTGTTTTTGAGCACGCGATTCGACCCGGCTTTATTGAGCCCCGGCGATTTCCAGCGCTGCGATGTGCCGCCGCCCGCGAGCATCCAGCGCTCGGTCGCCAAGCGCCAGGCGGAATTTCTCGCCGGCCGCCTGTGCGCGCGCGAAGCGCTGCAACGACTCGATCATCTGCACTGCATCCCGGCCATCGGCGAAGACCGCGCCCCGGTCTGGCCAGGGCATATCAGTGGTTCCATCACCCACAGCACCGGGCACGCTGCGGCGATTGTCGGGCACAAGGCGCAATGGCACGGGCTGGGCATGGACCTGGAGCATTTGCTGTCACTGGAACGGGCCGAACGCCTGGCCGGGGAAATTTTGACGGCCGATGAGCTGCAGCGCATGGCCGCCCTGCCCCGTGCGCAACAGGCCTTGCTGGTGACGCTGACGTTTTCGGTGAAGGAAAGCCTGTTCAAGGCGCTCTATCCGATCGTGCACAAGCGTTTTTATTTCGAGCATGCCGAGGTGTTGGAGTGGTCAGCGGCTGGGAGGGTGCGGTTGCGGCTGCTGACCGATCTTTCGCAAGAATGGAAACATGGCAAAGAGCTGGAAGGGCAGTTTGTGGTGCAAGGGGAGCAGTTGTTGAGCCTGGTGGCTGTCGCAATGTAGGAGCGAGCTTGCTCGCGAAAAACTCACAGACGCCGCGTTTATTCAGGCAGCACGCGTTATCGTTGAGGTTTTTCGCGAGCAAGCTCGCTCCTACAGTTGGGTTTCAGGGTTTATCTTGATCCCTGGGCCAGCTCAGGCTGAAGCACGCCCCGCCCAGGTTGTTGCTCTTGCTGATCAACGCCCGCCCGCCGTGCCAATAGATAATCCGCCGCACGATCGACAAGCCCAGGCCATGCCCGCCAGAAGCGCGGGTACGGCTGTCATCCAAGCGCAGGAACGGCGTGAAGATCCGCTCCCAGGCGCTTTCCGGCACGCCGGGGCCGTCGTCTTCCACATCGATGCGACAACGCACCTGCCCTACATGATAACTGATCAGCACCTGGCCCTTGGCATGGCGCATGGCGTTACTCACCAGGTTTTGCAGGGCGCGGTGCAAGTAGCGCGGTTCGGCATCGACCCAGGCGTCATCCCAATGCGCCGAGGACAGGCAAATACCCCGGGTAACGGTGACCTGCGGGCGCAATGGCGATAATTCGCCAATCACCTGGTCGAGCAATGCATTAAGGTCCACGCGCTGGAAATTCAGCTCCGGCGCGCCCTGTTCCAAGCGGGCATAAGTGAGCATCTCGTCCACCAAGCCATCGAGGTCCTGGATATCGCCATCCATGCCTTCCAGGTATTTGCGCCGGGCCTCGGGCGTGGCGGCATCACCGATCATCTCCAGGCCAAAGCGCAGGCGCGCGACCGGTGTGCGCAGCTCGTGGGAGACCGCGCGCACCAGCTCGCGCTGAATCGCCAGCAATTGCTGCAAGTGCTCGGCCATGCCATTGAAAGCTGCCGCCAGGCGCCCGACCGAGTCGGCACCGCGAGCGGGTACGCGCACTTCCAGGTTGCCCTTGGCGATACGCGTGGCCGCCGCTTCCAGGCCTTTGAGCCGGCGCTCAAGCTGACGCACCAGCAGATAGACGATCAAGCCGATCAGGGTCAGGCCAATCAAGGTGATCAGGATCAGCCACTGCGCCGGGTAAGGGTTCATCTGGTACAGCGGGCCGATCTCTAGAACCCACGGGGTGCCGACCATGCCGGCAAACACGCGAATCGAATCGCCGCCCTTGCCCAGCGCCATCACCGTATCGCCTTCCGCCACACGACGACGCTGGTCGTCGTCCATGTCGGCCTGGTCAAGGGCCGTCAGGTGCATCTCAAAACCAAAACCCTTGGCGTGTTTAATATCGGCCAGGCGCTGGGGCTGTTCGGCCACCGGGAAACGCACCAGTTCGTCGGCCAGCAGGTAAATAGTCGCACGGGCCAATTGCTCGCTGATCTGCTGCACTTCGCCGGTAAGCACCAATTGCTCTTGCTCGCTGACCAACCGCAGCACCCGCGCCGCGTGGGGGCCGGTCTGTTCCACCAGGACCTGGCCGCGTTGCAGGCGGTTGCGCTGGCCCAGGTCCAATTGCGCGTCGGTGAACGTATGCAGCTCCAGCGGAATACCGAGCAAACGCTCCCATACTGCCAAAGCGCGCTGACGTTCAATGGCGCTCATGGGCTGCAGGTTATCGCCCATCAACGCAAAGGTGCCGTGAGCCAGGCGCTCACGGTACTGGCCGCTGCGCACGTCATTAAGCAGGTGCAGCGCCAGGGCGCCGAGCAACGCCACAAGGATCAGCGCCGCACACATACCGCCGTAAATGCGCAGGAAGATCGAGTTCACAGTGGCATATCGGCAGCGGCTTCGGGGACGAACAGGTAGCCTTTGCTGCGGATGGTCTTGATCAGGCGTGGATGGATCGGATCGTCGCCGATCTTTGGCCGAATGCGCGAAATACGCACGTCAATAGAGCGATCCTGGCCGTCATAACCAATACCGCGCAGGGCGATGAAGATTTCTTCGCGGGACAGAATGCGCCCGGCGTTCGCAACCAGCAGCCACAAGAGGTCGAATTCAGCGCTGGTCAGTTCGATGCTGCCTTCCTGCAACCAGGCTTCGCGCAAGGCATTGTCCACCACCAGCGGGCCAAACTGCAGGCGGCGCTGGGTTTCCACTGCAACGGGCAACACCGGTTCGCTGCGGCGCAGCAGCGCCTGGATACGCGCCAGCAACAAGCGCGGGCGCACGGGTTTGCACACATAGTCGTCGGCGCCCATGTCCAGGCCCAGCACCTGGTCCATGTCGTCGGTGCGCGCGGTGAGCATCAGGATCACGCCGTCATAGCGCTCGCGCACCTTGCGGCAGATGCTCAGGCCGTCTTCGCCGGGCAGCATCAGGTCGAGGATCACCAGGTCCGGCTGCTCGGCGATGATGCGCGCCACGGCCTTAGCACCATCGCCTTCCACCGACACGCGCAGGCCGTTGCTTTCCAGGTACTCACGGGTCAACTCGGCGAGTCGCTCGTCGTCCTCGACGATCAGTATCTGCCAGGCTTCTTGCTCCATGCGCTACCTCGTTGTTATTAGAATTTCTTCTGGCCGACACAATCGAATGTGAAATACGGCCAGCTCCCACATATTGATCTTCAGCAGGCATAGCCTGTTTGTCATGTTTTGAGGGCATAACAAAGGCCGATTGTAGCCATGCACCGGCCCTTGAACACAAGCCGGGAAATCCATTCGGCCATGGCGGTTTTTTGTGGTAGGGTTCGCGCCCTCAAAATTCCCGCCGGCAGTTTCTACCCGGGAATATTCGGTGACAAACGGTGTAATCCAGTAGTAATGCGGCCTACACGGGTGTTCCATGATTCATACACATTTTACCCACAGCGTTATCCACAGGTAGTGCGTTGCTAAGCCCCCCAAAACGCATTATCTTGTACCTCGGCGCTAAAAAAACCCTACATGTAGGGTTTTCAGCGAAAAGACCAAACACATATCCGGCAAGAAACTCAAGCGCTTTCTTGCTCGCGTCTGGTTGAACCAAAGCATTTTTTGAAAGCCCAAACCGCGCACGCGGATGGCAACCGTTTTCCAGCCCGATTGGCAGAAAACGGTACGGGTGTTGCAGGGCTTGAATGGGGCCACTGTCACCCACCAGGAATACGGCGAAGGGCTCCCCGGCCCCAAACCAAAGACTTCGGCATGGAAGCGGCGCGATGAGCTCCCTTCCTCCTGTCCCGAAGTTGTTATGCCAGGCCAAGGCCTGCTGTAAGTGCTTCAGGACGGAACGGTGGGCACCGTGATGGTGCCCAAATAAATATAGAATGTGGAGACACCCCCTCATGCAAACCGACACAACTCGCGAGAACCCGCAAGGCTCCGTGCCGCAGGCCGCTGATTCGAACCTGGATCTGTCCGCCACTGCACCTGGCCAACTGCGCGTGATCAAGCGTAACGGCACTGTCGTTCCTTATACCGATGACAAAATCACCGTCGCCATCACCAAAGCGTTTCTTGCAGTTGAAGGCGGCACCGCTGCCGCTTCGTCGCGCATCCACGATACCGTTGCCCGCCTGACCGAACAGGTCACCGCGACCTTCAAGCGTCGCATGCCATCGGGCGGCACCATCCACATCGAAGAAATCCAGGACCAGGTTGAACTGGCCCTGATGCGTGCCGGCGAGCAGAAAGTGGCCCGCGACTACGTGATCTACCGTGATTCGCGCGCCAAGGAACGTGCCGTACGTTCCCCGGCCGAAGAAGCCGCCGTTCAAGCGCACCCGTCGATCCGCATCACCCTGGCCGACGGCAGCTTCGCACCGCTGGACCTGGGCCGCCTGAACACCATCATCACCGAGGCCTGCGAAGGCCTGGAAGAAGTCGACGGTGACCTGATCCAGCGCGAAACCCTGAAGAACCTGTACGACGGCGTGGCCCTGACCGACGTCAACACCGCCCTGGTGATGACCGCCCGTACCCTGGTCGAGCGTGAGCCGAACTACTCGTTCGTGACCGCGCGCCTGCTGATGGACACCCTGCGCGCCGAAGGCCTGGGCTTCCTGAAAGTCGCCGACAGCGCCACTCACCACGAGATGGCCGACCTGTACGCCAAGGCTCTGCCGGCCTACATCGCCAAAGGTATCGAATTCGAATTGCTGAACCCGATCCTGGCCACCTTCGACCTGGAAAAACTCGGCAAGGCCATCAACCACGAGCGTGACCAGCAGTTCACCTACCTGGGCCTGCAAACCCTGTACGACCGTTACTTCATCCACAAGGACGGTATCCGCTTCGAACTGCCGCAAGTGTTCTTCATGCGCGTGGCCATGGGCCTGGCGATCGAAGAGAAGAACAAAGAAGACCGTGCGATCGAGTTCTACAACCTGCTGTCGTCCTTCGACTACATGTCGTCGACCCCGACCCTGTTCAACGCCGGTACCCTGCGTCCACAGCTGTCGAGCTGCTACCTGACCACCGTGCCGGATGACCTGTCGGGCATCTACCACGCGATCCACGACAACGCCATGCTGTCCAAATTCGCCGGCGGCCTGGGTAACGACTGGACACCGGTGCGCGCACTGGGTTCGTACATCAAGGGCACCAACGGCAAGTCCCAGGGCGTCGTACCGTTCCTGAAAGTGGTGAACGACACCGCCGTTGCCGTGAACCAGGGTGGCAAGCGCAAAGGCGCGGTGTGTGCCTACCTGGAAACCTGGCACATGGACATTGAAGAGTTCATCGAGCTGCGCAAGAACACCGGTGATGACCGTCGTCGTACCCACGACATGAACACCGCCAACTGGATCCCTGACCTGTTCATGAAGCGCGTCTTCGATGACGGCAAGTGGACCCTGTTCTCGCCATCCGAAGTACCGGACCTGCACGACCTGACCGGCAAGGCCTTCGAAGAGCGCTACGAGTACTACGAAGCCCTCACCGAGTACCCAGGCAAGGTCAAGCTGTTCAAGACCATCCAGGCCAAAGACCTGTGGCGCAAAATGCTGTCCATGCTGTTCGAAACCGGCCACCCATGGTTGACCTTCAAGGACCCATGCAACCTGCGCAGCCCGCAGCAGCACGTGGGCGTGGTCCACAGCTCGAACCTGTGCACCGAGATCACCTTGAACACCAACAAGGACGAGATCGCCGTTTGCAACCTGGGCTCGATCAACCTGCCGAACCACATCGTCAACGGCAAGCTGGACACCGCCAAGCTGGAACGCACCGTCAACACCGCCGTACGCATGCTCGATAACGTGATCGACATCAACTACTACTCGGTGCCACAGGCGCAGAACTCCAACTTCAAGCACCGTCCGGTTGGCCTGGGCATCATGGGCTTCCAGGACGCTTTGTACCTGCAGCACATTCCTTACGGTTCGGACGCAGCCGTCGAGTTCGCCGACAAGTCCATGGAAGCGGTCAGCTACTACGCGATCCAGGCTTCCTGCGACCTGGCCGACGAGCGTGGCGCCTACGAGACGTTCCAGGGTTCGCTGTGGTCCAAGGGCATCCTGCCGCTGGATTCGCAACAGATCCTGATCGAAGCCCGTGGCCAGAAGTACATCGACGTTGACCTGAACGAAACCCTGGACTGGGCGCCGGTACGTGCCCGTGTGCAGAAAGGTATTCGTAACTCCAACATCATGGCCATCGCGCCGACCGCCACCATCGCCAACATCACCGGCGTGTCGCAGTCGATCGAACCGACCTACCAGAACCTGTATGTGAAATCGAACCTGTCGGGCGAATTCACCGTGATCAACCCGTACCTGGTTCGCGACCTCAAGGCCCGCGGCCTGTGGGACTCGGTCATGATCAACGACCTGAAGTACTACGACGGTTCCGTGCAGCAGATCGAGCGCATCCCGCAAGAACTCAAAGAGCTCTACGCGACCGCGTTCGAAGTGGACACCAAGTGGATCGTTGACGCCGCCAGCCGTCGTCAGAAGTGGATCGACCAGGCCCAGTCCCTGAACCTGTACATCGCCGGCGCTTCGGGCAAGAAGCTGGACGTGACCTACCGCATGGCGTGGTACCGTGGCTTGAAAACCACTTACTACCTCCGTGCCCTGGCCGCCACCAGCACCGAGAAGTCGACCATCAACACCGGCAAGCTGAACGCAGTGTCCAGCGGCAACCACGGTGATGACTCGGTACTCGCAGCGCCAGCCGGCCCGGCACCTGTGCCAAAGGCCTGCGCGATTGACGAGCCGGATTGCGAAGCTTGCCAATAAGCTGAGCCAGTCCGGGGATATTGTCCCCCTGGATTGAAAAAGCCCGATAGACCCCGACTGCATAGGGTTTATCGGGCTTTTTGCTTATCGTCTTAGAGAAACGCGTACGCAATACCCTGCTTTGGCGCGCCACCTCGGCGCCCCCACAACTCCACGCGCCCGTCGATGACCGCCATCGAATGGCGATCGTAGGCCACAACACCGAGCTTGCCGCTCGCCAGCTCACCGCTTGAAGACTGCCGGTAAAGCCCTTTCAACCCCAGGCGGTCCAATGCTTCGTGGGGCATTTCGCCGTTGTTCAAACTTTGCATCGCATGGGCGAAGCTTCTTTTGGATTGACTCGGGTTGTCGTCCAGGCCATTCCCTTCCATCTGTGCCCGCTTGGCGCTCGCTGCGAACATGAAGTTGGCATCGGTCAGCATGCCCGGATTGTCACCCTTGAACTGTGCATACCTGGCCGCTTGCTTTAATTCATCCTTGGAGAGATTAAGTTCGAAGCCGTCGCGCATCTTCACGTGATAACCGTCTGCGGTTTCTTTTACCTCCTTGAAAACGTCGGTGGGTTTCTGGCCAAACTTCATCATTGCACCCTTTATCGCCGACACCGTGACGCAATTGCCATCGGGCCCCTGGCTGAATCCGCTCCAGATGTTGTCCGGCTTTTTCCCTGGGTTACTTTGATCAGGCTTGTAGTTGAAGTGCTTGGAGCCTTCGGTAATCGGCAGATTACTCATGGGCTCACTGGGCCCGAAATTGCCGGGGCTTGGCCTGCCACCACCGCCTCCGCCACCTCCCCCACCTGGCGACGGGCCAGGAGAAGGTGGCGAAGGTTTGGGTGATGTATCGTCGGTTTCCGGAAACCATTCCCTCATCAGACGCCGCAGCATCTCCAGCCACGAGACGTCCGCCTTCGCGATCAACTCCTGCATGATCTCCTTGAATTTTTCGTCACCCAGTTCTTCGCGCTTCTCGTTCAACTGGTCACGAAGGTATTGGACGGTCTGGCTCTTGGATGTTTTCTCGGCATCCCTCAGTTGATCGAGCAGTTGCCTGACCGACTCAGCATCAGAGGACTTGCCTCCTCCGGGCTCATCCGACTGACTTTTGCGTCCGTATACACCGGCGCTGAAATCATTCGGGACAAACCAATGGCTGCCTGCTGGTACCCCTTCCCACTGCTTGTACATCGCCATGCCTCTCTCCCGCTGGTCGATGGGCGACAGGCGCCCGTGCCCCGTGCGTGGCGCAATGGGCGCTGGGCGTTCCAGCAGCAAGGCGAAATGAAACAGGCGGTAAACTATTAACGCGCGCGCACAAAAAAGCCCCTCGATCGAGGGGCCTTTTTGTGTGCGGGTATTAGCGCGGTGGCATCAGGTCATCTGAATGATGGTCTGCATGATAGTGCTTTGGGTGGAGATGGTCTTGGCGTTCGCCTGGTAGTTGCTCTGGGCCTTGATCAGGTCAACCAGCTCGCTGGTCAGATTGACGTTGGAGTTCTCCAGGGAGTTGGCCACGATCGAACCCAGGGTACCGGCCTGAGGGTTGTCATAACCCGGCTGGCCCGAGGCGAAGGTCTCTTTCCAGGTGGTCGCACCGGCTGGCTGCAGGCCCTGCTCGTTGTTGAAGCTGGCCAGGGAGATCTGGCCGATAGCCTTGCTCTGCTGGTTGCTGAAAGTGGCGAAGAGGACGCCGCTGCCGTCGATCTTCAGGCCGGTGATCTGGCCGGTGGCATAGCCATCGGTGACCGGCGGGTTACGGTAGGTGGCCGAGTTGTACTGGGTAATGTTGGCCATGTTGATGGCGATACCACCCGGGTTGGCATCTGCACCGTTAGCCTTCCATACGCCGTCGGTTACCTTGCCGGGAACCCAACCGGCAACGGTCAGGGTCTTGTCGGACACACCATTGGTGACGACGGTAGTCAGATTGCCAGCGCCGTCAAAGGTCAATGTCGACGGCACAGGTGGCGTCGAAGGGGTGCCGGTCGGTGCCGAACCATCAGGGTTACGACCGTCGATCAGGGTATAGGCATTCCACTTGTTGCCGTCGGTTTTCACCAGGTACTGCACCATCGGGTGCGCGTTACCTTGGGAGTCGTACAAGGTGGTGCTGTACTGGGTAGTGAAGGTGTCGGTCTTGGTTGGATCAAACGGCTTGGCGGTCTGGTCGATCACCGGCTCCGAGGAGTTCAGGTTGCTGGTGGAGTCGACCTTGGTGGACGCCTTCGGCGGCAGGTTCGCCAGGTTCAGTTGCAGGTCGACCAAGCCACCCTTGCTGATCTTGCCATTATCGTCCGCGGCATACCCTTGCAAGCGGGAAGTGCCGGTGTTGTTGGTGATGTAGCCGTCCTTGTCCGCACGGAAAGCGCCGCTACGGGTGTACTCCAGCGAACCGTCGCTGCCCTTCTGTACGAAGAAGCCACCGCCCTGGATCGCCATGTCGAGGATGCCACCGCTGCCGTTGACGTCGCCCTGGGTGAACTGCTGGGACACCGCCGCCAGGTTCACACCGTTGCCGATGCTGTTCTGGCCAGTGCCCAGCTTGGAAGCCGCGTAGATATCGGCGAATTCCGCACGGGATGACTTGAAGCCAGTGGTCGCGACGTTGGCGATGTTGTTGCCGGTCACGTCCAGTTGTTTGTTGGCCGCATAGAGGCCGCTAAGGCCGATATTAAAAGACATGTTTCTCTCCCTCTGCCGTATTTAGCCGGCTCTATGTACCGATAGTCTGAATTTGCGACAGCTTGACGCTGCCCATGCCGCCTGCAAGGTTGAGCAGCATTTCGCCGCCGGTCTTGCTCAGGGTCACGCTGGTGACCGTGGCGGGCAGCGAAGTGGTCAAGGCCACTGCGTCGCCTTTGTCGTTCTTGGTGGTGGCATTGAAGGTGTAGGTGCCTGCTGGGGCAACCTCGCCCTTGTCGTTCTTGCCGTCCCAGATAAAGCTCTGGGCGCCGGCACTCTGGGCACCCATGTCAACGGTGCGCACCACATTGCCGTCTTTGTCGGTGATCTTGACGGAGACATTGCCCACCGCCGCGGTCACATCCACCGAACCGGTCATGCTCTTGCTGGTATCCACCATGGCCTTGTCGGTCTGGATGATGATCGAGCGCCCCACCAGCGACGAAGCCTGCAGCGCCTGCGACGAGCTGAAGTTGCTGGAGATGTTGTTCACCGAGTCGTTCAGGGTGTTGATGCCTTCCAGGCTGCTGAACTGTGCAAGCTGCGCGACGAACGCGCCGTTGTCCTGGGGCGACAGCGGGTTCTGGTTTTTCAGTTGGGTGACGAGCAGTTGCAGGAACGCATCCTTGCCCAGCGACTGGTTGCCCGTCGCCGTCTTGGAAGCGTCGCTGACGCTGCTGTTGTTCGTCGCGGTCTTGACCTTGGAATTGAAAAGGTCCTGAACCGCCGTGTTGTTTGACGTATCAACGATGGCCATTATTTGGCGCCCCTTATCACTGACCCAGGGTCAGAACCTTCTGCATCATGGTTTTGGCGGTGTTCATCATTTCCGCGTTGGTCTGGAACGAGCGACTGGCGGAGATCATGTCAGCCATTTCCTCGACCACGTTGACGTTGGGGTAGTAGACGTAGCCCTTTTCGTTCGCGGCCGGGTGGTTGGGCTCGTAACGGGCCTCCAGGTTGCTCTGGTCTTCGACCACGCCCAACACCTGCACACCGGAGCCGGCGGCGTCCTGGTTCTGGAACAACGAATCGCTGCCGCTTGCCTGCCCCCCTTGGAACATGGTGGCGAACACCGGGTGGCGGGCGCGATAGGTCTGGTCAATGCTCGAGGAGACGGTTTCGGCGTTGGCGATGTTACTGGCGACGGTGTTCAAACGCGTGGTCTGCGCGCTCATGCCACTGCCGGCAATATTGAAAACACTGGACAGGGACATGGCTTACTCTCCACGCAGGGCTGACATCAGCCCTTTGAATTTGCTGTTGAGCAGGGTGAAGCTGGCCTGGAAGTTCACCGAGTTTTCGGCGTAGTTCGATTGCTCCAGCTGGGCGTCGACGGTGTTCTGGTCGATCGACGGCTGCATCGGTGTGCGATACAGCAGCGACTCGTCACCCTTGCTCAGGCCTTGCGCTTCAATATGACGGCTGTTGGTCATATTCAAGGCGAAGGTGCCGTTCTTGGTCTTGTCCTGTTGTGCGGCGAGCACAGCGGAGAAGTCCAAGTCCCGAGCCTTGTAGTTCGGGGTGTCGGCATTGGCAATGTTGTTGGCCAGGACTTCGGCACGCTGGGCGCGGAAGCCCAGGGCTTGTTCGTGGATACCGAGCGCTTTATCGAAGCTGATGCTCATGGCGGAAACCTTTAGGCTGACCTGCTGTTCGTTAGCAGGGTTATAGCAAGGTGCATGCCAATCTTGCGGGAGCCCGTATATCAAGGGTTTCGAGGGGAGTTGCCGGCGACTCTGCCAGAAAAGCGGCAAGCGATTTCCGCGTAGTGCCATTAAAGCGGCAATCGGCAGTTGCCGCTTTCAGTAGGGCTGGCGCATAACAAATGTGGGAGCGGGCTTGCTCGCGAATGCGGTGGGTCAGCCAATTTATCTCTGGCTGACAGAACGCATTCGCGAGCAAGCCCGCTCCCACATTTTTGATCGCGTGCGGCTTACTTGGCCTGGTAGATGATCCCAGGGCTGCATTGCACCATCTGGAAGTGATCCGGCAGCCCATTGAGCGCCTCGGAAGCACCGAGGAACAGATACCCTCCGCGCTTGAGGGTGCCGTGGATGCGCAACAGGATGTCTTTCTTCACTTCAGCCGAGAAATAGATCAGCACGTTGCGGCAGAACACCATGTCGAACTTGCCCAGGCTGGCGTAGCTGTCGAGCAGGTTGAACGAGCGAAATTCGACGCGGTTCTTGATCGGCGCCTTGATCGCCCAACGCCCTGCCCCTTTGGGATCGAAGTAGCGTTGCAGCCGTTCCTGGGACAACCCTCGGCCCAGCGCCAGGCTGTCGTACTCACCGGTCTTGCAGTTGGTGAGCATGGTGCCGGACAAGTCCGTGGCCACAATTTGCGCGCCGGCTTTCAACTGACCCATGTTGGTTCGCTCGAACTCGTCGATGGACATCGAGATCGAGTACGGCTCCTGCCCCGAAGAACAGGCCGCCGACCAGATACGCAGGCGCTGGCCCGGGCTGGCCTTTATGGCTTCCGGCAACACTTTGTTCTTGAGCACTTCAAAGGGATAGGTATCGCGAAACCATAAGGTTTCGTTGGTGGTCATGGCATCGACCACCATTTCCTTGAGCCCACTGCGCGGCTGACCCTGGATCCGCTGGACCAACTCACCCAGGGATTTGATGCCCTGCTGTTCCATCAGCTTGTTGAGGCGGCTGGATACCAGGTACTGCTTGTTTTCACCGAGCAATATGCCACAGGCTTTTTCCAGGAAGACCCGGAACTGTTCGAAATCCAAATTACCCGTAGACAATGATGCCGCCTCTTAAATCGTGTGACCGCCAGGGGACATCCCCTAGCCGTGATCTGCTGCCTTGATCCGGTCGACTACCCGGGATGCGAGGTCATCAGGACGGAATTTGGCCAGAAAGTCATCCGCACCGACCTTCTTGACCATTGCCTGATTGAATACCCCCGACAACGAAGTATGCAGGATGATATGCAATTTTTGCATGCGTGGATCGTTACGTATCTCGGCCGTGAGCGTGTAGCCATCCATTTCCGGCATCTCGATGTCAGAGATCATCATCAAGAATTCTTCTTCAGGCTTCTTGCCTTCGTCCGCCAGCTTGCGCAGGTAATCCAGGGCTTGGCGCCCGTCATTGAGGGCCACCACCTCCACCCCGACGGTTTGCAGGCAACGTGTGACCTGCTTGCGCGCCACGGAAGAGTCGTCCACGGTCAACACGCGCAGCGAAACCGCCTTGTGTGCCGTTTCGGCATCCACCACACCGACGGAAATAGTTTCCGAGGTGGGGGCCACTTCGGCGAGGATCTTCTCCACGTCGATGATTTCCACCAACTGGTTATCGACCCGCGTCACCGCCGTCAGGTAGTGATCGCGCCCTGTGCCCTTGGGCGGCGGATGGATCTCTTCCCAGTTCATATTGACGATGCGCTCCACCGAGCGCACCAGGAAACCCTGGGTCTTGGTGTTGTATTCGGTGATGATCACGAAAGGGTTCTGACGGTCTTGCAAACCCGCAGCCCCCGTGGCCATTGCCAGGTCAAGAATCGGAATGGTCGCGCCACGAATGTTGGCCACGCCACACACTACCGGACTGGACTTGGGCATGATCGTCAATTTGGGACATTGCAGCACTTCACGCACTTTAAACACGTTGATGCCATACAACTGATTGCCATCCAGGCGGAAAAGCAACAACTCCAGGCGATTCTGCCCTACCAGCTGTGTGCGCTGGTTTACTGAATCCATTACACCTGCCATGCCCAGACTCCTAAATCCTAGGGGTACGACGCGTACCCAACACTAAACGGCACGAGCTTTGCTATTTACTGAGTATGGATATTAAAACGACAGTTTCCCGACACCCTGGCCGCTCACGCTACCGCAGACTGCTCTGCGCCGCGATGGCGCTGCTTGTCTCGGGCCTGGGCGTCACGGCCCGCGCCGACAACGTTACCCTGCCTGATCTACTTATCGGCGTCACCCAAGGCTTTCTTGAGTTCACTGTAGAAGATTATCTGGCGACCACCCAGACGCCGGGGCGTTATGAAATCCAGGTCAACCAGTTGGACCCACGCTTGCGCATGCCACTGTGCGACAAGGAATTGACAGCCACCCTGGAAAGCCCCGCCCAGCCCATCGGCCGTGTGACCGTAAAGGTGCGCTGTGAGGGCGCCTCGCCCTGGACGGTTTTCGTACCGGCTCAGGTCAAGCTGTTTCGCGATGTAGTGGTGGTGGCGCGACCGTTGAAGCGCACCGGCATCATCGGCTACGACGATGTGGCGTTGCGCGAGCGGGACATCAGCCTGATCAACCAGGGCTACCTGACGTCGCTGGACCAGGCCGTCGGGCAAAAACTCACGCGACCGGTGGTCACCGACCAAGTCCTCACGCTGGTTCATCTGGAACAGGCCGAGGTCATTCGCAAGGGTGACCAGGTGGTGATTTCCGCCAGCAGTGGCGGTCTGAACGTCAGGATGCCGGGCGAGGCGTTGTCCAACGGCGGCATGAGCGAACAGATCCGCGTCAAGAACCTCAACTCCAATCGCGTGATCAAAGCACGGGTCACGGCGCCGGGCCAGGTCGAGGTGGCGCTATAGATGACTGGAATCAAATGCCAGCTTTTCCTACACTGTGTGCTGGATATTGAGCCGAACATGTTTATTGTCAATCGAGCCTAAAGTTTGCCCGGGTATGGCCGAAAACATGGCAAGCGTCCAAATACCCAGAGGTTTTTCAACATGGTCATTGATTTCAATCGTTTGAATAACGCCCCGGCCTTGCCCGGCAATACGCGCACCGGCGGTGCCAAGGACAGCGTAGAAACCAAGGCGCAGCCCTTGCCTGCCAAAACAGAGCAGGCCGCCGTCAGCCAGAGTGGGGAATCGGTACACCTGAGCAATGAGGCTCAACAGTTGCAGAAGGTCACTGACTCGCTGCGCGATCAACCCGTCGTCAACAAAGCCCGCGTGGCCGAGTTGAAACAGGCGATCGCCGATGGCAGCTATAAAGTCGACAGCAACCGTGTAGCCAGCAAGCTGCTCAACTTCGAAGCCGAGCGCTAGGCAAAGGCCTGCGCAGGGCTTTTGGACGCTTAAAACCCAAGGCCAGCCATGCACCACGACGAACATTTGCTCCAACTGATCATTGATGATCTGGCACCGACGCAACAATTGCTCGAGCTGCTTAAGGAAGAATCTCTGGCCTTGTACGGCCGAGATATGCCCTTGCTGGAAGAAATCCTGGCGCGCAAACAATCGCTGATTGTCTTGCTCGAACAGCATGGCAAGAAGCGTAGTGAGATTCTGATCAGCCTGGGCCTGCCTGCCGATCATGATGGCCTGGCACAACTGGCCAGCCACTCTTCAGTGGGCGATCAACTGCTGGCACAAAGCAAAGAGCTCAATCATTTGCTTGCCCAGTGCCAGGAAGCCAACCTGCTCAACGGTCAGTCGATCCAGCTCCAGCAAGCCACCACCGCCAATCAGCTGCGCATACTGCACGGCGGAGAGCCTCCGGCCCTTTACAACGCCCAAGGCTCCACCTCACGCCTGGTCAAGCCAAGCACCCGCAGCCAAGCCTGACGCCGGTTTACAGCGTGACCTATCCAAGGCGCGCTACATACTGGCAAAATGCCGGTTCTTGCGTGTAGTCGTATTTTGCCTGGAGATGGAAGAACCGTGTTCAACGCCCTTAATGCGGAAGATGCACCGCAGCCACCCAAGGTGCTCACCACGCCTCTGGAAATCGCCAGCACGTTGCGGATGCTGCAAGAAAGTCATGACCCGCTGATCATCACTTTCCACGAACGCAGCCAGCGCTTCCAGAGCTACCTGGTGGACATCGACCGGGACAGCAAGACGCTGGTACTGGACGAAATGATCCCCCGTGACGGTGAACGCTATCTTGAGAATGGCGAAGCTTTCCGTATCGAAGGTTTCCATGAGGGTGTGCGGGTTGCCTGGGAAAGCAATGGCACCTTGACCATCAGCGAAAAAGGCGGCCACCGTATCTACAGCGGCAGCCTGCCCGGCGAAGTGGTTTACCATCAACGACGTAATGCCTTCCGCGCCGCCCTCAAGCTCGCGCAATTGGTGGACATTCAGTTGGGTGGCGAGAAGCTCAAGGCGCCTATCAGCGGTAAGCTGCTGGATATCTCGGCAACCGGCTGCAAATTGCGCTTTGAAGGCGATATCTCCGAGCGTCTGCAGTTGGGCCAGGTCTATGACCGCTTTATCGCTGCCCTGCCCTTCGGCAGCATGACCACCTCTGTGGAACTGCGCTACCTGCACTTTGAAGACAAGATCAACACCACCTTTGCCGGCGTGCGCTTTCACAACATGAGTGGTTTGGTACAGCGCCAAGTGGAGCGCTTTGTCTACCAATTACAACGTGAAGCTCGGCGCTTCGATAAAGACGACGATCTTTAAGCATTAAACGCTGAGATAAAAAACGGGCAGATCCTGATGGGATCTGCCCGTTTTCCGTTCAGGGGCGCGCCCTGCTCAAATCATGGGGATGTTCGTCCGGGTCGGGTGGCTCGTGCGGTTCTTCGCTCGTCGGCTCCTCGATTTCAGGGGCAGGCTCTGGATCAGGCACAGTGACTTGCATCTGCTCCTGTACCACCTGCTCATCCACCCGCGGATCAAGGGCAGCCACCAAGGGCGAACTGGACATGCTGTCGGGCATCGCCACGTGATGCAGCGGTGCGTCGTCGACCTGATGCAGGTTGGTCACAGCCTTGGGTCGAATGCGCCACACCAGGATCAACGCACACAGGCTGAAAAACGCATAGAGCATCTGGCTGCCGAATAGCTTCATCACCACACCGGCCAACAGCGGCCCCACGCTGGCGCCGATCCCGTAGGTCACCAGCAACATGGCCGTCAGTGATACCCGACGATCACCTTCCACATGGTCGTTGGAAAAGGCCACAGCCAAAGGGTAAAGACAGAACTGCACCAGCGAACAGAAGAAGCCTGCCACGAACAGTACTTCCAACGGTACCTGCGTCATGATTGCCAACGGCAAAGCCGTTATCGCCAGGCACAAGGCAAAGCAGCGAATCAGCAGTGCGCGGTCATAGCGGTCCGACAACCAGCCCAGCGGCCACTGCACGACCAATCCAGCAAAAATGCAGCTACCCATGAACAGGCCGACTTGCTCAGTCGTCAGGCCCTGCTGAGAGGCGTAGAGCGGTGCCAAGCCGTAGAACGAACCGACGATCAACCCGGCGCCCAACACGGTGCTGAGCGACTGCGGCACGCGCTTGATAAAGAAGCGCGGCTCCATCGGGGCCGGGTGCAGTGGGGCCGGGTGAATGCGTCGAGTCATCGCCACCGGGACCAGGCACAGCGCGAAGCACAGCGCCACGAGCATTAACAGCTCAAGCCCCAGATGGGGATGCATGACCAGGATCAACTGGCCCAGTACCAGCCCAAGGTAGGACGCAATCATGTAGCCGCTGAACACTACGCCACGCTGCTTGGCATCCGCCTGCTCATTGAGCCAACTCTCGATAACCATGTACTGGCACATCATCCCCAGGCCCACGATCATCCGCAGCACAATCCAGGCTGGCAGCCAATCAACCAAACCGTGACCCAGCACTGCTGCGCCGACGATCCCCGCGCAGGTGGCGTAGGCACGAATATGCCCCACCCGGGCAATCAGGCGGTGCCCGAGCTTGCCGCCCAGCACCAAGCCAAAATAGTTGGCAGCCATCAGTGCACCCACCCACAGGCTGTCGACATTGTCTGCTGCCAGGCGCAAAGCCAGATAAGTACTAAGCAGGCCGGAGCCGATCAGCATCATCAAGGAGGCGAAATAAAGGGCTCGAAAAGATTTCCAGATCTGGCGCATCGGCGTTCCGAGCGGCTCCTTGCGGTAAGGGGTAGGGCTATCAGCATGATAGTCCGGGGCAGTTGAATCCGGACAGGCGGCAGGGCCTGTTTACGGGGATTATTTTGTTTCACAGCTCAGACGCTACGTGAGTGTCTGTGAGGTACATAACCGTGGAGATAAATACACGGCGCACCACCTGTGAACCTTGATCACACGCAAGGTTCGACTGGTATTCGGGTATCTGTACAAAAGGCTTCAATGGAACGCTATGCAGGCTTTGGAAGTTGGCGTTCTTTTCGAGCGCCCAAAACAAAACCCCAACTGCTTTCGCAATTGGGGTTTCGGAATTTAATCTTGACGATGACCTACTCTCACATGGGGAAACCCCACACTACCATCGGCGATGCATCGTTTCACTGCTGAGTTCGGGATGGGATCAGGTGGTTCCAATGCTCTATGGTCGTCAAGAAATTCGGGTACTGAGTCGCGGCCAGTTGGCCTCGCTTCAGCAAATTGGGTAAGTGATAGATCTCGGTGTTTTGTGAGCGTCGAACTTTCGGTTCATTTTCGTCTTCACACACCGCAATCTGATGCTCGTTAGAGTAGTCAAATTGCTTGGGTGTTATATGGTCAAGCCTCACGGGCAATTAGTATTGGTTAGCTCAACGCCTCACAGCGCTTACACACCCAACCTATCAACGTCGTAGTCTTCGACGGCCCTTCAGGGAACTCAAGGTTCCAGTGAGATCTCATCTTGAGGCTAGTTTCCCGCTTAGATGCTTTCAGCGGTTATCTATTCCGAACATAGCTACCCGGCAATGCCACTGGCGTGACAACCGGAACACCAGAGGTTCGTCCACTCCGGTCCTCTCGTACTAGGAGCAGCCCCTCTCAAATCTCAAACGTCCACGGCAGATAGGGACCGAACTGTCTCACGACGTTCTAAACCCAGCTCGCGTACCACTTTAAATGGCGAACAGCCATACCCTTGGGACCGGCTTCAGCCCCAGGATGTGATGAGCCGACATCGAGGTGCCAAACACCGCCGTCGATATGAACTCTTGGGCGGTATCAGCCTGTTATCCCGGAGTACCTTTTATCCGTTGAGCGATGGCCCTTCCATACAGAACCACCGGATCACTAAGACCTACTTTCGTACCTGCTCGACGTGTCTGTCTCGCAGTCAAGCGCGCTTTTGCCTTTATACTCTACGACCGATTTCCGACCGGTCTGAGCGCACCTTCGTACTCCTCCGTTACTCTTTAGGAGGAGACCGCCCCAGTCAAACTACCCACCATACACTGTCCTCGATCCGGATAACGGACCTGAGTTAGAACCTCAAAGTTGCCAGGGTGGTATTTCAAGGATGGCTCCACGCAGACTGGCGTCCACGCTTCAAAGCCTCCCACCTATCCTACACAAGCAAATTCAAAGTCCAGTGCAAAGCTATAGTAAAGGTTCACGGGGTCTTTCCGTCTAGCCGCGGATACACTGCATCTTCACAGCGATTTCAATTTCACTGAGTCTCGGGTGGAGACAGCGCCGCCATCGTTACGCCATTCGTGCAGGTCGGAACTTACCCGACAAGGAATTTCGCTACCTTAGGACCGTTATAGTTACGGCCGCCGTTTACCGGGGCTTCGATCAAGAGCTTCGCGTTAGCTAACCCCATCAATTAACCTTCCGGCACCGGGCAGGCGTCACACCCTATACGTCCACTTTCGTGTTTGCAGAGTGCTGTGTTTTTAATAAACAGTCGCAGCGGCCTGGTATCTTCGACCGGCATGAGCTTACGGAGCAAGTCCTTCACCCTCACCGGCGCACCTTCTCCCGAAGTTACGGTGCCATTTTGCCTAGTTCCTTCACCCGAGTTCTCTCAAGCGCCTTGGTATTCTCTACCCAACCACCTGTGTCGGTTTGGGGTACGGTTCCTGGTTACCTGAAGCTTAGAAGCTTTTCTTGGAAGCATGGCATCAACCACTTCGTTAACTAAAAGTTAACTCGTCATCAGCTCTCGGCCTTAGAATCCCGGATTTACCTAAGATTCCAGCCTACCACCTTAAACTTGGACAACCAACGCCAAGCTGGCCTAGCCTTCTCCGTCCCTCCATCGCAATAACCAGAAGTACAGGAATATTAACCTGTTTTCCATCGACTACGCTTTTCAGCCTCGCCTTAGGGACCGACTAACCCTGCGTCGATTAACGTTGCGCAGGAAACCTTGGTCTTTCGGCGTGGGTGTTTTTCACACCCATTATCGTTACTCATGTCAGCATTCGCACTTCTGATACCTCCAGCAAGCTTCTCAACTCACCTTCACAGGCTTACAGAACGCTCCTCTACCGCATCACTTACGTGATACCCGTAGCTTCGGTGTATGGTTTGAGCCCCGTTACATCTTCCGCGCAGGCCGACTCGACTAGTGAGCTATTACGCTTTCTTTAAAGGGTGGCTGCTTCTAAGCCAACCTCCTAGCTGTCTAAGCCTTCCCACATCGTTTCCCACTTAACCATAACTTTGGGACCTTAGCTGACGGTCTGGGTTGTTTCCCTTTTCACGACGGACGTTAGCACCCGCCGTGTGTCTCCCATGCTCGGCACTTGTAGGTATTCGGAGTTTGCATCGGTTTGGTAAGTCGGGATGACCCCCTAGCCGAAACAGTGCTCTACCCCCTACAGTGATACATGAGGCGCTACCTAAATAGCTTTCGAGGAGAACCAGCTATCTCCGAGCTTGATTAGCCTTTCACTCCGATCCACAGGTCATCCGCTAACTTTTCAACGGTAGTCGGTTCGGTCCTCCAGTTAGTGTTACCCAACCTTCAACCTGCCCATGGATAGATCGCCCGGTTTCGGGTCTATTCCCAGCGACTAGACGCCCTATTAAGACTCGCTTTCGCTACGCCTCCCCTATTCGGTTAAGCTCGCCACTGAAAATAAGTCGCTGACCCATTATACAAAAGGTACGCAGTCACCCAACAAAGTGGGCTCCCACTGCTTGTACGCATACGGTTTCAGGATCTATTTCACTCCCCTCTCCGGGGTTCTTTTCGCCTTTCCCTCACGGTACTAGTTCACTATCGGTCAGTCAGTAGTATTTAGCCTTGGAGGATGGTCCCCCATATTCAGACAAAGTTTCTCGTGCTCCGTCCTACTCGATTTCATGACTAAGAGATTTTCGCGTACAGGGCTATCACCCACTATGGCCGCACTTTCCAGAGCGTTCCGCTAATCTCAAAGCCACTTAAGGGCTAGTCCCCGTTCGCTCGCCACTACTAAGGGAATCTCGGTTGATTTCTTTTCCTCAGGGTACTTAGATGTTTCAGTTCCCCTGGTTCGCCTCTTGCACCTATGTATTCAGTACAAGATAACCATCTTATGATGGCTGGGTTCCCCCATTCAGACATCTCCGGATCAAAGTCTGTTTGCCGACTCCCCGAAGCTTTTCGCAGGCTACCACGTCTTTCATCGCCTCTGACTGCCAAGGCATCCACCGTATGCGCTTCTTCACTTGACCATATAACCCCAAGCAATCTGGCTATACTATGAAGACGACATTCGCCGAAAATTCGAATTTCTCAATTAAGAGAACTCACAAATTTTACCTTAGCCTGATCCGTTACCAGTGAAAGTAACGTTCAGTCTATCTTTCTATCACATACCCAAATTTTTAAAGAACGAACTAGTCAAAGACTAGAAATCAACATTCACCATCACAACGATGGAATGCTCATTTCTAAGCTTTATACAAACAGAAGCAGTAGTGGTGGAGCCAAACGGGATCGAACCGTTGACCTCCTGCGTGCAAGGCAGGCGCTCTCCCAGCTGAGCTATGGCCCCGTATTTCTACAGGCGTTTCCCACACAAAATTGGTGGGTCTGGGCAGATTCGAACTGCCGACCTCACCCTTATCAGGGGTGCGCTCTAACCAACTGAGCTACAGACCCAATTTCGAGCTGCTAAGGCCGACCTCACCCTGCTCTTTACCACAGAGCATGGGGTGCGCTCTAACCAACTAAGCTACAACCCTTTAGGCTGCTTCTTTCGTCTTCTTCAATGAATCAAGCAATTCGTGTGGGAACTTATGGAGCAGCTGATGTCGTCGATTAAGGAGGTGATCCAGCCGCAGGTTCCCCTACGGCTACCTTGTTACGACTTCACCCCAGTCATGAATCACACCGTGGTAACCGTCCTCCCGAAGGTTAGACTAGCTACTTCTGGTGCAACCCACTCCCATGGTGTGACGGGCGGTGTGTACAAGGCCCGGGAACGTATTCACCGCGACATTCTGATTCGCGATTACTAGCGATTCCGACTTCACGCAGTCGAGTTGCAGACTGCGATCCGGACT
>NZ_CP023969.1:2955000-3537500 GCF_002591235.1 Pseudomonas sp. FDAARGOS_380 | reverse complement strand
AAGAGTGAAAGCAAAGCAGGTCGCGGGCATGTTCAAGCTCCACGTTAGCACCCCCTTCCCCGAGCTTGTGGCAAAACCAGCCCGTGATATCACTGTTTATGACATCACAACCATCCTTAAACACGTCCTGGCCGGAAAGCCAAAAAACCGAGGCAAAAATCACACCACTCCCGCCCCCGCCTCTAACATGCGTTCGACCACCGACACCCTGCATGGCTACCTTAGTACCGCGTTTGAAAAAGCGCGGAGCAGCATTACCAGCCTTGAACGAAAAGTCGAAGATTCGAAGAGTTTCGATATCACTTCCAACCCGGTATCAGGTGTCGGAGGCCTAGAAGATGTTTACAAAGGTGATACCGAGTCGCTTGAGCAAGCTGAGCTTGCTGAGCTGCTTATCTATCTCGACACCCTGCCGGATCGACAAAGAGCGATCGCACTTGCCCCAATCTATTTTGGTGGACAACGTCTTAAAATGCTCGCGGCCCTTAAGTGGGAACGAGTTTCTGACGACGGCATTACGCTGATTGATATCAAGGGCAAGGGAAGGCCCAGGCTCTATTTTTTGCCTTTTACCCCCCGCATTACCGAAATAATTAAGCCATTGCTCGACCTGCGTCTCAGCGCGGAAGGCCCTTTCGCCCTGACCCATAACTTGATACGAGCTGACGCCTTTAGCAAAGTATTTAGCGAGGCTGGAACCCGCCTCAGCGAAGCCGGTGGGTCAGATGAGGCAGCGTCCGAGACCCGCTATTTCACTTGGAAAAACATTCGAGTATCTGCCGAGACGATGCTTGCAGGCATTGGGATAAGCCAAGAGATCAGGGCTCATATCCTTTCCCACGGGAGATCATCCGTACAAAATAAGTTCTACGACCGGAACAGCTATCTCGTTGAAAAAAGAGACGCTCTTACGAAATGGGGAAATTTTTTAGACGACATTCGTCAAAGAAAATACCGGCCAGACTTAAAAATACAATCTTTGAGCGAGCTTCGCGGAGATGATCACTAACGGCTGGCTCCCCACCAATCAAATCAAGCTTTCCAGCGCATCTCGAAGTGCAACCACCTTAAAAGATGGCATCAGGAACGTCTGCTGCCGGACGGTTACCCACGATCCTTTATCGAGAGAGGTTCGAATAGCCGCCTCTGGTCGCAATCAGCGTAGCGAGTTCAACAGGACCGCTACCGCTTCGCGAAAGCTACCAGCGGCGCGGTAAATACTTGTTCATCTCCCGCACACATAGCGTGCATCACCAGCCCAAACCTAAGCCCTTGGGCGAATTCCGCATAGCGGGTTCGAGGGGCTTAAAGCGTTACACGATGTGGGCCAGCTATGAAGACAGCCCGGTTCAGGGCCTGGCAACAGACAGAAACCGGCCAGAAGCGGACTGTCGTGTCGCGGGAAAATAAATCTGTCCCGTTCTGCTTTCTAGCTCCTTTCTGCGTACGATACAATTCTACAGGCTGGCCGAGCCCCAAGTGATCAACCGCAGAACTCAGCCGAATGGCACCATCACCCCAGCATCTCGTCGAGCATGTTGTCAAAAGGCTTCTTGAACAAGAACTCTAAGTAGCCGAATCCAGCGTCCCCTTGCTCATAACGGTAGTCATATCCTTCAATTGTCGCCCAAAAATGAATGCCACTTGATGGATCACCCTGGAGAGTTACATCAAAGAATCCCAAGTGTTGGGCTTTGTATGCATTCTCGGTACTAGAACTGAAATATTCGCGCGCGTGAGCTTCAGTTTGAGCAGGCACCACGTGCTGCTGCTCGCCATAGCCGTTCCTGACGAAAACGTTGTAGAACCTAGATTTCCGAGCCATCACGTAACCTCTTGAGCTAAAGGATGGTAGGCAGTCGTCATTGCTTTCTTTAGACCGCATACCGTGATGGCTAAATAGTATCTCGGCGAGCGTATTTCAAGTCGTAGCATTTACAAATCCCTATTCAATCCGCCCAAGCTACTTTTTGAGCATGATTTTCCGCAGATTCTTGAGCCTACGTCGATCCCGCAAACGAGGATGCAGCCATCGAAAAATAGGGCTGCGAAAATGGGGATAGATCTGTATTTGCAGCCCGGAATGCCTGATATATGGCTTATTTCTGCCAGTCACCACCGTCAGCTTTGGGTCGGTCTACCTGACAAACAAATCTCACCGTTTTCCCATAGACCCCGAATTTAAGTGTCAAACCGCGCGCTATAGTCCACTAACAGATCTTCAACGCGGATTCCTGAGTATTGGAATAGTGCTCCAAACGTACACCCTTCAATGTTCCCAGCGGCATCTTGTGACGGAGGTATTGGTAGGCCCTCCCTAGGATCAAACCGTCCAATGCATTCTCCGCTCATCTGGAAAGGACATCCGTTGTGAACCTCAAATTTCGAAAAACCACATTCGATGCTATTGCTGTCGCGTGCGAACGCAGAAGGGTTACCGAGCAACTGATCATTAAACGCTTGGTAGTGCAGCTCTCCGATCAACTCTGTGACCATGTCGTCGTTTAACGATGATTGAGCCTGATAACGCCCATCAACTAGCACCGCCGGAATGCGAAACTCCTCAAAGAGCTTCATGAGTTCAAATTGGGTGCGGGTGGGGTAGACCGACATCCATGGCTGGTCGATTCTGAGTTCCAAGGCTTTCTTCATGATGCGCTGCATAGGCGATATACCAGGATGGCGCTCAAGATTGATGAGTGCTTGCAATCGTTCGGATAGAATCTGATTGAGCCCTTTAAATTGGCAGCTTTCTAGCAACTGATCGCAGAATGCCACATAGCGTTTTTGCCAACCCCCCTCCATATCCAAGATGATCTCTGGCGCAGCTGCGAGCGCCTCGGTTAGCGAATAGAATCGCCATGAAGGGTTCGATGCCTGCCATTCCTCAGTGGTAGAGGGGATCACTGGCTCCCAACTTGTCTGCAAAGAAAGATCGCACAGAATAGGAAACAGCTCGCGGGCGGACTCTCCGCACCGTTCCACAAACCAATCGTATGCCGTGGTGTAAACATCAGGGACCCCTGATCTGTCCCATGCGACGTCCTGCGGCATTGCAAGGATCTGATTTCCGAAAGAGCGTTCAAGGAAAAAGGCGTGACCTTCCAATATGTCCTTGGTACACAGCTCTCGTGGCCCGTGGGCTGTTTCGATCTCAGGGTTGATTTGCCACGATTGCTTGATAAGCGTCAGTTTCAAAGCGTCAATTGTCTTAGCACCGGGAATAGTGATGAACCGAGCTTGGCTCATCTTGTTCTGCTCCGCGAACACTAGGTAGAGGTAGCGGGCGTACTGGTGTACGTCCAATCTCGTATTGCAATTGGCTAGGGGAATCCTCGGCCCGCCCATGACCGGCCACATCTCTTCCCACCTACGGCGCATGAAGCCGGAAGCTTGCCTATAGCTACTCCATTGAATGTGGCCGTAACCTGTGAACAGTGTCTGAAAGTAGTGAACGTGCTCGTGGAAGTACGTAAGCATGCTCCCGGTCGTTGCGGCTTCCGCTGTAAATTTCTCCGCCTTATCGAAAAGGCGCATTTCCATCCGAGGGGTAAAAAACGTGCCCAGTGTTGCGTTAAGAAAGGAGTCCATTGCATTCCTAAAATTTTTTACGACTGGCTCGGTGATGGAGCTGGAGCCGAGTTTATTTGGTCGCTGCGCTCAGCTGCATGAATGAATTGTCCTTGATTTACTAGAGATCTATCTGCCCTTGAAACGTCCGGTTTTAGCCGTAAGCGGTCAACGGAGCCCCCCCCCCGAAACTATTGATTTCGCCGCAATGCTCGAATCAGCTGTTTCAGCAGTTGAACGCCTCTGACTCTTCATGGACGACTCCAAAGCCACCTTGCGGGTTGTATTTCAGAAAGGCGCGAAGATCGATCTGAGAGCCAGTATCGCCTCTTAAGTCAAAAAAACCACGATTTGCAAAGCGGCGGTACAGCAAGCTTTGTCCAGTCTTTTCCAAATAGGAATCCAGCTCCAATTTGCGAATAAACATGCATATATCAGAATCTGTGAATATTCCGCGATTTGCCTGGTTATAGGGTAGATGTGTTCAAGATGTACTCCGTAGCGACGACACCCCCACCCCCAGGCAGCTCGCCACCGATGAAAAAATAGGGCTGAGCCAGGCCATACAAAAAAAAGGTGTCAACACTATTGACATTTATAAAATCATTTGACTTTAATATTATTTTGCCATCAAAATAGCGCATCAACTGGCCAAAGGGAGGCAATATGAATGAAGTAATTTCTGATCGTTTTTTGAGCATTAAACAAGCAGCGAATCTATTTAACGTGTCAACAAGGACGATCGGCCGCTGGGAGAAAGCCGGACAGCTGCCTCCGAAAACGCGACTAAGTCATAAGACGGTTGGCTGGCGAGCAAGTCGGTTTCAGGAGTTTATGGATACATTGTGAGCCATGCAGCAGGGCGCGGAGAATCGAATGATTTACCGTTTATGAAAGGCACCTACAGGGTGCCTTTTTTTGGCCTATCCTAAGGGGTCAGTCTTGCTTCGTTCGATGTCTTTGATCACATTCAGCAAGTCTGAGGCAATGAACTCGGGGGTCACTTCGGTAACGACGCCGGTAATCACCGGGGCAATAGGACTGGCAGATGGCAGCACCACGGTATGGCTTCCAGTGCTTTCTGAATAACCTCTTCAAACGTTATGCCCACGCAAAGCATAAGCGAGGAAGCGAGGATTTTGGCGACTTCGACGGCGATATCTTTGGCTTCGGTAGCCACCACCAAAAGAGAACCGAATCCATATGCCACAGTCGTGGCTTTTTTAAGCGGCCGGGAGAATGCAGCTAGGCTAGGATCTTAAGTTTCTCGACTCTGGTAAGGCTGCGAGCTGAGCGAGCTGCTTTACCAGCTCCTGTTCAAGAGTGCGAAGTTCGACCAGACGAGACATGGGAAGCTCCGTTGAAAGTTGAGTATCGATGGTCCTAAAAATGCCAGATGCTGACAGCCATTCATTCGGGCTTGAGCATGATTCGCGCATGGCTGTCTGAGGGACCAATTTGTACCACGTGGCCACTGGCCATTTATCCGTTGAGCGTGCGATGATCGCGATTCATCGCCATGCGTCCAGTCGTGTCTTAGCCGCCCTCAGCAGCCGGCACCATGCACCCAGAAACCGGCTGCGAGTGGTACGGTTCATCATGGGTGGGATAAATGGAAATTTTCGGTCAGTTCGACACCTACAGCCTCAAAGCACGAGTCTTCCCGGCGTTGATCGCTGGCTTCCCTACCCTGCTTTTGCTGTTTGTCCTTGTCCCGTGGGACCATCTAGCACTCTCGCAAGTGATCGCTGCCAGCATGGGGCTGGTCCTCCTTTTTGCTTTTGCAGATATGGCCAGGCATCGCGGAAAAAAACTGCAAGAGAGGCTCGGCACCGGTGAGACCCCAGGTCAATGGCTGCGGGGTAATCCAGATGTCCCTGAGGGATCGAAGGATCGCTACAGAAGTTTTGTTGCTGATCAGCTACGCCTTCCCGCACCAACGCTTGAAGATGAGAAATCCTACCCTGAGGGCGCCGCAGACTTCTATCGGTCAGCGAATGCCTGGCTACGTGAAGAGACACGCGATCACGTCAAATACGATCTTCTGTTCGGCGAAAATGTGACGTACGGGTTTCGTCGCAATCTGCTAGGCCTCAAACCGACTGCGTTGCTCTGTAATCTAGTCGTGCTCGTTCTTTGCGGCGGTATTCTCTACCTCCGCCCTAGCTACTTCGTCGCACTTCCCAATATCGACGAAAAGGTCTACCTAGCCGTATCCGCTGTTTTCCTTCACTCCGCGTACTTGATGGTGGCCGTGCACAAATCTGCGGTACGTGAAGCCTCGCACGCCTACGGTCGCCAACTGATCCTCAGTTGCGAAGCGTTGATCCGTTCCCAAAAGTCCAACACTAACGATTAAAGGGTGCACCATGGGAATGATCCGATCGTTTACCGTCGGAAACGGCGATATGTTCTATATCAAGCACAACAGCGATAACTTTACAATTATCGACTGCCAGCTTTTTGGAGATCATAAAGAGTGGCTGGTTGAGGAGTTGATTCAAGAGTCGAAAGACAAGGGCATCAAACGATTCATTTCGACGCACCCGGATGAGGACCATCTACTAGGCATCGAGCATCTTGATGCCAAAATGCCGATTCAGAAATTTCATGTTGTAAAAACCGACGCTAACAAACCTAACGAAACAGAATCATTCCTGTATTACAAAAAGCCTCGCGACGGCGAAAAAGCCTTTTACGTACACAAAGGCTGCACTCGCAAGTGGATTAATGTGGGCGATGATAAACGAGATACATCGAGATTAAGCTTCCAGTGGCCTGACCTTGATAACAAGGACTTCCAAGAAGCACTTCGAGCCTCCACCGACGGAAAAGCATTCAACAATACCTCGCTTGTTGTGCGCTACTCCATCAAAAACGGCCCCAGTTTCCTCTGGCTAGGAGATTTAGAAACCGGCTTTATGGAGAAAATCTTCGACCACATCGAACTCCCTGAAACTACAATTGTGTTCGCCCCACACCATAGACGAGACTCAGGAAAGCTTCCAGGCAAATGGCTCGAAAAGCTTAAGCAGAAAATTATCGTCATTGGGGAAGCACCAAGCCGTCACCTGACCTATTACCAAGGCTACAAAAAGATTATGCAAAACAAAGCGGGCGATATGACCTTCATCCCAGATGGGCGAAAAACTCACTGCTATGCGTCTTGGGATACATATGGCAAGCGCGACTGGCTTACTGACGAGGGCAGGCCTAATGAGGACTTTGGCATACGAGACCTAGACTACTACATCGGCACCCTAAACTTCTAAATCCTGAGCAGGCTCGCCCTGCTCCCCTTGACTAAGAAATGCTCTAGCACGCAGGCGAGCCCTTTCCCCATGGCAATCAGAATTAAACAAGTCTACCACCCTGTCGGACACGGTACTTTCCATACGGGCACCGCTTGGAGCGAGAAGGACGGCATTTTCAGATGGGCCTACGATTGCGGCTCAAAGAGAGAAAAACATCTCGGAACAATAATTGAATATAGAGCACGGTACTCGCATTGGTGGCGACACGATGCAGCTGTGGATCTGCTTGTGATTTCACATTTTGATAACGACCATGTGAACGGCGTGGAGCAGTTCTTGAAAACCTGGAAAGTAAAGTGGTTAGCACTGCCTTACATTCCACTTGCACAGAGACTCGAAAGCGCCTCTGATCACGGGGGAACCTCTTGCTCTGCTTCGACGGCGCTATTCCAACTGGACCCCGAACTTTGGCTGGTATCAAGGGGACTAGAAGGACGTGTAGAAAGAATTCTACACGTCAAAGGCGGCCCCCAGAAAGCACCTGAGGATCCAGAGCCCCGCTATCCTAGCGCCCCATTAAATGAACCTGGCGAAAGTGCTGAGCCCGAGATAGATGCTCTTGAAAAAGAGCTTATACAAATATGGCGACATGGTGTATCCGAACTGGATACGCTCACCACGCAAGAAGATATATCCATCAACGACTCGACCAAGTCAGCCGGCCATTACACGCTGAATCACCACCAAGCTTTCAAAGCACTAAACTCAAACATCGAATTCATCTTCTACAACTCTGATGAGCCGAATCTCTGCACACGACTGGAGTCCGGTAAATTAGTAGCAAAGCGCTCAGGCACAGAGATGAGCACTGTGTCAGACGAAATCCAGAAAGTTGTAAATGAATACAAAATTGGATTAACTGATGCACCACCACGACCAAATTGGCGAAAGAAGCTTCGATATGTTTACGACCACCATTTTGGCAAGAGCAGCAAAAAACGTAACAGCATCTCTCTCTGCCTCTACACCAGGCCGATAGCAGCCGAACCAATGGCATTTGACAGGGGTGCCGGACACTTTACGAATCGATACGCCAATCTATGCCTTGGGGACTTGACCATAAATCCTTACACGATCAAGTCACTCAAATCACACTTGGGCGAACAACGATGGGAGGCACTTTCCACAGTCCAAGTCCCGCATCATGGTTCAAGACACTCATGGCACGCGGGGGCTGCTAATTACTTTTCGGCTCCTTACTTCGTCCATTGCATTCCCAACACCTCACCCCACCACCCTCACCCCGAGGTGATAGCTGACCTTGAACCCTTAGAACTAAACATAACCGAATGCTCCAAGCGAATGACACTTAATGCCAACTATGACCTGGGCGTTTGCAGCAAAATAAGAATGGACGACATATACAGCGCATCCCCCGGAAATATAAGACTTGATGTAGGCCCATGGTGTTGCTTTCTCTGCGAGTAGCGCCCACCTGAGGTTACGCTACTCACACCTATATCAGACAGCGGCCGCTACAGGCAAAGAGGACATGTAAGTCTGCCAATGCTCCTTGATCTGGGCGTGGACAATTTGCTCTCCACGCCTTACAAGCCGCTCAATCCACTCTTTATCCATAGCCCTGAAGTTCGTTGGATAGCCAGCTGTCTTCTCACCACTCACCATATCAGGGAAGGGAAACTGAAGCTTACTGTCGTCTTGTCCAAGATAAGGTAGCAAAACGCCCTTCAGCTCCTTCGCCCTATACAAGTCGAATAGACGATTGGTAGCGAGGTTCTGCGCTCTAGCAAATACGCTTTCGAATGCCGCCCCCATTCGGGACATCCACACAGATGAAGGTTCAGTGACATTGAGGCCATACCCAGCTCGACACGCAATGATTCTGTCATGGCGTGCGACCTTGAGGCTCCCCTCATAGTCGCGCGTGGGCCAAAGGGGAGCAAGCCCAAGGTTATCGTACACTCCACCGTCAGTCAAAGTTACACGATGAGGCGTCAACACTCCTTTATCGTTGACGAAGTTCAACCGCTGGTCGAGCGCAGGCAAGGCCGCAGGGTACGCTGCGGAAGCAATCACAGCGTCAGCCAACTCCACACCATCGCTATTTACCGACCCATAGCGCCAGCAGTGCAGACTCTCACGCGTGTAGTAAAACGCTGCCTTGGCCCGCAACTCGCAAGCGATCACGATCAGATCTGGACGGTCTCTCCTGAGATCCCTCAATTTGGCGCCCCGGAATGTCTCGCTGAAGACATTCCGGAGAATCGTAGTTCGGCTAGCTTTTCGTAAGAAGGGCGAGGAATTCGGCCAATGGTCTCCTGGTTTGTCATCTTTTGAGATCTTCAAACGTAGACGCCAAAACAACGCCACGGACCGCTCTAAGCCTAGCGCTGTAGCGTAAGCAACCGCTTTCACACCATCAAGCGAGGTAACCATCCGCTTCAAGGCAGGCATAACGAATCCCTGCCTAAGGATTTCACGAACCCTGGCCTCAAAGTCCTCAAAATCTCCAGGATGGCTGCAATACAAACCTGCCAGAACGCTTCCGCCAGATACGGCAGTGATCGCCGAAACCCGCTGAAGGATTCCTAGGTCATGCAATGCGCGAAGACATCCCAGATGAAATGCCATGGCTCTAGCTCCGCCTCCTGACAAAGCCAGCGCTATAGATTCTGAGCTACTGTCCAGCGAAGCCTCATTTACGGTCATGCGTCACAACTCCTTCCAATACGCCGCGCTCCTGCCATCCAGCTCGAAGCCAGCTGTCACGCTCTCCGCAGATGACCATCACATAAGGTGAGCCAGCGGGGTCCAAGTGTTTTGTCAGATGGCCATATACCTCTTCATCATCGCGGCTTGGCCTTGCCATTACGGCACCAGGATGGCTATGCCACTCTCCGACGTAGTGCAGTCGCCCAGCGGAAGCTTCGGAGATCGCCTCAATGCGCGGTTTGAGATCTTTGATGCCGCGGATGAAGTAGGTTGGCGAACGCTTGCTGTCGAGAGGAGCTGGCAGTGCAGCGACGATGTGGAGCACATTGCGGACGAGATCGAAGCTTCCAATCAGTACGCCACCGGTTTCATTCCTGCCAGACTGACGTCGCAGTTCACGCATTGTTTGTACAACGTCGTCGGACACGGTGACCCGCATGCCACCGTTACGGAATCGATGCGCAGGATGAACAGGCACCGCTACAGAGTCGACCGCGCCAGACACCGTGTCCATTCTCCAGGCACGGAAGCTCGCGTTCTCTTCATCAACAATCTGAGTCAGACGCCCTGCGGCTAAGCCACACAGGGTATGAACCTGCCACGGAGGTAATGGACGAGATAAATCTTGGCACGCATTCGCATAGCGGATCCGGTCCATCCGCGCCGCCGCAAGGTGACCTTTGAGCTTTTCCTCATTGGCTACCGTCCAGAAATACTGCGCCTCGATCTCATCGATCCGCGTGGCCCTGGATAAGCTTTCTGCAAGTACAACCAGGTCAGAACCGCTCGGTCCGAAGAACGCACTTACAACCCGGTTAGCCGGCTGATCGGACAACCAGCTCACCACTGCGGGCGACGCACTGAAGTCGACGGTGATTTCCGCGCTGCGCAGGGCTGCATCAAGCACCTGAGCGTCACCACCCGGGTTGAATACATCAACCGCTATGAACTCGTTACCAGTAGCCGCCAAGACATTATCCAGCTCATGGCGCAGGATCTCTGCCTTCCTGAATCCGACTGCACCATCCCGTTGAACCTGCCTTACTACGTTATGAGGCAGCAGAATGTCATTATCCACGACTGTCCAAGTGCCCAATCCCGAGCGGGTAGTCACCATGGCCACATTCGAGCCAATCGCCCCAGCCCCAATACCCAGAAAACGCACGTCCTTCGGTCGGTCGATGCCCGAGAATTTTCTCGCCGAGGCACGGTTTAGTCTCGTGACCACACGCCACGGCTCAAGACGAATGGAAGCTAAATCCACTCCGTGAGTAGTGCCGAGAACGGTGATGGTCGTGACACCTGCCATCGTTGCAGTGATGCTCAAACGTTCGCCAAGAATGGCTAGGGATTCAAGGTAGCTGTAACACCAGACCTCGACCTCCTCATCATCACCTTCATTGATACGTCGCTTTGGCACCATGAGTAGCAGTATGGGCAAGCGCTCAGTGGCCTTTTCAAGCTGCTCAGGCTCCTTCAGCCAGTCGGCGAAATCACCAATAAGATCGAAGCCAAAGCCTTCGGTAAGCTTATGGAGCGCACCAAGGTCATAGGGAGTTAGCGCCAAGCCCCGATGAACCTGCGAAGGCAGACGGCGGGCGTACACGGCAAACTTGATCTTGCCCCCCTCTTTAGGAGGCTGCGGCCCAACTGCGACAGCGTATCGACCACCATTCTCCACAGCCCATTGAGCATGCCAGGTACCATCAATACGACCTGGAGGCACGATGAGTGTGTGAGCCCCAGGGTGGATCAGAGGCTCTAAATTCTGCTCATCATCATGGATCGTCCCGGCGGCCATAGAAGAGAACCAAGATCTAATACGTTCAATGAGCACCTGTCCAGTGAGCCCCGTTGCCAGGTCGGACCAATTCTCTTCCCAGATGCAAAGGCACAAGCCGCCGTCCGTATCTGGATCAATATTCGTGTGTACCATACCCACAGGGAAATCGGCCCGCTCAGAGCGCACCCTAGGTGGCCAAGAATCGTCATTGGTCATGAAGACTATGCTGATCGGCTCTCTGGAACAGATCGGCACTTGACGACGCTGCTCCAGCCCCAGCTCAAGCTCGATGTCCAGACGATCCTGAGCGCCGTCTTGGCTAACGGAAAGCAGAGTCGCGTATGGGTAGCTTTCAGACTCTAGAAGGTACTGCACAACCGAACGAGCGAGCCGCGAGCGAGGCGCATCAAACTGCCCAGTCATGATCAGATCCCCGCGCGCGGGGCGGGCGTCGCAATCACGATCTTGCTCGGTTCCTTCTTGATCTTGTAACCGGTGCTCTTGATTTCAATCACTAAAGGTTCTGGCTTGCTTTTAGAAGGGTGCTCCATCGATACGACCCACTCGCCCCCCAGGTGCTTTGCAACCCCTTTGTAGTAAGCCGCGGCTTGGCGATGAGGGGGCTGTTTATCTTCGTCGTCAGAAGGAATGACCTTGCTAGTCGAAACCAAAAGCCCTCCACGCTGCCCAGCCTCTTCGTAAAGCCACTTAGACGACGCAGAAGGCTCAGTCTTTTCTTCACCTTTCTCGTCAGACAGAGACTTGTAGCTACAGTGGTGTGGGACGTTGTTGATGTCCCATACCAGGCGATGCTCTCGGTCGTGGTAGCGAGTGACATCGACGATGTCATCAATCACCTCGTGGGTGACGTCAGCAGACAAAATCAGTTTGGTCTGTTGACCATCCACTTCGAATGTCGCCTGCATGAACAGCGCATCGTTATTGCGAACGCGCACGACATTTTCTTCGTCGCGCTTCCCGAATGGGGAGTGGACGAAGAATTCGACACCGTCATGTGCAAGGTTGAACTCCGGGCAAAGTGTCCCTGCGTCAGTGATCAGGTTGCGACGCTTTTTCGGCTCGATGTCACGTTCGGTCAGGAAATCATCAAGCTCCTCAGGACGAGAGAAGACACGCACACCCTCCCCTTTGATGAAGCGGTGCCGCGCCTCAGCGCGAAGGGTACGAGCCTGTCCGGTGACCCCCTCCTCCAAGACAGCATGTGCCGGGACCCACATTGTTTTGATCTTGATGCGATCGTCGTCCTGATACTTTTCCGCATGCTCAAGCCAGAAGACTTCCTTGGCCCGGTTGCAGTGGTCTTTGTCCAGGTGAGTGAACGCAACCACATCGATCGTCTTGTCATCCCCAAGGATGTCGCGAAGCTGTTTTTCAAGGTCGCAACGCTTATCTTCGTCATCGTCCGAACAATGCATGTCAGCGAAATCGAAGAGAATGCGACGGCCGTTTTCCAACTCGATCAAGCAGGTATCGGCGTTGCCGATGGGGAAGAACCGAACAATGTGCATACTAGGTCCCTTAGGATGGGGTCGTCCGAATGGCATGAGGCCATCTTTTAATCACGCAGCCAAAATTACTACATCTTGTGTGGATAAATCAACATAGGCACAACATGAGCGAATCGTTCGGATATTTATCATCCCGTTTGCCCACTCATAAGCTGACTTAAAGGTCAAAATCAGAGGACTCTAGGCAGGGCCCGGCCCACTCTCTGTCATAAACGCAGCTTTCGATGGAATGCGGGCCAGACCTCACTCGAAGGTCGGCACAACCCCCCAGCGGTCTCAAGCTTCAAAGGTACAAATACAGGCAAGGCAGAAGCCTGCCAGTCACGATAGATAAGCACAGTGCGGCTGCGCCGCACCGAACACAGCGATCACCCTGGCTAACGCCGCTTCAGTAACGACGCGCATGTTCATGGGCTCGGTCGCGAGCCAAATGGAATCGATGCGAATCATCGCAGAAGGTCTCGAAGAAAGGTCGAGCAGGCAGCAGCATTTTCAGTGGGCCAGTTCACTTTGACGGTGCCATGTGGATGCTGGATTCAACACAGATATTCGATGATGCTGAGTGCAAGCTTGCCCCGACCAGCGGCACCGGTAACGGAATAAATGCAGGTTGCAGCGCAGTGCTTTGCTGCGCTTGCAGCCGAATCCATTTGTGGACGAGGTTTGCGTTGAGGCTATGGTTGAGTGCGACGCTGGCAATTGAAGTACCGCGCTGGGCACACTCTTGGATGACTTGGGCGTTGAAGGACTTGGAGCAGGAACGGCGTGTTGGCTGCATGAAATACCCGCTTAAAAGGCTAGAACTGGTGCCCACTTAAATTTAAGTGCACACCATGTCTTGGCTTTGTGGGGCTGGGTAGATGACTTGGCCGGACGTACAAATATCACCCGTCCAGACTCGCTCAGGTGGTCAGCCACTTCATACATGGATATCAATCGTGTAGTGATTGGGCACGAGGAGCGACCCGGTGGGAGCATTCTGCGGAGCAGGTCCCTGGAGACAAGCTCCAGGAATTGACCCAGCGGGCGCCGCTCAGCCAACTGGTTTTTGCCTCTAAGAATCAAAATCCTTGAAGCTCGACCTCCGCTCGTTGCACCATCACATCCGAACCGGATGATCGGCGAGTCGGTGCACCGACTCGGGGAACTCGATTGATTGAGCGCACACCCAAACTTCAGCTAACACCCAGAGCCTTAAAAGCGGCATCTACCGGATCGCTGTAAAAACTGGTTTGAAATTTTGCAAACAGCTCGCCAGGTACTGTTGGGATATCGGTAACGCTAGCCATTGGCAGGAGAATCCGTTTCGCGCCAGCGTCAAATGCAACTTGCATGCATTCTGCGAGGTTTTCGACTGGAATCACATTGCCACCCAAGCTCATATCGCCGAGCACAACCATCTGCGCCTGGAGTGGTCTCTGCATCAGCACGGAACAGTAAGCTACAAACCCAGCGAGAGTCAGCGCCTTAGGTGCGCCAGTATTATGAAGCTCGACCGCATGAAGGTGATAGTCGTGATCCCCCACTTTTGACGCAGCACTCACCCGACTGATGTTTGCTTTGAAGTAATCAAAGGCAACTTTCAGCGCTTCCTTAGCGGAAGAGCTGTTCCCAAGACCAGACATATTCAGCCGCCCGCTGCCTGCCGTCACTTGCGTCTCCAGACGGTACAACCCCAGATGTCCGTTAGCGCCTGTGGACACGAGGTGCATCACTCCTGGCTTGCCTTGGCCCTCAGGAATAAGTCCACCACCGCCCTGCTCCGGCACGCTGATGAATGTCTCTTCCAACGTGTCCGCATCGATGTAAGAAAAGTGGACATCGTAAAACTCCATTCCCCCGATTTTCTTCAACTGTTCTTTTACCCTTCGACGCGCCTCCAATGCATATTCAAGGCAACGGCGGACTGCCTCGCGATCATAATCTGCGCTGGGGTGCAGCAGCTTGAGGAGACCAGAAACCGTACGCCTCACTGCAATGGTGTCCCGCTGATTCAGATTATTCCCAAGCTTGAAATAGCGGTCTATGGCATCAGCGAAATTACGCTTACGCATTTCGCGCATGAACTCGGCTAGATAATCAGTGATCAACCCATAGCGATTTGTAAAAAACTCAGGCCGCATCTTAGGTACTTCCCACCCAGGAATGTAGGCGTGGAAACGATCAAAGAATGCTGAGTCGATCATTGCTGAGGGAAACGGAGCCAAGAGATGGCTGGTCTTCACCAGTGTGTCTACAGGCTGATTGATGTTACCCACGAACATCATGCTTGCGGATGCGGAAATGGAGTCCCGGCCACGAGCAAAGGAGCCCGAGGCCATGAAATCTTTCATGATCTGGACCCCATCCTTGTCCTTGAATGAGATACCCGCCACTTCATCAAACGCAACGACGTCCCACATCCCCACCAAGCCGATCTGACGCCGAGACATGTTGTAAAAGAGGTTCGCAACCGTCGTTTGACCACCTGAAACCAGAATACTGTTCGGGCTGACTTCTTTGTAGATGTGACTTTTACCGGTGCCGCGCGGCCCCAACTCACAGCAGTTGTAGTTGTTCTCTACGAAAGCGATCATCCGCGTAAGGAGATGCCACTTCGTGCGCGCGTTGAAATGAGCCGGTTCCATACCCGTCGAACGTAATAGCACGTCCATCCACTGATCTTCTGTGAAGTGCTTCCGAGCCTCCAGCAGCGCATCCATGTCCATGTTTGGCATTTGGATCGGCTTCAGATCATGGACGGTGAAAGGCGAGCCTTTGGCGCCCTCTTCGAACAAATAGTTCATCGTCACGATGCACCAGATACCGCCCGCCAGCAGCTTCTCGAACTCTTTGATAAAGCGGCTGGGTATTTCGGCATCCTTGACCCCCAGGTTCATGAATAGCGCCTGGTAAATATCTCGACGCTCGTTCAGGCTCACGGAAACCTTGTCGATGATCTTGAAGCTACCTCGCTCACGGATCTTCGACTTCACCTTCTCGGCTTCGTCGGGGCGCACGTAGTTCTCTGAGAGAATGCGCTTGACCGTCTCCAGACCGTCTGCAATCACTTCTTCGTTATCTGATGCACAGTACATCCCGAGCAGATACTCAAGAACGTAAACAGGTACGTTGATACCTTCCTTCAATCGCTTGGTGAGATCCTTGCGAACCACCTTGCCCATGAAGAACTCGTTCAGGCGGCCATCAAGGTCCAGATCGAGGTTTTCACTGTCAGAAATCAAAGTCATTGCTGATCGCCAAGTTGATACGGACATCAATACGGAACTGCTCAACATCGGTTTCGGCATCAAGCAGTTTGAAATAATACCGCTCGCCAGAAGGGAACGGTCGATTCAGCAGGGTCAAGATTACCTTGCGCTGCCGCTGATCAAGGTTTGGTGAGTCGCTATCGAACGACACCTGCTCGACGACAGAAACCGCCTCTCCAACGGCGTCAAAGACCCCAACGCGCAATACAGCAGGCTGAACCCGGTCAGACACAGGCTCGGTCTGCAACAGATTGAATACATAGCGGTTGGTCGTCACGGTGAAATTGTTACCCAGCACTGTCACCTGCGCCTTCCTAACTGCTGTCTCTTTGGCCTTTTGGCCTCTCACCTGCTGGACCTTCAGCACAGGAACGGCAATTTCCTGCAATGTTCCCCCGCCGTGGATGAACCGAGCCCCACCCACAAAGTGGAATCGGCTAACCCCACGGGGCGACCAAAACATCATATCGTCAGTAATGCCCGCAGTTTCTCGGATGTACCCACTCAACACCTGTTCACTGGTACCGAGGTTACGCCCAATCAAATATCGCTTTTTCGATACCACGCTGTTGGCAGGCTTGGTAACGAGCTTGCTTTTGTCCAATGACTCTAGCGCTGAGTCCTGGAACAGGAAACCGTGGTCGGCCGTGACCAACACACGATGCCCATTGAGATTGTTGATGATGCGACTCACGATGGATTCCAACTCGTGGATCGCGTCACGGCAGGCGGTAAAGGTGCTGCTTTCCGTGCTTGCTGTGTCGCCTACGGCATCAATCTTGTTGTGGTAAATGTAGATAACCCGGTGGGGCTTGATTAGCTCCCGCCCGTCAGTCTTGTTCATATTCAAAAAATCTTCCGCACGGATGGCCAGACCATTCACTGCCGAAAGAATTTTGTTGCGCGCGTCCAACCCATCTGTGCTCAGCCCATCCACCTGCACCAAACCAGCATCGGTGTAACTAAGAGTTTTGTGGGGTAGCAGGCTCGCCATCCCGAGCTTCGTGTAGGACGGCAGCACTCCCAAGTGACTACCCAACTCAGCCGCGAACCTGTACTTGCCGTTGAGCGAGTCACTCAGTTCTTGAGCAACTTCATAGCGCAATGCATCGCTGATAACTACAAAAACACGCCGGTCATCGCCACCCTTCAAATAGCGATCAACTTGGTCGGCATAAAAATTCTGCTGATTAGGAACCCCTGGGAGCTTCCATTGCTGGAGCAGTCCGCCATCGAGGAATGCTCCCCATTTCTGTGCGAGAGGCTGGAGGAAACCCGTCAAGTAATCTTGCTCAACCCGAGATGTCAACGGAGACAACGCATCCGGGCTTCGGGCATACACGACGTCAGCAGCCTCGTGGTAGATCCTATACAACTGATCAAAGCGGTAAAGCTCTTGGGTATACGCGTTGTAACAAGCTTCCGGAGACTCGAAGGAGAAACCACCCGCATAGCGCCTTCTTAGCTCAAACAACTCAGAGGCTGCGATTAGCGAGCTGTAATAGGAGTGCCACACCGAACGGTTCGCGTCATCGTTATCTGGCCAGCGGGGATTAGCCCAATATCCGTCCATTCGACGAGCCGCCATATCCCGTAGCTGCTGACCCATTATCTCGCTGGTGTTGCTCAGCACAGAATCGCGTAGCCGTTCAGCTATCTGCCGCTCAACGTCGACAAAAGTGCTGACCAACATGAGTGCCTCCACAGATGCCTGAGCCAGCAAGTCACCCGGCCGCAATTCCATTGCAAGTCTGCTGGACAACCGATCATACGCGCGCTGACGAAGTGTACTGTCTCGCCATTGGGACAGGAAGACGGCCACGTTAGCCGCACGTACTGTGCTCAACTGGAGAGAGTGCATGCTGCTTGGTGCCTGTGCGCCCAGTGCATAACCAATGTCGGTAGCAAACAAACGCACAAAAAAATGCTTCACCGATGGATCGGTATGCTGATATCCAAATGCTTGTAGCATGAGTTGCCAGAAGACCGCCTGCATCTCGAATTTGCAGATTGAATCCCACAACACGTTCTCTTCGAGGTTTTCAGCGTCAGCAAGCGACGAAAATATTGCAGTAAAAACCGCAAACTGCTCCGCTTGCTCAACTTTCGCGAGCACAGCCAGGATCTTAAGGTCTACGGCGGCCTCATCGTCATCCGGACTCAAAAGACGCTGAATCTTCGCGACCCTATCCTTGCTAGCAAAGAATGCGCTGCGAGCCTTCAAGTGATCTCGCAAACTTTGACGTCGCAACCCTAGCTCTTGCAGTAGCATGGATGTCCTATCCGCAGCGAAAGAGGCGGCATAAAGGCGGATATCCAGTAGCCAATCATCCTCGGGGGCAGGAGGGCTAGCCTGCTCATAAATGAGAAAAAGAGAGTCCGGCCTGTCGGTTTCTATGGTTTTCTTGATCGCTAACGCGGGCACCGAGGAGCGTCTTAGGACCTGGACGTCTGGAAGAACGATGCTATCCAGTAGCTCACTGAACTCGCCCTCCGGATCTTCCCACCATACAACTCGACAAACGCTGAACAGCTGCAACAAGCTTTGGCCAATCTTTTCTAGTTGTGCAGACTGCTCTGACATGATTCACCGCCCCCAAGCGGGTTTAAAATATTACGAAATAAAACCCTAAAAGGGTGCTTTAAGAGCAAAAAATAAACCGACCGTTTCAAGAGCCGATCACTAGCCTTGTGTTGCTCGGCCCGCAAGTATTTGGTCAACGACAGTTTGCAGAGTATCAACCGCGCCCGCCCGCCTTGAAGCAGACATTTCCATGATGTTACGCAGCTTCCATCGAACCGCTGGCAACTGATCAATCCCAGGCAAATTTAACAACGACCAGTCCGGCTCCCCACGCTTAAGAGAAAGCAAAAAAGCGGCGTCTCGCTCGGTGAATTGCTCACGAATTGCAGTAAGCAACGACGCCCTAGTGGATTCCAATTGATCGAGGGTAACTGGCTCACGCGTCATGCCCGAAAACTCTGCCTGGAAGATCCCATCAAGCTTCTTCCATCGAGGGGAAAGAAGCTCTGCCATAGGTCGACCATGACTGATCAGATAAACCAAGAAACCTTCAAAAATTTCACGTGTCAGCCCTTCTTCACGGAGCATTAGCATGACATCAAAGAGATCTCTGGGATGCTGTCTATCCAGGGCCGCGCAAATTTTTCCGCCATAAAGATCAGGCAAAGAAACGCATAAGATAGAAGCAAATCCAAACTCGTCCTCCACCTGCGCGACCACAGCACGCTCAGTGGGTTGATGAACCGTGCCTCGTAGAACCGGCGACACCTCGACCTTGATCTGAGCTTGTTGGCTTCTCACCAAAATTCGCAATTCATCGTCCCGATTGCTTTGGACGGTTGCACCTGTATTCGGCAAGCCAAGACCCACGGCATCTGCAATACGTCCAAGCGCAGCTCGAACATCCAACAAAGCCTGGTGACGATCAGAGCTGGGTAGGTAAGCCAGATCGATATCCACCGAAAGACGAGGCAGATCTCGAACAAACAAATTGATCGCAGTCCCGCCCTTGAGCGCAAAACAATGCTCAGCCGCCACGTAAGGTATCACCTGGACCAACAAACGGACCTGAGCGGCGTAACGAGGATCAAGAGACATTGGCAAATTTCCCTGGCACGGTTATGAGGAACTCTTTATCAAGTCGACCACCCGGCGTGATCTGACGCTTGCCTTTGCCTATATCCACCTTCGAAACGTCTATTCGGCTATACCATGCGTGGCCAGCATTTCGAGCCAGCAAAAGGAACACACGTTTGACGCGAATGGAGGTGCAGGCCTCAAGCAGTCTTTGCAAGCGGCGGGGGCTAAGGGTACCTAACCCGCTGAACGAGTCGACCACACCGCTAAAAAGACTCTCGTCCGCGCTTCGATGGATAAGCTCAAGCACGGCACGCTCTGGGGTGGAAATTTGCAGGTGAAATTGAGAGTAAGGCACCTGAAAGGCTTGCAACGCAGGATCTTCCATTGAGGCGAAGAGCCCGGTGGAGTGAAAATTTACCGAGACTTCCCATGCGTACTTTCTGAACCAGCCAGGCAGGCTGGTGCCGGCTGTGGCGAACAGTTCGACAGTCTCTTTCCCGAATGATAGGTAATGGCTGTATCCAGCCAGGCTCAAAGCCGTCGCCCCACCCGGCCAAATCCGTAATGGCTCGTCCTGTTGCAATGCGAAAACGCCGCCTTGCCAGTCAATCTTATCGCCGCTTCTCTTCCACGTGCCGTGACCAATACGCTCCAGCCAGCCACTGTGCTGATATTTTTGTACCAGGTTTGGCCCTACGCCATGCTCATGTAGCCACGCTTGCGTGGCAACAGCACCGGAGGGCCAATCGGAAAGGAGCTGGTTTATTTTCACCGCCAGTATTTATCCATAAGGATTATTTTCAGCTAGATTTTAAACCAGTTAGCCGGATTCAGCCAGTCAGATGTCGGTAAGTATGCTCCTAAGGAGCCCGCTCCAAACCACGGCTACGCACCCTACCCGAAGACCATCAACTGATGTGAAATGACCATCGTTCTAACGCTGATTCAAATCTTGAACTCAGCCGAAACTTCCTTCTTTAACTTTTCCTCACGGTGACGAATGAATCTCTTTATTGATTCAAGATCATTCCAATCACAACCGACTTCATTTATTTCATTTTGAGACATTAAAGGCGCTAAATTGAAATGAATAACCTTCTCATCACCACCTTTCCGCCCCTTGCTGGAGTTGGAGGCCGCATGATCAACCACCAAGTTACCCAGATTATTCAGATAGTTCTCTCTAAAGTCATCATCAAACTCAACAGACAATGCTTTCTTTGCAGTGATATGCTCAATACTAAGCTTTTCACGGGCATCCTTTGAAGCGTAGTCTCTGCTCGACAACAATGGAAAGCCCTTACGCCGACGAAGACTATTCTCGTAAGAAAAAAGAATATATCGAACTACATTTTTTTCAAGCCAATCATAATAATTATTATAATCAAAGGCTTCGCGAGCCCGCCCGTTAATGTTCCACCAATTCCCCAAAACAAAGCTCTCGATCACCTCAACGACATCTTTATCGTTGCGCATAGAAGTAAACTGATAGCTTTCACCGTTGCTTCGCAGTCGAGCTAAAGAGGAGCGGAAGGTAAAGGCATTGATGGCTTTAACCAAGCGCGGAAATTCAGATGGTCTTTCACTATGCACCTTCATGAGTGCGGGATAGAAGGGCGCAACACGGCCAATCATAAATGTTTTCGCCAATTCCGGATCAATGAATCGGCGATCTCGGATCTGAGCGAATAATTGAAAACTTTTTTTCAGGCGAGCTGGATAGTCTCTAATTTGCTCTCTCGCCTCCTCCCGTCGCTCCGAGTCACTCACCAACCCCAGTATTTTCTCCTTGATGTAGGCCTTCGGTTTATCAGTGTAATCGCTCGGATACGTCTCAAACGCAAGCATATGATAACGAAGTACATCCCGATCATTAATGTTGTGTGACTCTATCAAGCGATAGATTTCAGCAAAGTCCTCTTGGATTTTACCTATCACTTGCTCGGGGTGGTCGTAGACAATGCCCGCGTTATACATCAGGAAACTTTTGATCGACTCCAGATCGGTCAATCGCCGCCCCCGGTCATTCAACAGTTCAAATATCTGAGTAGCCGTACTAATTTTGTCCACCACATAGAGCAGCACATCAGCATTGATGGCGGTTGTATAAACTCGCTCAAGCATAGCTAGATCATGGCGAGCGAGCTGCGCATCAAAATATTGCCGGGCGTTCAACAAAAGCCGTTGCGAATGGGTTATTAGTGTTACGTCTTCGGTTGCAGGCGGGCGGTCGCCCAATATAAGGTCATGTAAAAAGGCATTACCTTCATTCGCCGACTCAAGCTTGAAGACATCACCATCACGCACAAATATGCGTCGAGTACGTTCAGATACCAGCGTAGAGCCTTGGGAAATAAGTCTCCCAAGTAACACGTGCATAAAGATGACCAGAGTCGTAAGCCGTTGCTGTCCATCAACGATATCCACAAGCGCGAACTCGCTCTTGCTTCCATTCAGATGGAAGAGAAAGGACCCTAGGAAATACGGTCTGTCCGGGTGCTGACTCCTAAGGTCATTGAAAAAGTCCTCAAGATTGTCTTCACGCTCCCAGGAATAGGCACGCTGATAGCTGGGAACACTGAAGATACGGGTGCCGTCGAAAATATCTTTGACAGTGGATTTGCCTGTTTGCACTTAAATTTTCCTTGTCGAGATAAAGCGGCCCACATCAGTGAGCCACCAATCAGTCAGTCTTCCTTACCACCCGTAATTGCTTTTACTTCGGCCAGCAGATCACCAAATTTCCCGTAGTTGACCTTGACGCCGTCATCTAGGTTGAGAGCGATCCGTTGGTCCGCGTATGGACGCAGCGTTTCATCGAAGCGGCGGAGTTCTTCGAGTTGTTTGGTGAATTTGTCTTTGCGCTTTTGCAAGGCTTTCTGCTGAGCGCTGCCGGTGGCGCTGTTGATGTCGTCAGCAAGCTTATCGATGCGCGCCTGCATGCGGCTTTGCAGGGGAACAACATACTCCATGCGCATGCGTGAAAGCGTGCCCTCGTTGTAGCGGTGCAGGTAAACCAAGCACTCGAAGGCCTTTTGTTTCCCACTGGAGAACAACCAGTAAATTGGGCGCTTCTTGTAGGTTTGCAGGTGATCTTTGTAAAAACTGGTGGACAGGTAGCGACGAAGGGTCTCGTCAGCAGACTCGCCTGACTTACGGCCCAGGCTGTCGGCCAGCCACTCCATATTTTCAGGTAAGGCATCATCCCCCCAAGTCACCCTAACGAACTCGCGTACGCGCTCAGCAGCATCATCCGCAAACCAGGCATCATCTGTAACTGGGATGATTCCGTCGCTATCTGCTGGAAATTTTGTGTAACGCGAAGGGTCGAATTCTGTATTGCCACTACGGGCGTATATCAAGCCTGACTCGTCGAGGCTATAGCGTCCCATAATGCAGCCAACGGAGTAGGAGATCAGCTGCCGCATGTCCTTTTCTCGATTAGCACGATACAGCGTAATTTGCTCTTCTTGTACTTCAGAAGATAACTCATCCTGCAAACCATAGGCATCAATAAATAAACGATTATTTTCTGTTTCCAACGCTATCATTTTATCGACTCTTGCATTTATTCCACTTTCAATAGCCGCCCAAGAATCTGCGAGCGAGTCGGCTTTTCCAGTGGCAACCAAAGGCAAGGATTGGAAATTCCAAGAAAGCTCATTAGAGTCCCAATCAAGCGTAGCAATACCAATAGCGGCCTTTGCTACCTCTTCAACTCCTGAAACCATAGAATTGAAGGGAATATTAGAAACATCTCCCTTATTAAACGAAACTGTCTGACAGGTGTAAGACAGGAAATGCTGCGCCACATTGGAACAAAAAAAAGCCGCCAAAAAACCGGACGATACATCCTTGAATGGAAAAGCGGACTGAGCCGTATCATCAAATATATAACCAGAAGGAAAAAACCTTCCTGCAAATCTTCCGGCTCCAATTTTATTCCAGCAAACGCCTTCTTGGAAATACTTATGGCTACTTCTGGGGCTTGCCTTCAACCTGCCATTGGCATCTGAAAAGTTACGAATCTCATTCCCGTCTTGATACCAGTTCACTACCCACTCATTATTACCGTACCATTTCCTAAATGGCCCTCCACTATTACATGGAAACCATTTCAACCCACTTACATATGTTTCCTCTTTAGAAACAACAGAAACACCAATCTTATTAAAATCTATCTCATACCAAAAACGCATAAAAAAGTTATTATCGCCCGTCGTTAAGCCTGCACAAGTATCAGCACAGTCAGAAACGCTACCCAAGGAGCTGTAGATATCAACTACCTTGCTGCTCGCCCAGTAAGCAATCGGCGCTCCTGGAATCCTCTTAAACTCACTCTGCTTAAGCCGATCAAATTTATTACAAGACAATAGTAAATCAGACTGCTTTTGAAGCTCATCACCATTCGTGAGCTTTATAAAAGTAGGCCTAAATTCCTCAATATTAATCCCAAACATAACAAAAGCAGTTGTTTGCACCACCTCACCTGAAATTTCAGAGAAGGCTCTAGCCCCAAGATGCGCCATTGAGGATATCGTTCTATCCGCTAGCAATTTCTCACGTAAAACCTGGTAAGACGAAAGGAACATCCAACTCTGCATGGTTACCATGCTATTAAAACCACTACACTTGCAAAAATAAAATCCGCGTTCAATAAACATTGCAAAAATATCAGACTTGCTATCCTGGAATTCTTTTTTTGCAAAATCCTTAAGCACCGAAGTCATTGCCATCCCGCCCATATACGGTGGGTTCGCCACTACCGCGTCGTACTGAATTGCCAGCAAGCTGGCAGGCAAAGCAAAGGACTCTAATACTTGACTGGAGTAATTTTGCGAAAGGTCATCACCCAGGCTACGGACACTGACGAGCATTTCAATAATTTTGTTCAACTTGGTCTTAAGGCCATCCGGCACTCTGATCAGCGAACCGAAGGTTTTGCCATGCTCAAACAACTGAATCAGTTTGCGTAGGTCGAGCGCGGTAAGCCCAGAACTATGCTGGGTCGCCAACTGCCCGCCACCAAACAACTGCCCAGAGTGGAATGCCTCCCCTCCTTCGATTTGAATAGCAGCATTGATGATGGCCATAGCCATCTCCTCGTCCGGGAGACCTGTACTTTGCTGAATGGCCATGACGTTGAGGTGCGGCGGGTTATCCTCATCATCAAACAGGCGGCGATCATCCTCACGGGCCTTCATCAGCAGAGCAAAACCGGCGAGCTGTGCGGCACGGTCGTCAATATCCAATCCGAAGAGGTTCTTTTGCAGGATAAGCCGAGGAATGTCGCGCAAGCGATAACCACGTTCCTCATATATAGCCCGCAGCAAGTTATAGGCTTCAACCAGGATATGGCCTGAACCACAGGCAGGATCTAGGAAGGTCAGGGACTCAGGATTGAGAATGCCGCCATCCTCATTCATACGTACCTTGATGAGCGTATCAAGCTGGGCCTGAGCTTCCGGCGTTTGTTCGGCTGGCTCAATGTAGTACTGCATTTTTTCTTTTAGGCTAGAACCAGGATTAGCCATCAACCAGAGACGACCTAGGCTGTTCTGGACTAGGTACTGAACGATCCAGTTGGGGGTGAACAACTGGGTGGCGGCGGGAATGTCTTCGCTTTTGACCACCTTGCCGATGACTAGATCCTTCTTCTCGCTGATGTAGAACTGATAAAGCCAACCGATGACTTCAACCTTTTCCCAGTCACCCTCCTCAATATCGCCAACCAAGCGGGCGATGGGTGAATCGGTACGTAGCAGGTTGTCCGGTAGCAAAAGCTCAGTGGCATCATCCAGCGCCTCGAAGAGGAACGGCATGTTGCGGTGCAGCTCATGGCACTGGGCGAGCAGAATTTCGCGGTAAAGCATTTCGTCCTTATTACCCGCAGTTTTCAAGCGGATGACTTCGGCCTTATCTAATCCGAACAGGTCGAGGTGCTGGACATTATCGAGGATCTCCGGCTGCTGGCCCTGCGGATGGCTGAGCACACGATATCCGTGGCTGAGGTACCCCTTGAGTTCCATGAAGCGGATGGCAACCAAGCGGTTGAACCACGTGTAGGCCAGTGCCTCAACTACAGCGCTAAAGCCCTGTTGCTGAATACGCAGGTCCAGCGTGGCCCGCTGCTTTCCAATGATGGCCGGAAATGGCTGGCCGCCGATCAATAACACATCGCCGTTTTGTTCGATACTGACGGGCTGGGTCGGATCCAGCCCCAAACGCCGTGCACGCAGAGTTACGGCCTCGATAAAATCGAGACGGGCTTGGGGAGCGTATTTCTTGAGTGCAGAGCGGTTCATGCGTTTTCCTTGCTCGACGTCCTAGGCTTATGCGACTTAAGGGCGCGGCCATACATCATTAGGTATTTGTCAAAGTCGCTTTCTGAGTACTGAAGCTTGTTAGTCGCTTCGGTTAGAAAACATTTCAGGTGAGCGATATCGCGCCAGTCAGAAGGCTTTTTCTTCGGCTGTTGCACGCGTAGAAAATGATTCATTGCGCGAAAATTATGCTGGTCAATAATCGGCACGTCGCTAGGATGAATCAGGTGAGTCAGAAAAGCCGAAGTGATGTAGCGCAGCCGCCCAAGCCGCTCGTTCCACCATTGAAAGGTATTCTGCGGAGAAGGGGCGTCAGGAAGAACACCTACCCAATTGAGATACTCCCCCCAAAGCGCCGATATTTCAGTTATCAATAGCCCCTGTTTACTGGGATAATTGGCCTTCCCCCAGTGCCCCCATTTCCAGAGCAATGCCAAATCCAGTTCGACGACAGGTTTGAAGGCTGAAAAAGTCTGCTTGAAGCGTTGGTAGTCTAGCGCCGGATACTTGGCATAACTGTATTGGGAAAAATGCTCGCTATAGGTGGACTGGACCTCGCCCTTGATAAGCTGCCAATCGGCAGACCCAAATACTTTTTCAACATCCATGGTCGCTTGCTCCAATGCGCCGACTAAGAAGAACGACGGCTGTACCCCATACAGCCGCCATTTCTGTTTTTGAACCGGAACTCCTTAACGAATTTCCACCCGCTGGTTGTCAGCCACCGCTTCTTCCAGCTCCTTGCGCAGCTTGGCAAGAAAGTTATCAATGTCGACCTGGGTCTCGATGTAGCCAGAACCGGCAAGCAGCTGAGCATCGATGATCCGGCGCTTTTTGATCGGTACAATTGGTGCCACTACTGCCGCTGGAGAGTTATTAACGGGGGCGGTTGGTTCGGCCACGATCAAATCTGGCGTACCGCTATCCGATACTGGAGGTTTAGGGTCCGATTCGCTGGCAGCCTTTTTGGCTTTAGCTGCGGCTTGCTCCGCCAACTGCTGTAGATGGTCCAGTGCCACATCGGCAAGCTCTCTGGCTTCTTCCTGCATTTGGCTGATGTGAGCCAAACTTCGCTGCTTAGCGATGCGCTGACGAAGGGTTTGCAATGGCAGCAAACTGCGGTTTCGTTGATCAGGACTGGCAAGCAACGCGTCCAGCTCAACGCTGACCTTGGTTATGTACTTCTCAACCCAGGAGTCGGCGCGCTCATGGGATTCCCGAAGGAAGCTGTCATTGACTTGGGTAGCAGCCTGAATCAGCCCTTCTCCTTCGCGAATAAGATTGTACGGCGCTTTGGCACTCAAGATTTCGTCAATACGCGCCAAAGCACGGGCCGCCTTTTCGTCCTTCTCCAGCTTCGGCCGGTTGGGCTGAAAATCTAACTGTGCGGAACGCAACTTGTTCCAAGCCGTTTTCTGGCTGCTATAGAAATTATCCAGATCGCCGTAGCTATCGGAGAGATCGAGCAACGGGTTGCGCTCTTTGAGGAACAATTGGATGGCATCGAAGCTATCGGGAGCAGTCTTTAGCTTACCAATCACTTTGAGGCCCAGATCGATTTCATCCAAACCGGGATACTGGCCGTTTTGTGCCAACACACGCCATTGCTTAAGCTCGCCCTCCCATTTGATCAGACTGCTTTGCAGGTGATCGTAGAGGGTATCTTCACCGTCCGGGGCAATTTTCTGAAACACGTCCTTGAACTGCTGGCGGGCCTTTTGCAGTTCACCTGAGCCTACCTGCTGGCGTTTCTGAATTTCGGTGGTGCGCCAGCGAGCAGGAGTGGAGATTTCGCTCCAGATTTGCTGCGGAGCCAAGGGGCCGCCATTGCCGATCAGGCTGACTTCACCTTTGAGCAGCAGGCGTACAATAAGCAGCACCGTTTCCCACTCTGGCCAGCCATATGGACGTCGACCGTAATGACTTTCCGCGAGGTCATGAAGGACGATCCTACGTGATTGCGAGGCCAGCAATTCGATGTGCTGGCTAACTTCCTTGAGCGCACGCGGATTAGCTTCGCCAGTACTCTCCAGGCCGAGGCCCGGCGTCAGTGGCGTGGCCAACAGAGCCTGAATTTCCTTCTGCGGGTCGCTGCTCAAGTGTTGGATATAGCCAAGTTTGCTGAAGGTGTTACGGACGAGATAATCAAGCGCTTCCTCCGCCAGCATCGGTGCACTGGAGGCCTTGGTTTCCAGCTTGTTACCCGCGACGTAAACTTCCGCCTCACGCAGCAGACGGTCCACACTTGCGCTCAAGCGCTGGCGGCGCTGGCGGTTTTCTTCGGCACGATCCTGAAGGATACGTTTGGTGTTATGCGGCAGCGTCCCATCATTCTTTCGCGTGATGAACTTGTCGGTCTGCAAGTACAGGCGCAGTTCACGCGCTAAATCGCGCTCATCGTCCAGGCGCAACAGCACACTGCCCTCCCCCTGACTAGATTCGAGAATGCAGCGTTGCTCGCTCCAGGTATCCCGGTCATCCACCAATGGGCTGATGACCGAGATCAGCAGATCGCCATCGACGCGGTTACCCAGGGGATGCAGATCGCATTGGCGATTGAGACCAAAATCTTTGCCATTGTCTGGGAAGCGAAACTTACGCTGACCACGCAGAGACTCATCGAACAACAATTGACCCAGTTCACGAGCCTCGTCGGCACTGGTGAGATCAACCTCTTTGATCTCGCGACTGATATCGCGCTCTTCATTGGTCAGGAAGAAGAAATCATCACCATTACGACTGACGAGGGTTTCCTTCTCCAGACGCTGGAGGCTGTCTTCGATCTGCTTGCGAAGCGCTTGGCGGTCGGCGTCGATCTCATCAATAAAAAGCGTGATCAGATTATCTACGTTGCCCTTGATCTCATCGACATATCGAATGAGGAACAGGGTTTTCAAAACCAATGTGTCAAACTCTTGCAGACTGAGATTGCTGGCCGCGTTGTCAATGGTCGACTTGACCACCCCTTCAAGGAAGCCTTCGATGGACGGGTAGAAGCGGTAAAGCGGCACCAGTACACCAACGGAGTTCTCACTGACGGCTTTGGCAGCTGATTGGAAGGCATCTAGCAGCGAGCGTTCGCCTCGGGCCAGGTGAGTGCCGGTGGCCCCGGCCTTGCGAATACTTTCAAAGATTCGTTGTACCAACTGGAACTGATACGGCACAAAGGGATAGACGGCGGCGAAGTTGTCTTCGTCAGTAAACGCCTTATAGGTACGCCCAGTATTTGTAAAACTTAACTGATTCCGCAGAATGTCGGCTTTTTCGCGATAGATTTTACGCAAGACATCCTTGGGCTCTGGCTCCTTGTCGAGTAGACGACGCTGGATGACCTCATCGACGTTGCCGCTGGACAACGACAAACGGGTTTTGAAACGTCCCTGAATCTTGGAGAAGTCATTGGCCTTGGACGCGCGTACCTCACCCAGGACTGCATCAATGTCTTCTTGAGAGGTTACCAATACCCATGCACGTCCTCCACAGATTACGCCTAGCTCTTCAGTAATGGTTTGCAGACTGAGCATCAAATGAGTGTCTTGACCGATGAACTGGCCCACCTCGTCCACCAAGAAAACAATCCTGTGATCTTTACCGCGCTTGTCCAGGTAACCCTGGACCCATCTGGCAAAACTTTGGACATTCAAGTTGAAGTCGTTTTCAAAACGCTCAACCCAGGCATCGGCATCTTTGATTTCTTGACCCAACGTCTGTGACAAAGCGTTAGCTAGCGCATCAACCTGAAAGTGATAAGCGTCACGCTCTTCTTCCCAAGTAGAACCCGAAGACTCTGCAAAAGCTTGCTTGAATTCGCCAAACTTACCTTGCTCATCTAGGTAACGCTCCATGTGTGCAATGTGCGGATGGTCGCCACAGAAACCGAGACGCTCGTTGAACACTTTGAGAAACACCCGAAGGATTGCGTCACGACCGTCACCACTGTCAGCCTTACTGTCAATGTTGAACAGCAACACGTCGGTATCAGCCGCAACCGCTCGCTTGATATCAGCTGCGAGCATTGGGTCTGCAATTTTTCGCTCAAAAAAATCTATAGCATGGCGACTTTCGCCAGCGTTGCTCACTCGCTTGTTTTCTAAGAGATATGACAGAATTTTCAGGAAGTGGGATTTTCCCGAACCGAAAAAGCCCGAGATCCACACACCTACACGCCCCGACGCTGCTTGAGGATTATCCAGCGCTGCAAGATAGCTTTCGAAAAAGCTACGAAGGTGTTGATCCAACTCGCGGGTAATAACGTACTCATCAAGCTCCTGCCAGACAGACTCTTCGTCATCTTGGTCAGCCTTGATTACCCCGTTGATGGAGCGGTTGATAGGACGCGTGAACAAATTCTTGATTAACAAAGTGGACATCCTTTTCAGCTCACCAGACGGAAAGCACGGTAGTAGGGTTTTTCGCCTAACTGACAAAACAGCTGGAGTGCTTGACCGTCGTATCGCCCTGGGTAGAACAACACCAAGGGGGTCTGTCCCATGAACGGTTGCAGGTTGTTTAGCAAGTTATGGGTGCGTACTAGCGGGTAAGCGCTACCAACCCCGGTGACCATGATCAGTCCGTATTCTGTGGGTGGATAGCGTCCGACCAACTCTTTTGCGATCTTGCCGGCATCCAGCGGAGCTTTCAGGGCTTTAAACAACGCCTCGTCGCCCTTCGTGGCTTGTCGCTCAATGGATTTTTCAAGCAGGTTTCGGCCGCTCAACATCTCTAGTACTAACTCGAAGAGGTTGACGCACGCGACCTTTAGATCTGGACGACGTTTAGGAATAGCGCCCTGGAGAAACTGCACGTGCTCCCGAACCTTAAGTTCCTCCTGCGGGGGATAGTCGAACGCGTAAAAAGGAACCTCATTACCCAAACCCTGCCCTCCAAGAAAATCGTCGGAAGTGAGGCGGTCCAGAATTTTGTTCAGCCGTTCGTCAAGATTGTTCACGGGCACACCTGGAGACAGTCAAGCACGTATCGTTCGTCGTGCTGATGTAAAAAATGGGAAACAGCAGGCTCAATATGTTGACTGCGCAGCCGCAGGCTACGAGTGTCCTCAATGAAACCGGCCTCAGCAAGCATTCTCATGGCATTTTGCCTCAGCTTGACTTGTGTTGCAGCGCTGAAGGTCGGAGCGTCGAGGTCGACTTGGAGACGGTCCTCTAAAAATGCATTCCAATGGCGCGGTTCAAGGTGCGTAGAAAAACGTCGGAACTGGTCACGCACCACGGTGCGCAGAAAGTCCCCCAGCAACGGAGAAAACTTCACGGTAGCAGCGAGCACCGCCTGCGTAGCGACTGGGAGGCTCTCGTCTCGCACCAGCGCCCATAAATCAGGATGCATAGTCTCCAATCTAGAGCGAGCCGTGCCCGCATAGGTCATGGCCGTCTTCGCAGTTCGCTTCTGCAAGACGTTCAGCTCGACTATCTGCCTCTGCCACTCCTGCTTACTGATCCCCTCTAAAAGCATCGCAGCAACGACACGGGTCTCAGGAACGATGAGGGAACACCGAGTGAAGCTGTTTAGGGATTTAATGCTCATAAATGACTTTGATTCTGCGACAGCTACAAGAACTGTATTTTGACGGTCAGGAGCCAGCAGCGCCAGCGAGAAGGTGACTCGGTCTTCAAAAAATGATCCCGGAGTCAGTCGCACCTTATGCACCTGGGTAGTCCGCTTAGATTTCACCATCAGCGGCACCACCGCAACCCGAGTATTCTCGCTGCATGCGGTCAATACCATGGGCAATTTTCTCTGTCCCGCTGCGCAATTCCTGCCCCTCATACCAGCGGGCCGGAATTGCGGCGGCACCGTACCGCCCCCCTAACAAGTGCCCTGTAATGAGACCGATACTGCCACTATCGCCGCTGTGATTTACTGCACCGATGACCGCTTGCTCAAAGGATGTCGCGGTCAGAGCGCACCACACTCCGATGGCCAAGGCTTGCTCAGCGATCCATCCACCTCCGAACTCATAAATGCTTTCTGGCGTTGCGCGGTAGCCTTCGTAAAAGAAAAAGAGAGCGCGCTCCAAGACGACGCGCAACTCTTCCATGCCAGGTTTGTTACCGCGGACTGCCAAGCTTTCCGCCAGCGCATGTTCAAGCCCGTCTTGCCGGTCTGCCATACACTGAAGGATGTCGGCAAACAAGCCTGCGGCCAAGTAGCCCGTTGGATGCCCGTGAGTGAGGCGTCCGGACGAGACGCGGCGGCGTACTCAAACGCGTTGCCGAAGAAAGCGCAGGGGGCAGCACGCATCACCGCACCACAGTCTTTGCTATTGTTTTCTGCAAGAAAACCGAGACGCTGGCTGGCTTTTAGCGCAATAACGCATGTGTTGCCGGGCGCACGACGTGACCACAAATCCCGATCTTGGACGAGCCATCCATCAGCGCTAACGCCCGTAACCGGTTGATGGTTTTGCGTCATCAACCACCGCACAAAACGTGATGAATGATGCTCGGTACATGACATATTCCCCTTGAACTGCCGCGAACATATGCACGCAGTAATCCTTCGGCGGTGAAGAGCATCATTTGAGTGCTGTCAGTTACGCCGCCTGTGATGCCGTAGGACCGAGTAAAATCGGAGATGCCGCTCGAGACCGCAGTCCGTTTGAGGCCTCTAACGGGCGCGCCCAATGAGTCCCCTACGCGGTCAGCCGGAGTTTGAGCGGCAATCCAATAATCTAATAGCCGACGATCACGACCGGAATACCGAGGTGGCCGTGGTCATTGGACCTGACTCACGCCTTAAGCCCGAGCAGAAAGCTATCATCGAAGCAGACTTCGCCATGGTTAACGGTGCGTTGGTAATCCCGACTCGTCGCGCGCTGATCAAATACGTGTTGCAGCGTTTTAAAATCGATCCAAAAAAGCTCCACCCAAAGGCATCGGCGCAGCAGATTGTGGTGGAGAACTTAGACGAGCTGAAGCCTTGGCTGTATGAGTAAATTCGTTGCCCATACCACACGGCTTGCCTGTGGGGTATTTCCGCGAAGCGGGTTCTTAATCGCAAATACCCGCTTCGCGAAAAGGAGCCAGCCTCAGCCCTCTTGAAAGGTAGAGAGCGATGGATCATTGAAGTGACGCTTCACGAAATGATAATAAGTGGTTGACGCGCTCAATAGCCGATACCCGAAAATCGCTTGCAGCGAACCCTGTCTTTGGAACTTTTCATGCCATCCGGCGAGCCAGCACGTTTCTTCGTGCATTCCCCCACATAATCCGACTTTAGTGAAGGCGGAAGAAAAATGGCACAACAACACTAAAGCACTCCGGCGAGCCACAAACCAGTGATACCTACACTAATAACCGCAACAGTGCCGGCGGCATATATTCCCCGCATCAACTTGGCCTGCCCTGCCTGCAAAACATTGATGGCTGCTGAGGTTTTCTCCGTTTGTGCTTCCAGCGCTTGTCTAAGCGAGTGGATTTCCAGCACGCGTTGTCGATCAAGGTGTTGACCGTCCTCCAAGGCTTGGAGGATCTGTTTGATAGCCATATCCTGGCTTTGGTCCACCGTTGATTTTTCTTCCAAGAGTTTGTCGATGGAGGCCAGTCGGTCTGCTTTGCTGGCGAGTAGCTTGTCTATGGACGATAGGCGTTCGGATTTTGTCTCAAGCAGTTTGTCGATAGACGCCAGGCGTTCGGTTTTCGACTCCAGAACAGAGTGGATTTGGCCGATTTCCTTACTCTGCTTGGCTGCCAGTGCGGTCTTATGGGTCAGTACACTTTTGATGTTATCGATGTCTTGGCGACTCTGCTGGAGGACTTCGGCCTTCGCGATAAAGTCATTTTTTAGGTTGTCGATGTCCTGCTTGTTTAGATCGATCCGGGTCTGGGTAGACTTGGAGCCTTCAGCTATCTTGCAGAAAATATCGTGTGCCCTGCCTGCAAATTGCTGTCCGGTTTCAGAAAGCTCTTGGAAGCGACCCTCGCTGTCGGTCCAGCCGGTCTTGGCGCGCTGTTCCAACTCACCGATCACCGCCGCCAGAAACGAGTAGCTCATAGTGTTGAGCGTAATGATTTCTTGAATCAGGCCAAGCATCAGCTCGTTAATCTTATTCTGCGACTTGGAAATTTCGATCAGATCGGTCTTTGAGCTGGCGAACATACTTTTGATCATGCCGCGCTGTTCGATAGCTCCGGTTTTATCGGTAGACTCGGAGATGCTTCGTTCAATGTCCTTGATCACATTCAGCAGGTCGGAGGCGATTCCCGCTGGTGTCATTTCCTTCTCAACGACAAGCTCTTGAGTACTCATTAAAATAACTCCAATAGATCATCCAGGCTATCAACCGCCTTGCGGTACTCAGCGGCTTTGGTGGTGGTTACGGCCTTCATAGCCCGGACTTCGAACCAATCCTCAGCGAAGGTAACGCGTAACATTTCAGTGGTTACGATGACATGCCGATATGCACAGTCGAGCATGAACATTGACTGTTTGATTTTTAGCAGTCCGACTGCTTGTCCTCGGTGGACATCGGCAAGTTGTTTGTTTTGAAAGGCAATGGAGTCCCGCAGGCGGTTGAAGGCCATAACGGTGAAGAGTGTCAGTGCGCCAGTGATAACTCCGGTAATCACCGGGGAAATAGTCCCGGCGAAGGGCAGGAGCACCGGAATAGCTTCCAGTGCTTTCTGAATCACTTCTTCCAGCGCTATACCTACGCAAAGAGCAATTGAAGACGCGAGGATCTTGGCAACCTCGACAGCGATATCTTTAGCCTCTGTGCCCGGCGGCGGCATCATGATCAACTTAACTGCGCGGACGATTGAAAGCACTGCTTCGCGTATCATCCGTACCAGATTTTTCGCGGTAGTAATGAAAGAGTTGATGATCAACGTCACAAATGTCGACAGAAAACCGCTGATCCCGGCACTCGCCCCCTCTTCCAGATAGTCCGCCCACTTCACCTTTATCCGCTCGTAGGTCGCCTGGATGCGCTCCTTGACGAGTTGCATAAGTGGCTTGGCTTCGGCGAGTCCTTTGTTTACAAGATAGCGAATATCTTGGACTAACCCCTCGATCAGGTCCTTGAGCAGCAGACCAAGGATCTGCCTGATCACCAACTTGCCCGACGCCTTGGCACCCTCGACTAAAAACTCGCCGGATTGCTTACTAAAAAGCGCACTGTTCTGGGTGCTGCCTACTGCCTTGGTTGCTTTCTTGTATTTCTTGAGGAGGGTCTGCTCATCCACTTCAAAGTACTCGGCGTTGGTTTTGCTCGGATCTTTACTACTAGGTAAAGCAGCCCACTCCAACAGATCCTTCTCGCCTTTGGAGCAATTCATGTTGAATGCAGTCAACACTACGTTGTCATCAAGGGTGGCGGTCGCAACTCGCTCTTCGCGGGTTTGCCCAAGCTGTCCTTTGGCCGAGCGCTCGATGCTGCTGGCGCTGACGACGTGATCACGAGCGTCCATACGAGGCCCCTCAGGAATCTCACTCGCAACTTTGTAGCCATCATAGAACTTGCCATCCGCACTGCGCATGTCGTCATGCGCAGCATTCAGCGCAGCGTCATAGTCCTTGCGTTCGAAGCTCTTTTCGTTTGCTTGTTTCCAGGAAGCATGGCGAGCATCATCGGCATCGTTCGCGGCAATGCCTTTCTCAAAATTCTGCAACGTTGTGATCGCACCGCCATCGCGGTCATCGAACATCGCTCTGGTCAGTCCAAATGGCCCCATGAGCTGGTCGATCATCATGTTCTGGAACTCGTCGATGAAACGAGTCTGCTGATGCTGCTGGGGGGCGTCGTTGATCTCTTCGATCAAGGATTGAATCTGATCATCGATTACAATTACCAGATCGCCGGAAATCGGTTGCATAGCATTGCCTCAAGTGCCGTGGCCAGGCGAATTGAATCGCAAGGTGGTCCAGTGGATACGCGTCTAGGATCAGCGGAATGAGGCCTGAGGCTCTCCTTCCATGGATGCAGGTTTCAGCAGTACCCGGATTTAACGGCAGCACTTGCAAGATCTTTAGCTCGCATTAAATTTGAAACGATGCCCAAAAATGCGTCGACAGGGTGGGCTGTAGGCCTTACGTGGTGGTGAGAAGCCCTCTCTAAGTCCTCTCCATCCTACCCGTCCGGCCAATTCATCTATACGATTGGAGGGTTTGTTGGAAACTACGGCTATGCGAGCTGAATCCCGACCGCTGCGCGAAAATACCCAGCGAGGAGCGGTCGTTACCAGTGCCCTTTCTATCAAATGACCGACCGGGCGCCAGCTACGACGAAGTATGATTAACGAAAATTATGAACTCCCGGTGTTTGAAATCAAGTTTCGCTGACCAATCGCCAGCGAAACTACCAGTCTTCCCCGGTGCCAGCCATCTATTAAAGCAACAGGATTGTTGCAATTCAATATTAACACAGTTTGTCTGCCCAACAATTAATCTAAACCCTTTAAATATTTTTCACGTTTTTTTTTAAAATATCTACCAATTGCCCCCCTATTACGCAATCCGGCCGCTGGGAAAATTCCGCGTAGCGGGTCACGTCACTCCTAGCTTGCTTAGAAAACTTCAATTGCAAAAAAGGAAGACTCGTTTGTTGCCCGAAGCCAATAAAACAATAATAGCCACCGACATCCACCAATCCATTTAAACTGTGAAGTCTAAACCTAATAGTCCAAGCCTGTAGAAAAAAGTACGAGATTGCCACAGCTAAAACACTTTAAACAACAGAAACCTACTTAGCAAAAAGATAAACACAACCCTAATCTTCACAACACTCGCAAGCAATCGTAACAAGGACCAATCCCCTTGGGAGTAACCAATGATCACATTATATATAAATACCCAAAAGCACATCACCACAGTCAAAAAATTAAATGTATAATTAGATAAAGATATTTTAAGCAAGCTATGTTTCGAGCTTCAAAAATAAATTTTTGGTGCATGAAACGGCTAGTGCTCAAAATCTTCGATTTCTGCGCATTTATAATAACAACAAGAGAAAAAGCATGATCATCGATCTGACCAAGAAACAAAATGGCCGACCAAAAAAGGCGGACACGGAAAAAGCATCGCGACGTATCACAATGCATCTCAATGAACGAGAATTCGAGCAAGTTAACCTTAAGGCTAAAATGAACAAATACAAAAGCCTTTCTCGCTTCGCCAAAGATTATACCTTTGACAAACTAGAGAGGAATACGGGGTACGAGCGATATATCATTCACGAGATAGAATCTCGAAATGATTACATAGAAGCTTTACTAAGCAAAATTGAAAATTTGAGACTACTCAGCCTAAACGTTCGACTCCCCGCTGAACTGACCACCAGCTTATCAGCACTTGAACACTTTGCAATCGGAGGAAAAGCTTTTAAACCTGCCACCCCCAAAAAACTGTAAAGAATCACAAACAACAATAATAATAATGAGCATATATTATGATTTACAAAAAAGCCCACACATTCCAATCTTGCGAAACACTTATACGCTACATCTTTGCAGCAAACACTAAAGAGATCGACAAACGACCGTTCATAGAATACCTCGGTGGAAGCGCCGTTAGTGGTTCCCCGTTCAAAGGATACAGAGGCGATATTAGAGTTGTTGATACCAGAGAATTAGAGGACGAGTTCAATATACAAATACAACGCTATCACGGCAATGGGGAAAAGCTTATAGAACATCACGTGCTATCTCTACCCGCCCAAGACCAACTCACAGATACTGAGTTTGAATCGCTCACGAGGGAATTCCTGGAGGGCATGGGGGTCGATAATAGCATGATGTGGGTTGCAGCTTGCCATAACGACACTGATCATAGCCATGTCCATATCGCACTGTGCCGAGTCCAATTACGATTCGAAGATAGCAGCTTAGCATCCCATTATGGACTCTTAGCCAACAAGAACGATTTCGAGCGCGGCATGGAGATTGTACGAGTCCTAGAGCAAAAGTATGAGCTAACGCCGACTCTTTCTCCTGGAGACAATGTAAATAACAAAAACCAAGCGTCAATCATTCGTGCAATCGCTAAAAGCATTCTGTCCAGCCATCCTGAAACGGTAAGTGACTTCTTACATGCAATGGCAAAGCGCGGCGTGCAGATAAAGCCCGTGCTCACTACCACAGGAGAAATTAAGGGTCTCAGCTATAAGCTTAACTCTGAGGACGGCAGATGGATAAGCGGAAGTAAGATCATGTCAACCGTGCTAACGTTCGGGGCCCTGTGTGGAAGACTAAACTACTCCCCAGCTCGCGATGAAGCCACCCTGGGACTCGGTGCGAACCCTACGCTCCCAGCGGTATCGAAGTTTGAGCGGGATGTAAAAACTGTAAGCGTCGGCATAATGACCTCAGTAACCCATCTGTCAAATCAAGCTCGCGAATTCATTAATCGAAATAATCGAGAAGGTGTAATTTCCATAGAAACCGATAATAATTATAAAATCGGCTTCAAATTTAACTTTAACTTTACCCCCCCAACCCGCCCCAATGGCAAGAACGAAATGAAGACCTGGGAAACCATTGTCAATCTTGGCACCAAAAACATGCTACGCCTTTTGCAAAAGCATTTTCAGACGCCGATATTCAAAATATTCTTACTACCACCGAATAATATCAAGCCATCAGGTACTATCTCGATTCAAAACCTGACGATAGAAAACCTAGAAGAAAAACTGAATAAGACTCAAATGTATTTTCGCGATAACGGCCTTGTTGAAGCCTTGGATAGAATAGGATTACTAGTACACCCACAACGCTCACTACCCATCGAAAAAGCACAATTTCAAAACCACATTGCAACTCACGAGAATTGAAAATAATACTTTCAAACAGAAAACATTAACTCCAACTTCAAGCGTATATGTTACAATTGAAAAATAAAAAACAATAAAAAGGCACGCGTATGTATATAAAGCTCACCCAAAATTGCGACCGCTGCATAGTTCTCAAAACCGTCAGCTCAAGCATTGTTGCTTATGACGAAAAAAGCAACCTCATAAAAGGAGCCAGGAAAAACTCTACGGTTAAAATTGCTGAATTTAGTCACGAACAAAAAATCGAGCATTGCGAAATACCTCCTGATGACGCCGAGAGATTCACAAATTGGCGAGAAGAGCAAATTCGTCTCATACATATTGCGCTTCTAAGCAACGCTTCAGAGGGAATGCACGGAGGTATACCTCAAGCAAAAACCAAATCAACGATGGGTAAATCTCAAACTAAGATCGGTGAGTTTAGCGGCGTGATACTAGGTGGAATTTTAATAAACCCTGGTACCCAACTCACTCCAGAACCCGATCTAGACAGAGAAGGCCTCGAAAACATTTTGATTGCAACGAACGAAGTAAAGTCTGACTTATTTAACATGTGCAAACGCATACTGTATACAATTCATACCAGCGGAAAAAAATTCTGTAGCGCCGAAGATGCCCGAGAGATGCTTGTAGCTCACTCTGCGCTTGGCTGTGCATTAGATAGCCGGGGTATAGGGTATGTCATCAAAAAAGATGACTCCGCGCAAATCCCTTCCCCCGCCGACCAAGGGACAACCCTGTTCAATAAAATCAAAAAAGAGGTGCAGTTGATCAGGTCATCCGCTAGGTTGTGATCAGACGTCACTCCAGTATTTATTTAGTCGATACGCAGCTGATCAAGCAGCCTGGGCCTACAGACCTGATATCGTCGAAAATCCGAGACCTCCCCTTCAGTCGGTATTTAACGGAGCTAACCTGCAATGCGAAATCAGATTGATCAGGACGCTAAGAATGGTCCGGAACGTCCACATGGGTTCGATACCTGCGCTCACCTGAAGGCCAAAAACCAGGCTGAGCTGGCTGAGCAACGCGTAATTTCGGCATCAAAAATTGAAGGCTTATCGCTAGAGGAGCGCGAGGCTTTTGAAAAGCGATTCGGTGATGCTGCAAAGAAAATTGCGGCTCAATTTGGTCGAAGTAGTCGTTATGTCTCTCCTCAATGAGGAACCTTATCAGCGCCTATGCTTACACAATAGCTCGGGTTGCTTGAGCTTGCTAAGGGCTGCCGTGAGCCCCCCCCCCCCCGCCCCCGACCTCATGTTCATCGAAAGTATGTGCCATCTTTTATTTGGAGAACAAAGTGGAGTATGAGTCCCATCAAGCTGAGCAACTCATTACCCCCCCCATAGAAACCTCACACGCGACTCATATTAATTTCCCATCATAATTTTATGACTACACACTATAAAAATCATCAAAGATAAAAATACTTTAAAGCGCTTATTTTGATTGGTAACCACATTCAGTTTTCGATATAGTACGTTCAGGTTATTTATCGAGTCCCAAATTTATGAGTTACTTATTTGCTGGCAACAGCCTGGAAGGCTGTTTGGAAATTCTTGCTGAAAAAGACTGGTGCGCGCGTCATGTTGCCGACTTCCTAGTCACTGAATTACCAGAGCGCATGCCTCTTGACACTGCCGCTTCCCATATTACTGAATACTACGGAACTGGTATCCCCGAAGACGCGAGGACAGCTATAGATTGGAGAGCTGTGGAGGTCTACGTTGAAGCGTGGCTCGAAGATTTTTTCGCCCAGCGCGGGGAAAAACGGGATTATTGAATTATCGATCGGCGTGACAAGTGCATTAGGAAAGTGTGCACACCGGAGAAACTGCAATTATCGCTGGGAACAAAAGCTTTGGATTAGCATAGGCTAGAAGGGTAGCGCTGAATGCAGCCAGCTTAGTTATGTGAGAGTGATGTGCCGTTTAGAGACCCGTGCGATCCGGAACTAAAAAATAGGTTGCAAGGCATGCCCGCGATTAGCAATCGCCCAGATGACAATGTAAGTTGGATATATCGATCCACTGCAATCCTCCAGCGAGCTTTAGGCAGAATTGAGCATTTTCCCAACATCGTTGTGGAGCTGAGGAGCGTAAACCATAGACATATACGAACGAGCGCGGCCTTAACCGCGCCACCTTGGCGACTAGATCCTCAATCCGTAGAAAGCGCGATCTGCGTGCGTAACCACATTTCCATCGCAACGAGGGCGCTGCCACCCTTCCAACAGAGCCTGATTATTCTCAACCGAACGCTCAAGTCGTATGGCCTCACTGCCATATCGAATGGCGCACTCACATCCGGAGACCAGCGTTATGATCGCGCGCCTCCGTCGACGCGCTGTGGAGATGAGTGGCGGGTTCTGATTCCTGATACAGACACCTCTAAGTCCTTCAATACGGGTGTAAAGGCTGACTACTCACTGAGTGCTTGGAGCCGATCTAGTATCTATCAGAACTGTCGGGCGATGGTGGCACCGATGCACCCAGATCCCCAATTGCAAAGTGCGAATTTTGCACAATGCTAATCACCCATCCCTAGATTTGTGGGTAGCGGGACTCGGTCCTGACATCTTTCGACTCGGAGCCCTCTCACGGCCCTGAGCCACCGTGACGTAACGCTTTTTTTTCTCGTAACACTTCTACGTTACGTAAAAAAAATGCGTTACGGTCGGTAAAATTCTTTTTTGTATAACGCATGGACCTCACCAGTCGCTTTCATCGGACTAGACCAGCACTCTGGGTATCCTTGACCGGCAGAAGTCGGTCAGACGCGGTTCCTAACGCCATTCATGGACAGGTACTCGCCTACAAAATGAAGCGGGTTATGAAGATCCTCGGCGCCAGCAGCTTAATGAAAGCGTAGTCGGCCTAAATGGCTTGGCTTCTTTGCTTACCTGGCAGGCTTGAAGCCTCGCTGATGCCTCCACGACCATAGTGACGACCCGTAGGGCTTAACGCGAGCTGCAACTCGGCTAACAGCCGTCGGCGCTGCGCGCCGACATTACACGCGCGCATTTTTTCACACTCTGGGCCGACAGCTGCCCGCGATGATAGGCGGCAGATAGAGAGACGCTGATGCTCGCCGGTAAGCACTATTGCTCGACCATCGGCATTGAGACGTTTGGCAAATACTATGGGAATCCGCGTAATTTCGTGGTGTCGGTGAAGCGAGTATTTAGTCGTGGGGCCGGGCGCTAACCGCTAGAAGACTCGCAAGGCAATTGGCATCTGAAATCTAGGGGTTAGCCGCGATGAGCATGTCAGTACGTTGCGTACGACTTATCCAGTAGCGAGTGATAAGAGGCTTGTCTTGCAGCAGCAAACTTAACCCTACTCAGATCTCCCAGTACGGATGGCAAAATTAATCGGCCGATACATCCAGCTAGCGCGATGTTGGCAGTTTGCCCAGCCTGCTGGCATGCTCTCGACGATTTGTCGGTAAACAGCATTGAGGCAGGGAGAGCGACTGTGGGTTTAGAGAGCAAGGCAAAGGCAGCTCAACTGAGTATTCTGAGCAAATATGGTGTATTGGCAGACTTTACCGACGTGGAAGAGGTGGTGCTTGACCGTGCCCTGAAGGGCCGCTTGTCTGCGAGCGCGTCGAAGGACCTGACCTTCGCTCACTGGTGTGACCAGTTGCTGGGGCCGGGCGAGCGGCTTCCGGTTGCCCGTTTTGATAATCCAGTTCCGGGGCAAATCCGACTGGGCAAGCTCGCGGTGGGGCAAGACCTCGCCGCCAGCATCAAGTCTCGCGACCGGCAGTTGCAAGCTAGGCTCAAGGCGTCAGAGCAGGAAGTCATACGATTGCAAGGCGAATTGCAGGAACTGCGGCAAATCAAACCTCCTGTGGCATTGATGGAGCCGGTTGGCGAGGACGCGCGGAGGTTGAAATACTGGTATCACGAAACAACCGGTTACTTGCATAACATCCTCTGGGAGATCAAGGAAGTTGACGGTCACATCTTCGACCATCAAGGTCAACTCAACCGGGATTACCGTCAGCAACTGGTCGAAATTATTCTGCGAGCACTGAACGGCTTGGCCGCACTCGGCTTTTTTATCAAGGCTGAGTTGTGCGACGCGTCATCCAAAGAGCCTGTTTTGCCATCCATGATGTTGCATCACAGTCCGGCAGATCCTGATGAAGCACATCGACTGGAGGGCTTTGCCTTTGTCGTAGAGGACGTACAGCCCGATGTGCTGATGGCAGCCAGTGAGTGTCTTTTTCTGGGACGGGCTCTACCCGAAATCGACAAACAACACCGCTTCAATTGTCATGTCAACGTCTCCTGGCGCCACGTGCTTGAGTTGGACGAAGACGAACTGTTTCATCTGTCTTGCTTCCTGCATAAGTTGTTTGAAGCATTGGCCAGATCGAATGACGGGCGGCCGAGGGGGGCATTGCGAGAGGCGGCGATCCTTTGCCTGGTGCTTTCCAGCACCGCACCCTGCATGCCCACGCGGTTACAGCAAGTGCAAGCGCTGGGCTTGCAGGATACGTTTTACCCGGGGTACAGGCCGTACACAACAGTCTCATCGAAGGCTGACACAGATGTATCCGCTGGAAAAATTATCGAGCACCTGTTCCATACCTTGCATGCACTTGTTATGCGCTGACGTAAGCCTTGATTTGCTATGGGATATGCAGGATCTGTGACCGGTAGCTACGGGGCGAATAGCGGCAACGGCGCACTGAGACTGATACACCCTTACCCTCCAGCGACATGGAGGACACCACCATGCACACGCACTCTTGGGTGCCTCTTTGTGCTCAGAACTTGGGAGCGACCTTTGGAAAGACTTGAAGCGGCTTTGAAGCAACTGGTAAGTGCTCATTCAAAACTGACTGAAAATGCGCCAATTACTGCACTTGCCCAACACTTGCGAGAAACCCAAAAAACGCTTGATCTCGGTGAGGATGTTGAGCTTCCTGTCCTGCCTACAAAGCCTGGGATTTATTACTTCGAAGCGAAATTTAAGTTTTCCACAGCAGCGGAACTTGGCGAATTTGGTGAGCTATGGGGAACAATACGGGCCAAAGCGCATGACGAAAAAATCCCTCGTTATTACCCGAGCCGGGCGAAGCATCACTTAGTGGCATTGGCGGCAGGCAAACCGATTCCATTTTATTTAGGGAAGCGAGTGTCGATAGCTGATCGAATCAAAAATCACGTCGAATCGCTCCTGGAGTCCGGAACGTATGCACTTAAACTTCGGGCAAGACCGCACTTAATTCGCGACGTGGAAATTACATATAGTTATCTGAGTTTCGAGGCGCCGCCGACCTCTTACTTCGGGGTTGGGTTAATCGAGTCTGAACTACGAAAAATACTGAATCCGATTCTGGGGAAACAGTGAGCATGGAGAAAGTACAACTGTTGTTGAATCAGGCCGGCAGCCTAGTGAGGGAGACGAACGCCAAACTCGCAGCAAGCGGTGAACTGTTCAACCTCTTCTCCATCACTCGAATCGAGCGGGCCGAGGTCAACACTCACTCGGCGATGATCGCAGAACTCTTGAGCCCAGAAGGCCGTCACGGTAAAGGTGTGTACTTCCTTGACCTGTTCCTGTCGACAACGGGTTTTGAACACGAATGCAGCCTCAGCGACGCCAGGGTGCAAAAGGAGCAGATTTTCGCGGGGTACGGTCGTGTGGATGTGGTGATTCACCTGAGAGATCATCTCATCCTGATCGAAAACAAGATCGACGCCCTTGACGGTAACCAGCAACTCAAGCGTTATGACGATATTGGCAAGGCCTCAGGCAAGCAGTGGCAGTTGTGGTACCTAACAAAGAAAGGCACGGAGGCGCACCCAAGCAGTCATTGCGGCGTGAGCTACCGTCGACTGTCGTACCAGGAACACATCCTCGACTGGCTTGAGCAGTGCGTCACCATCTCAAGCGCGACGCCGGCACTTCAGCATGCATTGATCCAGTACAAGAATCTGGTCCAAAAAATCACCGGGCGAGCCATGACCCATACCACACGCAATGCACTGATCGAACTTCTTATTGCCGACGACAATTTGCAGGCTGCCGAGGCCATCGCCCAGGCACTGCCCCATGCGAAGGGGACAGTATTGTTCGGCTTCTTTGATGCTGTGCGGCACGCATTATCAGAACGTTGTACGCTCATCTCATCCCCGATTGACTTTACCGGGCATGACAGTAGCGAGGCGAATTGCCGCAAGTGGTTCTTGCCCAAGGCATTGAGGTTGAAGCACGTGGGGCAGTTTTTCGACATTGGTGTCGAGGGAATGCTGCTACGAATCGAGGTTGCTACTGATGCGCTGCATTATGGCGTGGTGCCGGTCAGTAGCGGGAAACTGGCGAGCGATGGAGGATTGTTGGCGCAAACGCCACAATTGCCTTTGCACCTGATCTGGCGGAATTGGAATGCGTTCAATTGGTACTCATGCCTTTACCAGGACAACGTTGCCAGCAAAATGGACTGCTTGTCTGATCCCAGGGCATTGGTCACGGAGGTGCTGCGCACTGTCGAGCTGATCAAATCTGAGCTGTCTGGCCAGACTAAGTTGCAGTGTGCAAGTGTCAGTGCGACGCAACTACAAGCAATGCCAGTCAGTTGTCCGGGCCAGTGAGCACATGGCAAGCGTCGTCGAGCGTAGGGGTGTAGTACATAGTTGCTCCGGTAGTGGTTGGTGGTTGATGTGAACGCATCTTGCCAACCCGTTGTGGGAGTTTCGATCAGTCTGCTAGCAGATCCACCGTTTTAATTTCCGGGCAAAATGCGGCTCGATAGCGTTTCATTTTCCTGGCACTCGGCTGAGAGCCATGACGATGTGCTTAAGCTTCAAAGATGAAAGCCTGCGGCCCATTTGGACTGGCCAATGATGTCAGGGTCAAGCAGTGTCCCGAGGGTCTCGACCATTATCATTATGTGGTTACCGAACATCGCTCGGCTGAGAGGCTCGTGGCATCCGATCAGCCCAGACTCATACTCTGTTGCTTTGTGGTAGAGGAACGAGTCCGGGTTCAGCAGCGCTTTCTAACGATGTTTTTAGCGAAAATTTCGATCTGAATACCGTACTCTTCATCTCGCCCATCTCTTGAAAAATTGCCAACCCTGTAGCCGCAATTAGGTGTTGCAGGATGCACATCATCTACTCGCGATCAATGGTGTAAGAGGACGCACGAATACCCTGATCTGCATAGGCACGATATCCAGCTGCTCGCTGGTTTCTTCGTTGAACACATGCTAACGGCAACCACAGGCCCAGGTCAGTTCGAATTCGGAAAGTTCGTGGATGACTTCGAAACGCTCTTGTGTCTTGTGAGTAATATCGTGAATTATCCTGCATAACGACTGAGGTAAAATTCGTCGAGCCTACGTCGCTTTCATGTCCTAACAGATCGCTAATGCGTCACAAAGCGCACGCCATTTCGTTTCAAGGCTTCGATCAATCGTTCCGTACTTTCAACCTCGGGCGGCTGCGCGCTCGGATCCAGAACACGACGAATCGACGAAGAGTTCACCACAGCAGCAGGATCGGGCTGCTTGGGCGATCTCATCCGAAGGCCGCGAAGCTCCGGCAGCGGCGAATCAACAGCCTGGAGATCCATTATGAATCGAGGAGTTTGCGCTGGCGCGGGATTTAGACGCTCATTAATACGGAGGATGCTGCTGAAATAGATCCAACCGATCGGGCTGATAGAAAGAATGCCATACCGACTTCCCTGCTCTGTAACCACCCACATGCTCTCGCCACGGACCTCAATCTCAACCATTCGCGATGTCTCGATGCGATGACCGTCTGCGAATTTCCCGGAGGGTTCGGCTCGAATGTGCCGCCAAATTTCGCCCTTGACGCTTGGAGGATCTTCGACGTAAGCATTCGTGAGATAGCCGGTGAACGGCAGGTCGCCAGCGTCACTTTTTAGCCTCAGGATTGCGTCATTGATGTCGCCAATCATGAAATATCTCCACGTTTAGGTGCCCAGTATGTCGCAGAGAGGATACCAGCGATTCGATAAAAATGAATGGTATACAGTGTAGAAATTACCTCCAAGCAAATTTCTTATGTCCGGATTTGCTCGGGGTATTTTGAGGATGGACGTGAAGCTCGCTTTTGGTAAGGCCTTGAGACAGATACGAAAGGCCCGCGGAATGACACAAGAGGCGTTTGAGCCGGGCGTCGTAAGGACCTATATCAGCGCACTGGAAAGAGGAATCCACTCGCCAACTTTAGAACGCATCGTCGAATTGGCCGCGCTTCTAAACGTCTCCTCAGCAGCATTACTCACCCTCACAGCGTTTTACGAGCAGGACAACCAAGACTCTGCCAGCTTCCTGAGTGAGCTGTGTGAAGACGTTTGCAACTGGATCTGATCCAGCCTGAAGACGCGCAGCCCGTGCGAGCCCGAGCAGTGTAGCGATGAACCAAGAAGCCGTAGAGTCAAGGATGCGGTGCGGTGCCGTGGAAAGTTGCGTCGCTTTTCTGGCTTTTTTCGCATCCCAACAGGCGGCGTCATAAAAAAAGCAGGAGCCACCTACAAGCGCGCAGGCTGGACGATGTAGATCAACCGCCACCCGTGCATAACTATCAACAAGAAACGCTTTATAGGCCATATAAAAGCGTCACACCGCGACAAAACACGACACCCTCCTCATTCAACTGACAATTGCTTGCCGAAAGTCAAAGTCGAGCTTTGATACACAAACCAAAATACATACCCCACCCTCACATAAAAGTCAACACAGGGAGGTTAATTTTTCTCTTGACATACTGTATATATATACATAAAATACCTCTTAGAGGTCTTCCGCCGAACAACCCTGGTTACCTTCCGGCAAAGCCGGGTATGTGTTTTTGATTACAAATAATGCTTTATTAAGAATTTTTCTCATTATTCGTACCCTCGCCACTTCCATTGCCCAATCTGGTAGCCTGACAGCCTGAGCTAGACTGATCCGGCATACGCCTCACTGGCGGCACCCAAGCTGGTCTAGCTTCAGCCTTGAGAAAGACTGGCTGAAGCACCTTCCGCCTCATCAACATCGCTCTATGCGTCGGGACATCACGTTTTCCGTGATTGAACTGGTTGCCACTTCTACCGGAAGCTGCTCAATTCCACTTGGCCACTGCTTGGTCAAGCGAGTCAGCCCGTCATTCAGATATCTTTGTTTTTCAGTTGAGCCGATTATAGTTGCTGCCCTTTTAAGAGAGGACATACAGGCCACAGGGGATTAAGCAGTAGGAGGTGCGTTCGAGCACGCGTGATGCCCACTCGCAGGAGCCTTCGACTTTTGGGGTACGGCGGATCGTCGTCTCTCCACACAAAGGACGACCTCACTCCGTTGGCACTCCGCTTTGCTTCTCTAACTATGATCACACCGTCGAATTGCTTCCCCTTAGCCTTGTGGATATTCATTATCTGAAGACCAGGTATTGCTTCAACCCCATCAAGAATTTGTTCCTGCGCCAAAGCTTGATCGAGGGCACCCCGAGCATTGGTGTATTTCCCGTCGCGGATCCACTCCGCTGCCAATGCGGCAGAGATGCGGTGACCACGCCTGAAGGCCACAAGGTAGTCAAGCTGGTCCGCCACTCTGAGCAACTCGCTCTGGCCACTTCCCCGCAGCGCACCCTTCACCGCCAGCCAATCGTAAGCGGGATCTCCCGTGAACGGAGACTCAGATAGGGTCACCAGCACACCTCGCAATGCTTTTACGAGATTGATCTTCAACTGCTTTCCCTGCCTCATTTGCAGAGCCTGCGCTTTCAGCGTGGCAATAGCAGCTTTTGCCTGGCCCGTGGCATTACGGGCCGCAGCGATTAGATCCATGCTAGATGCTATGTCAAAGGCTTCGTTCTCTAATTTTTTTGGCTCTAGGAGAAAGGCAGCTAACCGTGCTGAAAGCAGAGATTCTGCTTCGTCAAAATGGAGCTTATGTTGAACGGCTTTGCCAACATTAGGCTCCAGTGCGTTGAGCGCATTAGACATCCTTAAAGCGCTGCGATTATTACCGACCAGGATGGCGATCGTGCCTGGCACGGCGCCGGCTTGCTCGATAATGGAGCCATACAGCTCCTTAAGAGCACGACGCAGCAAATGATTCCAATTAGGGGTGGGATTTTCTGGGCGGTACATTAACTGTGATACACCTTGATACGGCGCCCCACGAACGACGCCATTCAACGTGTCGTTCCCGAAGCAAAGTATCTCCGAATTCGGGCTACGGTGATTCTGCGCTCCCAAATCCACAGCAAAAGGCTGCAAAACCTGGCGAATCACGGAGATTCGTTCCGGTCCCACGCCAGGCAAGAAGTCAAAAATCTGTTGCTCTTGGTCAGCCAGGCACATCACCTGGGACCTCGCCGCGAGAAGCTGAATATTGCTCCACGCTGGCTCGCTGGTGTCCTGCGCCTCATCCACGATGATGAGTGGGTGCTTAGCAGCGACCGATTGAAGCAGGTAACTACTGCTCTTTAGCAAATCGCCTACGTTGGTAGCAAAAAGATCGAACGCGACCCTGCCCTCCTCCCTGAACAAGCGATCGCGCTCCACCAGCCAAGCAGGCCAACCTACATCATCATCGTCGATACCCGCCGATAGAGCTTTTTCATCTTGGGGAAGCAAGATAGATAGCTTAGTTGGAGCCCCAAGCAGGTAACCGTGCGCCTTAAGAATGGTCCAAAAAAATGAATGGAAGGTCTGGATTGAAAGGCAATCCTTTTCATGCGTCGTGTTCTCTAGCTTCGCCGCATCTGCGATCCTAGCCACAGCCGCACGTGAAAAACTGAGGAATAAGACGGACTGCCCTGGAAGCAATCCCTGCCTGATCCGGTGGACCGCTTTACGCAAAGCTAACGTAGTTTTGCCGCTTCCGGGGCCGCCTAATACTAAAATGTGCTTCTCGCAGGCGATAACTGTATCGCGCAAATCACGCGCTTCGGTCATATCGGATCATCCAACCAAGCATCATCAGGCTGCGATTCCTCTTCCGCTTCTACAGGACGAGGGAACAGTTTGTAGATACCAGCCAAGAAATCTTTAGTCGCTCCGGGCAGCTCCTCATATTCGCAGTCATTAAGTAAGCGAGCCGCCCATCCCGCGCCCTTGTTACTTCCAAGGTATGCGCCCGGTTAACCCACCTTGCGTGATTTTACGCGGCCTGCTGGCACAAACTTTCGCCTTTATTAGTGGTTGTGTATGATCAGGGCTGGCCGATGCTGCCAGCCGCTCGCTCCGTAAAGGAAAGGTGAAAGCATATTTATACAAACCACATCGTATCTCTCTTGATGGTCGAGGTTTGGCAAGGCGAGCACCAAAATGCTTCGACTCAAGGAGAAATAATGTCTTCAATCCAGAAAGCCAAACAGATGGCCAAGAGCCTGCGTGCTTCGTTGGAGAAGCGCAATCAGGAAGTGTCGCACTCCGTTGCACTCGAACTGGTGGCACAGCAACTGGGCTATAAGGACTGGAACGTAGCATCAGCGATGCTTCCGGATGAAAATCCTCAACCCGCTGTCACATTCGACAAAGCAATTCCCATATTGCGAATATTTGACGAAACCAAGGCCCGCGAGTTTTATTTTGATTTTCTGGGCTTCAGCGTCGAGTTTGAGCACCGATTCGAAGCGGATCTACCGCTGTATTTAGGGATCAATCGAAACGGGTTACAGCTCCACTTGTCCGAACATCATGGTGATGCCAGTCCAGGGTCGACGATATTTGTTCCGATGCAAAATATCGAAATGCTTCGTGATGAGCTACTTGGCAAACGGTACGGATACGGTCGTCCGGATATTGTCCAGCAGGGATGGGGGCAGGTTCTGGAGGTTTATGACCCTTTCGGTAATCGGATAAGATTCTGCCAAAGCTGAATCCGCTGGACGCTAGATTGGATCTGATCCGTCTCGGATCCTATAACTAGCGGAATAGCGCCTACCTAAATCCACTTCCGTGGTTAGGTAGGCGTCCACCCATGTGGCAACAACTGATCAACCTCACTCGCCCGTTGCGTCGGCAGGCGTGTAAGAACATCCTTCAGGTATGCATATGGATCATGCCCATTGAGCCGCGCAGACTGGATCAAACTCATGATCGCTGCGGCACGTTTGCCACTGCGTAGCGAGCCTGCGAACAACCAATTCGAGCGGCCAAGAGCCCACGGCCGGATTAGGTTCTCGATTTGATTGTTGTCGATGGGCACAGCACCATCTTCCAGGTAGCGCGTCAGCGCTATCCAGCGTTTGAGGCTGTAATCCAGAGCCTTGGCCGTAGCCGAACCCTCGGGCACAAGTTCGCGTTGGGCCAGCATCCACTCATGCAGTTTTTCGGCGATGGGCACCGCTGTTTCCTGGCGTAATCGCCAACGGTCTTCATCGCTCATTTCCTTGGCGTGTCGCTCGACTTCGTACAGCCCGCCAATCGAGTGAAGCGCCTGCTCCGCCAATTGGCTTTTATTGGCGACATGCAGGTCGAAGAACTTGCGGCGCGCATGGGCCATGCAGCCGATTTCGATGATGCCCAACTCGAAGCTGGCCTTGTAGCCGGCAAAGTCATCACAGACGAGCTTGCCGTTCCAGGTGCCCAGAAAGTTACGCGCATGTTCGCCAGCACGGCTGGGACTGAAGTCGTAGACCACGGCCTTTAAGGCCGAAAACGGCGTCGTGCTGTAGGCCCAGACATAGGCGCGGTGGGTTTTCTTCTCGCCCGGTGCCAGCATTGGTACCGGCGTTTCATCGGCGTGAACCACGCGCTGGGCCAGCACCACTTCGCGCAGTGCATCGACCAGCGGCTGAAGCTGCACTCCAGTTTGACCCACCCACTGCGCCAGTGTTGAGCGCGGGATAGCCAGGCCGGCACGGCCGAAGATCTTTTCCTGTCGATAGAGCGGCAGGTGATCGGCGAATTTGGCCACCATCACGTGGGCCAGCAGGCCCGCCGTGGGGATGCCCTTATCGATTACTTGCGGCGGCACCGGCGCCTGGATCAACGTTTCGCACTGCCGGCAGGCCCACTTCCCACGGACGTGATGTTCAACGGTGAACACGCCCGGCGTGTAGTCCAGCTTTTCGCTGACATCTTCACCGATGCGCTGAAGCTGGCAGCCGCACGCGCACTGAGTGCTGTCCGGTTCGTGATGGATCACAGTGCGAGGGAACTGCGGCGGCAGCGGCGCACGCTTGGGTTGCTGGCGTGGTTCTGTCTCTGCGGGCGCTGGATGAAGGGCTTTTAACTCGGCCTCGATGGCTTCGAGGTCGGTATTGAGCAGGTCATCAAGTAAGCTGCCTTGCGCCGGGCTGATCTGCTCGCTGCGCTTGGCGAACTTGTGCCGTTTGAGGATGGCGATCTCGTGAGTGAGCTGTTCAATGATCGTTTCATCACGATGGATCTTTCGGCCCATGGTGTCGACCTTGGACATCAACTGCGCAGCCAGTGCGCGCAGTTGTTCGGGAGTCATTTGGTCGAGATCGGGCAAGGAAGTCATGCCGTGGATTTTACCAAAGCCGTCCGAGTGCTAAAGCTGAAAGGAGCATTTAAAGCAATGTAATTGCGCCGCCCGCACCGACTCGTTGCCAAGGCAATCCAAGCACCAGCGCCTGGAGTTGTTCGGGGTCGAGTTCGACCTCCATCCCACGATGGATGCCTGGCCAATGAAACTTACCTTGGTTCAAGCGCCGCGCCGCCAGCCAGATACCGACGCCATCGTGCACCAGGACTTTCATCCGGTTCGCCCGGCGGTTGGCGAAGAGGTAAGCGCAGTGCGGCTTCGCCGCACCGAACACTGCGACCACTCTGGCCAACGCGGTCTCAGTGCCGGCGCGCATGTCCAGGGGCTCGGTGGCGAGCCAGATGGCATCGACACGAATCATTGGGCCAGGCCACGAATAAAACACGCGCAGCCGTCCGGATCCGAGGCTGGCCACTTTACGGTGATGGATTTATCACCCAGAGGCAGCGAGATGGTGACCATTTCTTCTGTTGCTCGCCTTGGTACCGCTTTTACTGGAACAAAAGCCGGCAAGGTTGCAGGCGATTGATCCCGGTAAGCAGGTAGCCACTTGCGGATCACGTTAGCGTTGATGCCGTGATGGATGGCCACGCTGGAAATCGTCGCTCCGGGTTGCAGACATTCCTGGACGACCTGGGCTTTGAATGGTTTGGGGTAAGAGCTTCGTTGGCGCATGAAAGTCCTAGCGATAAGGGCGATGGTGTCCGCTTAAAAATACGCGGACACCATCGCCCTTAATGCTGGAGTTCGGTAGGTGCCTTGGCCGGACGGTTACCTTCCAAGAGCCTGCATCGCCAAAGACCTTACCCCAGCATCACTTGGCTGTAGCTCAGGCACCATCACGTTTCCACTCTCGTCGCTGATCTTCAGATCGAGTAGAAAAGACCAAAGACGTGACGCTGGAACCTCAGCAGCAAGCAGACCCTCGAAGCCCTTGTAGGGGTGTTCAGTGTTTATCTCATAGGTATCGGCCAACGCTTGGAGCACCTCGGGTTTTCGATTTCCTTTGGGAAGAAGATCGTAGAAGGCAAACGTCCGAAGCCCCAAAGTTTTAAAAAACTTGCCGAATTTGGGTACATTCGACTCGCCATCCGCGTCAAAGAATGCCACCCCAGAAATATCCAGCGGCTGGAGACTCGGATCCTGTTCTTCCATGCGACGAGCAATCACTGGCATAGCATGCAGCTCGGTTACCCCCTCAACGACGATGACACCGCGACTTAACATGCACTCAGAAAGCCCCGACTTAGCGAATCGTCTGTAATCATTATCTTTAAGTCCGGTCGCATCCGAGACTTTCCGAGATGTGACAGTACCTGCGTCATGTCGGGCAAGCAGCAGCGTTTGACTAGGCTCAAACTTCTCGATCACAAAGGGAGAATGAGATGTGACGAACGCCTGCGTCGTTTTGGTGAGAAGGTACTCGGCGATCCTTCGCTGAGTATGTGGGGGAACAGCGATCTCAGGCTCTTCCATCGCAAAGATCACATCAGACTTGAGGTCAGCAATAAGTGACAGCAGCGCCAGCACCAGGGTGTTAATCGTTCCAGTGCCGGCATGGGCAAACGGAACATGCGCCTGATCAGCGGACAGCGCCATGAAAAAGGTCAGCGTTTTCCGAAGATGCTCTCTGGTAAGTTCCGATACGTGGAGCTTCGTGGCATTGCCAGGCGATTCAAGGGCTACATATCTGGAGAGCCTTTTTTCAACTGATCTAAGGACGGGAGCTATTTCAGTCGCATCGGCTTCGATGTCTAGGCTTTGAAGCCGAGATATCGTTTTCTGCCAGAGGCTGTGCCTTACACCCTTAGCTCTCAGGATAATGTCCAGCAACGACCCCCGCTCCAAACTGAGCGCTCGCGATCCCGTCCTAAGGGTGCGTAGATAAAGAAATCCGAACTGTCGCTTGATGGTCTTTGGAACAGCCGTCAACTCACCCAATGGTGCATCAGGGCTATGAGAGAAATAAGTCCTGGCGACAAACTCGTCCTCCTCGATGTCGTAGAGACCAATGGTCTCGATCCTTAGGCAAGGTACGACATCGGGTGGATTCGCAGCGGCGATTTCACCAGCCGCGAGAACGCGCTTTTCTAACAGGTGCCAAAACTCCGAGTTACCTCCACACCGATTACTGACCTCGACGCTCAACCCAATCAGGACAGCCTCGATGCGCAGGCGAATTGGCGTAGGCGGCAATCCCTCTTCTAGAGACGGGAACAGATAAATTCCGTTGTAAAAGTCATGCTCATCTATGGGGGGGAACCGATTGAGTCGATCCGGGCCCAATACCAGATCCAGAGCCTCACAGATGGTGCTTTTCCCTACGTTATTCGTTCCAACCAGGAGCGTATGCCCATCGAAGCAAAGACTGGCGCACCGAATCCCGCGAAAATTCTCTATGCCGAGTTTGACGACCTTCATTCTGATCCCTCAGTTGATTCTACGAGCCACTATAGCAGTGGCACGAAATCACAAGGGGATGGATAAAAAGGCCTATAAGCCATGCCTGATGTGAGCTAGCTGACACTTAGACGCGGTTGATATGCGCAGAGGATCGCGCACAGCGCAATGATTGACTTGATATCGGTCAAAGCGAATGAAAATCGAAGCTTGCCGACAGAATGCATGGCGCATGCCTACGTTGCGATGGATGTGCAGGTCAGCGCGAGGCCTAGCTGACCCGAGCAAGGTCATGCTGAGCAAGAAGAGAAGTAGTGACTGAAGTAGTGACTAAGATGGTGTCCCCGGCAGGAATCGAACCTGCATCTGAGCCTTAGGAGGGCCCCGTTCTATCCGTTGAACTACAAGGACTATAGAGATAACGGCTTGAATACAAACAGAAAAATCAAAAAACCAAACCAACAGCGATCACAACTTATCACTGCGCCCTGTCCCTTGCAAGAAATCGTGTCTAGCCTTTAGGAGGGGGATGCTCTATCCAATTGAGCTACTGGGACAAATGCCACGCTTACCCTGAAGGGCTAGCGACAGACGGCGTGCATCTTAACGGCCGAGGCTGGTTTTGTCATGTCGTCCGTTGGCATTTTGACTGTAGGCCAATCCTTGCGCGTACGTTCATCGCCTCATCCAGCATGCCAAGACCTTCACCGTTATCGTGCAAATTGCACTGCGCCAATATGCCATCATTGCAAACTGCAACCCAGCGCCCTCAAAAAACAAACTTAACTCGTTGTTTTTATTGGAATAATAGATTGGCACGACATCTGCAAAGTCATAAGCACAAAACCAATCGTTCCAGGCACCGTGGAGACAATGATGATGAACAGCGCCCTTCTACTCGCACTGAACGCTGTGGCACTGGCTACGGTGGTGACGTTTCATTTTCAGCCGACCAATACTGAAGACGGCGCGCAAATCAGCCAAGCCATTCCCCACCATCTGCAACAGCGCCCTCAGTTGGCACTGATGACTGCACCCCCCCAGTCTCCCATCCGCCTGACCCAAGATACACAACCAGCGCCAGCGGCCGAGCATTGGGTTTTCTGAGAACACTATTCATGTCTAAATCTGCCTGGTTGTTTCTGTGCCTGACGCTCCTATCTGTTGCGCTAGGCCTGGGAGCTACATCACAACAAACTCAAACCCTAGCCTTTGTCGCCAGCGCCGTGCTGGGCAGCCTACTGGTACTGACGCTCATCAAGGGTCGCCGAATCAAATTCGATCCGCTCCTGCGTTAACCCCCCCTTCCCCACCTCCCTCCCCTACCTTATGTCGCCTGACACTCGTAAATAGGCGAACAGCTACTAACCTTAAGCCTGAGGGCAAAAGGCCATATCGCTATAGGACGGGCGCCCTTCAACCCAGAGGCGGTGCAGGCTTGAGCGAAAATTGACGAGCTTCGCTGCACTCGCGGGATTTTTTCCAACCAGTCCGCAAAAACGCAAATCAGTACTGGCATAAAGCCTGTAGGCGGTTCAATATTTGTCACAGAATTGACGCCAATGAAATGTCAAATCTGAGGCATGATGCGGCCTCTTTGCAATTCGGGTTGAACTTTGGTCGTGAGCCTTGTCTTAACACTCATCTTGCGGCCAATTCCAGAAACCGCTCCCCTGAACTAACCGGTTAAATATATGCGCCCATTGAAACAGGCAATTTATTCCAGCCGTACGGCTGACAAATTCGTCGTACGTCTGCCAGACGGAATGCGGGAACGCATTGCCGAGGTGGCTCGCAATCATCACCGCAGCATGAACTCCGAAATCATCGCACGCCTGGAACAAAGCCTTATTCAGGAAGGTGCCTTGGGTGAAGAGTTGAGCATGCGCCTGGACAGCCCCGAGCTGTCACTGCACGAACGCGAACTGCTGCAGCGTTTTCGTCAGCTCTCCCACCGCCAGCAAAATGCTCTCGTCTCGCTTATCGCGCATGACGTGGAGGCGGCCGCAGAAGCCAATTGATTGACACCTGAAAGCCGAAGCCAGCCATGTGCTGGCTTTTTTTTGCCTGGAATTTGGGAAATAAGAAGCAAAGCGAGGGCAGGTTTGCCCCCGCTGGAAGGGTCAGAGCAGGAAGATCGTTGCCAGGCCCAAGAAGATGAAGAAGCCACCACTGTCAGTCATGGCCGTGATCATCACACTGGCCCCCATGGCGGGATCGCGACCTAGACGCGCCAAGGTCATTGGGATCAACACCCCCATCAAGGCCGCCAGTAACAGGTTAAGGGTCATGGCTGCAGTCATGACCACGCCCAGGGACCAACTACCGTAGAGCAAGTAGGCCACCACGCCAATCACGCCGCCCCACACCAACCCGTTTATGAGGCCTACCGCCAGTTCCTTGCGCAGCAGTCGTGAGGAATTGGCGGTACTGACCTGGTCCAGCGCCATGGCGCGTACGATCATGGTGATGGTCTGGTTCCCGGAGTTACCGCCAATGCCCGCCACAATCGGCATCAACGCCGCCAACGCCACCAGCTTCTCGATAGAGCCTTCAAACAACCCGATCACGCGAGAAGCGATAAACGCGGTAATCAGATTGATAGCCAGCCAGGCCCAGCGGTTATGCAGTGAACGCCAGACCGACGCGAAAATATCTTCCTCTTCACGCAAACCTGCCATGTTGAGGACTTCGGTTTCACTTTCTTCACGGATCAAGTCAACGATTTCATCGATGGTCAGACGACCGATCAACTTGCCGTTCTTATCCACCACCGGAGCCGAGATCAAGTCGTAACGCTCGAATGCCTGGGCCGCGTCGTAGGCATCCTCGTCCGGATGGAAACTCACGGTATCGCTGGCCATCAGGTCAGCAACTCTCTTCTCCGGATCATTGACCAGCAGGCGCTTGATCGGCAAAACGCCCTTGAGGATCCCCTCATAGTCGACCACAAACAGTTTGTCGGTGTGGCCGGGCAATTCTTTGAGACGGCGCAGGTAACGCAACACCACTTCAAGGCTGACGTCTTCGCGGATGGTGACCATCTCGAAGTCCATCAGTGCGCCGACCTGGTCCTCGTCGTACGACAGCGCAGAACGCACACGCTCACGCTGCTGCGTATCGAGCGCCTCCATCAACTCATGGACAACATCACGGGGCAGCTCAGGGGCCAGGTCCGCCAGCTCATCCGCGTCCATCTCCTTGGCGGCAGCCAGGAGCTCGTGGTCATCCATGTCGGCGATGAGCGTCTCACGCACCGAGTCCGATACTTCCAGAAGGATGTCACCGTCGCGATCGGCCTTGACCAACTGCCACAGGGTCAGTCGGTCATCCAGCGGCAAGGCTTCAAGAATATAGGCGACGTCGGCGGAGTGCAGGTCATCGAGCTTGCGTTGCAACTCGACGAGGTTTTGCCGGTGAACCAGGTTTTCGACGCGGTCGTGGTTCGGACCTTCCTGGCGATGCGTGAGGTCTTCGACCACGCGCTGGCGCTGCAGCAGCTCGATAACTTGAGCCAGACGATCCTGCAGGCTTTCTTGTGTTTTCTTTACTTCTACTTCGGTCATAGGCGAACTCCACTCCCAGCAGCGGGGCACGCCGGAAGGATCAATCAGTCAATTCATGATTGGTAAAACGGGGTACTGAGTAACTACTGGGTAAGTCCATGGAGGTATTCCACAAGCCCCGGCGGGGCTGACGGGCGCATGATACACCGCCCGGACGTTTTAAACGTTAAAAAACTGGAAAGAACAAGCGCTTGCACGCCAAAGCTCAGTATTGGCTGCATCTATGAACTGCGACGACGCAAGCGCGGGGGAAAACACATGAGGAGGGGAGAAAAAGGAGAACGCCGGATAAAACCTACACAAACCCCAGACGGCAAAAAGCCCGCACTAGGCGGGCTTTTTGTTTGTATGGTGCACTCGACAGGATTCGAACCTGTGACCGCTCGGTTCGTAGCCGAGTACTCTATCCAGCTGAGCTACGAGTGCAGATTGTGTTTTTAGACCAGATCACAACTGGTTGAAGCCAAGCTACCTGCATCGCTGCAACTAACTCTTAAATGGTGCACTCGACAGGATTCGAACCTGTGACCGCTCGGTTCGTAGCCGAGTACTCTATCCAGCTGAGCTACGAGTGCATTTGTTGCCGCGCATTATAGGCCGTTCAATCTCTATGTAAAGCTATTTTTTCGAGTATTTTCAACAACTTACCGAAAAAACCAGATTGCAACGTACTAAGCAAATAATGGCGGAGAACGGGGGATTCGAACCCCCGACACCCTTTTGAGGTGTACTCCCTTAGCAGGGGAGCGCCTTCGGCCACTCGGCCAGCTCTCCGCAACACGGGGCGTATATTAACCACGTTCCTCCCCGTTTGCAAACATAAAAAACGATAAAAATTAAAGGCTTGGTTCTTCGTCCTTCTCTTTCTTGATCCGCAGGTAGATTTCCTCGCGGTGGACAGCCACCTCTTTCGGAGCATTAACCCCAATACGTACTTGATTGCCTTTGACGCCGAGCACGGTCACGGTGATTTCGCCATCACCGATAATCAGGCTTTCTGCGCAACGACGAGTCAGAATCAGCATACCTTTCACCTCACGCATTTCAGTTCAGGAACAACAGTCTGCAAAAAAAAAGCATTCAACCTACAACCAAAAGGTCGTAGCCCTACTCGCTAAGTATTGTCGAGCCCATGCAAAAGACCATGTACCCCACAAAAAAATGAAGGCGCGGTAAACCGCGCCTTCCTGGCAACGCATTACTCGCCCTGTCGGGCCGGAGCATCCAGCTCAAAAGCGGTATGCAGCGCGCGTACAGCCAGTTCCAGGTACTTCTCTTCGATCACTACCGAGACTTTGATTTCCGAGGTGGAAATCATCTGGATGTTGATACCTTCCTTGGCAAGGGCCCCAAACATACGGCTGGCAACCCCAGCATGGGAACGCATGCCCACCCCAACGATCGACACCTTGGCAATCTTGGTATCGCCGACCACTTCACGGGCGCCAATCTCGCTCGCCGTGTTCTGCAGGATTTTCAATGCCGCATCGTATTCGTTGCGGTGCACAGTGAAGGTGAAATCGGTGGTGTTATCGTGCGAAACGTTCTGCACGATCATGTCGACTTCAACATTCGCATCGCTGACAGGGCCCAGAATCTTGAAAGCCACGCCCGGGGTGTCTGGCACGCCACGGATCGTCAGCTTGGCTTCATCGCGATTGAAAGCGATGCCGGAAATGATCGGCTGTTCCATGGATTCCTCTTCATCAATAGTAATGAGGGTGCCCGGACCCTCCTTGAAGCTGTGCAATACGCGCAGCGGAACGTTGTACTTGCCGGCGAACTCCACCGCGCGAATCTGCAACACCTTGGAACCAAGGCTGGCCATTTCCAGCATTTCTTCAAAGGTGATCTTGTCCAGGCGCTGGGCCACTGGCACGACGCGTGGGTCAGTGGTGTAGACGCCATCCACATCGGTATAGATCTGGCATTCGTCAGCCTTGAGCGCTGCTGCCAGGGCCACACCGGTGGTGTCCGAACCGCCACGACCGAGCGTGGTGATGTTGCCGTGTTCATCCACGCCCTGGAAACCCGCTACAACTACCACGCGCCCTGCTTTCAGATCAGTACGAATTTTCTGATCATCAATTTGCAGGATCCGCGCCTTGGTATGCGCGCTGTCTGTAAGAATGCGCACCTGGCTACCCGTGTAGGACACCGCTGGCACGCCACGCTTGTTCAGCGCCATGGCCAACAGCGCAATGGTCACCTGCTCGCCCGTGGAAACGATCACATCCAGCTCACGCGGCAGCGGCTGTTGATCACCACTGATGGCCTTGGCCAGATCGATCAGGCGATTGGTCTCGCCACTCATGGCCGACAGCACCACTACCAGGTCATCACCGGCATCGCGGAACTTCTTAACCTTGTCGGCGACCTGCTCGATTCTTTCGACAGAACCGACCGAGGTGCCTCCAAATTTCTGTACGATCAAAGCCATTTCCAAGCCGCCTCAGCCCGTAAAGGGGCGCCTAATATCAATCCACCCGCACTGAACAAGCCCGTGACTAGACCACGGGCCGGTTAACAGTGCCTTAAATACCTGCCTCGACAAATGGCACGGTCAAGGCCAGCGCCGCGTCCAGAGCTGCGGCATCGACACCACCGCCTTGCGCCATGTCCGGACGACCACCACCCTTGCCGCCCACTGTCGCAGCGGCTTGCTTCATCAAATCACCGGCTTTGAGTTGGCCAGTCAGGTCCTTGGTTACACCAGCAACCAGAACGACCTTATCCTCATGGACACTGCCGAGCAGGATCACTGCGCGGCCGAGCTTGTTCTTCAACTGATCGACCAAGGCCAACAGCGCCTTGCCATCCTGGCCGTCCAGGCGCGCCGCCAGGACTTTTACGTCCTTGACGTCAACCGCCGCTGCCGACAGGTCATCACCTGCAGCGCTGGCCGCCTTGGCCTGCAACTGCTCCAGCTGTTTTTCCAGCGCACGGTTGCGCTCCAGCACGGCGGACAGCTTGTCGATCAGGTTGTCGCGGCTGCCCTTGACCAGGCCGGCCGCTTCCTTGAGTTGTTCTTCGGCCGCATTGAGGTAAGCCAGGGCCGCAGCACCGGTCACCGCTTCAATACGACGCACACCCGAGGCCACACCGCCTTCGCTGATGATCTTCAGCAGGCCGATATCGCCGGTGCGGTTGGCGTGGATACCACCACAGAGTTCTACCGAGAAGCTGCCGCCCATGCTCAGCACGCGGACTTCATCGCCGTACTTCTCGCCAAACAGCGCCATGGCGCCTTTGTTCCTGGCGGTCTCGATATCGGTTTCTTCGGTTTCAACCGGGGTGTTCTTGCGAATCTCGGCGTTGACGATGTCTTCCAGGGCCTTGATCTGCTCAGGCTTGATCGCTTCAAAGTGACTGAAGTCAAAACGCAGGCGCTGGCTGTCCACCAACGAACCTTTTTGCTGCACGTGCTCGCCCAGTACCTGGCGCAGCGCAGCATGCAGCAAGTGAGTGGCCGAGTGGTTCAACGCAGTGGCATGCCGCACGTCGGCATCCACCTGGGTGTCTACGGGCGCGCCCACCGTCAAGTTGCCCAGCACCAGCACACCGTGATGCAGGAACGCACCGCCGGTCTTGGTGGTGTCGCGCACGTCAAAACGACCGGATGTCGAGCTCAGGAAACCGCAATCGCCAATCTGGCCACCGGACTCGGCATAGAATGGCGTCTGGTCCAGCACCACAACCGCCTCTTCACCTTCGCTCAACACGTCGACCGACTTGCCGTCTTTATAGATAGCGACGATCTTGGCCGAGCCCGCAGTGGCCTTGTAGCCGGTGAACTCGGTCGGTACGTCGACCTTGACCAGGGTGTTGTAGTCCAGGCCAAAGGAGCTGGCAGAACGTGCACGTACGCGCTGGGCTTCCATTTCACGCTCAAAACCGGCTTCGTCGACGGTCAGCTCGCGCTCGCGGGCGATGTCGGCAGTCAGGTCCATCGGGAAACCATAGGTGTCGTACAGCTTGAACACCACATCACCCGGCACCACGGTGCCTTTGAGCTCAGCCAGGTCCTGTTCCAGAATCTTCAGGCCGTGCTCCAGGGTCTTGGAGAACTGCTCTTCTTCAGCCTTGAGCACCCGCTCGATGTTGCTTTGCTGTTGCTTGAGTTCCGGGAAGGCATCGCCCATCTCGGCAACCAGTGCGGCCACGATCTTGTAGAAGAAGCTGCCGGTAGCGCCCAGCTTGTTACCGTGACGGCACGCGCGACGGATGATGCGACGCAGCACGTAGCCACGACCTTCGTTGGACGGCAGCACGCCATCGGCGATCAGGAAACCGCAGGAGCGGATGTGGTCCGACACCACCTTGAGCGAAGACTGGCCTTCATTGGCGCAACCAATGGCCGCCGCCGAGGCGCTCAGCAGGTTGGTGAACAGGTCGATCTCGTAGTTGGAGTGAACGTGCTGCATCACCGCACTGATCCGCTCCAGGCCCATGCCGGTGTCCACCGACGGTGCCGGCAGCGGATGCAACACGCCGTCGGCGGTGCGGTTGAACTGCATGAACACGTTGTTCCAGATCTCGATGTAACGGTCGCCGTCTTCTTCTGGCGAGCCTGGCGGGCCACCCCAGATATCGTCGCCGTGATCGTAGAAAATCTCGGTGCACGGGCCGCACGGGCCGGTATCGCCCATGGTCCAGAAGTTATCGGACGCGTAAGGCGCGCCTTTGTTGTCGCCGATACGGATCATGCGCTCGGCAGGTACACCGATTTGCTGGGTCCAGATGTCATACGCCTCGTCGTCCGTCGCGTACACGGTGACCCAGAGTTTTTCCTTGGGCAGCTTCAGCACGCCGGTGAGGAAGGTCCAGGCGAACGTGATCGCGTCTTTCTTGAAATAGTCGCCGAAGCTGAAGTTACCCAGCATCTCGAAAAAGGTGTGGTGACGGGCGGTATAGCCGACGTTTTCCAGGTCGCTGTTCTTGCCGCCGGCGCGTACGCACTTCTGGCTGCTGGTGGCGCGGGTGTAGGCGCGCTTTTCCTGGCCCAGGAAGCAGTCCTTGAACTGGTTCATCCCCGCGTTAGTGAACAGCAGGGTTGGGTCATTGCCTGGGATCAAGGAGCTTGAGGCTACACGGGTGTGACCTTGCTCTTCGAAGAAGCGAAGGAAGGCTTCACGGATTTCTGCGCTTTTCATTAGGTTCTTCCACGGAGGCTGCGGCCAAAGGCCAGTGCGCAACATCATCAGACGGAGCGACGGCAAAGGGCCGCATTATATCGGCCCTTTGCCGGTGGTACAGCGTGTTTATGTGATAGAAACAGTCAATTAGACGGCCTGCACTGTCATTTCTGCGAAAACGCGACGAATGTCTGCACCACTTGCTCGATCTGCGCCCGGCTCACATCCAGATGGGTGACCATGCGCAGGCGCGGCGCGGCACTCAACTTGACCCCACGCTCGGCAGCAAAAGCCTTCAGCGCCTGAGCCTGATCGCCTACCTGCACATACACCATATTGGTCTGCACCGGCTCGACGCTGTAGCCGGCCTTGCGTAACGCATCGCCCAGCCTTTGGGCGTTGGCATGGTCCTCAGCCAGGCGCTGTACCTGGTGGTCCAGGGCGTACAGACCCGCTGCCGCCAGGGAGCCGGCCTGGCGCATGCCGCCGCCGACCATCTTGCGCAAGCGCCGAGCCTTGGCGATCAGCGCCGTCGACCCACACAGCACCGAGCCGACCGGCGCGCCGAGGCCCTTGGACAGGCACACCGACACCGAATCGAAATGCTGGGCGATTTCTCGCGCATCCACGCCCAGCTTGACTGCCGCGTTGTAGAGGCGTGCGCCATCCAGGTGCAGGGCCAGGCCATGCTCGTGGGTAAATGCACGGGCCTTGGCCAGGTAATCCAGCGGCAGCACTTTGCCTTGCATGGTGTTTTCCAGCGCCAACAGGCGTGTGCGGGCGAAGTGGAAGTCGTCGGGCTTGATGGCTTCAAGCACCTGGTTCAGATCAAGGGAGCCATCGGCTTGGACTTCCAGGGGCTGCGGCTGGATCGACCCCAGCACCGCCGCGCCGCCGCCTTCGTATTTGTAGGTGTGGGCCTGCTGGCCGACGATGTATTCCTCGCCGCGCTCACAGTGAGCCATCAACGCCAGCAGGTTGCTCATGGTGCCGGTGGGCACGAACAGCGCTGCGGCAAAGCCCAGGCGCTGGGCCAGTTCGGCCTCCAGGCAGTTGACGCTGGGGTCTTCACCGTAGACATCGTCGCCACTGACGGCGCTGGCCATCGCGTCGAGCATGCCGGGAGTGGGTTGGGTCACGGTGTCGCTGCGCAGGTCGATCACGGTCATCAAGGGGGCCTCTAACGGAATGGATAAGTCCTTTTGTGTGTGATTACTGCGGGCAAAGCCACGGAATATCAAGCCCCGATTACATTCAATCGAATACCAACCAAACAAACCGATATAAGTTATCGAGACGGCAACCGTGCAGTTTTTGAAAAACCATGTTAAAAACTCTGCGCCGCCAGGGTTCTGGCGGCAACGTTCTCAGGGCGGGGTGCAATTCCCCACCGGCGGTAATTGCACGCAATGTGCATAGCCCGCGAGCGCTTGGCGCCTTGAACTGCTCAGGCAGGACGGCGACAAGGTCAGCAGACCCGGTGTGATCCCGGGGCCGACGGTCATAGTCCGGATGAAGAGAGAACGGGATTGGCACCTAAGGGCCGCGCGCCTGTTTGCGCATGCGTACCCTTAAATCCCATTCGATTCATAACGCCCTGTTTTTTTCTTAAACAGGAGTCAGAACATGCAACCCACCGCAATTGACAGCAAAAGCAAAAACCATCACGGCGAGCGCGTCGCGTTTATCCAGGCCTGCTGGCACAAGGATATTGTCGACCAATCGCGCAAAGGCTTCCTCGCCGAAATGATCGCCCAGGGTTATCAGGAATCGGACATCGACTTCTTCGAAGTCGGCGGCGCCTTTGAAATGCCCCTGCACGCCAAGCTGCTGGCCAAGACCGGCCGTTACGCCGGCATCGTCGCTGCCGCGCTGGTGGTGGACGGTGGCATCTACCGCCACGAATTCGTCGCGCAATCGGTGGTCAGCGGCCTGATGCAGGTGCAGTTGGAAACTGAAGTGCCGGTGTTCTCGGTGTCCCTGACGCCGCACCACTTCCATGCCGGCAGCGAGCACACCACATTCTTCTACGAGCACTTCGTGCACAAGGGCCAGGAAGCGGCGCGCACCTGCGCCGATACGCTGCACAAGGTGCGTGCGATCCGTCGTAGCGAGCCGCGTGCGGTAGCGGTCTAAACCCAGTGTGGCTTGCCTGCGATGCAGACACCTGGGTGTATCAGTGATACCCAGGTGATGCTATCGCAGCATAGGTATCTACATAACTCTGTGGGCTTTAGCAGCAGACGGTAACCACGATGCGAAGCGAGTCGCTCTTGATCTTGATCTGCTTTTGATCTCAGGCGCCCCGTTAAACCACGCTGGCCGGAATTCGACAGGGATTTGGGGGGTAAACCGGCAGGGATGCCGGTTTAGCCGCCCCGCGCCATGGATGGCGCGTGGCGGCGGCCCCCCAAATCACTGGCGGATTACGGGCACACCGAGCCTAGGCGAGGTGCCGAGTGGTGGGGCAAGAGCGTTTTGCTTACTTTTGCGCTGTTCAAAAGTGAGCCGCCGTCAGGGCGGAACCCTAGGTGGCCGTTACCGCAGGAATGGATATGTACACAATCCAACTGTGTCGGCTGCCAGGCCGCCTTCGCGAGCAAGCCCGCTCCCACATTTGAATCGCGGCGCGTTAGTGAGATCGACGCCGGCTGTTAGGCCGTCACGGGAGCAAGCTCCCTCGCCACAGGTTCAGCACCACAATTATGTAGATACCTATGGCTATCGCACCACATTTACATATCGCACCACATTTACATCGGGTCAGGCCTTGAGATCTACACCAGGCCGGCATCGGTGGTTGGCACGATCAGTATCCCGGCGCGCAAGCCGTTCTTCACCTTTGGGTTGGGGAAGATGATGCGGGCGCCCTCCTCCTCGATCACCCAGCGGGTCTTGGCCACGTCTTCGGCCAGCAGGTAGCCCTTTTCCAATTCCGAAAAGTTTTCCACATCTGCGGGCAGGTGCATCAGGAAGGCGTCGCTGTGCTTGATCACTTCTCGCGCAACGGCGAAGAGTTGCAGGCCGTCGAGGCTACCGGTCTCAGGCTCGTTACCCTCGATGATCTGCTTCAGACGCGCTTCCAGGCGCGACACGTCCACTCCGTCGTTCTGCCCGAACGGCCGCGCCTTGCCCAACTCCAGGGTGAACGCCTCGGCGCCGAGTTGCTCGTAGGTAAACGCGGTGAAGGTAATCGAGGTTTTATTCTGCAACAGCACCGCCTGCATGCCGGCAGCGTTCAAGCGCTCCAGCTCACGGCGCGAATGCTGTCGGTCTTCCTTCCACGGGTACAACGCGAACTGCTCGATTTTCGAACCACGAATCGCGGTATGCAGGTCGTAATGCAGGCGCGAGCGGCCAGGCAGGCTGAAAAAGCTGCGGGCCAATTGCTCAAGCTCGGCGGCGCGCATGGCTTCGGGGCCGATGTTTTGTTCATGACGGCCGTTGAACAGCCGGTTGACGTCCAGTTCGAGGTAACGCTCACCGCGGCGCATGGCCTCGGTATTCCCGAACAGGAACAGAATACGGGTGCGGGGTTTGATCTCCCCGCGGGCAATGCCATGCAACAGGCGGTCGAGCAGTTCGATCGGCGCGGTTTCGTTGCCATGGATGCCGGACGACAGCAGCAGGTCGCTGCCGTTGTCCAAAGCTTCAGGAGGACGCACTTCAAGCGCGCCTTCGCTGAGCCAGCGCATCTGCACGCCGTCGACAGTCAGTTGAATTTTTTGCGCCGGTTCACGACCGGCGAGGGTCAGTTCAAGCAGTTTGCCGAGGGCGAGCATAAGCAGCTTCCTTAGTGGTTGCAGCCTGGGCCGTGGACGTGATCGTCGTCGTCACCTTCAACGTCGGCCGGTTCCATTTCCAGTTGCAGGCTCATCAGGTTGGTGGCCAACGGGCGCATCAGCAGGTTGGCGTACTCGGCGTCGCCTTCTTCTACGTCCACGCCAATCAGCAGTTGGCCGCGGCCATCGTGCTGGATCCAGATCTCCTTGCCCTGCCAGACCACGGCGACGCGGGTGCAGGAGGTTTCCAGCTGGGTGCCGTCGGTGTCTTCAAGGATGAGTTTCAGGGTGTCGGTCATAAATAAAATATCTCAGCCGCGTGGCATTAATTGATCTGGAAAGGATAAACCGAGCCCAGTTTAAGGATTTGCGTCAGTTCATCCAATGCCGTCCGGCACTCAAGCAGCAACTGCGGGTCAGCCAGGTCGGTTTCGCGCAGGCTGTCGCGGTAGTGCTTGCCCACCCACTGGGTCAGGGTTTCGTACAACGGCGCGGTCATGATAACCCCTGGGTTCACGGCCGCCAGCTCGGTTTCGTTCAACGCCACACGCAGGCGCAGGCACGCCGGCCCACCGCCATTCTGCATGCTTTGCTTGAGGTCGAAGACCTTGACCTCGCGAATCAGCCCGCCGGAAGCGGTCAGGCCTTGCAGGTACTGCCATACGCGCTCATTGGCGCGGCATTCTTCCGGCACGATCAGCAGCATCGAACCGTCAGGCCGAGTCAGCAACTGGCTGTTGAACAGGTAGGAACGCACCGCGTCCTCGACACTGACCAACGCGCGAGGCACACACACCGACTGGAAGTTGCCGCCCAGCTTGCCCAACTTGCCGTGCAGTTCGGCGAGCATCTGTTCAGTGTTGAGGAACGCATCCTCGTGATAGAACAGTACCTCGCCGTTGCCCACCGCGATCACATCGTTGTGGAACACACCGGCATCGATCACCGCCGGGTTCTGCTGGGCGTACACCACGCCGTCATCCTTCAAGCCATGCAGGCGCGCAACGGCCTGGGAGGCTTCCAGGGTCTGGCGCGCCGGGTACTTCTGCGGGGCTGGGTAACGGGGGTCGAAGGCACTACGGCCGAAGACGAAAAACTCGACGCCCGCCTCGCCGTACTCACGGCAAAAACGCGTGTGGTTGGCCGCGCCTTCATCGCCAAACTGCGCCACGGCCGGCAAGGCGGCGTGGTGGGCGAAGTGCTTGCCATCGGCGAACATCGCCCCCAGCACGCGGCTGGTGGTGGGGTGTTCGATGCTGCGGTGGTATTTGCAATTGAGGTTGGCGGCAGTGAAATGCACGCGGCCGTCTACGGTGTCTGCGCTTGGGCTGACGGTGGCGGCGTTGGCTACCCACATGCTGGAAGCCGAGCAGCTCGCTACCAGCAAAGGCATGGCCTGCTTGGCGGCCTGCTCAATCACCTGGGCGTCGGTGCCGCTGAAACCCAAGCTGCGCAAGGCGGCCACATCCGGGCGTTCCTGGGGCGCCAACACACCTTGCACAAAGCCCATGTCCATCAGGGCTTTCATTTTCTGCAGGCCCTGCAACGCCGCTTCCTTCGGGTTGGAAGACTGCTGGCTGTTGCTTTGGGACGCGACGTTGCCGAAGGACAAACCGCCGTAGTTATGGGTCGGCCCCACTAGACCGTCAAAATTGACTTCACAGGATTTCATCGGCGAGGCTCCACGAACATCTGTTTTTATAGGCATCAAATCACTTGAATACACCACAGATCCCTTGTGGGAGCGGGCTTGCTCGCGAATGCAGTATGTCATTCAACATTTGAAGTGACTGAACCACCGCTTTCGCGAGCAAGCCCGCTCCCACATTTAGATCAGCGTTATACCTGGCGTGAGCGTTGCCGGGACTATCAGGCTCGGCGTCTCCAGCGACGCCACCGGGTACGCGCAATAATCCGCCGCGTAATAGGCGCTGGCGCGATGATTGCCCGACGCCCCGACACCACCGAACGGCGCGGTACTGGCGGCGCCGGTCAACTGTTTGTTCCAGTTGACGATACCGGCGCGGCTTTCCAGCCAGAACTGCTGGTAACGCGCTTCGGAATCCGACAACAGGCCAGCGGCCAGACCGTATTGGGTGTTGTTGGCCTCAGCGATGGCACCGGCAAAATCCGCGTAGCGGATCACCTGCAGCAGCGGGCCAAACAGCTCTTCGTCTTCACGTTCCGTCACAGCGGTCACGTCGATGATGCCAGGGGTCAGCAACGCGGCCTGAGCCTGAGGTTGGGTCATCTCCAGCAGCGCCACGGCGCCATTGGCCAACATCAGTTCCTGGGCTTGCATCAGCGCTTTGGCCGCAGCAAGTGAAATCACCGAGCCCATGAACGGCGCCGGTTGCTGGTCGAAAGCACCGACTTCAATGCTCGCACTCACCGCCACCAGGCGCGCCAGCAAGGCATCGCCCCAGGCACCTTCAGGCACCAGCAAGCGGCGGGCACAGGTGCAACGCTGGCCTGCCGAGATAAACGCCGACTGAATGATGGTGTACACCGCCGCATCCACGTCGGCGACTTCGTCCACGACCAGCGGGTTATTACCGCCCATTTCCAGGGCCAGGATCTTGTCCGGGCGCCCGGAGAACTGCTGGTGCAAGTGGTTGCCGGTGCGGCTGGAACCGGTGAAGAACAGGCCGTCGATGCCTGGGTTGGCCGCCAGGGCGATGCCGGTTTCCCGCGCGCCTTGCAGCAGGTTCAGCACGCCCGCCGGCAAACCGGCTTCGATCCAGCACTGTACGGTCAGCTCGGCGACCTTGGGGGTCAGCTCGCTCGGCTTGAACAGCACGGTATTACCGGCCAGCAACGCCGGAACGATGTGCCCATTCGGCAAGTGCCCAGGGAAGTTATAAGGACCGAACACCGCTACCACACCGTGGGGTTTGTGGCGCAACACAGCGGTGGCGTCGCCCAGGAGGCCGCTCTTCTCGCCGGTACGTTCGCGGTAGCTTTGCACCGAGATCGCAATCTTGTTGGCCATGCTGGTGACTTCGGTGGCTGATTCCCACAGCGGCTTGCCGGTTTCTTCGCCAATGCAGCGGGCGATTTCATCGGCACGGCTTTTAAGCGTGGCGGCGAAGGTTTCCAGCACGCTGATGCGTTCTTCGAGCGAGCGCTTGGCCCATGCCGGGAATGCCTGACGCGCAGCCTGCACGGCGGATTCGACCTGTTCGGCGCTGGCGCCATTGCCGGCCCACAGCACTTGCTGGGTCACCGGGTTGCGCGATTCAAACAGTTCACCCTGGCCAGCCAGCCAACTACCTGCGATATACAGCGAATTCATTATTTCGACTCCCGAGCAGCAGACAACGCAACAGCACGCACTTGATCACCCACCACCAGTTGCAGGCGCTTGGCGGTCTGCGGATCGACCACCAGGGTGCCTGCCGCCAGCCGAGCCGGAGCGGCGGTGATACGGCACTCCTCGCGCTTGCGGTTATGAATCAGGAACGGCGTGGCGTCGTCCCCCGGTGTGCCGATGGCCAACACCAGTGACTGGCTGTCGCGCACCGCACGGATCTTGCTGGTTTCACATTCCACCGCAGGGCCTGCGTCGAAAATATCCACATAGCCCTGGTAGCTGAAGCCTTCGCTCTTGAGCATGCTCAGGGCCGGCTCGGTGTCCGGGTGGACCTTGCCGATCACATTGCGTGCGTCTTCGGAGAGAAAGCAGCTATACAGCGGAAACTTGGGCATCAGCTCAGCGATAAACGCCTTGTTGCCCACGCCAGTGAGGTAGTCGGCCTGGCTGAACTCCATTTTGAAGAAGTGCCGGCCCAGGCTTTCCCAGAACGGCGAACGCCCGGCGTCGTTGGACACACCGCGCATCTCGGCAATGATCTTATTGCCGAACAGTTGCGGGAACTCGGCGATAAACAACATGCGCGCCTTGGCCAGCATGCGACCGTTAAGGCCGTTGCGGTAATCGGCATGCAAAAACAACGAGCACAATTCGGAATTACCAGTGAGGTCGTTAGCCAGGAACAGCGTCGGAATCTCACGGTAGATATTCAGCTCCTGGGACGCGCTGACGGTCAGCCCCACCCGGAAGTTGTACCACGGCTCGCGCAGGCCGACGGCGCCAGCAATGGCGGAGATTCCCACCACGCGGCCTTCATCGTTTTCCAGCACGAACAGGTAGTCGGCATCGCCGCGCCCGGCTTCGCCGCGAAAGGTTTTTTCCGCCCAGCCCACCCGGTGGGTCAGGCGCTCTTCGTTGGCCGGCAAGGTGGTAAGGCCGGTGCCAGTGCTGCGCGCCAGATCAATCAGGGCCGGTAAATCGCTGCTGCGTACGGGACGAACGATCATGCTATCTCCTCGAACGGGCCGCTGTTGTCAGCCACCCGCGAAACTCTCTTTTTAAACCGCAACCAGGCGCACGCTGGCGCCTTCGCCAACACCCAGCGCTTCTGCTGCTGCCAGGTCCAGGGTCACCGGTTTGCCGGGCGCGTAGTCCAGCTCCAGCATCACCGCACGGTAATCCTGCAACTGCGCGTTACTCACCAGGTACTGGCGGCCAACGCCCTTGACCATCTCGCCGATCTTCACCGGCACCACGCGGCTCTGGGCGATCGAGCGAATGCCCGAGACCCGGGCGTGCAGCGTCGGGCCGCCGTCGAAGATGTCGATGTAATGGTCAGTCTCAAAGCCTTCACGCATCAGGATGTCGAAGGTGATTTGCGCACGCGGGTGCACCTGGCCCATGGCCTCTTGCGCTTCGTCCGGCAACAGCGGCACGTAGATCGGATAGTGCGGCATCAGCTCAGCGAGGAAGGTGCGGCTTTTCAGCCCGCACAGGCGCTCGGCGGCGGCGTAGTTGAGGTCGAAGAAGTTGCGGCCGATGGCATCCCAGAACGGCGAGTCACCGTTCTCGTCGCTGTAGCCGACAATCTCGGTCACCACCGAGTCGGCAAAGCGCTCGGGATGGCTGGCAACAAACAGCAGACGGCCACGGGAGTTGAGTTCCGACCACGGCGAACCGACCAGCTCCGGCACCACATAGAAGCTGGTGAGCAGGCTGTTGCCGGTAAGGTCGTGGCACTGGGAAAGCACGTGGATCTTGTTGTGGATCTTCAGCTCGCGGGAGGCGTGCACGAAGGTCTCGTTACGAAAGCTGTAGAACGGCTCGGAGTAACCGGCCGAGGCCACGATGGCCGAGCAGCCGGCAAGCTTGCCGGTCTCGGTGTCTTCCAGCACGAAGAAATAGCTCTCTTCACCGTTGAAACTCACCTCGGCGGCGAAGGACGCTTCGCTGGCCGCGATCTTGTCGCTCAGGCGTTCCACATCATCCGGCAAGGAGGTGACACCAATCGGGCTGTCCGCAGCCAGACGCTGTACCTCGCCCAGATCAGCCATTTGCGCGGGGCGCATCACCAGCATGGTGTCACTCCTTAACTCGAAAACTCACAGAGGAAAAAATACCGGACACGGGCTCCGGATACACATCGGTCTCAATGTGTAAGCAGATCCATGTGGGAGCTGGCTTGCCTGCGATACAGACAACTCGGTCTATCAACGGCACCGAGGTGATGCTATCGCAGGCAAGCCAGCTCCCACATTTGTTCAGGTCCGGCCAATAAAATGTGTCGCTATCAGGCTTGCGTTAACGTCTTCACAGCACGCTCAAAACGATCCAGGCCTTCATTGATGTCCGCCTCTTCCACCACCAGACTCGGCGCAAAACGCACCACGTCGGGGCCGGCTTGCAGGATCATCAAGTTCTCTTTTTCGGCCGCGTTGAACACGTCCTTGGCCTTGCCTTTGAACGCATCGCTCAACACGCAACCGATCAGCAGGCCCATGCCGCGAACCTGAGTGAAGATGCCATACTGCTTGCCGATCTGCTCCAGGCGCGCCTTGAACAGGTCGTGCTTGGCATTCACACCCGCCAGCACTTCTGGGGTGTTGATCACGTCGATCACCGCTTCCGCTACCGCGCACGCCAGCGGGTTGCCGCCGTAGGTGGTGCCGTGGGTGCCGACCACCAGGTGCTTGGCCAAGTCTTCACGGGTGAGCATCGCCGCAATCGGGAAACCGCCGCCCAGGCTCTTGGCACTGGTGAGGATGTCGGGCGTCACGCCGTAATGCTGGTAGGCAAACAGGTGGCCGGTGCGGCCCATGCCGGTTTGCACTTCGTCAAATACCAGCAGTGCGTCGTGAGCGTCGCACAGCTCGCGAGCGCCTTGCAGGTAAGCCAGCTCGGCCGGCAGTACACCGCCTTCGCCCTGGATCGGTTCCAGCACCACGGCGCAGGTCTTATCGGTCACCGCCGCTTTCAGCGCAGCCAGGTCGTTATAAGGAACGTGGGTGATGCCGGTGATTTTAGGCCCGAAACCATCGGAGTACTTCGACTGGCCACCGACGTTGACGGTGAACAGGGTACGGCCGTGGAAGCTGTTCAGCGCGGCGATGATCTCGTACTTCTCGCTGCCAAAACGGTCGAACGCCACGCGACGGGCCAGCTTGAAGGCGGCCTCGTTGGCTTCGGCGCCGGAGTTGCAGAAGAACACGCGCTCGGCAAAGGTGGCATCGATCAGCTTGTGGGCCAGGCGCAAGGCCGGCTCGTTGGTGAACACGTTGGAGACATGCCACAGCGTGTTGGCCTGTTCGGTCAGTGCACCGACCAGCGCCGGGTGCGCATGGCCCAATACGTTGACCGCGATGCCGCCGGCAAAGTCGATCAGCTCGCGACCGGCCTGGTCCCACACGCGCGAACCTGCGCCACGTACGGGGATGAAGGCAGCAGGTGCGTAGTTGGGCACCATCACTTGGTCGAAATCGGCACGTTGCACCGGGGCTTGCTCAACGGACATCGGAGTCTCCTGAAGAGGAACGCCTGCCTGGAACTGGCGGGCGATGCAGGGATTGTAAGGACAGTTTTCAGCGCCACCTTGTCGCCAAGCGACAACTTCTTATAGCGCCAACCCCGGTTTTACGCGGGTTTACGGCAATGCGACATATTGCATCGCAATGGCGCAGTGTAAACGCTGCGTTCAGTGAGAGGCAGAGGCACGGCCCGCTGATTTTCGCCTAATGCCTTAACTATCTGCTGCCCATGAACCCATCAGGCTTGCTGTGATGACAGTGACTCACCCCCACTGAAGGATCAGCCCCGTGCCCACGACAATCAGCCAACGCCTCGCAGTCGCCGCCACCCAAGTGCCTGCCGGGTTTCACACACGCCTGCCGGCCTGGCTGGCAAACGCCTCGGATGACAAGCGCCAAGCGTTGAAAACTGCGCCACTGGATGTCGCCGACTGGCAGGCCGACGCCAGCCGCCAGCAACACGCGCCCCTCAAGCAGGCGGTGGAGCAGAGTTGGACCGCGCAAAGCAAAGTAGACGCGGCACTGGCCGACCTCAAGACACCGCACGCCTTCACCGCACCGCTTTTGCAACAGGCGCTCAAGACCCGCTGGGGCGTGGACATCGATGTCAGCACCACCCATCTGCGCCTGTATGCGCCCCTGACGATCCCACTGTTCCCCATAGAAACCGGCGGCGTCAAAGCCTGGACCGTGTCGCTGGTGGATGCCGCGCTGCACAACTTTGATGCAGCAGAAAGCAAGAAAGCTGCCTACACCGCAGACTCCAGCTTCATCACCCAACCCTCTGCCACCGGGCAATTCGACACCCTGCCCTCAGTAAACAGCAAAGTCAGCATCCAGGCCTTCATCCGGCTCTGCCGTGAACTGGACATCGGCACGCAATACCAGGCCTACCTCAAGACATTTTTCGGTTTCCAGGACGCCACCCGCAAGAGCGCGCTGCGCAGTACCGTCATCGAAAGCCTGAAGGCCGAGGCACAAGCCGCCGTGCACCTGGCGCGCCTGAAAAAGGACGGCAGCGAAGCCGTACTGCGCACGCTCCAGGCCCAGCTCAAAGGCATCAGCAGCCTGACACTGGAAGGCAAGACCCTGCTCAGCCACGACCTGAGCCTGATGGACGCGCCGCTGGCCGGCATTGTGCTGTTCGCCGCCGACCTGGAACTGCACCACAGCGCAGTGCCCGTGGTGGCGTACATCCCCGGCGATCCGCAGGCACCGCTCAAGTATTACCGCGACGGCATTGCCTTCATTCAAGACCTGACCCGCAAATTGCGCGACGCCGATTACCAAGCGTTCTTCAGCCGCTTTATCAGCCACGAACACCGCGCCTACTTCTTTGCCAACCTCAATAACCGCTTGTCCCAGATAACCTGGCACTCCCCCATCCCCGGCGACCCCAGGCCGACCTGGCGCGCTGAACCGGTGGCCAACCCCAAGCTGCAATTGCACGCGACGAAAATCACGGGCGAGCTGTACGAACACCTCTATGAAAGCAAACTCAACAGGCTGCTCAATGACGCGCGCAATATTGCCGTGTCCACCGCCGACGCCGACAGCAAGGCACGCTGGCAACGTTGGGACGTCGTGGCAAAAATCGGCAAAACCCTGCTCGAAATCGTCGCTTTCATCGCCACGCCGTTCATTCCCCCCCTGGGCCTGCTGATGCTTGGCTACACCGCCTATCAACTGCTCGACGACGTGTTCGAAGGCATCGTCGACTGGGCTGAGGGCCTCAAGCGCCAGGCGTTCGGGCACCTGATGTCGATCCTGGAGCAAATGGTGCAATTGGGTATGTTCGCGGTCGGCGCACCGATTGCCGAAGGGCTGCTACGCCAGGCACTGCCTCGGGAAGTCTGGGCGTTTTTCGAGCGCCTGCACCCGGTCACCTCGCACGACGGCAAAACGCGCCTGTGGAACCCGGACCTGAGCCCCTACGCCCACGACCTTCAGTTGCCCGCCGCCTCACGCCCCCAGGCCGATGGATTGCATACCTACGGGGACAAACAGATCCTGCCCCTCGATGGGCAACACTTCGCCGTCAAGCAACAAGCGGACAACACCGTGCTGGTGCACCCAAGCCACATGCATGCCTACCAACCGCCCATTATCGGTAATGGCAAGGGTGCCTGGTTGACCCCACTGGATCGCCCGCTGACCTGGGACCGCAGCACCTTGCTGCGCCGCCTCGGCCCGCCCGCCGAGAGCCTCAGCGAAACCGGCCTGGAACAGGCACAGCGCATCAGCAGCACCGACGATGGCGCCCTGCGCAAACTCTACATGGACCGCCAGCCGCCACCGCCGTTGCTGGCCGACAGCCTCAAGCGCATTCACATCGACCAGCACCTGCAAGACTTCATCGACCAGATGAACAGCGACGACCCGCAGGTTTATCGAAAAGCCGACACGCAGACCCAACTCTGGCTGCTCAGCCAGACCGGCCTGTGGCCCGAAACCAAGACCCTGCGTTTTCTAAACGCCAAAGGCGAAACGGTATGGGAACATCCTGGCCGAGAAAACGCGGCAGTGGCGCAAATCCATGAAGCGCAGATGAACAACGGCGACCTGCTCAAGACCCTGCTGGAAACCCTCGACGAGCCAGAGCGCAAGACGTTGCTGGAAGAAGACTTTGGCACCCCCACCACCCAATTGCATGTGCGCGCCGCCAAGCTACGCAAACAGCTGGCACGCAGAGCCGCGGATAAACGCGCTTCGATGTTCGACTCACGCTACCGAGGCCTGGAGCTGACCACCGATGCGCGCGTTCAGAAGGTCATCGACAGCACGCCAGGCCTGCCGGTCAGCGCGGCCGAGGAAGTGCTGCGCGGTGCCAGCGGCCAGGATCTGCTCGACATCGACCAGGGCACACTGCCTTCGCACCTGGTCGAACGTGCACGCTGGGCAGCCCACCAGGTTCGAATCAGCCGGGCGTATGAAGGCTTGTACATGAGCGCGCTGGAGAGCGGCGACACCCACCGACTCGCCGTGCACTCCCTGGAAAAACTGCCGGGCTGGTCGCCCCAGGTGCGCCTGGAAGTGCGCGACTTCAAGCGCGACGGCCAGTTGCACGACGCCATCGGCCCTGCCCAAGCGCCCATTCGACGCCTGTTGGTGCGCACCATCGAAGGCGACTACATTCCCGAAGACAGCAAGGGCACCCTGCTTGGCGAAACCGACTTCTACACCGCCGTGCTCCAGGCATTGCCCGATGCGCAGCGCGACGCGCTGAATATGCAGATCGGCCAGGGCCCGCACCTGCGAGAAACCCTGCGCCAACATGCGCTGGCACGTGACGAGCTTGGCCCTCTGCTGGCCGAAGTACCGCTGCTCAAACCCTCCTACGACCCCACCCTGATGCGCCTGCCCGGCGGCATGGAAGGTTACGACGCCAGCCCATCCACTGCCGGTAGCAGCAGCGGCGCTGCCTCGCTCGAGGCGCGGCTGCACGAGTTGTACCCGCAACTGAGCCCCAACGAGCTGACCGCCGTAATCGCTGCCATGCACAACGACCCCGGTACGCCATTGGGTACCCTTCAATTCCTGAAGAACGAGTTCTCGCAGTTGGACGCCAGCCTCAGAGCCTGGCAGCAGAACGTGCCACAAACCCTTGTGGGCACTGACCTACCCCTGAGCCGCTGGCGAATTGCTTCTGAACAGCAGAATCGTCGGCTCTGGGCGCAACGGCTGATCAGCGCCTGGCGCCACGACACACCCCGGGACGCCGCGTTTGATAACGGGCACCTGTTGCAACTCAACCAACCCATTTACGGCGAACTGCCGACACTGGAGGCCAGCTTCGGGCACATCACCAGCCTGGAGTTGCTGGGCTACCTGACCACCCGTGGCACGCCGGCCTTCTTGGGGCGCTTTCCCGGGCTACGCCGGCTGGCTATCAGCGACATCGCCCTCAGAACACTGCCCGAGGAGGTCAGCGCATTAACTCGCCTCAATGCACTGGTACTGCGCAATTGCGAACTCAACCTCACCACCCCAAGCCGTGCAGCCCTGGCCAACCTGGCCGAGCTGCACACCCTGGACCTGTCCAACAACCCGCTGGCGCTGGCGCCCAATCTGGAAAACATGGCCAACCTGCGTACGCTCAACCTTGCGCGCAGCGGGATTTCCGTCTTCCCCTCCGGCCTGCTCAGTCGACCTCGGCTGGTCAGCGCCAACCTCAGCAACAACCTCCTGCGCAGACTGCCCGACGCCCTGTTTTCCCTGCCCGCGGGCGCCGCCAGGGCCTTCGACCTTTCCGGCAACCCACTCTCACGCACGACGCTTGAACGGATAAAAACCTACTGCCAGAACACCGGGGAACACTTTGGCGCCGACGCCAACCCAGCGGAGGTGCGCCTGGCCCAAGCGCTTTACCCGACCTATAGCACCTACGAGGCCAATCAATTTATCTTCAGGTTGCCAGGCGGGCTGGACGATTCAATGGCGACACTGGTGCGCCTCAAGGCCGACTACGAACGCCTGCAGGCCGACCTGCAAGAATGGGTAGCGGATGTGCCCGCGCGCTACCCGTTCACGGACGTGCCCATGGATGAACAGGTTCGCGCACAGCAGCAGCTCATGCGCGGGGAAATAAGAGGCTTGCTGGAGCAAGTGTGGCGACGCGAGAGCGACCTGGACTTCAGTCATGACACGCTGACCCAAACCCATCAAATGGTCCTGACGTTGCCACTGTTGGGCGACCTGCCGAAACTGAATGTGGATTTCAAGCACGTTTCCAAGCTGGAACTGAGGGCGCAGGAAACCACCTCGATACCCGAAGGCTTTCTGGAACGCTTCTCCAACCTGGAGAGCCTGCTGATTGACCGCTATGTCCTCAAAGACATTCCCGCTGCCGTGTTCAAGCTGCCCAAGCTCAATACACTCAGCCTGACGCAATGCCAACTGCGGCTGACCCCCGAAAGTGTCGCAGCGTTGAGCGACCTGCACGACCTGAACTACCTGGACCTGAGCGATAACCCACTGGGGCTGCCCCCCGATGTCAGCAACATGTCCGGCCTGGAGACCTTGATGATGGAAAACGCCGGGCTTACTGAAGTGCCGCGCGGCGCATTCAACCTGACATCGCTCACCCAACTGAACCTGAGCGATAACCGTATCACCGAGTTGCCCACCGACCTGATTGAAGTGGACCCGGACGCAGCGGCAGGTTTTGATCTGAGCGACAACCCCTTCTCACCCGAGGCGATTGCCATCCTGCGTCGCTATTACAACCGCACGGCGGTGGATTTCGATGTCGCGCAAGCCAGGCAACCGGCGCCAGACGACTCTGGCTCAAGCTCCCCGACTTCATCCGAAACAGACAACGAACCCTGAGCGCCGCTCAACCGCGCTCGGAGGGCACCGACGATAACTCGAACGGGCTGCTGCTGCGGCGCTGGTTACGGTCTTCGCGAGGGGTGGCGCCGAAAAAATTGCGGTAGGCGCTGGAGAAGTGCGGCCCTGAGGAGAAGCCGCACGACAGGCCGATCTGGATGATCGACTTGCTGGTTTGCATCAACATCTGGCGCGCCTTGTTCAGGCGCAATTCCAGGTAGTACTGGCTGGGAACGCGGTTGAGGTATTGCTTGAAGATCCGTTCAAGCTGTCGTCGTGAGACGCACACGTGCTGGGCGATTTCATCGGTGGTCAGCGGTTCTTCGATATTGGCCTCCATCAGCAAAACCGCCTGGGTCAGCTTCGGATGGCTGGAACCCAGGCGATTTTGCAATGGAATACGCTGGCGCTCGCCGCCTTCGCGGATGCGTTCTACTACCAACTCTTCGGACACCGCACCGGCCAGCTCCGCACCGTGGTCACGGGCCAATACCGCCAGCAGCAGGTCGAGTACCGACATGCCGCCGCAGGCAGTGAGGCGGTCACGGTCCCAGTCGAACAAATGGCTGGTGGCAATGACCTTGGGGAACCGCTCGGCGAAATCGTCCTGCCAGCGCCAGTGCACGGCGGCGCGGTAGCCATCGAGCAGGCCCAGTTGGGCCAGCGGGTACACACCCGCCGACAAGCCGCCGATTACACACCCTGCCCGAACAAGCTGCTTGAGCGCGGAACTCAGTGGCGAAGCGATGACCGTCGGCGGTTCGTCGGCCAACAGGAACAGCTTCTGAAAGCCCTCCAGCTTACCGGCCCACGGCTCGCCCGGCAGTTGCCAGGCACCTTCGACGGCGGGCTCGGCGAGCAAAAACGACAGCTCGTAGATCACATCCGGATGCACCCGCTGGGCAACGCGCAAGGCCTCCTCAGCCAGCGCAAGCGTAAGGGCTTTTGTGCTGGGCCAAATCAGGAAACCAATTTTGTGGGCGGTCATGGAGTGCTATCCAAAGCGAAAACAGTGAAAGAAGCTGTGGGCCAATGCTAGCCCGTAAACCAACACAAATCTCAAAAACAATGAAGACCTGCTTCCCTGTAGGAGCGAGCTTGCTCGCGAAAAACCTGAGAACGACACGGGGTATCAAGCTTGCCGCGTTATCGTTGACGATCTTCGCGAGCAAGCTCGCTCCTACAGGGGGTGGGTGGCAGTCTTGATTATTTCAAACTGCCAGAGAGGAACTGCTGCAAACGCTCCGACTGCGGGTTGACCAGCACTTCCCGCGGGTTGCCACGTTCTTCAACCACACCTTTGTGCAAAAACACCAACTGGTTCGAGACTTCACGGGCAAAGCCCATTTCGTGGGTCACCACCACCATGGTGCGACCTTCCTGGGCCAGGTCCTGCATCACCTTGAGCACTTCGCCTACCAGCTCAGGGTCGAGTGCCGAGGTCGGCTCGTCGAACAGCATCACCTCTGGCTCCATCGCCAGGGCGCGGGCAATCGCCACGCGCTGTTGCTCACCACCGGACATATGGCCGGGGAACGCATCCTTACGATGGCCCACGCCGACCTTGGCCAGGTAGTGCTCGGCCTTTTCACGCGCTTCTTTCTTCGATACGCCCAGCACGTGCACCGGCGCTTCCATCACGTTTTCAAGCGCGGTCATGTGCGACCACAGGTTGAAATGCTGGAACACCATGGACAGGCGCGAACGCATGCGCTGCAACTGCTTGGGGTCGGCAGCCTTCATGGCGCCGTCTTTGTTGGCGACCAGTTTGAGCTCTTCGTTATTGAGCAGAATCTTGCCGGCGTGGGGTTGCTCGAGCAGGTTGATGCAGCGCAAAAAGGTACTTTTGCCCGAACCACTGGAGCCGATGATGCTGATCACATCGCCGGCGGCGGCGGCCAGGGACACACCTTTGAGCACTTCATGACTGCCATAGCGTTTATGCAGGTCTTGGACTTCAAGCTTGTACATGCGGTCGGTTCTCACAAAAACAGGTGGTCAGTCGTTGAGCAAGCGCCCGCAGCGCAGCGCTTCGCGCCCCGCCACCTTGGCCAGCCAGAAACCCGCTTGGGCATAACGTAGCCGTTCAACGGCAAACAACACCCCCGAGGTGCCCGCGCAAATAGTGCTTACGCGGTCGGTGAGGGGGTCAATCACTTCAAAAATCTCGTCGCCGGTTTCTACCCAGTCGCCAGCTTTACGCAGGTAACTGATCACCCCGGCGTGGGGCGCGAACAACAACTCGGTGCCTTCGAACGGCACGCCTTCGCACGGCTCAAACTGCGGCGCAGGCCATTGGCCTTTGATCAGGCCTTGCTCGGCTAGAAAGGCCAGGATGCCTTCGGCGTGGAAGATCGCTTCATCACGGCCGGTATCAGCCTGGCCGCCCAGTTCCAAGGTCGTCGCCAGGCACGCCAGCGGAATCTGCGCATCCGGGAACGCGCGTGACAAACGCAGCCACGGCAGCGAACAGGCCTCATCAAATGAACTGCCGCCGGAGTCTTCCGCCAGCAGGCCGACCTTCACATTCAAATGTGCCGACAACGAACGCCACTGGGGCCAATGCTGGGGCAGCGCGTACATATGCAGCGCGGCTTCAGCGTCGCAATGCAGGTCGAGCACCACATCGGCGGTGCAGGCGTGGCTCAGCAGGATGCGTTGCATGCCTTGCAGCTGGCTGCTCGGTTCGGGCAAGGCATTGAGCGCATCGCTCATGGCCTGGCGGATCAGGCGCACATTGGCGTGCGGGTCGTCCCCCAGCTTGCCTTGCAGCAACTCGGCCACCGGCTCGCTCAGTTCGACAAAATCGCGGTTGAAATTCTTGCCGCTGCCGACTTCGAAACGCCCCTGGTGGCTGCCCTGCAACAACTGGCCGAGACCCATCGGGTTGGCGACCGGCACCAACTCGATCACGCCGTTGAGGGCGCCTTGCTGTTCCAGCGCCACAAGGCGCTTTTTCAGTTCCCAGGCGGCGCGCATGCCAGGCAATTCATCGGCGTGCAGGCTGGCCTGGATATAGGCCTTGCGCTCGCCACTGCCGAAACGAAACACGCTCAGCTGGCGCTCGCAGCCCAGGTGCCCCCAGGGCAGCAGATGGTCGATACGTTCCATATCAGTGCTTCCGTGGAGCCAGGTAGCTCAGCCAGCGGCGCTCGGCCAACTTGAACAAGCGCACCAGGATGAAGGTCAGGCACAGGTAGAACACGCCGGCGGTGATATAGGCTTCGAACGGCAGGTAATACTGGGCATTGACCGTACGCGCGGCACCGGTGATGTCGATCAGGGTAACGATGGACGCCAGGCTGGTGGTCTGCAGCATCATGATCACTTCGTTGCTGTACTGCGGCAGCGCACGGCGCAGGGCCGACGGCAACAGGATGCGGCGGTACAGTTTGTAGCGCGACATGCCCATGGCCTTGGCCGCTTCGATCTCACCGTTAGGTGTAGCCTTGAGGCTACCGGCGATAATTTCGGCGGTGTAGGCGCTGGTGTTGATCGCAAACGCCAGGCACGCACAGAACGTGGCGCTGGACAGCAGCGGCCATAGGAAGCTTTCGCGCACCACTTCGAACTGCGCCAGGCCGTAGTAGATCAAAAACAGCTGCACCAGCATCGGCGTGCCGCGGATCACATAGGTGTAAAGCCAGGCCACGCCGTTGACGACCGGCTGCTTGGACACCCGCATCAAGCCCAGGGGCAAGGCGGCGAGCAGGCCGAAGAACAGCGAGATGGCGAGCAGTTTCAGGGTGGTCAGCAAGCCGCCAAGGTACAGCGGCATGGCCTCCCAGATGACGTTGTAGTCGAAGATCATAGATCAGCCGCCCTTACGCCTACCGAGTAGCGCTTCTCAAGGTAACGCAAGGCCAGCAACGACACGCTGGTGATCACCAGGTACATCGCCGCCACTGCGAGGAAGAAGGTAAAAGGCTCGCGGGTGGCGTCTGCCGCCTGCTTGGCCTTGAACATCATGTCTTGCAGACCTACCACCGAAATCAGCGCGGTGGCCTTGGTCAATACCAGCCAGTTGTTGGTAAAACCAGGGATCGCCAGCCGAATCATCTGCGGCACCATCACCCGGAAAAACACCTGAAAACTGCTCATGCCATACGCCAGGCCGGCTTCGGCCTGGCCTTTGGGGATGGCCATGAAGGCGCCACGGAAGGTTTCCGAGAGGTAGGCGCCAAAGATGAAACCCAGGGTGCCGATACCGGCGGCCAAGGGGTTCAAGTCGATATAGTCGTCAAAGCCCAGCAACGGCGCGACGCGGTTAAGCAAGTCCTGACCGCCGTAGAAAATCAGCAGGATCAGCACCAGGTCGGGGATCCCGCGGATCACCGTGGAGTACAGGTCGCCCAGCCAAGCCAGCCAGCGTACCGGCGACAGGCGTAGCGCGACCCCGATCAGACCCAGAACGATGGCCAAGGCCATGGACGACAAGGCGAGCTGAAGCGTCAACCAAGCGCCATCGAGGATAACGGCCCCGTAGCCTTTCAACATGATTCAGGTCCTCGAAAAGGGGGATGAAAAAATGGCGCAAACTTCAGGATGACTGTTGCTTGCGCCATTTCGGACAGACAGCTGCGATGAATTACTTGGCGTCAGCGCCGTAAATATCGAAGTCGAAGTACTTGTCCTGGATTTTCTTGTATTCGCCGTTGGCACGGATGGCAGCGATGGCCGCGTTGATGCGCTCCAGGTTTTCCTTGTCGCCTTTGCGCACTGCGATGCCGATACCGTCGCCGAAGTATTTGGCTTCGGTGAACGATGGGCCTACGAACGCGTAGCCTTTGCCGGCGTCGGTTTTCAGGAAACCGTCTTGCAGCAGGGTGGCGTCAGCCACGGTACCGTCGAGACGACCGGCAGCCACGTCCAGGTAGATTTCGTTCTGGGTGCTGTAACCCTTGATTTCCGCACCTTTAGGAGCCAGGACTTCCTTGGCGAAACGATCGTGGATCGAACCGCGCTGCACACCGATCTTCTTGCCTTTGAGTTCATCCAGGCTGTCGCTGACGGTAGTGCCTTCCTTCATCACCAGGCGCGCTGGGGACAGGTAATAGCGGTTAGTGAAGTCCACGGATTTCTTGCGGTCTTCCGTGATGGACATGGACGACAGGATCGCGTCGATCTTGCGCACTTTGAGTGCCGGGATCAGGCCATCGAATTCCTGCTCGACCCAGGTGCACTTGACGTCCATCTGCTTGCACAGGGCGTTGCCGATGTCGTAGTCAAAACCGACGATGCTGCCATCCGGCGCCTTCGAGGCAAACGGAGGGTAAGCCGCTTCGATACCAATTTTCAGCGGCTTGCCTTCGGCGAAAGCCTGCATGGACAGCACGGACAGCGCCAGGGCGCCCAACAGCACGAGTTTCTTCATCTTGGGACTCCATCGGTATAGGGCAAAAACAGCAGTATGAGCCATGGCCCACGATGCGGCGAAGGTGTAACCGAATAGCGGTGCTGCGTCCTGCGCGGGCGACACCTGCGACGACGAGCGAGTGATCGGCATTCTAACGACAGGCCGGAAGCCGATATTTCCTCAATGCGACAACAATTTACAGAAGCACTGAGAAAGCGGTTCCAACTCATTGACAGCCTCTGAATTTTATGCAGAGACAAAAGATATTAAACCTGATGATGCTGCAAATTGCGGGCCTATTATTCGCAAACCCTTCTAGCACGGCAAGTCTGGCGTTTAATCTTATTTTTTGGGGTGTCTAGAACGCGGTTTTTCGGGGCGTGGGCGTGGTCCATTGCCTCAGGTTTGTGCGGGCGGTTACACATTTGAGCGAGGCGGTAACATTCAGAAACGTCCTACGATGAAAACCGATATTTATTGGTTTGGTGGATATACAGGTGTGTCAGACCGCCACCACTGCCTGCTATGGAAAGCACCCCAAATGTGGGAGCGGGCTTGCTCGCGAAAGCGGTGGGTCAGCTAAATATGAGCCAACTGACCCACCGCTTTCGCGAGCAAGCCCGCTCCCACAGGGAATTGGCCTCGGCTCGAACGCCTACAAAAAAGCCCCACCCGGCTTGCACCGAATGGGGCTCTGTCCCACCTACCCCGCTTACGCGACGTTCATGGTCTTGTGCGTTTCAATCAAATGCGCCACCACGCTTGGATCTGCCAGAGTAGAGATATCCCCCAACCCATCGTATTCAGCCGTGGCGATCTTGCGCAAAATGCGCCGCATGATTTTCCCCGAGCGCGTTTTCGGCAGCCCCGGTGCCCACTGGATTACATCCGGCGAGGCAATCGGCCCGATTTCCTTGCGCACCCAGTTCTTCAATTCCAGGCGCAACGCTTCATTGGGCTCTTCGCCATTTTTCAGGGTGACGTACACATAGATGCCCTGCCCCTTGATGTCATGGGGCACGCCCACCACTGCCGCCTCGGCGACTTTGGGGTGGGCAACCATGGCGCTTTCGATCTCGGCGGTGCCCATGCGGTGGCCGGACACGTTCAACACGTCATCCACACGGCCAGTGATCCACCAGTAACCGTCCTCATCGCGACGTGCGCCGTCACCGGTGAAGTACATGCCGCGGAAGGTCTTGAAGTAGGTGTCGACAAAACGGTCATGGTCGCCGTACAGGGTACGCGCCTGGCCTGGCCAGGAATCCAGAATCACCAGGTTGCCCTCGGCGGCGCCTTCGATGATGTTGCCCAGGTTGTCCACCAGCGCCGGTACCACACCGAAGAACGGCCGCGCCGCCGAACCCGGCTTCAGCGCATGGGCGCCCGGCAGCGGGCTCATCAGCGTGGCGCCGGTTTCGGTCTGCCACCAGGTGTCGACGATCGGGCAACGGGATTGGCCGACGTTCTTGTAGTACCAGTCCCAGGCTTCCGGGTTGATCGGCTCGCCCACCGAACCGAGCAGGCGCAGGCTGCTGCCGTCGGCGCCTTCGCAGGCTGCGGTGCCGGAGGCCATCATGGCGCGGATCGCGGTCGGTGCGGTGTAGAGGATGTTGACCTTGTGCTTGTCGACGATCTTCGCCACGCGGGTGATGTCCGGGTAGTTCGGCACGCCTTCGAACAGCAGCGTGGTCGCGCCATTGGCCAGCGGGCCGTAGACGATGTAGGTGTGGCCGGTGACCCAGCCAACGTCAGCGGTGCACCAGTAGATTTCGCCCGGGCGGTAGTCGAATACGCGCTCGTGGGTCAGGGCCGCATAGAGCAAGTAGCCACCGGTGGTGTGCTGCACACCCTTAGGCTTGCCGGTGGAACCGGAGGTATAGAGGATGAACAGCGCTTCTTCGGCACCCATCTCTTTTGGCGCGCAGACGGTGCCCGCTACTTTCATCAGGTCTTCGTACCAGATGTCGCGATGCTGGTTCCACTTGATCGCGCCATTGGTGCGCTTGCACACGATCACCTTCTGGATGCTGCTGGTTTCCGGGTTGGTCAGTGCGTCGTCGACGTTAGCTTTCAGCGGAATCTTCTTACCGGCACGGATGCCTTCGTCAGCGGTAATCACCACTTTCGACTTACAGTCGATGATGCGACCAGCCAAGGCTTCCGGAGAGAAACCGCCAAACACCACCGAATGAATCGCGCCAATGCGGGTACAGGCCAGCATGGCGACCACGGCTTCGGGGATCATCGGCATATAGATAGTCACCACGTCGCCGCGATGCACGTCCTGGCCGCGCAGGGCGTTGGCGAACTTGCAGACTTCTTCGTGCAGCTCGCGGTAGGTGATGTTGCGGCTCTCGGCAGGGTCATCGCCCTCCCAGATGATCGCGATCTGGTCACCACGCTCGGCGAGGTGACGGTCCAGGCAATTGTAGGAAACGTTCAGGGTGCCATCGGCGAACCATTTGATGTCGACATGGTGGTCGTCGAAAGAGGTCTGCTTGACCGCGGTGAAAGGCTTGACCCAGTCAAGGCGCTTGGCTTGCTCACGCCAGAAGCCGTCGGGGTTGACCACCGACTGCTGGTACATGGCCTTGTAGGTCGCCTCGTCGGTCAGCGTGTTGGCTGCTACTTCGGGGCGAACGGGGTACAGGGAAGCCGCACTCATCTTTCTTACCTCGGTGACATAGTTGTTGTTGTATGGCCCCTGTTGTAGCCGGGGTGGGCCTATAGAACCATTCGACGATGGTAGTAACAAGACCCTACAAATTGCCCTGCTATGCCGTTTTACCCCTCTGGCCCGCGTGCTGCGGCGCCTGGCAGGTTTCTGAAAAAATCTTGATTGAGGGATTGTTACAAAAACCGCCAAAAGTGTTTATCAAAACCACGGGTATATGAATATAACCGAGGCGCCTAAAATCAACTCCGCCAACAAGGCACTCTGATTAACAACGCAACAGCCCCCACGAAGGCAACGTTAATCCGAACTTCCCAACTTTTAAGTGACACACGCGGCCTCACAAGGGCCCCGTGCCCCCTTTCGCCCTGAAGAAGGTAATGAAGCAATGAAAGCGTTATTAGTGATGGCCCTGAGCAGCCTGTGCGCCACTGCCGCCCTGGCTGACGAAGCCCCGACTGAACTGGCCGGCCAGAACGCTCCGATCGTTGAGGACTACACCTACAGCACGCACTTGGATGTGGCCAAAGTCTTGTCCATGAGCAGCATTCCAGAAGTCTGCGAAGTTGTACCGGTAAAAATGGAATATGAAGATTCGCAAGGCCAGCGGCATATTCTTAACTATCAAGTGATGGGCAATGGTTGTTCTAACGGCTAACAACTTCTGAAGTTGGATTCTTAATTGCCGCAAGAAATCGTTCTTGCGGCCAAGAACCCGCTTTGAATACACCCCACATCAATTGTGGGAGCTGGCTTGCCTGCGATGGCGATTTCAGCCACGACCACTCTTTTTACGCCCGCTTCCCCTGCCCCAAAAAAAACATCCCCGCCCGTCAAAAACCCCCACCCCCAGCAAAGCCTTGCAAACACTCGCTTTGGCCGAAAACCACGTCATTTTGGCGCTCCCAAGTGACCATCCGCCGCAACACAAACCCAATTTTTTCCCTATAATGCGCGGGTAAATCGGGCCTGCAATATCCCTTTACACAGGGATAAAGAGCCAGACCTTGAGCCTGCGCTGCAGCAAGCACGCATCGCTGCGCCCCTCAAGCCTCATGCAGCACCCGTAACCTGATTCCGTTTATTTGCCTGCGCGAGCTGTTGCAACAAACGATTCCTTAAGATCCACCGCGGCCCAAGGGCCGTGTGAACACCCAACCATCCGGTTTCACACGGGCACCTTTGAGCCCTCACGCAGGAGACGACACGTCATGCTGAGCTGGGACGAATTCGACAAAGAAGAAGAAGGCGAAGTAGCCGCTAAAGGCGCCAACGCCGGCCACGCCACCGAAGCCAACATGGACCGCCTCGACGGTGCCGGCGCTGCTGCCGCCGTGGAAGCCCGCGCCGTCACCGCCAACGACTCCGCCGCCATCGTGCGCGCCAAGGCTGCCCTGGACAAACTCGACGTCGCCGAAGGCCTCGCCGAGCTGGAAGGCGCCTCTGCCCGCGTCGCCGTTGACGAAAAACGCATGATCAACTGCCGCGCCGACCTCAACCAACTCGTGCCGTTCAAGTACGACTGGGCCTGGCAGAAGTACCTCGACGGCTGCGCCAACCACTGGATGCCGCAAGAGGTCAACATGACCGCCGACATCGCCCTGTGGAAAAACCCCGAAGGCCTGACCGACGACGAGCGCCGTATCGTCATGCGCAACCTGGGCTTCTTCTCCACCGCCGACTCCCTGGTGGCCAACAACCTGGTACTGGCCGTGTACCGCCTGATCACCAACCCGGAGTGCCGCCAGTACATCCTGCGTCAGGCCTTCGAAGAAGCGATCCACACCCACGCCTACCAGTACTGCATCGAATCGCTGGCCATGGATGAAGGCGAGATCTTCAACATGTACCACGAGATTCCATCGGTCGCCAAAAAGGCCGCCTGGGGCCTGAAGTACACCCGTTCGATCTCCGATCCAAAGTTCGAAACCGGCACCGTCGACACCGACAAAGAACTGCTGCGCAACCTGGTCGCTTACTACTGCGTGCTGGAAGGCATCTTCTTCTACTGCGGCTTCACCCAGATCCTGTCCATGGGCCGCCGCAACAAAATGACCGGCGTGGCCGAGCAGTTCCAGTACATCCTGCGCGATGAGTCGATGCACCTGAACTTCGGTATCGACGTGATCAACCAGATCAAAATCGAAAACCCACACCTGTGGGATGCCGAGATGAAAGAAGAAGCGACCCAGATGATCCTGCAGGGTACGCAGCTGGAGATTGAATACGCTCGCGACACCATGCCTCGTGGGGTGTTGGGGATGAATGCGGCGATGATGGAAGACTATCTGAAGTTCATCGCTAACCGTCGTTTGACGCAGATTGGGTTGAAGGAAGAGTATCCGGGGACGACGAATCCGTTCCCTTGGATGAGCGAGATCATGGACTTGAAGAAAGAGAAGAATTTCTTTGAGACTCGGGTGATTGAGTATCAGACGGGTGGGGCGTTGAGCTGGGATTGATTTCCAAATCAAGTAACACTAAAGAGCCCTGACTTGTTCAGGGCTTTTTTATGCTCACAGGAATGAACAGGATGCTTCCTACAGGATCATCATCCATAGAGCGGTTGATTCAAACTCCTGTGCCACCTAGGCTCATCCGCCGGTGCCTAAGAAACGCCCAACGTAGAAGCAAGCCTTAATCACACAGCTAAACCTCGCTCGACGTCAGTCATGCGAATTAGATGTCGTTATGTGGCTTAGCCGGTTGGCGTTTCTTAAACCGCACTCTCTACGCTGGGTTCTCGCCCTTGAGCAAATCACGTAGAGGTCATAGGGAATGTCAAATCAACACGTATCCATCTTTCCGGCCAGCAACGCCGTACATGAAGCATTTATCGCGGTAGTGTTCACACGCCACAGCCTTCATTTACATACTCTTCTTTTGGAAAACCAACCCTGGTTTTGCGCCCGCGAGCTTGGGCGCTTGATGGGATGGCATCTGGACGAGCGAACGACTCGCAAGCTCGATAAAGATCAAAAAAGAATCGTAAAATTGCTGTTCCACGGCCAACCGGAAGAAATGCTGATGATCAGCGAATCCGGTGCCTATGCATTGCTGGTCTATCACTATGTGCCGGGAAACCGTCTTTTACGAAGCTGGCTGACTCATGAAGTTGTTCCGACCTTACGCGACCAACGCCAACCTGGAAGCATGGAGCGACCATCTTTGAGCATGCTGGACTGGCCAGAGATGTCGTTAAACCTGCTGCATTGGCAGGATGAGGGCTGGATACGCCTACGGGACATGCCATACCTGTTGGTAAATCGAACGTCACGGAGACAGCGAGCAAAAACGCCGTGGTGGCGAAAGCTCATCCAACCATTCCGAATCAAGCAGCGAACTTGCTGAAGAGCACGTCCGCCAACTCCCACCAATCCGTAGGAAATTTCGTAGACTCGACAACGACCACTCAGTATCGTCCGAGGGTTTTCCACCCTCGGCGGCTGTATGGATATTACGAAAGACAAAACGGACTGGAGCGACGCGGAGCTGGAAGCGGCGGTTGAGGCTTATCTGAAAATGTTGGCTTGGGAAAAGGCCGGCCAGTCTTTCAATAAAGCCCTCGAAAACCGCCTTCCGCGCGAAGGCCCGGTGGCGGGCCGTGCGAAAGGCTCCATCGAATTTCGCATGCAGAATATTTCCACCGTATTGGTCCGTATGGGCTGGGACCGCATCGATGGTTACAAGCCTGCCAAGAACGTGGGCACCGGCGTAGAACAACGTATCCGCCAAGCCCTCGCCGCACAGGCCGTGTTCGAATCCGAGGACGCGGCCCAAACCGCCGATGAACAAACGCTTATTCGCCGCGCTTCCAAGCTGCAGCAGCAAACCTTCCCGAAACTACCGGATGGCATCGCCCAACCGCAGAAAGTAGCCAGTGTCAGCACTGCCTTCGTTCGCGATCCAAAGGTACGCGCCTGGGTGCTCAAGGAAGCCAACGGCATCTGCGAAGGCTGCGGTTCGAATGCGCCGTTTGAGGTCGACGGTTTTCCGTTTCTTGAAGTCCATCACGTCAAGCACCTCGCCCAGAAGGGGTCGGATCGCATCACCAATGCTGTAGCCTTGTGCCCCAATTGCCATCAGCGTTGTCACCGGTCGAGTGATCGGGAGGCTTTTAGCGAAGGGCTTTACGCCAAAATCGGAAGATTGGCACGGGAGTAACCTCCTGCTGTCGCAATTGATGCACGCTTAACACTATTAGTAGGACCGAGGCCAACTTGCGAACCCGGACATGCTAGAAGCCGCCCCTAAGGGCTGACTACTCTCTGCCTCCGACAAGCCTGCGCTCTTTCTCTTTTTTCTTTCAAAACCAGCGCCTGACCTTCCATTTCACCGGAAGTGCAAATCCGTGAGCCAATATGCCGAAAAAGGCAATCCACTCGATGATTGGATATTGAATAATAAAATCACTTCTAACCCCAAAAAAAGGAAACTCGCCATACTTAATCACTTCAATATATGACACCACAAAAAAGCCGTTAAATATCACACACAAAAATAACTTTAGGGTATTAAGACCTTCACCCGAAAGCCTAGCCCTTAGAGCATACGCTCCGGCCACGCCAAAAATCACAAATACAAAAGCATAAAGTACAATCAATCTACCACCACCTTATACACCTGCTTCCCTGTCTCATATCGATATACAACTCAACACCTAATAAAAACATCCCCATTCTTTTGTAAGCCCTCTCTTTATCTGATCGTAGTCCTGAGTTGAAAAATTTGCAGAAATGAGACCTTGGGATTTGCCGTTGATGGTCATGTAGCCGTGGTTTGCCATGGGATTAACGCCTTGTTGTTTTTGGCATTTACCATACGAAAAATTGCAAATAGGAAATATCGGAAAGTTCGCTTTAAGTGGTACGAGCGGTATGTAGGAAATTTAACCCACACTCCGATCAGTCAGCCAAAACACTTGTAAGAACTACCTGCACTCGCTTTCGAGTGAGCATGCCGGAACCTCAGAAGCCCCACTCCTGGCGCAGGGGTAGTAAACTCGTATCGCCATAAACGCATGGACCGTCGCACGCACACAGAAGAGCGCAGAGGCTGACCCGCTGAACCGTCAACCTGAACCCCGACAGGCAAGCGCCAGTCACAACGCTATGAAACCGCCCTACCTGATAAGGACCACCCGTGAACCCAGACATGCTCGAAGCCGGCCCCGCAGACGCCAAAGTACTTTCCGTCTTTGACTTCGACGGCACCCTCACCCACCACGACAGTTTCGTGCCCTTCCTCAAGTTCGCCTTTGGCACCGGTGAGTTTTATGGCCGGATGGTCAAGCTGGCGGTGCCGGGGCTGCGGTTTTTGGTGCGGCAGATCAGCCGGGATGAGTTGAAGGCGCAGTTGATTCGCACCTTCATGACCGGGGTGGAGAAGGCTTGGGTTGAGCAGCAAGCGCAGGAATATTGCCAGGCGCGCTGGAGCAAGTTGATGCGTCCGAGTGGGTTGCAGTCGGTGGCGGATGAGGTGAAGTCCGGGGCGGTGGTGACGCTGTGTTCGGCGTCGCCGGCGTTGGTGTTGCAGCCGTTTGCCGACCGGCTTGGCATTCGTTTGATCGGCACTGAGCTTGAGGTGGTGGATGGGGTGCTGACCGGCAAGCTCACCGGGAATAATTGCCGTTGTGAGAACAAGGTGCTGCGCCTTGAGGCGGTGTATGGGGACCTGGGGGAGTATCGGCTCAGGGCCTGGGGCGATACGCGTGGGGATCGGGAATTGCTGGCGGCGGCGCAGGATGCGCATTTTCGGCATTTTCATGCGAAGAAGAAAAAGCGGGCTCGAGTGCAGCGGTGATGCGGGTGGGCGGGGTTGGCGGGTGAACCGAGGCGATCCCATCGCAGCCTCGCTGGGGCTCGACAGCTCCCACATTTGAGCTTTGTTGAGGCTTAGGCCGGCGTCTTCAGGTCTACACCCAGTGCTGTGGCGAAAGCTTTTACCATCGGGCTTCTCGGGGCGTTGTGGCGCAGGATCAGGTTGAACGCGGTGCTCAGCTGTACCTGCTCCGAGCACAGTGCGCGCAGGCGTCCTTCCCTTACCAGTGGCGTGGCGTAGTGTTCTGGCAGAAAGCCCAGGAAGCGGCCGGTGAGGATCAGGATGGCGACGGCTTCCACTTGTGAGGCCGAGGCGGACTGGCTGTCGTGGTTGACGAAGTTGGCCTTGTCGCGATGGATCGCATACCGATGGTTCACCACTTCATATTGGCGAAGGGCATCGGGGGTGATGTCGCTGGCGGTGAACAGTGGATGCCCTACGGCGCAGTAGGCGTGGGCCTTTTCTTCGTAGAGCGGGAAGTAATCGAATTCTTCACGGCGTTGGTACACCGGGACGATGCCGGCGACCAGGCGCCCTTCCACGACGCCGCGTTCAACTTCGTCCAATTGCGAGGCGTGTAGGCGCAATCTTATTTTTGGCGATTGGCGATGTAAGTTGGCCAGGGCGGTAATCAGCGGGGAGTTAATGTCGGAGACGGTGTTATCAATAACGCCCACACTCAGGTCGCCGATGAGTTCATTCTGTGCCGAACTAAGCTTGTCGCGAAAACTGTCCACCGAAGTAAATAACTCGATGGATGCCTGGTACACCAACTTGCCTTCTTCAGTCAGCCCGAACCCTTCGCGGCCCCGTGTGCACAGGCGCATGCCGATGCGAATCTCAAGGTCGGAGATCTGTTTGCTGATGGCGGCCAGGCCCACGTTCAACTCGTTTTGCGCAGCACTGAAGCCGCCGGCTTCGACCACGGCCATAAATACCCGCAGCAATTTGAAGTCCAACCCGCTCAGTTGCAGCGGTGCTCGGGTGCCGGGTTTTGGCGGCAGGTTTCCAGAAGTGGAAAGTGGGGTTTCCATAATGCGCGTTGACCTCGAGTGCCATATTCAACAGGCTTGAACCCAATCCTTGAACATAGCCAGGCGGCGATAATGAACATAAACATCCGCCCTTGGCAACCTTGAATACGGCGCGTCAGATGCCGGTTCTACACCGATAAACTTCTGTTGAAACTGCCTCCGACTCTTCTAAAAACAAGCGTGAGGAATACCCATGTCCCAGCCCACCGACCGCCTTTGGGGCGCTCGTTTCAAGACCGGTCCGTCTGCGGCGTTGGCCGCGTTGTCGCGCTGCCCTGAGCGTTATTTTCGCCTGACGCCCTACGACCTGGCCGGCTCCCGCGCCCATGCCCGTGAGTTGCAGCGCGCCGGTTTGCTGGATGAGTCGGAGACCCTGCGCACCCTCGAAGCCCTGGACCGTATCGGTGAAGATTTCGCCGCTGGCCAGCTGCATCCCACCCTGGATGATGAGGACGTGCACACCTTTATCGAACGCGTATTGACCGAGCGCCTCGGTGCCCTGGGCGGCAAGTTGCGTGCCGGACGCTCGCGCAATGACCAGACGGCCAATGATCTGCGCCTGTTCCTGCGTGACCATGCGCGCACCATCGCCACCGAGGTGTTGGGCTTGCAGCAGGCGTTGGTTGAACAGGCCGAGCAACATGTGCAGAGCATTTGCCCGGGCTTTACCCATTTGCAGCAGGCGCAACCCATTGTGTTCGCCCATCACTTGTTGGCTCACGCACAGTCGATGCTGCGCGATGTGCAGCGCCTGGTGGATTGGGATGCGCGCACGGCGCTGTCGCCATTAGGCGCGGCAGCCATGGCAGGTTCCGCGATAGCGCGTCAGCCAGAACACTCAGCCAAGGAAATGGGCTACACCGGGCCCTGCGAAAACTCCATCGACGCTGTCGCCAGCCGTGACCATGTGGCGGAGTTCCTGTTTGTGGCGGGCATGCTCGGGGTGAATATTTCGCGACTGTCGGAGGAGTTTTGCCTGTGGTCGTCGCGCCAGTTTCGCTGGGTGGTGTTGGACGATGCCTACGCCACCGGCAGTTCGATCATGCCGCAGAAAAAGAACCCGGACATTGCCGAACTGGCGCGGGGCAAGGCCGGGCGTTTGATTGGCAACCTGACCGGATTGATGTCGACGCTCAAGTCGTTGCCGCTGTCGTACAACCGCGATTTGAGTGAAGACAAGCACAGCGTGTTGGACAGCGTGGACACCTTGCTGCTGGTGTTGCCGGCGATGGCCGGGATGGTGGCGACCATGAAGGTGCAGGTAGAGGAGTTGCGGCGCCAGGCACCGATGGGTTTTACCTTGGCGACGGAGGTGGCGGATTGGTTGGCCACCCGTGGTGTGCCGTTCAAGGAGGCCCATGAAATAACCGGCGCGCTGGTGCAGGCCTGTGAACAGCATGAGATTGAGTTGTGGCAAGCCTCACCGGCGATGTTGGCCGAGGTGGATGGGCGGCTCACCCCGGACGTGCGCGATTGCCTGACCCTGGAGGCGGCGATTGCGGCGCGCAGTGGCTGGGGTGGTACGGCGCCGGAGCGGGTGAAGGAGCAGATTGGGCGGTTGACGGTGGCGTTGGCGGCTCAGCAGGAGTGGGCTGAAAGTTATCAAGGATTTCGAATTTAAGCCGGTGACGATCGTTCCCACGCTCTGCGTGGGAATGCATCCCGTGACGCTCCGCGTCGTCACGTTACGCGCCAACGACGGGACGCGGAGCGTCCGAGGCGGCGTTCCCACGCGGAGCGTGGGAACGATCATGCATCAAGAATAATTTTGGAGTAGCAGCATGAACCAAACCCCGGCAGAGCGCTTGGAAGCCGAGCGCAAGTTGTCCGAGAACCAGTTCGATATCACGCAGTACGAGCATGTGCCGCGGCGCTATTACGGGCGGATGTTTTTTGCCACCCTGATCGTGATTGTGTTGGCGGCGCTGTTGCGCGCGTTTGCCAATGGCCAGATCGAATGGTCCTACATTGGCCAGTTCCTCACGTCTGAGGCGATCCTCTGGGGCCTGGTGAACACCATCGTCATGTCTATCCTGGCGATGGCGCTGGGCGTGGTGATCGGGGTGATCACGGCGATCATGCGCATGTCGGCCAACCCCATCCTGCGTTACGTGGCCATCACCTACACCTGGCTGTTTCGCGGCACGCCGCTGATTTTGCAGTTGCTGCTGTGGTTCAACCTGGCGCTGATCTTCCCGGTGATCGCGATTCCGGGCCTGTTCAGCATCGACACCGTCGACCTGATGACACCCTTCGTGGCCGCCCTGCTCGGCTTGAGCATCAACCAGGGCGCCTACACCGCCGAGGTGGTGCGGGCTGGCTTGCTGTCGGTGGACACAGGCCAATACGAGGCGGCCAAGTCCATCGGCATGCCGAGCCTGCAGGCGCTGCGCAGGATCATTCTGCCGCAGGCCATGCGGGTGATCATCCCGCCGGTCGGCAACGAGTTCATCAGCATGGTGAAAATGACCAGCCTGGCCAGTGTGATCCAGTACTCGGAGCTGCTGCACAACGCGCAAAACATCTACTACGCCAACGCCCGGGTGATGGAGCTGCTGATTGTGGCGGGCATCTGGTACCTGGCGGTGGTGACTGTTCTTTCATTTGGTCAAAGCCGCCTCGAGCGTCGTTTTGCCCGCGGCGCTGGCAAGCGTTCGTAAGTCTGGGTTGAGGAGATTTGCCCCATGAGAAGCATCGTCAAGGCTGTCAACCTGAACAAGTATTACGACCAGTATCACGCCCTGCGTGACATCAATATCGAGGTCGAGCAAGGCGAGGTGATGTGCATCATCGGCCCGTCCGGCTCGGGCAAAAGTACCCTGCTGCGTTGCGTCAACCAGCTGGAAAAAATCGACAAGGGCGGCCTGTGGGTCGATGGCGAACTGGTCGGTTATCGAGTGGTCGGCAACAAGCTGCACGAGATGAACGAAGCGCAGATCGCCCGCCAGCGCCTGGCCACCGGCATGGTGTTCCAGCGGTTCAATTTGTTCCCGCACATGACCGTGTTGCAAAACATCATCGAAGGCCCATGCCAGGTGCTCCAGCGCTCGCCCAAGGAAGCCATCGAAGATGCGCTGGAACTGCTGGCCCGCGTTGGCCTGGCGGACAAGCGCAATGCCTACCCGGTGGAGTTGTCCGGCGGCCAGCAACAACGTGTGGCAATCGCCCGGGCCTTGGCGATGCGCCCCAAGTTGATGCTGTTTGACGAACCCACGTCAGCCCTCGACCCGGAGCTGGTAGGCGAAGTGCTGTCGGTGATGCGCGATTTGGCCACCACCGGCATGACCATGATCGTGGTTACCCATGAATTGGGCTTCGCTCGCGAAGTGTCCAACCGCATGGTGTTTATGGACGCCGGCCAGATTGTGGAAGCCGGCAGCCCCGAAGACATTCTAATAAGCCCACAAAACCCGCGTACCCAAAGCTTTATTTCTGCCGTTCGCACTTAACTAAAAAACTAACGAGAACGCCCCCATGAAAAAGATGTTTATCCCTACCTTGCTTGCAGGCCTGTTGGCCTCCTCGTGTGTACTCGCAGCCTTGCCGCAAGCCATCAAGGATAAGGGTGAAATCAGCGCGGCCATCGTGCCGAACTACCCGCCGATGGACTTCAAGGACCCGGCCACCAACAAGCTCACTGGTTTTGACTTCGACCTGGGCAACGCCCTCGCCGAACGCCTGGGCGTGAAGATCAAATGGCAGGAAACCGGCTTCGAGCAGATGCTCAGCGGCCTGACCACCAAGCGCGTCGATATCGTGCTGTCGGGCATGAGCGACACCGCCGAGCGCCAGAAAGCCGTGACCTTCATCGACTACTTCACCAGCGGCCCACAGCTGTACACCCTGGCCAAGCGTGAAGAGATCAAGGAATTGACCGACCTGTGCGGTAAAAAAGTCGGCACCAGCCGCCGCACCACTTGGCCGTCGGAAATTACCGCGTGGAGCAAGGCAAACTGCGAAGCGGCGGGTAAGCCGGCAATCGTGGTGATCGGCACCGAAGGTTCGGCGGATGCCCGGGCGCAGTTGCAGCAAAACCGCCTGGATGCGGCGATGCAGGGCAGCGAGACCATTCCTTATTTGATGTCGTTGGACAAGGGTAAGTACAAGCCGGTGGGCCTGGCGATTTCCAAGCAGTTCACCGGGCTTGGGATTGAGAAGAGCAATACCGAGTTGGTCACGGCGATCAGTGAAGCGTTGCAGGGCATGATTGATGATGGGACGTACGGCAAGATCCTGAAGAAGTGGGATCTGGAGCAGGGTGCGGTCGAGAAGATCAGCATCAATGCCGGCCAATAATTTGATCTAAAAGTGGGAGCGGGCTTGCTCGCGAATGCGCTGGATCAGTCAGCACACTTGGTGACTGACACACCGCCTTCGCGAGCAAGCCCGCTCCCACATGGATCTCCATCTTCATCCAGAAATAACAAGGACGCTCGCCCCCACCGTGGCCACCTACTCCCTGGTAATCCGTCGCCTGATGATCTGCTCGGTGACCATCGTGGTCAGCCGCGCCATGACCAGCCCGTTGCTGGCCCTCTGGCTGAGCACACGCCTGGGCCTCAACCAGCAGGACATCGGCCTGCTGATGGGGATTGCCGTGTTCATCGCCACGCTCCTGGGGTTGTACGGCGGTTACATCATCGACCGCCTGGAAAAGCGCAAGCTGTTGATCCTGGCCATGCTCTCCAGCTCCATCGGTTTTTTGTTGCTGACCTTTGCCAGCAACCTCTACCTCACCACCCTGACCCTGGTCATCACTGAAGCCGCGTCGGCGTTGTTCCTGATCGGCTCCAAGGCGATCATCAGCGAGAACCTGCCGGTGGGTGAGCGCGCCAAAGTGTTTTCACTGCGCTACACCCTGACCAATGTGGGCTATGCGACCGGCCCGATGTTGGGCGTATTGATTGCCGGCCAACTGCCGTGGGCGCCGTTCCTGATTGCCAGTGCCATTGCCTTTGGCAGCCTGTTCCTGATGATCGGTATTGCGCCGACTCAACGGGACGACAGTCATAAACCCCAGAGTTTTCTCAGCACCCTGCGCACCTTGCGCAACGACCGCACGTTGATCCTGTTCACCAGCGGCAGCCTGTTGAGCACTATCGTGCATGGGCGCTACACCCTGTATCTGTCGCAGTTTTTGCTGGTGGCCTACACACCCGACCAGGCACTGAAAATTCTGTCGGCGGTGCTGGCCTGTAACGCGATCACCGTGATTTTGATGCAGTACCAAATCGGTCGATTCCTCAAGCGCGAGCAACTGCGCCATTGGATCGTGCTGGGTACCTTATTGTTTATTGCCGGGTTGGTCGGCTTCAGCCAGGCGAACAGTCTGCTGAGCTGGTGCCTGGCGATGTTCGTGTTCACCTTGGGCGAGATGATCATCTACCCCTCGGAATTTCTGTTTATCGACACCATTGCGCCGGATGCACTACGGGGCAGTTACTACGGTGCCCAGAACCTGGCCGCGTTTGGCGGGGCCATGAGTCCGGTGATTTGTGGCTACCTGCTGATCAACGCGGCACCCACCAGCATGTTCTTTGCCCTGGCCGCACTTACTGCCATAGGCGGCACCCTGTGTTTCTTGAGCGGGCGACGCGTGGCAGGTTCTTGCTGATATTTACCCAAGATACGGCTATTAATAGCCAAACCTCTGACGGACCCGAGCCCATGAAATTCGACACGGCCTACAGCCTGAGTCTCGACGACAAGCTGTCGATCTATGACGTGCGAGATCTGAATTTCGACGAAACCACCGGCTTCGATTCCGACAAGGATAGCTTCCTGTGCCCCAACGACGCCTGCCGCGCGGCCTTCGATAGCGCCAATGCGTTGAGCACTTTCAACGCCAAGAACGTCAACTACCAGCGCACGCCGCACTTCAAGAACAAACCCGGCACTCGGCATATCGATGGCTGCCGCTATGCCGGCAGCCATAAATCGGCGACGGGTGAAAGTGATGACGAGCGTGAGGAAAATTTCCCATCGGAGTTTGTGCTGACGCGGCGACTGTACGCGCCTAAAACACCGGTAGTCAGCACCGATGCAAGCGCCCTACAGGCACCGACGAAAGCGCCTGCAGACCGCGCTACGACATCCTCTGGCAGTAATGACACAACCCCGGACAAAACCAGCGTGTTCGCACACCCGGTGGAGTGCTACGTGTCCAACATCGATGACAAGGACAAGCTCAAGGCCATGCCCTTGAAGATCGGTGAACACACGGCGACCTACTGGGCATTCTTCAAGAAGATCGAATACCTGCAAGACAACCTGGGGTTGATTTACTGGGGCAAGATCAAGGCTATCAAGGACTACACCAGCAGCTTTCGCATCGACTTCGAGAAGAAGGTGTGGCTCGACAAAAAGCCTTATTCGGTGAACGTCTACCTGAGCAAAAAACTCATCGAAAACTACCGCAAGCGCACGGCATTCCTGGAGCAGATCAAGGCGGCGGCCAGCAGTGAACGGCCGCTGTATTGCTTTTTCTATGGGGTCACACCGCAGCTTATGCAGGTGCCCAGTAAGAAAAACCCCGAGCAAACGTTCGGGGTATTCAGCGCCAGGATCGAGAACCTGGACCACCTGATTATTCGTGAGGCGCCAGGGCTGGAATCATAAGGGGTTGCATCGCCAGTGGATGAGCGGTAGAAACAACTGTACAAAAACACAGTATAGTTGCACCTCCCCTGTCGAACCTGGAGAAAACCCCATGTCCTCTCTGGCAATGAGTTCTTTCGTAGAACAACAGATCGTCCTGCATCAATTCACCGCCAAACACTGCGCGCAGGCGCGCGTCATGCTGGGCTGGAGCCGCGAAGAGCTGGCTCGCCAGGCTGGCGTGGCGGTGCAAGCAATTGAGCAATTGGAAGGCCACGGCGACGTGGACGATGAAACCCGTTTAGTCCTGGCGTTTCGCCTGGAGGCCGAAGGGCTGGTGTTTTTCCCGGGGTTCGCACCGGGGTGGGGGATGAGTGCGCGCCGGTTTGATACCCCGGCGGCGCAACCTTCTGTGCAAGGCCTCATTTCTCAATTGATGGGTTCAACAGTGGCAACCAGCAGAGGCTGACTCAATTTCAGCCGTTGGTGGCCTCAACTGTTTTATCTGGACTGGCTGGTGTTTGCGTAAAAGGAATACCTGGGAGAAAAGCCGGTTCTCGGATGGCCTGCGAGGCTTGTTCATAACCATAGGCGACAGAGAGCAAGGTGGCTTCACTATTGCCGGAGCCATAAAAATAAAGTGCTGTCGGCATGCCTTCATCATCCATGCCTGATGGAACGGATATACCGGGGTACCCGGCCGCAGCACTGTAAAAATAGTTGTGGGACAGAAAGTTCGACACCATGGCGTCGAGCTTGTGCTCCTTCATGGGATCATCAACGGTTTTCTGAAATACAGGAAGGATCGCTTCCCACAACGCCTCGCGTTTTTGCGGGGTGGTCTCCAGGTCATTGATCATTTCCAACAGTTTCTGGTCTGGCTCACCCGCTTTGTGCGTGCGTTTGATAAAAGCGATCAGCTCAGAAAGTGATTTGACCGGCAAGCCCTCCCGCCCGGCCAGATAGTCGTCCAGTTGCTGCTTGACCTCGGAGAAAAGCGCTTCGTTATATTCTTCAAAAGCTTCATCTGACACGCTATCTTCCAGCGCCTCCACTGGCACTAGGATCGCACCCTGGGCCTTCAATACCTCCAGCGCCTGCTCATAGTGCTTGCGGTCTGCTCGCTTGGCTGGGTCCTTGGCATCCTCAGCAGACAGCTCAGGTAAAGGGGTATAGCCAATTCGCTTACCCTTCAAGGCGTCGGAACGCAGGCCTTTGGTGTAGACAGTGGTCTCGGTCATTGCATTAAGCGCCTCTGCCGCATCGCAGATATTGCGGGTGAAAGTCCCCACTGCATCCATCCGTGTGCTGGTCATGACGCCTTCGGTGCTGACCAGGCCCGTCGTGGTTTTCAGGCCAAACACACCGTTGTGGGCTGCTGGGCTGATGATCGAGCCGTTGGTTTCCAGCCCTAACGCCACCGGCACATGCCCTTGCGCTACAGCTACTGCCGAGCCAGAACTGGAGCCTGCCACCGGCCCGCCAAGTCGATGCGGGTTCAACGTCTGGCCACCTCTGGAACTCCAGCCATCGGCAGGTGATAGTGAGCGAAAGTTGGACAGCTCACTCATATTGGTTTTGCCTACAATCACCACTCCGGCTTTCAGCAAATTGTCGACGACCTTGGCATTTTTAGTGGCCGGCGCGCCCACCAAAGCCTTTGAGCCTGCGCTGGTCTGCATGCGGTCGTTGGTTTCAAAGACATCCTTCAGCGCTATCGGCACGCCATGTAAATGCCCGCGCACACGGCCATCGGCACGCTCCTTATCGCGGGCCTTCGCCTCACTGAGGGCATCCGGGTTGGTTTCCAAGAATGCATTGCCGCCCTGTAGCCCGCGATCAATATTGGCAATTTGCTTGAGCGAGTCCTTCAACAGTGACTCTGAGGTGACGCCGCCGCCTTGGCCCATCTCCACTGACATCTGGCAGGCACTCTTGAAACCTTGCACAGGGTTTGAAAGCTCCTGAAGCAGGCCTGTCGCCCATCCACCTGCCGAAACTGGTCCGATCATCAAATGCCCCTCTGTTTGACTGAGTGTGAGCGCTATCGGTCGATAACACCGCACCAGTCTAAGAGCCGGCCCCCCACCACTATTTCAGGCGAATCTTGCCACCGCGTCCTACCCTTCCCAGCCCGGTGTAGGCATCTATACCGTCTATGGCCGAAGCTGGCGGTAAGCGCGCACCAGTGCCGCCAAACCATCACCTGCCCAGCGCGCACCGTAAAACCAGATTCGGGAGCCATCCTCCAGGGTTTCACACACAAAGGGGTATCCGCTTTTTAAGGCATGATGAAAGGCGGCTTGGGGATCCTCCGACACCAGGGCATCCAGACGAAGACCTGCCACCAGCTCATCGATTTCACGACAGGCCTGCTGGCTGTCGCCACTGCGCTGCATGTCCACCGCTACCCATTGCACCCCGGCGTGACGCAGGGTGTCGAAGACCCGCTGCAAAGCCGCACTGCGCTCAACCGGCTCAACCTGATTGCCCTGTACATAGCGCTCGGCATAGCCGATCCGATACCCGGTCAACGCCCGCGTGGCGGTGAAGGTGGTGTTATTCAATACTAGCGGTACTTCGACCATTACCGGTTCGGTAGGGTCCACGCCGCTGATGGCGACAAGTGATAGCGCCGGGTCACGTACTGGCCGTATATGGGGCGCCAGGGCGTTATACCCAGGGACGAGCGTGGCGCCCGCAGCCTGTTCGGCGCCAAAGACAATAGAAGTGGGTGCTGCATGGGGTGGCGAAGCGGGCACGTCGGCGGCGTTTATTGGCGCGGGCAGCGGCTGGGCTGGGGCACAAGGCAACCCCATTCTCCAAAGCTTCTTACAGTGGCTGTCCATCGAAACGTCCTCCCGGAGATAAAATTCCCGCGGGATCATCGCACTCTCATTTGGCGTTTGTCGCAGAGCTGAAATCCGCTGAAAAACTCTTTTCCAAGCGGGTTTTCGGCTCAGCCTGCTGCGTGTTCGTTAACCGATTGAGGCTCGACTTCCAACCACCAGGCATGCCCACGCTCGGGCTGGTTCAAGCGAAATGCCTGGCCCATTGCCGGGGTAGTGATCGAGACATTGCGCTCCCAGGCCAGGGCCATGATGCGGTCGAACGGTTCGTGCCAGGCGTGGAAGGCCAAGTCGAAGGTGCCATTGTGAATCGGCAACAGCCAGCGCCCTTTCAGATCGATATGCGCCTGCAGTGTCTGCTCCGGCTGCATGTGCACATGGGGCCAATCGACATTGTAAGCGCCGGTTTCCATCAGGGTCAGGTCAAACGGCCCGTATTGCTCGCCGATGCGTTTGAAACCGTCGAAATAGCCGGTGTCGCCACTGAAAAAGATACGTCGCGTGTCGTCGATCATCACCCAGGAGCACCACAGGGTCTGGTTGCCATCAAACAGGCCGCGCCCGGAAAAGTGCTGGGCCGGTGTGCAGACAAAACGAACGCCATCGACTTCGGTGCCCTGCCACCACTCCAGTTGGCGCACTTTGCTGGCGTCTACGCCCCATTTGACCAGCGTGTCACCCACGCCTAGGGGCGCCAGGAAGTAGCGGGTCTTTTCGGCCAATTGGACCACTGCTTTGCGGTCGAGATGATCGTAATGATTGTGGGAAAGGATCACCGCTTCCAGCGCTGGCAGCTCTTCAAGGCTGATCGGCGGCTGATGAAAACGCTTGGGGCCGGCCCAACTGAAGGGCGAGGCGCGCTCGGCAAACACCGGGTCGGTGACCCAGAATTTACCGCGCATTTTCAGCAACACCGTTGAATGGCCCAGGCGATACACGCTGTGATCAGGGGCGGCCAATAACTGCTCGCGAGTCAGTGGCTGTACCGGAATCTGCCCCACCGGCCGAGTGGTGCGCGGTTTGTTGAACAGCATGTTCCAGAAAATACGCAGGGTCTTGCCCAAGCCACCGTGCTGCACCGGGGCGTCGTTGCTGAAGTGCCCCAGGCCCTGCTCGGCAGGTTTGGGCGCCGAGGGCGCAGGGTCGAGACGGGTTGAAATAGTGGCCATGACGAAGTGACTCCTGCGGTCCGCTCAAGTATTACACTGCACAGTGTAGTTTCTAGATTGCAACAAAATCCGGAGCAAGTAAACTGCCCGGTGTAATTTCATTGTTGAGTCGAATGCCTTCCATGACTGCCCCCAAACGCCTCACCGAGCGTAAACGCGAAGCCATCGTGGCGGCGGCGATTGCCGAATTTCGCGAGAACGGCTTCGAGGTCACCAGCATGGACAAAATCGCCGCCACTGCGGGCGTTTCCAAGCGCACGGTGTACAACCATTTCCCCAGCAAGGAAGAACTGTTCGCCGAGATCCTCCACCAGTTGTGGGCCAGCAGTGTTGCCCAACTGGACGTGATCTACACCAGCGACCGCCCGCTGCGCGACCAACTGCGCACGTTGCTGGAAGCGAAAATGCAGATGATGTCGGACGCCAACTTCCTCGACCTGGCACGCGTGGCCATTGCTGCCACCATCCATTCGCCGGAGCGTGCGCAAGACATGGTCAACCGCCTCAGCGCACGGGAAGAAGGCTTTACCCAATGGGTACGCGCCGCCCAGGAAGACGGCCGCCTCACCTGCACCGACCCGGCGTTCGCTGCCCATCAGATCCAAAGCCTGCTCAAGGCCTTTGCATTTTGGCCGCAAATCACCCTCGGCCAGCCCACCCTCGACCTTGTCGCACAGGCCCACGTCATCGAATCAGCCATCGACCTGTTCCTCGCCGGTTACGAAGCCAGCACGCAACGCCCGCCCCAGTAAGCCCTGTTGCAGGCGCGACATTTAAGGTCGTTTCTGGCGTATTTACCCGCTGTTTTGCGCAAATGGCCTGGAAGGACACTGATTATTCCCACGGGAATAATCGACAATTCACCGTTCTTATCCGACCACCGGCTCTGCCCGTTGACGCGTGCTGTTGCACCCGCAAAAAAAGTTGACCCAGGACACTATGGAAAACAGACGAGGCAAAGGGCTTTCATTTGCCAGGCGAATCTACACGCCAAGGATTATCGGCCTGGGTATCGGCAGCATCAGTGTGATCGGGGCTTTGTATCCCTTGTCGATGCCCGGTTGGGTCTGGGCGTTGCTGCTGTTCAACGGCATTGCCTGGCCGCACGTGGCGTACCTGGTTTCCACCCACTCGCCGTTTCCCTACCAGGCCGAACAACGCAACGTGATGTATGACTCGGTGCTGGGCGGTTTCTGGGCCGCTGCCGCCCAGTTTTCACCACTGACAGCGGTAACCATTCTGTCGATGATGGCCATGAACAACGTCGCAGCCGGGGGCAAACGCCTGTTCCTGCGCGGGTTTCTGGCACAGGCGGCCGGTATCGCGGTGGCCTGGGGCCTGTTCGGCGTCAAGTTCGACCCCAGCGTCAACCTCACCGAGGTCTACACCTGCCTGCCGATGCTGACGCTCTACCCGATGGCCATCGGCATGGTCTGTTACCAGTTGGCGATCAAACTGTCGGAACACAAACGCGCCCTCAGCGCCCTGAGCCGCGTCGACAGCCTTACCGGCCTGCTCAACCATGGTTCGTGGAAAGACCTGCTCAACCTCAAGTTTCACAAGTGCCAGCAGCAACAAGGCCAAGCGACCATTGCCTTGATCGATATCGACCACTTCAAGCACATCAATGATGTGCATGGCCACACCGTCGGTGACGCGGTACTGCGCCAGTTGAGCCAGGCGCTGCGCGAACACTTGCGCGAAGAAGACCTGGCCGGCCGCTACGGCGGCGATGAGTTCTGTGTGATTCTGCCGAAAATGCCCCTGCACGCCGCTGCGCAGGTGATGGAACATCTACGCGAAACCTTCAGCGGCTATCGTCATGCGCAGATCCCCGACCTGCGCGTCAGCCTGAGCATTGGCCTGGCGGATTTCCACCCGTCGTTCAAGGACGCGGTCATGTGGCTCGATGCGGCGGATCGCGCGTTGTACACCGCCAAAAACAGCGGCCGCAACCGCGTCAAGGTCAGCGAATGCACGCCCGCTCATTCAGCCTGAGTTGTCTGATGACACCTCGTCCGAATCTTGCTCCGCCCACCTGCTGCAATAGCATAATGCCGCCATTGGTCGCCTGGTCAAAATAGTCCTGCCTGATGGGCGAACTTCCAGGCCGATTGATCACTCTGAGACCGTTGTTCCACCCCCCTCTGTCAGCATCAGGAAGCTGGCAATGAGCAAGTCAACCGTAAGGCCAAGGGCCCTACGGGGTCAGGCGCAAATACATGGACCCCGCATACGCTTGCATGCCCGAGCCCTCCACCATGCTATTTCACGCTCATAAGAAAACCATCAGTACCCTGCAACACAGCCTTGCCCAACAGACCAGCCTGCTGGACGCCATTGAGCGCTCCATGGCCGTGATCGAATTCGACCTGCAAGGCACCGTGCTGCGCGCCAATGACAACTTCTTCAAGACCATGGGTTACCGCGCCGAACAGATCCTGGGCCAGCCCCACCGGATGTTCTGTACCCCGGCGTTCGCCCGCAGCGCGGATTACAACCAGCTGTGGACACACCTGCGCAACGGCCAATTCCAGTCGGGCACCTTTGAACGAGTAGGCGCCAACGGTGCCTCGGTGTGGCTGGAAGCCAGCTATAACCCGGTACGGGATGAAGCGGGGAACGTGATCAAAGTGGTGAAATACGCCATGGACGTCACCCCACGCCTGCAGGCCGAAAGCGAAGCCAACGCCAAGCTCGAAGCCATCGACCGCGCCATGGCGATGATCGAGTTCAACCTCGACGGCACCATCATCACCGCCAACGGCAATTTCCTGCAGCGCATGGGCTACAGCCTGGCGCAGATCCAGGGCAAGCATCATCGCCTGTTTTGCACACCCGAGCTGGCCAACAGTGCGGCCTACAGCGAGTTCTGGAAGCGCTTGAACCAGGGCGAGCTGTTCAATGGCCAGTTCGAGCGGGTGGACAAACACGGCCAGGTGGTGTGGCTGGAAGCCAACTATAATCCGGTGTACGACGCCAGCGGGCGCCTGTGCAAAGTAGTGAAGTTCGCCTCGGACGTCACCGCCCGCGTGCTACAGCATGCCGCCGACGCACAAAGCGCCGCACAGGCTTATCACCTGTCGTTGAACACCCAGGAGATGGCGGAAAAAGGCGCCGAGGTGATTCAGAAAACCGCCACTGGCATGCGCGAAATTGCCGTGGATATCGACACCTCTTCGCAACTGATCGCCAAGCTGGGCGAGCGCTCGCAACAGATCACCGCCATCGTCAACACCATTCGCGGCATTGCCGACCAGACCAACCTGCTGGCCCTCAACGCAGCTATTGAAGCGGCCCGCGCCGGCGAGCAGGGCCGTGGCTTTGCCGTGGTGGCTGATGAAGTGCGGCAACTGGCGGCGCGCACCAGCGGCTCCACCGCCGAAATCTCCGGCATGATCGCCATGATCCAGGACGAAACCCGCCAAGCCATCGACAGCATGGACGCCACCCGCGACCGCGCCGCCCAAGGTGTGGAACTGGCCAACCAGGCCGGCACGGTGATCCTGCAAATTCGCGAAGGCACCGGCGAGGCGGTACAGGCAGTGAGCGCGTTTGCAAACGAGCGAGGTAATCGCTGACCCATTGGCGCTGGCTGTCTGGAGGCTAACTTCGCAGCCAGCGCACATGCCGCCCCAGCTCATCAAACAGCGTCACCACCGAGCGCAACGCCCGGCAATCAGGCCGCGTCAACAACCACAGCGCCGTATCGTGCCCTGCCAGCGCAGGGCCCAGCGGTTGCAGGCCATCGCCCATGAGAAAATCCGGCAGTGCCGCCACGCCCAATCCAGCCCTTACCAATTCGGTCACCGACTGCATGCTGTTGCACCGATAACGGGGACGCACGCCCGGCAAATGTTCACGACGCCAGATGACGGTGGGGTGATCGGGTAAAAAGTCATCTGGCGCGATCCAGGCCAGGTCGGCCCACTCGTGGCCTGCATGCTGGCGCGCATAGTCGGCACTGGCACACACCTGATAGGTCACCGGCCCCAGGCAGCGTCCGACAAGATGCGCTGGCGGCGCCTTCGTCAGGCGCAGGGCGATATCCGCATCACGGCGGCTGAGGTTGGCGAAGTCATTGGAGGTGCTCAGTTCCAGGGTCAACGCCGGGTAGGCCGGCATGAACTGCGCGAGGGCCGGCAACAGCAAGCCTTGCAACACCGAGTCGGTGCAGGTCAGGCGCACGGTGCCGCTGATCACTTCACCGCCCTGCTCCACGCCAATACGCGCCGCCTCCAGCGCCTGCTCGGCACGCTCGGCTTGTTGTGCCAGGTTGCTCGCCAGGCCGGTGGGCAAATAACCGGCACGGCTTTTTTCAAACAGGGTCTGGCCCAGCGCCGCCTCCAGCCGCCGCACCGCACGGAACACCGTGGACACATCCACGCGCAGCAGCGCAGCCGCCCGCGCCAGGGTACCGCCGCGCACCAGGGCCAGAATCAATGACAGGTCGGCGTAGTCGATTTGATAGTGCGTGGCTGCATTGAACATATGGGCAAACGCCAATACTGATTGCGTAAACGCCAATCTATAGTGGGTATCAACCCACCACAAGCCATGGGACGTACACGATGCCAACCCCCGCGCTGCACCTTGCCCTGATCGGTGACCACAACCCCGATGTGACCGCCCACCAGGCCATTCCCGTGGCCCTGCAACAGGCCGCCGACGCTCTGGGCCTGAGCGTCCAGGCGCAATGGCTGGCCACCGACACCCTCACCTGCACTTCTGCCCTGCACGACTTTGACGGCTTCTGGTGCGTGCCCGGCAGCCCCTATCGCGATGTCGACGGCGCCCTGCGGGCGATCCGTTTTGCCCGCGAACAAGGTCGTCCTTTCCTCGGCACCTGCGGCGGTTTTCAACATGCCGTGCTGGAATATGCCCGCAACGTGCTCGGTTGGGCCGATGCCCAACATGGCGAATTAATGCCGGATGCTGAACGCGCCGTCATCACGCCGCTGGCCTGCTCTATGGTGGAAGTGAACGACACCGTGCGCCTGGCCCCGTACACGCGCATCGCCCAGGCCTACGGCAGCCTGGATATCCACGAAGGATACCGCTGCCGCTACGGCATCAACCCCACCTTCGCCGACGCCCTGCTGCAAGCCAACCTGATCCCCACCGGCCACGATTCGGCGGGCGACCTGCGCGCGGTGGAACTGCTCGACCACCCGTTCTTCGTCGCCACCCTGTTCCAGCCCGAACGCGCCGCGCTCAAAGGCATCACGCCGCCGCTGGCGATTGCGCTGCTCAAGGCCTGCCAGGAGGTATCGGTATGATCGCCAAGACACCCGCCCCACCTTATTACGCGGTGATTTTCAGCTCGCTGCGCACCGACGCCGACCTGGGTTATGGCGAGGCCGCCACACGCATGCTGGAACTGGCCAGGCAACAACCGGGGTTTCTGGGGGTGGAATCGGCGCGGGAGGATGGGCTGGGGATCACTGTGTCCTACTGGACCAGCGAGGCGGCGATCCTGGCCTGGAAACAGCAGGCCGAGCATCGGCAGGTGCGCGAGCAAGGGCGGGCCACTTGGTATGCGGCGTTTCACACGCGGGTGTGCAAGGTAGAGCGGGCCTACACCTTCCCCACTTGAAATATTGCCCCTTGTAGGAGCTGGCTTGCCTGCGATGGCCATAGGTATCTACACAACTTTGTGGGCTGAAGCAGCAGACGGTAACCACGATGCGAAGCGAGCCGCTCTTGATCCTGCTCTTGATCTGCTTGTGATCTTGATCTCAGGCGCCCCGTTAAACCACGCTGGCCGAACGCAGGCTTGAATTCGTGGGTAACCCGGCAGGACGTCGGGTTAGCCGCCCCGCGCCATGGATGGCGCGTGGCGGCGGCCCACGGATTCAAGCCTGCGTTCGGGCACACCGAGCCTAAGCGAGGTGCCAAGTGGTGGGGCAAGAGCGCTTTGCTTACTTTCGCGCTTTTCGAAAGTGAGCCGCCGTCAGGGCGGAACCCTAAGTGGCCGTTACCGAAGGAATGGATATGTACACAGTCCAACTGTGTTGACTGTCAGGCCGCCTTCGCGAGTAAGCCCGCTCCCACAGTTTTGACCGCGGGGTGTCAGGTAGATAAGTGTCGGCTGGCAGGCCGCCATCGCAGGCAAGCCAGCTCCCACCTTTGCTCGTCATCGTTTGCAAAATGACGGACGACTAACTCACCAAACTACGCAACGCGCTGATCTGCGGGATCTCTACCCGGTGCATATACACGCGTAGCGGCTCGGTGATGTTGATGCGCTCGTCGATATTCTGGTCGAGCAACAACTGCAGGCGCGCTCGGCACAGGGTCATGGTGTGGTCGGCGGCCGGCAGCCAGACGAACTCGGCTGTGGGGATGATGCCGTCATCGGCCACGTCCATGCCGAATGAGTCTTCGCTGAAACGCACGATGTACTGGCCGGTCTTGCGGTTGAGGCCGACAAAACCCTGGAGTTGGTCGGCGGCCTGGCAGATAAGCTCGGAAGTGATGCGCATGGTAAACCTCACTGAAAAGTCCCACAGGGACTGGAAAGATGGTTTACACGCGTGGCAGAAATTACCGCCCTCTGACGGGGCAGCTACCCGTAAGAATACTGCAACGCCCTGCAAAAAAGTCCACAAAATTGGCCGGTGCGCACGTTAATGTCGGTTTGGTGATAGCGCCGTTCGCAATCAATTGTTAAAAAGGACACCTTCTCAAAGTTACCTCCACGAAAGGACTTCGCATATGCCTGTCACGTTTTCCAAAAGCGCCTTGCTGCTGGCGTTGATGCTCGGCCTTGGCCAGGCACAGGCTGCCGAGCCGGTCAGCCCGGCCGAATTGGCGACAAACGAAGGCATCCCCTACCCTGCCGTGATCGCTCACCGTGGCGCTTCCTATGACGCGCCTGAATCCACCGCCGCGGCCTACAAGGTTGCACGCGACCTGGGCGCCGACTACCTGGAACTGGACCTGCAACGTAGCAAGGACGGCGTGTTGTTCGCCCTGCACGACAACAACCTGCAGCGCACCACCGACGTCGCCACCAAGTTTCCCGAGCGCAAAGACGCACCCGCCAACGAGTTCACCTGGAAAGAGCTGCAAACCCTCGACGCCGGCAGTTGGTTCAACGCCGCCTACCCGGACCGCGCGCGCGCTGGTTTCGTTGGCCTGAAGATCCTGAGCCTGGACGACATCATCAAGATCGCCGAAGGCAACCCCTCGCACAAACCCGGCCTGTACATCGAGACCAAGGAGCCCAAGCAGTTCCCCGGTATCGAAGCCGACCTGAAAAACAAGCTGCTCGACAAAGGCTGGCTGAGCTCCGCCGGCTCCAAACTGGGCAAGAGCAACACCGGTGTCGGCCAAGGCAAGGGCCGCGTGGTGCTGCAAACCTTCGAAACCGCCAGCCTCAAAGAGCTGCAGAAGGAAATGCCCAATACCCCGAAAATCCTGCTGTTGTGGGTGGGTGAAGGCAGTATCGAGCCCAAATCCAAAGTGACCTTCGCCGAGTCTGGCGAACCCACCAAGGCCGCCTACTACGCCAAGCAAGAGCCTAAAGACGCTGCCGAATTCGAAAAGTGGGTTGATGAAGCCAAAAGCCTCGGCGCCATCGGCACCGGCCCGTCGGCTGAGCTGACCGACCACGGCGACCAGAGCTACACCGACCTGGTGAAGCCTGAAATGAACAAGCTGACCCACGACAAGGGCCTGCTCGTGCATGTGTATACGGTGGATGAGCCGGTGGACTTCGAGAAAGTGATGAAGGCCGGCGTCGATGGCATTTTCACCAACCGCGCCGCTGAGCTGCTGAAGTTCTACAAGCGCTGGCCGTCGTCCAGCGTGCAGGATCTGCTCAGCGACCATAAGTACTAAAAGCGTTGGTGTCAGTGAGCCATTAAGGATGAGTTAAGTTGCGCCGGTTAATCTGGCGCCACTTAAACAGCTCAACCTAAGAAGGACACACACCATGAAAACTTTGACTGCCCTGTTCGCTGCCACCGCCCTGACCCTGACTGCCGGCCTGGCACAGGCGGATGTTCGTCCGGATCATATCGAGGGCCTGCTCAAGTCCGGCGCCGTGATGCCTTTCGACAAACTCAACGCAGCAGCCGTGGCAACTCACCCTGGTGCTTCGATCACTGACACTGAGCTGGACACCAAACACGGTGTCGCCAACCAGTACGTCTACGAAGTGGACCTGACCGATACCACCGGCAAGCGCTTTGAAGTGAAGCTCGACGCCAAGACCGGTGCCGTGCTGGAAAACAAGCAAGACACCTGAGTTGAACCTTGAAAAAACGCGCCACCTTCGGGTGGCGTGTTTTTTTATGCGCGCCTCAAACCGTCACATAACCGTCATACCGCCTTGCAATGATTCGCCTAGGAACCTGTGAAACGTCCTACAGGCCCTTTCTCTGCGAGTCGCCATGAACCACAGCATCGACCATGCCCACCAGGATTCCGATCTGTTTGGCCTGCTTTACGGTTTTCGTTTTCGCCCCGGCGAGAAAGGCCAGCAAATTGATTCCGCCACCGCCCTCGCCGCCTTGCAGCAACCCCCAGACCCGGAAGAATTCCTGTGGCTGCACCTGAACCTGGCCCACGCCGCCTGCGAGCGCTGGATGCAGGCGCATTTGTCGCTGCCGGAAGAGTTTTTTGAAGCCCTGCACGAGGGGTCGCGCTCCACGCGCATCGAGCATGTGGACTCGGCCTTGCTGGCGGTGGTCAACGACGTGGTGTTCAACTTCAGCAGCATGGTGTCGTCGGATATTTCCACGCTGTGGGTGTGCGCCCGCAGCCGCTTGCTGGTGAGTGCGCGCCTGCAGCCGTTGCACTCGGTGGATAAATTGCGCTCGTCGGTGAAGGCCGGTGAACACTTTCGCTCGCCGTTGGAACTGCTGGTGCACCTGCTGCGCGACCAGGGCGAAGTGCTGACGCAGATCGTGCGCAAGACCAGTATCAGCGTTGACCATATCGAGGATCAGCTGTTGTCTTCGCGCCTGTCCACCAACCGTGCTGAACTGGGTGCGGCCCGCCGCGTGCTGGTGCGCCTGCAACGCCTGCTGGCGCTGGAACCGGGCTCGCTGCTGCGCCTGCTCAATCGCCCGCCGCAATGGCTGCAAAAGGAAGACGTGAAGGAGTTACGCAAATCCACCGAGGAGTTTGCGCTGATCATCAACGACCTGACCGCCCTGGGCGAGCGCATCAAGCTGTTGCAGGAAGAGATCGCCGCCAACCTCAATGAGCAGAGCAACCGCACGCTGTTTACCCTCACGGTGGTGACGGTACTGGCGCTGCCGATCAACATCATTGCCGGCTTTTTTGGCATGAATGTGGGTGGGGTGCCCCTGTCTCAAGACCCGGAAGGCTTCTGGATATTGGTGGCACTGGTTGCCACCTTCACCTTGATCGCCGGGCGCTGGGCCTTTCGCAAATTCTCAAATTGAAATAAGCCCCAACTGTGGGAGCTGGCTTGCCTGCTCCCACAGGGGTTATGCGTATGTTCAGTGATTGAAGAGTCCAGCCATCGCTTTGAGCCGCTTCTTGTATACCCGCCGCGCCTCCAAGGCCTCCTCCAGGCTTACCGCCACAAACCCCGCTCGCTGGTTGGGCTGCATTTGCCCAATCAAGTCCAGGTCGGCGCTGATCACCGTGCCAATCATCGCGTAGCCACCGCCCGACACCGCATCGCGGTGCAGCACAATCGGCTCCAGCCCCGCCGGTACTTGAATCGAGCCAATCGGGTAGCAACTGTCGACGATGTTGGAAGGATCGGAGCCCGCGCCAAACGGCTGTTCCCGTGGCTGGAAGCTCAACGCGCTGCCGCCCTTGAAGCGATAGCCGATGCGATCGGCCTCGGAGCCCACCGTCCACGGTTCGGCAAAAAAACTGCTTTTGGCCTCGTCAGTCAAGCGCTCGTAATACAGCCCCGGCACCACCCGCAAGGTCACATCGCCGCCGACCGAACGCCGCAACGCCATCGGCAAGCTATTGCCCGCACGCCCGGTACCGCTGGCGGTACCGATCGACAATTGATCGCCCTCCTGCAAGCGCCGGCCATTAAACCCGCCGAGGGCGCCGAGGGTGTAGGTGGAGCGGCTGCCGAGCACCAACGGCACGTCGATACCGCCGGCGACGGCAAGATAAGTGCGTGCGCCGGCCTTGGGAAATTCGAACCGCAGCACCTGCCCGGCGCGCACGGCAAAGGCGGTGTCCTGGTGCACCACTTCGCCGTCCAGGCGCGGCGACATCAGGGCGCCGCTCAAGGCCACCAGCGCGTCCTGTTGGAACTCCAGTTCCGGCCCGATCAGCGTGCATTCCAAGCCCGCCGCGCCCACGGGGTTGCCCACTAGGTGGTTGGCTGCACTCAACGCGTATTGGTCCAGCGCCCCCGACGGTGGGATGCCCAAGTGGTAATAACCTTCACGGCCAAGGTCCTGCACGGAGGTGGCGAGGCCAGGTTTGAGGACCTTGATCATGCCAGCGCCTCCTGCAGGGTTTTCGGATAGCCGATGGGGTCGGCGAGAAAGGCATCCAGGGAAAATTCCACCGGGCGAATGCGCAAGTCGAAACGCCCGGCGTCCACCTCGGCGACGGCCCGGTCATAAGCCTCGCGGTCTATCGGCTTGAACTGCACGATATCGCCGGGGCGAAAGAACACCATGTGCGCCTTGAGGTACGCCAACTGCTGCGCCGGGTCGTAGATCGGTGCCGGGGTGACGCCGAACATCTGGTAACCGCCCGCCCCTCGCACTGAGTAGATACAGCCAAAGCAGCCGCCATGGCCCAGGGTCAGTTTCGGTGTGTCGGTGCGTGGTCGCAGGTACTTGGGCACCTGCAATTGCCGCTCGCGTTCGACCATCTGGAACATGAACGGCAAGCCCGCGACAAACCCCACCATCGACACAAACCACGGCGCGCCACTGTGGGCGGCAATGAACGCGTTTACGTCGGCCAGGCCATTGATGCGTGCGGCGTATTCCAGGTCGGTGCCGCTGGGGTCTTGGTGGCGGTCACGAAAGCGCATCAGGGTTTCGTGAGTCCAGGGGTCGTTATAGAGCACCGGGATTTCGATGATGCGCGTGCGCAAGGTGCGTTCGGCCACGGCCTGGGCTTCGGCGCTTTGCACGGCGTCGAGCAGCGCGTGAGGGGCGATGCGGTCGGGGTCGAAGCGAATCTGGAACGATGCATTGGCCAGGCAGACATCCAGTACGCCTTCCAGCGCCAGGCGCTCCACGGCGCGGGTCACCGCCATGCCCTTGAAAAAAGCCTCCAGGGACATGCTGTCGCTGACCTCGGCAAACAGGTGTTCATCACCGCCGAAGCTATAGCGGATGGGGGACGTTTCAGCCATGTCTGTTCCTCTTGGAATCATTGTAGAAAGGCAGGCAAAAAAGTAAGGGGTGGATCTTATTGGGGTGTTCTGACGTCGATACCCGCCTGGTCCAGGGCTGCACGGGTGGCCTCCACCAGGTCCAGGGCGCCAGGGGTGTCGCTGTGCAGGCAGATGGAATCGAATTCGATGGCCAGGTCTTCGCCTTCGACGGTACGCACCAGGCCGGTCTGGCAGGCGCGCAAGACCCGCGCGGCAACCGTGGCGGGGTCCAGGGCCCGCACATTGCGGGTAAACACGATGGAGCCGCTCAGGTCGTATTCACGGTCGGCATAGAACTCGCGCACCACCGGCTGCCCCAGTTCCTTGGCAATGCGCCAGATCACCGAGTTGGGCATGCAGTACAGCAACAGCGTGGGCTCGATGATCTGCAGGTTTTGCACCAACAGCCGCGCAGCTTCTTCATCGCGGGCCAGGTGCATGTACAGCGCGCCGTGAGGCTTGATGTGTTGCAGGCTCATGCCTTGGGCACGGGCTATTTCGCGCAGGGCTCCGAGCTGGTAGAGCATGTCGTCCACCAGCTCCTGGGCCGGTGCGTTGATATGCCGGCGACCGAAACCCACCAGGTCACGAAAGCCTGGGTGCGCGCCAATCGCCACCCCCAGTTGCTTGGCGCGCTCGACGGTGCGGCGCATGGTGCCGGGGTCGCCGGCGTGAAAGCCGGTGGCGATATTGGCCGAGCTGATGTAGGCCATCAGCTCTGCGTCGACGCCGTCGCCGATGGTCCAGGGGCCAAAGCCTTCGCCCATGTCTGAATTGAAATCCACTGCCTGCATCGAGGTCGCTCCGCCAAAGGTGATGCCCGCAAAGTAGGCCGGGGCTTGACCCCTTGGGAAGATCTATTATCAGATGGCCCATCTTCTGAAAATCAGATATCGCTCATGTCCCTCACCTTGCGCCAGGTTCGCTACTTCGTCGCCACCGCCGAGATCGGCCAGATTTCCCAGGCGGCGATTCACTTGAATATTTCCCAATCGGCGGTGACCACGGCGATCAAGGAGCTGGAAGCCATGCTCGGCGTGCAGCTGTTTGTGCGCTCGGCCCAGGGCATGAACCTCACCGATGCCGGGCGGCATTTTCTCAACCGTGCCTATGTGATTGTGCGCAGCGTGGACGACGCCCTCAACAGCCCGTTGCCGGACTACCGCGCCAGCGGCGTGCTGCGGGTGGCAGCCAGTTACACCGTGCTGGGTTATTTCCTGCCGCACCATTTGCAGCGCATGGAGCATTGGCATCCGGACGTGACCATCGAGGTGTTCGAACAGGAACGCCAGGCCATCGAACAGGGCCTGCTCGACGGCCAGTTCGATATGGCCGTGGTGCTGACCGCCAACCTCACCCATGCCGATATCGTTTCGGAAATTCTGTTCAACTCCGAGCGCCGCTTGTGGCTGCCCAGCCATCACCCGTTGTGCGAACGCGGTGCCGTGAGCCTGGCGGACGTGGCCCAAGAACCCTACATTTTGCTCACCGTCGATGAAGCCGAACACAGCGCCATGCGCTATTGGGAACAGGCCGGGCAAACCCCCAAGGTGCGTCTGCGCACCAGTTCGGTGGAAGCGGTGCGCAGCATGGTTGCCAACGGCAGCGGCGTGGCGATCCTGTCAGACCTGGTGCACCGGCCCTGGTCCCTGGAAAGCAAGCGCATCGAAACCCTGACCGTCACCGACCCGGTCACGCCCATGAGCGTCGGCCTGGCCTGGCACCGCGAGCGCGCGTTTACCCCGGCGATGCAAGCGTTCCGGGACTACTTCCACGACGCGTTCCTGGCACCGCAGCAGTTGTCGGCGCGCCGCTAAAGATGGGCTTGCAGGGTGGCGGCCAACCAGTCCATGAACACCCGCACTCGCAATGGCAAATGCCGCTGGCCGGCGTACAGCAACGACACATCCAGGGGCGGCGCCTGGTAGTCGGGCAACACCGCCACCAACTCGCCGCTGGCCAACAAGTCGCGTATGCCGAGCTGCGGCACCTGGGTGATGCCAAACCCGCCCAGGCACGCCGACTGATAGGCGTCGGTGCTGTTGACCGTCACCCGGCCTGCCATCGGTAACCACTGCACTTTATTGCCCACCAGGTATTCGAACCCGGCCGAGCGTGCGCCCAGTGGCCGCACGTAATGCACCAACTGGTGATGCGCCAGGTCTGCCAGGGTTTCGGGCACGCCATACCGTTGCAGGTACGCCGCGCTCGCGCAGTTGACCATCGGCATGCTGCACACCCGCCGCGCTACCACGGTTTGATCGGGCTGGGCGCCGACGCGCACCACGCAGTCGAACCCTTCGGCGATCAGGTCCACCTGGCGGTCCGAACAACTGATCTCCATGTCGATCAGCGGGTGGCGCGTCATGAAGTTAGGCAGGTTCGGCAAGATCACGCTGCGTGCCATGACATTGGGCATGTCCACCCGTATGCGCCCGGCCAGTTGGGTTTCATCCTGGCGAAACAAGCCCTCCAATTCCTCCATGTGCGCCAGCAGGTCCTTGCTGCGTTCGTACAGCACACGACCATCCTGGGTCGCCTGCACCTTGCGTGTGGTGCGTTGTAACAGCCGTGCGCCCAGCAGTTCTTCCAGCGCCTGCACATGCTCGGACACGGTGGAGCGCGGCAGGCCGAGACTTTCACCGGCCTTCGTGAAACTCGACAATTCCGTCACTCGCACAAAGGTACGCAGTAACTCTAGCTTGTTCATGGATTGTTCGCCTTATCCGGCCAGTGATTCCGTTATAGCGCTGTTTATCACGTAATGGGCGGACAAATACACTCAGTCCCACTAACCCCATTCGAGGACTGCACCATGACCCGTAAAATCGCACTCATCACCGGCGCCAGCCGTGGCCTGGGCAAAAGCGCCGCTCTGCACCTGGCTGCGCAAGGCATCGACATCATCGGTACCTACCACAGCGCAGCGGCCGAAGCCCAAGCCGTGGTTGCTCAAGTAGAGGCCTTGGGTGGCCGCGCCGCCATGCTGCAATTGGATGTAAGCCAGAGCGCGACCTTCGATGCGTTCGTTGGCCAGATCGGTAAGTTGCTCAAGGATGTGTTCGCCGTGGATCGCTTCGATTTCCTGATCAACAACGCCGGAGTCGGCACCCACGCAAGCTTTGTCGAGACCACCGAAGCCCAGTTTGACCAGTTGGTGGCGATCCACGTGAAGGCGCCGTTTTTCCTCACACAAAAACTGCTGCCGTTGATCAACGACGGCGGGCGCATCATCAATATCTCCAGCGGCCTGGCGCGCTTCAGCCTGCCGGGTTATGCGGCCTACGCGTCCATGAAAGGCGCGGTGGAAGTGTTGTCGCGCTACCAGGCTAAAGAGCTCGGCCCACGGGGGATTACCGTGAACACCCTGGCACCGGGTGCGATTGCCACCGACTTCGGCGGCGGCGCGGTACGCGATAACACCGACGTGAATACGATGGTGGCCAACAACACCGCCCTGGGCCGCGCTGGCTTGCCGGACGATATTGGCGGGGCGATTTCGATTTTGCTGGCCGATGGCAGCCACTGGATCACCGGCCAGCGGATCGAGGCGTCGGGCGGAATGTTCCTCTAAACGGCGGCCTCCTCTGTAGGAGCGAGCTTGCTCGCGAAAAACTCAAGAGCGCCGCGTGTTTCCAAAGGCTCCGCGTTATCGTTGGCGATCTTCGCGAGCAAGCTCGCTCCTACAGGGTGGCTGGGGTTTTACCGGCGAATTTCTCGCGCAACACGTCATAACCCCAGTGGTACACGTAGGTGTACGGCAGGAAGAACAACAACACGCCAATGTCGAGGATGAAGGCTTCCAACAGGCTGATCTTCATCAAGGCGGCAATCAACGGCACCGCCAAGAGGATCAGGCCACCTTCAAACAGCAGCGCATGCAGCACACGGGTCCAACTGCCGTTGGCCAGTTGCAGGCGGGTTTTAAGGCGGTCGAACAGGCTGTTGAATACCACGTTCCAGCTCAGTGCCAACAGGCTGATGCCCAAGGTCACTGCGCCCATCTCCAGCGCCGGCCGGCCGGTGATCCACACCAGCAGTGGCGTGCAGATCAACAAGGCCAGCCCTTCGAAACCAAGGGCTTGAAAAACGCGTTCAGTAAGGGATTTGGTAGGGGTCATGACCCGGCTCCGTGAGTGACGATGGTTGCCATGATCAGGCTTTGTCTCGATACTTCATAACCAATAACCATCGATCAAGGCGATAGTCATGGCCTCCCATGAAGTGCTCCAGGCGTTTGTCCAGGCGGCCACCCAAGGCTCGTTTTCCGCAGCGGCGCGCAAGCTGGGCAAGAGCCAGTCCACCGTGAGCGCGGCGGTGGCCAGCCTTGAGATCGACTTGGACGTGGTGCTGTTTGACCGCAGCAGCCGCAAACCGACCCTCACGCCTGCGGGGCATGTTTTGCTGCAACGGGCAGAGCAAGTGCTGGAAGCCAGTAGCCGCCTGGAGCTGGCGGCCAGTCAGTTATCGCAAGGCCTGGAGCCGAAGCTGAGTATCGCCATGTCCGATACTTACCAATCCGATCGGTTCGAGGTCGCCCTCACCGCCTTTGAGCAACGTTACCCGGACCTTGAGCTGGAATGCCTGATCGCGGAATGCGAAGACCTGATCGCGCTGGTGCAAAGTGGCCGGGCGCAGATCGCGTTTATCGAGCAACAGGAAGTCTACCCGCCGGACTTGACGTTTTCCCCCGTGGAGGAACGCACGGAGATCGCGCTGTTCGTCTCGCCCAAACACCCATTGGCGAACCTGGACAAGGTTACCCCGCACACCCTGCAACAACACCGGGAGCTGCGCTTGGCGAGCATCATCAGCCCCAATGAAAACCGCAGCACCCAGCGCGTATGGTCGGCACCGAGTTACCTGATGCTGATGGAAATGGCCCAATTGGGTTTTGGTTGGGCACCGATTCCGCGCTGGCTGGTGGAGCGCTTTGGCGGCAACCAGTTGGTTGAACTCAAGGTGCGCAGTTGGCCACGCTCGGTGGCGGTGGATGCGTTGTGGTCGCGGCAACAGCCACCGGGGCCTGCGGGGAGTTGGTTGCTGGGCAAGATGCTGGAATGAGCCTGTAGGAGCGAGCTTGCTCGCGAAGAACGTCAACGATAACGCGTGCTTCCTGAAGAAACGCGGCGTCGGTGAGTTTTTCGCGAGCAAGCTCGCTCCTACAGGTATTAGGCTTACGCCCTCCCACATTTGGATCGTCACTGTCTGGGGGAATTGAGTTCGGCGAGGCGTCCCGTGATGAAGCGTTTTTCTGGCGCCTGTTGGGTCAGGGCCAAGGCCTTTTCGTACGCGCTGCGGGCTTCGTCAAACCGCCCCAACTGCCGGCAAAACTCCCCACGCGCCGAATGCGCCAAGTGGTAGTCCTGCAGCTCACCGCGCTGCAATAGGTCGTCTACCAGCGCCAACCCCGCCAACGGCCCCTGCTCCATCGCCACCGCGACCGCACGGTTCAACTCGATCACCGGCGACGGCACAGCCCTGAGCAATACATCGTAGAGCCCGACAATCTGCCGCCAATCGGTTTGCCCCGCATTGGGCGCCTCGGCGTGTACGGCGGCAATCGCCGCCTGCAGACAATACGGTCCAAAGCGCCGCGTGGTGAGCGCCTGCTCCACCAGTGCACAGCCTTCAGCAATCAAGGCGCTGTCCCAAAGCGTACGATCCTGAGCGTCCAACAGCACCAGTTCGCCGCTGGCAGAAGTGCGGGCGGGCCGGCGCGACTCGTGTAGCAGCATCAACGCCAGCAAGCCCATGACTTCCGGCTCGGGCAGCAACTCCAGCAGCAAACGGCCCAGGCGAATGGCCTCCAGGGTCAGGTCTTCACGGGTGAGGTCGGCACCCGCTGAGGCCGAATAGCCCTCGTTGAACACCAGGTAAATCACCCGCAGCACACTGTCCAACCGCTCGGGCAATTCGGCCCGGGACGGCACTTGATAGGGGATTTTCGCCTCACGGATCTTGCCCTTGGCGCGCACGATACGTTGGGCAATAGCGGTGGGCGTGGCAAGAAAAGCGTGGGCGATGGCCTCGGTGCTCAGGTCGCAGATCTCGCGCAAGGTCAGCGCAACCTGGGCGTCGGCTGCCAACGCCGGGTGGCAGCAAGTGAATACCAGGCGCAGGCGGTCGTCTTCCACGTCTTCATCACTCCACGGCGCGGCTTCCAGCGCGTCGGCCTGCTCCTCCAATAACGGGGTAAACCGCGACTGACGCCGCAGGCGGTCGATGGCCTTGAAGCGGCCGGTGGACACCAGCCACGCCCGAGGATTATCCGGCACGCCATCCTCGGGCCAGCGCTGCACGGCGACAAAAAACGCCTCGTGCAGCGCCTCCTCGGCCAGGTCGAAATCCCCCAGCACGCGAATCAACGTCGCGAGCACGCGGCGTGATTCGCTGCGGTAAATGGCGTCGATCTGCGCGGTCAATCGACCATGCCCTCGGTCACCCACTTCACCAGGCGGTCCAGGCTCCGGCCCCAGCCATCATGAAAGCCCCATGGCCTGGTGGGCCTGCTGGACAGTTCAAATTGGGCGGGTTGAGTGATCACGGGGAAACCTCCTCACGTCTTTTGATTATGGTGTTGATAGATCCAATTGGCGCACGGGGCGCACTTCCACACTGCCGACGCGGGCCGCCGGAATGCCGCCCGCCACCTGGAGCGCTTCATTGAGGTCCTTGGCGTCGATCAGGTAGAACCCGGCGAGCTGCTCCTTGGTTTCGGCAAACGGCCCGTCGGTGATCAACAGCTTGCGGTTGCGCATGCGCACGGTAGTGGCGGTGGTCACCGACTCCAGCGGCTCGGCGGCGAGCATGCGCCCGCTGGCCTGAATGGCCTCGGCGTAGGCAAGGCATTCCGAGTCGTGAGGGCTGTCGGGCGAGGTGTGCAACACCTGTTCGTTGCTGTAGATCAGGCACAGGTATTTCATGGCGTTCTCCGTTTTCGGACTACTGACTATAGTTCGCGGTGCTCAAGGTTTCAGGTCGAACAACGCCGTGCCGCTTTGCATATCAAACGGTGCCGACCAGTGCTCATGCACCACCTTCCATTGGCCATCGATACGCTGGTAGCCGGCGGTGACGCGCATCCAGCAGGCCTTCACCTCACCGTCCGGCCCGGCGCCGCCGCAGTGGGCCAGCCAATGGGCGAATGCGCTGTCTGGCGCTTCGACGACATGCAGTTCATGAAACTCGAAGATGCCGGGGCCGGGGCAGTGCTCCATACACGCTTCCCAGTGCGCGCGGTAGGCCGCCTTGCCCTTGAATTGCAAGGCGGTTACCGCGTCGAACGAGACGATATCGTCGGCGTAAAAGCTGACAATCTGGTCGATATCGCGGCTAACGACGGCGTTTTTCCATTGCTCGATCAAGCTCTTGATTGCAGCGCTCATGGCGATGACTCCTTGGGGTGGACAATCACGGAAGACACCCTTAGTCGAATGGCCCGAAGGGAAATCGACATCCTCCTGAAAAATAATTTCCCGTGGCCCAAACCCGATAAACTGCCACTTCCCTTGCAGCCGTTCGGACAGCCCCATGCAAACCCGCCTCGTTGCCTACGAGGCGCTGAACGCTGTGCAACAACAGCACGTCGGCGCCATCGAAGTTCACCCTGAGCAACTGCCGTTTTGCGGTGATATGTATTGCGCCCTCAATACCCTGCTCGCCAAGCCAAGCCCTGGGGTCAAGGGCTTTGCGCTGTTGGCCGATGACCTTCCCGTGGCGTTCCTGCTGCTCAAGCGCCCCCCGTGCCTGCCTCATTGGGCCGATGAACACAGCGCCACGCTCCACGCGCTACAGGTAGACCGGCATCAGCAGGGGCGTGGATACGGCAAGGTGTGTTTGCAGGCGTTGCCCGCCGTGGCGCGCGAGGCATGGCCGCAGATCAAGGGGTTGGAGTTGTCGGTGGATGCCCACAACCTGGCGGCGATGGGGTTGTACCTGGGGGCCGGATGGGTGGATCGCGGTGAAGCGTACAAGGGCCGGGTGGGGTATGAGCGTCGGTTGAGTTTCAGGTTTGATCCATAGCGGCAATGTCACGTAAACATGTTCTGTTTACGTGACATCCGGCGCCGTGTCAGCCCCGCTCCCCGATCGGCAGCCAGATTTCCACCGTCCCCGTGCCCTTCCTGGCATCAAAATCCGCGCTGTAGCGCTCGAAATCCGCCCCCATGACCTTGTAGCCCGAATGCGGCAGCCATTCAAACATGATGCGCTCGTAGGTTTGCTCAAGCGCCTGCACCGGCCCGAAGTGGGGGAACACGGCATAGTTGAGCGGCGGGATTTCGATGTACTCGAAATTGCTCGGCACATCCTTTTTAGCCGGGACTTCAACCCCTGCCAGGTAATCGAATTCGCCGTGGTGCGGGTTATGGCACACCCCGTAGGTCACACCGCCGACGCGCTTCTTGAGGTATTTGATACAGGTATCGAACAACTCCCACAGCCGTGGGATATCGCCCACGGTGGCCTTCGAATATCGCCCTTGCACCCCGGCGATCACCAGGGCCTTGCCGGCTTCCAGGCGTGGCTCCAACGGTTGTTTTGTCTGCTGATCCATACGAACAGTCTCCTTCTTATGAGGGAACAAACCCGCATCGAGTATAGGGGCATATCTGCGTTGCACTCCATGTAGAAAAATTTCCTAGCATCTAGACAACTGACCATCATCGCCCGTATTGTCTGCCCCGCAGGCCACCGCAGTGGCCGACGTCGCTCGGACGGTTCCGGGCGCTTACGTACCTCGAGGCAACAATGGCAGACCAAGGTTCGCCGCGCCGCTTTGCGCGCATAGATCGACTCCCCCCGTATGTTTTCAATATCACTGCCGAGCTGAAGATGGCTGCGCGTCGGCGCGGCGAAGACATCATCGACTTGAGCATGGGTAACCCTGACGGCGCCACGCCTCCTCATATCGTGGAGAAAATGGTCACCGTCGCCCAGCGTGAAGACACCCACGGCTACTCCACCTCCAAAGGTATTCCGCGCCTGCGCCGGGCGATTTCGCGCTGGTACAAGGACCGTTACGCGGTAGATATCGACCCGGAGTCCGAAGCCATCGTGACCATCGGTTCCAAGGAAGGCCTGGCGCACTTGATGCTGGCCACCCTGGACCAGGGCGATACCGTACTGGTGCCCAACCCCAGCTACCCGATTCATATCTACGGCGCAGTGATTGCCGGCGCCCAGGTGCGTTCGGTGCCGCTGATACCCGGCGTGGATTTCTTCGCTGAGCTGGAGCGCGCGATTCGCGGCTCGATCCCCAAGCCGAAGATGATGATCCTCGGCTTTCCGTCCAACCCGACCGCGCAGTGTGTGGAACTGGACTTCTTCGAACGGGTGATCGCCCTGGCCAAGCAGTACGACGTACTGGTGGTGCACGACCTGGCCTACGCCGACATCGTCTACGACGGCTGGAAAGCCCCCTCGATCATGCAAGTGCCCGGCGCCAAGGACATTGCGGTGGAGTTTTTCACCCTGTCCAAGAGCTACAACATGGCTGGCTGGCGCATTGGCTTCATGGTGGGCAACCCGGAACTGGTCAACGCCCTGGCGCGCATCAAGAGCTACCACGACTACGGCACCTTCACCCCGCTGCAAGTGGCGGCAATTGCGGCGCTGGAAGGCGACCAACAGTGCGTCAAAGACATCGCCGAGCAGTACCGCCAGCGCCGCAATGTGCTGGTCAAGGGCCTGCATGAGCTGGGCTGGATGGTGGAGAACCCGAAGGCGTCGATGTATGTCTGGGCCAAGATTCCCGAGCAGTACGCGGCCATGGGCTCGCTGGAGTTTGCCAAGAAACTGCTGCTGGAAGCGAAGGTGTGTGTGTCGCCGGGGATCGGCTTTGGTGAGTATGGCGACGATCATGTGCGCTTTGCGCTGATCGAAAACCAGGACCGGATTCGCCAGGCCGTGCGCGGGATTCGCGGGATGTTCAGGGCGGATGGGTTGGTCAGCAAAGCCTGACCTGCCTTACCTGAAGAAACCCAATCAATGTGGGAGCTGGCTTGCCTGCGATGGCAGTGTTGGATTCACTACCGCTATCGCAGGCAAGCCAGCTCCCACATTTGATCAGCTCCCACTCTTGCTTTGGGGTGTGGCTTACACCACCAACGACAGCAACATGATGAAGATCAGCGCCACGATCGACAGAATGGTCTCCATCGCCGTCCAGGTCTTGAACGTCTCGGCCACGGTCATGTTGAAGTACTGCTTGACCAGCCAGAACCCCGCATCGTTGACGTGAGACAGGATCAACGAACCCGCACCCGTCGCCAGCACCAGCAACTCGCGGTTAACCCCAGGGATCATGCCGACCACTGGCACCACAATGCCCGCACCGGTAATGGTCGCAACCGTCGCTGAACCGGTAGCAATCCGAATCACCGCCGCCACCAGCCACGCCAGCAGGATCGGGTTGATCTGCGCGTTCACCGCCATATGGCCGATCACGTCACCCACACCGCTGGTCACCAGCATCTGCTTGAAGCCACCACCGGCACCGATAATCAGGATGATCGCCGCGGTCGGCGCCAGGCTGGCGTCGAGCAACTTGAGGATCTGCTTGGAGTGGATGCCCTGGCGATGGCCAAAGGTGTACAGCGACAACAGCAAGGCCAGCAACAGCGCGGTGATCGGGTGGCCGATCATGTCCATCCAGTTGCGCACCACGTTGCCTTCGGCAAACGCGATATCGGCAAAGGTTTTGAGCAACATCAAGAACACCGGCAGCAGCACGGTGATCAGGGTGATGCTGAAGCTGGGCAGCGACTTGTTATCGGTCTCGCGGGCCAGTTGGTCCACCAGTTCCTGGGACGGGTTACCGGGGATGTACTTGGCGATGAACGTACCGAAGATCGGGCCGGCGATGATGGCGGTCGGCAGCGCGACGATCAGACCGTACAGGATGGTCTTGCCGATGTCTGCGCCAAACACGCCGATGGCCAGCAGCGGGCCCGGGTGCGGTGGCACCAGGCCGTGCACCGCCGAGAGGCCAGCGAGCAGCGGAATACCGATCTTGATCAACGACACACCGGTACGCCGGGCGACGATAAACACCAGCGGGATCAGCAACACAAAGCCGATCTCGAAGAACAGCGGGATGCCCACCAGGAACGCGGCGAACATCATGGCCCACTGGACCTTTTCCTTGCCGAAGGCGCGGATCAGGGTCTGGGCGATCTGATCGGCACCGCCGGACTCGGCCATCATCTTGCCGAGCATCGTGCCCAGCGCGAGGATGATGCCGACAAAGCCGAGCACCCCGCCGAAACCGTCCTGGAACGCCTTGATGATCTTGTCCACGGGCATGCCCGAGGTCAGGCCAAGGAAGCCGGCCGCGATGATCAGTGCAATGAACGGGTGCACCTTGAACTTGGTGATCAGTACGATCAACCCGATGATAGTGACTACTGCATCTAGCAGCAGGTAAGACTCGTGGGACATGCCAAACATGGGGGGTCTCTCCTGTTTGTTGTTGTTATTAAAGCGGGTGTTGAACTTCCTGCCGGGGATAGCGCTATCTTTTCCGGCAAAAAATTAATGAGTAGGTTCAAAGCCGTGCTTGCGCCACCAGATATTGGTCTGCTCGGCCAGCTCCTTCACGCTGTCTTCACTGGCGTTGAGCGCCAGGGTCAGCGGCTCGCCCTTGGGCGATTCGAGGGTGGCGAACTGGCTGTCGATCAGGCTGGCCGGCATGAAATGGCCGGGGCGGTGAGACACGCGGTCGGCAGCGACTTCGCGGGTCAGCTCCAGGAAGACAAAACCCAGGCCCGGCGCGGCTTCGCGCAGGTGGTCACGGTATTTTTTCTTCAGCGCCGAACAGGTCAGTACGGGATGCTCGCCGGCTTTCAACGCGCGGCGCAGTTCATCGCACAGGATGTCGAGCCAGCCGGCGCGGTCGTCGTCGTTGAGGGGGTGGCCGGCGCTCATCTTTTCGATGTTCGCGGCAGGGTGAAAGCTGTCGCCTTCAATGGCAGTGGCGCCGTTGAGGGCGCACAGGGCTTGGCTGACGCTGGACTTGCCACAGCCGGAAACACCCATGATGACCAGGGCGGTAACAGGTTGACTCATGAAACACCTCAGGACGCAGATAGCGCTACCTTTGCATAGCGTAAGGCTAGTGCAAAAACAGGCTTTTCCCGCGCCGACTTGTCATTTTTATGGAGTGACGCGTGCATCCGCTCCAATCATTCGAACCGGATCAGGCAACCCTAGGTTCAATAATTTGCAGCCCTTTGGAGACAGCGCTACCTTAGTGCCTCGATTTTTGTTTGGCAAGCCGCCTGATGACCTCCAAGAACGATAAAAATACCCGCACGACGGGCCGCCCTACCCTCAATGAAGTGGCGCGCCTTGCTGGCGTCAGCCCGATCACCGCCTCCCGCGCCCTGCGCGGCATCAGCACGGTGGCCACCGAACTGGTGGAAAAAGTGCAACAGGCCGCCGCCGAACTGAGCTACGTGGTCAACCCCGCTGCCCGCGCCCTGGCCTCGGCGCAGAGCCATTCGGTGGTGGTGCTGGTGCCGTCACTGTCCAACCTGCTGTTTATCGAAACCCTGGAAGCTATCCATCAGGTACTGCGGCCCAAGGGCTTTGAAGTCCTGATCGGCAACTCCCATTATTCGCGCGATGAAGAAGAAGACCTGTTGCGTAACTACATGGCCTACCAGCCACGGGGGTTGTTGCTGACCGGCTTTGACCGCACCGAAAGCGCGCGACGAATGGTCGAGGCCAGCAATGTGCCCTGTGTGTACATGATGGATCTGGACCCCAATGCCGGGGTGAACTGCGTGGGCTTCTCGCAACTGGCCGCCGGCGAGACCGCGGCCGCGCACTTGCTGTCCCGGGGCCGCAAGCGCCTGGCCTATATCGGCGCACAACTGGACCAACGTACTTTGCTGCGTGGCGAAGGCTTCCGCCGCGCCTTGCAGCAAGCAGGCATGTACGACCCGGCGCTGGAGCTGCTGACACCACGCCCGTCTTCCGTGGGCCTGGGTGGCGAACTGTTTTTGCAACTGCTGGCCGCCCACCCGGATGTGGACGCGATCTTCTTCGGCAACGACGACCTGGCCCAGGGCGCCCTGCTCGAAGCCCTGCGCCACGGCATCAAGGTGCCGGAACGTGTAGCCGTGCTGGGCTTCAACGACCTCCCCGCCTCGTCATTCATGGTGCCGCGCCTGAGTAGCATCAGCACGCCACGGGAAGCCATCGGGCGCCGAGCGGCGGAGCATTTGCTGACGATCATGGCGGGCCACAAGGTGGCCAAGCCGGTGGTGGATATGGGGTTTGAGTTGCAGGTGCGCGAGAGCACCTGAGCGTCGCGCCGAACGCAATCAATGTGGTGCCCGCAGAATCAGCGCCTGGCACAGATCCCCTGTGGGAGCGGGCTTGCTCGCGAAGGCGGCGGGTCAGTTAATCAATCTTTAACTAAACCACCTGAAATCGCCATTTCCCTTTCAACAGGCGGTTGTCAATGTACGCAACCACTCATCGGCCGACACAGAAAACTGTCATAAATGACAGTAGACGCGAACTGTGTACACGGCCTAAATATTAGGCGCAGCCCCCCGCATGCTCATTATTCTCAAGGAGACTCATCATGAATTCGCCCAACAAAATCACTGGCTTTCTAAAAGAGGCTAACCAGAGCTTTGATTCTCACAACATTCTCCACTTGAATACCTTCCCTGGCACAAAAAACACCACACTGGCGTTCATACAGGACAGCCATTTTATTGCATTTGAAATAGATAAGAACTTCGCAGTAGGCACCTATGAACTTCCTTACTCAGAAGAGGAGGGGAATGTTCAAGTTATTTATAACGTACCTAATCCTAATGGGGGTTCGTATCAATATCCGGCCACCTCGGGGACATTTGAAATCGTCAACAACGAAAACAATATCCTTGATGCAAAATTTGCCTTCGAAGCCACCAACGCCGACGACTCAACCGACATTATTACCGTCGAACGTGGCGTGTACTACATCAATAATTTCAATGCTCCTAAATAACCGCTCACACAACCATCCACCTGAAGGCAGCACTGCGCTTGGTCAGGCAAGTGCTTGCCTTTTCTGATCTCTGCCCAACCTCGCTATAGCTCCCAAACGTCTGGTAAATTGCCCCTGTCGTCTGCCCACCTGATACTCAGAGTTCCTACGTAATCGTGTAAGAGCAGTCAGAGCGCTGTGGGACGCCTGTAGGAAGTGCCTGACATTGCAGCAAGTGCCTTGCTCCGCTGCCTACGCTTACGTCAGAATCCGCCGGCTTGTGCGCCTCGGTGGCGGTCTCTAAGGTTTGACGGTCGCTGAATTTCTCGGTGATCGGGTTTAGTAGCCTGAGCTTCCTCACACAAGATGCATGAGCCTATCGATGCTTGATGGTGGCTGTGCGCAGGGCGCCTTCGGGTGCGCCGGGTTTGTGTGGGATACCGGTCTACTAACCTGCGTACAGCTGCCACCCTTCGTTTAGTAGCGATGAGGTATCAGCCCAAAACAGGTATTTCAACAATGCAAAGCATCCATCCCACGCATACGCTTTTCACAGTCATCCCTGATACTTCCCTCGAATCTTTACTGACCAACAGCTACGAAACCGTCTGCTCCGTCAGCACCCTCCTGCTCGACCTATCCGATGACCTCACTGGCAAACACCGCGATGTAGCCCTGGCCATTCATCAATTGAGCGAGCTGAGCGTATTGCTGGTGGGCAAGGCCATGGACCAACACACACCACGCTGCTGAATCCCTGTGGGAGCTGGCTTGCCTGCGATAGCCATAGGTATCTACACAACTTTTGGGCTGTAGCAGCCAACGGTAACCACGATGCGAAGCGAGCCGCTCTTGATCTTGATCTGCTTTTGATCTTAGGCGCCCCGTTAAACCACGCTGGCCGGAATTCGACAGGGATTTGGGGGGTAAACCGGCAGGGATGCCGGTTTAGCCGCCCCGCGCCATGGATGGCGCGTGGCGGCGGCCCCCCAAATCACTGGCGAATTACGGGCACACCGAGCCTAAGCGAGGTGCCGAGTGGTGGGGCAAGAGCGTTTTGCTTACTTTTGCGCTTTTCAAAAGTGAGCCGCCGTCAGGGCGGAACCCTAAGTGGCCGTTGCCTAAATAATGGATATGTACCCGGTCCAACTGTGTTGACTGTTAGGCCGCCTTCGCAGGCAAGCCAGCTCCCACAATTGGATCGTGGGGTGTCAGATAGATAGGCGTCGGCTATCCGGCCGTCACGGGAGCAAGCTCCCTCGCCACAGGTTCAGCGTCGCACCAAAGTTGTGTAGATTACCTATGCTGCGATAGCGGTGTATCAGGCAACACCTTCATTGACTGACACAACGCTATCCCAGGCAAGCCAGCTCCCACATTTTCGACCGTGCCCGCTTCACACCCTCGCCGCCATGCCCGGCCCCTGCTAGATTGGTCATTCTCTTAGATGCCAGGGAAGCACCATGGGCCATTCACTGAAAATCTTGGGTCGTACCTCCTCCATCAACGTGCGCAAAGTACTGTGGACCTGCCAGGAACTGGGCATCGATTATGTGCGCGAAGACTGGGGCACAGGCTTCAAGCCCACTCAATCCCCCGATTTCCTCGCCTTGAACCCCAATGCCCAGGTACCGGTGCTGATCGACGACCATGGCGTGCTGTGGGAGTCCAATACCATTTGCCGCTACCTGGTCGGCCTCTATCAGCGCCATGACTTGCTACCCGTTGAGCCTGCCTTGCGTGCACGGGTCGAACAGTGGATGGACTGGCAGGCCACCGAACTCAACCCCTCGTGGGGCTATGCGTTCCACGCACTGGTGCGTCAAAACCCGGACTATCAGGACCCGCAACGCATCCAGGCGGGTGTGCAGGCCTGGAATGACAAGATGGCCTTGCTGGAACAACAGTTGACCAAAACCTGCGCCTACGTCGCCGGCGAAGAGTTCACCCTCGCAGACATCTTGATAGGCCTTTCTGTGCATCGATGGCAGATGACCCCCATGGAGCGCCCACCCTACCCCGCCATCGCGGCGTATTACCAACGCCTCAGCCAGCACGCCGGCTTCAAGACCTTCGCTCTCGACGGCCATAATTAGAAAAGCAGTTGCGCGCTTTAAGCACTCCCAAACAAAAGCGGTGTGGCTTAAAGCCTACAACTTGCCGCTAACTGAAGGTTATTCATGCCCACACTCGCCGCCTGCGTCTCAGACCCCACCCGTGCCGCCCACATCAGCGCCCGCATCGACCGCCTGCCCGCCGTCGCCACTATTTGGCGCTTGGTGGCATTGCTCTCCATCGGCGGTTTTTTCGAGCTGTATGACCTGTTCCAAACCGCCTATATCAGCCCTGGCCTGATCAGCGACGGGATTTTTCATACCGGCAGCGAAGGTGTGTTCGGCTTCTCGGACCAGGCCGCTTTCGCCTCGGCCACATTCCTGGGCCTGTTCTTCGGGGCCAGCCTGCTCAGCCCCATCGCCGACCGCTTCGGCCGCCGCGCGATCTTTACCTTTGCGTTGGTCTGGTACACGGTGGCCACCGTGTTGATGGGCATTCAGACCTCGGCCGTGGGTATTATCTGCATGCGCTTTCTGGTGGGCATTGGCCTTGGCATCGAACTGGTGACCATCGACGCCTACCTTTCGGAACTGGTGCCCAAGCGCATGCGCAGTTCGGCGTTTGCCTTCGCGTTTTTTATCCAGTTTCTGTCGGTACCGGCCGTGGCGTTGATGTCATGGTGGCTGGTGCCACAGGCGCCGTTCGGTATCGCGGGCTGGCGCTGGGTGGTGCTCTCAAGTGCGGTGTTTGCGCTGTTTATCTGGCAACTGCGCAAGCGCCTGCCGGAGTCACCGCGCTGGCTTGCACAACAGGGCCGCTTCGAAGAAGCCGACACGATCCTGAACAACCTGGAGGCACGCTGCCAAAAGGATCACGGCAAGCCGCTGGACGAGCCGGAGCCCGAAGCGATCAGCGTGCAAGGCAGTGGCCGTTTCGCCGATATCTGGCAGCCGCCCTACCGTCGCCGCGCCTTGATGCTGATCGTGTTTCATGTATTCCAGGCCATCGGCTTCTTCGGCTTTGGCAACTGGCTGCCGGCCTTGCTCTCGGGCCAGGGTGTCAGCGTGACCCACAGCCTGCTCTATGCCTTCATCATCACCCTCGCCTACCCGCTGGGCCCGCTGTTGTTCGTCAAGGTGGCCAACCGCTTTGAAAACAAATGGCAGATTGTCGGCTCGGCCATGGGGGCAGTGATCTTCGGCAGCCTGTTTGCCCTGCAAACCACGGCGTTAGGGCTGATTTTCTGCGGGGTGATGATCACCTTCTGCAACGCCTGGCTGAGCTTCAGTTATCACTCCTACCAGAGCGAATTATTCCCCACCAATATCCGTGCACGGGCGGTGGGGTTCTGTTATTCGTTCAGCCGTTTATCCACGGTGTTCAGCAGTTTGTTGATCGGTTTTATCCTCGAACACCTGGGCACGCCGGGTGTGTTGGCGTTTATCGCCAGCAGCATGTTGATCGTGATGATTACCATCAGTTGGTTCGGGCCACGCACGCGCAACCTGGCGCTGGAGAACATCGCTCACTGACGGCAACGGTTGGCCGCACAAGGAGAAGGCTTGCCGCGCCGACGACTCCCGCCCCAGTAAACACTGGGGTCCGGCACCCGGCACAGTATTTGCTCCAGCTGTCGCACGTCTGTTTTCATAGGTGACCGATCATGCTGGTTAACAACTCTCAAGCGGCGTCAAACGTGCAACAGATCACGCGACCCGACATGGACCCCGCCAACGCCGCCGCCAGTGCGCTGTACAGCGGCGCTTTGCAGGCTGCGCAACACAGCGTTACAGTGCCGGCCGCGCAGAGGGAATTGGACAAGGCCAGCGATCGCATCGACGAAGCCTTCGCCAAGACCCGCGTGCAGTTACAGGCCACGACTAACGGGGCGCGTGCCGAGTTCACCGAATACATGAGCAAATCCCCAGCCGAACGTATTCGTGAACAGTTGCTCAGGGAACAAGGGCTGACCGAAGAACAAGTGCAGGCAATGCCCCAGGAAAAACAAGACGCCATCGCCAAACAAGTGGCCGAGCGCTTGAAGGAGCAGCAACAGCAGCAGATAGCGGCGAAGGCCACTGCTTCGCCAGCCCAAACAGTGAAGGAAACCTTGGCCGCGATCTGAGCCACACAGCAGAGCAACTGTGCGGGCTTGCTCGCGAAAGCAGAGTGCCAGTCACTGATAAGTTGGCTGAAGCACCGCATTCGCGAGCAAGCCCGCTCCCACACTTGGACCTTTTTTACATGGGATCAGCTCAGTGTTCAGTTATTGCAATTGCAACGTCGAATTGAACTGACTGATCGCATCCACCACATGCCGTGCCCCTTCCTGGATCTCGAGGATCACCTGCCCCGCCTCGTTCGCCAACTCCACGCCCAGGCCCGTGCGGCTCAAGCTCGACTGCATGCTCGACACTGCGCTCAACGACAGGTCGTGGTTCTTGCGTACCACGTCCACGATCTCAACGGTGGCCTGGCTGGTGCGTGCAGCGAGGCTGCGCACTTCATCGGCCACCACCGCAAACCCACGCCCGTGCTCGCCCGCGCGCGCGGCTTCAATTGCCGCATTCAGGGCCAGCATGTTGGTTTGTTCGGCAATGCTGCGGATGGTTTGCACGATGGCACCGATGATGTCCGACTGCTTGCTCACCGCATCGATGCTCTGCGCCGCCTGGTTAAGGTCGTGGGACATGGCTTCAATGATCTGCACCGTTTGCTGCACCACCTGCGAGCCCTTGCGGGCGCAGGCATCGTTCTGTACCGAAGTGGCGTGGGCCGAGTCGGCGGCCGTGCGCAGGGTGCTGACTTGCTCGGTGATATCGCTGGCGAACTTCACCACTTTGTACAAGCGCCCATGCGTATCGAAGATGGGGTTGTAAGAGGCTTCCAGAAACAGGGTCTTGCCGTATTTGTTTTTACGTTCGAAGCGGTGGGAGTGAAACTCACCGCGATTGAGTGAAGCCCAAAACGCCTTATACGCCGGGGACTCCACTTCGCTGCGGTGGCAAAACATGCTGTGATGCTGGCCGATGATTTCTTCGCGCGTGTACTGCACCGTGCGCAAGAAGTTGTCGTTGGCATTGAGGATGTGGCCCTGTGGCGTGAATTCGATCACCGCCATGGAACGACTGATGGCGTCGATCAGACTTTGGTTTTCGTGTTCGTGATGGACCCGTGCGGAAATATCCGCCGCCACCTTGATCACACTGCGTACCTGATGGTCGCTGTCCAGCACTGGCAAGTAGCTGGCTTCCAGCCACACTTGCTCACCGCGCTTGTTAAGGCGCATGAAGGTGCCGCTGAGCGCCTCGCCTCGCGCCAGGTCGCGCCACAACTGGTGGTAGGCATCGGTGTGGGTATACGCCTCCTCGCAAAACAGACGGTGATGTTTGCCACGGATCTCCTCGACGCCGTAGCCCATGGTTTGGCAAAAACGTTCGTTGGCATTCAGGATCACTCCCGTGCGGTCGAACTCGATCATCGCCATGGAGCGGCTAATGGCGGCAAGCTTGGCGTTGGCTTCGGTGAGAGCACAGGAAAAACGCTGGATTTCTTGCAGGTCGGATTTGTGCTGGCGGTTGAACATGGTCAGATCACCCTAGATTCCCGGCGCCTGGAGGGCGCATTCCATTCATACGTTGGATATTTCTGGTACACCTGCATGGGGAAATAACCATTGGAAACGCTTTATCGGCCAAGCGTCGTTAACGGTTCTGGGTGAGCATAGACAGGCCTTGGCACTCTGCAAGGCCACTAATCCGCCAGCATTGCTGCTCAGGGATGACCAAGGGGCTTAAAGACAGCCTGCTGCACATCGACTTTTTTCGGGATCAGGCCGTTGGCAAAAAACAGGTCAGCGGTGCGTTGCTGGTTGGCGATGTCGATGGCCTCCAAAGGGCGGATCGGCTCAGGCGAGCGATGTTCGAAGTAGCTTTTGACCACCGCCGGTTGCAGCCCCAAAGTGCCGGCCATCAGCGCGATGCTCGCGTCGGGCTGGTCAAGCGATAGGCGCTGGGCCTTGCCTAGTGTCTGGATAATCGTGGCGATGGCCTCGGGGTGCTGCTTGGCAAACGGGTGGTTGACCACGAAGAAACTGCCCGCAGGGTTCAACCCTTGCCCATCCCCCAGCACGCGTGCCGAACCGTCGATCACGGCGGCCGAGTAGTACGGGTCCCACACTACCCAGGCATCCACCTTGCCTTGTTCGAATGCGGCTCGGCCGTCGGAAGGCGACAGGTACACCACGTTCACATCCTTCCACTGCAACCCGGCGCGCAGCAGGCTCTTGAGGAACAAGTTGTGTGCACTGGAGCCCTTGAGCAACGCCACGCGCTTGCCCTTGAGTTCAGCCACGGTCTGCACGCTACTGGCCTTGGGCACCAGCACCGCTTCGGTCTTGCCCTCGTTAGGCTCGACGGCGAAGTATTGCAAGTCGATCCCGGCCGCCTGGGCGAAGATCGGCGGGATATCGCCAATGTTGCCAATGTCCAGGCTGCCGGCGTTGAGCGCTTCGATCAGTGGCGGGCCGCCGAGAAATTCGGTCCACTGCACCTGGGTGCCGGGCAGCGCCGCTTCAAAAAGTTTGTGCTCACGGGCGAGCACCATGCTGACCGAGCTTTTCTGGTAGCCGATGCGCAGCGTGGAAGGTTCGGCCGCCGAGGTGGGTTGCGCCAGTATCGCCAATGCCAGCAGCGCGCTGCCCAGCAGGTGTTTGATTGCTTTCATAAGTTGCCTCTTGGTGGTTCGATTCACAACAGGGTCAGAGTGGGCACAGCCAGGGCGGGAGGTGCATGGATTTCAGGGCCGGTAACAGGCGATGTCTTCGGCGTGAGCACGGGAGTTGAGGGGGCGGTGCAAGCGGCGCCGGACATAGTGGCTCCTTCTTAATAGGTTGCGGGGTATGTCCGGTGTTCCGGTGAAGCGATCCTAACAAGGCGGCTTATGCTTTAATAATACTTAAAGCGTATTTTTATATAACCATATGCAAGTCCCGCAGAGGCTACAATGCGCGCCTCGCCCTCTGAGTGGTTTTGACATGCACATCGAACGGCTGGCGCCGCCGCTATGGCCCTTACTGAATAAGTTTTACCGCAGCCATGACTCGTCGATGAAGGCACTCAAGGACGGGCAATTGTGGGTGGCGCGCGACAGCGAGATTGTGGCCGGTTTGTGCCTGAGCCCGGTGGTGGGTGGGCAGTGGCTCACGGGGGTGTTTGTGGCGCCGACTCATCGTGGCCAGGGGCTGGCGGCTCGATTGATCGGCGAGGCCGTGGCGAGTTCTGAGGGGACGGTTTGGTTGCTGTGCCATCCGGACCTGGAAGGGTTGTATCAGGGGATGGGGTTCAGCCAGGACACGGTTTTGCCACAATCATTGAGTGAACGGCTGGTGCGCTACAAGCGTAATAAACCGATGATTGCGATGGGGCTCAATGCCCTGGATAAACGCTGACCCATGTGGGAGCTGGCTTGCCTGCGATAGCGGTGGGCCAGCCACCTTATTTGTAGCTGATACACCGCCATCGCAGGCAAGCCAGCTCCCACAGTTGAACTGTAGGTGTGCCAGTAACGTTATTCGTCAGCCGTTGGGTCCAGCTCCGGGAACATCACTTCAATAAACCCGAATTTGCTGAAGTCGGTGATCCGCGACGGGTACAGCCGGCCGATCAAATGGTCGCACTCATGCTGCACCACCCGCGCATGGAAGCCGTCGGCAAAGCGTACGATCGGCTCGCCTTTGGGGTCGAACCCTTCGTAGCGGATCTGCTGGTAACGGTTCACGGCGCCACGCAGGCCGGGCACCGACAGGCAACCTTCATAGCCCTCTTCCAGCACCGGGCTGAGCGGTGTGATCAGCGGGTTGATCAGGATGGTCTGCGGCACCGGTGGCGCGTCCGGGTAGCGTTCGCTGGCTTCGAAACCGAAGATCACCAGTTGCAGGTCCACGCCAATCTGCGGCGCGGCCAGGCCAACGCCGCCCACGTGCTCCATGGTCTGGAACATATCGTCGATCAGTTGCCACAACTCAGGGCTGTCGAACATTTCCGGCGGCACCGGCGGGGCGATACGCAGCAGGCGCTCGTCGCCCATTTTCAGGATTTCACGGATCATTGCTCAGGCTCGGTCATGGGCTTGGAGTGGTCCCGGCCTAGGCCAGAGACGTGTTGTTTTTCATCGGTGTGGCCCGGCTCGCCTATTTCCTTCTCACCAGGGTCCTTGCCCTCGGCAGACATGTGTTCGATCACGGCGTTCATCTCTGCGCCCAGCAACAGTACGGCGGCAGAGATGTAGAAATACAGGAGCAAGACAATGATCGCGCCGATGCTGCCATACATGGCGTTGTAGTCCGCGAAGGTTTTGACGTAGTAGCCAAAGCCCAGGGAGGCGACGATCCATACCACCACGGCCAAGACGGAGCCTGGGGTGATAAAGCGAAATTCCTGCTCCACGTCCGGCATCACGTAGTACATGAGGGCCACGGCGAACATCAACAAGATCACAATCAGCGGCCAGCGCAGGATGGTCCACAGCGTGACCACGAACTCCTGCATGCCGATCTGCCCGGCCAGCCATTCCATGACCTGCGGGCCCAGCACCATCAGCGCGGCGGCGGCCAGCAGCATACCGGCGATGCCCACGGTGTAGAAAATCGACAGCGGGAAACGCTTCCAGATCGGCCGCCCTTCGACCACGTCGTAGGCAGCGTTCATGGCGCTCATCATCAGGCGCACGCCCGCAGAGGCCGTCCACAGCGCGATGACGATACCCACCGAGAGCAAGCCACCCTTGGACTGCTGCAACTGGTCGATCACCGGGTTGACCTGTTCCAGCGCCTGGGGAGGCAACACCAGCTCCGATTGCAGGCGCAGCCAACTGAAGAAGTCCGGCAGGTGCAGGAAGCCGATCAGGGCAATGAGGAACAGCAGGAACGGAAACAACGAGAACAGCATCTGGTAGGCCAGTGCCGAGGCGTAGGTAGGCATCTCGTCATCGACGAATTCCTTGATGGTGCGTACCAGCACCTTGTGCAGCTTGAGACCATCGAGTACCGGAAAAAGCATAGCGTCTCCTTTCGCCGCAAAGAGGTTGAGTTCGTGGGCGACTCAGGGGCCGTTTTCTACATCAAAGTAGCCCATTTGGCGACTTTGAAACAATTTCGAAAGTTTAGTTGCACGCTCAGATACAAAAACGGCCATCCGTGGATGGCCGTCGGGCTGCTGGGGGCTGCCCGCCAGGACGTATTACTCAGTGGCTTTTTTCACTGCGTCCTTGGTCTTGCCCACTGCTTGCTGCGCTTCGCCTTTTTTCTCTTGGATCACGCCTTCAGCACGCAGTTTGTCGTTGTCTGTGACTTTACCGACGCCTTGCTTGATGTTACCCACAGCTTCGTTCGCCAAGCCCTTTACCTTATCGGAAGTGCTGCTCATGGTATTACTCCTGATAACAATCAAATGGTTTTTGGTCACTACGTAGCGGTTGACCTGAAGCGCAACGGCAGAGTTTCAATTATTTTTGCGCAAGCATTTCATCGAATGCGGCAGGTTTGGCTTTATGTTTTGCAGCCAACCCATGAGAATGCCCGGCACATTCAGGCTGCAACGCTGAATAACAGATCCCGTAGGAAGGTTATGAAACTCAATAAAGCACAGGCCATTGCCCGCAGAAACCAGGAACTGGGCGGTGCCGTACTCGGCGTCAACAACTGCCACTTCACCGACCTGGACCGCAAACGCAACATCTGGTGGTTCGACCTGCCGGTGGGGCGCATTGCCGTGGGCCAGTACGAGTGGGTCCACCTGTTGATGCACAACGCCGACACCGACCAGTTGCTGCACCTGAAGGTGCCGACCGTGTTCCTGCGTGAAAAACTCGAAGGGCTGGTGGTGCGCAATGCGGGCAAGCGCAAGCCGGAGATTACCCTGGAGCTAAGCGCGGATAAGGACTCGTTCTTGAAAGATGTTCGCCCCGCCGGTGCGGGTGTGAGCTTCGCGCAGTTCGCCCTGTAAAAACCGTGCGGGCGGCCCTGACAGGCTCTTTGTAGGAGCGAGCTTGCTCGCGAAAAACTCACAGGCACCGCGTTTATCCAGCAAGCACGCGTTACCGTTGACGTTTTTCGCGAGCAAGCTCGCTCCTACATAAAAAACCCCGCATCAGCGGGGTTTTTTATGGGTTACTTTTTGAGGCCTAGCTTCTTAAGCTCTTCATCACGCAATTCACGCCGCAAGATCTTGCCCACGTTGGTGGTCGGCAACGCATCACGGAACTCCACGGCCTTGGGCACCTTGTAGCCGGTGACGTTGGCGCGCATGTGTTCCATCACCTGGTCCTTGGTGAGCGTAGCCCCTGGCTTGACCACGATGAACAGCTTGATGTGCTCACCGGATTTTTCATCCGGCACGCCGATGGCCGCACACTGCAGCACGCCCGGCAGGCCCGCGAGCACGTCTTCCAGCTCGTTGGGGTAGACGTTGAAACCGGAGACCAGAATCATGTCCTTCTTGCGGTCGACGATACGCATGTAGCCGTCTGGCTGGATGATCGCGATGTCGCCGGTCTTCAGCCAGCCCTCGCTGTCGAGCATCTCGTCGGTGGCGTCCTGGCGCTGCCAGTAGCCCTTCATCACTTGCGGACCTTTCACACACAGCTCGCCGGTTTCACCCAGTGCAAGCTCGGTGCCGTCGTCGGCGATGACTTTACACGCGGTGGAAGGCACCGGAATGCCAATGGTGCCGATCTGGATGTGCTGGATCGGGTTGACCGTGGCCACCGGGCTGGTTTCGGTCATGCCGTAACCTTCGCAGATCGCGCAGCCGGTCACCGCCTTCCAACGCTCCGCCGCAGCCAGTTGCAACGCCATGCCGCCCGACAGGGTGACCTTCAGCGCAGAGAAGTCCAGCTTGCGGAAACCTTCGTTGTTGCACAGTGCCACGAACAGGGTGTTGAGGCCGACGAAGCCGCTGAACTTCCACTTCGACAGTTCCTTGACCATCGCCGGCAGGTCGCGCGGGTTGCTGATCAGGATGTTGTGGTTGCCGATCAGCATCATCGCCATGCAATGAAAGGTGAAGGCATAGATGTGGTACAGCGGCAGCGGCGTGATCAGGATCTCGCAGCCTTCGTTGAGGTTGGAGCCCATCAGCGCCTTGCATTGCAGCATGTTGGCGACGAGGTTGCGGTGGGTCAGCATCGCGCCCTTGGCCACGCCGGTGGTACCGCCGGTGTATTGCAACACGGCCACATCGCCGCTGGCCGGGCTGGCATCGTTGACCGGCTGGCCATGGCCCTTGGCGAGTACATCGTTGAACTTGATGGCCTGGGGCAAGTGATAGGCCGGGACCATTTTCTTCACGTACTTGATCACGCTGTTGATCAGCACGCGCTTGAACGGCGAGAGCAGGTCGGCAACTTCGGTGACGATCACGTGCTTGACGGCAGTCTTGGACACGACTTTTTCAGCCAGGTGCGCCATGTTGGCCAGGCAAACCAGGGCCTTGGCCCCAGAATCATTGAACTGGTGTTCCATTTCCCGCGCGGTGTACAGCGGGTTGGTGTTGACCACGATCAGGCCGGCGCGGATCGCACCGAATACCGCGACCGGGTATTGCAGAACGTTGGGCAGTTGCACGGCGATTCGATCGCCAGGCTTCAAGTCGGTATGCTGTTGCAGATAGGCGGCAAATGCGCCGGACAATTCGTACAGTTCACCGTAGGTGATGGTCTTGCCCAGGTTGCTGAAAGCCGGTTTGTTAGCGAAGCGCTGGCAGGACTGCTTCAGTACCGCCTGAATATTCGGATACTCGTCTGGATTGATCTGTGCAGCAATCCCGGCGGGGTACTTATCCTTCCAAAAGTCTTCATTCATGGAAGCCCACTCCTCAGCGACGCGAATTCATCATCGCATTTGATGCGATTATTATTGGTGTATGTTTTTAGGTGAATCTGGCGCTTTCAAGCAGGCCTAGAAGTCACAAAGCGCGCCGAGAGTAGCAGCTTTGCCAAGGGCCGCCTAGAGCCAAAAGAGGGCCCTACAGTCATAAACATGACTCAAGAATATCCAATGGTCACTTTTAGAGCAAAAATTCTATAACACCAGGAATGGCTCTAGAACAAGCTCTCAAGGGTGCAGAATGACGATGTGGGAGCTGGCTTGCCTGCGATAGCGGTGGCTCAGTCAATTCAACACGTGACTGAAACACTGCTATCGCAGCATAGGTATCTACATAACTATGTAGGCTGTAGCAGCCAACGGTAACCACGATGCGAAGCGAGCCGCTCTTGATCTTGATCTGCTTGTGATCTTGATCTCAGGCGCCCCGTCAAACCACGCTGGCCGGAATTCGACAGGGATTTGGGGGGTAAACCGGCAGGGATGCCGGTTTAGCCGCCCCGCGCCATGGATGGCGCGTGGCGGCGGCCCCCCAAATCACTGGCGGATTACGGGCACACCGAGCCTAAGCGAGGTGCCGAGTGGTGGGGCAAGAGCCCTTTGGTTACTTTGGGGCTTTTCCAAAGTGACCCGCCGTCAGGGCGGAACCCTAAGTGGCCGTTACCTAAATAACGGATATGTACCCGGTCCAACTGTGTTAACTGTTAGGCCGCCTTCGCAGGCAAGCCAGCTCCCACATTTTTTGCACCCGGTTTCAATTCAAGCGATGTCGCGCAGCTCCCGGCGCAGAATTTTCCCCACCGGTGTCATCGGCAACGACTCCCTCAACACAATATGCTTGGGCACCTTGTACCCGGTGAAGTTGGCCTTGCAGTACGCCTTCAGTTCCTCAAGGCTCACCCCCTGGGCCCGTGCCACCACGAACAGCTTCACCGCCTCCCCTGTGCGCTCGTCCGGCACGCCGATCACGGCGCAGTTGGCCACGGCCGGGTGGGCCATGATCACGTCTTCGATTTCGTTGGGGTACACGTTGAAACCCGAGACGATGATCAGATCCTTCTTGCGATCCACAATGCTGATGTAGCCATCGGTGTCGATCACCGCAATGTCACCGGTCTTCAACCAGCCATCGGCGTCCAGGGTTTCGGCGGTGGCGGCCGGTTGCTGCCAGTAGCCCTTCATCACTTGCGGGCCCTGAATGCACAACTCGCCACGCTCGCCCAACGGCAGTTCTTGGCCCAGGTCATCCACGACTTTCATCGCCGTACCCGGTACCGGGATGCCCACGGTGCCCAGGCGCGACAGGCCGCCGTAGGGGTTGGTGCTGGCCACCGGCGAGGTTTCGGTAAGGCCATAGCCTTCGCCGATGGCGCAGCCGGTCAATGCCTTCCAGCGTTCCGCCGTGGCCTTGACCAGGGCAGTGCCGCCGGAGTTGGTGATCTTCAGGTGGGAGAAATCCAGGGTCTTGAAATCCGGGTGGTCCATCAGCGCCACAAACAGTGTGTTCAGCCCCAACAGGCCGGAGAACTGCCACTGCTTGAGCTCCTTGATAAACCCGCCGATGTCCCGTGGGTTGGTGATCAGCACGTTGTGGTTGCCGGAGACCATCATGCACATGCAATTGGCCGTGAATGCATAGATGTGGTACAGCGGCAGCGGTGCAATCATCACCTCCTGCCCTTCCTTGATCAGCGGATGGCCGTCGTCGCCCAGTTGCGACATGCACGCCCGCACCTGCTGCATATTCGCCACCAGGTTGCCGTGGGTGAGCATCGCGCCTTTGGCCAGGCCGGTGGTGCCGCCGGTGTATTGCAGCACGGCGACGTCGTCCAGGGTCACCGGATGACGCGTCACCCCAAGGCCCGCGCCCATGCGCAGGGCGCGCTTGAACGACACTGCCCGCGGCAGGTGGTAGGCCGGAACCATCTTCTTGACTTTGTCGACCACGGTGTTGACCAGCCAGCCTTTGGCGGCAGGCATGAAATCGCCCATCCTGGCTTCGATCAGGTAGTCGATCTCGGTGTCGGTGCACACCTCCTGTACCCGCGAACCGAACAGGTTGAGGTAGACCAGCGCGCGCACACCGGCGTCCTTGAACTGGTGGCGCATCTCGCGCGGGGTATACAGCGGGTTAGTGTTGACCACGATCAGCCCGGCGCGCAGTGCGCCGAACACCGCCACCGGGTAATGCAGTACGTTGGGCAACTGCACCGCGATGCGCTCGCCGGGCTTGAGGTCGGTGTGCTGCTGCAGGTAACCGGCAAACGCCGCACTCTGGCGTTCAAGCTCGGCGTAGGTGAGGGTAATGCCCATGCTGCTGAATGCCGGACGGTCGGCGAAGGTCTTGCAGGAACGCTCGAACACCTCGATCACCGACTTGTAGGTGCTGAGGTCGATGGCATTGGGGACGCCCGCCGCGCGTTTGTCATTCCAGAAATCAGGTTGCATTATTCTTGTCCTCTATACCTGAGTGTGTCCGGCCGCTGCCATGCAGATGTGCAGCAATAAGAAGCGGAGCTTTGGGGAAGTTAGCAGCTATGGCCAAACAGGCAAGACGCTGAACTGTGTCATTGATTGTATGAATCTTGCACCTAAGGCGTAGGCAGATACCCCGCCCAGCGGCGGATGAGCTATACAATGCAACCACCCTGAGCAAAGGAAGCCGCCATGAACCACAGCACCTTCTGGCTGACCGCGAACGACCACACCCGTCTGTACGTCAATCAATGGATACCCGACATCCCGCCCAGGGCCGTGGTGATGATCTCTCATGGAATGGCCGAGCATGGCGGCCGCTATGCGCGCCTGGCGCAGGCATTGTGTGCAGCAGGCCTGGGTGTGTATGCGCTGGACCAGCGTGGGCATGGCCGCACTGCAGAGGCCGGCACCGTTGGGCTATATGCTGAAACGGATGGCTGGAACAAAGTAGTGGGCGATCTGGCCAGCCTTAATCAGCACATTGGCCAACAGCATCCAGGGCTGCCGATCATCTTGCTGGGCCACAGTATGGGCAGCTATATCTCCCAGGCGTACTTGCTGCATCACAGCGCCAGCTTGCATGGCGCAATACTCAGCGGCTCGAATTTCCAACCGGTGGCCCTCTACCGTGCAGCGCAGATCATTGCGCGCATCGAGCGAGCGCGCCAAGGCCTGCGAGGGCGCAGTGCGTTGATCGACTTCCTGTCGTTCGGCTCATTCAACAAAGCCTTCAAACCCAATCGCACCGCCTTTGACTGGCTCAGCCGCGACCCGGTTGAAGTGGACAACTACATCAACGACCCACTCTGTGGCTTTCGTTGCACCAATCAACTGTGGATCGACCTGTTGGGCGGCTTGCAGCAGATCAGCAAAGTCTCCAACCTGGCGCAGATCGACCCCGGCCTGCCGATCCTGGTGATGGGCGGCGATTGTGATCCGGTGAGTGAAGGCAAGCGTCTCAAGAACCTGGCCCACGCCCTGCGTGAAGCTGGCTGCCAGCACGTACAATTGACGCTCTACCCGCAGGCGCGCCATGAAGTGTTCAACGAAACCAACCGGGATGAAGTCACCGCCGACCTGCTGGCCTGGCTCGACCAGGCGCTGGCGTTGCGCAGGCCCGCCCGCTGCGAATAGTTTTTGCTTTAAAATCAGCCGATTAATTACCGTTAAGCCACAGGATGCACCTTGAGATGACCCAGGTAACCAACACCCCGTACGAAGCGCTTGAAGTGGGCCAGACTGCCAGCTTCAGCAAAACCGTCGAAGAGCGCGATATCCAGCTGTTCGCCGCCATGTCGGGTGACCACAACCCGGTGCACCTGGACGCCGAATACGCCAAGGCGACCATGTTCAAGGAGCGCATCGCCCATGGCATGTTCAGCGGTGCGCTGATCAGCGCTGCGGTGGCCTGCGAGCTGCCTGGGCCGGGCACGATTTACATCGGCCAGCAGATGACCTTTCAGAAGCCGGTGAAGATCGGCGACACCCTGACCGTGCGCTTGGAAATCCTCGAGAAACTGCCGAAGTTTCGCGTGCGCATTGCCACTCGGGTGTTCAACCAGCGCGATGAGTTGGTGGTAGATGGCGAGGCAGAGATTCTGGCGCCGCGTAAGCAGCAAGTCGTGACCTTGACCGAATTGCCGCCGATCAGCATCGGCTGATCCAGCCGCTGTATAAAACAAATGTGGGAGCGGGCTTGCTCGCGAATGCGGTGTGTCAGTCAATACAACAGTAACTGATCCACCGCTTTCGCGAGCAAGCCCGCTCCCACACTAGGTCCAGCGTATGGCTTACGACTGAGCGCGAGCCTGGTTACGCAGGGCTTTTACCTGGTCGTGGTTGCGCTGTACACCGTGGTACTGACGCTCAACCAAGTCACGAATGCCCACCAGGTTGTGCTTGTTGATCTTCTCGATGGCTTCCTCGTAAGCCTTCAGTGCGTGGTCTTCACCGCGCTCGGCTTCGTTCAATACCGCCTCTTCATCCTTGCCGGTGACCATCGACTTCACGTCGACCCACCCACGGTGCAGGGCGCCGGCAACACTGCCAGACTTCTCTGGATCGCCGCCCAGGGCACGCACAGCCGTTTTCAGCTCTTCGGCAGCGGTACCGCAATCAGCGGAACGCTTGGCAAACAGTGCCTTGAGTTCTGGATGCTTGATGTCTTCAGCGCATTCCTTGAAACCCTTTTGGCCGTCGATGCTGGTCTCGATCAGGTCGTTGAGTACGGAGATCGATTCTTTGTTGATATCAGTCATTTTTCAATTCCTTGTACGGGTTAGAAGGTTGCGTTGGTTATTGCAGCGCCCGTGCCAGGTTTTCAAAAATTATTTTTATGTTTAATTTCAACAAGTTACGAATTATTGAACCATCTGTATCTTGGTTATTTGCATGATCTGTCATTTGGCCTTCATGCAGAATGCCTGTATTTTCGAAAGCCTGGCCTCAACCCTGCGACGCTCATGAATCCCGAAAAACTCGAACTGCTCATCACCCGCCAAATGCCTTTCGGCAAATACAAAGACCGGATCATTGCCGACCTGCCTGGGCCCTACCTTAATTGGTTCGCCCGTGAAGGTTTCCCCCACGGGGAACTGGGCGGTTTGCTGGCCTTGATGCAGGAAATCGACCACAACGGCCTGTCCGAATTGCTCGAACCACTGCGCGCCAAACACGGTAAACCCGCCCCCCGCCACTAAAGAGATTCACCATGCCAAGGAATGCCGATAACGAAGCGTACTGGCAGGCCATCGCTCAGCGCTATGAGTGTGAGCCCGGCCCGATCAACCTGGAAAACGGCTACTTCGGGCGCATGAGCCGCGCGGTGCAGGCCCAATACCTTGAGCACATCAGCTTTATCAACCGCAGCAACGCGGTGCATGTGCGCCAGCGCTTTGAGCAGGGTGAAAACAACGAGATACGGCGCCAGTTGGCCGGGTTGATTGATGTCGACCCGGAGTCGGTCGCTTTCACCCGTAACGCCACCGAAGCCTTGCAGTCGCTGATCCGCAACTACAACCGCCTGCAACCGGGCGACCAGGTGCTGATCAGCGATCTGGAGTACGACACGGTCAAAGGCGCCATGCGCTGGTTGGCAGCGAATCGCGGCGTGGAAGTGATAGAGGTGGCCCACACCCACCCGGCCACTTTCGACAGCCTGGTGCAGACTTACCACGACGCCTTCGCACAGTACCCGCGCCTGAAGCTCATGGCCTTGACCCATGTAACCCATCGCACCGGCCTGGTCATGCCGGTTGCGGCCATTGCCAAGGCCGCGCGCGAACGCGCAATCGACGTGATCCTCGACGGCGCTCACGCCTTGGGCCAGGTCGAATTCAACCTGGCCGAACTGGGCATTCAGTTCGCAGGCTTCAACCTGCACAAATGGATCGGTGCACCGCTGACCCTGGGCTTTTTGTACATCGCACCCGAGCGCCTGGCGGATATCGACCCGGACATGGGCGAGTTTCACTACCCAGCCACCGATGTGCGAGCGCGTACGTCCTACAGCACGCCGAACTTTCCGGCGCTGATGACCTTACCCCTGGTGTTTGAAGAGCATCGACAATTGGGTGGCGCCGCCGCTAAGGGCGCACGCGTCAATTACCTGCGCAACCTGTGGGTGAACCAGGTGCGGCCGTTGGCGGGGATTGAAGTGCTGACTCCGGATGATCCGCGACTGTACTGCGGCATTACGGCCTTCAAGTTCATCGGACGGGATCAGCAAGTGATGGTGGACCGGTTGCTCAAGGAGCATGGTCTGTTCACCACTACGCGCACGGGCGCGGCGTTTGGCACCTGTATCCGGGTGACGCCGGGGCTGGTGACGTCGGCGGCGGACATCAATGCGCTGGTCCACGCGATCACCCAACTAAACACCGATTAAAACTGTGGGAGCTGGCTTGCTCGCGAAAGCGCGATACCAGTCACTAGATGCGTTGACTGACCCGCCGCATTCGCGAGCAAGCCCGCTCCCACATTTGGATCCAGGGTGGTTTTGGGTTTTCATCAGGCAAAAAAAAGCGGCACACCGACCAAGTGCGCCGCAAAAATGCCGTTAAGCACAGCAACAACGATTCTATAAATCAGTCAAGCAGCGCCAGCGCCTGGGCAGTGACTTCCTGGATACGTGCCCAGTCGCCGTTCTTGACCCACTCCGGATCCAGCATCCAGCTCCCGCCCACGCACATCACGTTTTTCAACGCCATGTAGCTCTTGATATTGGCCGGGCCAACACCGCCAGTCGGGCAGAATTTCACTTCGCCGAACGGGCCGCCAAGGGCCTTAATGGCGGCAACGCCACCGCTGACTTCAGCCGGGAACAGTTTGAAGCGGCGATAACCCAGGCCGTAGCCTTCCATGATGCCGGAGGCGTTGCTGATGCCCGGCAGCAGCGGGATCGGGCTGTGCACCGAGGCTTCCAGCAAGTCACGGGTGATACCGGGGGTGACGATAAATTGCGAGCCTGCCACTTCTGCCGCTTCGAGCATGTGACGGTCGAGCACGGTACCGGCACCGGTGCACAGCTCAGGACGTTGCTCGCGCAAGACCTGAATGGCTTTAAGGCCGAACTCGGAACGCAGGGTCACTTCCAACGCGGTCAAACCGCCGGCTGCCAGGGCGTCGGCCAACGGCAGGATGTCCTGCTCGCGGGCAATGGTGATCACCGGCAGGATCCGCGCCTTGGCGCAGAGGCTGTCGATCAAGGCAACTTTATCCGCCATGGACACGGTCGGTTGAGGGCTTTTCATAGCGGCTGATCCTTGGCTCATGGGCACCAGTAAATCTCTAGAGTAGGTTGCAAAAACGCGCGAATCGGCATGGCAGCAACATCGTCGCTGGCCAAGGCGGCGCTCAAGGTCGTCAATTTCGAACTGCCGGAAATCGACAGCACGGTGTAGTCGGCCGTGGCCAGCAACGCACGACTCATGGTCAGGCGCTGGTGCGGCACAGTGGGCGCCAGCATCGGCCAGCAACGGCGGGTACCGTCGGCCTTCAGCGCTTCACTCAGGTTGGGGCTGTTGGGGAACAGCGATGCGGTGTGGCCGTCATCGCCCATGCCCAGCACCAGCACATCAATGGCTGGCAACTCGCCCAGCAGGCGATCGGCCTGCTCGGCAGCGTCTTCTAGGTTGGCGGCAGGGCTGTACAGGCTCATGAACTTCGCCTTGGCCGCCGGGCCTTGCAGCAAGTGTTGCTTCAACAGGCCAGCATTGCTGTCGGCGTGTTCGACCGGCACCCAGCGTTCATCGGCCAGGGTGATGGTGACCTTGGACCAGTCCAGGCCCTGCTTGGCCAGGTTCTGGAAAAACGCCACGGGGCTGCGGCCACCGGACACCACCAACGTCGCCTCGCCACGGGCACTGATGGCCCCGCGCAGTTGCTCGGCCACGTCATTGGCCAGGCCATCGGCCAGCAGCGCAGGCGTACGGTACTCATGGGCAGTGACGCCCTGAGGCAGTTTCAATTCAGATATCGCCATACCACGACCTCCCATCCCGCGTGATCAGTGCAATGGAGCTCATCGGCCCCCAGGACCCCGCCGCATACGGCTTGGGCGCATCACCGGATTTTTTCCACCCGGCGATCAACTGGTCACACCACTTCCACGCGGCTTCGATTTCATCTTTGCGAACAAACAGGTTCTGATTGCCGCGCATCACTTCCAGCAACAATCGCTCGTAGGCATCGGGGATGCGTGCGCTGCGATAGGTGTCGGAAAAATTCAGTTGCAGTGGCCCGCTGCGCAGTTGCATGCCTTTGTCCAGGCCCTGCTCCTTGGTCATCACGCGCAAGGAAATACCTTCGTCCGGCTGCAGGCGGATGATCAGCTTGTTGCTGATCTGCAGGCGCTGCTCGGGGGCGAAGATGTAGTGGGACGGTTCCTTGAAGTGGATGACAATCTGCGACAGCTTTTGCGGCATGCGCTTGCCGGTACGCAGGTAGAACGGCACGCCGGCCCAGCGCCAGTTACGGATATCGGCACGCAGGGCAACGAACGTCTCGGTGTCGCTCTGGGTGTTGGAGTTGTCTTCTTCCAGGTAACCCGGCACGGCTTTACCGGCGCTGTAGCCGGCGATGTACTGGCCGCGCACCACTTGGGTAGTCAGGCCCTCGGGACTGATCGGCGCCAGGGCCTTGAGCACCTTGACCTTCTCGTCGCGGATGCTGTCGGCGGATAGGTCGGCCGGCGGGTCCATGGCAATCAGGCAAAGCAGTTGCAACAGGTGGTTCTGGATCATATCGCGCAGCTGGCCGGCCTTGTCGAAATAGCCCCAACGGCCTTCGATGCCAACCTGCTCGGCCACGGTGATTTCCACGTGGGAAATGTAGTTCTGGTTCCACTGGGTTTCGAACAGGCTGTTGGCGAAACGCAGGGCGATCAGGTTCTGCACCGTCTCTTTGCCCAGGTAGTGGTCGATGCGATAGGTGCGGTTTTCCGGGAAAAACTGCGCCACGGCGTCATTGACTTTGCGCGACGACTCCAGGTCAGAACCGATGGGTTTTTCCAGCACCACGCGGGTATTTTCCGCCAGGCCGACCTTGGACAGGTTTTCGCAGATCGCGCCGTACACCGCCGCCGGGGTGGCGAAGTAGGCAATCAGGCGTTGCTCGCTGCCGACCTTTTCGGCGAGGGCAACGTAGTCGTCGGCCTTCATGAAGTCGACATGCACATACGAAAGGCGCGCGAGGAAACGCTGGGCCACGGCTTCGTCGAGTTCCTTGCCGACGTACTTACGCAATTCTTTTTCGATATGGGCCAGGTGTTGCTGCTCGGAGCCGGCTTCACGGGCCAGGGCCAGGATGCGTGTGTCGTCGTGCAGCAACCCGGCGCCATCGAGTTGGTAAAGGGCAGGAAATAACTTGCGCAGCGCCAGATCACCCAAGGCGCCAAACAGGGCAAAGGTGCAGGGTTCCACGGTTATCGAAGGCATGATGTTTGTTCTTTTATCAAGTTAAGCTACAAATACCTTTTTTCAAGGCATCACTCAAGGAAAAATGTAGTAATAACCACAACATTTTCCGGAAATACGCATTGCGAGTGGTGGTGTTCAGCTACCCTCAGTAGGATAGGCCACCGCGAAAAGCCACTCATCGATTGGTTACCGCCTTTTTATTTGCATCGTCGCCCGAAGGAAAGACTGAATGGACCGCGTGCGAAATCTTCTGGAACAGATCCGGAACCGCCTCGAAGAATTGAACAAGGCCGAGCGCAAAGTCGCTGAAGTGATCCTGCTCAACCCGCAGCAGGCCACACGCTTCTCGATCGCCGCACTCGCCCAGGCCGCCTCGGTCAGTGAACCGACGGTCAACCGTTTCTGCCGTTCGTTCGGTGTCAGCGGTTACCCTGAACTTAAATTGCAGTTGGCGCAAAGCCTGGCCAGTGGCGCCGCGTATGTCAGCCGCGCCGTGGAAGCCGATGATAACCCCGAGGCCTACACCCAGAAGATCTTTGGCAGCGCCATTGCCTCCCTGGACAGTGCCTGCCAGGCCCTGGACCCCGCGCTGATCAGCAAGGCCGTGGACTTGTTGATCCAGGCACGGCAGATCCACTTCTTTGGCCTGGGCGCTTCAGCCCCCGTGGCCATGGACGCGCTGCACAAGTTCTTCCGCTTCAACCTGGCAGTGACCGCCCACGCCGACGTGCTGATGCAACGCATGATCGCCTCGGTGGCGCACACCGGTGAGTTGTTCGTGATCATTTCCTACACTGGCCGTACCCGCGAGCTGGTGGAAGTGGCGCGTATCGCTCGGGAAAACGGTGCATCAGTGTTGGGCGTGACCGCCGAGAACTCGCCGCTGGCCAAGGCCAGTACGGTGAGCCTGAACATCCCGTTGCCGGAAGACACCGATATCTACATGCCGATGACTTCTCGGATTATCCAATTGACGGTGCTGGATGTGCTGGCGACCGGTATGACCTTGCGTCGTGGGGTGGATTTCCAGCCGCATTTGCGCAAGATCAAAGAGAGCTTGAATGACAGCCGGTATCCGGTGGGGGATGAGTTCAACTAAATAGTCGGGCTCTATGCCAGCCGTTCCGGCCTCTTCGCGAGCAAGCCCGCTCCCACACTCGACTGCATTCCATAAGTGGAACTCGGTCTAATGTGGGAGCGGGCTTGCTCGCGAAGGGGCCATCAGCTACACCACTAAACTGCCGCCCGCGCCTGCAAACTCAAATGCGCCCTCTCCCCCGGCGCCAGGCTCGCCGCCGCCATCGCCGCCTCCACGCACACAAACCCCGACGCTTCGTTAAAGCTCACACCCAATAACGGCCGGCTCCCCGGGTGCCACACCACGGTGTCGGCAGTATCGCCCGTGTCGATGCACAGTTCGCGCTGCCAGGCGTGGTCCTTGAGCTGCAATTCACCCTCATGCTGGAACACCCGCTGGCATCCACCATCGACCCGCAATTCACCTTCCTGCTGGCAAACCTGGCGATTGAGCTGGTCATAACCTTGCGCCCCTTCGAGCCCAGACAGCGCTACCTCATCAACGTGACCAATACGCCAGTAAGCGTGCAATGCATGGCTCAACTGGCACGGCAGCTCGTCGTGATGCTCGGTACTCAGGCGCAGTTCCAAGGTGTCGCCCAGGTGCGCGTGCAAGTCCACCTGCCAGTCGCACAGTTGCAATTGCCAGTGCAGGCGCACGCCGTCGTCATCAGTGCTGCTGTCGAGCAGTTTCCAGTCGATCAAGCGGGCCCAACCGTGGGAAGGCCAGGCGTTTTCGCTGGGGTGGCGGCCATACCACGGCCAGCACACCGGCACGCCGCCACGAATGGCGCCGACCTGCGGCCACTTGGCTGCGCACCACAGCCAGGGCTTCTGGCCGGTGGGCTGAAAATGCAACAGTTGCGCACCCTGGCGACTGAACACCGCCTGGCACAGCGGATGGTCGATTACCAACACATCACGCATCTGAAAGCGCTCCCAAGCGAACACCGGACGCTCGCGCAGGGATTTGAAAAAGCGTTGCAGCGGTTGCTCGTGCATGTGCCCAGGTCCCGAATATCACAGTGCCACGCAAAAAAAAGCGGATAGCCATGGCTACCCGCAAATGCGCACAGAGAGAGGAGCTTATCGCAACAGCGTTAGAACGTAGACTGAATTTTCAGGCCCGCGACCAGCGCGTTGTCGACTTTATCCACGCCGCCAGGCTGAACAACGTACTGCAGGTTCGGACGCACAGTCAGCCAGTTGGTGACGTGGAAACCGTAGTTGAGTTCGACGTTGTATTCAGTCTCACGAATCGGCGTGTACAGCGGATTGTCGTAGTCGCTCACGCCCCTGGCGTCGTTGAGCAGCTCAGAGTTCTTCTTCACATCATTGTTGACATGCAGGCGAGCGACGCCAATGCCGACGTCATCTTTTGGACGCGCGTCGAATGGGCCTTTGTACACCAGCATCAACGACTGGTAGTTGTCGACTAGGTTGGTTTCCTTGTCGTGGAACGTCGCGTTGGCAGCGATGTTCAGACCACGGGAAGCGTCGCCGTTATGGGTGGTGAGTTGCTGTTGCGCAACGAACCAGTAACCTTTCTTGCTGCTGCGGGTACGGAAGTCGGCGCCGCTGAGGACCGCATCGTTACCGTTGACGTCTTCACGTACATCCGGAGCATCGGCCGCACTTTTATAGAAGCCCACACGGTATTCGCCCGGCAGGTTATTAACCTTCGGCGACCAGACCAATTCCACCGGGATCACGGTGCCCTTGGTACCGCTACCGCTGAGTTTGAAGCCGTTGCCATGCTCCAACTGCGACGGGTTCTGGTTGTAGGCACCGATCTGCGCATACAGCTCAGGCGTGATGTTGTACTTCACGCGGATAGCGGCCTGGGCGACCGGCCAGTTGTACCAGGTATTGACGTAGTTACCGACCTGGGAGCCGCAGAACGACAGGTTCTGGAAGTCGCAAGGGAAGGTGTTGAAGTCTTCGCCTTCACCGAAGTAACCGAGCTTCACGTCCAACTTGTTGTCGAACATCTGGTGCTGAATCCAGAACTGGGTCAGACGCACCATGTGGCCACGGCCATACACTTCTTGCGAGGAGCTCAAGGTGCCGGCACGCGGGTCGCCAATGCGGTCATTGGAGATGTTCTGGCCATTCCGGTTGGTCAACTGGATCTTGGCCTGGGTGTTATCCCAGCCCCACAGTTTTTGCAGGTCCAGTGCCACGCCCAGACCGAACTGGTCGGAGTAACGACCGGTCTTGTCGTCGTTGTAGCCGCCGTGGGCGTTGTAGCCCATCTCGCCCACGTAGTCGGCCTTGATGTCGATACCTTGCTCGATCAGCTTGGTACGCTCGCCGCCCCAATCGCCGGTCATCCACTTGGAATCGGCGCTGAATGCATCGGCCGCCATCGCATTGGCGGACAATACAAGGGCTGCTGCCGCTGACAGTTGGCAGATCAGCCGGGTGTTGTTGTGTTGCTTTTTCATCCCTACATCCTCGTCTTTATTGTTATTAAACTGTTTTTATCTAACGCGGGTTACATTTTTTAACTAAAACAATCACTTATCTTGCTTAACGGCCCTTGAACTGGGTCACATTGTCGGCATGCCCCTGTGCCGGCAATGAAGCCGCTGTGCCCAATCGCTCACCGGTCTTGGCGTCAAACAGCAATACCTTGGCCGGGTCGAACTGCAAGGTCAGGGTCTCGCCCACTTGCGGTGCCACGTCCGGCGCCAAACGGCAGCAGACCTTGGTGTCGTTGAGCTGCACAAACACCAGGGTGTCCGGGCCGGTCGGCTCGGTTACCTGCACTTCGGCACGAATGCTCGACGAGCCATTACCCTCGCCCGCTGCCAGCACGATCTGCTCCGGGCGCAGGCCCAGGATCACATCGCGGTCTTCCAGCCCGGCGTCATTCATGCCCAGCGCCAACTCGCAACGGGCCTGGCCGCTGTCGAGCACCGCCACCAAATCACCGTTCTGGCGTTTTAGGCGCATGGGAACGAAGTTCATCGGTGGTGAACCGATAAAGCTTGCCACAAACAGGTTGGCAGGGTCGTTGTAAATTTCCTTCGGCGTGCCGAATTGCTGGATGATTCCGTCCTTCATCACCGCCACTTTGTCGCCCAGGGTCATCGCTTCGATCTGGTCGTGGGTCACGTAGACGGTGGTGGTTTTAAGACGCTGGTGCATCAGCTTCATTTCGGTACGCATCTCGACGCGCAGCTTGGCGTCAAGGTTGGACAGTGGTTCGTCGAACAGGTAGATCTTCGGCCGACGCGCCAAGGCACGGCCCATGGCCACACGCTGTTGCTGGCCACCGGACAACTGGCCCGGCTTGCGGTTGAGCAAGTGCTCGATTTGCAGCAGCTTGGCCACGCGCGCCACTTCAGCGTCGATGTCGGCTTGGGGCATCTTGCGGATCTTGAGGCCGAACTCGATGTTCTCGCGCACGCTCATGGTTGGGTACAACGCGTAGGACTGGAACACCATGGCGATGTCACGGTCCTTGGGGCTCATGCCGCTCACGTCTTGATCACCGATCATGATCGCGCCGCCAGTGATGGTCTCAAGGCCGGCGATGCAGTTCATCAGCGTGGATTTACCACAACCCGACGGGCCGACCAGGATGAGGAACTCGCCTTCCTTGATCGACAGTTCGATGTTCTTCAAGGTGTCGGGCAGGCCGGCGCCATAGGTCTTGTTTACATTGCGAAGTTCAAGCGTAGCCATGATTACCCCTTGACCGCGCCGGCCGTGAGGCCGCGCACGAAATACTTGCCTGCGATCACATAGACCAGCAGGGTCGGCAGCCCGGCGATCATCGCCGCCGCCATATCCACGTTATATTCCTTGGCCCCGGTGCTGGTGTTGACCAGGTTGTTCAGCGCCACCGTGATGGGCTGGGAGTCGCCGCTGGAGAACACCACACCGAACAGGAAGTCGTTCCAGATCTGGGTGAACTGCCAGATCAGGCAGACCATGATGATCGGCGTCGACATCGGCAGGATGATCCGGCGGAAGATGGTGAAGAACCCCGCTCCGTCCAGGCGTGCGGCCTTGATCAGCGCATCCGGGATGCTCACGTAGTAGTTACGGAAGAACAGCGTGGTGAACGCCAGGCCGTAGACCACGTGGATAAACACCAGGCCGGTGGTGGTGCTGGCCAGGCCCATCTTGCCGAGGGTGAACGACGCGGGCAGCAGCACGGTCTGGAACGGCAGGAAGCAGCCGAACAGCAGCAGGCCGAAGAACAACTGCGAACCGCGAAAGCGCCAGAACGACAGCACGTAGCCGTTCAAGGCGCCAATGGCGGTAGAGATCAGCACAGCAGGAACGGTGATCTTGATCGAGTTCCAGAAGTAGCCATCCACAGTGGCCCAGGCCTTGACCCAGCCGATGCCGCTGACCACGGTGGGCCAGCTCAGCAGGTTACCGGTGCTGATGTCTTCCGGGGTCTTGAAGCTGGTGAGCAACATCACCACCAGCGGCACCAGGTACAGCAGCACCGCCAGGATCAGCACCGCGTAGATCGCGATGCGGCTCAGGCTGATGGCAGGTTTGGCGGCGAGACTAGTCATTGCGCTTGGTCCTCAGCTCGGAATACAGGTACGGCACGATGATCGCGAGGATCGCACCGAGCATCAGGATTGCACTGGCCGAGCCCATGCCCATCTGGCCGCGACTGAAGGTGAACGAGTACATGAACATCGCCGGCAGGTCGGAGGAGTAGCCCGGGCCGCCTGCGGTCATTGCCGCCACCAGGTCGAAGCTCTTGATCGCAATGTGCGCCAGGATCATCACTGCACTGAAGAACACCGGACGCAGGCTGGGCAGCACCACGCTCCAGTAGATACGCGGCAGGCTTGCGCCGTCGATCTGCGCAGCACGAATGATCGATTGATCAACGCCGCGCAGGCCAGCGAGGAACATCGCCATGATAAAGCCGGAGGCTTGCCACACAGCGGCGATCACCAGGCAGTAGACCACGCGGTCCGGGTCGATCAGCCAATCGAGACGAAAGCCTTCCCAGCCCCAGTCCCGCAGGAGTTTGTCCAGGCCCATGCCCGGGTTGAGCAGCCATTTCCAGGCGGTACCGGTGACGATCATGGAGAGCGCCATCGGGTACAGGTAAATGGTGCGGATAAAGCCTTCGCGGCGGATTTTCTGGTCGAGGAAAATCGCCAGCAGCACACCGATCACCAGGGTGATGCCGATGAACATGCCGCCGAACACGGCCAGGTTCTTGCTCGCCACCCACCAGCGGTCGTTGTCGAACAGCCGCTGATACTGCGCCAGGCCCGCCCATTTGTAGCTGGGCAGGAAGGTCGAGGTGGTGAACGACAGCACGAACGTCCACAGGATGTAGCCATAAAAGCCCACCAGCACGATGAACATGCTCGGCGCCAGCACCAGTTTAGGGAGCCAGCGCTGCAGCACATCGAATGGCGAGGCCTTGCTGAACACAGCAACAGAACTCATGGGAAAATCCAGTACAGGGAAAAAGGACTAGCAGCTGAACCGAACCCTGTAGGAGCGAGCTTGCTCGCGAAGGACTTCAACGATAACGCGTGCATACAGGATGAACGCGGTGACCTTGAGTTTTTCGCGAGCAAGCTCGCTCCTACAGTGGCTGTGTTACTTGGCCGATTTGATCGCCGCGCCAAGCTTCTTGGCCGTGTCGGCCGGGTCGGCTTTCGGGTCGTTGATGAAGTTGGTCACGACATCAAAGAACGCACCCTGCACCGCCAGGGTCGTGGCCATGTTGTGGGCCATGCTTGGCTGCAGGCCACCGGTCTTGGCGTCGGCCAAAAAGTCCTTGGCGGCGGTCTGGGCGCAGGAGTCAAAACCGTAGGACTCCATCTTGGTCAGCATGTCGTTACGCACAGGGATCGAACCCTTGTTGATGCTGAACACCTTCTGGAAGTTTTCACCCAGCACGACTTTGGCGATGTCCTGCTGGCCCGCAGCAGTGCCTTTGTCTTTCTGCTTGAACACCGCCAGGGAGTCGATGTTGTAGGTGAAGGCTTTATCGGTGCCCGGGAACGCTACGCACTCATAATCCTTGCCGGCGACTTTCTTGGCGGCGGTCCATTCGGACTTGGCCCAGTCACCCATGATCTGCATGCCGGCCTTGCCGTTGATGACCTTGCCAGCTTCCAGGTTCCAGTCCTGGCCCTTGCCGTCGACGTCCATGTAGGTCGCGACTTTCTTCAGCTCGGTGAGGGCCTTGACCATCTCTGGGCCAGTCAGGGCGCCGTTATCAAGGTCGACCAGGGCTTTCTTGTAACCATCAGCACCCATGACCGAGAGCACCACAGCTTCGAACACGGTGCTGTCCTGCCAAGGCTGGCCGCCGTGGGCGAGCGCAATGAAGCCTGCAGCCTTGAGCTTGTCGCCCGCTGCGTAGAATTCTTCGAGGGTGGTTGGGTTCTTGGTGATGCCGGCTTTCTTGAAGACTTCCGGGTTGATCCACAGCCAGTTCACGCGGTGGATGTTCACCGGCACGGCGACGTAGTCACCGTCGTATTTCACGGTGTCGGAGACTTTCTTGTCGAGCAGCGAATCCCACTTTTCTTCTTTGGCGACGTCTTTGAGCACGTCGGTGTCGAGCAGGCCAGTCGACGCCCATTCCTGGATGTCGGGGCCTTTGATCTGGGCAACGCCTGGTGGGTTGCCGGCGACCGCGCGGCTTTTGAGCACGGTCATGGCAGTGGCGCCACCGCCGCCTGCTACAGCACCGTCTTTCCAGGTGAAGCCGTCTTTCTCAACTTGGGCCTTCAGGACATCCACAGCCGCTTTTTCACCGCCGGAGGTCCACCAATGCACCACTTCCACCGTACCTTTGGAGTCGGCGGCAAATGCACTGAGGGGGAACAACGAGGCAATGGAAATAGCGACGGCGAGGCGATTAATCGCGTTCATCTGAGTACCTTTTCTTGTTGTTATGCATGCAAGTCTAGAGCTTGCGCTGCACGGAGTTTAAACATGGATTTTCAGGGCGCAGGTAACAAAGGGACGCACAAATGTCACCACTTGGTGACATAGCATCCGCTGCCCAATGCGCTGGCCAAACTGGGTGCCAAGGGCAGTGCAGGCAGCACAACCGCTTGCCAGGCATGGTACAGGTCAGGTTTGCCGCCCCAGATTTTACTGCTGGGTTGGTTGTGCGGGCTGAGTTCGTGGTGCCAACTGCCCTGGAGCCGGTCGATGAAGTGGGTTTCGCAAAATTCCCAGAAGCGTCGGTACCAGGTTTCGTAATGCAGTTCGCCGGTACGTTTGAGCAGCGCCTGAGCGGCGGCGCTGGCTTCAGCATGGGTCCAGTGCAGGCGCTCGCGTACCACCGGGCGCTGGTTCCAATCCAAAGTGTAGACAAGGCCCGGCGCACCATCCACCGCCCAGGCGTACTCGCAGGCACTGGCGAACAGGTCTTTGGCGTCGCTCACCAGCCAGTCTGGCGTGGCCAGCTTAGCCTTGAGGCGCGCAGCTTCCAGGTGCAGCAGCAACCGCGCCCATTCAAAACCATGGCCGGGTGTAATGCCGTAAGGGCGAAAGCCATCGGCGGGGTTGTCTTGGTTGTAACCGAGCAAGGGCTTCCACTGCGCGTCGAAATGCTCGATGACCATGAACTGGTTGCCGGCGGCATGGGTGTGGATCACTCGCTCGACAATGCGCAGCGCGCGGTCCAGCCAGCGTGTATCACCGCTGACATCGGCCAGCGCCAGGAAGGCTTCGGTGGCGTGCATGTTGCTGTTGGCGCCACGATAGGCTTCGACGCCGCTCCAGTCCCGGGCAAAAGATTCGAGCATGACGCCCTCCTCTTCGCTCCAGAAGAACTGGTCGATGATATGGATGGCGTCGTTCATCAATGTTTGTGCACCCGGCGCGCCGGCCACTACGGCAGAGCTGGCCGCGAGGGCCACGAAGGCGTGCAGGTAGGCGGCCTTGCCGGTGTTGCCATCAGCCGCGTGGGGCGCGGCGAACCAGCCACCGTGCTCGCTGTCGCGCAGCGGGCCGCTGAGCGCCGCCACACCGTGCGCCACCAACTCGGCATAACCCGGCAACCCCATGGCATGGGCCATGGCAAAGCTGTGGGTCATGCGCGCAGTGTTCATGGTTTCGGCGCGGACATTGGCCGGCAACTGGCCTTTATCGTCGAGATTGCCGAAACCGTCCGGCAGGCGCGATGCCTTGGCGAACGCCAGCAAGCGCTGGCCTTCGGCGGCGAGCCAGGCGTGATGGGCAGGTGCATTCAGCCAACTGCTGGCAGGCAGTGGATGGGTAGTCATGGGTGGCCCTTATTGTTTTTTTGGGATGACCGGAGTCTAAACAAGGGCGTGGGATGGGCAAGTAACGAAAGGGATGGCAAATGTCACCAAATGGTGACAATCAACACCCTAATCCTAATGTAGGAGCGAGCTTGCTCGCGAAAAGCCAACAAGCGCCGCGCTTATCCAGGAAACCCGCGTGATCGTTAACGTTTTTCGCGAGCAAGCTCGCTCCTACACAAGGCGATTTTCGGTCATTGGCCCAGTGGGGTGGCCGCAGCCGGCGCATTGAGACGCTGATTCAAGTTCTGCACCTGGCTCTGCAAGGTGGTGATATTGCGCGTGGTCTGGATACGGAACACGTCGAATTCCTTGTTGGTCGGTGCGTCGACGTTGGCCGGCTGGTTTTCCTGGGCGCTCTTGAGTACCAGCAGGTCCTGCTCGAGACGGGCGATGGCCGCGCTTGGGTTGCCTTGCTTCTTCAAGGCAGCCACATCGGTGGCCAGGCCCTTGACCTCGGCCTGCGCTGCCGTGAGGCTGGCGACTGCGTCGGTAAGGGCCTGCACCTGGCCTTGCAGCTTGGTGTTGGCCGCTGTCAGTTCGGTGGTGCTGGCACTCATCTGGGCCAGGCGGCTGTCCAGTTCGGTGGCCTGCCCCGCGACGCCCAACTGTTGCTTGCCCTGCTCCTGCAACTGGGCTTCCAGCTGCTTGATCTGCAGTTTCAAGGCTTCGCTGCCGTTGTTCACATTGGCTTCGCTGGCCACGACCTTGCCGGAAATCGCCTGCAGGCGCCCCGCCGCTTCCTCGCTGATGCGGGCAAAACTCTCCTGGGTGGCGACCAACTGCTGGCCCATCAGGGAGATCTGCTGGAAGCTCCACCAGGCCAGGCCCGCGAAGGCGATCAACAGCGCGCCAACCAATGCCCACAACGGCCCAGTGCTGGCGCTCTTGACCTTGACCACGGGCGTCGTTCGCGAACGCACCGACGTCGCGGCGGTCGGCACGAAATCATCGTCATCCCCAAGATCGGCCCGCAGGCTGGGAACGTTGTCGAAGTCGTCTTTAGCATCGTTACGCATGAATCTACCCTGAATCAATGAGATGGCTGGCTGCAAAGCCGAGCGGCAGGAGTATAAACCGCACTCCCGGCGCATGGATCGACTCGGAACCTGGAATTGGGTTCCCGAAGTGTTGCTGCTTATGAGCTTATTGGCGGCCCGGGTCCTGGGCTTTCCACCAGCTGCAGAACTCGTCAAGCGCGGCCCACAGGCTGACCTTGGGCTCGTAGTCGAGATAATGCCTGGCGCGGCTGATGTCGAGGGTGAAATCTTTGTTCATCACCTGCATGCCCAGGCGCGACAATGCCGGCTCAGGCCGCCCCGGCCACATCGCGCAGAAGGCTTCATTCAAGGCTGCCACGCTGTAGGCCACACCGTAGGAGCGGTAACGGGTCACCTGGGGCAATTCCATTTGCCGCATCACGTAGTTCACCACATCCCAGATCGGCACCGGTGCGCCGTTGCTGATGTTGTAGGCTTTGCCCAGGGCCGAGCCGGTGGCGAGTAAACTGCTGAGCAACGCCTCGTTAAGGTTATGCACGCTGGTGAAGTCGACTTTGTTCAAGCCGTCGCCGACGATCGCCAGGCGGTTCTTGCGCTGCATTTTCAGCAGGCGCGGGAAGATGCTCATATCGCCGGCCCCGGTAACAAACCGTGGGCGCAAGGCTATCACTTCCAAGCCGAATTCCTGGGCGCCGAACACCTTCTGCTCGGCCAGGTACTTGGTGGCGGCATAGGGATGCTTGAAACGCTTGGGCACTTGTTCTTCGGTGAGCCCCAGGTGGTCCCTGCCGTCAAAGTAGATCGACGGCGACGACAGGTGCACCAGGCGCCCGACGCGCTGTTTCAGGCAGGCTTCGACGACGTTTTCGGTGACCAGCACGTTGTTTTGGTGGAAGTCCTGATACTTGCCCCACAGCCCGACGGCGCCGGCGCAATGCACCACGGCTTCGACATCGCGGCACAGGTCACGCACCAGGTCGGCGTCATTCAAGTCACCCTGGATAAACTCGGCACCACGCCGTACCAGGTGTTCCACACCCTCGGCGCGCCGCCCGTTGACCCGCACGTCCAGGCCCTGTTCAAGGGCGAAGCGCGCAAAGCGCCCGCCGATGAAGCCGCTTGCGCCGGTGACCAGAATTTTCATGTAGTACTCCGTGTTCTTTCGTTTTTCATCGCTGTTGCCTTGACGCGCGCCATCACTCCAACGGCACCAACCAATGACCACACACATCGGCCAGATGGTCGGTCAACAAGCCCAACAGTTGTCCGCCACTGCGCCAATGATGCCAGTACAGCGGCACATCGATGGGCTTATCTGGCAATAACTCGACCAATACGCCGGTTTCCAACTGGTCGCGCACCTGCAATTCAGGCACCAGCCCCCAGCCCAGGCCGGCTTCCGTCAGGCGGATAAAGCCTTCGGATGACGGGCATAGATGGTGTTCGAAACCACCGTCCACTCCCAGGGATGCCAGGTAGCGGTGCTGCAGGAAATCATCCGGGCCGAACACCAGCGCAGGCGTGCGCGCCAATTGGTCGGCCCGCACGCCCCCAGGAAAATGCCGCGCCAGAAAGGCCGGGCTGGCCAGCGCCCGATAACGCATGGCGCCCAGCAACAGGCTGCGGGCACCGGCCACGGGGCGCTCGCTGGCGCAAATGCAGGCCGCCACTTCACCAGCGCGCATGCGTTTGAGGCCCACGGTCTGGTCTTCGACCACCAGGTCCAGCAGCAAATGCTGTTCGGCGCAGAAGTCGCTGACCGCCTCGGCCCACCAGGTGGCGAGGCTGTCGGCATTCAGGGCAATGCGCAGGCGCTCGGGCATGCCCTCCTCGTCCAGGGCCGGCACCTGGCTTTGCAGGTCACGCTCCAGCAAACGCACCTGCTGCACATGGTTGAGCAGGCGCCGGCCGATATCGGTGGGCGTTGGCGGCGAGGCGCGTATCAACACCGGCTGGCCGATGCGCGCCTCCAATAGCTTGATGCGTTGGGAGATGGCGGACTGCGATAGCCCCAACACTTGGGCACCGCGCTCAAAGCCGGCTTGTTCCACCACCGCCGCCAGGGCGGAAAGCAATTTATAGTCGAACATCAGTTTCTCTAATGAGCGATCAGCAATATTGGTTTTTCTTATACAGCCCCGACCCGCACCATAGCCAGCATCGTTTGAGCATCAACAAGGATCTCCTTCTATGTGGCAAAGCTATATGAACGGTTTGCTGGTGGCCCTCGGGTTGATCATGGCAATCGGCAGCCAAAATGCATTCGTACTCGCGCAAAGCCTGCGCCGCGAACATCACTTACCCGTGGCGGCGCTGTGTGTGATCTGCGACGCACTGCTTGTGGCCGCCGGGGTATTCGGGTTGGCCACCGTGCTGGCGCAAAGCCCGATACTGCTGGCGGTGGCACGCTGGGGCGGCGCTGCGTTCCTGCTGTGGTACGGCGCATGCGCGTTGCGCAGGGCCTGCTCGAAACAGAGCCTGGACCAAAGCGACAGCCTCAAGACGCGCTCATTGCGCGCCGTATTGCTGAGCGCCCTGGCGGTGACCTTGCTCAACCCCCACGTCTACCTGGACACCGTCCTGCTGATCGGCTCCCTGGGCGCGCAACAAACCGAACCGGGTGCCTACGTAGCCGGTGCGGCCAGTGCTTCGTTTCTGTGGTTCGCCACCCTGGCGCTGGGTGCGGCATGGCTGGCACCCTGGCTGGCACGCCCGGCCACCTGGCGCCTGCTGGACCTGCTGGTGGCCGCGATGATGTTCTCGGTGGCCTATCAACTGATCAGCGCCTGAGCAATATTCCAAAACGCGCTGGAACCTCTATCCCACACAGTTGTTGCGTGGTTATGCCGCACCCCCGGTGCTATGATCGGACCCCTGCGCCGCAAAGAGTACAAACTCCCCGGCGCATGTTTGGCCGCCCGTGATCGGCCTTGCGCTCACCGCAACTGACCTGATTAGGAGAATCATCATGGCTTTCGAATTGCCGCCGCTGCCCTACGCACACGATGCCCTGCAGCCGCACATCTCCAAGGAAACCTTGGAATACCACCACGACAAGCACCACAACACCTATGTCGTGAACCTGAACAACCTGGTGCCTGGCACCGAGTTCGAAGGCAAGACCCTGGAAGAGATCGTCAAGTCTTCCTCGGGCGGCATCTTCAACAACGCCGCTCAAGTCTGGAACCACACCTTCTACTGGAACTGCCTGGCGCCAAACGCCGGCGGCCAACCCACCGGCGCGCTTGGCGACGCCATCAACGCTGCGTTCGGTTCGTTCGACAAGTTCAAGGAAGAGTTCACCAAGACTTCGGTCGGCACCTTCGGTTCCGGTTGGGGCTGGTTGGTGAAAAAGGCTGACGGTTCCCTGGCCCTGGCCAGCACCATCGGCGCCGGCAACCCGCTGACCAACGGCGACACCCCGCTGCTGACCTGCGACGTCTGGGAACACGCCTACTACATCGACTACCGCAACGTGCGTCCAAAGTATGTGGAAGCGTTCTGGAACCTGGTCAACTGGAAGTTCGTGGCTGAGCAGTTCGAAGGTAAGGCCTTCACTGCCTAAGTAACGCTTGCAGTAGAAAGAGCCCGGCAATCGCCGGGCTTTTTTATGCGCGCCAGACAGACAGCCCAGAGATACCGGAACTCAACCGTAACAATTGACCACACAACCGTCAGGAGGAATAACCCTCCTGAATGAATGTGGAGAATGACGATGGACCCTATTTCGATGGCAGCAGGCGCAATCCCGATGGTATCGGGCCTTCTCGACAAGGGCCTGGATGTGGCAAAAGGCGCTCTGGACTTGGCGAACAAGCTCGTAGACACGGTCGGCAAGGACGCAAAGGTCGCCGGGGACGCACACCAGTCAGAGGGTAAGTGCAATTATTAAGAGAGTCGTAGAACCGGAAGGCGGATCTGCTCCGCCTTCCCCCCTGCCAAGCCTGCTGCGGACATCCTGTCCTTTTGCCCGCCTGTGAAAGCCCCGCCATAAGTTGTCGCCGCGGCACCTTTATTCAGCAACACCCTCAATTTATCCCAAGCCCCAATGTCCCTTTGACTGCCATCACCAGATTGCCAATACTCATGGCATATTGACGGCCACCCGCATGAGACAAGGAATGCCCCTTTGAAGCTGGAACTCAAGAACAGCTTGTCGGTGAAGTTGCTACGGGTTGTGCTGCTGTCGGCCTTGATCGTGGGTGTGGCGCTGAGCGTGGCGCAGATCGTTTTTGATGCCTACAAGACGCGCCAGGCCGTGGCGGGCGATGCCCAGCGCATCCTCGACATGTTTCGCGACCCCTCGACCCAGGCCGTGTACAGCCTGGATCGCGAGATGGGCATGCAGGTGATCGAAGGCCTGTTCCAGGACGACGCTGTGCGCATGGCCTCTATCGGCCACCCCAACGAGACCATGCTGGCGGAAAAAAGCCGCCCTTTACAGCAGTCCCCCAGCCGCTGGTTGACCGACCTGATTCTTGGCCAGGAACGCTCCTTTACCACTGCGTTGGTGGGCAAGGGCCCCTACAGCGAATATTACGGCGACCTGAGTATCACCCTTGACACCGCCACCTATGGCCGAAGTTTCCTGGTCAGCTCGGTCATCATCTTTATCTCGGGCGTATTGCGCGCCTTGGCCATGGGGCTGGTGCTGTACCTGGTGTATCACTGGATGCTGACCAAGCCGTTGTCGCGGATGATCGAGCACCTGACCTCGATCAACCCGGACCGCCCCAGCGAGCACAAGATCCCTCAGCTCAAGGGCCACGAACGCAACGAACTGGGGCAGTGGATAAACACCGCCAACCAATTGCTCGAATCCATCGAGCGCAATACCCACCTGCGCCACGAGGCCGAATCGAGCCTGTTGCGCATGGCCCAATACGACTTCCTGACCGGCCTTCCGAACCGCCAGAAGTTGCAGGCGCAACTGGACAAGATCCTCACGGACGCTGGCCGCCGGCAACGCCGTGTCGCGGTGTTGTGCGTGGGGCTGGATGACTTCAAGAGCGTCAACGAGCAGTTCACCTACCAGGCCGGCGACAAACTGCTACTGGCCCTGGCCGACCGCCTGCGCGCCCACAGCGGCCGCCTGGGTACGCTCGCCCGCCTGGGCGGCGACCAGTTCGCCCTGGTGCAAGCCGATATCGATCAGCCCTACGAAGCCGCCGAACTGGCGCAAAGTATTCTCGATGACCTGGAGGCTGAATTTGCGCTCGACCATGACCTGATCCGCCTGCGCGCCACCATCGGCATCACGCTGTTTCCGGAGGATGGCGACAGCACCGAGAAGTTGCTGCAAAAAGCCGAGCAGACCATGACCCTGGCCAAGAGCCGCTCGCGCAACCGCTACCAGTTTTATATCGCCAGCGTCGACAGCGAAATGCGCCGGCGCCGTGAACTGGAGAAAGACCTGCGCGATGCCCTGAGCCGTGAGCAGTTGCACCTGGTGTACCAACCGCAAATCAGCTACCGCGACCATCAGGTGGTGGGCGTGGAAGCCCTGCTGCGCTGGCAGCACCCTGAGCACGGGCTGGTACCGCCGGACTTGTTTATCCCGCTGGCGGAACAGAACGGCACCATCATTCCCATTGGCGAATGGGTGTTGGACCAGGCGTGCCGGCAATTGCGCGAATGGCATGACCAGGGCTTCACGGCGCTGCGCATGGCCGTCAACCTGTCCACCGTGCAACTGCACCACACCGAGTTGCCGCGGGTGGTCAACAACCTGATGCAGATCTATCGCCTGCCGCCGCGCAGCCTGGAGCTGGAAGTGACCGAGACCGGCCTGATGGAAGACATCAGCACCGCCGCCCAGCACCTGTTGAGCCTGCGCCGCTCCGGGGCGCTGATCGCCATTGATGACTTCGGCACTGGCTACTCATCCCTGAGTTACCTCAAGAGCCTGCCCCTGGACAAGATCAAGATCGACAAGAGCTTCGTCCAGGACCTGCAGGACGACGACGATGACGCAACCATCGTGCGCGCCATTATCCAACTGGGCAAAAGCCTGGGCATGCAGGTGATTGCCGAAGGGGTGGAGACTGCCGAACAGGAGGCCTACGTCATCTCCGAGGGGTGCCATGAGGGGCAGGGTTATCACTACAGCAAACCGCTGCAGGCCCGGGAGTTGACGGCTTATTTGAAGCAGGCCGAGCGCAATAACGCCGTGAGTCTTTGAATTTACACTTCGATACTCAATATTTCCCGCGTATAAGCCTTTACACAAAATGCAAATCTTTCGCATTATGTCGCAGCGTTTGCGCTCCCCGCGCGCCCTTTCAACAACCGAAGCAGGATGTTCGCCATGATTCGTATGCCCCTGGCCACCGCCAGTCTGCTGGCCATTGCCATTTCTCTCGCCGGTTGCGGCGAAGGTAAAGACAAGGCCGCCGCGCCCCAGGCACCCGCTGCCGCCAGCACTACCGCACCGGCGGCTGCCCCGGCTGGCCAGGTCGACGAAGCGGCCGCCAAGGCCGTGGTCGCGCACTACGCAGACATGGTGTTTGCGGTGTACAGCGATGCCGAATCCACCGCAAAAACCCTGCAGACCGCAATCGACACCTTCCTCGCCAACCCGAACGACGAAACCCTGAAAGCGGCCCGTACCGCCTGGATCGCCGCGCGCGTACCCTACCTGCAGAGCGAAGTATTCCGCTTCGGCAACACCATCATCGACGACTGGGAAGGCCAAGTTAACGCCTGGCCCCTGGACGAAGGCCTGATCGACTACGTCGACAAGTCTTACGAGCACGCACTGGGTAACCCAGGCGCCAACGCCAACATCATCGCCAATAACGAAATCCAGGTGGGCGAAGACAAGGTTGACGTCAAGGACATCACCCCGGAAAAACTCGCCAGCCTCAATGAGCTGGGCGGTTCCGAAGCGAACGTCGCCACCGGCTACCACGCCATCGAATTCCTGCTGTGGGGCCAGGACCTCAACGGCACCGGCCCAGGCGCGGGCAACCGCCCGGCGTCGGACTACATGACCGGTGACGGTGCAACCGGCGGCCACAACGAGCGTCGCCGCACTTACCTGCGTGCGGTCACCCAACTGCTGGTCAGCGACCTGCAGGAAATGGTCGACAACTGGAAGCCCAACGTCGAAGACAACTACCGCGCCACCCTGGAGTCGGAACCTGGCACCGACGGCCTGCGTAAAATGCTGTTCGGCATGGGCAGCCTGTCCCTGGGCGAACTCGCCGGGGAGCGCATGAAAGTGTCCCTGGAAGCCAACTCGCCGGAAGACGAGCAAGACTGCTTCAGCGACAACACCCATTACTCGCACTTCTACGACGCCAAGGGCATCCGTAACGTCTACCTGGGCGAATACACCCGTGTTGACGGCACCAAGCTGACCGGCGCCAGCCTGTCGTCCCTGGTGGCCAAGGCCGACCCGGCAGCCGACGCGGCCCTCAAGGCTGACCTGGCGGCAACCGAAGCGAAGATCCAGGTGATGGTTGACCACGCCAACAACGGCGAGCACTACGACCAATTGATCGCCGCCGACAATGAAAAGGGCAACCAGATCGTACGTGACTCGATCGCCGCCCTGGTCAAGCAGACCGGCTCGATCGAAGCCGCTGCCGGCAAGCTGGGCATCAGCGACCTGAACCCGGACAGTGCTGATCACGAGTTCTGATCAAGCGCAGTTGAAAGAGGCGACCTGCGGGTCGCCTTTTTTATGCGCGCAATAACTGCTGCACCTATCTCTGTGGGAGCTGGCTTGCCTGCGATCCGGACAACTCGGTGATTCAGGCACACCGAGTCGATACCTTCGCAGGCAAGCCACAGTTGACCGCGCCCGGCCACACACTCCACGATGCGAAGCGAGCCGCTCTTGATCTTGATCTGCTTTTGATCTTGATCTTAGGCGCCCCGTCAAACCACGCTGGCCGGAATTCGACAGGGATTTGGGGGGTAAACCGGCAGGGATGCCGGTTTAGCCGCCCCGCGCCATGGATGGCGCGTGGCGGCGGCCCCCCAAATCACTGGCGGATTACGGGCACACCGAGCCTAAGCGAGGTGCCGAGTGGTGGGGCGAGGACCTTTTGGTTACTTTTGGGTCCTTCCAAAAGTGACCCGCTGTCAGAGCGGAACCCTAGGTGGCCGTTACCTAAATAACGGATATGTACCCGGTCCAACTGTGTTGACTGCCAGGCCGCCTTCGCGAGCAAGCCCGCTCCCACAGTTGGATCGTGGGGTGTCAGGTAGATCAGTGTCGGCTGGCAGGCCGTCATCGCAGGCAAGCCAGCTCCCACAGTTGGATCATGGGGGTGTCAGGTAGATAGGCGTCGGCTGGCAGGCCGTCATCGCAGGCAAGCCAGCTCCCACAGTTGGATCGTGGTGTGTCAGGGAGATCTGCGTCGGTTGGTAGTTCGTCACGGGAGCAAGCTCCCTCGCCACAACTTCAGCGTCGCTGCGAAGTTGTGTAGACACCAAGCCACCGCAGCCCTTGGTTTACAAGACCTGCACCGCAGGTAGAATGGCGCCTCTGCCCAATCACCCGAGCGAACTTCATGGCGTTGCCGACCCTGCGTATCATCGGTTTCATCATCGGCATCTTCCTGATCACCCTTGCGGTCGCCATGGTGATCCCGATGGCGACCCTGGTGATCTTCGAACGCACCAGCGACCTGCCCTCGTTCCTGTGGGCCAGCCTGATTACCTTTATCGCCGGGTTGGCGCTGGTCATCCCTGGCCGCCCCGAACATGTGCACCTGCGCCCCAGGGACATGTACCTGCTCACGGTCAGCAGCTGGGTAGTGGTGTGCATCTTTGCCGCCCTGCCCTTTTTGCTGACCCAGCACATCAGCTACACCGACTCGTTCTTTGAAAGCATGTCCGGCATCACCGCCACCGGCTCCACCGTGTTGAGCGGCCTGGACAGCATGTCGCCAGGCATTTTGATGTGGCGCTCGCTGCTGCACTGGCTCGGCGGTATCGGCTTTATCGGCATGGCGGTGGCGATCCTGCCGCTGCTGCGCATTGGTGGCATGCGCCTGTTCCAGACCGAATCTTCGGACCGCTCGGAAAAGGTCATGCCTCGCTCGCATATGGTGGCGCGCTTGATCGTGGCGGCGTATGTGGGCATCACCATCTTCGGTAGCCTGGCCTTCTGGTGGGCCGGAATGGGTGTGTTCGATGCGATCAACCATGCCATGTCGGCGATCTCCACCGGTGGGTTTTCCACTTCGGACGAGTCCCTGGCCCATTGGAAACAACCGGCGGTGCACTGGGTCGCGGTGGTGGTGATGATCCTCGGCAGCTTGCCGTTCGCCCTGTACGTGGCCACCTTGCGCGGCAACCGTCGGGCGCTGATCAAGGACCAGCAAGTGCAAGGCCTGCTCGGCCTGTTGCTGGTGACCTGGCTGGTACTCGGCACCTGGTACTGGTGGACCACCAACCTGCATTGGCTCGATGCCTTGCGCCACGTGGCGCTGAACGTGACGTCGGTGGTGACCACCACCGGCTTTGCACTGGGGGACTACAGCCTGTGGGGCAACTTCTCACTGATGCTGTTTTTCTACCTGGGCTTTATCGGCGGCTGCTCGGGCTCCACCGCGGGCGGTATCAAGATCTTCCGTTTCCAGGTGGCGTACATCCTGCTCAAGGCCAACTTGAATCAGTTGATCCACCCGCGCGCGGTGATCAAGCAGAAGTACAACGGCCATCGCCTCGATGAAGAGATCGTGCGCTCGATTCTGACGTTTTCGTTTTTCTTCGCCATCACCATCTGCATGATCGCCCTGGCCCTGTCACTGCTGGGCGTGGACTGGATGACCGCGTTGACCGGCGCCGCCAGTACCGTATCCGGCGTGGGCCCCGGCTTGGGCGAAACCATCGGCCCGGCCGGCAATTTCGCCACCCTGCCGGATGCCGCCAAGTGGATCCTGTCCCTGGGCATGTTGCTGGGACGCCTGGAGATCATCACCGTGTTTGTGTTGTGCATTCCGGCGTTCTGGCGTCACTGACGCTCGACATTTGCTGCAACCGCGCCCGGTATTCGCCGGGCGTGGCATCGAACCAGCGGCGAAAGGCGCGGAAAAAGTTACTCGGGTCGGCAAACCCCAGCAGGTAGGCGATTTCCAGCAAGGTCATGTTGGGTTGTGCCAGGTACTGCTCGGCCAGTTCGCGCCGGGTGTCATCGAGCAAGGCCTGGAAGCTGGTGCCCTCCTCCTGCAGCCGCCGCTGCAAGGTGCGCTGGGACAGGTGCAACGTCTGGGCCACCGCTTCGCGCTTGGGTTCGCCCTGGGGCAGCAGGCGGCACAGCACCTGACGCGCCTTGTGGGTCACGCGGCTTTCGGAAAAACGCGCCAGGTATTCCCCTGCAAAGCGATCATGCAACAGCGCCATGGCTTCATTGGCTGTGGGCAGCGGCGCCTCCATGTCGGCCTGCTCGAAAATCAACGCGTCATAGGGTGCATTGAATTGCAAAGGCGCGTGGAAGGCGTGTTGGTAGGGCGCCAAGTCCGTCGGCTGGTCGCCTTGCAGCAGCACTTTGCGCGGTTGCAGGGTGCGCCCGGTAAGCCAGCCGCACAGGGCCAAAGCGCTGGCCAGCGAGGCTTCGGCGCTTTGACGGGTGGGCGGCAGGTGATCGCCATGCACTGTCAGAATCAACGCATAGCCTTCGGGTAAAAGTCGGAAACTCAAGTCAGCGCTTTCGGCGATGATGCGCTGGTAGCGCACCAAGCGCATAAAACCTTCGGCCAGGGTGTTGCTGGACATCAACGCATAACCGGCAACATGAAACGAGGCAGGGCGTACCACTTTGCCCATGTTCAGGCCAATCGCCGGGTTGCCCGACACCTCGACCGCACGCTGCCACAGGCGGGTCATGGCGTCTTGCGGGAAGCGCGCATCGGGGTCAGTGAGGGACGCATAATCCAGGCCCAACTGCTTGAACAAGGCCCTGCAATCCAGGCCATCCATTTCCAGCGCCTTGACGATGCCCATCGCCCAGCTTGCAGAAGTTGTTCGTTCGCTCATGGCGTCTTCTTATTGAAAGCAGGCTCAAACGGCAGCCAGGAAGCCAAGGATACTAAAGTGGCATCTATTGTCACTGGCTGTTAGCACTGTTCACTCTAGACTCAAATAAGCTCCCCGCCGCGCACCCGTTGGCGGCACAACAACCAGAGGGCCGGTGACCGTGGAAAACATCAAGAAATTCAACAGTTTTGCCGAGTTCTACCCGTACTACCTGAGCGAACACGGCAACAGCACCTGCCGACGCCTGCACTTTATCGGCACCACCCTGGTAATAGGCATTCTGGCGTACGCCATCGGCAGAGGCTCATTGGTTCTGCTGCTGGCCTTGCCACTCGCGGGCTACAGCTTTGCCTGGATTGGCCACTTCTTCTTCGAAAAGAACCGCCCCGCCACCTTTCAACACCCGTTCTACAGCTTGCTGGGGGATTTTGTGATGTACCGCGACATGATCTTGGGCAAGGTGCCGTTCTAAGACTTGCCCCTTGTAGGAGCGAGCTCGCTCGCGAAGCACCCACAGACACCGCTGGCTACCTGACGCACTGCGTTATCGTTGACGCTTTTCGCGAGCAAGCTCGCTCCTACAGTCTTTTAGGAGAAAAATGGGCGAGACAGTCGAGATAAAAGTCTTTTTGTCATTTACGGTGCTGTATCCTGCCAAGGCTTTTTGAGAGCGCGGAATCACCTGCGATTGAAAAAACAGACCTTGCGAGGAGCGACCACGATGCACGAGATACCTAATCTCCCCTTCCCAAGCCTGCACCCAACTGAGCAGCCAACACCGCAGCAGGCCAGCGACAAGCAGCCTGAGGCCAAAGAAGCAAAACCAGTCGAGCGCGAAAGCCGGGACTGACGCCGTACCAGACCGTGTGGAAAGCGCACCTTTGAGCGCTTTCCACACTGCCTGAATCATCCGAGACCGTCCCTATGACCACTTCCCCTTTCGACACGCCGGACGCCGCTGTACTCGACGCTGCCTTGCAGATGGTCGAAGTCTGGAACCGCCTCAGTGCCGACAAGCAAGCGGCACTGCTCAAGCGCTTTGGCACTCAGGAAAACGCCCTGGCGGCCCTGGTGACCACCCAATTGCTGGCCCCCGCCCAAGCTTGATCGGCTTTAGATCTGACGTTTTACATTTTTGCCGCCCTGCCCGGCCTGCGCGCCGGTATCATTAGCAGCCTATCTTTACCTGCTGCGACAGTGGATCTCTCCCATGCCAGATACCCAGCGCCCCATGGCGGTCACGCTGCAAGTCGTTTCCATCGTGCTGTTTACCTTTATCGGCTACCTGAATATCGGCATCCCCCTGGCCGTATTGCCGGGTTATGTGCATAGCCAACTGGGCTATGGCGCTGTCATCGCCGGGCTGGTGATCAGCGTGCAATACCTGGCAACCCTGCTGAGCCGACCCTATGCCGGCAAGATCATCGACAACCTGGGCAGCAAGCGCGCCGTGCTGATCGGCCTGGTGGGCTGCGGTTTGAGCGGGGTGTTCATGTTGCTGGCGGCGTGGTTTTCCAGCCTGCCGGCCTTCAGCCTCGGCTGCCTGCTGATCGGTCGGCTGGTGCTGGGCAGTGCTGAAAGCCTGGTGGGTTCAGGCGCGATTGGCTGGGGTATCGGCCGTGTCGGCGCGGCGAACACGGCCAAGGTTATTTCCTGGAACGGCATCGCCAGCTACGGCGCGCTGGCGGTCGGTGCGCCGTTGGGGGTGCTGCTGGTCAGCCAGTTGGGGCTGTGGAGCATGGGCGTCAGCATCATTCTATTGGCCGTGCTGGGCGTGCTGTTGGCCTGGAAAAAACAAGCCGCGCCGATTGTACCCGGCGTCCGTTTGCCGTTCATGAATGTGCTGGGCCGCGTGCTGCCCCATGGTTGCGCGCTGGCGCTGGGCTCCATCGGCTTTGGCACCATCGCCACCTTTATCACGCTGTATTACAGCACCCAGCACTGGGATAACGCGGTGTGGGCCTTGAGCCTGTTCGGTGCCAGTTTTATCGGCGCGCGTTTGCTGTTTGGCAATTTGATCAACCGCATTGGCGGGTTTCGCGTCGCCATCGCTTGCCTGTCGGTGGAAGTGCTGGGCCTGCTGTTGCTGTGGCTGGCGCCGGATGCCCAGCTGGCGTTGGCGGGTGCGGCGTTGAGCGGTTTCGGCTTTTCCCTGGTGTTCCCGGCGTTGGGGGTAGAGGCGGTCAACCTGGTGCCGGCTTCCAGCCGTGGCTCGGCGGTGGGCGCCTATTCGCTGTTTATTGATTTGTCCCTGGGCATCACCGGGCCACTGGCGGGCGCCGTGGCGGCAGGCTTTGGCTTTGCCTCGATCTTCCTGTTCGCCGCCCTCGCCGCTTTCGCCGGTTTGCTGCTGAGCGTCTACCTGTACCGCCAGGCGCCCAAGGCCCGGGAAACACGCGACGCCTAGAAGTCGACCTTGCCGCGCCCGGCCTTGATGCTGCCGCGCTTGGTCTTGGACTCCAGGCGGCGTTTCTTCGAGCCCAGGGTAGGCTTGGTCGGACGGCGCTTTTTCTCGACCTTGGTAGCGCTCTGGATCAACTCCACCAGGCGCTCCAGCGCATCGGCGCGGTTCTGCTCCTGGGTGCGATATTGCTGGGCCTTGAGCACCAGCACGCCTTCGCTGGTGATCCGGCTGTCGCGCAACGCCAGCAGGCGCTCCTTGTAGAACTCTGGCAACGACGAGGCCGGAATATCAAACCGCAGGTGCACCGCACTCGACACTTTATTGACGTTCTGCCCACCGGCACCTTGGGCACGAATGGCGGTCAGCTCGATCTCGGCATCGGGCAAGTGTACGTTGTTGGAAATCACCAGCATGGAAAGCGCGAGCCTTGTTAGGAGAGCTTAGAGATACGCCCCCTCAAGCCGAGCGCGGTCAAAAATGTGGGAGCGGGCTTGTGTGGGAGTCGGGCTTGCCCGCGATGCAGGCACCGAGGTGTAACAGGTACACCGCGGTGATGCTATCGCAGGCAAGCCAGCTCCCACACAAGCCCGCTCCCACATTTAGCGCAGTATACGGCCTTACTTCGCCGTCAAGGCTTGGACTGCGACGGACTGCTGCGCCCGCCTGTTCTTGACCCAGTAACAAACGCCCATGAACGCCACCCACACCGGGATCGCGTACACCGAGCGGTCAATGCCTGGAATCATCAACATGGTGCCCAGGATAAACACCACGAACGCTACACAGATGATGTTGCCATACGGGTACCACAGCGCCTTGAACAGCGGCACCTGGCCGATGCGGTTCATGTGCTGGCGGAACTTGAAGTGGGAGAAGCTGATCATCGCCCAGTTGATCACCAACGTGGCCACCACCAGCGACATCAGCAGTTCCAGCGCGTCATGGGGCATCAGGTAGTTCATCAGCACCGCCACCAGGGTGATCGCCGCCGAGGCCAGGATCGAACGCACCGGCACGCCGCGCTTGTCGATCTTCGCCAGCGCCTTGGGCGCGTCGCCCTGCTCGGCCATGCCCAAGAGCATGCGGCTGTTGCAGTAGGTGCCGCTGTTGTACACCGACAGCGCGGCCGTCAGCACCACGAAGTTGAGGATATGCGCGGCCGTGTTACTGCCCAGCATCGAGAACACCTGCACGAACGGGCTACCGCTGTAGGCATCGCCGGAGGCGTTGAGGGTCGCCAAGAGGCTGTCCCATGGTGTGAGCGACAGCAGTACCACCAGGGCACCGATGTAGAAAATCAGGATGCGGTAGATCACCTGATTGATCGCCTTGGGGATCACGGTACGTGGCTGGTCGGCTTCGGCAGCGGTAAAGCCGAGCATTTCCAGGCCGCCGAAGGAGAACATGATGATCGCCATGGCCATCACCAAACCGCCGACGCCATGGGGGAAGAAACCACCATGCTCCCACAGGTTGCTGACCGAGGCTTGCGGGCCGCCGCTGCCGCTGACCAGCAGGTAGCTGCCCAGGGCAATCATGCCGACGATCGCCACCACCTTGATGATGGCGAACCAGAACTCGGCTTCACCGAAGACTTTGACGTTGGCCAGGTTGATCGCGTTGATCAGCACGAAAAACGCCGCCGCCGAAACCCAGGTCGGGATCTCCGGCCACCAGTAGTGCACGTATTTGCCGACGGCCGTCAGCTCCGACATACCCACCAGAATGTACAGAATCCAGCAGTTCCAGCCCGACAAAAAGCCGGCGAAACCGCCCCAGTACTTGTGGGCAAAGTGGCTGAAAGAGCCAGCAACCGGCTCCTCGACAATCATTTCGCCAAGCTGGCGCATGATCATGAAGGCGATAAAGCCGCAGATGGCATAGCCCAGGATCATCGACGGGCCGGCGGATTTGAGCACCCCGGCCGAGCCCAGGAACAGGCCGGTGCCGATGGCGCCACCGAGGGCGATCAACTGGATATGCCGGTTTTTCAGGCCGCGTTTCAGCTCGCCTGAAGAAGAATGGGGTCCACTCATGAAAAGGGTCTCACGCAAGGTTTGAAGAGTTGAATGCAGGTTGCTGCCTTGAATTACCGACTCAAGCAGCGCCGCTCAAACCCCAGCGCAGGCACCAGGAGTACAGCGTCTTTCTAATGGTCATGCGTCACCTGTTTGTTTTTATCTGTGACGAAATCGAACCCGTCCGGCTCGTGGCCAGGCGGAGTGATCAGGGGGATCAAACCCTGAGGTCTTGGCCTTTTGCGTGGGTACGCAAGGGGGGTCACAGTAAAACGCGGCGCATTGTACACCGCTCGACAGCTTCGGCACGCACCGGGAAAGTGCACAGGCGATTCTGTCAGCTAATGCTTACATCAGCGCAACCTCCAACAAAGCCAGGACATTTGCGTAAAGCTGTCGTTACACCCCGGAAAAACTGCGTTACAGCCAGACTTCGGCAGTCCTCAACGGAATTCTGTCGGTAGGCAGCATCTGAAGAATCGCTTCAGCCAATGCACTGTTTTGCCTTAATAAAAAAATCCGCCAAAAAACAGAAGAAAAAATCCAAATGAAACCGTGTCAATAAATTTTTTGCATTTCGAAACACTCTCTTCTAGGTTCTTTGCACTTGCCCGCGAAGCCCGTGGGTGAGCCGTTCTCAATCAACGTCCTCTAGGAGATACACCATGCAAGCACTGGAAAACGACCTGGAAACCGAACTGCAACTCGACGATTGGTTTGAAGCGCCGACCCATGAGGCCGCCGTTGAAATGATGCAAGCCGATGCCGTTGTGCCTTTTGGCACCGCGATGTGGCCTTTCTAAAACCCGGCAGGCACCCGGCAGGCGCTGTGCACGGCGCCTGCCCCCTTACCCAAGGCACAGAAGGACACCCGTCATGGACAAGGCCCGCGCCGTCGAACACTTTCTCTACTACCTTGCGCACCACCCGGCCCTCAACGGCCTGAACCGTCCCACCGTGTTGCTGGGCCATACCGCGCGCTATGACGCCATCGCCCAGGCGATCACCCACGGCAGCGCCGCCCGCTTCAACTTCCAACTGCAACGCCTGGACCTGGCGCCCAGCGACACCCTCGCCCAGGCCATTCAAACCTGCGACCTGTACCTGTTTCTCTACGACTCCTCCACGCTGCCCAACCCCCGCGCCGAAGGCCCGGACTTTATCCGCGCCCTGCAAGGCGTGATGGCCGAGCACTGGAAAAAATCCCTGCTGTTCAAGGATTACGGCGACTATTTCTACGACACCTTCAGCGTCGAGCCCCAACGCATCGCCGACCTCAACGCCACGCTGATCCGGCGCATGGCCCAGGCCAACGTGCTGAGCTTCACCGACAAACACGGTTCGCGCCTGGAAGCGCCGATGAGCAGCATCAAGAAGTGGACCAATATCAACGGCGTCGGCAACCACGACCTGGCCCCCGGCGAAATCGCCACTCACAGCGAAGCCATCAACGGCCAGGTGCGGTTTGTCGGCACCTTCCTCAGCACCATCCCCTTTGCGCGCAAATACGGCGTGCTGCAATCGCCGCTGGAGTTATGGATCGAAAACTCCACCGTTTGCAGCGTGGCCAGCGACGTGCCGGGGCTGGCGGATGATTTCAACAAGTACCTGAATGCCAACCCGTCCAACCGTCGTGTGGAGGAGTTGGGGATTGGTACCAATGAAGGGGTCAAGGACCTGTATGCGCGCAATGCCGGGTTTGAAGAGCGCCATTGCGGGTTGCACCTGGGCTTGGGTGGCGGGCAGAAAGGCAGTCATCACCTGGACCTGATCTTCGCCAGTGGGGTGTTGGCGCTGGATGACAAGCCGGTGTTTGATGGCGCCTTTGCCTTCTAAGCCCCCTTTCGAAACAAATGAAGCTTCAAATGTGGGAGCGGGCTTGCTCGCGAAGGCGGTGTATCAGTTGACACATACATCGACTGACTCACCGCCTTCGCGAGCAAGCCCGCTCCCACATTGAACTGGGTTACCAAAGTTGAGATAAAAAAAACGCCAACCTTAGGGTTGGCGTTTTTGTGCAGCGCTTAACGCATCACTGCGGCTTCTTGCGACCAAAACCAGGGCGCTGGCCGGAACCGGCCGGGGCGCCACGGCGCTTGCCCGAAGGCTCGTCCGCGACCAGTTTCGGGCCAGGGCGCTTGTTCGCCGCTGGCTTGGCTGGACGCTTGGTGCTGGCGTTGTCGGCCGGGCGATCCGCTTCGCCACGGTTGCTGCGACCACCCGCCGGGGCAGGACGCGGCGTACGTGGCGCACGCTCACCTTCTTGACGCGCTGGCGCGGTGGGGCGGCGCTCGCCTTCAATGTGTGGCTGACGCGAGATACGACCGCCGGTGGCCGGTGCATCCAGCGCAGGGCGCAGGGTGCGGGCAACACGTTCGGTACGTGGCACCGGGCGCGACGATTTACGCTGCATGCGCTCAAGCTTGTCTTTGCTCTTGGCGTTCATCTGCGGCATGGCAACCGGCGTCAGGCCCACTTCGGCGCTGAGGATATCGACTTCGTACTGGCTCATTTCGCGCCAGCGGCCCATCGGCAGGTCGGAGTTCAGGAACACCGGGCCAAAACGCACGCGCTTGAGGCGGCTGACCACCAGGCCCTGGGACTCCCACAGGCGACGCACTTCACGGTTACGGCCTTCCATCACCACGCAGTGGTACCAGTGGTTGAAACCTTCGCCACCTGGCGCCTGCTTGATGTCGGTGAACTTGGCCGGGCCGTCTTCGAGCACCACGCCCGCCTTGAGGCGTTCGATCATCTCGTCATCGACTTCACCACGCACACGCACGGCGTATTCACGGTCCATCTCGTAGGACGGGTGCATCAGGCGGTTGGCCAACTCACCGTCAGTGGTGAACATCAGCAAGCCGGTGGTGTTGATGTCCAGGCGGCCGATGTTGATCCAGCGGCCCTCTTTAGGCTTGGGCATCTTGTCGAACACGGTCGGCCGGCCTTCCGGGTCGTCACGGGTGCAGATCTCGCCGTCGGGCTTGTTGTACATGATCACGCGGCGCACCGATTCGGCGGCCTCTTCACGCTTGATGACCTTGCCATCAATGGTGATTGCATCGTGCAGGTCGACGCGCTGGCCGAGGGTGGCCTCGACGCCGTTGACCTTGATGCGCTTCTGGGTGATCCAGGCTTCGACGTCGCGGCGCGAACCCACGCCGATACGCGCCAGCACCTTTTGCAGTTTCTCGCCTGCTGGGCCGATTTCCTGGTCTTTCTGGTCTTGGTCATTCATCGTAAGCACCTCCCGGTGGGTCGATTCAGGCATGGCCTGAAGGGTATTGAAAGCGGGGCCTTGGCCGAATAGGTCGGCAAGGGGTCGCGAATCATACGCGCATGGCGCGTGTTGCGCATCACAGACTAGCCGATAACGCCCCGCTCATTTGCTTTTCCGCCGACCGGTGGCCCCCAGGGCCAGCAATCGCAGCTCGGCTTCGGCCAGAACCGTGCGCTTGTCGGCTTTGTCGAGTTTCTTCCAGGCACGGATTTCACGCTTGCTGCGGCCACAGCCGACGCAGATGTCGTCGTTGAATTTGCAGATGCTGATGCACGGGTCTTTCATAGCACTCATGGTCGATCCTCTGTGGGAGCTGGCTTGCCTGCGATGGCATCACCTCCTTGCATCTGAAACACCGAGGTGTCTGCATCGCAGGCAAGCCAGCTCCCACATGGGTTGCGCGGTGAACGTCAGAGCCGGTCAGTCTTCGAATTGGCGGCGTTCGTTTTCGATGGCTTCAGCCAGCGCCCGGGCTTCGTCTTCTTCGTCGCTCAAAGGCGGCGGTTCAAGAGCAGCGACGGCGGCCAGGAGTTTTTCCCGGGCCTCGGCCACGCCGAGAATATCTTCCTCGGTTTGGACCTCCGGCTCGGATTCAACGTTCACCTGGGTTTGCGGCTGCTCCGCACCATCACGCAGCAAATCGTCGAAGTCGGTCTTGATGCCCTGCTCCATGTCGTCCAGTTCCAGCAACAGCGTATGGAAACTGGTCTCGTCCTTGGGCTCCTCCGGCTCGGCGCTGGCGTCGGCCAGTTCCTGCAGGCTTTGCGGCACCGGCGCGTCGTCGAAGTCGAGCACCGGCTCGGCTTCCATTTCGCGCAACTCGGCCAGGGGTGGCAGGTCGTCGAGGTTTTTCAGGTTGAAGTGATCGAGGAACACCTTGGTGGTGGCGAACATCGCCGGTTTGCCCGGCACGTCGCGGTAGCCGACGATGCGGATCCACTCGCGCTCCAGCAGGGTCTTGACGATATTGCTGTTCACCGCCACGCCACGCACGTCTTCGATCTCGCCCCGGGTGATGGGCTGGCGATAGGCGATCAGCGCCATGGTCTCCAGCATCGCCCGGGAATAGCGCTGCGGGCGCTCTTCCCACAACCGCCCGACCCACGGCGAAAACTTCTCACGGATCTGCAGGCGGTAACCCGACGCCACTTCGCGCAGTTCAAAGGCACGGCCCTCGCAGGACTTGCGCAGGATCTCCAAGGCCTTCTTGAAGACCGGTGGCTCCGGGCGTTCGGCTTCTTCGAAAAGCTCGAACAGGCGCTCCAAAGATTGCGGTTTACCCGAGGCCAGGAGAAAGGCCTCCAGCAAAGGGGCCAGTTCGCGGGGTTCAGTCAGATTCATCGATTCAGCTCGTTATTCGGCTCGCGCCCGCACGTGGATAGCCGCAAAAGGCTCATTCTGCACCAGCTCGACCAAGGACTCCTTGACCAGCTCAAGGATCGCCATAAAGGTCACCACCACGCCCAGGCGCCCTTCTTCGGCGGTGAACAACTCGACAAAGGGCACAAACCCACCGCCCTTGAGGCGCTCCAGCACATCGCTCATGCGCTCGCGGGTAGACAGCGCTTCACGGCTGACCTGGTGGCTCTCAAACATGTCGCCACGGCGTAGCACCTCGGCCATGGACATCAGCAATTCTTCCAGGCTCACGTCTGGGAGCAATTTGCGCGCGCGGGCCTCGGGGGCGTCGAGCTTGGGCACCACCACATCACGGCCCACACGGCTCAGGCCGTCGATGCCTTCGGCGGCGGCCTTGAAGCGTTCGTACTCCTGGAGGCGGCGGATCAGCTCGGCGCGGGGGTCATCCTCTTCGGCTTCCACCGTCTCCGAGCGCGGCAACAGCATGCGCGACTTGATCTCGGCGAGCATGGCCGCCATCACCAGGTACTCGGCGGCCAGTTCCAGGCGCACCGACTGCATCAGCTCCACATAGCCCATGTACTGGCGGGTGATTTCTGCCACCGGAATGTCGAGGATATTGATGTTCTGCTTGCGGATCAGGTACAGCAGCAAGTCCAGCGGGCCTTCGAAGGCTTCAAGGAACACTTCCAGTGCGTCCGGCGGGATGTACAGGTCCAGGGGCATTTCCATGACCGCCTGGCCGTACACCATGGCAAACGGCAGTTCCTGCTGGGCGCCGGCCTGGGGATCAGCGGTTTCCACGGCCGACATTCAGGCCTCGACCATGAACGGAGCCGGGTCGCCACAACCCACACGCACCACTTCTGGCTCACCGTCGGCCAGGTTGATCACCGTGGAGGCCTTATTGCCGCCGTAGCCGCCGTCGATGATCAGGTCGACGTGTTTTTCCAGCAAACGGCGCATTTCGTAAGGGTCGTACAACGGCTCGGTTTCGCCGGGCAGGATCAACGACACGCTCATCAGCGGTTCGCCCAACTCGGCCAGCAGCGCCAGGGCAATCGGGTGTTCCGGCACGCGCAGGCCGATGGTGCGTTTCTTGGGGTGCAGCAACAGGCGCGGCACTTCGCGGGTGGCGTTGAGAATGAACGTGTAGGGCCCCGGCGTGTGGGCCTTGAGCAGGCGGAAGGTGCCGGTGTCGACCTTCGCGAACAGCCCGAGCTGGGACAAGTCGCTGCAGATCAGCGCAAAGTTGTGCTTGTCGTCCAGCTGGCGCAAGCGTCTGACGCGCTCGACCGCGCCCTTGTCGCCGATCTGGCAGCCAATGGCATAGGAAGAATCCGTCGGGTAGATCACTACCCCACCGGCACGGATGATCTCCACGGCCTGCTTGATCAGGCGCGCCTGAGGGTTTTCCGGATGAATCTGGAAGAATTGGCTCACGTACTCTACCTGTTCAGACGGTGGCAATAATGGGGTCATGCTTGAATCGCCCCCACAACAGCGGCAGATCTTCCGGAACCTGGCGATACTCGCCAATCTCGGACCAGCCGCCTGGGCCATGAAAGTCACTGCCGGCACTGACCAGCAGACCAAATTCGCGGGCAAGGATCGCCAGGCTGCCGACCTGTTCGGCGGGTTGATGCCCGTTGACCACCTCGATGGCGTGGCCACCCGCTCCAATATAGTCGCTGATCAGCTTGCGGCGCTTGCTGCGGGTGAAATCGTAATGCCAGGGGTGCGCCAGGCTCACCCAGGCCCCGGAGGCCCGCAGGGTCTGGACGGTGTCTTCCAGGGTCGGCCAATGCAGCTTCACGTCGCCCAACTTGCCGGCGCCCAGCCATTTGCGAAAGGCTTCGGCGCGATCCTTCACATAGCCTTCACGCACCATCCAGTCGGCAAAGTGCGGACGGGCCGGTGCGTTGCCGCTGTCGCCCAGCTCTTGCTGGATAGCCCGGGCGCCATCTAGGGCACCCGGCATGCCTTTAAGGCTGAGCTTGCGGCTTATTTCTTCGGACCGCAGCCAGCGGCCATCGTGCAATTGGGCAATCGCCGCCACCAAGGGTGGGGCCTTTTGATCAAAACCGTAGCCCAGCACATGGATGGTGGCCCCGCCCCAGGTGCAGGACAATTCCACGCCATTGACCAGCTGCATGCCCAGGGACTGCGCGGCCTGGCGGGCTTCGTCGAGGCCTTCGAGGGTGTCGTGGTCGGTCAATGCCAAAACTCGCACGCCTTTTTCAAACGCACGCGCAACCAGTACCGCGGGCGCCAGGGCGCCGTCGGAGGCCGTGCTGTGGCAGTGCAAATCAACATTCACGGGAGTGTGTAACCTCAAGTCAGCTGGCGCTATCGCAACCAAGGATGTTTGTTATTATGCCGCCACATCCAGCTTCTGGCTCTTACTGTGAAACAATTCATCGACTTCATCCCGCTGTTGCTGTTTTTCATCGTTACCAAACTCGACCCCAGGGTCATCGAAATCGCCGGTCACGAGCTATCGTTCGGGGGCATCTACAGCGCCACCGCCGTACTGATCGTCAGCTCCATCGTGGTCTACGGCGCCATCTTCATCTCCCAGCGCAAGCTGGAAAAAAGCCAATGGCTCACGCTTATCGCCTGCCTGGTATTCGGCGGCCTGACCCTGGCCTTCCACAGCGAAACCTTCCTCAAATGGAAAGCCCCGGTGGTGAACTGGCTGTTCGCCCTGGTGTTCATCGGCAGCCACTTCATCGGTGACCGCCTGCTGATCAAGCGGATCATGGGCCATGCGCTGACCTTGCCGGAGCCGGTGTGGGTACGCCTGAACGTGGCCTGGATCGTGTTTTTCCTGTTCTGCGGTGCCGCCAACCTGTTCGTGGCCTTTACCTTCCAGGACTACTGGGTCGACTTCAAAGTGTTCGGCAGCCTGGGCATGACCGTATTGTTTTTGATCGGCCAGGGTATCTACCTGTCGCGTCACCTGCATGACACCGCAGCTACCACACCAAAAACCGAGGACTGACATGCTCTACGCCATCATTGCCACCGACGTTGCCCACTCGCTGGAAAAACGCCTGAGCGTACGCCCGGCCCACGTCGAGCGCCTCAAACAGCTGCAAGCCGAAGGCCGCATCGTACTGGCCGGCCCGCACCCGGCCGTCGACAGCAATGACCCGGGCGACGCCGGGTTCACCGGCAGCCTGATCGTGGCCGAGTTCGCCTCCCTGGCCGACGCCGAGGCCTGGGCCAAGGCAGACCCTTACGTTGCAGCAGGCGTCTACGCCGATGTGGTGATCAAGCCGTTCAAGCAAGTCTTGCCTTGAGCCCGGCTGCGTCGAACCTAATCGTTTCGGCGTACTCATAATGGCTCACGGCGTCACCGGTGGGGCCTTCGCCGCCGACAATGGCTAAATTGAGTGAGTCATGAGCGAGCTGTTACTGATAGATGATGACCAGGAGCTCTGTGAGCTGCTGACCAGTTGGCTGAGCCAGGAAGGTTTCCAGGTGCGCGCCTGCCACGATGGCTTGAGCGCCCGTAAAGCCTTGGCCGACAGTGCGCCTGCGGCCGTCGTGCTCGACGTGATGCTGCCCGACGGCAGCGGCCTGGAGCTGCTCAAGCAATTGCGCAACGACCACCCGGAGCTGCCGGTGCTGATGCTCTCGGCCCGAGGCGAACCCCTGGACCGCATCCTCGGCCTGGAACTGGGCGCCGACGACTACCTGGCCAAGCCCTGCGACCCGCGTGAGCTGACGGCGCGCCTACGCGCCGTATTACGCCGCAGCCACCCGGCCGCGGTGTCGACCCAACTGGAACTGGGCGACCTGTGCTTCAGCCCGGTGCGCGGCGTGGTCAGCATCGATGAACAGGAGTTCGCCCTCACCGTCTCCGAAAGCCGCCTGCTCGAAGCCCTGCTGCGCCAACCGGGCGAGCCCCTGGACAAACAGGAACTGGCGCAGATCGCCCTGGGCCGCAAGCTGACCCTGTATGACCGCAGCCTGGACATGCACGTCAGCAACCTGCGCAAAAAGATCGGCCCACACCCCGATGGCCGGCCACGGATCGTGGCGTTGCGCAGTCGTGGCTATTACTACAGCCTCTAAACACCACACTCAACCCTGTGGGAGCTGGCTTGCCTGCGATAGCGGTGGGCCAGTTAGCATAAACGTGACTGACACACCGCTATCGCAGCATAGGTATCTACACAACTGTGGTGCGACGCTGAACCTGTGGCGAGGGAGCTTGCTCCCGTGACGGCCTGACAGCCGGCGCCGATCTAACTAACGCGCCGCGATTCAAATGTGGGAGCTGGCTTGCCTGCGAAGGCGGCCTGACAGCCGACCGGGATCTGAGATCAGACTGAGTACATATCCGTTATTTAGGTAACGGCCACTTAGGGTTCCGCCCTGACGGCGGCTCACTTTTGAACAGCGCAAAAGTAAGCAAAACGCTCTTGCCCCACCACTCGGCACCTCGCTTAGGCTCGGTGTGCCCGTAATCCGCCAGTGATTTGGGGGGCCGCCGCCACGCGCCATCCATGGCGCGGGGCGGCTAAACCGGCATCCCTGCCGGTTTACCCCCCAAATCCCTGTCGAATTCCGGCCAGCGTGGTTTGACGGGGCGCCTAAGATCAAAAGCAGATCAAGATCAAGAGCGACTCGCTTCGCATCGTGGTGACCAGCGGCTGCGGCGAACTGCACAGTTGTGTAGATACCTATGGCTATCGCAGGCAAGCCAGCTCCCACCAGTGTTCTCATCAGCCTCAAGGGTTTTGTCAGTTCCTTTCAAACCCGTCTTTACCGAAGCTTTACCCTCCCCTGACCGCCGCTGACCTTGCTCTGCGTAACCTACTCACATCCGGACTCACCGGAATAGAGACAGGAGAATCACCATGCGCAAGACCCTTATCGCTTTGATGTTCGCCACTGCCCTGCCCACCGTTGCCATGGCAATGCCGGAAGGCCCAGGCCCGATGGGTGGGCCTGAAAGCCGCATGATGGGTGGCCCAGGCCACGGTGAACACGGCCCGCGTGGCAAAGGCGGCCCGTTCAGCCAGCTGGACTTGAGCAAGGAACAGCGTGAGCAGATCCGCAAGCTGATGGGTGACCAATGGCACGCCCGCAAAGACCTGACCCAAAAGTACCTGGACAAACTCCCGGCCGCCGACCAGAAGGCCATGCAGGACGAAATCGCCGCCGGCAAGCAGAAAACCCAGGCCGATATTCGTGCCGTGCTTAAGCCCGACCAACAGAAGAAGTACGACGATATCGTCAAGAAGCAAGCCGAGCGCCGCGCCGAATGGAAAGAGTTCCAGGCCTGGAAAGCCCAGCAAGCGCAAAAAGCGCAATAATGGCCTAGCTTCACCCCCAGCCCAGTGGTTCACGCCGCTGGGCTTTTCCTGTTTGAGGGTTTCCTGTGCGTTCATTGTTCTGGCGTATCCTGGCGAGTTTCTGGCTGGCCATCGCCCTGGTTGCCGGGTTATCGATCCTGCTTGGGCACATGCTCAACCAGGACGCCTGGATTCTCAGCCGCCACCCTGGGCTCAACAACCTGGCCCAGGAGTGGACGCAGCTCTACGAAACCCAGGGTGAAGACGCTGCCCAGGACTTGTTGCAGCAGCGCAAACGCCAGTACCACATCGACGTGCAAGTGCTTAACGAAAGCGGCGACCCGGTGGTGCGCGGCACCTTCCCGCGCCGCGCCGCCGCCTTCGAAGCCCGGCAAAACGACAGCCAGGACGGCCACCTGCCCTGGCGGCGCCTGACCGCCGAGTACACCAGCGCCAAAACCGGCGATACCTACCTGCTGATTTACCGTATTCCTCACCCCGAGCTGGACGCCTGGCACCGCAGCAGCCTGCTGTGGCCGCTCAGTGCATTGGCGATTACCCTGGTGGTACTGACCCTGTTCAGCCTGCTGGTGACCCTGTCCATTACCCGCCCGCTCAGCCGTTTGCGCGGCGCGGTGCATGACCTGGGGCAAACCACCTATCAACAAAACAGCCTGGCGCAACTGGCCAACCGGCGTGACGAGTTCGGCGTGCTGGCCAACGACTTCAACCGCATGGGCGCACGCTTGCAAAGCCTGATCGGCAGCCAGCGCCAGTTGCTGCGCGACGTCTCCCATGAACTGCGCTCACCCCTTGCACGCTTGCGTATCGCCCTGGCCCTGGCCGAGCGCGCCAGCCCCGAAGAACGGGAAAAACTCTGGCCGCGCCTGACTCGCGAATGCGATCGCCTGGAAGCCTTGATCAGCGAAATTTTGGTATTGGCACGGGTCGACGCCGACAACGCCAGCGCCGAAGACATCGACCTCAACCCGTTGCTTAAAACGCTGCAAAAGGACGCCCAACTCAGTGCCCCCGAGCAAGTGGTGCAACTGACGACTGCCAATGATTTGCAGCTTAAAGGCTGGCCGACCATGATCGAACGCGCCGTGGACAACCTGCTGCGCAATGCCCAGCGCTTCAACCCGGCTGGCCAACCGATTGAATTGCAGGCCCAGCATCAAGGCGGGCGCATTCTGATCAGCGTACGCGACCACGGCCCCGGCGTTGAAGCCGAGCACCTGAGCCAATTGGGCGAGCCGTTCTACCGTGCGCCCGGCCAAACCGCCCAAGGCCATGGCCTGGGCCTGGCCATCGCCCGTCGCGCCGCCGAGCGCCATGGCGGCAACCTGATCCTGGCCAACCATCCCGAGGGCGGTTTTATCGCCAGCATCGAACTGCCCTTGATCCCTGGGGTTGCCATACCAGTGGGATGATCTTCTATAGTGGCCCTTCTCTTACGGAGGGCCTTTGATGACTGACCTGCTGACTCCCATCCAAGCCGCACTCGCTCTACCGCACGCCCCACTGCCCCAGACACAGGCCGGTGCCTTGCCCTCGACCTTTGCCGTGACTGACTTGGCGGCCGCCAGCATCGGCGCCGCCGGCCAGGCCGTCGCCCAGTTGATTGAGCAACAAACCGGGCGCCTGCCCAGTGTCAGCGTGGATCGGCGCCTGGCCTCGTTGTGGTTCTCCTCGTCGATTCGCCCCGTGGGTTGGCAAGTGCCGCCGTTGTGGGACCCGGTAGCGGGTGACTACGCCAGCGCCGATGGCTGGATTCGCTTGCACACCAACGCGCCCCATCATCGTGCAGCGGCCGAGCGGGTATTGGGACCTGCCGCTGATCGCGCAGCCATGACGAGCAAAGTCGCAACCTGGAAAGCCGCCGAACTGGAACAGGCGGTGGTCGATGCGGACGGTTGTGCGGCGCAGATGCGTAGCTGGCAAGCCTGGCAGCAGCATCCTCAAGGCTTGGCAGTGAACGCCGAGGCGTTGATCCAGCGCCAGGTCTTCGAACCCGGCATCGACAAACCCTGGCTCGGTTCCGCAGCGCGCCCACTGGCCGGCATCAAGGTGCTGGATTTGACCCGGGTGCTAGCCGGCCCGGTGGCCAGTCGTTTCCTCGCGGGCTTGGGCGCCGACGTACTGCGCATCGACTCGCCCACCTGGAACGAACCTGGGGTGGTGCCGGAAATGACCCTGGGCAAACGCTGCGCCCGCCTTGACCTGAAAAGCAGCGAAGGCCGACAGTTATTCGAAGCGTTGCTCAAGGACGCCGACATCCTGTTCCACGGGTACCGCGCCGATGCCCTGGAACAACTGGGTTATACCCTTGGCGAACGGCAACACATCGCCCCCGGCCTGATCGACGTCAGCCTAAACGCCTACGGTTGGAACGGCCCATGGCGCAATCGTCGTGGCTTTGACAGCCTGGTGCAGATGAGCAGCGGGATTGCCGAGGCCGGCATGGCCTGGAAACAGGGGGATAAACCGCTGCCACTGCCGGTGCAGGCGCTGGATCACGCCACCGGCTATTTGATGGCCGCCAGTGCGATCCGGGCGTTGACCGAGCGCCTGGAATCCGGACGCGGCGGGTCGGCGCGTTTGTCGTTGGCGCGTACGGCGAAGTTGCTGGTGGAGGCCGGGCCAGTGCCACAGCAAGCGGCATTGCCCGAAGAAGACATCAATGACCAAGGCCTGGTCGTGGAGCAGACAGCCTGGGGCCAGGCCCATCGGCTACTGGCGCCGCTGAGTATCAGTGGCACGCCGCTGCAGTGGGATTTGCCGGCGGTGGAACTGGGCTCGCACCGGCCTCAGTGGTGACTAATACCCTGTAGGAGCGAGCTTGCTCGCGAAGGTCGCCAACGATAACGCGGGAAACCTGATACACAGCGGCGTTCTCAGGTTTTTCGCGAGCAAGCTCGCTCCTACAGGGTTGTCCACAAATGCTGCGCCGCATACGCCCTCAACGGCCGCCACGCCTCGGCCCGCGCCAATAACTGCCGGGCCGACACTGGCCCACCTTCCAAAGCCGCCAAAGCATTGATCAGCCCGATGTCCCCCGGCGCAAACGCATCCGCCTCGCGCAACTGGCGCATGGCGATGTACTGCGCGGTCCACTCTCCAATCCCCGGCAACGCCACCAGCCGTGCCACGCCATCCTTGAGGCTGGCCTTGGGTTCGAAAAGCTGAGGATCATCCAACAGCGCCTGGGCCACACCAGACAAGGTGCGGCCCCGCGCCTTGGGCATGCCCAGGGTGGCAAGGTCCGCCGCCGCCAGCACTTCAGGTGTCGGAAACAGGTGGGTAATACCGGCGTGCGGGGTTGGCAGCGCCTGGCCATACTGCGCCACGAGCTTGCCCGCCAGGCGAATCGCCGCCACCACGGTGATCTGCTGGCCCAGCACTGCACGAATCGCCAGTTCCAACCCATCCCAGGTGCCAGGCAACCGCAGGCCAGGGCGAGCCACAACCAGTTGCGCCATCAGAGGGTCCTGCGCCAATTGCGCGTTGATTACCTCAGGCACGGCATCCAGATCAAACATCCTGCGCAAGCGCCGCTCGATCTCAGGCATGGCGGCAGGCTCGGGAAAGTCGACCGTCACCTCCAGCCAATCCCCCGCCCCTGGTTCGACGCTGATCCAGCCATGGCGCCCTGCCACACTGATGCTGCGTCGATACACGCCGGCGACCACGGTTTCCAACCCGGTAATCGCCCGCGCCGACAGGAACCCCAGCATCGCCGCCCAGTCGTAGGGCGGCTGATACGCCAATCTCACAGTGACAATACCCCGCTATACAGCCCATACGCGGCGAACCCGGCGCCCGCGATCACGCCGCTGAAAATGCCTTTTTCCACGGTGGTAAACAAGGGTTGGCCCTGCTCGCGCTTGGCCAGGGCAAACAGGATCACACCCGGTGCGTACAACAGCGCCGACAGCAGCAAGTACTTCAAGCCCCCCGCATACAGCAGCCAGATCGCGTAGCCGAGGGCAACCAGCCCCACCAGCAGATCTTTCATGCGCCGGCGCTGCCAGCCTGCATAGGTTTCGCCGCGCGCGCTCAATAGCACCGCATAGGCCGCCGACCACAAATAAGGTACCAGGATCATCGACGATGCCAGGTAGATCAGGGTGGTGTAGGTGCTGGCTGAAAACAGCGTGATCACCAGGAATGCCTGGATCATCACGTTGGTCAGCCATAAGGCATTGACCGGCACCTGATTGGCGTTTTCCTTCTTCAGGAAGGCCGGCATGGTCTTGTCCTGGGCGGTGGCATAGAGGATTTCCGCGCACAGCAAGGCCCAGGAGAGCAACGCCCCGAGCAGCGAAACCGCCAGGCCGAGGCTGATCAATACCGCGCCCCAAGGCCCGACGATATGCTCCAACACCCCCGCCAGGGACGGGTTCTGCAATTGCGCCAGCTCCGGCTGGCTCATGATGCCCAGGGACAGCACGTTCACCAGCACCAGCAAGGCCAGCACGCCCACGAAACCAATCACCGTGGCGCGCCCCACGTCCGAGCGTTTCTGCGCCCGCGCTGAATACACACTGGCACCTTCGATGCCGATAAATACAAACACGGTGACCAGCATCATGTGGCGCACCTGCTCGACCACGCTGCCCATCTGCGGGTTGCCCAGGCCCCAGATATCGCGGGTGAAGATATCCGCCTTGAATGCAACCGCAGCGATCACGATAAACATCAACAGCGGCACGATCTTCGCCACCGTCGTCACCTGGTTGATAAACGCCGCCTCTTTGATCCCGCGCATCACCAGAAAATGCACCGCCCACAGCAACAGCGACGCGCAGCCGATGGCCAGCGGGGTATTGCCCTGGCCGAACGCCGGAAAAAAGTAGCCGAGGGTGCTGAACAGCAAGACGAAATAACCGACGTTACCCATCCACGCACTGATCCAGTAACCCCAGGCAGACGAAAATCCCATGTAGTCGCCGAAACCTGCCTTGGCGTACGCATACACCCCGGAATCCAGTTCGGGCTTACGGTTCGCCAACGTCTGGAACACAAAGGCCAAGGTCAGCATGCCGATGGCGGTGATTGCCCAGCCGATCAGTATGGCGCCCACCTCGGCACGGGCGGCCATGTTCTGCGGCAACGAAAAAATCCCACCGCCAATCATCGAGCCCACCACCAGGGCGATCAGGGCGCTGAGCCGAAGTTTCTGGGCGGGTTGGGACATGCAGGTTCCTCAAAATAAACGGTTGGGCGACAACTGCGCACACACGTAATTCAAATTAATGACGGTGTCATAACATAAGGATATGTAAAGGCGCGAAGTTTAGGCTTATTTAGAATTTAAATACGCCAATTATGAAGTACTCGACAAACAACGTACAAAAAATTTGCACATCCGCAAATAAGAACTAGCGTCAACACCCATGCCCTCGACCAACTGATTAACCACAAAGCAAGTAGCGCTCTAGCAAGCGCCTTTGCGGGACTCGTTCGCCCGTAAAAACCTCAACCTAAGTCGTTAATTCACAATGGAATGTGCCAATGAAGTGATCTGAGTCAGCTGTTTGATTAGCGCACGGAATTATTCTGTGGTCTCTCTTCTCCTGCATTGGAGTCATGCAATGTCTGAAACTCCCGGAAAACTTCGATTAGGCGCCCTGGTCGCACTTGTCGTCGGCTCGATGATTGGCGGCGGCATCTTTTCATTGCCGCAAAACATGGCCGCCAGCGCCGATGTCGGTGCGGTGTTGATTGGCTGGGTGATTACCGCCATCGGCATGTTGACCCTCGCCTTCGTGTTCCAGACCCTCGCCAACCGCAAACCCGACCTCGACGGCGGGGTGTACGCCTACGCCAAGGCCGGTTTCGGCGACTACATGGGTTTTTCATCCGCCTGGGGTTACTGGATCAGCGCCTGGCTGGGCAACGTCGGCTACTTCGTCTTGCTGTTCAGCACCCTGGGCTACTTCTTCCCGGTGTTTGGCGAGGGCAATACGCCTACGGCGGTGATCGCTGCGTCAGTGCTGTTATGGGCCGTGCATTTTCTGGTGCTGCGCGGGATCAAGGAAGCCGCATTCATCAACCTGGTCACCACCGTCGCCAAGGTGGTGCCGCTGCTGCTGTTCGTGCTCATCGCCCTGTTCGCGTTCAAGCTGGACATCTTCACCGCTGACATCTGGGGCGTGAAAAACCCCGACCTGGGCAGTGTGATGAACCAGGTGCGCAACATGATGCTGGTCACCGTGTGGGTGTTTATCGGCATCGAAGGCGCGAGCATCTTCTCGTCCCGTGCCGAAAAACGCAGCGACGTGGGCAAGGCCACCGTGATCGGCTTTATCACCGTGCTGCTGTTCCTGATGCTGGTGAACGTGCTGTCCCTGGGGATCATGACCCAACCGGAACTGGCCAAGCTGCAAAACCCGTCGATGGCCGCCGTGCTGGAGCATGTGGTGGGCCACTGGGGCGCGGTGCTGATCAGCGTGGGCTTGATCATCTCCTTGCTCGGCGCGCTGCTGTCCTGGGTGCTGCTGTGTGCGGAGATCATGTTCGCCGCCGCCAAAGACCACACCATGCCGGAGTTCCTGCGCAAGGAAAACGCCAACCATGTGCCGGTCAACGCACTGTGGCTGACCAATGCAATGGTGCAGATATTCCTGGTGATCACGCTGTTTTCCGCCAGCACCTATCTGTCACTGATCTACCTTGCGACCTCGATGATCCTGGTGCCTTACCTGTGGTCGGCGGCCTACGCCCTGCTGCTGGCGGTGCGCGGCGAGACCTACGAGAACGCCCTCAAAGAGCGCAAGAAAGACCTGTTCATCGGCGCCATCGCCCTGATCTATGCGATCTGGCTGCTGTATGCCGGCGGCACCAAATACCTGCTGCTCTCCGCCCTGCTCTACGCCCCCGGCGCGATCCTGTTCGCCAAGGCCAAGCGTGAACTGGGCAAACCGATTTTCACCCCCGTCGAGAAGCTGATTTTCGCCGCAGTGGTCATTGGCGCCCTGGTGGCGGCCTATGGGCTCTACGACGGCTTCCTGACCCTGTAATTGTTGTTCACTGGAGGATCTGTAATGACCACGGAAAAAGTGAAGTACGGCGTACATTCCGAAGCCGGCAAACTGCGCAAAGTCATGGTGTGCTCCCCAGGCTTGGCCCACCAGCGGCTGACCCCCAACAACTGCGACGAACTGCTGTTCGATGACGTGCTGTGGGTGGCCCAGGCCAAGCGCGACCACTTCGACTTCGTCACCAAGATGCGCGAGCGGGACATTGATGTGCTGGAAATGCACAACCTGCTCACCGATATCGTCGCCAACCCCGAAGCGCTGGACTGGATCCTGGAGCGCAAGATCACCGCCAACACCGTAGGCCTGGGCCTGGTCGACGAAGTCGGCTCGTGGCTGCGCAGCCTGGAGCCGCGCAAAATCAGCGAGTACCTGATTGGTGGCGTGTCGGCCGATGACCTGCCGAGCAGCTTCGGTGGCAAGACCATCGAGATGTTCCGCGATTTTCTCGGCCACGCCAGTTTCATCCTGCCGCCGCTGCCCAACACCCAGTTCACCCGCGACACCACCTGCTGGATCTACGGCGGCGTGACGCTCAACCCGATGTACTGGCCGGCGCGACGTCAGGAAACCCTGCTGACCAGCGCCATCTATAAATTCCACCCTGAGTTCACCAACGCGGACTTCCAGATCTGGTACGGCGACCCCGACCAGGAACATGGCGCCGCGACGCTGGAAGGCGGCGACGTGATGCCGATTGGCAACGGCGTGGTGCTGATCGGCATGGGCGAACGCTCGTCCCACCAGGCCATCGGCCAACTGGCGCGCAACCTGTTCCAGAACAAAGCCGTGGAACGCGTCATCGTTGCCGGCCTGCCCAAATCCCGCGCGGCGATGCACCTGGACACCGTGTTCAGCTTCTGCGACCGCGACCTGGTCACCGTCTTCCCCGAAGTGGTCAACCAGATCGTGCCGTTCACCCTGCGCCCGGACGAGAGCAAGCCCCACGGCATCGACATCCAGCGCGAGAAAACCAACTTCCTCGAAACCGTGGCCGCAGCCCTCAACCTCAAGGCCCTGCGCGTGGTCGAGACCGGCGGCAACAGCTTCGCCGCCGAACGAGAGCAATGGGATGACGGCAACAACGTGGTGGCCGTGGAGCCGGGCGTGGTGATTGGCTACGACCGCAACACCTACACCAACACCCTGCTGCGCAAGGCCGGTGTGGAAGTCATCACCATCAGCGCCGGTGAACTCGGCCGTGGCCGTGGCGGCGGCCACTGCATGACCTGCCCGATCATCCGCGACCCTATCGACTACTAAGGAGATTCCATCATGGCTTTCAATATGCGCAACCGCAGCCTGCTGTCGCTGATGCACCACACCACCCGCGAGCTGCATTACCTGCTGGACCTGTCCCGTGACCTCAAGCGCGCCAAATACACCGGCACCGAGCGTCCGCACCTGCAGGGCAAGAACATCGCGCTGATCTTCGAAAAAACCTCGACCCGCACTCGCTGTGCCTTCGAAGTCGCGGCCCACGACCAAGGCGCCCACGTCACCTATATCGACCCGGTGTCGTCGCAGATCGGCCACAAAGAAAGCATGAAAGACACCGCCCGCGTACTGGGCCGGATGTTCGATGCCATTGAATACCGTGGCTTTGAACAGGAAATCGTCGAAGAGCTGGCCAAGTTCGCGGGCGTGCCGGTGTTCAACGGCCTCACCGCCGAATTCCACCCGACCCAGATGATCGCCGACACCCTGACCATGCGCGAACACAGCGACAAGCCGCTGCATGACATCAGCTACGCGTACCTGGGGGACGCCCGCTACAACATGGGCAACTCGCTGCTGATGATCGGCGCCAAGCTCGGCATGGACGTGCGCATCGGCGCGCCGAAAGCGCTGTGGCCCCATGAAGATTTCATCAAGGAGTGCCAGGCGTTCGCCGAGGAAAGCGGCGCACGCATCACCATCACCGAAGACCCTGCAGAGGCCGTGAAGGGCGTGGACTTCATCCACACCGATATCTGGGTGTCCATGGGCGAACCGGTGGAAGCATGGGACGAGCGCATCGAGCAACTGCTGCCGTACCAGGTCAACGCCAAGATGATGAAAGCCTCGGGTAACCCCCGGGTGAAATTCATGCATTGCCTGCCGGCGTTCCACAACAGTGAAACCAAGGTCGGCAAGGACATCGCGGCGCGCTATCCGCACCTGGCCAATGGCGTGGAAGTGACCGAAGAGGTGTTCGAGTCGCCGGCCAATATCGCCTTCGAGCAGGCGGAAAACCGCATGCATACCATCAAGGCGATTCTGGTGTCGGCGTTGGCAGACATCTAAACCCTCAACACCGCTCTCACTGTCGAAAAATGATCGAAACTGTGGGAGCGGGCTTGCTCGCGAAAGCGGTGTGCCAGTCAACACGTGTAGTAACTGATCTACCGCTTTCGCGAGCAAGCCCGCTCCCACATTTGGTCCTGTGTTCGCTACATAGAGCTTCTAGAAGGACATTCTGTATGCGCATCGTCGTAGCCCTGGGCGGCAACGCCCTCCTGCGTCGTGGTGAACCCATGACCGCAGACAATCAACGGGCCAACATCCGTATCGCCACCGAACAGATCGCCAAGATCCACCCCGGCAACGAACTGGTGATTGCCCACGGCAATGGCCCGCAAGTGGGCCTGCTGTCGTTGCAGGCAGCGGCCTATACCAGCGTCTCGCCTTACCCGCTGGACGTGCTGGGCGCCGAGACCGAGGGCATGATCGGTTACATCATCGAACAGGAACTGGGCAACCTGCTGGACTTCGAAGTGCCGTTCGCCACCCTGCTCACCCAAGTGGAAGTGGACGCCAAGGACCCGGCCTTCCAGAACCCCACCAAGCCCATCGGCCCGGTGTACGCCAAAGCCGAAGCCGAGAAACTCGCCGCCGAAAAAGGCTGGGCCATCGCGCCCGACGGCGACAAATACCGCCGCGTGGTCGCCAGCCCGCGCCCCAAACGCATCTTTGAAATCCGCCCGATCAAATGGCTGCTGGAGAAAAAAGCCATCGTGATCTGCGCCGGTGGTGGCGGCATCCCGACGATGTATGGCGAAGATGGCAAGCTGCGCGGCATTGAAGCCGTGATCGACAAAGACCTGTGTTCCTCCTTGCTGGCCACGCAACTGGAAGCTGATTTGCTGGTGATCGCCACCGACGTCAACGCCGCCTTTATCGACTTCGGCAAGCCCACCCAGAAGGCCATCGGCCAGGCCCACCCGGACGACATGGAAAAACTCGGCTTCGCTGCCGGCTCCATGGGCCCCAAGGTCCAAGCCGCCTGCGAGTTCGCCCGCCAGACTGGCAAAACCGCGGTGATCGGTTCACTCTCGGACATCGAAGCCATCGTCCAGGGCAGCGCCGGCACCCGCATCAGCACGGCAACACCTGGCATCACCTACCTGTGAAGTTGAGGAGAAACGCCTATGGCTATCTTTGAACCCGGCCACCTGCATATCGAGCGACACGCGCTGAACAAGGACGATGTCAGCTACGACCTGTGCCTGGACTACGAAGTCTTCACGGATGAGCGCGAAGGCAAAGGCATGCAGTTCACGCTGCATGGGAGCATTCAGGGCAAGGCCATGAAAGAGACCTTTTTCCTGCCCAAGGACCAGGCCTACAACTTCGCCAGCAATGTGACCAAGATTGTCGAAAAATACGGCATTCCCAAGACCCATAGCAGCGTCGGCTCGCAGCACAAGCACTACGATCTGATGTTCGAGGATGTGCGCAAGCAGTTGGATATGAAATCCGGCGACCCGGTCAAACCCGAACACCTGGAATAAAAACATCGCAAATCCCCTGTAGGAGCGGGCTTGCTCGCGAATGCGGTGGATCAGTCAATAATCAGCTGACTGACCCACCGCATTCGCGAGCAAGCCCGCTCCCACATTTTGATCTCCACTCGCTCCAAGGCATACTTGCCGCCTCTGCTCTTCAGAATTACCAATCGCCCCATGCGTATCCACGTCAGCTTCATCGACCGCGTCGGCATCACCCAGGAAGTCCTGGCCTTGCTTGGTGGGCGCAATCTCAATCTGGATGCGGTGGAGATGGTGCCGCCCAACGTCTATATCGATGCGCCGACCCTCAGCGCCGACGTGCTCGAAGAGCTGCGCGACGCGTTGTTCAGCGTGCACGGCGTGCAGGCGGTGAAGGTGGTCGACATCCTTCCGGGCCAGCGTCGCCACTTGCAACTCGACGCCCTGCTGGCGGCCATGACCGACCCGGTGCTGGCCCTGGACAGCGCGGGCAAGATTTTGCTGGCGAACCCGGCATTGATCGCCTTGTACGGGCGTGAACCGGCCGGCGAAAGCATCGCCGAGCTGTTCGATGACGCGGCATTGCTGGAGACCCTGCTGGAGCAGGGCTTTCGCTTGCCGCTGCGCGAGATCAGCGTGAACGGCCAGACCTTGCTGCTGGGCGCCACGCCGATCACCGACGCCGGCGCCCTGCTCACCCTCTACCAACCCAACCGCATCGGCGAACAACTGTCGGCGCTGCACCATGACCACGCCGAAGGCTTTGATGCACTACTGGGCGAGTCCCCGGCGATCCGCACGCTCAAGGCGCGCGCGCAACGGGTGGCAGCACTGGATGCACCGCTGCTGATCCAGGGCGAGACCGGTACCGGCAAAGAGCTGGTGGCCCGCGCCTGCCACGCCATCAGCACGCGTCACAGTGCGCCGTTTCTGGCATTGAACTGCGCGGCGCTGCCGGAAAACCTCGCCGAAAGCGAATTGTTCGGCTATGCGCCCGGCGCCTTTACCGGCGCGCAACGCGGTGGCAAACCGGGGCTGATGGAGCTGGCCAACCAGGGCACGGTGTTCCTCGATGAGATCGGTGAAATGTCGCCGTACCTGCAAGCCAAACTGCTGCGCTTTCTCAATGACGGCAGCTTTCGTCGCGTGGGCGGCGACCGCGAAGTGAAGGTCAATGTGCGCATCCTCAGCGCCACCCACCGCGACCTGGAAAAGATGGTCAGCGAAGGCACCTTTCGCGAAGACCTGTTCTACCGCCTCAACGTGCTCAACGTCGCCGTACCGCCCTTGCGTGAACGCGGCCAGGACATCCTGCTGCTGGCGCGCTACTTCATGCAGCAAGCCTGCGCGCAGATCCAGCGCCCGGTCTGCCGCCTGGCGCCGGGTACCTATCCTGCCCTGCTCGGAAACCACTGGCCGGGCAACGTGCGGCAGTTGCAAAACGTGATCTTCCGCGCTGCCGCCATCTGCGAAAGCAGCCTGGTGGACATCGGCGACCTGGACATCGCCGGCACCTCCGTGGCGCGCCAGAGCGATGGTGAAGTCGACAGCCTGGAACAGGCCGTGGAAGATTTCGAGCGCAGCCTGCTGGAAAGCCTCTACAGCCGCTACCCCTCCACCCGCCAACTGGCCAGCCGCTTGCAAACCTCCCACACGGCGATCGCCCACCGCCTGCGCAAGTACGGCATACCCAACAAGCCCTGACGGAATAAACGCGGTTCAAAGGTGGGAGCTGGCTTGCCTGCGATAGCGGTGGGTCATCCAACTCCTTAGTGACGGGTAGACCGCCATCGCAGGCAAGCCAGCTCCCACAGAGATTTGGTCTGAGAACGACATCCAGTGTACTGAAAGCGCTACAGCGTAACGATATCGCTACAACCCTGTTTTTTGCGCGCCATGCAAGGCTTTGATCCGCATAGGCTTTTTTTCCTGCGCCCAACTGTAGCGAAATCGCTACAGCGCACTCAGCCAGCCTTCTCGCGGAGTTTATTAACCTATTGATCTATAACGATTTAATAACCTTGGCCGCAATATTGCTAAGCAACTCCCCATTATTCCAATCCCGTCCACCAGACGATTCTGGCCCTGAGGAGTTTCCATGAGCGAGTTGCGTTTCACTGAAGATCACGAATGGCTGCGCGCCGAAGCCGATGGCAGCGTCACCGTGGGTATCACCGCGTTTGCGCAGAACGCGCTGGGTGATGTGGTTTTCGTGCAACTGCCGGAGTTGCAGGCCTATGCCAAGGGCGCCGAAGCCTCCACCGTGGAGTCGGTCAAAGCCGCCAGCGGTGTGTACATGCCGTTGGACGGTGAAGTCCTCGAAGTCAACGACAAGCTCGATGGCAGCCCGGAACTGGTCAACGAAGACCCGATGGGCGAAGGCTGGTTCTTCCGCTTTAAACCCGCCGATGCCGATGCAGTGGCTAAGCTGTTGGATCAGGATGCGTACGACCGCCTGATCAAAGCCAACGCTGAAGCTTGAGGAGCGCGCCATGACCGTTAATCTGACCACCGCCAACGAATTCATCGCCCGCCACATCGGCCCGCGCCAGGCAGATGAGCAGCAAATGCTCGCCAGCCTGGGGTTTGATTCCCTCGAAGGCCTGAGCGCCAGCGTGATCCCGGAAAGCATCAAGGGCACCAGCGTACTCGGCCTGGAAGACGGCCTGAGCGAAGCCGAGGCCCTGGCCAAGATCAAGGCCATCGCCAGCCAGAACCAACTGTTCAAGACCTACATCGGCCAGGGCTACTACAACTGCCACACGCCGTCGCCGATCCTGCGCAACCTGTTGGAAAACCCAGCCTGGTACACCGCCTACACGCCCTACCAGCCAGAGATTTCCCAAGGCCGCCTGGAAGCCCTGCTCAACTTCCAGACCCTGATCAGCGACCTCACCGGCCTGCCGATCGCCAACGCCTCCCTGCTCGACGAAGCCACTGCCGCCGCCGAAGCCATGACCTTCTGCAAGCGCCTGAGCAAGAACAAAAGCAGCCACGCGTTCTTCGCATCGGTGCACAGCCATCCGCAAACCCTCGACGTGCTGCGCACCCGTGCCGAGCCACTGGGCATCGATGTGGTGGTGGGCGATGAGCGCGAACTGACCGACGTCAGCCCGTTCTTCGGCGCCCTGCTGCAATACCCGGCCAGCAACGGCGACGTGTTCGACTATCGCGAACTGACCGAACGCTTCCACGCCGCCAACGCACTGGTCGCCGTGGCCGCCGACCTGCTGGCCCTGACCCTGCTGACGCCGCCAGGCGAATTCGGCGCCGACGTCGCCATTGGCAGCGCACAGCGCTTTGGCGTGCCACTGGGCTTCGGTGGCCCGCACGCGGCGTACTTCTCCACCAAGGATGCGTTCAAGCGCGACATGCCAGGCCGTCTGGTCGGCGTTTCCGTCGACCGCTTCGGCAAGCCGGCCCTGCGCCTGGCCATGCAGACCCGCGAGCAGCATATCCGCCGCGAGAAAGCCACCAGCAACATCTGCACTGCCCAAGTGCTGCTGGCCAACATCGCCAGCATGTACGCCGTGTACCACGGCCCCAAAGGCCTGACCCAGATCGCCCAGCGCATTCACCAGTTGACCGCGATTCTGGCCAAGGGCTTGACGGCCCTGGGCCAGAACGTCGAGCAGGCACACTTCTTCGACACCCTGACAATCCACACCGGCGCTCACACTGCCGCCCTGCACGACAAGGCCCGCGCCCAGCGCATCAACCTGCGTGTGGTGGATGGCGAGCGCGTTGGCCTGTCGGTCGACGAAACCACCACCCAGGCCGATATCCAGGCCTTGTGGGCGATCTTCGCCGACGGCAAAACCCTGCCGGCCTTTACTGCCACCGACAGCACCCTGCCGAGCGCATTGCTGCGCCAGTCGCCGATCCTCAGCCACCCGGTGTTCAACCGCTATCACTCGGAAACCGAGCTGATGCGCTACCTGCGCAAACTGGCCGACAAGGACCTGGCACTGGACCGCACCATGATCCCGCTGGGCTCGTGCACCATGAAGCTCAACGCCGCCAGCGAAATGATCCCGGTGACCTGGGCCGAGTTCGGCGCCCTGCACCCATTCGCCCCCGCCGCGCAAAGCGCCGGCTACCAGCAACTGACCAGCGAACTGGAAGCCATGCTCTGCGCGGCCACCGGTTACGACGCGATCTCCTTGCAGCCCAACGCTGGTTCACAGGGTGAATACGCGGGCCTGTTGGCCATCCGTGCCTATCACCAGAGCCGTGGCGAAGAACGTCGCGACATCTGCCTGATCCCGTCGTCAGCCCACGGCACCAACCCGGCCACCGCCAACATGGCCGGCATGCGCGTGGTGGTCACCGCTTGCGACGCCCGCGGCAACGTCGACATCGACGACCTGCGCGCCAAGGCCATCGAGCACCGCGAGCACCTCGCTGCGCTGATGATCACCTACCCGTCCACCCACGGTGTTTTCGAGGAAGGTATCCGCGAAATCTGCGGGATCATTCACGACAACGGCGGCCAGGTGTACATCGACGGCGCCAACATGAACGCGATGGTTGGCCTGTGCGCACCGGGCAAGTTCGGCGGCGACGTGTCCCACCTGAACCTGCACAAAACCTTCTGCATCCCTCACGGCGGTGGCGGCCCGGGCGTTGGCCCGATTGGCGTCAAGTCGCACCTCACGCCATTCCTGCCCGGCCACGCGGCCATGGAGCGCAAGGAAGGCGCGGTGTGCGCCGCGCCGTTCGGCAGCGCGAGCATTCTGCCGATCACCTGGATGTACATCAGCATGATGGGCGGCGCCGGCCTCAAGCGCGCGTCGCAGTTGGCGATCCTGAATGCCAACTACATTTCCCGTCGCCTGGAAGAGCACTACCCCGTGCTGTACACCGGCAGCAACGGCCTGGTGGCCCACGAATGCATCCTGGACCTGCGCCCGTTGAAAGACAGCAGCGGCATCAGCGTGGACGACGTGGCCAAGCGCCTGATCGATTTTGGTTTCCACGCGCCGACCATGTCGTTCCCGGTGGCTGGCACCTTGATGATCGAGCCGACCGAAAGTGAATCCAAGGAAGAACTGGACCGCTTCTGCGACGCCATGATCGCCATCCGCGAAGAGATTCGCGCGGTGGAAAACGGCACCCTCGACAAAGACGACAACCCCCTCAAGAACGCGCCGCACACGGCAGCGGAACTGGTGGGCGAATGGAGCCACCCTTACAGCCGTGAACAAGCGGTGTACCCGGTAGCATCGTTGATCGAAGGCAAGTACTGGCCGCCGGTTGGCCGGGTCGACAACGTGTTTGGCGATCGCAACCTGGTGTGTGCGTGCCCGTCGATCGAGAGCTACGCCTGATAATGCCCCACCTGTAGGAGCGAGCTTGCTCGCGAAGAACCTGAGATCGCCGCTCAAACCTGATTGAACGTGGCGCCTGTGAGTTTTTCGCGAGCAAGCTCGCTCCTACAGGGAAAGGGTGGATTGGGTTTCCAATAATAAGAAACCGGAGAACAACCATGTCTTTAAGCGTGTTCGACCTGTTCAAGATTGGCATCGGCCCCTCCAGTTCCCACACCGTCGGCCCGATGCGCGCCGCCGCTCGATTTGTCGAGGGGCTCAAGCGTGACAACCTGCTGGAGGCCACCACCGGCATCAAGGTGGAACTCTACGGATCGCTGGGCGCCACCGGCAAAGGCCACGGCAGCGACAAGGCCGTGTTGCTGGGCCTGGAAGGCGAACACCCAGACACCGTGAATACCGAAACCGTGGCTGCACGCCTGGCGCAGATGCGCAGCGACGGGCGCCTCAACCTGCTCGGCGAACACAGCATTGCGTTCAACGAGAAAGAACACCTGGCGATGATTCGCAAGCCCCTTGCCTACCATCCCAACGGCATGATTTTTCGTGCCTTTGACGCCGCTGGCATCCAGATCCGCAGCCGCGAGTATTACTCGGTCGGTGGCGGTTTCGTGGTGGATGAAGACGCCGCGGGCGCCGACCGTATCGTCGAAGACGCCACGCCCCTGACCTTCCCGTTCAAACACGCCAAGGACTTGCTCGGCCATTGCACCACCTATGGCCTGTCCATCAGCCAGGTGATGCTAACCAATGAAAGCGCCTGGCGCCCGGAAGCGGAAACCCGCAGCGGGTTGTTGAAGATCTGGCAGGTGATGCAGGATTGCGTCGATGCCGGCTGTCGCAACGAAGGCATCTTGCCCGGAGGCTTGAAGGTCAAGCGCCGGGCAGCGGCCTTGCACCGGCAGCTGTGCAAGAACCCGGAGTCGGCCCTGCGCGACCCGCTGTCGGTGCTGGACTGGGTCAACCTGTATGCGCTGGCGGTCAACGAAGAAAACGCCAATGGCGGGCGCGTAGTCACCGCGCCCACCAACGGCGCGGCCGGGATCATTCCCGCCGTGCTGCATTACTACATGCGTTTTATCCCCGGCGCGAACGAAGACGGCGTGGTGCGCTTTTTGCTCACCGCCGCTGCCATCGGCATTTTGTACAAGGAAAACGCTTCGATCTCAGGGGCCGAAGTCGGGTGCCAGGGCGAAGTCGGCGTGGCCTGTTCCATGGCCGCAGGCGCACTCTGCGAAGTGCTGGGCGGCAGCGTGTCCCAAGTGGAAAACGCCGCCGAGATCGGCATGGAACACAACCTCGGCCTGACCTGCGACCCGATTGGCGGGCTGGTGCAGGTGCCGTGCATCGAGCGCAATGCCATGGGCTCGGTGAAGGCAATCAACGCGGTGCGCATGGCCCTGCGTGGCGACGGGCAACACTTTGTGTCCCTCGACAAGGTCATCCGCACCATGCGCCAGACCGGCGCCGACATGAAAAGCAAATACAAGGAAACCGCCCGCGGCGGTTTGGCGGTCAACATTATCGAGTGCTGACGCCCACAAGCGCGTCGGCACGTTTTTCAGGAGCTGAATATGTCCACCGAAAACCTGTTGAAAACCCCATTGCATGCCCTGCACCTGGAACTGGGCGCACGCATGGTGCCCTTCGCCGGCTACGACATGCCGGTGCAGTACCCCTTGGGCGTGATGAAAGAACACCTGCACACCCGTGAACAGGCCGGGTTGTTCGACGTGTCCCACATGGGCCAGATTCGCCTCACCGGCGCGAATGCCGCCAAGGCCCTGGAAACCCTGGTGCCCGTCGATATCATCGACCTGCCGGTGGGCATGCAGCGCTATGCGATGTTCACCAATGAGCAAGGCGGCATCCTCGACGACCTGATGGTCGCCAACCTGGGTAACGACGAGTTGTTCCTGGTGGTCAACGCCGCGTGCAAGGACCAGGACCTGGCGCACCTGCGCGCACATATCGGCGACCAATGCACCATCGAACCGCTGTTCGAAGAACGCGCCCTGCTGGCCCTGCAAGGCCCGGCGGCGGTGAAGGTTTTGGCGCGCCTGGCCCCTGAAGTCACCCAGATGACTTTCATGCAATTTGCCACCCTGCGTTTGCTGGGCGTGGACTGCTACGTCAGCCGCTCCGGCTACACCGGTGAAGACGGTTTTGAAATCTCCGTGCCAGCGGCCAATGCCGAGAGCCTGGCCCGCAGCCTGTTGGCCGAAACCGAAGTGCAGGCCATCGGCCTGGGTGCCCGCGATTCGCTGCGCCTGGAAGCCGGCCTGTGCCTGTACGGCCACGACATGAACACCGACACCACCCCGATCGAAGCCAGCCTGCTGTGGGCGATCTCCAAGGCCCGGCGTGCCGATGGCGCGCGGGCCGGCGGCTTCCCTGGCGCCGACCGCATCTTCACCCAGCAGCAAACCGGTGTGGCGCGCAAACGCGTAGGCCTGCTGCCACAGGAGCGTACCCCAGTGCGTGAAGGCGCAGAAATCGTCGATGCACAAGGTACGGTTATCGGCAGCGTGTGCAGCGGCGGCTTTGGCCCCACTTTGGGCGGCCCATTGGCGATGGGTTACCTGGACAGCGCATTTGTCGCACTGGATACCGAAGTTTGCGCAATGGTACGTGGGAAAAAGGTGCCACTACGTGTAAGTAAAATGCCATTCGTTCCGCAACGTTACTACCGCGGCTGATTGACTGTTTCTATAAGTAACGCGGTTGCGTTAACGTGCACTAAACTGTAACGCAACCGCCATAAAACAGTGCATTCACGATAGGCGTTTTTATAGCTGACGCCCTATAACAAGTGAATAACTCTATCGAATAAGTCGGTATCAGAACATTCAACAAAGTGTCATGAGACCCAGCAAAATCGGGGCCTGCCCCAGGGCTTGTTTTTTTCATCTTAGTTGGCGTAGAGTTTGCCCACTGTGTTTGCATGGGTCGCTTGGAACCTGGACCTGGGCAGTAGCTGAAGTAGTTTGCTACAACCCGTTCGACGTCTCTTAACTTTCCTGCAACCCAGCCCAGTACTCTTTCGTGTGAAAGGGGCTGTCATTAATTTTTAGCGTCAAAGGAAAGAAGAAAATGTCGGATAGCAAACGTCAGAGCGGTACCGTCAAGTGGTTCAACGACGAGAAAGGGTTTGGTTTTATCACTCCTGAAAGCGGCCCGGATCTGTTCGTGCATTTCCGCGCTATTCAGGGCAACGGCTTCAAAAGCCTGAAGGAAGGCCAGAAGGTCACCTTCGTTTCAGTTCAAGGCCAGAAAGGCTTGCAGGCTGACGAAGTCCAAGCAGAAGGCTGATCCTTCCTGCGACAAAAAGCCCCTGATATGACATCAGGGGCTTTTTTATGGGCGCCGTTGCGTAAACTGCGTGCTTTCTCCAGAGAGCCCTGCCATGTCCAAACCCCTGTTGAGCCCCCAGGGCGAATTCCCCGCCGTTGGCCTGGGCCGTCGCCTGGCAGCGATGTTCTACGACTTTCTTTTATGCACCGCCCTGCTGATCGTCACGGCGTTTATCTACAAGCTGGTGTGGATCGCCTTCGTGGGCGAAGCGAAGATGCGCACGCTCACCGAATCCGGCGCGCTGGACGGTGACCCGTTGCTGTCGACTCTGCTGCTGTTCGTGCTGTTCGGGTTCTTTGCCAAGTTCTGGACCCATTCGGGGCAAACCCTGGGCATGCAGGTGTGGGGCGTGCGCGTGCAAAACGCTGACGGGTCACGGATCAGCCTGTGGCAGGCATTGTTGCGTTTTGTGGTGTCGATTGCGTCATGGTTGTGTGTGGGGTTGGGGTTTATCTGGTCGTTGTTCGATAAACATAAACGCAGCTGGCATGACATCTATTCGGATACCCAACTGGTGCGGATCCCGAAGCAAAAGAAGTAATTCAAGCGCATCGCAGATCAACTGTGGGAGCTGGCTTGCCTGCGAAGACGGCCTAACAGTCAACATAGTTGGACCGTGTACATATCCGTTATTTAGGTAACGGCCACTTAGGGTTCCGCCCTGACGGCGGCTCACTTTTGAAAAGCGCAAAAGTAAGCAAAACGCTCTGGCCCCACCACTCGGCACCTCGCCTAGGCTCGGTGTGCCCGTAATCCGCCAGTGATTTGGGGGGCCGCCGCCACGCGCCATCCATGGCGCGGGGCGGCTAAACCGGCATCCCTGCCGGTTTACCCCCCAAATCACTGTCGAATTCCGGCCAGCGTGGTTTGACGGGGCGCCTAAGATCAAAAGCAGATCAAGATCAAGAGCGGCTCGCTTCGCATCGTGGTTACCGTCGGCTGCTACAGGCTACAAAGTTGTGTAGATACCTAATGGCTATCGCAGGCAAGCCAGCTCCCACATTTTGATCAGTGCTCAGTCTCAGATCAGGCGTTGCCGGCCAGCTTTAACCGGGCTGCCTGGGTAAAGTCGAGCATGCGCTTAAGCGGCCGTACCGCCTGCCGAATTACCGCCGGTTCCACGAAGATCTCATTGCTGCCCTCACGCAAACACTGCAGCGTGCGCTCCAGCGTATTCATCGCCATCCACGGGCAGTGCGCGCAACTGCGGCAGGCTGCGCCGTTACCGGCGGTAGGCGCTTCGACGAAGACTTTGTCCGGGCACAGCTGCTGCATCTTGTAGAAGATGCCGCGGTCGGTGGCGACGATAAAGGTCTTGTTCGGCAAGCGTTGCGCAGCGGCGATCAGTTGGCTGGTGGAGCCCACCGCGTCCGCCAGTTCGATCACCGAGGTTGGTGACTCGGGGTGCACCAGGATCGCCGCATCCGGGTACAGCGCTTTCATGTCTTCAAGCTGCTTGGACTTGAACTCTTCGTGAACGATGCAGGCACCGTCCCACAGCAGCATGTCGGCGCCGGTCTGGCGCTGGATGTAGGTGCCCAGGTGTTTGTCCGGGCCCCAGATAATGGTCTCGCCGTTGTCCATCAGGCTCTCGACGATTTCCAGCGCGCAGCTGGAAGTTACCACCCAATCGGCCCGGGCTTTGACCGCCGCCGAGGTGTTGGCATACACCACCACGGTGCGCTCGGGGTGTTGATCGCAGAACGCGGAAAACTCATCCACCGGGCAACCCAGGTCCAGGGAGCAGGTGGCTTCCAGGGTCGGCATCAGGATGCGTTTTTCAGGCGTGAGGATCTTGGCGGTCTCGCCCATGAAGCGCACGCCGGCTACCAGTACGGTCTTGGCCGGGTGGGCGGCGCCGAAGCGGGCCATCTCAAGGGAGTCGGAAACACAGCCACCGGTTTCTTCGGCCAGGGCCTGAATCACCGGGTCGCAATAAAAGTGGGCAACCAGCACCGCGTCCTGAGCTTTGAGCTCGGCGGCGATGGCGGTTCGCAGGCTCGCCTCTTCGGCAGCGCTGAGCACCTTGGGCTGCTTGGCGTCGAGGTGGGCTTGAACCAGTAGGCGTTCGGAAATGTGCGTCATGTTCGCAAGACCTGCAGGCGCAGTAGCGCGAAAGTCGAGTGTACCACCGGCTCCGGAGCCCTTCGGGCGCCGCCGGACGAAGTGTTTTTGTTCATCAAGCACGGGTAAAGCTAAAGCTGCGCAAGGCTACAGAATATCCAATGGATTCAAAAGCCTAATCTGGTGACCCGGCAAAGTGCTCAATCCATGGCCGTGAAACGCCGATTAGGTGACGCTCGCACAACAATCAAAACCGCCCCGGCCCCTCTCCCGCCTCTGAAAAATCAGGAATATCAGGTCCCCTCACCCCGACGCGCACTAAATTTGTGCATTTATGCACTGAATTACGCGATTTTTCTTACGTCTTGTGTAATAAATCCTACAGCGATGTAACAAACCGTCGACCACTCACTCAAGTAGGGCAATTACCGCTGAGTTCAACGTTGGCTCAGACGGTATGGATCGTGTGTATTTCTACGTTAAGGATGTCGAGTGCCAAACCTGCTCTCAACCGGACACTTGTGCTGTACCCGGAACCTGGGCATCGCCCTGCTCTGCTTGTGGGCGCTGCCCGTGGCTGGCGCCGAGGCGCCGCAGCCAGGCCAGGAAGCCCTGCGCTTGCAGCAGCAACAACAACGCGACCTGCAGCAATTACAACTGGAGCAGCGCCAACGCCAGATGCAACGTGGCAGCTTCGGTACACCAGCGGCCACACCGGCCTTGCCCCCGGACATCGCCAAGGATGAACACTGCTGGCCCTTGAGCGGTACACGCCTGGCCGGGGTCACACTGTTCAGCCGTGCCCAGTTGAATAAACATATTGAGCCCTACGTGGCGCCTTGCATGGGCGTCACGCAGATCAACCGCCTGCTGGCCGAGATCACCCGGCTGTATGTCGAGGCCGGTTATATCGCCAGCCGCCCCTACCTGATCAGTGCGCCCGCCGCCGGGCAACCGTTGGATATTCACGTCGAAGAAGGCTACCTGGAAGCCGTCGAACTGGCCGACCAGAGCCTGCCGGTTTCATTGGGCGGGGCATTCCCCGGCATGCTCGGCAAACCCCTGAACCTACGAGACCTGGAACAGGGCCTGGACCAGCTCAATCGCCTGCGCTCGGTGGACCTTACCGCCGACATCGCCCCAGGCAGCACGGCGGGCGCGTCGCGCATCATCCTGCGCTCGCGCAGCAGTGCCTCGCGCTGGGCCCTGGGCCTGGGGGTGGATAACCTTGGCAGCGCTGGCACCGGGCGTGATCGCAATGCCATCAACTTGAGCCTGGACAGCCCGCTGCAAATCAACGACTCGCTCAACCTGAGCTTCAGCGACACGCTCAATCATGGGCCGCGCTACAGCCGCAGCCACAGCCTGTTTTATTCCATCCCCTACGGCTACTGGACCTACAGCCTGTTCGCTAGCCATGCCGAGTACCGCTCGCCGTTCAAGCTCAGCCGCACCACGTTTTACAACAGTGGCCGCACCGATCAGGTCAGCCTGCGCAGCGACCGGGTGTTGTGGCGCGACCAGGGCCACCAACTGAGCGCCAACCTGCAACTGGCCTACAAAGACGTCGACAGCTACCTGCAAAAGGTACACCTGGACATCCAGAGCCCCACGCTGACCGTAGCCGAAGCGGGCCTGAATCTGTTCTGGCTCAACAGCGCGGTGTGGAACCTGGACGTCAACTACGCCCAGGGCCTGACCTGGTTCGGTGCCGATCGGGATGCCGACCAGGTGCAGAAAAACCGGCCCAAGGCGCAGTTTCAAAAGTATCGCGCCAACCTCACCCAATGGCGCAACGGCCAATGGGCAGCGCAGCCATGGCAGTGGCAAAGCCAGTTGTCGGTGCAGTACAGCCCGGATGCATTGCCCGCCATCGAACAGTTGCTGATCACCGATGACTCGGCCGTGCGCGGCTACCGCGAAAACAGTAGTTCCGGTGCCATTGGCGCGGTATGGCGCAACACCTTGCGCCTGCCGCTCAACACTGACTTGCCGGTGAAGCTCACCCCGCGCCTGGGCCTGGACAACGGCTGGGTCAAGCATGAACACGGCGCCCGGAGCCAACGCCTGAGCGGCGCCAGCGGGGGGCTCAACCTGAGCTGGAAGAACGTGCAGCTCGATGTCGATTACCAACGCAACCTCAACACCCCCACAGGTTTTCGCCAGGAGCCGGAGGTCTGGCTGACGCGCCTTAGCGTACAGATATGAGCCAACACCTGTTTTTAGCCTGAGTCACCGCCGTACCTGACCACCCCAGCAGCGTTGCAACGAACAACGCACGTCGTGGATCAGCCAACACAGAGCGAGATTATTTATGCCGACTACTCCACACAGCTTCCACCTTTCACCCCAGGGCAAACTGCGCTGGGCCATCGCCAGCCTGTTCCTGCTGCCGCAGCTCGCGCTCGCCGCAGGCTTGACCGTCGTCGAAGGGCCTGGCGGCACGCCGCAACTGCAAAACCAGGGTGGCGTGCCCATCGTCAACATCGTCGCGCCGAATGCCGGTGGCCTGTCCCATAACCAGTTTTTGGACTACAACGTCGACCGCCAGGGTGTGGTGTTGAACAACGCCTTGCAGGCTGGCCAATCCCAACTTGCCGGGCAGCTGGCGGCCAACCCGCAGTTCCAGGGCCAGGCGGCGAGCGTGATCCTCAACGAAGTAATCAGCCGCAACGCCTCGACCCTCAACGGCGCCCAGGAGATTTTCGGCCAGGCGGCCGATTACGTGCTGGCCAACCCTAACGGCATTTCGGTGAACGGCGGCAGTTTCATCAACACGCCCAATGCCAACCTGGTGGTCGGCCGCCCCGAACTCAACGACGGCAAGCTGCAAGCCTTGAGCACCCGCGATGCCAACGGCCAACTGACAGTGCAAGGCCAGGGCCTGCAAAACCGTGAAGGCTCCATCAACCTGATCGCGCCGCGCATCGACAGCGAAGGTCGCCTTAGCGCTCGCGATCAATTGAACCTCACCGTCGGCCGTAACCAAGTCGATTTCGCCAGCGGGCAAGTGCGCCAGGTGGACCCGGCCAGCAAGACCCAGGACCAACGCATCGACGCGCGCCTGTTCGGCGCCATGCAGGCCGGGCGCATCAGCATTATCAGCACCGCCGAAGGCGCCGGTGTGCGCGTGGGTGGCGTGCAGGTGCAAGGCACCGACGGGGTGAAGATCAGTTCGGCGGGCGACCTCGACATCAGCGGCCAGGTGCGTGCCGACAGCCTCGACGCCACCCGCGCTGGCGTGCACAGCCGCCAGGGCGATATCGACTTGCACAGTGCCAAGGATTTGAACCTGGCCGCCACCGACGTCAGCGGGCGCAACGTCAAACTCGACGCCAGCCGCAACCTGACCCTCAGCAGCCTGGAAAGCCGCAAGCTCCAGGAAAAGCGTGAACAGTGGAACAACAGCAACTTCCTGTTCACCTACGAAACCTACGACCGCACCACCACCGACAAAGACTCGCGCCAGCACGGCAACCAGGTCGTGGCGCAACAGGATGCCGCGCTGTCTTCCGGCGCCAACACCGAGATCAAAGCCAGCCATGTGGAAGCGGGCAACACCCTGCGCGTCGACAGCGGCGCAGACCTGCAGGTGAACGCCGCCACCGAAACCCATGAAACCCGCGACCAGGGCAACCATCGCAAACACCTGTGGAAAGCCAACTGGGATAAATCCAGCAGCGAACAACGCAGCATCACCAGCAGCCTCAAGGCCGGCAACACGCTGGAGCTGACCAGCCAGCAAAAACTGCAATTGCAAGGCGCCGAGCTGAAAACCCCCGGCGATATTCAACTGGCCGCCCGGCAGGTGGAAATCACCAGCGCCAGCCGCACCCAGAGCAGCAGCGACAACGCCTACTCCGGCGACCTCACCGGCGGCAGCTTCTTCGGCAAGAACGGCGACGGCAACCAGGGCAAGACGTCGAACACCGGCAGCAAGGTCAACGCCGACGGCAAGCTGATCGTCAGGGCCGACGACGTGCGCATCAGCGGCAGCCAGGCCCGTGGCGGCAAGCAGGCCAGTGTCATCAGCGACAAAGGTTCGCTGGTGATCGACGGCGTGCAGGACACCTCCCACGACAACCGCTACAGCAATGACAGCAAGTTCTTCGGCATCTCCAAGGATGAAAGCCGCAAGAACCTCAAGGACAGCACCGTGGTCGCCAGCGACCTGCGCTCGGACAGCAACCTCAAGCTGCAAAGCGCTCAGGACATCCGCGTCAGTGGCTCGCAGGTGTCGGCTGGCGGCGAACTGCAGGCGGATGCCAAAGGCGATATCAAGGTCGTGGCCGCCGAGAACACCACTCACGACACCACCGGCACCCATACGCGTGGCTTCGATGGCTACGCCAAGGAAACCGAGGGTGTCAGCCGCCAGTACCGTGCGGGGTTGAGCTATGAAGACCAGCAGCAAACCCGCACGACCGACACCACCGAGCAGCAGGCTTCCAGCCTCAAGGGTGGCAGTGTCGTGGTGAAGGCCGGTGGCGATGTGAGCATCCAGGGTTCGGACCTCAAGGCAACCGCAGGCGATGCCACCGTCAGCGGCAAAAACGTCGAGCTGTTGGCTGCCCACGACAAGCGCACCGAAGCCGTCGACAAAACCACCACCGGCGGCAGTTTCTACTACACCGGCGGCATTGATCGCGCAGGCAGTGGCGCTCAGTTCAGCCACCAAAGCAGCCAACACACCGCTGAAAAAACCACCGCGCAAACCAGCACCGTGGCCGCGACCGGCAAGCTGACCATCAACGCTGGTAATACCTTCACCAGCGAGGGTGCACAGGCCAAGGCCGGCGCCGAGCTGCAGGTCAACGCTGGGCAGATCAACAACCAGGCCGCCCATTCCACCGAGACCAGCACCCACAAGGAAAACGGCTGGACCGCCGACGTCGGCGCCAATGTCGAATACCGGGGCATTACCCGCCCGATCGAAAAAGCCGTCGAGGGCGTGGCCCAGGCCAAGTTCCATCAGCCCGGTTTGCTGGACGCGTTCGAGCAACCCAATGTCGGCCTGGATGTGGAAGTCGGGCACACGAACAAAACCGGCACTACGCAGGACAGCACCGCCGTGGTCAGCCAGTTCAGTGGCGCCACGGTGCAGGTCAATGCAGCCGGCAAATTGCAGGACGAGGGCACCCAGTACCGCGCCACCGAGGGGGGGCTGAACATCAAGGCCGGCGAGCACCTTGCCACGGCAGCGGCCAACACCCACAGCAGCAGCGAGCAAAGCGTGGACGCCAAGGCTGGCGTGCGGGTCTATACCACCACCGGTGAAGACGTGAATGTGCGCGGCAGCGGCCTGGGCGGCAGCAGCGATGTGCGCGAATCCACCAGCACGGCGGTGGTCGGCAGCTATGTGGCCAGCCAAGGCGTGAGCATCGAGGCCAAGGGCGATGCCCGTTATGAAGGCAGCCAGTTCGACGGCGGCCAGGCCGGGGTCAACCTCAAGACCGGCGGTGAATTGGCGCTCAACCAGGCCACCGACACCCAGAGCAAAAACAGCAGCACGCTGCGCGGCAACGGCTCACTGACGGTGGGCACCGCACCCGGCGCCAATGGCAGCAACGTCAACCTCGGTGCCGGTGTGCAGCTGGATAACAAGCGCCTGGACACCCAGGACAGCCAGGCCCGTGTCGCCACGATTCAGGGCAGCGGCCCCGTGCAGCTCAGCAGTGGCGCTGACATGACCCTGCAAGGCACGCAGATCGGCAGCACGGGCGCGAAGGCTGGCGATATCAGCCTCAGTGCCGGCGGCAAGCTGAACCTGCAAGCCGCCACCGACAGCCACGTCAGCAATGGCAGCAACCTGGGCGGCGGCCTGACCCTCGGCGCCGGCAAGACCAGCAGCGCCGAAAGCAGCAGCAAGACCGGCAGCCTCAGCGCCAATTTCAACATTGGCAAAGTGACAGAGAACGACCAGAGCGCCGTCGTCGGGCAGTTGCACAGCAGCGGCAAGGTCAGCCTCGCCAGCGGCGCTGAGGCAACCGACGCCATCCACTTGCAGGGCAGTCAGGTCAGCGCAGCCAGCGTTAGCCTCGATGCGCAAAATGGCGGCATCCTGCAGGAGTCCGCGCAATCGACCCAGGCCCATAACAACTGGGGCGTGACCCTGGGCGCAGGCGGCAGCGTCGGCAAAACCACCCTGGCCGACGCCGGTGAACATGAGACACCCAAGACCCAGCGCGGCATCAATGCGCGGGCCAAGGTCGATGTAGATCACCTGCAAGGCACCACCCAGCACAACAGCCTGATCACGGCGGGTGACGTCACCCTCAACAGTGCCGGCGACACCCATCTGGCCGGAGCGCGTATCGACGCCGACAAGGTGAGCGGCACGGTGGGCGGCGACCTCGTCGTCGAAAGCCGCAAGGACCACGTCAACAGCACCCAGGTGAATGTCGACGCCAGGCTGGATGTCGAGAAGAACCAGCCGGGGGTGGTCGATAAACTGGCCAAAACCACCGGCCCGCTCAAGGACAAGGTACAAGCCAAGGCCGAAGGCGCGTTCGACAAGCATCGCGACAAGCTGGAGAACGTCGTCGACAAGGGCACCGGGCACCTGGCTTCGGCCAAGGACAGCGTGGTCAACAGCGTGGTCAATGCCAAGGAACGCCTGGGCGAAAAACTCACCCGCAGTGGCAGCTACGACGTGAACCCAGAGCCCCGTGGCGCTTTCGGCACTCGCGTGGACAAGGCCAAGGCTTACCTGGCAGACAAGACCGATGCCCTGGGCACGCGCCTGTCTGGCTTCAAGGATAAGGTCTGGCCAAAAACCAGCGACAGCTACACCGTCAGTGGCAAAGACACCACCGGCAGCACGGTGGCCAATACTGCCGAGAACGTGTTGTTCGGTGACAAGAGCGGCAACACCAGCTACACGCCGACCTTGTACCTGGATGTCAGCCATGTTGTCAAAGACAGCGTCACCCAGGCGTCAGGCATTCGCGCAAGCCAGGGCGTCAACCTGCAGGTCAAGGGTGACACGCAGCTCACGGGCGCGCGGATCAGTGCGCCCAATGGCAAGGTCGAGCTGGGTGGCTCCAAGGTGACTGCAACCACACTGGCCGGCAGCGACTACCGTGCCGATGTCGGGCTGAACGTTTCGAAGTCACCGGTCAACCTGGCCCTGGGTGCCAAGGACGAACTGACCCAGAAACACGACGACGCCACGCGCAAGGACCAAGCCTTCAACCTGGGCCCGCTGCGCGCGGGTGGGCACAGTGAAGGCCAGGCCTTGCAGGCGGGCATTGATCAGGCCATCAACTAAAAGGTAATCCCCACCCCACTGTAGGAGCGAGCTTGCTCGCGAAGAACGTCAACGATGACGCTGGTATGTTTGAAGTACGCGGCGTCCTCAGGTTTTTCGCGAGCAAGCTCGCTCCTACACCTAGGCACATTTTCAGTGTGTCAGTCAGTTGAAGAGTGCCTGTAGGTTCTTCATCGCATCATCGGCAAAGCCTTGCAGGAAGGCTTCGAACGCCGGTACGTCCTCCTGGCTGCCCGCGTAGGGCTGGCCAATGATCGTCCAGGTCGCCAGGCTCTGGGTCGGGCCTTGTGGCACCACCTCCATCAGCGCCCACAGGTTGCCAATGTTCAGTGAGGTGTAAATCAGTGACCAGGTCATGGTCATGGCTTGGTCGTCATGGCTGTTGAGTTGTTCCATCACCACATTGCCGTCCTTGAACAACTTCTTGCGTACCGAACGCACACCCTCGCCGGTCATTTCGATATGGGACAACGCTGGAATAAACTTCGCAAAACCAGCGAAATCGCCGACCACATTCCACACACTGCGAGCATCGCCGTTCACGCTGACGCTGGCGACGACAGGGTTACCCACCGGGTTACGGACCAGGGTATCGGGTTGTTGCATGAGAGCGCTCCTTTTTTCCGGGGGGCGGATAGTGGGCTCCTACACAACGCAGTGGGCTGTACACATTCAACACCTGCTTGGCGTGGTTATGCGTTTTTGGCTGACTGCCGTAATGCCAGGGCCGCGACACCGCACACGATCAACGCGACACAGGCCACGTAGAACGCATCGCTGTAGGCCATCAGGTACGCCTCGCGCCGCACGGTGTGGATCAAGCCGTCGATCACCTGCTGTTGAGCGGGTAAGAGCTGGTTGAAGATGAAAGCCTCGCTGTCGGCCATGCTGGCGCGCAGGCGTTCCTGCAAGGACGGGGAAAACAGCGTGATCGACTCCCCTACCCGCTCAGAATGAAAGCGCTCGCGCATGGCCACGATCTGCGTCAGACCTGCCGTGCCCACGGCGCCCCCTAGGTTACGCAGCATGGAGAACAAGGCCGAGGCCGATCCGGCTTCATCTTTGGCCAGGCCAGACACCGCCAGCACGGAAAGCGCCACCATGATCAGCGGCTGCCCGATGCCCCGTACCACGGTGGATGGAATAATCACGTTGGCGGCACTGTCCACGTCCAGGTGCGCGCCGAGGTAGCACCCCAGGGCCATGATGAAAAAGCCACTGGCGACCATCAGTTTCGGGTTGAGCCACTTCATCAGGCGCGGCATGAACGGCGCCAGTACCAGTTGCACCATGCCGTAGGCGATCAGGCTGATGCCAATCTCCCGGGCGTTGTAGCCCTGCAATTGGGACAGGTAATTGGGCACCAGGAACACCAGGCCGAAGGTGGCCCCGCCGAAGATAAACATCGCTGCGCTGGCCACGCCGAAGTTGTAGCTCTTGAGCAGGCGCAGGTTGATGAAGGAGCGACTGCCATACAACTGCGACAGCACGAAGTACACCAGGGCAACGCCGGCAATCAGTGACATCCACACAATGAAATCGGAGCCGAACCAGTCCTTGCGGCCGCCCTCTTCCAGCACGATCTGCAAGCCACCCAGGCCGACGATCATGGCGATGATCCCGCCCCAGTCGCCACGCTTGAGCAGGCTTAGTTGCATGGGTTTGGCATCGATGGACCATGCCACCGCCAGCAGCAAGAGAATGCCGGGAGCCAGTTGCAGGTAAAAGATCCAGCGCCAGGAATAGGCATCGGTCAGCCAGCCGCCAATGGACGGCCCGGCGGCCTGGGCGACGCTGTTGGACAGCGCGAACAAGGCCATGCCCATCGCGATTTTGCTGGGCGGCAGCTCGGTGATGATCAACTGGAATGACAAGGGGATCAGCACTGCGCCGGCAGCGCCCTGGATCACCCGAATGATGATCATCACTTGCAGGTTGGGTGCCCAGGAGCAGGCAATGGAGGCCACCAGGAACACAAACGAGCCGACGAGCATCACCCGGCGCAGGGAAAACACCTGCACCAGCCAGGCTGTGAGCGGGATCATCACAATTTCTGCGACCAGGTAGGCGGTGGAAATCCACGAGCCTTCCTCGAACGTCGCCCCCAGGGAGCCCTCGATCTCAGGCAGCGCGGCGCTGGTCACGTGCACGTTCATGCCGGCCATGAAACAGCCGAACAGCCCACCGATCACCGCCACCCAGGCGCGAAAGGAGACGCTCTTTTCAGCCGCTTCAGTCATGTGTAGCGCCCTGATCATCTGGGCGGGTGTCCACCGTGGTGATGACCGACATGCCCGGCAGGATAGGTCCGCCTTCGTCATGCTCATCAATGACGATCTTCACTGGAAAGCGTTGCACGATCTTGGTGAAGTTGCCGGTGGCGTTGTCTGACGGCAACAGTGCGAACACCGCCCCGGAACCCGGCGAAAAACTCACCACATGGCCTTTAAGCTTGCGCCCCGAATAACTGTCGACGCTGATATCCACCGGTTGGCCGGCACGCATATCGCGCAATTGGGTTTCCTTGTAGTTGGCCACGACGTAAGCCTGCTGCAAAGGCACCACCGCCAGCAGCGGCAACCCTGGCGCGACGTATTGACGGGTGCGTACTTTGCGCTGCCCCACTACGCCGTCGATGGGCGAGCGGATCAAGGTGTCTTCCAGGGCATGCGTTGCCAGGTTCAACTGCGCCTCGGCCTGGCTGCGCCGGGCTATCTGTTGCTGGAGCGAAGCCTGGGCCAATTGACGGCGGGTGACAGCCACGGTCAAGCGGGTTTCCTGTTGGCGTTGCATGGCCTTGGCAATCTCCACCGCAGCATTGGCCTGGGTGTAACTGGCGGCGGCCGTTTCCAAGCGCTGGGCGCTAGCGGCGTGTTCGCGCACCAAGCCTTCGTAGCGGCGTTGATCCAGGCTCGCACGGCGCAACTCGGCAGCCACACTGCGAGCGTGGGCCTCGGCCTGGGCAACGCCGGCCTTTTGCTGGGCGATCAGGCTGTCAGTGACGTGCAGGTTGGCCTCTTGCGCCGCCACCGAGGCTTGGGTTTCGGCCAGTTGTGCGCGGGCCTGTGCCAAGCGGGCCTGGTAGTCACGGTCCTCGATGCGCACCAGCACATCCCCGGCCCTGACGGGCTGATCGTCCTCCACCATTACCTCGACCACATAGCCTGAGACCTTCGGGCTGATGGGAATCCAGTCGGCCCGCACATAGGCATCATCGGTCTGCTCCAAGTAACGGCCAACCGTCATCCAGTACAGGCCGAACACCACCGCCGCGATCAACAACCCAGCGCCGCCCAGGATGAACAGATGCCTTTTGCGGCGTGAGTTGCGCGCAGGCACCTGCTCATCTTGGACAGCAGTTTTTTCATCAACGGCGATATTCATGGCTGGGTACCGGAAAAAGGGGTGTAAGCGTGGGTGGGCGCTGAAGGCTGCCAACCACCGCCAAGGGCACGAAACAGACTGATCTGGCGTTGCAGCAATTGACCATCGGCGTCGGCCCGCGTGGCCTGCAAACGGATCAGCTCACGCTCGCTGTCCAGCACGTCGAGAAAGTCGATAGCCCCCGCCTCATAGTTGAATTGGGCCAATGTGTAAGCCTGGCGGCTGCTCTCCAGCGCCTGGCTCAGGGCCGCGTGGCGCTGGCGTTCGCCGTCGTATAACGCCAGGGCCTGGCGCACCTCCTTGAGGGCCTTGAGCACGCTGGCCTCGAACTGCGCCACCTCCACCTGCTCAAGCGCTCGCGCCTGTTTGACCCGCGCACGGTTGGCCTGCCAATTGGGGAACTGCCAGGTGATCAGTGGGCCGATGCCGAACATCAGCGCGCTGCTGTCGCCCAGTTCATGGGGCTTGTTGGCCGAGGAAGACACGGAAGCGCCGAAGGTGACCTTGGGGTACAGGTCGGCCTGGACGATATCTACTTGCAGCGTGGCCGCCTGCAATGCGCGCTCGGCCTGCCGGATATCCGGGCGGCGCGCCAATAATTGCCAGCCATCGCCGACTGGCAACTCGGCATTGAGTTGGGGCACCCCTTCACACGTCGCGACGCCAGTGCCTTGGTCCAGATCAACCACGCCGGTGAGCATTGCCAGCTCGTACAACGCGGCTTGTCGACGCGCCTCCAGCATCGGCAACAGCGCCTGGGTTTCGCCTTGCAGGGCGTGCATGCGGCTGTACTCAAGGTCGGTCACCACACCGGCCTGGCGCTGGCGATCAATCAACGCCAGGCTGCGCCCGACCACGTCCAACGAATGGCGCTGGACCTTGGCACGCGCACCCAGCGCGCAGGCATTCACATACGCGCGAGTGGTTTGCGCCACGACCGTGATGCGCAGCAGTTCTTCGGCATCCTGCGCCGCCGCGGCTTGCACCTGAGCCCGTTCAATGGTGCGCTGAACCTGGCCCCAGACATCCACTTGATAAGCCAGCTCCAAGCCTGGGTTGAATGCCCACTCCGACGGCGCATGGCTGTCGGTGGCCTTGGCCAGCGTCTGGTCATCAGCCGTCTTGCCGTAAGCGGCACCCAGTGACGCCTGGGTGGACGGCCAGCGCTCGGCATCGGCCTGCAGGATACCGGCCAGCATCGCCTGCACATGGGCCTGGGCCGCCGCCAGGTCGCGGTTGTGCAGCAACGCCTGTTGCACCAGCGCATCGAGTTGCGGGTCGTTGTACAACTGCCACCAACGCTCGGGCAATGCCTGGGCCGACACGCCTTGCGGCAAACGACTCAGGGCATTGATGCGTTCAGGATGGGGCTGTGCCGGTGTATGGGCGACCCAGGACGAACATCCCGCCAACAACGCCACCGCCACGCCGAGCAGCGAGAGACGGCCGTGCCGTGGGAAAAAAGAAGGCGAACCCATCGAAAAAATCCAGAATGCCAAGTAGAGACGCAGGGTAAAAGCGCAACGGGGTGCGCATCTCCCGAGTTCTGGACAACCATCGTTTCGATTGGGACAAAGTGCAGGTCTGTAGGAGCGAGCTTGCTCGCGAAAAACGTCAACGATAACGCAGCGCTCTCAGGTTTTTCGCGAGCAAGCTCGCTCCTACACGGGCATAAGGGCAAGCCCCCACATTTGGGCCGAGGCTAGAAGGGAAGCCTGTCGCCGACTCAAGTCAGACCAGTCGACGGTGACTCGGCGTGTAACCCAGGGTGCGCTTGAACATCGCGGTAAATGCACTCGGACTCTGGTAACCGTGCTCCAGTGCCACTTCCAGGATGGAGGCCCCACTGGCCAGCCGCTGCATGCTGAGCAGCAGTCGCGTGCGCTTGCGCCACTCGCCGTAACTCATGCCCAGCTCTTTCTGAAACAGCCGCGCCAGGGTGCGTGAACTCATATTCAGTTGCGCCGCCCAACACTCCAGTTTCGACTCCTGGGAAGGGTTGTCGATAAAGCCCGCGCACAGCGCCTTGAGCCGCGGCTCATCCGGAATCGGCACATGCGCCAGCACCCGCTGCGCGCGGTCAAGCTCCGAGAAAATCAGCTCGACAATCTGCACATGACGCAACGACACCGCCTGGCTGTCAGGCTCATCGCCCGCAGCCACAATCAGCTCGCGCAGCAAGGGCGAAACCCTGATCACCTCACACGTCTGCGCCAACCGACCGTGCGCCCCCGGCGAGATCAACAAAGTGCGCATACGCACCTCACCGGTCATGCGGATCTGATGCTCCATTGCCGGTGGCACCCACAGGGCGTGCCCGGAAGGCAGCACCCAGGTTGCCTGCTGCACCGACACCAGCATCACACCGTTGATGGCATAGACCAATTGGCCCTCGTCATGTCGGTGGGCAGCCACTATGTCGCCGTGAAGATAGTTACCGGCAAGGGCCGCCAAGGGGGTATGCGCGTTCATATCAGGAGGCCGCGAGCAGGTTAGATCGGCCAGTGTTGGAAGGATCCTGGGATGTCATGTCGCTTCTCCTTTTTTGAACAGCGTGACCCGTTGGGCCTCGGTGGCCACTGGATTCAATACTAAACAAAGAAAGGGTGGAGGGAATTGCGTATTGGGGTGAGTATTGGGGAAAAACGTCGAGGAAAAATTAAAAAAACTGGAATATTGGGGAGTGGATTTCAATAAAGAAAGATTGTTGTTTTTGGGGATGACAGAGGCGCGCAAAGAGACCTTGTGTGCCTGTGCCATTTTTTCCTGCGCCGATGAACAAAGCGGTGGGGTACCGAATTTACTTAGGTTGATCGCCAGGAAACGTGTCGAAAACCGGCCGGGACGGATTGAGCCTCGCGCCATAAAACGAAGACTCAAGCCTTACCCGATGCTAATGCAAACGCGTTCGGCGGCAAGGGCCGAGATCAGGAAAATGGACAGCCTAAGAAGGTTAAGTAAGTGCCATTCAAATCTGTCCCATTTTCTTGGGGCCGTTGCTGCGCCTTTTGCACCAACTAACCCTTAAGAACAATAGAGAAATCCGGTCCGAGTTCATTTCTCAAGCTTTCAGCTAATCGCTCTCCCTCTCGCTTGAATTCGTGCTCTAACTCCTCACTTTTGAACCCAGAGTTTGGCGGGTAATCAGCATCTAGTGTTTCATCGTATGTAGCGGCCCACTTTGATAGACGCATCTGAAGCTCTTCAGAGATAGGAAGCTCGCAAGGAGCTATGTCTCCATACTCATCGGGGGACATATTCCAAAGCGGATGACACTGATAATCCGCCATCAACTTTATTTTTTTCACTTAACGCTGCCCCTTGGATTTGCACCGACGACAAAACCGTTTTCGCCAACAGCCACAGCAATTCGCTGCTGCTGCCCGTTAATAGTTAACTCATAAATTGGGCGCCCAGTTCCAGATCCTTGATAACCAACGAGCTTACCCTCAGAAACGGCCTTCATTACCACACGCGGAATCTGAGCCTCAGACACTCCCATCATTTGCCCCATTTTTTCTTCTAGCCTCACCCCGACTCAACAATGAAATTTTTCGCTAGAATCATCGCCTCAAAAAAACCAGAGAATGGAACTCTCAAAGTCGCGCTACTTAAGTCAGCAAAGATCTCCACCTCTAAAGCGTCCACCCCTTTATCCTGATTAACTTGAGCAATAGGTTCGCCTTTATATTGAATCTCCGCAGTCAGCCTTTTGTAGCGACTATCACTAAAGCCCAGAACTTCAAAATCCGAATTGCTTTCAAGTTTCATGGTTTCGCCTTAGGGTCCAAAAACCCAGAAAATGAGCCATCATTATTGTAGCGCAGACCTCTTCCATCGGGAGCCCGGACCTCTAGCCCACCGCGACTCAAATTTGAGAATGTTGAATTTGGATTCTTGAGAACGTCATCGATAATACCGAGTGCAGTTGCATTTTTCTTTTCAATTCCACCTGTAAGTTTTGGGAACGTTCCAGTAGCTCGCTGGCCAGAAGCATGCTTTGTGAGCGCCCTAGCAGCCTCTGTCAGACCTTCCTTATTGATAGGATTTGAAGCGGCGGCAGATAGATTATCCAAAGTGCGGCCGCCGAAATTTTGCAGGGCGGAAGGCAATCCTTTTGCACCTCCCATCACAAGCCGACCTAATACTGCCGCCAGCCCCGCACCTGTGAGCTCGCCGGCCATAAAATAGCCCCAAGCCTTGACGAACTCGTTAGACGGTTGAACCCCTTCAAAACCTTGCCCTCGGACCAGCTCCAGCTGTGCTTGGGCAATTTGATCGTTAGTGGCACCTTTTTCCAGCATGTCCTTTGCCAGAGTAGTCGCCGCTGATCCGTATTCACTTAAACCTGGTGGCAGATGCTCCAGAAAATTGTATTGCGTCAGGTTTTGCGCAACCCAAGCCCCTTTCTCGATCTTGGCAGCGTCCGCATCTTTCTGCCCCGCAGCCGCCAACACACCCACGATCTGCGAACTCATCGTCAGCAACTCTTCGTTGCCGTTAACCAGCGTATTCAGATGAGTAACCAGCGCCTCATTCGCCCCCGCTGCCAACGCACCGGTTTTAAAATCGCCGCCCGTAGCCTCAGCCAGCAAACCACCCACCATCGCGTGAATCGCAATCTTGGGTGCCGATCCATCGGCAACTACACCTTCGGTGTAATTTCCCACTAGGTTGAAACTGGCTGCCGCCAACGTATTGAACAGTGCACTTTTCAGCGCATCGCTGGCACTGCCGCCCTGCCCCAGCGCCTTGCTCAGCAGCATGGATGTGCCGCTTTGCAACGTCTGGTTGGCGGCAAATTTACCGACACCGCTCCACGTATTCAGTAGACCTGGCGTCGTGACTTTCCCAGTGATTGTGTTTGTTTGAGTCCCCGTCCAATCACCAAAATAAGCAGCGGTCATGCCAGCCGTGACGCCAGCAATCACATACCCCTTCATCGCATCCGAAGAAGTCACGTCCTTGAGTACCGCGCCCAAGTTGCCACGGTTGTTAACGACACTGACCGTAGCGTTGGTCGCTGCTCCTGCAGCCACTGCTCCAGCTCCAGCTGCCACGCCAACGCCCGCCCCTGCGCTGGCAGCTGCACCTGCAGCCAATGGCCCAACCACCGCCGCCATCACAATCGCAATAATGATCTGCGACGCAGGCCCCAACCCCGAGTTGCTGTACTTGAAGCTGTCATGAATCTCCTTGACCTGCCTCCAGTCCACATCCCCACGCGCTTCGGCCTCTTTGATCCAGGCCAACTGCGGATCGGCCTTGACCATCGCATCAATCGATTGGCTGACGGTTTGCTGGTTGACCTGCCTGACATCGATCTTCAGGCCTTCCACCGCCTTGATCGCGATATTGCCCTCAGCCACCATTTGGGTCTGGCGCAGGGTCTCATCTGTATTTCCTTTTCCTTTTGACGATGTCCAGAACGCATCTCCCTTGCTCTTCTCGTGGCTCTCCTGATGCAGATCCTTCACCGCCTCAAATTCGACCGCCCCTCCACTGACAATCGCAATATCCCCCCCACTCTCAAGCTTCGCCGCCTGATACTTCTGATCCCCCCCGCTCTCCAGCGTCAGGTCCCCCCCAGTCTTGATCTCACTGCCGACATTCTTCACATCGGTCACTTCATCACGCTGAGTCTTCTTGCTGCCCCAACTGCCCTTCTTGCTCATGTCGTACAGCGAGTAGTGGCTGTCTTACGCCGCCAACATTTGCAGTTCGTTATCCGCATGCACATAGGCTTCGTTGCCCGCGCTGATTTTGCTGGCGACTAGCGTGAGGTCGGTGCCAGCGATGGCGATCAGGTCGCCGCCGGCTTTGAGTTCGGCGCTTTGTTGGGTGACGTCGTCCAGTTGAGTAGTGGTTTTGGTACCGCCTTTTTTGCCTTTGGAGTAGTCGTGCTGTTCGTTGGCAGCCGACGACAGGGTCAGGTTTTCGCCGGCTTTGACGCTGAGGTCTTTGGCCGCGCTTACGGTGCTGGCGACCACGGCGATGTCGCGGCGGGCGTCGATGGCGAGGTTGCCGCCCACGTCCACAGCGGAGGTGTGTTGCAGGATGGTTTGCTCGGTGCCGCTGATACGGCGGCGTTGGTAGGCGTAGTCGTCCTGTTCGGTCTGGCTGGCGATCAGCACGTCGCGCCCTGCCGTTACGCTGGCGTTGCCACCGGCCTTGAGGTCGCTACCGAGGTTGAGCACGTCGCGGCCGGCGTTCAGTTTGAGCGTGTCGGTGGCTTCGAAGCGGGAGGCTTCGCTGGCCACGTCGTTGCGCAGTTGGTAGCCCTGGCCGTCCTGTTTGAAGGTGGTGACGGTGCGTTCGTTGATGATGTCGCCGGTGACAACAGTTGCGCTGATGTCGCGGCCATTGATGATGCCGCCACGGGTGTTGCGGATCGAGTCGGTGGCGAGCATTTCCAGGCGGTTGCCGGCTTGCATCAGGCCGCTGTTGTCGATGTTGCCGGCGACCATGCTCAGGTTGTTGGTGGCGCGCAGGGTGCCGCTGTTGTGCAGGTCGCCGCCGGTGATCAGGCTCACGTCCTGGCCCTGGATCAGCGCGCCGTTGGGGGCCAGGCGGTTGTTGGCCTGGGCCAGGTAGAGCACCGGGGTGAGGACTTTCTGGCTGTTGACCTCGGCTTCTTCCATCCACACGATGTCGTGGGTCAGCGCCGCGACTTGCTCGGCAGACAGCGACACGCCCAGTTGCAGGTTGAGCGAGTCCTTGCTTGAATCATTTTTGAAGACGTAATGCCGTATTCCCGAGCTTCGGACTTTTCCCACGACCTGACGAGGTTGAGCCATAGGAAGTAACTTGGCTAGGATTCGCCGTCGCAGTAAATCCTGTGGCCGGGTGTCGCAACCTGAAGTAGTCTGAGGCGCGGTAGCGCCATAGCTCTGTAGCAGGCGCTTTTTTTATGCCTGCTTACCGCATCTATGGTGGACCGTGTGAGGCGGGCTTTTGCCCGGCCGGTACCCTCGGACACCGGTTTGCGACCCTCGCACGGTCCACCACCCACTCGTGTCGCAACGACGGTGGTGGTCTCTTAACTGTCTGAGGATCGAGTGGATGTTTTCTACAAATCGAAACTGTCGAGTTATTGAAGTAAAAGTCGTGATGAGGTGTTCGCGCTCTACCGTTGACGCTCATTCAATGTGTGGCGCAGTGGAGTATCGCTCATGAACACGCAAATAGTTGATGACGATTTGCCTACCAGTGTTTTCACTGTGAGGTCAGACTTGAGTTCCGAAGACGCATTAGTGAATGCCAGCGAGCTTTTGGCCTCGGTGTCAGCAATGGCTAATGAACAAGCATTTTCCTCAAGTGGAACACAGCGACTTCAAACCTTCGGGTTGGCCCAGCTAATCGAAAGCGCGCACCTTCTAGTGAACGACGCTCTGAAAAAAACGAACCCAGTAACTTTCTGATTATTAACAGAGGAGATGAGGGTAGGTTACCCAGTTTTACTCGAAAATCGTGGCCTACCCCACCTATAACTTACATTTAAACAATTGAATTTTCACAAAAAAGATGATGCCTATAGACATCCATCTTCGCCAAACATAAAACTAGCAGGCACAACAAAAGAACGTTATTAAAGAACGAACCGCCAAAAGAACTCAACAATAAATCTGTTCCTTTTCCCTCCAAAGCAAGGCCGGCATCGAGATTATTAAAGTAGGTTTAAGCTTTACTAGAGCGCAAAGCAGCCAGTTCATCTTTCAACCATTGCTCATGTTCGTGAACAACGTGATCATAGTTCGATGCAGAGTGGTATTGATCTTCCGGCAAAGTCATCGCGTCAAGCGTCATCGACAGTGGAGCATCAGCAGGCCACTCCCAACTTGACCAAAACTCAGTCAACTTTATCAACCCATAGAGCGGGTCTGAGTCTAAATTTGTTAACAGTTCTTCCAATGCAACAGCTCGCCATATTCTCCTGGCCCGTTGCATGTCCGCGTTTTGAAGTTTGCTCATTTTTTGCAATTGCGAGCATAGCTCAGATATAGGCAGGTCACTATCGTTAGCCAAGCTAACAATCACATCAAGCAAGGGATTATTCCCAGTCGCCTTTTCAAGTTCAGCGTTTGCAAAGTTTTCCACACAAAACGCTGGTAAGCGCCCAAAAAGGCTAGGGATGCCACAGACGCCCTGGAGCAAAACGGCCCAGTCAATCAAGCCATATTTGGTAATTCGTTCAAAGACTGCTTGAATCATGGTTTCACCGGTATACCGTTAACAGTTCCATTTGGCACAAACATTCTGTGTGTTACACCACCCAACTTCGGATCTACAATCCATTCAAACCTACCCGCCACCCCGTTGTAGCTACCTGATGCTTGGTAAAGCGATGAGCCGTTGCTGAGCGAAAATTTAGTCGCACTGTTTGCATAGTTATCGACAACATCGGGAAAACCATGCGCGACTGAAGTCGATGGAAACTCTTGTGTGGCATAAGGACCATTGGGCCTCTCCGAGTACACAGGTATTGGTTTTCCGTCAGCACCAACAACTTGTTGGTTCGGGAGTTGGTCGACTTTATTTCCGCTACCTTGACCCTTCGTACCATTGCCAATACGCGTTTCGACTAGAACATCATTTGATAGCGCTGTTCCCCCTTTTGCACCCGCCAACTCTACCTTAACAACCTTAGCAGTGACCTTTTCGACGAGCAAGGCCCCGCTTTTTAGCGCTCCCCCAACTCCCGTCCCAAGCGCCACCACGTCGCTTATCAGCTTCCCGGTTTCACGCCCTGCGTTAAATGATCCACCCGCCCCAGCTCTTTCATACTCCGCTTCCAGATTGTCAATTCGTGCGATGTAGGACTGCTTCACCGCGTCCGAGACATTACCCAGCACATCCCCGCTTTCAAGCACGGATCTCAACGCCTGATACGTCTCTATCGGGCTGACGGCAACTTCTAAGATACCCTTGACCGTATCCAGTAGCCCTTCCGGCACCCCAACCACTGCCCCACCCGCAAAGCTGGCGTCCTGCCCGGCGTCGATCAATTCCCACTTCGTATTGATCCTGAGTGTTTCCAGTGAATCTTTGCTTTCTTCCAGCTCTTTCGCTCTCTGAGCCTTTTGATGATCGCCCAGGTAGTTGTATTGCGTGGCATTCTTTGCCACCCACGCCCCAGTTTGCAGGCTATCCGCATCAGCATTGCTCTGTACCGATGCCGCAAGCACACCAAGCAACTGCGAGTTCATGACCAGCAAACCTTTCTTCTGGTCATCGGGCATGTCGGCGTAATTCTTGGCGAGGCTATCCAGCAATGCCTCATTCACACCCGCTGCCAGAGCGCCTGTGCGGAAATCTCCTCCAGAAGCCTCAGCGGCCAACCCACCCATCAACGCATGTAGCCCAATCTTGGTAATGCCACCTTCTGCAAACCGGTTCTTGGAAATATCCCCGACCAGGTTGAATCCATAAGCCGCAAATGCGTTAGCCAAACTACTCTGCAACGCGTCGCCAAGACGGGCTTCGCCCCCGAGCGCCCGATCCACCAATAGTGATGTTCCGTTTTGCAGTACTTGGTTGGCCGTGAACTGCCCCACGCCTTGCCAAGTGCTCAACGGACTTACGGTGGCAACTGCACCTGAGTTGGGGAGTGCAGTGGAAGTACCTGTCTGAGTGCCGGTCCATTTGTCATAGACACCTGCAGTCAAGCCCGCAGTGACGCCGGACACCACGTAGCCTTTCATCGCGTCGCTGGAAGTGACATCCTTTAAGACGGTGCTCAGGTTTCCACGGTTATTGATGGCGCTGATCGCACCGTTACTCGCCATGCCAGCAAGCACGGTACTGCCCGCAGCATTGGCCTATCCGGCAGACGTGGCCGCAGTCCCAACAGCCGTGGCACTCGCCATCGATGTCCCCGAACCAGCTGCGGCAATTGCACCGCTGGCGGCCCCCATCGTGAAGTACGTAACGATGATCGCAATGATGATTTGCGCGCCGGCGCCCAAGCCTGAATTGCTGTATTTGAAACTGTCGTGCAGCTCTTTAACCTGGCGCCAATCCACGTCTCCGCGCTGCTCGGCCTCTTTTAGCCAGGCCAGTTGCGGGTCGGCTTTGACCATCACATCAATCGTCTGACTAACCGTATTTTGATCGATCTGCTTGATGTCAATTTTCAAGCCATCGACGGCTTTAATCACGACGCTGCCTTCTGCAATCATCTGCGTCTGACGTAGCGTCTCGTCGGTATTCCCCTTGCCCTTGGAGCTGGTCCAGGCGAGGTCGCCCTTGCTCTTGGTGTGGCTCTCGTCATGCAGATCCTTCACCGCCTCAAACTCGACCGCCCCGCCACTGACAATCGCAATATCCCCACCACTCTCAAGCTTCGCCGCCTGATACTTCTGATCCCCCCCACTCTCCAGCGTCAAATCCCCCCCAGTCTTGATCTCGCTCCCGACATTCTTCACATCGGTCACTTCATCACGCTGAGTTTTCTTGCTGCCCCAATTGCCCTTCTTGCTCATGTCATACAGCGAGTAGTGGCTGTCCTGCGCCGCCAGCATTTGCAGTTCGTTATCCGCATGCACATAGGCTTCATTGCCCGCGCTGATTTTGCTGGCGACTAGCGTGAGGTCGGTACCAGCGATGGCGATCAGATCGCCGCCGGCTTTGAGTTCGGCGCTTTGTTGGGTGACGTCGTCCAGTTGAGTAGTGGTTTTGGTACCGCCTTTTTTGCCTTTGGAGTAGTCGTGCTGTTCGTTGGCAGCCGACGACAGGGTCAGGTTTTCGCCGGCCTTGACGCTGAGGTCTTTGGCGGCGCTGACGGTGCTGGCGACCACGGCGATGTCGCGGCGGGCGTCGATGGCGAGGTTGCCGCCCACGTCCACGGCGGAGGCGTGCTGCAGGATGGTTTGCTCTGTGCCGCTGATGCGGCGGCGTTGGTAGGCGTAGTCGTCCTGTTCGGTCTGGCTGGCGATCAGTACGTCACGCCCTGCCGTTACGCTGGCGTTGCCGCCGGCCTTGAGGTTGCTGCCGAGGTTGAGCACATCGCGGCCGGCGTTCAGCTTGAGCGTGTCGGTGGCTTCGAAGCGGGAGGCTTCGCTGGCCACGTCGCTGCGCAGTTGGTAGCCCTGGCCTTCCTGTTTAAAGGTGGTGACGGTGCGTTCGTTGATGATGTCGCCGGTCACCGCGGTGGCGCTGATGTCGCGGCCGTTGATGATGCCGCCACGGGTGTTACGGATCGAGTCGGTGGCGAGCATTTCCAGGCGGTTGCCGGCTTGCATCAGGCCGCTGTTGTCGATGTTGCCGGCGACCATGCTCAGGTTGTTGGTGGCCCGCAGGGTGCCGCTGTTGTGCAGGTCGCCGCCGGTGACCAGGCTCACGTCCTGGCCCTGGATCAGCGCGCCGTTGGGTGCCAGGCGGTTGTCGGCCTGGGCCAGGTAGAGCACCGGGGTCAGGACTTTCTGGCCGTTGACCTCGGCTTCTTCCATCCACACGATGTCGTGGGTCAGTGCCGCGACTTGCTCGGCGGTGAGGGACACGCCGAGTTGCAGGTTGAGCGAGTCCTTGTACGAGATGGCGTTGTCCATCAGGTAGCGGAACAGCGCGTCATCACTGGCAAGGCCGTTGATGTAGCGTTGGCCGGTACGGGCCACCACGGCTTCGCGGATCAGGCGCTGCTCGTACAGGCCGTCGCCCAGGCGCTTCCAGCTGGCATCGGGGTTGTAGCCCAATTTGCCGAGCAGGTAGTCGGAGCTCATGAACTGCTTGAGGTCGGTGAGCGCCGGGTTGGTTTCGATCAGGTATTTGTGGCTGTTGTCCACCGGGGCGATTTCCGGCAAGCCTTGTATGCGGGTGACCGATGGGGCGCGGCTGTCCAAGGCCAGCGGGCCCTGGCCGTTGACTGCACCGCTGAGGGGCTGGCCGTCGAGGCTGAAACCGCGCTCTTGCACGGCGCTGTAGTCGAGGGTTTTCTCGCGGCGATCAGGTAGAGTTGTTACAAGGATAGTTTGGTGCCTTGCACCGTCTCATACCGCAGGCTTATAGTCCGCCAGTCGCCCACATGGCGATTCAGGTTTGGCGACCTGACGGTAGAGAATGCGCAAGCTGATGGCTTTTTTGCAGCCACTTGCGCGCCTGCAAAGTCGTCTTATGACGGCTGTGCGCGGGAGACCTTCGGGTCTGCCGGTTTTCTCTACTGCCGGTTCGCCAACCTGCGTACAGCTGTCACCCATTCGTTTGGCGACGTTTGAGTGATGGCATTAATCACTTAAGTAGAGAGTTTTAAAATGACCCGATACATGCCCCTGACAGGCCACGATTCAACCATCCCCGCGCTGGTGATCGACACCCAAGCTCCCCTTGATGTTCTCTATGATGCAGCCGCCTACCGTATTCGTGCGGTGACTCAATTTTTGGAAAACTTGGCGTTTCGGGAGCAGATTAGTAGTGATGCGGTTGTGCTTCACGATTTTGCATTGCTGCTGGCCATCCCTCTGAGGGATGGGTGTGATTTGTTGGACGTGATTGGTCGAAAACTGAATTCACAAGTCTTATAAAAAACATGGGCGGTTTAGTGCCGCCCAACTTAACTTAGCCACCGTCAAGTAAAAAATAAAATCAATTATTAAAGAGCCCTTATCACCTGTCAGCGAAAACGCGCAACCAGAGGGCCTAACATTTCGCCAGTAAAGTATCGGGTATCTAAGTCTTTGGCAGGCTCCACCCCTCCGTAATACTCCTTCATACGAACTCTATCAGAAATCTCTTTTATATATTTCTGCAGCAGAAGCATGACTTTATCAACATCACTAAAAATAGAATCATCAAAGCACAGTTCCACATCAACATCCTCCCCATACTTTATAACTCTAAGCAACACAAAAAAATCGGAGGAGGCAGATACAATGTCAAAACCATACAATTTAGCTGACACACAAACATCACCTTCAAAATGACAAAGCTCCGCAATCATACTTTGATCAAGGCCCAAGCAACTCACAATGCCGAGTACTTCTGAGGCTATCACATCGTCAACGCGCTCCGAATGACTCTCGAGGTCCTTCAGGAGGACAATAATATCTTCTTTAACCACGCCACCTAGAACAACCTCATATGATTCTTTCATAAATTAGTCGATAAACCCTTTAAATGTCCCATCTAGATTCAACCGTATGCCACGCCCGTCACCAAGACGTTTCTCTATAAATGGAATTCCCTTATCTGTTGTCACCGATTTGAACTCGCCGGGAGCACGTATTATTTCACGTAACTGCGTCATAGCCTGCTCATTCCAAGTAGCCATAGACCCTGTAGTCTTACCCCAAATATCAGGATTTCTACCCGCGTGCTTCGATAGGGCATGACCGATAACGGTGGAACCTTTGTAAGGTAATTGGGCTGACTCCAGTACCGTTTTAGCCTCACTAAATGAAGCAGTTTTTTTCGCACTGATTGAGAGCTCAGGCAATAATTGAACTACCTTAGCTCCCCCATCTTGAACCGCACCTCCAGCTACCGTCAACGCCCCACCGCCAAACACACCAAGCGCCGTACCACCGAGAGCAGCATCTCCGCCCGCTACTTCTGCAACGGCTAACGCAGCCTGATTACACATCACCGGTGCAAGTGCGCAGCCCATCGCCAGTTCAGCTGACGCAACCCCTAGCCCAATGGCGCCAGGCACCAAGACCCAACCAGCAACATAATCATGGCCTGGCCCCTCATACCCATCGCTTCTAGCCAAGGATCTGAACGCCTCAGAGATCTGATCCGGTGTCTTGCCTTGCTCGATCATTTCAGCGCCGAGACTGGATGCAGCTGCTCCCCAATTCCCCCCCATATGTAGGAAATCGTTGTAGCGCTGGGCATTCCCCGCTACCCAACTGGCTGTCTCGGGATCACCGTTACCCAAAGCCCCCGCCAACACCCCAATAACCTGAGCGGTGGCGACTTTGAACTGGCCATTCGTAGAAAGCTGTGTATCTAGGTATTTGCCAAGATTTTCCGCCGCAACAGACGTCAATCCTTCCGTAGCAGCGCCTGCCAGCGCTCCGGTTTTAAAATCACCGCCCCTAGCGGATGAAAGTGCTCCACCCAGCACAGCATGCATGAAGATTTTCGAAGCTGTGCCAGGGCTGACATCCAAATAATCGGCCAAATCACCGACTTGTTTATTTCCAAAAGCAGCAGTGAGATCAAGGCCTTCCGAAATGGCAGCAGTACCGAGGTTATCTTTTAAACTACCGCCGTTGATCGCTGTGTTAACGCTACCTGCGACCAAAGCATGCGTACTGCTTCGAAGTACGTTCTCACTAACCGTATTCCAATCCAGCATACTTGAGCTATAGCCTGGATTGTTGACACCATTGGCATTCAGGATTAATGGTCCGTCGGGACTCCAGCCGGCGACAGCAGTATCTATACCGGCCAAAATACCGCTCGTGACCATCTGTGTCGCATACCCCTTAATCGCATTCTTATTGGTGGCAGCCTTAAAACCTGCACCAATATCTCCCCCGCCATTAATCGTACCTACAGCAAAATTACTCGCCATGGCTCCAGCAAGAGGCCCAAGGTAAAAGCTGGCAACGATTGAAATAATCAGCGCAGGCGCGGCCCCCAGCCCGGAGTTTTTGTAATCCCAACTGTCATGAATTTCCTTCACGACTCGCCAATCGACTTGCCCGTTGGCTTCAGCTTGCTTAATCCACGCTAACTTAGGTTCCGCTTTAACCATCGCATCGATTGTTTGGCTAACCGTCTGTTGATCAACTTGTCTTATATCTATATTAATCTTGCCAGCAGCCCGAATAGCTAACTGACCTTGGGCCACCATTTCCGTCTGACGCAGAGTTTCATCGGTATTTCCCTTACCCTTGGCACTGTTCCACGCCAAATCGCTTTTGCTCTTCTCATGACTCTCCTGATGCAGATCCTTCACCGCCTCAAACGTCACCGCCCCTCCACTGACAATCGCAATATCCCCACCACTGTCGAGCTTCGCCGCCTGATACTTCTGATCCCCACCACTCTCCAGCGTCAAATCCCCCCCAGTCTTGACCTCGCTCCCGACACTCTTCACATCGGTCACTTCATCACGCTGGGTCTTCTTGCTGCCCCAACTGCCCTTCTTGCTCATGTCATACAGCGAGTAATGACTGTCCTGCGCCGCCAACATTTGCAGTTCGTTATCCGCATGCACATAGGCTTCATTGCCCGCGCTGATTTTGCTCGCGACTAGCGTGAGGTCTGTACCAGCGATGGCGATCAGGTCGCCGCCGGCTTTAAGTTCGGCGCTTTGTTGGGTGACGTCGTCCAGTTGAGTAGTGGTTTTGGTACCGCCTTTTTTGCCTTTGGAGTAGTCGTGCTGTTCGTTGGCAGCCGACGACAGGGTCAGGTTTTCGCCGGCCTTGACGCTGAGGTCTTTGGCGGCGCTGACGGTGCTGGCGACCACGGCGATGTCGCGCCGGGCGTCGATGGCGAGGTTGCCGCCCACGTCCACGGCGGAGGCGTGCTGCAGGATGGTTTGCTCTGTGCCGCTGATGCGGCGGCGTTGGTAGGCGTAGTCGTCCTGTTCGGTCTGGCTGGCGATCAGTACGTCACGCCCTGCCGTTACGCTGGCGTTGCCACCGGCCTTGAGGTCGCTACCGAGGTTGAGCACGTCGCGGCCGGCGTTCAGTTTGAGCGTGTCGGTGGCTTCGAAGCGGGAGGCTTCGCTGGCCACGTCGTTGCGCAGTTGGTAGCCCTGGCCTTCCTGTTTAAAGGTGGTGACGGTGCGTTCGTTGATGATGTCGCCGGTCACCGCGGTGGCGCTGATGTCGCGGCCGTTGATGATGCCGCCACGGGTGTTACGGATCGAGTCGGTGGCGAGCATTTCCAGGCGGTTGCCGGCTTGCATCAGGCCGCTGTTGTCGATGTTGCCGGCGACCATGCTCAGGTTGTTGGTGGCCCGCAGGGTGCCGCTGTTGTGCAGGTCGCCGCCGGTGACCAGGCTCACGTCCTGGCCCTGGATCAGCGCGCCGTTGGGTGCCAGGCGGTTGTCGGCCTGGGCCAGGTAGAGCACCGGGGTCAGGACTTTCTGGCCGTTGACCTCGGCTTCTTCCATCCACACGATGTCGTGGGTCAGTGCCGCGACTTGCTCGGCGGTGAGGGACACGCCGAGTTGCAGGTTGAGCGAGTCCTTGTACGAGATGGCGTTGTCCATCAGGTAGCGGAACAGCGCGTCATCACTGGCAAGGCCGTTGATGTAGCGTTGGCCGGTACGGGCCACCACGGCTTCGCGGATCAGGCGCTGCTCGTACAGGCCGTCGCCCAGGCGCTTCCAGCTGGCATCGGGGTTGTAGCCCAATTTGCCGAGCAGGTAGTCGGAGCTCATGAACTGCTTGAGGTCGGTGAGCGCCGGGTTGGTTTCGATCAGGTATTTGTGGCTGTTGTCTACCGGGGCGATGTCCGGCATTCCTTGAACGCTGGTGACGGAGGGCGCGCGGTTGTCCAACACCAGCGGGCCCTGGCCGTTGATTGCACCGCTAACGGGCTGGCCGTCGAGGCTGAAGCCGCGTTCTTGCACGGCGTTGTAGTCGAGGGTTTTCTCACGGTCGGCGGCGGTGATGACACGCCCGTTTGCGCTGAAGTCACCCGTAGCGGTATCCGCTTTACCCGCTGCACCGCCCTTCGCTGCCTGGCCGCTGAGGCGGAATAGGCCGTTCTCACCCGTTGGCAGGCTCAAGCCCGGCAAGGTCACCGGGTTGACCTGACGTTGGGCCAGGTCTGGCGGCAGTTGCGCGGTGATCGCCGGTTTTACCGTGGAGGCAAATACAGCCGAGTTGGTGTTGCGGTTGGCCGCGGGGGTGTCGATGTTGGTGGCGTTCGGGCGGATGACGCTGTTGTTGATTTCTTTGGTGGCGTTAACGGTGACCGAGCCGGCTGCCTGGATCACCGCTTGGGCAATCACGCTGCCAGAGGTGGGGACGGTGTAGTCGATATTGGAAGTGAAGTAGGTATCCGAGAACCTTGTCTTCTGAATGAACTGGTCATAGGTGTACTGACCCGGCTGATAGTCACTTGAGGTGGGATCGTTGCTGCGGTTGAACAGCTCGATTTCGCTCATCAGCAACGAGTAAGCCGAGCGGTTGCGTGTGTAGTAGGCGTAACCGACATTACGCTGCTCACCACCAGCAGCGCCGGTGTTGTTCAGCACGTCGGTGTTGATCAGGATATTTTTAGCGGCCGATACCGAGCTGTAGAGGTTATCGAAGGTCTGGCTGCCCACCGTCAGGTCGCCACCGGCATTGATGAATGCGGAGGCGGAGCTGCCTTTGATGACGTCCTCATAGGTTTCGACGCCGCTGAACTTCAGCTCACAGCCTTTGCCTTTGCAGTAGTCGTTGCCGTAGACACTGATGCTCCCGGAAACCAGGCTTTTTTCGGTGGTGAACTGGTCACGACGGTTGCTCAGGGTATCGGCCAGCAAACGCATATTGCCGTCGCTCTCCAACGTACCGGAGACGTTTTCGATCAGCGCACTGCGCCCATTGGCATCGTCGCGGGCGATGTCGAGACCGCCCAGGCTGTAGACATCGCCAAAGCGGTTGCTGAAGTCGTTGACCCGCAGGGTCATGTCCTCACCGCTGAACAGCAGGCCTTTTTCGTTGAGCAGATGGGTGGCGTTGAGGCGAACGCTCTCGGAGCCGCCCAGGGTGCCGTAGTTGTTCAGGGTGGCGGCGTTGACCGTCAGATCACCTACGGACGTCAGGCGACCACGGTTGTTCAGAACGTTGGTGCTCGTGATTTGAGTAAGCGCGCCACCGGCAATACGACCATTCTCGCCCAGGTCCAGGTTGGCCGCCGCGAGAGTCATGTCGCCCAGGCTGCTGACCCGCCCGTTGCCGCTGTAGCCACCGGTGAGGGTCAGCTTGAGGGTGCCGTCACTGGCCAACAGGCCGTCGTTGGTCCAGGTGTCGCCGATACCGGTCAGGCTTTGTGCGCCGAGCAATTGCCCGCTGGCGGTCTGGGTGAATTGGCCGATGTCGAGGTTCAGGCGCCCGGCCTGGATCACGCTGCTGTTGGTCCAGCTGGCAGCCTTGATGTCCAATTGGCCGTTGGTGACGAAGCTGCCGCCGGCGCGGGTGACTTGATCGGACGTGAGGTCGAATTTACCGCCGCCAGTGTGGACGATACGCCCGCCGTTGTTATCCAGGCTGGCCGCTTGCAGGTTGAGGGTTTCGTTGGCGCTTTCCAGCGCGCCGAAGCGGTTATCGAACAGGCCCGTGGTGCGAATATCAGTGGTGCCAACCCGGCCCATGGCGCGCAGGTTGCCGCTGACGTTGTCGATGGTCTGCGCGACGAGGCTCAGGGTGTCGTCGCTTTCGATCAGGCCATTGCGGTTGCTCAGGGTGCCGGTGAGGCCGAAGTCAATGGTGCGCGCACCGACCTTGCCACCGTTGTTGGCCGCTGTGCCCTGGTTGTCGAAGTCCTGGGCGGTGACTTTAAGCAAGGTGTCGGCATACACACCGCCGCCCTGGTTATTCAGGGTAGTGGTGACAATCTGGCTGTCGCCGCCAAGGGCCGACAGATGCCCCAGTTGGTTGAGCAGCCCGCCTTTGGCTTCGATGTTCAACGACTGCGCCTGGGTGATGCCGCTGCCGTTGTTGAACAGCCCAGTGACCAGCTTGATCCAGCCTTTGCTGCTGTTGAGAATGCCACCTGCGGTATTGGCGACGCTGGCCGTTTCCAGGTCCAGGTTGCCACTGAGGCTGTCGACACGGCCGCCCTGGTTATTCAGGGCACCACTGAGGCGCAGGCGGTTATCGGTCTGGCTTTGCAGCGTGCCTTGATAGTTGGTGAGGGTGCGGGCGGTAAGGTCGAGCTTGCCCTTCTGGCTGAACATCAGGCCGTCTTGCTGGTTGTGAACGTCACCGGCCAACAGCTTGATCACCAGGTCTTTCTGGCTGGCGAGTGTACCTTTGGCGCTGTTATCCAGGTCGCCCTTGGCGAGGGTCAGGTCAAGGCGGTCCTGGCTGACCAGTTGACCACCACGGTTGTCCAGGCTGGCGGCGTTCAGCAACAGGGCTGCGCCACTGGTCAGGCGGGCGTTGTTGGCGTTGATCAGCGCACCACTGAGGGTGCCTTCCAAGGTGCCCTGGCTGATCAGTTGACCGCCGCTGTTGTCCAGGCTTTCACCGAGCAGTGAGAGGCTGGCAGCGTTGATCCGACCACCACGGTTGAGCATGTGGCTCTGAGCGTTATTGAAGTCCAAGTGCTGGGCTGCGGAGATCAAGCCGTTGTTGCTGTTTTCCAAGCGGCCGGCCACGTTGAGGCTGACATCAGCCTGGCCGGAGATGATCCCTTGATCATTGTTCAGGCTGCCCGCGATGAGGGTTTGTTTGCCCTGGCTGACCAGAGCACCCGCTGCGTGGTTATCCAATACACCTGTGAGGTCGGTGTGCAGGGTGCCGCTCTTGCTCGACAACGTGCCTTCGGCGCTGTTGTCGAGGCTATTGCCGACCACCGTCAGACCGTTCCAGCCGGAGATCAAGCCCTTGTTGGCGTTGACCACAGCATCTGCTTCAAGGCGCAATTGATCGGCACTGAGGATGACTCCACGATCGCCGTTATCGATGCGTTTGGCGGCCACGGTGAACGCCGTCTGGCTGGAGATTTCGCCTTGTTCGCGGTTGGTCAGGTTGGCCAGGCGCGCGAACGTCAGTGGGCCTCTGGCGCTGATCAAGCCTGCGCTGTTATCGAGGTTCCCGCCTTGCAGGTCGAGGGTTACGGCGCGCTCGCCGATCAAGCGGCCCTGGCGCTGGATCAGCTGTTGGACGATGAGCGTCAAATCACCTTTGGCTGAGATTTCACCGTCCTGGCTTGAGTCGACTGTTTGCCCGGTCAGGGTCAGGTCCGCCTGGCTATTGATCAACCCGGCAGTGTTATCGAGGTTGGCAGTGGTCAGGTTCAGCGCCTGTTGGCTGCCGATCACACCCGTGCGGTTATCCACATTGGCGGCAGTGACTGTCTGGCTACCGTCGCTGACGATTCGTCCGCCTTGGTGGTTATCCAGCGCGCCGGTGTTGAGGGCCTGGTGCGTGCCCGCCGAGAGGCGGCCCTTGTCGCTGTTGTCCAACGAGCCTGCGTTAGTGGTCAAGGCTGTAGCAGCGGAAATCAGCCCTTGGTTATGGTTGTCCAGTGCGCCGGTGACCTTCAGGTCCAGCGCGCCCTGGCTGGCGAGTGCGCCACCGGCCTGGTTGTCCAGGCTTTCGGCTGCCACTTGCAGAACGCTCTTGGCGGACAGTACACCTTCCACGCTGTTATCCAGCGCTTTGGCAATACGTACCTGCAGGCTGTCGCCACTGATGACTTTGCCGCCGCGGTTATTCAGCGCATCGGCCATCAGCAGGAATGACTGGGTGCTGGAGATTTCACCGCCCTGGCTGTTGTCGACGCTGCCCAGGTTGTTCAGTAGCAGTTGACCCGGTGTTGCGATCAGGCCGTGGTCACGGTTGATCAGTTGCCCATGGTTCAAGTCCAGTTCGATGCCGGTATTGCTGACCAACTCACCACGGTCATGTTGGTCCAGCCCATTCAGGGTTGCCTTGACCGTGGACTTAGCGAAGATCGAGCCTTGTTGGCTGTTGTCCAGTTGCCCCGCGTTAAGGGTGATCCCGGCATCACTGCTGATGCTGCCACGCTGGCTGTTGTCCAGGCCGGCACTGCGTACATCAACCTGTTGCTTGGCGCTGATCACGCCGCCTTGACTGTTGTTCAGCGCAGCGCTCACCAACGTGGCCGTGCCATCGGCCAGCAGTTTGCCGGCCTGATTGTTCAGTAGGCCTTGCGTGGTGATCGACAACGCATTGGCTGCGGACAGAATGCCGCCCTGGCTGTTGTCCAGGGTGCCAGCCTTGACGGTCAGCCCGCCCTCGCTGAGCAGCGTGCCCTGCCCTTGGTTGAGCAAGGCGCCGGTCAGGGTGATATTCAGGTCTTTTTGGCTGGTAACGCGGCCACCTTGGCTGTTGTCCAGTTGGGCGCCGCTCAGCACGAGACTCTCACGCCCCGCCAGCAAGCCTTTGCTCTGGTTGAGCAGGCGTTGCACCGTGAGGGTCAGGCCGCTGTCGCCAATGACTTTGCCGGTGCTGTTGTTCAGTTGGTCGGCAACCACCAGCACCTTGGCCTGGCTGGAGATCTCGCCCTGCTGGTTAAGGATGGTCTGGCTGCGCAGGTCCACGCCGTGGGTGGCCGCGACAAGGCCGCCGTTGCGGTTGTCCAGCGAAGTGCCGCGCAGTGTCAGGGCACCGTCGCTGACGAGTTCGCCCGCTTGTTGATTGAGCACACCGACCGTTGCCTGCAAGTCGCCCTTGGCGCTGATACGACCGGCGCCGTTTTCGAGCCGGGTGGCGTTGAGGGTCAACGCACCATCGCTGCTCAATTTGCCGCCGTTGCTGTTGTTCAACTGATTCAGTTGCACCTGCGCAGTGGCCTTGGTGCTGATCACCCCCGCGTGGCTGTTATCCAGATCGCCGCCGGTGAGGGTCAGCGCATCGTCAGCAATCACCAAGCCGCCTTGGTTGATCAGGTTGTCGCTGCGCAGCGTCATTGTGGCTTTGCTGGATACCAGCCCGCCCTGGCTGTTGTTCAATTGCCCAGCGGTTATTTGCCGAGCGCCCTGGCTGGCCAGGTTGCCTTCATTGCGATTGTCCAGCAGCCCGGCGACGGTCAGGTTCATCAGGCCTTGGCTGGCAATGGAGCCTTTATCGCGGTTATCCAGGTTGGCCGCCTGTACCGTCAGCAGGCTGGTGGCGGAAAAAATCCCCAAGCGGTTATCGATGGCACCGCTGGCGGTCACGTTGAGGTTGCTGCCCAGCAACTTGCCGGAGCGGTTATCCAGGGTCGTGGCGGCCACGGTGGTCTGGTTGGCGGAGATTTCACCCGCTTGGTTGCTCAGTTGCCCAGCGGTTACATGGGCTTGCGCCTGGCTGGCGACCAGGCCGTTATCGTTAGTCAGTTGGCCTGCGTTGAGCGTCAGGCTTTTCAGGCCGATCACGCGACCGCTCTGGTTATCCAGCGCAGCGGTTGCCGTAACGTCGGTGCTGTTTTCGCTGTGCAGCAAACCGTTGGTGCGGTTATCCAGCCCGGTAGCCGTGACCTTGAGCGAGTCCGTACCCAGTACACGACCGCCACGGTTGTCGAGTTGGCCGGCGTTAACCACGGCGCTCATGCCGCTCAATGTGCCGCCTTGATTGTTCAAGGTTTGGCTGGCCGTGGCGGTAAGGGTTCGGCTGGCAACCACGCTGGCGCTATTGCTCAGGTTAGCGGCGGCAAGGCTGACATCGCCGCTGGCGTTGCGGCTTTCATCGGCGTTGACCCCGGCTTCGATGATGCCGCTGTTGACCAGCGCCCCACCGCTGGTCACGGTGATGCTGTCGCGGGCCGCCAGGCTTTTCTGGTTGTTCAGGCCTGCCGTAGTTTGTACATCGACTCGCGTGCCGGCATACACCGCACCCGCAGCGTCCAATTGACCGGCCTTGATCACCACCGCTTCGCTGGCTTTGGCATTGGCCAAACTCAGTCGTCCATTGGCATCGAGCTGAATATCACCCCCACTGGCCATTAACGTACCGTCGAGCTTCACGCCCACCCCGGCCTCGGTGCCCACCAGTTTGATCGCCCCGGCATACATCCCACCCAACGCCGTCGAGTCAATCGCCAGCTCCGGCTTGGCACTGCCGTCATCGGTGCGGGCAGTGGCTTGCAGGCTTTTAGCATCGACGTCATTACGACCGGCAACCACGCTCAAGTTGCGCGCATTGATCTGCGCATTGATCTTGGCCGAGCGAGTGATGATTTCGAAGCGGTCGACGTTGTCGGCATTCAAGCCCTGGCCGTCGATGGTCACGGCGCCGCCATCGACCTGGTAACGCTGCAGTTGGCCGCTTGCATCGAGTATCGGTTTACCGGTGGTCAGGGTGACATTGGGGGTGTTGATGAAGCCGCAGCCGCTGCAGGTGATGCCGTAGGGGTTGGCGACGATGACCTTGGCCGACTGGCCCGCCACTTCGGTGTAGCCGCGCAGTTGGCTGGGGCTGCCGCCGTTGACTTCGTTGAGGATGATATTGGCGGCGCGGCCTTGCAGGTTCGGGTTGCCGAGGATGATGCCGCCCAGTTGCGTCGATTGAGTGCGTTCGGTGGCGTTGTTGAGGATTACGCCGTTGGCACCGACGTTGTAGTCCTTGAACTGGTTGTGGGACAAGCCACTGCCATTGGGAGCGGCGATGTTCACCACCGGCACGCCATTGCCCGCCGCGCCCACGGTGGTGCCGGGGGCGCTGACCACGATGCCTTCGGCCTGGGCCAGCAGCGGTTGCCAGAACAGGGCGTTGGCCAGGATCAGTGCCAGGCCACGTTTGGGCAGGCCGAGGAACGCGTCACGGCTTTTCAGGGCAGCAGAAGGCTGGCGAACCAGGAAGGCAAATTGGCGAACATCCATTTCAAATTCTCGTTGCAACTGGGCGTTGAATTACAGGAAGAAATCCAGGCGGAAGTAGATCGGTGCTTCGCGCTCAAGCAGCGCGGCCGGTCGTTCCAGCGAGTGGGCAAAGGTCACGCTGGTGCTCACGTGTTGGCCGCGGGCGAACAGCTCAAGGGAGTTGCTTGAGACGCGACCGTGCACTTCGCCGTTGTAGCGGCCGTTGCGGATCACGCCCTGGTCGTAACCGACGCTGGCGCCGTATTCGCCAAACACCGGGCGCAGCCAGCCGAGGGTCACCGGGCGGCTCCAGCGCAGGTCGTTGCGCCAGTAGCCGCCGCTGTCGCCGGTCAGTTGCTGGTCCTTGTAGCCGCGTATCGACGCCGAGCCACCTAGGCTCATGCGCTGTGGGCTTAACAGCACGTCTTCACTGCGTTGGCCGGTGGCCAGGCTGGTAAAACTGAACGACTCGCCCCACAGCGTGAAGGGTTGCAGGTAGCTGACGGTGGCGGTGTATTTGCGGTAGCGGGAATTGGCCAATCGATTGCCGTTCTGATCGCGCTCATGTTGCGCCTGGGCATCGAGCAAACCGATGCCGTCCTGCATACCGAGGTCAACGTTGACAAACGCACTGCCAACTCGCCGACCGTGGTTGATGCCCCACTGCAACTCGCTGAGCCGATTGCTGCTGACGGCCAGGCGGCTGTCTTCGATGTAGTTGTTGGTGCGCAGGTGGGACAGGCCGACGTTGAGCGAGGTTTTGCTCAGGGCGTCGCGGTGGATCACCCGTTCAGCGCGCAGTTGGTGGTTTTCACTGTCGCCGGTTTGCTTGAAGTCAAAACCATCGCCTTGGGCAACCGAACGGTAGTCGCTCTGATTGTAGCTGTAGCTGAAGTTCCACCAGCCCCAGGGCACGTTGTAGTAGAGCATCGCGTTCTTGGAGGTTTTCTGGTGGTCGCTGATGGCGTCGTGGCCGCCGCGCAGAATCAGCTGATCGGCCACACCCAGCGGGCTGTCCCATTCAAAGCCGGTGCCCCACTGCTGTTCGCCGGTGCTTTTCTGGCCATCGTTGTTGCGCGACAGGCTGGCGCGCCAGGGCTTCTGCGGGTTGTTTTTGACCAGCACCGAACTGCCGCCCACGGCATCGCCTGGGTTCAGTTCCATTTGGGCTTGGTTGGATGGCAAGCGGTTGAGCTGGTCGACGGCCTGTTCGATTTCTCGCAGGTTCAATATCTCACCGCTTTTGCCGGGGAAGGCCATGGCCAGCTCGCGGTCCGACAGTTTGCTGTTGTCGGCGCCCTTCAAGCCTTCGAGTTTGCCTTCCACCACCAGCACTTGCAGATGCCCCTTGGACATATCTTGCTGGGGCAAGTAAGCGCGGCTGGTGACCAGGCCTTTGTCGATGTAGAAGTCGGTGAGGTCTTTGAGCAAGGCGTTGAGTTGTGAAACGCCCAGGCATTGATTGGTGTACGGCTTGAGCAGACGCTCGCGCTGAGTGACAGGCAGGTGCTCGGCACCTTGCAGTTCAATGGTCTGGATCGGGAAGCAACGGCTGTCCACCGGGGCCGCCGGCGCTTCGGGCCTGGCCTCTTTGCCGGGCAGCTCTTTGAGCTGTTCCAGGCGCCGCTGCTGATCTTCCAACAGGCGGTTTTGCCGCTCGCGGATCAGGTCCTGATCACCCGGGAGGGTTGCCGCCATCACGCTGTGGGAAACGAGGCAGGCAAGCAGGGCAATACTCAGTGAATACCGAGTCCGTGGCAGTTGGGAAGACATGTTCGATCCATCGAATTTACGAAGGGTGGCAAACTAACATCGTCCGCCCCTCACGCCAATAAACCGACTGCACTTTAGGAAATGTCTTATAAAATTCGTAAGCAGCTGACACATAAGAAAAAACAACCAAACAGGAAAGAATTTCGTTTGGAGTTCTGAGCTGGTTTCCGACCAGCGGTATCAGGTTTGATACACATGAGGGCGCATACGAACGACCGGACTCTTCGGTCAGCACCGGTCCGCATATGAATATTTGAATTTAAGGAATGCTTTTTGAACGGCGACAGAATCTGAGCAAGGGATGACTCAGCGTCGACTCGGACCTGCCAAATGACAGGCAAAAAAAAACCCGGAAATCCTCACTTACGTGGGCCTTCCGGATTTTCTAAACCGCCAAAAATGGTGGGTCGTGTGGGATTCGAACCTACGACCAATTGGTTAAAAGCCAACTGCTCTACCAACTGAGCTAACGACCCGCTGTGTGGTGGCGCGTATAATACTGATTTCTAAGGATTATTCAACACCTTATTTTAAATAAATCAGAAAAAACGCATTTGAACGGTAATTCGGTGGGTAGAACGCGTCTCGCAGCCGCCTGATCAGCGCCCCGGTTCGTCGTTCCACAGGTACTTGTGCAGCTGCAATTGCAGGCGCACCGGCAGGTTGTCCGCCACTACCCAGTCCGCCAGCTCCCGGGCGTTCAGGTCGTGATGGCTGGGCGAGAACAGCACCTCGCCCGCCCGACGCTCCAGGCCATACTGGATCAGCTTGGAGGTGGCCCAGTCGTAATCGTCGCGAGAACAGATGACGAACTTGACCTGATCGTTGGCCGTCAGCAAGTCGATGTTCTCGTAGCGGTTGCGGTGAGCTTCCTTGGAGTCGGGAGTCTTGAGGTCGACCACCCGGCTGACGCGCGGGTCGACTGCAGAGATGTCCAGGGCGCCACTGGTTTCCAGTGAGACCTCGTAGCCGGCGTCACACAGTTGCTTGAGCAATGGGATGGCGTTGGGTTGCGCCAAGGGCTCGCCGCCCGTCACGCAGACGTAGCGCGGCCGGTAGCCGGCAACCTGTTCCAGGATGTCGTCGAGGGTGCGCACGGTGCCGCCACTGAAGGCGTAGGCGCTGTCACAGTATTGGCAGCGCAATGGGCAGCCGGTCAACCGTACAAAGACAGTAGGCAGGCCAGCAGTGCGCGTTTCACCCTGCAACGAGTAAAAGACTTCGGTAATACGTAATGTGTCTTGCATAGTCGCCACGGGCGTAACAGCTAAACAGGCTGTCCGCCTCCGTCAGGCACTTCAAGGGATTGCGCCAACGCGTCAATCCCAGGAAGCGTGTTTCATAAAAGGGCGTGGATTCTAACGAAAAAACCCGCGACAAGCGCGGGTTTCTTCTAAACGGGCTGCATCGCTTACAAGCGTTGCAGGTCCCGTTGGGCCAACTGAGCCGCGGAGGTACCCGGGTACTGGGCAACCACCTGCTGCAGAATGCCTTTGACCTTGTCGGTATGACCCAGGCGGCGTTCTACGTCAGCGAGTTTGTACAGCGAATCCGGAACCTTGGCGTGCTTGGGGTACAGCTGGCTGACCTTGGCAAAAGCCTGGCCCGCCGCTTGCAAATCACCCTTTGCCAGGTTGACCTCACCCAACCAGTACTGGGCATTGCCAGCGTATTGGCTGTTAGGGTATTTGCGCAGGAAAGCGGTAAAAGCCTGGCTGGCTTTATCGAAGTCCTTGGCCTTGATCAGGTCGAAGGCTGCATCGTAATACAGTTTTTCCTTCGCAGGATCACCCGGCTCGCTGCTGGCAGCAGGGGCAGCAGCAGCGACCCCCGCTGCGGCGCCACCGGCAGCGGCACTGGGTGCGCCACCGGCAGAAGAATTATCAGGAGTAGCGGCAGGTGCAACACCGGCTCCAATACGACGATCAAGATCCTGGTATCGCTCCAGGCCTTCTTGCTTCAGCTGACGCACTTCATTTTGCAGAACTTCAATGGTGCCTTGTTGCTGCGCCAATTGATCCTGCATGCGTTGCAGCTGGTTGAACAGCTCGCCCTGTGCCGAGGGAGCGGACGTAGCCGCTCCCCCCGCATAGGCGCCGTTCGTGCCATAACCTGCTGGCGGATAACTGCTCCCGCTATTGTTATAGCCTGAGTTGCTATCCGTTACAGGAACCGCAGCCCACACCGCAAGCGGTGCGAAGCTGAGAGCCAATACAGTTAGAGCACGACGGCACGTTCGCATGACGAATTACTTACGCAGTTCGACGCGACGGTTCTGAGCCCACGACTGTTCGTCGTTGCCAGTTGCAACTGGACGCTCTTTACCGTAGGAAACCAGTTCCAGTTGGCCTGGAGCAACACCTTGCAGTACCAGGTAGCGCTGAACGGCTTTCGCACGACGCTCGCCCAGAGCCATGTTGTACTCACGAGTACCACGGGCGTCAGTGTTACCTTCCAGAACAACGCGAGCGCCGTTAGCTTTCAGGTCCTTGGCGTGAACGTCCAGAGCGCGCATGGCTTCTGGCTTCAGGTCCGAACTGTCGTATTCGAAGTAGAAAGTGGTGATAGCGCGCAGAGCAGCTTCTTCGCTCAGGGAGCCGTCGACCGCACCAGTGTTGGCGCCGTAACCAGCGTTTGGATCAACAGCTGCGCCTTCACCGGCATTGTCGCCGCCTTTAGAGGAGCAACCAACGGCTACGGACAGAGCCAGAGCCAGAGCAGCAAACTTACCAAACTTCAGCATTTCCATCGTGAAACTCCTAATGAACCCCAGTGTGTTAAGTACTTCTTTTTGTAGCGCCGCGTCAGTTCAGGTAAGGGGACCAGGATGGTTCTCTGACTTCGCCTTGTGCGGTAGGAAGTGGGAGCCTTACGCGTCCATTGATGGACACGAGCATCAAGACTCCCCGGCCCTGCTGGCGGGTGGCGTAGATTACCATGGTGCCGTTGGGCGCAACAGTGGCTGACTCATCAAGGTTGGTATCTGTAAGGATTTTTACGGTTCCGCGCTGCAAATCCTGGGCCGCAACCCGGAAATTAGTGAAACCATCCTGACGGTGAATCATCACCAACGTCTTTTCATCGGCCGAAAGCTTGGGGTTGGCGTTGTAGTTACCAATAAAGGTCACACGTTCCGCACCGCCGCCGTTCACATTTGCCTTGTAGACCTGAGGCTTGCCGCCACGGTCGGAGGTGAAGTAGATGGTCGAACCATCCTTACCCCAGAACGGTTCGGTGTTGATGCCCGGGCCGCTGGTTACACGCGAGAGCTGACGCGAGGCCATGTTCATCACGTAGATATCCGGGTTGCCGTCCTTGGACAGCACGAAAGCCAGGCGCGAACCGTCCGGCGACCAGGCTGGCGCACCGTTGAGGCCTTCGAAGTTGGTGATCTGCTCACGACGGCCAGTGTCGATGTGCTGCACAAAAATGCGCGGGCGACGCTGTTCGAACGATACGTAGGCAATACGCTTGCCGTCTGGCGCAAAACGCGGCGACAGGATTGGCTCACGGGACTGCAGCAAGGTCACTGCACGTGCACCGTCGTAGTCCGAACGCTGCAGGGTGTAGCGGGTGTTGTCTACAGAGAAACGCTCAGCCGTGACATACAGCAGGCGCGTCGAGAACGCCCCTTTGATACCGGTGAGTTTTTCAAACGACTGGTCCGAGATGTAGTGGGCCATGTCGCGCAATTGCTCGGCGGTACCCGATACGCTGCCGGTCAGAACCTGCTGCTCGGTGGCCACGTTGAACAACGTGTACTGGATCTGCAGGCGACCACCGGCCGGCGTGATGCTGCCGACCATCAGGTACTGGGCACCCACCGCCTTCCAGTCACGGAAGATGACTTCGCTGGCCTGGGTTGGCTGGCTGATCATGTTGCCTTTTGGAATCGGCGCGTAGTAACCGGAGTTACGCAGGTCGTCGCTGACGATCTGGGCCATGTCGTCCGGCAGCACGCTGCCGCCCTGCCAACCGAACGGCACGACTGCAATCGGGGTGGCCCGATCACTGCCGCTGGTTACCAGGATGTTCTTTTCATCCGCCGCCGCTATCCCTGCCATACAGCAAATAACGACAAGCATTCCTCGAAGAAGGTTTCTCACAAGGCTAGATCCTCAGGTGTGAATGTCATCTTGAATGAACGATAGGGAGCGAAGTCACTTGGTTTCATTCCCTGCATCTCGGTCAACCGGCCAATATTCTTGACCGCGGCAACCGCCGAACTGTCGAACGAACCGTCACCACTGGACTTGGCCACGCTGACCGAAGTCACCGTACCGTCCGGCAACATGCCGATCTGCAGCACTACTGTCATGCCTTTACGTGCCGAAGGTGGACGTGTCCAACCTTCCGCTGCCCGCGCCCGAATCAGGTCATCGAAACTGCCCGCGACTTCATCGCCACGTTCATCGGCCAAGGCTTGCTGACGCTGCGGCGTGTCGGAAAGCAAATCTGCCAGGGCCTGGGCCTTTTTCTCTTCGGCGGATTTGCGTGCTGCTTCCTGGGCCTTTTTCTTGGAGGCGTCGGCGGCAGCTTTCTTCTTCGCTTCGTCGGCGACTTTCTTCTTCGCCTCGTCTGCTTCAGCTTTTTTCTTGGCGTCTTCGGCGGCTTTCTTCTTCGCGTCTTCGACGATCTTTTTCTTGGCTTCTTCAGCGGCCTTTTTCTTGGCCTCTTCTTCGGCAGCCTTCTTGGCTTCTTCTTCCGATTTTTTCTTGGCTATATCAGCCAATTGTTTCTCTTCGGCCTTTTTCGCTTCGGCAGCTTTCTCGGCTTTCTTGGCTTCATCAGCCTTTTTCGCCTCGTCGGCCTTCTTGGCTTCGTCAGCCTTTTTCGATTCCTCGGCCTTTTGAGCCGCCTCTTCTTTCTTTTGTTCCGCAGCAGCCTTCACCGCTTCCTGCTCGACCTTCTTCTGTTCCATCTGCTCGACTTCAGTCTGGCGCGCGGCCGACTTCTGGGCCTCACCCGCAATCTTCTGATTGGTCTGGGTGGTGGCCTGGCTTTTCGATTTCAGCTGATACAGGGTCGCCTGCACGATCGGCTTGGCTGGCGGCAAATCCGGAGTCATGGCAAAGCTGACAAACAGCATGCCGAACACCAGGACGTGCAGGGCAATTGCCCACACGCCAGGCCAGAAGTAGCTTTCCGAGGCGGACGGCTCTCGCTGTTGCTGCATCAGGGCGCCTCGGTAATCAAGCCAACGTTACCGACGCCGGCCTTCTGCAGCCCGCCCATGGCACCCATGACGGAGCCGTAGTCGACCGATTTGTCGCCCCGGATAAACACCTGGGTGTGCTTGCCGCCTTCGTTGCCGGAGCGAATGATCTTGGTCACCGCATCGGTCATGGCCGGCAAGGTCAGGGCCTTGTCCTGCTGCTTTTGCGTGTCGACTTCGCTGCCAAGGTTCCAGTAATAGGTCTTGTCAGCCTTGATCGAAATGGTCAGGACCTGAGTGTTGTTGTCCTGCGGCAAGGCTTCACTGGAAACCTTGGGCAGATCAACCTTCACGCCCTGGTTGAGCATCGGCGCGGTCACCATGAAGATCACCAGCAGTACCAGCATCACGTCGATGTAGGGCACTACGTTCATCTCGGCGACCGGCTTGCGCTTTTTGCGAGCTCGAGCGATTAAAGCCATTGGGAATTACCTGCTTATTCTTCGCTGGTGTGCACTTTACGGTGCAGGATCGCCTGGAATTCATCGGCGAAGGTGTAGTAACGGCCGATCAAGGTTTCGCTGGTGGCGGCAAAACGGTTGTAGGCGATTACTGCGGGAATAGCGGCGAACAGGCCGATCGCGGTGGCGATCAGGGCTTCGGCAATACCCGGGGCCACGGTGGCCAGCGTGGCTTGCTGCGCCTGGGCCAGGCCGCGGAAGGAGTTCATGATGCCCCATACGGTACCGAACAGGCCGATGTACGGGCTGACGGAACCCACGGTGGCGAGGAACGGCAGGCCCTGTTCAAGTTTCTCTTCTTCGCGGGAGATGGCAACGCGCATGGCACGGGCCACGCCTTCCATCACCGCTTCCGGGTCTACACCAGGCTGCTGGCGCAGACGGGAGAATTCCTTGAAGCCGGCACGGAAGATCTGCTCGACGCCCGAGTCCGGGTCCGGGTTGCTGCCGGCCTGGCGGTACAGCTTGGACAGGTCGATACCCGACCAGAAGCGCTCTTCAAAGCTCTCCAGGGCACGTCGACCGGCACGCAGCATGTTGCTGCGCTGAAAAATCATGACCCAAGAGGTAACCGATGCGGCTACCAGGGTCAGCATGACCAGTTGAACCACGACACTGGCATTGCTGACCAGGCTCCACATGGAGGAATGGTCGACGACGGTAGGTTCCACGCTAAATCTCCTGCTTTGATTGTTGACCCGCGCCGCTCACGGCGGCAAAGGCCGCACGTAGAGTTTCGGGAATGGCCCGAGGTTTCAAGCTGTTGGTGCGCACACACGCCACCAGGAACTGCCCCTCACAGAGCAGCGTTGCATCCGTGGCCCGCCTGACCTGCTGTTTGAAACGCAGGCTGGCACGGTTCAATTCGATGACTTCGGCACTGACCAGCAATTCGTCGTCCAGTCGCGCCGGTGCGTGGTAACGCGCCTCGCTGGAATGCACGACGAATAACAGGTCCTCGCCTACCAGCTCGGACTGGGCAAAACCCAACTCCCGCAGCCGCTCGGTTCGAGCCCGTTCCATGAATTTCAGGTAATTGACGTAATAAACGATGCCGCCGGCATCGGTGTCCTCGTAATAAACGCGACAGCGATGTGCGAACGACTGATCCCCGTTTTGCGCGCGCATACTCTAGTGCTTACTCCTCAGGTTGCCAATTGGCTGGGCAACTGTTTTTTCATTCCTGAACGCTTTCAAATGACGACGCCAGACACTGGGACAGCACAAAGCTCGGATAAATCACCCCACATGACAAATACCCTGTAGGAGCGAGCTCGCTCGCGAAGAACCTGAGCGCGCCACGTATAACCAGACATACCGCATTATCGTTGGCGTTTTTCGCGAGCAAGCTCGCTCCTACAATTTTTTAATCGTCTACTGCATCGAGGAATTCGTCTACCACGGGCATCTCTCCCAATCGTGACGGAATGTTTAGCCCAAAGTGCAGGTAAGCATGACGCGTCACCACCCTGCCCCGCGGGGTTCGCATGATGTAGCCCTGCTGGATCAGGTAGGGCTCCAGCACATCCTCAATGGTATGGCGTTCTTCACTGATGGCTGCGGCCAGGCTGTCCACGCCGACCGGGCCACCGTCGAATTTCTCGATCATGGTCAAAAGTAGGCGCCGATCCTGGTGATCAAAACCATGCTCGTCCACGTCCAGCAGGTTCAACGCCAGGTCCGCCACCGCCTTGGTGATGTGGCCCTTGGCACGCACTTCGGCAAAATCGCGCACGCGGCGCAGCAAGCGGTTGGCGATGCGTGGCGTACCGCGGGCGCGCCGGGCGATTTCAAAGGCGCCTTCCGGGTCCAGGGGCAGGCCAAGGATACTCGCTGACCGGCTGACAATGGTCGCCAGATCGGCGGTGCTATAGAACTCTAGACGTTGAACAATGCCGAAACGGTCTCGCAGCGGGTTGGTCAACATGCCTGCGCGGGTGGTCGCGCCCACCAGGGTGAATGGCGGCAGGTCGAGCTTGATCGAGCGGGCCGCCGGGCCTTCGCCGATCATGATGTCGAGCTGAAAGTCTTCCATGGCCGGGTACAGCACTTCCTCGACAATCGGCGACAACCGATGGATTTCGTCGATAAACAGCACGTCATGGGGTTCAAGGTTGGTCAGCAGCGCCGCCAGGTCACCCGGCCGTTCCAGCACCGGGCCGGAGGTGGACTTGATCGACACGCCCATCTCCTGGGCGATGATATTGGCCAGGGTGGTCTTGCCCAACCCCGGCGGGCCGAAGATCAGGGTGTGGTCCAGGGACTCACTGCGCCCGCGCGCGGCCTGTATAAACAGCTCCATCTGCTCGCGCACGGTGGGCTGGCCGATGTATTCGGCCAGGCTCAGGGGGCGGATGGCCCGGTCCTGGACTTCTTCACGGTCACGCGGGCCGGTGGCCGCGATCAGACGATCGGCTTCAATCACTTAAATCATTCCCTTCAGGGCACGGCGAATCATGTCTTCAGCGCTCAGGTTCTTGTCCTTGATGGCCGATACGGCCTTGCTGGCTTCCTGGGGCTTGTAGCCCAGGGAGATCAGCGCATTGACCGCATCGCTTTCCGCACTGGCAACCTGGGCCGCCGGCATGTCCGGCTGGTTCGGTACCAGGGCGAACATGCTCGGTACCACCTCCCAGGCTTTGAAGCGGTCCTTGAGCTCGACCAACAAGCGCTCGGCGGTCTTCTTGCCCACCCCCGGCACCTTGGTCAGGGCCGAGGTGTCCTGGGCGGATACGGCACGCACCAATTCATCCACTTCCAGGCTCGACATCAAGGCCAGGGCCAATTTGGGCCCCACGCCATTGAGGCGAATCAGCTCGCGGAAGAAATCGCGGTCGCGCTTGCCGATAAAACCATAGAGTAGTTGCGCGTCTTCGCGCACCACTAAATGGGTGTGCAAGGTTATCGGCTCGCCGACCGACGGCAGGCGATACAGGGTGGTCATGGGCACTTCCAGCTCATAACCCAACCCATTCACATCCAGAATCAGGTGCGGCGGCTGTTTCTCAGCCAGGGTGCCGCGCAAGCGTCCAATCACGGTTCAGATCCTTAAAGCTTGGGGGTCAGTGCAAGGCCTGACCGCAAAAATAACGATTGCGCTGATGCTATCAGAGACGCAGGCGCCCGCCACGACTACGTGCTGCGCCCAAGCCATGAGGCAGCAGGCTGGAGCGGGTATGGGCATGGCAAATGGCGATGGCCAGGGCGTCCGAGGCGTCGATCTGCGGCTTGGACGTGAGCTTGAGCATATGCATGACCATCATCTGCACCTGCTCCTTGTTGGCGCCACCGGTGCCGACCACGGCCTGCTTGACCTGGGTCGCGGTGTATTCAGCGATCTCCATGCCCTCCTCGGCACCCGCCACGATGGCGGCGCCACGGGCTTGGCCGAGCTTCAGCGCCGAGTCGGCATTCTTGGCCATAAACACTTTTTCGATGCCCATGGTGACCGGGCCGTAGGTCTGGATGACTTCACGCACGCCGCGATAAACGATCTGCAGCCGCTCGGCCAGCTCGCCGGCACCGGTGCGGATGCAACCCGAGGCGACATACACACAGCCGCGTGGGGTTTGCTGCACCACGCCAAAACCGGTGATGCGCGAACCGGGGTCGATACCTAGGATTAAAGTCATAACGCCTGCGGGTTTATCAGTTGAGGCGTCAGAAGCGACGCTATTCCACTGTAGGAGCGAGCTTGCTCGCGAAAAACTCGATAGCGACGCGGGGTGTCAGATACCCAGCGTTATCGTTAACGACCTTCGCGAGCAAGCTCGCTCCTACAATGGTGGGTGTCAGGTGAGTTGTTCGGCTACCGACTCCGGGATGTCGGCATTCGAATACACATTCTGCACATCATCCAGATCTTCAAGCATGTCCAACAGCTTCAGCACCTTTTGCGCACCGTCCAGGTCCAGTTCGGCACTGGTGGTCGGCAGCATCACGATTTCCGCGTCGGTGCCGTTGAAACCAGCGGCTTCCAGGGCGTTACGCACGGCGTAGAAGCTGGCAAACGAGGTGAACACATCGATGGAGCCGTCTTCGTTGGTCACGACGTCATCGGCATCCGCTTCCATCGCGGCTTCCATCAGCGCGTCTTCATCGGTGCCGGGTGCGAAGGTGATCTGCCCCTTGCGCTCGAACAGGTAGGCTACCGAGCCATCCGTGCCGAGGTTGCCACCGCACTTGCTGAACGCATGGCGCACGGCTGCCGCGGTACGGTTGCGGTTGTCGGTCATGCACTCAACCATCACCGCCACGCCGCCCGGGCCGTAGCCTTCGTAGGTCAGCTCGACCATGTCGTCGGTATCGGCTGCGCCAGCACCACGGGCCACGGCACGGTCAATGATGTCGCGGCTCATGTTCGCGCCCAGGGCCTTGTCCAGCGCCAGGCGCAGACGCGGGTTGGAGCCCGGGTCACCGCCACCCTGGCGGGCTGCGACGGTCAGTTCGCGAATCCACTTGGTGAAGATCTTGCCTTTCTTGGCATCCTGACGCTCTTTGCGGTGCTTGATGTTCGCCCACTTGGAATGGCCAGCCATAACACAACTCCGAAATTCTCTAAAAAACTTATCAATCCCGCCCTTCCGGCGTAATGCCGTTCAGTTAAGCGCATATCGCCCTCTGTAGGAGCGAGCTTGCTCGCGAAAAACGTCAACGATAACGCGTGCTTCCTGATAGAACACGGCGCTTGTGAGTTTTTCGCGAGCAAGCTCGCTCCTACAGAAAGCCTTAACTGAACGGCATTACGCCCCAGGCGAGATTTCCCTCTTTTAAACGCAAAGGCGCATCCGAAGATGCGCCTTTTTGACTGCCTACCACTTTATCGCGCTTTCACGCAGCAGCCTTACTCAGCCTTCGGCGTCTCGCGCAGACGGATGTGCAGCTCGCGCAAGGCCTTGGCATCCACCACACCCGGCGCCTGGGTCATGACGTCCGCAGCGCTCTGGGTTTTCGGGAAGGCGATCACTTCACGGATCGACTGGGCGCCGGTCATCAGCATTACCAGACGGTCCAGGCCGAACGCCAAGCCACCGTGCGGCGGCGCGCCGTATTTCAGGGCGTCGAGCAGGAAGCCGAATTTCTCTTCCTGTTCCGCTTCGTTGATGCCCAGCAGGCGGAAGACCGCTTGTTGCATCTCTTTGCGGTGGATACGGATCGAACCGCCACCCAGTTCAGTACCGTTGAGCACCATGTCGTAGGCACGGGACAGCGCGCCGGCCGGGTTGGCTTCCAGCTCCTGCGGGGAGCACTTCGGCGCGGTGAACGGGTGGTGCAAGGCGCTGAAGCTGCCGTCGTCGTTCTCTTCGAACATCGGGAAGTCCACAACCCACATCGGTGCCCATTCGCAGGTCAGCAGGTTCAGGTCGTGACCGAGCTTGATACGCAGCGCGCCCAGGGCTTCGCTGACGATCTTGGCCTTGTCGGCGCCGAAGAACACGATGTCGCCGTCAACCGCACCGACGCGATCAAGGATCGTGTTCAGGTTGGCTTCAGGGATGTTTTTCACGATCGGCGATTGCAGGCCGTCGACACCGTTGGCGCGCTCGTTGACCTTGATGTAGGCCAGGCCCTTGGCACCGTAGATGCCGACAAACTTGGTGTAGTCGTCGATCTGCTTGCGCGGCATGCTCGCGCCGCCAGGCACGCGCAGGGCGGCGATACGGCATTTAGGGTCGTTGGCCGGGCCGCTGAACACCTTGAAGTCAACGTCCTTGAGCTGGTCGGCCACGTCCACCAGTTCCAGCGGGTTACGCAGGTCTGGCTTGTCGGAACCGTAGCGGCGCATGGCTTCTTCGAAGGTCATGTGCGGGAATTCGCCGAACTCCAGGCCCAGCACTTCCTTGAACAGGTTGCGGATCATTTGTTCGGTCAGGCCCATGATCTCTGTTTCATCGAGGAAGCTGGTCTCGATGTCGATCTGGGTGAATTCCGGCTGGCGGTCAGCGCGCAGGTCTTCGTCGCGGAAGCACTTGGCGATCTGGTAGTAACGGTCGAAGCCGGCCACCATCAGCAGTTGCTTGAACAGCTGTGGCGATTGCGGCAAGGCGAAGAAGCTGCCGGCGTGGGTGCGGCTCGGTACCAGGTAGTCACGCGCGCCTTCCGGGGTGGCCCGGGTGAGGATCGGCGTTTCGACGTCCAGGAAGCCGTTTTCGTCGAGGAAGCGGCGGATGCTGGTGGTCATGCGCGAACGCAGGCGCAGCTTCTCGGCCATTTCCGGACGACGCAGGTCCAGGAAGCGGTAGCGCAGGCGGGTTTCTTCGCCCACATCGGAGTATTCGTTGAGTGGGAACGGCGGGGTTTCCGACTCGTTCAGCACTTCCAGCTCATAGCCCAGCACTTCGATGCCGCCGGACGCCATGTTCTTGTTCACGGCACCGGCCGGACGCAGGCGTACCTTGCCGGTGATCTTCACCACGTATTCGCTGCGCACGCGGTCGGCGGCGGCGAAACTCTCGGCGCGGTCCGGGTCGAACACCACCTGGGCCAGACCATCACGGTCACGGATATCGAGGAAGATCACCCCGCCGTGGTCGCGGCGACGGTGAACCCATCCGCAAAGGGTGATTTCCTGACCTTCCAGGGTCTCGTTCAGTTGGCCGCAATAGTGGCTGCGCATCATGGTCGTGGTTTCACTTCTCGTAATTCGAAATTCGGTGGCAGGCCTGCCTCGTCACCGTACAGTTAAGCAGGGGACGGATAATGCAGGAGCCTGCGCGTAGAGTTCAACTCAGTCTGCTTTGTCGCCGCCCGCCAGGTTCTTCTTGGCGCCGGTCTTGAAATCGGTCTCGTACCAGCCGCTGCCGCTCAGGCGGAAGCCCGGCATGGACAACATCTTCTTCAACTCAGGTGCCTGGCAGGCAGGGCAATCGACCAGCGGCGCGGCGCTGATCTTCTGAATGGCTTCCAACTGATGACCACAGGAAGCGCATTGATAGTCGTACATGGGCATGGAGATGTCTCGGCGATCAGATCGTTACAGCGCCACGCCCTGCCCTGTGCATAAAGCCCGGCATGCGCAGCAAAGCGCGGGATTATATCTGGTAAATCAACACAGCGCAGCCGGCTTTGTGCCCAGGGCCCGGCCCGCCGGGATGACGGGCCGACCATCGGACTACTGCGTGAGCGTATCCCCCGTCGTGAGGGCGCCCCGGCCTTTGAGCACGTGGACCACGCACACCACCCTCACCAGCCCACTGAAGTTCTTCACGCCTCCGTAACGCAAATGCACTTCCCGATCGACATAGGACAACAATGCACTGACCGAACAGGTATTGAGCCTGGCGATTTCCGTCAGGATGTTCCAATAGATCTGTTCAAGCCGCAAACAGGTAGAAAACCCATTGAGCCTGACCGACCGGGACAGTGGCTTGGCCAGTCCCATATCAAAACCCTTCGAAAAAGGGTCAACTTTTATCTTGTGAAAACCACAGGCTTCCATCACTCCCTTACCCACTCCACGTGACATACACCTGACACTCCATTGCCAAACAGCAGCCAACAGGTTTCTCCCATTGGACGATGGGCCTATAAAACAGCAGCCAGCGCAGAGCAGCCAGAAGACGGGGAGTAGTTAGTCGTAGGACAACGCCAGGAAGCGCAGGGAAACCAGCAGGCAGCGCCCAAAAGGCGCCGCCTGGGTTTAACCGTTACTGGTTTTCGAGCAGGGAGCGCAGCATCCACGCGGTTTTCTCGTGAACCTGCATACGCTGGGTCAAGAGGTCCGCCGTCGGCTCATCACTGACTTTGTCGAGCAATGGGAAGATGCCTCGCGCGGTACGTGTGACCGCTTCCTGGCCGGCCACCAACTGCTTGATCATCTCTTCGGCGCTCGGCACACCCTCTTCTTCCTTGATGGAAGACAGGCGCGCGTAAATCGAATAGGCACCCGGCGCCGGGAAGCCCAGGGCACGGATACGCTCGGCAATGGAGTCCACTGCCAGCGCCAGCTCGTTGTACTGCTCCTCGAACATCAGGTGCAGCGTGCGAAACATGGGGCCTGTGACGTTCCAATGGAAATTGTGGGTCTTCAGATACAGAACATAGGTATCGGAAAGCAGGCGGGAAAGTCCGTCGACGATGGATTTACGGTCTTCTTCACTGATACCAATATCGATTGCCATGTGTTTCCCCTTCAATTGACGAGCATTCATTGATCAGGTGCAGCTCCACTCTAGCAAGAGAGTGCGCCATGTGCAGCCCGACACACCCGAGCGACATGCGGCAAATCGCCCCGCACCGCCTACGGGATCTGACTTGGCAAGCCTGTTTACCTGTGGGAAGAGTCTCGGCATGCCAATGAAAAATCCCGCACCTGTCTAGGACAAGCGTTTGACGCAGAAATGCCCTGGCCGTGGCAACACCCCGAAATGCTTGATTTGAGTAGGCACAGCCTTTGCTGTTAAATAGACGCGGTGTGGCTGCCGTTTATTCCTGCGGCACGTCACATAGGCTGATACCCGCGCACGTGCTCAACGCCTCCCATTGTTCAGAAGCGAACCGTGCCAGTCAGCTCTTCCTTGTGATCCGTCTTAACGTGAGTTAACCAAAATGTTGAAAATCGTCCACCTGCTAACGGGCGTTGCAGCGTTGCTGCTGTCCTTTATTCCGAGCCTGCAGCCTGAAAGCCTGCCCTATCTGGAACAACACGACGCCCTGTACCTGGCCTTGTTCGGCCTTCTTAACCTGACGCTCGCACCGGTAATCCCTTACTGGAACAAAGGCACGCGTCATCAACTGCAAAACCTGGTCAGTGCGCTGCTGGTGCTGACTGTTGTCGTACAAACCCTCACCCTCCTGGCGCCCATGCCTGAAGTCGGGGGCCATCCGGCCATCCTGCTCAGCCTGGTGATTGCTGTGGTCGCCATCGTTCTTCACCTGGCCATCAGCTTCTACCGCTCGTCTCCAGCGGCCGCGTCGCAAAACTATGACATGACCAACCGGGATACCGGGACCGTCAAGTGGTTCAACACCTCCAAGGGCTTCGGCTTCATTTCCCGCGATTCGGGCGACGATATCTTCGTCCACTTCCGAGCCATTCGTGGCGAAGGCCATCGCGTCCTGGTCGAAGGCCAGCGCGTGGAGTTCTCGGTGATGAACCGTGACAAGGGCCTGCAAGCCGAAGACGTCATCGCTGCCCTGCCGCGTCGCTGATTCCTAGCCTTCGCAGCAAAAAAAACCGCGATCCAGCCTTGGCTGGGTCGCGGTTTTTTATTGCCTGCACATTCAATAGTGGGGCGGTGGCGCTTCTTCTTCGGATGACTCGAACTGCCCGCCCATCTCTTCCTGGCGCTTGAGCAGTGCAGTCATCTGCAATTGCAGGCGTTCGACGGCCCGCTGCTGGGCAACCAGGATGTCGTTGAGGGTTTCAATGGTGTCGTCCTGGAAGGCCAGGCGGCTTTCCAGGTCGGTGACGCGTTCTTGCAGGTCCATGGTTCAGTCCTGGGTGAAAATGAAGTCGGCAGGCAATAGCTCGCGCAATCGGCTGCGAATCGCGGCGATCTGCGCTTCGGTGTAGGGCCGGGCTGGATGCTTGCCCCACACCGGGGCTGGCCAGGCGGCGTCGTCGCGCTTGCGCACAATCACATGCACATGCAACTGGCTGACCACGTTACCCAGCGCGCCGATGTTCATCTTGTCGGCCGCCAGCCCCTCGTTAAGCAACTGCGCCAGGGCCGTCGTTTCTTGCCACAAGGTTTGTTGATCTGCGACATCCAGTTGAAACACTTCGCTGATACCGTCGATGCGTGGCACCAGAATGAACCAGGGGTAATTCGCGTCATTGGACAGCAGCAGGCGACAGAGCGGGAAGTCCCCAATGGCCAAGGTATCTTGTTGCAGGCGTTGATCTAAGGCGAACACGTGGCACTCCGTTCGGCAGGTCGGTAACAGGTGCCCAGCATACCTTCGAATGCCCAAGGCTTCACGGGCAATGCTGGCGGCCTTGAGGCAGTCCGGCAAAAAAATGCACCCTTTAGAGGCAGTAACCCATAGGAGCAACGCTAGGCCGGGCCTCAACGGGATGCACCAAAATGACCCACCTGTGCCTCAAAGGGATCTGCCGATTACCCACTGATAAGGGTCAACCGGTAACGTTTTACCCAGGTACAGGATTCAGGTACCACCGAACCGGGGTAACACCCTGGTGTCAAGCCCAACCCAAATGGCGTAAAACCCCCGTGCTTATGCGGTTTTTACAGGTTCATCACACTTTTCACGAAAAAATGACATTCGGTCAGCGGTTTGAGCACGCTTGTTGCATTCACCCCCATATCGTCGGCAACGGCACCCGTTTGGACACAGGTGTTTCGCGATAAAAACAGTGGCGTTTCAATGTGTATCAGGGAAGTGTTCAAACTTTGAAAGAAGTCTGAAAACAGCATTGAAGTTGTCAGCCTGGATACATTTCAGGCTGTGAATTTGCGACATGGATCTAGCGATTTACGACAGCCTCGTAAAGAAGCTGAAAGGATAGTTGAGTAAGTATCGTCAATAGGGTCTGCGTGAGATAACTTTGCGCCGACACAAAAAGAAAGAGCCGCCCAGATAAAAATACAGGTGGGACGGCAGTACTCTTCCTAAAACCAAAGGAGCAAATCACGATGCGCGTGATGAAGTGGAGCATGATCGCCCTGGCTGTTTCAGCAGGCACCTCGCAGTTCGCAATGGCGTCCGCCCAGGACGATTCCAAGGGCTTTGTTGAAGACAGTACGTTCAGCATCAATACTCGCGCGCTGTACTTCAGCCGTGACTTCCGTAATGAGCCAGGCGGCGGTTACAGCACCGTCAACGGCAAGCGTAAGAGCCGTGCTGAAGAAACCGGCCTGGGCTTCAATGCCCTGTACGAATCGGGCTTCACCCAGGGCACCATTGGTGTCGGTGTGGACGTGATCGGCCTGATGGGCCTCAAGCTCGACAGCGGCAAGGGCCGCGCCGGCACCGGCCTGTTCCCTACCGGGTCCGATGGTCGCTCGCAAGATGACTATTCCAAAGGCGGCGGCGCGGTCAAGTTCCGCATCTCCAATACGGTGCTGAAGGTGGGTGACCAATACACCACAGCTCCAGTGTTTGCCTCCGACGACAGCCGCTTGCTGCCAGAGCTGCCACAAGGTATCTCGATCACCAGCAACGAGATCAAGGGCCTGAAGCTTGAAGGCGGTCACTTCACTTCCAGCGTCGCGCAGAACCAGACCTACCACGACAGCCTGGGCCTGACCAAAACCGACTTTGTCGGTGGCGTGTATGCCTTCACTCCGGAATTCACCGGCAGCCTGTACTACGCGAAAACCGAAGATTACTTCCGCAAGTACTACAGCAACCTGAACTGGACCCACGCCCTGAGCGATGATCAGTCGTTCGCGCTGGACTTCAACATCTACGACACCAAGAGCGACGGCGCCGGCCTGCAACGCGCAGAGAAAGACGGCGTGACCAAGCTCGACAACCGCGCCTTCAGCTTGCAGGGCGCGTACACCATCGGCGCTCACACCTTCACCCTGGCAGCCCAGAAAGTCACCGGTGACGGCGACTACGGTTACGGCGTAGACGGCGGCGGCACTGTGTTCCTGGCCAACTCCATTGCCCGTTCCGACTTCAACGCCGAAGGCGAAAAGTCCTACCAGGCGCGTTATGACATCAACATGGCGACCTTCGGCATTCCGGGCCTGAGCTTCATGACCCGTTATGTCACCGGTAGCGGCGCCAACACGGGCACCACCAGCAACGGCAAAGAGTGGGAACGCGACATCGAGGCCAAGTACGTGATTCAGAGCGGCCCGGCGAAAGACCTGAGCTTGCGTCTGCGTCAAGCGACTTACCGTTCCGGTGATGGCGTGTACTATGGTTCGCCGTCGATCGATGAACTGCGTCTGATCGCCAACTACCCGCTGAACATCTTGTAATTGCTGGTTCAATTACAACGATGACTTGAGGCTTAGGCCTTAAATAAAAAGCCGCTCCTCTGTTCAACAGGGAGCGGCTTTTTTATTGCAGTTTTATTTCAACCGATAAAACAACTAGCAAGCTAAGTAACTAGTTTGTCAAAGCTGACCTTTCGGCCAAGTTTGATAGCGTCACGTCGTGTTATTTCGGCGCACTTTCCTGCATCACCCGAATAACCCGTTGCGGAAACGGAATATCAATCCCGGCCGCTTTCAAACGGTCACGCGCCAGTTCATTGAGCATAAACACCACGTCCCAATAATCCGGGGTGTTGGTCCAGCAACGCAGGGAGACGGTGATGGAACTGTCGCCCAAGGTCGATACCACCGCGACGGCGGCAGGGTCTTTCAGTACACGCGGGTCTTCAGCCAAAGCCAGCAGCACTTCACGGGCCTTCTGCAGGTCTGCCTCATAGTCCACACCCACGTCAAACACAACCTTGCGGGTCGGTTGGCGGTTGGTGTTGGTGATAAGGCCGTTGGACAGGCTGCCGTTGGGAATGATCACCGTCTTGTTGTCGCCGGTACGCAACACCGTGTGGAAGATCTGGATGCTGTCGACGGTACCCGAGGTGCCTTGGGCTTCGATCCAGTCACCGATGCGGAACGGGCGGAACAACAGAATCAGCACGCCGCCGGCAAAGTTCGCCAGGCTGCCTTGCAAGGCCAGGCCGATAGCCAGGGTAGCGGCACCGATCGCCGCCACGAACGAGGTGGTGGCCACACCGATCATCGAGGCCACGTTGACCACCAGCATGACTTTGAGCGCGATGTTGGCAAGGCTGGTGATGAAGTGTTGCAACGCCATGTCCGCGTTACGCATGGCCAGCAGGCGGCCCACGCGTTGCGTCAAGACATTGATCAGCCACCAGCCGATGGCCAGGGTGACCAACGCCAGCAATACGCGGCTGCCGTATTCCATGATCATGGGGATCCAAGACTGGGAGGTCTTGATCAGGTGATCCATTTCAGCGTTCAAATCCATCTACTTTCTCCTGTTGTGCGGCGATAAGGCTCGACTGACTGCCTGAAAACGCAATTGAGCCCCGAAGGGCTCAATTGTAGGCAATGATGCTGGGGCGTGGGACGCCAAAAGTGCCCACAGGTTCCCCAAAGTGCCATCAGTCGCGGAAGTTATTGAACTGCAGCGGCATATCAAACGTCTTGGCGCGCAGGGCCGCGATGGCCTCTTGCAGGTCGTCACGCTTCTTGCCAGTGACGCGAACCTGCTCGCCCTGGATGGCGGCCTGGACTTTAAGCTTGGCGTCCTTGATGTGCGCGACGATTTTCTTGGCCAGCTCTTTGTCGATGCCTTCCTTGAGCACGGCTTCCTGCTTCATCAGCTTGCCGGAAGCGTAGGCATCCTTGACTTCCAGGCACTGCACGTCGATCTTGCGCTTGACCAGGGCCAGCTTGAGGATCTCGATCATCGCTTCCAGCTGGAAATCGGCCTCAGCGGTCAGGTTGACGGTCAGTTCCTTTTCCTTGAATTCGAAGCTGCCCTTGCCTTTCAAGTCGTAGCGACGGTCCAGTTCCTTGACGGCGTTCTCGACGGCGTTGGTGACTTCGTGTTTGTCCAGTTCAGATACCACGTCGAACGAAGGCATGTGATTTCTCCAATATAAGGGGCGGGCTCAGTAGAGATGGAGCGCGCCCGAGCTAAAATGCCGGGGCATTATAGCGGTTCTTTCGCGCCGTTCACCGCTGGCGAGCTTATGGAGTACACACTGATGGCAACCCCCTGGCATATTCTTGGCGCCGGCAGCCTGGGCACCCTCTGGGCCGCACGGCTGGCGCGCGCGGGCGTGCCCGTGAGGCTGATCCTGCGCAATGAGGCGCGCCTGGCCGACTATCGAGCCGGCCAGGGTCTGACACTGATCGAGCACGGTGTGGAACAGACTTACCCGGTAGTCGGCGAAACACCTGACAGCCCGGAGCCGATTCATCGCCTGCTGGTGGCGTGCAAAGCCTACGATGCCCAAAGCGCCATTGCCCAGTTGCAACCTCGACTGGCGCCCGACGCCGAACTGGTCCTGCTGCAAAACGGCCTCGGCAGCCAGGACGCAGTGGCCGCACAAGTACCGTCGGCCCGTTGCATCTATGCCTCAAGCACCGAAGGCGCGTTTCGCGAAGGCGACTGGCGGGTGGTATTTGCCGGCCATGGTTTCACCTGGCTGGGGGATGCGAGCCACCCCACGCCACCGCTGTGGCTGGACGACCTGCAAGCAGCCGGCATTCCCCATGATTGGGCCAGCGATATTCTCACGCGCCTGTGGCGCAAGCTGGCGCTCAATTGCGCCATCAATCCCCTGACCGTGCTTTACCAGTGCCGCAACGGCGGCTTGCAAGCCCACGCGTGTGAAGTGGCGACCTTGTGCGCTGAACTGGCCGAGCTACTGGAATGCTGCGGTCAACCCGCCGCCGCACAGGACCTGCACAGCGAAGTACAGCGGGTGATCCAGGCCACGGCGACCAATTACTCGTCCATGCACCAGGACGTGGCCAACGCCCGACGTACCGAGATCAGCTACCTGTTGGGCTACGCCTGCCAGGCGGCCGCCCGCCATCAATTGGTGTTGCCGCATCTGCAACAGTTGCAAGCGCGCCTGGTCGAGCATTTGCGCGCACGCGGATTGGCCAGCGACTGAGGCACGCGCTACCCTGCCTACCTGTCTATCGCCTGGGAAAACCCTGATGCCACTGCGCCAGCGTCTTGAAAATCTACCGGTAGGGCAGAAACTGCTGGCGGCCCTGCTGGTGTTGTTGACCACCGTATTGCTGGTGGCCAATCTGACGTTTATCAGCGCTGCCTACTGGATCTCCCAGGAAAGCATGGCCCCCCAGGCCTTGCAGTCCATCGGTCGACTGGTGTCCAACCCCGCGCTCGCCGCCGAGGCCCTTGAGTCTCCGACCAAGGCCGAGGCGCTGCTCAATGAGCTGACCAGCTATTCACCGTTGCGCGCCGCCGCCCTGTACGACGGCGAAGGCAACCGCCTGGCGCAGATGCAGCACGGCGACCGCCTGCACCTGCCGGACCACTACCGGCATATCGAAGCGTGGCGCCTCACCGAATTTCGCAGCAACCAGGTCATCACCCTGCCCCGCGGCAACCAGCCTTCGGGGCATTTGTTGTTGGTGGCCAGCAGTGAGCTGCCAGTGGCGTTCTATACCGGCACACTGACCGCGAGCCTGGGCATCCTGATTTTCAGTGTGTTGCTGTGGCTGGTCATCGCCCGGCAGATCAAACGCCTGATCACACGGCCGATTCATGAACTGGAAGAACTGTCTCGCCAGGTGACCCGCGAGGAAAACTACGCGTTACGCGCCGGGCGTGGCAACCGTGATGAAATTGGCAGCCTGGCCGAAGCCTTCAACACCATGCTGTCGCGTATCGAAGCCCGTGAGCAGCAACTTAAACGTGCGCGCGACGATTCCCAGGCTGCGTATGACCAGGCCCAAGGTTTGGCCGAAGAAACCCGGCATACCAACCGCAAGCTGGAACTGGAAGTCCAGGTGCGCAGCAAGATCGAGAAAAAGCTCACGGGCTTCCAGAACTACCTGAACAGCATTATCGACTCGATGCCCTCGGCGCTGATCGCCCTGGACGAACAACTCTATGTCACCCAGTGGAACCAGGAAGCCACCGCCCTATCCGGCACGCGCCTGGACGAAGCCTTGAACCAGCCGGTATTCCTGGCCTTCCAGCCGCTCAAGCCGTACCTGCCACAGATCAAGGCCACCGTGGAGCAACACACGGTGGAGCGGATCGAGCGGGTCACCTGGATCAAGGACGACGAGCCCAAGCATTATGCGCTGACGTTCTACCCATTAATGGGCGGCGCCGGGCGCGGTGTGGTGATCCGAATCGACGACATCACCCAGCGCCTGTCCCTGGAAGAAATGATGGTGCAATCGGAAAAAATGCTCTCCGTGGGCGGCCTGGCGGCGGGTATGGCCCATGAGATCAACAACCCGCTGGGCGCGATCCTGCATAACGTGCAGAACATCCGTCGGCGCCTGTCCCCCGAGCTGCCCAAGAACCTGGAACTGGCCGAACAAGTGGGCATCGAGCTGGAGACAGTCAACCGTTACCTGCAAGGCCGCGAAGTCCCGCAACTGCTCGACGGCATCCAGCAGGCCGGCGCACGTGCCGCGAAAATCGTCACCCACATGCTCAGCTTCAGCCGCCGCAGCAATCGGCAGATGGCGCCCTGCGATTTGCCGGCGCTGATCGACCAGGCTGTGGAAATCGCTGGTAACGACTTCGACCTGACCATCGGTTTCGACTTCAAGGGCCAGGCGATTATCCGCCAGTTCGATCCGCAACTGGGCCCGGTGCCAGGCACTGCCAACGAGCTGGAGCAAGTGCTGCTCAACCTGTTGAAGAACGCCGCCCAGGCCATTCACCTGCGTGAAGACGACAGCGAGCCGGGGCGGATTATCCTGCGCACGCGCCTCAACCCGCCGTGGGCAGAAATCCAGGTAGAAGACAACGGCATCGGCATGAGCGAAAACGTGCGCAAGCGCACGTTCGAACCGTTCTTTACCACCAAGGAAATCGGCCAGGGCACCGGGCTAGGCCTGTCGGTGTCGTATTTCATCATCACCAACAACCACAAGGGCCAGATGGAAGTGCATTCCACCCTGGGCCAGGGCACCTGCTTTACCTTGCGCCTGCCCCTGGCCGGCAGCCAATTGCCCCCCACTGAACTTACCCAACTGGAGCACTGACCATGGGCTTTCGCCTGTCGAAGATCTACACCCGTACCGGCGACAAAGGCGAGACCGGCCTCGGCGACGGCCGCCGCGTGCCCAAGGACCATCCACGCGTGGAAGCTATTGGCGAGGTGGATACGCTGAACAGCCAGTTAGGCCTGCTGCTGGCCAACCTTGAAGAACAAAGCGGCAAGCACCCGGCGTTGAAGGATGTGATTGAAGTGCTCACCCCTTGCCAGCACCGTCTGTTTGACTTGGGCGGTGAACTGGCGATGCCGGTGTACAAGGCACTGAATGCAGCGGAAGTGGATCGACTGGAAGCAGCGATTGATCGCTGGAATGAGGAAGTCGGGCCGCTGGAAAATTTCATCTTGCCCGGCGGCTCAGCCCTGATTGCCCAGGCCCATGTGTGTCGCAGCCTGGCGCGCAGCGCAGAGCGCCGCTGTCAGCACCTGAATGCGGTGGAGCCGTTGGAGGGTGTGGGGTTGGCGTATATCAATCGGTTGTCGGATTTGCTGTTTGTGGCGGCCAGGGTGATTGCCAAGCGCCAAGGTGTTGCGGAAGTGTTGTGGCAGGCGGCGGCCAAGCCACACTGAGCAGATCGTGACGCAGAGCGTCACAGGAGGCGTTCCCACGCAAAGCGTGGGAACGAGTATCAGAGCTGCGGCCAGAACGCCCGAATACCTGCCACACCTTGCGCACCAGCCTCCCAAGCCTGCTCCCGCTGCGCCGGCCCAACCCCGCCCAACAGAAACACCGGCTTGCTGAACCCGGCGATCAACTGCTGCGCCTGCTCCCAGCCCAACGGCTGGGCATCCGGATGAGTCTGGGTCGGCTGCACCGGCGACAGGGTGACAAAGTCCACGTCCATCATTTCTGCCAGCGCCAGCTCTTCAGCGTTATGGCACGAGGCAGCCAGCCAACGGTCTTTGGGCAGCGGGCGGCCCTTGCTCGCGTATTTGCGCAACTGCGCCGAGGTCATGTGCCAGCCGGCAGCGGGGAAATCCCCCAGCCACTCGAACGGCCCCTTGAGCATCAACTGCGCCTTGCCCGCGCACAGGCCCACCGCATCCACCGCCAGGTCGCGGTATTTGGGGTCGTAACCGTTGGGGGCACGCAGTTGAACCAGCTTGATGCCACCGGCGATAGCCTTTTGGATACCGCGCAACAGCGTCGGGGTTTCCAGCTCGCCAGGGGTGATCAGGTACTCGGCGGGCAAGCGTGCCGCTGCGACAATCGGCGCATTCGCCGCCGGGAATTCATAGTTGACCAGGTCACGCGGTGCCACCCATTCCAGCGGCTGCCCTTCGGCGCCATGGGGCTCGCCAGTAAAGGCCGAGACTTCCCAGACATCCAGCAATACCTGTTTGTCCGGGTAGTCATGTTGCACCTTGATCAGCGGCCGCGCCGTGGTGACCTGGATGCCCAGCTCTTCCTGCAATTCACGGGACAAGGCGGTGGCAACCGACTCATCGGCCTCCACCTTGCCGCCGGGGAACTCCCAGAGGCCGCCTTGATGCTGGGTATCGGCACGGCGCGCCAGCAGGATCCTGCCATCGACACCGCGGATCACCGCTGCTGCTACATGCACTCGTTTCACGCCACTGCTTCCTCTCGTTATAGCCCTTTGTAGGAGCGAGCTTGCTCGCGAAGAACGTCAACGATAACGCGTGCATCCTGGATAAACGCGGTGGCCTTGAGTTTTTCGCGAGCAAGCTCGCTCCTACAGGGGGAGGGTCATTTTCAGGTACGGTATTCCGCGTTGATCTTCACGTACTCGTGGGACAGGTCGGTGGTCCAGATGGTTTCGCTGCACTCGCCGCGACCCAGCTCGATACGGATGGTGATTTCTTCCTGCTGCATCACCGCCGAGCCCTGGGCTTCGGTGTAGGTTTCGGCGCGGGCGCCACGGCTGGCGATGCACACGTCACCCAGGAACACGTCGATCTTGCTCACGTCCAGGTCCGGCACGCCAGCACGGCCGACAGCCGCGAGGATACGCCCCCAGTTCGGGTCCGATGCAAACAGCGCGGTCTTGATCAGCGGCGAGTGCGCCACGGTGTAGCCCACATCCAGGCATTCCTGATGGTTGCCGCCGCCGTTGACTTCAACCGTGACGAACTTGGTCGCGCCCTCGCCATCACGCACGATGGCCTGGGCCACGTCCATGCACACTTCGAACACCGCCTGCTTCAACGCCGCAAACAACGGGCCTTCGGTAGAGGTGATTTCCGGCAGGTTGGCCTGGCCGGTGGCGATCAGCATGCAGCAGTCGTTGGTGGAGGTATCACCGTCGATGGTGATGCGGTTGAACGACTTGTTGGCGCCGTCCAGCATCAGGCGTTGCAGCACATCGCGGGAGACTTTGGCGTCGGTGGCGATATAGCCGAGCATGGTGGCCATGTTCGGGCGAATCATGCCTGCGCCTTTGCTGATACCGGTAACGGTAATGGTCACGCCGTCATGCACGAACTGGCGGCTCGCGCCTTTTGGCAAGGTGTCGGTGGTCATGATGCCGGTGGCCGCAGCCGCCCAGTTATCCACAGACAGGTCATCAAGCGCGGCTTGCAGGGCGCCTTCGATTTTTTCCACCGGCAGCGGCTCACCGATCACACCGGTGGAGTACGGCAGCACCTGGCTGGCATCGACACCGGTCAACTGGGCCAGCTTGGCGCAGGTGCGCGCCGCCGCGACCAGGCCTGGCTCGCCGGTGCCGGCGTTGGCATTGCCGGTGTTGGTCAGCAGGTAACGGATAGAGCCGGCCACGCGCTGCTTGGCCAGAATCACCGGTGCGGCGCAGAAGGCGTTGAGGGTGAACACACCCGCCACGGTCGAGCCTTCAGCACAACGCATCACCACCACATCCTTGCGCCCCGGGCGCTTGATGCCGGCCGAAGCGATACCGAGTTCAAAACCGGCAACCGGGTGCAACGTGGGCAAAGGACCAAGACCAACAGCCATGAATGCGCTCCTTAAAAATAGGTGATGTCTGTGCCGTCGCTATCGACGGTGGGAATTAATGGCAAAACGCCGCGACGGCAAAGGCCGGTCGCGGCGCGGGGTGTTGCAGCGTCAGGCGAAAATCTTATTCGATCTGGCCGTGGCAGTGTTTGAATTTCTTGCCCGAACCGCAGTAGCACAGCTCGTTGCGACCCAGCTTCTGGTCATTGCGAACCGGGGTCTGGGCCAGTGCCACATCGACCTCTTCACCCAAGGCTTCAGGCTCATTCAGGCCCGGCGCTTCGTCGTGCTGGAACTGCATGCGCGCCGCCAGGGCCTCGGCTTCCTGACGCAGGCGTGCTTCTTCCTCGATCGGGTCTTCGCGACGCACCTGAACGTGGGACAGCACGCGGATCGAGTCGCGCTTGATCGAATCCAGCAATTCGGAGAACAGCGTGAACGACTCGCGCTTGTACTCCTGCTTCGGGTTCTTCTGGGCGTAGCCACGCAGGTGGATACCGTGGCGCAGGTGGTCCATGGTCGACAGGTGGTCTTTCCACAGGTCATCCAGCACGCGCAATACGATCTGTTTCTCGAAGGTGCGCAGTGCTTCGGCACTCGCTTGCTCTTCTTTCTCGTTGTACGCAGCCAGCAGCTCGGCCATCAGTTTTTCGCGCAGGGTTTCTTCGTACAGGTGGTCGTCTTCGTCCAGCCATTGCTGAACCGGCAAGTCCACACCGAAGTCGCTCTTCAATGCCGCTTCCAGGCCGGCAACATCCCACTGCTCAGGCAGCGATTGTGGCGGGATATGCGCGCTGACAGTGGCGTTGAGCACGTCCTGACGGAAATCAGCGATGGTCTCGCCAATGTTGTCGGCGGCCAGCAACGTGTTACGCATGTGATAAATCACTTTACGCTGTTCGTTGTTGACGTCGTCGAACTCGAGCAGTTGCTTACGAATGTCGAAGTTACGGCCTTCTACTTTGCGCTGGGCCTTCTCGATGGCGTTGGTCACCATGCGGTGCTCGATCGCTTCACCGGACTGCATGCCCAGGGCTTTCATGAAGTTCTTCACCCGGTCCGACGCGAAGATACGCATCAGGCTGTCTTCCAGCGACAGGTAGAAACGGCTGGAACCGGCGTCACCCTGGCGACCGGCACGGCCACGCAGCTGGTTGTCGATACGACGCGATTCGTGACGCTCGGACGCGATCACCTGCAAGCCACCGGATTCCAGCACCGCCTGGTGGCGCTTCTGCCAGTCGGCTTTGATCTGGGCGATCTGCTCAGGCGTCGGGTTGTCGAGCGAGGCCACTTCCACTTCCCAGTTGCCGCCCAACAGGATGTCGGTACCACGACCGGCCATGTTGGTGGCGATGGTCAGTGCGCCTGGGCGACCGGCCTGGGCGATGATCTCGGCTTCTTTTTCGTGGAACTTGGCGTTCAGTACCTTGTGCTCGATGCCTTCCTTGTTGAGCAGGTTGGACACGTGCTCGGAAGTCTCGATGGTGGCGGTACCCACCAGGATCGGGCGGCCCTTGGCCATGCCGTCCTTGATGTCATTGATGATCGCCGCGTATTTCTCTTCGGCGGTCAGGAACACCAGGTCGTTGTAGTCTTTACGCGCCAACGGCTTGTTCGGCGGAATGACCATCACGGCCAGGTTGTAGATCTGGTGGAATTCGAACGCTTCGGTGTCGGCCGTACCGGTCATGCCGGACAGCTTGTTGTACAGACGGAAGTAGTTCTGGAAGGTGGTGGACGCCAACGTCTGGCTTTCGGCCTGGATGTTGAGGTGTTCCTTGGCTTCGATGGCCTGGTGCAGGCCTTCGGACAGGCGACGACCGGGCATGGTACGACCAGTGTGTTCGTCGACCAGTACCACCTGGCCTTCCTGCACGATGTATTCGACGTTGCGGTGAAACAGCTTGTGGGCGCGCAGGCCGGCATACACGTGGGTCAACAGGCCCAGGTTGTGCGCCGAGTACAGGCTTTCACCTTCGGCCAGCTCGCCGATCTGGGTGAGCATTTCTTCGACAAACTGGTGACCGGCTTCGTTGAGCTCGACCTGGCGGGTCTTCTCGTCGATGGTGAAGTGACCTTCTTTGGTCACCACGCCTTCCACTTCCTCGATGTGCTGCTCAAGACGCGGGATCAACTTGTTGATCTCGGTGTACAGGCGCGAGCTGTCTTCGGCCTGGCCGGAGATGATCAGCGGGGTACGGGCTTCGTCGATGAGGATGGAGTCGACTTCGTCGATCACGGCAAAGTTGAGTTCGCGCTGGAATTTTTCATCCATGCTGAACGCCATGTTGTCGCGCAGGTAGTCGAAACCGAATTCGTTGTTGGTGCCGTAGGTGATGTCGCAGGCGTACGCAGCGCGCTTCTCTTCCGGCGGCTGGAACGGCGTTACCACGCCGACGGTCAGGCCGAGGAATTCATACAGCGGGCGCATCCAGTTGGCGTCCCGGCGAGCCAGGTAGTCGTTCACCGTCACAACGTGCACGCCCTTGCCGGACAGTGCGTTGAGGTAGACGCCCAGGGTTGCCACCAGGGTCTTGCCTTCACCGGTGCGCATTTCGGCAATCATGCCTTCATGCAAGGTCATGCCGCCGATCAACTGGACGTCGAAGTGGCGCATGCCCATGACGCGCTTACCGGCTTCACGGGCGACCGCGAAGGCTTCGGGCAGCAGCTTGTCGAGGGTTTCACCTTTGGCTATGCGGGCCTTGAACTCTTGGGTCTTGGCGCGCAATTGCTCGTCCGACAGAGCAACCATCTGCTCTTCGAAGGCATTGACCAGCTGCACCGTCTTGAGCATGCGTTTGACTTCGCGCTCATTCTTGCTTCCAAAAAGTTTCTTTAACAAAGGCGCAAACATATCGGCAGGTTCTTCCACACATAGGGATGGAGGGCGCACCGTGAGTGGCCCGAGCAGCCCTCACGGCCGCATTGCGAACGCGCATTCTACCCGGAATCGTGGGTGAGGAAAGTGGCGTTGTTCCCCGAGGCAGGCACGGCGCTGTGAGAGGGCTTGTTTAAAATAAGGGCTTTTGCGCGAACTTCAACCCATGGAGTGCAGAAGTTACTTATTGATTTGATGGGCAAAGCCCACCCGACGCAGAGCCTCGGGGTGTGCAGGCGCTTTCTGCTAAGATAGCCGCTCTGTTACCTAAGGTGTCTAAACATGGCATTTCGCCCTCTTACAGCCCGCGCTCCCGGCGTGTTGCTTCGCGAAGCCAAGCCGTTGAAAGCCATCTTTGGCCATGCCAGGCGCCTGGGCCATTTACAACGCCTGCTTGAAAGCCAGCTGCAACCGGCCGCACGTGAGCACTGTCACGTGGCGTCCTGGCGTGAAGGCAATCTGCTATTAATTGTCACCGATGGTCATTGGGCCACACGCTTGCGTTATCAGCAAAAACGCTTGCAGCGCCAGTTGATGGTGTTTGAAGAGTTCGCCGGTTTGACGCGCATTCAGTTCAAGGTGCAGCCGCCCACCGTGCCGCAAGGCGCGGTGGGGCATACCCTGGACCTGTCGGAAACGGCCGCCGAAACCCTTCAGGCCACCGCCGAAGGGATCAACGACCCGGGCTTGCGCGCCGCCCTGGAACGGCTGGCCGCTCATGCCCGGCCCAAAGCCTGAAGCGCTACTTGCGTTTGCTGCCGCCCAATAACGAACCGAGCAGACCCCGCACCAACTGGCGCCCCATCTGATTGGCGGCCTGCTGCATGGCTGATTTCAACGCCTTGCCCGCCGTGGTGCCCAGGAAGGCACCGGCCTTGTCGGTGAAGCTCGGCTCTTCGGCGGCCGGAGCGGCCTGCTCGGCAGCCCCAAGTTCCTTGCGCGCCATCAGCACTTCATAGGCAGACTCCCGATCCACCGGCTTGTCATAGCGCCCCAACAGCGGCGAACTGGCGATCAACGCTTTGCGTTCGGCTTCGGTGAGCGGCCCGATCCGCGATTGCGGGGGGGCAACCAATACGCGCTGGACGACTTCCGGCGTGCCCTTTTCCTGCAAGGTTCCCACCAATGCCTCACCGGTGCCCAACTCTGTAAGCACCGACAAGGTATCGAATGTCGGGTTGGGCCGGAAACCATCCGCCACTGCCCGCAGCGATTTCTGTTCTTTGGCGGTGAACGCACGCAAACCGTGCTGGATGCGCAGGCCCAGTTGCGCCAGTACCGTATCCGGCAGGTCGCCCGGCGATTGGGTGACGAAATACACGCCGACGCCTTTGGAACGGATCAGGCGCACCACTTGCTCCAGACGCTCCTGCAAGGCTTTTGGTGTATCGGCGAACAGCAAGTGCGCCTCATCGAAAAACAACGCCAGCAACGGTTTGTCGGCATCGCCGCGTTCCGGTAATTGTTCGAACAACTCTGCCAGCAGCCACAGCAGGAAGGTCGCGTAGACCTTCGGCGCTTCATGCACCAAGCGGCTGGCGTCCAGCAGGTGGATGCGCCCACGTCCATCGCTGGCGGGCTGCAAAATATCCTCCAGTTGCAGGGCCGGTTCGCCAAACAAGGCTTCGGCGCCCTGCTGCTCCAGCACCGCCAGGCGCCGCAACAAGGCCTGGCTGGAACCGGTGGTCATCAAGGCGGCGTCTTCGCCCAGCAGTTCCGGGTGATAGCGCAGGTGATTGAGCAGTGCCTTGAGGTCCTTGAGGTCCAGCAGCAACAGGCCTTCGCGGTCGGCCACCTTGAACGCCGCATAGAGCGCCGATTGCTGGCTGTCGGTGAGTTCCAACAGGCTGCCGAGCAACAGCGGGCCCATTTCACTGATGGTGGTGCGCAGTGGGTGACCGGATTGGCCGTGGATATCCCACAGGGTGACCGGGTACGCCTGGGCGGTGTAATTAAGGAAGGGCATACCAGCGATGCGCTCGGCCACTTTGCCCTGAGGGTTGGCGGCGGCGCCCAGGCCGCAGAGGTCGCCCTTGATGTCGGCAGCGAACACCGCCACACCCGCATCACTGAAGGCTTCTGCCAGGCGCTGCAAGGTGACGGTCTTGCCGGTGCCCGTGGCGCCAGCGATCAACCCATGACGGTTGGCCAGGCGCATGGACTGGGCGATGGGCTGGCCGTCAAGGCCGGCACCGATAAGCAGTTGTGTGGAGTCAGGCATTTCGTCACCTATGGTTAATCTTTAGTGCCGCGAGGTCGATATAGACGGATGTAAGCCCGACAAAGACTAAAAAACGGTCAGATAATTCCGATACGGACCAACGGAGCTATCACCAGAAATACCACACCTTTTTTGACGCTGCCATTTTGCGCCTCCCGCATAGGATGCGCCTCGGATATTAAGACCTTAGCGGACCCTTCAAGCCATGAACAAAAATCTGCGCTTCAGCCACAAGATCCTGCTTGCAGCCTCCCTTATCGTCATCGCCGCCTTTGCGTTGTTTACCCTCTACAACGACTACCTACAGCGCAACGCGATTCGTGACGACCTCAACAACTACCTGCACGAGATGGGCGACGTCACCGCCAGCAACATCCAGACCTGGCTCACCGGGCGTATCGCCCTGGTGGAAAACGCCGCACAGAACATCGCTATCAACCCTGAAAAAAGCGTGGTCGCCAGCCTGCTGGAGCAGAAAGCGCTGACCTCGTCATTCATGGCCACCTACGTCGGTGACAGCCAGGGCACATTCACCATCCGCCCTGACACCAAGATGCCCGACGGCTTCGACCCGCGTGTTCGCCCCTGGTACAAGGGCGCCCAGGCCAGTAATGGCTCGACCCTGACCGAGCCCTATATCGACGCGGCGACCGGCCAACTGATCATTTCTGTCGCTACGCCCAGCGCCAAGGGCGGCCAGAGCATCGGCGTGGTCGGCGGCGACCTGAGCCTGCAGACCTTGGTGGATAACATCGGCGCGCTGGATTTTGGCGGCATGGGCTATGCGTTCCTGGTCAGCGCTGACGGCAAAGTGCTGGTGCACCCGGATAAAGCCCTGGTGATGAAGACCCTGGCGGACGTTTATCCAAAAGACACGCCAAAGATCAGCGGTGACTTCAGCGAAGTGCAAGCCAACGGCAAGACCAATATCGTGACGTTCACACCGATCAAGGGTCTGCCCTCGGTGAACTGGTACCTGGTCGTTTCGGTGGATAAAGACAAGTCTTTCGCCATGCTCAGTGAGTTTCGCACCTCGGCGGTGATCGCCACGATCATTGCGGTGGTGATCATCATCGCCCTGCTCGGCATGCTCATCCGCGTCTTGCTGCAACCTTTGCACCTGATGACCCGCGCCATGCAGGACATTGCCGACGGTGAAGGCGACCTGACCCGCCGCCTGACCATCCAGAACAATGATGAATTCGGCACCCTGGGCAATGCGTTCAACCGCTTCGTGGAGCGCATTCATACCTCGATTCGCGAAGTGTCTTCCGCCACCGAGCACGTCAATGAAGTGGCCCTGCGGGTGGTCAGCGCCTCCAACTCGTCGATGGTCAACTCCGACGAACAGGCCAACCGCACCAACAGCGTCGCCGCCGCCATCAACCAACTGGGGGCCGCGGCCCAGGAGATCGCACGCAACGCCGCCCAAGCCTCCAGTCAGGCCAGCGATGCACGGCACCTGGCCGAGGACGGCCAGCAGGTGGTTGAACGCAATATCAAGGCGATGACGCAGTTATCCAGCATGATCAGCACCTCAAGTACCAATATCGAAGCACTTAACAGCAAAACGGTGAATATCGGCCAGATCCTTGAGGTGATCACCAGCATTTCCCAGCAAACCAACCTGCTGGCGCTCAACGCGGCGATCGAAGCGGCGCGCGCCGGGGAAGCCGGGCGTGGCTTTGCGGTGGTCGCCGATGAAGTGCGCAACCTGGCCCATCGCACTCAAGAGTCGGCGCAACAGGTGCAGACGATGATCGAAGAGCTGCAGGTGGGCGCCCGTGACTCGGTGACGACCATGAGCGAAAGCCAACGCCACAGCCTGGACAGCGTGGAAATCGCCAACCTGGCCGGCGAGCGCCTGAACAGCGTGACCCAGCGTATTGGTGAGATCGACGGCATGAACCAGTCGGTCGCCACCGCCACTGAAGAACAGACCTCGGTGGTGGAGTCGATCAATATGGACATCACCGAGATCAACACCCTCAACCAGGAAGGGGTGGAAAACCTGCAATCGACCCTGCGCGCCTGCTCGGACCTGGAACAACAGGCCTCGCGTTTGAAGCAGTTGGTGGGCAGCTTCCGGATCTAAAATTCACCTGTAGGAGCGAGCTTGCTCGCGAAAAACGTCAACGATAACGCGAGCTGCCTGAAGAAACGCGGCGTCTGTGAGTTTTTCGCGAGCAAGCTCGCTCCTACAGCGTGGGTTTGTCCGCTCCCGCCACCGTCATGCTGCGAATCTAAACCGAACATCTATCCTTACCTCAGGTCCATCTAGGGAGAGCAATGGATCGGAGGGATGTTCATCGTGCATATCGCTGACATAACCATGTTCTACGCCCCGGCCAGCGGTGGCGTACGCACTTACCTTGACGCCAAGCACCGGCGTCTGGCGCTCAAGCCGGGCATTCGCCACAGCCTGTTGATCCCCGGCGCACATTTGAGCGAACAGGACGGCATCTTCAAAGTACCGGCGCCCGCCCTGCCCTTCGGCAAAGGTTACCGTTTCCCCGTTCGCTTGGCGCCATGGCGAAATGTCCTGCACGATTTACAGCCCGACCTGATCGAAGTGGGCGATCCTTACCTGACCGCCTGGGCAGCCCTGGACGCACGGCGTCAGTTGGATGTGCCGGTCATCGGCTTCTACCACTCCGACCTGCCACTGCTGGTGAGCAACCGCATGGGGCCTTGGTTTACTCCCAATGTTGAAGCCTACGTACGCAAACTCTATGGGAATTTTGACCGGGTGCTCGCCCCCAGCCAGGTCATGGCCGACAAGCTCACCGGGCTTGGCGTCAGAAATGTCTTCGTACAACCCCTGGGCGTAGACCTGCAAACCTTCACCCCCGAGGTACGTGACCCCGGCCTGCGCGCCGAACTGGGGATTGGCGAAGACACTCGGCTATTGATCTTCGCCGGGCGCGGCTCCAAAGAGAAAAATCTGCCGGTGCTGCTCAACTGCATGAAGCGCCTGGGGGATGGCTACCACTTGCTGCTGGTGGGCTCCGGCATGCCCGCCAGCGTGCCAGACAATGTCACCGTCATTGATGGATTCCGGCCCGCCCAGCATGTTGCGCGGCTGATGGCCAGCGCCGATGCCTTGCTGCACGGTGGCGACCAGGAGACCTTCGGGCTGGTGATCCTGGAAGCCATGGCCTGCGGTATTCCGGTGGTCGCCGTGGCGGCCGGGGCCTTTACCGAGATTGTCGACGAGCGTTGTGGCCTGCTGTGCGCGCCGAACAACCCCAAGGCCATGGCCGATGCGGTGCGCGAGCTGTTCAGTACCGACAGCCGACGCCTGGGGGCCCAGGCTCGGCACCATGTCGAGCGGCATTATGCGTGGGATACGGTAGTCGACAGCCTGCTGGGGCATTACTACGCCGTGCTGGGCAGCCATGAACCGATGCTCGCCCATGGCTGAGCGCGCGCTGATGCTGGTACTGCACGACGTGGCACCGCACACCTGGGCCGACTACCGGCCCTTCGTCGAGGCCGTCGATGCATTGGGCAACGTGCCCATTACTTGGCTGGTAGTGCCGGACTTCCACCACCATGACGACCTGGCCGCCCACCGCGATTTTCGGCGCCTGCTCGATAGCCGTGTCGCCAAGGGCGATGAGCTCACCTTGCATGGTTATTACCATTGCGACGACCAACCTCGGCCGCGTACGCCAAAAGAATGGTTTATGCGACGCATCTATACCCACGAAGGCGAGTTTTATCAGTTGTCCGAGGCCGAGGCGTTGCGGCGGCTGACCGCCGGCATTGAGGTGTTCCAGCGCAATGGTTGGCCGCTGCATGGCTTTGTTGCGCCCGCCTGGTTGATGAGCGATGGCACCCGGAAGGCATTGCGCCAGTTGCCGCTGAGCTACACCAGCGACCCGCAACATTTTTATCGCTTGCCTGACTTCACGCCCATCGACGCTCCCGGCCTGGTGTGGAGTGCCCGCAGTGCCTGGCGCCGCGGGCTGTCCAAAATCCTCAGCGACCGCCGTGAACAGCGCTGGCAGACGGCCCCGCTGATCCGACTCGGATTGCACCCGGTGGACATGCGCCACAGGTTTTCCCGCGATTATTGGCTGCACACCCTGCAACGCCTGCTCATCGCGGGGCGCGTCCCCCAAACCAAGGCCGCCTGGCTGGCGACGCAGCCATGGGGCGACTGATCTGGCTGGTGTTGGCGCTCTTGGTGGCGCTGGTGATCCCATTGTGGCTGGGCGGCGGCGAAAGCATTGTGCGCCTGCGCCAGTTTCCGTTGCCCCAGTTGCTGGGGATGTTCGCCATGATCATCGGCTGCTGGCTGATCAACAGCCTGCGCATCCGCCTGTTGCTTGGCGAGCATCGCGCTCGGCTAGGGCCGCTTAAAAGCCTTGGCGTGGTGATATCCACCGAGTTCGCCATGTGCGCCACACCCGGCGGCAGCGGCGGGCCGTTGACCCTGATGGCACTGCTGGCACGTAACGGCGTGCGCCCTGCCCACGGCAGTGCGGTGTTCGCCATGGACCAATTGAGCGACTTGGTGTTTTTTCTCTGCGCACTGGTGGGGATCTTGCTGTATGCGCTGTTTCATAGCCTCAGCCCGCGCATGGAGTGGTTGCTGGGGCTCAGCGTCGTGTCGATGGTGGGTGGGGTGATCAGTGGCTGGGCAGTGGTGCATTTTCACCGGCGGCTGATTCGCCTGGCGGGTTTGGCACTCAAGGCCATGAAGGTCGGCGCTACCACCCGCCGACGCTGGGCGCGCCGGTTGCTGCGTTTTCTTGCGGCGTTCAGCGCCACCCTGAAGCTCCCCCGGAGTACCTTGCTTGGGGTCTTTGCGCTGACCAGCCTGCATTGGCTGCTGCGTTACAGCGTGCTGTACCTGGCGCTGCGCGGGTTGGGCGGTGAGGTGCAGTGGGCCTGGAGCTTTCTGATCCAGATGCTGTCGCTGACTGCCGGGCAGTTCAGCCTCGCGCCAGGCGGGGCCGGCGCAGCGGAGCTGACGTCCGCGGCACTGCTGGCGCCCATGGTGGGCACATCCACAGCGGCGGCGGCGATTCTGATCTGGCGCGCGGTGACCTATTACTTCTATTTGCTGGCCGGTGCGCCAGTGTTTCTATTGATGGTCGGCAAACCGCTGCTCAAGCGTCTTTTTCAGGGGCGGCAGGCGGCTCGTCCTGCGCCTGTATCTGTTCCCATAAACGCGCCGCGCCTGGAAAATCAGTTCCATCCTCGGCATCCAGCGCGTCCGGGTCGTAACGACTCAAACAGCCCTCGCCCAAGGTAGCAGGCGCCCGTGAGGTGGCTTTATCGAGCGGGTCGCTCATGGGAATCTCCTGAAACAGAAATAAAAAAAGGGCCTGGAGAGTTTTACCTCCAAGCCCCGGTGTCTTTCAATCAAAACCGCTGAGTCAGAAAACCACGGTCTTGTTGCCGTGCACCAACACGCGGTCTTCCAGGTGGTAGCGCAAGCCACGGGCCAACACCATTTTCTCGACGTCACGGCCGAAGCGCACCATGTCTTCAATACTGTCGCTGTGGCTGACGCGCACCACGTCTTGCTCGATGATCGGGCCGGCGTCCAGCTCTTCGGTCACGTAGTGGCAGGTTGCACCAATCAACTTCACGCCACGCAGGGAAGCCTGGTGATACGGCTTGGCACCGACAAAGGACGGCAAAAAGCTGTGGTGAATGTTGATCACTTTGCCCGCGTATTCGCGGCACAGCTGCGGCGGCAGGATTTGCATGTAGCGCGCCAGCACCACCACATCCGCGTCGTGCTGCTTGACCAGACGCGACACCTCGGCAAATGCCGGCTCCTTGTCCTGGGGGTTGACCGGCACATGGTAATAAGGGATGCCATGCCATTCGACCATGCTGCGCAGGTCGTCGTGGTTGGAGATCACGCAAGCAATCTCGCAATCGAGTTCGTCGCTGTGCCAGCGGTGCAGCAGGTCTGCCAGGCAATGGGATTCGCGGCTGGCCATCAGCACCACGCGTTTCTTCTGCTCTGTATCAGTGATGTGCCAGCTCATCGAAAACTCTTCGGCAATCGGCGCAAACGCCTCGCGGAAGGCTTCCAGGCCAAAGGGCAGCGTATCGGCACGGATTTCGTGACGCATGAAAAACCAACCACTGAGATCGTCCGAGTGATGGCTCGCCTCGGTGATCCAGCCATTATGGGAAGCCAGAAAGTTACTGACCTTGGCAACGATGCCAACCCGGTCCGGGCAAGCAATCACCAGCCGAAAAGTGCGCATTAGGGGGAAACTCCAGAACTTCACAAAGGCGGCTATTCTAGCGATTACGCAAAAAAACTGCAGTATTCCCTTGCACCTGATCTTGAGCCCTCGCCGTGGCAACACCCCTTAATCGTGTAAGGTTTTACCACCGCTATATGACGATACAAGGGCATGCTCAGGCCAGTAGCAAAAAATTAACGCGATTATCTTTGCGCATAACGCTTACTAATTAACTCATCGGCCAGGTTTTCTCACACACATTCAATGTCATTCACCTGAATAACGTCTTAAATGTTTACTTGATGAAATTGCCTGACTATTATTAGGCCACTCACCCTGTCAATCAGCGTTCTACATAAGGTAGTCCACATGTCACTGATCAACGAATACCGCGCCACCGAAGAAGCTATCAAAGAGCTGCAAGCCCGTTTGAAGAACCTGTCCGAAGACGACAAGCTGAAAACCGAGCTGGAATTTGAAGGCAAATTGCGCACCCTGATGGGTGAATACTCCAAATCCCTGCGTGACATCATCGCGCTGCTGGATCCAGAGTCGAAAGTTAAAGCACCGCGTGGCGCTGTGAAAACTACCGGCACCAAGCGTGCTCGCAAGGTCAAGCAGTACAAAAACCCGCACAACGGCGAAGTGATTGAAACCAAAGGTGGCAACCACAAAACTCTGAAAGAGTGGAAAGCCAAGTGGGGCGGTGACGTAGTTGAAGGTTGGGCAACCCTGCTGGGCTAAGCCCGGTCGGACGTTCACCCGATACGTCACACATGAAAAACGCCAGCTTGCTGGCGTTTTTTATTGTCGGAATATTCTGTAGTTATGCGCCTACAGATTCAGGCGCGCCGCTAAGGAATCTACATAGTCCTGCCATTGCGCCAGTACCTGACACTGAAACGATGTAGCACTAACCGCTAACTCCTCACGCGCCTGCTTAAACCCCAACAGGGTATTCGGCGCCCCCCACTGCGCATCCGACAAACGTTGCTGACAGAAAAGTTTCCAGCGTTGTTGCTCCTCATTGTTCAAGGTTTCAGGAAAGTTACGCGCCCGGTAGCGAAATAATAATTCCGGCAAACGATGATCATCGAACGGCCATTGCTGACGGGCCAATTGTGCAGGCTCCGCCATGCGAACTTGCTCACATAAACGACGGTCACGGTCACCAATAAAACCATCGTAGAGCTGCTGCTCCGGGTCCGCGTTCGGCGCAAAGTCTTCCTCGGCATAAATGGCCGCTAACTTGTCCCGCCAAACTTCCTGTGCGTCAGTTAGCCGCAGCGCCCGCGCAAGGCAAGCCTCCTTATCCAATTGCAGGCGCTCCAGGTCTTGCGGACGCAGCACCTTTAACGGCGCGACCACCGGGCAACGGTTGATATGCAGCAACTTGAGCGGAACCGGCAGCTCACCTTCGGCCAACTCATCGCGGCGCGTGTAAAGACGCTGGCGCAGGGTCGCCGCATCCAGGTCCAACAGCCCTTGTGGATCGAGCCCCAGGTCACAGACGATCAAGGCATTGCGATTGCGCGGGTGCCAGGCCAGGGGCAAGACCACGCCCAAGTAATGGCGCTCGGCAGAAAAACGCCCGGAGATATGCACCATCGGTTGCAGCAACCGCACCTGATCCATGACCCGTTGTTTGCTGCGCAGTTGAAACAACCACTCATATAACTTCGGTTGTTTCTCCCGGACCAACCGCGCCAGGGCGATGGTTGCACGCACATCCGACAACGCGTCATGGGCCTGGCCATGGTCGATGCCGTTGGCCTCGGTCAAGCGTTCGAGCTTGAGGGTCACGCGCCCTTCCTGCTCGGGCCAGTTGATGCCCTCCGGCCGCAGGGCGTAGGCGGTGCGCATCACATCGATCAAGTCCCAGCGGCTGTTGCCGCCCTGCCACTCGCGCGCATACGGGTCGAAAAAATTGCGGTACAGACTGTAGCGCGTCATTTCATCGTCAAATCGCAGGGTGTTGTAGCCGGCGCCGCAGGTACCTGGCGCGGCCAGCTCGGCGTGCACCCGAGTCATGAAATCGGCTTCGGCAAGGCCCTTCTCGGCGAGGATACCCGGCGTGATACCCGTGATCGCGCACGCTGCCGGATGAGGCAGGATATCGTCGCTGGGCTGGCAATAAAGATTGATCGGCGCACCGACCTCATTGAGCTCAAGGTCGGTGCGGATACCGGCTACCTGGAGCGGACGATCGTTGCGCGGGTTGATGCCGGTGGTTTCATAGTCGTACCAGAAAATCGAGGTCACGGGCTATTCCTGTGCTGAAGACCGACAAAGTCTAGGCGCTGCAAGGCGTTCGGGGCCAGCGATACCTTACTGTATAAATATCCAGAAAAACCTCGGGTGGTTGCTTCCATCCTCGACACTGCTAGCATCCGTGTTTCTAAGTCGCCTCGCACTGCCAAGGATCGCAATGCCATCAACGCCTTTGGATACCCACTATCAGATAGAAACGCCGGAGGGCATCGACCTGCCCCTGCGCCCTGCTGGCCTGCCCTCCCGGGCATTGGCCTTTGCATTCGACCTGGGCGTGCGCGGGATCATCATGGGTATCCTGCTGGTGCCGCTGGCGTTGCTCGGCAATGTGGGGGTCGGGCTGGGTTCGCTGCTGCTGTTCCTGGTGAGCTGGTGGTACATGGTGTTGTTCGAAGTGCTCAACCAGGGCTGCTCGCCGGGCAAGCAGGTCATGGGCCTGCGCGTGGTACAGGATGACGGCACGCCCATCGGCTGGTCGGCATCGCTGATCCGCAACCTGCTGCGTTTTGTCGACATGCTGCCCTTCGGTTATTTCCTCGGCGCGATCAGCTGCCTGCAGCATCCGCACTTCAAGCGGCTCGGCGACCTGGCGGCCGGTACGCTGGTGGTGTACCGCGAACTGCCGCTGGCACGCCCAAGCATCCCTCAAGCACCCGCCCTGCGCCTGCCCTTCGCCCTGGAGTTGAGCGAACAGCGGGCCATCCTCGGTTTCGCCGAACGCCAGGCCGAGCTCTCGGCCGAACGCGTGCATGAACTGGCCGCCATCCTCGCCGAGCCCCTGCAGGTGTCTGCGCCGCGTGCCGTGGAGCAACTCAACGGTGTAGCCCGTGGTTTGTTGGGGCCAACATGAAACAGAGCCTTTTTGAAAGCCGCCACCAGCACCAATGGCAAACCTTCGCCGAGCAGTTGACGCAACTGGAGCAAGGTAAAGCCGAGGCCGCCGACGTTGCCGACTTCCCGCATCAATATCGACGCCTGTGCCAACACCTGGCCCTGGCTCAGCAGCGGGGCTATAGCAGTTACCTGGTCGACCCGCTGCAACAGCTTGCACTACGTGGCCATCAACAACTGTATCGCCATCGCAGCCACCTGACGGCAAACATACTGGCGTTTCTTCTGGCCGGCTTCCCGCGCCTGGTACGCGAACAGTGGCGCTTTGTGCTGATCGCCGGCCTGCTGTTCTTTGGCAGCCTGGTGGGGATAGCCCTGCTGGTGTACCTGTTCCCGGACCTTGTCTACAGCATCATCAGCCCCCAGCAGGTGGCCGAGATGCAGGGCATGTACAACCCCGACGCCAGCCGCTTGGGCCGCGCGGCCGAACGTGCCGCCAGCGAAGACTGGATGATGTTTGGCTATTACGTGATGCACAACATCGGCATCGCCTTCCAGACCTTTGCCGCCGGCCTGTTGTTTGGCCTTGGCAGTGTGTTCTTCCTGATTTTCAACGGTCTGGTCATAGGTGCGGTCTCCGGGCACCTTACCGACATCGGCTATGGCCAGACCTTCTGGTCGTTTGTCATGGGTCACGGCGCATTCGAGTTGACCGCCATCACACTGGCCGGTGCCGCAGGCTTGCAACTGGGCTGGTCACTGGTCGCCCCCGGGCGCTTGGCGCGCAGCGAGGCCCTGCGCCTGGCCGCGCGCAAAAGCGTACGGATGCTCTGCGGTGTCATGGTGTTTCTGTTGATCGCAGCCTTTATCGAAGCCTACTGGTCCTCAACCACTGGCATTGAGCCCTGGATCAAATACGCAGTAGGCGTCGCGCTCTGGCTGCTGGTGGCCGCTTACCTGACCCTGGCCGGGCGGAGTCGCCATGCGCCTGACTGACGCCAGCGTGGTGATTCGCCCGCGCACTTCCTGGGAAGCCATGGACCTGGGTGTGCTGATGGCCAGGGAACACCGCGCCCTGCTGATGGGCAGCTGGGCGCTGGTGAGCCTGCCGGTATTCAGCCTGTTGACAGTGCTGCTCTGGAATTACCCGTCTTTGGCCATGTTCCTGTTCTGGTGGCTCAAGCCGGCCTTCGACCGCTTGCCGCTGTACATTCTGTCCAAGGCCCTGTTTGGTGAGCGCCCCAGCCTCAAACAGGCCGTTCGCCATTGGCCGCAGTTGCTCAAGGGGCAACTGTTCGCCAGCCTGACCTGGCGGCGGCTGAGCATGAGCCGCAGCTTCACCCTGCCCATCAGCCAACTGGAAGGCCTTGACGGTGACGCACGTCAACGGCGCCTTGGGGTGTTGCTGCAACGGAACGCTGGCGCCGCACGCTGGCTGACGACGATCGGCGTGCACCTGGAAATCGGCCTGTGGTTTGGCGCCATGGCCCTGTTCTATCTCTTCATCCCGCAACAGATCGAACTGGACTGGGACTGGCAACGGCTGATATTGGCGTCAGGCTCGGACGTGCTTTGGCTGGAGCACCTGGGCAATGCCTTCTATGCCCTGATCCTGGTGTTCTGGGAACCTATCTATGTCGCCTGTGGCTTCAGCCTGTACCTGAACCGCCGCACGGTGTTGGAGGCCTGGGACCTGGAACTGGTATTCCGTCGCCTGCGCCAGCGCCTGAGCAACGTCGCACCGCTGTTGTTGCTGGTCGTCGGCTTGGCTCTGCTACACGTCAGCCCACCCGCCATGGCAGATGAAGCCACAGCCCATAAGCCCCTCAGCACCCAGGCCGCCAGCCAATCCATCCAGGCATTGCTGGAAAAGCCCCCCTTCAAGAACCCGGAAACCGTCACACGCTATCGGTTTGGTGAAGAAAAAGCGCCGGTTAAAAACAAGGCCAAGGGCGACGGAAAATTACCTGGCTGGCTCCAGGCACTGCTCGACAACTTCAACAGCGACACTTTCAAATACGTCGCCAAAACCTTGGAAATACTGCTCTGGAGCCTTGTGATTGGCGGCCTGGCCCTGGTGTGCTGGCGTTACCGTGAATGGTTGCGCACCTTCGTCAGCCGCCTTGGGCCCACTCGCACGGCCGCTCCCTCGCCCGTTCCCGCTCAGTTGTTCGGGCTGGAGCTGGGCACCGAGACATTGCCCGAAGACATCGCCAGTACCGCCGAACAGCTATGGCCCACCCAGCCCCGGGAAGCCCTTGGCCTGCTGTATCGCGGGTTGCTCAGCCGGCTGTTGCATGAGTTCGACCTGCCACTGACAAGCGCCGATACCGAGGGGCAGGTGCTGGAGCGTGTTCATCATTTGCAACAACCGCAGTTACTGGCGTTCAGCGACGAACTGACACGCCACTGGCAAAACCTGGCCTATGGTCACCGTCTCCCGCCCTCTTCAGCCCAACAGAAATTGTGCAGCGACTGGCGCGCGCTCTTCAGTGACGGAGCGAGCCAATGAACCGGGCGTTATGGTGGGTAGCGCTGCTACTGGCGTGCCTGTTGGGTGCGGGCGGCCTATATGCCTGGCACAAGGCAATTCCCTACGACGAAGTGGTAGATCGCGGCCCATCGCCAGAGGCACGCGCCAACCCTTACCTGGCCGCCGAGCACTTTTTGCGCCAGCAAGGCGTGGTGGTGGCGCATGCCAATGGCCTTGAACGACTCGCCGAGCTGCCCGCCAAAGACCATAGCCTGTTGCTGCTGGGGGAGCGCAGCAACATGACACCGCGCCAGGTCGAACAACTATTGGGCTGGGCAAAAGCCGGCGGCCACCTGCTACTGGTCGCCGAGGCGTTATGGGATGAGGAAACCGGCACCAGCGGTGACCTGCTGCTTGATCGCCTTACTGTCCGCCAAACCTTGAGCGACACCTTCGACGAACCCGCACCACCGCGTAAAAAAACCAAGCCGGACCTGACCAAGCTCTATGTCGACAACGAAACGGCACCGGCGTATTTCAGTTTTGACACCGACTTCAACCTCACCGACCCCAAGCACCTGGCGCAGTTTTCCGCCAACAGCGCCAAGTCCAGCCACCTGATGCAACTTGAGCTGGGGCAAGGCCGCGTCACGGTGATCACCGACAGCGACCTGTGGAAAACCGCGGATATCGGCAAACATGATAACGCCTGGTTGCTGTGGTATCTGAACCAGGGCACTGACGTCACCTTGCTGTTCAACAGCGACACGGACGATCTGTTTACCCTGTTGCTCCGTAATTTCCCCCAGGCCCTCGTCGCCTTGGTTGCACTGCTTGCCCTGGGGTTGTGGCACGCAGGCATGCGTCAGGGCCCGATCCAGGCGCCGGCGCCCAAGGCCCGTCGCCAGCTGCAGGAACACTTGAAGGCCAGCGCGGATTTCCTGTTGCGCCGCAGTGGCCAGGGCACGTTGTTGAAAGCCTTGCAGAACGACATTCTGCGCGCAGCCCGGCGACGCCACCCCGGTTTCGAACACCTTGATGCGCCAGGGCAACGCCAAGTGCTGGAGCACCTTACGCGACAACCCCCTCATATCATCAGCCAGGCGTTAGAGCCCGTTGCGCTGAAGCGGCTTTCCAGCGCCGACTTCAGCCGACAGGTGGCGTGCCTGCAAACCCTCAGGAATGCCTTATGAGCGACTCTCCACGGGCCACCGCCCTGACCGCCGAGAACCTTCAGCATGCCAGCCAGCAGGCCCAGGCGCTGCGCGTGGAATTGCGCAAGGCCGTGATTGGCCAGGACGCGGTGATTGACGACGTGCTCACCGCCCTGATCGCAGGCGGCCACGTACTGCTGGAAGGCGTGCCTGGCCTGGGCAAGACCTTGCTGGTACGCGCCCTGGCCCGCTGCTTTGGCGGTGATTTCGCCCGTATCCAGTTCACCCCGGACCTGATGCCCAGCGATGTCACCGGCCACGCCGTGTACGACTTGCAGACCGAACAGTTCAAACTGCGCAAGGGGCCGTTATTCACCCACCTGCTGCTGGCCGACGAGATCAACCGGGCACCGGCCAAAACCCAAGCAGCACTCCTCGAAGCCATGCAGGAACGCCAAGTGACCCTTGAGGGTGAGGCATTACCCATCGGCCAACCCTTCATGGTACTGGCGACCCAGAACCCCATCGAGCAGGAAGGCACCTACCCACTGCCCGAGGCCGAGCTGGACCGGTTCATGCTCAAGGTGCGAATGGACTACCCAGATGCTCTACAAGAGCTGGATATGGTCCGCGAAGTGACACGCTCGTCCAAGGCCGACATGCTGGAGGTACAGCCGTTGCGTACGGTGCTGCAAGCCGAGGACGTAGTAACGATGCAGCAAATTGCCAGTGACCTGCCGTTGGATGAGCAGGTGCTCGACTACGCCGTGCGCCTGGCCCGTGCCACGCGCAGTTGGCCGGGGCTGGCCATCGGTGCCGGCCCCAGGGCCTCCATTGCCCTGGTACGCGGCGCCCGTGCCCGTGCGTTATTGCGCGGTGGCGAATTTGTCACCCCCGATGACATCAAGGGCTGCGCCCTGGCGGTACTGCGTCACCGGGTACGCATCGCACCAGAACTGGACATCGACGGCCTTGAAGTCGACCAGGTGCTCCAGCAGTTACTCGACCAGATTGCAGCACCAAGGCAATGACGCGGCCATGAAACCGACTCGTCTGCTGCTGACCTGGCTGGGCGTTCTGCTTGGCTTGAACATCTTGCTGGGCACCTCGGCAGCGTTGCAGTTGAAAGTGCCCGCCACCTTGCATTCCCTGGCCTGGGGCCTGCTGCTGGCCCTGTTGCTGCTGGCGATGCTGGATGCTGCACGCTTGCGTCGCCGCCCTTCGGCCCGCGTGTACAGGGCATTGCCCGGTAGCCTGGCGCTGGGGCGCTGGGAAGAAATACGTCTGTGCCTGGAGCACGACTACCCGCAACCACTGACCGCGCAGGTGTTCGATCACGTGCCCGATGGCCTGGCGGTGGAGAACCTGCCTCAATCCATTCAACTACGCCCCGGTGAACGTGCTGAGCTGGGCTATCGCGTGCGCCCCTTGCGGCGCGGGCACTTCCATTTCAGTCGCTGCGAGCTGCTGCTGCCCAGCCCATTGGGGCTGTGGTCGGCACGACGCTGGGTCGACACCCACGATGCCACCCGTGTTTACCCGGATTTCGCGCGCTTATACGGCGCGCAGTTGCGGGGTGTGGATAACTGGCTGAGCCAACTGGGCGTGCGCCAACATCAGCGGCGAGGGCTGGGCCTGGAGTTTCACCAACTGCGCGAGTTTCGTGAAGGCGACAGCCTGCGTCAGATCGACTGGAAAGCCACCGCCCGCCAACGAACGCCCATTGCCCGGGAATATCAGGATGAGCGCGACCAGCAAATCGTGTTCATGCTCGATTGCGGCCAGCACATGCGCAGCCAGGATGATGAGCTGTCCCATTTCGACCACGCCCTCAACGCCTGCCTGTTGCTCAGTTATGTCGCCTTGCGCCAGGGCGATGCCGTAGGGCTGTGCACGTTCGCCAGCGACCAGCCGCGCTACCTGAAGCCGGTCAAGGGTAGTGGCCAATTGAACCTGTTGCTCAATGCGGTCTACGACCTGCAGACCACGCGAAAAACCGCCGACTACCAGGCTGCCGCCAGCCAATTGCTGGCACGGCAAAAACGCCGGGCACTGGTGATCATCGTCACCAACCTGCGGGATGAGGAGGATGAAGCCTTGATGGCCGCCGTCCAGCGTATCGGTAGGCATCACCGCGTACTGGTGGCCAGTCTGAGGGAAGAGGTCCTCGACCAACTACGCCAGGCCCCTGTGCAAACATTGCCCGAAGCGCTGGCTTACTGCGGCACGGTCGATTACCTCAATACCCGCAACCAACGCCATGATCGCTTGAGTGCCCATGGGCTCTCGGTGCTGGATACCTTGCCATCGGCGCTGGGTGCCGGGCTCGTCACGCGCTATCTGGAGTGGAAAAAGGCCGGGGTATTCTGAGGATGACTGCGCAGGGCCATGGCCAGGAAACAGCCACGACCCCACGCATAATTCAGACAGAGGCCTGCAAAGGATAAAAGCTGAAGTACTGCAACAGCGCGTTGATCAGATGCCGGTACTCTTCGGGCGCCTCGAGCACGCTGAACCCCGAGTCGTAATGCTGCGGGGTGACATCTTCGTGGCTCCACAAGCAGGTTGCCGTGAGGTCAATCACCTTGAACTCGCCTTGCGCCGCCGGCACTTTCAAGCGCAGCTCGAAATCCACCTCGGTCATCATGGGTAACGAACTGATCAGCATCAGCCCGTTTTCAGACACATTTCCAAGAAAGCCGATTGGCTTGTCAGTAATACGATTGAACACCTGCAAAAAATACGGCAATTGATGCCGTTCGATCCGTCGTTCGGTAAACATGGTGAAGTCGCCATCCAATAGCCAAAAATCTGGCCGTGCCAGTGATTCGGAACAAGCAACCGCTTGCTCTCCCTGGATCTCGGTGTGACAACAGGTACCGCTTGTCACCAAACAGCTGCCGAATCCGGGCCTTGCATCCGTTCGAATGGGAAACTGCACAAACAGACATTCAAAGAATAGCGCAAGACTGGCGACCGGCCAGCTATGACGCGACAAATACCCTTACAGCGACGCAGGCCGTGGTTTTGCCAGGCCTGCAGCCGGCAGATGCCCCAATTGTTGCAAGGTATCGAGCCGCGCGCGGGCTCGATAGGCGTACTCGCTCGACGGGTAGTGGCCGATGATGAACTGATAGGTCTGTGCGGCATCGACAAACAGTTTCTGGCGCTCCAGGCACTGCCCGCGCAACATCGAAACCTCCGGTTGCACGTAGCGGCGGGTACGGCTCTCGCGATCGACCTGGGACAACTCCAGGGTGACACGCTGGCAATCACCCACCCCATAGGCGCGGTAAGCGTTGTTCAAATGGTGGTCCATCGACCAGCGGGTACAGCCGACAACACTGGCGGCCAGGGCAGCAACGAGCAAAATTCGCATGGGGTTCTCCTGTCTTGTGCAGTGTATCGACCCCTGGTCGAAAATCTTCAAGGCGTTTGCCCATTCAACCGCAGCCAAAACAAGCCAATCGTCGATAAGTAGTGCAAACGAACAATGACTACAACGAAAGAGCATAGTAGCCTTCCCCAGCGCTTGAACTCAGGAGTCCGTGCATGTCCGTCCGTCGTACCAAAATCGTCGCCACCCTTGGCCCGGCCAGTAACTCGCCGGAAGTCCTCGAACAGCTGATTCTGGCTGGTTTGGACGTAGCCCGTCTGAACTTCTCCCACGGCACCCCGGACGAGCACAAGGCTCGCGCCAAGCTGGTGCGTGACCTCGCCGCCAAGCATGGCCGCTTCGTTGCACTGTTGGGCGACCTGCAAGGCCCGAAAATCCGTATCGCCAAATTCACCAACAAGCGGATCGAGCTGAAGATTGGTGACAAATTCACCTTCTCCACCAGCCACCCGCTGACCGAAGGCACCCAGGACGTGGTGGGCATCGACTACCCGGACCTGGTCAAGGACTGCGGCGTCGGTGACGAACTGCTGCTGGACGACGGTCGTGTGGTGATGCGCGTCGACACTGCCACGCCAACCGAACTGAACTGCACCGTGATCATCGGCGGCCCGCTGTCCGACCACAAAGGCATCAACCGTCGCGGTGGTGGCCTGACGGCGCCGGCCCTGACTGAAAAAGACAAGGCCGACATCAAGCTCGCCGCCGAAATGGAAGTGGACTACCTCGCCGTGTCCTTCCCGCGCGACGCCGCCGACATGGAATACGCTCGTAAGCTGCGCGACGAAGCCGGCGGTACCGCCTGGCTGGTAGCGAAGATCGAACGTGCTGAAGCCGTGGCCGACGATGAAACCCTCGACGGCCTGATCAAGGCTTCCGATGCCGTGATGGTTGCCCGTGGCGACCTGGGCGTGGAAATCGGTGACGCCGAGCTGATCGGTATCCAGAAGAAGATCATCCTGCACGCACGCCGCCACAACAAAGCGGTGATCGTGGCGACCCAGATGATGGAGTCGATGATCCAGAACCCGATGCCGACCCGTGCCGAAGTGTCCGACGTGGCCAACGCCGTGCTCGACTACACCGACGCCGTGATGCTCTCGGCTGAAAGTGCTGCTGGCCCGTACCCGCTGGAGGCCGTGCAGGCCATGGCGCGTATCTGCGTCGGTGCCGAAAAGCACCCGACCAGCAAGACCTCCAGCCACCGCATTGGCAAGGTCTTCGAAAGCTGCGACCAGAGCATCGCCCTGGCTGCCATGTACACCGCCAACCACTTCCCGGGCGTGAAAGCGATCATCGCCTTGACCGAAAGTGGCTACACGCCGTTGATCATGTCGCGCATCCGTTCCTCGGTGCCGATCTACGCGTTCACCCCACACCGCGAAGCCCAGGCCCGCGCGGCCATGTTCCGTGGCGTGTACACCATCCCGTTCGACCCGGCGTCGCTGGCGCCGAACGAAGTCAGCCAGAAGGCGATCGACGAGCTGGTTAAACGCGGCGTCGTGGAAAAAGGCGACTGGGTCATCCTGACCAAGGGCGACAGCTACCACACCACCGGTGGCACCAATGGCATGAAGATCCTGCATGTAGGCGACCCACAGGTCTGAGTGACAGGCTGAAAAACAAAAGCCCCGCCATGTGAATGGCGGGGCTTTTTGCATTTCAATGCAGGCCAATGTGTAGAACTTCAGAGCCTCATCGCAGCATAGGTATCTACACAACCCTGCAGCACTCAACGCTAACCACGATTCGAAGCGAGCAGCTCTTGCTCTTGCTCTTGCTCTTGCTCTTGCTCTGCTTGTGATCTTGATCTCAGGCGCCCCGTTAAACCACGCTGGCCGGAATTCGACAGGGATTTGGGGGGTAAACCGGCAGGGATGCCGGTTTAGCCGCCCCGCGCCATGGATGGCGCGTGGCGGCGGCCACCCAAATCACTGGCGGATTGCGGGCACACCGAGCCTAAGCGAGGTGCCGAGTGGTGGGGCAAGAGCCCTTTTGGTTACTTTTGGGGCTCTTTTCCAAAAGTGACCCGCTGTCAGAGCGGAACCCTAAGTAGCCTTTACCGCAGGAATGGATATGTACACCGTTCAACTGTGTTGACTGTTAGGCCGCCATCGCAGGCAAGCCAGCTCCCACAGTAGTCCGTGCCTGGTCAGACAACTCGGTCTACTGTAGGGAGCAGGCTACTCATAAAGTGAAAGGGCGGGACAGAAATACATCCGCCAGCAGTTGATTACGCGGCAGTCCCGCCAGGAACAAGCGCTTGGAAAAAGCCTCGACGCTGGCCGGGTGCCCGCAGAGCAAGGCCAGGGTTTGGCGGGAAACAAGCCGCAATTGCGCCAATGCCGATTGCAACTGCGCTGTAGTCCATAGCTCCACGGTCAGGTTCCCATGCTGCGCGGCAAGCGCCGCCAGAGGTTCGGCCAGATAATGAGCCTCGGCCTCATGGGCCAGGTGAATCACGCGAATCTCGCCTTGATGATCCTGGCGCAGTGCCTCGCGCAACACGCCCCACAAGGGGCCCAGGCCGGTACCGGAAGCCAGCAGCCACAATGGCCGCGATTGCCAGTCAGGATCATAGTGCAGCGCTCCACCCCGCAGCTCGCCCAGGCGTAGAGGCTCACCGACCTTGAACTGTCGCGCGGCATCGCTGAATGCACCAGGCTGGCGGCACTCGATATGAAACTCCAGGTACGGCTCTTCCTGGGGCAAGCTCGCCAGGGAATAAGGGCGCGCCACTTGCCCCGCCCACAGCACCAGATGCTGCCCGGCGCTGTACCGCAGGGCACGTTCCGGTTGCAGGCGCAGGCGCAGTACCGTCGAACTCAGCCAATCGGCGCCCACCACCTGGCTGGGCACGCCATCGCGCTGGGGGTCAAACGCTTCGACCTTCAGATCCGCACTGACCCGGCACTGGCACGCCAGGCGCCAACCTTGCTGGCGCTGCGTCGGGCTCAGGGCTTCGGGCTGCTGGTCGTCAACCTCACCCTCGCAACGCACCAGGCACGCATGGCAACTGCCGGCCCGGCAACTGAAGGGCACGGCCACGCCGGCCTGATTCAAGGCATCCAGCAGGTTGCTGCCGGAGGTGACCGACCAGTGGCGTTCGCCGACGTACAGTTCAGGCATAACGCCGTTACCTCTATTAGGTAGGAGCGAGCTTGCTCGCGAAGAGCGCCAACGATAACGCGGACCACCTGATGAAACCCACCAGATTCACGTTTTTCGCGAGCAAGCTCGCTCCTACAGATAACCGGGCCGGGCATTCGTGACCATAGTCGGGTGTATCGGCCACCGTGCCGGGTTATACTGCCGCGCCTTTTTAGCGTCGCGCCTGCACCATTCTGGCGTGCCTTGGAAAGATGGCTTCAGCCGACCGATGCAACACTGACGCCATCTTTATTGAATGTTCCCTTATAGAGGAGCGCGACTCATGACCGTGATCAAGCAAGACGACCTGATTCAGAGCGTTGCCGACGCCCTGCAATTCATTTCCTACTACCACCCCGTTGACTTCATCCAGGCCATGCACGAAGCCTACCTGCGCGAAGAATCGCCGGCAGCCCGTGACTCCATCGCCCAGATCCTGATCAACTCGCGCATGTGTGCCACCGGCCATCGCCCGATCTGCCAGGACACCGGTATCGTCACCGTGTTCGTGCGCGTGGGTATGGACGTGCGTTGGGACGGCGCCACCATGGGCCTGGACGACATGATCAACGAAGGCGTGCGTCGCGCCTACAACCTGCCGGAAAACGTCCTGCGCGCCTCGATCCTCGCCGACCCGGCTGGCGCCCGCAAGAACACCAAGGACAACACCCCAGCGGTCATCCACTACTCCATCGTCCCGGGTAACACCGTGGAAGTGGACGTGGCGGCCAAGGGTGGCGGTTCCGAGAACAAGTCGAAAATGGCCATGCTCAACCCGTCCGACTCGATCGTCGACTGGGTGCTCAAGACCGTTCCGACCATGGGCGCCGGCTGGTGCCCACCGGGCATGCTCGGCATCGGCATCGGCGGCACCGCCGAGAAAGCCGCGGTAATGGCCAAGGAAGTGTTGATGGAGTCCATCGACATCCACGAGCTGAAAAAGCGCGGCCCGCAGAACCGTATCGAAGAAATGCGCCTGGAGCTGTTCGAGAAGGTCAACCAGTTGGGCATCGGCGCCCAGGGCCTGGGTGGCCTGACCACCGTGCTCGACGTGAAGATCATGGACTACCCGACCCACGCCGCTTCCCTGCCGGTGTGCATGATCCCCAACTGCGCCGCCACCCGTCACGCGCACTTCGTGCTCGACGGCTCGGGCCCGGCGTCGCTGGAAGCGCCACCGTTGGACGCCTACCCGGAAATCGTCTGGGAAGCCGGCCCATCGGCCCGTCGCGTCAACCTCGACACCCTGACCCCGGAAGAAGTGCAGAGCTGGAAGCCGGGCGAAACCGTACTGCTCAACGGCAAGATGCTCACCGGTCGCGACGCGGCGCACAAGCGCATGGTCGAGATGCTGAACAAGGGCGAAACCTTGCCGGTGGACCTCAAGGGTCGCTTCATCTACTACGTCGGCCCGGTTGATCCGGTGCGCGAAGAAGTGGTTGGCCCAGCGGGCCCGACCACCGCGACGCGGATGGACAAGTTCACCCGCCAGATCCTCGAGCAAACCGGCCTGTTGGGCATGATCGGCAAATCCGAACGCGGCCCGACCGCCATCGAAGCGATCAAGGACCACAAGGCCGTGTACCTGATGGCCGTGGGCGGCGCCGCTTACCTGGTGGCCCAAGCCATCAAGAAGTCGCGCGTGGTTGCCTTCGCCGAACTGGGCATGGAAGCCATCTACGAGTTCGACGTGAAGGACATGCCGGTCACCGTTGCCGTGGACAGCAAAGGTGAGTCCGTCCACATCACCGGTCCTGCCATCTGGCAGAAAAAGATCAGTGACAGCCTGGCGGTAGAAGTGCAGTAAGCACTTTCTCCACAAGCATAAAGGCGACTGCGGCCCCATGGCCCAGTCGCCTTTTTTATGCCCTACCCACGATGCGAAGCGAGCCGCTCTTGATCTTGATCTGCTTGTGATCTTGATCTCAGGCGCCCCGTTAAACCACGCTGGCCGGAATTCGACAGGGATTTGGGGGGTAAACCGGCAGGGATGCCGGTTTAGCCGCCCCGCGCCATGGATGGCGCGTGGCGGCGCCCCCCCAAATCACTGGCGAATTACGGGCACATCGAGCCTAGGCGAGGTGCCGAGTGGTGGGGCAAGAGCGTTTTGCTTACTTTTGACTGGGCCGGCATTCCGGCTTTTCAAAAGTGAGCCGCCGTCAGGGCGGAACCCTAAGCGGCCGTTAACGCAGCAATGGATATACACACAATCCAACTGTGTCGCCTGCCAGGCCGCCTTCGCGAGCAAGCCCGCACACATTGCGATCGTGGGGTGTCAGGTAGATAGATGTCGGCTGGCAGGCCGTCATCGCAGGCAAGCCAGCTCCCACAGTTGGATCGCGGGGTGTCAGGTAGATAGCCGTCGGCTGGCAGGCCGTCATCGCAGGCTTGCCAGCTCCCACACAAGCGCCTTGGTCACAAGATATGAGCCGCCCATGCTATGGTGCTCGCCCCTTACCGTGCCTGTTCATCATCGTATGATCGTGATCCCTCGCCCCCTGCGCCTGACCTTCTATTCCCTGTTGATCATCGCCGGTGCGGTGCTGGCCGCCGCCTTGGCCACGCGCCATGCCGAACGCCAGGCCTTGGTGGACGACGCCGCCCGTGCCAATCAGCAGCTCGCGCTGTACGCCAACTCGCTGCACACCCTGATCGAACGCTACCGTGCCCTGCCTGCCGTGCTGGCGCTGGACTCGGAAATGATCAGCGCCTTGAAGTGCCCGCTGGACACCGCCACGCAAGACCGGCTCAACCGCAAACTGGAGCGTATCAACGGCGCCGCGCAGTCTTCGACCCTGGAACTGATGGACCGCACCGGCCTGGCCGTGGCCGCCAGCAACTGGAACCTGCCCAGCAGCTATGTCGGCCACAACTACGCGTTCAGGCCGTATTTCAGCCAGACCCTGAGCCAGGGCACCGGGCGCTTTTATGCGGTGGGGGTGACCACGGGCATTCCGGGCTACTTTCTTTCCAGCGCGGTCGTGGATGAGCACGAGCAGTTCCTCGGCGCCATGGTGGTCAAGCTGGAGTTCCCCGAGCTGGAGCGCGAATGGGCCCAAGGCAATGACTTGCTGTTGGTCAGCGATGCGCGGGGCATCGTGTTTATCGCCAACCAGCCGGGCTGGCGTTATCGCAACCTGCGGCCGTTGTCCGAAAATGACCTGGCCGAACTCAAGGCCACCCGCCAATACGACAAAAAGCAACTGCAGCCACTGGACACCCAGCCCCTGCAACGCTTTGACGAAAACAGCCACTTGATCCGCGTCAACGGCCCCGAAGGCAACGCCAATTACATCTGGGAGTCGCTGCCGCTCAAGCGCGAAGGCTGGACCCTGCACCTGTTGCGCAAACCCCAGTTTGCCTTTGAAGACCAACGCAACGCGGGCCTTGCCGCTGCGGGTTCGTGGCTGGCACTGGTGTTTCTGGTGCTATTCCTCAGCCAGCGCTGGCGCCTGGCCCGCTTGCGCCAGCGCAGCCGTGAAGAACTGGAGCAATTGGTCGAGGAACGCACCCAGGCGTTGCGCACCGCCCAGGATGGCCTGGTGCAGTCCGCCAAGCTGGCGGCATTGGGGCAAATGTCCGCCGCCCTCGCCCATGAAATCAACCAGCCACTGACCGCCCAGCGCATGCAACTGGCGACGCTGCGGCTGTTGCTCGACCATGGTCGCGTGGACGATGCCTACAAGGCTCTCACGCCATTGGATGACATGCTCACGCGCATGGCCGCGCTCACCGGCCACCTCAAGACGTTCGCGCGCAAGAGTCCCAGCGGCCTGCGCGAAAAGCTGGACCTGGCGACGGTGGTCGACCAATCCCTGCACCTGCTCGATGCGCGCCTGCGTGACGAAGCCATCGGTGTGGTGCTGGACCTCACCCGCCCGGCCTGGGTACGCGGCGACGCGATCCGCCTCGAACAGGTGCTGATCAACCTGTTGCGCAACGCCCTCGATGCCATGGCCGACAAACCGCGCAAGCGCCTGGAAATCCGCCTGCACGCCGATCAGCAGCTGTGGCAGTTGAGCGTCTGCGACAGCGGCGGCGGGATTGCCGAAGAACATTTGAGCAGCGTGTTCGACCCGTTTTTCACCACCAAACCGGTGGGCGACGGGCTCGGCTTGGGGCTGGCGGTGTCCTACGCTATCGTGCATGAACTGGGCGGCCGCCTGAGTGCCGCCAACCGTGGCGATGGCGCGATCTTCACCTTGACCCTGCCTATCGCCATGGAGACGCCAGACCTATGTTGAACGCGGTGATTGTGGTCGATGACGAAGCCAGTATTCGCACGGCCGTCGAGCAATGGCTGAGCCTGTCGGGGTTTGACGTGCAGTTGTTCAGCCGCGCCGAAGAGTGCCTGGCGCAACTGCCCAAGGACTTTGCCGGGGTGATACTGAGTGACGTGCGCATGCCGGGGCTCAGCGGCCTTGAGCTGTTGGCCGAGGTGCAGCGCCGCGATGCCGATTTGCCAGTGATTTTGCTCACCGGCCATGGCGACGTGCCAATGGCCGTCGAAGCCATGCGCGACGGGGCCTACGACTTCCTGGAAAAACCCTTCAGCCCCGACGCCTTGCTCAACAGCCTGCGCCGGGCGCTGGACAAGCGCGGCCTGATCCTGGAAAACCGCCGCCTGCATCAACAGGCCGATCATCGCGCGCAGTTGGAATCCAGCCTGCTGGGCGTGTCCAAGGGACTGCAAAGTTTGCGCCGCCAAGTGCTGGACCTGGCGAGTTTACCGGTCAATGTGCTGATTCGTGGCGAGACCGGCAGCGGCAAAGAGCTGGTCGCCCGCTGCCTGCACGACTTCGGCCCTCGCGCCAAGAAGCCCTTCGTGGCCCTCAATTGCGCGGCGATCCCCGAGCAGTTGTTCGAAGCCGAACTGTTCGGACATGAAAGCGGCGCCTTTACCGGCGCCCAGGGCAAACGTATCGGCAAGCTGGAATATGCCCACGGCGGCACCTTGTTTCTGGATGAAATCGAAAGCATGCCCCTGGCCCAACAGGTGAAATTGCTGCGCGTATTGCAGGAACAGAAGCTGGAGCGGCTGGGCTCCAACCAGAGTATCCATGTGGACCTGCGCATCATCGCCGCCACCAAGCCCGACCTGCTGGAAGAGGCCCGCGCCGGGCGCTTTCGCGAAGACCTGGCCTATCGGCTCAACGTCGCCCAACTGCGCCTGCCGCCATTGCGCGAACGTCGCGAAGATATTCCGCTACTGTACGAGCATTTTGCGCAAAGCGCCGCCGAGCGTCTGGGCCGCCAGGTCGAGCCCTTGAGTGGGCCACAGCTGGGGCGCCTGCTCAGCCATGACTGGCCGGGCAATGTGCGCGAACTGGCCAACGTCGCCGAGCGCCAGGTGCTGGGGCTGGACGAGCCGGAACCGCAAGGGATCGAAGCCGGGCAGTCGTTGGCAGCGCAGCAGGAGGCGTTCGAGGCCCACTGCCTGAAGGCAGCGTTGACGCGTCACAAGGGCGATATCAAGGCGGTGCTGGCCGAACTGCAACTGCCGCGTCGTACCTTCAATGAGAAGATGCAGCGGCATGGGTTGGTGAGGGAGATGTTTCTCTGATCCCGCTTCTGATCGTTCCCACGCTCCGCGTGGAAACGCAGCCTAAGACGCTCTGCGTCGCTTTTTAAAGGCGCGACGCGGAGCGTCACCACAGGCGTTACCACGCAGAGCGTGGGAACGATCACTGCAGTCATAAGCGGATTTCCGCTCATCACCCCAAAACCATCAGCGATTTTTCGCTCAAAAAAATCCCGCAACCCTTCTATTCCGGGCCTTCCTCTACCTGGCACAGCTCCTGCTATAGCCCCAACAGGCTGCGCACGCGCCGCTCCATAAAAACAACTAGATGAAGGATCCTTCAATGGATAACTCCAACACCGTGCCTCTGGGATCGACGGCCGCAAAAGCGCAGGAGCGCACCACCTCCAGCCGCATCAAGTCGATTTTCAGCGGATCAGTCGGCAACATGGTCGAATGGTACGACTGGTACGTCTACGCCGCCTTCTCGCTGTATTTTGCCAAAGCCTTCTTCCCCAAAGGCGACACTACTGCCCAACTGCTCAACACCGCCGCGATCTTCGCCGTGGGCTTCCTGATGCGCCCGATCGGTGGCTGGCTGATGGGCCTGTACGCCGACAAAGTCGGGCGTAAAAAAGCCTTGATGGCCTCGGTGTACCTGATGTGCTTCGGCTCGCTGCTGATTGCCCTGAGCCCAGGCTATGAGGTCATTGGTATCGGTGCGCCGATCCTGCTGGTGTTTGCCCGCCTGCTGCAGGGCCTGTCGGTCGGCGGCGAATACGGCACCTCTGCCACTTACCTCAGTGAGATGGCCACCAAGGAACGTCGCGGTTTCTACTCCAGCTTCCAGTACGTGACCCTGATCTCCGGCCAGCTCATCGCACTGGCGGTGCTGATCGTGCTGCAACAGGTGCTCACCACCGAGCAGTTGTACGCCTGGGGCTGGCGCATCCCGTTCGCCATCGGCGCGCTGTGTGCCGTGGTCGCGCTGTACCTGCGTCGTGGCATGGAAGAAACCGAGTCGTTCACCAAGAAAGAAAAAGCCAAGGAAAGCGCAATGCGCACCTTGATGCGCCACCCCAAGGAACTGCTGACCGTGGTCGGCCTGACCATGGGCGGCACCCTGGCGTTCTACACCTACACCACCTACATGCAGAAATACCTGGTGAACACCGTCGGCATGAGCATCTCCGACTCCACCACCATCTCGGCGGCGACGCTGTTTCTGTTCATGTGCCTGCAACCGATCATCGGCGGGCTGTCGGATAAAATCGGCCGCCGCCCGATCCTGATCGCTTTCGGCGTGCTTGGCACCCTGTTCACCGTGCCGATCCTCACCACCCTGCACACCATCCAAAGCTGGTGGGGCGCGTTCTTCCTGATCATGGCAGCGCTGATCATCGTCAGCGGCTACACCTCGATCAACGCCGTGGTGAAGGCCGAGCTGTTCCCGACCGAAATCCGCGCCCTGGGCGTGGGCCTGCCGTATGCCCTGACTGTGTCGATCTTCGGCGGTACCGCTGAATACATCGCGCTGTGGTTCAAGAGCATCGGTATGGAGACCGGCTACTACTGGTACGTGACCGCGTGTATCGCGGTGTCGCTGATGGTTTACGTGACCATGAAGGACACGCGTAAACACTCGCGCATCACCACGGACTAAAAAATGTGGGAGCGGGCTTGCTCGCGAATGCGGAGTGTCAGTCGATAGGTTCATTGACTGGCACACCGCATTCGCGAGCAAGCCCGCTCCCACATTTAGTCTCAGGACAACTCTGCGGCCTCACTCCGTCCATAACGCCGCTGTGCATACGACGCGCCCGCAATCATCACCAGCAGCACCGCCGCCAACACCGCCGATGAACCGACGGTGCCAAAATCCAGGCCGCCCTTTTCATGGGGTTTGGTCAGGAAGTCCCCCAAGGTCGCGCCAAACGGCCGTGTCAGTACAAACGCCACCCAGAACAACAGCACCGACGAGATGCGGGTGAAGTATTTGAGCGCCACCACCGCGGCGATGGTCGAACCGATCAGCAATGCGCCACCGGCGAAGCCCAACCCCGAATCGTCCGCGAGAAAATCGCCCAATGCGGTGCCCAGGGTGTTGGAAAACAGGATCGCCATCCAGTAAAACAGCTCGCCCCGGAAGGTCTGCACCTTGTTTACGTTCAGCGAGTCACCACTGAGGTGCCACACCGCAAAGATGATCATCAAGATCACGATCAGGATCATCGACCCCGTGGCGTAGCCCAGCCCCAGCGTGCGGTCCATAAAGTCGGACATCGTGGTACCCGCGGTGCTGGTAGACAAAATCACGATCCAGTACAGCACCGGGTTGTAGGTTTTCGACCAGAGTTGCGTCACCAGGGTCACCAGGAACACGCTGATGAGGATCATGGAGCTGATGGCGTAACCAACGTTCAAGGTCATCGACAGCAAGTCCCCAGCGGTTTCGCCCAAGGTGGTTGCGCAGATTTTCATGACCCAGAACGCCAGGGTGATCTGAGGAAGTTTGTTCATGCAGTAAATGGCTCCAAGGCTCAGTCTTATAGGGGGTATTGACCTTGGGCGCAGACTGAAGGGAAAGCTGTGAAAAATAGGTGGCCTATGTATGAAAAATCCATGGGCACCGTGGAAATTCACTGCCATGAATTGCACTATGACGGTCTCTCAAACCGCGTAGCAGGAACCCGGCCATGCCCGACGATATCCACTTTTACGAACCCGCCAACGGCCACGGCCTGCCCCATGACCCGTTCAATGCCATCGTCGGCCCACGCCCGATTGGCTGGATCTCCTCCCACGACCGCGAAGGTCGCCTGAACCTGGCGCCCTACAGCTTCTTCAACGCCTTTAACTACATTCCGCCGATCATTGGGTTTTCCAGTGTCGGGCGCAAAGACAGCCTGAACAATATCGAACAGACCGGCGAATTCGTCTGGAACCTGGCCACCCGCCCGCTGGCCGAGCAGATGAACCAGAGCTGCGCGCCGGTATCGCCCGAGGTGAATGAATTCGAACTCTCCGGCTTAACGCCAGTGGCTTCGAAAATCGTCGGCGTACCACGGGTGGGCGAGAGCCCGGTGTCGTTCGAGTGCAAGGTGACGCAGATCATCCAACTGCAACGTGCCGACCAACAGTTGGTGCCAAGCTGGCTGGTGCTGGGCGAGGTGGTTGCGGTGCACATCGCCAAGTGGTTGCTCAAGGACGGGATCTACGACACCGCTGCTGCCGAGCCGATTTTGCGTGGGGGTGGCCCGGCGGATTATTTCCAGCTGGGGCCGGAAGCACTGTTCAAAATGCACAGACCAGGCGCCACCAAACCCTGACTGAAATGCAATCAAAACTGTGGGAGCTGGCTTGCCTGCGATGGCGCCGGGTCAGTCAACTCAGTAGTGACTGATACACCGCTATCGCAGGCAAGCCAGCTCCCACATTGGTTAGGTGTGCTGCCTCAGCGTTCAGCAATTGCCCAGCTCAGTTGGCCTTCTTCATCCACATCAATCAACCGTCCAAGCTGCTCAGTGGCGGCATCGTCAGCGTCGGAGGCCGTCTTGAACGTCTGCCCATCAAGGATCTTGTGAAACCTGGGTGCGCCCATGCCATCCAGTGCCTTGACGGCGACGGCGGCGCTGTAGCCACCTTCGCCCGGTACTACGGCGGAAACGGCTTCGTGGTGGGCAAATTGTTTACGTGCCATGTTGCAGGTCCTGGCCAATGGAAAGTCGGCCATTCTAACCGTTAACCGGCCAGTTGCAGGTACTCGCCGTAGGCCTGTACGGCCGATGCGTCGGTAAAGGTCTGGAAGTCCATGCTGCGCACGACCATGTCGTTCAGCAGCTCAGTGAAGATCATCAGGGCCGGAGAGCTGAAGTAGGCGCTCATGGCTTGCTCGCTGCTCCAGAACCCGGACACCAGCCACACATCGGGGTCGACCTGGGAGTGCTGCAACGAGAATTGCAGGCAACCCTGGGCCTGGCGACCCGGTTCAATCAAACTGCTCAAGCGTGCACCGAGTTCGGTGCTGCACCCGCTACGGGCACGGATAAAGGCCATATGGCTCGCGGGAATGGGGGTGGACATATTCGACTCTCCCGTTGAGAAGTGATGCTCGGCAAGCACAATGAGGGCGTGTTGCCACAGGATCAAAGATAACGGCGCGGGGGTGGGCGCGGTTAGTCAATTCCTGCAGGCTTATTGCACAATCCTGCGAGAAGCGTAGGGAGGACGTTCGGCCTCAGGATTTATTCCAGGCCCAGGCCCCATGTTTCAGGCAGATGACAGGCTGCGCACTTGCCTGATTCACGCTATCTCGCAGGATCAGGCAAGGATGCTGCAGAATCGACGTAACACTATTTGAAAAGCCGCCGCTAAGCTGAGCCCATCAAAGCCGCGTGTAGAGGACGCCCCATGCCGTCGCCCGAATCCAAGCCCGTTCCCCTCGATGCCGAGATGGAGAAACAACGCGCCGAGCTGGCCAGTATCGTGCACCGCCATACCTGGGAGGACGGTTCCTACGGCACGGCGATCACCTCGCTGTACCTGAACCGCCACAACGCGCCCCGGGATTTCATGCCCGTGCTGGTGGAACCCGCACTGTGCATCCTCGCCAGTGGCAGCAAGGAAGTGCGCCTGGCCGACGAGATCTTTGCCTACGACCCGCTCAACTACCTGGTGTTCTCGGTGGCGATGCCGGTGGCCGGCCGCATCATCGACGCCACCGCCGAGGACCCGAACCTCTCGGTGCGCATCAACATCGACCCGGCGCAGCTCACCGCGCTGATCGCAGAGGCCGGGCCAATGGGCGTGCCCTCACGCCCGACCTCGCGAGGCATGTACGTCGACCGCATCGATCACGCACTGCTCGATGCGGTGCTGCGCCTGACCCGCTTGCTGGACACGCCTAAAGACATCGCGATGCTCGCGCCGCTGATCAACCGTGAAATTCTTTACCGTTTGCTGCGTGGCCCACAGGGTTATCGCCTGTATGAAATTGCTGTGGCTAACAGCCAGAGCCATCGGGTGAGCCAGGCGATCAAATGGCTGAACGGCAACTATGAGCAGCCACTGCGTATCGACGACCTGGCCAAGGAGGTGAACCTGAGCGTCTCGACCTTGCACCATCGGTTCAAAGCGATCACGGCCATGAGCCCGCTGCAATACCAGAAGCAACTGCGCTTACAAGAAGCCCGGCGGCTGATGATTGCCGAAGGGCTGGAGGCCTCGGCGGCGGGGTATCGGGTGGGGTATGAAAGCCCGTCGCAGTTCAGCCGGGAGTACAGCCGGTTGTTCGGTGCGCCGCCGCTGCGCGACTTGGCCAGACTGCGTCAAAGCATCTGATGCACGCGTAGCAAAATGTGGGAGCTGGCTTGCCTGCGATGGCGGCCTGGCAGCCGACACTTATCTACCTGATGCCCCACGATCCAACTGTGTGCGGGCTTGCTCGCGAAGGCGGCCTGGCGGTCAACACGGTTGGATTGTGTGCATATCCATTGCTGCGGTAACGGCCACTTAGGGTTCCGCCCAGACGGCGGCTCACTTTTGAAAAGCCGGAATGCCGGCCCAGTCAAAAGTAAGCAAAACGCTCTTGCCCCACCACTCGGCACCTCGCTTGGGCTCGGTGTGCCCGTAATCCGACAGTGATTTGGGGGGCCGCCGCCACGCGCCATCCATGGCGCGGGGCGGCTAAACCGGCATCCCTGCCGGTTTACCCCCCAAATCCCTGTCGAATTCCGGCCAGCGTGGTTTAACGGGGCGCCTAAGATCAAAAGCAGATCAAGAGCAAGATCAAGAGCGGCTCGCTTCGCATCGTGGTTACCGGTGGCTGCGGCGAACTGCACAGTTGTGTAGATACCTATGGCTATCGCAGGCAAGCCAGCTCCCACAGTAGTCCTGCGTATATTCAGTCTAATCCGCGGGGAAGTTGCAAGGTGACGCGCAGGCCGCCTTCGCGCAGGTTCTGCAAACTCACTTCGCCCCCATGGCTGTGGGCAATGTTGCGCGCAATCCCCAACCCCAACCCGTAACCCTGCTGCTGGCCGGCCAAGCGAAAGTGCGGTTCAAACACTTGCTCCAGTCGCTGCTGCGGCACGCCTGGGCCTTCATCATCCACGTGCAGGATGAACTGCACGCCATCGTCCTCGATATGCAAATGCGCGTTCTGCCCGTACTTGAGCGCGTTGTCGATCAGGTTGCCGATGCAACGCTTGAGCGCCAGCGGCTTGCCTGGGTAGGCTGACAGCGCCGCGCCATCGAGGGTCACTCGGCCATTGCCATGGGGTGCCAGGTACGGCTCCACCAGGCATTCGAGGACGTGGTTGAGGTCGACCGGCTGGATGTTTTCGTGGATGTCGGTGTCTTTCACGCATTGCAGCGCGCCCTTGACCAACAACTCCAGCTCATCCAAGTCACGGCCGAATTTGTTTTGCAGGTTCTCGTCTTCCAGTAATTCCACGCGCAGGCGCAGGCGGGTAATGGGCGTGCGCAGGTCATGGGAAATCGCACTGAACAACTGGCTGCGCTCGGTCAGGTAACGGCTGATGCGTTCACGCATGGCATTGAATGCACGACCCACTTCCACCACTTCACTGCCGCCGCCTTCAGCCACAGGCTCCACATCGGCGCCCAGGGACATGTCCCGCGCCGCTCGCGCCAGGCGCTTGAGTGGCCGGCTTTGCCAGTGCACCAGCAGGCCGATGAACAACAGCAGAAAACCGCTGGTGAGCACGATAAACCACACCTGCTGGGACGGCAGGCCTTGTTCTTCCAGGCTGGTGTAGGGCTCGGGCAACAGCGAGGCGATGTACAGCCATTCGCCGGGCGCCAATTGGATCTGGGTGACCAGCACCGGCGGGTTCACCGGTTCCAGGGTCAGTGCGTAATGGGCCCAGGAGCGTGGCAGTTCGTCGAGCTTCAGGCCGGCATTGAAGATGCGCAGGTCTTCGGCGCTGACGAACTCCACCGAGATATGCACGTCGGCGCCCAGGGTCTGGCGCAGCACTTCATCCACCGCCACCAGTACCGCTTGCTTGCGCGGGGTTTCGGGCAGTATTTGCATGTCCAGCGGGCGATCGTTGAGGGTCACCACAAAACGCGTACCGCCCATGCTGCGCAACTGGTCCAGCACCAACGGGCGATAGGCCACCGGCAGCGACCGGAAGTAACTCACGCTGGCGGTCATTGAATGCGCGAGGCTGCGGGCGCTGGTGACCAGGCCCTCAAGCTGGGTGGCGCGCAATTGCGACACCCAGATCACGCTGGACAGCGCCTGGGCGAACAGCACCGCCAGCAAGGTCAGCAGTAACATGCGCCCCAGCAGCGAGCGGGGTACCGGCAAGCGGCGGCGGCGTTCGTTCAGCGGTTCAGTGGGCATTGCCGGCAACCACGCTGGCTGCCAGTTGATAGCCGCTGCCACGCACGGTGCGGATCAGCCGCGGTGGTTTCTCGGTGTCGCGCAGGCGCTGGCGCAGGCGGCTGACGGCCATGTCGACGATCCGGTCCAAGGGCATCAGGTCGCGGCCACGGGTGGCGTTGCCGATGGTGTCGCGGTCGAGGATCTGCTGCGGGTGGTCGAGAAACAACTTGAGCAAGGCAAAGTCGGCGCCGGAGAGGATCACCTCTTCACCGTCCACATGAAACAAGCGGTGGCTGATCATATCCAGGCGCCATTCATCGAACACCCACACATCGCCGCCACTGCTGCGCTCCTGGCCAAACTGGCAGCGGCGCAGCAGTGCCTTGATGCGCGCCTGCAGCTCGCGGGGGCTGAACGGCTTGCCGATATAGTCATCGGCGCCCAGCTCCAGGCCGATCACGCGGTCGGCTTCGTCGGAACTGGCGGTGAGCATGATGATCGGCACCTGCGCCTGGCGCGGGTGCTGGCGGATCCAGCGGCACAGGCTGAAGCCGTCTTCGTCTGGCAACATCACATCGAGGATGACCAGGTCGCACGGTGCCTCGTTCATGGCCTGGCGGAACCCCGCGCCGTCGGACACGCCACGGACTTGGAAGCCGGCGCGACTGAGGTAGGTTTGCAGCAATTCGCGGATTTCCTGGTCGTCGTCGACGAGGAGAATGGATTTACTGATTACGCTCACGGGGGCCTCCTTGTTGTTATGGCCTGGCTTAAATCATCGGGTGCCCTTTAGGCCGCCATCGCAGGCAAGCCAGCTCCCACACTTGGAATGCATTCCAGACGGTGGGAGCTGGCTTGCCTGCGATGGCGCCATTATGACCTATGCAAAGGCTTGCTCAAGCGCCACACCCGCCCCAGTCAGCCCGGAATACGGCGCCGTTACCAGCCACACCGGAATACCTTTGAAGTAGTCGCTCATGCAGCCTTTATCCGCAAAGCTTTTGGCGAAACCGCTGTTGATAAAGAAGTCGGCAAACCTCGGTATCACCCCGCCCACGATGTACACGCCACCGCGCCCACCGGTGGTCAAGACGTTATTGCCCGCCACCCGGCCCAGCCAGATGCTGAACTGGTCCAAAACTTCCATGGCCACGGGGTCACCGGCCAGGCCCGCCGCCGTGATGGCTTCGGGGGTGTCCAGCACCGGCTCATGCCCATCCACCGCACAGATCGCCCGGTACAGCCGCGGCAGGCCGCCACCGCTCAGCGCGGTTTCGGCGCTGACATGCCCGATCTCGCTGTAGATGTGTTGCCACAATTGGGTTTCCCGTGGGCTGCTCAGGGGCAGGTCGACATGCCCACCCTCCCCCGGCAGCGCTGCCCAGCGGCCTGCGCCGAGGTCCAGCAAGGTGCCGACGCCAAGGCCGGTGCCCGGGCCGATCACCACGGCCGGGCGCAAGGGCTCCGGCGTGCCTTCGCAGACCACGCGAAATTCGTCGGGTTTGAGCCGGGTCATGCCCAGGGCCATGGCCGAGAAATCGTTGACCAGCAACAGTTCATCCACCTGCAGGGCCTGGCAAAACGCGGTTTTGCTCAGGCGCCAGTGGTTGTTGGTGAACTTGAATTCATCGCCGCTCACCGGCCCGGCCACCGACAGGCACACCGCACCGATGTCGCCGATTTGCAGGCCTTCTTCTTTGAGATAGACCTTGATCGCCTCTTCAGGGCTGCCGTGATCCGCCGTGGCATGCACGCGGATCGAATGCAGTTCCTGATCCCGCCATAACGCAAAACGGGCGTTAGTCCCCCCGATATCACCGACCAGCGCAAGCTTCACTTAAGCGTCTCCAAGGCAGAGGTAAAGGCGCTGGCGCCCTGCTCTGCGGAGCTTGCGGCCAAGCGCATGAATGCAAACAACTCGCGACCGGCCCCCACGTTATTGCCCAACAGGCCCGTGGCAGGCGTGCGCGCTGCAAATACTTCGGCGTCCACCTTAAGCTCCAAGGTGCCGGTAACGCCATCCACACGGATGATATCGCCATCCTGGACCCGCGCCAGCGGCCCGCCGCTCTGGGCTTCGGGGTTGACGTGGATCGCGGCAGGGATCTTACCCGACGCGCCGGACATTCGCCCGTCTGTCACCAGTGCCACTTTGAAACCACGGTCCTGCAACACGCCCAGGAACGGCGTCATCTTATGCAATTCCGGCATGCCGTTGGAGCGCGGCCCCTGGAAGCGCATCACCGCAACGAAGTCTTTTTCCAGCAGGCCGGCCTTGAAGGCATCGGCCAGGTCCTGCTGGTCCTGGAACACCACCGCCGGCGCTTCGACCACCTGATGCTCCGGGGCTACCGCCGAAACCTTCATCACGCCACGGCCGAGGTTGCCTTCCATTACGCGCAAGCCGCCTTCCGGCGAGAACGCACGGGCCACGGGGCGCAGGATGGTTTCGTCGAGGCTTTCGATCGGGCCGTCGCGCCAGACCAGTTCGCCGTCGACCAGGAAAGGTTCCTGGATATAGCGGCTCAGGCCCTTGCCGGCCACGGTGTTGACGTCTTCGTGAAGCAGGCCGGCTTCGAGCAGTTCGCGGATCAGGAACGACATACCGCCCGCCGCCTGGAAGTGGTTGATGTCAGCCTTGCCGTTTGGATACACGTGGGACAGGGTCGGTACCACCTCGGAGAGGTCGGCCATGTCCTGCCAGGTCAGGATGATGCCTGCCGACATGGCGATGGCCGGCATGTGCAGGGTGTGGTTGGTGGAACCGCCGGTGGCGTTGAGCGCAACGATGGAGTTGACGATGGACTTCTCGTCGACAATCTCGCCAATGGGCGTGAAGTTGCCATTGGCCTTGGTCAAGCGCGTGACCTGGTGCGCGGCTTCGCGGGTCAACGCATCGCGCAGCGGCGTGTACGGGTTGACGAACGAAGCGCCGGGCAAGTGCAGGCCCATGACTTCCATCAGCAACTGGTTGGTGTTGGCGGTGCCGTAGAAGGTGCAGGTGCCGGGGCTGTGGTAGGACTTCATCTCCGATTCCAGCAGCTCTTCGCGGCTGGCCTTGCCTTCGGCGTAGCGCTGGCGCACATCGGCCTTCTGCTTGTTGGAGATACCCGACGGCATCGGCCCGCCCGGCACGAAGATCATCGGCAGGTGGCCGTAGCGCAGCGCACCCATCATCAGGCCAGGGACGATCTTGTCGCAGATGCCCAGCATCAGCGCGGCGTCGAACATGTTGTGGGACAGCGCTACCGCCGTGGACATGGCAATGACTTCACGGCTGAGCAGGCTCAGTTCCATGCCCGGCTCGCCCTGGGTCACGCCGTCGCACATGGCGGGGGTGCCGCCGGCAAACTGGCCGACCGAGCCGACTTCGCGCAGGGCCTTTTTGATTTGTTCGGGGAAATGCTCGTAGGGCTGATGCGCCGAGAGCATGTCGTTATAAGAAGAAACAATTGCCACGTTGGCGGCATTCATCATGCGCAGGCTGTTTTTGTCTTCGGTGCCGCAACCGGCCACACCGTGGGCGAAGTTGGCGCATTGCAGCTTGCCGCGCATCGGACCGTCGCTGGCTGCGCCGCGAATGAGCGCAAGGTAAGCCTCGCGGGTGGCGCGGCTGCGGGCGATAAGCCGTTCGGTGACCTCAAGAACGCGGGGATGCATGTATAGAACTCCAGGCTAACGGATGTGGCGACCTGAGAGTCTATGCTGATCAAACGCCCACGGCTCATGGGATGGCAGGGGGTCGTTTGGATCATCGGACCAGTTGATTCAGGTCACTCGTTGTAGATTGAACAAAATATTGCCACTAAAAAGGCTTGTTTTCTATTTTTATGCGAATAATCTTGTAATTCTTACAACAAATCGACGACAGGCACTTTCCGATGACTCTTCGAATCGCAATCAATGGTTTTGGCCGTATCGGCCGTAATGTCCTGCGCGCACTGTATACCCAAGGCTATCGCCAGGATTTGCAGATCGTCGCCATCAACGATTTGGGCGACAGCTCGATCAATGCCCACCTGCTCAAGTACGACACCGTACACGGCACTTTCGACGCAGAGGTTGCCCACGATCAGGAAAGCCTGACCGTCAATGGTGACCGGATTGCCGTGAGTGCCATTCGCAACCCCGCCGACCTGCCGTGGGCTGCGCACAAGATTGACGTGGTGTTCGAATGCACCGGCCTGTTCACCGACCGTGACAAGGCTGCCGCCCATATTAGCGCCGGCGCGCGCAAGGTGATCATTTCTGCCCCGGCCAAAGGCGCGGACGCCACTGTGGTCTACGGGGTAAACCATGACATTTTGCGTCAATCCCACCAGATCATTTCCAACGCGTCGTGCACCACCAACTGCCTGGCGCCGGTGGCCCAGGTACTGCATCGCGAGCTGGGCATCGAAAGCGGGCTGATGACCACCATCCACGCCTACACCAACGATCAGAACCTCACCGACGTGTACCACACCGACCCGTACCGCGCGCGTTCGGCCACCCAGAACATGATCCCGAGCAAGACCGGCGCCGCTGAAGCGGTGGGCCTGGTGCTGCCGGAACTGGCAGGCAAGCTGACCGGCATGGCGGTGCGTGTACCGGTGATCAACGTGTCCCTGGTGGACCTCACCGTGCAGCTGAAGAAAGAAGCCACGGCCGATGAGGTCAACGCCCTGCTCAAACACGCCAGCCAGCACTCCAAAATCCTCGGCTACAACACCCTGCCGCTGGTTTCCAGCGACTTCAACCATAACCCGCTGTCGTCGATCTTCGACGCCAATCACACCAAGGTCAGCGGCAAATTGCTCAAAGTGCTGGCTTGGTATGACAACGAGTGGGGCTTCTCCAACCGTATGCTGGATAACTGCGTGGCGCTGTGTAACGCCGAATAAGCCCCTCTTGAGGGAGCCGGGCGCGTGTGGGAGCGGGCTTGCTCGCGAAAGCGGTGGCTCAGTTGGCCTATTCGTTGACTGACACACCGCTTTCGCGAGCAAGCCCGCTCCCACACGGGTTTAGTGCACCTCCTTGCTCCTGCGCTGGCCCAGCGAAATAGCCACTTGCCATTTCAGTTGATGATAAGCATTATCATTCACTGCAAATCGGTCTGGTATCACTGTGAGCCAATCTCGCTTCAACCACGTCTTCCTCACCCAACGGGTGATCCTGCTACGAACTCTGCAACGCATGGTGCATAACCACAGCACTGCCGAGGACCTGTTGCAGGAAACCTACCTGCGCGTGACTCGGGCCCTGAGCGAGCGGCCAATCGACCACCTTGAACCCTTTGTCTACCAGACAGCCCGCAACCTGGCGCTGGATCATTTGCGCTCGCGCAGGATTCAGGCGCGTACCCTGCAGGAGGATGTGCCGCTGGATGTCCTGCAAAGCGTCGCCGCACCGGCGAGCACGCCGGAGGAAGCCACCCAGGCCGAGCAACTGCTGGAGCACCTGAGTGTCAGCCTTGGCCAGTTGAGTGCCCGCCAGCAGCGGATCTTCATCCTCAGCCGCCTGCACGGTTGCAGCTACCAGGAGATTGCCGATCAGTTGGGTGTGTCCTTGAGCACGGTGCAAAAGGAACTCAAATTGATCATGGCCATCTGTGTGGGTGTGGCCGAACGGCTGGATCAGCCTTAAGCTTCACCCGACAGAGGTGTCGATCCAAGCTGTAGGAAAAATGAATAGAACGTGGCGAAGACCCGAGGAACACCGTGACGGACCCGAATAAACTGCGCCCCCATGCGTTGGCTCATGAGGTGTTGCAAGACGCGACCATGGACCAAGCCCTCGATTGGCTGATCGCCTTGCAGTGCCCGCAACCTGGGCAGCAGGCCGCGTTCGACGCCTGGCTGGCCCAGGACCCGGCGCATGTCCACGCCTTCAGCAAGGCCCAGGCCGCCTGGGGTGACGCGCCGGTGCACAGCGCCGCCGTGGCCCTCGCCGCACCGCGTAAGCCCAGCGGTTGGCGCCGGATCAAACCGCACTGGAAACCCTTGGCCACCGCCGCCGTGTTACTGGTCGGCCTGTTCAGTTTCAGCAACCTGCCGGTGCGCTTGCAGGCCGACCATCTGACGGTGGTCGGCGAGCGCCAGCGCCTGCAGCTGGACGATGGCTCCAAGGTGCTGCTGAACACCAACTCGGCCTTTTCCAGCACCATCAAGGACCATCAGCGCATTGCCCGCCTGTACCAAGGCGAAGCGTTCTTTGAAATAGCGCCCACCCGTGGCCTGCCCCTGGAGATCGACGCCGGCCCGGTGCGCGCCAGCGTGCGTGATACCGCCTTTGCTGTGCGCTACCTCAATGGCGAAGCCCAGGTTCAAGTGCAGCGCGGCGATGTCGACCTGAGCAACACCTTCGACGATGCCCGTGTGCGCCTGAGCGCCGGTGAAAGCATCCGCATCGGCCCCAAGGGTTTCGGCCAACCGGCCAAGCTCGATCCCAGCAAGGACCTGGCCTGGGTACAGGGCCGACTGGTGTTCGAGAACTGCCCGATGAGCGAAGTGCTGGCTGAGTTGCGCCGTTATTACCCAGGCTGGATCGTCAACAACAACGAGCAGTTGGCCAGCGTTGCCGTCACCGGCAACTACCGCCTCGACCAACCCCTGGACGTGGTGCGCTCCCTGGCGCACATCACCTCGGCCAAGCTGTCGGAATACCCCGCGCTGGTGATCCTGAACTAAATGAGAATTATTTTTACTCGATGTTAACCGGCGATACGTCTCGTTATAGCCAATGCAACTGATTCCTATTTGGTTCGGTTCGCAACTATAAGATTCGTATCCCGGAGCGCTCTCGATGTCCTCTCGTTTCAACCGCCGGTCTGCTTCGCCCGTTTTGTCCTTGCTGACCGCTGCGATCCTGCTGGCTGGTACGCCCGTCATGAGCGCCACCGCCGCCGAACCTGCCGCTCGCAGCCATGCCAATTACACCTTCAGCATTGAACAGCAGCCGCTGGTGTCGGCGCTTAATGCCTTCACCGCCGTGACTGGTTGGCAAGTCGGCCTGCCGGCCGAACTGGGCCAGGGCGTGTCGTCCCCGGGCGTGCGCGGCCCGCTGCCGGCGGAAAAAGCCCTGGAGCGGCTGTTGGTGGGGACCAACCTGAGCTATCGCAAACTGGGTAATAACAGCATCGTGCTGGAAAAACGTAGCACCGGCAGCGCCCTCGCCCTGCAACAGGTGACCATCAGCGCCACCCGTAACGAACAGGATGTGAACAGCGTACCGAGCACCGTCAGCGTGCACGACCGCCAGGAACTGGACCGCCAGAACGTCAACAACATCCGTGAACTGGTGCGCTACGAACCCGGCGTCTCTGTCGGCGGCGCTGGTAGCCGCTCGGGTAATGCCGGCTACAACATTCGTGGTATCGACGGCGACCGCGTCCTCACCCAGGTGGATGGCGTCGAAGTGCCAGACAACTTCTTCAACGGCCCCTACGCCAAGACCCGCCGCAACTACGTCGACCCGGAAATCGTCAAACGCGTGGAGATCCTGCGCGGCCCGGCCTCGGCCCTTTACGGCAGCAGTGCCATCGGCGGCGCGGTGAGTTATTTCACCCTCGACCCGGACGACATCATCAAGCCAGGCCAGGACGTCGGCGCCCGCCTGAAGACCGGCTACAGCTCCGCCGACGAGAGCTGGCTGACCTCCGGCACCTTCGCCGGGCGTGTGCAGGACTTCGACGGTTTGCTGCACCTGAGCCAGCGCAATGGCCACGAAACCGAATCCCACGACGGCAATAACGCCACCGGCCTGGCCCGTACCGGCGCCAACCCGGAAGATGCGCGCACCACCAACGTGCTGGCCAAGCTGGGCTGGAACTATGGCGATGACAACCGTTTGGGCCTGACCTACGAGAAGTTCAAGGATGACCGCGACGTCAATCTGAAAAACGCAGTGGGCGGCCCGTTCATCGGTGGCCGGGGCATGAACCTGTACCGCGACCGTCGCGGTAACGACACCATCACCCGCGAGCGCTTCGGCCTGGAAAACACCTTCGCCCTGGAGTCGCCGATTGCCGACCGTATCAAGACCAGCCTCAACTACCAGATCGCCAAGACCGACCAGACCACCGCAGAAATCTACCAGGCCGGCCGTCGCGTGCTGCGCACCCGCGACACGCTTTACGAAGAAAAACAGTGGGTCTTCGACGCACAGCTGGACAAAGCATTCAGCCTCGGTGAAACCGAGCACCAGGTGACCTACGGCACCACCCTCAAGCAGCAGAAAGTCACCGGCTCACGCGAAGGCTCGGCCTCGTGCCTGGCCATTGGCGCCGGCTGCACCGCCATCGGCGGGCCCAGCCCGTCAGCCGGCGACAGCGTGAAGAAGGCCAGCGACTTCCCCGACCCGACCATCAACACCTACTCGCTGTTCGCCCAGGACCAGATCACCTGGGACAAATGGACCTTCCTGCCCGCCGTGCGTTATGACTACACCCGGCTCAAGCCCAAGCTGACCCAGGAGTTCCTCAACACCGTCAACCCGACCGGCGAGTATGCCGTCGACGGCAAGGACAAGACCTGGAACCGCGTCACACCCAAGTTCGGCCTCACCTACGCGCTGACCGACAACTACACCTGGTTCGGCCAATACGCTGAAGGTTTCCGCACGCCGTCTGCCAAAGCCCTGTACGGTCGGTTCGAAAACCTCAACATCGGCTACACCGTCGAACCCAACCCCGACCTCAAGCCGGAAACCAGCAAAGGCATCGAAACCGGGATTCGCGGCAAGTTCGACGAAGGCTCCTTCGATATTGCGGTGTACTACAACAAGTACCGTGACTTTATCGACGAAGACAACGCCGTGGTCGGCGGCACCGTGGAGCAGTTCCAGGCGGTCAACATCAAGCGTGCCACCATCAAGGGCGTGGAAGCCAAGGGCCGCCTGAACCTGGATACCTTCGGCGCGCCGAAGGGCCTGTATACCCAAGGCTCGGTTGCCTACACCTACGGTCGCAACGACGACAATGGCGAACCGCTGAACAGCGTCAACCCACTCAAGGGCGTGTTTGGCCTGGGCTACGACCAGGACACCTACGGTGGCCTGCTGAGCTGGACCTTGGTGAAAAAACAGGACCGCGTCGACAGCACGACCTTCCATGCGCCCGACGGCGGCACCGACGGCCCGTTCAAGACCCCGGGCTTCGGCATCCTCGACCTGACCGCCTACTACAAGGTGAGCAAAGACGTGACCGTCAACGGTGGCCTCTACAACCTCACCGACAAGAAGTACTGGAACTGGGATGACGTGCGCAGCTACGACAGCGTCGGCGAGGCCGGTGTGACCGGCCCGGCCAACCTTGACCGCCTGACCCAGCCCGGTCGCAACTTTGCGATCAACGTGATCTGGGACATCTGACCCATGCGCCTCACCTCGCCGCCCATGCATCTGCGGCGAGGTGAGGATTTTTTACTGTGCCGCGTCTTCTTGTTCGTCTAGTTGATAACAGCTCTCTTTAAGGGCACCCAGGCGCTTCTCTTCTCAAGGACTTTTTTCATGACCGCTTCTTCCACCGCAGAACGCCCAAGCCTGCGCTCCCAACGCCTGAACCAGATCACCAACGAGCCGCACACCAAGCTCGACGCATTGGTGAAGGCTCACGCGCCGTTCGAAACCCAGGCCAACTTCGCCCGCTTCGTGGTGGCCCAATACCTGTTCCAATCGGAACTGGTGGCCCTGTACAACGATGCCGAGCTGAACCAGATCATCCCTGACCTGGCCGCCCGCTGCCGCGCCGAAGCGGCCAAGCTCGACCTGGCAGACCTGGACACCGAAATCCCGGCCCCGGTTGCCGGCGCGGTGAACACCCCCAGCAAAGCCGAAGCTTTGGGCTGGCTGTTCGTCTCCGAAGGCTCCAAGCTGGGCGCTGCGTTCCTGATCAAGCGCGCCGTGGGCTTGGGCCTGAGTGAAACCTTCGGTGCGCGCCACCTGGGCGAGCCAGCCGGTGGTCGCGCCGAGGGCTGGAAGAGTTTCACCCGCACCCTCGACGGCCTGGAGTTCAGTGCCGAAGAAGAAGCTGCCGTGGAAAAAGGCGCGATTGATGCGTTTGTGCGCTTCACCGTGTTGCTGGAACAGGCGTACGCTAGCGCCCCGGAACTAGCATAAGTATTCCGGTAGACAGCGGTTCAATGTGGGAGCTGGCTTGCCTGCTCCCACAGTTGAGTGCATTTCATGGCTAACAATGTGTAAACCTTCCCACCAGAAAACTGCAGCATGACCGGCAAACCCCAATCCTCCTCGAAAATCGCCCAAGTCCTCTTTGGCCTGCTGGCCTACGTCAGCCTGGGGATCGGCTTGGTGGCGATTGTGATACCGGGGTTGCCCACCACCGAATTCATCCTGCTCGCCGCCTGGGCCGCCACCAAAAGCTCGCCGCGCCTCAGCGCGTGGCTGGAAAACCATCGCCTGTTCGGCCCGATCCTGTCCAACTGGCGCAATGGCAAGATTATCGCCCGCCGCGCCAAAGTCAGCGCCACCGTGAGCATGTTGCTGTGCGCCGTGTTGATGCTGGTGATGCTCGATCACGGCTGGCCGGTGTACCTGGCGATTGTCGGGATGAGCCTGGGCAACCTGTGGATCTGGTCCCGCCCCGAACAGCTGGCACGGCCCGTCTGAAGCTGCGCGTAGGCGTTTTCCTACCGCTCATCGCCTATTTCTCATGAATTGATGTGTGACGCCGATGTTTCAGGCATGACGCCGAAGGGACTTGGCGCGTTTGCGTGCATTCCAACAAGTCCATTCGTGAGTGAACCTATGTTCGACACCCTCTCCATCCGCTTGAAAATCGTGTTGCTGTCCGGCCTGTGTCTGCTGGGTGTGATTGCACTGGTGGTCGGCATCAATATCTACAACACCAACCAGAACGATCGACTGGTCAGTGATTCAAGCTCACGAATGCTCACCGCCAGCGTGGAGCAACTGCTGCAATCCAAAGCGGCCGAACAGGCCACGCAACTGCAGAAGACCTTCGGCGAAAACCTGCTGGTAATCACCGCCCTTGCCGACCAGATCAAAGACTTGCGTCAGTTGGGCACCCAGCGTTCCCTGGAAGCTGGAGCCCTGCGTGAAGAACTCAACCGCAGCGTCAAAACCGCGTTCGAGCGCAACACCAAGGTGCTGGGCATCTGGTTGTCGTTCGAACCCAACGGGCTGGATGGCAAGGACAGCGAATTCATCGACGACAAGGCGCGCGTCTCCAATGAAAAAGGCCGGTTTTCCAGCTATTGGAGCCGGGCTGGCGGCGAAGGCCAGAACACCATCATGGTCGAAGATGACCTGACCAAGACCACCCTCAACCTCAGCGGTACGCCCTACAACATCTGGTACACCTGCCCACGAGACACGCGCAGCACTTGCCTGCTGGACCCGTACGAAGACACGGTGGCCGGCAAACCGGTACTGATGACCACCATTTCCTTGCCGCTGATCGGCGACGGCAAAGTCATCGGTGTGATCGGCGTGGATATCGCCCTCACCGCCCTGCAAGCGACCACCGATGCGGCGCAAAAAGACCTGTTCAACGGTGCCGCCCACCTGGAGATTCTGTCCAGCACCGGCCTGATCGCCGCCTACAGCGGTGAACCAGGCAAAGTCGGCAAGAACCTGATCGACAGCATCGGCGCCGAAGGCAAGGAGATCGTGCAACTGCTGGCCAATGACCGGCCGGTTATCCGCGAACAGGAAGACACCATTCGTGCCGTGTACCCGCTCAAGCCGATTGCCGGTGCCAAATCCTGGGGCGTGGTGATCAAGCTGCCCAAAGCGGTGATGTTGGCCGACAACGAAAAACTCCAAGCCGTGCTCGACGAGGCCCAGGCCACGGGCACGCTCAAAGCCCTGCTGGTGGCCGCCGCCGCTGGCCTGCTGGGCTTGCTGCTGATCTGGCTGACCGCTACAGGCGTGACCCGCCCTATCAATAGCGTGGCCGCCATGCTCAAGGACATCGCCAGCGGTGACGGCGACCTCACCCAGCGCCTGGCCTATGCCAAGAAAGACGAACTGGGCGAGTTGGTGAATTGGTTCAACCGCTTCCTCGACAAGCTGCAGCCGACCATTGCGCAGATCAAGCAAAGCATCACCGAAGCCCGCGGGACGGCCGATCAGTCGTCCGCCATTGCGCGCCAGACCAGCGAAGGCATGCAAGTGCAGTTCCGTGAAATCGACCAGGTCGCCACCGCGTCGAACGAAATGAGCGCCACCGCCCACGACGTGGCCAACAGCGCCTCCAATGCCGCCAGCGCGGCACGCGGCGCCGACCAGTCGGCACGCGAGGGCATGTCGATCATCGAGCAGAGCACCCGCGATATCACCACCCTCGCCGACGAAGTCAGCAAAGCCGTGGGCGAAGTCGAAGCCCTGGCAGTCAACAGTGAGCAAATCGGTTCAGTGTTGGAGGTGATCCGCAGCATTGCCGAACAGACCAACCTGCTGGCGTTGAATGCGGCGATTGAAGCGGCACGCGCCGGGGAAAGCGGGCGTGGTTTTGCGGTGGTGGCCGACGAAGTCCGCAACCTGGCCAAACGCACCCAGGACTCGGTGGAAGAAATCCGCCTGGTGATCGAACGTATCCAGAGCGGCACCCGTGGCGTAGTGGCGACCATGCACTCCAGCCAGCATCAGGCCCAGAGCAATGCCGGGCAGATCCATCAAGCCGTGCAAGCCCTGGGCAAGATCAGCGACGCGGTCACGGTGATCAGCGACATGAACCTGCAAATCGCCAGCGCGGCCGAACAGCAGAGCGCGGTGGCCGAAGAGGTCAACCGCAACGTCTCGGCGATTCGTACCGTGACTGAAACCCTCACCGGCCAGGCTACCGAGTCAGCGGCGATCAGCAGCCAGCTCAATGCGCTGGCCAGCCAGCAAATGAAGTTGATGGATCAGTTCAGGGTCTGATTCGGTCCTGAAAACATTGCCCCCTGTAGGAGCGAGCTTGCTCGCGAAAAACGTCAACGATAACGCGTGCTTCCTGAATAAACGCGGCGTCTGTGAGTTCTTCGCGAGCAAGCTCGCTCCTACATAGAGCAGGACAGTGGTGAATTACCGGCCGGGCCAGGCCTGGACGAACGGCGTCAGGTCTTCCTTCGGCGCCGTACGCGGTGGGTTCTGCGGCGTGCCCAGGTACAGAAAGCCAATCACTTCTTCATTCGCCGCCAGCCCCAGGCCTTTGGCAACGTGAGCCGAGTAGGACAATTCGCCGGTACGCCACACCGCGCCAATACCCTGAGCATACGCCGCCAGCAGAATGCCGTGGGCCGCACAGGCGGCGGCCAGCAATTGCTCGGACTTGGGCACTTTGAAATGCTCTTGCAAGCGTGCAATCACCACCACCACCAGCGGCGCACGCAGCGGGCCGTTCTGGGCTTTGTCGATGGCGGCTTGCGGTGCGTCGGCGTCCTGCAGGCGGGCGGCTTCGGCCAACAGCGTGCCCATCTGCTCACGCGCTGCACCTTCCACGGTAAGGAAACGCCACGGGCGCAGTTGGCCGTGATCGGGCGCGCGCATGGCGGCGGCGAACAGCAGGTCGCGCTGCTCCTGGGTCGGTGCCGGGTCGAGCAAACGCGGCACGGAAACACGGTTGAGCAAAGCGTCGAGAGCCTGCATTGGCCACCTCCATAAAAAAATGTGCGGTCATTCTAACGGGAAAGAATCGGGATGCCACCAAACGATAATTGCTCTTATTCAATCTGCCCTGCCCTGTTAGACTTTGCGCCTTAATTTTCTGCCCTCGTCCAGGAATCTCGATGTTCCGTGCGCTTTTGTACCTGCCTGCAGCGTTGATGGCTTTAAGCCTGACTGCTTGCGATGACGCCCCTCGCTTCACGAAAGCAGAGCCGGGTGAATCGCGGGCCGGTGGCGCGGCGACGGTAAACAAGCGCGACCAGAACGCCTTTTCCCTGCCCTCGGCCAACCTGGCGCCCACGCGGCGCCTGGACTTCAGCGTCGGCAACAGTTTCTTTCGCAACCCGTGGGTGATTGCGCCGTCTACCACCACGGCGCGCGATGGCCTGGGCCCACTGTTCAATACCAACGCCTGCCAGAACTGCCATATCAAGGATGGCCGTGGCCACCCGCCACTGCCTGACGCGCCCAATGCCGTCTCGATGCTGGTGCGCCTGTCCATCCATCCCTCTATTGCAGAGCAGTCAGCCTACGCCAAGCTCATCGAACAGATTGGCGTAGTGCCCGAGCCGGTCTACGGCGGGCAACTCCAGGACATGGCCGTGCCCGGCGTCGCGCCGGAAGGCAAGGTGAGGGTCGACTACACACCGGTCAACGTCAGGTTCAAGGACGGCACGCTGGTCGAGTTGCGCAAGCCCGACCTGCAGATCACCCAACTCGGCTACGGCCCGATGCACCCCGACACGCGCTTCTCGGCGCGTATCGCCCCGCCGATGATTGGCCTGGGCCTGCTCGAAGCGATCAGCGATGCCGATATCCTGCGCAATACCAACCCCAAGACCGCCGACAAAGAGGCCATCGTCGGCCGTGCCAATTGGGTCTGGGATGACGCCCAGAACAAAACTGTCCTCGGGCGTTTTGGCTGGAAAGCCGGGCAGCCCAACCTCAATCAACAAAACGTTCACGCGTTTTCTGGTGATATGGGCCTCACCACGTCCCTGAGACCCTTCGATGACTGCACCGACGCCCAAGTGGCCTGCAAACAGGCGCCCAACGGCAATGGCCCCGAGGGTGAGCCGGAAGTCAGCGATAACATCCTGCGCCTGGTGCTGTTCTACACCCGCAACCTTGCTGTGCCCGCACGCCGAGACGTCAACACGCCGCAGGTACTGGCCGGCAAGAGCCTGTTCTATCAGGCCGGTTGCCAGGGCTGTCACAAGCCCAGCTTCACCACGGCCGCCAACGCCGCCGAACCTGAACTGGCCAACCAGGTGATCCGCCCTTACAGCGACCTGCTGCTGCACGATATGGGCGAAGGCCTGGCCGACAACCGTAGCGAATTCAAAGCCACCGGCCGCGACTGGCGCACCCCGCCGCTGTGGGGCATCGGCCTGACGCAAACCGTGAGTGGCCACACCCAGTTCCTGCATGACGGCCGCGCCCGCAACCTGCTTGAGGCCGTGCTGTGGCATGGCGGTGAAGCCCAAGCGGCGCAGCAACATGTGTTGTCGTTCAATGCCGAGCAGCGTGCCGCGTTGCTGGCGTTCCTGAATTCTTTATAAGCTTTGCCCCACTTACAGAAGGGAGCTCGACATGTTTCGTCCCAAGTTGTTGTTCACCAGCCTCGCCGCCCTGGCCTTGGGCGCCTGCTCGCCCCAAGATCCGCAAGCCGTGACCTCGGCAGCCATCGCCAAGCAAGTGATCCTGCCAACCTACAGCCGCTGGGTTGAGGCCGACCGTCAACTGGCCGTCAGCGCCCTGGCCTATTGCCAAGGCAAGGAAAGCCTGGACACCGCCCGCGCCGACTTCCTGCACGCGCAAAAAGCCTGGGCCGAGCTGCAACCGCTGCTGATCGGCCCGCTGGCCGAAGGCAACCGGGCGTGGCAGGTGCAGTTCTGGCCAGACAAGAAGAACCTGGTAGGCCGTCAGGTCGAGCAACTGGTCAGCGCCCAGCCGCAGATCGACGCCGCCGCCCTGGCGAAATCCAGCGTGGTGGTACAGGGCCTGTCGGCGTACGAATACATCCTTTACGACGCCAAGCCTGACGTCGCCGACGACGCCCAGAAAGCGCGCTATTGCCCGCTGCTGATGGCGATCGGTGAACGCCAGAAAGTCCTGGCCGAAGAGATCCTGGCCAGTTGGAACAGCACCGACGGCATGCTCGCGCAGATGACCAAGTTTCCGAACCAGCGCTACGCTGATTCCCACGAAGCCATCGCCGACCTGCTGCGCGTGCAAGTGACCGCCCTGGACACCCTGAAGAAAAAGCTCGGCACCCCGATGGGCCGCCAGACCAAGGGTATCCCGCAACCGTTCCAGGCTGATGCCTGGCGCAGCCAGTCGTCCCTGCAAAGCCTGGAAGCCAGCCTTGCCGCCGCTCAAACCGTATGGGTGGGCGTCGATAACAAAGGCCTGCGTGGCCTGCTGCCGGCGGACCAGAAGCCACTGGCCGAGAAAATCGACGCCGCCTACGCAGCGTCCCTGAAACTGTTCGCCAGCAACCAGCGCACCCTCAACGAACTGTTGAATGACGACGCCGGGCGCCAGCAACTCAACGACATCTACGACAGCCTCAACGTGGTCCACCGCCTGCACGAAGGCGAACTGGCCAAGGCGCTGGGCGTACAACTGGGCTTTAACGCCAACGACGGTGACTGATGATGCTCAGGCGACAGGCTTTGGCGGTGGGCAGCGTGCTGCTCAGCGCTATCACCTTGGGTGGCTGGACGCTGTTCAAGCACAAAGACAAAGGCCCGCTGCTGCTGTCGGCGCGCGATGATGCCGACGGCAAGCACTACGCTGTCGGCTATCGCCTGGACGGCAAGCCGGTATTTGCCACCCAGGTCGGCCAGCGCTGCCATGACATTATCAACCACCCGACCTTGCCGATTGCGCTGTTCGTCGCCCGTCGCCCAGGCACCGAGAGCTACCTGATCGACCTGCGCGATGGCGCGCTGCTGCAAACCATCACCTCGAACGCCAACCGCCATTTCTATGGCCATGCGGTGATCCACAAGAGCGGCGACTGGCTGTACGCCACCGAGAACGACACCTCCGACCCTGGCCGTGGCCTGTTGGGTGTGTATAAGTTCGAAGGTGAGCGGCTGGTGCACAGCGGCGAGATATCCACCCACGGCATCGGCCCGCATCAAGTCTCGTGGATGCCCGACGGCGAGACGCTGATCGTGGCCAACGGTGGCATTCGCACCGAAGCCGAAAGCCGGGTGGAGATGAACCTCAATGCCATGGAGCCGAGCCTGGTGCTGATGCGCCGCGACGGCAGCCTGATCAGCAAGGAAACCCTGGCCCAGCAGATGAACAGCGTGCGGCACATGGGCATAGCCAGCGATGGCACCATCCTCACCGGGCAGCAGTTCATGGGCCCGTCCCAAGAGCGTTCCGAGTTGCTTGCGATCAAGCGCCCGGGGCAGCCGTTCGTGGCGTTCCCGGTGGCCGATGAGCAGTTGCAGGCGATGGGGCATTACACCGCCAGCGTGGCGGTGCACAGCGAACTGCGCCTGGTGGCGTTGACGGCACCGCGGGGCAACCGCTTTTTTATCTGGGACATGGACACCGCCGAACTGCGCCTGGATGGGCCCTTGCCGGACTGTGCGGGGGTGGGCGCGGTGGCGGATGGGTTTGTGGTGACATCGGGTCAGGGGCGTTGCCGCTTCTATGACTGCCGCCAGGAAAAGTTACTGGCAACCCCCCTGGAGTTACCGGCGGGGTTCTGGGATAACCACCTGCACCTGGTCTGAAACTACCCTTTTGTGGCTGATCGGACGAGACGCAGAGCGTCTCAAGAGGCATTCCCACGCAGAGCGTGGGAACGATGACGCGCCCATCCTGAATGAACGTGTCGTCTGTGGGTTTTTCGCGAGCAAGCTCGCTCCTACAACAGTTGAGGTGTCAGGCACAAAAAAAGGGCCTTGCATCGCAAGGCCCTTTTGGGGGTCAATCGTTTCAACTTTGCGGCCTCATCGCTTGAGACATGCCGAACATGAATAACAGCAATTCATGGTCGGGCTTGGCCGCCACACTCGTCTTGGCAATGCGTGGCAGCAGGCATTGCCCGCCACCGTCTACCGCACTCAACACTTGTGTACGAGGTTGTTCCCATACCGCCAGGGCCAGGGCTGCAACACCCAATGCCCCGACCAGAAACAAACCTCGTGCTATTTCTAGCTTCATCTGGTTAAACCCTTGATAGCGCTGCCAAACGCCGTCTCGTAAAAGTAGCTGAGTTTTTTCCAGTCGGTGTCATTCCACGACGAATGGCGACGCAATTGCAGCATGTCGTGGGACGCGGCCCGATAAGCGGTCAGGCGCTGGCGGCATTTCTCAAAGTCCAGCAGGGCCACTTCCACTGTCGCCGCATCAGGCTCACCGGTCACCCGCACGAATATGTGCTTGATATACAGGCAACCGTGTTGCCAGCGGCCTTTGTGCATACGGGCCAAGGTGCCAGCCAACTCTTGCAGCAGGCGCTCATGGACCGCCTCGCCATACTGTTGGCGACCACCGGCGGCGTACCAGTTTTCGATCTCGTCGAAACCGTCCAGTGACGCGGTCACCAACAGGGCTTTCCACTGGTGCTCGGGGTCGCGACGCGCTTCGCAAAACACCAGTTCCGGCACACGCACATCCAGCAAACGCAGGCCTTTGAGGGCATCACGCTCACGCAGCACGGTCGGACGCCCGAAGGGGTGCAGCCAACTGCGGTAAATGTGGCCGGTCTGGCGCTTGCAATAGAGCAAGCGACCGTTAGGGCTGATCACCCGCTGCACGCCACTTTCACCACCACGGCGACGGTTGGGTTCTTCCACCCATTCACCTTGCTGACGCCAGAAAAAATCAAATCGTTCTTCGGGAGCTACATGACTGCCTACTACGCACTCAACTGCCATCCTGTTACCTCTTGCGCAATACATACACTCGCCACATGGCGTAGAGCGGTATGAAGTCCAGGGATTCCTGAACACGGAAACCGGCCTGCTCGAATTCTGCCTCGACAGTAGCAGCCGGTAACACAAACCGGTTTTGGTAACCTTCCTGCTCACCTTTTTTGCGACGACGCACTTCGCTGCGCTTGCGCTTCCAGGCTTTGAAATTGCCGTCTACCCACAGCGAAATAATCACGCTGTCGCGGGTAACACGTTGAAACTCGCGCAGTATTGTCAGCCTGTGCTCCGGTTCACCAATGTGGTGCATCAAGCGCATGCAGAAAATACTGTCGACGGAATTATCTGGCAAATCGATATCAAAGGCCGACGTCTGCAAAGGGCGTACCCGTTTCACCACATCTGCCGGTTGGGCAGCGGTGGCGATCTTCAACATCGACGCCGAATTGTCAGCTCCGATAATCACACGGTTGGGTTTTTCGGCCAGTAACGGCCAGAAGCGTCCAGCGCCACACGGCAGGTCCAACACCAGGCCCGGCTCACCGGCCATGGCCAATGCGCCGCGCGCCAACTGCTCGTCGCGTTTGTGGGACAACCGGCGAGCCAGATTGTCCTGATGCTTGAGCAAATATTTCTGCGCGTGTTGATCGTCGTACTTGTCAGAAAATTCCAGCTTGATCGGGGAAGGCATCTTACGTCTCCAGTAACTGATGCCTACGACCTTAAGCAGCGAACTGTGATCAACAGGTCAACTCGTTGTGAAAATCTTGTCCTGTCCAACTGCATACATTTCAAGACTTTACAGAAACATTCAGTAGCACCGGGCCATCTTCGCCGAAAAGCAGGCAGTCTGCATCAGCAAAGCGACAGACTGAAGGGTCAGGTTTTGACTGGGTTGAGCTCCACATGAAAACGGCAGCCATTGGGCTCCATGGTGCTCAGGCTTACGCTCCAGCCCTGGCTTTCGCAGATCCGTTGCACCAGCGACAGGCCGAGGCCAAGGCCCTCGCCACGCTTCTCGCTACCGCGCACGAACGGCTCGAACATCGCTTCGCGCTTCTCTTCGGGGATGCCGACACCGGAGTCCTCCACCACGAAGCCACTGGGCTCCAGCGTCAGGCGGATAAACCCGTGTTCGGTGTAATGCAGGGCATTGCGCAGCAGGTTACCCATCACCGCATGCAAGAAGGTGGTGTTGTAGCGGGTGTCCAGGGGGTTGCCTGGCAGGTAGATCAACGCCAAGCCTTTTTTCTCGATGGGCTCGCGCCAGATACCGAGCAGGTCTTCGGCCACCTGGGTGAGGTTGCCCTGGGGTGAACTGGCAGCGTCGTCGTGTTTGGCGCGGGCCAGCATCAGGAAGGTCTGCACCAGCTCGCGCATTTCTTCACAGGCACGGGCAATGCGCTCGACCTGGTTGCGACCTCGTTGATCGATGGCTGGGTTTTCGCGCAGCAGTTCGCAGGAACTGGCCAGGACCATCAAGGGCGTGCGCAACTCATGGCTCACATCGCTGGTAAACAGCTGCTCGCGCGACAACGCCTGGCGCAAACGGCCGAGGGTGGCGTCGAACGCCACCGCCAGCTCGCCCACTTCATCGGCGGCGTAATCCGGCGCCAGGGGCGGAGCCAGGCCTAACAGTTGGTCACGATGACGGACCTGGCGAGCCAGGCGTACCACCGGCGCCATCACCTTGCGGGCCAGCACCCAGCCGAGGAACGCCGCCAGCGCCAGGCTGAGCACGAAGCCCACCAGCACCACCGCAAACAGCACGCGCTCACGCTCTTCGAAATCGCTCTGGTCTTGCAGCAACACATAACGCCGACCATCAACCACTTCAACCATGGCGTGGTACGACAGCGCCTCGCGAAACACCTCATGAAACCCTGGGTCCAGATGGCGCAGATCCTTGGGCAGTTCAAAATCGCCACGCCCGCCGCTGAAATAAAACAGCTGGTCCGGCTCTGGCCGGTGGCTCCAGTCTTCGACGCTGTCCATCAGCAACAGGCGTTGCAGGTCACCGCCCAGGCCCGCCGAGATCAACTTCTCCTCCACCAGGTGCACCGTCGCAATGATGCCCACGGCGAAGGCCCCCGCCACCAACGCACTCATCAAGGCGAAAGCGATGATGATCCGCTGGGCAAGGCTTTGCTTAAACTCCATCACGACCCTCGGCCAGGCGATAACCCACACCGTGCACCGTTTGCAGCAACGGTTTGGCGAAAGGCTTGTCGATCACTTGGCGCAGTTGATGAACGTGGCTGCGCAGGCTGTCGCTGTCCGGGCAGTCGTCGCCCCACAGGGCTTCTTCGAGAACTTCACGGCGCAAAACATGCGGGCTTTTCTGCATCAGCACGGCGAGCAGTTTCAGGCCCACCGGGTTGAGCTTGAGCAGGCGCCCTTCGCGGGTAACTTCCAGCGTATCGAGGTCGTAGTTCAGGTCACCCACTTGCAGCGCACGACGCCCGCCGCCCTGAGCACGGCGCAACACCGCTTCGATACGCGCGGCCAGTTCCGACAAGGCGAACGGCTTGAGCAGGTAATCATCGGCGCCAGACTTGAAGCCCTGCAGCCGGTCGTCTAATTGGTCGCGAGCGGTGAGCATGATCACCGGTGTGTCGCGGCGCGCGTCTTCGCGCAGGCGCTTGCACAGGGTGTAACCATCGATGCCGGGCAGCATGATATCGAGCACGATCAGGTCGTAATGCTCGGTGGCCGCCAGGTGCAGGCCCGACAAACCGTCCTGCGCACAGTCCACTGTGTAGCCTTTGAGCCCCAGGTAATCGGCCAGGTTGGCGAGGATATCGCGGTTGTCTTCAACCAATAGAATTCGCATGGGCAGTGTCTCCGTACGCGGTAACGGCCGTGTTGGCTCGCGCAGCTTAAGGCCAAGCGGGGCTCAGGGATAGAGGTGAGAGCCCCGTCGATAAAGGTTTTCAACTGTTTGTAAAGCCAAACAAGTTTTTCACTATAGCTTCACAAACTAACTACAGTGCCAGGACGAAGATCGCCCCCCATTGATATAAGGAACTTAGACATGGGTTTTTTCAAAACAGCGCCAATGCGCTATTTGCTGTTGATCACCGGTGCCTGGTTAGTGGTTTTCCTGCTCACCCGCAGCGTGCTGCTCATTACCCACCTGGATGAAGTCAGCGGCAACCTGTTGCCGGTGTTTGGTGTCGGTTTGCTCTACGACTTGGGTTTCCTGGCCTATGCAGCCTTGCCGCTTGGCCTGTATCTGCTGCTCTGCCCGCCTGCCTTGTGGCGCCGCCGTGGCCATCGCTGGTTCCTGCAAGCGGTGCTGACCGTCAGCCTGTTCGCCATGCTGTTCACCTCGGTGGCCGAATGGCTGTTCTGGGATGAGTTTGGCGTGCGCTTCAACTTTATCGCCGTCGATTACCTGGTGTATTCCGATGAGGTACTGAACAACCTGCTGGAGTCTTACCCGATCGGTAAGCTGCTGAGCCTGCTGGCGATGCTGGCGCTGATTCTGAGCGTGGCTCTGCGCAAGCCCTTCAATGCCGCGCTGGCAGCGCCCTTGCCTGCGCTGCGTGGCCGTTTGGTCAACGCCCTGGGCCTGCTGGTGCTCGCCGGCCTCAGCCTGCAACTGGTCAGCCAGGACAGCCCGCGCACCCAAGGCGGCAACGCGTACAACAACGAATTGGCCAGCAACGGCCCCTATCAGTTCTTTGCCGCGTTCCGTAACAACGAATTGGACTACACCCAGTTCTACAAAAGCCTGCCGACCGATGTCGTCGCCAAGCAGTTGCGCGCCGAACTCAGTGAGCCCAACGCCCGCTTTATCGACCAGGACCCGCTGGATATTCGCCGTGCCATCACCAACCCCGGCACACTGCGCAAGCCCAACATCGTGCTGGTGACCATCGAGAGCTTCAGCGCCAAGTACATGGGCAGCAATGGCGATGCGCGCAACCTCACACCTAATCTGGATGCGTTGCGCCAACAGAGCCTGTACTTCAATAACTTCTATGCCACCGGTACGCGCACCGACCGCGGCCTGGAAGCTATTACCCTGGCAATTCCACCGACACCAGGGCGTTCGATCGTCAAGCGCATCGGCCGCGAAAGCGGGTTCGCCAGCCTGGGTCAACAGCTCTCGGCCATCGGTTATGACAGCGTGTTTGTCTACGGCGGGCGCGGTTACTTCGACAACATGAACGCGTTCTTCAGCGGCAACGGTTATCGGGTGGTGGACCAGAGCAGCGTGCCCGAAGCAGAAATCTCATTCAAAAACGCCTGGGGCATGGCCGACGAAGACCTGTTCAAACAGACCTTGAAACTGGCCGACGCTGATTACGCCAAGCAACAGCCGTTCTTGCTGCAACTGATGACCACCTCCAACCATCGCCCCTACACCTACCCGGACGGGCGTATCGACATCAAGTCCGGCAAGGGCCGCGACGGCGCAGTGAAATACACCGACTACGCCATCGGCCAGTTCCTTGAGGCGGCCCGCCAGAAGCCCTGGTTCGATAACACGATCTTCGTGTTCGTCGCCGACCACACGGCTGGCAGCGCCGGCAAGGAAGACCTGCCGATCACCAACTACCAGATTCCGCTGTTTATCTACGCGCCCAAGCTGATCGACGCACGAGAATCCGCCCAACTGTCCAGCCAAATCGACCTGGCGCCGACCTTGCTGGGCCTGCTCAACCTGAGCTACGAATCGACATTCTTTGGCCGCAACCTGCTGCAAGACAACCCATTGCCTCCACGGGTGGTGGTGGGCAATTACCAGCACCTGGGTTTGTTTGATGGCAAGGACCTGGCGATCCTCAGCCCGCGACAAGGTTTGCGTCGCCACGACCAGGCCCTGGGCGAGAGCCAGGAGCTGCGCGTCGGTAGCGATGACCCCTTGATCCAACGGGCGATCACCTACTACCAGGCCGCCAGTTATGGCTACAAACAGCAACTGCTGAGCTGGAAAGCGCCCAAGGAAGAGGCTCCCGTCTTAAGCAAACGCTAATCAAAAAGCCCCGTGCAGGTAGCACGGGGCTTTTTCACCAAGGTTCGAGATGAAATCCCCCTCCTCTTTACCGGTTTCCAAACCGCTTAATTTTTGGCTGTGCCTGGGCCTGCCTGCCAGCGCTGCAGTGGCCTTGCTGTTGCTGGAACTGACGTCACTGGACATGGACCTGGCCAGGCATTTCTACAGCGCAGAGGCTGGCGGCTTCATTGGCCGCTATAGCTTCTTCCTTGAAGACATCCTGCATGACCGTGCCAAGCAACTGGTGATCCTGTTTTCGGTACTGGCGATTCTGGGGCTGGTCGGCAGCTTTATCCTGCAGCGGCTCAAACCGTACCGCCGTGAACTGGTGTGCCTGGTGCTGTCGCTGGGCATGGCGACGGCGTTCGTGTCGCCATTGAAAACCATCACCGCCGTGCAATGCCCCTGGAGCCTCAAGGAATTCGGCGGCCAGGAAACCTACAGCGAACTGCTCAGCCCGCGCCCGCCGACCGATAAACCCGGCCGCTGCTGGCCCGGCGGGCATGCCGCCACCGGGTTTGCCTTGTTCGCCTGGTTCTTCGCCCTGCGGGATCGACGGCCACGACTGGCGCGCTACGCGTTCATCTTTGCTGTCAGCCTGGGCAGCGTGTTTTCAGTCAGCCGCATGCTGCAAGGGGCGCACTTTTTTTCCCACAATGTTTGGACAGCGATTTTTTGCTGGCTGATCTGCCTGGGGTTGTACTGCTTGTTGCTGTACCGGCCTGCACGGCAACGGTCATAGCTTTCTGTAAGAGCGAGCTTGCTCGCGAAAAGCTTCAACGATAACGCGTGCTTGCTGAATGAACGCGGCGCCTTTGAGTTTTTCGCGAGCAAGCTCGCTCCTACAAAAAAGCCATTAGGGCTGCCTGCGAAAGCCAACGGTAACCACGATGCGAAGCGAGTCGCTCTTGATCTGCTCTTGATCTGCTTTTGATTTTGATCTTAAGCGCCCCGTCAAACCACGCTGGCCGGAATTCGACAGGGATTTGGGGGGTAAACCGGCAGGGATGCCGGTTTAGCCGCCCCGCGCCATGGATGGCGCGTGGCGGCGGCCCCCCAAATCACTGGCGGATTACGGGCACACCGAGCCTAGGCGAGGTGCCGAGTGGTGGGGCAAGAGCCCTTTTGGTTACTTTTGGGGCTCTTTTCCAAAAGTGACCCGCTGTCAGAGCCATCCCTTTCAAGGTCTTCGGTAAAATCCCCTGAAATTTCATTCAGGGATCCCAAACGATGTGGGCCGATGTTCTAGCGCGTTTCGAGAAAAAAGCACCTGCCAGCGTCATGGCCAAATTGGCGCTGGAACAAGCTATTGCCCCTGAGTGGGTCGATCAGGTCTTCGAAGAACATCGGCAACGGCAGTATTCTCGTGAACTACTGTTCTCGACCATAATCAAGCTGATGTCCCTTGTTTCATTGGGCTTGAAGCCATCCCTGCACGCCGCCGCGCGGCAACTGGAAGATCTCCCTGTCAGCTTGGCGGCGCTCTACGACAAAATCAGTCGTACTGAACCCGCGCTATTGCGCGCTCTGGTCACCGGTAGTGCGCAACGACTGACTCCAACAATCAAAGAACTGGGTTGCACGACGATGCTGCCGGACTGGCAGGTTCGCGTGGTAGATGGCAATCACCTGGCATCCACTGAGAAGCGTCTGGGGGCTTTACGCCAGGAGCGAGGTGCGGCTCGTCCCGGTTTTTCGGTAGTGGTCTACGATCCTGATCTCGATCAGGTCATCGACCTTCAGGCATGTGAGGATGCCTACGCCAGCGAGCGCGTTTGCGTGTTGCCTCTGTTGGCTAATGCTGAACCGGGCCAGGTGTGGCTGGCTGACCGACTCTACTGCACGCTTCCGGTAATGGAAGCTTGTGAGCAGGTCCAGACGTCCTTTGTCATTCGCCAGCAAGCCAAACATCCACGCCTGATTCAAGAGGGTGAGTGGCAAGAACCCGTGCCTGTGGAAACAGGCTCTGTGCGTGAGCAGATCATCCAGGTCAGAGGCGGTTACCAATGTCGGCGCGTCGAACTGACGCTTCATTCGCCAACAGACTCGGGTGACAGCAGCTTGATGTTCTGGAGCAACCTGCCTGAAAGCGTCAGCGCTGAGCAGATCGCGCAACTCTATCGCCGCCGCTGGAGCATTGAAGGTATGTTCCAGCGACTGGAAGCGATCCTGGAAAGTGAAATCGAAACTCTCGGCAGCCCAAAGGCCGCCTTGCTCGGGTTCACTACGGCAGTGTTGGCCTACAACGTCCTGGCCGTACTCAAGCGAAGCGTGGAGCAAGCCCATCGGGAGACCCAGCCTGATGGCTGGGAAGCCTCGATCTATCACTTGGCGGTCCAGGTCAGGAGTGGTTATGAGGGAATGCAGATTGCACTTCCCTCGGAATATCTTCCCGCCATCCCTGTGGAAAAGTTGGCCCAGCGTTTGTTGGAGCTGGCCAGAAACATCCAACCCAAACAAGTTGCGAAAAGTCCCCGCGGCCCCAAGGTGCCTAAACCCAAGACATGGGTGCAAGGCAAGGCGGTGAATGCGCATGTTTCAACGGACAGGGTAATCAAGGCTGCCAAAACGAAAAGACCTTGAAAGGGCTGGCTGTCAGAGCGGAACCCTAAGTGGCCGTTACCGCAGAAATGGATATGTACACAATCCAACTGTGTTGACTGTCAGGCCGCCATCGCAGGCAAGCCAGCTCCCACATTTGGATCGCGGTGCATCAGCTAGATCAGCGTCGACTGTCAGGCCATCACGGGAGCAAGCTCCCTCGCCACAGGTCCAGCACACAGCCGTGCATAAAAAAGCCCCGCCTGCATCACTGCAGGCGGGGCTTTTTATAGCGCCGGGTAAGGCTGGCTTACATCATGCCGCCCATGCCACCCATGCCGCCCATGTCTGGCATACCGCCGCCAGCGCCTTCAGCCTTAGGCTTGTCGGCAATCGCAACTTCGGTGGTCAGCAACAGACCAGCGATCGAAGCGGCTGCCTGCAGAGCCGAACGAGTCACCTTGGTTGGATCCAGGATGCCCATTTCGACCATGTCGCCGTATTCGCTGGTAGCAGCGTTGTAACCGTAGTTACCTTTGCCGTTCTTCACTTCGTTGACCACAACACTTGGCTCGTCGCCGCTGTTGGAAGCGATCTGGCGCAGCGGTGCTTCAACGGCACGACGCAGTACAGCGATACCGACGTTCTGATCAGCGTTGTCGCCGGTCAGGCCAGTCAGGGCTTCCAGAGCACGGATCAGCGCAACGCCACCGCCAGGTACCACGCCTTCTTCAACGGCTGCACGGGTTGCGTGCAGGGCGTCTTCAACGCGGGCCTTCTTCTCTTTCATTTCAACTTCGGAGCCAGCGCCAACCTTGATCACTGCAACGCCGCCAGACAGCTTGGCCAGACGCTCTTGCAGTTTTTCACGGTCGTAGTCCGAGGAAGTCTCGGCAACTTGGGCACGGATCTGAGCGATACGGGACTCGATGTCGCCTTCAACGCCAGCACCGTCAACGATGATGGTGGCTTCCTTGGACAGGGTCACGCGCTTGGCGCTACCCAGGTTTTCCAGGGTGGCGCTTTCCAGGCTCAGGCCGATCTCTTCGGAGATAACGGTACCGCCGGTCAGAACGGCGATGTCCTGCAGCATGGCCTTGCGACGGTCGCCGAAGCCTGGAGCCTTGACGGCTGCAACCTTGACGATGCCACGCATGTTGTTCACAACCAGAGTCGCCAGGGCTTCGCCTTCAACGTCTTCAGCCACGATCAGCAGTGGGCGGCCGGCTTTGGCAACGGCTTCCAGTACTGGCAGCATTTCGCGGATGTTGGAGATCTTTTTGTCGACCAGCAGGATCAGCGGGCTGTCCAGCTCGGCAACCATGGTGTCCGGCTTGTTGACGAAGTACGGGGACAGGTAGCCACGGTCGAACTGCATGCCTTCTACAACCGACAGTTCGTTTTCCAGGCCCGAGCCTTCTTCAACGGTGATCACGCCTTCTTTACCGACTTTTTCCATGGCTTCGGCAATGATGTCGCCGATGGAGCTGTCGGAGTTGGCAGAGATGGTACCTACCTGAGCGATGGCCTTGGTGTCGGCGCATGGCTTGGACAGGTTCTTCAGCTCTTTGACGATGGCGATGGTCGCCTTGTCGATGCCGCGCTTGAGGTCCATCGGGTTCATGCCGGCAGCAACGGACTTCAGGCCTTCATTGACGATCGACTGAGCCAGTACGGTCGCGGTGGTAGTACCGTCACCTGCGTCATCGTTGGCACGGGAGGCAACGTCTTTGACCAGCTGCGCGCCCATGTTTTCGAAACGGTCTTCCAGTTCGATTTCTTTGGCTACGGAAACGCCGTCCTTGGTGATGGTCGGAGCGCCGAAGCTCTTCTCGATGATCACGTTACGGCCTTTCGGGCCCAAGGTCGCTTTTACTGCGTCAGCCAGTACGTTGACGCCAGTGAGCATTTTCTTGCGGGCGGAGTCGCCGAATTTAACTTCTTTAGCAGCCATGATCGATATTCCTTAAATACTTTGTAGTAACGGGAAAATGAGCGAGGAAATCAGTCTTCCAGAACGGCGAGAATTTCGTTCTCAGCCATTACCAGCAGGTCTTCGCCGTCTACTTTCACAGTGTTGCTGCCGGAGTAAGGGCCGAAAACAACCTTGTCACCCACTTTCACGGCCAGTGCGCGTACATCACCGTTCTCCAGGGTTTTGCCTGGGCCAGCAGCGACGATGACACCGTGGTTGGCTTTTTCAGCAGCCGAACCTGGCAGAACGATCCCGCCAGCGGTTTTCTTTTCTTCTTCGCTGCGACGGATTACGACGCGGTCGTGCAGAGGACGAAGCTTCATTGTCGATCTCTCCTAATTGTGTTTTTCATCGGCCGGTATCAATTCCGGCGGGTTAAATTCCGGCGGTGCCGGTCGCGGCTCGCTGGGCGAGACGCGGAAGTCTGTCTGATGTCACCACCAGAAACCTTGCGGTGACCGTTACATAAGGGCGCCCAGGCTTATTACAAGGGGCCGGGGATGAAATTTTTTGTGTCGGTTCAAGGGCAAATGCAACACGGCACCCGAAGGTGCCGTGCCGGTGAAGCGGTTATTTGTTGTCGCGGTGTTCGAATTCGCCTTCGATCACATCACCTTCACGCCCCAGGGGTTGGCGCGGAGCCGGGCCGCCACGGGGTTGCAGGTCGTCGGCGAACGCACGCTGGCGCATCGCGGCCTCTTCGGCGCGCTGGCGCATCTTGCCGGCCAGCAGCTTGCGGGTGAACGGCAGCAACAGCACCAGGCCGAGCACATCGCTTATAAAGCCTGGCAGGATCAGCAGGCCACCGGCCAGGGCCATCATCAGGCCCTCAAGCATGGTCTGGGCCGGCAGTTCGCCGCGGTTCAGGCTTTCACGGGCACGCAGGGCGGTCGCCAGGCCGGCGACACGCAGCACCAGGACGCCAAGCATGGAGCCTACGATGATCAGCAGCAGCGCCGGGAAGAAACCGATCGCACCGCTGACTTTAACGAATACGAACAGCTCCAACACCGGAAACAGCAGAAAGAGCAATAAAAAAGGGCGCATCAAATGGTTCCTCAACGCAAGAATGCCTTGCCAGTTCACCTTAGATGACGTCGCCATTGCGTGAATTCAAGCAGTAACCGCGGTTTTTTTCGGCCAGACCTCGGCATGCGCCAATGAAACCAGGGCTTCGCGCACTTGTGTCGGCGTGTTGCAGGGCTCGGCAAACCCTAGCCAATGTAACGACTGACCAATGCGCAGGTGCATGCCTTCGCTGTCGATACCGGCCAGTTGCGCAGGCTCGGTGGTGGGCAAGCCGCCCAGCTCGACGTAATGGGCGATGGCCTTGGTGTGATCGCTGTTCATGTGCTCGATCATGCTGCGCTCGGCCTTGCCCGCAAACGGGTTGGCCAAGGTCAACTGGTCGACCCAATGGATCGCGCCGAACCCACCGATATAACGGTGGCGCACTGGCTTGAGTACCCAGAAATCGAAATCATGGGCCTTGTGGTAGTTGGCCGAATCAGGAAAGTAGCGGTAGTAGCGCTCGGCAGCGGCTTCGATGGCGGCGGCGTCTTCCAGCTTCTCGGCTTCGGCCAGGTAGGTCAGGCGCCCGACGGCTTGCACATCATCGGCCTCACGCTCCCCCACCAGCAGCGAACACTTGGGGTCTTTTTGCAGGTTATGGGTGTGCTGGGCAATGCGGCTGATCAGGATCAGCGGGCGGCCCTGCTCGTCCAGGCAGTAGGGCACCACCGAGCCGAAGGGAAAGCCGGGCATGGCTTTGGACTGTGTGGCGAGCGCCCCACGGTATTCCTTGAGCAACAGCTCTCGGGCGTTCTTGGCAACCTGCGTGCTCAATATAGGATTCCTCGGATGTTCCGCCGCCCATGGCATATGGGAATGGATCTCAACACAAGGTAATCAATATCTGCGCAGGTTGCCAGAGGGGCCGACGCCGGTTTACCAGGCCACGCCAAAGCCTGCGGTGTAGCGGGTCTTGCTCAAGCTGCTGTCGGAGTCGCCGCTGATGATGTCACGCTCGGCCTTGAGGTTGAGCGATGCCCATTCGGTGACTTTGTAGCGCAGGCCCATCTCGGCATCCAGGGAGTAATCGGCCGGGCCGTCCAGAGGCTTGCCCAATTCGCCGTTGGTGAAGAACTCCACGGTCTTGCCCACCAGGTAGCGGTTGTAGTTCCACTTCATGGCCAGGGAATAGAAGTTGTCCTTGCCGCCGTCGGCATATTCGTAATCGGTGCGGTTGACCAGCGAACCAAGGGAGAACGCGCCCAACTCATCGTCCCAGAACTGGTAGCCCGGGCCGGTACCCACGGTGCGCTGGCGCGCCAGGTCTTCGACCTTGTCGCGCTTGTAGGTCAGGCGACCCTGCCAGAACCAGTGTTCTGTAATGAAGCGGTCCAGGTCGTATTCCAGGGCCCAGTTGTCGGTGGTGGTGACGTCGTCCTGGAACTCGCGGTTGTATTCGCCCTTGCCCGTATGACGCCACTGGCCGTGACGGGCCGAGGTCTTGAAGTCGATGTCGTAGTCGTTGGTGTCTTTGTCGGCGCGCTTGTAGTCCAGCGCCAGGTCGACGTTGCCCTTCCACACCAGGTCTTCGATCACCGGCTTGGGCTTCATGATCTGTTGGATACTTGCCAGTTCCACCGTCTTGGGCGCCTCGCCATTGGCCAGCACCACCTTGCCGTCATCCGCTGCCTGCAAGGACTTGGCCTTTTCACCGGTGTAGGCGTCCTGCTTGACCAGCAGTTCCTGGTCACTTTCCAGGGTTTTAACCTGCTTCCAGTCCACCGGGATGGAGCCTGCGTAGGAGGTTTGGATCAGCAACTTGCCACCGTCGAAGACTTTGATCTTGCCGGTGAGCCGGTCACCGTTTTTCAACCAGACGGTATCGGCGAGCAAGGGCGTGGAAGCACTGAAAACAGCAAGGCACAACAGGGTTCTGGACAACATAAGCAAGTACGGGGCTCAGGGTAGGCAAAAAAGGGGCGTTATAGTGTTACATGGCTAGAACTGACTCAAGGATTTATATTGAGTTCAATACTCATCGCCATGTTTACAGACGTTTCTGACAAAACAACGACGATCTCAACGGATATGCCCACAGTGATCTCACCCGCCGATACGCCACAAAGCCCCGCCGAGATGCGCCGCACTGCCCTGTACCTGACGCTGTCGCAGGTGCCCGAAGGCTGCGTGGTGAGTTACGGCGAGCTGGCACACCTGGCGGGTTTGGGGCGTGCTGCCCGCTGGGTCGGGCGTACCCTGAGCCAGCTGCCGCAGGACACGCGATTGCCCTGGCATCGAGTGCTGGGTGCCGGTGGTCGGATAAGTCTGCCGGTGGGCAGTGCCTCGGGTGACGAACAACGTGCGCGTTTACGTAGCGAAGGCGTCACTATCCTGAACAATCGTGTTGATATTCAGCGTCATGGCTGGCGCCCGGTAGAGCACAGCGGTTAGAGTGCGCGCTTTGTTTCCGCAAATCTGAGGCAGACTCCAGCCCATGCCCCGTAAAACCTGGCGCGCCGCGCTCGCCGCCTATGCCAGCCCTTCGACGTTAGTGCTGTTGTTGCTCGGTTTCGCCGCCGGCATGCCTTACATGTTGGTGTTTTCGACGCTTTCAGTGTGGCTGCGTGAAGCTGGTGTGGCCCGCGAGACCATTGGCTATGCGAGCCTGATCGGTCTGGCCTACGCCTTCAAATGGGTCTGGTCGCCGCTGCTCGACCAATGGCGCCTGCCGTTGCTGGGCAAACTGGGGCGCCGTCGCTCGTGGCTGGTGCTGGCCCAATCGCTGGTGATCCTCGGATTGATCGGCATGGGTTTTTGTGACCCGCAAAAACACTTGTCCTGGTTGATCGCCATTGCGGTGATAGTCGCCTTCGCGTCGGCCACCCAAGACATCGCCGTGGATGCCTACCGCCTGGAAATCGCCGACGACAGCCGTCAGGCCGCCCTGGCAGCAAGCTACATGTCCGGTTATCGCATCGCCGCCCTGCTGGCCACGGCCGGTGCGCTGTTTTTTGCCGAAGGCTTCGGCTCCACCGGTTTCAACTATAAACACTCGGCCTGGACCGGCACCTATGTGCTGTTTGGCGTGTTGATGGTGCCGGCGTTGCTCACCACGTTGTTTATGCGTGAACCCGATGTGCCACTGCGCACCCAACTGCAGGCCGGGCGCTACAGTTTCATGCACCAGTTGGTGTCGGTGTTTGTCCTGATCGTGCTGTTGGTCTCGGTGCCGGCGATGTTCACCCAGCTGTACAACACCGACTTTGCCAGCGTGCTGTTCCAGGGCGTGAGCCTGTGGGAACTGCTGATGGAAGACCGCGCCTTCCTGCGTGCCATCCTCTATATAACGCTCACTGCCCTGTGCCTTTCGGCCATGGGTCGCCGGGGCCTGGCGCCCGTGCTCACGCCGGTCAACGACTTTATCCTGCGCTACCGCTGGCAGGCGCTGCTGCTGCTCGGGCTGATTGCCACCTATCGCATGTCCGACACAGTGATGGGCGTCATGGCCAACGTGTTTTATATCGACCAGGGTTTCACCAAGGACCAGATCGCCGGGGTGAGCAAGATCTTCGGCCTGATCATGACCCTGCTCGGTGCCGGCATGGGCGGGCTGTTGATTGTGCGGTTCGGGATATTGCCGATCCTGCTCATCGGCGGCATAGCCTCGGCCGGCACCAACCTGCTGTTCGTGATGCTCGCCGACATGGGCCCCGACCTGCAGATGCTGATTGTCACCATCTCCCTGGACAACTTCAGTTCGGGCATGGCCACTTCAGCGTTCGTGGCTTACCTGTCGAGCCTCACCAACCTCAAGTTCTCTGCCACCCAATATGCGTTGCTCAGCTCGATCATGCTGTTGCTGCCACGCTTGATCGGCGGCTATTCAGGGGTGATGGTGGAGAAGTTCGGTTACCACAACTTCTTTATGATCACTTGCCTGATGGGTGTGCCGACGCTGTTCCTGATTGCGCTGCATTGGTTCCAGGAGAACCGCCGCGCCCGGCTGAATCCCCCTGAAGAAACGGACCCCTTGTAGGAGCGAGCTTGCTCGCGAAAAACGTCAACGATAAAGCGGGCTTCCTGAATGAACGCGGAGCCTGTGAGTTTTTCGCGAGCAAGCTCGCTCCTACAGGCATCAGGGCCAGTCACGCTACAGTCAGATCCCCCGCAACGTCACGCCTGTACTCCGGCGACAAGCGCCCGTACAATCCCAAGTCATTTCAAGTCCAAGCAACCGACAACGGCCTACCATGCGTACCAGTCAATATTTGCTCGCCACACAGAAAGAAACGCCTTCCGACGCGGTTGTGATCAGCCATCAGCTGATGCTGCGCGCCGGTATGATCCGCAAACTGGCCTCGGGCCTGTACACCTGGTTGCCCATGGGCTTGAAGGTGATGCGCAAGGTCGAAGCCATCGTTCGTGAAGAAATGAACGCTGCCGGCTCTCTGGAAGTGTTGATGCCGAGCACCCAACCGGCTGAGTTGTGGCAGGAATCCGGGCGCTGGGAAGAGTACGGCCCTGAGTTGCTGCGTTTTAAAGACCGTCATGGCCGCGATTTCTGCGCCGGCCCGACCCACGAAGAAGTCATCACCGACCTGATGCGCAACGAGTTGAGCAGCTATAAACAGTTGCCGCTGAACCTGTATCAGATCCAGACCAAGTTCCGTGATGAAATCCGCCCACGCTTCGGCTTGATGCGTGGCCGCGAATTCATCATGAAGGATGCCTATTCGTTCCACGCCGACCAGGCTTCCCTGCAAGCGACCTACGACCGCATGCACCAGGCCTACTGCAACGTGTTCACGCGCCTGGGCCTGAAGTTCCGCCCGGTTGAAGCGGACAACGGCTCCATCGGCGGTGCCGGCTCCCACGAATTCCACGTGCTGGCCGAGTCCGGCGAAGACGATATCGTGTTCAGCAACGGTTCCGACTACGCGGCGAACATCGAGAAGGCCGAAGCCATACCACGTGAAACCTCGCGCCCTGCTCCCACCGAGGAGCTGCGCCTGGTCGACACGCCAGACACCAAGACCATCGCGGCCCTGGTGGAGAAATTCAATCTGCCGATTGAAAAGACCATCAAGACCCTGATCGTGCGCGCCGAAGAAGAAGGCAAGCTGATCGCCCTGGTGATCCGTGGCGACCACGAACTCAACGAAATCAAGGCCGCCAACCAGCCTGGCGTGGCCAGCCCGCTGGTCATGGCCACCGATGCCGAACTGCGCGACGCCATTGGCGCCGGTGCCGGCTCCCTGGGCCCGCTGAACCTGCCGCTGCCGATCATCATCGACCGCTCGGTGGAGCTGATGAGCGACTTCGGTATCGGCGCCAACATCGACGACAAGCACTACTTCGGCGTGAACTGGGAGCGCGACCTGCCGGTTCCGACCGTGGCCGACCTGCGCAACGTCGTGGCCGGCGACCCGAGCCCGGATGGCAAGGGCACCCTGGAGATCAAGCGCGGCATCGAAGTCGGGCACATCTTCCAGCTGGGCAACAAGTACAGCAAGGCGATGAAGTGCGAAGTACTGGGTGAGAACGGCAAGCCGATCACCCTGGACATGGGCTGCTACGGCATCGGCGTATCCCGCGTGGTTGCCGCTGCCATCGAGCAGAACAACGACGAGAAAGGCATCATCTGGAGTGACACCCTGGCGCCGTTCCAGGTGGCCCTGGTGCCGTTGCGCTATGAAACCGAGCAAGTACGCGAAGCCACCGACAAACTGTACGCGGAACTCACCGCTGCCGGTTTTGAAGTGCTGCTCGATGACCGGGACAAGAAAACCAGCCCGGGCATCAAGTTCGCCGACATGGAACTGATTGGCATCCCGCACCGGATCGTGGTCAGTGACCGCGGCCTGGCTGATGGCAATCTGGAATACAAGAGCCGGACCGAAGCCGAAGCCCAACCGTTGCCGGTGGCTGACGTGCTGTCTTTCCTCCAGGCGCGTATTCGTCGCTGAAAACCAGATCAAGAGAAGTCATGTTCAAGCGAAACACCAGAGCCCTGGGGGGCGCCGCCTTGTGCGGCGCCCTGCTGGTCAGCGGCTGCGCCAATCAGATGTCGCAACGCAGCGAGCACGAGGAGCGGGTCGAGCGTAAGTTGCTCGACCACAGCCTGCAGATCGATGTAGGCGAGCCTAAAGTGCTGGAGCTGCCGCAACGCCGGGTTCGCATTCATGAGCAGAAGACCTTCGAGGTCACCGAATTCGAAGTCACCCGTCGTTATGACCGCTACACGCCCTACCAGCCCTGGCGCAAACTCTATGAGATGCCGCTGGGTGCCGTGGCGCTGGTGGCGGGCGTGGGTGCCAACGTGGTGAATATCTTCGCCCTCGGCAACCTGCCCACAAGCGTGACCCGTGACTGGCTGAGCTACGGCGTGGACGGCATCAACCCGTTCATGAACGTGCAATCCCACGGCCGTGCGCAACAGAACCTGGCGGCTATCGATGAAGTCCAGCGTGACAAACGCCTGGAGTATTCGAGCCTGCCCTGGAGCGAGCGCCCGGTACAAGTCACCGCTGGCAAGCAGACCCACGAACTGACCACCGACCGCAACGGCATCCTGCGCCTGAACCTGTTGGACAGCCCCTTTGCCGAGCAAGACCTGAACCGCGTCACCACCTTGAAGATCAGTGTGCAAGATGGTCAGGACGACGTGCATACGGATTCGACCCTGGCGGTCAGCAACACACTGCGCAGCAAGCTGCTCGAAGCCCATGCCCTGATCTACGACGACCTGGAAGATGACGAAGTGAACCAGTGGGTGCACCGAGTCAAACGCCTGTCGGAGTTGGGGCTGGAAGAAGAAGCCAGCGAGCTGGAACAAAGCCTGATTGAACTGACGCGCAATGATCCGGAGTTGCAGCAGGAGTTTGTGCAGGCGCTGACCAAGGATGCGGGGCGGTTGGTGGCGGATCCTGGCGCACGCTGATCGCTCAATGCTTGTGAAGATCAAACGGTTGGAGCTGGCTTGCCTGCGATAGCCATAGGTATCTACACAAATCTGTAGCGCTCAACGGTAACCACGATGCGAAGCGAGCCGCTCTTGATCTGCTTTTGATCTTGATCTGAGGCGCCCCGTTAAACCACGCTGGCCGGAATTCGACAGGGATTTGGGGGGTAAACCGGCAGGGATGCCGGTTTAGCCGCCCCGCGCCATGGATGGCGCGTGGCGGCGGCCCCCCAAATCACTGGCGAATTACGGGCACACCGAGCCTAAGCGAGGTGCCGAGTGGTGGGGCAAGAGCGTTTTGCTTACTTTTGCGCTTTTCAAAAGTGAGCCGCCGTCAGGGCGGAACCCTAAGTGGCCGTTACCTAAATAATGGATATGTACCCGGTCCAACTGTGTTGACTGTTAGGCCGCCATCGCAGGCAAGCCAGCTCCCACATTTGTTTCGTGGTTTTTACCAGGAAAACTCGAGCTGTTCGTTACCGCCGCTCAGGTCCAGCAACCGCACCCCTATCCCCAGCAACCGCACCGGCTTGCCCCCGCGATTGAACGCCTGGGTCATCAACTGCTCATAACTCTCCAGATCCCGCCCTGCCCCGGCCTGTTCCAGCGTCGTCTGGGTAAAGTCATGAAACTTCACTTTGACGAACGGCTTGCCCGCCCGGTAGCTGCTGTCGATACGCGCCATGCGCCCGGCCAGGGTTTCCATCAGTTCCGGCAGTTTCGCCAGGCAACTCGGAAGGTCGGGCAGGTCCACGTCGAAGGTATTTTCCACACTGATGGATTGCCGCCGGCTGTCGTTTTGCACCACGCGGTCATCAATCCCACGCGCCAAGCTCCACAGGCGTTCGCCAAAACTGCCGAATTCGCGCACCAGCGCCAGTTTGTTCCAGTCGCGCAATTGCAGGCAGTCCTCGATGCCCAGGCGCGCCAGCTTGTCGGCGGTGACCTTGCCCACGCCATGCAGCTTGCTGACACGCAACTGCGAAACAAAGTCTTCGACCTGATCCGGCGTGATCACAAACAACCCATTGGGCTTCTTCCAGTCGCTGGCGATCTTAGCCAAAAACTTGTTGGGCGCTACGCCGGCAGACACGGTGATATGCAACTGGTTGGAAACACGGCGCCGAATGTCCTGGGCAATACGCGTGGCGCTGCCGCCAAAATGCGGGCTGTCGGACACGTCAAGGTAAGCCTCATCCAGCGACAACGGCTCGATCAAGTCGGTGTAGTCGCGAAAAATCAGCTGGATTTCTTTCGATGCTTCTTTATAGGCATCCATGCGCGGCTTGACGATGGTCAAGTCCGGGCACAGCTTCAAGGCATGACGTGACGACATCGCCGAACGCACCCCATACGCCCGCGCCTCGTAGTTGCAGGTGGCGATCACGCCGCGCCGATCTGCCGAGCCACCGACGGCCAAGGGCTTTTGCGCCAGGCTCGGGTCGTCGCGCATCTCGATGGCGGCGTAGAAGCAATCACAGTCGACGTGGATGATTTTGCGCTGCGTCATATAAACGGGGTGTTAACCAACGGGTGGCCAGTATCGCACTCACCCCTGTATATAGCACCAGTAGTTTGAATCTTCCGCCTCAGCGGTAGGAAATTTCGTAGATGAATATATTTTCTCAATCGAATCCAGCATCCCAATAGAGCTGAAAGCCTTGCCCTGCCTGGCTTCAAGCCCTCAAGAAGCTCCTCATCAAGCGCTAACCGATTGAAGCACAAGCGCTTTTCTTTAGTTTACGGGTTGACACACTCGCGTTCCTCTGTAGAATGCCGACACACAGACGCGGGATGGAGCAGTCTGGTAGCTCGTCGGGCTCATAACCCGAAGGTCGTCGGTTCAAATCCGGCTCCCGCAACCAAACATCGAAAAAGGCTACTCGAAAGAGTGGCCTTTTTTGTGCGCGCTTGTTTTCCCTTGCACAAAGCGCCCAACACCTTGATTTCAGAATAATTAGCGCTTATTTCAGCGATTGGCTCATTAACGGTTGACACCCTGCCGTTGGGCTGTAGAATGCCGCCCACAGACGCGGGATGGAGCAGTCTGGTAGCTCGTCGGGCTCATAACCCGAAGGTCGTCGGTTCAAATCCGGCTCCCGCAACCAAACATCAAAAAAGGCTACTCGAAAGAGTGGCCTTTTTTGTATCTGCCGAAAAAGTTCTTCTGAAACAATGGCATGGCATCTTTCATGAAACCGTAGACGGTTTGCAGAGTCCATCTCATTGAACGCTAGGCTCAATGCTCAAGCGCTACCCCTCTACGACCAATGGCCGCAGTCGCCGCGCCCGGTGATCCGCGTTAATATTTGTAATTATTTTGTCCATAGGGATTGGTAACTTGGCTGGATACCTCCATCCTGTCGCGCACAATCCACGAGGTGATTGATGCGCGCCAACTCGTCTGAACCACAAGACACCGTCACAGCAGAACAACCGATCACTCCCACCCGTTTGCGGTGGCTGGACCTGTTGAGCAAGTATCGCCAGCCCATCGGTCTGGCCGTGACGCTCCTGCTGTTTGCAATCGCCCTGATCGCCTGCCGACACCTGTTGCTGGAGCTGGACCTCTACGCCCTGCACGATTCGATCCTGGAAGTGCCCAAGCCCGCCCTGTTGGGTGCCTTTGCGGCAGCGGTTGCCGGCTTCATTATCCTGCTCGGCTATGAGTTCTCCGGCGCGCGGTATGCCGGCGTGCAATTGCCCGCCAAAACCCTGGTCCTGGGTGGCTTCACCGCCTTTGCCATCGGCAACGCCATTGGTTTGTCGATGCTCTCCGGCGGTTCGGTGCGCTACCGTTTATATGCACGCCATGGCATCGGCGCCTCGGAAGTGGCGCACATGACCGTATTCGCCAGCCTGGCCCTGGGCTGTGCCCTGCCGCCGCTGGCCGCGCTGGCCACGTTGAGCAACTTGCCGGCCGCTTCCACTTACCTGCATTTATCGCAAAGCCTGCTCGGTGGCATTGCCGGCGCCGTGCTGCTGTTGTCGGTGCTGCTGTGCATCGGCATCTATCGCCGCCGCCTGCCGGAGCAGCCCTACCCCGACAACCTGCTGGTCAAGGCCGGGCGCCGTACCCTGCGCCTGCCAGGCCGACGCCTGACGTTCCTGCAACTGATCATCACCGCACTGGACGTCGCCGCAGCCGCCACCGTGCTGTATCTGCTGTTGCCGGAAGCACCGCCCTTCGGCCCGTTCCTGTTGGTGTACCTGCTGGCCCTCGCCGCCGGTGTGCTCAGCCATGTGCCGGGCGGCGTCGGCGTATTCGAAGCGATCCTGCTGGCGGCCTTTGCCGACAAACTCGGTGCCGCCCCCCTGGCTGCGGCCTTGTTGCTGTACCGCATGATCTACGTGGTGCTGCCGCTGCTGATCGCCTGTGTATTCCTGCTGGTCAACGAGGCCCAGCGCCTGTTCCAGACCCAGCAAAGCCTGCGGGTGGCATCAGGGCTGGCAGCGCCAGTATTGGCCGTCCTGGTTTTTTTGTCCGGCGTGGTCCTGCTGTTTTCCGGCGCCACGCCAGAGATCGACTCACGCCTGGAAAACATCGGCTTCCTGATCCCCCATCGTCTGATTGACGCGTCGCACTTCGGTGCCAGCCTGATCGGCGTGTTGTGCCTGTTGCTCGCTCAGGGCCTGCGTCGGCGGTTGTCGGCGGCCTGGATGCTGACCATGGTGCTGCTGCTGGTCGGCGCCCTGCTCTCGCTGCTTAAAGGTTTCGACTGGGAAGAAGCCAGCCTGATGACCATGACCGCAGTGCTGCTGGCCATCTTCCGCCGCTCGTTCTACCGCGCCAGTCGCCTGACCGAGTTGCCGTTTTCGCCGCTGTACCTGGTGGCCAGTGTGTGTGTGCTCGGTGCCTCGATCTGGCTGCTGCTGTTTGCCTATCAGGACGTGCCCTACAGCCATCAACTCTGGTGGCAGTTCACCCTCGATGCCAACGCCCCGCGTGGCTTGCGTTCGCTGCTCGGCGCCGCCGTGTTGCTGGTGATCGTGTCGCTGACCTGGCTGCTGCGCACGGCACGCCCGGTCATCCACCTGCCGACCCCGGAAGAACTGGAGCGCGCCAGCAAGATCCTGATGGCCTCGTCCCAACCCGACGGCGGCCTGGCGCTCACTGGCGACAAGGCGCTGCTGTTTCACCCTAACGATGAAGCTTTCCTGATGTATGCCCGTCGCGGGCGTAGCCTGGTGGCGCTGTATGACCCCATCGGCCCAACCCAACCGCGCGCCGAGATGATCTGGCAGTTCCGCGACCTGTGCGACATCCACCACGCCCGCCCGGTGTTCTACCAGGTACGCGCCGAGAACCTGCCGTACTACATGGATATCGGCCTCACCGCGATCAAGCTGGGTGAAGAAGCCCGCGTCGACCTGAAACGCTTTGACCTGGAAGCCAAGGGCAAAGAAATGAAGGATTTGCGCTACACCTGGAACCGTGGCACCCGGGACGGCCTGTCCCTGGAGATCTGCGAACCAGGCAAGGCGCCGATGGATGAATTAAAAGTCATCTCCGATGCCTGGCTTACAGGTAAGAATGTGCGGGAAAAGGGCTTCTCCCTGGGCCGTTTCAGCGATGACTACCTCAAGCACTTTCGTATCGCGATCATTCGCTTCGAAGGGCGCCCGGTGGCCTTCGCCAATTTGCTCGAAACCTACAACCATGACCTGGCCAGCCTCGACCTGATGCGTGCCCACCCGGACGCGCCCAAATTGACCATGGAATTTATGATGGTGGGCCTGATTCAACATTATAAGAGCCACGACTACGCGCGCTTCAGCCTCGGCATGGTGCCGTTGTCGGGCTTGCAACCGCGCCGTGGTGCACCGCTGACCCAGCGCCTGGGCTCGATGGTGTTCCGCCGTGGCGAGCAACTGTATAACTTCCAAGGTTTGCGCCGCTTCAAAGACAAGTTCCAGCCCGACTGGGAACCCCGTTACATGGCCGTGCCCGCAGGACTGGATCCGCTGGTGGCATTGGCCGATACCGCCGCCCTGATCGCGGGCGGCTTGACTGGATTGGTGAAACGCTGATGATTCGACGCTCCTGGCGGTATGTATTGGCTTTAGTGGTGCTGCTTGCGCTGATCGCGGCGGGTGGCTTCTGGTACTGGAACCGCCCTGCCCCGCAGCCGACCCTGGAGCATTTGCCCCAGGCCGACGGTTCGGTAATGACCCGCGTGACCCCGGCCAGCAACGCAAAAGCCCGCGTGGCCGTGGCGGTGATGGCCGACGAAACCTTGACCGACAGCCAACTGATGGCCCTGAGCCAGGGCGGTGCTGCGCAACTGGTTCAGGTGGTGCTGCCCAAAGATGACTGCGCATTGCAGGAACAAGCCCTGCAAGGCGCCCTGGCCCAGCTCAAAGGCCCGGCGACCCTGGTCAGCGGCATCGGCCCTGGCGCCGCACTCGCCTGGCGCTGGCTGGCCACCCAGAACGACGACAAGGCCAACGCCATCTCTGTGGGCTTTGCCCTGAAACAGGAAGGCTGCAACGACCCGCTGCCGAAAACCGCCGCCCATGGCAGTTGGCTGGTGGCGTGGAACGATAACCCCGACGATGAAAGCGCCAGTTTCGTACGTGACACACCGCGCGCCACCACCAGTATCAGCGACTACGACATTCATTACCCACAGGTGCTGAACAACGAACTGCGCAAGCAACTGGTCGGTTCGGACAACGGCGGCCTGGCGATTCCGGTGGTGGAAGTACCTGCCGGCCAAGCCAAGGACACCGTGACCCTGTTCCTCTCCGGTGACGGCGGCTGGCGCGACCTGGACCGCGACGTGGCGGGCGAGATGGCGAAGATCGGCTACCCGGTGGTGGGCATCGACACCCTGCGCTACTACTGGCAGCACAAGACGCCTGAGCAAAGCGCCAAGGACCTCACCGAGCTGATGCAACACTACCGGCAAAAGTGGGGCACCAAGCGCTTCGTGTTGACCGGTTACTCGTTCGGCGCCGACGTATTGCCGGCGATCTACAACCGTATGCCAGAGAACGAACAGCAACGGGTAGACGCGATCATCCTGCTGGCCTTCGCCCGCACCGGCAGCTTTGAGATCGAAGTGGAAGGTTGGCTGGGCAACGCCGGCAAAGAAGCCGCCACCGGCCCGGAAATGGCCAAGCTGCCGCCAGAGAAAGTCGTGTGCATCTACGGTGCCGAAGAAGTCGACGAGAGCGGCTGCACCGACAAGACCGCCGTGGGCGAAGCCATGAAGCTGCCGGGCGGGCATCACTTCGATGAGAACTACCCGGCGCTGGCCAAGCGTTTGGTGGAGATTATCGTCAAGCATCAGGCCAAAGCCGAGTAACTCAGGCTTAACCGAAGACCCAATGTGGGAGCGGGCTTGCCCGCGATAGCGCTGGCTCAGTCACAGTAGCGTTGACTGACACTCCGCCATCGCGGGCAAGCCCGCTCCCACATTGATCTGTAGTATTGGTGAAAACTAACGCGGTTCGATGTGCGCAATCATCAACTGCACCGTCTCATTGCCACGAAACTCATTCACATCCAGCTTGTAGGCCAATTCCACCCACCGCACGGTCGGGTTTGGCCATATTTCGCGGTCCACGCCAAAGGCAATGCCATCGAGCTTCACCGACCCGCATTCGCTCTTGAGCACCACTTTCAAATGCCGCTCGCCCACCACCCGCTGCTCCACCAACTGGAATACCCCGTGAAACAACGGCTCGGGAAAATGCTGCCCCCACGGGCCGGCATGGCGCAGGGCGCGGGCCAGTTCCAGGTGGAACTCTTCCACCGCCAGGGTACCGTCTGAAAGCAGGCGGCCAGTGAGGTCTTCTTCGCGCAGTTGACGACGCACTTCGGCATCAAAGGCTTCGGCGAACAACGGGAAGTTGGCTTCAGGCAAGGTCAGCCCCGCCGCCATGGCGTGGCCGCCGTATTTGGTGATCAGGTTGGGGTGCTGGCTGGCGACGACCGCCAGCGCATCGCGGATATGAAAGCCCTGCACCGAGCGTCCAGAGCCCTTGAGCAGGCCATCGCCGGCATCGGCGAAGGCGATGGTCGGGCGAAAGTACCGTTCCTTCATACGCGACGCCAGGATACCGATCACCCCTTGGTGCCACTCCGGGTCGAACAGGCATAAGCCGTACGGCATCGACTCCACCGGCAAGTCCTTGAGCTGGGCCAGGGCCTCGCGCTGCATGCCTTGCTCGATGGATTTACGGTCCTGGTTCATGCCGTCCAGTTGCGCGGCCATTTCCCGTGCGGCGGCGAAGTCGGTGGTGAGCAGGCATTCGATGCCCAGGCTCATATCGTCCAGGCGCCCGGCGGCATTCAGGCGCGGGCCGAGGATAAAACCCAGGTCGGTGGAGGTGATACGCGCATGATCACGCTTGGCCACTTCCAGAATCGCCTTGATCCCCGGCCGCCCCCGGCCGGCCCGAATACGCTCCAGGCCCTGGTGCACGAGGATGCGGTTGTTGGCGTCCAGCGGCACCACGTCAGCGACGCTGCCCAGGGCCACGAGGTCGAGCAGTTCACCGATATTCGGCTGGGGCTTGTTGTCGTACCAACCCAGGCTGCGCAACCGCGCACGCAGGGCCATCAACACGTAGAAGATCACGCCAACGCCAGCCAGGGCCTTGCTGGGGAACCCGCAGCCCGGCTGGTTCGGATTGACGATGGCGTCGGCGGCCGGCAGTTCATCGCCGGGCAAGTGGTGGTCGGTGACCAGCACCTGCAACCCCGCCGCCTTCGCCGCCGCCACGCCTTCGACACTGGAGATGCCGTTGTCCACGGTGATCAGCAACTGCGGCTCGCGTTGCAGGGCCACCGCAACGATTTCCGGGGTCAGACCATAGCCGTATTCGAAGCGGTTGGGCACCAGGTAGTCGACGTGGGCCGCGCCGAGCAAACGCAGGCCCAGGGTGCCCACGGTGCTCGCCGTGGCGCCATCGGCGTCGAAGTCACCCACGATCAGGATGCGCTGGCGCTGCTCCAGGGCCGTCACCAGCAAGTCCACCGCCGCGTCGATGCCCTTGAGCTGCTGATAGGGAATCAACCGCGCCAGGCTCTTGTCCAGCTCGGCTTCCGATTGCACCCCGCGTGCGGCGTAAAGGCGGGTCAACAACGGCGGCAGTTCACCGAGAAAAGGCAGGACGGCGGGCAATGGGCGGGGATCGATACGCATACGGTGGTGATAACTTCTCTTTAATTGTAGGAGCGAGCTTGCTCGCGAAAATGGTTAACGATGACACATGTGCCTGGGTGATCGCGGTGCCCTGGAGTTTTTCGCGAGCAAGCTCGCTCCTACAGGGAGCCGGGCTCAGCCAAGGTTCAACCGCGTTCGCCGACCAGCCATTGCAGTTGCACTTCATGCTGGCCACGGTCGTCGGTCACAAAGATCGTGCCTTCGCTGATCATCACGTCCCACTTGATCACCCGAGGCATGTCCTTGGCCAGGGTCTCCAAGACTTCCTGGGGCACGGCAGCGATATGTACGTTTTTCAGGTTGTTGGCCACCGGCACTACCTTGCCTTCCCACACGCGCAGGCTGCCATAGGCCAGCAGGCTAGTGCGTTCGGTGCGGCGCGAGCACCATGTCAGGCGGTCGGCATCCGGCTGGCCGACTTCGATCCAGTGCAAAACCCGATCATCCAGGCTTTTTTCCCACAGGGCCGGTTCGTCCACATCCGACAGGCCACGCCCGAACGCCAATTGCTCGTTGTACCAGAGGGCGTAGGCCAGCAGGCGCACGGTCATGCGCTCCTCGGTTTCCGAAGGGTGGCGGGCGATGGTCTGTTTGACGCTCTCGTACACCGAGCGGTCGAGGTCGGTGAGGTTGAGTTCGAATTTGTAGGTCGTGGACGGCTGGGCCATGAACGGGCTTCTAAAGACAAGGAAAGGCGGCCAGTCTAACCGATGGCGAGGGCATTGAACGAATACTGCGCTGCATCCGCGCGGCTCGCCTATGTTAAAAAGCAGTACATCATCGTCCCGCGCTTGTAAGGATCCCCATGTCGCTCACTGCCAAACCACTTGCCGGCCTGAAAGTCATCGAACTGGGCACTCTGATCGCCGGCCCGTTTGCCTCACGCATCTGCGCCGAATTCGGCGCCGAGGTGATCAAGGTCGAATCCCCGGACGGCGGCGACCCACTGCGCAAATGGCGCAAGCTGTATGAAGGCACTTCGCTGTGGTGGTTCGTACAGGCCCGCAACAAGCAGTCGCTGACACTCAACCTCAAGCACCCTGAGGGGCTGGCGATCCTCAAGCAACTGTTGGCCGACGCCGACATCCTCATCGAAAACTTCCGCCCAGGCGTGCTGGAGAAACTCGGCCTGAGCTGGGAAACCCTGCACGCCCTCAACCCCAAGCTGGTGATGGTGCGCCTCTCGGGCTTCGGCCAGACCGGGCCGATGAAGGACCAGCCGGGGTTTGGCGCGGTGGGCGAGTCCATGGGCGGCTTGCGCTATATCACCGGCTTCGAAGACCGCCCGCCAGTGCGCACCGGCATTTCCATCGGCGACTCGATCGCCGCGTTGTGGGCGGTGATCGGCGCGCTGATGGCGCTGCGCCATCGCGAGGTCAACGGCGGCCTCGGCCAAGTGGTGGATGTGGCGCTGTATGAAGCCATCTTCGCCATGATGGAAAGCATGATCCCCGAGTTCGATGTGTTCGGGTTTATCCGTGAGCGCACCGGCAACATCATGCCCGGTATCACCCCGTCCTCGATCCACACCACCGCAGACGGCAAGCATGTGCAGATCGGCGCCAATGGCGATGCGATCTTCAAGCGCTTCATGCAGGTGATCGGCCGTGACGACTTGGCGAACGACCCGGCACTGGCCAGCAATGACGGGCGTGACACTCGCCGCGACGAGCTCTACGGCGTGATTGATCGCTGGGTCAATTCGCTGTCGCTCGACCAGGTGATTGAGCAACTGAATAAAGCCGAGGTGCCCGCCAGCCGTATCTACAGCGCCGAAGACATGCTGGGCGACCCGCAATTCCTGGCCCGGGAAATGTTCCTCAAGGCGCAGTTGCCAGGCGGCAAAGACTTCAAGATGCCCGGCATCGTGCCCAAGCTGTCGGACACACCGGGCAGTTGCGAATGGGTTGGGCCGCAATTGGGTGAACACAACGGCGTGGTGCTCAATGCCCTGGGCTACGACGCGGCGGCTATCACTCGCCTGCGCGAGGATGGCGCGATCTGACAAATTGCAGGCAAAAAGAAACCCCGAGCAGTGGGGAGACAACTCGGGGTTAAACGTGGCCTACAAAGACCAGTACAGCAAGCTACAGACACCGGAGCACAATGCCTGCTCTTGCTGTTACAAACTCTGACTGAACACCTTGTAGGAAGGTTCCGAAGAAAAATAATGTTTCATGCCAGTGCGCCGCCACGGGTCTGGGAGGCGTTGCGCAAGGCAGCGATGACTGAAGGTTCCAGGCGCCCTTCGGCGATTTTCAGGTCGCGAAGCAGGCAATCCACCACATCCACCAGCGCGCGCTTGTCGCTCAATTGCGCACGATCGACTTCACGTTCAACCACGATGGCGCCACCGGGGTTCTTCACGGTTACCAGGCAGTCGTCGCGCATACCGGCAGAGGTCAGCGTAACCTGATAAGGGCTCAGTGCTTGGCTGAGCAATAGGTTGATACTTTCCATCTCGATCACCACTCAATCATTCGAAAAAGGTTCGAAAAACAAAAATGTCACGAAGAGGCTGACATTCAAGTGACCCGTGCTCAAAGCAGAAAGTTCTACCTTTTGTGTAATCCACTGCTTGAGGAAAACGAGCATGCACGGAAAAGATGACAGAGAAAAAACAACGGCGCACAGGCTAGAATCCCTGGATTATCCTGGGAGCCTGACTTGAGAGCTGCGTCTGAACCGCCTTTGCGTATCGTGATTGCCGACGATCACCCGATTTTCCTGATCGGCCTGCGCGCCGTGCTCGAACGGGACCCGCAGATCAGCATCGTCGGTGAGGCCAATTCCCCTCAGGCCCTCAGTGCAGTGTTGCAACACTGTGCCTGCGATGTGGTGGTGACCGACTTCATGATGCCCGTCGAGCCCCAGGCCGACGGGCTGCGCTTGATCGAGCAACTGCGCCGGCACTATCCGCACCTGCCCATTGTGGTGGTGACCATGCTCAACAATGCCGGCTTGTTTCATTCCATCCTGGCATTGGGTGTGATGGGTTTGCTGAGCAAGGCCAGCCTCGCCGATGAGCTGCCCCAGGCGATCCGCCAGGTGCGCCAGCAACGCACCTACGTGGCCCAGACCATCCGCCAGGCGCTGAGCCTGGCCGGGGAAGTCGGCGCTGATCGCCTGCATTCCCAGGAACACCTGTCACCCCGGGAGCTGGAGGTGATTCGCCTGTTGGCCAGTGGCATGACGGTGGGCGAGATCGCCGCGCACCTGCACCGTAGCAAGCAGACCGTCAGCGCGCAAAAAGTCAGCGCCATGCGCAAGCTCGGGCTGGTCAACGATGCCGCCCTGTTTATTTACGTGCAGGAACACGGGCTGGCCTAGCCTGGAACGCGATCCATTGCTTGAGCGCCTCGGCCTCCATCGGCCGGGCGATAAAGCAGCCTTGCAGCCACGCCGCGCCCAGTTCGCCCACGGCGTGATAGTCGGCGGCGGTTTCCACACCGGTGACCACCACGGCGACGTCCAGACGCGCCGCCATGCTCATGGCGCCCGCCACCACCGCGGCCTTGCGGTCATCATTGGCCATCCCACAGGCAAACGCCGGGGGGATTTTCAGTTCGGTAAAAGGTAGCTCCAGCAAATGCTGCAGGCTGGTGCCGCCCATGCCGAAGTCGCCGATGGACAACTGGCAACCCAACATGCGCAAGCGCAGCAACCCGGTGACATGGGCGCTGTCGGTTTTCAGCGTCGAGGTTTCCACCAGTTCCAGGGTCAGGCTATGGGCGGGCACGCCGTGCAGTTGCAGCAAACCTTGCAGTACTTGGGGGAAGTGCTCGCGCTCCAGCATGCGCCCGGGGATGTTCACCGCTACCGGCAGCACCTGGCCGCTTTCGCCCATCACCTGGTTCGCCAGGCCAAGCGCCTGCTCCAGCACATGCCAGGTAAACGCCTCTTCCATGCCGGCAAACTCCAGCACCGGCAGGAACTCGTCAGGCAGCAACAGCTCACCGTCCTGCAACTGCCAACGCGCCAGCGCCTCCACCCCTTGCAACACCCCGGCCTGACTGACGATGGGCTGGTACCAGACCCTGCCACACGCCGCGATAGTGGCCTGGCTGACATCCGCCGAGGGCGGCAGTTGTTCCTGCTCGCTCAAGCCCAACAGTTGGCGCACGCGCTCCCAGGACAGCACCGGTGGCCCCGGGCGCAAGTGCTCCTGACAGTCGCTCAGCACCTGCCCGATCAGCTTGGCCGAGGCCGGCTTGGGCAAGCACGCCAAGACCTTGAGCCCCAATTGCCGAGCCATGTTCGCCACGCCTTCCAGCACGTCGGGCTCGGCGTTGCTGAGCAGGATCAACACCTGGGCCAGACGGCGCTCGGCCAACTCACGGATCAACGCCAGGCCATCGCCCTGCTCCAGGTACAGATCGCAGATGGCGATGTCCACCGGGCCTTTGCTGTCCAGGGACTGGCGGGCGGTTTCGACCGTTTCCGCGGCGCGTACATTGAACACGCCGTTAGCATTGAGCATCTGGTGCAGGGCCATCAGTTGAAACGGGTTGTCTTCGAGGATCAGGACGTTCAGGGATCGCATGGCTAAGGGTGTCGATACAGGGAAAGTCCTGCACAGTAGTCATATGCTGCGGTGTGCCCCATAGGACGTGTCCTAAAAGCGTCCTTAAATGTGGGAGGGGCAGATCCCCTGTGGGAGCTGGCTTGCCTGCGAAGGCGGTGTGTGAGTCGCTACATCTGTTACTGCACTACCGCTATCGCAGCATAGGTATCTACACAACTTTGTGGGCTGTAGCAGCAGACGGTAACCACGATGCGAAGCGAGCCGCTCTTGATCTGCTCTTGATCTGCTTTTGATCTTGATCTTAAGCGCCCCGTTAAACCACGCTGGCCGGAATTCGACAGGGATTTGGGGGGTAAACCGGCAGGGATGCCGGTTTAGCCGCCCCGCGCCATGGATGGCGCGTGGCGGCGGCCCCCCAAATCACTGGCGGATTACGGGCACACCGAGCCTAAGCGAGGTGCCGAGTGGTGGGGCAAGAGCGTTTTGCTTACTTTTGCGCTTTTCAAAAGTGAGCCGCCGTCAGGGCGGAACCCTAAGTGGCCGTTACCTAAATAACGGATATATACCCGGTCCAACTGTGTTGACTGTCAGGCCGCCTTCGCGAGCAAGCCCGCTCCCACAGGTTGATCGCGGGGTGCCAGGTAGATGGATGTCAGCTATCCGGTCGTCATCGCAGGCAAGCCAGCTCCCACATTCAGATCTCGGCGCGTCAGTTAGATCAGCGTCGGCTGCAGGGCCGTCACGGGAGCCAGCTCCCACAGGGAATCTTCGTTGCCTTGAGCATCGCGCTCGCTTAGCTGACCGGCATTAGGGTGTCAGGCATCCAGATAGGGTTGCAGGTCTCGACGAAACGCCTTGAGCACCTCGGACAAGCGCAACCAGGGTGCTTCAAGCTCGGCGCCGCGCTGCTCACGGGCGCACTGCTCAAGGGCGACGCAGGCCTTGGCGAGTGGCAGTGCATCCACCAGCGAGCAAATGCCCTTGAGCCGGTGCAGCGACGCATTCAAGCGCGCCATGTCACGCTCGGCCAGGGCGCCCGCCAATACCTCGTGTTCGTGGTCCAGGCTTTTGGCCAGTTCCTGCAACATGCTCTGCAGCACCGGCCCGTCGGCCTGGGTCATGGTACGCAGGGCCTGGATATCGAACGAACGCTGGGGCGCCACGCGGGCCAGCACTTGGGTCCAGTGTTCCAAGGTCACGGGCTTGACCAGCAGTTCGTCCATACCAGCGTCCTCGCAGCGGCGTTGTTCATCTTTCATGGCGTTGGCGGTGCAACCCACCAGCGCACTCCGGGGCCGTTGCTCCTCTGCTTCCAGGCGCCGGATCGCCGCACTCAGGGCATAACCGGACATGCCGGGCATCTGGCAATCGGTGACCAACACGTCAAAACGCTGCTCACGCCAGCGTTGCAGCGCGGCCTCGGCTGACTCCAGGGCGACCACCTGGTGACCGAGGAACTGCAACTGCTGCGCCAGCACCAGGCGGTTGGCCGCCAAATCGTCCACCACCAGCACCGACAGGCTACGCCCCGTCGATGACAACGTCGCGGCAGGCGTTGCCGGCACATCGTCGGTGCTGATCCGATCCAGGCGCAGGTCAATGCACACCACCGTCCCCTCGCCCACCACACTGTCGAGGTGAATGCTCCCGCCCATCAATTCCACCAGTTGCTTGCAGATACTCAGGCCCAGCCCGGTGCCGCCGTGTTGCGCGGCGGTCAAGGCGCTTACCTGGGTAAACGGCTTGAATACCCGCGGCTGTTGCTCGGCGCTGATGCCCGGGCCGCTGTCCTTGACGCACAGGTGCAGGTATTCGGTATCGCGCTCATCCCGCTGGCAGGTCACGCTGAGGTGAACCCCGCCCCGCTCGGTGAATTTGAGCGCATTGCCCAACAGGTTGTGCATCACCTGGCGTAACCGCAGCGGGTCGAACCAGTAATAGCCCTGAGCAGCCGGATCAAACGCCAGGGTCAGATGCAGGCCCTTCTGTTGCGCGGTGGCTTCGAACAGGCTCTGGATACCCTCGAAAAAACTCTTGAGCTCAGTGGTCTGTGGCGCCAGTTGCAGGTGACCGGCCTCGATCTTGGCCAAGTCCAGGCTGTCGCCCATCAGCGCAATCAGCTCGCGCGCCGAACGATGGGCCACTTGCAGCGCCTCGGAAACCGGTTGGCCGCTTGCCAGGCAACGCTCTTGCTCCAGTTCGAGCAAGCCAATGATGGCGGTCATGGGGGTGCGAATCTCATGGCTCAAGGCGGAGAGAAATGCACTTTTGGCGTAGTTCGCTTCATCGGCGGCCTGGCGGGCGTCCATCAACTGGCGCTCCAGGTCTTTGCGTTCGTTAATATCGATCCAGCCGCCCAACAACCCCTGCAAGCGGCCCTCGGCGTCGAAAAAGGGCACGGTCCACTGATAGACGTGATAAGTGCCGCCATTGAGCTCCAATTGCCGGTCGACAAACAACGGCTGCTGCGTGGCCAATTGCTCCATGTGGCCTTCGTGCAGGCGCGCCGCTGTGGCGTCGGGCACCACCTTGCTTTCCATCAGCGTCAGGCCCTGGATAAGTTCCAGCCGGGTCGCCAGTTGCTGTTCATAACTTTTGTTGCAGGTTACCAGGCGCCCGTCCAGGTCGCGGACGAACAGCGGGTTTGGCATACCGTCGAGCAACGCGCGCTTGAACGCCAGCTGGTCATTGAGCCGTTGCTCGGCCTCCAGCCGTTGGCGAATCTGGCGCTTGAGCCGGCTGTTCCACACAAACGACACCAACACAAACAGCAGCGCCGTGGCCATCGTCCAATAGGCCCAGGGCGGTACACGCTGCCAGACGGGCGGCGGGATCACCACGGCACCGATCCAACGCAGGCGCAGGGCACTCAACTCAGCCACCGGCAACGCCTCCAGGGCTTTGTTCAGAATGTTCAGCAATTCAGGCTGGTCCTTGCGCACCGACAGGCAGTTGGACGACCACTGGCCGTCGACACTGCGGCCCATACGCAAGCCTTCCTGCGCGTAACTCTGCACTTCCACTTCAGTCTGTAGGGTGGCGGCGGCCTCGCCCCGTCTTACCAGCTCACGGGCCTGGGTGTAATTGTCTACCAGGCGCAACTTGATGCGCGGATGGTCATGGCGAATCTGGCTCTCCATGACGTGGCGCGCCGGCAACGCCAGCACCTTGCCGTCCAACTGATTCAAGCCCATCAGGGGCGCGGCATCGGCACGTTCGATAAACACCCAGCCGGACCCGCCAAAATCATGGCTGAAGTTGAGCAGCGCACTGCGCTCCTGATTCACTGCCAGGGTGGTGTTCATCTGCGCCCGGCCGGTTTCCAGCCATTCCAGGGTTTGTGCGGTAGAACCCACCTCTTCATAGATAAACTGCAAACCGGTCATGCGCGAGATGCGATTCAACAGGTCGACATTCAAGCCAACCCAGTGGCCGTCCTTGTCCCTGAAGATATAAGGCGACATTTGCTGGGCCACCACCACGACATGGGGATGCTCGCGCACCCAGGCCTGCTCAGACGCCGACAACGCAATGCGCTCACCACTGATACCGACGCCCAGACCGGTGGTCCAGCGTGCGAGGATTTCGCGCTGCACCGACTCGTCGAGGCTTGCCAGCGCGCGGTTCATCATGGCCCCCAGCAACGGATCGGCCTGGCGGGTGGCAAAGGCAAAACCGATGGGCGCCAGCCGGCTTTGCTCCTTGATCTGCAACCCCAGGTAAGGCCGCAGCGATTTATAGGCGCGCACAATCACTTCATTGCCGATAAACGCATCGACGTCGCCCTGCTTCAAGGCTTCGAGGCCGCTGTAGAGGTTGGGCGCGAGCATGATGTGGCTGTCGGGGTAGGCGGCGTGAACCTTCTGCACGTTGGCGTAGCCGTCGAGTAACACCAGCTTCTTGCCGGCCAGGTCGTCGCCTTGGGTATCATCGCGGCGCAGCACCACCACTGAACGGTCGGGCATGTAGTCCGGGGTGAACTGCAGGCCGGGCACATCTCGCTCGTAGCCATTGGCACTGGTGAGAATATCGATGGTGCCGTTGCGCAGCGCTTCAACCGCCTGGGCGCGCTCGGAGAAGCCCAGCACTTGCATGGGCACGCCCAGCCGCGCGCCGACCAGGCTCAAGTAATCGGCGCTGATGCCCTGGTAGCGATTGCGGTCGCGGGTGATGTCGATCGGCTGGTAGTCATCTATCGAAATGCCCACCTTCAACGTCCGATGCGCCGCCAACCACTGCTGCTCGGTCGGCGCCAGGGGCATAGGTTCAAGCGCGATAAACGCCGGCACCAGTTTGAACGGCAGGCTGACGGCGGCCAGGCTCATGGGTACCTGGGTGAGCCACAACAGGCACACCAGCTTCAACGTCCATTGGATCAACACCTGCACCGGTTGGGTTTCCTTGATTGGGCGAATGGGCAAGTATGGCTCGCCAGAATGAAAAAGCCCGTCACGAGGACGGGCTTGGCCGACTGCAAAAAAAGCTGACTGTTGCCCCACCATGTCTTGGGTGGATGAAATCAGCTTGAATGTGGGGCAGCACAAAGATGCCCCTCGGCCGTCAGGCAGCCCTGTCGATCAGAGCGGCTTGCCCCGATTGCCATGCTGGCTGACGAACGCCTGCACCGCCTTCAGGTCGTTGGCCAACACGGTGCAGCGTTCTTCACGCTCGAACAGGTCGGTCAAATGTTCCGGCAGTTCCAGCGCCTTGCCAATGCCGGCCTTCTCCACCGCTTCCGGGAACTTGACCGGGTGCGCGGTACCGAGGATCACCATTGGAATATCCAGGCTGCGGCGGCACTCGCGGGCGGCTTTCACGCCGATGGCCGTGTGCGGGTCAAGCACTTCGCCGGTCTCGGCATAGACTTGCGCGATGGTTTCGCAGGTCTGCGCGTCGTCCACGGCCAGGGAATCGAACAGCTTGCGGGTTTCGGTCCAGCGCTCTTGTTCGACGCTGAAGCCGCCACCTCGCTTGAAGCTGTTCATCAACTCGGCCAAGGCTGCGCCGTTGCGACCGTGCATGTCGAACAGCAGGCGTTCGAAGTTCGACGACACCATGATGTCCATGGACGGCGACAGCGTGGCGTGCAGGGTTTCCTTCACGTACTGGTTGCCGCTCATGAAGCGATGCAGGATGTCGTTGCGGTTGGTGGCGACGATCAACTGGTTGATCGGCAGGCCCATGTTGCGCGCCAGGTAACCGGCAAAAATGTCGCCGAAGTTGCCGGTCGGCACCGAGAACGACACCGAACGCGCCGGGCCCCCCAACTGCAGCGAGGCGTGGAAGTAGTAGACGATCTGGGCCATGATCCGCGCCCAGTTGATCGAGTTCACCGCCACCAGGCGCGTGCCCTTGAGGAAGCTCTGGTCAGCGAAGCTGTTCTTGACCATTTCCTGGCAGTCATCGAAGTTGCCTTCGATGGCGATGTTGTGGATGTTCTCGCCGAAGATGGTGGTCATCTGGCGACGCTGCACTTCGGAAACACGCTTGTGCGGGTGCAGGATGAAGATGTCGACGTTTTCGCAGTGCTTGCACCCTTCGATGGCCGCCGAGCCGGTATCGCCGGAGGTGGCGCCGATGATCACCACGCGCTCGCCGCGTTTTTCCAGCACGTAGTCGAGCAGGCGACCCAGCAGTTGCAGGGCGAAGTCCTTGAACGCCAGGGTCGGGCCGTGGAACAGCTCCAGCACCCACTCATTGCCGTTCAGTTGGCGCAGGGGCGCGATGGCGTTGTGGGAAAACACGCCATAGGTTTCTTCCAGAATCTTTTTGAAGTCCGCATCCGGAATGCTGCCGGTCACGAACGGGCGCATCACTCGGAAGGCCAGCTCGTGATACGGCAGGCCGGCCCAGGAGGCGATTTCTTCCTGGGTGAAGCGTGGCAGGTTTTCCGGCACATACAGGCCGCCGTCGGTGGCAAGGCCTGCCAGCAGAACGTCTTCGAAATTCAGGGCCGGTGCCTGGCCGCGGGTGCTGATATAACGCATGACTGGCTCCTCTAAAACATTCTCGAACAGGGGCCGCCGAATGGACGGGGCCCCTGGAACAAATCGGTTAGTTCAAGTGTTCGACGCGAATCCGCACCACCGGACCCACTACGCCTTGCAAGGCTTCCAGGGCATGGATGGCATCGTTGATGTGCTGTTCGAGCACGCGGTGGGTCAGCAGGATCATCGGCACCTGGCCGTTTTGCTCCTCGACTTCCTTCTGCATGATCGACTCGATGTTGATACCGCGCTCCGACAGGATGCTGGCCACCTGGGCCAACACGCCTGGATGGTCCTGGGCCTGGATGCGCAGGTAGTAGGCACTTTCACAGGCTTCGATCGGCAGGATCGGGTGGGCCGACAGCGAATCCGGCTGGAAGGCCAGGTGCGGCACGCGGTTTTCCGGGTCGCTGGTCATGGCGCGAACCACGTCCACCAGGTCTGCGATCACCGACGAAGCCGTCGGCTCCATGCCGGCACCGGCGCCGTAGAACAGGGTGGAACCGGCGGCGTCGCCGTTGACCATCACCGCGTTCATCACGCCATTGACGTTGGCGATCAGGCGGTCGGCCGGGATCAGCGTCGGGTGCACACGCAATTCGATGCCCGACGCGGTGCTGCGCGCCACGCCCAGGTGCTTGATACGGTAGCCCAGGGCTTCGGCGTAGTTGACGTCGGCGGTGGTCAGCTTGGTGATGCCTTCGGTGTAGGCCTTGTCGAACTGCAGCGGGATACCAAAGGCGATGGAGGCCAGGATGGTCAGCTTGTGGGCCGCGTCGATGCCTTCCACGTCGAAGGTCGGGTCGGCTTCTGCGTAACCCAGGGCCTGGGCTTCGGCCAGCACGTCTTCGAAGGTACGGCCCTTCTCGCGCATTTCGGTGAGGATGAAGTTACCGGTGCCGTTGATGATGCCGGCCACCCAGTTGATGCGGTTGGCGGACAGGCCTTCACGGATCGCCTTGATCACCGGGATACCACCGGCCACCGCGGCTTCGAACGCCACGATCACGCCCTTCTCGCGAGCCTTGGCGAAAATCTCGTTGCCGTGCACGGCGATCAGCGCCTTGTTGGCGGTGACCACGTGCTTACCGTTCTCGATGGCCTTGAGCACCAGCTCGCGGGCCACGGTGTAGCCGCCTACCAGCTCGATAACGATATCGATCTCAGGGTTGGTGGCCACGGCGAACACATCGTTGGTAATCGCAATACCGGTCGTTTCGAACTGAGGCTTTGGCGAACGCGTGGCAATCTGCGCCACTTCAATCCCGCGACCTGCGCGGCGGGAAATTTCTTCAGCGTTACGCTGAAGTACGTTGAAGGTACCGCCACCGACGGTCCCTAACCCACAGATGCCTACTTTGACCGGTTTCACTGAAGAACTCCCCATGAAACGGCCGACGCTAGGTCGGCCGTGAAAACAGCCGCACAACTGCGGCTCTCAATTAATGACCCGCCGACGGTTCGGCGGGCCATGATCGTCAAAGGCTCAACGATAAATGCTTACTTGGCACCCAGTGCCAGTTTGGCAACTTGCGGCGCCGGCTGGTAGCCCGGAATCACCTGGCCGTCGGCCAAAACGATGGCCGGTGTACCGTTTACACCAATGGACTGGCCCAGGGCGAACTGCTTGGAAACCGGGTTGGCGCATTTGGCCGACTTGATTTCCTTGCCATCGACCATCTTGTCCATGGCCGCTTTCTTGTCGGCCGAGCACCACACTGCCTGCAACTGCTCGTCACCCGGCGAACCCAGGCCCTGGCGCGGGAAGGCAACGTAGCGCACTTCCACGCCCAGCTTGTTCAGCGCCGGGATTTCAGCGTGCAGCTTGTGGCAGTACGGGCACGTGGTGTCGGTGAACACGGTGATGTGGGTCTTGGTTTCGCCAATGGCGGGGTAAACCACGGTTTCAGCCACCGGAATGCCGTTGATCAGCTTGGACACGCCCAGGCGCTCGGCCTTCTCGGTCAGGTTGACCGGCTTGCCGTCCTTGAGCTGGAACAGGTAGCCCTGGACGATGTACTGGCCATCGGCACTGGCGTACAGCACACGGCTGCCCTTGAGCTTGACTTCATACAGGCCGGCCATGGGGCTGGCGCTGATGCTTTCGATAGGCGTGTCGAGCGCCAGATTGGCCAGGCTCTTGCGGATGGTCTGCTCGGCCGCATCATCGGCGAGCGCAAAGGTGGAAACCAACGCAATGGCTGCGGCGGCAATAATCTGGGTCAAGCGCATGGGAACTCCTGAAGGCAGAGGCAGGGACGGGAGCAGAATACTGATCTGGACCACAATGGATGCCGTCCCCTTTGCGAACCGGCAAAGCCTACCACAGTTGGGCGGGAGGGCAGCCCGCGACAGGTAAAATGGGCCATTTCTGACGGTTTTATCCGCGAGGGTGATGCTTGGCGTGCATGTCCTGCAAACGTGCGCGTGCCACATGGGTGTAGATCTGGGTTGTGGATAAGTCGCTGTGCCCCAGCAGCATTTGCACCACGCGCAAATCCGCGCCGTGGTTGAGCAAGTGGGTGGCGAACGCATGGCGCAGGGTGTGGGGCGACAGCGCCTTGCCGATCCCGGCCACTTTGGCCTGGTGCTTGATGCGGTGCCAGAAGGTCTGGCGGGTCATCTGCTCGCCGCGCAGGCTGGGAAACAGCACGTCGCTGGGGCGCCCACCGAGCAGTTCGTGGCGCGCATCGCGCATGTACCGCTCGACCCACACAATCGCCTCCTCGCCCATGGGCACCAGCCGCTCCTTGCTGCCCTTGCCCATCACGCGCAATACGCCCTGGCGCAGGTTGACCTGCTCCAGGGTCAGGCTGATCAGTTCGGTGACGCGCAAGCCGCAGGCGTAGAGCACTTCCAGCATGGCGCGGTCGCGTTGGCCGATGGCTTCACTGAGATCCGGCGCGGCCAACAGGGCCTCCACATCGGTTTCCGACAAAGACTTAGGAAGAGGCCTACCTAATTGCGGCATATCGACTTGTAGAGTTGGATCGGTCGCGATGAGTTTTTCCCGCAACAGATAGCGATAAAAGCCACGCACACCGGAGAGGAATCGCGCAGTAGAGCGCGGTTTGTAGTTCTGTTCCAGGCGCCAGGCCAGGTGATCGAGGATCAGCTCGCGCCCGGCATTGATCAGTTCAAGGTTTTTTTCCTGCAGCCAGCCGTTGAACAGCGCCAGGTCGCTGCGGTACGCCTGGCGTGTGTTGTCCGACAGGCCTTTTTCTAACCAGAGGGCGTCGAGGAAGCGGTCGATCAGGGGATGGTCAATGGCAGGCATGGGCACTCAAGCAACGCAGCACAAGGCAATACGCGAATTATTTAGTGAACTGTGGCAAGAGCCATTAGTCTTTCATAGCCCGCTAATTCAAGGAACAGGAAGCTTTAATGAACGAACAACAGATTTTGTTGGCTTTTGGCGGTATTGGCGTGGCCGCACTCGGCTGCCAGTGGCTGGCCTGGCGCCTGAAACTGCCAGCGATTCTGTTTCTTCTGCTGAGCGGGATTCTGGCAGGGCCGATACTCGGATGGCTCGACCCGCAGGAAATGTTCGGCCCTCTGTTGATGCCATTGGTGTCGTTGGCCGTGGCGCTGATCCTGTTTGAGGGCAGCCTGACCCTGCACCTGTCGGAATGGAAGGAAATCGGCAGCGTCGTCCACCGGCTGGTCACCGTCGGGGCACTCTCGACCTGGGCAGTGATCACCCTGGCCACCCACTGGCTGCTGGGTTTTGACTGGATGCTGGCGCTGCTGTTCGGCACGCTGACACTGGTCACCGGCCCGACGGTGATTGTGCCCATGCTGCGCGTGGTGCGCCCTAAAGCCTCCATCGCCAATATCCTGCGTTGGGAAGGCATCGTCATCGACCCTATTGGCGCGCTGCTGGCGGTAGTGGTGTATAGCTTCATCATCGCCAGCGCATCAGGCGACGGCTTGAGCCACAGCCTGCTGACCTTCGGCGGCGTTATCCTTTGCGGCAGCCTGTTCGGCATCGCCGGTGGCTGGGTACTGGGGCAGATCATGCGCCGCCAGTGGTTGCCGGAATACCTGCATAACCTGGCGACACTGGCGGGCGTGCTGGGCATCTTCATCGCCTCCAACCAGGTGATGCATGAGTCCGGCCTGCTGGCGGTCACGCTGATGGGCATGTGGATGGCGAACATGAAAGGCGTGGATGTACGGCACATCCTGCACTTCAAGGAAAACCTCAGTGTGTTGCTGATTTCCGGGCTATTTATCCTGCTGGCGGCACGCCTGGACCTGAACGCCATGATCGCCCTGGGGCCGTTCGTGTTGATCCTGCTGTTGATCATCCAATTTATTGCACGCCCGCTGAACGTGGCGCTTTCGACCTTTGGCTCCGGGCTGAACTGGCGCGAGCGTGCGCTGCTGGCCTGGATCGCCCCACGGGGGATCGTGGCGGCGGCGGTGTCAGCGATCTTTGCGATCCGCCTGGATGAGGCCGGCCACGAAGGTGCGTTGTTGCTGGTGCCGCTGACCTTCGCGGTGATCATCGGCACCGTGGTGCTGCAAAGCGCCACGGCGCGCCCCTTGGCCCGCCTGCTGAAAGTCGCTGAGCCGGCGCCCAGCGGCTTCCTGATCGTAGGTGCGAACGGCCCAGCGCGGGCACTCGGCAAGGCGTTGCAGCAGTTGGGCAGCCGCGTACTGCTGACCGACTCAAGCTGGGAAAACATCCGCGCCAGTCGTATGGAAGGCTTGCCTACGTACTTCGGCAACCCGGCCTCCCAGCATGCCGAGTCCCATCTGGACCTGGTCGGCCTGGGGCATCTGCTTGCGCTCTCGCCTTCTGGCGAACTAAATGCCTTGGCCACCATGCGTTTTCGCCATGACTTCGGCCATCGCCTGTTCGCCCTGGCCAGCAGCCAAGAAAGCCGCCGCACCGACAAGCACAAGGCCAGCCATGAACACCGTGGCCACTTGCTGGGCAGCCAACCCTTGAGCTACACCAAATTGGCCAGCCTGCTGGGCCAAGGCGCCGAGTTGTACAGCACTAGCCTCACCGACGGCTTTGGCTGGGAGCAATACCAGGCGTTGCACGGGGAGCGCGCCACCTTGCTGTTTGCCCGGGACACCAGCGGCTGGGTGCACGTGGTCTCGCCCGAGAGTAACTTGAAGCCTGTAGCGGGCTGGACCTTGCTGGCGGTGATTCAACCGCAGGCCAGCACCGCCGAGTAATCAGTCAACAAAGCCAGGCAGTACCGGGACAGGGCGTTTATCTGCGTCAATCGCGACGAAGCTGAACACGCCCTGGATCGCCTTTTCACGGCCATCAGCGCTCATGCTCTCAACGAACACCTCCACTTCGACCTTGAGGCTGGTGTTGCCGACTTTGATCACCCGACCGATCAGCTCAACGATAGAGCCGGCCGGGATCGCGTGGTTGAAGTCGATACGGTCGGTGGAGACCGTCACCAGGGGCAAGCGGCAGAAACGCGTGGCAGTGATGAATGACACTTCGTCCATCCATGCCAAGGCGGTGCCGCCGAACAGGGTGTTGTGGTGGTTGGTGGTGGGCGGGAACACGGCCTTGGTCACGTGGGTAACGGACAGGTCGGTGCGACGCTGGATTTCTTCGAGGCGGGTGGTCATGGGTCAATACCAACAGATAGGCAAATTTCAGGCACAAAAAAGCAGCCCGTAGGCTGCTTTTTTCTGCATCGGGAAGCTGGACTTAAGCCAGTTTTTCCTTGATGCGAGCTGCTTTACCGGACAGGTCACGCAGGTAGTACAGCTTGGCTTTACGTACGTCACCGCGACGCTTAACGGCCATGCTGTCGATTTGCGGGCTGTAGGTCTGGAAAGTACGCTCTACGCCAACACCGTTGGAGATTTTACGAACAGTGAAAGCACTGTTCACACCACGGTTACGCTTGGCGATTACCACGCCTTCGAACGCTTGCAGACGCGAACGGTCGCCTTCCTTCACTTTCACCTGAACGACAATAGTGTCGCCCGGGGCAAAGGTAGGGATCTCTTTGGTCATCTGCTCTGCTTCGAGTGCAAGGATGATTTTGTTAGTCATGCTGTGCTCCTAAGGTAAGTCAATGGACCTACCATCGATACGTTGTTAACTATCGTCCCGCGCGAGGATGTATTCCTCGAGCAGCTTCTTCTCTTCTCCAGAAAGCGAGCGGCTTTCCAGAAGATCGGCGCGTCGTTCATAGGTCCGACCAAGGGACTGCTGTAAACGCCAACGCCGGATGTGTGCGTGATTGCCACTTAGCAATACGTCGGGAACACGCTGATCCACATACACCTCCGGACGGGTGTAGTGCGGGCAATCCAGCAAACCATCCGTGAAGGAATCTTCCTCCGCGGAGTCCGCATGCCCTAAAGCTCCGGGCAGCAGTCGTGTAACCGCATCTATCAGGACCATCGCCGGCAGCTCGCCGCCAGACAGGACATAGTCCCCAATCGACCACTCTTCATCGACATGAGCTTCAATAAAACGCTCGTCAATGCCTTCATAGCGACCGGCAATCAGGATCAAACTTTCCTCATTCGCCAGTTCGCGTACCGCCGCCTGTTTCAGCTGACGGCCTTGAGGGGACAGGTAAATTACCTTCGCCTTCTCCCCGGCGGCTGCCTTGGCCTGAACCAACGCATCTTCCAGGGGCTTGATCTTCATCACCATGCCCGGGCCACCGCCAAATGGGCGATCGTCCACAGTGTGATGTCGATCCGTCGTGTAGTCTCGCGGGTTCCAACAGGTGAGCTGCAACAGCCCCTGTTTCACCGCCCGACTGGTGATGCCGTACTCGCTGATGGCGGAAAACATCTCGGGAAACAAACTGATCACTTCAATGCGCAAATTAGCCACGCTTAGAAGTCCGCGTCCCATTCCACCTTCATCTCGCCCGCTGCCAGGTCGACGGCCAACACGCATTGCTCGGTATAGGGCAACAGGCGTTCACGGTCATCCAGGCTGCCAGCGCAAGGCTTGACCACCATTACATCATTGGCGCCGGTTTCCAGAAGATGATCGATTTTCCCCAGCAATTGCCCGAGTTGATCAATAACCTTCAGACCTTCCAGCTGGTACCAGTAGTACTCGCCGTCGGTCAATTCAGGGAACAGGTTGCGCGGCACGCAGATCTCATAACCGGCCAGAAGACGAGCTTCTTCACGGTCATCAAGACCCTTGAGCTTTGCGACCAGGAACTTGTCGCTCCCGCGTCCACTGACCAGCTCAACCTGCTTCACACTACCCTCGCGCTTGAGCGTCCAGGTCTTGTACTGCAACAGGTTTTCAGTCGGATCAGTAAAGGAATACACCTTCACTTCGCCGCGAACGCCATGAACAGAGTAAATCTTGCCGATAACGATCAAATCATCAGCAACAGCTGGCGTCGCGTTCATATTGCTCAGGCTGCGGCCTTAGCCGAGTCCTTCAACAGTTTTGCAACGCGCTCGGATGGCTGTGCGCCAACGCTCAGCCAGTAGGCTACGCGCTCTTGGTTCACGGACAGACGAACTTCTTGACCACGAGCAACAGGGTTGAAGAAACCAACCTGTTCCTTGTGCGAACCGTCACGCGGGTTGCGGCTGTCGGTTACGGTCAAGTGGTAAAACGGGCGCTTTTTGGAGCCGCCAAGGGCAAGACGGATTGTTAGCATGTGAACATCGTTCCTGTAGTCGGTGCTGCAAATCTAAATGCACAGCGGGCATAGGTGCCCGAAAGGCCGCATATTCTAAGGAATATCCGGACTTTTGCAAATGTCTTTTTCTGGCGCCTATCAACGTGCCATTCAGATCTGCTATAGAGCCGTCGGTTAAAACGGCGAGTCAGCGCCCGCCAACGGCGGGTTTGCTGGAGATCCCACATCCTTGTGGGGCGGAGCGCAAGCAAGGCTTGCGCTCGAATACTTTACATTTTAGGCATGCCGCCGCCGGGCAACATACCGCCCATGCCGCGCATCATCTTGGCCATACCGCCCTTGGCGGAGAATTTCTTCATCATCTTCTGCATCTGCTTGTGCTGCTTGATCAAGCGACCGATGTCCTGCACCTGGGTGCCGGAACCCATGGCGATCCGGCGCTTGCGCGAACCGCTGATCAGCTCAGGGTCGCGGCGCTCGGCCGGGGTCATGGAGTTGATGATGGCTTCCATCTGCTTGAACTGCTTCTCTGCCGCGCCCTGGGCGTTGCCCATTTGCGCCAGGTTCACACCGCCGATGTTGGGCAGCTTGTCCATCAGGCCTCCGAGGCCGCCCATGTTCTTCATCTGTTGCAGCTGGTCGCGGAAGTCTTCGAGGTCGAAGCCCTTGCCCTTCTTCAGCTTCTTGGCCAGTTTGTCGGCCTTGTCCTTGTCGAGCGTGGCTTCGGCCTGCTCGATCAGGCTGAGTACGTCACCCATGCCGAGGATGCGCGAGGCGATACGCTCAGGGTGGAACGGCTCGAGCGCTTCGCTCTTCTCGCCCATACCGATGAACTTGATCGGCTTGCCAGTGATGGCACGTACCGACAGCGCAGCACCGCCACGGGCGTCGCCGTCGACCTTGGTGAGGATCACGCCGGTCAGCGGCAGTGCGTCACCAAAGGCCTTGGCGGTGTTGGCCGCATCCTGGCCGGTCATGGCGTCGACCACGAACAGGGTCTCGACCGGGTTGATCGCGGCATGCAGCGCCTTGATCTCGCCCATCATCTCTTCGTCGATGTGCAGGCGACCCGCGGTATCGACGATGACCACGTCAATGAACTTGAGTTTGGCTTCTTTAATAGCGGCGTTGGCGATGTCGACCGGCTTCTGGCTCAGGTCGGACGGGAAGAAGGTCACGCCCACTTCGCCCGCGAGCATTTCCAACTGCTTGATGGCCGCCGGACGGTATACGTCGGCCGACACCACCATCACGGATTTCTTCTTGCGCTCTTTAAGGAAGCGCGCCAGTTTGCCTGCGGTGGTGGTTTTACCCGCACCTTGCAGGCCCGCCATCAGCACGACGGCTGGCGGCACGGCGCTGAGGTTCAGGTCTTCGTTGGCCGCGCCCATCAGGCTTTCGAGCTCAGCCTGGACGATCTTCACAAAGGCCTGGCCCGGAGTCAGGCTGCGGGACACTTCGGTGCCGACCGCACGTTCCTTGACCGAGTTGACGAAGTCCTTCACCACCGGCAAAGCCACGTCGGCTTCCAGCAACGCCATGCGCACTTCACGCAGGGTGTCTTTAATATTGTCCTCGGTCAGCTTGGCCTTGCCGGTAACGTGGCGCAGCGTCTGCGAGAGACGGTCAGTCAAGTTTTCAAACATGCGCGATCCTTTCAGGCCCTACTCATCGAAATGCAGGTAGACCGAGGTAATGGCGGCCCAGGCTGGGGGAAATCGCTATTGAAAACAGCGTTCGCCGAGCCTGCGGCGTGGGCAGGTCGCGGATTATAGCGAAGACTGCGCCCATGCACACCCGCTGTCTGGCCCGGGAGTCTTTCGTGCAACGCAGGTGTGTGCCAAACTCAACGCCTTTCGGGCTTGCCTACCAGGATTTATGCTCCCTTTGTCACCCAGTTTGCTACCCAGCCTCGCCGCCGCCATTTTGTATGCCGCTGCGACCCTCTACCAGGGCACTCGTCTGGCCCAAGGCGCCAAAGCGGACAAACGTCTGCTCGTCGGCCTTGGCGTGCTGGCCCTGCTGGCCCATGCCGCCAGCCTGTTCACCCACCTGATGACCCCGGTCGGCCTGGGCCTGGACTTTTTCAGCGCCGCCAGCCTGATCGCCGCGGCCGTCATCGCGCTGACGCTGCTGGCCTGCTACCGGATCCCAGTGGAGAACCTGCTGGTGCTGTTATTCCCCTTGGGAATGCTGACGGTGCTGCTGGCGCAGTTCACCCCCACCGGCACCGTACAGGTGATCGACGAGGAGCCGGGCATCCTCGCCCACATCCTGTTGTCGATTCTCGCCTACGGCATGTTCACCATCGCGGTGTTCCAGGCCCTGCTCCTGCTGCTGCAGGATCACCAGCTCAAGCACAAGCACCCGTCCGGGCTGATCAAGAACTTCCCGCCCCTGCAAACCATGGAAAGCCTGCTGTTCGGGTTCCTGTGGGCCGGCTGGACCCTGCTGTCGCTGTCGCTGATCTCCGGCTGGCTGTTCGTCGAAAACCTGTTTGCCCAGCACCTGGTGCATAAAACCTTGCTGGCGTGCCTGGCGTGGGTGGTGTTCAGCGTGCTGCTGTGGGGGCGCAACCGCCTCGGCTGGCGTGGGCACAAAGCCATTCGCTGGACCCTGGCCGGTTTCTGCCTGTTGATGCTGGCCTATTTCGGCAGCAAGCTGGTTCGCGAATACATCCTGCATATCTGACGGGCAGTGATCATGGACAACTTGCCCTTAGGGCCGATGCTCGCCGTAATTGCCCTGCTGATTTTATGGGCGGCGCTGTTTACCGCCATCGAAGCTGCACAACAACACCTGCTGGCCCTGCGCCCAGGCACACGCCAGGGCGACAAGGCGGCTGCGCGCCTGAGCTTCCCGCGCCATAGCCTGATCCTGTGCAACAGCCTGTGCCGCGCCGCCGTGGTGATTCTTTGCACCCTGCTGGCGATCTATGCCTGGGCAGAGAACGGGCCCTGGCTGGGCTGGCTGATTTCCTGTGCAGCGCTGCTGGTGCTGGCCGACTACTTGCCCCGTACCCTGGCCACCCGTCACCCGCAAGCAGTGCTGGGCTTTGGCAATACATTGCTGGGCGTGCCGCTGAAAATCCTCTACCCCCTGGCCTGGCTGCTCAATGGCGTCAGCCTGCTGTTATTGCGCCCGTTTGCACGCAAATCCGGCGTGGTCAAAAACAGCGACGCCCCCCTGCCCGACCATGACGACGACCCAGAGCCCGACAACGACGCCGACCGCACGCCCGGCCTGCCCGGCATCCATGCCCTGGACAACATCACGGTCAATGACATCCTGGTGCCGCGCAGTGAAGTGGACGGTATCAACCTGGATGAGCCGATAGAGGACATCATCGAACAGTTGCGCACCTCGCCACGCACCCGCTTGCCGGTGTTCCACAGCGACATCAACCAGGTGCAGGCCGTGCTCAATACCCGGCAGGTCCAACACCTGCTGCCCGACGCCAGCCTGACCAAAGAGGCCCTGCTCGCCGCCTGCCACGAACCTTACTTCGTGCCGGAAAGCACGCCGTTGCAGCTGCAACTGCTGAACTTCCACAAACAGCAGCGGCGCCTGGGCATGGTGGTGGACGAGTACGGTGAAGTGCTGGGCATTGTCACCCTGGAAGATATTCTGGAAGAGATCGTCGGCGAGTTCGAAAGCGACCAGGCTGTGGATAACCCGCATATCGAAGCCCAGCCCGATGGTCGCTACATCATCGACGGCGCCGCCTCGATCCGTGAATTGAACAAAAGCCTGGGCTGGCACTTGCCCAGCGACGGTCCCAAGACCCTCAACGGCCTGGTCACCGAGGCGCTGGAGACCATTCCCGATTGCGCGGTGTGCCTGAAAGTCGGCCGCTATCGCCTGGAAATCCTCGAGACCGAGGACAACCGGGTGAGCAAGGTGTTGATCTGGCATACCAGCTACGTGCCAGTCGCTGCATAAGCATCTGGACACACACATCCCCATGTGGGGCTTGCCCCAATGCCCTCTGTGGGAGCGAGCTTGCTCGCGAGAAATCTGTAGGCGCCGCGTTTATTCAGAAAGTACGCGTTATCGTTGACGTTTTCGCGAGCAAGCTCGCTCCTACAGAAGTCACTTGTTGTCTCTCCAAACCCCTTCCTATAATCCCTGCGGCTTACCCAAGCCCCGCCCGACCGCGTGCTACCCGCACCCAGCGTGTCCTGGCACCGCCTTACCATGTCCGACCGGTGTTTGCTCCCATCCCGAGCCGCCCCGCGCACAGCCCTGATCCATGGGTGTTCGACCAATAATAATCCGCGTCCAAACGCGCAATAACCGTCAGGGATAACGTCATGAGCACCACCTACCAAGAGGCCGCGAGCGCCGCCCCAGCCAACTCGACCGCCCGCGTCGCCACGGCGAGCATCGTCGGCACCGCCATTGAGTTCTACGATTTCTACATCTACGCCACGGCTGCCGCCTTGGTGATCGGCCCGGTGTTCTTCCCCCAGACCTCCGGCACCGCGCAGATGCTGGCGTCGTTCCTGACCTTCGGCATCGCCTTTATCGCCCGCCCGTTGGGGTCGGCGTTGTTCGGCCACTTCGGCGACCGTATCGGCCGTAAATCCACCCTGGTGGCTTCTCTGCTATTGATGGGTGTATGTACCACCTTGATCGGCTTGCTGCCGGGCTACGACAGCATCGGCGCCTGGGCGCCGATTCTCTTGTGTGTTTTGCGCTTCGGCCAAGGCTTGGGCCTGGGCGGGGAATGGGGCGGTGCGGCCTTACTGGCAACCGAGAACGCGCCCAAGGGCAAGCGCGCCTGGTTCGGCATGTTCCCGCAACTGGGCCCGTCGATTGGCTTCCTGGCGGCCAACGGCTTGTTCCTGATCTTGGCCATGAGCCTGAATGACGAACAATTCCGCAGCTGGGGCTGGCGCATTCCGTTCATTCTCAGTGCCGCGCTGGTGATGGTGGGCCTGTATGCGCGCCTCAAGCTGCATGAGACGCCGGTATTCGCCAATGCCGTGGCCAAGGAAAAACCGGTGAAAGTGCCGCTGGTGGAGCTGTTCAGCCAGCATTGGCTGCCGGTACTGCTGGGCGCCGCGTCGATGGTGGTGTGCTATGCGCTGTTCTATATCACCACGGCGTTTTCGTTGAGCTACGGTGTTTCCACCTTGGGCTACAGCCGTGAAACCTTCCTCGCCCTGCTGTGTTTCGCGGTGTTGTTCATGGGGCTGGCAACGCCATTGGCCGCCCTGGCCAGTGATCGCTACGGGCGCAAGCCGGTGTTGATCGTCGGTGCGGTCCTGGCGATTCTGTCGGGCTTTACCATGGAGCCGCTGCTGACCCATGGCTCGACCTGGGCTGTGGCGCTGTTTCTGGCGCTGGAGCTGTTTTTGATGGGCGTGACCTTCGCACCGATGGGTGCCCTGCTGCCGGAATTGTTCCCGACGCGTGTGCGTTATACCGGCGCTTCGGCAGCGTATAACCTGGGTGGGATCGTGGGGGCATCGGCGGCACCCTTCTTCGCGACCAAGCTGGTGGCGATGGGTGGTTTGAGTTATGTCGGGGGGTATGTGTCGGCGGCAGCGTTGCTGAGTTTGATTGCGGTGCTGTGCCTGAAAGAGACGCGGGATAATGACTTGAACAAGGTCACCTGACCCCATGCTCGTTCCCACGCTCTGCGTGGGAACGCCTCTTGTGACGCTCTGCGTCACGCTTGGGGACGCAGAGCGTCCTTAACTGCATTCCCACGCAGAGCGTGGGAACGAGCGTGGCGGCTTAGAGTTCTACAACGACAGCCTTGGAAGCACGGGTCGCTTTAGCCCGAGCCGCTTCAATCGACTCATCCCGCGCCAGTGCCACGCCCATGCGGCGCTGGCCGTTCACTTCAGGTTTGCCAAACAGACGCAACGCTGTATCCGGCTCGCTCAGCGCGGCGCCGAGGTTAGCGAATGCGGTCTGGGTGGACTGCCCTTCCACCAGAATCACCGCCGACGCCGAAGGCCCAAACTGACGGATCAACGGGATCGGCAGGCCGAGGATGGCGCGAGCGTGCAAGGCGAACTGCGACAGGTCCTGGGAAATCAGGGTCACCAGGCCAGTGTCATGGGGGCGCGGCGACACTTCGCTGAACCACACCTGATCGCCCTTGATGAACAATTCCACACCAAACAGACCACGACCGCCCAAGGCTTCGGTTACCGCCTTGGCAACGCGCTCGGATTCCGCCAAGGCAATGGGGCTCATGGCCTGCGGCTGCCAGGATTCCTGATAATCGCCCTTCTCCTGGCGATGCCCCACCGGCGCGCAGAAGGTGGTGCCGCCGATGTGGCGCACGGTCAGCAGGGTGATTTCGTAGTCGAAGTCGATAAAACCTTCGATGATCACCCGACCCTTGCCGGCACGCCCGCCCTCTTGGGCGTAATCCCAGGCTTTCTGCACGTCGTCGGCGCTGCGCAACAGGCTCTGGCCCTTGCCCGACGAACTCATCACCGGCTTGACCACGCACGGGAAGCCCAGGTCCTGGACGGCCTTGCTGTAGTCTTCGAAGGTGTCGGCGAAGTGATATGGCGAGGTCGGCAGGTCCAGCTCTTCGGCGGCCAGGCGACGGATGCCTTCACGGTTCATGGTCAGCGACGTGGCGCGGGCGGTGGGGATCACGGTGAAACCTTCGGCCTCCAGCTCAACCAATGTCGCGGTGGCAATGGCTTCGATTTCCGGCACGATGAAGTGCGGCTTTTCCGCCTCGATCACAGCGCGCAAAGCGGCACCGTCGAGCATGTTGATCACATGGCTACGGTGCGCCACCTGCATGGCCGGCGCGTTGGCGTAGCGATCCACGGCAATCACTTCAACGCCCAGGCGCTGCAGTTCGATTACCACTTCCTTGCCCAGCTCACCGCAGCCACACAGCAAAACGCGGGTCGCGGTTGGCGACAATGGAGTTCCGATTCGGGTCATCTCAGGTCCTCAGGGGAGCGGATCATGGGGGAGAAAGGCCGGCATTTTACATGAACTGTAAAAATTGGCCTCAGTTGGCGACGGCCCGCCGGCGGATGCGCCAGGCCATGATCAGCCAGACCACGGTGACCCCGGCGAATTTGGACACCAACGCCGTGCCCGCCACCGCCGGGGTCAGTGCGCCGATCAGGCCGAAAAAGATAAAGGTATCGAGGGGAATGCTCAGCGCCGAACTTATCCACAGGCGGTCATGCAGCGGGCGCTTGGTGATGCTGAACACCAGCCAGTCGATGCACTCGGACACTGCAAACGCCGTGGCACTGGCCAGGGCGATGGACGGGTCGGAGGTGATATAGGACAGCACCAGCGCCGCCAACATGGCGATGATTGCGCCATGGCCGAAGCGGGTTTGCACCATGTCGCGCAGGATAAATACCAGGCCGCCCCAGGCAGACCAGATAACGTCCAGGTGTGGGGCGGTGGAGAAGGCGAAGTTGATCAGCACGACGCTGCTGATGTAGGCGATCAGGAAAAACATGGGGCAGAAAACCTGTAGGAGCGAGCTCGCTCGCGAAAAACGTTAACGATGACGCTGGGCACCTGACTATACGCGGTGTTTTTGGGTTTTTCGCGAGCAAGCTCGCTCCTACAGGGCGGCTGTCAGGCGCCGGATTTCCCAGGGGTCATCCACATCATCCCACTCGCCACCGCCCGCTCATGGCACAACCCCAGCACCACCCGGCGCTCGGCGTTGTCCATGCGGCTCCAGCGCGTGATCTCATCCACATTGCGCTGGCAGCCGGTGCAGATATCGTCATCATCCAGCGCGCAAATGCTCACGCAGGGCGAGGCGACCGGTCGTTCAATTGTGCTCATTCCTGCTGCTCAGCCAGGTCACGGGCATAACGCTGCGAGTTGTGCACATAGTGCGCGGCGCTGGCTTCGAGCATGCGCTTTTGCGCCTCGGTCAGCTCACGCACCACTTTGCCTGGCGAGCCCATGACGAGCGAGCCGTCGGGGATTTCCTTGCCCTCACCGATCAGCGAATTGGCGCCGATGATGCAGTGCTTGCCGATCTTGGCGCCGTTGAGGATCACTGCGTTGATGCCGATCAGGCTGTAGTCGTCGACGGTGCAACCGTGCAGCATGGCGTTATGACCAATGGTCACGCCGGTGCCGAGGGTCAGCGGGTAGCCCATGTCGGTGTGCATCACGCTGCCGTCCTGCACATTGCTGTTCTTGCCGATCAGGATCAGTTCGTTATCGCCACGCAATACCGCGTTGAACCAGACGTTGGCGCCCTCCTCCAGCTTGACCTTGCCCACCAAAGTGGCATTAGGCGCCACCCAACTGTGGGGGTGCGTCTCGACGCGGGCGTCGCCCAGGCGGTATTTCATGGTTTTTTCCTCACGGCTTGCCATTTGAACGATGGCTTATAGATTGATGAAGCTCTTGGGCGGCTGGTGCAGGCTGATCTGGGCATCGTCATAGAGCAGGTTGATCAGCTCGACGATCATGATTGCTGTCAGCCCCCAGATTTTGTATTCGCCGAACCGGTAGCTGGGCACATACCAACTGCGGCCCTGGTAATCAATGCGGTGGGTATGTTCGCGTGGGTCCTGTCGGAAAAAGTCCAAAGGCACGCTGAAAACGGCGGCAATCTCGGCGTCGTTGGCCAGGTATTCGACGTAATCGGGGATCACGCCCACATAGGGGGTTACGCGGATGCCGTGCAGGGAAATCAGCGGGCTCAACGGGCCGATGACTTCAACCAGCCCCGGCGGCAGGCCGATTTCTTCTTCGGCTTCGCGCAAGGCGGTAAAGATCAGGTCCGGGTCTTCAGGGTCGCGGCGCCCGCCGGGAAAGGCCACTTCGCCACCGTGGGTCGACAGGCCGCTGGCGCGCAGGGTCAGGATCAGCTCGGGTTCGTCACTGCGGGTAATCGGCACCAGCACCGCCGCCTCGGGGAAACGCCCGTCGGTTTCCAGGGTGTGGGGGGTGTGATTGCTTACCCGGCGAAGTAGCTCGTCCAGCATGAGTCATCTCGGTCTGTTGGCTACCTTGCATCATGCACCAAAGCGTGCGAGCGCCCAACCCCAAAACCGCAGGGCTGTCGCGAAACGACAACTTGCAGGAACGCCCGGCACCGAGCCAAGATGTGCCCATTGTCCAGGAACCCCAGCATGAATTTCTGCAGCCAGTGCGGCAAACCGGTGACCCAACGCATTCCCGAAGGCGACGCACGCCTGCGTTATGTATGCGACCACTGCTCGACCATTCATTACCAGAACCCCAATATCGTCGCCGGTACCGTGCCGGTATGGGGCGACCAAGTGCTGCTGTGCCGCCGCGCCATCGAGCCACGCCTGGGTTACTGGACCCTGCCCGCAGGCTTTATGGAAAATGGCGAGACCGTCGAACAGGCCGCCATGCGCGAAACCCTGGAAGAGGCCTGCGCCCGGGTGCGTAACCTGAGCATCTACACCCTGATCAATGTGCCGCACATCAGCCAGGTGCATATCTTCTACCGCGCCGAACTGATCGACCTGGATTTCGCCGCAGGCCAGGAAAGCCTGGAGGTGAGGCTGTTCGACGAAGCCGACATCCCTTGGTCCGAGCTGGCTTTCCGCACGGTCGGGCGTACCTTAGAATGCTTCTTCGCCGACCGTCGCCAACAGGCCTACCCGGTGCGCAGCGAGTCCGTGCCACCGCTGTCCAAGCCCGCCCAATAACAAGCCGGCCAATGTCGCCAAAGGGATACCGTTTCAATGCGTTGGTTGCTTGCTCTGATCTGCCTGTCGTTCGCCACGCTGTCCCCGGCCTCCACGGTGCAAACCCTTGACGGTAAAACGGTCGAGAAAGTCCTGGTCCTCAAGTCCGCCCACCAGCTGCAGCTGATCAACGACGGCAAGCCGCTCAAGACCTATCGCATTTCCCTGGGCAAGAACCCCAAGGGCCACAAGCTGATCGAAGGCGACCGCCGCACCCCCGAAGGCCTCTACTGGATCGACTGGCGCAAGACCAGCGACCGCTTCAACCTGGCCATGCACATTTCCTACCCCAACATCAGCGACGCCGCCCGCGCCCGCCGCGAAGGCGTGAAGCCGGGCAGCATGATCATGATCCACGGCACCCCCGACACCGAAGACTACCCGGAACAGTGGTTTCACACCCTGGACTGGACCGACGGCTGCATCGGCATGCGCAACGTGGATATGCGCGAAGTGTGGAACCTGGTCAAAGACGGCACCCTCATCGAGATTCGGCCGTAATCCCACGCCGTTCGTAAAATAATTCGAAAATAATTCCTGCCCCAGGCAGCGCCTGCCGGTGAATACCAGTTCACCGCGCGGGACCCTGCACTTGTGCGCGCCACAAAGACCTCTCTAATACCACTTGATACCAAGCCCCATTAAAGCGCCCTGAAACCGGGATTCGCACCGTTTTGGTAGCATTGACATGGTATTTAAGTGGTATTAGTTTTCGGCCATTACCGGGCGACAACACTCCAATAACGCATCGGAAACCTGACAGATGAACCCCATCCTGGCCCTGCGCCCCGACGACAAGCAATCCACGCCGCTGTACCTGCAATTGGCCCGCAGCCTTGAAGCCGCGATCCATGCCGGCCAGTGGAAATCCGAACAGGCCCTGCCTTCGGAACGCGCCCTCAGCGAGCAGTTGAGCATCTCGCGGGTCACCGCCCGTAAAGCGCTGGAAGTGTTGCTGGCTCAAGGCCTGATCCGTCGCAGCCAAGGCTCCGGCACTTTCATTACGCCGCGCCTGGAACAACCCTTGTCGCGCCTGTCGGGGTTCAGCGAAATGCTGCGGCTCAAGGGGTTTGTGCCCACGTCCCAGTGGCTGGAACGCGACATCACCCCGCCGACCCACGAAGAACTGATCCGCCTGGGCCTGTCGCCCACCGACAAAGTGGCGCGCCTCAAGCGCCTGCGCAAAGCCGATGACACGGTGATGGCGATCGAAATGACCGCCATGCCGGCGTCGGTGTTGCCCCATCCCCAGGCCATCGGCAATTCGTTGTACGAATACCTGGAAAGCATCGGCAAGCCCATCGTGCGCGCCTTGCAGCATATCCAGGCGATCAATGCCTCGGACGAATTCGCCGCGCTGGTGGGCATCGCCCCCGGCACCGCCATGCTGCTGATGACCCGCGTGGGCTACACCGCCGACAACACGCCGATTGAAATCACCGACACCTACTGCCGCAACGACTACTACGACTTTGTCGCAGAGCTGCGCCGCCATGACTACTCCGCCTGAAGGCGAACTTAGAGAACTGCCCATGACTGAAGACAATATCCTCACGCCCAGCGGCTGGATGCGCGGTCGCCTGGTGCATGAACACGGCAAGGTGGTCGCCATTGACGGCACGCCGTGCGACCCGGCCGACAACGACCTGCCGTACCTGCTGCCGGGCTTTATCGACCTGCATGTGCATGGCGGTGGCGGCGCCGACATCATGGAAGGTGCGGGTGCCTTCGAGACCATTACCCGTACCCACGTGCGCTTTGGCACTACCTCGCTGCTGGCCACCACCATGACGGCGCCGGTGGAAGAAATCTCCCGCGTACTCGGTGAGCTGGGCACGTTCTGCGAACAGCGCCCAGCCGGCAGCGCCCGCGTACTCGGCGTGCACCTGGAGGGCCCCTACATCAATCCGGGAAAACTCGGCGCCCAACCCAACTTCGCCCACACCGCATTGATGCAGGAAGTGGAAGCCTACCTGCGCCTGGCGCCGATCCGGGTGATCACCATCGCCCCGGAAATCGCCGGCCACGACGGCCTGATCCGCGCCCTCAGCGAACGCGGCGTGCGCATGCAGATCGGCCACACCCTGGGCAGCTATGAAGAAGGCGTTGCGGCCCTGGCCGCCGGCGCCACCAGCTTCACTCATTTGTACAACGCCATGAGCCCGCTGCATCACCGCGAACCCGGCATCGTCGGCGCCGCGCTGGCCCACGCCCAGTACGCCGAGCTGATCCCGGACTTGCTGCATGTGCACCCCGGCGCCATGCGCGTGGCGTTGCGCTCGATCCCCTGTTTGTACTGCGTCACCGACTCCACCGCCGCCGCCGGCATGCCCGACGGCGAATATAAGCTGGGCAGCCACACCGTGACCAAATGCCTGGGTGGCGTGCGCCTGGCCGACGGCACCCTGGCCGGCAGCACCCTGACCATGGATCAGGCGCTGCGCAACCTGGTGAAAATCGGCCTGCCTATCAGTGAAGCCTCACAACGCCTGTCGCAATTTCCTGCGGACTACCTGGGCCTGGAAGAACGCGGCCGCCTGCAACCCGGCAGCTTTGCCGACTGCGTGCGCCTGGACCGCTCCCTGACACTCACCGACGTAATGGTCGAAGGAGACACCATTGACTTCAAAAATGCTTGAAGAGGCCCTGGCCTCCTGCGACGCCGTCGCGGCCCAACTGCAACGCCTGGACCCGATGCTGGAAGAAATCGCCGGCCGCCTGCGCCGCCAGCCACCGCAAGTGGCGATGACCATCGCCCGTGGCAGTTCCGACCATGCCGCCAGCTACTTCGCCTACCTGGCCATGCAGCATGTGGGCATTCCGGTGGCGTCGTTGCCGATGTCGGTGGTGACCCTGTTGCAGGCGCCGATGAAAGTCAGCGGCCAAGTGGCGTTTGGTTTCTCCCAATCGGGGCAGAGCCCGGACCTGGTCAACAGCCTGCGCCTGTTGCGCAAGCGTGGTGCCCTGAGCATCTCACTGGTCAACGCCGAAGACTCGCCGCTGGAAGCCGCCTGTGAATTCCACGTGCCGCTGTGCGCCGGGCCGGAACTCAGCGTGGCCGCCACCAAGAGCTTTATCGCCACCCTCAGCGCCAGCGCGCAGCTGATCGGCCACTGGAATCAGGAAGCCGACTTGCTGCAAGCCTGCCAGGCATTGCCGGAGGGCCTGCGTGACGCCGCCACACAGGATTGGCACACGGCCATCGACGCGCTTAAAGGTAGCCAGCGCTTGATGGTAATCGGCCGAGGCGCCGGGTTTGCCATCGCCCAGGAAGCCGCGCTCAAACTCAAGGAAACCTCGGCGATCCAGGCCGAAGCCTTCAGCAGCGCCGAAGTGCGCCACGGGCCGATGGCGCTGATCGACGAGAACTACCCCCTGCTGGTGTTCGCCCCACGCGGTGCCGAGCAGGCCGGCCTGTTGAGCCTGGCCGCCGATATGCGCCAACGCGGTGCCCGCGTGCTGCTGGCCGCACCGGACGACATCGCCGAACGCGACCTGACCCTGAGCCGCGCCGAACACCCGAGCCTGGACCCGATCCTGGCGATCCAGAGCTTCTACGTGATGGCCGCAGGCCTTGCTGAGGCACGGGGCATGGACCCGGACCAGCCGCGCCACCTGAGCAAAGTCACCCGCACGCACTAAAGCGGCGTTTTCCTGATGAGTACCGTGCCCATGCCCAACAACAATAATCCATTGACCCTTAGCGCCCCCTTGAGTGGGCCGGTGCTGGCCCTGAACCGCGTCCCCGACGAAGTGTTCGCCAGCGGCGCCATGGGCGACGGTATCGCTATCGACCCGCTGAACGATTGCCTGCAGGCGCCCTGTGACGGCGTGATCATCCATGTCGCCCGCACCGGGCACGCCCTGACCCTGAGCGCCGACAACGGTGCCGAAGTGTTGATGCATATCGGCATCGACACCGTTGAACTCAATGGTGAAGGCTTTGCCTTGCTGGTGAAGGAAGGCGCACGGGTGAGCCAGGGCCAGGCGCTGGTGCAGTTTGACCTGGACCGCGTTGCGCGCCAGTGCAAGAGCCTGGTGAGCCTGATCATCCTCACCAACAGCGACCGTTTTGCGCTGATGCCTCTGGCAGTGAAAAGCGTCAAGGCCGGTGAGCCGCTGATGCAACTGGCCCCCCGCTCGGGCACTGCCGTGCAGGCGGCTGTGGATAACTCCAGCGCCGAAGCCAGTGCCAGCGTGCGCATCACTCACCGTGGCGGCTTGCATGCGCGCCCTGCCGCGCTGGTGCGCAAGACGGCGCAAGGTTTCAGCAGCCAATCGCAGTTGCACAGCGGTGATAAATCGGCGCCATGCGACAGCCTGATCGGCCTGATGGGGCTGGGCATTGGCGAAGGCGACGAGGTGCGGGTGACCTGCCGTGGCACCGATTGCGAAGCCGCGTTGCAGGCATTGGTCGCCGCGCTGTCTGTGGTGGTGCACGAAGAACATCAGGCGCCGGTCGTGGCCACGCCCCGCCGCGTGAATACCGAAGCCAATGTACTGCAAGGCGTGTGCGCGGCACCGGGCCTGGTGTGTGGGCCGTTGTTCCGCCTCACGGGCATCGAGCTGCCGCAAGACACCGGCAGCCATAATGTCGGCGAGCAACGGCAACAGCTGGATGCGGCCCTTGAGCAAGTGCGCGGCGAAATCCGCAGCACCCTGGACCACGCTCGCCAACGCAAGAACGTCGAGGAAGAAGACATCTTTGCCGCCCACCTCGCCCTGCTGGAAGACCCTGCATTGCTCGACGCGGCCACCGCCGCCATCGCACAGGGCAGCGCCGCCACCCACGCCTGGCGCGATGCGATCCAGGCCCAATGCGCCGTGCTGCTGGCCTTGGGCAAGCCGCTGTTCGCCGAGCGCGCCAACGACCTGCGCGACCTGCAACAACGGGTATTGCGTGCCCTGCTGGGCGAAGCCTGGCATTTCGAATTACCGGCCGGTGCGATTGTCAGCGCCCATGAACTGACACCCTCGGACCTGCTGCAACTGAGCACGCAACAGGCCGCAGGCATCTGCATGGCCGAAGGCGGCGCGACGTCCCATGTGGCCATTTTGGCCCGCGGCAAAGGCTTGCCCTGTGTGGTGGCGTTGGGCGAAGAAGTGCTCGATGTGCCCCAAGGCCAACGGGTGGTGCTTGATGCCGCCAACGGCCGCCTGGAACTGGCCCCCAGCGAAGCGCGCCATGCCGAAGTGCACCAGATTCGCGAAACACAAAAACTGCGACGTAAAGAGCAGCAGGCCCAAGCCCTGCAAGCGGCGAGTACCCGCGATGGCGTGACCATCGAAGTTGCCGCCAATGTCGCCTCCAGCAGCGAAGCCCAACTGGCGTTTGCAAACGGCGCCGACGGCGTCGGCCTGCTGCGCACCGAATTCCTGTTTGTCGACCGTCGCACCGCGCCGGACGAGCAGGAACAACGCCAGGCTTATCAGGCCGTGCTGGATGCCATGGGCGACAAGTCGGTGATCATCCGCACCATCGATGTGGGCGGCGACAAGCAGCTGGACTACCTGCCGCTGCCCGTCGAAGCCAACCCGGTGCTGGGCCTGCGCGGCATTCGCATGGCCCAGGTACGCCCGGAACTGCTCGACCAGCAACTGCGTGCCTTGCTGCAAGTCTCGCCGCTGGGGCGTTGCCGCATCCTGCTGCCGATGGTCAGCGAGGTGGATGAACTGCTGCAGATTCGTCAGCGCCTGGATGAGTTGTGCGTGGAGCTGGCACTGACCGAGCGCCCCGAACTGGGGGTGATGATCGAAGTGCCCGCCGCCGCGCTGATGGCCGAAAAGCTCGCCGAGCATGCGGACTTTTTGTCCATCGGCACCAATGACCTGTCCCAGTACACCCTGGCCATGGACCGCGACCACGCAGGCCTGGCCGCCCGTGTCGACGCGCTGCACCCGGCATTGTTGCGACTGATCGCCCAAACCTGTGCCGGCGCAGCCAAGCATGGCCGTTGGGTTGGTGTGTGTGGCGCCTTGGCCTCTGACCCGCTGGCCACGCCGGTACTGGTCGGCCTGGGCGTCACCGAGCTGTCGGTAAGCCCGCCGCAGATCGGAGAGATCAAGGACCGCGTTCGCCACCTGGACGCGGCGCAATGCCGGCAACTGAGCCAGGAGCTGCTCAACCTGAGCAGCGCCAAGGCCGTTCGCCAAGCCTGTCAACACCACTGGCCGCTGAGCTGAAAACAACAAGAATAGGGAGACACGCCATGTACCAACACTTTATCGAAGGCCTGCAACGCCTGGGCCGTGCCTTGATGCTGCCGATCGCGATCCTGCCGATTGCCGGCCTGTTGCTGCGCCTGGGCGACACCGACTTGCTCAACATTGCGGTGATGCACGATGCCGGGCAGGCAATCTTCGCCAACCTGGCGCTGATCTTCGCCATCGGCATTGCCGTGGGGTTTGCCCGCGACAACAACGGCACCGCAGGCCTGGCCGGGGCGATTGGTTACCTGGTGATGATCTCCACGCTCAAGGTGATGGACACCACCATCAACATGGGCATGCTCGCCGGTATCGCCAGCGGCCTGATGGCCGGTGGGCTGTACAACCGCTTCAAGGACATCAAGTTGCCGGAATACCTGGCGTTCTTTGGCGGGCGACGGTTTGTGCCGATTGTCACCGGCTTCAGCGCGGTGGGCCTGGGCGTGATTTTCGGCCTGATCTGGCCGCCGATCCAGCACGGCATCAACAGCTTCGGGGTGCTGCTGATGGAAAGCGGCAGCCTGGGCGCGTTCGTGTTTGGCGTGTTCAACCGCCTGCTGATCGTCACCGGCTTGCACCACATCCTAAACAACATGGCCTGGTTCGTGTTCGGCAGCTTTACCGATCCAGTCACCGGCGCGGTGGTCACCGGTGACTTGACCCGCTACTTTGCCGGCGACCCCAAAGGCGGCCAGTTCATGACCGGCATGTTCCCGGTGATGCTGTTCGGCCTGCCCGCCGCGTGCCTGGCGATGTACCGCAATGCGTTGCCTGAGCGGCGCAAAGTGATGGGCGGGATCTTCCTGTCGATGGCGCTGACCTCGTTCCTCACCGGGGTGACCGAGCCGATTGAATTTGCCTTTATGTTCCTGGCGCCATTTCTGTACCTGATCCACGCGCTGCTCACCGGCCTGTCGATGGCGGTCACCGACCTGCTGAATATCCACCTGGGCTTTACCTTCTCCGGTGGGTTTATCGACATGGTGCTGGGCTGGGGCAAGTCCACCAATGGCTGGCTGGTGGTGCCGGTGGGCCTGGCCTACGCGGTGATCTACTACACGGTGTTCAGCTACTGCATCCGCCGTTTCAACCTGAAGACACCGGGACGTGAAGACATCCAGGTGGTGCAGGCTGAAGCGATGAGCGATAACCAGCGTGCGACGGCTTATATCCAGGCGTTGGGTGGGGCTGAGAATTTGCTGAGTGTGGGTGCCTGCACCACGCGGCTGCGCTTGGACATGGTGGATCGCAACAAGGCGGTGGATGCGCAGCTCAAAGCGCTGGGCGCCATGGCTGTGGTGCGGCCGGGCAATGGCGGGAGCTTGCAGGTGGTGGTCGGGCCGATGGCCGATAGCATTGCCGATGAAATTCGTTTGGCGATGCCGGGGTTTGTCGCCGTAACGCCTGTAGCGGTTGCACCTGTGGATAAGCCGGTGACGGTGAGCGTGCAGGAGGCTGAGAAGTGGCTGAGTGCCTTGGGTGGCCGGGGGAATGTGCGCCATCTGGAAGCGGTAGCAATGACCCGGTTGCGGGTGGAGTTGGGGGATGATTCGCGGCTGTCTGAGGCTCAGCTCACTGCGCTGGGCTGCCAGGGTGTGAGTCAGCTTGAGAGCGGTGTTTGGCACCTGTTGATGGGTGACAAGGCGTCCGGGTTGGGTGAGGCGTTGGAGCGGTTGGTGACTCGCCCGATCAATGCCTGACGGCGCTAGGGTGACGCAGAGCGTCACGGGATGCGTTCCCACGCAGAGCGTGGGAACGATCAACCAAGCGTCTTAAGTAACCGTGATCACCCATGGTTCCGAGCTATCTTGTGTATCTCTATTAACGGCCACGAACTCGTATTTCTTGGCATCCAAATTGTCCACAGTAACTTCGAAGGGGGTACCAGCCGTGGCTTGCGCACTCTCTAAGACCTGCCCTTGCGGGCCATCTTTGATATCAACAAGCCCAGAAACAGAGACACGACCGGTAAAGGTCAAAGTTCTACGAGGCGTACTGCCGCCGCTTGGAATCTCTTCGTCACCTGCCGTTTTAACGCTGGTAATAGAAACAACCATGGTCATTCTCCATCTGCGTAAGTGAGGAGCCAGTGAGCCATTATTGGCGAACAGGGGTAACTGTTAGAAATAACAGTTTCGACGAGCGTTTCGGGCCACTTTAGTGGTTGGGCGAGGCGTTGGAGCGGTTGGTCATTGGCGTTGAGGTCGGTGCCAGGCTCTAGAGATGTTGTGGCTATTCTGGCCTATTCGCGAGCAAGCCCGCTCCCACATTTGACCGCGTTGCCAAGTCAGGCACCGATCAAAATGTGGGAGCGGGCTTGCTCGCGAATGGGTTTTAACTGGCGCCGGAAGGTTTAAGCTCGGGCACTTCGTTCAAGTCCAACACCCGATCCACCATGAGCTGAATACCCTCCAGCATCCGGCAAATCGCCAAGACAACATCACGCTGCGCGCCAGCGACTTCAAACGCCAGCTGGCTGGTTAGCGCCTGCAGCGAAGCGATGTCCTGCGAGGTATTGGCGAGCAAGGTTTCGCTATCGATACTGCGTCGTACGCTGAATAACTGATCGGAAGGGGGATTGGGACTGTCTTTGATCATGGTAATGCTCCTCAAAAAATGGGAACTACCAACATCACTTGCAGATGATGGGTGGCAGCTGTGTGCGGGCCTGCAAGACCAAGGAAGGAGCATCCCGGGTAGACCCAAAGGTCTCCCGCACACAGCCACCATAAAGCGATGACCATGAAAAGCGCCACGATTATAGCGGCGCTTATGAGCTCCAACATAATTTCGGCGGGCTTGCAGTCCCGGTCGCTGAATTGGCAGCGACTGACGAAGGTTAGTGGTACCCGTTCCGAGGGACAACCTGAAAGGTTTGTCGGAAAGTTCTGAGGCGCCTGCACAGGCGCCATCGCAGGCAAGCCAGCTCCCACAGTGGGGTGATGCATGACAGAACAACACGTTCAAACTGTGGGAGCCGGGCTTGCCCGCGATGAGCATAGGTATCTACACAACTCTGTAGCGCCCCAACGGTAACCACGATGCGAAGCGAGCCGCTCTTGATCTTGATCTGCTTGTGATCTTGATCTCAGGCGCCCCGTTAAACCACGCTGGCCGAACGCAGGCTTGAATTCGTGGGTAACCCGGCAGGACGCCGGGTTAGCCGCCCCGCGCCATGGATGGCGCGTGGCGGCGGCCCACGGATTCAAGCCTGTGTTCGGGCACACCGAGCCTAAGCGAGGTGCCGAGTGGTGGGGCAAGAGCGTTTTGCTTACTTTTGCGCTTTTCAAAAGTGAGCCGCTGTCAGAGCGGAACCCTAGGTGGCCGTTACCTAAATAACGGATATGTACTCAATCTAATCCCACATCCCTGTCGGCTGTCAGGCCGCCTTCGCGAGCAAGCCCGCTCCCACAGTTTGATCGCGGGGCGTCAGGTAGATAAGCATCGGCTGTCCGGTCGCCACGGGAGCAAGCTCCCTCGCCACAGGTTCGGCGCAATACCCGAAGTTGTGTAGATACCTATGCCGCGATGAGGCCCTTGCAGACAACAAAAAACCCGCCGGCCAAACTGGCCCAGCGGGTTTCTTGTTTCACACACTTGTCATTTGACGTCCGCCTAGGCAGACGCTGCGCGTTGCTGCGCTTCGTAATGGCGGGTCTGAAAAGGCATCAAGGCCTGAACCTTCAAACCCAGTCCCTCACTCAACCCCCAAGACATTGCCAGCTCGTCACGGCGACTGCGCAACGCAACAGCGCCTTGTGGTTTCACGTATTGCCTGGAAGCTGAAAACAGTTCAAGCGCCTTCAACGCTTCCTTTACCCGATTATCTGTCGCGCACGAAAAGCGCGTGAATCGCTCAAGCAAATAACCCGCGCGACGAAGCTCCAACTCACTGGAGTGTTCCTCCATGAACGCCCTCACCTCGCCCACAAGATTCGTATCCGAATACCACACAGCCTTCGCTGCACTGACCAGGGCAGCATCATCAGCCTGGTTCAAAGGGCTTTTGACCAGTGTGTCCAAGGCGGACGAGAGGACTGGAACGTTAAAAGGCTTCGCCATCCGCAGCCTCCAAATAATGAACTGACAGCGACCGAAGAAGGCTATTGAGACAGGTTCCGAGGGACAACCTGAAAGGCTTGTCAGAAAAGTCTGAGGTGCCTGCACCACCGCCATCGCAGGCAAGCCAGCTCCCACAGTGGGTTGATGCATGACAGGACAACACGTTCAAACTGTGGGAGCCGGGCTTGCCCGCGATGAGGCCCTCACAGACAACAAAAAACCCGCTGACCAAACTGGCCCAGCGGGTTTCTTGTTTATGCAGCCAGCCGATCAAAAATCCGCCAACTGCCACACCTCATACGCCGGTGTCTCATACGGGTGACTGAGTTTCAAAGCAGCCACGACAGCCGCAATCAACTCATCCGCCACCACCAGCTCAACCTTCCACTCTTCAACCACTTCAACCTGGCCCACCTGCCCGATAAACGGCTGGCTGCCGTCCAACGCGCGGAATTGGCCTTGGCCCAGCACTTGCCAGGCGCAGCTGTCGTAGTCGCCGATGCGCCCGCCGCCAGCGGTGAAGACGGCGGTTTTCACCGTCTCTACATGGCTGTCGGGCACGAAGAAGGCGAGCTTGTACACGGCCTTAGTTCACCCACACGCGGGCGTTGCGGAACATGCGCATCCAGGCGCCGTCTTCGTTCCACTCTTCCGGGCGCCACGAGTTTTGCACGGCGCGGAATACGCGCTCCGGGTGCGGCATCATGATGGTCACGCGGCCGTCGCGGCTGGTAAGGCCGGTGATCCCGCGTGGCGAGCCGTTCGGGTTGGCCGGGTAGCTTTCGGTGACCTTGCCGTGGTTATCGACAAAGCGCAGGGCAATGGTGCCGGACAGGTCGGCTTCAAGCAGCGCTTCTTCGCTGCTGAATTCGGCGTGGCCTTCACCGTGGGCGATGGCGATTGGCATGCGCGAACCGGCCATGCCCTGCAGGAAGATCGAGTTGGATTCCTGCACCTGCACCATAGCGACACGGGCTTCGAACTGCTCGGAACGGTTACGCACAAAGTGCGGCCAGAACTCGCTGCCCGGGATCAGTTCGCTGAGGTTGGACATCATCTGGCAACCGTTGCACACACCCAGGGTGAAGCTGTCGTTGCGTTCGAAGAAGCCCTGGAACGCATCGCGAGCACGGCTGTTGAACAGGGCCGACTTGGCCCAGCCTTCACCGGCACCCAGCACGTCGCCGTAGGAGAAACCACCGCAGGCCACCAGGCCCTTGAACTCGTTGAGGTCAACGCGACCGGCGAGGATATCGCTCATGTGCACGTCGATCGCATTGAAGCCGGCACGGTCGAACGCGGCCGCCATTTCCACCTGGCCGTTGACGCCCTGCTCACGCAGTACGGCAACCTGTGGGCGGATGCCCTTCTTGATGTAAGGCGCGGCGATGTCCTGGTTGACGTCGAAGCTGAGCATGGTGCTCAGGCCCGGGTTGTCTTCTTCCAGGATTACGTCGAATTCCTGCTCGGCGCAGTCGGCGTTGTCGCGCAGACGTTGGATCTGGTAGCTGGTCTCGGCCCACTGGCGTTGCAGCAAGCGGCGCTGACCGGTAAAGACCGTGTCGCCGTTGAACGAGATATTGACTTCGCCGTTGTTGATCGGCTGGCCAATCACCGCCACGCACTCGGCCAGGCCAGCGGCGCTGAACTGGGCGAGTACGTCTGGGGTAGCGTCCTGGCGCACCTGGATCACCGCACCCAACTCTTCGTTGAACAGGATGCCGTTGATTTCGGCAGCATCCTCGGCAACGCTGTCGAGCACGATGTTCAGGCCGCAGTGACCGGCGAAGGCCATTTCGACAACGCTGGTCAGCAAACCACCGTCGGAACGGTCGTGATAAGCCAGCAGGTGGCCGTCGGCGTTGAGACCCTGGATCACGGCGAAGAAGGCTTTGAGGTCTTCGGCGTCATCGACGTCCGGGGCCTGCTTGCCGAGCTTGCCATGGGTTTGCGCCAGGATCGAGGCGCCCATGCGGTTCTGGCCACGGCCCAGGTCGATCAGGATCAGGTCGGTGGTGCCCTTGTCCATGCGCAGTTGCGGGGTGAGGGTCTGGCGGATGTCGGTGACCGGCGCAAAGCCGGTGACGATCAGCGACAGCGGCGAGGTGACGCTCTTGTCGGTGCCGTCTTCGTTCCAACGGGTGGCCATGGACATGGAGTCCTTGCCCACGGGAATGGTGATACCCAGCTCCGGGCACAGCTCCATGCCCACGGCTTTGACCGTGTCGTACAGGCGCGCATCTTCACCCGGATGGCCGGCAGCGGACATCCAGTTGGCCGACAGTTTGATGTCGGACAGCTTGCCGATGCGCGAGGCCGCGATGTTGGTGAGGGTTTCACCAATGGCCATGCGGCCCGACGCCGGAGCGTCCAGCAGGGCCAGCGGTGTGCGCTCGCCCATGGCCATGGCTTCACCGGTGTATACGTCGAAGCTGGTGGCGGTGACGGCAACGTCGGCCACCGGCACTTGCCATGGGCCGACCATCTGGTCACGGGCAACCAGGCCGGTGATGGTGCGGTCGCCGATGGTGATCAAAAAGCTTTTGCTCGCCACGGCCGGGTGGTGCAGCACGCGTTCGATGCTGTTGGCCAGGTCCAGCGTGCTTGGGTCGAAGTCATCGCCCAGTTCGCTTTCACGTACCGCCGAACGGTGCATGCGCGGAGCCTTGCCCAGCAGCACTTCGAGCGGCATGTCCACCGGGCTATTGCCGAAGTGGCTGTCGGTGACGGTCAGCTGCGGCTCGGCAGTGGCTTCGCCGACCACGGCAAACGGGCAACGCTCGCGTTCGCAGATGGCCTGGAAGCGCGCGAAGTCTTCAGGACCGACGGCCAGTACGTAGCGTTCCTGGGATTCGTTGCTCCAAATTTCGTGCGGGGCCATGCCCGGCTCGTCGTTTGGAATGTTGCGCAGTTCGAAACGGCCACCACGCTCGCCATCGTTGACCAGTTCCGGGAAGGCGTTGGACAAACCACCGGCGCCGACGTCATGGATGAAGCTGATCGGGTTCTTGTCACCCAACTGCCAGCAACGGTCGATGACTTCCTGGCAGCGGCGCTCCATCTCAGGGTTTTCGCGCTGTACGGAAGCAAAATCCAGGTCTGCCGAGCTGGTGCCGGTGGCCATGGAAGAGGCCGCACCGCCGCCCAGGCCGATCAGCATCGCCGGGCCGCCGAGCACGATCAGCTTGGAGCCGACCAGAATCTCGCCTTTCTTGACGTGTTCTTCACGGATGTTGCCCATGCCGCCGGCCAACATGATCGGCTTGTGGTAACCGCGCACTTCATCGCCACGTGGGGTGGTGATGGACTGCTCGAAGGTCCGGAAGTAGCCGGTGAGCGCCGGGCGCCCGAATTCGTTGTTGAACGCGGCGCCGCCCAGCGGGCCTTCGATCATGATGTCCAGCGCGGTGACGATGCGCTCAGGCTTGCCGTACGGCACTTCCCATGGCTGTTCGAAGCCCGGGATCTGCAGGTTGGACACGGTGAAACCGGTGAGGCCCGCCTTGGGCTTGGCGCCACGACCGGTGGCACCTTCATCGCGGATTTCGCCACCGGAACCGGTGGCTGCGCCCGGGAATGGGGCAATCGCGGTCGGGTGGTTGTGGGTTTCAACCTTCATCAGGATGTGCACCGGCTCCTGCACCGCGCCGTACTGGCGGGTTTCAGGGTCGGGGAAGAAACGGCCGGCGACGGAGCCGACGATCACCGAGGCGTTGTCCTTATAAGCCGACAGAACGCCTTCGCTGTGCATCACGTAGGTGTTCTTGATCATGCCGAACAGGCTTTTTTCCTGGCTTTGGCCGTCGATGTCCCAACTGGCGTTGAAGATCTTGTGGCGGCAGTGCTCGGAGTTGGCCTGGGCGAACATCATCAGTTCGATGTCGTGGGGGTTGCGCTTCAAGCCGTTGAAGGCGTTGACCAGGTAGTCGATCTCGTCTTCGGCCAGGGCCAGGCCCAGCTCGGTGTTGGCCTTCTCGAGGGCGGCGCGGCCACCGCCGAGTACGTCAATGGCGGTGAGCGGCTTGGGTTCGGCGTGGCTGAACAGGCCGGCAGCCTGTTCCAGCTGGCTGACGATGATCTGGGTCATGCGGTCGTGCAGGCTGCTGGCGATCAGTTCGGCCTCGGCGTCGCTGAACTGGCCAGCCACGTAGAAGGCGATCCCACGTTCCAGGCGCTGGATTTTATCCAGGCCGCAGTTGCGGGCGATGTCGCTGGCCTTGCTCGACCAGGGCGAGATGGTGCCGAACCGCGGCAGAACCAGGAACAAGCGGCCAGTCGGCTCTTGAACGGGAACGCTTGGGCCGTACTTCAGAAGGCGTGCCAGCACTTGCTGTTCGTCGGCGGTCAAGACGCCGGTTACGTCGGCGAAGTGAGCAAATTCAGCGTACAGGCCTGTAACAGCTGGAACCTTCTGGCTCAGTTGCTCAAGGAGTTTGCTGTGGCGAAAGGCAGAAAGGGCAGGAGCGCCGCGCAGGATCAACATCTTCGGGACAGCCTCGGGAAGGGGTGTGCTTTGAGGCCGTGCATTCTAGCGTAAACCTTCGCCAACGGCACCCGAAACGCTACCGGTGGCCGCCGCCGAACGTCAGTTGGCACGCTTTGCCTGCGATCACGGCGTTATCCAGGGCATTGGGCGCAGTTATTTTAACCGTCACAAACCCTCGCCAAGCCCCGTTTCTGCGGGCTGCAGCACAGTTTTGCGCTGGCTAGCAGACAAGTGCGCCGCTGTCGAGATATGGCGCCGTGAGCCGTTTGCGTATACTGCGCAGATGTTCTTCCCAACTGTTTCGCGCCTGCGATGCGTCAAATGGCTCATCGCCACCTTGCTCTTCCTGATGCTCAGTGCCTGTGTTGATAAACCCAGCACACTGGAGCGAATCAAGGAGGATGGCGTATTGCGGGTGGTCACTCGCAACAGTCCCGCCACGTATTTCCAGGATCGCAACGGTGAAACCGGCTTCGAATACGAACTGGTCAAACGCTTTGCCGACGACCTGGGTGTGAAGCTGGAAATCGAGACGGCCGACAACCTCGACGACCTGTTCAGCCAGTTGGGCAAACCCAACGGCCCGGTACTCGCCGCCGCCGGCCTGGTGAGCAGCGAGCAGCGCCAGCAGCAGGTGCGCTTCTCCCACCCGTACCTTGAAGTCACCCCGCAGATTATCTACCGCAACGGCCAGTCGCGCCCGACCAACGCCGCCGACCTGGTGGGCAAGAAGATCATGGTACTCAAGGGCAGCACCCACGCCGAACAACTGGCGGCGCTGAAAAAACAGAACCCGGCGATTGAATACGAAGAATCCGACGCGGTTGAAGTGGTGGATCTGCTGCGCATGGTCGACGAAGGGCAAATCGACCTGACCCTGGTGGACTCCAACGAAGTGGCCATGAATCAGGTGTACTTCCCCAACGTGCGCGTAGCCTTCGATCTCGGCAATGCCAGCAACCAGAGCTGGGCGGTGGCGGCCGGTGAAGACAACAGCCTGCTCAACGAGATCAACAGTTACCTGGACAAGGTCGAGAAGAACGGCACCCTGCAGCGTCTGAAGGACCGCTACTACGGGCATGTCGATGTCCTTGGCTATGTCGGCGCCTACACCTTTGCCCAGCACCTGCAACAACGCCTGCCCAAGTACGAAAAGCACTTTCGCGCCTATGCCAAGGCCGAGAAAGTCGATTGGCGGTTATTGGCAGCCATTGGTTATCAGGAATCGCTGTGGCAACCCACGGTCACGTCCAAGACCGGCGTGCGCGGCCTGATGATGCTGACCCAGAACACCGCCCAAGCCATGGGCGTGTCCAACCGCCTGGACCCCAAGCAGAGCATCATGGGCGGCGCCAAGTACCTGGCCAGGATCAAGGATGAGCTGGACGACAAGATCGCCGAACCCGACCGCACCTGGTTCGCCCTCGCCGCCTATAACGTGGGCACCGGCCACCTGGACGACGCGCGCATCCTGGCGAAAAAAGAAGGCCTGAACCCCAACAAGTGGCTGGACGTGAAGAAGATGCTGCCACGCCTGTCGCAGAAGCAGTGGTACAGCAAGACCCGCTACGGCTACGCCCGCGGCGGCGAGCCGGTGCATTTTGTGGCGAACATCCGGCGTTACTACGACATCCTCACCTGGGTAACCCAGCCGCAGCTGGAGGGTAACCAGGTGGTGGAAGGCAACCTGCATGTGCCGGGTGTGGACAAGACCAAGCCTGCGCAAGACACTCCGCAACTCTGATCACGACAGCCCGAACACTGCAAATCCCTGTGGGAGCCGGGCTTGCCCGCGATGGCGGCCTGACAGTCAAGGTATTTAGCGCCTGACACACCGCTATCGCGGGCAAGCCCGGCTCCCACATTTGATCATCGTCGCCTTATAGGCCGGTGAGCAGGTGGGCCACGCCGCCCGGCAGTACCATCACGGCGGGTATACCCGCGGCCTTCAACGCCGACTCATCCACACGCCCCGCCTCCCGCAACTGCACCCGCACCCGCGTGAGTGCCACGCGCTGCTGTGACGTGACGTTGCCCTCCCCGCCCAATGCACTCAGCACCTCGGCCGACAACAGGCTGGGTGTCGGCGTGGTAACCGTCTCGGCCACCAGATCAGGCGTCAGGGCTTTCCAGAACGCCCGCTGCAATTTCTCGAACATGCTCAGTGCTCCACGACAGGTGAGGTTTCAACGGTGGCCGCGTGGTACAGGCGCAGGGCCTCGCGCACTTGGTCGGCTTCTTCAAGGCCCAATACCTGGCGGGCGATGATCTGGCAGTCGTGCAGGTCCAGCTCGCGCACGGTGGCCTTGATGGTGGGGATCAGCGGCACACTGACCGACAGCTCATCCACGCCCAGGCCGATCAACACCGGCACCGCCATGGTTTCGGACGCCAACGCACCACACACGCCGACCCACTTGCCGTGGGCATGGGCCGCCTTGACGGTAATGTCGATCAGGCGCAGGACGGCCGGGTGAAAACTGTCGGCCTGGCTGGCCAGCCGTGGGTGGTCGCGGTCCATGGCCAGGGTGTACTGGGTGAGGTCGTTGGTGCCGATGGAGAAGAAATCCACATGGGGCGCAAACACATCCGCCATCAGCGCCGCGCTCGGCACTTCGATCATGATGCCCAGCTTGGGCAGTTCGCTCAGGCCAAGGGCTTGTGCTTCCTCTTCGAGCATTTTGCGCGCCAGGTGCAGCTCCGACAGCAGGCTGACCATCGGCAACATGATATGCAGCCGCGCCAAGCCGGCGCTGGCAAGAATCGCACGCAACTGCTCACGCAGCAGTTCGGGGCGTTCCAGGCATAGGCGGATGCCGCGCAGGCCTAGGAACGGGTTGGTCTCGCTGTCCATCGGCACATAGGCCAAGGGTTTATCGCCGCCCACATCCAGGGTACGTACCACCAGATTTCGTTCGGTGCCGAGGGCGCGGGCGATGGCGCTGTAGGTGTCGGCCTGCTCCTCTGCGCTCGGCGCACGGTTGCGTTCCAGGTAGAGAAACTCTGAACGCAGCAGGCCCACGCCTTCACCGCCCAGGGTCAGGGACTGCTCCACTTCCTGCAACGAGGCGACGTTGGCCGTGACCTCGACGTGGTGACCGTCGCGGGTGACCGCCGCCCTTGAGGCCTGTGCCACTTCACGCTGCAGCCGCAGCTTTTGCTGTTGGCGCACCGCCTGCAGTTGTTCGATTTCGGCCAGGTTCGGCTCCAACTGCAGCTCGCCTTTGTCGGCATTGAGCAGTACCCGCTTGCCGTTGGCCAAGGCCAGTACTTGACTGGGTACACCGCAAAGGGATGGCAGGCCAAGGGCCCGGGCGAGGATGGCCACGTGACTGGTAGCGCCCCCGGCGACCGTGACAAAGCCCAGCACTTTACTGGTATCCAGGCCGGCGGTTTGCGAGGGTGTCAGTTGTTCAGCGACCAGGATGGCGCACTCCGGCAGCTCCATGGACCGCTCTGGCACGCCCAGGATCAACTTGAGTACGCGCTGGCCGACGTCGGCCAAATCCGCCGCACGCTCAGCCAGCAGCGTTTTACCCAAGCCTTCGAAGAGTCTGGCGGTCGCCACTGTGGCCGTGTTCCAGGCAAAGGCCGCGCTCTTGCCTTCGGCCAGCAGGCTATGGGCTTGCTCAAGCAGGGTCGGGTCTTCGAGCAACTCCTGATGGGCGCGAAAGATCTCGGCCTGGGCGCTGCCGGCCGCCTTGGCCTGCAACGCTTGCAACGCCTCGTTTGCCGCCCGCAGGCCACGCGCCAATGCGGTACGTTCGAAGGTTTCTCCCGCACCGGCTTCGGGAATCTCAAGCGCCGGTTCAGCCACTTGGACCACCTGGCCGAACGCCGAGCCAGGCGAGGCACAGATGCCTCGCAACACGGACGCCGAAGAAGCAGGCGCAGCGGGTTTGTTGATCGTCTCGACCGCTACCGGCAGCGTCTCGCCACAGCCCTCGAGCAACAACGCCACCAGCGCCTGAATCGCCGCCTCGGCGTCTTCCCCCGCCGCGCTCACTTGCACACTGTCGCCCTGGGAGGTCTGCAGCGCCATGATCGCTACAAGCGACTTGGCATTCGCGCTCAAGGTTTGCTTGTGCAGGAAAATGCTGGAACTGAACCCCTTTGCCGCCTGGGCAAATACCGCCGCAGGGCGGGCGTGCAAGCCGCTGGCATTGGGCAGGGTCACTGGCTTGGAAAACAGCGCATTGCCCTCCTCCTCGTCCACCTCAGCTTTCATCGGCCCCGGTGAGACCTGCAACAGTGGCTGGCCGGACTCGACCAGCGCCTGACCGGCCACCAACGGCACAAACGGCTCGCCGCTCACAATGAGCATCAAGGTCAGCAGGCTGCGCGCATTGAGCGCCACATAATCGGCATCGAACTCGATCAGCGGCTGCCCGGCCTCCACCCGCTGGCCCTCCTCGACCAGCCGGGTGAAGCCCTGGCCCGCCAGGTTCACGGTATCCAGGCCAATATGCAGCAGCACCTGCACACCGTTATCGGCGGTGACACTGACCGCATGGCCGCTGTCCTGAATGTTGCTGATCACCCCAGCCAACGGCGCGCAGAGGGTTTGCGAGGTGGGGTCGATGCACAGGCCATCGCCAATCACGCGGCCGGAAAATACCGGGTCGGGCACCTGGTCCAGCGCCAGCAAAACCCCGGACAAGGGTGCCAGCAGTTCCAGGGGTTGAGATGTGGTCATGACTTCACCTGTTTGTGTTGTTCTTTAAAAATCATTGGGGACTACCGGATTACTTCCACCAATATTCGACCTGCACACCGACGTTCGACCCATGCCGCGCCGTGCCATAGGCGCCGGTGTCGGACAACGCCGAGCCCGCCGCCAGCTCATTGGCCGCACGCTTGGCCGCTTTGTTCCAGGACGCATAGGTGTAATACAACCGCACTTCCGGCCGCGCCCAGAATTCAGGGCCTTTGGGCGACCAGGTCGGGGCGAAGGTAAATTTGCTCAATTTGCGCGTACCTCCGGTGGCATCGACCTGATCGTGCCCCAGCTCAGCGACCAGTTTGAATTGTTCGCTGAGCGCATACGCCGGGCGCACACCGAGCGACATCCAGTTCTGATCCTGACGCCCTGGGCGCACATCTTTCTGGTACACCGCCTCGACTTGCCCGCCGAAACGCGGAGTCAGTTGCCAATCAAAGAACTCCACCGCGCGGTAACTTTTGCTGCTCTTGTCCAGCGCGGTATTGCCGGTGTAGCCCAGGCCGGTGCCGGGGCCTTCGCCGTACTGCAGGGCAAACTTGTTCTTGCCGCCCAGGAAGGCCGCTTGCACATGCTGCGCCGTCAGCGCCCAGCCGCTGTTAGTGTCACGCCCACCGGCCTTGGCGATGTAGCTCAAGCCCAGTTCCAGCTCGCCACCGGGGTTGGTCTTGAAACCTGCGACGTTGAAGTCGTGACGGGTGGCGTATTCCTTCTGGTACAGGTTGTCCTTGCGCGACAGCGCATAGCTGTATTTCAAGCCGCCAATCAGCACGTCCTCGATCCCGCCACCGGTGGCGCTCTGGTTCCAGTAGTAAAAGTCGGAGATATGGATATCGTTACGCTTGTAGTAACGCCGCCCGGCCCACAGCGAACCACCATTGAGGCTGGGCAGGTTGGACCACTGCGCATACATCTGCGGCATGCGCGCCGAGCCGTTGTTTTCACCCTGGAACTTCAGGGCGCGGTCGTACTGGTTGTAGAGGGAAGCCATGGCATCGACGCTGAGCACCGAACCGTCGTCGAGGGTCAGCAAATCCTGACGCAGTTCCAGCTCGGCGTACTGCTCGCATTCGTTACCCAGGCGGTATTTGGTTTGCGCACCCGGCAATTGGAAACATTGCTGCTTGCCACTTCCGGTTGACGTGCCCACACCGCTGCGCAAATACCCGGCAAACTCCAGGGCTTGGGCGCCGAAAGGCACCGTGAGGCAGGACGCTATAAGGCCCAGCTTGATTGTTGTTTTCATGAAGCGCTCCTTTTATTTTTATTGTTTTTTCTTACGGTCGTGCGTGACGCGATTCCCTGTAGGAGCGAGCTTGCTCGCGAAGAACTTGCAGCCTCCACGCAACACCTGGAGGGGCGCGTTTTCGTTGGCGATCTTCGCGAGCGAGCTCGCTCCTACAGGGGGTGTTTCAACCTGTCAGGTGCAGCACGAAGGATTCATAAGGGCGTAGCACCAGCGTGCTCGTGCGCGGTGGGCAATCGGGGTAGTTGCTGATCAGCAAGCGTTGCTCGTTCGCGGCATTGATCACGCCTTCGGGCAGTTGGATCTCGCACGGCGATCCATAGAAGTTGTTGAGTACCAACAGGCGCTCGCCGTGACCTTCACGCAGGTACGCCCAGACCTGGAGATGGTCTTGCAGCAACGGGCGGTAAACGCCTTGCTGTATCAGCGGTTCGCGGCGGCGCAAGTCGATCAGCCTGCGGTAGTGATGCAGCACTGAATCGGGGTCATCCATCTGGCTTGCGACGTTGATCTGCACGGCATTGGCGGGGATGCCGATCCAGGGTTCACCGCGGCTGAACCCCGCGTTCGCTTCGGTGCTCCACTGCATGGGCGTGCGCCCGTTGTCGCGGGACTTCTGCATGATCGCCGCCATGCTCGAGGCTTCGGACTCGCCCGCATCGCGCTTGAGCCGAAAGATGTTCAGGGTTTCCACATCACGGTACTGCGAGATGCTGTCGAAGCCGGGGTTGGTCATGCCCAGCTCTTCGCCCTGATACACATACGGCGTGCCCTGCAAAAAGTGCAGCGCCGTGGCGAGCATCTTGGCCGAGACCACGCGGTGTTCGCCGTCGTCACCAAAACGCGAGACCACCCGTGGCTGGTCGTGGTTGCACCAGAACAACGCATTCCAGCCGCCACCGGCCTGCATGCCCATCTGCCAGTCGGAGAAAATCTGCTTGAGTTGCAAGAAATCGAAATCGGCCTTCACCCACTTCTGCAGGTTGGGGTAATCGACTTTCAGGTGGTGGAAGTTAAACGTCATCGACAGCTCTTTCGACGCTGGATTCGAGTAGCGAATGCAGTGTTCCAGGCGGGTGGATGACATCTCACCCACGTTGATCAGGTCATGGCCTTCAAAGACTTCACGGTGCATTTGCTGCAAGTATTCATGCACGTTCGGGCCGTCGGTGTAGAAGCGGCGGCCGTCACTGTTGTCCTCGGGGAAATCGGCGGGCTTGGAGATCAGGTTGATCACATCCAGGCGGAACCCACCCACGCCTTTGTCGCGCCAGAAACGCATCATTTTGAACACTTCGGCGCGCACCTGGGGGTTGTCCCAGTTGAGGTCGGCCTGGGTATGGTCGAACAGGTGCAGGTAGTACTGGCCGGTCTGCGCTTCGTATTCCCAGGCCGAGCCGCCGAACTTGGACTCCCAGTTGTTCGGCTGGTCGCGCCAGATGTAGAAGTCGCGATAGGGGTTGTCGAGGCTGCTGCGCGCCTGCTGGAACCATTCGTGTTCGATGGAGGTGTGGTTGACCACGATGTCGAGCATCAGCTTGATGCCACGCTTGGCGGCTTCGCTGATCAGCAGCTCGCAATCGGCCATGGTGCCGTAGCTGGGGTCGATGGCGTAGTAGTCGCTGATGTCGTAGCCGTTGTCGCGCTGGGGCGAGCGCAGGAACGGGGTGACCCACAGGCAATCCACGCCCAGCCACTTGAGGTAGTCGAGTTTGTCCACGATGCCCAACAGGTCACCGGTGGCGTTACCCGCGTGGCTGTGGAAGCTTTTGGGGTAGATCTGGTAGATCACCGAGTGTTGCCAGGTTTGCATGGTGGGTTCCTTCAGTAGAGTTGGGTGCTGGCCCTTCTGGCCTCATCGCAGGCAAGCCAGCTCCCACACTTGAATGTGTTCACAAATCACTGTGGGAGCTGGCTTGCCTGCGATAGCGATCTTCAGGCGACCCGGTAACCAGGCCGAACGATCTTCATGCTCAACATGCACGTCAGCGCAAAAGGCACGACCATCGCCACGACCATGCCAATCACGAACATCGGAATGGCGCTCGGCACGATCGAGATAAACCCGGGCAGCCCACCGACGCCGATGGCCGAGGCCTGCACCTTGTTCAACGACAGGAAAATGCTGCCCAGCGCCGAGCCCAGCAGCGCGGCATAGAACGGAAACTTGAAGCGCAGGTTCACCCCGAACATCGCAGGCTCAGTGATGCCGAAGTAAGCGGAAATCGCCGAGGTCGAGGCCATGCTTTTGTCCCGCGCGTTGCGGGTCATGTAGAACACTCCGAGGGCGGCGCTGCCCTGGGCCAGGTTGGACATGACGATCATCGGCCAGATAAAAGTGCCGCCCTGGGTAGAGATAAGCTGCAGGTCGACGGCCAGGAACATGTGGTGCATGCCGGTGATCACCAGCGGCGCATAAAGCAGGCCGAAAATCGCGCCGCCGATCATCGGGGCGATCTCGAACAGCGTCACCAAACCTTCGGTGATCAGGATGCCAAGGTGACGGGTCACCGGGCCGATGATCGCCAAGGCCAGCACGCCGGTGACGACGATAGTGGTGATCGGCACGACCAGCAGTTGAATGGCATTCGGCACCCGCGCCCGCAGCCACTTTTCGATCACGCTCATGACAAAGGCCGCCATCAGGATCGGCAGGATCTGCCCCTGGTAACCCACCTTCTCGATCTGGAACCAGCCGAAGATATCGAAGTACGGCAGGCTCTGGCCGTCGAGGCCAGCGACCGCCTTGCCGTAGTTCCAGGCGTTGAGCAGGTCGGGGTGCACCAGCATCAGGCCCAGCACGATGCCGAGGATTTCACTGCCGCCGAACCGCTTGGCCGCCGACCAGCCCACCAGCGCCGGCAGGAACACGAAGGAGGTGTTGGCCATCAGGTTGATCAGGCTCCACAGGCCATCCAGGTTCGGGTAGGCCTCCAGCAGCGTCTTGCCTTCGATGAACATGCCCTTGGCGCCCATCAGGTTGTTCACGCCCATCAACAGGCCGGCGATGATCAACGCTGGCAGGATCGGCATGAACACATCGGAGAACACCCGCACCAGGCGCTGCATGGGGTTGGTCTTGTCGCCGCCGGCCTTCTTGACGTCGGCGATGGTGGAGGCGGCCAGGCCGGTCAGTTCGCGCAGGGCGGCGTAGACCTTTTCCACTTCGCCGGGGCCGATCACTACCTGGAACAGGCCACCGGTAAAGAACGACCCTTTGACCAGGTCGACCTGGTTCAGCGCACTGCTGTTGACCAGGCTGGGGTCCTTGAGTGCCAGGCGCAGGCGGGTCACGCAATGGGCGGCTTGCTCAAGGTTTTCGCGGCCCCCGAGGTTGTCGAGAATCTCGCGGGCAATCGTTGAATAGTCGTGGCTCATGCTCGTTTTCCACTGTGATTGTTTTTATGGGTGGCAGTCGTTGGCAGCACGCCGAGAAGGGAAAAGTACTCGTCTGTACGAGTTAAATCAACAACTCGTCTGTACGAGTTACACTTTTGTTTATGCCTGCGAGCTTTCTGTCAGATTTTTCCCAAGCTCGCACCGCTGTCCAATGGACAAACCCCACCTCTGCCACTATGGTTCCTGCCTTGAACGCGCCGTCCACCTTCATAACGCCGGGCAAGAGCCATCCCATGAGCAAATACAACCAGATCTATACGGATCTGCTTGCCAGCATCACCACCGAACGCCTGCAACGCGGTACGCGCCTTCCCTCCGAAACCGAACTGATGGACGCCTACCAGGCCAGCCGTGGCACCGTGCGGCGCGCCATCGAACAGTTGCAGGAACGTGGCTTTGCACAAAAAATCCACGGCAAGGGCACCTTTGTGTTGTCGCCCAACCCGATTGAGTTCCAACTGGGCGGCATCGTCAGCTTCCACGAGACCCACGCCGACCTCGGCGATGACGTACGCACCGACGTAGTCGAATTCACCCAGATCCCGTTAGAAGGCTCACTGCTGCAACACATCGAGGCCGAGCCCGGCACCCTGATTACGCGCATCAAGCGGGTACGCCGCATCGGTGGAAAACGGGTGATCCTGGACATCAACCACTTCATCAGCGACCTGATTCCCGGCCTGGACCGCAACATCGCCGAGCAGTCGATCTACGCGTTTATCGAGCAAACGCTGCAGTTGCAGATCAGCTACGCGCAACGCACCATCGAAGCCTTGCCGCGCAGCAAGGACGACCAGGCGCATCTGGATTTGGATGGGCAAAGCCATGTGATTGTGGTGAGCAACCAGACGTTTTTGCAGGATGGAAGGCAGTTCGAGTACACCGAGTCGCGGCATACGTTGGATAAGTTTTACTTTTCGGATGTGGCGCGGCGGTGATATCTACCCAAAGGATTGGGGCTTCGTACCCGTCCCCCCTTAATCGATGGTGTAACCCCGCCGCTGATCAAACTCTTGATATTTGCGGGAGATCGCAGGATCGTCCGAACGCCCCTCGATCGTATCCGTAGTCACCAAGCCATTCAGGCCCCGGACGGAGTGAATAGCGGCCTCCCATGCGTCGGGCCCAACGGGCGGCTCAATAAAGTCTTTTAAATACGCATCCAGAATGCCCTTATCAGGCGTCTCGATTTCTTGACTCAAGGCAGACAGATAGGCCGACTTATCCGTGCGGCCCCAATTGATCGAGTTGCTTGACGATATTGAGGTCTTTTTCACCCACAACGTTTCTAAGATAGCCCTTCGCGTCAAAGTCCTTGAATGGGTCAAACACGCTGCTTTTCCCTTAAATAGTTGGTAAGCAGGTGAACCGCCTCCAGACCGGTGACTTTTTTCTCTTTCTTAAGTGCGATGACCAAGTTCTCTATGACGTCAGTCTGAACATCGTCTCCCGCCAACCGAGAAACATTTTCTGCCCACTCATCTGCGTAAGTCCGAATGTAAGCGACCTGGCATGCGTCCGCCAGATCCATCACGTAACGCCGTAGGCCAGACTTAGGAATGATCAAGGCACCCGTTTTCGGATGACGCCGGACCGAACTTTTCGGTTTACGGGGAGAGGCGAGTTCATTGACATAAACCACTGACCGTCCACCAAGCGATAACTTGCGTCGAATTCGGCGGCTACCCTTTATGCAAATCCGTGCATCCTTTGACGCGACCAAATGCCCGGCGCCGGATTTGGCGACCTGCACCGAAGCACTCACGCCCAGCCGTTGCAATACCTCAACGGCGAGCGTTTCAAGGTCAGCGACGGGAGTCACAACGCCTGTAACAGGGTGACGAGAAGCTTTGGCGTAGATGCCAATGCCCATGCGGACGATCACGCCTTTGCGCATTAGCTCATCCAACGCGACAGAAACCTGTGAATGCCCACCAAGCGTTGCGATATCCATACGCAGGATCACGTTTCCCAGCATGCCATCAATGGCACTCTGCATACGCTCTTCCAGCTTCATGAACAGACCTCCATGATCGCGACCGCTCACAGTGAGCAATGGCATCAGCGTGTTAATTCGATCAGAAACAATAAGGTAGCTTTGCTTCATTTCGATTATGGTCAAGCTCAGGAAATTCTCCAACCCTTCCCGGCTTGAAGTAGAGTTTGTACGGGTCTCCATTGGAAAGAAAGCACCGTGAATATTCCCCAAAAATGGCGTGAACAATTCCCCCATGCGCTGATTGAACAACAGGCCATTGGTGAATCGCGCGCTGACGTCTTTCGCCTGCGCCAGGACGGCGGCACGGATCTGTTCGTGAAGTCCGAGCCCCTCGAGGAACTCGGTGAGTTGGCAGACGAAATTGATCGGCTTAGATGGCTGCAGCACATGGGTCTACCGGCGCCTGAGGTTTTGGATGATGTTAAGGAGTTTCATCGCCATTGGTTGTTGATGACCGCCGTACCGGGACGAGACCTGGCCAGCACCAACGAGCTTCCTGCCGGGCAAATCATTCACATCCTGGCGACCGCGCTACGTGCTTTACACCAGTTACCCGTGGCCCTCTGCCCCTTCGATCACTCCCTTGAGCTGCGCATTGCTCGCGCGCAGCAACACGTCATTGCCGGCCTCGTGGACGAGACAGACTTCGACGACGAGCGACTGGGGCAAAGCGCTGAGGATGTGTTTGCCGAACTGGTGGCGACTCAGCCAAAGACTCATGACCTGGTAGTGACCCATGGCGACGCGTGCCTGCCGAACTTCATGGCGGCAGAGGGTTGCTTCAGCGGCTTCATCGACTGTGGACGCCTGGGGGTCAGCGATCGGTTCCAAGACCTTGCCCTGGCAGCACGAAGTATTGAAAGCAACCTGGGGCAGGAATGGGTGAAGCCATTTTTCGAGGTTTATGGCGTTGAGCCCGATGAGCAGCGTATGAAGTTCTATTGTCTGCTGGATGAATTTTTCTGACGCTGAGCGTACCGCCGTCTCCCTGTTCAAGCCTGTAATGCCGCCACCTGAGGACACAAAGTAACCCTGTGGCGAGGGAGCTTGCTCCCGCTGGGGCGCGAAGCGGCCCCCTCTTTTGTTACCCCAGCTGGCACAGACGGTGTTTGCGCCTGATCAAGGGACAACACCGTTCGATACGGATTTGATTCGATCACTACTTCCCTAATAATCAGCGGTCCAGGTGAGGTTGCACCAAGGCCTGGAACCACTCGAGGAATGCGTTAAGACGACGCGAACGTTGCCTGCGGTTCGGATAGACAAGCGATACCTGCATCGGCGCGGCACGAAAGTCGGGCATAACCTCAACCAGTTCGCCTGCGTCGAGCAGGTGCTGAACGTCAAATCTGGGAATCTGGATCAATCCCACCCCCGAGACGCAACAGGCGATGTAGCTTTCAGCGTTGTTGACGATCACCCGACTGGGTACGACAAGCTGCCGCTCCTCACCCGACACATAGCAGTCCCAGGGAAGCTCCCGCCCTGTGGAAGGCGAGGCATACCCCACGCAAAAGTGTCCTTGCAGCAGATCATCCGGCTTGGCCGGCACACCATGCTCGTGCAGGTAGCCTGGGCTGGCGCAGTTGATCAATGCGATATGACCCAAGGGAAGCGCGACCAGACTGCTGTCGTGCAGCGCTCCAATCCGCACGGCACAGTCAACACCCTCCTGCACCAGATCAATCGCGCGATCGGTCGAACCCAACGCCAACTGGAGGCGAGGATAGCGGCGCAAAAAGCCTGGCAACGCAGGGGCAATCAGCCGACGAGCAATACGGCTAGGCACGTCCACATTCAGACGCCCCGAAATCTTGCGTTGGCTGGCATGAAATAACTGATCAATGTCTTCCGCGTCGCAAAGGAACAGACGCACCCGTTCCAACAATTGCACACCATCAGCGGTCAGCCGCACATGTCGCGTCGTTCGGTGCAGCAAGCGCGTGCCCATGGTCGATTCGAGTTGCTGCACAGCAGCCGACACCGACGCCCGCGGCACTTGCAGCGCATGGGCAGCGTTGATGAAACTGCCCATCTCGGCAACCTGAACAAAGATGCGGTACTGATCGAGCCTATCCATTCATCCCTTTCCATAGCGCCCGCTCTAACTGAAGAGGCGCAACACCCCCTCACCCAGCAAAACCACGGCATTCATCGTACTCGCACCCCGCCACCGGGGTGCTGTCCGTTGGTGATTTTTCCTTATATCGGCAAAACGGTGCCGCCGCTGCTTATTTGGTGGTGTACCCACCATTAATGAGGATGGTCTGTCCAGTAATCCACCATCCGTCGCTTACCAAGTGCCGAATAAAGGGCACTACATCCTGGATGTCGGTCAGGCCAGTTTTGCTGGATGTTGAAAGCGCCGCAGCCGTCTTGTGATACGCCACTGCATCGGCACCCTCGGCCGGATAGAAAAATGGCGTGTCCATCGGGCCTGGGCCGACCGCCGTCACCGAAATACCGCGCTCACCGAACTCCTTGGAGGCGGCGCGAGTGAAATGCTCCACGGGCGCTTTTGTGCCTGCATAGGCGGCATAGAACGGCGTATAAGCGCCCAGCAGCGAGGTTACTACGGTGCAGATCTTGCCGTTGTCGTTGAGGTGCTTGCCGGCTTCCTTGAGAAAAAAGAAAGCGGTCTTCGAATTGACTGCCGTCATCTCGTCGTACTCCGCCTCGCTGATTTCGGCCATTGGCTTCTTGAGCACCTTACCGACGGTATTGATGGCGATGTCGGGCTTGCCGACAGCAGCGACAGCATCGGCGAACAGCTTTTCGACGGCGCCGGCCGTTGTCAGGTCGCCCTGCAACGCCACAGCCTGCGCACCGCTGGCTTGCACTGCGGCGACAGTTGCATCGGCATCGACCTTGGAAGCCGCGCTGTTGTAGTGGATCGCGACAGCCTTGGCGCCCTGAGCGGCCAGGTCGCGCGCGATCAACCCCCCAAGATTCTTGGCGCCGCCGGCGATTAGAACGACTTTGCCTCGGATGGAATGGTCTGTCATGGGGGATCTCCTTCTTCACGATTCGATGGAGAGTTCAGCTTAGGCGGCTTCACCCAGCGCGATAAACCACCGCTGGCTGGATGAATAATCCAGAAAAACAACCTAATCCAGAATTTCAGTACCTTCTGAAAACCGGAGTTACGAGTACCAGCACCGTCAGGATTTCCAACCTTCCCAGAAGCATTCCGACGGTAAGCAACCATTTGGCCGCATCCGGCAATGATGAGAAATTGCCGGCCGGCCCAATGATGGTGCCCAGGCCTGGCCCGACGTTACACACCGCCGTGGCGGCGCCGCTCAACGCGGTTATCCAATCAAGCCCAATGAGAGCAAGGCCCAAAGCGATAACGGCAATCGTGATGGTGAAGAAAAACGAGAAGGTCAAAAGCGAGCGCACAATCTCCTCGTCGATGGGATGGCCGTTGTATTTTTTCTGAATCACGGCTCGAGGATGGATCAACTGCTTCAAGCTGCTGACCAGTAAAGCGGCAGCCACTTGAAATCGAAAGATTTTAAGACCGCCTGCCGTTGAGCCGGAACAGCCTCCGACAAAGGTTAAATAGAAAAACAGCAAGACCGCGAAGCTGCCCCACAAGGTGTAGTCGCCCACCGCAACGCCGGTGGTCGTGACCACCGAGGTCACATTGACGGCCACGATACGAAACGCATCCCACCATCCATGATCGCTGTGAACGTGCAGCCAGGTACCCACAAGCAGCGATGTGACCAGCAAGAATCCAATAAATCCGCGTACCTGGTGATCCCTGATCAACGCACGCCGATTACCTCGCAATGTTGCAACGTACAAGGTGAATGGCAGGCTGCCCAGAACCATGATGGCTACTGCCACCCAGTGAATCGCTGGTTGCGTCCAATGCCCAAGAGAGGCATCCGACGTTGAGAATCCTCCGGTAGAGATCAGCGACATCGCATGGTTGACCGCTTCAAATGGCGTCATTCCAGCGAGCCAGAGCGACAGGGTTCCGAGGCCCGTCAGCCCCAGATAGAGCAAAAGAATGTACTTGGCTGCCACATGGGAGCGAGGTGTCACTTTCTCAGACCAATCGGAGGATTCTGTCTGGAACAGACGCATCCCGCCGATGCGCAAAAGCGGAAGAATCGCCACAGCCATGCCGATAAAACCGATGCCGCCCAACCAATGGAGCATGGAACGCCAGATCAGCAATCCGGGAGATGCACTATCCAGACCGCTGAGTACGGTCGAGCCAGTGGTTGTGATGCCAGACATTGTTTCAAAGAAGGCGTCGGTGTAGCTGATATGACTGATGAACACCATGGGTAACGCGGCGAACGTGCACACAACTACCCAGCTTGCGGTAGTCAGCAAGTACATGTCCCTTGGGCGAAGATGGCCAGTATCGGGGCGCCCTCGCACGATCAACAGAAGACCGCAAATAAGCGTAATCAAACTCGCCCAGAGGAAGGCCGAGAGATCGTCGCTGCGCTCATAGACCACCAGCGTAATCATGGGAATAGCCATGCTGACGGCCAGCGTGATCAAAAAAATACCTAAGATGAAGCCGATAAGCCGAATTGCTGCGAGTGACATCACAGTAGCGTTCCGAAATGAGCACCGCGCAGTATCGAATGCCCCCTAAACAGGCTGCGTAAATTCTCCGTAAAATTTTTACGCGCGATTAGTCAGGCGACGTGTGTCGAAGGAGTAGCCACCCATACCTGGCGATGCACAAAGCGGCTGGTGCCAACCCCAAAAAGCTAAAAGCCCGCAATTAAGCGGGCTCCAGGGCATTTTTTGCTAGATCGTGCCCGGCTATGCCGGACGTCCAATCATTCCCACTCTATTATAAACTACCAGCAAAAGCCGCTATGACAGGCAGCTAAAATTCATAACTGCACGGAATACCATGAAGAATGCCATAACTAAGACTTCACAGCTATGCGGGTGAGAGCATCCAGCGAAAGCCCTAACTACGCGCCCGCGACTGACCAACTGAAACGAAGCCCGTACGGTATTCGACTCAATGCTTCATCCGCACGGGCGCAAGAAAGTCGCTCCACCAGCTCGCTACAAGCTTAGCCTGTGGACAAGAACATAAATAGATCAATTACTATTTTAAGGTTTACAAGCAAAGCTAACAAAGTAAGGAGTTACTACAAAGGCAACACCAATCAAACCCACCGCTAAAAAGGATAGCCTGAAGCACTTTCCGTAAGTCCACGCCGATTCGCTTCCAAGACCAGCAGCGTTGTTTCTTTCCTTAGTGAATATAGATACCTCTGAGGAAAGCCCGACACCCTCCAAATAGCACAACGTCGCTTCCGCATGCTTTATTATAAAAGACACTCGTTGGTCGAGCTTCCAGAATATAAATGCCACTAAACTTAAGAAACAACCTAAAAGTGAAACCAGAGCTGAAAATTTTCCGCCCTGCTGCAAGCCAACCCCTATTCCGGCAGCAACAAGACCAGAGATCGCTAAAAAGAAATTGAACACTGTCATTCGCTGTTGCGCATGCAGTTCGAAGTACTTCCAAGCGTGTTCCATCGAACGCTCAAACTTTATAACATCATCCATATCCACCTCGACAATTAAAATTACTTTAACTCAAGTACAAGCACACAACACTTGATACCCAGAAGCAAATCAAAAACAGTTTGCAATAGTAATATCATTTTGGCATTATGACAAGAAAATCCGCTTTTGTGCCAAAAAGGACCACAGCATGAAAATGAGAAAAACGACAAACATAAACTTAGTTGATGTCCAAAATCTTGTTCGAGGAGCTCTCGCAAAGCTCAAAGAACCAAGCACACCAGAACGAGCGCGTGATGCAGGAAAACAGGCTCAGTATTGTCAAAAGCAAATCAACAAAGCAATATCAATGGCCAAAGCTAAACTCAGTCAAACGTTGCTCAACGAGTTTTTTGAATGGCTGGCTCTACAATTGGGCGCCACGGGAGCAGTTCAATCGTCTCTCGGAGTCGAGCTTAGTTCAATAGGTATATTCCCTGCTGAGATCGACTCCCTCGATCTTGCTTCAGAAATAGACACTGCGCTGTCTAAAACAGCACGTTTTTCGGGAAAATTAGAAGCATTCGCTGATGTAGCCTGTAAAATTTCATCTGCAATACGGGACTCAGACTGGGGAACTGCTGCTACCTACCTGAAAGACTTTGAGAGCGTGGAAGGAGTGTCTTACTGGTCGCTGGAGACAAGCCTTGCTTTGCTCCAAAAGACAGATGGCCTAGAGCCTATGAAAACTCGAAGCGCGGAGCTCTCAGTATCAGCGTATGGTTTGACTAGATTTTATCTGTATTTTTTTGGTGTGCGAAATGAACCCGCTCAAAACTCAGCTCGCTATCGATCCAACACAACTAGAAGAGTTGATGATGCAGACCTGAGCGAAGCAATGAGAGTGTATTCCAAGTATAGACTGCACGGAAATCTGGGATCATCTGACCAAGACTTGAGACTTATTCTTGCCGCTGAGCAATTTACCACTCCTATTGATCTCTTATTTACGCTTATCAAAGCATGTAAAAAAATACTGTGCAATCAGAACAATTATACGGTAGCAGTACGCAGCAGGGCCAGCAGAGCAATAGATGTGCTAAGTCCAATATTGAGCAGACTTAACCTTCTACCTATAGGCGACAGCACCTCAGAAACCATTAGCTACAACGCTAAAACTGCTAGCTACGCAAAATCCGCAATACAAATTTCTTTTGGTTCCGAGCCAGCAAAACCTCTTTCTTTATTTGATGAGATATTTGCACGCGGACTAGCATCACAAATATCATCGCAGAACAGTGATCTACACGCCGAGGAACTAGCAAAATTCTGTCTGAATTTCAGTTGGATATCTGAATGTATCGAAGTAGGAGACTTGGTGTCGCTCCCGACACTGCCAAAAATATTTGAAAGCTGTATCTCACCTATATCCTCGCCTCCCTCCACAATGTCGTTCGCACTTCAGAACGAAGCCAAGTACTTGATGCAGGATCACGATAAACTGGGAGCGGAACTCCAACAAATTTATGATGCACTGTACACAAATATCAAACCTGAAATCTCAAGAATTCATAATCGTCTTACACAGGATTGTGTCGGCGTTATAGCAAGCAACCGCTACTTTACTAGTGGAGATCATGCTACAGCCGTTGAAATTTGCGCCAAGTCGGGTATATATAACGCCAAGATAATTGCCGCGCTCCCAATAGTGGATATGTATTACGGCTATAAATGGTCAACCGTTAGAAGGAGTGGCGAACTCCTACACGTTGCGATTACACTCGATCACTTGTTAAAAATCGTAGACGAGCGCACATATAGAACTTACAAAAGATATGCAATTGAAGATTTGATGAAAGTTTATAGCTGTAAATCAATCGTTGATCTACCACAACGCCTGCTGGAATCTGATCACTCTATCGAACTAATTGCTCATTTGTGTGCAAACACCTGCAATCTGGTAACAATTGAACTATTACCTGGCATGACGAGTTCTAAGAAGTCAAGACAGACTAGGAGCGATCTACTCAAAGCATTGGCAAAGCTGAAGCCGCCAATGGAAGAGCTATACATCCAAGAAGCTATTCATATCGAAGATAGTCTTCATGTCGATGATGGATTAGAAGTCCTTGATGACAGCAAGGTGTATGTAGACGAGCAGTCAATTATGAATGCGCTTAGCGCTGAAGTCTCCGCAGACTTTCAACGCTATAAAAAATTAGTTGAGAGCGGGGTCGGTGAATCCGAAGACCTTCAAGAGGTGATAAAAAGTTTTCGTTCGCCATCTGCTAAGAATTTTCAAGTTCCAAAAAACGAGGCGGATGATCTTTTAGGGGAACTAGTAGGCTCTATAAGAGAGAAATTCCTGTGGGATCCAGTTTCCGGATTAGATATATTAATTGGAAGGCGCATAAGGCACGGTACAATTGCAAGTGAACTACGCGGTGTACTTGAGCCTGTGGAATTAATATGCCAAAGACCAAAACCAGGAGCAGACTATCAGCTTTCTGCTAGACTGGACGCGTTAGCGGCAAAGCTTGATCCTAAAAGAAGAAAGATCCTGAAAGCAGCTTTTTCGCGTTTTTCGGAATCGATCGACTCGATAATTGGCGTACTGCGCGATGAGTATTTTTATGTAAAATCTAAAAACAAGCCTCGCGGGGTATTTGATTTAGTTATTCCCACCTCATTTTTAATGCTACTCCGCGCTGTTGCACAAGCATGCAACTCTGCCGACCAGTTCCTTAAAGAATGCATCGGAATGTTTTGGTATGATATAACCGGGAGATGCGAGATAGCCCGTCCCGCCATCGATCATGAAATCAAAAAAAATCTTCAATCTGCCTTTTCAAAACTAACCAATGAGCTCCGAAGCAATGGCATTGACGATGTAGAACTATTATCCAGTATTGTCCACCAGTCGGAGGAGTTACATCGCAGGGCCTCAGTTATTGCAAGCTGGATCAGAGTCCCCAACATAGAACTAGATGAAAGTTACACACTAAAATACATAGTGGACGTAGCAGTAGCCTTTGTCAGTGGTCAACATACGAAATTCAATCCAGAAATTGAAGCAAGCGTACCAGAGGACCTATTTTTAGATCTTCATGGATTCTCTATTATACAAGACGCACTCTACCTGGCGTTAGTTAATATATACGAGCACTCAGGCGTAAAAACCAGAAACCAAGTATCAATAAAAGTCGACCTTGATGCTGCAACCTCACTTCTTCACTTTACCATTACTAATGACATTGCCGAAAACACAATCACACCAGAAAAAGAGACTAAACTAAACTCACTAAGGCAAGATATTAAAAAGCGCGCTTACGGCGAAAGAGCTAAGCAAAACCGAGACTCTGGGATTAGTAAGCTTGCGACGATAGTAATGCAGTACAAAGACACCAACATATCTTTTGGCTTCGAGGGAAAAGATTTATTTCGCTTGGAGTTTCAGCTTCTATACTTAGGTAGTCCACCATCTCGGGCCGAAGATCCTCCATCCCGTGAAGCTTCGAAAATTATCGAGGTAGAATATAATGCCTAATTTCAAGATTTTGATTGTAGAGGATAGCGAATCAAAACTTACTAGCATACAGGGTGTCGTGGAGCGAGTAATTCCATATGTGACACTTTGCAAAGCATATTCGGTTAGATCTGCGATAGATGCACTAGAAGAATATGTACCCGATTTCATAATTGCTGATATGTCTTTACCTACGTATGACATCGAATCGAGAGAACGTGGTGGTACTCCTAGACCTTTTGGAGGCATTGAGGTCTTCGAAACCCTTGAACGCTATGAAATGGAGATTCCTACTCTAGTAGTGACATCGTATCCAGTATTCAGCGAGGGATCGAAAAGCTTGGGGCTAACAGAGCTATCAAAACAGCTGAAAAAGGACTTCCCTAACACCTTTTTAGATACCGTATATTTTGATTCAGCATTCTCTGACTGGGAGCTTCGCATCGAATCTAATCTTAGATCAATTTTAGAGAAAAAAAATGCCTCTTGACATACTTTTGCTAGAAGACGACCCGGCAAAAAAAGGGAAACTCCTTGCCCTGCTCAAAGATAAAGGTCTATTTGGGCGTCTGGACGTTGCTATCTGCACGAGCCAAGCACTAGAGCTAATTGAAGATCGCCCACGCTATGACTTGTTAATAGCCGACGTGGTCGTGCCTGGCGAATTAGGTAGTGAAAAGGACGAAAGAAATTGTATAGATTTTTTCAACAGCATTGACGACATTATACCAGCGGAAAAAAGACCGCTTTATTCTTTACCTATAAGTGCTGCTACGGACCTGACCGATGCAGCTTATGATTTTTTCAGCTGTCGGCCTTGGGGCATCCTCCCCTATTCGGAAAACGATGAAGACTGCCTCAATGCATTACACCGTATAGCCGTTTGGATTCTTAACGACAAAACGCAACGCGAGCAGCGTAACACCTGCGACGTTTTTATAATAACTGCACTTCCTCATCCCGAGTACAGCGCCATTGAAAATCTTAAATTAGATTGGGGCCCCTTTGAACCGCTGGATCGTACACACCTAATACGCTATGCATCCCTGAGCGTTGCTGGGAGTACTATAAAAATCGGGGCAGCTTTTTGCGCGAGAATGGGGGCCGTTGCAGCTTCAACATTGACTACTAAAGCATCATTGATTCTTAATCCGAAGATTGTGATTATGGCTGGTATCTGCGCCGGAATTGCAAGTAAAGCCGGGATAGGAGATGTGGTTGCGGCAGAACTTTCTTGGGACTGGCAGAGCGGTAAATATATAGACAAGAATGGCGAAGAAGCATTTGAATCTTCCCCCCACCACATCAACATCGATGATGAATTAAGAAACAAACTATTTCTGCTGAAGAGGGACGAGCCCTTTTGGAAATCTTTTTCCGACTATGCTAGAGAGCATAAATTGCAGCTTCCAAAGCTCGTATTAGGACCTATGGCTACAGGCTCATCCGTACTCGCTGATGTCCGAGTATCAGAGCGGATACGTACGATCCAACATCGTAATGTTACAGGCCTAGACATGGAAACTTATGGGGTTTATGCCGCAGTATCATCAACTCTTACAGGTGCAGACTTTATTTCATTGAAATCGGTTTGCGATAATGGCGACAAGAAAAAAGATGATCAGCATCAACAATACGCAGCGACAATCTCTGCGAACGCTGTAGAGCAATTTATCCGCCACTACTTTCGGGAATAAATCAGCTCAAAGTCCGCCGATGAGAGATTTCTAAAGTCATAGTTCATGCCGCAGTATCGTCCATTAAAAATTTCGCTCCTATCAACTGCTGTCAGCACACACACGATGCGGCGGCTAAGCGAGCAGATCCTCAAGTACAGAATCAGATCTGGGGGAAAACTGGATGCAACGATTCGCCGACATTAGGCGTGCTGGTTCTACTTGTGCGTTCCAAACGCGAGGGTTAGCTGTTGTAACAAAATAGCCAGTTCTGCTGGGCTGCCTTCGCGTAACACGTCGGCAAGTAGTTCAGCCGCATATGCTGGGTCAGCACGAAGCTGCTCGGACATTGCTTCACTGTGCGGTCGATCTTTCATCTGGTCCTCCCCTATCGCCTAGTGACCTGCGAGCGCAAGCCAACCAATAGCATACGTTGAGCAATTGAGCGACGGCATCGTTCTCAAAACAGTCCGAGGGGCAGCCAACCGGCTATCAGTCTTTGTGGATTGCACAATCCAAAAGCGGTTCAGAGCTAAGACTTACCTGTGAGCTTTGACAATCGCTCCCATCTTCATTCCTACGGCCACCTGCAACCTCCGAAACTCCATCATCACACTTTCCACTTCAATGACGTTCGCGCCTTCTCCACGCTTCTCTGCAGCCAGAGTTTTAACAGACCAGCAACCCGCCCGAGGTCGCCACTCACCTTGGCCAAATCACCCACGGCGATCAGGTCAACGACCGACCGAATGGGCGTGTTCATGCCTATGGCGCGAAGGTAGCCAGATCGGGACATGCCAGCTTCTTTGGCCTTATTCGTGATCACCGCCTTTTCCTCGTCAGTGACCCAAACCTCGATTGGCTTGCCGCGTCGGCGAGCCGTTGTTTTTTCTTTGGTGCCACCTGTCATGGGTGGCATGTGGCTCAGTCAGTGCCCCGTACCATGCCATACAAACACGGTGCTTGGCGATGCACAAAGCGGCCAGAATTTGTCAACCCCAAAAAGCCAAAAGCCCGCAATTACGCGGGCTTCAGGGCATTTTTTGCTAGTGGGTGCCGGACAATGCCGGACGCCCCATCATTCCCACTCAATCGTCGCCGGCGGCTTGCTCGACACGTCATAAGTCACGCGGGAAATACCTTCGATCTCATTGATAATCCGGCCGCTGACCGTCTCCAGCAGTTCGTAAGGCAGGTGTGCCCAACGCGCTGTCATGAAGTCGATCGTCTCTACGGCACGCAGTGCAACAACCCACGCGTAACGACGGCCATCGCCTACAACGCCAACCGATTTCACCGGCTGGAACACCACGAACGCCTGGCTCACCTTGTGGTACCAATCGGCCTTGCGCAGTTCTTCGATGAAGATGTGGTCGGCGCGACGCAGCAGGTCGGCGTATTCCTTTTTCACTTCACCGAGGATACGCACGCCCAGGCCCGGGCCTGGGAATGGGTGGCGGTAGACCATGTCGTACGGCAGGCCCAGTTCCAGGCCCAGACGGCGGACTTCGTCCTTGAACAGTTCGCGCAGCGGTTCTACCAGCTTGAGGTTCATTTCCTCAGGCAGGCCGCCCACGTTGTGGTGGGACTTGATCACGTGGGCCTTGCCGCTCTTGGCGCCGGCCGACTCGATCACGTCGGGGTAGATGGTGCCCTGGGCGAGGTACTTGATGTTGTCCAGTTTGGTGGACTCGGCATCGAATACGTCGATGAAGGTGCGGCCGATGATCTTGCGCTTCTTCTCAGGGTCGGACTCGCCTGCCAGGTTGTTGAGGAACTGGTCCTCAGCGTTGGCGCGGATCACCTTGACGCCCATGTTCTCGGCGAACATGGCCATCACTTGCTCACCTTCGTGCAGGCGCAGCAGGCCGTTGTCGACAAATACGCACGTCAGCTGATCGCCGATGGCCTTGTGCAGCAAGGCCGCCACAACCGAGGAGTCAACGCCGCCGGACAGGCCGAGCAGCACGTTGTCGGTGCCGACCTGGGCGCGCACTTGGGCGATGGCGTCTTCAGCGATTTTCGACGGGGTCCACAGGGCTTCACACTCGCAGATGTCGAGGATGAAACGCGACAGGATGCGCCCGCCTTGCTTGGTGTGGGTCACTTCCGGGTGGAACTGCACGCCGTAGTAGCGACGCTCGTCGCTGAACATGCCAGCGATCGGGCAGCTCGGGGTGCTGGCCAGGATGTGGAAGTCTTCCGGCATCTTGGTGACCTTGTCACCGTGGCTCATCCACACGTCGAGGCCGAACAGGCCGTCGGCGTCGATGTGGTCTTCGATGCCGTCCAGCAGGCGGCTCTTGCCGACCACGTCCACACGGGCATAACCGAATTCACGCAGCTCGGAACCTTCAACCTTGCCGCCCAGTTGCTCGGCCATGGTCTGCATGCCGTAGCAGATGCCGAACACCGGCACGCCCAGGTCGAATACCGCCTGCGGGCAGCGCGGGCTGTTGGCTTCGTGAACGGACTCGGGGCCACCGGCGAGAATGACGCCTTTAGGTGCGAATTCGCGGATCGCTTCATCGTCCATGTCGAACGGGTGCAGTTCGCAGTACACGCCGATTTCACGCACGCGGCGGGCGATCAGCTGGGTGTACTGGGAACCGAAGTCGAGGATCAGGATGCGGTGGGCGTGAATGTCGAGGGCCATGAAGTCAGTCTCGTCTAATGAATCAGAAACAACTCGGGGCTGAAGAACAGCCCCGGTTACTTAACATTTTGCTGGAAGGCTCAACCTACACGGTAGTTTGGCGCTTCCTTGGTGATCTGCACGTCGTGGACATGGGATTCAGCCATGCCGGCGCCGGTGATCCGCACGAACTCTGGCTTGGTGCGCATTTCTTCGATGTTGGCGCTGCCGGTGTAGCCCATCGAGGAGCGCAGGCCGCCCATCAGTTGGTGGATGATCGCGCTCAGGGTGCCTTTGTACGGCACACGGCCTTCGATGCCTTCCGGTACGAGCTTCTCGGCGCCTGCCGAAGAGTCCTGGAAGTAACGGTCGGAAGAGCCTTGCGCCTGGGACATGGCGCCCAGCGAACCCATGCCACGGTAAGCCTTGTACGAACGGCCCTGGAACAGTTCGATCTCGCCTGGCGCTTCTTCGGTACCGGCAAACATCGAGCCCATCATCACGCAGGAGGCACCGGCAACGATGGCCTTGGACAGGTCACCGGAGAAACGGATGCCGCCGTCGGCGATCAACGGTACGCCTGTGCCTTCAAGGGCAGCGGCAACGTTGGCGATGGCGCTGATCTGCGGCACGCCGACACCGGCAACGATGCGCGTGGTGCAGATGGAGCCTGGGCCGATACCGACCTTGACTGCATCGGCGCCCGCTTCGGCCAGGGCCTTGGCGGCAGCGCCGGTGGCGATGTTGCCGCCGATCACCTGCACGTCAGGGAAGTTCTGCTTGACCCAACGCACGCGGTCGATCACGCCTTTGGAGTGGCCGTGGGCGGTGTCGACCACTACCACGTCAACGCCAGCAGCGACCAGCGCCGAGACGCGATCACCGGTGTCTTTACCGGTGCCGACTGCAGCGCCAACACGCAGACGACCTTGGTCATCCTTGCTGGCCAGCGGGTAAGCCTTGGCTTTTTCGATGTCGTTGACGGTCATCATGCCTTTGAGGGCGAATTTGTCGTCGACGATCAGCACGCGCTCGATGCGGTGCTTGTGCAGCAGTTCGCGCACATCGTTCTTGTCGGCGCCTTCCTTGACGGTGACGAGGCGCTCTTTAGGCGTCATCACTTCGCGGACGGTGACTTCAAGACGGTTCTCGAAACGCACGTCACGGGAAGTGACGATGCCGACCAGGTCGCCATCGTGCAGTACCGGGACGCCGGAGATGTTGTGCATGCGAGTGAGTTCGAACAGGTCACGCACGGTGGCGTCAGCTTCGATGGTGATCGGATCTTTCACCACACCGGCTTCGTAACGCTTGACCTTGCGCACTTCGGCAGCTTGCTGCTCGATGGTCATGTTCTTGTGGATGATGCCGATGCCGCCTTCCTGAGCCATGGCGATTGCCAAACGGGCTTCGGTGACGGTGTCCATGGCAGCAGAAACCAGGGGAATATTCAGCTCGATGCCACGGGTTAGGCGGGTCTTGAGACTGACTTCGTTAGGAAGCACCTCGGAATAACCGGGCACTAGGAGAATGTCGTCGAATGTCAGAGCTTCTTGGCTGATACGCAGCATCGCGGGGGCTCCCGAGCGGGAAAATGGAAGCGCGCCATTATATACATGCACCCTGCCGGGCTCAATGTAAAACTCTGACAAACTTGGTAATACTGATAGATGGAGAAAACGCGCCGCTTTTTCTGTAGGAGCGAGCTTGCTCGCGAAGGAGGCAAAGGCACCGCGTTAAATCAGACTCACCCCGTTATCGTTGACGATTTTCGCGAGCAAGCTCGCTCCTACAGCTCAACTTTGACCCAGGCAATCTTCTGGTCCAACCAGTCGGCAAACTCGTCGATAAAGCTCTGCTTGAAGCCCGCCTCCGCCCAGTTGTTGAAGATGAAGCCCAGGTTGGAAAACCCGCATTCCTGCAGGAATAGAAAGCCGTTGATGTCGTCTTCATGCCCACACAGCGGGCAAGTGAAGTTATCGGTGTGACCGGGCATCCAGTCTTCCAGGCTTTCAAACAGCGCCTCGCCGACTTCCTTGAGGCACTCCGGGCAGCCGGCTTCTTCGAGAAAACCCTTGGCCGGGGTATAGATGCAACGCTTGTAGATGATCTCCAAACCGTTGACCGGCTCGTTGAATGGCAGCGCCTCGGGGTGCAGCACCACGGCGCGGGCACCATCGGCCAGGGCATAGCCCATGCGGTTGCCGGTGCGGCCGCAGGTGGTGAGCTCTTCCTTGATGATGTTCTTGCGCACCAGCCAGCGCACGATTGCCCGGGCGCGGGGTTCGTGGACGGGTAAGGTGGAGATTTTCGGGACAAGGATGCTTTGGGAGTTCATGGGAGTCCTGCGGTGTGGCTATTGGCGCCATCGCGGGCAAGCCCGGCTCCCACAGTTGATCGCATTCCAATGTGGGAGCCGGGCTTGCCCGCGATGACGCCCGGGAGGACGGCAGCTTAATCCCTGAAAAAATGAGGTCAAGTACTCAAATACCGCCCGATCAACGCAATACCACTGGCCAATACCAGCCAGGTCACCAACCGCACGAACGCCTCACGGGACAGCCGCATCGTCAGCCTGCGCCCACACCACAGCCCCAGGGCCATCGCTGGCAACAGGCAAACCGCCAATATCAATAACGGCCAATCGGCATACACCCCGGCAATCAGGAACAGACTCAAACGCACTACCGTGCTGCAACTGATCAGCGCGCTTTGCGTGGCACGCGCAGCGTCCTTGGGCAAACGGCTATTGAGATAGATCGCATATAAAAAGCCGCCACTGCCAAATAGCGCACCAAACAGGCCCCCCACAGTGCCCATGGGAATCGACCACCACGCCGCCAGCTGAGTCGGCCGTGCTTTCACCGCCAGGCTGTAAATCGCGTAGGCGCTGATAAACAGCCCCATCAACAACAGCAACAGGTCCGAATGCAGGTTGAGCAAAAACACCACCCCCAGGGTGCAGCCGATGGCCATGCAGGGCAGCAACCGCAACAGTTCCGGCTTGTTCACATCGCGCCGGGTTTGCAACAAGCCGCCAAACGCCGCGACAAAGTCCAGAAGCACCAGCAACGGGATGATCTTCGACAGCGGCATGAATAAAATCAGGATCGGCCCCGCCACCAGCGCGGTGCCGAACCCGGCAATGCCGAACACGATGTAAGCCACCGTCACGCCCAGGCCGATCACCAGCCAATCAACACCGCCGAACGACCACTGGCTCATCAGCTCCACCGGGCTCATGACTTATTCCTTCTATTTCAGATGCCACTCACTTTAGCCATCGACGAGCGTTGCGACTAATATCTTCAAAGCTCGCTACCCATCTCAAAAAGGCATGACTTGTGATCTCCACTCGCCAACTGCGTTATTTCGTCGAAATCGCCGACAGCGGCAGCTTCAGTGCCGCGGCCGAACGTCTGTTCGTGGCGCAATCGGCGTTGAGTCGGCAGATCAAGGCGCTGGAATCCCACCTGCAAACCCCGCTGTTCGAACGCACTGCACGCCAGCCACGGCTGACGGCCGCCGGCGAAGCCTTCTACCCACGAGCGCGCAACCTGCTGAGTGAGTTGCTCAAGGCCAGCGACCTGGCGACGCAAGTGGGCCAGGGCCAGCTCGGCACCTTGGGCCTGAGCCACTCGAGCACCGTGCCGATGAGCGGCGCGTTACTGCAAGGCATCAGCACGTGGCTGGAGCGCTGCCCGGGTGTGTCGATGGATATCGTCAAGCTCTCCTCCGAAGCCCAACTGGAGGAAATCGCCGAGGGGCGCCTGGACGTCGGCCTGCTGCGGTTGCCGGTGTTGCGCCAGCGCGAAGGCGTGCGCGTGGTGCCTTTGTACACCGAGCCGTTGGCGCTGGCAGTGCCGACGGGTCACCCGTTGGCACGTGGCAACGCAGCGGTCGAATTAATGCAACTCAAGGACGAGGCGTTTATTTCGATCCCCCACCCTCAGCGCGGCGGGCTGAGTTATCTGTCAGCCGAATTGTGCATGCGTGCAGGGTTTTTCCCCAAGGCGGCGCGGGTGATGTCGCGCAAGACCACGCAGTTGCAATTGATCCAGGCCGGTTTCGGTATTGCCTTGTTACCAAAATCCATGCAGGACATTGCCCCACCCCATGTGCACTTTTTGCCCTTGGCCGACCCGGACTGCCACAGCACCGTAGCGCTGGCCTGCGCGCAAGCGCCGAACGCGTTGGTGGAGCAATTCTGTCAAACCCTGCACGAATGCCTATAAACTGCCGCCCATGATTAAAGATCCTTTTGCCCGTTTGGGCCTGGACCGCGAAGTCCTGACTGTCAGCCAGCTCAACGGCCGTGCGCGGGTGTTGCTGGAAGACGTATTCACCAATATCTGGGTGGAAGGCGAGATCTCCAACCTCGCCCGCCCGGCTTCCGGCCATGTGTATTTCACGCTCAAGGACAGTGGCGCCCAGGTGCGTTGCGCGCTGTTTCGCAATAACGCGGCGCGGGTACGCCAGGCGTTGAAGGACGGCCTGGCGGTGAAGGTGCGTGGCAAGGTCTCGTTGTTCGAGGGCCGTGGCGATTACCAACTGATCCTCGACACCGTGGAGCCGGCCGGGGATGGTGCACTGCGCCTGGCCTTTGATGCTTTGAAGGAAAAACTCAGCGCCGAAGGCCTGTTCAGTGCCGAACGCAAAGTGGCGCTGCCGGTGCATCCTCGGCGCATTGGCATTATCAGCTCGCCCACCGGTGCGGTGATTCGCGACATCATCAGCGTGTTCAGCCGGCGTGCGCCGAACATTGAACTGACCCTGATTCCCACAGCTGTGCAAGGCCGCGAAGCGATCGCGCAGATTGTGCGGGCGCTGAAACTCGCCGACGCACGCGGTTTCGACGCGCTGATCCTGGCCCGTGGCGGCGGTTCCCTGGAAGACCTCTGGTGTTTCAACGAAGAGGCCGTGGCCCGCGCAATCGATGCCTGCGTTACCCCTATCGTCAGTGCCGTCGGCCATGAAACCGATGTGTCCATCAGCGACTTCGTGGCGGACGTCCGCGCCCCTACGCCCTCCGCCGCCGCTGAGTTGCTCGCCCCCGACGCCAGCCATCTGGTGCGCCAAGTAGAGAACCTGCAGCGCCGCCTGGTGATGCTGATGCGCAACCGCCTGAGCCACAGCCGCCTGCGCCTGGAAGGCATGGCCCGCCGCTTGCGTCACCCTGGTGAGCGCTTGCGCCAACAGGCCCAGCGCCTGGATGACCTGGACATGCGCTTGCGCCGTGCGTTTGAGCGCAGCCTCAATACCCGTCGCGAGCGCTTGATCCGCCTGGAGACCCGCCTCGCCGGCCAGCACCCGGGCCGTCAACTGGCCCTCTTGCGCCAACGCCTGGACAGCCTCGCTGAACGCCTGCCCCGCGCCATGCGCGAAGGTCTCAAGGCCCGGCGCCTGCAACTGCAGAGCCAGGTGCAGACATTGCAGGTGGTCAGCCCGCTGGCAACCCTGGGCCGTGGCTACAGCATCCTGTTGGACGAGCGCGGCCAGGCGATTCGCAACGCCGCACAAACCCACACCGGCCAGCGCCTCACCGCGCGCCTGGGTGAAGGCCAATTGCAAGTGCGGGTGGAAGACAACCACCTGACACCCGTCACCCTTTCATTATTGGATTGATCGATGCCACGCCTACTGAGCCTGTTGATGCTGTTGTGCCTCACGTTTAACGCCCACGCCGACAGCTACATCACGCGAACCCTGAACAAACCCGTGCCTGGCGGCGTGGCCGTCGTCGAACTAGGCCCTTCGGCCACAGCGCCGAAAGCCACCTACCAGGGCAAGCCGGTGCTGGTGGTCAAGGAGCAGGACAACTGGCTGGCGATTGTCGGCATCCCGTTGACGGTCAAGCCCGGTAACGAACGCATCAGCAGCGGTGGGCGCAACCTGCCGTTTATCGTCGGCTACAAGAAGTACCCGGAACAGCGCATCACCTTGAAAAACAAAAGCCAGGTCAACCCCGACCCGGCCCAGCTCAAGCGCATCGAAAATGAGCTGGCCGTGCAGATCAAGGCTTACCGCAGTTTCAGCCCGAACCTGCCGAGCAACCTGGTGCTGGATAAACCGGTGAGCGGGCCGCTGTCGAGCAAGTTTGGTGTGCGGCGCTTCTTCAACGGTGAAGAGCGCAACCCGCACTCGGGCCTGGACTTCGCGGTACCGGCCGGTACGCCGATCAAGACGCCTGCGAACGGCAAGGTGATCCTGGTGGGCAATTACTTCTTCAACGGCAACACGGTGTTCGTCGACCACGGCCAGGGCTTTATCAGCATGTTCTGCCATATGTCCAAAATCGACGTGAAGGTGGGCCAGCAACTGGTACGCGGCGCAGTGGTGGGCAAGGTTGGCTCGACAGGCCGTGCGACCGGGCCGCATATGCACTGGAACGTCAGCCTCAACGATGCCCGGGTAGACCCGGCGATATTCATCGGTGCGTTTCAGCCCTGATTTTTATCCAATGCCCTGACACCGGGCATACCTCTTTCCTTACATTTGCAACCGGAACCAACCGACCATACCCCATCACTTACCTGGCGACTTACAAGGACCGTAACGACACCATTTCCATTAAGTGATGAGGTTGTTTCTATGCTTGCGCCAGCCAGTTCTACAGTCCAAAAACCTTTGGATCAGCATCAATCCTTTCCCCAACCTGCCGGAACACCGACACCCCAGCTAGAAAAAAGCCAGGCCGCCCCGGTCGTAGCGTCTTCGACCTACGCACCAGACGACTTGCCTGTACCCGATTCGCCAAGTACGCCACCTGCCACCGTCACACCTCCACGCAATAGCAGTCTCATAGAGCAACACAATGAAGCCGCCCATGCGATACAGCAGCTCTACACAGAGCAACCGAACTTCAAGACTTTCCTGCAGCAACAACTGGCCACCCTGTTTCCCGACCAGCCCCACCTCAATGTTGCAGACCTCACCTTCAAGCGTTGGCGCAAGCAAAACGATGGCAGTATAAAAACGCTGTCTGTAGAACCCTTTCTCGACGCACTGCATAAAGAAATCCAGGAACAGCTGCGTAACCCAGGGAAAAAAGCAGGCGAAGGCAACAACCTATACGGGGATTTTTTCACCCGAGGCAGCACCGGTGCGCCGCCCACCCTGGTTACCCCTGCGCACTCACTGCACACGATTGCCCAGCGCATCGTCCAATACGCGACCACGCAACAGAAGTTCTGGACCACGCCTCGCCAAAGCCCGCACAACCCGCACGTGCGAACCACACCACAGAACGAACTGTTGGCCTTGTACAAGCAGCAACTGGCAACCGTGGCCGCAGCGCGCGCCAACGATGGCACCTTGAGCCCGGCGAGCAAACAACTGATCGACACGGCGCTGCAATACCCCACCTTGGCCGCGCGGGAAAATGCCTTTGCTGACGGTGCCCGCCCTGGGGTGTACCCACTCACCGTGGATGACGGTACTGAACGGGGTGCACTGCTGGCGGGGGCCTTCCTCATCACCCAGACCGACGGCTCCTTCGCGACCGAGCCCGCATGGCCTAAAGGTCGGTCCTTGGCGCTCGACGACAGCCACGGCCCGGTGGTTCTGTATACCCCCAGTAAAGGGTTCGAGGAGTTCGCCACACCCGCCCAAGCCCGCGAAGCATTGGCCAAGCGCCTTGATGACGGTGGAGTAGAGGCCGAACTGTTGTTGCAAACGCTGCCGTTGGCGCTGCAAAACCGAACAGAACAGCCCTCGGGAGATGACCTGACATGGCGCGTTGAGCCTGTGGCTGCGGAGGTACTGGCAGAGGGCATTCCGTGGATGCTCAAACGCCAGCAAGAGGAAATCAATAAGCAGCTTACCCAGACACTGACAGCCAATACGCCAGCCAACCCACTGACGGACCCTACGTCAGCCCAAGCCATAGATGACGCCGCCGACTGGTCGTACCAGCTCGACAGCACCAATGCCCTGTTGGCTTACAACGCCAAGTTGATCGAAAAACAACAACCGCAGTGGTTGAAAAACCTGACCCCGGCTCAAGAAGCCATCTTCCTGAAACTGGAGCAGTGGGAGAAAAAGAGCACTGACGCGTTACTGCCCCTGCTTGAAAAAATCCCGTCCCTGTCGGACTTCGCTCGCAACAGGATGAACGAGGCTATCAGGAAGCTATACCCCACTGCGCAGATTGATGCCGATAAATTAACGGTGAAAATAGACCAAACCACAACCCGGGACAATTCGACCAACTTCGTCCTAGCGGACGTGGCCATGTCAATAATGGGTAACCGCGTAACGACCTCGTCAGAACAAAAACAGCTTTCACTGACGGATCTGGCGCTGAAAAACCCCACCGGTTTTCTTCCAAGAAGTATTCAGAAAAAAACCACTATCACGCTGACACTGCCGTTGATTGACACCCAGGGCAACCCGATTCGCGATAGCCGTGGCAAGCCGATCATACTCAATGATGAACAGCTAAAAGCCTTGATCAAGGCTGCAGATGTGGGAGGCGAATACGACAAGCTGCTTAAAAAAGAACTGGCACCTGATGCCCCTTCACCTCTACGGGAGGCGTGGAAAACCAACCTGAGCGATGCCATGGAGAAAGACGCCTTTCTCGCAGAGCGAGACCCTACGGCCTATACAGAGCAGGCCGCCGAAGACAAGAACAGCAAACGCGCAGCGCAATGGGTTACGGCAATCCTGGACCACCCCAACCCCGCCAACCGCCCCAAAGTCGATGGCCAGAACATTATCGCCAATGCCCTGTACGACTACGGACAGCCGGTTCATGGAGTGATGGTGATTGGCAACAAGGTCGATTCTTCATTGGTGCTCTACACGCCCAAGGCGCCCGACGGCATCGCGTTTCGCGAAGTTGCGGACCAGAAGGCAATGGACGCCTTATTGAAAAAAGACGCGTGGAAAGCCTATGTCGCGGACAGAAAATCACCGGTCAAGAAAGATGATGTAGCTGAATTCGACGAGGTCGTCAGGGATATCCCCAACAATCCATTCACCGCCCTGGCGCCCGATAAAGTTCTGGACATTGCCGACAAAAGTACAAAGGTCATGCTCGGTGGCTCGGCACTCAAACCAATAAGGGGCAATGTCCAGGATCACCTGTACCAGCAAAACGTTCAGATGATCATCGACAAGGCAGACCATCAATCCGTCAGCAGTGCGGAAGTGGCCAAGCAATCGTTCATCAATAAGGCCACGTTTGGCGTCGAAGTGGGAATGGTATTCCTGGATTTTTTGCCAGGTGCCGGCAAGGTCGCAAGCACCACTACTCATCTGAGCAAAGCCGCTTTAATCGCTTTGCGCGCCAACAGAAAACTGTTGCCCAAGCTCATGAAAAATCCCGGCCTGGCGCAGACGCTTTATATTGATTTCCTACTGGCTACAACCGGTATCAAGGGTGTGCGTGCAGGGCCACTACGGCCTGTCTTCAGACAGTCGACAACGGCACGCGCGCCTGCGCCACGTCAAGTGACCGGCACCTCGACGGGAACCCCGCCCAGCACACCGCCAGCCACCGCCTCTACCAGCAGTGGCTTGACCACCGTCGCCACCCCGGTCGCCCGGCCAACCCGCGACCTGAGCGCCTACACGGTGCCGAATGAGGTCATCACCGGTCGCCCGTTAAGGCCCGACGGCACGTACAACGTGGGGGACAACTGGTACGTGCGCTTTACCGACAGTACCGGAGAAAACCGGGTTTACCAGATCGACTCGGCATTCCACGCTCGCAGCGGGCAAGTCAATATCATTGATCCGAATGCCCCTGCGACGGCGTCCAGAAGCAGCAGGACGGTGGCCTCCCTGCAATCGGCGGGCAATGGCGAATGGCGCATCAATCAACTGCCTGGTGGCAGGCGGCATAGGAAAAATCACATTCAACAACACTGGAATATAAATTTCGTCGATTACCTGATCGTAGGCCTACCTGATTCAAGCACCCAACCATGCTACAGGCGCATGGCGATACGCTGGTTCAGAGAAGGGATGACTGAATCTTATGCCAATCATGCCGTCGCACCGATACCTCGCCCGAACATGCAGGCTCTGACGCCTGACGCCTCTCCCGGCGAAATGACACGTGAACTGCTGCGCGTCTCGGACGGTATCGTATTTGGAGAGAAGCACGATCAGATTTCCACCAACGTCATGCTGATAAAGAACATGCAGGGTTACGCAGATTCAGGCGTCACGACCCTGTACCTGGAGGGGGCCTACTGGAATAGCGCCAGCGGGGTGGGTGGGGTATGGCAGACGCCCGCTGATGCGAAAAAGTATAAACGCGGTACGCCTACACGCGATGACGTGCTCGCTGCCGCGCAACAACATGGTATTAAAATCGTAGGTCTCGAACATGAACATATGACGATGCACATAACCCGAACGCCCATAGGTGAAGCAGGTAACGCGGCGCACACCACTGACCGGCTGCGTGAGTTCAATTACTTTGCCAGCAAGATTATTCAACAGACCCCCCCTGGAGAAAAGTGGATCGCCGTAGTGGGAAGAAGGCACATGAACACCACCCAAGGCGTCCCCGGCATCGCTGAGCAAACCGGGGCCGTCAGCGTAGGCGTGTATGACGCACCGCAAGGCGCCAGCAGTAATGCCGTCAAAAACACCGGCTCGCGTCCGGCACCTGAAGAAAAGTTCGCCGCCGATGCAACGGTGGGGGACTACCAAGTCCACCAGAACGTCGACCCCTACCTCAAAACGCCTTGATCAACCTGACGACGGTGCGCTGACTGAATCAGCGCGCCACGCCACACACCTGCCCGCCTTTACCACCGCCCCCTCAAAAGCGGTGACTTCGAAGCAAGCTGTTGCACACCTCTTACAGTTGCGACAGGAACCATCCGACATCCACCACCCACCTATTCCACAACTTACACGGAGCGTAATGAGCATGACCTGACCAATGGAAATCCGAAACTTGTGAGACTCGCTCTATGTACTCTCTGACCCAAGCCTTGGCAGCACGACACGCACACCAAATCCTGACCGATTCTGCGGTTCCCGCATCCCCCGCTCTTCCCACGCCTTCTAGTACGACACAAGCGCTTGCTCGCGCTTCAACCTACGCCCCCGACACTCCCCCCGTCCCCACTTCGCCCGGCATAGCCAGCGCGCAAATGCGTTACCCCCACTTGGAGAAACATTTCAAACCCAGCAAACAATTAGCCTACACCGTTGAACACGCCCTCCTGACGGAGGACATGCAGCGCCTGCACAACCAACAGCCAAGCTTCAAAGCCTTCATACAGGCGCAACTCGAGGAAGCATTCCCCGCCGTCCGGCCTCTGGACGCCGAGACAATGAGCATCAATCGTTACCGCATTAACGGCAATGAAGTGTCACAGGAGTCATCCGAACCGCTAATGACCGCCCTGGCCAGAAGGGTCCAAGACATCCTGGCTAATCCCGACAAACTGATCAGCCCTGAGCGCGACATACACACCCAATTTACTCATCGCACCAGCCTGGACGACGATCTGGCACTGCCCGCCGCCACCACAAGCACCTTGCAAACCATCGCGCGCAACATCGCCACGCAGTACCCACAAGCAATTGAACGCTATTGGAACACCGCCAGCCCGGTGCATGAAGACCCGAGCAAGCACGAGTCGCCACTGAATCAGCTGTTGACCCTGCACAAACGCCAATTGTCGATCCTGGCAGCCTTGCGTGTCAGCGATCAAACCCTCAGTCCAGAAAGCAAAGCACTGATCGACGACGCGCTGCGATACCCCACGTTGGATGCCCGCGAGAAAAACTTCGCCGATGGTGATCGACTGGGTGTGTACCCCATCACGGTCGATGACAAAACCGAACGCGGCGCGATGCTGGCGGGCGCGTTTCTTATCACCAAAAACGACGGCTCACAGGCCCTGCCGCCTACCTGGCCGAATGGGCGCACCCTTGAACTCAACGACACCCATGGCCCCGTCGTGCTGTACACACCCGGCGAAGGATTCGAAGAGTTTGCAACGCCCGCCCAGGCACGTCAGGCACTCGCCGAGCGACTGGATCAAGGCGGCACCGCGGCCCAGCTATTGCTACAAACCCTGCCACCGGCCCTGCAAAACCGGGCTGACGGTTTCTCCGGCGATGACTTGATGCGCAGCGCCTCGCCATCGTCCGGGGATGTGTTGGCAGAAGCCGTGGCTTGGATGGTCAGGCGCCAGCAAGCAGAAACCAAGGCAGGTTTGGACAACGCATTGGCGCCAGGCAGCACCACCAGCCCTTTGCTCGACAACGCCTCAGCCCAAGGCATCGATCACGCGGCTGACTGGTCGTATCTGCTCGATGGCAGCAATGCAATGCTGGCCCGGGATGCGAGACTGACTGACAAAAACCAACCGCAATGGTTGAAGAACCTGTCTGCGGCTCAAGAAGCGGTGTTTTTGCATTTGGAGCGTGTGCAAGAGAAAAGCCTGGAGACACTGGCGCCACTGCTCGCAAAAATCCCGTCCCTGGCAGACTTCTCACGGGACAGACTGAATGCGGCCATCAAGAAGCAGTACCCGTACGCTGCGGTCGATGCTGACCAATTAAAGGTACAGATACGCACCCGCACCGGCATTCAGGGTGGGCGTGGGACTGGTCAGCCGCTTTATGACAAACAGCACTCCGTCTCGCTGACCGACCTGGCGCTGGACAATCCCAGTGGTTTTCCAGCCATCGAGAGGGGCACGTTTACCGATGTAAAAATGACCTTGGCATTGCTCGACACGCAAGGCAGGCCCGTCCTGGACGTGGCTGGCAAGCCGGTGATCCTGGACACCGACGCGCTTAAAAAGCTGGTCAATACCGTCGATGTCGGCGGCGAATACACCAAGCTGCTCAAACAGGAGATGGCCACTGACACCGAGGTTGGCAGCGCCGCGCAATTGCGTACCGCCTGGAAAGCCAACTTGGAAGACGCGATGATCAAGGAGGCGTTTTTATCAGAACTCAATCCCGACGCTTACACGGAAAAAGCCCAGCAAGACACTAGCACCAAGCGTGCGGTGCAGTGGGTTGATGCGGTAGTGGACCACCCCAATCCCGTCACGCGCCCCCACGTGGATGGAAAAAACATCGTGGCCAACAGCCTTGTCCACCGTGGGCTGGCGGTGCAAGGCGTGATGGTGATCGGCAATCAGACGGACTCGGCATTGGTGCTTTACACCCCCAAGGCTCCCGACGGTATCACCTTTCGCGAAGTGGCGGACCACAAAGCCCTGGATGCCCTTCTGGCTAAAGGTGAGTGGGCGTCCTATATCGCAAAAAGAAAATCACCCGTCAGTAAAGATGACATCGCGCAATTCAAGGAAGCCCTTAAAGAAAAGGCATACAACCCTCTGACGCTGATCTCCCCTGAACTGATCATTTCATCGGTCAAGCTACTGGGCAGTGCGATCAGCCTGAAGCCGATCGAAGGCGATGTTCAGGAACACCTGTACACACAACACGTACAGATGGTGCTCGACCGAGCGGATCATCAGTCGGTAAGCAGCGAGGAAGTGGCGAAGCAATCCGCCCTCAACAAAATCGAGTTCGGCCTCGAAGTGGCCTTGATCTTCGCGGACCTGATACCCGTGATCGGTAAAGGGGTGTCCTCAGGTGTTCGATTGGGTAAAGCCGCTGTGACTGCGCTGCGCGCCAATAGCAAGATCTTGCCGCACTTGATCAGAAAACCTGGCTTGGCGCGCACGATCTACAGTGACTTCAGCCTGGCTGCCACCGGCATCTCCAATCTTCGTGCGGCCCCCATGCGACCGGTATTCAGAGCCACCGGCCAAGCCGGCCCGCTTGTGGCACGCTCGGGCCCCAGAGCGCTGCCGGCGCCCGCCATCCCTCCCACGGCAGTCGCCTCCACCAGCAGCGGCGTCACCACCGTCGCCACGCGCCCCTCGACCACCGTCGCCGTGCCAAACCGCGACCTGAGTGCTTACGCCGTAGCCGACGACGTCATCCGTGGGGCGCACCTAGGGTCCAACGGCACCTATAACGTCGGTGGTAATTGGTATATACGGTACACCGACGTTACCGGAGAAAACCGGGTTTATCAGATCCACTCAGCGTTCCACGCCTCCAGCGGGCGGGTCGATATCATCAACCCCAATGCCCCGGCGACGGCTTCCAGAAGCGAGAGGACAGTGGCGTTTCTGCAATCGGCAGGAAATGGTGAATGGCGGCTCAATCAGATGACGGGTGGCGTTCAACCAGGCAATGCTCTGCCCCAAGCCCCTGAACGATATATGGATAGAGTGCTCTCGGGGGCAGCTGCCGATGACTTTGTAAACCCAACGGATGCGACAGTCAGAACTATCCGCAGATGGCACAGGCGCGATATGAAGGCCCACTACAAAAAACTCCGAAAAGCAGGAGCGACTCAACGGCCTTCCGTACCTGCACTGACGTCCAAGAGCACCTCACCGAAAACGGCCATTGAGAATATTCTTTCTCAACCGGGAGTACGCGGCATCGTAATCGGTGAATCACACAATGACCCTGCACCTTTTCAACTGCTGATTGATCAGATGCAAACTTTCGCCAATAGCGGTGTGACCACCATTTACCTTGAAGGCGCCCCGTTTATTGAAGGCTCTTCGAGATTAAATGCTTCGGCGTTAACAGAGGCTCATGCTCAATACCTGTCACCTCGCCACTATGACCCCGAATATACGGGCGGCCCCACGATGCTGGACGTCATCATCGAAGCCGGAAAACACGACATTAACGTCATAGGGCTCGAGCACTACGAATTGACCCTGCACTCCGGGAAGGCCGCCGCATGGAGAGCCCACCCCGGTTACCTGAACGAACGCCTTCCAGAGTTCAACTATTACGCGTCACAAATCATCCAGAAAACCCCACCTTGGGAAAGATTCGTGAGCGTTGTGGGTAGCGCGCATATGAATAATTTTGTGGGTGTGCCGGGCATCGCGGAACAGACCGGAGCGGTCGGGATATCCGTATCATCCGCCTTGAAAGGTACCTCAAGCCGAGTTCGTCAGCCTCCCCATACCAAGCCTGCCCCGATCAAACTCACGCGGGGCGGCAACTTTCGACCCGTGGGAGACGTGAACATCGAATACAACATAGATGGCCTGCTCGTCTGAGGGCTCCTTGCAAACACCACCACGCAGCCTTTGGGCTGCGTGGACCACTATTGCTTACAAAAAACCAAATAGAGAATAAATATTAGAAAACCTGCAAATACCAACAATAAAAAACCAACAAAACAGGAAAAAATAGAAGTTATACCAATTTTTTTTCGATGCTTGCCATCCCTCAGTCTCGCGGTTAGGGTTGACTGCATGAAAACCTCTCACACCCTCATTCAGCTCCGCCAGCACCGCAGCCTGTGCCTCGTCAGCGCACGACTGCCAGGCTGAATCGATCTGCCTCGTCTTCACGTTTTATCCCCAATAACAGTGCTACGGCAGGCCGCCTTTTCTCGGCCCCTACAACCAAGGATTTCCCGATGAGCATGCTCAAAGACCCGTCTTCGAAATACCGCGCGTTCCCGACCATCGACATCCCGGACCGTACCTGGCCGTCGAAAACCATTACCCAAGCGCCGATCTGGTGCAGCTCCGACCTGCGTGATGGCAACCAGTCGCTGATCGAGCCAATGGACGCGGTGAAAAAGCTGCGCTTCTGGAAGACCCTGGTGGCCGTTGGCGTGAAGGAAATCGAAGCCTCGTTCCCGGCCGCTTCGCAAACCGACTTCGACTTTGTGCGCACTCTGATCGAAGACAACCACATCCCCGAGGACACCACCATCCAGGTGCTGACCCAGGGCCGTGAAGACTTGATCGCACGCACCTTCGAATCCCTGCGCGGTGCCAAGAAAGCCATTGTGCATTTGTACAATGCCACTTCGCCGTCGTTCCGCCGCATCGTGTTCAACCAGGACAAGGACGGCATCAAGGCCATCGCAGTCAACGCGGCCAAGCTGTTCGTCAAGTACGCTGCCCAGCAGCCGGAAACCCAGTGGACCTTTGAATACTCCCCAGAGACGTTCAGCGCCACTGAGCTGGAGTTCGCCAAGGAAGTCTGCGACGCGGTGATCGAGGTGTGGAACCCGACGCCTGAGCACAAGATGATCCTCAACCTGCCCGCCACGGTTGAATGCGCCACCCCTAACATCTACGCCGACCAGATCGAGTGGTTCGGTCGCCATATCAACCGTCGTGACAGCGTGATCATCAGCCTGCACACCCACAATGACCGCGGCACTGGCGTGGCGGCCACCGAGTTGGGCCTGATGGCCGGCGCCGACCGTGTGGAAGGCTGCCTGTTTGGCAACGGCGAGCGTACCGGTAACGTCGATCTGGTCACCGTGGCGCTGAACATGTACACCCAGGGCCTGGACCCGCAGTTGGACTTCTCCGACATTGACGGCGTGCGCAAAGTGGTTGAGGAGTGCAACCAGATCCAGGTGCATCCACGTCACCCGTATGTCGGCGACCTGGTGCATACCGCGTTCTCCGGCTCGCACCAGGACGCGATCCGTAAAGGCTTCTCCCAGCAGAAAGACGATGCCTTGTGGGAAGTGCCGTACTTGCCGATCGACCCGGCGGATATTGGCCGCAGCTACGAGGCGGTGATCCGCGTGAACAGCCAGTCGGGCAAGGGCGGCATCGCCTACCTGCTGGAGCAGGAATACGACATCAGCTTGCCGCGTCGCATGCAGATCGAGTTCAGCCAGGTGGTGCAGGCCGAAACCGACCGCGTGGGCCTGGAGATGACCGCGCCACAGATCTACGCCTTGCTGCAGCGTGAATACCTGCAAGCCAACACGCCGTATGCGTTGGTCAGCCACCGCCTGCAGGAAGAGAACGGCAACAGTTTTGTCGAGGTTGAAGTCTCGGGCAAAGGCCAGGGCGAAACCAATCTGCACTGGAAAGGCAAAGGCAACGGAGCGTTGGAAGCCTTGGTGGCCGGCTTGCCGATTGGCGTGGAGATCATGGACTACAACGAGCATGCGATTGGTGCGGGTACCAATGCCAAGGCGGCGGCTTACATTGAGCTGCGCGTGAACGGCGAACGCCCGGTGCATGGTGTGGGGATCGATGAAAACATCACTACCGCCAGCTTCAAGGCGCTGTTCAGTGCGCTGAACCGTTCGCTGAGCCAGTTGGAAGCCAAAGCGGCGTAGAGCTTAGCGCTGCAATGCAAAAGGCCCCTGGGTGTGAATCCAGGGGCCTTCTCGTTTCAATACCTTGTAGGAGCGAGCTTGCTCGCGAAAAACCCAAAGGCACCGCTGGCAACCTGATAACGCTGCGTTATCGTTGGCGCTTTTCGCGAGCAAGCTCGCTCCTACAGGAACTGAAAGCTATCGGCATCCAGGTTCGCCGGGAACCGTGTGCGGTAAGCCGCCAGCTCCGCCGCATCCAGGATCACCTGGAACACCCCATCCGCCTCCCCTGCACTCAGCAACGTCTCACCCTGGAAATCCAGCACCTGGCTATCGCCGGTGTAGGCAAAGCCCTTGCCGTCGGTGCCTACACGATTCACCGCCGCCACATAGCACAGGTTTTCAATCGCCCGTGCCGGCAACAGCCGATTCCAATGCTGACGCCGAGCACCCGGCCAGTTGGCGGTGTACAGCAGCAGGTCCGTATCCTGGGCGTCGCGGCTCCACACCGGGAAGCGCAGGTCATAGCAGATCAACGGGCGAATGCGCCAACCCTTCAATTCGAACTGTACCTGGCGTTCACCTGGGGTGTAGTGGTCATGCTCACCGGCCATGCGGAACAGGTGGCGCTTGTCGTAATGCAACACCTCGCCATCCGGCCGCGCCCACAGCAGGCGGTTGCGGTGGCTGCCATCGGCGGCCTGGATGATCACACTGCCCGTTATCACGGCCTGATACTTTGCCGCTTGGGCCTGGAGCCAATGATGGGTGGGGCCGTTTTCCGGCTCGGCAAGGGCTTCTGATTCCATGGAAAACCCTGTGGTGAACATCTCCGGCAGCACGATCAAGTCGGCGCCTTTGGCCTGCTCCAGCAGCAACTCAAAGTGTTCGAAATTGGCCTGGCGGTCATGCCAGGCCAGGCTCGTCTGCACCAGGGCAATGTTCAGATTCGGCAATGTACTCAGATCACGCATAGTTTTTGCGCCGCATGTCGCAGCGTCTCCTCGCGTTTGGCAAAGCACAGGCGCACCAGGCGCTGGCCTTGGGGTGGGTGCTGGTAGAACACCGAAACCGGAATGGTCGCCACGCCATGTTCGCGGGTCATCCACAGGGACATGGCCACGTCATCCAGGTCTGGGCGAATCTGCGAGTAATCCACCAGTTGGAAGTAAGTGCCGGTCACCCGGGTGAAGCTCAAGCGCGATGGCGCCAACAGGTCGCAGAACAAGTCCCGCTTGGCCTGATAGAAGGCCGGCAGTTCTTCGACATGTTCCGGGTGTTCGGCCATGAAGTCCGCCAAAGCGTACTGCAAAGGGGTGACGCCGCAGAAGTTGACATATTGATGCACCTTGCGCAGTTCGGCGCTAAGGGCCGGTGGCGCGACCACGTAGCCGGTCTTCCAGCCTGTGACGTGATAGGTCTTGCCGAATGAGCTGACCACGAACGCGCGCTGATACAGCTCCTCATGGGCCAATACACTGACATGGGGTACACCGTCGAACACCAGGTGCTCGTAGACCTCATCGCTGACCAGGTAGATATCGCGGTCGCGGATCAGTTCGGCCAACTGGTCCAGCTCGGCACGGCTGATCAAGGCGCCGGTGGGGTTGTGCGGGCTATTGAGGATGATCATGCGCGTACGCGGTGAAAGCGCAGCCTTGAGTTTCTCGAAGTCCAGGGCGAAGCCTTGCAGGCTCAGTTGCACATGCACGCAACGACCACCGGCCAGTTCAACCGAAGGCTCGTAGCTGTCGTAGCTGGGGTCGAACACGATGACTTCATCGCCGCTGCGAATCACCGCCTGGATCGCGCAGAAGATCGCTTCGGTGGCGCCAGGCGTGATGGTCACTTCAGTGTCCGCATTCACGGTGGCGCCATAGCTGCGGGCAATCTTGGCCGCCACTTGCTGGCGCAGTACCGGCAGGCCAGTCATGGGGGCGTACTGGTTATGGCCGAGGGCGATGTGCTTGCCCACCGCATCGAGCAAACCCTGCGGGCCATTGAAATCGGGAAAACCCTGGGACAGGTTGAGCGCGCCGGTTTCGGCGGCGAGTTGCGACATGGTGGTGAAAATGGTCGTGCCGACGTTTGGCAGCTTACTGGTGATCATCAAAAGCCCCTGCAGGTGAGCCCCAAGTTTTAAGCTGCCTATTGCATCGGGTCAAGGCACAAACGGTCGCGCACAAAAAAGGGCTCCAAAGGAGCCCTTTTTTGCAGCGTGCCGCTTACCACTCAAAGCTGCCGTTATTTCTTGTCACGGCGCTTCTTGTCGGCCTTCTTGTGGTGAGTCATCAAACGACGCTTCTTGTTCACCTGACGGTCGGTCAGTGTGTTCTTGTTGCCTTCGTATGGGTTATCGCCACCTTTGAACTCGATACGGATCGGCGTACCGACCAGCTTCAAGACACGGCGGTAGGTGTTTTCCAGGTAACGCACGTAGGACTTGGGCACCTTCTCGATCTGGTTACCGTGAATCACGATAATCGGCGGGTTGGCACCACCCAAGTGGGCGTAACGCAGTTTGATTCGGCGGTTGTTGACCATCGGCGGTGCGTGCTCGCCCACCGCGTCTTCCAGGATCTGGGTGAGGCGGTTGGTCGGCCAGCGGGTGACCGCAGACTTGAACGAGTTCTGTACGGACGCGTAGAGGTTGCCCACGCCAGTGCCGTGCAGTGCCGAGATAAAGTGGATATCGGCGAACTCGACGAAGAACAAGCGGCGTTGCAGCTCGATCTTGACGAAATCACGCTCGCTCGGCGTCATGCCGTCCCACTTGTTGATCGCGATCACCAGCGCGCGACCGGCTTCCAGGGCAAAGCCCAGCAAGTTGAGGTCGTGGTCCACCACGCCTTCGCGGGCGTCCATCACGAAGATCACCACGTTGGCGTCTTTGATGGCTTGCAGGGTTTTGACCACGGAGAACTTTTCAACTTCTTCGTGGATCTTGCCGCGCTTGCGCACACCGGCGGTGTCGATCAGCGTGTACTTTTCCTCGTTGCGTTCGAACGGGATGTAGATGCTGTCGCGGGTGGTACCGGGCTGGTCGTAGACGATAACGCGGTCTTCACCGAGCATACGGTTGACCAGGGTCGACTTGCCGACGTTCGGACGGCCAATGATGGCGATCTTGATACCGTCTTTTTCGCTCGGGCCCGGAATGCGCTTGGCTTCCTCGCCCTCTGCAACGATCTCTTCTTCGCCTTCTTCTTCCTCGACGTCATCCTTGGGGAAGTCGCGCAGGGCGATTTCCAGCATCTGGGTGATGCCACGACCGTGAGCACCGGCGACCGGGATCGCGTCGCCCAGGCCCATCGGGCTGAATTCGGCACGGGCCGCCTCAGGATCGATGTTGTCGATCTTGTTGGCGACCAGATAGGAACGCTTGTTGCGCTTGCGCAGGTGCTCGCCAATCATCTGGTCGGCAGCGGTGTAGCCCGCACGGGCGTCCACCAGGAACAGCACCACATCGGCTTCTTCGATAGCGAGCAGCGACTGCTCGGCCATCTTTTCGTCCATGCCATGCTCGTCACCGGAGATACCACCGGTGTCGACAATAATATAGGAGCGCCCTTGCCACTTTGCCTCACCGTATTGGCGATCACGGGTCAGACCGGACAAGTCGCCGACAATGGCGTCGCGAGTCCTGGTCAGGCGGTTGAACAAGGTGGACTTGCCGACGTTAGGTCGGCCCACCAGGGCGATTACGGGAACCATGCGGCTCTCCACTTCGTTATTTCAGAAAATACAAAAGCCGCTGCAGGGCAGCGGCTGGTGCTCGGGGCGGCATTTGAAATGCCACATGCCCTGCTCTGGCACTACTACTGTAGGAGCGAGCTTGCTCGCGAAAAACCCGAGAACGACGCGTTTATCCAGAAAACCCGCGTTATCGTTGACGTCCTTCGCGAGCAAGCTCGCTCCTACACAGAGCATTGAAGCAGGGCCGCCTGGGGGTTACCCCAAGCATAGTCAAACCTTTACTTGATGGTCAGGGCTTCCAGCTTGCCGCCGTTGCCATACACATAAAGCATGTTACCCACCACCAGCGGACGCGCACGCAGGCCGTCGCTGTCGATACGCTGGCGACCGACAAAACGACCGTCTACCTGGCTCAGCAGGTGCAGGTAGCCTTCGAAGTCACCCACCGCCACGTAGCTGGAGAAGACTTCCGGTGCCGACAGTTGACGGCGAGCCAGGGAGTCATTGCTCCAAAGTGCAGTGGTGGAACGCTCATCGACACTTTCAACGGTGCCGGATGCCAGGCTCACATAGACGCTGCCAAACCCTTGGGCGACACCCGCATAGCTGGAAGCATCACGCTGCCAGTTGATGCGACCGCTTTGCAGGTCCAACGCGGCAACACGGCCCTGGTAGGTGGCGACGTAGATCGTTTCACCCGACAGCAGCAAGCCGCCGTCGATGTCTACAACGCGATCCAGCTCGGAACGACCTTGCGGGATGGCCACACGAGTTTCCCAAGCCGGCACGCCGTTCTGGGTATTCAAGGCAACCACTTTACCGGTCGACAGGCCTGCAACGGCCAGGTTGTTGGTCACAATCGGACCACTGGTACCGCGCAGGGTCAACACCGCAGGGGTGCTGTCGTACAACCAGCGTTGGTCACCGGTGGAGGCATCCAGGCCGATCACGCGGTCGTCCTGGGTTTGCACCACGACGATATCGCCGTTGGTCGCCGGTGCCGAGAGCACTTCACTGGTCACGCGAGCGCGCCATTTCTCTTCACCGGTGCTGGAGTCCAGCGCGACCACGTCACCCTTGAGCGTACCGATCAGCACCATGCCGTAGCCGACGCCCACACCGCCGGAAACCGGCAGTTCGAGGTCTTTCTTCCACTTGACGTCGCCGTTCATGCGATCCATGGCAACTACTACGCCAGTGGAATCAGTGGCCACGATGTTGTCGCCGTCAATCGCCGGCTGCAACAGGTTATAGAGGTCGCCCTGCCCATCACCAATGGATTGGCTCCATTGTTTTTGCAGGACCACTTCTTCCTTGAAGCTGGTCAGCTCGGCAGGCGGCAGTTCTTTTTTGCTGTTGCTGCTGCAACCCGCGGCCAAAATGGCCAGAGCCAGCAATGCTGCATGTTTCCAACGGATCACGTCACGCATCCCCTTTGGCCAAGTCGTCGAGCTTGATTTGTAAGCCACCGACCGCCGCTTCATCAGACAGCGCCGCCTTGGCTTTTTGGTACGCAGCATAGGCTTCGTCGGTACGACCCAATTGGACCAACAGGTCGCCCTTGAGCTCTTCGCGAGTGGCCACGAATGCCTTGTCAGCATCGCCGTCGAGCAGTTTGAGTGCTTCGTCAGCCTTGTTCTGTGCCGCCAATACCTGTGCCAGGCGCTGACGTGCGATTTCACCCAGGGTCGGGTTGGTCGGCTTGTCGGCGATGGCCTTCAGCTCGGTGGCCGCGTCATCCAGCTTGCCGGTGTCGACCGCGACTTTCGCGACGAACAGGCTGCCGTACTGGGCGTAAGTGCTACCGCCGAATTCGTTCTTCAGCTTGCCGGCCAGGTCTGCTACCTGCGCAGGGTCAGGCTTGCCGTCCGGGGTCAGGGTAGTTTCCAGCAATTGCTGATAAACGATCGAGGCACCTTGGGACTGGTTGGCCTGATACTTGGTCCAGGCTTGCCAGCCGAACACCACCACTAGCGCCAGCAGGCCGCCTGTGACCAGGGGCTTGCCGTTACGCTGCCACCAGTCCTTGAAGTCGGCCAGTTGCTCATCATCAGTACTCGACACCCCAATACTCCTTAATCGCTAAATTCGGCTGTTCGACAGCTTCAACCCTGCACAACGCAGGTGGCCAAGTGCGCAGCGAGCGCATCAAAGGCAATGTTCTGTTGTTCGCCCTGGCCACGCAGGGGTTTGAAACCTATCACTTGCTGGGCCAGCTCGTCATCGCCGAGGATCAGTGCGTACAGCGCACCGCTCTTGTCGGCCTTCTTGAACTGGCTCTTGAAGCTACCAGCGCCGGCATTGACCTGCAGGCGCAGGCTCGGCAGTTGGTCACGTACTTTTTCGCTCAAGGCCAGGGCCGCCAGTTCGGCAGCCTCGCCGAAGGCGCACAGGTACACGTCTACCTGGCGGGAAATCTCTTGCGGGACCTGCTCCAGGGTTTCCAGCAGCAGGATCAGCCGCTCGATGCCCATGGCAAAGCCCACGCCCGTGGTCGGCTTGCCGCCCATTTGCTCGACCAGGCCGTCGTAGCGACCACCGGCACACACGGTACCCTGGGCGCCAAGCTTGTCGGTGACCCACTCGAACACGGTCTTGCTGTAGTAGTCGAGGCCACGCACCAGCTTGGGGTTGATCACGTAGGGAATACCGGCTGCATCCAGGCGAGCCTTGAGGCCCTCGAAGTGCACACGGGACTCGTCGTCCAGGTAATCGGCCATTTTCGGCGCATCGACCAGCACGGCCTGGGTGTCGGCGTTCTTGGTATCCAGGACGCGCAACGGGTTGGTCTTCAGACGGCGTTGGCTGTCTTCGTCCAGTTTGTCCAGGTGGGCCGACAGGTACTCGACCAGGGCTTCGCGATAACGCCCGCGGGACTCGCTGGTGCCCAGGCTGTTGAGTTCAAGCTTGACCGCGTCACGAATGCCCAACTGGCCCCATAGGCGCCAGGTCAGCACGATCAGCTCGGCGTCGATGTCCGGGCCGTCCAGGTTGAACACTTCGCAACCGATCTGGTGGAACTGGCGGTAACGGCCTTTCTGCGGGCGCTCGTGGCGGAACATCGGGCCGATGTACCACAGCTTCTGGGTCTGGCCACCACCGGTGATGCCATGTTCCAGTACGGCGCGCACGCACGCGGCAGTGCCTTCCGGACGCAGGGTCAGGGAGTCGCCGTTGCGGTCTTCAAAGGTGTACATCTCTTTTTCGACGATGTCGGTCACTTCACCGATGGAGCGCTTGAACAGTTCGGTGAACTCGACGATCGGCATGCGGATCTGCTTGTAACCGTAGTTATCCAGCAGGCGCGCGACCGTGCTTTCGAAGTAGCGCCACAGTGGCGTCTGCTCGGGCAGGATGTCGTTCATGCCACGAATGGCTTGCAGAGACTTGCTCACATCAGATCCTTAAATTCGGTCAATCAGCCGCGAGCGATCAGCGCTGCGTCAGCGGCGACCTTCTCGGCCGCTTTCTCGCGGATCAGCTTTTCCAGCTCATCCACCAGATTGTCATTCGTTAGCTTCTGCGACGGCTTGCCGTCGATGTAAATCAGGTTCGGTGTACCACCGGTCAGGCCCACGTGGGCCTCTTTGGCCTCACCCGGCCCGTTGACCACACAACCGATCACTGCGACATCCAGCGGCACCAGCAGGTCTTCGAGGCGCAACTCCAGGTCGTTCATGGTTTTCACCACGTCGAAGTTCTGCCGCGAGCAGCTCGGGCAGGCGATGAAGTTGATACCACGGGAACGCAAACGCAGGGATTTGAGAATGTCGTAACCGACTTTCACTTCCTCTACGGGGTCTGCCGCCAGGGAGATGCGAATAGTATCGCCAATCCCTTCGGCGAGCAGCATACCGAGACCCACCGCAGATTTCACCGTGCCTGAGCGCAAACCGCCCGCTTCGGTGATACCCAGGTGCAGCGGTTGCACGATTTCCTTGGCCAGCAGGCGATAGGCTTCTACGGCCATGAACACATCGGAGGCCTTTACGCTGACCTTGAAGTCCTGGAAATTCAGGCGTTCCAGGTGTTCAACATGGCGCAGTGCAGACTCAACCAGGGCTGCCGGCGTGGGCTCGCCGTATTTTTTTTGCAGGTCTTTTTCCAGGGAGCCGGCGTTGACGCCAATGCGGATCGGGATACCACGATCCCGGGCAGCGTCCACCACGGCACGCACGCGATCTTCACGCCCGATGTTGCCGGGGTTGATACGCAGGCAGTCCACACCCAACTCGGCCACGCGCAAGGCGATCTTGTAGTCGAAGTGAATATCGGCAACCAGTGGCACCTTGACCAACTGCTTGATACGACCAAAGGCCTCGGCTGCGTCCATGTCCGGAACGGACACCCGCACGATGTCCACGCCGGCAGCTTCCAGACGGTTGATCTGGGCCACGGTGGCGGCCACATCGTTGGTGTCGCTGTTGGTCATGCTCTGCACTGCGATGGGGGCGTCGCCACCCACCGGCACCGAGCCGACCCAGATCTTGCGCGATACGCGACGTTTGATTGGAGATTCGCCGTGCATGACTATTGTCCCAACTTGAGGCGAGCAGTCTCGCCACTGGTGAACGGCGCCACGTCTACAGGCTGGCCGTTGTAGGCCACTTGCGCGCCACGGGCGAAGCCCAGACGCAGCGTCAAAGGAGGCTTGCCGCCCTGGTCAAGCGTATCTCCCTTACGCTTCAAACCACTGAACAGCACTTTGCCGTTGCCATCGGTGACCTGCGTCCAGCAGTCAGCGATGAAGGTAATTTGTACGCGCCCGTCACCGGCGATCAATGCCGGGGTGGTGGGAGGCGACATCGCCGGCGCTGCGGGTGCGGCTGGCGCAGGGGTCGCAGGTGCTGGTGTCGGAACCACCGGAGCCTGGGCAACGGGTGCTGCCGGAGTGGTCGGAGTGGTCGGAGCAGCCGGGGCGGGTACCGCAGCCGTCGCAGCCGGGGCCGGGGCCGTGCCAGCGTCTGGCGCGGGTTGCTCGGCAGTGGCAGGCGCTTGCGGCGCGGCTTGCCCTTCTACCACGGCCTGGTCTTCCGGCTCGTCCAGGGGGTGAATCTGGGTGGTGCCGTCGGCGCTTTCGACTTCGACATGTTCCATGGCGTTGCTGGTCAGGTCTTTGTTGCGCTGGGAGGTCTGGTCTTGCCACCAGACAAAACCGCCGCCGACCACGGCAATCAGCAACAACAGGCTGACAATCCGCAAAATGGTGTGGGAAACCCGCGTTGGCTCTTCGATACGCCCCAACCCATGGACATTACTGCCCTGGGCGTCGGTACCGGTGAACTGGTCGAACTCCTGGACCAGCACGGCCTGGTCGATACCCAGCAATTTGGCATAGGCGCGGATATAGCCGCGGGCAAAGGTGTGCCCAGGCAGCTTGTCGAACGCGCCAGCTTCCAGGTTGGCCAGGGAGGTGCTGGTCAAATTGAGCTTGAGGGCCACTTCCGCCAGCGACCAACCATTGCTTTCGCGGGCCTGGCGCAAGGTTTCGCCTGGGTTGACGCGATTAGCTGCTACATCTTCCGGGTGCGCGGCTTTCATCATTGCTCCGACAGGTATTGCTGATATTCCGGCGTACCGGGATAGAGTCGTTCGAGTTGCTGGCCAAAACGTGCGGCCGTGTCGTGTTCTTCATGAACCGTCGCCAGGCGCACACCGAGCAATAGACTACGTGCATTTTGCCCGCTGAGCAGGCTAAAACGCTCGTAATAGTCACGTGCCGGCACATAATGCCTGTCTTCGTAAGACAACTCAGCCATTTCGAGCAATGCCCGTGGCTGGCGACTATTCAAATGCAGGGCTTTTTCCAGTTGCTGGCGGGCGCTGTCGCGTTGGCCGAGGCGCATCGAGGTCACACCGAGGTTCTCGAACACCCGCGAACGCTGCGGGTAGAGGGTATCGGTGGAAGCTTGCTGGAAATAACGTGACGCCAGGTCATACCGCTTCTGCTCGAACAGGAAACTGCCGTAGTTGTTCAGCAGCCGCGGGTCGGCAGGACGGGAGGCCAGGGCCTTGTGAAAATAGCGGTCGGCCAGCTCGGGCTCGGCCTGGGCCTGAAACACCAGGGCCAGCGCGGCATTGGCATCGGCATCATCGGCGTCCAGCTCCAGGGCCTTTTTCAACGGCACCTTGGCCTGCTCGCTCATGCCTTGGCGCAGATACCCCAAGCCCAGTTGCACATAGGCAACTCGCGCCTCATCACGGCCTTTATCAGTGCGCAACGGGCTGTCATGGCCCGATGAAACGCAACCGGCCACCAGGCCGGTAAAGAGTAAAAGCAGCGCAAGGCGCAAGGGCATAGAGATCCTCTCTCAGATTCGATTCACAGCGATTTGCGGTAAATCTTCAGCGGCGTTAAGTTCGCGCACGGCGATATAACGTTCACTGCGGCGGGTGCGGTCCATCACCTGCCCTACCAATTGGCCACACGCGGCATCGATGTCTTCACCACGGGTGGTTCGCACAGTGACGTTATAGCCGGCCTGGTGCAGTTGATCCTGGAAACGACGGATGGCGTTGTTGCTCGGCCGCTCGTAGCCAGAATGGGGAAACGGGTTGAACGGGATCAAGTTGATCTTGCACGGGGTGTCCTTGAGCAATTCGATCATCTCGACCGCGTGCTCCAGCTTGTCGTTGACGTCCTTGAGCATGGTGTACTCAATGGTCAACACTCGCTTCTCACCCAGGGTCGCCATATAACGCTGGCACGACTCGAGCAACATCTTAAGCGGATACTTCTTGTTGATCGGCACCAATTGGTTACGCAATGCGTCATTAGGTGCGTGCAGCGACAACGCAAGGGAGACGTCGATGTGCTTGGCCAGCTCATCGATCATCGGTACCACGCCGGAGGTCGACAGGGTCACACGGCGCTTGGAGATGCCGTAGCCCAGGTCGTCCATCATCAGGTGCATGGCCGCAATCACGTTGTCGAAGTTCAGCAGCGGCTCACCCATGCCCATCATCACCACGTTGGTGATGGCACGGTCGACGGTCGCCGGGACGCTGCCAAAGGATTTGTTGGCAATCCACACCTGGCCGATAACTTCAGCGGCGGTGAGGTTGCTATTGAAGCCTTGCTTGCCGGTGGAGCAGAAACTGCAGTCCAGGGCACAGCCTGCCTGGGACGAAACGCACAAAGTGCCGCGTTTGCCCTGGGGAATGTACACGGTCTCGACACAGCTGCCAGACGCCACGCGCACGACCCACTTACGGGTACCGTCGCTGGAGATGTCCTCGCTGACCACTTCGGGACCACGCACCTCGGCAATGGCCTTGAGCTTGTCGCGCAGGGCCTTGCTGACGTTCGTCATGGCGTCGAAATCGTCGACGCCAAAGTGGTGAATCCACTTCATTACCTGACCGGCACGGAAACGCTTCTCCCCGATTGAGTCGAAGAATTTCTCCATTTCCGGCTGAGTCAGACCCAGCAGGTTGGTTTTAACAGTCGATGTAGTCATGGATTCACCCTCACTCTTTAAGCCGATGCTTAGCGAGCGGTTACTTCAGTAGCAGCGAAAAAGTACGAGATTTCGCGAGCAGCAGCAGCTTCGGAGTCCGAGCCGTGAACAGCGTTGGCGTCGATGGATTCAGCGAAGTCAGCACGGATGGTGCCGGCAGCCGCTTCTTTAGGGTTGGTAGCGCCCATCAGCTCACGGTTCAGAGCGATGGCGTTTTCGCCTTCCAGAACCTGAACAACAACAGGACCGGAGATCATGAAGGCAACCAGGTCGCCGAAGAAGCCACGAGCGCTGTGCTCAGCGTAGAAGCCTTCAGCTTCAGCCTTGGACAGTTGCTTGAGTTTCGAAGCTACAACCTTCAGGCCGGCTTTTTCGAAACGAGTGGTGATCTCGCCGATGACGTTTTTTGCAACAGCGTCAGGCTTGATGATGGAGAAAGTACGTTGAACAGCCATGGTGTAACTCCAGAAACGGTAATTTACGAAAAATTAAACCCGCGAATTATACGCGGGTTATTGGGTATTGCCTAACTGCGTGAGGGAGGCGTCAGTCCTGTTCTTCTTTCCAGGCAGTCTGGATAGCTTCCAAGACCTTTTCACCGCCACGATCACGCTCATCTTCGAACCCGGGCAATGCCATGACCATGTCACGCAAAGCTACAAAGTTCAGGGAGTAAGGATCCAAATCCGGGTTGCCATCAGCCAACAGGATAGCGATCTCTTGTACATCAACCCATTTAAGACTCATGACACTTCCTTGAATCAATGCGGCGCTTCGGCCGCATGGTTAAGCGAATATTTCGGGATTTCGACGGTGAGGTCTTCAGTCCCCACTTTTGCCTGGCAACTCAGGCGCGACGTCGGCTCCAGGCCCCACGCCCGATCAAGATAGTCTTCTTCCAGGTCGTCAGCCTCATTGAGGCTGTCGAAACCTTTACGAATGATGCAGTGACAGGTGGTGCAGGCATTGACGCCGCCACAGGCACTTTCGATCTCGATATGGTTGTCATGCGCGACGTCGAGCAGGGACTTGCCGGTCTCAGCCTCCACGACCATGCCCTCAGGGCAATGCTCGGCGTGCGGTAGAAAAGTGACCTGCGGCATCAGTTATTCCTCAATTTCATTCAGGTTGCGGCCCGCCAGCGCGGCTTTAACCGTCTGATCCATACGGCGGGCGGCAAAGGCATCAGTCACTTGCGACAGGCGCTTGGTCTGTTGCTCGATGGCGTAGCCATCGTTGCCTTTCATCAGTTCGGCCAGTTCTTGCATCTGCAGGTCAATGACCATGCGCTCTTCGGCATCCAGCAGGCGTTCGCCATCGGCTTCAAGGGCACCCTGCACCGCTTCGAGCAGGCGCTGGGCATCCACTTGTTGCTCGCGCAATACGCGGGCGACTTTGTCGTCACCGGCATACTGGAACGAATCCTTGAGCATCTTGGCGATTTCGCCATCGGTGAGACCGTAGGACGGCTTCACCTGGATGCTGGCTTCAACGCCCGAGGCCAGTTCGCGCGCTGCGACACTGAGTAAGCCATCGGCATCGACCTGGAAGGTCACGCGAATCTTGGCGGCACCGGCAACCATCGCTGGAATGCCACGCAACTCAAAGCGCGCCAGGGAGCGGCAGTCGCTGATCAGCTCGCGCTCACCTTGCAGCACATGAATCATCATGGCTGTCTGGCCGTCTTTGTAGGTGGTGAAGTCCTGGGCACGTGCGACGGGGATGGTGGTGTTACGCGGAATCACCTTCTCCATCAGGCCGCCCATGGTTTCCAGGCCCAGGGACAACGGGATCACGTCGAGCAACAGCAATTCGCCGCCATCGCGCTTGTTACCCGCCAGGGTATCGGCCTGGATGGCAGCGCCGATGGCGACGACTTGATCCGGGTCGATTTCGGTCAATGGTTGACGCCCAAAGGCCTCGGCGACCGCTTCACGCACGCGCGGCACGCGGGTGGAACCGCCGACCATGACCACTGCACCGACGTCTTCCAACTCGATACCGGAATCACGCACAGCACGACGGCAGGCCTTGAGGCTGCGGGCGACCATCGGCTCGATCAGCGCATCAAAGGCTTCGCGGGTCAGCTGTGCCGACCAGTCACCGTAGGACACTTCAACAGAAGCAGCGTCAGTCAACGCCTCTTTGGCCGCGCAGGCCGTTTGCAGCAGGTTGCGCTGCGCGCCTGGGTCCAGGTCGGCCGACAAGCCGGCACTGCTGATGATCCAGCCAGCAATGGCGTGATCGAAATCATCACCACCCAGGGCGCTGTCGCCGCCGGTCGCGAGCACTTCAAACACACCGCCGGTTAGGCGCAGGATCGAAATATCGAAGGTGCCGCCGCCCAGGTCATAAATAGCGACCAGGCCTTCAGCGTGCTGATCGAGGCCGTAGGCCACCGCCGCCGCAGTCGGCTCGTTGAGCAGGCGCAGCACGTTGAGGCCAGCAAGCTTCGCTGCATCCTTGGTGGCTTGGCGCTGGGCGTCGTCGAAATACGCCGGAACAGTGATCACCGCCCCTACCAGCTCACCGCCCAGGGTGCTTTCTGCACGCTGGCGCAGCACCTTGAGGATATCGGCCGACACTTCCACCGGGCTCTTGGGCCCCTGGACGGTGTCGATGAACGGCATATGGGATTCACCGCCGACAAAGCGGTACGGCAGTTGGTCGCCCAATTGCTTGACGTCGGACAACCCACGACCCATCAAGCGCTTGACCGACAACACCGTGTTCAAGGGGTCTGCGGACGCGGCCAGCTTGGCCGATTCGCCCACTTCGATGCGGTCGGCGTGATAACGCACGGCGGACGGCAGGATCACCTGACCATCGGCATCGGGCAGTGGCTCGGACAGGCCGCTGCGCAAGGCAGCAACCAGGGAATTGGTGGTGCCCAGGTCAATCCCGACCGCCAGGCGACGCTGGTGCGGTTGAGGGCTTTGGCCGGGTTCGGCGATTTGCAGTAGAGCCATGGTAATCAGGTCTTATCTGTCTATCAGGCGTGCATCACGGGCAGCACTGGGTTAATCGTCGAGGCGCTCTTCTAGCTGGCGCACTTCGTAGGTGAGCTTGTCGAGAAACTGCATGCGCCGCATCAGGCGTTCGGCCTGTTCGCGTTGCGCCGCATCATCCCAACAGGCTGCGAAGCTTTCGTTGAGCTCATCCTGGGCCGCCTTCAGACGGCGCTTGAAGACCGCGACGCCAGCCACATCGGCTTCGTCCTGCAAGTCTTCGAGCTCTTCGCGCCACTGCATCTGCTGCATCAGGAAGTCCGGGTCATGCACGGTGACTTCCATCGGCAACTCACCACCCTTCATCGCCAGTAAATAACGGGCGCGTTTCGGGGGGCTTTTGAGCGTCTGATAGGCTTCGTTGAGGCTGGCCGATTGCTCCAGCGCCAAGCGTTGCTCACGCTCGGAAGCGTCGGCGAAGCGGTCCGGATGCACGCCACGCGCCAACTCACGGTAGCGCGTAGCAAGCTGCTCAAGGTCCAGCCGAAAGCTCGGCTGCAGCTCGAATAAAGCGAAATGACAAGGAGTACCCACGAGTAGCCTCAGATGTTGAAGCTTTCGCCGCAGCCACATTCACCGCGCACGTTAGGGTTGTTGAACTTGAAGCCTTCGTTCAACCCTTCCTTGACGAAATCGAGTTCGGTGCCGTCCAGGTAGGTCAGGCTTTTCGGGTCGATAATCACCTTTTCGCCGTGACTTTCGAACACCTGATCCTCTGCAACCACCTCGTCGACAAACTCCAGCACGTAGGCAAGGCCGGAACAGCCCGTGGTGCGTACACCCAGACGAATCCCCTCACCTTTACCGCGCCCATTCAGGGAGCGGCGAATGTGCTGCGCAGCCGCTTCTGTCATGCTGATAGCCATCGTTGACTCCTTACTCGTCGCCAAATGCTTAGATCAAGCCTTTCTTCTGCTTGTAGTCGCGAACCGCCGCCTTGATGGCGTCTTCAGCGAGTACCGAGCAGTGGATTTTCACTGGCGGCAGCGCCAGTTCTTCGGCCAGCTGGGTGTTGCTGATGGTGACAGCCTCATCCAGGGTCTTGCCTTTCATCCATTCGGTCGCCAGGGAGCTGGAGGCGATGGCCGAACCGCAGCCGTAAGTCTTGAATTTGGCGTCTTCGATAACGCCAGCATCGTTGACCTTGATCTGCAGGCGCATCACATCGCCGCACGCCGGAGCGCCGACCATGCCGGTGCCGACATCAGGATCTTCCGCGTTCATCTTGCCGACGTTGCGCGGGTTTTCGTAGTGGTCGATGACCTTTTCGCTGTAAGCCATGGTACTGAATCCTCACTCATCAGGGCCGCTCTGGAACCCTGTAGAAACGCCTGCGTTTTCCGCCACGTTCCTACAGAGCTTGGGTGGCGGCTTCTATAGTTAGTGTGCCGCCCACTCGATCTTGGAAATATCGACACCGTCTTTGTACATGTCCCACAGCGGGGACAGAACGCGCAGCTTGTTGACGGCTTCGCAGACCTTCTGCGCGGCGTAATCAACTTGCTCTTCGGTGGTGAAGCGGCCGAACGTAAAGCGGATCGAGCTGTGTGCCAGTTCGTCGTTGCGGCCCAGGGCGCGCAGTACGTACGAAGGCTCAAGGGACGCCGAGGTGCAGGCCGAACCGGACGATACCGCCAGGTCCTTGAGCGCCATGATCAGCGACTCGCCTTCGACGTAGTTGAAGCTCAAATTCAGGTTGTGCGGTACACGAGCGGTCATGCTGCCGTTGATGTACAGCTCTTCAAGGTTTTCGACCTGCTTGTAGAAGCGATCGCTCAGGGCCTTGATGCGCACGTTTTCGGCAGCCATGTCTTCCTTGGCTACACGGAAGGCTTCGCCCATGCCGACGATCTGGTGGGTCGCCAGGGTGCCCGAACGCATGCCGCGCTCGTGACCGCCGCCGTGCATGGTCGCCTCGATACGTACGCGCGGCTTGCGGCTTACGTAGAGAGCACCGATGCCTTTAGGGCCGTAAGTCTTGTGGGCCGAGAACGACATCAGGTCGACTTTCAGCTTGGACAGGTCGATATCGACCTTGCCGGTGGACTGAGCAGCGTCGACGTGCAGCAACACACCCTTGGAGCGGGTGAGCTCGCCGATGGCGGCGATGTCGTTGATGGTGCCGATTTCGTTGTTCACGTGGATCACGGAAACCAGGATGGTGTCTTCACGCATCGCGGCTTCGATCATGGCCGGGGTGACGATACCGTCGGTGGTCGGCTCGAGGTAGGTGACCTCGAAACCTTCACGCTCCAGTTGGCGCATGGTGTCCAGGACAGCCTTGTGCTCAATCTTGGTGGTGATCAGGTGTTTGCCTTTGGTCGCGTAGAAATGCGCCGCGCCCTTGATAGCCAGGTTGTCGGACTCGGTGGCACCGGAGGTCCAGACGATTTCGCGCGGGTCGGCATTGACCAGGTCAGCGACTTGGCGACGAGCGTTCTCGACCGCTTCCTCGGCTTTCCAGCCGAATACGTGGGAACGGGAGGCCGGGTTGCCGAAGTTTCCGTCGACCAGCAGGCATTCGCTCATTTTTTGCGCGACACGCGGATCAACCGGGGTGGTCGCTGAGTAATCAAGGTAAATCGGCAATTTCATGGACTTTCTCCTAAATCAGGCTGGCTGGCGTGCCGTTAGCTCTTCGGCTGTCACTCGACGGCGGACGCTTCAATCTTGTCCAGACGCGGCGCCTTGGTGTTGCAACGGCGCTGGTCCTGACGCTGGGCTACTTCTTGCACCTCACGGCGAGTCACAAGATCAGCCAAGCTGATACCACTCAAAAACTCATGGATCTGCAGGCTCAAGTCACACCACAAGTGGTGCGTCAGGCAGGTGTCGCCGGCATGGCAGTCACCCAAACCCTGGCATTTGGTGGCATCGACGGATTCGTTGACCGCGTCGATCACCTGGGCCACCTGAATGCCCTGCATGTCGCGGGACAACTGATAGCCACCACCCGGACCGCGAACGCTGGAAACCAGATTGCTACGGCGCAATTTGGCGAACAACTGCTCGAGATAGGACAGGGAAATGCCTTGGCGCTCGGAGATATCGGCCAGGGACACCGGCCCAGTTTGCGCGTGCAAGGCCAAGTCGAGCATGGCGGTCACCGCGTATCGGCCTTTTGTAGTCAGTCTCATGGACAAGTACCAAGGTGTTTCAGAATGGGAGCAAGTATGCGATTCCCGAGTATTTAAGTCAACTATAAGACCTAGTACTTTAGTCAGGATTACCCGTAAAAAGGGCGCGCGAATCATAGCAGGGTGGGGTGGGATCGAACAGCGCAACCAGGCCTGCTGCAAGACCACTGAGCCAATAGAGATCAAATGTGGGAGCTGGCTTGCCTGCGATAGCGGCCCATCAGCTTGCTTATAGGTTGCTGGCCCACCGCGATCGCAGGCAAGCCAGCTCCCACAAGGGACCGCGTTCAGCCTGCCTTGGTGGTAGCGGTTTCGTCCTTGATCTCAGCAAAATCTTCTTCGCGCAGTTCAGGCAGGTCTTTGGCACAGTACGGGCTGCCCAACTCCTTCAGCGCACCGCACATGCCCTCCAGCTTGCCATCCACCGCCTGCAGATGATCGAGCAATTGACCAATCGCACGAGCCACCGGGTCGGGCATGTCTTCACTGACGCCATAGGCATCGAAGCCAATCTTCTCGGCCATGGCCTTGCGCTTGGCCTCTTGCTCATCACCAACTTGCGGCTTGGCGATGATGCGGCCTGGAATACCCACAACCGTGGCACCCGGCGGCACAGCCTTGGTCACTACCGCGTTGGAGCCAACCTTGGCGCCGGCACCCACGGTAAACGGCCCGAGCACCTTGGCGCCCGCCCCTACCACCACGCCATCGCCCAGCGTCGGGTGGCGCTTACCCTTGTTCCAGGTGGTGCCGCCCAGGGTCACGCCTTGATAGAGGGTAACGTCATCGCCGATCTCGGCCGTCTCGCCGATCACGATGCCCATACCGTGGTCGATAAAGAACCGACGGCCCACCTTGGCACCCGGGTGGATCTCGATACCGGTCAACCAGCGCCCGAAGTTCGATACCAGCCGCGCCAACCATTTCCAGCCCATGCCCCACAGGGCGCCGGACAGGCGGTGGATCCAGATCGCGTGCATGCCCGGGTAGCAGGTCAGCACTTCAAAGGCGTTGCGCGCCGCCGGGTCACGGTGGAAAACACTTTGGATATCTTCTCGCAAACGCTCGAACATTTTTAATCCTTCCGCTTAAGAAGCTCACCACGGGCCGCTTTCTGGGTTTCCGTGAGGATGCCACGCAATATGTTCATTTCAGCTCGGCTCACCGAGCTGCGCCCATACAAGCGACGCAGGCGCGCCATCAAGTGCCGTGGCTTTTCAGGGTCGAGGAATTCGATGGCGACCAGGGTTTGCTCCAGGTGCTCATAGAACCGTTCCAGCTCGTCCATGGTGGCCAACTCGCCACTTTTGGTCGAGGCAACCTCTTCCTTTTCCACTTTGCTCGGCTGGCCGGCAGCAGCCAGCCAGGCCATGCGCACTTCATAAGTCAGCACCTGCACCGCGGCCCCGAGGTTCAGCGAGCTGAACTCAGGGTCTGAGGGGATATGCACGTGGTAATGACATCGCTGCAGTTCTTCGTTGGTCAGGCCGGAGTCTTCACGACCAAAGACCAAGGCGATTTCAGCGCCGCCAGCTGCCTCTTCCACCACTTTGGTGCCGCATTCACGGGGGTCCAGCAGCGGCCAAGGGATACGACGGTCACGGGCGCTGGTGCCGAGCACCAGATTGCAGCCGACCAGGGCGTCCTCCAAGGTGGCGACCACCTGGGCATTTTCAAGCAAGTCATTGGCGCCGGACGCACGGGCATCCGCCTCGTGGTGCGGGAATACCCGCGGTTCGACCAGCACTAGGCGCGTCAGCCCCATGTTTTTCATGGCTCGCGCCACCCCGCCGATGTTGCCAGGATGACTGGTATTGACCAAGACGACACGAATGTTTTGCAGCAAGGGAGGCGCTCTCGGACACAGGAAAGGGGAGCAAATCTTACAGAACCGCCTAAGGTTATGCCATGAAAGCGAACGTCGTCCTTCACCTGAAGAAAGTTTCTGCTAGAATGCTCGGCTTTCTTTAACAACCTTAGGTGACCTATCCATGCAGCCCATGCTGAATATCGCGCTGCGCGCCGCCCGCAGCGCCAGTGAATTGATTTTCCGCTCCATCGAGCGCCTGGATACCATCAAGGTCGACGAAAAAGACGCCAAGGATTATGTATCCGAGGTGGATCGCGCCGCCGAACAGAAAATCATCGACGCCCTGCGCAAGGCCTACCCTACCCACGGCATCCTCGGCGAAGAAACCGGCCTGCATAAAGGCAGCGGCGAAGGCGAAGATTACCTGTGGATCATCGACCCACTGGATGGCACCACCAACTTCCTGCGCGGCATCCCGCACTTTGCCGTGAGCATCGCCTGCAAATACCGTGGCCGCCTGGAACACGCCGTTGTGCTGGACCCGGTTCGCCAGGAAGAATTCACCGCCAGCCGTGGCCGTGGCGCCCAGTTGAACGGCCGCCGCCTGCGTGTCAGCGGCCGTACCAGCCTGGAAGGCGCTCTGCTGGGTACCGGCTTCCCATTCCGCGACGACCAGATGGACAACCTGGAAAACTACCTGGGCATGTTCCGCGCCCTGGTTGGCCAGACCGCCGGCATCCGCCGCGCCGGTGCTGCCAGCCTGGACCTGGCGTATGTAGCCGCCGGTCGTTTTGATGCGTTCTGGGAGTCGGGCCTGTCCGAGTGGGACATGGCTGCTGGCGCCCTGCTGATTCAAGAAGCTGGCGGCCTGGTGAGCGACTTCACCGGTGGTCACGACTTCCTGGAGAAAGGCCACGTCGTGGCTGGCAACACCAAATGCTTCAAGGCAGTACTGACGGCGATCCAGCCGCACCTGCCGGCTTCGCTGAAGCGTTAAGCGAGCGAGCACAAAAAAAGCACCCCTCGGGGTGCTTTTTTATGCTTGGCATTTGGGTAATGCTGCGTTTTTTCTGCCACAGCACATACCCAATGTGGGAGCGGGCTTGCTCGCGAATGCAGTAGGTCAGTCAATACATCTGCCGACTGACAGTACGCCTTCGCGAGCAAGCCCGCTCCCACATTTTGAACGGTGACTGCCCAGCAATTATTGCTGGTTCTGCCCCAGGATCAGACGGCCTTCCTTGTCCACCGGGATCTGGCTGCCAGGGTCGCGCTCCATACGCACGGTACCTTCCTTGCCATCCAGGTTGTAACGCACGTCATAACCGACCACCTTGTCACTGATGTCGTTAACGGTGTTACAGCGAGTTTGCGTGGTGGTGTAGGTATCGCGGTTCTGCATGCCTTCCTGAACCTTGTTACCGGCGTAGCCACCACCGACCGCACCGGCCACGGTGGCCAGCTTCTTACCGTTACCGCCACCAATCTGGTTGCCTAGCAGGCCACCCGCAAGGGCACCCACCACAGTACCGGCGATTTGATGTTGGTCCTGCACCGGACGCTGCCGGGTCACAGTGACGTCCTTGCAGACCTCACGAGGGGTTTTGATCTGGGTTTTCACCGGCTGTACCGCCAGTACTTGCGCATACTCAGGGCCGCTTTTTACCAGGCTGTAGGTGGCAACAGCGCCTCCGGCAGTCACACCGACAGCACCCAATACCGCACCAACCAGCAACGACTTGTTCACATGAACCTCCTGACCATCACAAGCGGACCGAAAGATCCGCGCTATACCCAGCCTTGGAGCAAAAAAAAAGGCGCGAGTTCAATACTCGCGCCTTTCTTGTAACAGCGGATCAACAAGCGCCCATCAAGGACGGTCGTCGACCTCCTTATCGGTAGCGGCAGGAGGGATCAAGTCTTCGCTGTTGAGGTTCAGCCAGATCAGCACCACGTTGGCGATGTAGATCGACGAGTAGGTACCCGCCAGAACACCGATAAACAGCGCCAGGGAGAAGCCCCACAGGTTGTCGCCGCCGAAGATCATCAGCGCAGCAATCGCCAGCAAGGTGGAGATCGACGTCGCCATGGTCCGCAGCAGGGTCTGGGTGGTGGAGATGTTGATGTTCTCGATCAACGTCGCCTTGCGCAGTACACGGAAGTTCTCACGAACCCGGTCGAATACCACGATGGTGTCGTTGAGCGAGTAACCAATGATCGCCAGCACGGCCGCCAACACGGTCAGGTCGAAGGTGATCTGGAAATAGGCCAGGATGCCCACGGTGACGACCACGTCGTGGATCAGCGACACAATGGCGCCGACACCGAACTTCCACTGAAAGCGGAACGCCAGGTAGATCATGATGCCGACCAGCGCCATCAGCATGCCGAGGCCGCCCTGGTCGCGCAGTTCTTCACCCACTTGCGGGCCGACGAACTCGACGCGCTTGACCGACGCCGGGTTGTCGCCACCCACCTTCTGCAAGGCCTCGGCGACCTGGTGACCCAGTTGCGGGTCTTCGCCAGGCATACGCACCAGCAGGTCGGTGGTGGCACCAAAGCTCTGTACCACGGCTTCGTGATAGCCGGCCTTGACCAACTCGTTGCGCACCAGGGTAACGTCGGCCGGCTTCTCGTAGGTCAGCTCGATGAGCGTACCGCCGGTGAAGTCCAGGCCGTAGTTCAGGCCCTTATGGAACCAGCTGAACAACGCCAGAACGGTAAGGAGCACGGTGACGCCGAACGCAACGTTGCGAACGCCCATGAAGTTGATTGTACGTAACATGGCAGCCCCTTAAATCCACAACTTCTTGAAGTCACGCCCGCCAAAGATCAGGTTGACCATTGCGCGGGTCACCATGATGGCCGTGAACATCGAGGTAAAGATCCCGAGGGACATGGTCACCGCAAAGCCTTTCACCGGGCCGGTGCCCATGGCGAAGAGAATCCCGCCGACCAACAGTGTGGTCAGGTTGGAGTCGAGGATCGCGGTAAATGCCCGGCCGAAGCCTTCGTTGATTGCACGCTGTACGGTCATGCCGGCGGCGATCTCTTCACGAATCCGCGAGAAGATCAGCACGTTGGCATCCACCGCCATACCCATGGTGAGTACGATACCGGCAATACCTGGCAGGGTCAGTGTGGCACCCAGCAACGACATCAGAGCCAGCAACATCACCATGTTGCCCGCCAGGGCAACGGTGGCGATCACACCAAAGAAGCGGTAGATGGCGATGATGAACAGCGACACGAACAACATGCCCCACAGCGCCGCATCGACACCCTTGGTGATGTTGTCGGCACCCAGGCTCGGGCCGATGGTACGTTCTTCAGCGAAGTACATCGGTGCAGCCAGGCCACCGGCACGCAGCAGCAACGCCAGTTCGGACGACTCGCCCTGGCCGTTCAGGCCAGTGATACGGAACTGAGCACCCAGCGGCGACTGGATGGTCGCCAGGCTGATGATCTTCTTCTCTTCCTTGAAGGTCTGCACCGGCACGTCTTTCTCGACGCCGTTGACCATCTGCTTGGTGTAGGTGGTCACCGGGCGCTGCTCGATGAAGATCACCGCCATGCTGCGACCGACGTTGCTGCGCGTGGCGCGGCTCATCAGTTCACCGCCATGGCCATCCAGACGGATGTTCACTTCAGGCGTGCCGTGCTCGCCGAAACCGGCCTTGGCGTCGGTCACCTGGTCACCGGTGATGATCAAACCACGCTCGATCAACGCAGGAGGACGGTTGCCTTCACGGAATTCGAATTCTTCGGAAGTGGCACGCGTAGCGCCTGGGTCTGCCGCGAGACGGAACTCCAGGTTGGCGGTCTTGCCGAGGATACGCTTGGCTTCAGCGGTGTCCTGTACGCCTGGCAGCTCAACCACAATGCGGTTGGCGCCCTGGCGCTGCACGATCGGCTCGGCCACACCCAGCTCGTTGACGCGGTTACGCACCGTGGTCAAGTTCTGCTTGATGGAGTATTCGCGGATTTCAGCGATCTTGGCCGGGCTCATCGCCAGGCGCAGTACCGCTTGACCATTGAGGTCGGCAGGCACGATGTCGAAATCATTGAAGTTCTTGCGGATCAGCGCACGGGCCTGTTCGCGGGAAGCTTCGTCAGCAAAGCCCAGCTGAATGGCACCGTTGAGCTGCGGCAGGCTGCGATAGCGCAGCTTCTCTTTGCGCAGCAGGCTCTTCACGTCGCCTTCGTAGACTTTCAGACGTGCGTCCAGGGCCTTGTCCATGTCGACTTCCAGCAGGAAGTGCACACCACCGGACAAGTCCAGACCCAGCTTCATCGGGTGCGCGCCAATGCTGCGCAGCCATTGTGGCGTGGTCTGGGCCAGGTTGAGCGCGACAACGTAGTCGTCACCCATGGCCTTGCGTACGACATCTTTGGCCGGCAATTGGTCTTCTTGCTTGGTCAGGCGCAACAAGCCGCCTTTGGATCCAGCCGCCAAGGTTGCCGCTTTAACCTGGATACCCGCGTCATTGAGCGCTTTGCTCGCACGGTCCAGGTCTGCCTGATTGACTTGCAGCGAAGTGCTGGCGCCAGAGATCTGGATAGCCGGGTCATCAGGATAGAGATTGGGAGCGGAATAAATAAAACCGATCGCCAGCACCGCCAGGATCAGTACGTATTTCCACAGAGGGTATTTGTTCAGCATCACGCCGCCCGCTTATAACGCGGGGCGCCTTGCGCGCCCCGTCGATTGGTAAAGGTTGTTACTCAGATCGCTTTGAGCGTGCCTTTAGGCAGCGTGGCGGCGATGGCGCCCTTCTGGAACTTCATTTCCACGGTGTCGGAGACTTCCAGTACCACGAAAGCATCGGAAACCTTGGTGATCTTGCCGGCGACGCCGCCAGTGGTCACGACTTCGTCGCCTTTTTGCAGGCTGCCCAGCAGGTTTTTCTGCTCTTTGGCGCGCTTGGCCTGTGGACGCCAGATCATCAGGTAGAAGATGACCAGGAAGCCGACCAGGAAAATCCACTCGAAACCACCGCCCATAGGGCCGGCAGCAGCAGGCGCAGCGGCGTCAGCCATGGCGTTAGAGATAAAAAAGCTCATTTAGCACTCCAGTTGCAAATAGTGAATCTTAGGGTCGGAAAACTCAGTCCAAGGGCGGCACAGGGAGGCCACGCTTGGCATAGAAGGCATCGACGAAGGCGGCCAATGTACCCTGTTGAATAGCCTCGCGCAAACCAGCCATCAGGACTTGGTAGTGACGCAAATTGTGGATGGTATTCAACATGCTACCCAGCATTTCTCCGCACTTGTCCAGATGGTGCAGATAAGCACGGGAGAAGTTCTGGCAGGTGTAGCAATCACAGGTAGGATCCAGCGGCGAATCATCATGGCGATGGAACGCGTTACGGATCTTCAGCACGCCTGTATCGATGAACAGATGCCCATTGCGGGCATTACGGGTTGGCATCACGCAATCGAACATGTCCACACCGCGGCGCACACCCTCTACGAGATCTTCCGGTTTGCCAACGCCCATAAGGTAACGAGGTTTGTCTGCGGGCATCAGGCCCGGCAGGTAATCCAGCACCTTGATCATTTCGTGCTTGGGCTCGCCCACCGACAAACCGCCGATGGCCAGGCCGTCGAAGCCGATCTTGTCGAGGCCTTCCAGCGAGCGTTTGCGCAGGCTTTCATGCATGCCGCCCTGGACAATACCGAGCAGCGCCGCCGTGTTATCGCCATGGGCGTTCTTCGAACGCTGGGCCCAACGCAGCGACAACTCCATGGAGATACGCGCCACGTCTTCATCGGCCGGGTACGGTGTGCACTCGTCAAAAATCATCACGATGTCCGAACCCAAGTCGCGCTGTACCTGCATCGACTCTTCCGGGCCCATGAACACCTTGGCGCCGTCGACCGGCGAGGCGAAGGTCACGCCCTCCTCCTTGATCTTGCGCATGGCGCCCAGGCTGAACACCTGGAAACCACCGGAGTCGGTGAGAATCGGGCCCTGCCACTTCATGAAGTCATGCAGGTCGCCATGCTTCTTGATCACTTCCGTGCCCGGGCGCAGCCACAGGTGGAAGGTGTTGCCCAGAATGATTTCGGCGCCAGTGGCGACGATGTCACGGGGCAACATGCCTTTGACGGTGCCATAGGTGCCGACCGGCATGAACGCCGGGGTCTCCACAGTGCCACGCGGGAAGGTCAGCCGACCGCGACGGGCTTTGCCGTCCGTAGCGAGCAATTCAAACGACATACGACTCATAAGTGGTCCTCAGGGCCGCGCGGCGCCGGGTTACGGGTGATAAACATCGCATCACCGTAGCTGAAAAAACGGTACTCGTTAGCGATGGCGGCTTGATAAGCGGCCATGGTTTCCGGGTAACCGGCAAATGCCGACACCAGCATCAACAGCGTGGATTCGGGCAAATGGAAGTTGGTGACCAGGCAATCGACCACATGGAATGGCCGCCCTGGGAAAATGAAGATATCGGTGTCGCCACTGAACGGCTTGAGCACGCCATCACGCGCTGCGCTCTCCAGCGAACGCACGCTGGTGGTACCCACGGCAACCACTCGACCGCCACGCGCCTTGCACGCATTAACCGCGTCCACGACGTCCTGGCTGACTTCCAGCCATTCGCTGTGCATATGGTGGTCTTCGATGTTCTCTACACGCACCGGCTGAAACGTGCCGGCCCCCACGTGCAGGGTCACATAGGCCGTCTCGACGCCCTTGGCGGCAATCGCATCCAGCAGCGGCTGGTCGAAATGCAGCCCGGCAGTCGGTGCGGCGACGGCGCCGAGGCGCTGTGAGTACACGGTCTGATAGCGCTCGCGGTCCGCGTCTTCGTCGGGGCGGTCTATATAAGGAGGCAACGGCATGTGGCCGACACGCTCCAACAGCGGCAACACTTCTTCAGCAAACTTGAGTTCGAACAAGGCATCGTGGCGCGCGACCATCTCGGCTTCGCCACCGCCCTCGATCAAGATGCTCGACCCCGGTTTGGGCGACTTGCTGGAGCGCACATGGGCCAGCACACGATGGCTGTCCAGCACCCGTTCCACCAGGATTTCCAGCTTGCCGCCGGAAGCCTTCTGGCCAAACAGCCGCGCCGGAATCACCCGGGTATTGTTGAAAACCATCAGATCGCCTGGGCGCAAATGCTCAAGCAAATCAGTGAATTGACGGTGTGCGAGGGCACCGCTGGGCCCGTCAAGGGTCAGCAGTCGACTGGCGCGACGCTCGGCCAAAGGGTGGCGAGCGATCAGCGAATCAGGGAGCTCAAAAGTAAAGTCAGCAACGCGCATGATGGGGTTCGTCTAGCAGGGCCGGGAAGTCTAGCGGAAATAGTGAAAATAGACCATGAAACGTGATTGACCAACGGTAATCTCATCTCTATACTTCGCCGCCATTGAGCCCTGATGGCGGAATTGGTAGACGCGGCGGATTCAAAATCCGTTTTCGAAAGGAGTGGGAGTTCGAGTCTCCCTCGGGGCACCATCTACGTGTCTTTATCTGTCTCTGGCAGTGTAAAGAACTATGTGAACAACTTGAAAAGCCCGCCCTGTGCGGGCTTTCTTGTTTTCTGCTGTCTCTATCAGTCTCTCCCCATACCTTTCCTTCCTGTATCCCCGCATGTATCCTCCAAAAAATCTATAACTTTGGGATACACAAATGAAGCGCTCGCAGATCAAGCGCCGCCCTCTCGCTGATACAGTCCTGGCTAGCTTGGAGCCGGAAACCCAGGAGTATCGAGAGCTCTACGGGGATGGTCTTTACTTCCGCGTTAAGCCGAATGGCGGGAAATCCTGGCAATTACGGTACAAGAAGCCAGGCGGTAGTTGGGCCTGGCTCGGTCTTGGTGGCTACCCAGAAGTCAGTGCAGCACTGGCGAAAAGCAAGGCCGCTGAACATCGAAAAGTAGTGAGCAATGGCATCGATCCGCTAGAGCAAAAGCGCGCCAGTAAAGCGGCGCTGGAGGTCTCTAGGACACGAACCTTCCGCTCAGCCGCCGCTGGGTGGTTCCAATCCAAGGCTGACCAAGGCCTTGCTGAATCGACGCTAAAAAAAATGCGAACCTACCTGGACAAGGACATTCTGCCAGCTCTTGGTGACAAGCTCCTCGACGAGATAACTCGCAACGACTGCGCGAAGCTACAAGCATCAATCGAAGCCCGCGATGCTCACAACGTCGCAGAGAAGTGCCGTGCTTGGCTTAATCAGATTTTCGGCCGAGCCATTGGCCTAGGACTTACGGAGAACGATCCCGCGAGTAGATTGCGGGACATCGCAGCTGCGGCTCCGGCGACAAAGCAGCACCCTCACCTGCTAGAGGAGGAGCTACCCGCTTTTATTCAAGCCCTCAAAAATACCACCAGCCGGCTTCCCGCCCGAACCGCTGCCTGGCTGTGTATTTGGACAGCTTCAAGGCCAAGCATGGTTCGTTTTGCCGAATGGTCTGAGTTCGACCTAGGTGCTGGGATCTGGATGATACCTGACGAAAAAATGAAGATGGGTCGCGATCACGTCAGCCCCCTCCCTACTCAAGCAATAGAGGCGCTGGAAGACCTTCACAGGGTAACGGGGCGCAGCCGGTGGCTTTTCCCTGGGGTGGGGCCAAAAAATCCAACGATCAGCGAAAACACCATAAACAAGGTATTCACCGGTATCGGCTACAAGGGCCGACTCGTCGGGCATGGTACCCGCCATACCGCTAGCACCTTGTTGCGCGAGCATGGATGGCCCAAGGATCACATTGAAGCTCAACTCGCTCATAAAGAAGGGGGTGTCTCTGGCGTTTACAACAAGGCTCAGTACCTGGAAAAACGTACCACTATGATGCAGTGGTACGCTAATTACCTAGAGAAGCTTGCGGCTACAGGAAACTGAAATAATGGAAGACGGTTGGTTAAACGCAACGCGCGCCGTTGAGGTTCTAAACGAAGCGACTCAACATAGCTTTACTTTAATTGATTTGAAAAGAATTTGCGCCACGGGACATTGCCCTGCATACATAAATTGCGATGATGCAGAAGGAGTTGAACTCGAAACGAATAAAGAAGTACATGCTGTCGGCTCACAATTGTTAATCAACCCGGAGCGACTACAAGTTGTTACCTTCGAGTATATCGACCAACCAATTACGAAAATTTTGACTATTAGTAAAAACATCGTAGTGAAAGGCCGGGTACATTTCCATGAAGATGAGACAAGAGCCGCAAATTCAAACGAAAAACCCACCTGGAAACTAAAAACCGAAAAAACAAGATATAACGCGATTTTTAGATCTTCCGATATTGAGGCCGTGACTGCAAACAAAGCTTTGCTTTATAAGTTGACCAAGGGCGTCCTGGACGAACACCTGCAACAACCATTAGCCACGCCAACGAGTATTTCACACACCTACCTGGAAACAGTGAAAGAGCTCGAGCAGCAGCTGGAAAGCGAGCGTAAGGCGCGTATAGCGGCTGAAAAGGAGCTGCAATCGACTACCAGTCCCTTGAAGAACTCGCATTTACTCACGGTCGCTGGCTTGCTGGAGCTATTGCTCATGGAGCATAACAAGCCTCGTTATGATCAAGGCAGAATCGCAACTGCAATAGAAGAAAAGGGGTGGCGAGGCGCAAGCGCCAGTACAGTCACCAAACTATTTGCTGAAGCCAAAGTAGCAGCCAATGAAGCAGAGAAGATTACCCAAGCCAAAGCCGAGGCCAGAGATAACGCAGCAAAGCTGAGACCCAAACGCTAAGCACCTTTGCAACTGCAAAAATCGGTTTTGCAGTTGCAATTACTAACTGCCTTCACTCCGTCAATCTGTGCCCGTCATCACCTACAACGGGCTTAGACATGACCACACCTCCCTATACTCATCCAACCAGCTCATCCCCGGCAGCAGAAATCATTACCCCTCGGTCTGTGATTATCCGTATGCACGATGTCGAAGCTATCACTGGATTGAGGCGAAATTCGATTTACAAACTCTTGAAAAAAGATCCGAGATTTCCGCGATCTGTTTCACTCAGTGATAGCAAGTCTCGCGGCGCGCCAGTTGGTTGGGTGTTAGCCGAAGTTCAAGAATGGGTACAAGGACGAATGGCATTGCGAGGGCGCCCATAATGGATCACTCGAATTCCCGTAAACCAGGGGTTTATCTTCAAGAGAAGCCTACAGATTCAGTGAATATTGCCCGTAGGCAGGAAGCTTGGAGTCGCCAGTTGATGGAGAACGAACAACAACGTGCAGCCTCTGAAGCAGCTGGCTTGCCCGCACTGTGTAGATTAGTAGAAGTTGCCAGGCGCGATACAGGACAAAGCCAGATATGCGGACGTTTTCTGCTGGCAATATACAATAGCAACGCTTTCCCCTTTAACCTCAGCGACCTCCGTAGCCTTGAGCGAACTATTTGGGAAGATTGCATTGCTGTCTTAGGACTCGACCAACGCCCGAGAAAAGAAATTCACCTTCTGATCAAAGATGGCCCTGCTATCTGGGAAGAATTGAAATCAACCTGGGCCCCGAATAGGCGAACCTAAGACCAAATATAAATGCTCTAGATCTGAACCGAGAGAGAGGCTGGATGATTCGATCAACCAGCGTCTCTTAAACAAGGAAATTGTGCGCCTTAATTTCTGCAATTAACAACTACGAAACAACTTATGAGCGTGAAGTTCGGCACCTCGCTTAAACCCATGCTTAGTGCCACGACGGCTTAAATAGGACACTACAACTCAGGGAAGAAAAATATAAATAAAGGAACCCACAGTGCCAACCGAAAGCCAACCACAGTCGGACGACGCCATTTATTCTTCTATTGGGTTGCAGATTACCGCTGCCTCCCTGCCTGCGCTCCACTATCTATCGCCAAGGCAGATATCCTACTTGGCAACCAGAATAGCCGGACAGCTTTCGACCACCCAGAACCATGATTTTAAAATATCTTCCGTCAGGGTGGAATTGAGAACAGACTTCTACGGAATTACGATTTCGGGGAGAACGGTATCAGCAGTATTGGCCAGATCGCAATCTCGAAAATATTGGAGGCGTAGAATCCAATATGAAGCAGATATTGCGAGACTCAATTTTGAAGCAACTCTTAAGACAGTAGGTGGTGCCTCACCAGACGCACAGCTTTACTCCTCAGATATCACTCTTCAGAAAGCAAGGAGCAAAAAATCTGAAACGCAAGCGTTCTTGTCCAGCAAAGTAATAGTTAACAAGCAAACCGGAAATAAAATCTTGTTATCTGAATTGGCATCCCAGGCAGCCGTCAATCGGTTCAACGAGCTCTATTGGATTTCTAAAAATTTCGAAGCCATTGCGGACGATAATAATATGGGCTGGCTATTTGTGACATATACAGCTCCGCCCAAGTACCATCCAAACCCCTTGAAAGGCAAATGTAGTTACGATCCAAAATTAGGAGTAAAGGCAAGCCACACGTACATTTCGTCGGCCTGGGCAAGAATCAGATCGCTTTTGAATAAATGGGGGATCAAGAGTGGAGTCGATACCTACTTTGGTTTCAGGATCGCAGAAACGCATAAAGATGGCTCTGTGCACTGGCACCTCTTAGTGTTCACTACATTCGATGCCACCCAACCATTCATCGACGCTAGTAAAGAACATTTTCCTCACTATGGACAACTGAAGATAGAGATCGGAGACCCTAAGATCGGTAGTGCCTCCAGCTACATCTTCAAATATCTCGCAAAAGGATTCGAGCCGTCTGTTTCAAATTTTGACACCAATGCCAATGCTAAAGATACAAAGGCCGATGAGAAGCGGGAGCAGTCAGACTTAGCGTCAATCAGGAACGGAGAGCGAGTCCGTGCAGCCCTTCAGACCATGCGGGTAAGACAATATCAGCCATTTGGAGTTAAAAATGTCCTCACCTTGGTACGCTTGATTAATAAGCTCCAAGAAGTAGAAATTCATGCTCTACCAGGAGAGGTAGCGGAAATTGTAAAAACAAAAATTTGGCGCAATACCAATGGTCTCAAGCATCTACTCGAGCGCCCTGACCTTTTTACGAAGCAGAATGGCACTGCGCCACTTATGCTTACGAAAGAAGAGTTCACGACAATTTACGGGGAAAAATCGTTCAGGGTAACTGGGCTGAAGATTGGAGATAATCACGTCTATACTAAGGGACGCTTCAAAATCGAAGAAGCATAACCCTGTGGTTACAGTTATTAATATTGATCCAAGAGAAGACATGCCACATGATCTCTCTTCTATCCCGGTATGTAGATAACAGCACAAGCCCTACATGACGTCAGTAAGAAAAACCAGCCTCATCATTGAGATCCAGGCCCCGCCTCGGGGCCACACCCCTAGGATCGATAAGCGACTCAAGCATACCTAAACGCCGCAATAAGGTATCCCTCTCCGCTTCTAAAGTCAGGATTCGACCTGCATCGGCAAGACTCTCTCTCTCACGCGACACAACGCTTTCTAATCGCTGATCAAGTTCATACATTTTCGATGAGTAGACAATTTCCCGGTGTGCCGCTACTTGCTGCCGTTCATCTAAGCGCCTGGCCAGCTCTTCAAGTCGCTCATGTCTCGAACGATTTGCCTTTCTGGTGCGTGCCGCTAGCGCAGCACGCTGCGCGTTAGCCTTAGCCACTGCCTCGGCCTGTCTCCAGCGGTCTGTCTTTCTACCGAAAGCAGCCCCCGCGTAATCCTTGAAACTCAGCTGCGGCGCATCGCCAACCGCCGTCATAGTCGAGTAAAACGCTGACACCACCTCGTGCTTAGCCTTCGACCCTCTAACGCCACGTTCAAGGCCACGTTTAGCACCGCATGAAGCATGGAAACTGTCTTGCATTTCACGTAGTTTCGCAGGCCCTCCAAGGAAATCACGGCACGAAAGCCGCCCGTCCTTGGTACGCGGTACAACATATGCGACTAAATGCGGCGTGGACTCATCCAAGTGCAGGGTTGAGCTAAGAACATTTTCCGCACCGTGACGTTTCTTCAACCATGACAAGGCATCACTAAAGTACCCTCCCCCCAGGTCATCCAAGCGACCCCCATTGCGTTTAAAAGACTCAGGTGAAGCCGTTATCAAATATTCGATGCAAAGCACGGCATCACTTCTCCGCTTCTCCGGAAGGCGCTCCCTTAGCTTTTGTAAAATATGTTTTGCGCCACTAGCACCTACCGTGCGATTTCGCCCCAGTAGATTCGGATCAGCGTTTGGTGTCGGCTGCTCTCTGAATGTATGACGAGCCGAACGGGCCACAGCACCGAAGCTTTTGAGCTTTTTTACCCGGAGAATCGCAAAACTCAAAAGCCCGGCCCCTCATAGCCAACAAGCTGAGGCTCACGTTTCCACTTTGGCATATAAGCCTTAGGTTTGGGCATCGCTTGATAGCTAGTATTCACGTTAGCGGGCGGCATCCCCCCGTCGCCAACCACCGGGGCAAGAATCCCACTTATAACATCCAGCAGCAGCGCCAATAAGAGCAAAACGGCATCAAGCAGAGTTACTTCAACCCTAAGAACCTCACGAAATTCTTTTTCATCAGTTTCAATATATCTTTGAGCCGATCCAGTATTTTGTAACTTGAGCAGAGCATCGAATGCCCACGGCACATCCGCTCGACGAATCTCATAGAAATCGACAGGAAGCTGCTTTTTAGAAATCTCGCTCAGTGTTCTGGTAACTACTTCATTAAGTTTTTCGCCAGGGAAAGTCTTACCGGCCCTGGCCAGAATAGCGCGCTTATCATCAGGTAAAAAAAGAATAGTGCCTTCACTCACGGCGGCATCTCCTGTCGCTCTTGTTATTCTTACATTATGCGAATGGAGCAATGAGTTGCACAACCCCAAACGGGACACTATGTGTAACCCACTACACTTCCTTCGGAAGTTGCGGGCCAGCGTGCCGCTGGACTGCAGGTCGCTGCGCTCCGAAAAGTCGCGCCCGCTTTGGGCGCCACCCGCCCAGGGATCGCCCTGGATGCTCGGGAGATGGGGGTAAGAGCTCTCCCCACCCCCCTTGCACAGCTTGCGATCAAAAAGGCGTCAAGGGTTCGCTACGCCACGATCCTCGCCCGTTCCTGCTCGCTTCGCTGTGCGGGCTGCGGCCTCCGGTCATGCCCTTGACCCCCACCAAGATCAGCTAAATGGTTTAGGTTCGGTGAAGGTATCCCGCCCATGCCGGATATACTCTAGCCAACGTTCAAATGGATATCGTGATGAACGCCTACCTCATTTTTATATTTCTGCCCGAGAACGACATCTAAACGGCCTCAGGAACCACCCGATTTAGAAAAACCTTTAATACACTACATACCTTAGCTACATCTTCAGGATATTTATCATTCAAGTAGATATATAAATCCTGATACGAGATTCTAAATTGTCTTTTTATGGCAGTGACGAGTTTTTTGTCTCGTTTTCCACCTACCAGCTCTTGCTCCAAAGGCGCAGGCAAAACAAACTTACCACTATCATAGTCTTCCAATATTTTCTTTTCGACACTTAAAAATGGGATGCAATATGTATTATTCTTTTGACCAACGCGCTTCCCCTCATAATCTCCATCAAGAATAGCTAGCACATTGGATTCTGGGCCAAAAAAACCTTCATAAATATTTTTCTCCCGAAGCTGGGAAACATTTTCACCCCCTCCGACTGGAATTATTTGGAACGAGTAGAAGCTAGGAATATTATGAGTAGCTATAAGGAATTTGAAAAAACCTTCCAGCACAGGATCTTCAGTTAAAATGTAACGATCCCACCCTGCAAAACCAAAAAGAACTGATTTAACGTAATTATATGATACCGGCTGTGTCGTTATAGCATCACCTTCACAGCCCATATAATAAAGCTCACCATCGTTCATGGTTCGCATTATGGCCATTGAATGTGTAGTAAATACTACACTCATTTTTTCCGTCTCGCAGAATCTCCTAAGCCACCCGACTAACCGACTTTGCGCGGCAGAATCCAATGAAATATCAATTTCATCAATTACAATCAGCCTAGATGCACCCTTTATTTTTCTGTAAAGTGAAATTAAGAAAAACTCCCCCGAACTTAGATGATCCTCTCTAACATACCTATCATCCTTCAAAGGCATTATATAGTAACTATTCTTGCCGACCTTCACCTCCTTCAAATCTGAAAACTTATTGCTCCCGTACACATCAGCCAGCAATGCTATCAACTCTTCAGGTACAAAATAATCACCCAACATGACAGCGGTTCTAATATCACTATCGGCAGAGCTAATACTTTGAAATGTGTTGAAGCGCTGCCCCCAGGGCATGGGCAATTCTACTTCAATTTGCCTCTTCAACTCCTGAGGAAAAACATCCTTGCTATTTAGATCATCCAGGCTTTGGTCGTATTCAAAATGATAAGCCGCATCATCGCAATAATAACTTATCTTACTACCGGGTTTAATCGCGCCAGGCTGAGCCATTTTTGAGAATGTATCAGCAACTTTAAGATTTCTAATCGACTTAATCAGCGTGGTTTTACCCACGCCATTTTTACCAACTATACAGGTCAGCCCATTCTTATTAAGATCCAAATCGATACGAAGAGAGCTAATATGCTGAATATTTTTAACTTCGATACATAGCTGCATCATGAAGCCACCGAAACATGTATCATCTTATCTACCGCAGCGGCGCCATACTTTTTTCTCATTTTATCTAGAAAGCTAGGATCCACGGTATTTATGTAATTGAGCTGACCTGAAAACTTTTTTAGCGCCCTTTCTAAATCCGGCTCCTTCAAGAAAGACGTGAACATTTTCTTATCCTTGATTAGAAAATGCATTGCTGTTTCGGAATCCTTTTTAAGCTTTCCATCGACAGAAACCTTTCCATTTGGAAGGATTGAGACACCAAGAATTCTAACTTTATCGCCTGGCTTAATGAACCTAGTCTTCTTCGGATTTAGCTTTAAGTCACCACCAAATTCGGCATATAAAAATTCAATAACCTTTTTACACGCCTGGTGCATAAGATCCTCGCTTTCCCCGGAGACTATTAAATCGTCAGCATATCTAGTATAGGTAAGCGAATTATCGTGACACCATGCCAAAAACACTCTATCAAACTTATATAGACAGGCATTACTTATAGCCGGAGAAGTTGGATATCCAGGTGGAAGAACACCGTCAACTGTTACAAGCTCCAACACCCTATCTAACCAGGCTTCTATGTCAGATATAGGGCATTGATCTACAGCAGCAAGAACACTTCTAGCAATCATTTTATTAGTGATGCTGCCGAAAAAATTTGCAATATCGGATTGAAAAAAATATTTATTGCCACTGTGTTTCTCTACGGCATCAACTACATTCACGCCCTTCCTATACGAAAACACCACATCTTTTTCGATAGGAAGCCGATCAAATAATACTCTACTCAAAAAACCCAGATAGAGCTTGAGAGCTTTTCCAGGACTATATACTGTTCGCCCATCAAACTCTTTTTTCGAATAAGCCTCGTTTACAACGAGATTTGAGAAGTCTGCGAAGTCCTGCTTCCCTCGAAATGTTGCGAAGAACAACTGCTCTAAAGGTCGTCTATTCATGACTTATTTGCTCAATATGCTGACCTTAAATCAGCAACTGTTTCTCTGATAAGTAAAAAGGCATATTAGACCAATATCGGTAAAAATTCGACATCTTCGATATATCCAGAGCACTGAAGAGGAGAGACTCATACGGACGCCACGCAGAATAAGCAGCTCCGGATATCTAGCTAGCCTTGGGGGAGTAGCGTCTTGGCAGCACATTGCGAATTTGCCATGTCTAAGAAAAGACGAAATCTACAAGAAAGCGTAGCTACAACCTGAGTTCGGTTTTTTTGACTGGATGGGCTATGGGGCGGGGCGGATGCTAGGAGGTGCTGGGAGGTGCTGGGAGGTGCTGGGAGGTGCTGGGAGGCGGAGGAAGTGTTCCTTACTATCTGTGTAGGCTTATGTTAGTAGAATATTTCCACCAAGCATAAACCTACACAAACGTAAGACGGAAACTAGACACCTGTAGAGGCCAGCATTACAAACCGACCGGAGATACTCCTAGTCACTGACATGCGTGGATGATAAGTGATGCTAAACCTATAAGCAAGCCTGAAGGGCGTGGGATTTCGGCTGTATGCTAGCGCTGTGGAACGCTTGAACCAGGTATGCCCACTACTGGAACCTACGCACTCGTGTCGACCTCCGGCAAGCCAGACAGCTGATAGGGCATAGCCGCTCGTCGGAAAAATCAAAGCACTCGTCCCGCCATTATTTTTACAACTCTACAGCTTATAGCCCAAGCGATGATCGAAAGACTCAATGCTTACAACCCTGTATCCCTTCCTGTATCCCTCTACTGAAAATCATGCTAAAAGCCCCGTTATTGCTAGGCTGGTAGAGTCCCCCTCGGGCACCATCTTAAAGAAAGACCTTGAAATTCAAGGTCTTTTTTTTCGCCTGCAAAAAAGTGCCAGGCGTGGCAGTGGAGGTAGCGGGACCATGGAGTTGACGCTTGAAGCGGTTGCGTTGTTCGCGTTGAAGCTGGTGCATGAGACTGACCACGGCAGCCCATTGCTGCGCGATGATCCCGTGATGGAGGGCTATGATCGCGAAGTGTTCGGGTTGTTAGTGCGCCAGGGAAACCTGGCCGAGATCCAGTTGAAGCTCGATGAGTGCATCACCCAGGCGTTGATTGCATTGGGTGGAGCGGACAGCGTGCTCGGGCGTGAATTGCAAAGGCTATCCACCGATGTGCAAAACATCGCTCGTCTTGATGAGTTGATCTGCCCACTGACCTTACTAAAGGGCTATCTGAAAGATGTGCAATGAATCGTTGATCAGCATAACGGCCAGGTAAACCATCAACACCGCCACCCCTGCATCCAGCCAGCGCCAGACCGCAGGCTTGCGAAACAATACCGTCAATCGCTGACAGCACAGCGCCAACACCACGAACCACACGAGTGATGCCGTCATGGCGCCTGTCGCGAACAGCGCCTGTTGGCCCGCAGGTTTCGTGGCACCGATGGAACCAATCAGCACCACGGTATCGAGCCAGGCGTAAGGGTTGGCAAAGCCGAGTATGACCGCCGAGCGCAACAGCCCTCTTTGCGAGTTGCCGCCTTGAGCATCCGGCATGGACTGATCCCGGATACAAGCCAACAGACGTTGGCCACCAAACCAAAGCAGATAGGCCGCGCCGGACAACAGCAATAGTGCCATCACCTCAGGCCGACTTCCCAACAACGAACCTAAACCCGTGACCCCGAAAGCGATCAGGAGAATATCGGCCAAAACGCAAATAGCGACAACGCCCCAGATCGGCCCGCGACCGACACCTTGGCGGATCACCAAGGTGTCTTTCGGGCCAGGGGCGGCGAACAGTCCGATACCCAAGAGCAAACCTTCGAGGTAAAGGGCATTGAAGTGAGGAAACATGGACTGTTCGAGCCCTCCAGGACTATTTAGCGCAGTTGAATCGGTTGATTACCGAAACCGGTATGACGAGCATTCACAGTACTGCCCAGATCAATGGGTTTCTGGCGGTAAAAGGTCGTTAGCAACTGATCCGGATTGGGGTTTGCAAAGTAGATCAATGAGCTTCTGGCAACCGGTTTGCTAGGTGCAAGTACAGCATGGTAGGCGGCAGGCACGGCATGATCGGAGAGTTCTGTCAGCAAGGAGCCCGCCAGCACCGCGACCTCATTCTCCAGAAGGCGTACCGGCTCCAACGATCGTCCTTTCATCAAAACCAGCCCTTCGCGGGTAGGCTTGATAAACGAAAGCATATGCCCGTCTTCATGAGGATCCTGGGCATATTTACGAGAACTGTCTTTGGCCTGTGGACCATAGACGCACAACTGGATGTACGATGCCGAGCGAAAGGGGGCCAAAGTTTGAACGCCAAACTCCGCGCAAATGCCATCCATCACTCCCTGGGCCAACTCGCTCATCTGTCGCTCATAACTGCCGACTGCGGCAACGAAAGTACTTCGAGTGAATTCGAAAGCGGTTCTTTTTGAAGCGTGGGCGGGCCAGTAACAAAACCGCTCGCACAGGTCCGGGTGTTCCTCGGCAAGGGAGTACTCGGCGCCAAAAGGGAAAAACCCATCTGTATCCTGGGCAAAGGAAAATTCATCCTTGATGGCCTGGGGAATGGCCGAATACCCATCAATGATCTTTTTGTAGTCCTGCAACATCGCATCAGGAATTTGCAGGATGCCAAAGCCTGATCGGGCTATGGATTCGCAGCATGCTTTAAATTGAGACATAGCTATATCCAAAGATAGTTGTAAAGGAATGCAACACACCAGGTTCGCAAGCATGCGAGAAACCGCGACACTGGATATAGTCAAACAGAAAGGGACCGATCCATGTCCTTCACAACGTCGCTAGCAGGTTGCGAGTGTGCACGGTCCAATACACGCAACGGCGAGCAAGTTGTCCTTTTTGGCGAACAAGTTGACGACTTTTTTCAAGGATTGGGGGATCACATACGGACATGAGCATCAAAACCCGCGACACCCTCCAGGCACTGGTCATACGACGCAGTCGGGAACTGGGAAAGTCCATGACTACCCTGGCTAAGGAAGCCGGTATTTCGCGAACCTATTTGTACGGATTGGCGGGTGGCATCTCAAAAGATCCGTCGGTACGCACCTTGATCAAATTGGCCAAGGCGCTGCAGGTGTCCCCCTTAATGCTGTTCCGCTACTTCGCCGATTTGTCCGGCTCGCCCGTCGATGCCCATTCAATGGCAACCACCAACCGAGCCATCGGCCTGCATGATCTTGGCGACGTTGTGGTATTCAACGCCGATGTCACCACCCCCGACCAAACCGTCGTGTTGCCAGGCGAAACATTTCAGAAAACCTGGGAGATCCAGAATGTGGGCACCCGCGCCTGGCGCGGTCGACGATTGGTACGAGTAGACGGTGAATACGTCATCGCCCGTCGAACGGCTACAGGCGCGCCCCTGGAAGTGGTGATGGACAGCCACCTGCGTAGCCTTGACAGCGAAGTACCGATCGCCGAAACCCTGCCTGGGCAGCCGGTGCATATCACGGTGGAGTTTGGAGCGCCGCGGGAGACCTGTACGGTCACCTCGATCTGGCGTATCGAAGATGAACACGGGCGCCCCTGCTACGGGCCTGCATTCATCCTGCATGTGATCGTCAACGTCATGGCACGCTGAAAGCAGATTTAGCGCCGCCCTTCCACCGCCATCCGCACCGCCAAGCCCATCAACACCGACCCCATCAGCCAGCGCTGCAGCACCTGCCAACCTGGCCGGGTGACGAAGAACACCGCGATGGACCCCGCCATGCAGGCAATCACCGCGTTGACGCTCACACTGATAACAATCTGCAGGGAGCCCAGCGCCAGGGATTGCATCAGCACACTGCCATGCCCATTCGGCTCGATGAACTGCGGCAGCAGCGACAAATACATCACCGCCACTTTGGGATTGAGCAGGTTGGTGACCAAGCCCATGGTGACCAACTTGCGCGGGCTGTCCTTGGGCAAGTCGCGCACCTGGAATGGCGAGCGCCCACCCGGCTTGACCGCCTGCCAGGCCAGGTACACCAAATACAGCGCCCCGCCGAGCCGCAGCGCGTCGTAGGCAAACGGCACCGCCATCACCAACGCCGTGATACCCAGCGCCGCGCACACCATATACACCACAAACCCCAGCGCCACCCCACCGAGAGAAATCAACCCGGCCGTGCGCCCCTGGCAGATGGAGCGGGAAATCAGGTAGATCATGTTCGGCCCGGGAGTCAGTACCATGCCGAGTGAAATCAGGCCGTAGGCGAGCAAGCTGGACATATCAGGCATGGATTGGCTCCTGGTTTTTTAGGCTGCCAGCGTGAAATCCTTCGCCGACGCGGTCGTGTTGAGCGTCATGCTAGGGGCTTGCAGGCCCAGGCGTTAGATACAGATCCGCAAGTAAAACGTCATACACCGGCACCACCACTTACCCAGGACAGGCACATGATCGACTTCAACAACAAAGGCTTCTTCAAACTCAAGCAAAACAACGAATACGCCGAACGCGTAGCGGCCCTGCTGCTGGACGACGAAGAAGTGGTCGACGCCTACAAAGCCATGCGCGACGGCGTCGTGTTTACCACCAAACGCATCATTGCGGTGAACGTGCAGGGGATTACCGGCAGCAAGAAGGACTTCACTTCATTGCCGTACAAGAACATCGTGGCGTACTCGGTGGAAACTTCAGGGACGTTTGATCTGGATTCGGAGTTGGAGATTTACTTTTCTTCGTTGGGGAAGGTGAAATTCGAATTCACCGGCAAGACCTCGATCGTGGAAATCTCCCGGCTGATTTCCAAGCATCTGCTGAGTTGATCCACATCGCTGTTCAAAAGTGAGCCACCGTTGGGGCGGAACCCTAGGTGGCCGTTACCTCAGGAATGGATATGTACTCGGTATAACTGTGTCAGCTGTCAGGCCGTCTTCGCAGGCAAGCCAGCTCCCACATTTGGATCGCAGCGCGTCAGCTAGACCAACGCCCGCTGTCAGGCCGTCACGGGAGCAAGCTCCCTCGCCACAGGTTCAGCGTCGCACAGCTCGCCTAATTTTAAGTCGCCCCTCAACCCCGTCGAAGTACACGATCATTCCCGCCCCCGACTCAAACGCCTGCCATACCAAACCGCCCCGCTCAACGCCGCTCCCAAAACCACAACCCCATTCCCAACCAACCAAAACCCAAAATTCCTGCTCTGATCGGCATCCCCTTGGTAAAACGGCCCAAAATACGCAGACACGGCCACCACCAAACCGTTAAACACTCCGAGCGCCACTACAACCACCCCGACGACAAACACCACGCCCTTAACCAGCTTCATATGACCTTCTAAAACCAGCGTATTTTTCACACGAACGTAGCAAACGCTTTGCCGATAATGGTGAGGTCAGGCGCAAATCAGAACGGTCCTACTTGTGTGTAGGCTTTGGATGCAAGCTAAGGCTCACACTGTGCTTTTTTTGTAGGAGCGAGCTTGCTCGCTCCTACAGAGGACAGAGCGCGGTGATGCGTGTCAGCCTGGGCCCCTCACTTGGGCTGGAATGTCGCTAAGTACGCCAGGATATTTTCAATCTTCTCCTGGTCACTGATCCCCCAGAAGATCATCCGCGTGCCACTCACCACCGACTTCGGATTTTCGATGTAGGCCGCCAGTTTTTCCCGCGTCCACACCACGCCCGAATTTTTCATCGCATCCGAGTACTGGTAGTCCGTGGTGGTACCGGCAGGCCGGCCAATGATGCCGTTCAGTTCCGGGCCAAAACCGCCCCGCGCGCCTTCACCGATGCTGTGGCAGCCGCCGCAAGTCTTGGTGAAGAGTTTGCCGCCCGCCTCGGCGTCGCCCGCAGCGAGCGCGGGGGCAGCGATAACGGTCAGGGCAAGGGTCAATAACACATACTTCATTCAGGTCTCCCTATCGGCTGTTGCCGTCGATTATGCCTGTTCGACCGGCCTTTCCCCCAGCCGCTGCACCAGGCGTACCAGATAACCGTCCGGGTCTTGCACGATAAACTGGCGTTGCCCGGCCTCCACGTCACCGGCTCGGTACCAGGCATCTTCAACATCGCGGAACAATGGCCAGCCGAGTTGCGCCAGGCGTTGCAGGATGGGCGCCACGGCGGGCACATCGACTTGCAGGTTGATGCCGCGCCCGAACGGTGGCTGCAACGGTGCGGTCAGCCACTGGCCGGCGTCGGGGTCGTATTGTTCGAGCATGATGTGCGCGCCGTGCAGGTCGAGGTAGGCAAAGCCTTCTTCTGCGCGCTGATAGGCAATGGCGAAACCTAACTGTTCGACCCAGAACGCCAGGCTGGCGCTGAGGCGGGTGACGATCAGTTCCGGCACGAGCGGGTTACGGTTAAACATGGCATTCCTTGGGCGGCAGGGTGGCGTTCACCTTAACGGATTGTCGTGCCCATGGCTCACAAGCGGCCAAACGACCACCCATCGATTAAAAAACATCCAATCGAACCTATCCGGCCACCTTCCACTCCACCTTACTGAACCCCCTGATGGTGGAGTAAGGATCATGGCTCAGCCATCGATTTTGGTATTGGAAGACGACGAGATCATTCGGGCGTTGATGGTGGATGTGCTGGAAGACTTTGGTGCGGTGGTGACATCGTTTGCATCGGCAGACGAAGGGATGATTTACCTGGAGCGCGGCGATGACCCGGTGGATTTGATTGTCAGTGATATTCAAATGCCCGGTTTGCTCAATGGTTATGACTTGAGCCGTGTGGTCGCCCATCGCTGGCCTGAAGTGCAGGTGGTGTTGACCTCAGGCAACACGAAAATCGCCGCCGAGTTGGGCAGTTCGGTGCGGTTTCTGCCCAAACCGTGGAGTACCGACCACTTGCTCGAGTGCGTGCAGACGGCATTGATGCACTAGGGCCCGCCCCTGCATTGATAGCAGCTCGATATCATTTCAACCGAACTTGAGGGCCCGGTCTGCGGTCATGTAAGGTGCAGGGAGCGACTTTTCTGATCCGCTGGTCAGCCTTTTCGCTTCTGCGTTCAGCTGACGACAATGAGTTGTGTAGAATCGTCGCCCATTTTCACGCGTCATTCATGGCCAACAGGCCCACAGTTCGAGCTCATTGAATGCATTCACAGGCCCATGACGTTGGTGCGCCCTCCTTGTTGGAAACGTTGCGCACGGGCACGGGCCTGCTGCATGTGGCGTTGGAACAGCGTCTGCCGTTTTTTTCCGAACGCCTGGATGCCCAGTGGTATCGGCGCTTGCTGCAGGCGTACTACGGCTTTTATCAGCCGATGGAAGCGGCGCTGTATGACAGCGGTTTGATTCCCGAGGGATATGAGTCTGCGTTGCGTGTGAAAACGCCAACACTGGTGCATGACCTGCACGCACTCGGCCTGACTGACCACGCCATCCATGCCCTGCCTCGCTGTACACAACTCCCCGTATTAGACACACCGGCTGCGTGCCTCGGCGCCCTGTATGTGCTGGAAGGCGCCACTCTGGGCGGCCAAGTGCTGCGCCGGGAAATGGCCTTGCGCCTGGATGTGAACGCCGACAACGGCGGTGCCTTTCTCAATGTATATGGCGCCGAGACCGGACGGCGCTGGAAAGATTTCCTCGATTATCTGGGCCGCCAGCCACTGGACACACATGCCGCCGCGCGCGCGGTGATGGCGGCCCGTTCGACATTCAGCGGCTTTGAGCAATGGCTCGACAGCCAGGAGGTATTGCTATGAAACCCGAAGATTTTGAAGAGCTGCTTGCCAACTGCGCCGACGAACCCATTCGTTTTCCGGGGGCCATCCAGCCCCACGGCGTGCTGCTGACCTTGTCGGAACCTGGTCTGAACATCATTCAGGTAAGTGCCAACGTTGGTACGTTGTTCGGCCACACCCCGGAGGCGCTGTTGAATCAACCGTTGCACAGGTTGATTGGCGAGGAGTACGCCCAGGCCGTGCAAACCATGGCCGAGGACAGTGCATTCCTGGACTCGCCGCCCCTGCTCATCACCTTCAAGGGTGAGCAGTTCGAAGGCCTGTTGCATCGCCACCAGGGCGTGTTGGTGCTGGAATTCGAACCACGGCTCAAGGATTTCAAACCCCGTGCGCACAATGGCCGCACCAGCGACCTGGGCAAAATGCTGCATCGCCTGCAATCGGCAAAGACCTTGCAGGCGCTCTACACCATCACCGTCAACGAAATCCAGGCCATGACCGGCTATGACCGGGTGCTCATCTATCGCTTCGAAGACGAAGGCCATGGCCAAGTGATCGCCGAAGCTTCGGCACCTTCCATGGAATTGTTCAACGGGCTGTTCTTCCCCGCGTCCGACATCCCCGAGCAGGCTCGCGAGCTGTATCGCACCAACTGGCTACGGATCATCCCGAATGCGTCCTACGAACCGGTACCGCTGCTGCCCAAATTGCGCCCAGACACGGGCCTGCCCCTGGACCTGAGCTTCGCCACCCTGCGCAGCGTGTCGCCGATTCACTGCCAGTACATGCAGAACATGGGCGTGTTGTCGTCCATGAGTATTTCACTGATGAAGGGCGACAAACTCTGGGGCTTGATCAGCTGCGGCAACCGCGAGCCACTGCTGGTGCCTAACGATTTGCGCATGGCCTGCCAAACCATCGGCCAGGTGCTGTCATTGCAGATCAGTGCCATGGAGACCCTGGAGCTGACCCGCCAGCGCGAAGAAAAAGTCGAAGCGCTGGCGCTGCTGGACCTGGCGATGAAGGCCTCTGCCAATAACGTATTCGACGGCCTGGCCCAGCAAGGCCGAATGCTGATGGACCTGACCCTCTCCGGCGGCGTGGCGATCATCGAAGATAAGCAATTGCACCGCTACGGCAACTGCCCGGAACCGGCGCAGATACGCGCGCTGCACAAGTGGTTGCAGGGCCACGGCGCACCGGTATTTTCCAGCCATAACCTGGCCTCGGTTTATCCGCCTGCCGCCGAGTTCCAGAGCGTGGCCAGCGGCGTGCTCGCCATGAGCTTGCCCAAGCCTGTGGATAACGGTGTGTTGTGGTTTCGCCCGGAAGTCAAAGAGAACATCCACTGGAGTGGCGACCCGGAGAAGCCGCTGAACCTGGAAACCTGCGACGCGGGCATGCGCCTTCGCCCACGTACCTCGTTTGAAATCTGGAAAGTGGAAATGGCCGGCATCTCCACCAAATGGAGCCATGGCGACCTGTTTGCCGCCAATGATTTGCGCCGCTCGGCCCTGGAGAACGACCTGTCCCGGCAGGTGCTGCGCGAGCAACAAGCGGTGCGTGCGCGGGACGAGCTGGTCGCGGTGGTTTCCCACGATCTGCGCAACCCCATGACCGTCATCTCCATGCTCTGCGGCATGATGCAAAAAGCCTTCAGCTCCGATGGCCCCCACACCTCACGACGCATCTCTTCCGCCATCGACACCATGCAACAGGCTGCCGGGCGCATGAACGTGTTGCTGGAGGATTTGCTCGACACCTCGAAAATCGAGGCCGGGCGCTATGTGGTCAAGCCGGTGGCGCTGGACGTCAGCCAGATTTTTGAAGAGGCGTATTCGCTGCTGGCGCCTCTGGCCTCGGAAAAGGGCATCGACCTGTCGTTCAATGTCGAGCCTGGCCTGCAGATCAAAGCCGACCCGGAGCGCTTGTTCCAGGTGCTGTCAAACCTGATCGGCAACGCGATCAAGTTCACCCCGCGTCAGGGCAACATCGGCATCAGCGCCATGAGCAACGGCGAGGAGATTGTATTTTCGGTGCGCGACTCCGGTGAAGGCATTGCGCCGCACGACCTGCCCCATGTGTTCGATCGCTATTGGACCCAGACTGAAAACAACCCCACCGGCAGCGGACTGGGACTGTACATCACCCAGGGGATTGTCCAGGCCCATGGTGGGCGCATCGAGGCCGAAAGCGAGTTGGGCCGCGGCAGTGAATTCAGGTTTACGGTGCCAAAGCCTGCTTGAAACGCGTACAAATCCTACAAATTCAACATATGGTTACTTATGGCCGGGAACGAAAAAACCGGCCAGCCCCACTCAATCAGTGCGCAGTCAAAGGGATTATTGATGCGACAACAATCCTTTAATTGAGTAAGAGGTTTACCATGATCATCGGCAATTCGTTTAGCAATCTCACCTATAACATCGAGCAATCCGTAAAAGATACTCAGCCCCCTGCCAATCCCGAATCAACCTCTTCGCAGACTGACACCCTCTCACAGGGGCAGAACACGCGACCAAAACCTAAATATTCGAGTACGACCTCTCTTGGCGGAGGCAAACTGCTTTAAACCGTGACCGGACACCGGCAACAAGTGCAGCGCACAGCGCTGCACTCCGTTAACAAAACACTGACATCCTCTGCGCTATCCTCCCCAGTTCCACTTGGAATGAGCAGCATTCTTCATGCTTCAACCCGACACTTTGCCCGCGGTCATTGCCGGCCCGCTCCTACGGCGCCTGGAGCCGCAGCGCCTGGTTATCTGGTTGGTGGGCAGTCGTGCCCTGCCACTGTCCTTGAGGCTGCAATTACCCTCGGGCGAGGCGCTGGATAACCCACTCGATGCAACGCACTGCCAAGTTGTGCCCGTCGGGCGCCACGCCTTTATCCACCTGATCGACATCGCCCTGAGCCACGCCCTGCCACAGGATGAAATCATCGGTTACGACCTGTTGATTGACGGCCTCGGCATTGCACAATGGGCACCGCACTTGCTGTATGGCGACGCCACTACGCCCAGCTTCGTGCTGCATAGCCGCATCCACCACTTGGTGCATGGCTCGTGCCGCAAACCCCACCACCGCGCCGACGAAGGCTTGTTGTGTGTCGACCGCCTGTTGGCAGATGCTCGTACACCGCTCGACCGCCCAGCCTTATTGATGATGAATGGCGACCAGATCTACGCCGACGATGTCGCAGGGCCCATGCTACGCGCCATTCATGGGCTGATTGCGCGCCTGGGCCTGTTCGATGAGTACCTGGAGGGCGCGGTGGTGAGCGACAGCGCCAGCCTCTATGGGCATCGCGCCAGCTACTACCACCGGGCCGACCTGCTTCCCGCACTGGACAGTAACGAGACCTTGCGCGAACGCTTTTTCGGCGGCGTGAAGAAGCCGATCTTCACCAGCAGCACCGCCGACAATCACCTGGTGACCTTCGCCGAAGTGATCGCGATGTACCTGCTGGCCTGGTCGCCAGCATCCTGGGCGCTGATCGCGCCAGAACCGCCGCCGCTGAGCGCGCAAGAGCAACAACGCTACGCCCGCGAACAGGTTCACATCGACCAGTTCCGCGACGGTCTGCCTGGAGTGGCCCGGGTGTTCGCGCACCTGTCGACACTGATGATGTTTGATGATCACGACATCACCGACGACTGGAACCTTAGCGCGCAGTGGGAGGAAACCGCCTACGGCCATCCCTTTTCCAAACGCATCATCGGCAATGCCTTGCTGGCGTATCTGCTATGCCAAGGCTGGGGCAACCAGCCCCAGGTATTTGGCGAACTGCTGGGGCAAACCCAGGCACTGACCGGCCAGGTACAGGCCAATCATCTCGACGCGGCGGCGCAAGACGCGTTGCTGGAGGCCCTGCTGAAATTCCAGCAGTGGCACTACGTATTGCCCACCACCCCGGCGCTGGTGGTACTCGACACCCGCACCCGACGCTGGCGCAGCGAGTTCACCCTCAAGCAACCCTCTGGCCTGCTGGACTGGGAAGCCTTGAGCGAACTGCAACAAGCGCTGCTGGACCACCCGTCAGCCATCATTGTCTCGCCCGCGCCGGTCTTTGGCGTCAAGCTGATCGAGACGGTGCAAAAGGTCTTCAGCTGGTGCGGCTTTCCCCTGCTGGTGGACGCCGAGAACTGGATGGCCCACCGCGGCGCCGCTCAAGTGATTTTGAATATCTTCCGCCATTCACGCACGCCGGGTAACTACGTGATCCTCTCCGGCGATGTGCATTACTCGTTTGTCTATCAAGTGCTGATCCGCCATCGCAACGGCGGCCCCAAGATCTGGCAAATCACCAGCAGCGGCATCAAGAACGAGTTCCCGCCGCGCCTGCTGGAATGGTTCGACCGCCTCAACCGCTGGCTCTACTCCCCGCGTTCGCCGCTCAACTGGTTTACCCGCCGGCGCACCATGCAGGTGGTGCCCTATATTCCCGAGCACGCCGAAGCGGGTGAACGGCTGTGGAACTCGGCAGGCATTGGCCAGGTGTTTTTCAATGAGCAGGGCCAACCGCAGACCATTTACCAGCACAACGCGGATGGAAGGCCTCGGACAAAGATGATGGCGCCAGAAAAATAGCGTTTCGCCACTCGTCAAAAGCAGCACACCTGCCCTATTCAAAGCGCGCAAGCGCCGATGTACAGTAGCCCCAGCCACGGAGTATCGGCGTCAACCATGACTGGCCTTGGGCGCCAGCCCCCGCAGGAAGCGCGCAGATGGACGATACATCCGGCAAAGAACCGCTACGCAATGAGGTGTCCGACCTTAACGTCGACCTGTTGCACGCCATCATGGAACTGGTCAGTGATGGCATCTGGGACTGGAACGCCAACACCGGCTTCGTCTACCGCAACCCCGGCTGGTACGAAATGCTTGGCTACTCCCACCACTCCCTGGAAAACAGCGTGTTCACCTGGGAGAACGTGATCCATCCCGAGGATTACCCCTGCGTGATGGCAGTGTTCGATGATTACATCAGCCAACGCGCCCCTCATTACCGGGCCGAATACCGTTGTCGCAAAGAAGACGGTACGTACCTGTGGATCGAGGACCGTGGCTACGTCATTGCACGCAACCCCGACGGTTCCGTGGCGCGCATGGTGGGCGCACACCGCGATATTCATACGCGCAAATGCTCCATCGAACAGCTGCAAAAGCGCAACCGGTCCCTGGAAGCGCTGGTCGCGGAGCGCACCCTTGAGTTGTCACGCGTCAACCAGCAACTGCAATTGCAACTGGATGAAAACCGCTCCCTGGCCGAGCGTGACGCCCTGACGCGCATCGCCAATCGGTACCGCCTGGAAAAAGTACTGCTGGAAGAATGCGACCGTGCCGAGCGCTTCCGCCTGCCACTGGCGCTGGTGGCCATGGATGTCGATGACTTCAAGCCGATCAATGACCAATACGGCCACGGCGTCGGCGATCAGGCACTGATACGGGTGGTGGAAACCTTGGAAACCTGCGTACGCGCAAGCGACTTGCTGGCGCGCTGGGGTGGCGATGAGTTTATGGTGGTGCTGCCCAAAAGCAGCCTGGACACGGCCAAAGAGCTGGCCGAAAGGATTCGCCATAAAATCAAGGAGGCAGCCCCCGTGGGCGCCTTGAACGTTACCCTGAGCCTGGGCGTGGTGGAGCGGCGCATGGGGGAATCGCCGGCAGCGCTGATGGCGCGGGCCGATCAAGCCTTGTACCGGTCCAAGGCGGCGGGCAAGGATGGGGTGTCGGAATAGCCGCAGCTCCTTCCAAGGTGGAATGACCCGGCAACTTTATTTCGTTTGCGGCAAGGCCGGGCGCGCGGCTTAGATAGCGCTGCGCCCACCACTGCCGAGTCCCAGAGTCATGAGCCACGCTAGCATCAGCCAGTCGATTTCCATCGTTCACCCCATCAGCCTGAGCCACGGTAAAAACGCCGAAGTCTGGGACACGGCGGGCAAGCGATATATCGACTTTGTCGGCGGTATCGGCGTACTCAATCTGGGCCATTGCCACCCGGCCGTGGTGGCGGCGATTTGCGAGCAAGCCACCCGGCTTACTCATTACGCGTTCAACGCTGCACCGCATACGCCCTACATCGAGTTGATGCAACGCCTCAGCGCTTTTATCCCGGTGGAATACCCGGTCAGCGGCATGCTCACCAACAGCGGCGCCGAGGCGGCGGAGAACGCGTTGAAGATCGCCCGTGGTGCCACCGGGCGCACAGCAGTGATCGCCTTTGACGGCGCCTTCCACGGGCGCACCCTGGCAACCCTCAACCTCAATGGCAAGGTCGCGCCCTACAAACAGAAAGTGGGCGTACTGCCCGGCCCTGTGTATCACCTGCCCTACCCCAGTACCGATAACGGCGTGACCTGCGCCGAAGCGCTGAAAGCCATGGATCGTCTGTTCAGCGTGGAAATCGACGTAAACGATGTGGCCTGCTTCATCATCGAGCCGGTGCAGGGCGAAGGCGGTTTTCTCGCCTTGGATACTGAGTTCGCCCAGGCTCTGCGGCGCTTCTGCGACGAGCACAACATTGTGCTGATCATCGATGAAATCCAATCGGGTTTCGGGCGCACCGGCCAGCGTTTCGCCTTCTCGCGCCTGGGCATCGAGCCGGACCTGCTGCTGCTCGGCAAAAGCATCGCCGGCGGCATGCCATTGGGGGCGGTGGTCGGGCGCAAGGCGCTGATGGATAACCTGCCTAAAGGTGGGCTGGGAGGTACGTACTCGGGTAACCCCATCGCCTGTGCGGCGGCGCTGGCGACCCTTGAGTTGATGAGCGACAAAAACCTGCACGCATGGGGCGTTGCGCAGGAGGCCGCGATTGTGGGCCGCTATGAAGCCTGGCGCGCACAGCAACTGTCGCCCTACCTGGGCCGCCTCACCGGTGTCGGCGCCATGCGGGGCATTGAACTGGCGCATGCCGACGGCACACCCGCCACCCAGCAACTGGCGCGACTGCTGGATCTGGCGCGAGAGGCTGGCTTGCTGCTGATGCCCAGCGGCAAGTCGCGGCACATCGTGCGCTTGCTGGCCCCGCTGACCATTGAGCCTGGGGTGTTGGAGGAAGGCCTGGATATTCTCCAGGCGTGTCTCACAAAGTTGGACGAATAGCGGCCTGCCTTGACCTGATCCCCTCACCCGCTGAAAATGCCCGACGTTTTTTTGTCTCTCCGCTTACTACGCAGTGAAATTTTAATGCCTGATTCCTACACCGAAAAATCCGCCGAAGAATCCGTAGTCGCCCTGCACGCCAAAGCCGAATACGAAAACGCCATCAATCTTTCACAGCATGTGCCAGCCGCCAAGATCATCAGCGAGATGGTGCTGGACGCGTTTCACACCTCCAAGGAAAGCGACCAGATCCGCGAGCTGCGGGTTGCCATCCGCCAGGCCCATGATGCCTTCGACGATGACAAAGCCTATGAGCTGATGGGCCAGCTCAAGCAATTGAAAGACGCCGAAGCCGCAGACAACGCCGCCCTGGAACACCTGAGCAGCCAGTTCTCGATCAGCCGCATCCTGTCCAGTTTCAAGGACGACCCCGAATTCCAGGAACTGGTCTACGGCCTGGCCCTCAAGGTCCTTAACCAGTCGCACCAGGCCATCAGCAACCCGAGCGCTGGCAAGGGCAAGGCAGCACGTGCCAAGAAAGACACCGAAGTGTTTGTGATCAGCAAGGATGGCATCAGCGTCACCCTGCCGCTGCGCACGCCGCGCTCCAAGCTCAATGTGGACCGCGAGGCGTTGGAATTCCTGGGCTTCACCTTTGTGGGCGAAGGCAGCGAGGCGGAGCTTGCGAGCGAAACCTTCATCGACAACAGCGGCGCCGAGCAGCCGGTCACGCGCAAGAGCATCGTGACCGCGCTGCAACAGCAAAGCGCGTTTGACGGCTACGCCATCGCCGCCCAGTAAATAGCTGACGCAACCCGGCGCGCGTGCAAGGCGCAGCGCCGGTTGCCGTCTACGCCGATTTGTTCCACAACACCGCCGAGCTTTTCATCATCCCCACGGCGATTGCGAACAGCACCAACACGCAGCCTGTCAGCAGCCACGGTGATGGCAAGGTTGGCCGGGCCAATAACATGAACGCCAACGAGGGCGCGATCATCACGCCGATGTTGACGCCTGCCGAGTAATAGCCAAGGTTGCGGCCCACGCTATCGCGGCTGGAAATGCTGCTGACATAGTGGGTGATCGCGGGGAACACAATCATCTCGCCCAGGCTCCATAACACCGTAGCAAGCATCAACAGCGCGCCGACCTGACCAAAGCCCATCAAGAAGAAACCGCTGCCTGCCAGCAAGAAGCCGATGATCAGCGAGCGGCTGCTCGACAAGTGCGCCATGCGCAGGTTGATCGGCACTTCAAACACAATCACCAGCAAAGCATTGATAAAGAAAATGATGCCCACGTAATAGGCCGGCAATTGGGTGTAGTTGATGATGTACGCCGACAGAAAAGTCGGCGGCAGTGCGTATGCCACGTGCACCGGCAGCGCCGCCAACAGGATCACCAGCAGTCGCGAACGCTCATGAGCCGCCACCTCGGGCAAGCCCTCGCCCTTGCCGGCGACGGGCGCGTCTTGGGTGGCTGGCCGGGGCCGTCCGAACCGCAGGCAGGCGGCGAAGGCCAGCAAGGACAACACGGCATTGATGTAGAACACCGCATCGGCATTGCGCAGAAAGATCAAGCTGCCCAGCAACGGCCCGATGGCCATGCCGATGTTGATCGCCAGCCGGTTGCACGAAAACGCCACTTTGCGTGACTCAAGGTTGCTGTGAGCCACCGTCTCGGAGAACGCGGCCGGTGTGAAGGCTTCGTAACAAGCGCCCCAGAGAAACGACAACAGGAACAGCGCGAGCAGGTTTTCCACCGAGGGAATGACCAGCAGCAACGCCGCGTTGAACACCAACGAACCGAGGATGACCCGGTTGGCCGAAAACCGCTTGATCACGGCGCCGATGACCAGGTCGGTACACAGGGCGCCCGCGCCATATACCCCGACCAACAGGCCAGCCGTGCCCGCCGATATCGCGTGTTGATGAATCAGGTACGCCGCGTAGAAAGGAAACGCCAGAGTGCCCATGCGGAACACCAGCGTGATCATGAACAGTGCTTGCAACCGCGCATTAAGGCCGCGCAAGGCGTGAAAAGTGCCCATCAGCGCAACACGCTGGCACAGGTGTGGAGCAAAGCTACAGAGCGGCTCATCCGAATGTCCTTTGGCAATGGCGGCGCCGGTGTGTCCGACGCCAAACTCCATAGCTGGGCAACCTAATGCAGCACTGTGCGGCGAACAAGCTACCCATTTGGACAGGTAGGTGCTGATTGCGACCTCAGGCCGGGTGGCGGATATAGCCCAATTGCAGGGCCTTGCCGATTGCTGACTTGCCGTTGGTGACCTGCAATTTGCCGAAGATATTCTTCATGTGAAACTTGACCGTATGGGAGGTCATCGAGGTCAGGAGCGCCACTTCGTTGTAGGTCTTGCCCAGGCTGACCCAGGACAATACTTCGGTTTCCCGTGGGGTCAGCACCGTCTGTTGAGCGACCGGCGCGGCGTGATCTTCCAGGGCCTCGTCGTACATCGAGACCAACAGCATCTGCAGTTCACTTTGATGGGCCAGCACGGTCTCGCGAAATTGCTGGTCGTCGCCGAAACTGCACAGATTGAGCACCGAATAGAAGCCGCGATTGCCATGCACGATAAAACTGGCGCCCTCGCCAACGGGTTTGTAGGGGCCCGGCACCGGCACCGCCTCATCGGCCACGGCCAGCAGGTGTTCATCACTCCAGAAAAACGGTTTGATCCGGGTGCGGGTCAATGAAACCAGCTCGCCACGCCGGTAGAAATCGTCGGCCGTGTCGGAAGGCTCCATGGCCTCAGGGTAATTGGACACAATCTGCGCTTGGTCCATCGGCGGCCCACACTGATAGACCTCAAAGTGCCCCAGGCCACGGCGGCTCAGCTCGGCATCGAGCAAGCGGCGCATCTCCTCGGGCAGCATGGGCGATTTCTTATCGGGTTGGCCATTAGGTCCCACGGGTATCTTCCTTGAGCATTCGACCCGATCGAGCATGAAGCATGCCTGGCTTACCTGTCCAGGCAGCGGATGACAAACACTGGGCCTAGACCTGCGCCGCGAACGCCTCGCGAAAGCGCTGCATCTCTTGCTCATTACCCACTGTCACCCGCACCCAATGCGGCCAGTCCTTCCATACCCGCCCAACCAACACATTCTGCGCCGCTAACTGCTCAATCACCTGCTCTGCCGGGCGCTTCACGTCGATCATGAAGCAATTGCTGTGGGAAGCGGTGCAGGTAAAGCCCCGGCCCTTGAGCCAGGCGATCGTCTCATCGCGCAACCTGGCATTGCGCGCTTTGCGTTGGCCCACCAGTTGCGAATCTTCCAGGCTGGCACGGGCGGCCAGCAAGCTGGCGCCGGCCGGGACGTTGTCGCCGCCAAACACCGCCAACCGCTCCAGCAGCGCCGGGTGGCCGATTGCCAGGCCCAGGCGCGCACCGGCCATGCCGTAGATCTTGGAGAACGTGCGCAGCACCAGCAGGTCGTCGTGGTCGTTGACCCAACTCACGCAACTGGGGGCATCACAGAAGTCGATATAAGCCTCGTCCACTACCAGCACGCTGCCCTTGGGTTTGTGCGCCAAGGCTTGGCGGATGGCCTCGGTCGAGGTGAGCGTACCGGTCGGGTTGTTGGGGTTGCACAGGTACAGCATGCCGGCCTGTGGGTCCGCCGCGAGCATGGCGGGCACATCGTGGGCATGCTGGGCATCGAGGCTCACTTCATGCACCGGCGCCTTGATCGATTCCGCCGCCTGGCGCGGTACTTCGTAGGACGGCGTGGCCATCACCAGGCCGCGGGTCTGGCTGGTGAACGCCAGCACCGCGTAACGCAGGGCGGCCATCGAGCCGGCAAACACTCCGACGCTGTCTTCGGCTATGCCCTGTTGTTGGGCGAACAGCGCGGCCAATGCATACATGTCCGGGTAAGGGTACCGCCCGGAGGCTGCAATCGCGCGCTGCATCGCCTGGCGAGCCGCGTTTGAAGGGCCGTAGGGGCTTTCGTTGTAATTGAGCAGCACCTTGTCAGATTTCGTCGGCGCCGGGCTGGCGACGGCCCAATTGAGCTGCCCCATCACAGGCAGGGCCGCGCCCAGGGCGAAAAGGGATCGACGACTGACACGCACCATGGTGACTACTCCTTGTAGAGGCGCGAGGGATTCGCGCAGGCCGTTCAGAAGAGTATGACGAGAAAGCCGTTGCCTGATTTACCACCAAGGCGTATCCCTGCACTCAGTACTTTATTGTTATAGCGGGCGCATGCAACACTTTCACTGCCGCCAAACCCGCAACATCGGGTTCTGCCGGCATGGACTGATGACTAAATGGAAGTGGTGAGCACTTGATACACAGACGGGAAAAAACCGAGCACTTGAAGAGCAACATCAAGTACTTGATCAAAAGTCGTGGCGAAACCCAGCTTTCGCTAAGCAATGCCGCCGGCCTGACCAGAACGACTATCTACAACATCCTGGAAGGCAAGGTCGTCAACGTGCAGCAGTCGACGATTCGCAAGATCTCGGACTTCTTTGGCGTGTCCTACGAAGAAATCGAGACCATCAGTTTTGAGGCCAAGGAAGTCATCGAGAGCAACGTTTCCCCACTGGGTAACAAGAACCCGGCGGCAGTGCCTGTGCTCAAGGAAAGCCTGCTCATGCAGAACCTGGGCAAGCGCATCGGTGAACTGGCCACGCTTCATCCGCTGACCTACTACTTTGGCAGCGCCTGCAACCTGATCGGCGTGCGCCTGGAGCACGGGATTCCCGGCCTTAATGAGCCTGGGGACTTGCTGATCGTGCAGAAAGGCTCATCCAGCGACGATAAAGAAAAGCTGGTGTACGACCGCGCCACCAAGAAGCTGTTCATCACCCTCGAACCCTGCGGGAACTCAGAGCGGTTGTGTGTCATCGGCGACATCCTTGAGGAGCGCTTCAATGACACCATCTGAGGGCGCCGTTGAAAACAGCAAATACAAGTTGCTGGGCTTTGAAAATGACAAGCGCCTGGCGGTGATCATGGTGATCGCCACCGGCAAGGTCCTCAAGATCAAGCTGAGTGAAGTGCTCAGCAGCGAAATGATGGACAACTTCAACAAGATGGAAATCAAGAACCTGTACAAGAAGTTCTATTCCCAAGGCGGAGCACTGACCGCTTACGAGATAAACGACCGCAATGAAAACTCCTGGATGATCTACATCATCCTGAACTTGCTGCTGTTCACCTTCTATATCTTCACCAGCATTGCCGCGACCAAGCCGATTTATCTGGAGTCCTTGGGCATCATCGTCACGCCGGGCACGTTCCTGTACCCGCTGACCTTTTTGATCGTGGACTTGCTCAACGAAAATTTCGGCTTGCGCCTGGCCAGGCGAGCCATTCTGTTTGCGTTTGCCAGCAACGCGATGATCATCATCCTGCTGTATGGCTCGACGTTCCTGCCGGGGCTACCGGGCTGGAAGCTGGATGGGCCTTATACCGACGTGATCCTGCAAGTGTCATCGGTGCTGGTGGCCTCTTCGGTGTCGTTCCTGGTGTCGGAGAACATAAATTCCTACCTGCTGTGCAAGATCAAGGAGCTGACCAACTCCAGGTACCTGTACCTGCGAATATTCCTCAGTACGTTCTTCGCGGTAATTATCGACAGCTTCCTGTTCTGCTTTATTGCCTTCTACGGGGCGATGCAGACCAGCGATATCCTCAGCATGATTTATGTGCAGATCGCGATCAAAGTCGGCTTTGCGTTCTTCAATATCCTGCCCGCCTATGGCGCACGCTCATTATTCAAACGCTATCAATAACTTGTAGGAGCGAGCTTGCTCGCGAAGAACGTCAACGATCACGCAGCGCATCGGATGGAACGCGGCGCTCTCAGGTTCTTCGCGAGCAAGCTCGCTCCTACAAGGGTTATTTGAGTTGCAACTTGTGCTTGAGGCTCTGCATGACAGGTGTCTTGTTCTGCAGGTAGTCATTCAAGCCACGGGCGCGCAGGTTGCATGCATCGCAGTTGCCGCAGCCGGTGCCAATCACGCCGTTGTAGCAGGTCAGCGTCTGCTCGCGCACCAGCTCCAGTTGCCCGTGGTAATCGGCCAGGGCCCAGGTCTCGGCTTTGTTCAGCCACATCAACGGGGTGTCCAGGCGCACGTCGTATTCCATGCCCAGCTTGAGGGCCTGGTTCAGTGCTTTGACAAATTCATCCCGGCAATCCGGGTAGCCCGAGAAGTCGGTTTCGCACACGCCGGTGATGACAGTCTCGGCTTTCACTTGATAGGCGTAGATCGCAGCCAGGGTCAGGAACAGGATGTTGCGCCCCGGCACAAAGGTACTCGGCAGGCTTTCACCCGAGCTGTTCACGGTCGGCACCGGAATGTTGTCACGGGTAAGGCTGCTGATCGCCAGCTCATTGAGCAGGGACACATCCATCACTTTGTGCACGGTGGCACCCAACTGCTTGGCCAACTTCTGGGCCACTTCGATTTCTGCCACATGGCGCTGGCCGTAATCAAAGGTAATGCAGTGCACTTCGTCATACAGCGGCAGGGCCTGGATCAGGCAGGTGGTCGAATCCTGCCCGCCACTGAAGACCATTACGGCTTTTTTACTCATTGCATTGCTTCCTGCATTCGAAGAATTAGGGTGTAGGAGCGAGCTCGCTCGCGAAAAACGTCAACGATAACGCAGCGCTCAATAAAAAACCCCGCGCGACTTTCGAAGGCGGGGCTTTTTTACTGCAAGACCACTCAGTGAGCGTAGGTCAGCAACAGCTCTTTCGGCACTTGGAAATCCAGGGACATCATCACGCTGAGCGCGGTGATGGTGAAGATCGAGAACACGAACAGCTTGCGCGCCCAGACGGTGTCATCCACCGCCTTGTAGCCGGTCCAGGCCATGTACAACCAGTACATGCCCATGGCGGCGGCAACAGCGAGGTAGCTCATGCCGGCGTAGCCACTGAAGGTCAACATCAAGGTCGCCACGAGGAAGGCCAGGATGTAGAGCAGGATGTGTTTCTTGGCCACCTGGATGCCACGTTTGACCGGCAATACCGGAATCGACGCAGCCAGGTAGTCATTGAAGCGGAAAATCGCAATGGCGTAGGAATGCGGCATCTGCCACAGGCTGAACATCACCAGCAGCGTCAGCGCGGCCATGTCGAAGCTATTGGTCACAGCCACATAACCAATCACCGGCGGCATCGCCCCCGACAGACTGCCCACCAGCGTGCCGTGAACCGACTTGCGCTTGAGGTACAGGCTGTAGAGGCCGACGTAGATGACAAAGCCGATCACGGCAAACAGCGCCGCCAACGGGTTGGCCACCTTGTACAACAGGGCCACACCGGCAACACCCAAGACGGTCGCGTAGATCAGTGCCAGCTTCAGGGAGATAAGGCCCTGGACCAGCACGCGATTCTTGGTGCGCTCCATCTTGATGTCGATGTCACGGTCGATGCAGTTGTTGAATACGCAACCGGAAGCAACCACCAGGGACGTACCGATCATTGCCGCCAGGAAGATGGCCAGATCGACATGTCCCTTGGAGGCCAGGAAGAAACCGCCCGCCACAGAAAGCACGTTACCGAAAATGATCCCCGGTTTGGTGATTTGGATAAAGTGCTTAAGCGACATCGGGTCTTACCTCACTTCGCCATCATGTAGGTGTGGATGCTGAACATGATCCACAGCGACAGACCAACCAGCAGAACGATCACCAGGCCTGCGAACACAAACGCGATCACGTTCTCGCGTTGCTCTTTGGAGCGGTCCAGGTGCAGGAAGTACACCAGGTGAACCAGAACCTGAATCACCGCGAACGCCAGGACGATCATCAAGGTGATCGACTTCGGCAAGGTTGGGTACATCACCAGGCCGAACGGGATCAGGGTCAGGATGACCGACAGGATGAAGCCGATGGCGTAAGACTTTACGCTGCCATGGCTTGAATCGTGGCTGTCATGGGAGTGTGCATTAGCCATTACAGAGTCCCCATCAAGTAAACGACGGTGAATACGCAGATCCAGACCACGTCCAGGAAGTGCCAGAACAGGCTCAGGCAGCTCAGGCGAGTCTTGTTGGTGTTGGTCAGGCCGTGCTTATTGACCTGATACATCATCACCGCCATCCACAGCAGGCCGGCGGATACGTGCAGACCGTGGGTGCCGACCAGCGTGAAGAACGCCGACAGGAAACCGGAACGGTGCGGGCCGTAGCCTTCGGAGATCAGCAGGTGGAACTCGTTGATCTCCATGCCGATGAAGCCCAGGCCGAACAGGAAGGTCAGGCCCAGCCAGGTCAGCACGCCCTTCTTGTTGCCCTTGTAGAAGGCCAACATGGCGAAGCCGTAGGTGATCGAACTGAACAACAGCAAGGCGGTTTCGCCGAGCACGTAAGGCAGTTCGAAGATGTCGTGGCCCGACGGGCCACCCGCTACGTTGTTTACCAGTACCGCGTACACCGCGAAGATCGACGCAAACAAGATGCAGTCGGTCATCAGGTAGAGCCAGAAACCGTAGACGGTTATCGGCCCCGAGTCGTGGTGGTGGTCATCGTGCCCATGGTCATCGACATGGGCGTGTCCAGCATTGGTCACTAAGTTCGACATGGTTTAAGCCTGTTCCAACGAGGTTTCTACACGGTTGGCCGGGATCTTCTTCTCGGCTACCAGGCGAGCGTGCTGCTCGGCTTCGATGCGTTCGATCGTTTCGACCGGCACCATGTAGCCTTGATCATCACGGGCAGCGTGAATGATGAAGTAACCGATAGTGCCCACCAGGCTCGCGATTGCCAGCCACCAGATGTGCCAGATCATCGCGAAACCGAACACGGTCAACAGCGCACCCATCACCACGCCAGTGGCGGTGTTGTTTGGCATGTGGATCGGTTCGTAGTGCTTGGGCTTCTGGTACGCAGTACCGTCTTCCTTGGCTTCGGTGAACGCATCAATGGTGTTCGCAGTAGGGATCACAGCGAAGTTGTAGAACGGTGGTGGCGACGAGGTCGACCATTCCAGGGTGTGGCCGTTCCATGGGTCGCCGGATTCGCACATGTTCTGCTTGCGATCACGCACGCTGACGTACAGCTGGATCAGCTGGCAGGCGATACCCACAGCGATCATCACCGCACCGAACATGGCAACGTACAGGTACGGTACCCACTCAGGGTTGGTAGTGGCGTTCAGACGACGGGTCATGCCCATGAAGCCCAGTGCATAGAGCGGCATGAACGCGACGAAGAAGCCCGAGATCCAGAACCAGAACGCAGCCTTGCCCCAACCTTCGTGCAGCTTGAAGCCGAACGCTTTCGGGAAGTAGAAGCTGAAACCAGCGATGTAGCCGAATACCGCACCACCGATGATCACGTTGTGGAAGTGGGCGATCACGAACAGGCTGTTGTGCAGCACGAAGTCAGCACCCGGGATGGCCAGCAGTACGCCGGTCATGCCGCCGATGGCGAAAGTCACCATGAAGCCCAGGGTCCACAGGACCTGGCTGGTCATGCGCAGACGACCGTGGTAGATGGTGAACAGCCAGTTGAATAGCTTCACCCCCGTCGGGATGGAAATCAGCATCGTCGCCAGGCCGAAGAAGGCGTTAACGCTGGCCCCCGAACCCATGGTGAAGAAGTGGTGCAGCCACACCATGAAGCCCAGTACGGAGATCGCGCCCGAGGCGTAGACCATCGAGTGGTGACCGAACAGGCGCTTGCCGGTAAAGGTCGAGATCACTTCGGAGAAGATACCGAACGCTGGCAGGATCAGGATGTACACCTCAGGGTGACCCCATGCCCAGAACAGGTTCACGTACATCATTGGATTGCCACCAAGTTCATTGGTGAAAATGTGGAAATCCAGGTAACGGTCAAGCGACAGCAGCGCCATGGTAGCGGCCAGGATCGGGAACGAAGCCACGATCAGCACGTTTGCCCAGGTGCAGGTCCAGGTGAAGATCGGCATGTCCATCAGTTTCATGCCAGGGGCGCGCATTTTCAGGACGGTGGCCAGGAAGTTGACCCCCGTCAATGTCGTCCCGAGCCCTGATAACTGTAGCGCCCAGATGTAGTAGTCCACACCCACGCCCGGACTGTACTGCAGCCCCGACAATGGCGGATACGCAACCCAACCGGTCTTGGCGAATTCGCCGACGCCCAGGGAAACGTTGATCAGCACCACGCCGGACACCAGCAGCCAGAAGCTCAGGGAGTTCAGGAACGGGTAGGCAACGTCACGCGCACCGATCTGCAGCGGCAAGGCAAGGTTCATCAAGCCGGTGAAGAAAGGCATCGCCATGAAGATGATCATGATCACACCGTGGGCGGTGAAGATCTGATCATAGTGTTCAGGTGGCAGGTAGCCAGGCGAACCCTCGGTGGCCATGGCCAACTGGGTACGCATCATGATGGCGTCGGCAAAACCACGCAGCAGCATGACCATGGCAACGATGACGTACATGACGCCGATTTTCTTGTGGTCGACCGAGGTCAACCACTCGGTCCACAAGTAGGACCACTTCTTGAAATAGGTGATACCCGCAACCAGCGCCAAACCACCCAGCGCGATCATGGCGATAGTCACCATTACGATCGGCTCGTGGAATGGGACCGCGTCCCAACTTAATTTACCAAACATCGTTTACTCCTCTGCCCCAGCAGTTGAATGCGCGCCCGTATCAGAACCTTCAACCACGGCCACTTCTTTCTTCTCGTGCTTGACCGGCTTGCCTGGCTTCATACCTTCGTACTTGTCGACGATTTTCTGAAACAGGTCCGGCTCATACGCGGAGTACAAGGCGACAGGGTTGTTCTGGCTCGGTTTGGTCAGAGCGTCGTATTCAGCTTGATCAAGCTGTTTAGGTGCGGCCTTGACTGCAGCTACCCAGGCGTCGAAATCTTCCTGGCTTGTCGAGATCGCTTTGAATTTCATGCCGGTGAAGCCAGCGCCGCTGTAGTTGGCGGAGATGCCTTCCATTTCAGCTTTCTGGTTGGCGATCAGGTGCAGGCGGGTCTGCATGCCTGCCATCGCGTAGATCTGGCCGCCCAGTGCAGGGATGAAGAACGAGTTCATCACGGCGTCGGAGGTGATCCGGAAGTTAAGCGGGGTGTGCTCCGGGAAGCGGATCTCGTTGACAGTGGCGATACCCAGGTCCGGGTAGATGAACAGCCACTTCCAATCCAGCGCGACCACCTGGATGTTCACAGGCTTGACGTCGGATTCCAGCGGACGGTACGGGTCCAGCGCGTGGGTCGACTTATAGGTGATGTAACCCAGGGCGATGATGATGAGGATCGGAACCAGCCACACCGCGATCTCGATCTTGGTGGAGTGCGACCACTTCGGCGCGTAGGTAGCGCTGGTGTTGGACGCGCGGTATTTCCAGGCGAAGGCGAAGGTCATCACGATCACAGGCACCACAACCAGCAGCATCAGCAGGGTAGCGGTGATGATCAGGTTTCGTTCATCCAGACCGACCTGTCCTTTTGGGTCGAGCAAGGTCCACTTGCAGCCTCCCAGCATTAACATCATGCCAAGCAGCGGCAAAAAGCCTAGTAATCGGGGGTACCTGTTTTTACTCATCTCACGACCTCTAAAGCAGCTTGCGCAATGCAGTTGGGTTTTGATCGCCAACACTTCACCCTGCCAAGGGTTGGCATTTCTCTTCGATTGAATAAGAGCCTGCCCGACACGTCATGACTGTACGTTTCACGGACCTGCAGTGAGTTCTTATTCGATTTCGTGGCTAAAGGCCTTGTTACAGACCAATTCCATTTGGTGCGGATAGTTGAAAGGCTGCCGGAACCTGGGGTCGCATTGAGCCTTCCATCTGCTCCTCGACCGCTCCAATGCTCAAATATTGAACAGCACCGGACATTCAGTGCGGGCGATTGTAGTTAGCTAGCGATGTATAAACCATGTCTTATAAAGAAATAATTTTTATCGATTCCAGCAACAATCCTTCACCAAAGTTGCAAAGATTCGCGATCTTATCGTGTTCGATTCTCAACAAAAACCACAAAAATTGCCGTGTTATTGGGCACAGTGCCACTTCCCTTACGGCTTGTAAGGGCATGCGGATGCCGTCCAAGTCCCCATAAAACAAGGCATTCATAGAGGCTGCAGGGGTTGGGGCCGCACACAAATCGGGCCACCGCACGAACCACGAACTGACAGCACAATTTGTGCGCTGGGTGCAAATTTAAGGGCCGATTTGGCGGGTCAGAAACGTCCTGCGACAGTGTCCGTGTGACAACATGTCGCACGCTGCGCGCACCTTCCGTTGCCCCTCGTCACGGTGCTTTCACAAATCCCTACAAACAAAAACGCTCCGGCCTTCATTCAGAAGGAACGGAGCGTTTGGCAGGCGCGGCGACTCAGGCTTTGGGGTGACGGTTGCGATAGATGCACAGGGGCACCAGGATCGCCGTCAGCACGAATGCCACCAGCGCCCATTGGGCCAGGGACAGGCCGAGGATCGGCGGGTAAGGAGTGCTGCAGAAGCCATCGACCTGGAAGCCCAGGGGAAACACCTTGGCCAGGGGCAGGTCGTCGACGATCGGTTGCAACACATCGATACCGCAACTGACCTGGGGGAAGAACTGGGTGTACACATGGTGGCCGGCCGCAGCCACGCCACCCAAGGCGCTGAGCACCACCAACCCTTCAAAGAACGTCAGCGCGCCCTTGGTGCGCATGGCGGCGCCAATGAACGCGAAGAGCGCAATCAGCAGCAAGGCGTAGCGTTGCAGAATGCACAGCGGGCACGGTGCTTCGCCCAGCACCACTTGCATGTACAGCGCCCCGCCAATCAGCGCCAGGCAGATGATGCCCAGCAACACCAGAAAGCGCCGCTCCCTGCCTAAACGCATGTCGTCAATCATCCCCGTCTTTCCCTTTCTCTGATTATGGTTGTGCCTGATGGCAACAAGTTTACACACAGGCAGTGGTTAAAACAGAGAGGGGTTAACTGCGGATTAATCGGGAGCAATAGAGGGCCAAATGTGGGAGCGGGCTTGCTCGCGAAGGCGGAGCATCAGAGACACATGTAGTGACTGACACGCCTCTTTCGCGAGCAAGCCCGCTCCCACATTTTGGACAGTGTTGTTGCTAGGGGGGATTATTCCAGCGCCGCTGCCGGCCCAAAGAACTCATAGCGCGCCTGCTCCTGCGGCACACCCAGCGCTTTGAGATGGCGCTTGACCGCCGCCATGAAGCCCTTGGGCCCCAGGAAATAGGCATCAATGTCGCGCTGCTCAGGCAACCAGGCCGCCAGTTGCTCCTGGTTGAGCATGCCGACCTTGTCTGCCGCCGGGCTGATGCCGTCATCCTCGGCGTAGCAGTAGAAACGCTTGAGCTGCGGATGCTGGGCCGCCAGCGTGTCCACCCAGTCACGGAACGCATGCACCCCGCCGTTACGGGCGCAATGGATGAAGTGCACCGGGCGTTCGGTTGCCAGGGCGGCTTCGAGCATCGGCAGTGTGGGCGTAATGCCTACCCCGCCGCTGATCAGCACCAGCGGTTTATCACTGGCAGCCAGGGTGAACTCGCCCGACGGTGGGAACAGGTCAATGGTCGCGCCGACATGCATCTGGTCATGCAGGTAATTGGAGACCCGCCCACCCGCTTCGCGCTTGACGCTGATGCGGTACAGGCCAGTGTCGGTGAGGGCCGACAGGGAATAGTTGCGGCGCACTTCCTCGCCATCGAGCACCAGTTTCAGGCCGATGTATTGGCCGGGGGCTGCGGCCAGGATCGGGCCGTTGTCCACCGGTGCGAAGTAGAAGGAGATGATCTCGTCGCTCTCCTCCACGCGCTTGACCAGCAGGAACGGCCGCGCACCCCGCCAGCCGCCGGGCGCCTGGGCTTTTTCGTCGTAGATAGCCGCTTCGGCGCCGATCAGAATGTCTGCCAACTGGCCGTAGGCCGCGCCCCAGGCACTCATGACCTCGGGGGTGGCAATCTCGCTGCCCAGCACTTCAGAAATAGCCCGCAGCAAGCACGCCCCAACGATAGGGTAGTGTTCCGGCAAGATCTGCAAGGCCACGTGCTTGTTGATGATCTTGGCCACCAGGTCGCCCAATTGGTCCAACTGGTCGATATGCCGCGCGTACATCAGCACGCCATTGGCCAAGGCGCGAGGCTGGTCACCGCTGGCCTGGTGGGCCTGGTTGAACAGCGGGCGCACCTCGGGGTACTCGGACAGCATCATGCGATAAAAGTGGGTGATCAGCGCTTCGCCGCCGCTTTCCAGCAGGGGCACGGTAGATTTGATGATTGCACGGTCTTGGGCACTAAGCATGGGAGACTCCTGGGTCTTCTTACTGATTGCCTTAAAGCAGTCAGTAATCGTGCCAACTTATAAATCCTTTAATTTCAACAAGTTAAATATTCTGTAGTCAGTATGACTTCCTACACTTTATAGTCATAAGGACTACAAGGAGTCATTATGACTGCACAACCCCTGCTCACCACCTTGCTGCCACTGGTCGCTGACCTGTCCCGGGACTTGCCCGAAGGCGAGCGCTACCGACGCCTGCTGCAAGCCATGCGCGCCCTGCTGCCCTGCGACGCCGCCGCGTTGTTACGCCTGGATGGCGAGTGGTTGGTGCCGTTGGCGGTGGACGGCTTGAGCGCCGATACCTTGGGCCGACGCTTCAAGGTCAGCGAACATCCGCGCTTCGAGATCCTGCTGAGCAGCCCCGGCCCTACCCGCTTCGACAGTGACAGCGAATTGCCCGACCCCTATGACGGCCTGGTCGCCGGTTTGCATGGCCACTTGGAAGTCCACGACTGCATGGGCTGCCCGCTGTTTATCGACGACCAGCCCTGGGGCCTGCTGACCCTGGACGCCCTCGATACCGAGCGATTTGAACGGGTCGAGCTGGACGCCCTGCAAGCCTTCGCCAGCCTTGCCGCGGCCACCGTCAACGTGGCTGAACGCATCGAGCGCCTGGCACTGCGGGCCGAAGACGAGCACCAGCGCGCCGAGATCTATCGCCAGGCCAGCGGCCAGCAGCACAAGGAAATGATCGGTCAGAGCAAAGCGCACAAGCGCCTGGTCGAGGAAATCAACTTGGTCGGCGGCAGCGACCTGACCGTGCTGATTACCGGCGAAACCGGGGTCGGCAAGGAGTTGGTGGCCCAGGCGATCCACGCCGCCTCTTCGCGCGCCGACAAACCGCTGATCAGCCTCAACTGCGCCGCCCTGCCCGAGACCCTGGTCGAAAGCGAACTGTTCGGGCATGTACGCGGCGCCTTTACCGGCGCGTTGAACGAGCGTCGGGGCAAGTTCGAACTGGCCAATGGCGGCACCTTGTTCCTGGATGAAGTGGGTGAGTTGTCGTTGACCGTGCAGGCCAAGTTGCTGCGCGTGCTGCAAAGCGGCCAGTTGCAGCGCCTGGGCTCGGACAAGGAGCACCAGGTGGACGTGCGCCTGATTGCCGCCACCAACCGCGACCTTGCCGAAGAGGTACGCAATGGCCGCTACCGTGCCGACTTCTACCACCGTTTGAGCGTCTACCCGCTGCAAGTGCCGGCGCTGCGCGAGCGCGGGCGTGATGTACTGCTGTTGGCAGGCTTCTTCCTTGAACAGAACCGTTCGCGCATGGGCCTGGGCAGCCTGCGCCTGACCGGCGACGCCCAGGCGGCACTGCTGGCCTACAACTGGCCCGGCAATGTGCGCGAGCTGGAGCACTTGATCGGACGCAGCGCGTTGAAAGCCCTGGGCAACTGCCGCGAGCGCCCGAAGATTCTCAGCCTGAGCGCCCTGGACCTGGACTTGCCCGATGTGAGTGCGGCGGTGGCCGAAGAAACAACGGCCCAAGCCCTGCCCATGGTCAGCGGCGACCTGCGCCAGGCCACCGAGCACTACCAGCGCCAACTCATCAGCGCCTGCCTGGAGCGTCATCAGCACAACTGGGCCAGCGCCGCCCGCGAACTGGGCCTGGACCGCGCCAACCTGGGACGCATGGCCAAGCGCCTGGGCCTCAAATAAAGCAGGCACCTCAGTCAAATGTGGGAGCTGTAGCAGCCGACGGTAACTACGATGCGAAGCGAGTCGCTCTTGATCTTGATCTGCTTTTGATCTCAGGCGCCCCGTTAAACCACGCTGGCCGGAATTCGCCAGTGATTTGGGGGGTAAACCGGCAGGGATGCCGGTTTAGCCGCCCCGCGCCATGGATGGCGCGTGGCGGCGGCCCCCCAAATCACTGGCGGATTACGGGCACACCGAGCCCAAGCGAGGTGCCGAGTGGTGGGGCGAGGACCTTTTGGTTACTTTTGGGTCCTTCCAAAAGTGACCCGCCGTCAGGGCGGAACCCTAAGCGGCCGTTACCGCAGCAATGGATATACACACAATCCAGCTGCGTTGACTGTGAGGCCGTCTTCGCAGGCAAGCCAGCTCCCACATTCAGGCTTGGCTAGCCTTAAGGTCCGGCACGATGGCCCGAGGCTTACGAAACACCAGCACATTCCCCAGCATCACCAGCACCAGCCCCATCAACGCCGGCGCCGTCCACTGGTAACCCTCGGCCACTGCCGATACATTCAGCGCCACCACCGGAAACAGCACCGTGCAATACGCCGCTTTCTCCGGCCCCATACGGCCCACCAGAGTGAGGTAAGCGGTAAAACCAATCACCGAGCCCGGGATCACCAGGTACCACAGCGCACCGATATACCGTGCACTCCAGTCCATCTCGAAGGGAATGCCACGCACCGCGCAATAGGTCGCCAACATCGCCGCCCCATAGGCCATGCCCCAGGCATTGGTGGTCAGCGGCTTGAGCCCGGCCTTCTGTTGCAGGCTGGACAGCAGGTTGCCCGCCGAGAAGCACAGGGTGCCCAGCAGCGCCAAGCCCAGGCCCAGCAGCGTTTGCGGGCTGGCGGTATGCCCAACCAGCTCCGGCCAGAACAAAAAGCCCAGCCCCAGCAGCCCAAGCGCCCCGCCCATCAGCACGTTGCGCGCCACCCGCTGGCCGAAAAACACCCGGGCATTGAGCGCGTTCCACAAGGTCGCCGTGGAAAACACCACCGCCACCAGGCCGCTGGGAATCCATTGGCTGGCGGTGAGAAAGCACATGAAGTTGACGCAGAACAGGCACAGCCCCTGCGCCAGGCAGATCAGGTGCCCGCGTCGGTTCATCACCTGCAACTTGCGGCTGAGCAACAACAGCACGAACAGCACCAGGGCGGCCAAGCCGAAGCGATAGACAATCGACACCGGAATCGCCACCACGCCCAACTGCCACTTGAGGGCGATCCAGGTGGTGCCCCAGATGAGCACCGTGAGTAAATACAGGAAAAGATTCATAGCCGGCTCCGTCGATTGAGCCACAGTGTGGTCCTCCCCCCGGATAACGTTCTTGCACATTCTTGCGCTTTTGTCGGGCGATGGGCTCACAGCGCCAGCGGTGGAGCGTAGGATGCAAAGTGTCGGAGAACACACCATGCCAGAGCTGCAATCGCTGCACGTCTTCCAAGCCCTCAACCGCTCGCCCCACGCACGCTTGCAAGCTTGCGCCGAGCTCGGTGACGGGTTGGCTGCGGCCGTGTGGAGCAACCACCATGACGCCCAGGATTACCAGGCCCCCAGCCATCACACTTTGTCCTGCTACATCGGCGGCGGCACGGGCACCTTTCGGCGTGATCAGCCGAGCCTCAAGGGCGGCCCCGACAAACTGTGCATCCTGCCGGCCGAGCATCAGTCGGCCTGGGTGATCAATGGCGATATTCGCCTGGCCCACCTGTATTTCAGCCCGGAACAATTTGCCCTCGGCTGCGTCACCCTGCTGGACCGTGAGCCACGGGAGCTGCACTTGCGTGAGGGCACCTTCCTCGAAGACCCCTTCCAGGCCCGGCGTTTTCACCAGTTGGTCAGCCTCAACTGGCACGAGCCCGGCGAGCGACTGCTGACCAGCAGCCTGGCCCATGAACTGCTCAGCCATACCTTGCTCAGCCAGGTCGGCGCCCGCGAAGGCTTGCGCTTGAAAGGCGGGCTGGCCGCGCACCAACGACGGCGGTTGGTGGAGTACATCGACCAGCATATGGAAGACGCCATCAGCCTCGGCCAGTTGGCCGCCATGTGCGCGCTGTCCGAATACCATTTCGCCCGGATGTTCCGCCAGAGCTTCGGCGTGCCGCCCCATCAGTACCTGCTGGCACGGCGCCTGGCACGAGCGCAAAACCTGCTGCGCAGCAGTGCTTTAGCGATCAGTGAGGTGGCCTTGCTGTGCGGTTTTTCCAGCGCCAGCCATTTCAACCAGCGTTTTCGCCACGCCATGGGCGCCACGCCGAGCCAATACCGCCAGGCATTTAGCGCCTAGACCATCAAGCCCAACGTCTTCGCCTTGGCCACCGCCTGGGTGCGTCGCTCTACCCCGAGTTTGCTGTGGATACGCCGCGCGTGCGTCTTGACGGTGTGCAGGGAGATATACAGGCGATCAGCGATTTCCAGGTTGGAGTTGCCGAGCGCGATCAGTTGCAGCACCTCCAGCTCACGCTGGCTCAACGGGTTCTGCGCCGCCCCGGCAGGCGCCGCCTGGGGCTCCAGGCCCAGCTCGCTTAAAAGCCCCGGCGCACGCAAACGCAACTCGCGGACCGCCTGCTGCACCTGGCAACGCTCCGCCAGCGCCAAGCCAGCTTGCAGCGACCGGCGCGCCAACGCCGGGTCGCCAAGCTGCCAGGTCACTTCACCGAGCACCAGGTGCAATTCGGTTTCCAGGCACAACATGCCGCGTTGCCGTGAGGTGTCGAGCAAAGCATTAAGCCGCGCGATAGGTTGCTCGGCACAGCCCAGCTTGACCTCGGCCAGCACCAGCAAATATTCCAGGCGCGGGATCAGTTCCAAGGTGGCCGGCGGTGCCTGCTTGGCGCAAGGCCCGCGAAAGTGGCGCAATACCCGGCGCACGGCTTGCACCGTCAACTCGGCGCGACCTTGCTGCAACCAGAAGTGCCCACTGACCAACAGCAATACCGCGCGGTACACCGTGTCGGGCACATGGCGCTGCTGCATCAGGCGCTCGGCGTCGCGCAATTGAATGAACGCCTGGGCGTAGTCGCCACGATTGGCTGCCAACAACGCAAGGCCCAGAAAACCATACAACACGCGCTTGTCCTGGCTCTGCAGGCACATGCTCAAGCCAGCCTCGAAACATTCGGCGGCCAGGCCGTCCTGGCCCTGACGCAAAGCCAGATGCCCGCGGCGCAAGACAATACGCCCCACCAACGGCCCGGCGGTGAGCCGTTGCCCGGCCAACATCGCCTGCACCGTCTCCAATAGGCTCTGTGCCCGGTACGGCGCGCCACGCTGCTCCAGCAATTGGGCGTGATCCAACTCCAGCAGGGCCTCCAATACCAGCGAACCGTGGGACCGGGCCAGGCACAGCGCTTCACGGTTCAAGCGTTGGGCGGCCTCCAGCTCACCGCGCAGCAAGGCTTGCTGGGTCAAGCCCGACAGGCACATCAGACGCGATGTCCAGGCGCTGTCGGGCAGCGCTTGCAGGGCTTCAAGAAAATGCTCGCGGGAGCGTTCGGCATCGCCGCTCAAATGCAGCAACCAGCCCCATTGCGCCTGCCAGCGCGCCAGCAGATAGCGTTGCGCGGCGGCCGTCGGTTGCGGGGCAAAGCGGGCCAGTTGCTCGATGCACAAGGCTGCCTGTTCGAAGCGCCCGGCAAACAACAACGCGGCCGTGAGCAGCCCCACCAACTGCGCCGAGCCCAACATCAATTCATCGCCCTGCTGTTCATGCAGGCGCAACAGCAGTACGGCGTTCTGCTGGCGAAACAAATCCTCGAAACTGAAGTGCTGCAACAGGCTCACCGCCACTTCATATTCCTGCGCCAGCAACGCCTGCTCGAAGGCCGCTTGCCAGTCGCGCTCGGCGCTGAACCATTGGCAGGCGCGGCGGTGCCACGAACGTTTGGCCGGCCAGGGTTCGTCGCGCAGCAGTCGCGTCAGCGGTGCAAACACCTGCAGCCAGTCGCCGGTGCCTTCCCAGGGCTGGATAAATGCACCGAGTGCTTGTAGCTCGCGCAGGTACTGTTCGCCGTCACCATGGCCGAACAGGTGTTCACACAAGCCTGGGTTGAAGCGTGGCAGGTGGGCCAATACATGCCAGGCTTCGACCAATGGCGCCGGCAAGGTACTGAAGAGTTCGTGTTGCAGGTAATCCAGCAAGGTCTTGTCGGGGTGGTTATCGCCCAGCGCGGCGATGCGTACACCGGCACACCAACCGCCGCTGAACTGCATCACGCTGTCAACGCTCTGCCCTGGGGCGAGCAGTGCCTGGACCTCCGCAGCGTTGAACGACAACTCACTGCATTCCAGCAGTTCGTCCTCCAACAACAGGCGCGGCCAGTTGCACACCGGGCGCCGTCGCGCACCCAGCCACCACGTCAGTTGCGCACTGCTGGCGCTGAGCAGACGGTCGAGCAACGCGTCCAATTCGGGAGCCGGCAGGCGGCAGAAATCATCCAGAAACAGCCATGCAGGATTGGACCAGTGGCTGAGGTCGAGCAATAAGGTGGCTTCATCGACAAACACCAGGCCCAGGTGTTGCGCCAGCCGTGTGCACAACTCCAACGGGCTGAGTGCTGCGCCATGGAGCGGCACCCAATGAACCAGGCACCCCGCCGGCGCCTGCAATGCACACTCGGCGAGCAGTGCACTCTTGCCACTGCCAGCGGGCGCGCACAGCAACTTCACACGCGCCTGCGCCGCGAGCAAAGGCTGTGACAAGCGCGGACGCAACAGGTGGTGGGCGGACAGCCGTGGCATGCATCCAGGACGGTCCAGGCAGCGGGTCATGGCGGTCATTGCTGCATCCTGCTGTTTTTATTGTTGCGTCACCCTAGACCTGTGGTTGGCGGTTGTTGAAGAAGTATTCAGCGGGGTGATTGAAGACCATAAAAATCGCGGTGGACACCATTCAGTGTGGGAGCTGGGTTGCCTGGGATGGCTTGCTCCCGTGACGACCTGACAGCCGACGCCTATCTATCTGACCCACCACGATCAAACTGTGGGAGCGGGCTTGCTCGCGAAGGCGGCCTGGCAGTCAACCCAGCTGGACTGTGTACATATCCATTGTTGCGGTAACGGCCACCTAGGGTTCCGCCCTGACGGCGGCTCACTTTCGAAAAGCGCGAAAGTAAGCAAAGCGCTCTTGCCCCACCACTCGGCACCTCGCCTGGGCTCGGTGTGCCCGTAATCCGCCAGTGATTTGGGGGGCCGCCGCCACGCGCCATCCATGGCGCGGGGCGGCTAAACCGGCATCCCTGCCGGTTTACCCCCCAAATCCCTGTCGAATTCCGGCCAGCGTGGTTTAACGGGGCGCCTAAGATCAAAAGCAGATCAAGATCAAGAGCGGCTCGCTTCGCATCGTGGTTACCGTTGATTGCGACAGCGTTGTGTAGAGACCTATGGCTAATGCAGGCAAGCCAGCTCCCACATTTTCAACCTCACTTCGATGCGGAGTCAGCGAACGCCCTCCGTCCTCAGTGCCGCCGGGGTGTAGTCCGCAGCCTTGGCGGCAAAGCCGAACACGAAGCTGCTCTTCTCTTCATTCTTCATGCCCAGCGCGATGTAGCGCCCGGCAATCAGGTCGTACAGGGTTTCCACGGTGTAGGCCGGCACCTGGTGGTCGTAGTAGAACTGCGCATGGCCTTCGGCGACGCGCCACAGTTGGCCGCGGCCGTCGTAGTGGTCCACCAGCGCGACTTGCCAGCTGTCTTCGTCGATGTACATGTGGCGCTTGGCGTAGATGTGCCGCTCGCTGGGTTTGACGGTGCCGACCACTTCCCACACGCGGTGCAGTTCGTAACGGGTCAGGTCCTGGTTGATGTGCCCGGCCTTGATGATGTCGTCGTACTTGAGGCTCGGCGAGTCGAGCTTGTAGCTGTTGTAGGGGATGTACATCTCCTTCTTGCCCACCAGTTTCCAGTCATAACGGTCGGGCGCGCCGGAGAACATGTCGAAGTTGTCGGTGGTGCGCAGGCCGTCGGAGGCGGTGCCTGGGCCGTCGTAGGACACCTGCGGCGCGCGCCGCACCCGGCGCTGGCCGGCGTTGTAGATCCAGGCCAGGCGCGGTTCCTTCACCTGGTCGAGGGTTTCATGCACCAGCAGCACGTTGCCCGCCAGCCGCGCCGGGGCGGTGACCGATTGCTTGAAATAGCTGAGCACGTTGGCGGCCTTGGCCGGGTCGATATCCGGGATAGCTTGCGGCACCGCCACTTCTTCTTCGAAGCGGATCGGCGTGTAGCTGCCATTGGTCTGGGGCGTGGCCTGGGTGATGATGCGCCGCAGGTTGCCGCCGTGGTAACGGGTGATGTGGTTCCACAGCACCTCCACGCCATTCTTCGGGATGGGGAACGCGTAGTAACGGTTACCGGTGAAGTTCTCCAGGCCGTTGCCATCGTTGATCGCCTTCACATTCACGGCGCTGCGCTTGATCGACTCGTAAATGTCCGCCGGCAAGTTGACCGTGCGGTGGCTGGGGTATACCGGGATTTTGTAGGTTTCTGGATAGCGCTTGAACATCGCCACCTGGCCGTCGGAGAGTTTGTCCTTGTACTTTTCCACCGTGGCGGCGGTGATCACGAACAGCGGTTTTTCGTTGGCGAAGGGGTCTGCCAGGAAGCCCTTGCTGTCCACTGCGCCGGCGTTTTTCGGGATACCGCCGGTCCAGGCCGGGATCGAGCCATCGGCGTTGCCGGCTTTTTCGGCGCCGACCGGGGTCAGGGTAGTGCCGAGCTTGGCGGCTTCTTCGGGCGATACCGCCGCCATTACGTTGGCGGCCAATACGCTCAGGGCCAACACTGCAATCATCTTACGCATAGGGTCTTGTCCTTCTTTTAAGCCAGATCAGAAGTTCACGCCGAAGCTGAGGGCGAGGAAGTCGCGGTCGGTCAGGGTGTTGTAGTCCCCGCCAAAAAAATCGGTGTAGCTCAGGCTTGCGGTGTAGGTGCTGCGATAGTCCGCATCCACGCCGACGCTGATGGCCTTGGCCCCTTTGTTGAACAGCCCGTTGGGGCCGTAACCGGCCACGTCATGGGACCAGGACAGGTTGGGCTTGAGGTTCACACCGGCAATGGCGTTGTTGTAGTCAAGGATCGCCCGCGCCCGGTAGCCCCACGAGGTGGAGGTGACAAAACCGTCGGTGTCACCTTGAAAACCATAGGCGCCGTATACCGAGTCTCGGCCGTAGCGCAGTTTGCTTTTGTCTTCCAGGCCGGCGACGTGCACCACCGCCGCTTCGCCCACCAGGGTCAGGCGCTCGGCGCCCAGTACCTGGTCGAAGAACTGGGTCATGGTGCTCTGGATCTGGGTGATTTCCTTGCGGCGGTAGCCTTTGTTGTCATCGCCGAAATTGCTGCGGATGGGTGAGGCGAGTTGGCCCGCAATAGGGTTGACCAGGGCCAGGGTCAGGTCAGTGGTGTTGAGCTGCACCGGCGCATTGGGCCGATAGCTGATTTCGCCGGTCCACGCCGTGCCCGTGGGCAAGGTGGTGGAGAAACTGGCGCCGAACAGGCGAATGTCTTCCGGGTAATCCAGGTAGTACTGGCCGCGGCCGAGCATGGTGCTTTGCGCCAAACCGCCCCCGGAACCGGGTGCCAGGGCGTTGGCAGTGTTGATGATGCGCCCGATGGTGGCCAGGTTGGTATTGGCGGTCAGGGTGCCGACGGTGGGTGTGCGGCTGTGGTAGTTCATGAAGTACAGGCCGTATTCAGTGTCATCGCCCAGCCAGCGCAGGGCCGCGCCGAACTGGCCCGAATCGCGCGCATCGCGGTCACCGGCACGCCGTACAATCATGCCTTCATTGGTCACGCCAAACCCTTGGCCAAAGGCCGCCGCCACCGGTTGCAGCGGTCGGATCGCCGGGCTGCCCACGGTGTAGTTATTGGTACAGCCATCCGCCGCCACGTCCCCGCCGAAGAAGGTGCCGCAGTTGTCGAGCACCGTCTGGTCCCATTCCAGTTGGTAGAAACCTTCCACGGTCAGTTGATTGGTGAGGCTCTGGGAGGCAAACAGCATGTTCACCGGGATCAAGCCTTCCTTGATCTCGGCACCGGGCCTGCGGAACGCCGACACGTCGATCGGGTTGATGCTGTTGATGGAGTTGCCGATGAAGGTACTTTCGCCCCAACTGACCACCTGCTTGCCGGCACGCACGGTGCCGGGCAGGTCGCCCAGGGAGTAGTTGTGGTAGACGAAGGCATCGAGGATCTGCGCACCGCTGGATTTGGCGCCTTCCTTGCGGTTGTGGTCGCTGATGGGCTTGAACTCGCGGTCTTCGTCCTTGAGTTCGAAGTCATACCAATACTTGCCACGCACGAACACGCCGGTGTCGCCGTACTTCAATTCAAGGTCGTGCAGCCCCTTGAAGATCTTGGAGAAGGTCTCGCCCTTCTTGAAGTTGAGTCGCCCGTCATCCCCGGTGGACGCCTGGCCCGTACCGCCATTGACGGTGCCGACCAGGCCTTTATCGGCATCGCGCATGCCCCAACTGGCGCCGACCGACAGCGAGGAGTCGAATTGCCCTTCGATCTCGCCAATATTGAACGAAACAGCCTGCGCCTGGGCACAGCAGCCCAGCGCAACCGCAGTGGCCAGCGCCTGTGGCGTGAAGATGGCGCGCATTGTTGTTTTTGTCATGCGTCTTCCCCGGTGAGTGACAGAAGGCCCCACCCTACTGCCGCCCTTGAGGAGCGATAAGCGCACCAAGGAGGTATTCGTGTTGTCGCCCGAAAGGATGACGGGGTTCGCTGGCCGGGCGTTGGCCTGGTGGCATGCATGCGATGGATGAAGGGTTATCAGAAGAATCGATGGCGCCCTGTAATTATTGCCGATCTGGTAACAGTCCTTGTCCCGATTTGCTATTACTCATTCTGTTACAACCGATTATTCTTGCCTGGCTTTCAGGGCAAAGAGCCCGCTCCCGCATTGGGGAGAAAAGCTGATTTATAACGGATTGATCCTGTAATCAGTCTGTTCCCGGTGTTCACTGACGTTGATTTGTCGCTCCTTGATCCAACGTCTTACTTCGGCCGCTGCCTATGCAGCGGCCTTTTTTATGCCTGCAATAAAACGGGGCGTCATCGACGCCCCGTGGGATTCATTGATTTACCGGCAATGATCAGAGGCTGAACTTCTGCAAGTTAGCCATCATTTCCTTCAATGCCTCGATGTTGTCCTTGGGGTGCGCAGCACCTTCAAAGTCGCAGATTTGCTGCCAATGCGCGGCCACATCCTCCGGCGAAAAACCGGCCTCGGGATCAAAACCCACACCCAGACTACGCTCCCAACGGGTCTTGCCGATCCAGCCGCCACCCACTTCAAACAAGCCTGCGGTTTCCTCACAGGCGTCACTGCCCAGGTAAACCACCAGTGGGCTGACCAGTTCTGGCTTGAGGCGCTCGAACACCTGCGGCGGGATCAGCCCTTCGGTCATACGCGTGCCACCGGTGGGGGCAATCGCGTTGACTAGGATGTTGTTCTTGCGCCCTTCCAGGGCCAGAGTGCGGGTCAAACCATACAAGCCCAGCTTGGCCATGCCGTAGTTGGACTGGCCAAAGTTGCCGTAGATACCGGACGTCGACGCAGTAAAGATCACCCGGCCATAACCCTGCTCGCGCAAATGCGGCCAGGCGGCGCGGGTGACTTTGTAGGCGCCTTCGACATGCACCCGGTAAACCAGGTCCCAGTCGCTGTCATCCATTTTATGGAAGGTCTTGTCGCGCAGGATCCCGGCGTTGTTGACTACCACGTCGACCCGGCCGAAAACATCCAGGGCGTTCTGTACGATCTTGTCGCCGTCGGTGACGGAGTCATGGTTGGCTTCGGCAATGCCGCCCGCCGCGCGAATCTGCGCCACCACCCGGTCGGCCGCCGAGGCATTGGCGCCCTCGCCTTGGGTTGACCCCCCCAGGTCGTTGACCAGCACTTTGGCCCCGTGCTTGGCGAACAGCAGCGCATGGGCCTGGCCCAAGCCACCACCGGCGCCGGTGACGATCACGACCTTATCCTGGAACTGCACTGACTCACTCATACCGAACTCCGCTGGCGACAATGGGAATAGGCAGAGTGTCACGCACGCAGCCTTTGGTCACAATAAAGACGGCCAAGGCTGAATGGTGCCTGATAAGGCAGCGGGATGATGCGCAGGCTCAGGAATAGGCCGCACGCGGTGAAGGCTGGCCGATGCGCTCACGAAACGCCTGGTAGTGCCTGAGTACCTGGACCGGCGCCTCGATCTGCGGGTAGTGGCCGATATTGGCCAGCCTTATCGTGTCGGGCTCGGGCACCAGTTGGCGATAGCGCTCGACCATATGGGCACCGGAAATCGGGTCTACTTCGCCGTCGATCACCCGCAACGGCACTTCGCCTTGCTGCATGGCCGCCAGCCAACGCTCGCGCAGGCGACGGCGTTGGGGAATGTAGGCGATGAGTTTGTGCAGAATACGCGGGCCGTCGTTGCAACTGATCAAACTCCAGAAATCATCCAGCACACTTTCACTGGGTCGCGTCTGGGGGCCGAAGATCTGGTTGAAACTGCTGGCCAAGGCATTGCGCCCAAAGGCCCGGCCGATCATCCAGCCCAACGGGCTGAGCAATAGCTTTTGCACCAGCGCCGGCCGATGGGTCTCCGGAAACAGCCCGCCGTTGAGAAATACACAGCTCGCCATCTGGAACCCTCCCTCGTAATGCCGGGCCAATAATTCCTGGGCGACGCTGTCTCCATAATCATGGGCCAACACATGCACCGGCCGCTCTACCCGCAGATGCTCAAGCAGCGCCTGTTGCAGATCGGCCTGTTCCAGCAGGCAATACTCGTGGCTCAAGGGTTTGGCCGAGTCGCCAAAGCCGAGCATGTCGCAGGCGATCACCAGGTTGCGCTGGGCCAGGGGCTGCCACAGGTAGTGCCAGTCCCAACTGGCCGTAGGGAAACCATGAATCAACAGCAACGGCTCGCCCTGCCCGGCCACCCAATACCGCACGGTGTGGCCACGAAAGACGAAGTCCTGGCCGCGCTTGCGCCAGGCTCTGAGCGGTATCTCGGCGAGTGGCATCAGCTTTTATACCCGGGGTCCTGTTGGTCCAATTTGCGCAGCAGTGCCGGCCAAGCCAGCGCACCGCCCATACCTTGGGCGCTTTTTGTGACAGCTGCCACCATCGCCTTGGCACCGGCCAGAATCTGCGGCCCGATGGCGATCAACTCGGTGCCGCCGCTCTGGGCCAGTACCTGGATCTCGCAGGCGCGCTGGAAGGTGAACATCATCAGGAAGGTGTCGGCGATGCTACCGGCGCAGGTCAGCAGGCCGTGGTTGTGCAGCATCAGGAAATTATTCTGGCCCAGATCCGCTTGCAGGCGGGCCTTTTCCTCGTGATTGAGCGCCACGCCTTCATAGGCGTGATAGCCAAGGCTCGACAGCACGAACAGCGATTGCTGGCTGATGGGCAATACGCCCTGCTTTTGCGCACATACCGCCACACCCGCAGCGGTGTGGGTATGCAGCACGCAGGTCACGTCATGGCGCACTTCGTGGATGGCGCTGTGGATGGTGTAGCCCGCCGGGTTGATCTCGTAGGGGCTGTCCATTTGCTTATTGCCGGCCTGGTCAACCTTGACCAAGCTCGACGCGGTGATCTCATGGAACATCAACCCATAGGGGTTGATCAGGAAATCTTCAGTGCCCGGCACCTTGGCCGAAATATGCGTGAAGATCAGGTCATCCCAGCCGTGCATGGCCACCAGCCGATAACAGGCCGCCAGGTCCACACGGGTTTGCCATTCGGCGGGGCTGACCTGGGCTTTGACGTTTTGTGGCGATGGAGCAGGGGCTAGGCTCATGGCAATGACCTCCTTGGCGCACTTCTTAGGGTGTCTAAAGTGAGAGCCAGTCTAGTCAGACGCCGAGGCGCAAGGAGTTGCCTTGGCAGCCAGCTTGATGACTGAGCGAGTCAGTCATGAGAATAGTACAGATATGGGTCAAACAAGCGCCGTCAATAACGGCGCTACCTGGGGTTCAGCCTCGCAGTGCAGTGACCAACTCGGCCAGCCAAGGCTCGGCGTCAGCTTCCGGGGTGACGCTCTCGCTGGCGTCCAGGCGCAGCATTGGCAGCACTTCGCGGATGCCCAGTTCGGCGAACAATTCGCGCATTTGTTCACCACCGCCACAGAAGGTATCGCCATAGCTGGCGTCGCCCAGGCCGATGACTGCACCTGGCAGGCCGCGCCAGGCGGGGGGCAGTTGGTCACGAATGGTCGAATACAGGGGCATCAGATTGTCGGGCAGCTCGCCCATGCCGGTGGTCGAGGTCACGGCAAGGAATGCATCGGGAGCAAAGGCCAGCACCTCTGCCAGCGTGGCACGAGAATTGTGCCAGGCGTTGAAACCTGCGTCCTTGAGGATGTCTTGCGCGTGGCGAGCGACTTCTTCAGCCGTACCGTAGACCGAGCCGGAAAGGATGACGACTTTCATCAATCTGATCCTGTAGTTGAGTGAAAGCGTGGGATATTAGCAGCCTGTGCCAATATTTCAGTGCGCACCGTGCAACATTCCAGACTTGCCATAAACTGGCAAGGTCAAAATCAGGCCAGGGACCGCTCTATGATTAACGCCAAACTGCTGCAAATGGTCGTCAATGCGTCCAATGACGGGATCGTCGTTGCCGAACGCGAAGGCCGGGACAAACCACTGATCTACGTCAACCCGGCCTTCGAACGGATGACCGGCTACACGCTGGACGAGATTCTCTATCAGGACTGCCGTTTCCTGCAGGCGGGCGACCGCGACCAACCGGCCTTGATGGCCATTCGTGACGCGCTCGACAGCGGCGGCGCCTGCCGAGAGATCCTGCGCAACTTCCGCAAGGACGGCACACCTTTCTGGAACGAACTGTCGCTTTCGACCGTGTACAACGAGGTCGACAAGCAAACGTATTTCGTCGGCGTGCAAAAAGACGTCACCACTCAAGTCAAAGCCCAACAGCGCGTCGCCCAACTGGAAGCCCAGTTAGCCGAGCTCAAGAGCGAGCTCGCGGCACTCAAGGCGACGAGTGGATTTAACAAACTGTAAAAAACGCGGTCTTTAGAGCGATAATGGCTTTTTAATGCCTCAGCCTTGAGCTAGATCAATGCAACGCGACACGCTATTGACGCAGGACGAACTGGATTTTATCCAGGACATGCAGCACAACCCGCAGCTCAACCTGCGGGATGCATGGTCGAGCCTGACGGTTAATGGCGGCGCTCAGATTCGCGACCTGCTCACGCGGCTAGCGGCTCACGACCAGGTCACCATCCAGGCGCAGTTCGACAACCAGCAACTCACCTTCCCGTTGCACCTGGTGGAAGATGAGTTCCATGCCGTGCATTTGCGCCTGGGCGTACCGAGCATTTTTGAAGACGGGCCGATGATCCGCCCGTGGCGCCTGGCCCTTGAAACGCCGGTGGCGCTGGAAAACATCAAGGGCTACCCCAGCGCGTTGTGGGTGCACGAAGTGTCATTCAAAGGTGTGTTGGTAGAAGTGCGTGGCCGGGTCAAACCGCCGAAGACCTTTTCCCTGTGGTTCAGCCCTTCCGGCTACGAGCGCATCGCCCTGCGCGGCACGCTGGAGCGCGAAACCGCCCGAGGCCTGTTCGCTTATCGCCTGAGCCAGAGCGATGCCGATGAGATCGAACGGCTACGCCAGTTCATCCTGCACCAACACCGCCTGGTGCATCCTCACGTTCACGCCTGAGGCTCGGTACCCGGATGGCCGCTGAGCAGTTGCTGCAAGCGGCGCGGCATCAAGCGTCCATCATTGCCCAGGCAACCAATCGACGACCCTGCCAGGCTGTGTTCTGCCAGGTCCGACGCTTCTCCAGCCAGCAGCAACGGGCAATCGAGGGTGAAGGCCAGGCGATTGAGCCGCGACGCCAGCTCTGCCCCTGGAGCGTGGTTGGAAAACATCACCAAGGCTTGCGGGCGGGTGCGCTCGCAGATCAGCGTCAACTCATCCAGTGGCTGGCCAACGCCCAGGACCTTGACCGCCAGCTTCTCGCTCGACATCAACAAGCCCGCCACCAGTAACTCCAGCTCACGGCACTCTCCGGCAATGGCTGACAGCAACACCCTGGGCACGGGCGAGGCACTGGCCACTTGCAGGCACCGCGCGACGCGCGAGCGCAGGAAATTGTCGAAGAACAGCCACTCGCTGGCTTGGCCAAAGCGGCCTTGGTGACGTAACAGCTGTTGCCACAGCGGGACCAAAATGTCCTGGAACACCACGGTCGTCGAATAGACGCTGAAGATCTGGCCGTACAACCGGTCGAGCTCACGATCATCAAAGGCACTGATGGCCAGCCGCAGTTGCGCCTGCCACTGGCGCCACTCCAGTTCGGTATCGCTGCGTGACGCCGTGGCCGGTTCGTTGGCCTGTGGGTCGCGCGCCAGGAGCTTGCCGACTTTGCTCACCGCCACGCCCCGCTCGATCCAGTCGAGGATGCGGTGCACGGTGTCGATATCGGTGCTTGAGTACAGCCTGTGCCCACTTTCGGTGCGTAAAGGCTGGATCAAACCGTAGCGACGCTCCCAGGCACGCAAGGTCACCGGGTTTACGCCTGTGAGTCTTGCCACTTCACGAATCGGAAACAGCCCCTCGCAGTCAGTGTGGCTGTCGGGTGTCGTTTCGCGAAGAGGCGCAGTGATTTCGGGCATCAGCGGTCAAAAAACTTGTATGAATTTGAATACCATTTAACGCCGATTGAACTGAATGATTCAAGATCTACGGCGATCCATCCGAAGTTTCTGGCGTATTTGGGCAAATCCGGAATAATCCTTGCCTGTTCTTTTGCGTCGCTGCACCACCCCGCAGCTTCGCCCGTGCACAGCCTACCCGGCTCGGCGCACTTGCTGATTTGGAGATATACGATGTCTACCTCACCCGTCACCTTGATGGTTGCGCGCCGCGTGGCCAAGGGTCGCTACGAAGAGTTGATGGCCTGGCTGCGCGAAGGCGAGCAATTGGCGACTGACTTCCCCGGTTACCTGGGTTCCGGCGTGCTGGCCCCGCCGCCTCATGATGATGAGTTCCAGATCATCTTCCGCTTTGCCGATGAAAAAACCCTGCATGCGTGGGAGTTCTCCGCTTCGCGCAGCGCGTGGCTGAGCCGAGGCAGCGAGCTGTTTGCCGACCCGTCGGAGCACCGTGTCAGCGGTATCGATGGCTGGTTTGGCGCAGTAGGTGCCCGCCCGCCACGCTGGAAACAGGCCGTGGCCATCTGGTTGGCATTTTTCCCGGTATCGTTGCTGTTCAACTTCGGCCTGGGCTCGCTGCTCAATGAGCTGGACCTGTTCAGCCGCGTACTGGTCAGCACCGCTGCCCTGACCCCGTTGATGGTCTACCTCTTTATACCGCTGTCGACCCATCTGCTGGCGAATTGGCTGCACCCCTCGCCCACTCGCAAGGTCACCGAAGCCGCCGCTTGAGTACAGGGAGGCCGGGGCGCTGGTATAGTTTGAGCCTGCCAGCGACTTGAGCCTCCCATGAATGCAACCAACGCTCCGATCCTGATCACCGGTGCCGGCCAGCGTGTCGGCCTGCATTGCGCCGAGCGCCTGCTGGATGAAGGCCAAGCCGTGATTTTCAGCTACCGCAGCGAACGCCCCGGCGTGCAGGCGCTACGTGAACGGGGTGCCATCGGCGTGTTTGCCGACTTCTCCAGCGAAGCCGGCGTGCTGGCTTTCATTGGCGCAGTCAAAACCCATACCCAAAGCCTGCGCGCAATCATCCACAACGCTTCAGCCTGGGTCGCCGAAACGCCGGGCGACGAAAGCCGTGCCTTTATCGACATGTTCAGCGTGCACATGCTTGCGCCGTACCTGATCAACCTGCATTGTTCACCTTTGCTGCAACGTTCGACACCCGCCGATATCGTGCATATCAGCGATGACGTGGTGCGCAAGGGCAGCCGGCATCACATCGCCTATTGCGCCACCAAGGCCGGGCTCGACAGCCTCACGTTATCGTTTGCCGCGCAGTTTGCGCCGCTGATCAAGGTCAACGGCATCGCCCCGGCGATGGTGATGTTCAACGAAGGCGATGACGCGGCCTATCGCACCAAGGTCCTGGCCAAGTCAGCCCTGGGCATAGAGCCCGGGCCCGAGGTGATCTACCAGAGCGTGCGTTACCTGCTGGACAACCCCTATGTCACCGGTACCACCCTGACCGTCAACGGTGGGCGGCATATCAAGTAAGCCGTTTTTGAGGATGTTGTATGACCTTATCCCTGCCCCACCACTACCGCGAAATCCTCAAGGGCCTGGGCGAAGACCCACAGCGCGAGGGCCTGCTCGATACGCCCAAGCGTGCCGCCAAGGCCATGCAGTACCTGTGTCATGGCTATGAGCAGAACCTGGAAGAAATCGTCAACGGCGCGCTGTTTGCGTCTGACAATGACGAGATGGTGATCCTCAAGGACATCGAGTTGTATTCGTTGTGCGAGCATCACCTGCTGCCCTTTATCGGCAAGGCCCATGTGGCCTATATTCCGACCGGCAAGGTGCTGGGCCTGTCAAAACTGGCGCGCATCGTCGACATGTTCGCCAGGCGCCTGCAGATCCAGGAAAACCTCACACGGCAAATCGCCGACGCCATCCAGGACGTGACCCAGGCCGCCGGCGTGGCGGTGGTGATCGAAGCCAAGCACATGTGCATGATGATGCGCGGCGTGGAGAAACAGAATTCAACCATGAACACCTCGGTGATGCTCGGCGCCTTTCGCGAGTCGAACACCACCCGCATGGAGTTCCTGCAACTGATTGGACGGAGCAAGTAGCAATGCCACAACTTCAACCAGGCATGGCGCGTATCCGGGTCAAGGACCTGTGCCTGCGCACCTTTATCGGCATCAACGAGGACGAGATCCTCAACAAGCAGGATGTGCTGATCAACCTGACCATCCTGTATGCCGCCCAGGAAGCCGTACGTGACAACGACATCGACCACGCCCTGAACTACCGCACCATCACCAAGGCCATCATCGCTCACGTCGAAGGCAATCGCTTTGCCCTGCTGGAGCGCCTGACCCAGGAACTGCTGGACCTGGTGATGAGCAACGAATCGGTACTGTACGCCGAAGTCGAAGTAGACAAACCCCACGCGCTGCGCTTTGCCGAGTCGGTTTCGATCACTCTGGCCGCCAGCCGCTGATAGCAAGTGAGCCTTATGAACGACCAACAACGCCTCGAACTCGAAGCCGCCGCCTTTCGCCGACTGGTGGCCCACCTGGACAGCCGCAAGGATGTGCAGAACATCGACCTGATGAACCTTGCCGGCTTCTGCCGCAACTGCCTGTCCAAGTGGTACAAGGCCGAAGCCGACGAGCGCCAGATCGAGCTCAGCCTCGATGACGCCCGTGAAGTGGTGTACGGCATGCCGTACGCCGAGTGGAAAGCCCAATACCAGCAAGAAGCCAACGCCGACCAACAGGCCGCGTTTGCCAAAGGCAACCCACAGGGTTAGGCGCTAAGCCCTCACGACGTGCGACCCGCCCGCGGGAAAAACCAGGAAAGCAAAAGCATGCAGATTCAAACCTTTGATACTGCGGATGTGGATCAGCAACTGGCGATTTCCGGCTGGCAGGAGCACTACCAGCAAATGTCCCCGGGGTATTTCCGGGGCAAAGTTGTGTACATGCAGTTGGACGGCATCGAGGTGTATGAAGAGCAGATGAACACGCGGGTGGAGCAGCATTTCCATGCGCCCGCCGGTTCATTGGTCTTTAGTTTTGATACGGGTGACGGATCTCTGTACCTGCTCAACGAGGACAGTCAGAACACCTGGGTGACCCCGCAAAACTATAAAGAAGTCGCGGTGGTGATCGGCCCTCAATACCTCAAGCAACTTGATTGCCTGAACTTGAGCAGCCTGGATGGCATGCTCCTCACCCCGCTGGTTTCCCGGCAGAGCCAGGTTTTTGGCCACTGGTTAAGCAGCACGCTTCAACGGTTGGCCGTGGGGCAATCCCCGGTGCCTGAAGCAGGGCTGGCACAACAGCTGGTCGACGATTGCCTGTATATCCTCGATTGCCCGAGTCAGACGCCGGACCTGGCAAGCCTGAAACACCGAGCCCATGACCGCCGCCTTATCCAACGGGTTTTCGACCTGGTCATGGCCAGCCCGCAAGAACACTTCAATGTGTTGCAACTGGCCAACGGCGCCGGGGTGTCTGTTCGTCAGTTGCAACAACGCTTCACGTCTTCTATCGGTGTATCACCCAGCCAATGGCAGCGGTTACGCCGATTGAACTTTGCCCGCCGCGACTTACTGCGCAGGGTGCCCGCAGAGACGACCGTGGCGGAAATCGCCATGCGCTGGTCATTCTGGCACCTGGGCCGTTTCTCCCAGGCCTATTACCAGCTTTTTGGCGAACTCCCCAGCCGCACACTCTTACGTCCCCGCTGAATCGGCCCCCAAGCGCTTGCGCACCAAAATGAGGCTCGCACGCAAGCGCAAATCGGATAGAGGCCAGCCTTCTTACGCCCGCATTATCGACTTCAAACAAGGAACCGTGCGTTCGCCGGCCATTGATGTGCTGCGTCGCTAAAACCTCAATAGAACAAAATCAATAAGGAGCTTTGAATGAAGCGATTGACCCCCTGTGTTCTGGCCGCGATGTTAACGGTGCCCTCACTGCAGGCCATGGCAGCAGCCGATCTGGTATTCACCAATGGCAAGGTTTTCACCGGTGTCCCCGGCCAAGCGCTGGCTCAAGCGGTGGCGGTGGAAAACGGAAAAATCCTCGAAGTCGGCAGTGATGCGCAGATCAATGCCCTCGCCGATACCAACACTCAACGGTTCGACCTTGCGGGCAAGGTGTTGATGCCCGGCATGATTGATACTCACAGCCATCCGGTGTCTGCGGGCCTCGCGAGTCTGGGTGCCAACTTGCTGGATGAAGAAAAGCCATTGCCCGAGCTTGAGCAATGGATCATCGAGCAAGATAAGGCAGGCCGGGCCAGATCCGGGGACGTCATCTTAATTGCCGGCACCAGCTCGGCCTATTGGGATAAAAGCCGCGAACTGGGCAAGATCTTCAACCACGGCCGCTGGGCCGACCAACCGCTGGTGCTCAGTGGCATCGACGGCCACACCGGCTGGGCCAACAACGCCATGCTCAAGCGTGTGAAAGTCGATGCAGCACTGGTAAAAGGCCTGCCTGCGAACGAGCGTGACTACATCGGTCACGAAAACGACTTCACCCCCACCGGTTATTTTGCCGAGTCTCGCTGGGATCAGGTCCGCAATAAGGTTCCTGCACCGAGCAAAGAGATCATGCTCAAGGCTGCCCGCGAAGCGGTGAAGGTCAATAATGGTTATGGCGTCACCGCGTGGATGGATGCGGCATCAAACGCCGGCAATGGCGACTCGCTGTTCGACTTCACCGCCACGGAGCAGAGCTACGGCGTGCTGCCGTTCTACCGCGAACTGGCCGAGAAGGGCGAACTCAGTGCCCACGTCGCCGCCTTGATGCTGACCAACTCCAAAAGCAAGCCGGCCGACCTGGAAGTCGTGGCCAAGGTGATGAAAAAATTCGAGGGCGTGCCCAATCTGACATTCCCCGGCATCAAGATCTTTGCTGACGGCATCATGGAGTTTCCAGGGCAGACCGCAGCGGTCATCGCCCCCTACAAAAACACTAATAAACGCGGTCAGTTGCTGATCGATCCGAAGCATTTCGGTGAGTTGGTGGTGGCTGCGGAAAAGCGCGGCTGGATCATGCATGTGCACGCGGACGGTGACCGCGCCGTACGTGAAGCCCTCAATGGCTTCGATTATGCGCGCCGCCTCAACCCGACGCCTGTGGCCCATAGCCTCGCCCACTTGCAAGTGGTCGATCCAGAAGACCTCCCTCGCTTCAAGCAACTGGGGGTCATTGCCTCCATGCAATTGCTGTGGGCCACCAGCGAGAGTTACACCGAAGAACTGGTCAGGCCTTACATCAGTACGTCTGCCTACGATCACCTGTACCCCGCCAAATCCCTGCATGACGCGGGTGCAACCATCGCGGGCGGCAGTGACTGGCCCGTCTCTGGCCCCAACCCGTGGAATGCCATTGCTCAGGCCAGCACGCGTAAAGGCCCATTGGGGGTGCTTAACGCCAAGGAAAGCCTTGATCGCCAGACCATGTTCTACGCCTACACCCTCAACGCCGCTAAAACCCTTCGCCTGGAACAACAGATCGGCTCTTTGGAACCCGGTAAGCAGGCTGACCTGATCGTCCTTGATCGCGATGTGTTCAAGGTCAGCGACGACGAGCTATTCGAGACCAAGGTCCTGAACACCTTCTTCTCCGGCAAACAGATCTGACTCACTCGCTCAATATTACGCAAACACCTGACGCCGCTCCCAGAGCGGCGCTGGGCACGGTCGCGCCTGGAATAACTCACACACTCATAACAATAAGAGACTCCTATGAACGCACTTTCCGTCTTCACGCTTGCAGCGCTCGCCTTGACGCCCCTGATCAACGCTCAAGCCGTCGAGCTCAACGACAGCTTCGAGCTCATCATCAACCCCGCGCTGGTCAGCGACTATCGCACCAGTGGCATCTCGCAAACCCTGGGTGACCCTGCCGCACAACTGGGGGTTACCCTCAACCACGCCAGTGGTTTGTACGCCGGCGTCTGGACCTCGAATGTCGACTTTGGCAATGGCTCCAAAACGCGCCAGGAAATCGAATATTTCGCCGGCTACTTTTGGCAAATCCATGACCGCATCAGCCTGGACAGCTTCTACACGCAGTATGAGTACCCGCGCCAAAGCGATTACAACCAGGGCGAACTCAAGACTGTCCTGGATGTTTACGGCGTTCTGCTTGGCGGCAAATACGTGCGCAACATGAAAGGCCCTGACTACGAGGATGAACATGGCGAGTTCCACAAGGGTAAACAAGACGAGGACCTGTCATCGTGGTTCATCGGTTACCACACCGTGCTGCCCGCAGAGGTCGGCCTGGAAGCTCGCTATGAATACGTGGACTACAAAGACGACGTGTTTTTCAGTAACAACGGCAACGGCCGTGCCGATTATCACAACTGGGAAATCAAGCTCAGCCGCGAGTTGGTCGGCGTTAACTGGTCGCTGAGCTATATCGACACCGACCTCTCGAAAGCCGAATGCACCAGCTTTACCGGCTTCGATAACCTGTGCAGCGCAACAATAGTGGCCGGCGCAAGTAAGACGTTCTAACCCGCCCGTCAGCTTGCATGTGGTCCGAAATAACCTTGAAAAAGTTACTATAGGTAATCTCACCTACACCCGTTAAGAAAGAGCCAGAACCGATGACTGATTTGAATACCCTGCGCGCCAGCCTCAACAGCGGCGAACATGTCTTTGCCGACACCCTGGCCTTTATCGCCGCCGGTTACGACTACCAACCGCAGGCCTTCACCAACGGCGGTGTGGAAAATGCCGCCGGGCAAAATGAAGGGTCGTGCAAGACCTTGGGTCTTGCGCTACTGGAAGGGTTGAGTGATCAGGAAGCACTGCTGGCGTTTGGTGAGCATTACCGGTCGGTGGTGGCCACTCCGGACGGCAGTGACCATGGCAATATTCGGGCGTTGATTGCCCATGGGTTGGCCGCAGTGAAGTTTGCTGAACAGCCTCTGACCCGCCGCTGATTTTATCGTCGACCCCGCTCAATGTGGGCGCCGGGCGTGCCCTGATGCCTGTAGGAGCGAGCTTGCTCGCGAAAAACTCAAAGGCGCCGCGTTCATTCAGCAAGCACGCGTTATCGTTAACGTTTTTCGCGAGCAAGCTCGCTCCTACAGAACGCGATGACCGCTTAACTGACCGGTAACCACGATGCGAAGCGAGTCGCTCTTGATCTGCTTTTGTTCTTAGGCGCCCCATCAAACCACGCTGGCCGGAATTCGACAGGGATTTGGGGGGTAAACCGGCAGGGATGCCGGTTTAGCCGCCCCGCGCCATGGATGGCGCGTGGCGGCGGCCCCCCAAATCACTGGCGGATTACGGGCACACCGAGCCCAAGCGAGGTGCCGAGTGGTGGGGCAAGAGCCCTTTGGTTACTTTGGGGCTTTTCCAAAGTGACCCGCCGTCAGGGCGGAACCCTAGGGGGCCGTTACCGCAGGAATGGATATACACACAATCCAGCTGTGTTGACTGCCAGACCGCCTTCGCGAGCAAGCCCGCTCCCAAAGTTTGATTGCGAGGTGTCAGGTAGATTGGCGTCGGCTGTTAGGCCGCCTTCGCAGGCAAGCCAGCTCCCACATTTGTTTAGCGGTGTAGGCTAGATCGCAGGCATAAAAAAGCCGGCTTCGCAGCCGGCTTTTTTTAAGTCAACGGGTTTAGAACGAAGCGTCCTTCAAACCGTCGAGGTAACGCTCGGCATCCAGGGCCGCCATGCAACCGGCGCCGGCCGAGGTGATGGCCTGGCGGTAGACGTGGTCTGCCACGTCGCCGGCAGCGAAGATACCTTCGATGTTGGTCGCAGTCGCATTGCCTTCACGGCCGCCCTGCACCACCAGGTACCCGTCCTTGGCTTCCAGCACGCCTTCGAACAGCGAGGTGTTCGGGGTGTGGCCGATGGCGATGAACACGCCGTCGACTTTCAGCTCGTCGAAGCTGCCGTCGTTGTTTTTCAGGCGGGCACCGGTCACGCCCATGTTGTCGCCCAGGACTTCATCCAGGGTGGCGTTGAGCTTGAGGATGATCTTGCCTTCAGCGACACGGGCGTGCAGCTTGTCGATCAGGATTTTCTCGGCGCGGAAGGTCTCGCGGCGGTGAACCAGGGTCACGGTGCTGGCGATGTTGGCCAGGTACAGCGCCTCTTCCACGGCAGTGTTGCCACCGCCGACCACGGCAACCGGTTTATTGCGGTAGAAGAAACCGTCGCAGGTAGCACAGGCCGACACGCCCTTGCCCATGAACGCTTCTTCCGACGGCAGGCCCAGGTAACGAGCACTGGCGCCGGTGGCGATGATCAGCGCGTCGCAGGTGTACACACCGCTGTCACCGGTCAGGCTGTAAGGCTTTTTCGAGAAGTCGACCTTGTTGATATGGTCGAAGACGATCTCGGTTTCAAAGCGCTCGGCGTGCTCTTTCATACGCTCCATCAGCACCGGGCCGGTCAAGCCGTGGACATCGCCCGGCCAGTTGTCGACTTCAGTAGTGGTGGTCAACTGACCGCCCGCCTGCATGCCGGTGATCAGCAGCGGCTTGAGATTGGCCCGGGCAGCGTAGACAGCGGCGCTGTAACCGGCAGGGCCGGAACCGAGAATAATCACTCGGGAATGACGGGTATCAGACATGACTCACTCCTACCGACCGCCCAGACCACAGGGCGGCGGGAATAAAAAAGGACGGCGAAGCACTTGGGGAAGGCTTTAACTCGCCAGGTCCTGAAAAATAATGGGTGCAGCGTATCGAGGGGGGCAAGATTAAGGAAATACGCATTAACAATCCAGCTCATAGGTGTTCTCTATGCGCGCATTCAAGTTAATCGACCCCTTTGTAACCCTGGATGTCGCTTACCTGCCCACGCTTTCACATCAGGTGCAAAGCCGGTAAGGTCGGCGCGTTCGCCATTTTGCTCGGAGTACTCCATGCCCGCCCCTGCTCTTTCCGGCCCGCAATACCTGCGTGAAGGCCTCAAACTGGTGTTGAGCCCTGGCCTGCGCCTGTTCGTGTTGCTGCCGTTGGCGATCAACCTGGTGTTGTTCGTCGGGTTGATCTATTTCGCCGGCCATCAGTTCAGCCTGTGGGTCGATAGCTTGATGCCAACGCTGCCCCACTGGCTAGGCTTTTTGAATTACCTGTTGTGGCCGCTGTTTGTGGTGCTGGTGGTGCTGATGGTGTTTTTCACCTTCACCATGCTCGCCAATATCATCGCCGCGCCGTTCAACGGGTTTCTCGCCGAAAAGGTTGAGGTAGTGGTACGTGGCACCGATGACTTCCCGCCGTTCAGTTGGGCTGAACTGGCCGCCATGGTCCCGCGCACCCTGGCGCGGGAGATGCGCAAGCTGGGTTACTTCCTGCCACGTGCCATCGGCCTGTTTATCCTGTCGTTCATCCCGGTGGTCAACCTGATCGCGGCGCCGCTGTGGCTGCTGTTTGGCGTGTGGATGATGGCGATCCAGTACATCGACTACCCGGCCGATAACCACAAGCTGGGCTGGAACGAGATGCTCGCGTGGCTGCGCCAGAAGCGCTGGCAGAGCATGAGCTTTGGCGGCATTGTTTACCTGGTGCTGCTGGTGCCGGTGGTCAACCTGTTGATGATGCCAGCGGCGGTGGCCGGGGCGACGTTGTTCTGGGTGCGTGAGCAAGGCGCCGAAGCGATGGCGCAGCAAGCGGTGGCCAAGTCATAAATCCATCATCGCACTGACACAATGGCGACATGGCCCACGCCGACACTGTGGGTCATGACGACAGCCTCGCTTCACATCACCCTCATTACCGAAACCTTCCCGCCGGAAATCAACGGGGTGGCCAATACCCTTGGCCGCCTGTGCGAAGGTTTGCGCTCACGCGGCCATCAGGTCGAGCTGGTACGCCCACGCCAGAGTGCCGACCAAAGCCGCCCCAGCGACGATGAACTGCTGCTGTGCCGCGGCTGGCCACTGCCCGGCTATCCAGGCCTGCAATGGGGCCAATCGTCAATGCGCAAGTTACTGCGCCGCTGGACGCGCCAGCGCCCCGATGTGCTGTATATCGCCACGGAAGGGCCGCTGGGGCTCTCGGCGTTGCGCGCCGCACGGCGCCTGGGCATCAGCGTGGTCAGCGGCTTTCATACCAATTTCCAGCAGTATTCGAACCAGTATGGCTTGAGCCTGTTGAGCCGCGTGGTCACCCATTACCTACGCTGGTTTCATAACCGCTCCAGCCTGACCCTGGTGCCAAGCGCAAGCCAGCGCCTGGAATTGGAACGCCGGCATTTCGAACGTCTGGGCATGCTGTCGCGGGGGGTGGACAGCCAACTGTTCCATCCAGCCAAACGCAATAACGCCTTGCGTGATGATTGGGGCTTGGCGAACGACGATATTGCCGTGCTGCATGTGGGACGCCTGGCTCAGGAGAAGAATCTGGGGCTGCTCAAGCGCTGCTTTGAGGCATTGCAAGACACCTACCCCATGCGGCGCATGAAGCTGATTATCGTCGGTGACGGCCCCCAGCGTTCGTCACTGGAACGTGACTTGCCCGATGCGGTGTTCTGCGGAGCTCAACGCGGCGAAGAGTTGGCAAAGCATTACGCCTCAGGGGATTTGTTCCTGTTCCCAAGCCTGACCGAAACCTTCGGCAATGTGGTGCTTGAAGCGATGGCCTCAGGCCTGGGTGTGGTGGCTTATGATCAAGCGGCCGCAAGCCAGCATCTGCGCCATGGCTATAGCGGCGCACTGGCAATGCCTGGGGATGAAAACGCGTTTTGCGATGCGGCCATCTGGCTGCTGGAGGAGCGTGAAACGCTACGCAGAGCGCGCTTGAATGCCCGACAACATGCCAGCCGTCAGGGCTGGCCGGCGATTATCGAGCAATTCGAGCGCCAGTTGCGTGGGGTATGCGAGGACGGTCAGCGAGTGCCTGCCCTCTCACCGCTCACACCAGGGTCATCAACGCCTCACGACTGAAGGGCAAGACGTCGCCCTCACGCCCTTCGCGCACCTTCACGGCCCAATCCGGGTCCACCAGCAACGCACGGCCCACGGCTACGAGGTCGAACTCATCGTTGTTCAGGCGCTCCAGCAGTTTCTCCAGGCTGGCAGGCTGGGCAACCTTGTCGGTGTTGACCATGAACTGCAGGAACTCGCCATCCAGGCCCACGCTGCCCACGGTGATGGTTGGCTTGCCGGTGAGCTGACGCGTCCAGCCGGCCAGGTTGAGGTCAGAGCCTTCAAATTCCGGCTCCCAGAAACGGCGAGTGGAGCAGTGAAAAATATCCACACCGGCGTCAGCCAGTGGCTTGAGGAACTCACCCAACGCTTCAGGGGTTTGTACCAGGCGCGCGGTGTAGTCCTGCTGCTTCCACTGGGAGAAACGCAAGATGATCGCAAAGTCCGGGCCGACAGCGGCGCGGGTCGCCTGGATCAGTTCAATGGCAAAGCGCGAACGGTTGGCCAGGCTGCCACCGTATTCGTCGGTGCGCTGGTTGCTGCCTTCCCAGAAAAACTGGTCGACGAGGTAGCCGTGGGCACCGTGGATTTCCACGCCGTCCATGCCGATCGCCTGGGCATCCTTGGCGGCCTGGGCGAAGGCGTTGATCACGTCCTTGATGTCTTGCTTGGTCATGCCGTGCACAACGACATTGCCGTCCTTGAGCTTTTCCGTCGGGCCATAGGCCGGCACGCTGGCATCAGGTTCGGTACCGATACGGCGCACACTGCCCACATGCCACAGCTGCGGGACAATCTTGCCGCCTTCGGCGTGGACCGCATCGACCACTTTCTTCCAGCCAGCCAAGGCGGCTTCGCCGTAGAAATGCGGCACGTTGGGATAGCCGTTGGAGGCCTGGTGCCCGACCACGGTGCCTTCAGTGATGATCAAGCCCACACCGGCAGCCGCACGGCGGCGGTAGTACTCAATGACTTTGGAATTGGGCACGCCACCCGGGGAGAACGAGCGGGTCATGGGCGCCATCACCACGCGGGTCGACAGTTGCAATGCACCGAGCTGGAAGGGTTTGAACAAGGCTTGGACGGGCATGGAGCGCTCCACGGCAAAGGAATTTATGACGTGGATAATATGCAGACCACAGCGCCACTCATAGCACTATTGATCTAAATGATTAAGGTACAGAAGCACCCGAATACCTGTAGGAGCGAGCTTGCTCGCGAAGCACCTGAGGACGTCGCGTACTTAAGGAAGGACGCGTTATCGTTGGTGTTTTTCGCGAGCAAGCTCGCTCCTACAGTGGATTGGAGTCAGCTCAGGGCTTTTTCGATCGCCTGGATGATGGAGGGATCGTCAGGGGACGTACGGGGTGAGAAGCGCGCAAGTACGCGGCCATCTTTACCTAACAGGAATTTCTCGAAGTTCCAGGTGATATCCCCGGGGAATTCAGCGCCCTCGCCCGCCAGCAAGCGGTACAACTGGTGGCGATCAGGGCCGTTGACGTCGATCTTGCTGCCCAGTGGAAAGGTCACGCCGTAGTTCAGGTCACAGAACTGCTGAATTTCTTCCTCGGTGCCGGGCTCCTGGCCTGCAAACTGGTTGCATGGCAGGCCAAGCACGGTAAACCCTTGGTCCTTGTACTGCTGGTAGAGGTTCTCCAACGCCGCGTATTGCGGGGTCAAACCACATTTGGACGCCACATTGACCACCAGCACGACTTGGCCCTTGAAAGGCGCCAGCGGTAGCGCTCGTCCGTCCAAGGCTTTGAGTTTCAGATCGTGGAAAGCACTCATGACGAACTCCAGATATCCCATGTTCTTTGCATTGCAGCCCTTCGGAGCTTACAACCGGCAAAGCTGCAATCATAGACGCCAGTGACGAAACTCGCCTGCAGGTTACTGAGCGGTCGGCCAGGGCAGAATAGGAATCGCCGTCACCGCATTCTGCGGGCTGCCTTCGATCAGGCGGTCGCTGTAGACCAGATACACCAGGGTGTTGCGCTTCTTGTCGAGGAAACGCACGACCTGCATGGTCTTGAACACCAGGGAGGTGCGCTCCTTGAACACTTCGTCGCCGTCCTTGAGCTCACCCTTGAAGTGGATCGGGCCCACTTGGCGGCAGGCGATCGAGGCTTCGGCACGGTCTTCGGCCAGGCCCAGGCCGCCCTTTACACCGCCGGTCTTGGCGCGGGACAGGTAGCACGTCACGCCATCGACCTTGGGGTCGTCAAACGCCTCGACCACAATCCGGTCGTTGGGGCCGACGAACTTGAACACCGTCGATACCTGGCCGACTTCTTCGGCCGAGGCCAGCAGCGGCATGGCCAACAGCAGGCCGAGCAATCCCTTCATCACGCGCATCGTGTATTTCCTATGGTTAAACCAGGATCAGGTTGTCGCGGTGAACCAGTTCCGGTTCCGCCATATAACCCAAGAGTCCGACAATGGCGTCGGAGGGTTGTCCAATAATCTTCTGTGCTTCCAGGGCGCTGTAATTGGCCAGGCCACGGGCGATCTCGCGACCGTCTGGCGCAACGCACACCACCATCTCGCCACGGCGGAAGCTGCCCTGCACCAGCTTCACACCCACCGGCAGCAGGCTCTTGTTGCCCTGGGACAACGCCGCTACTGCGCCCGCGTCCAGCACCAGGGTGCCACGGGTTTGCAGATGACCGGCCAGCCATTGCTTGCGCGCCGCCAGCATGCCGCGTTCCGGCGACAGCAGCGTACCGATGCGCTCACCGGCCTTGAGGCGATCGAGCACGCGCTCCAGGCGCCCGCCGACGATGATGGTGTGGGCCCCCGAGCGCGCTGCCAGGCGCGCGGCACGTAGCTTGGTCTGCATGCCACCGCGGCCCAGGGCACCGCCGACACTGCCGGCGACCGCATCCAGCGCCGGGTCATCGGCGCGGGCTTCGTAGATAAGCTGGGCATCGGGGTTGTTGCGCGGGTCGGCGTCGAACATGCCATCGCGGTCGGTGAGGATCACCAGCAGGTCGGCCTCGACCAGGTTGGCCACCAGGGCGGCCAGGGTGTCGTTGTCACCGAAGCGGATTTCGTCGGTGACCACGGTGTCGTTTTCGTTGATGACCGGGATGACCTTGAGCTCCACCAGCGCGCGCAAGGTGCTGCGGGCGTTGAGGTAGCGCTTGCGGTCGGACAGGTCGTCGTGGGTCAGCAGCACCTGCGCCGTGTGGCGGCCGTGCTCGGCAAAGCTGGACTCCCAGGCTTGCACCAGGCCCATCTGGCCGATGGCAGCGGCGGCTTGCAGTTCGTGCATCGCGCTGGGTCGCGCGGTCCAGCCGAGGCGGCTCATCCCGGCGGCAACCGCTCCGGACGACACCAGCACCAACTCAACGCCTGCTTCATGCAAGGCCACCATCTGCTCGACCCAGACGCTCATGGCTGCACGATCCAGACCTTTGCCATCCGCCGTCAACAGCGCACTGCCGATTTTCACGACCCAGCGCTGCGCACCTGTCACTTTGCTCCGCATCATCTTCAACCTTAGAGTGAGGGCCGCGCGACCCAGCGCTGCCCATAACGTTATACCCGGATACCAAAACGCCGCTCCAGGGAGCGGCGTTCAAGTTTATCGCAACGGATCAGTCACGCACGTAAATGATTTCCGGACCGTCTTCATCATCCACGTCTTCTTCGTCCCAATCATCGTCACCGATGTCGTGGACCGACTTCACGCCGCTGCGGCGCAGGGCACGCTGGTCGTCCAGGGCCTGCAACTGGGCACGGGCTTCGTCTTCGATCTGCTGGTCGAGCTCGGCGAGTTCGGCCTTGTACACCGGGTCGGCCGCCAGGCGGTCGGCACGGTCTTCCAGGTAACGCATGATGTCGCGGGTCAGGCGCTCGGTGCCTTCTTTGGCAATGGCCGAGATGACGTAGACCGGACCTTCCCACTCCAGGCGGTCAACGATCTCCTTGACGCGCTCTTCGTGCTCTTCTTCGAGGATCTGGTCGCACTTGTTCAGTACCAACCAGCGATCGCGCTCGGCCAGGGCCGGGCTGAACTTGGTCAGCTCGCTGACGATGACTTCGGCGGCATCGGCGGCACTGGTGTCATCCAGCGGTGCCATGTCGACGAGGTGCAGCAGCAAACGGGTGCGGGACAAGTGCTTGAGGAAGCGAATACCCAGGCCTGCGCCGTCGGAAGCGCCTTCGATCAAGCCAGGAATGTCGGCAACCACGAAGCTTTTCCAGCGGTCTACGCTGACCACGCCTAGGTTTGGCACCAGGGTCGTGAACGGGTAGTCGGCGACTTTCGGCTTGGCGGCCGATACCGAGCGGATGAAGGTACTTTTACCCGCGTTCGGCAGGCCCAGCAGGCCCACGTCCGCCAGTACTTTCATTTCCAGCTTCAGGTCGCGCTGCTCACCCGGCTTGCCCGGCGTGGTCTGGCGCGGTGCACGGTTGGTACTGGACTTGAATCGGGTGTTACCCAGACCGTGCCAGCCGCCTTGCACAACCATCAGCTTCTGGCCGGCCTTGGTCAGGTCGCCAATCACTTCCTGGGTCGCGGAGTCGATGATCGTGGTGCCGACCGGTACGCGCAGTACCAGGTCTTCACCTTTTTTACCGGTGCAGTCGGTGCTGCCGCCGTTGGAGCCACGCTCGGCATCGAAGTGCCGGGTGTAACGGTAGTCGACCAGGGTGTTGAGGTTCTCGTCGGCCATCATGTAGATGGAACCGCCGTCACCGCCGTCACCGCCGTTTGGACCACCGTTTTCGATGAATTTTTCGCGACGGAAACTCATGCAACCGTTACCGCCGTCGCCTGCTTTTACTCGGATGGAAACTTCATCAACGAACTTCATAACAAAACGCCTCTCGCCGCATGGACGAGCTTAAGAAACCAAGACATAAGACTCTTGCAAAAATGAGCGCAGCGACCTCAATCAGCGACCGCAAACCAGCGCCTGAGCTCATCACAGACAGCTTTGCAAGAGACTCACTCCACAAACGAAAAAGCCCCGTCGCAAGACAGGGCTTTTCCAGCGATCTCGCAATTAAGCTGCGACAACGCTCACGTAACGGCGGTTGAACGCGCCCTTTACTTCGAACTTGATCACGCCTTCGATTTTAGCGAAGAGGGTGTGATCTTTACCCATGCCAACACCGTAACCGGCGTGGAATTGGGTGCCGCGCTGACGCACGATGATGTTGCCCGGAATGATTTTCTGGCCGCCATACATCTTCACGCCAAGGCGTTTGGCTTCTGAGTCGCGACCGTTACGGGTACTACCACCAGCTTTTTTGTGTGCCATGAGTCAATTCTCCTAGTGAGGAATTAGGCTGAAATTAAGCCTGAATACCGGTGATTTTGATCTCGGTGTACCACTGGCGGTGGCCCATACGCTTCATGTGGTGCTTACGACGACGGAACTTGATGATGCGGACTTTATCGTGACGACCTTGGGAGATCACTTCAGCCACAACGGTAGCGCCAGCAACAACTGGAGCGCCGATGTTCACGTCATCGCCATTGGCGACCAACAGAACGCGATCAAAAGTAACGGATTCGCCAGTAGCGACTTCCAGTTTCTCGATCTTCAGGTATTCACCTGGGGCGACTTTGTATTGCTTGCCACCAGTAACAATTACTGCGTACGACATGGTATTTCTCCGATAATCCTGCTCACCCAGCGCTTTATAAGAAGAGGTATTGGCTGGCATGGCTGCATGGGATGGACGTCCCGAATGCAATTGCGTAAGGCAGGTGCTGCCCAGGAAGTTCAGGGTGCGCGATTGTACGCAAGCTATGGGAGGCTTGCAAGGGGCCGTCTATCGCGCCTTGACACTGCGGGGTGAGGGTCCTAGCATGCCGCGCAACCCTTCTGGAGCGACTGTCGCTGATGCAACCCCAAGCTTTCTACCGCGCGGTCGCGGACGATTTTAGCGCCGTCGACGGCATCATCAAGCAGCAGCTGACGTCTAAAGTGCCGCTGGTCTCCAAAATTGGCGACTACATTACGTCGGCGGGCGGCAAACGCCTGCGTCCTTTATTAGTGTTGCTGTGTGGCAAGGCCCTGGGCCGTCAAGGCGATGACCTGCGCCTGCTGGCCGCCACCATCGAATTCCTGCACACCGCCACCCTGCTGCATGACGACGTGGTCGACATGTCCGGCATGCGCCGTGGTCGCGAGACCGCAAACGCCATGTGGGGCAATGCGCCCAGCGTGTTGGTGGGCGACTTCCTGTATTCGCGTTCGTTCGAAATGATGGTCGAGCTGGGCTCGATGCCTGTGATGAAGATTCTTTCACAGGCCACACGCATCATCGCCGAAGGCGAAGTGTTGCAGCTGTCCAAAGTCCGCGACGCCAGCACCACCGAAGAAACCTATATGGAAGTGATTCGCGGCAAAACCGCGATGCTCTTCGAAGCCTCGACCCACAGCGCCGCCGCGCTGTGTGGCGCCACCGCCGAACAGGCCGAGGCGCTGCGCACGTTCGGTGATCACCTGGGCGTGGCGTTCCAACTGGTGGATGACCTGCTCGATTACAAGGGCGACGCCGAAACCCTGGGCAAGAACGTCGGTGACGACCTGGCCGAGGGCAAGCCGACCTTGCCGCTGATCTACACCATGCGCGAAGGCACGCCGGAACAGGCTGCCCTGGTGCGCAAGGCGATCCAGAAAGGCGGGATCGAAGACCTGGAAGCCATCCGTGCCGCTGTGGAAGCCTCGGGTTCCCTGGAGTACACCGCGCAACTGGCGCGTGACTACGTGGCGCGGGCGATCACATGCTTGGAAGCGCTGCCGGCCAGCGAATACCGGGATGCCTTGGTTGAGCTGAGTGAGTTTGCGGTCGCCCGTACTCACTGATCTAGCACTTTTTAATGTGGGAGCTGGCTTGCCTGCGATGACTGTAGTGAATTCACTGCCGCTATCGCAGGCAAGCCAGCTCCCACATTAGGACGAGTCCAACCCCACCCGCGTTTAAAACCCTATATAATGTGCGACTTTTAGCCATCCCTGACTTTCTAGGAGCTTTAGTGAGCACGTTGCCTCCCTGCCCCAAATGCAATTCCGAATACACCTACGAAGACGGCGCCCAGCTGATCTGCCCGGAATGCGCCCATGAATGGTCCGCCACTGGCGAGGCCGAAGTGGTTGGCGATGAAACCGTGAAGAAAGACTCTGTGGGCAACGTCCTGCAGGACGGCGACACCATCACCGTGATCAAGGACCTCAAGGTCAAGGGCACTTCCCTGGTGGTCAAAGTCGGCACCAAGGTCAAGAACATCCGCCTGTGCGACGGCGACCACGATATCGATTGCAAGATCGACGGTATCGGCCCGATGAAGCTCAAGTCCGAGTTCGTGCGCAAGGTCTGAATCCGCTGCATCCATCCCGCGCCCGCCGCGGGGTGGCGTTTTGCCCTCTGCGTTGATCGAACGCAATACCCACACAGAAAAAAACAGAAACTGCCAATAGACGCTTGCTATTCTAAGAATAAGAATTATTCTCATTGAAACCCATCAAGGAGAACGACCATGACTTATTTGATAGATGCCTGGCTGGATCGTCCACACCCTTACCTGCGAATCCTGCATCGCGAAACCGGTGAAGTCTGTGCGGTGCTTGAAGAAGAAGCGCTGAACGAGCTGCAGGACCAGGGCGATCTGGACGTAAACGGCCTGAGTTCCAGTGAGCCTGGGGTGTTGAAGGAAGTGGTGAGGAATCTGTTTCTGTTCTGCTATGCACGAGCGTTGCGCCCGGCGACGGAGCTCAATGGCAAGTTCCATCCATGAAGAAACTGGCAAATGCCTGTTGGGGCGAACGCGTTCGTCCCAACAGGTAACCAGCAGGTTTTACAGAACGTCGAGCAGCTCGACGTCGAACACCAGAACGCTGTGCGGCGGGATGCTGCCAACGCCTTGAGCGCCGTAAGCCAATTCGCTCGGCACATACAGGCGCCATTTGCTGCCGGCATTCATCAGTTGCAGGGCTTCGGTCCAGCCGGCGATCACGCCGCCAACCGGGAATTCTGCAGGCTGGCCGCGCTCGTAGGAGCTGTCGAACACAGTGCCGTCGATCAGGGTGCCGTGGTAGTGAGTACGCACTTGGTCTTCACGGGTCGGCTTGGCGCCGGTACCGGCCGTCAGCACTTCAAATTGCAGGCCGGAAGCCAGGGTGGTGATGCCCTCACGCTTGGCGTTTTCCGCCAGGAAAGCCAGGCCAGCGCCTGCTGCAGCTTCAGCCTTGGCAGCGGCTTCGGCTTGCATGATTTCACGGATCACTTTGAAGCTGGCCGCCATTTGCTCTTGGTCAACACGGCTAGGCTTGCCTGCGAACGCGTCGGTCAGGCCGGCCAGGATCGCGTCCAGGCTGACGCCCGGTGGCGGGTTGTCGCGCAGTTGGTCGCCCAACTGACGGCCGATACCGTAGCTGACGCGGGTTTCGTCGGTGGACAGATTAACTTCGGACATGAAGAGGCTCCGCTGTAGGACGCCACGGTTTCCCGCGCCGCCCAGAACTAAAAGGGCCCGCAGACTAGCACACATGAGCGGGCCGTGATCAGCCCCACCCCGGCTTTGCCGTAGCGCGCCAGCGCCCCTTCGTCGACGACCAATAAAAGTATTTCAGAATCATCCTTTCCCGCCGATACAGCCCTACACATCTTGGCTGGCTCAAACAAAAACACACCGTCCAGCAGACAGACATCACTCTTCAAGGAGCTTTCGATGAACAGCTGGTTCGGTAACATCAGTGTCAATCTCAAACTCGGCCTGGGCTTCGGCCTGGTATTGGTCCTCACTTCAGTCCTCGCACTCACGGGCTGGACCAGCCTGGGCGGCTTGATCGACCGTAGCAATTGGATGAGCGACATCACCCAGCTCAACGCCTCGTTGACCAAGCTGCGTATCGTGCGCTTGCAATACATGCTGGCCAACGGTGACGAAGCCGTGGCGCAGAACGTGCAGACCAGTCTCGATGCCTTCGCCGCCCAGCAACAGAAGCTGCTGGACAGCTTCAAGAGCCCGGAAAACCTCAAACTGCTCAATGAGCAGAAAGCCGTCATTACCGCTTACCGCCAGTCCCTGAACAAAATGCGCGAGGCCTACCGCAATGGTAACGCTGCGCGCGATGTCATGGGCGCCAAGGCCGACATCGCCAACGCCCAAATCAATGCGCTGGAAACCAGCGTGCAGCAGTCACCCGACAGCCCGGAACGCTTCACGCAGTTTGTGGCCGTGACCCAGGCCAAGAACGAATTCCTGCAGGCTCGCTACGAAGTGCGCGGCTATACCAATAGCCCCAACGCAGAAACCGAAGCGCGCGCGGCTACACAGCTGGAAAAAGCTGTCGCCGGTTTGAAAGGCCTCAGCGTTGCATTCGGTACTGGACAGCAAAGCGCATTGTCCGCACTGGAAACCGCCCTCGTTGCTTATCGCAGTGCAGTACAGAGCTACAAAGCGGCCAACGCCAATATCATCACCGCCCGTGCCGAAATGACCACCCAGGGCGCCGATATCGTGACGATCAGCGACAAGCTGTACGACATCCAACTGGAACGTCGCGACGCTGAAAGCACCCAGGCCCGCAGCCTGCAGTTGATCAGCACCTTGCTGGCCCTGTTGGTCGGCGTGATTGCCGCGTGGGTGATCACGCGCCAGATCACCCGTCCAATTCAGGAGACGCTGGCCGTGGTGGAACGCATCGCTTCGGGCGACCTGAGCCACAACATCCAGGTGACCCGTCGTGATGAGTTGGGCGTGTTGCAGCAAGGCATCCAGCGCATGGGCACCACTTTGCGCGAGCTGATCAGCGGCATTCGCGACGGCGTCACTCAGATCGCCAGCGCCGCCGAAGAGTTGTCAGCCGTGACCGAGCAAACCAGCGCCGGTGTGAACAGCCAGAAGATCGAGACCGATCAGGTCGCCACCGCGATGCATGAAATGACTGCCACTGTGCAGGAAGTTGCACGCAATGCCGAGCAAGCGTCCCAAGCCGCTTCCGACGCCGACGGCCAAGCCCGCGAAGGCGATAAAGTGGTGGCTGAAGCCATCGCCCAGATCGAACGCCTGGCGGCCGAAGTGGCGCGCTCCACCGATGCCATGACGCACCTGCAACAAGAGAGCAACAAGATCGGCAGCGTGATGGACGTGATCAAGGCCGTGGCCGAACAGACCAACCTGCTGGCCCTCAACGCCGCCATTGAAGCTGCGCGTGCCGGTGAAGCCGGCCGAGGCTTTGCCGTGGTCGCCGACGAAGTACGCGGCCTGGCCCAGCGTACACAGAAATCCACCGAGGAAATCGAAGGCCTGGTGGCAGGCTTGCAGAACGGCACCCAACAAGTTGCCAGCGTGATGAACAACAGCCGCAGCCTGACCGACAGCAGCGTCGAACTGACGCGCAAGGCCGGGGTATCCTTGGAAAACATCACCCGCACCGTGTCGAATATCCAGTCGATGAACCAGCAGATTGCCGCGGCCGCCGAACAGCAAAGCGCCGTGGCGGAAGAGATCAGCCGCAGTATCGTGAACGTGCGTGATGTGTCCGAGCAGACCGCGACTGCCAGTGATGAGACGGCCAAGTCGAGTGTGGAACTGGCACGGTTGGGCAGCCAGTTGCAGCAGATGGTCAGTCATTTCCGGGTTTAAAAACCAAAAAAGCCGCCTCGGCCTGAACCGAGGCGGCTCCAACTTTTCAGACCTTAACGGTCATCGAAGCTGTCCCGCAGAAACGTCCATACGTGATAAGCACGTAGGCAGTTCACTACGAGGCTCCATGTACGTCGTGCAAACTTAGACATACTCGGCCCTCCGTGAGTTGGGCCTTACCTCCAGCGCACTTACCGGAACATGTGAGCCTTTGGATGCACGTCAGTGCTCCTGTGAGGCGGCTGGGTTTATGGTCCTCCCGCATGAATCCGGCACGGATTACTAGCCCGTGGCGGTCGGTCCAAAATTTGCGCGCTAACCCAGTCAACCTACTTCACGATGTACCCAGAACGAGAGCGATACTAGCTCAGCACTCTGCGCCAAGGTGTGACAAACACCCCCTCAGTTCGCCTTAAAAGTTGTTGCTGCTTTTTGCAGATTTAACTAATAAAAAAGATGTGTACTGCGGTGGAAAACCACTTGTCGTCGAGTGTTGCATAAAGCCCTAAAGCAACAGTAGTATCGGTACCACGTCAGTGCTCCTGTGAAGCCGCAACCCCAGCCACTAACTGGGTTTGCAAAAAAACCGTCCTACTAAGGCGGTTTTTTATTGCCCGCAATTTGCCACTCAGCCCTCGCTGTCCTCAACAAACACCAACCGATTCCCAAACGGATCGCGGATGCTCATTTCCCGCGTCCCCCAGGGCGTATCTTCAACCCCTGGCTTGGCATAACGGTACGCTTTGCCCAGCAACTGCTGCTGATACACGTCGACCCCTTGGGCCTGGATCCTCACGGCCGCCCCTGGCGAAGCATCGCCATGATGCTCGGACAAATGCAGCACACACTCCCCCAGCGACACTTGCAGGTACAACGGAAAATTCGCCTCGAAGCGATGCTGCCAATCAACCTTGAACCCCAGAAAATCGACGTAGAACTCCAACGCCTTGGCCTCGTCGAACATCCGCAGGATGGGGGTGACTTTTCCTAAGTGCATGGCAACAGCTCCATCTAAAAGAACCCCAACTATAGAGACGAAAACCCGCCACGCAAATCCCCGTTTCGCGCCAGGAACCGGCCTGCTCTCTCACCGTTGGCCTGCCCCTCGCGATAGCTCAATACGCCATTGACCCACACTCCCTCAATCCCTTCAGCGGCGCGCTGGGGTGCCTTGAAATCGGCCACATCCCGCACCCGCAGTGGGTCAAATAACACCAGGTCGGCCCAATGTCCTTCACGGATCTCACCACGCTCGGCCAGCCCAAAGCGCGCCGCCGACAAGCCGGTCATCTTGTGCACCGCGGTGTGCAGCGGGAACAAGCCGACATCCCGGCTGAAATGCCCCAGCACCCGTGGGAAGGCGCCCCACAAGCGCGGGTGAGGAAACGGGTCTTCGGGCAACCCATCCGACCCGACCATCGACAACGGGTGCGCAAGAATGCGCCGTACATCTGCCTCATCCATGCCGTAGTACACCGCGCCCGCAGGTTGCAAACGGCGGGCGGCATCCATCAGTGAAACGCCCCACTCGGCGGCGATGTCCTGCAAATCGCGCCCGCCCATGTCCGGGTGCGGTGTGGACCAGGTGATAGTGATGCGAAACGCGTCGGTCACTTGCTTGAGGTCCAGGGTCGATGAGCTGGCGGCATAGGGGTAGCAATCGCAGCCCACCGGATGATCTTTTGCCGCCGCTTCCAGGGCCGCCAACAGCTGCGGGCTGCGCCCCCAATTACCGGCTCCGGCGCATTTAAGGTGGGAAATGATCACCGGCACCCTCGCCTCGCGGCCGATCAAAAACGCTTCATCCATCGCCTCCAGCACCGGTTCGAACTCGCTGCGCAGGTGGGTGGTGTACACCGCGCCGTAGGCCGTCAGCTCTTGGGTCAGTTGCAGCACCTCATCGGTCTCGGCGCTGAACGCGCTGGCGTAGGCCAGGCCTGTGGATAAACCCAGGGCACCGGCCTCCAGGCTCTCCTGTAACTGCACGCGCATGGCCGCGATTTCATAGGATGTGGCTGTGCGGTGCAGGTCGTCCATATGGTTGCTGCGCAGCGCCGTGTGGCCGATCAACGCGGCGACGTTCACCGCCGGGCAGGCGCGTTGCACCGCGGCGCGGTAATCGGCAAACCGTGGATAAGAGAACGCCTCGCGGGTGCCCAGCAAGTTCATCGGGTCTGGCGGGTCGCTGCGCAAACTGACCGGCGCGGCGCTGATGCCACAGTTGCCGACAATCACCGTGGTCACGCCCTGGCTGAGCTTGGGCAGCATCTGCGGCTGGCGGATTACCACCGTGTCATCGTGGGTGTGCACGTCGATAAAGCCCGGCGCCAATACTCGGCCATGGGCGTCGATGACGTGCTCGGCCCGGGCTGTGGACAAGTCGCCAATCGTGCGGATGCGCCCTGCGTGCACCCCCACATCAGCGACATACCCTGGGGTGTTACTGCCATCGATGACCAGCGCCTGGCGAATCAGCGTGTCGTACTTCATATCAGTCTCCAAGCGGCAGGCTGCCAGGGCCGCCGCGGTAATCGTCGAGGGCCAGTTTGATCCGGCGCAGGCGTTCCTGGTTGTCGTCCGGCAGGGCCAGCGCCAGCTCGGTGGCGAGCAGGTCGATAGCCAGCAGCATGCCGTAGCGCGCCGCAGTGGGCTTGTAGATAAAACTGGTTTCCGCCGATTGCAGCGGCAGCACGACATCCGCCAATTGCGCCAGGGGCGAATCGGCAAGGGTGATGGCAATGATCCGCGCGTCGTAGTTGCGCGCCAGCGTCACCACTTCCAATAACTCGGGGGTCAGGCCCGTGAGCGAGCAGACAATGACGGCATGTTCGGGCCCCAGGGTCGCCGCCGTGACACGCATCATCACCGGGTCATGGCTGGCGGCAATCGGATAGCCCAGCCTCACCAGGCGCACCTGCAACTCATCGCTGCACAGGCTCGACGGCCCGCCCATGCCGAACGCATGGATCATCCGCGCCTTGCCCAACAGTTTGACCGCATCGCCAAAGCTGCGCTGGTTGAAGCCCGACAGGTGCTGACGTAACGTCGCCTCGATGTCCCCCAGGATCTGCCGATGAAACGCTGACTGTTCTGGCTTGCCCGCCGGGTCGAGGAAGCGGCTGCCCACACCACTGGCCTGGGCCAATTGCAGGCGCAAATCGCGCAAGTCACGGCAGCCCACGCTGCGGGCAAAGCGTGACAAGGTGGCGGTACTCACCTCGGCCCGCGCAGACAGTTCCTCCAGGCTGGCGGAGGCGGCAAAGCCCACATCCTCGAGCATCAGCTTGGCGATACGCCCTTCGCCGGCACTGAAAGCGTCCTGGCGGGCGCGGATCTGATAGAGGATGTCCATGGGGGCTCCGGGTTACAGGCTCATAAAACAAGGGACAGGCCGTAGGTCAGGCCGAAGGCGACCAGCGAAATCAGGGTCTCCAGTACGGTCCAGGTCTTGAAGGTCTGGATCACTGTCATATTGAAGTATTCCTTGATCAGCCAGAAGCCGCCGTCGTTCACGTGGGAAAAGATTACCGAACCCGCACCGGTCGCCAGCACCAGCAACTCAGGGTGTGGATAACCCAGGCCCAAGGCGACCGGCGCGACCACCCCGGACGCAGTGGTCATGGCCACCGTGGCCGAGCCGGTGGCGACGCGCATCAACGCGGCGAACAGCCAGCCCATCACCAGCGGCGACAACTGAAACGCATGGGCCAGGCCGAGGATTTCATGGGTGACCCCGGCATCCACCAAGATGCGGTTCAACCCGCCGCCCGCCCCCACCAGCAAGGTGATGCTGGCGGTCGGCGCCAGGCATTCGTTGGTGAACTTGAGGATCGACTCACGGTTAAAGCCCTGGGCCAGGCCCAAGGTCCAGAAGCTCACCAGGGTCGCTACCAACAGGGCGATCACCGAGTTGCCGATAAACAACAGGAACTGGTTGAAACCGCTGCCCGGCGTGGAAATCACGTTGGCCCAGCCGCCGATCATCATCAACACCACCGGCAACAGGATAGTGCCCATGGTCAGTGCAAAACTGGGCAGGCGCGTACGCGGTTCACGCTCGATAAACTGGCGCTCCAGCGGGTTTTCCGCTGGCAAATGAATGTGCGGCACGATGAACTTTGCATAGACGGGCCCGGCAATGATCGCCGTGGGGATGCCAATCAGGATCGCATACAGCACCGTCTGCCCGACCGAGGCGTTATAGGCCAGCACCGCCATCATCGCCGCCGGGTGCGGCGGCACCAACGCATGCACCACCGACAGGCCAGCGACCATCGGCAGCCCGACCATCAGAATCGACACGCCCACGCGCCGCGCCACGGTAAAGGCAATCGGCACCAGCAACACAAAGCCGACTTCGAAAAACAGCGGCAGCCCCACCAGGAACGCAATGCACACCATCGCCCAGTGGGCATTGCGCTCACCGAAGCGGTTGATCAGCGTGCGCGCGACCTGCTCGGCACCACCGGACTCGGCCATCATCTTGCCGAGCATGGTGCCCAGCGCCACCACCAGGGCGATATGCCCCAGGGTCTTGCCGACACCCGCCTCGTACGAACCCATGATGGTGTCCGCTGGCATCCCGGCCATCAGCGCCAGGCCGATGGACACCAGGGTAATCACGATAAAGGGGTTGAGTCGGTAGCGTGCAATCAGCACGATCAATGCAATGATGGCGATGGCAGCGTATGCCAACAGCCCGAAGCCCGGTAATGCGGCCATGCGGTACTCCTCGGAAAGGGTCACGTCGAATTGGTTGTGAAACTCATAAATCATTCCCGAGGAGCATTTTCAATTTTTATGAAAGTAATTTTCGTCCACGGATAAGCGCTGTCGCTGGGGGACATGCCCGACGGTGGCGGATGAAAATTCGGGGGGTGTTCTTACATGAAGATCAGAGAAGGCGGAAACTCAAACGCCGCCCTTGAGTCATAGACTGCGCATCCACTGCCCAGGAAACCGCTCATGATTCGCACCACAATTGCCGCCAGCGTCTTGCTCTTGTGCGGCAGCGCTTATGCCGCCGACAACGCGGCCTTGAAAACATGCATGGACAGCGCCAATACCACCGCAGACATGGTCAATTGCAACGCCAAGCAAACCAAGGTGCAGGACGACCGCCTGAACCGCGCCTACAAGACCGCCCTCGCCGCCCAGGAAGGCGCGCGCAAACAGCAACTGCAAGACGTGCAGCGCCTGTGGATCAAATACCGCGACGCCAATTGCGCCTTCGCCGGCAGTGCCACTGGCGGCACGATTGATCAGGTCAATGGCACAGGCTGCGTGCTGGACATGACCCAGACCCGCGCCCAGGAGCTGGAAGACCTGGTCGGCCCGTAATAACGACCTCGCCCCCTCGTAATAACGACCTCGCTCCTACTCGTGGTGAACCTTGGCGCGCTTGAGCAGTTTTTTGCAGCGCTCGGATAAATGCAGCACCCGCAGGTGCTTGCCGGCCTTGGTGTAGCGCTCGCGCAGGGTCATCAACGCGGCAATCGCCGAATAGTCGACAAAGCTCAGGTGACGGCAATCCAGCGTGACCTGGGCCGGGTCGTTGGCTGGGTCGAACTGATTCAAGAACGGCGTGGTCGAGGCGAAGAACAACGTACCGTGCAGCCGATAGAGCTTGCTGCCGTCGGCCTCCAGGTGTTCATCGGCGTACAGTTCCCGCGCCTGCTGCCAGGCGAAGTTCAGCGCGGCGATGACGATACCGCACAGCACGGCGGTGGCAAGGTCGGTGAACACGGTAATGATCGTCACCGCCATGATCACCAGCACATCATTGAGCGGCACCTTGTTGATCACCCGCAGCGACGCCCAGGCGAAGGTCTGTTGCGACACCACGAACATCACACCCACCAACGCCGCCAGCGGGATCCGCTCGATCAGTGGCGACAGAAACAGAATGAACAACAGAATCATCACCCCGGCAAACACCCCGGAGAAACGCCCACGCCCGCCGGAGCTGAGGTTGATCACGGTTTGCCCGATCATCGCGCAACCGCCCATGCCGCCGAACAGGCCCGAAACCATATTCGCCGCGCCCAGGGCCACGCTTTCGCGGTCGGGATAACCACGGGTCTCGGTGATTTCGTCGGTGAGGTTGAGGGTCAGCAGGGTTTCCAACAGGCCGACCATCGCCATCAAAAACGCGTACGGCGCGATGATGCCGAGGGTTTCCAGGGTCCAGGGGATCTGCGGTAGGGCGAAGGTCGGCAAGCCACCGGCGATGTGCGCCATATCCCCCAATGTACGGGTCGGCAAACCGAGCAGGTACACCGCCACGCCAACACTCAGAATCGCCACCAGCGCGGGCGGTACGGCACGGGTCAGGCGCGGCAACAGGTACACAATGGCCATGGTTGCCACCACCAGCCCGGCCATCACGTACAGCGGCGTGCCGCTGAGCCAGGTTTCGCCGCTCTTGAAATGCTCCAGTTGCGCCAGCGCAATGATGATCGCCAGGCCGTTGACGAAGCCGAGCATCACCGAATGCGGCACCATGCGCACCAGCTTGCCCAGGCGCAGCAGGCCGAAAGTGACCATGATCAACCCGCCGAGCAACACCGTCGCCAGCAAATACTCCACGCCGTGTTGCACCACCAACGCGACGATCACCACTGCCATCGAGCCTGCCGCACCGGACACCATGCCGGGCCGGCCGCCGAACAACGCGGTGAGGGTGCAAATGATGAAAGCGCCGTAAAGGCCCATCAGCGGGTTGAGATGGGCCACCAGCGCAAAGGCGATGCATTCGGGCAGCAAGGCAAAAGACGTGGTGAGGCCGGCCAGGGCGTCGGCGCGCAGACGGGTGAGGTTCATGGAGTACCAGGGAATTGCGGGGAATAAGGCGGGGAATGGTACGAAATTGCGGCGGGTGGGGCTAGTGAAGTGTCTGGTCCGATGCACCGAGTCGCCCCTATCGCAGGCAAGCCAGCTCCCACATTTGACAGGGTTCACACCTGAACAATGTGGGAGCTGGCTTGCCTGCGATGGCCGCACCGCGGTGCTAAGCGAACATCACACCATCTCGTCGCGAATCCACTCCACCACCGACGTGCGCTGAGGCGCCCACCCCAACAATTCACGGGCGTGCTTGCCACGTACTCGGCTATTGGAGCCCAACCCGTAATTGGCCATTTCATAGCCCCACTCGGCCTCAGCCTCGGCCAATGGCCAGTCTTGTGGCTTGCCCAGGTCCAGGGCTTGGGCAATCGCCGTGGTCATGTCGATAAACGCCGCTTCGCTGCTTTCCACAAAATAGAAAGTGCCCGGTACGTTCTTGGTCAACGCCAGCAGATACAAGGCCACCACGTCTTCAATATGCACGTTGGACCAAATGTTCTGCCCAGGGCCCACATGGCGCACCACCCCGCTTTTGCGTGCCTGCTTGAGCAAACGCGGCAATTGCACGCTGTCACGCTTTACGCCCAGGCTGTGGCCGTAAATCAGGGTGTTGCAGATCACCGCCGAATTCACGCCGTCGTTGGCAGCCGCAAGGATCAGGTTGTCGATGGCCACGCGGGCGGCCTTGTCGACGGTCGGCTCAGGCAGGTTGTCTTCGAAGTAGATGACATCGCTGGCTTTGCCGCCTGAGGCATCGCCCACGATGCTCGAACCGCTTGTGTGCAGGAACGGCTTGCTCGAACCTTTCAAGGCTGCCAACAAGACTTCCACGGCGGCGCGGTGATCGCTGCTGGCGGCATTGATTACCGCATCGGCTTTATGCGCTTGCTCGATCAATACAACGGCGTCATCGAGGGTGCCAATCACGGGCGTGATGCCCAGGGCGGTCATTTCGGCAGCTTGCTCGGCGCTGCGCACCAAGCCAGTGACGTGGTGGCCGGCCTTGACCAGGCCGGTAGCGATCGAACCGCCGATAAACCCTGCGGCGCCGGTAACGAAGACATTCATGGAGGTTGCTCCTGACTGGGTAAGTAATGCGCCCAGTATCCAGCCCCACTGCTGCCTGAATAAGCCCGTGCGGCCCAATTCACTCTTGCGCTCAGGTCACGAATCAGCTCGCATATCGCGCCAGCTTGGCCTGAATAAAGTCCAAGAAGCACTGGATGCGCAACGCCAATTGCGAGTTGCGGTAGAACACCGCGTGGATCGGCTGGCGATAGCCACTGTTGAACGACTCCAGCAACGGCACCAGGCGCCCGGCTTCAAGGTCGTGCACCGTCATGAAATTGGACAGGCAAGCAATGCCCTGCCCTTCCAGCGCCAACTGCCGCAAGGTTTCACCACTGGAGGCGCTGACGCCGGGCTGGATCAGCCAGCGGTCACCTTCGCCATGGCGCAGCGGCCAGTGGTTGAGGGTTTCGGTGTGGGTGAAGCCTAGCAAGGTGTGATCAGCCAACTCGGCAACGGTCGTCGGCGTGCCGTACTGCTTGAGGTAGTCGGGGCTGGCCAGGACATGCAGCGGCGTGCTGCCCAGAAAGCGCGCATGCAGGGTCGAGTCGGCCAGGGCGCCAATGCGAATGGCGATGTCGGTGCTTTGCTCCAGCAGGTCGATGATCAAATCATCGCTGTTGAGCTCCAGCTGGATATCGGGGTAGAGGCTGCGAAACTCGGCGATGTACGGCACGATCCCATGCAGCATGAACGGCACGGCGACGTTGATACGCAGGCGCCCGGCCGGTTTTTTCTGGCGCGAGGACAGGCGCTCTTCCAGCTCGTCCATTTGCGCCAGGATCACCTTGGCCTGTTCGAAGAAGTACTTGCCCTCTTCGGTCAGGTCCATGCGCCGCGTGGTGCGGTTGATCAAGGTGGTGTCGAGCTTGGCTTCCAGGCGCGACAACGTGCGGCTGACCGCCGATGGCGTTTGCCCGACTTTTTCGGCGGCGGCGGAAATCGAGCCGCACTCGATCACGCTGACAAAAATCTGTAGCTCATCAGATCGGGCTTTCACGGGCAGTCCTTCATTAAGCGGCTGACAAATGCCCGGTCATTATTAACCAGCCAGCAACAAATGGCCTCCCAACAACGCCATGCCGGTGAAAAATCCACGTTTGAACCACAAAGCACTGATGCGCCCACGCACCACCTGGCCCAGCCACATCCCCAGCAAGGCCGGCAACAGCGCCAACACCGACGCACCGACTTCAGCGCCGCCCAACGCACCACGCCAAGCCAGCCCGGCGGCCAGCGCCAGTGTCGACACGGTGAATGACAGCCCCAGCGCCTGCACCAACTGATCACGGCTCAAGCCCAATGCTTGCAGATACGGTACCGCAGGGATCACGAAGACACCGGTGGCCGAGGTGATGATGCCGGTGACCACACCGCACAAAGGCCCCAGCCAACGCTCGGTACGGGGCGCGACCCTGAAGGTCGGCAGGAATAACCCGCTCAAGGCATACGCCAGTAACGCCGCGCCCAAGGCACGCACCACCCAAGGCCCACTGCCCATCCCTAGCCACAAAGTGCCCAGCCCGGTGCCGAGGAAAATCAGCAACAGCATCGGCCACAGGCGTTTGAGCAAGGCACCCAAGTGGCCGCCACAGGTGAGTTGCCAGAGGTTGGTCACCGTCGAAGGAATGATCAGCAATGCCGCAGCCTGCGCGGGCAACATAGCCAGGCCAAGCATGCCCATGGCCACGGTGGGCAGCCCCAGGCCGATGACGCCCTTGACCGTACCGGCCAGCAGGAAGGTGGTGATGACCAGCGCTGTGAGGGCGGGGCCGAGGTTTTGGTAGAACGCTAGGAAGGTATTCATGCGCCGATTGTGCAGGGCTGGAGAGAGGCTGAAAATTCGCCATATACTGAGGCAGCCTCTTGTTTTGTGTGAGGCTGATACCGCTATCGCAGGCAAGCCAGCTCCCACACCTTGAATTGTGAATACATTCAAATGTGGCTGGCTTGCCTGCGATGAGGCCCCTCCAGTCACTGGGATACTTCATGCACTTTGACCTGATCGACCTGCGCCTCTACCTGCACATCCTGGACACCGGCAATATCACCGCCGGCGCGGCCCGCAGCCACCTGTCCCTGGCTGCCGCCAGCGCCCGCATCCGGGCAATGGAATCTTCACTGGGTATTGCGTTTCTTGAGCGCGGTCGCCGTGGCGTCACCCCAACACCTGCGGGCAAAGCCCTGGCCCGGCATGCTCGCCTGCTGTTGCAACAGGCCGACCACCTGCAACAAGACCTGGCCGAATACGCCAACGGCGTCAAAGGCCAGGTACGCTTGCTGTGCAACACCACCGCCCTCAGCGAATACCTGCCGGAACTGCTCGCAGATTTTCTGCGCAAACACCCCAACCTCGATATCGACCTGCAAGAGTTGCCCAGCCTGCGCATTACCCATGCCTTGCGCCAGGGCACCGCCGACCTGGGGATTATTTCCGATGCGGTAGACACCCACGGCTTGCAGACCCTGGCGTTTCGCGACGACCCACTGGTGCTGATCACGCCCCTCGACCATCCGCTGACTGCTGCGGGGTTTATCGACAGCTTGCAATACGATTACGTCAGCCTGGCAGCCAACAGCGCGCTGGCGGTATACCTGGAGGAACAAGCCTTGCACGCAGGCTTTCGCCTGCACACACGTATCCGCGCCGATAGCTTTGACGGGGTGATTCGCATGGTCGCCGGCGGTGCCGGCCTGGGCATTGTGCCTCAGGCCGCCTCGGACCGTTGGCCACCTGCGCGCCGCTTCAAGGCCCACCCCCTGCAAGAAGAATGGGCCTGCCGCAAACTGTTGTTATGCGCACGCTCGTTCGAGCAATTGCCCGGTTACGCCAGCACCTTACTCGCTGCGCTCACCGCCCACCTGTAGGAGCGAGCTTGCTCGCGAAGATCGTCAACGATAACGCGAGCTATCTGGTTTAACGTGGGGCTCTCGGGCTTTTCGCGAGCAAGCTCGCTCCTACAGATGATGTACGTTTGTGGAAGAAGGTGTAGTAGACCGCCGACAGAATCAGCAGGAACGGCACGCCAAACACCAGCGTCATCTTGAATGCGTCGGTGAAATAGGTGGTGATCATCACCGCCCCCATCAGCACCAGCCCCAGCAACGTGCTGTAGGGAAAAAACCGCAACTGGAACGACAACTTCGCCCCGCCATGACGCTTGCGATAGCGGCGGAAAAACAGGTGCGTGAGGAAGATCATGAACCAGGTGAAGATCGCGCCAAACATCGAGATCGCCATCATCAGGGTGAACGAGCTTTCCGGGTACACCACGTTGAGCAACGTCGCCAGGGCAATGCCCGAACTGGACAGCAGCAGCGCATTCAGCGGGATGCCGTTCTTGCTCAACGCGCCCATGGACTTGGGCGCAAAACCGGCGCGCGACAGGCTGAACATCATGCGCGTGGTGATGTAGAGCTGGCTGTTCATGGCCGACAGCGCCGCGATCAGGATCACGAAATTCATCACACCAGTGGCGCCGGGTATGCCGATGGTCTGCATCACTGTGACAAACGGGCTCTGGGCCTGGCCGGCCTGGTTCCAGGGCACGATGGCGAGCATCAGCGCCAGGGTCAGCAGGTAGAACACCACCAACCGCACGATGGTAGCGCGAAAGGCTTTCTTCACTGCCTGCTCCGGGTCGGCGGCTTCACCGGCGGCCACGGCGATCATCTCGACGCTGAGGTAGCTGAAGATCGACACGATCACCGCGATCCACATGCCACTCAAGCCATGGGGGAAAAAGCCGTCGTGGGCCGTGTAGTTCTGCACGCCGTAGTCAGGGTTGCCGGAGCCGAACACCACATACACTGCCAGGATGATGAAACCGACAATGGCGCTGATCTTGATCGTCGAGAACCAGTATTCGAAGTTGCCGAAGGTCTTCACGCTGATCGCATTGAGCACAATCAGCACACTGGAGAACGACACGATCCACACCCACTCCGGCACGTTGGCGAACCAGTACTTCATGTACATCGCCACCGCCGTGACCTCGGCGCCCACCGCCAGCACAATCGCCGCCCAGTAGGCATACCGCACCAGGAACCCGGCCAATGGGCTGATGTAGAACTCGGCGTAAGCGCCAAAGGAGCCGGAGGTGGAATGGGCCACCGTCATCTCCGCCAGGCAGCCCATCAGCAGCAAGGTAATCAACGCGCCGATGGCGTAGCTCACCAGCACGCTCGGCCCGGCATAACCGATGGCGTAGGCGCTGCCCATGAACAGCCCGGTGCCGATGGCGCCACCGATGGCGATCATGCTCATCTGGCCGGAAGTGAGCTGGCGCCTCAGGCCCAGTTCACGGTGGGTAATCTCTGCAAAGCCGTTGTCTGGCGTGGTCACTGGTGTGCCCCTTTATTATTGTGATTGCACAGGAAGCGCTTGTTTTCTGTAGGAGCGAGCTTGCTCGCGAAAAACCTGAGAACGCCGCGTGCATTCAGCATTCGCGCGTTATCGTTGACGATCTTCGCGAGCAAGCTCGCTCCTACAGTGGGTTTGTGTTGTTGTCAGGTGACGCTGTTGCGAACTTTGAATTGCGGCTGGTCCCAGGTGGCGTTGTCGAGAATTTCACCGAGGATTTCCACGGCGTCCCATACCTCGGTGAAGCTGGTGTACAGCGGCGTGAAGCCAAAGCGCATGATCCGTGGTTCACGGTAATCGCCGATCACGCCTCGGGCGATCAAGGCCTGGATCACCGCGTAGCCTTCGGGGTGTTCAAAGCTGACGTGGCTGCCGCGCCGGGCGTGTTCACGCGGAGTGATCAGTTCCAGGCCGTGGGCGGCGCAGCGGCTTTCGACCAATGCGATGAACAGGTCGGTCAACGCCAGGGATTTAGTCCGCAGGCGGGCCATGTCGGTCTGGGCAAAGATCTCCAGGCCGCATTCCACCATGGCCAACGAGGTGATCGGCTGGGTACCGCACAGATAGCGGGCAATGCCGGCGCTGGGGGCGTAGGTGGACTCCATGGCGAACTGCCGGGTATGCCCGAACCATCCGGACAACGGCTGGCGCACCACATCCACCAACGCCGGGTTGACCCACACAAACGCCTGGGAACCCGGGCCGCCGTTGAGGTATTTGTAGGTGCAGCCAATCGCATAATCCGCCTTGGCCTGGTGCAGGTCGACAGGCACCGCGCCTGCCGAATGCGCCAGGTCCCAGATGCTCAGCGCGCCGCACTCGTGGCTCAGTGCGGTCAGCGCCGCCATGTCATACATGTAGCCGGTCTTGTAGTTGACGTGGGTGAGCATCACCACCGCCACGTCCGCATCAATGGCCTGGGGCAGTTCGGCCGGGCTGTTCACCAGGCGCAGGGAATAGCCTTGTTGCAGCAATTCGGCCAAGCCTTCGGCGATATATAAATCGGTCGGGAAATTGCTCGCTTCACTGACGATGACCTTACGCGCCGGCGTACGTTGGCGCTGCACACTCAAGGCGGCGCTGAGCACTTTGAACAGGTTGATCGAGGTGGTATCGGTAATCACCACCTCGCCGTCACGCGCACCGATCAATGGCGCCAGGCGATTGCCCAGGCGCTGGGACAAATCCGCCCAGCCGGCGCTGTTCCAGCTACGAATCAGGCCATTGCCCCACTCCTCGGCGATCACCTGTTGTGCCCGTTCCAGCGCCGCCACCGGGCGCGCGCCGAGGGAGTTGCCGTCGAGGTAGATCACCCCTTCGGGCAAGGCGAACTGGACACGCAGGGGGGCCAAAGGGTCCTGGGCGTCGAGGGCTTGGCAATGGCTTCGAGTGGTCATGGGTCGTCCTGGTTTTTATAAGTGAGGATGGACCAAATAATGAACGAACTTTTAGAGAATTTTCGTGCAAAGTGGTGGGTAAACGGCTATTTAAGCTGTAGGAAATTCGAATTTAACCTCCAAATACGCGGATATCTTCCAAGCATGATTCTCGACGCCACCGACCTGCGCCTCCTGCATTTCCTGCAACAGGATGGCCGCATCAGCAACCAGGAACTGGCGGAAAAAGTCGCGCTTTCGCCGTCGGCGTGCCTGCGCCGTTTGCGCCTGTTGGAGAGCGAAGGAATCATCAGCGGTTACCGCGCGGTATTGAACGCCGAGCAGTTGGGGATCGAGCTGGAAGCCATCGTGCACCTGTCGTTGCGCCAGGATGTGGAGGACTGGCATGAGACGTTCATCAAGAAGGTGCAAGGCTGGCCGGAGGTGGCGAGCGCCTATGTGATCACCGGCGCCAGCAACTATGTGCTGCGGGTGCAGGCGCGCAATCTCAAGCACTTTTCGGACTTTATCGTGAACCACCTGAACCGCACGGCGGGGGTGATGGATATCCGTTCGGAGATCGTGCTGCAGAAGATCAAGGACCGGGATGAGGTGTTGGACCTGGTCGTGCGCAAATAACTAAATCACCAAAAAAACAATGTGGGAGCTGGCTTGCCTGCGATAGCGGTGGTAAATGTTCCACCGCTATCGCAGGCAAGCCAGCTCCCACAGATCAGTCTTCGAGGGCGCGGACTCGCTGCATGCGCTGCTGCTCTATTGGCGCATCCGCCACCTGCAACTCAAAGTCAAAATCAATCTGCGCAAACCGCCCCTGCACGCCAAACTCCCGCGCCAGTTGCGGGTCGTCGCTGAAGCGAATCTCGGCAATCAGCTCATCCCGGGTGGCATAGGCAAAGTCATCATGCAGGTACGGGTCATCCGACAGGTTGATCTGCGTGGTCAGGTGCCGGTGCCCCGGCGCCGAGATGAAGAAGTGGATATGCGCCGGCCGCTGCCCGTGGCGCCCCAATTGGTCGAGCAACTGCTGCGTCGGCCCGCTCGGTGGGCAGCCGTAGCCTGAAGGCACGATGCTGCGAAAACGATAGTTGCCCTGGGCGTCGGTCTCGATGCGCCGGCGCAGGTTGAACTCAGACTGATTCGGGTCGAACCACGAATAGGTCCCGCCCGTGTTGGCCTGCCACACATCCACAATTGCCCCTGCCAACGGCTTGCCCTCGGTATCGCGCACTTGCCCGCGCATGAACAACGGCACCGCGTCGTCCTTGCCGTCATCCAGCCGTGCCTCGTACTTGGACAGCGGCGCACCGGCCACGTACAACGGGCCTTCGATGGTGCGCGGCGTGCCGCCCGACTTGCCGGCCTGCTCGTCGGCGGCGTCCATCAACAGGTCCAGGTAATGCTCCAGGCCCAAGCCGGCGGCGAGCAGGCCAGCCTCCTGGTTTTTGCCCAGCTCATTGAGGTAGTTGACCGCCTTCCAGAACTCTTCCGGGGTCACTTCCAGGTCTTCGATGATGTTTACGGTGTCGCGCAGGATCCGATAGATCAGCGCCTTGGTGCGTGGGTTGCCCGCGTCATTGAGGTTACCGCTGGCTTCTTCGAGAAACTGTTGGGCGTGGGCAGTCTGGGACAGGCGGATGGACATGGTGCATTCCTCATCTTGTAGTTATAGGTGCAAGCCGGCTCAGCGGTCGTCCGTATGGATCGACGACGGATGGCGGCACAGCGCATTCACTTCGATGGCCATGTAGGGGAACAATGGCAGTTGCATCAGCAGGTCGTGCAGGTCCTGCACGCTGTCGACATCGAACACGCTGTAGTTAGCGTAATGCCCGGCGATGCGCCACAGGTGGCGCCATTTGCCCTCCTCTTGCAGGCGCTGCGCCAAGGCTTTTTCCTCGGCCTTGAGGCTGGCGGCGCGCTCGGGGTGCATGTCGAGGGGCAGGTTCACGGTCATTTTTACGTGGAACAACATGGCAGAGGCCTCTTAGTGTTTGTCACGGCGAAAGAACGCCAGGCGCTCTTCATCGAGCGTCAGACCCAGGCCCGGCGCAGTGGGCACATGCAGCTGGAAATCGCGGTACACCGGTGGCTCGGCAAGAATGTCTTCAGTGAGCAACAGCGGGCCGAACAGTTCGGTGCCCCACGCCAGGGTGTCCAGCGTGAGAAAGGCATGGGCCGAGGCCAGGGTGCCAATGCCACCTTCAAGCATGGTGCCGCCGTACAGGCCGATGCCGGCCGCTTCGGCAATCGCCGCCGTGCGCAATACGGCGCGAGGGCCGCCGTTCTTGGCGATCTTGAGGGCGAACACCGTGGCCGCGCCTTCACGCGCCAGGTTGAAGGCGTCTTCGACACATTCGATGGACTCATCGGCCATGATCGGCGCCGGGCTCGACAGGTTGAGCCGGGCCATGCCACCACGGTTATTGCGTGAGATCGGTTGTTCGATCAGGTCGATACCGTGGTCACCGAGCACCTTGCACGCCCGCAGGGCCACGGCTTCATCCCAGGCTTGGTTGACGTCGACGCGCACACTGGCGCGTTCACCCAGGGCTTTTTTGATCGCGATCACATGGGCCAGGTCTCGATTGACCTCGCCCGCGCCGATCTTCAATTTGAAGAGGCGGTGACGGCGCAGGTCGAGCATCTTCTCGGCCTCGCTGATGTCCTGTTCGGTATTACCGCTGGCCAGGGTCCAGGCCACCGGCAACGCGTCCCGCACACGCCCGCCAAGCAACTCGCTGACCGGCAGCCCTAGGCGTTTGCCGAGGGCGTCGAGCAAGGCGCTTTCGATACCGGACTTGGCAAAGGTGTTGCCGCGAATACTGCGCTCCAGGCGCAACATGGCGGCATTGACGTTACTCGCGTCCTGGCCGATCAGCAGCGGCGCGAAGTGGCGGTCGATGTTGACCTTGATGCTGTCGGGGCTCTCGTTGCCGTAACTCAGGCCACCGATAGTGGTGGCTTCACCAATGCCTTCGATACCGTCGGTACACCGCAGGCGGATGATAACGAGGGTCTGGTTTTGCATCGTGTGCATCGCCAGCTTGTGCGGGCGAATGGTGGGCAGATCGACGATGACAGTTTCGATCGACTCGATGGCGCAAATCGGCATGGCAATACCCGTTGGGTTCTTTTTAGATTTGCGTCGATTCTGTTCCGCATTTTTTCGGGCTTCCAATATAGAATTGGTCTCGTGCAATACTCTTAAGGTATGAAAGGAGTCGATATGGAACTGCGTCACCTGCGCTACTTCCAGGTGTTGGGCGAGACCCTCAACTTCACCCGCGCCGCCGAACGTTTGCACATCGCCCAGCCGCCGTTGAGCCGGCAGATCCAGCAACTGGAGGATGAGCTCGGAGTGGTGCTGCTGGAACGCAGCCGGCCCTTGCGGCTGACAGAGGCCGGGAGGTTTTTCTATGAGCATGCCAATGTGTTGCTCGAACAACTGGGCAAGGTCTGCGACACCACCCGGCGCATCGGCCAAGGCGAGAAAACCTGGCTGGGCATCGGCTTTGCGCCCTCGACCTTGTACGGCGTGCTGCCGGAATTGATTCGGCGCCTGCGCACTCACGAGGCCCTGGAGCTGGAGTTGGGTTTGTCGGAGATGACGACGTTGCAGCAGGTCGAAGCGCTCAAGGCCGGGCGCATTGACGTGGGCTTCGGGCGTATTCGCATTGACGACCCGGCCATCGTCCAGCGTGTATTGGTGGAAGACCGCCTGGTGGCCGTGCTGCCCAGCGGTCACCCGTTGCTGGGCGCCCCGGCCACCCTCGCCCAGTTGGCCGCCGAACCCTTTGTGCTCTACCCCGGCAACCCGCGCCCCAGTTATGCCGACCATGTGATCGCACTGTTCGACGCCCATGGCTTGAGCGTGAAGGTGGCGCAATGGACCAACGAATTGCAGACCGCTATTGGCCTGGTGGGTGCAGGCATGGGTGTGACGCTGGTGCCGGCGTCGGTGCAGGTGCTGCATCGGGCGGATATTGGCTATACGCCGGTGGTGGAGGCGACGGCGAGCTCGCCGATCATTCTGAGCCGACGGGTGAATGATCAGTCGCCGGGGCTGACTCATTGCCTGCAACTGGTTGAAGAGTTGATCTGAGATTTTCCAGGCACCCCATAGTCCATGTGGGAGCTGGCTTGCCTGCGATGGCGTTGGATCAGTTGGCATCGTATTGATTGGCCGACCGCTATCGCAGGCAAGCCAGCTCCCACATTTTGATCCCCAGCCGGTTCAAGTAACGCGCAGGCGCTTGCGCTGCAATGTCTGGCTGGGCGACTCATCGAACAGCTTGCGGTACTCCGCCGAAAACCGCCCCAAATGCGTAAACCCCCACCCCAGGGCGATTTCAGAGATGGTGCGGATCGAGCCCTGCTCCAGAATCTCCTGGCGCACCGCCCCCAACCGATGCTTCTTCAGATACGCCATGGGCGAGAGTGCAAAGTACTTGCGAAACGCATCGAACAGTTTGAACCGCGACACGCCCGCCGCCGCTTCCAGGTCTTCCAGGTGCAGCGCTTCACGGGCGTTGTCATGGATAAATTGCCGCGCGCGGATCAGGTAGTGCGGCAGTTTCACCCCCAGCACGTCGCGCAGTTCTTCAGAGTAGTTATTTGGTTGGGCCAGGATCAGGCCCTTGATCAATGAGCTTTCCAGGTCGCGGGTAAACGCCGCCTGTTCGTACAATTCGCTGCTGCATTCCAGTTCGGCGATGAAGTAACGCGCCATGCGCCACCACGAAGCCGGGGCGCCGTCCACCGCATCCATCACCGACTCAAAGCGCAGCGGTGCATCGATGGGCCGTTGCAGCAAACCTTCCAGCGACTCGCTCATCGCCGCACGGGTGATCACCACCTGTAACTTGCGACAGTCACCGGAAATCGCCAGCACCTGATGCTCATTGGGTGAAATGATCACGCCCTGGTCGCGGTTGGAGCTAAGACGCTCACCGTTCTTGCTCAGCTCCTGCTCGCCCACCAACGGCAGGCTCAAGCTGTAGCTGCTGAAGTGCTCGGCGTCTTCGATGTCGATGGTCACATCGGTACCGTACTCGATCACGCCCAGGGTGGTGGCGCGAGATTTGAACACGTTGGCGCTGTGGTGAAAGCGCAGGCGCTCGGGCGTTGCCGTCGCCAGGCGATGGGGCCCGCAGATGCCGGACATCCAGCTGCACGCGCCCTCCAGGTCGAAGCGTTGAATATGAATATCGCGTGTCTGACTAGTCATCAGGGTGCACCCACGGCGGTTAGGCGTTTGCGCGCTCTGACGGCGCGTCGTTGAACCTCGACAGCAAGTTCCAGGCCACGCCAGTGCAGTTCTCACTGGGTGGATAGCAACAGTCGACTATGTGGATAAACCCCAGAGTTTTGCGACCATCGCCTGCCATCACAGTAGCGCATGCCGTCACCGGCGCGCACCGCCATGGGTATTTGCTGCCCAACTTTGCGGCCTACGTTCCCCCATTAAGCGGATAGCCCGCCACCGCATCGCAGCCGCTTAATGGCTCACCGTTTAGCCATGATCAAAAGGTGCCTCCCATGAGTGGTGCAAGAACCGTCGAGCAATGGAAATCCTTTATCGAAAGCTGCCTGGACTTTCGCCCGGCGGATGAAGTGTTCCGCATCGCCCGCGACATGTTCACCGAGCCCGAGCTGTTTGACCTGAAGATGGAGCTGATCTTCGAGAAGAACTGGATCTACGCCTGCCACGAAAGCGAACTGGCCAATAACCACGACTTCGTGACGATGCGCGCTGGGCGCCAGCCGATGATCATCACCCGTGACGGCGAAGGCCGGCTCAACGCGTTGATCAACGCCTGCCAGCATCGCGGTACCACCCTCACCCGCGTGGGCAAGGGTAACCAGTCCACCTTCACCTGCCCGTTCCACGCCTGGTGCTACAAGAGCGATGGCCGACTGGTAAAGGTCAAGGCGCCGGGGGAATACCCGGAAGGTTTCGACAAGGCCACCCGCGGCCTGAAAAAAGCGCGCATCGACAGCTATAAGGGCTTTGTGTTTATCAGCCTGGACGTGAACGGCACTAACAGCCTGGAAGACTTCCTGGGCGACGCCAAAGTGTTCTTCGACATGATGGTCGCGCAATCGGCCACCGGTGAGTTGGAGGTGCTGCCGGGCAAGTCCGCCTACACCTACGACGGCAACTGGAAGCTGCAAAACGAAAACGGCCTGGACGGTTATCACGTCAGCACCGTGCACTACAACTACGTGGCCACCGTGCAGCATCGCCAGCAGGTCAACACCGAGAACGGCGCAGGTTCCAGCACCACGCTGGACTACAGCAAGCTCGGCGCCGGCGACGCAAATACCGACGACGGCTGGTTCGCCTTCAACAACGGCCATAGCGTGCTGTTCAGCGATATGCCCAACCCCAGCGTACGCTCCGGCTACGCCACCATCATGCCGCGCCTGGTGCAAGAACACGGCCAGCAGAAGGCCGAGTGGATGATGCACCGCCTACGCAACCTGAACATCTACCCCAGCCTGTTTTTCCTCGACCAGATCAGCTCGCAGTTGCGCATCATCCGCCCGGTGGCCTGGAACAAGACTGAGATCATCAGCCAATGCCTGGGCGTTAAGGGTGAGTCCGACGCCGATCGCGAAAACCGGATTCGTCAGTTCGAAGACTTCTTCAACGTTTCCGGCATGGGCACGCCCGACGACCTGGTGGAATTCCGTGAAGCCCAGCGCGGCTTTCAGGGCCGCCTGGAACGCTGGAGCGACATCTCACGGGGCAGCCATCGCTGGGAGACCGGGCCGACGCCCAACAGCGAGGCCATCGGCATCCAACCGGCGATGACCGGCACCGAATTCACCCATGAAGGCCTGTACGTCAACCAGCATCGCAACTGGCAGCAATTCCTGCTCAAGGGTTTGGACCAGCGAGCTTTGACATTGCGGGAGGTGAAGTGATGAATGCGCCATTGCAGTACCAGATCGAGCAGTTCTTCTACCGCAAGTCCGAGCTGTGCGACGCCCAGGACTGGGACGCCTACGTGGAGTTATTTGACCCACAGAGTGAATTCCACCTGCCGCAATGGGATTCCGAACACGTCTACACCCAAGACCCCAAGCGCGAGATGTCGTTGATCTACTACGCCAACCGTTCGGGCCTGGAAGACCGCGTGTTCCGCCTGCGCACCGGCAAGGCCGCCTCCGCCACGCCGATGCCACGCACCTTGCACCTGATCAATAACGTACGCATTGCCGAGCAGGCCGACGGCACGTTGGAGGTGCGTTTGAACTGGCACACGCTGTTCTATCGACTGGCCACCTCCGAGCAGTTCTATGGGCATGCCACGTACCGCCTCAAGCCTGCGGGCGACAGCTGGTTGATCATGCGCAAGCACGCCTTGCTGCTCAACGACACGATTAACTCGGTGCTGGATTTTTACCACCTGTAACGGTGGTGCATTGCCCTGTAGGAGCGAGCTTGCTCGCGAAAAACGCAAGTACACCGCGAGCATCCAGGATGCACGGCGTCATCGTTGAGGTTTTTCGCGAGCAAGCTCGCTCCTACAAGGGGTTCATACTTATCCACGGAGTTATGTGAATGAATCACAAAGTGGCCTTCAGCTTTGCCGATGGCAAAACCCTGTTCTTCCCGGTGGGCGCCCAGGAAATCCTGTTGGACGCGGCCCTGCGCAACGGCATCAAGATCCCGCTCGATTGCCGCGAAGGCGTGTGCGGCACCTGCCAGGGGCGTTGCGAATCCGGCGAGTACACCCAGGACTACGTCGACGAGGAAGCCCTCTCCAGCCTCGACCTGCAACAACGCAAGATGCTCAGTTGCCAGACCCGGGTGAAGTCCGACGCCACCTTCTATTTCGACTTCGATTCAAGCCTGTGCAACGCCCCAGGCCCCGTGCAGGTGCGCGGCACGGTGAGCGCGGTGCAGCAGGTCTCGACCAGCACCGCCATCTTGCAGGTGCAACTGGACCAGCCACTGGATTTTTTGCCGGGCCAATACGCGCGTCTGTCGGTGCCCGGCACCGATAGCTGGCGCTCCTACTCCTTCGCCAACCGGCCGGGCAGTCAATTGCAGTTCCTGGTGCGCCTGCTGCCCGATGGGGTAATGAGCAACTACCTGCGTGAACGCTGCCAGGTGGGTGATGAAATGCTGATGGAGGCGCCCTTGGGTGCGTTTTATCTACGGCACGTCACCCAACCGTTGGTACTGGTGGCGGGCGGCACCGGGTTGTCGGCGTTGTTGGGCATGCTCGATGAGCTGGCCGTCAACGGCTGCACACAACCTGTGCACCTGTACTACGGCGTGCGCGGCGCCGAAGATTTATGTGAAGCGGCGCGTATCCACGCCTACGCGGCGAAAATCCCGAACTTTCGCTACACCGAAGTGTTGAGCGACGCCTCAACCGAGTGGACGGGCAAACGCGGCTACCTCACCGAGCATTTCGACCTGGCCGAATTGCGGGACAGATCGGCGGATATGTACGTGTGCGGCCCCCCTCCGATGGTCGAATCCATCCAACAATGGCTGGTGGATCAGGCACTTGATGGCGTTCAGCTGTATTACGAAAAGTTTACGCAGAGTAATATCTGACCCTCAGCAGTTCTGAGGGGCCGATGCGGCGTGCAATCACCCTTGAGAAAAACAAGTAGAAGGGAATGTTAATGGCGGATGACATGGTTAACCCGGTGGGCCTCAAGCGAGGCCTGAAGAACCGGCACATTCAGCTGATCGCCTTGGGAGGGGCGATTGGTACAGGCTTGTTCCTCGGCTCGGCCGGGGTGCTCAAGTCGGCGGGGCCGTCGATGATCCTGGGGTATGCGGTGGCCGGGTTTATCGCGTTCCTGATCATGCGCCAGCTCGGTGAGATGATCGTCGAAGAGCCGGTGGCCGGGTCCTTCAGCCACTTCGCACACAAATACTGGGGCGGTTACGCAGGCTTTCTGGCGGGCTGGAACTACTGGGTGCTCTACGTGCTGGTGGGCATGGCCGAACTGACGGCGGTAGGCAAGTACATCCAGTTCTGGTGGCCAGAGATTCCAACCTGGGTCAGCGCGCTGGTGTTCTTTGTCGCGGTGAACCTGATCAACACCCTGAACGTGAAGTTCTTCGGGGAGGCCGAGTTCTGGTTTGCGATCATCAAGGTGGTGGCGATTGTCGGCATGATCGTGCTCGGCTGCTACCTGCTGTTCAGCGGCACCGGCGGCCCGCAAGCCTCGGTCAGCAACCTGTGGAGCCACGGTGGGTTCTTCCCCAATGGCGGCATGGGGCTGTTGATGTCGATGGCCTTCATCATGTTCTCATTCGGTGGCCTGGAGCTGGTCGGCATCACCGCCGCCGAGGCCAGCGAACCGCGCAAGGTGATCCCCAAAGCGATCAACCAAGTGGTGTACCGCATCCTGATCTTCTACGTCGGCGCACTCACCGTACTGTTGTCGCTATACCCGTGGGATCAACTGCTGCAAACCCTCGGCGCGTCAGGCGATGCCTACAGCGGCAGCCCGTTTGTGCAGATCTTCTCGCTGATCGGCAACGACACCGCCGCCCACATCCTCAACTTCGTGGTGCTGACCGCGGCGTTGTCGGTGTACAACAGCGGCGTGTATTGCAACAGCCGCATGCTGTTTGGCCTGGCCGAACAAGGTGATGCGCCCAAGGCGCTGATGAAGCTCAACAAACAAGGCGTGCCGCTGCGGGCGCTGGCGATTTCGGCGCTGGTGACCATGCTGTGCGTGGTGGTCAACTACGTGGCGCCGCACAGTGCGCTGGAGTTGCTGTTCGCGTTGGTGGTTGCCTCGTTGATGATCAACTGGGCGCTGATCAGCCTCACCCACATCAAGTTCCGCAAGGCCATGGGCGAGCAAGGCGTGACGCCGTCGTTCAAGACCTTCTGGTTCCCGTTCAGCAACTACCTGTGCCTGGCGTTCATGGTGATGATCATCGGCGTGATGCTGGCGATTCCGGGGATTCGCGAGTCGGTGTATGCGATGCCGGTGTGGGTGGGGATTATCTATATCGCCTACCGGTTTAGGATCAGAAACGGGAAGGTTGCAGTAACCCAGTGACCCCTGTGGGAGCTGGCTTGCCTGCTCCCACAGTTGACTGTATTTCACCTAGAAAAAAGCCCCGGTAATCCGGGGCTTTTTGTTTAGAGCGTGGAGCGTACTCGCCAAAGTTCGGGGAACAACACCGTGTCGAGCATCTTGCGCAAATACCCCACGCCTTCCGTACCGCCCGTACCCGGCTGGAAGCCGATAATGCGCTCCACCGTGGTGACATGCCGGAAGCGCCACTGGCGGAACGAATCTTCCAGGTCGATAAACTTCTCGGCCAACTGGTACAAATCCCAGTAACGGCTCGGGTCGCGATACACCTCGCGCCAGGCCGCTTCCACCGATTCATCGTGCACCGTGGCGGCGGTCGGGTCGCGTTCGGCGCGCTGAGGGTCAATCGCCAGCCCCGCCTTGACCATCAGGTTCACCGCTTCGTCATACAGCGACGGCGTGACAATCGCCACCTGCAATTGCTGCAGCAACTCCGGGCGATGGGCATGGGGCCGCAGCAGCGCCGGGCTTTTGTTGCCGAGGATGAATTCGATCTCGCGGTACTGAAACGACTGAAACCCCGACGACTGTCCCAGGAACGGGCGAATTGCCTTGTATTCCGAGGGTGTCATGGTGGCCAGCACCGCCCAGGCGTGCACCAGTTGATCAAAGATGCGCGACACCCGCGCCAGCATCTTGAACGCCGGCGGCAGCTCCCCCAGGCGCACATGTTCGCGGGCGGCCTTGAGTTCGTGGAGCATCAGCTTCATCCACAGCTCCGAGGTCTGGTGCTGGATGATGAAGAGCATTTCGTTGTGGTCCGGCGACAGCGGGTGCTGGGCGCTGAGGACTTTGCCCAGGTCCAGGTAGTCGCCATAGCTCATGGACTCGGAGAAATTCAATTCGGCGTTATGCCATTCTTCCGAGGGTTGGTTATCAGCAGGCTTATAGTCTGGTGAGAAAGGACATTGGCTCATCGCGTGGGCTCCTTGAGCGGGCGGAGAATGGCGCGCACAGGGCTCGCGTCCAGGTTGGCGAAGCGCAGCGGCAGCGCGATCAATTCATAGTCGCCCTCCGGTACGTCATCGAGCACGATGCCTTCCAGAATCGCCATACCATGACGAGCCACGGCGTTGTGGGAATCCATGGTTTTGGACTGTTGCGGGTCCAGGGACGGCGTATCGATACCGATCAGGCGCACCCCCAGGCTGGCCAGCAGCTCAATGGTCTGTGGGGCGATGGCGGTGAAATTCGAATCCCATTCAGTGAGCGGCGCTTGTGGATAAGTGCGCAGCAGCACGCGCTCGGGCACGTTATCCACACGCCCTTGCAACTGATGGGGCTCAACCAACGCGCCGCTGCCCAGGCAATGCAACACCCGGCAAGGGCCCATGTACACGTCCAGCGACACCTCGCCAATCGGCGCACCGTCTGCGCTGTAATGCAGCGGCGCATCCACATGGGCGCCCGTGTGCGGCGACAGCGTCACGCGCCCCACATTCACCGGGCACTCCGGGCCGAACTGCCACACGCGCTCTTCCTGAAACGGCGTATCACCCGGCCAGGTCGGGGTGGCCGTGCTCAAGGGCGGGCTGATATCCCACCACGTTTTTATTGGGTTCATTGCAAGGCTCTCACAGGGTACTGAGGTGAATGATACGAGGGCCAGCTCTGAATTTTCTTGCGAATTCTGGCGCGACATCGGAAATCTTTCGCAGTTACTGCGAGGAATTGATTTATTCACGCTGGGAAATTTCATTTGATGCCCCCTGTGGGAGCGGGCTTGCTCGCGAAAGCGGTGTGTCAGTCAATAATTTGTTTGACTGTCACACCGCTTTCGCGAGCAAGCCCGCTCCCACATGGATTTGCACTCTGCCCCGGGGATCGCATTCTGCTGCGCTTCTGGGCATACCGATGTCGAGTCCAGACCACCCGCCTTGGCTGCGACGCTATAGGGTTCGAATCTTCTTACCTTGCCTCGGAGTCATCATGTCCAAGCCCATCACCGTACTGCGCGACACCCACCCACTGCCGGTCCTGGATGCCTGCAAATGGGAAAAGCTCGAAGGCGACCCGCACACTGTCAACCTCAACGCCTACATCAGCGAAGACGGCAGCAAGATCATGGGCACCTGGATCTGCACACCGGGCAAGTGGTACGTGGAATATGTGAAGTGGGAATATTGCCATTTCCAGGAAGGTTACTGCGTGATCACGCCTGAAGGCATGGCGCCGATCCACCTGCGGGCTGGGGATATCTTTGTGGTGGAACCGGGGATGAAAGGAACGTGGGAAGTGGTCGAGACGGTGCGTAAGTATTTTGTGTTTGCATGAGTTAGCGATCAGACATGCTCACAAACAAAAAAACCGCCCTTAACGGCGGTTTTTTATAGTGCGGCTTAGCGGCCCTGGCCAGCCAAGGGGCCTGCTGGCTCCATGTCCTTGCCGTGCTCAACAGCTGCGTTGAAAAATCGTTTCTGATTGGCCGACGTAGATCCGCCAAGCTTTTTAGCCTCGGCGCAAAACATCTCGACCCATTGCGCATCTTTCTGGTTAGTCGCTTTCATTAAACCAAGCCTCTGTCCAAGCCTTGTACATGCGCCCCATACTAGGTGTGCTCAACTGAAATCACAAGGCGCTGACTTTCGTCATAGCTGAACCCAAGTCGCTCGTATGTCGGTACGACGTCAGGACGTGGCTCCTGAATTTCGATACGAGAACAGCCAATAATTCGTGCGTATGAATCGATAGCGCCTAGTGCAAGCGCAGCAATCAAGCCCTTCAAGGGATGCTCGCTATCTGAGCTCCCTTCGAGTAGCACTATCTTGATCGTGACTTTACTGTTACGAGGCGTCGCATAACACAGGCCACACAATTGCTGGTCGTGCCAAATCGACAGATCAAACCCTCGGGCGTCCAACGCCTTCCAAGCAGGAACATCCTCCCAGGGAAATTGGGCGTCGCCTCCCCAAAGATAAAAAGCGTCAACCGCTCGCCCGTCAATAACGTCGAAACGCACTTTTGAAGCATCGAGCAACTGATGGCCCGATGAAGCCCATAGCTCGGAAAATGACGCCAGCGCAGACTTTCTCGCTTGAGATTGGAAGACCAGATATTTAAGGGAGCTTGAGTATCGACGTGCCATAAAGACCTGATTTTTACGGGTACAGTGGAATGATCACGAGGTAGCCCTAGCAGCGAAAAGGAGGAAACGTTAGCAAGATCGGGTGTAGCCTTGGGCCAACGATGAATTCAAGATCTTTCAGGCGTATTCGCCATGAACACTGGTCCCTCCGATGATCGATGAACACGAGAAAACAAAGATCGTCATCTTCACCGGCTCCGGCATCAGTGCCGAAAGTGGCCTGGACACGTTTAACGACCAAACTGGCCTGTGGATGAATCATCGTATTGAAGACGTAGCCACCCCGACGGCATGGCATAGGCATCCTCAAGAGGTTCTAGCGTTCTATAACGAATTGAGGATGAAGGCCTGTAACTCACAGCCCAATGCCGCGCACCTCGCCATCGCTGCGTTAGAGTCCCGATTTGATGTTGTAGTCATTACTCAAAACGTCGACGATCTGCATGAGCGTGCAGGCTCTAAGTGCGTTCTACATTTGCATGGCCAAATCAACTTGGCGCAAAGCACCGTCGATGAACAATTGATCTATAAGATTGACGAGTCCCCGATCCTTCTGGGCGACCTCTGCGAAAAAGGCAGCCAATTACGTCCCCATATCGTCTGGTATGGCGAAAACGTACCAAATATCGAGAAAGCACAGCTGCTTTTCAAAAGTGCGAAGAAAGTGCTGGTCGTGGGAACATCACTGACCACTCAGCCGGCCGCTGGCTTAGTTACCAAAGCCAGACACACGGCGGAGAAGGTCCTGATTGCGCTGGAGATTTCGCGCAAGCCTTACGGCTATGCGTTCATGCGAGGAAAAGCAACAAGCCTGGTGCCTTACGTCGTCGGATGCTGGCTCAACGGCCAGAAGGCACGCTAAGTATAAAACCAGGAGCCAACCCTCTGCTGGCCCCAGGAAAAAGGCGTTCTATTTGGGCTTGCGATAGCTGTTGATGATCGCCGAGAAGTCCTTGCCCCCTTCCCCACGCTGGCTCATGGATTGGTACAACTGCTGGGCCACCGCGCCGAGGATCACCGGTTGGTGTGCCTGGCGTGCAGCTTCGGTGGCCAAGCCCAGGTCCTTGAGCATCAGATCGGCACCAAAACCACCGGTATAGCCACGCGATGATGGCGCGGTCTCAATCACGCCTGGCCAAGGATTGTAGGTATCGGAGCTCCAGCAACGCCCGGTGGAGCTGTTGATAATGCCCGCCAACACTTGAGTGTCGATGCCCAAGGCATCGCCCAGGGCCATGGCCTCACTGACGCCGACCATGCTGATACCCAGCAGCAGGTTGTTGCAGATCTTGGCGATTTGCCCAGTGCCGACATCACCACAGTGCACGATGTTGCGGCCCATCTGCGCCAGCACCGGTTGCAGGGTGGCGAACAGTTCCGGGTTGGCGCCGACCATGAAGGTCAGCGTCCCGGCCTGGGCACCGCCGGTGCCACCGGACACCGGCGCATCGGCCACTGCCACGCCTTGTTTGGCTGCTGCAGCCGCTACATCACGGATGGTTTGCGGGTCGATAGTGCTGCAATCCACCGCCGGCACGCCTTTGCCGATGCCCGCGAGCACGCCGTCTTCATTGAGCCACACGCTGCGTACATGGGCGGCGGCCGGCAGCATGGTAATCACCAGTTCGGCGCCTTGGGCGGCGTCACGCGGTGAGCTGCTGATGGTGCCGCCCAGTTCGGCGAGTTCCTTGAGTACGGCCTGGTTCAGGTCGAACAGGTTCAGCGCGTGGCCAGCCTTGATCAGGTTGCGGGCCATGGGCGCGCCCATGTTGCCCAGGCCGATAAATGCAATCTTCATGGTCGTCTCCCAGGTTCAGCGCAGGTTGATGGTGGTGTTGACGCCATCGTTGACCGTGTTGTCGTCGAACCAGCGGCTGGTGACGGTTTTGGTCTGGGTGTAGAACTGCACCACTTGCTTGCCGTACGGGCCGAGGTCGCCGAGCTTGGAACCGCGCGAGCCAGTGAAGCTGAAGAATGGCACCGGCACCGGGATCGGGATGTTGATGCCGACCTGGCCCACATCGATTTCGCTCTGGAATTTACGCGCCGCCGCACCGCTCTGGGTGAACAGGCCCGTGCCGTTGCCGAACGGGTTGGCGTTGACCAGGGCGATGGCTTCATCGAGGGTATCGACTTCTAGCACCACCAATACCGGGCCGAAGATTTCTTCGGTGTAGATGCGCATGTCGGTGGTCACGCCCGAGAACAGGGTGGGGCCGACAAAGTTGCCTTGCTCAAAGCCCGGCACTTTAATGTCGCGGCCGTCCAGTTCCAGCTTGGCGCCTTGTTTCACGCCGCTTTCGATCAGTTCCAGGATACGTGCCTTGGCGCGTTTGGAGATCACCGGGCCGACATCCGTGCCCGCTTCACTGCCGGCGTTGACCTTGAGCTTTTGAGCCAGGGCCTTGAGGTCTGGCAGCCACTGCTTGGCCGCGCCCACCAGCACCACCACCGAGGTGGCCATGCAACGCTGGCCTGCCGCGCCGAAACCGGCACCGACCAGGGCGTTGAGGGTGTGCTCTCGGTTGGCATCCGGCAGCACCACCGCGTGGTTCTTAGCGCCCATCATCGATTGCACACGCTTGCCGTGTTTGCCGGCCAGGTCGTAGACATGGGTGCCCACAGCCGTCGAACCGACGAAGGACACCGCCTTGATGTCTTTGTGAGTGCACAGCGCATCCACCACGTTCTTGCCGCCATGCACCACGTTGAGCACGCCGGCCGGTACACCGGCTTCCAGCGCCAGCTCTACCAGCAGCATGGTCGACAGCGGGTCTTGCTCGGAAGGTTTGAGGACGAAGGTGTTACCGCAGGCAATCGCCATCGGAAACATCCACAGCGGAATCATCGCCGGGAAGTTGAACGGGGTAATGCCGGCGCACACGCCGATAGGCTGGCGCAGGGTGTAGGTATCCACGCCGCCGGCCACGTTCTCGGCGAACTCACCCATTTGCAGGGTGCCGATGGAACAGGCGTGCTCCACCACTTCCAGGCCACGGAAAATATCGCCCTCGGCATCGGCAATGGTCTTGCCCTGCTCGGCGCTAAGGACCACGGCGATACGCTTGGAATGTTCGCGGATCAAGGCTTGCAGCTTGAGCATGATGCGCATGCGTGCGCCGATCGGCGTGAGTTTCCAGGTCTGGAACGCTTGATGGGCAGCGTCGATGGCCGCGTTGACTTCATCGGCCGTGGCAAACGGGACTTTGGCCAGCACTTGCTGGGTGGCGGGGTTGACGATGTCTTGCCACTCGGTGGTCTTGGACTCGACCCACTCGCCATTGATCAGCAACTTGACCGGTTGCACGGAAATATCGGCAGATGCGTTCATGTGGTCTCCAACTCTTATATTTATACAGAGACAAGGCGCGTGAATCGCCTTGAAGAATGAGGCGTTCGGACTGTTTTTGGAGTATAGATGTGCAAATCTCTAATAAGAACGCACATAAAAGCCGGTCCAATATGCAAAAAAACATCACCTCCCTGGGCGCCCTGAATTGGGATGACCTGAAGTTTTTCCTCGAAGTGGCCCGCACCCGCAAGGCCAGCGTCGCCGCCAAGCGCCTGGCGGTGGACTACACCACCGTGTCGCGGCGCATCAGCTCTCTGGAAGTGTCCCTCGGTACGCTGCTGTTCGAAAAATCCCGGACCAACGGCTTCGTGCTCACCAGCGAAGGCCAGCGGTTGCTGGGTTACGCCGAATCCATTGAAAGCACGCTGCACCTGGCCTGCGAACAGGTGTCCGGCTCCGGCGTGGCGCTGTCGGGCCATGTGCGCATGGGCTGCACCGAAGGCTTCGGCAGTTTTTTCGTCACCCCGCAACTGAGCCATTTCGTCGACACTTATCCTGCGATCTCGGTGGACATCCTGCCCCTGCCCCACTTCATCAGCCTGTCCAAGCGCGAAGCCGACATCGTCATCGCCTTGGAACGCCCGGAACACGGGCCGTATGTGTGCTGCAAACTGTGCGACTACAAGTTGCAGCTGTATGCCACCCAGGACTACCTCGACCAACACCCGCCGATCGGCAAACCTGCGGATTTGGCCGAGCATCCGTTTATCAGCTATGTGGATGATTTGGCCTTCAGCTCGGAGTTGCTGTACCTGGCCAATGTGGTGCCCGGCGCCAGCGCCAGCCTGCGCAGTACCAGCGTGATCGCGCAGTACGTGGCGGCCCAGCAAGGCCGGTCGATGGCGATATTGCCATGCTTCCTGGCCGCGCAGGACCCGCGCTTGCTGCCGGTGCTGGGAGAGCAGATTACGATTACGCGGCAGTTCTGGATGTATTGCCGGGAGGATTTGAGGAAGTTGAAGCGGATTACGTTGTTGTGGGATTACATTCGAGAGGTAACAGAGCAGAACCGAGGGTTGTTGATGGGAGAGACGAGGGAAATGCGGTTTGCAGACTAATGTGGGAGCTGGCTTGCCTGCGATAGCGGTGTATCAGCAGAAGCTATATCTACAGATCAACCGCCATCGCAGGCAAGCCAGCTCCCACATTTTGAATGCATTTCAGCTTGGGGAAGATGAACCCGCTTAGTCTGCGATCACAACGATGGAGACCCGGCGATTCTCGGTGCGGCCTGCTGGGGTCGTGTTCGACGCCACCGGCTCGCTGCTGCCCAGGCCGCGCAGTTGGATGTTTTCTTCTTTCATGCCCACGCGGGTGAGCACCTTGCCCACGCTTTTGGCGCGGCGCAGGGACAGGGCCACGTTGTAGGGCTCTTTGCCGGAGGCGTCGGTGTGGCCGTCAACGCGCACGCGCTCGATGCCGGCGCCAACCAGGGCGCTACCGATGCGTTCGACGATGTCGGTGCTGGGTTTGTTGAGGGTTTCGACGTCGCTGCCAAACAGCACTTTGCCGGACAGGCCGAAGGCCCAGCCTTCATCGGTCAGCTCGAAACCTTGTTGCTTGAGCACGGCGACTTGCGCCGGGGTCAGGCCTTTGGGTGGCGTCTGGCAGCCGCTGAGGGCCAGGAAGGCCACGAGCAAAGAAATAAATAAAACGCGTGTGTTAGCGAACAAGGGAATCAACTCCTGTGTTGAACGTTGGCGACGGAGTGCTCCGACTCCGCCGTTTGCTGGCCGCCCGAGGACAGTCGTTTGGCCTGGTACATCGCCGCGTCGGCGGCGTTGAGCAAGGTGCCGGGTGTGGCGCCATGCTCGGGATAAATCGCAATGCCAATACTGAGGGAGGTCAACACCTGGGTGTCTCCAGGCAGTGGAATCGGCATGTCCATGCTGGCAATGATTTTGTCGGCGATGCGCTGGGCGTCTTCGGCCTTGTGCAGGGGCGCCAGCAATACCGCGAATTCATCACCACCCAGGCGCGCCACAAGATCGTCTTCGCGCAGTTGCGCCCGCACGCGGTCGGCAACGGCCACCAGCACGGCGTCGCCGGCGGCATGGCCAAAGCGGTCGTTGATGTCTTTGAAGCGGTCGCTGTCGAGGAACAGCACCGCCACCCGCTCGTTGACCTTGGCCGCGCTGCGCAAGGCGCGGATCAGCCGGCCTTCGAAGAATGCACGGTTGGGCAGGCCGGTGAGGCTGTCGTGGCTGGCCTGGTGGGCCAGGGTTTCGTTTTCGCTTTGCAGGTGAGTCTGCCAGGCGCCCATCTCGCCGAGCAGGGCATTGAAGTCGCTGCCCAGGCTGTCGAGTTCGGCGATCTCTGCCGGGGGCACACGGCGGTCAAAGTCACGCTCGCTGCGAGCGGCATGGGCCACGGTGGCGAGGCTTTGCAGCGGCCCGGTAATACCGTCCAGCAGGCGTCGCGACAAGTGCAAGGCCACCCATGCACTCAGGGCGGTGCAAATCAGAATCCCCGCCAGGCCACTTAGCAAGAAGCGCAGCAGGCTACCGCCATGCCCAGTCAGGTGGATACTCCCGACCGTTTGCCCTTGATGGAGAATCGGTTGGTTGATGGGCTGCTCGAGCAAGGCACGCGCCAGCTGAAGCTCAACCTGCGACAACATGCCAGTGTTCGGCCGCACCCATTGCGCCAGCAGTTTGCCTTCATCGTCGAAGACTTCGGCCTGGGCAACTTCTTCGGTGGAGGCGATCAGGCTCAAGGCTTCGGTGGCCGCCGAACTGTCGTTGAACACCACGGCCGCTTCCACGGTGTAGTTGATGGAGCGTGCGATCAAATGCAAGTTATGCTCGGCGTAAACGCGTAACGCCAGCACGCCGAGCAAAGTCAGGGAGACGCTGGCCAGGGTCACCGCCACCAGCGCCAGGATCATATGCCCCCGGCCAATGACCGAGCGCAGAGTCGGCCGCCCTTTAGTAAACCTCATGGCGCAGGCGCTCGACGGCGGGACAGTTGCAGTACGCTGGGGTGAATGCGCACGCCGCTGCGCGCGACAGAGTCCAGGTTGACTTCGAACGATACTTGCTCATCGCTCACCCGCAGGCAAAACAGGCTGCCTACGTTCGCTGATGCTGAGCACCGGGTGGCCAATCAACGACGTGAACAGCCGGTTGCGTTCATCCATGCTCAGCTTGCCGATGTAGACCGCGTCGCAGGCACTGACGATATCGGGATGGTCGGACAGCAAACGGCGCACCGACACCGGACGGCCAGTGGCCTGTGTGGTGCCCTTGATCAGGTCGTCGGTGTACTGGGTGGGCCCGACGATGCACAAGCGCAACGTCTGCGGCTCAACCGGCCAACGGGCGTAGCTGAGGATGCCGAGCACCACTTGGGTGACGGCCTGGGCACGGTGCTCGGCCAGGCTGGGCGTCTGCGCAAATACGCGCGGCGCAAGCAGGCACAGCACCGTCACCAGTAACAGGCGTCTCCAACTCATACTGCGCACTTTGGGCGAGACAGCCACGTTCATGCAGCGATACTCTCAAGGGTTTTCAGGGTGATGCCGCAACGATAGCACAGCGGCGGACATCCCCACGAAGCACAGCATTCGAGGGGTTCGCTATTTTTTCAGAAAAATCAGACGTCTGAATGAGAAATATTGCCTGACCTATCAGTCATTTTTTTCAGACAGATGGTCCAACTCCAACATCAATCCACTTAGGCGCTTGACCTTGCGCCGCACCGCTTCCTCAAACACGCCGCCCCGGGGCTCGATCAGGCTGAACCAGCGCTTGGCACGGGTGATACCGGTATAGATCAGCTCTTTGGTCAGCACCGGGTTGAGGGCATCCGGCAGGATCAGCGCGGTGTGAGTGAACTCCGAGCCCTGGGATTTGTGCACGGTCATGGCGTACACGGTTTCCACATCATTCAAGCGGCTGGGCAATACAAAGCGCACGCCGCCCTGGCCATCGTTACGTGGAAAGGCCACCCGCAGCACGTGGGGGCCGCCATCGCTTTCGGGCAATTTCAGCGCGATGCCGATGTCGCCGTTCATCAGGCCCAGGCCGTAGTCATTGCGGGTCATCAGCACGGGGCGGCCTTCGTACCACTGCTCGTCACCCTCGATCAGGCGGACTTTGCGCAACGCGGCGGTGATGCGCAGGTTGAGCCCTTCGACGCCCCAGGGGCCTTTGCGCACCGCGCACAGCAGCTGAAACGCGTCGAAGGCGTGCAGCAATTGTTGCGCCCAAGCGGTCCAGGCTGGATCGTCACGCGGTGTATCGGCAGAGGGACGCGCCGATTGCAGCAGGTTCAGGTAGTAGCGGTAACCCTGGGCGCCATCGCCCTGCCCATCCAATACCAGGCGCTCAAGGGCGTGGTCATGTTCGCCCTTGAGGCTGACACAAAACAGGTCGTCGTGGCGGCCTGCGGCCAGCAGCTGGCGAGCCTCTTCAGCGTTTTGCTGGTTGACCCAACGCGCCAGTTGGCCGATACCGCTACCCTCACCGAAGCGGCGCGAATAGCGCAGCATCACCACTTGCTGGGCCAGGGGATGGCTGCCATCGAGGTCCTCTTGCAGGCCGCTGCTGCTGAGGTCTTCACCGCTGACGGCTTGCAACCAGTGGCGAGTCTGCGGGCTGTACCAGCCAGCTTCGGCATCGCGGCACAAATCGCCGAGTACGGCCCCCGCTTCTACCGAGGCCAGTTGGTCCTTGTCGCCCAGCAATACCAGGCGTGCGTGGGGCGGCAGAGCGTCGAGCAGGTTGGCCATCATTTCCAGGTCGATCATAGAGGCTTCGTCCACCACCAGCACATCCAAGGGCAACGGGTTGCCCAGGTGATGACGAAAATGCCGAGTGCCCGGGCGGCTGCCCAACAAGCGGTGGACCGTGGTGACCTGGGTCGGGATTTTTTCCCGCACGTTGTCGGGCACTGTCAGTGACAGCACTTGCTGGCTGATGGATTCGGTCAGGCGGGCAGCGGCTTTACCGGTGGGCGCGGCCAGGCGGATGCGCAACGGGCTGCCGGACTCCACGGCGGGCGCCTGCAACAGCGCGAGCAGGCGCACCACGGTGGTGGTCTTGCCGGTACCGGGGCCGCCGGTGACGATGCTGAAGGCGCCGCGGGTCGCCAGGGCGCAGGCGAGCTTTTGCCAGTCAATCACTCCATCGGGCGCCGGCTGGTCGAACAGGCGATTGAGCCGTTGCGGCAGGTCGGCGGCGGCGTCTTCCACGCTGGCCAGGCGCAGGCGCAGGGCGTGGTCGATACGCCGCTCGTAGGTCCAGTAACGGCGCAGGTACAGACGCTTGCCGGACAACACCAACGGGCGGCTGCTGGCCTCCTCACTGCCATCGACGGCCAGCGCGACCAACGGGCTTGAAGCCAGGGCATGGCACCAATGGCCGCCATCCAGGCCGTGCAGCAACTGCGAGGGTAGCAGCATGGCGCCGGTGTGTAGGTCGCCTTCGGGTGGCAGTGACAGGGCGAAATCCGGCGCCTTGAGGGTTTCGAACACATCCAGACAGACGTGGCCATGCCCCAGTTGATGGCTGGTCAAGGCCGCCGCCAGCAGCACCAGCGGATCGGCGTTTGGGTCCAGCTCGTACAGGAAGCCGACGAAGGCTTTGTCCAAGGCCCGCAGCCAACCCCGCTCGACCCAACGCGCAAGCAACTGCAGCAGGTCGGCGGCGCGATCAAGCGGCAAAAGCGCCTCCAGCGGTAACGGCGACAGGCTCATAACAACACTCCTTGTTCCCAGGCGGGCTCAACCTTGGGCGGGATGGGCTTGCCCTGGAACAACAGGTCCAGGCTTTCGATCAACTCACGGGGCGGGCGGGTGAAATACGCGCCCTGGCTCACCGACTGGCTACCGCGCAGGAACAAGTAAAGGGCACCGCCGACGTGCTGGTCATAATCGTAATGCGGCAGGCGCGCCTTGAGTTGGCGGTGCAGGGCCAGCAGGTAAAGTACGTATTGCAGGTCGTACCGATGCTCGAGGATCGAGTGTTCCATGGCGTCCTGGGTGTAGGCCGAGTCGTCTGGGCCAAGCCAATTGGATTTGTAGTCGGCCACGTAGTAACGGCCATCGTGCTCGAACGTCAGGTCGATAAAGCCTTTGAACATGCCGTTGAGCAGGACGGGCTCGGCGGCCACGCGGGACACGCCGCCATGGGTGTGCTGGCACACCAGTTTGTCGAGGGCGAGCACGTCGACGGTGTGACTGGCGAACCAGAATTCCATCTCGATCTGGTACTGCTGCAGGCCGCTGAGGGTGAAGCGGTCGTTGTGCAGCGGCAGCGGCGTTTGCAGCAGGTGCTCCAGCCAGCCGCTGAGAGTGACGATCCAGCCTTCCCAGTTGCGGCGGTTGCAGCGTGCGCCCACGGCTTTTTCGATCGCCTCCGGGGTCACGTTGAAACCTTCTTCACCGGCCCATTCCAACAAGCCGTGAAGGAAGGTGCCTGGGTTGGGACCGCGTGGGAAACGGTGAATATCCCCACCGGACGCGACCGTTTCCCGAGGGGCATCGGGGTCGAGGCGTTCGTCATCGAACAGCTTCTGGGCCTGTGGGCTTTCGGGCGCTTCAAGGCTGGCGGCGCTCATGCTGTCGCCGATGCGCAAGGCGCTGTAGGAGGCAATCCACCAGTTTTCCGCGGCCTTGCGTACAGGCAGCAATGGCGCGAGCAGGGTCGCTTGATTGCGCGGCGGATGGAACAAGACGTCTTGGGCGTCGGGCACAAGGTCATAACCGATGGCCGCGCAGCCTTGCTGCAAGTCCAACAACCAGCGCGCCAGACCCGCTGATTCGCCCAACGACGCGCCGGCTCCCAGCAGATAGCCCAGCGCTGAGAGGTGCAAGACCGAGCTGCTATTATTGCCGCGTTTGAGGTCAGCGATGCCCAGCCAGCAGGCATGTTTGGCGCGGGTCAAGGCCACGTAGAACAAACGCAGGTCTTCAGCCAGGCGCTCGTCATCGGCTTGGGCGATCAGCTCGGCCGTAGGTCGTAGGCTAACCTGGGACTTGCCCTGTTCATCGTGGTAATGCAGCGGCAAGCGACTGCCATCCACGGGCTTGGCCGAACAGATGAACGGCAAGAACACCAAGTCGTATTCCAGGCCCTTGGATTTGTGGATGGTCACCACTTTGACCAGTTGCTCATCGCTTTCCAGGCGCAGGATCTGTTCTTCACCGGCCTGCCCCGACAGCGCCAGATGCTCGGCCAAATGACGGATCAACGCCTGCTCGCCATCCAGCTCCGACGCGGCCTGTTGCAACAATTCACTGAGGTGCAACAGGTTGGTCAGCACCCGCTCGCCATCACTGCGGGCGATGAGGGTTTGCGGTAGCTTGAAGTCGTGGAGCAGGCGCCGCAGCATCGGCAACACGCCTTGGGTACGCCAGATGGCACGGTAGCCACGGAACTGCATCACCCGCGATTCCCACGCCAGTTCGTCCTGGTTCAGACGTTCCAGCTCCGCCAGGGACAGGTTCAGGGTGACGCAGGCCAGGGCCGCCCTTAATGGCCGTTCGACGTCCGGCTCGGCGCACGCCTTGAGCCAGGCCAGCAGGTCATGGGCTTCCTGGGCGGCAAACACCGAGTCTTTATCCGACAGGTACACACTGCGCACGCCACGGCTGGCCAGTTCGGCACGTACGGCTTGGGCTTCCTTGCCGTCGCGCACAAGGATGGCGATGTCTGACGGCAACACGCCCTTCAAGCGCCCCGCTTTGACAAAACCTGCGCTGCCTTGCTGGCCACCATTGAGCAACGCAACAATCTGCGTGGCGCAGGCGGCGGCCAGGTGTTGACGATAAACCGCGTTGGAAATCGGCTGGTCGGTGGGCAGGTGCCAAAGGTTCATGGCCGGCAGCGTATGGCCGTCGACCTGCAACTGCTCGCTACGGCCTTGGGACAGTACCGAATGGAAAGGCACCGGGTTGTCGCCATCGGGTTGGCGAAACAGAAACGCACCACGGCCGGTTTCGGCACGCTGGAACACATGGTTCACCGCCTCGACCATCGCATGGCTGGAGCGGAAGTTGGTGCCCAGGGTGTGATGGCGGCCGGTGGTGGCCTGCCGGGCGCGCAGGTAGGTGTAGATGTCGGCGCCGCGAAAGGCGTAGATCGCCTGCTTGGGGTCGCCGATCAAGAACAGGCCGCTGTCGAGGTGGTTTTCCTCGATGCGGTAGATGCTGTCGAAGATGCTGTATTGCACTGGGTCGGTGTCTTGGAATTCATCGATCAGGGCCACCGGGAATTGCTCGCGGATCACACTGGCCAGGCGCTCGCCGCCGTCTGCCTGGAGGGCGGCGTTGAGGCGGATCAGCATGTCGTCAAACCCCATCTCGGCGCGGCGACGTTTCTCTTCTTCGAAGCGTTTGCCAACCCAGCCGGCAGCGTGTTGCAGCACCGCGGCGTCAGGCGTTGGCAAGGCGTCGAGGCTGGCTTTGAGGCCGGCCATGGCTTGGATGCCGGGGTGCTGCGGCGGCTCGCCTTTCCAGGCTTCGGCCATGCCATCGGGCGTCAGGCGGGTGAAGCCGGTGCCGATATCCAGTTGTTCCAGGGTTTCGTCAGCGGCCCAGGCGCTGATCTTTTCGAACCAGGGCTCGAAGTAACGCGCTTGCATCTTGCGCCCATCGACCGCTTTGGCGGCGACGGCTTGCAGGCAGATATCCCGCAACTCGGCGGCCCATTGTTGCCAGGGCGCCTTGAGGGTAACCAGCGCGGTGCGGCGTTCTTGCAGGCAGGCGCTGATCAGTTCGGCTGGCTCGCGGGTTTCGTCGGTGGGCCGCTCGCTGCCGAACAATGCACGCACCCGTGGCATCAGGGCCGCGGGGCCGCCCCAATTATTGCGCACCCAGTTGAGGGCATCGTCATGCATTGGGTAGCAGAACAAGCGCCAGTAGTCGCGCAGCACTTCGCCCAGCAGGTCGCTATGGTCGGTTTCCAGGGTTTGTGTGAACAGGCTGCCACTGTCGAACGCGTGTTCGCGCAGCATGCGCTGGCACCAACTGTGGATCGTCGAAACCGCCGCTTCATCCATCCATTGCGCGGCGATGTCCAGGCGATTGGCACAGGCCGGCCATTGCTGCGGATCATAGTGCTCGCGCAGGTCGGCAATCAGCGTATCGGGCTGTTCGATTTCGTCACGGAAGAAGCGCGCGGCTTCGGCCAGGCGGATGCGAATGCGTTCTCGCAGCTCTTTGGTGGCAGCGTCGGTGAACGTCACCACGAGGATTTGCGGTGGCAGCAGCTCGCGGCCGAAACCGGATTCATCGCCGCCATGGCCGAGCACCAGGCGCAGGTATAAGGCGGAGATGGTGAAGGTCTTGCCGGTGCCGGCACTGGCTTCAATCAACTGGCTGCCTTTGAGCGGGAACGCCAGGGCCAAGGGTTTGCCGATCATGCGTTGGCCTCCGTGCTGGAAAGCGATCGCCAGGGGGCGTTCATCAGCGGGCGATACAGGGTTTCGCACCAGCCTTCGAATTCTTCGCTGGCGACCAACGCCGCGTAGTCGGGAAATTGCCGCGTGAGGGCGGGCGTTTCGCGGCGTTCGCCGTCAGTGGTGATGCCATCGCCTTCATAGGCTTTGCTCGCAGTCGCTTGGGCCTTGGCGGGGTCAGTCTGGCCGAGCCAGGCGAACGCGGTTTTCACTGCGACCGGTAGCGGCGCACTCATGCCCGTGTGCCAGGCCAAAAGCAGGTTGCCGAGGATGTCCTCGGCGCTGGCCTTGTCCAGCGGGGCCAACAACAAGGTGTCGTCACTGGCTACCAGACCGGTGCTCAAGGGCAGGCCACAGGCGCAGGCCACCACGTGATTGACCCAGGGGCGGATGAGGCGATGCCACTTGCGTGTCTTGATTGAGCCGATGCTATTGGGGATGGTGGTGACACTCAACAGTCCGCCATCACTGCGTCGGTGCAGGCCGCTGATCCAACCTTCGAGCTGGATGCCCTGGTACGCAAAGCTTATCGGTTCAGCCCCGGTATGCGGGGTGGGCCACAGCGCCAGAAGGTGTTGGTAGCGTTGCACCAGGTCCGGCAACGGCTCGATCAGCTCGTTACGCAGGCATTCACCGAAACCCACCATCGGCAGCAGGCCGCTGCCTTGCAGGCGCAGGGCCTGGGCGTTGAGCGCCTGATCAAGCTGATCGGGTTGAGTAAGCGCCGCGTTCAACAGGCTGTCGCTGAGGTTGTAACGTTGCAACGCGTCCAGCACGAAGGGTTCTTCGTCAGCCAGGGGCACTTCGGCGGCTTCGAAGAATACTTTCAGGCGCTGGCTGAAGAAGTGTTTGACCGGATTGCGCAGGAAGTCCTGTAACTGGCCAAGGCTCAGGGGTTCTTCCTGTTGGTGAGGGGCCAAGCCTTGCTCTTGGGTGATGACCGCCGGTGCCTGATGCAGCAATTGCCATTCGCGGGCATAGCTGAACAGCGGGTCACCTTCGTGGAAGTAGCGGGCGCTGAAGGGTTGCAGCGGGTGCTCCTGGGTCATTGCGTCGATCAGCGGCTGATCGTCGCTGGTGTGCTGCCAGCCGCTGGCCAAGTGGTCGCGCAGTTGGCCGATCAGCACCGAGGCCGGGCGATCACTGTTGTCACGGATGCTGCGGCCTACCCAGCTGATATACAGCTGGTCACGGGCCGACAGCAGCGCTTCGAGCAGTAAGTAGCGGTCGTCTTCGCGGCGAGAACGGTCGCCGGGGCGGTAATCACTGCCCATCAGGTCAAAATCCAGGGGTGGCTGGGCCCGCGGGTAATCGCCGTCGTTCATGCCCAGCAGGCAAACCAGCTTGAACGGGATCGCGCGCATGGGCATCAGCGTACAAAAATTGACCGCTCCCGCCAGGAAGCGCTGGGACAGGCGCCCCTGATCCAATCCGGCCAGCCATGCCTCACGTACTACCGTGAGGGGTAACTCGTCTTGCAAGCCGACGGACTCGCAAGTTTCCAGCCAGGTTTCTCTTAACTGCTCGAGCTGGCCGAGCAGGTAGTCATCGTGCTCGCTGCTGGGCAGGAAAAACAGCTGCATCAAGCGCTGTAGACGCTCGCCCCAGGCTTGCGGCGAGGCGGCTTCCGATAACGCTTGATGGGCATCGTTCAAGGCGTCAAGCAAGGCGACCAGCGGGCCGATCAAGGCCGCATCGAGGCCACCGATTTCGTCATAAGGCTCAATACCGTCGCAGGCCGAGCCAGTGCCGACGGCATAGCCCAGCAGCATACGGCGCAGGCCGAATCGCCAACTGTTTTGCTCCAGTTCCGTGGGCAGGCCTAAACCGGCGCGTTGCTCGGCATTCAGGCCCCAGCGGATGCCGGCGCCTTCGATCCAGCGATGCAAGGTGGGCAGATCACGCTCTTTGATGGCGAAGCGTTCGCGCAAGGCGGGGACGTCAAGCAGGTCGAGGATTTCGCTGACAGGGAAGCGGCTGTCGGGAAGTTTGAGCAAGTGCTCGACGGCGATCAACAGCGGGTCGCGACCGCGTTGGCCTTGGTCTGTGAGGGTGAAGGGGATGAAGCGTGGGTCATGGCGTTCGAGCTGGCCGAAGACCGCGCGAATATGCGGCGCGTAGCTGTCGACGTCGGGGACCATGACGATGATGTCCCGAGGACGCAGTGTGGGGTCAGCGCTGAAGCGATGAAGTAATTGGTCGTGGAGGATTTCCACTTCGCGCTGGGCGCTGTGGGCGATATGGAAACGGATCGAAGTATCGCGTTGCAAGTCGACAGCGGGCCACCGTTCACGGGTTTCATTCAACGGTCGCAGTTCGAGGATATCGTCCTGGAGTTGGTTGAGTAGCGTGGTGGGTTCGCTGTCGCTGAACAGGTCGATACGACCGTCGCGGAATGCCGCACGGTAGCTGTTGGGGTCATCGTAGCTGTCCAGCAAACTGATGTAATCACGGCCCTGCTTGCCCCAGGCAGCAAGCAGCGGATGGGCGTGCTGGTGCAAGGTTTGTGGGTCGATAGTGACGGGCATGCCCGCTTTGCGCGCCTGGCGTTTGTATTCGTTACGCAATAAGTCTTTGTCGGCGACGATGTCCGACCAATGATGGCGGCAGGGGTTATGCACGCAGAGCAGGACTTGGCTGAAACGGGCCAGGCCCGCCAAGGCTTCCAGCGCCTGGGCCGGCAGCGATGAGATGCCGAAGACAATCACCCGGGGAGGCAAGCCGGGAGGTGCTTGTTCAAGGCTGTTGATGCGCTCGATGAAGCGCTGATGAACGCCGGCCCGGCTTTCGGCCATGCCTGCTTCACCTACATCCAACAGCAGCGCGCGCCATAGCTCGGCTTGCCAACAGTTGGCTGGGTTGAGCGGTTTGGACTCGCCTCGACCATTGCGCAGTTGGTGCCGGCCTGCGGCCCAATCTTCCAGCCAGTCAGCACGGTAGACCTGGTATTGGTCGAACAAGTCAGCCAGGCGCTCGGCGAGTTGGTAGCGTTTGCGCAGATCGGTATCTTGCGTCAGGAAGCGTTGCAGCGGCTCGAAGTGCGGTTGATCGATCAGCTCGGGTAACAGGCGCATGAGGCGCCAGGTCAGCGGGGCTTTATCAAGCAGGGACTTGGGCGGGATCTCATCACGGCCCAAGACCATGCGATAAAGCTGCCACATAAAGCTGCCAGGCAGTTGCACGTCGATGGCTGCGGCAATGCCACAGCCGCCCATATCATCGGCTTGCGGGTCTTCGGCCAAGGCCAGCTTGAGCCATTGGGCAATGCCGTTGCTTTGTACCAGGGCGATTTCGTTTTCCAAAGGCGCCAGTGGGTAACGGCGCATCCAACTGACCACCAGGCTTCGCAGCTCGTCCAGGCGGTTGCCATGAACCACCATGAATCCAGGGCTGAGGGACGTCGCGTCCGGCATAACGGCTTCCTTGGGAAAAGCAAAATCGAGGGATGGACTTTAGCACTGTGGTGCACGGGGCGGACACAGGACGAACAGGTGTACGGGGACAAGGTGGACACTTTTCGAGCGCCCAAGACAAAACCCCAACTGCTTTCGCAATTGGGGTTTTGGAATTTAATCTTGACGATGACCTACTCTCACATGGGGAAACCCCACACTACCATCGGCGATGCATCGTTTCACTGCTGAGTTCGGGATGGGATCAGGTGGTTCCAATGCTCTATGGTCGTCAAGAAATTCGGGTACTGAGTCGCGGCCAGTTGGCCTCGCTTCAGCAAATTGGGTACGTGATAGATCTCGGTGTTTTGTGAGCGTCGAACTTTCGGTTCATTTTCGTCTTCACACACCGCAATCTGATGCTCGTTAGAGTAGTCAAATTGCTTGGGTGTTATATGGTCAAGCCTCACGGGCAATTAGTATTGGTTAGCTCAACGCCTCACAGCGCTTACACACCCAACCTATCAACGTCGTAGTCTTCGACGGCCCTTCAGGGAACTCAAGGTTCCAGTGAGATCTCATCTTGAGGCTAGTTTCCCGCTTAGATGCTTTCAGCGGTTATCTATTCCGAACATAGCTACCCGGCAATGCCACTGGCGTGACAACCGGAACACCAGAGGTTCGTCCACTCCGGTCCTCTCGTACTAGGAGCAGCCCCTCTCAAATCTCAAACGTCCACGGCAGATAGGGACCGAACTGTCTCACGACGTTCTAAACCCAGCTCGCGTACCACTTTAAATGGCGAACAGCCATACCCTTGGGACCGGCTTCAGCCCCAGGATGTGATGAGCCGACATCGAGGTGCCAAACACCGCCGTCGATATGAACTCTTGGGCGGTATCAGCCTGTTATC
>NZ_CP023969.1:0-2950000 GCF_002591235.1 Pseudomonas sp. FDAARGOS_380 | reverse complement strand
AGCAATAAGGCGAGGGATCCGGCGCATTACTGGGGGCACCCGCAGCAATAGAAGCAGCGCACCTATAGAAGCGTAGATAGCCCACTCCTTCAGATCCGCTCGCACTATCCATAACATGTGCAGCAAACCGAGCCCAAGAATCACATAGACCAAGCGGTGCAGCTTCTTCCAGCGGCTCCCCAACCGGCGCTGGCTGTAGCGGTTCGATGTGACGGCCAGCATCAGGAGAGCAACAAACCCCAGCGCACCCACAATGATGTAGGGCCGCTTGCTCAACTCTACACCGAGCTGCGACCAATCCAGCCCCAGGACAAACACGCAATAGGCCGCCAGGTGCAGCACGACATAAGCAAAGCACCACAGCCCCAACTGTCGACGCACCGCTATCCACCCCGCCCAACCGCTCAACTTCTGCAGCGGCGTCATGGCAAGTGTGATCAGCAATAGAATCAACGTGCCCAAACCCAGGCGATCAACCAGCACCTTGCCAGGGTCAGGCCCTAGCGCAGAACTCCACGCCTCATACAACCAGAGCAATGGCCACACTGCGGCGGCTACAAACACGCCGATGCGCCAGATGGGATAGCGCATCAGTAGTTCTTCCGCAGATCGAGACCGGTATATAAAGAAGCGACCTCATCTGAATAGCCATTGAACATCTGCGTCTCGCGCACATTCGGACTAAACAGGCCGCTCGGCAGACGGCGCTCACGCGCCTGGGTCCAGCGTGGATGATCGACCGTAGGGTTCACATTCGCATAAAACCCATACTCATCAGCCGCAATACTCTGCCAGGTGGTTTTCGGCTGCTCACTGACCAGACTGATCCGCACGATGGACTTCACACTCTTGAAGCCATACTTCCACGGCACCACCAGGCGCAACGGCGCGCCGTTCTGGTTAGGCAACTCCCGCCCATACATACCCACAGCAAGGATCGCCAGCGGATTCATCGCCTCATCCAGGCGCAGCCCTTCTACATAAGGCCAGTCGATCAAGCCGAAACTTGAGCGTTGCCCAAGCATGCTCTTGGGATCCTGAAGGGTTTCAAAACGGATGTACTTGGCTTTAGAGGTAGGCTCGACCTGCTTGAGCAACGCCGAGATGGGAAAGCCTATCCACGGAATCACCATGGACCATGCCTCGACACAGCGCAGACGGTAGATGCGCTCTTCCAGCTCATAGGGTTTCATGAAGTCCTCCAGGGCATAGCGCCCAGGCTTTGCGACTTCACCATCTATCACCACGCTCCAGGGCTGCGTCTTGAGCGAGCCCGCATTCGTCGCCGGGTCGCCCTTGCCTGTCCCGAACTCATAGAAGTTGTTGTAGTGGGTGGCGTCCTTGAAAGGCGTGATGGCCTCATCTTTGACCGTTACGGCCTGCCACTTCGTATTCGGAAGTTTTCCCGTAAACCAGTCGGGCGCCTTCCCCGGCTCGACGTCGGCATAACGCGAAGCATCACCCGCACTGGCCCAACGCGGCAAGCTGCTGGCGGCAATACCGGCAAGCGCACCGCCGAGCAGGCTGCGGCGAGAGAGGTAGAAGGATTCAGGCGTGACATCCGATTCGTGACAATCGGACGCTTTGGGTAATTTGATTAACATGGTAACTCCGCAGCGTTGGAGAACTGATGCACCAATAGACTGCGGAGTATGGGGGAAATTACATTAAGGCAATGTTTTGTCCCGACGCAGACGCAACAAGTACTGAATCGGACCCGAAGCGGCATAGGCCAGGAACGCCAGCAGCAAAATACGCGGCGGATCACTGAACACCACCGCAAACACCAGCACCACCACAAGGATGGCCACGAAAGGCACGCGCCCCTTGAGGTCGAACTCCTTGAAGCTGTTGTACTTGATGTTGCTGACCATCAGCATGCCGGCCGCCGCCACCATCAGGGCAACCAGGAACGACATCTTCGACCCCTGAATCCCGTAGTCGCTGAACGCCCAGACAATCCCCGCGACAACACCCGCCGCTGCCGGGCTGGCAAGGCCGATGAAGTAGCGTTTGTCGGCAGTCCCCACCTGGGTGTTGAAGCGTGCCAGGCGCAAAGCGGCGCCCGCGACATAGATGAAGGCAACCATCCAGCCGACCTTGCCCATGTCACCCAACGCCCAGGCAAACGCCAGCAGTGCGGGAGCGACACCAAAGGCAACCATGTCCGACAGCGAGTCGTACTCGGCGCCGAAGGCACTTTGGGTATTGGTCATACGCGCCACACGCCCGTCCAGGCCGTCGAGCACCATGGCCACGAAGATTGCGATCGCGGCAAAACCGAAGTATTTGCTGGCACTCGCCGCATCACCCGCCGCCAGCGCACTCTGGGCACTCATGGAGTTGATGATGGAGTAGAAGCCGGCAAACAGATTCGCCGTGGTGAACAGGTTAGGCAGCAGATAGATGCCACGATGCCGGACCTTGCGGCCTTCGGCGTCATGCCCTTCTTCGACATGTTCATCGATCGGCAGCATGCTTTCGGCGTCGGAAGCCTGGTTTGGCTCTTCGGGACGTTCGCTCATGGACTTTACCTTGCAACGGTGTGAAAAAAATTCGACAGATACTTGCAGCGAGTGTTCGCCTGCAAACGATGCAGCTTTATACCAGAACCGGCCCTCCAAACGAAAAAACGCGGCCTAAGCCGCGTTTTCCCTTGATGCGTTCGACTTAGTTCTTGGCTTTGTCGACGATCTTGTTGGCACCGATCCACGGCATCATGGAGCGCAGTTGCTCGCCGATAACTTCGATACCGTGAGCGGCGTTGTTACGGCGCTTGGCGGTCATCGAAGGGTAGCCGGTAGCGCCTTCGCTGATGAACATTTTGGCGTATTCGCCGTCCTGAATACGTTTCAGGGCGTTGCGCATGGCCTGGCGAGACTCGGCGTTGATTACTTCAGGGCCAGTCACGTACTCGCCGTATTCGGCGTTGTTGGAGATCGAGTAGTTCATGTTGGCGATGCCGCCTTCGTACATGAGGTCAACGATCAGCTTCAGTTCGTGCAGGCATTCGAAGTAGGCCATTTCCGGCGCGTAGCCAGCTTCAACCAGGGTTTCGAAACCAGCTTTTACCAGCTCAACGGTACCACCGCACAGAACGGCTTGTTCGCCGAACAGGTCGGTTTCGGTCTCGTCCTTGAAAGTGGTTTCGATGATGCCGGTACGACCGCCACCTACGCCAGCAGCGTAGGACAGTGCAACGTTCTTGGCATTGCCCGACGCGTCCTGGTAGATCGCGATCAGGTCAGGGATACCGCCGCCTTTGACGAACTCGGAACGCACGGTGTGGCCCGGTGCTTTCGGCGCGATCATGATCACGTCGAGGTCAGCGCGTGGCACAACCTGGTTGTAGTGAATCGCGAAGCCGTGGGAGAAGGCCAGGGTGGCGCCCTTCTTGATGTTCGGCTCGATTTCGTTCTTGTACAGCGAGGACTGGAACTCGTCCGGGGTCAGGATCATGACCAGGTCGGCAGCCGCAACAGCAGAAGCAACGTCAGTCACTTTCAGGCCATGAGCTTCAGCCTTGGCAACAGTGGCCGAGCCTTTACGCAGGCCAACAGTCACGTCAACGCCGGAATCTTTCAGGTTGCACGCTTGGGCGTGGCCCTGGGAACCGTAGCCGATGATGGCGACTTTCTTGCCCTGGATGATCGACAGGTCACAATCTTTATCGTAATAAACTTTCATGAGGTTCCTCTATATATCCAGGCCGTAAGGCCATTCGCTAATTGGGTTAGATGCTGAGTACTTTGTCGCCACGGGCAATCCCGGTGACACCACTGCGTACGGTTTCCAGAATCGAGGCCGTCCCGATCGACTGGATGAAGCTGTCCAGTTTGTCGCTGGTACCGGTCAGTTGAACGGTATAAACGCTGGCGCTCACATCGACGATCTGCCCGCGATAAATATCGGTAGTGCGTTTGATCTCGGCACGTTGGGCACCCGTGGCCTTGACCTTGACCAGCATCAGTTCGCGCTCGATGTGAGCGCTTTCCGACAAGTCGACCAGCTTGACCACTTCGATCAGCTTGTTGAGGTTCTTGGTGATCTGCTCGATCACCTCATCGTGGCCCACGGTGGTCAACGTCAGGCGCGACAGGGTCGGGTCTTCGGTTGGGGCCACGGTCAGGCTTTCGATGTTGTAGTTGCGTTGCGAAAACAGGCCGACAACACGAGACAGAGCGCCGGGTTCGTTCTCCAGAAGCAGGGAGATAATATGCCGCATGATTAAGTACGCTCCGTCTTGTTCAGCCACATGTCGCGCATAGAGCCGTCTTTGATCTGCATCGGGTAGACGTGCTCGCTGGTATCCACCTGAATATCGATGAACACCAGGCGGTCCTTCATGGCGAACGCCTCTTCCATTTTCGGCTTCAGATCTTTCAGATCGTTGATGCGAATGCCGACGTGGCCATAGGCTTCAACCAATTTGACGAAGTCTGGCAACGATTCCATGTAGGAATGGGAGTGACGGCTACCGTAGCTCATGTCCTGCCACTGACGAACCATGCCCAGTACGCCGTTGTTCAAGCAGACGATCTTCACCGGAAGGCCGTACTGCAGGCACGTCGACAGTTCCTGGATGTTCATCTGGATGCTGCCTTCGCCCGTCACACAGGCAACGTCGGCATCCGGGAAGCTCAGCTTCACACCCATGGCCGCAGGGAAACCAAAGCCCATCGTGCCCAGGCCACCGGAGTTGATCCAGCGGTTAGGCTTGTCGAACTTGTAGTACTGCGCCGCGAACATCTGGTGCTGGCCTACGTCGGAGGTCACAAAGGCGTCGCCCTTGGTCACTTCGCACAGGGTTTCGATTACGGTTTGCGGCTTGATGATGCTGCCGTCGCCCTTGTCATAAGGGAACAGGCCGCGATCACCGCGCCATTCGTCGATCTGCTTCCACCAGCTGGCAACGGATTCCTTGTTCGGCGTTTCGCCGATGTCCTTGAGCGCAGCGACCATTTCGGTCAACACGCTTTCAACAGGACCCACGATTGGCACATCGGCCTTGATGGTCTTGGAGATGGACGCCGGGTCGATGTCGATGTGGATGATCTTGGCATTCGGGCAGAACTTGCTCGCACCGTTGATCACCCGGTCATCGAACCGTGCGCCCACGGCCAGGATCACATCGGCGTGGTGCATGGTGAGGTTGGCGGTGTAGCTGCCGTGCATACCGAGCATGCCGACGAACTGACGGTCCGAACCCGGGAATGCGCCGAGGCCCATCAGGGTGTTGGTCACCGGCAGGTTGAGCAACTTGGCCAGTTCGGTCAACGGAGCGGAACCGCCGCCCAGAATCACGCCACCGCCGGAGTACAGCACCGGGCGCTTGGCCGCCAGGAGCATTTCTGCTGCCTTGCGGATTTGCCCCGAGTGCCCACGCACGGCCGGGCTGTAGGAACGCAGCTTGGCTTTTTTCGGGAAGACGTATTCGAACTTCTCGGCCGGGTTGGTCATGTCTTTCGGGATATCGACCACCACCGGGCCCGGGCGACCGGACTGAGCGAGGTAGAACGCCTTTTTCATGACATCCGGGATTTCCGAGGGATGCTTGATCATGAAGCTGTGTTTCACGATCGGCCGGGAAATACCGATCATGTCGGTTTCCTGGAATGCATCGGTACCGACCATGGTGCTAGGCACCTGGCCAGAGATGATTACCATCGGAATGGAGTCCATATAGGCAGTCGCGATGCCGGTAATGGCATTGGTTGCGCCTGGGCCAGACGTTACCAGTACCACGCCGGCTTTACCGGTGGCACGGGCGTAACCGTCAGCCATATGGGTCGCGGCCTGTTCGTGGCGAACCAGGATGTGGGTAACAGCCGGTTCCTTGAACAGTGCGTCGTAGACATGCAGCAGAGCACCACCTGGGTACCCGTAGATATAGTCGACGCCTTCGTCACGCAAAAAGCGGACGAGCATCTCACCGCCAGATAAAAGCTCCACGTTGTTCACCTCTAAAACGCCAGAATACCGTCCGTTAAAAACCGACGGGTCTTAATAGGTTTACTTCTCAACAGAGCATGAGCGACGGTGGTCGCCGACTACGTCAGCACTGACTGAGCAAGTATTGGGATCGTCCCAAGTGTTGCGGGCTTTTCCCACCCAGCGCGAGGTAACGCGTTGCGGGTGTTACAGGTCGGCGCGGATGTGCGCCTCATGATCTGCTGAGCGGGCCTGCTTCTGGCAGTCCCGATACAGCGGACTTTGGATTCTTCTGTTTCACGCCCTTCAAGTCAAGCAATAATTGCGCTTTTTTCCAACTAAGCGCATGAGAACGTAGAAGAAAGGGCTTTGAGGAGGGATAAAACTCGCCTGAATGTCGTCAAGCGGTAGAAATGTGCGCAAGACTGCCGGAAAAACCGGCAGTCAGGCAATTAACGAGCGTCGACGATCAATTGATCGAACTTTTTCAGCGCGTTACGCAAGCCGAGGCTCTCCCGCGGTCGGTCGGCGTAGACCATCTCGGCCATTTCCAGGATCCCTGACGCACTCGGCAAGGGCAGGTCCTGTTCAAGGATCTGCTTCATACGTGAGAGGAAGATCCATTGCAGCCACTGGTGGAAGTCTAGGGTATCGACGGAAAAGGGCTCGGCACTGCTGAGGGCTTCAACACTGGGGGAGACTTCATCCCACCAGCCCTGCACGCGCAGTTCGCGCTCGATCAGCAATAACTGCTCGGCAATCGCGGGGAAACGTGCATCCATCAGAGGCTGACCTTGGCTTTTTGCCGCGCCTGGGCTGCACCGGCTGCATCCCCTTGGGCGGCACGTGCATCACCGATCAAGGCCCACAGGCTGGCTTGCAGGTCTGGACGGCCATTGGCCAGGCTCAGGCCGCGACGAGCGAACTGCTCCGCCTGGGGCGCATCGCCCTGGGCCATGCGCACCTGGGCCAGGCGATAGAGCACTTGCGGCTCACGCGGCGCCACGCGCTGGGCACGTTCAAGGCTCGACGAGGCGCCATTCAAATCGCCACCCGCCTGCTGCTGCTGAGCGGTGGTGAGCAACGCCAGCACCGGGCCATCGAGTTGTTCGTCTGCCGACAACCCGCCCGTATTGGACGATGACGGAATACCGCTCGGCGTCGAAGGCATGTTGTAGGTGCCTTGGTTGACCGGCGCGGTTTGAATCGGCGTGGAGTTCACCGGCCCGGAAGTGCTCGGGCCAGGGGTCCATGGCTCGGCACTGATAGGCGCCGAGGTTGCAGCCCCACTGCCGGGCACCATCACCACGACGCCGGAATCCTGGGGAATTGCCTGGGTTGCAGCTTGGGCAGGCCGTTTGACCACGGTCTGACGGAAGCCGCCATTGGCCGAAATGCGGTCGTTATTGGAGACGGACGTGCTTGAGTCCACCACAGGGATAGAGCCGCGCTGCACGCTGGAGCAACCGCCGAGCAAAGCCAGAGCCGTAATTGCTGGAATCCACAACTTGTTCACTTGAAACCCTCTTTGCTTAATTCATCCAGCCCTTGACCCAATCCATCACCGAATCCGCGTCAGCAGGGGCACTGACACCGCACGCAGGGCCGGGTGGTGGTTCGCTGCCGCGAATATACGGCATCTGCACCGCGCCCGGACAGTTGGCATCGGAGCCTTGGCCGGTGTGCGGATCAATCCAGGCCTGCACGATATTGTCCGGCTGCGGCATGTTGAGCGGCAACGGGTCAGCCTTGCGCATGAAACTGGTCCATACCTGCAACGCGCCGGTCGCACCGGTGAACGGCGTCTTGCCGTTATCGTCGCGCCCCAGCCACACCACGGCCAGTACATCCTGGCCGAACCCTGCGAACCAGCTGTCGCGGGAGTCGTTACTGGTACCGGTCTTGCCCGCCAGGGTCAGGTTCGACGGCAGCACGCTGTAGACCGAACGCCCCGTACCCTCACGCATCACGCGCTGCATGGCGTTCTGGATCAGGTAAATGGAGCCCGCATCGAAGCGCTGCTGAATCTGGAACGGGTAGCGCTTGAGCGGCTCGCCATCGGCGGTCAGCACACTGCGAATACCGCGCATCGGCGTATTGAAGCCACCATTGGCCAGGGTCTGGTACATGGTGGTCACTTCCATCGGCGTCATGGCCGCAGCGCCCAAAAGCATGGATGGGAATGCAGGGAACTCACGCTCCACCCCCAGTCGCGCTATGGTTTTCAGGACATTTGGCACACCGACCTCAAGCCCCAGGCGCGAGGTCGAGATGTTGTAGGAATGCGCCAACCCTTGATACAGGAACACCGTGCCATGGGAGCGGCGGTCGAAGTTCTTGGGGGTCCACACTTGGCCATCCGCACCTTTGACCGACAGCGGGTCATCGGACAGCCAACTGGTTAGCGTGTACTTGCTGGGTTTTTCCAGTGCAGTGAGGTAAACCGCGGGCTTGACCAGCGAGCCAATCGGCCGCACGGCATCCAGTGCGCGGTTGAAACCGGCGAAACTGGCCTGGCGGCTGCCGATCATGGCCTGGACTTCGCCGGTTTCCGGATTGGTCACGACCATGGCGGCTTCGACTTCATCCGAACCTTTACGGCCGGTCAGGCGCTTGAAGGTGTCGTTGACCGACGCTTCGGCCTTCATCTGCAGGATGGGGTCGAAGCTGGTGAAGATCCGCAGGCCCTCTTCGGTCAAGTCTTCGTCGCGGTAGTCTTCGCGCAGTTGGCGCTTGACCAAATCGATAAAGCCAGGGAATGAGCTATCCGCCAGCTTGCCGCGAGTGGTCACACCCAGTGGCATTTTCTTCGCAGCGGCCACCTGTTCAGCGGTGGCGACGCCCTGCTGTTCCAGCACATCGAGCACCAGGTTGCGACGTTCAAGCGCACGCTCCGGGTTGCGGCGCGGGTTGTAATAGGACGGCCCCTTCACCATCCCCACCAGCAACGCGACCTGATGCAACTTCAACTCGGACAACGGCTGCCCGAAGAAGAACTGGCTGGCCAGGCCGAAACCGTGCACGGCGCGCTGGCCATCCTGCCCGACGAATACCTCGTTGAGGTAGGCCTCGAGGATTTCCTGCTTGCTGTAATGCAGCTCCAGCAACATCGCCATCATGGCTTCGGTGAGTTTACGGGTGAGGCTGCGTTCGTTGGTCAGGTAGAAGTTCTTGACCAACTGCTGCGTCAACGTACTGCCGCCCTGGGTCATCTTGCCGCCGGAGGTGTTGACCCAGATAGCGCGGGCGATCGACTTCGGCGAGACACCCCAGTGGCTATAGAAATCGCGGTCTTCGACAGCGACCAGGGTTTCCAGCAGGTACGGCGGCACCTGATCGAGCTTGATCAGGATGCGATCTTCAAGGTTTTTCGGGTAAATACCGCCGATCAGCAACGGTTCAAGACGCACCACCGGCAGCTTGGAGCCATTGAGCGACGACAGCTCAGCCACATAGTCGCCAGAGAAACGCACGCGCACCGGCTGGGCTTTTTCCAGGCCTTCGTAGAACTGGAAACCACGGGTGTTCAGGTCGACGGTATTACCGCTGACCGCCGCAGCGCCGGGGCCATTGCTCACAGGTTCGCGGCGGTAGCCCAGCGCGTCGAGTTCGGTGAGGAAATCTTCCTTGCTGAGCTTCTGGCCAGAGAACAGTTCCAGCGGGCGTGCATACACCTTGGCCGGAATGGTCCAGCGCTTGCCGGAGAATTTTTCCTGCACCACGGCATCGAGGTACACCGCAAGGCCGGCGACCGCCACAAGGCCCACCAGGCCAAGCTTGATCACCCAGCCCAGCCAAGGGCGCGGGCCGCGGGAAGGAGGTTTTTTACGGGAACGGGGAGATCGGGTTCGAGTCATGGCGGCGGATTATACGCACTTTATTGATGATCAACATGAGCCGGACAGCGGTTTGCACGACTGGCATCAGCAGCCATAATGCCCCCCATGATTTTCCCCAGACTTTGAAGGATCGCCCGTGAGCCAGACCCTGATCGCTGCCCTGCAAAACCCGGCCTTGTACCCTCATCCGGTTGACGCGTTTCAAGTCATCGAGACCCATATTTCCTGGGTGATACTGACGGGCCCCTATGCATATAAGCTGAAGAAACCGATGAACTTCGGCTTCCTGGACTTCACCAATCTGGACGACCGCGGGCATTTCTGCCGCGAGGAACTGCGCCTCAACCAGCGCCTGACCGAAGATTTGTATCTTGAAGTGTTGCCGATTACCGGCACTGCCGAGGCGCCGCAACTGGGTGGCGACGGCCCGGCCATCGAGTACGCGCTGAAAATGCGTCAGTTCCCGCAAAGCCAGATGCTCAGCACCCTGCAAGCCAATGGCGAACTGACCAGCGCGCACATCGATGAGATGGCCAAGCAGATTGCGCAGTTCCACCTCAGTGCCCCCAAAGTCCCGCAAGATCACCCGGCCGGCACGCCGCAGGAAGTAATGGCGCCGGTACGCCAGAACTTTGACCAGATCCGCCCGTTCCTCAGCGACAAGGCCGACCTGACGCAACTGGAGGCTCTGCAAGCCTGGGCCGAAAGCAGCTTCGAACGCCTCAAGCCTCTGCTTTCCCAGCGCAAGCTAGAGGGCTATACCCGTGAATGCCACGGCGATATCCACCTGGGCAACGCCACCCTGATCGATGGCCGCGTGGTGATCTTCGACTGCATCGAGTTCAACGAGCCTTTCCGCTTTACCGACGTGTACGCCGACACCGCCTTTTTGGCCATGGACCTGGAAGATCGCGGCCTCAAATGCCTGGCACGGCGTTTTATCAGCCAGTATCTGGAACTGACCGGTGACTACCAGGGCCTGGAACTGCTGAACTTCTATAAAGCCTACCGTGCGCTGGTGCGCGCCAAGGTTGCGCTGTTCAGCATGCCGAGCGAAGCCAACCCGGTACAACGCGCTACCACCCTGCGCCAATACCGCAACTACGCCAACCTGGCGGAAAGCTACAGCACCATTCCCTCGCGCTTCCTGGCAATTACCCATGGTGTGTCAGCCGTGGGCAAGAGCCACGTGGCCATGCGCCTGGTCGAAGCCCTGGGCGCGGTACGCCTGCGTTCGGATGTAGAGCGCAAGCGCCTGTTTGGCGAACAGCAGGTAGAGAACACCCTGCAGGCCGGCATCTACAATCAGGATGCCAGCGCTGCCACCTACGCACGCCTGAATGAGATTGCCGAGACGGTGCTGCGCGCCGGCTACCCGGTGGTGCTGGATGCCACGTTCCTGAAACGCGCACAACGTGACGCCGCTGCCCAGGTTGCCGAAGCCACTGGGGCGCCGTTCCTGATCCTGGACTGCAACGCCCCGCAAGCCGTTATCACCAGTTGGTTGGCACAACGCCAGGCGGATAAAAACGATCCTTCCGACGCCACGCTGGCCGTTATCGAAGAGCAACAAGCCAGTCGTGACCCGCTGACCGCCGAGGAGTTGTTGTTGAGCAAGCGTGTGGAGACCAATGAAAGCGGGACGCTCGACGCCTTGGTCGGGCATATCCGCCAGCGCCTGCCGGGCCTGTAAGAAATATTTCTTGGTCGCGTCGCCGTCTTCGGCGCGCGACCTCGCGATAGTGGCACTATACTGGCTCCATAACGCCAGCCAGAGTCGCGATCATGAGTCAGCCCAAGCTTCTTGATACCCCGCTCTACGCCCTCCTGCACAAGGACGACATTCGCGGTTTCAACCAGGAACGTCCTGAAGGCGGCACCATCGATATGCGCGGTGGTGACTTTCACGGGCTGGACCTGCGCGACCTGAACGCCACCGGTATTGACTTCACCGACGCCTATTTTCGCTCTGCCGACCTGCGCGGCCTGGACTTGCGTGGCTGCTCACTGGAAGGCGCCAGCCTGGCCCATGCGCAGATTTCGGGTGCTTATTTCCCGCCAGAACTCACGGCTGACGAAATACTCATGTCGGTCAATTTCGGTACTCGCCTGCGCTACCGCACCAAGTAACCCCACACACCGCGTGCTGACCACATCCCCGCCTGGCGGGCGCTTTGCGCCTGCCTGCGAGCGAGCGCCGTCGCGCCATTCTTATAAGCTTTTCAGCCCTTCCTGACCAAAGAACCACGCTTTTCCTACTGAGCGCTACACTCATTTTCAGGCTGCCTGGTCACGACACCCACCGCACCATTCAGCCAACGCAAGGAGGCTTGATGAACGATGAGCTGCAACACCTGAAAAACCTTGGCAAGACGTCAGCGCAGTGGCTGCATGCGGTGGGCATCCACAGCGCGTCCGACTTGCGTCGGCTGGGGGCGGTCGATGCCTACCGAGCCGTGCGCACGCGCGGGTTTCGAGCCTCGAAGGTTCTGCTGTATGCGATTGAAGGGGCATTGATGGATGTGCACTGGAACGACATACCCGCGGAGCGCAAGGAGGCCTTGAACCGTCAGTTGGAAGCGATTTCAGTGCATCAGAAGAACTAGAGCGGCACTCAAACCCAATGTTTACGGGCATTACAAACGAGCGTTTGAGAAAACTGGATGAGGCAGAAAAACAAATGTTGACTCTCAAATGAGAATCGTTATGATTATCACAACTGGTCGCGAGATCAGCCGATAACTGAAAGACCATTGGTTCGGACTCTCAGATTATCTCCTCATCAGGCTAATCACGGTTATTTGACCCGGCTCTTGCCGGGTCTTTTTTTGCCCGTGAATTAACCGGCCTCAGCGCGCAATGATCAGCGGATGCCCACGCTCCGGATGCGGCTGAACCAGCACATCCAGACCAAATACAGCCTTGAGCGGCTCAGGTTGCAGGACTTTGGAGGGCGTATCCAACGCGTGGGGGCGGCCGTTTTCCAGCAATAGAATCCGGTCGCAGTAACGCGCTGCCAGGTTCAAGTCATGCAGGATGACCAGCACCGCAGCGCCTCTGTCGGCGAAATGTCGGATAGCTTGCAAGGTGGTGTGTTGGTGCAGAGGGTCGAGCATCGACGTGGGTTCATCCAGCAACAATGTCTGCCCCGCTTCACCCGGCCATAACTGTGCCAATACCCGCGCCAGGTGCACACGTTGCCGCTCGCCGCCGGACAACGCCAGGTAACTGCGGCCACTCAGGTGGCCCACATCCGCCGCTTGCAGGGCCGCGCTGATGATTTCGTCGTCGCGCACTCGCCCGGTCTGATGAGGCAAGCGGCCCATGCCCACCACCTCCTCGACACGGAAGGCAAAATCCAGGGTGGAAGATTGTGGCAGCACCGCCAGGCGCTGGGCACGCTGCGCGCCGGTCATGTGCTTGAGCGCCTGCTGATCCAGCCAGACCTTGCCCTGATCCGGCTGCAGCTCCCCGCACAGCGCCCCAAGCAAGGTACTTTTGCCGGCGCCATTGGGGCCCAGAACGCCCAGCACTTCGCCTGGCAATAGGTCCAAGGTGATATCGGCCAGCACGGTCTTACCACCGCGCCGGATCTGCAACGCTTCTACCCGCAACATCAGGCGCGCCCTCGTAATAATAAATAGAGGAAAAACGGCGCACCGATAAACGCAGTGACAATGCCAATCGGCAGTTCCGCCGGCGCCAACGCCAGGCGCGCCACCAGGTCTGCAAACAACAGCAAACTGGCGCCAGCCAACACCGAGGCCGGTAACAACACCCGATGATCCGGCCCCGCCAGCAACCGCACCAGATGGGGTACCACCAACCCGACAAAACCAATCATGCCCGCCGCCGCCACTGCAGCGCCAACACCTAAAGCCGTACAGAACACCAGCTCACGCTTGAGCCTTTCAACATCAATACCCAGATGATTGGCCTCAGACTCCCCCAACAGCAGCGCGTTCAGCGCCTTGGCCCGGCGCGGCAACCACAGCGCCACGCCCGCACTCACCAGCAGCAAGGGCCACAACCGCGAGTAGTTTGCGCCATTGAGGCTGCCCAGGTTCCAGAACGTCAGCGTGCGCAAGGTGGCGTCGTCAGCCAAATAGGTAAAGAGCCCCACCGCAGAACCGGCCAGGGCCGTCAGCGCGATACCGGCAAGCAACATCGTCGCGACATTGGTCTGGCCATTGCGACGCCCCAGCCGATAGACCAGCGCCGTGACGCCCAAGCCACCAAGGAATGCACACAGCGACAACAGGTAGGGCCCGAAAGCATCCGGCAGCCCGCCAAAGAACGAACCACCGACAATTGCCACCGCCGCCCCCAGCGCGGCACCGCTGGACACACCGACCAAGCCAGGATCGGCCAGCGGGTTGCGGAACAACCCCTGCATCGCCACACCCGACAATGCCAGCACACCGCCGACCGCCAGCCCTAACAGGGTTCGCGGCAGGCGAATCTGCCCCAGGATCAACTCGGCCTGCTCCAACCCCTGGGCCTCTATCGGAACGCCCATCAGTTTTAGCGCAGCCCTGAGCGTGTCCACTAACGGCAGGCTGACCGGCCCCAGTGCCAATGAAAGCCAGATCGCCAATACACACAGCAGCGACAGCCCGATAAACAGCGTTTTTGGCTTAACCAGAGTGGTCATTGAGCAGGCTTAGGCTGGGACGGATAAAAACCGGCAGACAGTTTCTCCAGGCTTTGCGGCAATCGAGGCCCCAGGCCGCCTACCAGCAAGGTCGGATCCAGCTCAAAGACGCGGCCGCTCTTGGCTGCCGGCGTAGAGGCAAGGATCGGATTTTCCTTGAACAAGGCGGCACGCGCCGCGTCCCCGCTCAGGGCGCGATCGGCAAACACCAGCACCTCAGGGCTCAAACCCGCCAGCGATTCCACCGAAAACGGTTTATAGCCCACATGCGTGGCGAGATTACGCCCCCCAGCCTGCTGCAACATCCAATCAGCGGCCGTGTCCTTGCCCGCGATCAGCGGCTTGCCACCGGCATGACCGAGCAGCAACAGCACGCGTGGAGCCTTTTGCGTAGCCTGGGCCTTGGCCACCCAGTTTTTCTGCTGTGCCAGCGCCTGTTCATACCCGGCAAACAAGGCATCAGCCTTAGCCTCACTGCCGAGCAGTTTCCCCAGGTGTTCAAGGTTGCTTTTGAGCGTGGGCAAATCCGGCTGGGCCGAGAACATATCCACCTGCACCCCGGCGTTGCGAATCTGTGCCAGCACCGGCGGTGGCCCCATTTCCTCGGTGCCCACGAGGATTTGCGGGCGCAGGCTGAGAATGCCTTCGGCCGACAACTGCCGCTGGTAACCAATGCTCGGCAAGGCCTTGAGCGACGCAGGATGCTGACTGGTGGTGTCCACCCCCACCAACTTCGACTCACCGCCCAGGGCCGTCACCCATTCCGACAGCGCGCCGCCGGCACTGACCCAGCGTTGCGGCAGTTCGGAGGCATGCACCCCAGGGTTGACCAGCAGTGAGGCAACAAGCGCAATAGCGCTGGTACTCAGGCGCATAACAGGGTTTCCTTCCTAGGGCAGGGCCACTCAAGCACTCATTGATGTGACAGATAACCGCTGCCAGGCATCGTATTGAGCACCCAATCAGCTGACGGGCGAAGCAGGCATTTGATAATTGTTTGCATTTGCACGTCAAGGCACTTAAGGATTGAAATGAAGTTTCTCTGCGCCTCAAGCGACCTCGCCCCCAACAGCAGCCGCGGTTTTGATATCGATGGCCACAGGCTGTTGGCGGTGCGCCGGGACGGCATTGCGTACTTCTATCTCAACCGCTGCCCCCATCGCGGCATCCCGCTGGAATGGCAGCCAGATCGCTTCCTCGATGAAAGCGCCAGCCTGATCCAATGCGCCACCCATGGCGCGCTGTTCCTGATTGAAAGCGGCGAGTGCATCGCCGGACCTTGCGCAGGCCAAAGCCTCACCACCCTGCCCGGCCGCGAAGACGAACAGGGATTGTGGGTCGATCTCTAGTCGCCCAGCAGCACCTTCAGCCGACGTTCGACGTAAATCTCCTGCGGCGTGACCCGGACGCCATAGGCCAACACCTCTACCCCTGCAGCCTTGGCCTCACGTAGCGCTGCCGCATAACCGGCGTCGATTTCCACCGCCGGGCGCACCGCGTCGATCCCCGACAGGTTCACGCAATACAACTGCACGGCCCGTATACCGTCGCGCGCCAGGTGTGCCAGCTCACGCAAGTGCTTGGCACCGCGCTGGGTCACCGCATCGGGGAAAGCCGCCACCGAGCTGCCATCAAAGCCCAAGGTGACGCTTTTGACCTCGACAAACGCAGCGCCCTGGGGGTAATCCAGGCGAAAGTCGATGCGGCTTTTCTCCTGGCCATAAGGCACCTCACGCTTCAACGCAGTAAAGCCATTGAGCTCAGTGATCACACCGGCCAGCAAGGCTTCTTCCACCAACTGATTGGCACGCGCGGTGTTGACACACGCCAGCCGGCCCTGAGGCGTTTCGGCAATCTCCCAGGTGCCCGGCAACTTGCGCTTGGGGTCCGTAGAACGGCTGAACCAGACCTGGCCACCTTCGACCATGCAGTTGAGCATCGAACCGGTGTTAGGGCAGTGAATAGTGAGCAACTCGCCGGTAACGGTTTCGATATCGGTGAGAAAGCGCTTGTAGCGGCGGATCAGCCGCCCTTCTTCAAGAGGAGGATTAAAACGCATCAGCCTTGCCAGCTCCGCAAACCACGGGCGATCCGCTCCACCGCTTCTTGCAGCCGATCGAGGTTTTGCGTGTAGGCAAACCGCACGTGATGGCCCGCCTGGTAGCGACCGAAATCCAACCCGGGCGTAAAGGCCACATGCTCGGTTTCGAGGAAATGGCGGCAAAACGCGAAGGCATCGCCGCCGAACGCGCTGATATCGGCATACAGATAGAAGGCGCCTTCGGGTTCCACCGCGATACCGAACCCCAGCTCACGCAGGGCCGGCAGCAGGAAGTCACGACGGCGGCCAAACTCGGCACGGCGCTGCTCCAGGATCTCCAGGGTTTGCGGGGTGAAACAGGCCAACGCGGCGTGCTGGGCCATGCTTGGCGCACTGATGTAGAGGTTCTGCGCCAATTTCTCCAGCTCACCCACCGCTTCAGGCGGCGCCACCAGCCAACCGAGGCGCCAGCCGGTCATGCCGAAATACTTCGAAAAACTATTCAGGACGAAGGCGTCGTCATCGACTTCCAACACGCTGGCCGCGTCGGTGCCGTAGGTGAGGCCGTGATAAATCTCGTCGACCACCAGGTGACCGTTGCGCGCCTTGATGGCGCCCGACAGCCCAGCCAACTCGTCGCGGGTGAGGATCGTGCCGGTGGGGTTGGCGGGCGATGCCACCAGTGCGCCGACACTGTCCTGGTCCCAATGCCTGGCCACCAGGTCGGCGGTCAACTGGTAGCGTACGTCCGGGCCGACCGGCACCAACTGCGCCGCGCCTTCCACAAGGCGCAGGAAGTGTCGGTTACAGGGGTAGCCTGGGTCCGCCAGCAGCCAGTGTTTGCCCGGATCCACCAGCAAACTGCTGGCCAGCAGTAACGCACCGGAGCCACCGGGAGTGATCAGAATACGCTGCGGATCGATGCTCAAACCGTAGCGTTGCTGGTAGAAACCGCTGATGGCTTCACGCAATTCGGGCAAGCCGCGGGCGGCGGTGTAGCGGGTTTTACCGTTTGCCAACGCGGCTTGGCCGGCCTGGATGATCGGCTCGGCGGTGGTGAAGTCCGGCTCGCCGATTTCCAGGTGGATCACGTCGTGACCGGCGGCCTGCAGCTCATTGGCACGCGCCAGTAACGCCATGACATGAAAAGGTTCGATGGCGCGACTGCGCGCACTGTAGGGCTGAGCCATTAGCCTTCCTTAGACGGTGAGGACAAAATCTGGATTCTACCGAACCCTCACGGTAAAACATGCTCTATTGCCTGATTGGGGCTGCAAGTGCACCCTGCGCGCGCTCGTAAAACAGCTAAAATCAACATTCGAGGCGATACATACCCAGTCATGGCGGGCTGCTGCGGTTTGCATCCCCTTTGCCCTGGACCTCGACAACCGGGAGTAGCGCACCCTGAATCTATCTGGTAAGTTCGCCCGCTTGCAGCCGCAGGGCCGGCAGGTGTCGGTGACGTTGCAATCCTGCGCAATGGATTAGAAGAGTGAGAGGCGGTCTATTCATGTCCACCCAAGCAAAGCAACAGCAGACTCAAGGCCTCGGCGGCTTCGAACCCTATGTCGAAAAAAAGGGCGAGGAGTACATGGGCGAGCCCATGCGCGAGCACTTCACCAAGATCCTCAACAAGTGGAAACAGGACTTGATGCAGGAAGTCGACCGTACGGTTGACCATATGAAGGATGAAGCGGCCAACTTCCCTGACCCGGCCGATCGTGCCAGCCAGGAAGAAGAGTTCGCCCTCGAACTGCGCGCCCGCGACCGCGAGCGCAAGTTGATCAAGAAGATCGACAAGACCCTGCAACTGATCAAAGACGAAGAATACGGCTGGTGCGAATCCTGCGGCGTCGAAATCGGTATTCGTCGCCTGGAGGCCCGCCCAACCGCGGACCTGTGCGTAGACTGCAAGACCTTGGCTGAAATCAAGGAAAAACAGGTCGGCAAGTAACTTTGCCGAGTTGAACGAATGGAGCGTGCGAACGCTCCATTTTTGTTTCTGGCGTTTACCGGTTATGCAGTAGTATCCGGGCCATGACAGCCTCTACTTATATCGGGCGCTTCGCCCCCACGCCCAGCGGCCATTTGCACTTCGGTTCCCTGGTTGCCGCCCTCGCCTCCTACCTCGACGCACGCGCCCACCAGGGCCGTTGGTTGATGCGCATGGAAGACCTCGACCCTCCCCGTGAAGAGCCCGGCGCCCAGGCGGCGATTCTGCATGCGCTGGAAAGCTACGGCTTTGAATGGGATGGCGAACTGGTTCGCCAGAGCGAGCGGCATGATGCCTACGCCAAAGTGCTGAACGATATGTTCAACCACGGTCTGGCCTACGCCTGCACCTGCTCGCGCAAGCAGTTGGAGCCCTACAACGGGATTTACCCAGGCTTGTGCCGCAATGCCGGCCACGAACAGCAGGATGCCGCCATTCGCCTGCGCGTGCCCGAGTTGGAATACCACTTTACCGACCGTGTGCAGGGCGAGTTCCGCCAGCATCTGGGCCGTGATGCCGGCGACTTCATCATCCGTCGCCGCGACGGCCTCTACGCCTACCAACTGGCGGTGGTGCTCGACGACGCCTGGCAAGGTGTAACCGATATCGTACGCGGCGCCGACCTGCTCGACTCCACACCGCGCCAGCTTTACTTGCAAGAACTGCTCGGCCTGCGCCAGCCACGTTACTTGCATGTACCGCTGATCGTGCAGCCAGACGGCAACAAACTGGGCAAGTCCTACCGCTCCCCACCGTTGACAGCCGACCAGGCCACGCCTTTGCTGCTCAGAGCGCTGCGTGCCCTTGGCCAACAGCCCGACGCGCAGCTGCTGTACGCCAGCCCGCGAGAACTGCTGGATTGGGGCATTGCGCACTGGGACGCCACCCGCATCCCGCGCACACTGACCCTGGCCGAAGCGCAATTGAGTTGAAGGCGCTTGCAGGTTGCCCATCATCCGTTAACATCGCGGCAGATTTTTAATCAGAGGCCAACATGTACATCTATCGTTTGGTCCTGCTGCTGGTCGTCGGGATCTACCTGTTCTCCCCCGCCATCATGGATTGGTGGATCGACGCCACGGGCGCCTGGTATCGCCCTTATCTGCTATGGCTGATCCTGATCGTCGTGACCTTCATCCTGCAGAGCCAAAAAGATGCCGATGAGCTTTAGTCTCACCCAGATGCTGCTGATCAGCGCCGCCTACCTGGCTGCGTTATTCGGCGTGGCCTGGATCAGTGAGCGCGGAATGATTCCGCGGGCGATCATTCGCCATCCGTTGACCTACACCTTGTCCCTGGGCGTATACGCCAGTGCCTGGGCGTTCTACGGCACGGTGGGGTTGGCCTATCAGTACGGCTACGGCTTTCTCTCCAGTTATCTTGGGGTGTCGGGCGCGTTCCTGCTGGCGCCGGTGCTGCTGTACCCGATCCTGAAAATCACCCGGACGTACCAGCTGTCTTCCCTGGCCGACCTGTTTGCCTTTCGCTTTCGCAGCACCTGGGCCGGCGCGCTGACCACCATCTTCATGTTGATCGGCGTGCTGCCGTTGCTGGCCCTGCAGATCCAGGCGGTGGCCGACTCCATCAGCATCCTGACCCGCGAGCCCGTGCAACATCGGGTTGCCCTGGCGTTCTGCGCGCTGATCACCTTGTTCACCATCTTCTTTGGTTCTCGTCATATCGCCACCCGCGAGAAACACCAAGGCCTGGTGTTCGCGATTGCCTTCGAGTCGGTCATCAAACTGATCGCCATCGGCGGCGTCGGCCTTTATGCGCTCTACGGGGTGTTCGACGGGCCGCAACAGCTGGAGCTGTGGCTGCTGCAAAACCAGACCGCCCTTGCTGCCTTGCATACCCCCTTGCAGGAAGGCCCATGGCGTACGCTGCTGCTGGTGTTCTTCGCCTCGGCGATCGTGATGCCGCACATGTACCACATGACCTTCACCGAGAACCTCAACCCGCGCTCGCTGGTCAGCGCCAGCTGGGGCTTGCCGCTGTTCCTGCTGCTGATGAGCCTGGCGGTGCCGTTGATCCTGTGGGCCGGCCTGAAACTGGGGGCCACCACCAACCCTGAGTATTTCACCCTGGGCATCGGTATTGCCGCCAACAGCCCAGCCCTGGCACTGCTGGCCTATGTAGGCGGGTTGTCGGCCGCCAGCGGGTTGATCATCGTCACCACCCTGGCACTCTCGGGCATGGCGCTCAACCACTTGGTACAGCCGCTGTACCAGCCGCCGGCGGAGGGCAATATCTACCGCTGGTTGAAATGGACCCGACGCGCGCTGATCGTCGCGATCATCATGGCCGGCTACGCGTTTTATCTGCTGCTGGGCGCCGGGCAAGACCTGGCCAACCTCGGCATCGTCGCGTTTGTCGCCACCTTGCAGTTCCTGCCGGGCGTGTTGTCGGTACTGTACTGGCCGACCGCCAATCGCCGTGGCTTTATTGCCGGGCTGCTGGCCGGGATCCTGGTGTGGACCGTGACCATGCTGCTACCGCTGGTCGGCAACCTGCAGGGCTTCTATATCCCGTTGCTGAACATGATTTACGTGCTGGACGACACCAGTTGGCACATGGCGGCCATCGCCTCGCTGGCCGCCAACGTACTGATGTTTACCCTGATCTCGCTGTTCACCAACGCCAGCGCCGAAGAGACCAGCGCCGCCGAAGCCTGCGCGGTGGACAACGTGCGCCGCCCGCAACGCCGCGAACTGCACGCAGCCTCGCCCCAGGAGTTCGCCACGCAACTGGCCAAGCCCCTGGGCGCCAAGGCCGCACAAAAGGAAGTCGAACAGGCACTGCGCGACCTCTATCTGCCGTTTGACGAGCGCCGCCCCTATGCCCTGCGCCGCCTGCGTGACCGTATCGAGGCCAACCTGTCCGGTTTGATGGGCCCCAGCGTGTCTCAGGACATGGTCGAAACCTTCCTGCCCTACAAGGCCGGTGGCGAAAACTACGTTACCGAAGATATCCACTTCATCGAAAGCCGGCTGGAGGATTACCACTCACGCCTCACAGGCCTGGCCGCCGAACTCGACGCCCTGCGCCGTTACCACCGCCAGACCCTGCAGGAGCTGCCGATGGGCGTGTGTTCCCTGGCCAAGGACCAGGAAATCCTGATGTGGAACAAGGCCATGGAAGAACTCACCGGCATCGCCGCCCAGCGGGTGGTGGGTTCGCGCCTCAATACCCTGGGCGATCCATGGAGAGAGCTGCTGCAAGGTTTTATTAACCTGCCGGACGAGCACTTGCACAAGCAACACTTGGCCCTCGACGGCCAAACCCGCTGGCTCAACTTGCACAAAGCTGCCATCGACGAACCCTTGGCGCCAGGTAACAGCGGCCTGGTGCTGCTGGTGGAAGACCTGACCGATACACAGATGCTCGAAGACAAGCTGGTGCACTCCGAGCGCCTGGCCAGCATCGGGCGCCTGGCGGCCGGCGTGGCCCATGAAATCGGCAACCCGATCACCGGTATCGCCTGCCTGGCGCAAAACCTGCGCGAAGAGCGCGAAGAAGATGGGGAAATCACCGAAATCAGCGGGCAGATCCTCGAACAGACCAAGCGGGTTTCACGCATCGTCCAGTCGCTGATGAGCTTTGCCCACTCCGGCGCCCATCAGAATCAGGACGAAGCGGTGTGCCTGGCCGAAGTGGCGCAGGATGCCATTGGGCTGTTGGCCTTGAACCGGCGCAATTTCGAAGTACAGTTCTTTAACCTGTGCGATCCGGACCATTGGGTCGATGGCGACTCACAACGCCTGGCCCAGGTACTGATCAACCTGCTGTCCAACGCCCGCGACGCGTCGCCGGCCGGCAGTGCTGTACGCGTCAAGAGCGAGGCTTTCGAGCACACGGTCGACCTGATCGTGGAAGACGAAGGCAGCGGCATTCCACAGAACATCATGGACCGATTGTTCGAACCCTTCTTCACCACCAAGGACCCCGGTGAAGGTACCGGTCTGGGCCTTGCACTGGTCTATTCCATCGTTGAAGAGCATTATGGACAAATCACCATCGACAGCCCGGCTGACACACAAAGCCAACGCGGCACCCGTATCCGGGTGACCTTGCCGCGTCATGTCGAAGCGACGTCCGCTGTGAACTGAGACCGTCGAGAGAATTGAATCAATGCCGCACATTTTGATCGTCGAAGACGAAACCATTATCCGCTCTGCCTTGCGACGCCTGCTTGAACGTAATCAGTACCAGGTCAGCGAAGCCGGCTCGGTGCAGGAAGCCCAAGAGCGATTCAGCATTCCCACGTTCGACCTGATTGTCAGCGACCTGCGCCTGCCCGGCGCCCCGGGCACCGAGCTGATCAAGCTGGGCCAGGGCACCCCGGTGCTGATCATGACCAGCTACGCCAGCCTGCGTTCGGCGGTGGACTCGATGAAGATGGGCGCGGTGGACTACATCGCCAAGCCTTTCGATCACGATGAGATGCTCCAGGCCGTGGCGCGCATCCTGCGTGACCGTGTGTCGGCCAGCAGCGCGCCTGCCGAGCAGCGCCCCACCGGCAAGGCCAGCGCCGGCGAAAAACCAGGTGTCGACAACAGCAACGGTGAGATCGGCATCATCGGCTCCTGCCCTCCGATGCAGGACCTGTACAGCAAGATCCGCAAAGTGGCGCCGACCGACTCCAATGTATTGATCCAGGGCGAGTCGGGCACCGGTAAAGAACTGGTGGCCCGCGCCCTGCACAACCTGTCCAAGCGTGCCAAGGCGCCGATGATCTCGGTGAACTGCGCGGCGATCCCCGAATCCCTGATCGAGTCCGAGTTGTTCGGCCACGAGAAAGGTGCGTTCACCGGCGCCAGCGCCGGGCGTGCGGGCCTGGTGGAAGCCGCGGACGGTGGTACCTTGTTCCTCGATGAAATTGGCGAGCTGCCCCTGGAAGCCCAGGCGCGTTTGCTGCGCGTACTGCAGGAAGGCGAAATTCGCCGCGTCGGTTCGGTGCAATCGCAGAAGGTCGATGTTCGATTGATCGCGGCGACACACCGAGACCTCAAGAGCCTGGCCAAGATTGGCCAGTTCCGTGAAGACTTGTATTACCGCCTGCATGTCATCGCACTTAAATTGCCAGCCCTGCGCGAGCGTGGCGCCGACGTCAACGAGATCGCCAACGCGTTCCTGTTGCGTCAGGGCGCACGCATTGATCGCACCGACCTGAAGTTTGCCGCCGACGCCGAGCAGGCGATCCGTCACTACTCGTGGCCAGGGAACGTGCGTGAGCTGGAGAACGCCGTCGAGCGCGCGGTGATTCTGTCGGAGAGCCCGGAGATTTCCGCCGAGTTGCTGGGCATCGACATTGAGCTCAGTGACCTGGATGACGACGACTTCATCGGCCTGGCCCCGCAGCAGGGTGGGGCCAGCAATACCAGCCATGAACCGACGGAAGATTTGTCACTGGAAGACTACTTCCAGCACTTCGTGCTCGAGCATCAGGACCATATGACCGAGACCGAGCTGGCACGCAAGCTGGGCGTGAGTCGCAAATGCCTGTGGGAACGGCGCCAGCGCCTGGGCATTCCACGGCGCAAGACCGGGGTGGCCAGCGAAAGCTGAGGGCGCAGCCCCACAGGTAACACCTGTTGATGTGAAAAAACTGTTACCGCTGACTTTTCACGTAACAAAAGCCGGGGCTTACGGTAACGAAGCCCCGGCTTTTTTTGGCCCTCAAACCGGCAAAACCAGACCAACCCCCCGGTTTTGCTGGTCGGCGCAAAAGTTGGCACGCACCCTGCTATATGCTTAGTACAAAAACAATAACAAGCTTTGTACAAGACAATAAAAATAAGACGAATCGACTCACGCATAACAAAAACAACACGGCGGAGGCGCAGCTAACTGATTCTTTTGGAGAGGCGTTGCATTTGGGGCTTGCCCCGCAACCAGGCCGAGAACAACAAAAACTGCCCTAAGGCAGAGCCTGAACTGGTTGGATCGTAGATCAGCAACACAGCGACCAAAGCAATCCGTTTGCTCTTGACTCCCGATTGGGAGTGTCATGAAGGTGAAGCTTCGTGGCGAGGGCGATCAACAAAAACAAGAAGCCCGACACCAATAATAAAAATAGAGCACGCAACTACTTCTGGGGGAGCTTCGGCTCCCCTTGTAGTTTCCGGGATTTGACCGTCAAACGCTTGTGGCGCAATGCCTTTAGCTTGTTCCTACACCATCCCCCGACTAAATGCTAGAATCCCCGCCCATCATGCGGTCATTCTTCGTTATGGCCGAACATTCCTTCAAACAGTGCATCCCATGCTGAAGAAGTTGTTCCAGTCATTCCGTTCTCCCTTGCGTCGAACGCAACACAAACGCAGCACGCCTGAAGTGCTCAATAGCAGCCAGCATTCGCTGCAGCGCGCTCAATTCAGCCGTTATGCAGTGAACATCGTCGAACGTTTGCAGAACGCCGGCTACCAGGCCTACCTGGTGGGTGGCTGCGTACGCGACATGTTGCTCAACATCACGCCCAAGGATTTCGACGTCGCCACCAGCGCCACGCCTGAACAAGTGCGCGCCGAGTTTCGTAATGCACGAATCATCGGCCGGCGCTTCAAGCTGGTGCATATCCACTTTGGTCGCGAAATCATTGAGGTCGCGACCTTCCGCGCCGGGCACCCGCAAAACGATGAAGAGGAAGACACCAACCAGTCCTCCCGCAACGAGAGCGGGCGCATCCTGCGCGATAACGTGTATGGCACCCTGGAAGAGGACGCGCAACGTCGCGACTTCACCATCAATGCCTTGTATTACGACCCGGTCAGCGAGCGCATCCTCGATTACGCCAACGGCGTACACGACATCCGCAACAACCTGATCCGCCTGATCGGCGACCCGACGCAGCGCTACCAGGAAGACCCGGTGCGCATGCTGCGCGCCGTGCGATTCGCCGCCAAGCTCAACTTCGGCATCGAAAAGCACACCGCCGCGCCGATTCGCGAACTGGCGCCGATGCTGCGGGAAATCCCCTCGGCGCGCCTGTTCGAAGAAGTGCTCAAGCTGTTCCTTTCGGGCTACGCCGCCGACACCTTTGAAATGCTGGTGGACCTGCAGTTGTTCGACCCATTGTTCCCGGCCAGCGCCGAGGCCTTGGAGTACAACCCGACGTACACCCACACCTTGATCAGCGAAGCCCTGATCAACACCGACCTGCGCATCAAGCAGAACAAGCCGGTGACCCCGGCGTTCCTGTTTGCCGCCTTGTTGTGGCCGGCCCTGCCCAAACGCGTACTGCGCTTGCAGGACCGTGGCATGCCGCCGATCCCGGCCATGCAGGAAGCGGCTCACGAGCTGATCGCCGAACAGTGCCAACGCATCGCCATCCCCAAACGTTTCACCATGCCGATCCGTGAGATCTGGGACATGCAGGAGCGCCTGCCACGCCGCAGCGGCAAGCGCGCCGACCTGTTGCTGGACAACCCGCGTTTCCGTGCCGGCTACGACTTCCTGCTGCTACGTGAAAGCGCGGGCGAGCAGACCGATGGCCTGGGCGAATGGTGGACCGACTATCAGGACGCCAATGACAGCCAGCGCCGCGAGATGATTCGTGAGCTAGGCAGCAAAGGTGATGGCGCTGGCGAAGGCCCGAAAAAGCGTCGCCGCAGCGGTACCAAGCGTAAACGCAGCAGTGTCGATGCCTCGGGCGCTGCGGGCGAATAAACGTGGAACGTATCTACATCGGCATGGGCAGCAACCTGGCTGCCCCGGAGCAACAATTGCGCAGCGCGATCGAGGCGCTGGCGCAATTGCCTGGCACCCAGCTCGCCGGTGTGTCCGCCTTCTACCAAAGCGATTCATTGCTGCCAGGCCAACCGCGTTACACCAACGCCGTTGCGGCGCTGGACAGCCACCTGGCGCCGTTGGACCTGCTCGATGCGCTGCAAGCCATCGAGAACGATCAGGGCCGCGAACGCCTGGAACGCTGGGGCCCGCGCACTTTGGACCTGGATATCCTGCTGTTCGGTGATCGCCTGATCGACGAGCCGCGCCTGAAGGTGCCGCACTACCAGATGCATCTGCGCGCGTTTGTGCTGTATCCGTTGGCCGAACTAGCGCCGGCAGACCTGCAGCTGCCTGACGGCCAACGCTTGAGCGACCTGCTCACAGCCTGCCCATTCGTCGGCCTGGAACGCCTCCCGCAAGAATGACTCGGTCAATGTGGGAGCTGGCTTGCCTGCGATGCAAGCGACTCGGTGTATCAGCCACACCGAATGGATGCCATCGCAGGCAAGCCAGCTCCCACCTTTGATCTTCTTTGGCCGGAATACCGCGCACCCGTTGCGCAATCGCTTCAGTAACAGCGGTAACACCGCCATCGTAACAATGCGGTAACACATCCAATTGACTTCCCGTGTCCTCCTCACGACTATAGGCGTCCCGCTGCCGCCAACCCGGCGCGACAGGGCGCAATCCAGGCCTTATAAGCACTGCTTTCAAGACAGTGCGCCTGTATAAACGAAGACTCACGCGCGTTACTCGCTGTTTCCAAGCGCCTGAACGAGGACCCTTTTCATGCCAGACATTACCCTGACCACCTTGCAGAGCCTCAAGCTCAAAGGTGAAAAAATCACCATGCTGACCTGCTATGACGCCACTTTCGCCAACGCCAGCTGCCAGGCTGGCGTCGAAGTGCTGCTGGTGGGCGACTCCCTGGGCATGGTTCTCCAAGGGAATGACAGCACACTGCCCGTGACCACCGATGAACTGGCCTACCACACCGCCAGCGTCAAGCGTGGCAACAAGGGCGCCTTTATCATCGCGGACCTGCCGTTCATGGGTTACGCCACCCTTGAGCAAACCTTCCTGAACGCCGGCAAGCTGATGCAGGCCGGCGCGCACATGATCAAAGTCGAAGGTGCCGTATGGCTGGCCGAGTCGATCAGGCTGCTGGCCGAGCGCGGCGTGCCAGTGTGCGCACACATGGGCCTGACGCCGCAGTCGGTCAATATCCTCGGTGGCTACAAGGTCCAGGGCCGCAATGAAGCCCAGGCCCGCCAGATGCGCGCCGATGCCATCGCCCTGGAACAAGCCGGTGCGGCGATGATTCTGCTGGAGTGCGTGCCGAGCGAACTGGCTGCCGAAATCACCCAGGCCGTCAAAGTGCCCGTGATCGGCATCGGCGCCGGCTCCGCCACCGATGGCCAGGTGCTGGTCCTGCACGACATGCTCGGCCTGTCGATCACCGGCCACGTGCCTAAGTTCGTGAAGAACTTCATGGCCGGCCAGGACAGCATCCACGCCGCCCTGAGCGCCTACGTCAGTGAAGTCAAAAACGTGACGTTCCCAAGCGTTGAACACGGATTCTCGGCATGAACACCGTTAAAACCGTCCGCGAACTGCGGGCTGCCGTAACCCACGCCCGCAGCGCCGGCAAACGCATCGGCTTTGTGCCCACCATGGGCAACCTGCACAGCGGCCACGCCACCCTGGTGACCAAGGCCGCGCAGCAAGCGGATTTTGTGGTGGCGAGCATTTTCGTCAACCCGCTGCAATTCGGTGCTGGCGAAGACCTGGACAAATACCCGCGCACGTTGGCCGCCGACCAGGAAAAACTCCTGCAGGCCGGTTGCAACCTGCTGTTCGCGCCCACGGTCGAGGAAATGTACCCCGATGGCATGAACGGCCAGACCCGCGTCAGCGTGCCACAACTGTCTGAAGGCTTGTGCGGTGCCAGCCGCCCAGGGCACTTCGAAGGTGTAGCCACGGTGGTCAGCAAGCTGTTCAACATGGTCCAGCCGGACATGGCCGTATTTGGCCAGAAGGACTACCAGCAGTTGGCGGTGATCCGCGCCATGGTCCGCGACCTGAACATGCCCATCCAGATCATCGGCGAGCCCACCGTGCGCGCCGAGGACGGCCTTGCGCTGTCATCACGCAACGGTTACCTCTCCGAGGAGCAACGGGCTGTCGCGCCAGTGCTGTACCGCGCGCTCAGTCAGATCGCCACGGCCATCAAAGGCGGTGATCATGATTTCGCCAGGCTTCGCGCCGAGCACATCCAGCAGATTGAAGCCGCTGGGCTGCGCATGGACTACCTGGAAGTGCGCCAAGGCGTGCATCTGCGCCCGGCCACGGCTGAAGATCGTGATGTGGTGATCCTGGTCGCCGCTTATCTGGGGGCTACACGCCTGATCGATAACCTGCACCTGAACCTCGCCTGACCCCGCTTTACCCTCAACCTGTTGCCCCGACGGCTGTGCCGGTATAAAAAAGTACCGGCCACAGCGCAGACAAAGCCAAGACATATCCACACGCTAGGTTTAATGTAACTGCCCTGCGCTATGGTTAGCGCTGTCTGGAACCCAGTCCTTGCGATAAGACTGGATGTTCCGGGCTTTGAAGTGTCCTAAAGGCAGTCCCCGTAATAAAAAGGAAACCCGCAGCGATGGCGTACTACCGCACCCCTCATGACGTTACCGCGCTGCCCGCCTGGCAAGCGCTTGTTCAACATCGCCAAGCCATGCAGGATTTCAGCATGCGCGAGGCGTTCAATGCCGATCCTCAGCGTTTTTCCCAGTTCACCTTGAGCAGCTGCGGACTTTTCCTCGATTACTCGAAAAACCTGATCACCAGCGAAACCCGCGACCTGCTGGTGGGCCTGGCCAAGGAAGTCAATCTCAAGGCGGCGATCGACGCGCAGTACGCTGGCGAACCGGTCAACTCCTCCGAGGGCCGCCCTGCCCTGCACACCGCCCTGCGCCGCCCGGTGGGCGACAAGCTGTCTGTCAACGGCGTGAACATCATGCCGGACGTGCACAAGGTGCTGAACCAGATCACTGACCTGGTCGGCCGTATCCACGACGGCCTGTGGCGTGGCTACACCGAGAAACCGATCACCGACGTGGTGAACATCGGCATCGGTGGCTCGTTTCTCGGCCCGGAACTGGTCTCCGAAGCGCTGCTGTCCTACGCCCACAAAGGCGTGCGTTGCCACTACCTGGCGAACATCGACGGCAGCGAGTTCCACGAACTGACCATGAAGCTGCGCGCCGAGACCACGCTGTTTATCGTCTCGTCCAAATCCTTCAACACCCTGGAAACCCTGAAAAACGCCCAGGCCGCCCGCGCCTGGTACCTGGCCCAGGGGGGCTCGGAAGCCGAGCTGTATCGCCACTTCATCGCCGTCTCGAGCAACAATGCCGCGGCCGTGGCGTTCGGTATCCGCGAAGAGAACATTTTCCCGATGTGGGACTGGGTCGGTGGGCGTTACTCGCTGTGGTCCGCCATCGGCTTGCCAATTGCTTTGGCCATCGGCATGTCCAACTTCAAGGAACTGCTGTCGGGTGCCTACACCATGGACCAGCACTTCCTGAACGCACCGTTCGAAGCCAACATGCCCGTGCTGCTCGGCCTGTTGGGCGTGTGGTACGGCAACTTCTGGGGTGCGCAGAGCCATGCGATCCTGCCGTACGACCACTACCTGCGTAACATCACCAAGCATTTGCAGCAGCTGGATATGGAATCCAACGGCAAGAGCGTGCGCCAGGACGGCACGCCCGTCTCCACCGATACCGGCCCGGTGATCTGGGGCGGCGTAGGCTGCAACGGCCAGCACGCTTACCACCAGTTGCTGCACCAAGGGACTCAACTGATCCCGGCCGACTTCATCGTGCCGATCGTCAGCTTCAACCCGGTGTCCGACCACCATCAGTGGCTGTACGCCAACTGCCTGTCCCAGAGCCAGGCGCTGATGCTCGGCAAGACCCGCAGCGAGGCCGAAGCCGAGCTGCGTGAGAAGGGCCTGCCGGAAGCCGAAGTACAGAAGCTGGCACCGCACAAGGTGATCCCGGGCAACCGTCCGAGCAACACCCTGGTGGTCGAGCGCATCAGCCCGCGCCGCCTGGGCGCGCTGGTGGCGATGTATGAACACAAGGTGTTCGTGCAGAGCGTGGTGTGGGGCATCAATGCCTTCGACCAATGGGGCGTTGAACTGGGCAAAGAGCTGGGCAAAGGCGTGTACAACCGCCTGACCGGCGCCGAAGAAACCTTGGCCGAAGATGCTTCGACCCAGGGCCTGATCAACTACTTCCGCGGTCGTCACCGCGGCTGAAGCCGTGCATTCAAGGCCAACGTCGGTTTGGACGTTGGCCTTGAACCCTCCCGCCTCAGGGTGCATCTTTATGACTTGTCGCAAAAACAAGAATAAGGAGCGCTCATGTTCGATATCAGCACCTTTCCCACCGCCGATGCCGTCCGCCGGGCTGCGCAACTGCGTCAAGAGGACTACCAGCGCCTCTATCGCCAATCTATCGAGCAGCCAGACACCTTCTGGGCCGAACAGGCCAAGGGCTTTCTCGACTGGATAAAACCCTGGCACAGCGTCCAGCAGTCAGACATCCACACCGGTGCCGCCCAATGGTTTGCCGGTGGTCAGTTGAATGTCAGCTACAACTGCATCGACCGCCACCTGGCGCAGCGCGCCGATCAGCCGGCCTTCATCTGGGAAGGCGATGATCCGTCAAAATCCTGCACGATTACTTACCGTCAACTGCACCAAAACGTCAGCCGCCTGGCCAACGTCTTGAAAAGCCGTGGCGTGAGCAAAGGTGATCGCGTATGCATCTACATGCCGATGATTCCCGAGGCGGCCTACGCCATGCTGGCCTGCACGCGAATCGGCGCGGTGCACTCGGTGGTTTTTGGTGGTTTCTCCCCCGGACGCCCTGCGTGACCGCATTCTCGACGCCGATTGCCGCACCGTGATCACCGCCGACGAGGGCGTACGCGGTGGCAAGCCCGTGGCGCTGAAACAGAACGTCGACAAAGCCCTGACCAGTTGCCCGAATGTCAGCACGGTACTGGTGGTGGAGCGCACCGGAGCGAGCGTGACTTGGCACGAAGGCCGCGACCTCAAGTACCAAGCCGCCCTGGACGCCGCCAGCGACAACTGCCCACCCGAACCGATGGACGCCGAAGACCCACTGTTCATCCTCTACACCTCCGGCAGCACCGGCAAACCCAAAGGCGTGCTGCACACCACCGCTGGCTACCTGCTGCAAGCGGCGATGACCTTCAAGTACGTGCTCGACTACCAAGAGGGCGAAGTGTTCTGGTGCACCGCCGACGTGGGCTGGGTCACCGGTCACAGCTATATCGTCTATGGCCCGCTGGCCAATGGCGCCACCTCGCTGATGTTCGAAGGCGTGCCGAGTTATCCGGACAGTTCGCGCTTCTGGCAGGTCATCGATAAACACCAGGTGAATATTTTCTACACCGCGCCCACCGCCCTGCGCGCCCTGATGCGTGAAGGCCACGGCCCGCTGCTGGGCACATCCCGCGCCAGCCTGCGCCTGCTGGGCAGCGTGGGTGAGCCGATCAACCCGGAAGCCTGGGACTGGTATTTCAACGCCGTCGGCGAACAGCGCTGCCCGATTGTCGATACCTGGTGGCAGACCGAAACCGGCGGCATCATGCTCAGCCCGTTGGTCAGCGCCCAGCGCATCAAACCGGGCTGCGCGACACAGCCCATGTTCGGCGTACAACCGGTGTTGCTCGATGAACAGGGCAAGGAAATCAGTGGCGCCGGCAGTGGCGTCCTGGCGATCAAGGCCAGCTGGCCGGGGCAGATTCGCAGCGTCTACGGCGACCCGCAGCGCATGATCGACACCTACTTCAAGCCCTACCCCGGCTACTACTTCACCGGGGATGGCGCACGGCGCGATGAAGACGGTGACTACTGGATCACCGGGCGCATCGACGATGTGATCAACGTCTCGGGCCATCGCATTGGCACCGCCGAGGTGGAAAGTGCCCTGGTGCTGCATGATCAGGTCGCCGAAGCCGCTGTGGTGGGCTACCCCCACGACGTAAAGGGCCAGGGCATCTACGCCTTTGTCACCCCCATGAATGGCGTCGAACCCAGCGACGCGTTGAAAAAGCACCTGCTGGAGTTGGTCAGCAAGGAGATTGGCAGCTTCGCCAAACCGGAGTTGATCCAATGGGCGCCTGCCCTGCCGAAAACCCGCTCCGGCAAGATCATGCGGCGTATCTTGCGCAAGATCGCCTGCAACGAACTGGACAGCCTGGGCGACACCTCGACCCTGGCCGACCCCAGCGTGGTGGACGGTTTGATCGACAAACGCCTCAACCGGTAGCGCCAGGATAATCCCCGGCCTGTGCAGGCCGGGGTTAGCTGTTAAACTTCGCGCCCCCTTTTTCTTATTCATCTGCAAGCAAGGCGCGCTCCATGACTCCCTTGAATCAGGCGCTGCGCGCCGCCCTCGATCACCGCCAAGACCTGATCAACACGCTGCACGCCCAGGGTACGGACTGCTATCGGCTGTTCCACGGCAGCCAGGAAGGCGCTGGTGGCTTGACCATCGACCGCTACGGCCCACAATTGCTGGTACAAAGCTTCCACCAGTCCCTGGAAACGGCAGACCTGCTGGACCTGCACCAATTGATCAACCAATACATGGGCCTGGAATTGTTGCTGGTGTACAACGACCGTGCCCGCGGCAACTCGCGTATCGACCGCGAAGACACGGTGTACCGCGCCGAGCCTGGCGCTTTGGAAGACCTGGTAGGCCACGAGTGGGGCCTCAATTACCGTGTGCGTGGGCGCCACGCCGGGCAAGACCCGCTGCTGTTCCTAGACCTGCGTAACACCCGGGGCTGGGTCAAGGACCACAGCGCCGGCAAAAGCGTGCTGAACCTGTTCGCCTATACCTGCGGCGTCGGTTTGAGCGCTGCAGCAGGCGGCGCACGCGAGGTGTGCAACCTGGATTTTGCCGAGGGCAACCTGGCGGTGGGGCGTGAAAACGGCCAGCTCAACCCGCAGTTGCCGAGCATGGAGTTTGTGCAGTCCGATTACTTCCCGGCGATTCGTCAACTGGCGGGCCTGCCCATCACCCAGCGGCGCGGGCAGAAACTGCCGAGCTATCCACGCCTGGAGCAGCGCCAGTACGACCTGGTACTGCTCGATCCTCCCGCCTGGGCCAAGAGCGCTTTCGGCACCGTCGATTTGTTGCGCGACTATCAAAGCCTGCTCAAACCCGCACTGCTGGCCACCGCCGACAATGGCGTGCTGATTTGCTGCAACAACCTGGCAAAGGTCAGCATGGAGGACTGGCGTGAGCAGGTGCTGCGCTGCGCAGAAAAAGCCGGGCGCCCGGTACGCGAGTGGCAAGTGATAACACCCGGGGCCGACTTTCCTTCCAGGGACCAACAGCCTCCGCTGAAGACCCTGATCCTGCACTTGTAGGAAGTTTCCCAGCGCCCACGGTTCTTCGGAACCGAATTCCCGTGCCATACTCCAAGGCACTCTCGTTCGACACAGATGGCGTTCACCCATGCCCAAAGGATTGATCCGCGCCGTAGGCGCCTTGTTGACCGCCCTTGCTTTGTACAGCTTGCTGGGCTTTCTGATATTACCCGGCATCGCCCTTCGCATTGCCAACCAACAGTTGGCCAACTACGCCACAGTGCCGGCGCGAATCGAGCGTATCGAACTCAACCCCTTCAGCCTGGAACTGACGCTGTGGGGCCTGAAGATTGGTGAGCCGGGCAAAGAGCAAGTGGGTTTCGAACGCCTCTACGCCAACCTGCAGATCGACAGCCTCTGGACCCGCGCCCTGCACCTGGCCGATGTGCAACTGGACAAGCCCAAGACCGAACTGCTGTTCGACAAGTCCGGCCAACTGAACCTGGCGCAGCTGTTCAAACTGCCGCCGAGCGAGCCAACCCCGGCCGATCCTGATGCCAAGCCGTTCCCACTGCGTATCGACAGCATCAAGCTGGCCGGTGGTAACGTGCATTTCCAGGACTTGCGCCCCAGCGAACCCATCGAATTCCTCTACGACGAACTCGACTTCGAGCTGAAAAACCTCAGCACGTTGCCCGACGACAATGCCGACATGACCCTGGTCGCCGCGGGCCCCGAAGGGGGTCAGATCGACTGGAAAGGCAACTTCAGCCTGGTACCGATCACCTCCGAAGGCACCTTGAAGGTTACCGACGGCAAGATGAAAGCCTGGTGGCCGTATGTGCGTGACGCCCTGCCACTGGTGCTGGAAGACGGGGTGCTCAACTTCAGCACTGACTACAAATTCAGCCTGGCCAAAGAGACCGAGCTGAACCTGACCAACACCGCCGCCAGCATCGCCCCCTTTGCGATCAAGGCCCCCGATGGCCGGCCACTGGCACGCCTGGAACGACTGGACGTCAGCGAAACCACGGTAGACCTGGCCAAGCAGCAGGTGGTTGTCGGCAAGATCCGCAGCAACAAGCTGGAAACCTGGGCCACCCGTGAGGCCGATGGCCAATTGGACTGGCAAAAACTATTCGCCAGCCAACCGAGCAAGCCTGCCAAGGCATCGGAGCCAGCCGCTGCCGACGCGCCTTCGGCGCAACCGGCGGCCCCGAGCAAGCCGTGGCAAGTGCTGCTCAAGGATGTGCAACTGCGTAACTACCAGGTGCACCTGGCCGACCGCCAGGCTAAACCCGCTGTCGCGCTGGAACTGGGCCCGTTGAATGTCGACGTACAGAACTTCGACAGCCTCAACCAGAGCCCCTTTGCCTTGAAGATCGACACCGGCCTGGGCAAACAAGGCAAGATCCAGGCAACCGGCGAGGTTAACCTCAACCCCGTCAGCGCCAAGCTGAAAGTGAACACCCAGGACATCGACCTGCGGGTCGCCCAGGCCTATATCAGCCCGTTTATTCGCCTGGAATTGCGCAGCGGCATGCTGGGCAGCAACCTGGACGTGAACCTCAAAAGCACCGAGCCACTGGCCCTTCAAGTCACCGGCCGCGCCCAGGTTGACCAGTTGCATACCCTGGACACCCTCAAGACCCGCGACTTCCTCAAATGGCAACGCCTGGTGCTGGAGGGCGTGAACTACCAGCACGGCCAAAGCCTGTCGATCGACAAGGTCAACCTGTTGCAGCCGTATGCGCGCTTCATGATCAACGAAGATCGCACCACCAACATCGACGACCTGCTGATCCCGCAGCCCGCCGACAGCGGCAGCAAGTCGGCCGCCAAACCTGCCGCCAGCAACGAGAAGCCCTTGGGCATTCATATCGGCCAGATCGCGATCAACGACGGTTCGGCCAACTTTGCCGACTTCAGCCTCACGCCCAACTTTGCCACCGCGATTCAACAGCTCAACGGCCAGATTGGCACCATCGACAGTCGCCAGGCCAAACCGGCCAGCGTCGACATCAAGGGCAAGGTGGACCGTTATGCGCCAGTGACGATCAAGGGCAGCGTGAACCCGTTTGACCCGATGGCCGCGTTGGACATCGCCACCAGCTTCAAGCGTGTCGAGCTGACCAACCTGACACCTTACTCGGGCAAGTTCGCAGGCTTCCGCATCCGCAAGGGCCGCTTGAATCTCGATTTGCACTACGTGATCACCAAAGGCCAGTTGAAGGCTGAAAACAAAGTGGTGGTCGAGCAACTGCAACTGGGTGAGAAGGTCGACAGTTCCGATGCCGTCGACTTACCGATTCGCCTGGCTGTCGCCCTGCTCAAGGACTCCGACGGCAAGATCTCCATCGAACTGCCGGTAAGCGGCGACCTGAACAACCCACAATTCAGCGTGATGCCGATTGTATGGCAGACCCTGCGTAACCTCGTGGTGCGCGCGGCAACAGCGCCCTTCAAGTTCATTGGCGGGCTGGTCACCGGTGGCGGCTCTGAAGACTTGGGCAATGTGTCGTTCGCCGCAGGCTCCAGTGAGCTGAACAAAGACGCCGAAGGCGCCCTGAACACCCTGGCCAAGGCGCTGAAAGAACGCCCTGCCCTGCGCCTGGAAATTGAAGGCACGGCCGCTGCCAGCAGCGACGGGCCATTCCTGGCCGCACAGCGACTGGAACGTGAATACCAATACAACTACTACAAGATCCTCCAGCGCCGTGGCGACAAAGTCCCGGCCCAGGCCTCGTTGCTTGAAGTGCCAGAGAAGGAAAAAGCACCCTTGCTGGAAGGCATCTACCGCACCCGTCTCAAACAGCAACCCCCGGCCGAATGGAAGGACCTGGGCAGCGATGAGCGCTCGGCGAAGCTCAAGGACGGCGTGATCAAGTTCTGGAGTGGCAGTGACGTGCTACTGCGCCAGTTGGGGCAAGACCGAGCCAGCACTATCAAGGATTACCTGGTAGACAAGGGCCAGTTGGAAGATGACCGCGTGTACTTCATCGATGCGCAGCTGGGGCAGGCCGAGAAAGATGGCCGAGTGATCACTCCTATGCACCTGGATGCTGAGTAACTTCTAAGCACCGCCCATCCTAATGTGGGAGCTGGCTTGTGCGATAGCATCACCTCGGTGCAACTGAATGACCGAGGTGCCCACATCGCAGCATAGGCATCTACACAACTTTGTAGGTTGCAGCAGCCAACGGTAACCACGATGCGAAGCGAGCCGCTCTTGATCTTGATCTGCTTTTGATCTCAAGCGCCCCGTTAAACCACGCTGGCCGGAATTCGACAGGGATTTGGGGGGTAAACCGGCAGGGATGCCGGTTTAGCCGCCCCGCGCCATGGATGGCGCGTGGCGGCGGCCCCCCAAATCACTGGCGGATTACGGGCACACCGAGCCTAAGCGAGGTGCCGAGTGGTGGGGCAAGAGCGTTTTGCTTACTTTTGCGCTTTTCAAAAGTGAGCCGCTGTCAGAGCCAGCCCTTTCAAGGTCTTTTCGTTTTGGCAGCCTTGATTACCCTGTCCGTTGAAACATGCGCATTCACCGCCGTGCCTTGCACCCATGTCTTGGGTTTAGGCACCTTGGGGCCGCGGGGGCTTTTCGCAACTTGTTTGGGTTGGATGTTTCTGGCCAGCTCCAACAAACGCTGGGCCAACTTTTCCACAGGGATGGCGGGAAGATATTCCGAGGGCAGTGCAATCTGCATTCCCTCATAACCACTCCTGACCTGGACCGCCAAGTGATAGATCGAGGCTTCCCAGCCATCAGGCTGGGTCTCCCGATGGGCTTGCTCCACGCTTCGCTTGAGTACGGCCAGGACGTTGTAGGCCAACACTGCCGTAGTGAACCCGAGCAAGGCGGCCTTTGGGCTGCCGAGAGTTTCGATTTCACTTTCCAGGATCGCTTCCAGTCGCTGGAACATACCTTCAATGCTCCAGCGGCGGCGATAGAGTTGCGCGATCTGCTCAGCGCTGACGCTTTCAGGCAAGTTGCTCCAGAACATCAAGCTGCTGTCACCCGAGTCTGTTGGCGAATGAAGCGTCAGTTCGACGCGCCGACATTGGTAACCGCCTCTGACCTGGATGATCTGCTCACGCACAGAGCCTGTTTCCACAGGCACGGGTTCTTGCCACTCACCCTCTTGAATCAGGCGTGGATGTTTGGCTTGCTGGCGAATGACAAAGGACGTCTGGACCTGCTCACAAGCTTCCATTACCGGAAGCGTGCAGTAGAGTCGGTCAGCCAGCCACACCTGGCCCGGTTCAGCATTAGCCAACAGAGGCAACACGCAAACGCGCTCGCTGGCGTAGGCATCCTCACATGCCTGAAGGTCGATGACCTGATCGAGATCAGGATCGTAGACCACTACCGAAAAACCGGGACGAGCCGCACCTCGCTCCTGGCGTAAAGCCCCCAGACGCTTCTCAGTGGATGCCAGGTGATTGCCATCTACCACGCGAACCTGCCAGTCCGGCAGCATCGTCGTGCAACCCAGTTCTTTGATGGTTGGAGTCAGTCGTTGCGCACTACCGGTGACCAGAGCGCGCAATAGCGCGGGTTCAGTACGACTGATCTTGTCGTAAAGCGCCGCCAAGCTGACAGGGAGATCTTCCAGTTGCCGCGCGGCGGCGTGCAGGGATGGCTTCAAGCCCAATGAAACAAGGGACATCAGCTTGATTATGGTCGAGAACAGTAGTTCACGAGAATACTGCCGTTGCCGATGTTCTTCGAAGACCTGATCGACCCACTCAGGGGCAATAGCTTGTTCCAGCGCCAATTTGGCCATGACGCTGGCAGGTGCTTTTTTCTCGAAACGCGCTAGAACATCGGCCCACATCGTTTGGGATCCCTGAATGAAATTTCAGGGGATTTTACCGAAGACCTTGAAAGGGATGGCTGTCAGAGCGGAACCCTAAGCAGCCGTTACCGCAGCAATGGATATGTACACAATCCAACTGTGTTGACTGCCAGGCCGCCTTCGCGAGCAAGCCCGCTCCCACAGTAGGATCGTTGGAGTGTCAGGTAGCTGGGCGTCGGCTGTCAGGCCGTCTTCGCAGGCAAGCCAGCTCCCACATTTGGATCGTGGTGTGTCAGGCACATCTGCGTCGATTGGTAGGCCGTCACGGGAGCAAGCTCCCTCGCCACAGGTTCAGCGTCGCTGCGAAGTTGTGTAGACACCTATGCGTATCGCAGGCAGCTCCCACATTTTTTGGGCCTGATCATTCTGTTTCAGCCTGAAATAGAACAGGCCCCGACACAAGTGCCGGGGCCTGTAATGACCACATCCGTGTGGTCGGTCGCATGAACTCCAGAGGTGCGTCAGGTGGATATCTAACTCACCCTAAGCCGCCGCTATTCAGTCCAAACGAAACGTTCAGCATTACTCTGCTTTCAGGCCATCGGCCGATACAGCTTTAACGCCTTTGATTTTCTTGGTGATCTCTACAGCGGTTGCTTTCTGCGCAGCAGTCACAGCGGTAGGCGACGACAGGGATACAACACCCTTGTTGGTTTCAACCTTGATGTCGGTGCCAGGAATACCTTTTTCAGTTACCAGGTCAGCCTTCACTTTGGTAGTGATCCAGGTATCGCTGGTGGTCTCTTTAGCGTCGTGGGCAGCGCCTTTGGTTTTGTCGATGCCGTCAGCCTTGGTAGCACCGCCAGCCAGCAGGCCGTCAGCGGAAACTGCAGTCACACCTTTGATTTTCTTGGTGATGGCTACAGCAGTAGCTTTCTGCGAATCCGAGATAGCGACGTCGGAGGACAGGGAAACCACACCTTTGTTGGTCTCAACCTTGATGTCCGAACCTGGAATGCCTTTTTCGGTCAGCAGGTCAGCTTTGACTTTAGTGGTGATCCAAGTATCCGAAACGCTTTCCTTAGCCTTGGTCGCTTCACCGGCCGCCAAAGTCATAGGGGCTTGGGAAGTCTGAGCAAAGGCTACGTTAGCACCCATGGCCAGGGTCAGAGCGGTAGCAGTAGCGAGAGCGAACTTCTTCATACGAGTAACTCCTGTTTTATTAAAAGTCTGCAGACGTAAACCTTCATGCTGCAGCGCTACCAGGGATATTGCAGGCAGTGTGCCAAGTTACCGAGCAGATTAAATCCCTTATTAAACAATGACTTATGAAAAGCATGAATTTTCGAAATCGTGCAACTTGCATGAAGCGCATCGTGCCTGCATGCAAGTTGCGGCTTTTGGGCTGCGCTAAACAGCTGATTCTGCTTCATTTTCTTGCGCCCATAAAAAAAGGACTCCGAAGAGTCCTTTTTTTCAGCGTAAAGCCTGCGGGTGTTTAAACGCCCGAAGCCTTGGCTGCTGCAACGTCCTTGATGGACAGCTTGATACGGCCGCGGTTGTCCACGTCCAGTACCAGCACTTCCACTTCCTGGCCTTCTTTCAGAATGTCGGTCACTTTCTCAACGCGAGCATCGCTCAGCATGGAGATGTGAACCAGACCGTCTTTGCCCGGGAGGATGTTGACGAACGCGCCGAAGTCGACGATGCGCTCAACCTTGCCGACGTAGATTTTGCCGATCTCGGCTTCAGCGGTGATACCCAGGACGCGCTGGCGTGCTGCTTCAGCCGCTTCCTTGGTTTCGCCGAAGATCTTGATCGAGCCGTCGTCTTCGATGTCGATCGAAGCCTTGGTTTCTTCACAGATCGCACGGATCGTCGCGCCGCCTTTACCGATAACATCACGGATTTTGTCGGTGTCGATTTTCATCGCGATCATGGTCGGAGCATTTTCCGACAGTTCGGTGCGGGACTGACCAATGATCTGGTTCATCTGGCCGAGGATGTTCAGGCGCGCTTCCAGGGCTTGGCCCAGAGCGATCTCCATGATCTCTTCGGTGATGCCTTTGATCTTGATGTCCATCTGCAGCGCGGTCACACCTTTAGCGGTACCGGCTACTTTGAAGTCCATGTCGCCCAGGTGGTCTTCGTCACCCAGGATGTCGGTCAGGATGGCGAACTTCTCGCCTTCTTTAACCAGGCCCATGGCGATACCGGCAACCGGCGCCTTCATTGGCACACCGGCGTCCATCAGTGCCAGGGAAGCACCGCAGACCGAAGCCATGGAGCTGGAACCGTTGGACTCGGTGATTTCCGATACAACACGGATGGTGTACGGGAACACGTCAGCGGCAGGCAGCATGGCCTGAACCGAACGGCGGGCCAGACGGCCGTGACCGATTTCGCGACGACCTGCACCGCCCATACGACCACACTCGCCCACCGAGAACGGAGGGAAGTTGTAGTGCAGCATGAAGGGGTCTTTTTTCTCGCCTTCCAGGGTGTCCAGCAGTTGTGCGTCACGGGCAGTACCCAGGGTCGCAACGACCAGGGCCTGGGTTTCGCCACGGGTGAACAGCGCCGAACCGTGGGTCTTGGGCAGTACGCCGACTTCGATGTTCAGCGGGCGTACGGTGCGGGTGTCGCGACCGTCGATACGTGGCTTGCCGTTAACGATGTTTTCGCGAACGGTGCGGTATTCGATCTCACCGAAAGCCGCTTTGACTTCGCTGGAGGAAGGCTGGCCTTCTTCGCCGGACAGCTTGGCCACGACCTGGTCTTTCAACTCGCCCAGGCGAGCGTAACGGTCGGCCTTGACGGTGATGGTGTAGGCGTCGGAGATGGCAGCGCCGAACTCGGAGCGGATAGCGCCCAGCAGCTCGGTGGCTTCCGGGGCAGCAGCCCAGGTCCAGGTTGGCTTGGCAGCTTCGGCAGCCAATTCTTTAACCGCGTTGATCACAACCTGGAACTCGTCGTGAGCAAACAGTACGGCACCCAGCATCTGGTCTTCGGTCAGCTCTTTGGCTTCCGATTCAACCATCAATACGGCTTCGGACGTACCGGCAACGACCATGTCCAGGCTCGAGGCTTTCTGTTGCTCGTAAGTCGGGTTCAGCAGGTAGCCGGTGCTTTCGTGGAACGCAACGCGGGCAGCGCCGATCGGGCCATCGAAAGGAATACCGGAGATGGCCAGGGCAGCCGAGGTACCGATCATCGCAGCGATGTCCGGATCGGTCTTCTTGCTGGTGGAAACGACGGTGCAGACAACCTGCACTTCGTTCATGAAGCCTTCTGGGAACAGCGGACGGATCGGGCGATCGATCAGTCGGGAAGTCAGGGTTTCTTTCTCGGAAGGACGGCCTTCGCGCTTGAAGAAACCGCCAGGGATCTTACCGGCAGCGTAAGTCTTTTCCTGGTAGTGAACGGACAGAGGGAAGAAGCCCTTGCTCGGGTCAGCGGTCTTGGCGCCAACAACGGTCACCAATACGGTCACGTCGTCGTCAACGGTAACCAGCACTGCTCCGGAGGCTTGACGGGCGATACGGCCTGTCTCGAGGGTAACGGTCGACTGACCGAACTGGAATTTTTTGATAACCGGGTTCACGGTGTCCTACCTTCTTTGTGGCTCTTGGGGGAACTTGTCTTCTTGCGAAATTCTTGGGCAATGCCGGGAATCGGCCCGACGCTCGTCCAGGGTAAAACGTGTATCCAGATAAAACTTGAGGCTGGGAGCCTACCACGGGCCAACGGGAATCCCGATGACACGCGGCAGACAACCAACCTCTAGCGCAATCGCTTACTTAGCGACGCAGACCCAGGCGACCGATCAGAGTCTGATAACGACCCAGATCCTTGCCTTTCAGGTAGTCCAGCAGCTTACGGCGCTGGTTTACCATGCGGATCAGACCACGACGGGAGTGGTGGTCTTTACCGTTGGCCTTGAAGTGACCTTGCAGTTTGTTGATGTTGTGGGTCAGCAGTGCAACTTGCACTTCTGGCGAACCAGTGTCACCAACAGCTTGCTGATAGTCAGCTACGATTTGTGCTTTTTCTTGAACGTCGAGAGCCATGAGGCAATCCTTTTTTCAGGAAACCACCCAAAGGGCAGTTTCAACAGGCCAGGGACAAATCCCTGTATCTAAAAATGAGTGTTGACCATGCCTGTTAACAGCCACACTCGTTCGGTCATTCTGACCGAATCAGCCGACGCGGCGCGATGCGCCCGTCTTCGCTCACTTCACCGATACCGATAAAGCGACCGTTATGATCCTGTACTCGCACCATGCCGAACTTCGGGGCATCCGGGGCGCGTACCGGCTGGCCGTTGAGCCAGTAGAACGCGCTGTGCTCCGAGAAGTGCAGCAGCGGCCAATCGAGCAAACCGCTGTCCGATGGCATCAGGAAGCGATCAACCGCTTCATTGCCGCCTTCGGCATGTACCGCTTCCAACTCTTCCAGCGTGACCGTCTGGGCCAGGCTGAAAGGCCCGGCCTGGGTGCGTCGCAGTTCTGCAACGTACGCGCCGCAACCGAGCTTTTCACCAATATCTTCCACCAGGGTACGGATATAGGTGCCTTTGCTGCAGTCCACGGCCAAACGGGCAGTGTCGCCTTCACAAGCGAGCAATTCCAAGCGCGCAATAGTAACAGAACGCGGTTCGCGCTCCACTACTTCGCCCGCACGTGCCAGCTTGTAAAGTGGCTGGCCATCACGCTTGAGTGCCGAGTACATCGGCGGTATCTGACTGATTTGCCCACGAAAAGCGGGTAAGGCAGCTTCGATATCCGCACGACCAACGGTCACGTCGCGAACCTGCAAAACATCACCTTCGGCATCCGCCGTGGTGGTGGTCTTGCCCAGTTGCATCAGGGTTTCGTAACCCTTGTCGGAATCCAGCAGGTATTGCGAAAACTTGGTGGCCTCGCCAAAGCACAACGGCAATACACCGGTGGCCAATGGATCAAGGCTGCCGGTATGTCCGGCCTTCTCGGCATTGAGCAGCCAGCGAACCTTCTGCAACGCGGCATTGGAGGTAAAGCCAATGGGTTTGTCGAGCAGAATGATGCCACTGACGTTGCGACGGATACGTTTGACCTGAGCCACCGCTTACTCCTTGGCGTCGTCAGGTGTGGACGGATGCTGGCTGTCTTCAGCCACGGCGCGTTCGATCAGGGCCGACAGGTGCGCGCCACGCACGACGCTTTCGTCGTAGTGGAAGTGCAACTGCGGAACGCTGCGCAGCTTCATTTCACGGGCCAACTGCATACGCAGGAAGCCTGCGGCAGAGTTGAGCACCTTGATGCTTTGCGCGATTTCTTCGCTGTTGTCCTGCCCCATCACGGTGATGAAGATCTTGGCGTGACCCACGTCACGGCTCACTTCAACAGCGGTAATGGTGACCAGGCCAACGCGTGGGTCTTTGACTTCGCGGCGGATCAGTTGGGCCAGCTCACGCTGCATCTGATCGCCGATACGCTGGGTACGGCTGTATTCTTTTGCCATGTCTTGTTACCTGTTACTGCCACACGGTGAAACCCGTGGGGTCTGAAAGCGGCAAACGCCCGGCCTGACAAAAGCCAGACCGGGCGTTGCGTTTAGAGTCCTGACGCTGCGCGGGGCATCTGCATGCCCACACGCTGCGCGGCTCCTGAAGTGCGCGAGTTAGAGGCTGCGAGCAACCTGAACCTTCTCGAAGACTTCGATCTTGTCGCCAACCTTGACGTCGTTGTAGCTCTTGACGCCGATACCGCATTCCATGCCGGCACGTACTTCGGCAGCGTCATCCTTGAAGCGGCGCAGGGATTCCAGCTCGCCTTCGAAGATAACGATGTCTTCACGCAGTACACGGATTGGACGGTTACGGTACACAGTGCCTTCAACCACCATACAGCCGGCGATCGCACCGAATTTCGGCGAGCGGAACACGTCACGCACCTCGGCGATACCCAGGATGTTCTCCCGGACGTCGCTGCCAAGCATGCCGGTAAGGGCTTTCTTGACGTCTTCGATGATGTCGTAGATGACGTTGTAGTAACGCATGTCCAGGCCTTCCTGCTCGACGATCTTGCGAGCGCCAGCATCGGCACGCACGTTGAAGCCGAACAGTACAGCGTTGGAAGCCAGTGCCAGGTTGGCGTCGGATTCGGTGATACCACCGACACCGCCACCGACAACGCGCACTTGCACTTCGTCGTTACCCAGGCCGTTCAAGGCGCCGTTCAACGCTTCGAGGGAACCACGAACGTCAGACTTGAGGACGATGTTAAGCGTCTTCTTCTCTTCCTGGCCCATGTTCTCGAAGATGTTTTCCAGCTTGCCGGCGTGAGCACGGGCCAGCTTGACCTCGCGGAACTTGCCTTGACGGAACAGAGCCACTTCACGGGCTTTCTTCTCGTCAGCCACTACGCTCATCTCGTCGCCAGCGTCCGGCGTACCGTCCAGGCCGAGAATCTCGACTGGGATGGCAGGACCGGCTTCCTTGATTGGCTTGCCGTTCTCGTCGAGCATGGCACGTACACGGCCGTAGTTCGAACCGACCAGCACCATGTCGCCTTGGCGCAGGGTACCGTCTTGAACCAGCACGGTAGCAACCGGGCCACGGCCCTTGTCGAGACGGGACTCAACCACGACGCCACGGCCAGGAGCCGATGGAGTAGCGGTCAGTTCCAGGACTTCGGCTTGCAACAGGACTGCTTCGAGCAGTTCGTCAACGCCGGTACCCATTTTCGCCGAGACCGATACGAATGGCGTCTCGCCACCCCATTCCTCGGACGTCACGCCGTGAACCGACAGTTCGCTACGGATGCGATCGAGATCAGCGCCCGGCTTGTCGATTTTGTTCACGGCAACGACCAGAGGAACACCGGCAGCCTTGGCGTGCTGGACAGCTTCAATGGTCTGCGGCATTACGCCGTCATCCGCTGCAACCACCAGGATCACGATGTCCGTCGCCTTGGCACCACGGGCACGCATTGCGGTAAACGCGGCGTGACCTGGGGTGTCGAGGAAGGTGACCATGCCGCGCTCGGTTTCAACGTGGTATGCACCGATGTGCTGGGTAATACCACCGGCTTCGCCTGCGGCAACCTTGGCACGACGGATGTAGTCGAGCAGGGAAGTCTTACCGTGGTCAACGTGGCCCATTACGGTCACAACTGGCGCACGGGATACCGCTTCACCTTCAAACTTCAGGGACTCGGCCAGGGAATCTTCCAGGGCGGTGTCGCTGACCAGGGTCACTTTGTGGCCCAGCTCCTCAGCAACCAACTGGGCAGTTTCCTGGTCCAGTACCTGGTTGATGGTGGCTGGAGTGCCCAGCTTGAACATGAACTTGATGATTTCAGCAGCCTTGACCGACATCTGCTGGGCCAGATCGCCCACAGTGATGGTCTCGCCGATCTTCACTTCACGCACGACAGGGCCGGTTGGGCTCTGGAAACCGTGGGCGTTGCGCTTCTTCAGCTTGGCTTTACCGCGACCACCACGACGGAAGCCATCGCTTTCTTCGTCGGTGGTACGTGGGGCAACGCGTGGCGCAGGCGCTTTCTCTTTGACCGAGGCGCGGTGCGGAGCGTTTTTACGCTCGCCATCGCCACCACCACCGCGACGATTGTTGTCGTCAGCACGTGGTTTGTCCGGACGACGAGGTTCGTCGCGCTTGCGGGCGTCTGCTGCAGGAGCAGGTGCAGCGGCAGCCGGGGCAGCCTCACGCACAGCTTCAACAGGGGCGGCGACCGCGTCAGTGGCAGCAGGTTGCGCAGCAGCAGGCTGGCGACGCGCTTCTTCTTCGGCGCGACGCTTGGCTTCTTCTTCAGCCTTCTGACGTGCAGCGTTTTCTACTGCGCGACGTTCTTCCAGCTCGCGTTTGCGCTCGGCTTCGATTTCTTCCGGGCTGCGCTGTACGAAGACTTTCTTCTTGCGTACTTCAACGCTGATGCTCTTGCTACCCGCAACCCGCAGGGTGCTGGTGGTTTTGCGCTGCAATGTAATCTTGCGCGGTTCTTCCACTTTCGCCTTGTGGCTGCTCTTCAAGTGAGTCAGCAAAGACTGCTTCTCACTATCGCTCACACCTTCATCGGCGGCGGTGTGCGGCAGACCTGCCTCACGCATCTGCTGCAACAGGCGCTCTACCGGTGTTTTGACCTCATCGGCCAGTTGTTTCACCGTGACTTGCGTCATGCACTTCTCTCCTCAGGCCGCGCCTAATTACTCGAACCAATGGGCTCGGGCGGCCATGATCAACTTGCCGGCACGATCTTCGTCAATGCCGTCGATGTCGAGCAGATCGTCAATAGACTGCTCGGCCAGGTCTTCGCGGGTAATTACGCCGCGCACCGCCAGTTCCATCGCCAAATCCTTGTCCATACCCTCAAGCGAGAGCAGGTCTTCGGCCGGATGGGCGTCTGCCAGCTTTTCCTCAGTAGCGATGGCTTTAGTCAACAAACGATCCTTGGCCCGAGCGCGGAGCTCGTTGACGATATCCTCGTCAAAGCCGTCGATGTTGAGCATTTCTTCCAACGGTACGTAGGCAATCTCTTCCAGGCTGGTGAAGCCTTCATCTACCAGCACCTGTGCCAGTTCTTCATCGACTTCCAACTCTTCGATGAAGTTGCGCAGGATGTCACCGGTTTCAGCTTGCTGCTTAGCCTGGATGTCCGATTCGGTCATCACGTTCAGGGTCCAGCCGGTCAGTTGGCTGGCCAGACGCACGTTCTGACCACCACGACCAATGGCCTGAGCCAGATTGTCTGCGCCAACGGCGATGTCCATTGCATGGGCATCTTCGTCAACGATAATTGCCGCCACTTCAGCTGGCGACATGGCGTTGATCACGAACTGCGCCGGGTTATCGTCCCACAGGACGATGTCCACACGCTCACCGCCCAATTCGCCCGACACTGCCTGGACGCGCGAACCGCGCATACCGATGCAAGCGCCTTGCGGGTCGATGCGTTTGTCCTTGGAGCGGACCGCGATCTTGGCACGCGAACCCGGGTCACGGGACGCAGCCATCACTTCGATCAGGCCTTCGGCGATTTCCGGCACTTCGATACGGAACAGCTCGATCAGCATTTCCGGCGCGGTACGCGACAGGATCAACTGTGGGCCGCGGTTCTCGGTGCGGATTTCCTTGAGCAGCGCACGCAAGCGCACGCCGACACGGAAGGTTTCGCGAGAGATGATGTCTTCGCGGGCCAGCAACGCTTCGGCGTTGTTGCCCAGGTCGACGATCACGTTGTCGCGGGTAACTTTTTTCACGGTGCCAGAGATGATTTCACCCAGGCGTTCGCGATAGGCGTCAACGACTTGAGCGCGCTCGGCTTCGCGAACCTTCTGCACGATGACCTGCTTGGCGGTCTGTGCAGCAATACGGCCGAATTCGATCGACTCGATCTTTTCTTCGACAACATCGCCAACCTGAGCGCCCGGATGCGTTTGCGCAACCTTGCTTGGCCAGGTTTCGATGGCCGGATCATCAAGATCGTCCTCTTCGACCACCGTCCAGCGACGGAAAGTCTCATAGGCACCGGTGTGGCGGTTGATTTCCACACGCAGATCTACTTCGTCTTCAAAACGTTTCTTGGTAGCAGTGGCCAGGGCCAGCTCCAACGCTTCAAAAATCACGCTTGCCGGTACACCCTTTTCATTGGATACCGACTCAACAACCAGCAGTACTTCTTTGCTCATCGTACGCCTCGCCTTTCGCAAGCCATTGGATCCGCGGGATCCGCGTCTCAGTCAAAACTGGGAATAATGTTGGCCTTGTCGATCATATCGATCGGCAACAGGAACTCATGGTCTTCTACCTGCACCACGACATCCTGATCTTCTACACTGCGCAGAAGGCCCTGAAAGTTGCGTCGCCCTTCAAAGGGGGAGCGCAGCTTGATCTTCACTTGTTCACCGGCATATTTAGCAAACTGCTCGAGAGTGAACAGTGGGCGTTCCATGCCTGGCGAGGAAACCTCAAGGGTGTATTCAACGGAGATTGGATCTTCAACATCCAGCACACCGCTGATCTGACGGCTGACGATGGCACAATCGTCCACCAGCACGCCGCCCTCTTTATCGATATAAACGCGCAACATTGAGTGGCGACCTTGAGCCGAAAACTCAATACCCCAGCATTCATAGCCTAGGGCCACGACCACCGGGGCCAACAAGGCCTGCAACTCTTCTAGCTTGCTCGACACCTGAACCCCCTCGTGCATGTATGTGCATGCTGTGCAAAATAAAAAAATGGGCGAAACGCCCATCCTTGAAACGCCGTCGAACAGCGGCGTTGAAAGTGTCCAGCTAACAAAAAGCCCCTTAAAAGGGGCTCCGCTAAAACTGGTTGCGGGGGCCGGATTTGAACCGACGACCTTCGGGTTATGAGCCCGACGAGCTACCAGACTGCTCCACCCCGCGACAAAGCTGGGGCGGAAGTATACGACCGATCCCTTACAGGGTCAATGCAACCTTCCACCTACAAGAAAGCCCGCAACAGCGGGCTCTCCTGATAATTGGTACCGAGAAGGGGACTCGAACCCCTACACCCTATGGGCACAACCACCTCAAGGTTGCGTGTCTACCAATTCCACCACCTCGGCAATACAGCGTTTACAACCCTTCTTACTTCTGCTCTTGAGCTGGAGGTACGTCAGTCGCTGGAGTAGCCGACTTTTGCTCTTGAAGCACCGGGACATCATCAGAAGCCGGTTTTGCTTTTGGAACTTCCAACACTGCTGGGTTTGGCAAACCTACTTGAGTCAGCACATGAGCTTTCTCTTTAGCAAAGTAACCTAACCCTAAGCTGGTTATGAAGAAACCTGCGGCAAGTATAGCAGTAAACTTACTAAGAAAGGTAGAGGAACCTTGGCTTCCGAACACAGTATTTGAAGCACCTGCACCGAAAGACGCACCAGCATCCGCACCTTTACCCTGTTGCAACAAAACCAGAGCAACTACGCTCAGGGCAGCCAACAGATGAAAAACGACTACGACTGTTTCCAGCATTTTTTCAGTTTCCCGCGGCGCGACAGATCGCACCGAACTCATCTGCATTCAGGGAAGCTCCACCAATGAGCCCCCCATCGATATCCGGCATGCCGAACAGTTCGACCGCATTGGCCGCCTTCACGCTGCCGCCGTATAGAAGCCGCACACCTTGTGCGACTTCAGAATTCTCTGCCGCCAACTGCGCGCGGATGGCTGCGTGCACATCCTGCGCCTGTTGCGGTGTAGCAGTCAGCCCGGTGCCAATGGCCCAGACCGGCTCGTAAGCAATAACTGCTTTTGCAAATGCACCTACACCCAGCTCCTCGATGATGCTGCCCAGCTGACGCGAGACAACTTCAAGAGTCTTGCCCGATTCGCGCTGCTCAAGGGTCTCCCCAATGCACAACACCGGAATCAAGCCACAAGCCTGTGCTGCGGCGAACTTGCGGTTGAGCGTCCCATCCCGCTCGCCCATCATCTGGCGACGCTCGGAGTGCCCGACAAGCACATAGGAACAACCCGCATCAACCAGCTGACTCGGCGAAATCTCGCCGGTCAACGCGCCTTGCATCGGCTCTACCGCAGAGTTCTGCGCGCCGACCTGAATCGACTTACCTTTCAAGCCATCAACCACTTGGTTGATATGCAAGCAAGGCGGGAACACCGCGACGTCAACACCGCTAGGCAAGGCCAAGTGACGAAGGCCGTTGATCAGCTCAGCGACACTGGCGCGGGTACCGTGCATCTTCCAGTTACCAGCTACCATAGTGCGACGCATGCTGTACCCCGTCGGTCAAAGTGGGCGCAGATGTTACCCAACCACATCACCACTGGCAAGCCGAATTCAGGCGCAAACTTCAGTTACCAGTTTTGCCAGGTCTTCGGCATGGCCGCGAACCTGTGTTTCGTCCTCGCCTTCGACCATCACGCGCACCAACGGCTCTGTGCCGGACTTGCGCAGCAACACACGCCCGCGCCCCGCCATTGCCTGGGTCACGCGTTCGCAAGCCTCTTTGACAGCAGGGTGCTCGATGGGGTTTTCGCCACCGGCAAAACGCACATTGAGCAGCACTTGCGGGCACTTGCGCAGGGCTTGACGCGCCTGGGCCAGGCTCTCCTCGCGGCGACGCAGGGCCAACAGCACCTGTAGCGCGGCGATGATCGCGTCACCCGTGGTGGTGTGCTGGAAGCAGACCACATGACCGGAATTCTCACCGCCAACCAACCAGTTACGCTCCAGCAGCTCGGCGATCACGTAGCGGTCACCGACATTGGCGCGAATAAAGGGAATCCCCAGTTCTGCCAACGCCAATTCCAGCCCGAGATTACTCATCAGGGTGCCGACCACGCCACCTTGCAGCTTGTTACGCTCATGCAGGTCACGGGCAATGATGAACAACAGATCATCACCATCCACGATCGTGCCGGTGTGATCCACCATCAGGACACGGTCGCCATCGCCGTCAAAAGCGATGCCCAGGTCCGCATGCTCAGCCAGCACTGCAGCTTGCAGCTGCTCCATGTGGGTGGAACCGCAGTTGTCGTTGATGTTCAAGCCGTTAGGCTGAGCCGACAGCACGGTGACCTGTGCACCCAGTTCCTTGAAGACGCTCGGCGCCACCTTGTAGGTCGCCCCATGGGCGCAATCGACAACAATCTTCAAGCCTGCAAAATTGGTGCTGCTCGGAACACTGCTTTTACAAAATTCGATATAGCGACCTGACGCGTCGTTAATGCGCGACACCTTGCCCAGCTTGCTGGACTCAACCACCGTCATCGGCGCATCCAGCAACTCTTCGATCATCAGCTCGATCTCGTCAGGCAGCTTGGTGCCCTGCCCCGAGAAAAACTTGATGCCATTGTCATCATGAGGATTGTGGGAGGCGCTGATCACAATACCGGCTTCAGCGTGGAAGGTACGCGTCAGGTAAGCGATTGCCGGCGTGGGCATAGGGCCCAGCAGCATCACGTCGGCGCCGGCGGCGGACAGGCCGGCCTCCAGCGCGGATTCAAACATGTAGCCCGAAATACGGGTGTCCTTGCCCACCAGGATGCGACACGCGCCCATGCTACGGAACGCCATGCCTGCCGCCCAACCCAGCTTGAGCATGAAATCAGGGGTGATCGGGAATTCGCCGACCCGACCACGAATGCCGTCGGTGCCAAAATATTTCTTAGTCATAAGTGCTCCATCATTCTTATTCGGCTGATTCTACAGCAGCGAGCATGCGCACCACATCGACCGTTTCGGCGACATCATGCACACGCAAAATACGTGCGCCCTTGGTCACGGCAAGCGCCGCAAGCGCCAGGCCGCCATACAGCCGTTCGCCGACCGGGCGATTCAAGGCGAGCCCTATCATGCTCTTGCGCGAAACGCCGACCAACAGCGGGCGACCAAGGGCGTGCAAGGCTTCCATGTGTTTGAACAGGCTTAGATTGTGCTGCAAGGTCTTGGCAAAGCCAAACCCCGGATCAAGGATGATCTGTTCGGGCGCAATACCCACAGCTACACACTGGGCAACCCTCTCAGCAAGAAACCCACTCACCTCGCCAACCAGGTCGTCGTAATGCGGATTGTCCTGCATGTTGCCGGGCTCACCCAGCATATGCATCAGGCAGACAGGCAAGCCGGTTGCAGCGGCCGCATCAAGGGCGCCGTCGCGCTGCAAAGAACGCACATCGTTGATCAAACCAGCCCCGAGACGCGCGGTTTCGCGCATCACTGCCGGGGTGGAGGTGTCTACCGAGATGATGACATCCAGCTCACGGGCAATACGCTCAACCACCGGCGCCACCCGCTCCAGTTCCTCCAATGGAGAAACAACGCGGGCGCCGGGGCGGGTAGATTCCCCTCCCACATCAATCAACGTCGCACCGGCAGCCACCATTGCCTCGGCGTGGCGCAACGCTGCGTCCAGTTGGCTGAAGCGGCCACCATCGGAAAAGGAGTCAGGGGTTACATTGAGGATGCCCATGACATGCGTCCGGGCCAAATCAAGAACCCGGTTGCCGCAAGGCAACCGGGTAGAGGACAAAGCAGAAGTCATTTCAAACCTTAGTGATCAGCTGCCGGGCCGCCGATAGGCGTTTCAGGGCGCTCATTTTGCACCACAGGCGGAGTGCCCGAAGTACCCGAACCACCTTCCCAGTCACGCGGTTCACGCGGCGCACGGCCCGCCATGATGTCGTCGATCTGGTCGGCGTCGATGGTTTCGTACTTCATCAACGCATCAGCCATGGCGTCCAGCTTGTCACGGTTGTCAGTCAGGATCTGCTTGGCCGTGCCGTAGCACTGGTCAATGATGCTGCGAACTTCGGAGTCGATCAGCTTGGCTGTCTCACCCGAGAAGCTGGCGCTTTGCCCACCGCCACCACGACCCAAGAACACTTCGCCTTCTTCTTCGGCGTACATCAATGGGCCGAGTTTTTCCGACAAGCCCCACTTGGTCACCATGTTTCGTGCGATCTGGCTGGCACGCATGATGTCGTTGGAGGCGCCAGTGGTCACACCGTCGAAGCCAAGGGTCATTTCTTCAGCAATACGGCCACCATACAGCGAGCAGATCTGGCTGATCAGCGCACGCTTGGAGAGGCTGTAGCGATCCTCTTCCGGCAGGAACATGGTCACGCCCAGTGCCCGACCACGGGGAATGATCGACACTTTGTAGACCGGGTCATGCTCAGGCACAACGCGACCTACAATGGCGTGACCGGCCTCGTGATAAGCGGTGTTCTGCTTCTCTTTCTCGGACATGACCATGGATTTGCGCTCGGCGCCCATCATGATCTTGTCTTTCGCCAATTCGAACTCTTTCATCTCAACGATGCGCTTGCCAGTACGGGCAGCGAACAGCGAAGCCTCGTTGACCAGGTTTGCCAGGTCAGCACCGGAGAAGCCAGGAGTACCACGGGCGATCACAGCCGGAGCTACGTCGTCACCCATCGGCACCTTGCGCATGTGTACTTTCAGGATCTGCTCACGGCCACGGATGTCCGGCAGGCCGACCACAACCTGGCGGTCGAAACGGCCCGGACGCAGCAACGCAGGGTCCAGCACGTCCGGACGGTTGGTTGCGGCGATGACGATAATGCCGTCATTCATCTCGAAACCATCCATCTCTACCAGCAACTGGTTGAGGGTCTGCTCACGCTCATCGTGACCGCCACCCATGCCAGCGCCACGATGGCGACCAACGGCATCGATTTCGTCGATGAAGATGATGCATGGCGCGTGCTTCTTGGCCTGCTCGAACATATCGCGAACACGGCTGGCGCCGACGCCGACAAACATTTCGACGAAGTCAGAACCGGAAATTGTGAAGAAAGGCACCTTGGCTTCGCCGGCAATCGCCTTGGCCAGCAAGGTTTTACCGGTACCCGGTGGCCCCACCATCAGCACACCGCGAGGAATACGGCCACCCAAGCGCTGGAATTTGCCCGGATCACGCAGGAACTCGACCAACTCGCCGACTTCTTCCTTGGCTTCGTCGCAACCTGCAACGTCAGCCAAAGTGGTTTTTACCTGGTCTTCGGAGAGCAGGCGCGCCTTGCTTTTACCAAAGCTCATCGGCCCGCCCTTGCCTCCCGCACCGCCTTGCATCTGGCGCATGAAGAACATGAACACGGCGATAATCACCAGGATCGGGAAGCTGGCCACCAGGAGTTGAGTCCAGATGCTTTGCTGTTCAGGCTGCTTGCCTTCCACAACGACCTTGTTATCCACCAGGTCACCGATGAGACCGTTGTCCTGAATGGCAGGACGAATGGTCTTGAAGCTGTCGCCATCGTTGCGCTTACCGGTAATCACGTAGCCATCAACCGCTACGCGCTCGACCTTGCCATCCTTAACTTGCTGGATGAAGTCGGAATAGTTGAGGGTCTGCGGCTCGTTAGGGCTGGAGAAGTTGTTCATCACCGTCACCAGGACAGCCGCGATGATCAACCACAGGATCAGATTCTTTGCCATATCGTTCAATTAACTACCCTCTGAAGCAAGCTCCGCTACTGGCGCGCGCTTCGCATGATATTCACCGGCCTAACTTACTACATTACCTACAACTCTGGCAGGCGCCGTCTGTAACCCTTTGTGAAACTTTGACTACGCAATATTCGTAAAGCTTCGTGACGAAAGCGATATAAAAAAACCTATCGCCCTCCTCGAATTTCTCAAAAACGCTCTTCGCTCGCCGCGCCTTCGACGCCGCGGTAGCCACGGCACAGCAGATACTGCTCCCTGGACCGGTCACGGGAAGAGTCCGGTTTGCGGGTCTGCACCTTGTCGAACAGCTTGCGAATGTTCTTGTGGTACTCGTCGAAACCTTCACCCTGGAACACCTTCACCAGGAAATCGCCACCCGGACGCAACACCCGACCTGCCAAATCCAGCGCCAGTTCACACAGGAACATGGCACGCGGCATATCAACAGCCGGTAATCCACTCATATTGGGGGCCATGTCGGAAATCACAAGGTCTACCTGCGAATTTCCCACAGCCTCCAGGATCTCGGCCAATACCTTGTCCTCGGTAAAATCGCCGTGAACAAAGGTCACGTCCGGGATGCTGTCCATCTCAAGGATGTCCGAAGCGATCAATCGGCCTTGCCCACCAATCAGACGACTGGTCACCTGGGACCAGCCACCGGGGGCCGCGCCGAGATCGATAACGCTCATGCCTGGACGGATCAATTTGTCCTTATCCTGGATCTCCAGCAGCTTGTAGCTGGCACGGGAACGATAGCCGTCCTTTTGCGCCTTTTTGACGTAAGGATCATTGAAATGTTCTTGTAGCCACTTAAGGCTGGTTTTGGAACGGGCCACGGGCCACCTCGAAAAAATAAAACGGGTCGTGATTAACTGGGCGGTCCCGGACTCGCTCGGGTAAACTGGCCGCCGCTTTTTACAAGATCAGACGCAGGGGTCAGATTATGCCGCTCACTCAAGAGCAGAAGAAACAGTACAAATCCATTGGCCACCATCTGAAACCAGTTCTGATTGTGGCAGACAACGGTTTGACTGAGGGTGTGCTAGCCGAATTCGAGCGCGCACTGAACGATCACGAACTGATCAAGATCAAGGTCAACATCCTTGATCGCGAAGCGCGCCTGGCCGCCGTTGCAGAACTGTGCAAGGTCGGCAAAGCGGACCTAGTTCAGGTCATCGGCAAGATGGCGCTGCTGTATCGCAAGAACTTCAGCGTCAACAAGCAACTGTCGAACGTTCATCGCTTCAAATGATGAAAAGGGTCAAGGGCGTGCTTCGCGCGCCCCGCCACTCCATCCCGGCGCAGGCTGCATAACCAGCACCAGGCCAGAGAACCCTAGCACAAGATAGCTGAATAACTGCCAGCGCAACGCTTGCGGCAGCCACACATGCACCACTCAAAACATTGCGCATGCATACAGCGCCATCAACAGCAGTTGCCCGCGAATATCCCGCCACAAACTCTTCAGGCCTTCAGCCTTGACCAGCACCAACACCTGAAGCAGCACGCACGCCGCCGCAAAACCCACCAGCAGCGCACTCAATAATCCGTCGATCTCATCGATCAGCAGCGGCGCCAGGCCAATCAGGCCCAACGCCGGCAATACACCAATATGTAACAGCCATAGGCCGCCCACCCAAAGCATCTGAGAGAGCTGCCAAAGCATGGCGCCCGCACGCAGCGGGCGCCGTCTTTCAGATGTGACGAACTTCGACAATCTCGTACTCGATCACGCCACCCGGCGTCTTGACGGCCACCACATCACCCTCTTCCTTGGCAATCAAGGCGCGGGCCAGCGGCGAACCAACAGAGATCTTGCCAAGTTTGAAGTCAGCTTCATCTTCACCCACGATGTGATAGACAACGCGCTCATCAGTCTCGACGTTGGCGATCTCAACAGTGGTGCCGAAAATCACTTTACCGGTATGAGGGATGGAGGTGACATCAATGATGACCTGATTCTGAATCCGACCCTCGATGTCACGAATCCGCGCCTCAACCATACCCTGCTGCTCGCGAGCAGCGTGGTATTCGGCGTTTTCCTTCAAGTCACCCAGCTCGCGGGCCGTACCGATGTCCTGGCTCAGCTTTGGACGTACGACCTTGGTCAGATGGGCGTGTTCCTCTTCCAGGGCCTTAGCGCCCTGGACGGTCATTGGGTATTTGATCATGCCTTCAATCCTGCGTGTAGATCCTGCAAGCGACGCACGGTCTTTTCCGGACCGAACTTGAGCGCTTCACAGATAGCTTCGCCAGCAGCAATGGTAGTGGTGCAGTAAATCTTGTGCTGCAAGGCATTACGACGAATGGAATAGGAGTCCGCGATCGACTGACGACCTTCGGTGGTGTTGATGATCAGGGTGACTTCGTCATTCTTGATCATGTCGACCACATGCGGACGGCCTTCCGTCACCTTGTTCACGCGGCGCACTTTCAGGCCGGCAGCTTCGATCAGCTTGGCGGTCCCGGCAGTAGCCACGACTTCAAAGCCCAAGTTGATCAGATCGCGGGCAACCCCTGCAACCAGTGGCTTGTCGTCATCACGCACGCTGATAAACGCAGTACCCCCGGTCGGCAGCACTTCGCTGGCGCCCATCTGGGCCTTGGCGAATGCTTCACCGAAGGTATCGCCCACGCCCATCACTTCACCGGTGGACTTCATCTCTGGGCCCAGGATCGGGTCCACGCCAGGGAATTTGGCGAATGGGAACACCGCCTCTTTCACACTGTAGAAGTTCGGAATGATTTCCTTGGTAAAGCCGATTTCCTTCAGGGTCTTACCAGCCATCACACGCGCAGCGATCATGGCCAGGGACACACCGATGCACTTGGACACGAACGGTACGGTACGCGAAGCACGCGGGTTGACTTCAATGACGTAGATGTCTTCGCCTTGCAGCGCCAACTGTACGTTCATCAGGCCGACAACGCCCAGCTCCAGGGCCATCTTCTTGACCTGTTCGCGCATCTCGTCCTGGATGTGCGCCGGCAGCGAGTATGGCGGCAGCGAGCAGGCCGAGTCACCGGAGTGAACACCGGCTTGTTCGATGTGCTGCATGATGGCGCCGATGACTACATCGGTGCCGTCGCAGACCGCATCCACGTCCATTTCGATGGCGCAGTTGAGGAAGTGGTCCAGCAGCACCGGGCTGTCGTTGGAGACTTTCACCGCATCACGCAGGTAACGCTTGAGTTCTTCTTCTTCGTAGACGATTTCCATCGCCCGGCCGCCCAGTACGTAGGACGGACGCACCACCAGCGGGTAGCCGATCTTGCTGGCCGCGCGGATGGCTTCGTCTTCGCTGCGCACGGTGGCGTTCGGCGGCTGGCGCAGGTTCAGGCGCTCAACCATTTGCTGGAAACGCTCACGGTCTTCGGCACGGTCGATTGCATCCGGGCTGGTACCGATGATCGGCACGCCAGCGGCTTCGAGGGCACGCGCCAGTTTCAGCGGGGTCTGGCCGCCGTACTGGACGATCACGCCTTTAGGCTTCTCGACGCGGCAGATTTCCAAGACGTCTTCCAGGGTTACCGGCTCGAAGTACAGGCGGTCGGAAGTGTCGTAGTCAGTGGAAACCGTTTCCGGGTTGCAGTTGACCATGATGGTCTCGTACCCGTCTTCGCGCAGGGCGAGGGCGGCGTGTACGCAGCAATAGTCGAACTCGATACCCTGGCCGATACGGTTCGGACCGCCACCCAGAATGATGATCTTGTCGCGACCCGTCGGCGCGGCTTCGCACTCTTCCTCATAGGTGGAGTACATGTAGGCCGTGTCGGTGGCGAATTCCGCGGCGCAGGTGTCAACGCGCTTGTAGACCGGGAAGATATCCAGCTTGTGGCGATGAGTACGCAGGTTCTTCTCGGTCACACCCAGCAGCTTGGCCAGACGCTGGTCGGAGAAGCCTTTGCGCTTGAGGCGGAACATCAAGTCGCGGTCGATAGACGACAGACCCAGCGTCTTGACCTTCTCTTCTTCCTTGATCAGATCTTCGATCTGCACCAGGAACCACGGGTCGATCATGTTCATGCCGAAGATATCTTCGACGCTCAGGCCGGCACGGAAGGCGTCCGCCACGTACCAGATACGCTCGGCGCCCGGCACGGTCAGCTCGCGCTTGAGGATGCTCATGCTTTCCGGGTTGCTCAGGTCGAGCTTCTCGTCCAGGCCGCAAACACCGACTTCCAGACCGCGCAGGGCTTTCTGCAGGGATTCCTGGAAAGTGCGGCCGATTGCCATGACTTCACCGACCGACTTCATCTGGGTGGTCAGGCGTGCATCCGCCTTGGCGAATTTCTCGAAGGCAAAGCGCGGCAGCTTGGTCACGACGTAGTCGATAGACGGCTCGAAAGACGCCGGCATCGCGCCGCCGGTGATTTCGTTTTGCAGCTCGTCCAGGGTGTAGCCGATAGCCAGCTTTGCAGCGATACGTGCAATCGGGAAGCCAGTCGCTTTCGAGGCCAACGCCGAAGAACGCGATACACGTGGGTTCATCTCGATCACGACCATGCGGCCGGTGTCCGGGCAGATGCCGAACTGAACGTTGGAACCGCCGGTTTCAACGCCGATCTCACGCAATACCGCCAGGGAGGCGTTACGCAGGATCTGGTATTCCTTGTCGGTCAGGGTCTGTGCTGGCGCCACGGTGATCGAGTCACCAGTGTGCACGCCCATCGGGTCGAAGTTTTCGATAGAGCAGACGATGATGCAGTTGTCCTTCTTATCGCGGACAACCTCCATCTCATATTCTTTCCAGCCGATCAGGGATTCGTCGATCAGCAGCTCTTTGGTCGGCGACAGGTCCAGGCCGCGAGCACAGATTTCTTCGAACTCTTCGCGGTTGTAAGCGATACCGCCGCCGGTGCCGCCCATGGTGAAGGACGGACGGATGATGCACGGGAAGCCCAGGGTCTCGAGGACCGCGTTGGCTTCTTCCATGCTGTGGGCGATACCGGAACGCGGGCACGCCAGGCCGATGGACTTCATGGCCTTGTCGAAACGCGAACGGTCTTCAGCCTTGTCGATGGTGTCGGCATTGGCACCGATCATCTCTACGCCGAACTTTTCCAGGACGCCTTCGCGCTCCAGGTCCAGGGCGCAGTTCAGAGCGGTCTGGCCGCCCATGGTTGGCAGCAGCGCGTCCGGACGCTCTTTCTCGATGATCTTGGCAACGGTCTGCCACTTGATCGGCTCGATGTAGGTGGCGTCGGCCATGGCCGGGTCAGTCATGATGGTGGCTGGGTTGGAGTTCACCAGGATGACGCGGTAGCCCTCCTCGCGCAGGGCTTTACAGGCCTGGGCGCCGGAGTAGTCGAATTCGCAGGCCTGGCCGATCACGATCGGGCCAGCGCCGAGAATCAGGATGCTTTTTATGTCTGTACGTTTTGGCATGGGTTTGTCACTCAAATCCGCAGGTCAGTCGGCAAGCCGTCTTGAACAATCTTTGAAGAGCCTGCGGGGGCCACCGCGATCCGGGGCCGCCCGCAGGCCACTCAGTCAGCGTCGCTTGGCCATCTCATTGATGAAACGGTCGAACAGCGGCGCTACGTCGTTCGGGCCCGGGCTGGCTTCAGGGTGGCCCTGGAAGCTGAACGCGCTCTTGTCGGTGCGCTCGATGCCTTGCAGGGAACCGTCGAACAGCGACTTGTGAATGGCGCGCACGTTGCTTGGCAGGGAGGCTTCATCCACCGCAAAACCGTGGTTCTGGCTGGTGATCATCACAACGCCAGTGTCCAGGTCTTGTACCGGGTGGTTGGCACCGTGGTGGCCGTGGCCCATTTTCAGCGTCTTGGCGCCGGAGGCCAAAGCCAGCAGCTGGTGACCAAGGCAGATACCGAACACCGGAATGTCGGTCTCCAGCACGTCCTTGATGGCCTGGATAGCATAGTCGCATGGCTCAGGGTCACCCGGGCCGTTGGACAGGAATACACCGTCCGGCTGCATCGCGAGCACATCGCTGGCAGGGGTTTGCGCGGGCACCACGGTCACACGGCAACCGCGCTCGACGAGCATGCGCAGGATGTTGTACTTGACGCCGTAGTCATAGGCGACCACGTGGTAAGGCAGATCGGCAGCCTCGATAGTCGCGTGGCTGTCGGTCTTCAGATCCCACACAGTGGAACGCCACTCGTATTTCTCTTTGACGCTGACGACTTTCGCCAGGTCCATGCCTTTCAGGCCAGGGAAGCCTTGCGCTGCGGCAACCGCCGCTTCTTCAGAAATATTGTCACCGACCATGATGCAGCCGTTCTGCGAGCCTTTTTCACGCAGGATGCGCGTGAGGCGGCGCGTATCGATACCGGCGATCGCCACAACGTTGTTGGCTTTCAGGTAATCGGACAGCGACATCGTGTTACGCCAGTTGCTCGCAACCAGGGGCAGGTCACGAATCACCAGGCCCGCCGACCAGACACGATCAGACTCGACATCTTCCGGCGTGGTGCCGGTGTTGCCGATGTGCGGATAGGTCAGGGTAACGATCTGTTGGGCGTAGGAAGGATCGGTAAGGATTTCCTGATAGCCGGTCATGGCGGTGTTAAACACCACCTCTCCAACGGTTTGACCGTCGGCTCCAATGGCTTCGCCGCGAAAAATGCTGCCATCAGCAAGGGCGAGTATGGCTGGCTTAGTCAAGAAGACCTCCCGTAAATAAAGCCTGAAAGGGCGATCGCAGGTTGTAAAAAAGCGGAGTGACGTATGGACACGTCACCCCGCTTCTTCACTGAATTATTCTGCGCGCTTTTAGTGGACACACTAAAGCTGTAGCTTACAGAAAAAGGCTTTTTTGGTCCACCGCTAATGAGCCTTAAAGGCAGGGGAATGCGACAGGACGTCGCCTAGCGGGTAAAAACAGGGCCACAGGATAATCCTGAGCCCCCGTTTTAGCTACTGCTTAGTGCAGGTCCAGCACGTCACGCATGTCGTACAGGCTTGGCTCACGCCCTTCCAACCAGAGCGCGGCACGCACCGCGCCCTTGGCGAAGGTCATGCGGCTGGAGGCTTTGTGGGTAATTTCCAGGCGCTCACCTTCGGTAGCGAACAGCACCGTGTGATCACCGACCACATCACCACCGCGCACGGTCGCAAAACCAATGGTGTCACGCGCGCGCGCACCGGTATGGCCCTCACGCCCGTACACCGCCACTTTCGACAGATCGCGACCCAGCGCATCCGCAATGGCTTCACCCATGCGCAATGCCGTGCCTGAAGGCGCGTCGATTTTATGGCGATGGTGGGTCTCGATAATCTCGATATCCGCCTCATCACCCAGCACGCGCGCCGCCAGGTCCAGCAACTTCAGCGACAGGTTCACACCCACGCTGAAATTGGCCGCGAAGACGATCGGAATATCCTTGCCCGCCTCCACCAGCAACTGCTTCTGCTCGGCACTCAAACCGGTCGTGCCGATCACCATGGCCTTGCCTGCCTTGCGGCAGAAGGCCAGATTTTTCAGCATCACTTCCGGCAGGGTGAAGTCGATCAGCACGTCGAACTCGTCAGCCACCTGCTCGAGGTTGCCAGACAGCGAAACACCGATGCGGCCCAATGAGGCCAACTCACCCGCGTCCGCGCCGATCAACGTACTGCCTGGGCGAACAATCGCCGCCGTCAGCCCGGAGGCCGGCGAGCGTTGCTGCACCGCCTCGACCAGCGTCTTGCCCATGCGCCCGGCAGCGCCCATTACGGCTATACGTCGCATATTCAGATCCTTACAGGTCGCCGAAGAAGCGTTTTACACCGTCGAAGAAGCCCGTGGTCTTCGGCGAGTGGGAGTCGTCGCCTTCCAGCGAGCTGCGGAACTCTTCCAGCAGTTCACGCTGACGACGATTCAGGTTCACCGGGGTTTCAACCGCCACACGGCACATCAGGTCGCCAGCACCGCCACCGCGCACGGGCGCAACGCCCTTGCCACGAATGCGGAACTGCTTGCCGGTTTGAGTCCCCTCGGGAATCTTGAGCTTGACCCGCCCATCCAGCGTCGGAATCTCCAGCTCGCCACCCAGTGCTGCATCAACAAAGCTGATCGGCACTTCGCAGAACAAATGCTTGCCATCACGCTGGAAGATCGAGTGCTCGCGCACATTGATCACCACGTACAGGTCGCCCGTAGGGCCGCCCTGGGCACCCGCCTCGCCTTCGCCCGACAGGCGAATACGATCACCGGTATCCACACCCGCCGGCACTTTCACCGACAGCGTCTTGTACTCTTCGACGCGGCCTTCGCCGTGACAGGAGTCGCACGGATCGGAAATGATCTTGCCCTGGCCATGGCAACGCGGGCAGGTTTGCTGCACCGAGAAAAAGCCCTGCTGCATGCGCACCTGCCCGATACCGCCACAGGTCGGGCACGTGATCGGCGAGGAGCCTTTCTTCGCACCGGAGCCATCGCACGGCTTGCAGTTAACCAGCGTCGGCACACGGATATTGACACTGGTGCCGCGCACGGCCTCTTCCAGGTTCAGCTCCAGAGTGTAACGCAGGTCGCTGCCACGCTGAGGGCCGCCACGCTGACCGCCACGGCCACCGCCGAAGAAGTCGCTGAATACGTCGCCGAAAATATCGGAGAAGTTCTGTCCACCAAAACCGCCACCGCCACCACCCATGCTCGGGTCGACGCCGGCATGGCCATACTGGTCGTAGGCCGCACGCTTATTGGGATCACACAGGCATTCGTAGGCCTCATTGGCCTCTTTGAACATCTCTTCGGATTCTTTGTTATCCGGATTACGGTCCGGGTGGTGCTTCATCGCCAGGCGACGGTAGGCCTTTTTCAGCTCCGCCTCGCTGGCGCCACGCTCCACACCCAATACTTCGTAATAGTCACGCTTTGCCATAAGTCTTTGCACTCTTAAGGACGTTCGACCTGGCCCTCCTGAACCCTGCCAAACTCGTTGAGCCCCAATACAGGCCCGGACCCAACTCACGTCAATTCAACGATCCTGGTCATTACTGCTTTCAGCCAGGGACCCGGCCAAAAACGCGGTGACTGTCATTCGGAAAGCAGGAGCATTCCCGTTCACACCGCCAGCATCCGAGCGTTGTCGCATGCTGTAAAAATTCGCATACCCCAGACACGCCAACGCGGGAGCAAGCTCCCGCGCGGCGACATCCTACCAGTCACCGCTTGTGTGCGGTCAACCGGGCGACCAAGTTACTTCTTCTGGTCGTCTTTAACTTCTTCGAACTCGGCGTCGACAACATCGTCGTGCTTGGCTTCAGGCTCTGCTTGTTGCGCAGCGCCGTCAGCCGGCTGGCCTTGTTCGGCGTACATTTTCTGAGCAACTGGCGCGGAGACTTTCGACAGCTCCTCAACCTTGGCTTCGATGGCAGCCTTGTCGTCGCCTTTGATGGCGGCTTCCAGGGCAACCACTGCCGCTTCGATTGCGGTTTTCTCTTCGTCGGTCACTTTGTCGCCAGCATCAGCGATCATTTTGCGAGTCGAGTGAACCAGCGCGTCACCCTGGTTACGGGCGCCTGCCAACTCTTCGAACTTCTTGTCCGCTTCAGCATTGGTTTCAGCATCACGGATCATCTGTTGAATTTCTTCATCAGACAGGCCGGAGTTGGCCTTGATGGTGATCTTCTGCTCTTTGCCGGTGGCCTTGTCTTTCGCGCCGACGTGCAGGATGCCGTTGGCGTCGATGTCGAAGGTCACTTCGATTTGTGGCACGCCACGTGGTGCTGGTGGAATCTCAGCCAGGTCGAACTTGCCCAGGGACTTGTTCTGCGCAGCTTGCTTACGCTCGCCCTGCAGCACGTGGATAGTCACGGCGCCCTGGTTGTCATCGGCAGTCGAGAACACCTGGGATTTCTTGGTAGGAATCGTGGTGTTTTTCTCGATCAGCGCAGTCATCACGCCACCCATGGTTTCGATACCCAGGGTCAGCGGGCTTACGTCCAGCAGCAACACGTCTTTCACGTCACCGGCCAGTACGGCACCCTGGATGGCAGCACCCATGGCAACGGCTTCGTCCGGGTTCACGTCTTTACGAGCTTCTTTGCCGAAGAACTCGGTGACCAGCTTCTGAACCAGTGGCATACGGGTCTGACCGCCTACCAGAATCACGTCGTTGATAGAGCCAACGTCGATACCGGAGTCTTTCAGCGCGATGCGGCAAGGTTCGATGGTGCGTTGAACCAGGTCTTCAACCAGCGCTTCGAGCTTGGAACGCGAGATTTTCACGTTCAAGTGCTTAGGACCGGTAGCGTCTGCAGTGATGTACGGCAGGTTCACGTCGGTCGACTGAGCGGAAGACAGCTCGATCTTGGCTTTTTCAGCGGCTTCTTTCAGGCGCTGCATGGCCAGCGGGTCACCTTTGAGGTTCATGCCGCTTTCTTTCTTGAATTCGTCAACGAGGTAGTCGATCAGACGAATGTCAAAGTCTTCACCACCCAGGAAGGTGTCACCGTTGGTGGCCAACACTTCGAACTGGTGCTCGCCGTCAACTTCTGCGATCTCGATCACGGAGACGTCGAACGTACCGCCACCCAGGTCGTAAACGATCACGGTGTGGTCGCCCTTGGCCTTGTCCATACCGTAAGCCAGCGCAGCTGCGGTTGGTTCATTGATGATACGTTTTACATCCAGGCCCGCGATGCGGCCGGCGTCTTTGGTAGCCTGGCGCTGGCTGTCGTTGAAGTAGGCCGGAACGGTGATCACCGCTTCAGTCACTGCTTCACCGAGGTAGTCTTCGGCGGTCTTCTTCATCTTTTTCAAGATTTCAGCCGAGATTTGTGGCGGCGACATTTTCTGGCCGTTCACTTCAACCCAGGCGTCACCGTTGTCGGCCCTGGCGATTTTGTAAGGCACCATCTTGATGTCTTTCTGTACGACTTCTTCGTCGAACTTACGACCGATCAGACGCTTTACCGCGTACAGGGTGTTGTGCGGGTTGGTCACTGCCTGACGCTTGGCCGATTGGCCGACGAGGATTTCACCGTCGTTGGCGTAAGCGATGATCGACGGAGTGGTACGTGCGCCTTCGGCGTTTTCAATAACTTTTGCAACGCCGTTTTCCAGCACGGAGACGCAGGAGTTGGTGGTCCCCAGGTCGATACCGATAATTTTGCCCATGATTTACTCTCCCGAAACTTGAATTTGGTTGCCGCAGCAGTTGTGGCTAACTGCGGTAGCACTTAAACGCTTGACTTATAAATGGGGGCCTTGCGGCGTATTTCAAGCCTGCTCATCAATAGAAGGTGCAACGGGTGCAGGAGCCTTGCTCACCACCACCATTGCCGGGCGCATCAGGCGACCGTTGAGCTGGTAACCCTTCTGGAATACCTTGATCACGCTATTAGGTTCCAGGTCATGGCTTTCCTGCATGGCCATGGCTTGGTGATGCTCAGCATTGAACGGCTCGCCGGCTTGCGGATCGATCGCTTCCAACTGATAACGCTTCAGGGTGTCCTGGAACATTTTCAGGGTCAGCTCGATGCCTTCGCGCATTGGGCGGATGTTTTCATCGTCCGGGTTGGACAGTTCAAGACCACGCTCCAGGCTGTCGATGATCGGCAGCAGGTCACCGGCGAATTTTTCCAGCGCGAACTTGTGAGCCTTCTCTACATCCTGCTCGGCACGGCGGCGGACGTTCTGCAGATCGGCGGCAACACGCAACGATTGATCCTGCGCAGCGGCCAATTGCTCTTCGAGCACTTGCACACGAGTCGCCAGTTCATCACCGGCAGCCGAATTGGCGTCTGGAGTTTGCGTATCCTGCGTCTGTTCGTCAGCCATAGATTTCTCCTTTCAAAATCATGCGCGAACTCAACTCGCGCTTCTGCTCCGGTATATGGGGCCACAATTTTCAGGTTCAAGGGCGCAGGCGTTACCAAAAGTCTTTCGATTGACCTGGATCATTTCCTTCACGCTCATTCCACATCGCGCTAAAAAAAATCGCGACTCAAGCAAATCGAGCTAAGCGTCAGGATTGTCAGCCCCGAACAAAACACTGTATAAATAACCAGACCTAAAGCCTGGGAGCGGCCGTCATGCTCGTGCACCTGTCTGTACATAACTACGCCATCGTTGAACATCTGGATCTTGAACTGGATCGCGGGATGAGCGTAATCACAGGCGAAACCGGCGCCGGCAAGTCGATCATGCTTGACGCCCTCGGCCTGACCCTTGGCGATCGCGCAGACAGCGGCGTGGTACGCCCTGGCTCCGATAAGGCCGACATTCTGGCCACCTTCGACCTGGCGGACATCCCTGAAGCCGAGGCATGGCTGGCCGAGCGCGACCTTAATAATGAAGGCCCCTGCATTCTGCGCCGGGTGATCACCGCCGAGGGGCGATCCCGTGGCTATATCAACGGCACGCCCTGCCCACTGGGCGACCTGAAAGCCCTGGGCGAATTGCTGATCGATATCCACAGTCAGCACGAACACCAATCCCTGCTGAAAACCGATACCCACCGTCGCCTGCTCGATGAGTACGCCGGTGCCACCGACCTTTCCCGGCAAGTTCAACTGGCCGCCCAACGCTGGCGCCAGACACGCCAGGAACTGGAACGCCTTTCCAACTCCGGCGACGAACAACGCGCCCGCCACCAGTTGCTCAGCTATCAATTGGAAGAGCTCGAAAGCCTGGGCCTGGGTGAGACCGAGCTGGAACAGCTTGAGCAGGAACACAAGAACCTGACCAACGCCGAAACCCTGCTGGGCATCTGCCGCCAAGTGGTCGAGCAATGCAGCGAGAGCGACTCCGGCAATGTGCTCAACGCGCTGACGGCCAGCCTCAATCGCCTGTCCAGCGTGAACAATGCTTCTGGCTCACTGAGCGAAGCGACCACCCTGCTGACCAGCGCGCAGATCCAGGTTGAAGAGGCCGTGGGCGAACTCAATCGTTTCCTGGATCACTTCGACGCCGACCCAGAACGCCTGCAGGAAATAGAAGAGCGCCTGGACACTATTTATACCCTGGCTCGCAAGCATCGAATCCAGCCGACTGAAGTCGCAACCATGCAGCAGAAACTGCTGGATGAAATCGAAACACTCAACGCGAACGACGAATCCATCGAACGACTGGGCGAGGAGCTCGCTTCGTTTGCCCGTCATTATCAGGAAAAAGCCCGGGAGTTGAGCGCTCTGCGCCAGCAGGCAGCTACTAGCCTGGCAAGCGCCGTTGAGATGGAAATCCAACGCCTGGGTATGCCAGGCGGGCGCTTCACCATCGAGTTGCACCCCAACGCCAGTCAAGAATTGCAGCCCCATGGGCTGGAGCACGTCGAGCTGCTGGTGAGTGCCAACCCCGGCCAACCGCTCAAGGCCCTGGCCAAAGTGGCCTCCGGCGGCGAACTTTCGCGGATCAGCCTGGCGATCCAGGTGATTACCGCACAGACCTCACGGGTACCCACCCTGGTATTCGATGAAGTGGATGTGGGCATTGGCGGGCCGACCGCAGAAATCGTTGGCCAATTGCTGCGTCGCCTGGGGGATCGTGGCCAAGTGCTCACGGTGACCCACTTGCCGCAAGTGGCAGCTCAAGGGCATCAGCACCTGTTTGTGCATAAGGTGCGCGGCAGTGACGCGACACACACAGCCGTCTCCAAGCTGAACAAATCGGAACGGGTGGAAGAAGTGGCGCGGATGCTCGGCGGTATCGACTTGACCAAGGAGTCCTTGGCTCACGCAAAAAAAATGGTGGTGGCCGCGAAGGCTTGAAGCGACATTTTCCCCTCTATAGAAAGCACGAAGGCGACCCGAGGGTCGCCTTCAATCGTTTCGCAAAGCAAAACTGCGTCGATTTTTACTTTTTCTTACGGATGTACAACACGAGATTGTGGTCGACCAAATCGAACCCATGCTCCTCAGCAATCTTGTGCTGCAGCGCTTCGATTTCAGGGCTGGTGAACTCGATAACCTCATTGGTATCCAGGTCAACCATGTGGTCATGGTGACCACCGTCAGCCAATTCAAACACCGCATGACCGCCGTCGAAATTATGACGAACCACCAGCCCTGCGGCTTCAAACTGGGTCAGTACACGGTAGACCGTGGCCAGGCCGACGTCCTCGTTAGACTCCATCAGCGCCTTGTAAACGTCTTCGGCACTCATGTGGCGCTGCTCAGCAGAATCGAGCATTTGTAGAATCTTGACTCGTGGCAGAGTCACTTTGAGACCGGCTTTGCGTAGTTCGCTATTTTCAACCATGGTTAGCTTTCTCGCGGATGCTGCTTCGCAGCTTCTCTTAATACGGGTATGATCGGCGTTTACGTTGTCCCAGCCAAGATAGTGGAAGTCGCCCACCGATGCAAAACACCAAGCTCTTGCTAACCAGTTTCACCTTTGTGGGACTGCTCGCACTCGCCGGTTGTTCATTCCCCGGGGTTTACAAAATCGACATCCAGCAGGGCAATGTCGTCACGCAGGACATGATAGACCAGTTACGCCCGGGAATGACCCGACGGCAAGTACGGTTTATCATGGGTAATCCCCTGCTGACCGACACTTTCCATGCCGATCGCTGGGATTATCTCTACAGCCTGCAGCCGGGTGGCGGTGAACGCCAGCAGGAGCGCGTCAGTGTCATCTTCAATGGCAATGACCAGCTCGTGAGCCTGTCCGGTGACTTCATGCCCGGCGTAAGCCGCGATGAAGCCTTGCTGGGCAAGGACAGCGGCACCAACGTGACCGCCCCTGCGCAGCAAGCTGAAAAACCAAAATCCGAGGAACCGGCCAAGCCAGGTTCCTTGCTGGACAGCATCCAGAAAGACATCGACAACGTGGAAACCGTGCCCGTGCCGACGCCTGAGCCTCTGGACACCAGCCCGCAATAATTTTGCACTCGATAAAAAGCCCGGCATGCCGGGCTTTTTGTTGTCTGCCATTTGCATAGCTATATTGCCCACAGCATCAGCGCCTGGCTCAGCCCCCCCCCCCCCCCCTGTGGGGCTTGCTCGCGAAGGTGGTGTGTCAGTCAATTAATCTTTAACTGAACCACCGCCATCGCAGGCAAGCCAGCTCCCACATTAGCCATGTATTGCCCACAAAATCAGCGCCTGGCTCAGATCCCCTGTGGGAGCGGGCTTGCCCGCGATAGCGGTGTGTCAGTCACTGAATATTCAGCTAAACCACCGCCATCGCAGGCAAGCCAGCTCCCACATTAGCCATGTATTGCCCACAAAATCAGCGCCTGGCTCAGATCCCCTGTGGGAGCGGGCTTGCCCGCGATAGCGGTGTGTCAGTCACTGAATATTCAGCTGAACCACCGCTTTCGCAGGCAAGCCAGCTCCCACAGTTGGATCGCGCGGCTCCAGGGAGATAGGTGTCGGTTGGCAGGCAGTTACCGGTTCAGCTTCGTATGGCAGTGGTGTAGATGGCTACGCTACCCTTTGGCACGCTCAAGAATTCGCTTGCCTGGCCAATGCCGCCTTGGCCGCGCGCAGCCTGCGCACCTCTTTAGGGTCGGCCAGCAAAGGCCGATAGATCTCAATACGGTCACCGGCTTGTACGCAGCGCACCTGTGCATCCACGACGACCTTGCCAAATATACCCACCGGGCAATCAGCCAGATCAACATCAGGAAAATGCGCCGCCATTCCCGACGCCTGCACCGCTTCGCGCAAACTAGTGCCTTCAGCCACCTTTACCGCCAGCAACACCTGGCGATCCTCAGCGGCAAACACCACCTCAATCTCAACCATGCAGTTGCTTGGCGCGCTGACAGAACGCGTCCACCAGGGTATTGGCTGCCTGATTGAACAAAGGCCCCAAGGTCGCACGAACAATCGGCCCGGCATAATCAAACGACAGATCCAGGCTGATCTTGCAGGCTTTGTCCGTCAGCGCCTTGAACACCCACACGCCGTGCAGTTGAGTGAACGGCCCTTCCTGCAGGTTCATTTCAATGGACTTACCCGGCACCAGCACATTGCGCGTCACAAAATGCTGGCTGAGGCCGCCCTTGGCCACCCCCACGCTGGCAACCATGTGCTCGTCACTGCTCTCCAGAACCTCGGCCGTCGAGCACCAAGGCAGAAACTCTGGGTAACGCGCCACGTCGTTGACCAGGTCATAGAGCGCCTGCGCCGGGTAGGGCAACAGGGCCGAACGTTGAATATGCGTCGTCATGTGAGCGTTACTTCCACTGCTTAAGGCAAACATCGCGAAAGAACAGCCCAATCCGCGAGAGAAAAAAACCAAAGAACTGCCCGCATTGTCCGGGATTCATCCAACTCGCTCAAGCACACAGGTTGACCGTAGCCGACACGCTCGCAACTCCCTATAATGCCGCCCCTATGGCTAAACAAAAGAAACACCCCACAGGGACCATCGCGCAAAATAAAAAAGCGCGACACGATTACTTCATCGAACATCGGTTCGAGGCTGGTCTGGTCCTGGCCGGCTGGGAAGTAAAAAGTCTGCGTGCCAGCAAACTGCAGCTGGTCGACAGCTATGTGCTGCTCAAGGATGGCGAGGCATGGCTGCTTGGCAGTCATATCACCCCGCTGACCACCGCGAGCACCCACGTGATTGCCGACCCGGTGCGTACGCGCAAGTTGTTGCTCAATGCCCGCGAACTCGAAAAACTCGCCGCAGCCGTGCAGCAAAAAGGCTACGCGTGTATCTGCTTGTCCTGGTACTGGAGCAAGCACCTGGTCAAATGCGAGATCGCATTGGGCAAGGGCAAGAAGGAATACGACAAGCGCGACACCGAACGCGAGCGCGATTCCAATCGCGAGCTGCATCGCGCCGTGCGCAACAAAGGCAAGGAAGAGTAATCCTTGTGACGGTGTAGCCCACGCGGGCTACATCCCTTTGCGTCGCTCCGCCCGAGCCACGCGCTGAACCTCCTGGCGCACCTCCTCCAACACCTCCTGCACATACAGCAGATGCCGTGTCGAGACGTCGCGCGCCTGCTCGGCCCGCCCCTCGATGATGGCCAGGTACAAGTCCCGATGCTGACTGATCAGCATGTCGCGGGTCTCGGTACGCTGCTGGTACATGCCACCAATATTCGTCACTACGTTACGCTTGAGCAGGTCGAACAGCCCGCGAATGGTGTGCAGCAATACGGCGTTATGACTGGCTTCGGCAATCGCCAAGTGAAACCTCGCATCCGCAGCGCCCTCCTCCACTCGGCTCACCTCGTCGGCGCGCGCATAGCAATCCTGCAACGCCTCAAACGCGGCGGTCAGCCGTTCACGGTCAACCTCCGTGGCGCGTAACGCCGCGTAATAAGCACACGAAGCCTCCAGGGTCTGGCGAAACTCCAGCAGGTCGCGTTGCGCTTCGGGATTGCTTTCCAACAAGTGCAGCAGCGGATCACTGAAGGTCGAACCCAGGGAGTCCACCACATAGTTGCCACCGCCCTGGCGACTGACCAGCAAGCCCTTGGCCGCCAGTTTCTGAATCGCCTCACGCAACGATGGGCGCGACACACCAAAGCGCTCAGCCAACGCGCGCTCGGCCGGCAAACGCTCGCCCGACTTCAGCGTGCCCTCGAGAATCATGCCCTCAAGCTGCTCGACAATATCGTCAGACAAACGGCGCTGACGCACCTGATCAAACCCCATAACTCACTCTCCACCATCCCGACCACTCGCCGGGGCCCCTATTCTGGCCTATCGCCGTGCCGGCAGCACCTATCAGAACGCCTTCAATTTCGCCGATCAGAACACCCCGCCTCCCGACCTACGACCAAAGTTTCGCAGGCGGCAAATTGACACACCCCTGCCCAGGCTCTTAATCTAGCCCACAGCGATTGTAAATTGGTATTACCAATTACCCAAGCTCATCAAACAACAACAATCAGGGGCCACCCCATATGCAAACCTGGCAACAGCTTTACAGCCCACTTGGCAGCCTCGGCCTGTCCGCACTGGCCGCCGTCATTCCCATCGTATTTTTCTTCCTGGCGCTGGCCGTGTTCCGCCTCAAAGGCCATGTGGCCGGCAGCATCACCCTGGCCCTGTCGATACTGGTCGCTATTTTCGCCTTCCAGATGCCGATAGACATGGCACTGGCTGCGGCCGGTTATGGTTTTGCCTACGGCCTGTGGCCCATCGCCTGGATCATCGTCGCAGCGGTATTCCTGTACAAATTGACGGTCAAGAGCGGCCAGTTCGAAATCATCCGCAGCTCCGTGCTGTCGATCACCGACGACCAGCGCTTGCAGGTGTTGTTGATCGGTTTTTGCTTTGGCGCCTTCCTGGAAGGTGCGGCCGGTTTTGGCGCGCCCGTGGCGATCACCGCCGCGCTGCTGGTGGGCCTGGGTTTCAACCCGCTGTACGCCGCCGGCCTGTGCCTGATTGCCAATACCGCGCCCGTGGCCTTCGGCGCTTTGGGCATTCCGATCATCGTCGCCGGCCAGGTCACCGGTATTGATGCGTTCAAGATTGGCGCCATGACCGGCCGCCAACTGCCACTGCTGTCGCTGTTCGTGCCGTTCTGGCTGGTGTTCATGATGGACGGCCTGCGCGGCGTTCGCGAAACCTGGCCGGCAGCCTTGGTGGCCGGCTTGAGCTTTGCCGTCACCCAATATTTCACCTCCAACTTCATTGGCCCAGAGCTGCCGGACATCACCTCGGCACTCGCCAGCCTGATTGCCCTGACGCTGTTCCTGAAAGTCTGGCAACCCAAGCGCACCGCAGGCGCACAGATTGCCGGCGCCACCTCCAGCGTGGCGGTCACCTCCAGCGCCGGCGGCTTCGGCTTGCCCCGCAACACCGTGGTTTCGCCCTACAGCCTGGGGCAAATTTTCAAGGCGTGGTCGCCGTTCCTGATCCTCACCGTACTGGTCACCATCTGGACCCTCAAACCCTTCAAGGCCTTGTTCGCTGCGGGCGGTTCGATGTACGGCTGGGTGTTCAATTTTGCGATTCCGCACCTGGATCAACTGGTGGTTAAAGTCGCGCCCATCGTGACCAACCCGACCGCCATTCCGGCCGTCTTCAAGCTGGACCCGATTTCTGCCACCGGCACTGCGATCTTCTTCTCGGCACTGATCTCCATGCTGGTATTGAAAATCGACATCAAAACTGGTCTTACCACTTTAAAAGAGACCTTCTTCGAGCTGCGCTGGCCGATCCTGTCCATCGGCATGGTACTGGCGTTCGCCTTCGTCACCAACTATTCCGGCATGTCCTCGACCATGGCCCTGGTTCTGGCCGGCACCGGTGCTGCCTTCCCGTTCTTCTCGCCATTCCTTGGCTGGCTAGGGGTTTTCCTGACAGGCTCCGATACCTCATCCAACGCCCTGTTCAGCTCATTGCAAGCCACTACCGCTCACCAGATCGGCGTCAACGACACCTTGCTGGTAGCCGCGAACACCAGCGGTGGCGTGACCGGCAAAATGATCTCGCCGCAATCGATCGCCGTGGCCTGCGCCGCCACCGGCCTGGTGGGCAAGGAATCCGATCTGTTCCGCTTTACCCTCAAGCACAGCCTGTTTTTTGCCACGATCGTCGGGCTAATCACCTTGGCGCAGGCGTACTGGTTCACCGGTATGCTGGTGCACTGAGACCTGCACGTAATAGGGTAAGAATCGACGCCGGAGCATCCTGCCGGCGTCTGCTATTTCTGGAGGACCGATGAGCCTGCCTGCTGCTTTCCTGAGCGACGTCGCACAACTGATCCCGCAAGATCGCCGCTTCGACGACCCACTTTCCACCCTCGCCTTCGGCACCGACGCTAGCTTTTACCGACTGATCCCACAGCTGGTGATCCGCGTGGAGTCAGAAGACGAAGTGGTGACACTGCTGCAACTGGCCCAGCGCGACCGCGTGCCGGTGACCTTCCGTGCCGCAGGCACCAGCCTCTCGGGCCAGGCCATCAGCGACTCGGTGCTGATCGTGCTGGGTGATAACTGGAACCACCGCGAAATTCGCGGGCAAGGCACCCAGATACGCCTGCAACCCGGCGTGATCGGCGCCCAGGCCAATGCCTGGCTCGCACCGTTCGGGCGCAAGATCGGCCCGGACCCAGCGTCCATCAATGCTTGCAAGATCGGGGGTATCGTCGCCAACAATGCCAGTGGCATGTGCTGCGGCACGGCGCAAAACACCTACCACACCCTGGCGGGCATCCGCCTGGTGCTGGCCGATGGCAGCCGTGTGGACACCGAAGATGCCGCCAGCGTGCGAGCCTTCCGCCAGTCACATGGCGCACTGCTTGAACGCCTGGCTACATTGGGTCGCGAAACACGAGCAAATACTGAGCTGGCGGCAAAGATCCGCCACAAATACCGACTGAAAAACACCACCGGCCTGTCACTCAATGCGTTGGTGGATTTCGATGACCCGCTGGATATCCTCAGCCACCTGCTGGTCGGCTCCGAGGGCACCCTGGGGTTTATCAGTGCGGTCACCTACGACACCGTGATCGACCACCCGAACAAAGCCTCCGCGCTGATCGTCTTCCCGGATGTCGAAACCTGCTGCAACGCCGTCACCGTGCTGAAAACCCAGCCAGTCTCCGCCGTTGAACTGCTGGACCGACGCAGCATGCGCTCGGTGCAGGACAAACCGGGCATGCCTGCTTTCGTACAGCACCTATCGGAAAACGCCTGCGCACTGCTGATCGAATCCCGCGCCGCTTCGTCATCACTGCTGCACGAACAACTGACGCGCATCATGGCGTCCCTGGCGGCGTTTCCCGTGGAGAAACAAGTCGACTTCACCGAAGACCCACTGGAAAACGCCCGCCTGTGGGCCATCCGCAAGGACACCTTCCCCGCCGTAGGTGCCGTGCGCAAAACCGGCACCACCGTGATCATCGAAGACGTGACCTTCCCCGTCGAACAACTGGCGATTGGCGTAAACCGCTTGATCGCACTGTTCGACAAACATCACTACGACGAAGCCATCCTTTTCGGACACGCCCTGGAAGGCAATCTGCACTTTGTGTTCACCCAAGGCTTCAACAGCAGCGAAGAAGTCGCACGCTATCAAGCGTTCATGGACGACGTTGCGCAACTGGTGGCCGTGGAGTTCGGTGGCTCGCTGAAGGCCGAACACGGCACCGGCCGCAACATGGCACCGTTCGTCGAACTGGAATGGGGTAGCGACGCTTATCAACTGATGTGGCAGCTCAAGCGCCTGCTCGACCCCAACGGCATCCTCAACCCCGACGTGGTACTCAGCGAAGACCCGCAGATCCACCTCAAACACCTCAAGCCGTTGCCCGCTGCCGATGAGCTGGTGGATAAGTGCATCGAGTGTGGCTTCTGCGAGCCGGTGTGCCCGTCAAAAGGCCTGACCCTGAGCCCCCGCCAGCGCATCGTGATCTGGCGTGACATCCAGGCCAAAAAACGCGCAGGCGTGGACACCGCCGAACTGGAAGCGGCCTACCACTACCAGGGCATCGACACCTGCGCCGCCACCGGCCTATGCGCGCAACGCTGCCCTGTAGGCATCAATACCGGCGACCTGGTAAAAAAACTGCGCAGCCGCGAGGCCGACCGTACGAAAACCGCCGACTGGCTCGCCAGCCATTTCGCCACCGCGCTGCAAGGTGCGCGCTTTACCCTGCACGTCGCCAATGGCGCACGCATGCTGCTGGGCGCCCCACGGCTGGCCAGGCTCTCGAGCACGCTGACCAAGCTGTCCAAAGGGCAAATTCCGCAGTGGACCAACGCCATGCCACAGCCCGAAAAGGCCATCCGCTTCAGCCCGGCAGTGGCGGACGCGCGCCCGCGCGTGGTGTACCTGGCCGCCTGCGTCTCTCGCGCCATGGGCCCGGCAGCCGGCGATAAAGAGCAAATGTCGCTGTACGACAAAACCCGCCATCTGCTGGAAAAAGCCGGCTACCAGGTAGTCTTCCCCGACAACCAGGACAGCCTCTGCTGCGGCCAACCCTTCGCATCCAAAGGCTACGCCGAGCAGGCCGAACACAAGCGCCAGGAACTGATCGGCGCCCTGCTCCACGCCAGCCGCGGCGGCCTCGACCCGATCTACTGCGACACCAGCCCCTGCACCCTGCGCCTGGTGCAAGAGCTGGAAGAAACGCGCCTGGACCTCTACGACCCGGTACGCTTCATACGCACCCACCTGATGGACCGCCTCGACTTCACGCCCCAGGAAGCGCCCATCGCCGTGCACGTCACCTGCAGCACCCAACACCTGGGCGAGAGCCAGGCACTGATCGAACTGGCGCGACGCTGCGCAAAAACCGTGGTGATCCCCGAAGGCATTCATTGCTGCGGCTTTGCCGGCGACAAAGGCTTCACCACACCAGAGCTCAACGCCCACTCCCTGCGCTCACTCAAAGACGCCGTGCAATATTGCAGCGAAGGCATCTCCACCAGCCGCACCTGCGAGATCGGCCTGAGCCAGCATGGCGGCATCGACTACCACGGCCTGGTCTACCTGGTAGACCGCGTGACCCGCGCCCGCGCCCACTGACCCGGCAAAAAAACCGAACCCTCGCGCACCAGCGCAGTCATCTGCATAGGCTTCGACAAACGAGGCCCATCAGTGATGTCGCTGGCAGCGGTTGCACGCCAGCAGCGTCGAGCCCTTTTGCGCAAGGAGACACCCTATGAAGCGTTCCGCTCTTGCTGGCTTGTTCATGACCGCTGCGATGCTCGCCTCCCCCGCTTTCGCAGCCAGTGACAAAGACCTGTGCCAGATCAACCTGGACAAAATCAACAACGGCAAAGCCCTGCTCGCCACCGACACCAGCGGTAAAAGTGGCGAAATAGACACCGCCGTCTCCCAGGCCAAGGCCGCCCACGCCGCAGGTGACGAGAAGAAGTGCATCGAAATCACCTCCAAGGCCCTGCAAGACCTGCAGAACAGCGAGAAAGGCGGCCAGTAAGCGAGAGGGCCAACCTTCGGGTTGGCCTTCGCTAAGCTTTTGGCGTACACTGCACAGGCTTGTCACTCACTAAGAAACAACGAGTTACAAGCACGGGGCCGTTTAGGATTCGACGCCGGTCGCGAAACTTTAGGTGCATGCCGAGTTGGTAACAGAACTCGTAAATCCACTGTTGCAACTTCTTATAGTTGCCAATGACGAAAACTACGGCCAGGAATTCGCTCTCGCTGCGTAAGCAGCCTTAGCCCTGAGCTTCTGGTACCTTCGGGTCCAGCAATCACCAGGGGATGTCTGTAAACCCAAAGTGATTGTCATATAGAACAGAATCGCCGTGCAGTACGTTGTGGACGAAGCGGCTAAAACTTACACAACTCGCCCAAAGCACCCTGCCCTTCGGGTCGCTGAGGGTTAACTTAATAGAAACGGCTACGCATGTAGTACCGACAGCGGAGTACTGGCGGACGGGGGTTCAAATCCCCCCGGCTCCACCACTTCAACATCTAAAGACGTCCCCGGACGTCTTTTTTTGTGTCTGAAATCCAGCAAAATCAAGGCTTTAGGGTCTATTAGCGTCCATGGACGTCCAACACAATCCACGTCATCGGGTATTCCAGATGGTATTCCAAGCCCTTCGGTGGTAATTTTTGGAATACCAATTGATGTCATGGAACACCTCATGTGCGCCCAAGCCACCCGCCTCTCTGACCGCCAGCTCAAAGCGGTAAAGCCGAAAGACAAGGACTACGTCCTCAGCGATGGAGACGGCTTACAGCTGCGAGTGAGGGTCAATGGCTCTACGCTCTGGAACTTCAACTACCGGCAGCCGATTACCAAAAACCGCATCAATATGGGCCTCGGCACCTATCCAGAACTCTCACTCGCGCAAGCCAGGAAGAAGACGGTCGAAGCCAGAGAGCTTCTCGCCCAGGGCATCGATCCGAAAGAACAACGTAGCGAGTTGGAGCAGACAAAAAGGCAGGCAACCGAGCACACGTTCGAGAACGTGGCATCTGCCTGGTTTGAACTGAAAAAAGATTCGGTCACTCAGGCGTATGCCGAGGACATCTGGCGCTCGCTTACGCTGCATGTCTTTCCATCGCTGGGAACAACACCTATCTCGCAAATCAATGCCCCGAGGGTCATCGAGCTGCTGCGCCCCTTGGAAACCAAAGGCAGCTTGGAGACAGTGAAGCGACTGACCCAACGACTCAACGAGATCATGACCTACGGTGTGAACTCGGGAATGATCTTTGCCAATCCGCTCAGCGGCATTCGGGCCGTTTTCAAGAAGCCGAAAAAGCAGAACATGGCAGCCCTCCGCCCGGAAGAGCTGCCAGAGTTAATGGTCGCCATCGCCAATGCGAGCATAAAGAGAACAACCCGCTGCCTGATCGAATGGCAACTTCATACCATGACCCGCCCTGCGGAAGCCGCCACGACTTCCTGGGCTGACATTGATCTCGACAAGAAAACCTGGACAATTCCAGCGGAGCGTATGAAAAAGCGTCGTGCTCACGTCATACCACTGACTGAACACGCACTTGCTTTGCTTGAAACAATAAAACCCTACAGCGGCCATCGGGAGTTTGTGTTCCCAGCAGATAGAGATCCACGAACTCACTGCAACAGCCAGACGGCAAATATGGCCTTGAAACGTATGGGTTTTGAAGGGCGCTTGGTGAGCCATGGCATGCGTTCCATGGCTAGTACAATCCTGAACGAAAAAGGATGGGAACCAGAGCTGATCGAGGTCGCACTCGCCCACGTGGACAAAGATGAGGTGCGCAGCGCCTACAATCGTGCGGATTACATTGAGAGAAGACGCCCGATGATGATCTGGTGGAGCGAACACATCCAGCATGCCGCTACTGGCAACTTGTCGGTTTCGGCCATTCAAGGAACCAGAGGTCTAAAAGTAGTATCGATGCGTTAAACGGTAAATGTAGCAGCTTACGAAATTGCACTCTACATGATCACCACTCGTTTGCATTGCACTTGACCAGGCGCTTACATTCGACCTGATCAACTATTGCATCGGATTTGACCAGCACGCTTAGTAACCATGAACGGCAGAGAGCTGTTCATTGCCGCCGGTAGCGACAGGCAGTGATCGGCCAAAAGCAGCCAATCAATTAGGGCTGTCTCCGATTCGAATTCGATGCGGTGATGGTAGCTATTACAGTTGTGCATTGCGCGCAGTCATAGACGGCGTGGACTATGGCGGATATTGGTAAGTGGGTACGTAAATGCCAAACGCCGCCATGTATTGGCCGTTACCTATCCGTTAGACACAAATCAATCATCTCGATTACCATCTGTAGCTTCTGTCTGAGCAGCGGGAGTTCCGAAGCAGTCAATGCAAGCGACCGCCTTGCCATTCCAAGAAACGCCGCCAGGGGAAGGTCGGAGTGCTTTTTTCTAGTCGTATCACTAATAAAAGAGTGTTTGGGTTATGCAGAAAAGAGATGATGCCTTTTCCATCACAATTAATGATCCTGACTTGATTGATGAGTCTGCAATAATAGCAATGGAAACCATTAATGATGCATTGCTTTTAATATTTAAAGAGAACAGCATTTACAAGTTGTTAACTGCTGATTCAACTGATCCACAAAAAACCCAACCAGATACCGGGCACACGTATGAGAAAATAGCAGCGATTGGTGCTGCCTCTCCCTATGTAGCCCGGATCTTTCTTCAGTTTAAACGAATTATTGACCAAGTTTTTTCGGAAGACTCCATAAAGCCGAAGCTTCTGGAGCAAGTTTGGAGTCTAAACGAGCAACTACTGGTCTGTGCACAGCTAGAGTCTAATATTCGCGAGCAGCTTGATGACGTTATGCAAAAATGTGACATCATCATTGAGCAGAACAAATCCAGTCGCGCCATCCCACCGCTCGCTAAAGTTAAAAACTTAGAAAGTGACGCGAAATCTTTCCTTCTGGTCGGAAAACAGTTTTTAATAGATTGCTTCAAACTAATAAGTCTGTTTACGGACTTACCTTTGGGGGCGCGAGACGAGGCGCATTTCGATAAGCATATAAAATGGCTGCAACAGAATCGCCCTACTTTAAAAAAACTATCTTTGGCCCTAGGTAACGACCTGTTTTGGATTCGTAGATTGTCGGAGTGCCGAAATGCTATTGAGCACCCTGGGCCAGGCCAATCTCTTACGATAGAAAATACAAAGCTTCACCCAGGTAATAAATTCTCGCTCCCGACTTGGAGCTACGACCTTACAAATAAAATAAACGTACAAGAATCCTCCATCCCTATTCATCAAGAGCTTGATGCTTACCTAAATAACATGCTTTATTTTTTAGAAGAGATTCTTCTCTTTTGTATTTCCGAAAGCTTACCCGCTGATGGAGTGTTTTCAATATATCAGCACGACGAGGCAGATATAAAGCCGAACTGCCCGATTAAGTATTATGCAAGCTTAAGTTCTAAATTTTATTCAAAGCTAAAACCATCTTAACTTTACAGTGATCCAGCTGGCATCCGGGTGTGATTTCACACGCGAGCAGTCACCTCCGAGCAGGTACTTGAATTGCTGGACGGGAGGCTCGTAGGCGGAGAGCTTGCGAGCCAACACCCAATGGAAAGGACGACCATGTCGCGCAAAGACCTTGAAGCCAAGAAGCGTCACCATTACGTCTGGGCGAACTACCTGACCCGCTGGGGCCGCGGCACGAAGAATGTTTTCTACACCACGAAAACTGGAAAGATTGCCCACGACAGCGTGCGAGCCATAGTTGTTGACGACTATTTCTACAAGACCACCACACTTACCGGCATGGATGTTCAGGTGATTAAAGGCTTCTCTCGAAAAAGCCCCAACCATCTTCATCAACAGCACATGTCGTATCTTAATGACTTTCTTAAGATGCAGCATCTTGAGACCATCTACCGTAAATCTGGCATTCAGGATCAGAAAGCCGAGCTGCATCTCCATGCGATGAAGTGCAACCTACTGGAAAATCTCCACGCATCCCACGAAGAAAAGGCGTTGCCAGTGTTAGCAGCGCTCGCTGATGAAAAACTCGATGTACTGCAAGATAAACAGCACATGATCGAGTTCATGATGTTCTTCGGTCACCAGATCTCCCGCACGAAAACTTTCCGAGATGGCATGATCCAGGTTCAGCCACGGAGCAACGCCCTTGAAATTGAAGTGGCCGATGCTATGGCGCATGCATGGTGGTTCTTAAGCTACATGTTCGGGATGAGTATCGGCTTCAGCCTGTACGCAAGTCGCCACCAGGATAGGCATGCATTACTTGTGAATGACACTAGAGTGCCTTTCATCACGTCCGACCACCCTGTAGTCAACGTGCACTCTTGTGTCTCAGAGACAGAATTCGCCGCACCTGAGTACGTCGACTTCTACTACCCGATCTCGCCGAGGGTCGCCTACATCATCTGCAATTCCGAACGATTCATGCAGGGTAGAAATGAGGTTGATGAAGTTACCGTCCTGGAACTCAATACCAAAGTGGCAGCTCAATCCATGACGCACATCATCGGCGATAGTAAGAACGCAATTCTACCCTTCAAAAAGTACATCGGGCGGCGCTACAAAAGAATTCCTGATGGCCATGTCATAGTCTGACTGAACAGGCCAATCGGTCTATACTACACATCGTTACGACTCGATGACTCCCGCCACTCAGAGGCAACGGTACCCGGTGCATGAGTTCAGTCAAAACGCGCTGCTGTACCCCTCGTAACACCTGCGATACGCCCGTACGCCACGCGGATCAGGTCATAAGCGAAAAGACACCTTTTCTCATGGTGTCCCATCGCGATCTGTGAAGGTTGCAACATTGCTATCTGTTGCTACGCAGCGTCTCCAATTCAGCTGGAGTGAGCTTTTTTGTGTCGGCATATCCTTGGAGATACCAGGAAAGGATCGAGGTCGATTTCCTGAAGCAGTCCAAGACTTCAACCCAACTGAACTCAGGAAATTTAGAATCAGTGGCAGATATCTCAAACTCGATGGTTCGGGTTGCATCCTCGAAACTAGAGATCGAATCGATGATATGTGAACCTGAGAAATGCACGTATCCACAGAGTTTTTTGTAAACATCGGGAAGCCATGGGTACTCCCCTTTATGCGTTTCAACAAGGAACGCGTCTGACAGCTGCTGTTTGCCACTTCGATCTTTCATTTTGTTGATCGGCTCCCCTTTCATCACATTTGTGGCAAATGCATGCGGATCAGGTACAAGCCAGGCGGCTGAAAATCGCAGTGCCGTGTCTATGTGCATTCGCAACAATGAGCGCGCGCAGACCATATTCCAGGTCCTGACCATCGCCGCCAGAGCACTCGAGGTGCTAACACTTCGCTTAATGGCAGCGAACACCATCCAGTCCAATGGATACATTGGACTGCCAGAAGGACCGACAACTTCCATGCCTAGCTTAAGCAGCGCGTCCTTGTCTCGTTCCAGCGCCTGCAAAAGCGCTTCGACGTACTCGCTCTGCGCGGGGCGTCCATTGTCCATGTCTCAAATTCTCACGATTCAATTAGGGGCGATGCGTTCACTTTTCTAAAACTAAGTGTCGCGTTAAAAACGGAGGGCCAAAAAACCACTGGAGACTACCAGCAAATCACCGAGCGCTCTGCCTCAGGGGCAAGCGGCTGGTTCATGGACCACTGGCCGAAAGCAGCGGTTCGCAACCGATCGCTACCGACCCAGAACTGCCCTTCGCATGGAGCCGCACCGGTAGGATTGATCAAAAACCGTAATGGCACTATGAAGTCGGAAATGTTCCGCTTATCTTTGAGCTGGATTTGCTCATGCCAAGGATTGCCCAATGCTCGAAAAAATTCTGGTCCGTAACGTCTCCAGCTACTCGCCTGACGCTGCGGTGTCCATTGCCCCGCTCAAGCGCGTGAACTTGTTCTACGGCCAGAATGGTACGGGCAAAACCACCATCGGCAACTTCCTCCAGTCTCCTGGTCAGGCCTGCTATAACGTTTGTGGTGTGGAACCGGTGAAGGTTGGCCGGGAGGTACTGGTTTACAACCATGTGTTCATGGAGAAGAACTTCCATGAAGCCTCTTCTCAGCCGGGAGTTTTCACTCTCAATGAGGGCAACATTGAGGCTGAGGCCGCCTTGGCAGCAGCAGAGGCGTCAATCGTTGAACTGATGATCGCCCACGATGTTGAGATGGAGAAGGGCGTTAATTGCAAGAAGGCCCAGGACGCCGCTCATGAAGGGCTCCTGGACAGTGTCTGGAAGCCCAAGCGGGAGTTCGATGGCACCGCTCTGGCTTACTGCTTCAGGTCGCTCAACACCAGAGAACGGCTGCTGGACGCTGTCCGGCGGGTTCCGCTTGTGGCTACCACCGATACCGCCCAAGGGATGCTAGGGGAAGCGGCAGCGCTTAGTGAAACTAGCGATCAGGAAGTGCCAAACATCGCGCCCATTTCTTTCCAGGCGCATAAGCTGGAAGTTGATCCGATGCTGCAGGAGGTCATCACCGGATCGAGCAACTCCTACCTTTCTGCGTTTATTCAGCAGTTGGGAAACTCGGACTGGGTTAAACACGCACTCCGGTATCGGGCTGAGGCGGAAGACAAATGCCCGCTATGTCAGCAACCTTTGCCCCAAGATTTCTACGCTGAGATCCATAAGGTCTTCGACAAGACCTATGAGGAGCGCCTGGGTGCGCTCAGGCAACTCGAATATCAGTACCGGGGTGCGATGGATCAGCTTCTGCAACGATGCGAGGCCCCTGGTTATAAGCTTCAAGCCATTAGGCTGCATATCACTCGCCTACACGCGGTGTTCGAGAAGAACCTGCAAGCCATTGGCGAGAAGATCGCCAGTCCATCTCTTGTCACTAAGCTGGAATCCACTGAAGCACTGGTTGCTGAGTTGAACCGCGAGATCGCGGCTGAACAGCTGAAAATCGACGCTATCAATGAGCGCATCAGGAACAGAAAACAGCATGAAGAGAATATCAAGGAACGCTTCTGGCGATGGTACAGAGCTTCCTGCAATGCAGCTTTCCAGGTATTCGAGAAGGTCGACAAGGCGCAAGGCCGTCAGCGCCAGACCGCCAAAGATGAGGTTCAGTCGCTTCGGGAGCGAATTCAAGAGCTGCGCGGGGTTGTTACTCAGTCCAGAGCTGCCATTACGAACATCGATCAGTCGGTCGAGAACATCAACAATTGGCTGCGGGTGCTGGGGCTGAAGGGGTTTATGCTGATCAGGGAGGAGGGCTCGGTACCCCAGTATCGTCTTGAGCGCCCGGGCCAGACCGAAGGGGTGTTCAGAACGCTGAGCGAGGGTGAGAAAACACTGATCTCGTTCCTCTACTTCCTTGAGGTTTGCAATGGCGAGATGGACACCGCGAGTGGAATGCTCAAGCGTGATCGGATCATCGTCATCGACGATCCGATATCGAGCCTTTCCCATAACTATGTATACGATATCGCTTCGCTGATCAGACGCCAGGTGCTCATCCCAAGAGATCGGTTCAAGCAGGTGATCATCCTGACGCACAACCTGTTTTTCTTCCACGAGATGGCCAAGCTGTTGAAGGAGGATGGGGAAAAAGCCGTTGCTATGTTCCGGATCACCAAGTCTGAATACAGCTCCGTCGTGCCCATGGCGGAACGGGAAATCCAGAACGACTACCAAGCCTTCTGGCAGACCATCAAGGATGCATTGCAAGGCAGAACGTCTCCTAATGTGATGCCGAACATGATGCGCAACATTCTGGAGTACTACTTTAGCTTTGTGCACCAGGCGCCCACCCTGCGCCAAGCGTTGATGGAGCTCAGTGAGGACAAGCCGGAGTTCAGGGCGTTTTACCGTTATATCAATCGCGAGTCACACACTGACTCGGTTAACCTCACTGACTTTGGCGAGATTGATCCGGCGACCTTCATAGATCGGTTCAAGGATGTGTTCGTCAAAACGAAATTCGAAGCCCACTTCGACAAGATGATGTCGTAAACAGAGGTAACTCAGGCTGGATGTGCTTCGGGGGATATGGTCGAAGGGGCGAACATCATGGGTTTACGAGTAGCCTTTCCATACATCCGCTGATAGCATTGCGCCTGCAGCTACCACCAAAGGACTCTCCTTCCTGCCTGGCACTCAACTGCTCGCTTTGCACGTGGCGTGTAAAGGCTATCAGCGGCCCGCTGAGATCAGTTGGAGAATACGCCATGACCGATCATGGGAAAGTTGTCCTGGTTCGCCAGTACAACCGTTTCCGGTTTGGGCAGTGGGAAACCGTGTGCATGCACATGCGCTCCCTTCCGCACCGGTAATTGAACGTACCTAGGTGGTAGCTGTACTTCTTCAATCTCGCCTCTGCGTCTAGACACTCCCCACTAACTATTCAGCGTTCCTTTCGAGTTGCCCCCAACGTCCTGCTGGCAAGCAAAACACCTATATCGGACGACCGTTTTTGGCCGGTTAGCGACCGTTGCTCTGATTAGACATCCTTGTTCTTCCCCACGTGGAGGACTTGTCATGAACATCATTGCTACCTGCAGCCGTCAGCCCTGGAACAAAGGAAAACTGGTCGGGCAGAAAACCCCACTCCGACTGAGAGATATCTGGGCCATCCGAGTAAGGCTTCAAATTGCGGAAAGAACCCGAGATCTGGCTCTTTTCGATCTGGCCATCGACAGTAAGCTTCGAGCCTGCGACTTAACCAAGCTCCGCGTGCGCGATGTCGCTCATGGCGAGCACGTATCATCACGAGCCATGGTGATGCAGCAGAAAACGCAGCGGCCTGTGCAGTTTGAGATCACTGAGCAAACACGGTCTGCTCTCGCGGCCTGGATACATCGGGCCCAGCTACGCAGCGAGGACTGCCTGTTTCCTAGCCGGCTGCATACTTCAGACCATCTATCTACTCGTCAATACGCTCGTATCGTCAAAGGCTGGATGAAAGCCGTGGGCCTTGATCCAGCCATGTATGGCACCCACACAATGCGACGTACGAAGGCATCACTGATATATCGCAGGACGAAGAACCTGCGGGCGGTTCAGTTGCTGCTCGGCCATACGAAGCTGGAGAGCACTGTTCGATACCTGGGGATTGAGGTCGATGACGCCCTAGAGATGGCGGAACAGACTGAGGTTTGACCATGTATAGCGACGGTCGACGTCAGACCGTCGCTAACCGGCCAAAAGCGGTCCATTAAAGTGCCTAGTAAACTAGGGGCAGTTCAATGGTCCAGTCATGACAATCGGTCATTAGAGATAGAGTGCCTTGCAATGCTTTAGCCCACTCATGCTTGCTTTCGGTAATATCCGGGATATCTCAGGATTGCCAAAGGTTCAGAAATGGACGTCATCCAGATGTCGTTATCGCTGCACGACCTTAGCCTCGCCTATCGCAAGGCCAAGGTTGACCTCTACTACTCAACCAACCCGTCGCTGTTCGACATTGCCAACTATGAAGACGACCTGAGCAAAAACCTTACTCGCCTGAAAGAGCAGATCGAAGCGATGAACGAGGACTGGGTGAAAGACCCTGCATTTCTCGGCACTTGGACGCTGGCCCCAAAAGAAATCCAGATGGCCAAAGGAAAGCAGGATGAAAGTCTGATCTTCGCCTCACCGGAAGCCGAGTGGCTAAACGCGACTGTGGTGGGTAACCACCCCACTGCAGTATTCCGCCTCATGGCCCGCTGCAGCATCGACTTTCACGTGCTGTCATCGCTATGGATGATGGAAGTCGGCGATCTCTTCGACAAACAGCTAAGCAGCAACGTCTTTGGCAGCCGCCTGCGCCGTAACCGGCACGATGAGATCAGCACGTGGGCCCTTGGATCATTCAAACCCTATCTCAGACCCTTCCGTAAATGGCGCGACGGTGGCATCAAGGCGATGCGCACAGCCCTGAGCGAGAAGAAAAAAGTATTGGCACTGACAGCCGATGTAAGCAGTTTCTATCATGAGCTAAACCCCGGCTTTATGCTCGACGACGGCTTCCTCAAATTAGCCAAAATTGAACTGAGCGAATCGCAGTCAAAACTGAACCGCCTGTTCATTTCCGCCTTGTTGGCCTGGGCACAAGAAACGCCACTAGGAAAAGGTTTACCCGTAGGGTTGCCTGCGTCTGCAGTGGTCGCGAACGCGGCACTAATCGGGCTCGACCAGTTCATCGAGCAACAAGTAGTGCCACTGTATTACGGCCGTTATGTGGACGACATTCTGCTGGTCATGGAAAACGCCAGCGACATCAAAACCACTGAGCAGTTTTGGGAGTGGATCTTCAGTCGCGACGGCGGCAAGGACCTGCTTAAAAAAAATAACGGCTGCATCCTGTTCAAACCTGGCTATCTCAAAGAAGATCGCATCGCTTTTGAAAACAGCAAGAACAAGCTGTTCATCCTTGCGGGGTCTGCAGGTACCGCTCTGGTCAACGCCATTTCCGAACAGATCAACCAACGTGCAAGCGAATGGCGCGCGTTACCCGACCTGCCGAATTCGCCCAACACCGTGGCTACGGACCTGCTCAAAGCTACCAACCTTGCCGGAGAGCAAGCAGACAATCTGCGAAAGACCGATGCACTAACGCTGCACCGCGCCGGTTTTGCCCTCAGCCTTCGCAACTACGAAGCCTTCGAACGCGATATCCCCCCGGAGGATTGGCAAGTACACCGCCATGCCTTTTTCGCCGCAGTCATAGAGCATCTGCTCACCCCGATTAAGTTCTTCGAACTGGCTCAATACCTCCCGCGCATCATTCGCATGGCTACCGCCTGCGAAGACTTTGAATACCTAGACAAGATCATCAATGCACTTGGTGGCCTGATCGTTAAAGTAGAGAACGACTGCACTTTAGCGATCAAAAGCCTAGCCGCTGCCAACGTGCCAGCCGAGGCCCGACATTTATGGAAGCGATCCATCTGGGAAGTAACAACGCAGAGCATCGTCTCTGCGTTTCCTCCCCGCCTAAGCAAATCGGGGGCTACCGCCTGGAAGAACCAGATGACCGGTCATATGGAGAGCCTTGCCTTCGTCATCTGGAGTAACTTCCTGGACAGGCCAATGAACATCACCACCCAGCACATACAGAAGCTTCAAGCTCGGCTGTTCAGCTTCGATCTCGCCCATATCCCCTTGCGCTTTACAGGCCTGCCTCAGGAAATGGTCAGCCAGCGCGGTATTCCACTCCGTAAAAACCTCGCTACTTTTGACGCAGAAGATCTATTGCCTGACGAGATGACCGACGGCATCGCTACACTGGCGAACTGGCTCAGGCTTAAACGCGGCCCCCCGTCTGGTCTAACCTTTGCCACTCGCCCATTCAGTCTCAATGAGCTCTACCTCATAGCCCCCACGCCTTTTGCCGCCTCCAGCCGCAAGACACTGGGGTTGGTGGTGCAAGCCCTGCGCGGTTTTGAGCTGACCGAGCACAAGATGCCCCACCTCGACAAAAAGCAGGTTTTGCATATCCCGGACGGAGAACCCAAAGCAAAACAGACCATCGCTGTGGCCAGTTTGGAAACCAAAGATGAAAGCTTTACAGCCGCCATCATGGGGTGGCCCGATCCGGACGGCCTGCACCGTTACCAACGCATCAATCGCCTGATTAACGAACTGATCTCTCGGCCTGACGGCGCTGGTTACTTGATCCTCCCGGAAGTGTCTTTACCACCCCAATGGTTTATGCGTATCGCCGACAAGCTCAAGGGCCGTGGCATATCTTTGATCACCGGGGTGGAGTACCTCCATGCACCGAGAAAGCATGTGCGCCACCAGGTTTGGGCTTCGCTAACCCACGACGGTCTTGGGTTCCCTTCGCTGATGCTCTATCGCCAGGATAAACAGCGTCCAGCATTTCATGAGGAGAAAGAACTCTTTCGCCTAGCAGGCCTGCAGATGCAGCCCACTCAAGAGCAACAGTGGCAAAAGCCTCCAGTCATTCAGCATGGTGATTTCCGCTTTGCCATCATGATCTGCAGCGAGCTAACCAATATTCGTTACCGCGCAGACCTACGCGGCCAGGTCGATGCGCTATTTGTTCCAGAGTGGAACAGCGACACCGACACATTCAACGCACTGGTGGAGTCTGCCGCCCTTGATATTCATGCCTTCATCATCCAATGCAACAATCGCCGCTTCGGTGATAGTCGTATCCGCGCACCTTATAAAGACCGTTGGAAGCGCGACATATTACGAGTCAAGGGAGGTAACCACGACTACTGCATTACAGGTGAAATCGACGTACTGAGCCTGCGCCAGTTCCAGTCCAGCCACCGCTCGCCAGCCTCAGGTTTCAAGCCTGTGCCAGATGGCTTCAATGAGGACATGGCATCAGATCGGAGAGTATTGCCCAAAGGTGCCTAGACCTGACTCGATCAAGCAGGGTTGCGCATAGCGAAGCAAGAGCATCAGCGCGTAAAAACTAAAGAGATATCAAGGAGAGAGTCATGAAGTGGATTCGCAAGATTTTTGGTAAGGGCCCTGAAGGCTCAGCAGCCTCGTCGGATGCTCCGGCAGAAGAGCTTGTTGGTGAAGATCGAGAAAGCGACGATGACAGCGATCAGTACTTCTCGGACGAGCCAATCACCTCAAAACATCAAGATCGGTTCGGGCGAGCGCCTTACGCAGCGCGTATCGCTGAGACAATCGCCAGGCGCCTCGACCCCTCAAGCATCGTCATCGGCCTGTTTGGCCCGTGGGGAGATGGAAAAACTTCAGTTCTCAAGATGATGGAGGAGTCGCTAGATCAACACGGACAGGTTGTCACAATACGATTCAATCCTTGGCACTTTCCTTCCGAGGACGCGCTTTTGCGCGGCTTCTTTGCGACCCTGGCTGAAGCCTTGGGTAAGGAGCCAGCATTCAAAGAAAAAGCGGCAGCGCTGCTTGAGTCCTACGGGGGGATCCTGTCTGTCATCTCAGTCGCTCTGCCGGGTGTAGAAATCAATCCAGGGGAAGCGGCGAAGCAGATCGGAGAGTCATTATCCAAAGTCAGTCTCGATAAGCTTAAGGATCAAATTGACGCTCTTCTGGGCCAAAGCGGGAAAAGATTAGTCATCCTTATCGATGATATTGACCGGTTGGATAGACAAGAAACCCACGCCATTTTCAAGCTGGTAAAGCTCTCGGCAAGCTTCAAGTACACCTGCTACGTTCTGGCTTTCGATGACGAGGTAGTCGCTGCTGCATTGGGCGAGCGTTACGGCGCCGGTGGACAAGAAGCGGGCCGCGCGTTTCTCGAAAAAATCATTCAGGTGCCCTTGCATCTACCCCCTGCTGATCAAATGAGCCTGCGAGAAATCGCTTTTGAGGGCGTCGAACATGCTCTTAATCAAGCAGGGATTGTCCTTGACCAGCGTCAGATCGACGTATTCACTCGCCATTTTGTAGATGGCCTTGAGCCGAAGCTTGAAACTCCACGAGTCGCAAAGCTGTACACGAACGCACTCATGTTTGCACTTCCACTCGTCAAGGGGGAAGTCAACATCGCTGAGTTCATGCTTGTTGAAGGACTGAGGGTGTTGTACCCGAAGCTCCATGCCGAAATTCGCGACAACGCAGATTTGTTTTTACAAGGGGAGCCCCGCGAAGCTTTGCGAGGTTTGGAAAAGTCTCCGTCAGCCATTGATCGACTCCTCGAAACCGCAATGCCGGGTTCTACTTCAGAAGAGCGAGGCCAGATGCGAGAGCGACTTTTGAAACCTCTTTTTCCGCGAATCAGCAGTATGATGTACGGGGGAGATTGGGAGGAGCGGTGGGGGAACGAGCGAAGAATTTGTTCGAGCCGTTATTTCAAACGCTACTTCGTTTACGGGGTGCCTGAAGGAGACATATCGGATAATCATTTAACAAACTTGATAGACGCCCTCGTCACAGCAGATACCGATTCGCAGCGCAGCCTGTTGAGCTCGTATTCAAAACGCGTCATGCCGCAATTGATCCAAGCACTTCGGAATCGAGCGGACTCTCTGGATGAAGTTTCAGCGTTAGCGATCGCAATCGCCGTCGCGAGGAATGGAGATCTTCTTCCGCGCGAACGCGGAGCTCTCGTAATCGGCGGCACGATAATGTACGCGGGGATACTAATTTCTCAACTTATCAGGCGAATCCCCTTATCAGACAGGCAGTCAGCTGCTGAGGCAGTACTTGGAGCGGCGTTTCCATTGGCAATGGGAATGGAGTGCGCCCGCTGGCTCACACACTCAGCGGACAGACCAGAAGAGCGCCGAGTTCTTCCTGATGGAGCGGACGACGCTCTTTACCATTTGTTCGCTGTTCGCATCCGTGACGCGGACGATGTTGAACCGTTGTTTATGCAGGCAGGAAGAGACGCACCAAATCTTTACTGGTACTGGCAGCACGGAAGAAATCGAGAAGAGATCGAAGCGCGCTTGCGCGAGCTTTTTGATAAAGACCCAGCGAAGCTGGATGACTTCCTCGACACCTACATTGGAGAAGGATGGGAAGTGGAAAGCGGCCTGCCGGTTAGGTCTGACCTAAGGCGCGAGAGCTACAATAGTATCGCGTCAATAATTTCACCGAACTACGTTTTTGATAACCTCCGCACCCGCTACGGCGCCGAGCTAGACGCCCCTCAGTACTATCAGAATGGAGAGCCAGCGAGAATAACGGCACACCAGTTCGCCTCTATACATCTTTCTATTGTCGCTGAGCAGCTTCCTAAGCCCCAGGATGCCGACGGATCAGGTAGCGACCCTGAGCAATCTGAATGATGGCAATCAGGACGTTTCTCTGTAGAGAACCTGGATCGATCTCAAACCCCAGGACCCGCTAGCTTTTAACAAGACGCAGTTTTGGAGGGGGCGGATTTTTACCCGTTGCGCCCCCACCTCCATCCCCTCTGAGCACATTTAGCATGAGACCAAATGTCAGCTCATTGATCTCTTCGGGCGAGATTGCCAATTGTTCCGCCACATTCGTTTTCGTGATTCCTTCAGCTCGAAGCGCAGCAAATATCTTTTCCAACACTACAGAGCGTTCGTGATTGATAGGAGCAGGCTCATTCACCCGATACCCCTCTTGCGCAATCTGAATGCACAAAGTCCGGTAAGTCCAGTCAGTTGTAAGCCCCAGGCTGTGTAACCGGTAATTCAAAGCTGCAACGGAAACCGCCCACATTTTTTTGAACTTGATCAAGCTATTTAGGCTTACTGAACGCGGAGCCATCGCCAAAACGCTTGCCCTCGGCATCAGAAACGCCGAAGCGAAGGCGTTAGCCTCCCGCTCAAGATCTGGTCCTTGAGGATGAGCATGCTGATGCATCACCAGATGTCCTAACTCATGTGCAGCATCAAAGCGGCAGCGCTCTGCTGATTTGAAAGTGTTGAGAAACATGAACGGTCGCCCACCACTCCACATCGAAAATGCATCGACATCCTTGGCGTCAATGGCGAGCGAGTAGACACGAATGCCCCTGGACTCAAGCAGAAGGATCATATTCTTGATCGGCTGTTCGCCAAGCCCCCACTGAGCACGCAGAGTCTCCGCTACAACCTCAGGACCTTGTTGAGAAGAAGTCAGTTGATTGAAAGCTTCTTCCGATGATGTAAGCGCCCCTCGCTCGCTACCCAGGTCCGGAACATCGGGTTGCGGAAGATCAAACCGGCACTCCAACCATTCGTTTAACAGCAGAGCTATTGCGCCAGCCCCTAAAGCACTGTCTCTTAGAGACGCCGTCATTTTCGAAAGTGAACGGAAGCTTGCGACATCAGGCGTAGGGACTTCCGGATCATCCCCAAAAAAGAACGCTTCTGGAAATCGAAGCGCACTCGCAATCCTGGCCAAGGTCCCAGCTTCAGGCTCCTGCGTACCGCTTTCATAACTCGACACGGACCGTTCGGTCACACCGATAAGGCCCGCGAGCTCGCGCTTTTTCATCCCGCGTCTGCGTCTGGCCAGCGCGAACCGTTGTGAATTAAACATAAAAAGTCATGCGTTCTTACGACGAATTTCAATATCAATATCTGGGCCACTTGGACCGGTAATTTGAGCGAAGCTTTCATCCAAGTCGATAGCGCCGAGCAGGATTCGCTCAGACCACTCAGTGATCTTGCCTCCGTGGTCGATGCTCGATGGCCGCGAAAGCTCAAACCTGATTTCATTCTTCGCGGTGTCAGTGTGGTGTAGCAGCATCCAAGTTTCAAAGCCCTCAAGCCCAGAGAACTCAGTCTGCTGAGGAATCAAATCGGCGAACATATCCAGCTGGGAATTGTGCTGAATCGCCTCGACGGTGCTTCTTCCCTTTTTAGAGCGATTGGTGGGAGTACCGTAGGGATTGCCCACGCTTGCGTCACCCGACGCCACCGAGACCGCGAGTTTGAGGTCTGAATGGACAGTCAATGGATAGTTGGTTTTTTCATAGGCAGCCCAGCCTAAAGCGCGTGTTTGGTCGCGGAATGACCCGACGATCCAGCCCCACATTTCCATACCTGGAAAAATCGACGGATGATTTCGAGTCAACCTCACACGATGCAAATGGCCTTGATAGACAGCTTCACGAACAGCCTCATGAGACAAGCTCAACTGATCAAGGCGTGTGGTTACATCTGTCGGATCACTGAATATCTGACAAGCCTGCATAAGCGTTTACTCATGGAGTGGACTTCCGTTTATTCTCCCTCAAAAGAGGAGGAAAAACAAGAAGGCAAGTTGTTATGCTCGGTTTCAGGTTCGCCCAGTCACTCCCGGAGAGCACACACCTACAGCCCACAGGCATCTTTCTCGAAAGCTTTCTCAACGAAATTGACTACGGTAGCTAGCCCTTCTGAAAAGCGAACCAAGCCCACCGTCACCAGATCCTTTCGCAGATTTTCCCCAGGCTACTCGGTAGGTCGCGTTATCTGGAATTTCTACCAGTCCTTCAACTAGATCGACTGGCACCGGGAGTACGTGTTCCCTGCAGGACCGTAATCCTCGAACTCACTGCAACAGCCAAACCGCCAACATGGCACTGAAACGTATGGGATGCGCTCTATGGCCAGCACCATCCTCAACGAACACGCCTGGAATCCTGAGTTGATTGAAGTAGCGCTCGCACACGTCGATAAAGACGAAGTACGTAGCGCCTATAATCGAGCGGACTACATCGAGCGCAGACGTCCAATGGTGAAGTGGTGGAAGCGAGCACATCCAAGAAGCAGCTACCGGCAACCTTTCGATGTCGGCCATCCAGGACAACTGAGATAGGAAGGTCGTCTCGATTCGTTGACTGATAAAGCTCTACCGAAGTAGCGCTCATCCCCACCTGCGACAACTTGCCACAGATAGCGCGCCTGACCCTCAGGCGCACCTCAGCTCAACGATTAGGCTGTGTGGTGCGGCGGCCTGTCGCACTTTGGGTGTCAAAACACACTTATTAAACTTAATACGCCTTTCAAGATGTGCTTTCTGCCAAGCGGTGAATGCACTGGCAATGCTCGTCCGCAACGAACTGACTCCGCCCTTGCGAAGGCGTCGCGTGATTATAAAAATGCCCAACGAGGTCCACCGTGAAAAAAGTATTGGCAGCTGTTTGTTTAGTCGTACTCTCAAATGCTTATGCCGCCCAAGAGCCTGAAGCGGTGTTCAACCGCTCCTGCACTATGTGCCATAACGGACAGTCACCCATGGCTCCAAAAAAAGGTGATCAATTGGCTTGGAAACCCCGCTTGGAGCAAGGCACCGATGTATTGGTCAAGCACGTGATCGAGGGCTTCAAGGCCATGCCGCCACGGGGATTGTGCATGGACTGTAGCGAAGAAGATTACAAAGCCGTGATTGCTTGGATGTCTAAGTAAGGTTGCGGCAGGGATGGCAGCTTGCTGCCACCCACCCGCTCTTATCTACGGCCGCGGAACGACGGCATATCGATCATGATGGTGTCTTTAGAAGCGGGCCGTTAGCGTCAGGTAAGCTGAACGTGGTTGAGTGGGTAGTACCACTGGAGAGCCCATATATTGATAGGTCTCAAAGACTTTGCGACCTGTCAGGTTTACCGCCGAAACCGAGATCGTGTAGCGGTCGAAATCGTAGGAAGTCTGCGCATCCAGCAGTGCGTAGCCTGGGACGGATACCGTATTAGGTAGGGTTAACTCACGCGCGCTGAGTGCTGTAATACCAGCACCGAAGCCCAGTCCCTTGGCGGCGCCGTCAAGTATCCGATAGCGGGCTGCGAGGCGACCGCTGTGCCGCGGTACGCGAGGCAGTCCGTCACCGACCGGAATCGAGTTGTCCTCTGTGATTTCTGCCTGGGTGTAGGCGTAGTTGCCCAGCAATGAAAGAGCGGGGGTCGGTTCCCAAACCAGATCAGCTTCTACTCCGCGAGCGCGTTGTTCGCCGCTCTGCACCGAATAACCCAAAATCGCGTAGGTAGGGTCAGGATCAGGGGTGGAGACATTACGACGCGTCTGCTCGAACATGGCGAGAGTGCCAGAAATGCCCAGATCGTTGAACGCCAGTTTGACGCCCGCCTCATAATTGCGAGACAGCTCAGGCTTGGGTGTCTCGTTACCAGTGAAGTTGAACGCCCCCCTGAACCCGGTGGAATACGCCGCGTAGAGCGCGAGACTTTCGGTGAGATCATAGGTGATGCCAAATCGTGGTGTCATACGATGATATGAAGTATCTAAACCTTGCTCTTGTTGGTTGATGTCGAGCTGGGTCAATCGCAACGCCCCCAACAGATGGAAGCGGCCATAGGTTGCTTGATCCTGAACATATAGGGCCTTGGTCTCGTAACGGTTGGTCTGAGACAACATTGTTTCGGGCGTCGCACCGTAGGAAATCCCATATCCCGGATTGGCAAGGTCAAGCTCACCGATGGATTCAACGCCGGACATCCCCGAGTTGAAGTGAGTGTTGTCGTAATTGATACCAACCAGTAACTCATGATCTCCGCCCAGTGCTTCGACTTTGGAGCCTAGGTTGGTATCCAGTGTGCTTTCCCGGATGTTCGTGGGCAGGTAAAGCTTGAATATCGGGTAAACCGTGGGTGTCGTGGGATTCGGTCCCAGAAGGTCCGAATATACAAGGCTGCCATAATCACGAACTTTGCCCTCGTAATACTGAACGCTGACGGTCAGTCGTGTGTCGTCATTAAGCTCATGCGTGAGCTCGGCGGTAGTTGTTCGATTCTCGATAGTGGTGTGAGGCTGTCCGTTGGTCGCTCCTGGGTAGGCGTTGCGATCAATCTGCCCACTCAATGCTTGGGCGGCTGGCAGGCCGGAATATTCGAGCTGGCTGCGATTCTCGTATTGGCCGCGCAGTAACAGTTCAGTCTCTGGCGATAGCTGGAACGCGATGCTTGGTTGTATCGACCACTGATGGCCGTTAACGTGGTCAATCCAGCTGTCATTTTCTTGATAGTCAGCGGCAATCCGTGCGGCTACCTTGTCGCCGATGGGTGTGTTGAGATCCAGCGAAGGATTCACTGTGCCGAAGCTACCGGTGCGCATCGACAGCAGTGCACTTGGCTCGGTCTCGGGCCGTTTAGAAACTACGTTGATCAAACCACCCAGCGGTGCGCCGATACCGCCGCCGTACAACGCTGATGTTGGGCCTTTGAGTACCTCAATGCGCTCGGTGCCGATGAGGCTGGTCGGGTCGATGCTCGCTGCCGTGCCGCCAAATGCAGGCAGCCCGTTCATGTAAATTTCCGCCGGAAAACCGCGCACGATTGGCTGAGCGAACAGTGCCTCTTGCGGCTTGGTTGCTCTTACCCCTGAGACGTTAACCAGCGCGTCAGCAAGCAAATGAATGTCCTGCTCCTTGAGCATCGTTTGCGTGACAACTTGCACGGATTGCGGGACTTCGACCAGGGGCGTGTCGGTGCGAGTGGCCGACGCAGAAGATGGTGCGCTGTAGCCTTCACGAGACCCAGAAACGTTTATGGTTTCCAACGTCCAAATCTGTGATTGATCGGATGTTGGGGGTACATCCACGGCACCGTCTTGTGGGTGGGCAATGACCGGTAATGCTAGCCCCAGAAACACGCAAAAGGCATGGCGCCAACGCAGACGCGATAGATCAATGTAAAACAGCGGCCCGTTCTTGTCCGAGTACATGGGATCTTCCGATAAAGGTCATGTGAAGCAGAACGCGCAGGGGGATTCGGTATCGGCGGACTCAAAAGCCTGTCGATGCAGAGTCGGCAATGCGCGTTCAGCCAAAACTGGATGTGACGTTCAACGATCGAATCGGTGGCGCTCGGCTTCTCGCACCGAGGAATATCGGTGGCGCTGCTTGCTGGGGAATTAGGTGAGTAGAAAAAAGCTTTAACGGTGGAACATTAAGTTGAAACCTGGACAGGTTTGACTCGGCGAGAGCGGGATGCTGGAACAGAAGAGAGCAATATCCGCATTTTTCCCACACGACCAGATCATGGGTCTTGCCGGCAGAGGCATGGTGATACATCTGGCTCGTGCCAAGCATGTCGTGGCACTCCATGCCAGCCATGCTCATTGGTTGACTTTTGCCATGGGAAAGGCTGATCCCCTGACTGATCAGGGGGCCAGCAAAAATCATTAGCATGGCGAACAGGCTCAGCCGTGCTCCGATAATGTGACGCTTACGCATTAGCAGGACTTCTGCTCATCACGCGCGGCCCTCGATACCTGTGTCTGCCGCTCGTATCCGGGGATGGGCAACCAGCGTCGAAACCCGGCCCCCCCTTTCCCCGTCAGAGGACACCAGGAAAAATCCCAGAGTGCCGGTGGGAAATCCTCTTTTTCAGGGTCAACACCAGCGATAAAACGAGGCGCTACTTTCCAGTCAAACACCCTCATCGGCGAGCCCTGCCAAGCCAACACCAGTCCTCGCGCTTGGCTGTCGTCAGTGTTTATCCACCGGGCCGCTGCCGCAGTCATGAAGGCATCAATGTGTTCTTCGTTGATGTGCGCCTGATAGGTCGACGTGAGTAACCAACGGCAGACACTCAGGTAGTAAGTCCAATTCAGCGACGGATGATTGCGGTACGCCCAGGTCATAAAACTGCGAAATATGTTCAAGCCGTCTGGTGGATCTAGCTTGAGCAGCCCCGGACATACATCGAACAACGTATGCCAGTAAGGCAGCAATCTGGCATCCAGTTGAACAAAGCTGCGTGCGTTGCAGGGATAGTCTGGAAACGGCAATAGGAAGTCGCCACGACTGTTTATGTGCGACGTTTTGCTAACCAGCCGCGAAACGCCTGAAGGAATAACTACAGAGCGCATACCAGCCTCCATGCCATCGCCGCTTGCGACTTATTGAATGCAGGAAAACTGAAAGTCAGACCTTCGAGAGCACTGGATCTGCAACCGGAGTGATTAATAACGCGAGACATACTGCCTTCTCTACAAGACGATCGGACGGCATTCACCGGCAGTCGCTGCAGCGACGACCTAGCGTAAACGGACGACAAAAAACGAGCGGTGGCAGACTAATCAAGCCGGCCCCCTTGTAAGCGTTAACTGAGGGAAAGCTCGAGGATGGGCTGAGGACCAGGAGTATCCAGAGGGTTGCCTTGCAGTGCATCTCGCGACGAGAGCGCGGCTTTTGTCCGATTCGTAGTAGCAAGGTCAGGCAGAAAAGTAAGGCGATGCTCAACTTCGCCACAGTACAGATTAGGCAACAAATACTACCGGCCCAACCATGGGTTGAACGGTCAGTGAGGTCCATGCTCTGTGCCGGATTATGGCTGCCCCATGCAGAGCAAACTGACCGCCAGCAATAAGTTTGAGCCATATCATCTGCCCATGCCCTAAGCCGAATCACCACGTTGAAAACTGCTGCTACAGGACCTTTTCTCACTATGGCTTAACATTCTCAGATCCGGCCATCAACGTTAGACATGCTGGCCACCGTTAACGTGAATCTCTGCGCCGTTTACATAAGAAGCGCCACCGGTGCAAAGGAAGTAGACGAGCGAGGCAACTTCTTCAGGTTTTCCCAGCCGGTTCATCGGCACTAGCCGTTCAACGATTTCCGCAGTGCCTGCGGACAGTATTGAGGTTTCGATTTCTCCAGGTGCGATAGCGTTGACCCTTACGCCATGTCGGCCGAAATCAAAGGCCATTTCCCGAGTCAGGGCGGAGAGCGCAGCTTTGGATGTGGAATAAGCGACACCAGCGAACGGGTGCACCTTGGATCCTGCAATAGAGGTAACGTTGATGATGCTGCCTTTTGCAGCTTTCAATTCATCAAACAGCCCCCGCGCAAGGAGGGCCGTAGAAAACAGATTGACATTGAAGACCTTGATCCAAGTTGCATAGTCGGACTCCAGAACACCAAGGCGTGTCCCCTCAGGCCCCTTAGGCGAAACTCCGGCATTGTTTACCAATGCATCCAAGCGCCCGCCCAATTTCCCCCTGATGGCCGCCAGGCTGTCACTGACGCTATCAATATCTTCGAGATCAAGATGAATGTGGTTGAGTAAGCCCTCGGCCCATGGGCATTCAGCGACCCAGTCCTGGCGAGAGGCGGTGAAAATCCTCCACCCAGCGGCTTGAAAGTGTTTGACGGTGGCATGGCCTATGCCACGACTGGCACCGGTCAATAACAATGTCTTTTCGCTCATACATGCATTTACCTGTTAGAAAGTTTCGCTTTGTTTTTAGCGGTCTAGGTCAAAAAAAATCGCGATCTTCAATGTGCTACATTTGGGCAGGGCGTCATGAGTGGCCATGACTCTCATAGCCGCTTTTGTTCGCTGCAAACATCGGGTCACCCGCTGGGATCCCAAGCACTTTTTGGCCATTTCTCGTTTCCTTGCATTGAAGCGCCTGAACGGTGATGAGCGTCCTTCTCCTGGATGAGGATGAGTCAATCTTGCCGTTCGAACGTTCGACTCTACGTCTGACTACAGGAGGCGGAAACGACTTTTTTCCCTCATTACCGGTCACGGGATGACCCACTTACGGTGGCACCAAACTGCAGGTTTCTTCCGTCAAGAATCGCGGCTTCGGGGAGTTGGGCCCCAGCCCAGAATCGTAAGTTCGCGAAGGGCCAAGACCGGTCCCGGCTGGCTGCGGTTTGTAAGGCACTGCACTCGATTGGCGGCTTGTACGAAGTTGAGCTACTCGCCCGGGATATGAGCGATGGGGATCGGCGGCGCATATCTGCTTAGTTATGCAATGTGACTTCGGCGGACGCATACGAACTGACCTCACAGCTCTGTTGTAGTCCGGCCGAGGCTCCTTGTTTGGTCATTATTCGCGCTCATGGGATCTCGACAGGCTTGCATTCCATGGGCTCACTTCGTAACACTTGAGTTGCGTGCTGCCAACTCAATGGTCGGTACGCGCTAATATTTACCAATCCAAGGAGCGATGAATGCGTGTGCGTCCAGCGATAACGGGTGACTCTGAGAGCATGAGTAGAATCGCGAAGGCTACCTTTTCACTGGCGTGCCCAGCAGACACTCCAGCAGAAGAATTAGAGCGCTACATCAGCGAAAATCTGACCGCGCGTTGTTTTCAGGCCGCGCTGGATTCGTCAAACCAAGAAGTGCGAGTGTTGGAGAAAGCCGGTGATATCGTGGGTTTCAGTTTGGTCGATTACAAACCAGATCGATTAAACATCCCACTGGCGGATGGCATCCCTGAGTTGAAACGATGCTATGTCGATTCAAAACACCATGGAACCGGTGCCGCACAGCTCCTCTTAACTGAGACGCTTGCTGGTATTTCAGAACGTATCCGGCTCACGGTGAATGATCAGAATGCCCGCGCAATAGGCTTCTACCAGCGTAATGGATTTTTGACAGTTGGAGAAACCAGTTTTCAATGCGGCGATGATGTCCATCGAGACTTGGTGATGGTACGTGAACTGTAGGGTTGCGGTTTTTGCGTAAGCGTTCCGGGAAAACAGATTGCGAGACTCCTGCATTCAGGCGATCGGTGCCGAGTACCTAGGTCAGGTCGCCGGACGCTCACAATGAAAGGTCAAATCGAATGCAAACGCGTAGTCAACTGGAGTGCAATCTTGCGACAGGTAGGCACCCGTCTAATTAGGCAAGGTGTGTGAGCGGATGCTTACTGCGGTTTGGCTCTGGCTGGGAAATTTCCGTTGGGTTTGAAGCATAAAAAGCGGGTCAAGTTGACTAATGCCAGTCAGTTAAGCTGACTGGCATTTTTATTTCTGATCGGATACTTCGGTGATTTCAGCCGAATCGCCCGAGGATAAACGCGCTCCTCACGTCGATGCGGCAGCACGTAGTGCGGCGCTGAAGCATGAAGCTCGGCCAAATACTTGGGAATGTTCCCGGAACGGTCGGCGGAGACGCTGTTGATAAACCCGAGAATCGCCCAAGTGCAGGCGGTAAAGCTCATTTCGCACGGGTAAATGCCAGGACAGTGGCGACTCATTTCCACCATCTGATAGCGCAACAAGTTGTAGCCCAACAACACGCCCCACAACTCTTGCTCGATCATCTCTGGCGTCTTGCTGCGCAGCGTATAACTGCTGTTGAGCAGCGTCTGTTTCATCTCCCGAAATCCGAGTTCAATCTCCCATCGCTGGCTGTACAGATCGACGATTTCGTCGGATGGAAAGCGCAGCGGATCGGCCATCGACGTCAGGATCTGACACACCTTGCCCTTGACGGTTTTGCTCAGCAGTCGCGCGGTCAGCCGATCCGGCAACCCGGGCCATTGCTTGCGGGCCTGCGGCGAAGTGCTCAGCGAAACAATCGCATCCTGGCGCCCCAAACGCTGGATCACCTCGTACTGCGAGCCTTTTTTCAGCGGCATCAGCCAGTGGCGTTCGACGCCTGCTTGCTGCCATTGATGCAATAAACCTAACGAGTAAAAACCACGATCAAACAGCGTCAGCGAGTGATCGGGGGTGGTTTCGATCAGTTGCTCGGCCAGTTTCATTTCGTTGCTGCGGTAGCCGTCAAACGCACTTCCAATCAGCAAATGGCTGGTCAACTCCATTTGGCAGACCATGCGCACCTGAGGAAAACCGGTGTCGCCATGCTGGTTGCTGGCGGAGTCATAGCGCGCCCGATTTTCCGGCGTGTCGGGCGTGCGCCAGACAACGCCATCGACGCCCAACAAACGCAGACCGGCCCAAGTCGGATGGCCGGCCGCCTCATGCCAACTTTTCTGGGTCAAATCGAAGACTTGTCGTACAGCTTCGCTGCCCAATCTCTGACGGGCCTGAACTACGGCGCTGGGGGCCACCAACGGGCGCTGGCCCGGCAACATGATGTTCATGCGACTGACCACATCCCAGGCAGACATGCGCCGGAAGAACGCCATGGAAATCACGCACCAGAGCATCATTTCCAGCGGCAAACGACGCTTGCGCAGCGTCGCCACACCCGCTTGTTCAAGCGCCTGTTCGACCAAAGAAGGATCGATCAAGGCATCCAATCCCTCGATGGCGTTGGGGGTAGAGGCGATGTTGTGGGTCAGTTCCAGTGCCCGAGCGAGACGCATAAAAAAATCCGATGCCAGTGTAGGCATCGGATTTTGATTTTTTGCGGCCAAAGGTCAAGCGAGAAGGCTTAACTGATCGGCATTAGTCAAGTTGACCCGCTTTTTATGAGCAATTCAAAGCCGTTCAGGCTGCGTGATCACCGCTAACGCCCATTGGAGGCAATGTTAGCGTCGGCTCGGTCCCACCCCCCACCTAAGGCTCTAATCAGGCTCACCGTTGCAATGGCCTGAGTGCCAGTCAGACGACTCAGTTGCAGTTCGGTTTGTAAGACCTGGCGCTGAGCATCGATAACTTCCAAATAGCTAATTTGCCCCTCTTCATACTGAGTTTTAGAAAGTCGCTCTGTCCGTATTGATGCTGCAACAGCTTCGCTTTGATTACCTTTCTGATCATCGAGCAACCTCAGATCTGCAAGGTTGTCTTCTACCTCTCTAAAGGCCACCAATACTTGCTCCCGATACTTCGCAACCTGCTCGTCGTATCGAGCCCTTGCAGAGGCGAGATCTGCTTTCCTCCGACCACCATCAAATATCGGTAACGTCAGCGCCGTTCCCGCAAGAGGGCCTAGTAGAAAAGACCGAGTCGACCAGTCGAACAGATTCCCCAGCGATGACGACTCGAAGCCGGCGGCGGCATTTATGTTAAGCCGCGGGAAAAATGCTGATTTCGCCAATCCGATTTGTGCGTTAGCCGCGGCCATAGCTCTCTCGGCGGCAGCAATATCTGGACGGCGCTCCAGTAGGGCTGATGGTAACCCGATAGGCACCTGGGTCGCGATGGGCTCTATAGGTGAGTCAGGGAAGTCGAAGTCGGCAGGAGACTTACCCAACAACACTGCAAGACTATGTTCTGACGTCGCACGCAGCCGTGCGATCCCTACCGAGTCCGCCCTCGCGGTAGATAGTTCGTTGCGCGCTCGCGAGAGGTCAAGTTCGCTTATGTCGCCCTCTTTGAATCGCCCCTCTACTAATTTCAGGGTGTTTTCACGCAGGGTGACCGTGCGACGAAATAGTCGAAGTTGGTTGTCGTACTCACGCAGCTCGAAATAATTTTTAGCCACGTCAGCTTGGAGGGCTAACAGCACAGAACGATACAGCGCCTCGTTCTGTGCTTGATTAGCGAGCGCGGTGTTCACTTGTGAATCCACCTTCCCGAACAGGTCTACCTCGTAAGAGGCTGTCGCCTGCGCCCGCCAAAGAGTCTGCGTGGACCCACTCGCATCGTCAGACAACAATTGTGAGGCAGGAGACAGGCGTTCACGCGTAGGACCAAATCCCGCATCTAGGGACGGGAACCATCCCGCTCGGGCTGATTGGGTCAAGGCTCTCGATTGCTGTACTCGTGCGGCAGCCGCCTTCAGATTCTGATTAGCCTCTGCGGCTTGCCGCTCCAGGTCGTTTAGCACCGGATCGCCAAAGACTAGCCACCATTCCCCACGATGCTCGGCATCGGCTGGTTCAGCGTTTTTCCAGGCGCTATCTTTGGGCAATGATGCTTGCTTCTGTTCAGTCGAAGCTTCCTTGAACGCCTGCGGAGTCGGAACGTCGGGGCGGTTGTATGTCGGCTCCACAGAGCATGCTGATAGCAGCGAAAGCAGCGCTGAGGAAGTCAGCAGTCCAAAAATAGACTTTTTGGGTAATTGGATCATTCGTTTGGCTCCGATCATGCGTCCAATGCTTCCGTTGTCAGGTGAGGCGCGTCTTTTTGAGCCACGTGTACTTTGCCACCTGCCAGCGTACGCAGGACTACGTAGAAGACAGGTGTCAGTGCGAGACCGAACAGGGTCACGCCCAACATGCCGAAAAACACCGAGATCCCCATGGCTTGGCGCATTTCTGAGCCCGCACCAGTGGAAAACACCAGTGGAACAACGCCCATGATGAAGGCGATCGAAGTCATGAGAATTGGTCGGAGACGCAAGCGGCTCGCTTCAATGGCTGCCGTCAGCGGCGTGTACCCGTCATGCTCTAGTTCTCTGGCGAACTCGACGATCAAGATGGCGTTTTTAGAAGCCAATGCGACCAATACCATCAACCCGATCTGGGTAAAGATGTTGTTGTCTCCCTGCGTGAGCCACACCCCCGTGAGTGCGCACAAGATGCTCATGGGAACGATCAGGATTACCGCCAAAGGGAGGGTCAAGCTTTCGTACAGTGCGGCCAGTACGAGGAATACGAGCAGGACGCTGACAGGGAAGACCCACATACCGGCATTACCTGCCAAAACCTTTTGGTAAGTCAGCTCAGTCCACTCGAATTTTACGCCTTGAGGCAACACCTCGGCTGCAATGCGCTCTGCTGCTGCTTGGGCCTGGCCAGACGAATAGCCCGGCGCTGGGCCGCCGTTAATATCCGCTGCGGTGTAGCCGTTATACCGAACCACCATGTCCGGACCGTAGGTTGGGGTGATACGAACCAGAGACGATAGGGGCACCATTTCTCCACGGTCGTTTCTGGTTTTCAGCTGAAGGATGTCATCTGCTCGCTGACGAAACGGTGCGTCGGCCTGCACTCGTACCTGATATACACGGCCAAAACTGTTGAAGTCATTCACATACAAGGAGCCAAGGTATACCTGCATGGTCTTGAATACATCGGTAACGGACACGCCCAGCTGTTTGGCTTTCACACGGTCTAGCTCGACGTTTAGCTGCGGGAAGTTGATCTGATAGTTTGTCAGTGACCCACCAAGCTCCGGGGTCACTGCAGCCTTGGCCATGAATGCTTGAGCGGCCTTGTTAAGCTCCTCATACCCGAGGCTACCTTGGTCTTCCAGCTGCATTTTGAAGCCACCCAGTGTGCCAAGCCCGAGTATTGGAGGCGGTGGAAAGGCTGCGACATAGGCTCCTTTGATACTGGCGAACTTTTGGTTAAGGGATGCGACGATGGCCGCGGCGGACTCATCTTTCGATGTACGTTCGCTGAGAGGCTTGAGGGGGACAAAGACAATCCCTGCGCTAGAACTGTTCATGAATCCGTTAACGGACATGCCAGGGAAGCCGACTGCGTGAGCTGCGCCCGGCTGCTTCATGACTATTTCGCTCATCTGGCGAATCACTTCTTCCGTACGGTCAAGAGAAGCGCCATTGGGAAGCTGGGCGATGGTGACCAAGTACTCCTTGTCCTGCATGGGAATGAACCCAGCAGGCACAACGTTCCCCATAACCGCCGTGAGTCCCAGAAGAACCACATAAACAACCAGCATGCTGCCCTTGCGCTTAAGGACGCCTGTTACGCCTTTCGAGTATTGCTCCGAGCCACGATTAAAAACCTTGTTGAATGCTCGAAAAAAACCGCCCAGTAGCTTATTCATCACCCGCGTTAAGGCGTCTTGCTTAGCGTCGTGGCTACGCAAAAGTAGTGCGCTGAGGGCTGGAGAGAGCGTGAGTGAGTTGAAAGCAGAGATCACCGTAGAGATCGCAATGGTCATTGCAAACTGCTTGTAGAACTGGCCCGTGAGACCGCTCATAAATGCCAACGGTACAAATACAGCAACCAACGTGAGTGCGATAGCAATGATGGGGCCGCTGACCTCTTGCATGGCTTTATACGTGGCGTCCCTCGGGGTCAGACCGCTGGCTATGTTCCTCTCCACGTTTTCAACCACAACGATGGCATCGTCAACGACGATACCAATGGCTAACACCATTCCGAAAAGCGACAGGGCATTGATCGAGAAGCCGAAGGCCAGCAAGAGCGCAAAGGTACCGATGATGGACACCGGTACAGCGATCAAAGGAATGATCGCTGTACGCCATGATTGGAGGAACACAATGACGACCACGACCACCAGTGCGATGGCTTCGAGCAGTGTTTCTATAACCGCCTGAATGCTCGACTTCACGAAGCGAGTGGGGTCGTAGATAAGCCTGTAATCCAGGCCGGGAGGGAAATCAGCGCTGAGATCTTTGAGTGCAGCGCGGATTTGATCAGAGATCTCCAGCGCGTTAGCGCCAGGCAATTGGTAGATGGCGAGGGAGACGGCGGGTTTGTTGTCCAGCAGCGCACGCAATCCGTATTCAGCCGCAGAGAGTTCGACTCGGGCGACATCCCGCAGATGAGTAACTGCGCCATTCGGGCTAGTTTTGAGAACGATGTCGCGGAACTCGTCGACGGTCTTCAAGCGACCCTGGGCATTGATTGTCAGCTGTACTGCAGTACCCGGCGAAGAGGGCGCAGCACCAACGGCACCCGCAGCAACCTGAATATTCTGTTCTTGAATGGAAGTGACAATCTCCGAGGCGGTGAGATTACGCTGTGCTACCTTCTGCGGATCAAGCCACACACGCATTGCGTAGTCACCTGCCCCCCACATATCGACACGGCCAACGCCAGGTATCCGCTCAAAGCGCGTTTTGACGTTCCGTAGGCCGTAGTTTCTCAAATACGTTGTGTCGTACCGATCATTCGGCGACACGAGGTGCAGAAAAAGAACTAATGAAGAAGAGCTTTTGAGCGTAGTAACACCCAATCGTTGTACATCTTCGGGCAGTCGTGGCAATGCTTGATTGACTCGGTTCTGTACCAACTGGGTAGCCAAGTCCGGGTCAGTTCCTAATGCGAAAGTTACAGTGATGGTCAGGTTACCGTCACTGTTCGCTTGAGACTGCATGTACAGCATATTCTCAACGCCGTTGATTTTTTCCTCAAGCGGCGCAGCAACTGTCTCGGCAATGACTTTTGGGTTCGCTCCAGGATACTGTGCGCTGATTGTGACCGAGGGCGGAACGACCTCTGGATACTCAGAAATCGGCAGTTTAAATATTGCTATCAACCCTGCAAGCAGGATCACCACGGATAGTACGCCCGCAAAGATCGGACGATCAATGAAGAACTTTGATATGTTCATTAATGACTCTTTAAGTGAGGCGGCTACTTTCTCTCAGCGCTGCTTGAGGGTTAAAAAGACAACAGGACGCTTAAGGATGCACTCTGTTTTATAATCAATGCACGGACCAATAAATCCTAAGTGCCTGAGGGGCATTCATTGTTTATTGGTGAATTTTAGTTAGTGCTGTCGTGGGTCAGTGAGCGTTTCTAGCCTGAGCGTCACTTTGGGGAATTATCTTTCCTAGAACCTGCTCCCCTGGACGGACTCGCTGAATACCGCCTACCACCACCCGTTCGCCCTCTTCGAGTCCGGACGTGATAATGCGATCATTGCCTTGTAGATTTCCCAGCGCTACCGGGCGATAAACAATATGGTCATCCTTTCCCACGACCAAGACAAATCGCTTATCTTGATCGGTGCCAATTGCCGCATCATCAATAAGGAGGGCCGCGTATGGCTCACTGCCGCCCACTTTTACACGCGCATATAGCCCCGGGACCATGGTGCCATCAGCGTTGTCAAACCGTGCACGCATGCGGATAGTGCCTGAGGTAGTGTCGAGTTCATTGTCTACGGATTGGATGACTCCCCGGCGCGAATACCCTGTCTCATCTGCAAGCCCTAGATCAACCGGAACAGTAGCCTTATTGCCGAGTCTGTTGATGTACTTAAGATAAGTCTGCTCATCAGCGTTGAACTCTGCATAAATGGGGTTCACAGAGACAAGCATCGTTAAAGGCGCCGCGCCTGCTCCGGCGTTTACGATGTTTCCAAGTGTTATTTCTGCCCGCGATACGCGACCAGAAATTGGAGCTGTAATCTGGGTATGGCCGAGATCAATTTTAGCGGCATCCAGCGCCGCTTCAGCAGTCTTAAGATTGGCACTGGCCTCCAATGCTGCGTTGTTTTTTTCATCGTAGTCACGTTTCGCTATTGCATTTTCGGCAATTAGGCGCTGTGCCCTCTCCCAGTCGCTTTTCGTGTACGCGGCGCGAGCCTGAGCTGCTGCAACCTGCCCCTTAGCTCGTTCGACTTGTGCTTGGTAAGGTCGTGGATCGATGACGAACAGAGTGTCCCCTTTTTTAACCAATTGGCCGTCATGTATGTTGACGTCCGTTATGGTTCCTGCCACCAGCGGCCTAACCTCAACTTTTTCCACCGCTGCTAATCGGCCAGAATAGATTTGCCAGTCGGTAACGGTTTCTCTTTTAACGACCGCGACATCTACCTCTTGGATTGGGAGCGGGCCTTCCTGTGCTACAGCTTTCTCTGAGCTATCGACCACACTAAAGGCAATGACTCCGGAAATACAAAGCATGCCTGCCGAACAAAGTGCCAGCCTAATGCGGGGTTTGGAATTAGCGCTCATAATTACTCCGAAGTTATTCCTGTTCTAGCTTGACTGTTGTGTGAATGCCAACTTCCGATGGCTAATTCGCATGAAATATGAAATGGCGCTTCTTGGAAGCCAAGGTTTTTGCTTCTCCAGCAACACCGCGACTTTTTTTACAGTGCACGGCATGCGTGAAAAATCACGTTATCGACCTGTTTTCATTGTCTAGAACGCGTTCGCCATTGGCGATTTTTGTTCTGCGGTCGGCACGCATCCACCTTAAGGTAATAACCGCGGATACCGCGATTAGCGGAAAAACAATATTATTCATGCCCTTCCAGCCAAGTAATTGCAATATGGGGCCGGCGGCCAAAGTGGAAAATGCAGTGAATGTATATTGAATAAACTCTGCCACTCCCTGCACCCTGGACTTTTCGGAGGGGTGGTAGGAGGAAGTCAATAAGGTTGTGCCACCAACAAACATAAAATTCCACCCGACGCCTAAAAAAAGAAGCGCGATATAGAACGCGGTCAAGCTGTCCGAAAACTGTGCAATCAATCCGCAAGCTGCACTTAGTGCCATTCCCAGGAATAAAATCGGAGGCAATCCGAATAGGGCAATCAGGCGCCCAGCGAATAGTGACGGCGCGTACATACCCACTAAATGCCATTGAATAATGCTGGCGCCATCATTTATGGAGTGATTGCTGGCGACAGCAGCCAGCGGTGTCGCGGTCATGATGAACATCATCACCACGCCGCCAATAACGTTATTCGAGAGTGCCGCTAGTGAAATAGGTTGCTTGAATATTGTGAGTAATTTGCGTGGCGGCTGTTCGTGGTCATGCAGTTCCAATGGTTCTGGAAGTGCATCTTGGTAACCCAGCCAAAGTAATGCTGCGGAGGCAAGGCCCAGCAGGCATACCATCAAGTACGAGCCGGCGAATAGGACTGGGAACAAATCTGTGCTCCAACTCGCCAACAAAGGCCCAAGAAAAGCGGCGATCACTCCGCCCGCAAGCACCAACGAGATCGCGCGCGCTTTGCGATTGTCAGGTTCCGAATCTGTCGCAGCCAATCGGTAATACTGGGCAAACGCTTGAAAAATACCTACGGCGGCTGTCCCCATGCAAAACAGCCAGAAAGAGTTTAGGAAAACTGCCCATACGGAAATCAATCCGCCTATCGCGCCGGTGAGGGCACCTAGTACAAATCCACGCCGCCTACCTATTTTCTGCATCAGAGTAGAGGCGAAATATGTCGCAATCGCGCCTGCTACGGTGATGAGTGCAAAGGGTAGAGTCGCAAGCGATTTATCGGGTGCGAGCTGATATCCCGTTAAACCGGTCAACGTGAGATCGATTGCGATGGCTGCCGTGAACAAACCCTGGGCTATTGCCAGCACAGCCACATTCGACGGGCTTGATGACTTTTCTAACGCTGAAATGTCTTCCGATAATTTTGATGTGCTCATTGTGTCCGCCTCCAGTCAAGACGGTTCGAGCTGTCTGCCCTTACAACCATGACGACTCTCCTGTTGAGAAACTGGAGCATTCTCTACGTCACTTATGGCGGGAGAAAGGACTTAGTTCCCTCCTTTTTGGTCGTCGGATTACATTAGGAGCTGGTGTCACAAACAGGAAGGCTGATAGCGAAGCGGGACTGAGAGGCGAACAAAAACGATGACGTTTTTTGAGGGTTTTTTGCTCTTTTCGCCATAAAATTTTTAGAGGATGATTTGGGGCCAGCGTTACGAAAATCGGCCAATAGGACGCTGGCGGGGAACAGTAATTCCGAGCAGGATCTATGATTTTTTAAGAAGGTAATTCCATGCGTGACATCGCTTTCCTGGTCTTTCCCGAGTTTCAGATTCTGGATCTCAGCGGTCCGCTGGCGGCCTTTGAGATCGCTAAAGAGATTGGGGTACCAGATCCCTACTGCTGTTCGGTGGTTTCGTTGTCGGGCGGTCCTGTGATGAGTTCGTCTGGTCTAGAAGTAAGGAGTCAGAAGATCAGATCAAGCCCGTACGATACGTTGATAGTGGTCGGCGGTAAGGCTTTTTCCAAACCCTATGACCTCCCCATGGTGTCGGACCACCTCGCTAATGCGGCCGCGAAAGGTACTAGGCGAGTTGCGAGTGTTTGCACCGGGGCTTTTCTATTGGCTTCGGCGGGCCTGTTAGACGGTCGCAGGGCTACTACACACTGGAGGCAGACCGCGCGACTGCAACGCAATTTTCCGAAGGTGCGGGTACAGCCCAATCATATATTTACGAAGGATGGTGGCATCTGGACGTCTGCTGGCATCTCTGCGGGAATCGATCTGGCGCTGGCCATGATTGAGGAAGATCTGGGAAATGCTGTTTCCCATGAGGTCGCCCGCGCCATGGTCGTGTACCACCGTCGGCCAGGAGGGCAGTCACAATTTTCAGCCATGGCCGATATGGAGCCGACGACGGATCGCATGAGGGAGGTGCTTTCCTACATGCGAGAGCATCTAAACGAACAGCTATCAACAGAGCATTTGGCATCAATTGCTTGCCTCAGCTTGCGCCAATTTGGTCGAGCCTTTCTGCTGGAAACGGGGGAAACACCCGCTAAAGCTGTGGAGCGTTTGCGTGTCGAGGTCGCGAGGCTGCGCGTTGAACGTGGGGCGGAACCGATCGAACTGATAGCACACTCGGTTGGCTTCAAGGATCCGGAGCGGATGCGCAGAGCCTTCATCAGAGTTATCGGGCACCCTCCTCAAAGCATCAGACGGCTGGCCGCACATCAGGGTGTTAGCGCTTATGAGGTTACGGTTGAGGCTGAAGTGTCTTAACTGCCCGCTCAGGGTTCATTGCGCTCGGCGCAATCCCCGTTGCAACGGCGTATTTGAGCGCTGTACCGAAAGTCTATTCCTCTTAAAGCCGCCTCATCAGTAGATTCTAATTTCGGAAGGGGAAACAAGTTCGACTAAACCGTATGGCGTAAATCGAGGGGACTAAGTCGTTTTGCAAAGCGCTAGTGACGCTTAAGCTTCAGCTTCTGGGTTTAGTGACCCCGAATGGTCGCGGTAAATCTCAAATCTACTAATGGGACAGTCATGAAAGAACTTTCAGGCAAACGTGCATTCATCACTGGCGCTGCACGTGGTATTGGCGCAGCTATCGCTATCGAGTTGGCAGAAAAAGGAGCTGATATTGCTTTCAGCTATGTTCGCTCTGGGGATGCGGCGGAGGAACTGGCCAGAGAAATTGAGGGATTGGGTGTTAAAGCCTTCCCTATCCAGGCCGATAGTGCGGATCCCCAAGCAGCTACGCGTTCTGTACATGAGGCAGCTAGGCTTTTAGGAGGGTTGGACATACTAGTAAACAATGCGGGCGTCGCTTTTATTTGCCCGCTAGAGACAATGCCGCTGGATCAGATAGACCAGATCATCGCCGTAAACATTAGAGCAGTGATCTTGGCTTCTCAAGCAGCCATTACCTATCTTGGAGAGGGCGGAAGAATCATCAATATCGGTTCCTGTCTGGCGGAGCGTGTGGCCTTCGAATCGGTCACAGTCTATTCCATGTCCAAGTCCTCCCTACTTTCCTTTACACGAGGACTTGCTCGTGAGCTAGGACCGCGTGGCATCACCGTTAATACTGTGCATCCTGGACCTACGGACACTGATATGAACCCAGCCGATGGTGATGGTGCCGATGCGATGAGGGCTCATTCAGCATTAGGCCGATACGGTACTGGGAAGGATGTCGCAGTGGCGGTCGCGTTCATCGCAAGCCCAAGCGCTAAACACATCACCGGCACCGGGTTAAGCGTGGACGGGGGCGTAAACGCGTAGTCCTGATTTATCTACCTACAGACTCTCTGACTAGTTACCCCAGGCACCTTGCTAGTAAGACTGAACGCCATTACGGGGCTAAAGAACTTGGTAGTTCGGGCTGATTTCCAGCAGTCATTCTAGTTGGGTGGCCGGGGAACTTAAATCTTCTTTTCGCGAACGCCTGGTTAGACGAACCACGTTTTACAGTTGAGGCGCCGTCAAAAGCATTAGAGACAACACCCTCAATTCAATCGCACTAGTGATCAGCTCGACCTGAACCGATGTATTTATCCATCGGCAGCACATGATCAATGTATGAAGTAATAATTCAAAGAAGACTTGCTAATCCAATTTTTGGTTTTTTCGTATAAAGAGGCTTGAATCAATGAGCGTTTTGTTGACTCGCCGTAAGGTAATTTCAGGTATGGGACTTCTAGGTATCGGCATGCTGGCAGGATGCGATACCCGAGGTGAGCTATCGTACAAATACGGCAAAGACTTAAGCAATAAAATTCTTGGGCGCACATTCCGGCTAAAAGACACCGACGGCGAGGTAAGAACGCTTTCAAGCTATCGAGGCGTGATGCCCATGATTTTTTTTGGATTCACTCAATGTCCGGCAGTCTGCCCCACCGCCTTGGCTCGTGCAGTTAAAATCAAAAAAATGATGGATAAGGACGGCTACTTTCTTCAGGTTATCTTTATTACGCTCGATCCCGAGCGGGATTCACCAGCCGTCCTAGACGCCTATGTAAAAACTTTTGATCCGTCATTTATCGCTCTTTACGGAACGCTAGAAGAAACAGCGGCTACAGCCAAAGAGTTTGGCGTGTTTTACGAGAAAGTACCGATTGGGTCAACATATACACTTACTCATTCATCGACAAGCTATGTGTATGACTACCAAGGAACGCTACGCCTTGGATTTTCTCAAGCACTTTCGGCACAACAATGTGCAGAAGATCTGATTACACTCATGGAGATTTGCTAATGTATTCAGGTCCAGATTTTACCAATATAAATCAACACGTTAAACAGATGGTACTTGGGTTTTCTCTACTAGGGCTGGCTTTCCAGGTTTCAGCCCAAACGCAGATAGAGGGCGCATGGGTTCGCGCGACAGTGCCAGGACAACAAGCGACTGGTGCGTTCATGACGATAACTGCAAGCAGCGACAGCAAGCTGCTCAGTGCCCAGTCACCGGTGGCGAAAATCGTGCAAGTTCACCAGTCGACAATCAAGAACGACGTGATGCGCATGCAACCAGTAGAGTTCGTCGCCTTGCCTGCTGGCAAAGCAGTCATCCTGGATCCCCACAGCTATCACATTATGCTTATTGACCTGGTGAAACAGGTAAAAGAAGGTGACCAGGTGCTTGTGAATCTTACGGTAGAGAATGCCAAGGGCGAGAAGGAATCGATCAAGGTTGAGGCCACCGCGCGAGCTTTAAATATGGCTGATGACGCAAAATGAATCGATAGTTTCAACGATGAGCGCCAGTAGATAAAAGTGGCTGACCGTGACGAGCGTTTAAACTGGGCGACGCCGCCAGCCACGTTGTCGGATTCGCTGGCCGCGTTTATCGAGTAGATTCGGCATGAAGCTAAGGCAAAGAGTTTTTTTGCCTTAGCTACCTTCGTGCGTGTAACACAACAAAAAATTGCTGGCTTATCTCAGGTGACCTCGCGCGCGACCCTTGTCTGGTTGCGATGCACCTCAGGTTAGCGCGTTCAAGCCTTTTAGCATCGGCTTAGAGGAAGAGGATCTTGCATCTGACGGGCTAAATTTATCCGATGCGGCTCCGTCGCTTGCTTAGGCGTATCGTTGGAATATCTTCGAGATTATTTTCCACTGACCGTCGATCTTGAGCAGCGAAAGAAAGTCGTGGAAGCTCGCGCCCAAAACGTCATTCTCCATGTCCACTCGGACAACTGCAGCCGTGGGTGCGATAGCCAAGATATCCAGGCGACTGCGGGTGTTCGGCGAAGCGCCCAGTGCTTTGAAGAAACTAGCAAATACAGGAACAGCTGGACCTTGAAGCAGCTCATCGCCGGTGTAGCCCCACATTATCGCGTCTTCGTGGAAGGCTTTCTCAATTCCAGCGATGTCCCCAGAGCGATAACCGTCAATATAAGCTTGAGCTGCCTGAATTACATCGTCGTATTCAGTCGTGGCGACTGGTTTTATATGCAAAGTCATGTTGAACCCTCGTAGCTGCCTAGCGAAATGTGCGTGTTTATGGGCCTCGCAGAGTCACGTACCGCGATCACCAAAATGTTTGCTACAACGAGTGCTCCTCCCCTGGCTTGGAGACGATGCATTCATACGTAGCGGGCCCACTCCTGAGTAAGCGTACTCAAGCCGTTGCGTTACAAGCATTGGACTAAAACATTGGTGATTCTTAGTGCTCTACTGCGCCGCCTGCGAACCTGTAAAAGCGAGCATTACAACCGTCGCTCATGGTGTGCGTGTCACCAACTTTACGTAGGAGTATAGGAAACGAAAACGACGTTTATCCCTCACTTTAAGCCAATAAATCTCGCTACTAAAAGCCATGAAGGGCGCCAGGCTCCGTGGTATTACACTAGGGTTCCCGTTAATCTGAGACTTAAAACGCTGGAGCTGAGCTGCGATGTACCGAATTGGATTTTTTGTCTGCCCTGGTCATGATGCCCTCGATCTTGCTGGGCCACTGTCTGCATTCAATCAAGTGGCGACGGCTGTTGGTCATAAGCCGTATGAGCTTCGTGTCGTATCGCACTCCGGAGGATCGGTTATTGGTAATTCAGGCCTTCCGGTCGAAACTACTCCAGTTTGCCAGCACACCTTTGACACCGTGATTTTTGTGGGTGGCGAAGTCGAGCCAATGCTGACAGCAGAGAATCTCGCCGCAGCAAGGCAATTGATCGTCAACGCTTCGCGAGTCGCCAGCGTGTGCACCGGGGCGTTCTTGCTTGCGGAAATCGGGCTGTTGAACGATCGGCGGGCCACGACGCACTGGAATCACACCGCACTACTGCAATCGCGTTTTCCCCGCATCAAGGTTGAGGGGGACAATATTTTTATTGAGGACGGGCACATCTGGACGTCGGCCGGCATCGCTTCCGGGATCGATCTGGCCCTCGCCCTGATTGAGAAAGATATGGGCGTGAATGTAGCGCGCGATGTCTCCAGATTGCTGGTCGTTCCATATCGACGGCCTGGTGGCCAGTCACAGTTTTCCGCGATGTCACAAATGGAGCCAGAGTCAGATCGCATCCGTATTGCGCTGAAATTCGCGAGAGAGCATCTGGCCGAGGAGTTGCCCATTGAGAGACTCGCCGATGCGGCGAGATTGAGCCTGCGACAATTCGGACGAGCGTTCCGCCGAGAGACAGGTGAAACACCAGCTAAAGCAGTGGAACGCTTGCGCGTCGAAGCGGCGTGTTTACGTCTGCAAGAAGGCAGCGAGCCGATCGAGCAGATTGCTCAGGCGGTCGGTTTTACTGACCCAGAACGAATGCGTAGGGCGTTCGTTCGACTGCATGGATATTCACCGCAGTATGTCCGCCGCGAGAATCGGTTGAGTGTTGAGTGCTCGATAATCAATAGCGGTACATAGCGAAGCCGAACTCATCCTGGATGCACCCGCTGACTTATGGCTCTTGAGAATGCTGAATCCATTCATTCAAAAGGAGCCGAAACGTGCGAAGGATTGTAAAGATGGCATTCACGTGGGTGCTTACAAGTGGGCCACTAATGAGCCAACTCTAAACGTAAACCCCCCGTGCGTAGGTACGCGCGGGGCTATGTGCTTGAACTTGACGCCAGCTTAGGAACTGACCCTAGAGCGACCCCGCGGCATGGCGCAGAAATGACTGATCAAGGTTCGCCGAGAACAATGTTACAGAGCAACGATCACGCGGGAGCTAGTTTTGATAACTGCGCTCGACGCTTCATATGCTCATTCGCGACTCTCACAGCCTCGTCAGTTCTCCCCCACAGCCCCTTTATCTGTGCGACGATCTCCGGCCGCGCGGTACGTGGATTCCCCGAGTTCATTGTCGGCTGCGGGTCGTACTCGAGCACAAGCTGAGTAAACTCTGCCGCATCCTGGCCTTTAAGCTCGCCGATGACCTTCAGCGCAAAGTCGATACCTGCCGTTACACCGCCACCTGTGATTCGGTTCCTGTCGACGCATACCCGTTCGTAGCTCGGTTCGATACCCAGTGCGATAAGGGGTTCGTAGAAAGGCCAATAGGTCGCTGCACGGTAGCCCTCCAATAGTCCCGCCATAGCAAGAAGTACAGAGCCTGTGCATACAGCGGTTACATAGGTGGCAGTCTTGCCTGCGCGAGCAATAAAATCGAGCAGCTCCTGGTCCTTCATGATTTCAGGCGTTCCTCCGCCACCTGCGACAAACAGCACGTCCAGGTTATCTGGAACGTCATCAATCGTGATCGTGGGGTTCATGGTGACGCCCATATCCGTGGGAACGGGCTCCAGGGTCTTCCAGATTATGTGGGTTTTGGCATGAAGGCCGAATGCCGTCTGTGGGCCGGCCAAGTCCTGCAGAGTGAAACCAGGAAAAATCACCATGCCAATCTGCAGTTGGCGGCCTTCACTCTCATTGCTCATATCATCAGACATTACCGTCTCCTCTCTTCGTACTTGACTGAAAGAGTATTCCTGCCGGACGCTGCACGTGAGTGGCTTAAATGACATCAAGCGATCGTTTTCTGCCAGTTATTTTGATTGTGAGAGCGGAGGTCGACGCCGTGCATAAAATTGCGGTTCTGGTATTGAATGACGTGGTGCCGTTGGACTTTGGTATCGCTTATCAGGTTTTCGCTTTGGCTTCTCAGGTTGATGGGAGCAAAGCTTACGAGGTGGAGGTGTGCGCACCCGAGCGGACAATTCGGGCCACTGGTTTTGATATGCATGTGCGGTACGGCCTCGACCGTCTTGAGCTGGCCCACACCATTGTCATTCCCGGGTGTGAAGACCCGTTTGGAGAGGTTCCAGAGGCGGTAAGAATTGCTCTTCGCCAGGCACATGCTCGTAGTGCAAGATTAGCGTCAATCTGCACAGGAGTTTTTATCCTTGCCGCGAGCGGTCTTCTAAGCGGAAAGCGCGTCACGACGCATTGGCGCTTCGCCGAGGACTTGGCCAGGCTTTACCCAGAGATAACAGTAGAACCTAATGTTCTATTCGTTGATGAAGGTAGCATCGTGACTTCGGCGGGTGCGTCAGCAGGATTGGATATGTGTTTGCATCTCGTGCGACGCGATTATGGTCAGTCTGTTGCGGCAAATACTGCCCGTCTAGCGGTCGCGCCTCTGTACCGTGATGGTGGTCAGGCCCAGTTTATTCGTCAGGAGCTTCCAGGCTCTCCTACGAGCTTGGCGCCGTTGATCGAATGGATACGGGACAATTTGAACAGTTCGCACACGGTCGATAGTCTTGCGGCTCGCGCCAACATGAGCTCCCGCACCTTCGCTCGGCGATTTCAAGAACAGACTGGTACTACTCCTTTACAGTGGCTTCTGACCGCTCGTATTGATCGAGCGCGTGCATTGCTTGAGGAGAGCGAGATATCGATTGATCAAACGGCATTTCTTTCCGGATTCGGGTCTGCGGTGACCTTCCGGTCGCGGTTCCGAAAAGTCGTTGGCCTCACGCCAACTGAGTACCGTCGTCGTTTCAGCTCAGTAAACTAAAATCCAAATACCCGCAGACCATGGGTTTGGATTTTCAGGACGACCGACACGCTCACATTGATGCGTCAATCGCCAATCCCGCTGGCGATCAATGACAGTACCTCGCTCGGCACATTTTTCGGGGCACAACAAATTCGGGGTGGGAGCGCTGTAGTTTCACTACGGCGAATCAAGAACTTCCCATGGACAAATGCTAGAAAATCATGCCCATATGCCAGCACCTTAGCCTGAGTCTTTACTGTCGTAACGCTGGGCGCTATCAATGGATTTCTGGTCCGAGAGACCCGATAGTCGGTCAGTTGTAGGGCGGGTTTGCCTCATACTCCCTCCTGCTCGAGTGTCGCACTGTTCAACTGCTGATCTTGCCAGGCCGCGCAGGTCAGCCCAGTGCCTTTCCACCGTCCATTCTGTATGACCATTGGCTGTGCGCCCGTGGATAATCAAAAATATTTCAGACCTATATCACCTCTATGAACGCCCGCCTGTATCGACTGCAGTTGGGATTTTGGCGTGCCTGCACTTCGCTTAGCACGCTCATCATTTGAGAGGATCTGCGTATGTATAGCCCTTGCCCAAGTTGTAACTCTGGACGCATCGTCACGAAAAATATTGGGAAACAAGCAGGCGGTTTGATCGGTGCCGCAGGCGGCGCCGCCAGTGGTACAGCTGGCGCTCTGTCCGGCGCCGAAGCTGGAGCTGTTTTAGGTGTCGCCGGAGGCCCAATAGGCATCGCGATCGGGAGCGTCGCTGGGGCGATTTTAGGGGGGTTGTTTGGAGGGGTCGCTGGCGGTATCGCCGGGGCCACGCTCGGTGAACAGATCGATGACAAGGTACTGAATAACTATCAATGCCTAGAGTGCGGTTACAGCTTCAGCGCTAATCGCTAAATCATCGAGTCAGCCCCTGTTTCTCATGCAAACAGGGGCTTCCCCTTTGTCAAAGGACCTATTCCCATGGCTCATCTCATTGAACAAATGGCTTATGTTGGCGCAACTCCCTGGCACGGTCTGGGTAGTCGCCTTTCTCCGAAACAACCCATCGAAATCTGGCAGCGCGAAGCGGGTATGGACTGGAAGATCCAGGACAGCCCGGTGCATTTCAAATCCGATAGCATCGGTGCACTTGGCTCAATTCACACCTTCCCTGACCAGAAGGTTCTCTACCGCTCCGATACTAAGGCCCCGTTGTCCGTGGTTTCTCAGCGCTACCAGGTCGTGCAGCCGCGCGAGGTCTTGGAGTTCTATCGGGACCTCACTGAAGTATCGGGTTACGAGCTGGAAACGGCCGGCGTACTCAAAGGCGGTCGCAAGTTTTGGGCGCTGGCCCGCACTGGCCAAGGAACGACCTTGAAAGGCAACGATCAGGTCAATGGTTATCTCCTGCTGGCCACCTCCTGTGACGGTACCTTGGCTACCACGGCCACACCTACAACTGTGCGGGTAGTTTGCAATAACACGTTGACTATTGCGCTGGACGGTTCGTGCAAAGCGATCAAGGTGCCGCACAGCACGCGCTTCGATCCACAGGCAGTAAAAAAGCAACTCGGTATCGCTGTCTCGCAATGGGACAACTTCATGCACCGGATGCGAATGCTATCTGAACGCAAAGTTCAGTGGCATGAAGCCATGGGATTCTTCATGAACGTGCTGTGTGATGCCAATCCGAACATGCCACTACCGGCAGTACTTCCCAACGAGCGGGCACTACGCAAGGTGCAATGCCTGTATGAAGGTCAGGGTCGCGGGTCAACCCTGGAGTCAGCTCAAGGAACCGCCTGGGGCCTGCTCAACGCCGTGACGGAGTACGTCGACCACGAACGCCGTGCGAGAAGCATCGAGTACCGTATGGACTCTGCCTGGTTCGGGCAAGGAGCACAGCTCAAGCAACGGGCGCTGGAGGCGGCGCTACAACTTGCAGCTTAGGCCTAGTTTTCACTGTCCTCATAAACCCCTTCCCCATTCTGTTCTTCCACTCCCTAAACGCCTGATCAGCTTCGTGCTGGTTGGGCGTTTTTTATGCCTCAAGGAAATGATTATGAGCACTCAATCCCTACTAAATCTCAGAACTAAACCCCGTCCTGCCTTACGCTTGGTCGGCACCAAACAACTGCCGCGTGAGGACTGGTTGACCGTGCGCAAGCAAGGCATCGGCAGTTCGGATGCCGCCGCCGCTGTGGGCCTGAACCCTTATAAATCACAGCTGGAACTCTGGATGGAAAAAACCGGGCGTGACACTTTACTGCCCATGATCGATCCGCAGGATGAGGAAAACCCCGCGTACTGGGGCAACATCCTGGAGCCGATTGTCGCATCCCACTACACCCGGCGCAGCGGTCATCGGGTCCGCCGGGTCAATGCGGTTCTGCAGCATCCTGATCCCAAACTGGCCTGGATGCTGGCCAATATCGACCGTGAGGTTATCGGTGCGTCAGAAGTGCAGATTCTCGAATGCAAAACCGCCGGCATAAACGGCGCACTTCTCTGGAAAGAAGGCGTGCCCGAGTATGTGCAGTTGCAGGTCATTCACCAGTTGGCCGTGACTGGCAAGCAGGCGGCGGATGTGGCGGTACTGCTCGGAGGTCAGCATCTGGAAATTCATCGCATTGAACGCGATGAGTCACTGATAGCTCGGTTGATTGACCTGGAACGGCTCTTCTGGGATTACGTCGTCAGTGACACCCCGCCGCCAGCAGACGGTTCTGCCTCGGCGGAGCAAGCTTTGCGCTGTCTGTATCCGCATGACAATGGACAAATCCTGGATTTTAGCCACGACACACTGCTCTGCACGGCCTTTACCGAACTGCAGAACGTGCGCAAGTCGATTGCTCTGCAGGAGAAGCAGGAAGCTCAGCTCAAGCAAACGTTGCAACAGGCCATGGGCGATGCCAGTCGGGCGACCTTCGCGACCGGCAGCATCACGTGGAAGAAAGCCAAAGACAGCACGGCCCTGGATATCCCCCGCCTGCTGAAAGAAAAACCCCACCTGCAAGTACGCTACTCGACCACAAAAACCGGCAGTCGACGTTTTCTGCTGGCCTGAACGCTCGCTCGCGCTTCCCTTATTCCCATGCCCTTTCTCTCCAACGCCACCCTGGCCGTTTACGCGGTCTCGGTGGCATTTTTATTTCAGATACAGGAGAACTCCCATGCTCAAAGGTTTAGCCATCACTCCGCCGATTTTGGGCCGAATATCCATTGGCAAGCTCGTCGAAAAGAACGGCAAGCGTCTACCGGAAAAGGACGATCAATTCACCCTTACCTCCCAAGTACAGAGCCGTGACGGCTGGCTGCTGCACCCCCTCAATGAGGAGCTGCGTAATGGCCAGGACGGCAAACTGCGCAGCATTCCGATCCGGCTGCTGTTCAACGAGCCGGACCTCAACTTTCGAGCCGACTACAGCCTGTTCGACCGCAACACTGGTCGCCCGCTGTGCGTCGGCAATGGTGAGACCTGCAAGCGTCTGACCAAGGATGGCATTCAGTCGTTGCCCTGCCCTTCCCCGGATGGCTGTTCACTGGCCCAAGGCAGTGCCTGCAAACCTTACGGCCGGCTCAACGTGGTGATTGGCGATGACGATCCACTTGGCAGCTTTGTCTTTCGCACTACCGGCTACAACAGCATCCGCACCCTCGCAGCGCGACTGCATTATCTGCAAGCCATCTCCGGCGATCGACTGGCCTGCTTGCCGCTGGAGTTGCGTCTTCGCGGTAAGTCCACTCGCCAAAGCCACGGTGTACCGATTTTCTACGTAGACATCACGGTACGCAGCGGTCTGGGCATGGAGGATGCCTTACTTGCAGCCAAGCAATTGGAGGAGACCCGTCAAGCCGCAGGCTTTGACCAGAGCGCCTTGGATCAAGCGGCACGGCAGGGTTTTAACAATGGGGCCTTTGAGGACACCGTGGAGGACACAGGTGCCATCGTCGAGGAGTTCTTCCCTGTCATTGAAGATCAGCCCAGCCGTATAGAACTCACCCCCCCTCCACCGGCAGCGCCTGCCAAACCCTCACTTGCCCAGAAGCTGGAATCGCGAGCCTCGCAGCACAAAAGCAGGTCTTCGGTTCAGTAGCCATCAACTCTTCTGCGTTCTTCCCTATTCGCTCAGGAATACCCGAATGAAATATCACAAGCTGATAGCCGGTGAAACAATCGGTACCTATGTCATGGAATCCCCGGTTACCGAGGCTGACATCCTGCAGATGGCACAACAATTGGCAATGAGCCGTCTGTCTAAAGGCCGGGCATTAACGGAGCCAAAGCAGGTTTTTAGCCACCTGCAAACACTGCTGCAGTACCACGAGCACGAGGTCTTTGCGCTACTACTGCTCGACAGCAAACATCGAGTGATTGCCTTCAGGGAGCTATTCAGAGGCACACTGGATGGCGCCAGAGTCTACCCGCGAGAAGTGGTCAAGATTGCGTTGGAGCACAATGCGGCAGCGGTGATTTTGGTACATAACCATCCATCCGGCGACCCTGAACCCAGCCAAGCTGATCGCACGCTAACCCAGGCGCTCAAGAATGCCCTCAGCATGATTGGCACCCAGACGTTGGATCACATCGTTGTAGGTCATGAAGGCTGCGTATCGCTGGCTGAACGAGGTTACCTTTAACTCCAATGTACACACCGTCCGATGGACCGCCTTTGGCATTGCCAGGGTGGTCGTCGGCACGGTGTCCTTCTATTTTTTTGTCGTGATTCAGCGTTGTGCTCAGGTTCTGCTGCACCCGAAACCATGGGAACCATCCCCAAAAACCTTCGTGCTCGACTTACACAGGTAGCTCGCACGATGGAAGAAGGCTGCCTGTCCGGCTATCTCGTCGCGATACAAGTGATAGTAAGGATTTTGTGGAATCTCGACCAATCCCCTGACAGCCTCTACTGATAACCCTAAAGCGCTTGCCCACGCTCCTTCCAAGCGATTAAACATGTTGTCTCTGCCTGATTCGAGCTTACCCAGCGCATTGAATGCATCGTAGTTCAGCAAGATCGCAAAGTGATGATGTGGTCGCGCGTGCTGCCCTTGTTCCCTAGCCCAGACGTAACGCACCTTGGTGTCGTGAGCGTACTTATTCACAAGTTTCGCCATTTGGCGATTGTGCTTGATTTTGGCTTTAAAGGATTCGATGAAGCGGTCAATAACTTCGTTCGTGAAAGCGTAATCGGGCAATTGACTGTTAGCTGGTAGCCGCAGGTCAAACCTGAATGCGAACACACGAGGGTACTGATTAAGCGCTCGAGATACCGTCTGATGAAGACGGTTTAGGTACTCTTGGATGAAAGGCCCCTTATCCACTTGCACGGTCAAGCCTTGATAAGAACCTTCGTAGTGAAGGGTTAAATTCGTGTTGCCTGGATATCTAGCCATGATGGAGCTCCGAGTATTTAGTTTCATATAGTCAGGCCCACTAGTACATTTTTACTTACACCTAAGAATGCAGAGCACAGTACTGCTCTGCTTAGAGTGCCTACATTCCTTCCGACACACCCCTACACCTAATCAGTACAGACAAGCCAAACTCACAATAGAGAAACTGTATAAGCATAGTACCAATACCGAAACTTTCTAACGATACAACACCAGACAAAACACTCGCAAACCCTGTTAAAAAAGATAAATTACAGAGAAACAACAACTCTGGAAAAACACCATGAAGGATAGTTCCTTCATGGTATTAACTAGAACCTATCCAGTGAAAGGCAAACGCAGCAGATCCTCAAGCATCATTCTCCACCAACCGATCCCGCTCTTTAACTTTACTTAGTATCCAATCGTGAACTTCACTTTCCAGCCAACCCACACAACGGTCCCCCAAGGAAATAGGTTTGGGAAATAAATCTCCCGAAATAAACTTGTAAATCGTAGATCTAGCAAGGCCAGTTAGATCCATGACCTCTTTCAACCGAATTATCCTCATGAACGCAGCTCCTGTATTCGTCCAGAGGATTGGCAAGCCCAGTAAAAATTAACGTGCTACAGACTCTACCCCTCACCCAAAGGAAGAACCTGGCGAGGCAACCTTGGCAAAGCAGCACACCTAATGGCAATCAAACGCAAAAATTGCTTGTGAAATGGAGGTTGCTCCACTTCGCCAGATCGCCGCATAAAAAGGCTCATCACCCCAGTAAACACTTAATAACCGTTGCATCCTATCTACTAGAGACACTCTTGATTGACACTTGTACAATGTTAGAGTACACCTACATTCTTACTTAATTTACGCTAGAAGGACTCTATAGTGGCACTACACATCGAAGACGATCTTTCTCAAGTTCTTGGTGAGACGGAATACAGTGAACGCCACGATATATGGCTGTGGTACACACTTTCATTCTTTGAAACCACATTTAATCCAAATGACTACTTTGATACTGGCATGAGAGAAAAAATGGCCAGTTACTTAAAAACTAGACCATGGAGAGTCGGCGAGCTACTGAAAGAAAGACAGAAGCAACTCGTCCACAAGAAAGATATTGAATGGATAATAGAAGACCGTCGTGCAACAGAGTGGGCGACAAGAGAAATACAAATCTCAACCGAACACAGCCAACTTAATTACTACTTTTACCTCTCAGGGAAAGACCTTCCTTTAGCGATCCTCGACGTATGGCAAAAAGATATAACTCAAAAAACAACACTACTAAGACATCTTGAACAGCGATGGAAAAGACACAAAACAAACGACAAAATGTATGCCTGGTTTAAAGGTGACGACCAGAAAAGCCAATTCGCTTGGGACTGGCTAACAAAAAATCTCTTCGCCGCCACACTTGGATTCACACCATTCGAAAAATTCGAAGACCTTTTGATTTTTTTTGACAGGGCGAACTACTCACAAGAACAAAAAGAACTTTATATAGGAAAAATCAAAAAAGGATGGACTCAAAAAAAATACAGAGAAAATCTAAAAGGAAAGGCTCAGTACAACTTTGTTCTTTCAGACAAGGCAATTGAAAGCCTCGAAAAACTGGCAAGCCACCATGAAGTAAGCCGAGCAAGAATTTTAGAAATCTTGATAGAAATGGAGACAGAAAAAAATGACCACATACCAGAACGAATCAGAACTTCACAACTACTTAAAAATTTATGACTAAAAAACAGCACCACTCTTTTAAGTTTATCCATTACTGAAGCGATAACTCTATCTGACGAAAACACTCGACTCATTACTTAGTACTTTGCCTAACGATTTGAGGGAAACGCCCGGCTAGAGCAATACCACCTTTTTTGATCGCCCGTTTGTTTAAGTGCTCTAAGGAGCTATAGATAGCTATGTGCTTCTTTAGCTCTATAAGACTTGGATTACCCAACCTTTCCAGTCTATGCCGAGTTACAGGCATCCCACACTGCGGGTGACAAACGTGATAGAGCGCGCCAGTATGGTGCCACTACGAGAGGTGCGACGCACAACTCAAAAACCGTACGCGGGGATAGCCGTTATCCCCGTTAGCACTCGCAATCTAGGGAAGGGCTATATGCGGCTGAGTCGAATTACGATCAAGAACTTCAGAAATTTCAAGCACCTCGACGTGAACTTGGGACAGCACGCGGTGGTACTGGGCGAGAATAAGGTGGGAAAGACCAATCTGCTCTTCGCCCTACGGATGATCCTGGACCCTACCCTACCTGACTCCGCGCGGCGGCTGCGTCTTGATGATTTCTGGGATGGTCTGCCCAGGCCGCTGAAGGACGATGATGTAATTGAAATCTCAGTTGAGTTCAGCGAATTCGAGGACAGCGTAGAGCTGCTTGCTGTACTTGCCGACCATTTGGTTAACCCCGCACCGATGGTGGCAAAGGTCACGTATCGCTTCCAACCTATTATGGGCATTGATCGCGCCCCTCGCGGCGAGGCGGATTATGAGTTCGTCCTTTTCGGAGGCAATCGCCCTGAGAATTCGGTTGGATACGAGTTGAGACGTTGGATGCCGATGGATCTGTTCCCAGCACTTCGAGACGCTGAGTCAGACCTTGCTCGCTGGACGCGCTCTCCGCTACGGCCGTTACTGGACCGGGCGGCGCAGACCATCGACGAGGATGACCTCCAGGAGATTGCTGACGAAGTACATGCAACGACATCCAGGATTGCAGCCTTGCCCGAACTCGCTGACGTTGTGACGCAGGTCAATGGCCAGCTCACAGAAATGATTGGCGAGATGCATACGATCGAGACGGCTCTAGGCTTTGCCCCAACAGATCCTGAGCGCTTAATCCGTGCACTGCAGATGATGATCGACGGCGGCAAACGAGGCGTAGCGGAGGCAAGTCTCGGCTCCGCCAACGTGCTGTACCTTGCGCTGAAACACTTGGAGCATCAGTACCTAGTGGAAGAAGGGGAGCGGCAACATACGTTCCTGGCGATTGAGGAACCTGAGGCGCACCTACACCCCCATCTGCAGCGCCTGATCTACCGAAACTACCTGAAGGAGCGAGATGAGGATGAGCGCAGTTCAGAGCTGCGCAGCATTCTGCTCACGACCCACTCGCCGAACGTCGCGAGCGTCGCTCCACTCTCAAACGTGGTCGTTTTACAAAGCATCCGTAAGGAAGGACATACCGTTGCAAGATCACTTGCGGGAATCAAACTCAAGGTCGCTGACCGGGAGGATCTGGAGCGATACCTGGACGTCACACGCGGTGAACTATTCTTCTCGAAAGGCGTAATTCTTGTAGAGGGTGATGCGGAAAAATTCCTCCTTCCAACCATGGCACGTCTTTACGACAAGTCGTTCGATTTTGATGCCATGGGCATAACTGTTTGTTCAATCGCCGGAACCAATTTTGCGCCCTATGTGAAGCTGCTGGCCCCCGAAGGACTCGATATTCCGTTCGCTATACTTACTGACTTTGACCCCAAAGGCTCGGAGGTAAGCCAAGAAGACGACGACCCGGAAGCCAAACATATAAGTGATAGTTACGGGAAAAGCCGCGTGATAAACCAAATCATGCGGGCTTTGCTTCCCCCAAAGACTTGGGACGATCTCACAGGAAATAATTTGCTAAAGCTTGCGCCGTCGCGTGGAGTCTTCCTAAACGAATTTACTTTTGAGGTCGATGTCTTCAACGCCGGCGCCGAGGAGCACTTCCAGAAGACTGCCAAAGGGCTATCGGCTAACAAGAAGATGCACGCACGCTTCAAAGCTTTGGCTGAAGACCCTGATTCTTTGGACGAAAAGCTATTTCTCAAAGACATTGACTCCATCGGCAAGGGGAGATTTGCCCAACGGCTAGCTTCCACGCTGCGAGCCGCAGACGACGATGTGTGCCCTACCTACATTAAAGATGCTTTGGAGTACATGAGGGAGAAGCTGCGATGAGTGCTGCTAGACCCGAGTATCTGGCTGCTGCTGACGACCTACGCGGCAATGATGACCAATGGGCGGCCTACGAGTCGGCAGGTAACTGCGTCATTCTGGCTGGCCCCGGCAGCGGTAAGACCAAAACCATTACAGTGAAAATCGCCAGACTGCTTGCAGAGACGGTGCATCGACCACACCGCATCGCATGCATAACGTACAGCAATGCCTGTGCGTCTGAGTTGAGATCAAGGTTGAACAAGCTCGCAGTTGAGGATGGCAATCGCATTCTCATCTCCACGGTGCACTCATTCTGTCTGACAGAGCTCGTACTGCCGTACTCGAACTTGGCAGGTGTGGCAGTGCCAGAGCCATTGGCAGTAGCGACACCTGCCGAAGCCACTCGGATTTTCAACACGGCATACGCCTCGTTACATAGGGGATATCCGAAGAGCTACGTCCGTATGGCGTGTGACAAGTTACGACGGACGATTCCAGATCGTAACTCGGCCGAGTGGAAAGCATGGTCTTCATACGAAACGCAAATTGTCGAAGCCTATGAAGATCTGCTCTTGGCGAAAGGGCAGATCGATTTCGACGGTATTGTGCTTGCTGGACTAGAGTTGGTTGAGAAGCACGAATGGGTGCGCCGTGCAATACGGGCAAAATATCCAGTTGTGGTGATAGACGAGTATCAAGACCTTGGCCTACCGCTGCACCGCATTGTTCGAGCCTTTCTGGATGCGAACGTTCGGATCATCGCTGTAGGTGATCCGGATCAGTCGATCTATGGATTTACCGGTGCCAACCCCGCTTTGCTAAAGGCCCTGGCGCAAGACGCGCGTATTGAGCCGGTCACCCTGAGGCTGAATTATCGCTGCGCCGATCGCATCATCACAGCATCAAGGTCGCTTTTTCCCGACCGCGCGGATTTCCAGTCTCACGATGACCGACAAGGAGAGATTATTATTCACAGGCTTGAACGCGACCTCGCCGGTCAGGCGAAATATGCGCTCGAAACGCTCGTGGCAGCTCTGCTCGACGCAAATGACACCTGGTCCCCAGGTGACATTGCCTTGCTTTATCCGAGCAAGGTTGAAGGTACTGAGATCGCCAAGGCAGCTGATCGCCTACAAATGCGGTACTTCCGCCTAGACAGTGGATCACCGATCAAACGCACACGCTTAACCGAGTGGCTCACCGAGGCCGCGCGATGGTGTGCCGGCGGCTGGGAAACCGGTGAGGTACAGCTTTCCCATTTGCTCAAAGCTTGGCGGCGCTTGCAACGGGGCGGAAACACTGAGACTCAGCTACACCAGTCTCGCAAACACCTGATCTCAGCTCTCTTCGCGTTAAGAGATGGCGCTTTGTCGCTTCATGAATGGCTAACCTCCTTAGCTACGGCCGTTCTGAACGACATGCTTCACGGCGAGCCAGGCCTGAGCGACGAGATCGATAACCTTAAAGATCTTATTGAAGCTGCCGCTGATGGCGGGGAGCTTGAAGACTTCACTGTCCAGATTTTTGGTAATCAGGGAAAGAGCCCGGATCAAATTAACCTTATGACGCTTCACAGCTCAAAAGGGTTAGAGTTTCAGGCAGTGATCATGCTTGGGCTGGAAGAAGGCGTGGTCCCAAGCAAATACGTTAAGACGCCCGAAGCATATGAGGAGGCCGCGCGCCTGTTTTATGTGGGTGTTACCCGCGCCAAGGCGCAGGTACATTTAGCGTTCGATAGGGTCGAGTCTCCCTTTATCACCACAATCCGAACGGCGACCTAAATGCGCTGAGGATTGCCTGATCCTAGGGAGCACATACGCGATGACAATCAGGCACCTGCTGACTCGCCAGAGCGAATGAAGACATGAACAAGCGTCAGCAATTGCTTTCAAAAGCCGTTGGTTGCGCTCAAAAGCGAAATCCGAATTACAGCTATGGAATCGGGCATTTGTCGAGGTAAAGGCGGGAATCTAAGGACATTCGCAGTTGGTATTCCAAAAGGTATTCCAATAGAAAATAAAACCGTAAATAATCTTTTATAATCAGCAGGTTAAAAGATCTGTTCAGATTACCCCGGCACCAAAACAACGAAAAAAGACGTCTTTGGACGTCTTTTTTTGTGTCTGGAATTCAGTGAATACGGTATGAAAAATAAATCAGTCCCCCTTTTCCTTTGGTCGCCTTAGCAATAGACCTGTTCGGCTGCTTGCTAAAGTGGATCAGATCTCTCATCACTGCGCAGCACTGAGCTATAGCCTTCCACACCCGCCCAGCATGTATAAACTAGCATGAGCAGTCCTTGGCTGCTCATGCTGGTATTCTCGTCCTTTTTCTTTGATTAAAAATTTTCTTGAACGCTAGTCAGACAAACGCTCTGCAGGAATTTTTCAGACGCTGCAGAGGTTTTTGCGACGTGCCCCCAAGGCAATAAGAGTAAGGCTACTCATCGCCAATAAGCGCTGCGAAGTTGGGGGGTCAACCCGATCCTCACTTCAAATACTCCTCAATCCATTCCCAACACTTATCCTTGACCATCACAAAGCGACAGGTGCCTTCCGATAAGTTGGCCCACAAGCCTCCGATCAAGCGGTCGTCCTCTGCGTTGCTCCAGCGATCTGCGCCCTTGTACTCCACGATGAGAATCGGTCCCGAGCAGCCTTCAACGTCAGGTAGCTGACACAGGAAATCTGGATAGAAACGCCCATCCGCTTTCTGCAGGAAGAAAGAGCTGCCTTCACGCCTTACGAGGTTACGCACCCAAAATTTGATGCGCCCCTGCTGAGCCCAGGTGTCTAGCTTGCAGGCGCATTCGAACTCCTCCTTGCTGTCAAAGTCCCCGATGCGCCCGTAGAAATGCTTTCGGAAATCGAAATGTCCGAAACGCCAGTCATAGTCACGGCTTGGCGCATATGCCTGCGCATGGAACTCGAATGCATACTGGTCGGTTACTGCAACGCGTGCGGCTGCGTCGTCACCAAATAGCGCTTGCTGGAAAGCCTGGCCGACCGCCCGTTTACGCAGTTCGCGGATTCGAGCCTCCACCTGATTGCGGATCAGAAATTTCTGCAAGTTGACACGGGCCAGGCTAAATCCATCGCGTATCATCAGCTCTTGCAGCCAAGCGGCAACGAACGCCTGCTTGCTCGAATGGGTCAGCGATGGCTCGGGCAGATTCCGACACAGCCAGGCGGCCAGGCGCACCTCGTCCCAGTTTTCAGGCTGATAAATGAGGCCAAGATCGCGCTGCAGCTCCGGCAGAAAGCGCGATATCAGCTTGCCGCTGCCATCGATATCAATTTCTCCGCCTTCAGCCACCTGCAGTGCGGCGCCGAGCGCTGACAGGTCGCCCGCTGTAGGTGCTGCGTCGTAGGGCGAAAGCTCCCACGGATACTCCAGAACTTCGGGGTCATCGAAGAGATGCAGTTCACCCTGCACGCGCAGAGCAAGCTGAGGTACCCGGAGACGCTCGCCCATTTCGGCAGGCGTTAGGAAATATTCGATGGCGGTCGTGCGGCTGACTTCAGCCGCTTGCTCAATGGCCTGAGTGGCGGACTCAGATTCGACCGAAGCCTTTAACGCGTCGGTCTCGTCTTCCGTGAGCGGCGTAGTGATGGTCAGCGTATTGAGCTTTCCGTCCCAGCTCACCTTGTCACGCACCGGCTTCGGTACACTTTTCAGATTCGGCTTTTCTGCAAGCGTGACCACCACAGGATGAACCACCACACGCCCGGCATGCCCCTCTAGATCCAATCGCGACTGTTCAGCCTTGGCGGCAATGACGAACTCATTTACATCGCGCCGTTCAAAGCCGGCGCCAGCCACCAAACGATCACGCAAGGCTCCCGCCGTCTCGGCAAAATTGCGCGACACCACGAAGGCATAAGACTGGTTTAGCGGCCTAGCTTGCCGATGACTGGCATTGGGCTGACGCAACACGCGGCCCAGCAGCTGCTCGACGGCGGTAGCGGAAGAAAGGGAAGCCATGCTGACCAGAATATAAGCGAAGGGGCAGTCCCAGCCCTCGGCCAACGCTTTCTGCGTAATAACGAATTTCACCGGACAGTCCGGATCAGCGATCCCGCGCTTGTAGTCGGCGTCGATCTGCTCTAGTCCTTTTTCTTCGCCCGTCGCCACCACAATCTGTTCTTCAGGAATGCCGTGATTGGTGATCAGCTCCTGGCGGACCTTATCGAAATCCAGTGTTTCGACACCCGCACGACGAGGCTCCGACTGAATGAGTACGAGGGGTCTTAAATAGGGCGCACCGGCCCGTCTCTCATCATCGGCCAGCTTGTGCAATGCATCGCGACGGCCGATAGCATCGGCCAGGCACTGTTGCCAGTTGGGCTCGGTTTCCAGCACCACCGGCAGCTTGATCATCTCCTCCGCCTTCAATTCGGCGGCAGAAACGCTATGCAGTACATTGCTGGGCGTGCGCTCCAGATCCGGCGTTGCCGTCAGCTCAAGCACGCCGCTGGGGCGAAAGCGCGCCAACATGTCGAAGGCCAGCTCAGTGCGGCTGTTGTGCGCCTCATCGACGACAACAAAGGGGCGACGCAGGCGCAGTACGTTTGCCAGCGAATACGGTGTCGTGCGCTCCGTCCCTTCGCCATCGCTCAGCAGCTCTTCGCGCTGCGCGTGAGAAAGGTTATCGAAGTGGTGCATCAGGGCGCCGCTGCTCTGATACACCTTGCGGCATTCTTCTTCCTCTACTTGGAAGGCCTGGCGAGTGGCGACGATCACCGTGGTGGAGGTGTCCAGCGTGGCGCGGGTCACGCTCTTGGCCTCGTCCAGATCCATCACTGTGACCGGTCCGGTCTCGCGCAGTGCGACGTTGTAGGGGTGGCTCCCTTCTTTCAGCGCCTTGATCGTTTGCTCACGGATCGGCCTACTGGGCACTAGCCATAGAATCACGCTGTGCTCGCAACGAAGCAGGTGGGTGTTGACCAGCGCCACGCTCTTGGCCGCCAGCCAGGTCTTCCCACCGCCGGTGGGCACCCGCAGGCAGAAATACGGCATATCGCTCGGGAAGCCCGACAGCGGATTGTATGGGTTGCCTTTGCCCCACAATCGCTCGGTAGTTGTGAAAAAGGCCGTCGAGGGCGAGGCCAGCTCGTGACAAGCCTTAAAATAGCACTCGACACTATCGAGCACTTGCTGCTGGTAAATTTTAGGAACGAATCCGCTCATCTCTCACACCTCCAGCGCGTAAGGGGTTTGCTTGAAGGTGATGCCCTCGCGGGCAGCACGGCTACCAAGGCGATTGGCGGTGGCGTAAATCACTTTGGAACCGGCAAACTTAGGCAGTATGTCGAGCACCGGACCGGTCAACACATTGCCGCCGGCCACCGACTTGTCCTTGAGAATGCCGTTGTACAGCAGGTAAATGGCGCGGCCTTCATGTAAGCCCAGCAGTGGGCTGTCGGCCGTACCGGTAAAACCCGTGCCGGTTTCAGCGAACCAAACGAATTCGGCCAGCTGCGCGAAGGTCACGTCACTGCGTATTTGGCCATCGGCGTTGAAGAGAGGGTGCTCACTTAGGCGGCAGTATTGAAAACCGCTGCCTAAACCTGGCATGTCCTCTTCAACATCAAGCTCGCCAGTGACAACCAACTCTCCGTCCTTTACTTCTTTTTTTATCCTGGTGAACCGCTGCTTCTCAGCTTCCTCGATCAAAGAAACTTTTTCGAGTATTTTGCTAGCATTTCGGAAGCTACTGAAAGTCACTCTCTCCCGTAACAACTCGTCACGAGACGTACCTACAAATGAATATCCAGACACAACCTTAGACACTCTCTTTGATGTGACCTGTTCCGCTACTTGTTTCTCGACCTCGATGAGTATGAATTTTCTGGACCCTCCATCCCGGGCATTTTGCTTCAAAACAGCATGTGCCGTTGAGCCGGAGCCAGAAAACGAATCCATGACAATAGAATCCTTATCAGTCGCCACCTGAATTATTCGCTGAATAAGCTGCCAAGGCTTCGGCGTATTGAACAGCTCTAACTCTTGCTCACCAAGAATATCGCGCAACTCAGTTTTTGCGCCGGAGTTAGTCCCAGCGAAGCGGTGCTCCCACCATGTTGATGGAACAACTCCTTCTTTCGCCTCGTCAAGAAACTTCTTGATTCGCGGGCTGTTATTTTTGGACTTACCCCACCAGACTCTATTATCCCTATCTAATTCCCAAAGCTTTTCTTCGCTCATTCGCCAATATGTGCCGCGCGGCGGGCCTTTTATTACGTTCCCGCCCGGACAAGTTATGGAATACAGCCCTTTACTGTAATAATTCCTCGACTGCAGAGCATTACTGGTCCACTCACCGCGCTCGTCATTATCGGAATTAGAATAACTTTCTTCCGCAGAGGTGCTTCGAGGCGAAAGATTACGCACCCACTTATCTTTTTTCTTAGCGTACACAATGACGTAGTCGTGCATTTCAGAGAAATGCTTGGCACTATTCTTAATGGTGAAAATTTTTTGCCAGACAATAGTTGCCACAAAATTATTCGATCCAAAGACCTCATCCATGAGAACTCGAAAAGGTCCGATTTCATTATCATCTAACGATATAAAAATTGCGCCATCATCCCGTAGAAACTGCCTTAACATGACGAGTCTTGGATACATCATGCTCAGCCAGCGGTCATGGCGATCTAAGGTTTCACCTTCCTTACCTACGATATCGCCTAGCCACTTGCGTATCTCGGGGCTATTAACATTATCGTTGTACATCCAGCGCTCGTTGCCGGTGTTGTAAGGCGGGTCGATATATATGCATCTTACCTGCCCGGCATAGCGTGGCAGCAGAGCCTTGAGCGCGTGAAGGTTGTCACCTTGCACGATGAGATTACCGCTGTCCTTACCGTGATTGTCGCCACAGGAAAGTTCTGCCACCGGCTCCAGCAGGCGGAAAGGGACATCCTTGTGATGCTTGACAACGGCTTCCTTGCCGATCCAGTTCAATGTGGGCATTTAGCCTTCCTTTATTGCATGCGCGATAAAAGTGGCCTTTATCGCAACTAAGCCCGCCGCCATGATATACCCATGGCGATCTAAATAGGGTTCGTGAGCAAACTGCCATGGCTCGCCGAAAGAAGCGGCAAACTAACAGATTGACGGTAGCCCGGCGAGCCTGAAAAGCTGGTCGTCGTTTACTACCGCTCGCCATGAGCCCAGCCAGGCGAGGGGAGGCGGCCCTTGCGGGCTTCGCCAAGGAGGAGAGTCAGCCAGCGTGCATAGGCCCAGTCATCCCCCTCACTGGCGCGAAAAAGCTCCGGGAACTGGCGCACGGCTGCGCCATCGCCTGTGCCGTACCCACCTAACGGCGGTAACTATCGCGGGCCTAAGCCCCGACAAACGAGGAAACGCTCATGGACGCTTCCGCACTGCAATCACTCAAGCTCGGGATTATTTCAGCCACCGGCCTCTCAAGGGATGCCTTGCATATCTATGTAGGTCTGGCATTGCTGGTTGCTGCCAGCTGCATCACTCGAAAAACCCTGGGTTCCTTCAGCTGCTGGCTGGTCGTGTTAGCGGGGGCGAGCCTCATCGAGCTGTTCGATCTTATGGATGATAAGGCGAGCTTGGGATACTGGCGGTGGGCCGCGAGTCTCCATGACATCGCCAATACACTGTTCTGGCCAACGGTTTTGTGGGTGGCCTATCGTTTCAGGTTGATTAAGTTCTGATCAGCGCTGTAGTTCGCCTACGTAAGGCCAAAAAAGAGTAAGCCTATTCAAATTACCCCGACCCACCACTTCAACAGAACAGGACGTCCTTGAACGTCTTTTTTGTGCCTGGAAATCTGCTATTCGTCATACCTACCCGCCATCTCAATCAGTCAAACCTGCACCTTCACCCCCTCGCGATCCCCCTGAGCCATCACCCTCACCGCAATCGAAGCACCGGCCAACAGCCCAACAATCCCCAGAACCTCAAGACCGGTAGGCAAGCGCTGCTCGGCGATCAGCCCAAAGGCGACTGCGAATATGGTTTCCACTGAAATAAGCTGCCCGGACAGGGCCATCGGTAGCCGTTGGCTGGCAAAATTCCAGGCCCATGCGCCGCCAACGGAGGCAACACAGGCCAGCGCCGCTGCGGCAGCCAGCACCGGCAGGGTGTTGCCCAAGTGCAGGTCCAAATGCGGATAGGTGTACAGGTCCAATACGAGCCCGAACGGCACGAACACGACCACGCTCAGACCGGCGCCGACCATCATCAGGCCGGTCCAAAGGCCCGCGTGTACCTTGGGGATTTTCGCCAGCATCTTCTGGTTGAGTATGCTGAACATCAGCCAGGTCAGCACCGCACCCACGGCGTAGCTGACCGCGACCAGGTAGGAGGTCAGGTCATTGTCTAAAACACCGACCAAGGTGCCATAGTTTGCCGCGACCAACCCGCAAACCGCCAGGATGATTGGGACAGCGAGGCTGCTCCAGGTGGTGGTGCGCTCGATCATATTGCCCGCGACCGCAATGATGACCGGTGTAGCGCTCAGGAATGCCGGTGCGATGATAGCGCCGCCATTGAGCACGCTGCCCATGATGCAACCGATATACACCGCATAGCCAAGCACGCCCAGCAGCCCGGCGTTGAGGATTGAGCGCCTGCTTAAAGCAGGGTCGCCAGGCCAATAGATACGCAGCATCACCAGCCCGATGCAGCCGGATACGATGAACCGCAGGGTAATGAAGTCAATCAGACCGAACGCGCCCATCATGTAGGGCGATAGAAAATTAAGCGCCCAGCTGAAGGTGGCAAATACCGCAGCTGCCACCCCCAGCGCGTAGGATCTGGACATTAGCGCTCCTCTGCAGGCGACCGTTGCGGGGGCATCAGATGACAGGTCCACAATACGTGGAAGTGCGAATTTCCTCGCCGTCATTGATGTCGATAAATTGCGAGCCATAGGCGGTCTGGGTCGGCCTGCCCCAGTTGACCCCCATTCCTACGCCGCCACCGCTTTCAGACTCGCCTTCGAACATCGTTTTGTCCAATCGTGAACGCCAATCGAGAAAACGCATGGTCACCGCCAGTCGAGTCGCGAGCGGGCCTGGCAAGAGCGGTTCAGAGCGGTGCCACATCGATTTGGTGAACAGCAGTACGTCGCCCAATGCAAAATCGTCCTGGGTTTTATACGCTTCAAACAGGTCTGTGAGCAGGCTGGGGGTTTGGAACACAGCTCTCAAATGCGCGGAAAAATCCTCCACGGCAACGCCGGCAACCATTCGTTTGGAAAGCAGGCTTGCCATCTGGAAATTCGCCTTCGCGGAGTAGATGTCTTCGGCTAAATAAGCCATGCCCCCGCCTTGGCCTGAATTGTCGATAGGATCCAACGGGATCCACACGCTGAAGGCTGCGTCCTGAGGGCGGATGTACCTGAAACTCAGGGAATCGTAGTGCCAGGCAAAACCCTCTTTATGCGGGGTAAGCTCGAAACTCTGGGACTCGGTCATGATCAGCGGATGCCCGATTAACGTCACCAAGGCCGTCCTGAAAGCGATCGAGGAATAGATGTTCTTCACCGCATCGGTTGTCCCCAGATCGTAGGTCAACCGGCTGAAGGAGTCCCCATAGGCAGACTTCGACTCCCGTGCAGAGATCACTTTCGAACGGGCCGCCTGCTTCAAGGATTGAATGGCGTGCTCAGATAATAAGCCTTTGAGTTTGATAAACCCCTGGCGACGAAATGCTTCGATTTCGTCGCTGCTGAGCGAGAGGTGGTTAACAAGAGACAGGTCCTTTTCCTGGGATTGCATCAGCGTGGCCTCCTTTATGCCAGCGTTTGAACTCAAGCATGCAATAGGTGGGCGCTGGTAACTTGAACTCATACGACTGTTTTGCGCACTGAGGCGACATTGGACGGTGTGTTGCCAGCCGGCGGCGATATTGCTAGTGTCAGCTCATGAGTACCTATTGCCTCACCTCGACAACCACCACCACGACCGCTGAAAGCGGAGCGTGCGAGGTGTCGTGAGCCAATAACCAACGAACTTCAAAGGCCCGCCAGCGATGGACAGGGCCTTTTTTATGCCTTGTGTCGCTGGTTCACACGCAAGGAGAGGCACCCATGTACGCCCTGTTGATACTGGATATCCAAGTCGGACTCATCCACGGCCCGGAAAAACCCTGGCACTGCGACGAGCTGTTGGAAACGCTCAACACCCTGATGGACAAGGCCCGCAGCGCAGGCGCGCCGATTTTTCTCGCGCGTCACATCGGCCCCGCTGGCTCGCCAATCGAATCGGGCAGCCCGCTTACGCTGATTGCACAGGAACTGAAGTTGCTGGGTGGGGAAGTGGTGTTCGAAAAGCGTCGGCCTAACGCTTTTGCGATGACTGACCTGGCTGACAATCTGCGCGCTTGCGGCGCCACCGGCGTGGTAGTCACTGGGATGAAAACGCAATACTGCGTCGACAGCACCTGCCGCGCCGCGCGTGATCTTGGCTTCGAGGCGGTGCTTATCGCCGACGGTCATACCTGTTCTGATACGCCCTTGATGAAAGCCGAGGCCATCGTGGCTCATCACAATGCCACGCTCAATGGGCCGTTCTGCCAGTTGGTTCAGGCTGAGGACTGGAGCTTTTAGCAGAGGTTTCCGGAGGAAAGAAAGTCGCCAGAGCAGTGCTTCGGAATTTTCCCGCAATATGGCGCGCTGTTGGTGAACTGGTCAAACTTACCTATCGCGAATAACCTGCGACTGTTGCCGCTATGGCAGCGTCAAGCTCGACGATAGCCCCATCTCGTCCTGGACGCTCAGGCAGCGACTGAACAAAACCCTCTACCAGCTCAGTACAGCGCGCAGGCAATTGTTAGAACCTGCCCAGCAGTCCTGAGCTTTTTTTCGCCTGGCAAAAACACACCAGTAATAATCATGAATCCAGGCTGAACCCCGCAGGGCCGAGCTTCGGAATTTTCCCGCAAGTTGCCGCGCTGTTGGTGAACTGGTGCAATCCACTTCACAACGCTAACTTCTCTGCGTCGCTGATGATCAGCGACCGGCTTTGACAGGCCGAAAAGTGTAACCTTTCACACCCCGTGATAAGACGGCATGCTTACGCATTCCGCTCCGTTCATGGCGGCTGTACGTGGGGCATCTTCGGGTGCGCCGGGTTCCTACACTTCCGGTCTGTCAACCCGCGTACAGCTGCCACCTATTCTGTTTGACAGCAGGGGGAGGCAGCTCCTTGAACAGTGTAGGAGCTTCATCGTGAAAAAAATCACTCCCAATCCCCCCACCGCCAGCCTCTTCACACTCTCTCCAGACATTCCCTGCGAAACCCTCCTGATCCAAGCCAGCGAAACCCTCGCCTCTCTCAACGCCATGACCACCGACCTGGCCTTCGAACTGGAAGGCGCCAACCGTCACAAGCTGTTAGCCGCTCAGCAACTCACCGTGCTGGGTGAGCTGTTGGTTGAGCGGGTGCTGGTGCTCACCCAAGACAGGCAAACCTTCCAGTAACCAAAAGGCCGAGGCGCGTTCAGCGGCTCGGCCTTTTTCTGTCATGCGTCTCAGACATCCAAGCGCATCACTGCCATCATTTCCCCCGCCGCGGCCCTCAAAGCATTGATGACAAGGACGAACTCCCATTGAACAAAAACGCCTACGCCTTCGTAATACCGGTCGCCATTGGCATGCTGGTGTCCATGGCGCTGGTGCTGGCCTGGGTATTCGTTATCTGGCCGTCTGTGCACTTCAAGCCGTTGGCCGAGAAGATCTGCCTGATCGCCTCGCCGGTGCTGGCAATTGTGCTGATGCTCTATGTGTGGCGCGTCAGGAAAACCGAATGGCTGCGTAAAAAGCCCCTGGACCGATTGAGAATTTTTCTCGGTACGTTCATCGCAAGTGCCGTGGCCATGATCTCCCTGCTAGCAGTGGTCATCCTTCTTACAAGTGCGACGCTCAGCACCTACACAACCCAGTACGAATACACAACAGGCGGCAGCCGTAGTTGCTCGGGCATCCTGGTGTTCGATACGGAAGTGAACAAGCAGATCAAGATCTGTCATGTGGGCGGTAGCGGTGATCAGGGCTGGGCGACGGTGGAAAAGCGCAGCGGGCCCTTGGGAATTGTGGTGACGAACGCAACACCTGCGCTCAATATTTCCCCATCCGTTCACTAAAGGCACCAACACCGGGGCGGTGCGGGCCGTTCTGCCAGTTGGTTCAAGCTAAGGACTGGAGCTTTTAACAGAGCCTGACGACGGGGGAGGTCAACGGGGCCGGGCTTCGGAATTTTCCTGCAAGTTGCCGAGCTGTCGGTGAACTAGCGCACTCAGCCCAACAAGCCTAGCCTTCCCCCTGTCGCTGCAAAATCAGCGACCGGGTTTAGCAGCTCGGTTAATATCAAGGCCTGCAAAGCCACCATCCGTTCGAGCGATGCATTCAGCATCCGCTGGTTCGTATCATGGCGGCTGTGCGTGGGGCACTTTCGGGTGCGCCGGGTTCCTTGATTCCTGGTCTGCTAACCCGCGTACGGTCGCCACCCTTTTCGTTTAGCAGCGATGTCTGGCGACTCCATCAATCAAGGAGTTTGAGCCATGAAAAAAATCACCCCCAATCCCCCAACCACCCTCTTCACCCTCGCTGAAAACATCCACCCCGAAACCCTGCTAATCCAAGCCAGCGAAACCCTCGCCGCCCTCAACGCCATGACCACCGACTTGGCTTTCGAACTTGAAGGCGCGCACCGCCACAAGTTGCTGGGCGCCCAACAATTGATCGTTCTGGGTGAGCTACTGGTAGAACGAGTCCTGAACACCCAACCATTCACTACCCAGACGCCACAGCCCTAAAACACGAAAAAGGGCGAGACGCCTCAGCGCATCTCGCCCGCTGGCATCCCCTCACACTTCCCATTACCCTGACGGCCTTTATCAGACAACCGGAAGTCAGATACCCGTGTTCAAGCCCTTCGCCGTCATCGCCCTCTCCGTCATGCCTTTACTTGCCACCGCTGCCGAGTTGGACGGGGTTTGGCAAGGTACTTTGGGCAAGTCCGCTATCAACGTGTGTTTCAACGGCGCCGACGGCGAGCATGGCAGTTATTACTACCAGCGCATCCGTACCCCGATTCAACTGACCCAGGCCAACGACAACGCCCCTTGGGTGGAGGAAGGCAACACCGGTTTCTGGGCCCTGCAAAAACCTCAGGGCGATACCCTTTCTGGTGCCTGGAGCAAAACCGATGGCGGCACGCCGCTGCCACTGGCCCTGCGCCGCATTGGTACGGACGGCTGCGGCAGCGATGCCTACAACGCGCCCATGGAAGCCGCGCCGCTGCCGATCAAGACTGAGAAGAAAACTTTCCACAACCACACCTACCAGCTCAAGACCCAAGGCCCCCGCGTCACGCTCAAGCTGGAGGGTGACGGCCCGGCAGTGCAGAAGATCAACCAGCAGCTCGCCGCTCTGGCCGTCAATGACGAAGATCTGACCGACTATTTTTATGAACGGCGTGAATACCTGGGTCGAAACGGCTCGGTCTATACCAGTGAAATCGAGGTTGAGCCTGCCTATTGGTCATCGCAATTTCTCACCGTGCGGTTCTACCGCTGGGCCGCAGGCCAAGGCGCCATGGGCATCAGTTGGGGCCTGCACTCCTGGAACCTGCAAACCGGTGACAGTGTGGACCCATGGACCTGGCTCGGCGGCCATCAGCAATGGTCTGACGCCTATTCCGGCCATTTGAAGCTGCCGGCCGCCTTCAGCACTTGGCTGGCCAAGCAAACCACCACCGACGAGGGCTGCCCGGCGATCACCGATTACTCCATCTTTCACCTCAGCTTCAACACCCAGGGCCTGCAACTCTCGACACCGGCCAATGGTGACGGTTGCGACAACGACTTGGCCTTCACCTGGGAGCAGTTGGAGCCGGTGCTGACCGAACAAGGCAAAGCGGCAGTGCCCAGTTTGAAGCTGCCTTGATCCTCCGGAGAAAAACCCCACGGCCGTTCACCAAAGGTTAAGAATCGCGCTCGTATACTCCCTGACTACCCATGACCGGTCGCCCGATCGGTCTCATGCCTCGGTAGCCAGACTCCATGACGCGCCCCGCTCCCCTGCTGCTCTTGCTTGCTGCTCTGTTGTTCTTCTTCGCCCTCGGCAACCACGAGCTGCAAGGCTCCACCGAGGCTCGGGTGTCCGGGATCGCCATGGCGATGCACCTGGACAATGACTGGGTGGTGCCGCGCCTGTTTCGTGAACCCTTCCTGGAAAAACCGCCCCTGAGCCTGTGGCTGGATGCCGGGGCAATTCGCCTGTTTGGCGCCAGCACCGGGGCGGTGCGCTTGGCGTCGGCGTTTGCCGGGCTGTTCAGTATGATGCTGTTGTACGGGATGCTGCGTCGGTTCGGGCGGCCGCAGACGCTGGCGTTCAGTGCCGCGCTGATCCTGGCGACCATGGCCAGTTATTGGGGCAATGTGCGGGGTGTGGGTGAGGATTCGTTGCTCAGCCTCGGTGTCACCGCCGCCCTGCTGGGGTTTTACCAGGCGGTACGGCCCGAGCGCGCAGGCTCGAGCACCTGGGCCTGGGCGTTGTTTACCGCCGGGATGGTCATCGCTACGTTGAGCAAGGGCGTGTTGGGCCTGGCGATGCCGGGCATTGTGATTTTTGTGTACCTGCTTTGCACCAGCCTGATGGATAAGCGCCTGCGGCTGGGCGATTGGCTCAAGCCGGCGCTGTTAACGTTGTTGGCGTTGGTGCCGCTGCTGATCTGGCTGGGGTTTCTGTTTCAGCGCGGTGGGATGCAGGCGGTGGGTGAGGTGTTATGGACCAATAGCGTCGGGCGCTTCAGTGGTTCGTTTGTCGAAGCCGGGCATTACGAGCCTTTCTACTATTACCTCGCCAAACTGCCTGAGGCCTTCCTGCCCTGGAACATCCTGGTGTACCTGGGCCTGTGGCACTTCCGCAAAAGCCTGGTGCGCAACCGCTACCGGTTGTTTTTCAGCGTGTGGCTGGTGGCGCAGTTCACCCTGCTGACCCTGGCTTCCAGCAAACGCACGGTGTATTTGATGGCGCTGACGCCAGCCGCGGCGGTACTGGCCGCCGAATATGCGCGGGTGTTGCTGGAGTGGGCCAAAGACCATAAGCCGGGGCTGTACCGTTATCATCGCCGCATTATTGGCGGGGTTTTCAGCCTGGCCATCGCCTGCTACCTGAGCGCGGCCTTCTGGTTTGCGCCCAAAGCCGACGTACGCCATTCATTCGTACCGGTGATGAGTCAGATCCAGACCCTGCAAGACGAAGGCAGGACGGTGGCGATGTATCAACCCAACGAGCGCATCGACGGCGCCAGCGTGTTCTACCTGCAGGCCTACTTGCCGATCCTGAACACCGAAGCCGAGCTGCGCGCCTTCCTCAGCGCCAAGCCCGGCAACGTGGCGTTGACGGACCACACCGACCGGCTGAAAGCGCCGGTTACGGTGATCAAGCAGATGGCAGTCAACCGCCAGCCTTACTACTTCGTGGAGCAGTAAGGCCAGCGCGTGGCCTTAATGCTTGGTGAGCTTGTCCAGGTAGCCCATGGCAAACGCCGAGACCACGAACGTCATGTGGATGATCACGTACCACATCAGGTGCTCTGGATCGACGTTCTTGGCGTCCATGAAGATGCGCAGCAGGTGGATGGAGGAAATCGCCACGATGGACGCCGCCACTTTCATCTTCAGCGACGAAGAGTCCATGGTGCCCAGCCAGTTGAGCTTTTCCTTGTTCTCGTCGATATCCAGCTGCGAGACGAAGTTCTCGTAGCCGGAAATCATCACCATCACCAGCAAGCCGCCGACCAGGGCCATGTCGATCAACGACAGCAGCAGCAGGATCACTTCGGCTTCCAACATGGTGAAGATGTTGGGAATCACGTGAATGATTTCCTGGAAGAATTTCAGCGCCAGGATCAACAAGCCCAGGGACAGGCCCAGGTAGATCGGTGCCAGCAGCCAACGCGAGGCGTACATCGTATTTTCGATAAAGCGTTCCATTGAATCTCACACAGCTTGGCTAAAAATGGCGCCGAGTATACCAGCCGCCACCTGGCCCCTGTCACCGCGAGAAAACTGACCCAAGTGGCATCTGTAAGAGAATTTTTCTGCTAGTGTCGAGACCATTCACTCGGCTCGATGATGTCGGACAGGAAGACTCAGATGATGGATGTGCGATCCCCTTTGGCCGCTCTCGGCCTGTGCGCGGCGTTGCTGATGGCCAGCGGCTGCTCCCCCAAAGAAGAGCAGAAGCAGGCGACCCTCGAAGAGAAAACCACAAAGTTCGAACAGTCTCTGGACAGCATTCAGGACCCCAAGCTGCGCGATGCCATTGCGGACCTGGGCGGCTCGCTGCTGTTGCTGGAACGTGCGCGCGTCAAGCTCGCCAGCAAGCCCATCGAAGCCGAATATGGCGAAGACAGCCTGGCCCTGCTCAAGCATTACCCTACGCCCCAAGCGCTGGTGGACACCTACATCAACGGCCTTTTCGTACTGCGCAAAGCCTCGCATTCCGACTACCTCACGGATTTGCAGCCGGTCTTCCCGTTCAACTTCAACGCCCCGGACCAGTTCCCCTTCCCCCATGGCCTGGAATGGCAGTCGGTCACCCTGAGCAACAATAAAGTCATTCCCTTCCAGCCGGAATGGTCAGAAACCGACCCCGGCATCCAACTGAGCCCCAGCAGCTCCAACCTAACCAACCCCGACGACCTGACGGTGACCTACCCGTTTATCGAAGGCATCGAGACGGAAAACAAGAGCCAGCCACAACCCATCAGCCTCAAGGGCGCGGTGGAGGTGATCACCCCGGGCAAGGTGCTGACGTTCGACCTGACCCAACAAGACGTGGGCCATAAACGCACCGACGGCAACATCACCCTCAACCTGCTGACGCTGGAAAAGAACTACGCCGAGATCGAACTGACTAACAGCCAGCCCCTGGCCGCCGAAGTCGGCGATGCGTCACCCAACCCGCTGCTGGTACAGGCGCGGGACAGCACCGGGCAGTTTCTGACCCGCTCAGGTTCGATCAACGAAAGTGCCGCACAGGTGGCGTTCTATGAGAAACAACTGGCCGAGATGCAAAAACAGACCGCGTGGTCCGACGCCTTCGATAAACAGCTCACCGACGCGCAAAAAGCCTTCGAACGCCAGCAGACCAGTCATTACGCCAAGGTGTACTTCAACGGGTTGATCGATAACCTGCAGGTCAATGTGCTGGATTTTTCCAAGGCCACGCTCACCCGTAAAGACCTGGACCTGCCGGTGATGCGCTTTGACAGGAACAGCCTGCAAAAGACCGTGCAGGCCCTACCAATGCCGGTCACGGTGTATGACGACGGCGCCGCCAGTTGGCTCAAAGATGCGTCGATGACCGAGGATCAACTGAAAAACAGCGTCACCCTCAGCCAATCGACCGAAGACGCCAGTGCCGCAAAAATCGTGTTCGACCACCCGTTCACCTTCAATGACGACCTGGTTGGTGCCGAGCGCAATAACAGTGACGCGCCTATCACCTTCTTCACCGCCGACGACAAGGGCGAACGTGGCGAACCCATTGAGCTGCCGACCGAAGCGTTTGAGCTGAATGCCGCCAGCGGCACGCTGACGTACGACCTCAACCTGTTCCCGGAAACCCCGGCGTATGTGGTGGGCTCGGTACCGTTGTTTTTGGCCACCATCGAGAAAGCCACGATTGACGCCGCCAAGCTGCCCAAGGGTTTGTCGCTCAAGGACAACGCGCTGATCGTCGACCAAAAGGACTTCCCCGCCGACAGCTGGCGCTTCTACGCCAAGGATGCCAGCGGCAATTACCTCAAGGAGATCCTCGGTGTCAGCCACCGCGCCGAGGAATACGGCACGGCGATGTTTGACGTGCATTATTTCTACGGCCAGCCGACCACGCTGGAAAGTTACCAGCGCACCGACCTCAGCACCGTGCAATACGGTTTTGAGGTGAAGCTGGACAGGCCTGAGAGCAAATAGCCCTGGGTGGACGCGGAGCGTCCGGGGCGGCGTTACCACGCGGAGCGTGGGAACGATCCTCAGAGGGCCAGCCGCTCCTGGCCGCCATTGAGTTGGCGCAGATGGGCCTGCAGGTGCAGGCACCAGATCTGCGGCTCGTCCATTTGCTCGTAGCCGTGCAAGGTCAGGCTATCGACGATGGTGCCCAGCATACGTTCTGCCACGAAAGGCCCATGGAACGGGCCCTGGGATTTGACAGTGGAAGGCTGTTCGCCCGACATGCCGGCGGCAAATAGCAGCGTCCACATCCCGTTATCCCCGGCCAGAGGGCGAATGGAGCATTCGATACGGGTGACCAGGCCCAGGCACTGGCGGGTAAGGCAAAGGTTGCGCGACATGGCGGCGACCCTCGGTAGATCGGTGTTCAGCCCCAGCGCACGGCGAGGCTGTTTCTATCCTGCGACTCCTGTGGATATCCCTGACTCTGAGAATAGAATAAAAACGCGACAAACCAAGGTTGTAGAGACCAACGGGCGTTGGTCCCAGGCGAGAGTCAATTTTGTGGCACGCTAAACGTCCCAAATACACCACGGACCACTGTGGGAGCTGGCTTGCCTTAGTGCCAGTCAGTCAAAGCTTTTTTGTAGGAGCGAGCTTGCTCGCGAAAAACTCACAGGCGCCGCGTTCATTCAGCAAGCACGCGTTATCGTTGACGTTTTTCGCGAGCAAGCTCGCTCCTACAAAAGGCGATGACCGCTTAACTGACTTGCCTTAAGGCAAGCCAGCTCCCAACAGCAATCAGGTCGGCTTGGCTTCTGCCAACGCCTGCTGCGCCAGCTCTTTTTCCGCCTCCTTCAAATCCTCCTCGCTGATCATTTCGGCAATCGCCCGCAAGCGCTCCACCACCCGCGCATTCACGGTGCCTTCCGGGAACTGCCCCTCGGCGTCCGGCTCACCGGCATCCTCGCCCACCAGCAGGCTCAACGCCTCATCCGCCTGGCGCACCGCATAGATATGGAATTGCCCAGCACGCACGGCCTGCAACACCTTCTCGTCGAGCATCAGCGTGGCGACGTTAGCCTGAGGGATGATCGCCCCCTGCTCACCGGTCAACCCGCGGGCTTCGCAGAGGCGGAAGAAGCCTTCGATCTTCTCGTTGACCCCACCCACCGCCTGCACTTCACCAAACTGGTTGATCGAGCCGGTAATCGCAAAACATTGCTTGAGCGGCGTCTTCGACAAGGCCGAAATCAAGGTGCACGCCTCGCCCAGGGACGCACTGTCGCCGTCCACATACCCGTAGGACTGCTCCAGGGCGATACTCGCGGAAATCGCCAACGGGAATTCCTGGGCATAGCGGCTGCCCAGGTAACCGGTGAGGATCATCACGCCCTTGGAGTGAATCGGCTGGCCGAGGTTAACTTCGCGCTCGATGTCGACAATGCCGCTGCCGCCCGGGTACACCGTGGCGGAAATCCGCGCCGGCACGCCGAATGCCGAGTCGCCGACCTCAAGCACCGTCAACCCGTTGCACTTGCCCACAGCCGCACCGGCGGTGTCGATGAGGATGACGCCGGCGAGCATGTCGTCGAGAATCCGCGCCGATACGCGGCCGGTGCGCGTGGCCTTGGCCTTGAGGGCGCGCTCGATGTGCCCGGCATCGGTCATCTCATCGCCCGCCAGGTGGCGAATGAAGTCCGCCTCGCTCACCAGCTGGAACAAATCACCAATACGCGCCGACAAACGGCCCTGATGTTCGGCCAGACGTGCGCTGTAAGTCGCCAAGCGCGCCACCGCGTCCGAGGTGAGCGGCGCCATGCCTTCTTCCGAGGTACGGGTTTTGAGCAACTGGGCGAACTGCTCCAGGCTCTCGTCGACCATCGGGATGTCTTCGTCGAAGTCCACCAGTACGCGGAACATCTCCTGGAAGTCCGGGTCTGCGTCCTGCAAGGCGTAATACAACTGGCGCGAACCGATGATGATCACCTTGACCTGCAAGGGAATCATCTGCGGGTTGAGGGTCACCGTGGCCAGGCGGCCGAGTTCGCCCAGGGGCGATTCCATCTTCAGCTTGCGCGATTGCAGGGAGCGCTTGAGCGCATCCCACACAAACGGCTCGCTGAGCATTTTTTCGGCTTCCAGGATCAGGAAACCGCCGTTGGCGCGGTGCAAGGCGCCGGGACGCAGCTGGCGATAGGTGGTGTAGAGCGCGCCCTGGTCGGTGCTGTATTCGATACGGCCGAACAGGTTGTCGTAGGTCGGGTGCGGTTCAAACACCACCGGCGCGCCACCGTTGACCGAGTGTCCTACCACCAGGCTCGGGCAGTATTGCTCTTCGAGCAGCTTGCGCGCCTGGGCGTCGGTCTTGGCGTCGTCCACCAATTGCTCCACCACGGTTTTAAGCAGGTACACCTGCATGGCTTGCAGGTAGCCACAGACGCCGGCGTTTTCTGCGTATTTTTCCGACAACGGCGCCAGCAAAGGTTGTAGGGCCAGGGTGATGGTTTCTTCGTTGAACTGGCGCAGCTGGTTGTTGGACTCGCGCTTCCACTGCGGCAGGCTGGCCAGCTCTTCGTTGAGGCGCTCTTCCAGCTCGGAGATATCGGTGTGGAAGCGCTCGCGATCGGCTTCCGGCAGTTGCGAAAACTCCGCTTCGTCCAGCGCCTTGCCGTCGAGCATCGGCGTGAAGGCGATGTTGGAGCTGTCGCGGTACAGCGCCACGTCTTTTTCCAGGGCCAGGCGTTCGATCACGTCCAGCGCCTTGTCGTAGCGCTGGTTGAACGCCCGGTCGATGGCGCTTTTACGCTGTTGATACGTCGGGTGTTCGAACACCGCCGGGAAGGTGGCGACCAGGTTATCGACCAGGGCGTTGATATCGGCAATAAACGCCGCGGCGGCGCCACCTGGCAATTCCAGGGCGCGGGGCTCGCGGGGCTCGTCGAAATTATTCACATAAACCCAGTCCGCCGGGGTTTGCAGGCGCTTGCCTTCGGCTTTCAGGTAGCGTTTGACGAACGAAAAGCGGCCGGTGCCCGGCTCGCCCATGACAAACACGTTATAACCGGGGCGTGGCATGGCCACGCCGAACTGCAAGGCTTCAACCGCACGTTCCTGGCCAAGCACACCGCGAAAGGGCTCCAAATCATTGGTGGTCGAGAAGCTGAACTGTTCAGCGGAGAAAGGGCGAGTCAGCGCTTCGGGCGCTAGACGCAAGCTGGCAGCAACAGGATCAGGCATCGGGCTTCCTTACATCAGGCGGGGCAGATGGGGCATTCTGGCTCCCGGTTGATCGCTCTGGCAAGGCGCGCTTTCGGGAAAGCATAGACACGGCACGCGTCCTACAAAAAAATCGCCCGCCACTGAATGTTTATAAAAAAACACGGAACCCTGGGAACGTGCCTAAACTCCAAACTGCGCGGGTTGGACTAATAACTGGCCCCTAGGGTGCGTTGAGCACCTGAACCCTTGTCCATTGGTTTGCACACAAAGAGAACAAAGCTATGAAACGGATCCTTCTTGGTACTCTCTTCACCGTCGTCTCCCTCAATGCAATGGCAGAAGCACCAGGTGGCCCGAACTGCGGTTGGGGCAACATGTTGTTTGAAGGCCAGCGCGGTACTCCGGCCCACTTCCTCGCCTCCACCACCAACGGTACTTCGGGTAACGCCACCTTCGGCATGACCTCGGGCACCAACGGTTGCAGCACCAACAGCGCCCTGTCCTACGGCGGCAAGTCCTGGATTGCCATGAATGGCATGATGAACGAGCTGTCCGAAGACATGGCCAAAGGCAACGGCGAAGCGCTGACCACCTACGCGGTGGTACTGGGTGTTGCCCCTGAAGATCGCGAGCACTTCGCGGCTGTGACCCATGAACACTTCCAGCAGATCTTCAGCAAGGCTGACGTGACCGCTGACGACGTGCACAACAACACCATTGCTGTACTGAAAAGCGATGCCCGTCTGGCGAAATACGCAACCCAGGCTTAAGCTCGACCTGCCCGCGCCTTTCGAGGCGCGGGTACTATTTTTGGACCCGCCTCCCCCTTGGGTCTCACTTTTTTGACTTAAGTTGCCCCTATGCTCAAACGCTTTGCCTGGTTGGCACTCTTCGCCTGCGCCCCGCTGTACGCGGCCCCGCACCTTGATGATCAACGTTTGCAGCAACTGGCCAATGATCCGTTCTGGCTGTCGCTGGGGCACTACGAAGCCGGCAAAGTCAGTGGCTGGCGCAGCTATGTCAGCGACAAGAAATTCTTCCTCGCTCCCGATGGCGCACACCATCCGGATGCGGAACTCAAGGCCACCGTTGATGCGCTGTATGCACCGGCCAGCCTGGGTGAAAAGCACGCCCAATGTGTTTACCCCGCACGTACCCGCTGGCTCAAGGCGCAGTTGCAACTCAACGACCTGCCCGCGCTGGAATGCAAAGAGTTCACCCAGTGGTTCAAGGACGTCGCGCCCCATAGCGCAGTGATGATCTTCCCGGCGGCCTACCTCAACAGCCCGTCGTCGATGTTCGGCCACACCCTGCTGCGCATCGACCAGGCCGACGTGCAAAGCAACAACACCGCCCTGCTCAGCTATGCGATCAACTTCGGTGCCTATATCGAAGGCTCCGACAACAGCATCCTCTACGCCTGGAAGGGCCTGATGGGCGGTTACCCCGGCCTGTTCGCCCTGGTGCCTTACCAGGAAAAACTCTCGGAATACCGTAGCCTCGAAAACCGCGATTTGTGGGAATACCGCCTGAACCTCACCGAGGTCGAGACCAAGCGTATGGTCGAGCACGTGTGGGAGCTCAAGCAGATCCAGTTCGACTACTTCTTCTTCGACGAAAACTGCTCCTACCGCCTGCTCGAGCTGCTGCAAGTCGCCCGCCCCGGCCTGCGCCTGACCGAACAGTTCCCGCTCACCGCGATCCCTACCGACACGGTCAAAGCGGTAAAAGACGCAGGGCTGGTAGAGAAGATCGACTATCGCCCATCCCGTGAACGTGAACTGCTGGAACGCGCCAAGCCACTCGATAGCGATGAGCAACAGTGGGTGCTGAACATCAGCGATGACCAAAAGCAACTGCAGGAGCCTGCATTCAAAGCCCTGCCCCGCGAGCGCCAGGCACTGATCGTGGACGCCGCTTACCGCCTGGGCCGCTACCGCGCCAACGGTTTGGAACGCGATGCGACACGCTCCCAACGCAGCTTCGAACTGCTGCGCGCAATCAACCAGAACCCGGCGCCCGACCTGAAGATCACCCCGCCCGGCCTGCCGGAAAACGGCCACGAGTCGCGCACCTGGCAAGCCGGCATCGGCACCCGCGGCGACAAAGCCTTCGGCGAATACGGCCTGCGCATGGCCTACCACGACCTCAACGACAACGCCGAAGGCTTCCCCCTGGGCGCGCAGATCGAAATTTTGCAAATGAAATTGCGCCAGTACGAGGGCAATCACTGGCAGCTTCAGCAACTGGACCTGGCCACCATCCGCTCGCTGACGCCACGCAATGCGCTGCTGCAGCCTTGGTCGTGGCAAGTCACCGGCGGCCTGGAACGCGTGCCGGGCAAACACGACGACGAAACCCTGGTGGCCCACGTCAACGGCGGCGCCGGTGGCACCTGGCAACTCTCCGACGACATGCTCGGCTTCGCCCTCGGCACCGTGCGCGTGGAGCACAACAACGACTTCAGCGAAGCCATCTCCCCGGCCGCCGGGTTCAACACCGGCGTGCTGTGGAAAAACCCGTTGGGCAACCTGAGCCTGGAAGCCAAGGGCGACTTCTTCACCAACGGCGAAGTGCGGCGCAGCATCAGCCTCAACCAGCAATGGGAACTGTCACGCAACCTGGGCCTGCGCTTAAGTGCCCAGCGTGAGTTCAGCCACCTGTCCACGCCGGTAAATGAAGTGATGCTTGAGCTGAAGTGGTACCACTACTGACTCAAGCCTTACAACGTTCAAAATGTGGGAGCGGGCTTGCTCGCGAATGCGGTGCGTCAGGCAAATAATCAATGACTGACACTGCGCATTCGCGAGCAAGCCCGCTCCCACATTTGGCCCGTGTATAGTCAGCCCTACCGCATCGCACCTCGCCAAAATCAGGAGTTCCATCGACATGACTGTTGCCTGCACCACCCTTGAAGAAGTGCGTGAAAACATCGACCGCCTCGACCAACATATCGTCACATTGCTGGCCGAACGCGGCCACTTCGTTTCCCAAGCTGCACGCTTCAAAAAAGACACCGATGACGTGAAGGCCCCACAACGGGTTGAACAAGTAATCGCCAAGGTGCGGGCATTATCCGAGGTAGTGGGCGCCAACCCTGAGGTCACTGAGCAGGTCTATCGCGCGATGATTGCTGCATTTATTCAACAGGAATTGGCTGAGCATGCCGCGCTCGGAACAGCAGGCTGAAATCAATCAAATTTCTTTGCCTGCATGGAAGTTCTAAGCCCCTCATTAACTCTTTGAAAAACAAGTAGAAAACTTTAACCGTTTTTTGAGCCTTTTACCTGTGAAAACTTATTCCTAATGACCTAGCTTTATGAAGGTTTGCGTCTAGTCTTGGTTGGATATCAAACTGCCATCAACCTAAACACGGATCCGAAAGGTAAGAGGCTCACTATGGATTTTTTTGAAAAGCTCACCAGTCTGGCAGCAAAGGTTCGATTGCAAGGCCCGGCCATTCAAACAGAAGAGGCTACAAAAAATGCCTTCGTAATGCCTTTTATCAACACGGTGCTGGGCTACGACGTGTTCGATCCACTGGAAGTAATGCCTGAATTTGTATGTGATGTTGGAACGAAGAAAGGCGAGAAGATCGATTATGCGATCATGAAGGACGGTGAGGTGCAAATACTCATCGAATGCAAAAAGATCGGCGAGTCCCTGAGTATTAATCACGCCTCGCAGCTCTTTCGATATTTTCACGTCACAAGCGCAAGAATATCTATCCTCACCAACGGTCAGGTCTACAGGTTCTTTACCGACTTGGACGCCCCCAATAAAATGGACGAAAAACCGTTTTTGGAACTGGACTTACTGGATATCGATGAATACTCAGTACCTGAACTGATCAAGCTCACCAAATCAGCTTTCGATGTCGACTCAATCATCAATGCTGCTGGGGAATTAAAATACGTCAGCCAATTGAAAAAGCTCATCGGTACCCAAGTCAGCAAACCAGAAGATGATTTTGTGAAGTTTTTCGCCTCCCGTGTCTACGAGGGCGTAATCACACAAAAGGTTCGCGAGCAATTTTACGAACTGACCCGTAAAGCGTTAGCCCAGTTTCTGAATGATCAAATCAACGATCGTCTGAAGTCCGCAATGAGTGGCGTTATTCAACCCTCGCTAGCATCAATACCCGTGACAAACAGCGCGAAGGCAGACGCACAAGACCGAGATGAAACAGAAGATAAAATCCTGACGACGCTGGAAGAGCTGGAGGGTTATCACATTGTCCGGGCCGTTGTACGCTCAGTGGTCGATGCAAAACGAATCGTACAAAGGGATACGCAGAGCTATTTTGGAGTTCTGCTAGACGATAACAACCGTAAGCCGATTTGCCGTCTTCACTTCAATCGCAGCCAGAAATACCTCGGGATATTCGACGAGGAAAAAAATGAAACGCGGCATGCGATTTCGTCCATCGATGAGATTTACGAATACGCCGATCAACTGAAAAAGACAGTGGGTTATTACGACTGACACCTGAAAGCAGGCTGGTATTAGCGCAACCCCACACCCTGTACCTATGGCGAGACAGATTGCTCCATCTCCATAGGTACAGCGTCGACTTCGAACGGCGAGTGAACCAAACACCCTTCTCACCTTTTCTTCACACCGCCCCAACAAATCCCCTTCTAGACTCTCCTTATCAGCCGTAAAACGGCCAGGGAGTACGCCATGTGGCGGTATGCGGTCATGCTGTGCGCGGTGGTGGGGTTGTCGGGTTGCCAGTCAACCCATCAAGAATTGCTGGCCAAGGGGTACCCACCCGCCTTCGCCGACGGTTTTGACGACGGTTGCAGCAGCGGTCGCCAGGCCGCTGGGGTGATTACCGGGGAGTTTCGCAAGAATGTGCCGCGCTATCTGAAAGACCGGCCATACGCCGAAGGTTGGGAAGATGGGTTTCGTCAGTGCAAGGCCATGCGCGAGAGCCAGGAACTGCGCGATTACGAGGAAAACCGCTGGGACGACCGCGAACGCGATTGGCAGCAGGAAAAAGATCGTGACGCCGCCAAAGCCTATCGCTCGCGCTGATCGTGACGCGGAGCGTCACAGGATGCATTCCCACGCGCAGCGTGGGAACGATCAGCCCGCGAACGTGGCCCAACTTCCATAGGAAGGAGAACGCCATGAGCCGAGCTTTTGTAAATGAAGACAACGCGGCGGCCCAGGCCGATCAGCCGGTGGAGCGCCAGGTCAGCGAGCAGCCCAACCGCCTGACGGCGCAAGGGTTGGCGCAGTTGCAAGCCAAGGTGGCGCAGTTACAGGGGCAGCACAGCGACGAAGCTGCCAAGGGCGAGCAGGCTGATAAACAGCGCCAGGCTGACCTTGAGCGGGATTTACGCTACTTCAACCAGCGGGTGCAAAGCGCCCAGGTAGTCGCGCCGGCCACGTCCACCGACAAGGTACAGATCGGCAGTTGGGTCACGTTCGCCAACGAGCAGGACGAACAGCAGCGCATCCAGTTAGTCGGCGAAGACCAGGCCGATGCCAACGCAGGCTTGATCAACTGGGGCTCGCCCCTGGGCCGTGCCTTGTTGGGCGCCCAGGTGGGCGACGAGGTGCTGTGGCAGCGCCCCGTCGGCGATCAGTTGATCGAAGTGCTGCGCATCGAGCCTGAGGCTTAGACGATGCCTTGGGCCAGCATCGCGTCAGCCACTTTCACGAAGCCTGCGATGTTGGCGCCCTTGACGTAGTTGATGCGGCCGTTTTCTTCCCCGTAATGCACGCAGGCATGGTGGATCGACTGCATGATGTTGTGCAGCTTGCTGTCCACTTCGCCTGCGGTCCACAGCAGGCGCATGGCGTTCTGCGACATTTCCAGGCCGCTCACCGCCACACCACCGGCGTTGGACGCTTTGCCCGGCGCAAACAGGATGCCCGCGTCGATAAAGATATCCACAGCCTCCAAGGTGGTCGGCATATTGGCGCCTTCGGCCACGCAGAGGCAGCCGTTGCGCAGCAGGGTGCGCGCAGCGTCGGCGTCGAGTTCGTTCTGGGTGGCGCAGGGCAGCGCGATATCGCAGGCCAGTTCCCAAGGCGTCTGGCCTTTGCGGAACTCCAGGCCGAAACGTGTGGCCAGTTCACTGATACGCCCGCGCTGTACGTTTTTCAGCTCCAACAGGGCGGACCATTGTTCTTCGGTCAAACCGCTTTCGGCGTACAGGGTGCCTTCGGAGTCCGACAGGGAAATGACCTTGCCGCCCAGGTCCATGACCTTGCGCGCCGCGTACTGCGCCACGTTGCCGGAGCCGGACACCGCCACCCGTTTGCCTTCGACGCGCTGGCCTTGGCGCTTGAGCATTTCCTCGGCGAAATACACACAGCCAAAACCGGTGGCTTCCGGGCGGATCAAGCTGCCGCCGTAAGTCATGCCCTTGCCGGTCAGCACCGAGGTGAATTGATTGCTCAGGCGTTTGTACTGGCCGAACAGAAAGCCGATTTCCCGCGCGCCCACGCCGATATCGCCGGCCGGTACGTCCACGTCCGCACCGATGTGGCGGTACAGCTCGCTCATGAACGCCTGGCAGAAACGCATCACTTCGGCGTCGCTCTTGCCCTTGGGGTCGAAATCCGAGCCGCCTTTGCCGCCGCCCATGGGCAGCGAGGTCAGGGAGTTTTTGAAGGTCTGTTCGAAGGCGAGGAATTTCAGCACGCCCAGGTTGACCGAAGGGTGAAAGCGCAAGCCGCCTTTGTAGGGCCCAATGGCGCTGTTCATCTGGATACGGAAACCGCGATTGACCTGGACCTTGCCGTGATCATCCACCCACGACACCCGGAACGTGATCGCGCGCTCCGGCTCGCAGATGCGCTCCAGGATGCCCGAGGTCAGATAGTGCGGGTTGGCTTCAAGAAAGGGCCACAGGCTGCGCAGGACTTCTTCTACAGCCTGGTGGAATTCCGGCTGGTCCGGGTCGCGTTTCTTGAGGCGGGCAAGGAAGGAGTCGACGGATTCGGTCATGAAAAGTCTCGGCAAATTGATTGTTGTTAAACAGAGATTGAGCCGGACTTTATCAATTCGTTTCGCACCGCGACAGGGCAAAATGTCGCCTTTGTGAAATTAAATGGTGCAATAAGTATAAATAACTGCCTTTTTTTGCCCTTAAATGGGGATTTCACTCTGGGTTTTGCACCAACAGGGAGGCCGCTATCGCAGGCAAGCCAGCTCCCACATGACCGGTGTACTCGATCAAATGTGGGAGCTGGCTTGCCTGCGATAGCGGTGGTGCAGTTACAGATGCATAGTCCTTTATTGGATGAAAAATCAGGCCGATTTGCCGCGCTGTCCGGCGATCAGGGCCTGGGGCGTTGCCGGCTTCCAGCCCAGCAGGGCAATCGCCAGCGACAACAGCTGAAAACCTGCGACCAACGCCACGCAGCCCGGCCAGCCCCATTGATTCCAGAGCATGGCCGGGACCACGGCGCCGGCGCTGCCGCCCAGGTAATAGCCGGTCAGGTACAGCCCCACGGCGCCGGATTTGTCCGGGCCTGCCGTGGTGGCGATATACGCATTGGCGGATGCCTGTGCCAGGAATACGCCGGTCGAGCTCAGGGCCAGCCCCAGCACGATCAGCCACAGGGACGGCAACAATGTCAGCGCCGAGCCACAGATGCCGAGCGCCACAGCGCCGGTCAGTAACTGCGATTGTGGGCGAGATTTGCTCAAGCGACCCGCAACAGGAATGACCACCAGCGCCAGCAGGAACACCGCATACAAAGTGCCCAAGGCCGCAGCGCCCAGGTTGAACGGGGCCTGGCTGAGATACAGCCCGGCATAGGTAAAGGTTGCGACTTGTGAGAACAGCACACAAAAACCGACGCCATAAGCCGCCAGCAAGGGTTTGCGCAGAAGCCGGCGCACCCCGCGCATGCCCACGGCCGCAACGCCGGGCCGCGCCACCGGGTTGGCCGGCAACAGCCACACAATCAGCAGGCCGACCAGCAGGCTGATCACCGCCAACAGTTCGAAGGCTTCGCGCCAGCCCACATATTGGGTCATGACACCCGAGACAAAGCGCCCGGCAAACCCACCGAGCACCGTACCCGCGACGTACAAACTGGTGATCTCGGTAACGCTGGCCGCACGCCAGCGATCGCCGATATAGGCCACGCTGGTGGCGAACACCACGGGGATCAACATCCCTTCGACAAAACGCCACACCAGCAGCTCGGCAAAGCTGTTCACATAGGCCGTCAGCAGCGTCGGCAGCGCCAGCAGCAACGCGGCCACGGCAATCACCGTGCGTTGCTCGAAACGTCGGGTCAGGCGCCCGACAAACGGCGCAGTCAGCGCCACGGCCAGCGTGGTCACCGTGATGCTCCACCCTGCCTGCCGGGCGCTCACCTGGAAGCTTTCGGCAAACGCAGGCAGGATGCTCTGTGTCGCATAAAGATTCAGAAACGCCGCACAGCCACACAGGAACACGGCGAAGCGGGCGTGAGGCAAGCGCGGGTTCATGTGATCTCTCGTCTTATAGTCGAGGATGTTTATAGAATACCCAGCGCAGGGAATACCAATACCGAATTCGGACCGATCAATACCCAGGAAACAGAATGCTTGATCTACGCAAGTTACGTTACTTCCTGACGGTCGCCGAAGAGCTGCACTTCGGCCGCGCAGCCCAGCGCCTGCACCTTGCCCAGCCGCCCCTGACGCGGCAGATTACGGCCCTGGAAACCGAGCTTGGCTTTCGCCTGTTTGACCGCACCAGCCGCACGGTCACACTGACCGCCCAAGGCCAGCACTTTTTGCCCTATGCCCGCGCGGCGCTGGAGCACGCCAGGCTTGCACAAGACATCGCCGCCAAACTGGCCGCCGGCTCGACCGGCCAACTGGTCGTAGGCTATGCCAGCTCGATCGCGTTGTCGGAACTCTTCAGCCAAACCCTGCAAGCCTTCGCCCAGCGTTTTCCCGATGTGCAACTGACCCTGGTGGAGAGCGCTTCCGGCAGCCTGCACACACACGTGCTGGACGGGCGCATCGACGTCGGCATGAGCCGCCTGCTGCCGGAGGCCGGGCAAACCGGCGTCGAGGCTTTGTCGTTGGGGCAAGAACCGCTGGTGGCGGCGCTTTGCAGCGACAACCCGCTGGCGGATCAGGACGAAGTCACCCTCGCCCAGCTCAGTGAGTACCCGTTGATTCTGTTTCCCAGCGATTACGGTTCGGGCCTCAACGGCTCCATCGAGCACCTGTATCAACGCCGCGGCCTGGCGCTGCGCCCGGGCCCAGCGGGGCGCCAGATCACCTCGATCATCGCCCTGGTGGCGGCAGGCCAAGGTGTTTCGCTGGTGCCCCAGTGCACCCGCACCCTGGCCAGGGAAGGCGTGGTCTACCGCCCCTTGGCAGACCCCGAAGCCTGGGTACACCTGCTGATACTCACGCGCTCACCGTCACGCTCATTGTTGGTCGAGGCCTTTATGGGAGTGGTCGAAGAATTGCTGCGCAGCCGCCCTGCCCTGGCGTCTACAACGCTCCCGGCATAACGCAGGCAAAAAAATACCCCTGCGTGAGGGGTATTTTTTCAACAGGCTGCTGCGGCTATTGCAGCATCAGGCCAGTTTTTTGTGACGCACACGGTGCGGCTGGGCAGCGGCCTCACCCAAGCGCTTCTTACGGTCGGCTTCGTACTCGGTGTAGTTGCCTTCGAAGAACACCGCTTGGGAGTCATCTTCGTACGCCAGGATGTGGGTCGCGACGCGGTCAAGGAACCACCGATCGTGAGAGATCACAATGGCGGCGCCCGGGAAGTCCAGCAGCGCTTCTTCCAGGGAACGCAGGGTTTCAACGTCGAGGTCGTTGGACGGTTCGTCGAGCAGCAGGACGTTGCCGCCCTCTTTCAGGGTCAGGGCCAGGTGCAAGCGACCACGCTCACCACCGGACAGGTCCTTGACGAACTTCTGCTGGTCGCCGCCCTTGAAGTTGAAACGACCGACGTAGGTGCGCGACGGGATTTCATAGTTGCCGATGCGGATCTGGTCGGAACCGTCGGAGATCTGCTGGAACACGGTCTTGCTGCCGTCCAGGTCGTCGCGGCTCTGGTCCACACAGGCCAGTTGCACGGTGTCACCGATCTCGATGCTGCCCGAGTCCGGGGTTTCCTTGCCCATCAGCATGCGGAACAGTGTGGATTTACCCGCACCGTTACCACCGATAACGCCGACGATCGCGCCTTTTGGCATGGCGAACGACAGGTTGTCGATCAGCACGCGGTCGCCATAGCCTTTGGTGACGTTCTTGAACTCGATGACCTTGTCACCCAGGCGCGGGCCAGCCGGGATGTAGATCTCGTTGGTCTCGCTGCGCTTCTGGAATTCCTGCGACTGCATTTCTTCAAAGCGTTGCAGACGAGCCTTGGATTTGGACTGACGGGCCTTGGCGCCTTTGCGCACCCACTCCAGTTCTTCCTTCATGGCTTTTTCGTGGGCCGATTGCTGCTTGGATTCGGCGGCCAGACGGTCGGACTTGGCTTCCAGCCAACCGGAGTAGTTGCCCTCGTAAGGGATACCGGCGCCGCGGTCGAGTTCGAGGATCCAGCCGGCGACGTTGTCCAGGAAGTAACGGTCGTGCGTGATCGCAACCACGGTGCCTGGGAAGTCGTGGAGGAAATGCTCCAGCCAGGCGACGGAATCGGCGTCCAGGTGGTTGGTCGGTTCGTCGAGCAGCAGCATGTCAGGGGCCGACAGCAGCAGGCGGCACAGGGCCACACGACGCTTCTCACCACCGGACAGGTGCTCAACCTTGGCGTCCCAGGCTGGCAGGCGCAGCGCATCGGCGGCGACTTCCAGTTGGCGCTCCAGGTTGTGGCCATCGCCCGCTTGCAGGATCGCTTCAAGCTTGGCCTGTTCGGCGGCCAGCTTGTCGAAGTCGGCATCCGGTTCGGCGTAGGCGGCGTACACCTCATCGAGGCGGGCCTGGGCGTCCTTGATCACGCTGACGGCTTCTTCGACCACTTCACGCACGGTCTTGGTCGGGTCCAGAATCGGTTCTTGCGGCAGGTAACCGATGTTCAGGTCCGGCATCGGGCGCGCTTCGCCTTCGAACTCGGTGTCGACGCCTGCCATGATTTTAAGCAGGGTGGACTTACCCGAACCGTTGAGGCCGAGCACGCCGATCTTGGCGCCTGGGAAGAAGGACAGCGAAATGTTTTTCAGGATTTCCCGCTTCGGCGGAACAACTTTTCCCAGCCGATGCATGGTGAAGACGTATTGAGCCATGGTGAACCTAGCGTCAGTGACTGATGAATTAAGCGGACGAAGCCCGTGCCAGGCCATGCGCCGCGCGGGCCTTTGACTATCATCAATGCCAGCGAGCAAAAAAAGCCTGAATGTCTGGGGCTGGAACGCCCCCGCGTAACCGGCAAAGCTACCTGAATGCGCTGGGGCAGTCCAGCCAGGCAGGACTGGCACTTTGCCACAACTCAAGGCATGCTAGCCGCCCTTCGGGCGTCCGGCTTATAGTGCACGTCGCGCGCCAGTCCAGCCAAACCGCAGGATCACAGTTTGTCCAACGTCACGCCGCCCACGCCCTTGCGCGCCGCTCATATTGCGCCGGGAGCGCCCCTGCACGGCACCTTGAAAGGCGCGTTGGCGACGCTTGTCCTGCTGTTGCTCGCCTTATTGTTCTGGCAGTTGCTTGACCAACTGCAGCAAAACCAGAAAAACCAACAGCAATACACCATCGACTACAGCGCCGACCTGGCCGAGCAGATCAGCCAGAACATGGCCCTGAGCGCGCAGATCGCCCTGAACCTGCTGCCCATCCTCGAACCACCGCGCACTGCCGAACAGCAACAGGCCTTGATGCGCTCCCTGCAGCGCTCCTTGCCAGACTTGCGCAGCTTCGCCCTGCTCGCCCCCAGCGGCGCCCTGATCAGCGACACTGCCCAAGGCAGCCGAGACAGTGCCCTGCTCGAAGACCTGGTCAAGCGCAGTCACGCCCAGTCCTACTACCTGAGCAACGACAACGACGGCACGGTCATCTATCTGTTGCTGCACCAACCCAGCGGTGGCTCCAAGGTGTACTGGGCCTTGCGCCTGGCGCCCAATTATCTGGCCAACCTCACGCGCCAGGATGTCCAGGGCCAGCGCCCGATGTGGGCGATCGAGAACAACCTGAACCACCGTGTGGTCAGCCGTGACAGCGGGATGCCGGCGCAGTGGTCCGGCGCCCTGACGCCGGAAGAATTGAACCGCAGCGTGCTGGTCACGCCGTTGAGCAAAAGCGATTGGCAACTGCGCGGCATGTTTGACCGCGGTGCGGTGCTGGAACAGCTGCTGCCGGCCTTTATCGGCAAGTGCCTGCTCGGCCTGGCGTTTTCGCTGATCCCGGTGATCGTGCTGCTCAACATGCGCCGCCGCCAACGCCAGGTGAATGAAGGCCGGCGACGCTATCAGGACATCTTCGAAGGCACCGGCGTGGCCTTGTGCGTGCTGGACCTGTCGGGGCTCAAGGCGTTTTGCGACAAAACCCAGGTGCAAAGCCGCGAGCAGTTGCACGCTTGGTTGCAGGCCAACCCCACGCAGCGCAAGCAACTGCTCAAGGAGTTGCGCGTCACCGAGGTCAACCAGATGGCCGTGCGCCTGCTGAACGTGGCGTCCTGCGAGCAGGCCTGGGAGCGTCTGATCGATGATTGCCCACGCAATGCCACGTCCATCGGCTATCAGGTGCTGGAAGCCGTACTGACCCGGCAAAAACAGCTGGAGCTGGAAATCCAGCTCAACGACGTGGTCGGCAACGAACAGTACCTGTGGCTGGTGATGCGTTTGCCGGAGCAGCAGGATGACGTCAAGGCCGTGATCCTCAGCATCAGTGACATCACCAGCCGCAAGCTGATCGAGTTGTCGCTGGTGGAGCGTGAAAGCTTCTGGTCGGATGTGGTGCGCACCGTGCCCGATCACCTGTATGTGCAGGACGTGATCAGCCAGCGCATGATTTTCAGCAACCATCATCTGGGCCACACCTTGGGCTACAACAAGGCCGAGCTGCAGCAAATGGGCGAGTACTTCTGGGAAATCCTGCTGCACCCCGAAGACGCCGAGCATTACCACGACTTGCGCCAGCAGCAACGCCAAGCCGCTTACACCACCCAACTGCACTGCCAACTGCGCTTTCGCCACCGCAATAACCAGTGGCGCCGCTTCGATATCCGCGAGCAGGCCCTGGCCCGGGATACGTCTACGGTGGTCACTCGGATCATCGGCGTGGCCAAAGACATCACCGACCAGATCGAGGCCAGTGAATCGCTGCGCGACAGTGAACAGCGCTACCGGATGCTGGCCGAAAGCATCAGCGACGTGATCTGCTCCACCGACAGCCAACTGGCCCTCAACTACATCAGCCCCTCGGTCAACACCGTGCTGGGCTATGACGTGGACTGGGTGTTCAAGAACGGCTGGCAATCAATCGTTGCCAACCCGCAGCAGTTGACCGGCATTTACAGCCTGATGGAGCAGGTCAGCCGCGCCCTCGGCAACGCCGAGGCCTTGAACACCTTGCGCGATGAAGTGCAGACCCAACTGTTTCTGTTCGACTGCCTGCGCGCCGACGGGCGCAAGGTGCCGATAGAGCTGCGCCTGGTGCTGGTGTGGGATGAACATGGCGCGTTTGAAGGCATCCTCGGCGTGGGCCGCGATATCAGCCAGCAACGCCGCGCCGAAAAAGACCTGCGCATGGCGGCCACGGTATTCGAACACTCCACCTCGGCGATCCTGATCACCGACCCGGCCGGTTACATCGTGCAGGCCAACGAGGCGTTCAGCCGGGTCAGCGGCTATGCGGTGAGCGATGTGCTCGACCAGTTGCCCAATATGCTCACCGTCGATGAGCAGCAGGAAGCCCACCTGCGTTATGTGCTCAAGCAATTGCACCAGCACAGCACCTGGGAAGGCGAGGTGTGGCTCAAGCGTCTCAATGGCGAGCATTACCCGGCCTGGGTCGGCATTACTGCGGTGTTCGACGACGAAGGCGACCTGGCCAGCTACGTGTGTTTCTTCAGCGATATCAGCGAGCGCAAGGCCAGTGAGCAGCGCATCCACCGCCTGGCCTACTACGACGCCCTGACCCACTTGCCCAACCGCACGCTGTTCCAGGACCGCCTGCACACCGCGTTGCAGTCCGCCGAACGGCAGAAGTCGTGGGTGGTGCTGATGTTCCTCGACCTCGACCGCTTCAAACCGATCAACGACTCCCTCGGCCACGCGGCCGGCGACCGCATGCTCAAGGAAATGGCCACGCGCCTGCTCGGCTGTGTGGCCGAAGACGACACCGTGGCGCGCATGGGCGGCGACGAATTCACCCTGCTTTTGCAACCACGGGTCAGCCGCGAAATGGCGCTGAACCGTGCGATCCATGTGGCCGAGCAGATCCTCGCCAGCCTGGTCAAACCCTTTGTGCTGGAAGGCCGCGAGTTCTTCGTGACCGCCAGTATCGGCATCGCCCTGAGCCCGCAAGACGGCAACGAGCTGAGCCAACTGATGAAAAACGCCGACACGGCGATGTATCACGCTAAAGAACGCGGCAAGAACAACTTCCAGTTCTACCAGGCCGACATGAACGCCAGCGCCCTGGAGCGCCTGGAACTGGAAAGCGACCTGCGCCACGCCTTGGACCAGAACGAATTCGTGCTGTATTACCAGCCGCAATTCAGCGGCGACGGCAAACGCCTGACCGGCGCCGAAGCCCTGCTGCGCTGGCGCCACCCGCGTCGCGGGCTGGTGCCGCCTGGGGACTTTATCCCGGTGCTGGAAGAGCTCGGGCTGGTGGTGGATGTGGGCGACTGGGTGATCAGCGAAGCCTGCCGCCAGCTCAAGGCCTGGCACCAGAACAAAGTGCGCGTGCCTAAAGTTTCAGTGAATATTTCGGCACGGCAGTTCTCCGACGGCCAACTGGGCACGCGCATCGCCACCATCCTCAAGGACACTGGCCTGCCGCCGGCGTGCCTGGAGCTGGAGCTGACCGAAAGCATCCTGATGCGCGAAGTCAACGAAGCCCTGCAGATCCTCGCCAGCCTGAAGAACCTGGGCCTGAGCATCGCGGTAGATGACTTTGGCACCGGCTATTCATCGCTCAACTACCTCAAGCAATTCCCCATCGATGTGCTGAAGATCGACCGCACCTTCGTCGACGGCCTGCCCTCGGGTGAGCAGGACGCGCAGATTGCCCGGGCGATCATTGCCATGGCCCACAGCCTGAACCTGGCGGTGATTGCCGAAGGCGTGGAAACCCATGAGCAGTTGGACTTCCTGCGTGAGCATGGCTGTGATGAGGTGCAGGGCTACCTGTTCGGGCGGCCGATGCCGGCGAATCGGTTTGAGGTGCAGTTCAGTAATGATGCCCTCTTCATGTTTGACTGAAAGCTGTGGGGGGCTTAGGTTTTTTTGTAGGAGCGAGCTTGCTCGCGAAAAACTCACAGGCGCCGCGTTCATTCAGGATGCACGCGTTATCGTTGACGTTTTTCGCGAGCAAGCTCGCTCCTACAGAAGAAGGCGATGGGGCCAGTACCGACACCGCCCCCCCCAGATGAACCCCACTTGTCCGCGACATGATGTCCTTTCATATGCCATCTAAAACCCATTGGGTTAGAATGCCCTCCTTTTCTGCCCCCGATCCTTGAGGACCGCCATGTTCAGCCGTGATTTGACTATTGCCAAGTACGACGCCGATCTCTTCGCCGCCATGGAGCAAGAAGCCGTGCGCCAGGAAGAGCACATTGAGCTGATCGCTTCGGAAAACTACACCAGCCCTGCGGTGATGGAGGCTCAAGGTTCGGTTCTGACCAACAAGTACGCCGAAGGCTACCCAGGCAAGCGCTACTACGGTGGTTGCGAGTACGTCGACGTGGTTGAGCAGTTGGCCATCGACCGTGCAAAAGAACTGTTCGGCGCCGATTACGCCAACGTTCAGCCCCACGCCGGCTCCCAAGCCAACAGCGCCGTGTACCTGGCCCTGTTGCAAGGCGGCGACACCATCCTGGGCATGAGCCTGGCCCACGGCGGTCACCTGACCCACGGCGCCACGGTTTCGTCCTCCGGCAAGCTGTACAACGCCGTTCAGTACGGTATCGATGCCAACGGCCTGATCGACTACGACGAAGTTGAGCGTCTGGCCGTCGAACACAAGCCAAAAATGATCGTGGCTGGTTTCTCTGCCTACTCGCAGATCCTGGATTTCCCACGCTTCCGTGAAATCGCCGACAAGGTTGGCGCCTACCTGTTCGTGGACATGGCCCACGTGGCCGGCCTGGTGGCTGCGGGCGTTTACCCCAACCCAGTGCCTTACGCTGACGTGGTCACCACCACGACCCACAAGACCCTGCGCGGTCCACGTGGCGGCCTGATCCTGGCGCGTGCCAACGCCGAGATCGAGAAGAAGCTCAACTCCGCCGTTTTCCCGGGCGCCCAAGGCGGCCCGCTGGAGCACGTGATCGCGGCCAAGGCGATCTGCTTCAAGGAAGCGCTGCAGCCTGAGTTCAAGACCTACCAGCAGCAAGTGGTCAAGAACGCCAAGACCATGGCCAGCGTGTTCATCGAGCGCGGTTTTGACGTGGTGTCCGGCGGTACCGAAAACCACCTGTTCCTGCTGTCGCTGATCAAGCAGGACATTTCCGGTAAAGATGCTGACGCTGCCCTGGGCAAAGCCTTCATCACCGTGAACAAAAACTCCGTACCGAACGACCCACGTTCGCCGTTCGTCACCTCCGGCCTGCGCTTCGGCACTCCGGCTGTGACCACCCGTGGTTTCAAGGAAGCTGAGTGCAAGGAACTGGCCGGCTGGATCTGCGACATCCTGGCCGACCTGAACAACGAAGCCGTGATCGACGCGGTACGTGAGAAGGTCAAGGCCATCTGCAAGAAGCTGCCGGTATACGGCGCGTAATACCAAGAAGCCCACTGTAGGAGCGAGCTTGCTCGCGAAAAACGTCAACGATAACGCGTGCATCTTGGGTGCATGCGTTGCCTGTGAGTTCTTCGCGAGCAAGCTCGCTCCTACAAGTGGGCTTTTTTATGCCTGATAGATCCGCTCAAAGCCTTGGCGGATCTTGTCTTCCGGCAGCTCATCGGCAATAAACACAATCACACTTTCGCGCGCCTCGCCCTCGGCCCATTCGGTATCCCAGTCGAAGCCATAGAGCTTCAACACGCCCTGGAACACCATGCGTCGATCCTCCCCGGCAATATTCAGCACGCCTTTGTAACGCAGCAGTTGCTTGCCATGGTCCTCCAGCAGTTCGTTCATGAACTCGCTGAGACGGTCGATATCCAGCGGCTGGTCGGTGCGCAGCACCAGGCTGGAAATACGGTCGACCGAAGGCGCTGCACTGACCGGGCGCAGGCTCATGCCGGCATTGAGGTTGAAACCGCGCACATCCAGCAATTCGGCCAGGTCAATCTTGCCGTGGTCTACCACGCGAATCGGCGCACGGCGGTTGATGCGGGTGAGGCGCTGGCTGAGGGCGTCGAAGGTGGCGTCGTCTACCAGGTCGCGCTTGCTCACCAACAAGCGGTCGGCAAAGCCGATCTGGGCCTGGGCGATGGTCTGGGTCAGATGATGCTCGGCGTGGGCCGCATCCACCAGGGTGATGATGCCGTCGAGGATATAGCGCTCGCGCAGTTCTTCGTCGATGAAAAAGGTCTGGGCCACCGGTGCGGGGTCGGCCAGGCCGGTGCATTCGATCACCAGGCGGTCGAAGGCGATCTCGCCGCTGTCCAGGCGTTCAAGCAGTAGGTATAGGGCCTTGGTCAGGTCGGTATGGATGGTGCAGCACACGCAGCCGTTGGACAGGGTCATCACTTGCACCGGCTCGTCGCCCAGCAGTTGGGTGTCGATACCGGCGTCACTGAATTCGTTTTCGATCACGGCGATTTTCAAGCCGTGCTCGGCTTTGAGCAGGTGGCGCAGCAAGGTGGTCTTGCCGGCGCCGAGGAAGCCGCTGAGGATGGTAACGGGGATGGGAGAGGACAAAGAGATTCTCCTGAAAAATGGGGACGCAAAAACAACTGTAGGAGCGAGCTTGCTCGCGAAGAACGTCAACGATAACGCGTGCTGTCTGGATGCACGTGGTGTCCTTGGGTTTTTCGCGAGCAAGCTCGCTCCTACAGGTAAGGCAGTTTTACCAACTTAACAGCACTTGGGCCCACCCTTGCCGCCGTAACGGGCTTCCTGGCGTTCCCGGAAGAACGCCTTGTAGTCCATCACCGGCTTGTCCGGGTGTTTGGTTTGCATATGCTCGACGTAGGTGTCGTAGTCGGGCATGCCGACCATCAGGCGGGCGGCCTGACCGAGGTATTTACCGAGGCGACTGATGTCATTGAACATGTTTGCAATCCTCGTTTACGCGTCTGGTACAGCCTGGAACGGGGCTTCTTTATCCGTACGCTCTTTGTTGCCCCAGGCGGCGACACCCACCTTGAGCGCATAGAACAGGATGCTGAACACCACGAACAGGAACAGCGCCGTCAGCGTTGCGTTGGTGTAGGCGTTCCAGATCACGTGCTGCATCTGGTCGATGCTCTTGGCCGGGGCCAGGATCTGGCCGTTAGCCAGGGCATCGCTGTACTTCTTGGCCAGCGACAGGAAGCCGATCGCCGGGTTGGCGTCGAACAGCTTGATGAAGCCCGCAGTCGTGGTACAGATCAACAGCCACACTGCTGGCAACATGGTCACCCAGATGTAGCGCTGACGCTTCATCTTGATCAGCACAACGGTCGCCAGCATCAGCGCGATACCCGCCAGCATCTGGTTGGAGATACCGAACAGCGGCCACAAGGTGTTGATACCACCCAGCGGGTCGATCACGCCTTGGTACAGCAAGTAGCCCCACATCGCCACGCAACCGGCCGTGGCGATCAGGTTGGCAGTCCAGGACTCGGTACGCTTGAGTGCCGGCACGAACGAACCCAGCAGGTCTTGCAGCATGAAACGACCGGCACGGGTACCGGCGTCGACCGCCGTGAGGATGAACAGCGCTTCGAACAGGATCGCAAAGTGGTACCAGAACGCCATGGTGTTTTCACCCGGCAGCACACTGTGCAGGATCTGCGCGATACCCACCGCCAACGTCGGCGCACCACCGGCACGCGCCAGGATGGTGGTTTCGCCGATATCGTGGGCCACGGCAGAGAGCGCCTCAGGCGTAATGGCAAAGCCCCAACTGCTGACCGTCTGCGCCACGGTAACCACGTCGGTGCCGACAATGGCGGCCGGGCTGTTCATGGCGAAGTACACGCCAGGCTCGATCACCGAGGCGGCAACCATCGCCATGATGGCCACGAACGACTCCATCAGCATGCCGCCGTAACCGATGTAACGGGCATGGCTTTCACTGGCCAACAGCTTGGGTGTGGTGCCCGAGGAGATCAGCGCATGGAAGCCCGAGACCGCGCCACAGGCAATGGTGATGAACAGGAACGGGAACAGGCCGCCCTTCCACACCGGGCCGGTGCCGTCGATGAACTGGGTGAGTGCCGGCATTTTCAGGTCAGGCATGGTGACCAGGATGCCAATCGCCAGGGCGATGATGGTGCCGATTTTCAGGAACGTCGACAGGTAGTCGCGGGGCGCCAGGATCAGCCACACCGGCAGCACAGCGGCCACGAAGCCGTAGCCGATCAGCATCCAGGTGATCTGGATACCAGTGAAGGTGAACGCCTTGGCCCACACCGGGTCAGCGGCAATCTGCCCGCCCAGCCAGATCGAACCCAGCAGCAACAGCACGCCGATGATCGAGATTTCACCGATGCGGCCCGGGCGGATGTAGCGCATGTAGATGCCCATGAACATCGCGATCGGGATGGTCGCCATCACCGTGAAGATGCCCCATGGGCTCTCGGCCAGGGCCTTGACCACGATCAGCGCCAACACCGCGAGGATGATGATCATGATCAGGAAGCAGCCGAACAGCGCGATGGTCCCGGGAATGCGGCCCATCTCTTCGCGAACCATATCCCCCAGGGAACGGCCGTTACGACGGGTGGACAGGAACAGGACCATGAAGTCTTGCACCGCACCGGCCAGCACCACTCCGGCAATCAGCCAGAGGGTGCCGGGCAGATAGCCCATTTGCGCCGCCAGCACCGGGCCGACCAACGGGCCTGCACCGGCAATCGCCGCAAAGTGGTGACCGAAAAGAATGTGTTTGTTGGTCGGCACATAGTCCAGACCATCGTTGTTGACCACCGCAGGGGTTGCCCGCCGAGGGTCGAGTTGCATCACGTTGTTGGCGATGAACAGACTGTAGTAACGGTACGCAACCAGGTAGATGGCCACTGCAGCGACCACAATCCACAAGGCGTTGATCGCCTCGCCGCGGCGCAAGGCCACTACGCCCAGGGCGCACGCTCCTACAATTGCCAGCACCAGCCAGGGTAAGTGGCGTAGCAGGCTATTATTATTTTTCATTTTTATATTCCAGCCAGGGTGGACAGAAAGGACAGCCAGCCCGAGTTTAGCGCTACTGGCCTCAAAGACCAGCCCCCTACGTTGGTCTAGAGCCTTCAACCGGTAAAAAAAGCCGAAATAATCACCCCCTGATGGCCCGGGGCTACACTCCTCCCATTCACAGAGGGCTTTACCATGACCGAGCATGCGTCTGAACGTCGCCGTTTTCGCCGGATTGCTTTTGATGCCACGGCCGAACTTCGGCAAAACGGCAGCGAATGGCCGGTGAAACTGCTGGATCTATCACTCAAGGGTTTGCTGGTGGAACGACCGGACGACTGGAAGGGGAATAAAGCGCTGCCCTTTGATGTCGACATACGCCTGGACCAGAAGACACATATAAAGATGCAAGCGCGGCTGACCCATGAAGATCCTGGGCAATTGGGCTTTGTGTGCAAACACATTGATCTGGACTCGATCAGCCATTTGCGCAGGTTCGTTGAGTTGAACCTGGGTGATGAGCAAGAGCTGGAGCGCGAGCTGGGCGCCCTGCTGGAGATCTAGCTGGCAACATGAATCAAGGGTGGGAGCTGGCTTGCCTGCGATGGCGGTGTATCAGACAAGGATGGGTAAGCTGACCCGCCGCTATCGCAGGCAAGCCAGCTCCCACAGGGTTTCAGCAGTGTTGCGGATTATTCGAACAGCGCATCCAACGCCTGCTCCAGCCGCGTCACAGCAATGATCTGCAACCCCGGCGGCGCCTCCTTCGGGGCATTGCCCTTGGGCACAATCGCCCGTTTGAAGCCATGCTTGGCCGCCTCCTTCAAGCGCTCCTGCCCACTCGGCACCGGGCGTACTTCGCCCGACAAACCCACCTCGCCAAACACCAGCAAGTCATGGGGCAACGGACGGTTACGCAGGCTGGACATCACCGCCGCCATCAACGCCAGGTCGGACGCGGTCTCCAGCACCTTGACCCCGCCCACCACGTTGAGGAACACATCCTGGTCGTGGGTCGGAATGCCGCCATGCCGGTGCAGCACCGCCAGCAACATCGCCAGGCGGTTCTGGTCCAGGCCCAGGGTGACGCGCCGTGGGTTGGCCAAATGGCTGTCATCCACCAGCGCCTGGACTTCCACCAGCATCGGCCGGGTGCCTTCCCACGTGGCCATCACCACGCTGCCTGGGACTTCTTCCTGGGCGCGGGTGAGAAAAATCGCGGAGGGGTTCGAGACTTCTTTCAGCCCCCGGTCAGTCATGGCAAACACACCCAGTTCGTTGACGGCGCCAAAGCGGTTCTTCACCGCCCGTAGCAGGCGCAGGCGACCGTCGGATTCCCCTTCGAAATACAACACGGTGTCGACCATGTGTTCCAACACCCGTGGCCCGGCCAGTGCGCCTTCCTTGGTGACGTGGCCGACCAGGAAGATCGCCGTGCCGCTCTGCTTGGCGTAACGCACCAGCAGCGCCGCGCTTTCGCGCACCTGTGACACGCCGCCGGGTGCCGATTGCAGTTGTTCAGTGAAAATCGTCTGGATCGAGTCAATGACCATGACCTTGGGCTTTTCGATGCGCGCCGTGGCGATGATGCTTTCGATGCAGGTTTCGGTCATCACCCGCAACTGATCCTGAGGCAAGCCCAGGCGCCGGGCGCGCATGGCCACTTGCTGCTGGGACTCTTCGCCGGTGACATACAGCGCAGGCATGCGGCTGGCGATGCTGCACAGGGTTTGCAGCAGGATCGTGGATTTGCCGATGCCAGGGTCACCGCCGATCAGCACCACCGAGCCGTCCACCAGGCCACCGCCCAATACCCGGTCCAGTTCGCCGGAGGCGGTGGAAAAGCGCGGGATCTCTTCGACGCTGACTTCGGCCAGGGTCTTGATCTGCGCCTGTTGCCCGGTCCAGCCGGCCCGGCCGGTGGGGGCTGCGGCACCGCCACTCTCGATCATGGTTTCAGTCAGGGTGTTCCAGGCGCCGCATTCGGAGCACTGGCCCGCCCATTTGGGAAAGGTCGCGCCGCACTCTGTGCAGCCGTACATGCGCTTGGCCTTTGCCATATGAGAACCTCCAACCGAAAAACCGCGATGATAGCTCAGCGCGACGCTGGGGTCCGGATTTCGCCATTAGCCAAACGTGAAGCGCTGTTACCCACCGGGTCCTCGGCGTTCAGGTCGGCGCCTTTGGCTTGCAGCGCCCCCAGCAACTCGACGCGCTTGAATAACCCGGCGTACATGGCGGCGGTCTGCCCTGCGCCGTTGCGTTGGTCAGGGTTGCAGTCGGTGGCCAACAGGCGCTGGGCGATTTTCAGCTCGCCTTTGAAGATGGCGCCCATCAACGCTGTGTTGCCGCGCTTATCCTGCACACAGGCGTCGGCGCCGGCATCGAGCAGACGCTCCACATACGGGCCCTGGCCGTGATAAGCAGCCAGGATCAACGCGGTGTAACCCTTGTCGTCCTGGGTATTGAGACCGTAGCCGGACTCAATGAAGGTGTTGAGCATGTCGAGGTCGCCACGACGGGCGGCGTCGAAATAGTAGTCCTGCAACTGCGCCTTGAGCGCCACCGGGTCGGGAGACTCGGCATGGGCAGCGAAGGCCAGCATGGCCATCAGTAAACCGATAGAGATGCGCATAGGGTGTTCTCCTGCCAAAGGTCGACGCCCGTGAAGGCGCCGACCGCAACCAACGAATCAGTCAGTCAGTTTTTGCGCCAGCGCCGTCACGCGAGCCAGGTCGCCCTTGGCGACTTTGGCGACGCCGGTGCCGTATTCCGGATCCGCTTTGTAGAGGAACGACAGGATGATGTGCTTGCTCTCATCATCGGTGGTGGCCAATGAGCCGCCGAAGTTGTTGATCAAGTCCTCGCGCTCTTTCTTGGTGTAGGAACGGTACAGATCACCGGCCTGCTTGAAGTTCTGCTCACGCTGGATCTTCGCCTGCTGGGTGCTGCCCGCCAGCGGCGCCTGGCTGTAGCGCGCGGTTTGTGGCTCTTCGCGTGGCAACAGGCGGCTTGGTTGGTAGTTCACGCCGGTGGTGGTCTTGCCGAAGTTCATCGCGCCGTCCTGGTTGCCGTTGTTGACGGTGACCCGTGGAGCGTTGATCGGCAGTTGCAGGGCGTTCGCGCCCAGGCGGTACATCTGCGTATCGGCGTAGGAGAACACCCGGCCTTGCAGCAAGCGGTCTTCCGACGGCTCGATACCCGGTACCAGGTTGGCCGGGGCCATCGCCACTTGCTCGGTTTCCTGGAACACATTGGCCGGGTTGCGGTTCAGCACCATTTGCCCGACTTTGCGCTCGGGCACATTCGGCCAGATCTTGGTGGCATCCAGTGGGTCGAAATCAAACTTGGCCAGGTCTTCAGGCTTGAGCACCTGCACATACAAGTCCCACTTAGGGAAGTCGCCTTTGTTGATGTGCGTGACCAAGTCATTGGTCATATGGCTGTAGTCACGGCCTTGCACTTCGCTGACTTGTTTTGGATCCAAATTCTTGATGCCCTGCAGGCTCTTCCAATGGAACTTGACGTAGTGCACTTCACCTTTAGTGTTAATCAACTTGTAGGCATGTACACCATTGCCGTCCATTTCGCGGTAACTGGCTGGGGTGCCGGAGTCCGAGTACAACTCGGTCAGTGTACGAGTGGACTCTGGAACATGGGAGAAGAAGTCGAAACGACGCGAGTCATCGTCCAGGTTAGTGCGCGGGTCCGGTTTAAACGCATGGACCATGTCCGGGAACTTGATCGCATCGCGAATAAAGAACGTGGGGAAGTTATTGCCGACCAGGTCCCAGTTACCTTCGGCGGTATAGAACTTGGTGGCGAAGCCCCGTGGATCCCGCAGCGTTTCCGGGGAGTGGTTGCCATGCACCACCGCCGAGAAGCGCACGAACACCGGCGTGGTTTCACCGGCGGCGAATACCTTGGCCTTGGTCAGGTCGCTGAGGTTGTCGGTCACGGTGAAGGTGCCATGGGCGCCCGTGCCGCGTGCGTGCACCACGCGCTCTGGAATGCGTTCGCGGTCGAAGCGCTGCAGCTTCTGGATCAGTTGCACATCCTGCAGCAACACCGGGCCATTGGCGCCGGCGGTCTGGGAGTTCTGGTTATCACCGACGTTGGCCCCGTTATCGCGGGTCAGGTTGGCGGCTTGTACGGAGAGGGAAAGCAGGCTGGCGGTCACCAGTGCCAGCGCATGGCGCGCCGACACGGGCCTGCGGCTGATTGGAGTGTTCATCGAGGTTTCCTCTGGTTTTTTTAATGCACATTCAGTTGTGCTTGCCAGAGGCTAGTGACCTGCGAGTCAGAAGATAAATAGAAAAACACCACAGGTCCGATTAAGAAAATAATCTGGTAACTCGCTGAAATAGCCGGTAATTCGCGCGCGACTGGTGGCACTTTGCAAACTATTTGCGATTTAATGTGTCGATAAAAATCGACAGTGTTAACAGTTGTGTCGAGCAAGCGCTGTTCGACTGAATTACACTGACCTCCACCCTCCTCAACTGTAACAAGGAATAACCTATGGGCGTGATCAGTGAGTTCAAGGCCTTCGCGGTCAAAGGTAATGTGGTCGACATGGCCGTCGGTATCATCATCGGTGCTGCCTTCGGCAAGATTGTTTCCTCATTTGTAGGCGACGTGATAATGCCTCCCATCGGCCTGCTGATCGGTGGCGTGGACTTTGCCGATCTGGCCGTCACGCTCAAGGCCGCACAGGGTGATGTACCCGCGGTTGTGCTGGCCTACGGCAAGTTCATCCAGAGCATCATCGACTTTGTGATCGTCGCGTTTGCAATCTTCATGGGCGTGAAGGCGATCAACCGTCTCAAGCGCGAAGAGGCCGTGGCCCCAAGCCTGCCGCCGACGCCGAGCAAGGAAGAAGTGCTGCTGGGCGAGATCCGCGATCTGCTCAAGGCACAGAACAACAAGCCGCTTTAACCTGCGGATGCAAAAAAAGGCGCCTCGTAAGGCGCCTTTTTTCTACCAGTAGTTCTCTACCGCCACCTGGCCAGGCCGTCGGCTCAGGCTCAGTTGCATGTCCCGCTGCTTGAGCAACTGGCGCGTGTCATCGACCATCTGCGGGTTGCCGCAAATCAGTACGCGCGAATCCTGCGCCGTCAGCTCCACGCCGGCGGCCCGCTCCAATTCGCCATTTTCGATCAGGGCCGTAATACGCCCGTTCAACGCGCCCGGATGCAGCTCGCGGGTAACGATGGGAATGTAGGTGAGCTTGTGGGCGTAGTCGGCCAGGTACTCACGCTCACCCAGCGTGTTGATCAGCGACTGGTAGGCCAGTTCCTTGGCTTCCCGGGCGCTGTACACCAGGATGATGCGCTCGAATTTTTCCCAGGCTTCGAAGTCCTGCAGGATCGACAGGAACGGCGCAATGCCCGTACCGGTTCCCAGCAACCACAGGTCACGCCCGTCGACAAAACGGTTGAGGGTCAGAAAACCCGTGGCCTGGCGCTCTACCAGCAAGGTATCGCCCACCTTCAGGCGGCTCAGTTCACTGGTGAACTCACCACCGGGGACCACGATGGAAAAGAAATCCAGATGCTCGTCAAACGGCGAAGACACGATGGAATAGGCACGCCACACGGTGCTGCCATCCGCCTTGGTGACGCCCAGGCGCACAAACTGGCCGGCGGTAAAACGAAAACCGGCATCGCGGGTGGTGCGCAAGGTGAACAGGCTGGGGGTCAGCGATTGCACATCGAGCAGGGTCTGGCGGGTAAATTTCTCAGCACTGGCCGTCATGGGGGGCTCCGTTTTGCACAGGCCGTTAGTGTCCCTCAAAACAGACCGCGCAAACACCGATGATTGATACTGGCTTTGCAATCGCTGAAGGCTCGCGCAGCTGGCGCGCGCGTTTTTGAGCCAGCCAGGGGCTACACCATGGGCGCCTCAGTGGAACTAATTATTTGGCTATTAATTCACCCCGAACACCTCACTAGATGAAACAGCACTTACAACGACATCATTTTGATACTGTTTTTAAGACATTAAAAACGTTGAAAAAACTTCCGCTGCCAAGTGCCCTTATACAAAACTCCAAGCCTTGTACAAAACCGGCGTGCGAAACAAACCCCGTAAGTAAAATATTTTTCAGACTCAGTTGTAGGACTTCCCCTACACTTGTTTTCGAGTTGCATTGGGAGATCAGGACGTACCCAAGTCACACAGAAACCTATGGAGAGTCACCGATGGTCAATTGGCATAACACCCGGCTGCCCAAGCTGGAAGGCGAGAGTGAAATCACCAGTGTGTTTGAGATGGTGATTAACCACACCTATGAGCTGGGTTTCGAATATTGCTCTTTTACGATGAGCTCCCAGTCACAAGACACTCAAACAAAACCCATTCTATTCAATAACTATCCAAACGAATGGAGCCACATTTATAAACAAGCACACTACTTCGATGTAGACCCCGTTGTAACCCACTGCAAAAATTCGGTACTGCCCATTCTCTGGGAGCAAAAAACCTTTGCCAACACCCCCCAGTTGTGGGAGTTGGCCCAGTCCTGCGGGGTGCATTTAGGCTGGACCCAAGCCGTGCATGATTTCCAGGGTGTATTCAGCATGCTGACCCTGGTTCGCAGCAAGGGCGAGGTCAGCCCTGAAGAGCTTTACGAAAAAGCCGGCCAGGTGTTGTGGCTTTGCCACGCGATGCATGCGGTCGTCGCGCAGAAGTACGCCGACGCGCCCGACATCAAAGCGCCCAGCAAATTGACCGCCCGGGAAACGGAAATCCTCAAGTGGTCTGCGATGGGCAAGACGGCCTCCGAGATTGCCGCGATTCTTTGCCTGTCCGAACGCACCGTGGGCTTTCATATCAGCAGTACCTTCAAGAAGCTGGGCGTGCATAACAAGATCCAGGCGGTGCTGCGTGCCGCTAAAGCCGGGCTGTTTTAACCTACGCAAAACACCGCATGTCATCGCGTTGAAAAAAACGTAACATTTACGGCCAATTCTGAGTGTTGAGGGTGCGCTTCCCATGGTTGCCCCGCCGTTCACTCAGACGGTCCGTCGATTACCCAGAGCCTTGCCCCGCCATGCCCCTGCTTGACAGCCCTTTCGCCCAGCTCGACCTGATTCGTCAGCCAGAGCAACACAATGATCCGCTGCAAGCCTTCGATGCCGCCGACGAATACCTGCTCAGCCACCTCGCCGCGCAGCAGCCTACTGCCGCCACCCGCGTGCTGGTCCTCAATGACAGCTTCGGCGCACTGGCGGCCAGCCTTCAAGGCCAGGTGCAGGTGACCTCCAGCGGTGACTCGTTCCTCGCGGCCCAGGGCCTGGAAAAAAACCTGGTGCGCAACGGCAAACCCTTTGATGCCGTGCCCTTCATACCGGCCAGCCAGCTTGCGACCGGGCCATTCGATCGCGTATTGATCCGCGTGCCGAAAACCCTGGCGTTGCTGGAAGAACAACTGATCCGCCTGCAAGGGCAACTGGCGCCCGGCGCCGAGGTGATCGCAGGTGCGATGGTCAAGCATTTGCCCCGGGCTGCGGGCGAATTGCTGGAGCGTTACATCGGCCCCATGCACGCCTCATTGGCGGTCAAAAAAGCGCGGCTGTTGATCGCCAGCGTCGAGCAGCGCCCTGCTGCGGTTTCGCCCTACCCAACCCGCTATACCTTGGATGCGCCCGTCATCGAGTTGCGCAACCACGCCAACGTGTTTTGCCGCGAAGGCCTGGACATCGGCACCCGCGCCTTCCTGCCGCACCTGCCAAAAAACCTGGGCAGCGCCCGCGTGGCGGACCTGGGCTGCGGCAACGGCGTACTGGCGATTGCCAGCGCCCTGCACAACCCCGATGCGCATTACACCTTGGTGGATGAGTCGTACATGGCGGTGCAATCGGCCGCCGAAAACTGGCAAGCCGCCTTGGGTGAACGGGACGTCACCGTGCAGGCCGGCGACGGCCTGGCCGGCCAGGAGCCGCAGTCACTGGACGTGGTGCTGTGCAACCCACCGTTCCACCAACAACAAGTGGTCGGTGACTTCCTGGCCTGGCGCATGTTCCAGCAGGCACGCGAAGCGCTGGTGGTCGGTGGCGCCTTGTACATCGTCGGTAATCGTCACCTGGGCTACCACAGCAAGCTGGCGCGGCTGTTCCGTGGCGTCGAGCAAGTAGCGGCCACACCCAAGTTCGTCATCCTCAAAGCGCGTAAATAAAAACCCCTGCTTACTTGTAGGAGCGAGCTTGCTCGCGAAAAACGCCAACGATAACGCGTGCTTACTGAATAAACGCGGCGTCTGTGAGTTTTTCGCGAGCAAGCTCGCTCCTACATTATTGGTATTGGGGTCAGTGGGTGCTCAGGCCTGCTGCATTCATGAACATGCGCATCAGACTGGCCACCACGAACAGGGCCAGCACGCTGCCGGTCCAGATCATCGCCAGCCACCCCAGGCGCCGCCACAATGGCTGCTTCTCGGCCTGTTCAATCTCGTGCAACGAAGGTTTGGACATGTTTCAACCCTCCTAGTGATAGCCATCTTCGTGGGTGACCTTGCCGCGGAACACGTAGTAGCTCCAGAAGGTGTAGCCCAGGATGAACGGGATGATGAACAGCGTGCCCACCAGCATGAAGCCCTGGCTTTGCGGCGGCGCGGCGGCATCCCAGATCGATACGGACGGCGGGATGATGTTCGGCCACAGGCTGATCCCCAGGCCGCTGTAGCCGAGGAAAATCAGCACCAGCGTCAACAGGAACGGCGTGTAGTGCGCGTTACGTGCCACGGCGCGGATCAACCCGTACATGGTGACCAGCACCAGGATCGGCACCGGCAGGAACCAGAACAGGTTCGGCAGCGTAAACCAGCGCGAAGCGATTTCCGGGTGGGTCAGCGGCGTCCAGATGCTGACGATACCAGTCACCGCCAACACCACGAAGGCCAAAGGCCGCGCCAGGTTGTGCATCTGCTCCTGCAACTTGCCTTCGGTCTTCATGATCAGCCAGGTGCAGCCGAGCAAGGCATACGCCACGATTAGCGCCACACCGCAGAACATCGTGAACGGCGTGAGCCAGTCCAGTGAGCCGCCGGCGAACTGGCGGTTCACCACCGGGATGCCGTCGATAAAGGCGCCCAGCGCCACGCCCTGGAAGAAGGTCGCCGCCAGCGAGCCGCCAATAAACGCCTTGTCCCACAGGTGACGCTTGTGGTCCTTGGCCTTGAAGCGGAACTCAAAGGCCACGCCGCGAAAGATCAGCCCGATCAGCATCAGGATCAGCGGCAGGTACAGCGCCGACAACACCACCGAATAGGCCAGCGGGAACGCGCCAAACAACGCCGCGCCGCCGAGTACCAGCCAGGTTTCGTTGCCGTCCCATACGGGCGCCACGGTGTTCATCATCACGTCACGGTCGACTTTGCCCGGGATAAACGGGAAAAGAATGCCGATCCCCAGGTCGAAGCCGTCCATGACCACGTACATCATGATGCCGAAGATGATGATCACGGCCCAGATCAGCGGAAGATCAATACCCATCTCAATTCCCCTTGTGCTGGATGTGGTCGTGGTCGTTATCACTGCCATCGTCGGCAGCGGACAACGGACGTGCCGGGGTGCGTTTCTGGCCAGGGCCGCCGTGGGCTGGCTCGGTACTGTCGTGGGTCACGGGGCCTTTGCGCACCAGGCGCATCATGTAGCCCAGGCCCGCGCCGAACAGCGCGAAGTACACCACCACGAACAACACCAGGGTAATGGTCATCTGCGTCAGGCTATGCCCGGAGGAGGCATCCGCCGTGCGCATCAAGCCGTAGACCACCCAGGGCTGGCGACCGATTTCGGTGGTGAACCAACCGGCCAGAATCGCAATCAGGCCAGATGGGCCCATCCACAACGCCAGGTACAGGAACGGTTTGGACGTGTACATCTTGTCGCCCCGGCGCAGCCACAGGCTGAACAGACCGGTGAAGATCATCAGGAACCCCAGGCCGACCATGACCCGGAACGACCAGAACACAATGGTCGAGTTGGGACGGTCTTCAGGCGGGAACTCCTTGAGCGCCGGCACTTGCTTGTCCAGGGAGTGAGTCAGGATCAGGCTGCCCAGGTACGGAATCTCGACCGCGTATTTGGTTTTCTCGGCTTTCATGTCCGGCCAGCCGAACAGGATCAGCGGCGTGGGCTCGTTGCCGATATTTTCCCAGTGGCCTTCAATCGCCGCGATTTTGGCCGGCTGATGCTTGAGGGTATTGAGGCCGTGGAAGTCGCCAATCACCGCCTGGATGGGCGCAACGATCAGGGCCATCCACATCGCCATCGAGAGCATTTTGCGGATCGCCGGGTTGTCCTTGCCGCGCAGCAGGTGCCAGGCCGCCGACGAGCCGACGAAGAACGCCGTGGCAACAAAAGCAGCCGTGGCCATGTGCATCAGGCGGTAGGGGAACGACGGGTTGAAGATCACTGCCAGCCAGTCGGTCGGGATCACGCGGCCATCGATGATTTCAAAGCCCTGGGGCGTCTGCATCCAGCTGTTGGAGGCAAGAATCCAGAACGTGGAGATCAGCGTACCCACAGCCACCATCACCGTGGCAAAAAAGTGCAGCTTGCGCCCCACCTTGTTCCAGCCAAATAACATCACGCCCAGGAAACCGGCCTCGAGGAAGAAGGCCGTGAGCACTTCGTACGTCAGCAACGGCCCGGTGACGGCGCCGGCGAAGTCCGAGAAGCGGCTCCAGTTGGTGCCGAACTGGTAGGCCATGACCAGGCCCGATACCACGCCCATGCCGAAGTTGACGGCAAAGATCTTCGACCAGAAATGGTAGAGATCACGGTAGGTATCGTTATGAGTCTTGAGCCACAAGCCCTCCAGTACCGCAAGGTAACTGGCCAGGCCGATGGTGATCGCCGGGAACAGGATGTGGAATGAGATGGTGAACGCGAATTGAATTCGGGCGAGATCTAGCGCCTCCAAACCGAACATAAGTCTTCCTCTGTCAGGTAATACCGGCTGCTGGCTGGGAGCCTGCACCCACTGCCCCCACGGATATGGAGTGTGGCGAATTTCAATTCGTTTCTTTTATTACCCATCGCGTGGGGAATCTGGCCTTTCGACCACCAGAACAATCCCGGGGCAGGTTTTGATCTGGATCAAGCATCGTTGAAAGAGTAGTCCCATTTTTGCTGTAGGACTGTGTGGTCTTTTGCCGCGTGACAGCTTGCCTCAGCTCAGTTCTTGCAACTATTTGTTACAGCTTGATGCTAATCTCGCCCTTCTCCCGTTGCCGACCTGATTGCCGATGCCCAGTGAACCTGCGTTGCTGTTACGTCACCACCGCCCTTTTATCGCGTTCTGGCTGGCGCGGATCTTTACCGCCAGCGGTTTCCAGATGCTCACCGTGGCGATCGGCTGGAACCTCTACCAACTGACCGGCAATGTGCTGGACCTGGGCCTGGTCGGCCTGGTGGAATTCGTGCCGCGCGTGCTGTTCATGCTGCACACCGGGCACGTGGCGGATCGCTATGAACGCCGCCGGGTCGCAGCCATCTGCCAGACCTTGCAGGCGCTGATTGCCTTGTCCCTGGCCATCGGTGGCCTGACCGGCAACGTAACCCGCGAGATGATCTTTATCCTCGCCTTCCTGCTGGGCGCCGCCCGTTCATTTGAAATGCCCACCACCCAGGCGCTGTTGCCGAGCATCGTGCCCAGCGCGCTGTTCCCCCGCGCCGTGGCGGCTTCGCAATCGGCCCAGCAACTGGCGACCATCGTCGCACCGGCCGTGGGCGGTTTGCTCTACGCCTTTGGCAGCGTGTGGGTGTACGGCCCCACCGTGGCGCTGTACCTGATCGCCTGCGTGCTGACCCTTAACCTGCCCGCACGCCAGACCCCGCTGAACAAAGCCAAGGCCACCCTGGACTCGCTGCTGGCCGGCATTCGTTTTATCCGCAGCCGCCCGGACATTCTCGGCGCCATCTCCCTGGACCTGTTTGCCGTGCTGCTGGGCGGCGCCACCGCGCTGTTGCCGGTGTTCGCCAAGGACATCCTGCTGACCGGCGCCTGGGGCCTGGGCCTGCTGCGGTCGGCGCCGGCCGTGGGCGCTTTGCTGATGTCGTTATGGCTGGCGCGCTTTTCGGTGGACCGCCAGGTGGGCCGCGTAATGTTCACCGCCGTCGGCGTGTTTGGGGTGGCAACCATTGCCTTTGGCCTGTCGACCTCGTTCTGGTTTTCCCTGGCGGTGCTGGTGGTATTGGGCGCGGCGGACATGATCAGCATGGTGATCCGTGCGTCGTTCGTGCAGTTGGAAACGCCAGATGAAATGCGCGGGCGGGTGAGTGCGGTCAATGGCCTGTTTATCGGTGCGTCCAATCAATTGGGCGAGTTCGAATCCGGGATAACCGCCCACTGGTTTGGCACCGTGCCTGCGGTGGTGATGGGCGGGGTTGGTACGCTGGTGGTGACTGGGGTGTGGATCAAGCTGTTCCCGACCCTGGCTAACCGGGATCGCATGCATGTGCCGGTGGAAGAAACCAAGCCATAGGCGTCACCGCCCGACCTGATGTGGAATACAGTCAATGTGGGAGCGGGCTTGCTCGCGAATGCAGTGTGTCATTCCGTACATCACTGACTGAACCAACGCATTCGCGAGCAAGCCCGCTCCCACATTTTTTTAAAGCACCTTATCCAAGGTAATCGGAAACTCCCGAACCCGCTTGCCGGTGGCGTGGTAAACCGCATTCGCCACCGCCGCCGCCACCCCGACAATACCGATTTCCCCCACGCCCTTGGACCCGAGCGCGTTGACGATCTCGTCGTGCTCTTCGACAAACAGCACATCAATCTCGCCAATATCGGCGTTCACCGGGATGTGGTACTCGGCCAGGCTGTGGTTCATGTAGCGCCCCAGTTCATGGTCCACCTGGGTCTCTTCATGCAGGGCCATGCCAATGCCCCACACCACGCCGCCGAGGATCTGGCTGCGGGCCATCTTGGGGTTGACCACGCGCCCGGCGGCAATGGCGCTGACCACACGGCTGACTTTGATGGTGCCAAGGTCTTCATCCACCCGCACTTCGACGAACACCCCCGAGTGAGTAGCGCTGGCATAACCCTCGCGCTTCTTGTCGGGCTGGCTGTCGACCTGTACCTCCAGGGCCTCTTCACCGCTGTCCTTGACCAATTGCGCCAACGACACGCTCACGTCACCGCCGTGTAGCTGGCCGTCTTCAAACCGAACCGAATCGGCATCCTTGAATACCGGGTACGTCTGCCGGGCGATCTCCAGTAACCTGGCATTCAGCGCTTCGCACGCTTGCTGCACGGCTGTGCCGACGGACGAGACGGTAAACGAGCCGCCCTGCAACGGCGCGGTGGGCAATGACGAATCGCCCAGCACAAAGCTGATATCGGCCATGGCCACGCCACTGGCCTGGGAGGCAATCTGGGTCATTACCGTGTAGGTGCCCGTGCCGATGTCGGTGGTGGCGCTGCTGACGGTGAGTTTGCCGTTGCTATCGATGTGGGCCTTGGCACTGGCCTTCATCTGCATGGCTTCCCACACCCCGCCGGCCATGCCCCAGCCGATCAATTGGCGGCCGTCACGCATGCTGCGCGGTTCCGGGTTGCGCTGGCTCCAGCCGAAGCGTTCGGCGCCTTCGCTGTAGCACTCGCGCAGGGCCTTGCTCGACCAGGGTTTGTCTTCGTTCTGGTTACGTTCGGCGTAGTTGATCAGGCGCAATTGCACCGGGTCGATGGCCAGGGCGCAGGCCAGTTCGTCCATGGCGCACTCCAGGCCAAGCACACCTAGCGCGGCGCCGGGGGCGCGCATATCCAGCGGAGTAAACACATCCAACGGCGCCAGCTTGTAGGTCAGTTGCACGTTGTCGCAGTGATAGAGCATGCCGCTCCACTCCACCACGTGCTCGCTGAAATCCTCGAAGCGCGACGTCTGGCCAATCGCGGTATGCCCCAGCGCCAGCAAGCGCCCATTGGCGGCGGCGCCCATCTGCAAGCGCTGCAAGGTGCGCGGGCGATAGCCGAAGGTGAACATCTGCTGACGAGTCAGGGTAACGCGCACCGAGCGCTTGAGCGCCATGGCCGCCATCACCGCGAGCGGCAATTGGTATTGCGGGCGCAGGCCCGAACCGAAGGCGCCCCCGACAAAGGCAGCAAAGATGCGCACCTGGTGCTTGTCCAGGCCGAAGACTTTTTGCACGTAGGCCTGGCAGTTCTGCGGGCCCTGGGTCTTGTCATGGATATGCAGGGTGCCGTCGGGCTGATACAGCACGGTGCTGGCGTGAGGTTCCATCGGGTTGTGATGCTCGATGGGCGTGCTGTAGTGCAAGTCCAGACTGATTGCGGCACCGGCCCACTCAGCGTCGAAGTTGCCTCGCGGTTTGGGTGGGGTCTGGGGCGACGGGTGCGCCGCCGCTTGCTGGGTGAGCAGGTCGGTTTCGAAGGCTTCAGGCGCGTAGTCGATCTGCACCAGCGAGCCGGCGTGCCGCGCCAGTTCGAGGTTATCGGCAATCACCAGGGCCAGGGGCTGGCCGCTGTAGAGCACGCGGTCGTTATACAGCGGGCGAAAAGGCGAGCCATCGGCCGCATCGGCATCGGCGAACGCCTCGTCATAGCTGGCGATTTTCGGTCGATTGAGGTGATGGATCACGTCCACCACACCTGGCAGCGCCAACGCCTTGGATGCATCGATGCGCAGCACCCGGCCTTTGGCGATCGAACTCGACACCACGCTGCCATGCAGCAGGCCGTCCTCGGGAAATTCACCAGCGTAACGCGCTTGGCCGGTGACCTTGAGCAGACCGTCGACGCGGTCCAGGGGTTTGCCGATGGCGCTCATGGCTGTTCTCCTGCGACGGCGGCGTCGCTCAGGGCACGAATGATTGCGCGCCGGGCCAGCTTGACCTTGAAGCCGTTGTGTTCCAACGGTTCGGCGTCTTGCAGCAGGGCGTCGGCGGCGGCGCTGAAGGTTTCGCGGCTGACCGTGCGGCCGATCAGCAAGGCTTCCACTGCGCGGTCACGCCAGGGTTTATGGGCCACACCGCCCAAGGCCAGGCGCGCGTCGATGATTTCATCACCGTCCAGCTCCAAGGCGGCGGCCACCGACACCAGGGCGAAGGCATAGGAGGCACGGTCGCGGATTTTCAGGTAGTGGCTGTGGCGGGCCAGATGATCGGCGGGCAGTTCAATCGCGGTGATCAGCTCATCGTCGGCCAATTGGTTGTCACGTTGCGGCGCATCGCCTGGCAAGCGATGGAAGTCGGCGAACTCGATCACCCGCGCGCCGCCGCGTCCTTCTACATGCACCCGCGCCGCCAGCGCCGCCAGGGCCACGCACATGTCCGAAGGATGGGTGGCCACGCACTGTTCACTGGCGCCGAGGATCGCATGGATACGGTTCAAGCCGTTGCGCGCCGGGCAGCCACTGCCGGGCTGGCGCTTGTTGCACGGCACCGCGGCGTCGTAGAAGTAATAGCAACGGGTACGCTGCAACAGGTTGCCGCCGGTACTGGCCATGTTGCGCAACTGCGGCGACGCCCCGGCGAGGATGGCCTGGGACAGCAACGGGTAACGCTGCTCGATCAGCGGGTGCCAGGCCAGGTCGGCGTTGCTCACCAGCGCACCGATACGCAGGCCACCCTCGGCGGTCTCTTGAATGTCATGCAGCGGCAAGCCGGTGATGTCGATCAGGTGCTCGGGATGGCTGATGTTTTCTTTCATCAGGTCCAGCAGGTTGGTGCCACCGGCGATAAAGCGCGAGGCGGCGCTGCTCATTTGAACGGCCTGCTGCACATCGGTCGGCCTGCTGTAGTGAAAGGGGTTCATGACTCACCTCCCTGGCGACGGCAGGCCGGCAGCGCGTCTTCAATGGCATCGCGGATATTGTTGTAGGCGCCGCAGCGGCACAGGTTGCCGCTCATCAATTCCTGGATCTGCGCACGGTCGTGGGCGCGGCCTTCATTGGCCAGGCCCACGGCAGAGCAGATCTGGCCGGGGGTGCAATAGCCGCACTGGAACGCGTCGTGCTGGATAAAGGCCTGTTGCATGGGGTGCAGCTGGTCGCCGTCGGCCAGGCCTTCGATGGTGGTCAACTCGGCACCGTCGCACATCACGGCCAGGGTCAGGCAGGCATTCACGCGTTTGCCGTCACGCAACACGGTGCAGGCGCCGCACTGGCCGTGGTCGCAGCCTTTTTTGCTGCCTACCAGGTCCAACTGTTCGCGCAGCAAGTCCAGCAAGGTAGTCCAGGGCAACACGTTCAGTTGGCGAGCCTGGCCGTTGAGTGTCAGGCGTATCGGGTGGGCGACGAACGGCTGGGCCGCCGCGCCATTGGGGGTCGCGCTCATAAACACCTCACGGGTTGGTGTACGTCCGCGGCGTTCAGGAAAATCGCCGTCTTAGGGGTACGACTTCCCGGTTTTTTGAGCGTTCAAGATGATTGATCAGCGGATATTGAGCTGGGCTTTCAGGGTGTTTTGCGGTGGGTTGATCGAGGTATTGGTGAATTCGAACCAGCCCTGGGCCTGGACATTCAGGTCGAACACATAGATGTAGCCCATCAAGGTGCCCACGCCGCTGCACGCCTCACTGATGTTGCCGACCTGGCACACCGCTGTGCGTTGCCCATTCAACTCGGCGCCGTTGAAGCGGCCCATGGGGCTGTTGCCCAGGCCGACTTCCATCACCGAGACCTTGGTGGGCCCGCGGTGCTCGCACATCTGGGTGGTGTTGACCCGCTCCGGGATCGCTTCGCTGCAGTTGGCCGATTCCACCTTGAACACCCGCACCTCGCTCAAGGCCGGTGCAGTCGCGCCCCACGCCGGTGCCGCGCCCAGCCACAGGCCGATACTGGCGATCAGGGCTAGACTCCACGGGTTGGCTTTTTTCATGCTGTCGATGACCGGCTGTTGAACGTCGGCGCAGTATGCCTCAAGCCCATGCGCCACACAGCCTCGGCTGCTGGTATGATGCGCCGCTTTTTCCGATCCTCTCTGAATCCACAAGCGCTTGGCGCAGTTTGTGCTTTGACTTAGAGGTCAACAAATCACGACGCACAATAGCGTCACAGGGAGCCGGCATGCTGGAAAAGCTGTTTCAACTCAAAGCCCACAATACGAATGTGCGCACCGAGATTCTCGCGGGGATCACCACCTTCCTGGCCATGGCCTACATCCTGTTCGTGAACCCGAGCATCCTCGGCGAGACCGGCATGGACAAGGGCGCGGTGTTTGTCGCCACCTGCCTGGCGGCGGCCATTGGTTCGACCGTGATGGGCCTGATCGCCAACTACCCGATTGCTCTGGCACCGGGCATGGGCCTCAACGCCTTCTTCACCTACACCGTGGTCCTCCACATGGGCCACACCTGGCAGGTGGCGCTGGGCGCGGTGTTCATTTCGGCGGTGCTGTTCTTCCTGCTGTCGATCTTCCGCATTCGTGAGTGGATCATCAACGCCATCCCCCTGCCGCTGCGCTCGGCGATTGCCGCCGGCATCGGCCTGTTCCTGGCGCTGATCGCCCTGCATAACGCCGGTATCGTGGTGAGCAACCCAGCGACCATGGTGGGCCTGGGCGACCTGAAACAACCGGCACCGATCCTGGCCACCCTGGGTTTCGTGCTGATCGTCGCGCTGGAAGCCCTGGCCGTACGCGGCGCAGTGCTGATCGGCATCCTGGCGGTGACCGTCGCTTCCATCGTCCTGGGCTTCACGCCGTTCATCGGCGTGACTTCGGTACCGCCGTCTCTGGCCCCGACCTTCCTGCAGCTGGATATCAAGGGCGCGCTGGACATCGGCCTGGTCAGCGTGATCTTCGCCTTCCTGTTCGTTGACCTGTTCGACAACTCCGGCACCCTGATCGGCGTCGCCAAGCGCGCCGGCCTGATGGGCAAGGACGGCCATATGCCGAAAATGGGCCGTGCGCTGATTGCCGACAGTACCGCCGCCATGGCCGGTTCCCTGCTGGGTACCTCGACCACCACCAGCTACATCGAATCGGCCGCAGGCGTGAGCGCCGGTGGCCGTACCGGCTTGACCGCCATCGTGGTCGCGATCCTGTTTTTGCTGGCGCTGTTCTTCTCGCCACTGGCCGCCAGCGTACCGGCCTACGCCACCGCGCCAGCCTTGCTGTTTGTGGCGGTGTTGATGAGCCAAGGCCTGGCCGAAATCGACTGGGACGACATTACGGTGGCAGCGCCGGTGGTGATCACCGCCCTGGCGATGCCCTTCACTTACTCCATTGCCAACGGCATCGCCTTCGGTTTCATCGCCTGGACCGCCATCAAGCTGCTTTCGGGCCGCTACCGTGAGCTGAACCCGGCGCTGGTGATCCTGTCGATCCTGTTTGTGATCAAGCTGGGCTGGTTCAACGCATGACTTTTGACGCCGCAAGCTACACCGCTCAACTGCAAGACAAGGTCACGCGCCTGCGTGACCTGCTGGCACCGTTCGACGCGCCCGAGCCGCAGGTCTTCGACTCGCCGCTGCAGCACTTTCGCCTGCGTGCGGAGTTCCGCCTGTGGCGCGAAGGCGGCGAGCGCCACTACGCGATGTTCTCCCAGGAGGACAAGCGCACGCCGATCCTCATCGAAGAATTCCCCATCGCCAGCCAGCGCATCAACCAGTTGATGCCGCAACTCAAGGCCGCCTGGCAAGCCAGCGCTGCCCTGAGCCACAAGCTGTTCCAGGTGGAGTTCCTCACCACCCTGGCCGGCGACGCGATGATCACCCTGTGCTATCACCGCCCGCTGGACGAGCACTGGCACACTGCTGCGAACAAGCTGGCAGCCGAACTGAATGTGAGCATCATCGGCCGCTCCAAGGGCAAGCGCGATGTGATCGGCCAGGACTACGTGGTGGAAAAACTCGACGTCGGTGGCCGCACCTTCAGCTACCGCCAGCCCGAAGGCGCCTTCACCCAGCCCAACGGTACGGTGAACCAGAAGATGCTCAACTGGGCCTATGAAGCCTTGGGCGATCGCCCGGACGACTTGCTGGAGCTGTATTGCGGCAACGGCAACTTCACCTTGCCGCTGGCGACCCGCGTGCGCAAGGTGCTGGCCACCGAGATCAGCAAGACCTCGGTGAATGCGGCCTTGAGCAACCTGGATGAGAATGGCGTGGATAACGTCACCCTGGTGCGTCTCTCCGCCGAAGAACTCACCCAAGCCTTGAATGAAGTGCGCCCATTCCGCCGCCTGCACGGCATCGACCTGAAAAGCTACGAGTTCGGTAGCGTCTTCGTCGACCCGCCCCGCGCCGGCATGGACCCGGACACCTGCGAGCTGACCCGGCGCTTCGACAATATCCTGTACATTTCCTGCAACCCGGAGACGCTGGCGGCGAACATCGCGCAGTTGCACGACACGCACCGGATTACCCAGTGCGCAATGTTTGACCAGTTCCCGTGGACGCACCATATGGAATCGGGTGTGTTGCTGACCCGCCGATAAACCTGCAGGGTAGGCGCGAGCTTGCTCGCGAAAAACGTCAACGATAACGCGTGCTTCCTGGATGAACGCGGTGCCTGTGGGTTTTTCGCGAGCAAGCTCGCTCCTACCGTTTATTCAAGTGTCCGTTGTCTCTGGGGGCTGCGGGACTTCCTTGCGTGGCCGGCCACCCTTCTTGCCATTGGCGCGAGCCGCTGCGGATTTGGCCGCGCTGCTTTTGCGGCCATTGCGCGATGCCACCAGGCTGGTTGCCAGGTCCATCAGCGGCTGGCTTGTAGCGATCAGGCCAGTGATGGAAACATCCAGGTCCTGCGCCTCACAGCTAATCGCCTTGCCACCGAACGTCACTTCCAACTGCTGGAAATCCTGCGCTGAAAACCCTTCGAACTCCGGCAGGCCAGCCACCGGCAACACGACGCGGCTGCCATCGCTGAAGCCAATGGAGAGGCTGTCGTTTTCATAACGCACGTTGCTGGCGTTGGCGTACAGACGTTTCAACTTGCGCCCACGGGCGATTGCCTTGTCAACGTCGGCTTCAGTGAGAGGTACATAAGGTGTGACTTTGGCTTTTATGATTTTCATAAATTAATCCCCACGCAATCTGGCGCTCTTACCAGATTCAAAATTGTCCGTTGCGCTACGACGTCGTGCCTGGCGCTCGCGATGACGTAGACACCTTGTCGAATGACCAACCCCGCGACCAACTCGCCAGCGTCCCAATTCCAGGAATGATTCTCCAGGCAAACCGTCTGCAGTTTTTCCCACCAAATCCTGCGTGCCCGTGCCAAGTAGTGCCGCTGCATGATCGCCCCTCGTATCTCTTTCAGAAGTGCTAGGGGTGGCCGCCTCCGTTCAGGCTCTACGTCCCACAACTCAACTTCCCCATCCAGGAAACTGAAACGAAACCGTGCATCCCATCCCTTGCCCCTGACATGCACATGGGGCGGGCAATGCTCATCCCTGAAAAACACCGAAATGACATAGCCTTTGTAAGCACCTACCCTCATCGTAACCCATCCGTTAGGTTATTTTCCGCCAGGTAACAATTTCCCTCTGCCACCCGACAACCGGCTCCTATTCCCGAAGCTGTTTCACAGATTAGTCACCACAAAAAACCCGGCGAATGCCGGGTTGTAACCACTCATGCCGAGGGTTGGAAATACCCGGCCAGTGCCCGCAAGTCCTGCTCGCTCAGCAACCCCGCGTAATACTTCAACTGAATGCGCGCCAGCAGGTAGGCATGCCGGGCATTGGCCAGGTCACGCCGGGCGATGAACAGTTGTTGTTCGGCGTCGAGAACGTCGAGGTTGACCCGCTCGCCGCCACTGACGCTTTTCTGGGTGGCGGTGACCAGTGCCGTGGCGGACCTGACTGCCATTTCATAGGCCCGCACCTTGGCCGCGCCGCTGGTGTTGAGGTTGAATTGCTTGCGCAACTCCACCAACGTGGCAGCGGTTTGCGCGTCCAGCTCGTATTGGGCCTGGGACAGTTGGTTGGCCGCCTGACGGGTGGAGGCCGAGACCGAGCCACCGGCAAACAGCGGCAGGCTGACCTGGATGCCGACGCTGTTGGTGTCGTACTTCTGGTTGTAGCTGCTTTCTGAATCGGAATGGGTCTTGCGGCTGGTCGCGTACAGGCTGACCTTGGGCAAGTGCCCGGCGCGCTTGCGTTCCACTTCATAAGAGGCCACGTCGAGCGCGTGGTGCTGGGACTTGAGTTCAGGGTTGTTGGCCATGGCCAGTTCACGCCAGGTTTCGAATCGGTTGGGCTCAAGCGGCGCGATCTCAAATGGGCGCGCCAGGGGCGCCAGTTCTTCGATTTGCAGCGGCTGGCCGACAATGGCTTCCAACTCACGCAAGGCACTGTCCTGGGCATCCACGGCTTCGATCTCTTCGGCCTGGGCCAGGCTCAGTCGCGCCTGGGTTTCGAGCACATCGGTACGCGTGCTTTCACCGCCTTTGAGCAGACGGTCATTGAGCTGCAGGCGCTCGGCAAACGCTCGTTTCTGGGCACGGCTCAATTCGATGCGTTCTTGTGCCAGCAAAGCCTGGCTGTAGGCGCCCAGCACCCGCACGGCCAGCTCCTGGCTCTTGCCGCGAAAACGCTCATCGGCCATCAACGCCTGGGCGGTGCCTTGGCGAAAACGCGCATAGGCTTCGTAATCGAGCAGCGGTTGCTGCAAGGTCAGGGCCGCGGCGTAGCTGCGGTAATTGCGGTCGCTGGTGACGTTACCCAGCGCCGTGCTCTGGGTGACTTCGGACTCATTGCGCGAGTTGTTGTAGCTCCATGACAGGTTCGGCAGCAGCGCCGCCCGACCGATCACGCGGTTTTCTTGCCCGGCCTCCCGCGCCTGAATCGCCGCTTGAAAGGTTGGATCGTTGCGCAGCGCCAAGTCATACACATCCAACAACCCCAGGGCGTGCGCCGCCGGTGTACAGCTTAAACAGAGGGTGAACAAAAACGCCTTCATTCTTCCACCAGGGCCATATGGGTGCGATCCAGCAAGGGTTTGAACAGGTAGTTGAGCATCGAACGCTCACCGGTCTTGACGAAGGTTTCCACCGGCATGCCCGGGCGGATCTGCACGCCGTCCAGTTGCTGCATGCCCGCCGCGCTGACCTGGGCCCGTAGCGTGTAATACGGTTCATCGGTGCGCTCATCCACCTGGCGATCGGCCGAGACCAAGGTGACTTCGCCCGCCACCCGTGGCGTGGTGGACTGGTTGAACGCCGAAAACATCAATTCAACCGGCAAACCCGGGTGCACCTTGTCGATCATCTGCACCGGCACCCGTGCTTCCACCAGCAGTGGCTCGCCCTCGGGCACGATATCCATCAGCGCCTGGCCGGGCTGGATCACCCCGCCTTCGGTGTACACCTGCAACCCCACCACCACGCCAGACGCCGGTGCGCGGACCAGGCTGTTGGCCAGTTCGAATTCGGCAGAGGCCAGGCGATTGCGCAAGTCGTCGCTGCGGGTGCGGGTCTCGGCCAACTGGCTGCGCAGGTCCTTCTGAAAATCTTCACCCAACTGACGGATGCGCAAACGCAGCTCCAGCACTTGGCGCTGCAACTGGCCGATACGCCCGACATCCTCGGCAATAGCGCCGTCGATTTGCGCATGCAGACGCTCGCTGTCGAGCAGGCGATTGCGCGGGATGTAGCCGTCGCGCGCCAACTCGCGCAGCCCTTGAAGTTGCTCATTCAACGCCGCGCGCTGCAAAACCTTGCTTGCCTGGGAGGCCCGCGTGCCGCGCAACTGCGCCTCAAAGCCAGCGATAGTTTCACGCAGGCCCGCCTGTTCGGTAGCCAGTGCCTGGGCACGACTGTTGAATAGCTGGCGTTGCAGGCTCAGGGTATTGGCGGCGTCGGGATCGGCCAGCAGCTCGGGGCTGAACACAATGGTCTGCAAGCCTTCACTCTCGGCACTCAAGCGCGCTTCGCTGGCCAGCGACGCCAGGTATTGACTGCGCAGTGACTGCATTTGCCCGCGCAACGGGGTTTGCTTCAAACGTAACAGCACCTGGCCGGCGCTGACCCGGTCACCGTCACGCACCTGGATACGCTCGACGATCCCGCCCGCCGGGTGTTGCACCGTCTTGCGATGCCCCGACACCATGACCTTGCCCGGCACCGCCACGCCCTTGTCCAGCGGAGCCAATGCCGCCCAGCCGAGGAACCCGGCAAAGCCGCCGAGCACCAGCCACCAACCCAGGCGTGAGTATTTTTTGTCATCCAGCGCCAGCACGTTAGACGGGTCACTGAGCAAAATGGGCTTGCTCTGGCTCATGCGGGTTTTCCTGCACCGAGGCGGTAGCTCATGCTCATGGTCGAGACCGGTTTGTTTGCCGCAGTTTTTTGCCGCGCCTCCAGCACTCGCGCTGTGGGGCCGAACGCTTGCATCTGGCCATCCTTGAGGATCAGCAACTGGTCGGTGAGGCTCAGCACGTTGGGTTTGTGGGTAATCAGGATCAAGGTGCGGCGCTGCTGCTTGAGCTGGGTGATCGCCTGCAGCAACGCCTGTTCGCCCACTTCGTCGAGGTTGGCGTTCGGCTCGTCCAGCACGATCAGTGCCGGTAACCCATACAGCGCACGCGCCAGGGCCACCCGCTGCTTTTGCCCGCCGGACAAGCCCGCGCCGCCCTCCCCCAGTTGCGTGTCGTAGCCCTGGGGCAGTTGCAGAATCAATTCATGCACGCCGGCCATTTGCGCGGCGGCGAGGACGGTGTCGGCCTCCACCGCTTCAAAACGCGCGATGTTCTGCGCGATGCTGCCGGCGAATAACTGGATGTCCTGGGGCACGTAACCGATATGCGGGCCGAGTTGTTGCTTGTCCCACAGGGCCAGGTCGGCGCCATCAAGGCGCACCTTGCCGGCCAAGGGTGCCCAGGCCCCCACCAGCACCCGCGCCAGGGTGGACTTGCCGCACCCCGACGGGCCGATAACACCGAGTACATCCCCCGCCGGCAGGCTGAAACCCAGGTTTGCCAACGCCGGACGTCGGCTGCCGGGCGCGCAGGCGCTGATCTGCTCCACGCTCACCTGGCCCTTGGGCACGGGCAGGCTCATGCGCACCGGCCGCGCCGGGTTATCTTGCAGCATCAACGACAAACGCTCATAGGCCAGGCGCGCCGAACCCCATTGTTTCCACACGCCGATTAACTGGTCGATGGGGCTGAGCACACGTCCCATCAGGATCGAGCCGGCAATCATCATCCCCGGCGTTATGTCGCCGTTGACCGCCAACCAGGCGCCCAGGCCCAGCACGAGTGATTGCAGGGCCAGGCGTACGCCCTTGGACCAGGCCGTGACCACCGCAGTCTTTTCACTGGCCAGGTTCTGCTGCACCAGAAACGCCTGGTGCTGGCTGAACCAACGCCCGCGCAAGGTGGCGAGCATGCCCATGGCTTCAATGGTGTCGGCGTTGCGCAGGTTGGCCGTGGCCTGCTGGCTGGCGCTGATCGACAGTTGGCTGGCCAGGGCCATCGGTGCCTGGCTGACATAATGATTAGCCCAGGCCAATGCGATCAGAAGCAACGCCCCACCCAATGCCAGCAGGCCCAGCCAGGGGTGGAACAGGAAGATCACCAGCAGGTACACCGGAAACCACGGCGCATCGAAAAAGGCGAACAACGCCTGGCCGGTGGCGAACTGGCGCAAGGTGGTCAGGTCGTGCAGGGCCTGGCCCGCCGCCTGGGTGCCGCCCTTGAGCTGGGCTTCATAGGCGGCGTCGAATACACGCTGGTTCAAGCGCATGTCCATCTGCGTACCGAGGCGAATCACCACCTGGCTGCGCACCCACTCCAGCGCGCCCATCAAGCCGAAGAGGCCGAGGATCATCAGCGTCAGCATCAGCAGGGTCATCTGGTTGCCCGAGGCCAATACGCGGTCGTACACCTGCAACATGTACAGCGCCGGGGCCAGCATCAGCAGGTTGATCACCGCCGAGAACAGGCCAATGTTGAAGAAGGCGCTTTTATAGGCGGTGAGTGCAGCCAGCATCTCATTCGCGCGCTTGGCACCGGGCCGAGTCATGAAGGGCATCCCATTGAAGAGTCAAGCAAGGGCCCGCCCGGTGCGTTGACAGCACCTGTGGCGCGCCCACAGAATTTGCAGCCGCCGCCGCCCTGGCCTGCAAGCACTCGGGCGGCGACGGTGTTCGAGCAAGGCCGATGAAAGAGCGATCTTTCATCGGCTTTTTTGCATCAGGCGGCCAGGGCGAAGTCGTGCGGCGCGTCCTGAATACCCACCAGGCCCACATCGGCAGCCGCAAATGCAGCCGGCTCCTGATGGGCCACACCGGCAGCGGCCAGTTGATCGAAGGTGGAGTTGACCGACAGGCTTGGGTCGATGCCCTTGAGCAGGGTGTCGATGGCCGAGGCCAGCGCCGAACTGTCGCCACTCATCAGGCCGTACACGATTTTGTGCACCTGGCCATCGCGGCCTTCGGATTGCAGGCTCGACAGGCCCAGGTTGGTGAAGCTGACTTCCTGGTTGGCGATGGTGTAGCCACCGCTGCTCGCGCCGCCGGCGAGGGTATCGCCCAGGGTCAGGCCGTCGAGCGAACCCCACAGCGTGTGGGTCGGCGGATTGAACAGGGTGTAATGCAGGCTGCCTTCAGCCACCACTGCCGCATCGCTGACGCTGCTTGTCACGCCATATTGGGTGCCATCGAACGGCCCCGGGTTGAAACCACCGGTGTTCACACCCTCTTTCACCGAACCTTCACGGTGGTTGAGATCACCAAAGTAAGCCGACCAGTCGTTCAGGTATTGGGCGACGGTGCTGGCGGCGTAGGTCGTGCTGTATGAAATAGAAATGCTCATGCAAAACTCCAAGTCATTGGGTGGTCACTCCCCAGCAAGCCGGTGCCTGCTGTGGTTTTGCCCGTCACTGGGCAAAAGCGGTCAGAACTGATATTCAACGGTGCCCTGCACGGTGCGCCCACGGCCCAGGGTGAAGGCCAGCACATCCCCGAGCGGCACCAGGTAGGCGCGGTCGGTGACGTTTTCCATGGCCAGGCGCAGGGTCAATTGGTCGGTGGCGCGGTAGCTGCCATACAGGTCGTAGACGGTGTAGGGCTTCCAGTCAGCGGGGTAGACGCCGGTTTGCGAGGTGGTTACCCCGGCGGCGCCCTTGACGTAGTAGCCGGCGCTGTAGCGGGCACGCACACCCACGTCCAGCTTGCGCTCAAAGAACCGCGCGCCCAGCGTGGCGGTGCCGCGGTCCATGGGCATGTGTTCGGAGGAGCCGAGGATCGCGCTGCAACCCACGCCGGCATTGGCCGCGTCGTCCGGCACCATCGCGTCTACCGGTGCACGGTTACCCGGGCGTTTCTGGGTCTTGGTCACGCCGCCCAGCCACGCGGTTTTGCTGCAGAACTTATTGCTGCCAAGCATGCGCGTGTAGTTGAACTGGCCGTAGGCAAAACCGGCGTCGTAATCGAGTTGGTATTCAAGCCCCCGAAAACGCGTGGTCTCCAGGTTGTTCACATAGGCCGCACTGCCGATATTGACGTTGCCATAACCCGGCGGCTGTACGCCCAGGGCCATATAGGAAAAGTCATCGACCCGGGTGTTGAAGTAGGACACCTTCATGCCCACGCGATCATCGGAAAACAGCAGGTCTTCCTTGAGCACATTGAAGCCGACTTCCCACGCCGTAGACCGCTCCGGCTTCAGGTAAGGGTTGGGGAAAATCGACTCCGAACCGCCGCCGTGGGGCCGGCCGCTGACCATGGTTTCGGTCACTGCCGGCGGGCGCCAGCCCTTGCCATAGGTGGCGAAGAGTTGCAGCCAATCCACACCCGGCTTGACCGACAAGCCAAACGTCGGCGAAAAACGGCCCTCCTCGCGATCCACATCGTAAGTGGTGGGCACACTGATCTGGCGAGTGGTGCCGATGATGAAGGTGCGGGTGTTCAAGCCGGTATCGCCGCGCAGCCGATAACGGTCATAACGCAAGCCGGCGTTGAGATTCAGCCAATCGTCATAGTCGAAATCCAGGCGCCCGAACAGGCTGCCCATGGCGCGATCACCTTTGGGCGTGATGCTCTCCGCCGCCGAGGCCGTCAGCGCCGAACCCGCCTCTACCCCCTGGTTGGAGTCCGGCCGAACCTTGTCGTAGAAAAACTCCAACCCATAGTTGGCCTTGAGGGTGGCCAGTTCCGTCAGGGCAAAGGTCGAGAGGTTCTGCGCCTGTACGCCGTAGGTATTGGTTTGATAGGTGACGTCGTAAGCCTTGCTGATACCCCGGGCCAGGGTGGATTGGTCGTTGCGGGTATCGACATGGTAGAGCTTGGCCTTGAAGTCGATCAGCGGGTTGTCTGGCGCATAGCTGTAATCAAGCGCGAAGTTCTGCGCCTTGACGTTGCTGCTGCCGAGCTTTTCCCATAACTGGGGCTTTTCGGCGGTCATCATATTGACGTCGTCGTAGTCGACTTCGGTGACCAGGTAGCTCAGTTGCAGGCGCTGCTCAACCGGAAGATTAAGCCCCAGCTTGAGCAAGCGTGAACGCATCACCGAGCCCGAATAGGCAACGGTGGAGTTCTTGATCCGCTCCTCACTGGCCGGCATGTACGCCGCGCCGCTACGCAGCTCGCCAATGCTGCCCCGGGTGCCGGGGTTGTAATCGCCGAGGTGACGCTCGCTGGCGGCCACCAGCATGTCCCAGACATCGGTGCCCACCGCAAACGCCGAACTGCCGATAAAGTGCGTGCCGTTGCTGCGCCCACCCAGCCCCGAGGTGAGCCGAATGCGCCCGCCGATTTGCTTGCCATCCTTGAGCAAATCAGCGGCTTCAAGCGTGCGGAAGTTAGCCACCCCGCCAATCACCCCCGCACCGCCCTGGGTGGAGGTCGCGCCCTTTTCGATCACCACCTCGGACAGCAACTGCGGGTCAACATACAGCGTGCCATTGCGTTGCTGGTGACCACTTTGCTGGTAATTCTGGCGCATGCCATCGACCGACATATTGACCCGGCCATAGTCCTGGATACCGCGGATATTCACCGACAACCCTGGGTCTTGCTGGCTGACAGCTGAGTAGACGCCCGGCGCCTCTTCCAGCATCTCGGCGGCATGACGCGGCGGGTTGCGATCCAGCTGTTCGCGCCCCACCACACTCACCGAGCGTGGGGTTGAATACACCCAATCCTGCGGGTGCAGGCCGGTGACCGTGGTGGTGGCCAAGGCCAGGGCACCGGCTTGTTGTTCCACCCGGGTGAGGGTGACCTGGTGATCGCCGGTAAAGCGGTACTCCACCGGGGCGGCGCCGAGCAGGCGGCCCAGGCCTTCCTGCACGTCAAAGCGACCCTTGAGCGCGGTGCTGCTCAGCCCGTGCAGGCGCTGGCTGTCGAACAGCACCTGCAGGCCGGCCTGGTCAGCGAACGCCAGCACCGCACTGCCGAGGGATTGCGCAGGAATATCGAACGTCAACACGGCGGACTGGGCCGTGGCAACTGGAGGCTGCGCATAGGCCGGGACGGCCACGGTGAACAACCCCAGGTGAATGGCCAGGGCTAAGCGGCTGCCGGTGATACGCCCCTTGGTGAGTGCTGACATTGGTGGTGATCCCTGCGCTGAGCATTTTTTGTTTATGCGAATACTTCTCACCTAGCAAGACGTGCGAGGCGCGGGAAGTCAGTAATATTTTTTGCAGGAGCGAGCTTGCTCGCGAAGAACGTCAACGAAAACGCGGTGCCCTGGGTTTTTTCGCGAGCGAGCTCGCGCCTACAGGGGCATCGGTTTTTAACGGGGGAAGGTCAGTAGATCAGGCTGAGGCCAGCCAGCTCCACGCGTTGCACTTGAAGCTCTTGGGTCAGGGTGGCCAGGGCGCTGTCGAGCATGTCCAGGCGGAAGACGCCGCTGACTTCGCGCTCGCCCAGGTCCGCGTTAGCCAACACCACACGCCCGGGGCGGTAACGGTTGAGTTGCTCGATGACCTTGGCCAGCGGCTGCCGGTCGAAGATCAACACACCACGGTGCCAACTGGTGGCGCGATCCACATCAAACTGATCCAGGCTGACCACCCCGTCCTGGGGGCTGTAGCGCGCAGCCTGGCCCTGTTGCAGGACCTGCTCGGCAGGGCCGTTTCTGGGTGAAGCCGGCACTGACACTTCGACGCTGTGTTGCAGCACACCCACCCAGGCCTGGCTCTCGCGTTCACGTTCGACCACAAACCGTGTGCCCAGCGCCCGGGTCTGGCCGCCGGCACTGTGCACCACGAACGGTCGGGTTTCTTCGCCGGCCATCGGCGCCACCTGAAAAATCGCCGAGCCCTGGAGCAGGTTGACGCCGCGCTGTACGCCGTCGTACTCAAGGCGAATGGCGCTGTCGGAATCCAGCTCCACCACGCTGCCATCGGCCAGGTGCACCGTGCGCACTTCGCCTTTGTGCGTGACGTAGTCGGCCTGCAAGCGCAGCAAGGCATCCGGCCCGCGTACCCAGCCGATGCCCGCCGCCACCACGATCAGCGCCACGGCGGCCGCACGTTGCCACGGCCGTCGACGTTTGGCGCGGCGCAAGGATGTAGCGGCCGCGGGCGGGCGCTGTCGGTGTACAGCCTCGTCCTTGTGCACCTCGCCCAGCGCCGCCCAGGTCTGCTCGGCAAACCGCAGGGCCGCTTCGTGGCGGCTGTCGCGGGCGATCCACTGGCGCAGTTCGGCTTGTTCCTGTTCGCTCAAGGCACCGGCGTGCAGACGCACCGCCCACTCGGCGGCCGCCTCGGTAATGCTGTGCTGTTGCGGTCCCTGGCTATTCACGTGTGAATCTCGAATTCTCGTTATATAGACGCTGTGACGTCTGGCCTGGCGTATTTCGGTAATTCATTGGTCGGATGGCGTCACCTCGCCTTCCTGCAAGCGCTGCATCACGTACGCCAAGGCCTTGGCCAGATGCTTTTGCACGCTGCTGTCGCTAATGTCCAGATGCCGGGCGACCTGAGCGTGGGTCATGCCTTCGATACGGTTCAAGCGGAAAATCTGCTGGGTGCGCGCCGGCAATTCCGAAAGCGCCTGCTTCAATGCCTGCCGCTGTTGCTGCGCCATTGCCTGAGCCTCCAACCCGGCCACGTCATCTTCAATCTCGGCCAGCGCCTCGTGGGGCACGGTGTCGGTCTTGCGCCGTGCTTCCTGGCGAATATGGTCGATCAGCAGATTGCTCGCCGTTCGATAGAGATAACCCTGGGAGTTGTCGATACGCTCACCGGCCGGTTTTTCTGCCAGGCGCAGGAAGCTCTCCTGCACCAGGTCTGCGGCCAGTTGCGGGTCCCGTACCCTGCGGGCCAAATACCCGCGCAGCGTATCGGCGTGCTTGAGAAACAGGCCCTTGAGATCCACGTCCGACAAACCGACTCCCTGGAATGTTAAGGAAACAGGCGGGCATCTTAAGCGTTGTCGAGAATGATTTTCAATTGATATCTAATCCGATTGAGCCTAGCGTTTGCCTTGATTAAACGTTCGATCACCGAACAGAACCGCCGCCATCCATTGACCAAATTAACCAACCAGTACATTTTGACTCCACAACCAATAAGAACTGTGGAGAAGCCTCTATGCCGCCCATCGTGCTGGTGCTCAACGGCCCCAACCTCAACCTGCTCGGCACCCGCGAGCCTGCCACTTATGGCCATGAAACCCTGGCCGACATTGCTGCCCTGTGTGGGCGCAGCGCCGACAAACTCGGGCTGACCATCGAGTTTCGCCAGACCAACCACGAGGGCGAATTGCTTGACTGGATCCACGCGGCCCGCAACCGCTGCGCCGGTATCGTGATCAACCCGGCGGCCTGGACCCACACCTCGGTCGCGATCCGTGATGCCCTGGTGGCCAGTGAAGTGCCGGTGATCGAAGTGCATTTATCCAACGTGCACGCCCGTGAAGCCTTTCGTCATCACTCGTTTGTGTCACCGATCGCCAAGGCCGTGCTGGCCGGGTTTGGCAGCCATGGCTACCACCTGGCCCTGGAACATTTCAGCCATACGCTGAAGGGACGCACCTGATGAAACCACGCATTCTCGCCGGCCTGATCGGCGCCGGTATCCAGGCCTCACGCACCCCGGCGCTGCACGAACAGGAAGGCGACGCCCAGGGCTTGCGTTACCTGTATCGCCTGATCGACCTGGAGCCGCTGCACCTGGACCTCAACGCCCTGCCAGAATTACTGCGGGCCGCCGAGCTGATGCACTTCACCGGGCTAAACATTACCTACCCGTGCAAGCAGGCGATCCTGCCGCTGCTCGATGAACTCTCCGATGAGGCCCGGGGCATTGGCGCGGTCAATACGGTGGTGTTCAAGGATGGCAAGCGCATTGGCCATAACACCGACTGCCTGGGGTTCGCCGAAGGCTTTCGGCGCAACTTGCATAACGTACCGCGCCAACGCGTGGTGCAAATGGGCGCCGGTGGCGCGGGCGCGGCAGTGGCCCATGCACTGTTGGCAGAAGGTGTGGAGCAGTTGAGCATCTTCGATGTCGACCGCACCCGCGCCCAGGACCTTGTGGATAACCTTGCCCGGCAGTTCGGTGCCGGTAGCGCTCAAGTCGGCAGCCACCTGGAAAACGCCATGGCCGAAGCCGATGGCCTGGTGAACACTACGCCGATGGGCATGGCCAAGCTGCCCGGCACGCCGGTGCCAGCCGCATTATTGCGGGCTGAATTGTGGGTAGCGGAGATCGTGTACTTCCCGCTGGAAACCCAACTGCTACGTGACGCTCGCGCCTTGGGTTGCCGTACGTTGGATGGCGGCAATATGGCGGTGTTTCAGGCGGTGAAGGCGTTTGAGTTGTTCTGCGGTGAAATGGCGGATGCAGACAGGATGCTGGCGCATTTCCAGAGCATGAATACCTAGGGATGCAACCCCATCAAAATGTGGGTGTGCCCCAACGCTGTAGGAGCGAGCTTGCTCGCGAAAAACTCACAGGCGCCGCGTTCATTCAGCAAGCACGCGTTATCGTTGACGTTTTTCGCGAGCAAGCTCGCTCCTACAACATTGGGGCAAGCTGAATTCGATCTTGAAAACGGGTGTTCTCAGGCTTGCAGGTAGCGCAACACCGACTCGCAAATCATCTCCCGATGGCGCTGCTTGATCGCCTCATCCGACAGCTCGATCTGGAAAATCTCGCTGAAGGTGTGCCGGTTGGACACCCGATAAAAGCTGAACGAGTTGATCAGCAAGTGCACATCCAGCGGTTCCAGCCCTTCGCGAAACAGCCCCAACTCAGCCCCGCGGCGCAAGGTCTCCCCCAGCCCTTCCAGGATTTTGCTGTTCATCGCCTTGATGGTCTCGGTGCGCTTGACGTACTCGGCGTTGTGGATATTTTCGATGCTGACGATGCGCACGAAGTCCACGTTCTGGTCGTGGTGATCGAAGGTAAATTCCACCAACCGGCGAATCGCCTCACGGGGTTCCAGGGCGGTGAGGTTCATGCGCGTTTCGGTGTTGCGGATATCGCCGTAGAGCTTCTCCAGCACCTCGACGTATAGCTGCTCCTTGCTGCCGAAGTAGTAATAGATCATGCGCTTGGAGGTATGGATGCGCTCGGCGATGGCGTCCACGCGTGCGCCGGCCAGGCCCTGCTGAACAAACTCGACAATGGCTTCTTGCAGAATATTTTCGCGGGTCTTTTCCGGATTGTTCTTGCGACTCTTGCGCGGTGCGTCAGCTACCGCGGGGAGATCGGGACTCGAGGTCATGGTGCGCTCACGGCCATTGTTGTGCAGGCGCTGATTATGGGCCGCGGCGCTCCCCGAAGGAAGCACCCACCCTGCCCTTATAAACGGGCCTGGCGCACCGCACCGCTGCGCGACTTGGCCATCGCCGCCAGACGCACCGCCACGTTGGCCGCGCCGTAGCCGGCATAGCCGTGCTTGCGCTGGATGATCTCGAAGAAAAACCGCCCTTCGAACGGTTCGGTGTACACATGAAACAGCTCACCGCCCTGGGCGTCGCGGTCGTACAGCACGTTGTAGTACGCCAGCTCGCTGAGGAACTCATCGTCAAAATCGAAGCGCGCCGCCAGGTCGTCGTAGTAGTTGAGCGGGATATCCAACAGCGGTACACCGGCTTCCTTGGCCCGGCGCACCTCAGCAAAAATGTCCGCGCAGTCAAAGGCAATATGGTGCACACCCGAACCGCGATAGCTGGAAAGCGCGTGGGAAATCGCGGTGTTGCGGTTTTCGGAGATATTCAGCGGCAGGCGGATCGAGCTGCAGCGGCTGCGCAATGCACGGCTTTTCACCAGGCCGTAAGGGTCGGGCAACACCACTTCATCGTCGGCTTCGAAATCCAGCAGGCTCTTGTAGAACAGCACCCAACTGTCGAGGCTGTCGGCCGGCAAGGCCATGGCCATGTGGTCGATGCGCAACAAGCCGCCGCTGGCGGGTGTGGCCGCCTGCAGGTTGAAATCGGTGTCGTACAGCCCGCCTTCGCTGGGGTCGACCAGGTAAATCAGGCTGCCGTCCGGCGCACGTACGGCGGCCAATTCCAGCTCGTTGGGGCCGACCAGGCCGCGATAAGGCTGGCCCTTGTAGGCCACCGCCCGCTCCAGGGCCTTGGCACTGTCCTTGACCCGCACCGCCGTGGCGCATAACGACGGGCCATGGGCCTCGAAAAAGTTATGGGCGAAGGAATAGGGTTCGCAGTTGAGGATCAGGTTGATATCGCCCTGGCGCAACAGGCTCACATTCTTCGAGCGATGCTGGCCGGCCTTGGCGAAACCCAGGCGTTCCAGCCAATTGCTCAGCTTGGCGCCGAGGCTTTCATCCACGGCAAATTCCAGGAATTCGATCCCGTCGTACTCGCTGGCCGCCGGGGTTTCAAACAGGATGTCCACCGGCGCAGCGGGGGCTTCCTGCGCCAGGCGCTGGCGGGTTTTTTCTTCCAGGTACAGCAACGAGCGCAATCCGTCCGCCGCATTCGCACGGGTCGGCGCGGCGCGGAAGCCATCGTTGAAAATTTCCAGGGACAAGGGCCCGGTGTAGCCACTTTTGATGATCGGCGCGAGAAAGCCCGCCAAGTCAAATTCGCCCTGGCCTGGGAAGCAACGGAAATGCCGGCTCCACTCCAGCACATCCATGGCCAGGATCGGTGCGTCGGCCATTTGCACGAAGAAAATCTTGTCGCCGGGGATCTGGGCGATGGCACTCGGGTCGCCCTTGAGCGACAAAGTGTGGAAGCTGTCGAGCAACACACCGAGGCTCGGGTGGTCGACCTGACGCACCAGGTTCCACACCTGCTGCCAGGTGTTCACATGCTTGCCCCACGCCAGGGCTTCATAGCCGATGCGCAGGCCGCGCTTGCCGGCGTGTTCGGCCAGCAGGCTCAGGTCATCGAGCAGAATACGTTCGTCGCCCACGCTGTCGGCCGAGGTGTTACTGCACACCAGCACCAGGTCGGTGCCCAGTTCCTGCATCAAATCGAATTTGCGTTCGGCACGTTCCAGGTTGCGCGCCAGGCGATCGCGGCGGCAGCCTTCGAAGTCGCGAAACGGCTGGAACAGGGTGATGGCGATGCCCAGGTCGGCACACATCTGCCTGACTTCCCGGGGGCTGCCGTCGTAATACAACAAGTCGTTCTCAAAGATCTCCACCCCATCAAACCCGGCGGCGGCAATGGCTTCGAGTTTTTCCGGCAGGGTGCCGCTCAAGGACACAGTGGCAATAGAACGTTGCATGGAAGACTCCCGGCAATTGTTGTTTGTGGCAAATTATTCGCCCCCAGCCTACAGGCAGCAATTAAAATGTACGAACCGGTTAGTTTTTGGTGCGATTATCGAACACTAAGCCCCTTTGGCGAATTGACGACTTTTTAGCCACTGCGCACCATCGACCGGGCAATTCGTTCACGTAACAAAGACCCAGAACACACCATAAGAATTTCAAAAAACGGGTACAAACCTCATGCCTCTGCAAAATCCAGCCCTGGCCGCGCGCCCGGGCAACCCGCACGCCGGTATCGGCGACAAGATCCGCGGTGCCCTGGCCGTGGGTAAAACGCGCTGGGGCATGCTGGCCCTGGTGTTCTTCGCCACCACCTTGAACTACATCGACCGCGCCGCCCTGGGCGTGATGCAACCGATCCTCGCCAAGGAAATGAGCTGGACGGCGATGGACTACGCCAACATCAACTTCTGGTTCCAGGTCGGCTACGCCATCGGCTTTGTGCTGCAAGGCCGCTTGATCGACCGGGTTGGCGTCAAACGTGTGTTCTTCTGCGCCGTGCTGCTGTGGAGCCTGGCCACCGGCGCCCATGGCCTGGCCACCTCGGCGGTCGGCTTTATGGTCTGCCGGTTTATCCTCGGGCTGACCGAAGCGGCCAACTACCCGGCCTGCGTCAAGACCACACGCTTGTGGTTCCCGGCGGGTGAACGTGCAGTGGCCACCGGCATCTTCAACGCCGGCACCAACGTCGGCGCAATGATGACGCCCATGCTGCTGCCGTTGATCCTGCACGTGTGGGGCTGGCAGGCGGCGTTCCTGTGCATGTCGGCACTGGGCGGTATCTGGCTGGTGCTCTGGGGCTTGAAGTACTACAACCCGGAAGACCACCCCACCGTTAAACAATCCGAATTGGACTACGTGCAACAGGAAGTCGAACCGGAACAACCCCGCGTGCCGTTCAGCCGCATCCTGCGCATGCGCGGCACCTGGGCCTTCGCCCTCGCCTACTCGCTGACCGCGCCGGTGTTCTGGTTCTACCTGTATTGGCTGCCGCCGTTCTTGAACCAGCAATACAACCTGGGCATCAACGTGACGCAGATGGGCATTCCGCTGATCATCATTTACCTCACCGCCGACTTTGGCAGCGTGGGGGGCGGGATCCTTTCGTCATTCCTGATTGGCCGTGGGATGAACTCGATCAAGGCGCGGCTGTTGTCGATGCTGCTGTTCGCTTGCTGCATCGTTGGCGTGATCATGGCGGCGGGCTCCAGCCAGCTGTGGGTCGCGGTGTTTGCCATCTCCCTGGCCATCGGCGCGCACCAGGCCTGGACCGCCAACATCTGGAGCCTGGTGATGGACTACACGCCCAAGCACATGATGAGCACGGTGTTCGGCTTCGGCGGCATGTGCGCGGCCATCGGCGGCATGTTCATGACCCAGATCGTCGGCCATATCCTCACGGTGACCAACAACAACTACACGATCTTGTTCACCCTGATCCCGGCGATGTATTTCATCGCCCTGGTGTGGATGTACTTCATGGCGCCGCGCAAGATCCCAACCGTAGACGTTTAACTAACGCCGCCGCTGCTGCCAGGCAGCGGCCAACCCGCTCATGCAGATCACCCCGATACCCACTATCGTGGTCATATCGGGGGTATGGCTGAACACCAGCCAGCCCAACAATCCCGCGAACACGATCTGGCAATAGCCAAACGGCGCCAGCAAAGCCGGCGCCGCGAAGCGGAACGCCTGGGTGAGCATCAAGTGCGCGGTCATCCCGCAGGTGCCCAGCGCCAGCATCATCACCGCGTGCCACAGCGTCGGCACTTGCCAGAAGAACGGCACCATCGCACTCATCACCAAGGTGTTGCACAGGCCGGCGAAGAAGTTGCTGGTGGTCGGGCTGTCGTATTGGCTGAGGATGCGCGTGAGCAACTGGTAGAAACAGAAGAACAACGCCGAGCACAGCGGCAGCAATACCGCTGGGGTAAACAACTCGCCGCCGGGGTGGATGATGATCACCACGCCGATAAACCCGCAGATCACCGCCAGCCACTGGCCACGGGTCACGTGCTCACCCAGCAACGGCACCGACAGCGCCGTCACCAGGATGGGCGCCAGGAAGTTCACCGCCGTGGCTTCGGCCAACGGGATGTAATGCAGCGCCGTGGTAAAGAACAGGCTGGTGCCCAACAGGCATAGCGCCCGCACCACCTGCATGCCCGGCCGCTTGCTGCGCAACACGCGCAGGCCCGATTGCGGCAGGAAGATCCCGGCCATCAGCAAGGTGTGCACCATGTACCGCGCCCACACCACCATCACGATCGGGTAGAACCCGGCCAGGTATTTGGACAAGGCGTCGTGGCTGGAGAACAGGAACGTCGCCAGCACAATCAGCAGGATGCCTTTGAACGGATGGTTGACGCCGGAGAGCGGGGTACTGACTGTCATTGAATTCTCTTGTGTGGCGAGCGGGACGCTGAGCACTGAACCAAGTAGCGCTCAACCCGGTAATCTAGCAGCCGGGCCGGAGTCTGCCCCAAGAGCATAACCAAACACCGGGCGAACAGCGCACTAAATCGATGGATCCGAGTCCAACGCTGCACGCTCGCCCCGGCGTTGCACACTTTTTAACCAAGGCCTTGCCGCTATGAAAAAAATCCTCTTTGCCCTGTCTGCCCTCGCCCTGCTCGCTGCTTGCGATAAAGCCCCGAAAGAAGCCCCCAAGCCCGCGCCCGCTTCCGTGCAAGCGACTCTGGTGCCAGAGACCCCGCCCACCGATAAATGGGTCGGCAAGTGGATCGGTGTCGAAGGCTTGCACCTGACCATCGCCAAGGACGACAGCATTGGCCGTGGCCACTACCTGCTGACCATGCAATACGGCCTCGACGCCGATGACGCTGGCACCTTCAAAGGTGAAGCCACTGACGACGGCATCGCCTTCACCCGCCCCGACGGCCCGCAGCTGTTGCGCGCTGGCGATGGCGCCGCCACCGGCTTGAAGTGGCTGGCAGATAAAAAAGACTGCCTGATCGTTGCCACTGGCGAAGGCTATTGCCGTTAATACCGACCATAATCAATCACGGTTAGCACACAGAGGATTGCTCCCATGCTATGGAAAAAAGGCCGACGCAGCGACAACGTGGTGGATGCCCGTAATGACAGTGGCGGCGGCGGTGGCGGTATGCGCTTCGGCGGCGGCAAGGGCCTGAGCCTCACGGCCATCGTGCTGATCGTCGGCATTGGCTGGTTGACCGGCCAGGACCCGATGCAGATCCTCGGCCAATTGACCGGGCAGATGGAACAGGCGCCGTCGGTCAGCACCCAGCCGCGTCAAGCGCCGCCAGCCAACGATGAGCAAGCCGACTTTGTGCGCGCTGTGCTGGGCGATACCGAAGACACCTGGGGCCAAGTGTTCCAGGAAAACGGGCTGGCCTATAAGAACCCGAAACTGATCCTGTTCCGTGGCCGGGTCAACTCTGCCTGTGGTGGCGCCACCTCAGCCAGCGGCCCGTTCTACTGCCCGGCTGACCAGCAGGTGTACCTGGACCTGGACTTCTTCCGGGAAATGTCGCAACGCTTCCAGGCCGCCGGTGACTTCGCCCAGGCCTACGTGATCGCTCACGAAATCGGGCATCACGTACAAACGTTGCTGGGCATCTCGTCCAAGATCCAGACGGCGCGCCAACAGGGTCGGCAGATGGAAGGCGACGGTGGCCTGCTGGTTCGCCAGGAACTGCAAGCCGACTGCTTTGCCGGCGTGTGGGCCAACCATGCGCAAAAACGCCTGAACTGGCTGGAACCCGGCGATATTGAAGAAGCCCTGAACGCGGCCAATGCCATCGGCGATGACCGCTTGCAGCAGCAGGGCCAGGGACGCGTGGTACCGGACTCCTTCACCCACGGCACCTCGGCCCAGCGCGTGCGCTGGTTCAAGACCGGCTTCGCCCAGGGCCAGATCACTCAATGCGATACCTTCGCGGCCAAGAGTCTTTAAATGATCAAACGATTGGGGTTACTGCTGGGTGTGCTCGTGTCCTGCTGCACCTTCGCGGCCGAACACGGCGTCAAGGTGGTCAGCCCCGATCGCTTTCATCTGGAGGCCGGCGACCTCAGCCTGGGCCTGAGCCAGGATTGGCGCCAACCGCTGCCCAAGGTCACGCGCGCATTGATCATCGTGCATGGCCGCCTGCGCAATGCGCAAACCTACCTGCAAAGCGGCATCGACGCCGCCGAGCATGCCGGGGCGGGCGGCAGTACGCTGGTGATCGCGCCGCAGTTTCTCAATCAAACGGACGTGAAGCGTAACCACCTGGACGATCAGGTTTTGCGCTGGAAGGGCAACGACTGGATGGCCGGCGAAGCGTCCACCGGCCCAGGGCAGATCAGCTCTTATGGCGCTCTGGACCAGATCATCAAGCACTTGGGCAACCGCAAACTGTTCCCGGCACTGAAAGAAATCGTGGTCGCCGGGCATTCTGGCGGCGGCCAAGTGGTGCAGCGCTTCGCCCTCACCGGCCACGACCACCCATTGCTGAACACCGAAGGCATCCGCCTGCGGTATGTGGTGGCTAACCCGTCGTCCTATGCGTACTTCAGCCCGCAACGCCCGGTGAAGTTCGATGCGACCAGTTGCCCGGGCTTCAACGATTGGAAGTACGGCATGCAAAACCTGCCGGATTACGTGGGTGACCGAGGCGCCCAGCAACTGGAACAGGCCTACGTGTCACGGGATATCACTTACCTGCTGGGCCAGCAGGACACCGACCCCAACCACCCGGCGCTGGATAAAAGCTGCGAAGCCGAGGCCCAGGGTGCGTACCGGCTGATTCGTGGCCACAACTACTTTGACTACCTCAAGCAGCGGCATCCGCAGTTGGCTCACAGGCTGGTAGAAGTGCCGGGGGTGGGGCATGACGGGGACAAGATGTTTACCTCGCCAGAGGGAGAAAAGGTGCTGTTCGCCCAGTAATCACTGACGAAACCCAATAAAAAATGTGGGAGCTGGCTTGCCTGCGATAGCGGTGGGTCAGTCGACACGCTATCAACTGACAGTCCGCTATCGCAGGCAAGCCAGCTCCCACATTTGATCTCTGTCGCCTGGGTTAGATCATTCGGCGCAGCGCCGCACAATCCTCGGCATGCCAATCCGCCAACTCCGGCCACGGGTTGTCCGGCAAGTTCACCAACACCGTCTTGGTCCCCGCCGCCCGGCCACAGTCCAGGTCAAAGCGATAATCCCCAACCATAACCATCTGGCTCGGTGCTACGTTCCAAGCCGCCGCCAGCTTCAGTAACCCACCCGGGTCCGGCTTGTGCGGCGCATCATCGCGCCCCAGCACATCCTCAATGGCAAAGCAGTCCGCCAGGCCTATCGCTTCCAGGGTGATATGCGCCAATTCCCGCGCATTACGGGTCAGGATCCCCAAGCGATAACCGCGCCCGGCCAATTCCCGTACCAGCTCAACGGCACCTTCGGCCGCAATGGAACCCAGCGCCAGTTCGCGCTCATGCTCCAGCAACCAGGCATGTTTGGCCTCTGCGACATCTGCCGGCAATGCCGCGAGGTGCGTGAGAATGTCGTCTTCAGGCGGGATCTGCAGCGCCACGCGGATAGCCGCAAAATCATGCACCGCCACCGTGAGCGTGCCGTCCATGTCGAACACCCAGTGCTTAACGTCGCAAAGGCTCATGCCCAATCCTTGCGATGGCGGATCAAACCTTCCTGGGTCACCGACGCCACCAGTTGCCCGGCGCGGTTGTACACGCTGCCCCGGGAGAAACCTCGGGAATTGCCGGCCCACGGGCTGTCCATGGCGTACAGCAACCAGTCATCGGCACGCAGGTCGGCGTGGAACCACAGCGCATGATCGAGGCTGGCGACCTGCATGTCTTTCTGCCACACGGTCTTGCCATGGGGCAGCAGCGAGGTGGTCAACAGGCCAAAGTCCGAGGCATAGGCCAGCAGGTATTTATGCAGCGCTGGCGTGTCCGCCAAGGCACCGTCGGCACGAAACCACACGTACTTGACCGGGTCGGACGGCTGCGGGTTGAACGGGTCTTTTTCGGTGACCGGGCGCACTTCGATGGGCTTGGGGCACAGCAGCTTGTCGCGCATGTGCTCGGGGATCAGGTGCGCACGCTGCTGGGTCAGCTCCAGCTCCGACGGCAGGTTTTCCGGGCCCACGACCACCGGCATGGTGGTCTGGTGCTCAAAGCCTTCTTCGTCGTACTGGAACGAGGTCGTGCAGGTGAAGATCGGATTGCCCTTTTGAATCGCGGTGACACGACGCGTGCTGAAACTGCCGCCATCGCGCACGCGGTCCACCGAATACACCACCGGCAACGCGGCATCGCCAGGGCGCAGGAAATAACCGTGCAGGGAATGCACATGCCGCGCTTCGTCTACGGTCTGGCTGGCCGCCGACAGCGATTGGCCGAGCACTTGGCCACCGAACAGTTGGCGAAAGCCCAGGTCCTGGCTGCGGCCGCGAAAGAGGTTTTCCTCGATCGGCTCCAGGGTCAGCAAGTCCACCAGATCTTCCAATACTTGGCTCATTGAAACTCTCCTCAAAGCAAAACGGTATCTACCTGTAGGAGCGAGCTTGCTCGCGAAGGTCGTTAACGATGACGCAGCGCTTCTGGTTTACCGCAGCGCTCTTGCGTTCTTCGCGAGCAAGCTCGCTCCTACGGGTTTCTGTTGAGCATGACCGCCTGCTTATCCGTGCAGCGTGTCCAACCATTGGGCGCGGGTGATGCGGTACAACACGTGAGGGCGCAGCGGGTCACCGGCTGCGACTTTCGGGTGTTCAAAATCTGCCTGCGGATCGTAATGCATACCGATGGCCTGCATGACTTTTTGTGAGGGCAGATTGCTCTCGGTGGTGAAAGCCAGGATTTCGTCCAGTTGCAGGCGGTCAAAACCACAGCGCAACGCCGTCCAGGCGGCCTCACTGGCATAACCCAGGCCCCAATGCTCACGGGCCAGGCGCCAGCCGATCTCCACCGCCGGGGTAAAGCCGGCTTCGAAGCTGACATTCGCAAGCCCCGTCAGGCCGATAAACTCACCGGTGTCCTTGCGCTGCAAAGCCCAGAAACCAAAGCCATATTCAGCAAAATGCCCGCGTATCCGGCCGATCAGCGCCGCGCTTTCCAAGTGGCTCAATTGCGCCGGGAAGTAGCGCATTACCTGCGGGTCGGCGCACATGCGCGCAAAGTCCGGCAGGTCGCTGTCGCGCCATTGGCGCAGCACCAAGCGTGCACTTTCCAATTCCAGTATCGGCTCCATGGGTCCCCCCTGCCTTGCCATGTGCGTGAGTGTACAGCGCTGTTAAGATCCTTCGCAGGTTCCCGTCAGAAAATCCCATGCCCTTGCCATTGATCTACCACGAAGACTACAGCCCTGAGTTCCCGGCGGACCACCGGTTCCCCATGGACAAGTTTCGCCTGTTGCGTGACCACTTGGTGGACAGCGGCCTGACCGAAGACAGCCAATTGCTGCGCCCGTCGCTATGCCCGGCAGACATTTTGGCCCTGGCCCATGAACCTGGGTATATCGAACGCTACATGGGCGGCGAACTGTCCCGCGAAGACCAACGCCGCCTCGGCCTGCCCTGGAGCGAAGCCCTGGCCCGGCGCACGGTGCGTGCGGTGGGCGGCTCGATCCTGGCCGCCGAACAAGCCCTGGAACATGGCCTGGCCTGCCATCTGGCGGGCGGCACCCACCATGCCCATTACGATTATCCGGCCGGTTTCTGCATTTTTAATGACCTGGCGGTGATCAGCCATTACCTGTTGGCCAGCGGCCGGGTCAATCGTGTGCTGATCTTCGATTGCGACGTGCACCAGGGCGACGGCACTGCACGCATCCTCCACGACACGCCGGAGGCCATCACCGTGTCGCTGCACTGCGAAAAGAACTTCCCGGCCCGCAAGGCCCAGAGCGACTGGGACATCCCGCTGCCCATGGGCATGGGCGATGCCGACTACCTCAAGGTGGTGGATGACGCGCTCAACTACCTGCTGCCGCTCTACCAGCCAGACCTGGTGCTGTACGACGCCGGCGTGGATGTGCACAAGGACGACGCCCTCGGTTACCTCAAGCTGACAGACGCCGGCGTCGCCGCCCGTGATGAAAGCGTGATGCGCCACTGCCTGGGCCGCGACATTCCGGTGATGGGCGTAATCGGTGGCGGCTACAGCAAGGACCGCCCCGCCCTCGCCCGCCGCCATGGCATCCTGCACCACAGCGCGCAGCGGGTATGGACGTCATCAGGTTGTCATTGAAGTGTGAGCGTTACCCACAATGCCTGTGGAACGGCCTGTGGATAACTTGAGCGTAAGCGGCTGCAAGCGTTTGGCCGTATGGCCTGTAGGAAAGTGTACGTTTTTTGATCAGGCAGCGGCGTCGTGGTCGGGTAGAATGCTCGGCCTATTCATACCACCGTAGCCCTGCCCATGCCTCAGACTTCTGCCCACCACGTCTCCATTATCGGCGGCGGCCCCGCCGGGCTGATGGCCGCCGAAGTCTTGAGCCAGGCGGGCGTGCGCGTGGACCTGTACGACGGCATGCCATCGGTGGGGCGCAAGTTCCTGCTGGCCGGCGTGGGCGGTATGAATATCACCCACTCCGAAGCCTACCCGGCGTTCCTGTCGCGCTACGCCGAACGCGCCCCGCACATGGCGCCGCTGCTGCGCAGCTTTGGCGCCGAGGCGTTGTGCGAATGGATTCATGGCCTGGGCATTCAAACCTTCGTCGGCACCTCTGGCCGCGTATTTCCTACCGATATGAAAGCCGCGCCCCTGTTGCGCGCCTGGCTCAAGCGCCTGCGGGAGCAAGGTGTGGTTATCCACACCCGGCATCGTTGGACGGGTTGGAATGCCGAGGGCGATTTACTTATCCACAGCCCGGAGGGCGAAAAAGTTGTCCACAGCGACGCCTTGCTACTGGCCCTGGGCGGCGGCAGTTGGTCGCGCCTGGGCTCCGACGGTGCGTGGCTTAACCTGTTTGAAGGCAAAGGCCTGCCCTATGTGCGGCTGCAACCGAGCAACTGCGGGTTTGAAGTGTCGGCGTGGAGCGAGTTGATGGTCAGCAAATTCGCCGGCGCACCGTTGAAAAACGTCGCCATTGGCTTGGCAGACGACAAACCTCGGCTGGGCGAGTGTGTGATCACTGCCACCGGTATTGAAGGCAGCTTGATCTACGCCTTGTCAGCGCCGATTCGCGAAGCGATCAACCGCGACGGTGCGGCCACGGTGCATATCGACTTGCTGCCCAGCAAGCCGCTGGACAAGGTGCAGGCCGCATTGGCCAAGCCCCGTGGCTCGCGGTCGATGAGCAAGCACTTGCACAGTCAGTTGGGGTTGGATGGCGTGAAGGCGGCGTTGTTGCGCGAGCTGACGCCTGCTGAACACTTCACCGATCCGGCGCAATTGGCGGTGGATATCAAGGCGTTGCCGCTGACGCTGGTGAGGACGCGACCGATGGATGAGGCGATCAGCACGGCCGGTGGTGTGCCGTTTGAAGCGCTGGATGAGCGGTTGATGCTCAAGCCATTGCCTGGGGTGTTCTGTGCGGGGGAAATGCTCGATTGGGAGGCGCCGACCGGTGGGTATTTGCTGACCGGCTGTTTTGCCAGTGGCCGGGCGGCTGGGCTGGGGATGTTGGAGTGGCTTAACCGCTGAAACTTTCAGTGAGTCCAAGTCCGTCTTCGCGAGCAAGCCCGCTCCCACAGTTTGAATGTATTCACAGATCAACATGTGGGAGCGGGCTTGCTCGCGAAGGGGCCATCAAAGCCCCCTAAAAGCTTACTTCTTCTTACGCGGCCCGGTGTTAAACACCGGCACCTTGCGCACCGGCTTGATCGAAGGCTCGGCCGGGGCCACTTCCCCACTGTCCACCCACTTGCCCAGGTTGCGCTTACCGCCACCGCCAGAGGCCTTAGGCTTCTTCGGCTTTTTCGGTTTCTTCACCACCTGCCCGCTGGCATCGGTGTCCGGCACGCGATGCTCCGGCTCGAAATCCGGCTCCATTTTGCGGGTGAGGGTCTGGCGGGTCAGCATCTCGATGGCCGAGAGCATGTTCACCTCATCGGCACACACCAGGGAAATCGCCTCACCGGTGTTGCCCGCACGCCCGGTACGGCCAATGCGGTGGATGTAGTCTTCGGCCACGATCGGCAGGTCAAAGTTGACCACCAGCGGCAGGTCTTCGATATCCAGGCCACGGGCCGCTACATCAGTAGCCACCAGGATCTGCACGTCGCTGGCCTTGAAGCGGTCCAGTGCGCGTTGGCGGGTGGCTTGGGGTTTGTCGCCATGGATGCCGTCGGCGTTGATGCCCAGGCCCTGCAACTTGTCCACCAGGGCGTCCACGCCGTTGCGGGTCTTGGCGAACACCAGCACTTGCTTCCAACGGCCCTTGCGCATCAGGTGCACAAACAGCTCCGGCTTGCGCTTTTTGTCCACCGGCACCACCCACTGCTTGACGGTGTTGGCGGCGACGTTGCGTGGGCTGACTTCGATGCTCAGCGGGTCGTTGAGCATCTGCCCGGCGAGCAGGCGAATGTCATCGGAGAAGGTCGCGGAGAACAGCAGGGTCTGGCGCTTTTTCGGCAACATGCGGTAGATGTTCGCCAGTTCTTCGGAGAAGCCCAAGTCGAGCATACGGTCGGCTTCGTCCAGCACCAGGGTTTGCAGCTGGTTGAGTTTCAGTGCGTTCTGGCGGAACAGATCGATCAGGCGGCCAGGGGTGGCGACCAGAATGTCCACACCCTTGCGCAGCTTCATCATCTGCGGGTTGATGCTCACGCCGCCGTACACTGCGTAAGTGGTCAGCGGCAGGTGTTGCGCGTACTCGGCAACGCTGGCGTGAACCTGCTCGGCCAGCTCGCGAGTCGGGCACAGGATCAGCGCACGCGCCGAGTTGGCGGCGACTTTCGGCCCTTCCAGGGTCAGCAGTTGCAGCAGCGGCAAGGCGAAACCTGCGGTCTTGCCGGTGCCGGTCTGGGCCGCGGCCATCAGGTCGCGACCGGCCAGCACGGCCGGAATGGCTTGGGCCTGCACCGGCGTCGGGGTCTGGTAGCCAAGCGTCTCAAGGGCGCGCAGCAAGGGTTCGATCAGGCCAAGGGTGGCGAAAGTCATGTAGTTACCGTAGGAAAAATTCAGCGCAAGGGCGTAATGCGCGGCAGTTTACCTTATTTCCGGTTTGGGCTTGCGCCATTGGGGCAGGCTGATCAGCAACACCGCGCTGATGATCACCAGCATCGCCAGGGCTTCTTCCAGGCCGATGCTCTCACCCACGAACACAATCCCCAGTAACACGGCCACGGCCGGGTTCACATAGGCATAGCTGGTCGCCGCCGCCGGGCGTACGTGCTTGAGCAGGTACATATAGGCGTTGAAGGCAATGATCGAGCCGAACACCGTGAGGTACGCCAGGGCCAGCCAGCCTTCCAGCGGCGGCATGGCCTGCAGGTGCTCGCCAGACAACGCGCTGACGATCAGCAGCGCGACGCCGGCCACGAGCATTTCCGCGGCGCTGGCCATGGCGCCTTGGGGCAGCGGCAAGTGGCGGCTCCACACCGAGCCGAAGGCCCAGGACGCCGCTGCCATCAACAGCAACACCGCGCCCAGTGGGCTCGACTGCAAGGTACTGCCCATGTTGAGCATGGCGATGCCGATGATCCCCAGCAGCACCCCGGCCCATTCCAGCCGCGTATTACGCGCGCCCCAGAAAAACCCACACAGCAAGGTAAACAGCGGCACCGTCGCCACCGCCAGCGCGGCCACGCCGGACGACACGCCCATATGTTCGGCCACACTCACGCCACCATTGCCCACGGTGAGCAACAAAATGCCGATCATCCCGGCCGCCTTCCACTGCGGCCAGGTCGGCGCCGGCACCCCGCGCCACCTGAGAAAGCCGTACATCAACGCGCCCGCCGTGCAAAACCGAATGCCCGCCAGCAACAACGGCGGCCAGTACTCCACGCCAATGCGGATCACCAGGTAGGTGGAACCCCAGATCACATACAACGCAAAAAAGGCGGCGATCAACGGTAAGGGAAAGCGACGTGGGCCAGGCATTGGGCGGCTCTATGGCAGGAAATGGGAGACTTATTCTAGAAACGAAGGTGGATAAACTTAAGTTACAAAACCTGTTTAAAACGCCAATACACTTCTCAAACCATGGTTATCAAGGCTATAAACCGTGCTTTCGAAAGCGATGCGCAACCGGAGCCTTATCATGGACAAATACGACCGCATGCTCCTCAGCGCCCTGCTTGAAGATGGCCGTGCTTCCTACGCGCAACTGGCGCGCACCGTGAACCTCTCCGCCCCCGCCGTGGCCGAACGCGTGGCCAAGCTTGAGGCCAGCGGCGTGATCACCGGCTACCAGGCCAAGGTGGATTTATCCAAGGTGGGCTTGCCGATTCAATGCGTGATCGAGTTGCGGCTGACCAATCATGGCAGCCAAAAGGTGTACGACGCCCTGGCGGAAATACCCGAACTGACCGAATGCCACCGGGTTACCGGCGACCCCTGCGTGATCATGCAAGCGGCGGTGGGCACCATGCCGCAGCTGGAAGACCTGATTAATCGGGTGGCGAAGTTCGGGTTCAGCAAGACCTCGATTATTTTGTCCAGCGCCATAGAGCGGCGGGTGCCGTTGGGGCAGTTGGACACCAATGGCAAAAATGCTGGCTGATCTGCCCAAGCGACGCGGTCAACTGTGGGAGCTGGCTTGCCTGCGATGGCGCCAGTGGCCTCACCGGTTGCCCGCCGCCGCCCCCCTGTAGGAGCGAGCTTGCTCGCGAAAAACCCGAGGGCGCCGCGTGCATTCAGGACGCCAGCGTCACCGTTGGCGTTCTTCGCGAGCAAGCTCGCTCCTACAAAGGGCTTGATCTGCGCTCGATCAGATCGACTATCTGCTTGATGGTCGTGATGTGATCCCAATCCTCCTGCGTCGCTTGCAACTTGAACTGCCATTTGATCTGCATGACAAAGCACGTCAGGTCGTCATCAATGATGTCGAAGTCATGGATGAAATCGGTTTGCTCCGTCACTTCACTTCGGTCGATAAAACCGATGATATCGACGAATAGCTGGATCACTTTTTCGCTGATGTCGGCTCTGGTCGAATGATCCTTCATTTCTAGCCGCCTTTTTATCCTGAATAACAACCTGAGCCTCGAAGATGCCCTGGCCCACGCGTCGGATGATGTGATGAACGGGGTGGTGGACCAGGCGCTGGAGTGCGCACAGCCTCGATAGGACACGCATAACCCCATGTGGGAGCGGGCTTGCTCGCGAAGGCGGTGTGTCAGTCAACTTATTTAGCGACTGACACCCTGCATTTGCTGATCGTTCCCACGCTCTGCGTGGGAATGCCGCCCTGGACGCTCTGCGTCCGCTCTTAAAGTCGTGACGCGGAGCGTCACCAGATGCATGCCCACGCGGAGCGTGAGGACGATCATCTTCAGTGTACTTAGAACCCGCGATGTTTCTTCAGGTGTTCATTGATCTTTGCGGCAGGCACTTTCTGCAACGTGCACAACAGGTCATGGGACAGCTCGCGCAAACCATGAGTCTGGCGCAGTTCCTGGGCCAGGTGCGCGGTGAGGTTAGCGGCCATTTCCGCGTCCGCCAGCGCCCGGTGAGCCTGGCCGGTGTGGGGCAGTTTGGCGTAGGTGTTGAGGGTGCCGAGCTTGTGGTTGGGCGCCGCCGGCATGAGGCGGCGGGCCAGCAGCAGGGAGCAGGCGAACTTTTGCAGGCGGGTGCGGCGGATCAGGCCGAGCTCAAAGTCCCAGAACTTCTGGTCGAACGCGGCGTTGTGCGCCATCAGTGGCGTGGTGCCGACGAACTCATTGACCTCGTTCATCACCCGCTCAGCCGGTGGCGCGCTGCGCAGCATGGCGTTGCTGATGCCGGTGAGCTGTTCGATAAACGCCGGTACACGCACGCCGGCGTTCATCAGGCTCTGGTAGCGGTCCACGATTTGCCCGCGTTCGAGGATGACCACGCCAATCTCCGTGGCCCGGCAGTGGCTGCTGGGGGTGATGCCGGTGGTTTCAAAGTCGATGACCGCTATGCGTTCCAAACCTGTTCCTACTCCGTTCAACGATCTATTTGAGCAACAACGCGCCTTCGATCGGCACGTAGTGGCTGGCGGCGCGTATCAATGAGTTGGCCGTCAGCCCCGGCACGCCGTAGGCCACGGCGCGCACGCCATGCTTGTGGATAATGCGCTCGAGCAGCATGTCGAAATCACCGTCACCGGAGGCCAGCACGACCTCGTCGACATGGTCGGCGGCGTCCATGATGTCCAGGGTGATGCCCACGTCCCAGTCGCCCTTGGCCGAGCCATCGCTGCGCTGGATGTACGGCTTGAGTTTTACCGTAAAGCCCAGGTTGCGCAGGATCTGCTGGAACTGCTGCTGCTTGCTGTCGCCACGGTCGATGGCATAGGCGTACGCCTCGACAATCTGCCCGCGCGCGCTGATGTCAGCCCACAGAGCGGCGTAGTTGAAGTGGCAACCATAGGCCTGGCGCACGGTGTAGTAGAGGTTTTGCACATCGGCGAACACTGCAATTTTTTTCACCGCACTTCCTCATGGACAGCCAGGCGCCAGCGCCCGGAAAGGGCGCCAGTATGCCAGCCAAGGGAGTGTTTCCGGGAAAAAATCAGACCGGAGCGCCGTGGCGTTCCGGTCTGCGTGGGTCAGACGAAAGAATCGTCGTCGCCAAAGGATGAGGAATCGTCCGAATAATCGCTGTCGGTGTTATCACTGCCCCAGCGGTCATTGCCGGCGAACTGCTGGTCATCGTTGCCCCAGTTGCCTTGATCGCTGGCCGGTGCCGGTTGTTCGATGATCTCCTCCACTACCTGCGGCTGCGAGTTGTGATGGAACAGGCTGCTGATCCCTTCGGCCAGCAACACACCACCGGCCACACCCGCGGCGGTCTTCATGGCGCCACCGAGGAAACCACTGCCGGCTGGTGCGGCGACCGGTGCTTGCGGCGGCTGGTAGTTCTGCTGCGGCGCAGGCTGGCCAAAAGCGGGCCGCGCCGGTTCACGCCAGCCCCCACCTGAGTTACTCGGCGCAGGCTGTGGCTCCCGGGAGCCGCCGCCAAAGATGCTCGACAGGAACCCACCACCGCTGGCCGGCGCAGGTTGCGTGGCCTTGGCCCGTTGCAACTCGTCCTGCAATTGCTGGATCTGCTGGGCCTGTTGCTTGTTCTGCGCGTCAAGGCTTTGCAGCGCATGTTCCTGCACCAGAATCGACTGGGTCATGTAGTAGCCGACGGCGGGTTGGCGAGCCATATGCTCCTTGATCCGCGCTTCGGCCTGTGCGTCGCGGGGGGCTGAGTCCGTTTCGGCTTGCTGCAACCGAGAAAACAGTCCATCGATCAGGGTTTGCTCTTCGCTGTTCATGGCGACCTCGTAGATTGCCGATAAAAATTCTCGTCCCGCCTGTGATCAGGCCAGGGGCTTTTCAGTTATGGGGATGTTACGAGTTGTTTCAATGGTCTTTACTCAAGGTTTACGTTTGCGCCCCTTTGAGCCTGATCGGTTAAAGTGTCGCCCTCTGCTTCCAGGCCTGTGATGACCCCGATGAATCCGTTAGACGTTTTGCGCGACTCCTTCCGCTTTACCCAGCGCAACCTGGGCGCCATCGTCCAGCTGTGCCTGCCATTGGTGATCCTCGAAGCCTTGCTGCAACAGGTGCTGGACCACACGCTGGGCCCGGATGCGTTTCCCGGCTACAGCGTGGTCGTGGGTTTATTGGTGTACCCGCTGTACACCGGCGCCCTGATCCTGTTTCTCGACGCCCGCACCCGGGGCGAGTCGCCGCGCACCAAGGACATATGGGCCATGGCCTTGAGCCTGTGGCCGCGTTTCGCCCTGCTGACGGCCATGAGCACCTTGCTGATTCTGCTGGGGCTGTCGCTGTATTTCCTGCCGGGCCTGTGGCTGATGGTGGTGTTGGCGTTTGCCGAATACCTGCTGGTATTGCGCGGCATGCCGGCGTTGGCGGCGATGAAGGAAAGCCTGCGCCTGACCCGTGGGCATTTCTGGCGCATCCTGGTGTGCCTGCTGTGCGTGATGACGCCGCTGTGGCTGCTCAAGGGCGCCAGCGTGGCGGCGTACCCTGAGCCGGCGCCGTTGCTGGGGCTGCTGATGGACAGCGCCCACAGCTTTCTGCAACTGTTCACCAGCGTGGTGTTGTTCCGTTTATTCATGCTGATCGGTGGCGACGCCGACGTGCGGTGATATGCTCCGTGGCTCTTCTGACACGCATATAAGCCGAGCCGATGACCCGTTTATTGCGCATCACCCTGTTGAGCCTGTTGATCATCGCCGGCCTGCTGGCCGCGCTGATCTACAGCCTGACCTGGCGCCCTGCCGACAAAGAGACCCTGCCCGTCAGCTGCGTGGCACCCCGCGCGCCGACGTTGTTGCCGGGGCAGGCGCTCAAGGTCATGACCTGGAATGTGCAATACCTGGCCGGCAAGAACTACGTGTTCTGGTACGACACCCCGGACGGCAGCGGCCCGGATGATCGCCCCACCGTCGAAGACATGGCGTTCAGCCTCGACGAAGTGGCCCGGGTGATTCGCGACGAACAGCCCGACATCCTGCTGTTGCAGGAAGTCGACGAAGGCGCCAAGCCTTCCCACTATCAGGACCAGTTTGCGCTGTTGCAGGAGCGCCTGGTGGATCTGTACCCGTGCAGCACCCAGGCGTTCGACTGGAAAGCCGACTTTGTGCCCAGCCTGCACATCTTCGGTAGCGTGGGGCGCAAGCTCGCTACCCTCAGCCGCTACCAGATCGAACACGCCGAACGCCTGCAACTGCCAACCGCCGAAGCCAACTTCATCAGCCGCCAGTTCCAGCCTAAACCTGCGTTGCTACTGACTTACCTGCCCTTGAGCGATGGCGGCCAACTGGCCGTGCTCAATACACGCCTGGACGGCGGTGCGCCTGGGCGCAGTGCCGTGCGGGAGCAAGTCACGAGTACGGTAAAACTGCTGGATAAACTCGAAGGTCGCGGCACACCCTGGTTGATTGGCGGGGATTTCAACCTGCTGCCACTGGGCCAGTTCTTGCGCCTGGACGCGAGCAAGCGTGGCCAGTATTCGCCGGACAGTGAGTTGCATCTGCTGTGGGACAAGTACCCGATGATCCCCAGCAACAGCCAATCCAGTGGCATCGACCGTGAGAAATGGCTGACGCACTTCCCCAACGACCCAGGCCTTGATGGCCCGGATCGCACGCTGGATTACCTGTTCTACAGCTCGCGGATCAAACGTCTGGAAGCCAAGGTGCGCCAGGAAGATACGTTGCGCATTTCCAACCACCTGCCGGTGATCGCCCGCTTCCTGCTGCCTGCCGCGCAATAAGCCCTAGGGTTTCAGGAGCGGCTTAAGCCACTCAAGGCTGGCAACCGTGGTGCCGGATGGGCGGTATTCACAGCCGATCCATCCTCGGTAGCCACGCTGCTCCAGCGCCGCGAACAAGCCAGCAAAGTCCATGGTCCCGGTGCCCGGCTCATGACGCCCCGGGTTGTCGGCGATTTGTACATGGACGGTCCTGTCGTAAAACTGCGCCAGCACCCCGGCTGCATCGCCGGTCAACAGCTGGGCATGGTAAAGGTCCAGAATCATCCCGACACTCGTAAAGGTTTCCAGCACCTGCTGGGCCTTGCTGAAGTCAGACAGGTAATAGCCTGGCATCGCCTGCGGGCTGATCACTTCAATCAACGTTCGCAAACCCTGATCTTCAAGGTACTTGACCGCGTATTCCAGGTTATTGGTGTAGGCAACCGCGCTCTCATCCTGAGGCGTGGTCACGCCCGACATGATGTGCACATCCGAGCAGTTCAGCGCCTTCGCATAGCGGGCAGCCTCGCACAGCCCATCGCGAAATTCCTGCTCCTTGCCCTGCAAGGCAGCGATGCCTTTGGTCACACCCGCCGGCGCCGCGAACTGAATCAACGGCAGGTTGTATTGGGCCAGGTGGTCGGCGAGCAGGCTGGCGTCGAATTCATAGGGGGACGGGAACTCCACCGCCCTGAAACCGGCAGCGGCGGCGGCTTCGATGCGTTGCAGAAAAGGCAATTCGTTGAATTGAAAACCGAGGTGAGCATTGAATTTGAGCATTGGGTACCTATCCATCCTGGGAATAAACAAATCATCAGCCTGGAGCCTCCTTCGCGGCTCCAGCGCCACACTATCGAAAGTGGTCAGTGCGAATACTCATGCTCTTCGTATGGTATTTTCCCACTCCAGTGCGGTGGGGGCATCTGCCCCGACGGGAACGGACTGAAGCTAACCATTCGGAATAGAACCTGTGATCAAGAAAGACCTCGCCCTGCAGTTGGCCCCCCGCGTCATCGACCTGGTTCGCGCCCGTTCGATGAAAGCCGGTGAGCCCTTGCGCGAGCAGACCTTTGCCCAAGCGCTCGGGGTGTCGCGCTCGCCGATTCGGCGGGTTTTTGCCTTGCTCGCCGAATGGGACCTTGCCATTCAAGAGCCCAATCGTGGCTACTTCCTCAAACAAGGTGCCGGGCAGATTCAGGAGGCCGCAGTGCCTTGCGCCAGCGATCCTTTCGAGGACTTTTACCTGCGTGTGGTCGACGACATTCTGGGCGGTGAAATACCTGCGCACTTTTTCGAAGCGCAGTTGTTGCGGCGTTACGAGGTGCCGCGGGGGCAGTTGCTCAAGGTGCTGAACCGGCTGGCCAGCGAAGCGATGGTGGAGCGTAAGCCGGGCCAAGGGTGGGGCCTCAAGGACTTCGTGCATAACACGCAGGCGCACATTCAAAGCTACCGTTTCCGGATGGCCATCGAACCGGCGGCGCTGCTTGAGCCGGGTTATCAGGTCAATCACGCCGCGTTTGCCCAGGCCAGGCAACAGCAACAGGCCCTGATCGACGGCGAGATCCAGACCCTGTCCCGCGCGCAACTGTTCCAGGTGGGCGCCCAGTTTCACGAAATGATCGTGCAGTGTTCCGGCAATGTTTTTTTCATCGACGCCATACGCCACCAGAATCAGCTCAGGCGCTTTATGGGCTACAAGGCCAACATCGATCGCACGCGTCTTAAGGCGCAATGCCAGGAACACATCCATTTGCTCGACCTCATCGAGTCTGATCGGCGTGAAGAAGCCGCACAGTTTCTCTGGCGCCACCTGGATCAAGTCGGTCGACTCAAGACTGATCAACGCGCAACGCCAGAAGACAGCCAAATCTAGAGCACGTCACTGGCAACCCGTCAGTGGCGTAATGCCGTGCAGTTAAGGCTTTTTGTAGGAGCGAGCTTGTTCGCGAAAAAATCACAGGCGCCGCGTTCACACAGGAAACACGCGTTATCGTTGATGTTTTTCGCGAGCAAGCTCGCTCCTACAGAGGGCGCTATAGGCTTAACTGCACGGCATTACGTCAGTGCCGCAGCTTCGCCATCCCCCGCCCGATAAAGGGCCAATCAGCCTAGCACAATTGTTTCTAATCGAAACACAATACAAAAAAATCACCAAACAGTTAATTTTTTCACTACATATTGTATTTCGTTACAACAATAGGCAATCATGCGCGCCGCTCGGACACGGATCCGCATCGAAATCGCACAGGGATGGTTGCCATGAACGAAAGGACGTTGGGTAGCGCAGCGGGAGTCTCAAACCTCCTGTTCGGGGGGTACAACACAGTGGTTGCCCTGCTAGGCGTGATGCTGGCCTATAAGGGCGGCGTGCTGATGGCCGCGGGGGGGTCGCCTTATTACGCGATGATGGGCACCGCGCTGTTGTTATCGGCCATCCTCATGGGCCTGAAAAAGCCCCTCGGCCTCTACCTTTATGGCGCGGCCTCTGTGGCCACCTATGCCTGGGCGGTGTGGGAGTCTGGTTACGATGGCTGGGCCTATATTCCACGCCTGGCGTGGCTGGCGGTTCTCAGCGTGCCGTTCCTGGCGTTCTGGCCCGTGGTACGGCGTGATTTTGCCAACGCCAGAAAAAGTCATTACTTCACCATCATGGGTGTGCTGCCGCTGGTGATGGGGGCTACCATCCTGGTGCCGCTGTTCTTCCCGAAAAGCGTTCACCTTGCCGACTCGGCGCTCGCCACCACACGCCCCACCGCAACGTTCAGCCGCAGCACCGTCGCCTCTCCAGACGGCAATATTGCCGCGTCACACACCGAGACCAACTGGACCGCTTATGCAGGCTCCAACCTGGGCAACCACTATTCAGCCGCGTCGCAAATCACGCCTTCGAATGTGTCGGGCCTGGTCAAAGCCTGGGAATACCACCACGGCGACGTGAAGCAACCCGGTGAGAAAACCAAGTACTTGAACGAAGCCACGCCGATCAAGGTGGGTAACTCGCTCTACACCTGCACCCCCAAGCAAATCATCATTTCCCTGGATGCCACTACCGGGAAGGAGAACTGGCGATTCGACTCCAAAGTCGACCCGGACTACTTCGCCAATGGCGGCGCCTATTGCCGTGGCGTCTCTTATTTCGAAGTCCCCAATGCCAGTGGCTTGTGCGCCTCGCGCATCATTTGGGGCACCAATGATATTCGCCTGGGCGCGGTAGACGCCCTGACCGGCCAGGCGTGCCCCGACTTCGGCAACGCAGGTTTTGCGGATTTGAAAGACGGGCTGGGCACCTTCAGAAAAGGCTCAACCGGCATCACATCTGCCCCTCTGGTCATTCGCGGGGTGGTGATCACCGGGGGCCGCGTGCTCGACTCGGATGTACGCCCTGCCCCCTCGGGCGTGGTACGCGCCTACGATGCAGTGACCGGCAAACAGAAGTGGGCCTGGGATTTGGGCCGGCCAGACACCAACGCCCCCGCTCGTGACAACGAGACCTACACCCTCAGCACCCCCAACTCGTGGGCACCGCTGTCGGCCGACGATGAACTGGGCCTGGTGTATGTCACCACCGGCAACGCAGCGGGCGATTTCTATGGCGGCACCCGCACAGAACAAGAAGACACGTTCAGCTCTTCTTTGGTCGCACTGGACGCCACCACCGGTAAGGTCCGCTGGCACTTCCAGACAGTCCACCATGATCTATGGGACTACGACCTGAGCCCGCAACCCAGCCTGATTGATTTTCCGACGGCTACCGGGCCACGGCCGGCCGTGATTCAGGCGACCAAATCCGGCCAGTTGTTCGTGCTTGACCGCGCCACCGGCGAACCACTGGTAGATGTCGTGCAAGCTCCCGTTCCACAGGGCACCGCCCCGGGCGACTACACCGCAGCCACCCAACCACTGTCCCCCGATATGCCGAGCACCATGGGGCGCCCATCGAAAACACCGGAAGTACTGACCGAAGCCAACGCCTGGGGCCTGACGCCTTTCGATCAGATGCAATGTCGCCTCGAATTTCGCCAGGCACGCTACGAAGGAATCTTCACTCCGCCGGTCGTGGGCCAGCAAAGTCTGATCTTCCCCGGCCATCATGGCGGCTTGAACTGGGGCGGAGTGATGGTAGACCTCAAGCGAGGGCTGCTGATCATCAATAATCAGCGCCTCCCTTATATGCAGGGGCTGGTGCCTCGCGAAGAACTCGATGCCATCAATGCCAAGTCGTTCCAGGAGTCGCCGGGCAATGCTCAGGGTTTTCGCGTCCAGGCCGGTTTGCCTTACGGCGCGATTAAAGATCCGTGGATGTCATCCCTTGACCAGCCTTGCATTGCGCCACCCTGGGGCTTTATCGCCGGTATCGACCTGCGCACTCGCGATGTCGTCTGGAGCCGCCCGTTCGGCACAGGCTATGACAGTGGACCTTGGGGGATCGCCTCCCGGATGCGCTTCGAAATCGGTACACCGAGTGATGCAACGGGCGTGACAACCGCCGGCGGCGTGACGTTCATCGGTGCCGCTATCGACCGGTTCATGCGGGCTTACAACAGCGAAACTGGCGAACTGCTCTGGGAAGAACGCCTTCCGGCAGGCAATCAGGCGTCGCCCTTGACCTACATGAGCCAGGGTCGACAGTACGTCGTGGCGGTGGTTGGCGGTCATGACCGGATCCCAACCAAGTTGGGCGACAGCATCATCGCCTGGGCCTTGCCCGCGCAATAAATCGCGTGCTGTTTGAGAGGCTCGCTATGACCGTATGGATAGACATGTTCTATCCCGTAAGTCATGGCGTAGCTTCTGGTGTGACTAAGTTCTCATTACTTATTGCGGGAAGGTTACAAGTAACGACTATCACGGCTGCCCGTTAATCACGCCTCAACACTCATTTCTACGCAAGATTAAAAGCGCCTGACTCTCAGCGCGCTCGCAGGCGATTGCGCCCGGCTTATTCACCCCGTGAGAAGCCAGCGCATCGATATATACGCTTTACGCTTTATAAAATGGGACAGGAATTAATAATGCTCGAACTTTCTGATGGTTTGTATCTATTGGTGGGCGTCAGTTTTATCACTTCATTCATGACGGCTGCCATTGGTGTGGGCGGCGGGATTGGACTGCTGGCGGTCATGCCTCAATTTATCCCTATCTCTGCGGTCGTACCGGTTCACGGTTTGATTCAAATGGTCAGCAACGCCAGTCGATTCGCGTTTGACTTCAAAAGTGCAAAAGTGGAAATCCTGCCCAAATACGTAATAGGTTGCCTGGTCGGCGCCTTCATCGGCTACTTCTTCATCGGCAAATTCCCCGAGCAATACTTATCACTGATTCTCGGCTTCTTCATTCTGGCCATCACGTGGACCAAGATCGTCGCGCGCCTGGGTTTTATATTTAAAAACTTTGCCCTGGTGGGCTTCTTTCAAACCTTCCTTTCGTTGTTCGTGGCCGTAACCGGTTTGATATCGCAGCCCATCCTGATGAAGATGAATATTAATAAAAACGAAGTCATTGTCACCCACGCCATGCAAATGAGCGTACTGCACGGGCTCAAGGTCGCCGCCTTTGTGATTGCAGGTTTTGCGTTCATGGATTACGCCAACCTGATCATCATCATGATTACCGCCTCCACATTGGGTTCTTACCTGGGCGGCTTTCTCAGAGACCGTATATCGCAGCGTGTCGGCGCAATGCTGTTAAAGGCAGGGGTGACGTTTTTTGGTTTGAAGATGATCTTCGATCATTTTTTCAACGGCCTATAAAAAGTTCTTCCAATAAAACAAGGAGCGTGAAATGAGCACACGTAAGTTTGATTTTTTTGAGACCAAAGAAATCTCGAGCTTTCTGAAAGAGCATGGCTATTGCATCATCAAACCTCGAGACCACTCTCTGGAAGCCTTTAGAGAGGCCGCCGGAAAGTTCGGGCTGATTCAGTTTCATACCAAGTCCGATGAACATGGTGTGGTGGGCGGTGGCGAACCGATCAACAAGGACTGGCAACGGTTCAAGGATGATTATCATGGTGAACTGTCGAGCGATTTTTTCCCGCATACCGATGGATCATTCTTGAATGGCATCGCCTACGTCGAGGGCACTGCGAAAAAAATCACGCCCCCCAAGTTTGTCATTCTTCAGTGCGTTTCAAAGCCTGAATTTGGCGGCGACAACTTCCTGGTGGATGGGCAGAAAATCTACAACGACTTGCTTGCCAATAATACCGAGACGTTAAACATATTGATGACCAGCGGCAGTGTCACCTACTGCCGCGACGATTTGTTGTCCATCGATTGCGCCGTCTTCGAAAAGATCGACGACCAAAAGTTAAGAATTCGCTACCGGTACGACAGCACCGCTTTTATCCCCGAGTGGGCCAACGCTGCGTTCAAATACATCCAGACCCACTATTCCACCAACGAGCACTACATCACCCCTGTCAGCCTTGAACCGGGGGATATTTTGGTGATGGATAACCTGCGGGTCCTCCATGCACGGCATAAATTCATCGATGGCAACCAGCAGAGAAAAGTCAGAAGGCTGTGGATCGCCGATGATACAAGCACCACATTCAAGAACATCCTGGATCAGTCACCGGTGCGCAGGGCCATGCTGCCCTTTCAGAACTACAATATCGCCCAGTCTGAAACAGCCGAACATTCGTTCATCGAGTACACCTGCGGCATCCACGCTCAATCGAGCCAGTCGTTGCTGAACGCGCATAAGCAATTCGATAGCGCACTTGAAGCGCTTTAAGTCCTTCAAGGCAACCTTCTTGCGGTGATTACACCCTTTCAGATAACCCCCAGTCATCAAAAAAGACTGGGGAGTTACTTATACTCAAGGTTTTCTGGGCTTGATCCTGGCCGTCGCTTCGGCCACCAACGGGTCATCCGGCCAGTAATGCTTGGGGTATCGCCCCTTGAGATCCTTCTTCACCTCGGCATAGGTACTGCGCCAGAAGTTCGCCAGATCCTGCGTGACCTGCACCGGCCGCCGCGCCGGGGACAGCAGGTGCAGTTTCACGGCCAGGCGCCCGCCGGCAATGCGCGGGGTGTCTGCCAGCCCGAACAATTCCTGCAAGCGCACCGCCAAAATCGGCGGCTGTTCGCTGTAGTCCAGGCGCACCGATGACCCCGACGGCACTTTCACATGCTGAGGCGCCAGTTCGTCCAGGCGCTGGGGCAAGGGCCAGGGCAACAGGTTATGCAGGTAGCTGGAAATATCCAGGTTGGCAAAATGGCTGAGGCGCGAGACCTTGCCCAGGTAAGGCATCAGCCAATGCTCCAGGCTGGCGAGCAGGGCCTTGTCGCTGAGGTCGGGCCACTCACTGGTTTTGCCGGCATCCAATTGGCGCAGCAGCATCACACGGGCTTGCCATTGGCGCAGCTCCGGGGTCCAGGGCAGCAACTCCAAGCCTTTGCGGCGCACCAGGTTGACCAGCGCCTGGCTGCGGGCGGATTCGTCGAGGCCGGTCAGGGGTTCGCGGCTGAGTACCAACTCGCCGACTTTACGCTGGCGCTCGGCGCGCAAGACGCCTTCACGCTCGTCCCAGTCGAGTTGGTCGACGTTGCGCACTTGCTCGGCCAGCACCGTGTCGAACAGCGCCGGGTCAAAATCCGCCGCCAGGTAGATGCGCTCTTCGCGCTGGCCCTGGCGGCTGCCCAGGTCGGCGATCACCAGCCAGGGTTGTTTCATCAGGCTGTCGGCTTCGGCAAACAGCGCCGCTCGGCCATTGGCCAGGCGGTATTCAGCGCCACCGGGGCGGCGTTGCTGGGCCACGCGGTCCGGGTAGGCCAGTGCCAGCAAGGCGCCGAGCCAGCGCGGGTGGTCGGGGTTGTCCACCGGCTGGGTCGCCTTGCCACGCAGGTAGCCCCGGTATTGCCGGGCTAACTGCTTTGCGCGCTGCACGCCACCTTGGGTGCCGCGCGCACGCTCTTCTCCGGACATCAGCGCCAGGCGGCTGTGCAAATCGGCACCGCCGCCGCGCAAGATGTCGCGTTCGCCCAACAGGGCTGCCACGTCGCAGGCGGTGGCGGCGAGGCCCAGGTCCTGGCCACGCAATAACAGATGGGCGATACGCGGGTGAGCCGGCAACTCGGCCATCTTCTGGCCATGGGCGGTGAGGTTTTCTTCGTCCAATGCACCGAGGCGCTGCAACAGGTCCTGAGCCTGGGCATACGCGGCCGTGGGTGGTACGTCCAGCCACACCAATTGGTTGGGCGTCACGCCCCAGCGGGCCAGTTGCAAGGCCAGCCCGGCCAGGTCGGCGGCGAGGATTTCCGCACTGCCATAAGCGGCCAAACCGTCGTGCTGGTCTTCGGACCACAACCGGTAACACACCCCCGGCTCCAACCGCCCTGCCCGGCCGGCGCGTTGGGTGGCGCTGGCGCGGGAGATGCGCTGGGTGTCGAGGCGGGTCATGCCGCTGCCGGGGTCGAAACGCGGCACCCGCGCCAGCCCGGCGTCGATCACCACGCGCACGCCATTGATGGTCAGGCTGGTCTCGGCGATGTTGGTGGCCAGCACCACTTTGCGCTTGCCAGCCGGCGCCGGGTCGATGGCGGCGCGCTGGGCATTGAGGTCCAGCTCGCCATGCAGCGGGCACAACAGCACATCAGGGCGATCACCCAGAGCGTCGGCCAGTTGCTGGTTGACCCGGCGAATCTCCGCCTGCCCCGGCAAAAACACCAGCACGCTGCCGGTCTCGTCATGCAGGGCTTCGAGGACGGTTTGCACCACGCGCGGCTCGATAAACTCGCCGGCCTGGTAGGGTCGACCCCAACGCATCTGCACCGGGAACATGCGCCCTTCACTGCGCAGGATCGGCGCGTCATCCAGCAAGCCGGCCAGGCGTTCGCCTTCAAGGGTGGCGGACATCAGCAGGATTTTCAGCGGCTGCTCGTCGCGGAACAACTCGCGTCCGTTGAGGCTCAAGGCCAGCGCCAAGTCAGCATCGAGGCTGCGCTCGTGGAATTCGTCAAAGATCAACAGGCCCACGCCGTCCAGCGCCGGGTCGTCCTGCAGGCGGCGAGTGAGGATGCCTTCGGTGACCACCTCGATACGCGTATTAGGGCCGACTTTGCTGTCCAGGCGAATGCGGTAGCCCACGGTCTCACCGACCTTTTCGCCCAGCTCACTGGCCAGCCGTTCGGCAGCAGCGCGGGCAGCCAGGCGCCGGGGTTCGAGCATCAGGATGGTTTGCCCGGCGAGCCACGGCTCATGCAACAAGGCCAACGGCACGCGGGTGGTTTTACCGGCGCCGGGGGGCGCCTCCAGCACGGCTTCATGGCGATGCGCCAAGGCGTCACGCAGGGCGGGTAAAACATCATCGATCGGCAACGAATTCATACTGGCTCCAAAGCAGAGCGGCGAGTATAACGGCGAACTGCATAATCCCATTGGGAACAGAGTCAGATGTGGGAGCGGGCTTGCTCGCGAATGCGGTGGGTCTGCGACATATCGGATGGCTGATACACCGCTTTCGCGAGCAAGCCCGCTCCCACATTTGGACATCATCGCCTTGTAGACTCGCTTATAGTCATTCTTCAAATGCGTTCAGGAGACTTTTTCATGCGTATCGCTTCCCGTGTCATCGGCGGTGTCCTCGCCGTTACCCTGCTGAGCCAACTTACCGCCTGCGGGTCGATTTTCTACCCCGACCGTCGTGGCCAGATCGACGGCAAGATCGACCCGACCATCGCGGTACTCGATGCCCTCGGCCTGTTGTTTTATGTGATCCCCGGCCTGATCGCCTTCGGTGTCGACTTCGCCACGGGCGCCATTTACTTCGAACCGGGCAAAACAGCTCAGGTCGCCCCCGAGAAACTGCACGAAGCCATCGGCGCCGACGGCACGGTCGATAACGCCAAGCTGCAAAGCATCATCCAGAAAGAAACCGGCCGTACCTTGCCGCTGGACGACCCGCGCCTGATCCAGTTCAAGGGCAGCGTGCAGCAACTGGCGGCCCTGGGCCTGCAGCCTGCCGCGTAAGGACTGCCCATGACCAGCAGCCCCGAACACGCAAGGCTCTTGCGCCTGGCCACCCGCGCCTCGGTGGGCGTGGCCTGTGTGCTGATTGTGACCAAGGCCATCGCCTGGTGGCTCAGCGGCTCGGTGAGCATGCTCGCCGGGTTGACCGACTCACTGCTCGACGGCGTGACGTCGCTGTTGAATTTGCTGGCAGTGCATTACGCCCTGCGCCCGGCCGATGACGATCACCGCTATGGGCATGGCAAGGCGGAGTCGCTGGCGGGGATGGCGCAGGCCTTGTTTATCGCCGGCAGTGCGGTGCTGATTGCGCTGCAGGCGTATGAACGGCTCAAGCATCCGGAGCCGGTCGGCGCACCGTGGCTGAGTATCGGCGTAATTATTTTGTCCCTGGCGCTGACCGTGGCCCTGCTGATGCTGCAACACCGAGTGGTGCGCGAGACCGGCTCCAACGCGGTGCGTGCCGACTCGCTGCACTACCGTTCAGATTTGCTGCTCAATGGCAGCATCCTGATTGCGCTGGTGTTGGCAGGTTTTGGCTTTCATCAGGTCGACGCCTGGTTCGGCCTGGGAATCGCCGCCTACATCCTGTGGAGCGCGATCCAGATCGCCCGGGAAAGCTTTGCCGTGCTGATGGATGAAGAGTTACCGCTAGACGTCAGCCAGCACATGCTGGAACTGGCCCGTGGCGTGCCCGGCGTGCTGGGTGCCCACGACTTGCGCACGCGGGTTTCCGGTAATCACTGGTTTGTGCAATTGCATCTGGAATTGCCGGGGGAATTGACCCTGTCGGTGGCCCACGGCATCAGCGACCAGGCCGCTGATGCCATTCACCGGGAATACCCGAGAGCCGAAGTGCTGGTGCACGCCGACCCACGGGAAGTGGTCACCGGCAACAAGGCCTAGTACTGCACCTGATACCCGCGGCTGCCCAGGCAGTTGCCCTGGGCTTGGCGGTAGGTTTGCACCACTGCAGGGTCCGGGGCGTAGGTCACGGTGCGCGGGTCGAAGCCACTTTGCTGCACCGCCCAGCGATAACAGTCGTAGCCGTCCTGCTGGACCTGGGCGGGCGACTGGCCGTTGGCCGGGTAAGCCACTACGTCATAGCCGTTGCCTTGCGGCGCTGGCTGGGGTGATGGCACTTGCGCCGGCGGCTGCACCACTACGTATTGCTGGGTGCTTTGCTCATAGGCGTAATAGGCGCCTGCGGCGAGGAACAACAGCGAGCCGCCTACCCACACTTCACGCGCGTAGTCCGGCAGGTAATGCACGCGAATGCCATAGGGCGGCGTCACCACTACGTAGCGAGGGCCTTGGGGGCGATACCAGTAGCCACCCGAGTAGAAGTAATCCTGGCCACGGTAAGGCACGCGGTAATTGCGGTCTGGGAAACGGTCGATGACATAACCGGGGCGATGCTGCGGGCCTGGGCCCCAGCCATTGCCATGACCGTCGGGGCGACCTGGCCAACGGTTATCGTTGGGATGGTCATTGCCTGGACGCGCACCAGGGCCACCGGCCTCCCAATGCCTGTTGTCATCGTTGCGTCGGGGGATATCACGGTAATAACCCGGGCGCGGCTCCTGGGTCTGGCGCACCGTATCGGGCCGGCCCTGGATCGGCAGGTTATGCTCCGGCCGCGGCCCACCTTCGGGGCCCCGTTCATGCTGTTCATGCTGCCCCTGCGGCCCACGCCCCTGGCCCGGTGAGTTATCACGTTCGTCGGCCATTGCCTGGGAGCCGACGCTGACCACCAGCAAACCAACACCTGCCATACGCCAGATGCGCTTCATGCTTTTCCTCACTGCGGATTGGGGCTTGATCATGAGACTGGAAAAGCCTCGCCCGGTTCTGAGACAGGTTATCAGTCACGAGAACTATTTTCTGAAGGCAAAACGCGCACAAAGAAAAAGGGGTGACCCGTCGGCCACCCCTTGAGAATTTCGTCCTGGCTCAACGCTTTTGACGTTGGCTCACCTCACGCCGTCTTGTGGACAGTGTGCAGCCTGGAGGCCGGCTCAACCCTGCTGGGGCGGCGGCCGCAACGGGCCTGATTGGGCGCGCTGCTGTGGACTGTTGTCCAGGCGGTGATTCTGTTGGTAATCATAGGCGTGCCGGGCGGGCAGAGGATTGCGAAGATTGCGTCAATAAACAGTGCTTGCGCAATTTTTAACCCTTCATGGATAATTCACCGCAATAGTTACGACAAAGGCCAACCCAATGAGCAAGCTTGACCGATACGACCTGAGTATTCTGGCGGAATTGCAGCGCGACGCGAGGATCTCCAACCAGGAGCTGGCCGAACGCATCGGCCTGTCGCCTTCGCCCTGCTCGCGCCGGGTCAAGCAATTGGAAGACGACGGCTACATCGCCCGCCAGGTCGCCCTGCTCGACCGCAAGATGCTCGGCCTGAGCCTCACGGCTTATGTATTGATTGGCATGGACCGTCACACGCCAGAGCGCTTCGAAAACTTCGAAGCCGCCATCCGCACCTTGCCGCAAGTGCTGGAATGCAGTTTGGTGACCGGCATGGATGCGGACTATCAACTGAAGGTAGTGGTGCCGGACATGGACCATTATCAGAAGCTGCTGCTGGGCCACCTGACGCGGATTGAAGGCGTGACCAGCGTGCGTTCCAGCTTTGTGCTGAACCAGGTACTGAACAGCACCGAACTGCCCCTGACCCACCTACGCACCTGAGAACAACAATGTTCAACTGTAGGAGCGAGCTTGCTCGCGAAAAACGTTAACGATAACGCCTGCCTTCTGAATGAACGCGGCGTCTGTGAGTTTTTCGCGAGCAAGCTCGCTCCTACAATGGCATCAGCCCCCCACAGTTTGACCGTGCAGGACTCAGGTCAATGTTGCCGGTGTGACGCTGCCGTATACTGCTCGCTTGTCTTGTCGGAAGAGCCTCATGAACAACATCGATCCCGCCCTGTTTGAAGAATGGATGATGACTGGCCTGGTCAGCATCCTGATCATTTTCATGGGCTTTATCGTCTGGGACCTGGCGAAGAAATCCAAGGCCGGGCGCTTTGGTTCGTTCATCCTGTTTTTCGTGCTGGGGCTGGGCGTGGCGGCGTTCATCATCAAGAGCGTGGTGATCGGCCTGATCGAATCCGGGGCGTTATAAGCGCGCCGGCACTGCCTTCCACTGGCCTTGATCCAGGCCGTCGATCGACCACTCACCAATACGCACGCGCACCAGGCGCAGGGTCGGCAAGCCTACCGCCGCGGTCATGCGCCGTACCTGGCGGTTACGCCCTTCGCGAATCACCAGTTCCAGCCAGTGGGTGGGCACGCTTTTACGAAAACGTACTGGCGGGTTGCGCGGCCATAATGCCGGTTCATCCAGTTGCCGTGCCTCGGCGGGCAAGGTCATGCCGTCGTTGAGCTCCACGCCGTCACGCAGGCGTTGCAGCTGTTCTTCGGTGGGCTCGCCTTCTACCTGTACCCAGTAGGTTTTCGCCAACTTGTGCTTGGGGTCGGCAATCCGCGCCTGAAGCTGGCCATCGTTGGTCAACAGCAGCAGGCCCTCGCTGTCCCGGTCCAGGCGCCCTGCCGGGTAAATACCGGGAATATCAATAAAGTCCTTGAGGGTCGCGCGCCCGCCTTCGTCGCTGAACTGGGTCAGCACGTCGAAAGGTTTATTGAACAGGATCAACTTCGGCTCGGCCGGTGGCGCCTTGGCAACGCGGCGAGCGGCAGAGTACGGTGGTTTCACGCCAGGGCGGCGCGAATCGGGACGAGTGGGACGGGACATGGCAAAGGAACATCTAACGGTCAGGACCGACAATGCTAGTGGCCTGACCGCTAAATGACCATCCCAACCGCTTAGCGGAACGGCGGCTCGTCGAAGCTGCGCAGTTTGCGCGAGTGCAACGAGTTGAGTTCGGTGCGCAACAGGTCGACCGCCTCGATGCCGATCTTCAAGTGCTGGCTGACCGCACGCTCATAGAACGCGTTGGCCGAGCCTGGCAGCTTGATCTCGCTGTGCAAGGGTTTGTCCGATACGCACAACAAGGTGCCGTAAGGCACGCGCAGACGGTAACCCTGGGCGGCGATGGTGCCGCTTTCCATGTCCACGGCCACGGCGCGGGACAGGTTGATCAACGGGCGCTCCTGGGCCCAGCGCAGTTCCCAGTTCCGGTCGTCGTAGGTCAGCACGGTGCCGGTGCGCAGGCGTTTTTTCAGCTCTTCGCCTTTTTCGCCAGTGACCTTGGCCGCCGCCTGCTGAAGCGCCAGCTGCACTTCAGCAAGGGCCGGAATCGGGATGTTCGGCGGTACTACACGGTCCAGAATCCCGTCGCGGCGCATGTAGGCGTGGGCCAGTACGTAGTCGCCGATGGTCTGGGATTGGCGCAAGCCGCCGCAGTGGCCGATCATCAGCCAGCAATGCGGGCGCAGTACGGCCAAGTGGTCGGTGATGTTCTTGGCGTTGGACGGGCCCACGCCGATGTTCACCAGGGTCACGCCGTGGCCGTCAGTGGCCTGCAGGTGATACGCCGGCATCTGGTAGCGGTGCCATACCACGCCGGCAGCAATGGCCGAGGCTTCGCCGTGGTCCATGCTCTTGTCGATCACCACGTTGCCGGGCAGCATCATGCGGATAAAACGCGGGTCACTGCGCAGTTGCTCCAGGCCATGCAGGATGAACTGGTCCACGTAGCGGTGGTAGTTGGTCAGCAGGATCCACGGCTGTACATGGCGCCAGTCGCTGCCGGTGTAATGCACCAGGCGGCGCAGGGAAAAGTCCACGCGGGCGGCATCGAACAGGGCCAGGGGCAACGGGTCGGTGTTTTCCCAGTCGTACAGGCCATCGGCAATGCCGTCGGTGGCGGCAGACAGGTCGGTACTGGGGAACACGCGAGCCAGGGTCGCGGCAGTGACGCCGGAGCCGGCCAGTTCATCACCCTGCTCCACCACATAGGGGTACGGAATGTTCTGCTGGCTGACGCCCACTTCCACCGTCACGGTGAAGTCGTGCATCAGCGGCACCAGTTGCTCCAGCAGGTACTTACGGAACGCGGCCGGGTGGGTCACGGTGACGCTGTAGGTACCCGGCAGTTGCACCTTGGCATACGCCCGAGTGGTTTGTGGGACTTCACCGTGGCAGTGGTAGGTCAGGCGCAGTTCCGGGTAGCGAAACAATGCGCGCTGCGCGGCGTCGGGCTCGACGCGGTCCTTGAGGTATTGCTTGAGCGCCTGGTTGAGCGCGCCAGTGGCACGCTCATGCAGCGCCGCCAGCCGGTCCACGGCTTCTTCGGCGGTTTTAACGACAACAAAAGCTTCGGTCACGGTAAGCATCCTGTGTTCTGACTTGCAGGCCTTTATCTTGCCTGTATCCAGGCTTCACCGAAACCACAGGATTGGAATGCACCTTAAAATGTGGGAGGGGGTAATACCATGTAGGAGCGAGCTTGCTCGCGAGAAACCCATAGGCGCCGCGTTTATTCAGGAAACACGCGTTATCGTTGACGTTTTTCGCGAGCAAGCTCGCTCCTACAGTTGACCGTGTTTATTCAAGGAAACGTCGGGGTTGAGCGGGCGACAATCGCTTCCACGTCGACGCCACGCGGCAAGGTGCCGTATACCCGCCCCGACGACTCACCCAACCGGCTGGCGATAAACCCATCGCTGACCGCCGCATTACCCGCCTCCAGCAACAACTTGGCCTGCAACGCCAGGGCAATGTCCTCGGTCAGTTGCCGCGCCCGATACTGGATGTCCTGGGTGTCCATGAACGCCGCCTTCAACTGCTCGATATGCCGCGCCAACTGTTTGTGGCCGTGGCCATCGCCCAGTTCGACAAACAGCACCTCAAGCACACCGGGCTCTTTGGACAGTGCACGCAATACGTCCAGGCACTGCACATTGCCGGAACCTTCCCACGTCGAATTCACCGGTGCCTCGCGGTAAAGGCGCGGCAGGATACTGTCTTCCACATACCCGGCACCGCCCATGCATTCAGCGGCTTCGTTGATCATCGCGGGTGCGCGCTTGCAGATCCAGTATTTGCCCACGGCCGTGACCAGCCGGGCGAATTTGGCTTCATGCGCATCATCCAGATGATCCAGGGCGCGCCCCATGCGCAGGCTCAAGGCCAGGGCCGCTTCGCTTTCCAGGGCCAGGTCGGCCAACACGTTCTGCATCAGCGGCTGCTCGCTGAGCACGCGGCCACCCACCTGGCGATGGGCGCAGTGATGGCTGGCCTGGGTCAGCGCCTGGCGCATCAAGGCGCTGGAGCCGACCATGCAATCGAAGCGCGTCATGGCGACCATTTCGATGATGGTTGGAACGCCGCGGCCTTCTTCGCCGACCATCCACGCCAGGGCGCCGCGAAATTCCACTTCGCTGGAGGCGTTGGAGCAGTTGCCGAGTTTGTTCTTCAAACGCTGGATGTAGAACTCGTTGCGCGTGTCATCCGGGCGGTGCCGAGGCAGCAGGAAACAGGTCAGGCCCTTGTCGGTCTGGGCCAAGGTCAGAAAGCCATCGCACATCGGCGCCGAGCAAAACCACTTATGCCCCACCAGCTCGTAGGCTTGGCCGGGGCCGCCCGCGCCCACGGGGTAAGCGCGGGTGGTGTTGGCGCGCACGTCGGTGCCGCCCTGCTTCTCGGTCATGGCCATGCCGATAGTGGCGCCGGCCTTGTGGGCGATGCCGACATTGCGCGGGTCGTACTGGGTATTGAGGATTTTTGGCAGCCAGAAGTCCGCCAGCGCAGGTTGCAGGCGCAAAGCCGGGACGCAGGCGAAGGTCATGGTCAGCGGGCAGCCGCTGCCAGCTTCGGCCTGGCTGTGCAGGTAGGTCATCGCCGCACGTGCCACATGGGCGCCAGCCTGCGGATGGGCCCACGGCAACGACGGCAGGCCATGTTCGACGGCGGTGCGCATCAGCTCATGATAAGCCGGGTGAAACTCCACCAGGTCGATGCGATGGCCATAACGGTCGTGGCTGCTGAACACCGGCTTGTTCTGGTTGGCCAGGAACCCCGCCACCATCAACGGCCCACCCGCCAGCGCGCCGTAGGCATCCATGCGCGACTCAGCCCAGCCGGCGCCAAAGCGGCGCGACCATTCCTGCAAAGGCACGTCGATGCGATACAGGTTGGTGCCGTCCAGGGACGGTGACTGGTTGGTAACGTCGTGGGTTTCGGCAAACTGATGCAGGTTCATGACGGGCCTCCTGGAAAAAAGGCCACATCGATTTCAGGCTGCCTGTAGGAGCGAGCTTGCTCGCGAAAAACCTGAGAGCAACGCGCTAACCCAGGCGGGGCGCGTTATCGTTGACGTTCTTCGCGAGCAAGCTCGCTCCTACAAAAAAACACAGATCGATTGAGGCCGGTTTTTTCAGTTAAGCACTGCCACTGCGCTTAAAAAAGTGGCATACGCGCCGAATGTTCGGCGCTTTCACCCTCATCCGCGCACAGCACGCTACGCTCAAGCGCCGCCTGCAAAGCATCGAAACGCACCGGTTTGGCCAGCCGGTCCGTCATGCCAATGCCATGGCAGCGCTCACGCTCCGGGCCATTGGGCGAAGTGCTCAGGGCGATCACCGGCAATTCACCGCAGCCGGGCAATGCGCGAATCTGGCAGCACAACGAGAAACCACCCTCAGGCACGTCCAGCAACACAGCGTCGAAGCTGTGCCCTTGCAATGCAGCGAGGGCCGCCGGGCCGCTGTCCACGGTTTTGACCCGATAACCAAGCTTGAGCAACATGCCACGCACCGCCAGTTGGCCCACGCTGTTATCGTCCACCAGCAGCACCGTGCATTCCTGAGGCGCACGCTGTGCAGGCAGCGTTTGCGTGGCGGGCGTCATCTGCTGCGGCAACGAGACGTCCACTTCCAACTGGAAGCGGCTACCTTTACGGGGTTCCGAATGGTGGGTCAGACGCCCGCCCAGCAGTTCGATCAACTGCCGGCAGATCGCCAGGCCTATGCCCAGGCCGCCGTATTCACGCGTCATCGAGCCATCGAGCTGGAAGAAGCGCTGATACAGCGTGGCTTCATCGAGAAAGGCAAAACCGATACCGGTGTCGGTGACGATAAAGCTTAGGTGCAAGGCGCCATCCCCTTGGGGCACGCCCACCACGCGCAAACGCACCGCGCCGACGTGGGTGAATTTGAAGGCGTTATCGAGCAGGCAATCCAGGCACTGGAGCAATTTGTCGGCATCGCCGATCAGCCGATCCGGCACCTCATCGGCCACATCAATGGAAAACGCCAGGCCCTTGCTCTGGGCACTGCCGGTGAACTGCTGGCGCAAGGTGTCGAGCGTGCCGCGCAGGCTGAACACTTGCGGCTGGGCCACCAGGCGACCGGCCTGCAACTCGGTGAGGGTGAGGATGCCGTTGACCATGCGCATCATGTCCCGCGCCGAACCAGCGGCGGTTTGCTGGTATTGCGTCATGTCATCGTCCAATGACACGGTTTGCATCAGCTCCAACGAGCCGATCACACCGTTCATCGGCGTGCGCAGTTCGTGGGTCAGGGTGGCGAGAAATTCGTCTTTGAGGCGGTTGCTGCGGGCCAGTTGCTGGTTGAGCGCTTCGAGTTTCTGGCTGGCATCGAGCAGAATCTGTGCCTGCTGTTCGCGCATGCCGTTGATGCGGTCGGCCAGGGCCAGGGACAACAGCGCCACTTCAATGGCCGAGCCGAGCTGGCTGGCGTACATGGTCAGGAACACGTTAGGCAGGTAACCCAGCACCATCAGGGTATTGACCACCCCGCCGAGCAGAAAGGCCGACCAGGCGATGATGAAATAACGCGCCATGCGCTGCCCGCAATACCAGGCCTTGATGGCCGCCACGAAGATGGTCACGGTAAACACCAGCGCCAGCGCAGTGGCCAGGCGCAGGGCCACGGCGTAGCTGGTCAACAACGCCAGTGCCATCACCAAACCACCACAGGCCGCGAGCGCCAGCAGGATGCGGTTGAGCCAGCGGCTGTGCTGCGCGGTGTGCAGGAAGCTGCGCGCGAACAGGCTGCCGAACAAGGCCGCCGAGCCGATCAGGAAGGGCACCGCGGCATTCGCCCACCACGGGTTGTTCGGCCAGAAGTACTCCACCGCCACACCATTGACCGACAGCTGGTACAGGCCGAACGAGGCGATATAGAGGATGTAATACAGGTAGCTGGTGTCGCGCACGCTCAGGTAGATGAACAGGTTGTAGATCAGCATGCCCAGCAACACACCATAGATGGCGCCGAGCACGTACAAGCGCAGCGGCTGCTCCTCCATGTAGGCGGTGCCGGCCCACAAGGTCAGCGGTGCCTGGATCGAACCTTGGCTTTGCAAGCGCAGGTAGACGGTTTGTTGCTGGTCGGGCAAGAAGCTGAGCTTGAACAGGTAGTTGCTCTGGCTCACCTCTCGGCTGGAAAACGGCAACGCGCTGCCGGTTCGTGCGGTGAGGCGGTAATTCCCGGTGCCGTCGTTCTGGTAAAGGTCCAGGCGATTGAGCGGCGGGTAGGCCAGTTCCAGAAACCAGCTGCGTGGTGCGCGGGGATCTGTGGCGGTGTAGTGCAGGTTGACCTTCAGCCAGAACACCGAGCGTGAATAGCCGGCATTGAGGGTGTCTTTGTCGTGGGTCTTGAACTGGGCGGCATAGGCGGGGGAACTGACATCGGCGATGGTCAGGGCATCGGTTGGGTCTTCGAGCACTTGCATGACCCGGCCCAACGGGAGGCTTCGCGTGTTCTGGTTGAACTCGACGGCGCTGGCGAGCATCGGCAGCCCGCACAATAAAAAAATCAGCAAATAGCGCATAGAGCCCCAGCGTAGCCTGGTCCGGTTGTGTCAAAAGCCCCCCATTCCTTTTGAGAAGACGTACACCGGCGATACAGTAAGTTGTTTGGATGCACTTTAGCATAGCCAGTAAAAGCCATTAGCCACTGTCGGAACTTTTTTTAGAACGGCTCTAGGGCAATGCTTTCAGGCCACTTCATTGCGGTTTTCAGCCACGCAAAGCGACACCGCAGCGGCAAACTTCTGCCATCGCCATACAGCCACGCAAAAAGCGTTTGGTGGTAAGCTCGCGCACCATGAATATCTACTGCTCTCGCCCCGTTGTCCTCTGTCTCTCCGGCCACGACCCCAGTGGTGGCGCCGGCCTGCAGGCAGATATCGAAGCCCTGCTCGCCCAGAGCTGCCACGCGGCCCCGGCCGTCACCGCGTTGACCGTGCAAAACACCGTCAATGTCAGTGACTTCCGCGTGCTTGACCGTGAGTGGGTACTGGCCCAGGCCAATGCCGTGCTCGGCGACTCTGAAGTCGCGGCGGTCAAGCTGGGCATGCTCGGCTCCACCGCGATGGTCGACACTGTGGTCGAACTGCTGCAGGCGCACCCGCATTTGCCGGTGGTCTGCGACCCGGTGCTGCGCGCCGGCGGTGGCGGTAGCCTGGGCAAGGACGAGGTCGGTTATGCGATGCGCGAGCGGCTGCTGCCCTTGTCATTGATCGCCACCCCCAACCTGCCAGAAGCGCGGATCCTCGCGGAACTGCCCGACGGCAGCGCCGACGACTGCGCCGAGAAGCTGTTGCCGTACATCAAGCACCTGCTGATCACCGGCGGCCATGGCGATGAGCACGAAGTGCACAACCGCTTGTACAGCCGCGACGGCACGCGCCAGACCTTTACTTGCCAGCGCTTGCCCGGCAGTTATCACGGCTCGGGTTGCACCTTGGCCAGTGCGCTGGCCGGGCGCATTGCCCAGGGCGAAGGCTTGGCCAGCGCCGTGCAAACGGCCCTCAACTACACGTGGCGTACCCTGCGCGATGCCGAACAACTCGGCCAGGGCCAGTTCGTGCCGCGCCGATTGCCGCTGGATTTCTGCTCGTAACTTATCGCTCGTCAGCAAGGGGTTTGCCCGATGAAACTACGCGGCCTTTACGCCATTACCGACAGCCAGCTGTTGGCCGGCAAATTCCTCGCCTACGTCGAGGCGGCGCTGGACGGTGGCGTCACCCTGTTGCAGTACCGCGACAAGAGCAGTGACGAGGCACGCCGCCTGCGTGAAGCCGAAAAGCTGCATGAGCTGTGCTCGCGCTACAAGACTCAATTGATCATCAACGACGATGCCGAACTGGCCGCGCGCCTGGGCGTCGGCGTGCACCTGGGCCAGACCGACGGCCCGCTGACCCCGGCCCGCGCGCTGCTCGGTTCTAAGGCGATCATCGGCGCCACCTGCCACAGCCAGATCGAACTGGCCGAACAGGCCGCCAAAGAAGGCGCCAGCTATGTCGCCTTCGGCCGCTTCTTCAATTCCACGACCAAACCCGGCGCACCTGCCGCCACCGTTGACATGCTGGCCCAGGCCCGCAAGCGCCTGCACCTGCCGATCTGCGTGATCGGCGGCGTCACCCTGGAAAACGCCGAGCCGCTGGTGGCCCATGGGGCCGACCTGCTCGCCGTGGTCCATGGCCTGTTCGGTGCCGACAGCACCCAGGAAGTCACCCGCCGCGCCCGTGCATTCAACGATCTTCTTAAATCTTCAGTTTAGAGAGCCCGATCATGTCCCGTTCCGAAACCCTGTTTGCCAACGCCCAGAAACACATCCCCGGCGGTGTGAACTCCCCCGTGCGTGCGTTCAAGAGCGTGGGCGGCACGCCGTTGTTCTTCAAGCATGCCGAAGGCGCCTACGTCACCGATGAAGACGACAAGCGCTATGTCGACTACGTCGGCTCCTGGGGCCCGATGATCCTCGGCCACAGCCATCCGGACGTGCTGGACGCGGTGCGCCAGCAACTGCAACACGGCTTGTCCTACGGCGCCCCAACCGCGATGGAAACCGAGATGGCCGACCTGGTCTGCTCGATCGTGCCGTCGATGGAGATGGTGCGCATGGTCAGCTCCGGCACCGAAGCGACCATGAGCGCGATCCGCCTGGCCCGTGGTTTTACCGGCCGTGACAACATCATCAAGTTCGAAGGCTGCTACCACGGCCACTCCGACAGCCTGCTGGTAAAAGCCGGCTCCGGCGCACTGACCCAAGGCGTACCCAATTCCGCTGGCGTACCTGCGGCGTTCGCCAAGCACACCCTGACCCTGCCGTTCAACGACATCGCCGCCGTCGAGCAGATGCTCAGCGAAGTCGGCCAGGACGTGGCGTGCATCATCGTCGAGCCGGTTGCCGGCAACATGAACTGCGTGCCCCCGGCACCGGGTTTCCTTGAGGGCCTGCGCGAGCAGTGCGACAAGCATGGCGTGGTGCTGATTTTTGACGAAGTGATGACCGGTTTCCGGGTCGCCCTTGGTGGCGCCCAGGCTTACTACGGCGTCACGCCGGACCTGAGCACCTTCGGCAAGATCATCGGCGGCGGCATGCCGGTAGGCTGCTTCGGCGGCAAGCGCGAGATCATGCAACACATCGCCCCGCTCGGCCCGGTCTACCAGGCAGGCACCTTGTCGGGTAACCCGCTGGCGATGGCCGCCGGCCTGACCACCCTGCGCTTGATCAGCCGCCCGGGCTTCCACGCCGAGCTGACCGACTACACCACGCGCATGCTCGACGGCCTGCAACAGCGCGCCGACGCCGCCGGCATCCCGTTCGTGACCACCCAGGCCGGTGGCATGTTCGGCCTGTACTTCAGCGGCGCCGACGATATCGTCACCTTCGATGACGTGATGGGCAGCGATGCCGAGCTGTTCAAGCGCTTCTTCCACCTGATGCTCGAAGGCGGTGTGTACCTGGCGCCGAGCGCCTTTGAAGCCGGCTTCACGTCGATCGCCCATGGCGAAGCCGAACTGAAATTGACCCTGGATGCTGCCGAGCGCGCCTTTGCGGCCCTGAAATAAGTGACGGCAACCGCTGACGTTGCCCCTGGCAGCGTCAGATTTGCTACTTTGCTTACAGACAATTCCTGGTTTTTTCGAGAATTGCCCTGCAATCCGGCAGATAACTTGCCCAAGCAGCAGAAAAACGAGTAAAGACTTTGTAAGCAGAGGCCTGCTTATTTCATAATGCGCGCTTATTGGACTCCCTCGAGGGTCCCGCGCCCCGTCAGAGGTAAGTCGATTCCCATGAAACGCACCGGCCGCACCCTGGTTCTGGGCTGCCTGTTGCTCCTTCAACCGCTACTGGCACATGCCCAGGCCGGCGGCAACTCGTTGTTAATCCCAGCGATGGGTCGTTGCACCCTCAATACCCAGCCAGACAGCCAGGCCGAAGCCCTGAGCGCGTGCCAGAAACAGGCCGAGGACGGGGATGCGCAGGCGCAATACGAGTTGGGCGAGTACTACCACGACAGCAAGAACCCGGCCGTTGATCTCAACAAAGCGTTGAGCTATTTCGAGAAAGCCTCGTTGCAGGGCCACGCCCAGGCGCAATACCAGTTGGGCAACATGTTCTTCAAAGGCGAAGGCGTGCCGGCCAACAACGTCCAGGCGTACATCGTGCTGAAAATGGCCGCAGTCAACGGCGCTGAAGACGCACTGGACACCGCCGACGAAGTCGCCGAGCACATGCAGCGCGATGAACTGGAAGTGGCAACCCAGGTGCTGGGGCAGATTTTCCGCAACTACCTGCAAGAACTGCAGAGTGCTGATGGGCGTTCGCCGTTCTCACCCCTGCCCTGATTCTTTGTAGACCTTACATCGCTATCGCAGGCAAGCCAGCTCCCACAGTTGACTGCATTTCAACATGGAAACGCGGTCGAATGTGGGAGCTGGCTTGCCTGCGATAGGCACCACTCGGTCTAAAGCCCTACTTCTCAGGCATCGGCATCGGAAACGGCATCACATTGCTCACGCCCCGAGCCTCACTGATCTTCGGCGTACCCAGGCGCTCGACCTCATCGATGCGCACAATCGAATGCATCGGCACAAAGCTGCGCACCACGCCTTCGAACTGGGCCTTGAGCTTTTCTTCGCCCGGATCGACCACCAATTGGGTGCGCTCGCCAAAGACGAACTCTTCCACCTCCAGGAAGCCCCACAGATCACTTTGATAGATCTGCTTGGCGTACATTTCGAACACCTGGCCCTGGTTGAGGAAAATCACCTTATAGATTGGAGCTTCACGTTTGGTCATGGTGGGCGAACAACACATGGGGATATAAAAGAGGGCGCGAACTATAGCATGGCACCCGATGCACAGCGCTAGGAACCAATGGGCATGCCCCCTATAATGCGCGGTTCTTTACCACCAGTTGACGATTCCCATGGCCAAGAAGCTTTACATCGAAACCCACGGTTGCCAGATGAACGAGTACGACAGCTCGCGCATGGTCGACTTGCTGGGCGAACACCAGGCCCTGGAAGTCACTGCCCGCGCCGAAGATGCCGACGTGATCCTGCTCAATACCTGCTCGATCCGCGAGCGGGCCCAGGACCGTGTGTACTCGCAGCTGGGTCGCTGGCGTGAATTGAAACTGGCCAACCCGGACATGGTGATCGCCGTCGGCGGTTGCGTGGCCAGCCAGGAAGGCGCCGCGATTCGCGACCGCGCGCCCTATGTCGATGTGGTGTTCGGCCCGCAGACCCTGCACCGCCTGCCGGAAATGATCGACGCCGCACGCGTCACCAAGCTGCCGCAGGTGGACGTGTCGTTCCCCGAAATCGAAAAATTCGACCATCTGCCCGAACCGCGCATCGACGGGCCGAGCGCCTATGTGTCGGTGATGGAAGGCTGCAGCAAATACTGCACCTTCTGCGTGGTGCCTTACACCCGTGGCGAAGAAGTCAGCCGGCCGTTTGACGATGTGCTGGCGGAAATCATCCACTTGGCTGAAAACGGCGTGCGCGAAGTGACCTTGCTGGGCCAGAACGTCAACGGCTACCGCGGCCTGACCGATGACGGGCGCCTGGCCGACCTGGCGGAATTGATCCGCGTGGTCGCCGCCGTCGACGGCATCGAGCGCATCCGCTACACCACCTCGCACCCGCTGGAGTTCTCCGACAGCCTGATCCAGGCCCACGCCGAAGTGCCAGAGCTGGTCAAGCACCTGCACTTGCCGGTGCAATCGGGTTCGGACCGCATTCTCTCGGCGATGAAGCGCAACCACACCGCACTGGAATACAAATCCAAACTGCGCAAACTTCGCGCCGCCGTGCCGGGTATCTGCATCAGCTCGGACTTTATCGTCGGCTTCCCGGGTGAAACCGAGAAAGATTTCCAGCAGACCATGAAGCTGATCGAAGACGTCGGTTTCGACTTTTCCTACTCGTTCGTCTACAGCCAGCGCCCAGGCACCCCGGCTGCCGACCTGCTGGATGAAACCCCGGAAGCGTTGAAAAAAGAGCGTTTGAACGCGCTGCAACATCGTCTCAATCAGCAGGGCTTCGAAATCAGCCGACAAATGGTCGGTTCGATCCAGCGCATCCTGGTCACCGATTATTCGAAGAAAGACCCGGGTGAATTGCAGGGGCGTACCGAGAACAACCGGATCGTCAACTTCCGCTGCGACAATCCCACGCTGATCGGCCAGTTTGCCGATGTGCACATTGATGCGGCGCAGCCACACTCGTTGCGTGGCTCGCTGATCAACTGATCTCGCTGACCGGATGAAGATCAAAATGTGGGAGCTGGCTTGCCTTAATGCCAGTCAGTTAAGGCTTTTTTGTAGGAGCGAGCTTGCTCGCGAAAAACTCACCGGCGCCGCGCTCATTCAGCAAACACGCATTATCATTGACGTTTTTCGCGAGCAAGCTCGCTCCTACAGCAGGCAAGCCAACTCCCACAGGGATTTTTCAGGTTTATCGAGAGTGGGGCCAGGTTATTTAAGTGCTTTCGCACACCGACGCCTGGCGTTATTCTCTCTCTCACCTCATCAGCCAAAGGGCGGCTAAAAGCAACCTTGAACGCACCCATAGCAGAACCCCATCGTTTTATCCTCGAGCCTTTTGAGGCTCGCCGTTTCGCCAACCTGTGCGGACAGTTCGACGAGCACCTGCGCCTGATCGAACAACGCCTGAGCATCGAGATCCGCAACCGCGGCAATCAGTTCGAGCTCATTGGTGAACCCCAACACACCACGTCTGCAGAAAACCTGCTGCGCCGTCTCTACCGTGAAACCAAGGGTAGCGAGCTGTCGCCGGAGACCGTGCACCTGTACCTGCAGGAATCGGCTGTGCAAGACCTGGCCAATAACCCGGTGGCCGAAGCCAGCGTGGCCTTGCGTACCAAAAAAGGCATGATTCGCCCACGCGGCTTGAATCAGCAGAAGTACGTCAAGGAAATCCTCGGCAACGACATCAACTTCGGCATCGGCCCGGCCGGTACCGGCAAGACCTACCTGGCAGTGGCCTGCGCCGTCGACGCCCTGGAGCGCGAGCAAGTGCGGCGCATCCTGCTGGTGCGCCCAGCGGTCGAGGCCGGCGAAAAGCTCGGCTTCCTGCCCGGCGACCTGGCCCAGAAGATCGACCCGTACCTGCGCCCGCTCTACGACGCGCTGTACGAAATGCTCGGCTTTGAATACGTGGCCAAGCTGATCGAGCGCCAGGTGATCGAGATCGCCCCGCTGGCCTACATGCGTGGCCGTACGCTCAACAACAGCTTCATCATTCTCGACGAAAGCCAGAACACCACTGTCGAGCAGATGAAGATGTTCCTCACCCGTATCGGTTTCGGCTCAACCGCCGTGATCACGGGCGACATCACCCAGGTCGACCTGCCCAAGGGCACCAAGTCGGGCCTGGGCCAGGTGATCGAGGTGCTCAAGGACGTGCCGGGTATCAGCTTCACGCACTTCATGCCCAAGGACGTGGTACGCCACCCGCTGGTGCAGCGTATTGTCGAAGCCTATGAGCGTTTCGAACACCGCGACGACGCGCCCGCCAAGGACGCTCGCCACGATGCTTGAGCTAGACCTGCAGCTGGCCACCGACGCGCCCGCCCCCAGCGAAGCCCAGTTTCGCCAATGGTGTGAGCTGGCCTTGCGCCAGCGCACCGCCGACTCGGAGCTGACCATTCGTCTGGTGGACGAGGCCGAAGGCCGTGAGCTGAACCACACCTGGCGCCAGAAAGACTACGCCACCAACGTGCTGTCCTTCCCCGCCGATGTGCCCGACGAATTGCTGGATATCCCGCTGCTGGGCGACCTGGTGATCTGCGTCGCGGTGGTCGAGCGAGAAGCTGCCGAACAAGGCAAGGAACTTGAGGCCCATTGGGCCCATCTAGTCATCCACGGCTGCTTGCATCTCTTGGGTTACGACCATATAGACGATGACGAAGCCTGGGAAATGGAAGCGCTGGAACGAACGTTGCTTGCAGAACTGGGTCACCGCGACCCGTATGCAGACGACGAAAGCTGATCAACACTCAACTGTCATATCAAAGGATTTAGAGTAATCGCTATGAGCGAAGACCGATCGAGCAACGGGCAGAAGTCATGGCTGGGTAAACTGACCCAGGCTTTTGCCCACGAGCCGAAAAACCGCCAGGAGCTCTTGGAGCTGCTGCGCGATGCACACCAGAACAAATTGCTGGACAGCGAAGCGCTGGCCATCGTCGAAGGCGCCATTCAGGTGGCTGACCTGCAAGTACGCGACATCATGGTCCCGCGCTCGCAGATGATCAGCATCAAGGCGACCCAGACCCCACGGGAATTCCTCCCGGCCGTGATCGACTCGGCGCACTCGCGCTACCCGGTGATCGGTGAAAGCCATGACGATGTCATGGGTGTCCTGCTGGCCAAGGACCTGCTGCCGTTGATCCTCAAGGAGAACGGTGACAGCTTCAACATCAAGGACCTGCTGCGCCCGGCCACCTTCGTGCCCGAGTCCAAGCGCCTGAATGTGCTGCTGCGCGAGTTCCGCGCCAACCACAATCACATGGCCATTGTGATTGACGAATACGGCGGCGTGGCCGGCCTGGTCACCATCGAGGACGTGCTGGAGCAGATCGTCGGCGACATCGAAGACGAGCACGACGTCGAAGAAGACAGCTACATCAAGCCGCTGCCCAGCGGTGATTTCCTGATCAAGGCGCTGACGCCCATCGAGAACTTCAACGAGTTCTTCGACAGCGAGTTCTCGGACGATGAGTTCGACACCGTCGGCGGCCTGGTGATGAGTGCGTTCGGGCATCTGCCCAAGCGTAATGAAACCACCGAGATCGGCGCCTATCGCTTCCGCATCCTCAATGCTGATAGCCGGCGTATCCATCTGATCCGATTGACACCTATCGCCCGCTAAGGACTGACATGCGCCGTATGATCGCACCCGGCTGGCCCGGTAATTTGCTGGCCGTGGTGGCCGGCGCCATCACAACCCTGGCGCTGGCGCCGTTCGATATCTGGCCGTTGGCGCTGGTAGCGGTCGGCCTGTTCTATATTGGCCTGCGGGAACTCTCGCCCCGCCAGGCCCTGGGCCGTGGCTGGTGTTTCGGCTTCGGCCTGTTTGGCGCCGGTACCAGTTGGATCTACTACAGCATCCACCACTTCGGCGGCGCTTCGGTGCTGCTGGCGGGGTTCCTGATGCTGCTGTTCACCGCCGCCATCGCCTGGTTCTTCGCCCTGCCCGCCTGGCTATGGGCGCGCTGGTTGCGCCGTAACGAAGCACCACTGGCGGACGCATTGACGTTTGCCGCGCTGTGGGTCGGCCAGGAAGCCTTTCGGGGCTGGTTCCTCACCGGCTTCCCGTGGTTGTACTCCGGTTACAGTCAACTCGATGGGCCATTGACCGGCCTCGCGCCATTGGGTGGGATGTGGCTGATTTCCTTCGCCCTCGCACTCACTGCCGCATTGCTGTGCAACCTGCCGCGCCTGCTGGCCAGCAAGCGCAATGCCTTCATCGGCACGGGTCTGTTATTGCTGGTTGCACCCTGGGCCATTGGCCTGGCACTCAAGCATCACGCCTGGACATCACCGTCTGGCGCGCCGCTGAGCGTTGCCGCGATCCAAGGCAACGTCGAGCAAAGCATGAAATGGGACCCGGACCAGCTCAATGCACAGTTGGCGCTGTACCGCGATATGAGCCTGAGTTCCAAGCGTGTCGACTTGCTGGTGTGGCCGGAAACCGCCGTGCCGGTGCTCAAGGAGTCCGTGGAGGGCTACCTGGGCATGATGGGCAAGTTTGCCGCCGACCGGGACAGTGCGCTGATCACCGGAGTACCGATTCGCCAGGAAGTGCACCACCAGAAGCGCTACTTCAACGGCATCACCGTGGTCGGCGAAGGCGACGGCACCTACCTCAAGCAAAAACTGGTGCCGTTTGGCGAGTACGTGCCGCTGCAGGACATGCTGCGTGGGCTGATTGCCTTCTTCGACCTACCCATGTCGGACTTCGCCCGCGGCCCTTCTGACCAGGCCATGCTGCAGGCCAAGGGTTATCAGATTGCGCCGTTCATTTGCTATGAAGTGGTATACCCCGAATTCGCCGCCGGCCTGTCGGCCCAGAGCGACCTGCTGCTGACCATCAGCAACGACACCTGGTTCGGCCGCTCCATCGGCCCGCTGCAGCACCTGCAAATGGCGCAAATGCGTGCATTGGAGGCTGGCCGCTGGATGATCCGCGCCACTAACAACGGCGTGACCGGGCTGATCAACCCCTTTGGGCAGATCACCGCGCAGATCCCGCAGTTCGAGCGTGGCATTCTCTATGGGGAGGTGGTGCCGATGCACAACCTCACGCCATACCTGCAATGGCGCTCGTGGCCGTTGATCATTGTGTGCCTGGCATTGTTTGGCTGGGCTCTGCTGGCTGCACGAATGTCCAAAACGCTCTGAACTGCGGGAGCTGGCTTGCCTGCGATAGCCATAGGTATCTACACAACACTGTAACGCTCAACGGTAACCACGATGCGAAGCGAGCCGCTCTTGATCTTGCTCTTGATCTGCTTTTGATCTCAGGCGCCCCGTTAAACCACGCTGGCCGGAATTCGACAGGGATTTGGGGGGTAAACCGGCAGGGATGCCGGTTTAGCCGCCCCGCGCCATGGATGGCGCGTGGCGGCGGCCCCCCAAATCACTGGCGAATTACGGGCACACCGAGCCTAGGCGAGGTGCCGAGTGGTGGGGCAAGAGCGTTTTGCTTACTTTTGCGCTTTTCAAAAGTGAGCCGCCGTCAGGGCGGAACCCTAAGTGGCCGTTACCGCAGCAATGGATATGTACACGGTCCAACTGTGTTGACTGTCATGCCGTCTTCGCAGGCAAGCCAGCTCCCACATTTGGATCGCGGTGCGTCAGTTAGAACAGCGTCGGCTATCCGGTCGTCACGGGAGCAAGCTCCCTCGCCACAAGTTCAGCGTCGCAGCAGAATTGTGTAGATACCTATGCTGCGATAGCGGTGTATCAGTGCCCTGAGTGTTCAATGACCCACCGCCATCGCAGGCAAGCCAGCTCCCCCAATTGATCTCCTGTGTTGCACCTATCGGTAGAACAACCGATACCCCACCTGCCCCACCGCCTCATTGATCAACTGCCCGCTTTGCCACACCGCCTTGACGTCCGGCATCCAGCCACCCAGCGGCCGGCCATGGTCCACACCCAAAAAGCCCACCGGCCCCGGCACCACGGTGAAGCCGGCTTTCTCAAAGCTCCACACCGAACGCGGCATGTGCCAGGCCTGGGTCACCACCACCACCCGCTTGATACCTTGCGGCAACAAAATCTCGGCGCTCATCTGGGCGTTTTCCCAGGTGGTGCGGCTGCGCTCTTCTTTCCAGCGCACGCTAACGCCGAAATCATCCTGCATCGACACCGCCATCAGCTCGGCCTCACTGGGCGGCGTGCCGTAGTGCAAGCCGCCGCTGGTCAGCACCGGCAAACCGGATGCCTTGGCCAGCCGCGCGGCAAAACGCTCACGCTCCAGGCCAATACCGGTGGGCTGGTCGCTGCCCCACGCAATGTCCCCACGCTCGCGCCCCGAGCCCAGCACCACAATCGCGTCGGCACGCTGGGCCAATGTAGCCCAGTCTTCCCGGGCCAAAGGCGGCTCTGTCTCCAGGGCACGGGCGCCCCACTGCACCATCACGGGCAGGCTGATCAACCACATCCCGCCAAGCCCCAGGGCAAAACACAAGCCCGCCAGGCGCGGACGGCTGTGGCGAAACCACCAGGCACACGCCAACAACAGCAGAAAAATACCGGGCGGCAACAACAGTTGTTTAATGAAATAACGAAAAGGCATCGGGCATCTCCAAAGATGCCCGAAGCCTAGATGCAACGGGGTTTTGCAACAATCCTTACCGACAACATTTTGATAACGCTAACGGATAACGCGGGGCTCACTTGCACCGCACGGACCGCAAGTTCTCTGGCCCGCGGCCGGTCGCCAGGTCTTTGAGCCAGATGACCTTGGCCGAATGAGCGGGCGGGGAAGCCTGCCCATGGGAGGCGCGGTCGTGATTCAACGCCAGGTAGTTATTGATCAATTCAAGCTCCGCCTGGCTCAAGCCTCGCAACTCCAGCTCCAGAGGCCGTTCATCACGCAATCGGCCTGCGGTTCTTGCGGCATCCAATGCCCGACCCAAACGGTCGATCAATCCCTCATACAACTGCGGTTTCGTTAAAGTTCGCTGCGATTCAACCATCCCCTCACCTCATTGAAGAAATACTTGCTCCCCACTAAACAGCGTAGCCCCCGTTGCTGCGCCTGCCCGGTGCCGCGACAGACGGCCCTTGCCGCGCAATCAGGGTTTCCCTCGATAGAGTGGGGTCATGTATGCTACGGCGCTTCCTGTAACTCCACTTCCCGCAGGGTTTGGGCACGGACGCGCCGCTTCTTGGTGTCGAACAACCCGGACAGTGCACCGAAGAGGATTAGGCCACCCCTATCCAGTTCAAAAGTAGCCATGCACGAACAATATCAGCCCCGTGAAATAGAAAATGCCGCCCAAACCTTCTGGGACGAGCAAAAGTCCTTTGAAGTCAGTGAACAGCCAGGCAAGGAGACGTACTACTGCCTATCGATGTTCCCTTACCCCAGCGGCAAGCTACACATGGGGCACGTGCGCAACTACACCATCGGCGACGTGATTTCGCGCTACCAGCGCATGCTCGGCAAGAACGTGTTGCAACCCATGGGTTGGGACGCCTTCGGCATGCCGGCAGAAAACGCCGCGATGAAAAACAACGTGGCGCCCGCCAAGTGGACCTACGAAAACATCGCCTACATGAAGACCCAGCTGCGCAGCCTGGGCCTGGCGGTGGACTGGTCCCGCGAGGTCACCACCTGCAAGCCCGATTACTACCGCTGGGAACAATGGCTGTTCACTCGCCTGTTCGAAAAAGGCGTGATCTACAAAAAAAGCGGCACCGTGAACTGGGACCCGATCGACCAGACCGTACTGGCCAACGAACAGGTCATCGACGGTCGTGGCTGGCGTTCCGGCGCGCTGATCGAAAAGCGCGAAATCCCGATGTACTACTTCAAGATCACCGCCTACGCGGATGAACTGTTGTCGAGCCTCGACGATCTGCCGGGCTGGCCTGAACAGGTCAAGACCATGCAGCGCAACTGGATTGGTAAATCCAAGGGCATGGAAGTGCAGTTCCCGTACAACGTCGACTCCATCGGCGAAGCGGGCGCACTGAAAGTGTTCACCACCCGCCCCGATACCCTGATGGGCGCGACCTACGTCGCCGTGGCCGCCGAGCACCCGCTGGCCACCCAGGCCGCACAGAACAACCCTGAGCTGCAGGCATTCATCGCTGAATGCAAAGGCGGCAGCGTGGCCGAAGCCGACGTCGCCACCCAGGAGAAAAAAGGCCTGCCCACCGGCCTGTTCGTCGAGCACCCGCTGACCGGCGAGAAGCTGCCGGTATGGGTCGCCAACTACGTATTGATGCACTACGGCGATGGCGCCGTCATGGCGGTGCCGGCCCACGACGAGCGCGATTTTGAATTCGCCACCAAATACAACCTGCCGATCAAGTCGGTCGTGCGCACCAGCTCGGGTGACACCAACCCCGCTCCGTGGCAAGACGCCTACGGCGAGCACGGCACGCTGATCAACTCCGGCGAATTCGACGGCCTGGATTTCCAGGGCGCGTTCGACGCCATGGAAGTGGCCCTGATCAAGAAAAACCTCGGCGCCTCGCGCACCCAGTTCCGCCTGCGCGACTGGGGCATCAGCCGCCAGCGCTACTGGGGCTGCCCGATCCCGATCATCCACTGCCAAACCTGTGGTGACGTGCCGGTGCCAGAAGACCAACTGCCGGTCGTGCTGCCAGAAGACGTAGTGCCGGATGGCGCTGGCTCGCCGTTGGCACGCATGCCTGAGTTCTACGAGTGCAGTTGCCCTAAATGCGGCGCGCCGGCCAAGCGTGAAACCGACACCATGGACACCTTCGTCGAGTCCTCGTGGTACTACGCTCGTTATGCCTCGCCGCACTATGAAGGTGGCCTGGTGGAGAAATCCGCAGCCGACCATTGGTTGCCGGTGGATCAGTACATCGGTGGCATCGAACACGCCATCCTCCACCTGCTGTACGCGCGCTTCTTCCACAAGCTGATGCGTGACGAAGGCCTGGTGAGCTCCGATGAGCCGTTCAAGAACCTGCTGACCCAGGGCATGGTGATCGCCGATACTTACTATCGTCGCGAAGCCAATGGCGCCTACACCTGGTTCAACCCGGCGGATGTCGAGCTTGAGCGTGACAGCAAAGCCAAGGTCATCAGCGCCAAGTTGAAAGCCGACGGCCTGCCAGTGGAAATCGGCGGCACCGAGAAGATGGCCAAGTCCAAGAACAACGGCGTCGACCCACAGTCGATGATCGATCAGTTCGGCGCCGACACCTGCCGCCTGTTCATGATGTTCGCCTCGCCGCCTGACATGAGCGCCGAATGGTCCGACTCGGGTGTCGAAGGCTCGCACCGTTTCCTCAAGCGCGTCTGGCGCCTGGCCCACGCCCATGTCAGCCAGGGCCTGCCGGGCAAGCTGGACCTCGGCGCCTTGAACGACGAGCAGAAAGCCGTGCGTCGCAGCATCCACCTGGCTATCCGCCAGGCCAGCCAGGACGTCGGGCAGAACCACAAATTCAACACCGCCATCGCCCAGGTGATGACGCTGATGAACGTGCTGGAAAAAGCCCCGCAGGCGACCGAACAAGACCGTGCGCTGATCCAGGAAGGCCTGGAAACAGTTACCCTGTTGCTCGCGCCGATCACGCCGCACATCAGCCATGAACTGTGGAGCCGCCTGGGCCACAGCGGTGCCGTCATTGATGCCGCCTGGCCGGTGCAAGATGACAGCGCCCTGGTGCAGGACACGCTGCAACTGGTCATCCAGGTTAACGGTAAACTGCGTGGCCAGATCGACATGCCAGCCAGCGCCAGCCGTGAAGAGGTTGAAGCGGCTGCACGTATCAATGAGAACGTGCTGCGCTTTACCGAAGGCCTGACCATCCGCAAGGTGATCGTGGTGCCCGGCAAACTGGTCAATATCGTCGCCAGCTAAATCGGATCGGGCGCGGGGCTTGGGCCCCGCGCCGAACTAAACCTTTAGGGCCCGAGAAGGCCCACCTGGTTTCAAGGGGAGCAACAAAATGATCAAACGCAATCTGCTGGTTATGAGCCTTGCCGTGCTGTTGAGCGCTTGCGGCTTCCAGCTGCGCGGCACCGGCACCAATGAGCTGTCGCTCAAGGAACTCGACGTCAGCGCCCGCAACGCCTACGGCGAAACCGTCACCCAACTGCGCCAGACCCTGGAAAACAGCGGTGTGCACGTGTACAACGGCGCGACCTACAAACTGATCCTGACGGATGAGCGCGAAACCCAGCGCAATATCAGCTACGCCAGTGCTGGCCGTGCGTCCGACGTCGAGCTGAACACGGCGCTGATGTTCGAAATACAAGGCCGTGATCAGTTGCCGCTGATGGGTGACAAGATCCAGGTGCAGAAAGTGGTGAGCCACGACGGCAACAACCTCGTGGGTTCGGACTCCGAGACCATCCAGGTGCGCAAGGAAATGCGTCGTGAGCTGATCCAGCGCATGATGACTCGCCTGCAAATGCTCACCCCGGAAAAACTGGCTGAGCTGCAGCAAGTGGCCGACAACAAGGCCAAGGCTGACGCCGACGCCCTGAAAGCCGCGCAGGAATATGAAGACAACACGCCGAAACAGTCGCCTGTTGAAGTCCCTGTCGAGTAAGCCAGACGGGGCGCCCCTGGCGCCCCGTTCGCCCCGCCTATGAAACTTGCCCCCGCCCAACTCGCCAAACACCTGCAAGGTGGCCTTGCGCCTGTGTACATCGTCAGCGGCGATGACCCGTTGTTGTGCCAGGAAGCGGCCGACGCTATCCGCACCGCCGCACGCCAGCAAGGTTTCGATGAACGCCAAGTGTTCAGCGCCGACGCCAGTTTCGACTGGGGCACGCTGCTGCAAGCTGGCGCGAGCATGTCGCTGTTTGCCGAGAAACGCCTTCTGGAACTGCGCCTGCCCTCGGGCAAGCCGGGCGATAAAGGCGCGGCGGCCTTGATGGAATACTGCTCGCGCCCTGCCGAAGACACCGTGTTGCTGATCAGCCTGCCCAAGCTCGACGGCAGCGCGCAGAAAACCAAGTGGGGCAAGGCCCTGGTCGAAGGTCCACAGACTCAGTTCATCCAGATCTGGCCGGTGGACAGCAACCAGTTGCCACAGTGGATTCGCCAGCGCCTATCCCAATCAGGCCTGGCGGCAACACAGGACGCCGTGGAGCTGATCGCCGCTCGGGTCGAAGGCAACCTGCTTGCCGCCGCCCAGGAGATCGAAAAGCTCAAGTTGATGGCTGAAGACGGGCAGATCACCGTCGAAACCGTGCAAGGCGCAGTGGCCGATAGCGCGCGCTTTGATGTGTTCGGCCTGGTGGACGCCATCCTCAACGGCGAGCCCGCCCACGCCCTGCGCATGCTCGAAGGCCTGCGCGGCGAAGGGGTGGAACCACCGGTGATTCTCTGGGCCCTGGCCCGTGAGTTGCGCGTGCTGGCGAACATTGCCCTGCAATACAGCCAGGGCACACCGCTGGATAAATGCTTCAGCCAGGCCCGGCCACCGGTGTGGGACAAGCGCAAACCCCTGATGAGCAAAGCCCTGCAACGGCACTCGGCGCAACGCTGGGCGCAACTGCTGCTGGAAGCGCAGCGCATCGATGCACAGATCAAAGGCCAGGCAGCCGGTTCTCCGTGGATGAGCCTAAGCCGTCTGTCGCTGTTGATGGCAGGCCAGCGCCTGGCGTTGCCTGCCGAGTAACCCCGCTAAACCCAATGTAGGAGCGAGCTTACTCGCGAAAAACTCACAGGCGCCGCGTTCATTCAGGAAATACGCGTTATCGTTGACGTTTTTCGCGAGCAAGCTCGCTCCTACAGGGGCTTTACAGCCAGCCCACTTCGGCAGATGATTTGCACCGCTGCATTCCACCCCCAAGCGAGAGAACCTACCATGAGCAAAAAGCCATCCAAGCATGGCCCCAACAAGGCCAAATCCATCATCGCCCAGCCCTTGTTCCGCAGCCGCCAGGAACGCGCCGGCAAAGGCAAAGGCAGCTACCGCCGCGAAGCCTTCCAGTCTAATAGCTGGGAGGCTTCTTACTTTCTGGCTGCCTGAAGGCAAGCGCCCCTCTGGCATGATAAGGTCTGTACCTGATTGGTAATCCCTGGACCTGTGCATGCCCTCTAGTCTTTCCCGTCGTTGGCACCTACGCCAATTGATCGCTGCCTCCAGCCTCATTCTGCTCGTCGCCTGCGCCGAAAAGCCCACGGCTGCGGACGCTCAACCCCTGCCCAAGCTCCAGACGGCCCCGGCTATCGCGCCCGCCGTGGTGGCCCCATTGGCAGTGGACAATCTCGATATCCAACCCACCCAGACCTTTGCCGAATGGCAGGCTGGCTTCCGTGCTCAAGCGCTGCAAGCCGGGATCACTGCGGCCGTGTTCGATAACGCTTTTGCCGGTGTCACCCCTGATATGGCGGTGATTCGCGCCGACCGCAGCCAACCGGAGTTTTCCCGCCCGGTGTGGGAATACCTCGACGGTGCACTGTCGCCGGTGCGCGTGCGCAATGGTCAGGCACTGCTGGTCAAGTACGCCGATATTCTGCAAAGCATCGAGCAACGCTATGGCGTCGACCGCCAGGCGCTGGTCTCGGTGTGGGGCATGGAGAGCAACTTTGGCGCTTTCCAGGGCAATAACTCGGTGATCCGCTCCCTGGCCACCCTGGCCTATGAAGGCCGTCGTCCAGCCTTTGCACAAGCGCAACTGCTGGCAGCCCTGCAGATCATCCAGCATGGCGATATTCAGGCCGACCAGATGAAAGGTTCCTGGGCTGGCGCTATGGGCCAGACTCAGTTTATCCCGACAACCTATAACACCCATGCGGTGGACTTTGACGGTGACGGCCGCCGCGATATCTGGAACAGCCCGTCCGACGCCCTCGCCTCCACCGCGCACTACCTGCAAAGCTCCGGCTGGCAGAAAGGCCAGCCATGGGGCGTTGAAGTGCAGCCGCTGCCGTCGGGCTTCGACTACAGCCTGGCCGATGGCGGCGTGCGCAAGACCGTGGCGCAATGGCTGCAACTGGGCATCCAACTGCCGCCTGGCGTGAGCCTGCCGGCCAATGTCGACCAGTTGTCCGCCGCCCTGCTGCTGCCGGCCGGCTACCGTGGTCCGGCGTTCCTGGTGCTGGATAACTTCCGCGCGATCCTCAAGTACAACAATTCGTCGTCCTATGCACTGGCGGTTGGCCTGCTGTCGGAGCGATTTGGCGGTGGCGGTGTGATTCGGGGCAGTTGGCCAAAAGATGAGCTGCCATTGAGCCGCTCGCAACGCATTGACCTGCAGACGGCGCTCAGCGCCAAGGGCTACGACGCGGGTAATGCCGACGGGATTATTGGCGCCAACACGCGCAAGGCGATTCGGGCGGCGCAGCAGGCGCTGGGCTGGCCGGCGGATGGGTATCCGACGGTGAAGTTGCTGGAGTCGCTGCAGAGCCAATAGATCGTTGTATCGCTCCCACGCTCTGCGTGGGAGCGCGGCCTTGGACGCTCCGCGTCCGCGGCTGGAGAGGGTGACGCAGAGCGTCACTGGAGGCATTCCCACGCAGAGCGTGGGAACGATCAACGCAGAGCGTGGGAACGATCAAGCCTTGAAGACTACATCCTGCTCCAACACCACCCGCTGCTCCCCCGCATCCAGGCGCACCAAGGCGCCCATCGGCAATGTCAGGTTCGGGTCGCAATGCCCACTGCGCCAGCCCGCCAGCACCGGAATGCACAGCGGCTCAAAGGTCTGCTTGAGCAGACGCGCCAGCGCCAGGTTATCCACACCCGCCACATCCCCTACAAGCACACCGGCAACTTGAGCCAGCTTGCCAGCCAACCGCAGGTGAGTCAGCAATCGGTCGATGCGATAAAGCGGTTCGTTGACGTCTTCGATAAACAGAATGATGCCATCGGCGTCTATTTCGTACGGCGTGCCCATGACTGCGGCAATCATCGACAAGTTACCGCCCAGCAAGCGCCCACAGGCCACACCTGGCTCGATGGTGGTCAGCGGGTAGGCCATCGGGTGCGGCAGCACACTGCCAGCGCCCCGTTGGCCACGCAGCAGGCTGAACAAGGAGGACTCGGTGGGCGGCTGTTTGCCGCCGAGCAGGTCGGCATTGAGCATCGGGCCGTGGAACGTCACAAAGCCCGCGTAGCGGTTGATCGCCAGGTGTAAGGCGGTGATATCGCTGTAGCCCACGAACGGCTTGGGGTTGGCGCGTAGCAGGTCGAAGTCCACGGCATCCAGCAAACGGGGCGTGCCATAGCCGCCCCGCAGGCAAAGGATGGCATCGATGTCGGGGTTGGCGAACGCGGCATGCAAATCCCGCAGGCGCACTTCATCGCTACCGGCCAGGTAGCCGTCGCGCTCGTGCACACCCGGGAAAATATGCAGGTCGTAGCCACGGGCACGCATCCATTGCCTGGCTTTTTCAACATCCAGCTCGGCGGGGCCGGCGGGGGCGATCAGGCCGAGGGTGCCTTCGGGGGGCAGTGCAGGTACGGCGGCACTCGGTAGAGCGGTCATCCATGTTCTCCCTATCTGTAATGCAGAACCCAATGTGGGAGCGGGCTTGCTCGCGAAGGCGCCGTATCAGTCAATGGATCGGGTGACTGACACTACGCCTTCGCGAGCAAGCCCGCTCCCACACAAGCCCGCATTTCACATTGATTCTGGGGGCGGCTTACGAAACCAGGCTCGCCTTGACCAGCTTGGCCTGCTCATCGGCGTGGTACGAAGACCGCACCAACGGGCCCGAGGCCACGTTCTTGAAGCCCATCTTGTAGCCTTCCTCGGCGAACCAGGCGAAGGTGTCCGGGTGCACAAAACGCTGCACCGGCAAGTGGCTGCGGGACGGTTGCAGGTACTGGCCCAGGGTCAGCATGTCGATGTCGTGTTCGCGCATGCGCTTCATGACTTCGATGACTTCTTCGTCGGTTTCACCCAGGCCCAGCATCAAGCCGGACTTGGTTGGAATGTGCGGCATCATCTGCTTGAACTTCTGCAGCAGGGTCAGCGACCACTGGTAGTCCGAACCCGGGCGCGCAGCCTTGTACAGGCGCGGCACGGTTTCCAGGTTGTGGTTGAACACATCCGGCGGTTCGGCAGCGGTGATTTCCAGGGCGACGTCCATACGGCCACGGTAGTCCGGCACCAGGGTTTCGAGCATCACGTTCGGCGACAGCTTGCGGATCTCGCGGATGCAGTCTGCAAAGTGCTGGGCACCGCCGTCACGCAGGTCGTCGCGGTCCACCGAGGTGATCACCACGTACTTGAGTTTGAGGTCGGCGATGGCGATAGCCAGGCTTTCTGGCTCGTTGACGTCCAACGGCTTCGGACGGCCGTGGCCGACGTCGCAGAACGGGCAACGACGGGTGCAGATGTCACCCATGATCATGAACGTGGCGGTGCCGCCGGAGAAGCACTCGCCCAGGTTCGGGCAGGACGCTTCTTCGCAGACGCTGTGCAGCTTGTGTTTGCGCAGCAGCGACTTGATACGGTCGACTTCCGGCGAAACCGGGATGCGCACGCGAATCCAGTCGGGTTTCTTCGGCAGTTCGGTGGTCGGGATGATCTTGACCGGGATGCGTGCAACCTTCTCGGCGCCGCGCAGCTTGACGCCGGCTTCCACCTTGGCACGCGGGGCCGGGGCTGGACGCTCAGTGATGTCCAGCGTCGGGATCATGGTTTGCACAACATCAGTAGTCATATCAATCGATTCCGCCCGTCAGGGTCGTCTGCTCTGCATAGTCGAGGTGTTTGACGAGCTGCGCGCGCAGCCGGGCACTTACCTCGGCAAATTCAATGGATGTTGCATGGTCACTCAACTGGGTCATCGCAAGCCCGGCATAACCGCACGGGTTGATGCGCCGGAACGGCGCCAGGTCCATGTCCACATTCAAGGCCAGGCCATGAAAGGAACAACCGTGGCGAATGCGCAGCCCCAGGGAGGCGATTTTCGCGCCATCCACGTACACACCTGGCGCATCGGGCTTGGCCACGGCGGTCACGCCGTAACTGGCCAACAGCTCGATCAGGCACGTCTCCATGCGGCTGACCAGGTCGCGCACGCCAAACCCCAGCTTGCGCACGTCCAGCAGCAGGTAAGCCACCAGTTGACCGGGCCCATGGTAAGTCACTTGACCCCCTCGGTCGACCTGCACCACCGGAATATCACCCGGCAGCAGCAAGTGCTCGGCCTTGCCGGCCTGGCCCTGGGTGAAGACCGGCGGGTGTTCCACCAGCCAGATTTCATCCGGGGCCGAGGTGCCGCGCTCATTGGTAAAGCGCTGCATGGCATGCCAGACCGGCTCATAGGCCATCCGGCCGAGCTCGCGAAAGCCCAGGACGTGCGACATCACAGCACCATGTGCACGAAGCCGGTGGCCCGCAGTTCGCTGTTGATGTCGTAGAGCTGGTCTTGACCGGTCGCAACGATGTGCAACTGGATCGTGGTGTATTTGCCGGTAGAGCTTGATCGCTCATCCACACGCTGATCGTTGATCGTCGCGTGTTTACGCACGATCCCGAGAATCAGGTCTTTACGGCCGACACCAGTATCGCTGATTACCTTGATGGGATAGTCCACCACCGGGAATTCGATCTTTGGCGCCTTTACTTCTTTATCGGTCATGGCAGAACAGCCTCGTAAGCGCTAAGCCGTGGCGACGGGCAAAGCCCCGCGTTGGATCAACGCGGGGCTTTGCAGGTGCACACAATCAGTTGAACAAGCCGTAGAAGAATAGACGGATGCTATCCCACACGCGACGGAAGATACCACCTTCCTCGACAGCGTCCAGCGCGATCAGGTCGGCGCTGTGCACCACCTTGTCGTCCAGCTTGACTTCAACCTTACCGATCACATCACCCTTGGCGATTGGCGCAACCAATTGCGGGTTCAGGGTCATGCTGGCGGCGAGCTTTTTGAGCTGGCCTTTAGGCATGGTCAGGGTCAGGTCGTCGGCCAGGCCGGCCTTGACTTGCGAAGTCGCGCCCTTCCACACCGGCGCGGTCGCCAGTTCAGCACCCTTCTGGTAGAAGGTCTGGGTTTCGAAGAAGCGGAAGCCGTAAGTCAGCAGTTTTTGCGTCTCGGCCGCACGGGCCTGCTCGCTGTTGGTGCCGAATACCACGGCGATCAGGCGCTGGCCATCACGTACGGCAGACGACACCATGCAGTAGCCGGCTTCGTCGGTGTGGCCGGTTTTCAGGCCGTCGACCGTCTTGTCGCGCCACAGCAACAGGTTGCGGTTAGGCTGCTTGATGTTGTTCCAGAAGAACTCCTTCTGGGAGTAGATCGCGTAGTGCACCGGGTCAACGCGGATGATCGCGCGCGCCAGGATCGCCATGTCGTGAGCCGACGAATAGTGCTCTGGGTTTGGCAGGCCGGTCGGGTTCATGAAGTGGCTGTTGGTCATGCCCAGCTCGCCGGCGGTCTTGTTCATCATGTCGGCGAAGGCGTCTTCGCTGCCGGCGATGTGCTCGGCCAGGGCGACGCTGGCGTCGTTACCGGACTGGATGATGATGCCGTGCAGCAGGTCGCTCACAGTGACTTGCGAACCCACCTTGATGAACATCCGCGAACCACCGGTACGCCAGGCGTTTTCGCTGACGGTCACCGGGTCGTTTTCGCCGATCTGGCCGCGACGGATTTCCAGGGTCGCGATGTAGGCGGTCATCAGCTTGGTCAGGCTGGCAGGCGGCAGGCGTACATCACCACCGTTTTCGACCAGCACGTTGCCACTGGCGGCATCCATGAGTACCCAGGACTTGGCGGCCAGTTGCGGGGAGGCCGGCACCATTTCAACCGCCCAGGCGGCTGGGGTGATGATCAGCGAGATAAGCAGGCAGGTACGTTTGGCTAAGGTGGTGATGTTCATCCGTCTCTCGAAATTGCTTATGGAAACTTGCCCTCGCGGGCAAAACTATTCAGACAGCCCGCTTCCAGACTGTCACGTGTTCGGTTGCCCGCTCACCCCTTGCCCCTGGGTTTTTATTGTTCAACGAGCCAACAACCAGGGTTCAAGCGCGCAGGCGCGCCTGAGCCATCAAACCGTTACTGCTTATTCTGCGGTGACCACGCTGGGTTGCCCCAGGTTGGCCAAGCGTACGCTGTTCTGCACTTGCGCCACCTCGCTCGGCGAGCCGATCGGGCCCATGCGTACACGGTGCAAGGTTTGCTGGTTACGCACGATGGAGCTGATGAAGACCGGCGCGCTGACCATGCCGCTGAGCTTGGACCTTAACAGTTCTGCCGCATCCGGGTTGGCGAAAGCGCCGACCTGCAGGTATTGCCCACCGGCCATGGAGGCGCCCGCTGCCGCATGCGGTACCACCACGGTATCAGGCGCATGCTGCGCCGGTGGCGGCGTCCATTGCTCGATCTTGCCAGTGGAGGCCGTCACTTGCGGTTGCGGGGTTGGCGGTTCGTTTAGCATCAACGGCGCGGGTTTGCCACGCTGGGCCCAATACTGCGCCGGGTCGATGCCTTCGACTTTGACCCGTGCAGTGCCGGTTTCGGCATAACCGAGTTTCTTGGCGGCCGCGTAGGACAAGTCGATGATGCGGTCCGAATAGAACGGCCCACGGTCATTGACCCGCAGGATCACGGTGCGGTTGTTGTCCAGGTTGGTCACGCGCACATAGCTGGGCAGCGGCAGGGTCTTGTGGGCCGCGCTCATGCCATACAGGTCATACACTTCGCCGTTGGCGGTGTTCTGGCCATGGAACTTGGTGCCGTACCAGGACGCGGTGCCCGACTGCACGTAGGTCTTGGATTCCTGCAGCGGGAAGTAATTCTTGCCCAGCACGGTATAGGGGTTGGCCTTGTACGGACCAGTGTGCAGGGTCGGCGTGGCGTCCGGAATCTTCGACACATCCACATCCCACCACGGCGCGCCGTCTTTGTGCGCACGGTTGATGTCCAGGCCCGGCTGGGCGCGGACTACTGCACCGCCCGCTTTCTTGGCCGGCGCACGGTTAGGCGTAGTGGAACAACTGGCTACCAACAAGGACAACGCGGCGAACGCCACCAGCTTGAGCGGTTTTTTGAACGGCGATACCCGCATTACTTGTTGCCCCGTGCTTGAACCAGCTCATCTGACAGCTGATGCACGGCCATGGCGTACATCACACTGCGGTTATAACGCGTGATTGCGTAGAAATTCTTCAGGCCCATCCAGTATTCAGGGCCATTTGCGCCTTCCAGGCGGAATGCCGTCACCGGCATGTCATCGCGTGGCGCATTCTGACTCGACCAGCCCAGCGCTCGCAACTCCCCAACGGTCTTGACCGGTTCGATACCTTGGGTCAGGCCCTCGTCGGCGCGCTCGCCCGTGACATCGGCGCGGATAACCACCGGCTCGCCGGCCACCCACCCGTGACGCTTGAAGTAGCTGGCCACGCTGCCGATGGCATCGTCAGGGTTGCTCCAGATATTGATGTGCCCGTCACCGTCAAAATCCACCGCATAGGCGCGAAAGCTGCTCGGCATGAACTGCGGCAAGCCCATCGCCCCGGCGTAGGAGCCCTTGAGGCTCAACGGGTCGACCTGCTCTTCGCGGGCCAGCAACAGGAATTCGCGCAGTTCCTTGCGGAAGAACTCAGCGCGGGGCGGGTAATCGAAGCCCAGGGTCGACAAGGCGTCGATCACCCGATAGCTGCCGGTGTTGCGCCCGTAAAAGGTTTCGATGCCGATGATCGAGACGATCACCTGGGCCGGCACGCCGTACTCCTGCTCGGCGCGGGCCAGGACTGCCTCGTGCTGGCGCCAGAAATCCACGCCCCGGGCGATGCGCGCATCAGTGAGGAACATCGGGCGATAGTCCTTCCACTGCTTTACGCGTTCGGCGGGCCGGGAGATAGCGTCGAGGATCGCCTGCTTTTTCTGGGCTTCGCGGAACACGCCCATCAGTTGCTCACCGGCAAAACCGTAGTCGCGGGTCAGCTCACCGACAAATTCGGCAACCTGGGGAGAGCCATCGTAGTCACCGGCCTGCGCCTCTTGCGTTGCCCCCAGCAGCCCGATCAGGCCCATCCAGGTCGCATGCCGAGTCGCCCAGCCGCGCATTACTTGCATTGACATCTTCACCTTATTCAAACCTGTGCGATCCACTTGCGATGCGTATGAATCGACATCAAAACCCCAAACGCTGACAGCAATGTCACCAGCGAAGTTCCGCCGTAGCTAATGAATGGCAACGGCACCCCAACCACCGGCAGCAGGCCACTGACCATACCGATGTTGACGAAAACGTAAACAAAAAAAGTCATGGTCAGGCTGCCGGCGAGCAATTTGCCGAACAGCGTCTGCGCCTGGGCCGTGATCACCAGGCCGCGACCAATCAACAGCAGATAGATCAGCAACAACGCGCAAATGCCCACCAGGCCGAACTCTTCGCCCATCACCGCAATGATGAAGTCGGTATGGCTCTCGGGCAAGAAGTCCAGGTGAGACTGGGTGCCCAGCAACCAGCCCTTGCCAAATACTCCGCCGGAACCGATGGCCGCCTTGGACTGGATGATGTTCCAGCCGGTGCCCAACGGGTCGCTTTCCGGGTCGAGGAACGTCAGGATCCGTTGCTTCTGGTAGTCGTGCATAAAGAAGAACCACATGGCCACGGCCACGGGCACGGCAGCGGCCAGCACGCTGAGGATCCAGCGCCAGCGCAATCCGCCCATGAACAATACGAACGCGCCACCGGCGAGGATCAGCAACGAGGTGCCCAGATCCGGCTGGCGCACGATCAGCACGAAGGGCACGCCGATCAGGATCAGGCTGATCGCCACGTGCTTGAGCTGCGGCGGCAAGGTGCGCTTGGACAGGTACCAGGCAATGGTGGCCGGCATCAGGATCTTCATGAATTCCGACGGCTGGAAGCGAATCACCCCGGGGATGTTGATCCAGCGTGTGGCGCCCATGGCGTTGTGGCCCATAACGTCCACCACCACCAGCAGCAACACGCCGGCGACATAGCCCAAGGGCACCCAGCGCGCCATGAAGCGCGGCTCCAGTTGGGCGATCACCACCATCGACAGCAGGCCCAGGCCAAACGAGGACGCCTGCTTGATCAGCAAGTCCCAGTTCTTGCCGCTGGCCGAATACAGCACGAACAGGCTGCCGGCTGCCAGCGTCAGCAGCAGGATCAGCAAGGGGCCATCAATGTGCATGCGTTGCAGCAACGTCGCACGGCGACGCATCACATCTTCACTGGAGAGGATGCGGTCAAAATTACTCTTCACGGGCCGTAACCTCGGGGCTTGAAGGGGGGCCGCCATACTCGGGCTTGAGCCGGCCATCGTCGGCCAGCAGCCAGGCATCCATCACCTGGCGTACCACGGGGGCCGCGACGCCGGAGCCGGACTCGCCGTTCTCGACCATTACGGCCACCACGATTTTCGGGTCTTCCGCCGGAGCAAAGCCGACAAACAAGGCGTGGTCGCGGTGGCGCTCCTGCACCTTGGAACGGTCATACTTTTCGCCCTGCTTGATCGCGACCACCTGGGCCGTACCACTCTTGCCGGCAATGCGGTACTGCGCGCCGATTGCCGCCTTGCGTGCGGTACCACGAGCACCGTGCATCACCTGCTGCATGCCGTGGTTGACCTTGGCCCAGTCGGACGGGTCACGCAGCACGATGTCCGGAATCGGATTGTCGTCCACCGGTTTTTCGCCTTCGATGGTCCGAGCCAGGTGCGGTCGGTTCCACACGCCTTTGTTCGCCACCAGCGCCGTGGCCTGGGCCAGTTGCAGCGGTGTGGCCTGCATATAGCCCTGGCCGATACCCAGGATCAGGGTTTCGCCGGGGAACCACGCCTGGCGGCGGGTCGCACGCTTCCACTCCCGCGACGGCATCAGGCCGGGGGACTCTTCGAACATGTCCAGGGAGACTTTCTGACCGAGGCCGAACTTACCCATGTAGGCAGACAGCCGATCAATCCCCAGCTTGTGGGCCAGGTCGTAAAAATAGGTGTCGTTGGAGCGCATGATTGCGGTATCCAGGTCGACATAGCCGTCACCGGAGCGGTTCCAGTTACGGTACTTGTGGTCGTAGTTGGGCAGCATGTAATAGCCTGGGTCGTACACCCGGCTTGAAGCCGTGACCACGCCAGCATCCAGGCCGGCAATCGCTACCGCCGGCTTGATGGTCGAGCCCGGTGGGTACAGGCCGCGCAACACACGGTTGAACAGTGGCCGGTCGATGGAATCACGCAGCTCGGCGTAGGCCTTGAAGCTGATACCGGTCACGAACGGGTTGGGGTCGAAGCTGGGCTGGCTGACCATCGCCAGCACTTCGCCGGTTTTCGGGTCCAGCGCCACTACGGCACCCCGCCGACCGCCCAGGGCCATTTCGGCAGCTTCCTGCAACTTGATGTCCAGGCTCAGGACAATGTCCTTGCCCGGCACCGGATCGGTGCGCTTGAGCACGCGCAATACGCGGCCACGCGCATTGGTCTCGACTTCTTCGTTACCCACCTGGCCATGCAGCTCAGCCTCATAGAAGCGCTCGATGCCGGTTTTGCCAATATGGTGGGTGCCGCTGTAGTTGATCGGATCGAGGGTTTTCAGCTCTTTCTCGTTGATCCGCCCCATGTAGCCAACCGAGTGGGCAAAGTGCGGCCCTTGCGGGTAATGCCGCACCAACTGCGCCACCACTTCCACACCCGGCAGGCGGAACTGGTTCACCGCAATGCGGGCGATCTGCTCTTCGGTCAGCTCGAACAGAATCGGCACCGGCTCGAACGGCCGGCGCCCCTGCCGCATGCGTTTCTCGAAGACCACCCGGTCTTCCGGCGTCAGTTGCAGCACCTCGACGATGACATCGAGCACCTGCTTCCAGTCGCCGGAACGCTCACGGGTCATGCTCAGGCTGAAGCTGGGCCGGTTATCGGCAACCACTACGCCATTGCGGTCGAAGATCAGCCCACGGGTCGGGGGAATCGGCTGCACATGCACCCGGTTGTTTTCCGACAGCGTGGAGTGATAGTCGTACTGGATCACCTGGAGGAAATACAGCCGCGCAATCAGCACGCACATCAGCACCACCACCAAAACAGCACCGAACACCACCCGCGCGCGTACCAGACGTGCGTCTTTCTCGTGGTCCTTGATGCGGATCGGCTGGGTCATCGGGGCGGCGCAGACTATTTGTGGTAAGGGTGCCCGGACAGAACTGTCCAGGCGCGATACAGCTGTTCACCGATCAGAATCCTTACCAACGGGTGCGGCAACGTCAGCGCCGACAGCGACCAGCGCTGATCGGCCCGCGCACAGACTTCCGGCGCCAGCCCTTCGGGGCCGCCGACCATGAAATTGACCGTGCGCGAATCCAGGCGCCAGCGATCCAGTTCCACCGCCAGTTGCTCGGTGCTCCAGGGCTTGCCGTGCACTTCAAGGGTGACGATGCGCTCATTGGGGCCGACCTTGGCCAGCATGGCTTCGCCTTCCTGACGGATAAAGCGCGCCACGTCGGCGTTCTTGCCCCGGGTATTGAGCGGTATTTCCACCAGCTCAAGCGACAGCTCAGCGGGCAGACGCTTGGCATATTCGTGCCAGCCTTCTTCCACCCACTTGGGCATGCGTGAACCAACAGCGATCAGACGCAGGCGCACAGCCGTTCCTTATTCCTGGTCTTTGTTGAGCTTGTCGAAGTGCGCGTGGCCTACTTCCGGGCTGTGGTGCTTGCCATCGGCAGCACGGCTCTGCTCGGCGCCTTTCCACAGACGCTCCAGGTCGTAGAACTGGCGAGCGTTGGAGGTCATCATGTGAACGATCACATCGTCCATGTCCAACAGCACCCAGTCGCTGTCGCCCTTGCCTTCTTCACCCAGTGGCTTGACGCCCTGGGCTTTGACGGCTTCGCGAACCTTGTCCAGCATCGCGCCGATCTGGCGGTTGGAGGTACCGGTGGCGATGATCATGAAGTCGGTGATGCTCTGCTTGTCGCGCACGTCCAGCACCTGGATGTCCTGGGCTTTAACGTCTTCCAGGGCAGCCACGGCGACTTTCACCAGCTCTTCGCCAGCCAGTTCCGGGCCAACGTGGGCTTCAACCGGCAGCGGCGCGCTTTTGAAGGTGCCTTTGCGCTTAACTTTGCTTACGTCTTTGTTCGTCATATAAAACTCGTTTTGCTCGTATGTTCGGGCGCTTGCTGCACGGTTCGTGCGTTCAAGCGCGCCTTTTCAGTTCGACGCACGGTAAAGCCCGTGCGCATCGATGTAGGCCAGGACCGCGTCAGGCACCAGGAAACGTACCGACTTCCCGCTGGCCAGCAGTTGACGGATCTGGGTGGCGGACACCGCAAGCGGGGTCTGCCAGACGAATGCAATATTCCCGTTCGGCCCGGTCAGGGCCAAGGGGTCACTTACCGACCGCGCGGCCAGTAGGTTGCGCAAGGCATCCGGCGGTTCGCTGTCGGCATCCGGGCGTTGCAAAACCAGGATGTGGCAATGCTGGAGGAGTTCCTCCCAGCGGTGCCAAGAGGGCAGGCCGCAAAATGCGTCCCAGCCCAAAAGCAGAAACAGTGGGTCATCTGCGGCCAATTCGGCGCGCATCAGCTCCAGGGTGTCGATAGTGTAGGACGGTTTATCGCGCTTGAGTTCGCGATCGTCCACCACCAGCGGCGATATACCTTCTACGGCAACACGCACCATTTCCAGGCGTTGCTCGGCGGCCACCTGCGGCGTGTCGCGATGGGGCGGCCGGAAATTGGGCAGCAGGCGCAGCTCATCCAGCGCAAGGGCATCCGCAACTTCCAGGGCACTGCGCAAATGGCCGATGTGCACGGGGTCGAAAGTACCGCCGAGCAGCCCGATGCGTTTAGTCATCAAGTGCGCACATGACCGTCGCCAAACACCACGTACTTCTCACTGGTCAGCCCTTCGAGGCCCACCGGGCCGCGTGCGTGGAGCTTGTCAGTGGAAATACCGATCTCCGCCCCAAGGCCATACTCGAAGCCGTCGGCAAAACGCGTCGAGGCGTTGACCATCACCGAAGCGGAATCCACTTCGTTGAGGAAACGCCGGGCATCGCTGAAATGCTCGGAAACGATGGCGTCGGTGTGCTTGGAGCCATAGGTATTGATGTGTTCGATGGCCTGGTCCAGATCGTCGACGATGCGGATCGACAGGATCGGGGCCGTGTACTCGGTGTACCAGTCCTGCTCGGTCGCCTCGATGACGTCCGCGCCCAGCAACGCCCGGGTGCGCTCGCAACCACGCAGTTCTACCGACTTGTCACGGTAGATGGCAGCCAGCGGCGGCAGCACGCGCTCGGCAATGCCGGCGTGCACCAGCAGGGTTTCCATGGTGTTGCACGGCGCGTAGCGGTGGGTCTTGGCGTTGTCGGCGATGCGAATCGCCTTGTCGAGGTCGGCGGCGATGTCGATGAACACATGGCAGACGCCGTCCAGGTGCTTGATAACGGGCACCTTGGCATCGCGGCTGACGCGCTCGATCAGGCTCTTGCCACCTCGCGGTACGATCACGTCGACGAATTCCGGCATGGTGATCAGCGCGCCCACGGCGGCACGGTCGGTGGTTTCCACCACTTGCACCACTTCGGCCGGTAACTCGGCCACGGCCAGGCCCTGCTGGATGCAGCCGGCGATGGCGCGGTTGGAATTGATCGCCTCGGAGCCGCCACGCAGGATGGTGGCGTTGCCCGACTTCAGGCACAGGCTCGCGGCGTCGATGGTCACGTTCGGGCGCGACTCATAGATGATGCCGATCACGCCCAGGGGCACGCGCATCTTGCCTACCTGAATGCCGGACGGCAGGTAACGCATGTCGCGAATTTCACCGATGGGGTCAGGCAGCTTGGCTACCTGACGCAAGCCTTCGATCATGTCGTCGATACGCGCCGGGGTCATCGCCAGGCGGTCCAGCAGGGCTGGCTCCAGGCCATTAGCGCGCCCATTGGCCAGGTCCAGCTCGTTGGCGGCAGTCAGCTCGGAGCGCGAAGCATCCAGAGCATCGGCAGCCGCCAGCAGCGCACGGTTCTTCTGCGCAGTGCTCGCACGGGCGATCAACCGCGAGGCCTGCCGGGCAGCGCGACCCAGGCGGGTCATGTAGTCAAGAACGGACTCAGTCATGGTCAGGGAGTCTTGGCAAAGAGGAAAGCGGCAGATTATAGCTGTGACGCCGCCCGACTGACAGCGGTGAGGGGCGGATGGTCGAAATGAACTGTAAAAACCCCAGGTTCAGGCGTAATTAAGGTGAGAGTTGTTATGATTCGGTCACATTTAGCCTTATCAACCCTTGACCGCCATGCCCGACTTTTCGCCCCAACTCCCCGCCAGCCCCCTGCCCGATAGCTTCTTCGACCGCGACGCGCAACTGCTTGCGCGCCAATTACTCGGAAAAGTCATTCGCCATCGCGTGGGCGATCTCTGGCTTTCGGCGCGAATTATTGAAACCGAAGCCTATTACGTGGCCGAAAAAGGCAGCCACGCCTCACTCGGCTACACAGAAAAGCGTAAGGCTTTGTTTCTGGATGGTGGCCATATCTACATGTATTACGCCCGTGGCGGTGATTCGCTGAACTTCAGCGCCCACGGCCCGGGCAATGCCGTGCTGATCAAATCGGCCTATCCCTGGGTCGATGACATTTCCGGCGCGGCGAGCCTGGCGCAGATGCTGTTGAACAACCCCAACCCCGACGGCAGCCCACGCCCCTCGCAAAAGCTGTGTGCGGGCCAGACGCTGCTGTGCAAGGCACTGGGCCTGAAAGTGCCGATGTGGGACGCCAAGCGCTTCGATCAGGAACTGCTGTATGTCGAAGACGTGGGCCAGGTGCCCACGCAGATTATCCAGACCACGCGCCTGGGCATCCCCAGTGGGCGCGATGAGCATTTGATGTACCGCTTCGTCGATGCTGGCTATGCGCCTTATTGCACGCGGAACCCGCTGCGTCGGGGGCAGGTCGAAGGCCGGGATTATTTTTTGATTTAACCCGCGACACATCCCATGTGGGAGCTGGCTTGCCTGCGATAGCGGTGGGTCAGGCAACTTCAATGCTGGCCATGCCGCCGCCATCGCAGGCAAGCCAGCTCCCACAACTGAATCTTCAGTGTTTTTGAATATGTATGCATGGAGTGGATTGTATGGGCCAATGGCTCGATAGCATCACCGGCTGGTTGACCCTCAACCCACAATGGCTGGCAGCGGCGGTGTTTATCGTCGCGTGCGTGGAGTGCCTGGCGATTGCCGGGCTGATCGTGCCAGGCACGGTGTTGCTGTTTGCAATCGCCGCGTTGGCCGGCAGCGGCGCGCTGTCGTTGAGTGAAACCCTGCTGCTGGGCTTCCTCGGCGGCTTGTTGGGCGACGGCGCCTCCTATTACCTGGGCCGCCATTTCCATCAGAACATCCGGCGCCTGCCCGGCCTGCGCCAGCATCCTGAATGGATGAACGGCGCAGAAACCTACTTCCACAAGTACGGGATTGCCAGCCTGTTGGTCGGGCGTTTCATCGGGCCATTGCGTCCCATGCTGCCCATGGTCGCGGGTATGTGCGACATGCCCTTCCCGCGCTTCGCCGCCGTGAGCATCATTGCCGCAGCAGGCTGGACCGTGGCCTATCTGCTGCCGGGCTGGGCCGCCGGCGCCGCGTTCCGCCTGCCGTTGCCGGAAGGTTTCTGGCCGGAAGCGGCGATTATCGCGGCGTGCCTCGCGGTGCTGCTGGGGCTGAGTTTGAACAGCAGTTGGCGTGGGCATCGGCGCGCCACCTTGTGGATCGGTTGCGCCAGCCTGGTGTTGTTGATCGCGCTGTTTATCGGCTACCCCCACCTCAATGACTTCGACCAAGGCCTGAGCGCCCTGGTGCAGGAACATCGCAGCCCGTGGCTGGACGAAGTGATGGTGCGTGTCACCCAACTGGGTGAGTTCAAGAAGATGTTTTTCGCCAGCGCCGTGTTCACTGGCCTGTTGCTGCTGGCACGGCAATGGCGCCATGCCGTGTTTGTCGGCGCCACCCTCGCCGGCGCGGCAGTGATCAACACCGGCACCAAGCTGTTCTTTGCCCGTGGCCGCCCGGAAATCCTCACCGACCCGCTGACCAGCTTCAGCATGCCCAGCGGCCATGCCTCCGGTGCCTTTGCCTTCTTCCTGGCGCTCGCGGTATTGGCCGGTCGCGGCCAACCCACGCGGCTGCGCCTGACCTGGATGCTGCTGGGCTGCATTCCCGCGGCGTTCATTGCCTTGTCGCGGGTGTACCTGGGGGCTCATTGGCCCACGGACATCCTGGCCGGCACCTTGCTGGCGATGACCGTGTGTGCGTTCAGCCTGACGGCCATCCAGTACCGCAGCCCATTACCAGCCATGTCGCAAAAAGCCTGGTGGCTGGTGCTGCCCGCCGTGGTGGCTGTGCTCGGTTTTATCGCCTTTACCGGCACGCCCCACGCCCTGCTCAGGTACGCCTACTGACCCTTGGCCGGGCCGATCCAGTCCACGGAGGCGCTGCGCCGTTCAACGCAACGTTCGCGGCGCTCCAGCAGCATCTCATCGGCCACTTCGGCGGCGCGCTCGGCGATGTACTCCGCGCCCCGCGAGGCTTGCTGCTGGAGTAATTGCGTGGTCACGCTGACGAAATAAGCGTCCCACGCGACTTGTTCCGAGGGTGTCAGCCGAATCATGGTTATCTCCGATCATTGTTGTGTGATCGGAAAATAGTGCAGGCGACGCAGTGGAGACGACCGAGCAAAGTCTGAAAGCTCTGTCAGGCAAATCCGAACCTCAGGTGAACAGCTCGCCCTGCAGTTCATCGAGCAACATCTGGATCGCATCCAGCCGTTGCTGTGGGTCGTCCAGTTGCAGCAAGTCGATCTTGTCGGCCTCGGTAAACGGCAGCAGATAGGCCAACCGGTTGCCCAGGGCTTGCTGGCCTTCGACGTCACCGCCCATGTCCAGCGAAGCCACCATCGGGTGCTCGGCCAGGGCCTCAAGCAACGCCAGCAAGTCGGCGTCTTCTTCGCCCAGTGGCGGGTCCGGCAACTCTTGCAACCATTGCACGTCGGCCACCAGCAATTGGTCTTTCTGTACGTCGGTCTCATGCACGCGGAAACGACGCCCCCCTTCGACGCGAATGCCCAGCAGGCCGTTGTCCTGCTGTTTGAAGTCACGAATCAGCGCTTCACAACCGACAAGCGCATAACCGTCAGGGGCCATGCCCACCTCTGAGCCATCCAGGATGCACACCACACCAAAGCCTTCGCCCTTTTTCATGCAACGGCCGATCATGTCCAGGTAGCGCGCCTCGAATATCTGCAAGTCGAGGGTGCAGCCCGGGAACAGCACAGTGTTGAGGGGGAATAGCGCCAGACTCATAACGGTTTCCTTAAAACCTGGTTTAAACAATGACCGACACCGCCAACGGCAGGAACACCGCCGTAGCCACGCCCATCAAACTCATGGCCAGCGCCGCAAAGGCGCCGCACTCTTCGCTTTCCTGCAAGGCCACCGAAGTACCGACGGCGTGGGCGGTCATGCCCAAAGCCATGCCGCGCGCTTCGGGGCTGCGTACACCCAGGCGCGTCAAGAGCGCTGGGCCGATCATTGCGCCGACCACCCCAGTGATCAACACAAACACCGCTGCCAAGGCCGCCACGCCGCCGATCTGCTCGGCCACCAACATGGCAATCGGCGAGGTCACTGATTTGGGCGCCATGGTCATCAACACTCTGTGTTCGGCACCAAACCACCACCCCAACGCCACACAAAGGCCGGTGGCCAACACCCCGCCTACCACCAGCGTAGTAAAAATCGGCCAGAACAATTGGCGAATCCGTCGCAGGTTCAGATAAAGCGGCACCGCCAGGGCCACGGTCGCAGGCCCCAGCAGGATGCCCATGATCTCGGTGCTCTTACGGTATTCGGCGTAGCTCAGGCCGCAGGTGAGCAGCACGCCGATCACCAGCAACATCGACACCAGCACCGGCTGCAGGAAGATCCAGCGGGTTTTCTCGAACCCCGCCAGCACCAATTGATAAGCGCCCAGGGTGATACCGATACCGAACAGCGGGTGATGAATGACCGCCGTCCAGGCGCCCTGCCAGTCGAGGATCATTGGTCCTTCTCCTTGCGCTTGACCATCTGCTGCATCAGCACACCGACAAAGCCCATGGCGATCACCAGCGACAACACCAACGCCCCAACGATGGCCCAGAAATCCGCCACGATGTCCTTGGCGTACACCATCACCCCCACGGCCGGCGGCACCAGCAGCAGCGGCAGGTAACGCAACAGGCTGCCGGCCGCCAGGCTCAGGGGCTCGCCGACTTCACCGCGCCAGACCAGAAAGCCCAGCATCAGCAACAAGCCGATGATCGGCCCCGGCAACACCGGCACCAGCAAATGATTGATCGCGGTGCCGATCAATTGAAACAGCACCAGCCAGGTCAGGCCACGTAACAGCATCCCGCTCTCTCCCCCTCAACGCTCGCGCGCATTATAAGCATGCCCGACCTATGCTCCGGCATTCGCCAAAAGCATCTTGGGTTGACCGGGCTGATTGCCCATGATGATCTACATTGGTTCTCTGTCACCGATAAAAACGCCCGTTACCGATGGGCAAAAATGATGAACCAAGGAGAGACGCAATGCCCTATGTACCCGTAGCGCAGCTCAAAGATTACGTCGGCAAGGAACTGGGACGTTCCGAATGGCTCACCATCGACCAGGCGCGTATCAACCTGTTCGCAGAAGCCACCGGCGATCATCAGTTCATCCACGTCGACCCGGTCAAGGCGGCGCAAACCCCGTTCGGCAGCACCATCGCCCACGGGTTTCTGTCGCTGTCGCTGATGCCCAAGCTGATGGAAGACATCCTGATCATGCCCGAAGGCTTGAAGATGGCCGTCAACTACGGCCTGGACAGCGTGCGCTTTATCCAGCCGGTGAAAGTGAATTCCAAGGTGCGCCTGAACGTCACCCTCACTGACGTCACCGAGAAGAAACCCGGCCAATGGCTGTTCAAGGCCACCGCCACCCTGGAAATCGAAGGCCAGGAGAAGCCGGCCTACATCGCCGAGTCGCTGTCACTGTGCTTCGTATAACCACCACACCCCCACGGTAGGAGCGAGCTTGCTCGCGAAGGTCGTCATCGATAACGCGTGCTGGCTGAACAAATGCGGCGCCTGTGAGTTTTTCGCGGGCAAGCCCGCTCCTACAGGTGATGGATCCTGCGCATAGACCACTAGGTTCGGCACCCCGGCTACGGCATACTCGGCGCTCAATTATCCGGATCCCGCTATGCGCCCACTCGCTCCCCTTGCCCTTGCCCTGTTGCTCACCGCTTGCGGAGACGGCGAATCGCTGTTGCCGCCCGATGCGCGCCTGCCCGATGGCGGCCGCTACCGTGGCGATGTGGTCAACGGTTTGCTGCAAGGCCAAGGCCGCGTGGACTACCCCAATGGCAGCTGGTACGCCGGCCAGTTCGACAAAGGCCAGTGGCACGGCCAGGGCGAATGGCACGGCAGCAATGGCGAAGTCTATAAAGGCGAATTCAAGCAGGGCCTGTTTGATGGCCAGGGCAGCCTGACCACTTCGGGCAGCAGCTACGTGGGCGGCTTCAAGAACGGTCGACGCAACGGCGAAGGCACCCTCAAAGAGGGGCAGATGACTTATCGCGGCGAATTCCAGGACGACCAGTACTCAGGCCTGGGCCGCCTGGAACTGGCCGACGGCAGCCAGTACCAGGGCCAGTTCGCCCACGGCAAGCCCAATGGCGAAGGCCAGCGCAATGACGACAGCGGCAACCAGTTCAGCGGCCGCTTTGTCGATGGCCAACTGGAAGGCAATGGCACTTTTAATAGCGCCGAAGGCGATATCTATGTCGGCCAGTTCAAGCAGAACCAGCTCAACGGTAAAGGTCGCTACGAGAACGCCGACGGCGATGTATGGATCGGCCAGTTCAAGGAAGGCGCGCTGACCGGCAAAGGCGAACTGATCGGCGTCGATGGCAGCCACTATGTCGGCCAGTTCAGTGACTGGCGCTTTACCGGCGAAGGGCGTCTGAACCTCACCGATGGCAGTTTCTATATCGGAGGTTTCGACAGCGACAACTATCAAGGCCGTGGCACCCTGGTGCTCACCGACGGCACCGTGCAGTCCGGCACCTGGGTCAACGGCCTGCGCGTGCGCGACGCCGAGGGCACGCTGCTGCCCGACCCACTGGAGACCGGCATACTGGCCCAAGGCCGCTTGCTCGATGACGCCCTGGCAGCCGTGCCCGCGTCCACCCCGGCCGTGGAGCTGTACACTCTGGTGCTGGCCGGTGACGGCAAACAAAGCGTGTTCCTGCGCGAAGCCGATTACGTCAGCAACCTGCTCGCTACCCGCTTCGGCGCGCGCGGGCAAGTGCGCCTGGTCAACCACCGCGACCATATCGCCGACCGCCCCCTGGCCACCCGCGAAAGCCTGCGCCGCTCCGTGCAAACCCTGGCCGAACGCACCGGGCCGGAAGACCTGGTGTTCATTTACATGACCAGCCATGGCACCCATGAGCATGAACTGGTGCTCGACCAACCGCGCATGGAACTGGCCGACCTGCCCGCCGATGAACTGGCGGCCGTGCTCGCACCACTGAAAAACCGTGACAAGGTCATCGTGATCTCCGCCTGTTACTCCGGCGGCTTCATACCGGCGCTCAAAGATGAGCGCACCCTGATCATGACCGCCTCCCGTGCAGACCGCGTGTCGTTCGGCTGCTCGGAAGAAGCAGACTTCACCTACTTCGGCGATGCCCTTTTCGCACAAGCCTTCAACCAAACGGATGATTTGCAACACGCCTTCAAACTGGCACAACTGCACGTGGCCGAACGCGAACAGGCGGACAATTTCGAAGCCTCCGAACCGCAGATCTGGGCGCCTAAAGGCGTGATCGCTCATTGGCAATTATTACGTAAACAGCAGGCACGAAAGGCGCTCGAAAGCGTCTCAATGAATAGCAAGGAAGCCAAAGGCAACTAAGCTGTAACGTGTAACAAGGGGGAAACACCATGTACCTGACACCGCAGCATATCTTGCTGGCCGGGGCTTCCGGCCTCACGGGCGAACACCTGCTCGACCGCCTGCTCAACGAACCCACCGTGACCCGCGTGCTGGCACCCAGCCGCAAACCATTGGCTGAACATCCACGCCTGGAAAACCCGGTGGGCGACCCGGCGGTGTTCCTGCCGCAACTGAGCGGCCGCGTGGATATCGCCTTCTGCTGCCTGGGCACCACGATCAAAAAAGCTGGCTCGGAAGCGGCGTTCCGTGCGGTCGACCTGGACATGGTAGTGGCCTTCGCCAAGCGCGCACGGGAACTGGGCGCGCGGCACCTGATCGTGATCAGTGCGATTGGCGCCGACCCGAAATCCTCGGTGTTCTACAACCGGGTCAAGGGAGAAATGGAACTGGCGCTACGAGCGCAAGACTGGCCGCAGTTGACCATCGTACGTCCGTCGCTGCTGCTGGGCGAACGACTGGAACCGCGCCTGGCCGAGCAGTTGGCCGGGCCTTTGTCACGGCTTATTCCGGGCAAGTACCACGGTATTGAAGTCTGCGAACTGGCCCGCGCCATGTGGCGCCTGGCGCTGGAAGAACAGGATGGCGTGCGAGTGGTGGAGTCGGACGAGTTGCGCAAGCTCGGCAAGTAATGATGCAGGGCTCGTACTGGCCTCATCGCAGCATCGGTATCTAAATAACGCAGTAGCGCTCAACGCTAACCACGATGCGAAGCGAGCCGCTCTTGCTCTTGATCTGCTTGTGATCTTGATCTCAGGCGCCCCGTTAAACCACGCTGGCCGAACGCAGGCTTGAATTCGTGGGCAACCCGGCAGGACGCCGGGTTAGCCGCCCCGCGCCATGGATGGCGCGTGGCGGCGGCCCACGGATTCAAGCCTGCGTTCGGGCACACCGAGCCTAGGCGAGGTGCCGAGTGGTGGGGCGAGGACCTTTTGGTTACTTTTGGGTCCTTCCAAAAGTGACCCGCTGTCAGAGCGGAACCCTAGGTGGCCGTTACCGCAGCAATGGATATGTACACAATCCAGCTGTGTTGACTGCCAGGCCGCCTTCGCGAGCAAGCCCGCTCCCACATTTGGATCGCGGGGCGTCAGGTAGATATGCGCTGGCCGCCGGGGCCGGCCCAGGCAGCCACTGTCTTACAGCCCGCCCGTGGCGTTGAAGCCCACCCCCAGCACCGTCAACACCGACAGTGGCAACAACAAGGTATCGAACAGCGCACTGGCCGGCAGGTCGAGCTGTGGATAGCTCGGCGCCTCGGCGCCAAAGCGGTCCTTGGCGCAACAGCCACCATTGATCGCGTACAGATCCAGCCGCGTGCCGGCATACACCACCGGCGCGCCCGGTTGCGCCGCATCCAGCGTGCGCGCCGTGGCGCAGCCGGTAAGTTGCAGCGCCATCACCAGCAGCAGCGCTTTATTCATCGCCGCCCAGATGGTGCTCACCCCAACGCGGCAGCATGTCCTGGGGAATGTTCAACAGGTTGAGAATGCGTGCCACCACAAAATCCACCAGGTCATCGATGGTCTGCGGCTGGTGATAAAAGCCGGGCGACGCCGGCAAAATGGTCACGCCCATGTTCGACAACTTGAGCATGTGCTCCAGGTGAATGCTCGAATACGGTGCTTCGCGCGGCACCAGGATCAATTGGCGGCGCTCCTTCAAGGTCACGTCCGCCGCCCGTTCGATCAGGTTGTTGCAGGCACCCGTGGCAATCGCCGACAAGGTACCGGTGGAGCATGGCACCACCACCATGGCCGCCGGCGCACCGGAGCCCGAAGCTACCGGCGACATCCAGTCTTCTTTGCCGTAGACCTTGATCTGCCCCGCCGCCGCACCGGTGTACTCGGTGAGGAACGCCTGCATCGTCTGCACTTTGGAAGGCAGCGCGACATCAGTCTCGGTCGCCAGCACCAACTGCGCCGCCTTGGAGATCAGAAAATGCACTTCACGGTCTTCACGCACCAGGCAATCGAGCAGGCGCAGGCCGTAGGGCGCACCGGATGCGCCGGTCATCGCCAGGGTAATGCGCTCCGGCCCGCTCATTTCAGTGCCTCGGCCAGCTTGCCGTGCAGACCGCCGAAGCCGCCGTTGCTCATGACCACCACGTGGGTGCCGGGCTGGGCCAAGGACTTCACCTGCTCAATGATGCCTTCCAGCGAATCGCAAACCTTCGAAGGTATGGTGCACAGCGCAGCAATGCCCGGCAAATCCCAGCCGAGGTTGGCTGGCGCATACCACACCACCTGGTCGGCATCGTTGACGCTTTCGGGCAGGCCATCACGGTGCGCGCCGAGCTTCATGGAGTTGGAACGCGGTTCGACGATGGCGATGATCTGCGCATCGCCGACGCGCTTGCGCAGGCCATCGAGGGTGGTGGCAATTGCGGTTGGGTGGTGGGCAAAGTCGTCGTAAATGGTAATCCCATTCACGTCGGCGACTTTCTCCATACGCCGCTTCACGCTCTTGAAGGCGCTCAAGGCGGCAATGCCCATGGCTGGCACCACGCCAACATGCCGGGCGGCAGCCAGGCTCACCAAGGCATTAGCCACGTTGTGCTGGCCAGTCATGCCCCAATCGACGATGCCTTGGGCCTGGCCTTCGAACAGCACTTCAAACCGCGAACCGTCATCGCTGAGCAACCTGGCCTGCCACTGCCCGCCCGCGCCGGTGGTTTGCACCGGGGTCCAGCAGCCCATATCGATCACACGCTGCAACGCAGGCTCAGTGGTGGGATGAATGACCAGGCCTTCGCTGGGAATGGTGCGCACCAAGTGGTGGAACTGCCGCTCAATCGCCGGCAGATCGGGGAAGATATCTGCGTGATCGAACTCAAGGTTATTCAGGATCGCCGTGCGCGGGCGGTAGTGGACGAACTTGGAGCGCTTGTCGAAAAAGGCGCTGTCGTACTCATCGGCCTCGATCACAAAAAACGGTGTCTCACCCAGGCGCGCCGACACCGAGAAGTTCTGCGGCACACCGCCAATCAGGAAGCCCGGGCTCATGCCCGCATGCTCCAGCACCCATGCGAGCATGCTGCTGGTGGTGGTCTTGCCGTGGGTACCCGCCACTGCCAGGACCCAACGGCCTTGCAGCACGTGGTCGGCCAGCCACTGGGGGCCGGAGACGTAAGGCAAGCCTTTGTTCAGTACGTATTCCACCGCCGGGTTGCCGCGCGACATAGCGTTGCCGATGACGACCAGGTCCGGCACCGGGTCGAATTGCGAAGGGTCGTAGCCTTGCGTCAGCTCAATCCCTTGCGCCTGTAGCTGCGTGCTCATGGGTGGATAAACATTGGCATCGGAGCCTGTTACGTGATGGCCCAGCTCTTTGGCCAGAACCGCCATCGAACCCATGAACGTACCGCAGATACCCAGAATATGAATGTGCATAGTCGACCTCGTAAACATCGAGGCAGGTTAGCGTAGGGTGGGAAAGTTCGCACGCATTAGCTGAGGGCGAAACGCCCGCCGGTAGGATCCGGCGGGCAAAAGGGATGACTTAAACCGTGGTGCCCGCGTTGTTAAGCTCAGCGCCTTTCAAGGTCATGATTCGGTCAGCGGTTTTTTTCAAGGCATGGTACCGACGCTCGATCACGCCTAAGCGGCCACCGGTACCAGGGGACGTTTGTGACTCGATGTGAGGTTTGAAAATCAGCTCGTTGTCCTCGGCAATTTGTTTCATATGGGTTTCTGAAACGTCCAGTAACTGCTCAAGGTTACTCATGCGTGCCCCGCGCTCCTTGGGCCAGGCGTCGTCCATGACAAGCCGGTCTCCGGTGTTTCCCGCCAGCGTGATGATGAGATTGGCAAACTCCAGCAGCACCTTTTCTACGCGATCCAGATGGCGTGTGGCCCCAGGCGCAGGCTCATCGGGTGTGGGTGGCGTAACGACTGGCGGCGCTGGCTTCTGACCGGCTTGCACACCGCCAGGCAAATGCGGTGGCGGAGCCGGCACCGGCGACGGTACGTATTGGCCCTTGATCGCTTCCCCCGCAGCCACGGACCCGGCATAGGCGCCCACATTGATCGGCGCGCTGACCATGCCATTGATGCCTGCGTTGATGAACGCGTCCTTGACCATCTTGCCGGTAGAGGGCGATGTAGAAATAACGCCCGACTTGACCAGCCTGTCGGCATCCAACAGCCGCTGAGTGACATCGGCCACACTGACCTTGGGCGATTCCGCCGGTTTCACGGGGGTGGTGCCACCGAGAGGGGGCGTCTGAGGCCCCTTGGTCAGCGCGTCCTTGAGCCTACTGGCCGTCGACTGGCCTGAACTGCCCGCGGTCACACTGGTGCCAGAGGTGTCGTGGGTTGTCGTCGGTTTTTTCCCTCCCGTCGCGGTTTGGGGCCGGGTAGGCGTGGGACTGACCGGGGCCGGCGGTACCCTGGGCGACGGCGGGGGAGACACGGGCGGTGTGGGCCTGGACCCTCCCCCGAACCGCCGCCCGAAGATTCCACGCTTGACGCGCACCTTCGGCGTTTGATCTGCCTCCGGCTCAGACAACTGCGTGCCAGGCTCAGGCTCAAGGGGGTGCATCGGTTCGCCCCAGCCCGCCATCAAGGGCTGCGGTGCAGGCGCGGGCGTAACATCAAGTTGAACAGGGAGTTGTGGCACAGGAGTCGTTATTGGACTTGTAATATTCATGTGTTGTCACCCTAGAAGTTTCAAACAACGGTGTTTAAGGGCAAGTGATGCTCTGCCCTTATTCCATCAGTGCTTAAAACAACGCGCCACGTTCCGGGACGACGTGAGTGCGTAGAGCGATAAAAAACCTTAAATCACGTGGGACAAAAAACGAATAGTCCGCAATAACTGAGTTATTCCGACAACTGTCGCGCCCCTAATGCATAACCTCCCGTGAAATCCCATGTTTGCGTAACTTGCGGTACAGCGTATTGCGACTGACGCCCAACTGTTCAGCCACATGGCTCATATGCCAGCGCTGCTGCGCCAACGCATCGAGTAATGCCTGGCGCTCGGCGCTCTCCAGCGGCGAGGCGCACGGCGCATCCACCCTCTCCCCTTGGGGCCGCGCCTGTCGAATCAGCGCCGGCAAGTCTTCAAGACCGACTCGCCCGCCCTCACAGAGCGCCACCACCGTGCGCAACACGGTACGCATCTGCCGCAGGTTGCCGGGCCAGGGGAATGCCAACAGGGCCTGGCGCGCCGACTCGTCGAGCCTCACCTGCTCGGTGCCCGCCTCTTGGGCCAGGAGGAAGTCCAACAGTTGCGACTTGTCAGTGCGTTCGCGCAACGGCGGCAGGGCCACTTCCAAGCCGTTCAAGCGGTAATACAGGTCTTCGCGAAAGCTGCCATCGGCCACACGCTCCAGCAAATTGCGGTGCGTGGCGCTGATGATGCGCACGTTCACGGCTTGGGGTTCACCACCGATAGGCACCACCAGGCGGTCTTCCAGCACCCTTAACAGGCGGGTTTGCAGCGCCAGGGGCATGTCGCCGATTTCGTCGAGAAACAGCGTACCGCCATCGGCCTGTTGCAGCTTGCCGCGCATACCTTCTTTAAGGGCGCCAGTAAAACTGCCGGCGCGATAGCCAAACAATTCGCTCTCGATCAGGTTTTCTGGAATCGCCGCACAGTTCAGCGCGACAAAGGCCTTGTCGCCCCGCAGGCTAGTCTGGTGCACGGCCTTGGCGAAGGCTTCTTTACCACAGCCGGTTTCACCGTTGATCAGCAAGGGCACGTCGCGCTCGAAAACTCGCGAGGCCTTGCGCAGCTCATTTTGCAACGCCGGGTCGCCCAGGCAAATACCCAAAGGCCGTGGCGCCTGCGGCTTGATGATAGGGGCCGGCACACTGCGCGGCTGGCCTCGCAGCGCTGCAAACAGAGGCCGACCCTCGCGGGTGCGCAGCGGCCAACTGGCCGTGGCGTTCGCGCTGGCCCGCCCCAGCAACTGATCCAGGGAACAGTCGAAAAACGCTTCCACCGGCTGGCCCACCAAACCGCCGCGCAACTGCCCCAACAGGTTCAGGGCGCTCTGGTTGACCGCACAAATGCGCCCTTCGCCATCGAACGCCAGCAAGCCCTCGCTGAACAACCCGACCGACTCGGCCTGCAGGTGAAAACGCAACAGCCAGTGATGTTCGAAGTGGCGCAGGAAATAGCAACTTTCGATCATCTTGGCCGACAGGTTCACCAGCGCCATGGTGTGGAACTGGCTCTGGCGCGACACGGCTTCGCGGGCCGAGGACACATCCAGTACCGCCAGCAATTCACCGTGAGGGTCGAACACCGGGCTGGCCGAACAGGTCAGCCCGGTATGGCGGCCGCGAAAGTGTTCGTCACGGTGGATCGTCAACGACTGCCGTTCCACCAGGCAGGTGCCGATACCGTTGGTGCCTTCGCAGGCTTCGCTCCAGTCAGCGCCCAGCCATAAGCCAGCGCGCTCGAAGATCTTGCGCTCCGACGGCGCGGTGACACAGTTGAGGATCACCCCGCGCGCATCGGTGAGCAGCACCGCATGACCGGCGCCGGAAAGCTGTTGATGCAGGCTGTTCATTTCGCTGCCGGCGATGTGCAGCACTTGGCGCAGGCGTTCGCGACTTTCCAGCAGGCGCCCGTGTTCGAGCACGGTGGGCGCGATGGTCAGCGCCGGGTCGAGGTGGTAGTCCTCCACGCAGCGCAGCCAGGAGCGGGCGATGGACGGGTCGCTGCCAGGCCCCTGGGAAAGCTCTTGGCCCCGGGTGACGGTCAAGACTTGCTGGGCATGGCGACTGAAATGATCGTTATGCATGTTCTTATTATTCTCCCTGCGTGAGAACGCCCAGCATCCCCCAGCCATCCGGCCATTGCAATCCCGGCCCGACCCACCGGTCACAGGCTGTACCGTTTGTGGCACAAACTGTCACCTGCCTGTATCGCCCCTGTCACGGCAACGCCTTGCAACAAAGCCCAACCCCTTGATTTTGCGGGCCCGCACAGCAGTGGCCCAACCTTTGCTCTACGCTTTATAACGCGCTTGCCGCGCTGTACTCCAATAAACATAAAAGCAGGAGATGCCCACCATGCGTTATGCACACCCCGGTACTGAAGGCGCCATCGTTTCGTTCAAGGCCAAGTACGGCAACTACATCGGCGGCGAGTTCGTGGCGCCGGTCGATGGCAACTACTTCTCCAACACCTCGCCGGTCAACGGCAAGCCGATTGCCGACTTCCCGCGCTCCACCGCCAAAGACATCGACAAGGCGCTGGACGCCGCTCACGCAGCCGCCGATGCCTGGGGCAAAACCTCGGCCCAGGACCGCTCGCTGGTGCTGCTGAAAATCGCCGACCGCATCGAGCAAAACCTCGAGCTGCTGGCCATCACCGAAACCTGGGACAACGGCAAGGCCGTGCGTGAAACCCTCAACGCCGACATCCCCCTGGCCGCCGACCACTTCCGCTACTTCGCCGGCTGCATCCGCGCCCAGGAAGGCAGCAGCGCCGAAATCAACGAACTCACCGCCGCCTACCACTTCCACGAGCCGCTGGGCGTGGTCGGCCAGATCATCCCCTGGAACTTCCCGCTGCTGATGGCCGCGTGGAAACTCGCGCCAGCCCTGGCCGCCGGCAACTGCGTGGTGCTCAAACCCGCCGAGCAAACGCCGCTGGGCATCAGCGTGCTGATGGAACTGATCGGCGACCTGCTGCCGCCAGGCGTGCTGAACGTGGTGCACGGTTTTGGCAAGGAAGCCGGCGAAGCCCTCGCCACCAGCAAGCGCATCGCCAAGATCGCGTTCACCGGCTCAACGCCTGTGGGCTCGCACATCATGCATGCGGCGGCCGAGAACATTATTCCGTCCACGGTTGAGCTGGGCGGCAAGTCGCCGAACATCTTCTTCGCCGACATCATGAAAGCCGAACCTCAATTTATCGAAAAAGCCGCCGAAGGCCTGGTGCTGGCGTTCTTCAACCAGGGTGAAGTGTGCACCTGCCCTTCCCGTGCACTGGTGGAAGAGTCGATCTACGACGACTTCATGAAAGTGGTGATGAAAAAGGTCGAGTCGATCAAGCGTGGTGACCCGCTGGACACCGACACCATGGTCGGCGCCCAAGCGTCCGAGCAGCAGTTCGACAAGATCCTGTCCTACCTGGAAATCGCCAAGGGCGAAGGCGCGCAATTGCTCACCGGCGGCAAGGTCGAGAAGCTCACGGGCGACCTGGCCACCGGTTATTACATCCAGCCGACCCTGCTCAAGGGCACCAACGACATGCGTGTGTTCCAGGAAGAAATCTTCGGCCCGGTGGTGAGCATCACCACCTTCAAGGATGAAGCCGAAGCCCTGGCGATTGCCAACGACACCGAGTTCGGCCTGGGCGCTGGCCTGTGGACCCGCGACATCAACCGCGCCTACCGCATGGGCCGGGCAATCAAGGCCGGCCGCGTGTGGACCAACTGCTACCACCTGTACCCGGCGCATGCCGCGTTTGGCGGTTACAAGAAGTCTGGCGTGGGCCGTGAAACCCACAAGATGATGTTGGATCACTACCAGCAGACCAAGAACTTGCTGGTGAGCTACGACATTAATCCGCTGGGCTTTTTCTAACCCCACCAAGGCAACAACCGTCACTGTAGGAGCGAGCTTGCTCGCGAAGAACGTTAACGATAACGCGAGCAGCCTGACTCCCCGAGGCGCTCGCAAGTTTTTCGCGAGCAAGCTCGCTCCTACATTAGCGGCGTGTATCAGCCAAATAAGGGGTAGCAGGCAAGCCAGCTCCCACATTTGATATCACACGCAATTGCTACCTCGTTCGGCACACAGATGCCGAGTCAAAAACAATAAGAATGGAAGGTACTTCCCATGCCTAGCGAACCCACTGGTTCTTCTGTCGACTTCGAAAACGTCGGCACCGATTATTTTCAACAACGCGAACTGAAAAAAGGCGCCGCCGGCTGGGTATTACTGGTTGGCCTTGGCGTCGCCTATGTCATCTCCGGCGATTACGCCGGCTGGAACTTTGGCCTGGCCCAGGGCGGCTGGGGCGGCATGTTCCTCGCCACTTTGCTGATGGCCACCATGTACCTGTGCATGTGCTTTTCCCTGGCCGAATTGTCTTCCATGATTCCCACTGCTGGCGGTGGCTACGGTTTTGCCCGCAGCGCCTTCGGCCCCTGGGGCGGATTCCTCACCGGCACTGCCATCCTTATCGAATATGCCATCGCGCCCGCCGCCATTGCGGTGTTTATCGGCGCCTATTGCGAGTCGTTGTTCGGCATTGGCGGCTGGATGATCTACCTGGCGTTCTACATCATCTTTATCGGCATTCACATTTTTGGTGTGGGTGAAGCCTTGAAGTTGATGTTCGTGATCACCGCCGTCGCCGCGATTGCCTTGGGCGTGTTCCTGGTGTCGATGGTGCCGCACTTCAACGTCGCCAATCTGCTGGATATTCCGGTGACCGAGGCCAAGGGTGCCAGCAGCTTCCTGCCGTTCGGCTACGTCGGCGTGTGGGCCGCGATCCCTTATGCCATCTGGTTTTTCCTGGCGGTGGAAGGCGTGCCGCTGGCCGCTGAAGAAACCAAGAACCCCAAGCGCGACCTGCCGCGTGGGCTGATTGGCGCCATTGTGGTGCTGACCAGTTTTGCCCTGTTGATTCTGGTGATCGCGCCGGGCGGTGCGGGCACTTATGCGCTGATCAAATCCGGCAACCCACTGGTTGAAGCCTTGGCGTTGTCCTACGGCGGTTCCACCTGGATGGGCAGCTTCGTCAACCTGGTCGGGCTGGCGGGATTGATCGCGAGCTTTTTCTCGATCATCTACGCCTATTCGCGCCAGATTTTTGCCTTGTCCCGTGCCGGTTACCTGCCGCGCAAATTGTCCGAGACCAACAAAAGCAAGGCGCCAGTACTGGCACTGGTGATCCCCGGGATTATCGGCTTTGGCCTGTCGCTGACCGGCCAGGGTGACTTGCTGATTCTGGTGGCGGTGTTTGGCGCCACGATTTCCTACGTGTTGATGATGGCCGCCCACATCACCCTGCGCATCCGTCGCCCTAAAATGGAGCGGCCATACCGCACGCCCGGTGGCATCTTCACCTCGGGTGTGGCGCTGGTGCTGGCTTGCGTAGCCGTGGTGGCGGGCTTTTTGGTAGACCCACGCGTGGTGATTGGCGCGGCGATCATCTATGGAGTATTAATTGCTTACTTTGCTTTCTACAGCCGGCATCACTTGGTAGCAGGCACGCCGGAAGAGGAATTCGCGGCGATCCAAGCCGCAGAGGCCGCCCTGCACTAACTGCCGAAAACCTCGACGCGGCGCCTTGCCCACAGCAGGCTCGCGTCATCAAGGAGACACTGTATGGCAAGTTTTTCCCACGCGGTGGGTGCTCAAACCTACCGCTTCGACAGCCTCAAGGACGTGATGGCCAAGGCCAGCCCCGCACGCTCCGGGGACTTCCTCGCCGGTGTCGCCGCGCAGAATGACGGTGAGCGTGTGGCGGCGCAGATGGCGCTGGCAAATATCCCGCTCAAGCACTTCCTGCAGGAAGCATTGATTCCCTATGAAAGCGATGAAGTCACCCGGCTGATCATCGACACCCACGATAAGCAGGCGTTTGCAGCGGTCAGCCACCTCACTGTCGGCGGCCTGCGCGACTGGCTGCTCAGCGACGCGGCCGATGAACAGGCCCTACGCGCCTTGGCGCCAGGGCTGACACCGGAAATGGCCGCGGCCGTGTCCAAGATCATGCGCGTGCAAGACCTGGTGCTGGTGGCGCAGAAGATCCGCGTGGTCACCCAGTTTCGCGGCACCCTGGGTCTGCGCGGGCGCTTGTCCACGCGCTTGCAGCCCAACCACCCCACCGACGAACCCGCCGGCATCGCCGCGAGCATTCTCGACGGCCTGCTGTACGGCAACGGCGACGCCATGATCGGCATCAACCCGGCCACCGACAGCATCGCCTCGATCTGCGCCATGCTGGAGATGCTCGACGCGATCATCCAGCGCTACGAAATCCCCACCCAGGCCTGCGTGCTGACCCACGTCACCACCTCCATCGAAGCGATCAACCGCGGCGTACCGCTGGACCTGGTGTTTCAGTCGATTGCCGGCACCGAAGCGGCCAATGCCAGTTTCGGGATCAACCTGAACGTGCTGCAGGAAGGATACGACGCGGGCTTGAGCCTCAAGCGCGGCACCCTGGGCCAGAACCTGATGTACTTCGAAACCGGCCAGGGCAGCGCCTTGTCGGCCAATGCGCACTTTGGCGTCGACCAGCAAACCTGTGAAACCCGTGCCTACGCCGTGGCGCGGCACTTCAAGCCGTTTCTGGTGAACACCGTGGTCGGTTTTATCGGCCCGGAGTACCTGTACAACGGCAAGCAGATTATCCGCGCGGGCCTTGAAGACCACTTCTGCGGCAAGCTGCTCGGCGTGCCCATGGGGTGCGACATCTGCTACACCAACCACGCCGAAGCCGACCAGGACGACATGGACACCCTGCTGACCCTGCTCGGCGTGGCCGGCATCAACTTCATCATGGGCATCCCCGGCTCCGATGACATCATGCTCAACTACCAGACCACCTCGTTTCACGACGCCCTGTACGCCCGGCAAACATTGGGTTTAAAACCGGCGCCAGAGTTCGAGCAGTGGCTGGCGAAAATGGGCATCTTTACGCAGGCTGATGGCAAGGTGCGCTTTGGTAACAGCCTGCCACCGGCCTTTCGTCACGCCTTGGCGCAATTGGGATGAAGGAGCCGACTGTGCAACCAGAATTGCCTGACAACCCGTGGCTGGAACTGCGCCGCCTGACCCCGGCGCGTATTGCCCTGGGCCGCACCGGTACCAGCATTCCCACCAGCGCCCAACTGGACTTCCAGTTTGCCCACGCCCAGGCGCGGGACGCGGTGCACCTGCCCTTCGATCACACCGGCCTCAGCCGCCAATTGGCCGAACGTGGCCGAGACAGCCTGTTGTTGCACAGCGCCGCTACAGACCGGCACATGTACCTGCAACGCCCGGACCTGGGGCGACGCTTGAGCGATGAGTCGGCGCAAACATTGCGCGACTATGCTTCGGCCCAGCCCGGCGGGGTGGACTTGGCCATCGTAGTGGCCGATGGCCTGTCGGCATTGGCGGTGCATAAACACACAGCGCCGTTTCTGGCGCGCCTGGAAGAACAGACCCACGCCGAAGGCTGGTCCTTGTCACCGGTGATCCTGGTGGAGCAAGGCCGCGTGGCGGTAGCCGATGAAATCGGGCAGTTACTGGGCGCCAAGATGGTGGTGATCCTGATCGGCGAACGGCCGGGGCTCAGCTCGCCGGACAGCCTGGGCCTGTATTTCACCTACAACCCCAAGGTCGGCCTCACCGATGCCTATCGCAACTGCATCTCCAATGTGCGGCTGGAGGGCTTGAGTTATGGCATGGCGGCCCATCGCTTGCTGTACTTGATGCGCGAGGCGTGTCGCCGGCAGTTGTCGGGGGTCAATCTCAAGGATGAGGCGCAGGTTCAGACCCTGGAATCCGACGACCCGGACCTGATGAAGGGCAATTTCCTGCTCAGCCCGGCGGATGACCGATAGCGGCACGATTGCGCTTTTTGGCGTCATTAGGCAGCATCGAGTCACGGCCGCTCGTGTGGTCATACCCCATTTGGAAGTTGAGGCCTGGCATGCGGATTACTCAAGCGACCCTGGAACACCTGGACCTGTTGACCCCGTTGTTCGTCAAATACCGCGAGTTCTATGGGGCCTTGCCGTTCCCGGACTCGTCACGGGCCTTTTTGGAAAAGCGCCTGCGGCGCAAGGAGTCGGTGATCTACCTGGCCCTGGCCGACGATGACGACAAGCGGCTGCTGGGGTTTTGCCAGCTGTATCCGAGTTTTTCTTCGCTGTCGCTCAAGCGGGTGTGGATCCTCAACGACATCTATGTGGCCGAGGATGCGCGTCGGCAACTGGTGGCCGACAACCTGATGCGCACGGCCAAGAAAATGGCCAAGGACACCCACGCGGTGCGGTTGCGGGTATCGACCAGCAGCGATAACGACGTGGCGCAGAAGACCTATGAGTCGATTGGGTTTCGCGAAGACACCGAATTCAAAAACTACGTGCTGCCGATCAACGAAGACTGAAAACCGGTAAGCCAAACACCGCCATTTCCTTGTGGGAGCTGGCTTGCCTGCGATGGCGGAGGGTCAGCCATACTGTATCGGCTATCGCAGCATAGGTATCTACCTGACCCTGTGGCGAGGGAGCTTGCTCCCGTGACGGCCTGACATCCGACGCTTATCTACCTGACGCGACGCAGTCCAAATGTGGGAGCTGGCTTGCCTGCGAAGACGGCCTGACAGCCAACACAGTTGGATTGTGTACATATCCATAGCCGCGGTAACGGCCACCTAGGGTTCCGCCCTGACGGCGGCTCACTTTCGAAAAGCGCGAAAGTAAGCAAAGCGCTCTTGCCCCACCACTCGGCACCTCGCCCAGGCTCGGTGTGCCCGTAATCCGTCAGTGATTTGGGGGGCCGCCGCCACGCGCCATCCATGGCGCGGGGCGGCTAAACCGGCATCCCTGCCGGTTTACCCCCCAAATCCCTGTCGAATTCCGGCCAGCGTGGTTTAACGGGGCGCCTAAGATCAAAAGCAGATCAAGATCAAGAGCGGCTCGCTTCGCATCGTGGTTACCTTTGGCGCTACAGCGTGGCGTTAATACCTATGGCCATCGCAGGCAAGCCAGCTCCCACACTTGATCCGGCGACTCAGGCGAAGCCCAACCCCTTCACAATTTCGCGACACTCCCCGCTACAAAAGCCACACGCTTTTCACCTCTCAATCCGTATAATGCCGACCTTTCAGGGTTGTAAGAACCGCGACAATTACTTGTAGCCTTATTGCCTGAGCTTCCGCACAAGCCCGCTGAGCCGGGCTATTCACACAGGTGCCATCCATGGATTTCAACCCGCTCGACCTTATCCTGCATCTCGACGTTTACCTCGACATGCTGGTAACCAATTACGGTCCGTGGATCTACGCCATTCTGTTCCTGGTGATTTTTTGCGAAACCGGCCTGGTGGTCATGCCCTTCCTGCCGGGCGACTCCTTGCTGTTTATCGCCGGTGCCGTAGCGGCCGGCGGCGGTATGGACCCAGTCTTGCTGGCCGGCCTGCTGATGCTGGCGGCCATCCTCGGCGACAGCACCAACTATGTGATCGGACGAACGGCGGGCGAGCGGTTGTTCAGCAACCCGAACTCGAAAATCTTCCGCCGCGACTACCTGCAAAAAACCCACGACTTCTACGACAAGCACGGCGGCAAAACCGTGACCCTGGCGCGCTTCCTGCCGATCCTGCGCACCTTCGCGCCGTTCGTCGCGGGCGTGGCCAAGATGCCGTATCCGCGCTTCTTCGGCTTCAGCGTACTGGGCACCATCCTGTGGGTCGGCGGCCTGGTGACCTTGGGTTACTTCTTCGGCAACGTGCCTTTTATCAAGAAGAACCTGTCGCTGCTGGTGGTGTTCATCATCCTGCTGTCCCTGGTGCCGATGATTATTGGCGTGGTGCGCAGCCGCTTTGGCCGCACTTCTTCCGAAGCCAACCCGCACTGACTGCCCGTGTGGTCCTTCAGCGCCTGGCGTCGCCGGCGCCTGCTGGCCAAGCACCCGATTGCCGATGACACCTGGCAACGGGTGCGCCACCACCTGACCTTCCTCGACGGCATCACGCCGGAGCAAGACCAGTGGCTGCGCGAAGCCTGCGTGGTGTTCCTCAGTGAAAAACACCTCACCGCCCTGCCCGGCGTCGAACTGCACCAGGAACAACGCCTGCTGCTCGCCGCCCAGGCGCAACTGCCGCTGATGAACCTGGGCGACCTCGACTGGTACCAAGGCTTTCATGAGATCGTGCTGTACCCCGACGACTTCCTCAGCCCACAACGCCATCGCGATGCCAGCGGCGTCGAACACGAGTGGGACGGCGAACACAGCGGCGAAGCCTGGCAACAGGGCCCGGTGATCCTCGCCTGGCCCGGCGTGCTCGCCAGCGGCCAATGGGAAGGCTACAACCTGGTCATTCACGAACTGGCGCACAAGCTGGACATGCTCAACGGCGACGCCAACGGCCTGCCGCCCCTGCACCACGACATGCGCGTGCAAGACTGGGCCAGCGTCATGCAAGGCGCCTTCGATGACCTCAACCGCCAACTGGACGCCAACCCGGACGCCGAGACCGAGATAGACCCTTACGCTGCGGAAAACCCGGCGGAGTTCTTCGCCGTCACCAGTGAATATTTCTTCAGCGCCCCGGATTTATTGGCCAATAGTTATCCACAGGTGTACGCCCAACTCAGCCGCTTTTATCGCCAGGATCCCTTGGCCCGCCTAGCCCAACTGCAAGCCAGCGACCCGCGCTACTCGCCACAGGGCGAATGACCGTACGACGCTTGGCGCATGGCATCGGCGTCAGAATATGCCTATAATCGCCGCCACTTTTAGGCCAATCCGGCCATGTCATATGGCCAACTAACGGGGGCAAAGCCCAATGAGCTACAGCAAGATTCCGGCTGGCAAAGACCTGCCGAACGACATCTACGTCGCCATCGAAATTCCGGCCAACCACGCGCCGATCAAATACGAAATCGACAAAGACAGCGACTGCCTGTTCGTTGACCGTTTCATGGCCACCCCGATGTTCTACCCGGCCAACTACGGTTTTATCCCTAACACCCTGGCTGACGACGGTGACCCCCTCGACGTGCTGGTGGTGACCCCTTACCCGGTCACCCCAGGCTCGGTTATCCGCGCGCGCCCAGTTGGCATCCTGAACATGACCGACGACGGCGGCGGCGATGCCAAAGTCATCGCAGTACCACACGACAAGCTGTCCCAGCTGTACGTGGACGTGAAGGAATACACCGACCTGCCGCCACTGCTGCTGGAACAGATCAAGCACTTCTTCGAGAACTACAAAGACCTCGAAAAAGGCAAATGGGTGAAGATCGACGGTTGGGGCAACGCAGACGCCGCCCGCGCCGAGATCATGAAGTCGGTTGCCGCCTACAAAGGCTGATACCCGCGCCTCATTGCTACTGCAAATAAAGAGCCCCGTTAATTCGGGGCTTTTTTATGGGCCGAATTAAACATCAAGTTCAATGTTTATTTGCAGCGTTTAACTAAGTTGCACACCTGAAAGATCCAGCCACAACTAAGCCAAATCCTACAACCGCAAATCAACGCATGGTTTATTTGATTAGACTTTCCGGCCAGTAAACTCTGCGTTTATGAATACATCAGGTGATCGTTTAAAAGCGCTACTACGGGAAGTTCATCTTTCCGCCTCCGACTTCGCCAAGAACCGCGGCGTCACGCCTCAGCACGTGAACAACTGGTTCAAACGCGGCGTCCCCATGGGCCGACTCAACGAGATCGCAGAATTGCTGTGCGTCTCAAGTCGCTGGTTAAGCGACGGCAAAGGCCCCAAACACCCGCCTGCCAACTACCTGTTGGAAGGCCCCACCGCAAGGATTGCAACCGCCCGCGAAGACACAGGCAAATACCTCACAGGCCCCGCCTGCCGCCCGGAAAAAACCGACGTGGAGATCCCTCTCCACCCCACCTTCACCTCAACCGAACGCATCCGCGTCTCCCTGCACAGCCTGGAAACACTCAACGTCAACCCCGACCGCGCGATAGGCGCCTACATGGTCGACAACAGCATGATCGACATCATCCAACAAGGCGCTACCCTCGCCATCGACCGAGGCCGCACCCAAATCATCGACGGTGAAATCTACGCCGTCGAACACGACGGCATGCTGCGCATCAAATACCTCTACAACCGCCCTGGCGGCGGCCTGCGCATGCGCAGCCACAACGCCAGCGAACACCCGGACGAATACCTCAACCACGAGGAGCGCTTCGAGCAAAGCTTCAAGATCGTCGGCTGGGTATTCTGGTGGTCCACCCTCAACAACCGCCGCCCACCGGTGCCACTGGATGAACACCTGCTGGGCTGGGAAGGCTCTAAATCGGAACCGGAGGTGGGCAATTGAAGTGAATGTGGGTATCATGCGCCGCACATTTGGCAGGGGTCGCTTTTAGCTGATTCCCTGCTGGCGAAGCGGAGGAGTTCCCGCGGATGCCCCTACTATTCAGCCTGACGCAATGTGGGCTGAGCGATTTGAAGGCTGGTGAGGTTTGTCAAAAACAAGCTGAGGCAGTCCCCGAGAAGCCGGCCACAAGCCGGCTTTTTATTTGTCCAAAACAATCCTACCAAATCCAAATAAAAACCTGATAGCCTAGTAAAATCAAGGGCTACGGCTATTTCCTTATCCTATCCCGTCCTATGCTGTACAACCCCATCCGACAACAAAGTGGGGGGACAGATGGGGGGATAACTAATAGCCATGCGGTGGGGACACGATGGGCAAGCTAAATCCAAAACAGGTTGAGAACCTGACAGAAGCAGGTACCTATGAAGATGGTGACGGACTACGCCTCGTAGTCAAAGCCACAGGACGCAAGTCTTGGTTGCTTCGATTTCAGCTCGCGGGTCGCCGTCGAGAAATGGGACTGGGTTCTTATCCAGAAGTCAGCCTCAAGAACGCCCGACTTGAAGCAAGCGCCAAACGCCGACATTTGATAGATGGTATCGACCCTCTTGCCGCACGGGATCAGGAGCGCACAGCTCGACGTGAGGCTCAACGATCCCAAGAGGCAAAACAACTCAAGTTTGAAACGCTGGCAAAAGATTATTGGACCGCGCACGGTGGGGCTTGGTCTGAACGGTGGCGCAAAGGCTGGATGCGCAAGCTAGAACTCTATGCATTTCCACATATTGGCAAGCTGGCTGCAGAGCAAATCGAGACTTCGCACCTTCTCAAGCTTTTACAACCTATCTGGGTCATAAAAACACGAACGGCAGACGAGGTACGTGGACAAATTGAACAGATCCTAGACGCTGCAAAATCTCGAGGGCTTCGCGAAGGAGAAAACCCAGCAAGATGGCGTGGTCATCTGGATAATTTGCTGAGCCGAGTGGAAAAGAAAAAAGCCAGGAAACGTGAACATTTCCCTGCAATGCCGTGGCAAGACGTACCAACTCTAATGCGTCAGCTAAAAACACACATGACTGCACCATCGCTTGCCGCACAACTGCTAATTATGACCGGTGCACGTGCTCATATGGTGAGGTTCGCTCGGTGGGATGAGTTCGACTTGGAGGCTTGTACGTGGTCACTTGCTGATGAGCGCATGAAAACTCGAGTCGCCTTCACAATTCCACTTACTGACGAGATCGTGGAGTGTGTTCGTGCCATCCCCCGTATTGAAGGCAGTCATTTTTTATTCCCCGGCCAAGGAAAAAGCGGTGTAATGCATGCGAATGCGATACGCAACCTCCTACATGGAATGGGCTATAAGTCGATTACGCGCCATGGTTTCCGATCTTCATTCCGTGATTGGGCCGGCGAATGTACAAATTACCCCCGAGAAGTTTGTGAAATGGCCCTGGCGCATGATGAGCGCGACCAAACTGAAGGCGCGTACTCTCGATCAGACTTCCTAGAAAAGCGCAGAGAATTGATGAGCGAATGGACCAGCTATATTCATAGCAAGTAGAGTTAAGCGAACCTACCTCTCAACACTACAAACAAAAATCAAGATCAGCGAAAAAGTATGCGTATCAAAAATAGAGTACCAGACTCACTAAAGGAGTTCCTGACAAAGGAGTCCCCTTCTAATGCCGAGGGGTGCCTTGAGGCTTTCGACACTATTGCTACAAATATTTTCCAAAAACTTCTTGGTGACTCTACGTACGAGGACCTGCTAGATCAACATCAGAAAAGCATAATCCTTGGCAATTTTGACGCTGACAAATTAAAGACTATGCGCCAAAATCTAAGCAACGAACTAGACAACTCAATACTCAGCCTGACTTATCACAGCAAACTTGCCCTCACATACAGAATCATCGCAGAAGATTATTACGATGCAAAGCTACACATCCAGACCATTGTAGAACTGATGAACGCAAACTTCCATCTAGGAGCAGCAGCATCCGCATACGAAGTCACCCTAGGAAAGGCCGTGATACTTTCGGAAAAGAACTCAAACAGCGCAAAAAACAAAAATGAAATCTTCGAAGTCTCTGCAACCCACTTTGCTTCTCTGATTAGAACACACGCACCCAACAACGGCTGGAGAACCAAGCAAGAAGCCGCAGACAAGCTTAACGACCTAATGGTTAATTACGAAAAAAATACTCTGCACAGAACCAAGGTGAAAAATGATATTACAGATCGTCTAAAAGCGTGGATGCGAGAAAGAGAATGCGTCAAGCATGCTATAATCGAGACGCTGTCATCTTCGCGAAAGTAAGTAGTAAAATCACCCTTTTAAAACACTCCGCCCGATTGATCGAAAGCGTGCATCAACATCAACTCGAAGAAGAACATCAGACTTTATTATCAGGCAAACTTCTTCTTGCACCTGGCGCTCGATTGCGACGAGCCCAACTCTGCCTTGTGGATCGTCTCGAGATACGACATCATGAAACTCTATAGAGGGGTCATTTCGAGCAGAACCAAAACTCTTTCCCTGACCTTCTAAAAAGCACTCCAACTTTCTCAAATAGTTCGCATCAAAAAAAATATAAACCTTTGAATAATATCTTTTAAACAGTCCAAACTCAATTTTCCAAACATACCCAAAAACCTCAGAAGATCCAAAACTTCCTCCCATGTTGCGCACAAAACTTTTCAGGTTCTTTCTAACCTGAGCCAAATCCCCCACTCCAAAGCACCCCTCACCGAAGCTATAGCTATAATTTATATTTACAACCATTACTCTCGCATGAGGGTAACGACAAAAAACATTCCGAACATACACTTCATATTCTTTTATATTACCCCTCACATTGCGCTCATAGTTTCTAGCTACAACCCTCAACTTATCCAAGCCGATACGGCGATCGAGCTCAGCGCGCAGAGCTTCCGCAAAAATCAAATAATCTGCACCACAACTAAAACCAGAAACTTCTGACTTGATCATTCCTTCTCCTATTATTTCTTTAACCGTGCAAAACGCCGAAATATAAGGATGCAGCCTTGCTCCGGAGAAGGCGTCCACCAACCCCTTTTGATCTATACACAACCCGCTTATAAAATTGCGTCCAAACGCAGTAAGCCCGCTCATCCCATCAGATAAAACCAGTTCTTTCCCTGCAATAAACCCCGCCATAATCTCAATAACAGAACACGCATCCGGTATAGAGTTGGAGTCTAATAAAACACGATTTTTACACCCACTCACACGCAAAAACGCCCTATCAACGATCAATCTATCTTGATCAACACCTTTAGAAATTTCATCAATCAACATGTTCAGCCTCAATCGCAGCCTATACTCAGTAAACCTCACTCACTAAAACTGCACGAGAACGAATCCACAGCTCGATACTACTCTCCAGCCAGCCAACTGCGGACAGACCGATTTTAAAAGGGCGAGGAAAACACTCATCGTATCGGGGCGATTTAGGATTTAACCGATCATAGATCGCTGATCTGGATAGACCGACCCGCTCCTCCACATGCTTGATACGTAATATCTTTGCTGCTGCATCCTCTGTCCACATAGTTCCACCAAAGGCAAACAATTTGGTGCAACCTTAAGGACTGCCACGCTCGCTGTGTAGCAGAGTGCCGTGGCACTCCCACTTTTTCATTCAAATAAGTTAAATCCCACCCCACGCCCGTTTCGACACAATTAAATCCCACCCCCCAGTTTTTCGGGCCTCAGAGCCATGTAATCGCGCCGTGCCACGATTCAAAAAAAACTCGACCACACATAACACCGATGACATCTCCACCAAGAAGGTTAGCCTCATGTCATTGCAGTGCCCTCGCTGTCACTCCCCAAAAGTCGCTTCATTCCATCACGCCATGAAAATCGGCGCGACCATCGGCACCGTTGGCGGTGCTGCGCGCGGCATCAGTGCTGCGCTGGCTGGCGGTCAGGCTGGTGCGCTTATTGGCGCTATTGCTGGGCCTGTGGGTATCACACTTGGCTCCGTATCGGGTGCCATCCTCGGTGGCCTCGCCGGCGGGGTTGGTGGTTGTGCGCTCGGCGCCCAACTCGGTGAGTCGCTCGATCGCCACGTCCTGGCCCACAACCTCTGCCTGCTATGTGGTCACCGCTTTAACCTACCGACCTAATCCGGTCACTTTCTCTTCTATCTATTAGGTCCGTTTCGGTGCTGCGTTGTGCGCGGCGCTTTATGACGGATAGCACCCAAAGGAATCACAACCATGGCTCATCTCGTCGAAACTATGGCCTACGCCGGAGCAACTCCTTGGCACGGCCTTGGCAATCACCTCACTCAAAAGCAACCCATCGAAGTTTGGCAACGCGAAGCCGGCATGGACTGGGAGATCCAGGAAAGCCCCGTCCTCTTCAAATCAGAGACCATCGGCCACCTAGGCGCGATCCATTCCTTCCCCGAACAGAAGGTGCTGTTCCGTTCGGATACCAAGGCGCCGCTGTCAGTCGTTTCCCAGCGCTACCACACCGTGCAGCCTCGGGAAGTCTTGGAGTTCTATCGTGACCTCACCGAGGTCTCCGGCTACGAGCTGGAAACGGCCGGAGTGCTCAAGGGTGGGCGCAAGTTCTGGGCGCTGGCGCGTACCGGTCAAGGTGCTGCGCTCAAGGGTAACGATCAGGTCAACGGCTACCTACTGCTGGCCACGTCCTGCGACGGCACCCTGGCCACCACGGCAACACCCACCACCGTGCGCGTAGTCTGCAACAACACCTTGACCATCGCCCTGGACGGCACCAGCCGTGCGATCAAAGTGCCGCACAACACGCGTTTCGATCCAAAGGCGGTGAAGAAGCAGCTCGGCATTGCCGTCTCGCAATGGGACGACTTTATGTACCGCATGCGTGCGCTGGCCGAACGCAAAGTGCAGTGGCATGAAGCGCTGGGCTTCTTCATGAGCGTGCTGTGCGAGACCAATCCGACCGGCGCACTGCCGGAGGTACTGCCCAACGAACGCGCCCTGCGAAAGGTTCAGGAGCTGTACGAAGGTCGCGGCCGAGGCAGTCAGCTGGACTCGGCTCGCGGTACCGCCTGGGGCCTGCTTAACGCCGTAACCGAGTACGTCGACCACGAACGTCGCGCCCGTAGCAACGAGTACCGCATGGACTCGGCCTGGTTCGGCCAAGGGGCGCAGATCAAGCAACGTGCTCTGGACACCGCCCTGCAACTTGTCGCCTAACCGGTTGCTTCCTCCACCCCAAAACGCCCGATCAGCCTCGTTGCTGATCGGGCGTTTCTATTTCTGCAAGGTGAACGCTATGAACGCTACTCCGTTGCGCAGCACTAGCAAGGCTCGTCCAGCGCTGCGCCTGATCAGCACCAAGGAACTGCCTCGTGAAGATTGGCTGGCGGTGCGCAAACAAGGAATCGGCAGCTCGGATGCCGGCGCTGCGGTGGGTCTAAATCCCTACAAATCGCAGTTGGAGCTGTGGCTGGAGAAAACCGGTCGAGACACCACACTGCCAAAAGCCGACCCACATGATGAAGAAAGTCCGATGTACTGGGGCAACGTGCTGGAACCAATCGTTGCCTGGCACTACAGCAAGCGTACTAAGAAGAAGGTGCGACGGATCAACGCCGTACTGCAGCATCCGAATCCGGATATGTCCTGGATGCTAGCCAACATCGACCGTGAGGTGATCAGCGCGGACGACGTGCAGATCCTCGAATGTAAGACCGCCGGCATAAACGGGGCACGTCTCTGGGAGAAAGGCGTACCCGAGTATGTAGAACTGCAAGTGATGCACCAACTCGCAGTCACCGGCAAGCAGGCGGCAGATGTGGCGGTGCTGCTCGGCGGTCAGCACTTGGAGATCCATCGCATTGAGCGAGATGAGCAGATGATCGCCCGCCTGATCGAACTGGAGCGTAAGTTCTGGACCTACGTGGAAACCGATACCCCGCCGCCAGCCGACGGCAGTGCCTCGGCCGAGGCGGCTTTGCGCTGCTTGTACCCGGAGGACAACGGTCAGACCGTCGACTTCAGCGGCCATGCAGGATTGGCGGAGGCCTACTTAGAGCTCAAGGCCGTGCGCCAATCCATCGGCGAGAAACAAACGCGCGAGGCCCAACTTAAGCAGATGCTGCAGCAAGCCATCGGCGAGGCCACCCGAGCGGAGTTTTCCAGCGGATATATCAGCTGGAAGAAATCCAAGGGCTGCACCGTGCTCGATGTCGAACGCCTACTGAAAGAGAAACCTTACCTGCAGGTTCGCTACGCCAAAACCAAGGAAGGCAGTCGCCGCTTCCTGATCAACTGACTCCGCTATTCCTTACTTCCCTCCCCTTGGCCAGTCCACGCAGTTAGCGCTGCGTAGCTGGCCTTTTTTTCATTTTCAGGAGAACCATCATGTTGAAAGGCTTAGCCCTAACGCCGCCCGTGCTCGGACGCATCTCCATCGGCAAAGTCATTGAAAGAAACGGTAAGCGCCTGCCGGAGAAAGATGATCAGTTCACCATCACATCCCAGGTACAAAGCAGAGATGGCTGGCTGCTACATCCACTCAACGACGAACTGCGCCAGAGTAAGGAAGACAAGCTGCGCAGTATTCCTATACGCCTATTGTTCAACGAACCGGAGCTGAATTTCCGGGCCGATTACACCCTGTTCGACCGGCAGTCCGGGCGACCGATGTGCGTGGGCAATGGTGAAACCTGCAAGCGCGCTGCCCAGGACGGCATACAGTCTCTGCCCTGCCCTTCGCCCGATGCCTGCCCACTAGCCAAAGGCGGTGCCTGCAAGCCTTACGGCCGACTGAATGTGATTATCGGTCATGAGGATTCGTTGGGTAGCTTTGTGTTCCGCACCACCGGATTCAACAGCATCCGCACCCTGGCCGCTCGACTGCATTACTTCCAGGCCATCTCAGGTAATCGACTGGCTTGCCTGCCGCTGGAGCTGCGTCTACGCGGTAAGTCCACCCGGCAAAGCCATGGCACGCCGATCTTCTATGTCGACCTCACCATACGCGCTGGCATGGATATGGGTGAAGCGCTGCAGAAGGCGAGCGAGCTGGATACACAGCGGCAAACAGCAGGTTTCGATCAGAGGGCTCTAGATGACGCAGCTCGCCGAGGCTTCGGCAACGGCGCCTTCGAGGACAGCGAGGAGGACAGTCACGTCGTGATCGAGGAGTTCTTCGTAAACTCGGAGCCCGCCAGCACCTCTAGCCAGGGTGAATCGCAGCCAGCTCCCAACTCCCTCGCGGGAAAACTAGAAGTCCTCACCTCGCAGGCCCACTGAATCAAACCTATCGGTGCCGAGTACATCGCCAGGCACAAGATCTTGGAGACCCGCCATGTCGCTACTGCGATTTTTGCTCTGCTTGTTCATATTCGTCGGCGCGCTTGCAGCCGCCGGGGCGCTGGTGCTGAGTATTCTGCTCATACTGCGCTTCCCACCGCTGTTACTGGTCGTGGTGCTGGCCTGCTGGATCCTGAGTCGCTTGCTCAGACTAATGTCCCCCAGTCGGGGCAATCCTACCTGAAATATTCCAAGCAACCGTCAGCGGCCATGCGCACGGCCGCTTTTACCAGGAGAATGAATCATTCTTCGATACTGCTTGATCTGCGACTCCAAGGCCGTCCTGACTAGGGAAGCAGCCAAAGGCATCGCCCTGTTGCTCGGCCTGGCTGACAGCGCGTTGCGAGAAGTGCAGAAAGCGAATGAGAATACCCAAGCGCCAGGCAGCCATCTGCTCATCAATGGGTTGGCCGCTATCACTCCCGCGTATCCATCGGCGTTGCGGGTAGCCGAGGATGTCGCCAAATATCACTTCGCGGGGTTCAACTGTTTGTGCCTACGCTGTGGTGCTCTGTTCGACGAGCCTGGGGAAAAGAATCCTCTGAAACAACAAAGCAACCGCCGTGACTGAGCCCATCAGTCGCGATCAAGCCTAGTGACAAGACGCTCCACCATGTCCATGACGAAGTCGCGGTCATGCGCCTCCAGCCTAGACAGCAAGTCATAGAGCCTCCGCGCCTGGTCCTCTGGGCGTGAACTCCCCTCGGTCAGCAGGTCAGCCGTTTCACAACGAAAAACCGCTGCCAGCTCCACCAAACGCTCGATGTTGGGCATAACGATCCCTCGCTCGATACGGGATACGGCCTCGCTTCCAATCCCAAGCTTTTCCGCAACCTGCTCCTGACTCAGCTTGCAACGAGCACGCTGGCGAGCAATTGCTTGGCCAACAAGCTCCGCCAACTGCTTCGATTCGGTTTTTGACATGCCGCCCTCCAGTTCAACCTGGATGGTTGAGCATCAACCTGTTGACATGAAGGACTTATCAAACCGAGACTCACCCTAAAAGGTTGGTAATCCACCCTTTCTCAAAACCACTATCTCTTGCAGGGAGCTCAGAAAACCCATGACCGTCGTAACAGGTCTGAATGAAGCGCAGATTGAAGGTCTCGTGAAAAGTAAAGCGTCCTTCGAGATCCATGGTCTCAGGGGCAATTTCATGGCAGGTATCAAACTGGTTGAAACCAAGATTGAAAGCCAGGGGCTGAAGTGTCGAGTCAAAAGCGATGTGAAAAGTGCAGTGGTACAAGGCGGCGCACTCGGCGCCGTATTCACCGTCCTGACAACACCTGCAACATTGACCATAGCGACATTAACGGCTGCAGCAGGCGTAGGTCATACGCTCGTTACGTACAACCCCGACTACGAAATCATCAAGGACTACGTCAACAAGCGGCTCAAGGTTGTTTACAAGAAATAGCAGCTTTGCTCAGCCCCCTCGTCAAACCCTTCATAGTAAGAAATAAACCATGAAACGTATCCTCAGCATCCTTCTTCTCGCGTCCTGTGCTCACGCCAACGCTGAGATCTCCGCGTACCAAGGGACAGCGGCTTTCTTTCCAGACGAGAAATCGACTCACAACCTCCCGGAAGCGATTCCATGTGTCACTCGCCCTGCAGCAACTGGCCAACCCATGCTCTTCTGCACTTGGCTCACCAGCACGCGGTACGTGGATATCTGGGATGCTCAACGCCAGCAAAATGTCCGCATCACCAACAAAGTCAACGGCATGTGTCAGCGTGGTAACTGTCGAATCCAAGGTGCGGATGTAGGTAACTGGAAGGAGGACACTCCGTTCCAACTCTCGATCTGGTATCGCATAGGCAGTAGCACTGACGGCAAGCCAGTCGCCTACCGTACCAACGCCACTCGTCAAGTGTCGTACGTCGAAGCAGGCAGTCTACTGATGAAGTTCTACCTGGATGCAGGTGTCCCGGACAATGAACTGGCTTCGACCTTCGACAAGCGCTACATCGGTGGCTGGGCAGCATGGAATCAGGAGAAGGGGGACACTGCATCAGCAACGACGAATACTCCGACTGCTTCCCAGTCCAGATGGCCAGAAGTCAAAAGTGCCTGGTGTAACCCACGAGCCGATGATGAGTGCTACATTAACAACAAGAAGGTGTCAGTATCTGAACTGGGTAAGTGGTTGCCGGACATCAGCGAATCGAATGCCGACCAGCTAGGCGGCCACTGTGAAACCATCATCTGCTTTGGCAAGGATGACCAACCCATCGGCTATCTACTGCAATAACGACGCCAAGCCACATAGTGGGCCTTCAAAGCAATTCATTGAGTAGTGAATAAGGGGGAGATGTACATCTCCCCTTTTGTACTCATTTCTTTTTTGCCGATACCATTACTGCGTCTATCCTGCGAGCGCCAACTGACATTACCCTCTACTGGTATCGAATCCGCGCTGACGCCCCCCGTAGGACTTTGTAGCCACCTTGCACAGGTAGCTAGCTCGGTAGAACAGCGCTGGAAGCTCATCCACATCACCACGACGGACACTCTGATCAATCCGGTACTCAGCATTTTCCGGGATGTGTACCAGTCCTCTGACCTCGTCGACTGACAGTTCCAACGCGCCAGCCCAGGATTCTTCCATGCGGCTCATCATGTTGACCCTCTCTGAACGCAGCCGTCCTACCGTGTAATAGGCGTTACCGTTCAGCAAAATCAGTACGTGGTAGTGCTGCTTACCTTCCTGACCGACCTCCCTCGACCAGACGTACCTGACCTTGCAACCACGAGCGTAGCCATCACGTTGACGCACTTTGTCTTGGTGGTATCGGATCTTCTTTGTGAAGGACTCGAAGAACCTGCTGATGACCTGGTTCGTATAGGCGTAGTCCGGCAGTTCGATCTGCTGAGGAAACCTGAGATCCACTCTGAATGCCAGCACCCTCGGATACTCAGCCATAGCCAATTCAATGGTGTGCTTGAGAGCAGACAGGTACTCCCGGATGAAAGGCCCTTTCTCGGCCATCACGGGCAGACTTTCGAAAGCATCGCTGTAATGTAGGCGGAGGTTTGCATTGTCAGAATGACGAAGCGGGTAGTGGCAGGGCGTATCTGGATGACTGAACATGGTTATGAGTCCTCAGTGGTGAGTTTCATAACCAACGCCTGCGAAGTTTTAATTTACCACTTACCTTTCCTACCTGATTACCCTCGGCTGGTGACGGAGTACGAGCCCTTCGGCAATGGTTCGCTGCCTGTAGCTCGCTATACCTTCAGGTACGCTGGATCTAGTCGAGGGTATATACCCTACTATCATCTGAGAAACCCTTTAGGTAGCGATACCTGGTAAAGCATACTACCCGCACCGCAAGAGCGCGCGCTGGCCGGCTCGGAAAAATCCATCCCGCTCACCAAGCTACAGCGGCATCTTTTGCTGGCATCCTATTCCGGAGATAAACCAGCCTAATGGGCCATGCCTCTGGAGTGGCTTTCGCCAGCCCACGAAGCCGGATTACCAATAGAGGGAGCCCTGATCTCCCTATTTTTTTGCCCTCAAACAGCGCAAGGGCTCTAGATTGTAGCTACAACGATCACAGTACGACTTGCGAATAGGCTTTTCCCGCGTCACGACGACCTCTTCACCTAGAAAAAGAGGCCGTAGGCATTGAGAAACCTCCGTAGCTGCCTGCCTGAAAGGTCTGAATGACCGTGGCACCAATACCTGGATGTGAATTGAATAGGTGCCCGAGTCCGTGTAAACACCGTGGCAAGCCAATCGACATGGACCTCCCAAGAGATCTGCACCAACAGAGCTTGATCGTTTGCTATCGCCGTGGAGCACACATTGCTGTATATTTATACAGCGATGTCAGTTGTGAATGCGCAACTGGAGCTATTCACCAGTTCGGGTTAAGCTGCGACTCATGAAAACTACCTCATCAAAAATCAGTCGAGTCGCATCTGTTCATTTCTCTGGACACGAAACGTTTCCATTGCGTCAGATGTGGCTCAAAAAAGCTTTCGACCAAGCGAGCGGCGACGGCCTGATTCCAAAGACAACCTTTACTACTGAAAGCTCTATTGCCGCTTTCGGAGTAGGTAAGAACATGGTTGCTTCCATTCGGCATTGGGCCTTGGCATCCGGCGTCATGAATGATGAAGGCGATACCTTTCGCGTAACGAGACTCGCCATGGAGATACTCCAAAGTGGAGGCCTTGATCCTTACGCGGAGGATCCTGCTACAGCATGGCTTGTTCATTGGCAGCTAGCCGGGCGGCGCTACCGTTCAACAACATGGTATTGGCTATTCAACCATGTAACCGCGCCAACCTTTACACGCCAAGAGCTCGAAGAGCCTCTGACCGAGTACGCTCGCAGCCTCGATCCTAAGCATCGCCTTTCAAGCGCGACCATATCGCGAGATTTGGAGACATGTTTGCGCAGCTATGCCCCCAGAACCGCAGCCGGTTCGCCCGAAGATTTTGCCGAGCCCTTACTCGCTGAATTAGGTCTGCTCCAAGAGGTTCACAAAGGCCAGTATGCTTTCCGTCGAGGCCCTAAAGCGTCCCTTCATGACGGTATTTTCACCTATGCGCTCATCGACTTCTGGAATAGAACCGCAGGGAGTCAAAGCTCGCTGGCCTTTGAGACTATTGCGTACGCAGAGGGTTCTCCCGGCCGCGTCTTCAAACTAGACGAAGAATCAATCGCTCAAAGACTGATTTCGCTGGCCGACTTAACCGGAGGCAAGCTTGCTTGGACCGACTCCGCCGGCCTTCGCCAAGTGCACAGAAAAGCGCTATCCAATGAAGATCAAAAAGAAATGGCCAGGCGCGCATATGAGTGAGAGAAAAGAGTTAATGCTCTCGGATATTGTTCACATCTCGCATCAATATCAACGATCAATCCGAATAGACGCAGACATTGGTCGTTCAGACGCATTGGATGGGTATATCATCCATGCAACTGCGGCATCCGTTGTAGCTGGAATGTGCAGGCAGCTTGCAAGCACAAATCAACGAAGCTTTACATGGACCGGACCGTTCGGTGGCGGCAAGTCATCACTAGCTGTCGCCCTCGCGAGCGCGCTCCATCCTGATGAGAGCCTGCGTACCAAAGCTCGTACCGCCCTAAAACTTGACTCGAAATCAGATTTCGACCAAGCCTTTCCTGTCCAAGACGGGTGGCTAGTTGTCCCTGTCGTTGGCCGGCGTGGCAGTGTTGTAAAAGAGCTGGACGCAGCGATCCGAAAAAGTCGAGGCATGAACGTTGACGGTCGAGGCAAGCCAACGATCCAAAGTGTTATCTCTGATCTAATTGTCGAAACCAAGAGCCGCCCAAACGATGGCGTCCTGGTATTTATCGATGAAATGGGTAAGTTTCTGGAGGCATCCGCTCTAGGTTCTGGCGACGACGTCTACTTCTTCCAAGAGCTTGCTGAAGCATCTGCTCGCGCCGATGGCAGACTGGTTGTAGTAGGTGTTCTACACCAGTCATTCGCGCAATACTCCAACCGACTGGGCATCGACACTCGTGACGACTGGGGCAAGGTTCAGGGACGATACCTAGACCTTCCTTTCGTAGCTGCAAGCGACGAGGTCGTTGAGCTTATCGGCAGCGCGATCGAAGCCAAAAGCCGCCCGGAGTGGGGGCAAAAAGCATCTGATGCGATAGCCGACGCGATCCGATCTCGCCGCCCTGCAGTTGGGAAGGATTTTTCTGCCGCACTAGAACGTTGCTGGCCGCTACACCCAGCCATGGCCGCATTACTGGGCCCGATTTCTAAGCGTCAGTTTGGACAGAATGAGCGTAGTACCTTTGGTTTCCTATCATCGGTGGAGCCCCATGGCTTCCGCGCTTACCTAGAGTCCACCCCTTCAGAACAGTCGTCCTTGTATCGTCCTAGTGACTATTGGGACTACCTGCGCGCAAATCTAGAGCCTGCAATTCTAGCCTCACCTGATGGGCACCGCTGGTCCCAAGCGGTTGAGGCTGTAGAGCGTGCAGAGGCAAAGTCAGGTGACCCACTGCTTGTGGCGATAATCAAAAATATCGCCGTGATTGATCTATTCCGTAACGGCTCAGGACTTTCTGCAGATCTACCTGTCATCGCGGCCCTATTCCACGATGTACCTCGCGAGCAGATTGAGGATGCTCTGAATAAACTCTCAGCACTCAAGGTTGCCTTATACAAAACTTACACCGGCTCTTGGTCAGTATTCGAGGGTAGCGACTTTGATATCGATGCGGCTATTTCTCAAGCGCTGGCCGCATCTGCTGGAGTCGATTACGCAAAACTCTCTCAACTGATGGGCATCCATCCTGTAGTAGCCAAACGGCACTACCATGAAACGGGCGCTATGCGCTGGATGGAGCTCTCACTGCAAAGCATTGAGCAGGCCGAAAAAATCGCAAAGGCCTACACTCCGCAACGGGGAGAGTTTGGTCAATTCATACTAGCGCTTCCAGGACGCGATATCTCAGCACGCGAAGCTGGCAAGCGAGCTCAAGCATGCGCGTATTTAGAGCCCTGGCCGGTACTGGTAGGCATCCCAGCTAACCACGCCCGCATCGCAGAACTTTCGGCTGAATTAGTCGCTCTAGAACAGGTAAAAGAGCGCCACGAGCTCGGAGGTGATTCCGTAGCTCGCCGCGAAGTCTTTGCGCGCTTGGCCGCGACCAAATCTGATCTCGAAGACCAGCTACAAGCAGCTGTTTCACTTTGCAAATGGCACGATGGAGGCGACACGGTCATCGAGCCCGGAACAAAACTCTCGCCGAAGGCTTCTGAGCTCGCCGATGAGCTCTATTATTCCTGCCCACCGGTCTGGAGCGAATTAGTAAATCGCGACAGCCTCTCTAGCAACAGCGTAAAAGCCCGACGCGATTTGCTACACGCAATGATCGACGCCGAGGGCATCGAGCAGTTGGGCATCGAAGGTTTCCCAGCAGAACGCGGCCTGTTCGAAACGCTGCTTGTAGCGTCTGGTGTATACCGCAAAGAAGGTGAAGTTTGGCAGTTCTGCCCCCCACTAGAAGAAGTGCACGAAGGACTTTACGAGCTTTGGAAAGTCACGCAAAAGCTCCTCATCGACGCCAATACACGAGTAAGCGTGGAGTCGATCTACAACCGCTGGCATCTGCCTCCATTTGGCATGAAACAGGGTATTTTGCCCGTGTTTCTCACTGCTTTCTTGTTGGCACATAAAGCCAACATCGCCGTTTACAAAGACAGCATGTTTATTCCGCGACTGAGCGATGCGGATATTGACGAGTGCCTGCAAGATCCTAAGCGATTCACTCTCCGCTGGATCACGATTGATGAAGACAAAGTCCAAATCCTGGAGGGCATTTCCCACCTCTTAGAGGAAGTCGGGGAGAAAGCCGGCTCTGCAGATCCGCTTGAAGCCGCACGCGGACTAGTGGCATTGATTTTCAGCCTCCCAGATTGGGGACGGCGCACACAACGCTTAGGTGAAACAGCCAAAGCAATACGCGACATGCTGCTAAAAGCCAACGACCCACACAAAGTTCTGTTCGTCGATCTAGCGTCGCTTCTTGGAGCTGATGACGGCGAGGCCTATGTAGAAGCACTGCGTGCCCCTCTGCATGAAATCGCAGGGGCCTATCCAAAGATGCTCTCCGAGGTAGAAGCCAAGATGCTTCAAGCTCTCGATGCGTCTCTCGACAACTTGGATTCGCTCCGCGACAGAGCGAAGGCTGTGGCAGGAGTTTCCGGTAACTTTAGGCTCGATGCATTCTCTACACGACTCGCGTCTTACGATGGCAGCCGTTCCGCACTGGAGGGCATTCTGAGCTTGGCCGCTGAAAAACCACCACGCGACTGGGTCGACCGCCACATCGATGCGGCTGTGCTTGAGCTTGTCCAATTCGCCCGGCGCTTTCGCGAGGCAGAGGCGTTCGTCACAGTCAAAGACCGTCCCGCACATAGCGAAGCAATCGCAGTTGTTATAGGTGCAGGTGCGGAAACCACGACGATATCCAGATCATTCTCGATATCGGAGCGCCACCGTAAAACAGTCGAAGACAAGGCTGCTGAGCTTACCTCGATGCTGCAAGATCAAGGTTTTGAAACTGACATTTTGCTGGCCATTCTTGCTAAAACTGGAATGAACCTGGCTGGTGAGAAGGAGCAGATGGATGATTGAACGACACGTGCTAGGCTTATCCGGCGGGAAAGACAGCGCCGCCTTGGCCGTCTGGATGCGTGACCACCATCCTGAGCTAGACATCGACTATTTCTTTACTGACACCGGTGAAGAGCTTCCCGAGGTCTACGAGTTTCTAGGACGACTCGAAGGCTATTTGGGCAAACCCATCGAACGACTCAATCCTCGCCGTGACTTTCGCTTTTGGCTGCGTGAATTCAATCATTTCCTCCCCAGTGCGCAGACTCGCTGGTGCACACGTCAACTCAAATTGGCCCCGTTCGAACAGTGGGTCAAACCATGGCTCTCAGCAGGAGATAAAGTTTCCTCCTATGTAGCGATCCGAGCTGATGAGGAGTATCGCGAAGGGTATTCAGCAAAAGCCGAAAACATGATTGTGAAATTTCCATTTCGTGAGGCGGGCATTGATAAAGCCGGCGTCGTCGACATACTAGAGTCTTCTGGACTCGGTTATCCGAAGTATTACGAATGGCGCTCTCGCAGTGGCTGCACATTCTGCTTCTTCCAGCAGAAAATCGAATGGGTTCGACTCAAGGAGCGACACCCTGAGGACTACGAAAAAGCCAAGGCGCTAGAAAAGGACGCACTAGAACACGGCTCGCCTTTCACTTGGTCTAAGGGCGAATCACTTTGGGATCTAGAAAAGCCTGCGCGCATTATCGAGATCAAAGCAGAATATGAGGTTCGTCGTGCACGACTTCGCAAGAATATTCCGACGAACCCACTTCGCCCCGTGAAAAACTGTCCAGAAGACATCGACGACGTGTACGGAGACGACGAGGGAAACAGCTCTTGCTTAATTTGTCACAAGTAAAAGTCAGAGCACATCCGAAAAACTCTCAAGATCAGAGACACAAATAGCGCTTGTACTCAGTGCCAATTACCGAACTTTCATCCACCGCAACCAATACAGAAATTTTCTTGACGGAACTCGGCACTGACTGCCCCACACTTTTGATAAACAGCTCTAGCTAATACCGGCTCATTAACGACATAGCAGTCACCGGCAAAGCTCGCCCCTCCTAGCATGAGTTCACACGTAAGCGTCCAGCCAAGTCACCTTCCGAACTCCAGCATTAAGGGCGATGGTGTCCGCGTATTTTTAAGCGGACGCGATCGTCCTTAACGTTAGGATTTCCATGCGCCAACGAAGCTCTTACCCCAAACCGTTCAAGGTCCAGGTCGTTCAGGAATGCCTACAACCGGGTGCGACCGTCTCCAGCGTTGCCATCCGCCATGGCATCAACGCCAACGTCATTCGAAAATGGCTACCGCTTTACCGAGATCAGCTACCCGCGGTGTTGTCGGCGTTCGTTCCATTGAGGGCTACGCCCAAACGGCCGACTGCAGCATCGGTGATTATTGAGCTATCGCTTGGCGAGCAGTCAGTCACAGTGAAATGGCCAGTGTCCGATCCTGACGGCTGCGCCCGCTTTGTCCGGGGGCTTGCCCCGTGATCCGCATCGATAGCATCTGGCTTGCCACTGAGCCGATGGACATGCGCGCCGGCACCGAGACCGCATTGGCCCGTGTAGTGGAGGTATTCGGTGCGGCGAAGCCGCACTGTGCTTATCTGTTCGCCAACCGCCGCGCCAACCGCATGAAAGTGTTGGTGCATGACGGTGTAGGGATCTGGCTGGCCGCGCGGCGATTGAACCAGGGCAAGTTTCACTGGCCAGGCATCCACCGCGGCTCGGAAGTTGAACTCGACACCGAGCAGCTTCAGGCTTTGGTGCTCGGTTTACCTTGGCAGCGGGTTGGTGCAGCCGGTGCGATCACAGTGCTGTAGCGCCGGCCATTAGCCCATCGCTTTATCTGCGCTGATCGCCTGCTCTGGCACAATCAGCGGCATGACTTCCTCGCCCAATCTCGACCAACTGACACCTGAGCAACTGCGCGCACTCGCTGCGCAGTTGCTGTCGCAAGTCGACACGTTGGGTAAGACGGTTGAAACGATGGGCAAGAAGATCGACCGCGATCAAACCGTCATCGAGCAGCTCACCCATGAAATCGCCTGGTTCAAGCGATACAAGTTCGCCAAGCGTAGCGAGCAACTAAGCCCTGACCAGGGCAGCCTGCTGGATGATTTGCTCGACACGGACATTGCCGCTATCGAGGCGGAACTGAAAACCCTCAATCCTCCGGCGGCTCCGGCTGAACCCCGCCAACAGCCCAAGCGCGCACCGCTGCCAGCCCAGTTTCCGCGTACTGTGATCCGTCACGAGCCGCAGAACACTCAATGCACCTGCGGCTGCCAGCTGCAACGCATCGGCGAAGACATCAGCGAAAAGCTGGATTACACGCCGGGCGTGTTCACCGTCGAACAGCACGTGCGTGGCAAATGGGCCTGCCGTCAGTGCGAAACACTGATCCAGGCGCCGGTACCAGCCCAGGTGATCGACAAGGGCATCCCCACTGCCGGCCTGCTGGCTCACGTGATGGTGGCCAAATTTGCCGACCACCTGCCGCTGTATAGGCAAGAAAAGATTTTTGGGCGCGCTGGCCTGGCCATCGCCCGCTCGACGCTGGCGCAGTGGGTCGGACACACCGGCGTACAGCTCCAACCATTGGTCGACGCCCTGCGCGAGGCGGTACTGGCGCAAGGCGTGATCCACGCCGACGAAACCCCCGTGCAAATGCTGGCCCCTGGCGAGAAGAAAACCCACCGGGCTTACGTCTGGGCATACTGCACCACACCCTTCGCCGACCTGAAGGCCGTGGTGTATGACTTCAGCCCCAGCCGGGCTGGTGAGCATGCGCGCAATTTTCTGGGTCAGTGGAGTGGCAAGCTGGTCTGCGACGACTTCGCCGGCTACAAGGCCAGCTTCGAGCAGGGCATCACCGAAATTGGCTGCATGGCCCACGCCCGCCGCAAATTTTTCGATCTGCACGCAGCGAACAAAAGCCAGTTAGCCGAACAGGCGCTGCACTCCATTGCCGGGCTGTATGAAATCGAGCGGCAAGCACGGCACATGAGCGATGAAGAACGCTGGCGAATACGGCAGGAAAAGTCTTCACCAATCCTCGATGCGCTGCATAACTGGATGCTGGCCCAGCGTGATCGGGTGCCCAACGGATCAGCCACGGCAAAAGCCCTGGATTACAGCCTAAAACGCTGGTTAGCGCTGACGCGCTATCTGGACGACGGCGCCGTGCCTATCGACAACAATCAGGTCGAGAACCAGATTCGACCATGGGCCCTTGGACGCTCGAACTGGCTGTTTGCCGGGTCGCTGCGCAGCGGCAAACGGGCGGCGGCGATCATGAGCCTGATCCAGTCGGCGCGGATGAATGGGCATGATCCGTACGCCTACCTGAAGGATGTGCTGATGCGGCTGCCGACACAGCGGGCCAGCGAGATTGGCCAACTACTGCCGCATCAATGGGCACCCGCCTGAATTACGCAAGGTGAGTTCGGCAGACGCTTACAGTTCCGCGCCCCCAGCGACCGTTGATGGCGCTCATGGTGCTCACCAAGTCCGGCGTTAGCAAACATCGGGTTGCTTCTCTGTGTCATGGCGATTCGCCGCCGGCAATTTATCGCCTAGTGCTGACGAGCTGCTGTGCCAAAAAAGAGTTACGGAAGTATTCGCGGAAGGCTTTCATTGGCGCGGTACATGGCCAGATCTGCATGCATGATGAGATCGTTCGTGCATTGCCCATCTTTGGGCGCGATGGCGACCCCCAGGCTGGCTGACACGACTAGGCTGTGCCCTAGGATTTCAATGGGGTGCGTGAACGGTCTCCTGGACACGGGCTAACTCACGCAGACGCTTGTCGAATGAGCGACTAAAACAGATCTCCAGTCTGAGTTCGATCTCATTCAGCGACGGCTTTATAACCTTCGCTGACAACTTCATTTACAGCTCAGCCTTACACGCTAATTTCCCCTTATGTTCGGGTGATCGGTTCCGGCTTACCAAACAGGTAACCTTGGAACGCTCGGCAGCCGATAGCAATCAGCAACTCCAGTTGTTCGCGCTGCTCCACGCCTTCGGCTACCACCTCCAGGCCGAGGTTTTGCGCCAGGGTCACCACGGTGTGAGCGATGGCGCTGTCGGTGTTGTCGGTGAGGATTTCGTCGACGAAGGACTTGTCGATCTTCAGCTGATCCAGCGGCATGTGCTTGAGGTAGCTCATGGACGAATAGCCGGTGCCGAAGTCGTCCAGCGAGAAGCGCACGCCGACCTGGCGCAGTGCCTGCATCTTGCCGATGGTTACCGTCAGGTCGTGTTGCAGCATGGATTCGGTGATTTCCAGGCGCAGGCGGTTGGCCGGTGCGCCGCTGCTGGCCAGCACCTGCAGCACCTGCTGGACGAAATCGGCCTGGCTGAGCTGGCGGGCGCTGATATTCACGGCAATGGTCCAGACCTGGCGCATGGGGTCGTGCTGCCACTCGGCCAGCTGGCGGCAGGCGGTGGCCAGTACCCATTGGCCGATCGGAATAATCAGGCCGCTTTCCTCGGCCAGGGGAATGAACTGCGCCGTGGAAACCAGGCCGCGCTGCGGGTTTTGCCAACGCAGCAGGGCCTCAAAGCCGAGGATCTGCTCGTCGGCGTCGACTACCGATTGGTAGAACAGGCGCAGCTCATCCTGCTCCAGGGCCAGGCGCAGGTCCCGCTGCAGCAGGGCGCGCTGGTTGATTTCGCTCTGCAGGGCGTTATCGAAGAAGCACAGCTGGTCGCGCCCGGCATCCTTGGCTTTGTACAGCGCCATGTCGGCCCGCTTGATCAGTTCGTCGGCGTTCTGCAGCGTGCCATCGAACAACACCACGCCAATGCTCGGGGTGATCTGCGCCATATGGTCGTGGAGCTGATAGGGCGCGGACAGCACCTGGCGGATCTTCTCGCCAGTATCGCTGGCATGGTGCATGGCGCTTTCCTGGCTGTTGCCCAGCTCTTCGATGATCACCACGAACTCGTCGCCGCCCAGGCGCGCCACCGTGTCGCTCTGGCGCAGGGTGCCCTGCAGGCGCACGGCCACTTCCTTGAGCAGCTGGTCGCCGATCGGGTGGCCGAGGGTGTCGTTGATTTCCTTGAAGTGGTCCAGGTCCATCAGCAACAGGGCACCGTGCTGATTATGCCGTTGGCTGTTGTGCAGGGCGCGGATCAGGCGTTCGCTCATCAGGCGGCGGTTGGCCAGGCCGGTGAGGGCGTCGTGCAGGGCCATGCGCTGGGCGGCTTCTTCGATGCGCTTGCGCTTGGTGATGTCGGCGCGGATGGCGATGTACTGCTCGGGCAGGCCATCCTTGCCGATGAAGGGCATGATGGTGCTCTGCACCCAGTACAGCGAGCCGTCCTTGGCGCGGTTGCACACCTCGCCACTCCACACCTCGCCATGGCTGATGGTGCGCCACAGGTCCTGGAAAAATTCGCGCGGATGATGGCCGGAGTTGATCATTTTGTGGGTGCGGCCGACCAGTTCACTGCGGGCGTATTGGGAAATGGCGCAGAACTTGTCGTTAACCTGGGTGATTACCCCGCGGGCATCGGTGATGGCGACGATGGCGTGGGCATCCAGGGCGGCCTTGATCTCGGCGATTTCACGCAGTGAGTCAATCAACTGTCGGCGATTGTGCTCGCGTTCGCTGGTGTCGGTGAAAATCGCCAGCACCCCGGCTTCGCGGCCGCTGACCTGGCGTTCCGGCACCACCAGGCAGGAGGCATAGGCGCTGTTGCCGTCCGGGCGCAGGTATTGCAGGTCCAGGTCGCTGCGTATGCCGTCGAGGGCTTTGATCAGGTGTGGTCTGATCTGCTCGGCAACGTCGTCCAGCAGCAGATCGCCGATGGTTTGGCCGATCACGCTTTCCGGACGACGATCCTGGCTGCGGATTAGCGTCGGGTTGGCATAGCGCAGGTGCAGGTGCTCATCCAGGCGGGCGATGCCAACCGGCAGGTTGCTCAGCAGGTTGTGCAGTTCGGTTTCCTGTTCGCGAATGCGCTGCTCACGCACTTCCAGCAAACGATAGGGTTTGCGCACGGCAATCTGGAAGGCAGCCAGGTAGAAGAAGCAGTAGGCGGCCACCTTATAGATGTGGCCGAACAGGTTGATGAATTCCGAAGTCGTTCGGTATTGGGTAAACGCCAGGCCGCCCATCGCGGTAATGAAACAGGCCGCGCCCAGCCATAGATCGCGGCTGCTCTGAGTCTTGCGGCTACGCAGGAAGAACCACAGGGCCAGGCCCAGGTTGGCGACGCACAGGATGAGTTCGCAGGTGTTCTTCAGTGGCGTCAGGCCGCTGCCGGGGATATAGCTCAGCGGCAGCCATTGTGGGCGCTGAGTGGCGATCAGGAACAGGGCGGCGACCAGGACAATGCCTGCTATCAGCCAGGCATTGCGGCTGCCGGGTAGGCGCAACGACAGGGCTGCCAGGCAGAGAACGGCCACCTCGACCGCACGGCTGCTGAGCCAGAAAAAGATCGCCGTGTTGGTACTGCCATCCACCACCAGCCCCGGCATGCCGGCGAAATACAGGGTATGCAACATGTCCAGGCCGGCCACGCTGGCGAAGCCGAAGACCAAGGTCTGAGCTATGGGCTCGGCGTCATGATCAGGGGTATTCCAAGCAATAGTCACAATCATCAGCGAGACGCTGATGGCGAACATTTCCAGCAGGATATGCACCGAGAGGTAGTCGGCCGGACGGGCAGTGAAGATGGCAATCGGAGGCAGGCTCAGGGCCAGGGCCATCAGTACCAAGGCCAGGGCGCAGGTGCTCAGAGCCAGACTGCGGTGGTTCAGATAGAGAGGCTGCAAGGCGTTGTCCGGGGGCGCTGCTAGCGCCCGTTGTGCAGGATTATTAACTGTTGAAACGCTCGACCAGCGCGTGCAGGGAGCCTGCAGTGGACTGTAGCTGGCTGCCTAGGCGCGCGCTATTGCCGGTGACTTCGGCATTGTCGTTGGTGGCCTGGGAAATCGAGTTGATCTGCCGGGCAATATCCTCAGCGACCAGACTCTGCTGTTCGGCGGCAGCGGCCATCTGCTCGGCCATCTGATGGATGTTGTCGACCGTCTGGCTGATGCCCTGTAGCGACTGTTCGGTTTGCGCTACCCGCGCCACGCCGTTACGCGCTTCCTCGCTGCCGGCGCGAGCTACGCTCAAGGCACGTTCGGTTTCCTTATGCAGGCCCGTGATGATGCCCTGGATGACGTCGGTAGACTGGCGGGTCTTGGAGGCCAGGGCGCGCACTTCGTCGGCCACTACGGCAAAGCCACGGCCCTGCTCACCGGCGCGGGCTGCTTCGATGGCGGCATTCAGGGCCAGCAGGTTGGTCTGCTCGGCAATCGCGTGGATCATGCTGGCGGCTTGCTGGATGGAAGCGGTTTCATCGGCCAGTGACTGCACCGATTGGCCGATGCCATCGACAGTCTGCGCCAGTTGCTCGATGACCTGGCGGCTTTGCTGCGACTGCTGGGCGCCGGCCATAGCCAGTTCACTGGCCTGACGTGCTTCCTGAGCGGTTTGCTGGACGTGGCTGGAGACCTGATTGATCGACGCGGCCATCTCGTGCATCGCCGTGGCGGCCTGGTCAGCTTCATTGCGCTGGGCCTGCAGGGCACGTTCGGCCTGCTCGTTGAGGCGGCCGTTTTCCTTGGCCAGGGCGGCGGTCTGGTCGGCGAAGTCTCCCAGGCGGCAAAGCGCCGTGCGAATCCGTGCATCCTCGCTGATCAGTGCCAGGTGCAGCAGCGCCAGTGGCCCGGAGGCATCGCTGTAGGTGCGGGCCACCAGCGGGCTGTCGAATGTTTTTGGCGCTACTGCACGAGCCCGGCCGAGCAGCTGGCTGGAGTTGTGCAGGCTGGCAAAACCCTGCAGCCCAAGCAGGACCAAGGTCAGCAGCAACGCCGTGCCGGGCAATTCCAGGCTCCAGAGCGCCGCGCCGCTCACTACACCGAGCAGCGGCAGCACGAAGAAGCGTGCCAGTTGCGCGAATGCCTCGCCACGGCCGATGGCCGGGCGCCCCTGGTTCAGGCGCGCGTAGAGCGCTTCGGCACGGCGCACCTGCTCGCTGTTGGGTTTGCTGCGCACCGACTCGTAGCCGACGACCCGGCCGTTTTCCTGGATGGGCGTGACATAGGCGCTGACCCAATAGTGATCGCCGTTCTTGCAGCGGTTCTTGACGATGCCCATCCAGCTGCGTCCGGATTTTAGGTAGTCCCACATATGAGCGAACACGGCAGGCGGCATATCCGGGTGACGCACTAGGTTGTGCGGGCTGCCGACCAATTCCTCGCGGGTAAATCCGCTGATCTCGGCGAACTCGTCGTTGCAGTACGTGATGATCCCGCGGGTATCGGTGGCGGAAATGAGGTGCTGTTCTGCTGGGAAACTGCGTTCGCGGCCGCTGAGTGGTTGATTGATTCGCATGGGGAGGGCTCACCTGAATGATAGGCACATCGATAGCCTGGGAGGCAGTGGGTCTAGTCGGCTCTGTAAGCTGATCGTTTAGTCAAACTTTTTCACATTAGCAGGCACCCCTCTTGATGCTCCCCCCATAGAGGGGGGGCTAAAAGACAGGTGAACAGCCTGATAGTCACAACTGTCGAAGAGTGCTCCCCCTTGATAGGTATTAGGGCTGGCAAACAGTTGTCGACCTGCGGCGGCAAAAGTTGAGTGCAGCACCTGGCCTTTCCGGTACGGTGCTGCCCCTATGTCTTACTCCGAACTCAGCGTTGAAGAGCGCGTCATTTAAATCGGTCATGCCCAAGGTTTCAGCCTGCGTAGGATTACCTGCTTGATCACCCGATCCCCTTCGACCATCAGCCGGGAGCTGCGCCGCAATCGAGATGCCTGCGGTTGTTACTCGGCCCGTGCGGCCCGGCAGCAGATGCAGGCCCGCCGCTAGGTTTGTCGACCGATGCGAAAGCTGTTGCTGGGTAGCGAGCGCTTCGAGTTGGTGGCCCATCTGCTGCGTGAGCGTTTGTCTCCCGATCAGATTGCCCGCAAGCATGCGCAGCATGAAGACTCCCAACCTCAGAGAGGCCTACGTCTGTCGCAAGACGATCAATAACGCGATCTATGCCCTGCCGGTCGGTGAACTGCGCAAGGAGCTTATCATCTGCCTGCGCCAAAGCAAGACGACGCGCAGACCGCGCTATGGCGGTGTGGATCGGCGCGGCCTGATCCCTGAGATGGTCAGCATTCATGTGCGTCCGCCGGAGATCGAAGACCGGCTGATGCCGGGGTATTGGGAGGCGACCTGACCAAGGGTAAGGCTAACGCCTCGTCTGTAGGCACGTTGGTGGTGCGCGCCAGCGCCGACCCACAGAGAGCAGTTCCTGGTAGATATGGTGATATTGCACCGTGTTGCGCGGTCGGCTACCAGGCAGCGGCGCTTTCGGTCGGCCAGTTCACTTTGATGGTACCGCTCGGGTGTGGGATTTCCAGACAGATAGTCGATGACGCGGAATCCGACTTTGTCCCAATAGCCTGCAAGGACAGAGGAATGAAAGCAGGTTGCAGCGCCATGGCTTTCTGCGTGTGCACTCGGATCCATTTATGGACGAGGTTTGCGTTGAGGCTGTGGCTCAGCGCAACGCTGGCAATCGAGGCCCCGGGCTGGGCGCACTCTTGAATAATCTGGGCCTTGAAGGATTTGGAGTAGGAACGGCGTTGTGGCTGCATGAAAGACCCGCTTAAAAGGCTAGAAATGGTGTCCACTTAAATCAGGTGGACACCATCGCCTTTGGCGTCGGGGCCAGGAAGGTGTGTTGGCCGGACGGATACGTTCACACGACTTACGCTACAACAGCAAATTGAGGAGTGGGCAGAGTTTTCCCTCATAAAACCCCACCCAAAAAACCTAGCGATACATCTTAAGCTTCTGCCCGACGCCGTGCACAGGAAAACTTCCCAACCATGAATCTTTAGTCCGGCACCCTATGTACGCGCAATATATTCAATAGCCTCATCCAAGCCTCTGAACACTCGAGTTGAGCACTGTCGAACCATTTCAAAATAGCGCTTAACTGAAGGATCTTCAATCTGGTCGACCAAGTATATTGTTTTACCTAGAGCCTTTGCGTACCCAATTTCCAATGCCAGTGCGTAACCTGCAGGATTGGATGCCTCCATGTTCGCCAATATAATTTCAGAATCACGGACAGCCGCCAAGTCCCAGCGCGTGTATTCAACAGGATCATCAATGCAATGGGCGCCAGGATCCAAAATAACAAAATTTTTGAGCCTAGCTTTCACACTCTCTTGCCAACCAGAATGAAACCCTCCAGCAAGGTAGATTTTTCTATGGATTACCGGCATTGGGGCCTCTCTTAAACTTAATTTCTGCAAAAGCTACCGAGAATGGTGTACTCATAGCTCGGGCATAAAAGACATTGGCCTGCTTAAAAAGAAAAACAGCCGCACTGAAGAGCAGAATAGCTTGCACTCCCCAAGGAGCGACCCGCTCATATCCGTATAAGAGCTCAGGAAAAAAAGATAAGCAGATGAGATAATCAACGCCAATAAGAACCAAAGCTGTTCCGACCCCGCTGCATAACAGCGAGATAAACATAAATCTTCGCCCAAGTGAAGCCGCCTCATCCGAAATCGACAAAGCAACACTTCGAAGATCATGAAACTGCCAAACAGCTTGACCGGCACCTTGCAATTCGTCTACGAGCTCATTAAACAACTTGTAAGACTGTCTCGTCCGAGCTTTTGATTCGTCAAAATCGCTTATTACCTTTACAAATTTAAGTAATGGCTTCATCGCAGTCTCATTCACTGCCAATAGCAGGTGCCCCACAGCAAAGAGCAAACCTGCCATTGTCAATGCCACACCAGCACCGTCACTTAACTTGGCTAACAACTTAATATAGTCAGGCCCCAGGTGCATTATTACCAACCCGATTGCCAACACTAAGCCCGGAACCCATGCGCCGATTAGATCATTAAAAAACCTCGTAATCGTCTCAACGGCATCATCAACCTTCACTAGTCTCTCCTAGTTCAGCATTATCGGAGTATATTGCTGCCACCGCGATTTCGATATCTTGATCTGAAAGAAACGGAGCTTGGGCGAATACTAAGCCCTGTTCCCCGTTGAGCTTAGCTGCCATATGCCCCCTACCTAGCAAAAGCTCTGCGCCTGGCCTATCAAGAGCTATTTTAGAGGTGGCTTCGCTGGAAACCTTTAAGATCAAACGATTACCTAAATTCTCGCGAAGCTGCATAGGCATCACATCTTTATCCGGACGCTGGGCCGCGAATATCAAATGTATCCCTGCCGCACGAGCCTTCACTCCGAGCCGTTGAACTGCGGCACCGACCGCTGCCTTGTAAGCATCGTCGAGCATCCAATCAGCAAACTCGTCATGAACCAGGAAAACCATCGGCAAACGGTCTGCGGCTGAAACTTTCGAATTATAGGTCGGTAAGTCGCGAGCCCTTGCTTTAGCAAAGGCGCGGTAGCGATCCTCCATTTCTTGAACCAGGGCGCCCAAGACCTCGGCAGCCTTTTCCTTGGTGGTAACAATTTCATCTCGCATATGTGGTAAATCGGCCAATGGCGCGTAGTCCACTCCCATCTTGGGATCTATCAAGATAATTTGAGCCAAATTTTTGGGGTTGGTCGCCGCAATATCCAATATAAGGGCCTGAATCAGAACCGATTTGCCACTACCCGTAGCTCCAGCCACCAAAGAATGTGGCTCATGCGATGAAAGCCCACCGAACTCAGTTCCCAGATTCAAATACAGCAACGCGCCATTAATCTCCTGAAGTCCCAACAAGAATGAGGTGTTGATACCCGCAACGTTTCTATTGAGCTCTCGACGTGACCAAAGCTCCCAAAGCGACACAGCCTGCCGCCTTCCTCCTGCGACCGTCACCACGATCTCTCCTGGCTTAGGTTGGACGGTTACTAGATTGATAGCGTGAGTAGTGAGCAGCTGTGTTCTTTTATTTTCGATATCTTCGACACGTAAGCGATCAGAACCCGCCAGACGAACGAGGCAGCCATTTGGAGTCAAGCGAGTGCCGAGGATCGCCGCCTGAAGACCGTAGCTGTTTAGCGCAGATTTGAGCTTCTTAGTGATCTCTTCGGACCACTCCTCCCGCTCAGCATCGGCCTGCGCACTGCCGGAGAATTTGGACGCAACTAGATCAGATAGCCCGCCACCAGAGTTGGTAGTCGCAGCGACAAGCTGGTCCGAATCTGAATCACCATTAGCTACAGAGACAAGAGTCAGTTCCTCCATTACAACCGAAGGCTCGGCCACTGGGTAAGTCGGCGAAGCCTTCTCGCCGTTTTTGTCTAATGACGAGACTTCTTCAACAAAGGTATCGATCAGTCCACTCGATAGCTGCGCCATTGCGGCCATCCAGGGTACTCGCGGGGCGGGCATTTTAAAGTGGTGTCCGCCCCAAGGCTGCTGGGGCCCAATCCCTGATCGAACTTCGTGGCCACCAGAGCCTTTGGCATAGGCTTCAGCGAGCTTTCGCAGATCCGGTCGATCGAATACCTCTTGCCAAGCCATTACGCCTTCTGTCTCATCCAAAAGCTCTTGCTCAGTAGAAGAGGCAGCTCCCGCGTCCGAGGTGTGGACGTAAACATGCGAATAGCCACGCAACGAAATCTCTACATCACCCTCTCGCAGTTTGGCTCGAGCACGCTCCATTAAGCCCGTCATACCAGGCGGGATGTCGGCATCTAATAGCATGTCTGCCAAACGGGCCAACCAAACATCCCGATCAAGACGACCCGGATCACCAAAAAGAGCTTCACGGAACATGCCCAATGTTGCCAACAATTGATCCTTGGAGCCTCGTCGAGCCTGAGCGAGCCCATCGACACTGACATATTTCGACTCAACAATTGAAATGACGACACGAACGGTTTCCTCGTGTTCCTCAACGTTTAGCGCCAAAATATCCGCGATACGGCTTTCAGGCTGGGATAGCCAACTTGCGTAATCGTCGAGCAGAAAATAGGCGGTTAAGACCTGCCCACCGTTCGACGAGGCCTGGAACTCCTCTGCGAGCAGGTGACGACTTAGCACAAGACCAAGCATCTCTCCTGCAGAAACGCCTCGCTTGGCCGCCCGCAGTACGATATCTCCAGAGACTGACAGCGCATCGCGCTTCGCCTTGTCGGCAGTTGCCTGAAGCTCGTCGGATCCGAGCTGGAGATTCAACTCTTCCAATCGCCGGCGAACCAGCACACCCAACAACCGGAGTTCCGAGGTTGAGCTCACAATCATATTGCGGCCGTTAGTCGAGTTTCGACGGTAGCGCACCACTGTGATGTTGTTGTGCTGGAGCTGTCGCTTGTCGAGTAGTTCGTCGTAGGTAGCCACCCATTCGGCCAACTCGTGCGCATCCTTGATCATTGCAGCCAACGCTGGACTTTGTAGAGAAATACGACGCGCAGGCAAGAATCGCTCCTCAGGCATAGCATCCGTCTGCCGGCAAACCGCTGCGACCGCCGACACATATGCCCAGCCTGAAGCCGTTTGCCATGGACAGGTCAGGAATGTGGTTGACTTCAGCTCGTTCTCGCCCGACACGCTCCGATAAGACCAGCGCGAGGGGGCATGATCCAAATTTGGTCGGTCATTGGTCCACTGTACGGGAAGCCATTCTGTTTGGGCCTCCCGTGCGACTACGTCATGCAGGAAGGCCACATCGAAAGCCTTGAAGCCTTGCGCACTCTCACTCGGAGTCGCCGAGAGGGGAGTCACAGAAATACGCAACTTGGAGATGAAGTTATCACTGGTCTCGCTGACCACTGGCAGATCAGGATCGTCTCCGGCCTTGTTGACCAGCTCGCCATACACTCGTCGCAGCTTTCCTGGATCTGAGTGGCGAACAGAAACGCTACATTGGAGCTTGCCATCCTCTTGGATTGAGGAGAGTTCCCGCACTGTGGCCAGCGGTAGCTCGGCTGCATCGGCATTATAAAGCACAACGCTAAGGTTGCTTGCCTCGTGGGGCTGCAGCCCCACATAGCGTTCCAAAAGCTCACGCGCCTGTTTTGCTGCAGCCGTCGGATCGACATCGGTCATAGCTCCTGCAGCCCCACGCGTGGGCGACTCCAAAAGGCTATAGCCGTTGATTGTGCTGCTTTCCGATACCAGCACCAGAGCTCCGTTCCGATTGAGAACTGCGATCTCTGGATAGAACGGATGAGCGATCTCGTCAGTGAGCTCCCGCATAAAAATTTCGCGGTCGCCATAGAGAATGCTACCGCTGGAAAGCAAATGAGTGGCGAAACCAGCTACGCGTCGCGTCTTTACCGCAAGTGCCTTCATTCGTTCTGGATGCCACGGGGGAATGATTATTGCGAGGTTATCGCCTGCAATCCGAACCGTGCCCACAGATAGTATTTCAGAGACCAGGCGCGAACGACATACATCGCCACGGGCATGTGCCATCAGAGTGTTCAACAGTTCCGCGTAAGACTCCGCTTGACGCATAACGGCATCGCCATGCAGCCCGGTCGTGACGAAGTCCTCCATCGCTTTGATGTAGTCCTCCTCGAACTTATCCCAAGAAGCCTTTACCTCATTTTGCTGATGAGCCGTGAGCCTACCCTCCTGGGCGAGCTCTTTGATCCGAGTCTTGATCACATGGCGCAGGCTTTGGAGCTTACTGACTGCAGGGACCAGTGACCCTGCATCAGTCGAGTACGTCGCCTCCAACGTCCCAGTGTCGAGTAACGAGACGTTTTGCACCCCCCCCTTCTTGCTCACTAACTTACGGGGTACTTCGGTACAACCTACTGCCCCCTTTTCCAAGAGGCGACGCATGTCGGCGGCCAAAGAAAGACCAATCACCGTTGGCTTGTAGCTCCAAAGGAGCTGCGTCTTAGCCAGCACCGTCTCTTTATCGTTAGCAACCTGAATTAAGGCCACGTCAAATTTGATCTGCAGGGCTAAGCGCGATAACGACAGATTCGGACGAACCTTGTTCTTCTTATCGTTGCGAAGTTTCTTTTCCTCGGCGAAGAAGGCTTCATAGTCGAAGAGGGGGTCGGGTAAATTTGCATTCCCCATCCGCTCAACCTTCCACTCGACTTTGGAGCCCATAAGCTCCTTTAAACCGCGGTACATAGCCGAGAAGTAGCAGCCGGCATCGTAGTTGAATCGCTCACGCCACTCCTTTCGGCCCTTAGTCACAGTGAAGCGTAGGATCCGCTCTCCTTCTGGATCGCGCAGACCAGCATGCAAACTGTTGACCACACGAGCGAAGCCCTCGAAGAAGTCATTGCAGTCAATGGGCTTGCCATAGAGAGCCTTTTCCCAGCGCGAGCAAAGCTTGGTGTCTTGCTCCAAGAGTCTTCGTTGCTTAACGAAAAACTCTTCATCCTCTTCAGTGAAATCTGAGCGTCGCTCACGGCCTTTCAAGTCCTCCAATAGCTTGCGGCTCTCAGCATCAAGTGAGTCCTCCTGATCGCACTCATGATCGAAGAAACGGATCGTCGACTCTGCTAAACCAAGTTGCTGCTCTTTGGGTTTGTCGAAGGCAAGGTATACGCCATCGCTTTCCCACTCGAATTGGGCAAGGACATCGGATGCTTCTGGATCTCCAGCAGGGGCGGCGGCGAAAGCATAGAGAGCTTGACGGGCACCCTCCGAAATTTCTGAAGCATTAGCATCGACTCGCTCGGTAATCTCCTCCGGGTCAAGAGCTTGGCCATTCTGGCGGAGTTTTTTGAGCAGCGGCGCACGCTGAGAAAAGAGTTTGATAAAAGCCTTGTGCCAGGGCTTGCGCGATTCCGCGAAAGTCTTCGCATTCGAGAAATAGGTGCTGTCTCTAGGGAGTCCTGAGCATGGCAAGGCGAAACCAACCGCATCACGGATGGGCAGCCCGTACGTGGCGATAGCCTCAACGATGGCAGAGCAAAATTCGCCAAGCTGCACTAACGAAAGCTCCGAGGATGCTAATAACCCGCTAAGAGCTGCATGGAACACCGCTCGGTCGTCGGGGACTGGTGAAATACCACCAGAGTGGAGCGTGGCCTCGACCCACGGCTGAGGATCAGCTCGCATTTCCTTAGCGCCTATGGCCATGACGTGACCCAAGGTGTCCGCAAGGTTGTGTTCATTGCCATTGGCCGTAAGAATTGCAGCCTTGACGGTCAGAGCGTTGTTGCGCACGTAGCCTGCGTTATGTGGTATCAGAATGCCAGGCGGCAGGCCTTGACCTCCTACCAAGGCCTCCGGGATCATGAGATCCACTTGGGCGACCAAGTCCGGATTGGCAAGGATAGCTCGCGCTACTGCTGCAATCTGACTGGCTGAAAGCTTATCCAGCCTGAAGAGCGCGGCCAAATCACCGGATTGAAGAGGATTGGATATACGTTGGGCAAGAATGTCCGCGCCAACGCGTCCAATAATGCGATCGGTCAGCATGCGGCTTCTCCCTGAAACGCGAACGGGTTTTCGACAAACGAGCAGGAGTCGGAGAGCCTGCGAACCAAGCCCAAACTGACGAGACGGGCTTCAAGATTGGTTCGGTTCTCGTTGAGCTCTTCTTGGTCAACTAGCTTGGCGCCGACTAGGCGCGCCCCCTCGGCATCACCTATTACCAAGCCATAGCGGTGCTTGGCTTCAGCGAGAAACTCATCGAACTGCATACGGTCTGTAACGATGGAGATCACTATCGACTTGAGCAATCTATCGTTCGGCGCGTAGCGAGTACGTCTCGAGAGCCGGCGTGAGCTGAGCCCGATAGCACGCGACCATGACGCGTGAATCTTGCCGACATGCTGCGCATGACGCGCCAAGGCATTCTCAACTAGTTTGGCAACTAATTCTTCTGGGCTCTTATCGATGGAGTCTTCATCGTCACCGGCATCAGTCGGCGGCCACTGAAAGCGATCACGCATGAGTTTCACACGCTCAGCATCCGGAAACTCCACGGATTCAGCAGCAGCCCACCCAACATCCGACCGGATTGACTCGATATGAGCTCGCACTGCCTTTGCTGGCAGCCCCTGATTGAATTGATAACTATCGCCAGAAAGCGCTCGCACCTTCGTGCGCTCCTTGGAGACGATTTCGCAAACAATTTCGACCGGATCGTCATCGCCAGCTACCCTCTTCGCACGCTCTAAGAAGTAGAGCAGCATGTTCAGACCGGTGATCGCAATCAAATGCTCCAAGGCATCGTAGATCGGCATATCCGTGTTCAAGATCGACAACCAGTCGTCGCAAATTTGGTCGAATCGTTCATTGGCAGCCTCGGGCAGATAGCCCGCACGCCTTGGTTCTTCGGCACTCTGAGGCATACCTTGCAGAGCCCTTACTAATCGGTTCATCGGCGCCTGATGGTCAAATAGACGCCTGGCGAGGATGCCACCGAGCTCCTCTCCACGCTTGGCCCGTGAGAGGATGAGATAGAGCAACTCACCAGTACGAGCGAAGAAGCGACGATCGTTGCTCATCCCCCCTTTCGCATTGATCGCTAAGTCCTCATAAAGAGCATCAGGACCGAAAGGAAAGACAAACTTAGAACTCCAACGCTTGTTACTGCGAGACTCAAATGACGAGGAACGCAGCAGTTCAATTGCCTTTGCAAAATCATCAAAGCTAGTGAACGAGCGACGGAGATAGGTCATGTCTTCATCACCATTACCTGTTGCTCCCTGCCTAAAACGCTCAAACCACTGCTTCCACTTCTCCTCATCAGACGCGGCGCTCTCCGCAATCGATTCAACGTAAGGATTGTTGAACAGAAGCCCACGCAAGCGAATTTGCCGCTGCGGCCTGAACATGACTGAGCCGCCCAGCTCTTGATGAGGCCTGAGCGGATGTTCCATATTCGATCCGAATACGCCCAAGAACTCCAGAACAGTCAGGTGAGGAAGCTGCTCGTCATAAAGTCGATGTCCCCAAATGTTCTCATCGACGCAAAAGTCGACGCTTTTAATCTCAGGCCTCTTGATGATTACACTCATTCCGAGACCCTCACAGTCACTGGACGCGAAAAACCGCGACCACCTGGCTCTATATCGATGAAGTTAAGTGTCAGTACAGAGGCCTCACCTCCGACTTCGTCATCATCACCAGCCACGCTGGCCTTTTTGACAATCTCAGCCTTACGCAAAAGCTTCGCCTTGAATGCCAGCAGATCTTCGAGACATTCGTTGGAGAAGCTCGCGGGCAAAGCACCCTCAGCCACCCGCGAGAGGAACTCATGACGAATAGGGGTCAAGTCAAAAGCAACTGAATTGCTCAAGCCCACAGCAAGCGAAATGTCGAGACGAGGGCGGCCGGTCTCCTCGACAAGCCTAATCGCCATGCCAACGCCGCCTTGTCGACGGGAAAGCGTCTCATAATCGCAAAGCACGCTTACTCGGCTTTGAGTAAAACCTCCCGAGCTTGCGATGAAAATGCGATCTTCGTTTTCGAGGAGAAGACCTGTTAATACTCGGTTAAGACCCTTAGCGATTCGTCCACGAATCGTCTCGCTTACTGGTTTCTGCGCTTTGAGCGCATCGATAATTTCCAAGTAGTCTCCAGCAAAGCAGAAGGCTGTCATCGACCAATGCGGATAGCCTCCTTCCCCATCCGGAAGTGTGAAGAAAAGCCTGCGTCGCTGGTCTTCAAGCATTGTAAGGAACTCGGAAGCCCCCCCTTCCAAACGGGAGCCCTCATACCCTTCTAAATAGGCGTCCTGGGCAGCGCGAAACGCGGCCGTGGCCCCGTAGATCGGATCGCTTGCGACCAAGCGGCCGAAGTCGGCTTGCAGCCGCGAGTCATCCTTGCCATAAACCAGAAGCCCATCAGCAGCATTGGTGGACTCATCGCCTACTCCAAAGCTGGACATCGCCTTGAAGATGGGACGATCAGACGTTCTTCGTTTAAGGAGGTTGGCCCCGAAGGCATTGGAATAGACACTAGCTTTACCAAGGTCCCCTCCTCCCTGAATCTTCGCAACATCTGCGCAAGTCAGCAGGTTGTCTTTTGCCTGCTTGGCATCGGAACAACCAAGGATCATATTCGAACACAGCGCAAGTAAGTCACGTATAGGGAGGTGCAGCCCATTGTGCCTGGCAATTTCTACCAGATCGCCCAAGCGGCGTGAGAGCTGTCCACCATCTGAATCACCCAAAAGTCTGCGGCGATTCTCATTGATGGGACAAACTTTATCTTCAGTCTGAAGTGCACAGCGATTGCAGTTGTCCCATTCGGGATGCCCTGCCACAGCCATGGCCACTTCGTCTAACGTTTTGCGGCTAGTAGAGCGGCTGAGATCGAACACCGCTAGGCGTTCAGGAGCCGGGCCGGCCTGTAGAAAGCGCTCTTGCAGCGGCTTGCGAAGTGGGTGATCCCGCTCTTGGCGTCGGCCTAAATCACGGAGACGATCAAGAATTTGACCATGGTTTGCGGCAAGGATCACGACCTCAGAGTCCTCGCCCTCTAGCACCGACCTTTCGAGTCGCTGCAATGGCAAATCGCTCTCCTCGCCATTGAGCTCAGAAAGGTCCTTGATAAAGATAGCCAAGCGTCCATCTGCCAGCTGCAATTCTTTCACGTTACCTTTGGCGGCCCAAGCATCGGGGTCTCCACCAATACGTTCCCACAAGGCACGGCAATGGTACGTCTTACCATCACCAGCAGTTCCGGCGATCAAGATAGACCCCGGCGCCTTGGATTCAATGTGTCGAACCATGTCCTCTAAAAAAGGTGCTGATAGGCTAATTGGCTTGACCCTTGCCTGTGCCAATGCCCTCGAAACATACTCGTCGAACATCGCTAGATTGGTCGATGACGGCCCATAGCTACGCAAAAAATGAACCCAAGCACTTGATGGTGGAGCCTCAACGTCAGCACGCCGTACGGAGCCGCCACGACCTTTACCGGCCTGCAGAATCCGCTGATCAATCAGTGCGTCACGTGTTTCCCAATAAAACTCATCAGTTATATGGGGGAACTGAATTCTGAGCCGCTCTAGCAGCGACTGGTTGCCAATACTAGAACCATCGGCGGGAACGGCGGCCAGCAAGGCCTCAACCAACTCATTCATTCACAACACTCCCCTGCAGCCCGCGGCAACACGGGCCAGCCAAAATCAGATATGGCGACCAATAAACTGGAATAAATCAGTGGGAAACTGACGCTAATAGCCTGGCAAAGACCTACGCTCATGAAGAGCCATCCCTGGGGGCAACCAATCGCTCAAGATACCGATCACCTTATCCACTGGCAAAGCATGGGTAAAGCCAAAGTCACAGCTTTTTGCCATCATGGATAGCTTACAGAACACGTTCGTCGGACATTGATGTTGCGGCCACACGCCCGAGACTTTTGCATAACAGGTATATGAGCAGGCTTTTAAGTGCTCGCCATTCCGCCCAAGAGCTGAAACGGCTGCAACCTGATTGTAAACGAAGCCCCGATGGATACCCTGAACTCACGCCTCTCGCGAGTGGGGGGATAAATGGGGGGACAAAACAAAAATCTAAAAATAAATCATTATAAATCATTAGCTTAATAAATATAAAAATCCGGCCACAAGCCGGCTTTTTAATGTCTGCTGAACACACAATACACCGTCGCGCGCCGTGCTGGCGACGAGCGAAGTTGTCCAGCAGGCCGCTGCTCAAATGATAGGGAATGTGTTGATATGTCGCCAATAACGACATGAAGGTAAAACGTGTCGCCAAAAATGCCAGATAGCGACATGAACCGGTAAATGAGCAGGCGGCCAGTACGGCATTGAATCAGCACCTTGCTGACCCAATGCCAATGTCACCTCACCTGGGCTGCAAACACTCCACCGCCCTATCCGCCACCATCTTCGCCATCTCCACCAAATGCATCACCGCTCTCTGCGGCGCAGCCACTGACTCGCCGATCACCTGTGACGTAGCCAACGCACAATGCAACAGCTCAGCCACCTGCACCCAGGCATCCTCGAAGCTCAGTTCTTCATTGACCTTGAATGGGTTGGTTGCGCCTGACGACGGCAAATCTGAAACAACGTTATCCATAGCAAAACTCCAATCGATAATTTGAAGCTGCCATTTACGCGACTAAACGAAAGGTGGCAGCTGTACGCAGGTTAGTCGACCGGTCGATTGGAACCCGGCGCACCCGAAGGTGCCCTGCGCACAGCCACCATAAGATGCAGGCGATGGGGTGCCTGACTCATGAGTTGCTTATGCGCCAATCGAATCCGGGCGACTAAACCCGATCACTGAATTAGCAGTGACGGTCAGCAGCCTAGTCACCCAATTCCACTGGCGCAAGCGGTTGGGATTCTCTCGGAAACGTCCTGCAAAGGAAAGGGATCGGACCTGCTGGCTACTCAAAATCAGGCAATTCACTCCTGTTCTGCACAGCAACCCGGAGGCCTGAAATCGGGCGCCAACCATTGTCCACTTTAAGTTGACAGTAAGACTCCTCCCACCCGATTTATCCCTCATCACCCACCCATTAATCTGTGCCCATGTTGAACGCAACGCCCAACCAACCTAAACAAAAAAAGGATTCAACCATGAGCGCTCCCACCTACAACCGCTTGAACAAAGACGACGCCATTGTTCTGCTGGTCGACCACCAGACCGGCCTGATCTCCCTGGTGCAGGACTTCTCCCCCAACGAGTTCAAGAACAACGTGCTGGCCCTGGCTGACCTGGCCAAGTTCTTCAACTTGCCGACTATCCTCACCACCAGTTTTGAGCAAGGCCCTAACGGCCCGCTGGTGCCGGAGCTGAAGGAGATGTTCCCGGACGCGCCGTATATCGCTCGCCCTGGTCAGATCAATGCCTGGGACAACGAGGATTTCGTCAAGGCAATCAAGGCCACCGGGCGTAAGCAGATCATCATTGCCGGTGTGGTGACGGATGTGTGTGTGGCGTTCCCGACCTTGTCGGCGCTGGCAGAAGGCTTTGAGGTGTTTGTGGTGACGGATGCGTCGGGCACGTTCAACACCACGGTGCAGCAGGCGGCGTGGAGCCGGATGACGCAGGCCGGTGCGCAGTTGATGAACTGGTTCTCGGTGGCGTGTGAGTTGCACCGCGACTGGCGCAACGACATCGAAGGGCTGGGAAATCTGTTGTCCCAGCGGATTCCTAACTATCGCAATTTGATGAACAGCTACTCGGCCCTGTCTGCTCGCCAGAGCTAAGACTGCCATGCTCCGTATTGAGCCTGCCTGAAAGGCAGGCTTTTTTATGGGTGTAGATTGAGAGGCGTGCGGGTGACGCGGAGCGTCACTGGATGCGTTACCACGCGGAGCGTGGGAACGATCAACTTCCTTAATCCAGGATCAAGTGCGGCAGAAACCGGCTCGAGTCCTTGGTGATCAAGCTATTGTCCTCGCGCACGCCGATGCCTGCGGCCTGGTCGCCAATTACCCAAGAGCCGATCAGCGTGTAGCTGTCACCAAATTTTGGTAGCGGTGCGAACTCTTGAAGGATGAACGGTGCGTCCGTGTAGGGGCCGTCTTCTTTTACGGTCAGGCCTTCGGCGGTTTGCAGTTCGATGTTGGCGCCTTCCCGGGAGAAGAACGGTTTGCGCACCCAGCCCTTGGGCACGGCTTTGCCTGGGTCGGTGTCCAGGTGGGACGCGAGCAGGTTGGGGTGGCCTTTGTTGAATTCCCACAGCAGCGGCAGGATGCCTTTGTTGGAAATAATGGATTTCCACGCGGGCTCAAAGAACTGTGTGTCGCTCTGGGCAATCGCGGTACCAAAGGGTTCGTGGAAGATGAACTCCCAGGCGTGCAGTTTGAACAGGTGGGGGATCCAGCGATCTTCAAGGTCGACGAAGCGGCCCTCGCTGGTCAGGCCGATGTCTTCGATGTCGATGTGGCGCGATTCGATGCCGACCTTTTCGGCGACCAGGCGCAGGTAGTCGGTGGTACCTTTGTCTTCGACCGAGTCTTTCATCGAGGCGAAGTAGAAGGGCTGGTTGACCTGCAGTTGCGCGAAGGCCTGGTGCAGTTTGGTGTCGATGCTATTGAACTGGTCGGCGTGCTTGGGCAGCAGGCCGCGTTCGATGCATTGCTCCAGCCAGCCCCACTGAAATGCCGCGGCTTCGTAGAGGCTGGTGGGGGTGTCGTAGTTGAGTTCCAGCAACTTGGCGGGCCCGCTGCCGTTGTAGGAGAAGTCCATGCGCCCGTACAGGTGCGGGTGGCCTTCAAGCCAAGAGGTGCGGATCATGTCGTAGAAGGGCGCGGGGATGCTCAGGCGTTCAAGCAGCTCTTCGCTGTGGACCACGCGGGCGACGAGGTCCATGCACATGTCATGGAGCTCGGTGGTCGGGTCTTCGAGGTCGCGCTCGATTTGCTTGAGCGTGAACTGGTAGTACGCGCTTTCGTCCCAGTAGGGTTCGTCGTCGATGGTATGGAACAGGAAGCCGAGACTCTCGGCGGTGTGTTTCCAGTCATGACGCTCTGCGCATTGGATCTTCTTCATGGCCGGTTTCCTTAGCTGCTCGACCCGCCGCCCCAGCCGCTGCGTGCGCTGGCTTTGCTGCCGAAGCCGCCCCGGGAGGTGGCCGATGAAACCGAGCTCGACTTAGGGGAAGAGCGCAGCGTGTTGGTGTAATTGCTGCTGCCGTACCGGGCCTGGTTGGAACGGCCAAAGGTCGCGCCATTGGACACGCGTTGGTTGAGCGTCGAGTTACCGTAGTTGCCGCGATCATCGCGATAGCGGTACACCGGTTCCGAGCGGTAGCTGTTGCGGTTGTTGCTCAGCATGTTGCCGATCAGCAGTCCGGTCAGCAGGCTGCTGGTAGAGAAGCCTGAGCCGCCGCCGCTGGCCTGAGCGTTGGCCGCTTGCGCATTGGCCGCGTCGACCTGGGATTGGGTCACCTGGCCTTCGGCGGTCAGTTCGAAGCCGCCCAAGCGTGGGATGAACTTGCCGGTGGAGTCTTGCTGGCACCAGTCGGCGACAAAGTCGGCGTCGCAGTCGGCCTGGCTGTCGTACACCGGCGCTATGCGGCGATGCTCGGCCATGGCGGTCATGTAGGCGTCCGAGCAGACGTCTACCGGAAGCTTTTCATCGGCGCATTGCTGTACCGATTGGAAGTTGTACTTCTTTTGCAGGTCGTAGGTTTTTTCCGTTGGGCCGCAGCCGGATATCGCCATGGCGACCGACGCTGCCAGCGAAAGCTGGACGTACTTGCTTCGTTTCATCGGGAGCTCCGTGGACAATCAGTTCGAGGTGGGCGTCATGCACGCGGCATTCAGCATGCCGACGCTGATGGCCACCGCGGCCACGTAGATACCGGCCGCCAGTTCGCCCTTCTTGATGCGCTCGGACGTGCCTTTGAGCACCAGGCTGGTCAGCAGGAACGCCAGCAACTGGACGACGGCGGCGATCACGGCCCAGACGATGAAGTCGAGAACGTTGATCGAGTAGGCAATCACGTTGCTGGCCGGAATGGCGAAACCGACGATGGCACCGCCCAGGGCGACCGCTGCGGAGGTGTTGCCCGCACGGATCAGTTCGAACTCCTTGTGCGGGGTGATGCGGGTGTAGATGAACTGGAACAGCGCGAACAGTACCGCAGCCCCCAGGATGTAGAGGACAAAGCCGAGCACGGCGGCTTTGTTGAGGGAGATGGAGAGTGCTTCTAGCATGGACGGCTTCCTTTTTTAGAGCGTAGTCAGGTCGGTGGTGTACAGCGAAATGCCCAGGGATGTGCTCAGGCTGATGGTGCCTTCGGCATCTTCTTCGACGGAGAACAGCAGGAACTCTCGACGGTCGGTCAGGCCGGTGTCGCGGGCGTATAGCATCGAACGGTGCTCGACGTTGTAGGTGGCCTCTGGGCTGGTGACCTGTTCGCTCATCGCCACCAATTCGGTCTGGCCGTCCTCACTGCCCCACTCGCGGAAAAACTCGACACCGTCGTGGGTGTAGGTCGGCAGACCGATCAGGCTCTGTGGGCCCGCCAGCCTGCGCAGTTCCGCTTCGCTGCTGATGGTGACGTAACTGAGGTAGTTGAACAGAATCACCGACTCGACCTGGCCTGCGATCTGGCCGGTGGTGTGCACCTGCAGCCAATAATCTTCGTCGTTCATGTAATAGCGCGACAGCCAGGTGGACTGGCCAAGATCGATGGTGCCATTGCTCCAGATTTCCTGGGAGCCGGGGATCACCACGTTGGTTTTTTCGTCGAGCAGCAATTTCAGGGTGGTGTCGAACATCACCCCTTTGCCCGGTGCCAGGCCAAGCGGGCCGGTGGCTGGCAGGCTTGGGCTGACGGCCCGGTTCGAGTCGGTAGTGGTTTTTGGGGCCTCAAGCCCCATCAACTGTTTAAGCCATCCCATGGGAGATTTCCTTAAGTCGAGTGGAAGCGATGTAGAAGAGTTCGCCGCCTTTGACCTGTGTGGCACTGGGCGGGTTGATCGACGCCTGCTGAACACCTTGGGCGCGATAGCCGATGAGGGTGGCGTTGTGGCGCTCCTTCATCTGCGTGTACAGCTCGCCGAAGGTTGCCTCAAAGGCATCGGGCAATTTCATCAGGTATTGGGTGGCACCCTGCCCCACGCACAGCAATTCATTGATGACCACCGACGAGCCCGGATCCTGAGAGGCGCGCACCAGCATTTCGATTGCCATGCTGGACGTGCACTCCAGGCGCGGCGCGTAGGAGCTGGCGAGTGCGGCGATTTCACTTTCGTTGAAGTGGGCGACCACATGCCCGACGGGGCTCAGTTGGTTCACCGCCAGCACGGTGGCCAGGGTCAGGTCATCAGACGGGGTTCGCACCAGCACGCGCTCGGCACCGGGCACACCGGCACGCAGCAACAGCGCGGTGGAAGACAAGCTTTCGCCGCGGATGAACGCTGCTTTGCCCGGCATCGGGTTTTCTTCAAGGCTGCAATCGCAGATCACGATCAGGTTGTCGTTGGAGGTTTCGTCTTGCAGCAACAACTCAATCACCCGCTCGCTGGACGCGCCCTCCCAGCCGATCAGCACGGTATGGCCGACCTTGCCGGTGAAATCACCTTTGCCCTTCATGCCTTTTCTCCATGCATCGATAACACTGCTGGTGGTTTTGCCGATGGCTGCCGTGAGCAGCGCAATGCCGCCGAGCATGACCCAGGCCGCCACAAAAATTCGCCCCGCCGAGGTCTGCGGTGCGAGGTCGCCATAGCCGACGGTGAGTGTGGTAGTGAGATAGAAGTAGATAAACGTGGCGGGAGCGGTGAGGTGTTGTTCGCCCAGCAACACCAGGCCCAGATAAGCCGTGCTCAGGTGGACACCCAAGGCAACGATCAGGCCTGCCCAACCGAAGCGGTGAAAGAGCGACGAGGCGTACATGCGTAACAAAAGGAAAATCGACATTTAGCCCCTGGCTCCCTGGGTACTTGAATCCTGACGACAGCATCGCCTCGGCTTCTGGATGCTCAAGTGCGTTCACCCGGCATTAAACCCGCTGCGCGGCCTGGATAGAAGTACCTTGGCTGCAATAAATCCAGCGAGCGCACCAAACAGATGTCCTTCGAAGGAAACGCCCTGCCGGGGAAGGAAGCCCACGATCAGGCCGCCATATAGCAAAGCCACCACAGCGGCTGTTAGCAGGTTGCCCCAGCTTCTGTGGAACCAGGCGCGAGAGAGTAGGTAGGCCCATAGCCCGAACACCCAACCGCTGGCGCCGACGTGTACGCCTGAAAAACCAAACAGCCAGACCAGCGAGCCGCCCAGCAGAATAACGATGGAACTGACGGCAATGAACCGGTTGACCCCTTCGATCATGACCAGGGAGCCCAAAACCAAAAAGGCAATCAGGTTGGCGCTCAGGTGGGCGAAGGAGGCGTGCAAAAACGGTGAGGTGAGGATGCCGAACAGGCCTTGCACCGTTCTGGGGATTAGCCCGAACGACATGAGGCTGTAACCGGTGGCCACATTGAGCAGTTGCAGCGCGACCATGAAGAAGGCCAGGCCTGCGATTGTCTTGAAACCGTTCAAGGCGTTCACCCTGACCTCAACATACAAAAGAAGAGCACTGCCACTGTGGCAGTGCTTAAATGTGCGAATTTGTTACTCAGCCGACTTTTGCTTCAAGCGCTCCAGAATCGCATTGGCACTGCCTTCGTTCGGCGTGATGCCGGCATCGCGCAGTTTGCGTTCCAGGTCTGTCCCCGTCGACGCTTCAGCCAGTTCATCCTGGGCTTGCAGCTCAGCGGCACGTTGCTGCTGTTTGGCCTGCAAGCGATTGAGCGTACCGACGGCAGTTTCCAGCTTGCCGTTGGCACCGCCGCTGGCAATGGAGGCGCTAACCTGAGCCTTTTGCACGCTGTCGCGAGCCTTGGCCATGTCCACTTGCTGGCGCAGGCTTTTGATGCGGCTCTCGGCCTTGGTGATGTCTTTGCGCATGCTCTCAGCATACCCACCGAACTCGGTGGTCTGCTTTTGCTCCACATCCCGCTCGTTGGTCAGGGTCGAAATGGCTTCGGCCACTTCCAGGGCGAGGTCTTCACGGTTGGCCTGGATAGCGGCCATCGCCTTGGATTCCAGGTCTTTGATCTTGGCGTCGTACTCGCCAACACGATCAGCCGCCAGTTTGTGCTTGGCCATGATGCTCACCAGCTCACGCTTGGCGTTGGCCAAGGCGTTGTCTGCATCGCGAATTTCCTGGTCAAGGATGCGCAGGGCCTGTTGGTCGACGATCGATTCGCCGACTTCGCTGGCACCGCCACGCAACGCGGTGAACAATTTGCTCCAGATGGACTGAGTCATTGGATTTTCCCGAATAATTAAATGAAGAAACGTTCGAAGGCTTCGCTGGCGCGCTGCACGTTATCAACCAGGGTTTTCACCTCGGTCACGATGTTGGTCAGGCTGGAGTCGGAGCTGAGCGCACCGAACATGTTGTAGACCACCTGCCCGTTCGGCATGGACTCGATACCGATGGACGACAACGGGAACATCTCCCGGCTGCGCAGCACGGCGTCGTTGAAGGCCGGCACGTCGTTGATGGACTCAGCGTCAACCAGGACGGTATCCACGATGATTTGCTCGCCCACCACCGCGATGTAAATCGGCAAGCCACCAAAGTCGTTCATCTCAAGCTTGATGCTGGACTCGGAGCCTTGGACGAGAGAAAGCGTAATGTCATTGGACGTCACGTCATCCAGGGCCTGAAGAGCACTGAAGAGGCGATCGATATTCCAGTTGGTACCTGCGCTCATGAAATTCTCCGACATGAATGAGCCAGCCAGGATCGGTTGGCGTAGCTGTTTCTCCATTTGCTTGAGCAGGCTTCGGTTTTCGGGAAGCACCCAAGTCTCGTGTTTCACATAACCGGCCGCCGCCAGGCCCGCACGCATCTGCTTCATGTAAAAGCTCGACGGCTTTTTTGCGGACGGCTTCAAGCGCTCTCCCTTGAGGCTTGCTGAATCGGTATCGAGCCCAGTTGATGGGCTCGATGGAGAGCTGCTGTTCATGGTACTGACCTCGCTGTGAAAAACTCACGCGTGAGAAAATCTACAGGCAATCCGCAAGGTACTCAATAGCTCACGCGTGAGATTTTTCCTTACATTTTTCAGCCACCGAAAAGACCCAGCCTACCCCGCCAACTCTCGCTCGATTTGCTCGTCTGCCGGGAAGTTTGTCCAAAAGCGCGACTTGATGGCACCAAGACAATTGTGCAGCAGCCTGTTGCACAATTTTCCGAACCCGACCACGCCTTAGCAAAAGCACGCCTGTACTTGAAATCGCGCGGCGAAGAACCCTGATGTCAGGGAAGGCAGGCTAGCCAGCCCACAGTACCGTCACAAGCGTTCATGAGCACTTCAGGAAGGGTCCTGCGCACCTCACAGAAAGGTCCTGCTGGCCCTTGACTCTCCCCTATACGGCAACCCCTACCCTGAATGCCCTTTTCAGGACCTATCACCATGAGTCAGCGCATCCTGGTCATCCTCAGCCACCCGTCCGCCGATAGTCTTTGTTCCGCTCTCGCGCACACTTATATCCACGCCGCTAAAACGGCCGGCCACGAAGTCCGCGTCCTGCGCCTGGGTGATCTCAGCTTCGACCCCACCCTTAATCATGGTTATACCCAGGCTCAGACGCTGGAGCCCGACTTGCTCAGTGCCCAAGCCGACATCCTTTGGGCCGAGCACCTGGCGTGGGTTTTCCCTGTTTGGTGGGGCGGGGTCCCGGCTCTGATGAAGGGCTTTATCGACCGCGTTTTCCTCCCCGGCTTTGCCTTCAAATACCGCGCAGGCAAGGCATTCCCAGACAAGCTGTTAAAGGGCCGAACCGCGCACTTGTTAGTGACCCTCGACACGCCGCCGTGGTATTACCGCTGGGTTTATCGCATGCCGGCCATCCACCAGATGCGTCGTACCACACTGGCGCTTTGTGGCATCACGACGAGCAAGACGCTGCTGTTGGGGCCGGTGCTGGGCTCTACGCTGACGCAGCGGGCCAAGTGGCTGAAACAGGCCAGCGCACTATTTGAAAAAGGGAGTTTTCATGTACATCGGCAAAGCCGCGCAGTTGTCCGGCACGACCATCAAGGCAATTCGTCACTATGAGGCGATCGGGCTGATGCCAGCGCCTGCGCGTCAGGGCGGTTATCGCGTTTATACCGAGCAGAGTGTCGAGCGGCTGATGTTTATAAAGTGCGCGCAACAGCTGGGGTTCAAGCTCAAGGAATTGCAGGAGATTTTGCTGGGGTACGAGGGTGATGCGCTTCCTTGGGACCGGGCTGAACAAGCCATCGCCGACAAGAAGCGCACGCTGGCCGCGCAAATCGCCGTATTGCAACAGATGCAGGCTGGGCTGATTGAGTTCGAAACCCAACTCAAAGGCGCTCAAGGGGACTGCTCGTCACTCAGTAGCGTCGCCATTTGAAGTAGCCCTTGCGTATGAATTAGTGCCGCCTTTTGCAAGCCCATTGCTCGGAGCCTTCTAGACGATGAGCCGAATACCCAGCACAATCGGCTCACAAAATGAGCCGAATAGACCCTCTATTCGGCTCACGCACCCAGGCACTCATCCATGGATCATCCGAACTGGATCTGGCAACACACCGACTGGCCTCACTTTCACTGGCAGCCTGGGCGGCTGGCGGCCTTGCTGCGCGAGTGTGGGCAGGCCCAAGGCAAGCTACTGGGCATGCTGGGTTCTGTCACCCAGGCAGTCAGCGCGCAGAATGAATTGGATACCCTGCTGCAAAATATCCTGACCTCTTCGGCCATCGAGGGTGAGCAGTTGAACGTTGGTTCGGTGCGCTCCTCCCTGGCACGACGAATGGGTTTGGAAGCCACGAAGGACGGCCAGGTCAGCCGCCGCAGTGAAGGGCTGGCCGATCTGATGATGGATGCCACCGAGCAATTTGCGCAGCCGTTCACCCTCGCGCGCCTGATGAATTGGCACCATTTGTTGTTCCCAGAGCCTGAGGCAGGCTTTGCCACACGAGAACTCAGCATCGGGACGTTGAGGGGCAATGAGCCGATGCAGGTGGTGTCGGGCAGGCTTGATCGGCCAACCGTGCATTTTGAGGCGCCGCCACGTCAGGGCCTGGAGCACGCTGTGGAAGATTTCCTGGAGTGGTTCGAAACCAGTCGCAATCAACCTGAACTGGATCCATTGGTTCGTGCAGGTGTTGCGCACTTCTGGTTCATCACTTTGCATCCTTTCGATGATGGCAATGGTCGCCTGACACGCGCTATCACTGACTTGGCCTTGGCTCAGGGTGAACACCACGCCATTCGCTTTTACGCCATGTCGGCCAGCATCCTGGAGGACCGGGCCGGTTACTACACCGCCTTGGAGTCCAGTCAAAAGGCCACACTGGATATCACCGACTGGCTGGAATGGTTTCTTAAAACTCTGTTGCGCAGCCTGCAACAGGCGATGACACGGATAGACCGGGTGTTGGCCAAAAGCCGGTTCTGGCAGCAGCACCGTGACGTCTCGCTCTGCGTCGAGCAAGTCAAGGTACTCAATCGCCTGCTCGAGGGTGGTGAGCGGGGCTTCGAACAGGGCATCAGCGCCGCGCAATACCAAGCGGTGGCCAAAGTGTCCAAGGCGACTGCGACGCGGCACCTGGCAGACCTGCTGGAGAAAAACTGCCTGGTGCGCCTCCCCGGGGGTGGCCGCAGTACGCGTTATCACGTCAATCCCCCTTAAGAGTAGCCCCCCACTCATTTGCCCCAATCCCCCATGTCTGCTAGTGTCGCGCCGGTTTACCGTCTACCGGAATTGCCGCCATGGCCCGCAAAAAAGTTGCACTCGATTTCGAACAATCCCTCGCCGACCTGCAAGCCTTGGTCGAGCGTCTGGAGAACGGCGAGTTGTCGCTGGAAGACTCGTTGACGGCGTTTGAGCAAGGCATCGGCCTGACCCGCGACTGTCAGAGCGCGTTGGCGCAGGCGGAGCAGAAGGTCCAGGTGTTGCTGGAGCGTGACGGGGAGTTGGCCGAAGAACCTTTCGATGCGGAACAGCCGGAATGATCAGCGCGTATCAGGCCAGTAGCCAAGCCCGGGTGAATGCGGCGCTGGAGCCCCTGTTTGTAGCGCCAAGCCCGGAAATGACGCGCCTCTATGCAGCCATGCGCTACAGCGTGATGAATGGCGGCAAGCGTGTGCGTCCGTTGCTGGCCTATGCCGCCTGCGAAGCTCTCGGGGCGCCGGCAGCCGAGGCGAATGGTGCGGCCTGTGCGGTCGAGTTGATCCACGCCTATTCCCTGGTGCATGACGATTTGCCAGCAATGGACGATGACGATTTGCGTCGCGGCCAGCCCACCACCCATAAAGCCTTTGATGAAGCCTATGCGATCCTGGCCGGTGACGGCTTGCAAAGCCTGGCGTTCAGCGCATTGCTGGACCCGCGCTTGAGCAGCGTCAACGCCGAGATCCGCCTGCGCATGGTCACCGCCCTGGCTCACGCCGCAGGCCCGGCTGGCATGGTTGGCGGGCAAGCCATCGACATGGGCTCGGTCAGCCTCAAGCTGGATCAAAAAGCCCTGGAACACATGCATCGTCACAAGACCGGCGCGCTGATTGAAGCCGCCGTGCAGTTGGGCGCCCTGGCCAGTGGCCGCGCCGACGCCGAGCACTTGGCAGCCTTGCAAACCTACTCCCGCGCTATCGGCCTGGCCTTCCAGGTGCAGGACGATATTCTCGACGTGGAAAGTGACACCGCCACCCTGGGCAAACGCCAAGGCGCCGATATCGCACGGGACAAGCCGACTTATCCTGCATTGCTCGGGCTGCAAGCCGCCAAGGCATATGCCATCGAGCTGCGTGACCACGCCCTGGACGCCCTGCGACCTTTCGACGCGGCGGCCGAGCCACTGCGTGACCTGGCGCGGTATATCGTCGAGCGTCGCCACTGACAGCCGCGGCCATTTGCGCCGCATATCGGCCAAGTTCGGCGCTCTGCGTGGGCAGTTTGCACGGCTTGAGGTAAACTGCCGCCTCTTCTATACCTATAACGATTCGCCTGATGCCCACGACGTTTCAAGAGATTCCCCGCAAACGCCCGTCTACGCCCCTGCTCGACCGTGCTGCCACGCCGGACGGCCTGCGTCGACTGGGTGAAGCCGAGCTGGAAACCCTGGCCGATGAGCTGCGCCTGGAATTGCTCTACACGGTCGGCCAGACCGGTGGGCATTTTGGCGCCGGGCTGGGCGTGATCGAGCTGACCATCGCCTTGCATTACGTGTTCGACACCCCGGACGACCGGCTGGTGTGGGACGTGGGCCATCAGGCGTATCCGCATAAAATCCTCACCGGCCGTCGCGAGCGCATGGCCAGCCTGCGCCAGAAGGACGGCCTGGCCGCCTTCCCGCGCCGTGCCGAGAGCGAGTACGACACCTTTGGCGTCGGCCACTCCAGCACCTCTATCAGTGCAGCGCTGGGCATGGCGATTGCCGCCCGCCTGCAAGGCAGTGAGCGCAAGGCGATTGCGGTGATTGGTGATGGCGCGCTGACTGCCGGCATGGCCTTCGAAGCGCTGAACCATGCGCCGGAAGTGGACGCCAACATGTTGGTGATCCTCAACGACAACGACATGTCGATTTCGCGCAACGTGGGTGGCCTGTCCAATTACCTGGCGAAGATCCTCTCCAGCCGTACCTATGCCAGCATGCGCGAAGGCAGTAAGAAAGTGCTGTCGCGTCTGCCTGGCGCGTGGGAAATTGCGCGTCGCACCGAAGAATATGCCAAGGGCATGCTGGTCCCCGGCACCCTGTTCGAAGAGCTGGGCTGGAACTACATCGGCCCTATCGACGGCCACGACCTGCCCACCCTGATCGCCACGTTGCGCAACATGCGCGACCTCAAGGGCCCGCAGTTCCTGCATATCGTCACCAAGAAAGGCAAAGGCTTCGCTCCGGCGGAAGTCGACCCGATTGGTTACCACGCGATCACCAAACTCGAACCCCTCGATGCCCCCGCCGCCGCGCCGAAAAAGGCCAGCGGGCCGAAGTATTCCGGGGTGTTTGGCGAATGGCTGTGCGACATGGCCGCCGCCGACCCGCGCCTGGTGGGTGTGACCCCGGCGATGAAGGAAGGCTCCGACTTGGTGGCGTTCAGCGAGCGTTTCCCGCTGCGTTACTTCGATGTGGCGATTGCCGAGCAACACGCCGTGACCTTCGCGGCCGGCATGGCCTGCGAAGGCGCCAAGCCGGTGGTGGCGATCTACTCCACTTTCCTGCAACGCGGTTATGACCAGCTGGTTCACGATGTAGCGGTACAGAACCTCGATGTGCTGTTCGCCATCGATCGCGCCGGCCTGGTAGGCGAAGACGGCCCGACCCATGCCGGCAGTTTCGATCTCTCGTACCTGCGCTGCATCCCCGGCATGCTGGTGATGACTCCGAGCGACGAGAACGAACTGCGCAAGATGCTCAGCACCGGCCACCTGTACAACGGCCCGGCCGCTGTGCGGTACCCGCGCGGCACCGGCCCGAACGCCGTGATCGAAAAAGACCTGGAGCCGATTGAAATCGGTAAAGGCATCGTGCGTCGCCAAGGCAGCAAAACCGCGTTCCTGGTGTTTGGTGTGCAACTGGCCGAAGCCTTGAAAGTCGCTGAGAAGATCGACGCCACCGTGGTCGACATGCGGTTCGTCAAGCCACTGGACGAAACACTGGTACGCGAAATTGCCGCCAGCCATGAGCTGCTGGTGACCGTCGAAGAAAACGCCATCATGGGCGGCGCCGGTGCGGCAGTCAGTGAGTTCCTGGCGCGGGAGAACATCCTCAAGTCGGTGCTGCACCTGGGCTTGCCGGATGTGTACGTCGAACACGCCAAGCCGGCGCAGATGCTGGCTGAATGCGGGCTGGATGAAGCGGGTATCGAGGCGTCCGTTCGCGAGCGCCTGGCGCTACTGACTCTGTAATCAGCCCCAACTGTGGGAGCTGGCTTGCCTGCGATGACGGCGGCACATTCGCTAACAATGTGTCAGATACACCGCTATCGCAGGCAAGCCAGCTCCCACAGTGGTTTTGCATGATCTTCAAATGCCATGGACAGCCCATGAAACGCCTGTGCCTTGCCCTGCTACTGCTTCCCTGCGCCGACCTGCTCGCCGACACCCGCGACCAGGCCCTGAAGCTCTCCGACGTGGTCATCAGCGCCAACCGCCAAGTCCAGGCGCGTAACGACAGCAGCGCCGCCAACACCGTCTTCACCCGCGCCGACATCGACCGCCTGCAACCCACCAGCGTCACCGACCTGCTCAACCGCGTGCCCGGTGTGCAGGTTGCGCCAACCGGTGGGCGTGGCAGTTTGCCGGGGATTTTTATTCGTGGCACCAAGTCGGCGCAGAGCCTGGTGCTGGTGGACGGCCAACGCATCGCCAACACCACCTCCGGCGACAGCGGCTTGCAATACCTCAACGTCGATCAGATTGAACGGGTGGAAGTGCTGCGCGGTTCGCGCTCGGTGATTTACGGCAGCGATGCGATTGGTGGGGTGATTCAGGTGTTCACCCGGCGTAATGCCGAGCAAGGCTTGCAGCCGCGCTTGAAACTGGGGTTTGGCAGCAACCAGACCTGGGAGCGCAGCCTGGGCCTGTCGGGCGGCGATGAACACACGCGCTTCAACCTGGGCGCGAGCCTGGATGAAACTGCCGGTATCAACGCGAGCCACGCGTCGTTCCCCAGTGACGGCGACCATGATGCCTACCGCAACCAGTCCATCAGCCTGAACCTCAGCCATTCGTTCAGTGATGAGCTGGAGGTGGGCTTCAATCTGCTGGATAACCGTGGCAAGTCGGAGTACGACAACAGTTATGGCCGCTATGACGGCGCCACCGGGCAGAGCCTCGGCCAGAAACCCTACACCGAATACACCGTGAGCAGCGCCAGCGGCTATGTCGATGCCAAGCTCAATGACAGCTGGCAGTCGCGCCTGGAGCTGGGCCACAGCGAAAACCGCGACACCAAGCGCGATGCCCTCAGCGATGATTACAGTGCATTCAACACCTACCGCGACTCGGTCAATTGGCAGAACGACCTGACCCTGGATGAGCAAAACAGCCTGATTGTCGGCGGCGACTGGTACGAAGACCGTTTCCACGGTTCCACCACCTTTACCGAGAACAGCCGCTGGAACCGGGCGGCCTTTGTGCAGCACCGTTTCAAGAGCCAGTGGTTTTCCACCGAGCTGGGCCTGCGCCGCGACCAGAACCAGCAGTTCGGCGGCCAGAACAGTTGGAGCGGCACCCTGACCGTGCCGGTCAACCCTGACAATGACCTGCTCTTGAGCTACAGCGAAGGCTTCCGGGCGCCGACCTTCAACGACCTCTATTACCCCGACACGCAGTACAGCAACCCCAACCTGCAGCCCGAGACCTCAAAGAGCTACGAGCTGCAGTGGCGCAGCCAACTGACCGACAGCACACGCCTGGAAGCCTCGCTGTATCGCACCGACCTGAGCGACGCGATCATCCTTGACGCCGGCAAGCCGCAAAACGTGGCCTCGGCGCGGATCAACGGCTTTGAAGCGGCGCTCAAGCAGGAACTGTTTGGCTGGCAGGGCAACCTGGGCCTGTCGCTTATCGACCCGCGTGACCGTGACAGCGGCCACACCCTGGCACGTCGCGCGCGGCGCACGGTGAACCTGGATCTGGACCGGCAATTTGATCAGCTCGGTCTCGGCGCGAGTTGGCAGGCGATCAGCAGCAGCTACGACGATGAAGCCAACCGCAACCGTCTGGGCGGTTATGCCTTGTTGGGGCTGCGCAGTAGTTGGGCGTTGAACCGGGAGGTGTCGTTGTCGCTGAAGGTGGATAACGTGCTGGATAAGTCTTATGCACGGGCCAAGTACAGCTACCTCGGGGAAAGCCAGAATTATCGTGAAGAAGGTCGGGTGTGGATGTTCGGGGTGACGTGGACGCCTGAGATCTGAGTAACCTGAACCGGCGTCATCGCAGGCAAGCCAGCTCCCACAATTGAAATGCATTCCCCTGTGGGAGCTGGCTTGCCTGCGATAGCGGTGTCACAGGTTCGGCGCAATCACCTGGCACAACCGCGCTACCGCCTCCAGCATCTGCCCACTCGGCCGTTCCAGCCCCTTGTCCGGCACCAACCGTACCCGAGCAGCCATCATTGGCCATGCCTTCCAAGCGTCCTTCTGAGCCTGATCCCCCACCAGGATCACCTCCGGATCACGCGCCAGCACCGACTCGATATTCACCTGCGGCGCCGGCAACTTCAGGTCATCAAACACATTGCGCGCCCCGCACACGCTGAGGGCATCGCTGATGATCTGCCCGCCGCCCACGGTGTACAGCGGTTGGTTCCACACTTGGTAGAACACCCGCAGCGGCTCGGCCCGCCGGTAGCGCTGGCGCAACTCGGCCAAGCGCTGGCGCAATTGTGCGGCACGCTCTCGCCCTGCCTCAGCGCGGCCCAATTGCTCGGCAATGGCCTGCACCTGGGCTGTCAGTTGTTCAAGGCTGTGGGGTTCGGCGACGTACACCGGGATATTCAACCGCTGGAGCTGCTCGCGCTGGGCCGGGCCGACGCTGCCAGGCCACAGCAGGATCAGGTCGGGCTTGAGGCTGAGCAGGCGCTCCATGTCCAACTGGCCGTAGCGCCCGACCGAGGGCACCTTCGCCAACGCTGCCGGGCGCTCACCACCGTCAAGCACGCCGACCAGCAAGTCCTCGGCACCCAGTTCAAGCACGATTTCAGACAGTGACGGCGCCAGGCTGACAACTCGCTCGACCGCCCAGCCCTGGGCACTGAATACCAGCAACAACGCCAGCCAGTAGCGCTTCATCCCAACTGACGCGGTATGCGATAGAGGTAGAACAGCACCAGCGTCGACAGCGCCAACAGAAACAGCGGCACCGCCTCCAGGCCGACGAACACCGCCAGCGCACCGATCCAGGCCGGTAGCGCTGCAACCAGCAACGCCGTGCGCCGACGCGCCGCCAGGGTGATCCAGGCTGCGGGCTCTTCAGCAGTATCAAGGGCTTTGGCGGTGGCGATCAGCGCGTGTTTATAGGCATGAAAATAACGCAGGCTGAGAAACATCGAGGCCACACCGGCGATGAAAAACGGCATGGCCAAGACGGGCAACAAGGATTCAGCACGGCCAAACAGCAGGTTGATCACGAACAAGGGCAGCAATGCCAGGGCCAGGTACTGCCACCAGTTGAAGGACAGTCGCCGTTTCACCTGGCCACGGGTCACGCGCGGTCGACCTCGCCCTGGTGCTCGTTGCCCATCATGTGGTCGAGCTTGCTGGCTTTGGTGGCCAGGTAGAGTTTGTTGTGCGGGTTGTGCCCAGTGTGCAGCGGCACACGCTCGGCCACGGTGATGCCCATCTCGGTCAAGGCTTTGACCTTGCGGGGGTTGTTGGTCATCAGGCGCAGGGATTTGACCCCCAGGTGCTCGAGCATCGGCAGGCAGATGGCGTAGTCGCGCTGGTCGGCAGCAAAGCCCAGGCGCTCGTTGGCCTCGACGGTATCGGCGCCGCCGTCTTGCAGCTCGTAGGCGCGGATCTTGTTCAACAAGCCAATGCCGCGGCCTTCCTGACGCAAGTACAGCAACACGCCACGGCCTTCCCGGGCGATGGCCTGCAGTGCGGCCTCCAGTTGCGAGCCGCAGTCACAGCGCTGGCTGAACAGCGCATCGCCGGTCAGGCACTCGGAATGCACACGCCCCAACACCGGCTCACCATCGGTGATGTCGCCGAGGCTGAGCACAACGTGCTCGCGCCCGGTGGCTTCTTCAAGAAAGCCGTTCATGGTGAACGTGGCAAAAGGGGTAGGCAGCTTGGAAGCGGCGACGAAAACGACGGGCACCGTGTGCTCCTGATTTCAGATTTCACAGAGGCGGGCATTGTAACAGCACGTTCCTACAGACGCTTAAGCTGAATTATCGCTGATAAAGATCAATAGGTTCGATTGGCCTTTGGATTGATTCTATGTAGGCGCGAGCTTGCTCGCGAAAGTCGTCAACGATGACGGGGTATCCTGGGTGAACGTGGCGTTTATGAGTTTTTCGCGAGCAAGCTCGCTCCTACAGGGGGTAGGGTTGTTTCCAGCGGTCGAAAATTGCTTTCAGCTCACCGGTCTTGACCAGGCTGGCCAAGCGCTGGTCATACACGGCCATCAATGCCCTGCCGCGCTCGGTGTCGGCGAAGGCTACGTAGAGCGGTAGTTCAGCGATATGGCTGAGTTTGAATAGCGCCGGATCTTGCGCCTGGCTGAGTACGTATTTGGCTTCGGTAAGGGCATCGATATAGAAATCGGCACGGCCGTGTTGCAGCATCGGCAGAATGCCGCTGCGCCGCTCGATCTGATTAAAGCGCTGCACGTTGGGCAGGTACCCCTCGTATTTGTAACCACGCACCCAGGCCAGGCGGTACTTGCCCAAGGTCGCCAGGGTCGGCGTGGGTGCAGTGGCCAGCCCGAGAGCATAGACATGATCGGCGTCGAAGTTCCAGCGCGGGTACAGCACCCCACTGGCCTCCTCGCGATAGGTGCCGACACACCCATCCACCTCACCACGCTGGGCCAGGCCGATCGAGCGGGTGTAGGGCACGCTGCGGGTGTGCACGGTGATGCCAGCCGGTTCAAAGACTTGGCGCAACACGTCCCAGGCCAAACCGCTGCCATCTTTGTTGGTGTAGTCGTTCCATTCCTCACTGGCCAGCACGATTTTGCCGGGCGCGGGAGTGTTCGCCTGGGCCAGGGAAGCGAAGGTACACAGCACGATCAGCAGCCAGCGGCATGCAGCCATAGTCACGGCCTCTTACTCGGGATAATCGTATAAAGGGTAGCGCAGAGCGCCGGCTTAGGGCGCCTGGCGAAAATGCTGGTAGCCGCGCACGGCCGGGGTGATGTCCTGGCCGTTGCCGTCGAGCAGCGTCACGCCCTGCCCCGCTTCGACGCGGCCGACCACATGCACTGGCCAGCCAGCGGCCTGCAACGGTGCCAACTGGGACGGTGGCAAGGTGAACGCCAACACATAGTCGTCGCCCCCGCTCAACGCCGCCACGTGAGCCTGGTCTTTACCGACAAACGCCAGCAAGGCCGCAGACAACGGCAACCGCTGACGCTCAACCACCAGGCGCACCGCTGACGCCTTGGCGATATGCCCACAGTCGGCCAACAGCCCATCGGAGATATCCATGGCTGCTGTCGCCTTGCCCCGCAACGCCAGCCCCAGGGCCAGCTGCGGTTGCGGCGACCAGTAATGCGCCAGCAGCGGCTCGGCGATTGCTGCGTCAGCCGTGCGCTGCCCCAATACCAGCGGCAAGGCGCCCGCAGCATTGCCCAGCTCGCCGCCGACACACAGCAAATCACCCGGCTGAGCACCGCTGCGCGTCAAGGCCTGGCCAGCCGGCACACGCCCGAACACGGTCAGGGTGAGGCTCAGCGGCCCACGGGTGGTATCGCCGCCCACCAAGCCTACGCCGCAGCTTTGCGCCATGGCGTTCAAGCCTTGGGCATAGCGTTGCAGCCAATCAGCTTCGACGCTCGGCGTGGTCAGGGCAAGGGTAAAGGCGAGGGGGTGGGCGCCCATGGCGGCCAGGTCGCTCACCGCTACGGCCAGCGAGCGCTGGCCGAGCAGGAACGGGTCACAGGGGTCGGCAAAATGCACGCCAGCCACCAGCGTATCGGTGGAGACTGCCAGTTGCTCCCCGGCGGGAAGCGCCAGCAAGGCGCAGTCGTCGCCGATCCCCAGGGCAATGCCTTCGCCGCCTTGCGCACAGGGCGCGGCGGCGAAGTAAGTGCGGATCAGCTCAAACTCACCCATTGAAGACTCAAGCGCAGGTTAGCGCTTGTGTTCCTTCACTTCGGCTTCACGCAGACGCGGGGCCAGTTTGTCGAGCACGCCGTTGACGAACTTGTGGCCGTCGGTCGAACCGTAGACTTTCGCCAGTTCGATGCCTTCGTTGATCACCACGCGGTACGGCACGTCAACGCGCTTGAGCAGTTCCCAGGTGGACAGGCGCATTACGCACAGCTCAACCGGGTCGAGTTCTTCGATGGTCAGGTCCAGGCAAGGCGCCAGGGCTGTGTCGATCTCGCTCAGGTTGGCGTGCACGCCGTGCAGGATGTCGTGGAAGTAGCTCTGGTCGGCGAAGGTGAAATCGTTATCGACGCGAAACTGTGCCTCGATTTCGTTCAGCGAAGCGCCTGCCAGGTGACGCTGGTACAGCGCCTGGGTCGCAAGTTGACGCGCCTTGCGACGCTTCTCGCTCTTGGACGGCTTGCCGGCATCAGCAGGACGCGGCTCCTGAGGGTTGAACTGATCGCTTTCGTCGGAAATCACTTGGCCTCCAACTGCGACAGCAGGCTGACCATTTCCAGGGCGGACAAGGCAGCTTCGGCGCCTTTGTTACCGGCCTTGGTGCCGGAACGCTCGATGGCTTGCTCGATGGAGTCCACGGTCAGTACGCCGAAAGCGACTGGTACGCCGAACTCCATGGACACCTGGGCCAGGCCCTTGGTGCATTCGCCGGCCACGTATTCGAAGTGCGGGGTACCGCCACGAATCACTGCGCCCAGGGCGATGATCGCCGCGTATTCACCCTGCTGAGCAACTTTTTGCGCAACCAGTGGAATTTCGAAGGCGCCAGGCGCGCGGATAAGGGTGATATCGCTCTCGCTCACACCGTGGCGAACCAGGGCGTCAACCGCACCGCTTACCAGGCTTTCAACCACGAAGCTGTTGAAGCGGCCAACCACCAGGGCATAGCGGCCTTTGGGGGCGATGAAGGTACCTTCGATGGTCTTCAGGGTCATTCGACAAATCTCTTAAAGAGCCGGGACGCGAAAAGTGCGTCCCTCAGTGATGATTTAACCGCGAACAAGGGGCAAGAATCGCCGGCCTTTATTCGGAGGGCACGTATTCTACAACTTCCAGGTCGAATCCGGATATCGCATTAAATTTCATCGGTGCGCTCATCAGGCGCATTTTGCGCACACCCAAGTCGCGCAGGATCTGCGAACCGGCACCGACGATGCTGTAGGTGGTCGGCTTTTTCACCGGCACGGCATCAGCGGTTTCGCGGATATGCGCCAGCAACACATCACCATCCAGCGGGTGACCGAGCAACAGCACCACACCGCTGCCCGCCTCGGAAACCGCGGCCATGGCGGCGCGCAGGCTCCAGCGGCCCGGCTGCTTGACCATCAACAGGTCACGCAGGGGGTCCATGTTGTGCACGCGTACCAGGGTCGGTTCTTCGGCGCAAATGTTGCCCAGGGTCAGGGCCATGTGCACGTCGCCTTCCACTGAATCACGGTAGGTCACCAAATTGAATTGGCCCAGTTCGCTGTCCAGCGGCTGCTCGGCAATCCGCTGAACGGTACGTTCGTGGATCATGCGGTAGTGAATCAGGTCGGCGATGGTGCCGATCTTGAGGTTGTGTTCGGCAGCAAAGGCTTCGAGTTCAGTACGACGGGCCATGGTGCCATCATCGTTCATCACTTCGCAGATCACCCCGCTTGGCTCGAAACCGGCCATGCGCGCCAGGTCGCAGGCGGCTTCGGTGTGACCGGCACGGGCCAGGGTACCGCCCGGCTGGGCCATCAGCGGGAAAATGTGGCCGGGGCTGACGATATCTTCGGCCTTGGCGTCTTTGGCAGCAGCGGCTTGCACGGTGCGGGCGCGGTCAGCGGCGGAAATGCCGGTGGTGACGCCCGTGGTGGCTTCAATGGATACGGTGAACTTGGTGCCGAAACCCGAGCCATTGCGCGGCGCCATCAAGGGCAGCTTGAGCAATTCGCAGCGTTCGCGGCTCATGGGCATGCAAATCAGCCCACGGGCGTGCTTGGCCATGAAGTTGATGTGCTCGGGCTTGCACGCCTCGGCGGCCATGATGATATCGCCTTCGTTCTCGCGATCTTCGTCATCCATGAGGATGACCATCTTGCCTTGGCGGATGTCTTCAACCAGTTCTTCGATGCTATTGAGCGCCACGCGGCACCCCCTTGGTCAGGATTTCAGGTAGCCGTTAGCGGCCAGAAAACTTTCGGTGATGTTACCGGCTGCAGGCTCTGCGGCCTTTTCGCCCAACAACAGGCGCTCCAGGTAACGGGCAAGCAAGTCCACTTCCAGGTTCACCCGGCGACCCGGCTGGTACGAGGCCATGATGGTTTCGCTGAGGGTGTGGGGAATGATGGTCAGTTCAAATTCGGCGCCATTCACGGCGTTCACGGTCAGGCTGGTGCCGTCGACGGTGATCGAGCCTTTGTGGGCGATGTACTTGGCCAGCTCTTTGGGCGCGCGGATACGAAATTCCACGGCGCGGGCGTTTTCGCTGCGGGCGACCACTTCGCCGACACCGTCGACGTGGCCGCTGACCAGGTGACCGCCCAGGCGGGTGGTCGGCGTCAGGGCTTTTTCCAGATTGACCGGGCTCCCGGCCGCAAGGTCATTCATTGCGGTGCAGTCCAGAGTTTCCCGGCTGACATCGGCGGCAAAGCCGTTGCCCGGCAGCTCGATGACGGTCAGGCACACGCCGCTGACGGCGATGCTGTCGCCCAGCTTGACGTCGCCGAGGTCCAGCTTGCCGGTTTCAACCAGCAGGCGGACATCGCCGCCTTTGGGGGTCATTGCACGGATGCTGCCGATGGATTCGATAATGCCGGTGAACATTTCGTTCTCCTGAAAACGAGAGGCTGGCGCTTAGGCGCAGGCCGGGAATTATACGCTCGCTGCTGGGACGGGGATGGCAGTGACTCGCCAGTCGTCGCCCACAGCGCGCATTTCGGTGATCTTGAGTTGGGGGGCGTCGGCCAACTTCTCAAGCGGCCAGTCCAGCAACGGGCGGGCAGCGGAGCCTAAGAACTTGCCGGCGATAAATATCACGTACTCATCCACCAGGCCTTGTTGGGCAAACGCACCGGCCAGGCTTGGCCCAGCTTCCACCAACACGTCGTTGACGCCACGGGCAGCCAGGGCGACCAATGCCGAGCGCAGGTCCACCTGGCCTTCCACGCCCGGTACTACCAGGCACTCGGGGCCACGGGGGAACTGGTTCTCTGGGGTGACGCAGGTGATGACCAATGCCGGGCCGGCCTTGAAGAACGGTGCGTTGAGCGGCACCCGCAGGCGGCCATCGATCAACACGCGTAGCGGCGGGCGCGACATGGCCAGGGCGGTGGTTGCTGCGTCCAGGCCCAGTTCGGCGGCGCGTACGGTCAAGCGGGCGCCGTCGGCCAGTACCGTGTCGGCGCCGGTCAGCACCACACTGGCTTCGGCACGCAGGCGTTGCACCGCAGCACGGGCGGCGGGGCCGGTGATCCACTGGCTTTCACCGCTGGCCATCGCCGTGCGGCCGTCCAGGCTCATCGCCAGCTTGACCCGCACAAACGGCAGGCCGTGCTCCATGCGCTTGAGGAAGCCGGGGTTAAGCGCCCGCGCTTCGGTTTCCAGCACACCGCTGCGCACCTCGATACCGGCCTGGGCCAAGCGCTGCATGCCCCGCCCGGCCACTTCCGGGTTCGGGTCCTGCATGCCGGCCACCACCCGCGCGACCCCGGCGGTCAACAGCGCATCGGCGCAGGGCGGCGTACGACCATGATGGCTGCAAGGCTCAAGGGTGACATACACCGTCGCGCCACGGGCCTTGTCGCCAGCGGCGCGCAGGGCATTCGGTTCGGCATGGGGTTCGCCGGTACGCTCATGCCAGCCTTCGCCGACAATCTGCCCGTCACGCACTATCACGCAGCCAACCCGCGGGTTGGGGTGGGTGGTGTACAGGCCCTTGCGCGCCAATTCGAGGGCGCGGGCCATGTAGTGGGCGTCGAGCACAGCCTGTTCAGAGGTCATTGTTTGGAGGGCTCACGGGCCAGGCGGTCGATCTCTTCGCGGAACTCATTGAGGTCCTGGAAGCGTCGATACACCGAGGCAAAACGGATATAGGCGACTTCGTCGAGCTTTTGCAGCTCGCCCATCACCAGCTCGCCGACCACCAGGCTCTTGACCTCGCGCTCGCCGGTCGCCCGCAGTTTGTGCTTGATATGCACCAGCGCCGCTTCCAGGCGCTCGACACTCACGGGGCGTTTTTCCAGGGCGCGCTGCATACCGGCGCGCAGTTTTTCTTCGTCGAAAGGCTGGCGGCTGCCGTCGGACTTGATCAGACGGGGCAACACCAGTTCGGCGGTTTCGAAGGTGGTGAAACGTTCACCACAGGCCAGGCATTCGCGCCGGCGACGCACTTGGTCGCCCTCGGCGACCAGACGCGAGTCGATGACCTTGGTGTCGTTGGCACCGCAGAAGGGACAGTGCATGGTTGGCAGGCAACAAAAAATGGGAGGGCCATGGTAGCGCATCCCTGTGGCAAGACAAGCCATAGCCTTTACGGTATATAGGCAGGCTTATATGTTTCATATTTTTAAGCCACGGATTTTGTCCTTTCTGGAGCCGTACATGCAGTTACGACCACTTGTTCTACTCAGCCTGTTCAGTTTTCTGGTCGCCTGCAGCAGCGAAGCCCCCAAGCCGGCCGCGCCTCAACCGACACCGGCGCAAGAGAAAAAAGTCCCGGGCATCGAAGACCTCGGCCCCCTGCCCGCCTATCAACGCGAAATCAGCGGCAGCCTGACCAACGTGCCGGCCGGTGCCGAAGTCGAGATGGCGCTCTTGGTGATCGACGACCGTTCGCGCCCCCAGCAACTGCTCGCCAGCAGCGTACTGAGCGGCAACGGCAAGCCCCTGGCCTTTCGCCTGCGTTTCAACCCTGAAGCCTTCCCGACCGGTGCCCGCGTTGAATTGCGCGGTCGTGCCAGCCAGTCCGGCCAGTTGATCCTGCACCTGCCTGCCGTGCGCGTCACCCAGGCGATCACCCAGAGCACCGGCCCCCTGCAACTCGTCAAGGCGCCATGACGCCACCGCTGGGCCTTCAACACGCCTTGAGCGCGTTGATTGGCGATGCGCAATTGGTGCCCTGCCCGTTACCGGGCACCGCATTGTCGTTGTGGCTGCTGGACGCCGACAACATGGACCGCGCCTTCAGCCAGGAAGAAACCCGGCGCATTCTGCATGAGCCGCCCTACTGGAGCTTTTGCTGGGCCAGCGGCCTGGCGCTGGCGCGTTACCTGGCGGCGCATCCCGAGTGGGTCGCCGGCAAACGCGTGCTGGATTTCGGCGCAGGTTCGGGCGTGGCCGGGATCGCTGCCGTCAAGGCTGGCGCCCTGGAGGTGGTGGCCTGCGACCTGGACCCACTGGCCTTGGCCGCTTGCCGTGCGAATGCCGAGCTCAACCAGGTGGCGCTGAGTTATTCGGCAGACTTTTTTGCCGAAGCCGACCGCTTCGACCTGATCCTGGTGGCCGACGTGCTCTACGACCGCGCCAACCTGCCGTTGCTGGATCAGTTCCTGACCCGCGGCCGCGAAGCGCTGGTGGCGGATTCGCGGGTACGGGATTTCCAGCATCCGGATTACCGGCGGCTGGAGATCCTCGAGGCTTTGACCCTGCCGGATCTGGCCGAGCCTTGGGAGTTTCGTAAGGTGAGCCTGTACCATTCGCGGCGTGCTTGAGGCCATCGCGGCATAGGTATCTACACAACTCTGTAGCAGTCGGCGGCAACCACGATGCGAAGCGAGCCGCTGTTGATCTTGCTCTTGATCTGCTTTTGATCTCAGGCGCCCCGTTAAACCACGCTGGCCGAACGCAGGCTTGAATTCGTGGGTAACCCGGCAGGACGCCGGGTTAGCCGCCCCGCGCCATGGATGGCGCGTGGCGGCGGCCCACGGATTCAAGCCTGCGTTCGGGCACACCGAGCGTGAGCGAGGTGCCGAGTGGTGGGGCAAGAGCGTTTTGCTTACTTTTGCGCTTTTCAAAAGTGAGCCGCCGTCAGGGCGGAACCCTAAGTGGCCGTTACCGCAGCAATGGATATATACAATCCAACTGCGTTGACTGCCAGGCCGCCTTCGCGAGCAAGCCCGCTCCCACAATTTGATCGCGGGGCGTCAGATAGACAGGGGCCGGCTGTCAGGCCGTCATCGCAGGCAAGCCAGCTCCCACATTTGGATCGCGGGGCGTCAGATGGATATGCTTCGGCTGTCAGGTCGTCACGGGAGCAAACTCCTTCACCACAGGTTAGCGTCGTACCGAAGTTGTGTAGATACCTATGGCCATCGCGGGCAAGCCCGCTCCCACAAGGGATGCATTTCAAGGTGGGCGCTACCACGATGCTTTCAGCCAACCTCGCCAGCCCTTATAGTTGCCCCCATTCCCGCTTTATTCGAGATGCCCCATGAGTGAGCCCACGCCGTACATCTTCGACGTCACCACCGCCAACTTCGATCAGGCCGTTATTCAGAACTCCTACGAAAAGCCCGTATTGGTCGATTTCTGGGCCGAATGGTGCGCTCCCTGCAAAGCGCTGATGCCGATGCTGGCGAAGATTGCCGAGAGTTATCAGGGCGAGTTGCTGCTGGCCAAAGTCGACTGCGAAGCCGAACAAGACATCGTGGCGCGTTTTGGCATTCAAAGCCTGCCGACGGTGGTGCTGTTCAAGGATGGCCAACCGGTGGACGGTTTTGCCGGGGCACAGCCGGAATCGGCAGTACGGGCAATGCTGGAACCCCATGTGCAGATGCCGCCACCGGCTGCGGCGGACCCGCTGGAGCAGGCTCAGGCGCTGTTCAGCGAAGGGCGCATCAGCGAGGCCGAAGCGCTGCTGGTGCAGTTGTTGGGCGAGGACAACACCAACGCCGCCGCCCTGATCCTGTACGCACGTTGCCTGGCTGAGCGCGGTGAGCTGGGTGAAGCCCAGGCCGTACTCGACGCGGTCAAGAGCGACGACCACAAGGCCGCGCTGGCCGGGGCCAAGGCGCAAATCACCTTCCTGCGCCAGGCTGCGGACTTGCCGGACGCCGCCGAGCTGAAAAGCCGTCTGGCGCAAAACCCGCAGGATGACGAAGCCGCCTATCAGTTGGCGATCCAGCAACTGGCGCGCCAGCAATACGACGCGGCGCTGGAAGGTTTGCTCAAGTTGTTTATCCGCAACCGCAGCTACAGCGAAGGCCTGCCCCACAAGACCTTGCTGCAGGTGTTCGAATTGCTGGGCAATGATCACCCGCTGGTCACGGTGTACCGCCGCAAGTTGTTTGCCGCGCTGTACTAACCCAACCGTGTAGGAGCGAGCTTGCTCGCGAAAAACGACAACGATAACGCGGGCATCCGGAATGAACGCGGTGCCTGAGGGTTTTTCGCGAGCGAGCTCGCGCCTACAAAGGGCCGACCCAGGTGTAGAGCGGGGTGTCGCCGCCGCTGGCCACCTTCACGTTCGCGCTGTGGCGCAGGCGCACCAGCAAGCGCTTGCCGGCACCGGCATCGCCGGCCAAGCCTTCGAGTTGGTCGAGCAATTCCAGGCCATTGAGTTGCCCGGCCTTGCGCAGTAAATCCTGGGCGTTCTGCCACAGGTCTTCGTTCTGTTTGACCGGTGCCGCAGTGGGCGCGCTGGGCGTTGGCGCGGCCTGAAGTTGTGCGCCCAATCGCGCCCAATCGCCGTCGTCCAGCTCCAAGGTCAAGTCCACCGGCAGGTCGCCGATGGTTCCACGAATTCGCAACATCGTCCTTACTCCTGCATTTTTCTGACGGGCATGCTCCCACGCAGCTTGCGCAACACCAAGCGGGCGGTCAAACTCTCGGCTCAATTGTTATAAGATCACATAACAAAACTTTCATCCTGGAGCCCTCTCATGCGCCGTTTGCTGCTCGCTTTGCCGTTTGCCCTGCTGCCTCTGGCTGTCGCTCATGCCCATGAAGACCATGACCACGAACACGGCAGCCTCGGTGCCCATGAACATGGCGTCGGGCGCCTGAATGCCGTGCTGGACGGCCAGGCCCTGGAGCTGGAACTGGACAGCCCGGCCATGAACCTGGTGGGTTTCGAGCATGTAGCCACCAGCGCCGCCGACAAAGCCAAGGTCGCCGCCGTGCGCAAACAGCTGGAAAATCCATCGGCCCTGTTCAACCTGCCCAAGGCCGCAGGTTGCGTGGTCAGCAGCCAGGAACTCAACAGCCCGTTGTTCGGTGACAAACCAGAAGCCGAGCATGACGACGATGACCACGCCACCGACGGCAAAGGCGCCGCCGCCCACAAGCATGATCACGACCACAGTGAAATCCACGCCCATTACCAGTTCACCTGCGCCACACCGGCGGCCCTGGGCAACCTGGACTTGAGCCAGGTGTTCAAGACCTTCCCCGCCACCCAGAAAATTCGGGTACAACTGATCGGCCCGAGCGGTCAGCAAGGTGTTGACGCGACAGCGACCGCAGCCACTCTGAAGTTCTGAGTTCACATGACCCAAGCACTGATCGAACTGTCCGACCTGGGCTTCAACTGGCCCGGTCACCCGCAGTTGCTGGACATCCCCGCGTTCCGCCTGGAACCCGGGGAAACCTTGTTCCTCAAGGGCCCAAGCGGCAGTGGCAAGACCACTTTGCTGGGGCTGTTGGGCGGTGTGCAGAAGCCCAGCCAAGGCAGCATCCGCCTGCTCGGCCAGGAGTTGACCGAACTCTCGGCCGGCGCCCGTGACCGTTTCCGTGTGGACCACACCGGCTATATCTTCCAGCAGTTCAACCTGCTGCCGTTTCTGTCAGTTCGCGAGAACGTCGAGCTGCCTTGCCACTTTTCCAAGCTGCGCGCGCAACGGGCCAAGCAGCGCCACGGCAGTGTCGACCAGGCCGCTGCGACCTTGCTCGCACACCTGGGTTTGAAGGATCCAAGCCTGCTGGAACGCCGTGCCGATTCGCTGTCCATCGGCCAGCAACAACGGGTGGCCGCTGCCCGAGCGCTGATCGGCCAGCCGGAGCTGGTGATCGCCGACGAACCCACCTCGGCCCTGGACTACGACGCCCGCGAAGCCTTCCTGCAGTTGCTGTTCGCAGAATGCCGCGAAGCGGGCGCCAGCCTGTTGTTTGTCAGCCATGACCAAAGCCTGGCGTCGCTGTTCGACCGCAACCTGTCGCTGGCCGAACTCAATCGCGCCGCCATGCCCGCAGAGGTTTGAGATGTATCTGTTCCGTCTAGCCATGGCCAGCCTGGCTAACCGCCGCTTTACCGCGATCCTCACCGCGTTTGCCATCGCACTGTCCGTCTGCTTGCTGCTCGCGGTGGAGCGTGTGCGCGTCGAGGCGCGCAACAGTTTCGCCAGCACCATCAGCGGCACCGACCTGATCGTCGGCGCTCGTTCCGGCTCGGTCAACCTACTGCTGTATTCGGTGTTCCGCATTGGCAACGCCACCAACAACATCCGTTGGGACAGCTACGAGCACTTCGCCGCCAACCCTCAAGTGAAATGGGCGATCCCGATCTCCCTCGGCGACTCCCACCGCGGCTACCGGGTGATGGGCACCAACGAATCCTACTTCGAGCACTACCAGTACGGGCGCAAGCAAAACCTCGAACTGGCCAGTGGCCGCGCCTTCGCCACCGACCCGTTCGAAGTGGTGCTCGGCGCCGAAGTGGCCGACGCCCTGCATTACAAACTCGGCGACAAGCTGGTGCTGGCCCACGGCGTGGCGGTGGTCAGCCTGGTCAAGCATGACGACAAACCGTTCACGGTGGTCGGCATTCTCAAGCGCACCGGCACGCCAGTGGACCGCACGCTGCATATCAGCCTCGGCGGCATGGAAGCAATTCATATCGACTGGCACAACGGCGTGCCGGCCCAGGGCAAAGGCCGCATCAGTGCCGACCAGGCGCGCAATATGGACCTCACGCCGCAAGCCATTACCGCGTTCATGCTGGGCCTGAACAACAAAATTTCCACCTTCGCCTTGCAACGGCAGATCAATGAATTCCGTGGCGAGCCGATGCTGGCGATCCTGCCCGGCGTCGCGCTGCAAGAACTGTGGAGCATGATGGGCACTGCCGAAAAAGCCTTGTTTGTGATTTCGTTGTTCGTGGTGCTGACCGGGTTGATCGGCATGCTCACGGCGATCCTCACCAGCCTTAACGAGCGCCGCCGCGAGATGGCGATCCTGCGGTCGGTGGGCGCGCGGCCTTGGCACATCGCAACGCTGCTGATCTTTGAAGCCTTCGCCCTGGCCTTGTCTGGCGTAGTGGCGGGCCTGGGGTTGCTGTACCTGTGCATCGCCGCCTCGCGGGGTTATTTGCAGGCCAATTACGGCCTGGACCTGCCGATGTCGTGGCCGAGCGAATATGAATGGACGTTGCTCGCCGGTATCCTGGTAGCCGCCCTGTTGATGGGCAGCGTGCCCGCGTGGCGCGCCTACCGCCAATCTTTGGCCGATGGCCTGTCCATCCGTTTATGAGGAAGGCTTCGATGCGTCGTTCCCTGTTTGCCCTGTTGTTGTTGATGGCCGTGCCTGCCTGGGCGCAGGAGCAGCCCAAGGATTTGTCCTGGCAGGAGATGATCCCGCCGGATGCGCCGCCGGAAGTGCCCAATATGAAGCCGCTGCACGACCTGTCGAACATGGCCGATGCCTTGTCCGCCGAAGCCGCGCCTGCGGCCAAGCAGGACATGCCCAACGCGCCGGTGGTACAGAGCCTGGATGGCCAGCACATTCGCCTGCCGGGGTATATCGTGCCGTTGGAAGTCAGCGAAGAAGGCCGCACCACGGAGTTTCTGCTGGTGCCGTATTTCGGCGCCTGTATCCATGTGCCGCCACCGCCGTCGAACCAGATCGTGCATGTGAAAAGCGAGGTGGGTGTAAAGCTCGATGAGCTGTATCAACCGTACTGGATCGAAGGCGCGATGCAGGTCAAGCCATCGTCCAGCGAGTTGGCCGACGCGGGTTACCAGATGGATGCCCAGAAGATTTATATGTACGAGCTGGAGGAATAACCCCACCAGCAAACACACCGAAGATCCAAATGTGTGCGGGCTTGCTCCCGAAGACGGTGTATCAGTCACTGAGTCTTTAACTGAACCACCGCTATCGCAGCATAGGTATCTACACAACGCTGTAACGGTGGACGGTAACCACGATGCGAAGCGAGCCGCTCTTGATCTTGATCTGCTTTTGATCTTAGGCGCCCCGTTAAACCACGCTGGCCGGAATTCGACAGGGATTTGGGGGGTAAACCGGCAGGGATGCCGGTTTAGCCGCCCCGCGCCATGGATGGCGCGTGGCGGCGGCCCCCCAAATCACTGGCGGATTACGGGCACACCGAGCCTAAGCGAGGTGCCGAGTGGTGGGGCAAGAGCGTTTTGCTTACTTTTGCGCTTTTCAAAAGTGAGCCGCCGTCAGGGCGGAACCCTAAGTGGCCGTTACCGCAGGAATGGATATGTACACAACACAACTGTGTTGACTGCCAGGCTGCCTTCGCGAGCAAGCCCGCTCCCACAGTTGGATCGTGGGGTGCCAGGTAGATAGGTGTCGGCTGTAAGACCCAGCCCTTTCAAGGTCTTTTCGTTTTGGCAGCCTTGATTACCCTGTCCGTTGAAACATGCGCATTCACCGCCTTGCCTTGCACCCATGTCTTGGGTTTAGGCACCTTGGGGCCGCGGGGACTTTTCGCAACTTGTTTGGGTTGGATGTTTCTGGCCAGCTCCAACAAACGCTGGGCCAACTTTTCCACAGGGATGGCGGGAAGATATTCCGAGGGAAGTGCAATCTGCATTCCCTCATAACCACTCCTGACCTGGACCGCCAAGTGATAGATCGAGGCTTCCCAGCCATCAGGCTGGGTCTCCCGATGGGCTTGCTCCACGCTTCGCTTGAGTACGGCCAGGACGTTGTAGGCCAACACTGCCGTAGTGAACCCGAGCAAGGCGGCCTTTGGGCTGCCGAGAGTTTCGATTTCACTTTCCAGGATCGCTTCCAGTCGCTGGAACATACCTTCAATGCTCCAGCGGCGGCGATAGAGTTGCGCGATCTGCTCAGCGCTGACGCTTTCAGGCAGGTTGCTCCAGAACATCAAGCTGCTGTCACCCGAGTCTGTTGGCGAATGAAGCGTCAGTTCGACGCGCCGACATTGGTAACCGCCTCTGACCTGGATGATCTGCTCACGCACAGAGCCTGTTTCCACAGGCACGGGTTCTTGCCACTCACCCTCTTGAATCAGGCGTGGATGTTTGGCTTGCTGGCGAATGACAAAGGACGTCTGGACCTGCTCACAAGCTTCCATTACCGGAAGCGTGCAGTAGAGTCGGTCAGCCAGCCACACCTGGCCCGGTTCAGCATTAGCCAACAGAGGCAACACGCAAACGCGCTCGCTGGCGTAGGCATCCTCACATGCCTGAAGGTCGATGACCTGATCGAGATCAGGATCGTAGACCACTACCGAAAAACCGGGACGAGCCGCACCTCGCTCCTGGCGTAAAGCCCCCAGACGCTTCTCAGTGGATGCCAGGTGATTGCCGTCTACCACGCGAACCTGCCAGTCCGGCAGCATCGTCGTGCAGCCCAGTTCTTTGATGGTTGGAGTCAGTCGTTGCGCACTACCGGTGACCAGAGCGCGCAATAGCTCGGGTTCTGTACGACTGATTTTGTCGTAAAGCGCCGCCAAGCTGACAGGGAGATCTTCCAGTTGCCGCGCAGCGGCGTGCAGGGATGGCTTCAAGCCCAATGAAACAAGGGACATCAGCTTGATTATGGTCGAGAACAGTAGTTCACGAGAATACTGCCGTTGCCGATGTTCTTCGAAGACCTGATCGACCCACTCAGGTGCAATAGCTTGTTCCAGCGCCAATTTGGCCATGACGCTGGCGGGTGCTTTTTTCTCGAAACGCGCTAGAACATCGGCCCACATCGTTTGGGATCCCTGAATGAAATTTCAGGGGATTTTACCGAAGACCTTGAAAGGGATGGCTGTAAGACCGTCTTCGCAGGCAAGCCAGCTCCCACATTTGGATGGTGGTGTGTCAGGTAGATCAGCGTCGGCTGTCAGGCCGTCACGGGAGCAAGCTCCCTCGCCACAGTCCGGCGTCGCACCAAAGTTGTGTAGATACCTATGGCCATCGCAGGCAAGCCAGCTCCCACAGGTTTAGATCAGTGCCGAAAGTGACTGATCACCCTTTCATTGAGCTGAGTCAAAAGACCGAACGGAACGATCTTTACCATTGGACGTACAACTTTTAAACGTCCTTTGGAGCTCCCATGAACAAGTCTCTGCTCGGCGCGTCCCTCTTCGCGCTCGCCCTCGTCGCCCCCGTCGCTCACGCCCACCAGGCGGGCGATATTCTGGTTCGCGCCGGTGCAATTACCGTGAACCCGAAGGCCGACAGCAGCAGCGTCAAGGTTGACCAGGGCCCGCTGGCCGGCACCAACCTGGGCGGCAAGGCGACCATGAGCAGCGACACCCAATTGGGCTTGAACTTCGCCTACATGATCACCGACCACGTCGGCATCGAATTGCTAGCGGCCACGCCGTTCGAGCATGACGTGAAGATCAAGAACACCGCCCTGGGCGCCGCCAACGGCAAGCTCGGCACGCTGAAGCACCTGCCGCCGACCTTGAGCGTCGTGTACTACCCGCTGGATCACAAATCCGCGTTCCAACCGTATGTGGGCGCCGGTATCAACTACACCTGGATCTACGACGAACACGTGGGCAGCCGTGCCGAACAGGCTGGTTTCAGCAACTTCAAGGCCGAGAACTCCTGGGGCTGGGCTGCACAGATCGGCGCCGACTACATGATCAACGACAAGTGGATGATCAACGCCCAGGCGCGCTACATCGACATCAGCACCAAGGCGACTGTGGATAACAACGCGCTGGGCCAGGGCACTCGGGCCAAGGTCAATGTGGATGTAGACCCGATGGTTTACATGGTGGGTATCGGTTACAAGTTCTAAGTCCGATATAAGCCACACCGCATAACCCATGTGGGAGAGGGCTTATGTGGGAGCCGGGCTTGCCCGCGATGCAGACACCTCGGTGTATCAGTGATACCCAGGTGATGCTATCGCAGGCAAGCCAGCTCCCACATAAGTCCCCTCCCACTTTTGGTTTTGGGGGTGTCATCTGTGGCGGTAGAAGCGATCCAGTAGCGCCGGCAAGCCTGCCCGCCATGCCCGTGGCTTGATGCCAAAGGTATGCAGGATTTTCTTGCAGGCCAGCACCGCATGCTGCGGTTCATCCGCCGCATCCGGCCGTGCTGCGTGAGCCTGGGCGGTGGGGGACTCGATGGCGAGCGGATGGAAGTTGCGCGCTTCAGTGAGAATCGCCTGGCCCAACGCCAACGGCGTGGTCGCCTCGTGGCCGGCGTAGTGGTAAGTGCCCCACAGTGGCGCGGCGCAATCGAGTTGCTTGAGCACCGAGATAATTACCCGTGCGGCGTCGTCCACCGGCGTCGGGTTGCCACGACGGTCGTCGGCCATCAACAGCTCATCCGGTTTTTCAGCCCGGGCCAGGAAGCGCCCGAGCGTGCCGTCGACGCTGTCATCCAGTAGCCAGCCAAACCGCAGCAGCACATGCTGCGGGCAGGTGGCGCGCACGCTTTGTTCGATGCGCCACAACGCCTGGCCGCGCAGGCCCAGGGGCACCGGCTCGTCTTTCTCGCTGTAGGCGGTGGCGCGGGAGCCATCGAACACGCGGTAACTGGACGGCTGCAGCAGGGTGATGCTGTGATGCTGGCACAGCTCGGCCAGGCGTTCGATGGCAAATTCCTGGGCGGCCAAGCGGGATTCGCTCACGGCTTCGGCCTGGAACCAGTCGAAATAGTAGGCGAGGTTGATCAAGGCATCGGGACGGGTGTCGTCGAGCAATTGGGTGAGGCTTGCGGCATCCCAGCCGTCTTGGGGCGGTTTGGGGGCGAGGAAACCGATGTCTTCCTCCGCACCGAGGCGAATCAGCGCCTGCCCGAGGGCATTCCCGCCGCCCAGTAACATAAGGCGCATTCGCATAGATTGAGCAGGCCCGGTCTGTTTGGAACGATGGTTATTATCGACAGGCGCGTGTGCGCTGTCATAGGTCATTGCCAGAATCGTTGCATTTTGCGGGCTTGTAGCGCAACCGTCACGGATTAAGTGTCTTGACGTCGGGTTCGGCGGCCTCCTGTTTCAGTGCCGTGCGGGGTGCGAGCAACAGCTGCTGTGGATAAGTCTGGGCGAAGTGCACCGCCTCACAGTTATCCACAAGCTTTTTCAGACGCTGGTTAAACGCACGGCTGACCGCGTATTGGCCACCCGACACGGTGCGGAACTGCGCGGTGAGCACCACGCCATTGAGGTCCATCTTGTCCACCCCGAACACTTCCAACGGCCCTTGCAGGTTGTACTTGAGGAACACATCGTCGCGGATCGACTGGCCGGCTTCGCGGATCAGCTCCACGGCCTTGTCCACGTCGGTGTCGTAAGTGAACTGCACCGAGAAAAACGCATAGGCGAACTGACGGGACTGGTTGGTGACCGCCTTGATCTGCCCGAACGGCACCGAATGCACAAAGCCCTTGCCGTCGCGCAGGCGCAGGGTGCGGATGGTCAGGCCTTCGACGGTGCCGGCGTGGCCGGAGTCGAGCACCACCCAATCGCCGATGGACAGGGTGTCTTCGATAATGATGAACAGGCCGGTGATCACGTCCTGCACCAGTTGCTGGGAACCGAAACCGATGGCCAGGCCCACCACCCCGGCGCCCGCCAGCAACGGCGCGACATTGATGCCCAGGTTGGCCATGGTGGTGATCGCGCAGATCACCACCAGGATGATCTTCACCGCATTGCGCAACAGCGGCAGGATGGTTTTGACTCGGGTACTGGGCTGGCGACTGGAGCGTTTATTCACCGGTGGTTTGAGGGCTTCCTGGATCGCGGTGTCAAGCACCACCCAGAACAGCCAGGTCACCAACAGGATCAGGCCGATGCTGCTGAGGGAGTCACTGATGGCCCGGCCCACGGAGTTGCGCTGGGCGAATTCGAACAGCGAGACACCCCAGATACGCCCGAGTATTTCGATAAACGCGATGGCCATGACGATGCGCAAAATCGCGTGCAGCAAACTCAGGAAGCGTTCCTTGTAGGCGCTGCTGCGTTGGATCGACACCTGGCTGCGGGACTTGAACAGATGTTGCAGCACGGTGCTGAGAAACACCGTGCCGATCAGCAACAGTGTAGTGAGCAGCGCGCAGCGCAGGGCCTCTTGGTTGTCGTCACCGGCGCCAATCAGGTTGACCGCCGAGACCAGCACCATCAACAGAATCGGCCAGTACCAGAGGCCGGAAAACACCCGCAGCGATTGTTGCAATGCTGGATGCTTGAGGCGCTGGGCCAGCGGCCGGTTGCGGATCAAATGGGCCACCGGGCGACGCAGGCGTACCACCAGCACGCCAAAGATGACCGCAGCAAACAGGCCGGTAAACACAGCGATGCTGCTGGTGATATTGCCGCCCAACTGACGGGCGATTTGCGGGCTGGTCAACGCATCGCTGAGGGCCGCGAGAAAGCCGATCAGGAACAGCGGCTTGGGGCAATAGTCACGAATGATCTGCACGGCAGGCCGCTTGTGCCCGACGTTGAACATCACAATGACGCAGAGCAGCAACGATGTGGAAAAGATGCCACTGCTGGTGGCGTAGGCGAAACACAGCGCCAGGGCTCGGCCGACAGACGCGGCTAAAAAGTGACTGACATAAAGGGTCAACGGCAGGCAGATCAGCGCTGGAATCGTGTAGGGCACCACATAGCCCAGCAAGCCTTGCAGCCGTTGACGCCGCGCAAGGAATGGGCGACGGCTCGCGCGTTTCACAACCAAGCGCCCCAGCATCGTCAGCACAGCAAAGGCACCGACCCACACGCCAGACAACAGCAGGAAATCGCCGGCCACGCTCCACGGCGAGCGTGCGGTGGTCTGGTCCACCAGGCGCCCTACTTCGTCTGCGGCGCGGTCGGCCCGCAGGCGCCAGGCGTCAATGAGGTTCTGGTTGAGGTCGAGCTTGTCTTGCACGTCATCAATACTGGAACTGATGGCCCCCAGCAGCCCGCCTTGCACCAGCAGTTCCGGCTTGGCCGGGGCCTCGTTGGCCGGCGCGGTGGCCGCGGCTTGCAGTGCGCCGTTACCGCAAAGCAGCAACGCACCGAGCAGTAATGCAGTCTTTAGATTCAGCAAAACAGCGAGCTCCTTCAGCAGGGTCTGTAAGGAACTGACGGGTTTAGGCCTTGATCGTTCCCCGCATGGGCGATGCCCTCCGATCTTTTCCTACCCTGTACCGCCTGTAGGAATGTGGAAACTTTCAGCCAAATAGCGCAGTCATCCCATAACGGAGGTCACCTCACCCACCAACCACGGGAGCACACATGGCGGCGATTCACATCGGCATTTCCGGCTGGCGCTACACGCCCTGGCGCGGGGATTTCTACCCCGAAGGGCTGACCCAGAAACGCGAGTTGCAGTTTGCGTCACGCGCCGTCAACAGCATCGAAATCAACGGCTCGTTCTACGCGCTGCAAACCCCCAAGCGCTATGCCGAGTGGTATGCCGATACGCCCGAAGGTTTCATGTTCAGTGTCAAGGCGCCCCGGTTCATCACGCATATCCTGCGCCTGCGGGATGTGCACAAACCGATGGCGAATTTCTTCGCTTCCGGCGTGCTGGAGCTCAAGGAGAAACTCGGCCCCATCCTCTGGCAGTTTCCGCCCAGCTTCAAATTCGACGCCACGCTGTTCGAAACCTTTTTGGCTGAATTACCCACCGACACCCAACAGGCCGCCGCCCTCGCCCGCCAGCATGAGCCGCGCCTTAACGGCAAGGCGAGCATGAAGGCCTATGCCAAGAAGCCGTTGCGCCATGCCGTGGAGATTCGCAATACGAGTTTTGCCGTGCCGGAGTTCATCCAGATGCTGGATAAACACGGGGTGGCCCTGGTGGTCGCGGACACCGCAGGCAAGTGGCCGTACATGGAAGACGTGACCGCCAACTTCATGTACCTGCGCTTGCACGGCGACAAGCAGTTATACGCCAGCGGTTATAGCGCCGAAGCGCTCCAGCGCTGGGGTGACCGCATCGAGCGCTGGGCCCACGGCAAGCAGCCTGCCGATGCACACCTGGTCGACGCGCACCACACGCCCCGCAGGCGTAAACAGCGCGATGTGTTCTGCTTTTTCGACAACGACATCAAAGTTCGCGCGCCCTTCGATGCACGCCAATTGCTGCAACGTTTCGGGCTGGACCAACACCTGCTCACCGAACCTGGCCGGCTGCCGGAACCAGGAGTATTGCCATGACGCATCCAGAGCTGATCCCCACCCCGCCGACCACCGCCATCACCCGTTTCACGGTGCTGACGGTCAATATCCACAAGGGTTTCACCGCGCTGAATCGCCGCTTCATCTTGCCCGAGCTGCGTGAAGCGGTGCGCAGTGTGGGCGCGGACATGGTGTTTTTGCAGGAGATCCATGGCACCCACGAACGCCATCCGCAGCGCTACAGCGACTGGCCGAAAATGCCGCAGTATGAATTTCTCGCCGACAGCATCTGGCCGCAGTTCGCCTATGGGCGCAATGCGGTTTATCCCCATGGCGACCACGGCAATGCGCTGCTGTCCAAATTTCAGATCATTCGCTACGACAACCTCGACATCTCGCAAAGCGGCCATGAAAACCGTGGCCTGCTGCATTGCGTGCTGCGCCTGCCGGGCAGCGGCCAGCAAGTGCACGCGATCTGCATCCACCTGGGCTTGCGCGAGGTGCATCGCCAACAGCAATTGCGGTTGTTGGAACAACGTATCAGCGAGATTCCTGCCGATGCGCCGTTGGTGGTCGCCGGCGACTTCAACGACTGGCGGCAAAAAGCCGACCTGAGCCACAGCGGTTTGCAGGAAGTGTTCATGCACACCCTCGGCAAACCGGCGCGCACCTTCCCCGCACGCCTGCCGCTACTGCCGCTGGACCGCATTTATGTGCGCAACCTGACGGTGCACAACCCGCGCGTGCTCACCACGCGCCCCTGGTCCCATCTATCAGACCATGTGCCGCTGTCGGTGGAGGTGGAGCTATGAACGTTGCGGTAGACCATATCGCCACAGACCAACCGCCGGATGACAGCAAGGCGCGGGATCTGGATTACGGCTGGCAGAGCGGCAACCAGGTGCAATTGCTGGAGAACGGCGAGGCGTACTTTCCTGCCGTATTCGAGGCGTTGCGCGGCGCCGAGCGCGAGATCCTGCTGGAGACCTTTATCCTCTTTGAAGACAAGGTCGGCTTTGAGCTGCACAGCATCCTCATCGAGGCGGCCAAGCGCGGGGTGAAGGTGGTGGTCAGCCTCGACGGTTTTGGCTGCGGCGAACTGAGCCCGGGCTTCCTGCGGGAGTTGGCCGAGGCCGGGGTGATGGTGCAGATGTTCGACCCGGCGCCCAAGACCCTCGGCATACGCACTAACTGGTTTCGCCGTCTGCACCGCAAGATCGTCGTGGTGGATGCCCGCGTGGCGTTTATCGGCGGGATCAATTTTTCTGCCGACCATCTGGCGGATTTCGGCCCCGAAGCCAAGCAGGATTACTCAGTACAGGTGATCGGCCCGGCTGTGGCCGACCTGCACCACTTCGCCCTCGCCCAAAGTGGCCGCCAGGTGCGCAGCCGTCGCGGTTGGCGGCGACGCCAGCAACGACCCTCGCCCTGGACGAACGAGCCAGGCGACGGCCTGGTACGCCTGATCTATCGCGACAACATCCAGCATCGTGACGACATCGAAGACGCGTATATCCATGCCTTGAGTCAGGCCCGGCAGCGGGTGGTAATCGCCAACGCGTATTTCTTCCCCGGCTATCGCCTGCTCCGCGAGATCCGTAACGCGGCGCGCCGTGGCGTGCATGTGCAGTTGATCATGCAGGGCCAGCCCGACGTGCTGTTGGCGAAACTGGCCGCGCGCATGCTCTATGACTACTTACTCAAGGATGGCGTGGTGATCCACGAATACTGCCAACGCCCGCTGCACGGCAAGGTGGCGTTGGTGGATGACGAATGGAGCACCGTCGGCTCCAGCAACCTGGACCCGCTGAGCCTGGCATTGAACCTGGAAGCCAATGTGCTGATTCGCGACCGGGCTTTCAATCAGCAGCTCTACGAACGCCTGGAAGCCCTCGCCCGAAATCATTGCCAGACCATGCCGGAAAAGCGCAAGCCACGCCTGTGGCTCTGGCGCCTGACCGTGGGTTTCCTGGTGTTTCATGTGATGCGCCATTTCCCGGTACTGGCCAGTTGGTTGCCGGCCCACAAACCGCGCTTGAGACCTTTTGAGGCCACGCCCCATGACATCTGAAGCCCGCCCCCAAGCGCAAGCCTCTGGGTTCAAGCGCTGGAAGAAACCGCTGACGATTGCATTCTTCGTGCTGCTGATCGTGTTGTTTACCCTGCTCGCCCGGCGCATCGACTGGAGCGAAGTGTTCCAGACCCTGAGCGAGTTCAAGCTGCGCACATTGTTCATCGCCGGCGCGCTGACGCTGTGCAGTTTCATTGTCTACGCCTGTTTCGACCTGATCGGCCGCACCTACATTCGCCAGCCGTTGCGTTGGAAGCAGATATTGCCGGTGGGCATCATCAGCTACGCGTTCAACCTCAACCTCAGCGCCTGGGTCGGCGGCATTGCCATGCGCTATCGGCTGTATTCGCGCCTGGGCGTGAGCACCAGCAATATCGCCAAGATCCTCGGCCTGAGCCTGGCCACCAATTGGTTCGGCTATATGGCGTTGGCCGGGGTGGTGTTCAGCAGCGGGTTGGTGACCCTGCCGCCGGGCTGGAAGCTCAGTAGCGGCGCCTTGCAAGGGGTCGGGGTGTTATTGGTGCTCGCGAGCCTGGGCTACCTGGCGGCGTGCCGGTTTTCTAAAAAGCGCGCGTGGTCGATTCGCGGTATCGAGATCAACTTGCCGTCGCTGCGCATGGCCTGTTTGCAGCTGGCTCTGGGTGCGTTGAACTGGTCGTTGATGGCCGCAGTGATATTCACCTTGCTGCCGGCCAAACTGGATTACCCGTTGGTGCTGGGGGTGCTGTTGATCAGTGCGATTGCCGGGGTGGTCACTCATATCCCCGCCGGGTTGGGGGTGTTGGAGGCGGTGTTCATTGCGTTGTTACAGCATGAGGCGTCGCGGGGGAGTTTGCTGGCGGGGTTGATCGCTTACCGAGCGATTTATTTTATTTGCCCGTTGTTGATTGCACTGGTGATGTATTTGGGGGTGGAGGCCAAGGCCAAGGCGTTGCGGGTGAAGAAGCCAGCCTGAGAGAACTGAGGTGATAGTGACATCGCCTTCGCGAGCAAGCCCGCTCCCACAGGTTGGGTGGGAGCGGGCTTGCTCGCGAAGGCGGCAGCCCAGGCACAGATGGTCAACGGGACTGGATGATGCTCAACCGCTCCCCCACCACCATCTCGGTAATCCAGTCCACCAGGATCGAGGTGTACGCCTGTTGCGACACCGGGTTACTCAGGGAATGGTCGGCGCCGTCGATGATGCGGTGGGTCAAGGAATGGGTCTGCTGGCACGCCGCGCGGTAACTCATGATGGTGGCGTGGGGTACATGGTCGTCGGTTTCCGACTCGACAATCAACACATCGCCGGTAAATTGCGCGCAGGCATGCAGGGCCCGATTGGTTTCGGCGTGCACAAGGGTGCCGCGGTAATCCATCAGGTCGGCTTTATCCAAGTCGCGCTTGGGCTTGAGCCATTCCTGGTCGCGGTACAGCGCTGGCACTCGCAGCGCCAGCCAACGCACCGGGCGCAATGAGGTGAGGATCGCGGCCAGGTAGCCACCATAACTGGTGCCCACCACTGCCACCGCCGAGGTGTCGATCGCCGGGTGGGACAGTAGGCGGTCGTAGGCAGCCAGCAGGTCGCGCAGGTTGTCTTCGCGGGTGACGCGGGACAAGGGGATGCCGTTGCCAGCATGGCCGCGCAAGTCGAAGGTCAGGCACACACACCCAAGGCCTGCGATGCCTTTGGCCCGCTCCAGGTCACGCTCCTGGCTGCCGCCCCACCCGTGCACAAACAACACACCGGGCACTTTGGACTTGGGACTGAGGAATGTCCCGCTCATTTGTTCGTCGTCTATATCGATGCTGATGCTCTCGCTTCTAGCCGTCATAAGTCTTGACCGTCACATACTTGAGGAGAAAGTCGCTGTTTTCGGCCGGGCCTCGGTATACCTCGATGGCATCCGCCGGCAGCGCTTGGTCTACATAGGTTTCTACCGAGGACACACGGATGGCCTTAATGCCCGGATGGTTGATAAAGCTCTGCAACGCCGCGACTTCCGCGCTGCTGGCCCCGCCCATGCGCCAGGATTGTTCGAGCACGCCACTGCGGCGCTGGCCGGTGCTGTCCAGGCCTTGGGCGATGTCGTAGTTGCGGCGCGAGGCGAAGAAGCCTGGGTAGGCCTCATTCGCAGCATGGTCGAACACCAGCGCCTGTTCGATGGCTTTACGCACGTCTTCAGGCAGATCCAGCTTGAGCAGGGCAGCGTAATCACCGGGGACGACCAGCAGATCGGAACCGCCGTAGACCTCTTCGCCCTGCCCGTCTTGCGTCAGGTGCTGCTCGCCGCAGTAGCTAATGAGGTGATCGCCGATAAAACTCTGGCCCACACTGTGGGTGACCACCTCGTGCAGGTCTTGTTCCAGCACCACGCCTTGATTGAACATTTTGGCCGCTTCCGGGCGGGCCACTATCGCGTCGAATTCATCCAGGCTGTGGATAACTTCCTGCCCTCGCCCTGCACAAGCGTTCACCGGTTTCAGACGAATAGGGCCGCTGTAGAGCAAGCGGGTCGCGGCAGGCCGTGCATCCTCAAGGGCGAACACACTCACACCGTCCAACACCACGTCACGCACACGCTCGCAGAATGTCGGCGACCAGCCTTCGGGCGCCTTGGCCTCGGGACTCAGCAGGCCATGGCTGATGGCTTTGGTGCAGATGAAAGCGTGATCGACATAGCCGCCCCACAGATCCTGTGGCCCTTTGATATTGAGCCGTTGCGCTTGGGCAGGTCCGACCAGCGTTTGCGTGGGCAGCAGGTACAATTCCCGACCCGCATGCAGGGCCGGGTCGTAGCTGCCACCGAACTTGAGCCCCAGGATCTGCGCCAGCCAGCGTGCAAGGGCACGGTTGGTTTCAATTTCATGCAGGGGCGCGCCTTCTCGCATGGAGTGGGCAACCACCAGCTTCTTGCGACTTATGGGGGTCATGCGTTCCCCTTTCTATCAGCCGTTGTGTAGCAGGAGAGCTGCATGGATCAGGCCAACGCCGGGTTTGAGGAAATGGTTGTTAAATCAATCAGTTGCGCAAAAAGTGATGGCCGTTAGCCTGTTTTATTCTGCACGACACTCAGTTAACCCTGCGGCGTTCTGCACGATTCAAACCCCAAAACGGTTGCGGTAATCGCTGGGAGACAACCCGGTGATTTTCTTGAAAATGGCGCGAAAGGCGCTGGGGTCCTGATAGCCCACGGTCCAGGCAATGTGATCGATGGTGCCGTTGGTGAACTCCAGCATCTGCCGCGCCTTGCCGACCCGCAGGTGCTGGCAGTACTCGGTGGGTTTCAAGCCGGTGGCGTTGCGAAAGCGCCGCAAGAACGTGCGCTCCTCCAGGTTGGCCGCCTGCGCCATCGCCGCCACGGACACATCCACCGCGCCACTGGCCTGCAGCCAATGCTGGACCTTGAGGACTGCACCATCGCCGTGCCTGAGAATCGGCGCAAAATTGCTGCCGCACTGGCTGGCACTGGCGCTGTGTTCGATCACCAAAAAACGCGCCGTGTCGGCCGCAACGCTTGGGCCCATCAGCCGATCGACCAGGCGCAGGCCCAGTTCGGACCAGGCCATCAGCCCAGCGGAGGTGATCAGGTCGCCGTCATCGACGATGGGTTTATCCGCTTCCAGGCGCACCGCCGGGTAACTGGCCGCAAAGGACTTCGCGGAAGACCAGTGAGTGGTGGCGCTGCGGCCATCCAACAGGCCGCTGCGCGCCAGCATGATCGAACCGATGCACACGCCGCCCAGCACGGTGCCGGCTGCATGTTGCTGACGCAGCCATTGCAGCAGTGCAGGCGGCGCCTGGTCTTCGGTGAACTCGGCAATCGAGGGGGGCACTAGCACGGCCATCATCGGTTGGTGGGGGCCAGGGTGGCTGTCGAACGTGCGCGCGGGCGTGCCGTGGACATCTACCTGCCAGTGGCTGACCCGCAGCAGCGGCAGTTGCGCAGATTCATGCTCGGCGGCGATGCGGTTAGCGACCCCGAACAGGTCAGTCAGCCCGTGGACTGCGGCGAGTTGCGCGCCTTGGTAGATCAACACACCCAGCTCGACAGTGCTGCGTTGCGCGGCCATTGTCAGTTTTCCCCCTGTTATTGTCGGTGCAGCCAATTCTCGGTGTGATCGCCAGCTAAGATACTAGGCCCATCAACCCATCACGAGGCAACACACATGGCCAAGCAGGCGCTCATCCTAATCGATATCCAGAACGACTACTTCCCCCAGGGCAAGTGGCCGCTCGACGGCGTGGAAGCCGCAGCGGACAAGGCGGCGCAGGTGCTACAGGCGTTTCGGCAAGCAGGCGATGCGGTGATTCATGTACGCCATGAGTTCGCTGGCGACGACGCACCGTTCTTCACCCCGGGCTCCGAAGGCGCGCACTTGCATGCCAAGGTAATCAACGAGGGCGATGAACCGGTGGTACTCAAACATTTCGTGAATGCGTTTCGCCAAACCAACCTGCGCGAATTGCTGGAACAGCGCAGCATCACCGATGTGGTGGTAGTGGGCAGCATGAGCCATATGTGCGTTGACGCCGTAGTGCGGGCGGCGGCGGACCTGGGCTACAAAGTTACGGTGATCCATGACGCCTGCGCGACCCGCGACCAGGAATTCAACGGCCAGGTGATTCCGGCGGCGCAGGTGCACGGGGCGTACATGGCTTCCCTGGCATTTGGCTATGCGGGTGTGGTGTCGGCAGAGGAATATTTGAAGGCCCAAGCAGCGGCCGCGTGACCGCCACACGGGCCGATCGCTTTAGCGCGTGGCGATGATGAACAGCCGCGGAAAGGGCAACAACACCGTGCCATCGGCCAGGGCGGGATAAGCCTGGGTAATTCGCGCATGGTATTGCTGCAGGAAGGCGGCTTTTTCATCGTCGGTCAACGGCGCAAGAAAAGGCCGCAATGCCGAAGCCTTGAACCACTCCACCACCGCCCCGTGGTCGGCCAACGGGTGCTGATAGGTGGTGCGCCACACATCCACGGTACTGCAATACTTGCTCAGCAGTTCGTAGTAGTAACTGGCGGTGTGCCGCTCATTGTGTTTAACCGCCCCTATCTTTGCCGCCCATGGGCCATCGGCCGCAACTTCACGGGCCAGGCGATGGGCGGGCTCGTCCAGATTGTCCGGGGTTTGCACCGCCAGCGTACCGCCTGGGTTCAATTGGTGGACCAAGTGCGGGTACAGCGTGGCGTGGTCGGGTAGCCATTGCAGCGAGGCATTGGCCAGGATCACATCCAAGCGTTGCGCCGGATGCCAGGCGCCGATGTCTGCCAGCTCGAAGTTCAACCTGGGCAGGCGCTTGCGGGCGTCTACCAACATGTCGTCGGAGCTGTCCATGCCCGTGACGTGTGCTTGGGGGAAACGCTCAGCCAGTACCTCGGTGGAATTCCCCGGTCCGCACCCCAAGTCGGCGGCGGTGTTCACCTCGGTGTTGGGAATGGCCGCCACCAGGTCACGGACGGGGCGAGTGCGCTGCTGTTCGAACATCGTGTACTGCTTGGCGGACCAGGTCATCACAGCTTTCCTTCTTGCTAGAGGTGGCGACAGCCTAAATCTTGTGGGCCATGAGAACAAATGTCGGGGTTGGTGTGCTGTCTGCACAAAGGCATCCCGTGCACCCACGCCTGACCATCGCCCATAAAAAACCCCCGATGCTTTCGCTATCGGGGGTTTTGTTTGTTCAGGGTCGGTCTTGAACCTTAGAACGGGATATCGTCATCAAAGCTGTCGAAATCCGGAGCCGGTTGCGGAGCAGCCTGTTGTGGCGCTGGGCGCGACTCACGCTGTGGCTGTTGGCTTGGCTGCGGACGCGACTGCTGTGGGCGCGGTGCCGAGTTGGACATGCCGCCCTGGCCCTGTTGGTCGCCCTGTGGACGGCCGCCCAGCAGTTGCATGGTGCCTTGCATGTCGACCACGATTTCGGTGGTGTAACGCTTGATGCCGTCTTTTTCCCACTCGCGGGTTTGCAGTTTGCCTTCGATGTACACCTGCGAACCTTTGCGCAGGTATTCACCGGCGATCTCCGCGACCTTGCCGAACAACGACACGCGGTGCCACTCGGTTTTCTCTTTGCGCTCGTTGGTCTGCTTATCGGTCCATTGCTCGCTGGTCGCCAGACTCAGGTTGGTCACGGCATTACCGTTAGGCAAGTAGCGAACTTCGGGATCCTGGCCGCAAGTACCGACCAATATGACTTTGTTAACCCCACGGGCCATAACGTTCTCCTAGGCTGGGCGCGCTGTCGGCACTGGGTTGACCAGTTGCTCGAGCGTCGCGCGATCCAATAATTCGGTGTCCAATTTGATGTAAATGGCCGCCTCTTCAGCGACCACCACTGCATCCGTTACCCCTACGACGGCCTTCAGGCGCTCGACCAGGCCGGCTTCGCGGATCGCCTCGGGCGATAGCGGCAAACGCAGGCTGGTGACGTAGGGAGGTTCGCGCATGGTAACAGCAAAGACCAGCCAAAGTGCAGCCAGCGCGGCGCATCCGAGGAACACAACCGACAAACCGCCATGCTGGAACATCCAGCCGCCCATGATGCCGCCCAACGCGGAGCCCAGGAACTGGCTGGTGGAATACACTCCCATGGCCGTGCCCTTACCGCCCGCCGGTGAAACTTTACTGATCAGTGACGGCAACGACGCTTCGAGCAGGTTGAACGCGGTGAAAAACACCACCGTACCGATCACCAGCGCGCGCAGGCTGTCGCCGAACTGCCAGAAGAATAGTTCAGTGAGCATCAATGTCGCGACGGCGCCGAGTAAAACTCGTTTCATTTTGCGTTTCTTCTCGCCATAGATGATGAACGGGATCATGGCGAAGAACGAAATCAACAACGCAGTGAGGTAGACCCACCAGTGCTGCTCCTTGGGCAGCCCGGCTTTTTCCACCAGGGCCAGGGGCAAGGCGACGAAGCTGCACATCAGCATGGCGTGTAATACGAAGATACCTAAATCCAGGCGTAGCAGGTCCGGGTGCTTGAGCGTCGGCAGCAACGCCTTGCGTGCAACGCCCGATTCACGGTGCGCCAGGGTGCCGGTGGAGCGCGGCACCATAAAGGCCACGATCAGAATGCCGAACAACGCCATGCCGCCCGTGGCCAGGAACAGCCCATGCAAGCCGAACGCGCGCGTGAGCAAGGGGCCGACCACCATGGCCACGGCAAACGACAGGCCGATGGTCATGCCGATCATCGCCATGGCCTTGGTGCGGTGTTGTTCGCGGGTCAGGTCGGACAGCAGCGCCATCACGGCGGCGGAAATCGCACCGGCGCCCTGCAGGATGCGGCCGGCGATCACGCCCCAGATCGAATCGGACTGGGCCGCTAGCACACTGCCAAGGGCGAATACGATCAGCCCGAGATAGATCACCGGGCGACGGCCAATGCGGTCGGAAATAATCCCGAACGGAATCTGGAAAATCGCCTGGGTCAGGCCATAGGCGCCAATCGCCAGGCCGATCAAGGCGGGGGTCGCACCTGCGAGATCCATCCCATAGGTGGCCAGCACCGGCAACACCATAAACATGCCCAGCATACGGAAGGCGAACACCAGGGCCAGCCCGCTTGCCGCTCGGGTCTCGCCGCTACTCATGCGTTCGCTGTGGGGATCGTGCATGGAAAAACCTCGTGTGAACCGGCGGCGATTCTACCAGTCCCATCGATTGAGAGGGTATATGCGGCGCTTTGCCGCGCAGCTTTCATGTAAGGCTGCAAGCGGCGTTTTGACAGTGTATATTCATCCAGTCTTTAGCCGTATACTCCGGCATCATTTACGCCCGCCGTGCGAGGCCATCTTGGACAAGATCCTGATTCGTGGGGCTAGAACCCACAACCTGAAGAACATCGACCTGACCCTGCCCCGGGACAAACTGATCGTCATCACCGGCTTGTCCGGCTCCGGCAAATCGTCCCTGGCGTTCGACACGCTGTATGCCGAAGGTCAGCGTCGCTATGTGGAATCGCTGTCGGCCTACGCCCGGCAGTTCCTGTCGATGATGGAAAAGCCCGATGTCGACACCATTGAAGGCCTGTCGCCGGCTATTTCCATCGAGCAGAAGTCCACGTCTCACAACCCGCGCTCTACCGTGGGTACCATTACCGAGATCTACGACTACCTGCGCCTGCTGTACGCACGCGTGGGTATCCCCCGTTGCCCGGACCACGATATCCCCCTGGAAGCCCAGACCGTCAGCCAGATGGTCGACCTGGTGCTGGCCCAGCCCGAAGGCGCCAAGCTGATGCTGCTGGCGCCCGTCATTCGCGAGCGCAAGGGTGAACACCTGTCGGTCTTCGAAGAGCTGCGGGCCCAGGGCTTCGTGCGGGCGCGCATCAACGGCAAGCTCTATGAGCTGGACGAAGCGCCGAAGCTGGACAAGCAGAAAAAGCACTCCATTGATGTGGTGGTCGACCGTTTCAAGGTGCGCGCCGACCTGCAGCAGCGTTTGGCGGAATCGTTCGAAACCGCGCTGAAGCTGGCCGATGGCATTGCCCTGGTAGCGCCGATGGATGACGAGCCCGGCGAAGAGATCATCTTCTCCGCGCGTTTCGCCTGCCCGATCTGTGGCCATGCCATCAGCGAGCTGGAACCCAAGCTGTTTTCCTTCAACAACCCGGCCGGCGCCTGCCCGACTTGCGACGGCCTGGGTGTGAAGCAGTTTTTCGATATCAAGCGCCTGGTCAATGGCGAACTGACCTTGGCCGAGGGTGCGATACGCGGCTGGGACAGGCGTAACGTCTACTACTTCCAGATGCTCGGGTCGTTGGCGTCCCACTACAAGTTCAGCCTGGAAGTGCCATTCAACCAACTGCCGGCAGACCAGCAGAAGGTCATTCTCAATGGCAGCGGTTCACAGAATGTCGACTTCAAATACCTGAACGACCGCGGCGATATCGTCAAGCGCTCGCACCCGTTCGAAGGCATCGTGCCGAACCTGGAACGCCGTTACCGTGAAACCGAATCGGCGAGCGTGCGCGAGGAGTTGGCGAAATTCCTCAGCACACAGCCATGCCCGGATTGCCGTGGCACGCGTCTGCGCCGTGAAGCCCGGCATGTATGGGTGGGCGAGAAGACCCTGCCGGCAGTGACCAACCTGCCGATCGGCGATGCCTGTGAATACTTTGGCGTGCTGAAGCTGACCGGTCGTCGCGGGGAAATTGCCGACAAGATCCTCAAGGAGATTCGCGAGCGATTGCAGTTCCTGGTTAACGTGGGCCTGGACTATCTGTCGCTGGACCGCAGCGCCGACACCTTGTCTGGCGGTGAGGCACAGCGTATTCGCCTGGCCAGCCAGATTGGCGCCGGCCTTGTGGGCGTGCTGTATATCCTCGACGAGCCGTCGATTGGCTTGCACCAACGGGACAATGACCGCCTGCTGGGCACGCTCAAACACCTACGCGATATCGGCAATACCGTGATCGTAGTCGAGCACGATGAAGACGCTATCCGCCTGGCGGACTACGTGGTCGATATCGGCCCCGGCGCGGGCGTGCATGGTGGCCATATTGTTGCTGAAGGCACGCCTGCCGAGGTGATGGCACATCCTGATTCACTGACCGGCAAATACTTGTCCGGCCGTGTGAAGATTGAAGTGCCCGCCAAGCGCACACCGCGTAACAAGAAGATGGCGCTGCATCTCAAGGGCGCGCGCGGCAACAACCTGCGCAATGTCGACCTGGAGATTCCGCTGGGCCTGCTGACCTGCGTGACCGGTGTTTCCGGTTCGGGCAAGTCGACGCTGATCAACAACACCCTGTTCCCTCTGAGTGCCACAGCCCTGAACGGCGCGACCACCCTGGAAGCAGCGGCCCACGACAGCATCAAGGGCCTGGAGCATCTGGACAAGGTGGTCGACATCGACCAGAGCCCGATTGGACGTACGCCGCGTTCAAACCCAGCCACCTACACCGGGCTGTTTACGCCTATCCGCGAGTTGTTCGCTGGCGTGCCAGAGTCGCGCTCACGGGGTTATGGGCCGGGTCGGTTCTCGTTCAACGTCAAGGGTGGGCGCTGCGAAGCGTGCCAGGGCGATGGCCTGATCAAGGTGGAGATGCACTTCCTGCCGGACATCTACGTGCCGTGCGATGTGTGCAAGAGCAAGCGCTACAACCGCGAGACCCTGGAGATCAAGTACAAGGGCAAGAGCATTCACGAGACCCTGGAAATGACCATCGAGGAAGCTCGCGAGTTCTTCGACGCGGTGCCGGCGTTGGCGCGCAAGCTGCAGACGCTGATGGATGTGGGCCTGTCGTACATCAAGCTGGGGCAATCAGCGACCACGCTGTCGGGTGGCGAAGCGCAGCGGGTCAAGCTGTCTCGCGAGCTGTCCAAGCGTGATACCGGCAAAACCTTGTACATCCTCGACGAGCCGACCACTGGCCTGCACTTCGCGGATATTCAGCAGTTGCTGGACGTACTGCACCGCCTGCGAGACCACGGCAATACCGTGGTGGTGATCGAGCACAACCTTGATGTGATCAAGACGGCCGACTGGCTGGTAGACCTGGGGCCAGAAGGCGGTTCGAAGGGTGGCCAGATCATCGCAGTGGGCACGCCGGAGCAGGTTTCCGAAATGCCGCAGTCGCACACCGGTTACTACTTGAAACCGTTGCTGGAACGCGACCGGGCCTGATTTTTCAGGTCCAATAAAAAGCCCCTGTCACTTTGCAGTGACAGGGGCTTTTTTGTAACCGGGAATCAGAACTGCGATTGCAGGTAATTTTCCAGGCCGATCAACTTGATCAGGCCCAACTGCTTTTCCAGCCAGTAGGTGTGATCTTCTTCGGTGTCATTCAACTGCACCCGCAGTATTTCCCGGGTGACATAGTCGTTATGCTGCTCGCAAAGCTCGATGCCCTTGCAGAGTGCGGCACGGACCTTGTACTCAAGGCGTAGGTCGGCAGCGAGCATGTCAGGCACCGTGGTACCCACGTCCAGATCATCAGGACGCATACGCGGTGTGCCTTCGAGCATCAGAATGCGGCGCATCAGGGCATCAGCGTGCTGTGCCTCTTCTTCCATCTCGTGATTGATACGCTCGTAGAGCTCGGTAAAGCCCCAATCTTCGTACATACGCGAATGGATGAAATATTGGTCACGAGCTGCCAGTTCGCCCGTCAGCAACGTGTTGAGGTAATCGATTACGTCGGGGTGACCTTGCATCGCCCTACATCTCCCTGCTTGAAAGACTGTAGTTTGAACCATGCTGACTTGAAGGTCACGGGACAAACGGCAGAAAAGTGAAGATTATCAGGGAAAAGTAGCTGAAATAACGCAAAAACCGCCCAAATGAGGGCGGTTCTGCTTATCGTTTAGAGTCAGTTAAGCGATACACCCAGTGCCTTTGCGATTGCTTCTCCATAAGCCGGGTCGGCTTTATAGAAGTGCTGCAGTTGACGCTGGACGACATCGCTGGAAACGCCACCCATTGCACCGGCGATGTTATTGGTAAGCAGGGCTTTCTGCTCGTCATTCATCAGACGGAACAGCGCACCGGCGTGGCTGTAGTAGTCCGTATCTTCGCGGTGATCGTAACGATCAGCGGCGCCGCTCAAGGCCAGTGCTGGCTCTGCATAGTGCGGGGCTTGTTTCGGTGCGTCGGCATAGCTGTTTGGCTCATAGTTCGGAGCTGCACCACCGTTGCTGCCGAAAGCCATGGAACCGTCACGCTGATAGCTGTTAACCGGGCTACGTGGCGCATTCACCGGCAGTTGCTGGTGGTTGGTGCCCACACGGTAGCGGTGCGCATCGGCGTAGGCAAAAACCCGACCTTGCAGCATACGGTCCGGAGACAGACCAACACCTGGGACCATGTTGCTTGGGCCAAATGCAGCCTGCTCGACTTCGGCGAAGTAGTTCTGCGGATTACGGTTGAGCTCCAGCTCACCCACTTCAATCAACGGGAATTCTTTTTGCGACCAGGTCTTGGTCACGTCAAACGGGTTCTCGTAATGGGCGTTCGCCTGCGCCTCGGTCATGATCTGGATGCACACGCGCCACTTAGGGAAGTCACCGCGTTCGATTGCACCAAACAGATCACGCTGGGCGTAGTCAGGGTCGGTACCCGCCAAACGGGCAGCCTCGGCCGGCGCCAGGTTCTTGATGCCTTGCTTGGTCTTGTAGTGCCACTTCACCCAATGACGCTCGCCCTGAGCGTTGATCAGGCTGTAAGTGTGGCTGCCGAAACCGTGCATGTGACGGTAGCCGTCCGGAATGCCACGGTCCGAAAACAGAATGGTGACCTGGTGCAAAGCCTCTGGGGAGTGCGACCAGAAATCCCACATCATCTGTGCGCTTTTCAGGTTGCTTTGGGGCAGACGCTTCTGGGTGTGGATAAAGTCCGGGAATTTCAGCGGGTCACGGATAAAGAACACCGGGGTGTTGTTACCGACAATGTCCCAGTTGCCTTCTTCGGTGTAGAACTTCAAGGCGAAGCCACGTGGATCGCGCTCAGTATCAGCCGAACCACGCTCACCGCCTACGGTGGAGAAACGCAGGAACGTAGGCGTCTGCTTGCCAACGGACTCGAACAACTTGGCGCTGGTGTACTGGGTAATGTCTTTTGTCACGGTAAAGGTACCGAAGGCACCTGAACCTTTGGCGTGCACGCGACGCTCAGGGATATTTTCACGGTTGAAGTGAGCAAGCTTCTCGATCAGGTGGAAATCGTCGAGCAGCAAGGGGCCACGTGGGCCGGCGGAACGTGAGTTCTGGTTGTCCGCAACGGGCGCGCCGCTGGCGGTGGTAAGGACTTTATTCTGGCTCATGCGCATCTTCCTCAGGTCGGGCTTGGAACTGCCGGCTAATCGGCTTGGAGGGAGTATTGACCATCCACATGACACCTACAAATTCATTAAATTGTAGGCATCAATAGAAAATAACTACCAACATACCCAACGCTCATAGTGAAGCGTGTCGCTTGAGGATTCTTGTACGCAGCGCGCTTTTGTTACGCGCACAAAAAACCGGGCACTAGGCCCGGTTTTTCGTTGTAGCTTGTCGTCTTACTCGGCGCTTACAGCTTCGCCGGCAGTAGCACGATCAACCAACTCGACGTACGCCATAGGCGCGTTGTCGCCAGCGCGGAAACCGCACTTGAGGATGCGCAGGTAGCCACCCTCACGGGTAGCGTAACGCTTGCCCAGGTCGTTGAAGAGCTTACCAACGATAGCTTTCGAACGAGTACGGTCGAAAGCCAGACGGCGGTTAGCCAGGCTGTCTGTCTTGGCCAAAGTGATCAGCGGCTCAGCAACGCGGCGCAGTTCTTTAGCTTTCGGCAGTGTAGTTTTGATCAGCTCGTGCTCGAACAGCGACACCGCCATGTTTTGGAACATGGCCTTGCGGTGCGAGCTGGTACGGCTCAGGTGACGACCACTTTTACGATGACGCATGGTTCATTCCTTACCAAACTCACGTTCGGTGATTACGACGATCAGGCAGTCGCCTTGTCGTCCTTCTTAAGACTTGCAGGCGGCCAGTTGTCGAGGCGCATGCCGAGGGACAGACCGCGGGAGGCCAGAACGTCCTTGATTTCAGTCAAGGATTTCTTGCCCAGGTTCGGAGTCTTCAACAGTTCTACTTCGGTGCGCTGGATCAGGTCACCGATGTAGTAAATGTTTTCCGCCTTAAGGCAGTTAGCCGAACGTACAGTCAGTTCCAGATCGTCAACCGGGCGAAGCAGGATCGGATCGATCTCGTCTTCCTGCTCGATTACCACTGGTTCGCTGTCACCTTTGAGGTCGACGAACGCAGCCAACTGCTGTTGCAGAATGGTTGCAGCGCGGCGGATAGCCTCTTCAGGATCCAGGGTACCGTTGGTTTCCAGATCAATAACCAGCTTGTCCAGGTTAGTACGCTGTTCGACACGGGCGTTTTCCACCACGTATGCGATACGGCGAACCGGGCTGAACGAAGAGTCAAGCTGCAAGCGACCAATGCTGCGGCTTTCGTCTTCATCGCTCTGACGCGAGTCGGCCGGTTCATAACCACGACCACGAGCTACAGTGAGCTTCATGTTCAGGGCGCCGTTAGACGCCAGGTTAGCGATTACGTGATCGGGGTTAACGATCTCGACATCATGATCCAGCTGAATATCGGCAGCGGTAACCACCCCCGAACCCTTCTTCGACAAGGTCAGCGTAACTTCGTCACGGCCGTGCAGCTTGATAGCCAGACCTTTAAGGTTCAACAGGATTTCAATTACGTCTTCCTGTACACCTTCGATGGCGCTGTACTCGTGGAGCACACCGTCAATCTCGGCCTCGACTACTGCACAGCCGGGCATTGAGGACAACAGGATGCGGCGCAGCGCGTTGCCCAGGGTGTGGCCAAAACCACGCTCGAGAGGCTCGAGAGTAATTTTGGCGCGGGTTGGACTGACAACCTGCACATCAATGTGGCGGGGTGTCAGGAACTCATTTACCGAAATCTGCATGGATGCACCTATTTTCTAGCCCTTACTTGGAGTAGAGCTCGACAATCAGGCTTTCGTTGATGTCGGCGGACAGATCACTGCGAGCAGGAACGTTCTTGAAAACGCCCGACTTCTTCTCAGTGTCTACTTCTACCCATTCTACGCGGCCACGTTGGGCACACAGATCGAGAGCTTGGACAATGCGAAGTTGGTTTTTTGCTTTCTCGCGAACTGCGACCACGTCACCAGCACGAACCTGGTAGGACGGAACGTTTACGGTCTGACCGTTAACGCTGATCGACTTGTGCGATACCAGCTGACGGGATTCGGCACGAGTCGAACCAAAGCCCATACGGTATACAACGTTGTCCAGACGGCATTCGAGCAGTTGCAGCAGGTTTTCACCGGTTGCACCTTTCTTGCCAGCAGCTTCTTTGTAGTAGCCGCTGAACTGACGCTCGAGAACGCCGTAGATACGACGGACCTTCTGCTTTTCACGCAGTTGGGTGCCGTAGTCGGACTGGCGACCGCGGCGTTGGCCGTGGATACCAGGTGCTGCTTCAATGTTGCACTTCGATTCGATCGCGCGCACGCCGCTCTTCAGGAAGAGATCGGTGCCTTCGCGACGAGCGAGTTTGCATTTTGGACCAATGTAACGAGCCATTCTTTACAATCTCCTGGATTACACGCGGCGCTTCTTCGGCGGACGGCACCCGTTGTGCGGGATTGGCGTCACGTCGGTGATGCTGGCGATCTTATAGCCACAGCCGTTCAAAGCACGGACAGCAGACTCACGACCTGGACCTGGACCTTTGACGTTAACGTCGAGGTTTTTCAGGCCATATTCCAGCGCAGCTTGACCAGCACGTTCAGCAGCTACTTGAGCAGCAAACGGGGTGGACTTGCGGGAACCGCGGAAACCCGAACCACCGGAGGTAGCCCAAGAAAGCGCGTTACCTTGACGGTCGGTGATGGTCACGATGGTGTTGTTAAAAGATGCATGGATGTGGGCGATGCCATCAACCACTGTCTTTTTAACTTTTTTACGAGGACGAGCAGCAGGTTTTGCCATGATAATTTTCCTGTCGATTCGCTGGGGCGATTACTTGCGGATCGGCTTACGCGGACCTTTACGGGTACGCGCGTTAGTCTTGGTACGCTGACCGCGTACTGGAAGACCACGACGATGACGCAGACCGCGATAGCAACCGAGGTCCATCAAACGCTTGATTTTCATGTTGATTTCGCGACGCAGGTCACCTTCAGTGGTGAACTTCGCCACTTCGCCACGCAGCTGTTCAATCTGCTCGTCGCTCAGATCCTTGATCTTAGCGGCTGGGTTTACCCCAGCAACTGCGCAAATTTTCTGCGCAGTAGTGCGACCAACACCATAGATGTAGGTCAGCGAGATAACAGTGTGCTTGTTATCTGGAATGTTAACGCCTGCAATACGGGCCATTCAGTGGGACTCCAATTGACAGCTACCTACGCCCCGGAAGCCAAGAAATAGGGCGCGAGATAATATCGCTGTAATAACAAATAATCAACCCGGCAGCGCACTAGCTGCCGGGCTTCAAGCGGATCACACTCAGCCTTGGCGCTGTTTGTGACGCGGTTCCGCGCTGCAAATTACTCGAACAACACCTTCGCGGCGAATAATCTTGCAGTTACGGCACAGCTTTTTCACCGATGCACGAACTTTCATCACCAACTCCTCGAACCTTATGGGGTACTCAGCGCAACATGCCGCTGCCGTAGCCCTTCAGGTTGGCTTTCTTCATCAGGGATTCGTACTGGTGCGAAACGAGGTGCGATTGTACTTGGGACATGAAGTCCATCACAACCACGACCACGATCAGCAACGAGGTCCCGCCAAGGTAGAACGGAACGTTTGCTGCAACCACCAGGAACTGGGGCAACAGGCACACGGCCGTCATATATAGAGCACCGAACAGGGTCAAACGAGTCAGAACGCCATCAATGTAGCGTGCCGACTGCTCACCTGGACGGATGCCCGGAATAAAGGCACCGGACTTCTTCAGGTTTTCCGCTACGTCTTTCGGATTGAACATCAACGCCGTATAGAAGAAGCAGAAGAAAATAATCCCTGCACTAAACAGCAGAATATTCAACGGCTGACCAGGAGCGATCGACTGAGAGAGGTCCTGCAGCCAGCCCATATTTTCAGACTGACCAAACCAGGTACCCAACGAAGCCGGAAACAGCAAGATGCTGCTCGCGAAAATTGCCGGAATAACACCGGCCATATTCACTTTCAGCGGCAAGTGGCTGGTCTGCGCAGCAAAGACCTTACGGCCCTGCTGACGCTTGGCGTAGTGAACAGCAATACGACGCTGGCCACGCTCAATGAACACCACAAAACCGATAATCGCTACTGCCAGCAAACCGATGGCAACCAAGGCGAAGATATTGATATCACCCTGACGCGCAGACTCGAAAGACTGCCCGATTGCTCTCGGAAGACCGGCGACGATACCTGCGAAAATCAACATCGAGATACCGTTGCCAACACCACGCTCAGTAATCTGCTCACCCAGCCACATCATGAACATCGCACCAGCCACAAACGTGGATACTGCGACGAAATGGAAGCCAAAGTCACCAGTGAACGCAACGCCCTGCCCGGCCAGGCCAACGGACATGCCGATAGCTTGAACCAGGGCGAGGACGACAGTGCCGTAGCGGGTGTACTGGCTAATCTTGCGACGGCCAGCTTCACCTTCCTTCTTCAACTGCTCCAGCTGCGGGCTGACGGCTGTCATCAGCTGCATGATGATCGATGCCGAGATGTACGGCATGATCCCCAGTGCAAAGATGCTCATCCGCTCCAGCGCGCCGCCGGAAAACATGTTGAACAAGCTAAGAATGGTCCCCTCATTCTGTCGAAACAGGTCTGCGAGTCGGTCCGGGTTGATACCTGGAACCGGGATGTGTGCGCCTATTCGGTAGACGATAATCGCCAGGAACAGAAAACGCAGACGAGCCCAAAGTTCAGACATACCGCCTTTGCCGAGCGCTGAGAGAGCACCTTGCTTAGCCATTTATTCCTCGAACTTGCCGCCAGCTGCTTCGATAGCCGAACGCGCACCTTTGGTGGCGCCGATTCCCTTGCCGATAGTGACAGCGCGAGTCACTTCACCGGACAGCATGATTTTCACACGCTGTACGTTGACGTTGATCACGTTGGCATCTTTCAGGGTCTGCACAGTAACGATGTCGCCTTCCACTTTAGCCAGCTCGGACAGACGCACTTCTGCGCGGTCCATGGCCTTCAGGGATACGAAACCGAACTTAGGCAGGCGACGATGCAGCGGCTGTTGACCGCCTTCAAAGCCTGGAGCAATGGTGCCACCGGAGCGGGAGGTTTGACCCTTGTGGCCACGGCCACCGGTCTTACCCAAACCACTACCGATACCACGGCCCGGACGATGCTTTTCGCGACGGGAACCCGGCGCTGGACTCAGATCATTGAGTTTCATCGATTAACCCTCTACACGCAGCATGTAGTAAGCCTTGTTGATCATCCCGCGATTCTCGGGAGTATCCTGGACTTCTACAGTGTGACCGATGCGACGCAGACCCAAACCTTTAACGCACAATTTGTGGTTAGGGATGCGGCCGGTCATGCTTTTGATCAGCGTTACTTTAACGGTAGCCATGATCAGAAGATCTCCTTGACAGTCAGACCACGCTTGGCAGCGATGGACTCAGGAGATTGCATAGCCTTCAGACCCTTGAAAGTGGCGTGAACCACGTTTACCGGGTTAGTCGAGCCGTAGCACTTGGCCAGAACGTTCTGCACACCAGCAACTTCGAGGACAGCACGCATAGCGCCGCCAGCGATGATACCGGTACCTTCAGAAGCAGGCTGCATGTACACCTTCGAAGCGCCGTGAGCGGACTTCATTGCGTACTGCAGAGTGGTGCCGTTCAGATCAACTTGGATCATGTTGCGACGAGCAGCTTCCATTGCCTTCTGGATCGCAGCAGGCACTTCACGTGACTTGCCACGGCCGAAGCCAACACGCCCTTTACCATCACCCACCACGGTCAACGCGGTGAAAGTGAAGATACGGCCGCCTTTAACGGTTTTGGCTACGCGGTTAACTTGAACCAGCTTCTCAATGTAGCCTTCGTCGCGCTTTTGGTCGTTATTTGACATAACTTAGAACTCCAGCCCAGCTTCACGAGCAGCATCAGCCAGCGCTTTCACGCGACCGTGGTACTTGAAGCCAGAGCGGTCGAAAGCCACTTGCGAGACGCCAGCGGCCTTAGCACGCGTAGCGACCAGCTGGCCAACCTTTGTGGCCGCGTCGATGTTGCCAGTGGCACCATCACGCAGTTCTTTATCCAAAGTCGAGGCGCTTGCCAGGACTTTGTTGCCGTCGGCCGAGATGACCTGGGCGTAGATGTGCTGCGACGAGCGGAACACGCAGAGACGCACGACTTCGAGTTCGTGCATTTTCAGGCGTGCTTTGCGAGCGCGACGCAGTCGAGTAACTTTTTTGTCGGTCATTTGCTATGCCCTACTTCTTCTTGGCTTCTTTACGACGGACGACTTCGTCCGCGTAGCGCACACCTTTGCCTTTGTACGGCTCTGGTGGACGGAAGTCGCGGATCTCAGCGGCCACTTGACCTACCAGCTGCTTATCGATGCCCTTGATCAGGATATCGGTCTGGCTAGGAGTCTCAGCAGTGATGCCCGCTGGCAGTTCGTAATCCACTGGGTGCGAGAAGCCAAGGGCAAGGTTCAAAACCGTGCCTTTTGCTTGCGCTTTGTAACCAACACCGACCAGCTGGAGCTTACGCTCGAAGCCTTGGCTTACGCCTTGGACCATGTTGTTTACCAACGCACGCGTGGTACCGGCCATTGCGCGAGTTTGTTGATCGCCATTGCGAGCAGCGAAACGCAGCTCACCAGCTTCTTCAACGATCTCAACGGACGAATGGATGTTCAGTTCAAGAGTACCCTTGGCACCCTTCACCGAAAGCTGTTGGCCTGCGAATTTGACTTCGACACCGGCTGGCAGCTTAACGGGGTTCTTAGCGACGCGAGACATGCTTATCCCCCCTTAGAACACAGTGCAAAGAACTTCGCCGCCGACACCGGCAGCGCGCGCAGCACGATCCGTCATCACACCTTTGTTGGTGGAGACGATAGACACGCCCAGACCGCCACGAACTTTCGGCAGATCTTCAGCGGACTTGTACTGACGCAGGCCTGGACGGCTAACGCGCTTCACTTCCTCGATGACCGAACGGCCTTCGAAGTACTTCAGCTCGATGGACAGCAGTGGTTTGATTTCGCTGCTGATCTGATAACCCGCAATGTAGCCTTCGTCTTTCAGGACTTTGGCAACAGCTACCTTCAACTTGGAAGATGGCATGCTTACGACGGACTTTTCAGCCATCTGGGCATTACGGATACGAGTTAGCATGTCCGCTAACGGGTCCTGCATACTCATGGGCTAGACGCTCCTAATACAAAAAAATTAGCCTTGCGGCTACATATGTCGCCGAGAATCTCCGAGCACAAAAAACACGGGCTCAGGCGAGCCGCGTATTTTAGACATACTCCAGAAATGAAACAAGCCCCAAAAGGGGCTTGATCCAGATTCAAGGTCACCGGCGGTCAGTATCTTGCGATTCCAACCACCTGGACGTTGAAAGTACTTACCAGCTGGCTTTAACCAGACCTGGTACGTCACCACGCATTGCCGCTTCACGCAGTTTGTTACGGCCGAGGCCGAACTTGCGGTAAACGCCGTGTGGACGACCGGTCAGGCGGCAGCGGTTACGCATGCGCGAAGCGCTTGCGTCACGTGGCTGCTTCTGCAGAGCAACTGTAGCTTCCCAACGCGCTTCTGGACTTGCGTTCAGATCAACGATGATTGCTTTCAGTGCTGCACGCTTCTTGGCGTACTTGGCAACCGTGAGCTGACGCTTCAGCTCGCGGTTTTTCATGCTCATCTTGGCCATGGTCCTACTCCAATCAGTTGCGGAACGGGAATTTGAAAGCACGCAACAGGGCGCGACCTTCATCATCGTTCTTGGCAGTGGTGGTCAGGGTGATGTCCAGACCGCGGAGAGCATCGATCTTGTCGTAGTCGATTTCCGGGAAGATGATCTGCTCTTTCACGCCCATGCTGTAGTTACCACGACCATCGAAGGACTTGGCATTCAGGCCGCGGAAGTCGCGGACCCGAGGCAGGGAGATCGACAGCAGACGATCCAGGAATTCGTACATACGCTCACGGCGCAGAGTCACTTTGACGCCGATCGGCCAACCTTCACGGACTTTAAAGCCAGCGATGGATTTCCGAGCGTAAGTCACAACGACTTTCTGACCGGTGATCTTTTCCAGGTCGGCAACAGCGTGCTCGATGACTTTTTTGTCGCCGATCGCTTCGCCCAGACCCATGTTCAGGGTAATTTTGGTGACGCGCGGAACTTCCATCACGTTCCCGAGCTTAAGTTCTTCCTTAAGCTTAGGGGCGATTTCCTTCCGGTAAATCTCTTGTAGTCGTGCCATGGTCTAATCTACCTAGCAGTGTTCAAGCATCAACCGCTTTTTGGGTCGACTTGAAGACACGAATTTTCTTACCGTCTTCTACTTTGAAACCAACGCGGTCAGCCTTGTTGGTTTCGCCGTTGAAGATGGCGACGTTAGAAGCATCCAGCGGAGCTTCTTTCTCGACGATACCGCCCTGCACGCCCGACATCGGGTTAGGCTTGGTATGACGCTTGACCAGGTTCAGACCACCGATAACGAGACGGTTATTAGCGAGAACCTTAAGCACCTTACCGCGCTTACCTTTGTCTTTGCCGGCGATCACGATGATCTCGTCGTCACGACGAATCTTTTGCATGTCGGATCTCCTTACAGCACTTCTGGGGCGAGCGAGACGATCTTCATGAACTTCTCAGTACGAAGTTCACGGGTCACTGGCCCAAAGATACGGGTGCCGATCGGCTCTTGCTTGTTGTTCAGAAGAACAGCAGCGTTGCCATCAAAGCGGATAATGGAGCCATCAGCACGACGTACGCCGTGACGAGTGCGGACTACAACAGCAGTCATCACTTGGCCTTTTTTCACCTTACCGCGAGGAATTGCTTCCTTCACGGTAACTTTGATGATGTCACCGATACCAGCGTAACGACGATGGGAGCCACCCAGCACCTTGATGCACATAACACGGCGAGCGCCGCTGTTATCGGCCACATCGAGCATGGATTGAGTCTGAATCATATAATTTCTCCGACCCCTAGTCCTTAGACTTCCACAGCGCGTTCGAGAACATCAACCAGTGCCCAAGACTTGGTCTTGGCCATCGGACGAGTTTCACGAATAGTGACTTTGTCGCCGATGTGGCACTGATTGGTTTCGTCGTGCGCGTGCAGCTTAGTCGAACGCTTAACATATTTACCGTAGATCGGGTGCTTAACGCGACGCTCGATCAAAACGGTGATGGTTTTGTCCATCTTGTCGCTGACAACACGGCCAGTCAGCGTACGGACAGTCTTTTCGGCTTCAGCCATGATCACTTACCTGCCTGCTGGTTGAGCACAGTCTTCACGCGAGCGATGTCACGCTTAACTTGCGAGAGCAGATGAGACTGCCCCAACTGGCCAGTTGCTTTCTGCATACGCAGATTGAACTGGTCGCGCAGCAGGCCGAGCAGTTGCTCGTTCAGCTGCTGTGCGGATTTTTCACGAAGTTCATTCGCTTTCATCACATCACCGTCCGTTTAACAAAGGAGGTGGCGAGCGGCAGCTTTGCAGCAGCCAGGGCGAAAGCCTCACGCGCCAGCTCTTCAGAAACACCCTCGATTTCATACAGGACTTTGCCTGGCTGAATCTGGGCTACCCAGTATTCCACGTTACCCTTACCTTTACCCATCCGAACCTCGAGAGGTTTTTTGGAGATCGGCTTGTCCGGGAATACACGGATCCAGATCTTGCCGCCACGTTTTACGTGACGGGTCAGAGCACGACGCGCTGACTCGATCTGACGAGCGGTGAGACGACCACGAGCTACAGACTTCAGCGCGAACTCGCCGAAGCTGACTTTGCTACCGCGCTGAGCCAGACCACGGTTGTGGCCTGTCATCTGCTTGCGGAACTTCGTACGCTTAGGTTGCAACATTTGGCGTACCCCTTACTTAGCAGCTTTTTTACGAGGCGCTGGTGCTTGTGGTTTCAGTTCTTCTTGGCGACCACCAATTACTTCGCCTTTGAAGATCCAAACCTTTACACCGATCACACCGTAAGTGGTGTGAGCTTCGTAGTTGGCATAGTCGATGTCGGCACGCAGGGTGTGCAGTGGCACACGACCTTCGCGATACCATTCAGTACGTGCGATTTCAGCACCGCCGAGACGACCGCTCACTTGGATTTTGATGCCTTTGGCACCAATGCGCATGGCGTTCTGTACGGCGCGCTTCATAGCGCGACGGAACATTACGCGACGCTCCAGCTGCTGAGCTACGCTCTGCGCAACCAGCATACCGTCGAGCTCCGGCTTGCGGATCTCTTCGATATTGATGTGCACAGGCACACCCATTTGCTTGGTCAGGTCCTGACGCAGTTTCTCAACATCTTCACCTTTCTTCCCGATAACGATACCTGGACGAGCGGTGTGGATGGTGATACGTGCAGTTTGGGCCGGACGATGGATATCGATACGGCTTACGGACGCGCTTTTTAGTTTGTCTTGGAGATACTCACGCACCTTCAGATCAGCGAACAAGTAGTCCGCATAAGTCCGACCGTCTGCGTACCAGACGGAGGTGTGCTCCTTGACGATTCCCAGGCGAATGCCAATGGGATGTACTTTCTGACCCATCTCTTCGACTCCGTTACTTGTCAGCAACCTTGACAGTGATATGGCAAGACCGCTTGACGATGCGATCAGCACGGCCTTTGGCACGTGGCATGATGCGCTTCAGCGAACGCCCTTCGTTGACGAAAACGGTGCTGACCTTCAGGTCATCAACGTCTGCGCCTTCGTTATGCTCGGCGTTGGCTACGGCCGACTCCAGCACTTTCTTCATGATCTCGGCGGCTTTCTTACTGCTGAAAGCCAACAGGTTGAGCGCTTCGCCCACCTTCTTCCCGCGGATCTGGTCGGCGACCAAGCGGGCTTTCTGGGCGGAGATTCGAGCGCCCGACAACTTAGCGGCTACTTCCATTTCCTAACCCCTTAACGCTTGGCTTTCTTGTCTGCCACGTGCCCACGATAAGTGCGGGTACCGGCAAACTCGCCCAGTTTGTGGCCGACCATGTCTTCGTTAACGAGAACTGGGACGTGTTGACGACCGTTGTGTACTGCGATGGTCAGACCGACCATTTGTGGCAGGATCATCGAACGACGCGACCAGGTTTTAACTGGTTTGCGATCGTTCTTTTCCGCCGCCACTTCGATCTTCTTCAGTAGGTGAAGATCAATAAAAGGACCTTTTTTCAGAGAACGTGGCACTGTCGTATCCCTCTATTTACTTGCGACGACGGACGATCATTTTGTCGGTACGCTTATTACCACGAGTCTTCGCGCCCTTAGTCGGGAAGCCCCATGGCGATACCGGATGACGACCACCAGAGGTACGACCTTCACCACCACCGTGTGGGTGGTCAACCGGGTTCATGGCAACACCACGAACGGTTGGGCGAACGCCACGCCAGCGTTTGGCACCAGCTTTACCCAACGAACGCAGGCTGTGCTCGGAGTTCGAGACTTCGCCCAGGGTCGCACGGCATTCAGCCAGTACTTTACGCATCTCACCAGAACGCAGACGCAGGGTCACGTAGACACCTTCACGAGCGATCAGCTGAGCCGAAGCACCAGCGGAACGAGCGATCTGTGCGCCTTTACCTGGCTTCAATTCGATGCCGTGTACGGTGCTACCAACTGGAATGTTACGCAGTTGCAGAGCGTTGCCCGGCTTGATCGGTGCCAGAGCACCTGCGATCAGCTGGTCGCCAGCACTCACGCCTTTAGGGGCGATGATGTAGCGACGCTCGCCATCTGCGTACAGCAGCAGAGCGATGTGAGCAGTACGGTTTGGATCGTATTCGATACGCTCGACAGTGGCAGCGATGCCATCTTTGTCGTTGCGACGGAAGTCGACCAGACGATAATGCTGCTTATGGCCACCACCGATGTGACGAGTGGTAATGCGACCATTGTTGTTACGACCACCAGACTTCGATTTTTTCTCGAGCAGCGGTGCGTGAGGAGCGCCTTTATGCAGCTCCTGGTTGACCACCTTGACCACAAAACGGCGGCCAGGGGAAGTCGGTTTGCATTTAACGATTGCCATGATGCACCCCTTCCTTACTCAGCACTGCTGCTGAAATCGAGATCTTGGCCTGGCTGAAGGGAGATAACTGCCTTCTTCCAGTCATTACGCTTGCCCAGACCGCGAGCAGTGCGCTTGCTCTTACCCAGTACATTCAGGGTAGTAACACGCTCTACTTTCACGCTGAACAGGCTTTCGACGGCCTTCTTGATTTCCAGCTTGGTTGCGTCAGTTGCAACCTTGAAAACGAACTGGCCTTTCTTGTCAGCCAGAACCGTAGCCTTTTCGGAAACGTGCGGGCCAAGCAGAACTTTAAATACGCGTTCCTGGTTCATCCCAGCAGCTCCTCGAATTTCTTCACGGCCGACACGGTGATCAACACCTTGTCGTATGCGATCAGACTAACTGGATCGGAACCTTGCACGTCACGTACATCAACGTGTGGCAGGTTGCGAGCAGCCAGGTACAGGTTCTGATCAACAGCTTCGGACACGATCAAAACGTCGGTCAGGCTCATGTTGTTCAGTTTGCCCAGCAGATCTTTGGTTTTTGGACTTTCAACAGCGAAGTCCTGAACCACGACCAGACGATCAGTACGCACGAGTTCAGCAAGGATGGAGCGCAGTGCTGCGCGGTACATCTTCTTGTTGAGCTTCTGAGAGTGATCCTGTGGACGAGCTGCGAAAGTGGTACCGCCGCCACGCCAGATTGGGCTACGGATAGTACCGGCACGAGCACGGCCAGTGCCTTTCTGACGCCAAGGGCGCTTACCGCCACCACGTACGTCGGAACGGGTCTTTTGCTGCTTGCTACCTTGACGGCCGCCGGCCATGTAGGCCACGACTGCTTGGTGAACGAGCGTCTCGTTGAATTCGCCGCCAAATGTCAGTTCGGAAACTTCGATCGCTTGAGCGTCATTTACATTTAATTGCATGTCAGCTTCCCCTTAACCGCGAGCCTTGGCCGCTGGACGTACAACCAGGTTGCCGCCAGTAGCGCCAGGAACAGCACCCTTGACCAACAACAGATTGCGTTCAGCGTCGACGCGCACTACTTCGAGGGACTGCACGGTCACGCGCTCAGCGCCCATATGACCGGACATTTTTTTGCCCTTGAATACACGACCAGGAGTCTGGCACTGGCCAATAGAGCCCGGGACGCGGTGGGAAACGGAGTTACCGTGAGTGTTGTCTTGACCACGGAAATTCCAACGCTTGATCGTACCCTGGAAGCCTTTACCTTTGGACTGACCGGTTACATCAACCAGTTGACCAGCGGCGAAGATTTCAGCGTTGATCAGATCGCCAGCCTGGTAGTCGCCGTCTTCAAGACGGAACTCCATGACAGTACGACCAGCTGCAACGTTTGCTTTAGCGAAGTGACCTGCTTGAGCAGCAGTCACGCGCGAAGCACGACGCTCGCCGACAGTGACTTGCACTGCACGATAGCCATCGGTCTCTTCAGTTTTGAACTGGGTGACGCGATTCGGTTCGATCTCAATGACCGTGACCGGAATGGAGACACCTTCTTCGGTGAAAATACGGGTCATACCGCATTTACGACCGACTACACCAATAGTCATGTTGTAAACCTCATGAGTGTACGGGGCTTTCACCCGCTATGGCCGCCCATTTCAGAGCGTTACACGACTAAGACCCAAGTCTTAGCCGAGGCTGATCTGTACTTCCACACCGGCCGCCAGATCGAGCTTCATAAGTGCATCAACGGTTTTATCCGTTGGCTGGACGATGTCCAGTACGCGCTTATGAGTACGGATCTCGTACTGGTCACGCGCGTCTTTGTTGACGTGCGGGGAGACCAGAACGGTGAACCGCTCTTTACGGGTAGGCAGTGGAATTGGACCACGCACTTGAGCACCAGTACGTTTCGCGGTTTCCACGATTTCCTGGGTGGATTGGTCGATCAGGCGATGGTCAAAAGCCTTCAACCTGATACGGATTTGCTGATTTTGCATTGGATTTCAGACTCCGGCTGCTATTCCCACCGGGCGCAATACGCCCGTTAAAAGGAGGCGCAATTCTATAGACGCCCTAGATAGGTGTCAACCCAATAAAAAAGCCCCCGCTAAGCGGGGGCTTTCTCAAAACATCAAAGCTCACTCAAAAGAGAGATTACTCGATGATTTTAGCTACAACGCCAGCACCAACGGTACGGCCGCCTTCACGGATAGCGAAACGCAGACCGTCTTCCATAGCGATGGTTTTGATCAGGGTGACAACCATTTTGATGTTGTCGCCTGGCATTACCATTTCTACGCCTTCCGGCAGTTCGCAGTTACCAGTCACGTCAGTAGTACGGAAGTAGAACTGTGGACGGTAGCCTTTGAAGAACGGAGTGTGACGACCGCCTTCTTCTTTGCTCAGCACGTACACTTCAGCTTCGAACTTGGTGTGCGGCTTAACCGAACCTGGCTTGACCAGAACCTGGCCACGCTCAACGTCGTCACGCTTGGTACCACGCAGCAGAACGCCGCAGTTCTCGCCAGCACGACCTTCGTCGAGCAGCTTACGGAACATTTCAACACCGGTGCAGGTGGTGACGGTAGTGTCACGCAGACCAACGATTTCCAGTGGATCTTGTACCTTGACGATACCGCGCTCGATACGGCCAGTTACAACAGTACCGCGACCGGAGATCGAGAATACGTCTTCGATTGGCATCAGGAACGGCTTGTCGATAACACGGACTGGATCTGGGATGTAGCTGTCCAGAGTCTCAACCAGTTTACGAACGGACGTGGTGCCCATTTCGTTATCGTCTTTGCCTTCCAGAGCCATACGAGCAGAACCGATGATGATCGGAGTGTCGTCACCTGGGAAGTCGTAAGTGCTCAGCAGATCGCGCACTTCCATCTCAACCAGTTCCAGCAGCTCAGCGTCGTCTACCAGGTCAGCCTTGTTCAGGTAAACCACGATGTACGGAACGCCAACCTGACGGGACAGCAGGATGTGCTCACGGGTTTGTGGCATCGGACCATCAGCGGCCGAGCAAACCAGGATTGCGCCGTCCATCTGGGCAGCACCGGTGATCATGTTCTTCACATAGTCAGCGTGACCTGGGCAGTCAACGTGAGCGTAGTGACGGATCAGCGAGTTGTATTCAACGTGCGCGGTGTTGATGGTGATACCACGAGCTTTCTCTTCTGGCGCGCTGTCGATTTTATCGAAATCAACGATTGCGGAACCGAATACTTCGGAGCAAACGCGAGTCAGAGCAGCAGTCAGAGTGGTTTTACCGTGGTCAACGTGACCGATGGTGCCAACGTTGACGTGCGGTAGGGAACGATCAAATTTTTCTTTAGCCACGACAATTAACTCCTTGCCTAAAGGACTGAATCAGCCTTGTTTTTTGGATACAGTTTCAGCGATGTGCGCCGGAGCTGTGTTGTATTTTTTGAATTCCATAGAGTAGCTTGCGCGACCCTGGGACATGGAACGAACGTCGGTCGCATAACCGAACATCTCGCCCAACGGAACCTCGGCGCGAATCACTTTGCCGGAAACCGTGTCTTCCATACCCAAGATCATGCCGCGACGACGGTTAAGGTCGCCCATGACATCACCCATATAGTCTTCAGGTGTAACAACTTCTACCGCCATGATTGGCTCAAGCAACTCACCACCGCCCTTCTGGGCCAGTTGCTTGGTTGCCATGGAAGCAGCCACCTTAAACGCCATCTCGTTGGAGTCGACGTCGTGGTAAGAACCGTCAAAAACGGTTGCTTTCAGGCCGATCAGCGGATAGCCGGCAACAACACCGTTCTTCATCTGCTCTTCGATACCCTTCTGGATAGCAGGGATGTATTCCTTAGGAACAACACCACCTACTACTTCGTTCACGAATTGCAGACCTTCCTGACCTTCGTCAGCAGGAGCAAAACGGATCCAGCAGTGACCGAACTGACCACGACCGCCGGACTGACGAACGAACTTGCCTTCGATTTCACAGTTCTTCGTGATGCGCTCACGATAGGAAACCTGAGGCTTACCGATGTTGGCTTCGACGTTGAACTCACGGCGCATCCGGTCAACCAGGATGTCCAGGTGCAGCTCGCCCATGCCGGAGATGATCGTTTGACCAGTCTCTTCATCAGTCTTGACGCGGAAAGATGGATCTTCCTGAGCAAGCTTGCCCAGAGCGATACCCATTTTTTCCTGGTCATCCTTGGTCTTAGGCTCTACGGCAACCGAAATAACCGGCTCCGGGAAGTCCATGCGAACCAGGATGATTGGCTTGGCAGCGTCGCACAAAGTCTCACCAGTGGTGACGTCCTTCATGCCGATCAGGGCCGCGATATCACCAGCGCGCACCTCCTTGATCTCTTCACGGGCGTTTGCGTGCATTTGCACCATACGACCCACGCGCTCTTTCTTGCCTTTAACCGAGTTGATCACGCCGTCGCCGGAGGCCAACACGCCCGAGTAAACGCGGACGAAGGTCAAAGTACCCACGAATGGGTCGGTAGCGATCTTGAACGCCAGAGCCGAGAACGGCTCGTTGTCATCGGCGTGACGCTCCATTTCTTCTTCCTCGTTATCAGGGTTGGAACCCTTGATAGCAGGAATGTCGGTTGGAGCAGGCAGGTAGTCGATAACGGCGTCGAGAACCAGGGGAACACCCTTGTTCTTGAACGAAGAACCGCAAACAGCCAAGACGATCTCACCAGCGATAGTACGCTGACGCAGAGCGGCCTTGATTTCCACGTTGGTGAGTTCTTCACCTTCGAGGTACTTGTTCATCAGCTCTTCGCTGGCTTCGGCAGCAGCCTCAACCATGTTGTTGCGCCACTCGTCAGCCAGCTCCTGAAGCTCTTCAGGGATAGGCTTACGAACAGGAACCATACCTTTGTCGGAATCGTTCCAGTAAACAGCTTCCATGTTGATCAGATCGATCTGACCCTGGAAGTTGTCTTCGGAACCGATAGCCAACTGGATAGGCACCGGAGTGTGACCCAGACGCTGCTTGATCTGACCGATCACGCGCAGGAAGTTGGCACCAGCACGGTCCATCTTGTTTACATAAACAAGACGCGGAACGCCGTACTTGTTGGCTTGACGCCATACGGTTTCCGACTGAGGCTCAACACCCGAGGTGCCGCAGAACACAACGACAGCGCCGTCGAGTACGCGCAGGGAACGCTCAACTTCAATGGTGAAGTCTACGTGGCCCGGGGTATCGATTACGTTGAAGCGATGCTCGTCTTTGTACTGCTTCTCGGAACCTTTCCAGAAGGCGGTAATAGCAGCAGAAGTAATGGTAATACCACGCTCCTGCTCCTGAACCATCCAGTCTGTGGTCGCGGCGCCGTCATGCACCTCGCCCATTTTGTGACTTTTGCCGGTGTAAAACAGTACGCGCTCGGTGGTGGTGGTTTTACCAGCATCCACGTGAGCGACGATACCGATGTTACGGTAGCGGCTAATCGGAGTAGTACGAGCCATAAAGCCCTCGCAAAATTAGTGAAGCTAAAATTAGAAGCGGTAGTGCGAGAAAGCTTTGTTGGCTTCAGCCATACGGTGCACGTCTTCACGCTTCTTAACAGCAGCACCTTTACCTTCAGCAGCGTCCAACAGTTCGCCGGCCAAACGCAGAGCCATAGACTTCTCGCCGCGCTTACGGGCGAAGTCTACCAACCAGCGCATTGCCAGAGCGTTACGACGGGACGGGCGAACTTCAACCGGAACCTGGTAAGTAGCACCGCCTACACGGCGCGACTTCACTTCGACCAGCGGAGCGATGGCGTCGAGAGCTTTCTCGAAGATTTCCAGGGGGTCGCTGTTCTTGCGTTCTTTAACCTTTTCCAGCGCGCCATAAACGATACGCTCGGCAACGGCTTTCTTGCCGCTTTCCATCACGTGGTTCATGAACTTGGCCAGAATTTGGCTTCCGTATTTTGGATCGTCAAGCACTTCGCGCTTGGCTGCTACGCGTCTTCTTGGCATGGATAAGCCCTCAAACGGTCTTCAGGTTCGCTCGGAATCGGTGCCCTTTCGGGACGCCTCCGACCTTACTCTTATCGACTCAGAAAATAAGATGATTCAGGTTTACAAAAAGCCGCTACTACTTAGGCTTCTTGGTACCGTACTTCGAACGACCCTGGTTACGACCTTTAACGCCGGAAGTATCCAAAGAACCGCGTACGGTGTGATAACGAACACCTGGCAAGTCTTTTACACGACCGCCGCGGATCAGTACCACGCTGTGCTCTTGCAGGTTGTGGCCTTCACCGCCGATGTACGAGGAAACCTCGAAACCGTTGGTCAGACGCACACGGCATACTTTACGCAGTGCCGAGTTAGGTTTTTTCGGCGTGGTGGTATACACACGGGTGCATACGCCACGACGTTGCGGGCAGTTCTGCAGCGCAGGTACGTCGGATTTCTCGACGATACGCTTACGCGGCTGACGTACCAGCTGGTTGATAGTTGCCATCTACTAGCTCCACTGTTGTCTTGCGACGCTATTGTCTTGCAAGAAAAGCAAAATGGCAGGAACGAATTCCCGCCAAATTTAGGGGTACAAGAGTCTAAAGAGGATCTTGTCCCCAGTCAAGGCAAGGCCCCGACCTCCCCTCGCGTCGAACCGGGGCAAAAATGCCTCGATCCGACGAATGGGAGTGTCAGGGCCCAGACTCATCTATCGCAGAACTCAGTTACCGCTTGAGTTCAGCGCTTCGGTCAGTGCAGCTTCCACTTCACTGGCGCTTACGCGCAGCGGCTTGTCAGCATCACGGCGACGCTTACGCTCGCTGTGATAAGCCAAACCGGTACCCGCCGGGATCAGACGACCCACGACTACGTTTTCTTTCAGGCCGCGCAGGTAATCGCGCTTGCCGGTTACCGCTGCTTCGGTCAGTACGCGAGTGGTCTCCTGGAAGGAGGCCGCCGAGATGAACGACTCAGTGGACAACGACGCCTTGGTGATACCCAGCAGCACGCGAGTGAACTTGGAGACAAATTTCTCTTCGTTCGCCAGGCGCTCGTTTTCTACCAGTACGTGAGTCAGTTCCATCTGGTCGCCCTTGATGAAACTGGAATCGCCGGATTCAGCGATTTCAACTTTACGCAGCATCTGACGCAGGATGGTCTCGATGTGCTTGTCGTTGATCTTCACGCCTTGCAGACGGTAAACGTCCTGGATCTCGTTAACGATGTACTTGGCCAGCGCACTCACACCCAGCAGACGCAGGATGTCGTGTGGATCGCTCGGGCCGTCGGAGATAACTTCGCCGCGGTTTACCTGTTCGCCTTCGAACACGTTCAGGTGACGCCACTTCGGAATCAGCTCTTCATACGGATCGCTACCGTCGTTCGGGGTAATGACCAGACGGCGCTTGCCCTTGGTCTCTTTACCGAACGCGATGGTGCCGCTGACTTCAGCCAGAATCGACGCTTCTTTCGGACGACGAGCTTCGAACAAGTCGGCAACACGCGGCAGACCACCGGTGATGTCACGGGTCTTCGAAGTTTCTTGCGGGATACGCGCGATAACATCACCGATCGCGATCTTCGCACCATCCGCTACACCGACCAGGGCGTTGGCTGGCAGGAAGTACTGAGCGATTACGTCAGTGCCTGGCAGCAACAGATCCTTGCCGTTGTCATCGACCATCTTCACGGCAGGACGGATGTCTTTACCGGCAGCTGGACGATCTTTGGCGTCGAGTACTTCAATGTTGGTCATACCGGTCAATTCGTCAGTCTGACGCTTGATCGTGATGCCTTCTTCCATGCCCACGTAGGTCACGGTACCTTTCATTTCGGTAACGATTGGGTGAGTGTGCGGATCCCACTTGGCCACGATTGCGCCAGCGTCGACCTTGTCACCTTCTTTAACCGAAATCACAGCACCGTACGGCAGCTTGTAACGCTCACGCTCACGACCGTAGTCATCAGCGATGGCCAGCTCACCGGAACGGGACACAGCAACCAGGTGGCCATCCACTCGCTCAACGTGCTTGAGGTTGTGCAGGCGGACGGTACCGCCATTCTTCACCTGAACGCTGTCGGCTGCGGAGGTCCGGCTTGCCGCACCACCGATGTGGAACGTACGCATGGTCAGCTGGGTACCCGGCTCACCGATGGACTGGGCAGCGATAACGCCGACCGCTTCACCGATGTTCACCTGGTGACCACGAGCCAAGTCACGGCCGTAGCACTTGGCGCAGATGCCGTAGCGGGTTTCGCAGCTGATCGGCGAGCGAACGATCACTTCGTCGATGCTGTTGAGTTCGATGAACTCGACCCACTTCTCGTCAACCAGGGTGCCGGCAGGAACGATAACTTCCTCGGTACCTGGCTTGAATACGTCACGGGCAATAACACGACCCAATACGCGCTCACCCAGTGGCTCTACAACGTCACCGCCTTCAATGTGCGGAGTCATCAGCAGGCCGTGCTCGGTGCCGCAATCGATCTCGGTTACAACCAGATCTTGTGCAACGTCTACCAGACGACGAGTCAGGTAACCGGAGTTAGCGGTTTTCAACGCGGTATCCGCAAGACCCTTACGAGCACCGTGAGTGGAGATGAAGTACTGAAGTACGCTCAAACCTTCACGGAAGTTCGCAGTGATCGGCGTTTCGATGATGGAACCGTCCGGCTTGGCCATCAGGCCACGCATACCGGCGAGCTGACGGATCTGCGCAGCAGAACCCCGCGCGCCCGAGTCGGCCATCATGTACATCGAGTTGAAGGATTCCTGGTCAACTTCGTCGCCGTGACGGTCGATGACTTTCTCTTTCGAGAGGTTGGCCATCATCGCCTTGGAAACTTCGTCGTTCGCTTTGGACCAAAGGTCGATCACCTTGTTGTACTTCTCGCCCTGGGTTACCAGGCCGGAGGCGTACTGGCTCTCGATCTCTTTCACTTCGTCAGTGGCAGCACTGATGATGCGAGCTTTTTCATCCGGGATAACGAAGTCGTTAACGCCGATGGAAACGCCGGAGATAGTCGAGTAAGCGAAACCTGTGTACATCAACTGGTCAGCGAAGATAACGGTCTCTTTCAAACCAACCACGCGGTAGCACTGGTTGATCAGCTTGGAGATCGCCTTTTTCTTCATCGGCAGGTTGACGACGTCGTACGACAGACCTTTCGGCACAACCTGGTACAACAGCGCACGGCCGACAGTGGTGTCGACGATACGGGTGTTGCTCACGCTGCCGCCGTCACGGTCGTTGACCGTTTCGTGGATCCGCACCTTGACCTTGGCGTGCAGTGCGGCTTCGCCGGCACGGAACACACGGTCAACTTCTTGCAGGTCAGCGAACACACGACCTTCGCCTTTGGCGTTGATCGCTTCACGGGTCATGTAGTACAGACCCAATACAACGTCCTGCGACGGAACGATGATTGGCTCACCGTTGGCTGGCGACAGGATGTTGTTGGTCGACATCATCAACGCACGCGCTTCCAACTGGGCTTCCAGTGTCAGCGGTACGTGCACGGCCATTTGGTCGCCGTCGAAGTCGGCGTTGTACGCAGCACAGACCAGAGGGTGCAGCTGGATAGCCTTACCTTCGATCAGTACCGGTTCAAACGCCTGGATACCCAGACGGTGAAGGGTCGGTGCACGGTTGAGGAGAACCGGGTGTTCGCGGATCACTTCAGCGAGAACGTCCCAAACCTCTGGCAGTTCGCGCTCGACCATTTTCTTGGCCGCTTTGATGGTGGTCGCGAGACCGCGCATTTCCAGCTTGCCGAAGATGAACGGCTTGAACAGCTCGAGTGCCATCTTCTTAGGCAGACCGCACTGGTGCAGACGCAGGGTCGGGCCTACGGTAATTACCGAACGACCGGAGTAGTCAACACGCTTACCGAGCAAGTTCTGACGGAAACGACCTTGCTTACCCTTGATCATGTCAGCCAGGGATTTCAGAGGACGCTTGTTGGAACCTGTGATAGCGCGGCCACGACGACCGTTGTCGAGCAGGGCATCGACCGCTTCTTGCAACATACGCTTTTCGTTGCGCACGATGATGTCCGGAGCGGACAGATCAAGCAGGCGCTTCAAGCGGTTGTTACGGTTGATCACGCGGCGGTACAGGTCGTTGAGGTCGGACGTCGCGAAACGACCACCGTCCAACGGTACCAGCGGACGCAGGTCTGGCGGCAGAACCGGCAGAACGGTCAGCACCATCCACTCTGGCAAGTTGCCGGAACCCTGGAAGGCTTCCATCAACTTCAGACGCTTGGACAGCTTCTTGATCTTGGTTTCGGAGTTGGTTTGCGGAATCTCTTCGCGCAGACGACCAATCTCGTGCTCCAGGTCGATAGCGTGCAGCAGTTCGCGGACAGCTTCGGCACCCATGCGAGCATCGAAATCGTCGCCGAACTCTTCCAGCGCTTCGAAGTACTGCTCGTCGTTCAGCAGCTGACCTTTTTCAAGGGTGGTCATGCCTGGGTCGATAACGACATAGCTCTCGAAGTAGAGAACACGTTCGATATCGCGCAGGGTCATGTCCATCAGCAAGCCGATACGGGACGGCAGCGATTTCAGGAACCAGATGTGGGCAACCGGCGAAGCCAGTTCGATGTGCGCCATGCGCTCACGACGAACCTTGGCCAGTGCGACTTCAACGCCACACTTCTCGCAGATCACACCACGGTGCTTCAAGCGCTTGTACTTACCGCACAGGCACTCGTAATCCTTTACCGGGCCAAAGATCTTGGCGCAGAACAGGCCGTCACGTTCAGGTTTGAACGTACGGTAGTTGATGGTTTCCGGCTTTTTAACTTCACCGAACGACCACGAACGGATCATCTCAGGCGATGCCAATCCAATACGGATAGCGTCGAACTCTTCGACTTGACCCTGGTTTTTCAGCAAATTCAGTAGGTCTTTCAAGGCCTTTCCTCCTGGCGGAGCAGAGAGCGGGCTAAACAGCCCCGCTCTCGATTCGCGTCACGTGTTATTCGGTTTCCAGATCGATATCGATGCCGAGGGAACGAATTTCTTTGATCAACACGTTGAAGGACTCGGGCATGCCCGGCTCCATACGGTGATCGCCGTCCACGATGTTTTTGTACATCTTGGTACGACCGTTCACATCGTCCGACTTCACTGTGAGCATTTCTTGCAGAGTGTATGCAGCACCGTATGCTTCCAGTGCCCAGACCTCCATCTCCCCGAAACGCTGACCACCGAACTGAGCCTTACCACCCAGCGGCTGCTGGGTAACCAGGCTGTACGAACCGGTAGAACGAGCGTGCATCTTGTCGTCTACCAAGTGGTTCAGCTTCAGCATGTACATGTAGCCAACAGTAACCGGGCGCTCGAACTTGTTGCCGGTACGGCCGTCGAACAGCTGCATCTGGCCGCTTTCTGGCAGGTCTGCCAGTTTCAGCATGGCCTTGATTTCGCTTTCCTTGGCACCGTCGAACACCGGGGTAGCCATTGGAACGCCGCCGCGCAGGTTCTTCGCCAGATCCAGGATTTCCTGGTCGGAGAAGGTGTCCAGCTCTTCGTTGCGACCGCCGATCTCGTTGTAGATCTCGTGCAGGAACTTACGCAGGTCTGCGACCTTGCGCTGCTCTTCGATCATACGGTTGATCTTCTCGCCCAGACCTTTGGCCGCGAGACCCAGGTGGGTTTCAAGGATCTGACCAACGTTCATACGCGAAGGTACGCCCAACGGGTTGAGGACGACGTCGACCGGGGTGCCATTGGCATCGTGCGGCATGTCTTCAACCGGCATGATCACAGAGACCACACCCTTGTTACCGTGACGACCGGCCATCTTGTCGCCCGGCTGGATGCGGCGACGGATTGCCAGGTAAACCTTGACGATTTTCAGCACGCCTGGAGCCAGGTCATCGCCCTGCTGCAGTTTGCGCTTCTTGTCTTCGAACTTGTCGTCCAGCAGACGGCGGCGATCAACGATATAGGCCTGGGCCTTCTCGAGCTGCTCGTTCAGAGCATCTTCAGCCATGCGCAGTTTGAACCACTGGCCGTGCTCAAGACCGTCGAGGATTTCGTCGGTGATGTCCTGACCTTTCTTCAGGCCTGCGCCACCTTCGGCCTTGTGGCCTACCAGAGCGGAACGCAGACGTTCGAAGGTCGCGCCTTCAACGATACGGAACTCTTCGTTCAGATCCTTGCGGATCTCGTCGAGCTGGGTCTTCTCGATGGACAGTGCACGAGCATCACGCTCAACGCCGTCACGGGTGAAGACCTGTACGTCGATGACAGTACCTTTGGTACCGGTAGGTACACGCAGGGAGGTGTCTTTAACGTCGCTGGCTTTTTCACCGAAGATGGCACGCAGCAGCTTCTCTTCCGGCGTCAGTTGGGTCTCGCCTTTCGGAGTGACCTTACCGACCAGGATGTCGCCAGCGCCAACTTCAGCACCTACATAAACGATACCGGCTTCGTCCAGCTTGTTCAGTGCAGCTTCACCCACGTTCGGGATGTCTGCAGTGATTTCCTCAGGCCCAAGCTTGGTATCACGCGCCACACAGGTCAGTTCCTGGATGTGGATCGTGGTGAAGCGGTCTTCTTGAACCACACGCTCGGACAGGCAGATGGAGTCTTCGAAGTTGAAGCCGTTCCATGCCATGAACGCGATGCGCATGTTCTGACCCAGAGCCAGTTCACCCATGTCGGTGGACGGGCCGTCGGCCATGATGTCGCTACGCTGAACGCGATCACCCTTGCTCACCAGCGGACGCTGGTTGATGCAAGTGTTCTGGTTCGAGCGGGTGTATTTGGTCAGGTTGTAGATGTCGACACCGGCTTCGCCAGTTTCTACTTCGTCATCGGCAACACGAACCACGATACGGCTGGCATCAACGGAGTCGATCACACCGCCACGACGAGCCACGACGCAAACGCCGGAGTCACGCGCTACGTTGCGCTCCATGCCGGTACCTACCAGCGGCTTGTCAGCACGCAGAGTTGGTACAGCTTGACGCTGCATGTTGGAACCCATCAACGCACGGTTGGCGTCATCGTGTTCCAGGAACGGGATCAGCGACGCTGCAACCGAAACTACCTGCTTCGGAGAAACGTCCATCAAGGTGACGTCTTCCGGCGCCTTGACGGTGAACTCGTTCAGGTGACGAACAGCTACCAGCTCGTCGACCAGGACTTTCTTGTCGTTCATCGTGGCCGAAGCCTGAGCGATCACGTGATCAGCTTCTTCGATGGCGGACAGGAATACGATCTCGTCGGTGACCAGGGCGTCTTTCACCACACGGTACGGGCTTTCGAGGAAGCCGTACTGGTTGGTGCGCGCATAGGCAGCCAGGGAGTTGATCAGACCGATGTTCGGACCTTCCGGCGTTTCGATCGGGCAAACACGACCGTAGTGCGTCGGGTGTACGTCACGGACTTCAAAGCCAGCACGCTCACGGGTCAGACCGCCCGGGCCCAGTGCAGAAACACGGCGCTTGTGGGTGATCTCGGAGAGCGGGTTGTTCTGGTCCATGAACTGCGAAAGCTGGCTGGAACCGAAGAACTCTTTCACCGCCGCAGCCACTGGCTTGGCGTTGATCAGGTCTTGCGGCATCAGGCCTTCGCTTTCAGCCATCGACAGACGCTCTTTGACCGCACGCTCAACACGTACCAGGCCAACGCGGAACTGGTTCTCGGCCATTTCGCCTACACAGCGAACACGACGGTTACCCAGGTGGTCGATGTCATCGACGATGCCTTTGCCGTTACGGATGTCGACCAGGGTCTTCAATACCGCGACGATGTCTTCCTTGCACAGCACGCCCGAACCTTCGATCTCGGTACGACCGATACGACGGTTGAACTTCATCCGGCCGACCGCAGACAGGTCATAGCGCTCAGGGCTGAAGAACAGGTTGTTGAACAGGGTTTCGGCAGCGTCTTTGGTTGGTGGCTCACCAGGACGCATCATGCGATAGATCTCGACCAGCGCTTCCAATTGGTTGCTGGTGGAGTCGATCTTCAGTGTGTCGGAGATGAACGGACCGCAGTCGATATCGTTGGTGTACAAGGTCTCGATGCGAACAACCTGGGCCTTGGCGATCTTGGCCAGGATCTCGGTGTTCAGCTCGGTGTTGCACTCAGCCAGGATTTCGCCTGTAGCCGGGTGAACGATGACCTTGGCGGTAGTGCGACCCAGGACGTAGTCCAGTGGCACTTCCAGCTCTTTGATACCGGCTTTTTCGATCTGGTTGATGTGGCGCGCAGTGATACGACGGCCAGCCTCAACGATGACCTTGCCCTTCTCGTCCTGGATGTCCAGGACAGCAATTTCACCACGCAGACGCGAAGCGATCAGCTCCAGCTTGAGGGTTTCATCCTTCAGGCTGAATACGTTGGTGGTGTAGAAAGCGTCCAGCACCTGCTCAGTGGTGTAACCGAGCGCGCGCAGCAATACCGAGGCCGGCAGCTTGCGACGACGGTCGATACGCACGAACACGCAGTCTTTCGGGTCGAACTCGAAGTCCAACCACGAACCGCGGTACGGAATGATCCGCGCGGAGTACAGGAGTTTGCCGGAGCTGTGCGTCTTGCCGCGGTCGTGGTCGAAGAACACGCCCGGGGAACGGTGCAGCTGGGAAACGATTACACGCTCGGTACCGTTGATTACGAAGGTACCGTTTTCAGTCATCAGTGGGATTTCGCCCATGTAGACTTCTTGCTCTTTGATGTCCTTGATCGCTTTGTTCGACGATTCTTTGTCGAAAATGATCAGACGGACTTTTACCCGCAAAGGTACGGCGTACGTAACGCCACGCAACACGCATTCTTTGACATCAAATGCCGGTTCGCCCAGGCGATAACCGACGTACTCCAGCGCAGCATTGCCGGAGTAGCTGATGATCGGGAAAACGGATTTGAAGGCCGCATGCAGGCCCACGTCGCGGAACTGATCTTTGGTCGCTCCCGCCTGCAAGAATTCACGATACGAATCCAGCTGGATAGCCAGAAGGTACGGGACATCCATGACGTCCGGCAACTTGCTAAAGTCCTTGCGGATACGTTTTTTCTCAGTATATGAGTAAGCCATCAGCGTTCCCCAGCTTGGTCACCTGCTTGTTTGGCCCCTCCGACGGGAGCAGCCAGAAAATCTTGCAAACCCCATGGTTTGCACCACCGCTTCGGGTGGCTACAGCGCGTTAATGGCGGCGACCGAGTCGACAGCCAAGAACGGAAAAAGGCCGGTGGCAAGAGCCACCAGCCATCAGCCTTCAGCTTAACGCTTGGGCTGGAGACGCAAGGTCGATGCTTACTTCAGCTCGACTTTAGCGCCTGCTTCTTCCAGAGTAGCTTTGGCTTTGTCAGCGGCGTCTTTCGACACAGCTTCCAGAACCTGGGCAGGAGCGCCGTCAACTACAGCCTTGGCTTCTTTCAGGCCCAGACCGGTCAGTTCACGTACTGCCTTGATCACGTTTACTTTCTTCTCGCCAGCTTCCAGCAGCATGACGTTGAATTCGGTTTGCTCTTCAGCAGCGACAGCAGCAACAGCTGGGCCAGCGGAAGCAGCGGCAGCGGAAACGCCGAATTTTTCTTCGAAAGCTTTGATCAGCTCAACAACCTGCAGAACCGACATTTCAGCTACGGCGTTGAGGATATCGTCTTGGGAGATAGACATTGCTGTATTTCCTGAATTGGGGGACGGCCTACGCGGCCATCGAAATAAACAAAAATACGCGAGAGAATTTGCTCAGCCTTAGGCTGCGGCAGCTTCTTTTTGCTCGCGAACTGCAGCCAGAGTACGAGCCAGCTTGCTGGTAGCGCCTTGAATCACGCTCATCAGCTGCGAAATAGCTTCGTTACGGGTCGGCAGTGTTGCCAGTACGTCGATTTGGTTAGCTGCGAGGAACTTGCCCTCGAACGCAGCTGCCTTGATCTCGAACTTATCCTGACTCTTGGCGAATTCTTTGAACAAACGGGCAGCAGCGCCTGGATGATCTTTAGAGAACGCGATCAGAGTCGGGCCGGTGAACACGTCGTTGAGAACACTGTATTCAGTGTCAGCAACGGCGCGCTTGAGCAGGGTGTTACGTACAACACGTACGTATACGCCAGCTTCACGAGCCTCTTTACGGAGTCCGGTCATAGCGCCTACTGTCACACCACGGGCATCAGCCACGACAGCGGACAGAGCAGCTTTGGCAGCCTCGTTGACTTCAGCGACGATGGCCTTCTTGTCTTCGAGATTAATTGCCACGGGTTTAACTCCTGCTTGTTACCGTTTCATCTGGCCTAGGCCTGATGTCGTTTTGGTGTCTGATTCGGTAAGGAACCGGGAGCACCATCTGCGTAGGCTTGTTGGTTTAAGACTTGCGTCGCCTACGGTCTTGGATAGCCCCCGCCAGGCAGGGACCCCAATCTTTCAATTGGCGCAATTACTTGCGCCAATTTATGTCTTATACGTCCAGCGAGCCTTGGTCGATGACCAGACCTGGGCCCATAGTGGTGCTCAGGGTAACGCGCTTGACGTAGATACCTTTCGAGGAAGCAGGCTTGATACGCTTCAGATCAGCGATCAGAGCTTCAACGTTTTCCTTCAGCTTGACGGCATCGAAGCCGACTTTGCCAACGGAGGTGTGAATGATGCCGTTTTTGTCGGTGCGATAACGAACCTGACCAGCCTTGGCGTTTTTAACCGCGGTAGCTACGTCTGGCGTTACGGTGCCGACTTTAGGGTTAGGCATCAGGCCACGTGGACCGAGGATCTGACCCAACTGACCTACAACGCGCATTGCATCCGGGGAAGCAATTACGACGTCATAGTTCAGGTCGCCGCCTTTCATTTCGGCAGCCAGGTCGTCCATGCCAACGCGATCAGCACCAGCGGCCAGAGCAGCTTCAGCAGCTGGGCCTTGGGTGAAGACAGCAACACGTACAGTCTTGCCAGTACCGTGTGGCAGCACAGTAGCGCTACGAACGACCTGGTCGGATTTACGTGGGTCAACACCCAGGTTTACAGCAACGTCAACAGACTCGCTGAACTTGACAGTCGACAGCTCGGTCAGCAGGGCAGCAGCGTCTACGAAGTTGTAGGACTTGCCTGCTTCGATTTTGCCGGCGATAGCCTTTTGGCGCTTGGTCAGCTTAGCCATTACACACCCTCCACGTTAAGGCCCATGCTACGAGCAGAACCGGCGATGGTACGCACGGCTGCATCCATATCAGCTGCAGTCAGATCCGCGTTTTTGGTTTTCGCGATTTCTTCCAGCTGAGCACGGGTTACAGTGCCAACCTTAACGGTGTTAGGACGAGCGGAACCGCTGGTCAGACCGGCAGCTTTCTTCAGCAAAACCGAAGCCGGGGTCGACTTGGTTTCGAAGGTGAAGCTACGGTCGCTGTATACAGTGATGATCACTGGAGTCGGCAGACCTGGCTCAAGACCCTGAGTACGGGCGTTGAAGGCCTTGCAGAATTCCATGATGTTCACGCCGTGCTGACCCAGAGCTGGACCGACGGGTGGGCTAGGGTTGGCCTGAGCGGCCTTCACTTGCAGCTTGATGTAAGCGGTAATCTTCTTGGCCATGAGGCACTCCAATTACGGGTTCAAACGCCTCGAAAGGCTCCCCGGTTACTTGCGCGTTTATCCCAGTGACGACAAAACCCCACAGCCGAAGCTGCGGGGTTGGGATGCTTGCCCAGCTAGACCTTCTCGACCTGGCTGAACTCCAACTCTACCGGAGTAGAGCGACCGAAAATGAGCACTGCCACTTGGATCCGGCTCTTTTCGTAGTTAACTTCTTCGACCGTACCGTTGAAATCAGCGAACGGACCGTCTGTAACGCGAACGACCTCACCCGGCTCGAACAACGTCTTCGGCTTGGGCTTGTCACTACCGTCAGCAACACGACGCAGAATTGCTTCCGCCTCTTTATCGGTGATCGGAGCAGGCTTATCGGCAGTACCGCCAATGAAGCCCATGACGCGAGGGGTATCCTTGACCAAGTGCCAAGTACCTTCGTTCATGTCCATCTGTACCAGCACGTAGCCAGGGAAGAACTTGCGTTCGCTCTTGCGCTTCTGCCCATTCCGCATTTCAACCACTTCTTCAGTGGGAACCAGAATTTCGCCGAAGCCATCTTCCATGCCTGCCAGCTTTACGCGCTCCAGCAAAGAGCGCATAACATGCTTCTCGTAACCCGAGTAAGCATGCACAACGTACCAACGCTTAGCCACGGGACACCCTTAGCCAACAATCAAGGAAACAAGCCAGCCGAGCAGGGAATCAAGCCCCCACAACAGCAACGCCATAACCAGAACAACAGCCACGACAATCAATGTGGTCTGCGTGGTTTCTTGGCGAGTCGGCCAAACGACTTTACGGATTTCGGTGCGAGCTTCCTTAACCAGTACCGCGAAGGACTTGCCTTTGGCAGTCTGCAGGCCTACAAAGGCAGCTACAGCAGCAAGGGCAAGCAAAGCGAGTACACGGTACAGGATCGGCGAAGCAGAATAGTACTGATTGCCAACAACGCCTACGACCACCAAGGCGACTACAGCGAGCCACTTTACCAGATCGAAACGAGAGCTTTGAGCTTCAGCCTTAGGAGTCATCTATGAAGATCCTGTGAAAAGAAAGCCAGACACACCACGTGAATCTGGCAGGTCAGGAGGGAATCGAACCCCCAACCTACGGTTTTGGAGACCGTCGCTCTGCCAATTGAGCTACTGACCTAAAACAAAATCAGGCCGACCATTATGCAGGCCTGAAAAAGACTTTACAACAACCAACCCCACAAGACCTGAAACATCGAACAACATTCAAGCCGAGGCAGCTGTTAAAACAAAGGCAGATATTTTCATATCTGCCTTGTTATATGGAGCTCTTGAGCGGATTTGAACCGCTGACCTCACCCTTACCAAGGGTGTGCTCTACCAACTGAGCTACAAGAGCGAAACACCTTGCACAACCTGCAAACTTGGAGCGGGTAGCGGGAATCGAACCCGCATCATCAGCTTGGAAGGCTGAGGTTCTACCACTAAACTATACCCGCGGAGCTTGCAGCTCACGCTAAAAATGGTGGAGGGGGAAGGATTCGAACCTTCGAAGTCGTAGACGTCAGATTTACAGTCTGATCCCTTTGGCCGCTCGGGAACCCCTCCTAAGCGAGCCGGCATTTTACATCACGCCGACCTTCTGTCAAGCATTTTCTCATTTAAATTATGAGGTTAGCTGCATTGACGGTAGCTTTGCACTGTAGCCCTTAAAGGTCTTCACTGCGAAGCGGGCGCCATTCTATGCAAACTATTCGAGAGTTGCAATGCCTTCACACAGCATTATTTTATGTTTTAACTCATTGAATTCATTAGCAAGGCTTTCAAAGGGCAGATCGTCAGCCAGGCGACGGCTCTCAGGGGCTACGCGCAACCAATAACCCGAGGCGTCCGGTGCGTTCAGCAACTGGACCTTGACCTTGATATCCAGGCTCGTGAGCCTCTGCTCGAGAGAGGAGGCTTGGCGTCGATCCGAGAGACCACCGATGTACAAGCAGGTATTTTGCGCCTCGGCCGGCCTCGCTCGATCACGCCGAGCCACAGTGTCTGCCGACTCACTCAAGAGGCGAATATCTTGCTGCGCTCCCCGATGGAGACTCAAGGGCGTGACATCCTTGGCCCGCAATGGCGCCTCTTGCTGATGCCAGACGTAATAGAAAACATTGAGAACCAGTAAAAGTAAAAACAGCCAGCGCATAATCACCTCAAGACAAAGGACACGCCATCGCCAAACCAACAAACACCAGGTCCGGGACCAGCCGAGCCTGAGGCGCAGCTTCCCTGACCAGGTCGGCATCGCCTCCAGTGAGGAAGACCGTGAAATCCTCCCCCCAATAGCCTCGGGCCAACTCGAGCTGGGTCAGCACGAACCCTCTAAGCATGAGCGTACAACCACGCTCGACAGCCTCTACGGTCGTTCGACCAGGAGAGAGACGCTCCAGAGCCCGCTCAGCGGCCGCATCGTCATAGCGTATCTTGCGGGTATGGGTTCGCAGCTGATTCCGCATAAGCGGCATACCCGGGCAAATAAACCCACCCAGGTGCCCACCGTCCGGACCAATAAAATCTGCTGTCGCCGCTGTACCAAAGTCGAGTACCAAGCATGCACCTGACGCCAACTTGAACGCGCCCAGCATGGCCAGCCATCGATCCATCCCCAGGCGCTGGAAGTCTTCGTAGCCATTGCGCACTCCACCCATTTCTTGAGCAGACGTTGCACAGGAAACAGCAACGCCAAATGCCGCTACCAAGGCTGCTATCAGCTTATCGGTCTCCTCAAGCGCGCGAACACTCACCAACCGACAACGCGTGAGCAATAGACCAGGCAAAGCCACCAAACTATCGATCAGCGCGATATCCGAGCCTGCGATGCCTTCCGCGCGAACAGTTGCCTCACTCAACTCAAGAACACGCCATTTGATAAAGCTATTTCCACAGTCGAGCTCAAGAATCATCACGCAACCTCAGGCTTAACTCACCACCGCTGTATGTTTTCTCAACGCCACCGACATCCAAACGCAAGGCGCCCTGACGATCCACGCCCAGCACAACCCCATCAATCTGATTGACGCCCGCGATAAGCGACACGGACTTCCCCTGCCAGGCGTGATGCTGCTCCCACTCTTCTTGCAACCCGGCAAAACCCGCAGCCTTGTGTCGGTCCAGGTAGGCTTGTAGCTGCAAACCCAGTCGCGCTACCAGGTGATTGCGATCAACTGAAGAGCCCGTCTCAAGCTGCATCGAGGTCCACTGCTGATCAATCTCAGCCGCTCTCTGCATATTCACATTGATACCTATCCCTAGCACAACGTGACAGATATCTGCAGGATCTCCCACCAACTCAAGCAAGATGCCTGAGATTTTCTTTTGCCCAACCAGGACGTCGTTTGGCCACTTCAAAGCTGCGCCCTGCACACCCGATTCACGCAGAGCCTGCAGGACTGCCAGCCCCACCACCAGACTCAGCCCCTCCAGTTGCCGCAGACCGCCCTCAATACGCAATACAAGGCTGTAGTAAACGTTTTGCGCAAATGGGCTGACCCACTTTCGGCCTCGTCGCCCCCTACCAGCCGTTTGCTGCTCCGCCAGCACAACAAAAGGAGCCGCACTGCCCGCACCGATAAGACGTAAAGCCTCAGCATTAGTGGAATCAATGGAGTCGAAAATGTGAACGGGCCAAGCCAAGGAAGCCGCGCCCAGAGAAATCTCCTGCGCATTCAAAAACACCAATGGCGCAGCCAATCTATATCCGCGGCCCCGCACCTTATGAATGGGGAGATTCAATTCTGCCTCAAGATGCTGAAGCTGCTTCCACACGGCACTGCGACTAACGCCCAAGGCAGCGCCAAGCGCTTCTCCAGAATGGAACTGACCATCTTTCAGAAGTTTCAACAACGTCAGCATGCACATATCGCCTCAGAATGAGGCACGCATGATAGCCATGCGCAGGGTCATTGCATAGAAAGGGTGGATATCAGTCTGGGTCGAGATTTTCGAGCGCCCAAAACAAAACCCCAACTGCTTTCGCAATTGGGGTTTCGGAATTTAATCTTGACGATGACCTACTCTCACATGGGGAAACCCCACACTACCATCGGCGATGCATCGTTTCACTGCTGAGTTCGGGATGGGATCAGGTGGTTCCAATGCTCTATGGTCGTCAAGAAATTCGGGTACTGAGTCGCGGCCAGCTGGCCTCGCTTCAGCAAATTGGGTAGGTGATAGATCTCGGTGTTTTGTGAGCGTCGAACTTTCGGTTCATTTTCGTCTTCACACACCGCAATCTGATGCTCGTTAGAGTAGTCAAATTGCTTGGGTGTTATATGGTCAAGCCTCACGGGCAATTAGTATTGGTTAGCTCAACGCCTCACAGCGCTTACACACCCAACCTATCAACGTCGTAGTCTTCGACGGCCCTTCAGGGAACTCAAGGTTCCAGTGAGATCTCATCTTGAGGCTAGTTTCCCGCTTAGATGCTTTCAGCGGTTATCTATTCCGAACATAGCTACCCGGCAATGCCACTGGCGTGACAACCGGAACACCAGAGGTTCGTCCACTCCGGTCCTCTCGTACTAGGAGCAGCCCCTCTCAAATCTCAAACGTCCACGGCAGATAGGGACCGAACTGTCTCACGACGTTCTAAACCCAGCTCGCGTACCACTTTAAATGGCGAACAGCCATACCCTTGGGACCGGCTTCAGCCCCAGGATGTGATGAGCCGACATCGAGGTGCCAAACACCGCCGTCGATATGAACTCTTGGGCGGTATCAGCCTGTTATCCCCGGAGTACCTTTTATCCGTTGAGCGATGGCCCTTCCATACAGAACCACCGGATCACTAAGACCTACTTTCGTACCTGCTCGACGTGTCTGTCTCGCAGTCAAGCGCGCTTTTGCCTTTATACTCTACGACCGATTTCCGACCGGTCTGAGCGCACCTTCGTACTCCTCCGTTACTCTTTAGGAGGAGACCGCCCCAGTCAAACTACCCACCATACACTGTCCTCGATCCGGATAACGGACCTGAGTTAGAACCTCAAAGTTGCCAGGGTGGTATTTCAAGGATGGCTCCACGCAGACTGGCGTCCACGCTTCAAAGCCTCCCACCTATCCTACACAAGCAAATTCAAAGTCCAGTGCAAAGCTATAGTAAAGGTTCACGGGGTCTTTCCGTCTAGCCGCGGATACACTGCATCTTCACAGCGATTTCAATTTCACTGAGTCTCGGGTGGAGACAGCGCCGCCATCGTTACGCCATTCGTGCAGGTCGGAACTTACCCGACAAGGAATTTCGCTACCTTAGGACCGTTATAGTTACGGCCGCCGTTTACCGGGGCTTCGATCAAGAGCTTCGCGTTAGCTAACCCCATCAATTAACCTTCCGGCACCGGGCAGGCGTCACACCCTATACGTCCACTTTCGTGTTTGCAGAGTGCTGTGTTTTTAATAAACAGTCGCAGCGGCCTGGTATCTTCGACCGGCATGAGCTTACGGAGCAAGTCCTTCACCCTCACCGGCGCACCTTCTCCCGAAGTTACGGTGCCATTTTGCCTAGTTCCTTCACCCGAGTTCTCTCAAGCGCCTTGGTATTCTCTACCCAACCACCTGTGTCGGTTTGGGGTACGGTTCCTGGTTACCTGAAGCTTAGAAGCTTTTCTTGGAAGCATGGCATCAACCACTTCGTTATCTAAAAGATAACTCGTCATCAGCTCTCGGCCTTAGAATCCCGGATTTACCTAAGATTCCAGCCTACCACCTTAAACTTGGACAACCAACGCCAAGCTGGCCTAGCCTTCTCCGTCCCTCCATCGCAATAACCAGAAGTACAGGAATATTAACCTGTTTTCCATCGACTACGCTTTTCAGCCTCGCCTTAGGGACCGACTAACCCTGCGTCGATTAACGTTGCGCAGGAAACCTTGGTCTTTCGGCGTGGGTGTTTTTCACACCCATTATCGTTACTCATGTCAGCATTCGCACTTCTGATACCTCCAGCAAGCTTCTCAACTCACCTTCACAGGCTTACAGAACGCTCCTCTACCGCATCACTTACGTGATACCCGTAGCTTCGGTGTATGGTTTGAGCCCCGTTACATCTTCCGCGCAGGCCGACTCGACTAGTGAGCTATTACGCTTTCTTTAAAGGGTGGCTGCTTCTAAGCCAACCTCCTAGCTGTCTAAGCCTTCCCACATCGTTTCCCACTTAACCATAACTTTGGGACCTTAGCTGACGGTCTGGGTTGTTTCCCTTTTCACGACGGACGTTAGCACCCGCCGTGTGTCTCCCATGCTCGGCACTTGTAGGTATTCGGAGTTTGCATCGGTTTGGTAAGTCGGGATGACCCCCTAGCCGAAACAGTGCTCTACCCCCTACAGTGATACATGAGGCGCTACCTAAATAGCTTTCGAGGAGAACCAGCTATCTCCGAGCTTGATTAGCCTTTCACTCCGATCCACAGGTCATCCGCTAACTTTTCAACGGTAGTCGGTTCGGTCCTCCAGTTAGTGTTACCCAACCTTCAACCTGCCCATGGATAGATCGCCCGGTTTCGGGTCTATTCCCAGCGACTAGACGCCCTATTAAGACTCGCTTTCGCTACGCCTCCCCTATTCGGTTAAGCTCGCCACTGAAAATAAGTCGCTGACCCATTATACAAAAGGTACGCAGTCACCCAACAAAGTGGGCTCCCACTGCTTGTACGCATACGGTTTCAGGATCTATTTCACTCCCCTCTCCGGGGTTCTTTTCGCCTTTCCCTCACGGTACTAGTTCACTATCGGTCAGTCAGTAGTATTTAGCCTTGGAGGATGGTCCCCCATATTCAGACAAAGTTTCTCGTGCTCCGTCCTACTCGATTTCATGACTAAGAGATTTTCGCGTACAGGGCTATCACCCACTATGGCCGCACTTTCCAGAGCGTTCCGCTAATCTCAAAGCCACTTAAGGGCTAGTCCCCGTTCGCTCGCCACTACTAAGGGAATCTCGGTTGATTTCTTTTCCTCAGGGTACTTAGATGTTTCAGTTCCCCTGGTTCGCCTCTTGCACCTATGTATTCAGTACAAGATAACCATCTTATGATGGCTGGGTTCCCCCATTCAGACATCTCCGGATCAAAGTCTGTTTGCCGACTCCCCGAAGCTTTTCGCAGGCTACCACGTCTTTCATCGCCTCTGACTGCCAAGGCATCCACCGTATGCGCTTCTTCACTTGACCATATAACCCCAAGCAATCTGGTTATACTGTGAAGACGACATTCGCCGAAAATTCGAATTTCTCAATTAAGAGAACTCACAAATTTTACCTTAGCCTGATCCGTTACCAGTGAAAGTAACGTTCAGTCTATCTTTCTATCACATACCCAAATTTTTAAAGAACGATCTAATCAAAGACTAGAAATCAATATTCACTTCAGAATATTCATTTCTAAACTCTAACAGCAGAAGCAGTTAATGGTGGAGCCAAACGGGATCGAACCGTTGACCTCCTGCGTGCAAGGCAGGCGCTCTCCCAGCTGAGCTATGGCCCCATAACAAAATTGGTGGGTCTGGGCAGATTCGAACTGCCGACCTCACCCTTATCAGGGGTGCGCTCTAACCAACTGAGCTACAGACCCAATTTCGAGCGCGTAACTGATTAGCTAAGAGCTATCAGCTTGGAGCTTAAAGCTGCTTCTATCGTCTTCTTCAATGAATCAAGCAATTCGTGTGGGAACTTATGGAGCAGCTGATGTCGTCGATTAAGGAGGTGATCCAGCCGCAGGTTCCCCTACGGCTACCTTGTTACGACTTCACCCCAGTCATGAATCACACCGTGGTAACCGTCCTCCCGAAGGTTAGACTAGCTACTTCTGGTGCAACCCACTCCCATGGTGTGACGGGCGGTGTGTACAAGGCCCGGGAACGTATTCACCGCGACATTCTGATTCGCGATTACTAGCGATTCCGACTTCACGCAGTCGAGTTGCAGACTGCGATCCGGACTACGATCGGTTTTATGGGATTAGCTCCACCTCGCGGCTTGGCAACCCTCTGTACCGACCATTGTAGCACGTGTGTAGCCCAGGCCGTAAGGGCCATGATGACTTGACGTCATCCCCACCTTCCTCCGGTTTGTCACCGGCAGTCTCCTTAGAGTGCCCACCATAACGTGCTGGTAACTAAGGACAAGGGTTGCGCTCGTTACGGGACTTAACCCAACATCTCACGACACGAGCTGACGACAGCCATGCAGCACCTGTCTCAATGTTCCCGAAGGCACCAATCTATCTCTAGAAAGTTCATTGGATGTCAAGGCCTGGTAAGGTTCTTCGCGTTGCTTCGAATTAAACCACATGCTCCACCGCTTGTGCGGGCCCCCGTCAATTCATTTGAGTTTTAACCTTGCGGCCGTACTCCCCAGGCGGTCAACTTAATGCGTTAGCTGCGCCACTAAAAGCTCAAGGCTTCCAACGGCTAGTTGACATCGTTTACGGCGTGGACTACCAGGGTATCTAATCCTGTTTGCTCCCCACGCTTTCGCACCTCAGTGTCAGTATTAGTCCAGGTGGTCGCCTTCGCCACTGGTGTTCCTTCCTATATCTACGCATTTCACCGCTACACAGGAAATTCCACCACCCTCTACCATACTCTAGTCAGTCAGTTTTGAATGCAGTTCCCAGGTTGAGCCCGGGGATTTCACATCCAACTTAACAAACCACCTACGCGCGCTTTACGCCCAGTAATTCCGATTAACGCTTGCACCCTCTGTATTACCGCGGCTGCTGGCACAGAGTTAGCCGGTGCTTATTCTGTCGGTAACGTCAAAATTGCAGAGTATTAATCTACAACCCTTCCTCCCAACTTAAAGTGCTTTACAATCCGAAGACCTTCTTCACACACGCGGCATGGCTGGATCAGGCTTTCGCCCATTGTCCAATATTCCCCACTGCTGCCTCCCGTAGGAGTCTGGACCGTGTCTCAGTTCCAGTGTGACTGATCATCCTCTCAGACCAGTTACGGATCGTCGCCTTGGTGAGCCATTACCTCACCAACTAGCTAATCCGACCTAGGCTCATCTGATAGCGCAAGGCCCGAAGGTCCCCTGCTTTCTCCCGTAGGACGTATGCGGTATTAGCGTCCGTTTCCGAACGTTATCCCCCACTACCAGGCAGATTCCTAGGCATTACTCACCCGTCCGCCGCTCTCAAGAGAAGCAAGCTTCTCTCTACCGCTCGACTTGCATGTGTTAGGCCTGCCGCCAGCGTTCAATCTGAGCCATGATCAAACTCTTCAGTTCAAACATCTTTGGGTTTTTAAGAAACCCTAAACTTGGCTCAGCAATCGTTGGTTACATCTTTGATTTCTCGCGGAGTAACTTGTGATGCTGATAATCTTGTTGACTATCAGTCTGACTCCACAAGCACCCACACGAATTGCTTGATTCAGTTGTTAAAGAGCGGTTGGTTAAGATCTTTCGTCTCAACCGAGGCGCGCATTCTACAGCAGCCTCATTTGCTGTCAAGTGGTTATTTTCAGAAGCTTTCGAAGATTTCTTCAACAACTTCAACCACTTGCGCTTGCGATCTCTCGTAAGCGGGAGGCGAATTCTACAGCGTTACACGCTGCTGTCAACACCTCTTTTTCAACTTCCTTTTGGCTTCGATGAACTGAAGCAACTTGCTGTCGATAACTGCGTAACCCTTTGTTTACCAAGGAGTTTTCCGTTTCGACTGCGCCGGAAGTGGGGCGAATTATAGACAGATATAATTCGCCGTCAACACCTATTTCAGACTTATTCGGATTTGAGCGTAATACGCGCAAATGCCTTCTTACCCGCCTGGCAAACGTGAGTGGCGCCCAGCTCGTATATAAAGGTGCGATCAACCACCTCACCATCTATACGCACACCGCCCGAACCCAAGAGATCGCGCGCGACCGCCGAGTTTTTCACCAGGCCAGCCTTATTAAGCACAGCCGCAATCGGCATAGCCTCGGCAGCAGTCAGCTCAATCTCCGGCAGATCGTCAGGCAGCTCGCCATCTTTCATGCGATTACCTGCCGCACGGTGAGCGCTGGCCGCAGCCTCCTCACCATGGAAGCGCGCAACGATTTCTTCAGCCAGCTTAATCTTCACATCCCGAGGATTAGCGCCCGCCTCGACATCCGCACGCAGCGCATTGATTTCGTCCATCGAGCGGAAGCTCAACAACTCGAAGTAACGCCACATCAGTGCATCCGGAATAGACACCAGCTTGCCGTACATCACACCCGGCGCTTCCTGGATACCGACATAGTTACCCAAGGACTTGGACATCTTCTTGACGCCATCCAAGCCTTCCAACAATGGCATGGTCAGAATGCACTGAGCCTCCTGACCATAGGCGCGCTGCAATTCACGCCCCATCAACAGGTTGAACTTCTGATCGGTGCCGCCCAACTCAACGTCCGCACGCAGCGCCACCGAGTCGTACCCCTGAACCAGCGGATAGAGGAACTCATGGATGGCGATTGGCTGATTGGTCGAGTAGCGCTTGTCGAAGTCATCGCGCTCAAGCATGCGCGCCACGGTGTATTGGGAAGTCAGGCGAATGAAATCTGCCGGCCCCATTTTGTCCATCCAGGTGGAGTTGAACGCCACCTCGGTCTTGGCTGGATCAAGGATCTTGAATACCTGGGTCTTATAGGTCTCGGCATTATCGAGCACCTGCTCGCGAGTCAGCGGCGGGCGCGTAGCGCTCTTGCCGCTTGGATCACCGATCATCCCGGTGAAGTCACCTATAAGGAAGATGACCTGATGGCCCAGTTCCTGGAACTGACGCAGCTTATTAATAAGCACGGTATGACCCAAGTGCAGATCCGGCGCAGTCGGATCAAAGCCAGCCTTGATACGCAGGGGCTGGCCACGCTTGAGCTTTTCGATCAGCTCGGACTCGACCAACAGTTCTTCCGCACCACGTTTTATCAGCGCTAGCTGCTCTTCAACCGACTTCATAACAGACCCGCAAGGCTCAGATTCAAAAGGGAACCAACCATACAAGATCAGGGACTAATTACAAGTTTTGCCCTGCGCACGGACACCGTTCAGCAAGCCCAGCGTTCGCGAGCTTGCACCACAGATGATTTGGTTATATTTTATACAGTTATTTCATCTTCATCATGTCATTCATCTTTTCCATTTCATCTTCAAAGTCAAAATTACCTATGACCACTGAACCGTCTAAAGCGCCGCCGCTTTACCCGAAGACCCACCTGCTCGCCGCAAGTGGTATCGCCGCCCTTCTCAGCCTGGCACTGCTGGTATTCCCTTCCAGTGACGTTGAAGCCAAACGAACATCCCTGAGCCTTGATCTGGAAAGCCCAGTTGAACAACTGACACAAGATCAAGACGCTTCCGACGTACAACAAGCCACAAACACTGCAACTGAATCACCTTTCGCACAGATCGAAAGCACTCCCGAAGACACCCAGCAAGCCGCCCAGGAAGCACCTGCGGCCGCCGCAGCCAAGAATCCCCAGCATCGCGAAGTCATCGTGGGCAAAGGCGACACTCTCTCTACCCTGTTCGAAAAGGTTGGGTTGCCTGCCGCCGCTGTAAATGACGTGCTCGCCAGCGATAAACAAGCCAAGCAATTCACTCAGCTCAAACGTGGCCAAAAGCTTGAATTTGAGCTGACGCCAGACGGCCAGTTGAACAACCTGCATACCAGCATCAGTGACTTGGAAAGCATCAGCCTGAGCAAAGGCGCCAAAGGCTTCGCATTCAACCGAATCACCACCAAACCCGTCATGCGTTCCGCCTACGTACATGGCGTGATCAACAGCTCCCTGTCGCAATCGGCCGCGCGTGCGGGCCTGTCGCACAGCATGACCATGGACATGGCCAGCGTATTTGGCTACGACATCGACTTCGCTCAGGACATCCGTCAAGGCGACGAATTCGACGTGATCTACGAACAGAAAGTAGCCAACGGAAAAGTGGTCGGCACTGGCAACATTCTTTCTGCGCGTTTCACAAACCGTGGCAAAACCTACACCGCCGTGCGCTACACCAACAAACAAGGCAACAGCAGCTACTACACGGCTGATGGCAACAGCATGCGCAAGGCCTTCATCCGTACACCCGTTGACTTTGCCCGTATTAGCTCGCGTTTCTCCATGGGCCGCAAGCATCCAATTCTGAACAAAATTCGCGCACACAAGGGCGTCGACTATGCCGCGCCGCGTGGCACGCCAATCAAGGCGGCGGGCGACGGCAAGGTCTTGTTAGCGGGGCGCCGTGGTGGTTACGGCAATACGGTGATCATCCAGCACGGCAACACTTACCGTACGCTTTATGGCCACATGCAAGGGTTCGCCAAGGGCGTCAAGACTGGCGGCAACGTGAAACAAGGCCAAGTGATCGGCTACATCGGTACCACCGGCCTCTCCACCGGCCCGCACTTGCACTACGAGTTCCAGGTCAACGGCGTACACGTCGACCCATTGGGCCAGAAGCTGCCGATGGCCGACCCGATTGCCAAGGCCGAACGCGCGCGCTTCATGCAACAGAGCCAGCCGCTGATGGCACGGATGGATCAAGAGCGCTCCACCTTGCTGGCTTCGGCGAAGCGTTAAGGTATGCCGCTCTATATCGGCGTGATGTCCGGGACCAGCCTCGACGGCCTGGATATCGCCCTTATCGAACAAGGTGCGGCGATCAATCTGATCGCCACCCGCTACATCCCGATGCCTGACGCCTTGCGCACAGAACTGCTGAGCCTATGCGCCAGCGGCCCGGATGAGATCGCCCGCTCGGCAATCGCCCAGCAACAATGGGTCATGCTCGCCGCCCAAGGCATCCACGCCTTGCTGGATCAACAGAACCTCAAGCCTCAGGACATTCGGGCGATTGGTAGCCATGGCCAGACGATTCGCCATGAACCCGCCCGAGGCTTTACCGTTCAGATCGGCAACCCTGCCCTTCTCACCGAACTCACAGGCATCACCGTCGTCAGCGACTTCCGCAGCCGCGATGTCGCTGCCGGCGGCCAAGGCGCTCCTTTGGTTCCTGCCTTTCATGAAGCCTTGTTCGGCGAGCAGACGGGCAATCGCGCGGTATTGAATGTCGGCGGGTTCAGCAACCTCAGCCTGATCGAGACGGGCAAGCCTGTCGCCGGTTTCGACTGCGGCCCGGGGAACGTGCTGCTCGATGCCTGGATTCACCTGCAGCGCGGCGAACACTTCGATCGGGACGGGCAATGGGCGGCCAGCGGCCAGGTCCAGCCCCAGTTGCTCAATACGCTGCTCAGCGATCCGTTCTTCTTGACCAAAGGCCCGAAAAGCACGGGCCGAGAGGTGTTCAACCTGGCCTGGCTGCAGCAGCACCTTGGCCGCTTGCCCGCCTTTGAACCCCAAGACGTACAGGCCACCCTGCTGGAGCTGACGGCCCTGACCATCGTCGAGTCCCTGCAAAGCGCCCAAACTGACACAACGACCTTGCTGATCTGCGGCGGCGGCGCCCATAACGGGGCACTGATGAGCCGTCTGACAACGTTGCTGCCTTCCACCCATGTCAGCACTACAGCGGCCTATGGCGTAGACCCTGACTGGGTAGAGGCAATGGCCTTCGCCTGGCTGGCCCATTGCTGCCTTGAGGGAATTGCCGCCAATCGCCCCAGCGTCACTGGCGCTCGCGGGCTTCGAGTGCTTGGCGCGATCTACCCCGCCTGAACCCCAGACAGCAAAACGCCGCTTGGCCCGTAAGAGCCAAGCGGCGTTTTTGTATCTGCTACCGATCAGATCGAGAACGAAGACCCGCAACCACATGTCGTGGTGGCATTAGGGTTCTTGATCACGAAACGCGAGCCTTCCAGACCTTCCTGATAATCCACCTCGGCACCCGCCAGGTATTGGAAGCTCATCGGATCCACGACCAGGCTCACACCCTCGCGCTCAACGATAGTGTCGTCATCGGCCACATCTTCATCGAAGGTAAAACCGTACTGAAACCCTGAACAACCGCCGCCCGTAACGAATACGCGCAGCTTCAAGCGATCATTACCCTCTTCATCGACCAGGCTCTTCACCTTGTGCGCAGCACCGTGGGTGAATTGCAAAGCCGTGGGGGTGAAGGATTCAACGCTCATGCTGATAATCTCCCGGCGTAGCGCCGCCATATGCGTAATGGCCGGTATTATCCGCTTCTCCTAGAAAAGCGGTCAACTATTGTTACGGTATATCAATCTGCCCAGCGACCATTAAAAATGCAAAAGGCCCGATCAACGGGCCTTTTGCACAACGGTAAGTCTGCGTTAAGGCAGCATGCCCGCGTGGGACAGGCCCAACTTCTCGTCCAGGCCGAACAGGATGTTCATGTTCTGCACCGCCTGGCCCGACGCGCCCTTGACCAGGTTGTCGATCACCGACAACACCACCACCAGGTCGCCATCCTGCGGACGATGCACAGCAATACGGCACACATTGGCGCCACGCACGCTGCGCGTTTCCGGATGGCTGCCGGCCGGCATCACATCGACGAACGGCTCATTGGCATAACGCTTCTCAAACAATGCCTGCAGGTCTACCGAGCGATCGGTGACGGTCGCATACAGCGTGGAGTGAATCCCGCGGATCATCGGCGTCAGGTGCGGCACGAAGGTCAGCCCTACCTCCTGGCCGGCAGCGCGGCGCAGGCCCTGGCGAATTTCCGGCAAGTGACGATGACCTTTTACCGCATAGGCTTTCATGCTTTCCGACGTTTCGGAGTACAGAGAACCGACCGCCGCGCCACGGCCCGCACCACTGACGCCCGACTTGCAGTCGGCGATCAGGCGCGACGCATCCGCCAGACCAGCTTCCAGCAATGGCAGGAAGCCCAATTGCGTGGCTGTTGGATAGCAACCGGGCACCGCAATCAGGCGTGCTTGCTTGATCTGCTCGCGATTGACTTCCGGCAGGCCGTAAACCGCCTCTTCCAACAGCTGCGGCGCACCATGGGGTTGGCCGTACCACTTGGCCCACTCATCGGCGTCTTGCAGGCGGAAGTCTGCCGACAAGTCGATAACCTTGGTACCCGCCGCCAGCAGCTCACCGGCCAACGCATGGGCTACACCGTGAGGCGTGGCGAAGAACACCACGTCGCAGGCCCCCAGGGTCTTGGTGTCCGGCACACTGAACGCCAGGCCGTCATAGTGGCCTCGCAGGTTCGGGTACATATCGGCCACGGCCAGCCCGGCTTCGGATCGGGAAGTGATGACCACCACCTCAGCTTGCGGATGCTGAGCCAACAGACGCAGCAATTCGACACCGGTGTAACCCGTGCCGCCGACGATACCGACCTTGACCATAAACCTGCCCTCAACGAACCCACTGGAAAGCCGTCGATAATAGGGGCCGTATCGTCCTGCGACAACCGTCAACGTGACGTACGGGCGCATGAGCCACTACTATCTTCGCTACCGTGAACCTGGGAATAACTAAAATGCTCTATCTATGGGTCAAAGCCTTCCATATCGTCAGCATCGTCTGCTGGTTTGCCGGGCTGTTCTACCTGCCGCGCCTGTTCGTCTACCACGCCCAAAGCGAAGACACCGTCAGCAAGGAACGCTTCAGCATCATGGAGCGCAAGTTGTACCGGGGCATCATGGGCCCGGCGATGGTTGCCACACTGGTCTTCGGCATCTGGATGCTGGCCCTCAACCCCGGCATTTTCCAGTCGGGCGCCTGGATCCACGCCAAGCTGACCCTGGTCGTCCTGCTGATTGGCTACCATCACATGTGCGGCGCACAGGTAAAGCGCTTCGCCCGTGGCGAGAACACCCGCAGCCATGTCTTTTATCGCTGGTTCAATGAAGTCCCGGTTCTGATATTGCTGGCTATCGTAATTTTGGTCGTGGTCAAACCGTTCTAACTTCAATTACTCGGGGAACCTCCAATGTCGCTGCCCGCTCTGCTGGAACAACGTCTGCGCCTGCCCGTGGTGGCCGCGCCGATGTTTCTGATCTCCAATCCGCAACTGGTCCTGGCCTGCTGCCGCAACGGGGTAGTTGGCAGTTTCCCGGCGCTCAACCAACGCGAAAGCAGTGGTTTCAAGGCCTGGCTGGAAGAAATCGAAGCGGGTTTGGCGCAGTTGGACAACCCTGCGCCCTATGCCGTGAACCTGATCGTGCACAACAGCAACCCGCGGCTGGAGGCCGACCTGGCGATCTGCGTCGAGCACAAGGTGCCCATCGTCATCACCAGCCTCGGTGCGGTAAAGGAATTGGTAGATGCCGTTCACAGCTACGGCGGCCTGGTATTTCATGACGTCACTACCCGACGCCATGCCGAGAAAGCCGCTGAAGCGGGCGTCGACGGCCTCATTGCCGTAGCCGCTGGAGCAGGTGGCCACGCTGGCACTTGGAGCCCCTTTTCACTGATTGCCGAAATTCGCCAGTTCTTCGACAAAACCCTGCTGCTGGCGGGCTGCCTTAACCATGGGCACGAAATCCTCGCCGCCCAGGTGCTGGGGGCAGACCTCGCTTATTTCGGCACGCGCTTTATCGGCACCACCGAAAGCCAGGCACCGGACGCCTATAAGGAGATGCTGCTCACATCGCGCGCCGCCGACATCGTGCACACTCCTGCAGTCTCCGGCGTACCTGCCAGCTTTATGCGCCAGAGCCTGGAAAATGCCGGTTTTGACCTCGCTGCGCTTCAAGGCAAAGGGGAAGTCAACTTCGGTTCCAAGCTCAAGCCATTGAGCGATGAGGCCAAAGCGTGGAAAACTGTATGGTCTGCCGGCCAAGGCGTCGGTGAGATCAATGATGTGCCCAGTGTGGATGAGCTCATAGCGCGCCTGGATGCCGAATACCGCAGAGCACGCGAGCATGCCGCGCAACTGCGCTGGCCACGCTGACCCACTGCCGGGCCTGCCAATTGGACAGGCCTGCACACTTCCCCTGATTAAGTGACAAGGATGCCCGCATGAGCGACAGCCGTTTCAAGATTGTGTTTGACGGAGCCTTGCGCCCAGGTGTCGAAAGCACCACCGCCAAGCTGAACCTCGCCGAGTTATTCAAAAGCGATGTTGAAGCGATAGAAAAGCTCTTCACCGGCCGCCCCGTCGCGCTCAAGCGCGACCTGTCGCGCCCCGACGCTGAAACCTACCTCACGGCACTGCACAATGCCGGGGTGGACGCACGCATCGAAGAGGAACACCCCGTGGCATTCAGCCTGGCAGAAACCCACGAGACAGGCTCGTCAACCGCTGACCGCGCCGCCGCTTCACCGTATGCACCGCCACGCGCCGCTGTTGGCGATGACCTGCCGGAGTTCGCCACTCTAAAGGTGTTCACCATCCACGGTCGCATCGGGCGCCTGCGCTACCTGGCCTGGACGCTGGCACTGACCGTCGCGATGTTGGTGGCCGCGGGCATCATCAGTACCGTGGGCTTCGCGGTGGCGACAGCCTCGCCAACCATCGCCATCATTATTGGCTCACTGCTGGGCTTCGCGCTGTTTGTGGCACTGGTAGTGGTGAGCGTGCAAATCGGCGTGCAGCGCCTGCATGACCTGGGCTGGTCTGGCTGGCTGTACCTGCTGAACCTGGTTCCGCTGGTGAACAGTGTGTTCCCTCTGCTGTTGCTGGTATTGCCAGGCAACACGGGCGCCAACCAATACGGCGCGCCACCACCACGCAACTCTACTGCGGTGAAAATCCTGGCCTCGCTGTGGCTGGCGTTTATCCCTTTGATGCTCATCATTGTCGTCACCTTGGGCATGAACGGTTACCTGGACCAGCTTGAAGCCAACATGGACAGCAGCTACGAAAGCAGCTCCATCACCTCCGATGCAGACGCAGAACAAAGCGTTATCGTTGATGAAGCCGCAGCGCAAAGTGCTGACGACGCAGCCGAACCTGTAGACTCTCCAGAACAGTGAAGAAACGCCCGCCGCCTGTGACGCACTGTCATGGGCCGGTGGCGTTGCGATGGAGAAAGGCATGACCCGTTACGCTCTGATCACCGGCGCCTCCAGCGGCATCGGCCTGGCATTGGCCGAAGCCTTGGCACGACGCGGCCGCAGCTTGATTCTGGTGGCCCGCCAGCGTGATCAGTTGGAAAGCATTGCATTGGAATTGACCCAACGCTTCGGTGTCGAGGTGCTGTTTCGTGCCTGTGACCTGGGCGAACCGCTGCGTTTGTCCGGCTTTTTGCTGGAGCTCGAAGAGGGTGAGCGGCAGATCGACCTGCTGGTCAACTGCGCCGGCATCGGCACCAGCGGGCCGTTCCTGGCCCAGGACTGGATGACCGAGCAGGACCTCATCGAAGTCAACATCCTGGCCCTGACCCGCATGTGCCACGCGCTCGGCAATGCCATGGCCCTGCATGGCGGCGGGCAAATCCTCAATGTGGCTTCGGTCGCCGCCTTCCAGCCTGGGCCGTGGATGAGCAGCTACTACGCCAGCAAAGCCTACGTATTGCACTTTTCCGAAGGGTTGCGCGAAGAATTGAAGACCTGCGGCATCAAGGTCTCAGTGTTGTGCCCTGGCCCTACGCGCACCGCATTCTTCGGCACCGCACAGACGGATACGGCGAAACTCGACCGCAGCCAGCAACTGATGAGCCCGGAAGAAGTCGCGCTCTACACCGTGCGTGCGCTGGAAAAGAACAAAGCCATCATCATTCCCGGGCGACGCAACCGTTGGCTGACGTTCAGCCCACGCCTGAGCCCCCGCTGGCTGACCCGCAAAATTGCCGGCGCCATCAACAAGGCCTATTGCCCACGCTGATGGCCTGCGTACACTCACCTCACTTTCACAATGGAGATACAGCTGTGGATACTCTGTTCACCAAGATCATCAACAGAGAAATACCGGCGAAGATCATCTATGAAGATGACCAGGTCCTGGCTTTTCACGATATCGCCCCACAGGCGCCGGTGCATTTTCTGGTTATCCCGAAAAAGCCCATTCGTACCCTCAATGACCTGACCGAGGACGATAAGGCGCTGGCCGGCCATATCCTGTTCACCGCCCAGCGCCTGGCCGTGGAACAGGGTTGCGAAAAAGGCTTTCGCGTGGTGATGAATTGCAATGAAGACGGCGGGCAAACCGTTTACCACATCCATATGCACGTGCTCGGTCAGCGCCAGATGAACTGGCCACCGGGCTGAGTGCACAAGGGCAAATTGACTCAGCACAAACGCTGGACGCTCTCTTGCGGTAAACTGGCCGCCGAGATTCTTCCCGGAGGTCAGCATGACTACCCAACGTCACTACTCGCCGATTGACCGTCTGTTGCTGCAAGCCGACATGGCCATGCGCACCCTGCTGCCGTTCAGCGGCCAACCTTACCGTCCATCGCCCGCCATTGTGCAGCCAGATGTACAGCTGAGCGAGACCGACACCCGTCACGTGGCCGGCCTGATGCGCATCAACCATACCGGTGAAGTCTGTGCCCAGGCGCTGTACCAGGGCCAGGCGCTGACCGCCAAGTTGCCGCAGGTTCGCACGGCGATGGAGCATGCAGCCGAGGAAGAGATCGACCACCTGGCCTGGTGCGAACAACGCATCCGCCAGTTGGGCAGCCATCCCAGCGTGCTCAACCCACTGTTTTATGGCTTGTCGTTTGGTATCGGCGCGGCTGCCGGGCTGATCAGCGACAAAGTCAGCCTGGGGTTTGTGGCCGCGACAGAACATCAGGTGTGCAAGCACCTGGATGAACACCTGGAGCAACTGCCGGCCGAGGACGAAAAGTCCCGGGCCATTCTTGAGCAGATGCGTATCGACGAAGAACACCATGCAGAAAGCGCGCTGGACGCGGGCGGCTTCCGCTTTCCAGCCCCGGTACGGTTCGGCATGAGCCTGTTGGCCAAGGTCATGACCAAAAGCACCTATCGAATCTGAACCGAAAAGAAGGGCGCCCGAAGCGCCCTTTCTTTTGCCTGCTGCAATCAACCCAACTCGATGATTTCGTAGTCGTGGGTAATGACCACGCCCGCCGCCCCCAGCATGATCGATGCTGAGCAGTACTTCTCGGCCGACAGCTCAATGGCACGCTTGACCTGGGCTTCTTTCAGCGCCCGGCCCTTGACTACGAAATGCATATGGATCTTGGTAAAGACCTTGGGGTCTTCAGTGGCGCGTTCGGCTTCCAGGAAGGCTTCGCAGCTTTCCACGGCCTGGCGCGACTTCTTCAAGATGCTGACCACATCGAAATTGCTGCAACCGCCCACACCCAGCAGCAACATTTCCATCGGGCGTACACCCAGGTTACGCCCGCCGGCTTCCGGCGGACCGTCCATGACCACCACATGGCCGCTGCCCGACTCACCGAGGAACATGGCTTCGCCCGCCCATTGGATGCGTGCCTTCATCGCCCAGACTCCACTGCTAAAAAAGGGTCGCCAGCTTAGCACAGGGCTTTGAAACAGCAGCGCCCTGCATAAATTCGATAAATGACAGCGTTTGCCCGGTAAATTGGCTAATCGTGACAGAAGGTGTCTGGTAAGCTGGCGCCAAATGAATGGCGCATTGCCATGACTTGTACAGCGTCTATCAATGAGAGGCCGCTGGATAAAAACAACGCCAACTACACCTTGCAGTCTTTTCGGGATACAACCATGGTTGCTCTTACTCCCACACCCAAGATCAAGAACCTCGACAAGCTGCTGTTGCATTGCCAGCGCCGACGTCATCCGGCCAAGCACAACATCATCTGCGCCGGCGAGCGTTCAGAAACCCTGTTCTTCATTATCAAGGGCTCGGTCACCATCCTGATCGAGGATGAAGATGGCCGTGAGATGATCATTGCCTACCTCAACACCGGGGATTTCTTCGGGGAGCTGGGCCTGTTTGAACAAGCAGGCAAAGAGCAGGAACGCAGCGCTTGGGTAAGGGCCAAAGTTGAGTGCGAAGTGGCCGAGATCAGCTATACGAAATTTCGCGAACTGGCCCAGCATGATCCGGATATCTTGTACGCCCTGAGCGGACAGATCGCCCAGCGCCTACGCGACACCACGCGCAAAGTCGGCGACCTGGCGTTCTTTGATGTCACCGGTCGCGTTGCTCGCTGCCTGCTGGAGCTATGCAAGCAACCCGATGCCATGACCCATCCCGACGGCATGCAGATCAAAGTCACGCGCCAGGAGATCGGACGTATTGTCGGGTGTTCACGAGAAATGGTTGGCCGCGTGCTCAAGGATTTGGAGGAGCGCAACCTGGTGCACGTCAAAGGCAAGACGATGGTGGTGTTCGGCACCCGTTAAACCGGCAGGAAGCCAGCCAGCATCTGACGGTACAACGTGTCGAGCCGACTGATAGCATCCGGCGCGGGAAACGCTTCGTGCAGTGCGATATGGCTGTCGGCGCGAACTCGCTGCTCCAAGCCGCAGGCTTGGTTGAAGCGGTTGACCGCCGCAATCAATTGCTCACGATCATTCTCCAGCAACATCGCCCCATGCACCAACCCTACCGGGCGGCCACCGCTTTGTCGCCAACGCTGGGCAGTGCCCACCATTTTGCGGCCATTGAGGTTGACGTTGTAACGACCGTCGCAAAAAGCACCGTCAATTTCGCCGACGGACGCATCGCCGCCCAACTCGATCAACAGATCACAGATCGGTTGGCACAAGCGCCGATAGCCGGTTTCGATACGCCCCGGGTCGCCTTCACTGCGCGGCGGGGCATAGACCAGGGCGATATTGACCGTGGCGCCGGACTGCGGCACCGGCTCACCGCCAGTTTCACGCAGCAACACCGGCCAACCCGCATCGACCGAGACCTGGCTCGCCGCCTCGAATGCCGGCAACCGGCTCAAACGGCGCGGCATAACCAGCGCTTGGTCACTGGGCTGCCAGAACAGCAATCCGAACGCCTGCTCACCCGCGCAAACGGCTGCCAATAGGTCTTGCTCGGCGGCAAGGCCTGCTTCGACAGTCATGATCACGGGCTGGAGCATCGAACACCTACCTACCTGAATAAACACAACACCAATGTGGGAGCTGGCTTCACATCAATCCAATGTCGAGCCGCTGATCGTCGTACCACGCTCCGGGAAGAACAAGCGCTGCAATTCCGCCCCTGGGTTCTCGGCGCGCATAAACGTCTCGCCCACCAGGAACGAGTACACGTCACTGATTTCCATCAGTTCCACATCGGCGCGGTTGACGATGCCACTTTCGGTAATCACCAGACGATCGCGCGGAATACGCGGCAGCAGGTCGAGGGTGGTTTCCAGGCTGACCTCGAAGGTATGCAGGTTACGGTTGTTGACGCCCACCAGCGGTGTATCGAGGGTCTTCAATGCGCGCTCCAACTCGTCGCCGTCGTGCACTTCGACCAATACATCCAAACCAACGCTTTTGGCCACGGCCGCCAGCTCGGCCATCTTCACGTCATCCAACGCGGAAACAATCAGCAACACGCAGTCGGCACCCAAGGCTCGGGCTTCGACGATCTGGTACGGGTCGACCATGAAATCCTTGCGGATCACCGGCAACTTGCACGCGGCGCGCGCCTGTTGCAGAAACAGGTCGGAACCTTGGAAGTAGTCGATATCCGTCAGTACGGACAGGCAAGTCGCCCCTCCCTTCTCATAACTGACGGCGATTTCAGCGGGCACAAAGTGTTCGCGTATCACCCCTTTGCTCGGCGAGGCTTTCTTGACCTCGGCGATCACGGCCGGCTGCTTGAGCTTGGCCTGGGCGATCAAGGCTTTGGCAAAGCCGCGTGGCGCATCGGCGCTTTTCGTCTGCGCTTCCAACTCGGCCAGGCTCACACGGGCGCGGCGCTCGGCCACTTCTTCAACCTTGCGGGCCAGGATCTTTTCCAGAACGGTTGGCACACTCATCCTTCATTCTCCATCTTGAATACGGCGGTGAATGCTCCCAGCTCTTCGAGCTTCTCGCGAGCCAGGCCGGTATGCAGCGCATCGTGGGCCAAGGCAACACCTTCCTTGAGACTATAGGCATGGTCGGCCGCGTAAAGGGCTGCGCCAGCATTCAGGACAATCATTTCCGCAGCTTTCTGACCGTTTTCGGTCTTGCGACGCCCCAAGGCATCACGAATCAACTCCAACGAAGCTGCCGGGCTTTCCACCGCCAGGCCGTGCAGGCTCTGGCTTTTCATCCCCAGGTCTTCGGGCTCGACCCAATATTCGGTGACCTCGTCGTTCTTGAGCTCCGCCACAAAGGTCGGCGCTGCCAGGCTGAATTCGTCGAGGCCATCCTTGGAATGCACCACCAGCACATGCTTGCTGCCCAGGCGCTGCAAGACTTCGGCCAATGGCCGGCACAGCGCCTGGCTGAACACGCCCACCACCTGGTGCTTCACACCGGCCGGATTCGTAAGCGGGCCGAGCATGTTGAACAGGGTACGCAGGCCGAGGTCCTTGCGCGGGCCGGCAGCGTGCTTCATCGCGCCGTGATGGGACTGGGCAAACATGAAGCCAATGCCAACGCTGTCAATGCAGCGCGCTACTTGCACCGGCGTGAGGTTCAGGTAAATACCGGCCGCTTCCAGCAAGTCGGCACTGCCGCTCTTGCCAGACACTGCACGGTTACCGTGCTTGGCGACGGTGCAACCAGCGGCGGCCACCACAAAGGATGAGGCGGTCGACACGTTGAAAATATTCGCACCGTCACCGCCGGTGCCCACTACATCGACGACGCCGTCGAGGGTCTTGAGTTCGACCTTGTCCGCCAGCTCACGCATCACCGACACCGCACCGACGATTTCGTCGATGCTTTCGCTCTTCATGCGCATCGCCATCATAAAAGCGCCGATCTGAGCATCGGTGCATTGACCGGTCATGATCTCGCGCATCACATCGCTCATTTCCGCGGTGCTCAGGTCCAGATGGCCGACGATACGGCTCAGGGCAGTCTTGATATCCATGAAAAGTCCTTAGCGCGTGCCGCCGCTCTGCTTGAGAAAGTTGGCGAACAGCTCGTAGCCCTGCTCGGTCAGGATTGATTCAGGGTGAAATTGCACCCCTTCGATATTCAGTGTCTTGTGACGCAGGCCCATGATCTCGTCGACCGAGCCGTCTTCCAGCTGGGTCCAGGCGGTCAGCTCCAGGCATTCGGGCAAGGTTTCACGCTTGACCACCAGTGAGTGGTAACGGGTCACGGTCACCGGCAGGTTCAGGCCATGGAACACACCCAGGTCGCGATGGAACACCGGGCTGGTCTTGCCGTGCATCACCTCGCGCGCGCGCACCACATCACCGCCAAACGCCTGGCCGATGGACTGGTGGCCCAGGCAGACGCCCAGGATCGGCAGCTTGCCGGCGAAATACTGGATGGCTTCCAGAGAGATACCCGCCTCGGTCGGCGTGCACGGGCCAGGTGAGACGACGATGCGCTCGGGGTTCAACGCGGCGATTTCGGCAACAGTAAGTTCATCGTTGCGCACCACCTTGACCTCGGCACCCAGTTCGCCCAGGTACTGCACAACGTTGTAGGTAAAGGAGTCGTAGTTATCAATCATCAGCAACATGTGGGTTCAAACCTCTTGAATTCACTGATTTCAAATGACCACCTTCCAAGAGCGTGACCCGCTGCCAGACGCACGTTCCGGTTGCCAGGGGGAGTTGGCAAGGGGCGTCAGACAACGGGTGAAGAAGGCAAATCGGTACAGGTCCGGCCAGGCCGGCAGAGAAAAATGTCAGGCGCGCCAACGCCAACGGGCGTGTGCCTTGACTACTCGCATCAAGAGTTTGCTGATGATCAACACGGGGAGGGTCTCATTCATACGTTCAGGCACAGTAACGTAGGCTCGCCAGCGGTGCAATATGGAGCCGCAAATACGGGGGCGCAACGTAGGCGGATTCCGGTTTTCCTTACAAAAAATGCCAAAAATTTTGCTAGTGTTTCACCTCCAACATAAAAACAACCGAATGGAATCTTGCATGCTCAGACCAGCGTTTTACGCGCCCCTTGCCGGCTGCCTTCTGTCATTGGCCTGTGCCCAGGCGTTCGCAGCCCCGTCACCTTATTCAACCATGGTGGTTTTCGGTGACAGCCTGGCGGATGCGGGCCAGTTTCCCGACGGTTCGGCCGGCGCCACATTACGTTTTACCAACCGAACCGGGGCGAACTTCCAGGGTGAGTACGGCCTGGTCTCCTCGACCCTGCTGGGCGCAAAACTGGGCGTCGCGCCCAACGACCTGAATGCCTCCACCTCACCGGTTCGCGCAGCCCAGGGTTTGCCAGACGGAAACAACTGGGCAGTGGGTGGCTACCGCACCGACAATATCCTCGACTCCATTACCTCAGTCTCCAATGCTGCGATTCCCCCAGGCAACCCCGGGGGCGGCACTGTATTGCGCAGCCGGCAGGGCTATCTGCCGACTAATGGTGGGAGAGCCGACCCGAACGCGCTTTACTTTCTTTCAGGGGGCGGCAATGACTTCCTGCAGGGCCGGGTCCTTAGCCCCGCTCAAGCGGTCGCCGCCGGTGGCAGGCTGGCGGACAGCGCCCAGGCCCTGCAACAAGCCGGCGCGCGCTACATCATGGTCTGGATGCTACCCGACCTGGGGCTGACGCCGGCCATCAATGGCACCCCACAGCAAGCAGCGACTTCGGCCCTGAGTAATATTTTCAACCAGTCCCTGGTACAGCGTCTGTCACAAGTGGATGCGCAGGTTATCCCGCTGAACATCCCGCTGTTGTTGAACGAGGCTTTCGCCGATCCGGCCCGCTTCGGCCTCGCCACCGGGCAGAACCTGACGGGCACCTGCTTCAGCGGTAACAGTTGCACCGCCAACCCAACCTACGGCATCGGTGGTACCAACCCGGACCCGACCAAGCTGATCTACAACGACTCGGTCCACCCTACCGTGGCCGGGCAACGCTTGATTGCCGACTACGCCTATTCGCTACTCGCCGCGCCGTGGGAACTGACCTTGCTGCCGGAAATGGCCCAAGGCACCTTGCGCGCCCACCAGGACGAACTGCGCAACCAATGGCAAGCAGACAACGGCAGCTGGCAAGCCGTCGGCCAATGGCGCGCCATCGTGGCCGGTGGCGGCCAACGCCTGGATTTCGATGATCAAAGCAGCTCGGCCAGTGGCGACGGCAGCGGCTACAACCTGAATATCGGTGGCAGCTACCGGCTCGATGAAAACTGGCGCGTGGGCGTTGCCGCCGGCCTGTATCGGCAGACACTCGAACCCGGTGCCAATGATTCGGACTACAAGCTCAACAGTTATATGGGCACGGCTTTCGCTCAGTACCAGCAAAATCACTGGTGGGCCGATGCTGCATTGACCGGCGGCAAGCTGGACTTCGACAGCCTCAAGCGCAAGTTCGCCCTGGGCGTCAGCGAAGGTTCGGAGAAAGGTGACACCCATGGCTGGCTCTGGGCCTTGAGTGGCCGCGTGGGATATGACATCGCCGCACCGGGCAGCGACTGGCACCTGTCGCCCTTCATCAGCGCCGATTACGCGCGGGTTGAAGTCAATGGCTACTCGGAGAAAAACAGCCGCTCCACCGCCCTGACCTTTGACGATCAACAACGTGACTCCAAGCGCCTGGGCGTCGGCCTGCAAGGCAGCTACCGCATCACGCCGCAAACGCAAGTTTTTGGCGAAGTGGCCCATGAGCATGAGTTTGAAAATGACACCCAGAAGGTGAACATTTCGCTCAACAGCGTGCAGGGAATCGACTTCAAGCTGGACGGGTATACGCCTCGCAGTAATTCTGACCGTTTGAGCCTGGGTGTCAGCCACAAGCTGACTCAGGACCTGGCACTGCGGGCGGCGTATAACCTGAGGAAGGATGACAATTTGACCCAGCAAGGGGTCAATGTCGGGGTCAGTCTGGACTTCTAAACGAATCCCAAGACCGGTGAAAAGCTAATGTGGGAGCGGGCTTGCTCGCGAATACGGTGTATCAGTCACACATGTATCGACTGACACTCTGCATTCGCGAGCAAGCCCGCTCCCACATTTTTTTATTCCAGTTTTAGTCTTGTGGGGTTTGCTCTGCCAACGCCACCGCACGGAACATCGCCCTGCGCTTGTTCAGGGTTTCTTCCCATTCAAGGGCCGGCACCGAGTCCGCCACAATCCCGCCACCGGCCTGCACATGCAGTTCGCCGTTCTTGATCACCGCCGTACGGATCGCAATGGCGGTGTCCATATTACCGTTCCAGGCGAAATACCCGACGGCGCCGCCATAGACACCACGCTTGACCGGCTCCAGTTCGTCGATGATTTCCATCGCACGGATCTTCGGCGCCCCCGACAAGGTGCCCGCCGGCAAAATCGCCCGCAGGGCGTCCATCGCCGTCAGCCCGGCCTTCAGCTCGCCGGTGACGTTGGACACGATATGCATCACATTGGAATACCGCTCGATGACCATCTTCTCGGTCAGTTTCACCGAGCCGATTTCCGAAACACGCCCAGTGTCGTTGCGCCCCAGGTCGATCAACATCAGGTGTTCGGCGATTTCCTTGTCGTCGCTGAGCAGGTCTTCTTCCAGCGCCACGTCGGCTTCTTCGGTCGCACCACGGGGGCGCGTACCGGCAATCGGGCGCACGGTGATCAGGTTGTCTTCAACCCGCACCAGCACTTCCGGCGAACTGCCCACGACGTGGAAGTCGCCGAAGTTGAAGAAGTACATGTACGGGGTCGGGTTGAAGCAACGCAGCGCGCGGTACAGGTCAATCGGCGCCGCCTTGAAGTCGATGGACATGCGTTGCGACGGCACCACTTGCATGCAATCACCGGCAAGGATGTATTCCTTGATGGTATCGACGGCGCGCTCGTAGTCATCCTGGGTAAAGCTTGAGCGGAACACCGGGTCGGCCGCGGGTGGGCGGCTGAGGTCCAGGCCGCGACGCGGGGTGATCGGCTGGCGGAGTTTTTCCAGCAACGCTTCCAGGTTGGCCTGGCCTTGTTCGAAGGCATCAGCCTGGGCGGGGTCGGCCAGGACAATCGCATGCATCTTGCCGGCGAGGTTGTCGAACACCACCACCGCGTCGGACACCATCAGTAAAATGTCCGGCACCCCCAGCGGGTCCGGGTTCGGGCATTTGCCCAGGCGCTTCTCCACATAGCGCACGCAGTCATAGCCGAAGTATCCCACCAGCCCGCCATTGAAACGCGGCAGGCCAGCAATGGTCGGCACGTTGTAGCGCGCCTTGAAGGCTTCGACAAAGGCCAGCGGGTCTTCTACGTCATGGCTTTCGATCTCCACGCCGTCATGGGTGATGCTCACATGATGGTCGTGTACCCGCAGCACCGTGCGGCATGGCAGGCCAATGATCGAGTAACGGCCCCACTTCTCACCGCCCTGTACCGACTCGAGCAGGTAGGAGTTGGGCTCGTCGGCCAGCTTCAGGTAGATCGACAGCGGCGTATCGAAGTCGGCCAGGGTTTCGCAAGCCATGGGGATACGGTTATAGCCGGCAGCGGCCAAACGCAGGAATTCTTCGCGGGTCATGATGTGCCTCGTGGTGTGAGGGTCAAACAGTCAGGTAGGCAAACGTGCCGCACACGCGGCCAGGATCAGTCAGGCGCGCCAACGCCAGCGGGCCAGGGCCTTGATGACTTTCATCCAGAGTTTGCGAGTGACCACCACGATGGAATTTCCAGAAGGGGACGAATCAATGTCGGGCAACGTTATCTCAGCGCCAGCGCCCAAGCAACCGGGGATTAGCAGTCGCAGGTCATCAATGACCAGCGCTGGGGACTCTTCCGCAATCGGCCGGCCATGGTTGTAACCATAACTCAAGGCCACGCACTGCACGCCCGCCGCTTTCGCCGCCAGCACATCACTGCGCGAATCGCCGACAAACAGCGATTGAGACGCCGGGATATTGGCCATTTTCATCACGAAAAACAGGGCCGCCGGGTCGGGCTTTTTCTGCGGCAAGGTATCGCCGCCGATGATCCAGCGGAAGTAGCGACCGATTTTCATCTGGTCCAACAACGGCGCAACGAAGCGCTCCGGCTTGTTGGTGATCAGGGCCATTTCCACGCCCTGCTTGTTCAACCACTTGAGGGTATCGCGCACGCCGGGGTAAACCACGGTCAGTTCGTGGCTGCTTTCATAAGCGGCATTGAACAGCTCCAAGGCATGTTCTGCCTCGACCTCATCCACACCCGTGGCATCGATGTCGTTGGCCAAGGCCCGGCGCACCAACATCGGCGCGCCATTGCCGACCCATTCGCGCACCGAATCAATCCCTGCCGGCTTGCGCCCCAGCTTGAGCAGCATCTGGTCCACCGCGGCCGCCAGGTCGGGCACCGAGTCGATCAAGGTACCGTCCAGATCGAACATCACCAGCCGTGGCAATTTGCCGGGGAACAACTGCTCAAAACCGCTCATGGACGCGCCAGCGCCAGTTCGGCACGCATCTGGTCGATGACGGCCTGGTAGTCCGGGGCGTTGAAGATCGCCGAGCCGGCCACGAAGGTATCGGCACCCGCTGCGGCGATCTCACGGATATTGTTGACGTTGACCCCACCGTCGATCTCCAGGCGAATGTCACGCCCCGACGCATCGATCAGCGCACGGGCTTCACGCAGCTTATTCAAGGTGCCAGGGATGAACTTCTGCCCGCCGAAGCCTGGGTTGACGCTCATCAGCAAGACCATGTCGACCTTGTCCATCACGTACTCAAGCACGCTCAGCGGAGTAGCCGGGTTGAATACCAGGCCTGCCTTGCAGCCGCCTTCGCGGATCAGTTGCAAGGTGCGGTCAACGTGCAACGTGGCTTCCGGGTGGAAGGTGATGTAGGTCGCACCCGCCTCGATGAAGTCACCGACGATACGGTCCACGGGGCTGACCATCAGGTGCGCATCAATCGGCGCGGTGATGCCGTACTTGCGCAACGCGGCGCACACCATCGGGCCGATGGTCAGGTTGGGTACGTAGTGGTTGTCCATGACATCGAAGTGCACGAAGTCGGCACCGGCGGCCAACACCTTGTCCACTTCCTCACCCAGGCGGGCGAAGTCGGCAGAGAGAATCGATGGAGCAATGACGAAGGGCTGCATGACGCACCTTTTTTGAGCTAAATCACGATGGCGCGCATTGTATACCTCATGCTTTGCTGCGCGCACCGTGACCTATCTCAACGGTTAGTAAGCTGCCCGGTAGATTTTTTCGATATCGGCGGCGCTGAGCTTGCGCGGGTTGTTGCGCATCAAGCGTTCAATGCCTGCAGCTTCGCTGGCCATGGCCGGGATGGCGTCCTCGGGCACGCCGAAACTGCGCAGGCCGGACGGGATCTCCACTGCCGCACACAGTCGCGTCATCGCCTCTACCGCCTGGTCGGCAGCGTCATTCACACTCAGCCCGGCAGTATTGACGCCCATGGCCTGGGCAATGTCCTGCATGCGCTCGACGCAGGCCAACTTGTTCCAGTGCATCACATACGGCAACAACAGCGCGTTGCTTACGCCATGGGCAATGTTGAAGCGCCCACCCAACGGGTACGCCAGTGCATGCACCGCACCGACGCCCGCGTTGCCAAAGGCCATGCCGGCCATCAGGCTGGCGGTGGCCATGTCGTCACGGGCCTGCAGGTTCGCCGGGTTCGCGTAAGCCTTGGGCAACGCGCTGGCAATCAGCTTGATTGCTCCGATGGCCAGGGCGTCGGTGATCGGCGAGGCATTCAGCGACAGGTAGGACTCGATGGCGTGCACCAAGGCGTCTACACCACTGGCAGCCGTGACACCCCGTGGGCAGGTCAAGGTCATTTGCGGGCTGATCAGCGCGACATCGGGCAGCAAGTAATCGCTGACAATGCCTTTTTTCAGCTGTGCCGCCTTGTCGGACAGTATCGCCACATTGGTCACCTCCGAGCCGGTGCCCGCCGTGGTGGGGATGGCGATCAACGGCGGGCCTTTGCGCGGCACCTGATCGACGCCAAACAAGTCCGCCAGCGCGCCGTGATAACCGGCATAGGCCGCCACGCTCTTGGCGATGTCGATGGCACTGCCGCCACCCACACCAATCAGGCCGTCATGCCCGCCTTCGCGGTACGCACGCATGCAGTCTTCGACGATGGCAATTTCCGGGTCGGGCAGTACTCGGTCGAAAATTTCATAGGCTCGATCGCCCAGATGCTCCAGGGCCAGCGCCACGGTGCCGGACTGGACCAACGCGGCGTCGGTGACGATCAGCGGGTTATCCACATCCAGGCGCGTGAGTTCGGCAGCCAGTTGTTCGATGGCACCTGCGCCGGTCAGCAGTTTGTGGGCGATCTTGAATGAGGAAGTACTCATGTGCGCGGCCTCTTATGAATGATGGGCTGGCACAAGAATAGCCGCCCCTGGCGTGTTGTCTGCCATTCATTGGTTGAATGGTCGCGCCGCGCCCATCAAGGCGGCGTACAAACCGCCGATAGCCTGTTGGTAACGAGAACCGCGCCGCATACCCCTGACAAATACCGACCAACCCATTAGGCTGCTGGAATCACTTCTGGCCGGGAATCAACGATGCTTTTTCTTCACCGTTCGGCACTGCCAGCATTGTGCCTGTCACTTCTGTTTACCAGCGCACTGCCTGTCCAGGCCGAGGATGCGCCCTCGCCTGCCGTCGAAAAACCGGCTGAACGCCAGCCTTTGCCCGAGCGTAGCCAGCAAGAAGCCAGTGCGCTCGAACGCCAGGTGCCGCAGCAGGAGCAACAACAATTGCAGGCGGGTAGCGATTCGTTCCTGGCGCTGTGGAAACCTGCCAACAGCGCCGAAGCCGAGGGTGTGGTGATCCTCATACCAGGTGCTGGGGAGAACGCGGACTGGCCGCAGGCCATCGCGCCTCTGCGGCGCAAGTTGCCGGACGCCGCCTGGGGCACCCTCAGCCTGTCATTGCCTGACGTCAATGTAGACACCCTGCCGCCACGGGTCATCGAGCCGCCGACAGCGGCGGTCGATACCAGCAGCAAGGAAGGCAGCACCGCAGCCAAGCCGGTCGAACAGGCCGCCAGCGCCGAGGCCGAAGGCACTGACCCGGCGGTGGTGCCGGGGGCGGATGAGCAGGACAAGACCGACGCCAAGCGCATCTTCGACCGTATCGACGCCGCCGTCGCCTTCGCCCAGACCCAAAGCGCCCGCAGCGTGGTGTTGCTCGGCCATGGCACCGGGGCCTGGTGGGCGGCACGCTACCTGAGCGAGAAACAACCTTCCCAGGTGCAAAGGCTGGTGATGGTGGCCGGCAAGACGCCTGCGGCTCGCCAACCGGACCTGCAACAACTGGCGCCGGCTTTGAAGGTGCCCACCGCGGACGTGTTCTATCAAGAAGGCGCCCAGGACCGCAAAAACGCTCAGGAACGACTTCAAGCGGCCAAGCGCTCGAAGAATGACGGCTATAAGCAGGTGTCGCTCACGGCGTTGCCCGGTAATAGCGCGGCGCAGCAAGAGCAGTTATACCGCAGGGTGCGCGGGTGGTTGAGCCCGCAGGGCAGCGCTGACTGACAGGGCAACATCGCTTTCTGTAGGAGCGAGCTTGCTCGCGAAAAACGTCAACGATAGTGCGTGCTTCCTGAATAAACGCGGCGCCTGGGAGTTTTTCGCGAGCAAGCTCGCTCCTACAACATGGAGTGGAGTGGCGATGGCCCCTCAGCGAAAATCCCGCCGTTCACGAATCAATGCATAGGCGTTATGCAGCTCTCGGGTTCGCTCGGTCGCCTCACGCACTTGCGCGGGGCTGGCACCCGTGCCGGCGATCTTGTCCGGATGGTGGCGGCTGAGCAGGCGGCGGTAGGCGCGCTTGATCACCGATGGCTCAGTGGTTGCCGTCACCCCCAAAATACGCAACGCCTCCTGATAGGCCCCGCCACGATTGGCCAATGGCTTGCGCTCCGGCGCGTAATCGCTCGCCAATGCCTGTAGCTGTTGCGGCGTCCAGCCCAACCACTTGCCCCACTGGTCGATCAGGTCGCGCTCGGCAGTATCCGCCCGACCGTCCGCCCACGCCATGCGCCAACAGGCGCGCAGCACGCCTTCCGCCGCATGGGGCTGCGTCTTGAGCACCCGCAGGTAACTGCGTACCCGGTCGCTGCCAGATTTGCCACGGTTGAAGGCGCTGATCGCGCGGCGCTGGGCCGGCTCAGTCATGTCCAGTGCACGCATTTCCTGGCGCGCTTGCTGGATATGCCCATCGACTACCCGGCCGTTACTCTTGGCCAAGCGCCCCAGCAGCACAAACAACAGTTCATCGTTGCGCAAGGCCGGGCGCCCACCCAGGCGTTCACGCAACTGCGCCCAACTGTGCAATTGCAGGCGGCGGTCCAGCGCCTGCCCCAGCAATGCTCCCAACAGAGCCCCCGGAATACTGGCAATGGCAAAGCCAGCCCCGGCGCCGATCAGCGTCCCTGGCCACAACATCCTACTGCCCCGCTGTCAGCAAGGTTTCGACCTGCGCCAGTCGCTCCAGCGTCCCCACATCCACCCAGCGTCCTGCCATGTGCTCCCCCGTTACCAAACCTTTGGCCATGGCCGCGCGTAACAGCGGGGCCAGCTTGAAGGCACCGGCGCTGCAACCCGCGAACAATTTAGGGTCGAGCACTGAAATGCCACTGAAGGTCAGGTTATCGGCACCGGGCGCGGCATCATGAAGCACGCCGTGATCCAAGTAGAAATCCCCGCCCGACGGGTGGTGCGCTGGGTTGTCGACCATCACCAAGTGCGCCAGGCCCCGGATCGGCTGCTTGAGCTGGGTGAAATCGTAGTCCGTCCAGATATCGCCATTGACCACCAGAAACGGTTCGTCGCCCAGCAGCGGCAACGCCTGGAATATCCCACCCCCCGTCTCCAGCGGTTCACCCTCTGGGGAGTAGCGGATGCGCAGACCAAACTGGGCGCCGTCGCCCAAGTAGTTTTCAATCTGCTGGCCTAGCCAGGCGTGATTGATCACGATCTCGGTAAAGCCGGCCTTCGCCAAGGCTTCAAGGTGATACTCGATCAGCCGCTTGCCGCCGGCTTGCACCAGCGGCTTGGGCGTATGCAGGGTGAGCGGACGCATGCGTTCGCCCTTTCCCGCCGCCAGGATCATCGCCTTCATACGCTAGCCTCGACAGGTTCGCGCAGGCTGGCGAGTAACTCGCCCAGGTCACTCAACTCAGGTCGGTCGGCCAGCACCGCTTCTATATAAGCAAAGAAACGCGGCACGTCGGCCAGGTAGCGTGGCTTGCCGTCGCGGTGGCAGATACGCGAAAAAATGCCGATGACCTTGAGGTGACGCTGCACGCCCATCAGGTCGCTGGCACGCAGGAACTCTTCAAAGTCGTCCTGTACGGGAATGCCCAACTGCCCGGCACGCTGCCAATAGCCACGCTGCCATTCGCGTACGCGGGCCTGGGGCCAACTGAGGAAGGCGTCCTTGAACAGGCAGGTAATGTCGTAGGTCACCGGGCCGTAGACCGCGTCCTGGAAATCCAGCACGCCAGGGCTCGGCTCACTGATCATCAGGTTGCGCGGCATGTAGTCGCGGTGCACCAGCACCTTGGGCTGGGCCAGGGCGCTGTCGATCAACTGCTGGCTGGCGCGTTGCCAAAGGGCCTGTTGCTCAGCATCGAGGTCGATGCCTAGGTGACGACGCACGTACCATTCCGGGAACAATTCCAGCTCGCGACGCAATAAAGCCACGTCATAGCTGGGCAACGGTGCATCCATCGGCAATTGCTGAAAAGCCAGCAGCGCGTCGATGGCATCGGCAAATAATTGGTCGGCGTTTTCACCGTCAATCACGTCCAGATAGGTTTTTGTGCCCAGGTCATTGAGCAAAAGAAAGCCTCGGGGCAAATCTTCTGCATAAATTTTTGGCACATTTATTCCCGATTTCGCGAGCAAATGCGCGATATCGACGAAAGGTTTGCAGTTTTCCTGGGGGGGTGGCGCGTCCATGACGACGAACGTATGGGCACCGCCCTCCCATCGGAAGTAACGCCTGAAACTCGCGTCGCTGCTGGCCGCGGTCAATGTGGCCGGGGGCACGGGGCCCCAGTCCTGAGCGTTGAAGAGGATCGGCAACTGCTCATCCAGCCAGACTTCCAGCTGTTGTAAACGTAGATCTTGCTCGGGCATTACAAGGGTCTCCGACGGCGCTAGCCGTCAAGCGGGGCATGCTTTATTATCACGCATCTTTTTCAGACCATCGAGAGGCGTGCGGCCCAAACCGCGGGCAGATGGCACGCAGGAAGCCCGGACTAATAAGATGGCATTGAAATCCCCCGCGTTTCGTAGAAAATTTCCGTTGCTGGTAACCGGCAGTCTGCTGGCCTTGCAACCTTTCGCCACCTCATTCGTGGTCGCCGCGGAACAGTATGACTGCTCAGTCTCTGCTTCGGGTGCCTGGGATTGCGCGCCGAAGACGGCCGCCGCCCCATTGCCACCGCGCCCGGTGCATGACGGCGCTGCCGTCAGCTCGGCCAACAGCACGCCGCAAGGCAAAGCTGGCGGCAGCGTCGACGCCGAGCCCAAGACCATGCTGGTCACCGAATCCAAGGGCCGCGGCCTGCGTTCGCGCAGTGCTGACTACAGCCACCTGGACTGGGTACCTCGCGACAAGCTGACCGCAGCACAGTTGGCCGAAACCGGCCCTTACTGCGGTGGCGCGTACATCGAGCCGACTCGTCCTGGCATGAACGACAAGACGGACAAAAGCGATGCGCCGACCTTCATCGGCGCCAAGGCTTCGCGTTACGAGCAGGAGCAGCAGGTTGCCACCCTGGCCGGTGACGTGGTCATGCGCCAGGGCAGCATGCAGCTGGAAGCGGACGAAGCCAGCCTGTACCAGGCCGAGAACCGTGGCGAACTGAACGGCAAAGTGCGCCTGCGCGACAACGGCGCCCTGATCGTGGGCGACCATGCCCAGGTCCAGCTCGACACCGGCGCCGCCCAGATCGACAACGCCGAATACGTGATGCACAAGTCACGCATCCGCGGTAACGCGCTGTACGCCAAGCGTGCAGAAAACGCGATCATCCGTCTCAAGGACGGTACGTACACCACCTGCGAGCCGGACAGCAACGCCTGGCAGCTGAAGGGCAACAACATCACGTTGAACCCGGCCACCGGTTTCGGTACGGCGACCAACGCGACGTTGCGGATCAAGAACATCCCGATCCTGTATACCCCGTACATCTACTTCCCGATCGACGACCGTCGCCAATCCGGTTTCCTGCCGCCGAGCTTCAGCACCGGTAGCGAGACTGGCTTTACGCTGGTAACGCCGTACTACTTCAACCTGGCACCGAACTACGATGCCACGTTGTACCCGCAGTACATGACCAAGCGCGGCATGTTGATGGAGGGCGAGTTCCGCTATCTGACCAAGTCGAGTGAAGGGCAGTTTGGTGGGGCGTATCTCAACGATGACAATGACGAGCGAAGCAAGCAGACCGACTCCGAAAAAACCCGTTATATGCTCAACTGGCAGCATAAGGGCGGGTTGGATTCGCGCCTGACGACCTTGGTCGATTACACCAAGATCAGTGATCCGTTCTACTTCCAGGACTTGAAGTCCTATCAGGAAGGCGTTCAGAGCCAGGACTTCCTGAACCAGCAGGGTACCGTGAGCTACCGTGGCGACAGCTACCAGGCTGCCGTGAACTTGCAGTCGTACCAACTGGCAACGATTTCCCAGATCACTCCGTATGATCGACTACCGCAAATTACATTTAACGGTACCCTCCCGTTTCAACCGGCAGGGCTGAACTTCTCCTATGAGACAGAAGCAGTAAGGTTTGATCGTGACCTGCGCAGCGGTAGAGTTCGCAACCAGGACGGTGGCCCGTTTAATGCTGATGGCACCATCGGAGAACGTCGCCTGGATGAAAACGTAACAGGCCTGACCCGTGCAAACGGTACCCGTCTGAACGTTGCGCCCGCAGTCTCGTACCCGATGAACTGGAGTTACGGCTTTATCACGCCGAAGCTGAAGTACGTCTATACCAAATACGACTTGGATCTCGATGGTAAAGGCAAGGACCAAATGGCCTTGGCCGGCCAGACGTTTAACAGCTCGCAAGATCGCTCCGTGCCTATTGCCAGTATCGACAGCGGCCTGTACTTCGACCGCAAAACCAATTGGTTCGGTAAAGACTACAACCAGACCCTCGAACCTCGTGCGTTCTACCTCTACGTACCGAATAAAGACCAGACCGAGATCCCTGTCTTCGACACCAGCGAGAACTCGTTCAGCTACTCCTCACTGTTCCGGGATAATCGCTTCAGCGGTTCCGACCGTATCGGCGACGAGAACAAGCTGTCCTTTGGTCTCACCAGCCGCTGGATTGAAGAGAACGGTTTCGAACGTCAACGCGCTTCCATCGGCCAAGCGGTGTACTTCAAGGATCGCGAAGTTCAATTGCCGGGCGTAGATGCCAAGACACGTGATGACGCGCACTCGAACGTATCTCCTGTTGCACTGGAGTACGAGTTCCGCTTCAACCGCGACTGGCGCGCCACAGCCGACTACAACTGGGATACCGAGACCCATAGTCCTCGCTCCGGCAGCGCAATGTTCCACTACCAGCCGGAAGACAACCCGAACAAGGTCGTCAACCTGGGCTACCGCTATCGCAACGACCAGGTTGTCTACAACCAACTGACCGGCAAATGGCAGTTCGGCGGTGACTTTGGCCAGGAAGGTGACAAGGATTTCGTGAAGGATTACTACAAAATCCAACAACACGACTTCTCGATGATGTGGCCGATCATTCCCCAGTGGAACTTGATCACCCGCTGGCAGTACGACTATGCCCGCAACCGTACCCTGGAAGCCTTCGGTGGTTTCGAGTACGACAACTGCTGCTGGAAACTGCGCGTCATCAACCGTTACTGGGTTTCCAACGACGAATACACGCAGCTCGCCCCTCAGAACGAAAAGGGTGACCACGGGCTCTTCTTCCAGATCGTCCTTAAAGGACTCGGCGGCCTGACCGGCGCCAAGGTAGAGAGCTTCCTCGACAAAGGCATTGAAGGTTATCGTGAACGTGAAGACAAAGCTTTCTGAGTGTTTGCGCCCGCTAGTGCTGGGCGCGCTGTTCCTGGGTACTGTTTCGGCACACGCCGCAGTTCAACAGCTGGATAAAGTAGCGGCCATCGTCGACAACGACGTGATCATGCAGAGCCAGCTGGACCAACGGGTCAAGGAAGTTCAGCAAACCATCGCCAAGCGTGGCGGTGGTGTGCCCCCGAGCAGCGTTCTGGAACCCCAGGTGCTGGAGCGTCTGATCGTCGAGAACCTGCAATTGCAGATTGGCGACCGTTCCGGCATCCGTATTTCAGACGAAGAATTGAACCAGGCCGTTGGCACCATCGCTCAGCGTAACAACATGAGCATTGATCAGTTCCGAGCCGCCCTGGCTCGCGATGGTTTGTCCTATGAGGACGCCCGTGACCAGATCAAGCGTGAAATGATCATCAGCCGTGTGCGCCAGCGCCGTGTGGCCGAGCGGGTTCAGGTGTCCGAGCAGGAAGTGAAGAATTTCCTGGCCTCGGACCTGGGCAAGATGCAGCTCTCCGAAGAACTGCACTTGGCCAATATCCTGATTCCCACCCCGGACGCAGCCAACTCTGAGCAGCTTAATGCCGCCGCCGCTAAAACCCAGTCGATCTACGAGCGCCTGAAAGCGGGTGCAGACTTTGCCCAGATGGCCATTGCTCAGTCCGGCAGCGACAACGCCCTTGAAGGCGGTGACATGGGCTGGCGTAAAGCCGCTCAATTGCCACCTCCGTTTGATCGCGAATTGAGCGCCATGGAAGTCGGCGGCATTACCCAGCCAGCACGCACTCCGGGTGGTTTCATCATCCTGAAGTTGCTGGAACGCCGCGGCGGCGAGACCTCGCTGAAAGACGAAGTCCATGTTCGTCACATCCTGGTCAAACCGAGCGAAATCCGCACCGAGGCCCAAACCAAGGAACTGGCGCAGAAGATCTACGACCGCATTGAAAGCGGTGAAGACTTCGCCACCCTGGCCAAAAGCTTCTCGGAAGATCCAGGTTCTGCCCTTAACGGTGGCGACCTGAACTGGATCGACCCGAAAGCCCTGGTGCCTGAGTTCCAGCAGGTTATGGCCGAGACGCCACAAGGCGTATTGTCCAAGCCGTTCAAGACTCAGTACGGCTGGCATGTGCTGGAAGTGCTTGGTCGTCGCGCCACGGACAACACCACCCAGGCCCGCGAGCAACAAGCCCTGACCGTGTTGCGTAACCGCAAATACGACGAAGAGCTGCAAACCTGGCTGCGTCAGATCCGTGACGAAGCGTATGTAGAGAACAAGCTGTCAGGCGCCGAGCAAACAGGCACCGACCAGGCACCCCAGTGAAACCCCAGCGTTTCGCGGTGACACCCGGCGAGCCAGCCGGCATTGGTCCAGACCTGTGCCTGCTGCTCGCCTCGCAACCCCAGCCACACCCCCTGATTGCCATTACCAGCCGCGACCTGCTCCTTGAGCGGGCCGCGCAGCTGGGTGTGGCCGTCAATCTGCTGGACGTGGCGCCGGGCAACTGGCCCGACCTGCCGGCCCCCGCCGGTAGCCTGTATGTGTGGGACACCCCGCTGCAGGCCAAGGTGGTGGCCGGGCAGTTGAACACGGCCAACGCGGCATTTGTGCTGGAGACGCTGACCCGTGCGGGCCAAGGCTGCATCGACGGCGACTTTGCCGGCATGATCACCGCACCCGTGCACAAAGGCGTGATCAACGAATCCGGCATTGCCTTTTCCGGCCATACCGAATTCCTCGCGGAACTGACCCATACCGCCCAAGTAGTGATGATGCTTGCCACCCGTGGCCTGCGCGTGGCCCTGGTGACCACGCACTTGCCGTTGCGTGAAATCGCCGATGCCATCACCGCCGAACGTGTAGAGCGTGTCACGCGCATCCTGCACAGCGACCTGCAACACAAATTCGGCATTGCCCAACCGCGTATCCTGGTCTGTGGGCTCAACCCCCACGCCGGTGAAGGCGGCCACTTGGGCCATGAAGAAATCGACATCATTGAACCGACATTAGAGCGCCTGCGCCAAGAAGGCATGGACCTACGCGGCCCATTGCCTGCAGACACTCTGTTTACCCCCAAATATCTGGAGCACTGCGACGCAGTGCTGGCGATGTACCACGACCAGGGGCTGCCCGTGCTGAAATACAAAGGCTTTGGCGCCGCAGTCAACGTGACACTGGGCCTGCCGATCATCCGCACCTCCGTCGACCATGGCACTGCTCTGGACCTCGCAGGCAGCGGCAAGATCGATACCGGCAGCCTGCACGTGGCCCTGGAAACCGCCTATCAGATGGCCGAGACCCGTATATGACTGAGCATTACCAACACCGGGCGCGCAAGCGCTTCGGGCAAAACTTCCTGCACGACGCTGGCGTGATCGACCGTATCCTGCGCTCCATCCACGCCAAGCCAGAAGACCGCCTGCTGGAAATCGGCCCGGGCCAGGGCGCGCTGACCCAAGGCCTGCTGGCCAGCGGCGGGCAACTGGACGTCGTTGAGCTCGACAAGGACCTGATCCCGATCCTCAACCAGCAGTTTGCCGGCAAGCCCAACTTCAACCTGCACCAGGGCGATGCACTGAAGTTTGACTTCAACAGCCTTAACGCTGCGCCCAGCAGCCTGCGGGTGGTGGGCAACCTGCCATACAACATTTCCACGCCGCTGATTTTCCACCTGCTGAACAACGCAGGGATCATCCGCGACATGCACTTCATGCTGCAAAAGGAAGTGGTGGAGCGCCTGGCCGCAGGCCCTGGCGGTGGTGACTGGGGCCGCTTGTCGATCATGGTCCAGTATCACTGCCGCGTGGAGCACCTGTTCAACGTCGGCCCGGGCGCGTTCAACCCGCCGCCGAAGGTTGATTCGGCCATCGTGCGCCTGGTGCCGCATGCCGTGCTGCCGCACCCGGCCAAAGATCACAAACTGCTGGAGCGTGTGGTACGCGAAGCGTTCAACCAACGCCGCAAGACCTTGCGTAACACCCTCAAGGCCCTGCTGAGCAACGCTGAAATCGAAGCCGCCGGCGTCGACGGCGGCCTGCGCCCCGAGCAACTGGACCTGGCCGCGTTCGTGCGCCTGGCTGACCAGCTTGCCATCCAGCCCGCAGCGACCGAGGAATAAGGCCCAACACCCTCCAATGTGTGCGGGCTTGCTCGCGAATGCGGTGTGTCAGTCAACATTTTCGTCAACTGATACACCGCATTCGCGAGCAAGCCCGCTCCCACAGGTTTAACCGCGTTTCAAGAGCCCAGACAGCATGTCTGGCCTAGTGCCCTCCTCTTGGCCTAGACTGACCCGCATCTGCTGTCCTTCGCTTTTAAGGCCTCTTGCATGTCCGATCCTCGTTATCAGATCGACGTCAGCGTCGTCACCCGCTTCCTGGCGGACCAATCGCAACCCGAACATAACCGCTTCGCCTTTGCCTACACCATTACAGTGAAGAACAACGGGCTGGTGCCGGCCAAGCTGCTGTCGCGCCACTGGGTCATCACCGATGGCGACGGCCAGGTCGAGGAAGTGCGCGGGGCAGGCGTTGTCGGCCAGCAGCCGTTGATCGACAGCGGCGCTAGCCACACCTATAGCAGCGGCACGGTGATGACCTCCAAGGTCGGCACCATGCAAGGCTCGTATCAAATGAAGGCCTCCGACGGCCAACTGTTCGATGCAATCATCAAGCCCTTCCGCCTGGCCGTGCCAGGAGCGCTGCACTGATGGCGACGTACGCGGTCGGCGACCTGCAAGGCTGCCTGGACCCTCTCAAGCGCCTGCTGGAGCGCGTAGCCTTCGACCCGGCAAATGATCGCTTGTGGTTGGTGGGCGACTTGGTCAACCGCGGCCCACAGTCCCTGGAAACCCTGCGCTACCTCTATAGCCTGCGCGACTCTCTGGTATGCGTGCTGGGCAACCATGACCTGCACTTGCTTGCGGCCGGCAAAAAAATCGAGCGCCTCAAAAAAGGCGACACCCTGCGGGAAATCCTCGAAGCCCCAGACCGCGCTCAACTGCTCGACTGGCTGCGCCGGCAAAAACTCATGCACTACGATGAAGGCCGCAACATGGCCTTGGTGCATGCCGGCATCCCGCCCCAGTGGACGTTGAAAAAAGCCCTCAAATGCGCTGCCGAAGTTGAAACTGCGTTGGCCGATGACAACCTGTACACCGCGTACCTCGACGGCATGTACGGCAACGACCCCGTGAAGTGGGACAACGACCTCAAGGGCGTGGCCCGCCTGCGAGTGATCACCAACTACTTTACGCGGATGCGCTTCTGCACGGCCGAAGGCAAACTGGACCTCAAGAGCAAGGAAGGCGCCGACACCGCCCTTCCCGGCTACAAGCCCTGGTTCGCCTACAAGGAACGCAAGACCCGAGACACAAAGATCATCTTTGGCCACTGGGCCGCGCTGGAAGGCAAGTGCGATGAGCCCGGCGTGTTCGCCCTCGATACCGGCTGCGTGTGGGGCGGTGCCATGACCCTGATGAACATCGACACGGGCAAGCGCCTCGACTGCCAGTGCGAATCGCCCCTTTCCATTACCCAGCCGGCCACCGCCAAGCAATAGGAGCCCGCCATGACCGAATTCAAACGTATCCCTCCCCAAGAAGCACAATCCTTGCGCGAGCAAGGTGCGGTAGTCGTCGACATCCGCGACCAACCCACTTATGCCGCCGCTCACATCACCGGCGCCCAGCACTTGGACAACGTCAACATCGCCGACTTCATCCGCGCCGCTGACCTCGATGCGCCGCTGATCGTGGCCTGCTACCACGGCAATTCCAGCCAGAGCGCAGCCGCGTATCTGATCAGCCAGGGTTTCTCCGACGTCTATAGCCTGGACGGCGGGTTTGAGCTGTGGCGTGCGACCTTTCCTGCGGAAATTTCTTCAGGCGATTCGCAATAATTTTTTTCACACCCCGCCACCCCGCGTGACGCTTGGGCTTGCGCCGTTTCTGACGAACGGCGCAGCCAAACTAATTGCGCATCGCGCCTTGACCTCCCGGATTCCGAACTATCCTTAAGCGCAGGCCATCCGAATCAGGGGAGAGCCGGTACACCGGCGTTCGGGTCATCGGTAGCGTTTCAGGGTGTTCTGGGGGGAAAACAGCCATTGGCATGCGTCAATGGCTGCCAGCATCGACTGATTGATCCGGCGTCGGCTCCACGTATCGAGCGAGGTGACGACGTCATGAGTATCTTTAGCCACTTCCAACAACGCTTTGCGTCCACACAGCAGGAAGAACTCACGCTTCAGGAGTATCTCGAGCTGTGCAAACAGGACCGCAGCACCTACGCCTCTGCCGCCGAACGCCTGCTACTGGCGATTGGCGAGCCAGAACTGGTGGAAACCGCCAATAATTCGCGCCTGTCGCGGATATTTTCCAACAAGGTGATCCGCCGCTATCCGGCCTTTGAAGACTTCCATGGGATGGAAGAATGCATCGACCAGATCGTTTCCTACTTCCGCCATGCCGCCCAAGGCCTGGAAGAGAAGAAGCAGATCCTCTATCTGCTCGGCCCGGTCGGCGGCGGCAAGTCGTCCCTGGCCGAAAAGCTCAAGCAATTGATCGAGAAGGTGCCCTTCTATGCGATCAAGGGCTCGCCCGTCTTCGAGTCGCCCCTGGGCCTGTTCAACGCCACGGAAGATGGCGCGATCCTTGAGGAAGACTTCGGCATACCGCGGCGCTACCTCAACACCATCATGTCGCCCTGGGCCACCAAGCGCCTGGCCGAGTTCGGTGGTGATATCAGCCAGTTCCGCGTGGTGAAACTCTACCCGTCGATCCTCAACCAGATCGGCGTGGCCAAGACCGAACCGGGCGATGAAAACAACCAGGACATTTCGGCGTTGGTGGGCAAGGTCGATATCCGCAAACTGGAAGAATTCCCGCAGAACGATGCCGATGCCTACAGCTATTCGGGCGCACTGTGCCGGGCCAACCAGGGCCTGATGGAATTCGTGGAGATGTTCAAGGCACCGATCAAGGTGCTGCACCCACTGCTTACCGCTACCCAGGAAGGTAACTACAACAGTACTGAAGGCCTGGGGGCGATTCCGTTTACCGGGATCCTGCTGGCCCACTCCAACGAATCGGAATGGCATACCTTCCGCAACAACAAGAACAACGAAGCCTTCATCGACCGGATCTATATCGTCAAGGTGCCGTACTGCCTGCGGGTCAGCGATGAAATCAAGATTTACGACAAACTGCTGTTCAACAGTTCCCTGGCCAAGGCCCATTGCGCGCCCGACACCCTGAAGATGCTTGCCCAGTTCACAGTGCTGTCGCGCCTCAAGGAGCCGGAGAACTCCAATATCTATTCGAAGATGCGCGTCTACGACGGCGAAAACCTCAAGGACACCGATCCCAAGGCCAAGTCGATCCAGGAGTACCGTGACACAGCCGGTGTGGACGAGGGCATGAACGGTCTGTCGACGCGCTTTGCGTTCAAGATCCTGTCTAAAGTCTTCAACTTCGACCCCCACGAGATTGCCGCCAACCCGGTGCACTTGCTCTATGTGCTTGAGCAGCAGATTGAACAGGAGCAGTTCCAGGCCGAAACCCGCGAGCGCTACCTGCGCTTCCTCAAGGAGTATCTGGCGCCGCGCTACATCGAGTTTATCGGCAAGGAAATCCAGACCGCTTACCTGGAGTCTTACAGCGAGTACGGCCAGAACATCTTCGACCGCTACGTGCTGTACGCCGACTTCTGGATCCAGGACCAGGAATACCGCGACCCGGAAACCGGCGAAATCCTCAATCGCGTGGCCCTCAACGAAGAGCTGGAAAAGATCGAGAAACCCGCCGGCATCAGCAATCCGAAGGATTTCCGCAACGAAATCGTCAACTTCGTACTGCGTGCCCGTGCCAACAACAACGGCAAGAACCCCACTTGGCTCAGCTACGAGAAGCTGCGGGTGGTCATCGAGAAAAAAATGTTCTCCAACACCGAGGACCTGCTGCCCGTCATCAGCTTCAACGCCAAGGCCAGCAAGGAGGATCAGCAAAAACACAACGACTTCGTCACACGCATGGTCGAGCGAGGCTACACCGACAAACAGGTACGGCTGCTCTCCGAGTGGTACCTGCGGGTTCGCAAATCACAGTAAGGCAGCGGCAAGCGCACACTGCCAGGCATCCGGCCTGGCAGTTGACCGCTTGTCCCTAAGCTTCCAGCTCGCGGCTTGAAGCTTGTAACGTGAAGCTGCCCGGAGGGCTCCCCATGAGCTATGTGATCGACCGACGCCTCAATGGCAAGAACAAGAGCACGGTAAACCGTCAGCGTTTCCTGCGGCGCTACCGTGACCACATCAAAAAGGCGGTAGAAGAGGCCGTCAGCCGCCGCTCCATCACCGACATGGAGCATGGCGAACAAATCAGCATTCCCGGCCGGGACATCGATGAACCGGTGCTTCACCATGGCCGCGGCGGCAAACAGACTGTGGTGCACCCCGGCAACAAGGAATTCACCACCGGCGAACATATCCAGCGCCCACAAGGCGGCGGCGGTGGCAAAGGCCCGGGCAAGGCCGGCAACTCCGGCGAAGGCATGGACGAATTCGTGTTCCAGATCACCCAGGAAGAATTCCTCGAATTCATGTTCGAAGACCTGGAACTGCCCAACCTGGTCAAGCGCAACCTCACCGGCACCGACACCTTCAAGACCGTACGCGCAGGCATCAGCAACGAGGGCAACCCTTCGCGCATCAATATCATCCGTACCCTGCGCTCAGCCCATGCACGGCGCATCGCCCTGTCGGGCAGCAGCCGCGCCAAACTCAAGCAGGCCAAGGAAGAGTTGGCACGCTTGAAGCGCGAAGAACCGGACAACTTCGGCGATATCCAGGAAATCGAGGTAGAAATTGAAAAACTCAGCGCGCGCATTCACCGCGTGCCGTTCCTCGATACCTTTGATTTGAAATACAACCTGCTGGTCAAACAACCCAACCCCAGCTCCAAGGCGGTGATGTTCTGCCTGATGGACGTTTCCGGCTCCATGACCCAGGCCACCAAGGACATCGCCAAACGCTTCTTTATCCTGCTGTACCTGTTTCTGAAACGGAACTACGACAAGATTGACGTCGTGTTCATCCGCCATCACACCAGCGCCCGGGAAGTGGACGAAGAGGAGTTTTTCTACTCGCGGGAGACCGGCGGCACCATCGTTTCCAGTGCACTGAAGCTGATGCAGGAGATCATGGCCGAGCGCTATCCCGCCAACGAATGGAACATCTACGCTGCCCAGGCCTCCGACGGCGACAATTGGAATGACGACTCACCGATCTGCCGGGACATTTTGATCAACCAGATCATGCCGTTCGTGCAGTACTACACTTACGTCGAAATCACCCCCCGTGAGCACCAGGCCCTGTGGTTCGAATACGAGCGCATCGGCGAAGCCTTTGCCGACACGTTCGCCCAGCAGCAACTGGTCTCGGCCGGCGATATCTACCCGGTCTTCCGTGAACTCTTCCAGCGCAGGTTAGTGACATGACCGCCAAAAAAGAGAACAAGCGCCAACCCATTTCCACCGGCTCCGAGTGGACCTTCGAACTGATCCAGGCCTATGACCGGGAAATCAGCCGTATCGCGGCGGGTTATGCCCTGGACACCTACCCCAACCAGATAGAAGTCATCACCGCTGAACAGATGATGGATGCCTATGCCTCGGTGGGCATGCCGCTGGGCTATCACCATTGGTCCTACGGGAAACACTTCCTCAGTACCGAGAAGTCCTACACCCGTGGCCAGATGGGCCTGGCCTACGAGATCGTGATCAACTCCGACCCGTGCATCGCGTACCTGATGGAAGAAAACACCATCTGCATGCAGGCGCTGGTAGTGGCCCATGCCTGCTATGGGCATAACAGTTTCTTCAAGGGCAATTACCTGTTTCGCACCTGGACCGATGCCAGTTCGATCATTGATTACTTGGTGTTCGCCAAGCAATACATCATGCAGTGCGAAGAACGCCACGGTATCGATGCGGTGGAAGATCTGTTGGACTCCTGCCATGCGCTGATGAATTACGGGGTCGATCGCTATAAGCGTCCCTATCCTATTTCCGCCGAAGAGGAGCGCCTGCGCCAGAAGGAACGCGAGGAGCACCTGCAGAAACAGATCAACGACCTGTGGCGCACCATCCCCAAGCGCGCCGACAAGAACAGCGACAAGGACAATGCACGCTTCCCCGCCGAACCGCAGGAAAACATCCTGTACTTCCTGGAAAAACACGCACCGCTGCTGGAACCCTGGCAGCGTGAAATCGTGCGCATCGTGCGCAAGATCGCGCAGTATTTTTACCCACAGCGCCAAACCCAGGTGATGAACGAAGGCTGGGCCACCTTCTGGCATTACACGCTGATGAACGACCTGTACGACGAAGGCCTGGTCACTGACGGCTTTATGATGGAGTTCCTCACGTCCCATACCAGCGTGGTCTTCCAACCAGGCTTCGACAGCCCGTATTACAACGGCATCAACCCCTATGCACTGGGTTTTGCCATGTACCGCGATATCCGCCGCATGTGCGAGCACCCCACCGAGGAAGACCGCCGCTGGTTCCCGGAAATCGCCGGCAGCGACTGGCTATCGACCATCAAGTTCGCCATGAGCAGCTTCAAGGATGAGAGTTTTATCCTGCAGTACCTGTCGCCCCAGGTGATTCGCGACCTCAAGCTGTTCAGCATCCTGGACGACGACCTCAAGGATGACCTGGTGGTGCCTGCCATCCACGACGAACCCGGCTACCGCATCATTCGCGAAACCCTGGCCGCGCAATACAACCTCGGTAACCGCGAGCCTAACGTGCAGATCTACAGCATCGATGTGCGTGGCGACCGTTCGCTGACCTTGCGTCACCAGCAGCACGACCGCAAACCCTTGGGCGAATCCACTGAGGAAGTGCTCAAGCACCTGCATCGGCTGTGGGGTTTTGATATTCATCTGGAAACCCTGCAGGGCGACCAGGTGATGAAAACCCACCATGTGCCACCGCGCAGCGATCATAACGACAACGACTACGGCCGCCTGGACATGGCCGTCGTGCATCTCTGAAACAGCAAAGCCTCCATTGGCCAGGCTCAGGCGTTATCCTGTGCCGCTAATGGAGGCTTTTTCATGAAAATCTACAAGGTCGGCGGCGCCGTGCGTGATCGTCTTCTGGGCATCGAGGTCACCGATATCGACCGCGTCGTCGTTGGCGCGACGGCCGAAGAGATGCTCGCCAAGGGCTATAAACCGGTGGGCGCCGATTTCCCGGTATTTCTCGACCCGAAGAACGGTGACGAATACGCCCTCGCTCGCACCGAACGCAAGAATGGCCGGGGTTACGGCGGCTTTATATTCCATGCGAGCCCCGACGTTACGCTGGAAGAAGACCTGATCCGGCGTGACCTGACCATCAATGCCATGGCGGAGGACGACGAAGGTAATCTGACTGATCCTTACCACGGCCAACGCGATCTTGAAGCGCGTGTTTTGCGGCATGTTTCTCCCGCGTTCGCCGAAGATCCCCTCCGCGTCTTACGCGTTGCACGCTTCGCCGCGCGCTATGCGCCTCTGGGCTTCACAGTCGCCCCCGAGACCCTGGCGTTAATGCGCCAACTCAGTGAGTCCGGCGAGCTGGAGGCCCTTACCCCCGAGCGCAGTTGGAAGGAAATCTCACGGGCGCTGATGGAAGCTCAACCCCAGGTATTTATCCAATTGCTGCGTGACTGCGACGCGCTGAAAACCTTGATGCCGGAGGTGGACGCGCTGTTCGGCGTGCCGCAGCCCGCAGCGCATCACCCAGAAATAGACACCGGCGTGCACACCTTGAGCGTGCTGGAGCAGGCCGCCCTGCACAAGCAACCGCTGAGCGTGCGCTGGGCCTGCCTGCTGCATGATTTGGGCAAAGGCCTGACGCCTGTGGATAAGTTGCCGCAGCATATTGCCCACGAGCAACGCGGCCTGAAGCTGATCAAAGCGGTGAACGAGCGTTTCAAGGTGCCGAGGGATTGCCAGGAATTGGCCTTGCTGGTGGGGCAATATCATACTCATGGGCATCGTGCGCTGGAGCTCAAGGCCTCGACATTGCTGGAGTTGCTGCAAAGTTTCGACGTTTACCGTCGGCCGCAACGCTTTGAAGAATTCGTGGTGGCCTGCGAAATGGACGCTCGGGGCCGACAGGGTTTTGAGCAACGCAGTTATCCACAGGCCGATTATTTGCGTGGAGCCGCAAAGGCTGCACGCGAAATGCCGGTCGCGCCGTTGCTGGAAAAAGGTTTCAAAGGCCCCGAACTGGGCGAGGCGCTCAAGCGCGAACGACTAAACGCATTGAAAGCCTACAAGGAACAGCAAAAGCCCCTGTAGGAGCGAGCTTGCTCGCGAAGAACCTCAACGATGACGCAGCGCCCTCAGGTTTTTCGCGAGCAAGCTCGGCGCCTACAAAAGAGCTAGCGGCGTGAGTGGCTGACCCTGCCACTCGAACGCCACAGGCGCCAATACCTGATCAATTTGCGCGTCTCGCCACAACTCGGCCATTGTCTTGCCCGCCTCCGGGTGCAGACGCTGCGGCGCCATCATCGACAGCGGCCACAACACAAAGGCGTTTTTCAGAATTTCGGCTCGCGGCAGGACCAAGCCATCAAAATCGCCCACCAGATCGCCATACAACAACACATCGATATCCAGCGGCAGGCCTTTGCGGTCGGGCGCGTAGCGGCCATTGTCGGCCTCGATGGATTTCAAGCGGCGATCCAACTCCATCAATGGCAGGTCGGTATAAGCCGACACCACCAGATTGAAAAACGGCCCGCTCTTGATACCCACCGGCTGGCTTTCGAACACCGCTGAACAGCGCATATCCGTCAAGAAGCCCGCCAACGCATCCAAGCCGGCGCATAAACGAGCCTCGCGCTCGATATTACTGCCAAGCCCGAGGTAAACCTGAGTCAACGACATCCGCGCTCGATCTCCACGCCCACGCCCTTGGCAGCCGGTACCGCGCCGGGCTTGGTCAACTTGAGGTGCAGCCAGGGAATCTGGAATTCACTCATCAGCACTTCGGCCAGGCGCTCGGCAAAGGTTTCCACCAACTGGTACTGGGACTGCTCGGCAAAGGCCTGGATACGCGCAGACACCCTGGCGTAATCCAGTGCCAGGGTCAGGTCATCACCGGCCGCAGCTGGGCGATTATCCCAGGCGAAGCTCAGGTCCAGGCGCAGGCATTGCCGGATTCCGCGCTCCCAGTCGTAAGCCCCGATCACGGTGTCGACTTCCAGGCCTTCGATAAACACTCTGTCCAAGCACTTTTCTCCGCAGCACGACAAGGGCGCGATGCCCCGTTAGAATCAGGGCGTCCTCGCCCGGAATAGTTAGCATGTTTTGGTCACTGGCGATTTTCGCCTACCTGCTCGGCTCGCTGTCCTTCGCCATTTTGCTCAGCCGCTTGACGGGAAATCCCGACCCGCGAATGAGTGGCTCAGGCAATGCCGGCGCCACCAATATGTTGCGCCTGGCCGGCAAGAAACTCGCCGTCCTGACCTTGCTGGGCGACCTGTGCAAGGGCCTGCTGCCCGTGCTGATCGCCAGCCTCGTCGGCCTTAGCTTGCAACAGCAAGCCTGGGTGGGCCTATGTGCCGTCCTGGGCCACCTGTTCCCGTTGTACTTCCGCTTTCGCGGCGGCAAGGGCGTCGCCACAGCGGCCGGCATGCTGCTGGGCATTTACCCACCGGCGGCGTTACTGGCCATGCTCGCCTGGCTGCTGACGTTCTACCTGACCCGCACCAGCTCACTGGCCGCGCTGATTGCCACGCCACTGACCCTACCGTTGCTGGCTTGGCAGGAACCGCAAGCACTGGTGCCGATGAGCGTGCTGACACTGCTGATCGTCTGGCGCCATCGCGGCAATCTACGCGACCTGTTTGCCGGGCGCGAACGGCATTTTTAAATACCCGCCTGAACCCGGCGCCCTTGAACCTTACAACGGCGGCAATTGCTCCATCGGCCAGCGCGCCTGCACGCTGATCGCCAGGCTTTCGTGCTGCCCGGCCTGCAAGCGCTGGCAACCGGCGTAGGCGATCATCGCGCCGTTGTCAGTGCAGAACTCAGGGCGTGCGTAAAACACATTGCCATTCATGTCGCCGAGCATCGTTTCGAGGGAGCTACGCAATGCCTTGTTGGCGCTGACGCCGCCTGCGATCACCAGCCGCTTCATGCCCGCCTGCTTCAGGGCGCGCTTGCACTTGATGGTCAAAGTCTCCACCACAGCCTGCTGGAACGCCAGCGCGATGTCGCAACGGGCTTGCTGGCCGTCGTCCCCGGCGCTGACGCTCTGCTGCCAAGTGTTCAAGGCAGAGGTTTTCAAGCCGCTGAAACTGAACATCAAGCCAGGACGATCACACATCGGCCGCGGGAAGGTGTAGCGACCGGCAACGCCGTTCTCAGCCAGGCGGGCGATTTCCGGACCGCCCGGATAATTAAGCCCCATCATCTTCGCGGTTTTGTCGAACGCTTCGCCGGCAGCATCGTCCAGCGACTCGCCCAACAGCGTGTATTGGCCGATCCCATCCACCTGAACCAGCTGCGTATGCCCCCCCGAAACCAACAAAGCGACGAACGGGAACTCTGGCGGTGTTTTTTCCAGCATGGGCGCCAATAAATGGCCTTCCATATGGTGCACGCCGAGGGCAGGAATGCCCCAGGCAAAGGCCAGCGCCTGGGCGCAAGAGGCCCCAACCAGCAGGGCTCCGACCAGTCCGGGCCCTGCCGTGTAGGCGATGGCATCGATCTCGGTTGCCACACAGCCGGCTTCATCCAGCACCTGGCGGATCAGCGGCAGCATGCGCTTGACGTGATCGCGGCTGGCAAGCTCCGGCACCACGCCGCCATAGGCGCGATGCAGGTCGATTTGACTGAACAGTGCATCGGCCAAAAGCCCGCGTTCACTGTCGTATAGTGCGACTCCGGTTTCGTCGCAGGAGGTTTCAAGTCCCAGTACTAGCATGGGTTTGCGCCTTGTAGAGGCTGAATTCGAAGGCGCGCATAATAGTCGCCACTCCCCCTCCCGACTAGCGGTTTTCGATCAGAGGCTTTGCATTCCGGGCAATGAGGGGTTAACATCCGCAACCCTTAAAAACCGACGACCTCAGCCGCGAATTTTTTGCGACGAGAACGTTGATTCCCGGTAATGAAAGAAGGTAGCTCTGGATGCCAGCCGTCAAAGTAAAAGAGAACGAACCCTTCGACGTAGCTCTGCGTCGTTTCAAGCGCTCCTGCGAAAAAGCCGGTGTTCTGGCTGAAGTTCGTAGCCGCGAATTTTATGAGAAGCCAACTTCTGAGCGTAAGCGCAAAGCAGCAGCCGCTGTTAAGCGTCACGCTAAGAAAGTTCAGCGCGAACAGCGCCGCGCCGTTCGTCTGTACTAATACACAGACGTTCGTAGCAAGCTTCTGCCAAGCCCGGCCCTCAGCCGGGCTGTTGGCATTTGCGGATATCGCTTGATGCTTCACCGTCGACGCCGCACATGCGACCGAGACACTGCTTCACACGTCAGGGCTGGCTCTTTTGCCAGCGGTGCACGTCTCTTCTGACGAGCCTAACAAGGCTACTGACGAGCACACCTATTCTTCAAACAGACGATCAACCGTGTCGGCTGTGCCCATCGATGCGTTTCCGAGGCCGCCATTGGCCAAGACCGGACGCCCGGGCAACATTTCCATGCCGAAGACTGATCAGAAACTACCCTCAGTGAATATTCGGCAGATACACTTCCTGATGACCCATGCAGACGATGATGCTCAAGCACTCCATACGTGCGCTTGAACACGTCACGGGCCCTCATTTACACGCAGTGATGACGAGAACGCCATGGCCGGGCTGATTCCCCAGAGCTTTATTGACGACCTTCTGAACCGCACCGACATCGTCGATGTTGTCAGCTCACGCGTACAGCTGAAAAAAGCCGGCAAAAACTACACCGCCTGCTGCCCTTTCCATAAAGAAAAAACCCCATCGTTCAGCGTTAGCCCCGACAAGCAGTTCTATTACTGCTTTGGTTGCGGCGCGGGCGGGAACGCCCTGGGCTTCCTGATGGACCACGACAACCTGGACTTCCCCCAGGCCGTCGAGGACCTGGCGAAAGCCGCCGGCATGGAAGTGCCCCGCGAAGAAAGTGGACGCCCGCACAAACCCCGGCAACCCACCGATTCGCCGCTGTACCCGCTACTGACCGCCGCTGCCGACTTTTACCGCCAGGCACTCAAGAGCCATCCGCAGCGCAAGGCCGCTGTCGACTACCTTAAAGGGCGCGGCCTCACCGGCGAAATCGCTCGGGATTTTGGTCTCGGCTTCGCCCCGCCGGGCTGGGACAACCTGTATAAACACCTGAGCAGCGACACCCTCCAGCAAAAGGCCATGATCGATGCCGGCCTGCTGGTAGAAAACGCCGAGACCGGCAAGCGCTATGACCGCTTCCGCGACCGCGTGATGTTCCCGATACGCGACAGCCGTGGCCGTATCATCGCCTTTGGCGGCCGCGTACTCGGGGACGACAAGCCCAAGTACCTGAACTCTCCGGAGACCCCGGTGTTCCACAAGGGCCAGGAACTCTACGGCCTGTTCGAAGCGCGCAAGAACAACCGCAACCTCGACGAAATCATCGTGGTTGAAGGCTATATGGACGTCATTGCCCTGGCCCAACAAGGCTTGCGCAATGCGGTCGCCACCCTCGGCACCGCCACCAGCGAAGAACATTTGAAGCGCCTGTTTCGCGTCGTGCCCAGCGTGCTGTTTTGCTTCGACGGCGACCAGGCTGGCCGCAACGCCGCCTGGCGCGCGCTCGAAGCCACGCTGTCGAGCCTGCAGGATGGCCGCCGCGCACGCTTCCTGTTCCTGCCCGAAGGCGAAGACCCGGACACCCTGGTGCGTTCCGAAGGTACCGACGCGTTCCGCGCACGCATCAATCAACATGCACAGCCGCTGGCGGATTATTTTTTCCAGCAACTGACCGAAGAGGCCGACCCGCGCTCCCTCGAAGGCAAGGCCCATATGGCCACCCTTGCGGCGCCGCTGATCGATAAAGTCCCGGGCGCCAACTTGCGCACGCTGATGCGTCAGCGCCTGCTGGAGATCACCGGTTTGAGCGGCGAAGCCGTAAGCCAGCTGGTGCACAGCGCCCCGCAGGATGCGCCGCCAACCTACGACCCCGGCATGGATTACGACGCCATGCCGGACTACGCTGACTTTCACCAACCTCAGGAGGCCTTCGCGCCCCAGCAGGAGTGGACGCCGAAGAAACCCGGCGCCGGCGGCAAGAAGTGGGACAAAAAGCCCTGGAGCAAAAACGGCAAACGCGGTGATCGCGATGAAGCCTACGCGCCACGCACACCCGTAGCGGTGGAAGCCCCCACACTGATTGCACTGCGCACATTGATTCACCACCCGCAATTGGCCGGTAAGGTTGAAAGCGCCGACCATTTTGCCAACGAGAGCAACACCTACGCCCAGGTGCTTATTGCACTGATCGAAGCCGTGCAGAAAAACCCTAAGCTAAACTCAATTCAGTTGATGGCTCGCTGGCATGGCACGGAACAGGGCCGTTTATTGCGGGCACTGGCGGAAAAGGAGTGGCTAATTGACGGCGACAACCTTGAACAACAGTTTTTAGACACCATTAATAGGTTATCCGCGGGTCAACACACTCAGACCCTCGACGAACTTATCAAGAGAGCGAGGCAGCCGGGATTATCGGCTGAAGAGCAAATTCAGATAGCAAAACAGATGCGCGACCTCTTAAAACAGAATGTTTACGCATCAAACCCGACCTCAGCTGGCGTGTGAGGTCATAGCTCGGGTATAATCCTCGGCTTGTTTTTTGCCCGCCAAGACCTTCAGTGGATAGGGTGTTATGTCCGGAAAAGCGCAACAGCAGTCTCGTATCAAAGAGTTGATACTTCTTGGTCGTGAGCAGGGTTACCTGACTTACGCGGAGGTCAACGACCACCTGCCTGAGGATATTTCAGATCCTGAGCAGGTGGAAGACATCATCCGCATGATTAACGACATGGGGATCAACGTATTCGAAGTCGCGCCAGATAAGGATTCCCTTATGCTGGCCGACGCTGATACCGACGAGGCCGCCGCTGAGGAAGCTGCTGCCGCGCTGGCTGCAGTAGAGACCGATATCGGCCGCACGACAGACCCGGTGCGCATGTATATGCGCGAAATGGGTACCGTCGAGCTGCTGACACGCGAAGGCGAAATCGAAATCGCCAAGCGTATCGAAGAGGGCATCCGTGAAGTGATGGGCGCAATTGCGCACTTCCCTGGCACGGTTGACCACATTCTCTCCGAGTACACCCGCGTCACCACCGAAGGTGGTCGCCTGTCCGACGTCCTGAGCGGTTATATCGACCCGGACGACGGCATTGCGCCGCCTGCCGCCGAAGTGCCGCCGCCTGTTGATGCGAAAGCCGCAAAAGCGGACGACGACACCGACGACGACGAAGCTGAAAGCAGCGACGACGAAGAAGAAGCCGAAAGCGGTCCAGACCCGGTTATCGCTGCCCAGCGCTTCGGTGCGGTTTCCGATCAAATGGAAATCACCCGCAAGGCCCTGAAAAAGCACGGTCGTGGCAACAAGCAGGCGATTGCCGAGCTGGTGGCCCTGGCTGAGCTGTTCATGCCGATCAAGCTGGTGCCCAAGCAGTTCGAAGGCCTGGTTGAGCGTGTTCGCAGTGCCCTTGAGCGTCTGCGTGCCCAAGAGCGTGCAATCATGCAGCTCTGTGTGCGTGATGCGCGCATGCCGCGTACCGATTTCCTGCGCCAGTTCCCGGGCAACGAAGTTGACGAAAGCTGGAGCGACGCACTGGCCAAGGGCAAGGCGAAATACGCCGAAGCCATCGGCCGCCTGCAGCCCGATATCATCCGTTGCCAGCAGAAGCTGACCGCGCTTGAGACCGAAACCGGCCTGACGATTGCAGAAATCAAAGACATCAACCGTCGCATGTCGATCGGTGAGGCCAAGGCCCGCCGCGCGAAGAAAGAGATGGTTGAAGCGAACTTGCGTCTGGTGATCTCCATCGCCAAGAAGTACACCAACCGTGGCCTGCAATTCCTTGATCTGATCCAGGAAGGCAACATCGGCTTGATGAAGGCGGTGGACAAGTTCGAATACCGTCGCGGCTACAAGTTCTCGACTTATGCCACCTGGTGGATCCGTCAGGCGATCACTCGCTCGATCGCCGACCAGGCCCGCACCATCCGTATTCCGGTGCACATGATCGAGACCATCAACAAGCTCAACCGTATTTCCCGGCAGATGTTGCAGGAAATGGGTCGCGAACCGACCCCGGAAGAGCTGGGTGAACGCATGGAGATGCCTGAGGATAAAATCCGCAAGGTATTGAAGATCGCTAAAGAGCCGATCTCCATGGAAACGCCGATTGGTGATGACGAAGACTCCCATCTGGGTGACTTCATCGAAGACTCGACCATGCAGTCGCCAATCGATGTCGCCACTGTTGAGAGCTTGAAAGAAGCGACTCGCGACGTACTGTCCGGCCTCACTGCCCGTGAAGCCAAGGTACTGCGCATGCGTTTCGGCATCGACATGAATACCGACCACACCCTTGAGGAAGTCGGTAAGCAGTTTGACGTGACCCGTGAGCGGATCCGTCAGATCGAAGCCAAGGCGCTGCGCAAGTTGCGCCACCCGACGCGAAGCGAGCATCTGCGCTCCTTCCTCGACGAGTGATACCAGAACCCCCGGCCCAGGCCGGGGGTTTTGCTTTCTACCGACCGCTTTCCACAGATTAACTGCCCCGCATCACCCCGCCCCCGCAATGCCCGTCTACACTCGAGACATTCCCCGTGCCATAACGAGACCGTTATGCCCAGATTGCCGACCGTGATACTGCTGTCGCTGCTGACCTGGACCGCAACGGCTGGCGCGTTGACTCTTACGGATGATGAGCGTAGCTGGTTGGCGGACCATCAGGAGCTGCGCCTAGGCGTGGATGCGTCCTGGCCACCGTTTGAATATCGCGATGAAAATGGCCGATATCAGGGCCTGGCGGCCGATTACGTACGCCTACTCCAGGACCGTCTGGGCGTTCGAATCAAACTGATCGAACCAGTTAACTGGACCGCGGTGCTTGAACAAGCCCGCAATAACCAGCTCGACCTGCTGCCTGGCATCATGTCCACCCCCGAACGCCAGAATTTCCTGGCCTTCACACGCCCCTATCTCGACTTTCCCATCGTCATCCTGGCCCATGAAGGTGGCGCGAAACCCCGCAGCCTCAAGGATTTGTACGGGCTGAAAATTGCCGTGGTGGAAAACTACGCGCCCCATGAACTGCTGCGTACCCACCATCCGGACCTGAATCTGGTGGCGATGCCCAACGTCAGTTCGACGCTGCAAGCCCTGGCCACCGATGAAGTGGATGCCGTAGTCGGCGACCTGGCCTCCAGCGTCTGGAGCCTGCGCCAACTCAAGCTCGACGGCCTGTACGTCAGCGGCGAAACGCCCTACCGCTACCAACTGGCAATGGGCGTGCCGCGGGATGAGAAAATCCTGGTGGGCATCTTGGACAAAGTCCTCGCCGACCTCAGTTCAGCCGAAACTGATGCGATCCAGCAACACTGGGTCGGTAGTTTCACCGATCACCGCACCTTCTGGGCTGACCTGCTCACGTACGGCCTGCCAGCGGTGCTGCTATTGAGCACGGTGCTGGCAATCGTCATTCGGATCAATCGCCGGCTCAGCTCGGAAATTTCCCGCCGGGTCGCCCTTGAGCAAGAATTGCGTAGCAGCGAGTACCACTATCGCGGCCTGGTGGAGAGCTTGTCCGCCATCGCCTGGGAAGCAAGCATCAGCGACTTCACCTACAGCTACGTGTCGCCCCATGCTGAAGAGCTGCTCGGCTATCCCCGCGCCCATTGGCTGATTCCAGGTTTCTGGCGCAACATCATCCACCCCGCCGACCTGACCCGTGCCGAGGCCTATTGCTATCGGGAAACCCGTGCCAATCGTGATCACAGCATTGATTACCGGGTCATAACCGCTGATGGCCGCTGCCTGTGGGTACGTGACATTGTCAGCCTGATCGAACACGGCCATGAGCCGGTGCTGCGCGGCCTGATGATCGACATCAGCGAAGCCAAGCGCACCGAAGAAGCCCTGCAACTGTCCGAGCAGAAATTTGCCTCGGTGTTTCAGCAGTGCCCCGACATTCTGGTGATTGCCCGGTTGTCTGATGGCTGCCTGCTGGAGGTCAACAAGGCATTCGAGGACCAGATTGGCCTGCGCGCCGACGAGGTGGTGGGCAAAACCGCCCCCGACCTGAATATATGGGGTATTCAAGGGGGCGGCCCGGATTTGCTGCAACGAGTACAGACCACCAGCATCCGCAACCTGGAAATGCCCTTTCTGCGCAGCAATGGCCAGGCCTTTACCGGGCTGATCTCAGCCGAGCCGTTCCAACTCGACACCACCGAAGCCTTGGTGGTGGTGGTGCGGGATATCACCCAGCTCAAGGAAACCCAACAGCGACTGCAAACCTCCGAAGAAAAGTTTGCCAAAGCCTTCCATGCCTCCCCCGATGGCTTGCTGCTGAGCCGCCAGAGCGACGGCCTGCTGATCGAAGTAAACGAGGGTTTCAGCCACCTGACCGGCTTCACCAGCGCCTCTTCACTCGACCAATCAGCCCTCGACCTGGGCATCTGGGTCGACCTCAACGAACGCAAGCACATGCTGGAATTGATGCAGCGCGACGGTTTTGTCCGCGATTTCATCTGCCATATCCGTCGTGCCGACGGCCAGATTCGCCTGTGCGAAGTGTCCAGCCGCCCGCTGCCGATTGGCGACGAAGATTGCATGCTGACCATCGCCCGGGACATCACCGAACGCCAGTTGATGCAGGAAAAACTGCAGCAGGCCGCCACGGTGTTCGAAAGTACCGCCGAAGGCGTCTTGATCACCGACACACGGCAGAACATCAGCGCCGTCAACCGCGCCTTCACTGAAATAACCGGCTACAGCGAGGTTGAAGCCCTTGGCCATACCCCGCGCCTGCTTGCCTCCGGCCTGCATGACAGCGCGTTCTATGCGGCGATGTGGCACCAGTTGACGACCCACGGCCACTGGCAAGGCGAGATCTCCAACCGCCGCAAGAACGGCGAGGTGTACCCGAGTTGGTTGACCATCAGTGCCGTGCGTAACCGCGAGCACTTGGTTACGCATTTCGTTGCCGTGTTCGCCGACATCTCCAGCCTCAAACTGGCCCAGGCACGCCTGGACTATCAGGCCCACCACGACCCATTGACCGGCCTGCCCAACCGCACCCTGTTTGAAAACCGGCTGCAGGCCGCCCTCAACGGCCAACAGGAAAGTGGCAAACAGGGCGCTGTGCTGTTTCTCGACCTCGACCGCTTCAAACACATCAACGACAGCCTCGGCCACCCGGTCGGCGACCTGCTGCTCAAAGACATCGCGGTACGCCTCAAGGAGCAATTGCGGGACGTGGACACCGTTGCTCGCCTGGGCGGCGACGAATTCATCATCCTGCTGCCCGGCTTGCAACAGGCCAGCGACGCCCAACACTTGGCGAATAAACTGCTCGACTGCTTTACCCCGCCCTTCCAGGCCGGCGAGCATGAGTTCTTTATCAGCGCCAGTATCGGCACCAGCCTGTATCCGCAAGACGGTACCGATGTGGCCACCCTGGTCAAAAATGCCGACGCCGCGATGTATCGCTCCAAAGCCAAGGGGCGTAACCGGGTCGAGCGCTATACCCGCGACCTGACGGCCCAGGCCAATGAACGCGTAGCGCTGGAGCACGAACTGCGCCGCGCCATCGAACGTGAAGAGTTGAGCCTGTATTACCAACCCAAACGCAGCCTGGTCACCCAACAACTGATCGGCGCCGAAGCCTTGATCCGCTGGCATCACCCGACGCTGGGCGAGGTCCCGCCCGAGCACTTTATTGCCCTGGCCGAAGAGAACGGCACGATCCTGCAAATCGGCGACTGGGTACTGGAACAGGCCTGCCGACAGCTGCATGCGTGGCAAGCGGCTTTCGAGGATTTCGGCCCCCTGTCGGTCAACCTCGCAGGCGCGCAACTGCGTCACCCCAACCTGCTGTCACGCATCGAACAACTGCTGCGCGATTACCGCCTCGAACCCGGCTGCCTGCAACTGGAAATCACCGAAAACTTCATCATGAGCCAAGCCGAAGAGGCACTGGCGGTGTTGCACCAACTCAAGCGCCTGGGCGTACAGCTGGCGATCGATGATTTCGGCACCGGTTATTCATCCCTCAGCTACCTCAAGCGCCTGCCCCTGGACTTCCTCAAAATCGACCAATCCTTCGTCCGCGGCTTGCCCGACGACCCTCACGATGCAGCCATCGTGCGCGCCATCATCGCCCTCGGCCACAGCATGCAATTCACCATCATCGCCGAAGGCGTGGAGACCCCGGCACAGCAAGCATTCCTCGCGGCTGAAGGGTGCGAACAGATGCAAGGCTACATCGTCAGCCTGCCACTGCCGCCGGAGCTTTTTGCCGCCAGCTTCCTTCGTACACGGCATGAGGATTTTTCGGATGGCACAGTGAACAAACCATCGTTATAATCCGCGACCTACTGAGGGCCTATAGCTCAGTTGGTTAGAGCAGGGGACTCATAATCCCTTGGTCGTAGGTTCGAGTCCTACTGGGCCCACCATACAAAAAAAGCCGCGCATTGCGCGGCTTTTGCGTATCTGGCTGAATCATTTTGTCAGCAGGGCCAAGCCTGTAACATGCCTGCTCACTGCCCTCCCGCACTGGAGCTCTCCCCTTGCCCGCCCTAGACGAAATCGACCGCCAACTGATCGCCGCCCTGCAGCTCAACGCCCGTGAAAGCGTGGCCATGCTCGCCCGGCAATTAGGCATCGCGCGTACCACTGTCACGTCGCGTCTGGCCCGCCTGGAGAAGACCCAGGTCATCACCGGTTACGGCGTGCGCCTGGGCCAGCGCGTTGCGGATGGTGGGTTGCAGGCTTATGTGGGCATTACCGTGCAACCCCGTTCGGGCAAAGAGGTGTTGCGCAGGCTGAGCGCCATGGCCCAGGTTCAGCAGTTGTGCGCGGTGAGTGGGAAGTTCGATTACGTGGCTTGGCTGCGCACCGATTCGCCGGAGCAACTGGACCAATTGCTGGACCAGATCGGCAGTGTCGACGGTGTAGAGAAAACCACCACCTCGATCATCCTCAGTAACAAACTGGATCGCGGACAACCAATCTGATCACTATATTCGTCATATTGACTAAAACTAGCGCAATACGACGACACATTGCGTCTTATTAACGAGCGCAACGCTCCCTAAACTGGCTGCCATCTTTTCCTATACTCAACGGGCCCCCCTCCCGCCGAGCCGTCAGTAAGGTCAGCCATGAGCATTCCATCCAGCACCCTCAGCAAGCCCAATCGCCACCCGGGCGATGGCAAGAAACCCATCACCATCTTCGGCCCGGATTTCCCGTTTGCCTTTGATGACTGGATCGAACACCCCGCCGGGCTGGGCAGTATTCCTGCGGCTAATCACGGCGCCGAAGTGGCGATCGTCGGCGCCGGGATCGCGGGCCTGGTTGCGGCCTACGAGTTGATGAAGCTCGGGCTCAAGCCCGTTGTGTACGAAGCCTCGAAGATGGGCGGTCGTTTGCGCTCGCAGGCCTTTGAAGGCGCCGAAGGCATCATCGCCGAGCTGGGCGGCATGCGGTTCCCGGTGTCGTCCACGGCGTTCTACCATTACGTGGACAAACTGGGACTGGAGACCAAGCCCTTTCCCAACCCGCTGACACCGGCTTCCGGCAGCACCGTGATCGATCTGGAAGGCCAGACCCACTACGCGCAAAAACTCTCCGATTTACCTGCATTGTTCCAGGAAGTCGCCGATGCCTGGGCCGACGCTCTGGAAGCCGGTTCGCAGTTCGGCGATATCCAGCAGGCAATCCGCGACCGCGACGTGCCGCGGCTCAAGGAGCTGTGGAACAAGCTCGTGCCGCTGTGGGATGACCGTACCTTCTACGACTTCGTCGCCACCTCCAAGGCCTTCGCCAAGTTGTCGTTCCACCACCGCGAGGTGTTTGGCCAGGTCGGTTTCGGCACCGGCGGCTGGGACTCGGACTTCCCCAACTCCATGCTGGAAATCTTCCGCGTGGTGATGACCAACTGCGATGATCATCAACACCTGATCGTCGGTGGCGTGGCCCAAGTGCCCATGGGCATCTGGCGCCATGTGCCAGAGCGCTGCGCCCACTGGCCGGCCGGTACCAGCCTGAGCTCGCTGCATAGAGGTGCGCCACGGGCCGGCGTGAAGCGCATTGCCCACGCCGCCGATGGCCGTTTCGCCGTTACCGACAACTACGGCGACACCCGCGAATACGCGGCAGTGCTGACCACCTGCCAAAGCTGGCTGCTGACCACCCAGATCGAATGCGACGAAACCCTGTTCTCGCAAAAAATGTGGATGGCCCTGGACCGCACTCGCTACATGCAGTCATCGAAAACCTTCGTGATGGTTGACCGCCCATTCTGGAAAGACAAAGACCCGCAAACCGGTCGCGACCTGATGAGCATGACCCTCACCGACCGCCTGACCCGTGGCACCTACCTGTTCGATAACGGCGACGACAAGCCTGGGGTAATCTGCTTGTCCTATTCGTGGATGAGCGATGCGCTGAAGATGCTGCCCCAGCCTATCGACAAGCGGGTGAAACTGGCTCTGGATGCACTGAAGAAGATCTACCCCAAGGTCGACATCAAGGCGCGCATCATCGGCGACCCGATCACCGTATCCTGGGAGGCCGATCCGCATTTCCTCGGGGCCTTCAAAGGCGCCTTGCCCGGTCACTATCGCTATAACCAGCGGATGTATGCGCACTTCATGCAAAAGGATATGCCCGCCGAACAACGCGGAATCTTCATCGCGGGTGATGATGTATCGTGGACGCCCGCCTGGGTCGAAGGCGCGGTACAAACCTCGCTCAACGCGGTGTGGGGCATCATGACCCACTTCGGTGGCAGCACCCACCCGCAGAACCCAGGCCCGGGCGACGTGTTCGATGAAATAGGGCCCATCGCCCTGGCAGAATAAGGAGTTGAGCATGCGTGTCGCCTTGTACCAATGCCCGCCGCTGCCGCTGGATGTGGCCGCTAACCTGCAGCGCCTGCACCGGCTGGCCCATGAGGCACACCGCGCCGATGTGCTGGTGCTGCCAGAGATGTACCTCAGCGGCTATAACATTGGCGCCGAAGCCGTTGGCGCACTGGCCGAGGCACAGGACGGGCCTTCGGCGCAGGCGATTGCCGAACTGGCACAAGGCGCCGGGCTGGCGATCCTGTATGGCTACCCGGAGCGGGCCGACGACGGCCAGATCTACAACGCCGTGCAGTTGATCGACGCCCAGGGCAAGCGCCTGTGCAACTACCGTAAGACCCACCTGTTTGGCGATCTTGATCACTCGATGTTCAGCGCCGGCCCCGATGATTTCCCGGTGGTGGAATTGAACGGGTGGAAGGTGGGCATGCTGATTTGCTACGACCTGGAGTTTCCGGAAAACACCCGCCGCCTGGCCCTGGCCGGTGCCGAACTGATCCTGGTGCCCACCGCCAATATGGTGCCGTTCGACTTTGTTGCCGACGTCACCGTACGGGCACGAGCCTTTGAAAACCAATGTTTCGTGGCCTATGCCAACTACTGCGGGCACGAAGACGAGATTCACTACTGCGGGCAAAGCAGCATTGCCGCGCCGGACGGCCAGCGAGTTGCCCAGGCCGGCCTGGATGAAGCCTTGATCGTCGGCACTCTGGAGCGCCAATCGATCTTCGACGCCCGAGCCGCCAACCACTACCTGCAAGACCGTCGCGCCGAACTCTACGGCGCACTGCACAAGCCCTGACCCATTGGGTTTGCTAGCATAGGCACTTCCCACGCCTCGGAAGTGCCCATGCCTGCGCCGGTTCACCCTCATCCCGTTCACCTGACCCTCGCCAATGGCCTGCGGGTTTGCCTGCGCCATGCGCCGCGCTTGAAGCGCTGCGCCGCCGTTTTACAAGTGGCTGCCGGCAGCCATGACGTGCCACTGGCTTGGCCTGGGCTGGCGCATTTTCTTGAGCACTTGTTGTTTCTCGGTACCGAGCGCTTTCCAGCCGGCGAAGGGCTGATGGCCTACGTGCAGCGACACGGTGGGCAGGTCAATGCCAGCACCCGTGAGCGCACCACCGAGTTTTTCTTTGAACTGCCGGTGCCGGTGTTTGCAGACGGGCTGATGCGGTTGGCGGATATGCTGACTCACCCACGCCTGGCCCTCGATGATCAACAGCGTGAGCGCGAAGTGCTCGACGCGGAATTCGTCGCCTGGTCCGACGATGCCAAAGCCCAACAGCAAGTGGCGCTGCTGCAAGGCTTGGCGGCGGATCATCCATTGCGCGGTTTTCATGCCGGCAACCGCGACAGCCTGCCAGTGGAAAGCGAGGCCTTTCAGCAAGCCTTGCGCGGGTTTCACGCACACTTTTATCAAAGCGGGCAGATGATTTTGAGCCTCGCCGGCCCACAATCGCTGACCGACCTGCAGGCCTTGGCCCAGCAGTTCAGTGACCACCTGACGCCCGGGCCATTGCACCCGCAGGCCGCTCCACCGGCCTTGATGCAAGGCTCGGCACGCCGCTATCAACACGTCGCCGGCCAACACCTGCATCAGGTCATTACCTGCAACGCGCCACGGGAAGCGTTGGCGTTTCTCTGCACCTGGCTCAACGCCTCGGCCCCCGGCGGGCTGCTCGCCGAACTGCAAGCACAACGACTGGCCACTGCGCTGCAGGCGTCCGTGCTGTACCAGTTTGCGGATCAAGCCGTGCTGGATATCCACTTCACTCTCGGCAGCGAGCGCGAACCGGCCACACAGATCGAAGCGTTGCTGCACGACTGGCTGAGTTTCTTCGCACACAGCGACTGGACAGCGTTACGCGAAGAATTCGCCTTGCTCAATGCTCGCCAACAACAGGTCCAAGGCGCCCTGGCCTTGGCGCGCAACGATGCCCAAGACCTCTCGGAACAAGGCGCCGCAGCCCTCAAGGCCATGCTCGAATCACTGCACCTGCCTGCCTCCCTCCACCCTTGGCAACTGCCGCCTAACAATCCCTTTCTCCGTGCACCCGCCAAGGACGAACGCGCCGGCCTGATTCGCGGCCAAACCAGCGCCCATCGTGGCTTGCGTACCTTTGCCCAGGATCGCTCACGGGGCCGACGGGAGCTGTCAGCGCTGACCTTCAGCCAGGCGTTGGCGGAGGACACTGGCGAAGGCGCGCTGTACCTGCACTGGCGGTTTGACTCGGCGGTACCCACAGGGCTGGAAAGCCTGTTGCGGCCGCTGTGCGAACAGGCACGGCAGGCGGGCGTCGAGTTGTCTTGCGAAACGATCGCCACTGACTGGCAGGTGAAGATGCACGGCCTTCATGAGCCCATGCCGGCGGTGCTCGAAGTGTTGGCGCGGTGCCTGATTGGCTCGGATGAACCGTCGCCTGCGCCCGCGCCGACGATGGCCATCCGGGAACTGCTCAAGGCGTTGCCTGCTTGCTGTGCCGGTGTTCAGCCCGAGCCTCTGGGGACGACAGCGTCATGGGCCACTGCACGTTGGCAGGGGCTGGGCGCAGGTCTGCCCGCCGCCTGTGAAGCCGCAATCAAAGCCGCAGCCGCCCGGCTGCCGGGGCAACCGGCAACTATGCCTTTCACACCTCAGCCCCTTGACGGACAAAAGCGCTGGCACACAGTCAGCACCGAATCCAGCGAAGCGGCGCTACTGCTATTTTGCCCAACGCCGACGCAAACCCTCGCCGATGAAGCCAACTGGCGGTTACTCGGGCACGTGCTCCAGGGGCCGTTCTACCAGCGCCTGAGAGTCGAACTGCAAATCGGCTACGCCGTGTTCAGCGGCATCCGACAGATCAACGGCCAAACCGGCCTGCTGTTCGGGGTGCAATCTCCCAGCACTTCCCTGGACGGCATCGTCGAACAGTTGCAGGCCTTCCTCGGGCAACTGCCGTCGTTGATCGCGCGCTGCCCCGACTTGGGTAACCAGGCCCTCGCGCAGCAGTTCTCGGCCCAGACGCTGCCCATCAACGAAGCTGCCGAGTTGCTCTGGCATGCGCATCTGGCAGGTCATTCGTCGGGTTATCTGGATCAGCTTCAAGCGTTGATTCAACAATGCACGCGCGAAGATGTGCAGCACGCCGCGCAGCAACTCAATGACGCTGCAGGCGGCTGGCGTTGCGTGGCCAACGGGCCGCGTATCAACGACGACTGGCAAGCAGCGCCGTGATCATTGCCAACCCTGCAACAGGCTTTCTCCACCGAGACAGCGCTAACTTGAATAAAATTGCGTAACATTGCGCAGCAATATCTGAACATCTCCAATGGGAGGTGGACTATATGTATTACTTGGTAGTGAACGTCCCATCCCTTGATAGGAGTAAGAATATGACCTGGTCCAAACCTGCTTACACTGATCTGCGTATTGGTTTCGAAGTCACCATGTACTTCGCCAGCCGTTGATTGGCTGAGTGATACAACGCCTCGGTTCGCCCGGGGCGTTTTTGTTTTGAGCTGTGCTTGATGGAGCGATCATGTTTGTCCAGATTCTAGGTTCCGCCGCCGGCGGTGGCTTCCCGCAGTGGAACTGCAACTGCGTGAACTGCGCAGGTTTTCGCGATGGCATCCTGCGGGCCCACGCGCGTACCCAGTCGTCCATCGCGATCTCCGACGATGGCGTGAACTGGGTGCTCTGCAATGCCTCACCGGATATCCGCGCGCAATTGCAGGGTTTTGCGCCCATGCAACCGGGCCGCGCCCTGCGCGATACCGGCATCAGCGCAATCATCCTGATGGACAGCCAGATCGACCACACCACCGGCCTGCTGAGCCTGCGCGAAGGCTGCCCGCATCAGGTGTGGTGCACCGACATGGTCCACGAAGACCTGAGCACCGGTTTCCCGTTGTTCACCATGCTGACCCACTGGAACGGTGGCCTGGCCTGGAACCGCATCGAGCTGGACGCCAGCTTCACCATCCCGGCCTGCCCCAACCTGCGCTTCACCCCGCTGCCGTTGCGCAGCGCCGCACCGCCCTATTCGCCACACCGCTTCGACCCGCACCCCGGTGACAACATCGGCCTGATCGTCGAAGACCTGCGCACCGGCGGCAAATTGTTCTACGCCCCTGGGCTGGGCAAGGTCGACGCGCCGCTGTTGGACATCATGGCCGGCAGTGACTGCCTGCTGGTCGACGGCACGATGTGGGACGACGACGAAATGCAGCGCCGTGGCGTCGGCACCCGCACCGGGCGTGAGATGGGCCACCTGGCCCAGAACGGCCCCGGCGGCATGCTTGAAGTGCTCGAGCAACTGCCCCAGCAGCGCAAAGTGCTTATCCACATCAACAACACCAATCCGATCCTCGATGAGGACTCTCCCGAGCGAGCGGAGCTGGTGCGGCGCAATGTCGAAGTGGCTTACGACGGCATGAGCATTGAATTGTAGGAGCATTCGAAATGACCGACACACCGTTGAGCAAGGCTGAGTTCGAAGCGGCCCTGCGCGCCAAGGGCGCCTTCTACCATATCCATCACCCCTACCATGTGGCGATGTACGAAGGCCGCGCCAGCCGTGAGCAGATCCAGGGCTGGGTCGCCAATCGCTTCTACTATCAGGTGAATATCCCGCTGAAAGACGCGGCGATCCTGGCCAACTGCCCAGACCGTGAAATCCGTCGCGAATGGATCCAGCGCCTGCTCGACCACGACGGCGCGCCTGGGGAAGACGGCGGTATCGAAGCCTGGCTGCGCCTGGGCCAGGCTGTAGGTCTGGACCCCGACCAATTGCGCTCTCAAGAGCTGGTGCTACCCGGCGTGCGCTTCGCCGTGGACGCCTATGTCAACTTCGCCCGCCGCGCCAGCTGGCAAGAGGCCGCCAGCAGCTCATTGACCGAGCTGTTCGCGCCGCAAATCCACCAGTCGCGCCTCGACAGCTGGCCCCAGCATTACCCGTGGATCGACCCGGCCGGTTACGAGTACTTCCGCACACGCCTGGGCCAGGCCCGGCGCGATGTGGAACACGGCTTGGCGATCACCCTGCAGCACTACACCACCCGCGAGGGGCAGGAGCGCATGCTGGAAATTCTCCAGTTCAAACTGGACATCCTGTGGAGCATGCTGGACGCCATGAGCATGGCCTACGAACTCAAACGCCCGCCCTACCACAGCGTGACCGAGCAGCGGGTATGGCATAAAGGGATCACCCTATGAGCTTTGATCGCAGCAAAAAACCGACCTGGCGCCAGGGCTATCGCTACCAGTACGAGCCTGCACAGAAAGGCCATGTTCTGCTCTACCCCGAAGGCATGATCAAGCTCAACGACAGCGCCGCATTGATCGGCGGCCTGATCGACGGCGAGCGCGACGTGGCGGCCATCATTGCCGAGCTGGACAAGCAGTTCCCCGGCGTACCGGAGCTGGGTGACGACATCGAGCAATTCATGGAGGTCGCCCGTGCTGAGCACTGGATCACTCTTGCCTGAGAAACCCGCCATCGGCCTGCCGCTGTGGCTGCTGGCCGAGCTGACCTATCGCTGCCCGTTGCAGTGCCCGTATTGCTCCAACCCGCTGGATTTCGCCGAGCAGGGCAAGGAGCTGAGCACCGAACAATGGATCAAGGTTTTTCGCGAAGCCCGTGAAATGGGCGCCGCGCAGCTAGGGTTTTCCGGCGGTGAGCCGCTGGTGCGCCAGGACCTGGCCGAACTGATCGGCGAGGCGCGCAAGCTGGGTTTCTACACCAACCTGATCACCTCGGGCATTGGCCTCACCGAGCAAAAAATCAGCGACTTCAAGAAAGCCGGCCTGGACCATATCCAGATCAGCTTCCAGGCCAGTGACGAGCAGGTGAACAACCTGCTGGCCGGCTCGAAAAAAGCCTTCGCGCAAAAACTCGAAATGGCCCGAGCGGTAAAAGCCCACGGCTACCCGATGGTGCTGAACTTCGTCACCCATCGGCACAATATCGACAAGATCGACCGCATCATCGAGCTGTGCATTGCGCTGGAAGCGGATTTCGTCGAGCTCGCCACCTGCCAGTTCTACGGTTGGGCGCAGCTCAATCGCGTGGGCTTGCTGCCCACCCGCGAGCAGTTGGTGCGCGCCGAACGCATCACTAATGAGTACCGCGCCAAGCTGGAAGCCGAAGGCCACCCGTGCAAGCTGATTTTCGTGACACCGGATTATTACGAGGAGCGCCCCAAAGCCTGCATGAACGGCTGGGGCAGCATCTTCCTGACAGTCACGCCCGACGGCACCGCCCTGCCTTGTCACGGCGCAAGGCAGATGCCCGTGCAGTTTCCCAATGTGCGCGACCACAGCATGCAGCACATCTGGTACGACTCGTTTGGCTTCAATCGCTTTCGTGGCTACGACTGGATGCCCGAGCCGTGCCGTTCATGCGACGAAAAAGAAAAAGACTTCGGCGGCTGCCGTTGCCAGGCCTTCATGCTCACCGGTGACGCCAGCAACGCCGACCCGGTATGCAGCAAATCCGAGCAGCACGGCATCATCCTTCAGGCGCGGGAAGAGGCCGAACAGGCCACCCAGACCATCGAGCAACTTGCCTTTCGCAATGAGCGCAACTCCAGGCTCATTGCAAAAGGCTGAGGGCCTCAACGCTTGGCGATGATGTACACCGCGTGGATGATGCCCGGGAAGTAACCGCACAGGGTCAGCAGGATATTTAGCCAGAAGGCACCGCCGAAGCCTACTTGCAGGAACACACCCAATGGCGGCAGCAGAATGGCGATGATGATACGAATAATGTCCATGGGTCAGCTCCAGAAAATCGGCTCGTGTGAGCCGTGTAGCTAATCGACCTTGGCGGTTCGTGAGGGTTCAGTGGATTCTGGCATTGGGCCATCTCAGGCCAGAATCTCCAGCCATCGTTTCATACCAGAATGACCCACACAAAAAAACGCCCCCAGCCAAAAGAATCAGGCTGGAGGCGCCGCGTATGCCGCGAGACGGTTCAGGAAACTGGGGTCAAACGGCGATGCCCTTGCGGCATTGCACTTGAGCGGTGCGCACCCGAGAAAAGGCGCGGGCAAGCCGCAGCAGCATTTCGTCGATGTGGGTTTTGCTGATGTTCAGCGCAGGGGTAAAGCGCAGGCAGTCAGGTTGTGAGGCGGTGAGAATCAGGCCTTCGTGCAGCGCGGCCTTGACCACTGCTGCGGCGCAATCGTCCGACAGTGTCAGGCCCCAAAGCAGCCCGTTGCCGCGCAAGGGCCCATGGCCGTAACGGTAGGCCAGACGGGCAAGGCCTTCTGCCAGGTACAAGCCGGATTCGCGCAGATGCTCGAGAAAGCCGTTCGCCAATACAGCGTCGAGTAACGCGATACCCGCAGATGCCATTAGCGCATTGCCATGATGCGTACCGTCCAGCTCGCCCGGCTCGAAGCAACAGGCAGTGCCACGCGCCAGCAGCGCCGCCAGGGGCACGCCCCCGCCGAGGCCTTTGCCCAGGGCAATGATGTCGGCGCGCACGCCGTATTGCTGTTCGGCCAGCAAGCTGCCGCAGCGGCCCACGCCGGTTTGCACTTCGTCGAAGATCAGCAGGATCCCCAACTCACGACACAGGCGTTCGACGCCCTTGAGGTAATGCTCTGTCGCGGGGATGACAGCGCCGCCGCTTTGGATCGGCTCCAGCATGATAGCGACGGTCTGCGCATCCACCGCTGCGTGCAGGGCCGGCAGATCGTTGAACGGCACCTGGCTGAAACCTGGCAACTGCGGTTCGAAACGGTTTTCGCAGGCCACAGCCGACGCCGACATCGCCCCCAAGCTACGGCCATGACAGCCATTGCTCACGGTGATGATGTGGTAAGCGCCACCGCGATGCCGTTGGCCCCACTTACGTGCCAGCTTGATCGCCGCTTCACAGGCTTCGGCACCCGTGTTGAGCAAGTAGGCCTGATCACTGCCGGTGTGGTGGCACAGACGGTCGACGAGGTCCAGTTGCGCACGGTTGTGCAAGCCCAGGCCGGGGTTGATCACGGTGTGCATCTGTTCGGCAATAGCGTCGCGCACGGCCTGGGGACTGTGGCCCAGGCTGTTGGCACCACCGCCTTGACTGAAATCCAGATAGGCGCGGTCGTCAGCGTCCGAAAGCCAGGAGCCCTGCCCCTGCACAAATACTTGGGGCGGGCGCGCCACAGTGGGCATCAGGCACTGGCTGGAAACCTCTGTACGCGGGGCATGCACAACCAGGTCATCCAGACTCGGCGCGAAGCGACGGAACAAGTTCACACTTCACCTCCGCTGGCAACCTGACCTTGGTCGATACCGCCGGCCAATGAGGCCTTCAGATTTTTTGCCTTGCCTATGTAAACGCTATCAACAAAAACGCTGTTCATTGTCCGATCCGGCCCTGTAAGCCCTGCGAATAGGCGCTAGACTAGGCGCCTCGGGGGCCAGCGGCCATTTCGATTTTCCAGCTTTTTCGATAAGCAAACCTTATGGATTTCAAGCAACTGCGTTATTTCGTCGCGGTGTATGAGGAAGGCCACGTAGGCCGTGCCGCGGAGCGTCTGTCGATCTCCCAGCCAGCGCTGTCGCAACAGATTCGCCAACTGGAACAGAACCTCGACGTCAGCCTGTTCGAACGCAGCAGCAAGCGCCTGTTGCCAACCCTGGCGGCCCACACCCTATACAACCATGCGTTGCCGCTGATTGATGGCATGCAACAAGCCGTCGAGGCGCTGCGCAACTTCAAGGGCCAGGCCATGCGCACCCTGGCCATCGGCGTGCTGCAAACCGTGCACACCAGCCTGGTACCGCAGATGCTTGAGCGCGTGCGCAAAGCCCAGCCCCATTTGGTGGTGCAAATCTACGAGCTGACCGGGCTTGAGATTGAACGGCGGTTGCTCAACGGCTCACTCGATATCGGCATCAGCTACCTGCCACCCCGTCAACCGGGCCTGCATGGCGTGCTGCTGTATGAAGACGAGTTGAAAGTGGTGATTCCCGAGGACCATCCGTTGCGCGAGTTCAAGAAGGTCTCGCTCAAACAAGCCGCCGAATTACCGATGTTGCTGCTAGGGGAGGAGTTTCAGGTTCGGCAGATCTGGCAAGGCCAACTGTCTAACCTCGGGCGGCGTCCGCAAGTGCAGGCGGAGCTCAATACCATGCTGGGCATTCTCGACAGCCTGCCTCACACCCGCTTGGCGACGGTGCTGCCCGGGCGCTCCCAGGACGAACACAACAGCAAGGCGCTGCTGTGGAAACCCTTGAGCGAGCCCAGGGTAGCGCTGAAAGTCGGGTTGGTGTGTCGCGATGTGCAACGCCAGCAGGCGACGGTGGCGTTGCTGCGCACCCTGCTGGAAGACGTGATGAATGCCCCGCCGGCAAGCGCCTGACTTTTTCGCGGGCAAAAGAAAACCCCGCCGAAGCGGGGCTTTGCAGACTGTTTCCCTGACATCCATTTCACTCCGCCGTCCTGGCAGAATCCTACGTGTCCGTGTTGTTGCTTTGCGCTTCCTGCGCGACGTCCATGTGAAGTAGATTAGCCGTGGATCCAATGTGGCGATAGAGGACGATTAGCAGCACGTCATGTAAGAGAATGCTTACACGCCCTCCCCGCCCTTAAAACAGGGCTTCATCCATCAGGAACAGTGATTCGCTACCGGCTTTTACCGACGCACTCAACGAGTGGATACGCGGCAACAGACGGGCAAAGTAGAACCGTGCAGTTCCCAGTTTGCTGGCGTAGAAATCCTCTTCGCCCTCTTTGCCCAACGCCGCCTTGGCCATGCGCGCCCACATATAGGCATAGGCCATGTAGCCGAACGCATGCAGGTATTCCACCGAGGCCGCGCCGATTTCATTGGCGTTGCTCTTGGCGCGGTCCAGCACCCAGGTTGTCAGCTCATCCAAGTTATCCACAGCCGCACTTAGCGGCTTAGTGAATTCGGCCAACTCAGGGCCCGATGCGGCGATGAACTGGCGGATCTCATCGGCGAACAAGGTATAGAACGCACCGCCGCTGCCGACGATCTTGCGGCCCATCAGGTCCAAGGCCTGAATGCCGTTGGTGCCTTCGTAGATCTGGGTGATGCGCACATCACGCACCAACTGCTCCTGGCCCCACTCGCGGATGTAACCGTGGCCGCCAAATACCTGCTGGCCGAGCACGGTGGTTTCCAGGCCCAGGTCAGTGAGGAACGCCTTGGCAACCGGGGTCAACAACGCCACCAGGTTATCGGCACGCTCGCGGGCCTGCGCATCGTCGCTGAACTTGGCGATGTCCAACTGCGTCGCCACGTAGGTGGAGAACGCCCGGCCGCCTTCGTTCGCCGCCTTCATGGTCAGCAACATGCGACGCACATCCGGATGCACGATGATCGGGTCTGCCGGCTTGTCCTTGGCCTGCGCGCCTAGCGGGGAGCGGCTTTGCAGGCGGTCGCGGGCATATTCAATCGCGTTCTGATAGGAGCGCTCGCCCGATGCCAAGCCCTGAATGCCAACACCCAGTCGCTCATAGTTCATCATGGTGAACATCGCCGCCAAGCCACGGTTGGGCTCACCAACCAAGTAGCCCACGGCTTCGTCGAAGTTCATCACGCAGGTGGCGGAGGCCTGGATGCCCATCTTGTGTTCAATGGAACCGCAGTTCACCGGGTTACGCGCGCCCAGGCTGCCATCGGCATTCACCAAAAACTTCGGTACCAGGAACAGCGAGATGCCCTTGGGCCCGGCCGGTGCGTCCGGGAGTTTGGCCAGCACCAGGTGGATGATGTTGTCGGTCAGGTCGTGCTCGCCACCGGTAATGAAGATCTTGGTGCCGCTGACCTTGTAGGAGCCGTCCGCCTGAGGCTCGGCCTTGGTGCGGATCATCCCCAGGTCGGTACCGGCATGGGCCTCCGTCAGGCACATGGAACCGGCCCACTCACCGGAATACATCTTCGGCAGGTAGGTGGCCTTGAGCTCTTCGCTGGCGTGGGTGTTGATCGATACACAGGCGCCGGAGGTCAACATCGGGTACAGGCCGAAAGCCAGGCTCGACGAGTTGATCATCTCTTCAACCTGCGCCGACACGGCCTTGGGCATGCCCATGCCGCCGTAGGTCGGGTCGCCGCCCACGCCTACCCAGCCGCCTTCGGCGTAGGTGCTGTAGGCCTGGGGGAAACCGTCGGGGGTCGTGACGGCGCCGTCTGCCCAGTGGCAGCCTTGCTCATCGCCGCCGCGGCTGAATGGGGCGATGGATTTGGCGGTGACCTTACCGGCCTCCTCCAGGATCGCCTCGACGGTTTCGGCGTCAACGCTGTCTGCCAATGCCGGTAACTGGGCCCAAGTATTAGCGACCTCAAAAACTTCGTTGAGGACGAAGCGCATATCACGCAACGGCGCTTTGTAATCAGCCATGGCAAACCTCGTGAGAACGTGAAAAGTGATTCGATAGGATCGGTTTTACAGACGCCGAGTGTACCCGAACAACTTTTCAGACACATAGGGTCCGTTCGTGACCATTAAGTATTTATAAGTCACACTGTAGGAGCGAGCTTGCTCGCGAAAAACTCAAGAACACCCCGCTAAACCAGGCGTGCGCGAATCGTTGAAGTTCTTCGCGAGCAAGCTCGCTCCTACAAGGAGAAAGCGTCGGCTGGGAGACTCATCAGGCATTCGCTCCCTGCCTCCACCGCAGCGCGGTGCATGGCCGTACGCGGCAACAGGCGCTTGAAATAAAAGTCGCAGGTCGCAAGCTTCGCCTGGGCAAATCCTTGGTCATCCTGGGCGTGCGCCGCGATCGCCATGCGCAACCACAGGTAGGCGAGGATGATGTAACCGCTGTACATCAGGTAATCCATCGCCGCCGCGCCCACTTCGTCAGGGTTTTTCATCGCCGCCGTGCCGACCTTCAGGGTCAGTTCGCCCCATTGCTGGTTCAGCTCATTGAGTTGCGCCACCTGGGCCTTGAGCTGCGCATGCTCGGCATTGGCCGCGCAGAACTTATGCACAATCTTGGTAAACCCGCGCAGCAACTTGCCCTGGCTGCCCAGCACCTTGCGCCCGAGCAGGTCCAGAGCCTGGATGCCGTTGGTGCCTTCATAGATCGGGGCGATACGTGCGTCACGGGCCAGTTGCTCCATGCCCCACTCACGAATATAGCCATGGCCACCGAATACCTGCATGCCGTGGTTGGTCACCTCCAGCCCGGTTTCGGTCATGAAGGCTTTGCAGATCGGGGTGAGGAAGGCCAACAGGTCCTCGGCTTCCTGGCGTTGCCCGGCGTCGCTGCCCAGATGCGCGGTATCGAGCAGTTGCGCGGTGAAGTAGGTCAAGGCGCGGTTGCCTTCGTTGAAGGCTTTCATGGTCAGCAACATGCGACGGACATCGGCGTGCACGATGATCGGGTCGGCGGCTTTTTCCGGGGCCTTGGCGCCGGTCAACGAACGCATTTGCAGGCGATCATTAGCGTATTTGATCGCGCCCTGGAAGCTCGCCTCGCCGTTGCACAGGCCCTGCATGCCGGTACCCAGGCGTGCGTGGTTCATCATGGTGAACATGCAGTTGAGGCCCTTGTTCGCCTCGCCAATCAAATAGCCTTTGGCGCCATCGAAGTTCAGCACGCAGGTGGCCGAGGCCTTGATGCCCATCTTGTGTTCGATGGAGCCGCAGTGCACCGCATTGCGCTCGCCGGAGTCGGCATGGAACTTGGGCACGATAAACAATGAGATGCCCTTGGTGCCCGCCGGTGCGTCCGGCAGTTTGGCCAGCACCAAGTGGATGATATTGGCGCTCATGTCGTGCTCGCCGGCCGAGATGAAGATCTTGCTGCCGGTGACCGCATAACTGCCGTCTGCCTGCGGCACGGCGCGGGTCTTGATCAAGCCCAGGTCGGTGCCGCAGTGGGCTTCGGTCAGGCACATGGTGCCGGTCCATTCGCCGGCGGTAAGTTTGCTCAGGTAAGTGGCTTTCTGTTCGTCGGTGCCGTGAGCGTGGATCGCCGACATCGCGCCGTGGGTCAGGCCCGGGTACATGCCCCAGGAGGTGTTGCTGGAGCCGATCATCTCGCTCAGCACCAGGCCCAGGGAATGGGGCAAGCCCTGGCCACCGTAGGCCGGGTCTGCCGCCACACCATGCCAGCCGCCTTCCACATACTGGGCGAAGGCTTGCTTGAAGCCTTTGGGGGTGGTCACCACGCCATTATCGAAATGGCAGCCCTCTTCATCGCCGCTGCGATTGAGCGGCGCGAGGACGTTTTCGCAGAACCTGGCGCCTTCTTCGAGGATCGCACTGACCATGTCCGGGCTGGCATCCGTGGCGCCCAGGGCCGCGTAGTGGCCGTGGAAATCGAATACGGTGTCGATCAGAAAGCGCATGTCGCGCAGGGGAGCTTTGTACTCAGGCATGGCGATGTCTCCGGCAGCAGATAGGGTTAACCTACTGCCGGCCATGGCCGTGGACAATCACTGTAGCGCTGCTGAATACGGCGCCATTACTCAACCGGCAGCGCTTTGCATGCGCACTGCGCCACGGCGGGTTTGCCCGGCCGCGACCACACAATTACGCCCCGCGCCCTTGGCGGCGTACAACGCCTGGTCGGCGGACTTGAGCACCTCGTCGGGGCTGCGCTGCTCGGCCTGGCGCTCGGCCACGCCGATGCTTACCGTCACCGACACACTGGATGCTCCGCTGCCCGCACGGCGTTGGCGGCCTTGATGGTCGTCCTGGGGACGGTCCGGGTTGCGCAACTTGATGTCGTAGCTGGCGATGATCTCGCGGATCTCCTCCAGGTGCGGCATGCACTCATCCAGAGTCTTGCCGGCAAACACCACGGCAAACTCTTCACCGCCGTAACGGTAGGCCCGCCCACCACCGTTGACCTTGGACAACTTGCTCGCCACCAGGCGCAGCACCTGGTCACCGACGTCGTGGCCGTGAGTGTCATTGAAACGCTTGAAGTGATCGACGTCGCTCATCGCCAGCACATAGTTACGCCCCAGCCGCTGCATACGCTCGTTGAGCGCACGGCGCCCCGGCAAGCCGGTGAGCTCATCACGAAACGCCATTTGATACGCCTCGTGCGCCACCCCCGCAGCGATCATCAACATCACCTGGCTGCACATGATGTTGAGGGTGAACGGCAAGATGAACGTTTGCGGCAACATCCAGAACATGCCCAGCAACCCCACCAGTTGTGCGGCGTGCAGCGGGCGCGGCTGGTACCAGTATTGGGCGGCCAGGGTGAGGAAACCAATCAGGAACATCGGGTACGAGAGTTGGATCAGGCTCATCCACGCGCCGTGCAGCATCGGCCAGCGAATCTCCGCCAACCAGCCCAGCAAGGCCTGGGGGAAGCTTTGCTCCAGGGCCAGCGCCACACTGCCCACCGCCAGCAGCACCGCGCAGCGGGCGACGAAGTCACGGAACAGATGGGTCTTTTCCTGCCACAGCGCATAGATGCTGAACAGCAAGGGCAACAGCAGGCAGCACAGGTGGAACACCACCGCAGCGTCTTCACGCACGCGGCCGTTGTCACGGTAGAAGTCGGTCTGGGTATCCAGCAGGAAATAGGCGACGTACACCGTGACCATCAGGAACAGTTCACGCTGGCGTCGATACACCGCGCAGTAGGCACCGCCGAGCAGCAGGACCAGGGTGGGCAGCACGTTGAACAGAGAGGTGAAGAAGACGCTGAGGTCCTTGACGTACGCAGCCGAAAGCCCGGCCAGCAACAGCAGCAGCGAAGGGAGGAAATGGCTGAAACGTACAGCGGACACGCGTGACAAGGGTAAAACTCCGACCCGCAAACAAATAATGGCACTGTGCCTCTAAGCGGTCAGTTAAGCACAACCGACCGGGCATGTATCACATTGCCATCACTGTAACGGCAGCGGGTTGCAATCCCTGAGTGCCTTACTGCGGTTTTTTATGCGCGCCTTCTGTAGGAGCGAGCTTGCTCGCGAAGATCCCATAGGCACCGCGCTTATCCAGAATGCCCGCGTTATCGTTAGCGACCTTCGCGAGCAAGCTCGCTCCTACAGGAGTGCAAAAAAAACCGCCGCGTCCCGAAGGAGGCGGCGGTTTTTTAGGGACCCGGTAAGGCTTAGTAAGCCAGGCCGAAGTCTTCTTCTTTCATGTCCATCAGGTTGTTGGCGCCCGACAGCATGGTTGCCACGTGGGTGCGGGTACGCGGCAGGATGCGCTGGAAGTAGAAACGCGCAGTCTGCAACTTGGCGGTGTAGAACGCCTCTTCGCTGGTGCCGGCGGCCAGTTTCTCGGCAGCCAGGCGCGCCATGTCGGCCCAGAAATAAGCCAGGCACGCGTAGCCGGAGTACATCAGGTAGTCCACCGAGGCGGCGCCGACTTCTTCGCGGTCTTTCATCGCGGCCATGCCGACCTTCATGGTCAACTCGCCCCACTCTTTGTTCAGTGCCGCCAGCGGTGCAACGAACTCTTTGACCGCGTCGTTACCTTCGTTGGCCTGGCAGAACTTGTGCACGATCTTGGTGAAGCCCTTGAGCGCTTCGCCTTGGGTCATCAGCACTTTACGGCCGAGCAGGTCCAGCGCCTGGATGCCGGTGGTGCCTTCGTACAGCATCGAAATGCGGCTGTCGCGAACGTTCTGCTCCATGCCCCACTCAGCGATAAAGCCGTGGCCACCGTAGATCTGCACGCCGTGGTTGGCCGATTCAAAACCGACTTCGGTCATGAACGCCTTGGCGATCGGGGTCATGAAGGCCAACAGGGCATCGGCCTGCTTCTTGGCTTCGTCGTCGGTGCCGTACTTGACGATGTCCACTTGCTTGGCGGTGAAGTACACCATCGCACGGTTACCTTCGGCGAAGGCTTTCATGGTCAGCAGCATGCGGCGTACGTCAGGGTGCACGATGATCGGGTCAGCGGCTTTGTCCGGTGCTTTCGGGCCGGTCAGGGAGCGCATTTGCAGGCGATCACGCGCATATTTCAAGCCGCCCTGGAAGCCGATCTCGGCGTGAGCCAGGCCTTGCAGCGCGGTGCCCAGGCGAGCGGTGTTCATAAAGGTGAACATGCAGTTCAGGCCTTTGTTCGCCGGGCCGATCAGGAAACCGGTGGCCGCGTCGAAGTTCATCACGCAGGTGGCGTTGCCGTGGATGCCCATCTTGTGTTCCAGGGAACCACAGGTGACCGCGTTGCGCTCGCCCACCGAGCCATCGGCATTGGGCAGGAACTTGGGCACGATAAACAGCGAAATGCCTTTGGTGCCGGCCGGTGCGTCCGGCAGGCGGGCCAGTACGATGTGGACGATGTTGTCGGCCATGTCGTGTTCGCCGGCCGAGATGAAGATCTTGGTACCGGAGACTTTGTAGGAACCGTCAGCCTGAGGCTCGGCCTTGGTGCGCAGCATACCCAGGTCGGTGCCGCAGTGTGGCTCGGTCAGGCACATGGTGCCGGTCCATTCGCCCGACACCAGCTTGGTCAGGTAAGCGTCTTGCTGCTCGGGGGTGCCGTGCTCGGAAATGGTGTTCATCGCGCCATGGGACAGGCCAGGGTACATGCCCCACGACCAGTTGGCTTCGCCGACCATTTCGCTCACAGCCAGGCCCAGGGATTCCGGCAGGCCTTGGCCACCGTGCTCCACGTCGTGGGCCAGGCTTGGCCAGCCGCCTTCGACGAATTGTTTGTAGGCTTCTTTGAAGCCCGCTGGGGTCTTAACGCCTGACTCACTCCAGGTACACCCTTCGATGTCGCCCACGCGGTTCAACGGTGCCAGTACTTGCTCACAGAACTTGGCGCCTTCTTCGAGGATGGCGTCGACCATGTCCGGGGTAGCGTCCTGGCAAGCCGGCAGGCTCTGATAGTGCGCTTCATAACCGAGCAGTTCGTCACGAACGAAGCGAATATCACGCAAGGGGGCCTTGTAGTCAGGCATAGCGATAAACCTCTGCTGATGTAGCTGGGATGAACAACCGCATGGATTTGTTATGGCGGTCAAACAGGTGTTTGAAACATACGTTTACGACCCAGGGTTGTCAAGCGTCGGCCAGATGCCGTTTGTCTTGACGCGGGTCAGCGTCAGGCACGCTAAGGCCTGAGGCGGGATGCCACACAGAATTTTCAGGAAAGATGAAGCTTTTTGTAGGAGCGAGCTTGCTCGCGAAGGACATCAGCACACCGTGCTAGTCCAGGCGGTACGCGTTATCGTTGGCGTTTTTCGCGAGCAAGCTCGCTCCTACAGGGTGGGACGGGATCAGGCGTAGGTATCGATCAAGGTACCGAGCATTTCATCCGAAGCCTTGGCGACTTTCGCCCCCAGTTCGACTTGAAACTTGCCCTGGGCCATTTCCACCATGTTGCTCGCCGAGTTGGACGCTTGGGCGCGGTCATTGGCTTGCAGACGGTCGCTTTGCGCGGCCGATGGCTGGGTGGTCGCGGCGCTGGCAATCTTGCCGGCCGCCTGGTCGACGCGGTTCTGCCCGGTCTGAATGGTGCTCAGGCCCGAATAAAACGCGCTGCTTCCAGAGATGTCCATGGCGTAAGCCTGCCTTTGAGAAAATCGTGAAACTGGATTGAAGCAGACATCCTGGCAAAAGGCCCGTCAAAAACACTAATGGCATATTGCCTTAGCGATAGCCAAAATCAGTCAAGCAGGTCCAGCTCCAAGTACTCGGCCACCGCGGCAGCCCCGGCGTGCTTGAGTTTCGGCACCCGCCCCAGGCAGGGCGCTGGTAAACGCTCAGCCAGGGTGGCGAGGTTCTCTTCCAGACGAGAGGTCTTGGGGTCGATGATGTTTGCCACCCAACCCGCCAGCGGCAAGCCGTCCCGCGCAATGGCTTCGGCGGTGAGCAACGCGTGGCTGATGCACCCCAGGCGCACGCCCACCACCAGGATCACCGGCAGCTTGAGCGCCATGGCCAGGTCCGACAGATTGGCCTGGTCGGCCAAGGGCACGCGCCAACCGCCCGCCCCTTCGATCAAGGTGAAGTCCGCGCCCCGTGCCAGGATCTGCTGCATCGGCTTGAGCAGCGATTGCACCGTGAGCCCGACGCCCGCCTCGCGCGCCGCCAGATGCGGCGCGATAGCCGGCTCGAAGGCCACCGGGTTGACCTCGGCATAACTGAGCGGCACGGAACACTCAGCCAGCAGCGCCAAGGCATCGGCATTGCGCAGGCCCTTGGCCGTCAGTTGGCAGCCAGACGCCACCGGCTTTCCGGCGGCCGTGCTTTTGCCGGCGAGCCTGGCGGCATGCAACAGGCCGGCGGCGATGGTGGTTTTGCCAACATCGGTGTCTGTACCGGTGATGAAGTAAGCGGCGCTCATAGCGGTTTCTCCAGTACGGCATACACCACTTGGTACGTGGCGGGCAGGCCCTGGGCCTGGCGGAACTGCTCGTAGGCCTCTACCAGCGCGACAATCCGCGCACGGCCCGTCAACCCTCCCGGGCGGCCTGGGTTGAGGTTATGGGCGCCCAATGCTTTGAGCTCATGGGTCAGGCTGCGCACATCCGCGTAATGCAACACATGGGGCTGTCGCTCCAGGCTGATCACGCGCAGACCACTGGCCGCACACAGTTGCTGATAAGCCTCGAAGGTGCGGAAGCGATTGACGTGGACCAGGCCGTCCGCCGCCCGCCAACTCTCGCGCAACTCATCCAGGGTGCCTACGCACAGGCTGGCAAAGGCCAGCACGCCACCTGGTCGCAGCACACGCTTGGCTTCACTGAGCACTGCATCAAAATGGGCACACCACTGCACCGCGAGGCTGGAGAACAGCAGCTCGAAGCTATCAGCTGCAAGCGGCAAGCGTTCTGCATCGCCAGCCACGAAATGCGCGGCGCCGCCCAGTGGCCTCGCGTGGTTGAGCATGCCCTCGGCAATATCCAACGCCACACCCTGGCTACCGGGCAAACGCTCGCCCAATACGCGGCTGAAGTAACCCGTGCCACAGCCCATGTCCAGCCAACGCTGGGGCACCAGCCCGTGCGGCAAGCGGCTGAGCAGTTCATGCCCGACAGCACGCTGCAACTCGGCCACGCTGTCGTAACTGGCCGCCGCACGGGAGAACGAGGCCGCGACCTGGCGCTTGTCCGGCAAGCCCCCAGGCAAGGGCGGGTGGGATAGGTCAGTCATCAACACACTCATGCAAAAAAGCCTGGATAGCCCCGGCGACTCCGTGAGGGTCTTCCAGAAGAAACGCGTGACCGGCCTGTTCAATCAGGCCGATTTCTACATCGGGGAGCAAGGCCAGCAGGTCACTGGCGGCTTCGGCAGGCACCAGCTCATCCAGGCCGGCAAACAGGTGCAACTGTGGGCCGCGAAAAGCCTGCAAGGCCGCCCGCGTATCCAGTTGGGCCAGCAGTTCCAGGCCGGGCATCAACACGCTGGGGGAGGTATTCGGCGCACCGCTGACCAATAAGCGCGACAAGCCGCGTGGGTCTTCGGCACCCTTGGCGCACAACAGGCCAAAACGCTTGAGCGTGACTTGGGAATCAGCATGACAGCCGGCCAAGAATGCATCGAAGGTTTCGGCAGGCATCCCATGGGGCCAGCCATCATGGGCGACGAAGCACGGGTTGCTCGCCAGGGTAAGCAAGCCGCAGCACCGCTCGCCACGGCGCGCCGCCAACTCGGACGCGAGCGTGCCGCCCAGCGACCAGCCCCCGAGCCAGGCGTTGTCCGGCAGCGTCGCATCGAGTTCGTCGAGCCATTCACCGAGCTCGCTGGCCTCAAGCGCCGGCAAGGGTTCGATCTGTACCTGCAAATGCTCGTTCAGGCCGTGCAACGCAGCGGCCAACGGCTCCAGCGGTGACACACCCAGGCCCCAGCCCGGTAGCAATATCAGTCGATTACGCATGGCCAGGCTCCGAGTCGCCTAATAAGCGAAAACACGCTTGCAACCCCTCTAACAGTAGCTGCACCTGCGCCTCGCTGTGGGCTGCCGTCAATGTCACCCGCAGACGGGCACTGCCGGCGGGCACGGTCGGTGGGCGAATGGCGGTCACCATCAGGCCGCGCTCGCGCAGCATCTGCGACAGGCGCAGTGCCCGGGCGCTGTCGCCAATCAGGATCGGCTGGATCGGCGTAAAGCTGTCCATCAACGCCAGGCCTATCTGCTCGGCGCCATGGCGGAACTGGCGAATCAACGCGTTGAGGTGCTCGCGTCGCCAATGTTCGCTGCGCAGCAGTTCCAGGCTTTTGAGGGTGGCGCAGGCCAGGGCCGGTGGCTGGCTGGTGGTGTAGATATAGGGGCGGGCGAATTGGATCAGGCTCTCGATCAAGTCCTCACTGCCAGCCACAAAAGCCCCGGCGGTGCCGAACGCTTTGCCCAAGGTGCCAACCAGCACGGGCACGTCGTCCTGGCTCAAGCCGAAATGCTCGACGATACCGCCGCCGTTGGCGCCCAGCGGGCCGAAGCCATGGGCGTCATCCACCATCAGCCAGGCCCCTTTGGCCCGGGTTTCACGGGCCAGCGCGGGCAGGTCGGCGAGGTCGCCGTCCATGCTGAACACACCGTCGGTGACCACCAAGGTATTGCCGGTGGCTTTCTCCAGGCGCTTGGCCAGGCTGCCCGCGTCGTTATGCAGGTAGCGGTTGAAACGCGCACCGGACAGCAAACCGGCATCCAGCAAAGACGCGTGGTTAAGCCGGTCTTCCAATACCGTATCGCCCTGCCCCACCAGCGCCGTGACCGCGCCGAGGTTGGCCATGTAACCGGTGGTGAACAGCAAGGCACGCGGGCGACCGGTCAAGTCAGCCAGGGCTTCTTCCAGCTCATGGTGCGGCGTGGCGTGGCCCACCACCAAATGCGAAGCACCGCCCCCAACGCCCCAACGGGACGCACCGGCGCGCCAGGCTTCGATCACTTGCGGGTGACTGGCAAGGCCCAGGTAATCGTTATTGCAGAAGGCCAACAACGGTTGCCCGTCCACCACCACCTGCGGGCCTTGGGGGCTCTGCAGCAAGGGGCGCTGACGGTAAAGATGGTCGGCACGGCGGGCAGCGAGGCGCGCGGCGAGATCGAAAGACATGCTGGCCTCGATTTAACAGGTTCAACTGGGTCCAATGGGGGAGCTGGAATGCATTCCAAAGGTGGTTACACCACAGCGTTGTAGAACTGCTCGCTGCTCTTTTGCTCCACCAACGCCTGCTCGATCGCCGCCTGGTGCACTTCGTCGGCATGCTCTTCACGGGCTTCGGGCAGGATGCCCAGGCGTGCGAACAGTTGCATGTCTTTGTCAGCCTGGGGGTTGGCGGTGGTCAGCAGTTTGTCGCCGTAGAAGATTGAGTTGGCACCGGCAAAAAACGCCAGGGCCTGCATCTGCTCGTTCATGGCTTCGCGGCCGGCCGACAGGCGCACGTGGGACTGCGGCATCAGGATGCGCGCCACCGCCAGCATGCGGATGAAATCGAAGGGGTCGATGTCATCGGCGTTTTCCAACGGCGTACCCGCTACCTTCACCAGCATATTGATCGGCACCGATTCCGGATGCTCCGGCAGGTTGGCCAGTTGGATCAGCAAGTTGGCGCGGTCGTCGAGAGACTCGCCCATGCCGAGGATGCCGCCCGAGCAGATCTTCATCCCCGACTCACGCACGTACGCCAGGGTTTGCAGGCGCTCGCTGTAGGTGCGGGTGGTGATGATCGAGCCGTAGAACTCAGGCGACGTATCGAGGTTGTGGTTGTAGTAGTCCAGGCCGGCCTGGGCCAGGGCTTCGGTCTGGTCCTGGTCGAGGCGACCAAGGGTCATGCAGGTTTCCAGGCCCATGGCCTTCACGCCTTTGACCATTTCCAGCACATAGGGCATGTCTTTGGCCGATGGATGTTTCCACGCCGCGCCCATGCAGAAACGCGTCGAACCGATGGCCTTGGCGCGAGCGGCCTCCTCGAGGACCTTCTGCACCTCCATCAGCTTCTCTTTTTCCAGGCCAGTGTTGTAGTGGCCTGACTGCGGACAATATTTGCAATCTTCCGGGCAGGCGCCGGTCTTGATCGACAACAGGGTCGACACCTGCACGCGGTTGGCGTCGAAATGCGCGCGGTGCACGGTCTGCGCCTGGAACAACAGGTCGTTGAAGGGCTGCACGAACAGGGCTTTGACTTCAGCTAAAGACCAATCGTGACGCAGGGTGGCAGAGGTGCTGGCGCTCATGGGCGATTCCTTGATTATGCTTTGGCAAGCGCTGTGGGAAGGGCAATACCCACAGGCACGACACGGATGCTCGGCATATTTAAGGAAGATCCATGCACTGTCAACCCAAGTACAAACACCAGGTTTACATCTGGTTAAAAAACATACAATCCTGTTTGATTTGCGATGAGTGCACCGAATCGGCCGAGGCCGTGTGCAGCGCCTGCGAAACGCAATTGCCATGGCTGATGGAACAATGCGAGCGCTGCGCCCTGCCCTTGCCCATGGATGGGTTGATCTGCGGCCAGTGCCAAAAACAGCCTACGGCCTTTCACCAAGTGGTCGCGCCATGGACCTACAGTTTTCCCGTGGATACCCTGATCAGCCGCTTCAAGCATCAGGCGCGTTGGCCGCTGGGGCACCTGTTGGCGCGCCTGCTGGGGCAGCACTTGCAGCATCGCTTCGATAACGGCGAACTGGAGCGCCCCGACTGCCTGCTGCCCGTGCCCATGGCGCGTAAACGCCTGCGCGAACGCGGCTTTAATCAAGCGTTGATGCTGGCCCGCTGGCTCAGTCACGCCCTCGACATTCCCTTTGATGAGCATGCGCTGTTGCGCCCCCATGAAACCGTGGCGCAGCAAGACCTCGATGCCAAGACCCGCAAACGCAACCTGCTCAACGCCTTCGCCCTGGCCCCCGGCATCCAGGTTGCCGGGCAGCATCTGGCGCTGGTAGACGACGTCCTCACCACCGGCGCCACAGCCCACAGCCTGGCGCGCTTGTTGATAAATGCCGGCGCCCGCCAGGTGGACGTGTATTGCCTGGCCCGTACGCCCAAACCCGGCAGCTGACTTGACTCCCCCGCGCCAGCGCGGCAACGTCGGCGCATCTCACCCAAGCGTATCTGCCATGTCTGTGCCCAGCCCTCTCAGCCAACACATCATCCGCCGCCCCCAGCGTATTGCCTTGCTGGGGCATATCGCTGAACAAGGTTCCATCACCCGTGCGGCCAAGAGTGCCGGGTTGAGTTACAAGGCCGCCTGGGACGCCATCGATGAACTGAACAACCTGGCGCAAAAACCGCTGGTGCAACGCAGCGTCGGCGGCAAGGGCGGTGGCGGCGCCAAACTGACGCAAGAAGGTGAACGGGTGCTGCGCCTTTATCAGCGCCTGCAACTGCTTCAGGCCGAAATCCTTGGCTCGGACGAAGCGGCCAGCGACTTCAACCTGCTGGGCCGCTTGATGCTGCGCACCAGCGCGCGCAACCAATTGCACGGCCAGGTCAGCGCCATAGAGAGCCATGGCCACAACGACATGATCCGACTGCAATTGGCCGGCGGTCTGCATCTGGATGCACAGATCACCCACGACAGCACCCTGCGCCTGGAACTGCAGACCGGCGTGGAAGTGGTCGCCCTGATCAAGGCCGGATGGCTGGAATTACTGGCGGACGGGCAAACCGAAACACTTGGACACAATTGCCTGGGAGGCAGGATTGAGACCATTCTCGCCGCCGAAGACGGCCCCAGCGAGGTGCGTATCGCCCTGCCCAACGGCCAAGTGTTGTGCGCACTGGCGCAGCCCGTCGCACTCAAGGCCATCGACGCAGCGCAGGGCCAGGCGATCCGCGTGCAGTTTGCACCCAGCCATGTGTTGCTCGGCACCCCGGTGTAACGGGCCCGCGTCTTCAAGCTGCAACAATTCGGTCACAAGCGCTGCTTAAGGTGTCTGCAAAAACCTTAAAGGAGCCTGTGATGAGCCTATTAGAAGAACACCAAGCCACCGACCTTGAACAGATGGTGGGCCTGACCCGCCGTCGCTTTATCGGCGCAGGCGCCTTGTGCGGCGCCGCGATGTTCCTCGGCGGTAACCTGCTGAGCCGTAGCGCCCTGGCGGTGAATGCCGCTTCCGCCAGCCCGCTGCTGGGGTTCACCAGCATCGCCGCCGCCACCAGCGACACCATCACCCTGCCACCGGGCTACAGCGCTTCGGTGCTGATCAGCTGGGGCCAGCCCCTGCACAAGAACGCCCCAGCCTTCGACCCGACCGGCCATGGCACCGCCAAGGCCCAGGAACAACAGTTCGGCGACAACAATGACGGCATGAGCCTGTTCCCATTCCCTGGCGACGACAACCGCGCGCTGATGGCGATCAACAACGAATACACCAACTACCGTTACCTCTTCGCTCACGGCGGCGCGCCGCAATCCGCCGAAGACGTGCGCAAGGCCCTGGCCAGCGAAGGCGTGTCGGTGATCGAAGTACGGCGCCAGGGTCACACCTGGCAGTTCGTCCAGGACTCGCGCTACAACCGGCGCATCCACGGCAATTCACCGCTCCGCTTGAGCGGCCCTGCTGCCGGCCATGATTGGCTGAAAACCAGCGCCGACAAGACCGGCAAAAAAGTTCTCGGCACGTTCCAGAACTGCGCTAACGGCAAGACTCCGTGGGGCACCTACTTGACCTGCGAAGAAAACTTCACCGATTGCTTTGGCAGCAGCAACCCGCAGCAAACCTTCGACGCCGGGCAGAAGCGCTACGGCGTGGTGGCCGCCAGCAAGGACATCAACTGGCATCCGCACGACCCGCGCTTTGATATGGCCAAGAACCCCAACGAACTCAATCGCCATGGCTGGGTGGTGGAAATCGACCCGTTCGATCCGCAATCCACCCCGGTCAAACGCACGGCCTTGGGGCGCTTCAAGCACGAGAACGCAGCCCTCGCCGAAACCCGTGACGGCCGCGCCGTGGTGTACATGGGCGACGATGAACGCGGTGAGTTCATCTACAAATTCGTCAGCCGCGATCAGATCAACCACACCAACCCGAAGGCCAATAAAGACCTGCTCGACCACGGCACCTTGTACGTGGCGATCTTCGACGCGGGCGACGGCAACGCCGACCACCCCAAGGGCAAAGGCCAGTGGGTTGAACTCACCCATGGCAAAAACGGCATCGACGCCAGCAGCGGGTTCGCCAACCAGGCCGAGGTCCTGATTCACGCGCGCCTGGCCGCCAGCGTGGTGAAAGCCACACGCATGGACCGCCCGGAATGGATCGTGGTCAGCCCCACCGACGGCCAGGTCTATTGCACCCTGACCAACAACGCCAAGCGCGGCGAAGAGGGCCAGCCGGTGGGCGGCCCCAACCCACGGGAGAAAAACGTCTACGGCCAGATCCTGCGCTGGAAAGCCGACGCCGATAACCACGGTGCCACGGACTTCACCTGGGACCTGTTCGTGGTGGCCGGCAACCCCGGCGTACATGCCGGCAACCCCAAGGGTGGTTCGTCCAACATCAACCCGCAAAACATGTTCAACAGCCCCGACGGCCTGGGCTTCGACAAAGCCGGGCGCCTGTGGATCCTCACCGATGGCGACTACAGCAACGCCGGCGACTTTGCGGGCATGGGCAATAACCAGATGCTGTGTGCCGACCCGAGCACCGGTGAAATCCGTCGCTTCATGGTGGGGCCGGTGGCGTGTGAGGTGACGGGGCTCAGTTTTTCGCCGGACCAGAAGACGCTGTTCGTGGGCATTCAACACCCAGGGGAAACCGGTGGTTCGACCTGGCCGGAACACCTGCCCAACGGCAAGCCGCGCTCCTCGGTGATGGCGATTCGGCGGGATGACGGCGGGATCGTAGGCGCCTGACACACCGCTATCCCTGTAGGAGCGGGCTTGCCCGCGAAGACCGTCAACGATAACGCGGGGAACCTGACTCCCCGCGCCGCTCTCTGGTTTTTCGCGAGCAAGCTCGCTCCTACAGCGTTACCATACCCGGCCGGACGCGGCGCCCTGCTGCGCGCAGGAGTTCGCATGGCCCACCCGTTTGAAACACTCACCCCAGACCTGGTGCTCGACGCCGTCGAAAGCATCGGTTTCCTCAGCGACGCGCGGGTTCTGGCGCTCAACAGCTACGAAAACCGCGTGTACCAAGTGGGCATCGAAGACGCCGAACCGCTGATTGCCAAGTTCTATCGCCCCCAGCGCTGGACCAACGAGGCGATCCTGGAAGAACACCGCTTCACCTTCGAACTGGCCGAATGCGACGTACCGGTGGTCGCCCCCATGGTCCACAACGGCGAGAGCCTGTTCGAACATGCAGGTTTCCGCTTCACCCTGTTCCCCCGCCGTGGCGGCCGCGCGCCGGAGCCTGGCAACCTCGATCAGCTTTATCGGCTTGGGCAACTGCTCGGGCGTTTGCACGCGGTGGGCTCCACCCGCCCGTTCGAACACCGCGAAGCCCTGGGGGTGAAGAATTTCGGTCATGACTCCCTTACCACCCTGCTTGAAGGCAACTTCATTCCCAAGAGCCTGCTGCCGGCTTATGAATCCGTGGCCCGCGACCTGCTCAAGCGTGTGGAAGAGGTTTACAAGGCCACCCCGCACAAGAACATCCGCATGCACGGCGACTGCCACCCCGGCAACATGATGTGCCGCGACGAGATGTTCCATATCGTCGACCTGGATGACTGCCGCATGGGCCCGGCGGTGCAAGACCTGTGGATGATGCTGGCGGGCGACCGCCAGGAATGCCTGGGCCAGCTCTCGGAGCTGATGGATGGCTACCAGGAATTCCACGACTTCGACCCACGCGAACTGGCACTGATCGAACCGCTGCGCGCCCTGCGCCTGATGCACTACAGTGCCTGGCTGGCGCGACGCTGGGACGACCCCGCATTCCCCCATAGCTTTCCGTGGTTTGGCAGCGAGCGGTATTGGGGTGACCAAGTGCTGGCATTGCGCGAGCAACTGTCGGCGCTCAATGAAGAACCGCTGAAGCTCTTCTGAACGCGTTCCATGATCGCGCCCACGCTCTGCGTGGGCGCGCATCCTGTGACGCTCCGCGTCACGATTTAAGAGCAGACGCAGAGCGTCCAAGGCGGCGTTACCACGCAGAGCGTGGGAACGAGCGTTGTCTGACAAATATCCTTACAATTGCGCTTTGTTAGCTGCCTAAGCAAGGATTCTGCAATGCAAGCCGCCAACCCTCGCAAGGGGTACATCCTGGGCCTGAGCGCCTATGTCATCTGGGGTCTGTTCCCGCTCTACTTCAAAGCCATCGCCAGCGTGCCCGCCGCCGAGATCATCGTGCACCGCGTATTGTGGTCGGCGCTGTTCGGTGGGCTGTTGCTGCTGGTGTGGAAACACCCTGGCTGGTTCCGCGAGCTGCGCGACAACCCCAAGCGTCTGGCGATCCTGGCCCTCAGTGGTTCGTTGATCGCCGCTAACTGGCTGACCTATGTGTGGTCGGTGAACACCGGGCGCATGCTCGAAGCGAGCCTGGGTTACTACATCAACCCGCTGGTAAATGTGCTGCTGGGCATGCTGATCCTCGGCGAGCGCCTGCGCCGTTTGCAATGGGTGGCTGTCGGGTTGGCTGCGGCGGGTGTGGCGCAGCAGGTGTGGCAGGTCGGTAGCCTGCCGTGGGTGTCGCTGGCGCTGGCGCTGACGTTCGGTTTCTACGGTTTGATCCGCAAGCAGGCGCCGGTCAAGGCGCTGCCAGGGCTGGTGGTGGAAACCTGGATGCTGGTACCCATTGCCATCGCCTGGTTGCTGTTCAACCCCACCGCCCACAGCGCGCAACTGGCGTTCTGGAGCACCTCCGAGGCCTGGTGGCTGGTGGCCGCAGGCCCGGTCACGCTGATCCCCCTGGTGTGCTTCAACGCCGCTGCACGGCATTTGCCCTACACCGCCCTGGGCTTTTTGCAGTATGTGGCGCCGACGCTGGTGTTGCTCGAAGCCGTGCTGTTGTTCGGTGAACACCTGGCACCGAGCACGCTGATTGCCTTCGCCTTTATCTGGGCCGGGCTGGTGGTGTACAGCCTGGATGCCTGGCTGACCGTGCGCAAACGCTGATCAAATAACGTACAAACCTCTGCAAGCCACAGCATTCGTGGCTTGCAGCGTTCCACCCCAAGGTTATCCACAACCTGATCCCCGCCATTTGTGCACAAGCCCTTGAAACTGCTCGTTTTTTGCTCAACTTGCGCAGATGCCCGGCGGGCGCGGCCTAGGGTCGGGTCTCTACAGGTTATCCACAGGCCCATGCAAGATTTCGATGCATAACCTTGTAGCTCGTTACTCCTCCTGACGCAGCTCCACCATCAAGTCATCGGCCAAGGTTTCCAAAGCCTCTTGCAAGGTTTCCAGCGACAGCGTGGCCGGCACTTGCAGCAACGCCTCGGCGTTGAACAGCGGATCACCACTCATGGGCGCCGGGCGCACATCGGTGCTCAGGCGTTCCAGGTTGACACCCTGCTGGCTCAACAGCGCGGTGATCTCACGCACGATGCCCGAGCGGTCATTGCCCACCAGGGTCATCAGGATCGGCTTGGACGCCGCTGCCTGCCCGCTGCTGCCCTCACCCACCAACACGCGAATGCCGTGTGTGGATAAGTCCTCCAGCGCCCCCACCAATGCCTGGCGCTGCTCGCTCGGCACGCTGACCCGCAGGATCCCGGCAAACTGCCCGGCCATGTGTGCCATGCGGCTTTCCAGCCAGTTACCCCCATGACTGGCGATGTTCTGCGCGATGCGCTCAACCAGGCCGGGTTTGTCGGCGGCGATAATAGTGAGTACAAGATGGTCCATGGCGAAATACCTCGGTGCTATTCCTGTAGGAGCGAGCTTGCTCGCGAAGGTCGTCAACGATAACGCGAAAAAACTGACACTTGCGGTGCTCTCAGGTTTTTCGCGAGCGAGCTCGCTCCTACAAAGTGGACGCGCGGTCGCTCGAAGACAAATCGTGTACCATTTTGATATTTATCTGGAACAATCCAATAGTTTTTTGAGAACATCCGGTTCTCCGCTGTGACCGTACGACCAAAGTGGGTCGCTAAACGACGTATTTAGTCTAATTTTCACAACCGCAAGTCATCATGTAGTATGCCCAACCGTGCACTACATAATGAAAATCTGAAAAAGCGCATAAGCTCCGCAGAGTGAGGCAAGCAATGACTGAACACGTTCAAGTCGGTGGCCTGCAGGTCGCCAAAGTCCTGTTCGACTTCGTGAATAACGAAGCCATTCCCGGTACCGGCATCACTGCCGACCAGTTCTGGGCCGGTGCCGACAAGGTCATCCATGACCTGGCCCCGAAGAACAAAGCCCTACTCGCCAAACGCGACGACTTCCAGGCGCGGATCGATACCTGGCACCAGACCCACGCAGGCCAGGCCCATGACCCGGTGGCCTACAAAGCCTTCCTGCAAGACATCGGCTACCTGCTGCCAGAAGCCCCAGACTTCCAGGCCTCGACCCAAAACGTCGATGACGAGATCGCACGCATGGCCGGCCCACAGTTGGTCGTGCCGGTGATGAATGCCCGCTTCGCCCTCAATGCCTCGAATGCGCGCTGGGGCTCGCTGTACGACGCGCTGTATGGCACCGACGCCATCAGCGAAGCCAACGGCGCCGAGAAAGGCAAGGGCTACAACAAAGTGCGTGGCGACAAGGTGATTGCCTTCGCCCGCGCCTTCCTCGACGAAGCCGCGCCGCTCAGCGCCGGCAGCCACGTCGATTCCACCGGCTACAAGATCGTCGATGGCAAGCTGATCGTCAGCCTCAAAGGCGGCAGCAACAGCGGCCTGCGTGACGATGCCCAGTTGATCGGCTTCCAGGGCCCTGCGGCCGAGCCGATTGCAATCTTGCTCAAGCACAATGGCCTGCACTTCGAAATCCAGATCGACGCCAGCACCCCAGTCGGCCAGACCGACGCTGCCGGCGTCAAAGACGTGCTGATGGAAGCCGCGCTGACCACCATCATGGACTGCGAAGACTCCGTGGCGGCTGTGGACGCCGACGACAAAGTGGTGATCTACCGCAACTGGCTCGGCCTGATGAAGGGCGACCTGGCCGAAGAAGTGGCCAAGGGCGGCCAGACCTTCACCCGCACCATGAACCCTGACCGCGTCTACACCGGCGTGGATGGCAGCGACGTGACCCTGCACGGCCGTTCGCTGTTGTTCGTGCGCAACGTTGGCCACTTGATGACCATCGATGCGATCCTCGATAAAGACGGCAACGAAGTACCGGAAGGTATCCTTGACGGCCTGATCACCAGCCTGGCGGCGATCCACAGCCTCAACGGCAACAACACCCGCAAGAACAGCCGCACCGGTTCTGTGTACATCGTGAAACCGAAGATGCACGGCCCGGAAGAAGCCGCGTTCACCAACGAACTGTTCGGCCGCATCGAAGAGGTGCTGAACCTGGCGCGCAACACCCTCAAAGTCGGGATCATGGACGAAGAGCGCCGCACTACCGTGAACCTCAAGGCCTGCATCAAGGCGGCCAGCGAGCGTGTGGTGTTTATCAACACCGGTTTCCTCGACCGCACCGGCGATGAAATCCACACCTCCATGGAAGCCGGCGCGATGGTGCGCAAGGCGGCCATGAAGGCGGAAAAATGGATCGGCGCCTATGAGAACTGGAACGTCGATATCGGCCTGAGCACTGGCCTGCAAGGTCGTGCACAGATCGGCAAAGGTATGTGGGCGATGCCCGACCTGATGGCGGCGATGCTCGAACAGAAAATCGCCCACCCACTGGCCGGCGCCAACACCGCCTGGGTACCTTCGCCAACGGCCGCGGCCTTGCATGCGTTGCACTATCACAAGGTCGATGTGTTTGCCCGCCAGGCCGAACTGGCCAAGCGCGAGCGCGCCTCGGTGGACGATATCCTCACCATTCCTTTGGCCAGCAACACCGATTGGTCCGAAGAAGAGATCCGCAACGAACTGGACAACAACGCCCAGGGCATCCTTGGCTATGTGGTGCGCTGGATCGACCAGGGTGTGGGCTGCTCCAAAGTGCCGGACATCAACGATGTCGGCCTGATGGAAGACCGCGCCACCCTGCGTATTTCCAGCCAGCACATCGCCAACTGGCTGCGCCACGGCATCGCCAACGAAGCCCAAGTGATGGAAAGCCTCAAGCGCATGGCGCCGGTGGTAGACCGTCAGAATGCCGGGGATGCGTTGTACCGCCCACTGGCTCCGGATTTCGACAGCAACATCGCGTTCCAGGCAGCGGTGGAGTTGGTGATTGAAGGGACCAAGCAGCCCAATGGCTATACCGAGCCGGTGTTGCACCGCAGGCGTCGGGAGTTCAAGGCCAAGAACGGCCTGTAATGGTAGGAGCGAGCTTGCTCGCGAAAAACGTCAACGATAACGCAGGCACCTTGGACAAACTCGGTGCCTGTGCATTCTTCGCGAGCAAGCTCGCTCCTACAGATGCAAAAAAGCCCTGATCGAAAGATCGGGGCTTTTTAATTGAAACTACTTTTTCTTGCCCCAAGGGTGTCTGTGCGGCTTCTGCGGTTGCTTGGGAGAAAGGGTTTTTTCATTTCCTTCAGGCATTGCGATGCCCAACTCCCGCTTCACCAGCTTCGCCAACTTCACGCTATCAATCGGCTTGAGCAAGAAATCCACCACGCTCAAATGCATCGCATCAATCACATCCGGGGCTTCCGCGTCGCCAGACATGATGATGATCGGCAACGCCGCACGGGTGGACTCACGCACCTGGCGGATCAATTCCAGGCCATTGCTGGGCGCCATGCGCAGGTCGGTGATCAACAAACCGATGGAACTGTGCGTCTTCAACAACTCCCACGCTGCCTCGCCACTTTCGGCTGTCATGCAGCGAATACCGTCGAGCCCAAGGATTTCCGCCAACAGTTCACGCGCGTCCTTGTCGTCGTCCACGATCAATACGCGTTGGGGGGGTAAATCGGGCTCCAGCATCACGGCGCTCAGCGCCTCGCGCTCGGCATCACTCAAAATATCGTGGTCGGACATACGTTTCTCAGCAGTTCTCATCAATCTCCCAGCACACTCGTCAGACATCTGCGGAAGGGCGATCAATGTGCACTTCGTCGGAAAGTTTGCCTAGTGGGCGTTCTACGGGTTTTGGACGATTGTCATGTAAGGTTTTTCCCTAGTTTTGCGCGGTATTCCTCGACCTAGACTTACGTCCAATGGGCACCCACCGCGCAGGAGTCGACCATGCAGCACGATAACGACAAAAACACTGCGGTCACTGTTATGAGTAAAGCTGATGCATTCGCACAGGCGGGTAAAACCGCGGTGTTGCAGAACATCCACGGCACCCTGCAATTCCTGCAACGCTTCCCGCCGTTCAACCAGATGGAACAAGCGCACCTGGCCTTCCTGGTGGAACAGTGCCAGCTGCGTTTCTACGGCCCTGGCGACAGCATCCTCAAACCGTCGGGCGGCCCGGTCGAGCATTTTTATATCGTCAAGCAGGGGCGGGTCGTGGGTGAGCGCCCAGACTCGGCAGACACTACCTTTGAAATCGCCACCGGCGAATGCTTCCCCCTCGCCGCCTTGCTGGGTGAACGCGCGACCCGCACAGAACACAAAGCCGCTGAAGACACCTTTTGCCTGCAATTGAACAAGCCGGCCTTTATCAAGCTGTTCGCGCTGTCCAGCCCGTTTCGTGATTTCGCCTTGCGCGGGGTCAGCAGCCTGCTCGACCAGGTCAACCAGCAGGTACAGCAAAAAGCCGTGGAAACCCTCGGCACCCAATACTCCTTGAATACCCGCCTGGGTGAATTGGCCATGCGCCACCCGGTCACCTGCAGCCCGCACACGCCGTTGCGTGAAGCGGTGACCTTGATGCACGAACAGCAGGTCGGCAGCATTGTGATCGTCAACGAACACAAGGCGCCCTTGGGCATCTTCACCCTGCGCGATCTGCGCCAGGTGGTCGCCGACGGCACCAGCGACTTCAGCCAGAGCATTGCCGGGCACATGACCCAGGCACCGTTTTACTTGAGCCCGGAGCACAGCGCGTTCGACGCGGCCATCGCCATGACCGAGCGGCATATCGCCCATGTGTGCCTGGTGCAAGATCAGCGCTTGTGTGGCGTGGTCTCCGAGCGTGACTTGTTCTCCTTGCAGCGCGTGGACCTGGTGCACCTGGCCCGCACCATCCGCAACGCGCCCCGGGTGGAAAACCTGGTGGCGATTCGCGGTGAAATCGGCCAGTTGGTGGAGCGCATGCTCGCCCATGGCGCCTCATCCACCCAGATCACCCACATCATTACGCTGCTCAACGACCACACCGTGTGCCGGGTGATCGAGCTGACCCTCGCGGAAAAAGGCGACCCCGGCGTGCCCTTCAGTTGGCTGTGTTTTGGCAGCGAAGGCCGTCGCGAGCAAACGCTGTACACCGACCAGGACAACGGCATCCTGTTCGAGGCCAAGGACGCCGTCGAAGCCGCCGACTTTCGTGGCCGCTTGCTGCCCCTGGCGCAGCACATCAACCAAAGCTTGGCGCTGTGCGGCTTCAGCCTGTGCAAGGGCAATATCATGGCCGGCAACCCCGAGCTGTGCTTGTCCCGCGTGGAGTGGGCGCGGCGCTTCGGCGCGTTCATTCGTGAGGCGACGCCGGAAAACCTGCTGGGCTCAAGCATCTATTTTGACTTGCGCGTGGTGTGGGGCGACGAGCGCGGTTGCGAGCAACTGCGCCAGGGCATTCTCGATCAGGTGGCGGATAACCGCTTGTTCCAACGTATGTTGGCCGAGAACGCACTGCTGCGCCGCCCGCCGGTGGGGCGTTTTCGCGAGTTTGTGCTGACCCGCAAAAATGGCGAAAAAGCCACCCTCGACCTCAAGGTGCAGGGCCTTACGCCCTTTGTAGACGGCGCGCGCCTGTTGGCGCTGGCCAATGGCATCCACGCCAACAACACCCTGGAACGCCTGCGCCAATTGGTGGACAAGGCCGTGATCGAGCCCCTGGATGGCGCCGCTTATGAAGAGGCCTACCACTTTATCCAGCAGACCCGTATGCAGCAGCATCAATTGCAGACCCGCGAGAACCTGCCCTATTCCAACCGCGTCGACCCCGACAGCCTCAACCACCTCGACAGGCGCATCCTGCGTGAGTCCCTGCGCCAGGCCCAACGCCTGCAAAGCAGCCTGAGCTTGCGGTATCAGCTGTGAGTTTGTTTGGCTGGCTGCGCGCCAAAAAGCCTGGGCTCAACGCTGCGCAACAGCAGCGCCTGGAGCAGTTACCCAAGCCCGCCGAACTGGGCAACGGCACATTGCGCAGCCAGCGCTGGGTGGTGGTGGACCTGGAAACCAGCGGCCTGAACCTTCACCGCGACCAGGTGCTGTCGATCGGCGCCGTGGTCATCGAAGACGGTGCGGTGGATTTTTCCCAACTGTTCGAACGTACCCTGCAGCGCACCGACACCAAGCTCAGCCCCAGTGTGCTGATCCACGGGCTGGGGCCCAGTGCAATCGCCGCCGGCAGCGACCCGGCCGAGGCGTTGCTGGATTTCATGGCGTTCGTGGGCGACAGCCCTCTGCTGGCCTTTCATGCGCCGTTTGATCAACACATGCTGTGCCGGGCGCTCAAGGACAGCCTGGGGTATCGCCTGGCCCATCCATTCCTGGATGTAGCAGACCTGGCCCCACTGTTGTGCCCCGAGGCGCACATTCGCGAGGCCGGGCTGGATGATTGGCTCAACCACTTCAGGCTACAGGCCGGCGAACGCCATCACGCCAGCGCCGATGCATTGGCGACGGCGGAGCTGATGCTGATCCTGTTCAGCCGTGCGCGGCAGCAACAGATCGACACGCCCCAGGCGCTGCAAGCGCGTTTGGCCCAATGGAAACGGCGCAAACAGTCCCCTTCCCTTTAACGCTTCGCGCCCGACGCGGAGCATCGCGGGATGCATTCCCACGCAGAGCGTGGGGACGATCTCCCGACAGACGCCAATTGCGCCCACTCCACGCCTCTGCGACAATCGCGAATAATTCTCGTTAGTTTAAACCTCTTGTTTATTCGGTGATGCCTTGTCGTCGGTCCAGACCCCACGCAGTGAGCTTGTTGGTGCGTTATATCGCGACCACCGTGGCTGGCTGTTGGCTTGGCTGCGACGTAACGTGGCGTGCCCGAGCCGTGCCGAAGACCTGAGCCAGGACACCTTCATGCGCCTGCTGGGCCGTGATGAGCTGCGCGAGCCCCGCGAACCGCGGGCGTTCCTGGTGGCCATCGCCAAGGGTTTGCTGTTCGACTACTTCCGTCGTGCAGCTTTGGAGCAGGCCTACCTCACCGAATTGATGCTGATCCCGGAAAGCGAGCAGCCTTCGCCGGAAGCCCAGCAACTGATCCTCGAAGACCTCAAGGCCATCGACCGCCTGCTCGGCAAACTGTCGAGCAAGGCCCGCGCCGCGTTTCTCTATAACCGCCTCGACGGCCTGGGCCACGCCGAAATCGCCCAGCGCTTGGGCGTGTCAGTGCCCCGCGTGCGCCAATACCTGGCCCAGGGCATTCGCCAGTGCTACATCGCACTGTATGGCGAGCCGTCGTGACTGCCATCGGCTCCAAACCGGTGTCGTCGCGCGTGCTGGATGCCGCGATTGCCTGGCAACTGTCCCTCGACTCTGGCAACGGCAGCGCGGTGGAACGGGAAGAGTTCAGCAAGTGGCTGGCCAGCGATGAGGAACATGCGCGCGCCTGGCGCCAGTTAGGCATGCTCGACCAGCGTTTCAGCGTGGCCTCGGGCCCGGCCCGGGCGGCGCTGCTGCAATCGCGCCACGGCATCCGCCAGCGCGTGCGCAAACTGGGCCGGGGCCTGGCCAGTATCGTTGTGGTGTGCGGCCTGGCGCTGTTTGCCGGTGAGCGTTACGTACCTATCCACTATTGGCTGGCCGACCAACGCACCGCCACCGGTGAACAACGCACGCTGAAACTGGCGGACGGCACACGGGTCAACCTCAACACCCACAGCGCCATTGATGTGCGCTTCGACGAAACACGCCGCTTGATCGTGTTGCAGGCAGGCGAAATCCTCGTCGAAACCGGCCACGACGATTCACGCCCGTTCTACGTGCAAACCCGCGACGGCAGTCTGCGGGCGCTGGGCACCCGGTTTATCGTCAAGCGCGAAGACGATGCCACGCGCCTGAGTGTGTTGCAGTCAGCCGTGGCCGCCCAGCCCGAGGCGTTGCACCAGGAACAGGTGTTCAAGGCGGGCCAGCAGGTGCTGATGCGCAGCGACGGCCTTGGCTCATTGCTGGCCGTCACCCCGGGAACCGATGCCTGGACCCGCGGCATGCTGGTGGTCGACAACGCCCGGCTGGGGGATGTGATCGAGGAATTGGCGCGCTATCGCACCGGCTACCTGGGTGTGGATAAGTCCGTGGCCGATTTGCGCATCACCGGCAGTTTCCCGCTGCACGACACCACGTTGGCATTGAATGCGCTGTTGCCGACCTTGCCGGTGCAGATCGAGCAGCACACGCCGTGGTGGGTGACCGTCAAGGGTAAGCCTTAGGTCCTGCAGCGCCTGGGCGATTGCTATCGCAGGCAAGCCAGCTCCCACATTTTGAACTGCGAACACCATCAACTGTGGGAGCTGGCTTGCCTGCGATGAGCATAGGTATCTACACAACTTTGTAGCCTGTAGCTGCCGACGGTAACCACGATGCGAAGCGAGTCGCTCTTGATCTTGATCTGCTTTTGATCTTAGGCGCCCCGTTAAACCACGCTGGCCGGAATTCGACAGGGATTTGGGGGGTAAACCGGCAGGGATGCCGGTTTAGCCGCCCCGCGCCATGGATGGCGCGTGGCGGCGGCCCCCCAAATCGCTGTCGGATTACGGGCACACCGAGCCTAAGCGAGGTGCCGAGTGGTGGGGCAAGAGCCTTTTGCTTACTTTTGGGCTCTTTTCAAAAGTGAGCCGCCGTCAGGGCGGAACCCTAAGTGGCCGTTACCGCAGAAATGGATATGTACTCGGTATAACTGTGTCGGCTGTCAGGCCGCCTTCGCGAGCAAGCCCGCTCCCACAGTTTGATCGTGGTGTGTCAGGTAGATAGGCGTCGGCTGTCTAATCCTCAAGGGAGCAATAGCGTCGTGCCGAAGTTGTGTAGATACCTATGCTGCGATGAGGCCCTCAAGCACACCTCAGTAAAATTTTTTCACTTGGCCCTATCACTTTTCGATTCTCGCTCGGCACCTAGGCAATTGAGAAATATTTCCATTCAGGAGCCGCCCGTATGTCCCGCACGCTAGACACCTTGTTGCGCCCCAGCCTGTTAGCCGTGGCGATCGCCCTCAGCGCCCCGCTCGCCAGCACCCCGCTGATCGCCGCAGAACAAGCCTCCAGTGTGCGCGCCTATAACCTGCCCGCTGCGCCACTCGCCACCACCCTGAACCAGATCGCCAGCCAGGCCGGCCTGGCCCTGACCCTCAACCCCGCACTCGCCGCCGGCAAGACCTCGGCACCGGTCAAAGGCCAGTTCGATGCGCAGGGCGCGTTGCGTGAGGCCTTGCGGGGGACGGGGCTGCAGTTGGAGCAGAGTACGGCGGGGACTTTTACCTTGGCCGCGATTCCGCAAGGGGTTGTGGCGTTGCCCGAGACCAGCATCATTGCCCAGGGCGACTATGAAAGTGCCTGGGGACCGGTGGATGGCTATGTCGCTACTCGCACAGCGGCGGGCACAAAGACTGATACTCCTATCGCCGAGCTGCCCCGTTCCGTCACGGTCATTACTCGCCAGCAAATGGAAGACCGCTCCGTTCTCAACCTTAATGACGCCCTGCGCTACACGGCCGGCGTGCAGAGCAGTGGCTATGGCTCCGATTCGCGCAGTGATTGGTTACTGGTTCGCGGTTTTGTCCCGACCCAATTCCTCGATGGTCTGCCTTTGCCCAAGGGTAACTACGCCACGCCGAAAATCGATACTTGGAATCTGGAACGCATCGCCGTGCTGCGAGGCCCCGCTTCGTCGGTCTACGGGCAAACCCCACCCGGCGGCTTGCTGGATATGGTTAGCCGTCGCCCCGAGGCCGAAAGCTCAAACGAAATTGAAGTGCAGGCAGGCAGCAACAACCACAAGCAGATCAACTTCGATAGCACCGGCAAAATCGACGACGAAGGCCAGTTCCTTTACCGAATCAGTGGCGTCGTGCGCGACAGCAATACGGCGGTAGACCACATCCCGGACAAGCGATACAACGTTGCCCCCAGTCTCACATGGAATATCAACGACGACACCAAGCTGACCTTGCTCACCCAATTCACTCGCGACGATACCGGTATCACCGGTCAGTTCCTGCCGCTGCAAGGCACCAAATTGAGCTCGCCAGCTGGCAAGATTTCCCATCATAAGAACCTGGGCGATCCAGACTGGGAGTTCTATGACCGCACTTACTACGCCCTGGGCTACGCGTTTGAAACGCGCCTGAACGACACTTGGCAGTTCCGCCAGAACCTGCGATATACCAAGAACGACTTGTCGTTCCAGGGCCTTACCGCCGGGGGCGCGTTCTTTCCGAATGGCCCGGAAGCTGCAGTTGATGCCGACGGCAACGTAAGTCGCTCCGCCGGCAAGGTCGATGAGGACATCGGCCAGTTCGCAGTCGATAACAATTTTCAAGCTAACTTCCAGACCGGTCCTGTAAGTCATACCCTGTTGCTTGGTCTCGACCACCAGCGCTCCGACAGCAATGCACGCTGGCTATGGGGTTCAGGCGGTGTACCCACTATTAACTTCAATCGACCGGTGTACGGACAGGACTTTTCCAAGGTCCAGTACTTCACCATGTATGACTACAACCAAAAAACCCAGCAGACCGGTCTGTATGTTCAAGACCAGATGGCCCTCGATAACTGGCGCTTGACCCTCGGCGGACGCGAAGACTGGGTACACACAGGCACCATCTTCCACAACTTGAACGACGCCACCAATACTCAACGTGACAAGCATTTCAGCGGTAACGCCGCGCTGAGCTATGTCTTCGACAACGGCATTACTCCGTACCTGTCTTACGCCGAGTCATTCCAGGCGGGTTCAGGCACTCAAGTAGCCAGCACGGGGGCTTTCAAACCAACTGAGGGCAAGCAATACGAAGTCGGTGTCAAATACCAGCCACCTGGCACCAAAGCCTTGTTTACCGCAGCGGTGTTCGACCTGACTCAGCAGAACACCTCGGTTACAGAAGGCAGCATCACGCGCCAAGTTGGCGAGGTTCGGGTTCGCGGCTTGGAACTTGAAGCCAGCGCAGACGTTACTGAAAGCCTAAAGCTGGTGGGCTCCTACACCTATAACGATAGCGAAATCACCCAAGGCGCAGCCGCTGAAAAAGGAAATCGTCTGAACCAGTTGCCTCGCAATCAAGCCACAGGATGGGCCGATTACACTTGGCGCAGCGGCCTGCTGGACGGTTTCGGTGTAGGTGCGGGCGTACGGTATGTCGGTGACACTTACGGCAACGCTGCCAACACCGAACTCGGCCACGTAGGGTCCTACACCGTCTACGACGCCTCGGTGCATTACGATCTTGGCCGTGTAAGCAATGTTATGAAGGGCGTAACGGTGGCCGTCGACGCCAAGAACATCTTCAACAAGGACTATCTGTCCACCTGCGATGGTTTCTACTGCTACTACGGCGACCAACGTAACGTCGTAGCCAGCGTGAACTACAAATTCTAAGACGGTGAAAAACCGCTGATAAAGGGCCGCCTGAACCGCGGCCCTTTTGCCTTTGGAGCCGTGATGAAAAGCACAACCATCCGCCGCTGGTCCTTCATCCACACCTGGACCAGCCTGATCTGCACCGTATTCCTGCTGATGCTCGCCCTCACCGGCCTGCCGTTGGTGTTTCACCACGAAATCGACCACCTGCTGGGCAACGAGCCCGAACTGGCGCAGATGCCTGCCGATACGCCCCGGCTCAACCTCGAGCAGCTAGTCGCCAAAGCCCAGGCCCATCGCCCCGGCGAGGCCATGCAGTACCTGGCCTGGGACGAAGACGACAACAACGGCGTGATCGCGATCATGGCGGCCACCGCCGGCACGGAGCCGAACTCGTCGCACACCTTCATGCTCGATGCCCGCACTGGCGAAACCGTCGAAATGCCGTCTGCCAATGGGGGCTTCACCCTGTTCCTGCTGCGCCTGCATGTGGATATGTTTGCTGGGCTCCCGGGCAAGTTGTTGCTGGCGTTCATGGGCCTTCTGTTTGTGCTGGCGATTATCTCGGGCACGGTGTTGTACCTGCCGTTCATGCGCCGCTTGAAGTTCGCCACCGTGCGCCAGGACAAATCCACTCGCCTGCGCTGGCTCGACCTGCACAACCTGATCGGCGTGGTCACCTTGACCTGGGCGCTGGTGGTGGGGGTGACTGGCGTGATCAGCGCCTGCGCCGACCTGATCATCGCCGCCTGGCGCCAGGACAGCCTCAGCGCCATGATCGAACCCTACAAGAACGCCCCGCCGCTGACCCAGCGCGCACCCGCCACCGAGCTGTTGAGCATTGCCGCCAAGGCCGCACCGGGTATGGAGCCGGACTTTATCGCCTTCCCCGGCACGCGCTTTTCCAGCGAACATCATTACGCCGTGTTCATGAAGGGCAGCACGCACCTGACCTCCCACTTGCTGACACCGGTCCTGATCGATGCCAGCACCCTGGCCGTCACCGCCATCGCCGAACGGCCGTGGTACATGGACGCCATGGGCATGTCCCAACCCCTGCATTTTGGTGATTACGGCGGCATGCCGATGAAGGTCCTGTGGGCGGTGCTGGATGTGTTGACCATCATCGTGCTGGTGAGCGGCATTTACTTATGGATCGTGCGGCGCAAGGCGGCCAAGGTATGAAGCCGCGGCAGTCGAATTTCTGGAAGGTGTTTGCCCTACCGCTGGGGATTGGCCTGCTCAGTGCCGCCGGGTTGTTTGCGGCGCTGCTGGGGGATGGGTGGTGGGATTCTTTGAGTTGGATCGGGCTGGGCATACCCGCGGCCATTGCCGTCTACAAACTACTGTAGGAGCGAGCTTGCTCGCGAAAAACCCGAGAGCACCGCGTTAAACCCGGTGAGCTGCGTTATCGTTGGCGTTATTCGCGAGCAAGCTCGCTCCTACAGAGGAATGCCCATGTCCGCGCCCAGCATGACCTTGTTCCACAACCCGGCGTCACCCTTCGTGCGCAAAGTCCGCGTGCTGCTGATCGAGACCGGCCAACAGGACCGCGTGGCCCTGCACGCTTGCATGCCCACGCCCATCACCCCGGACGCCGATGTGGTGCAAGGCAACCCCACCGGCAAAATCCCGGCCCTGCGCCTGGCCGACGGTTCGGTACTGCACGACAGCCGGGTGATCCTCGATTACTTCGACCACCAGCATGTCGGCAACCCGCTGATCCCACGCGACGGCTCGGCCCGCTGGCGGCGCCTGACCCTGGCGTCGATGGCTGACGGCATCATGGATGCCGCCGTGCTGGTGCGTTACGAAACCGCCATGCGCCCGCCAGAAAAACACTGGGCGCCCTGGCTGGAAGAACAGCGCAACAAGATCCGCCGCGCCCTCACCGAACTGGAGCGGGACGCCATTGCCGAACTGGCCAGCCACTTCGACATCGCCGCCATCAGCGTGGCCTGTGCACTGGGCTATATCGACTTTCGCCACCCGGATCTGCAATGGCGCTCGGACACTCCCAAGCTCGCCGCCTGGTACGCCGAGGTCAGCCAGCGGCCTTCGATGCAGCAGACTCAGCCGCCTCTGTAGGAGCGAGCTTGCTCGCGAAAATCATCAACGATAACGCGGGTCGTCTGGTTAAACGCGGTGTTCTTGCGTTCTTCGCGAGCAAGCTCGCTCCTACAGTGGAAGGTGGCGTTGGCGAGGAAGTTGACCATCTTGGCTTTCATTTGCTGGTCTTCGCGCAGTCCGATCATTGCCCTTGCTCCACCTTGCGTTTACCCACCCCATACCAATCCAGCTTGCGTGTCAGCACCATCACCGTGCCCAGCAAGCCAAACAGCAACAGCGAGCCCATCAACAGCGCGTAATCCTCGGCACTGAGCAACCCGTACAGCAAGCCATACAGCGCCGCCAGCCCAGCCGAAAACCCCAAGCCGTGGGCAACGCTGCGCAGCACATGGCACACGTAGAAGCCGATCAACAGCACACAGGCGCTGGCGGATATCAGGTAGGCCAGGGCAAAGCCCAGATGCTCGGACAACGACAACAGCAGCAGGTAGAAGAACGCCAGTGCGACGCCCACTAAAGCGTACTGGATCGGGTGCACCGCCAGACTCTTGAGCACCTCGAAGAGGAAAAAGCCGGCAAAGGTCAGGGCGATAAACAACAGCGCATATTTAATCGCCCGGTCGCTCTTGAGGTACTGGTCTACCGGGTCGATGAAGTTCACACCAAAGCTGCGGTTGCTGAAGTTTTCACAGCCTTGCCCGTCGAGGCAGTTCTGCAGGGCTTGTTCCAGGTTGGTGGAGAAGAATGTCGTTTGCCAATTGGCGCTGAAACCCTGGTCGGTGACGTCACGTTGAGCCGGCAGGAAGTTGCCGATAAAGCTCGGGTGCGGCCAGTTGGACGCCAGTGACACCTGGCTGGTCTTGCCCACGGGCACCACTTGCAGTTGCTCGGTGCCTTGCAGGCGCAGGTCGAAGGCGAACTCCACCACGGCGGGTTTCTTGCTGTCCTGCTCGGGCAGCGTCACATGCACGCCCTCGCCCAGCCAGTCGACTTGAGAGCCTGGCGAGAACTCCAGCCGCTGCTCGCCCAGTTCCAGCTTCAGCGCGTTTTCAATGCCGCGAATATCACTGATGCCCACCGCCAGAAACGCCGGCTCAAAGCGATAATCGGCAAAGTCTTCGGTGATCCCCAACTGCGCAGGCAACTCGAAACGCCCGCTGATACGGTTGTCGGCATGGAACAACCGTGCCTGGTAGATACCCCGCGAGCGCAGTTCGGTTTGCACCTTGCCGTCGAGCTCAAAACGGTCCGGCAGGAAATACAGACGGCCGCGTTCTTCACGGGTTTCTTCGTAGCGTTTGTTGAGCTTCTCATTGAGCTTCCACTCACGCACGGTCTTGCGATACGGCACCACCATCACCGGCCCGGTGAGGCGCTGGGCAAAGCTTGAACTGCGGGCAATGTCCATCAACACGCCGTCGCGCAATTGCTGACGGTCGCTGATGATGCCGTTGATCATCAGCAACGGAATGAGCAACAGCAGGATCAGCAGCGCAATCGCGCCCAATTTGAAAAGCAGGTTGCGGTTCATGGGTCTCTCCCTGTTTTGATGGGGAGAGTCTGCCCAGCCGGTATGAGGGATTTATGTGGGCAATGTGGAGACTGTGTGGAGATGCAGCACCGCTCGCACGCCGCCGGGTACGTTGCCGATCTGCAACGAGCCGCCGTGCAGCTTCATCACCTCCTCGACAAAGTTGAGCCCCAGGCCCGTACTTTTGCGCCCGCTGGCCGGGCGCGGCAGCGAGTAGAAGCGCTCGCTCAGGCGCGGCAAGGCGTAGTCGGGAATTGCCTGCGCCTGGTTGAACAGGCTGACCTGCACCTCGTGATGCTGCACCTGGGCGCTGAACCTCAGCGTGCCGCCCGGCGGGGTGAAATCCAGGGCATTGTCCAACAGGTTGCCCAGGGCCTGGCGCAGCAGGAAGGGTTCGCCAACCACCTTCACATCAGCGGCGATGGCCTGCTCGACGTGCAAGCCGGCGCCTTCGATCCGCGCACATTGAGCCTTGAGCACATCCTCAACCAGCGCGGCCAAAGGAATGCTCGACTGCTCCTCCAGACCCTGGCGCTGCTCCACCTGGGCCAGGTTCAACAGGCGTTCGATCAACTGTTGCAGGCGCGCGCTTTCGCTGTCGATATTGCCGACAAAACGCTGCTGCTGCTCGCGGCTCATGTCACCCTGCAACAGCTCCGCCGCTCCGCGAATCGCCGCCAATGGGCTTTTCAATTCATGGGTCAGCGTGTGCACGTAGCGCTCTACGTAAGCCTTGCCTTCCAGCTGCGTGCGCATGTGTTCCACGGCGGTGGACAACTGCTTGAGCTCGCCGCCGCGGTAATGCGGCAACTCGGCGCGGTGGCCCTCGCTCACGGCTTCGGCATAGGCGGTAAGGCGCCTGAGCGCCGCCGTCAGCCACCACGACAATAGCGCGCCCAGCAGCAGCCCCAGGGTGACCAGCCCGGCGCCGTACCACAACAGGCGCCGCTCAGTGCGATCCACGTAGGGCTGCAACGAGCTGTTGGGCTTGGCCACCGTGACCACACCGATGATCTGGCCGTTATCGCGAATCGGCGCCCCCACGTGCATCACCGATGAGGTGGCATCGTCCGCGTCACTGCGGGTGGAGCGCGCACCGTATTCGCCACGCAGGGTCAGGTACACGTCGTTCCATTTCGAATAGTCCTGGCCCACCGCTTCACCGCTGGAGTCGAGCAATACCCTGCCCTTGGCGTCGGTCACGTAGATGCGATGGTTGACCTGGTTCTTCGGCAGCCCCCAGATCACCGCACCCGGTTGACGGTTGCCATAAGCCTTGAGCAGCGCAGGCCAATGACTCTGGCCGAGGGTGCCGTTCTTCACGTCCTCGCGCAGGATCTCGGCCAACAGGTTGGCGGTGTCCACCAATGTTTCTTCGGTGGACTGGCGCACGCCGGGGCGGATTTCCTTCATCACGGTGTTGAGCACGAAGTAGCCGGTCAGGCCGATAAACAGTGCATACACCAGAAAAATCCGCAGCCCCAGGCGCATCAGCTGTGGCTCGGGCTGTAGCTATAACCGAGGCCACGATGGGTCTGGATCGGCTCGGCGTCCGCCGCCACACTCCGAAGCTTGCTGCGCAGGCTTTTGATATGGCTGTCGATATTGCGCTCGTAACCGGCATCGGCAGGTACGCCCACCGCGTCCAGCAGTTGCTCGCGGCTGAACACACGCTCGGGTTGCTCCAGCAGGCTTTGCAGCAAGCGGAACTCATGGCGCGTGAGGCTCAAGGGTTGGCCGCGATAGAGAATCTGCATGCGTTCCAGGTCTACCTGGAACAGCGTCGGCGCCACACCCGGGCCGACCCGCTTGAGAATCGCCCGGACCCGCGCCGCCACTTCCCGCGGGCTGAAAGGCTTGACCACGTAATCATCGGCGCCGATCTCCAGCCCCACCACGCGGTCGATCTCGGCATCCCGGGCACTGAGGAACATCACCGGCACTTCGCTGAAGCGGCGCAATTGCTTGCAGGTTTCAAAGCCGGTGATGTCCGGCAGGCCGATATCGAGGATAACCAGGTCCGCCGGGGTCTGGCGCTGATGCTCCAGCGCCGCCTGGCCGAGCGTCAGCCAGGTGGTGGTGAAGCCTTCGCCTTGCAGGGCAAAAATCAGCGTGTCGGCTATCGCCGCTTCGTCTTCGACAATCAGGATGTGCGGCATGGGCTCAATCAGCAGTCCGGTTTGTCGGCAGTGTAACGACGCGCCGAGTTTACCGCAGCACCAAACTCACGCAGGGCCTTGGCGCCGATCAGCAGTGGGTAGTTGAAACTGCTGCGGTCAGTAAGGTTGACCTCAACGGTGCGTTTGACGTCACCCAGGCACATTTCCAGGTCGATCACCGGGCGCTTGGCCACGCTGGCTTCGTCCTTGTCATCATCTTCGTCGGCGCGGCTCTTGATCTTGCTGATGCGCGACACCTTGTGCTCATACACCTTGTTACCGGCGTCCTCACCGCCGAGGCGGAAGCGTACCCAATCATCGCCGTCGCGCTGAAAGGTTTCGATGTCACGCGCCGACAGCGAGGCGGTCAGCGCGCCGGTGTCCATCTTGGCCTTGAAGGTCTGGCCGATCTCCGGCAACTGGATGTATTCGTAGCGACCGTAAAGGGTCGGCTCGGCCGCCATGACAGGTACGGCAACCAGGGCAAACGCGGCAAGGAGTAATTTCACGGCAGGATTTCCTCGAAAGAAGTGGGCGGAGTCTAGACCGCAAACACAGCACTTAGTTGGATGACCGAGCATATCGCGCACAGTGTGAAACATTCGTGCGCGATTTTGCGATTTGGCCTCTAGACTCACCTTGCTTATCATGGCCCGCCCACAGAATTCCAAGAGTTGCTTATGCGCCGCCTGCTCACCGGCTGTCTGGTTACACTGCTGCTGTTACTCAACACGCTGATCCTGATCGGCCCCTTGATGGTCTTCGCCCTGCTCAAGCTGGTGGCGCCAGGGCGCTCGCGTGACTATGCCTCATGGGCGGTGATGTGGATCGCCGAGACCTGGGCCGAGATCGACAAGCTGATCTTCGCCGCGTGCATCCCCACCCAATGGGATATTCGCGGTGGCGAGGACCTGCGCGGCGATACCTCTTACCTGGTGATCAGCAACCACCAATCCTGGGTCGATATTCCCGCGCTGATCCAGGCATTGAACCGGCGCACGCCGTTCTTCAAGTTCTTCCTGAAAAAAGAACTGATCTGGGTGCCCTTTCTCGGCCTGGCCTGGTGGGCGTTGGATTACCCCTTCATGAAACGCTACACCAAGGCGTTCCTGGCCAAGCACCCGGAGCTGGCAGGGCAGGATCTGAAGATCACCAAGGAGGCCTGCGAGCTGTTCAAGCGCCAGCCGGTCACGGTGGTCAATTACCTGGAGGGCACGCGGTTCAACGAGGCCAAGCGCACGCAACAGGCTTCACCGTATAACCGGTTGCTCAAGCCCAAGGCGGGCGGTGTGGCCTTTGTGCTGGCGGCGATGGGCGAACAGTTGGACGCGATCCTCGACGTGACCGTGGTGTACCCGCAGCAAAAGATTCCGGGCTTCTGGGACTTGATCAGCGGCGCGGTGCCGAAGGTGATCGTGGATATCCGCACCCGCGAACTGGACCCGGCGTTGTGGCAAGGAGATTACGAGAATGATCCGGCGTTTCGCCAGACCGTCCAGAACTGGGTCAACCAGCTCTGGATGGAAAAGGATGCGCGCATCGAACAACTGCGCGAGGAGCCTCTTTAGCTGCCGGTGCCCCACGCCTGAGCCAATTTGCCCAGTACGGAGCTGTTGGCACCCTCGCCGCCCAGGTATTGCAAAATCACCGGGGCAAACTGGCCGACCATGCCGCTGTCCATGCCCAGGGCGCTGAAGGCGGTGTTCAAGTCATTGGTGCTTTTCACGTTACCCAGCAGGCCGTCCAGGCCGCTGGTCTTGCTGCCGCCGGTTTGGCCGAGCATCCCGCTCAAGGCACCGAGGCTGCCCAATGCGTTATTACCCGATAACTTGTCCAGCCCCGGCACAGTGCTACTCAACTGCGAGAAGTCGTTGCCACTGAGTTTGTTCTTGGCCAGACCCAGCATGGCACCCGTGCCGCCCACCGCTTGCTCGGGGGTGATGTTCAGTTGCGAGGTCAGGGCCGTCAGCAGGTCGGCCGTTTCCGACGTAGGCGCGGCGGCAGCGGCCTTGTTGTTGCCACCCTGCATGCCGGAAATGGCGTTGGCTGCATCGCCAAGGCTGAAACCTGCGGCGAACACCGGGCCGGCGGCCACGGTCAACAGGCAGGACAGGGCAAAACCGCGTGAAATCTTCATCGAAACAACCTCTGGGTATAGGGGTAAACGCAGGCGTTGGACTGGGTAACCCGTCGGTTGTTCCGGAGCCCCTCAGGAACCCATCGGGGATAAGCGGGTCCATGAACTGACTACAAAATTTGTCGAGAAGAGACTTATGACTGCGATCCAACCCCCAGTGATTGAGCACAAGCCTGCGTTCTGGAGCCGCCCTCGCCTGTTCATCGGCGCCTGCGTGGTGGTGGTTGCCGGTATCGGCGGCGCGCTCTACACCCAGGACAGCGTCAAATCCGCGGCAACGTTGGTGACCACGACTCAGCAGCCGGCCGCACAAATCATGGCCCATAAGGATTACCTGGAAGTAGAACCGATTGCCTCCACGGCGCCAGCACCGGACCAAAGCCTTGAACTCTGGGCGATTCCCAAAGACGGCACACCGGTATCCCTTGGCCTGTTGCCCGAGGATGGCAAAGGCATCATTGGCCTGAACCCCCGCCAGCAGGAGACCATCAAACAACCGGTGGAGTTGATGGTAAGTTCTGAAACCAAAGGTGGTTCAGTGAGTAAGCAGCCAACCGGCCCGACGGTGTATCAAGGGGCACTGGCAATGCGTTAACCCTCACAGCATGTGATATGAGCGGTCAGTGGCCGGCATTTTTTTAAAGCCCCTGCTGCCGCTCACAATGAAACACACGGAATATACCTCCTCCTTCTTATTCCTTATCGATATGAATAACTGTCAGTTCTCACAGTATCCCTCGCTTATCACGCTTAATAACATCTAGTTCCACACCACGCTTCAAGGAACGGAAAAATGGATAAGACGTTAATTGTAGGGTTGATGGCGGCCTGTTTATTAGCTGGCAATGCTTATGCTGCTGACATAGATAAATGCCCCAAAGTCAAAAACATAGAGTCAACGCCCACGAAGCAAGAGTATTTTGTGGGTAAGGAAAAGAAATTCGAAGACGGTTTCAAATACACGTCATCTAATACTGAAGGCTCCTGGACAGGAGAAACTGCTGGAACAACGGATGACTATCTGGCGGACAAGTACGAACTTGCACCTGAGTCCTACGAGGTAGTTAATGGAGTAACTCGGTGCAACTACGGCGGAAAAACCATTGTTGAAAATGGCACAACCGCCGTTCCTAATTTGAGGCTGAATCTACAAAAATAAGAAAGGGCGACCCACGGGTCGCCCTTTTTCATTTGCCCAACGCTTTACGCCGCACTGAACAACTTATGCGGATCAATCACAAACTTCTTCGGCACACCCGCATCGAACTCGCCATAGCCACGTGGCGCATCGTCCAGGCTGATCACCTGCACGCCGACGATTTCGGCGATGTTGATACGGTCCCACATGATCGCCTGCATCAGTTGGCGGTTGTACTTCATCACGGGTGTTTGCCCGGTGTGGAAGCTGTGGGATTTGGCCCAGCCCAAGCCGAAGCGAATGCTCAGGCTGCCCATTTTCGCGGCGGCATCGACAGCACCTGGGTCTTCGGTCACATACAGGCCTGGGATACCGATCTTGCCCGCCACGCGCACCACGCCCATCAGCGAGTTGAGCACCGTGGCCGGGGCTTCGGCCTTGACGCCATCGTGGCCGTGGCCGCGTGCTTCAAAGCCTACGCAGTCAACGGCGCAGTCCACTTCCGGCTCGCCGAGCAACGCGGCAATCTGTTCGTGCAAAGGGGTATCGGTGGACAGGTCGACCACTTCAAAACCCTGGGCCTTGGCGTGGGCCAGGCGGATTGAATTGACGTCACCGATGATCACTACCGCTGCACCCAGCAAACGAGCGGAGGCCGCAGCCGCCAGACCCACCGGGCCGGCGCCGGCGATGTACACGGTGCTGCCTGGGCCAACACCGGCCGTGACGGCGCCGTGATAGCCGGTGGGCAGGATGTCGGAGAGGCAGGTCAGGTCACGGATTTTCTCCATGGCCTTGTCGCGGTCCGGCAGTTTCAGCAGGTTGAAGTCGGCATACGGCACCAGCACGTACTCGGCCTGGCCGCCGGTCCAGTCGCCCATGTCCACGTAGCCGTAGGCACCACCGGCCCGGGCCGGGTTGACGGTCAGGCAGACGCCGGTGTGTTGTTCCTTGCAGGAGCGGCAGCGGCCGCACGCCACGTTGAAGGGCACGGACACCAGGTCACCGATTTTCAGGTTCTCGACGTCGCTGCCCTTCTCGATCACTTCACCGGTGATTTCATGACCCAGCACCAGGCCGGTCTGGGCCGTGGTGCGGCCGCGCACCATGTGTTGGTCGGAGCCGCAGATGTTGGTGGAGACCACGCGCAGGATGACGCCGTGCTCAATCTTCCTGCCACGGGGGTCCTGCATTTTGGGATAGTCGATTTTCTGTACTTCGACCTTGCCGTTGCCGAGATACACGACACCACGATTACCAGACATGCTTTCACCTCGCTGTTGTTTTTATGGAACTGCGTTGCCCTTGGGGCCGCGCGTTAAGTGCTCGGATTACAGATGCTGTTTCTTGTGTTGCTTGTAAGGGCCTCATCGCAGGCAAGCCAGCTCCCACAGTGGATCGGGTTCACACATTCAAGCGTGTGGGAGCTGGCTTGCCTGCGATAGCGATCTAAAGAACGACAGTGCGATTGGCATTCAAGAACACCCGCCGCTCAATGTGATACCCCACCGCCCGCGCCAATGTGAGCCCTTCGATATCGCGGCCCTTGGCAATCAAGTCTTCGGGATAGTGGCTGTGATCCACCACTTCCACGCCTTGGGCGATGATCGGCCCTTCATCCAGATCGTTGTTGATGTAATGCGCCGTGGCGCCCACCAGTTTCACGCCCTTGTTGTACGCCTGGTGATACGGCTTGGCGCCCTTGAAGCCCGGCAGCAACGAGTGATGAATGTTGATGGCCTTGCCGTCCAGCTTGCGGCACAGCTCCGGTGACAGCACTTGCATGTAGCGCGCAAGAATCACCAATTCGGCGCCGGTGTCTTCCACCACTTGCCACACCTGACGCTCCTGGGACGGTTTGTCGTTGGGGTCCAGGGGGAAATGGTAGTAGGGAATCTGGTGCCAGTCGGCCAACGGTTTCAGATCAGGGTGGTTGGACACCACCGCGACCACATCCATCGACAACTGGCCGATGCGCTGGCGATACAGCAGGTCGTTCAGGCAGTGATCGGCCTTGGAGACCATGATCACCACTTTGGGCCGGTAGTTCGGCGCCGTCAGTTCGAAGATCATGCCAAACGCTTCGCCACGGGTCGCCAGACCTGCGCGAAAGGCTTGCTCGTCGAAACCGTCGGGCTGGCGGAACTCCACACGAATGAAAAACCGGCCAGAAAGGCGGTCATCGAACGAATGGTGCTCGGTGACGTAGCAGCCCTGCTCGAACAGGTAGCGGGTGACCGCGTCCACCGTGCCGAGCACGCTGGGGCAGTCGGCGGTCAAAATCCATGTATCGGGTGCGCGGCTCATAGGTCACTCCTCAGGCTGATCGTTCCCACGCTTTGCGTGGGAATGATCATCATGCGACAACATTCAGGCCGAATTCGGCCGAGGCATCCTGCAGCCACAACCACCAGTAATCCGAGAAGCTGCGACGGATCAGCAGCTCCCAGGTGTCCTCGCTGGTATGACGGATCACCAGTTGCGACTTGGCGAACACCGTACCCACGGCTTTGCCGACCGGGAAGTTGTTGGGGTGCACGTCGTAGCTGGTGGACTTCATCAGCACATCGCGCACATTCGGGCCGCTCAGTTCAAGAATCTGCTGGCCGCCGCTGACGTTGACGATCTGGATATGCAGGTCGCCCAGGGCGGCGCGCAGGTTTTGCTCGGCGGCAAATTCTTCACCGCTCGGCACGATCAACAGCCACTCATCCGGGCCGAGCCACTGCAGGCTGGTTTCACCCTTGAAGACCACGCTCAGGGGGCCGGGCAGTTCAATGCCGACGGCCTTGTGTACGCCAGCGGCGAAGGCGGCGTCATGGCCATCGCCACGGATGGTCAGGTGGCCGAGGAGTTTCTTTTCACGCACGGTCACGCCGGCGTTCTTGCGGCCCTTGCCCACCAGGCTGGCGAGGTCGGCATGGTGCAGCGACGACTCGGCCTTGGCACCGGTGGTGGGGCGTTGTTGGTAAACATTGGCTGCTGTCATAAAGCACCTGTTCTGAATTCTGTTGATCGTTCCCACGCTCTGCGTGGGGATGCCGCCATGGACGCTCAGCGTCCGCTCTTGGGGCGCAGAGCGCCCCGGAATGCATTCCCACGCGGAGCGTGGGAACGATCAGGTGTCAGATGTTCTGGCGATCGCCTTTCGGGTCAAAGAACACCGATGAAACAATCTCGGCCTCGATCACGCTGCCATCCGCTTGCGGCGAGAACACCCGCTCGCCGATGCGCTTCAAGCCGCCCTTCACCACACCCATGGCAAACGAATAGCCCAGGGAGTTATGCGCATAACTTGAGGTAACGTGCCCCACCATCTTCATCGGGATCGTCTGCTTCGGATCGAACACCAACTGCGCGCCTTCCGGCAGCCACACGTTCGGATCAATCGGCTTGAGCCCCACCAATTGCTTGCGCTCTTCGCGCACGCAGTCTTCACGGTTCATCCCACGCCAGCCGATCCACGAGAACGGTTTGGTACGGCCAACGCACCAGCCCATGTTCAGGTCATCCGGGGTCATCGAGCCGTCGGTGTCTTGCCCGACGATGATGAAGCCCTTCTCGGCGCGCAGTACGTGCATGGTCTCGGTGCCGTACGGGGTCAGGTTGTACTTTTTGCCGGCCTCGACGATTTTTTCCAGCACGCCCATGGCGTAGTCGGCCTGCACGTTGACTTCGTACGACAGCTCACCGGTAAACGAGATACGGAACACCCGCGCCGGCACGCCGCCCACCAGGCCTTCTTTCCAGGTCATGAACGGGAAGCCGTCCTTGTCCAGGTCGATGTCGGTGACTTCCGCCAGCAGCTTACGGCTGTTGGGGCCCGACAGGGTCATGGTTGCCCAATGGTCGGTGACCGAGGTGAAGTACACCTTGAGGTCCGGCCATTCGGTCTGCTGGTAGATTTCCAGCCACTGCAATACGCGGGCGGCGCCGCCAGTGGTGGTGGTCATCAGGAAGTGGTTGTCGGCCAGACAGGCCGTCACGCCGTCGTCGAAGACCATGCCATCTTCCTTGCACATCAGGCCGTAGCGCGCCTTGCCCACGTCGAGCTTGGTCCAGGCGTTGCTGTAGATACGGTTGAGGAACTCGCGGGCATCCGGGCCTTGAATGTCGATCTTGCCGAGGGTGGACGCGTCCAGCAGGCCGACGCTGTCACGCACGGCCAGGCATTCGCGCTTCACTGCGGCGTGCAGGTCTTCACCGTTACGCGGGAAATACCACGGGCGTTTCCACTGGCCGACGTCTTCAAACTCGGCGCCGTTCTTCACGTGCCAGGCTTGCAGCGCGGTGTAGCGTACCGGCTCGAAGATATGCCCACAGTGACGGCCCGCTACGGCGCCGAATGTCACCGGCGTGTAGTTGGGACGGAACATGGTGGTGCCCATCTGCGGGATGGTCACGTTCAGCGAACGGGCGGCGATGGCCAGGCCGTTGACGTTACCCAGCTTGCCCTGGTCGGTGCCGAAGCCCAGCGCGGTGTAGCGTTTGACGTGCTCCACCGACTCGAAACCTTCGCGGGTGGCCAGTTCGATGGCGGCGGCGGTCACGTCGTTTTGCAGGTCGACAAATTGCTTTGGCGCCCGTGCAGTGGCTTTTTCGTGGGGCACCTGGAACAGCGCCAGGGTTGGTTCTTCAAGACGGCTCAAGGCTTTTGGCAGCGTGCCTTCAACCGGGGCAAAACCGGCTTCGCTGGCCGCACGCACGCCGCCTTCAAAGCCATCGGCGAGGGAATCGCCAAGGCCGTAGACACCGTTGATGCCGCCCACGCACACGCGTTTTTGTGGAGCTTCGCCCGGTACAAAACCGAGGATATCTTCACGCCAGGTCGGCTTGCCGCCCAGGTGCGAGGCCAGGTGCACCACCGGGCTGTAACCGCCGGAGCTGGCGACCAGGTCACAGTCCAGCCACTCGCCGGGGCTGGTGACTTTATGCGCCTTGACGTCGATGGCCGCCACGCGGGCACCGGTCACGTGCTTGCTGCCACGGGCTTCGATCACGGCGCTGCCGGTGAGGATGCGAATGCCTTTGGCACGGGCTTCTTCAACCAGTGCCCCGCGTGGGTTGTGACGCGCATCGGCCACCGCGACAACGGTGAGGCCCGCATCGAACCAGTCCAGCGCTACGCGGTAGGCATGGTCATTGTTGGTCGACAGCAGCAGCTTTTTACCCGGTGCCACGCCATAGCGACGCACATAGGTAGACACCGCACCCGCGAGCATATTGCCCGGCACATCGTTGTTGCCGTACACCAGCGGACGCTCGCACGCACCGGTGGCCAGCACCACACGCTTGGCACGTACGCGGTGGATACGCTGACGCACCACACCAATCGGCGCACGGTCACCCAGGTGGTCGGTCAGGCGTTCGTGAATGGTCAGGAAGTTATGGTCGTGGTAGCCGTTGACGGTGGCGCGGGGCAGCAGCACCACGTCCGGCAGGGCTTTCAATTCGGCAATGACGCTGGCGACCCATTCAGTGGCGGGCTTGCCGTCGAGGCTTTCACGGGAATCGAGCAGCGAGCCACCAAATTCCTCTTGCTCGTCGGCGATGATCACACGGGCACCGCTGCGCGCCGCCGCCAGTGCCGCTGCCAGGCCGGATGGGCCTGCACCGACCACCAGCACATCGCAATGACGGTTGAAGTTGTCGTAGGTGTCCGGATCGTTCTCGGTGGGCGAACGGCCAAGGCCCGCCGCCTTGCGGATGTACTTCTCGTAGGTCATCCAGAACGATTGCGGGTACATGAAGGTTTTGTAGTAGAAGCCCGGCGGCATCAGCTTGCCGCCGACCTTGCCGAGAATGCCCATCATGTCGTTGTTCACGCTCGGCCAGCCGTTGGTGCTGGTGGCGACCAATCCCTGGTACAGCGCCTGTTGGGTGGCGCGCACGTTGGGGATCTGCGTGGCTTCGGTGGCGCCGATCTGCAGCACCGCGTTCGGCTCTTCGGCGCCTGCGGCAAAGATGCCCCGTGGGCGCGAGTACTTGAAGCTGCGGCCAATGATATCGACGCCGTTGGCCAGCAGGGCTGCGGCCAGGGTGTCGCCTTCAAAGCCTTTGTAGCTCTGACCGTTGAACGTAAACGTCAGGACTTTATTACGGTCGATGCGGCCACCGTTGGACAGGCGATTGATCTGGCTCATACCTTCTCTCCAGAGGCCTTGGCGGTGAACTGAGGCTTCTCACCGATCTTGTAGGTTTCAAGAATTTCGTAGGTCACAGTGTCGCGGGTGGCGTTGAAATACTGGCGGCAACCGGCGGCATGGATCCACAGTTCGTGGTGCAGCCCGCGTGGGTTATCGCGAAAGAACATGTAGTCGCCCCACTGCTCGTCGGTGCAGGCATTCGGGTCCAGCGGGCGCGGGATGTGCGCTTGGCCGGACGCGTGGAATTCCTCTTCGGAGCGCAGTTCGCCACAGTGAGGACAGAAGATATGCAACATAGGGAATTTCTCCTGTTAGTGGGCGACGGCCGCAGCGCCGTGTTCGTCGATCAGCGCACCGTTGTGGAAACGGTCGATGGAAAAAGGCGCGGCCAGCGGGTGCATTTCACCCTTGGCCAGGCTGGCGGCAAACACGTTGCCTGAGCCTGGGGTGGCCTTGAAGCCGCCCGTACCCCAACCGCAGTTGAAGAACATGTTCGGCACTGGGGTCTTGGAAATGATCGGGCAGGCGTCCGGAGTGGTGTCGACGATGCCGCCCCACTGGCGGTTCATACGCACCCGTGACAGCACCGGGAACATCTCGACGATGGCCTGGATGGTGTGCTCGATCACCGGGTACGAGCCGCGCTGGCCGTAGCCGTTGTAGCCGTCGATACCGGCGCCGATCACCAGGTCGCCCTTGTCGGACTGGCTGATGTAGCCGTGCACGGCGTTGGACATGATCACGCTGTCGATAATCGGCTTGATCGGCTCCGACACCAGAGCTTGCAGCGGGTGGGATTCGATCGGCAGGCGAAAGCCCGCCAGCGAAGCCATGTGCCCGGAGTTACCGGCTGTGACCACACCGACGCGCTTGGCGCCGATAAAGCCCTTGTTGGTTTCCACACCGATGCACACGCCGTTTTCCTTGCGAAAACCGATCACTTCGGTCTGCTGGATCAAGTCCACGCCCAAGGCGTCGGCAGCGCGGGCAAAGCCCCAGGCCACGGCATCGTGACGGGCCACGCCGCCGCGCCGTTGCACGGTGGCACCGAGCACGGGGTAACGGGTGTTCTTGGAGCAATCCAGGTACGGGATTTCGTCGGCCACTTGCTGGGCATTCAGCAGTTCGCCGTCTACGCCGTTGAGGCGGTTGGCGCTCACACGGCGCTCGGAATCACGGATGTCCTGCAGGGTGTGGCACAGGTTGTACACGCCGCGCTGGGAGAACATCACGTTGTAGTTCAGGTCCTGGGACAAACCTTCCCAGAGTTTCATGGCGTGTTCGTACAGGTGCGCCGACTCGTCCCACAGGTAGTTGGAACGCACGATGGTGGTGTTGCGCGCGGTGTTACCGCCGCCCAGCCAGCCTTTCTCGACCACGGCCACGTTGGTGATGCCGTGCTCCTTGGCCAAGTAATAGGCGGTCGCCAGACCATGCCCGCCACCGCCGACGATCACCACGTCATAGACCTTTTTAGGGGTCGGCGTGCGCCACATCTTCTGCCAGTTTTCGTGATGGCTGAGGGAGTGCTTGAAGAGGCCGAAGCCTGAGTAGCGTTGCATAGTCATTACTCCAAAACCGCGCTCAGCGATAAACCGGGAAATCAGCGCACAGGGCAGACACGTGCTTGGCCACGTTGGCCTCGACATCGGCGTCGCCGAGGTTGTCGAGGATGTCGCAGATCCAGCCGGCCAGCTCGACGCACTGCGGCACTTTGAAGCCACGGGTGGTCACCGCCGGGGTACCGATGCGCAGGCCCGAGGTCACGAACGGCGACTGCGGGTCATTTGGTACCGCGTTCTTGTTGACGGTGATGTGGGCGCGCCCCAGGGCGGCGTCCGCCTCTTTGCCGGTGAGGCCCTGGCGGATCAGGCTGACCAGGAACAGGTGGTTGTCGGTGCCGCCGGAGACCACGTCGTAGCCACGCTTGATGAACACTTCGGCCATGGCCTGGGCGTTATCGATCACTTGCTGCTGGTAAGCCTTGAAGCCGGGCTCCAGCGCTTCCTTGAAGCACACGGCCTTGCCGGCGATCACGTGCATCAGCGGGCCGCCTTGAGCGCCGGGGAATACCGCAGCGTTGAGTTTCTTTTCGATTTCTTCGTTGGCCTTGGCCAGGATCAAGCCGCCCCGTGGACCGCGCAGGGTCTTGTGGGTGGTGGTGGTGACCACGTCGGCGTAAGGCAGCGGGTTGGGGTACAGGCCGGCGGCGACCAGGCCGGCAACGTGGGCCATATCGACGAACAGCAGCGCGCCTACTTTGTCAGCGATCTGACGGAAGCGTGGGAAATCCAGGGTCTTGGAGTAGGCCGAGAAACCCGCCACGACCATCTTCGGCTTGTGCTCGACCGCCAGGCGCTCGACCTCGTCGTAGTCGATCAGGCCGGTGTCGGTGTTGATGCCGTATTGCACCGCGTTGTACAGCTTGCCCGAGGACGACACTTTGGCGCCGTGGGTCAGGTGACCGCCGTGGGCCAGGCTCATGCCCAGGATGGTGTCGCCGGCATTGATCAGCGCCAGGTACACCGCGCTGTTGGCCGAGGAACCGGAGTGCGGTTGCACGTTGGCGTAATCGGCGCCGAACAGCTGCTTGGCGCGTTCGATGGCCAGGGCTTCGACCTTGTCCACATGCTCGCAGCCACCGTAGTAGCGCTTGCCCGGGTAGCCTTCGGCGTATTTGTTGGTGAGGCCGCTGCCTTGGGCTTCCATCACGCGCTTGCTGGTGTAGTTCTCCGACGCGATCAGCTCGATATGATCTTCCTGGCGCTGCTCCTCGGCATTCATCGCCGCCAGCAGTGCGTCGTCATATCCCTGGATCTGGTCTTGTTTGCTGAACATCGCGTCTCTCCCAGCCTTTCGTATTGTTGAGGCCCGTGCAGGGCCCTTTGATGCGATGGTAGGGCTGGCGCGTGCGGGCCAAATGCCTGCGCACGCCACGCAAAGGTGCGTTTACGACATGACTGAACGAATGATATTGGCAGGCCTCACAATTTGTAGGAGCGAGCTTGCTCGCGAAAAACTCATAGGCGCAGTGTTTATTCAGTAAGCACGCGTAATCGTTGACGTTTTTCGCGAGCAAGCTCGCTCCTACAGGCGGGTTAGGCGATGAGCGTGCGAAGGAGCAGCAACAGGAGGAAGTGCAGCGGATAAAGGGCATAGGCCCAGCGGCGCATTGCCGGGGGCGCAACGCTGCGGGCGTGTCGCAATAAGACCCACCCAGCCATGGGCGCAATCAGACATGCAGCCAACCCCAGCTGCGCCACAAGCGTGCCGCTATTGAGCAGAATCTGCCATTGATTGGCAGCGACACACACCACCCCCGGCAATAGGCTGAAATACCAGGGTCGAGTAAACACCAGCAACATCGCCAAGGGCAGCAACACGCCGAAAAAGCCGAACATCAGATGTGTCGCAAACACCGCCGCGATACTGAGTGCTATCAGCGCTAATCCTCGATCAAAAAGCGCCTGTTGCTGCCAACCTCGGGCAACCAGCAAGCCCAGCGCCAGGGTCGGCAACACGTTCAAGGTATCGGCATCCTCGATAAATAGCCGGTACGGCACCTCGCTGATCACGCTGAACAGCAGCAACCAACCCAGGTAGCGCCAATGGCCGGTCACCGGAGCATTGCGGACCCGATGCAAATTGGCCGCAATCGCCAGGCAAAACCACGGAAACGCCAGGCGCCCCGGCACGTATAGCCCATCCAGGCTCAGCCCCACATAGCGCAGGTGATCGAGCACCATACTCAGCAGCGCCAGCCACTTGAGCAGATCCAAAGCGCCATCTCGGACAGGTCCGACAGGCAGGGTTTGAGTACCGTGCATAATTCCCCAACGACTTTGCATTTACAGTGCGTGCGCGCCCCCGGCAATCTTGGGTAAAGTGCGCACCAACATCGACCACAGGAACGGGCCATGACCGACAAGAGCCAACAATTCGCCAGTGACAACTATTCCGGCATCTGCCCGGAAGCCTGGGCCGCCATGGAACAAGCCAACCAGGGCCATCAGCGCGCCTACGGCGATGATGAATGGACCCACCGCGCCGCCGACGGTTTCCGCAATCTGTTCGAGACCGACTGCGAGGTGTTCTTCGCTTTCAACGGTACGGCCGCCAACTCCCTGGCGCTGTCCTCGTTGTGCCAGAGCTACCATAGCGTGATTTGCTCGGAAACCGCCCACGTCGAGACCGACGAATGCGGCGCGCCGGAGTTTTTCTCCAACGGCTCCAAACTGCTGGTTGCCCGCACCGAAAACGGCAAGTTGACCCCGGAGTCGATCCGCGAGATCGCCCTCAAGCGTCAGGACATCCACTACCCCAAGCCTCGCGTGGTCACCCTGACCCAAGCCACCGAAGTCGGCAGCGTGTACACCCCCGAAGAAATCCGCGCGATCAGCGCCACCTGCAAGGAGCTGGGCCTGAACCTGCACATGGACGGCGCACGCTTCGCCAATGCCTGTGCATTCCTGGGTTGCTCACCGGCCGACCTGACCTGGAAAGCCGGCGTGGATGTGCTGTGCTTTGGCGGCACCAAAAACGGCATGGCGGTGGGTGAAGCCATCCTGTTCTTCAATCACAAACTGGCTGAAGACTTTGATTACCGCTGCAAACAGGCCGGTCAGTTGGCGTCGAAAATGCGCTTCCTTTCTGCACCATGGGTAGGCCTGCTGGAAAATGGCGCCTGGCTCAAGCATGCACGCCACGCCAACCATTGCGCGCAATTGCTGAGCAGCCTGGTGGCGGATATTCCCGGCGTGGAATTGATGTTCCCGGTACAGGCCAACGGCGTGTTCCTGCAACTCTCGGAACCCGCAATTGCAGCGCTGACCGCCAAGGGCTGGCGCTTCTACACCTTCATCGGCAAAGGCGGTGCGCGCTTCATGTGTGCGTGGGATACCGAGGAAGAGCGTGTAAGGGAACTGGCCGCCGATATTCGGGAAGTCATGAACGCTTAACGTACGAATTCGGCCAGTCCGTACTGGCCGATCGCCGAGACTGTTTTTTGATATTTCTGACAGCAATACGGCTCGTTTTTATTGTCTAGCCTCTTGTTACCCGCAAGGAAAACGCAGCGATATCTGCCACCTTTCGGGTTTCACTGCCGGCCGAATAATCGGCGGCAAAGGTAAATCAATGGAGAGCTTAATCATGGAATATCAAAGCAATAGCAACGCATTGCAAAGCGGCGGCAGCAGTAGCACCACGGTCATTGACTGGGATGAGTTCAGGAAACACGCCAAAATCGGGGATACCATTCAAGAGCCATCGCAAACCCTGACCATCTACGACAAAGTCTACGAACTGACAACCTCAGGCCAGCACTTTGTTGTTCATATCTACGCCCAATAAGCGTTAACACCTAAGGCTCGCGTCGCAGACTGCGACGCGACGCTGAAGAAGTTGCTCGTTCCCACGAAAGTGCGTCAGCCAATTCAAATCCTTCACCGCTCGCACCATCATTGACGACCTGCAAAGCAAAGGCGCGGAGCGGGTATTGCAGCGCCTGCGTTTCTGCAAGCGTGCACACAAGACAGATCGTGTTTATCAACTGTGGCAGGAAGGCTCACATGCGCAATTGATCTACAGCGAGGCTGTCATGCGCCAGAAGCTTGATTACATCCATCACAACTCCATAAAGCGAGGCTATGTGGACCTGGCTGAACACTGGCGTTACTCCAGCGCTCGCAACTATGCGGGTATGCCTGGCCTGATCGACATCCAACCGTGGCTCTGAAGATCCGGGTCACCCTTCACTTGCGACGGGACGCGGAGCGTCCTGGGCGGCGTTCCCACGCTGAGCGTGGGAACGAGCAGATCAGAATTCGATGCGTACATCACCCTTCGGCACACTGCAGCACGACAGGATGTAGCCTTCGGCTTCGTCCTCTTCGGTAATCCCGCCGTTGTGCTCCATCTCCACCTCGCCGCCCAGCTTCATCACCTTGCACGTGCCACAGATGCCCATGCCACAGGCCTTGGGGATCAGCAGGCCGAGCTTGGCGGCTGCGGCGTGCACGGTTTCCCCCGGCGCCACGCGAATGCTCTTGCCGGACGCGATAAATTCCACCTGATGCAGGTCTGCCAGGTCGATCTCCGGCGCATCTGCCGCTTGCTCGGCCTGCTCCACCGCATCGGCACGGGCTTCCGGTGGCGTCGCGCCAAAGGATTCTTCGTGATAACGGGTCATGTCGAAACCGGCGACTTCCAGCAAACGCTTCACTGCGTTCATGTACGGCGTAGGGCCGCAGCAGAACACTTCGCGCTCCAGGAAGTCCGGCACCATCAGCTCCAGCATCTTGTGGTTCAGATAGCCGCGATACCCGGCCCAGGGTTCGCCCAGGCCGTGTTTTTCGCAGATCAGGTGCAGGCTGAAGTTGTCGATCCGCGACGCCATGTGCTCCAGCTCGCGGTGATAGATGATGTCCTTGGGCGAGCGGGCGCTGTGGATAAAGGTCATGTCGACGTTGGCGTTGGTGTCGTAGAACCAGCGCGCCATGGACATCACCGGCGTGATGCCGACCCCACCGCTGAGGTACAGCACTTTAGGGCTTGGGAAGTCGATGGCATTGAACAGCCCGACCGGGCCGTGTACGGCCAACTCCTGGCCTTCGTGCAAGGTATCGTGCAGCCAGTTGGAAACCCGGCCGCCCGGTACGCGCTTGATGGTCACCGAAAAACTGTAAGGCACCGACGGTGAGCTGGAAATGGTGTACGAGCGCATGATCGGCTGGCCTTCGATTTCCAGCTCCAGGGTGACGAATTGCCCCGGCTTGAAAAAGAACAGGATCGGCTGATCGGCCATAAAGCAGAAGGTGCGCACATCCCAGGTTTCCTGGATGACTTTGACGCAACGGACGATGTGCCGACCATTGGCCCAGGTCTGGGTGGTTACCGGATTCAGGAAATTATTGGACATGTTGTTCTCCACCGCCGACGTCGGCCTTATGGTGGCGATTCTGCGTAACGCGAGAACCACCCATTTACCTATCTGCGACATTCACATACTTACGGCGACCAGCCCCCAAAGACAGGGGCTTGCGCGTCGGGATCAGATTGGGCCATGTCGCCCATGGATAAGGTCCGACGTGACGCCGGGCCCACACTCGCTCCCAACAAAGACGCGTTCTTTACGCCTTGCACAGCACCAACCGTAGCCACTATTCGCCGGCCACACAGAATGGCCATGAGGACACACACGATGGACGTCACCGCAACCTTAAGCTTGGGCGATCCGCTGGAACCCGCACGCAAGGCCACCGCGCAAATGCTGCAAGAGCGCGAGCGCACTTTTTCGCTGCCGCAGCCGTTTTACTCTGATGAGCGGCTGTTCGATATCGACATGCAGGAGATCTTCCAGAAAGAGTGGTTGATCGCCGGCATGACCTGCGAAATCCCCACCAAGGGCAACTACCTCACCCTGCAAGTGGGCAAGAACCCGATCATCGTGATCCGGGGGGCCGACGGCGTGGTGCATGCGTTCCACAACGTCTGCCGCCACCGTGGCTCACGCTTGTGCACCAGCGACAAGGGCAAGGTCGCCAAATTGGTCTGCCACTACCACCAGTGGACCTACGAGCTGGACGGCCGCCTGCTGTTCGCCGGCACCGAGATGGGCGCCGATTTCGACATGAAGCAGTACGGCCTCAAGCCGGTGAACGTAAAGACCGCTGGCGGCTACATCTTTATCAGCCTGGCCGAAAACCCACCGGCCATCGATGACTTCCTGTCGACGCTCAGCCATTACATGGAACCCTACGACATGGAGAACACCAAGGTGGCGATCCAGACCACCTTGTTCGAAAAAGCCAACTGGAAGCTGGTGCTGGAAAACAACCGCGAGTGCTACCACTGCAACGCGTCACACCCCGAACTGCTGAAAACCCTGCTGGAGTGGGACGACGTCACCGACCCACGCGCCGACCAAGCGTTCAAGGACCACGTGGCCGCTTCTGCCGCCGCCTGGGATGCCGAAAAAATCCCTTACGCCCACGCCAGCTTCGGCCTGCGTAACCGCATTGTGCGCATGCCGCTGCTCAAGGGCACCGTGTCGATGACTCTGGATGGCAAGCAAGGCTGCGCCAAGCTGATGGGCCGCATCAAGAACCCGGATCTGGGCTCGATGCGCATCCTGCACCTGCCCCACTCCTGGAACCACTGCATGGGCGACCACATCATTGTGTTCACCGTGTGGCCCATCAGCGCCCAGGAAACCATGGTCACCACCAAGTGGATCGTGCACAAGGACGCCGTGGAAGGCGTGGACTACGACGTGGAGCGCATGCGCCAGGTGTGGGACGCCACCAACGACCAGGACCGTCGCCTGGCCGAAGAGAACCAGCGTGGCATCAACTCCACCGCTTACCAGCCTGGCCCTTACTCCAAGACCTATGAGTTTGGCGTGGTGAATTTTGTGGATTGGTACAGCGAGCGCATGTTGAGCAACCTGGGCGCTGCTCCGGCGCCGTACCTCAAAGGTGTGGCAGCACACGAATAACTGACACCTATGGATCACACTGTAGGAGCGAGCTTGCTCGCGAAAAACTCACAGGCACCGCGTATATTCAGGAAGCACGCGTTATCGTTGACGTTTTTCGCGAGCAAGCTCGCTCCTACATCATTTCTCGCGCAAGCCGCTAGGGCCCTGCCTTCCAGCCTTTACCCCACAACTTATCCACAAAGCCACCCACAGCAATTGTGGGCAAGTACGCCGTGCACGCAAATTAAATCAAGAACATCCGTGACTTATTTAAACTTGCGGGTTTTATCTTAAGCTGTTCATTTATTGATCAAACCTACAAGAGCCTTGTTTGGCGTGGCTTTCAGCGGTAAGCGAACACCTTATCCACAGATGCACCAACAGACTTTGGGGGCAACTTTGTCCGGGTTGTGGAAAAGCCTGGGAAACCCTCATAAATCGGGGATGTGTCGCAGTTAAAAACGCGAAAAAGTTAGATTTGATCAATTATTAACCAATCCTGCGAAAGCCACGTTTCATAAGGCCTGTAGCGGATAGCGAACATCTTATCCACAAAAGCGCCAACAGACTTTGGGGGCAAGTCGAGGCATTGAGCCGATGAAAACCCGAGCAAAAACCGAGAGTTAGGCTGGTTAGTTTTCGTACAAAGGGCTGGAGAGCTTGATACGCCGGGCTTGTGGACAACCGCGAACAGGTTATCCACAGGCGGATCAACAGGCCTTGTGGGTAAGCCAGCTCCCACAAGGTTTGGTGGTGGTCAGGTATCAGCGTACGACACCCTCTTCTACAAGAAGCTTGAGAATCGCCTGCGCGCCTTCTTCGGCGCTGACGCCCTTGAGCACCTGCCCCCCACCACCACTGGCCTTGGCCGTGGCAGCCTTCATCCGATCGGCGCCGCTCTTGGCCTTGATCACCTTGAGGCGCTTGGGCCGTGGCTTGGCCGGTTGCAGCAGTGCGCCTGTGAATAACTCATCCTGTTCAATCTCGACGTCATGGGCCGCCAGCTCACCCCGTTGCGCCGGGCCGTAGGCGCTCTGGCGTGGCTTGGGCGCCGCGTTATCCACAGTGGCAAGAAACGGCAGGCGCACCTTCAAGCGCCGCCGCTGGCCGCGAGGCAACGCCTGCAGCACCAGGGCTACGCCGGCGTCGATGGACTCCACCTGCGCCAGCCCCACAATCAGCGGCCAGCCCAATTGTTCGGCCAACAGGAACGGCAGCATCCCCGAACCTTCGCCGGTTTCTGCCTGGCTTCCGGTCAGAACCACTTGGGCACCGGCGTCGCGCAGATACTCGCTGAGCACCGGCAACGCATCGGCGCCGGCCGGCTGTTCGAGTACCTGCAGTTGCGGCAGGCCCATGCCCAGGTAGCTACGCAGGGTCGGCTCGCTGACATCACCCGCGTGCAGCACCTGCAACTTATCCCCAGCCAGTTGCAGCCCCAGCTCGACCGCGCGCGCGTCCTGCTCGGCGCGGCGTGGGCGCCCGGAGGTGGGGTGAGCGCCGATGGACACCAGGCTGAATACTGTGTTCGTCATGGTCATATCCTCAGGCTGCATCGCGCTTGGCGCCGTTGCGGTAGGTTTCGACCGCTGCGATCAAAGCGTTGAGTATCGCGGCGCTTTCGCCGATCACCGACAGGTCGGCACGCTTGATCATGTCGCAACCCGGGTCGAGGTTGATTGCCACCACCTTGTCGCAGGCACCAATGCCTTGCAGGTGCTGGATCGCCCCGGAAATCCCGACGGCCACGTACACCCGCGCAGTGACCCAGGTACCGCTGGCGCCGACCTGGCGATCACGCGCCATGAAGCCATCGTCCACTGCCACCCGCGAGGCGCCTTCGGTGGCGCCCAGGGCCGCGGCGGTCTGGTGGAACAGCGCCCAGTCCTTCACGCCGTTGCCACCTGAGAAAATGAACTCGGCCTCGGCCATTGGAATCGCTGCCGGGTCGACCGCCACCGCACCGAGGTCTTCGATACGCGGCAAACTGCGCGCCAGGCTTGTGGATAACTCCACGGGCAAGACTTCGTGGCGGGTCTCGCTGACCGGATCGGCACATTCGGCGGCGGCGAGGATCAGACGGGGCAACGGTCGCGCCAGGTCTTCCTGGCCGGCACCGGCGCGGCCGATGCATTCCTCGCCCTTGATCTGCCACACCCGCGTTGCCGGGCGTTCCTTGAGGCTGGCGGCAAAGCGTCGCCCCAGTTCGCCACCACCGCTGCGGCTGTCTGGCAGCAGCCAGTGGCGCGGGCTGAATTGGTTATCCACAGCACGCAAACCCTGCACGCGTTGCTCCGGTGCATAACCTTCGAATTCATGCCCCTCCAGCACCAGCAATCGGTCGACGCCGGCGGTGGCAAAGGCGCTTTCCTTGTGTTCACCGAACACCACCGCCAACACCGCGCCGTCACTGCCGGCCAGTTGGCGCGCCAGGCCAAGCAGGTCACGGTCGTGGCTGCTCAGGCGGCCACCGACCATGTCCGGTACCACGTTGATGTAGAACGCCGGGGCCGGCACCTGATGCAGCGGCAATTGCACTTCCACTGCCGCGGTACGCTTGGACGCGCCGCCCTGCTGGGCACCGCTGCGGTCGATGCGCTTGATGCCGTTGGGGCCGATAAAACCGACACCATGCACGTTTTTGCGAATGACACCGTTGGGCCCCATCCAGCTGTGTTGCAGCGGCTGCATCGCCGCGTGCAACGGGTGCAGGCGGTTACGGGCGATCCATTCGGCCCGTGGGTCGCGGCGGATAATGTCGCTCATCAGTGCACCTCCGCAGGTTCACGCTTGAGGGGGGCTTTGGCTGGCGCGGCGTCTTCAAGCAACGCGTCGGCGACCAGCTCGGCGATGTCTTTGATCAACGGGCGTGGTTCGACCACGCCTTCCAGCATCGCGGTGCATTGCGGGCAACCCACGGCCACCAGTTCGGCACCGGTCTCGCGGATGTCGTCCATGCGCATATCGGGAATACGTTGCTTGCCGGGAATGTCGGTGATCGGCGCGCCGCCGCCGCCACCGCAGCAACGTGAACGGAAGCCCGAGCGTTGCATCTCCTTGACCTCGATACCCAACGCCCGCAGCACTTGGCGCGGCGCCTCGTATTCCCCGTTGTAGCGGCCCAGGTAGCACGGGTCGTGGTAGGTCACGCTGCTGCCTTTGTGCTGGCCCAGGTTCAGCGCGCCCTCGCCAATCAGCTCGGCCATGAAAGTGCTGTGGTGCTGCACCCGGTAGTTACCGTTGAAGGCGCCGTATTCGTTTTTCAGCACATGGAAGCTGTGTGGGTCGCAGGTGACGATGCGCTTGAAGCTGTACTTGGCCAGGGTCTGGATATTGCGCGTGGCCAGCAGCTGGAAGGTCGCTTCATCGCCGAGGCGCCGCGCCACGTCACCGCTGTCGCGTTCTTCCAGGCCAAGCACGGCGAAGTCCACCTGGGCAGCCTTGAGCACTTTGACGAACGCGCGCAGGGTGCGTTGGTTACGCATGTCGAAGGCGCCGTCGCCGACCCAGAACAGTACATCGCAACTGCCATTGTCGCTGAGCAACGGCAGGTTCAGGTCTGCCGCCCAGTTCAGACGACCACCGGGGGCAAAGCCGCCAGGGTTGTCAGTAGCGATCAGGTTTTCCAGGACTTCGGCGCCCTTGTTCGGCGTGGCGCCTTTTTCCAGGGTGAGATGGCGGCGCATGTCGACGATGGCGTCCACGTGCTCGATCATCATCGGGCACTCTTCCACGCAGGCGCGGCAGGTGGTGCACGACCACAGGGTCTCGGCGTCCACCAGGCCGTTGACGATCGGCTGGTGCGGATTGCCGCCGTGTTCGCCCACCGGTTTGCCGGGGTACGGGCTGCCGGCGAACTTGGCATCGGTGCCACCGGCCAGGCCGACCACCATGTCCTGGATGAGTTTTTTCGGGTTCAGTGGCTGGCCGGCGGCAAACGCCGGGCACGCCGCTTCGCACTTGCCGCACTGCACGCAGGCGTCAAAGCCAAGCAGTTGGTTCCAGGTGAAGTCCTTGGGTTTTTCCACGCCCAGCGGCGCGGTTTTATCGCTCAGGTCCAACGGTTTCAAACCGGTGGAGCGGCCACCGCCAAAGCGTTCGGCGCGGCGGTGCCAGGCCAGGTGCAGGGCACCTGCGAAGGCGTGTTTCATCGGCCCGCCCCAGGTCATGCCGAAGAACATTTCGGACACGCCCCACAACACGCCCACGCTCAGCAATGCCGCAAGCAACCAGCCGCCGAAGTCGGCGGGCAGAATCCCGGCCACCGGCAAGGTCACCAGGAAGAAGCTCACCGAGAAGGCCATCAGGCTTTTGGGCAGGCGCATCCACGGGCCTTTGGACAGGCGCGCAGGCGGATTGCGGCGGCGCAGGTACATGAAGATCGCGCCGACAAACATCAATGTCGACGCCAGCAGCAGTGCATAGCCAAGAATGCGGCTCTGCAGGCCGAAACCGTGCACCGCAATCGCCAGCAGCGCCGACAGCACAAAGCCCAGCGCCGTCGCAACGTGGGTGTTGGCGATGTATTTGTCACGGGCGACCACGTGGTGCAGGTCGACCATGTAGCGCTTGGGCATGGCCAACAGGCCACCCAGCAGGTCGACTTTGGATGCGCGGCCACGGCGCCACATGTTCACCCGGCGCAGGGCGCCGAGGACGGCGAGGCCCAGGGCGGCAAAGAGCAGGATGGGAAGAAGGGTATTCAGCATGGTGAAGCTCCCACTAAGATCGTTCCCACGCTCTGCGTGGGCATGCATCCTGTGACGCTCTGCGTCACGACCTTAAAAGCAGACGCGGAGCGTCCAGGGCGGCATTCCCACGCAGAGCGTGGGAACGATCAGGTGCGTCAGAAATCCTTGCACAAGCGCAGGGCGTCATAGATGGCGGCGTGGGTATTGCGCTGGGCCACACAGTCACCAATGCGGAACAGCAAGTACCCCTCGCCCGCTTCGCTCAAGCAGGGCTGCGGCTTGATCGCAAACAAGGCTTCAACGTCGATCTGGCCCTTGTTGCGTGAGCCTTCCTTGAGCCCGTAGTAAATGGCCTCGTCCGGACGCACGCCGTTCTCCACCACCACCTGGTCGACCACCCGCTCCTCTTTGGCGCCGGTGTATTCGTTCTCCAGCACAGCCACCAGCTTGTCGCCCTCGCGGTAGACCTTTTCCAGCATCATGTCGCCGGTCATGATCACTTCCTTGGGGTACATGCTGCGGTAGTACGTGGGGAACGACGTACCGCCGATCGCCACGCCCGGCTTGATGTCGTCGGTGACGATTTCCACCTGGCTGCCTTTGTCGGCCAAGAAGTCGGCCACCGACATGCCGGTGAATTCACAGATGGTGTCGTACACCAGCACGTTCTTGCCCGGCGCCACCTTGCCGTCGAGCACGTCCCAACTGCTCACCACCAAGCCTTCGGCGGCGCCCCAGTGTTCGTTCTGCTCGATGAACGGATGACCGCCCACCGCCAGCACCACCACGTCCGGACGCACGTCCAGGATGGTCTCGGCATCGGCTGCAACACCCAGGCGCAGGTCGACTTTCAAGCGCGCCAGTTCCAGTTGATACCAACGGGTGATACCGGCGATCTGGTCACGCTGCGGCGCTTTCGACGCGGTGGTGATTTGCCCGCCGATAAACTCTTTTTTCTCGAACAGCGTCACGTCGTGGCCACGTTCAGCCGCCACGCGTGCAGCTTCCATCCCGGCCGGGCCGGCACCCACCACAACCACCTTGCGCTTGGGCCCGGTGGACTTCTCGATGATGTGCGGCACGCCCATGTATTCACGGGAGGTCGCGGCGTTCTGGATGCACAGCACATCCAGGCCCTGGTACTGGCGGTCGATGCAGTAGTTGGCGCCCACGCACTGCTTGATCTGGTCGATCTGGCCCATCTTGATCTTGGCGATCAGGTGCGGGTCGGCGATGTGCGCACGGGTCATGCCGACCATGTCCACATAGCCGCCTTCCAGAATGCGCGTGGCCTGGTTCGGGTCCTTGATGTTCTGCGCGTGCAGCACCGGAACCTTGACCACTTCCTTGATGCCGGCCGCCAGGTGCAGGAACGGCTCCGGCGGGTAGCTCATGTTCGGGATGACGTTGGCCAGGGTGTTGTGGGTGTCGCAACCCGAGCCCACCACACCGATGAAATCGAGCATGCCAGTGTCGTCGTAGTACTTGGCGATTTGCTTCATATCCTCGTGGGACAAGCCGTCCGGGTGGAACTCGTCACCGCACAGGCGCATGCCCACGCAGAAGTCGTCACCCACTTCGGCACGCACGGCCTTCAACACTTCCAGGCCGAACTTCATGCGGCCCTCGAAAGTGCCGCCCCATTCGTCGGTACGCTTGTTGACCCGCGGGCTCCAGAACTGGTCGATCATGTGCTGGTGCACGGCCGACAGTTCCACCCCGTCCAGGCCACCGGCCTTGGCCCGGCGTGCAGCCTGGGCGTAGTTGCCGATCACACGCCAGATCTCTTCCGGCTCGATGGTCTTGCAGGTGGCACGGTGCACCGGCTCGCGCACGCCGGACGGCGACATCAGGGTCGGCCAGTTGAAGCCGTCCCAACGCGAGCGACGGCCCATGTGGGTAATCTGGATCATGATCTTGGCGCCATGCTTGTGCATGGCATCGGCCAAATTCTGGAAGTGCGGGATGATGCGGTCGGTGGACAAGTTTACCGACGCCCACCACTCCTGCGGGCTGTCGATGGCCACCACCGAGGAGCCGCCGCAGATTGCCAGGCCAATACCGCCCTTGGCTTTCTCTTCGTAGTACTTCACATAGCGGTCGGTGGTCATGCCGCCGTCGGTGGCATACACCTCGGCATGCGCAGTGCTGAGCACGCGGTTGCGGATGGTCAGTTTGCCGATCTGGATCGGCTGGAACATTGCTTCGAAAGCCATGGCACGGTCCTCGGCTTACAACGGTTTGACGGTGAACAGACCATCGTCGTGGCCCTCTTCGGAGCCTCCGTAGACTTGTTCGGCGACAGTGCGGATCTTGCTGCCACGGGCCTCAAGAATCTGGTCCATGGCACCGGCAAACCAGCCGGTGAACATGTAGTCCACCTTGCGGCCGACCTTGCCGTACACGTAGACGAATGCCGAGTGTTCCAGCTTGACGCTGGCGGTACCTTTATCCAGGTCGATGTCCTGGATCTTGAACAGGCCCCAGCCGCGTTGCGACAGGCGTTTCATGTAATGCTCGAACACCGCGACGCCTTCCAGGCCATGGCATTCAGCTTCTTTTTCACACCAGTGCCAGGCGGATTTGTAGCCGGCCTTGTAGAGGATCTCGGCGTAGGCGTCAGCGCCCAGCACTTCTTCGATACCCATGTGGTTGTTGACGAAGAAATGGCGTGGCACGTACAGCATCGGCAGGGCGTCGGAAGTCCAGACACCGGTTTCGCTGTCGACTTCGATAGGCAATTGCGGGGCGATCTTGGCCATGGAAACTTAACTCCAGAAAATTCGTTTTGATGCCCGCCGCGCGGATGGCGGCGGGTGAAGGATTAAGCGAGCAGTGGCTTATTCGCCCCAGACGTCCTTGAGCACGTTGACCCAGTTCTCGCCCATGATCTTGCGCACCACGCGCTCGCTGTGGCCGCGCTTGAGCAGGGTCTCGGTGAGGTTGGGGAACTCACCCACGGTGCGGATGCCCAGCGGGTTGATGATCTTGCCGAAGCTGGTCAGGCGGCGGGCGTAACCCTTGTCATGGGTGAGCATTTCGAAGAAATCCTGGCCATGGCCCTGGGTGAAGTCGGTGCCGATGCCGATGGCGTCTTCGCCGACGATGTTCATGGTGTATTCGATGGCTTCGGCGTAGTCGTCGATGGTCGAGTCGATGCCCTTGGCCAAAAACGGCGCGAACATGGTCACGCCGACAAAACCGCCATGGTCGGCGATGAACTTCAGCTCTTCATCGGACTTGTTGCGCGGGTGCTCTTTAAGCCCGGACGGCAGGCAGTGGGAGTAGCACACCGGCTTTTTCGATTCGAGGATGACCTCTTCGCTGGTCTTGGAGCCGACATGGGACAGGTCGCACATGATGCCGACGCGGTTCATCTCGCCGACGATCTCACGCCCGAAACCCGACAGGCCGCCATCGCGTTCGTAGCAACCGGTGCCCACCAGGTTCTGGGTGTTGTAGCACATCTGCACCACGCCAACGCCGAGCTGCTTGAAGATCTCGACATAGCCGAGTTGGTCCTCAAACGCATGGGCATTCTGGAAGCCGAAGATGATGCCGGTCTTGCCCTGCTCCTTGGCGCGACGGATGTCGGCGGTGGTTTTCACCGGGATCACCAGGTCGCTGTTTTCCCGGATCAGGGTCTGACTGGCAACGATGTTATTGATCGTGGCCTGGAAGCCTTCCCACACCGACACCGTGCAATTGGCGGCGGTGAGGCCACCTTTGCGCATGTCTTCGAACAGGTCGCGGTTCCACTTGGCAATAATCAGACCGTCGATAACGATGCTGTCGGCGTGCAACTCGGCTGGGCTCATCAGGCGTCCCCTTATTGGCGATTCATGCGCCGAATCGTCTGCCGGCGCTTTGGGGCCAGCATATGCCCAGGCACCGACGGAGCCGGGTGCAAAAACGACAGGGGAATTGCCGAAAGCGTCAATCCGCGACAAAGGCTGCGAAGACAGGCCCCACGGTCGGCTGTTCTTTGTCTTACGCTTGAGCCAGAATTCCTCATCACCTGATATGAGACGGCGCAATGAAATCGATTTTCCTGGCTTTGGCACTCATCGCAACCACCGCCCACGCGGCCGAAGACCCCGACAGCACGCCGTGCGACGGCATCGAGAACGACCAGCAAACCCTGGAATGCGCCACCTACAACAAAACCACCGCCGAGCAATTGCTCAAGGATAACTATCAGGGGTTGCTGGAGCGCATGGGTTCGACCTACGGCAGCGACAAGACCAAACTGGCGGACATTACCGCCCGTCTGAAGGATGCCCAGCAAAAATGGGAAAAACTGCGCGACGCCGATTGTGCAGTGGACACCTTCCCGGCGGTAACCGGCACCAAGGCGTATGCCATTGCGCACAACGACTGCCTGGCGCGGATGAGTGATGAGCGGTCGGAGTTTTTGGAGTCGATTGGCCAGGAATAAGCGACAATCGCGCCACTCTTTCTTTTGACCAAGGCTACTCATGACTCTGTGCGGCATAGAAATCAAAGGCAGCGAAGCCATCATCGCTGTCGCCTCCCTGGACAACCAGGCGCTGACCCACGTCGCCCTGGCCACCAAGAAAATCGCCCTGGACGATGACGACGAAGCGGCCAACGTCAAAGCCTTTGCCGCACAGGTGAAGGCGTTCGTGCAGGCGAACGCCATTACCCGTATCGCGATCAAGAAGCGCAGCAAAAAAGGTGAGTTCGCCGGTGGCCCGACGACGTTCAAGATTGAAGGGGTGTTTCAATTGCTGGAGGGGGTTGAGGTGACGCTGCTGTCGCCGCAGACCATCAATGCGCAATACAAAAAGCACACCTTTGATCTGCCAGCGACGCTCAACAAGTATCAGCACGAGGCCTATAAAACAGCCTGCTCAGGCCTGATGAAGAAATAACTGCGCGTCAGCTTTTGACGCAGTGCTCCAGGCCGTGCCCGCCGCCTTCGTATTCTGGGCCGTAGTAATACTTGACGAAGGACACCTTGCCTTCCGGGGTGGGTGTTACTTGGGCGACACCCACACCAAAGTCTTTCAAGGCAGGGTCGGTATGGGCGAAGTAGATACCCAGGGTATCGGCAGTCCCGGCGGCCATGCCTTCATAGCGGGACTTGTCTTCCAGGGTCAGAGTGAAGGTGTAGGCCGCATATTTGCCAGTGCTTTGCTTGGCGTCGAGTTTCATGTCGACAACGCCTTTGAAGTTGCCAATATGTTTGTCCTGGCCGGTACATTCATAACGCCCGCTGTAATCGGCGCCCGTGAAAGGCGCTGGCGCCTGGGCGGCCCACACTGGGGTGGACGCGAGTGCAATCAGAGTGATTAGTTTTTTCAGCATGCCAACCTCTTATGGTTACGTAAGGAACCCTTTGGACGTTAGCAGTCCGTTTCCAGTAATCGCTCGCAACCTTGCAAAACAAGAATATTCCCACGCCACCACATGCGTTTACTGACATCACACTACATACCAATGTGGGAGCTGGCTTGCCTGCGATTGCGATGTATCAGTTGGCCTATGCAGTGCTGACCCGCCGCCATCGCAGGCAAGCCAGCTCCCACCTTGAATCTGCACCAACGCTTAAACCACCTCCCGTCGCCGATCCTCCCGCGGGCATTTGGCAAACCTTGCGCGATAGCTCCTGGTGAAATACGACGGCGACTCAAACCCGCACGCAATACTCACCTCCAGCACGCTCATGTCGCTCTGGCGCAGCAGTTTTCGGGCTTTTTCCAGGCGCAGGCCAAGGTAGAAATTACTGGGGGTGTCGTTCAGGTGCAGGCGAAACAGCCGCTCCAGTTGGCGTCGGGTGACTTTGATCGTTTCGGCCAGGGCCAAGGTGCTCAGGGGCGGTTCGGTATGCTGTTCCATTTCGCCGATCACGTGTACCAGCTTCTTGTTGTTGATGCCGTAGCGCGTGGCGATCTGCATGCGCTGGTGGTCTTTGCGTGGGCGGATGCGGCTGAGTACGAATTGCTCGGAAACCTGGATAGCCAGCTCCGGGCCGTGGGCCTGGGCGATGAGGTCGAGCATCAGGTCGATGGAAGCCGTGCCGCCGGCGCAGGTGATGCGGCGCCGGTCGATTTCGAACAGCTCCTGGGTCACGCTCAGGTGCGGATAGGCTTCCTTGAAGGCGTCGATGGCTTCCCAGTGCAAGGTCAGGCGGTGGCCGTCGAGCAGCCCCGCCTCGGCCAGCACGCAGGCGCCGGTGTCGATGGCGCCGAGGGTCACACCCTCATGGTCGAGGCGGCGCAGCCAATGCTCCAGGGCGGGCGTGGCGAACTGCAGGGGTTCGAAGCCGGCCACCACCAGTAAAGTCGCGCCTTTTTTCAGTGGCTCGAGCGCTGCGTCAGCGTTGACCGACATACCGTTGCTCGCCAGCACCGCGCCGCCATCGGCACTCAAGATGTGCCAGCGGTACAGCTCGCCGCGAAAGCGGTTGGCCACCCGCAACGGTTCCAGCGCGGAGATAAAACCGAGGGCCGAGAAACCCGGCATCAGCAAGAAGTAGACATCCTGGGACATGGTGGCGCTCTCGTCGGACGGGCAGCGTGGTCACTGTGATACGCCAGTTCAACCGGCCATTCAAGAGCACAGGTCGCTGCAGTGCAAGAGCGAGTCGCCGCCGTGCGCTTTGCGGGGCGCCAAGCTGCGTAACGTGATCCTACGGCGCACCAAGACGCCGGCACCCACAATAACGACCTGCCGAGGGCTCCACCCATGAACCGACTGATCAGCCGCTGCGTACTTGCACTCAGCGCCAGCGCTATTTTGAGCACCCCTGTCATGGCAGCGGATGCCCCTGCTTGCCAGAACGTGCGCATGGGCGTGGTGAACTGGACCGACGTCATCGCCACCAGCGCCATGGCCCAGGTGCTGCTCGATGGCCTCGGCTACAAGACCAAACAAACCAGCGCCTCTCAGCAAATCATCTTTGCCGGCATCCGCGACCAGCGCCTGGACCTGTTTCTCGGTTACTGGAACCCGCTGATGACCCAGACCATCACGCCGTTCGTCGACGCCAAGCAAGTCAAGGTCCTCGACAAAGCCAGCCTGGAAGACGCCCGCGCCACCCTCGCAGTGCCGACTTACCTGGCCGACAAGGGCCTGAAAACCTTTGCTGACATCGCCAGGTTCGAGAAAGAACTGGGCGGCAAGATCTACGGCATCGAGCCGGGCTCGGGGGCTAACACGCAGATCAAGGCAATGATCGCCAAGAACCAGTTCGGCCTGGGCAAGTTCCAGTTGGTGGAGTCCAGCGAAGCCGGCATGTTGGCGGCCGTGGACCGTGCCGTGCGCCGCAAGGAAGCGGTGGTGTTCTTTGGGTGGGCGCCGCACCCGATGAACGTCAATGTGGCGATGACTTACCTCACCGGCAGCGAAGACGCCCTGGGCCCGAACGAAGGCATGGCCACCGTATGGACCGTGACCGCGCCGGCCTACGCCGAGCAGTGCCCCAACGTGCATAAGCTACTGACCAACCTGACGTTCACCGCCGCCGACGAGAGCCGGATGATGCAGCCGCTGCTGGATCACAAGGACGCTTTGGAATCCGCACGGCAGTGGCTCAAGGATCACCCTCAAGACCGGCAGCGCTGGCTCGATGGCGTCACCACTTTCGACGGCAAACCCGCCGCGACCAACCTGCAACTGACCAGCAAATAACATTTTGCGAACCACCGTTTCGCGGCCACTTGCGACCGCGAACGGCACCACCACGCCTGTAAGGAACCGCCTCATGAACCACGACGTCATCATCACCTGCGCACTCACCGGTGCTGGCGACACGACCGCCCGAAGCCCACACGTGCCGGTCACGCCCAAACAAATCGCCGCCGCCGCGGTGGAAGCCGCCAAGGCCGGCGCCACCGTGGTGCACTGCCATGTACGCGACCCGCAGACCGGCAAATTCAGCCGCGATGTAGCCCTGTACCGCGAAGTGATGGAGCGCATCCGCGAGGCCGACATCGACATCATCGTCAACCTCACCGCCGGCATGGGCGGCGACCTGGAGATCGGTGGCGGCGAGAATCCCATGGAGTTCGGGCCCAATACCGACCTGGTGGGCCCACTGACCCGCCTGGCCCACGTTGAAGAACTGCTGCCGGAAATCTGCACCCTGGACTGCGGCACGCTGAACTTCGGCGATGGCGACACCATTTACGTGTCCACCCCGGCGCAACTGCGTGCCGGCGCCAAACGTATCCAGGAACTGGGCGTAAAGGCCGAGCTGGAGATTTTCGACACCGGCCACCTGTGGTTCGCCAAGCAGATGATCAAGGAAGGGTTGCTCGATAACCCGCTGTTCCAACTGTGCCTGGGCATTCCCTGGGGCGCGCCGGCCGATACCACCACCATGAAAGCCATGGTCGACAACCTGCCCGCCAACGCGGTGTGGGCCGGCTTCGGCATTGGTCGCATGCAAATGCCGATGGCCGCGCAAGCGGTGCTGTTGGGCGGCAACGTACGGGTGGGCCTGGAGGACAACCTGTGGCTGGACAAGGGCGTGCTCGCCACCAATGGCCAGTTGGTGGAACGCGCCAGTGAAATTCTCAGCCGGTTAGGCGCACGGGTCCTGACCCCGGCCGAAGGCCGCATCAAGATGGGCCTGACCCAACGCGGCTAACACAGACACCACCACTCCTGTGGGAGCCGGGCTTGCCCGCGATGAGGCCAGTACATCCGCCACATCTCTAGAGCTTGGAATGCCGCCATCGCGGGCAAGCCCGGCTCCCACAAAGGATCACCGAACACTTTAGGAATATGCCATGCGCTTTATCACCGACATCAAAACCTTCGCCGCGTTGGGCAGCGGCGTCATCGGCAGCGGCTGGGTATCCCGTGCCCTTGCCCATGGCCTGGATGTGGTCGCCTGGGACCCCGCCCCCGGTGCCGAGGCAGCCTTGCGCAAACGTGTCGCCAACGCCTGGGCCGCCCTTGAGCAACAGGGCCTGGCGCCCGGAGCCTCCCAAGACCGCCTGCGCTTTGTCACCACCATCGAAGACTGCGTAAAAGACGCCGACTTCATCCAGGAGAGCGCCCCGGAACGCCTGGAACTGAAGCTGCAATTGCACAGCCAGATCAGCGCCGCGGCCAAGCCCAATGCCTTGATTGGTTCGAGCACCTCCGGGCTGTTGCCCAGCGAATTCTATGAGGGCTCCACCCACCCGGAACGCTGCGTGGTCGGCCACCCCTTCAACCCGGTCTACCTGTTGCCACTGGTAGAGGTGGTGGGCGGCAAAAACACCGCGCCAGAGGCGATCCAGGCAGCGATCAAGGTGTATGAATCCCTGGGCATGCGTCCGCTGCATGTACGCAAGGAAGTGCCGGGGTTTATTGCCGACCGCCTGCTGGAAGCGCTATGGCGTGAGGCCCTGCACCTGGTCAATGACGGCGTGGCGACGACTGGTGAAATCGACGATGCCATTCGTTTTGGTGCCGGGTTGCGCTGGTCGTTCATGGGTACCTTCCTCACTTACACCCTGGCGGGCGGCGATGCCGGCATGCGCCACTTCATGGCCCAGTTCGGCCCAGCGTTGCAGTTGCCGTGGACTTACCTGCCGGCACCTGAATTGACTGAAAAACTGATTGATGATGTGGTCGACGGCACCAGTGAACAGTTAGGTAACCACAGCATCTCGGCGCTGGAGCGCTATCGTGATGACTGCCTGCTGGCGGTACTGGAAGCCGTAAAAACAACCAAGGCCAAGCACGGCATGAACTTCGCCGAATAACCCTGTAGGAGCGAGCTTGCTCGCGAAGATCGCCGACGCTAACGCGCGGCATCAGGTACCCCACGGCGATCTTGAGTTTTTCGCGAGCAAGCTCGCTCCTACAAATTGGAATTCCTACCATGCCCGCACTGACCACCTACACCACCAAAATCCTGCCGGACTGGGTCGACTACAACGGCCATCTGCGTGACGCGTTCTATCTGCTGATCTTCAGCTACGCCACCGATGCGCTGATGGACACCCTGGGGCTGGACAGCGAAAACCGCGAAGCCAGCGGCCACTCGCTGTTCACTCTGGAGCTGCACCTGAACTACCTGCACGAGGTAAAGCTCGGCGCCGAGGTTGAGGTGCATACCCAACTGATCGCCCACGACGCCAAGCGCCTGCACCTCTATCACAGCCTCCACCTTGTGGGCGAAGGGCGCGAGTTGGCCGGTAACGAGCAGATGCTGCTGCATGTCGATCTGGCCGGGCCGCAGTCGGCGCCGTTTGCCGGCGCCACCCTGGAAAAACTCACTGCCCTGAGCCAGGAACACGCCGACCTACCCCGGCCTGCCCTGCTCGGCCGGGTGATCGGGCTGCCCGCAAAAAAAAAGCCCCGATCCAGCCGTGACGGGATCGGGGCAGAGTGCTTTGTGTGAGCCGTGCATTCGAGGGTGACCAAACCGTCAAGCTGCGTGCCTGGGTTCAGTGTGCCTGTAACGGGTCAGATCAAGTGACCCGAAAACGACCTGTTCATAGCCATGCGAGCCATCGCTGGATTCTGCCCTTGCCGCCAGTCCTGGGGCCTACCAGAATCCAAGTCAATTCCCGCTCCCTACACCAGGATGACTGTCATGATGCACGCGGATTTGATTGACCAGGATGACCTGCTGGGCCAACTGCGCTCGCTGGGTTTTGAAGTGTCCAGCGGCGCTACCGCCGAGCAGGCTTGCGAATGTGCGGTGCGCGGGTTGAGCGAAGCCCGGGCCAAGGCGCTCAAGGGCATGGTTGAAAAGATGTACAGCGGCAGCGCGACGATTTTGCCGGCGGTGAGGCAGGCGATCGACAAGCAATTGTTGCCGGCGCTGATGCAGTTCAAACAAAGCTCCGGCGCCTGAAATACATCCTCTGTAGGAGCGAGCTTGCTCGCGAAGATCGCCAACGATAACGCGGGGCATCAGGTGCCCCACGGCGATCTTGAGTTTTTCGCGAGCAAGCTCGCTCCTACCATAAGGCAGCCCGGTGTCAGAGCCTTACGCTGGCAAACGTCGACTCATTGCGCGCCTGGCTCAACGCCGACATCGGCCCCGACAATGGGGACAACACCAGTGCCGGCGGAATCGGCATCATCGCCACTTGCTGGGTGGTGTTGGAGCCTACGCGCTCATCCCGTGGCGGAATGCCGAAGTACTCGCGATAGCACTTGGAAAAGTGTGGCGTAGACACAAACCCGCACACCGAGGCGACTTCGATGATCGACATCGGCGTCTGCTTGAGCAGTTGCCGTGCGCGGATCAGGCGCAGCTTGAGGTAGTAGCGCGACGGCGAGCAGTGCAAGTATTTCTGGAACAGCCGCTCCAACTGCCGGCGCGACACGGCGACATACACCGCCAGTTCGTCCAGGTCGATCGGCTCTTCGAGGTTGGCTTCCATCAGCGCGACGATTTCCTGCAGCTTCGGCTGGTTGGTGCCGAGCATGTGCTTGAGCGGCACACGCTGGTGATCTTGTTCGTTGCGGATGCGTTCGTACACGAACATCTCGGAGATGGCGGCCGACAATTCACGGCCGTGGTCGCGGCTGATCAGGTGCAGCATCATATCCAGGGGCGCGGTGCCGCCGGAACTGGTGAAGCGGTTGCGGTCGAGGGTGAACAGGCGCGTGCTCATGGCCACCCGCGGGAAGGCTTCCTGCATCGACGCCAGGCATTCCCAGTGCACGCTGCAATCAAAGCCGTCGAGCAAGCCGGCGCAGGCCAGGGCCCAGCTGCCGGTGCACACTGCGCCGAGGCGACGAGACTGGCGTGCCTGGCTTTGCAGCCACGACACATGTTCACGGGTGACGGTGCGCTGGATACCCACGCCGCCGCACACGATGACCGTGTCCAGGACGGGTGCTTTGTGCATGGAGGCATCGGGGGTGATTTGCAGGCCATCGCTGGCCCACACCTGGTTGCCGTCGACGCTCAGGGTTGTCCAGCGATACAGCTCGCGGCCGGACAGCTGGTTGGCCATGCGCAGTGGCTCCACGGCTGACGCCAGGGAAATCAGCGTGAAATTGTCCAGCAGCAAAAAGCCGATGGATTGAGGCGCACGGTTCTGGGGTTGGGCCCCGGAGTTGGTCGACGTCATCGCAGTATCTCCTCACATCACACAAAGCAGGTGGTGGCCTCAGGCGAGGCTCTTGTTATTGCGCTCGTCCTGAAAAGGAGAGGCTTTGCAATTGATAGAGCAAATGCCATGCCTAAAATTGAATGGCTATTCAAGAACTCCTGAAAACGACCTGTTGATGCGTCTATACAAGCCCGCGCGTGAAGTGCGGGATATGACGCATAACGGGCCGGGTTCAAGGGGTGTGAGCAGATCGGTAGCACTTGTGGGAAGGCGCTTTGCGGGCGTAGGAGAAGTCTGTCACCCAAAGCACATCAGGCGTGTGATCGTGTAGGAATCGTTCGGAAGCTACTTATCTATTTGCGACGCGCTAAAAGGTGGCGATTTTGGCCGGGATGTTCACTTTGTGAGCAATGATGCTCCTCTGTTCGGCTCGTTCCCACGCTCTGCGTGGGCATGCATCCTGTGACGCTATGCGTCACCCATGGGACGCGGAGCGTCCGGGGCGGCATTCCCACGCGGAGCGTGGGAACGATCATGTCACTGACTCAACATTCAACCGCACTCACCGCCAACCCACCCCGCGATGTCTCTTTGTACTTGTCATGCATATCAGCCCCGGTATCACGCATGGTGCGGATCACCCGGTCCAACGAGATGAAGTGCTGGCCATCGCCACGCAACGCCATTTGCGCCGCGTTGATCGCCTTCACCGCCGCGATCGCATTGCGCTCGATACACGGCACTTGCACCAAACCGCCCACCGGGTCGCAGGTCAGGCCAAGGTTATGTTCCAAACCGATTTCGGCGGCGTTGCACAGTTGCTCCGGCGTGGCGCCGAGGATCTCCGCCAATCCGGCCGCAGCCATGGCGCACGCAGAACCGACCTCGCCCTGGCAACCGACTTCGGCCCCCGAGATCGAGGCGTTCTTTTTACACAGGATGCCCACCGCCGCCGCGCCGAGCAGGTAGTCGACCACGTTGGCTTCGGTGACTTCTTCACTGAACTTCATAAAGTAGTGCAACACCGCCGGGATGATCCCCGCCGCGCCATTGGTGGGCGCCGTGACCATGCGCCCACCGGCGGCGTTTTCTTCGTTGACCGCCAGGGCGAACAGGTTGACCCATTCCATGGCGCTCAAGGTCGAGCCGATCACATTGGGCTTGTTCAGCTCCTGCAAGCTGCGGTGCAACTTGGCGGCGCGACGGCGCACGTTCAAGCCGCCGGGCAGGATGCCTTCGTGCTTGAGGCCCTGCTCCACGCAATCTTGCATGGCGCGCCAGAGCTTCATCAGGCCGCTGCGGATTTCTTCTTCGCTGCGCCAGGTTTTTTCATTCGCCAGCATCAGTTCGGCAACGCGCAGGTTGTGGGTCTTGCACAGCTGCAACAGCTCCACGGCACTGGAAAAGTCATAGGGCAGCTCAGTGCGGTCCATGTCTGCCACACCGCTTTGGGCCTGGGCTTCATCCACCACAAAACCGCCACCCACCGAGTAATAGGTGTCGCGGTGCAACTCGCCGTTTTCGCCGAATACCACCAGGGTCATGGCATTGGGATGGAACGGCAGGTTTTCATCGAGCAGGCGCATGTCTCGGGCCCACACAAACGGCACCGGCAACCGCCCGTCCAGCAGCAGCGTGTCGGTTTCGCGCAAGGTGTGAATGCGGGCGCCGATTTGCGTGGGGTCGATTGCGTCCGGCCATTCGCCCATCAGGCCCATGATGGTCGCGGTGTCGCTGCCATGGCCGATGCCGGTGGCCGACAGCGAGCCGTACAGTTGCACTTCGACACGCTGCACCTGTTCCAGCCACCCACGCTCACGCAACCCTTGAACGAACAACGCCGCGGCGCGCATGGGCCCCACGGTGTGCGAACTCGAAGGCCCGATGCCGATCTTGAACAGGTCGAAAACGCTGATAGCCATTAACGTGAAACTCCTCGATAAGCACGGGCCGGGCTTGAACGAGGTGCTACGCTCAGATCGCCCAGATGGCGGCATCATCAAGCTTTTATTCGTCATCACGGCGTCTCACACCGACGCACTCATGCTCACCAGCGGCGCTCGCGTGCGAACGCCAGTTTTGGCCGTTTTTTGCGGTGCAGAAGGGTAAAAACAGCAGTTTTACCTTCGGAAAAACCTGTAAGCGACGTCATCGGTACTGGATGCGACCCTCCCTGTACTGGATACGACGCCCCCTGTAGGCGTCAGATTTTCACTGGTACATGATCAGTCTCGACTCGTTTGCAAGGCACCGCGCCAGAGCTGTTGCCTCACGCTCCAACCGCAACACTTATAAAGCGCGGCGAATGCCGCCAGAAAAAGACACAGGAGTCTACCCACATGAAAGGTTCACCCTCGTTGTTGTTGGCCGCCATGCTGAGTCTGCCAGTCGTGGCACACGCCGCAGAACCGGAACAGTGCAAGACCGTCAACTTCTCCGATGTCGGCTGGACCGACATCACCGTCACCACCGCGACCACCAGCGAGATCCTCAAGGGCCTGGGCTACAAGCCGCGCACCACGATGATTTCGGTACCGGTGACTTACAAGTCCCTGGCCGACGGCAAGAACATGGACATTTTCCTCGGCAACTGGATGCCGACCATGGAAAACGACATCAAGCAGTACCGTGATGCCGGCACCGTGGAAACCGTGCGCGCCAACCTGGAAAACGCCAAGTACACCCTGGCGGTCCCTGAGGCGCTGTACGAGAAGGGCCTGAAAGACTTCGCCGACATCGCCAAATTCAAGGATGAGCTGGGCGGCAAGATCTACGGCATCGAGCCGGGCAACGATGGCAACCGCACCATCCAGACGCTGATCGACAAAGATGCCTTCGGCCTCAAAACCGCCGGCTTCAAGGTGGTCGAATCCAGCGAAGCCGGCATGCTCTCTCAGGTTGAACGCGCCTCCAAGCGCAACCAGGCCATCGTGTTCCTCGGCTGGGAACCGCACCCGATGAACACCCGCTTCAAGATGAAGTACCTGACCGGTGGTGACGACTCGTTCGGCCCCAACTACGGCCAGGCCACCATCTACACCAACACCCGCAAAGGCTACACCCAGGAGTGCAGCAACGTGGGTCAGTTGCTGAAGAACCTGGTGTTCACCCTCGACATGGAAAGCACCCTGATGGGGAACGTCCTGGACGACAAGATGAAGGCCGATGCTGCCGCCAAGGCCTGGCTGCAAAAGAACCCGCAAGTGCTCGACACCTGGCTCGCCGGTGTCACCACCGTTGATGGCAAACCAGGGCTCGATGCCGTTAAAGCTTACCTCGCCAAATAGCACCCGCTGACCCCAGGCCGGTGCGCTGGCCTGGGATGTTTTCCCCTTCGCATGTGGACATTCACTACCATGCTGACTGAACAGAAAATCCCACTAGGCCAGTACATCGCTGCCTTCGTCGACTGGTTGACCCGACACGGGGCCAACTACTTCGACGCAATCGCATCGACACTGGAAACGATGATCCACGGCGTGACGTTTGCGCTGACCTGGTTCAATCCACTGGCATTGATCGGTCTGATTGCGCTGCTGGCTCACTTTATTCAACGTAAATGGGGACTGACTGTTTTTGTCATCGCCTCCTTCCTGCTGATCCTCAACCTGGGGTACTGGCAGGAAACCATGGAAACCCTCGCGCAGGTGCTGTTCGCCACCCTGGTCTGCGTGGTCATCGGTGTGCCGCTGGGCATTGTTGCCGCGCATAAACCGATGTTCTACACCATGATGCGGCCGGTACTCGATCTGATGCAGACCGTGCCGACCTTCGTCTACCTCATCCCTACCCTGACCCTCTTTGGGCTGGGTGTGGTGCCTGGGCTGATTTCCACGGTGGTGTTCGCGATTGCCGCACCGATCCGCCTGACCTACCTGGGTATCCGCGATGTCCCGCAAGAGCTGATGGACGCCGGCAAGGCCTTTGGCTGCTCGCGCCGCCAGCTGCTCTCACGCATTGAACTGCCCCACGCCATGCCGAGCATCGCCGCCGGCATTACCCAGTGCATCATGCTGTCGCTGTCTATGGTGGTGATCGCGGCCCTGGTGGGCGCCGATGGCCTCGGCAAGCCGGTGGTCAACGCACTCAACACCGCAGACATTGCCTTGGGCTTTGAAGCGGGCCTGGCCATTGTGTTGCTCGCCATCATGCTCGACCGTATCTGCAAACAACCCGACGCTAAAGTAGGGGGTGATGCATGAGCATTATCCGATTCGACAATGTCGACGTGATCTTTTCCAAAGACCCACGCGAAGCGCTCAAGCTGCTGGACCAGGGCATGAGCCGTAATGAAATCCTGAAGAAGACCGGGCAGATTGTCGGCGTTGAAAAGGCCAGCCTGGACATTGAGAAAGGCGAGATCTGTGTGCTGATGGGCCTCTCGGGCTCAGGCAAGTCCAGCTTGCTGCGCTGCATCAACGGCCTCAATACCGTCAGCCGTGGCCAGCTGTTTGTAGAGCATGAAGGTCGCCAGATCGACATCGCCTCCTGCACCCCCGCCGAACTGAAAATGATGCGCACCAAACGCATCGCCATGGTGTTCCAGAAGTTCGCCCTGATGCCCTGGCTGACGGTGCGCGAGAACATCAGCTTCGGCCTGGAGATGCAGGGCCGCCCAGAGAAAGAACGGCGCACGCTGGTAGATGAGAAACTCGAACTGGTGGGCCTGAGCCAATGGCGCAACAAGAAGCCCGACGAGTTGTCCGGCGGTATGCAGCAGCGCGTCGGCCTGGCTCGCGCGCTGGCGATGGACGCCGATATCCTGCTGATGGACGAACCCTTCTCGGCCCTCGACCCGCTGATCCGCCAAGGCTTACAAGATGAACTGCTGGAACTGCAACGCAAGTTGAGCAAGACCATCGTGTTCGTCAGCCACGACCTGGACGAAGCACTCAAGCTCGGTAGCCGTATCGCGATCATGAAAGACGGCAAGATCATCCAGTACAGCGTGCCGGAAGAGATTGTGCTGAACCCGGCGGATGACTATGTGCGCACCTTCGTCGCCCATACCAACCCGCTGAACGTGCTGTGCGGGCGCAGCCTGATGCGCACCCTGGATAACTGCACGCGTGTGAATGGTTCAGTGTGCCTTGATCCGGGTGGCGACTCCTGGCTGGACCTGGCCGAAGGCAACACCATCCAGGGCGCACGCCAGAATGGCGTGACGATGAATCTGCAGAACTGGGCGCCAGGGCAAGCCGTGGAAGGCTTGGGCCGCGTACCGACGCTGGTGGACTCGAACATCGGCATGCGCGATGCGTTGCAGATTCGCTACCAGACAGGCAACAAGCTGGTGCTGCACGACAACAACAAGGTGGTGGGGATTTTGGGAGACAGCGAGCTCTACCATGCCCTGCTGGGCAAGAACCTGGGTTAAGCCGCACCGCAAAGCAAATGTGGGAGCGGGCTTGCTCGCGAATGCGGTGGATCAGTAATAGATGTACTGACTGACACACCGCATTCGCGAGCAAGCCCGCTCCCACATTTTGATCTGCTTTCACATTAGCTAAGCGGCGCCAGTGAGGGCGCCGCCAGTTCAACTATCAGCTATAGACCCGGCCAAGGAGCTGCCGATGGCTTTCAAACTGATCGAGCACATCCCGGGTGATCTGCTCCTGGGTGAAGCCCATCAGGTCATACTCCTGCGGCCCGTTGTGCAGGTACACCTCGGCACGGTAGTAACGGGTGCGCTCTTCTTCAGGCAGGTCAGCCGGCGCTGCCGAGTAGCCATCCAGGCTCACTTCGTAGACAAACGGGTTGCCCTCGTCCATCTCGATCCGCACGCCGATGCAGCGTTTGGATTTGCCCAGCAAGGTCTGCACTTCCAACCCCTGATCACGCAACGCAATCGCGGCTTCTTCCAACGCAGGCGTTACGTGCTTGTCCATAAAGCGCTGCACGGTGGCCTGGCTCGGTTGCAGGTCCAGGGCAGTCAAACGCTCGCTGAAACCACGACGCCCGCGTTCAGCCAATTGCGCCTGCTCCTGTTCGGTGGCCACGTCCTGGCGCATGGCCTTGTGCAAACCGAACATAAAGAACACCAGCACCACCGAGAACGGCAGCCCCGCCAGCACCACCATGGTTTGCATGGCTTCGAAGTTACCGGCAAACAGCAGGCCGATGGTCACCAGGGTGATCACCGCCGACCAGAAGATACGCAACCAGTGCGGCGCGTCTTCATCCACGTTGCCGCCTTTGCAGGAAAGGTTGGCCATCATCACCGCGCCGGAATCCGCAGGCGTCAGGAACAGCACGAAGCCCACGAAGATCGACACGCCGATCACCACTTTCGACGCCGGGTAATGCTCAAGCAGTTGGTAGATGGCCATGGACGGTTGCTCCAGCGCCGTCTTGCCCAACTCCACCGCCCCATGGTTCAACACCAAATCCAGGGCCGAGTTGCCGAAGATCGACAGCCACGCCAGGGTAAAGCCCAACGGGATCAGCAATACGCCAGCCACCAGTTCACGCACGGTACGCCCACGGGAAATACGCGCGATGAACATGCCTACAAATGGCGCCCAGGAAATCCACCAGGCCCAGTAAAACAGGGTCCACAGGCCCATCCAGCGTTCGGTCTTGGCACCGTCGCCTTCGTACACATACAGGTCGAAGGTTTTGAGCACGATCCCGTTGAGGTAATCACCGGTGTTCTGCACCAGGCCATTGAGCAGGTGCAAGGTGGGGCCGAACAGCAGCACGAAGATCAGCAAACTGCTGAACAGCACGATGTTGAGGTTGGAGAGGCGACGAATGCCGTTTTCCACACCCGACACGGCAGCGATGGTCGCCACGGTGCTCATCACGATGATCACGATCAGCAAATTGGTATTGCTGTGCTCCATGCCGAACAGGTTTTCCAGCCCCGACGACACTTGCATCGAGCCGATCCCCAGGTTGGTCACCAGACCCAGCAGGGTCACGAACATACCGAAACCGTCTACCGCATGGCCGGCCGCGCCCTTCACCCAACGCTCGCCCACCAGCGGGTACAGCGCCGAACGCAAGGCCAGCGGCTGGTTGTGGCGATAAGCAAAGTACGCCACGGCCAGGCCCACCAGCGCATAGATCGCCCAGCCGTGCAGGCCCCAGTGCAGGAAGGTCAGTTGCAGCGCCTGGCGTGCCGCGCCATTGCTGGCCGCAGCGCCTTCGGGCGGGTTGAAGTAGTGGTCCAACGGCTCGGACGCACCGAAATACAACAGCGAGATGCCGATACCCGACGAGAACAACATGCCGGCCCAGGCGCCGTAGCTGAAGTCTGGGGTATCGTCCTTCGCACCCAGCTTAAGTTTCCCATAGGACGAAAACGCCAGGCCGACCACAAACACCAGGTAGGCGGCGATGACCACCATGTAGTACCAGCCAAAGCTTTTCGACAGCCAGGCCTGTGCTACGCCGAGCAAGCGCCCGGCCTCCTGCGGGGCGACGATCAGAATGGCGGTCAACAATAAAATCAGCGCGGTGGAGGTGTAGAACACCCAACCGTTGACCCGAACCTTTTCCGGTGGGGTCTTTATAAGAGAGGCAGAACTCATGGCGCAGATGCTCCAGGCAGTGCGAGAGAGAAACACAAGGCAACGGTTATCCCGGGACATCGATTTTTCGGCAGTCGACGGACGGGTGTTATAAAGACACCCCGAAAATTCTTGAGCCCGCCAAGGCGGTGATCAGGCTCTGAAGTGGCCTGTTTCAAGGGTTTTTGCAGGTGTCGAAGGTTGCAGCTCGCAGGTAGGAAATATCTGTAGGCAGCGACCATTTGTCGCAGATCTTATTCTTTGTTGATTGAACGTTCAATCAAAACAAAATAGACTGGCCCTCAAGCCGACGGACGTGGATCGCCCATCGGCAGGCCTAAGGAGAGGTGCTACATGCCCAAGGTCGGTATGCAACCCATACGCCGCCAGCAGTTGATCGAAGCCACGTTGACGGCCATCGATCGGGTCGGGATGGGAGATGCCAGCATTGCGCTGATCGCCCGTCTGGCCGGCGTCTCGAACGGCATCATCAGCCACTACTTTCAGGACAAGAACGGCCTGATCGCAGCGACGATGCGCTACCTGATGAATGCGCTGATCGAGAACGTGCAAGAACGCAGGCGTGCCTTGAAGGATGACAGCCCACGGGCGCACCTTCAGGTGATCATCGAAGGTAACTTCGACGCCAGCCAGGTCAACGGCCCGGCAATGAAAACCTGGCTGGCCTTCTGGGCCACCAGCATGCACCACCCGTCATTGCACAGGTTGCAGCGGATCAACGATCAACGTCTGTATTCCAACCTGTGCTGCCAGTTCCGCCGAGTGCTGCCACTGCCGCACGCACGCAAAGCAGCCCGAGGCCTGGCGGCTCTGATCGACGGTTTGTGGTTGCGCGGCGCCCTGTCGGGAGACGCTTTCGACACGGCGCAGGCGCAACGGATCGCTTACGAATACATGGATTTCCAATTGGCCAAGCAGGTGAGTTAGAGCACACATAACCGCTCAACCCCTGAACGTCCGCCGCTCAGTGTTGCCACAACCCCATGGCCCACTGTTCGGCGGGTAACGCCAACCACTTATGCACTTGCGAGGACTTTATGGCCCGTTTCGACCTGCAAAAACTCTACATTGACGGCGGCTACAGCGACGCTGGCAGCGATGCCACCTTCGAAGCCATCAACCCGGCTAACGGTGAAGTTCTCGCCCAAGTGCAACGCGCCACCTTCGATGACGTTGAACGTGCCGTGGTCAGCGCTGAAAAAGGCCAGGAAATCTGGGCCGCCATGACCGCCATGGAGCGTTCGCGCATCCTGCGTCGTGCCGTGGACATCCTGCGCGAGCGCAACGATGAGCTGGCCGCCCTGGAAACTCTGGACACCGGTAAAGCCTTTTCCGAAACCAAGTACGTCGACATCGTCACCGGTGCTGACGTGCTGGAATACTACGCCGGCCTGGTGCCAGCCATCGAAGGCGAGCAGATCCCACTGCGCGACACTTCGTTTGTCTACACCCGCCGCGAGCCGCTGGGCGTGGTTGCCGGTATCGGCGCGTGGAACTACCCGATCCAGATCGCCCTGTGGAAATCCGCACCAGCCCTGGCTGCCGGTAACGCGATGATTTTCAAGCCAAGCGAAGTCACCTCGCTGACCACTCTGAAACTGGCCGAGATCTACACCGAGGCTGGCGTTCCAGCGGGCGTGTTCAACGTACTGACCGGCAGCGGCCGTGAAGTCGGCACCTGGCTGACCGAGCATCCGCGCATCGAAAAAGTCTCCTTCACCGGCGGCACCGACACCGGCAAGAAAGTCATGGCCAGCGCGTCGAGCTCCTCGCTCAAAGACGTGACCATGGAGCTGGGCGGCAAGTCCCCGCTGATCATTTTCGACGACGCCGACCTCGACCGCGCCGCCGACACCGCGATGATGGCCAACTTCTACAGCTCCGGCCAGGTCTGCACCAACGGCACCCGCGTGTTCGTGCCCAAGCACCTGCAAGCCGCGTTCGAAGCCAAGATCGTTGAGCGTGTTGCGCGTATTCGCATCGGCAACCCGGAAGACGAAAACACCAACTTCGGCCCGCTGGTCAGCTTCGCCCACATGGAAAGCGTGCTGGGCTACATCGCCAAAGGCAAAGAGCAAGGCGCACGCCTGCTGTGCGGCGGCGACCGCCTGACCGACGGCGACTTCGCCAAAGGCGCCTTCGTGGCCCCGACCGTGTTCACCGACTGCACCGACGACATGGTGATCGTGCGTGAAGAAATCTTTGGCCCGGTGATGAGCATCCTCACCTACGAAACCGAAGAAGAAGTGATCCGCCGCGCCAACGACACCGACTTCGGCCTTGCTGCCGGCCTGGTCACCAAGGACCTGAACCGCGCCCACCGCGTGATTCACCAGTTGGAAGCCGGTATCTGCTGGATCAACGCCTGGGGCGAGTCCGACGCGAAAATGCCGGTCGGTGGCTACAAGCAGTCGGGTGTGGGCCGTGAAAACGGCATCAGCTCGCTGAACAACTTCACCCGCATCAAATCGGTACAGGTTGAATTGGGCGATTACGCCTCGGTGTTCTAACACCAGCGAGTCTTGTATTGCCCGTGAGGCCATCGCGGCGGTGCGACGACTCGACAAGCCCGGCTCCCACATTTGTTCTGTGTGAACCCGATCAAATGTGGGAGCTGGCTTGCCTGCGATCGAGTGCGAAGCACTCGCCAGACCTGACCATACTTCAAAGAGGGTACATTCATGTCCCAAGAATACGATTACATCATTGTGGGTGCCGGCTCCGCCGGTAACACCCTGGCGACCCGTCTGACCGAAGACGAAGGCGTCACCGTCCTGTTGCTGGAAGCCGGTGGCCCGGACTACCGCCTCGACTTCCGTACCCAGATGCCAGCCGCCCTGGCCTTCCCGCTGCAAGGCCGCCGCTACAACTGGGCCTACGAAACCGATCCAGAGCCACACATGGACGGCCGCCGGATGGAATGCGGTCGCGGCAAGGGCCTGGGTGGCTCTTCCCTGATCAACGGCATGTGCTACATCCGTGGCAACGCCATGGACTATGACAATTGGTCGAAGCTGCCGGGCCTGGAAGACTGGACCTACCTGGACTGCCTGCCGTATTTCCGCAAAGCCGAAACCCGCGACATCGGCCCTAACGATTGGCACGGTGGCGACGGCCCGGTCAGCGTGACCACGCCGAAAGCGGGCAACAACCCGCTGTTCCACGCCATGGTTGAAGCGGGCGTACAGGCCGGTTACCCACGTACCGAAGACTTGAACGGCTACCAGCAAGAAGGCTTCGGCCCGATGGACCGTACCGTCACGCCGAACGGCCGTCGCGCCAGCACCGCTCGCGGTTACCTGGACACGGCTAAAAAGCGTTCGACCCTGACCATCGTCACCCATGCCCTCACCGACAAAGTACTGTTCGAAGGCAAGCGTGCCGTGGGCGTGCGTTACCTGATTGGCGCCGCCGAAGAACGCGTTGAAGCCCGTGCGCGCAAAGAAGTACTGGTGTGCAGCGGCGCAATCGCTTCGCCGCAACTGCTGCAACGCTCCGGCGTCGGCCCGGCCAAACTGCTGGAAAGCCTCGACATCCCGGTGGTCCACGACCTGCCGGGTGTGGGTGAAAACCTGCAGGACCACCTTGAACTGTACCTGCAATATGCGTGCACCCAGCCGGTGTCGCTGTACCCTTCGCTGCTCTGGTACAACCAGCCGGCGATTGGTGCCGAATGGCTGTTCAACGGCACCGGCATCGGCGCCAGCAACCAGTTCGAAGCGGGCGGGTTTATCCGTACCCGTGAAGAATTCGAGTGGCCGAACATCCAGTACCACTTCCTGCCGGTAGCCATTAACTACAACGGCAGCAACGGTGTGAAAGAGCACGGTTTCCAGGCGCACATGGGCTCCATGCGTTCGCCAAGCCGTGGCCGTATCCAGCTGAAGTCGAAGAACCCACGGGACTACCCGAGCATCCTCTTCAACTACATGGCCACCGAGCAGGACTGGCAGGAGTTCCGCGATGGCATCCGCCTGACCCGTGAAATCATGCAGCAGCCTGCACTGGACCCATACCGTGGCCGCGAAATCAGCCCGGGCATCGACGTGCAAACCGATGAGCAGTTGGACAAGTTCATCCGCGAGCACGCCGAAACCGCGTTCCACCCGTCCTGCTCGTGCAAGATGGGCACCGACGAGATGGCTGTAGTCGATGGTGAAGGCCGCGTGCATGGCATGCAGGGCCTGCGTGTGGTTGATGCCTCGATCATGCCGATCATCACCACCGGCAACCTGAACGCGCCGACGATCATGATCGCCGAGAAAATCGCCGACAAGATCCGTGGCCGCCAGCCATTGCCGCGCAGCACTGCCGATTACTACGTGGCAGGCGATGCGCCAGTGCGTGGCAAGCCGCTGCGTGAGATTGCGCAGTAACTGAAACACCGCGGTTGATCGTTCCCATGCTCCGCGTGGGAACGCATCCTGTGACGCTCCGCGTCACGCCCTTCAAGAGCGGACGCAGAGCGTCCGGGGTGGCATTCCCACGCAGAGCGTGGGAACGATCACACAACAAAACCTCCCTTGATCAGCTCCCCGCCCGGGCCTACTCTGTTGGCCTGCCCGCGCCGAGCCGCCCACAAGGAAGGCCCCATGTTCGAACACCACGCCACGCTCAAGAAACACTTCGGTGCCCTGCGCACCACCGCCGAATTTTTCTCCCTGCGCTACGTACGCGAATCCGGCCAGTACCTGTCGGTGCGCAAGAACGTCGCCGAACCGCCTCACCTGGGCCACGACGAAGGCGCCATGCTCACCGTGCGCCTCAACGGCGTGGAAGCCTACGCCGCGACCAACGATATTTCCCTTGCCGGCCTGCAAGCCGCCCTTGAGCGTGCTGAACAGCAAGCCCGGTTGATCAAGCCCCACGCCCTGCTCGACCTGCACCAGCAACCGGTGTCCAGCGACGTCGCCGACTACCTGTCGCCCGACCTCGACCAGCCCTTCCCGTCCCTGAGCGACTGCTACCAATTGCTCGGCGATGAGTCCGCCGCCGTGCCCAAGGATGAGCGCCTGGTGAGTTGGGAAGTCAGCTTGGGCACCACGCGGGTCGAACAGATCTACCTCAACAGCGCCGGCGCGCAATTGCGTCAGGCCCAGCGTTTCGTGTTCCCCGGCCTGAGCGTCACCGCCTTCGACGGCAACGACAGCCAGACCCGCACCCTGGGCGGTACCAACTTCGGCCAGCAAGGCAGTGCCGGCGTGATCCAGCGCTTCGGCCTGGTGGGCGCCGCCCGTAAAGTGGCCGACGAAGCGCTGCAATTGCTGCTCGCACCGAATACGCCCCACGGCCCGCGTGACCTGCTGCTGATGCCCGACCAGATGATCCTGCAGATCCACGAGTCCATCGGCCACCCGCTGGAGCTGGACCGCATCCTCGGTGACGAGCGCAATTACGCCGGCACCAGTTTTGTGAAGGCCAGCGACTTCGGCCACCTGCAATATGGCTCACCGTTGCTCAACGTGACCTTCGACCCGGACATCCCCGAACAGCTTGCCAGCTACGGCCATGACGACGACGGCACGCCTGCCAGCAAGCAATTTCTGATTCGCGAGGGCCTGCTGCTCAAGCCGTTGGGCGGGGCCTTGTCGCAATTTCGCGCCAACCTGCCAGGCGTTGCCAACAGCCGCGCCTGCGGCTGGAACCGTGCGCCCATCGACCGCATGGCCAACCTGAATATCGAGCCCGGCGATAAAAGCCTCGCGCAACTGGTGGGCGGTATTGAAAGCGGCATCCTGATGTCGACCAACCGTTCGTGGTCCATCGACGATGCGCGCAACAAGTTCCAGTTCGGCTGCGAGTGGGGCCAGTTGATCGAAAACGGCGAGCTCAAGGGCGTGGTAAAGAACCCCAACTACCGGGCGATTTCCGCGCAGTTCTGGCGCAAGCTCAGCGCGGTGGGCGATGCCAGCACCTTCAAGGTCTTGGGCACGCCGAACTGCGGCAAGGGCGAACCCAACCAGGTGATCCGCGTCGGCCATGCGTCGCCGGCCTGTGTATTCAGCAATGTCGATGTATTTGGGGGAGATGCCTGATGAACCACTTCAAGGCACTGGTGGACTGGCTCCAGCAAGCCATCACCGACAAGGAACACTTTCAACTCGGCTACGCGGATGAAGCGTCCGAGTTCGTGCGCTTCAACCACGCACAGGTGCGCCAGGCCGGCCAGGTACAGCAGGCCAGCCTGAACCTCAAATTGATCAACGATGGGCGCCACGCCGACCTGGGTATCACCCTGTCGGGCGAAGCGGAGCTGGATCGCCAACGCCTGGCGAATGGCCTGCAACAACTGCGCGAAACCTTACCGCTGTTACCGCCTGACCCGTACCTGCTGTTGAACCCCGACGCCTGGCACAACCATAACGAACAGCTGCGCCCGCTGCCGGAGCTGGCCCAAGTGCTGAACGATATCAGCCAGGCCGCCGACGGCGTGGACCTGGTCGGTTTCTACGCCGCAGGCCCCATCAGCCGTGGTTTCGCCAGCTCAACGGGCGCGTTCGGCTGGCACCGGGCTAACAGCTTCAATTTCGATTTCAGCCTGTTCCACGCCAATGGCGAAGCGGTCAAAGCCAGCTACGCCGGGCATACCTGGAACAGCGCTGACTTCGCCGCACGTTTCCAACAGGCCCGGGAGCAACTGGCGTTTCTCGGGCGCCCGCTGCACAACCTGGCGCCCGGCCAATATCGCGCCTACCTTGCGCCGGCAGCGCTGGAAGAAATCATCAGCATCATCACCTGGGGTGGTTTTTCGGCCCAGGCCATTGCCAGCAAAGGCAGTTCGTTGCAACGCCTGTACGCGGGTGATCAGTCACTGAGCCCGCTGGTGACGGTGGATGAGCAGATCAGCGGCTCCCTGAGCCAGGCGTTTTCCACTGAAGGCTACCCGCGCAAGGATGTCACCCTGATCAACGCAGGCCAGGCGGAGGGGCAGTTGATCAACTCGCGCAGCGCCGCCGAATACGGCTTGAAAACCAACGGCGCCAGCAGCGACGAGTCGCCCAGCGCCTTGCAAATGGCGGCCGGCAACCTGGCCCAGGCCGATATTCTCAAGCAGTTGGGCACTGGGCTGTATATCAGCAACCTGTGGTACCTGAACTACTCCGACCTGCCGGCAGCGCGTCTGACCGGCATGACGCGCTTTGCGACCTTCTGGGTGGAAAACGGCGAGATCCAGGCGCCGGTCAGCACCATGCGCTTTGATGACAGTGTCTATCAGTTGCTCGGTTCGCAATTGGAAGCGCTGACTGCTGATCGGGAGCTGCTGTTGTCGGCCAGTACCTACAGCCAGCGCAATACCGCTTCCAACCTGTTGCCAGGCGCTTTGGTAAAACGCCTGACGCTGACCTTATAAACCGTAGGAGCGAGCTTGCTCGCGAAGAACGTACAGACACTGCGGGCTGGCTGTCAGCGCTGCGTTATCGTTGGCGTTTTTCGCGAGCAAGCTCGCTCCTACAGAGCAATAACCTGCACTGCAAAGAAACGTCTATCCCGCCACCCCTGCCCACGAGAGCATAACCTTGCCTGGGAAAGGCAAGCTGGAGTCTTGAGATGAACCATGGAAGTTTTGTCATAGAGAAGCTGTACAAGCACTACAACGTTCACGTAGAGCAACTGAGTAACGACCCGCACAGAAAAACCGTACTGATGGTCAACGGCGCGCTGTCCACCACGCGCTCCTTTGCCCGCACCAGTAAATGCCTGGCCGAGCACTTCAATGTGCTGCTGTTCGACTTGCCCTTCTCTGGCTTGTCACGCGAGCACAACACCGAACTCGACCTGGTTACCAAGGACGACGAAGTGCAAATCCTGCGTGCCTTGGTGGCGCGCTTTGCGGTCAACCATCTGGTCTCGGCATCATGGGGCGGCATCTCCACGCTGTTGACCCTGGCGCACAACCCGCCCTCCATCGAAAGCTCGGTGGTGATGGCCCTGGCGCCCAACCTCAACCAGGCGATGCTCGAGTATGTCGAGCGCGTGCGTGTGCTGATCGAGGCTGATGACAAGTCGGCGGTCGGCCATCTGCTCAACGAAACGGTGGGCAAATACCTGTCGCCGCGCCTCAAGCGCAATAACCATCGGCACCTGTCGACCATGGCCACCACCGAGTACCGCCAGGCGCGCTTTCATATTCATCAGGTGCTGGGCTTGGGCGATGGCAACTACTTGCCGGCGCTCAGGCAGATTGAAACACCGGTGCACTTTCTCAACGGCGCGCTGGACGAATACACCCCGGCCGACGAGGCCCAGCTGTTCAAACACTATGTAGGCCGCAGCAGCTTTGCCGTGGCCGAACACACCGGCCATCTGCTGGACCTGGAGTCCCGCGAAGCCGCGCTGGCAGTGCACCGGGCCTTGCTGGACTTCTTGGTGGGCGAGCATGCGAGCTTGTCAGCTATAGACGAACCGCCAGTGGGAAAAGGGGCGACGGATGGCGCATAATCGCCAACACATAGCCTGCTAATAAAAAGGGATCCCATGCCGAATCGTGCCCCTCTCGATGCCAAGACCGCCCGCTGGCTCCCCTGGGTGGTAGCGATTGCCTTCTTCATGCAGTCGCTGGACGGGACGATTCTCAACACCGCGCTGCCGGCGATGGCGCAGGACCTCGCGGAAAACCCGCTGCGCATGCAAGGCGTGGTGATTGCCTACATGCTCACCGTGGCCTTGCTGATTCCCGCCTCGGGCTGGATCGCCGACCGCTTTGGCACCAAGAAGATTTTCTTTGGCGCGATCATGCTGTTCAGCATCGGGTCGTTGCTGTGTGCGCTGTCCAGTAGCCTGAGCATGCTGGTGGGCGCACGGGTGGTCCAGGGTCTGGGCGGCGCGCTGATGCTGCCGGTCGGGCGGCTGGTGGTGCTGCGGGCTTATCCGCGCTCCGAGCTGGTGCGGATCATGGGCTTTATCACCATTCCCGGCCTGCTCGGCCCCTTGCTTGGCCCGACAATGGGCGGCTGGATGGTGCAATACCTGACCTGGCACTGGATCTTCCTGATCAACCTGCCGGTGGGCATGATCGGCTGCTATGCCGTTTGGAAATTCATCCCCGACCTGCGCGGCAGCGAGCGCACGCGCTTCGACGGCCTGGGCTTTCTGCTGTTCGGCGCGGCGATGGTGCTGATCACCATCGCCATGGAGGGCCTGGGCGAACTGCACCTGCCGCACCTGCGGGTGATGTTGCTGTTGTTCGGCGGGCTTGCCTGCCTGGCGGCGTACTGGCTGCGCGCCGGGCATATCGATAACCCACTGTTCTCGCCGGTGTTGTTCAAGACGCGCACCTTTGCCGTGGGGATCCTCGGCAACCTGTTTGCGCGCCTGGGCAGCGGCGCACTGCCGTTCCTGGTGCCGCTGCTGTTACAAGTGGCGCTGGGCTATTCGCCGTCAGAAGCGGGCATGAGCATGCTGCCGCTGGCGGCGGCGGCAATGTTCGCCAAATCCATCGCCCGCCCGCTTATCGAGCGCCTCGGCTACCGCATCGTCCTGACCGGCAACACCCTGGCCCTGGGCCTGATGCTGGCGAGCATGGGCCTGGTCAGCGAACAAACGCCCTACCCGTTACTGTTAGGCATGCTGGCAGTACTGGGGGCCATCAACTCCCTGCAATTTACCGCGATGAACACCGTCACCCTGATCGACCTCGACGACGCCCAGGCCAGCAGCGGCAACAGCTTGCTGTCGGTGGTGGCGCAGTTGTCCCTGAGCTTGGGCGTGGCCTGTGCCGGTGCATTGCTCGGCGGCTTTACCGCTGAAGCCGGCAATGACGGGGTGAATACGGTGCTGGGCGCCTTCCAGCTGACCTTCCTCACCGTGGGCATCATGGCGATGCTGGCGGCGGCGATCTTCCTGCAACTGTCGCCCAAGGACGGCAAACGCGTCGTCAGCCGCGAGCACGATATCGAGCACTAACGGGCGTCTCGTCGAGAACTTGCGGGGAAAATCCCACGAGACTGGTACACTGCGCGACATTTTGTTTTGCAGAGCCAGTCCCGTGACTACCATCGCCACCGCTTTTAATACTTTGCCCCTGTCCGCCGCCATGCTGGCTAACCTCGACTCGCTGGGTTATGTCGAGATGACGCAGATCCAGGCGCAAAGCTTGCCGGTGATCCTCAAAGGGCTGGACCTGATTGCCCAGGCCAAGACCGGCAGCGGCAAAACCGCTGCATTCGGCATCGGCCTGTTGAACCCGATCAACCCGCGCTACTTCGGTTGCCAGGCGCTGGTGATGTGCCCGACTCGCGAGCTGGCCGACCAGGTCGCCAAGGAAATCCGCCGCCTGGCCCGTGCCGAAGACAACATCAAGGTACTGACCCTGTGCGGCGGCGTGTCCCTCGGCCCGCAGATCGCCTCCCTGGAGCACGGCGCCCACGTTATCGTCGGCACGCCAGGTCGTATCCAGCAGCACCTGCGTAAAGGCTCGCTGGTGCTGGACGGCTTGAACACCCTGATCCTCGACGAAGCCGACCGCATGCTCGACATGGGCTTCTACGACGCCATCGAAGACATCATCAGCAAGACCCCGCCGCGCCGCCAAACCCTGCTGTTCTCGGCCACGTACCCAGTGAGCATCAAGCAGCTCGCTTCCAAGTTCATGCGTGCGCCGCAACAGGTCAAGGCCGAAGCGTTCCACTCCGACGACCAGATCGAACAGCGCTTCTACGAGATCTCCCCGGAAGAGCGCATGGACGCTGTGACCAAGGTGCTGGCGCACTTTCGCCCGGCCTCCTGCGTGGCGTTCTGCTTTACCAAGCAGCAAGTGCAGGAAACCGTCGACCACCTGACCGCCAAGGGCATTTCCGCCGTTGGCCTGCATGGTGACCTGGAACAGCGCGACCGTGACCAGGTACTGGCGATGTTTGCCAACCGCAGCACCTCGGTGCTGGTGGCCACCGACGTTGCCGCCCGTGGCCTGGACATCGACGCCCTGGACATGGTGATCAACGTCGAACTGGCCCGCGACTCGGAAATTCACATCCACCGTGTAGGCCGTACCGGCCGTGCCGGTGAGACCGGCATCGCCATCAGCCTGGTGGCGCCGTCCGAAGCCCACCGCGCCCAGGCCATCGAGCAACTGCAAAAGTCGCCGCTGAACTGGGACCAACTGGACAACCTCAAGCCACAAAGCGGTGGCCCACTCTTGCCGCAGATGAGCACCCTGTGCATCGCCGCCGGGCGTAAAGACAAGGTTCGCCCAGGCGACATCCTCGGTGCATTGACCGGTGAAGCCGGCATTCCGGGTGCCCAGGTCGGCAAGATCGCGATCTTTGATTTCCAGGCCTTCGTGGCCGTGGAGCGCGGCATCGCCAAGCAGGCGCTGCAGCGTTTGAATGACGGCAAGATCAAAGGCCGTTCGCTGCGCGTGCGTATTTTGTAATAACACCGAGTTCCCATTGCAGGAACCGAATCAATGTGGGAGCTGGCTTGCCTGCGATAGCGACGGTGAATCCACTACCGTTATCGCAGGCAAGCCAGCTCCCCAGTGTTGATTGCATTTCAGATCAATATTTTTGTGAGGACATGGCTGTGCGCTCGACCGAAGTTGTGATCATTGGCGCCGGCGCCGCAGGCTTGATGTGCGCGTTGACCGCCGCCGGGCGTGGGCGCAAAGTGATGTTGATCGACCACGCCAACAAGGCCGGCAAGAAAATCCTGATGTCCGGTGGCGGCCGCTGCAACTTCACCAACATGTACACCGAGCCGGCCAACTTCCTCTCGCATAACGCGCACTTCTGCAAGTCCGCCCTGGCCCGCTACACCCAGTGGGATTTCATCGGGCTGGTGGCCAAGCACGGCGTGCCGTACCACGAGAAGAAACTCGGCCAGCTGTTCTGCGACAACAAGTCCAGCGACATCCTCGGCATGCTGCTTGATGAGTGCATCCAGACAGGCGTGAGCCTGCACCTGGACACCTCCATCGAGGCCATCGCCAAGCTCGAAAGCGGCTATCAACTGCAAACGACCCTGGGCGAACTGCGCTGTGAATCGCTGGTGATCGCCACGGGCGGTTTGTCGATCCCGACACTGGGCGCCACCGGTTTCGGTTACCAAGTGGCCAAGCAATTCGGCCACGAACTGCTGCCGACCCGCGCCGGGCTGGTGCCGTTCACCATCACCGACCAGCTCAAGGAGCTGTGCGGCGAGTTGTCCGGCACCTCGGTCGACTGCCTGGTGAGCTGCAACGGCCAGAGCTTTCGCGAGAACATCCTGTTCACCCACCGCGGCCTGAGCGGGCCGGCAATTTTGCAGATTTCCTCGTATTGGCACTCCGGCGACACGGTGGAAATCAACCTGCTGCCCGACCACGACGCCCATGCCTGGCTGCAACAGCAACAGGCCGAACACCCCAACAGCGAGTTGAAAACCCTGCTGGGCGAGATCTTCACCAAGAAGATGGCCAACCTGCTGGCCCAAAGCTGGTTCGAATCCAAGCCGATGAAGCAGTACACCCACGCTGAAATTGCCGATATCGCGCAAAAACTGGGGAGCTGGCAACTGGTACCGGCCGGCACCGAGGGTTATCGCACCGCCGAGGTGACATTAGGCGGGGTGGATACGCGGGAAGTATCGTCCAAGACCATGGAATCGCTGAAAAGCCCCGGCCTGTACTTTATCGGCGAAGTGCTGGATGTGACCGGCCACCTGGGCGGGTTCAATTTCCAGTGGGCCTGGGCCTCGGGCTACGCGGCCGCGCAATACGCCTGACTTGCACTTTGAAATGCAATCCCCTGTGGGAGCTGGTTTTGCAGTGATACTGAACATTTTGCTGTCCGATGTGATCGCCGCGCTTGCCGTGGCGTCATTACTGGCTCAATTTAGCGACAATGTCCCGGAAGACTCCAGACTTCATGTCATCGACCTCGTTCAAGCAGTCCATGCGGCGCCTGTGGGCGCTGGATAAATTCAGCTACAGCGTACGGGTGTTCATCGCCCTCACCGGCAGCATGGCGTTGTGTTGGTACCAGGATGAAATGACGCTGCTGATCCCGCTGTTCCTGGGGATTATCGCCAGCGCCCTGGCCGAGACCGATGACAGCTGGCAAGGCCGCCTCAACGCGCTGGCGGTGACACTGGTGTGTTTCAGCATCGCCGCGCTGTCGGTGGAGCTGCTGTTCCCTTACCCCTGGATATTTGCCATCGCCCTGGCCTTGGCCAGTTTCGGCCTGACCATGCTCGGCGCGCTGGGCGAACGCTATGGCGCGATTGCTTCGGCCACCTTGATTCTGTCGGTCTACACCATGATCGGCGTGGACCAGCGCGGCGGCGCCGTCACGGACTTTTGGCATGAGCCGCTGCTGCTGGTCGCCGGTGCCGCCTGGTACGGCGCGTTGTCGGTGCTGTGGCAGGCGCTGTTTTCCAACCAGCCGGTGCAGCAGAGCCTGGCGCGGTTGTTCCGCGAGCTGGGGCGTTACCTCAAGCTCAAGTCCTCCCTGTTCGAACCGATCCGGCAGTTGGATGTAGAAGCGCGGCGCCTGGAATTGGCCCAGCAAAATGGCCGGGTAGTGGCTGCGCTGAATGCCGCGAAGGAAATCATCCTGCACCGCGTCGGCAATGGCCGGCCGGGCTCGAAGGTCAGCCGTTACCTGAAACTCTACTTCCTGGCCCAGGACATCCACGAGCGCGCCAGTTCCTCCCACTACCCCTACAACGCCCTCACCGAAGCCTTCTTCCACAGCGATGTGCTGTTTCGTTGCCAGCGCTTGCTGCGCCAGCAAGGCAAGGCCTGCCAGACCCTGGCCGAGTCGATCCAACTGCGCCAACCGTTCATCTATGACGACAGTTTTGCCCAAGCCCTGGGCGACCTCAACGCATCCCTGGAGCACCTGCGCATCCAGAGCAACCCGGCCTGGCGTGGCCTGCTGCGCTCCTTGCGCGCCTTGGCGGCCAACCTGTCCACGCTCGACCGCCTGCTGGGCGACGCCAGCAACCCCGATGCCCTGGCCGACGCCACCGACAGCAACCTGCTGGACCGCGCACCGCGCAACCTCAAGGAAATGTGGACGCGCCTGCGCACCCAACTCACGCCCACTTCGTTGCTGTTTCGCCACGCCCTGCGCCTGTCCCTGGCGTTGACCGTCGGCTACGCCACCCTGCATGCCATCCATGCGTCTCAGGGTTACTGGATCATCCTCACTACCCTGTTCGTGTGCCAGCCGAGTTACGGCGCCACCCGGCGCAAACTCGGCCAGCGGATCATCGGCACCGCCATCGGCCTCACCGTGGCCTGGGCGCTGTTCGATCTGTTCCCCAACCCAGTGGTGCAGTCGATGTTCGCTATCGCCGCAGGCCTGGTGTTCTTTATCAACCGCACCACCCGCTACACCCTGGCGACGGCGGCAATCACCTTGATGGTGCTGTTCTGCTTCAACCAGGTGGGCGATGGCTACGGGCTGTTCCTGCCACGCCTGTTCGATACCTTGCTCGGCAGCCTGATCGCGGGCCTGGCGGTGTTCCTGTTCCTGCCAGACTGGCAAGGCCGGCGCTTGAACAAAGTGCTGGCCAACACCCTGACCTGCAACAGCATCTACCTGCGCCAGATCATGCAGCAATACGCCGCCGGCAAGAGCGACGACCTGGCTTACCGCCTGGCCCGCCGCAACGCCCACAACGCCGACGCCGCGCTGTCCACCACCCTGGCCAATATGCTGATGGAGCCGGGGCACTTTCGTAAGGAAGCCGATGTGGGTTTTCGCTTCCTGGTGCTGTCTCACACCTTGCTCAGCTATTTGTCAGGGTTGGGGGCGCATCGCGATACTTCGCTACCGAGCGATGTGCGTGAGCACTTGATCGAAGGCGCGGGCAACAGCCTCGCGGCGAGCATCGATGAGATCGCCACCGGCCTGGCCAACAAACAGTCGATTGCGATCCAGAGTGATGCCGAGGAAGCGCTGGCCGCCGAGCTTGAGCAAATGCCTGATGAAATCGACGAAGGGCAGCGGTTGGTACAGACGCAGTTGGCGTTGATTTGCCGGCAGTTGGGGCCGTTGCGTACGTTGGCGGCGCATTTGATCAAGGATACCGGTGCGGCTTAGACCGCTATCGCAGGCAAGCCAGCTCCCACATTGGAACGCATTCAACTGTGGGAGCCGGGCTTGCCCGCGATGAGGCCCGCAAGCACCCTACATCCCATGCGCCTTCATCAACCGCGCATAACTGCCATCAGCCTTCATCCTGGCAATCTCCCGATCAAAGCTGGCGACAATCTGCGCATGCTCGGGGTTCTTCAAACTGACCAGAATATGCAGGCTGTTCTCGCTCAAAGGCTTGCCCACAAACGCCACGGTATTGCGCACCCGCGGCGACTCCCGAGCCAGGTAATAACGCGCCACGTATTCATCTTCCAGCGTCAACCGCACCCGCCGCGCCGCGAGCATGCGCACTGCCATGGCGAAGTTGTGCACGGGTACTTTCTGTAGCTGGGTGTCTTGATCGAACGCCGCCGAATAGGCATAACCGCGTACCACGGCGATAGTCTCGTCGCGCAGTTGGGCCAGGCTTTGATAAGCGATGTCATCGTCGCTGCGCTTGAGAAAGCGCACACGGTTAAGCAGGTACTCAGCAGAAAACTGGCCAAACTGCGTGCGGGCCTCGTCGTACCAGGCGTTGATCAGCACATCGTAGCGCCCATCGCCCACGCCCTTGAGCGCACGGGCCCAGGGCACCTGCTCAAAATCACTGGCGTACCCCGCACGGGCCAGGGCGGTGCTGACGATATCGGTGGCCAAGCCGCCATTGATCAAGGTTGCATCGGTGAACGGTGGCCAGCCATCCGCCACCAGGCGCAGACGCTGTGCCAGCACCGGCTGGGCCAGCAACAGCACTGCGATCAAAGCAACGGCACGAGTCAATCGCGGCATGCTCAAAGTCCTTGGCGGGCAGGCGGTGGCCTGATAACAGTAGCTCATCAATAAGCTTGCATTGCAGATTACACAAAGCAGCCAACGGCGCACGCACTGAATGATGGCAAATTGACGCCATTCACACATTTGCCAATTTTAGACAGCGGCGCCCGTCACGCTTACTATCCAGGCACGTCTTTATAAGAGCACACATCATGACGGTTGATTGGGTTTGTAAACATCACAACGACTTGGGCAAGGACCAGCTATATGCCGTCCTGCGTTTGCGCAGCGAGGTATTTGTCGTCGAGCAGAAATGCGCGTATCAGGACATCGACGGGCAAGACCTGGCGGGTGATACCCATCACCTGATGGCCTGGCAGGATAATGAGCTAGTGGCTTACCTGCGCCTGCTGGACCCGGAGTCCCAGGGCGGCGACGTGGTGATTGGCCGGGTGATCGTTGCGCCATCGGCACGCGGCACCGGGTTGGGGCACACGATGATGGAAGAGGCCCTCAAGCAGATTGAAGAAATCTGGCCCGAGACACCGATCTTTCTGTCAGCTCAGGCGCATCTGCAGGGGTATTACGGGCGGTATGGGTTTGTAGTGGCGGGTGAGGAATACCTGGAGGACGATATTCCACATATCGGTATGCGGCGCCTCTGAGGGCGCCATCGCAGGCAAGCCAGCTCCCACATTGGAACGCATTCAACTGTGGGAGCCGGGCTTGCCCGCGATAGCGTCAGCCCTGCCACCGCTGAACTCAGGGATAGCCCAACACCTGCTTGATCGACGCCAGATTAGCCTCGATCCACCCCCGATCAATCGCCCCCCAATCCCGAATCCGATAGCGCCCCGCATGGTTGCGCGCACCGTCCTCCTGCTCGAACTCACAGACAATATCCAGGTCGGCCAACGCCGCAATCGTGTCCTGGGCGGTACGCCGAGGCATGCCGGTGGCCTCGGTCAGCGCCGGGACGCTGCTGGCCAGTTGGCTGTCGATCAAGTACGCCACGTACAGGCGGCGGTAGAAGCTGCTTTTGGTCTTGCTCACATCCATGGTCAGTCGCCTTGGGGTTAGGGCTTGCCCTGCAGATCACGCCAGGTGAGGTACACACGCAGGTCGAATTCCACCTGATGGTAGCCCGGCATCATGTATTGGCAGAGTTTATAGAACGCCTTGTTGTGGTCCGACTCCTTGAAGTGAGCCAGTTCATGTACCACGATCATGCGCAGAAACTCCGGGGCCGCTTCCTTGAACAGCGAAGCGATGCGGATCTCTTTCTTGGACTTGAGATTACCGCCCTGCACTCGGGAAATCGTGGTGTGCAAACCCAAGGCACGATGGGTCAGGTCCAGGCGGTTGTCGAACAGCACTTTGTCGATAGACGGCGCGTTACGCAGGTGCTCCTGCTTCAAGGCCAGGGCGTACGCATACAGGGCCTTGTCGCTCTGCACCGCATGGCGTTCGGGGTAACGCTGTTCCAGATAGGCACCCAACTGGTCCTTGGCGATCAGTTGGCGCACTTGCTCCTGGAGCGCGGCGGGGTAGGCCTGGAGGTATTTCAACGCGGTCATGGGCTCGGCAACGCAATTGGGACGGGCGCCAGTGTAGCGAATTCAAAGCGCGCGAGGGTACGACCAGCCGGCAACGTCTTCGGCCATCAACGGCAGCGCCGCCCACGGCCCCTGGATATACGCGCAGCCATTGGCCTTGAGCCACTGTGTTTGCTCAAGGCTCTCCACGCCTTCGGCGATCACCAGCACGCCAAAATGCTCGCACAGTTGGATGATGCTGCGCGCCATCGCCGCATCCCGCGCCGAGCCAGGCAGGCGCGCCACCAGTTGAGGGTCAAGCTTGAGGGTATCGAACTTGAGGTCGCGCAAATGGGCCAGGGAGCACTGGCCGCAGCCAAAGTCGTCCAGGGCAATCCGCACCCCGATCCGGCGCAGTAACTGAAGTTGCTTGGTAGACTCGGCAAGATTACTCATCAAGCAGTCTTCGCCGATTTCCACCTCCAGTTGCCGTGCCTGTAACCCATGCCGCTCCAGCATCTGCTGCAGTTGGTTGGCCAGGTTGGGCATGTTGAACTGGCTGCTGCTCAGGCTCACGCTCAACACCAGTTCGGGGTCGAAGATGGCTTGCCAGGCCTGGCGCTGAGCGGCGACTTGCTGGTAGATCCAGGCACTCAACTGGTTGATCAACCGCGCCTCTTCCAGCAGCGGCAAGAACAGGCCCGGCGGCACATCGCCGACGCTGGGATGCTGCCAGCGCAACAGCGCCTCGACGCCGCGCAAACGCCCGTCTTCCAGGGAGACTTGGGGCTGGTACACCAAGGTGAAATCCTTGTTGGCAATGGCGGTACGCACACTGTCTTCCAGCATCAGCCGCGAGCGGGCGCGGCCGTTCATTTCCTGGTCGTAGTACCGATACTGCTGACGGCCGGCGCGCTTGGCTTCGTACATGGCAATATCCGCGGCCCGCAGCAGGCCGCCCAAGTCCGAGCCGCAATCCGGGAAGGTCGCGATGCCGATACTGACCCCAAGCATCACCTCCAACCCATCGACCTGCTGGCACACAGACACCCGTTCGATGAGCTTTTCCGCGATCTTCGCGGCCTGCTCGGGAAACTCCAGCTCCAGCAACGCGGTGAATTCATCCCCGCCCATGCGCCCCAGAATGTCGTAGGAACGCAGGCACGCCTGCATTTGCTCCGAGACCCAACGCAACACGCGATCCCCGGCGTCATGGCCCAGCGTATCGTTGACCCGCTTGAAGCCATCCAGGTCCAGGTACAGCAATACCAGCGCCTGCTCGCTACGTTCGCTGCGCAGCAAGGTGTTCTCCATCGCCTGATGGAAACCACGCCGGTTCAACAGCCCGGTCAACGGGTCGGTCACGGCCTGGAATTCCAGTTGCTGGTGCAAGTGCCTTACTTCAGACATGTCCAGCACCGTCACCACCATCGCCTTCTGCTCGGCAGGCAAGGGCGCACAGGACAACGCCACCGGCACCTGCTGACCCCGACCGGTGCGCAAAATGGCATCGTGCTGGCGCCACGTCTCGCCCCGGCGATACGCCTCGTACATGGGGAAACCCAACCAGGCTGGCACATGGGGCTTTTGCAGAAAACTGAGGAAACTCTCGCCCTGCAACTCAGCCATCGTCGCATTCAACAGCCGCGAAATGGCCGGGTTGGCGTACTCGATCACGCTGGTTTCGCTCACCACCAAAATACCCTCGGCGGCGTTATCCAGCACCGAGGCATTAAAGGCGCGGGCCAACTCCAGGTCATGGCTCAGGCGCTGCAAGGCACGGCGATTGCGCTGGTGCTCCAGCAACGCCTGCACCTTGGGCTTGAGGATATGCGGGTCGAAGGGCTTGAACAGGTAGTCGATCGCCCCGCTGGCATAGCCTTCAAGCACCGCGTCGGGCGAATGGGCGGTGGCGGTCAGAAAGATAATCGGCGTCATGCGCGTGCGCTGGCTGCCCCGCATCAGGCGTGCCACCTCAAAGCCGTCCATGCCCGGCATGCGCACGTCCAGCAACACCAGGTCGACGTCGTGGGCCAGCAGTAACTCCAGGGCCTCCAGGCCAGACGCGGCGGTGATCACACGCCAATCGTCACGCTGCAACAGCGCACGCATGCTGACGAGGTTTTCCGGGTAGTCATCGACCACCAGAAGAACCGAAATTGCATCGTCGTGTTGTGGAGCGCCATCCATGCTACGTCTCTTCCTTAGGGAGCTACACCGGTCACTTTTGCTACCAAGGCCGGATAAACACTGAGGGCTCACTCTAGCCGCGCGGCCAAAAAAGCAGAAGTGACGTAGGGGCCATCATTGTGCCAAAGGCCAGGAAGCCGACTAACGGTAAGGCCCTGTAGCCCGCGGTTCACGGGCAACATGGCTTTTTGGCATTCCTCTGACGCCAATAAATTGCCAGCAATTGTTTAACAATCTCACCAGCACCGCCTATAAAGAACCTGGAAGGCCCTTTGGGCCAATGCCTACACCCTCTGTAAAAAGGCCAACACCATGATCGACCTTTCCACCTGGAACCTGAGCATTCCGGTCGGCTCCCCACCCACGACCATTGAAACGCCAAGGCTGATGAGCGGCTTCAACGATCAATACTTCCAGGCCGAAGGCAGCGACGTGCAGTTCTGGACACCTGTGACGGGCTCGCGCACCGAAAACGCCATCTACCCACGCAGCGAACTGCGCGAAACCTACGCCGACGGCCGCCTGCGCAACTGGACCTACCCCGAAGCCGACAACTTCCTGCGCGCCACTCTCACGGTCAACCAGGTGCCCTCCTCCGGCAAGATCGTGATCGGCCAGATCCACGCGTACGACAGCCAGAAACCGTTGATCAAGCTGGAGTACCAATTCAAGGAGAAAACCCAGACCGGCAACATCGTCGCCAAGGTGCGCATGCGCCCGGACGAGGCCGAAAGCCGGGTGATCATCGTCGCCTCCAATGTGCCGCTGGAGAAGAGCTTCACCTATGTGATCAACCTAAATAAAGCCGGGCTGCTCAGCGTGTATGCCGCCGACAGCGAGTGGAATGAACGGATTGGCGCGGCCTGGGGCGACAAGCCGTTGTACTTCAAGGCGGGGGTGTACGTGCAGGACAATTCGGGCGACACCAATGAGGGCGCGCGGGTGACGTTTGCGAAGTTGGATATTGATCATGAGTAAGGGGATTGGCCTCATTTCAAGTAGGCAATGCCCGATGAGTACAAGGATCCTTCGCGAGTAATCCAATCACTTAAAGCCACTGCCCCCCCTGTGGGAGCGGGCTTGCTCGCGAATGCGCAGGATCAGCCAAAATCTATATTGACTGATACACCGCATTCGCGAGCAAGCCCGCTCCCACAAAGGTTCTGTGTGGCCTGAGGATCCTGTGCGGGTCCTACAGCACCATTGCGACAAGCCACATCGCCTCTTTAGCCCCTGCACAGAAACCGCCACCGACTACCCCGTACTGTTGATCGACAGCGAAGCCCCACTGCTCGACCTCCACGCCTGCCTGCGCGAACGTCTCAACGCCGCTCTGGAACACCTAAACCTGATGGCGTGCTCCAGCCTGCCGGACTTCGCCGAGCGCGACCTGAATAACGTGGCCAATACCGCACGTATTCTGGTGCGGGATGTGAGTGATGTAGTTCGAGTCATTGAAAAACCGTAGTTTCGATACTTTATCGGCAAGCTATACAACAAACCGCACTCTTGCGGTTTTTTGGCGAGCAAAAATCGACCGGCAGCGTTCACCAGCTATCAAAATTACACACTCAAAATAAGTACGGAAATATCACCAATAGCAAAAAATTATAAATAACTGTCAATTTTCACAGGTACCCCAACCTAAAAAATATTTTACCTTTATTTCGCAGACATCAAAAACATCCTGCATACAATCGCAATCATCGCCAACTTTAGAGAGACAAAGCCATGAGCACCGATCGCCAAAAATCGTTTACTGCACGCCTGTCACATAACACATTCGCCGTGTGTTTCTATGAGCTTACATTAGAGGCAGTTTCGTTTACCGCAAATTTCAGAGGTAGACCAACTACAGTGCAGGGCGTTAGTGGCTTTGCAGGCCTAAAACCAAGCCAATACCTATGCTTGAACGATAAACTGTACACAAACGAGGGTGACCTCTTTTATTTTCGCTACAGAAATGGCAAATACATCATCTACGTTCGTGAGCAAGGAACGCACTATGGAAAAGTGATAGATCAATCAAATGGTTGGCTATTAGCTGGAGACAACGGAGTATCATTCAACTTGGTAAATCCAAACAATCACAACCAAGTAATGACACTTGATGATTTCCCAGGCGCCACCAGCCAGCAGCTTTGTCTCCAAAGTGAGCGAGGGCTGGTTCAGGACTACGATTACGTAGCATGTGACCACTCATTCTCACACTCCTTTCTTGTTACACATGGAGGAAGAAAATCAATTCCGTTTAACTTTGAGATTGTAGAAACAAACGTACCTTACGTGGGCAACCCAGAAGAGGTTTGATATATTCATTTCATAATCGAGCAACCATGCCGAGCACTTTAAAAAAACCCGCATCAGTGCGGGTTTTTTGATTTGATATCTCGCCCCGCACTAACGACAGGCCAATCTAAACAATGTCATCCATATCTAAACTTTGCGACGGATGCTATGAAATACCGGCCCTAGCTGACGTTACATATAACAAATCACGCAGCCCCTACAAAAAAGCCCGCATCGCTGCGGGCTTCTTTCAAACGCCTAAGACTCAGTTCACCTTAGCGTTCAACTCACCTTTCAAATACCGCTGATACATCGCTTCCAACGAGATCGGCTTGATCTTCGAAGCATTGCCCGCAGTACCAAACGCTTCATAACGTGCGATACACACATCACGCATCGCGGTAACGGTGGCGCCGAAGAATTTACGCGGGTCGAACTCGCTCGGGTTGGTGGCCATCAGGCGACGCATCGCACCGGTAGAAGCCAGGCGCAGGTCGGTGTCGATGTTGACCTTGCGCACGCCGTACTTGATGCCCTCGACGATTTCTTCAACCGGTACGCCGTAGGTTTCTTTGATGTCGCCGCCGTACTGGTTGATGATCGCCAGCCACTCTTGCGGTACCGAGGAAGAGCCGTGCATCACCAGGTGGGTGTTGGGGATGCGCTTGTGGATTTCCTTGATGCGGTCGATGGCCAGCACGTCGCCGGTAGGCGGCTTGGTGAACTTGTAGGCGCCGTGGCTGGTGCCGATGGCGATGGCCAGGGCGTCGACCTGGGTTTTCTTGACGAAGTCGGCGGCTTCTTCCGGGTCGGTCAGCATCTGGCTGTGATCCAGCACGCCTTCGGCGCCGATACCGTCTTCTTCGCCGGCCATGCCGGTTTCCAGCGAACCCAGGCAGCCCAGCTCGCCTTCAACCGATACGCCGCAGGCGTGGGCCATGGCCACGGTTTGTTGGGTCACGCGTACGTTGTACTCGTAGTCGGTTGGGGTCTTGCCGTCTTCGCCGAGGGAGCCGTCCATCATTACCGAGCTGAAGCCCAGTTGGATCGAGCGCTGGCACACGTCAGGGCTGGTGCCGTGGTCCTGGTGCATGCACACCGGGATGTGTGGGAATTCTTCGATCGCGGCGAGGATCAGGTGACGCAGGAACGGGGCGCCGGCGTATTTGCGCGCACCGGCCGAAGCCTGGACGATCACTGGGGAGTCGGTCTTGTCAGCGGCTTCCATGATGGCGCGCATCTGCTCAAGGTTGTTGACGTTAAAGGCTGGGACGCCGTAGCCGAACTCGGCTGCGTGGTCCAGCATTTGACGCATGCTGATAAGTGCCATTGTGTTGTCTCTCCCGGTCGAGGGTCGTTAATCGTGCAAGCCTGCCGTAGCGGCGGCTGCTATTCAAGTTATTGCAGATCAAGGGGTTGAGCCTTGTGCTGCTGAATCGTTATTGCTGGTGTGGCCTAGCGCTAATGCCACTGTGAAGCAGGTCAATGTGGGAGCTGGCTTGCCTGCGATGGCGGCGAGCCAGTCGATATTAGCTTTGCTGACCCACCGCAATCGCAGGCAAGCCAGCTCCCACATTCTGATCTCATTGGACTTCAGATCGTATTTTCACTGGGCCTTACAGCCGCGCCCAATCAAATCATCCGTCGCCACCCAGTAAACCAGGCCTTCCTCACCCTTGGTGTGAAACGCCAACTGGCCGTCGCTGTACAACACGCCGGAGGCGGCAACTTCTTGCTTGAGCCGGTAAACCTGGTCCGAACCGCCGAGGCGTACATCCACTTCGGAACGGGCCGGGTTGGCAAAGCGCCAGTTCACCTCGGCCTTGCTGTCGCAGGTCCAGGTGGTCCATTTGTCGGCAGGCGTGGCCTTGTCGAACAGGTTCATGCTGCTGCAGCCGGCCAACAGGGCCAGGGCTGCCAGGGCGAAAACGCCTTTCATTGCCAATCCTCGCAGGGAAGCCTATGGGCCGCCGTTGCTGTCGGTTAGTGGATCAGACCCGTCATGGGCAACCCTGTTCCTGACCGTTGGGCGCGGAGTCGTATTTCTCCAGCCGTTCGTTGCCGATGCGCTTGTTGATCACCGGCATAGTCTCGGCTTGCCAGTCAGCCTGGTAACAGCTTTTTCTCAACGGTGCCTTGGCATTATCCGCCTCGGGCGCCGCGCTGGGTGTGCTGCCGCAGCCGGCCAACAGGCCCGCTGCGATCACCAGTGCCAACGACTTGATCATGGGAACGCTCCTTTTCCTGATCACGCGAGCCTTAACCTTTGGCTCGGGTTTCCAGCACTTCCACGGCTGGCAACACCTTGCCCTCGACGAACTCGAGGAAAGCGCCACCACCGGTAGAAATGTAGGAGATCTGATCAGCCACACCATATTTATCGATAGCCGCCAAGGTATCGCCACCGCCCGCGATGGAGAACGCCGAGCTTTCAGCGATCGCTTTAGCCAGTACTTTGGTGCCGTTGCCGAATTGGTCGAACTCGAACACGCCCACCGGGCCATTCCACAGGATAGTCTGGGATGCCTTGAGCAGCTCGGCGAAGTTGGCCGCGGTTTGCGGGCCGATGTCCAGGATCATGTCGTCGTCGGCCACGTCAGCGATGAGCTTGACGGTAGCGGCGGCGCTTTCCGCGAATTCCTTGGCAACTACCACGTCTACCGGCAGCGGCACGCTGACCTTGGCGGCGATGGCGCGGGCGGTGTCGAGCAGGTCTGGCTCGTACAGGGACTTGCCCACCGGGTGGCCGGCAGCGGCCAGGAAGGTGTTGGCAATGCCGCCGCCGACGATCAGTTGGTTGCAGATCTGGCTCAGGCTGTTGAGCACGTCCAGCTTGGTGGAGACCTTGGAGCCAGCGACGATAGCGGCCATTGGCTGGGCCGGAGCGCCCAGGGCCTTGCCCAGTGCATCCAGCTCGGCAGCCAACAACGGGCCAGCGGCTGCGACCTTGGCGAACTTGGCCACGCCGTGGGTCGAACCTTCGGCGCGGTGGGCGGTGCCGAACGCGTCCATCACAAACACATCGCACAGGGCGGCGTATTGCTGGGCCAGTTCGTCGCTGTTCTTTTTCTCGCCCTTATTGAAGCGCACGTTTTCGAACAGCACGATATCGCCCGCTTTCACGTCCACGCCGCCCAGGTAGTCTGCGACCAATGGCACGTCACGGCCCAGGGCCTTGCTCAGGTACTCGGCGACCGGCTTGAGGCTGTTTTCGGCAGAGAACTCACCTTCGGTCGGACGACCCAGGTGGGAGCAGACCATCACGGCCGCGCCTTTTTCCAGGGCCAGCTTGATGGTCGGCAGCGAGGCCAGGATTCGCGCATCGCTGGTGACAACACCGTCCTTGACGGGGACGTTGAGGTCTTCGCGGATCAGTACGCGCTTACCTTGCAGATCGAGGTCGGTCATCTTCAACACGGTCATGGGTCGCAGTTCCTGAATTACTGTTGAGGTTGTTTAGAAGCGATGTGCAGATAGTGTTCGGCAACATCCAGCATGCGGTTGGCAAAGCCCCATTCGTTGTCGAACCAGGCCAGGATGTTCACCAGCCTGGGGCCGGAAACGCGGGTCTGGCTGGCATCGACAATCGCCGAATGCGGGTCATGGTTGAAATCGCAACTGGCGTGGGGCAACTCGGTGTAGGCCAACAGGCCTTTGAGCGGGCCGCTGGTGGCGGCGTCGCGCAGGATCCGGTTGACCTCGGCCGCGTCAGTGTCGCTCACGGTTTGCATGGTGATATCCAGGCAAGACACGTTCACCGTCGGCACCCGTACGGCTTTGGCCTGGATTCGCCCGGCAAGTTCCGGCAGCAGTCGCTCGATGCCGCGCGCCAGGCCGGTGGACACCGGAATCACTGACTGGAACGCCGAACGGGTGCGGCGCAGGTCTTCGTGGTGATAGGCGTCGATCACCGGCTGGTCGTTCATCGCCGAATGAATCGTGGTGATCGACACGTAATCCAGGCCGATCGCCTGGTCCAGCAGGCGCAACAACGGCACGCTGCAGTTGGTGGTACACGACGCGTTGGACACCAGCAGCTCATCGCCGGTCAGGCAATCCTGGTTGATGCCGTAGACGATGGTGGCGTCGACATCCGCCTCGCTGGCCATCGGCTGGGAAAACAGCACACGCGGTGCGCCGGCGTCGAGAAAACGCTGGCCATCGGCACGGGTGTGATAGACACCGGAGCATTCCAGCACCAGGTCGACGCCCAGTGCTTTCCAGTCGATGCCTTCGGGGGTGGCACTGCGCAACACTTGCACGCAGTTGCCATTGATATGCAGACAATCGCCTTCAACCCGCACTTCGCCCGGGAAGCGGCCGTGAGTGGAGTCAAAGCGTGTCAGGTATTCGATGCTGGCCATGTCGGCCAAATCATTGATCGCGACAATTTCAAACCCGGCCGCCGCCCCTCGCTCGAACAGAGCACGCAAGACGCAACGACCAATGCGGCCGTAGCCGTTGAGTGCAACTTTGTAGGGACGCGGTTGAGGCATGGGGTTCTCGCATTGTGGGCGACACAAACCACTGTAGGAGCGAGCTTGCTCGCGAAGAACCTGAGAGCGCCGCGTTAAACCAGAAACGCTGCGTTATCGTTAACGATCTTCGCGAGCAAGCTCGCTCCTACAGTAGATGCGGTGACCAGTTGGCCACCGCGTTAGCGCCTTAGTCTTCCAGCAACTCTTCAGCCTGACCCAGGATGTTTTCCAGGGTGAAACCGAACTCTTCGAACAAGGCTGGCGCAGGCGCCGACTCACCATAGGTGGTCATGCCGATCACGCGGCCTTCCAGGCCCACGTACTTGTACCAGTAGTCGGCGTGGGCCGCTTCGATGGCGATACGCGCGCTGACCTGCAGCGGCAATACCGATTGCTTATAGCCGGCGTCCTGGGCTTCGAACACGCTGGTGCAGGGCATGGACACAACACGTACGTTGCGGCCTTGGGCAGTCAGCTTGTCGTACGCCTGAACGGTCAGGCCCACTTCGGAACCGGTGGAGATCAGGATCAGCTCCGGCTCGCCGATGCAGTCCTTGAGCACATAACCGCCACGGCTGATGTCGGCGATCTGCGCGTCGGTACGCACCTGGTGTTGCAGGTTCTGACGCGAGAAGATCAGCGCCGAAGGGCCGTCCTTGCGCTCGATGGCGTGCTTCCAGGCCACGGCGGATTCCACCGCATCGGCTGGGCGCCAGCAATCCAGGTTCGGCGTGGTGCGCAGGCTGGTCAATTGCTCGACCGGCTGGTGCGTCGGGCCGTCTTCGCCCAGGCCGATGGAGTCGTGGGTGTAGACGTGGATCACGCGCTTCTTCATCAGCGCGGCCATACGTACGGCGTTACGAGCGTATTCCATGAACATCAGGAAGGTCGCGCCGTAAGGCACCAAACCGCCGTGCAGGGACACGCCGTTCATGATGGCGCTCATGCCGAACTCGCGCACGCCGTAGTACATGTAGTTGCCGCTGGCGTCTTCGGCCGAGACACCTTTGCAACCTTTCCACAGGGTCAGGTTGGAACCGGCCAGGTCAGCCGAACCGCCGAGGAACTCAGGCAGCAACGGGCCAAAGGCGTTCAGGGTGTTCTGGCTGGCTTTACGGCTGGCGATGGTCTCGCCCTTGGCCGCGACTTCAGCGATGTAGGCCGAGGCTTTTTCCGAGAAGTCGGCAGGCAGGTCACCGGCCAGGCGGCGTACCAGTTCGTTGGCCAATTCCGGGAATTCGGCGGAGTAGGCCGAGAAACGCTGGTCCCACTCGGCTTCGGCGGCCAGGCCTTTTTCCTTGGCATCCCATTCGGCATAGATGTCGGCCGGGATTTCGAACGGGCCGTGGTTCCACTTCAGCGCTTCGCGGGTCAGGGCGATTTCCGCGTCACCCAGTGGGGCGCCGTGGCAGTCTTCTTTACCTTGCTTGTTCGGCGAGCCGAAACCGATGGTGGTCTTGCAGCAGATCAGGGTTGGCTGCGCGCTCTTGCGAGCGGTGTCGATGGCGGTCTTGATCTCTTCCGGATCGTGGCCGTCGACGTTGCGGATCACCTGCCAGTTGTAGGCTTCGAAACGCTTAGGCGTGTCGTCGGTGAACCAGCCTTCGACTTCGCCGTCGATGGAGATGCCGTTGTCATCGTAGAAGGCAATCAGCTTGCCCAGGCCCAGAGTGCCGGCCAGGGACGCGACTTCGTGGGAAATGCCTTCCATCATGCAGCCATCACCCAGGAATACGTAGGTGTGGTGGTCAACGATGTCGTGGCCAGGGCGGTTGAACTGCGCGCCCAGGACTTTTTCCGCCAGGGCGAAACCAACCGCATTGGCCAGGCCTTGGCCCAGGGGACCGGTGGTGGTCTCGACGCCTGGGGTGTAGCCGAATTCCGGGTGGCCCGGGGTGCGGCTGTGCAGCTGACGGAAGCTCTTGAGGTCGTCGATGGTGACGTCGTAGCCGGTCAGGTGCAGCAGCGAATAAATCAGCATCGAGCCGTGGCCGTTGGACAGCACGAAGCGGTCACGGTCGGCGAACGACGGGTTGCTCGGGTTGTGTTTCAGGTAGTCACGCCAAAGTACCTCGGCGATATCCGCCATGCCCATCGGGGCACCGGGATGGCCGCTGTTGGCTTTTTGCACGGCATCCATGCTGAGGGCACGAATGGCGTTGGCACGCTCACGACGGCTGGGCATCGCTGATCTCCTGGAGTTTGCTTATAAAGAAACGGAAAAAAGGACCGGCATTTTCCCTCAGCCACCGCCTGCGGGCAATGACAGATAGTCACTTGTGGGCGTTTTTCCTGTGCTTTGGGCACCAATCCCTTGCAGAAACCTTTAACCGGTTCGTCTAAAGGTTATAGCGATGGCTTATAACCGCCACTTATCGATCAATATCAAAACTTTTTGATATTGGACTTGCGGGGATCTACACCCGTCACTAGACTGCTGGCCTTATGAACCTACCCGTGCCCTCCCTGCGTCCTGACGACGGCGATGAACTGGCTGCCTTGTGCAAGGCCGCTGGCGATCCGTTGCGCTTGAACGTATTGCGCGCACTGGCCAACGATTCTTTCGGGGTACTGGAGCTGGCGCAGATCTTCGCCATCGGCCAGTCCGGCATGAGCCACCATTTGAAGGTGCTGGCCCAGGCCGACCTGGTGGCCACCCGTCGTGAAGGCAATGCGATTTTCTACCGACGCGCCCTGCCCCACACCGAACTGCTTGGCGGCAAATTGCACGCCGCCCTGCTCGACGAAGTGGACAACTTATGCCTGCCCGGTGATGTGCAGTCGCGCATCGGCCAGGTGCACGGGCAACGCGCCGCCGCCAGCCAGGATTTTTTCTCACGGGTGGCCGACAAGTTTCGCGCCCAACAGGACCTGATCGCCGGCTTGGCCCAGTACCGCGAAAGCGTACTGGCGCTGTTGGACAAGCTGAGCTTCAGTGAAGAAGCCACGGCCTTGGAAGTCGGCCCTGGCGACGGCGGTTTCCTGCCCGAACTGGCGCGCCGCTTCGAGCAGGTCACGGCGCTGGATAACAGCCCGGCAATGCTTGAACTGGCACGCCAACTCTGTGAGCGCGAAGCCCTGGGCAATGTGCGCCTGCAGTTGGCCGACGCCCTGAGTGACACCGGCCTGCGGGCCGATTGCGTGGTGCTGAACATGGTCTTGCACCATTTCGCCGCACCGGCAGAAGCCCTCAAGCAAATGGCCGGGTTGCTGCACCCCGGCGGTAGCCTGCTGGTTACGGATTTATGCAGCCACAACCAGAATTGGGCCAAGGAGGCCTGCGGTGATCTCTGGCTGGGTTTTGAACAGGACGATCTGGCCCGTTGGGCCACCGCTGCGGGACTCGTTCCCGGGGAAAGCCTCTATGTAGGTTTACGTAATGGTTTCCAGATTCAGGTCCGCCATTTTCAGCGACCGGCTGGCGACACTCACCATCGGTAAATATCAGGAAAACATCGAGATGAGCGAATACTCCCTTTTCACCTCCGAGTCCGTGTCTGAAGGGCATCCGGACAAAATCGCCGACCAGATTTCTGACGCGGTGCTGGACGCTATCATCGCTGAAGACAAGTTCGCCCGTGTGGCGTGCGAGACGCTGGTGAAAACGGGCGTGGCGATCATCGCCGGCGAAGTCACCACCACTGCCTGGGTTGACCTGGAGCAGATCGTACGTGACGTGATCACCGACATTGGCTACAACAGCTCCGACGTTGGCTTTGACGGCGCGACCTGCGGCGTGATGAACATCATCGGCAAGCAATCCCCGGACATCAACCAGGGCGTTGACCGCGCCAAGCCAGAAGACCAGGGCGCGGGCGATCAGGGCCTGATGTTCGGCTACGCCAGCAACGAAACCGACGTGCTGATGCCTGCACCGATCACCTTCTCGCACCAGCTGGTACAACGCCAGGCCGAGGCGCGTAAATCCGGCGTACTGCCATGGCTGCGCCCGGACGCCAAGTCCCAGGTGACCTGCCGCTACGAAGGCGGCAAAGTGGTGGGCATCGACGCCGTCGTACTGTCGACCCAGCACAACCCCGACGTGTCCTACGCCGACCTGCGTGAAGGCGTGATGGAGCTGATCGTCAAGCACGTGCTGCCTGCCGAACTGCTGACCAAGGACACCCAGTTCCACATCAACCCGACCGGCCAGTTCATCATCGGTGGCCCGGTGGGCGACTGCGGCCTGACCGGCCGCAAGATCATCGTCGACAGCTACGGCGGCATGGCCCGTCACGGCGGTGGTGCGTTCTCCGGCAAGGACCCGTCCAAGGTTGACCGCTCTGCCGCTTACGCCGGTCGTTATGTGGCCAAAAACATCGTCGCTGCCGGCTTGGCCGAGCGCTGCGAAATCCAGGTGTCCTACGCCATTGGCGTGGCCCAGCCTACGTCGATCTCGCTGAATACCTTCGGCACCGGCAAGATCAGCGATGACAAGATCGTCAAGCTGGTGCGCGAGATCTTCGACCTGCGCCCTTACGCGATCACCACCATGCTCGACCTGCTGCACCCGATGTATCAGGAAACCGCAGCCTACGGCCACTTCGGCCGTACCCCTGCGCAGAAGACTGTGGGCGATGACACCTTCAGCACCTTCACCTGGGAAAAAACCGACCGCGCCAACGACCTGCGTACCGCCGCCGGCCTGTAATCGTTCGCGGTAAATAAAGCCCCGCCAGGCCTGCCTGGCGGGGCTTTTTATTGCCTGCCAGACTGGGTGCGGTTTTGGAGGCCTCGCTGGGGCAGGTCAACAAAGCTTGCAACAAACTCGCCGACAGCCAGGCAAAAGTCGACGCCAAGCAGCAAAAGCAGCAGGCCAAGGCTGAAAACAACGACGCTGTGAAGGCCTTGGGCGGCCTGTTCAAGTAAACAGAAATACCCGGTAAAAAGCCCCGCTCGGTCGGGGCTTTTTTGTGGGCGCGTGGATCACTTAGGCTGGGCACCCCTTTTCGAGCAAGGATGCTCCTGATGCAAGTCTTACTGGCTGTTCTCATAAGCGCCCTGCCAGCCTGGGCCTGGGCCGAAACCTGCCCCGATGACGTTCACTCACAGTTGGAAACCTTGTCCAGGCAAATCCAGCAGTGGGACGACAGCTACCATCGACAGGGCCAATCCCTGATCAGCGACGAGCTCTACGACCAGGCCCGCACACGCCTGGCGCATTGGCAGGAATGCGCCCGCCAGCAGACACCCAAGGCTGATAACCCACTGGCCAGGGCGCGCGGCACCTTACGTCATCCGGTCGCGCACACGGGTTTGCAAAAGCTGCCGAGCGAGCCGGCCGTCAGTGACTGGCTCAGCACTCGACAGGATGTCTGGGTCCAACCCAAGGTGGATGGCGTTGCGGTGACCCTGGTGTATCGCCAGGGCCGCTTGCACCAGCTCATCAGTCGGGGCGACGGCCTGCTGGGTCACGACTGGTCAGCCTCCGCCGCCAAGATCCCCGGCATTGTCCAGCAACTGCCCGACGCCGTTGATGTGGTGCTGCAAGGCGAGCTCTATTGGCGCCTCGACCACCATGTGCAATCGCTCAAGGGCGGGCTCAATGCCCGCAGCAAAGTGGCCGGCCTGATGAACCGTCGCCAGTTGAACGATGCCGAGGCTGCCGGGATCGGCCTGTTCGTCTGGGCATGGCCCCACGGCCCGACGGACTTCACCGAACGCCTGGCCACCCTGGCGCGCTGGGGGTTCACCGACAGTCAACAGTACAGCCAGCCCGTCGGCACCATCAGCGAAGCCGCGCATTGGCGTACCCATTGGTACAACGCGCCATTGCCCTTCGCCAGCGATGGCGTGGTGCTGCACCAGGCTGCGCGAGCGCCCGCCGAGCGCTGGCAAGCCAGTGCGCCTTACTGGTCGGTTGCCTGGAAGTACCCGGCCATCAAGGCACTGGCGCTGGTGCGCAAGGTGCAGTTCAGGGTGGGGCGCACCGGGCGAATTACCCCAATCCTCGAACTGGAGCCCGTACGGCTGGATGATCGGCAGATCAGCCGGGTTAGCGTCAGCTCGCTCAAGCGCTGGCAAGCCCTGGATATCCGCCCAGGCGATCATGTGTCGATCAGCCTGGCGGGCCAGGTGATACCGCGGCTGGACGAAGTCATCCTGCGCAACAAGACACGCGTGGACGTGCAGGTCCCCGACCCTCAAGACTTCCACGCCTTGAGCTGCTTGCAACTGGACCCCGGCTGCGAAGATCAACTGCTCGCCCGCCTCACCTGGTTGAGCGGCAAACACGGCCTGGCCTTGCCCCATATGGGCCGTGAAACCTGGAACGTATTGATCCAGGCGGGTCTAATCGCAGGCTTTCTCGATTGGTTAACCCTGGATGCGGCCGAGCTTGCTACCATTGAGGGCTTAGGCGAGCGTACCCGTGCACGGATGCTCGACAGTATTCAAAGCGCCCGGCAACGCCCTTTTTTACAATGGCTCTGCGCCTTGGGCATACCGCCAGCGGCGCGCAACAACCTGGAAGGCAACTGGCAGACGCTGGTCGCCAAAGACACCCAAGCCTGGCTGGCCTCAGATGGCATCGGCCCGGGACGCGCGGCGCAACTCAGCGCTTTTTTTCGCGACCCGCAGGTACAAGCCATGGCTGAAACATTACGCGCAGCCGGGGTAGATGGGTTTTGAACACCACCCGGCCACCTGATTGCGAACCTGGAGCTTTATATGAAATTTCTCGCCCCCTTTGCCTTGCTGACCCTCGCAGGCTTCATGAGCACGCCACTGTTGGCCGCCGAAGACGCGCAACCCCTCACAGGCTGCGCCGCCAAACGCCAGGCCATCAGCAGCCAGATCGAACAGGCCAAGGCCCACGGCAACAGCTACCAACAGGCCGGCCTGGAAAAAGCCCTGGCCGAAGTCACCGCCAACTGCACCGATGCCGGCTTGAAGAAAGAACGTGAAAACAAGGTGCTCGACGCCAAGCATGATGTCAGCCGCCGTCAGGCCGACCTCGACAAGGCCATGAAAAAAGGTGACCCGGACAAGATCAACAAGCGCAAGGAGAAGCTGGCCGAAGCGCGCAAAGAGCTGCAAGACGCGGTGGAAGAACTCGACCAGTAAAACCGATCAATGATCGCGGAACTGTTTATGGCAAGCGCTGCAGGCATCTTCAACTTTTTGCACCGCAGGCTGAAGGTTGCTGGCTTTATAAGGCTGCACCTGGCTGGCGATCACCAATTCACCGGTGGCCGCCTCAAGGTCGCGGGCCAGTTGCTGGAACTGCGCCTGTTTTTGCCACACATCATCTTTGGCACTGGTGTGGTCTTCTTCGCGCACGCTCGGGAAATGTTTCCACGGCTCATGGGACAACGCATCCAGCTTGACCGCACCCTCGGCGAACTTGGCGCCATCGAATGGGATACGCCCGCGCAGCATGCCGCCCAAGTCTTCACCGGTCTTGAGCATCTGCTTGAAGATCGCCTTGCGCTGGCCCAAGGGAGAATTGGGGTCAACACCGCCACAGGCAGACACCGCCAGGCAGGCCAGCAATACAACAGTCAATTTTTTTAACATCATCATGGCTTCAAGGTCACGGGAAACGGCGGCCAGTATCCTCGCACCGCCTACAAAGACCAATAGCCCTATTAATAATAAGGGTTGCCCGGATGCAGTGAAGCACGGGCAATCGTTTCAGGAACTACCTACATGAATGTCATCTTCAAACCCTGGGGCCGGCGCCTGGCGTGGGCTCTGCCGATGTTCGCGCTACTGGCCGGCTGCGATGGCGGTAAAGACACCGGCAAAGAAGTTGCCCAGGAGCCAACCAAGCCTCACGCCATTGCCACCTATGTGAGCGCACCGTGGGAAGCCCTGCCGAGCGTTTCCGACAGTGACTTGCTCGCCGGGTTTGAATCCTGGCGCAGCGCCTGCCAGCGCCTCAAGGCCGACCCGATCTGGGGCGCGACCTGCGCGGCCGCGGCCAGCGTACCGGGCGATGCCGTGGCGGTTCGCGGCTTTCTCAAGGAACACCTGGATGTCTTCGGCCTGCGCTCGGCCAACAACACGCCAAACGGCTTGATCACGGGCTATTACGAGCCGGTCTACCCCGGCAGCCTGACAAAGACCGCCACCGCCCACGTGCCGGTATACGGCGTGCCGGATGACCTGATCATCGTCAACCTTGAGAGCATCTACCCGGAACTCAAAGGCAAGCGCCTGCGCGGGCGCCTGGAAGGTCGCGTGCTCAAGCCGTATGACGATGCCAGCACCCTCAACAGCCAAGGTTCCACCGCCAAGCCGATCGCCTGGCTGACCGACCCGATGGACCTGCAATTCCTGCAGATCCAGGGCTCGGGGCGTATTCAACTGGCCGGCGGGCGCCAACTGCGTGTGGGTTACGGCGACCAGAACGGCTACCCGTACCGCCCTATCGGCCGCTGGCTGGTGGAACAAGGCGAGCTGAAAAAAGAAGACGTGACCATGGGCGCCATCAGCGCCTGGGCCAAGGCCCACCCGCAGCGCATTCCAGAACTGCTGGCGAGCAACCCCAGCTACGTATTCTTCAGCGCCCGCCCCGACAGCAACGAAGGCCCGCGTGGTTCGCTGAACGTGCCATTGACCGCCGGCTACAGTGTGGCGGTGGATCGCAAGGTGATTCCGCTGGGCAGCCTGTTGTGGTTGTCGACCACCAAGCCGGACGGCACGCCACTGGCACGCCCAGTCGCAGCCCAGGATACCGGCGGCGCGATCACCGGCGAAGTACGCGCAGATTTGTTCTGGGGCACAGGCAGTGCAGCAGGCGAGTTGGCGGGAAATATGAAACAGCAAGGGCAGATCTGGATGCTGTGGCCCAAAGGTGCGGCATTGCCCCAGGTGCCGGATGCGCCTGCCGGCACCTGACAACCGCTAGTAATCAATGTGGGAGGGACTTGCCCTAATTCCATGTAGGAGCGAGCTTGCTCGCGAAAAACGCACAGGCGCCGCGCTTACTCAGCGAGCACGCGTTATCGTTGACGTTCTTCGCGAGCAAGCTCGCTCCTACAGTCGGGTTTGCCGCCCCCCACTTACATCGAAACGAAGAAGAAACTCGCAATCAGCGCCATACCCACTGCCCACACCAGCGAACGCAAGATCGCCCAGTCTGCCAGGTAGCAGATGATGTACAGCAGGCGGCTGGTGATAAACAGCACTGCCAGCACGTTGATCGTCACCAGGTCGGCGTTGCCGGCCAGGTGCGCAACGATCACTGCGGCGGCAAACGCCGGTGTCACTTCGAAACTGTTGAGTTGCGCGCTATGCGCACGCTTGGCGACGCCTTCCAGGCTATCGAGGAAGGCGCGCGGGTCGTGGTTATCCCGTGGCCCGAACTTGCCTGTACTGAACTTGGCCACACCGGTGCAAATGTACGGCAGAAAAATTGCGATCAACACACACCATAAAGCGACTGTCATCACCGATTCCTTTTAGTTTTATCCGACGGTTAGAGTTTCATCACCAACATGCCAATCAACACCAACCCACAGGCTATGAGCCGTGGACGGCCAAAAGGTTCTTTCAAGTAACGCATGCCGAACAGCACCACCAGGATCACACTGACTTCGCGCAGCGCGGCGGCTTCGGCAATCGAGCCCAACTGCATGGCCCAAAGTACCAAAGCGTAGCTCAACAATACGCACAGCCCCACGCTCAAGCCCAACCGCCACTGGGTGCGCCAGAACAGGCTGAAGGCTGCACGCTTGCGCACCAGCGCCAGCAACGGAAACGGCCACGCACTGACCAGCGTCAGCCACACCAGGTAATCCAGCGGATGCGACCAGCGCCGTAGCGCCTGCCCATCCAGAAAGGTGTAGGAGCCGATGCACAGGCCGATCAGCAACACCACCGGCAGCATCGACCAGGGCAACCGGTCACCGCCGCCGCCCTGCCACAACAGGCATACCATGCCGAACGGGATCAGCAGGATCCCCAGAATCTGCTGGGTGCTCAACACTTCGCCAGCAAACACCAGCGTCAGCACCAGCACCACCAGCGGCGACAAACCGCGCATCAACGGATACACCAGGCCCAGGTCCCCCACCCGATAGGCCTGGATCAACAAATAGCGATAGAGCAATTCAAACAGCGCCGAGGCCGCGATCCACGGCCAAATGTCCAGCGGCGGCAAGGACACGAACCCCACCGCCACTACCACGAACAGCAGCGCCACGCTGTCCATGCAGGCGATGACCAAAAGGCGCTCGCCACTGAACTTGATCAAGGTGTTCCACGTCGCATGCAACAGCGCCGCTACCAGCACCAGAGCTGTCGCTACCACCCGAACCTCCTTAATTGATACGTCATGTAACAGCACCTGTTTATACTAACCACCGATTCGACGCACCCCGTGCGCCTATATTTCCCTGCTCCAAGGACCCCGGATGCTTGAACTTGTCGCCGCCTTCATCTGCCTCACCACCCTGCTCACTTATGTGAACTTCCGCTTTATCGGCCTGCCGCCCACCATCGGCGTGATGGTCACTGCACTGCTGTTCTCGCTGATCCTGCAAGGCCTGAGCGTGCTCGGCTACCCAGGTTTAGAGGAACGCGTCCAACAGCTGATCGGCCAGATCGACTTTGGCGATTTGCTGATGAACTGGATGCTGTCGTTCCTGCTGTTCGCCGGCGCCTTGCACGTCAACTTGAACGACCTGCGCAGCTACCGCTGGCCCATCGGCCTGCTGGCAACCTTTGGCGTGTTGATCGCCACCGTGGTGATCGGCAGCCTGGCGTACTACATCTTCGCCCTGTTTGGCTGGCACGTGAGTTTCCTTTACTGCCTGCTATTCGGCGCGCTGATCTCCCCCACCGACCCCATTGCGGTGCTCGGCGTGCTGCGGACCGCCAATGCCTCCAAACCGCTGAAAACCACCATCGTCGGCGAGTCGCTGTTCAATGACGGCACCGCCGTGGTGGTGTTTACCGTGCTGCTGGGCATCGCGCAGTTGGGTGAAACGCCCACCGTCGGCGCCACGGCCATGCTGTTTGCCCACGAAGCCATTGGCGGCGTGCTGTTTGGCGGGCTGATCGGCTACCTCGTGTACCTGATGATCAAGAGCATCGAACAGCACCAGATCGAAGTCATGCTGACCCTCGCCCTGGTGATCGGCGGCTCGGCCATGGCTTCGGAACTGCATGTGTCCGCACCGATTGCGATGGTGGTCGCGGGGCTGATCATCGGCAACCTGGGGCGCAAGCTGGCGATGAACGACATGACGCGTCGCTATCTGGATGGTTTCTGGGAACTGCTCGATGACATGCTCAACGCGCTGCTGTTTGCGCTGATCGGCATGGAGCTGCTGCTATTGCCATTCAACTGGCTGCACGTGTTCGCGGCCAGCCTGCTGGCGGTGGCGATCCTGCTCTCGCGCCTGCTGACCGTGGCCCCGGCGATCCTGTTGCTGCGCCGTTGGCGCTCGGTGCCACGCGGCACAATCCGCATCCTCACCTGGGGCGGCCTGCGTGGCGGCGTCTCGGTGGCACTGGCCTTGGCCCTGCCCTTGGGCCCGGAGCGCGACTTGTTGCTGAGCATCACCTACATCGTGGTGCTGTCTTCGATCCTGTTGCAGGGGTTGACGATTGGTCGCGTTGTCAGCCGTGTCACTGCGCCGCAGTAACCGCGCCGCGCAACACGTCAAGCAGATGCCGCATCGCCAACGGGCGGCGCGGTGTCGAGCTGTACATGACCACCATCTCGCGTGCATAGCACAGCCGGTCGCCGGCCGGTAACACACGGATGCCGTTGCAGGGCATGCCCGCCCACTGCGGCACCAGCGATACCCCCATCCCCTGGGCGACCAGCATCAGGATAGTTTCCAGCGCATCCAGCTCACATAACACCTCGGGCTCAAAGGACTGTTCATCGAGAAAGCGCTGGGCGATCTGCCCACCCCAGGAGCGAGCGTCATAGCGGATAAACGGGCGTTCGCCTAACAAGGCTGCCAGTGACTGCGCCCCCCACTCGGCGGGCGCAATCAGAATCAAGGGTTCGGCACGCAGCAAAGCCATCGACAAGGCTTTGGGCGGTTGAAAGGGCGGTCGCACCAGTATCGCTGCATCCAATTCCTGGTTGAGCAACTTCTCATAGAGGCTTCTGGAATCGCCGGGTGTGATCTTCAGCCGCAGCTTGGGTGCCGACACTGTCAGCCGCTCGATCAGTCCGGGCAAGATGCCGGTCAGCGCCGTGGAAATGGCCCCGATTTTAATCTCCCCCGATAACTCGTCCTGGCTCAGGTGCTCCTGCAACTGGCGCGCCTGTTCAATGACGGCCTGGATTCTGGGCAAAAGCAGCAAGCATTGGTCCGAAGGCCACGCGGCATGTGCGGTGCGCATGAGCAGCGTACAACCCAGCGTGCGCTCAAGCGCCTTGACCCGCTGGCTGATCGCCGCCGCACTGCGGTTTTCACGCCGTGCAGCAGCGGCTATGGACCCGGTTTCAATGACAGCGACCAGGCTCCTCAGGAATCGAACATCCATAAGTTTTCCTTTCGCTCAGACCAAGGCAAACCCGTTTTACCCTGGCGGCACCGCCTGTTTAACCTGACAGCTCACCATCTGGAGAGCCAGCCATGAACAGACCCTTCCACGCTGCATACCATGTTTATGACTTAGACGAGGCGCGCATTTTTTATCGAGATGTTTTGGGTTGCACCGAGGGCCGGTGCAGCGCGACCTGGATCGACTTCGACTTTTTCGGCAATCAACTTTCACTGCACCTGGGTACGCCCTTCCCCACTACACGTACCGGCCTGGTCGGTGAGCACCGGGTACTGATGCCGCACCTGGGCGTGGTGTTGCCACTTGATGAGTGGTTAACGCTTGCCGAGCGCCTCACCCGCCGGGGCACACGCTTCGAGATCCCACCCGTGACGCGCTTTGCCGGCGAACCGGGCGAGCAGCGCACGATGTTTTTCCTCGACCCCAGCGGTAATCCCATAGAAGTGAAAGGGTTCAAGCACTTCGAAGGGTTGTTCGCCCAGTAAATTCCTGACCACCACAACAATAAGGGCCACCCCCATGACCGTCAGAAAACCCACCAGCCTCATCACCCGCATCATGATCGGCCTGGTTGCCGGGATAATCGTCGGCATCCTGCTCAACCAATTTCCCGAGCAAAAAGCCTGGTTCATCGACAACCTGCTGCAACCGGCGGGCGACCTGTTCATCAAGCTGATGAAGATGATCGTCGTGCCGCTCGTCTTCGCCTGCATGACCGTCGGCATCGCCGGCATGGGCAACCCGGCTGCCCTGGGTCGCGTCGGCCTGAAGACCTTCGTGTACTTCTTCACCATCACCAGCATCGCCATCGTCTTCGGCCTGCTGGTTGGCAATGTGGTGCAGCCGGGGTCGGGCGCCGAATTCGGCAGCACGCTGCAGGCACCGGCCACGGGGCTGGCCTCCAGTGGCAGCCCGCAGAACCTGGGCCAGATACTGCTGGCGATCGTGCCGGACAACATCGTCCTGGCCATGTCGCAGGGCAAGCTGCTGTCGGTGCTGTTTTTCGCGATTCTGTTCGGTTGTGCCTTGTCGTTGCTGCCCGAGGAGCGCAAAGCGCCGTTGATCAGCGTGATGCAGGGCGTCTCCGACACCATGTTCAAAGTCACCCACTTGGTTATGCATTACTCGCCGATAGGTATTTTCGGGCTGATCGCGGTCACCGTCGCCAGCTTTGGCCTCAGCGCGTTGCTGCCACTGGCCAAACTGATCGGCACCACCTATGTCGCGGTGCTCTTGTTTGCCCTGTGTGTATTGGGGGCAGTGGCACGCCTGGCCGGCGTCGGCTTTTTTCACCTGCTGCGAGAAATACGCAGTGAACTGTTACTGGCCTTCAGCAGCGCCGCCTCGGCGACGGTCATGCCTCAACTGATCGAGAAGATGGAGCGTTATGGCGCGCCTCGGCCCATTACCAGCATGGTGATCCCGCTGGGTTACTCGTTCAACCTGGATGGCGCATCGCTGTTTGCCGCACTGGGCACGCTGTTCATCGCCCAGGCGTATGGCATCGACTTGAGCCTGGCGGATCAAGGCATGCTGGTCTTGATCATGGTGCTGACATCAAAGGGCGCGGCAGGCGTGCCAGGCTTCATGTTCATCATCCTGACCGCGACCTTGACCGCCGCAGGGCTGCCGGTGGAAGGCGTGGCGATCATCGCAGGCATCTATCGGCTGATGGATATGCCCGTCACCGCACTGAACGTACTGGGCAACGCATTGGCACCCTTGGTCATCGCACGCTGGGAAGGCCAGCTCAAGGCACCCGACAGCACGCCGGCCTCCGAGCCTCCCAGCGTGCCATTCAAGGCCTGACGCGGCAGCCAGGGTGATGTCAGGCTTTGTCCTTATCCTGACGGGGCTTGGCCCGCGTATGAGATTGAGTAACAGCAGGCACGGACGCCTCGCTGCGAACCTGGGCATGGCTGATCAACGCAAAGATGAAACTACCACCGATGATGTTGCCGGCCAGGGTCGGCCCGGCGAAGACCAGCCAGAAATCCTTCCACGGCAACTCGCCGGCAAACACCAGATAGGACACTTCGGCCGAACCGACGACGATATGGGTGAAGTCCCCCAGCGCCATGAAGTAGGTGATCAGAATGATGATCCACACCTTGGCACTCTCCATCGACGGGATCATCCAGACCATGGTGGCGATCATCCAACCGGAGACGATGCCCTTGGCAAACATCTGCGCAGGGTCGTTCTCCATGACCTTGCGCCCGATCTCGAGGAAGGCAAGGTCAGTCTTGGTATCGAAGATCGGCAGGTGCAGCATCACGTAGGCCACCAGTAAGGTGCCACACAGGTTACCCACCAACACCACCGTCCACAGCCGCAACAAGCGCGCGGCATTGGCCAGGGTCGGCTTGCTCATCACCGGCAGCACGGCGGTCAGGGTGTTTTCGGTAAACAATTGCTGACGGGCAAGAATTACTGCGAGAAAGCCTGCGCAATAGCCAAAGCTGGCGATCACCTTGAATTCCTCACCATCCGGCAGGCGCGAATTGAGCAGGCCCATGCCCATCAGCGACAGGCCCATGGTCAAGCCGGCAGCCAGCGCCGACCACCACAACGCGGCCACATTGCGCTCCAGCTCCTGATCGCCTTGGGTGCGGATAATTTCGTGTAATACAGCCGCGCGAGGCGGCTGGTTGTCATCAACGTCCTGCTGCTCTTCCTGCGACAGGTTGGGGGTCTTGCCGTCTGCTTGAGTGGCCATGATGTACCAGAGTCCAAGGGGTGCCTGTAGCTACGACACGCCGCGACGATGGCTGTTCAGTGGCACCGCAACTAAACCGGAATACGCCAGGCCTTGGCCTGCTCCACGGTGGTAGAGCTCAAGGGTTTACCCCACGGTTTATTGCGCGCCCGGTAGTGTTTGACGATGCCATCAAGCACACGGTTAAACTCCGCTGGCGTCGTCGCCTCGCCCAAATCACGCACCGCGCGTTGCAATAACTCGACGTTGGCAGCCGGCTGACCAGGGCGGTATAGCGAGGGATAAATGACTTCGCGGATAAAATTCGCTGCCTTCACCCCGATATCGCGTTTTTGCATTTCAGTGACGGCGCTGCTCAACACCTTGGACAGGCCAGAGCCATTGCCCGTCCCGCGTTTGGCGCCCACCTGCAGCAGTTGCTGAAAATTACGCTGGCCTGGCGCATTCAGGCGCTTGCCCAGCCAGTCGATATCCTCGGGTCTACGGGCGAGGGCGTCCAGATTGCGCAGCGCCGAGGCTATTTTTGGCGTCATCACCAGCGACGTGTCGGATTGATTCGCTTCGGCAATCGCACTGTCCAACGCCTTTAACGCCTGTTGTGCGTCTTTGCGAAAACGCAACGCCTCGGCGCCGGCCGGGTCCTTTTGCAGTTCGTCCTGCACGCTGGCGAGCATTTGATCATCCATCGCCATCACGGCATCGTTCAGCGAGGGGAATTCATGGCGCTCGCGCTCCAGCTCACGTTTTTGCAGATGCCCTGACACCGCCTGGCGGGCCTGGGCCTGCAAATGCTGTTTCTGCTCGCAGGTCATGGTGAAGTTGACGGTGCCACCGAGCAGGCCGCGATAGTCGCCTTTATCGGAGTTCAACGGCAACGTTACGGTTTGCTCCGAATACGCTTTGAGCCGGTCATCCTGATAGCTTTCAGCGGCGGTGTGTGGCGTGCCGGTGAACGTGTCGGTCAGATAGCTGAAAAAACCACCGCTTTGGGGGGGCGCTGATGGTTTGTCAGACTCGAACTTGACGATCAGGGCTTCGTCCTTGCCCAGGGGGCTTTGCGGGAAAGAACGCTCAATAATGCCTGGCGCCGGGGTATTGAGGAGCAAACCACCGTCCTGAAACGCCGTGACCTCTGAAGCAGCCTGAAACCCGTGGCCCTGTTCGGAAGGGCTCTTGAACAACCCAGGCAGCGCCCCCGAAATAAGCGCGGCGCGGGCGATATCCATATCCGGTGTGAGGCTGGCATTGAACACCACCAACTGCGGGCGACCGTCGAACATGCCCGTGCCGGTAATGTTCAGTTGCTTGATCGCCGGAATATGCCGGCTCAAGATCTCCAAGTCGCGAAAAGTGGGGCCACCGCCAGCGCTGAGCCGTTCGGCAATTGCGGTGACTTCCGGGGGGCGGTTGGCTGCGGGCATACCCGCGATATGGGCGAGAACAGACTTACGTGATTCATTACGAATCAAGTCTTCCAGCGGCTGCCCCTCGGTTTGCAGGCGCGGCAGCAACGTCAGCAGCAGTTGAGAGATATTACCCGCCGGCCCTGGCACTTTCCCGACGAGTTTGCCGATCTGGGAACTGGCCTCCTGCAACCACGCCGTGACCGGGTCTTTGCTATTGAGCAGGCTGGGCAGGTCAAGGTTATTCGACAGTTGCGTAAAGGCCTTGGCATCCATGCCGCTGGCGAGTAGCGCTGCCGAAATAGCGCCGGCAGAAGAGCCGGAAACCACTTTGACGCCTTTGAGCTTATCGGCCTCTTCAAGCGCCTGCACCATCCCTGGAAAGGCGATGCCCTTGGCGCCACCGCCACTGAGCACCAAGTGAGCAGGCGGCGGCGGTGACAGCACCACCTCCACCCGCCCGTCACTGTGACGATAAATACTCAGGTTGCGCTCGCCCACACCTTTGACCAGAGGCGTCTTTACGTCCTGGCCGGTGGTCTGAGGCTGAGGGGGCTGATTCTGTACAACAGAACTGGAGACTTTCATACACGAGGCTCTCTCTACAGGGTGTAGGCCTGAGTGATGAGAGAGCCTCGGATAGATCCATGTGGAATGATTTGGTCACGCAAATCACGCCACGTAGGTGTTACTCGGGAAGACTGTCGTCCTTGAACTGGTCCTTCACGTACTTGATCTCGGTGCGGCCGTGGGGTGCCGGCAAACCGTCTTCGCCCAGGTTGACGAAGACCATTTTTTCCACGGTCAGGATGCTTTTGCGCGTGATCTTGTTGCGCACTTCACAGGTCAGGGTGATGGAGGTGCGGCCGAACTCGGTGGCGGTGATGCCCAGTTCGATGATGTCGCCCTGGCGCGAGGCGCTGACAAAGTTGATTTCCGAGATGTACTTGGTGACCACGCGCTGGTTGCCGAGTTGGACAATCGCGTAGATCGCCGCTTCTTCGTCGATCCAGCGCAGCAAGCTGCCGCCGAACAGCGTGCCGTTGGGGTTGAGGTCTTCGGGTTTTACCCATTTGCGGGTGTGGAAGTTCATGATCACTCCAAAGCGTCTTGCCAAATGATGGGCAACATCATGGCAGAGCCAGGGCCCAAGCTCTATGAGCCATTAGCTATCAGGCCCATGCGCGATCTTCATGCCGCCGACAGAAAGGCTTGGGAAGTGCCGCTTACACGGCTATAATCGCCTCCGTTTCAAAACGGTCATCTTCGATTGATACCGTTCTCCCGCCACCTGTCCGAGGGGCGCTGCAGCAGGTTCAACCTGTCAGGCTCGGATGGGGCGTTGTCCGGCCTGGTTGCCCTGGCCTGATACTAAACGCACAACGGCGCCCATTCGCACCCTACGAATGGAGGCTCTCTATGAGCGCTGTAATGACGCCTGCTGATTTCAATGACTACAAAGTCGCCGATATGTCCCTGGCTGCCTGGGGCCGTCGCGAAACCTTTATCGCCGAATCCGAAATGCCAGCCCTGATGGGCCTGCGTCGCAAGTACGCCGCTGAGCAGCCGCTCAAGGGTGCGAAGATCCTCGGCTGCATCCACATGACCATCCAGACTGCCGTGCTGATCGAAACCCTGGTTGCCCTGGGTGCCGAAGTGCGTTGGTCGTCCTGCAACATCTTCTCGACTCAAGACCAGGCCGCCGCCGCTATCGCTGCTGCCGGTATCCCGGTATTTGCCTGGAAAGGCGAGACCGAAGAAGAGTACGAGTGGTGCCTTGAGCAAACCATCCTCAAAGATGGCGCGCCTTGGGATGCCAACATGATCCTTGACGACGGCGGCGACCTCACCGAGCTGCTGCACAAGAAGTACCCGCAAATCCTCGACCGCGTCCACGGCGTGACCGAAGAGACCACCACCGGCGTACACCGCCTGCTGGACATGCTGGCCAAGGGCGAGCTGAAAATCCCGGCCATCAACGTCAACGACTCGGTGACCAAGAGCAAGAACGACAACAAGTACGGCTGCCGTCACAGCCTGAACGATGCGATCAAGCGCGGCACCGACCACCTGCTGTCGGGCAAGCAAGCCCTGGTAATCGGCTACGGTGACGTGGGCAAGGGTTCGTCCCAGTCGTTGCGTCAGGAAGGCATGATCGTCAAGGTCTCCGAAGTTGACCCGATCTGCGCCATGCAAGCCTGCATGGACGGTTTCGAAGTGGTTTCGCCGTTCATCAACGGCCAGAACGACGGCACCTCCGCCTGCATCGACGCAGCCCTGCTGGGCAAGATCGACCTGATCGTCACCACCACCGGTAACGTGAATGTGTGCGATGCGAACATGCTCAAGGCCCTGAAAAAGCGCGCCGTTGTCTGCAACATCGGTCACTTCGACAACGAAATCGACACCGCTTTCATGCGCAAGAACTGGGCATGGGAAGAAGTGAAGCCGCAGGTACACAAGGTTCACCGTACCGGCGCTGGTGATTTCGACCCGCAGAACGATGACTACCTGATCCTGCTGGCCGAAGGCCGCCTGGTAAACCTGGGCAACGCCACTGGCCACCCAAGCCGCATCATGGATGGCTCGTTCGCCAACCAGGTGCTGGCGCAGATCTTCCTGTTCGAACAAAAGTACGCCGACCTGTCGCCCGCCCAGAAAGCCGAGCGCCTGACCGTGGAAGTACTGCCCAAGAAACTCGACGAAGAAGTGGCCCTGGAAATGGTCCGCGGCTTCGGCGGCGTCGTGACTCAACTGACCAAGACACAGGCCGACTACATCGGCGTGACGGTTGAAGGTCCGTTCAAGCCGCACGCTTACCGCTACTAAGTAACCGGCCCTCTCCTTGCCGCAGAGGGCTTGTGTGGGAGCGGGCTTGCTCGCGAATGCGGTGTGTCAGTTGATGTATAGGGTGACTGACACGCCCCTTTCGCGAGCAAGCCCGCTCCCACATTAAATCGGTGCATGACTTCCGGTATCCAAGTTTCATAGGGTTATTACCATGTCCCAAGACCGTCGCTACAGCTTCGAGTTCTTCCCTACCAAGACCGATGCTGGGCATGAAAAACTGATGGCCACTGCCAAGCAGTTGGCCAGCTTCAGCCCTGACTTCTTCTCCTGCACCTACGGCGCTGGCGGTTCGACCCGTGACCGCACGATCAACACCGTGTTGCAGCTGGAAAGTGAAGTCAAAGTTCCCGCCGCTCCGCACTTGTCGTGCGTGGGCGACAGCAAGGCCGACCTGCGTAGCCTGCTGACCCAATACAAAGCCGCCGGCATCAAGCGCATCGTTGCGCTGCGTGGCGACCTGCCATCGGGTATGGGCATGGCCAGCGGAGAGCTGCGCTACGCCAACGACCTGGTGAGTTTCATCCGCGAAGAAAGCGGTGATCACTTCCATATCGAAGTGGCCGCTTATCCGGAGATGCACCCCCAGGCGCGCAATTTCGAAGACGATTTGCAGAATTTCGTGCGCAAGGCCAATGCCGGCGCCGACAGCGCAATCACCCAGTACTTCTTCAACGCCGACAGCTACTTCTACTTCGTCGAACGTGTACGGGCGATGGGCGTGAACATCCCCATCGTGCCGGGCATCATGCCCATCACCAACTACAGCAAGCTGGCGCGCTTCTCCGACGCCTGCGGCGCCGAGATCCCACGCTGGGTGCGCAAGCAACTGGAAGCCTATGGCGATGACGTCAAAAGCATCCAGGCGTTCGGCGAGCAGGTCATCACCGAGATGTGTGAGCAATTGTTGCAAGGTGGTGCACCAGGGTTGCATTTCTATACCCTGAACCAGGCTGAACCCAGCCTTGCCATCTGGAACAACCTCAAGCTGCCACGTTAACGCTTGACCGGTTGTACCAAGGCCCTCGTTCTGACGAGGGCCTTTGTCGTTTTACGTTACCCACGGAACCCCGCAGTCCATGAATACAGTGCCCCCGACGTCCCGCCCGCAACTGGTTTACCTGGTCTTCGGCGCCGACACCTACCATCAGGAAGCCGTATTCAGCATCGCCAGCGCACTGGCGTTCCTGCAGGACACCCCGGACGCGAACATCGACATCCAGGTATTTAGCGACAACCCCGAGCCCTATCGCCTGCTGCCGGTGCGCGTGCGCCCATTGGACGAGGCCACCCGCAAGCGCTGGAGCGAGCCTCACGGCTATCACTTTCGCACCAAACACGTAGTGCTGCGCCAAGTGCTGCAAGAGTCCCCGGTGGCGCTGCTGATCGACACCGACACTTTCTTCCATCATTCGCCCATGGCCCTGTTCGAACGCGTCCAGCCCGGCACCCTGTTGTGCAACGCCTTCTACACCAAGTACGGCGACAACCACGAAAGCATCCTGTACACCGCCCTGCGCCAGCGCCTGCTGGATATGGGCGTGGCCGACGATGACATGATGACCCTCAACTCCGGCGTCATGGGCCTGACCCAACAGGATGCGCACATCCTCGACCGCTCCATCGAGTTGATGGATGAACTGTTCCCCCATGCCCAAGGCGCCTACACCCTGGAAGAGTTCTGCCTGTCCATCGCCGCCTACCGCACCGTGAAGGTGCGCGAGTGCCCGGACCTGATCCACCATTACTGGAGCCGTAAACAGCTGTTCCGGGCCAAGGTCAAGGCGTGGATCGCCAAGCACGCCAGCGCGCCCACCAGCGCACAAGCCCTGGCCGATACGCGCCAGGTCTCCTCGCACCTGCCGCGCCCGCCGCGTTTGCAGCGTTTGATGTACAAGCTGATCACCCTGCTGTTGCCCAAGCATCAGCAACAGTTCATCCGCGAGATTCTTTACGGCTGCTACGAACACGAAAACGAGTTCGACCAGGCCTGCGGCCCGGTCTGGTGGGACAAAGCCCGACAAAATCAGGAAGAACGCCAGAAGCGCCCGCTTGATGCCCACCAGTTGCAACACTGGTTCGCCAACCCCGTGGTGCGTTTGATTCTGGGTGAACGCCGCGCCGCGATCCAGGAACACCTGTTGAACGCTCCCGCGAAGTAAGACCGCCCGCCAATGCGCGTGCCAGAGCTTCTCTTTCTGTGGGCAGCGTCGTAACCTCAGGGTATGCCCGTCCTCTTCAAGCTGTTCACCGCTGTGCTGTTTTCTTGCCTGAGCCTGGCCGCTCATGGCGAGAAGCTGCGCATTGTCACCGAACCCTGGGCGCCCTATGTCTACGAAGACAACGGCACCATGGCCGGCCTGGATTATGAAACCACCCTGATCGTGTTCCAGCGCCTGGGGGTGGAGGTGCAATGGCAGTTCCTGCCCTGGAAGCGCTGCCTGGCGATGCTCGAGCAGGGCCACGCCGACGGCGCGCTGGATATTTTTCACAGCCAGGAGCGCGACGCCTTGCTGCTCTATCCCAGCGAGCCGTTGTCGGAAGTCGAATTTGTCTTGTTCTATGCCAACGACCGCCCCCACCCCGCCGCCGCCCTCGACGACCTGCGTGGCCTGACGGTTGGCGTTTCCCCCGGCTACCTCTATGGCGACGCGTTCAGTGGGTCCAACACCTTCCAGCGTGAACCTGCGCCCAGCCATGAAGCCAATTTTGGCAAACTCATGCTGGGGCGCGTCGATATGGTGGTGACTGACCGGCGCGTGGGGCACTACGTGATCAAGGCGCTGGGCCTGGAAGGTAAGGTCAGCCAGGCGTCGGTGGTGGTCAGTCGCCAGCAGCAATTTCTTGCGGTACGCCGTGGCGCAGGCATGGACCTGCTGGTGCAACGCTTTGCCGCCGAGCTCAAGCGCTTCAAGCAAGAGCCGGCCTATGCCACCTTGAGTGCTAAATATGGCCGGATGCACGAGCAAACGGCACCCATACCGGCCCCCGAACACGCCGTTGAGCAGCAGGAAAGCAGCGCGCAGTGATTGCTCTGTTATACTGCGGCCTTTCCGCCAGGCTTACGCCCGGCCGCTCGGGTCTTGAAAACGGCACCCAACCCAGCTACTGCGCAGCTTTGCGGCCCGCGCGAGCCGGTGGAGTGCCCGCCAGACGCAGCAGGACCGGACGGGGTTGCGCTCCCCTAAGCGCCATTCACGCCCGGCAAGATTATCCCTTTGGGCCAAGCCCTAACTAAAACAGGATTACTCATGTCCTTTGCTTCCCTCGGTCTCTCCGAGGCTTTAGTCCGCGCCATCGAGGCAGCGGGCTATACCGAGCCTACTCCGGTGCAACAGCGGGCCATTCCCGCCGTGTTGCAAGGTCGCGACCTGATGGTCGCGGCTCAGACAGGTACTGGTAAAACCGGCGGTTTCGCCCTCCCGATCCTGGAGCGGTTGTTTCCCAACGGTCACCCGGACAAATCCCAACGTCACGGCCCGCGTCAACCGCGTGTACTGGTCCTGACCCCAACCCGCGAACTCGCAGCCCAAGTGCACGACAGCTTCAAGCTGTATGCCCGCGACTTGAAGTTCGTCAGCGCCTGCATCTTCGGCGGCGTCGGCATGAACCCACAGGTTCAGGCCATGTCCCGTGGTGTCGACGTGCTGGTAGCCTGCCCGGGTCGCTTGCTCGACCTGTGCGGCCAAGGCAGCGTCGATTTGTCCCACGTGGAAATCCTCGTGCTGGACGAAGCCGACCGCATGCTCGACATGGGCTTTGTCCATGACGTGAAAAAGGTCCTCGCCCGCCTGCCGGCCAAACGTCAGAACCTGCTGTTTTCGGCAACGTTCTCCCAGGACATCACTGCCCTGGCCGGCAAGCTGCTGCACAACCCGGAACGCATCGAAGTCACGCCGCCGAACACCACGGTCGAGCGTATCGAGCAACGCGTGTTCCGCCTGGCCGCCAGCCACAAGCGCTCGCTGCTGGCGCACCTGATCACCCACGGTGCCTGGGAACAGGTGCTGGTGTTCACTCGCACCAAGCACGGCGCCAACCGCCTGGCCGAGTACCTGGACAAGCACGGCCTCACCGCCGTTGCCATCCACGGCAACAAGAGCCAGAACGCACGCACCAAAGCCCTGGCCGACTTCAAGGCCGGGACCGTGCGTATCCTGGTCGCTACCGATATCGCCGCGCGCGGCCTGGATATCGACCAGTTGCCACACGTGGTCAACTTCGAGCTGCCAAACGTCGATGAAGACTATGTGCACCGTATCGGCCGTACGGGCCGTGCCGGTCGTTCGGGCGAGGCCATTTCGTTGGTCGCGCCGGACGAAGAAAAACTGCTGAAAAGCATCGAACGCATGACCAAGCAGAAAATCGCCGACGGCGACCTGATGGGCTTCGATGCCAGCGCCGTGGAGGCCGAGAAGCCAGAAGCGCGCGAACGCCCAGACGTGCGTAACCCACGCAACCCACGCGGCCCCAAAGGCGATGGCCCGAACGGCGGCGGTGGTGGCGGTGGTCGTCGCGACAAAGGCAAGGACAAGGGCAAGGAAAAATCCGCGACCAGCAGCCGTGGCGAACGCCCGGCCCGTGAGCAGAAGCCCCGTGAAGGCACCCCGGCCCGCGAACAGCGCCAGCCGAGCCAGCCACCACGCGCCGCGGCCGACCGTGCCCCGGACGAGTTCCTTGACGACGATATCGATAACTTCGGTAACCGCGTCGACTACGTGCCCCAAGCCAAACCGGCCCAGGGCCGTGGCCGTCGTCCAGGGGCTCCGGCCCAGGGCGCAGGCGCTCCACGTAGCGGCCAGCCACAGGGCGGTCGTCAGAACGCCCCGCGCAACAGCAGCGGCGGCACCACCGGTACCCCGCCTGCCAAGCGCAGCGGCCCGCGTAATGGCGCACCGCGTGACGGCCAGGCCCGTCGCGAAGACTCGCGCAGCAACAACCGCCGCCCAGCCCGTGACGATCAGCCTCGTTCGTCCGAGCCTGCGGTACAAAACCCGCGCGGTGGCCCGGCGCCGAAGATCATCCACAAGGAGTCGAAAGCGGATCGCTTCCCGACACCTGAGCAGTTGGACCAACTGCCAGGCCGTCCTCGTGGTGAGAAACCAGCGCTGCTGACTCGCAACCGCTGATTTTCGAAACGCCATAAAAAATGCCCCGCCTCTTTCGAGGCGGGGCATTTTTTTGGCTTCAACAAAGATCACATGTGGGAGCGGGCTTGCTCGCGAATTCGGCGTGTCAGTCAATGTATCTGGCGACTGACACACCGCCTTCGCGAGCAAGCCCGCTCCCACAAGGGCCCCTATTGCCAGGCAGAAATTACTTCTGCTTCACGCCTTCCAGCGAGATGTCCAAGTCGACAGTCTGCGAAGTCGGGCCTGGGCCTTTCACGCCGAAGTCGTTCAAGTCAATCGTGGTCTTGGCGTTGAAGCCGGCACGTTCGCCGCCCCATGGATCCTTGCCTTCACCGTTGAAGGTGGCCTTGAAGGTCACAGGCTTGGTCACACCGTGGAACGTCAGGTCGCCAGTCACATCAGCTGTCTTTTCGCCAGTGGATTTGACGGCGGTAGACACGAACTTGGCATCGGCAAATTTGGCCACATCGATGAAGTCTTTGCTGGCGATGTGCTTGTCACGTTCTGCGTGGTTGGACCACAGGCTGGCGGTTTTCACGTCGACCGCGATTTTGCTGGCTTCAGGCTTGGCTGCGTCCCAGCTGAAGGTGCCATCCCAGTCCTTGAAGGTACCGTGGATGTAGCTGTAGCCCAGGTGGCTGATTTTCCAATCGATGAAGGCGTGCTGGCCTTCTTTATCGATCTTGTAGTCAGCGGCCATCGCCGAACCTGCGGACAGCAGGGCAGAACCGATTGCCAGCGCAGCGAGTGTTTTTTTCAACATGCTTTCTATTCCTTGTGAGTCGAGGTTGAACATCAGGCTTTGCGTCCCAGCATTCGCGTAAGGGTCGCATCACGATCGATAAAGTGGTGTTTCAGTGCCGCCACGCCGTGCAAGCCGGCGAAGACCACCAACACCCAGGCCAGGTACAGGTGCACCCAACCGGCGGTATCTGCCTGGTCCGGTAGACCGGAAACCACGGCAGGAATTTCAAACAGACCAAACACCGGGATACCGACACCGTCTGCGGTGGAAATCAGGTAACCGGCAATCATCACGGCAAACAGCCCAACATAAAGGAATGCGTGCCCAAATGCGGCACCGATCCGCGTCATGCGGCTATAGCTGGTCAGCGGTGGTGGCGGCGGGCTGACCAGGCGCCAGACGATCCGCACCAGCATGATCGCGAACAGCGTGATGCCAATGCTTTTGTGCAAGTCGGGCGCATCTTTGCGCCAAGCGCTGTAGTAGTCGAGGCCGACCATCCACAAGCCCAAGGCAAACAAACCGAACACCACCAGGGCGACGCCCCAGTGCAGAACCATGCTGACCCAACCATAGCGGGCCGGCGAATTGCGTAGCTGCATGTACTTAATCCCGTAAGAACTGTGCCCAAGACTAGCGCTTTACCTATCGAATTAAAGCGGAAAATTTTGCTTTGAAATATCGAGAAATACGATAAAGAGGCTATGCATAATAAATTAACAAGGGATTAAGACTATTCCCAAGAAACGTGACAGACCGTCCTGCATTTACCGCGAATTTCCCCACAATGGCTTGTGAGCCAAGCCACCATTGCATAGGCTTGCGCGATTGTTTCGCCTGCGCCGGCCGCAGGACCGCTTCGAGGAGATCACCGATGGGCTTGAACAACCAGTGGATGCAACGCGACCTCGCGGTGCTGTGGCATCCCTGCACCCAGATGAAAGACCACCAGCAACTGCCGCTGGTGCCCATCAAACGCGGTGAAGGCGTATGGCTGGAAGACTTCGAAGGCAAGCGCTACCTCGACGCCGTCAGTTCCTGGTGGGTCAACGTATTCGGCCACGCCAACCCGCGTATCAACCAGCGCATCAAGGACCAGGTCGATCAACTGGAGCACGTGATCCTCGCCGGCTTCAGCCATCAGCCGGTGATCGAGCTGTCCGAGCGCCTGGTCGCGATGACGCCCGAAGGGCTGACCCGCTGCTTCTACGCCGACAACGGTTCGTCCTGCATCGAAGTGGCGCTGAAGATGAGCTTTCATTACTGGCTCAACCGCGGCCAGCCGAACAAAAAGCGCTTCGTCACCCTCACCAACAGCTACCACGGCGAAACCATCGCCGCGATGTCGGTGGGCGACGTGCCGCTGTTTACCGAGACCTACAAGGCGCTGCTGCTCGACACGATCAAGGTGCCGAGCCCGGACTGCTACCTGCGCCCCGAAGGCATGAGCTGGGAAGAACATTCGCGCAACATGTTTCTGGCCATGGAACAGACCCTGGCCGAGCACCACGACACCGTCGCTGCCGTGATCGTCGAGCCGCTGATCCAGGGCGCCGGTGGCATGCGCATGTACCACCCGGTGTACCTCAAGCTGCTGCGCGAAGCCTGCGACCGCTATGGCGTGCACTTGATCCACGACGAGATCGCCGTGGGCTTTGGCCGTACCGGCAGCATGTTCGCCTGTGAACAAGCCGGCATCCGCCCGGATTTCCTGTGCCTGTCCAAGGCCCTTACCGGCGGTTACCTGCCGCTGGCCGCCGTGGTCACCACCGAAGAGGTCTACAGCGCCTTCTACGACGACTACCCCACACTGCGTGCCTTCCTGCACTCCCACAGCTACACCGGCAACCCGCTGGCCTGTGCGGCGGCGTTGGCAACGCTGGATATCTTTGAAGAAGACAACGTCATCGAGAACAACAAGGCCCTGGCCCAGCGCATGGCCACCGCCACCGCGCACTTGGTGGATCACCCTCACGTATCCGAAGTGCGCCAGACCGGCATGGTGCTGGCCATCGAGATGGTGCAGGACAAAGCCACCAAGGCCGCCTACCCGTGGCAGGAGCGCCGTGGTTTGAAGGTTTTCGAGCACGCGTTGGAACGTGGTGCATTGTTGCGGCCGCTGGGCAGCGTGGTGTATTTCCTGCCGCCGTATGTGATTACACCCGAACAGATCGACTTTCTGGCCGAGGTGGCCAGCGAAGGCATCGATATCGCCACTAACAGCAAGGTCAGCGTGTCGGTGCCGAAAGATTTTCACCCAGGCTTCCGCGACCCAGGCTGATTGCCCAAATCCTTGTAGGAGCGAGCTTGCTCGCGAAGGCATTCCAGGCGCACCGCTGCGTCGGATGTACATTTTTCGCGAGCAAGAACTAGACGTCCCCCTCGCTCCTACATAAACAACCTCTGCAGAGAACAGACATGAGACTGTCCCGCTTTTTCACCGACACCCCGCTGAGCCTCGGTGATCACGAACTACCCGAAGCCCAGGCGCATTACATCAGCCGTGTGTTGCGCATGACTGAGGGCGATGCCGTGCAATTGTTCGACGGCTCTGGCCAGGAATTTCGTGGCACCTTGCTGGAAGTCGGTAAAAAACGCGTCACCGTGCAACTCACGGAAAGCTTTGCCGGCCAGGCCGAATCTCCCCTGCACATTCACCTCGGCCAGGGCCTGTCCCGGGGCGAGCGTATGGATTGGGCGATCCAGAAGGCCACTGAACTGGGCGTCAACGCGATCACACCGATCTTCAGCGACCGCTGCGAAGTGCGCCTCAAGGATGAACGCGCCGACAAGCGTTTGCTGCACTGGCGCCAGGTAGCAATCAGCGCGTGCGAGCAATGTGGGCGCTCAACGGTGCCGGTGATTCACCCACCGCTCTTGCTGGCAGACTGGCTCAAGCAAACCGAGGCGGACTTGAAGCTGGTGCTGCACCCGGTGGCAGAACCGATGATCAGCCACGCCAAGCCTTCCAGCCTGGCATTCTTGATTGGCCCCGAAGGTGGGCTGACCGACAATGAAGTCGAGACCGCCCAGGGCGCCGGCTACCACGCCGCCCGCCTCGGCCCGCGGGTGTTGCGTACCGAGACAGCGCCTGTAGTCGCGCTGGCAGTCGCCCAGCAACTGTGGGGCGACTTCTAACCTCACCCTGCAAACCCAATCAAATGTGGGAGCTGGCTTGCCTGCGATAGCGGTCTGTCAGTTACAGATTAACTGCCTGAACCACCGCTATCGCAGGCAAGCCAGCTCCCACAGTGTGATCGGGTTATCAACGTTTCACTCCACCGGGTCACTCACCGGCTTGGCGATGATCGCCTTCAACTCGCTGGTCATCGGGAACTCCAGGTTCAAGCCCTTGGGCGGAATCGGCTGCTCGAACCAGCGCTGGTAAATCCCGTTGATCTCTCCCGAGCGGTACAGATCGCCCAGGGTTTCGTTGACCACCGCCAGAAACTGCGAGTCATCCTTGCGCACCATGCAGCTGTAGATTTCCCGTGATTGCTCCTCGCCCACCACCACCCAATGATGCGGGTCCCTGGCCTTGGCGCGCTCGCCGTAGAGCAACGCGTCGTCCATATAGAACGCTACGGCCCGGCCAGTCTCGAGCATCTTGAACGCTTCGCCATGGTCCTTGGCACTGATCACGAACATATTGGCTTTGTGTTCAGCGTTATAACTTTTGAGGAAGCGCTCATTGGTGGTGCCGGCGGTGGTCACCACATTCTTGCCCGCAAGGTCGGCGAAGCCTTTGATCCCGCTGTCCTTGGCCGTCAGCAACTGGCCCTTTACGTAGATAAACCCGTAGGAGAACGCCACCTGTTTCTGCCGTTCAGCCGTCACGCCGGTGGAGCCGCACTCCAAATCCACAGTGCCGTTCTGCACCAGTGGGATGCGGGTTTGGGACGTTACCAGGTTGTACTTCACCTTGAGGTCGCCCACTGCGGTTTTTTGCTGGATGCGTTCGACGATCTTGTTCGCCAGATCCACCGAGTAACCCATCGGTTTGCCACTGCTATCCCCCACGTAGGAAAACGGCACCGACGCATCGCGATAGCCCAGGGTGATGGACTTGGCGCTGGCAATCTTGCTCAAGGTGCCCTCCAGCGGCGCTTCGGTTGCATGCGCCTGTGCGCTCAACAAAAGCCCCAGCGCGCAGCCGGTCAACAGGATTTTTTTCATTGTTATTCTCCGTTGGTCTTTGAGGTTATTTACGTACTGCAATCACGCTGATTTCCACCAGCACATTCGGACGTGCCAGCTCTGCCTGCAGGGTGGTGCGCGTGGGCGCCATGCCTGGCGAGAGCCATGCGGACCAGACTTCATTCATCGGTGCAAAACCGGTACCGATGTCCTTCAGGTAAATCGTCGCGTTGAGTAAATGGTCCTTATCGCTGCCCGCCTCGGCCAGCAGCGTGTCGATCCTGGCCAGCACTTCGCGGGTCTGGGTGGCCACATCCAGGCCGTCGCCGGGGACCTGGCCCGAAAGGAACACCAGGTCCTTGAACGTCACCGCACCGCTGAGTCGTTCGTTGCTATTAATTCGGGTAATGGTCATGGCTGCATCCTCAAGCGGCGCGGGGCGTCAGGCCCTGCATATCAATGGAAGGGGTGCGCTGGTCGATCAACTCGGCCAGCAGTTGGCCGCTACCACAGGCCAAGGTAAAGCCAAGGGCACCGTGCCCCAGGTTCAGCCACAGGTTGCGATAGCGGCTGGCACCAATCAGCGGCACGCCCGTTGGCGTGGCTGGGCGCATGCCAGCCCATTCGACCGCGTGCCGGTAGTCGCCTGCCAGAGGAAATGTCTCTACTGCCTGGCGCTTCATCAATGCCAGACGCGAAGGCTCAAGGCCGGCATCGAATCCCACAATATCCACCATGGCCGCGACCCGCAGTTGCTCACCTAAGCGCGCGTAGACGATCTTGCGGTCGTAGTCGGTGATGCTCACGTTCGGCGCCTGGTGTTGCGGGCCAATCGGCACGCTCAGGCTGTAGCCCTTGAGCGGATATACGGGCAGTGACAGCCCCGGCAGTGCCAACTCAGCGCTGCGATAACCCGCCGCGAGGACCAACTGCTCGACCGGCATTACCTCGTCACCCAGTTCGATGGCCTGTACCGCACCGCCAGCATGGCGCAACCCGGTGACCTTGCGCCCGAGCAAGAACCGGCAACGCCCCGACGCGTCAAGACGGGCCGCCAACTGCCGGCAAAAAGCGTGGCAATCCCCCACCTCCTCATTCGGCGTATAGATGCCGCCGACAAAGCCGCCGTCCGCCAATGCGGGCTCCAAACGAGCGCACTCAACAGACGACAACACCTGTTGCTGCAGGAAATTTGCGACCTTGGCGCGCGCATGTTCAAAGGTGCTGGCGCTGCGAAACATCACCAGCTTGCCATTGCGCCGCCAGTCGAAGCCGCCCAGGCGATCATCCTCGCGCCACTGCTGTAACGTGCTCTGGCTCAGGGTAGCCAGGCGCAGAAGATGGGCACCGTTACGCCGGTTGACCGAACCCCGGCACGCGCCGATAAAGGCCGCCATCCAGCGCCACTGCTGGGGGTCGAGGCGGGGGCGAAGCTTCAAGGGCGAGTCACCGCGCAACAGCCAGCCTATCGCCTGCAACGGCACGCCGGAATCAGCCAGCGGTGCGACATACCGATAGGACAACTGCCCGCCATTGGCGAAGCTGGTCTCGCTGCCCAGACTGTCGCGCGCATCGATTACCGTCACTTCATGGCCGGCTCGTACCAGCGCATAAGCACTCGCCAAGCCGATGACACCGCCGCCAATGATGCAAACCTGCCTGGCCATCCCAGCCCCCAGCTGTTGATTAAGAGGGCTCAGCGTAGGGGCATCAGGCATACAGCCGGAAATGAATAAAGAAAGGCAGCCCATAACCGAAGGTTATAGGCTTAGGTTTGCATATAGATCATGCCACTTTGGGAAGAAACGCCCGCGTATCGATAGACGTTGACTGTGCGTCAATCATTTCGGCCAATACTTGCCCACTGCCACACGCGAGGGTGAACCCCAGGGCACCATGGCCAAGGTTGAGCCAAAGATTGCGATACGCCGTGACGCCAATCAGCGGTAGGCCCGTGGGCGTAGCCGGGCGCATACCCGCCCATTCAACAGCGGCGTCATAGTTCCCAGCCATAGGAAAAGTCTGGCGGGCCAGGCGCTTTATGACCGCCAGCCGCTTGGGCGCCGGAGCACTGTTGAACCCGACGATGTCGACCATTGCCGCGATGCGCAATTGCTCACCGATACGGGCATAGACGGTACGGCGATCATAGTCGGTAACATTGATGTTCAACGCCGTATGCTGCTCTTCGATCGGCACGGTAAGGCTATAGCCTTTGAGCGGATACAACGGCAAATGCAGGGCCGGCAAGCACAGGCTTTGGCTGTTATGTCCGGCGGCCAGTACCAGGTTATCCACCGGCAACACCTCATCCTGCAACTCAAGGGCTACCACCGAACCAAAGGCCTCGTGGATCTTCAATACCTTGCACCCGAGCATGAATCGGCATCGTCCGGAGGCTTGGAGATGATCGGTCAGGCGCTGGCAAAACCCGTGGCAATCAGCCGCTTCTTCGGTAGGGTTGTAAATGCCACCGATGAACGTGCCCGGGCTCAATGAGGGCTCCAACCGTCGACAGTCCTCAGCCGACAATACTTGCTGCTGTAAAGGGGCGCTCAATTTACGGCGGGCCTGGGCAAAACTCTCGGAGGAGCGAAAGGTCAGCAGCTTGCCGTTACGCTGCCAGTTGAACCCTTCGAGCTTATCCTCATGACGCCAGCTTTCCAGCGTCTGCTGACTCAGGGCCGCCAAGCGCAGGAGGTGTTCAGAGTTGGTGTGGTTGACCGAGGAGCGGCAGGCGCCCAGAAAAGACGTCAGCCAGCGCCACTGCAGCGGGTCCATGCGCGGCCTGAGTTTAACCGGCGACTCGCCCCGCAGTAGCCAGCCGAGCGCCTTAAGTGGGATGCCAGCATCCGCCAGTGGCGTGACATACCGATAGGAAAGTTGGCCCCCGTTGGCGAAGCTGGTGGCGCTCCCCAGGGTTTTCTGCCCCTCGATCAGCGTGACGTCCATACCCGCACGCACCAGCGCGTACGCACTCGTCAGGCCAATGACGCCCCCACCGATGATACAAACCTGCTTTGCCAAAGTGTCACCTCACACGTCACGAAACTAAATCGAGACTAAGGGTGAGTGACAACGCTTGCACAATGAATAAAAGTAGGACGTTTATAAACCAAGGTTATGGCTTTATGCGTCTACGTCATATCGAAATCTTCCAGGCGATTCGACAGACCGGCTCCGTCAGCGGCGCCGCGCAATTGCTGCACGTCTCGCAACCAGCAGTGACCAAAGTGCTGCAGCACGCCGAATTGCAACTGGGTTTTCCCTTGTTTTTGCGCGTGCGCGGCAAATTACAACCCACGCCGGAAGCCCTGGCGCTGGAAGGCGAGGTTGAGAAAGTCACCGAGAGTTTGCAAGGCGTAAGGCGCCTAGCCAGAAGCTTGCGCCGCGAACCTGGGCAAAGCATACGCATTGGTGCGATCCCGGCACTGGCACTTTCACTGCTGCCACCGGCGATTCTGGAGTGGACACGCGATTATCCGAACATGGCCTGCGAGCTGTCCAGCGACCACAGCAGCGAACTGATGCAAAAGCTGTTGGTACGCGAAATCGACCTGGCACTGACCCTCAACTTCTCCGGCCATCCAGGGTTGACCTCCCAAGTGCTGGCGAACGGCGCGCTGGTCGCGCTGGCTTCCAAAGGGTTCTGGCCCGAAACCGAGTTGAACCGGCCGTTGCCCTTGGCGGACCTGGCCGATGCGCCGTTGATTGGCCTGTCCAGCGCCGATCCGTTGGCGGCAAAGCTCGCCGGTTACCTGGAGAATGTCGAGCCCGCGCCTCGGGTAACGATCTCGGTACAGACCTACTCCTTGGCCCGCGCCATGGTGGAATCCGGTGCCGGCCTTGCCGTGATCGACCCTTTTACGGCCCTCGGCGCCTCAACGGCCACCACCTGTATCCGCCCGTTCACCCCACCGCTGCCCATCACCCTCTACGCCCTGACCCGCGCCGGTGCGCCACCCCCGCATATGTTCACTCACTTGCTGCAAATATTTGGCAGCCGGGCCCGCGAGTTGCTGGAGCTGCCAGCGCTCAAAGCACGTAATGCATGATCGCCACGAAATGCAGCAGGCTGCCGCCGATTACAAACAGATGCCAGATGCCATGGGAATGGCGCAAGCGATCCTCCAAGGCAAAAAAGATAATGCCTACGGTGTACAGCACCCCACCGGACGCCAACCAGATAAAACCGGCCGTGCCCAGCCCCGCCATCAACGGCTTGACCGCCACCAGGACGATCCAGCCCATTACGGCGTAGATCACGATGGACAGAATCCGCGCCTCCGAGCGCGGCTTGATCTCCTGCAGGATGCCGATCACCGCCAGCCCCCACACAATCCCGAACAGCGTCCAGCCCCACGGCCCGCGCAGGGTCACCAGGCAGAATGGTGTGTAGCTGCCGGCGATCAACAGGTAAATGGAAAAGTGATCGACCTTCTGCATGATCGCTTTTCGCCGGCCCCGTACGCTGTGGTACACCGTTGACGCGCTGTACAGCACCATCAGGGTAAAGCCATAAATCGCCACGCTGACGATCTTCCAGGGGCTGCCGTCCAGGCTCGCCACCACCAACATCCACACGGCGCCAATACAGGCCGCGACTGCACCGAGCAAATGGCTCCAGGCGTTGAATCGTTCCCCGTGGTACATCTGTCACTGACCTCCCGTCACCCTCAAGAACAGGCGGACAAGCGTCCAGCCTTGCGCATCAGAGTGCAAGCGGCGCGTGACGTTCCGGCGACGGCGGCGGCGTTTACGGGCACAATCGAGCGCAATCGAACAAGAGCCCACGGCCATGCTGATCGACGAAGAATTCACCCTCAAGAAACTGGAGATCTTCCTGGCGTTCATGCGCACCGGCAACCTGGCCCGCGCCGCCGCAGAGCTGCAAACCAGCAATGTCAGCGTGCACCGCGCCATTCACTCCCTGGAAAATGCCCTGCGCTGCCCGCTGTTCAAACACGAGGGGCGCAACCTTACCCCGCTGGAAAGCGCCTACGTGCTCGAAGAGCGTGCGCAGAAACTGGTGGCGGATGTGGTCGACAGCGTGCGCCTGACCCGCGAAGCCGCCGGGTTCTCGGCCGAACGCTTCAAGCTCGGCTCGCTGTATTCGCTCACGGTCAAGACCGTGCCGCAATTGATCATGGGCCTGAAAATCCGGCGCAGCGAACTCAATATCGACCTGATCCTGGGCTCCAACTTCGACCTGCTCTACAAGCTCAAGAACATGGAAGTGGACGCGATCCTCATCTCCCTCGACGAACACGCCCACGACCCCGACTGTGAGCAGATCGCGCTGTTCAGCGATGACATCTTCCTCGCCACCCCGGCCGACTCGCCCCTGGACCGCAATCAGGAAATCGACCTGGCCGACGTGCGCGATGCCACCTTCATCACCCTCACCCAGGGCTTCGCCACGCACCAGGACGGCAACCGGGTGTTCCATCAGGCAGGGTTCGAACCGAAGGTGGCGATGCAGGTGAACGATATCTTCACCTTGCTGAGCATGGTCAGTTCAGGGGTGGGTTATGCGCTGCTGCCTGGGCGGATCGCGGCGGTGTATGAGAACCGCGTGAAGCTGATACCGCTGCAGCCCAGGTATCGGTTGCAGCAGCAGATCGGTGTGGTGTTTTTGAAAGCCAAAGAGCGCGATCCGAACTTGCTGGCGTTGTTGGCGGAGTGTCGGATGTATGCCAATCGCCAAAGCTGAGGACGATCGCTCCCACGCTCTGCGTGGGAGCGCAGCTTAGGACGCTCCGCGTCCGCTTTGTTTTGACCGTGACGCAGAGCGTCACAAGAGGCGTTCCCACGCGGAGCGTGGGAACGATCATCCCCCCGTCAGCCCACTAACCCACGCATCAGCAAAAACAGCAACGACGGCCCCAACAAACACCCCAGCGCCGTATAGAACGCCGCGGTCAAACACCCATAAGGCACCAGCTTCGGATCAGTCGCCGCCAGGCCGCCGGCCACGCCGCTGGAGGTGCCCATCAAGCCACCGAAGATCACCGCGCTACGTGGGTTGTTCAGCCCGATCAGCGGCGCCACGAACGGCGTCATCACCATCACCAGAATGGCCTTGATCAACCCTGCGGCAATGGACAGCGCCATCACCTCAGAGCTGGCCCCAATCGCCGCGCCAGTCACCGGGCCGACGATATAGGTCACGGCCCCGGCGCCGATGGTGGTGAGACTCACCGCATCGGTGTACCCGAACGCCATCGCCACCCCTACCCCGGCAACGAACGACGAGCCCACGCCGACAAACAGCGCCAACACACCCACGAAGCCCGCGCGTTTGAGCTCATCGACACTCACGCCAAACGCCGTGGCGACAATCGCAAAGTCCCGCAGCATTGCGCCACCGAGCAGGCCGATGCCCGACAACAGAGGAATGTCCACCACGCCCTTGGAACCACCGGTAAACGCACCGCCCACATACGACAGCGCCAACCCCAGCAGAATGGCAATGGCCGAACCATGCAGGCGGCCCTTGGTGAAGGTGTCGGAGATCCAATAGGACACCCACATGGTCAGGCCGATCACGGCGAAACCACTGATCAAGCCGTAGCCGGTGATCACTTTCATCATCGATTCGTACATGGCGATCACCCGGCTTCTTTGGTGGGAACAGGAGCAACCGGCTCGCGGTTACCGATACGCACCAGCACGGGCACCAGGGCAAAGCCGAGCACCACGGCGAGGGTTCCGGCCAGAATCGCCATCGGCCCACCGCTGATGGCGCCATACACGTTTTGCTGGGCAGCCATCGCCACCACAATCGGGATATATACCGCCGCCCAGAAACTCACGCCTTGCTCTGACTTGCCGGTAAACAGGCCGCGTTTGCTCAGGTAGCTGCCCAGGCCGATCAACAGCAGCATGGCAATACCCACCCCGCCGACGTTGGCCGGGATACCCAGCAGCTTGCCCAGCAGTTCACCTACAAACAGCCCTGCCAACGTGCAGAACGCCAAAAAAGCCACACCGTAGATAATCATGGTTGTTGTCCTCAAAGTGCTCGTTCGAAATTGTTGTTTTTGTGCTTCGAAAGCCTTGGGTACTGCGTTATCGGTGGCGGCGCTCCTCCTCTTGCAGCAAGGCCTGCAAGGTGTCCAGGCGGGCGCCTTCGCAGGCGATCACCGTGCCTTGTTCAAAAACACGGCGTGACAGACCAGTGAGCACCGCGCCCGGAGGCAGTTCGATTTGCAGGCGCACACCGCGCTCGTAGGCGCTTTGCACCGTGCCGCGCCAATCGACAACGCGGCACATATTGAAGGCCAGGTCGTCACGCAGGTGTTCGGGGTTGTGGATAGGCCGTGCGCGGGTGCTGCTCAGGTAAGTGATGCGCGGCGCCTTGAGTGGGACGAAGGCTTGGAACAGAGCCTGGGCGGGTTGCTCCAGCAACGGGCAGTGAGACGGCACGCTGACGGCCAGGCGCTTGGCGACGCCGTTACCTTTGATACGCTCGGCAACCCGTTTCATCGCCTCGTTGCTTCCGGCGATGACGGTCTGGTTGTCGGCATTGATATTGGCCAGGTACACCGGCATTTGTGGGCTGTGGATATCCGCCAGCAAGGCCTCGACGCTGGACAGATCAGGACCGATCAGCGCGGTCATGCCATAGCCCTGTGGATAAGCCTGCTGCATCAATTCGCCACGCAAGCTGACCAGTTTTATCGCATCAGCAAAACCCAGGGAGCCGGCGATCACCGCGGCTGGGTAGGCGCCGATGGACAGGCCCGCCACGTAATCCGGCGTGCACGCCAATTGCCGCGCATGGGCCACGCCGGCGATCAACAGGCACAGTTGCACAGCCCGCGTCGATTCAAGCGCCTGCGCCGAGTCGAGCTGACGAACGTCTTCACCCAGGGCATCACTGGCCTCTTGCACAATGTCGGCGGGCAACGCTTGGAGCATTCCGCTGCGTTGGGCGCCCTGCCCCGGAAACACCAGAAGGCTGCTCATGCCACGGCCTGCCAAGGGTCGAGTACAAGGTGCGCACCGCTGACGGTCTTGAGCAGTACACGGCGTGAGGGGCCGGCCCATTCGCGCAAGGCGACGGCGCCGAAAGGGGTTTGCAGTTGCAGGTCGACGGCGCAGGGCGCGGTGTCCAGGATCGCCAACAACGCTTGCGCCTCGCTACGAGCCAAAGGATTGGGCGTGCACAGAATCAAATCCAGGTCACTGTTGGCATGCAGCGCTTCAATGCCACTGGCCAATTCAAACCCGGCACTGCCGCTGACGCCCCAGTCTTGCTGCGCCAGCACCGGCCGCAGTTGATCGAGGGCCCGCAGTGCCGGTAAATCCCGTGCTGAGAGCACCTCTCGCAAGGCTTGCGGCGCCACCCGCCGTTGCACCGCCGCTACAGGCATCTGGGCGGCAAAACGCTGCTCACGCAAACGCCCACGCACCCCGACCGCCACATGGCCCGGCTCGACGATGGCGCGCCGCACCACTACCGGATGCCCGGCACGGATCGCGTCCCGCACCCAGGCCGGGGCATCGGCAGACAGATGCGCCAGGGTCATGCCCCAGAGCAAGTCGTGGGCGTTCACCATTGCTCCCGCAACAGCTGGCGCACGTGGCTGGAGGCAGCCCGGTTGGTCGCGCCGAGGCGTGAGCTCAAGTCGGTACTGCCGATATCCTTGACCGCCTGCACCAGGCAATCGCGAACCCGTGCCACGTCATCCGCCGTGGGCTGTTCAATCTGGGTGACTGTCAGCGTCTCCCACAGCAAACCCAGGCTGGCATAGCTGTCGATGTCATAGGCCATCGGCGGCACGCTGGCGGCCAGTGCTTCCAATTCTTCGACGCTGCGCAAGGTCACCCGTGCCGCCGAGGCTTTGCCCATGGCATGCACCATCACGCCAGGGTCGCGCAGGGCAATCAGGCGATTGGCCTGGTAACCGTGGGCGAGGAACGCCCCCGACATGGCCTTGCCCACCAGCAGGGCGATCACCGGGTGGCCGGCAAGCCGAGCGCGTGCGTAGCTGTCAGCCGCGGCGGCCAGGGCCTGATGAATGCCAAGGGCCTCTTCGCGACGGCCATAAGCTTGGCTGGGTACGTCGACGATAGCGATGATAGGACGCTTGTCACCCCGGGCGATGGCTTCGTCCACCGCCTTGGCCAAGCCCCAGCCTTCCAGCAGGCCGACCTCGCCATTGCGGGCGCGGGGGAAGCGGTTGTGTGGGTCGGGGACCACGGCGATATAGCGCACCGCCTGTTCACCCAGCACACCGTCCGCCACTTTCAATGAGCCCGGCAAACCCTCAACGGGCGTTGCGTTGGCGGTCAGCGCGTTGAACCACTGCAAGCCTCTCATGAGCGTTCTCCCTGATACAGCGCGCGAACCGCGCCGGGCTCGATCTGCGCCGTGGCGTCCAGTTCGGCCAGGCGCGCCAGGTAGAAATCAGCGCGCCGGCTGCGAGGTTGTGCGGGCACACCTTGCTGCAACAGTGCGCTGACGGTCTGCTGGATCTGCGCCACATCGTCCGCCACATAACGGTCGGCCAAGCCGCTGTTGAAGCGCTGCTCGCCACCGGTAAGGCTCCAGATAAAAGGCCGGTCGCGGGAGTCGTATTCCTCCAGGCCCGCCTCCTGTTCGATCACTTGCGGGCCATTCAAGCCCAGGCGTGCTTCGCGAGTGACCACAAGGTAACTGCACAACCCGGCCGCGATGGACATGCCCCCAAAGCAACCGACACTGCCGGCCACCACGCCGATCACCGGCTGGTACTGGCGCAGGTCAACAATCGCCGCGTGGATATCGGCAATCGCGGCCAAGCCGAGGTTGGCTTCCTGCAAACGTACGCCGCCCGTTTCCAGCAGCAGCACGGCGCAGGTGGGGATGCCGTTGCGGTTGTCTTCGGCGGCCAGTTCCAAGGCGCCCGCGATTTTTGCGCCGCCGACTTCACCCAGGCTGCCGCCCTGGAAATTGCCTTCAATCGCGGCAATCACCACAGGCTTGGCGCCGATGCTGCCCTTGGCGATCACCACACCGTCGTCGGCCTGGGGCACCACGCCTTGGCGGCTGAGCCACGGCGACATGACCCGCTGGAACGGGTCAATCAACTCGCGGAAGGTACCCGCATCCAACAACGCCTTGGCGCGCTGCCGGGCACCGAGCTCCACAAAGCTGTGTTTGGCGAGTAAGTCAGTCATGGCCGATCTCCTCGAAACCTTGCTCCAGCCGCAAGCGCACTACGCCGGGCGTGGCACCGAAGTCGTGGATATCAATGTTCAAAGCCGGTGGGGTCTGCTCCTGGAAGATGCGTTCGAACAGGTGCTGCCAGCGTTGCTGCGCGCCATTGACCGAGGTTTGCACCTGAATGGTCAGGGTGCCGGGCGTGCCCGGCTCCAGCAGCACTTCCAGGTCGCCCGAGCCGACGCAACCCACCAGCGCACGGCCTTTGGGGGGCTGCCCGGCGGGGAATTCAAAGGACAAGGTTTCCATCACAACGCTCCGTCGAGGCGGTCGATAAACAGGCAGGCGGCCAGCAGGTCGGCGGCGCCACCGGGGGAGGCATTCAAGGCCAGCAGTTGCAGGTCCAGCTCATGCAATTGGCGGCGCCCCGCGAGGGTTGCGCTGCCACCGGCGTCGAGCACGGCCTGGGCGCCCTGTTGCATGGCGGCCAAGCCTTGGGTACCGGCGCGGTAGAGCACGCAGGTGTCTGCCAGGTCCGTCATGATCGCCAGCAAGGCATCCAGGCGGGCGTTCTGTTCACCGGCATTTTCGCGGCGGCTTTTGTGCAGCTGCGGCAGGCCGCGTTGAGTCACCGAGGGAAAGCCGAGCTGGGCTTCTTCACGGGCACCGCGTGCGCCGTAGCGCTGGGCGACCTGGACGCCATGGCTCATGGGTTGCGGTGCGTAGCGGTCGTTGAGCAGCGCCAGCTTGGCGGCGGTCAGGGTTATGGCACGGGGTTCCAAGGCCGCCGCAGCGGTGAGCAAACCCAGCGCCCAGATCGCACCGCGATGGGTGTTCACGCCCTGGGTGGTAGCAAGCATGGCTTGCTCGCCTTCACGGCCAATACGCCCGAGCGCTTCGCGCAACGGCAGGCCGACTTCGCCAATATCGAGCGCAGCCTCGGCCATTTCCTTGAACATCGGCCACAGTGACAGCGCCGAAGCGTGCATCAGCCCCAGGTGCAAATCGCTGTGGGCACCATTGCCACGCCGGTCCACCAACGCAGGCTTGGGCGACAGGTCGGCTTCATCGATCAGCGCATCGACGGCCATATCCGCGAGGCGATCGGCGAGGCTGAGTTCATGCAGTTTGAGCGCGCGCATTTACCAACTCCTGAACTTGGCGGGCGGGTTGTACAGGCCACCGGACCACTCCACCAGGTCGGCCACGCTCTTGGCGGCCAACAACTCGCGGGTGGCGTCGGTGCGGCGAATACCCAAATCTTCGGGCAAGGCAATCAAGCCTTCGCGACGCATGCGCGCGGTGTCCTTGGGGTTGTGGCGCATGCCGATGGCGGTCACCCCGGCGACGGCGGCGATCATCGCCTGGCGTTCTTCCAGGGAGCGCGCCTTGTACAGGTAGGCGATGCCTTCTTCGGTGAGCAAATGGGTGACGTCGTCGCCGTAGATCATGATCGGCGCCAGGGGCATGCCGCTTTTGCGCGCCACTTCCACCGCGTCCAGGGTGTCGACGAAGGTGGGTTTGCCGCCTTCCTGGAAGGTTTCGACCATCTGCACCACCAGTTTTTTGCCGCGTTCAAGCAGGGCTTCTGGCGCATCGTCGTGGCGCATATCCAACCAGGCCGGCGTGCCATGGCGGCGGCCGCGTGGGTCGTGGCCCATGTTCGGCGCACCACCAAAACCGGCGAGGCGGCCACGGGTCACGGTGCTGGAATGCCCGTCGCCATCCACTTGCAGGGTGGCGCCGATAAACAGGTCCACGGCGTATTGGCCGGCGAGTTGGCAGAACATGCGGTTGGAGCGCATCGAGCCATCGCGGCCGGTGAAGAACACATCCGGGCGTGCGGCGATGTAGTTTTCCATGCCCAGTTCGGTGCCGAAGCAATGCACACTCTCCACCCAACCGCTTTCAATCGCCGGGATCAATGTGGGGTGCGGGTTGAGGGTCCAGTTGCGGCAGATCTTGCCTTTCAGACCCAAGGATTCGCCGTAGGTGGGCAGGATCAATTCGATGGCAGCGGTGTTGAAGCCGATGCCATGGTTGAGCGACTGCACATTGTGCTTTTCGTAGATGCCTCGGATCGCCATCATCGCCATCAGCACATGCACCGGCTTGATATGGCGTGGGTCGCGGGTGAACAGCGGTTCGATATAGAACGGCTTGTCGGCCACCACCACGAAATCCACCCAGCTTGCGGGGATGTCGACGCGGGGCAAGTCGGTGACGTCATCCACCAACTGGTTGACCTGCACGATGACGATGCCATCGCTGAAGGCGGCGGGCTCGATCAACGCCGGGCTGTCTTCGGTGCTGGCGCCGGTGTAGATGTTGCCGGCGCGGTCGGCCATGAAACCGGCGGAGAGCACCACGTTGGGGATCAGGTCCACCACCAGCCGTGCGTAGAGTTCGATGTAGGTGTGGATCGCGCCGATTTCCAGCAGGCCGTCTTCCAGCAACTGGCTGATGCGCAGGGACTGGGTGCCGGCGAAAGAGAAATCCAGCTTGCGGGCGATGCCCTTTTCAAACAGGTCCAGGTGCTCGGCTCGGCCCACGCTGGGCATGATCATGTGCAAATCGTGGAGCTTGGCCGGGTCGGCCTTGGCCAGGGAACGCGAGAGAAAGTCGGCCTGCTTCTGGTTGTTGCCCTCCAGCACCACGCGGTCGCCGGGGAGGATCAAGGCTTCAAGGGCCTCGACGATCTTGTCACTGGGCAACACCGCCCCGTCTGCGTATTTTTTGACCAGCCCGAGCCGCCGCTGCTTCTCGTCGCGCCGCCGCGTCCAGCGCGAGTCGGGGGTGATGGTTGTTGTCATGGTCGCTCCACGGGGTTTGCTGTCGTGGGCTGTACCTTAGGAGCGAATGTGGAGAGGCATCAATCAAGCTGGGTGCTGGATCGTTACGGCTGGAGTAACGGTGCAGCGCCACGCCTGCGGTAATACAGCGATGTGCTCACTATCGAGCAAGCCACCAGACTATTTAACGTCAGTATCCAACCCGGTGCCTTGGACCATACAGAGGCGAGCGTCCCTACATAGAGCACCAAGAGCACAACAAGTATGAGAAACAGACCCAGTCCGACCGACTCTCCCCATTTAGGGAATTTGTTACGGCACTCAAGCAGCACAATGCTCAAAAAGGTGAACAAGAAGGTAATAAGCATGATTCCAAGCGCATGATCAGTTGCCACTATGCGGCCAGAGAGCTTCGAAATAAGGAAAAGAAAAATCATGGACAGAGAGGACAGCCATAACCAAACAAAGGCGTAATCAAGAATGTTGAACAACGCCCGTTTGAACTTCAACGCCTCGACCGCGTTCGGCTTTGTCCCGAGTGCAACAGCCAGCAGACCAGACCCCAGCCCTCCAAGGGTCATGATGATGAAGTTGTTTAAAACGTTAATCGTGTCTTCGGGAACACCGATCAACTGGATAAGCAGTAGGATAATCACTGCACCTACAATGGAAATCATGGCCCCCCATAGCGCACCACGCCCCTCAGCCAATGACCTGACTGCGGACGCTGTTGCGGTCACTGTCAGGACCCATAAGATCAAAGCGCCGGTAACCATGTTGTAGAGAAATGAAAAACTGTTGCCTACTGCGCCAAGAAGTTCCATCACGCCCACATCACTCCATCCCTAAAACTGAATCCTCCTTATCGGCCGTAGCACATAAAGCTTGATGTGGGGCTGGCTTGCCTGCGATGGCCATAGGTATCTACACAATTTCGTTACGACGCTGAACCTGTGGTGAGGGAGCTTGCTCCCGTGACGACCGCATAGCCGATGCTTATCTACCTGACGCCCCGCGATCAAACTGTGGGAGCGGGCTTGCTCGCGAAAGCGGCCTGACAGCCGACCGGGATGTGGGATTAGATTGAGTACATATCCGTTATTTAGGTAACGGCTACTTAGGGTTCCGCCCTGACGGCGGGTCACTTTGGAAAAGCCCCAAAGTAACCAAAGGGCTCTTGCCCCACCACTCGGCACCTCGCCTAGGCTCGGTGTGCCCGTAATCCGCCAGTGATTTGGGGGGCCGCCCAAATCCCTGTCGAATTCCGGCCAGCGTGGTTTAACGGGGCGCCTAAGATCAAAAGCAGAGCAAGATCAAGAGCGACTCGCTTCGCATCGTGGTTACCGTCTGCTGTTACAACCCACAAAGTTGTGTAGATACCTATGGCCGCAGGCAAGCCAGCTCCCACATGGTCGGTGGTGTTGGTTAGATAGCGGTCCCAAAGAGGGAATGATCAGTCCCTTTTTGGGACCGTTTCAAGTTGCTGGCGATGGGCTGATTTGCTCCAGCGCTCTATCGACCAACAACTGACCCAGCTCGGCCATTTGCTGAATTCCCAGCATGATGGCGCGCTGGGAAGTGTCCAAGTCGAAGGTCAGGTTGCAGGTGAGCGCATTGAGCGAGGACAGGGTTTCGCTGGCATTGACCAGCAGGGTTTCGGTGTCTTGGTGGGGGTTTACGGTGAAGAGCGGTGGATTGGGCGTAGGTTTGACCATGATTTACAGCTCCGATATGTGATGGAGGCTGCCCTCTCTCCGCTTGCACGCGAATGAAGGTGGCAGCTGTACGCAGGTGTGCAAGACCGGGCATATCGGACCCCGGCAGACTCCGAAGAATCTCCCACGCACAGCCGCCATAACGAGTACAGCAGGCATAAAAAACGCCCGTCGAATGGCTATGGGCGTTGGTGCGCCGACATGTAACCGGACTTGCACGTCCGTGTCACCGTTTTTTGCGATGACGGAGCGAAGACTAGGCGCGATGATCAATCACAACAAGTTCATGCACAGCCCGACATCTTGCAGGAAAAATCTGAGCGCTAGCTCCTCACAACACCATCATCACCCTGACCTTCCCCAGGCCCTCCAGCGCATAACTGTGGTACTCATACACTTCTCCCTGAATAACCAGATGCAGGGTGCCGCCCTCATTATTGACTTGAACATCGGGCTCTTTTGTTTTGAGAAAAGGAGGTGCAGACGCTAATACGCTGAGTATTTCCTGATCACTTCCCAAATCCTTATGCACGTAGTACCTGTAGGAAAACCCCACCGTCGCGCCACCTTGGCCATCTCGCGCACCATAGATCGACATACCGTTGCCCAGGGAATGCTTCAACACCACTTCATCCAGGTCCGGTGTTCCGGGCGACAGGACCCAACTGCCGCCGATATAGAGCAGGCAAATCACAAGCAGGCAATTACGCAGAACAGGTATGAGGCGCTTAGTGGCCTTGCGAAATGGCATATTCGATACCTCTTCTTATCCAATATTGATCCCGTGGGTCGTCACCAAAAGGCTCACCGCCCCACCATGATCCAAAATCCGGACGAGTCGTTCTGGCGATGGTTTGAGCCACACCGGCGGCTCGCAGCAACACATTTTCGGGAATGCCCAGCACCGTGCCTGTGGCACCGTAATTGAAGTTACCAAAAGCTTCGTACTGACGCCCCTGCTTCTTGTAATTCCAAGGGCCGGCCGCACGGACCTGAGAGTAGAACCAGGAATAGGCGAATGCCGAGCCGGGCTTGAGATGAATGCGCTTGCAGTTGGATATCGCCATGTTTCAAGAATTGAAACGCCGGGCGGCATTAACGGTACGGCCATTTGCGAGTCCTTGCTGGCAGTGAGGAGTGCAGAAACTAGCCACTCCACTGCGGCCTGAAAACCCACCTATTCCAAATTCAGAACTCGCCTACAGCAACTCCATCCTATTCCGACATATCACCGATTATTTGCAAGCTCTGCGTGGGAGCTGGCTTGCCTGCGATAGCGGTAGGTCAGCTACTGAGATGTTGACTGACAGGCCGCTATCGCAGGCAAGCCAGCTCCCACAGTAGATCTTCATAGGGCTCAGGATCAGGCCAGGCCGGACTCTACCAGCAGCGCTTCAAGGCCCATCAAGTCCGGCACCTTCGCCACCTGCTCGCCCACTTGCACCGCTGCCAGTTCCAGTGGGCACAGGGGCACGTCCACGTAGCTCAATTCGCTATCGAGCTTGTACGAACGCGGAATGCCCTGGATCACCAGCGCAATGAATTTCAACGTCGGTCGCCCGCCCAGTGCATTCAACACCACGATACGTGAGCGTTCGCCCGTCATGCTGGCTTCGCCGCAGGCCGCTTCAAAGCTGATCAGTGGAATCTGCCGATCGCGCCACGTAACCTGCCGCAGGTACCACGGCGGTGCATCGCTGGCCGGTTCGCCGCGCTGGAAGTCGATCAGCTCGGCCACGGCAACGTTGGGCAGCACCAGGTGGCGGTCGGCCAGGGGCAGCAGCAGTCCGGTGAGTTGGCTGGTGCGGTGCTCAAGCATGGGACTTGCTCCAGTAGGCGATGCTTTCCAGCAGTACCGACTCTTGGTATGGCTTGCCGAGGTAGTCGTTGACGCCAATGGCCATGGCGCGGTCGCGGTGTTTCTGGCCGGTGCGTGAGGTGATCATGATGATCGGCAAGCGCATCAGGCGTGGGTCGTTGCGTATCTGAATGGCTACTTCGAAGCCGTCCATACGCGGCATTTCGATGTCGAGCAGCATCAGGTCCGGGGTGTGTTCTTCCAGGATGGCGAGGGCGTCGATGCCGTCCTTGGCGGTGAGCACGTTCATGCCGTTGCGCTCCAGCAGGCGGCTGGTGACTTTGCGTACGGTGACCGAGTCGTCCACCACTAGTACCAGCAGCGGGCGTTTTTTCAGCGGATCGTTGAGGATCAGCGGCGCATCCACCGCCTGGGCCGGCAACGCCGGTTGCCGAGCGCGGATGTGCGCCAGCAGGTCGATGATCAGCACCACATGGCCGTCGCCCAGGATGGTCGCGCCGGTCACGCCCTGCACCCCGGAGAACTGCGGCCCCAAGCCTTTGACCACAATCTCGCGGGTACCGGCCATGGCATCCACGTGCACCGCCACGCGGCGTTCATTGCAGTGCACCAGTAGCACCGGCACGGGCTGGTACTGGCCCAGCAGTTTCGGGCGGCTGGCGGTGTGCAGCAGGTCGCCTAAGTAGAACAACTCGTAGCGCTGGTCGGCGTATTCATAGTGCGGCGGGTCTTGCTGGTAGTGCCCGGCCAATTCATGGGGCAGCACGCGCACCAGGCCTTCGATGGTGTTGAGGGGGATCGCGTATTGGTCGTCCGCGCAGTGCACCATCAGCGCACGATTGACCGACACGGTAAACGGCAGGCGAATGCGAAAATGCACGCCCATGCCCGGCGTCGAGTCGATCACCATGGAGCCGCCGAGCTGGCGCACTTCTTCATGCACCACGTCCATGCCCACGCCGCGCCCGGAAATCTGGGTGATTTTTTCGGCGGTGGAAAAGCCCGGTTGCAGGATGAACTGCAACACGTCACGGTCGCTCATCTCTTGATGGGGCGCGAGCAGGCCGCGCTTGATCGCCTTGCGCCGCACCGCTTCAAGGGGCACACCCGCGCCGTCGTCACGCATGTCGAAGACGATGTCGCCGCCTTCGTGGGTCAGGTCCAGGGTGATGCGGCCCTTCTCCGGTTTGCCCGCCGCCAGCCGCACTTCGCGCGACTCCAGGCCGTGGTCGACGGCGTTGCGCAGCATATGCTCCAAGGGTGCCGCCATGCGCTCCAGCACGTTGCGGTCCATCTCGCCTTCGGCATTGCCGACGATGAACTCCACGTCCTTGCCCAACTCGCCCGCCACTTGCCGCACGATGCGCTTGAGGCGTGGCAACATGCGCTCGAAAGGCACCATGCGCGTGCGCATCAGGCCTTCCTGCAATTCGGTGTTGATGCGTGCCTGTTGCTGCAGCAGGTTGTGGGCATCCTGGTTGCGGCGCTCAAGGGTGTCCTTGAGGTCGAGCAGGTCGGAGGCAGATTCGGACAGCGCACGGGCCAGCTGTTGCAGCTGCGAATGGCGGTCCATTTCCAGCGGGTCGAACTCTTCGTAGCCCAGGCGTTCGGCCTCGGCTTGCTGGCGACTCAAGAGGCGGCCCTGGGTTTCGCTGTCGAGCCGGCGCAGTTGGTCGCGCATGCGCTCGATGGTGGTTTCCATCTCACTCAAGGCAATGCGTGCATCCTTGACTTGCTGCTCGATACGGCCACGGAAGATCGAGGTTTCGCCGGCCAGATTGACCAGGTCATCGAGCAAGTCAGCAGAGATTTTCACCATGTCGGCAGCCGGATCGGCGACCGCTTCGGCCTTGCCCGCCGGCAGTGCCACGGGCGCAACCGGCTCATCACTGGGGTGCACCAGGCTCTTGATGCGCTCGATGAGTTTATCCACCGAACCCACCGGCAACCCCTCGGCCACGGCGTCGATCATCTGCGCCAGGCGATCATGGCAACCTTGCAGCAGTGCGAACAACTCAGGGGTCGGCGCGAGCAAACCGGCGGAAAGCCCTTCGTAGAGAAATTCCAGCTCATGGGCCAGATCGCCGATCGGCCCGATCTCGACCATGCGTGCGCCACCCTTGAGGGTGTGCAGGTCACGCAGCAGGGTTTCCACTTCCTGGCGATTGCCCGGCTCGGCCTGCCAGCGCACTAACGCGCTGCCTGAGCTGTCGAGGATATCGGCGGCTTCTTCGAGGAAGATATCCAGCAATTCCGGGTCGGCACCCGAGGCGGGCGCCACCGCAGTCGGCGCTGCCGGGCTGCTGGCCTGGCGCAATTCGCGCAGCCTTTCGACCAGCTCGGCGCCGTCACTCAAGGGTTGCTGCCGTTGCAGTTCGTCCAACTGTTGGGCCAGGCGTTCGTGACTGGCCATCAGTGCCTGGGACAGCTCGACGGAATAACTATAGCGGCGGTCCACCAGCCCCTCATAAACGCATTCGAGCTCGTAGGCCAAGTCGCCCACCGGGTCGATTTCGGCCATGCGCGCACCGCCCTTGAGGGTGTGCAGGTCCCGCTGCAACGAGGATAAGGGCGCGGCGTTTTCGGGTTCCAATAACCAGCGCTTGAGCGACTGGCCGGCGCTGTCGAGGATGTCTACGGCCTCTTCAAGGAAGATCTCGACAATCTCGTCGTCCATCGCCGTTGCGTGATCCAACTGCGCAGTGGCCACGCCCAATTCGGAAATACTCAAGGCGCGGCTGCCGTCGCTTTTGATCAGGCCAGTGGCGGACGGGTCCAATGCTTCATCGAGCAACTCGCGCAACGCTTGCAGCCGTGCGGGCGCGGGACTGATTTCCTGGCCGGCGGCCAATTGGTCGAGCATGTTGATCAGCGCGTCGTGGGCCTGTTCGGCCTCATGGAAGAAGCGTGCGCTGACCGCCAGGCTGCTTTCCTCTACCGCGCCATACAGGTCGAGCAAGGCTTCGCACAACGCGTCGATAGGGTGCAGGTCGGCAAGGTGCGCGCCCTCGCCCAGGGTGGTCAGCTCGTCCAGCAACGCCGTGAGTTCCTGACGGTCGCCGGGGTGTTGCTGCCAGCGGCGCAGCAGGCTTTCGGCGTCGAGCAGGATGTCCATGCCCTGGGCCAGGAAGTTGGTGATCAAATGCGGGTCACGCTTGACGCGCAGGCCGGCCGTGGGCGCGTCGAGCAAGGCGGCGAGTTGATGCTCCAGCAGGCGCTGGGTGCGGCTGATCAGGTCAGCCGCGCCGTTGATTGGCGCCAGGGGGTTGTGGTCCAGGCCACCCAGCCCGCGCTGGAACAGCTGTTGTGCTTCAAGTAGCAACGCCACTTCGTCCGTGTCCAGTGGCAAGCGGTGGGCCTTGTATTCACGGGTGAGGTGATCCAGCGGGCGCGCCAGTTCGGCGATGGGCAACACACCGGCCATGTAGGCGCTGCCCTTGAGGGTGTGCAAGGCGCGTTGCAGTTCATCGCTGACCTGCAGCGGCACCTGCTCGGCGGCCTGTTGCAGGAAGTACTCGAGGCTGTCCAGATGGCCTTGGGCTTCGTTGCGGAAGATCTCCAGCAGCATCGGGTCATGGGGCTCGGTGGCCGACGTGACGGCGCCACTGGCCAGGGCATGGGCTCGGGCGGCCAAGGCATCGACCTCATCGCGCTGGCGTTGGTCGTCGGTGGCAAAATCGGCGATCAGCTCCGGCAGCAGGGCCACGGCCTCATCCAATACCTGCTGCACCTCAGGTCCGAGGACTACGCTGCGTTCCAGCACGCGATTAAGCAGGTTCTCCACGGCCCAGGCCAGCTCGGCCAGCACCAGGGCGCGCACCATGCGGCCGCTGCCCTTGAGCGTATGGAAGGCGCGGCGCATTTCGCCCTGGGCGGTTTTGTCCGCGCTGTCGGGCAGGTAGCGATGCAGCACGTCGAGGACTTCATCGGTTTCTTCAAGGAAGACTTCGCGCAGCTCATCGTCAATCGGTTCTTCATCGGCCGGCGGCGGCAACAGGCTGCCGGGACGCTGCAAGGCCGGAGGGTTGAGACGTGAGGTTGGGCTCGCCAGCGCATCGAATTGGGACTGGCTGGGTGCGGCCTCGGACAGTGCCCCCTCGGGCGCGGCCAGGGCCTGGCGCCAGGGTTTTTCCGCCGGCAGGTAGCCCAATGCATTCAAGCCCTGGGTGGCCAGTTCCAGCACTTTTTCGCCCGCCGCGTCAGGGTCTTGAAGCATGCGTTCGAGGTAGTACTCCAGGCTGCTGACCACCTCGGCGAAATGCCCCAGTTGCGCCGCCGAAGGCGCGGCGTCATTGACCATCAACTGCTCATCGACGTAGTCGGTGCAACCGCGCATCAAACTTGCGGCGCGTGGCAAAGGAATCATCGCCAGGGCACCGCGTACCTGGCTCAACAGCTCGGGCAAGGATTCCAGGCGCTGACGGTCCCAGTCGGCCTCGATGCAGTCGATCACCAGCTCCTTGGCTTGGCGCAGGCACTGGCACGACTCGCGAATCACCAGCTGGTGAATCTGGGTCAGGTCGGTGGTGGGCAAACGGCTGTCTTCACGGCTTTGCGGTTCGACGGTGCCGATCATCCCGGCCAGCGTCGCTTCGACATAGAGCAGCGCACCGGCCACATCCATCAACACCGCGTCATTGGGTTCGCGCTGCCCCTGGACCAGGCTCAACACCACCGCGAGTTGGTCGATGATCACTTTGCGTGGCTGGCCGAAACCCAGCACCGCGAGGGTATCGGCGATCTGGCGCAATGGCGCCAGCAACGGGTCGAGGTCCTGGGTGTGCTGGCGATCACTGCGCACGAACAGATCCAGGCGTTCCTTGACCCGCACCAGCTCCTCACACAACGCCCCGAGCACCGAGCCCATGGCATTGCGATCCGGCCCAGCCAGCCGCGCACGTTCAGCATCGACCACGGCGCTGTCGGGCAAGGCTTCGTCCAAGCCGTAGCGTTCCTTCAGGCTTTGCATACGCGGCGTCGGCCGGGTCACTTTGGCGACGTAGAACAACAGGCTCTTGAGCAACTCGTCCGGCGCCGGCTGGTTGATGCCATTGACGCCTTGAACCAGCAAGCGCTTGAGTTGTTTATCGCTGGCCTTGAGCAGGCTGCGCAGCGCCGGGCTGTTGGCGACCACGCCGGTGAGCATGCCTTCGACCAGCGCCGAGGTGACCTGCCACAACGGCAGCAGCGGCGCACCCTGGCACAGCGCTTCGAGGCGTGCGAACACCCGCGCCATGTCTTCCAGGTTGCTGGGGCCGTGGTCTTCACGCAGCAACCCGGCAAGGGCTTGTTGCAGCAGGTGGCGCCATTGGCGCAACTGTTCATGCAGATCCGGCGTTGCCCGTTGGGCCAGGGCTTGCTCTGGCAACGGCTCGATCGATAGCAGTTGCGGGCTGAACAGGCTGGTTTCCGATAGCAGGCTTTCACCACGGGCGCTGCGCAGGTCGTTGAGCAGCGGCAGCACCACCAGCGGCAAGTCGCGGCGGGCACTGTGCACGCGGTCGAGGTACAGCGGCAGTTGGCCGAGGGCTTGTTGCAGCAGGCGGATACTTTCATCGCGCTGGCCGACGTGCCCGGCCTGGAGCGCAAGGGCCAGTTCTTCGATCTCTTCGGCCAGCAGCGCCGCGCCGTAGAACTCGACCATTTGCAGCGCGCCATGCACCTGGTGGATACCGGCCAGGCATTCGTTGAGGGCGTCGTCGTCATGGGTTTCAACGTACGCGCCCAGGGCCGACCGGGCCTGCTTCAGGGTTTCGGCAATATCGCCCTTGACCCATTCGAGGGCCACGTAGTCGTGCCGATCAACCATAACTGCTCCGCTTAGAATTCATGAGTTGCGTGTGTTACTCAGATCTCAAATCAAGAGGAGATCCAATGTGGGAGCGGGCTTGCTCGCGAAAGCGGTGGGTCAGTTTATAGATCAGGTGACTGATATACCGCATTCGCGAGCAAGCCCGCTCCCACATTTTGATTGCATTTCAATCGTCCACCTGCTTGGGCGGCGGCAAGGTGAAACCTGACACCGACCTGCGCAACTGGCTGGCCATCTTCGCCAGGTTACCAATGCTTTCGGCGGTGGCGGTGGAACCCGACGAAGTCTGCGTGGTGATCTGCTGGATCACGTTCATGGTCAGGGAAATCTGCCCCGCCGATGAGGTCTGTTGCTGCGCCGCGTTGTAAATACTCTGGATCAGCGCCGCCAGGGTTTTGGACACACCTTCGATCTCTTCCAGTGCCACCCCGGCGTCCTGGGCCAGGCGCGCGCCGCGCACCACTTCGGTGGTGGTCTGTTCCATGGAGATCACCGCTTCGTTGGTGTCGGCCTGGATGGTGCGTACCAGGGTTTCGATCTGCCGGGTGGCCGCCGAGGAGCGTTCGGCCAGCCGTTGCACTTCATCGGCCACCACCGCAAAGCCGCGCCCGGCGTCACCGGCCATGCTGGCCTGGATCGCGGCGTTGAGGGCGAGGATGTTGGTCTGGTCGGCGATGTCGTCGATCAGGCTGATGATGTCGCCAATTTCCTGGGACGACTCGCCCAGGCGCTTGATGCGCTTGGCGGTGTCCTGGATCTGTTCGCGAATGTTGTCCATGCCGTGGATGGTGTTGTGCACCACCTCGTTGCCTTTGTTGGCGATCTCTACCGAACGTTCAGCCACCGCCGAGGATTCGGCCGCGTTGGCCGATACCTGGTCGATGGACTGCGCCATCTGGTTGATCGCCGTGGACGCTTCGGCAATCTGCTGGGCCTGGTGCTCCGACGCCTGGGCCAGGTGCATCGCGGTAGCCTGGGTGTCCTGCACCGCGCCCGCGACCTGCCCAGCGGTGAGGTTGATGGTGGCGACCAGGTCGCGCAGTTGGTCCACGGAATAGTTGATGGAGTCTGCGATGGTGCCGGTAAAGTCTTCGGTGACCGAGGCGGTGACGGTAAGGTCGCCGTCGGCCAGGTCTTCGATTTCATCCAGCAGGCGCATGATCGCGTTCTGGTTGCGCTCGTTCTTCTGCGCGGTTTCATGCAGTTGGCGGTTGGTCTCGCGCACCATGACCAGGCCGATCAGGATGATCGAGGCCAACGCCAGCAAGCCCAGCACGTAACCGCCGATGGTGTCCAAACTGCGCCCGCTGGCAAGGTTTTCAAAACCGGTGGCCAGGTGCGAGGCTTCATCGAGCAGGGTTTGCGACAGGTTGAAAATATTGCTCGCCGAGGCGCGCACCTGGAACAACTGCGGCGAGGTCTCGAGAATTTCATCCACGGAGCCGGAGACAAATTCGAACAGCTCGGCAATGTCCGCCAGCCGCGCCCGGGCGTCCGGGTCTTCGACCTGGGTGATACGCAGCCCAGGGTTGCCGTTGAGCATACCATTGAGCACCACGCCAAAACGGTTGGCATCGCGGCCGAAAGCATCGGCGGCCTGCACCGCGGTTTCATCCCCCGCCAGCACGGTGTTGACCGCCCCCAGGATACGTTCGGCGAGCAGCGATTGGCGTTGGGCCAAGGCCACCTGGCTGGCCGGGGCGCCGCGTTGCAGCAGGCTATCCACGACCTTTTCCGACTCGATCTGCAGTTGCGGCACGGTTTCGGCCAGAGTCGCCGCCACTTGGTGCAACGACAACACGGTCTGCTCGCTGGCCAGGATCGCGTCGGTGTTTTTCAGCAGCGCCTCCCAGCCGGTCTGCACCGCCCGCATTTCAGCGCGCACCGCACTGGGCGCCGCCGGCAAACCGGTTTGCGGGTCACCTTTTTTCAGGTAGCCCCAGCGTTGGGCAAAATCATTGCGCGCATCGCCCAGCAGCTTGAACGCCGCCGCTTTCCCCGCGGCAGCTTCGGTGGCGTTCTTGGCAATGCGCTGGGACAGCACGCGCAGCTCACCGGCGTGGCCGATGTACTGTTTGTCGTAGGTGGACTGGGTGTTGAGGTACGCGAAGTTGGCGAACAGCAACATGATGAACACGATCAAGGCAATAAACAGCACGATGATCTGCGAACGGCTGCGCGAAGCGGCCTGGGGTTTGGGCGTAGTAGCGGTGCTCATGCGGCAACATCCATGAAGCCAGGGGCCTGGGCCAGGGCGAAGGGGCTGAAGACCTGCCACTGCGGGTCGCCGTCGAACTGGCCCTGAATAAACGGCGCGCTCGAGGCGGTGCTGGCCACCCAGGCGTCCAATGGGAAATGCTGCATGCCTACCACCTCGTCTACCAGCAGCCCGACAAACAGGTCGTTGAACTCCACCACCAGCACCCGCCGTTGCTTGCGCGCCTTGGATAACTCAAGGCCCAGGAAACCGCCCAGGTCCATCACCGGCAGCAAGCGCCCGCGCAGGTTGGCCACGCCTTTGACCCAGGGCTTGACCCCCGGCATCAAGGTGCAGCGCGGCTCATGCAACACCTCGGCGACTTCGCCCATGGGCGCCACGTAGGCGTTTGACCCTACACGGAAAGCGATGCCGCTCCAGCGTTGCAGGCGCGTTTCCTGGGACGGCAGGTCCGCGGCCAGCAAGCGGCAGCGGCGGTCGATGTCCAGCAGCAGCTCGAAGGCGGTTTGCGACTCGGTCATGATCGCAAGCCTTAGCCGGCCAGCACCTTGTTCAGGGTGGCAATCAGGGTTTCTTCATCCACCGGCTTGGTCAGGTAGTCTTTGGCGCCCTGGCGCGCGCCCCAGATCTTGTCGGTTTCCTGGTCTTTGGTGGTAATGATGATGATCGGGATACCGTTGGTTTCCGGCTCCTTGGACAACTGGCGCGTGGCCTGGAAGCCATTGAGGCCAGGCATCACGATATCCATCAGCACGGCGTCGGGTTTTTCCTGGCGGGCCAGGGCCACGCCATCCGCGCCGTTTTCGGCTTTGAGCACCTGGTGGCCATGCTTTTCCAGCATGCCGGTGAGTTTGTACATTTCGGTCGGCGAATCGTCGACGATCAGAACACGTGCCATGGTTTTCCCCGCTACATTGGTCGGCGCCGGCCCTCGTGAGGCGGCGTCAGTGTGCTTGTTCTACTGCGGCGAACCCAGGCACATAGGCCTTGATCGCCCCCAGCAGTTCTTCCTTGCTGAAAGGCTTGGTCAAAAACTGATCGACACCCACGATGCGCCCCTTGGCCTTGTCGAACAGGCCGTCCTTGGAGGACAGCATGATCACCGGGATCGATTTGAACGCCGGGTTGTTCTTCACCAGGGCGCAGGTCTGGTAGCCATCCAGGCGCGGCATCATGATGTCGACAAAGATAATGTGCGGGTGATGATCGACAATACGGGCCAGGGCGTCGAAACCGTCGATCGCCGTGATGACCTCGCACCCCATGTTCTTCAACAGCGTCTCGGCGGTGCGGCGGATCGTCTTCGAATCGTCGATCACCATCACCTTCAAGGCGTTGGAATGCTGTTCCATATCTGCTCTACCATCGCCACAGCGAATCGGTTTTCGGTGTGTACTGCCTGATGTTGCACAGGATGAACGCCGCAAGCCTTGGAATACAAGGGCTGCTGCGCCGTGCCAGCCTTTTTAGCACAGTCTCCTGGCGCAATCTATCGAGGCACCCGCCCAGTGGTTTTTCCTTGACCCACAACAGCCGCAGCGCCACTCTGACGCCACTTTTATGCGCCCTAATTTGCTAGAGGAAATCCCCATGAGCGTTCGCGTCGGCATTGTCATGGACCCTATCGCCAGCATTTCCTATAAAAAGGACAGTTCGCTGGCCATGCTCCTGGCCGCCCAGGCCCGCGGCTGGACCTTGTTCTATATGGAGCAGCGCGATCTTTACCAGGGTGACGGCGAGGCCCGCGCACGCATGCGCCCGCTGCAGGTGTTCGCCAACCCTGAGAAGTGGTTCGAGCTTTCGGACGAAATCGACAGCCCCCTGAGCGACCTCGACGTGATCCTGATGCGCAAGGACCCGCCGTTCGACATGGAGTTTGTGTACTCCACCTACCTGCTGGAGCAGGCCGAACGGGCTGGCGTGTTGATCGTCAACAAGCCGCAAAGCCTGCGCGATTGCAATGAAAAGCTGTTCGCCACCCTGTTCCCGCAGTGCACGCCACCGACCGTGGTCAGCCGCCGCGCCGACGTACTGCGTGAATTCGCCGCCAAGCATGGCGATGTGATCCTCAAGCCGCTGGACGGCATGGGCGGCACCTCGATCTTCCGTCACCGCGCAGGCGACCCGAACCTGTCGGTGATCCTCGAAACCCTGACCGCCCTGGGCACCCAGCAGATCATGGGGCAGGCCTACCTGCCGGCGATCAAGGACGGTGACAAGCGCATCCTGATGATCGACGGCGAGCCGGTGGATTATTGCCTGGCGCGTATCCCGGCAGCCGGCGAGACCCGTGGCAACCTGGCCGCCGGTGGTCGCGGTGAAGCGCGGCCGTTGTCGGACAAGGACCGCTGGATCGCCGCTCAAGTCGGCCCGACCCTGCGGGAAAAAGGCCTGCTGTTTGTCGGACTCGACGTAATTGGTGAGAACCTCACTGAAATCAACGTCACCAGCCCGACCTGTATTCGCGAGATCGACAATGCATTTGGCACGAACATCGGCGAAATGCTGATGGCCGCCATTGAGCGCAAGCTAAAAGCCAAGTGACATAGAACAGCCGGACACACACCAACATTGCGTTATCATGCGCCACCTGTGAAACGCGCGATGTTGGTTTTCTTGTCATGACACTCCCGTCCGATCTGCCCCCCGAATTCACCCATAACGGCGTGCGCCCGGCTGATCGTCTCGGTTTTACCCTGTTCCTCGCTGCGCTGATTCACCTCGCCCTGCTCCTGGGCGTGGGGTTCACCCTGGTCGAACCCAAGCAGATTACCAAGACCCTGGAAATCACCCTTGCCACGTTCAAGAGCGAAAAGAAGCCCGAAAAGGCTGACTTTCTCGCCCAAGACAACCAGCAGGGCAGCGGCACCCTCGACAAGAAAGCCGTGCCCAAGACCACCGAAGTGGCGCCCTTCCACGACAACCAGGTCAAGAAGGTCACCCCGCCGCCGGCGTCCAAGCCCGAGGTCAAGCAGGCCGCGCCCAAGGCTGCGGTAGCCACCGTCGCGCCCAAGCCGCAAAAAGCCCCGACCCAGCGCGAAAAGGCCAAGACCGAACCCAAGCCCGAACCGGTGAAACCTGCGCCGACGTTCGACAGCTCGACGTTGTCCGACGAAATTTCCAGCCTGGAAGCCGAACTGGCCCACGAGCAACAGCTGTATGCCAAGCGCCCGCGCATCTACCGCCTGAACGCCGCCTCAACCATGCGCGACAAAGGCGCCTGGTATAAAGACGAGTGGCGCAAGAAGGTCGAACGCATTGGCAACCTCAACTACCCGGACGAGGCGCGGCGCCAGCAGATTTATGGCAATTTGCGCTTACTGGTGTCGATCAACCGTGACGGCTCGCTGTATGAAGTGCAGGTGCTGGAGTCCTCCGGCCAGCCGCTGCTGGACCAGGCCGCGCAACGCATCGTACGGCTGGCCGCGCCCTTTGCGCCGTTCAGCGGCGACTTGAACGACGTGGACCGCCTGGAAATCATCCGCACCTGGCGGTTCGCCAAGGGCGATCGGTTGTCCAGTAACTGATCGCACAGATCGTTCCCACGCTCCGCGTGGGAATGCCGCCATGGAAGCTCTGCGTCTGCTCTTGGAGCGCGGAGCGCCCCGGGATGCATTTCCACGCGGAGCGTGGGAACGATCAGCGATCAGGCTCGCGCCCGCACTTGTCAGTTCGCCCCTCCAACGCCACACTAGCGGACATGAAAAACGTCAGCCCGACTTACCTCAAGCACCAATTCCTGATCGCCATGCCCCATATGGCCGACCCGAACTTTGCGCAGACCTTGACCTACATCGTCGAGCACACGGCCAATGGTGCCATGGGGTTGGTGGTCAACCGCCCGCAGGAGCTGAACCTGGCCGATATCCTTGAGCAACTGCGCCCGGAAATCGACCCGCCGGCAAGCTGCCAGCATGTGCCGATCTACATCGGCGGGCCGGTGCAGACCGATCGCGGTTTTGTCTTGCACCCCACCGGGCCGAAGTATCAGGCCACGGTAGACCTTGAAGGCGTGTCACTGTCCACGTCCCAGGACGTGCTGTTCGCCATCGCCGACGGCGTCGGCCCTGAGCAAAGTGTGATCACCCTGGGCTACGCCGGTTGGGAAGCCGGGCAGCTGGAGGCCGAACTGGCCAGCAATGCCTGGCTGACCTGCCCCTTCGACGCTGACATCCTGTTCAACACCGCCAGCGAACTGCGCCTGGAAGCGGCCGCGGCCAAGCTGCGGGTCAACCTCAGCCTGCTGACCAGCCAGGCGGGGCACGCCTGATGGCTTTGCGTCTGATCCTCGGTTTTGACTACGGCACCAAGCAGATCGGCGTAGCAGTTGGCCAGGTCATCACCGGCCAGGCCCGCGAGCTGTGCACCCTCAAGGCCCAGAACGGCGTGCCGGACTGGAACCAGGTCGAAGCCCTCATCAAAGAGTGGAAGCCTGACGCGGTGGTGGTCGGCCTGCCCCTGAACATGGATGGCACCCCCAGTGACATGTGCCTGCGCGCCGAGAAGTTCGCACGCCGCCTCAATGGCCGCTACAACCTGCCCTTCTATACCCACGACGAACGCCTCACCACCTTTGAAGCCAAGGGTGAGCGCCGTGACCGTGGCGGGCAAAAGGGCAGTTATCGCGACAACCCGGTGGACGCCATCGCCGCCGCCTTGCTGTTGCAGGGCTGGCTGGATGAAAACACCGCTTTATTTGAATCCTGACTGACGCGGCTTGCTGCTATGCCGTTTTTGTAGGAGCGAGCTTGCTCGCGAAGAACTCACAGGCACCGCGCACTTCCAGGTTTTCACGCGTTATCGTTGACGTTTTTCGCGAGCAAGCTCGCTCCTACACACTTAACAAGGAGCCACCATGAGCTTGCCGAACCCTGCCGAACTGATCAGCCAGATGGCGATACGCCTCAAGGCGCACCTGGAACACCGTGCCATCAGCGAACCGCGTTTTATCGGCATACGCACCGGTGGCGTGTGGGTGGCCCAGGCGCTGCTCAAAGAACTGGGCAGTGATTCGCCCCTGGGCACCCTGGACGTGTCCTTCTACCGCGACGATTTCAGCCAGAACGGCCTGCACCCACAAGTGCGCCCTTCGGCCCTGCCCTTCGAGATCGAAGGCCAGCACTTGGTACTGATCGACGACGTGCTGATGAGCGGCCGCACCATCCGCGCCGCCATGAACGAGCTGTTCGACTATGGCCGCCCGGCCAGCGTGACCCTGGTGTGCCTGCTGGACCTGGACGCTGGCGAGCTGCCGATCAGCCCGGACGTCGTAGGCGCCACCCTGTCGCTTGCACCCCAGCAGCGGGTAAAATTGTCCGGTCCCACGCCGCTCGAACTCGAACTGCAAGACCTTGCCCTTTAAACCGCCTTGTACAGAGTCCCCGCGATGACGCCTCTAGATGCCAAGCGCCCGCTGCAGCTCAATGCTCAGGGCCAGTTGCAACACTTCTTGTCCCTCGACGGTTTGCCCCGCGAACTGCTCACCGAAATCCTCGATACCGCCGACTCATTCCTGGAAGTCGGTGGCCGGGCGGTGAAGAAAGTCCCGCTGTTGCGCGGTAAAACCATCTGCAACGTGTTCTTCGAGAACTCCACCCGCACCCGCACCACCTTTGAACTGGCGGCCCAGCGGCTGTCGGCCGATGTGATCACGCTGAACGTGTCCACCTCGTCGGCGAGCAAAGGCGAAACCCTGCTCGACACCCTGCGCAACTTGGAAGCCATGGCGGCCGACATGTTCGTGGTACGCCACGGCGACTCCGGCGCTGCGCACTTCATTGCTGAGCATGTGTGCCCGAACGTGGCGATCATCAATGGCGGCGACGGCCGTCACGCGCACCCGACCCAGGGCATGCTCGACATGCTCACCATTCGTCGGCACAAAGGCAGCTTTGAAAACCTCTCGGTGGCCATCGTCGGCGACATCCTGCATTCGCGGGTAGCACGTTCGAACATGCTGGCCCTCAAGGCCCTGGGTTGCCCGGATATCCGCGTGATCGCGCCCAAAACCTTGTTGCCCATCGGTATCGAACAGTATGGCGTGAAGGTCTACACCGACATGGCCGAGGGCCTCAAGGATGTGGACGTGGTGATCATGCTGCGCCTGCAACGCGAGCGCATGGCCGGGGGCTTGTTGCCCAGCGAAGGTGAGTTCTACCGCCTGTTCGGCCTGACCACCGCGCGCCTGGCCAAGGCCAAGCCGGATGCCATCGTGATGCACCCGGGGCCGATCAACCGTGGCGTGGAAATTGAGTCGGCGGTGGCCGACGGCCCGCAATCGGTGATTCTCAACCAAGTGACCTACGGCATCGCCGTGCGCATGGCCGTGCTGTCCATGGCCATGAGCGGGCAAACCGCGCAACGTCAATTCGAGCAGGAGCAGGCCCAGTGAAGCTCAGCATTCTCGGCGCCCGAGTCATCGACCCGGCCAGTGGCCTGGACCAAGTTACCGATATTCACCTGGACGCCGGCAAGATCGTCGCCATCGGCGCCGCCCCCGCAGGCTTCAACGCCGGCCAAAGCATCGATGCCAAGGGCCTGGTGGCCGCGCCTGGGCTGGTGGACCTGAATGTCGCCCTGCGCGAGCCGGGCTACAGCCGCAAAGGCAGCATCGCCAGCGAAACCCAGGCCGCCGCCGCCGGTGGCGTGACCAGCCTGTGCTGCCCACCCAATACCAAGCCGGTGCTGGACACGTCGGCTGTGACCGAGCTGATCCTGGACCGCGCCCGCGAAGCCGGCAATTGCAAAGTGTTTCCCATTGGCGCCTTGAGCAAGGGCCTGGATGGCGAACAACTTGCCGAACTGATCGCCCTGCGTGACGCCGGTTGCGTGGCCTTCGGCAATGGCCTGGAAAGCTTTCGCAGCACACGCACCTTGTGCCGCGCCCTGGAATACGCGGCCACCTTCGACTTGACGGTGATCTTCCACTCCCAGGACCACGACCTGGCCGAAGGCGGCCTAGCCCATGAAGGCGCAGTGGCCAGCTTCCTCGGCCTGCCGGGCATTCCGGAAACCGCAGAAACCGTGGCTCTCGCCCGCGACCTGTTGCTGGTGGAACAAAGCGGCGTGCGTGCGCATTTCAGCCAGTTGACCAGCGCCCGGGGCGTGGCCCTGATCGCCCAGGCCCAGGCCCGTGGCTTGCGGGTAACGGCCGATGTCGCCCTGTACCAACTGATCCTGACGGATGAGGCGCTGATCGACTTCTCTAGCCTGTACCACGTACAGCCCCCGCTGCGCACCAAGGCAGACCGTGACGGTTTGCGTGCGGCGGTGAAGTCGGGTGTGGTGTCGGCGATTTCCAGCCATCACCAACCTCACGAGCGAGACGCCAAGCTGGCACCGTTTGGCGCGACCGAGCCGGGCATCAGCAGTGTGGAGTTGTTGCTGCCATTGGCGATGACGCTGGTCGAAGACGGCTTGCTGGACCTGCCGACACTGCTGGCACGCCTGAGCACCGGCCCGGCCGAAGCCCTGCGCTTGCCGGCGGGCCAGTTGGCGGTGGGCTCACCGGCGGACCTGGTGCTGTTCGACCTGGCAAGCTCGACGGTGGCCGGGGAGCGTTGGTTGTCCAAGGGCGAAAACTGCCCGTTCATCGGCCACAGCCTGCCGGCGACGGTGCGGTATACCTTGATGGATGGGCGGATCAGCTACCAGGCTTGATGCGGGCACGCTAAAAACTGTGGGAGCGGGCTTGCTCGCGAATGCGGAGTGTCAGTCGACATTTATTTGACTGATCTACTGCATTCGCGAGCAAGCCCGCTCCCACACTTGCTTATGTGTATGCCTAGGAATTCAGCGGCCGCTGTTGCGCTCGGCATTGCGGATCGAGATCTGCGTGTTCAACGTCCAGAAGTCATACAGCACCCCGACCAGGAACAAACCGCCGGTCAGCAGGTAGATCAGGCCGGTGATCCATTTGCCCTGATACATGCGGTGCACACCAAACACCCCCAGGAACGCCAACAGAATCCAGGCCACGTTGTATTCAATCGGCCCAGCGGTAAACCGCAGGTCGGCTTCACGGTCCATGGCCGGGATCAGGAACAAGTCGATCAGCCAGCCAATGCCGAACAAGCCGAAAGTGAAAAACCAGATTGTACCGGTCACGGGCTTGCCGTAATAAAAGCGATGAGCCCCGGTAAAACCGAAAATCCACAGCAGGTAACCAATCGCCTTACTGTGGGTATCGTGCTGCTGACCAACCTGTTGATAGGTGTTCATGAAGGACCTCTTTTGCTTCGATAGATAAATTTTTTCATTTTCTTTGTGACTTTTTTACGGGCGCCCGACGTACGGTAAATGGTATCTTCCTGCCCTCAAAGCCTTGTGCCACCTGCCTTGTGTAGGACAATTGCGGCGAATCGTCGCGTTTTTCCTGAGTTTGACCCCAAGGTTCAGTCGACAAACGGCCTGAGAACAGCACAAAAAGCTGTTATAAAGTTGCGCGCAAACCCATAAGAGCCACGCCTAATGCGACCATTTTTCAAGACATGGCTAACCATTTGCCTATTAATGCCACTGGCCGCCCACGCCACCAATCGTGAGCAACGACTTCCGAACGTTAACGGTTTCACCCCTAAAGTCCATAGCACGCCCAGCACTGCCAAATCGGCAAAGCCAACCGTCAGCCGCCCGACTCAACTGAGCAAGGTCAACGGCAAAGCGCTTTCCACCCAACTGGCCGTGAACACCAAGCAAAGCAGCAACGTCTTGAGCCGTGCCGTCAACGTGCTCGGTACACCTTATCGTTGGGGCGGCAGCAGCCCAAGTAAAGGGTTCGACTGCAGCGGGCTGGTGAAATATGCATTTAACGATGTAAAAGCAGTGGACCTGCCCCGTACCTCCAACGCCATGGCGGCCGGCCATGGGTTGAAGGTTGACCGCAAGGACCTCAAACCGGGCGACCTGTTGTTCTTCAAGCTCAAGAGCCGCCAGGTCAACCACGTTGCCATCTACCTGGGCAACGACCGCTTTATCCACGCACCGCGCCGTGGCAAGTCGGTGAGCATCGACACGCTGAAAAAGCCGTTCTGGAACAAGAACTACGTGATTGCCAAGCGGGTACTGCCTAAAGAGCAGAACAGCAACCTGCGGATCGTGCAGCGCTGAGTTAACACTGCAATGCAGTAGAAAATGTGGGAGCGGGCTTGCTCGCGAATGCGGTAGATCAGTCAGCCTATTCGTTGCCTGACACACCGTATTCGCGAGCAAGCCCGCTCCCACATTTGTTTCCGGGCCTGCCTGCCGATCTAGATGTCCCCAGGCACCCTCGCCTTCTCCCGCGCCTCTTCCCGGCTAATCACTCCCGCGCCGACCAACGCCTTCAAACTCATATCCAGAGTCTTCATCCCCAACGCCCCACCGGTCTGAATCGCCGAAACCATCTGCGCCACCTTGTCTTCGCGAATCAAGTTACGAATCGCCGGGGTGCCCAGCATGATTTCATGGGCGGCCACGCGCCCGCCGCCCACCTTCTTCACCAGCACCTGAGACACCACCGCCTGCAGCGACTCCGACAGCATCGAGCGGACCATCGCCTTCTCCCCGGCCGGGAAGACGTCCACCAGCCTGTCTACCGTCTTTGCCGCCGACGAGGTGTGCAAGGTGCCAAACACCAGGTGCCCGGTCTCTGCCGCCGTCAGCGCCAGGCGGATGGTTTCCAGGTCACGCAGTTCACCCACCAGGATCACGTCCGGGTCTTCGCGCAGGGCTGAACGCAGGGCCACCGAGAAACTGTGGGTGTCGCGATGCACCTGGCGCTGGTTGACCAGGGCCATTTTCGGCCTGTGGATAAACTCGATGGGGTCTTCCAGCGTGAGGATATGCTGGCGTCGATGCCGGTTGAGGTCGTCGATCATCGCCGCCAGGGTCGTGGATTTGCCGGAGCCGGTGGGCCCGGTCACCAGCACCAGGCCGCGAGGAAGGCGGGCGATTCGCTGGAACACCTCGCCCAATCCCAACGCTTCCAGGCTCTGGACCTCAGTCGCAATAGCCCGGAACACCGCACCCACGCCGCGATCCTGGCGAAATACGTTCGCCCGGAAGCGGGCCACACCCGGCAACTCGAAGGCAAAATCCGTTTCAAGAGATGTTTCGAAATCCTTTTGTTGATGTTTATTCAGCAAAGGGCTCAATAAGTCGACCACCTGGGTAGCGTTCAGCGCCGGCCCATCCAGGGGCCAAACCTCGCCATCAATGCGCAGCATCGGTGCCAGGCCGGCTGACAGATGCAGGTCTGAGGCGCCTCGGCTTACGCTGGCCGTCAGCAATTGCGTGATATCCATAGGGCTTTCCATTTCCAGTAGAATGCCGCGGACTCCATATCCACGGGCGCATCTTGAATGTCGACGATAGCAGACAACATCGGCCTGGTTAGCCAGCGCATCCGCGCCGCAGCCGACGCCGTGCAACGTGACGCAAGCAGCATCCACCTGCTGGCCGTGAGCAAGACCAAACCCGCGCAGGCGGTGCGTGAAGCCTACGCTGCCGGGCTGCGCGACTTTGGTGAAAACTACCTGCAGGAAGCCCTGGGCAAACAGGCGGAATTAACCGACCTGCCCTTGAGTTGGCACTTCATCGGCCCCATTCAATCGAACAAGACTCGCGCCATCGCCGAGCACTTCGCTTGGGTGCATTCCGTGGACCGCCTGAAAATCGCACAACGCCTGTCCGAACAACGCCCGGCCGACCTGCCGCCGCTCAATATCTGCATCCAGGTCAATGTCAGTGGCGAAGCCAGCAAGTCCGGCTGCACACCCGCCGACCTGCCGGCCCTGGCCACTGCGATCAGCGCCCTGCCGCGCTTGAAGCTGCGGGGCTTGATGGCGATTCCCGAGCCGACTGAAGATCGGGCCGAACAGGATGCGGCGTTCGCCACGGTGCGCGACTTGCAAGCCAGCTTGAACCTGGCGCTGGACACACTTTCCATGGGCATGAGCCACGACCTTGAGTCGGCCATTGCCCAAGGCGCCACCTGGGTGCGGATCGGTACCGCCCTGTTTGGCGCCCGCGACTACGGCCAGCCGTGAAATGGCTGACATCCCTCGAAATAAGGACCTGTCATGAGCAACACGCGTATTGCCTTTATCGGCGCCGGTAACATGGCGGCCAGCCTGATCGGTGGCCTGCGGGCCAAGGGCCTGGACGCCGAGCAGATCCGCGCCAGCGACCCGGGCGCCGAGACCCGCGAGCGCGTCAGCGCCGAACACGGCATAAAAACCTTCGCCGATAACGCCGAGGCCATCCACGGCGTCGATGTAATCGTGCTGGCGGTCAAGCCCCAGGCCATGAAGGCCGTGTGCGAGAGCCTGCGCCCGAGCCTGCAACCCCATCAACTGGTGGTGTCGATTGCCGCTGGCATCACCTGCGCCAGCATGACCAACTGGCTCGGCGCCCAGCCCATTGTGCGCTGCATGCCCAACACCCCGGCGCTGCTGCGCCAGGGCGTCAGCGGTTTGTATGCCACTGGCGAAGTGACCGCACAGCAACGTGACCAGGCCCAGGAACTGCTGTCTGCGGTGGGCATCGCCGTGTGGCTGGAGCAGGAACAGCAACTGGATGCGGTCACCGCCGTCTCCGGCAGCGGCCCGGCCTACTTCTTCCTGTTGATCGAGGCCATGACGGCCGCCGGCGTCAAGCTGGGCCTGCCCCACGACGTGGCCGAGCAACTGGCCGAACAAACCGCCCTGGGCGCCGCGAAAATGGCGGTCGGCAGCGAGGTGGATGCCGCCGAACTGCGCCGTCGCGTCACCTCGCCGGGCGGTACCACACAAGCGGCTATCGAGTCGTTCCAGGCCGGGGGCTTTGAAGCCCTGGTGGAAACAGCACTGGGTGCCGCCGCACATCGTTCAGCCGAGATGGCTGAGCAACTGGGCAAATAGTCGTCCCTTACCAAGGTAATCAAACATGCTCGGAATCAATGACGCTGCCATTTTCATCATCCAGACCCTGGGCAGCCTGTACCTGCTGATCGTGCTGATGCGCTTTATCCTGCAACTGGTGCGTGCAAACTTCTACAACCCGCTGTGCCAGTTCGTGGTGAAGGCCACCCAACCGCTGCTCAAGCCGCTGCGCCGGGTGATCCCGAGCCTGTTCGGCCTGGACATGTCGTCGCTGGTGCTGGCGCTGTTGCTGCAGATTTTGCTGTTCGTGGTGATCCTGATGCTCAATGGCTACCAGGCCTTCACCGTGCTGCTGTTGCCATGGGGCCTGATCGGGATTTTCTCGCTGTTCCTGAAGATCATTTTCTGGTCGATGATCATCAGCGTGATTCTCTCCTGGGTCGCACCCGGCAGCCGTAGCCCGGGTGCCGAGTTGGTGGCTCAAATCACCGAACCCGTGCTGGCACCCTTCCGTCGCCTGATCCCGAACCTGGGTGGCCTGGATATCTCGCCGATCTTCGCGTTTATCGTGATTCAGCTGCTGCAAAGCTGGGTGATTCCACGCCTGGCCTACTTTGCCTACATGCCAAAAGAGTTGTTTGGCCTGATCTGACCGCCATACCCTTATGGCGGGCTGGCTTGTGCTGATCGTTCCCACGCTCTGCGTGGGAATGCAGCCCGTGACGCTCCGCGTCACCAGGGCAGGACGCAGAGCGTCCCAAGAGGCATTCCCACGCGGAGCGTGGGAACGATCACGCTTACCCCCGACCTTTGCTTGCCGCTAGGGTCCCCGCTCTTTAGACTTACGCCTCATTTAAACGAGAGCAGGGTCGATGCCAGCTGCCTTCCCCCCCGATTCTGTTGGACTGGTCGTGCCACAAGTGGCGCATTTCAGCGAACCCCTGGCCCTGGCCTGCGGCCGTTCGTTGCCAGCCTACGACCTGATCTACGAAACCTATGGCCAACTGAACGCCACGGCGAGCAACGCCGTGCTGATCTGCCATGCCTTGTCCGGCCATCATCACGCCGCCGGTTTCCATAGCGTTGACGACCGCAAGCCCGGCTGGTGGGACAGTTGCATCGGCCCCGGCAAGCCCATCGACACCAACAAGTTCTTTGTGGTCAGCCTGAACAACCTCGGCGGCTGCAACGGCTCCACCGGCCCCAGCAGCCTCAACCCGGAAACCGGCAAACCATTCGGCGCCGACTTCCCGGTGCTGACGGTAGAGGACTGGGTGCACAGCCAGGCACGCCTGGCCGACCTACTGGGCATCAGCCAGTGGGCCGCCGTGATTGGCGGCAGCCTGGGCGGCATGCAGGCCCTGCAATGGACCATCACTTACCCGGACCGCGTGCGTCATTGCCTGGCTATCGCCTCGGCGCCCAAGTTGTCGGCGCAGAACATCGCCTTCAACGAAGTGGCGCGCCAGGCGATCCTCACCGACCCCGAGTTCCACGGCGGTTCGTTCCAGGAAGCGGGCGTGATCCCCAAGCGTGGCTTGATGCTGGCGCGGATGGTCGGCCACATTACCTACCTGTCCGACGATTCCATGGGTGAGAAATTCGGCCGTGGCCTCAAGAGCGAGAAGCTCAACTACGACTTCCACAGCGTCGAGTTCCAGGTGGAAAGCTACCTGCGTTATCAGGGCGAGGAATTCTCGGGGCGCTTTGACGCCAACACCTACCTGCTGATGACCAAGGCCCTGGACTACTTCGACCCGGCCGCCAACCACGATGACGACCTGGCAAAAACCTTCGAGCACGCCACGGCCAAGTTCTGCGTGATGTCGTTCACCACCGACTGGCGCTTTTCGCCGGCACGCTCCCGTGAGCTGGTGGATGCCCTGATGGCCGCCAAGAAAGACGTCTGCTACCTGGAGATCGATGCACCGCAAGGCCACGACGCCTTCCTGATTCCGATCCCACGCTACCTGCAGGCGTTCAGTAACTACATGAACCGCATTACTTTGTGAGAACGCCATGAGAGCCGACCTGGAAATCATCCAAGACTGGATCCCCGCCGGCAGCCGCGTGCTCGACCTGGGCTGCGGCGACGGCGAACTGCTGAGCTGGCTGCGCGATCACAAGCAAGTCACCGGCTACGGCCTGGAAAACGACCCGGACAACATCGCCCAGTGCGTGGCCAAGGGCATCAACGTGATCGAGCAGGACCTGGACAAGGGCCTGGGCAACTTTGCCAGCAACAGCTTCGATATCGTGGTGATGACCCAAGCCCTGCAAGCGGTGCACTACCCGGACCGCATTCTCGACGAAATGCTGCGCGTGGGCCGCCAATGCATCATCACCTTCCCCAACTTTGGCCACTGGCGCTGCCGCTGGTACCTGGCCACCAAGGGGCGCATGCCGGTCTCCGACTTCCTGCCGTACACCTGGTACAACACGCCGAACATCCACTTTTGCACCTTCGAAGACTTCGAAGCCCTGTGTGGCGAGCGTGAAGCCAAGGTGATCAACCGCCTTGCCGTCGATCAACAGCACCGCCACGGCTGGGCGAGTAAGCTATGGCCCAACCTGTTGGGCGAAATTGGTATTTACCGGGTCAGCAGTCCTGGCCTGACCGACCACAAAGTTGCCGTCTAATCATCTTCAAGAGGGACGTTCATGAGTCGTTTGGCTATTTTTCTATTGACCGCATGCCTGGGCGCCAGCGCCATGGCCGCCGACACTATCGACGCTAATCGCAAAAAAGACTTTGGCGATATCACCGTTCATTACAACACCTTCACCTCAAGCTTCCTGCCACCCGAGACCGCCCAGAAAGTCGGCGTGGTGCGCAGCAAGGAGAAGGGGTTGATCAACGTGACCGTGATCAAGGGCGTAAGCCCAGTGGCCGCGCAAGTCACCGGTACCATCAAGGACCTGGGTGGCAAGAGCGAGATCCTGACGTTCAAGCAGATCGAAGAGAAAGGCGGCATCAGCTACCTCGCGCCTTACACCGTGACGCAACGGGAATACAAGACCTTCACCATCAATGTTGAAACCGGCGGCAAGGCCCACGGCTTCCAATTCAACCAAGAACTGTTCCCGGCCCAATGATGAACCTTACCCAACTCGTACTCGCCAGCCACAACGCCGGCAAACTCAAAGAACTGCAGGCCATGCTCGGTGAGTCAGTGCAACTGCGTTCGATCGGTGAGTTCAGCCAGGTCGAACCGGAAGAGACCGGCCTGTCGTTCGTCGAGAATGCCATCCTCAAGGCCCGCAATGCCGCACGTATCTCTGGCCTGCCAGCCCTGGCGGATGATTCGGGCCTGGCCGTGGACTTTCTCGGCGGCGCCCCTGGCATCTACTCGGCCCGTTACGCCGACGGCAAGGGCGACGCAGCCAACAACGCCAAGCTGCTCGACGCGCTCAAGGACGTACCGGAGGCTGAGCGTGGTGCGCAGTTCGTCTGCGTGCTGGCCCTGGTGCGACATGCCGATGACCCGTTGCCGATCCTGTGCGAAGGCTTGTGGCACGGGCGCATTCTGCAGGCCGCCAGCGGTGAGCATGGGTTTGGCTATGACCCGCTGTTCTGGGTGCCGGAGCGCAATGTCTCCAGCGCCGAACTGAGCCCGGCCGACAAGAACCAAATCAGCCACCGCGCCCGCGCCATGGCATTACTGCGCCAGCGCCTGGGTTTGAAATGACCCAGAACACCTCTGCGCAGCCGCTGATTCACGGTGGCGCGCAAACACCCCGGGCGGCCCTGCCCCATCTGCCGCCCCTGGCGCTGTACATCCACATTCCGTGGTGCGTGCGCAAATGCCCGTATTGCGACTTCAACTCCCACACCGCCAGTAAAGTGCTGCCGGAACAAGAGTATGTGGACGCCTTGCTGGCCGACCTCGACCAAGACCTGCACGCCGTGTATGGCAGGGAGCTGAGCTCGATCTTCTTTGGCGGCGGCACGCCCAGCCTGTTCAGCGCTGCTGCACTGGGCCGCCTGCTCAAGGGCGTTGAAGCGCGTATCCCGTTTGCCGACGATATCGAGATCACCCTGGAAGCCAACCCAGGGACGTTCGAACAAGAAAAGTTCGTGGCGTACCGCAAGCTGGGGATCAATCGCCTGTCCATCGGCATCCAGAGCTTCCAGCAAGAGAAGCTTGAAGCCCTGGGCCGCATCCACAATGGCGATGAAGCCGTGCGCGCCGCCGGCATGGCGCGCGAGGCCGGGTTCGACAACTTCAACCTGGACTTGATGCACGGCTTGCCCAACCAGTCCCTGGACGACGCCCTAGGTGACCTGCGCCAGGCCATTGCACTCAAGCCCACGCACCTGTCCTGGTACCAACTGACCCTGGAACCCAACACCGTGTTCTGGAACCAGCCACCCGCGCTGCCGGAAGACGACACGCTGTGGGATATCCAGGAAGCCGGCCAGGCACTGCTCGCCGAACACGGTTACGCACAATATGAAGTCTCGGCCTACGCCCAACCGGGGCGGCCGGCGCGGCATAACCTCAATTACTGGAGCTTTGGCGACTTTATCGGCATCGGCGCCGGCGCCCACGGCAAGCTCAGCCACCCGGACGGGCGCATCATCCGCACCTGGAAAACCCGTGCACCGAAGGACTACCTCAACCCGGCCAAAAGCTTCCAGGCCGGCGCGAAAGAACTGACCAACGATGAACTGCCGTTCGAGTTCCTGATGAACGCGCTGCGCCTCACCGAAGGGGTTGATGCCAAGCTCTACGCCGAGCGCACCGGCCTTGATCTGGCCAGCCTCGACGAAGGCCGCCGCGAGGCAGAACAAAGTGGATTAATGCAGGTCGAACCGTCACGCCTGGCGGCCACCGACCGTGGGCAACTCTTTCTCAATGACCTGTTGCAGAAGTTTTTGAGCTGATAGCTCTTAAGGAAATCGAATGGATCTGGTACTCGACCTGCTCGCCACCGTATCCCGCTGGAGCCGTAGCAACCTGTCGGAAATCTCGTTGGCCCTTGTGGGCTGTTTGCTGGTGCTGTTTGGCGCCGACATCAAGGGCTGGGTCGAAGCGCGCCTGGGCAGCATCGCCGGCGCCTTGCGCGTGCCCTTGATGGCCCTGCTGTGCCTGATCGGCAGCGGCGCGGCGTTGATCTATGCCACGCCGTGGATTGTGCGGGGGTTGAGCCAGTTCAATAACTACAGCCTGGCGCCGGTGTTGATCGTGGTGCTGGTGTTGATTGGGGTAGTGGCAGACCGCCGCTGACCCCAACCCCATCCCCTGTAGGAGCGAGCTTGCTCGCGAAGAACCCATAGGCGACGCAGGCTATCTGATAGCGCTGCGTTATCGTTGACGTTTTTCGCGAGCAAGCTCGCTCCTACAGTTTATTGCTTCTCAAACTTCAAATCCCACACCCCATGCCCCAATCGCTCGCCACGGCGTTCGAACTTGGTGATCGGCCGCTCGGCCGGGCGTGGTACGCATTTGCCGTCTTCGGCCAGGTTGCGGTAGCCAGGGGCAACGTTCATCACTTCCAGCATGTATTCCGCATACGGTTCCCAGTCGGTGGCCATGTGCAGGATGCCGCCCACTTTCAGCTTGCTGCGCACCAGCTCCGCGAAGGAGGCCTGGACGATGCGGCGCTTGTGGTGACGGGCCTTGTGCCATGGGTCGGGGAAGAACAGCATCAGGCGGTCGAGGCTGTTGTCAGCGATGCAGCGGTTGAGCACTTCAATCGCGTCGCAGTCGTAGACCCGCAGGTTTTTCAGGCCCTGGGTCAGTACGCCGTTGAGCAGTGCGCCGACGCCTGGGCGGTGGACTTCCACACCGATGAAATCCTGCTCCGGGGCGGCCGCAGCCATTTCCAGCAGGGAATGGCCCATGCCGAAACCGATTTCCAGGGAGCGCGGGGCCGAACGGCCAAACACTTGGTCGTAATCCACCGGCGCATCGGCCAGGGGCAACACGAACAGCGGCGTGCCCTGCTCCAGGCCCTTTTGCTGGCCTTCGGTCATGCGACCGGCGCGCATCACAAAACTCTTGATGCGGCGGTGCTTGGACTCGTCGCCCTCTTCCACGGTGTTCGGCGTTTCGTTTGATTCAGTCATCAATAGCTCTTACTTGATCAGACCATCCAGCGGCGAAGAGGCGCTGGCATAGAGTTTTTTCGGCATGCGCCCGGCGAGGTAGGCCAGGCGGCCCGCGACGATGGCGTGGTTCATGGCTTGGGCCATCATGATTGGTTGCTGGGCATGGGCAATGGCCGAGTTCATCAGTACGGCGTCGCAGCCCAGTTCCATGGCGATGGTCGCGTCGGAGGCTGTGCCCACGCCCGCATCCACCAGTACCGGAATCTTGGCTTCTTCGAGGATGATCTGCAGGTTGTACGGATTGCAGATCCCCAGGCCGGAACCGATCAGACCGGCCAACGGCATCACCGCAATGCAGCCGATTTCTGCCAGTTGGCGCGCGATGATCGGGTCATCACTGGTGTAGACCATCACATCGAAGCCTTCCTTGACCAGGGTCTCGGCGGCCTTGAGGGTTTCGATCACGTTGGGGAACAGGGTTTTCTGGTCGGCCAGCACTTCCAGCTTCACCAGGTTGTGGCCGTCGAGCAGCTCACGGGCCAGGCGGCAGGTGCGCACGGCTTCGATGGCGTCGTAGCAGCCAGCGGTGTTGGGCAGGAAGGTGTAGCGCTGCGGCGACAGCACTTCGAGCAGGTTCGGCTCGCCCTCGATCTGGCCGAGGTTGGTGCGGCGCACGGCGAAGGTGACGATCTCGGCACCCGAGGCTTCGATGGCCAGGCGGGTTTCTTCCATGTCGCGGTACTTGCCGGTGCCGACCAGCAGACGGGACTGGTAGGTACGACCGGCCAGGACGAAAGGCTTGTCGCTACGAACGATGCTCATGGGAAATCCTCTGGTTGGATGAGGTTCTGCAGAATGCGTTGCGGCCGTGGCGGGCTAGCCGCCGCCGATGGCGTGGACCACTTCGACCTGGTCGTTTTCTTTCAGCGAGGTCTCGGCGTGCTGGCTACGCGGGACGATATCCAAGTTGAGCTCCACTGCGACGCGACGCCCGGTCAGGTCCAGACGGGTCAGCAGGGCCGCAACGGTTTCACCGTCGGGCAGTTCATAGGGTTCGCCGTTCAACTGAATGCGCATGCCACGGGCCGCCATCGTTTTTAGGGGCCCGCATTCTAGCGCGATTGGAACCTGAAGGTCAGCTCCAAGCGTCAAGCGGTCAAAGCTGCAAGCGCCACGCCGCCAGGCCCAGAAAGAACCAGCCGAGCAGGAACGCCAGCCCGCCAAACGGCGTGATGATCCCCAGTTTACTGATGCCGGTCATCGTCAGCACATACAGGCTGCCCGAGAACAGCAGGATGCCGACGGTGAACGAAACACCCGCCCAGGTCACCAGCCGGCCCGGAATATGCGCCGCCAGCAAGGCCACGCCGAACAGTGCCAGGGCATGCACCAACTGGTAGGTCACGCCGGTATGGAAGATCGCCAGGTAGTCGGCGCTCAGGCGGTTTTTCAGGCCGTGGGCGGCGAAAGCGCCCAGCGCAACGCCGGTAAAGCCGAAAAAGGCAGCCAGCATCAGAAAGCTACGCAGCATGGGGAACTCCAGTCAGACTCATCGGGCAGGGTCTGTATAATGGCCCGCTCAACGGGTTCGGCCAAGCCATCTCTATGCTGCGTGTCCTCTTCAAACGCTTTCTCAACGTCGTGAAATGGTTTGCCATCGGCAGTGTGTTGCTGGTGCTGCTGTTTCGTGTGGTGCCGCCGCCGTTCACTGCGCTGATGGTAGAGCGCAAGGTCGAGTCCTGGGTCGACGGCGAACCCATTGACCTGCAACGCAGCTGGGTGCCGTGGGATGAAGTCTCCGACGACCTCAAAGTGGCGGTGATGGCCGGGGAAGACCAGCGCTTCCCGCAACATTGGGGTTTTGATTTCGGCGCGATCCAGGCGGCGATTCTGCACAACGAGCGTGGCGGCTCGATTCGCGGTGCCAGCACCTTGAGCCAGCAGGTGTCGAAAAACCTGTTTCTGTGGGCCGGACGCAGCTATTTGCGTAAAGGCCTGGAGGCTTGGTTTACCGGCTTGATTGAGGTGTTGTGGCCCAAGCAGCGGATTCTTGAGGTGTACCTCAACAGCGTGGAATGGGATGAAGGTGTGTTTGGCGCAGAAGCGGCGGCGCGGCACCATTTTGGCGTGAGTGCCAAAGGGCTTTCGCGGCAGCAGGCCAGTTACCTGGCGGCGGTGTTGCCTAATCCACGGGTGTGGAGTGCCAGCCATCCGACGGCCTATGTGGCACGTAGAGCGGCATGGATTCGTCAGCAGATGAGCCAGTTGGGTGGGGATGGTTATCTGGTTGAGCTGAACAACTCTCGAAAGGCCCCCTGGTCCGACTGACACAATACGGGACCTGTGGCGAGGGAGCTTGCTCCCGTGACGGCCCCGGCGGCCAGCGCATATCTACCTGACGCCCGGCGATCCAAATGTGGGAGCGGGCTTGCTCGCGAAGGCGGCCTCACGGTCAACGCAGCTGGATTGTGTACATATCCATTGCTGCGGTAACGGCCACTTAGGGTTCCGCCCTGACGGCGGCTCACTTTTGAACAGCGCAAAAGTAAGCAAAACGCTCTTGCCCCACCACTCGGCACCTCGCTTAGGCTCGGTGTGCCCGTAATCCGCCAGTGATTTGGGGGGCCGCCGCCACGCGCCATCCATGGCGCGGGGCGGCTAAACCGGCATCCCTGCCGGTTTACCCCCCAAATCCCTGTCGAATTCCGGCCAGCGTGGTTTGACGGGGCGCTTAAGATCAAGATCAAAAGCAGATCAAGAGCGGCTCGCTTCGCATCGTGGTTACCGTCGGCTGCTACAGGCTACAAAGTTGTGTAGATACCTATGCTGCGATGAGGGCAGGTCAGCCAACTTATCTGCAAACTGACACACCGCTATCGCAGGCAAGCCAGCTCCCACAGTGGACTGTGGTGGATTTGAAATTTACGAACACATACAAAAATGCCCCGATCTTTCGATCGGGGCATTTTTTGTTCGCTGCGTTTTAGGCGGCGATCGACAACTTCAGCTTGTTCATCGCGCTTTTCTCAAGCTGACGAATCCGCTCGGCCGACACGTTGTACTTCTGCGCCAGGTCGTGCAGCGTGGCTTTTTCTTCTGCCAGCCAGCGCTGGTAGAGGATGTCACGGCTGCGGTCGTCCAGCACTTCCAGCGCTTCGTGCAGGTTGTGGTTGGAGTTGTCGCTCCAGTCGGCGTCTTCCAGTTGACGCGCCGGGTCGTACCGGTGGTCTTCCAGGTAGTTGGCCGGCGATTGGAAGGCGCTGTCGTCATCCGCTTCGGCGGCTGGGTCGAAGGCCATGTCATGGCCGGTCAGGCGGCTTTCCATCTCGCGCACTTCACGCGGCTCCACGCCGAGGCTTTCGGCCACGCGGTGGACTTCTTCGTTGTTCAGCCACGCCAGGCGTTTTTTCTGGCTGCGCAGGTTGAAGAACAGCTTGCGCTGGGCCTTGGTGGTGGCCACTTTCACGATGCGCCAGTTGCGCAGGATGAACTCGTGGATTTCCGCCTTGATCCAGTGCACGGCAAACGACACCAGGCGCACGCCCATTTCAGGGTTGAAACGCTTCACAGCCTTCATCAGGCCTACGTTGCCTTCCTGAATCAGGTCGGCCTGGGCCAAACCGTAGCCGCTATAGCTACGGGCGATATGTACGACAAAACGCAAGTGGGCGAGCACCATCTGCCGAGCCGCCCCCAAATCCTGCTCATAGTAGAGACTCTCGGCCAGTTCACGCTCCTGCTCGGGCGTCAGCAATGGAATGCTGTTGACCGTGTGCACATAGGCTTCCAGGTTCGCACCCGGGACCAAGGCATAAGCAGGTTGCAAAGAAGTGGTCATACGAAAAAACCTCCGACTCACATAACTCGTGCAGTTCAGCACTGCGAAAATTGACCTGGGAACCGTAGGACAAGTTCCCTAAACCGCTGATACGGTCAATACAAACGAAACCAGATTAATCTGACATTAACTACTTCGGCGCCAGCTCACGTAAATGCCGTGCCACCGCAATCCACGCACCGATATACCCCAACAACACCGCGCCAAGCAAGAGACTCAGACCATCGGCTACCGGCACACCGGCCAGCGCGAAATCACTGCCGTAAAGCCCGGCCAAGCCGACCACCGCGTCGTTCAACCAATCCAGGCCAAACGCCAGTACGCCCCAGGACAAGATCCCCGCACCCAGGCCATACAGCGCGCCCATGTACAGGAAAGGCCGACGCACATAGCTGTCTGTGCCGCCCACCAGTTTAATCACTTCTATCTCGGTGCGACGGTTTTCAATATGAAGACGAATGGTATTACCTATCACCAAAAGTAATGCAGACACTAATAACACCGTCAGGCCGAACACAAAGCGGTCACCCAGCTTGAGGATTGCGGCCAGGCGCTCCACCCAGACTAGATCAAGTTGCGCCTGTTGCACCTTCGGCATCTCTGCGAGTTTTTGTCGCAGGGCTTCCAGCGCCGGCTTGTCGACCTCGTTCGGCGTTACCAGCACCACGCCCGGCAGCGGGTTCTGCGGCAGCTCCTTGAGCGCCTCGCCCAGGCCCGATTGCTGCTGGAACTCCTCAAGGGCCTGGTCGCGGCTGATGTACTCGGCCTCGGCCACCCCCGGGATGTTCTTGATGTCATCGCGCAGCGCTTCGCCTTCCTTGCTGCTGGTGTCCAGGTTCAGGTACAGCGAAATCTGCGCCGCCCGCTGCCAGGAACCGCCCAGGCGCTCCACATTGTTAAGCAACAGCGACAAGCCCATCGGCAGGCTCAAGGCCACCGCCATGACCAGGCAGGTGAAAAAGCTGCCGATCGGTTGCTTGCCCAGGCGACGCAGGCTGTCCAGAAGGCTGGCGCGGTGGCTTTCGATCCAGGCGTGCACCAGGGTGCCGAAGTCCGGGCCGTCGTCTTCGTCGTGTTTTTTCTTTTTCGGTTGCGGGTCGGCCGGCTTCGGAGCCACCCGTTCGGATACTTTAGGGCTTCGTGTAGCACTCATACGCCAGCCTCCCCATCGCCGATCAGGCGACCGCGTTGCAGGGTCAGCATGCGATGGCGCATACGGGCAATCAGGGCCAGGTCGTGGCTGGCGATCAATACGCTGGTGCCCAGGCGGTTGATGTCTTCGAATACCCCCATGATCTCGGCCGCCAGGCGCGGGTCGAGGTTACCGGTGGGTTCGTCGGCCAGCAGCAAAGCCGGGCGATGGACGATGGCGCGGGCGATACCGACGCGCTGTTGCTGGCCGGTGGACAGGTCGCCGGGGAAGAGGTCGGTCTTGTCCGACAAGGCCACGCGTTCCAGGGCCGAATCCACGCGTTTGACGATCTCGGCTTTGGACAGCCCGAGGATCTGCAACGGCAGGGCCACGTTGTTGAACACCGTGCGGTCGAACAGCAGCTGGTGGTTCTGGAATACCACGCCGATCTGGCGGCGCAGGAATGGAATTTGCGCATTGCTGATAGTGGCCAGGTCCTGGCCCGCCAGCAGCAACTTGCCGGTAGTCGGGCGTTCCATGGCCAGCAGCAGGCGCAACAGCGTACTTTTGCCCGCGCCCGAATGGCCGGTGACAAACAAGAATTCGCCGCGACGCACTCGAAAGCTCAGCTCATGCAAGCCCACATGCCCGTTGGCATAGCGTTTACCGACCTGTTCGAATCGAATCATGAACGCTCCCGCTCGGCAAACAGTGCCTGTACAAAGGGTTCGGCTTCAAAGGTGCGCAGGTCGTCGATGCCTTCACCGACGCCGATATAACGAATCGGCAACCCGAACTGTTTGGCCAGGGCGAAAATCACACCGCCCTTGGCCGTGCCGTCGAGCTTAGTCAATGCCAGGCCGGTCAGCTGCACCGTCTGGTTGAATTGCTTGGCCTGGCTGATGGCGTTCTGGCCGGTACCGGCGTCGAGCACCAGCAAGACTTCATGGGGTGCATCGGCGTCGAGCTTGCCGATCACGCGGCGCACCTTCTTCAGCTCTTCCATCAAGTTGTCTTTGGTATGCAGGCGGCCGGCTGTATCGGCGATCAGCACATCAATGTTGCGCGCCTTGGCGGCTTGCACGGCATCGAAGATCACCGACGCAGAGTCGGCACCGGTGTGCTGGGCGATCACCGGGATCTTGTTGCGCTCGCCCCACACCTGCAACTGCTCGACGGCCGCAGCACGGAACGTGTCACCGGCGGCGAGCATGACTTTCTTGCCCTCACCCTGCAGCTTCTTGGCCAGTTTGCCGATGGTGGTGGTCTTGCCAGCGCCGTTTACGCCTACCACGAGGATGACGAACGGCTTTTTCGGCGTGATCACCAGCGGCGCTTCAACCGGTTTGAGCATGGCGGCCAGCTCAGCCTGCAGGGATTTGTACAGCGCATCGGCGTCGGTCAACTGCTTGCGCGCGACCTTCTGCGTCAGGCTCTGGATAATCACGGCGGTGGCTTCGACGCCCACGTCGGCGGTAAGCAGGCGGGTCTCGATGTCTTCCAGCAGTTCGTCATCAATGACTTTCTTGCCCAGGAACAGGCTGGCCATGCCTTCGCCAATACTGGCGCTGGTCTTGCTCAGGCCCTGCTTGAGGCGGGCAAAGAATCCGGTTTTGCTGGTTTCGGTTGCGGCAACGGCGGGTTCTGGCTCGATAACGGCAGGTGCAGCGACAACCGGTGCAGGCACTTCAACGACGGGCGGTACTTCAGCCACAACCTCTACCGGCACCGGCTCGACCACTGCAGGAATCGGCGGCACGACGTGCTCGGCCTGAACATCCTCCACCAATGCCACGGGCTCTTCGGCCACGGGCAGCTCCAGCCAGGGCTTGTGCTCGGGCTCAGGTTCCGGCTCCGGCTCGGCCTCGACGACCGGCTGCAACACCGGCTCAGCCATCGGCAACACCACCGGAACTGGCGTCTCGGCAACCGGTTCGGCTTCTATTACGGGTTCAGGGGTCGGTTCAGCGTGAACCTGTGGCTGTTCGACGACGGTTTCCTGCGGCTTTTTGCGCAGCCATCCGAACAGGCCTTTCTTCTCGCCAGCCGCAGCTGGGGTCTTCTTGTCGTCGTTGGAACCAAACATGGAGACGGCTATCTCAAGGTAGCGACGCGCCACAGGGCGCGTCGGTAAATAAAATTCGATGCGTAACAGACTGTTTTTTAGCCAGCTCGTTCATGCGCAACATTTTGTAAGGCCTAAATCGGGCCTTAACAAGACAGCCACAGTGGCCGTCCCTAGGTCGGATCAGTATCCTAGCACCTCCTCGCCCGCCGACGCTAAGACCAAGCGGGCAGCCCAACAGGTTTAAAAACGAATGAATGCTCTAGCCCGCCGCGCCGCAGGCCTGCTGTTCAGCACAGTTTGTCTGCCTCTCTCAGCTTTGGCTGCCGATCCACAACCCACCCATGAATTCACCCTCGATAACGGCCTTAAAGTGGTCGTGCGCGAAGATCATCGCGCGCCAGTGGTGGTTTCCCAGGTCTGGTACAAGGTTGGCTCAAGCTACGAAACCCCGGGCCAGACCGGTTTGTCCCACGCCCTGGAACACATGATGTTCAAGGGCAGCGCCAAGGTTGGCCCCGGCGAAGCCTCGCTGATCCTGCGCGACCTGGGCGCCGAAGAAAACGCGTTCACCAGCGACGACTACACCGCGTACTACCAGGTATTGGCCCGTGACCGCCTGGGTGTGGCCTTTGAACTGGAAGCCGACCGCATGGCCAGCCTGCGCCTGCCGGCCGACGAGTTCAGCCGTGAAATCGAGGTAATCAAAGAAGAACGCCGCCTGCGCACCGACGATAACCCCATGTCCAAGGCGTTCGAGCGCTTCAAGGCCATGGCGTTCCCGGCCAGCGGCTACCACACGCCGACCATCGGCTGGATGGCCGACCTGGACCGCATGAAGGTCGAGGAACTGCGCCACTGGTACCAATCCTGGTACGTGCCGAACAACGCCACCCTGGTGGTGGTCGGCGACGTGACCCCGGACGAGGTGAAAAACCTTGCCCAACGTTACTTCGGCCCGATCCCCAAGCGTGACGTGCCACCGGCAAAAATCCCGATGGAACTGGCCGAGCCCGGCGAGCGCCTGCTGACCTTGCACGTGCAGACCCAACTGCCGAGCGTGTTCCTGGGCTTCAACGTGCCAGGCCTGGCCACCGCTGAAGACAAACGTTCGGTGCAGGCCCTGCGCCTGATCTCGGCCCTGCTCGACGGCGGCTACAGTGCACGGATCTCCGAGCAGCTGGAGCGCGGTGAGGAGCTGGTGTCCGCCGCTTCCACCAACTACGACGCCTATACCCGTGGCGACAGCCTGTTCACCCTCTCGGCCACGCCGAACCAGCAGAAGAAGAAAACCGTCGCCCAGGCCGAAGCCGGCCTGTGGCGCCTGCTCGATGAGTTGAAGGCCAAGCCACCGACCGCCGAAGAACTGGAGCGCATCCGCGCCCAAGTGATTGCCGGCCTGGTGTACCAGCGTGATTCCATCACCAGCCAGGCCACGGCCATTGGCTCCCTGGAAACGGTCGGCCTGTCCTGGAAACTCATGGACACCGAGCTCGCCGACCTGCAAAGCGTGACCCCGGAAGACATCCAGAAGGCCGCACGCACCTATTTCACCCGCGAACGTCTGAGCGTCGCCCATGTTTTGCCTGAGGAGACCGCTCATGAGTGATCGCAAAAACAGCCGCCTGATCCTGCCAGGCCTGATCGCCGTCACCCTGATGGCGGCCAGCGCCGTTTACTTCTTGCGCCCCAGCGAGTCGGTCGCCAGCCAGGCCCTGGACAAGGCCCAAACGGCCAGCACCCTGCAATCTCTGGCGGAACTGGATGGCAAGGCCCCGACCAACCGCAAGCTCGATGTACAAACCTGGACCACCGCCGAAGGCGCCAAGGTGCTGTTCGTCGAAGCCCACGAATTGCCGATGTTCGACATGCGCCTGCTGTTCGCCGCCGGCAGCAGCCAGGATGGCGACGTGCCAGGCCTGGCGCTGATGACCAACGCCATGCTCAACGAAGGCGTACCGGGCAAGGATGTCAGCCAGATCGCCAGCGGGTTCGAAGGCCTGGGGGCCGACTTTGGCAACGGCGCCTACCGCGACATGGCGCTGGTGACCCTGCGCAGCCTGAGCGACAGCGCCAAGCGCGACGCAGCCCTGTCACTGTTCAACCAGGTGATCGGCCAGCCGACGTTCCCGGCAGACTCCCTGGCACGCATCAAGAACCAGATCCTGGCCGGTTTCGAGTACCAGAAGCAGAACCCCGGCAAACTGGCGAGCATCGAGCTGTTCAAGCGTTTGTACGGCGACCACCCTTACGCGCACCCGAGCGAAGGCACCCCCGAGAGCGTGCCGAAGATTACCCTGGCGCAGTTGCAGGCGTTCCACGCCAAGGCCTATGCGGCGGGTAACGCGGTGATTGCAGTGGTGGGCGACCTGACCCGCGCCGAAGCTGAAGCCATGACGGCCAAGGTGTCCGCCTCGCTGCCCAAGGGCCCGGCCATGGCCAAGATTGCCCAGCCGACCGAGCCAAAAGCTGGCCTGAGCCGGATCGAGTTCCCCTCCAAGCAAACCCACCTGCTGTTTGCGCAGTTAGGCATCGACCGTGCCGACCCGGACTATGCAGCCTTGTCCCTGGGTAACCAGATCCTTGGCGGCGGCGGCTTCGGCACCCGTTTGATGAGCGAAGTGCGAGAGAAACGCGGCCTGACCTACGGCGTGTACTCCGGCTTCTCACCGATGCAGGTGCGCGGCCCGTTCATGATCAACCTGCAGACCCGCGCCGAAATGAGCGGTGGCACCTTGCGCCTGGTGGAGGACGTGCTGGCTGACTACCTCAAGACCGGCCCGACGCAAAAGGAACTGGATGACGCCAAGCGCGAGCTGGCCGGCAGCTTCCCGCTGTCCACCGCCAGCAATGCCGATATCGTCGGGCAGTTGGGCGCCATGGGTTTCTACAACCTGCCGCTGAGCTATCTGGAAGATTTCATGAAACAATCCCAGGCTCTGACCGTCGACCAGGTCAAGGCTGCAATGAACAAACACTTGAGCGCCGACAAGATGGTCATCGTGACCGCCGGCCCGACGATTGCGCAAAAGCCACTACCGCACCCCACTGATAAACCTGCCGAGCAGCCGCTCGGGGTTCCGGAGCATTAATGGCCAGTTCATCTCGCCCGAAAAAACCTGTCCACAACGTGCATAACGGTGTGGGCCAACTGCGCATCATTGGCGGTGAATGGGGCAGCCGCAAGCTGAGCTTCCCCGACGTCGTGGGCCTGCGCCCGACGCCAGACCGCGTGCGTGAAACCCTGTTCAACTGGCTCGCGCCGTACATTGGCGGGGCCAAGGTACTGGACCCGTTCGCCGGCAGCGGCGCGCTGTTCCTGGAGGCGCTGTCCCGTGGCGCGGCCCAGGGCCAGGCGCTGGACGCCAGCAATGTGGCGGTGTCCAGCCTCAAGGAGCACCTGGGCACGCTGCGTTGCACCACCGGCCAGGTGCAGACGGCCGACGCGCTGCGCTACCTGGAAACCCAGGCGGCGACTGAATACGACGTAGTGTTCCTCGACCCACCGTTCAACCAGAACCTGCTGCCGACCGTCTGCACCCTGCTGGAAGAACGCCAGTGGCTGGCACCGGATGCCTGGATCTACACTGAGAGCGAGACTGCGCCCTCCACGCTCGGCCTGCCCAGTGGCTGGCGCCTGCACCGGGAGCAGAAGTCCGGGCGGGTGTATTACGCGTTGTGGCATCGCGCCCTGTAGGAGCGAGCTTGCTCGCGAAGATCGAACAGGCGACACGGGCTGTCTGACAGCGCTGCGTTATCGTTAACGTTTTTCGCGAGCAAGCTCGCGCCTACACGGCAGCGGGTAATTCATGATTCCATCGACAGACCGCTTCAAACCCGCCTTCGGCCTCGGCAACCCCCACTTGCAGACACTGTGGGGGCCGCTGTGGCGTCCGACCACCCACATCGAACGCCAACGCGAGCGCCTGTGGCTGGAGGATGGCGACTTCCTAGATCTTGACTGGCATGGGCCCCATGACGTGCAAGCGCCTTTGGTGCTGGTGCTGCATGGGCTGACCGGCTCGTCCAATTCGCCCTACGTGGCGGGCCTGCAAAAAGTCCTGGCCGCCCAAGGCTGGGCCAGCGCTGCGCTGAACTGGCGTGGTTGCTCGGGCGAACCCAACCTATTGGCTCGCAGCTATCACTCCGGCGCCAGCGAAGACCTGGCAGCCGCGATTACTCATCTGCGCGCCAAGCGGCCGTTGGCGCCCTTGTATGCGGTGGGTTATTCCCTGGGTGGCAATGTGTTGCTCAAGCATTTAGGGGAAACCGGCCAGGCCTCGGGCTTGCAGGGCGCCGCGGCGGTGTCGGTGCCGTTTCGCCTGGATCAATGCGCCGATCGCATCGGCCTGGGGTTCTCGCGGGTGTATCAGAAGCACTTCATGCGCGAGATGCTGGCGTATATCCGCGTCAAGCAGCGCCAATTCCTGCAGGACGGTCGTGAGGATGGGCTCAAAACCCTGGAGGCCCTTGGCTCCCTGGAAAAGATGCGCACGTTCTGGGACTTCGACGGGCGGGTCACCGCGCCGCTGCACGGTTTCATCAGTGCCGAAGACTACTATCGCCGCGCCTCGAGCCGTTATTACCTGGGCGATATCCGCACACCCACGCTGATTATCCAGGCGGCCGACGACCCGTTTGTGTTTGCGCACAGCTTGCCTGATGCCAGTGAGCTATCGGCTTGCACTGAGTTTGAGCTGTTGGCAAAGGGTGGGCATGTGGGGTTTGTGGAGGGTTCGCTGAAGCGCCCTGGTTACTACCTGGAACGCCGGATCCCTGACTGGTTACTGACACAACGCGGTTAAAACTGTGGGAGCGGGCTTGCTCGCGAATGCGGTGTATCAGTCACACTTGTATCGACTGACACCCTGCATTCGCGAGCAAGCCCGCTCCCACATTTTGATTGGGTTTGCAGAGCTAGCCTTAGTCGCCAGTGGCAATTTCCCGGGCTGGGTCAGTAATCCATTCACTCCACGACCCCGCATACAACTTGCCCAACGGGTACCCCGCCAGGCTCAACGCAAACAGGTTATGGCACGCCGTCACCCCAGACCCGCAATACGCCACCAATTCCTGCGCCGGGCGCCCTTGCAACTGCGTGGCGAAGCGCTGCTTGAGCTGCTCGGCCGGCAGGAAGCGGCCGTCGCTGCCCAGGTTTTCACTGAACGCTGCGCACTGCGCGCCAGGGATATGCCCGGCAATCGGGTCGATGGGCTCCACTTCGCCACGAAAGCGCGGCTGGGCGCGGGCATCGATCAAGGTCAGGCCGGGTTGGCCCAGGCGTTTTTGCAGGTGTTCGGCATCCAGCAACAGGCGATGATCCGGCGTACCGGCGAAGGTACCCGGCTCAACCACAGGCGCGTCCAGGCTCAGGGGGAAACCGGCGGCATGCCAGGCCTTGAGGCCACCATCGAGAATAAACACGCCATCACGCTTGCCCAGCCAGGCCAGCAACCACCAGGCACGGGCGGCATAGGCACCGGGGCCGTCGTCATACAACACCACATCGGTGTCGGCACTGATGCCCCAGGCCCGCAGTTGCCTGGTGAGCGTGTCCGCCGCCGGCAAAGGATGACGACCGGTCACGCCCTTGGTCACCGGGCCGCTCAGGTGGCGCTCAAGGTCGGCGTATTGCGCGCCCTCGATATGCCCTTCGGCGTAACTGCACCGGCCGTAGTCCGGGTCTTCCAGGGCAAAGCGGCAATCCAGGATCACCCACCCGGTAGACTGCTGGCGCTCGGCCAATTGCTGGGGGCTGATCAGTTGGGCAAGCGGCATGACTGACTCCTGTGAATACAAAGGGGAAAGGTCTTACTTCACTTCTTCCAGTGCCTGATTCAACGGCACGTAAAACTCTTTGAACAAGGCGTCCACCGCCTCTTTGGCCTGCGGCGTGACAAACCCCGCCTCCAGCACCAGCACCTGATAGACCCCACGCTTGATCGCCTCGGCGCTCAGGTGGGTGGATTTTTCATTGGTGGTGCACAAAAAGCGCACCCACGAGGTGAGGATGATCCAGGCATTGAGGGTCAGGGCTTCGGTTTGCACCGGGTCCATATTGAGGATGCCGGCATCGACAAAGCCCTGGTAGATGGCGCCGCCCTGGATCAGGCAACGCTGGGAAAAACGCCGGTAACCGGTCGCCAGTTCCGGGTCGCTCTCCAGCAGGTGTTCGAGGTCGCGGTGCAGGAAGCGATAACGCCACATGCCGGCCAATACGGCTTGCAGGTAAAAACGCTTGTCTTCCACCAGCATCCCCCGCCCTTGAGGTGGGCGCAGGAAACTGTCTACCAAGGCTTCATATTCGCGGAACAGCACGGCGATGATCGCCTGCTTGTTAGGGAAGTGGTAGTACAGGTTGCCCGGAGAAATTTCCATGTGGGCGGCAATGTGGTTGGTACTGACACTGCGCTCGCCCTGCTGGTTAAAAAGCTCCAGGCTGGTTTGCACAATACGCTCGCTGGTCTTTACTCGTGGTGCCATAGGGGATCAGCTTCTATACACGGGATGGGGCATCTTACGGCCTAACCCGGCCAGGATAAATCTGGATGTTACTGCAATGTTATTTGACAATTTAGAGCAATGACTCTAAAAATCCAGGCAGACCAATAACAATCGGTGCCGCGCCATGTCTGCCAACGTTGCTTACCTGCAAGATTCCCAGGCGCTGGATCAACTCCAGGACCTGTTCGACGCCCAACGCCGCGCCTATGCCGCCAACCCGATGCCGCCGGCCGGGCAGCGCCAGCAATGGCTCAAGGCCCTGCGGGATCTGCTGAGCGACGAACGCCAGGCACTGATCACGGCGATCAGCCAGGACTTCAGCCATCGCAGCGCCGACGAAACCCTGTTCGCCGAATTGATGCCCAGCCTGCATGGCATTCACTACGCCAGCAAACACCTCAAGGGCTGGATGAAACCGTCCCGCCGCGCTGTAGGCATTGCCTTCCAGCCTGCGTCAGCCAAAGTCATTTACCAGCCGCTGGGCGTCGTCGGCGTCATCGTGCCGTGGAACTACCCGCTGTACCTGGCCATCGGCCCGCTGGTGGGGGCGTTGGCGGCCGGTAACCGGGTGATGCTCAAACTCAGCGAGTCCACACCGGCCACCGGTGAACTGCTCAAGGCGTTGCTGGCCAAGATTTTCCCCGAGGACCTGGTGTGCGTGGTGCTGGGCGAAGCTGACGTGGGCATGGCGTTTTCCAAGTTGCGCTTCGATCACCTGCTGTTCACCGGTGCTACCAGCATAGGCAAGCACGTGATGCGTGCGGCAGCCGAAAACCTCACGCCAGTGACCCTGGAGTTGGGCGGCAAATCGCCGGCGATCGTTTCGGCCGATGTGCCGCTCAAGGACGCCGCCGAACGCATCGCCTTCGGCAAAGCCTTGAACGCCGGGCAAACCTGCGTGGCACCGGATTATGTGCTGGTACCGGAAGATCGCGTAGAGGACTTTGTCGAGGCGTATTCCAAGGCCGTGCGTGGGTTTTATCCGACGCTGGCCGACAACCCCGACTACACCGCCATCATTAACGAACGCCAACTGGCCCGGCTCAATGCCTACGCCAAGGACGCCACCGACAAAGGCGCCACCCTGATCCCACTGTACGAGCAAGGCCAGGCGCGGCGAATGGCCCACAGCCTGCTGTTGAATGTCAGCGACGACATGACCGTGATGCAGGACGAAATCTTCGGCCCACTCCTGCCCATCGTGCCGTATCGCGGCCTTGACCAAGCCTTTGCCTACATCAACCAGCGCCCACGCCCACTGGCCTTGTATTACTTCGGCTACAACAAAGGCGAACAAGCGCGGGTGCTCCACGAAACCCATTCCGGTGGTGTGTGCCTGAACGACACCTTGCTGCACGTCGCCCAGGACGATATGCCGTTCGGTGGCATCGGCCCGTCGGGCATGGGCCATTACCACGGTCACGAAGGCTTCCTGACGTTCAGCAAGGCCAAGGGTGTGCTGGTCAAACAGCGCCTGAACGCGGCGAAGTTGATCTACCCGCCCTATGGCAAGTCGATCCAGAAGCTGATCCAGAAGCTGTTTATCCGCTGATAATCGCCACCTTCGGGACAATAAAAACAATGAACCCCAGCCTGACTGATTCACCCGCGCTGTCACGGCGCGGCGTCTTGAAAATCGGCCTGTGTGCCAGCGCCTTCCTCGCCACCGCCGGGCTGGGGGCCAGCCTCAGCGGCTGCTCCAGCAGTACGCCGGCCAGCGGCTTTGCGATGTTGCGCACCAGCGACTTGCCGTTCTTGCGGGCGGTGATCCCGGTGTTGCTGGAAGGCGCGGCCAGCACCGAGCAAGTGTTTGCCGGCATTGAGGACACCCTGAAAAAGCTCGACTACAGCCTGCAGCACTTGTCGCCCGAGATGTTCAAGCTCACCCAGCAATTATTCGACGTGCTGGGCATGGGCATCACTCGCGGCCCGCTGACCGGTATCTGGGGCAGTTGGGAAAACGCCAGCAGCGAGCAGATCCGCAATTTCCTGCACCGCTGGGAAAACAGCTACCTGAACCTTTTGCGCATGGGCCAGGGCTCGCTGCTCAAGCTGGTGATCATGGCCTGGTACTTCCGGCCCGAGTCCTGGGCCCATTGCGGCTACCCCGGCCCGCCGAAGATCTAGCCTGGGCAATCTTCCAAGATTGCATCTTCCTACAAGAATAAGAGTGCACACCTATGCCCGTACCCGATCTGTTCCGCGACGGCCTGGCCCGTGGCTGGAAAACCCACAATGGCGCCACCCTGGATAACGACCTCACCCTGGAAGCGGATGTCGCCATCATCGGCAGCGGCGCCGGGGGCGGTACCAGCGCCGAAATCCTCAGCGCCGCCGGCTACAAAGTGTTGCTGATCGAAGAAGGCCCGCTCAAGACCAGCAGCGACTTCAAGCTGCTGGAAGACGAAGCCTACGCCAGCCTTTACCAGGAAGGCATCGGGCGGATGAGCAAGGACGGCGCTATCACCATCCTGCAGGGCCGGGCCGTGGGCGGTACTACCTTGATCAACTGGACCTCCAGCTTTCGCACCCCTGACGCGACCCTCTCGCATTGGGCCAGCGAATATGCGGTCAAAGGCCACAGCAGCGCCGAAATGGCGCCCTGGTTCGAAAAAATGGAACAGCGCTTGGGCATCGCGCCCTGGGCGCTGCCGCCGAATGCCAATAACGATGTGATCCGCAAAGGCTGCGAAAAGCTCGGCTACAGCTGGCATGTGATCCCGCGCAATGTGCGCGGCTGCTTCAACCTGGGGTATTGCGGCATGGGCTGCCCGGTCAACGCCAAGCAGTCAATGCTGGTGACGACCATCCCGTCCACCCTGGAACAGGGCGGCGAACTGCTTTACCTGGCCCGCGCCGAGCGGCTCATCTACAGCGGCGACACCATCAGCAGCCTTGAATGCGTGGCCATGGACGAACGCTGTGTAGCGCCCACCGGGCGCAAGATCAGCGTGAAAGCCAAGCACTATGTGCTGGCGGGCGGCGGCATCAACAGCCCGGCCCTGCTGATGCGCTCGGACGCCCCCGACCCGCATTCGCGGTTGGGCAAGCGCACCTTCCTGCACCTGGTCAATTTCTCCGCCGGGCTGTTCGACGAGGTGATCAACCCCTTCTACGGTGCGCCGCAATCCATCTACTCCGACCATTTCCAGTGGCAGGACGGCACCACCGGCAAAATGTCCTACAAACTGGAAGCACCGCCCCTGCATCCAGGCCTGGCGAGCACCCTGTTCGGTGGCTACGGCAAGCAGAACGCCTTGGACATGAACCAATTGCCCAACACCCACGCCATGCTCGCTCTGCTACGCGACGGCTTTCACCCCGACAGCCCGGGCGGCACCGTGGAGTTACGCGGTGACGGCACGCCCGTGCTCGACTATCAGGTCTCGCCCTACGCCTGGGACGGCCTGCGCCGGGCCTTCCACAGCATGGCCGAGATTCAGTTCGCGGCGGGCGCCAAATCGGTCAAGCCCTTGCATCACGACGCGCGCTTTGTGAACAACCTGGCCGAAGCGCGCAGCGTGATCGACGGTCTGAACCTGGAACTGCATCGCACCACCCTGGGCAGCGCCCACGTGATGGGCGGTTGTGCCATGGGAGAAGACCCGAAAAATGCCGTGGCCGACAGCCTGGGTCGCCACCATCAGTTGCGTAACCTGTCGATCCACGATGGCTCGCTGTTCCCCACCAGCATTGGCGCCAACCCGCAATTGTCGGTGTACGGATTGACCGCGCAACTGGCGAGCGCATTGGCCGAACGTCTGAAAACGGCATGAAAAAACAGGGTATTCACGGCATCTATCTACATAAGTCGACTTGGCCCACCGGTAATGCTGCGATACCATCCGGTTCCCCAACGGACTCCGCCAGGACGACGCGATGAACCGAGTGTTGTACCCAGGTACCTTCGACCCGATTACCAAAGGCCATGGCGATCTGGTCGAACGCGCCTCTCGCCTGTTCGACCATGTGATCATCGCGGTCGCGGCCAGCCCCAAGAAAAACCCGCTGTTTCCCCTGGAACAACGTGTGGAGCTGGCGCAAGAGGTCACCAAGCACCTGCCGAATGTGGAAGTAGTGGGCTTTTCGACATTGCTGGCGCATTTCGCCAAGGAGCAGAACGCCAATGTGTTCCTGCGTGGCCTGCGCGCGGTGTCGGACTTCGAATACGAATTCCAGCTGGCCAACATGAACCGCCAATTGGCGCCGGACGTGGAAAGCCTGTTCCTCACGCCGTCGGAGCGCTATTCGTTCATTTCCTCGACGTTGGTTCGTGAAATCGCCGCTTTGGGCGGAGATATCACCAAGTTCGTGCACCCAGCCGTGGCCGATGCGCTGACGCTACGCTTCAAGAAGTAAGGTTGCCCGGTCGGTGCCTGCTCGCACTGCGGGCGCCAATGCGGCACAATTGCGCGCATTAGTTTTCAGATGCCTTGGCAGAGTGCCCTGGCAGGAGTTTCCATGTCCCTGATCATCACCGACGATTGCATCAACTGCGACGTCTGCGAACCCGAGTGCCCGAACGCCGCCATTTCCCAGGGCGAAGAGATCTATGTGATCGACCCTAACCTGTGCACCCAGTGCGTCGGTCACTACGACGAACCGCAGTGCCAGCAGGTTTGCCCGGTGGATTGCATTCCGCTGGATGAGGCACACCCTGAGACTGAAGAGCAGTTGATGGAGAAGTACCGCAAGATTACCGGTAAGGCTTAAGCCTCTTTAGCGCCTGTCAGGACCTCTTCGCGAGCAAGCCCGCTCCCACATTGACCGAGTTTCTTCAGGTTAAATGCAGTCAAATGTGGGAGCGGGCTTGCTCGCGAAGGCTGCATCAGCCATCCGCACCATTCAGCTCTGACACTTGGGGCAAAACACACTCGCCCGCTGACCCAGCACCACATTGCGCAGCTCAGTGCCGCAGACCTTGCACGCCTCGCCGCCCCGGCCATACACGAACAGTTCCTGCTGGAAATACCCCGGCTGCCCATCGCCGCCGATAAAGTCCCGCAACGTGGTGCCGCCCCGCTCGATAGCGGCGGCCAGCACCCGCTTGATCTCAATCGCCAGCTTCAAATAACGCCCGCGTGAAATCCCCCCAGCGGCGCGGCGCGGGTCAATCCCCGCGGCAAACAGCGCCTCTGTCGCATAGATATTGCCCACGCCCACCACCACCGCGTTGTCCATGATGAACGGCTTCACCGCCATCGACTTGCCGCGAGACAACTGGAACAAGCGCTCACCATCAAACAAGTCGGTCAACGGCTCCGGCCCCAGCCGCATCAGCAACTCATGGTTGTGCGGGTCGAGGCTCCAGAGCATCGCGCCGAAACGCCGCGGGTCGGTGTAGCGCAGTGCCATACCCGATTCCAGCTCGATATCCACATGTTCATGCTTGGCCGCCGGCATGCCGACTTCCACCAGGCGCAAGTTGCCCGACATGCCCAGGTGGCTGATCAAGGTGCCCACTTCGGCATTGATCAACAGGTACTTGGCCCGGCGCTCCACCAGCACGATGCGCTGCCCCGACAGGCGCACATCCAGGTCTTCCGGAATCGGCCAGCGCAGGCGCCGCTCACGCACCACCACGCGGCTGACGCGCTGGCCTTCCAGGTGTGGGGCGATCCCGCGACGGGTGGTTTCGACTTCTGGTAACTCGGGCATGTGTACCTCTTGAATAACGGGTCAGTGCGCGCCCAGTTCGCGGATCGACAACTTCAAGCTCTCGAAGTCGTAGTCCGACAGGCCCACGTAATCCAGCACCAGGTGGCCAATGGCATTCCACTCATGATCCACCGGCTGGTTGCCCAGTACGCGATAGGACGAACAGATATGCTCGGCCATCTTCAAAATGGCCAGCAGGTTCTTGAGCTGTGGGTTGCGCGACGACTCATCGCTGAAAATCGCCAGCGCGTTGTGGTGATTGGCGATGGCGTCGGTCACATGCTCCGGCAGGCGCCAGGACTTGGCGGTGTAGTAACCGACCACCGCATGGTTGGTGTGAAACGCGTTGTTTTCGGTGTCGACCACGCGGCAATCCGGGCCGGCATTGGCGTAGGCCTCTTCCAGTACCGCCATGTAATTGGGGAAGCGTTTGAGCATCAGCGGCACGCCACAATCATGGAACAGGCCCAAGGCATAGGCTTCGTCCACGGCCTGGGAACCGGTGCGCTTGGCCAGGGTGAGGCAGGTCATGGCCACATCCTGGGCGGTGTCCCAGAAGCGGTTGAGGGTGACGATGGTGTCGTCGCACATCTCGCCCTTGATCGACTGCGCGTTGATCAGATTAATGATCGAACGGCTGCCCAGCAGGTTCACCGCACGCTGGATCGAAGCGATCTTGTTGCTCAGGCCGTAATACGGCGAATTGACAATCTTGAGCAGCGCACCGGACAAGCCCGGGTCCTGGGAGATCAGCCGCGCAATCACTTCCAGGTCCGGGTCGGGCATGTACTGCTCCATCTGCAAATCCACCATGATTTGCGGTTGAGGCGGCACGCTGATGCCTTGCAGGGCCTGTTGGATCTGCTCGGGGGAAAGCTCTTGGGACATAAGTACACACTCTGGGCTAGGCGCGAATTCTACCCCTTATGCAGACGTGGCCGACACCCAAAAACCTCACTGTGAAATCGGATCAAATGTGGGAGCGGGCTTGCTCACGAATACGGTGGACCAGGCAATGAATGTGGCGACTGGCACTCCGCTTTCGCGAGCAAGCCCGCTCCCACATGTCCGGCGGTGCCGCCAAGTAATACACAACACGCTATACTCCCGCTCTTTTTTCCGGAGCGACGTCATGTCCCTGCCAAGCCTGCGTCTCAAAGCCAACGCCGATCGTCGTTTGCGCAACGGCCACCTGTGGGTCTACAGCAACGAAATCGACGTGGCCGCCACCCCACTCCACGGCTTCCAGGCAGGCGACCAGGCTATCCTGGAAGCAGCCGGCGGCAAGACCCTGGGCATCGTGGCCATGAGCCCGAACAACCTGATCTGCGCCCGCCTGCTGTCGCGCGACATCAAGTTGCCGCTGGACAAGTCGCTGCTGGTACACCGTCTCAACGTGGCCCTGTCCCTGCGTGATCGCCTGTTCGACAAGCCGTTCTACCGCCTGGTCTACGGTGACTCCGACCTGTTGCCGGGCCTGGTGGTCGACCGTTTCGGCGACATTCTGGTGGTACAGATCGCTTCGGCGACCATGGAAGCCCATAAAGAAGATGTGATCGCCGCGCTGACCCAAGTGCTCAAGCCCAGCGGCATCCTGTTCAAGAACGACTCCGCCGCGCGTGACGCCGAAGGCCTCAACCGCTACGTCGAAACCGTATTCGGCCTGGTACCGGAGTGGGTGGCGCTGGAAGAAAACGGCGTGAAATTCGAAGCCCCGGTGATCCAGGGCCAGAAAACCGGCTGGTTCTACGACCACCGCATGAACCGCGCCCGCCTGGCCCCGTATGCCAAGGGCAAGCGCGTACTGGACCTGTACAGCTACATCGGCGGCTGGGGCGTGCAAGCGGCGGCCTTTGGCGCCAGTGAAGTGTTCTGCGTCGACGCCTCCGCCTTCGCCCTCGACGGCGTAGAACGCAACGCCGCGCTGAACGGCTTTGCCGAGAAAATGACCTGCATCGAAGGCGACGTGTTCGAAGCGCTCAAAGAATTGAAAGCCAGCGAAGAACGCTTCGACGTGATCGTCGCCGACCCACCGGCCTTCATCAAACGCAAAAAAGACATGAAAAACGGCGAAGGCGCCTACCGCCGCCTCAACGAGCAAGCCATGCGCCTGCTCAGCAAAGACGGCATCCTCGTCAGCGCCTCGTGTTCCATGCACCTGCCGGAAGACGACCTGCAAAACATCCTGCTCACCAGCGCCCGCCACCTGGACCGCAACATCCAGATGCTCGAACGCGGCGGCCAAGGCCCGGACCACCCGGTGCACCCGGCGATTGTCGAGACGCGGTATATCAAGAGCATTACGTGCCGGTTGCTACCCAATAGCTGATTAAAACCAAACCCTCTGTAGGAGCGAGCTTGCTCGCGAAGAACGAATAGCCGCCACGGGCTACCTGATAGCGCTGCGTTATCGTTGACGATCTTCGCGAGCAAGCTCGCTCCTACAATGGACAGTGTCTTATAGCCAGATGGCGTCCCATAGGGGGTATTGGCCAATGTGCTCGACCAAGCCTGCGCGCAAGGGGTTGGCGACGATATAGCGAGCCATTGCCTTCAAGTCTTCTTCACGGCGCAACGCCCGGTCGAAATAGCCTTTTTGCCAAAGCACTCCAAAGGACTGTCTTGCCTTATTGACTGCACGGGCACTTCGCGATTTGGTTCGCTGCATGAGCCTGGGCAAATCGCCGCTGTGCAACTCCACCAGCCAGTGGAAATGGTCGGGCATGACCACCCAGGCGAGTGACGTTGCATCTTTGTCTTCCTGAGCCTTTCTGAATTCGCGGACCAGCAAGCGACCGATAAGCCAGTCTTGAAAAATGTGTTGCCGTTGATGGGTGACAGCCGTTAGCAAGTAGATACGGCCCGATTCTGAATAGCGCCCTTTACGCAGCCGATGCGCATTTTGCTGGTTGGACATTCCTTCGTCCTCTTCTGTGATTGGAAGAGAAACGGTAGGAGCTGCCGCGCCAACCAGCCTTTAAACAATAGTTCTGAATATGTCCCCCCTGTAGGAGCGAGCTTGCTCGCGAAAAACCCACAGACGACACGGGCTACCTGATAGCACATCGTCATCATTGACGATTTTCGCGAGCAAGCTCGCTCCTACAAGAAGTCGGTGTAGAATCGGCCCTATTCATCGCCAGTCATCCCCCGGCGGGTTTATGAGCTCGAGGCCCAAGCAAGCGGCGATCCCGCGACGCGAGTGGCAACTTCCGGACACTACGGCCATTTTTCGGGTGTTCCAGACGTCAATAGAAGCTCACTCCCCTTTAGTACCTGATTAGCCGCCCGGAGTGCTCCAATGCCTGATTACCGCTCGAAAACATCCACCCACGGCCGCAACATGGCCGGCGCGCGCGCGCTGTGGCGTGCCACGGGGATGAAAGATGACGACTTCAAAAAGCCGATCATCGCGATTGCCAACTCGTTCACCCAGTTCGTGCCCGGCCATGTCCACCTCAAGGACCTCGGCCAACTGGTCGCCCGCGAGATCGAACGCGCCGGTGGCGTGGCAAAAGAATTCAACACCATCGCCGTGGACGATGGCATCGCCATGGGCCATGACGGCATGCTGTACTCCCTGCCGAGCCGCGAGATCATCGCCGACTCCGTGGAGTACATGGTCAACGCCCACTGCGCCGACGCCATCGTGTGCATCTCCAACTGCGACAAGATCACCCCTGGCATGTTGATGGCTGCCTTGCGCCTGAACATCCCGGTGATCTTCGTTTCCGGCGGGCCGATGGAAGCCGGCAAGACCAAACTCGCCTCCCACGGCCTCGACCTGGTTGACGCCATGGTGATCGCCGCCGATTCCAGCGCTTCTGACGAGAAGGTCGCGGAATACGAGCGCAGCGCCTGCCCGACCTGCGGTTCGTGCTCCGGTATGTTCACCGCCAACTCGATGAACTGCCTGGTGGAAGCCTTGGGCCTGGCCTTGCCGGGCAACGGTTCCACACTGGCCACTCACAGCGATCGCGAGCAGTTGTTCCTGCAGGCCGGCCGCACCATCGTCGAGCTGTGCAAGCGCTACTACGGCGAGAACGATGAGTCGGTGTTGCCGCGCAATATCGCCAACTTCAAGGCGTTCGAAAACGCCATGACCCTGGACATCGCCATGGGCGGTTCCACCAACACCATCCTGCACCTGCTGGCCGCCGCCCAGGAAGCCGAGATCGATTTCGACCTGCGCGACATCGACCGCCTGTCCCGTCACGTGCCGCAACTGTGCAAGGTCGCACCGAACATCCAGAAGTACCACATGGAAGACGTGCACCGTGCCGGCGGGATCTTCTCGATCCTCGGCTCCCTGGCCCGTGGCGGCCTGCTGCACACCGACCTGCCGACCGTGCACAGCAAGTCCATCGCCGAAGGCATCGCCAAGTGGGACATCACCCAGACTGACGACGAAGCCGTGCACACCTTCTTCAAGGCCGGCCCTGCGGGCATTCCGACCCAGACCGCGTTCAGCCAGTCGACCCGTTGGGACACCCTGGACGACGACCGTGAAAACGGCTGCATCCGCAGTGTCGAGCACGCCTACTCGCAAGAAGGCGGCCTGGCCGTGCTGTACGGCAACATCGCCCTCGACGGCTGCGTGGTCAAAACGGCGGGTGTGGATGAGTCCATCCACGTCTTCGAAGGCCGCGCCAAGATCTACGAAAGCCAGGACAGTTCGGTACGCGGCATCCTCGCGGACGAAGTCAAGGAAGGCGATATCGTGATCATCCGCTACGAAGGCCCCAAAGGTGGCCCAGGTATGCAGGAGATGCTCTACCCCACGTCCTACCTGAAATCCAAAGGCCTGGGCAAAGCCTGCGCCCTGCTGACCGACGGCCGTTTCTCCGGCGGCACCTCGGGCTTGTCCATCGGCCACGCTTCGCCGGAAGCCGCTGCCGGTGGCGCGATTGGCCTGGTGCAGGATGGCGACAAGGTGTTGATCGACATTCCGAACCGCTCGATCAACCTGTTGATCAGCGATGAAGAACTGGCAGCACGCCGGGTTGAGCAGGACAAGAAGGGCTGGAAGCCGGTGGAGAAACGCCCGCGTAAGGTCACTACCGCGTTGAAGGCCTACGCATTGTTGGCCACCAGCGCCGACAAAGGTGCGGTACGCAACAAAGCCATGCTCGACGGCCTGTAAGCCCCGCGCATAAAAAAGCCCCGCCAAGTGCGGGGCTTTTTTTGCCTGGAGAAAATCCCCAAAACAGTGAAGATCAAATGTGGGAGCTGGCTTGCCTGCGATTGCATCACCTCGCAGTACATGAAATACCGAGGTGTCTGCATCGCAGGCAAGCCAGCTCCCACAGTGACTGCACTTCGACTTAAGGCTCTTTACTGGATTTCGTCAGGTTTCACGATCACCCAGTTCTTGTCCGCCGTCACCGGCAACCCTTCCTTGGCTTGCGCCGCCGCGTGCTTGGCGATCATGCCGTTGAGCTGGGTCATGTATTTGTCTTTGCGGTTGATCCACAGGTGGATGCCGCCCTTGGCCACGTCCACATCGTGGAACAGCATGTAGCCGTCGCTGGTGGGCGTGTCACCGCCGACGATCACCGGCTTTTTCCATTCGTCGATGTAGGTGAGGATCGCCGCGTGCTTGCCGGCCATCCAGGTCGCCGGAGTCCACAGGTAGGGGGTCAGCTCCAGGCCGAGGTTGGCGGCTTGGTCATACTTGCCGGCCGCGATCTGCTTGCGGGCGGTGGTCAGCTCGCCGGTCTTGCGGTCCTTGAGCAGGGTGGTCACGCCGATGACGTTTTCGGGTTTGACGTTGTAGCCGTACTTCGGATCGGCGGCGACCATGCGCACCAGCTCCTCGGAAGCGGCCGTCATCACATACACCTCGATGCCGTTTTCCATCAGTTTGTTGTACAGCTCGGCCTGGCCGGTGAAGACTTTGGGCGGCTGCACCTCGGATGTCTTCACCGCGTCGCCTTCAAAATAACTGACCGGCACCGGCTTGCCGGAGGCCATCAGCTCATCCACCTGAACCTTGAGTTCCTTGAGGGTAAAGCCAGAAAACACCTGGGCCACCCACGGGTAGCAGACCATGTCATCGACTTCGCACAGGCGATAGTAATAACTGAACAGGCTCTCTTTATGCTCGGCGGTGTCTTTGAACGGCATCAGTTTGAGCGACGGGTCAAGGCTGTCGCGGGTGATCAGGCCCTTGTTTTCCATAAACGGCAGCAAGGACTCTTCAAGGTCGTAGCGGTAGCTGGTGTTGTCCATGTCGAACACCGCGTAGTTAACCTTGTTGGCGTTGGCGGCGATCATTTCGTTGAGTTGTTTGGCGGCAGGTGCCGGCCAGTGTTTCAACTCGGTGGCGGCAAACGCCTGGCTGGCAAGCCCGAGGCAAAAGGCGGCGGATACCAATAGTTTCGGCGCGAGCTTCATAGGCGTTGTCTCCCTCAAGTGAAAGACATCGACGCTAACAAATCCGTATGACAGTTATCGCCCGAGCACGACCAAGGACGTCGTGATCACGCCAAGGGCATACGCCTGAGCGTCAAACGCTTATTCCAAAAACGACAGTCGCCATTCCATATCGGTATTAAATCAATATATTTCAAGCTGTTAGGCTTCCCGGTTCGCAATCGCAGGCTCACGCGATTGGCTGCCTTCTCAACGGAGCTTCAATGAATCTGCCCCTGATTCTCAATTTATTGGTGTTCGTGGCCCTGTTGCTGGGCCTGGCACAAACCCGCCGTACTAACTGGAGCCTGGCCAAGAAGGTGCTGTTCGCCCTGGTGCTGGGCGTGCTGTTCGGCGCGGCGTTGCACACGATCTATGGCGACGGTAACCCGGTACTCAAAGCCTCCATCGGCTGGTTTGACCTGGTCGGCAACGGCTATGTGCAACTGCTGCAAATGATCGTGATCCCGCTGGTGTTCGCCTCGATCCTCAGTGCCGTGGCGCGCCTGCACAACGCCTCGTCCCTGGGCAAGATCAGCTTCCTGACCATCGGCACGCTGCTGTTCACCACGGCCATCGCGGCGCTGATCGGCATCGGCCTGACCAACCTGTTCGGCCTCACCGCCGAAGGCCTGGTGGCCGGCACCCAGGAAATGGCGCGCCTGCAAGTGATCCAGAGTGATTACGCCGGCAAGGTCGCCGACCTGAATATCCCGCAGTTGCTGCTTTCGTTCGTACCGGCCAACCCGTTCGCCGACCTGGCCCGGGCCAAGCCGACGTCGATCATCAGCGTGGTGATTTTCGCCGCGTTCCTTGGGGTTGCCGCGCTGCAACTGCTCAAGGACGACGTGGAAAAAGGCCAGAAAGTCCTTAACGCCATCGACACCCTGCAAGCCTGGGTGATGCGCCTGGTGCGCCTGGTGATGAAGCTGACCCCTTATGGTGTGCTGGCGCTGATGACCAAAGTGGTCGCCGGCTCCAACCTGCAAGACATCATCAAGCTGGGCAGTTTCGTCGTGGTGTCGTACCTGGCCCTGGGCCTGATGTTCGTGGTGCACGGCCTGCTGCTGTCCCTGGCCGGGATCAACCCGCTGCGCTTCTTCCGCAAGGTGTGGCCGGTGCTGACCTTCGCCTTCACCAGCCGCTCCAGCGCTGCAAGCATCCCGCTGAGCATTGAAGCGCAGACCCGTCGCCTGGGCATCCCGCAATCCATCGCCGGTTTCGCTGCCTCGTTTGGCGCGACCATCGGCCAGAACGGTTGCGCCGGTCTTTACCCTGCGATGTTGGCGGTGATGGTCGCGCCGACCGTGGGCATCAACCCGCTGGACCCGCTGTGGATCGCGACCTTGGTGGCGATTGTGACCTTGAGTTCGGCGGGCGTTGCCGGCGTCGGCGGCGGTGCGACCTTTGCCGCGCTGATCGTGCTGCCGGCCATGGGCTTGCCGGTGTCACTGGTGGCGCTGTTGATTTCCGTGGAGCCGCTGATCGACATGGGCCGCACGGCGTTGAACGTGAATGGTTCGATGACGGCCGGGGCGATTACCAGCCAGATCATGGGGCAGACGGATAAAGCGTTGCTGGATGCCGATGAGCATGCCGAGTTAGCGCAGGCCTAAAGGCTTATAACCTGTAGGAGCGAGCTTGCTCGCGAAGAACCAGAGGGCGCCGCGTTCATTCAGAATGCCCGCGTCATCGTTGATGATCTTCGCGAGCAAGCTCGCTCCTACACTAGTTACGCTCCCACACTTCGAAGGTGTAGGCCGGCTTGTCACCTTCGGCTGGATTCTCTACATTCGACACCAGCTTCCACTGGTTCCTATCAAACTCTGGAAACCACGCATCCCCTTCCGGGCTCAGCGCCACGCGGGTCAGGTACAAGCGATCGGCCTGTTCCAGCCCCTGCGCATACAATTGTGCGCCGCCGATCAGCATCAGTTCGTCCACGCCTTGGGCCTTGGCCCACTCCTCAGCGCGCTCGACTGCCGCTTCAAGTGACGGAAACACTTGCGCACCTTCAAGCCGCAGATCGGTCTGACGGCTGACCACCAGGTTCAAGCGCCCCGGCAGCGGTCGGCCCAGGGAGTCCCAGGTCTTGCGCCCCATGATGATCGGCTTGCCGAGCGTGGTGGCCTTGAAATATTTGAAATCCCCCGGCAAATGCCAGGGCATGCTGTTGTCGACGCCGATCACACGGTTTTCACCGAGGGCTGCGATCAGGCTTAAAGGGAGAGTTTTTTTCATGGCGACGAGAATACCAGAGCGGCGAGCCAGCGGTTATGCTCCAACCTCATCAACACGACAGGACGGCGCGTGACTGCACTGAACCCGCTGCACAGACTTTGGCTGACAGAAACCGTGCGCCTGCGTGAAGAACACGCCGGCCCCCTGGAAGACCTGGAAGCCAACCGCCTGGCCCGCACCGCCGGGGGCGACCTGCCCTCGCGCATCCAGCAGCGTGCGCTGCACCTGGCCGAACGCGATGGTTTGGCCGCCGCGCTCAGCCGCTGGCTGCAAGGCGCACGCCTGGCGCTGGTGTTACTGGCGGTGGTCGCCGTCATCAGCGGCGCCGGTTTGGCGTTCGCCGCGCTGGGCAATGGCCTGGCCCCGGTGAATGTGTTCTGGGCCTTGGGCAGCCTGCTCGGCCTGAACCTGATCTTGCTGATAAGTTGGGCCCTGGGCCTGCTGTTTGCCGGTGAACACAGCGCCAGCCTTGGCCGGCTGTGGTTGTGGCTCAGCGAGAAACTGGCGCGTGACGCCAAGGCCGCGCAACTGGCGCCGGCGTTGTTGCTGTTGCTGCAACGGCAAAAACTCAATCGCTGGGCGGTGGGGGTGCTGGTCAACAGCTTGTGGTTGCTGGCCTTGCTCAGCGCCCTGGTGATCCTGCTGACCCTGCTCGCCACCCGCCGCTACGGGTTTGTGTGGGAAACCACCATTCTCGGCGCCGATACCTTTGTCGCCGTGACCCAGGCCCTCGGCACACTCCCGGCGCTGCTCGGTTTCAATGTGCCCACCGTTGAGATGATCCGCGCCAGCGGCGACTCCGCGCTGAATATCGAAAGCGCCCGCCAAGCCTGGGCCGCCTGGCTGGTGGGCGTGTTGCTGGTCTACGGCCTGCTGCCGCGGTTGATCCTCGCCCTGCTGTGCCTGTGGCGATGGAAACGCGGGCGCGCAGCGTTGCGCCTGGACCTCAACCTGCCCGGTTACGCCCAACTGCGCGAACGCCTGATGCCCAGCAGCGAGCGCCTTGGGGTCAACGATGTGGCGCCCGAGCACCTGCACCAGGTCAGCGGCGGCGTGAGCGAACTGGAGAGCGACGGTGCGTTACTGGTCGCCATCGAACTCGACGACCAACACCCGTGGCCGCCCAAACTGCCCGCCAACGTCAAGAATGCCGGCATCCTCGACAGCCGCGAATCACGCAACAAATTGCTGGAACAACTCAGCCGTTTCCCACCCGCGCGCCTGGCCATTGCCTGTGACCCGCGCCGCTCGCCCGACCGTGGCAGCCTGGCGCTGATCGCCGAGCTGGCACGCAGCGCCAGCGACACCCGCGTATGGCTGCTGCAGGCGCCACCGGGCCAGGCGCTGGACGCCGAGCGCCTGGGCGACTGGCATGCCGCGCTGCAACAACTTGAGGTGTCGTTTGCCGATTGCGCGCCGCTAAGCTGGCTGGAGACCGGTCATGACTAAACCGCTGAAACTCGCTGTGGTCGGCCACACCAACGTGGGCAAAACCTCACTGCTGCGCACCCTCACCCGCGATGTCGGCTTTGGCGAAGTGTCCCATCGCCCCAGCACCACGCGGCATGTGGAAGGTGCACGGTTGTCGGTGGATGGCGAAGCCTTGCTGGAGCTGTACGACACCCCCGGTCTGGAAGACGCCATCGCCCTGCTCGATTACCTGGAACGCCTCGACCGCCCCGGCGAACGCCTGGATGGCCCTGCGCGGCTGGCGCGTTTCCTGGAGGGCAGTGAAGCGCGCCAGCGTTTCGAACAGGAAGCCAAGGTGCTGCGCCAATTGCTCGCCTCGGATGCCGGCCTGTACGTAATCGACGCCCGGGAACCGGTGCTGGCCAAGTACCGCGACGAGCTGCAAGTGCTGGCCAGTTGTGGCAAGCCGTTGTTGCCGGTGCTCAACTTCGTCAGCAGCAGCGACCACCGCGAACCGGACTGGCGCGAAGCCCTGGCACGCCTCGGCCTGCATGCGCTGGTGCGTTTCGACAGCGTGGCACCGCCCGAAGACGGCGAACGCCGCCTGTATGAAAGCCTGGCCCTGCTGCTGGAAAACGCCCGCCCCCAGCTGGAACGCCTGATCCTCGATCAAGAAGCCCAGCGCCAGGCTCGCCAGCAAAGCGCGGCACGGCTGATCGCCGAGTTGCTGATCGACTGTGCCGCCTGCCGTCGCAGTGTGACCACCGAAGATGAGCCCCAGGCCATCAGTGATTTACGCAAGGCCGTGCGCCAGCGCGAGCAAAAGTGCGTCGAAGCCCTGCTCAAACTGTTCGGCTTCCGCCCACAGGACGCCGCCGCCAGCGACTTGCCACTGCTGGACGGGCGCTGGGGCGACGACCTGTTCAACCCTGAAACCCTCAAGCAACTGGGCGTGCGCGTGGGTGGCGGGATCGCCGCCGGTGCAGCGGCCGGTGCGGGCGTGGATCTGCTGGTCGGCGGCCTGACGCTGGGCGCTGCTGCCCTGGCAGGCGCGATTGCCGGCGGTGCGCTGCAAACCGCGCGCAGCTATGGCAGCCGCCTGATGGGCAAGATCAAGGGCCAACGCGAACTCACCGTCGATGACAGCGTGCTGCGCCTGCTCGCCCTGCGCCAACGCCAACTGCTCAAGGCCCTGAACCTGCGCGGGCATGCGGCGATGCACAGCATCAAGGTCGATACGCCCCAGGACAAAACCTGGCGCGAAGGCAAGCTGCCGGACGCCTTGCACAAGGCCCGCGCCTATCCGCAATGGTCGTCCCTCAACCCCCACGCCAAACTGAGCCAGGCCGAGCGTCAGGAGCAGGTCGAGGCATTGTCGGTGCAACTGAATGAACCGGGGCTCGTGCCTTGAGCGCTCAGTAAGCAGCGTCAAATAGGGTTGTCTTTTGCTTACTGATCAATGTGCCTTGATATCCACAACCTTGGCGTCGAAGGGCTCAGGTGTGTGCCAATTGAACTTCAAATAAAGCTCAGCCAATTGCTGGACCAAGTGCTTATCAACTTCATCGATGACGCCATCGCAGTTGATGTCGGCGTGAATGTTCCACTCAAGTTCACCGTTGTTATCAAAATCATAGGCGGCGCTCCAAGACACCTGAGCGTCCGAACTCAGCAGCCCTGGGCCTTTATGCAAGTGCAGGCGCACGGTGTCGGGGGTGCCGTCTTTATAGAAGTCTTCGGAAAATATCTTCATGTAAAGCCGGGTATTGGCGCCGCGATTCACCCAATTGATCTTCAAATAGGCATTGGCAAATTGATCCAACAACGCTCGATCAAGACTGTTTTCCTGACCGTCATTGGTAACGTCTCCTCTGCTGTAATCGACTTTTGCGTCTGAGGTGAAGTCATAGGCCACGGCCTCATTGAGCAACTCGTCCTGATTGCGTGGCGTACTTTGGTAGAACTGAAGCCGCACCGTATTCGCCCGGCCATCTCCCGTTTGATCCTGTGCAACAACCTTTAAATAGCGCATCTGCGTTGCTCCCTTGGCTAAGAAGCAAGCACCTTAGTGCGGCGGCTATCGAGGCTCCAGGCGGCGTATCTGCGATGTGTGTAAGGCCTGTCTACGCGGCCAGTAGTCGGGCGGCCATGGCTTTGAGCAGTTGCAGATCCAACACCGGCACCTGCGTTTGCTTGGCCTGCTCGTCCCAGTGGCGCATACGCAAACTCACGGCGTACAACGGGTCTTGCTCAAAGGCCCTGGCCTCTTCGGCGCTCATCACGCCGCCCTGGTAACCCAGGGTGCGACGGCTGGCTTGGCTCAAGCGGGCGAAATAGTCCGGCTGGCTGAAGGTCAGGTAACGCTTGGCCTGCACGTGGTATTCCACCAATTTGGCCAGGCGTTCGCTGAAGCCTGCGCGGCGCAGGTAATCGGCGCCCAGTCGCTCGTGGCTGACCACGCCATAACCGCCCATGTTCGCGCCGCCCTGGCTGCAAAGGTGGCCGATGTCGTGGAAGAACGCCGCCAGCACCACCTCGTCGTCAAACCCTTCGGCCATGGCCAATTGCGCGGCCTGGGACATGTGCTCGAGCTGCGACACTGGCTCGCCGATGTAGTCAGCCGTGCCATGCTGCTCGTACAAGCCAAACACCTGGGCAATCGCCTGTTCCGGGTTCATCGCGTCGCGCCCCACAACGTGTTGATATTACGCTCTGCCATCGCCGGCCCCACGCTCATCCCTACGCCGGTGTGCATCAAGGCAGCGCTGACGCCGGGTGCCACCTGCACAAACGAAAACGGCCCAGGCCCGCGCGAACCGTAGACGCCCTGCCAGCGCTCGACTACCTGGACCTTGCAACCCAGGGTCTGTTGCGCCAATTCGATCAGCCAGTCATCCACCTGCTCGGCGTTGAAGGGCGACGGATCGCTGTCGTAATGGTGGGAGTCACCGATGATCAACTCACCATGGGGCGTTGGGCTGATCAACAGGTGAATGCCGTGCTCGTGCAGGTACGGCGTTTCACGCAGGATCTGCGCCTGCACCGCGGCCGCTTCCGGCAGGTCGGCAAAGGCGCCGTAGTGCACGCAGCTTAAGCCGGTGAGCAAGGCATGTTGCAGGTTCAGATTGAGCACCGGCCGGGCGCGCAGCATTTGCAGGCGACAGGTTTGCGGGTTGAGCGCGGCGATGGCGTCGGCCAGCAGGGTCTGATAATCGTGGCCGGAGCAGACGATGATCTGCTCGCCGCGAAAGCTGCCCGCCGTGCTGTGCAACTGGCCCGGTTCCACCTCGCGCACCAGGGTGGAGAAATGAAACTCCACGTTCAGCGCCTGGCTCAGGTAATGGATCAGCGCCGGTATGGCTTCGCGGGAATACAGTTGCTGGTCGTCCTTGCCATGCAGCGCGGCGCGGTGATGGCGGAACTGGCCGGCGTACAGGTCGTTCATGGCAGCGCCTTGCAGCAGCTCGACGTTGTAGCCGTGCTCCCGCGCGCGCCCGGCGCAGAAGGCTTCGAGTAGATGTTCTTCGGCTTCGGTACGGGCGAACAGGTAGGCGCCATTGCGTTTGAGCGCAATACCCGCCGCTTGCGCCCACTGGCCCCAGATTTCGCGGCTTTCCCGCGCCAGGTCCAGCATGGGCCCTGGTGGTTGGCCGGTGACCAGGGCCTGGCCGAAGTTGCGCACTGAGGCGCCCAATGGCGTGGCGCTGCGCTCGAACACCTTGACCTTGAGGCCGCGTTTGGCGGCGGCATAGGCGTGGGAGAGGCCGAGGATTCCGGCGCCGACGACTAACAGATCACTACTCATACTGTCCTCTGGTTCCCGCGCTCCGCGTGGGAATTCATCCGGTGACGCTCCGCGTCACGACCTTCAAAAGCGGACGCGGAGCGTCCAGAGCGGCGTTACCACGCGGAGCGTGGGAACGATCGGTTACTGTTTTTCCGACTTGCCGTCATAACGCTTACGCCATTCGGCCAGGATGCTGTCACGGTTCTTGGAAGCCCAGACAAAGTCGTTCTTGATCAACCGCTGCTCATAGTCCGCCGGCAATTCGGTCTGTGGCTTGGCGATTCCCGGTTGGGCGAGCACGGCGAAGTTGTCCTTGTACAGGTCCATCGCCGCGCTGCTGGCGGAGAAGTCAGCGAGTTTTTTCGCCGCGTCGGCATGGGCCGTGCCTTTGATCACAGCGGTGGCTTCAATGTCCCAGCCCAGGCCTTCCTTGGGCAGGATGATGTCCAGCGGCGCGCCCTGGCGCTTGAGCTGAACCGCCGGGTATTCAAAGGAAATACCAATCGGGAACTCACCGGAGGCCGCCAACTTGCACGGCTTGGAGCCGGAGTGAACGTACTGGCCGATGTTCTGGTGCAAGTCGTCCATGTACTGCCAGCCTTGCTTCTCGCCGAAGGTCTGGAGCCAGGCGCTGACATCCAGGAAACCAGTGCCCGATGACGCCGGGTTGGGCATCACGATCTTGCCCTTGTATTCGGGCTTGGTCAGGTCCTGCCAGCTCACCGGTTTGGTGAGGCCCTGCTTCTCGGCTTCGACGGTGTTGAAGCAGATGGTGGCGGCCCACACGTCCATGCCGACCCAGGCCGGAGGGTTGGCGGCGTCGCGGTAGTTTTTGCCGATCTTGTCCAGGTCCTTGGGCGCGTAGTTGTCGAGCATGCCTTGCTGATCGAGGATCGCCAGGCTGGAGGCGGCCAGGCCCCATACCACGTCAGCCTGGGGGCGATCTTTCTCGGCCAGCAGTTTGGCGGTGATGATGCCGGTGGAGTCGCGCACCCACTTGATCTCGACGTCGGGGTTGGCCTGTTCGAAGGCTTTTTTGTAGGTCTTCAATTGCTCGGCTTCAAGGGCCGTGTACACCGTCAACTCGGTCTTGGCGAAGGCATTCAGGCTGAATGCCGTGAGAACTGCAGCGACCAGCGCCAGGGGCTTGAACATGGAGCACCTCCTTCAGGGATGTTTTATTGGCCGGGTGCGCGCTGGCGCCAGGCTTGGGAGCGGCGCAGCGCGCCACGTGAGGCCCACGCCAGCAGCAGCGAGACGCTGGCCGAGGTGAACAGGATCAGGGTCGACATGGCCGCCGCGCCGCCCACATTGCCGGCGTCGTCCATGTTCAGCACGGCGACGGCGGCGAGGATGGTGTCGGGGCTGTAGAGGAAGATCGCGGCGGACACGGTGGTCATCGCCGACACAAACAGGTAGCGCAGGATGTCCAGCAGCGCCGGCAGGCAGATCGGCACCGTGACGCGCAGATAGTGGCGGTACAGCGGCGCCTTGAGGGACAGCGCGGCGGCTTCGAACTCGGCGTCCAGTTGGCGCAACGCGGTGGTCGCGGTCATCTGCGCGGTGGTCAGGTAGTGGGCAATGGTGCACACCACCAGCAACGCCATGCTGCCGTACAACACATGCAGCGGGTTGCCGTTGAGGTTGAAGAAGAACACGTAGCCCAGCCCCAGGACCAGGCCCGGCACGGCCATCGGCACGAAGCTGAGCATGCGCAGTGCCAGGTTGAGGTTCTTCTGGCCCTTGGTCTTTTCCATCAGGTAAGCGCCAGTGAAGATCAGCACGCTGCCGATCAACGCCGTGCACAACGCCATGGTGAGGCTGTTGCGATAGGCCAGCCAGCCGCCGCCGGCGGTGTCTTCGAACTGGTAGTGGTTGAGCGACAGCGACAGGTTGTACGGCCAGAATTTCACCAGCGAGGAGTACACCGCCATGCCGAACACCAGCAGCAACGCCGCGCAGATCAGCAGCACGATGGCCAGGTAGCACCCGTCGCGCAGCCGCGATGGCGCTGGCTGGAACACCTGGGCGCGGCCGCTCATCGCGTCGCCATGCCGACGGCGCAACCAGGCATCTACGCCAAAGCTGAACAGCGCCGGCAGCAGCAACACCATGCCGATCAACGCGCCGCGACCGAACTGTTGCTGGCCCACCACGGCCTTGTAGGCCTCCAGCGCCAGCACCTGATAATCGCCGCCCACCACCACCGGCACCCCAAAGTCGGTGATGGTCAGGGTGAACACCAGGCAAAACGCAGCGAACACCGCCTGGCGCGTGGCCGGCCAGGTAATGCTGCGAAACGCCCGGGCCGGGCTGGCGCCCATGCTCGAAGCGGCGTCGAACAAGCGCGCATCCGCCAGGGACAACGCCGACAGCAAAATCATCAAGGCATGGGGAAAGGTGTAAATCACCTCACCGAGCACAATGCCCCAGAAACCGTAGATATTCTCCGAGAACAAGCCGCGCAGCAGGCCCTGGTTGCCGAACAGATAGACCAGGGCAATGCCCGGCAGCATCGACGGCGCCATCAATGGCAGCAATGACAGGCCGCGCCAGATGGACTTGCCTGGGATCAGCGTGCGTTGCAGGGCATAGGCAAACAAGTAGGCCAGCGGCACGACGATGGCCGCCACGCTGAGGGAAACTTTCAGGCTATTGCCCAGCAACCAGTGGAAGTTGGCGCTGCTCAACAGTTCGCGCGCGGCTACCAGGCCACCGCCCTGCCCGGCTTCGCTGCTGAAGCCGCGCCAGAAAATCGCCAACAGCGGCAACAGCACCGCCACCACCAACAGGCCCAGCCAGAGCCATTTGCCGCCGACCACAAAGAGGCGGTCGCCCCACTCGGCGCGGGACACCTGACGCGGTACCGGCAATGTCATCACCGCCCCCATCTCAGGCAAACACCTGCAGGCTGCGCGGCGGCAACGCCACCCAGATGTCCTGGGCGCCCAGGCGCGGCATGGCTTCCGGCGCCAGTTCCGCCAGCAACGGATGGCCTGGCAACTGCTCCAGCTCAAAGCTCATGCGACAGCGGTTGCCGAGGAAGGTGATCTCGCGAACCTTGGCCGGGAACAGGTTTTCTTCATGCACCGGCGGGTTGACGCAAATGGCTTCCGGGCGGCAGAACAAGCGGCCCGATTGGGCGACACCCGCGTCCTCAGCCAGGCGCATGTTCAACCCGCCCACCTGGGCATGGCTGGCGCTGTTACGGCTGAACGGCAACCAGTTGCCCTGGCCGACAAACTCCGCCACGAACGGCGTGGCCGGGCGGTCGTAGATTTCCTGGGGCGTGGCGTACTGCTCGACCTTGCCGTTGTTCATCACGGCGATACGGTCGGCCATCAACATGGCTTCGTCCTGGTTGTGGGTCACCATCAAGGTGGTGATGCCCAGGCGCCGCTGCAGTTGGCGCAGTTCAGTGCACAGGTGCTCGCGCACCCGGGCATCGAGGGCCGACATCGGCTCATCCAACAGCAATAACGACGGCGCCGGCGCCAGTGCGCGGGCCAGGGCGACGCGCTGTTGCTGGCCGCCGGAGAGTTGGCCGGGGTACTTCTTTTCGCTGCCCACCAGGCCGACCAGTTCGAGCATCTGCGCGACCCGCTTGCGCACTTCATCGCGGCCGCTGCCGGTGAGGCCGTAGCCGATGTTCGCTTCAACGCTGAGGTTGGGAAACAACGCGTAGGACTGGAACAGGATGCCGTAGTCCCGCGCCTGGGGTGGCAGCAGCGACACGTCCCGCTCGCCCAGGTAAAGCTCACCGCTGTCCTGGCGCTCCAGGCCGGCGATGCAGCGCAGCAGTGTGGTCTTGCCACAACCGGAAGGGCCCAGCAGGCACACCAGCTCGCCGGCGGCGACGTCCAGGGAGACGTTGTCCAGCGCGGTGAACGCGCCAAAGCGTTTCTGGATTGCGCGCACTTTCATCGGTGCGCCGGGTTGGGTCAGGGCTGTGTGCATGGTGGCACCTCATCGAACGGATGAAGGCCATGCTAGGGGAGCAATGCGTAGCTGGTGTGGCAGAAAGGCAAAAGGAGGTGATAGTGGTATTGGTGGATTTGTGTAGGACTCATGGTAATGAGTTGCCTGGTCTACCGCCTTCGCGAGCAAGCCCGCTCCCACAGGTTGACCGCATTCTCATGTGGGAACGCGATCAAATGTGGGAGCGGGCTTGCTCGCGAAGAGGCCCTCAAAGCCAGCGAAAAATTCAGAGGGGTGACATTTCCTGAGCCAAGCCAAGGAACGCCGCCGGCAACCGGGCGTTTTTTCTTTCCTTGAGGCAATACAGATACTCCGGAATCTGCGGCGCATTCTCGATGGTCAGCACGCGCAATTGCGGGTCATGGGGCACTTCCTGGCGGGCGATGATGCTGATGCCGATATTGCGCAGTACCGCCTCGCGAATCGACTCACGGCTGCCAATCTCCAGCAACGGCCCGTACCCCACGCCGGCGTTCTTCAACATCTCTTCCGTCAGCCGGCGGGTGGTGGAGCCCGCTTCACGCATCAGCAAGGTATGCCCGATAAGCGCGCTCAACGGTACATGATCAAGCTTGGCCAACGGGTGATTGCGGTGCACCGCCAGCACCAGCGGGTCCGTGCCCAGCACGCGGCGGATCAGCCGGGCATCTTCCAGCAATTGTGATGAGGCCGCGACATCGACGCGGTAATCGTCCAACGCCTCAAGCACCTGCTGGGAGTTGCCGATTTCCACCGACACGTCCACCTGGGGCAGGCGCTCGCGAAAGGCTTTGACCAGATCGAGGATGTAATACGGCGCCGTCGCGGCAATCCTCAACGCGCCCTGGACCTGGCCGTTGTTGCGCAGGAAAAACTCGATATCCGCTTCCTGCTGCAACAGCGCCTTGACCATCGGCAATAGCCGCGCGCCTTCGTCGCTGACGGTGAGACGGCGGCCGCCCCGGTAGAACAATTCGACGCCGTATTGGCTTTCCAGGTTGCGAATCTGGGTGGTCACCGTGGGCTGGCTCAGGCCGAGTTTCTTCGCCGCCTGGGTAATGCTGCCCAGGCGGGCGACCATGAAAAACGCCTTTAACTCAGCACTCAGCACACCACCCTCTCATCCGCTATTTGCGCACCAGGCGCAGGCCATTGAACACCACCAGCAGGCTCACGCCCATGTCGGCGAAGACCGCCATCCACATGGTCGCCATGCCCATGAACGTGACGGCCAGGAAGATCGCCTTGATCACCAGCGCCAGGGCGATGTTCTGCTTGAGGATACTCGACGTTTGCCGCGACAACCGAATGAAAGCCGGAATCTTGCGCAAATCATCGTCCATCAGCGCCACGTCGGCGGTCTCGATGGCGGTGTCGGTGCCCGCTGCGGCCATGGCAAAGCCGATCTCGGCACGGGCCAGGGCCGGGGCGTCGTTGATGCCGTCACCGACCATACCCACCCGATGGCCCTGGCCGTAGAGGGTTTCGATGGCTTGCAGTTTGTCGGTGGGCAACAGGTCGCCCTGAGCCTGGTCGATACCGACCTGGGCCGCAATGGCCTGGGCAGTGTGGGTGTTGTCGCCGGTGAGCATCAGGGTCTTGATGCCCAGGTCGTGCAATTGCTGGATGGCTTCGCGGCTGCTCTCCTTGACCGTGTCGGCCACGGCAAACAGCGCGAGCGGGCCGGACTTGTCCAGCAGCAACACCACGGACTTGCCTTGTTTTTCCAGGGCGAAGAGTTTTTCTTCAAGAGCCTCGGAACACAGGCCGAGGTCTTCCACCAGGCGGTGGTTACCCAGGTGATAGGTCTGGCCGTTGATATCACCCCGCACACCGCGCCCGGCCAGGGCTTCGAAGTTATCCACAGCGTGAGTCGACAGGTTTTTATCCACAGCCGCGTTGGCAATGGCCAGGGACACCGGGTGGTCAGAGCGCGATGCCAAGCTGGCAGCCAGGGCCGGCGCGCTGTCTTCGATATTCGGGAACAGCGGCAGATAGTCGGTTTGCACCGGTTTGCCATGGGTGATGGTGCCGGTTTTGTCGAGGGCCAGGTAATCGAGCTTGTAGCCGCCCTCCAGGTATACGCCGCCCTTGATCAGGATGCCTTTGCGCGCTGCCGCCGCCAGGCCGCTGACAATGGTCACCGGGGTGGAGATCACCAAGGCACAAGGGCAGGCCACTACCAGCAACACGAGGGCGCGGTAGATCCAGTCAAACCACACGCCCGCCATGAACAGCGGCGGAATCACCGCCACACCGAGGGCAAACAGGAAGACGGCCGGGGTGTAGACCTTGGAGAAGCTGTCGACAAACCGCTGGGTCGGTGCGCGTGCGCCTTGAGCCTGCTCCACGGCGTGGATGATTCGCGCCAGGGTCGAATTGTTCGCCGCTGCGGTGACCTTGTACTCCAGGGAACCGGCCTGGTTGATGGTGCCGGCAAAGACTTTATCGCCCACGGTTTTCTCAATCGGCAGGCTTTCCCCGGTGATCGGTGCCTGGTCGATGGTGGACTGGCCGGCCGTGACCTCACCGTCAAGGCCGATGCGCTCGCCGGGCTTTACCCGCACAATCGCGCCAAGATCAATGCTTTTGACCTCTTGTTCCAGCCAGGAACCGTCGGCCTGGCGCACCGTGGCCTGTTCGGGGGTCATCTGCATCAGGCCGCTGATGGCGTTGCGCGCCCGGTCCAGGGATTTGGCCTCGATCAACTCGGCCACGGTGAACAGGAACATCACCATTGCCGCTTCCGGCCACTGGCCAATCAGGATCGCGCCCGTCACCGCGATGCTCATCAAGGCGTTGATATTGAGGTTGAAGTTCTTCAGGGCAATCCAGCCCTTCTTGTAGGTGGTAAGGCCGCCGCTGAGGATCGACACCAATGCCACCAGCGCAATCACCCAGGTGGGTGCCACGCCGGTAAAGTGCAGCACTTCGGCCCCCAGGGCGCCCACGCCCGACACCGCCAACGGCCACCAATGCTTCTTGGCAGGCGGCGCGGCGGCGGGGCTGCCTTCTTCGATAGGGTCGGCCTGCATGCCGATGGACTTGATTGCCTCAATGATCGGCGCAGTGTTCGGCAGGTCATGGGTGACGCCGAGGATGCGGTTGATCAGGTTGAATTCCAGTTGCTGCACGCCGGCGAGCTTGCCCAGTTTGTTCTGGATCAGCGTCTGCTCGGTGGGGCAGTCCATGGCTTCGATGCGGAAGGTGCTCAGGCGCGAGCCGGCGGTGGGCGCCTCGCTCAGGGTCACGATGGCAGGCCCGGCAGCGCCAGAGCAGCAGGAGCCGGAATGGCCGTGGTTATCCACAGGCGTGAGTTTGGCGGGCCCATGGTCATGTTTATGATCATGGCCGTGGTCATGAGCGTGATCGTGATCGTGATCGTGATCGTGATCGTGATCATGCTTGTGGTCGTGCTTGTGCGGGGTATGAATGGAGTGGCTCATCAGGTCGCGTCCGTAAAGGTGCCTGTTGCCAAGTAAAGACCCTGTAGCCACTATAGGGTCAAGCACCCATTTGGAGATTGCTGCGATGAAGATCGGCGAACTGGCCAAACTCACCGATTGCCCGGTGGAAACCATCCGTTATTACGAGAAGGAAAACCTGCTGCCGCCCCCGGCCCGCACCGACGGCAACTATCGCGTGTACACCCAGGCGCACACCGAGCGGCTGACCTTTATCCGCAACTGCCGCAGCCTGGACATGACCCTCGAAGAGATCCGCAGCCTGCTGGGGCTGCGCGACAGCCCCCAGGACCAGTGCGAAAGCGTGAATGCGTTGATCGACGAGCATATCCACCATGTGAAAGCGCGGATCGACGGGTTGTTGGCCTTGCAGGAGCAACTGCTGGACCTGCGCCAACGTTGCGGCGGTGGGAACCAGTGCGGGATCTTGCAGCAGTTGGAAGTCAGCGGCGGGATTGCGGCCAGCGAGGCCGAGCCTTCGCATGTGGGCAGAAGCCACGGCCACTAACTCAAGCGAACACCGAACCCATGTGGGAGCTGGCTTGCCTGCGATAGCGGTGTGCCAGCAACATTGATGTCGCCTGACACTGCGCTATCGTAGGCAAGCCAGCTCCCACAGTTTCTGACCGCAACAGGCTTTAGATAGCCACGTCGGCCTTGATGCTTGGGTCGGCGTCGTAGCCCACGATTTCAAAGTCTTCGAACTTGTAGTCGTAGATCGACGCAGGCTTACGCTTGATCACCAGTTCCGGCAGTTTTTTCGGCGTACGCGCCAACTGGGTCTGGATCTGTTCCATGTGGTTGCTGTAGGCGTGGGTGTCGCCGGTGGTGACGATGATCTCGTGGGGGATCAGGTCGCATTGCTGGGCCAGCATGTGGGTCAGCAACGCCAGCGCGGCGGTGTTGTACGGCAGGCCCAGGAACACGTCGGAGCTGCGGATATACAACTGCATCGACAGATGGCCGTCATGCACGAACGCCTGGTACAGCAAATGGCACGGCGGCAGGGCTTGCTTGCCGTTACGCGCGTTTTCCTGCGGGCTCTGGGTTTCGTCCGGCAGGTACTCGACGTTCCAGCCATGGAACAGGATGCGCCGGCTGTTGGGGTTGGTCTTGAGCGTGTGCACCATGTAGTCGATCTGGTTGATCGTGCCGCCGTCCTTGGTCGGCCAGGCGGTCCACTGCTCGCCGTACACCGGGCCCAGGTCGCCGTCTTCGGTGGCCCATTCGTCCCAGATCTTCACGCCATTTTCGTTGAGCCACTTGATGTTGGTGTTGCCGCTCAACATCCAGATCAGTTCGTTGGCGATGCTTTTGAAGTGCAGCTTCTTGGTGGTCAGCAGCGGGAAGCCGTCGGCCAGGTTATGCCGATACTGACGCGCAAACACAGCCTTGGTGCCGGTGCCCGTGCGGTCGCCCTTGGTCAGGCCATTGGTCACGACGTCCTGCAGCAGTTCGAGATATTGCTTCATGTTTTTACCCGTATCGTTGAAGCCAAGACCTCCTGGTCTTGGCATTCGAATTTAAAGCGCGGCGTTCTTCAGCGGCTGCGGGCGATTGTACGCCCACCACAGCATGCCCAGGCCCGCCAGGATCATCGGCAGGCTAAGCACCTGACCCATGGTCAGCCAGCCCCACGCCAGGTAGCCCAACTGCGCATCCGGCACCCGTACGAATTCGACGATAAAGCGGAAAATCCCGTAGAACAGCGCGAACATGCCCGACACGGCCATGGTTGGGCGTGGCTTGCGCGAGAATATGTAGAGGATAAGGAACAGTGCCACACCTTCCAACGCGAACTGGTACAGCTGCGACGGGTGGCGCGGCAGTTGCGCCGGGTCGCTGAACGGCGGGAACACCATCGCCCACGGCACGTCGGTCGGCTTGCCCCACAGCTCGGCGTTGATAAAGTTACCAATGCGCCCGGCGCCCAGGCCGATCGGCACGAAGGGGGCGACGAAGTCCATCAGCTGGAAGAACGACTTGCCATTGCGCCGGCCAAACCACCAGGCGGCGATCATCACGCCGATAAACCCGCCGTGGAACGCCATGCCGCCCTTCCACACTTCAAAGATCAGGGTCGGGTTGGCGAGATACGCAGACAGGTCGTAGAACAGCACATACCCCAGGCGCCCGCCGACGATCACGCCCATCGACATCCAGAACACCATGTCGGAGAGCTTCTCCTTGGTCCAGGTCGGGTCGAAACGGTTCAGGCGCCGGGAAGCCAGCAGCCAGGCACCGCCGATGCCGATCAGGTACATCAACCCGTACCAATGGATTTTCAGCGGACCGATGGCCAGGGCCACCGGGTCGATCTGCGGGTAAGGCAGCATTGCGACTCCTCGTTAAAACATTTAGTCATGACGCACCGGACCATGCCGATGTGCGATTAAGCCTGCGTTACAGCTGCGAGATCAAATTAAGAAGTTCACATACACACCAAACAGCCCGGCATGTTAACGGATCAGAGGTGCGCGGCCCAACTTCGAGACGATGGAACACCTGCGCGTCTGTGGGTAGAGTGGCAAAAACACAAAAGGGGTCACCCGATGTGCCTGATTGTTTTCGCCTGGCGACCGGGCCATGCCCAGCCGTTGATCGTCGCGGCCAACCGCGATGAGTTCTACGCCCGCCCCAGCCTGCCCTTGGCCCAGTGGGCGGATGCGCCCCGGGTCTACGCCGGTCGCGATCAGGAGGCCGGGGGCACCTGGCTGGGGGTGAACGCGGATGGGCGCTTTGCCGCCTTGACCAACATCCGCGACCCGCACCAGCCACCGGCACGCAAGTCTCGCGGCGAACTGGTTGCGCGGTTTCTCAGTGGTTCGCTGCCAATTGACGATTATTTGGCCGATGTGAATGGACGCTCGATTGAATACGCCGGGTTCAACCTGCTGGTGGGCACGCGGGATGAGCTGTGGCACTACAACGCCAAGGACACCGAACCGACGCGGTTGAAGGCTGGGGTGTATGGGTTATCCAATGCCGGGCTGGATACGCCCTGGCCGAAGTTGCTAAAGGCCAAGGCGGCGTTCCGCGCAGTGCTGGAGAACCCAGAGCCTAAGGCCCTGCTGCGGATTCTGAGCGACCCGCAGATCGCGCCGTTTGCTGAGCTGCCGGACACCGGCGTAGGCCTGGCGACAGAAAGCCTGCTGTCGAGCGTGTTTATCGCCAGCCCCAGTTACGGGACACGGGCGAGCACGGCGTTGATTGTGAATGCCGATGGGACACGAAGGATGCTGGAGCGTAGCTTTGGCCCGCACGGTGGGCGGCTGGGTGAGGTCGAACTGGAAATCTGACGGCGCTTGGGCTGACGTCATCGCAGGCAAGCCAGCTCCCACATTTGGAATGCGGTTCCCTGTGGGAGCTGGCTTGCCTGCGATGAAGGCGCCTCGGTTTAGAGGGTTTTGGCCGAGGCCGGGTTGATCATCCGGGTCAACCCCAGGTTCTTCAACGCCAGTTGCAGCGAGCTGTGGATAACTTGCGGGTTGTCGATGGTCATCAACTCGGCGAGCAAATCCTTGGCCCTGCTCAACTCCACCTGGCGCAGCATCCACTTCACTTTCGGCAAGTTGGTGGCGTTCATCGACAGGCTGTCAAAACCCATCGCCATCAACAGCACCGCCGCCGCCGGGTCGCCGGCCATTTCGCCGCAGATACTCACCGGTTTGCCTTCGGCATGGGCGTCGCGCACCACGTGTTGCAGCGCTTGCAGCACCGCCGGGTGCAGGTAGTCGTAAAGGTCGGCCACCCGTGGGTTGTTACGGTCCACGGCCAGCAGGTACTGGGTCAGGTCGTTGGAGCCTACCGACAGGAAGTCCACCTGCCGCGCCAGTTCCTTGGCCTGGTACACCGCCGCCGGGATTTCGATCATCACGCCAATCGGCGGCATCGGCACATCGGCGCCTTCGTCGCGCACTTCGCCCCAGGCACGGTGGATCAGGTGCAGGGCTTCTTCCAGCTCATGGGTGCCGGAGATCATCGGCAGCAGGATGCGCAGGTTGTTCAAACCCTCGCTGGCCTTGAGCATGGCGCGGGTCTGGACGAGGAAGATTTCGGGATGGTCGAGGGTAACGCGAATACCGCGCCAGCCAAGGAAGGGGTTGTCTTCCTTGATGGGGAAATAGGACAGTGACTTATCGCCGCCAATATCCAGGCTGCGCATCGTCACCGGTAACGGGTGGAAGGCTTGCAGTTGCTCGCGATAAATCGCCAGCTGCTCCTTCTCGCTCGGGAAACGCTGGTTGATCATGAACGGCACTTCGGTGCGGTACAGCCCCACCCCTTCGGCGCCGCGCTGTTGCGCACGGGCTACATCCGCCAGCAGGCCGGTGTTGACCAGCAGCGGTACCCGGTGGCCATCGGGGGTGACACACGGCAGCTCGCGTAGCGAATCCAGGCCCTGGGCCAGTTGCTTCTCTTCTTCCACCACCTCGGCGTATTGCTTGCGCAGCACGTCGCTGGGGTTGGTGAACACTTCGCCGCGATGCCCGTCGACGATCATGTCGATGCCATCGACCTTGGAATACGGCAGGTCCACCAGGCCCATCACCGTCGGGATGCCCATGGCCCGGGCCAGGATCGCCACGTGGGAGTTACCCGAACCCAATACCGATACCAGGCCCACCAGCTTGCCTTCAGGCACTTCGCCAAGCTGGGTGGCGGTCAATTCTTCACTGACCAAGATGGTGTTATCGGGGAAGACCATGTTGGTGCTGCGGTCTTCCTGCAGGTACGCCAACAGGCGGCGACCCAGGTCGCGCACATCCGATGCCCGCTCGCGCAGGTAGGCGTCGTCCATCATTTCGAAACGGTTGACGTGATCGGTGACCACCTGGCGCAACGCGCCCTGGGCCCACTGGCCAGTCTTGATCACGGTCTTGACTTCGTTACCCAGGGACGCGTCGTCGAGCATCATCTGGTACACGTCGAACAGCGCACGCTCTTCGGGGCGCAACTGGGTGGCCAGCTTGGTCGACAGGTTGCGCATGTCGGCGCGCACGCCTTCCAGGGCGGTCTTGAACAGTTTGATCTCGGCGTCGATGTCACTGACGCTCTTGTCCGGCACCACATCGAGGTCGGCGGGCGGCAGCATGACCACCGCGGTACCCACCGCGGCGCCTGGCGAACCCGGTACGCCGACGAACTTGGCTTCCTGGATACCCTTGCCCTGGCGTCCCAGGCCGCGAATCGAGCCGGTCGCTTCGGCGTGGGCGATAACCCCGGCCAGTTGCGCGCTCATGGTCACCAGGAAGGCTTCTTCGCCTTCGTCGAACTGGCGACGCTCTTTTTGCTGGATGACCAACACGCCGACAACGCGGCGGTGGTGAATGATCGGTGCGCCAAGGAACGAGGCGTAGCGCTCTTCACCGGTTTCGGCAAAGTAGCGATAACGCGGGTGATCGGCCGCGTTCTCGAGGTTAAGGGGTTCTTCACGCGTCCCCACCAGGCCCACCAGACCTTCATTGGGCGCCATGCTGACCTTGCCGATGGAGCGCTTGTTCAAGCCCTCCGTGGCCATCAGCACAAAACGGTTGGTCTCGGGGTCCAGCAGGTAAACCGAGCAGACCTGGCTGCCCATGGCTTCCTTGACGCGCAACACAATAATCCCCAACGCCGCCTTGAGATCCTTGGCGGAGTTAACTTCCTGGACGATCTTGCGCAGCGTATTGAGCATGGCTCGGGGTCGAACTCCGTCGTCAGTCGCGCGCTAAAAGGCGCGGGGCAAGCTCTTTGAGAGCGCGACGATAAACCTCGCGCTTGAATGTCACCACCTGGCCCAACGGATACCAATAGCTGACCCAGCGCCAGCCATCGAACTCCGGTTTACCGGTCAAATCCATTCGCACCCGCTGCTCGTTGGAGATCAGGCGCAAAAGAAACCATTTCTGCTTCTGGCCGATGCACAGCGGTTGGCTGTGGGTACGCACCAGGCGTTGCGGCAAACGATAGCGCAACCAGCCACGGGTACAGGCCAGAATTTGTACATCTTCGCGCTCAAGGCCGACTTCTTCGTTCAACTCACGGTACAAGGCGTCTTCAGGGGTTTCGTCGGGGTTGATTCCACCTTGAGGAAACTGCCAGGCATCTTGGTTGATTCGGCGAGCCCATAGCACCTGTCCGGCATCATTCGTCAGAATAATGCCGACATTAGGACGGAAACCATCGGGGTCGATCACGGCAACAACCTCGCAAACGCATGTCGCCGCATTGTTCCACAAAGGTTGTTCCAGCGGCAACGAGGCTTCTTACCTTATGTGCACTCTTGTGAAAAGACCGTATTCTGGACGCCTTTTTACAGACTTTTCAGCGAGTAACTGCAATGCGCCTGGCTTTATTCGACTTGGACAATACCCTTCTGGGCGGTGACAGCGATCACGCCTGGGGCGATTACCTGTGTGAACGCGGTTTTCTCGACCCGGTGGCCTACAAGGCCCGCAACGATGAGTTCTACCAGGACTACCTGGCCGGCACGCTGGATAACGCCGCCTACTTGAACTTCTGCCTGGAAATCCTCGGCCGCACCGAGATGGCCCAGCTGGACGAGTGGCACAACGACTACATGCGCGACTGCATCGAGCCCATCCTGCTCCCCAAGGCCGTCGAGCTGCTGGCCAAGCACCGCGCCGCCGGCGACAAGCTGGTGATCATCACCGCCACCAACCGCTTCGTCACCGCGCCGATTGCCGAACGCCTGGGCGTCGAAACCCTGATCGCCACCGAGTGCGAAATGGTGGACGGCCGCTACACCGGGCGCAGCACCGACGTGCCGTGCTTTCGCGAGGGCAAGGTGACACGTTTGAACCGTTGGTTGGAAGAAACCGGGCATAGCCTGCAAGACAGCTACTTCTACAGCGACTCGATGAATGATTTGCCGTTGCTGGAGCAGGTGACGCACCCGGTGGCAGTGGATCCGGATCCGAATTTGCGCGCTGAGGCTGAAAAGCGTGACTGGCCGGTGATTACACTGCGCGGCTGACCGGCTTCACCTGTAGGAGCGAGCTTGCTCGCGAAAATCGCCAACGATGACGCGGGCATCCTGAATGAACGCGGCGCCCTTGAGTTTTTCGCGAGCAAGCTCGCTCCTACAGGGAATCAAACAGGCTTGGCACCCATAAGCCCTGCAATCGCCACAAACCCCACCAGGCTGACCACCGCCAGCACCAAGGTGAAATTCAGGCTCCCGCCCTCGCCCTTGCGCAGCCGATTGAGCCGTGCCACCAGCCAGAACCACGCCAGTGCCGCCACGGTGTAGAGGATGCTGGAGCCCAAGATCCAGGTTTGCCCCAATGGCCAGCCGAGCAGGTGCACCAGCCACCAGCCGGTGAACGGCATGCTGACCAGGCAAATGCCCATCAGCAGCCATACAAATGCCCAGGGGCGCTGCACGGTCGCGGCCGGGCCGGCGCTGCGTTTACGCCACGCCAATACCGCCAGGCCCAGGCCGCTGAGCAGCAGCAATACGGTGGCGGTGATGTGGATCACCTTGAGGGTGGTCAGCGTTTCCATGGTCTCTATTCCTTGTAGGCCGCTCAGTCAGCGTAGTCGCTCAACCGAGGAACAGCTGGTAAGCCGGGTTTTCGCTTTCATCCCAGTACGGGTAACCGATTTGCGCCAACGCGGCAGGCACCAGGTGGCGCTCGTCCGCCGGTACTTGCAGCCCGGCAACCACACGGCCGTCTGCCGCGCCGTGGTTGCGGTAGTGGAACATCGAGATGTTCCAGCGCCCGCCGAGCTTGTGGAGGAAGTTGAACAACGCCCCCGGCCGCTCCGGGAATTCGAAGCGAAACACCAGCTCGTCGCTGACTTTGGCCGCATGCCCGCCAACCATATGGCGAATGTGCAACTTGGCCAGTTCGTTCTCGGTAAGGTCCAGCACCGGGAAACCCTGGCTGGTCAGGCTGGCCACCAACGCGCTGCGCGGGTCGTTCTCAGGGTGGGTCTGCACGCCGACGAAGATGTGCGCTTCGCTGCCGGAGTGGTAGCGGTAATTGAATTCGGTGATCTGGCGCTTGCCCACCGCTTCGCAGAAGGCCTTGAAGCTGCCCGGCCGCTCGGGGATGGTCACCGCGATGATGGCTTCACGACCCTCACCCAGTTCGGCGCGCTCGGCCACGTGGCGCAAACGGTCGAAGTTGACGTTGGCGCCCGAGTCGATGGCGACAAAGGTCTGGCCGCTGACGCCACGGGTCTCGACGTACTTTTTGATCCCGGCCACGCCCAGCGCGCCGGCCGGCTCGGTGATGGAGCGGGTATCGTCGTAGATGTCCTTGATCGCCGCACAGATTTCATCGGTGCTGACGGTGATCACTTCATCCACGTAGTCTTTGCAAATGTCGAAGGTGTGCTGGCCGATCTGCGCCACCGCCACGCCGTCGGCGAAGATGCCAACGGTGGGCAATACCACGCGCTCGCCCGCCGCCATGGCAGCTTGCAGGCAGTTGGAGTCGTCCGGTTCCACGCCGATGATCTTGATCTCCGGGCGCAGGTATTTCACATACGCCGCAATCCCGGCGATCAGGCCGCCGCCGCCCACCGGTACGAAAATCGCGTCCAGCGGCCCTGGGTGCTGGCGCAGGATTTCCATCGCCACGGTGCCCTGCCCGGCAATGGTGTGCGGATCATCGTAGGGGTGGATGTAGACGTAGCCTTTTTCGTCGACCAGCTTGAGCGAGTAGGCCAGGGCTTCCGGGAAGGAGTCACCGTGCAGCACCACTTTGCCGCCACGGGAGCGCACGCCTTCGACCTTGATCTCTGGGGTGGTCTTGGGCATCACGATGGTGGCTTTCACCCCCAGCACCCTGGCCGCCAGGGCCAGGCCCTGGGCATGGTTGCCGGCCGACGCGGTGACGACACCGCGCGCACGTTCTTCGGCGCTGAGCTGGGTGAGCTTGTTGTAGGCGCCGCGAATCTTGAACGAGAACACCGGCTGCAAGTCTTCGCGCTTGAGCCAAATCTTGTTACCCAGCCGCTCGGAGAGCTGGCGGGCAGTCTGCAAGGGGGTTTCCACGGCGATGTCGTAAACGCGCGAGGTGAGGATTTTTTTGACGTAGTGTTCAAGCATCGGCAGGCATCTACTTCACGGGTTGGGCAGGGCCAAGGAGTCTAACCCAGCGTTTGGCCGGGCGACCACACGAATCCCGAGGTTTTGTTGGGTTATACTCGCCGCCCTCGTTAATTCCCCGCCCGTTCCGGAGCCCGCATGACCCAGGATCAACTCAAACAGGCAGTGGCCCAGGCCGCTGTCGATTTAATCCTTCCTAAACTCGACGACAAGAGCATCGTCGGTGTCGGCACCGGCTCCACCGCCAACTGCTTTATCGACGCACTGGCCCAGCACAAGGGCGCGTTCGACGGCGCCGTGGCCAGTTCCGAAGCCACCGCTGCCCGCCTCAAGGGCCATGGCATCCCGGTGTACGAGCTCAACACCGTAAGCGACCTGGAGTTCTACGTCGACGGCGCCGATGAAAGCGACGAGCACCTGAACCTGATCAAAGGCGGCGGCGCGGCCCTGACCCGCGAGAAGATTGTCGCGGCCGTGGCCAAGACCTTCATCTGCATCGCCGACGCGAGCAAGCTGGTCCCCGTGCTGGGCACGTTCCCACTGCCGGTGGAAGTCATCCCCATGGCCCGCAGCCACGTGGCCCGCGAGCTGGTGAAACTAGGCGGCGACCCGGTGTACCGCGAAGGCGTGTTGACCGACAACGGCAACATCATCCTCGACGTGTTCAATATGCAGATCACCAACCCGGTGGAGCTGGAGACGCAGATCAACGCCATCGTGGGCGTGGTCACCAACGGCCTGTTCGCCGCGCGCCCGGCGGATGTGTTGCTGCTGGGCACCCCGGAAGGCGTGAAAACCCTCAAGGCCTAAGAACAAACCGGGCTAAATGTGGGAGCGGGCTTGCTCGCGAATGCGGTGTGTCAGTCACTATTTTTGTTACTGACACACCGCATTCGCGAGCAAGCCCGCTCCCACATTTGTTAGGCGCTCGGCGCTAGAGCGATGTAACAAAAACGCTACTTTTCGCAGCACTCCTCGCCAAAACCGTGCGCTCTGTCACGGCATCCCCTGCCCCGCCTGGTATCCAATCGGATACAAATTACAGCCACGCGACCCACGCGTTTAACAATGCGCCAATTCGCAGCCGCCCATGGAATGAGGCGCGCATTGTGCAAAGGGTCTGGGCTTGAACGTCCCCCTCACCTCAAGGAAGACCTTGTGATAAAGCCTCTAGCCCTCGCCATCAGCGTTGCCGGTGCCCTGCTGCCCACCCATAGCCAAGCCTATGATTACGGCCAGCACGCCAACACCACCCTGGAAAAACTGATCAACGACTACCCTGGCCGTTATCGCGGCACGGCCAATTTTGCCGGGGCAGCCGACTGGATGCAGAGCCAGATGGGCAACACCTATAGCCTCAGCCGCCAGGACTTCACCTGGAACAACGGCAGCCGGGCTTCGCAAAACGTGGTGGCCTCTGCCGCTGGCACCAAGCCCCAGTACGTGGTGATTGGCGCGCATTTCGATACGTACTTCGGCCGCCCGACCCTGCAAGGCCTGGATGACAACGGTTCCGGCGCCAGCGTGTTGACTGAGGTGGCGAAGAACCTCGGCGGCCTGTCACTGGAAAATGGCCTGCAAATCGTCGGCTTCGGCGCCGAAGAAGAAGGCCTGCGCGGCTCGCGGGCCTTTGTCGACTCACTCAGCGCCAGCCAGCGCGCCAACATGCTCGCGATGATCAACCTCGACAGCCTGATCACCGGCGACATGATGTACGCCCACGCCGGCCAGAACAGCACCGCCAACCCGGCCTTGGCCTCCCTGCGCGAGCACACCTTCCAGATCGCCAAGGAGTTGAACATCCCCTTGTTCAGCAACCCCGGCCTCGACCCGCAGTACCCGAAGGGCACTGGCTGCTGCAGCGATGGTGAGGCGTTCGAACCGCTGAATATCCCGATCCTTTATATAGAGGCCACCAACTGGGAACTGGGCGACCTGGATGGCTACACCCAGACCGACAACCCGAAAATCCCCGGCGGCTCGACCTGGCACGACCCCACCGAAGACAACAAAGCCGTGCTGACCGATGCATTCGGCCAGGCACGCATCGACCAGCGCCTGCGTGACTATTCACGCCTGCTCAGCCGCCTGGTGCTGGAACTGACCAACGCCGACCTGATGGCCTCGACCGCCTCTGGCGGCGCCGTTGCGCGCAATATGCAAGACAACCTGCAGCGCCAGCATCAGGCCCTGGTGCGTCTGCATGATCGCCGCTGGCTGACCCTGCAAGCGGCCAGCCGCGACGTCGGCAGCTTTGATGGCGAGATCGGCGTGAATGGCGAATACAACCCGGACAGCGGCTTTGACAGCGCCCCCAACCCCGAAGCCCGGCGTCTGGGGCTGCATGCCCTCGGCGACTACCAACTGACTTCAAGCCTGAATATCGGCGCCAGCCTCAGCTACCTCAATGGGCGCGACAAACTGGAGCATCGCGGCAAGCTCGACAGCGACACCTGGCAGGCAGCTGTCTATGCGCTGCTCAACGATGGCGGGCCAAGCTGGCTGGCCGGTGACCTGAGCGTGGGCCACACGCGCTTCGATTCCAAGCGCAACCTGGTCATCCAGGCCAATGGCGGGCCGATCCTGCTCAACCAGCAACTGACGGGCGACACCGATGCTCTGGCGCTGGGCGCACGGGTGCTGGGTGGCTATGACTTTGACTTTGGCGCGATCAAGAGCGGGCCGTTCGCCGGCCTGGACTACAGCCATTACCGCATCGACAAGTTCCACGAAAAACAGAACCTGCGCACAGCCCTGGAATACGAAGAGCAGTCTTTCGACTCCCTGGAAGCCAGCCTCGGCTGGCGCGTGCGCGGCGCGGTTGCCCTGCCCTATGGTCTGAACCTGATGCCCTACGGCGACATCGCCTGGGTCAAGGAATTGGCCGATGGCCGCCTGGACGACCTGCAACTCACTGCACGCGCCGATGGCCAGGCCCGCACCGCCAGGCTGGGCTCAGTGGACAAGAGCTTTGCTCGTGCACAACTGGGCAGCCAACTGGCGATCACCCCACAGTTGGGCGTGTTTGCCGAGGTCAATGGTCGCCTGGGGCATGCTGAAGGCAGCCAGACCGGTTATTCGCTGGGCGTGCAATGGATGTTCTGATCAAGGCTTCTTGAACACGTAAAACAGGTTGGGCTCGCTGACCATGTACAGCGTGCCGTCGTCATCCATGGCGATCCCTTCGGCCTGGGGCACACGCTTGCTCAGGCCATGGCGCCCTTTAAGCAACGACAAACTGCTTAGAGGGCGACCATCGATATCCAGCTCCAAGACCAGAAAAGACTCATCCGACAGCGCCAACAGATGGCCGCTGCGCTCGTCGTATTGCAGGCTCGACAGGTCGCGCACAAACAGCCCGGCATCGCGCTTGGGGTTGTTGATTACGTGCACCGAGTAGGTTTTTTCCGGTTTGAAATGGGGAAACCCATGCACCTCGTAGATCAGCATGGGGTCGCGCTCCTTGGCCACGAACAGGCGCTTGCCCACCGAATCGTAGGCCAACCCTTCAAAGCCCTTGTTGCCGCCGACGTGCACGCCCAGGGTCATTTGCTCCGCATCGGCGGCATCGAGGAACGTGGTGTCGTCATCCACATGCACCTTGATCAAGCGCTGCTGGCGCTCATCGCTGATGACGTAGATGTTGTCGCTGATAAATTCAACCGCTTCGGCATCGCCAAAGCCCACCAGGGGAATACGCCGCAGGATCTTGCCCTCCAGCGACAACTCGACCAGTTCGGCGTTTTTATTGGTGACGGTAAACAGACTTTTGCGCACGGGGTCGTAGGTCAGAGCCGAGACATCATCGTCGAGCCCTTCGATCACCCGGCCTTCGAGGGTGACGCGGTAATCCGCCAAGCCAATGGCACGCTCATCAGCCGGCTGGTACCACACCCGCCAGTTGAACCAGGCGCGTTCGAACAGACGGAACTGCTGTGCAACCAGCCCGGCAGCAACCAAGGCGAGCAACAGCAGGATATAAACAGCAGGTTTGGGGCGGGCAAGTCGACGCATCGGGGCGGGCTCAGAGAAAAAACTGGCGAATAGATATCAAGGTCACCTGAATTTAAACTTAAACGCACCGGACTGTCTGGCGAATGCCGTTTATAAAGAAAAGTCTGACGTAATTCGTCAGTTATTTCTGCTTTTCAAAACGATAGAACAGGTTTGGCTCACTGACCATGTACAGATTGCCGCTCTCGTCCATGGTCACGCCTTCGGCACGCGGGATCGTGTCCTTGAGGCCGTTGAAACCGCCGAGCAAGGTCATGAAGCTGACCTGTTCGCCGGTTTCATCCAGCTCCAGCAGCAGGTGGGAATCGGCCGACATGACCAGCAGATGCCCGGTACGTGGGTCGATGGACAAAGCCGAGAGGTTGCGCACATCCAGTTCGGTGCTGGCCAGTTTTTGCTTGTCGCCAGTCAGCGTGTTGCCATCGCTTTTCCAGGTGAACAAGGCCGGCGGGCGCTCTTCGCCCAGCACCAGCTGCTGGTTGCGCTTGTCCCAGGTGACGGCTTCAAAGGCTTTGTTCTGGTCTTTGGACGGGCCCAGGTCATGGCTGGGAAAATCGGCCTTGTTCAGCGCGGTGGTGCTGGCGTCGACCTTGACCACGGTGAGGCTGTGATCGCGCTCATCGACCACGGCCATCAAGCCGTTTTCCATCACCGCCACGCCTTCCGGATTGTTCCAGCCGTTGAGCGGCATTTTGCGCAACACATCGCCTTGCAGGCTCAGCTCGACCAGGAAGGGGTTCTTGCCCATCACCGAAAACAGGGTTTTGGTCTGGGGGTTGTAAGACAGGTCTGATGCCTCGTCCTTCTCCATACCGGGCAGCAACTTGGCGTCGATCACCGCGTGATAGTCCGGTAGCCACACACTTTCGCGGCGCTCAGCCGAAGTCTCGAAACGCTCCAGCACCCACAGCACACCGCGATCGTCCCAGTGCATGGCCCAGGCGATGCCATACAAAATGGCACCAGCCAAAAATACCCAGGAATACCAGCGCATGGACAAGCGAGAGCGAAGCGAGGTTTTCGAAGTGGGCAGAGGCACGACCATTGAGCGCTTTTCCGGAAAGTCAGCTGTAGGGGATAGCACAGGATTCAAGGACCTGCGCGCAAGAGCGGGGAATTATCCGGGTGGCGTGTGAAAAAAATGCAAAAGCAAGGATTCAGGATGTAATGAAGAGCCAATGTGGGAGCGGGCTTGCTCGCGAATGCGGTGGTCCAGTCGTTGATGCATTGACTGACACCGCGCATTCGCGAGCAAGCCCGCTCCCACAGTTTGATCGCAGTTTGTCTGCTACTTAGCGCACGACACTTTCGAAGCGGTTCACACCCGCCAGCTCAAGCACCACTTCATCCCCCACATTCAACGGGCCTACACCCGCCGGGGTGCCGGTCAGGATCACGTCGCCCGCTTGCAGGGAGAAGCAACCCGCCATGTACTGGATCATCGGCACAATCGGGTTGAGCATCTGCGCGCTGTTGCCGTCCTGGCGCACTTGGCCGTTGATGCTCAGGCGAATGCCGATATCGGTCACGTCCGCAAAGGTACTGCTGACCACGAAGGGCGCAATCACCGCCGCGCCATCGAACGACTTGGCGATTTCCCACGGCAAGCCCTTGGCTTTGAGCTCGGCCTGCTTGTCGCGCAGGGTCAGGTCCAGGGCCGGGGCAAATCCGGAGATGGCGTCCAGCACTTCTTCCCGGCTCGGCTTGGCGGACAAAGGCTTGCCGATCAACACGGCGATTTCCGCTTCGTAGTGCACCGAACCGCGTTCGGTCGGTATGGCAAAGCCGCCTTCCAACGGCACCACGCAGCTGCCCGGCTTGATGAACAACAGCGGCTCGGTAGGCACCGGGTTGTCCAGTTCCTTGGCGTGTTCCGCGTAGTTGCGCCCGATGCACACCACTTTGCCCACCGGGAAGTGGATGTTGGTGCCGTCGACATACTTGTGCTGGTAGCTCATGGAACGACTCCTTCAGGTGCGATTAAACAGCGAAGATCTTGCCGGGGTTCATGATCCCGTTAGGGTCGAACACGGCTTTGACGGCTTTCATGTATTCGATTTCAACCGGTGAACGGCTGTAGGTCAGGTAATCGCGCTTGGTCATGCCCACGCCATGCTCGGCGGAGATCGAGCCGTTGTACTTGGCGACGGTCTCGAACACCCACTTGTTCACGGTGGCGCACTTGGCAAAGAACTCGTCTTTGCTCAGGTTTTCCGGCTTGAGGATGTTCAAGTGCAGGTTGCCGTCACCGATATGGCCGAACCAGACGATTTCGAAATCCGGGTAGTGTTCGCCGACGATCGCGTCAATTTCGCTCAGGAAGGCCGGCACTTTCGAAACGGTCACCGAGATATCGTTCTTGTACGGCGTCCAGTGGGAAATGGTTTCGGAGATGTACTCGCGCAGCTTCCACAGGTTGTGCAGTTGGGTTTCGCTCTGGCTCATCACGCCATCCAGCACCCAGCCCTGTTCCACGCAATGCTCGAAGGTTTCCAGGGCGTGGTTGGCGACTTCTTCGGTGGTGGCTTCGAATTCCAGCAGGGCGTAGAACGGGCACTCGGTTTCGAACGGTGCCGGCACGTCGCCACGGCCGAGGACTTTGGCCAGGGCCTTGTCGGAGAAGAACTCGAAGGCGGTCAGGTCCAGCTTGCTCTGGAAGGCATGCAGCACCGGCATGATCGAGTCGAAATCAGTCGTGCCGAGTACCATCGCCGTGAGGTTTTTCGGCGCACGGTCCAGGCGCATGGTGGCCTCGACCACAAAGCCCAAGGTGCCCTCGGCGCCGATAAACAGCTGGCGCATGTCGTAGCCGGTGGCGTTCTTGATCAGGTCGCGGTTCAGCTCCAGCACATCACCTTTGCCGGTGACGACCTTCATGCCGGCCACCCAGTTGCGGGTCATGCCGTAGCGAATTACTTTGATCCCGCCGGCATTGGTGCCGATATTGCCGCCAATCTGGCTGGAACCGGATGAGGCGAAATCCACCGGGTAATACAGGCCGTTTTCTTCTGCGACGTTCTGCAGTTGCTTGGTGACCACACCCGGCTGGCACACGGCGGTGCGGTCGGTGAGGTTCACGTCGAGGATCTGGTTCATATAGTCGAACGACACCACCACTTCGCCATTGGCGGCAACGGCAGCCGCCGACAAGCCCGTGCGCCCACCCGATGGCACCAGCGCCACCTTGTGTTCATTGGCCCAGCGTACGATGGCCTGCACCTGCTCGGTGGTCTTGGGGAACACGATGGCGGTGGGTGCGGGGGCGAAATGCTTGGTCCAATCCTTGCCGTAAGCCTCCAGGGAGTCGGCGTCGGTCAGCACTTTGCCGGGCTCAACCAGGGTCTTTAGCTCATCAATCAGGGCAGGATGGGTCATCGACAGAACTCTCGAACAATTCATGGTCATCCTGAGAACGCTTCACGTCGCAGGAATAGGTGTTTAGCGGGGTGCGTATGCTAGCATACCGCCCCCGCAGGACAGACCCAAAGGGCGTTTCTGCGGTGACGGCTTTCCTGCCGTCCGGGTCAGCTTGCGCTGCTCGACTCCCTGCCAATTTTCTCCGGGATACAGGTTTACGCAGATGAGCAAGACTTCTCTCGATAAGAGCAAGATCAAGTTCCTTCTTCTGGAAGGCGTCCACCCATCGGCTGTCGACGTTCTGAAAGCCGCCGGGTACACCAGCATTGAGTACATCACCAGTTCTCTGCCGGAAGCCCAGCTCAAGGAAAAGATCGCCGACGCGCACTTTATCGGCATTCGCTCCCGCACTCAGCTGACCGAAGAGATCTTCGACCACGCCAAGAAACTCGTGGCTGTCGGCTGTTTCTGCATCGGCACCAACCAGGTCGACCTCAATGCAGCGCGCGAGCGCGGCATCGCGGTGTTCAACGCACCGTACTCCAACACCCGTTCCGTTGCGGAGCTGGTGCTGGCCGAGGCCATCCTGCTGCTGCGCGGTATCCCTGAGAAGAACGCTTCCTGCCACCGTGGCGGCTGGATCAAGAGCGCGGCCAACTCCTTCGAAATCCGCGGCAAGAAGCTGGGTATCGTCGGCTACGGCTCGATCGGCACGCAATTGTCGGTGTTGGCTGAAGGCCTGGGCATGCAGGTGTTCTTCTACGACACCCTGACCAAGCTGCCATTGGGCAACGCCACCCAAGTGGCCAGCCTGACTGAGCTGCTGGGCATGTCCGACATCGTCACCCTGCACGTTCCGGAAACGGCCGAGACTCAGTGGATGATCGGCGAGAAGGAAATCCGCGCGATCAAGAAAGGCGGGATCCTGATCAACGCCGCACGCGGCACCGTGGTCGAGCTGGATGCCCTGGCTGACGCGATCAAGGACAAGCACCTGATCGGCGCTGCCATCGACGTGTTCCCGGTGGAGCCACGCTCCAACGATGACATCTTCGAAAGCCCGCTGCGTGGCCTGGACAACGTGATCCTGACCCCGCACATCGGCGGCTCCACCGCTGAAGCCCAAGCCAACATCGGCCTGGAAGTCTCGGAAAAACTGGTCAAGTACAGCGACAACGGTACCTCGGTATCGTCGGTCAACTTCCCGGAAGTAGCCCTGCCGGCTCACCCGGGCAAGCACCGTCTGCTGCACATCCACCAAAACATCCCTGGCGTGATGATGGAGATCAACAAGGTCTTCGCGGAAAACGGCATCAACATCTCCGGTCAGTTCCTGCAGACCAACGAGAAGGTCGGCTACGTGGTAATCGACGTCGACGCCGAGTACTCGGACCTGGCGCAAGAAAAGCTGCAGCACATCAACGGCACTATTCGTAGCCGCGTGCTGTTCTAAGGCTTCAACCTTGCACCACAAAAAAGGGAGCCCATGGGGCTCCCTTTTTCGTCTGAACAAATCTTACTTCACGTTAACCGTGATGACTTTCGAGGCTACAGTCGGGTTGAACTGCATGTGCAGTTTGTCGCCGGCCACCAGTTGCAAGGTGTGCTTGCCTGGAGTGAGGGTCACTTGAGTCTCGGTCTGAGCCTTGCCGTAATGGATCACAGTGTCGGTGGCCGGAATCGGCAATTTCGCATCCGGCAATTCTTTCTGATCAATCAGAAGGTGGTGATGGCCGGTACCTGGCGTCTGGTCGGTGGCCGGGGCCAGTTTCAGGCCTTCCATGTCGAATTTCACGGTGAAGGTTTTATCAACGGTGTCGCCGTCTTTCGGCGAGACGATAGACACCTTGGCACCTTCAGGTGGGGCGCTGCGCGGGATACCGTCGGCGGCCGTGGCCAACATCGAAGCACCCAGCAACAGGCTGGCCAGGGTTGCACGGGACAAAAGGGCTTTCATTCGCTTCTCCAGTTTTTCGGTGAAATCTGTAGGGTTATGACAACTTCGCGATAAATTGCGGTCCAAGGCACCCGACACCATAGCAAAACGTTGCTGAACGGCGCCTCGCCTGTACGAATTCTTTAGGAGTGACCATGCGCTTTTCGCCTGGCCTATTGCTGTTGCTTGCTCTTCTAAGCCCCTTGGCCCATGCCGAACTGATTGACGACGTCAACGATCGCGGTGAACTGCGCATCGCCCTGGAAGCCAACACCCCGCCGTACAATTTCAAAGAGGGCGACAAACTCGCCGGCTTTGAAGTGGAGCTGGGTGAACTGCTGGCCAAGGAAATGGAGGTGCGCTCCTCGTTTATCACCACCGATAACGCCGACCTGCTATCCGGCGTGGAAACCGGCAAGTACGACGTGGCCATTAACCATATCGCTATGACTGCCGAGCTTGAGGATCGTTTCGATTTCAGTGAGGCTTATCACCAGAAGCCGCAATTGGCGATCCCGTTTCAGAAGGGCAACCCGGCGTTCAAAAGCAGTTTGAATGGGGCGTTGAAGCGGCTGAAGGACGATGGCCGGCTGAAGGCGCTGACAAAGAAGTGGTTCGAGATGCAGTAAATGTGGGAGCTGGCTTGCCTGCGATAGCGATCTGTCAGCTACGCATAAGCTGTTGATACACCGCTATCGCAGCATAGATATCTACACAACTCTGTAGCAGTCGACGGCAACCACGATGCGAAGCGAGCCGCTCTTGATCTTGCTCTTGATCTTAGGCGCCCCGTTAAACCACGCTGGCCGAACGCAGGCTTGAATTCGTGGGTAACCCGGCAGGACGCCGGGTTAGCCGCCCCGCGCCATGGATGGCGCGTGGCGGCGGCCCACGGATTCAAGCCTGCGTTCGGGCACACCGAGCCCAAGCGAGGTGCCGAGTGGTGGGGCAAGAGCGTTTTGCTTACTTTTGCGCTTTTCAAAAGTGAGCCGCTGTCAGAGCGGAACCCTAGGTGGCCGTTACCTAAATAACGGATATGTACCCGGTCCAACTGTGTTGACTGCTAGGCCGCCTTCGCGAGCAAGCCCGCTCCCACAGTTGGATCGTGCGGTGTCAGCTGGATTGGCGTCGCCTGGCAGGCCGTCATCGCAGGCAAGCCAGCTCCCACATTTGATCTATGCAAGTTTCTAAAGCTGCGTGAGAGCCACCGCCGCCTCAGGCAACTGCAGCTCACTGAACACCTGCACACCATGGCGCTTGAGCAGCGCCGCCGTGACGCCTTCGCCACTGACCTTCACCCCACCGAAGGTGCCGTCATAGGTCAACAGGTTGCCGCAAGACGGGCTGTTGGCCTTGAGAATGGCGATGCGGATGTGATGGCGTTGCACCAGCGCCAAGGCTTGGCGGGCGCCGTCGAGGAAGGCGTTGCTAAAGTCTTCGCCCTCGGCGGTCAGCACCTGGGCGCGGCCTTCCCACACGTCGATGCCCTGCCCGCCTGGGATTTCGGCCGGCGGGCGCGGTGTGGGCAAGCCGCCCGCCACTTCCGGGCAGATGGCAACCACGCGGCCTTCAGCTTGCCACGCCGCCAGTTGGTCGAATGGGCCGCTGGCCCCGCCGTCATAGCGTACCTTGTGCCCGAGCAGGCAGCGACTGACCAGAATCTTTTCCATGCTTAAAACGGCTCGTTGCCCCGCCGGCGAAACCAGCCCGTCAGGGACAGGCGTTCGCGCGTAGCGGGCAGGACTTCGTGGGGCACCTCGCCCGACAGGAATACCACCAGGCCCCCCCCGGTGGGCACCACGTCGTATTCGACACCGCCCTTGAGGTACATGCGCAGTTGGCCGCCATGCTCGGGCAGCCAGGCGTCGTTCAAGTAGATCACCGCCGAGACCATGCGCCGGTCGTCGTCGCGAAAACGGTCCACATGCTTGAGGTAAAACGCCCCCGGCGGGTACATCGCAAAGTGGCTTTCGAAATCTTCCAGGCCCAGGAACAGGCTGCGATTCATCGCCAGGCACAGGCCGTCCATCATGCCCATGTAGGTATCGCAGATAGGCGCGTCACCCTCCTCCAGCCACTGGATATGGTCACCGCGAATGCCTTCGCGAATCTCCTGGGCCGGCCCACGCCCTACCGCCGCCGGTGCCAGTTCACCCTGCGCCGCACGTTTACGGCACTCAGCCGCCAGCTCCAGGGTCAGAGCCTGGGGCAGGAAGCCATTTTGCTGCGACCAGCCTTTTTCGGCCAGGTCGTCGACGATGCGTTGCAGCAGCGGGTGATCGAGGGGTATTTGCATGGCGCGCATAGTATCCATACGCCTGGAAATCCGACAGCGCCGTTGAGCGTCCGAATACACTTTAGTCAGGTGACTGATAGGACTTCTCGACAAATCCTACGCCCGACACGGACAATAGTGGCCGACTGACAGGAGTCCTTATGCGTCGTTTGTTTTTTTCTGTGTTGATGTTCTGCGTTTTGCCCGCCTGGGCAGACGGCCATGACCAGTTGTACAAGGTCGCCGGCTGGGCCGAACAACGTGCGCACTTCAATGACGCCCTCAGTGCCGCCCAGCAGCGCTACCGCAATAGCCTGCCGCCAGTGGTGTACCAGGCGCTGGTGGACAACAGCAATAAACGCTTTGCCGCCCAGGCCATGGACCAGCGTGCCGAGGCGCAACTGCGCAAGCACTTGCCCGACCCGAAACCTGCCCTGGCGTTTTTCCAATCGCCCCTGGGCCGCAAGATTGTCGCCGCCGAGTTGTTGGCCACGCGCCGCGACCAACTGGCGAAAAATGCCCAGGGCCTGCCCAAACTCGAAGCCGATGCCACCCGCAGCCTGATCATCGGCCACCTGGCCCAGGCCCTGCCCGCCCGCGAGGCCGGTGCCGAGGTCAGCCTGGCGATTGCGGGCGTAGCGGCCGACAGCTTGAGCCAGATGATCCCCGGCCTGCTCGGCGGCGGTCAGGCGCAAGGCATGTTGAATGGCCAGCGCGAGCGGCTGATGCAGCAGATCGACAAGGATTTGAACAACACCTTGCTGTATGTCTACCGGGATTTGTCCGACCCGGAGCTGGAAGAATTCGCCACCTTTGCCGAGTCGCCGGAGGGCAAGGCGTACTACCAGGCCGCCCTTGCCGCCATTCGCGCAGGGCTTGCGGTCGGCCAAAGCACCTCAAGCCTTGCGCAGTAAACCCTGTGGGAGCTGGCTTGCCTGCGATTGCGATCTGTCAGTTACACCGCTATCGCAGGCAAGCCAGCTCCCACATTTGGATTGCGTTATTTCAGGTGGTGGGTGAGAAAACTGAAGTACTCATCGCGAATCTGCGCAATTTCATTGGCCAAGTGATGCCGACCCCGCTTGAGCATCAACACCTCAGGCTGATCGAACTTACCCCGCAACACCTGCAGATTATGCTGCCAATCCACCGTCATATCTTCCTCACCCTGCACGATCACCGGGCGCCGGGGGCTGCGCGGTGCGGCTTCGATGCGTTTGATCCAGCGCGCCAGCGCCCCCACCCAGGCGGTAGGCAGTTGGCGAGGCTGTAGCGGGTCGGCTTCAAGGAACGGCTTGAACGCCGGGTCGTTGGAGTTATCGCTGAAACGCCGGGCTATGCCTTTGACGAACGGGCGCAGCAGGTAATAGCTGACCTGCGACCAACCCCAGGCACGCGGCCGCACCAATGGCGACAGCAGGAAGGTCTTGCCCTGGGCTGGGCTTTGGGCGCCGTGGTTGAGCAGGTGGTCCACCACAATGGCGCCGCCGGTGCTTTGCCCGAACAGGTGCCAAGGTTGCGGCAATTGCAGCGCCTTGGCCTCGACGAACAACGCCTGCACCACGCTCTGGTACACCGCAAAGTCATCGATGCTGGCGCGTGCGCCGCTGGACAAGCCATGGCCTGGCAGGTCGCAAGCGATCACCACGAAGCCCTGGTCCAGCGCCCACTCCACCACATGGCGATACAGCCCCATGTGATCGTAGAAACCGTGGAACAGGAACATCGTCGCCACCGGCGCCGGCGGCCACCAGACCTGGGCCACCACCTCAAACCCATCCACCTCAAAACGCCCCAGGCGGCTCACCGCCGGCACCTGGCGTGCGGCCAGGTCGAGCCCGTAGAAACGCTGGTAAACCCTCGCCTCGGCTGACAGCGGCTGCGCATCCACCAGGGGGCGCAAGCTTTCGCGCAGATGATCAGGGTCAAAGGTGACGGGCATAAAGGCTTCCAGACTTGCGGTGAAGATGAATATCGAGCTGCGATATTCATCTGTCAGGACAAGCATGGCAAGCTACGCGACCTGCGAGGATACATCCAATGCGACCGCCCTACCGTAATGCCCTGTTCGCCAGCCTGATCCTGGTTATCTGCGCGGGGGTGCTGTGGGCTGCGTATGACTGGTTCCAGGGCCGCTACCTGCGCGCCTTCAGCGAACACACGGCGGTATTTTCCGGCGATGCGCTGCAACTGCCCGCCGCGCTCAGCGGCCCTGGCCCGATTCGTCTGGTGCACTTCTGGGACCCGGCCTGCCCGTGCAATGTGGGTAACCAGCAACACCTGGGCGAATTGATCGAGCAGTACGCGCCCCAGGGGGTGGAGTTCTATGCCCTGCAAAAACCCGGCAGCCACGGCCAGTTGCCCGAGAACCTGCGCCACCTGAAAGTCCTTGATGCCCTGCCCGGCGCGGACCAGATCCCCGCCAGCCCGGCCGTGGGCATTTGGGATCGCACCGGCAAGCTGGCGTATTTCGGCCCCTACAGCGAAGGCCTCACGTGCAACGCCAGCAACAGTTTTATCGAGCCGATCCTCAAGGCCCTTGGAGCCGGACGCGAGGTGAATGCCACTCACACCCTTGCGGTAGGCTGCTATTGTTCGTGGCCTAAGGATCTGTAGTCCGCCCACTCTGGTAAGGAATGTTCATGAAGCGCGTCTTGCAGGTTTTTGCGGTGCTGATTGTGCTGGTCGCCCTGGGCGCCGGTTGGTACGTCTACAGCAAACAACCTACGCGCCAGGGCACGGTGACGCTGGCGCACCTGCAAGGCTCGGTCACGGTGCGCTACGACGACCGTGGTGTACCGCATATCCGTGCCGAAAACGAAGCCGACCTGTACCGCGCCTTGGGCTATGTGCATGCCCAGGACCGCCTGTTCCAGATGGAGATCATGCGGCGCTTGGCCCGTGGTGAACTGGCCGAGGTGCTGGGGCCCAAGCTGCTGGAAACCGATAAGCTGTTTCGCAGCCTGCGCATTCGCGAGCGTGCCTTGAGCTACGTGGAGCACATGGACCCTGACTCAGCCTCGTCCAAAGCCCTGCAAGCCTACCTGGACGGGATCAACCAGTATCAGGACAGCCACGCCAGCCCCATGGAGTTCGATGTGCTGGGCATCGCCAAGCGACCGTTTACCGCCGAAGACAGCATCAGCGTCGCCGGGTACATGGCCTACAGCTTTGCCGCGGCCTTTCGCACCGAGCCGGTGCTGACCTATGTGCGCGACCGGCTGGGCAGCGACTACTTGAAGGTCTTTGATCTGGACTGGCAACCCAAGGGCGCCCTCAACCTGGCGGCCAGCGACTGGCAGACCCTTGGCGCCATCGCCGCCCTGAGCGAACAGGCCCTGTCCGACAACGGCCTGCCGCAGTTCGAAGGCAGCAATGCCTGGGCCGTCAGCGGCAACCATACCAAAAGCGGCAAGCCGTTGCTGGCGGGTGATCCGCATATCCGTTTTTCGGTGCCTTCGGTGTGGTACGAAGCGCAGTTGTCGGCGCCAGGCTTTGAGTTGTACGGCTACCACAACGCGCTGGTACCGGTGGCGTTCCTGGGGCACAACCTGGACTTCGGCTGGAGCCTGACCATGTTCCAGAACGACGACCTCGACCTGGTCGCCGAGAAGGTCAACCCAGACAACCCCAACCAGGTCTGGTACCACGACCAATGGGTGGACATGAGCAGCAGCGAGCAGCAGATCCAGGTCAAGGGCCAGGCGCCGGTGACCCTCACCCTGCGCCGCTCGCCCCACGGCCCGATCATCAACGATGTGCTCGGTGAGAACGCCGGTAGCACGCCGATTGCCATGTGGTGGGCGTTCCTCGACAGCGAAAACCCGATCCTCGATGGCTTCTACCAACTCAACCGTGCCGATACCCTGGCCAAGGCGCGTGCCGCGGCCGCGAAGGTCTCGGCGCCGGGCCTGAACATCGTGTGGGCCAATGCCAAGGGCGATATCGGCTGGTGGGCGGCGGCGCAGTTGCCGATCCGCCCGGCTGGCGTCAACCCGGCGTTCGTCCTCGACGGCAGTACCGCCCAAGCCGACAAGCTGGGTTTCTACCCCTTCAGTGCCAACCCCCAGGAAGAAAACCCGCCGCGCGGCTACGTGGTGTCCGCCAATGCCCAGCCGGCATCGCCCACCGGCATGCCGATCCCCGGCTATTACAATTTGGCTGACCGTGGCCAGCAGTTGAACGCGCAGTTGAGCGACACAAGCGTTAAGTGGGATGTGACCAACAGCCAGGCCCTGCAACTGGGCACCACCACCGCCTATGGCCCGCGCCTGCTGGCGCCGCTGTTGCCGGTGCTGCGCGAGGTGGTCAAGGACCCGGCGCAACTCAAATTGGTGGAACAGCTTGCCAACTGGAAGGGTGACTACCCGCTGGACTCCACCAGTGCCACGCTGTTCAACCAGTTGCTGTTCAACCTCAGCGACGCGACCTTTCACCCCAAACTGGGCGATGCCCTGTTCAAGACTTTGCTCGGCACCCGCGTGATCGACGCCGCCTTGCCACGCCTGGCCGCATCGGCAGACTCACCCTGGTGGAACGGCAACCGCGCCGATACCGTCAAGCTCGCCTGGGACAACAGCCTGGCCCACCTCAAGGCGACGTTCGGCGATGACCCGGCGCAGTGGCAGTGGGGCAAGGCGCACACCTTGACCCACGGCCACCCGCTGGGCCTGCAAAAGCCGCTGGATAAGATCTTCAACGTCGGTCCGTTCCCGGCACCGGGCAGCCACGAAGTGCCAAACAACCAGACCGCCCCGATTGGCTCGGCGCCGTGGCCGGTGACCTACGGCCCGTCGACACGACGCCTGATCGACTTCGCCGACCCGACCCACGCCCTCACCATCAACCCGGTGGGGCAAAGCGGCGTGCCGTTTGATACGCACTATGGCGACCAGGCGCAGAGCTATATCGAGGGAAGGTACGAGCAGGCGCACTTCAGTGATGAGGAAGTGACGGCCAATACCCGCGGCACCTTGAAACTGCTGCCCGCCCGATAAGGACCAACCTATCCGACCCCCTGTCTGTAGGAGCGAGCTTGCTCGCGAAAAACGTCAACGCTAACGCGCGCTTCCTGAATGAACGCGGCGCCTGTGCGTTCTTCGCGAGCAAGCTCGCTCCTACAGGTATTGGGGCTAGCCTGCCCGCATGCGCCCTGGCGCTTGGCCGTAGGTGTCCTTGAATTTCTTGCTGAACGCCGCCTGGGACTGATAACCCACCTGGGCGGCGATATCGATCAGGCTCAGGCGTGACTGACGCAGCAGGTTGAACGCCCTCTCCATGCGCAGTTGGGTGAGCAACACCCAGGGCGATACGCCTGCCACTTTGACGAACGCACGCATAAAGGTGGCGCGGGACATGCTGGCCGCCAACGCCAGGCTGTCGATGGTCCACTCATACCCAGGTTCAGCCAGCATGGCTTGCCAGGCCTTGCTCAAGCGCTTGTCAGCGAGCAAGGCGAAGGTACCCGCCACCGGTGCCTGGTCGCTCAGCCAACTGCGCAGGATCAAGGTGAACAGGGCCGACGACAGCGCATTGATAAACGAACGGGCGCCCACTTGCTGCCCGTCGGCTTCACTGCGCAGCAACGCTATCAACGCCGCCAATTGCCCATCGCCCTGCCACTGGCGGCTGGACACCACCAGATAGTCCGGCAACGCATCAAACAACAGCGACTGGCGGTTGTAGTGAAAGCTGCCACACAGCATATCCACATCCGGCTGTTTGCCGCCCAAACGGTGCACGGTCAGCACCCCACCGTCAATAACGCGAGGCTGCATCGGGCGGATCCGCGCGCCCTGGCTGCGCAGCAAGTGGGTACCGCCACCGGGCATCAGCAGGATATCGCCCTCCTCCAGCGTCACACACTGCCCGCCAGACAACTCGGCGCGGCAGGTGCCGCTGAGCACGATGTGATACGGCGCCACGCCGAGGTTTTCCGGCGCATGGTCCAGCGCCCAGTCCCCTTGGAACTGGCAACGCAAATCCAGGCTGCCGCGCAGGTTGGCCAGCGCGATAAGGGTGTCGATGGCATTCATTTGCGAATATCGGTCAAAAAGATGAGCGGATTGAACAATAGCCCCAGCCCTGAACGGCGCAGACTGGCTTCACACCCAACCTGTTCAGGAGTCACTGCAATGTTCAATAACTGGTCCGACTTGCTGCCTACCGTAAAGAAAGCCTTTGGCTCACTGGGCAAGAGCAACCCGAAGATGGTCAAAGCCTACATGGCGCTGGGGGAAGCTGCCGAGGAAAACAATGTACTCGACGCCAAGACCCGTGAACTGATTTCCATCGCCGTGGCGATCACCACCCGCTGCGACGGTTGCATCGGCGTACATGCCGATGCCGCCATCAAGGCCGGGGCAACCCGCGAAGAAGTGGCGGCCACGCTGGCCACCGCGATCTCGCTGAATGCAGGCGCGGCCTACATCTACTCGCTGCGCGCCCTGGAAGCCTACGACACGCTCAAACCGGCGCCGCAAAGTTAAGCCTGAACTGTTGCGGCGTGACGCCCAGCCGGCGGTTGAACACACTGCGCATGTGCTGGGCGTCGCGAAAGCCGCATTGATAGGCCACGGTTTTAAGCGGTGCGTGGCTGCTTTCAAGCATCACCCGCGCCGCATCCACGCGCGCCCTCTCGACAAATTCCGCCGGCGTAATCCGCGCTTCACGGGCAAACACCCGGGAGAAATTGCGCGCACTCATATTGGCCGCCTTGGCCAGGTCGGCAATGGTCAAGTCTCCCGTCAGGTTGGCCAACACGTACAGCTGCACCAGTGCCACCGCCGAGGTGGTTTCGGCATGGGGAGTGAGGAACGGGCTGAACTGCGATTGCCCGCCCGAGCGCTGGGTGAACACCACCAGGCGCTTGGCCACGCTCAGGGCGACTTCCGGGCCGTGATCCTGGGCCAGCAGGTACAACGACAGGTCAATACCTGCCGTGACCCCGGCGGAGGTGTAGAGCTTACCGTCTTGCACATAGAGACGGTCGGCTTCGACCTGAGCCGATGGGCACAGGCGCGCCAGGCTGGCGGCGTCATTCCAGTGGGTAGTGACGGTCTTGCCGTCCAGCAGGCCCGCACGGGCCAGCATGAAGGCGCCATTGCAGATCGAGCCGAAGCGCTGCGCCTTCGCGGCGGCCGTGCGCAGCCAGGCGTCAAACTCGGGGCCGAAATCTTCGAAGGGTAACTGCGGGCCACCAGCGACCAGCAGCAGGTCGTAGGGTTGCCGAGCTTCGCTGTAGTGCTTGTGCGCCTGCAATGACAAACCGTTGGAGGCCGCCATGGCGCCGTGGCCGAAGCCGAGTACTTCCAGCCGATAGTGATCCTCGGGCGCCAGGAAGCGGTTGGCCTCGCAGAACACATCCATCGGCCCGGTCACGTCCAGCGACTGGACACCGGGAAAGATCAGGATGGCGACGGTTTTGCCCATACTCACAAACACCTCTTCCAACTCAATAAACACAACCCCCTTGTGGGAGCTGGCTTGCCTGCGATGCAGACGCCTCGGTACCTCAGGTACACCGAGGTGATGCTATCGCAGGCAAGCCAGCTCCCACAGGGGATCGCCTATAGGCTTGGCACGATGTGGCATCACATTGGCCGGGATCGCCTCCCTGTGGCGATAGCCGCTCCAGGGTCATGGGACCAGACTGGAATCTTTCCAGAGGAGATCCACCATGAGCACCACCATAGCCGGTATCCAGATTCCTGACAGCGCCCTGGCCAGGGCCACCACCGAATACATCCGTGACGTCGAGTCCGACCTGCTCTACCACCATTCGCGCCGGGTCTTCCTGTTCGGTGCCTTGAGCGGTGAGCGCAAGCGATTGGCCTACAACCCGGAGTTGCTCTACGTTGGCGCGATGTTCCATGACCTGGGCCTGGTGGAAGGCCACCGCAGTGACGACGAGCGTTTCGAAGTGGACGGCGCCAACGCCGCCGCTGCGTTCCTCAAGCCTTATGGGTTGAGCGATGACGATATTGAACAAGTGTGGTTGTCCATCGCCCTGCACACCACGCCGGGCGTGCCGAAACACCTGCGCCCCACGGTGGCATTGGTGACCGCTGGTGTGGAGATGGACGTGCTGGGCATGGACTACGCCGCCTTCAGCAGCGTGCAGCGCGAAGCGGTGGTGCATGCGCATCCACGGGGTGAAGGGTTCAAGGAGTGCATCATCTGCGCATTCGCCGACGGCTTGCGCCATCGCCCGCAGACCACGTTTGGCAACGTGAAGACCGATGTGCTGGTGGACCAGGAACCGGGGTTCAAGCCGATGAATTTTGTGCAGGTGATCCGCACGTCGCCGTGGGCTGCGTAATCAACCTGGAATGCAATCAAATGTGGGAGCGGGCTTGCTCGCGAATGCGGTGGATCAGTCGAGACATCTGGTGACTGAGACTCAGCATTCGCGAGCAAGCCCGCTCCCACATTTTGATCCGGTTTCTTCAGGTAGGCCTGATTAGACCGGGGCTGGCGCCCGGCGCTTGTCCGGCTGTTGCCAGCCATCCGCCGCCGCTTCTTCAATCGCCTGCTGAATGGCCTTCTTGCGATGCTCTTCGGCCCGACGGCTGAAGAACCACACCAGGAAGGTCACCAGCGACACCGCCAACAGAATCAGGCTGGCCACGGCGTTGATCTCGGGTTTAACCCCAAGGCGCACCGCCGAGAACACTTCCATCGGCAAGGTGGTGGAACCGGGGCCCGACACGAAGCTGGCCAGTACCAGGTCGTCCAGCGATAGCGCGAACGACATCATGCCGCCCGCCGCCAGCGACGGCGCGATCATCGGGATGGTGATCAGGAAGAACACCTTCCACGGCCGTGCGCCCAAATCCATCGCCGCTTCTTCGATCGACAGGTCCAGCTCACGCAAGCGCGCCGACACCACCACCGCCACATACGCCGCACAGAAGGTAGTGTGGGCGATCCAGATGGTGACAATGCCACGCTCCTGGGGCCAGCCGATCATCTGCGCCATGGCCACGAACAGCAGCAACAGTGACAGACCAGTGATCACTTCCGGCATCACCAACGGCGCCGTCACCAGGCCGCCGAACAGCGTGCGGCCCTTGAACTGGCTGATACGCGTCAGCACGAAGGCTGCCAGGGTACCCAACGCCACCGCCGCCACCGCCGTGTAGCAGGCGATTTCCAGGGAGCGGGCCACCGAGCCCATCAACTGGGTGTTGTCCAACAGGCCCACGTACCACTTGATCGACCAACCGCCCCACACTGTCACCAGCTTGGATTCGTTGAACGAGTAGATCACCAGGATCAACATCGGCAGGTAGATGAACAACAAGCCTGCGACCAGCATGAAGCTGGAGAAACGAAAGCGCTTCATATCTTGCCCTCCAGCTCTTTGGCTTGGCTGCGGTTGAACAGGATGATCGGCACGATCAGGATCGCCAGCATCACCACCGCCAGGGCAGATGCCACCGGCCAGTCACGGTTGTTGAAGAACTCCTGCCACAACACCTTACCGATCATCAGGGTTTCCGGGCCGCCGAGCAGTTCAGGAATCACGAACTCGCCCACCACCGGGATAAACACCAGCATGCAACCGGCGATGATGCCGTTCTTGGACAGCGGCACGGTGATTTTCCAGAAGCTGTTGAAGGTGCTCGACCCCAGGTCGGAAGCGGCTTCCAGCAGGCTCTGGTCGTGCTTCACCAGGTTGGCGTAGAGCGGCAGGATCATGAACGGCAGGTACGAATAGACCACGCCGATGTACACCGCGATGTTGGTGTTGAGGATCTGCAGCGGCTCGTTGATCAAGCCCATGGACATTAAAAAGCCGTTGAGCAGGCCGTTGTTGCTGAGGATGCCCATCCACGCATACACGCGGATCAGGATCGCGGTCCAGGTCGGCATCATGATCAGCAGCACCAGCACGGTCTGCATTTCTTTGCGCGCGGTGGCGATGGCGTAGGCCATCGGGTAGCCGATCAGCAGGCACAGCAGCGTGCTGAAAAACGCCATCTTCAACGAGCCCAGGTAGGCGGCAATATACAACTCGTCGCCGGCCAGCAAGCTGTAGTTGGCCAGGTTCAGCACCACCTCCAGCTTTTGCTCAACGTAGGTATAGATCTCGGTATAGGGCGGGATCGCCACATCGGCTTCGGCAAAGCTGATTTTCAGCACGATGAAAAACGGCAGTGCGAAAAACAGGAACAGCCAGAGGAAGGGAATCCCGATGACCACCTGCTTGCCATTGGGCACGATGCGATCCAAGCGCCGCTTGAATTTCTTCATGTTCATGAGCGAAGTACCACGCCGCTGTCGTCTTCCCACCACACGTACACCTGGTCACCCCAGGTTGGGCGTTGGCCACGGCGTTCGGCGTTGGCGACGAAGGACTGCACCAGCTTGCCGCTCGGCAGCTCCACGTAGAACACCGAGTGGCCGCCCAGGTAGGCGATGTCGTGGACCTTGCCGCTGGACCAGTTGTGCTCGCAGGTCGGCATCTCGGTGGTCACCAACAGCTTTTCCGGGCGAATGGCATAGGTCACCGACTTGTCTTCCACCGAGGTGGCGATGCCGTAGCCCACGTAGATGTCGCGATCCAGGTCCGGGCACTTGAGCACCGCGTGGCCTTCAGCGTCGTCCACCACTTGGGTGTCGAAGATGTTGACGTTGCCAATGAACTCGCACACCAGGCGGCTGGTGGGGGTTTCGTAGATATCGATGGGGCTGCCGATCTGGGCGATCCAGCCCAGGTGCATGATCGCAATGCGTTCGGCCATGGTCATGGCCTCTTCCTGGTCGTGGGTCACCATCACGCAGGTCACCCCAACGCGCTCGATGATCTCCACCAACTCCAGTTGCATCTGCGAGCGCAGCTTCTTGTCCAGTGCGCCCATCGGCTCATCGAGCAGCAGCAGTTTCGGGCGCTTGGCCAAGGAGCGGGCCAAGGCTACACGCTGGCGCTGGCCGCCGGACAACTGGTGCGGCTTGCGCTTGGCGTACTGGCTCATCTGCACCAGCTTGAGCATCTCGGCCACGCGTGCGTCGACTTCAGCCTTGGGGATCTTGTCCTGTTGCAGGCCGAAGGCGATGTTCTGCGCCACGGTCATGTGCGGGAACAAGGCGTAGGACTGGAACATCATGTTGATCGGCCGCTCGTAGGGCGGCATGTCGGTGATGTCCACGCCGTCGAGGTAGATGCGACCTTCGGTTGGGCGCTCGAAACCTGCAAGCATGCGCAGCAAGGTGGATTTGCCCGAACCCGAACCGCCGAGCAAGGCGAAGATCTCGCCTTTCTTGATTTCCAGGGACACATCGTCCACGGCAATCGTCTCGTCGAACTTCTTCGTGACCCGGTCGATTTTGACCAGCACCTTTTTCGGTGTCTGGTCGCCCTCGAGGGCTTTCTTATAGGCGCCGGAGGCAACTGCCATTTACGAAACTCCCAAAAAAAACTGTGCAGCCGGCCCAATGCGGGCCAGCCTTGGATAGTTTGAGCCTTACTTGCCCGTCTTGACCTTGGTCCAGCTACGGGTCATTAAACGCTGCACTTTCGGGGGTAGCTCAAAGTTGACGAATGTCCGCTCGAGAACCGCCTGCGGTGGGTAAACCGCTGCGTCAGTGCGTATCGATTGCTCCATCAGTTTGTCCGCCCCTGGGTTAGGGTTGGCGTAACCGACTTGATCGCTGACCTGAGCGATCACCTCAGGCTGCAGCAAATAGTTGATGAAGGCGTGGGCTTCCTTGACGTTGCTGGCATCCTTGGGAATCGCCAGCACGTCGAACCACAGGTTGCCGCCTTCTTTTGGAATCGTGTAGGCGATGTTCACGCCTTTGCCCGCCTCTGCTGCGCGAGCCTTGGCCTGGAACACATCGCCGGAGAAACCGGCCGCCACGCAGATGTTGCCGTTGGCCAAGTCCGAGATGTATTTGGAGGAATGGAAGTAGGTCACGTAGGGCCGCACTTTCAGCAATTTTTCCTCGGCTTTCTTGTAGTCGGCCGGGTTGGTGCTGTTGGGGTCCAGGCCCATGTAGTTGAGTACTGCCGGCAGCATTTCATCGGCCGAGTCCATGAACGACACGCCGCAAGTGGCCAGCTTCTTCATGTTTTCCGGTTCGAACAACACAGCCCAGGAGTCGATCTTGTCGACACCCAGCACTTGCTTGACCTTGTCGACGTTGTAGCCAATGCCGTTGGTGCCCCACAGGTACGGCACGGCGTATTGGTTGCCCGGGTCGTTCTTTTCCAGGCGTTTGAGCAGTACCGGGTCGAGGTTGGCGTAGTGGGTCAGCAGTGACTTGTCGAGCTTCTGGAACGCGCCAGCCTTGATCTGCTTGCCCAGGAAATGGTTGGACGGCACCACGACGTCGTAGCCGGTACGCCCGGCGAGCAACTTGCCTTCCAGGGTTTCGTTGGAGTCAAACACGTCATACACGGGCTTGATACCGCTGGCCTTTTCAAAGTTGACCAAGGTGTCGGGGCCGATGTAGTCCGACCAGTTATAAATATGCACCGTCGGTGCGGCCTGCACGCTGGCAGCCAGCGTGATACCTGCACCCACCAGCATGGCTTTGCGAAATAAAGAAATTGGCAAGTGGAGGTCCTCTTAATAGTTGGGGCCTTGAAGTTGTTGCCCGGCAACAAAACCGGCGCGCAACTTACCGTCGATAAACCGATCCGGCAAAACTTTCTGTCATTTATTTTCTGTACGGTTGCCGCTGTTTGTAGGAGCGAGCTTGCTCGCGAAGAACTCACAGGCAACGCGGGCGACCAGAGGCGCTGCGTTATCGTTGACGATTTTCGCGAGCAAGCTCGCTCCTACAGGTTTGTGCGTTATTTACCGGATTTGATTTTGGTCCAGCTACGGGTCATTTCACGCTGAGTTGCCGCCGGCATGTCGGCAATGGCGTAGAGCTTGGATTGCACTTCGGCCGACGGATAAATACCCGGGTCGCTGGTGATGTCTTTATCGACCAGGGCGGTGGCTTTCTCGTTACCGTTCGGGAAACGCACACTGTTGGTGATCGCGGCCATGACGTCTGGCTTGAGCAGGTAGTTCATGAATGCGTAGGCAGCGTCGACGTTTTCGGCATCCTTGGGAATGGCGACCATGTCGAAGAAGCTGCCAGCACCTTCCTTGGGAATGTCATAGGCGATCTTGACCTTGCCACCGGCTTCAGCCGCGCGGGTTTTGGCCTGTTCGATGTCACCCGAGTAGCCCACAGCCACGCAGATGTTGCCGTTGGCCAGGTCGGAGATGTACTTGGACGAGTGGAAGTAGCCGATCGAAGGACGGATTTTCATGAACAGGTCTTCGGCCTGTTTCAGATCAGCCTTCTTTGTAGTGTCGGTCGGCAGGCCCAGGTAATGCAGCGCTACCGGCAGCATTTCGGTTGGCGAATCGAGGAAGCTCACGCCGCAGCTTTTCAGCTTGGCGATGTTTTCCGGCTTCATCAGTACGTCCCACGAGTCGATCTTGTCCACGCCCAGTGCGGCCTTGACCTTCTCCGGGTTGTAGCCGATGCCCATCGAGCCCCACATGTACGGGAAGGCGTGCTTGTTGTCCGGGTCGCTGACCGATACAGCCTTGAGCAGGGATTTGTTCAGGTTGTCGTAGTTGGACAGCTTGGACTTGTCCAGCTCCTGGTAGACACCTGCCTTGATCTGCTTGGCGAGGAAGCTGTTCGACGGCACGACGATGTCGTAGCCGGACTTGCCCGCCAGCAACTTGGCTTCCAGGGTTTCGTTGCTGTCAAAAACGTCGTACACCACTTTGATGCCCGACTCTTTTTCAAAGTTGGCGATGGTGTCCGGTGCAATGTAGTCGGACCAGTTGTAGACGTGCAGCACTTTGCTGTCTGCCTGGGCCGCGCCCGCCATTGCGCCCATCAGGGACAAGGCGAGGAGGGTCTTGCCAGCGTTCTTCAAACCTAATGCCTTCATTTGGTGATGCTCCAATTTTTTCTTTTTTGGGCCACAAGCGTTGTATGTTTTACGGCCCAACCGAAGGGCAACAAAACAGGGCGACAGTCTGGCAAGTTCAGGGGCCGGCTTTCAACCAAAGCCCCTGCATTTTTAACTGCCCAATGCACCGCGCACTGAGCCTAGCACTTAGCCCTGCAAGGCAGCCAAAGTCAGGTCCAGGCAATGGCGGGCCTTGGTTACCAGCTCGTCGATTTCAGCCTTGCTGATGACCAGCGGCGGCGAAATGATCATGGTGTCGCCCACGGCGCGCATGATCAGGCCATTCTCGAAGCAGAAGGTTCGGCAGATCATGCCGGCGCCTTTGCCTTCGTGACGCTTGCGCGTCGCCTTGTCCTGCACCAGCTCGATCGCCCCGAGCATGCCGACGCCGCGTACTTCACCCACCAGCGGATGATCGCCCAGTTCCCTCAGACGTTTCTGCAAATACGGTGCCGTTTCTTCGTGCACACGGTTAACGATTTTTTCATCGCGCAGGATGCGGATGTTTTCCAGGGCCACAGCCGCAGCGACCGGGTGACCGGAGTAGGTAAAGCCGTGGTTGAAATCGCCCCCTTCGTTGAGCACCGCCACCACTTCGTCGCGCACGATCAGGCCGCCCATGGGCACGTAGCCCGAGGTCAGGCCCTTGGCGATGGTCATCATGTGTGGCTTGAGGTCGTAGAAATCGCTACCGAACCACTCACCGGTACGGCCGAAACCGCAGATCACTTCGTCGGCGACAAACAGAATGTCGTACTTGGCGAGGATTTCCTTGATGCGCGGCCAGTACGTGGCAGGCGGCACAATTACGCCACCGGCGCCCTGGATCGGCTCGGCAATAAAGGCGCCGACGTTGTCCACGCCCAGCTCCAGGATTTTCTCTTCCAACTGGTTGGCGGCCCACACACCGAATTCCTCGGGGCTCATGTCGCCGCCTTCGCCAAACCAGTACGGCTGGGCGATGTGGGTAATGCCCGGGATCGGCAAGTCGCCCTGCTCGTGCATATAGGTCATGCCGCCCAGACTGGCGCCGGCGACGGTAGAGCCGTGGTAGCCATTCTTGCGGGCAATGATGGTTTTCTTGTTGGGCTGGCCCTTGATCGCCCAGTAGTGGCGGACCATGCGCAACATGGTGTCGTTGCCTTCGGAGCCAGAGCCGGTGAAGAACACGTGGTTCATGCCGGCCGGCGCGACATCGGAAATGACCTTGGCCAACTCCAATACCGGCGGGTGTGCGGTCTGGAAGAACAGGTTGTAGTACGGCAGTTCTTTCATTTGCTTGGCGGCGGCATCGGCCAGTTCATCGCGACCGTAACCGATCGCCACACACCACAGGCCGGCCATACCGTCGAGGATCTTGTTGCCTTCGCTGTCCCACAGGTAAACGCCGTGGGCTTTGGTGATGATCCTTGGGCCTTTCTCTTTCAATTACTTGAAGTCGCTGAACGGCGCCAGATGGTGATCATTGCTCAAGGCTTGCCATTCACGGGTTTGCGGGTTGTTGCTGGACATACCGATCTCCTAGACTTTTCAGTGAAGGGCGCGCCTGGAGGGCGTGATCCCCGTAAATGACGGCCGTCATTTACGGGGATCACGCCTTCCAAGGGCGCGCCCGGCGCATCAGACGGCGAAGAGCAGGAATTCCCGCTCCCACGAACTGATCACGCGCTTGAAGTTTTCATGCTCGGCCCGCTTGACCGCGACGTAGCCTGTGATGAATTTTTGCCCCAGGTATTTCTCGATGGTCTTGCTGTTTTCCATGCGTTCCAGGGCGTCTTCGATGGTCAACGGCAGACGCAGGTTGCGTCGCTCGTAACCACGGCCCACCACCGGCGCGCTCGGGTTATGGCCTTCGACCATGCCGATGTAGCCGCACAACAGGCTGGCGGCAATCGCCAGGTACGGGTTGGCGTCGGCGCCCGGCAGGCGGTTTTCCACGCGGCGGTTCTGCGGGCCGGCATCCGGGACGCGCAGGCCGACAGTGCGGTTTTCTTCGCCCCATTCCACGTTCACCGGCGCCGAGGTATCGGGCAGGAAGCGGCGGAACGAGTTCACGTTGGGGGCGAATAAAGGCAGCAATTCAGGGATGAATTTCTGCAGGCCGCCAATGTGGTTGAGGAACAGTTGGCTCATGGTCCCGTCTTCATTGGAGAAGACGTTCTTGCCGGTGGCGATGTCGATGATGCTCTGGTGCAGGTGCATCGCGCTGCCGGGCTCGCCGGTCATGGGCTTGGCCATGAAGGTGGCGGCCACGTCGTGCTTGAGCGCGGCTTCGCGCATGGTGCGCTTGAACACCAGGATCTGGTCGGCCAGGGACAGGGCATCGCCGTGACGGAAGTTGATTTCCATCTGCGCAGTGCCGTCCTCGTGGATCAGGGTGTCGAGGTCCAGTTCCTGCAGTTCGCACCAGTCGTAGACGTCTTCGAACAGCGGGTCGAATTCGTTGGCCGCTTCTATAGAGAAGGACTGGCGACCGGTTTCCGGGCGGCCGGAGCGGCCAATCGGCGGTTGCAGCGGGAAGTCCGGGTCTTCGCAGCGCTTGGTCAGGTAGAACTCCATCTCCGGCGCCACGATGGGCTGCCAGCCGCGGTCGGAATAGAGCTTGAGGACTTTCTTGAGCACGTTGCGCGGCGACAGCTCGATCGGGTTGCCTTGCTTGTCGTAGGTGTCGTGGATCACCTGGGCGGTCGGCTCGATGGCCCACGGCACCAGAAATACCGCGTTCTGGTCGGGGCGGCAGATCATGTCGATGTCGGCCGGGTCGAGCAATTCGTAATAGATGTCGTCTTCGACATAGTCGCCGGTCACGGTCTGCAACAGAACGCTTTCGGGCAGGCGCATGCCTTTTTCGGCAATGAACTTGTTGGTCGGCGAGATCTTGCCCCGGGTAATACCGGTGAGGTCGCCAATCATGCATTCGACTTCTGTGATCTTGTGGTCTTTCAACCAATCGGTGAGCTGGTCGAGGTTGTTACTCATAAATGCCTCTGGGCTGGGTTTCCTGGCATCCATTAAAGGCCAGGCGTTGGTTGACGCAGCATCCGCGTCGTTTTTTCATTCAGGGTAGGAGCTTACCTGCCATTTGCCCATGGGTTGCATTCCTCAGGCCAAAGTTGTGCAGAATCACGATCGGCACAGCGGATGAGGGCAGGTCAGTGGCGTAGGAGATGGCAAAAAGGAGATCGGCCGGGCCGTCAAGAATATTGGCCGGTGCCTGGGCATTCACACGGGGCGAACGAGCTGCGGACAAAGCCTGGCTGGAGCAGGCGCAGACGCCGATTGGCGGCAGGTGAAACATGAAGCACCCCGGTATTATTGCTGTTATGGGTTTGAATCGAGCTTAGCCTTGTTCATTTTTTTACACAACACCCCCGTAAAAAATCCTACACGGCCCGCTCAAGCCTGCAGGTCCCAAGCCCCTCAAACCCAAAAAATCGCCCCAAAACCCCGCAAAAAAGGCTTCGTGGCGCTTTTTTAGGGCAAAAAATGCCTCGCTTGACTTCGGCAGGCCGTTCGGGTTGACTGAAACCAGAAAAGATCAATGATTGATATTTTTAACAACAAAGGTGTTGCATCATGTCGGTACCCCCGCGTGCCGTTCAGCTTAACGAAGCGAACGCGTTCCTTAAGGATCATCCTGAGGTTCTGTACGTAGACCTTCTAATTGCGGATATGAATGGTGTGGTGCGCGGTAAGCGCATCGAACGCACCAGCCTCCACAAGGTTTACGAGAAGGGCATTAACCTGCCTGCCTCTTTATTTGCCCTGGATATCAACGGCTCTACGGTGGAAAGCACCGGCCTGGGCCTGGACATCGGTGATGCTGACCGAATCTGTTATCCAATCCCCGACACCCTGTGCAATGAACCCTGGCAAAAGCGCCCTACCGCGCAACTGCTGATGACCATGCACGAACTCGAAGGTGAACCTTTCTTCGCCGATCCGCGCGAAGTGCTCCGCCAAGTTGTTACCAAGTTTGACGACCTCGGTCTGACCATCTGCGCCGCCTTCGAGCTTGAGTTCTACCTGATCGACCAGGAGAACGTGAACGGCCGCCCGCAACCGCCCCGCTCGCCGATCTCCGGCAAACGCCCGCACTCGACACAGGTCTACCTGATCGACGACCTCGACGAATACGTCGATTGCCTCCAGGACATTCTGGAAGGCGCCAAAGAGCAAGGCATCCCGGCGGACGCCATCGTCAAGGAAAGTGCCCCGGCGCAGTTCGAAGTGAACCTGCACCACGTTGCCGACCCGATCAAGGCCTGCGATTACGCGGTACTGCTCAAGCGCCTGATCAAGAACATCGCCTACGACCATGAGATGGACACCACCTTCATGGCCAAGCCTTACCCAGGCCAGGCAGGCAACGGTTTGCACGTACACATCTCCATTCTGGACAAGGACGGCAAGAACATCTTTGCCAGCGAGGATCCCGAGCAGAACGCCGCATTGCGTCACGCGATCGGCGGTGTGCTGGAGACCCTACCCGCCCAAATGGCGTTCCTGTGCCCTAACGTCAACTCCTACCGTCGTTTCGGCGCACAGTTCTACGTGCCGAACTCGCCGTGCTGGGGCCTTGATAACCGCACCGTGGCGATTCGCGTACCTACCGGCTCGTCCGATGCCGTGCGTATCGAACACCGCGTGGCCGGCGCCGATGCCAACCCTTACCTGCTGATGGCCTCGGTATTGGCGGGCGTGCACCACGGCCTGACCAACAAGATCGAGCCGAACGCTCCGGTGGAAGGCAACAGCTACGAGCAGAACGAGCAGAGCTTGCCGAACAACCTGCGCGATGCCCTGCGCGAGTTGGACGACAGCGAGGTGATGGCCAAGTACATCGATCCTAAATACATCGATATCTTCGTCGCCTGTAAGGAAAGTGAGCTGGAGGAGTTTGAACACTCCATCTCCGACCTTGAGTACAACTGGTACCTGCATACCGTGTAAGCGGTTGCTGCAATAAAAAGAACGCCGCTGATTTTGGTCAGTGGCGTTTTTTTATGGGTTTATTTTGGGAAACCGGGTTGGCCTCATCGCAGGCAAGCCAGCTCCCACCTTTGACCGAGTTCCAAGCTTGAAATGCGATCCACTGTGGGAGCTGGCTTGCCTGCGAAGGCGGCTTGGCAGACAACACAACCTTCCTACTCATACAATGCCCGCTGCCTTGTAGGAGACATCCATGACCACCCGCCCCGCCACTGTTCGCAAACCCCGCGCCCGCAGCCAGGCCCGGATCGACGCGATCCTCGACGCCGCCCGCACCTTGCTGGCCGCCGAAGGCGTGGCGAGTTTGTCGATCTACAGCGTGGCCGAACGGGCACAGATTCCGCCGTCGTCGGTGTACCACTTTTTCGCCAGTGTGCCGGCGTTGCTGGAGGCGTTGACCGCTGACATTCACGCGGCCTTTCGCGCTGCCATCCAGGCGCCCATCGAGCATGACTCACTCCAGCATTGGCGCGACCTGTCCTACATCGTCGAACAACGCATGCTTAGCATTTACAGCAATGATGCCGCGGCACGCCAGTTGATCCTGGCCCAGCATGGGTTGATCGAAGTGACCCAGGCTGATCGCCAGCATGATCTGGAATTGGGCGACTTGATGCTGGCGGTGTTCAATCGCCACTTTGAAGTGCCAACGCTACCGAGCGACGTGGATGTGTTTGCCCTGGCGTTGGAGTTGAGCGACCGCGTGTACGCGCGCTCGGTGCATCAGCATGGGCTGATTACGCCGCGCATGGCGGAGGAAGGGATGCGGGTGTTTGATGCGTATGTGGGGCTTTATTTGCCGGCCTACCTGCCCAAGCGCTGAATGCGGTGTTGTCTGGGCCGGCCTCATCGCAGCATAGGTATCTACACAACTGTGTGGGCTGTAGCAGCAGACGGTTACCACGATGCGAAGCGAGCCGCTCTTGATCTGCTTTTGATCTTAGGCGCCCCGTTAAACCACGCTGGCCGAACGCAGGCTTGAATTCGTGGGTAACCCGGCAGGACGCCGGGTTAGCCGCCCCGCGCCATGGATGGCGCGTGGCGGCGGCCCACGGATTCAAGCCTGTGTTCGGGCACACCGAGCCTAAGCGAGGTGCCGAGTGGTGGGGCAAGAGCGTTTTGCTTACTTTTGCGCTTTTCAAAAGTGAGCCGCCGTCAGGGCGGAACCCTAGGTGGCCGTTACCGCAGGAATGGATATGTACACGGTCCAACTATATTGACTGTTAGGCCGTCTTCGCAGGCAAGCCAGCTCCCACATTTTGATATGTGAATACATTCAAATGTGGGAGCTGGCTTGTCGGGTCGCCGCATCGCTGCGATAGCGCTCTCAAGGGCGGTGAAAATCACAACTTGGCAATCGACACCTCAGTGGACTTCACAAAGGCAATCACCTCACTGCCGATCACCAACTCCAACTCCTTGACCGAACGGGTGGTGATCACCGAAGTGACAATGCCGGACGCGGTCTGCACGTCAATTTCCGACAGCACGTCTCCGACCACGATCTCCTTGATGGTGCCTTTGAACTGGTTACGCACGTTGATGGCTTTAATCGTCATGGTGTTTTTCCTGTGTGGGTTATTGAGCCCAACGCAATTGCGTCGGCAGCGGTGAAACAGGTTCGGGTTCCGGTGGGGAACCGGGGAGCGACAGCACGCGGTTGAGCACTTCGGCTTCCAGCGCCGCCAGGCGGTGTGAGCCACGGGCCCGTGGGCGTGGCAGGTCGATGGTCAGGTCCAGGCCGATTTCGCCGTTTTCGATCAGAATCACGCGGTCGGCAATCGCCACGGCTTCGCTGACGTCGTGGGTCACCAGCAACACCGTGAAACCGTGCTTGCGCCACAGGTTTTCGATCAGTTGCTGCATCTCGATGCGGGTCAGGGCATCCAGTGCGCCCAGCGGCTCATCGAGCAGCAAAAGGCGCGGCTGGTGGATCAACGCCCGGGCGAGTGCTACGCGCTGTTTCTGGCCGCCGGACAACGCCGCCGGCCATTCATTGGCGCGCTCGGCCAAGCCGACCGCTTCCAGCGCTTGCAGCGCTTTGGGGCGCCAGTCACCGCTGAGTCCCAGGCCGACGTTGTCGATGATCTTTTTCCAGGGCAGCAAGCGCGCTTCCTGGAACATCAACCGCGTATCTTCAATCGCTTCGTGCAGTGGTGCGGAGCCGGCCAGCAGCTCGCCGCCACTGGCGTTGTCCAGCCCCGCCAACAGACGCAGCAAGGTACTTTTGCCGCAACCACTGCGGCCGACCACGGCCACGAACTGCCCTGCGGGAATATGCAGGTCAATCTCTTTGAGCACTTCGCGGGTACCAAAGGCCTTGCGCAATTTGCGCACCGCCAGCGGAATGCCCTTCAACAAGCGCGGAGGTTGTTGAGCGGTCATGCTGCACCTCCTTTGACTTGGTACGCCGGGTGCCAGCGCAGCCACACACGCTCCAGCCCACGGGCTGCGAGGTCGGCCAGTTTGCCGAGGATGGCGTACATGACGATGGCCAGCACCACCACGTCGGTTTGCAGGAATTCACGGGCATTCATCGCCAGGTAACCGATGCCGGAACTGGCCGAGATGGTTTCCGCCACGATCAGCGTCAACCACATGAAGCCCAGGGCGAAGCGCACCCCCACCAGAATCGACGGCAGCGCGCCCGGCAGGATCACTTGCCAGAACAGGCTGAAACCGGACAAGCCATAGCTGCGCGACATCTCTACCAGTGCCGGGTCGACATTGCGGATGCCGTGGTAGGTGTTCAAGTAGATCGGGAACAAGGTCCCCAGAGCCACCAGGAAAATCTTCGCGGTCTCATCGATGCCGAACCACAGGATCACCAGCGGAATCAGCGCCAAGTGCGGCACGTTGCGGATCATCTGCACGGAGCTGTCGAGCAAGCGTTCGCCCCACTTCGACAGCCCGGTGATAAAGCCCAGGGCCAAGCCGATGCTGCCACCGATCACAAAACCCAGGCCGGCGCGCCAGCCGCTGATGGCCAGGTGCGTCCAGATTTCGCCGCTGACCACCAGGTTAACCCCGGCTTCGATCACTGCACTCGGCGCTGGCAGAATGCGCGTCGACAACCAACCCGCCGACACTGACAACTGCCACACCGCCAGCAATAAGATCGGCAGCACCCAGGGCGCCACGCGATGGCTGATTTTTTCTAAGTCCATAACGGCGCCTCAGCTCTGTGACGCAGCTTTGGGAAGGATGTCGTTGGCGACCATCTCGCCGAACGGGCTGACGTAGCCGGCGCTTTTGGGCAGCTCGGGACGTTCGCTATCCAGGTGCGGGAACAACAGCTCCGCCACCCGATACGACTCTTCCAGGTGTGGATAACCGGAGAAGATAAAGGTATCGATACCCAGGTCCGCGTACTCCTTGACCCGCGCCGCAACCGTTGGGCCATCGCCCACCAGCGCCGTCCCTGCGCCGCCACGTACCAGGCCGACGCCGGCCCACAGGTTGGGGCTGACTTCCAGGTTGTCACGGCTACCGCCGTGCAAGGCTGCCATGCGTTGCTGGCCCACCGAATCGAAGCGCGCCAAGGACGCCTGGGCGCGGGCAATGGTCTCGTTGTCCAGGTGGGAGATCAGTTTGTCGGCGGCTTTCCAGGCTTCGTCATTGGTTTCGCGCACGATCACATGCAAGCGAATACCGAAGCGCACCGTGCGCCCAAGCTTTGCGGCTTTGGCGCGTACTTGCGCGATTTTTTCGGCGACGGCTGCCGGCGGCTCGCCCCAGGTCAGCACCATTTCCACCTGTTCGGCCGCCAGGTCCTGGGCGGCCTCGGAGGAACCGCCGAAATACAGTGGCGGGCGTGGCTGCTGGATCGGTGGGTAGAGCAATTTGGCGCCTTTGACGCTGATGTGTTCGCCGTCGTAGTCCACGGTCTCGCCTTCCAGCACACGGCGCCAGATGCGGGTGAATTCCACCGACGCCTGGTAGCGTTCTTCATGGCTCAAGAACAAACCGTCGCCAGCCAGTTCTTCCGGATCGCCACCGGTGACCAGGTTGAACAGCGCACGACCTCCAGACAGTCGATCCAGGGTCGCGGCCTGGCGCGCGGCCACGGTCGGGGAGATGATCCCGGGGCGCAGGGCAACCAGAAATTTCAAGCGCTGGGTCACGGGGATCAGCGAAGCGGCCACCAACCACGAGTCTTCGCAGGAGCGACCCGTAGGGATCAACACCCCGCCGAAACCCAGGCGGTCAGCGGCCTGGGCCACTTGTTGCAGGTAACCGTGGTCGACAGCGCGGGCGCCTTCGGCGGTGCCAAGGTAATGACCGTCGCCGTGGGTGGGCAGGAACCAGAAAATATTGAGGCTCATGGAGTTGTCTCCTGAATGAAGTCGGATTACGGCGCTTTGGCAACCGCGGCGGGTGGCGTCCAGATCACGTCCTTGATGCTCAAGGGCTTGGGGATCAATTTGAGTTGGTAGAAGCTGTCGGCGATTTTCTGCTGGGCGGCGACCACTGCCGGGGTCAAAAACAGCGCGCCATAGCCCTGGCGTTTCACCGACGTGAGGGTGATATCTGCCGGCAGGCCGAGCAGTGGCGCGACCTGGTCAGTCACTTCCTGGGGGTTGGCCTTGGACCATTCGCCTACCGCACGCACTTCTTCCACCAGCGCCTTGATCACTTGCGGGTGTTGTTCGGCGTAGGGCTTGGTGGCCAGGTAAAACTGATGGTTGTCGGCGATACCGGTGCCGTCTCGCAGGGTGCGCGCTTGCAGTTGCTTCTCGGCGGCGGCCTGGTACGGGTCCCAGATCACCCAGGCGTCCACGCTGCCACGCTCGAACGCGGCACGGGCATCGGCGGGCGGCAGGAACACGGTCTTCACGTCGGTGTAGTTGAGGCCGGCGTCTTCCAGGGCACGCACCAGCAGGTAGTGCACGTTGGAGCCTTTGTTGAGCACGACCTTTTTACCCTTGAGTTCGGCCACCGATGTGATCGGCGAGTCCTTGGGCACCAGGATCGCTTCGCTGGTAGGTGCGGGTGGTTCGTAGGCGACATAGAGCAGATCGGCGCCAGCCGCCTGGGCAAACACCGGTGGGGTTTCGCCGGTAACGCCGAAGTCGATGGAGCCGACGTTCAGGCCCTCGAGCAATTGCGGGCCACCGGGAAACTCGGTCCACTGCACCTGCACACCTTGGGCGGCCAGGCGTTTTTCCAGGGTGCCCTTGGCCTTGAGCAGCACCAAGGTGCCGTACTTCTGATAACCGATCCGCAAGGTCTCGGCGGCGTGGGCTTGAACAATGGCGCCGAAGGACACAGCCGCAGCAAAGAGTGCGACCAGACCACGACGCAAGATGACAGTGCGCATGGCGCTCTCTCCAACTGTGCGATTAGGGTTTTGGCTGCACCTGCTTGGCCGTTGTCGGCTGAGTAAGGTGAGGGTTTCCAGCTTTTCGGGGTGAGGCTCAGATGCTCCAGCGAGCACTCAACAAACGTTCATTCAATACGTCAGGGTCCAGCGGTTTTGGCCGGCGCGCCATGGCGCTGTAGAGCTGCTCCAGGGCTTCGTGCAGACGCTGCTCGAGTACCGGCACCAGTTGCGCCTGCACGCTGCCTTCGCCATAAGCGATCTGGCTGTCTTCGGCAAAAATACCGTGGAGCAATTCCTGGGCCTTGAGGGCCGACAGCACCGGCTTCAGGGCGTAGTCCACCGCCAGCATGTGGGCGATGCTGCCGCCGGTCGCCATCGGCAATACCACCTTATGGGCTAAAGCACGCTCCGGCAGCAGGTCCAATACGGTTTTCAACGCCCCGGAAAACGACGCCTTGTACACCGGCGTGGCGATTACCAAGCCGTCGGCATTGGCGACTTGTTGCAGCAGGTCGATGACCTTGGGGCTGTCGAAGCGCGCGTGCAGCAAGTCTTCAGCCGGGAAGTCCCGTATCTGGTAACTCACCACTTCCACGCCTTGCTGTTGCAGCCACTGACGGGTTTTATCCAGCAAGACCCCAGAGCGGGAACGCTGGCTGGGGCTGCCTCCAAGTGTTACGACCAGCATGCAGGAGATTCCTTGAGCAAGTGTCGGCGGTTCGCTGTACGGCGATGGCGCCAAGATGGGATAGACCTTATCAGCAGATTTATATATCTATAAATCTTATTTATTCATTTGTTTATTCCATAAATACATAAGCGTTTAATCAATCGCCAGGCGAAAAAAAAGGCCGTCGAAACGGCCTGAAAACCCCTGCTGTGTGAGACGGTTTGGAAACATGTGTTGTTGATAAGGCCGCTATCGCGGGCAAGCCCGGCTCCCACAGGGGAATGCGGTCAACTGTGGGAGCCGGGCTTGCCCGCGATGGCGATATCAGCCTTAACGATTGGGTTGTGGGGTAAGGCGCAGGTACGGCTTCACCGCGCGATAGCCCTTGGGAAAGCGTTTTTTGATCTCTTCCTCGTCCTTGAGCGACGGCACGATCACCACTTCGTCCCCATCCTGCCAGTTGGCCGGCGTCGCCACCTTGTGGTTGTCGGTCAGCTGCAGCGAGTCGATCACCCGCAGGATTTCATGGAAGTTACGCCCGGTGCTGGCCGGGTAAGTGATGGTCAGGCGGATCTTCTTGTTCGGGTCGATCACGAACAAGGAGCGCACGGTGAGGGTATCGCTGGCATTCGGGTGGATCAGGTCGTAGAGGTCCGAGACCTTGCGGTCGGCGTCGGCCAGGATCGGGAAGTTGACCACGGTGTTCTGGGTCTCGTTGATGTCGTCGATCCACTTGTGGTGCGAATCCACCGGGTCTACCGACAGGGCGATGGCCTTGACCCCACGCTTGGCGAATTCATCCTTGAGCTTGGCGGTGAAACCCAGTTCGGTAGTGCACACCGGCGTGAAGTCCGCCGGGTGGGAAAACAACACGCCCCAGCTGTCGCCCAGCCATTCATGGAAACGAATCTTGCCGGCGCTGGAATCCTGTTCGAAGTCGGGGGCGATGTCGCCCAGTCTTAGGCTCATGGTATGGCTCCTGGTGAGTGCTTATGGAGCCCACTGTGCATGGATTTCTTGTGATTTAAAAAGAATAAATATCGATTTATCTAGACGATAAAAGAATATTAAAAATCAGTTCATTGGACTTGGGAACGGCCTGAGGCCAACATCGCTTTCAAGGTTCGAGAAGGCCTTGAGACGCTGCAAAAAAGAAGGGTTCAGGAAGGGCTTGCGGGGGTTGAGCCCGACTTGAACAGCAAGACACCTTGCCCGGCATTGCGCCGGGCAAGGTTTTACAGTCTTACAACAGCGGGATCGAGTAGCTGACGATCAAGCGGTTTTCGTCTTGGTTACGCGCGTTGGCGATGTCGCTGCGCCACATAGCGTTTTTCCATGCCACGCCGACGTTCTTCAGCGGACCTTCCGGTACGACGTAGGCAACAGTGATGTCACGTTCCCACTCGGACTGGCCGGTGAACTCGGTACGGTTGCTGGCGACGGTGTCGATATGGTCGCCCTTGAGGTAAACCACACCCGCGGTCAGGCCAGGTACGCCGACTTTGGCGAAGTCGTAGGAGTAGCGAGCTTGCCAGGTACGCTCGCCGGCACGGGCGAACTTCTGGATCTGCATGTCGGTGGTGATGTAAGCCGACGAACCGTCACCCTGGTTCAGCCAAGGGAAGTCGCTGCTGCCGTTGCTGACCTGGTAACCGCCACCGAAGGTGTGACCGGCCACCGAGTACAGGAACAGGCCGCTGTACAGGTTGTTGTCGACTTTGCCACGGCCGGAGTTCACGCCGCTGTAGTTGCCCGTCGAGAAGTAAGCGGACTGGTTGCCGTTGTTACCATCGTCGGAGCTGTTGAAGTAACGCAGGTCAGACTTCAGCACGCCAGGACCGATAGCCCAGTTGTGGGTCAGGCCCAGGAAGTGTTGCTTGTAGAAATCTTCCAGGTTGCCGTAGTAGTACTGGGCGGTCAGATCCTTGGTGATCTTGTAGTCGCCACCGGCGTAGTAGAACTTGTTGCTCGAACGCCAGTTCACGCCACGGCTGTTGGCGCCGGAGATGGACAGGCTTTCGTTGTTGCTGGAGTTACGGCCCTTGGCTTTTTCGATCTGGCCGGCAACCAGGGTCAGGTCCTTGATGTCGCTGGAGGTGATCTGGCCACCCTGGAAGGTCTGCGGCAGCATACGACCATCGTTGGTGACGATGACCGGCAGCTTAGGCTGCAAGGTACCCAGCTTCAGTTCGGTCTGGGAAATCTTGGCCTTGGCGGTCAGGCCCAGGCTCGAGTAGTTATCAACGGCTTCGCCATTGGACTTGCTCGGGAAGATGGTGCCGCCGTAGGAGCTGGCAGTCGCGCCGTTGGTACCGCCACCCGAATCCAGGCGAACGCCCAGCAGGCCGATTGCGTCAAGACCGAAGCCAACGGTGCCTTGGGTGTAACCGGAGATGAAACGCAGATCGAAGCCTTGGCCCCACTCTTCGTTCTTGTTCGCACCAGCGCCTTCGCGGTTATCGGTGTTGATGTAGAAGTTGCGCAGGCCCAGTGTGGCCTTGCTGTCTTCGATGAAACCGGCAGCGCCTGCTTGCTGGGCGATTGCGCCCAACGCTACAGCCACAGCCAAGGTGGACTTCTTCATGTACCGCTCCTCTCATTTCTAATTTTTGTATTTCTTTGGTCTCGGGTCTGACGCCCTCGATCCACAGATGCGCGATTAGCGCCAGATAGTGACTACCAAGTCAATCGTAACCTTGTGTGTCTACTACCTTCGTCTAATCGCAGTTGATTTGGTCCCTGCAGGGTAATGAGTTTTTCATACACCCAAAAAGAATTATTTCATTCTTTTTCATACGATCCAGGAATAAGTCTTTCCGTGAAGCTGGCCGGTCAGGATAGACGCGCCGCTCCATAAGCTAATTCCTAAAGGGTATTTACTGGTGCTTTTTTAGATCGATTAGTGTGGCCGTACGGTTGCATACGTCACTCACGATCAAAAAGGCGACGCCATCATGGCCAAACGCACATCCTCCCGTCAATTTGTTACAGTTTTTGTATCGCTATTACTTTCTTTTGGTGTCAACGCCGCCGACCTGACGGTGGGCTACCAGACCGGCATCGATCCCAGCAAGGTTCCCCAGGCCGACGGCCTCTACGAAAAAGCCATTGGCGAAAAAATCGCCTGGCGCCGCTTCAACAGCGGGCCAGAGGTGGTCACGGCCATCGCTTCGGGTGATGTACAAATCGGTAATCTCGGCTCCAGCCCGCTTGCGGCGGCGGCGTCGCGCAACCTGCCGATTGTGGCGTTTATCGTATCGGCACAGATCAACGCTTCTGAAGCCCTGGTGGTGCGCAACGGCAGTGGCATCGACAGCCCCCAAGACCTGATCGGCAAAACCATCGCCACCCCGTTCGTCTCAACCTCCCATTACAGCCTGCTCGGCGCGCTGAAACACTGGGGGCTGGACACCAAACAAGTCAAAGTGGTGAACCTGCAACCGGCCGAAATCGCCGCCGCCTGGAAACGTGGCGATATTGATGGGGCTTTCGTGTGGTCGCCGGCTTTGGGCGAAATCCGCAAGACCGGCAAAACCCTCACAGATGCGGCGCAAGTGGGCCAATGGGGCGCACCCACATTTGAGGTGTGGGTGGCGCGCAAGGATTTTGCGCAAAAACATCCTGACGTCGTGGCCAAATTTGCCAAGGTCACCCTGGATGCCTTTGCCGACTATGCCGCCCACAAAGACAGCTGGACGGTGGATTCCGAGCCAGTGCAGAAAATCGCCAAATTGACAGGTTCAAATGCCGACGACATTCCGGAGCTGTTGGCGGGCACAACGTTTCCGGATGCGCAGGCACAGCAAACCGCTGCGTTGCTCAAGGGCGGCACGGCGAAGGCGATTGGGGAGACGGCGAAGTTCTTGAAGGAACAGGGGAAGGTGGAGACGGTGCTGCCGGATTATTCGGCCTATGTGACCGATAAATTCGTCACAGAATAAAAGCGCGGTCCAGTGTGGGAGCGGGCTTGCTCGCGAAGGCGGTGGTTCAGTCATTGATGTATTGACTGACACTGCGCTTTCGCGAGCAAGCCCGCTCCCACATTTTGATCTGCAGCATTCTTAAGGGCCGGGGTTACAGAGCCTTTTCGAAGATCTTGGAGTTGCGCTGATAGTTGTACAGCGACGCCCGCGCCGACGGCAGGCGATCCACGCTGCTCGGCACAAAGCCGCGTTCGCGGAACCAGTGTGCCGTACGGGTGGTGAGTACAAAGAGGGTTTTCAAGCCCTGCGCGCGTGCCCGGGTCTGGATACGCTCAAGCAACACATCGCCGCGCGCGCCGTGGCGGTATTCCGGGTTCACTGCCAGGCACGCCAGCTCGCCCGCATCCGAATCCGCGATCTGATACAGCGCTGCGCACGCGATGATCATGCCTTCGCGCTCGACCACGCTGAACTGCTCGATCTCACGCTCCAGCACTTCCCGCGAGCGGCGCACCAGAATGCCCTGCTCTTCCAGCGGGCTGATCAGATCCAGCAAACCGCCGACGTCTTCAATCGCCGCTTCGCGCACCAGTTCGAATTGTTCCTGGGCCACCAGCGTACCGCCACCATCGCGGGTGAACAGTTCGGTAAGCAAGGCGCCATCTTCGGCGTAGCTGACGATGTGGCTGCGCCCTACTCCACCCCGGCAGGCTTCGGCAGCAGCATCGAGCAGTTCGGCTTGATAGTTGCTGCCCAAGCGTTGCAAGTGCGCAGGCACTTGTTGTGGGCGCAATTCACGCACCAGGCGGCCGTTCTCATCGATCAGACCAGGATCGGCGCCGAACAACAGCAACTTGTCGGCACCCAGGTCGATGGCGGCGCGGGTGGCGACGTCTTCGCAGGCCAGGTTGAAGATCTCGCCGGTAGGCGAATACCCCAGGGGCGACAGCAGCACGATGGAGCGTTCGTCCAACAGGCGGTTGATGCCCTTGCGGTCGACCCGGCGCACTTCGCCGGTGTGGTGGTAGTCCACGCCTTCAAGCACGCCGATTGGCCGTGCGGTAACCAGGTTGCCGCTGGCCACACGCAGGCGCGAGCCCTGCATCGGCGAGGACGCCATGTCCATGGACAAGCGCGCCTCGATGGCGATGCGCAGATGGCCCACCGCGTCGATCACACACTCCAGCGTCGCGGCATCGGTGATGCGCAAGCCTTCGTGGTAAGCCGGGGTAAGGCCGCGTGCTTCAAGGCGGGTTTCGATTTGCGGGCGCGAGCCGTGCACGAGCACCAAGCGCACACCCAGGCTGTGGAGCAGCACCAGGTCGTGGACGATATTGCCGAAGTTGGGGTGGTCCACACCATCGCCGGGCAGCATGACCACAAAGGTGCAGTCGCGGTGGGCGTTGATGTAGGGCGAAGCGTGACGAAGCCAGTTGACGTATTCGGGCATAACACCTGGGCCTGTAATAAAAAGCAGCCAAATAAAGGATCAATCGTGAAAGCGCACAGCGGCTGATGGTTATCGTCGGAACAGGCTTGGCGACACGCTCACTCTCCTTATGTACGAATGGGCAGGGGTAAATTTATGCAGGTTTCAGGCAGTAGTGTTCGATCAGTTCCCGCAATAGACGCACTGTAGGCGTCAAGCGTGACATTTCAAGGTATTCGCCCGGCTGGTGGGCGCAGGCAATGTCGCCAGGCCCGAGCACCAGGGTTTCGCAACCGAGGCGCTGAAGATAAGGCGCTTCGGTGCCGAACGCTACTGCTTCGGCACGATGACCGGTCAAACGTTCCGCCACCCGCACCAGCTCGGCGTCTTCGGGCTGCTCAAAGGGTGGCACTGCGGGGAACAACGGCGCGTAGTCGATCTTGACCTTATGCCGCTCGGCCACGGGTTCGAGCTTCTGGCGGATGGCTGCGCGCAGCACCTCGGGGTCCATGCCCGGCAGGGGGCGCAGGTCGAACTCCAGGGAGCACTGGCCACAGATGCGGTTGGGGTTGTCGCCGCCGTGAATGCAGCCGAAGTTCATGGTCGGTTGCGGCACGCTGAATTGTGCGTTGCGGTACTCGCGCTGCCACGCCAGGCGCAGGCCCCGCAGTTCGCCGATGGCGTCATGCATGGCTTCCAGGGCGCTGTGGCCCAGGCTTGGGTCCGACGAGTGGCCGCTGCGCCCGAGGATGTCGATGCGCTCCATCATCACGCCTTTGTGCAGGCGGATTGGCTTGAGCCCGGTCGGCTCGCCGATCACTGCCGCACGACCCAGCGGGCGCCCCGCCTCGGCCAGCGCACGGGCACCGGACATGGAGCTTTCCTCGTCACAGGTGGCGAGGATCAACAGCGGTTGCTTGAAGGGTTGGTCGAGCAGCGGCAACACCGCTTCGATGACCAAGGCGAAGAAACCCTTCATGTCACAACTGCCCAGCCCTACCCAGCGGCCATCGACTTCCGTCAGCTTGAGCGGGTCGGTTTTCCACAACGCCGCGTCATACGGCACGGTATCGCTATGCCCCGCCAGTACCAGGCCACCAGGGCCGCTGCCGAAGCTGGCCAACAGGTTGAACTTACCGGGGCTGACGTGTTGGATATCGATGGCAAAGCCCAGGTCGCCCAGCCAAGCGGCGAGCAGGTCGATCACCGGGCGGTTGCTCTGGTCGAGAGACGCCTGGGTGCAACTCACCGACGGCGCGGCGATCAAGGCGGCGAACTGCTCTTTCATGGACGGTAACGGCATGCGCGGTCTCCCAACTTCCCGGATGAACCTCACTATAGAGGCATCTGCGCAACACAATAAACCGTTGCGGCGCGTTGCCGGGCTCAGTCCTGTACACTGCACGACCTTGGCAGCCACACTTTTCCCCGGCTGCGCTCCCGATCCTGGATTTTCCGGCCATGCAGAAAGAAACCGAAATCAAGCTACGCGTCAGCCGCGAAACACTCGCCGCGCTGCGTGAGCACCCGTTACTGAAAAAACGCAACAAAAGTGGCTGGGAACGCCGTGAGTTGATGAACCAGTACTTCGACACCCCCGAGCGCGACCTGGCCCAGGCCAAGGTTGCCCTGCGCCTGCGCAAGGACGGTGACGACATCATCCAGACCCTCAAGACCCGTGGCCAAAGCGTCGCCGGCTTGTCGGAACGCAACGAATACAACTGGGACCTGCCCAAAGCCAAGCTCGATGTGAAGAAACTCGATGGCGAGTGCTGGCCCGAGCAACTGGCCGAGCTGGACAAAAAGACCCTCAAGCCGATCTTCACCACCGACTTCGTGCGTGAACGCGCCGAAATCGCCTGGGGCCGCGGCAAGGCCAAGGTGGTGATCGAAGCCGCCCTGGACCTGGGCCACGTGGTGGTCGGCAAGCAGAAAGAAGAAATCTGCGAGCTGGAACTGGAACTGCGCGAAGGCGAACCGGCAGCCCTGCTGGAGTTGGCCGCCGAGCTGGCCGCGACCCTGGCCCTGATGCCGTGCGACATCAGCAAGGCCGAACGCGGCTACCGCCTGTATGACGCCAGCAGCTACTCCCTGAGCCTGCCGGCGCCACAGATCCACGCCGAAATGCCATTGGACGATGCCTTCGCCGCGATCTTGTGGCACCTGCTGGGCAGCAGCCAGCGCCTCGCCGAGCAGTACCGCTTCAACGGCCACTGGCGCCTGCTGCAAGACTGGGTCGAGAACCTCGGTGAATTGCGCGCCCTGATCGGCAGCCTCGGCCAGGCCGCGCCGCGCCAATCCACCAGCGAACTGCGCAGCACCCTGGATGCGTTGCTGGAAGACTGGCGCCCGCTGGTCCAGGCCGGTGACGACGATGAAGACATTCGCAAAGCCGCGCCGGAACAGTTCATCGAAGAGCTGCAAGACGTGCGCTGGGGCCTGTTCTCACTCAACCTCTCGCGCTGGTTGCTGGCCCGCACCTGGACAGCCGAACGTAACGTGCGTGGCAACCGCCAGGGCGCTGCGCAAATCACCAACTGGCTGCCACGCCTGTTGGCCGACGACGCCGTCGCCCTGCAACTGCAGCGCTACCAGCAGCAGCCGGAAGATCTTGCCGAGCAACTGCCGCGCATCGAACGCATCCAGGCCTGGCTGCACCATGCGCGCCACGTGGTGGACATTCCGGAGCTGGACCGCTTGTACGGCGAGCTGAACAAGCTGGCGCACCTGGCCAACCAGCCGATTACCGATGAATCCCTGGATGCGCGTATGCATCAGGCGATTGCGGTGTATCAGAATCGTGCCTGGAAGACCCTGCTGCGCCTGTAAGTCCCTCTACCTGTAGGAGCGAGCTTGCTCGCGAAAAACCCGAGAACGATGTGGGGAGCCAGGCTTCCCGCGTTATCGTTAACGATCTTCGCGAGCAAGCTCGCTCCTACAAGCGCAATACTGGCAGGCTGGTGGTGGACTTGATCTCCGACAGCGCCACAATCGAGTTGACCTCCTGAATCCCCGGCACCATCGACAACTTCTCGAAGAAAAACCGCTCATACGCCTCGATATCCGAGGTGACGATACGCAGCAGAAAATCCACCGCCCCCATCAGCACATAACACTCCAACACTTCCGGAAACCCGCGAATCGCCTCGGTAAACTCGGTGAAATTGGAGCGACCGTGAGCGTTGAGTTTGACCTCGGCGAAAATCTGCGTGTTGAGCCCGATTTTCTTGCGGTCCAGCAGGGTGACCTGGCCGCGGATCACGCCCTCTTCCTTGAGCCGCTGAATGCGCCGCCAGCACGGCGACTGCGACAGGCCGACCTGCTCGGCAATCTGTGCGCTGGAGAGCGAGGCATCCTCTTGCAGCAAGGCCAGGATGCGGCGGTCGTAGGCGTCCAACTCAGTGTGCATAAACGTACCTGTTAATAGGCTGATCTTGAATTGATTGAGTCGATTTATCGCCAAACAGGCTCATCTTAGATAAGAAATCTCCCGAGGCGAATGTAAAAATTCCTCCAGTCGAATTTGGAGAGTCAGCATGCACGCCGTCGAAACCGCCTACCCTGCCACCCGCGTCGATGCGTGGGCGGCCAATAGCAGCCACTGCCAGGCGCACTATCACATCGTCGCCGAGGCCGAACCGGACGTGCTGTGCCGGGTGCTCAACTACTTCGCGCTGCAATTGCTCACGCCCACCCAGGTCAGCGTGAACCGGGAAGCCGACCTGCTGAGCATCGATATCGTGATGACCGGCCTGAGCTGGCACCGCGCCCAGGTGATCGGTGAAAAGATTCGAAACCTGATCAGCGTCTGCACCCTGGAGCTGTGGTCGGCTGATTCCGAGCGGCCCCAAGCGCTGGCGGCGATGGCGCAGTAAAAACCTGCAATACACGCGCACGCCAGATCTTCAGCGGTTGGCTAGCCTGGGATTACACCCCAAGCCGCCCAGGAAACCCTGCATGTCCGTCGCCGCTCACGATCACCCCTTGGAACTGCAGCAATTGTTGCCGGCGTTGGTCGAGCAAGGGCTGATCACGGCGCAGGTGGCGCAAAAGGTTGCGCCAGCGTCCGGCAGCCAGCATCCCCTGGAATGCATCGCAGCCCAGGGCCCTTGCCTGGAGACCTTGACCCAATGGCTGGCCCGCCAGGTCGGCCAGCCTTACCTGCGCATCGACCCGTTGAAGATCGACGTGGCGGCCGTGGTGCCCTTGATGTCCCACGCCTTCGCCCAGCGCCACGGCATTCTTGCAGTCGCCGTGGATGCCCGCAGCGTAACGGTCGCCAGTGCCCAACCCCATATCACCGCCTGGGAAGCCGGGCTGTCCCAGGTGCTTAAACGCACGATCAAGCGCGTGGTTGCCAACCCCCAGGATATCCAACGCTGTATCAACGAGTTTTACCGCTTGGCCAAGTCCGTCAGCGGTGCGGATCAAAAGATGACGGCGCCTGGCAATGTCGACTTGCTCAGCCTCGGCGCCAGTGACAAGGAGCCCGATGCCAACGACGCGCATATCGTCAACATCGTCGACTGGCTGCTGCAATACGCCTTTGGCCAACGGGCCAGCGATATCCATATTGAGCCCGGCCGCGACCAGGGCCGGGTGCGCTTTCGCATTGATGGGCTGCTGCATGACGTCTATCAATTTCCCCCGCAGGTCACCATGGCCGTGGTCAGCCGCCTCAAAAGCCTGGGGCGCATGAACGTGGCCGAGAAACGCAAACCCCAGGATGGCCGCGTCAAGACCCGAAACCCTGCGGGTATCGAGGTGGAATTACGGCTTTCGACCCTGCCCACGGCATTCGGCGAAAAGCTGGTGATGCGAATTTTTGACCCGCAGGTGCTGCTCAAGGATTTTGACCAGTTGGGTTTGTCCAACGCCGACCAGCAACGCTGGCACGCCATGACGCGACGCACCCACGGCATCATCCTCGTCACCGGCCCAACCGGCTCAGGCAAGACCAGCACCCTCTACACCACCCTCAGGCAACTGGCGACCCGCGAGGTCAACCTGTGCACGGTGGAAGACCCGATTGAAATGGTCGAGCCGGCCTTCAACCAGATGCAGGTCCAGCACAACATCGACCTCACCTTCGCCAGCGGCATCCGCGCCCTGCTGCGCCAGGACCCGGACATCATCATGATCGGCGAAATCCGCGACCAGGAAACCGCAGAGATGGCTATCCAGGCCGCGCTGACCGGGCATCTGGTGCTCTCGACCCTGCACACCAACGATGCGCCCAGCGCCATCAGCCGCCTAGAGGAGCTGGGCATTGCTCACTATTTGATCAAAGCCACGCTCATAGGCGTGATGGCGCAGCGCCTGGTGCGGGTTCTGTGCAGCCACTGCAAGCGCCCCGTGGGCCAGGAGGACGCTGGCGGCTTTGATGCTGTCGGCTGTGCGCAATGCCGTGACAGCGGTTATCAAGGCCGGGCTGGGCTGTATGAAATCATGCTCATGGACCCAGCCCTTCAGGCGCTGGTCACACCCGGTGCGGACGTACAAGCCCTGCGCCGTGGTGCACTGGCGCAGGGCATGAGCAGCCTGCGCATGGCCGGCATCGAGAAAGTGAAGGCCGGGCTGACCACGATGACGGAGGTATTACGGGTCACGCCAGGGGATTCAGAAACAAATCCTTTGTTTGCGGGGCCATGAAACCGTCTTTATCCGTGACCAGACCGTTACAATCGGCCTAATGTCGTTCACTGACACCTTCAGATAGGGAATCGCTATGCAGATCGGAACCGTACTGCTTCTTTTCGTGGGCTTGGCCATCGCCATCCTGTTCATGGGCTTCAAAGTGGTGCCCCAGGGCTACCAATGGACCGTCGAGCGTTTCGGCCGCTACACCAACACCTTGAAACCCGGCCTGAATATCATCATCCCGGTGATGGACCGAATCGGTCGCAAGATCAACGTGATGGAAAGCGTGCTGGATATCCCGCCTCAAGAAGTCATCACTGCCGACAATGCCACCGTGCAGATCGATGCCGTGTGCTTCTTCCAGGTGGTCAACACCGCCCAGGCCGCCTATGAGGTCAACAACCTCGAACATGCTATCCGCAACCTGCTGCAGACCAATATCCGTACCGTACTCGGCTCCATGGAGCTGGACGCCATGCTGAGCCAGCGTGATGGCATCAACGAGAAACTCCTGCGCACCGTGGATGAAGCCACCGCGCCATGGGGCATCAAGATCACCCGTATCGAGATCAAGGACATCAGCCCGCCCGCCGACCTGATGGCCGCCATGTCCGGCCAGATGAAAGCCGAGCGAATCAAGCGTGCACAGATCCTCGAAGCAGAGGGCCTGCGGGCGTCGGCGATCCTGACAGCGGAAGGCAAGAAGCAGGCGCAGATCCTCGAGGCCGAAGGTAGTCGTCAGGCCGCGTTCCTGGAATCCGAGGCACGTGAGCGTCAGGCCGAAGCCGAAGCGCGGGCAACACAAGTGGTGTCCGAAGCCATTGCGTCGGGCAACGTGCAGGCGGTGAACTACTTCGTCGCGCAAAAATACATCGACGCTCTGGGCAAGCTTGCGTCGGCCAACAACAGCAAGGTCATCCTGATGCCCCTGGAAGCCAGCCAGGTGATTGGCGCCGTGGGCAGTATCGGCGAAATCGTCAAGGCAACCTTCGGCAACCAGAAAGGCTGAGGCCAACACCATGTGGGACTTTTTGCTGCATTTGTCGTTCTGGGACTGGTTGGCACTGGGCACCGTGCTGTTGATTCTCGAGGTGTTCGGTGCCGGAGGCTACCTGCTCTGGATGGGCATCGCCGCCGCTGCCGTGGGCGTGATCAAGTTCGTGTTCCCACCGCTTGGGCTGGAATGGCAACTGCTGCTGTTTGCGATGTTGTCGATACTGACCGCCGTGTACTGGTGGAAACGCCAGCGCAGCAGTGCCAAGGCCAGTGATCAACCGGGGTTGAACGAGCGCGGTTCAGAGCTGGTGGGGCGCATTTTCGTGGTGCATCAAGCCATTGTGGATGGTCGCGGCAAGGTCAAAGTCGGCGATGGGGTGTGGATGGTCACCGGTGCCGACGCCCCCGTGGGCGCTCAAGTCCGCGTGGTTGGGCAGGATGGGGTGATTTTAAAGGTTGAAACTGTTTAGTCAGTGATGGAACTGGATCGGGTTAACTACAATCAAAACGTACAGATAACCCACCGGAGTCACCCATCATGCGTCTCAAATATGCTGTCGCAACCCTCGCTGTGCTTTCCCTACCTGTCGGCTCAGCCATGGCCGATAGCTTCTGGCGTAATGTCATCTCGTCGGGCGCCACCACTGGCTCGACTTACCTGACGTTCAAGGACCACAAGCTGGTGGTCGCGGCCCAGGACGACGCAGGCAGCTTCGTCGCCAGCGACGGCGGCATTCGCGGCCCGTACCTGGAAGCGGCGATGCAGAAGGTCCGCGCCGACAACCCTGGCCTCCAAGCCACGGACATGGAACTGGCTAACGCCATTCTGGCGAAGAATGCTGTCACCGAGTAATAACTGCCCTCATAAAAAATGCCGCTTTTTCAAGCGGCATTTTTTTGCCTGCGGCATGACGAATCGTTCATGGATGACAGGCTATATTCAGTCTCAGCGTGCAACCATGCCCCACTGACACGTGTATTTTTCATCGCCTACCTGAAACGGATGCCTTCTTCGTCATGAGCCAACAGCCTTTCCTGCCGTTTTCCAAACCGACCATTGATGAAACCACCATCGCGGCGGTCGGCGATGTTCTGCGTTCCGGCTGGATCACCAGCGGGCCAAAGGTGCAGGCTTTCGAAGCACAGTTGTCGGAGTATTTTGGCGGCCGTCCGGTGCGCACCTTCAACTCGGGCACCTGCACCATGGAGATCGCCTTGCGCATCGCCGGGATCGGGCCTGGGGATGAAGTCATCACCACGCCAATTTCCTGGGTTGCCACGGCCAACGTGATTCTCGAAGTCGGCGCCACTCCGGTTTTTGCCGACATCGACCCGGTGACACGCAATATCGACCTGGCCCAGGTGGAAGCTGCCATTACCCCGCGCACCAAGGCGATCATCCCGGTCTACCTGGCCGGCTTGCCCCTGGATATGCCGATGCTCTACGCGCTGGCCAACAAGTACAACCTGCGCATTGTCGAAGATGCTGCCCAGGCCCTGGGTTCCAGCTGGGATGGGGAGCGTATCGGCGCAACCGGCGACTTCGTGTCCTTCAGCTTCCAGGCGAACAAGAACATCACGTCGTCCGAAGGCGGCTGCCTGGTGTTGAACAACGCCGAGGAGGCCCGTCTGGCCGAGAAGTACCGCCTGCAAGGCGTCACCCGCAGCGGCTTCGATGGCCTGGATGTGGATGTGCTGGGGGGCAAGTTCAACATGACCGACATTGCCGCCGCCATCGGCCTGGGGCAATTCGCACACATCGAGAAGATCACCACCCATCGTCAGAACCTGGCACGTCACTACTTCAAATGCTTGGGCAGCGATTTCGAAGCCCAATACGGCGCGCAACTGCCGCCGGCCGACTTCGAAAACAGCAACTGGCACCTGTTCCAACTGGTGTTGCCAGAGCGCCAGGATGGCCTGCCGGCCCGTGCAACGTTCATGGAGCAGATGCAGGCCCACGGGGTGGGTATCGGCTACCACTACCCGCCGATCCACCTGCTGAGCCTGTATCGGGCACAGGGTTTCAAGGAAGGCATGTTCCCGGTGGCGGAGCGTGTTGGGCGTTTGATCGTGTCGTTGCCGATGTTCACGGCGATGACAGAGGCGGATGTGGAGCGGGCTGTTGCGGCGGTTAAAGCCGTACTGAACACTCAAGGTTGATGCAGTACAGTGTGGGAGCGGGCTTGCTCGCGAATGCGCAGTGTCAGTCAATACATCAATGACTGAACCACCGCATTCGCGAGCAAGCCCGCTCCCACATTAGCCCGCGCCTGTATTGGGGCAGGCGTTTATTCGCCGATGGCGGCTTTGTAGCCCGCGGCATCCAGCAACTTGTCCAAGTCGGCCTTGTCGCTTGGCTTGAGCTTGAAGATCCAGGCGCCGTACGGGTCCGAGTTCAGCAGCTCAGGGCTGCCACTCAGCTCTTCGTTGACAGCAATCACTTCGCCGGCAACCGGCGAGTAGATATCCGAGGCTGCTTTCACCGACTCAACCACACCCGCCTGGCCTTGCGCTTCAAAATTGGCACCCACTTCCGCCAACTCAACAAACACCACATCACCCAAAGCTTCCTGTGCATGGTCGGAGATCCCGACGGTCACGGTGCCGTCAGCTTCCAGACGGGCCCATTCGTGACTTTCGGCAAAACGCAGGTCGGCAGGGATATTGCTCATAGTCTGTGTCCTCAAGATGAAATGTCAGCGGCCTTCGGCCTGCCGGAATTGGTTAGATCAAGGTTTTGCCATGGCGCACGAAGGTCGGCTTGACCACTCGAACCGGATACCACTTGCCGCGGATTTCCACTTCGGCCCGGTCGGCAGTCGCCGTCGGCACACGCGCCAGCGCAATGGATTTGCTTAGCGTAGGCGAGAAACTACCACTGGTGATCTCTCCTTCGCCAACATTGGCGATACGAACCACCTGATGAGCACGCAGCACACCCCGTTCTTCGAGGACGAGCCCCACCAGTTTGAACTGCACGCCGGCTGCTTTTTCTGCTTCCAGCGCGGCGCGGCCAATGAAGTTACGCTCGACAGGTTCCCAGGCGATGCTCCAAGCCATGTTGGCCGCCAGGGGTGAGACGTCCTGGTGAATATCCTGGCCATACAGGTTCATGCCGGCCTCCAGGCGCAAGGTGTCGCGCGCACCGAGGCCGATGGGGGAAATGCCAGCGCCTACCAGGTCGTTGAAAAAGCCCGGAGCCTGATCGGCCGGCAGCACGATTTCGAGGCCGTCTTCGCCGGTATAGCCGGTGCGGGCGATATACCAGTCGCCGTCGGCCCGGCCTTCGAACGGTTTGAGCTGATGGATCAGGACGCCACGGGACTGGGTCACCAGTTCGGCGATTTTCTGCCGGGCGTGGGGGCCTTGGATGGCGAGCATGGCCAACTCGGAGCGCTCATGCAGGTGCACTGAGTAGCCGCCCAGTTGCGCCTGCATCCAGGCCATGTCCTGATCGCGCGTGGCAGCGTTGACCACCAAGCGGTAACCGGTTTCGGTGCGGTAGACGATCATGTCATCCACCACCCCGCCCTGCTCGTTGAGCATGGCGCTGTACAACGCTCGGCCACAGCCGTGCAGTCGGTCGACATCATTGGCCAGCAGGTACTGGAGCCATTCCTTGGCCTGGAGGCCGGTGACATCGATCACGGTCATATGAGATACATCGAAGACCCCGCAGTCGCGTCGCACCTGATGGTGTTCTTCAACTTGCGAGCCGTAATGCAAAGGCATATCCCAACCGCCAAAATCGACCATTTTCGCGCCGAGGGCGAGATGCAGGTCATACAGAGGCGTACGCTGTCCCATGGGTTTCTCCTTCCGGGCTTGGCGAAGGCGCGCAGAGCTGCCACTTGCGCCGAACACCTTGTATTACAAGGCCCGCAGCCACATACAGCAGGTCGATCCGAAAGACGGAGCGCACCGAATGCCGCGCATTGTAGCCTCAAGCCGTAGGACTGGCACCTAACCGATTTGCCGAGCCGAGCGGCGGATCAGCCCGATGACCGGCAACAAGCCGACCAGCACAAGGGTCAGCGCCGGCAAAGACGCCCGCGCCCATTCGCCTTCACTGGTCATTTCAAAGATCCGCACCGCCAGGGTGTCCCAGCCAAACGGGCGCATCAGCAAGGTGGCCGGCATTTCCTTGAGCACATCCACGAACACCAGCAGCGCTGCGCTCAACGCGCCCGGCAGCAATAACGGCAGATACACTTTGCAAAACAGTCGTGGGCCGCTCACCCCAAGGCTGCGTGCCGCTTCGGGCAATGACGGACGGATGCGCGCCAGGCTGTTTTCCAGCGGCCCGTAGGCCACCGCCAGGAACCGCACCAGATACGCCAGCACCAGTGCCGACAGGCTGCCCAACAGCAAAGGCTTGCCCGCCCCGCCCAACCAGCCGGAGACCGGCACCACCAGCTCGCGGTCCAGGTAACTGAACGCCAGCATGATCGACACCGCCAGCACCGAGCCCGGCAAGGCATAGCCGACATTGGCCAGGCTGATACCGGAGCGAATCGCGCGGGTCGGCGCCAGACGATTTGCAAAGGCCAGTATCAGCGCCACGCTGACCGTGATCAGCGCTGCGATCCCGCCCAGGTAGAGGGTATGCACGATCAGCCCGGTGTAACGCTCATCCAGGTCGAAGCGGCCACGCTGCCAGAACCACGCCACCAGTTGCAGCATCGGAATCACGAATGCACAGGCGAAAACCAGACTGCACCAGGCGCTGGCCGCCACGGCCTTGAACCCGCGCAAGTGGTACAACGCCTTGCCCCGCGGGCGCTCATTGCTCGGTCGGCTGGCCCCGCGCGCGCGCCGTTCGCCATACAGCACCAGCATCACCACCAGCAGCAGCAGGCTGGCCAGTTGCGCGGCGCTGGACAGGCTGAAAAAGCCGTACCAGGTTTTATAGATAGCGGTGGTGAAGGTGTCGAAGTTGAACACCGAGACCGCGCCAAAATCCGCCAGCGTCTCCATCAACGCCAGGGCCACACCGGCACCAATCGCTGGCCGCGCCATTGGTAATGCCACGCGCCAGAACGCTTGCCATGGCGATTGCCCCAGTACCCGCGCCGCTTCCATCAAGCCTTTGCCCTGGGCCAGGAATGCGCTGCGCGCCAGCAGGTAGACATAGGGATAGAACACCAGCACCAATACGATGACCACGCCGCTGGTGGAGCGCACCCGTGGCAAACGCAGCCCGGTGCCGAACCACTCGCGCAGCAGCGTTTGCACCGGCCCGGCAAAATCCAGCAGGCCCACGAACACGAAGGCCAGCACATAGGCAGGGATTGCAAAGGGCAACATCAGTGCCCAATCGAGCCAGCGCCGCCCGGGGAATTCGCACAGGCTGGTCAGCCAGGCCAGGCTGACGCCCAGCAGCGTCACACCCAGGCCGACACCGAGCACCAGGGTCAAGGTGTTGCCCAGCAAGCGGGGCATCTGGGTGTCCCAGAGGTGCGACCAGATTTGTGGGTCGATGCTTTGCCAGGACAGCAGCAGCACGCTCAGCGGCAACAGCACCAGGGCGGCGACGCTGAAGACCGGCAGGTACCAGCGACGTTGGGCGGGGTGGGCCAAGAGCAAACTCTCTGTAAACAGGCTATCTGAAGGCAGACAAAAAACAGTGTGGGAGGGGAAGACCCTGATGCCTGTAGGAGCGAGCTTGCTCGCGAAAAACGTCAACGATACCGCGTGCTTCCTGAATAAACGCGGTGTCTGTGAGTTTTTCGCGAGCAAGCTCGCTCCTACAGGTATTAGGGCTTGCCCCTACAAATTGTACTCAGTTCCAGCCAGCGCGATCCATCAGGCGAATCGCTTCGGCCTGGCGCTTGCCTGCCACTTCCACCGGCAAGGTATCGGCCACGAACTTGCCCCAGGTCGCCACTTCCGCCGATGGCGGTACCGCCGGGTTGGCTGGGAATTCCTGGTTGACGTCGGCGAAGATCTGCTGTGCCTCAGGCGTGGTCATCCACTCCACCAGCGCCTTGGCCGCTTCCGGGTGCGGTGCGTGCTGGGTCAGGCCGATGCCGGAGAGGTTCACATGCACACCGCGATCGCCCTGGTTCGGCCAGAACAACTTCACGGCCAGGTCTGGCTTCTGCTTGTGCAGGCGACCGTAGTAATAGGTGTTGACGATACCCACGTCGCACTGCCCGGCGTTGATGGCCTCCAGCACGGCGATGTCATCGGAGAACACGTCGGTGGAGAGGTTATTCACCCAACCCTTGATGATTTCTTCAGTCTTGGCCGCGCCATGGGTTTCGATCAAGGTGGCAGTCAGCGACTGGTTGTAGACTTTTTTCGCCGTGCGCAGGCACAGGCGGCCTTCCCACTGCTTGTCGGCCAGAGCTTCGTAGGTGGTCAGATCGCCCGGTTTTACCCGGTCGGTGGAATAGGCGATCGTCCGCGCACGCAGGCTCAAACCGGTCCAGGCGTGGGCCGATGAGCGATATTGCAGAGGAATGTTCTTGTCGATCACAGGAGAGGTGAACGGTTGCAGGATGCCCATCTGCTCGGCCTGCCAGAGGTTGCCGGCGTCAACGGTCAGCAGCAGGTCGGCAGTGGCGTTCTCGCCCTCGGCCTTGATGCGCTGCATCAACGGGGCTTCCTTGTCGGTGATGAACTTGACCTGCACGCCGGTCTTTTTGGTGTAGGCGTCGAATACGGGCTTGATCAGCTCGTCGATACGCGAGGAGTAGACCACGACTTCGTCGGCCGCCTGCACGGTGGTGCTGCCGATCAGGGTGAGTGCCAGGGCAGTCAGGAGGCGCTTGGGTGCCAACATGGGTGCGGTCTCTCATTTGCAAATGGAGGGCAAATGATAAGGACTCACATTTGGTAACGCTTGGTGGAGGCGTTACCAGATGTTGCACAGCCATGTTGCAGGCGCTTTTATTCGCCTTTTGTGGGAGCGGGCTTGCTCGCGAAAGCGGAGTGTCAGTTATAGAAATATCAACTGACCCACTGCATTCGCGAGCAAGCCCGCTCCCACACAAGCCCGAACGGATGTACTTAGGTTCAGGGTTTGGCGAGTTCGGGGAGATCGCCCGTCAATCCCAGCGCCTGGCGCACGAACACTGCCTTGGCTTCGGGCATCTGGTCGACGATTTTCAAACCCGCGTTGCGCAACCAGCGCAGCGGCAGTTGATCGGCCTGGAACAAGCGCTCAAAACCTTCCATTGCCGCCATCAGCGCCAGGTTGTGGGGCATACGACGTCGCTCGTAACGGCTCAGCACTTTCACATCGGCCAGGCGCTCGCCGCGCTCGGTCGCTGCCAGCAGCACTTCGGCCAGCACGGCCGCATCGAGGAAGCCCAGGTTTACACCCTGCCCCGCCAACGGGTGGATGACGTGGGCGGCGTCACCGATCAACGCCAAGCCTTCGGCCACATAGCGTTTGGCATGGCGCTGGCGCAACGGTACGCACACACGCGGGTCGGCACTGACCACGGTGCCCAGGCGCCCTTCGAAGGCACGTTCCAGTTCGCGGCAGAAGCGTTCATCATCCAGCGCCATCAGGCGCTCGGACTCAGCGGGCGTGGTCGACCAGACAATCGAGCACCAGTCTTCCTGCCCATCGCGTACCAGCGGCAGGAACGCCAGCGGGCCGGTGTCGGTGAAGCGTTGCCACGCGGTGCGCTGGTGCGGCAGGCTGCTGCGCACGCTGGTGACGATGGCGTTATGCAGGTAATCCCATTCGCGGGTAGGTGTACCGGTCAGGCGGCGTACGGCGGAGTTGGCACCGTCGGCGGCCACCACCAGCGGTGCACGCAGCTTGCGGCCGTCGGCCAGGGTCAGCAACCAGTCATCGCCAGAGCGGCGCATCTGTTCCAGCCGTGCGTTGGCGAGCAGGCCGAGGTCGCAGTCATGCAGGCGATCGAGCAAGGCATCCTGCACCACGCGGTTTTCGACGATATGCCCAAGCACCTCGGCATGCACACTGGCCGCCGAAAAGTGGATCTGCCCGGTGCCGCTGCCGTCCCATACCTGCATTTCGCCGTAGGGGCTGGCACGACGCGAGACGATGCCGTCCCACACGCCCAGGCGCTCAAGAATGCGCTGGCTGGCCGCCGACAACGCGCTCACCCGCGGTTCAAACGCCGCAGCCGGCTCAAACGGCTTGACGCTCAATGGGCTGCCGTCGAGCAGCAGCACCTGCAAGCCACTGCCCTGCAACGCCAGCGCCAGGGCGCTTCCGACCATTCCGGCCCCGACAATCAGCACATCTGCGCGCATGTCCATATTCAAGCCTTGTCTCGTGTGCGGCACAGGCCGCAAGTAAAGGTGTGGTCCGCTTCAAACATCGGAACGCGTACCCAGGCCCATGGCCTGACGGGCGAACCAGCGTTTGGCCGGGGGCAACAGGTCGAGGCCGAGCAAGCCCATATTGCGGCCCAGCGCCACCAATGGCTGAGCACTGCCGAACAGGCGCGTGACCTGGTCGGAGAAGCCTACGGTGAGTTGCTGGTCCAGGCGCTGACGCTCGCGATAGCCTTGCAACGTCGCCAAGTCACCCGGCACCGCCGGCCCGGCCAACAGGGCTTCGGCCAAGGCATTGGCATCGCGCAGGGACAGGTTGAACCCCTGCCCGGCAATCGGGTGCAGGCTGTGGGCGGCATTGCCGAGGACCGCCAGGTGCGAGCGCACTTGTTCCTCGGCTTCCACCAGGGTCAACGGGTACAGGTGACGCGCGCCCACTTGCTTGAGGGTGCCCAGGCGATACCCGAACACGCCCTGCAATTCGCTCAGGAAGCTACGCTCGTCGAGGCTGGCCAGGCGCTGGGCGTCCATGCCGATGCGGGTCCAGACCAGCGCGCAACGGTTGTCCGGCAGCGGCAGCAAGGCCATGGGGCCTTCATCGGTAAAGCGCTCGAACGCCTCGCCATTGTGGGCTTCGCTCGGGGTGATGTTGGCGATCAGCGCGCTCTGGTTGTAGGGCCGGGTTTTCACGCCAATGCCCAATTGCTCACGCAAGCCGGAGCGGCCGCCATCGGCCAGTACCGCCAGGTCGCATTCCAGCACGGTTTCATAATTGAGGGTCAGGCGATAGCCATCGGGCAGCGGCTCCATGCGCGTGACTTCTGCCGGGCAGCGCCAGCTCACCACCTCCTTGTCCAAGCCTTGCCACAGGCATTGGCCGAGCCAGGCGTTTTCCACCACATAACCCAGGGCAGGCACGCCCTCCTCCATCGCGGACAAGCGCGCGGTGGAGAAACGCCCACGGTCTGACACGTGGATCTGCTTGATCGGCTCGGCGCGCCGGGAAATGGCTTGCCACAGGCCCAGCCGCTGGTAAATCTGGCGCGCGCCAAACGACAGCGCAGAAGAGCGCGCATCGTAGCTCGGCTGGTAGCTGTCGCCCGGTGCAAAGGGTTCGATCAGCACGATCTTCCAGCCCCGCGCCTTGGCCCCCGCTTGCAATGCCAGGGCCAGGCTGGCGCCCACCAGGCCGCCGCCGATAATCGCCAGGTGAGCCCGGCTCATCGGGCAGCCGCCATCAACGCTTCGATCTCGGCAACGGTCTTGGGCACCCCGCCGGTCAGGATTTCACAGCCTTGCTTGGTCACTACCACGTCGTCCTCGATGCGCACGCCAATGCCGCGCCATTTCTTTGCCACGTTCTGGTTGTCCGGGGAAATATAGATGCCCGGCTCCACGGTCAAGGTCATGCCCACTTCCAGCACGCGCCATTCACCGCCCACTTTGTACTCGCCCACATCATGCACATCCATACCCAGCCAGTGGCCGGCACGGTGCATGTAGAAGGCGCGGTAGGCTTCGCTGGCGATCAACTCGTCAACGTCACCTTGCAACAACCCCAGCTTCACCAGGCCGGCGGTGATGACCTGCACGGTCGCCTCGTGGGCCTGGTTCCAATGTTTGTTCGGCGCGATCTGCTTGAAGGCGGCTTCCTGGGAGGCCAGCACAATCTCGTAGATCGCCTTCTGCTCGGGCGAAAACTTGCCATTGACCGGCCAGGTACGGGTGATGTCGCTGGCGTAGCAGTCGATCTCGCACCCGGCGTCGATCAGCACCAGGTCGCCGTCCTTGAGCACCGCGTCATTCTGCTGGTAATGCAGGATGCAGCTGTTGCGCCCGGCGGCGACGATGGAGCCATAGGCCGGCATCTTCGCGCCGCCTTTGCGAAACTCGTAATCCAGCTCGGCTTCCAGGCTGAACTCATGCAAACCGGCACGGCTGGCCTGCATCGCCCGCACATGGGCCGCACAGGAAATTCGCGCCGCCTCGCGCATCACTCTCACTTCTGCCGCCGATTTATACAGGCGCATATCGTGAAGCAAATGATCCAGGGCAACGAATTCGTTCGGCGGCTGGGCGCCCAGGTGCGCTTTGGAGCGGATCACGTTGATCCACTCCATCACATGCCGGTCGAACTCGGCATTGCTGCCCATGGCCGAGTACACGCGGTCGCGACCTTCGATCAGGCCGGGCAGGATGTCGTCAATATCGGTAATGGGGAATGCGTCGTCCGCGCCAAAGTCGCGGATCGCGCCCTCGGTGCCGGCACGCAGGCCGTCCCACAACTCGCGCTCGGCATTGCGCTCGCGGCAGAACAGCACGTACTCGCCGTGCTGGCGACCGGGCATCAGCACGATCACCGCTTCGGGCTCGGGGAAACCGCTCAGGTACTGGAAATCGCTGTCCTGGCGGTAAACATGCTCGACATCGCGGTTGCGGATGGCCACGGCGGCGGCCGGCAGGATCGCGATGCTGTTGGGTTCCATCTGCGCCATGAGCGCCTTGCGGCGCCGGGTGTATTCCGCTTTGGGGATATGGATCATGGGCAGATGGGCTTCCTTTCTCAGTGCAGCGACGGCTTGGGCGCGGCGGGCTCAGCGGACTTGCGAGTCTCGGTGAACAGCAGCAGCGGCGCGACACGCAGGTATTCCATGACTTCCATGTAGTCGCCTTCGCCGTCTTCGGATTCTTCCAGGGCATCTTGCACCTGGGAGATGGCCGCCAGGTCCTGCAGCACTTCCTTGGCGTCGGTGCTCAGCTCCAGGCCGCCGGCATTCACGCCGAAACCATGGAGGAAACCCTGGCACCATTGGCCCAGTGCGGCGGCGCGGTCAGCCAGCGGGGCGTCGTCGGTAGGCAGCAGCAGGACCACGGTGACGTCATCACCGGTCAGCTCGCCCTTGACCATTTCTTGCAGGCCGATCAATGCGTTGCGCACATTGTCGGTGGGTTCGGTTTCCAGCAGCTCGGCCACATCGGCCAACCAGGTGTCGGCATCAAAGCCGACACCGGTGCAACTGCGGCCCAACAGCACGCCGTGCAGTTCAGCAGGCGAGCATGGATGGCCGCTGGCGCTCAGCAGTTTGGAAAAAGCATCGTACGGGGAGTTCTGAATGGGCATGGTGAGCTAGGCGCCAGACGGCGCAATGTCTAGAATGGAGCGCTGTATCCTAGCACCGGCAGACGCACCAAGACTATCGAGGGCGTCAGATCGTTTATCCTGCAGTTGCCATTCATCAGACAAATCCAGTGGAACCCAATGGAAGACACCGACCTGCAAGCGCTGATGGCCAGACTCGAACTGCTAATTGATCGGGTCGAGCAACTTAAGAGTCAAAACGGACTCCTATTAGCTCAGGAAAAGACCTGGCGCGAGGAACGCGCTCACCTCATTGAAAAAAACGAAATCGCCCGGCGTAAGGTCGAATCGATGATTTCGCGCCTGAAGGCCCTGGAGCAAGACTCATGAGTTCAAGCAATAGCGTTACCGTGCAGATCCTCGACAAAGAATATTCGATCATCTGCCCCCAGGAAGAACGCAGCAACCTGGTGAGCGCTGCCCGCTACCTGGATGGCAAGATGCGCGAAATCCGCAGCAGCGGCAAAGTGATCGGCGCCGACCGCATCGCCGTGATGGCCGCGCTGAATATCACCCACGACCTGCTGCATAAGCAGGAGCGCCCTGACGTACAGGCCAGCGGCTCGACGCGCGAGCAGGTGCGTGACCTGCTCGATCGCGTGGATCTGGTGCTTTCCACCGATTCAGAAACACCCAAGGGCTGATTGCCGAGCAGGTTTAAGGTATACTCGCCCCACTCCCTGGCGTGTTTGCCAGTCGGCGATGTCCCTGAGCCGATTCGCACTACCCTGGAAGTTGCACGTTGGGCTGGTGTGCATGTCCGCTAGACGGAAAGCCTTAAAGCCTACTGCTTCTTCCACCTTGAACTTTCGGGTTCAAGGGCTAAGTCGACAGCGGCTCTGTCGGGGAGCCTGAATTCCCAAACTCAATGCCAGTCCCCGGACTGGCATTGTTTTATGAGCCGGAAAACCATGACCGAACCTGCGCCGCTATCTCGTCCGCACCTTCGACGCATGTTGCGCAAGGCCCGCCGCGCCCTCACGCCCAGTGAGCAGCGCCAGGCCGCTCACGGTCTGTACCGGCAACTGGCACAGCACCCGCTGTTTCGCCGGGCCAAACATATCTCTTTATATCTGCCCACGGACGGTGAAATCGATCCGCGCCTGCTGCTGCGTGCAGCCCAGCGCCGCGGCAAGGCCACTTACCTGCCGGTGCTCAGCGCCTGGCCGCGCACCAAGATGGTGTTCCAGCGCGTACGCCCTGGGGATAAGTTGTTGCCCAACCGTTTTCGCATCCTTGAACCACGGGTCAATGCCCATCGCCAACGCCACGTCTGGGCGCTGGACCTGGTGTTGTTGCCGTTGGTGGGGTTCGATGATGGAGGTGGGCGCCTGGGCATGGGCGGCGGGTTTTACGACCGCAGCCTGGCCTATCTTGCCCGCCGCCAGAGCTGGCGCAAGCCAACACTGCTCGGGCTGGCCCATGAATGCCAGAAAGTCGAACGCCTGGCGCAGGCAAGCTGGGATGTGCCGTTGGCGGGGACGGTGACCGATAAGCAGTGGTATGTCGCACAAACGCCGCTGGAAACAGCGGCGCCTTAGTGAATGCTTGAGTTAACGCTTGAACGGTTGTGGCTGCTGCTGAGCCAGTTCAACCGGTGCATCGGTCTTGTTCGACCACAGGCTTTGGGCATAACCGGTGGTCACGACGCCCAGACCAAACAAAATAACCAAAATCCATAGTAAATCCGGCTTACGTTGCATCGATTGCCCCCCTTTCAGGCACCTCGTACACGATGACAACAACGTTCCAAAGTAGTCCGTTGCAGCTGCGTCAAGCTTAAAAGCGCGCATTCTGCGGTAACGTGAACCAACACGCAAACCTTGACGCCAACCGACTGTCGGTTTGTCATGCAATTGCCCGACAACTTGCCCAATGCCTTTTTCAGGAGCCCAAAAATGGCCTACTGGCTGATGAAATCCGAGCCCGACGAACTCTCCATCAACGGCCTGGAAAAGCTCGGCGAAGCGCGCTGGGACGGGGTTCGCAACTATCAGGCACGCAACTTTTTACGCGCCATGGCCGTGGGCGACGAGTTTTTCTTTTACCACTCCAGTTGCCCGGAGCCTGGGATTGCCGGCATCGGCAAAATCATCCGGGCTGCCTATCCGGACCCCACTGCGCTGGAACCAGAAAGCCACTATTTCGACGCCAAGGCCACGCCGGAGAAAAACCCATGGAGTGCGATCGATGTCGCCCATGTGCAGACCTTCCCCAAGGTGCTGGGCCTGGGCTATCTAAAGCAGCAAACTGCACTGGCTGAAATGCCGCTGGTGCAAAAGGGCAGCCGGCTTTCGGTCATGGCGGTCACACCGGAGCAGTGGGCCGCGGTCCTACATTTGCTTTAACTGACCTGGCTTCTTGTAGGCGCGAGCTTGCTCGCGAAAAACTCACAGGCGCCGCTTTTATTCAGGCAGCACGCGTTATCGTTGACGTTTTTCGCGAGCAAGCTCGCTCCTACTGGATGATCAGGTTGTTGAACAGCAGGTCTTCCACCACCGGCTTGCCGGTTTCATCGTTCATCACCTGCTGCGTTTGCTTCAACGCCTCTTGGCGCAGCTTTTCCTTGCCTTCCACACTGCTCATGGTCTCGTTGGTCTGCTGGGTAAACAGCGCCACCAGTTGGTTACGAATCAAGGGGTCGTTGGCCTTGACCAGCTTCGCCGCTTCTTCTCCGGTCACGCGCAGGGCAATGTCGGCCTTGTAGACCTTGAGCTTGGCGGTGCCATCCAGGCCGTAATTGCCCACGAACGGCGGGCTCAGGCTGATATAGCTGACCTTTGGCGCCTCGCCCTCTTTGGCTTCTTCGGCCTGGGCTGCCATCGGCAAGGTCAGGGCCAGCATCAACAGGATCCACGCTTTCACAGTTCATTCCTCGAATTCGGTTGCCGGGTAGCATAACGCTAGCAAGGCTGAGCACAAGCTTATGGGGGCTTATCAGGCGTGGGCATGCTCGTTGACCCACGGGCGTACCCTCCTACACTTATCGGCCACGACGCCAAAAGGAATAGTCCGATGAAAGCTGTGCTGTGCAAAGCCTTCGGCCCCGCCGAAACCCTGGTGCTGGAAGAGATCGCCAGCCCGGCGATCAAGAAGAATGAAATCCTGTTGGACGTGCATGCGGCCGGGGTGAATTTCCCGGACACGCTGATCATCGAAGGCAAATACCAGTTCAAGCCGCCCTTTCCATTCTCACCCGGTGGCGAAGCGGCAGGCGTGGTCAGCGAGGTAGGTGAGAAAGTCAGCCACTTGAAAGTCGGTGACCGCGTGATGGCGTTGACAGGCTGGGGCAGCTTTGCCGAGCAGGTCGCGGTGCCCGGCTATAACGTGCTGCCAATCCCGCCGAGCATGGACTTCAATACCGCCGCCGCTTTCAGCATGACCTACGGCACGTCCATGCACGCACTGAAACAACGCGCCCACCTGCAACCCGGCGAGACCTTACTGGTACTTGGCGCGTCCGGCGGCGTGGGCCTGGCTGCCGTAGAGATTGGCAAGGCCATGGGCGCCCGGGTGATTGCCGCCGCCAGCAGCGCCGACAAACTCGCAGTCGCCAAGGCCGCCGGTGCCGATGAGCTGATCAACTACAGCGAAGCCAGCCTCAAGGATGAGGTCAAGCGCCTGACCGATGGCAACGGCGCTGATGTGATTTACGACCCGGTGGGTGGCGACCTGTTTGACCAGGCCATCCGTTCGATTGCCTGGAACGGTCGGCTGTTGGTGGTAGGTTTTGCCAGTGGGCGTATTCCTGAACTGCCGGTGAACCTGGCGTTGCTCAAGGGCGCAGCGGTGGTCGGGGTGTTCTGGGGCTCGTTTGCCCAGCGCCAGCCACAGGACAATGCGGCGAATTTCCAGCAATTGTTCACCTGGTATGGCGAGGGCAAGCTCAAGCCATTGGTGTCGCAGGTGTATCCGCTGGAGCAGGCTGCGCAGGCGATCAATGATCTGGGGCAGCGCAAGGCGGTGGGTAAAATAGTTGTCCAAACCCGATAACACACCTGAAATGCAATCCATGTGGGAGCTGGCTTGCCTGCGATAGCGGTGGGTCAGCTGCTACAGATGAACCTGAAAGATCGCCATCGCAGGCAAGCCAGCTCCCACAGTGGTTACTCAGTGGTCTTAGGACCTAATCACGCCCACAACTTATCTATTAGCGACATGTTCGTAAAAGAACATGCAATTGCTCGCGTTTCCTGTGTTTGCGGATAAGAGGCGATGCTATTTTCGGTAACGAAACTGTAACATTCGCATCCGCAGTCAAAACAAGAAATTTGGAGCTCTTGAATGTTTGCTTTCTTTCGTCCTGCCGCACACCAGGCGCCCCTGCCTGAAGAAAAAATAGACAGTACCTACCGACGACTGCGCTGGCAGATCTTCGCGGGTATTTTCTTCGGTTACGCCGGCTACTACCTGCTGCGTAAAAACTTCTCCCTGGCCATGCCCTACCTGATCGACGAGGGTTACACCCGTGGCGAACTGGGCCTGGCGATGTCGGCGATTGCGATTGCCTACGGCTTGTCCAAATTCCTGATGGGCCTGGTGTCCGACCGCTCCAACCCACGCTATTTCCTGCCCTTTGGCCTGCTGGTTTCGGCGGGGGTGATGTTCATTTTCGGTTTCGCACCTTGGGCAACGTCCAGCGTGACCATGATGTTCATTTTGCTGTTCATCAACGGCTGGGCCCAGGGCATGGGCTGGCCGCCAAGTGGGCGGACCATGGTGCACTGGTGGTCGCAGAAAGAACGCGGCGGCGTGGTGTCCGTGTGGAACGTGGCGCATAACGTCGGCGGTGGCTTGATCGGCCCGCTGTTCCTGCTGGGCATGGCGTGGTTCAACGACTGGCATGCAGCGTTCTACGTGCCGGCCACCGTGGCCCTGGCAGTGGCGGCGTTTGCCTTCATCACCATGCGCGACACCCCGCAATCGGTGGGCCTGCCGCCTATCGAGAAATACAAGAACGACTACCCAGAAGGCTACGACGCCAGCCACGAAGACGAATTCAGTGCCAAGGAAATTTTCGTCAAATACGTGCTGCGTAACAAAATGCTCTGGTACATCGCCTTTGCCAACGTGTTTGTCTATCTGCTGCGCTACGGCGTACTGGACTGGGCGCCGACCTACTTGAAAGAAGCCAAGCACTTCACCGTCGATAAGTCGTCCTGGGCGTACTTCTTCTACGAGTGGGCAGGTATTCCGGGCACGCTGCTATGCGGCTGGATGTCGGACAAGATCTTCCGTGGCAACCGCGGCCTGACCGGCATCGTGTTCATGGCGTTGGTGACCGTGGCGACCCTGGTTTACTGGCTCAACCCGCCGGGCAACCCGATGATCGACATGATTGCGCTGTTCTCCATCGGCTTCCTGATCTACGGCCCGGTGATGCTGATCGGCCTGCAGGCGCTGGAGCTGGCACCGAAGAAAGCCGCCGGCACCGCAGCAGGCTTCACCGGCTTGTTCGGTTACCTCGGTGGTTCGGTAGCCGCAAGTGCCGCCATGGGCTACACGGTTGACCACTTCGGCTGGGACGGCGGTTTTGTACTGCTGATCAGCGCCTGTGTACTGGCGATCGCATTCCTGATCCCTACGCTGTGGCACACCAACAGTGTCAGCTCGGCGCGCTAACCGCCCGGACAATCCTTGGCACAACGCTTGAGCCGCGCCTCCAGGTTTTTATCTGGCATGGCGTGGCTACGCAGGGCGTTCACGGTCTGCTCGACATAATCGCGAGTGGTGCCGTAACGCCCGCAAGCGCTTTGCAGTACATGGTTAAGCACGATATCGGGCAAGTTGCCGGCATAGCTGGGCAAATGCCGCTCCAACACAAACCCCAACGCCTGCACGGTACTGCCATCTTCCAATCGGCAGCTGAGCCAGTGCGGCCGGTAAGAGGGGTAAGGCATCTCGCGCTGCCACAGGGCATACAGCGAGGCCTCCAACTGGTCTTCCGGCAAACGGTAGGCAAACCCGCTGCAGGAACCACCGCGATCCAGCCCGAACACCAACCCCGGCAACTCCGGCGTACCCCGATGCTCATGGGACCACAGGTACAAGCCCCGGTGATAACCGTGGACCCGCGCCCGTACGCGTTCGGTGGATGAACATTCAGGGCGCCAGATCAGCGAACCATAAGCAAATAGCCACACCGGCCCACCCTTATGCCGAGCCATGGTGGCTTGCATCGAGCTCATTAACTGTTCGTGGGTGAGTTGCGGCCCAAGATCGAGTCGCGGAGGGTAAGCCAATTGCAGAAGATCGGTTTCAATGACGGTCATGGCGAAATGCGGTGCGCCCCCTGTGTGTTACCAGTTGTAAGCGACTTTACCGTAATAAAACGCAGCGCTGTAACCGTACGGCGAAAAAGTCCCACTGGGCATAATCAACGCCCACCACTCGTCAGGATCTGCACGGTTAATCCCGCTACTGTCAGCCCCGGTTCAGCCTGGGCGGGCGCCAAGCCGTCAAAATAGCGCGCACACAACGACCCACTTAGCCGTTCATCACATCGACTATCGAGGTCGCCCCATGAAAAAATTTCGATTGCCTGGGCTGTTGTTCCTGGCCCAAGCCACCACCGCCCTGGCGAGCGAAACCCCACCCGCCAACGACGACAAAGGCTTCTGGTACGCCCAGACCAGCGTCTACACCCGGCACTTCGCGCCAGACCCAGAGCACAACAACAATCAGGACTTGATCGGCCTGGAACGCAACGAGGCATCGGGCCTGCTGTACGGTGGGGTGACTTTTCGCAACTCGTTCCGCCAGCGCTCGTACTACGCCTATGTGGGCAAGCGCTATGACATGGCCGACTATCCGGTGTATGCAAAATTGACCGGCGGGCTGCTCCAGGGCTATCGCGGCGAGTACCGCGACAAGATCCCGTTGAACCGATTCGGCGTGGCGCCGGTGATCATTCCATCGGTGGGCACGCATTACGGGCCGGTGGCGGCTGAGTTGGTATTGCTCGGGTTCAACGCGGCAATGGTGACAACTGGAGTGCGCTTCTGACACAGCACAGTCCCCGGTGGGAGCTGGCTTGCCTGCGATAGCGGTGTGCCAGTCATCAAATGAGGCGCTGACCCACCGCTATCGCAGCATAGGTATCTACACAACTTTGTGGGCTTTAACAGCAGACGGTAACCACGATGCGAAGCGAGTCGCTCTTGATCTTGCTCTTGATCTGCTTGTGATCTCAGGCGCCCCGTCAAACCACGCTGGCCGGAATTCGACAGGGATTTGGGGGGTAAACCGGCAGGGATGTCGGTTTAGCCGCCCCGCGCCATGGATGGCGCGTGGCGGCGGCCCCCCAAATTACTGGCGGATTACGGGCACACCGAGCCCAGGCGAGGTGCCGAGTGGTGGGGCAAGAGCCCTTTGGTTACTTTGGGGCTTTTCCAAAGTGACCCGCCGTCAGGCGGAACCCTAAGCGGCCGTTACCGCAGCAATGGATACATACACAATCCAACCGTGTTGACTGCCAGGCCGCCTTCGCGAGCAAGCCCGCTCCCACAGTTTGCTCGCAGGACGTCAGGTAGATAGGCGTCAGCTGTGGGGCCGTCATCGCAGGCAAGCCAGCTCCCACATTAGGGCCTTGGGGCGTAGGCGAAGACGTCGGCGCGCATCCGGTGCGCATCCATGCCGGCGTTGACCAGTGCGTCCAGGGTGCCGTAGATCATCGCCGGCGAACCGCTGGCGTAGACGTGCACGCTATTGAGGTCGGCAATGTCTTCGCACACCGCTTCATGCAGCAAACCACAGCGCCCTTCCCAACCACACAGGTCGCTGACCACTTTGTGCAGGAACAGGTTGGGTAAATGCAGCCATTGGTCCCAATGCTCGATTTCGTAAAAATCTTCCGGCAGGCGCACGCCCCAGTACAGATGCACCGGGTGCTTGAAGCCTGAAGCGCGGCAATGCTCGATCAGGCTGTGCATCTGCGCCATGCCGGTGCCGGCTGCCATCAATACCAGTGGCCCATCCGGCAATTCGGCCAGGTGAGTGTCACCAAACGGCAGCTCAACGCGGGCCATCTGGTTGCGCTGCAACTGCTCGATGAGGCTGCGCGCACTGGCTTCCCGTGCCAGCACATGCAACTCCAACTCCCGTCCGGCATGGGGCGCCGAGGCCAGGGAGAACGCAGATTTCTCGCCGCTGTCCCGCTCGATCATCAGGTATTGCCCGGCGTGGTAACGCACCGCCTTGCCTGCCGGGGCGCGCAGGCGCACACGCCACACATCGCCACCCACTTGCACACACTCGATCAATTGGCACGACAATTGGCGCAACGGCAACTCTCCCGGCGCCAGAACGCCATCCCACAACACCACGCAGTCCTCCAGCGGCTCAGCGATACAGGTGTAGAACTCACCATGATCGCGCTCCTCCCCGGCCTGCCTTACGCGGCCCTCAACCAACAACGCCGCGCAGACATGGCACACGCCATTACGGCAGGCTTGGGGGCACTCATAGCCCAGGCGGCGTGCGCCCTCGAGGATTCGCTCGCCAGGGGCCAGTTCCAGCACAGCACCGGAAGGTTGCAGGGTTACACGCATCAATCTATTCCCAATTCTTTCCAGATCGCATCGACCCGCGCCGTGACGGCTTCATCCTTGACGATCACCCGGCCCCACTCACGTGTGGTTTCGCCCGGCCATTTGTGCGTGGCATCCAGGCCCATCTTTGAGCCAAGGCCCGATACCGGCGACGCGAAGTCGAGGTAGTCGATGGGCGTGTTGTCGATCATCACCGTGTCGCGCTTGGGGTCCATGCGCGTGGTGATGGCCCAGATCACGTCGTTCCAGTCCCGGGCATTGATGTCGTCGTCGGTGACAATAACGAACTTGGTGTACATGAACTGTCGCAAAAACGACCACACACCGAGCATTACCCGCTTGGCATGCCCCGGATACGACTTCTTCATGGTCACGATGGCCATGCGGTACGAACAGCCCTCGGGCGGCAGGTAGAAGTCGGTGATCTCCGGGAATTGCTTTTGCAGGATCGGCACGAACACTTCGTTGAGCGCCACGCCGAGGATGGCCGGCTCATCGGGCGGACGGCCTGTGTAGGTACTGTGGTAGATCGGCTTGACCCGATGGGTGATGCGCTCGACGGTGAACACCGGGAAGCTGTCGACTTCGTTGTAGTAACCGGTGTGGTCGCCGTACGGGCCTTCATCGGCCATTTCACCTGGGTGAATCACGCCTTCAAGAATGATTTCGGCGGTGGCCGGCACTTGCAGGTCATTACCGCGGCACTTCACCAGCTCCGTGCGATTGCCGCGCAACAAGCCGGCGAAGGCGTACTCGGAGAGGCTGTCGGGCACGGGTGTCACTGCGCCGAGGATGGTCGCCGGGTCAGCCCCCAGGGCCACGGAAACCGGGAACGGCTGGCCGGGATGCTTCTCGCACCACTCACGGAAGTCGAGGGCGCCGCCACGGTGGCTCAGCCAGCGCATGATCACTTTATTACGGCCAATGACTTGCTGACGGTAGATACCGAGGTTCTGGCGGTCCTTGTTCGGGCCTTTGGTGACGGTCAGGCCCCAGGTGATCAGCGGGCCGACGTCGCCGGGCCAGCAGGTTTGCACCGGGAGCATGGCCAGGTCGACATCATCGCCTTCAATGACCACTTCCTGGCACACCGCGTCCTTGACCACCTTGGGGGCCATGGCGATGATCTTGCGGAAGATCGGCAGCTTGGACCAAGCGTCCTTCAAGCCCTTGGGCGGCTCGGGCTCCTTGAGAAAGGCCAGCAGCTTACCGATCTCGCGCAGCTCGCTGACAGACTCGGCGCCCATGCCAAAGGCCACGCGCTCGGGAGTGCCGAACAGGTTGCCCAGCACCGGGATATCAAAGCCGGTCGGGTTTTCGAACAACAGCGCCGGGCCCTTGTTGCGCAAGGTACGGTCGCAAATCTCAGTCATTTCCAGCACCGGAGAAATCGGCATCTGGATACGTTTCAACTCTCCGCGCTGCTCAAGTTGCTGCACGAAATCCCGAAGATCCTTGAATTTCATTAACCATGCCACCCGTAAAATAGGCGTACATCCTACCTGCTCTGAGGGCGGCTGGCAGCTTAATTGGCCGTCAAACCGCGTGATTGCAAAGAACTGAACAACGGCTCCAGGAAGGCTTCGATGTGTCGCGCGCCGACGTCTGAAAGGTGATTATCGTCGGTATACAGTGCGCGGCCATTGAGTTCGACGCGGCACAACCCATCGGCGCCGCACAGTAATGGCGCAGGGTCCAGCACCGCGACACCGCTGTCGGCCGCTGCCAACTCATCAAACAATTGCGTGATAAACGCCTGGCGCTTCACATGCTCGGCCACGGCGAGCCCTTCACCGTCCACGGGGCGGTTCATCATGGCCAGGCGGCTGAGACGGTAAGGCACGATGATTTCCTGCAGCGGCACTTCCTTGACCAGCCAGACCTTGTGCCCAGCAGCGCGCAAGCCCTGGATGCGCTCGCGCAGGCCTTGAGCAAAGCGTTGTTCGGCGACGGCACGCACATACTGGCCGGTGCCAGGGTCTTTGAGCGCATGCTCCTTATCACCGGACATTTGCCCATACACATACAGGCTCCAGCGGGCGGCCAATACCACATCGCTGAATGTCTGCTCGGCCATGGCCTTCTCGACGCGACGGTTGAAATGCGCGCAGCGGGCAATATTTTCCAGGCCATCGAGGGGAATACAGCCGGCAAAGCTGGCTTCGACCAGGCTGATATCGTGGCGATCAGCGCCGTCTTTGAGTGCCGGTATCAGCGCGGTGGCGTGGCTGTCACCCCATACCAACGCTGAAACCGATTGGCCTTTGGGGCCGAAATGGCAGAACAAGCGTTCATCGGGGGTATCTTTGTCGGCCATGCACGCCAACAGGTCCGGGCTCCACTTCTTGGCTTGGGCAAAACGCAACGCCTGTTCGGACAAGCGCGAAGGCACGCCGTCGAATTCACGGATCGCCAGGCCAGTGAAACCCAGCCCCAGAATGCCGACCATCGCCGAAGCCAGAATCGCCTTACGCGAGGCCAGCAAACGTTTTTCCCGGAACGGTGTCTCCACGAACCGCCAGGACAGGTAGCCCAGCACCAGCGAAAGCAGCATCAGCCCCGCCAGTTCCAGCGCGCTCAAGCCATCCACGGCGGCATAGTTGGCGTACACGAATACCGGCCAGTGCCACAGGTACCAGGAATAAGAGATCAGCCCGATGCCCACCATGATCCGCGTGCCCAACAGGCGAGCGACCCAGGTCGGTTGCTGGCCGTTGGCCCAGATCAACCCGACCACCCCCAGCACAGGCAACAACGCGGTCGCACCTGGGAACGGGGTTTTCGCGTCGTAACCTAATACGGCGATGAGGATCAACGCCAGGGAAGCCAGGCTGACGCCTTGAGCCAAGGCCGGCGAGGCGCGCCATTCACGCTTGGGCTGCACCGCCAGCATCGCACCCGCCAGTAGCTCCCAGGCCCGCAGGTGCAACAGGAAGAAGGCTTTCTGCGGCTCATGCTGAACCGCCCAGACGCTCATGCCAAACGACACCAGCAGCACCGCGAACAATGCCAGGCGCCAGTGCTTCAAACGGCTGGAAAGCAAAGCCAGCAGCAACGGGAAGAAAATATAGAACTGCTCTTCTACTGCGAGCGACCAGGTATGCAGCAATGGCTTGATGTCGGATGAGGCATCGAAGTAGCCGTGCTGGCGTGAAAACAACAGGTTCGAGGTAAAGGTCACCTGATAGTGCGCAGACCGCCCCAACTCTTCATAGTCCTTGGGCGCCAACAGAAACCAACCCACTGCCAGTGTCGCCGCAATCATCACAAACAGTGCCGGCAAGATACGCCGGGCGCGGCGAGCCCAGAAGTCGATGAAGCTGAAGCGTCCGGCTTGACGCTCTCGCCAAATAATTGACGTGATTAGAAAGCCGGAAATGACGAAAAACACATCAACGCCAACAAAACCGCCAGTAATGCCTGGAACGCCAAAGTGAAACAACACGACTGCAAGGACAGCGATGGCACGCAGGCCGTCGATGTCTCTGCGGTAAGCAAGAGTGGTCATATGAATGTGGTCAGTCTGTGACGAAAGGAATGAGCGTAGTCACGCGTCAATTTTTGTTACTTAACTGATACTTATGCCATAAAAACCACACAAACTCGACGCAAAAAAAATGGCGCCCCCTGGGGGGCGCCATTTTTTTGGACCAGAAACGCAGTATTTACTTACGTTTCATCGACAAGAAGAACTCGTCGTTGGTCTTGGTGGTTTTTAGCTTGTCGATCAGGAACTCGATGGCAGCGACTTCGTCCATCGGGTGCAGCAGCTTGCGCAGGATCCACATACGCTGCAGTTCGTCGTCTGCGGTCAGCAACTCTTCGCGGCGGGTGCCGGAACGGTTGATGTTGATCGCAGGGAACACACGCTTTTCAGCGATGCGACGATCCAAAGGCAGTTCCATGTTGCCGGTACCCTTGAACTCTTCGTAGATCACTTCGTCCATCTTCGAGCCGGTTTCAACCAGCGCGGTGGCGATAATGGTCAGCGAGCCGCCTTCTTCGATGTTGCGCGCAGCGCCGAAGAAACGCTTCGGTTTCTCCAGGGCGTGAGCATCGACACCACCGGTCAGCACCTTGCCGGAGCTTGGGATCACGGTGTTGTAGGCACGGGCCAGACGGGTGATGGAGTCGAGCAGGATCACCACGTCTTTCTTGTGCTCGACCAGGCGCTTGGCCTTTTCGATCACCATTTCGGCAACCTGCACGTGACGGGTTGGCGGCTCATCGAACGTCGAGGCAACCACTTCGCCGCGCACGGTGCGCTGCATTTCGGTCACTTCTTCCGGACGCTCATCGATCAACAGCACGATCAGATGAACTTCAGGGTTGTTACGTGCAATGTTCGCGGCGATGTTCTGCAGCATGATGGTCTTGCCGGCTTTCGGCGGTGCGACGATCAGGCCACGCTGGCCTTTGCCGATTGGAGCGCAGAGGTCGATCACACGGCCGGTCAAGTCTTCGGTGGAGCCGTTACCGGCTTCCATCTTCATGCGCACGGTCGGGAACAGCGGAGTCAGGTTCTCGAAGAGAATCTTGTTTTTCGCGTTCTCGGGGCGATCGAAGTTGATCGTGTCGACCTTGAGCAGGGCGAAGTAACGCTCACCTTCCTTCGGAGGACGGATCTTGCCAACGATGGTGTCACCGGTGCGCAAGTTGAAGCGACGGATCTGGCTCGGCGAGACGTAGATATCGTCTGGGCCGGCGAGATAGGACGCGTCTGCAGAGCGGAGGAAGCCGAAGCCGTCCTGGAGAATCTCCAGCACGCCATCACCGGAGATTTCCTCGCCGCTTTTCGCGTGCTTCTTGAGCAGGGAGAAAATCACGTCCTGCTTGCGCGAACGGGCCATATTTTCTATGCCCATTTCTTCGGCCAGTTGGAGCAGGTCGGTAATCGGCTTTTGCTTGAGTTCAGTCAGATTCATATAGGAATGACGTAATCATTTATGGAGGGGGGGAAATTAAGCTTTTGGCTTAATGAGGCCGCGCCGCAGAGAAGGCGACAGGATCGCGTACTAATCGAAAAGGAATGCGTCGGCGACGGCTTGCAGGGGGCAGTGGAGAAACCACTGCGGGGCCGAATGTACCACCTGGATTTCGGAGCGTCTAGCCCTGTTTTACGAAAAAGCCCCGCAAATTGCGGGGCTTTTTTGACGACGCTTAGATGTTCGCGTCGAGGAAAGCTTGCAGCTGGGACTTCGACAGCGCGCCCACTTTGGTCGCTTCGACATTGCCGTTCTTGAACAGCATCAGAGTCGGGATACCACGCACGCCATGCTTGGCCGGAGTTTCCTGGTTCTCGTCGATGTTCAGCTTGGCAACGGTCAGTTTGCCTTCGTAGGTGGTCGCAATGTCGTCCAGGACCGGAGCGATCATTTTGCAAGGGCCGCACCATTCAGCCCAGTAGTCAACCAGCACCGGGCCGTCAGCCTTGAGGACTTCGGCTTCAAAGGACGCGTCGGTGACGTGCTTGATAAGATCGCTGCTCATGGATGTCTCCGGATTGTAAGCAAAAAAAACGTTGCCCATCATAGCCGCCCTTCCCCTGTTCAGGAAGCCGCGTCTGATTGAGTCTTGCTATGAACTTGAATGAGTGTGGGTATGACCCCGTCACGGCGTAGCGGGCGTCACGAACGCAATGCCCGTGCGCAACGCTGCATTACGTATATGTTCCTGCATGGTTTTCTGCGCCGCCGTACTGCTGCGGCGGGCCAGGGCGCGCAGGATTCTGCGATGTTCCTGCCACGTTTCCATGGCCCGCTCCGGCCGGATGAACGGTAGCTTCTGACTTTCCAGAAACACCTCGGCACTGGCGCTGAGGATGCTCAGCATGGCCTGGTTACCGCTGGCCAGCAGAATGCGCTGGTGAAACTCGAAGTCCAGGCGGGCAGCCGCTTCGAAATCGCCCGCCTTGAGCACTTTACGCATGGCTTGAACATTGTCTTGCAGGCTGTCCAGTGCATCGAGGGTTAGTGTCACCGCTGCCAAGCCCGCCGCAAACCCCTCCAAGGCGTAGCGCAACTGGAAGATATCCGGCGGCGTGGCCTGCGCCGCAAAGGGCCAGGCGAACCCCGGCGCCTCTTGCACGTCCTGTACGAACACGCCCTTGCCCGGCTGCACGCTGACCACGCCCAAGGCGCTGAGGGACGACAGCGCCTCGCGCAACGACGCCCGGCTCACCCCCAATTGCAGCGCCAACTCGCGCTGGGACGGCAACGCGTCGCCCGGCCCGAAGCCTTGCTCCTTGATCAGTTTGCGGATGGCCTGCAAGGCCGCTTCCGGTACGGCTTGGGCAATGGAATTCATAAAAAGCTCTGGGTTCCAGATAGCGGTGTGACCCGTTGTAAAACTATTCATGGCCGGCTGCAAGCCACGCCCCAAAGGGGCTCGCCGCTTTTTGCCAACGCTCGAAAAGGGTGCGCAAAACCTGACCACTGTTCAGACCAGTAAGACCTGTGCACCTCAACAACCATCAGCCTTGCAGACGATCCGAACGGTGCTGGCATGGGCTGTGCACTGGGCAAACTCAGAAAATTCCTTCGCCATTTTCGGAGAGTTGCCATGACCAAGCGCTACAGCGCCCTGCTCACTGCCCTGTTTGCCAGCCTGATGCTGAGCCAGGCACCCGCCCAGGCGAACGGTCTGGATGACATCGTCGCCCGCGGCACCCTGAAGGTTGCCGTGCCCCAGGACTTCCCACCGTTTGGTTCGGTGGGCCCGGACATGCAACCCCGTGGCCTGGACATCGACACCGCCAAACTGCTGGCCGACCAACTCAAGGTCAAGCTGGAACTGACCCCGGTGAACAGCACCAACCGCATCCCGTTCCTCACCACTGGCAAGGTCGACCTGGTGATTTCCAGCCTGGGCAAGAACCCCGAGCGCGCAAAGGTTATCGACTTTTCCAACGCCTACGCACCGTTCTACCTTGCCGTGTTTGGGCCGCCTGACGCCGCCATCGCCAGCCTCGACGACCTCAAGGGCAAGACCATCAGCGTAACCCGTGGCGCCATCGAGGATATCGAGCTGACCGCGGTGGCCCCCAAGGAAGCCACGATCAAGCGCTTTGAAGACAACAACTCCACCATCGCCGCCTACCTGGCCGGCCAGGTGGACCTGATCGCCAGCGGCAACGTGGTCATGGTGGCCATCAGCGAACGCAACCCCAAACGCGTACCGGCACTGAAGGTGAAACTCAAGGACTCGCCGGTGTACGTGGGCGTGAACAAGAACGAGCCGGCGCTGCTGGAAAAGGTCAACCAGATCCTGGTGGCAGCCAAGGCTGACGGCAGCCTGGAAAAAAACGCAATGCAGTGGCTCAAAGAACCGCTGCCTGCCGACCTCTGACGCGGAGCTCAACGATGGCCTATCAATTCGACTTTGTGCCAGTGCTGGCCAATACCGACCTGCTCCTGCGCGGCGCGCTGTTCACCCTTGAGCTGACGGCCATTGGCGCCATCCTCGGCGTGGCCGTGGGCACTGTCGGCGCGGTGGTACGGGCTTGGAAGATCCAGCCGTTTGCGTGGTTCTTTGGGGTGTATGTCGAGTTGATCCGCAACACGCCGTTCCTGGTGCAACTGTTTTTTATCTTCTTCGGCCTACCGTCCCTGGGGTTGAAAATCACCGAGTGGCAAGCCGCCGTGCTGGCGATGGTCATCAACCTGGGGGCCTACTCCACCGAGATCATTCGTGCCGGTATCCAGGCCATCCCACGCGGGCAACTGGAGGCGGCCGCGGCGCTGGCAATGACGCGCTTCGAGGCGTTCCGCCATGTGGTGCTGCTACCGGCCCTGGGCAAGGTGTGGCCGGCCCTGAGCAGCCAGATCATCATCGTGATGCTGGGTTCGGCGGTGTGTTCGCAGATCGCCACTGAAGAGCTGAGCTTTGCCGCCAACTTTATCCAGTCGCGTAATTTCCGCGCCTTTGAAACCTATGCCCTGACCACCCTGGTGTACCTGTGCATGGCGCTGATGATTCGCCAATTGCTCAACTGGATCGGACGACGGTTTGTCATGAGGAACAGCCGATGAGTGATTTTTCGTTCTGGGACATCGTGCGCAACCTGCTTACCGGCTTGCAATGGACGCTGCTGCTGTCATTGGTGGCGTTTGTGGGCGGCGGCCTGATCGGCTTACTGGTGATGACCCTGCGCATCAGCCACAAAGCGTTCCCACGCAATATGGCCCGCACCTATATCGAACTGTTCCAGGGTACACCGCTGCTGATGCAGCTGTTCCTGGTGTTTTTCGGCGTTGCCCTGCTTGGCGTGGATATATCGCCCTGGCTGGCCGCGGCGATTGCCTTGACTCTGTTTACCAGCGCCTACCTGGCTGAAATATGGCGCGGCTGCGTTGACTCTATCGCCCACGGCCAATGGGAAGCCTCGGCCAGCCTGGCCCTCAACCCGCTTGAACAACTGCGCTATGTGATCTTGCCTCAGGCGTTGCGTATTGCTGTCGCGCCGACGGTGGGCTTTTCGGTGCAGGTGGTCAAAGGCACCGCCGTGACCTCGATCATCGGCTTCACCGAACTGACCAAGACGGGCGGCATGCTCGCCAACGCCACCTTTGAGCCCTTCATGGTCTATGGCCTGGTGGCCCTCGGTTACTTTTTGCTCTGTTATCCCTTGTCCCTCAGTGCGCGCTACCTGGAAAGGAGACTGCATGCCTCTGCTTAGAATTTCTGCCCTGCATAAGTATTACGGCGATCACCACGTACTCAAGGGCATCGACCTGACGGTGGACGAAGGCCAGGTTGTGGCGATCATCGGCCGCAGCGGCTCGGGCAAGTCCACCTTGCTGCGCACCCTCAATGGCCTGGAGTCGATCAACGACGGCGTCATCGAAGTCGATGGCGAATACCTCGACGCCGCCCGCGCCGACCTGCGCAGCCTGCGGCAGAAGGTCGGCATGGTGTTCCAGCAATTCAACCTGTTCCCGCACCTGACCGTGGGCGAGAACGTGATGCTGGCGCCGCAAGTGGTGCAGAAAGTGCCCAAGGCCAAGGCTGCCGAACTGGCCCGGCAGATGCTGGACCGGGTCGGGCTGGGCGAGAAGTTCGACGCCTTTCCCGATCGCCTGTCCGGCGGCCAGCAACAGCGCGTCGCCATTGCCCGCGCCCTGGCCATGTCGCCCAAGGTGTTGCTGTGCGATGAGATCACCTCGGCCCTGGACCCCGAACTGGTCAATGAAGTGCTGAGCGTGGTGCGCCAACTGGCCCAGGACGGCATGACCCTGATCATGGTGACTCACGAAATGCGTTTTGCCCGTGAGGTCGGCGACAAGCTGGTGTTCATGCACCAGGGTAAGGTGCATGAAACCGGTGACCCGAAGGTGTTGTTCGCCAACCCGCAAACAGTTGAGCTCGCCAACTTCATTGGCTCGGTGGAACAGCCTGGCTGATCAGTTCGAAACTGCCCTGCCCTTCAAGGCGGGCCTCCCCGCGCACCATCAGCGCATCGAAGGGCAGTTCGGTGTCGATATCGACCTGAGCGGTGAGTCGCCGCCCTGCCACCGGCGCACCTGCGGCGCGCGCAATCAAGGCCTGGCCGGGTAACAACTGGCCTTTGGCCGACTCATCAGGTGCTTGAGCAGACACCCAGCCGACAGCTCGCCCGTCGACCTGGGCATGCTTGAGACGCAAGCGAAAATGCCCCTCACGACCAAACCGAAACCCTTGCCCATCGGCAGGCGCTGCGACAAAACGCAGGGCCATTACCGCCGGCTCAACGCAGAGCACAGTCAGGTTGAACGTGCGAGTGGCCAGTACCACAGCGGCGTTTTCGACCACTGCATCCCGGCGTATTGCGCCATAGTCGATGCGCGACTGGCTCAGCGATAGCCGACAGTTTTCAGCTTGCGCATCGAGCGTTGCCAGCAGCATGCATGAGAGCGCCAAGGGCAGGCTGGTACGCTTAACCACCCTGGCATACCGCCGATGCAGCTTCATAGAATTTGTCATTGTCGGGCTTGGCCTCGGGGTCGATGTGCAACAGGCAAGTGGAAGAGTCGGGCAATGAAACCCTCAGGTTTTGCGACTCGGAGACGTCGTTGAGAAAAATCATGCCCTCGCCCACCACGCTGGTGACAAAGCGATTGCCCTTGCCGAACACCGAGGCGCCCTGAGGCAATGGCCGGCCGTGCTGATCGTTGGCAGTCACCAGCATCCGGCGCACTTTCACCACGTCAAAATCCACGTGATTGAATGAGCCTCGGCCCGCCGCAATGACCTGGGTGCCGTTTTTCAGGTCTACCTGCTTGGGCAAGGAAGGGGTCTGCACCTCGACGCGGCTGTTGGTGTAGGCCGGCAAGCCGGCGATCACCGCCTGGCCGCTGAAGTCGGTCCATACCGGGCCTTGTGGCGTCTCGACTTTCGCCGAGCCGATATCGCCGACCGAGACGATGCCGAACGTGTCCTGCACGCTGTACGGCGAAAAGGTCAGCCCGCCGTCGTGAGCCACCACGCCCCCCTGCAACTGGCCTGTGTAGCTGCTACCCAACGGGTCGCGGCTGACGCCCAGGCCCACTCGTGCATAGCGTGGCAACACGTCCACTTGCCCACGCAACGATTGCTCCCGGGCCCGCATGTCACGCTCTACCGCCACTTCGTAGTTCACATACTCGTTGACCCGTTCGCTCAGTGCAGTGCCGGCGGTAAATTGCTCCCCACGGCGGCTGGTGTAGCTGCTCACACGGCGATCGCCGCCCAGGGGCACACTGACCTGCAACCGCAGGGACACGTTGTTATCTACCGCACGATCACGCCGGCTGCCGGCATCGTTGGCGTCACGGCGAGCCCGTGAACCGCCCACTTGGGAATCAGCGATCAGTGCCACGTCGGCCCGGCCAAACGACTTGTTCCATGAGGCAAACACATGCTCGCTGGTTTGCCCGCCAAATTGCGCGCTGCGGGTGTAATTCAAAGAAAATACGCCCAGCGTGGGTTCGGCCCAGCTCACGCCTGCGGTGTACTGGTTTTTGAAGTGCGAATTGAGATCATCGGCCCTGAGCGACTGGCCCACCTCCGTGACCTCGCGATAACCACGCGTCTGGGTGGTGGCGCTGAGGTTGACGTCGATATTGGCCCCGACCGGGCTGCTCAGCGACAGGCTGCTGCGTGAGCCGGACACGGCCTTGTGGCTGTCCCGGGACAGGTTGTGACGTGCGTTGACAGAAACCCGTTGGAAAAACACGCTGCTCAGGGCCCCCCCTGCCGCCCAATAGTCATCGGTATTCAACAAGCCAAAACCCGCGGACGAATGACTCCCCAGCCCCCAGGTGCCACTGCCCATGGCGATTACCGGTGATGGCCCTTCTTCACCTGCCGTTCTGCGTAGCTCGCCCACCGATAAATAATACCCAGGTGCCGCCGGGGCAGCCCCCGCGAACGACGCCGCCGGTACCACGAAACTGCGCTTGGCGCCCCGCACATCAATCACGCTGACCTCAAGGTCGCTGGTGGCGTTGAGCAGGGGCAAGCCCGTCAGCCGGAACGGTCCTTCAGGTACCAACGTACTGTGGACCAACACACCGGACTGGCGTATCTCGACGCGAGATTGGCTTTGGGCCAACCCCTCGACCACTGCGATATTGCCGCCTGCGGGTGTCCTGGACTGCCCATCGGGGGAAAACTGCACGCCAGACAGTTGGATCCCGCCAAACAGCGGGTTATTACTGGAGAGCTGGCCTGCCTGGAACGTCGAACGCAACGCGGCGATATCCCGCTGGGCATAAGCATGCAAGTGTTCGGTACGGGTCTGGCCGTTGTCCGACACATAGAACTGGCGGCTGCGGACAATCCAATCGTCGAGGTTGAAACCCGCTTCAGTGTGGGCCGACACGAACCGACTGGGTCCGCTGCGCGAATGGCTGTCGTAACCCAGCACGTCATAGTTGAACAACGCTGCCGCGCCGCCCTGGGAAAAATCCCCACTATCCCACTCGGGTTCGCGCAAGGCCTGGGTCGGCACCACCAGCACCACTTCATCGGTACCGGGACGCAGGCGCACCATCGTGGCGGGAAATGCGCCGAGAAAATCATGACAGGCCTGGTCTGGCCTGGCGCCTGGCTGCAGGATTGCGCCGGGTTTCACCAGCCCGGCCTTCTCCAATAACCCAGGGGTGAAACATAACTCCCCCTGTGGACCAAACCGAGCATCCACCCGCCCAAGCGGGTTGCCATTGACCCGCAACCCCACCACCTGGACACCTTCGCGAAAGCGCGCCGCACTGCGAAAGTAATCGGCAACCTTGGGGTCTATGCCGTGGGTGGTGAGGGCCGCCAGGTCAAACCCTTCACCGAGTTCCAGTGCGGTCGCGATACCAGGCAAACTCCAGAGCGCCGCGAAGCCGATGGACAACTTGGACCGACCGGGCCAGGCAGTACCAGCGATGCCCCGCCTCGAAGGGATCATGAACCGATCAACCCTCATCGGTGATGACCGGCGCTCGGTAGTTATCTACCGAAAACCCGTAGACCGTGGCGGGCTGGATCTCTACGTGAGCCACATTGCCCAACGGACCTTCGCCCTTCGCCACCAATGCCTCACCTGGCAAAATGTAAGTGCGCGGCAATGTCGCCAGTGTGCCTTGTGGCAGCAGTTGCACATCCGGCGCCAGACGCACTACATAGGCGCTGTCGTTGTGGACGCTGAGCCGGTCCCCGACGCGCTTCCACGTCAACAGCTCCCAGGGCGTGTGGTGACGCGGCAGGCCTTGGGGGTGCAGGATCAGCGGTAAATTCTGCCGCAGGGTGATGCCGATGGTCGCACCACCGGCAACACGCGCCTGGGGTATGCCCTCAAACGACACGCGCTTGAGCCGCTGGGTCTTGAGCGGCTGTTTCAGGGTGCTGATAAAACGCACCAGTTGGGTGTCGCCTGCCTCCACACGGGTAACCGGCGGTGTGACAATCAGTAGCGGCTCCAGGTCTTCAGGCACATTCTCAACAACGGAATGCAGCAGCGCCGGCCCCGCATCGGTGTTCTTGATACTAAGAGTAGCTTCGCCGTCCTCTTCATAAAGCACCACCACTGTCGTTTCCGGCAACATACCGTCGGCGGCAGCAACAGTACTGAAAAACAGATGCCACAACAGCGCACAACTTATTAAAAACCCACGCACTCAGTATTCCCCTCACTTATGCCGTTGACGATTGGTAATCACGCGCCCATAGAAAAACAGCCAATAAGAAAGGGTCAGTTTCTTGATCGGCTGTTTTCGGTTATTTAGATGTAGCTCAATACAAGCGTGGCGCGCCCATCAATGGAAATGTCGCGGCTTAAATCCAGATCCTGAGCCTTATTGATCACCGCTTTCACCGCAAGCGTGCCGGTCAATTGGCTGATAGCGGCAGGGGTAATCGCCGCTCCATTACGCCAGGAGTACTGGCTGGGCGACTGGGCCACCTTGCCATCGCTGTTGTACCAGGCCCCAAGGCCGGTGCGCATGATCGGAAACAGCGTCGTGCCGGACGACCTGAGGTCCCTGAGAGTGACCGAATAGCCACCGGTACGCCGGGCGCCCACCATACCCAAACCATAGTTCTGTGCTTCGGTGAAGCCCGCGCCGAGGATGCCCGTCACCTTGCTGCCCGCTTGCAAATCGGTAAACGTGAGCCCGAACCTGGCAGGCGTGGTGCCGCAATTGATCACCAGCGAAGTGGTCCTCTCTTCGCGCGGGTTGAACGCTGTCTGGGACAATTCGCCGGAGCGAATCGTGCCGTAGTCGATGATGCCACTGCCCGCCAGGCTGAGGTTACAGGCAGCCGGTGTAATCGTGCCCCTGACGACCAACTGCGCACTGGTGGTTGCCTGGGCACTGAGGGTCGCAGCCAGGCACGCCATACCGACGGTTAATCCAATAATCTTTTTCATATTCGTCCTGTCATTTGGAATTAACAGGCGTTCTTTATTTTGGTTCTGGCGACTCCATCGCCCAACACCTTATTTTCCGTAATACAAAACTATAAATAAATAACACCCAGGCAAAATTGCCGACTGACAGTCTGGTGCCTGGGTGCTTGGTAAAAAAATCAGACAACACGGTATTTACTGTGGCCTCTATTAAGTCTGGAAGCGACTTTATTCCACCAGCAAAGTAGTCCTCTACCTGCAACCGAATCATCTATTACCCCAATTACTTGTAGGCAGTGTCGTACGTAACTTACGACGACATATAGTTAAAACGTCTTACAGTATCGGATTACCTATTCGCTTAAAGTGCGCGAAGCCGCCCTACACTTCCCGGATATTTCCCCGCGGGCAACATCGGGCCAATTACCGAAGCACAACGCGTTGGCGTCAGCGGTCGATCGTGGCACGATGGCAAGGTTATCGACCGAGATCCCCAAACCATGCCGCAATCCCAAGCCAAGAATCTGTCCTTGATCGCCGCCATCGACCTGGGCTCCAACAGCTTTCATATGGTCGTGGCCAAGGCCCAGAACGGCGAGATCCGCATCCTTGAGCGGCTCGGCGAGAAAGTGCAACTGGCCGCCGGGATCGACGACGAGCGCAAGCTCAATGAAGAATCCATGCAGCGCGGGCTCGATTGCCTCAAGCGTTTCGCCCAGTTGATCAACGGCATGCCGCCTGGCGCGGTACGGATCGTTGGCACCAACGCCTTGCGCGAAGCGCGCAACCGCAACGAGTTCATCCATCGCGCCGAGGAAATCCTCGGGCATCCGGTGGAAGTCATCTCGGGCCGTGAAGAGGCGCGCCTGATCTACCTCGGCGTGTCCCACACCCTGGCCGATACGCCCGGCAAACGCCTGGTGGCCGACATCGGCGGCGGTAGCACCGAGTTCATCATCGGCCAGCGTTTCGAACCACTGCTGCGTGAAAGCCTGCAGATGGGGTGCGTGAGCTTCACCCAGCGTTATTTCAAGGATGGCAAGATCACCCCGGCGCGCTATGCCCAGGCCTACACCGCAGCGCGCCTGGAAATCATGAGCATCGAACATGCCCTGCACCGCCTGACCTGGGATGAAGCCATCGGCTCGTCCGGCACCATCCGTGCCATTGGCCTGGCCTTGAAAGCCGGTGGCCATGGCACCGGTGAGGTGAACGCCGAAGGCCTGGCGTGGCTCAAGCGCAAGCTGTTCAAGCTGGGGGATGCAGAGAAAATCGACTTCGACGGCATCAAGCCCGACCGTCGCGCCATTTTCCCTGCGGGCCTGGCGATTCTCGAAGCGATCTTCGACGCTCTCGAACTGCAACGCATGGACCACTGTGACGGCGCCCTGCGCGAAGGTGTGCTCTACGACCTGCTAGGCCGTCATCACCATGAAGACGTGCGCGAGCGCACCCTCAGCTCGCTGATGGAGCGTTACCACGTCGACCTGGAACAAGCCGCCCGTGTGGAGCGCAAAGCCTTGCACGCCTTTGACCAGGTGGCCGAGGACTGGGACCTGGAAGACGGCGTCTGGCGCGAGCTATTGGGCTGGGCAGCCAAGGTGCACGAAGTGGGCCTGGACATCGCCCACTACCATTACCACAAGCACGGCGCCTACCTGATCGAACACTCGGACCTGGCCGGCTTCTCGCGGGAAGACCAGCAGATGCTTGCGCTGTTGGTGCGCGGCCATCGTCGCAATATTCCCAAGGACAAGTTTGCCGAATTCGGTAAAGACGGCATCAAGCTGATCCGTCTGTGTGCGCTATTGCGCTTTGCAATCCTGTTCCACCACATCCGTGGTACCCAGGAAATGCCGCAGGTCAAACTGCACGCCGATGGCGACAGCCTGGAAGTGATGTTCCCCAAAGGCTGGCTGGATGAAAACCAGCTGACCCAGGCGGACTTCGCCCAGGAAGCGGAATGGCTGACGCGGGTGGGGTTCAGCCTGAACCTGCGCTAAAGCACACTGCAAAACAAATGTGGGAGCGGGCTTGCTCGCGAAGGCGGTGGGTCAGTCAATGCATCTGGTGACTGATCCACCGCCTTCGCGAGCAAGCCCGCTCCCACATGGGATTGAGTATACCTGGGCTAGTTCACCGCCAGAATCGGGCTACCCAACTTCTCCAACAACGTCGCCTGCGCGCTGCGCGGGTTCTGGTTGCCGGTCGGGGTATTACGCACGTAGCGCCCATCCGACTGCAGGCTCCAGCTGTGGGTGTTGTCGGTCAGGTAGCTTTCCAGCTCCTTCTTGACCCGCATGATCAACTTCTTGCCTTCCACCGGGAAGCAGGTCTCCACACGCTTGTCGAGGTTGCGCTCCATCCAGTCGGCACTGGAGAGGAACATCTGCTCTTCGCCACCGTTGAGGAAGTAGAACACGCGGGTGTGCTCCAAGAAGCGGCCAATGATCGAGCGCACGTGGATGTTATGCGACACGCCCACAATGCCGGGGCGCAGGCAGCACATGCCACGCACCACCAGGTCGATGCGCACACCGGACTGGCTGGCCTTGTACAACGCGCGGATGATCTTCGGATCGGTCAGCGAGTTGAACTTGGCGATGATGTGCGCAGGCTTGCCATCAAGGGCGAACTGAGTCTCGCGGGCAATCATGTCGAGCATGCCCTTCTTGAGCGTGAACGGCGCGTGCAGCAGCTTCTTCATGCGCAAGGTCTTGCCCATGCCGATCAACTGGCTGAACAACTTGCCGACGTCTTCGCACAGCGCGTCGTCGGACGTCAGCAAGCTGTAGTCGGTGTAGAGCTTGGCGTTGCCGGCGTGATAGTTGCCGGTACCCAAGTGCGCGTAGCGCACGATCTCACCCGCCTCACGGCGCAGGATCAGCATCATCTTGGCGTGGGTTTTGAAGCCGACCACCCCGTAGATCACCACCGCACCGGCCGCTTGCAGGCGGCTGGCCAGTTGCAGGTTGGACTCTTCGTCGAAACGCGCACGCAGCTCGATCACCGCGGTGACTTCCTTGCCGTTACGCGCCGCATCCACCAGCGCATCGACGATTTCCGAGTTGGCGCCGCTGCGGTACAGGGTCTGGCGCACGGCCAGCACATGCGGGTCTTTGGCGGCCTGGCGCAACAGGTCGACCACCGGGGTGAACGACTCGAAGGGGTGCAGCAGCAGGATGTCCTGCTTGCTCACCACGCTGAAGATGTTCTCGCTGTTTTGCAACAGTTTCGGGATCTGCGGGGTGAACGGCTTGTATTGCAGCTCCGGGTGGCTGTCCAAGCCGGTGATGCTGAACAGGCGCGTCAGGTTCACGGGGCCGTTGACCTGGTACAGCTCGGATTCGGCCAGGTTGAACTGCTTGAGCAGGTAGTCCGACAGGTGTTTGGGGCAAGTGTCCGCCACTTCCAGACGCACCGCGTCGCCGTAGCGCCGCGAGAACAGCTCGCCGCGCAGGGCACGGGCCAAGTCTTCGACGTCTTCGGAGTCCAGCGCCAGGTCGGCGTTACGGGTCAGGCGGAACTGGTAGCAGCCCTTGACCTTCATGCCCTGGAACAGGTCATCGGCGTGCGCGTGGATCATCGACGACAGGAATACATAGTTGTCGCCCGCGCCACCCACCTCTTCCGGTACCTTGATGATGCGTGGCAACAGACGCGGCGCCGGGATGATCGCCAGGCCCGAATCGCGGCCAAAGGCGTCGATACCTTCGAGCTCGACGATAAAGTTGAGGCTCTTGTTCACCAGCAAGGGGAACGGGTGCGTCGGGTCGAGGCCGATAGGCGTGATGATCGGCGAAATCTCGTCCCGGAAGTAACGGCGTACCCAAGTCTTGATCTTGGCGGTCCAGTGACGACGACGAATGAAGCGGACCTGGTGCTTTTCCAGCTCCGGCAGCAGGATGTCGTTGAGGATCGCGTACTGGCGGTCCACATGGCCGTGCACCAGTTCACTGATGCGCGCCAGGGCCTGGTGCGGTTGCAGGCCGTCGGCACCGGCTTGTTCACGGGCGAAGGTAATCTGCTTCTTGAGGCCGGCAACACGGATCTCGAAGAACTCGTCCAGGTTGCTGGAGAAGATCAGCAGGAATTTCAGCCGCTCCAGCAAAGGGTAGGACTCATCCAGCGCCTGCTCGAGCACGCGGATGTTGAATTGCAGTTGTGACAACTCGCGGTGGATGTACAGGCTACTGTCATCCAGGTTGGTGACCACAGGCACTGGCGCCGGCGCAGGTGCTTCGGCTACCACCGCAGGCGGTGCGGGCTCCAGCTCCGGCGGGGTCTGGGCGACTTGTTCAACCACCGGGTGAGCGTCTTTTACGGCAACTTCTGAGAGTCCTTCGGTATTCATCGAGTGTTCCTGTGAGGGCTATTGTTGCTCTCTAAGCAATTGGGCGGCGCGGGCGGCGAAGTAGGTCAGAATGCCATCAGCGCCGGCACGTTTAAAGGCAGTCAGGGATTCGAGGATCACCCCTTCACTCAACCAACCATTCTGGATTGCCGCCATGTGCATGGCGTATTCACCGCTGACCTGATAGACAAAGGTCGGCACTTTGAATTCCTCTTTGACCCGGTAAAGAATGTCCAGGTAGGGCATCCCCGGCTTGACCATCACCATATCGGCGCCTTCGGCCAGGTCGGCTGCCACTTCGTGCAGGGCCTCTTGGCTGTTGGCCGGGTCCATCTGATACGAAGCCTTGTTGGCCTTGCCCAGGTTCAGCGCCGAGCCTACCGCATCGCGGAATGGGCCGTAGTAGGCGCTGGCGTATTTGGCCGAGTAGGCCATGATCCGGACATTGACGTGGCCAGCCAGCTCAAGGGCTTCGCGAATCGCCTGGATGCGTCCATCCATCATGTCAGACGGTGCCACCACCTGGGCGCCTGCCGCGGCGTGGGACAACGCCTGCTTGACCAGTGCGTCGACGGTGATGTCGTTCTGAACATAACCGTCTTCGTCAAGAATGCCATCCTGGCCGTGTGTGGTGAACGGGTCCAGCGCCACGTCGGTGATCACCCCCAGTTCCGGGAAGCGCTCGCGCAGGGCACGGGTGGCACGCTGGGCAATCCCCTCGGGGTTCCAGGCTTCGGCGGCGTCCAGGGACTTGAGTTCGGCCGGAGTCACTGGAAACAGCGCCAACGCCGGAATGCCCAACTCGACCCAATTCGCCGCTTCTTCAAGCAACAAATCAATGGTCAGACGCTCCACACCCGGCATCGACGCCACCGCTTCCCGACGATTTTCACCGTCGAGCACGAAAACCGGCAGGATCAGATCATTCGTGGTCAGTACATTTTCACGTACCAGGCGACGAGAAAAATCATCACGACGGTTGCGACGCAGACGGGTGGCGGGGAACAGGCGATTGGCAGGGGTAAAGCTCACGACAGACTCCTGAGCCCGTGTTTACGGGCGAGCGTTGCAGTTATAAGCGGCCATTATGACGAATGAATGACAGTTGTGCTTATCGACGCGACCTGTAGTCCCATTCGTCATTTGCGTAGGAATTGTTCACTTCGTGACACATCTCGATACTTTCATGAATCTTCGTGAAGGCGTAGGCTGCGCGTTCATTTCGCCAGCACCCTAGACCATGCTTCAACAATTTCTGCATGACTTCGGCTACTTTGCCCTCTTTCTCGGCACGTTCTTCGAAGGCGAGACCATCCTTGTACTCGCAGGCTTCCTGGCGTTCCGTGGCTACATGGATATCAACCTGGTGGTGGTCGTTGCCTTTTTTGGCAGCTACGCCGGCGACCAGCTCTGGTACTACATGGGGCGCAAGCACGGCCGCAAGTTGCTGGCGCGCAAGCCGCGCTGGCAATTGATGGGCGACAAGGCGCTGGAACATATCCGCAAGCATCCGGATATCTGGGTATTGAGTTTCCGCTTCGTCTACGGCTTGCGCACGGTGATGCCCGTGGCGATTGGCTTGTCTGGCTATCCACCGTTGCGCTATCTGGTCCTCAACGGTATTGGCGCGGCGATCTGGGCCGCGGCACTGGGGGCGGCGGCCTACCACTTCGGCGCGGTGCTGGAAGGCATGCTCGGCAGCGTCAAGAAATACGAACTGTGGGTGCTGGGCGCCTTGCTGGTGCTGGGCTTTGGCCTGTGGCTGCGCCGTCGCTTCAAGAATGCCCGCATCGCCCGCCAAGCCTGTGCCGAGGCCAAGGCTCGGCTGGCCAACGAGCCAGCCCCGGTCGAAACCCCTAAGACGCCAACCGAGTAAGCCGGCTTCTGCAACAGTAGAGGCCGATGATACTGAGCAGGCTGTAGCTCGCCAGGCCCAGCCAGCCCAGGTTGCTGGCAGGCCACAACCCCACCAGCGGCGCCAGCCATACCAACGGCACATTCAGCGCCAGGCGCGCCAGCTCGGCCTTCAGTGCCCATGAGCGATTCTCCAGAGCCACGCCCAGAGTAAACAGCCCCAGCGCCATCGTGCCCCAGCCGAGGACCAGCGCCGAGGTGGGCAAGCCCTCACCGAAATTCATCAGATAGCTGCCAAACCCCACATAAGCCGCAAACTGCAAGGCGATGTAGACCTGTTGCCGCACGTCCAGCGGCACCTCGAATTTGCGGAACTGGCTCAGGTCCGGCTTGGCCATCGGGTACTGGGCCTTGACGTCCGCCGGCCGCCAGCCAGTGCGCATGAACCAGATGCGTAGCTTGTCCCACCAACGCTCAGTACGCCGGGCGTCACTCCAGAGCTGCGCATAAAACTGAAGGTTAGCCCACAGCGGGTTCCAGCTGGCCAGGGGTGTGGTCACGCCAAAAATCACCGGCTCGTTATCGTCTTCCTCCTGGAAGGTGCCGAACAGCCGGTCCCAAATAATGAACACCCCGCCGTAGTTGCGATCCATGTAGAGAGCGTTCTGTGCATGGTGGGCCCGATGATTGGACGGCGTGACGAAAAACCATTCGACCCAGCCGAGCTTGGGAACATGACGTGTATGGACCCAGAATTGATACAGCAGGTTGAGCGACGCCACGCTGATAAACACCACCAGAGGCACGCCGGCCACCGCCAGCGGCAGGTAGAAGATCCAACTCAGCAGGAAACCAGTGCTGGTCTGGCGCAAGGCAGTGCTGAGGTTGTAGTCCTCGCTCTGGTGATGCACCGAATGAGCGGCCCACAGGATGTTGCGTTCATGGCCCATGCGGTGCAGCCAGTAGTAGCAGAAGTCATAGAACACGAAGGCGAATACCCAGGTCCAGGCACTCTGGGCCGGCAAGTCGAAAAGCGCCAAGTGCTTGAGGGCGAACGCGTAGGTAAGCAGGCCCACGCCCTTGGTGAGCAAGCCGGTGGTGGTGGACAGCACACCGGTGCTGAGGCTGTTGATGGCATCCGCCACTCGGTAGTTGCGCACGCCACGCCAACGGTCGGCCAACAACTCCACCACAATCAGGGCAATAAAAAACGGTACTGCGTAAGGCACAAAGTCCATGGGCTAGTCCGGTCTATTTTTGTTACATCAAGATTAGGTGCAGCGACGTGAGATCCCATTGGCAACAGGTTACAAATTAGTAGACATTTAACGCCATGAATCAGGAGAAATGCCCATGAGCAAAAAGATTGCAGTGATCCTTTCCGGCTGTGGCGTGTACGACGGCGCAGAGATCCATGAAAGCGTGATCACCCTGCTGCGCCTGGACCAGCGCGGCGCTCAAGTGGAATGCTTTGCACCCGACGTTGCGCAGTTGCACGTGATCAACCACCTCACGGGCGAAGAAATGCCCGAGTCGCGCAACGTGCTGGTGGAATCCGCGCGTATCGCCCGCGGCGCCGTGAAGGATATTGGCCAAGCCAACGCCACCGACTTTGATGCGCTGATCGTGCCGGGCGGTTTTGGCGCGGCCAAGAACCTGTCTAACTTTGCCGTGGAAGGCGCCGGCTGCAGCATCAACCCGCAGGTGCTGGCGCTGGCTGAAGCCTTTGCCGAAGCGGGCAAGCCAGTGGGGTTGATCTGCATCTCGCCGGCCCTGGCCGCCAAGATCTACGGCCCTGGCGTGACCTGCACCATCGGCAACGACGCCGACACTGCCGCAGCCCTGGACAAGATGGGCGCCACCCACATCGAATGCACGGTAGAGGACATCGTCGAGGACCCGGCGCGCAAGCTGGTAAGTACGCCGGCCTATATGCTGGGCAAGAACATCAGCGAGGTAGCGTCAGGCATCAACAAGCTGGTGGATCGGGTATTGGAATTGACCCACGAGAACGACTGACGCCCTCTTTCTGTAGGAGCGAGCTTGCTCGCGAAGAACCTGAGAGCGCCGCGTTCATCCAGAGTGCCCGCGTTATCGTTGACGTTTTTCGCGAGCAAGCTCGCTCCTACAGAGGCTTCATCAAGCGGGTGAGGATTCGGTCCAGTGCATTGGCAAACGCCTGCTTGTCCTTTTCGCCGTGGGGCGGTGGGCCGCCGCCCATCTGGCCTTGCTCGCGCAGGTCGGTGAACAGGTTACGCACCGCCAACCGCTCGCTCATGTTCGCCGGGCTGAATTCCTTGCCACGCGGATCAAGGGCCGTCACGCCCTTCTTCACCAGGCGGTCGGCCAAGGGCACGTCGCTGCAAATCACCAGTTCGCCGGGCACGGCGTGCTCCACCAGGTAATCATCGGCGGCATCCGGCCCGCTGGGCACCACAATCAACTTCACACAGGCAAAGCTCGGTTTGATCTGGCTTTGTCCTGCCACCAGCACCACCTCAAACTGGCGCTTGAGGGCGAACTTCACCACTTGGTCCTTGGCCGCCCGAGGGCAGGCGTCGGCGTCGATCCACACGCGCATGCTACGCCGCCACCCGGCGCTTTTCGGTCAGGCGGCTACGGCCATACAGCACCACAATCGCCAGGATCGCCACGGCCTGCGCCCCCAGCGAATACGCATCGGCGTGAATGCCCAGCCAGTCGAAGTCAAAGAACGCCACTGGCCGCGTGCCAAAGATGCCCGCTTCCTGCAAGGCCTTCACACCGTGCCCGGCGAACACCACCGACAGCGCACACAGCAACGCGGCGTTGATGCCGAAGAACAGCGCCAGGGGCAGCTTCGCCGAACCGCGCAGGATCACCCAGGCCAGGCCCACCAGCAGCACCAGCGCCGTGGCACCACCGGCCAGCACCGCGTTGTGCCCGGCAGGTCCGGCCTGCAGCCACAGGGTTTCGTAGAACAGAATCACTTCGAACAGTTCGCGATACACCGAGAAGAACGCCAGCACGGCAAAACCGAAACGCCCACCGCCGCCCACCAGGCTGCTCTTGATGTAGTCCTGCCAGGCCGCCGCGTGACGCCGGTCGTGCATCCACACGCCGAGCCACAGCACCATTACACTGGCGAACAACGCCGTGCAGCCTTCGAGCAATTCTCGCTGGGCACCGCTGACGTCGATGACATAGGCCGCCAAGGCCCAGGTGGCCAAGCCTGCCAACAGCGCCAGGCCCCAGCCGACGTTGACGCTGCGCACCGCCGATTGCTGGCCGGTGTTACGCAGGAAGGCGAGGATCGCTGCCAGCACCAGAATCGCTTCCAGGCCTTCACGCAGCAGGATCAGCAGGCCGGAGATATAGCTCAACGACCAGCTCAGGCCATCGCCGCCCAGCAAGCCAGCCGATTCAGTGAGTTTGCCCTTGGCCACATCCAGGCGCTGCTGCACCTGCTCGATAGGCAAGCCGTCCTGCAACGATTGCCGATAGGCCATCAGCGCCTTCTCGGTGTCTTTGCGCACATTGGCATCGACGTTATCCAGGGAGCTTTCCACCAGCTCGAAGCCTTCCAGGTAGGCCGCGACGGACAGATCGTAAGCCTGCTCGTGGTCGCCGTTGCGGAAGGCCGCGAGGCTCTTGTCCAGGGTGGCGGCGGTGTAGTCGAGCAACTGCGCGGGGCCACGCTGAACCTGCGGCGGCTGCGCACGCTGGGCGCGGAATGTTGCCGCAGCGCCAGGGCCGTCAGCGGCGAGCACTTCATTGGGGGTCTGGCGGGCCAGGTCGGCAAGGTTGAATGTCTGCTCGCCTTTGGCGGCGGCCGGGTCGGCGGTGAAGCCAGCGATGTAGGTTGCCAGGTCCCAGCGCTGGCGGTCGTCCAATTGGTCAGCGAACGACGGCATGTCGGTGCCTTCGACGCCCAGGCCAAGGGTGTTGTAGATCGCGTAGAGGCTCAGGCGATCCAGGCGCGTGGCATCGCGCAGGTTAGCGGGTGGTGGGGTCATGCCCATGCCTGCGGGGCCATCGCCGGCACCTGCTGTGCCGTGGCACACGGAACAATGCTGGGCATAGAGCGGCGCGCCGCGGGTCGGGTCCGGCGTGATGGCCGGGGCCTGGCTGACTTCATACGCCACGGCCAGCTTGGCGCCCAATTGACGAGCCTGGCGGGCAACGCTTGCACCGTCCTGATGGGCAGTGACCGCGGCCAGCAGCTCATCGACGCCCTTTATCAGCTCGGCACGCTCGGGCTTGTCTGGCAAATCAGCCACCAGCCCCTGCAATACCCCGAGAAACTCCACCTGTTCACGGTATTCCGAGTCATCCACCACCTTGCCCGCCTCCACCGTGGGCGGGTAGTCGGCGCCAATGTAGTCCAGCAAATGCAGGGCTTGTGGTGCGCCCTCGGCGGTCGCGGCCATCAGATTGAAGCTGCACGACAGCAACGCCGGCAGCATCAGCCAGGCGAGAAAGCGGAAAGGGGCGGTCATGAATGAATCTCAAGTGGAAATACGAAGTAACACTATTGTTGAGCTTTAATGGATTCGACTCAAGGTGTTATTTCATATCACTACAAAACGAGTGTGGGAGCGGGCTTGCTCGCGAATGCGGTGCTTCAGTCACTATTTCCTTTGACTGACACACCGCATTCGCGAGCAAGCCCGCTCCCACACTTTTGTTCCAGTCGCTTGGTCAGGTCGTGGCGCGATGCAGGCTGGCGAGGAAACCCGCAGCGCCGACAAACAACCCAGCAAAGGTACGGTTTACGCGCTTCTGTTGTTTAGGTGTACGCAACAGGCGCAAGACTTTCGAGGCCAAACCTGTGTAGCCCGCCATCACGATCATATCGACGCTGATCATGGTTGCACCGAGGATCAGGTACTGGATCAACAACGGCGCCTGCGGGTTCACGAACTGCGGCAGCACCGCCAGCATGAACACCAGCGCCTTGGGGTTGCTGGCGTTGACCAGAAAACCACGGAACATCATCGCCATCGGCTTGCCGATGGGGCGCACGGCGGCGTCATCGGTCATGTCCATGGGCAGAGCCCGCCATTGTTTGATGGCCAGGTACACGAGGTAGGCCACGCCGAACCATTTGATCGCATAGAACGCGGTAGATGATGCCGCCAGAATGGCCCCCAAACCGCCGGCCACCACGGCAATCTGCATCGCCAGGCCCAGTTGCAGGCCAATGGCGTTCCAGTAGCCACGCACAAAACCGTACTGCAGGCCGCTGGACATCGAGGCGATGGCGCCGGCGCCAGGAGAAAGGGAGATGATCCAACTGGCGAGGAAAAAGGCCAGCCATGTATCGAGAGCCATTGCACACCTCGTAAGGGAGTTAGCGGTTGTGCCTTAAGCTAACTCCAGCGACCAAAGGCTGGCTATAGATTTCTGTAGGAGCGAGCTTGCTCGCGAAGAACGTCAACGATAACGCGGGCAAACTGGATGAACGCGGCGCTCTCAGGTTCTTCGCGAGCAAGCTCGCTCCTACAGGATGTTGGTGCCAGAGCCGGGCCAACGGCGCACCGAGCGCTGGAAGAACAGACTATTGGGCACCTGCACCATCGCGCTGTTGGTCCCGGCTTCCTCGACTTCGATCAGCGTGGTGTAGAGCAAGTTGATCGCCACGACCCGGCCCTTCACGCCCGGCTTGTCGACGGTGTCCACCAACTCGACGATATCACCCAGGCGAAACGGCCCGACGGTAAAGATCAGGATCGCGCACAGCAGGTTGGACAGCACCGACCACATGGCGAAGAACGCCACAGCCGCCACCGCGACAAACCCCGACAGGGCCGTCCACAACACCGTGGCAGACACACCCAGGCGGCCCAACACAAAGATCAACGCACTGCCCATGATCAGCCAGCGCAAGCCGCCGCGCAGGGGCATCAGCAATTGCGGCGGGAATGGGTAGCGCTCCCCCAGGCGTGTCAGGCCTTTGGCGACAAAGCGCTGGGCCAGGTAGCCGGCCAGCAGGATCAGCAGGATTTGCACGCCAATCCAGATGGGCTCGATCCATTGCACCGGTACTGGCAATTGCAACGCTTCCATCAGGACAGCGCCTCCAGCTCCGCTTGCAGGGTTTCGAGCAATTCGAGGGCCTCCATCCAGGTTTCCTCCAATTGCCCCTCGCGCACCTTGAGCTTGGCCTGTTCGGCCAGCAGGTCACGCAGCTCGTCCTTGCGCGCCGCCTCGTACACGGCGCTGTCGCCCAGGCTGGCTTCGATCTTGGCCAGGCGCTCATGCACCTTGCCCAGTTCGGCTTCCAGCTTGTCGGCCTCACGCTTGTGCGGCGCCAACTGCTGGCGCAGCGCGGCGGCGGCCTGGCGCTGGGCTTTCTTGTCGGTCTTGTCCGGGTTGACCGGCGTGTTGCTGGCCGGCGCATTGCGCAGGCGGTATTCGGTCAGCCAGCGCGCGTAGTCGTCCAGGTCGCCGTCGAACTCTTCGACCTTGCCGTCGGCCACCAGCAGGAAGTTGTCGGTGGTGCTCTTGAGCAGGTGACGGTCGTGAGACACGACCAATACCGCACCGCTGAATTCCTGCAGGGCCATGGTCAGCGCCAGGCGCATTTCCAGGTCCAGGTGGTTGGTCGGTTCGTCGAGCAGCAACAGGTTCGGGCGATCCCACGCGATCAGAGCCAGGGCGAGTCGGGCTTTTTCGCCACCGGAGAAGTTCAGCACAGGCTCGTCGATGCGCGCGCCACGGAAGTCGAAACCGCCGAGGAAGTCGCGCAGGGTCTGCTCGCGCTCGGTCGGCGCCAGGCGTTGCAGGTGCAACAGCGGGCTGGCCTTGGCGTCCAGCGAGTCCAGTTGGTGCTGGGCGAAGTAACCCACCACCGTGTTCTCGCCACGAGTGAGGCGACCGGCCAGCGGCTCAAGCTCACCCGAGAGGTTCTTGATCAGTGTCGACTTGCCTGCGCCGTTCGGGCCGAGCAAACCGATGCGGGCGCCCGGCGCGAGCTGCAGCTTGACCTTCTCCAGGATGGTTTTGTCGCCGTAGCCCAGGCGAGCATCCGAGAGGTCCAACAGCGGGCTGGAGATCTTCACCGACTCACGGAAGACAAAGTCGAACGGCGAATCGACGTGGGCCGCCGACAGCTCTTCCATGCGTTCCAGGGCCTTGATGCGGCTCTGCGCCTGGCGCGCCTTGGTGGCCTGGGCCTTGAACCTGGCGATGTAGCTTTCCATGTGCGCACGTTGCGCCTGTTGCTTTTCAAAGGCCTGTTGCTGCTGGGCCAGGCGTTCGGCGCGGGCGCGTTCGAACGCGGTATAGCCGCCACGGTACAGGGTGATTTTCTTCTGTTCGACATGGGCGATGTTATCGACCACGGCGTCGAGGAAATCCCGGTCGTGGGAAATCAGCAGCAAGGTGCCCTGGTAACTCTTGAGGAAGTCTTCCAGCCACAGGATCGCATCGAGGTCCAAGTGGTTGGTCGGTTCGTCGAGCAGCAGCAGGTCCGAAGGGCACATCAGCGCTTGGGCCAGGTTCAGGCGCATGCGCCAGCCACCGGAGAAGTCGGCGACCGGGCGGTCCATCTGTTCGTTGGTAAACCCAAGGCCAGCGAGCATCTTGCGAGCGCGGGCGTCGGCGGTGTAGCCGTCGGCGCTGTCCAGCTCCGAGTGCAGGCGCGCCTGGGCGGCACCGTCCTGGGCTTTTTCGGCTTCGGCGAGGTCGTGTTGCACCTGGCGCAGGCGCAGGTCGCCATCGAGCACGTAGTCGATGGCGATGCGGTCCAGGGTGTCGATCTCCTGGCGCATATGGGCGATGCGCCAGTCGGCCGGCAGCAGGCAGTCCCCGGAGTCCGGGGTCAGCTCACCCAGCAACAAGGCGAACAACGTGGATTTGCCGGCGCCGTTGGCACCGATCAGGCCGGCTTTGTGACCGGCGTGCAGGGTCAGCTCGGCGTCTTCAAGAAGACGTTGCGGGCCACGCTGTAATGTTAGGCTTTGAAGTCGGATCATAATGGCGGCGGAGTCTACCAGCTTCGTTGGCCGCTGGCTTGGGTGTGAATATGTGCGCTGACCTGTGGAGCTTTGCCCTTTCGACCTATGCCCGCCCGGGCGTGGAGGCCGCGTGCCTGCGCTTGCAGGAGCAAGGGGCAGACGTGTGCCTGTTGTTGTGTGGTGCTTGGCTGGAGCAACGAGGTGTGGCGTACAAGCCCGAACGCATTCAGGCACTGCAACAGATCGCTCATCCGTGGCGGGTGCAGGTTGTCGAACCGTTACGACAAATGCGCGTGCAATGGCGGGACTTGGCTCAGCAGGATGCGCAATTGGCATCGCTACGCGAGCAGGTCAAGACACTGGAGCTGGAGGCCGAAAGAACGCTGCTGGCGCGCTTGGAAGCGCTGGCGCAGGCATGGCCGATCAACGAGGTGCTGGGTCAGCGAGAATGGCTTGAAGGCCTGGCGACCGAAGCCGCCAACCTTGACCACGACGCGCTGCTGCAATTGCGCGTCATGGCCGCCAACACTTAGGAAGCGCTGGTTGGGGTGGTGCTTGGCGCTACCGGTGCAGGAGTGCTGCTGGCCGATGCTGTTGGAGCGGTGGCTGCTGCCGGGGTGGCAGTGGGGGCTGCTGGAGTGGCTGGCTTGGCGGGCGCTGGCTTGGCAGCTGGCTTCGCGGCCGGTTTTGCGGCAGCAGGTTTAGCGGCTGGCTTTGCGGCTGGTTTGGCAGCAGCAGGTTTAGCGGCTGGCTTCGCGGCTGGTTTGGCAGCAGCAGGTTTAGCGGCTGGCTTCGCGGCTGGTTTGGCAGCAGCAGGTTTAGCGGCTGGCTTCGCGGCTGGTTTGGCAGCAGCAGTTTTTGCGGCTGGCTTGGCAGCTGGTTTGGCGGCAGCAGGTTTAGCGGCTGGCTTCGCGGCTGGTTTGGCAGCAGCGGTTTTTGCGACTGGCTTGGCAGCTGGTTTGGCAGCAGCAGTTTTAGCAGCTGGCTTCGCGGCTGGTTTGGCAGCAGCAGTTTTAGCAACTGGCTTCGCGGCTGGCTTGGCAGCAGCAGTTTTGGCAGCTGGCTTCGCGGCTGGTTTGGCAGCAGCAGTTTTAGCAACTGGCTTGGCAGCTGGTTTGGCAGCAGCAGTTCTAGCAGCTGGCTTCGCGGCTGGTTTGGCAGCAGCAGTTCTAGCAGCTGGCTTCGCGGCTGGCTTGGCAGCAGCAGTTTTAGCAGCTGGCTTCGCGGCTGGTTTGGCAGCAGCAGTTTTAGCGACTGGCTTGGCAGCTGGTTTGGCAGCAGCCGTTTTAGCAGTTGGCTTGGCGGCTACTTTTGCAGGCGTACGAGCACCCAGTGCTTTAGCTACTGCTTCCTTCACACGGCCAACGCCCTGGGCCAGTTTCAGGCTTTCTTGAGCGTCTTTTTTGAGTTGGGAAATGTAGCTGCGAGTTTCGGCTTGGCGATCCTTGAGAGCATCCAGCAGCTCTTCAAGTTCTTTGACCGCGCCTTTGGCTTTGGCTTGGGCCTTGGACTTGCCGGCAGTGGCAGCGTCTTGCAGTTTGGTACGGGACTTGTGCAGTTTTTCTTGCGCTTTACCGCGTTGCTTTTCCAGTTTGGCGAGCAGTTTTTCTGCATCAGCCAAGGCTTGGGAGCACGCGCTTTCCAGATGTTCGAGCAGGCTGCCCGAAAGTTGTTGGAGCAAGTGCAACGGGGTATTTACAGGCTTCTGTTTGGCCGACATGGTTTACCTCCTGGCTGACGTGGGTGCGGCTCATACTAGCCCTCTGCTCTTACCGCCGCTAGGGCATGTTGACAGTATCCTTTGCGTTGCGTTGCACCGTGCGAAAATTCTTATCGATATAACGGAAAACCGCGCCACTTTTTACGCCCTCGCACTGGCATAATCCGTCGCACTTTCGCCGGGAGAATGCCCATGTCGCGTTACCTTTTTCTAGTGTTCGGCTTGGCGATCTGCGTGGCCGATGCAAGCGAGCAGCCCTCGTCAAACACCACCGCCGTAGCCCCGCACGACCTTGCCTATAGCCTGGGCGCAAGCCTTGGCGAACGGTTGCGCCAGGAAGTCCCCGACCTGCAGATACAGGCCCTGCTCGACGGACTCAAACAAGCCTACCAAGGCAAACCCCTGGCGCTGGATAACGCGCGCATTGAACAGATCCTCGCCCAACATGAAGCGCAGAATGCCGCCGACGCCCACCTGCCGCAAAGCGAGAAAGCACTGGCCGCCGAACAGCAATTTCTCTCTCGGGAAAAAGCCGCCGCCGGCGTTCGTCAGTTAGCCGACGGCATCCTGCTCACCGAGCTGGCAAAGGGCACTGGCAACAAGCCGTCGGCCAGCGATGAAGTGCAGGTGAAATACGTGGGCCGACTGCCTGACGGGACTGTCTTCGACAAAAGTACGCAGCCGCAATGGTTTCGCCTGGACAGTGTGATCAGCGGCTGGAGCAGTGCATTGCAACAGATGCCGGTGGGGGCGAAATGGCGCCTGGTGATTCCTTCGGCCCAGGCCTATGGCGCAGACGGCGCAGGTGAGTTGATCCCACCCTATACGCCGCTGGTGTTCGAAATCGAACTGCTCGGCACTCGCCACTGACCCATAAAAAACGGTGCGACATGCGCACCGTTTTTTTATCTCGCCATCAGGTTCAGGCCTGGGTGGCGGGTTCTTCTTTGTGAGCGTTGTGCAGCACTTCGATCAAGCAATCTTCCAGCTCGAAACGCTCATGCAACAGCGCGCCCAATTCTTTGAATTTTTCCGCAACACATTTCCCGGCATCACACAGGTCGGTGAACGCCAGCAGCTTTTCAGTAATCACATCGATGCGCGGATAAATCGTCTCTGCCAACTCCAGACCACGCTGATCATCGAAGGCTTCGGCCTCCTTGGTCAGTTGCTCATAGACGCCGAAATGTCCGGCAGACACGTAGTCCACCAGCACACCGCAGAAATCTTGCAATGTCTCGCGATTCTCGGCCAACGCTTCGGGCTTGGCGCCGAGAGCATCAAAGGCCCGAACCAGTTCGTGACGTGCCTTCAACCAGCTGTCGATCAGCTTGTGCACCCCACCCCAGCGTTCCTGAGCATTCTGACAACTTTCCAACATGATGATCTCTCTTCCCTATTGGGGCGCCGCAGCTCTGTACCTGCGCAACACTTCAAGGATGAAGCAGCAGACGGACAAGGCCGCGTCTGACAAGCGGTTTGGATAACGCGTGCGGGCCAGATTATGCCCGCATGACTATGGCTTCAAGGTACGCAGGAGAGAATGTTCATACAAGTGTTTAATCCGCTCCTACAACCTGAGTCTCGTTTTCAAGGCATTGCGAGGCGCAAATGCCTGCCGAACAACAACCGTGACACCTGCATGAGCCCCAGGATCAGCATCGCCACGAAGAACAACAGGCTCCACTCAGGCAGGCTCAAGTCAAACAGCGTCCAGTTGATTTCGACACAATCGACCGTGCCATTGAACACCGAGCGCATTGCCTGCCAGACAGACAGGTTTTCAAGCATGTGCTGCAGGCTGGGCCAGCAATCCCCCACCTGACTTGCCGGCCTGTTCTGCAACAGCACTTGCCGGCCTGCGGTGATGGCGCCCAGCAACGCACAGCCCATACTCGCCAGCCCGTACAGGCAAAGGCCGGAACGCCCAGGCTTGTGAAGCACGGCAATCAGGTTGATCAATGCAAAAGACGCGAGGAACAGGCGCTGTACCTGGCATAGAAAACAAGGTCGTAGCAGCGCGCCGTATTGAAGGTAGAAAGACGCGCCCAACGTCAGCGCACCCGCCATGAACGCCAGGAAAAACAAAGAGCGTAAAGGGGCCAAAGACATTGTTTATCCGCACTGCAAGAGATAGGTCGCTACGGTAGAGGAAAGGCCCGACCCCTTTCAATACGCCCTAGAGCAGACATTTCCTCGAAAACATAAGGACATCCCGCCACGAGCCCGAGGAAATTCAGTTACAACAAGTAGGAATTAGCAACAAGGCCAGTTAAACCGAGTGTTTGCAGGGTTTGAAGGATCCGGGGGCGGATCGGTCCGAGCCAATCCACTCACCCTTTCCTACTTCAAACTCGCGCAGGCACCGGCAGCGGCGAGGACAGCAGACGATTGTCGAGCAAGCCCAAGCCCTCCTGAAACAGCTGGTTGCTGCGCTCGGTGTCGCCCAATTGGGCCAGCAGGCGAGCCAGTTCGGCGCAGGCTTCGGGATTGCGCTGTACTTGCAGGCTGCTTTCCAGATAATCGCGCGCCTTGCCCCACAGACTGTTTTGCAGGCACAGACGGCCCAGCGTCAGCAACAGGCTGGCATCGCCTGGATGGTCCTTGAGCCAACCTTCGGCAAACTTCAATTGGCGCGCAGGATCACTGCCGCGCAGCAGGCCATACAACCGAATCAGGTGACTGTCATAACCGCGCTTGAGCGCACCACGCAGCACTTCTTCGGCCTTGGCATCGGCGCCCAATCGACGCAGTTGATCGGCATACGCCAACACCAATTGTGGCTGCTGGCGCTGGGCAGCGGTCAGTTGCTCCCATGCGCGCTCCAGGGACTGTAACCCCGCCTCGCCTTGCTCTTCACGCTGGGCAGCCAGGCTCAGGTTCTCGCCCCAGGCGCGACGTTCCAGCTCAGCCAGCTCATTGGCAGGCAAGACTTTGTCCTTGCGCAGCTCAGGCAACAGGCGAATCACTGAAGACCAATCGCCACGCTGCTGATGCAGGCGTTGCAGCTGACGCAGCACTTGCGCGTTATGCGGATGACGCTCATGCATCGCCTGAAGAGTGACCAGGGCACCTTCCGTATCGCCACGATCCATCTGCAATTGCGCATGGCTTAGTGCAATGGCCAGTTCGGCCTGGGGCTGGCGCTCCAGCGCGCGCTCCAGCAAACCGTCGGATTCCTCATAACGGCCCTGTTCATTGGCCGCACGGGCGGCACCGATGTAATACAGCAGGGGTTGACGCTCTGCTTCGGCGGCGCGGTGCAGGTGGCGTTCGGCGCTGGCCCAGCGGCCCTCGGCGAGGTCCATCTGGCCTTGCTCGATAGCAATCTGCACACGACGGCTGCGGTTGCGTCGTGACCAAGGGTTGACCACGCCACCGGATGTGGTGACCAGGCTCCACAACACACGGATCAGGTAAATCGCCAGGCCAATGGCGAACAGCGCCACCAATGTCGCCCACAGGCTTGATTCGTAATGCAGCAAGTGAGGATAGGTAATCAACACGTAGCCGGTGTGCTTCGAAATGCCCACGCCCAGGGCCAGGGCGACCGCAATGGCGAGCACCAGGATCACATAGAAACGCTTCATCAGCTCTACTCCTGGGTCGCCGGTTTGCCAGCCGAGGCCTTGGCTTCGTCGGCAGACTGATGACGACGTTCGAGGTACGCCTGCACAGCGGCCAGGCTCGCGGCCAAGTCAGGCGTGACCACCGACACGGCCTTGGGCTCGAGCTCAGCGATACGCGCCAGCATCGCCTTGCTCTGCGGGTTGTCCTGGTTGAAGTTGTCCTGCAACACGCTGCGCGCTTCTCCCAGCGAGCGGCTGTACACCGCCGCCTCGCCGTTAAGCGCAGCCCACTGGGCTTGCTCCAGCGCCAGGCTCAAGGCCAGCCGCACTTGGTTCAGACCTTGGCCTGCCAACAATGGGCGGATGTTGTCATCCGGGTTGAAGTCGATGCGGAAGTAACGGGAAATCTGCTCCCACCATTGGCTCAACTGGTTCTGCGTATCGCTGGTGGGGCGCCCCTGGGAGGCAGGCTCGGTGAGCTGATACTCCGGGGCAATCGCTGCAAGCTGCACCACTTGGTCACGCAAGGCGGCCAGTTGCAGGTACAGGCCGGTACGGTCCGGTTGCTCGGTGCTGCGCAGCGCGGCCAGGCTCTTGGCCAGTTGCTCGCGTGCGGCGAAAGACCCTGGGTCGCTCTGCTCGCGAAGAATCTCGTCGGCACCCTGGACCAGCGACTGGGCGCTGTTGATATCTTGCAAGGCGGACAAACGCAAGCTGGCCAGACGGATCAGATGCTCGGCTTCGGCCAGGCGCCAATCCTTGCGGCTGGCACCCAGCACGGTTTCCAGACGCTGGTTGAGGCGCTGCTGATCACCCTGCAACTGCGTGACCAGGCGGCGGCGTTCTTCCAGCTCATCCGCACCCGGCAACTGCGCCAGGCGGGCGGCCAACTGTTGCTGGCCTTGCTTGAGGCTCTGGGACTGGTCATCCAGGGTCTGCACCTGGCCTAGCTGGTGCTGGCTGCTGGCTTGCAGGGCACGGACCTGCCAGATCCCCCAACCGCCGGCGGCTACGCCCGCAGCGCCCAGCAGCAAGGCGACGATGGCCAGGCCATTGCCACGGCGTGGCGCGCTGACCGGTGTCTCGACCGGCGCATCAAGCGCGGGCTGAGCTTCATCTTTAGGCAAGGCTGTTTCGCTCACGTATCCGTCCTTTGTGTATCAGAGAGTGGGAACGGGATAGCTCCCTAACGCCACTAACAAAGCCGCGGCACTCGCGCCGCGACAATCCACAACTTTTTCTGCACCCGCGGCCCGCGCCATTTCATATACACGCGGGCTGGGCACGAACAACGGCAGCTGTGCCACCTCTGGCCAATCGGAGCCGGCCAACGCGTGCAAGTGTAAAAAACCCTGCCCACTGCTGACCACCAGGCCGTTCAAGCGTTCCAACTGGATGCGTTGCATCAGCGCGCCCTCCTCATACACCGGAAGAAAACGCCGATACAATTCCAGGTAGTCGACACTAGCACCTTGCTCGCGTAAACGCTCTGCCAGCAACTCGCGCCCGCCCTCGCCACGCAGGATCAACACCCGGGCGCCCGGCAGTGCAATAGCCTCGCGCAAGGCAGGCAGTTCAAGCAAGGCCTCGCTGTCATCGCCCGTGGCGGGATAGTGAACGTGGAGGCCATGATCGGCCAGTATCTGGGCCGTGGCCGCGCCGACACTGAACCAGGGCATGGGCGGCACACTGCCCCCCAACTGCTGCAACGCCAGGCGCGCGGCCGGCTTGCTCACCACGATGACGGCGCAATAGCGCGGCAGCGCGCCAAATATCGCGTGTTGCTCAGCGGTCTCCGGCAACGCTTCGGTCTCCAGCAAAGGCAGGCAACTGCTGTGAATACCGCGCTGGGCCAATACTGCCGCCAGCGCCGTCGACTCCTCGGCAGGCCGCGTCAGCAGCACTCGCCAGTCGGTCACTGCGGACCGGCCTCGCCATAGACTTTCTGCAAAATGGCACCCGCGCCTTTTTCCAGCAGTTCCTCGGCAACCTGAATCCCCAAGGCCGTGGCATCACGTTGCGGCCCACGCACCTCGGCGGTCAGCAGGTTACCGCCGTCCGGATCACCAACCAGGCCACGCAGCCACAGGTTCTCGCCTTCGAGTACGGCATAGCAGGCGATGGGCACTTGGCAGCCACCGTTGAGGTGTTTGTTCAAGGCACGCTCGGCGGTGACACGCACTTCGGTCTCTGCGTGATCGAGAGGTTTTAGCAGTGCGTGAATTTCGCTGTCGGCGGTGCGGCATTCGATGCCGACTGCGCCCTGCCCGCCAGCGGGCAGGCTGTCTTCGACGCTGATGGCCGAGGTGATGCGGTCTTCAAAGCCCAGGCGGATCAGGCCGGCAGCGGCGAGGATAATCGCGTCATATTCGCCGGCGTCCAGCTTGGCCAGGCGCGTGTTGACGTTGCCGCGCAGAAAGCGGATCTGCAGGTCGGGACGCCGCGTCAGCAACTGGGCCTGGCGACGCAGGCTGGAGGTGCCGACGATACTGCCCAGCGGCAATTCGTCCAGGGACGCGAAGGTGTTGGAAACAAAGGCGTCGCGCGGGTCTTCGCGCTCGCAGATGCAAAAAAGGCCCAGGCCTTCAGGGAAGTCCATGGGCACATCTTTCATCGAATGCACGGCGATATCGGCTTCGTTGTCCAGCAGCGCGGTTTCCAGCTCCTTGACGAACAGGCCCTTGCCGCCGATTTTCGACAGCGGCGAGTCCAGCAGCTTGTCGCCGCGACTGACCATGGGCACCAGGGTTACCTTGAGGCCGGGATGGGCCTGCTCAAGGCGTGCTTTGACGTATTCGGCCTGCCACAAGGCCAGGGCGCTTTTACGGGTGGCGATGCGGATTTCGCGAGAGGACATGGATCAATCCGTACTGAATAGATACGACGGATAATAACAGCTCAGGCAAATACGCTTTGATTTGAATCAGCAAGTGCGGGGCCTCCCTGGCCACGTCGCACCGGGATAAGGAACGCAGACCGCGCCGCAGCCCTCGGGCTAAAGCTGCTGCATCATCTTGCGCACGCCAGCGACATGGCGTCGGCTGACGATCAAGGCATCGCCATTGAGCCCCTTCAGGAATAGCTGAAAGTGCCCCAGGGGCGTGCGCTGCAGGCGCTCGATGCGTTCACGGGCGACCAGCGCGTTGCGATGAATACGCACGAAACGTTCGCCAAACTCGTCTTCAAGGGCCTTGAGCGGTTCATCGAGCAACACTTCACCGGTCTCGTGGCGCAAGGTCACGTATTTGTGATCGGCAATAAAGTAGACCACTTGCCCGAGTGGGATCAGCTCGATGCCCTTGCGGGTACGCGCGCTGATATGGCTGCGTGGCCCGTTACCACTTTGCGCAGCCGGCTGCGTCAAGGCAGCCAGCTGGGCACGGCTGGGGCGCTCGGCTTTTTTCAGGGCCTTGAGCAAGGCTTCGGCCGTGGCCGGCTTGATGAGAAAACTGACACCGCTGTCTTCCAGCGTCTGTGCAGAAAACTCTTCCTGCGCCGCACACAACACCACGGCGGGCGGCGATTCGCGTTCACTCAAGCGGGCGGCAACCTGCAGGCCGTCGAAGCCCGGCATGCGGATATCGAGCAGCACTACATCCGGCTTGTGGCTGTCGATCAGCGTCAACGCCTCTTCGCCGCTGGTGGCACTCGGTTCAAGGACTGTATAACCCTCGAGTTCACTGACCAGACGGCTCAGTCGCTCGCGGGCTTGGGGTTCGTCATCAACGATCAGGACATTCATATTGCGCTGGATTCCTGCGTGAGTCTCGCACAAGGATAGCGTAGACAGGTGCGGTGACTGACGTCACAGCGATCCACGCTAAGACTAGCGCGAGCGGCAAAAAGTGCCCTGAGAATGGCACCCAAATTTACCCGGACCTGTTCAATAGCGCCCAAGACCCGCTGCCTCCGGGCATCGTCGTAGGGTTCACTGATAAACAATCCGAATACCCCCCTGTTTAATGGATAGTCTGGTTATGACCGCATCACCCGACTTTGGTGCATTCACACACTATCAGTCCAACTGTAGACGCTCACTGAGGCGACATTGCTCAATCGTCAAATATCGTTTCAATAAGTACCTGCCTCCAGTCTCGTCCTGGATGCGGTCGGCGGCAAGGCACTTAGCCATCTCTTACACAAATAAAATTGCCGACCACCCGCAGCACCGCCTCCACGGGCAACCCTGTTATGATCGCCGGCACACCTTCATGCCTCTTTTAAGCAGATCACGAGCGAATCCATGAGCACCGACAAGACCAACCAGTCCTGGGGCGGCCGCTTCAGTGAACCCGTCGACGCCTTCGTCGCGCGCTTCACCGCCTCCGTCACCTTCGATCAACGCCTGTACCGCCACGACATCATGGGCTCCATCGCCCACGCCACGATGCTGGCCAAGGTCGGCGTGCTGACCGATGCCGAGCGTGACAGCATCATCGACGGCCTGACCACCATCCGCGGTGAGATCGAGGCAGGGACGTTCGACTGGCGCGTCGACCTCGAAGACGTGCACATGAACATCGAGGCACGCCTGACCGATCGCATCGGCGTGACCGGCAAAAAATTGCACACTGGCCGTAGCCGTAACGATCAGGTCGCCACCGATATCCGCCTGTGGCTGCGCGATGAGATCGACCTGATCCTGGGCGAAATCACCCGCCTGCAAAAAGGCTTGCTGGAGCAGGCCGAGCGTGAATCGGACACCATCATGCCCGGCTTCACCCACCTGCAGACCGCACAGCCTGTGACCTTCGGCCACCACCTGCTGGCCTGGTTCGAAATGCTCAGCCGCGACTACGAGCGCCTGGTCGATTGCCGCAAGCGTGCCAACCGCATGCCGCTGGGCAGCGCGGCACTGGCCGGCACCACCTACCCGATCGACCGTGAGTACACCGCGCAACTGCTGGGCTTTGACGCCGTGGGCGGCAACTCGTTGGACGGCGTGTCGGACCGGGACTTCGCCATCGAATTCTGCGCCGCCGCCAGCATCGCGATGATGCACCTGTCGCGCTTCTCCGAAGAGCTGGTGCTCTGGACCAGCGCGCAATTCCAGTTCATCGACCTACCGGACCGCTTCTGCACCGGCAGCTCGATCATGCCGCAAAAGAAAAACCCCGACGTGCCAGAGCTGGTGCGTGGCAAGAGTGGCCGTGTATTCGGCGCACTGATGGGCCTGCTGACCCTGATGAAAGGCCAGCCACTGGCCTACAACAAGGACAACCAGGAAGACAAAGAACCGCTGTTCGACGCCGCCGACACCCTGCGCGATTCGCTGCGTGCCTTTGCCGACATGATCCCGGCGATCAAGCCCAAGCACGCGATCATGCGTGAAGCGGCCCTGCGTGGGTTCTCCACCGCGACCGACCTGGCGGATTACCTGGTGCGCCGTGGCCTGCCGTTCCGTGACTGCCACGAAATCGTTGGCCACGCCGTGAAGTACGGTGTGGACACCGGCAAAGACCTGGCGGAAATGAGCCTGGAAGAACTGCGCCAGTTCAGCGACCAGATCGAGCAGGATGTATTTGCCGTGCTGACCCTGGAAGGCTCGGTGAATGCCCGTAACCATGTGGGCGGCACTGCGCCAGCACAGGTCAAGGCAGCGGTCGTGCGCGGCCAGCAATTGCTCGCCAGCCGCTAAAAGCATCGCAGGCAAGCCAGCTCCCACATTTGATTGGGTTCACACATCAAAATGTGGGAGCGGGCTTGCCCGCGATGGTGCCCTTACAGCTGCCAAAGATTTATTTTTTGGCTGCAATCATCGCCATGAACGCCGGCAGCGCCGCCTGCCTGTCCGCCTCTACCTTCTGCGCATTGGGCATCTCATTCAGGCGCGCCAACAACGCCTTCGCCTTCGGCAACTGCGCCAGCAGGTCCAGCCCAAACAGCTTCTCGCCCACACCGCAGGCCAGGTTCAGGCTGTACATGAAATACAGGTCCGCGAGGGTTAAGCTCTCACCTGCCACATAAGGCGCAAACTGACCGTGCCGGCCTAACGTACCCATCCCAAGCAGCAGCTCGGCCCTGGATTTTTCCTTGATCGCCTCCGGCACCGTCATGCCGAAAAAGGCCTCGGCATAACACGCCCGCGCAGGCAGTTCGATGTACAGCTCGATCTCACGGCACAGCGCCAGCACCTGAGCCCGCGCAAACGGGTCGGCGGGCAACAGTGCAGGGCCTTCCTGGGTCTGTTCGAGGTATTCGAGGATGACGCTGGTTTCGTTGATGAACCCCTGCTTCACACCCAGCACCGGCACTTTGCCGCGGGGGCTGACCGCCAAGGCTTCGGGGGTTTGCCCGGCGTAAAAAGGCACTTCTTCGAAGGGCAGTCCTTTCTCCAACAGCGCCAGCTTGACCATGTTGTAGTAGTTGCTGACCGAAAATCCGTAAAGCTTGAGCATCGCAAAGCCTCCAGGCCGGGTGTGGGGTTGGCTGCAAGAGTTATAGATCCTCGAGGGCACCCTGACCAGCAGCATCATCCCCCTGAATGGGGGTAGACTGGCGCCCTTTCCTTGAGGAGCCTGCCATGAGCGAGCCGACCGATATCGACCACGACGAAGAAGAAGAATTTACCGAAAACACGCTGATCGAAGCCATCGAGAACCAGATCGAGAGCGATAACCCGCCAGCGGCCAAGGCTACGTTCAATAAACTGACCCTGGTGGGTTACGAGCGCGACGATATCCTCAATCTGATGGCTCACGTGCTGGCCTTCGAGATCGACGCCATGCTGGACGAAGACCGCGCCTTCAATACCGAGTGGTATGAAACGGCACTGCGGGCACTGCCCGAGCTGCCGCCGGAAAAGGAATAACCCCGGCAGGCAGCAACACGCTGGACAGTTCGGCAAAGTGCGTTCACCTTATGGCCTGCTAGCCTCTAATAAATTTTAGAAAGTCTGGAGTCCTTATGTCGTATACCCCTGAGTTGGTTGCCGAACTGGAAATCCTTGTACTCTTCCCCTTGGACAGCACCAAGGAAGGCTTGAAAGTCCATCAGACTGCCGCCCCTACTGCCGTCGCCGCTGCCAAGCGCCTCCATGCCAAAGGGCTGATCGACCAACCGGACGGGGGCTATCTGACGAGCCTTGGCCGGGACGCTGCCGAGCAAGCCCAAACTCTGCTGACCATCCTGACTACAGCCAATACCAAAGAAGCCGCCTGATACCTGATACCGCCCATGGAGTCCGCCGCCTGCGGATTCCGCGGGCATTGCTGCGCGGCATACAAAATTCTGACGCCAAAAAGCCACTTCCCTCTAAAACTCCTACGCTACTGTCTGTAAACTCCTGCATGGCCGCCCGCGTCGGGCCCTGCGAGCCAACGAGTTCGACATGACCCGCACCCATGAAATCCGCCCCGATCTGGACGAAGGCATCGACCGCAAGGTGCTGACCCAACTGCGCGCGCGTTTCATGAGCCTCAATCAAGGCCGCATGGCCCGGGCCGTCGAAGGGCTGACGCCACGCCAGCAAAGCGTGCTGGCTTTGTTGCCGCTGTTTTTCCACGTCAATCACCCGCTGCTGCCAGGCTACGTCTCCAGCAGCACGCCGGCCGGGTTGTCGAATTTTGAACCGGACGCCCAGGCCCTGGCCGATGCCCAGCGCCTGACCCGCTCGTTTTCCTATAAACCGCGCCACGGCAATCCGCCTACGCCGATCCACGGTTTGTTCCTGATGGGCAGCCTGGGCACGCTGGCCCAGGCCGATCAAAGCGATATGGACGTGTGGGTGTGCCACGCCCCCGACCTGAACGAGACCGAACTGGCCGAGCTGCGCAAAAAGTGCCAACTGCTGGAAACCTGGGCCTCGGGCATGGGCGCCGAGGCGCATTTCTTCTTGATCGACCCGACGCGCTTTGTGTTGGGTGATCGCGATACGCAACTGAGTTCCGACGACTGCGGCACCACCCAGCACTACCTGCTGTTGGATGAGTTCTATCGCACCGCGATCTGGCTGGCCGGGCGCACGCCCATCTGGTGGCTGGTGCCGGTCTACGAAGAAAACCGCTACGCCGAGTTTACTCACGCCTTGCTTTCCAAGCGCTTCATCCGTGCCGATGAAACCCTCGACCTCGGCCATCTGGCTCATATTCCTCCGGGGGAGTTTATTGGCGCCGGGCTGTGGCAACTGTTCAAGGGCATCGAGTCGCCCTACAAATCGGTGCTCAAGCTGCTGCTGACCGAGGTCTACGCCAGCGAACACCCGAAGGTGCAGTGCCTGAGCCTGCGCTTCAAACAGGCAGTGTTCAGCCATCAGGTGGACCTGGATGAGCTGGACCCGTACATCATGGTTTACCGCCGCATCGAGGAATACCTCAAGGCCCGCAACGAGCTGGAGCGCCTGGAACTGGTGCGCCGCAGCCTGTACCTGAAGGTCAACCGCAAGCTCAGCGCCGGCCAGCGCACCGCCGGTTGGCAACGGCAGTTGCTGGAACGCCTGGCGCATGAATGGGGTTGGGACCCGCGCCAACTGGCGCTGCTGGACAGCCGCAGCCAATGGAAGGTGCGCCAGGTCGCCTCCGAGCGCCGCGCCCTGGTCAATGAGTTGAACTACAGCTACCGCTTCCTCACCCAGTTCACCCGCAGCGAACAGTCCGCCAGCCCGATCAATAAACGCGACCTCAATGTACTGGGCCGCCGCTTGTACGCGGCGTTCGAGCGCAAGGCCGGCAAGGTCGAGTTCATCAACCCCGGCATCGCCCCCGACCTGGCCGAAGACACCTTGACCCTGGTGCAGTCGCCCAACCGCAAGGAGCCGGGCCAGCACCATTGGGGCCTGTACAACGGCAACCTTACCGCTCTGGAATGGGAACACTTCGCGCCGATCAAACGCAGCCGCGACCTGCTGGAAATGCTCACCTGGTGCCATCGCAACGGCGTGATCGACAGCAGCACCCGCCTGGCGCTGCACCCCGGCACCAGCGACATGACCGAGTTTGAGCTGTTCAACCTGTTGGGCAGCCTGCAACAGACCATCGCCCTGCCCCTGGCCAGTGTCGATGAGAGCCGCTTGCTGCGCCCGGCAGTGCCAGAAGAAGTGCTGCTGCTGATCAACGTTGGGGTTGACCCGCTCAAGCATCATCGCGACCTGAATATCCTGATGACCACCGAGCGCACCGACTCCCTGAGCTATGCCGGCGTGCGCGACAACCTGGTGCTGACCCTGGACCAGGTCACGCTCAACAGCTGGAACGAAGTGATGGTCAGCCGCTATGACGGCCCGCACGCCCTGCTCGACTGCCTGCGCGACTACCTCAACCAACTGCCATCGAACCATCTGCCACGCCTGCGGGTGCGCTGCTTCTGCCACAACCGGGCGCAGTTCATTGCCCAGCGGGTGGAAGAGGTATTCGACACCGCGCAGCATCTGCTGCTCGGCCAGGGCAATCATCGCTACCTGCTCCAGGTGCAGCAGCATTATCACGTCATGGAACTGGTGCCGGGCCAAGCCACCCATGTGTCGCTGCCGACCCAGGACGCGCTGATCGCTTACCTCAACGAGGAGTTGGCCAGCTACAGCCCGTGGCACCTGGACGCCATGGCCCTGGAAGACCACGACCTGGCGCTGCTGCTGCCCATGGGCCAGGCCGAGTGTGTGCAGGTGTTCTACCGGGTCAATGAAGGCTTCGCCGACGTGTACGTGCTCGACGAATTCAACGCGCTCTGGCAACAGCGCTTGCCGTTTCATGATGAGCAAAGCCTACTAGCGCCGCTCCAGCGTTTTTTGCAATCGATCCTGTACCGCCGCGAAGCGCTATCGTCCCTGGACGCTCAGCAACCCGCGGGCGAAGTACAGATCCTGTACTACCAACTGTTGCCATCGGGCAACGGCCGTGCGCGAGGCGTGGAGCCACGGCCGGCCCCGCAAGACCCTGCCAACAAAGCGTTTTATGACGTGCAGGCGATTATCGGCAAAGGCGCGCCGGGCCAGGTAGGGATCACCCTGTACTGCAATCAGCGGGAGTTTTCCGAACTGGAATTTGGCGACCAGCTGTTTACGGTGGTCGCCCGGGAGATCGTCGGGCAACGTCGGGAAACCGAGCGTTACCGCTGCTATATCACTGACCTGGATCTGTCGGGGCTGCTCGGTGATGTGCAAAGCCCAAGCAATCTGTACCTGCGTTATAAAGCCGAACTGGAACAGTCACTCAATGCGGCCTTGAATCAGGTTTAGAGCGGGAAGGCGCCGCCATCTTTGGGCTGGCCTTCGACGCTGAGCAATTCCAGCTTCAGGGTCTTGCCGCCAGGCGCCGGCCAGTCGATGTGCTGGCCCACTTGCAGGCCAAGCAATGCGCTGCCTACCGGCGCCATGATCGAAATCTTGCCTTCGTCGGCGTTCGCGTGCTTGGGGTAGACCAACGTCAGGTGATAGTCCTTGCCGCTGCCTTGCTCACGGCAATGCACGCTGGAGTTCATGGTCACGACACCCGCAGGCACTTCATCGTGACCAACCACGTCTTCGGCGCGGTCGAGTTCGGCTTGCAACGCTTCGGCGCCGGGAGACTCGTCGCCCAAGCGGTCGATCAGTTGCTCCAGACGCTGCACGTCAAGACGGGTAAGAATGATGGACGGTGCGGTGGTCATGATTCAGGCAGACTCCTTTTTTCTGCACACAAAAGCAAAACCCCGCCAGGAAAAGGCGGGGTTCTCACGGACCTCGATGAATGGAGGTGTATCCGGACACTACCACAGCGACACAAATAAACAAGACGCCGTCAGGTGCTCGTCTTGCGCTGCTCGGCCTCGGCGCAGATCACCCGGCGCCGCGCATCGTCGGCAGAGCGCCATTCCCGGATGTCTTCCACATGGCGGAAGCAGCCCAGGCAGACTTTCTGCTCGTCCAGGCGACACAAACTGATACAAGGTGACGGCACCGCCGGGCTGACATTGCTGAACAGCGGCTTGGGCGGGCGTACGGTTGCAGGCTCACTCACCATCAGATCTCGTCGAAATCCAGTTCGTCGCCGGTGTATTCCTGGACTAGGCGGGCGAGCATCTCACCCAGCAACTCTTCACTCTTGTCGCACTGCCATTTGCCGCTTTCTTCGTCGTAATCGAAGTGAACGCCACCGGAGCGTGCAGCCAGCCACAGCTGACGCAGCGGCTCCTGGCGGCTGAAGATCAGTTGCTGGCCGCTCTCGAACTTGACGGTCAGCACACCGGCCGAGTTTTCCAGGTCCACGTCCAGGCCGCTGTCGTCGAAAATATCTTCCAGCCCCTGCTGGGTGGCATCCACCAGGTCGTGAAAACGGGCTTCGGTCAAACTCATTGTGGCAACCTCAAAAGTGTCTGGTTTTGCTCAAGCGCCGCACGATACGGGCGAGCTTCGCCGATTGCAAAGGATACTGATTTGATCACGGATGACGGTACGAAATATCCCCAGGCATCGTAGCCTGCTTCCCTACTGTCTCGGCAAACCCCCGCCGGACGGGTGTTGCGGCGCATAGGCAAGCTGGCGGGTGGTCGGTATACTCGGGCGCAATTAATGCATATTCAAGGATTTCGCCATGAAGCGCCTGATCTCTTCCCTTGCTGCGCTCGTCGCGGTCGCTTGCCTCGTTAGTGCCTGTGGCCAGAAAGGCCCGTTGTACCTGCCGGATGACAGCAAAGATCCAAACGAACAGGCGCAATCGTCGCAAAAGCCGTCAAAAGCCCATAAGCACGACACCTACTAAACCAAGGGAAACTTATGGACGCTTTTAACTACCGGGACGGCGAGCTGTTCGCGGAAGGCGTGGCCTTGTCCGCGATTGCCCAGCGCTTCGGCACCCCGACCTATGTGTACTCGCGTGCGCATATCGAAGCCCAATACCGCTCGTTCACCGACGCCCTCGACGGCGTGCCGCACCTGGTGTGCTACGCAGTCAAGGCCAACTCCAACCTGGGTGTACTCAATGTCCTGGCGCGTCTTGGCGCTGGTTTTGACATCGTGTCCCGTGGCGAGCTGGAACGCGTACTGGCCGCCGGCGGCCAGGCGGACAAAATCGTCTTCTCCGGCGTCGGCAAGAGCCGCGAAGACATGCGTCGCGCCCTGGAAGTCGGCGTGCATTGCTTCAACGTCGAATCCACCGACGAGCTGGAGCGCCTGCAAGTGGTCGCCGCCGAGATGGGCGTGCGTGCGCCGATCTCCCTGCGCGTCAATCCGGACGTCGACGCCGGCACCCACCCGTACATTTCCACCGGTCTCAAAGAGAACAAGTTCGGCATTGCCATCGCCGACGCCGAAGACGTGTACATCCGCGCCGCCCAACTGCCGAACCTGGAAGTGCTGGGTGTCGACTGCCATATCGGTTCGCAACTGACTACATTGCCACCGTTCCTGGATGCCCTCGACCGCCTGCTGGGGTTGATCGACCGCCTGGGCGAGTGCGGCATCTACCTGCACCACATCGACCTCGGTGGTGGCGTGGGTGTGCGTTATCGCGATGAAGAGCCGCCGCTGATTGCCGACTATATCCAGGCCGTGCGCGAGCGCATCGAAGGCCGCGACCTCACGCTGATGTTCGAGCCGGGCCGCTACATCGTCGCCAACGCTGGCGTGCTGCTGACCCAGGTCGAGTACCTCAAGCACACCGAACACAAGGATTTCGCCATCGTCGATGCGGCGATGAACGACCTGATCCGCCCGGCGCTGTACCAGGCCTGGATGGATGTCACCGCCGTGACGCCGCGCGCAAGCAAAGCCCGCGCCTATGACATCGTCGGGCCGATCTGCGAGACCGGCGACTTCCTGGCCAAGGATCGTGAGTTGGCGCTTGAGGAAGGTGATCTGCTGGCCGTGCATTCGGCCGGTGCCTACGGGTTTGTCATGAGTTCCAACTACAACACCCGTGGGCGTACCGCCGAGGTGCTGGTGGACGGTGATCAAGCATTTGAAGTGCGTCGCCGCGAGACGGTAGCCGAGTTGTATGCTGGCGAAAGCCTGCTGCCGGAGTAAGCCATGCTGCTGCGTTTTACCAAGATGCACGGGCTGGGTAATGATTTCATGGTCCTCGACCTGGTCAGCCAGCACGCGCACATCCTGCCCAAGCACGCCAAACAGTGGGGCGATCGCCACACCGGGATCGGGTTCGACCAGTTGCTGCTGGTCGAGGCGCCGAGCAACCCGGAGGTGGATTTTCGCTACCGGATCTTCAACTCCGACGGTTCCGAAGTGGAACAGTGCGGCAACGGCGCGCGCTGCTTTGCGCGCTTTGTGCTCGACAAACGCCTGACTGCCAAACGCCAGATTCGCGTCGAAACCAAAGGTGGCGTGATCGAACTGGACATCCGCAACGATGGCCAGATCAGCGTCAACATGGGCGCGCCGCGCCTGGTGCCGGCGGATATTCCGTTCCAGGCCACCGAGCAGGCCCTCAGTTACTCGTTGGACGTAGATGGCAAAACCGCGGAGATCGCCGCCGTGTCCATGGGCAACCCCCATGCGGTGCTGCGGGTCAACGACATCAATAACGCCCCCGTGCACGAACTGGGGCCGAAGATCGAACATCACCCGCGCTTTCCGGCACGGGCCAATGTGGGCTTTTTGCAGGTAATCGACCGTAACCGTGCGCAATTGCGCGTATGGGAACGCGGCGTCGGCGAAACCCAGGCTTGCGGCACCGGTGCTTGCGCCGCTGCCGTGGCCGCGATCAGCCAGGGGTGGATGGATTCGCCGCTGCTGATCGACCTGCCCGGTGGACGTTTGTCCATCGAATGGGCAGGCCCTGGCCACCCGGTGATGATGACCGGGCCGGCCACGCGTGTATACGAAGGACAAGTCCGTCTATGAGTGAGCCAAGCTAATGACCGATAAGCCTCAAGTACCCGCACACGCAACCCCGAGTGAAAGCCTGGAGGCCGCTGCTGTCGCGGCGTACCTTGAGGCTAACCCGGACTTCTTCGTCGAGCACGAAGAACTGCTGCCGGCCCTGCGCATCCCTCACCAGCGCGGCGATACCGTATCGCTGGTGGAGCGGCAGATGAAGATCCTGCGCGAGCGCAATATTGAAATGCGCCACCGGCTCTCTCATCTGATGGACGTGGCACGCGACAACGACCGTTTGTTCGACAAGACGCGCCGCCTGATTCTGACCCTGATGGATGCCACCAGCCTGGAAGAAACGGTGATCGCCGTGGAGGACAGCCTGCGTGAGGATTTCCAGGTGCCCTTCGTCAGCCTGATCCTGTTCAGCGACAACCCGATGCCGGTGGGTCGCTGGGTCACAGGTGGCGAGGCGCAGACGGCCATCGGCGGGCTGCTGTCCGAAGGCAAGACTATCAGCGGCACTTTGCGCGAGCATGAGCTGGACTTCCTGTTTGGCGCCGAACAGCGCAAGCAGATCGGCTCTACGGCCGTCATCGCCCTCAGCCATCAAGGCTTGCACGGGGTACTGGCCATCGCCAGCCGCGACCCGGCGCACTACAAAAGCTCGGTGGGCACGCTGTTCCTGACCTATATCGCCGAAGTGCTGGGCCGCGTCCTGCCACGTCACACCACCACCCTGCGCGCGGTGCGCTGATCATGGAGCGGCAACTGGACGCTTACTGCGCTCACCTGCGCAATGAGCGCCAGGTGTCGCCCCATACGCTGGAAGCTTATCGGCGGGACTTGAACAAGGTCCTGGCCTATTGCGAAAAACAGCACGTCAGCAGTTGGAAAGCCCTGGATATCCAGGCCCTGCGCAGCCTGATCGCCCGGTTGCACCAACAAGGCCAGTCCTCACGCAGCCTGTCTCGCCTGCTGTCGGCGGTGCGCGGCCTCTATCACTACCTCAATCGCGAAGGCCTGTGCGACCACGACCCGGCCAATGGCCTGTCGCCGCCCAAAGGCGAACGGCGCCTGCCCAAAACCCTGGACACCGACCGCGCCCTGCAACTGCTCGACGGTGCCGTCGAGGATGACTTCCTGGCCCATCGCGACCAGGCCATCCTTGAGCTGTTCTATTCCTCGGGCCTGCGCCTGTCGGAGCTCACAGGCCTGAACCTCGATCAACTGGACCTCGCCGATGGCTTGGTGCAAGTGCTCGGCAAAGGCAGCAAGACCCGCGTACTGCCCGTGGGCAGGAAAGCCCGTGAAGCCTTGCAGCTATGGCTGCCGCTACGCCTGCTGACCAACCCGGCAGACGATGCTGTGTTTGTCAGCCAGCAAGGCCGGCGCCTGGGGCCACGGGCGATCCAACTGCGGGTCAAGGCCGCTGGCGAGCGCGAGCTGGGGCAGAATCTGCACCCGCACATGTTGCGTCATTCCTTTGCCAGCCACCTGCTCGAATCCTCCCAGGACCTGCGCGCCGTGCAGGAATTGCTCGGGCACTCGGATATCAAGACCACGCAAATCTACACCCACCTCGACTTCCAGCACCTGGCAACGGTGTACGACAGCGCCCATCCACGGGCCAAACGCATCAAGGGCGGCGACTCATGAGTATCAAGCTGATCACCTTCGACCTGGACGACACCCTCTGGGACAACGTACCCGTCATCATCAGCGCCGAAGCGTCGATGCGCGAATGGCTGGCGACCCACGCGTCCAAGGTCGGCGACCTGCCCCTTGAGCATTTTGCCAGCCTGCGCCATCAGGTGTTGCAGCGTCATCCCGAACTCAAGCACCGCATCAGCCTGCTGCGCCATCGCGTGTTGATGCATGCGTTCGAGGAGGCCGGTTATCCCCAGCCTGAGGCCACAGAGATGGCGGATGTCTGCTTCGAAGCGTTCATCCACGCACGTCACCAACTCACCGTGTTCCCGGAAGCCGAGCCGATGCTCAAGGCGCTGCGCCAGCACTTCCTGCTGGGCGTGATCACCAATGGCAATGCCGATGTGCAGCGCGTGGGCCTGGCGGACTACTTTCACTTTGCCCTGCGCGCTGAAGATATCGGCATCGCCAAGCCGGATGCACGGCTGTTTCAGGAGGCGCTGCAACGTGGCGGTGTGGACGCCAGCGCGGCTGTGCATGTGGGCGATCATCCTGGGGATGATATTGCCGGCGCGCAGCAGGCGGGGCTACGGGCGGTGTGGTTCAACCCTACGGGCAAGGCCTGGGAGGGTGACAAGCGCCCGGATGCACAGATTCGCAGCCTGACGGAGTTGCCGGAGTTGCTGCATAGCTGGCAGTAACACCATAGATCAAAAAATGTGGGAGCGGGCTTGCTCGCGAATGCGCAGTGTCAGTTGATACCTTCATCACTGACCCACCGCATTCGCGAGCAAGCCCGCTCCCACATTTGATTTGTGGTGACCTGAGAGATTTAATTCCAGGCATGAAAAAGCCCGCAGCGACGGCGGGCTTTTTCTTACAAGCAGGAGGCAGACCTCAGATAGGTCGGCTGCCGTACTTGTTATCCGGCTTCTTCGGTGGATCAGCCACCACGTTGGCCTCGACTTCCTGCACTTTTCCGCCTTTAGCGAGGAACTCTTCCATCGCACGGGCCAGGGCATCGCGCTCTTTGTTCTTGGCCTCAACACTCGGCAACTCGTCTACCGAAACAGCCGCCTTGGCTTTGCCTTTGGCTTTGGGAGCCGCGTCATCGCCAACACTGTCATCGGCATCTTCCGCAACGTCGTCAGCCGCTACTGCTTCAAGACCGTCTTCGGTGTCGTCTTCATCACCTACTTCGAGGTCGTCTTGTTCCAGATCATCGTCGCTCATGTTCTACCTCATGACTTGCGAAAAGCAGATTAGTTATAGCCCAGCTTCACCCTCTGTCGAGGCCGCTGGAAAAAAATCAACATCCACAGGATTCCCTATGGCTTATGCCCCTTCACCGTGCAAGGTGGCGAGGACTTTACGAGCACCGCCATGATCACGGTGCTCGCCCAGATAAACACCTTGCCAGGTCCCTATCGCCAAGCGGCCGGCCTTGACCGGCAAACTCAACTGGCAGCCCAGCAGACTGGCCTTGAAGTGCGCCGGCAGATCATCCGGACCTTCGTCGTTATGTTCAAACCCTGCGCGACCTTGTGGCACCAGCAGGTTGAAAAAACGCTCGAAGTCACGGCGAACCGCCGGGTCGGCGTTCTCGTTGATGGTCAACGAGGCCGAGGTGTGCTGCAGCCACAGATGCAACAGGCCCACACGGCACGCCTTCAATTCAGGCAAGCCGGCAAGCAACTCGTCCGTTACCAAGTGAAAGCCCCGGGGCTTGGCCCGCAGGGTAATCAGGGTCTGTTGCCACATACAGTTCTCCGCCCATCGGCGCGCATTCTAGCGCGCTCTGAGAAAAAACAAAGGGCCGAATACGCCTTCATGCCTGTAAGACATTTGCACCCTTAAAAGTACTGTGTGGATCCCATCACAAACTCGATAAAAAACCCATGCACCTTTAGCCACAGACAAACGCCAGGCAAAAAAATGCCCGGCAAGCCGGGCATGTTTTTTCACGTAGTTACAAGTTGTAGCCGCGCTCGTTGTGCTGCGCCAGGTCGAGGCCTACCGCCTCTTCTTCTTCGGTGACACGCAGGCCCATGACCATGTCGAGCACCTTGAGGATGACGTAGGTCACGATCGCCGTGTAGATCACGGTGAAGCCCACGCCTTTGCACTGGATCCAGACTTGAGCTGCGATGTCGGTCACGGTGCCGAAGCCGCCCAGTGCCGGGGCTGCGAACACACCGGTGAGGATCGCACCGACGATACCGCCGATACCGTGCACGCCGAAAGCGTCCAGGGAGTCGTCATAACCCAGCTTGCGCTTGAGACTGGTCGCGCAGAAGAAGCACACCACACCAGCGACCAGGCCAATCACCAGGGCGCCCATCGGGCCCACGGTGCCCGCTGCCGGCGTCACGGCGACGAGGCCGGCGACCACGCCCGAGGCGATGCCCAGTGCGCTTGGCTTGCCGTGGGTGATCCATTCGGCAAACATCCAGCCCAGGGCCGCAGCGGCGGTGGCGATCTGAGTCACCAGCATCGCCATGCCCGCGGTGCCGTTGGCCGCCGCAGCGGAACCGGCGTTGAAGCCGAACCAGCCGATCCACAGCATGGCCGCACCCACCAGGGTATAGCCCAGATTATGCGGGGCCATCGGAGTGGTCGGGAAGCCTTTACGCTTGCCGAGCACGATGCACGCCACCAGGCCAGCCACACCCGCGTTGATGTGCACGACGGTGCCGCCCGCGAAGTCCAGCACGCCCCAGTCCCACATCAGGCCGCCGTTGCCGCTCCAGACCATGTGCGCGATCGGCGCATAGACCAGGGTGAACCAGATAGCCATGAAGATCAGCATCGCGGAGAACTTCATACGCTCAGCGAAAGCACCGACGATCAGCGCCGGGGTAATGATGGCGAAGGTCATCTGGAAGGTGATGAACACGGCTTCCGGAAACAGCGCCGCCGGCCCGGTGATGCTGGCCGGGGTGACACCCGCCAGGAACGCCTTACCCATGCCGCCGAAGAAGGAATTGAAGTTGACCACGCCTTGTTCCATACCGGTGGTATCGAACGCGATGCTGTAGCCGTAGACGACCCACAGGATGCTGATCAGGCCAGTGATGGCAAAGCACTGCATCATCACCGACAGAATGTTTTTGGAGCGGACCATGCCGCCGTAGAACAGCGCCAGGCCAGGGATGGTCATGAACAGCACCAGCGCGGTGGCAGTGAGCATCCAAGCGGTGTCGCCGGAATTGAGGACTGGAGCAGCCACTTCGTCTGCCGCCATGGCCAGGCTTGGCATTACGATGGACAGCAGGGCTCCGAGCCCTGCGAATTTACGCAGAGTCATATTGTTTTCTCCTGGGGCGTTGGGGTTTGGCGGCTTAGATTGCGTCGGTATCGGTTTCGCCGGTACGGATGCGAATAGCCTGTTCCAGATTGACCACGAAGATCTTGCCGTCACCGATCTTGCCGGTGTTGGCCGCCTTGGTTATCGCCTCGATAACCCGGTCAAGATCCTTGTCGTCAATGGCGACGTCGATCTTCACCTTCGGCAGGAAATCGACCACGTATTCCGCGCCGCGATACAGCTCGGTATGACCCTTCTGCCGACCGAAGCCCTTGACCTCAGTAACGGTAATGCCCTGCACGCCGATCTCGGACAGTGACTCGCGAACATCGTCCAACTTGAACGGCTTGATGATGGCAGTGACTAGCTTCATGAAAACTCTCTCCCGAATTTGGTGGACTTGCCCCAGGAAAACAAACCCGTCTCAAGTCTAAGCGCAGTGCCTGGCTTTGTAACGCATCGTCGCCTCGGCATTTGCCGTCGCGACACCAGCGAACCACTGGTGACGAGCCCTGTACCCCGGATCCGTCGGCGCACTGCATTCGTCACAGCGACTGCATCAGTGCATGGGTCATGATCGTCTAAGCAGAAACCTTGCCAGCTCCGTAAAAACCACTGAAATCAATCCATTGCCCGCTTGTGCCCACCTACGGGGCGCCTGCGTGGCCGCAATGCGCATCAAAACAGTGCGCGGCCGCCCGCCCCAATGCGCGAAAACCGTGCGCAACGGGGCGTGAAAATGACTATAGACGCTGCGTGATACACTGCCGGCCAACTGTTTTCCGGAATATGTCCAATGCTCGCGCCCAAAGACTTCCTCGACGCCCTGAGCGGCCACGCCTCTCGCCTGTTCAGCGGCGACACCCCGCTGCCCCGCAATGAAATCGAAAGCCAGTTCAAGGCTTTGCTACAGAGTGGTTTCAGCAAGCTCGACCTGGTCAGCCGGGAAGAGTTTGACAGCCAGATGGTGGTGCTGGCCCGCACACGTGCGCGACTGGAGAGCCTGGAGGCGAAGGTGGCTGAACTTGAAGCACGGTTGACGCCACCCTCTGCTGAATAAACACGGTGAGCGTGGGAGCTGACTTGCCTGCGATGGCCATAGGTATCTACACAACTTTGGTGTGACGCTGGACCTGTGGCGAGGGAGCTTGCTCCCGTGACGACCGGATAGCCGACGCTGTTCTAACTGACGCACCGCGATCCAAATGTGGGAGCTGGCTTGCCTGCGATAGCGGCCTGACAGTCAACACAGCTGGATTGTGTACATATCCATTCCTGCGGTAACGGCCACTTAGGGTTCCGCCCTGACGGCGGCTCACTTTTGAAAAGCGCAAAAGTAAGCAAAACGCTCTTGCCCCACCACTCGGCACCTCGCCTAGGCTCGGTGTGCCCGTAATCCGCCAGAGATTTGGGGGGCCGCCGCCACGCGCCATCCATGGCGCGGGGCGGCTAAACCGGCATCCCTGCCGGTTTACCCCCCAAATCCCTGTCGAATTCCGGCCAGCGTGGTTTGACGGGGCGCCTAAGATCAAAAGCAGATCAAGAGCGACTCGCTTCGCATCGTGGTTACCGTTTGCTGCGACAGCCTACAAAGTTGTGTAGATACCTATGCCGCGATGGCGGTGCATCAGCGGATGATTCTTTGCTGACACACCGCCATCGCAGGCAAGCCCGCTCCCACATTTTTTTGCATTGCTGCCCCGGATACGTTCTGTAAAACCTCCCCCGCCCCGCTCCATCCCACCTCGTCTACCCTTGAAAAAAACCGCAGGAAGCGGCCCTCCCATTCAAGGAACGAGCATGTCCCTCGCCATCGTCCACAGCCGCGCCCAGGTCGGTGTAGAAGCCCCCGCCGTCACCGTCGAAGTGCATATGGCCAACGGCCTGCCGTCTCTCACCTTGGTGGGTTTGCCCGAAACCGCAGTGAAGGAAAGCAAAGACCGCGTGCGCAGTGCCATCCTCAACTCGGCGCTGCAATACCCGGCCCGCCGCATCACGCTCAACCTCGCGCCCGCCGACCTGCCCAAGGACGGCGGGCGTTTTGATCTGGCGATTGCCCTGGGCATCCTGGCGGCCAGTGTGCAGGTGCCGGCCTTGATGCTCGATGACGTGGAATGCCTTGGGGAATTGGCGCTGTCCGGCGAGGTGCGCGCGGTGAAGGGCGTGTTGCCGGCCGCGCTGGCGGCGCGCAAGGCCGGGCGCACCGTGATAGTGCCGCGTGCCAATGCCGAGGAGGCGTGCCTGGCTTCGGGATTGAAGGTGATTGCGGTGGATCACTTGCTTCAAGTGGTGGCGCACTTGAATGGGCATGTGCCGATGGAGCCCTACAGGTCCGACGGTTTGCTGTACTTGAACAAGCCTTACCCGGACCTGAGTGAAGTACAGGGCCAACTCGCGGCCAAGCGCGCATTGCTGATCGCGGCGGCGGGCGCGCATAACCTGCTGTTCAGCGGGCCACCGGGTACCGGCAAGACCTTATTGGCCAGCCGGCTACCGGGTTTGCTGCCGCCGTTGAGCGAGCAGGAAGCACTGGAAGTGGCCGCTATCCAATCCGTGGTCAGCCTGGCACCGCTGAGCCATTGGCCCAACCGCCCGTTCCGTCAGCCACACCACTCGGCATCCGGGCCGGCACTGGTGGGTGGCGGCTCGAAGCCACAACCGGGGGAAATCACCCTGGCCCATCACGGGGTGTTGTTCCTGGATGAGCTGCCAGAGTTCGATCGCAAGGTGCTGGAGGTGCTGCGTGAGCCATTGGAGTCGGGGCACATCGTGATCTCCCGCGCCCGTGACCGTGTGAGCTTCCCGGCACGCTTTCAACTGGTCGCGGCGATGAACCCCTGCCCTTGCGGCTACATGGGCGAGCCCAGCGGGCGTTGCCGGTGTACACCGGAGCAGATCCAGCGTTATCGCAACAAGCTATCCGGCCCTTTGCTGGACCGGATTGATTTGCACCTGACCGTCGCGCGGGAAGCCACTGCCCTGAGCCCCACTCAACAGGCGGGCGATACCACGGCCGATGCCTCGGTGCGGGTAGCGCAAGCACGCGAGCGCCAACAGCAACGCCAGGGGTGTGCCAATGCTTTTCTGGACCTGCCGGGGCTGCGCCAGCACTGCAAGCTGCCAAAGGTCGACGAGGGTTGGCTGGAGACCGCCTGCGAGCGGTTGACACTGTCACTGCGGGCGGCCCATCGGCTGCTGAAGGTGGCGCGCACCTTGGCGGACCTGGACCAGATGGACGCCATCACCCGTGACCATCTGAAGGAGGCCCTGCAATACCGCCCCACATCCGTGACTTGAGCCTTACGCAATATCAATGTGGGAGCGGGCTTGCTCGCGAATGCGGTAAATCAGTAGCAGATGGGTGATCTGACACTCCGCATTCGCGAGCAAGCCCGCACACAATTTGTTTGGCGGTGCGTCAGCGAAACCGATCCACCTCATGGCGCAAGCCTGCCGCCAAGGTCTCCAGTTCCTTGGCGGTAACCGCCAGGTTCGACACCACTTCACGCTGCTCGCTGTTGGCCAGCGCAATGCTCTGCAGGTTGCTGCTGAGCAAGGTCGCGGTGCTGCTCTGCTCCTGGGTGGCGGTGGTGATCGCTGCGAACTGCTGGCCGGCCGAGCGGCTTTGCTCGTCGATACGCGCCAGGGCCGAGGCCACGTCGGCGTTGCGCGACAGGCCTTCCTGCATCAGCGCATTACCATGCTCCATGGTGCTGATGGCGTTGCCGGTTTCCTGCTGGATGCTCTGGATCATGCCGGAAATTTCATCGGTGGCCTGGCGGGTGCGCGAAGCCAGGTTGCGCACCTCATCGGCGACCACGGCGAAACCACGGCCTTGCTCGCCGGCGCGGGCAGCTTCGATGGCGGCGTTGAGCGCCAGCAGGTTGGTCTGTTCAGCGATGGCGGTAATCACGCCGACAATCCCGCCGATTTCCTGGGAACGCTGGCCCAGGGTGTTGATCACGGCAGCGGTGCTGTTCAGCGCGGTGGCGATATGTTCCAGGGACGATGAGGCCTCTTGCATCGAGGTGCGGCCAATACGGGTTTGCTGGGCATTCTCTTGAGCCAGGCGCTCGGTATTACCCATGTTGTCGGCGATATTCAGCGAAGTAGCACTGAACTCTTCCACTGCGCCAGCCATGCTGGTGATCTCGCCGGACTGTTGCTCCATGCCTTCGTAGGCACCACCAGACAAGCCCGAAAGCGCCTGGGCGCGGCTGTTGACCTGTTCGGCGGCGGTACGGATATGCGACACCATGGTCGACAGCGCTTCACCCATCTGGTTGAAACTGCGCGCCAACTGGCCGATTTCGTCATGGCTGGATACATTGAGCCGCGCACTCAAATCGCCCGCACCCAGGGCCTGAGCCTGGCGTACCAGCTCGCTCAATGGCGCCAGCTTGCTGCGCAACAGCCACACCGTGGCGCCCACTGCCAGCAACATCGCCAGCACACTGCCGATCACCAGGCGGATGCCGACCTCCCAGGTCACGGCGCGAATCTCAGCCTTGGGCATGCTCGCTACCACCGCCCAAGGGCCGCCTTCGAACGGCACCGAGACGCTATAGAAATCTTCGTTCTTGTCACTCCAGAAACGGCCTGCCCCCGGCTTTTTCGCCAGGTCGAGCATCACGGCAATCGCCTGATCCGGCGCTTGCACGCCAGCCGGCGGCACCAGCCAGTGCTTTTGCTCATCGAGCAGCGCGAGGGAGCCGGTCTGGCCAATGCGGAAGCGCTTGAGGTTTTCAAACTGGGCGTTCTGGGCATCGGTGTAATCGAAACCGATGAACAGCACGGCGATGACCTGGCCACTGCTGTCACGCACGGGGCTGTATTGGGTCATATAGGAGCGGTCGAACAACACGGCACGGCCGATGTAGGTCTGGCCGCTCACAACGCGCTGGTAGGCCGCGCCCTGACGGTCAAGCACGGTGCCAATGGCGCGATTGCCATCCTGCTTGGCCAGGGAGGTGCTGACGCGGATAAAGTCGTCGCCGCTGCGCACGAACACCGTGGCCACGCCACCGGACATCTGCTTGAACTCATCCACTTCTTCGAAGTTGTTGTTCAGCACCTCGTTGCCCAGGTAGAGGCTCGGCGTCTGCACGCCGGCCACGGCCACGGGTTGGTCCGCACGCACACTCAAGCCTGCGCCGAAGCGCTTTTCAAACAGCCCGCTCAAACGCTGGGTGCTTTCGCGCAGGGTGCTGTGGAAGGTGTTGAGTTGGTCGGCGAGCAAACGCGCCTCGCTGGCCAGGTGCTCCTCGCGGGTGGCGAGGTTGGCGGAGTCGAGGGTACGCAAGGCAAAGACCGTACTGCCGCTGATGACGACAGCGAGAATCACGGCGAGTGCGAGGCCTAACTGGGAGGCAATCCGGGCACGGGGTTGAGACATGACAGCTCCTGGCCGAGGCCAGGATCATCCTGATCTCATAGCGCTGCTCGGCAAATTATCTAGTGGGAAACGTTGATGCACGATGGTTCCAACCCCCTTCTTCGGCGGCATTTGGCAATACTTGAGCGAATCACAGGGGTATCCCGCAAACGATTGCACTAACAACTCGCCGCCACTCAATCGAGGCGTTCGACCCGAGGCAATTCCATCGCCTTGACTTCACCCTGAAGAAATTCCGCCAGCCGTCGCAAGCGCTCACCACCGGGACGGGTTTTCGGCCACACCAGGTAGTAGCTTTCCCCACTGGCGACCGCCGTGGGCCATGGCAGGCTCAGGCGTCCCTGTGCCACGTCTTCGGCCACCATCAGCAAATCACCCATGGAGACGCCATAGCCTCGGGCGGCGGCGATCATGCCCAGCTCAAGCGTGTCGAACACCTGCCCACCCTTGAGTGAAACCTGAGACGAGAGCCCCATGCGCTGCAACCAGTAACGCCAGTCGCGACGGTCCGGGGTCGGGTGCAGCAACTCGGCGGTTGCCAACCGAGTCACGTCCCAGGGACCGTCGTCCAACAGATTGGGCGCTCCCACCGGGATCAGCATTTCCGCAAACAGATAACTGGCCTCCCAGTCCACCGGAAAGTGCCCGTTGCTGAGCAACACCGCGCAGTCGAACGGTTCTTGGTTGAAGTCCACTTCATCGATGCTCATCCACGCACTGGTGAGCTGCACCTCATTGCCTGGCTGCAAGGCGCGGAAGCGACTCAGCCGCGCCAGCAGCCAGCGCATGGTCAAGGTGGACGGCGCCTTCATACGCAGGATGTCATCTTCGGCATTCAAGGTATGGCAAGCACGCTCCAGGGCAGCGAAGCCTTCCCGTACGCCAGGCAGTAACAAACGCGCCGCTTCCGTGAGCTGCAACGTGCGACCGCTGCGCTGGAACAACCGGCAGGCAAAATAATCTTCGAGCGTGCGGATATGCCGGCTGATCGCACTTTGGGTAATCGACAATTCTTCAGCCGCACGGGTAAACGAGTGGTGGCGGGAGGCGGCTTCAAATGCCCGCAAGGCGTAAAGAGGAGGAAGACGACGGGACATGCTGAAAGCTCCGACTGCGCAATCTGGAAACCCTACCAGAATCGCTCAAGTATGAGTTTTAATCATGCCAACGATCGCTTTTATCCTTTTGTGCAATGGGCTGAATGCGCCGAGAATCAACCCTTCCCCACTGTCCTGACTATTCGAGTGTGATGATCATGCAACATCCGGCACGTACCGAACTCTGGGCCATTCTGCGGCTATCGGGGCCGTTGATTGCCTCACAGTTGGCGCACATGCTGATGGTGCTGACCGACACCTTGATGATGGCGCGCTTGAGCCCCGAGGCCCTGGCCGGCGGAGGCCTGGGCGCGGCGAGCTATTCGTTCGTGGCGATCTTCTGCATCGGCGTGATTGCAGCCGTGGGCACCCTCGTCGCCATTCGCCATGGCGCCGGCGATATCGACGGCGCCACTCGCCTGACCCAGGCCGGGCTGTGGCTGGCGTGGTTGATGGCCCTGGCGGCGGCGCTGCTGCTATGGAACTTGAAGCCGGTGCTGTTGATGTTCGGCCAGACCGAAACCAACGTGCAGGCAGCCGGGCAATTCCTGACGATCCTGCCCTTTGCCCTGCCCGGCTACCTGAGCTTCATGGCCCTGCGCGGCTTTACCAGCGCCATCGGCAAGGCCACCCCGGTGATGGTGATCAGCCTGTGCGGCACCGTGGTCAACTACCTGCTCAACCATGCGCTGATCGAAGGCATGTTCGGCCTGCCGAAACTGGGCCTGATGGGCATCGGCCTGGTGACCGCCATCGTCGCCAATGGCATGGCGCTGGCATTGATGTGGTACATCCGCAGCAACCGCGCCTACGCCGCTTACCCGCTGGGCACCGGCCTGCTGCGCCTGAATACCCACTACCTGCGCGAACTGTGGCGCCTGGGCCTGCCGATTGGCGGCACCTATGCGGTAGAAGTCGGGTTGTTTGCCTTTGCGGCATTGTGCATGGGCACCATGGGCAGCACGCAGTTGGCGGCGCATCAGATCGCCCTGCAGATTGTCTCGGTGGCCTTCATGGTGCCGGCGGGGATGTCCTACGCGGTGACCATGCGCATCGGTCAGCACTACGGCGCCGGGCAGTTGCTGCAAGCACGCTTGGCCGGACGGGTCGGCATAGGGTTCGGCGCCATGGTGATGTTGGGGTTTGCCGCGGTGCTGTGGCTGTTTTCCGACCCGCTGATCGGACTGTTCCTCGACCATGACGACCCGGCATTCCATGACGTCATCGTGCTGGCAGTGAGCCTACTGGCCGTCGCTGCCTGGTTCGAATTGTTCGACGGCGTGCAGACCATCGCCATGGGTTGTATCCGTGGCTTGAAGGACGCCAAGACCACCTTCCTGGTGGGGCTGGGTTGCTATTGGCTGATTGGTGCACCGTCGGCCTGGTTGATGGCGTTCACCCTGGGCTGGGGGCCAACCGGCGTCTGGTGGGGCCTGGCACTGGGCCTGGCGTGTGCAGCGGTGAGCCTGACCTGGGCGTTTGAGGCGAAGATGAAACGGATGATTCGGCAGGAGCCGGATGCTCCTGTTGGATTCCAAGCGGCACTGGCTGACTAGCGAATGCACGCGGTCCATGTGGAGGCTGGCTTGCCTGCGATAGCGGTAGTGAATCCAACACCGCCATCGCAGCATAGGATCTACACAACTTTGTGGGTTGTAACAGCAGACGGTAACCACGATGCGAAGCGAGTCGCTCTTGATCTGCTTTTGATCTTAGGCGCCCCGTTAAACCACGCTGGCCGAACGCAGGCTTGAATTCGTGGGTAACCCGGCAGGACGCCGGGTTAGCCGCCCCGCGCCATGGATGGCGCGTGGCGGCGGCCCACGAATTCAAGCCTGTGTTCGGGCACACCGAGCCTAAGCGAGGTGCCGAGTGGTGGGGCAAGAGCGTTTTGCTTACTTTTGCGCTTTTTCAAAAGTGAGCCGCCGTCAGGGCGGAACCCTAAGTGGCCGTTACCGCAGGAATGGATATGTATTCGGTATAGCTGTGTCGCCTATCAGGCCGCCTTCGCGCTCCCACAGTTTGATTGTGGGGTGTCAGGTAGATAGGCGTCGGCTGGCAGGCCGCTATCGCAGGCAAGCCAGCTCCCACATTTGGACCACTTTAAAGGCTTAACCCAACAGCGCCTGCTGGCTTTGCCCGAACAGCAGGTATTCCACCAGTTCTGGCAAGGGCAACGGCTTGCTGATCAGGTAACCCTGGACCTGGTCGCACCCAAACAAGCGCAAAAGCTCAAGCTGCTCGGGGGTTTCCACGCCTTCGGCCACCACTTCCAGGTTGAGGTTGTGGGCCAGGTTGATCATGGCGTGCACCAGCTTGCGGTTTTCTTCGCGCTCTTCCATGCCGCCGACAAAACTCTTGTCGATCTTCAACAAGGCAATCGGCAGGCTGTTGAGGTGCACAAACGACGAGAAACCGGTGCCGAAGTCATCCAGGGAAAACCGCACACCCAGCCTTCCAAGGGCATCCATGGTCTGTTTGACCAGGTCGCTGCGGCGCATCACGGCGGTTTCGGTCAGTTCGAACTCCAGCCATTGCGCTTCCACGCCGCGCTCGGCAATCAGGCGGCTGAGGGTGGACAGCAACTGGCTGTCCTGAAACTGGCGAAACGACAGGTTGACCGCCATGTGCAGCGGCGGTAGGCCGCGTTCACGCAGGTCTTGCATGTCGCGCAGGGCGCGGGAGATCACCCAGTAACCCAATGGCACGATCAGGCCACTCTGTTCGGCCAGCGGCACGAATTCGCTGGGCGGCAACAGGCCCCGCTCGCCGTGGCGCCAGCGCACCAGGGCTTCGAGGCCAACGATATGGCCGTCGTCCAGGTCCAGGCGCGGCTGGTAATGCAGCTCCAACTCATCGCGGCGCAAGGCCCGGCGCAGCTCGCTTTCCAAGTCGGCCAGGCTGCGGGCGTTGCGGTTGATGCGTTCATTGAAGATATGAAAGGTGCAGCCCTGGGTGCTTTTGGCCTGCTGCATGGCGATATGGGCGTGCCACATCAACGGGTCGGCGCCCGCACGGGCTCGGGCATGGGCCATGCCCAGGCTGCAACCGATCAACAGGCTTTCGCCATCTACCCAATAGGGTTCGGCCATCACTTCAGTGATGCGCTCGGCCATCCATTCGGCGCGCTGGGGCGCCCGGCGGGTATCAATCAGCAAGGCAAACTCATCGCTGCCCAGGCGCGCCAGTTGGTCCCCGGCTTCGAGCTGGCTCTTGAGCCGCGACACCACTTGCAGGATCAACCGGTCGCCCGCCTGATGGCCGAGGGCATCGTTGGCGTGACGAAAATTGTCCAGGTCCAGGTGACCGAGGGCCAGGCCGCGGCCGTCGTTTTCTGCCAAGCGCGCGGCCAGCAAGGTCTGGAAGCCCTGGCGGTTGGCGATACCGGTGAGCGGGTCCTGCTCGGCCAGGCGCTGCAAGGTGTTCTCCAGCACGCCGCGCTCGCGCACATGGCGCAGGCAGCGGCGCAATGTGTCGGCGTCCAATGCCTCCAGCACCAACCAATCGCTGACACCCAGCGGCGACACCAGTGGCTCCTGCTCCAGCAGTAATACACACGGCAGGCTGCACCGGCCGGGGCCGGGCTGCAGGCTGGGCGTGGTCAATAACACAGCACCCTGGTCGTCATCGAACAGGCGGCTCACCGAGTCCCAGTTGGGCGCACTGATCAGCACAGCCCCTTCGCCCATCGGCGCCAGGCACTCGCGCAACAACGCTGCCCACTCGGGCTCATCGGCCAGCAGCAGCAAACGCAAGGGTTCGACAGGCGTAGACACGCTAACTCCCTAGACTCTGCAAAATTTCATTAGCGGTGCCATTATGACGTGCGGCCTGACAATGACAAAGGATGACAAATGATAGTTGTTATCAAATGCGCAGACTGTAAATAATCGTCTCGGATATTCCTCCACATCCTGCGGCAAAGTAGCAAAACCGGCAAATTTAGATCGAGTGGTACGTCACACCGTCGTTCTATGGCAGCAGAATCTTTCCAGCCTGTTAAAATGCCCGCCCTTTTGAACAACGACCCCTAAAATTCCGTATGTCCCGACTCAATCCCCGGCAGCAAGAAGCCGTGAACTACGTCGGCGGCCCTCTATTGGTGCTCGCCGGTGCAGGCTCCGGCAAGACCAGCGTGATCACCCGCAAGATCGCGCACTTGATCCAGAACTGCGGCATCCGCGCCCAGTACATCGTCGCCATGACCTTTACCAACAAGGCGGCGCGAGAAATGAAAGAGCGCGTCGGCACCCTGCTCAAGGGTGGCGAAGGCCGTGGCCTCACCGTGTGTACCTTCCACAACCTGGGCCTGAATATAATCCGCAAGGAGCATGTGCGGCTGGGCTACAAGCCGGGCTTCTCGATCTTCGACGAGACCGACGTCAAGGCCTTGATGACCGACATCATGCAGAAGGAATACGCGGGCGACGACGGCGTCGACGAGATCAAGAACATGATCGGCGCCTGGAAAAACGACCTGATCCTGCCCGCCGAAGCCCTGGAAGCCGCGCGCAACCCCAAGGAACAGACCGCCGCCATCGTCTACACCCACTACCAGCGCACGCTCAAGGCGTTCAACGCGGTGGACTTCGACGACCTGATCCTGCTGCCGGTCAAGCTGTTCCAGGAACACAAGGACATCCTGGAAAAGTGGCAAAACAAGGTACGCTACCTGCTGGTGGACGAATACCAGGACACCAACGCCAGCCAATACCTGCTGGTGAAGTTGCTGATCGGCACGCGCAACCAGTTCACCGTGGTGGGCGACGACGACCAGTCGATCTACGCCTGGCGCGGCGCCCGCCCGGAAAACCTGATGCTGCTCAAGGAAGACTACCCCTCCTTGAAAGTGGTGATGCTGGAGCAGAATTACCGCTCCACCAGCCGTATCCTGCGCTGCGCCAACGTGCTGATCTCCAACAACCCCCACGAGTTTGAAAAACAACTGTGGAGCGAGATGGGCCATGGCGACGAGATCCGTGTGATCCGCTGCCGCAACGAAGACGCCGAAGCCGAGCGCGTGGCCGTGGAAATCCTCAGCCTGCACTTGCGCACCGACCGGCCCTACAGCGACTTTGCGATCCTGTATCGCGGCAACTACCAGGCCAAGCTGATCGAGCTGAAACTGCAGCACCACCAGGTGCCGTATCGCCTGTCGGGCGGCAACAGCTTTTTCGGACGCCAGGAAGTCAAAGACCTGATGGCCTACTTCCGGCTGATCGTGAACCCGGACGACGACAACGCCTTCCTGCGCGTGATCAACGTGCCACGCCGGGAAATCGGCTCGACGACCCTGGAAAAGCTCGGCAACTACGCCACCGAACGCAAGATCTCGATGTACGCCGCCACCGACGAAATCGGCCTGGGCGAACACCTGGACACGCGCTTCACCGATCGCCTGTCACGCTTCAAGCGCTTCATGGATAAGGTGCGCGAGCAGTGCGCCGGCGAAGACCCGATCAGCGCCCTGCGCAGCATGGTCATGGACATCGACTATGAAAACTGGCTGCGCACCAACAGCTCCAGCGACAAGGCCGCGGATTACCGCATGGGCAACGTCTGGTTCCTGATCGAAGCGCTGAAGAACACCCTGGAAAAAGACGAAGACGGCGAAATGACCGTCGAGGACGCCATCGGCAAGCTGGTGTTGCGCGACATGCTCGAGCGTCAGCAAGAAGAGGAAGACGGCGCCGAAGGCGTGCAGATGATGACCTTGCATGCGTCCAAGGGCCTGGAATTTCCCTACGTGTTCATCATGGGCATGGAAGAGGAAATCCTCCCGCACCGCTCCAGCATCGAAGCCGACACCATCGAGGAAGAACGCCGCCTGGCCTACGTGGGCATTACCCGCGCACGTCAGACCCTGGCCTTCACCTTTGCCGCCAAGCGCAAGCAATACGGTGAAATCATCGATTGTGCCCCCAGCCGGTTTCTGGATGAACTGCCGCCGGACGACCTGGCCTGGGAAGGCAATGACGACACCCCCACCGAGGTGAAGGCCGTTCGCGGCAACACCGCCTTGGCGGATATACGCGCGATGCTAAAGCGCTAGAATCGACTACTTTTTAATCTACTTTCGGCGCACAACGCGCCATTAGAGGAAGCTTTCCGTGGAAGCACTGCACAAGAAAATTCGCGAAGAAGGCATCGTGCTTTCCGATCAGGTCCTCAAGGTTGACGCCTTTTTGAACCACCAGATCGACCCGGCGCTGATGAAACTGATCGGCGACGAGTTCGCCGCACTGTTCAAGGATTCGGGCATCACCAAGATCGTCACCATCGAAGCCTCGGGCATTGCCCCGGCCATCATGACCGGGCTGAACCTGGGCGTGCCGGTGATCTTCGCCCGCAAGCAGCAATCCTTGACCCTCACGGAAAACCTGCTGTCGGCCACGGTGTATTCCTTCACCAAGAAAACCGAAAGCACCGTGGCGATCTCCCCGCGCCACCTGACCAGCAGCGACCGCGTGCTGGTGATCGATGACTTTTTGGCCAACGGCAAGGCATCCCAGGCGCTGATCTCGATCATCAAGCAGGCTGGCGCGACCGTAGCCGGCCTGGGCATTGTGATCGAGAAGTCGTTCCAGGGTGGGCGTGCGGAACTGGATGCTCAGGGTTATCGGGTTGAGTCGCTGGCGCGGGTGAAGTCGCTGGCCGGTGGTGTCGTGACCTTTATCGAGTAATCACTAACTAAATGTGGGAGCTGGCTTGCCTGCGATAGCGGTGTATCAGGCGACAGAGGTGTCGACTGAAAGACCCTCATCGCAGGCAAGCCAGCTCCCACATTGGGTTTTGCGTTGGCCTATCAGTGGGCGGTGGCCTGCAGGCCGGCAAGCAGCAAGCGTTGATACAGGTCCTCCTTGATGCCCTCCGGCTTATCCAGGTGCATGCGCTGCAAATGCTTGGGAAATGCCTCCGGCTCCGGCGCGTCGAGTGCCGCCTTGCCCAACTCCAGAATCTCCGTGAGCTTGAATTTGCTCTTGAGCCAGTTCAGCGCCCGCAACAAATCCCGTTCCTCATCCGTGAAGTCGCTGCCCAAGGGGTATTCCGGGAACAGGCGACGATGCCTGGCCTGAATCGCCTGAAGCCGCTCTGGCGTGTTGTCGGCAAAACGCGGATCCAGCTGGAAATCCTTGGGCAATTTGCCGGCCTTTTGCGCCTGTTCAATCAAGTCGTGCTGGAACCTGGAATCAGTGATGTTCAGCAGCGCTTCGATCACCTTGGCATCCGTCTGACCGCGCAAGTCGGCAATGCCGTATTCGGTAATGACAATATCCCGCAGGTGCCGGGGAATGGTGCAGTGGCCGTACTCCCAGACGATATTGGAACTGACCTCCCCCGCCGACTCGCGCCAGCTGCGCAAAATCAGGATTGAGCGAGCGCCTTCCAGCGCATGCCCCTGGGCCACGAAATTGTATTGCCCGCCCACGCCACTGAGCACGCGACCGTCTTCCAACTGATCGGCCACGCCAGCGCCGAGCAAGGTGACCATGATCGCGCTGTTGATAAACCGCGCATCCAGGCGCTGCAGGCGCTTGAGTTCTTCCTGCCCGTACAGCTCGTTGATGTAGCTGATGCGGGTCATGTTGAATGCCTGGCGCTTGGCGTGGGGCATTTCCTGCAAGCGCTGGTAAAAGCTGCGTGGCCCCAGGAAGAAACCACCATGGATCGCCACGCCGTCGGGTTGCGCGGCGTCGTCCAGGGTGCCCGCGTTGGCCTGCGTCTGGGTCGCCACATCCGGGTAGACCTTGCGCCGCACAATCCCGGCATCGGCCAATACCAGCAGGCCGTTGACGAACATCTCGCTGCAACCGTAAAGGCCACGGGCAAACGGCTCGACACCGCCTTCGCGGCTGATCAACGGCGCCCACTGGTACACATCCAAGTCGGTGAGCAACAGGCGATAGGCTTCGTTGTCGGCCTGGCGCGCCAGCAAGGCAGCCGTCAGCGCATCGCCCATGGAACCGATACCGATCTGCAACGTACCGCCATCACGCACCAGGGTGCTGGCATGCAGGCCGATAAAATGGTCCTGAAAGCCCACCGGCATGTTCGGGGTGGAAAACAACGTGGTGCTGTCCTTTTCATCCAGCAGGTAGTCGAACTCATCCATGCCAAGTTCGGCATCGCCGGGCATGTAGGGCAAATCGCTATGGACCTGGCCAACGACCAGGATGGTCTCCCCGGCCGCGCGGCGCTTGGCGATCATGGGCATCAGGTCGAGGGTGATATCCGGGTTGCAGCTCAGGCTCAGACGGTCGGGATGCTCGCTGCTACTGGCAACCAACTGCGCCACCAGGTTCAGGCCGGCGGCGTTGATGTCGCGGGCGGCATGGCTGTAGTTGCTGCTGACATAATCCTGCTGCGCCGCGGCGCTGTGGAGCAGGCTGCCCGGCTGCATGAAGAATTGCTGCACACGGATATTCTTCGGCAGGCTGCCCTTGTGCAGGTCGGCGAGAAAGTCCAGTTCGGGGTAGTCGCCAAACACCCGTTCGATAAAGGGTTCGAGAAAGCGTTTCTGCAAGCCATCCCCCATCGTCGGGCGACCCAGGCTCAACGCGGTGTAGATAGTCAGCGCCCGCTCCGGCAACTTGGCGATGCGCCGGTACAGCGCGTTGACGAACAAATTGGGCTTGCCCAGCCCCAGCGGCATGCCCATGTGGATATGCGCCGGCAACCGCGCCAGTACGTCGTCAACTGCTTGCTCGATTGAACACAACTGCACCATCCGACTGCTCCCGAACATTCCATGAATTGGAGTTGGACCGAGCTTGCCGGGTCTTTGCTGCAATGAACAGCCTCAATACCTAAATTACGGGCACAAAAAAGCCGCTCGTAAGCGGCATTTTTGGCGAAGATCGGCCGATTAGAGCCCGGACATCTTCTTGATCGCACCCTTGAGGTCGTCGTCCGAGCAGTCAGCGCAGGTGCCTTTGGGCGGCATGGCGTTGATACCGGTGATGGCCTTGGCCAGGATGCCATCGAGGCCACCTTGATGGTCGGCGCGTTCTTTCCATGCGGCGGTGTCGCCAATTTTCGGCGCACCCAAAAGGCCGCTGCCGTGGCAAGCGTTACAGTGCTTGGCGATGATATCGTCCGGCGTTTTCGCACCGCCGCTGCCGCCCGCAGTCGCGACGACTTCCATGCCCTTGCATTCCTGGCCCTGGACGCAAACCTGGCCCACAGGCTCCAGGCGCTTGGCAATGTCATCATTGGTCGCAGCTTGAGCGCTGACAGCCCATAGGGCCAGTACGGTTGCTGGTGCAGCCAGCATTTTCATAATTAGGTTCACGCGTTCACCCTCAATGGTGGCTATTCACGCCTGCGGCCACGGTTTCGCAGGCGGCGAAAGTATAACGGTTAGCCCGCCCGGCCGAAACAACCCTATTAAATAAAGGGAGATTCGGCCTCACGGTGTACAGCTGCGGGAACCTCTGCAACGCTGGCAGGGCGCCTCTATTCTTAAAAGTTCGCGGGTGTGGCTGCGCTGATTAGTCGCGCTGGCACGTCGAACGGATTGCGAAAACGATGGGGCCTGGTACTTTCAAAGTAGTAGCTATCGCCCGCCTCGAGCACAAAAGTTTCAAGGCCGACCACCAACTCCAGGCGACCTTCCACCAGAATCCCGGTTTCCTCGCCTTCATGGGTGAGCATTTCTTCGCCCGTGTCGGCACCTGGCGGGTAGATCTCGGTGAGAAACGCGATGGCCCGGCTCGGGCGCGCCCGGCCCACCAGTTTCATGGTGACGGCACCGTCAGAGATGTCGATCAGCTCATTGGCTTTATAGACGATCTGCGTCGGTATTTCCTGGAGGACTTCCTCGGAGAAGAACTCGACCATGGACATGGGGATACCGCCCAGCACCTTGCGCAGGGAGCTGATCGAGGGGCTGACGCTGTTTTTCTCGATCATCGAAATGGTGCTGTTGGTGACACCCGCACGCTTGGCGAGCTCACGCTGGGAAAGACCTTTGAGTTTACGGATGGATTGCAGTCGTTCGCCGACGTCCAATGCAGGAGCCTCCTAGGATTCAGGCTTTGTTGTAATTGAGCGTTATCATGGCGACAGCGTTCAGTATTTACAACACTTGGGCCTAAATCCCGGCCTGCTCGGTTCGTTGCCGGCGGCTAAGCGCCGCAATAGAGCCTTGGCACTCGGCGCAGGTTGCAAAAAATCTGATAGGGGATGGTCTCGGCGGCGACGGCAACGTCACTGGCGAGGATGTGCTTGCCCCACAGTTCCACAGTGGAACCAAGGCCCGCTTGGGGCAAGTCGGTGAGGTCGACACACAGCATGTCCATGGACACGCGCCCCAGCAACCGGCTACGCTGGCCAGCCACCAGCACCGGTGTGCCGGTGGGCGCATGGCGCGGGTAACCGTCGGCATAGCCCATGGCAACCACACCGACGCGCATCGGCTTGGGCGTAACGAACCTGGCGCCGTAGCCCACCGGCTCACCGGCTGGCAATTCGCGCACGCAGATCACTTTGGACTCCAGCGTCATCACCGGCTGCAAGCGTGCAGCAAGGGCCTGGTCTTCGCCAAAGGGCGTTGCGCCGTACAGCATGATACCGGGGCGCACCCAGTCGCTGGACACGCTTGGCCAGCCCAATACAGACGGCGAGTTACGCAGGCTGACCTCAGCGGCCAGCCCTTGGCGCGCCGCCTCGAAGACCGTTACTTGTTCGTTGCTGCTGACGCAATCGAGCTCATCGGCGCGGGCAAAATGGCTCATCAACACAATTTTCGCCACTTTGCCGCTGGCCAGCAGGCGCTGATAGGCCTCCTGGTAATCCTTGGGGTGCAGGCCCACACGGTGCATGCCCGAGTCCAGCTTCAGCCACACTGTGAGCGGTTTGCTCAGGCGCGCCTGTTCGATGGCCTCCAACTGCCACAACGAATGCACCACGCACCAAAAATCCTGCTCGATGATCAGCGGCAACTCGTCAGCTTCGAAAAAACCTTCCAGCAACAACACCGGCGCACGAATGCCGGCGGCGCGCAGTTCCAGCGCTTCCTCGATGCACGCCACGGCAAACCCGTCAGCTTCGGCTTCCAGCGCCTGGGCCACGGGCACCGCACCATGGCCGTAGGCATCGGCCTTGATCACGGCAAGGGCCTTGGCCCCGGTGACTTCTCGGGCCAATTGGTAGTTATGGCGCAGGGCTTGGAGGTCGATCAGGGCACGGGCTGGACGCATGGCGGCAGGCTTCTAGGCAGCAAAGTAAAAAAAACCGGTGCCGACCAACAACCTCGGCACCGGGAGAGGGATCGTTGTTAAGGCAGCGCAGCCACGACAGACAGCTCTACCAGAATCTCGGGTTCGCACAGCTTGGCTTGCACGGTAGCGCGGGCCGGGGCGACGCCTTTGGGCAGCCATTTGTCCCATACCGCGTTCATCAGGGCGAAGTCGGCGTCGATATCCTTCAAATAGATCGTCACCGACAGCAACTTGGTCTTGTCAGTACCGGCAAGGTCCAGCAAACGCTCGATATTGGCCAGGGTTTCACGGGTCTGTTGTTCAATCCCGGCGCTCATATCGTCGCCGACTTGCCCTGCCAGGTACACGGTACCGCTGTGGACAACGATCTGGCTCATGCGCTCATTGGTGAGCTGGCGCTGGATTGACATGTTGTGCGGACTCCTGGTGGTTGCCATAACGGGAAATATCGAGGCCTGCGGCGCTGATCTGCGGCGTTTTTTTCGCCATCAGGTCGGCCAGCAAGCGACCGGAACCACAGGCCATGGTCCAACCGAGGGTACCGTGGCCTGTGTTCAGGAACAGGTTCTTGAACGGCGTGGCACCCACAATCGGTGTGCCGTCTGGGGTGGTCGGGCGCAGGCCGGTCCAGAAACTGGCTTGGGCCAGATCGCCGCCCTGAGGATAAAGGTCGTTGACGATCATCTCCAGGGTTTCGCGTCGCCGCGGGTTCAGCGACAGGTCAAAACCGGCTATTTCAGCCATGCCACCGACGCGAATGCGGTTGTCGAAACGGGTGATCGCGACTTTGTAGGTCTCATCGAGAATGGTCGAGGTCGGCGCCATTGCCGGGTTGGTGATCGGCACAGTCAGCGAATAACCCTTGAGCGGGTACACCGGTGCCTTGATCCCGAGTGGCTTGAGCAGCTTGGGCGAGTAACTGCCGAGGGCCAGGACATAGCGATCGGCGGTTTCCAGCTTGCCGTCGATCAGCACACCGTTGATGCGGTCGCCTGCGTAGTCCAGGCGCTGGATGTCTTGTTCGAAGCGAAATTCCACGCCCAACTGTTTGCACATGTCGACCAGACGGGTGGTGAACATCTGGCAATCGCCCGTCTGGTCGTTGGGCAGGCGCAGGGCACCAGCGAGGATATCGGTGACGCTGGCCAGGGCCGGTTCAACCCGGGCAATGCCGGCGCGGTCGAGCAATTCGAACGGCACGCCGGACTCTTTCAGCACGGCGATGTCCTTGGCGGCGCCGTCGAGCTGGGCCTGAGTGCGGAACAATTGGGTGGTCCCGAGGCTGCGGCCTTCGTAGGCAATGCCGGTCTCGGCGCGCAGCTCGTCGAGGCAGTCGCGGCTGTACTCGGACAGGCGCACCATGCGCTCCTTGTTCACCGCATAGCGGCTGGCCGTGCAGTTGCGCAGCATCTGCGCCATCCACAAGTATTGATCGATATCGGCGGTGGCCTTGATCGCCAGCGGCGCGTGGCGCTGAAGCAGCCATTTGATGGCCTTGAGCGGCACACCCGGCGCGGCCCATGGCGAGGCGTAGCCAGGGGACACCTGGCCGGCGTTGGCGAAACTGGTTTCCATGGCAGCGGCAGGCTGACGATCAACCACCACAACGTCGAAGCCGGCCCGCGCCAAATAGTAGGCACTGGTCACCCCAATGACGCCGCTACCCAAGACCAGAACGCGCATTTTTATATCCTCATCGCGGGCTTGGCCGCTGACGTGTGTTATTCGAGCAATGATGGGCGCAGTGTAAAAAACAATCGGCAGTGCATTTCACTATATAAATGCCTATATTTGGCGACAATTCTTGGCAAAAACCCTTTTGACAGAGGCGTATCCCCTATGCGTACCAACACCCAGACCAAGCGGGAGCTGGACAAGATCGACCGCAATATCCTGCGCATCCTGCAAACCGACGGGCGCATCTCGTTCACGGAGCTGGGGGAAAAGGTCGGGCTGTCCACCACGCCCTGTACCGAACGCGTGCGGCGCCTGGAGCGCGAAGGGATCATCATGGGCTACAACGCACGGCTCAATCCCCAGCATTTGAAGGGAAGTTTGCTGGTATTTGTCGAGATCAGCCTGGATTACAAGTCGGGTGACACCTTTGAAGAATTTCGTCGCGCGGTGCTGAAACTACCCCATGTGCTGGAGTGCCACCTGGTGTCGGGGGATTTCGACTACCTGGTGAAAGCGCGCATTTCCGAGATGGCGTCGTACCGCAAATTGCTGGGCGATATCCTGCTCAAACTCCCCCATGTGCGCGAATCCAAGAGCTATATCGTGATGGAAGAGGTGAAAGAGAGCCTGAACCTACCGATCCCTGACTGACCCACTGACACAACACGGTCAAATGTGGGAGCTGGCTTGCCTGCGATAGCGTCGGTTCAGAGGCATAGGTGCTAGCTGACCCACCGCTATCGCAGGCAAGCCAGCTCCCACAGTTTTAACCGAGTACATCCGCTAGACCAGCACCTGCCGGGTGCTCGCCATGTACTCATGAATCTGCTTCTCCACCCGCGGATGAATCAACTCCACCGGCCGGCGGCCATTGGGGCACGGCAAGGTCTTGGTGGTGCCGAACAGGCGACAGATCAGTGGCCGCTCGTCGTACACCGTGCAACCCTTGGGCCCCAGGTGCACGCAGTTCAGCTCGTCCATCGCCGCCTCTTGCTCGGCGGCGGTCTTGCGCGGCAGGCGCGACATTTCCTCGGGCGAGGTGGTCACCGGCCCACAGCAGTCGTGGCAACCCGGGACGCACTCGAACGAAGGAATCTGGCGACGCAGCGCGCTGATTTTCTGACTGTTGCAACTCATCGAAACCCATACCGAACGGCGAATAGACGTGGATTCTGACGCAAAACGCCCCGCGCAGACAGCGTCGTGCGACCACTGTATCCTGCGTCAAATTTTCCAGACAGGGAGGTTCCCATGACCGCCAGCGCCCGGCACACCGCTTCCTACTACGCTGCCAGCAGCGTGCCGCAACCGGATTACCCGACGCTGACGGGTGAGGTGAACGCCGATGTCTGTGTGATCGGCGGGGGGTTCTCCGGGCTCAACACCGCCCTGGAATTGGCCGAGCGCGGCTTTCGCGTGGTGTTGCTGGAGGCGCGCAAGATCGGCTGGGGCGCCAGCGGGCGCAATGGCGGCCAGTTGATTCGCGGTGTCGGCCACGGGCTGGATCAGTTCACCCAGGTGATCGGCAGCGACGGTGTGCGCCAGATGAAGCTGATGGGCCTGGAAGCCGTGGAGATCGTGCGCGAACGTGTAGAGCGCTTCCAGATCCCCTGTGACCTGACCTGGGGCTACTGCGACCTGGCCAACAAACCCCGCGACCTGAAAGGCTTGGCCGAAGATGCCGAAGAGCTTCGCAGCCTGGGTTACCGCCACGAAGTGCGCCTGTTGCAAGCCAGCGAGATGGGCACGGTCATCGGCTCCGATCGCTATGTAGGCGGCATGATCGACATGGGTTCCGGCCACCTGCACCCGCTGAACCTGGCACTGGGTGAGGCTGCCGTCGCCCAGCAGTTGGGCGTGGCGCTGTACGAGCAATCCCAAGTGACCCGCATCGACTATGGGCCTGAGGTCAAGGTGCATACCGCCCAAGGCACTGTGCGCGCCAAGACCCTGGTACTGGCCTGCAACGCTTACCTGAACGGTCTCAACCCGCAACTGAGCGGCAAGGTGCTGCCCGCCGGCAGCTACATCATTGCCACCGAGCCCTTGAGCCAAGCGCAGGCCACCAGCCTGTTGCCGCAGAACATGGCGGTGTGTGACCAGCGCGTGACGGTGGATTACTTCCGCCTGTCCGCCGACCGTCGCCTGTTGTTCGGCGGCGCCTGCCACTACTCCGGTCGAGACCCCAAGGATATCGGCGCCTACATGCGGCCGAAGATGCTGCAGGTATTCCCCCAATTGGCTGACGTGAAAATCGACTTCCAATGGGGCGGCATGATCGGCATCGGCGCCAACCGCCTGCCGCAGATTGGCCGCCTGCCCGATCAACCCAACGTGTATTACGCCCAGGCCTATGCCGGCCATGGCCTCAACGCCACGCACCTGGCGGGCAAGCTGTTGGCCGAGGCCATCAGCGGCCAGCAACAGGGGCGCTTCGATCTGTTCGCCCAAGTGCCACACATCACTTTCCCCGGTGGCAAACACCTGCGTTCGCCGCTGCTGGCCCTGGGAATGCTCTGGCACCGCCTCAAAGAACTGCTCTGATCAATCGCGCCAGAAGGGTTTCAAGCCCTCACGGCGCGCCTGTTCGGCGGTCAGCCCGATGTCGCGTAACTGCTCGCGGCTCAGGTCCAGCAGGGCCTTGCGCGTATGACGACGGCGCCAGAACAGACTCCAGCGGCCAGGCGCCGGGGCAGTGATCACCTGCTCCTGCCCCGCTTCCAGTTCCTGACTGCGTAACGCCAGCCGTACATCGCTCATGCCGCTCATTTGACTGCCCCTCATTGGCCTGTTGCCTTGAGTGACCAGCATGCGCGGGCGGCCAGAACCATGACAGATTCAGCCAACTTTTATTAAACCCATACAGATACTCCCTCTGCGTGGCTGAATCCTGTATTTTGCCTCTATCTGTACTGGTCCCTCGGGAGTGAGCAGCATGACCCTTTACGTCAACCTCGCCGAATTGCTCGGCACCCGCATCGAACAGGGCTTCTATCGGCCGGGCGATCGGCTGCCTTCAGTGCGGGCCTTGAGTGTGGAACATGGGGTGAGCCTGAGCACCGTGCAGCAAGCGTATCGGTTGCTCGAAGACAACGGCCTGGCGACGCCCAAGCCCAAGTCGGGCTATTTTGTGCCGGTGGGCCGTGAACTGCCGGCGCTGCCCGAGATAGGTCGCCCGGCCCAACGGCCAGTGGAAATTTCCCAGTGGGACCTGGTGCTGGAACTGATTCGTGCGGTGCCGCGCAAAGACGTCATACAGATGGGCCGCGGCATGCCAGATGTACTGTCGCCCACCTTGAAGCCGCTGCTGCGTAGCCTCGCCCGTGTCAGCCGCCGCCAAGACCTGCCGGGGCTGTATTACGACAACATCCTCGGCTGTATGGAACTGCGTGAGCAAATCGCCCGGCTGTCATTGGACTCCGGCTGCCAACTGAGCGCCGAAGACATCGTGATCACCACCGGTTGCCACGAAGCCCTCTCCGCCAGCATTCACGCGATTTGTGAGCCCGGCGATATCGTCGCGGTGGATTCCCCCAGCTTCCACGGCGCCATGCAGACCCTCAAGGGCCTGGGCATGAAAGCCCTGGAAATCCCCACCGACCCGCTCACCGGCATCAGCCTGGAGGCCCTGGAACTGGCGCTGGAACAGTGGCCGATCAAAGTCATCCAGCTCACCCCAAACTGCAACAACCCCTTGGGATACATCATGCCTGAAGCGCGCAAACGCGCCTTGCTGACCCTGGCACAGCGCTTTGACGTGGCGATTATCGAAGACGATGTGTATGGCGAACTGGCCTACAGCTACCCACGCCCGCGCACCATTAAATCCTTCGATGAAGACGGCCGTGTGCTGCTGTGCAGCTCCTTCTCCAAAACCCTGGCGCCCGGCCTGCGCATTGGTTGGGTCGCACCGGGACGCTACCTGGAACGGGTGCTGCACATGAAATACATCAGCACCGGTTCTACGGCCACGCAGCCGCAGATTGCGATTGCCGAATTCCTCAAAGGCGGGCATTTCGAGCCGCATTTACGCAGGATGCGCGCCCAATACCAGCGTAATCGCGACTTGATGCTTGATTGGGTCAGCCGTTATTTCCCCGCTGGCACGCGCGCCAGCCGGCCCCAGGGCAGCTTCATGCTGTGGATCGAACTGCCTGAAGGGTTCGACACCTTGAAGCTCAACCGCGTGCTGGTGGAACAAGGCGTACAGGTGGCGGTAGGCAGTATTTTTTCTGCCTCCGGCAAATACCGTAATTGCTTGCGCATGAACTACGCTGCCAAGCCAACGGCGCAGATTGAAGAGGCCGTGCGCAAGGTGGGGGCAGCCGCTGGCAAGATGCTGGAAGAGACGGCGGACTGACCTTTCCCACGCAATTGCCGTCATATGCCACAACCGCCCTGACCTGGAAGCAGTTTCCTTGATGATTCGACGGCTTTTACCGTTTTGCCTGCTGGGCATCCTGGCCCTGGGCGGCTGCGCCACGGTCGACACCCCGCGCATCCCCAGCGATGCCCTGCCCGCGCAGGACTCCTCGTTCGGTCGCTCGATCCAGGCCCAGGCCGCCCCCTACCAAGGGCGCTCGGGCTTTCGCTTGCTGCCCAACAGCAGTGAGGCCTTCATGGCCCGCGCCGAGTTGATCCGCAACGCCCAGACCAGCCTCGACTTGCAGTACTACATCGTGCACGACGGCATCAGCACACGCATGCTCGTGGACGAACTGCTCAAAGCCGCCGACCGCGGGGTGCGCGTGCGCATTCTGTTGGACGACACCACCAGCGATGGCCTCGACCAGATCATCGCCACCCTTGCCGCCCACCCCAAGGTGCAGATACGCCTGTTCAACCCGCTGCACCTAGGGCGCAGCACCGGCGTTACACGCGCCATGGGCCGGGTATTCAACCTGTCACTGCAACACCGGCGCATGCATAACAAACTGTGGCTGGCCGATAACAGCGTGGCCATCGTGGGCGGGCGCAACCTGGGCGACGAGTATTTCGACGCCGAACCGAACCTGAATTTCACCGACATCGACATGCTCAGCGTGGGGCCGGTGGCCGAGCAATTGGGTCACAGCTTCGACCAGTACTGGAACAGCGCCCTGAGCAAGCCGATCGATGACTTTGTCTCGAACAAACCCTCCAAGGTCGACCTCGCCGTCGCCCGCGGGCGCCTTGAGGCCTCCCTCGCCCAATCCCGTCAGCAGAACCACGCGCTGTATAACCGCCTGCGCACGTACCAGACCCAACCCCGCATGGACATCTGGCGCCGCGAGTTGATCTGGGCCTGGAACCAGGCGCTGTGGGACGCACCGAGCAAGGTACTGGCCAAGGCCGACCCCGACCCGCGACTGCTGCTGACCACTCAGCTGGCGCCAGAGCTCGCGGGGGTCAGCCATGAGCTGATCATGATTTCGGCTTACTTCGTGCCGGGCCAACCTGGGCTGGTCTACCTCACAGGGCGCGCCGATGCGGGTGTTTCGGTGCGCCTGCTGACCAACGCCCTCGAAGCCACCGACGTGCCGGCCGTGCATGGTGGTTACGCACCGTATCGCAAGGCGTTGCTGGAGCACGGAGTGAAGCTCTATGAACTGCGCAGGCAACCCGGCGACCCCAGCGCAAGCAGCGGCCCGCGCCTGTTTCGGCATGGCAGCTGGCGCGGCTCGGACTCCAGCCTGCACAGCAAGGCGATGATTTTTGATCGAGAAAAGTCGTTTATCGGCTCGTTCAATTTCGACCCGCGCTCAGTGCTGTGGAATACCGAAGTCGGCGTACTGGTGGACAGCCCCGAGCTGGCCGAGCACGTACGCAACTTGGCTCTGGAAGGTATGGCGCCAGCGTTGAGCTATGAGGCCAAACTGCAGGACGGCCAGTTGGTGTGGGTGACAGAAGACAACGGCCAGATGCACACCCTGACCCGCGAACCGGGCAGTTGGTGGCGGCGGTTCAATGCCTGGTTCGCCACCAGTATTGGCCTGGAACGCATGCTCTAAAAAACCCTGTAGGAGCGAGCTTGCTCGCGAAAAACGTCAACGATAACGCAGCGCATCTGGTTTAACGCGGCGTCCTCCGGTTTTTCGCGAGCAAGCTCGCTCCTACAATGGGTTGCATTTCAAGGTCAGGCCGGCTGTGTAGCGCCGAATGCCCCTTGGCGCAGCAATAGCACCACCAACCCTAACGCCCCCGCCGCCATCAGCAGCGGCAGCGCATGCCCACTGATCCACTGGCTGCCCGCTCCCGCCACCAGCGGCCCGATCAGGCAGCCAATGCCCCACAGCTGCGCCACATGAGCGTTGGCACGCACCAACGCATCGTCGCGGTAGCGCTCGCCAATCAAAATCAGCGACAAGGTAAACAACCCACCGGCACTCGCGCCGAACAGTACCCACACCGGCCAGATCAGCAACGTGTGCATCAATAACGGCACCGCCAGGCTCGACGCCAGCAACAGCAGCGCACAGGCCAGGAACAAGGTCCGGCGCGGCAGGTAGTCGGCCAGCGCGCCAATGGGCAATTGCAGCAACGCATCACCCACCACCACCGTGCTGACCATCGCCAAGGCGATCTCGGCGGTAAAGCCCTGTTGCAAGCAGTACACCGGCAACAGCGTCAGGATCATCGCTTCGAAAGCAGCAAACAACGCCACGGCCCAGGCAATCGCTGGCAGGCCCAGGCAAAAGCGCCACAGGTCGCCAAACGTCACGCTGAACGAATCCGCTGTCGGCGCCCCGGTACGCCCTAGCAACAGCAGCGGCGCCACCACCAAAAGGCCCGCGCCGACCCAGAAGCCGTAGTCATGGTCGGTGCCAATCAGGCCCAGCAGCAACGGCCCCGAGAGCTGGCTCAAGGCGTAGCTGCAGCCATACAGCGCCACCAGACGGCCACGCCACTGTTCGACCACCAGTTGGTTGATCCAGCTTTCGCCAAGGATGAATACGATGGTCAGGATCACCCCGATCATCAGCCTGAGCACCAGCCACACCGGGTAGCTGGGCAGGATCGCCAGTAAGCCGATGGACACCGCACCGGCCCACAGGCACAGGCGCATCAGGTTGGCAGTGCCGAGCCAGGACGCCATGCGGCTGGAGACCTTGGCCCCCAGCAACACGCCGAACGCCGGCATCGCCGCCATCACGCCAATGGCGAAACTACCATAACCCCAGCCTTCAAGACGCAGGGATACCAACGGCATGCTGACACCCAGGGCCAAGCCAACGCTGAGTACCGAGGCCAGCACGGCGAAATAAGTCGCCCAACGCATTGCCACGCTCCTGTGGATAATTCTGGTTTGCAAAACGAACTGTAGGAGCGAGCTTGCTCGCGAAAAACGTTAACGATGACGCGTTCATGCTGGATAAACGCGGCGCCTTCAGGTTCTTCGCGAGCAAGCTCGCTCCTACAGGGGATCAGCGGTGTTGCTTAGAGCTTGATCCAGGTCGCTTTCAGTTCGGTGTACTTGTCGAACGCATGCAGCGACTTGTCGCGGCCATTACCCGACTGCTTGAAACCACCGAACGGTGCGGTCATGTCACCGCCGTCGTACTGGTTAACCCACACGCTACCGGCACGCAGAGCCTTGGCCGTCAGGTGCGCCTTGGAGATATCCGCCGTCCACACCGCTGCGGCCAGGCCGTATTGGGTGTCGTTGGCAATGGCGATGGCTTCTTCGGCGCTGTCGAAAGTAATCACCGACAGGACTGGGCCAAAGATCTCTTCCTGGGCGATCTTCATGGCATTGGTCACGCCGTCGAAAATCGTCGGCTCGACGTAGGTGCCGCCGGACTCTTCCAGGGTGCGCTTGCCACCTGCGACCAGCTTGGCGCCATCGGCATGGCCGGCTTCAATGTACGACAGCACGGTGTTCATTTGCTGCGTATCCACCAAGGCCCCCACAGTGGTGGCTGGGTCCAGCGGGTTGCCGGGCTTCCAGCCCTTGAGGGCCTCGATCACCAGCGGCAGGAAGGTGTCCTTGATCGAACGCTCGACCAGCAGACGCGAGCCGGCGGTGCAGACTTCGCCCTGGTTGAAGGCAATGGCGCTGGCGGCGGATTCGGCGGCCGCTTGCAGGTTCGGCGCATCGGCAAACACGATGTTCGGGCTCTTGCCACCGGCTTCCAGCCAAACACGCTTCATGTTCGACTCGCCGGAGCGGATCAACAGTTGCTTGGCGATCTTGGTGGAGCCTGTGAACACCAGGGTGTCGACGTCCATATGCACCGCCAGGGCGTTACCCACGGTGTGGCCATAGCCAGGCAGCACGTTGAACACGCCTTTTGGAATACCGGCCTCTACGGCCAGCGCGGCAATGCGGATGGCAGTCAGCGGGGATTTTTCGGACGGCTTCAGGATGACAGAGTTACCGGTGGACAGCGCCGGGCCGAGTTTCCAGCAGGCCATCATCAGCGGGAAGTTCCACGGCACGATGGCGCCCACGACGCCGACGGGCTCGCGGGTCACCAGGCCCAATTGATCGTGAGGCGTGGCGGCGACTTCGTCGTAGATCTTGTCGATCGCCTCGCCGCTCCAGCTCAGGGCTTGCGCCGCGCCGGGGACGTCGATGTTCAGGGAATCGCTGATGGGCTTGCCCATGTCCAGGGTTTCGAGCAGCGCCAGCTCTTCGGCGTTAGCCTTGAGCAGCGCGGCGAAACGGATCATGACGGACTTGCGCTTGGCCGGCGCCAGGCGCGACCACACGCCGGAATTGAAAGTGGCACGCGCATTTTCTACGGCGCGCTGGGCGTCGCTGGCATCACAGCTGGCGACAGTGGCCAGCAAGCGCCCATCCACCGGGCTGATGCATTCGAAGGTATCGCCGGAAACGGCGGCGGTGTATTCGCCATTGATATAGGCGCGGCCTTCGATCTTCAGAGCCTTGGCGCGTTGTTCCCAGTCGGCACGGGTCAGGGTGGTCATGCGAGTGTCCTCCTCTTATTGAATACAAGGGCCTGGGAGGTTTATCCCGGCGCCATCACGAATGCTTGCCCGACCAGCCTGCGGTTCGGCTCAAGGCAGCTGCCACCCTAAACCAGCGGCTGGGGATGTTTCAATATATTTGACATAACGGTGGCAAACGCCCTTGCGATGTTCATTTTAATAAACATAGACTTTGGGCTCTCCAACCGCAGGCCAGACGGGAAATGCACATGAGCATCCAGGACATCGTCGATTTCAGCCAAGCCAACACCGCCCCCGAACGTTACCGCCCTGCCGCCGAGAAAATCCTCAAGGGCGATCCCGAGCAGACACTCTACAACCACTACAACAGCCCATGCGGCCAGATGAACGCTGGCGTCTGGGAAGGTGAAGTGGGCCAGTGGAAGGTCAACTACACCGAGCATGAGTACTGCGAGATCGTGCAAGGCGTGTCGGTGTTGCGCGATGCAGAGGGGAATGCCAAGACCCTGCGGGCCGGCGACCGCTTTGTGATCCCTGCCGGTTTCAGCGGTACCTGGGAAGTGCTGGAAGCGTGCCGCAAGATCTATGTGGTGTTTGAAGAGAAAGCCTGATCATTGATTGATCGACAGCGGGACGCTGAGCGTCCGCGAGGGCATTCCCACGCAGAGCGTGGGAACGATCAGCAGAGCGTGGGAACGATCAGGCAAAAAAAAGCCCGCATCGTGAGATACGGGCTTTTTTTCACAAGGAAGAAAATCAATTACTTGATTTTGCCTTCTTTGTAGATCACGTGCTTGCGAACGCGCGGGTCGAACATTTTCTTTTCGAGCTTGTCCGGGGTAGTACGCTTGTTCTTGTCGGTAGTGTAGAAGTGACCAGTACCGGCGCTAGAGATCATTCGAATCAATTCACGCATGATAGAGCTCCTTAGATCTTGCCAGCGGCACGGATTTCGGCCAGCACGACAGTGATGCCACGCTTGTCGATAATACGCATGCCTTTAGCAGATACACGCAGGCGAACAAAACGTTTCTCTTCTTCAACCCAGAAGCGGTGATGCTGCAGGTTCGGCAGGAAACGACGACGGGTTTTGTTATTTGCGTGGGAAATGTTATTCCCAGTCACCGGACCCTTACCGGTAACTTGACAGACTCTCGACATGCCTCAGCCCTCTAAAACCACATGCCCAACCCGGCATGGGTTGGCCGCTTAATCTCTCAGTCATTTGGCGCCAGGCGCCGCGTTTCTTTAGGGTCTTACCGGCTACACCTACAGTGAAGGAACCGGGCCCCTAGAAAAGAGCGCTGCTTTATACCAGAAAGACCCCAGTGCAACAACAACCTGTGTACTTTTAGCAACGTAAATCTCGGCCAGACGTGCCTGAACCGCTGCCAGGAGGGGCCCCTGTAACAGCCGACCGCTCGTCGCACAGAATGATTTACCACGCCTGCGGTCACAGGGAAGTGCACGGCGCAACACGCGCAGGCGCCATCAAAACAGCATTTTGGCCAAAAGCACAGGCAAAAATGGGCTAGTCATTTATCAATCAGACCTCTACGGTAGGCTTTTTCCAGACTGCACTCGCAGATGGGCCTTCGATCTGCACAGGAAACCGAATATGCGCCTCGCTGCCCTACCCCTATTGCTTGCCCCTCTCTTTATTGCGCCAGTGGCCGTTGCGGCCACCAATTTGAGCGTTTGCACCGAGGCCAGCCCCGAAGGGTTCGATGTGGTGCAGTACAATTCGCTGACCACCACCAACGCCTCGGCCGACGTGCTGATGAACCGCCTGGTGGAATTCGACGCGGCCAGTGGCAAGTTGGTACCCAGCCTTGCAGACAGCTGGGAAGTATCGCCCGATGGGCTCACGTACACCTTCAAGCTGCACCCCGATGTGAAATTCCATCGCACCAGCTATTTCAGCCCAAGCCGCACCTTGACCGCCGAAGACGTACGCTTCAGCTTCGAGCGCATGCTCGACCCGGCCAACCCGTGGCACAAGATCGCCCAGAGCGGCTTTCCTCACGCCCAATCCCTGCAATTGCCCACACTGGTCAAGAAAATCGACGCCCTTGACCCGCTGACCGTGCGCTTTACCCTCGACCACGCCGACTCCACCTTCCTGCCGGCGCTGAGCATGGGCTTTGCCTCGATCTACCCGGCCGAATATGCCGACAAATTGCTCAAGGCCGGCACACCCGAGAAGTTCAACAGCCAGCCCATCGGTACCGGCCCGTTTGTGTTCGTGCGTTTCCAGAAAGACGCCGTGGTGCGTTACAAGGCCAACCCGGACTACTTCGCCGGCAAACCGGCGGTGGATAACCTGATTTTCGCCATCACCCCGGACGCCAACGTACGCCTGCAGAAGCTGCACCGCGATGAATGCCAGATCGCCCTGTCACCCAAGCCCCTGGATGTGAGCGAGGCCGAAAAAGACCCGGCGCTGAAGGTGGAAAAAACCGCCGCCTTCATGACCGCATTCGTCGCCATCAACAGCCAGCACCCGCCGCTGGACAAGCCCGAAGTACGCCAGGCAATCAACCTGGCCTTTGATAAGGGCAGCTACCTCAAGGCCGTGTTCGAAGGCACCGCCGAAGCGGCCAATGGTGTCTACCCGCCGAACACTTGGAGCTATGCCAAAGAGTTGCCAGGCTACCCGCAGGACCTCGCCAAAGCCAAGGCGCTGCTGGGCCGCGCCGGGCTCAAGGACGGCTTCAAAACCACGATATGGACCCGCCCTACCGGCAGCCTGCTCAACCCCAACCCGAACCTCGGCGCCCAACTGTTGCAGGCCGACCTGGCCAAGGTTGGCATCCAGGCCGAGATTCGCGTGATCGAATGGGGCGAGTTGATCCGCCGCGCCAAGGCCGGCGAGCACGACTTGCTGTTCATGGGCTGGGCCGGCGACAACGGCGACCCGGATAACTTCCTGACGCCACAGTTCTCCTGCGCCGCTGTAAAGTCCGGCACCAACTTCGCCCGCTATTGCGACGCCACCCTGGATAAGTTGATCAGTGCCGGCAAAACCACCAGCGAGCAAGGTGTGCGCAGCAAGCTGTATCAACAGGCCCAGGCGCAGATTCAGCAGCAGGCACTGTGGCTGCCACTGGCGCACCCGACGGCATTTGCCTTGACCCGCAAGAACATCGATGGGTACCAGGTAAGCCCGTTCGGCCGCCAGGACTACTCGAAGGTCAGCCTCAAGCCCTAAGCCCCCCACCTGTAGGAGCGAGCTTGCTCGCGAAAATCGCCAACGATGACGCGGCAAGCCTGAAGCCCCGCGGGGTCCTCAGGTTTTTCGCGAGCAAGCTCGCGCCTACAGACAGAGGCGGGGTTATTACAGCCAACCGTATTCAGCCATCGACAACGGATCACCATCGCCCACGATGATGTGGTCCAGCACCCGCACATCCACCACATCCAGCGCCTTTTGCAGCAACTTGGTCAATTTTCGATCAGCCGCGCTGGGCTCCGCACTCCCCGACGGGTGGTTGTGGCACAGGATCAACGCCGCCGCGTTGTACGCCAAGGCGCGCTTGACCACTTGCCGCGGATAGACAATCGCAGCGTCGATGGTGCCCTGGGACATAACCTCGAACCCCAGCACCCGATGCCTGGAATCCAGGAACAGGCAGCCGAAGATCTCATGGGGCTCATGGCGCAGCAGCGCCTTGAGGTACTCGCGCACGGCCAACGGGCTCTCCAGCACCGAGTCAGCTCGCAAGCGCTCGGCCAGGTGGCGTCGGGACATTTCCAGCACCGCCTGCAGTTGAGCGAACTTCGCCGGGCCCAGCCCCAGATGCTGGCTGAACAGCGTCTGGCTGGCCTCCAGTAACGGGCGCAGGCCACCGAATTGCGCCAACAGATGGCGCGCCAAGTCGACCGCACTTCGGCCGGCAACTCCCGTACGCAGGAAGATCGCCAACAGCTCGGCATCGGACAGGCTCGCCGCGCCACCGTCCAATAACTTCTCCCGCGGACGCTCCGCCACGGGCCAATCACGAATACTCATCCCACCTCCCTGTATCTGCTCCGCTGTTGCCCGGCGGGCGCTGTGTTATCGTAGGGCCCTCTTTTTTGCCGGCGATTTCACCTGGGGAGGGGTCATCGCAGGCGTCACTGAACTGGCATCACTGAACTGGAAAGGCAAACCAATGCAGCGTCTGTATCGGAAACGCATCGTTCTCGGCGTCGGCGGCGGCATTGCCGCCTACAAGAGCGCAGAGTTGGTTCGCAGGCTCCTGGACCAGGGCGCCGAAGTGCGCGTGGTCATGACCCGTGGTGGTAGCGAGTTCATCACCCCGCTGACCATGCAGGCCCTGTCCGGCCACCCGGTTCACCTCGACCTGCTGGACCCGGCCGCAGAAGCCGCCATGGGCCATATCGAACTGGCCAAATGGGCCGACCTGGTGCTGATCGCCCCGGCGACAGCCGACCTGATCGCCCGCCTGGCCCAGGGCATTGCCGATGACCTGCTCACCACCCTGGTATTGGCCACCGACGCCACCGTCGCTATCGCACCGGCCATGAACCAGGCCATGTGGCGCGACCCGGCCACCCAAGCCAATACCCAACTCCTGCAAACCCGCGGCCTCAAGGTGTTCGGCCCGGCGTCCGGCAGCCAGGCCTGCGGCGACGTCGGCCTGGGCCGCATGCTCGAAGCCACCGACCTGGCGCAATGCGCCGCCGAGTGCTTCCAGCACCTGGCCCTGACCGGCAAGCACGTGCTGATCACCGCCGGCCCAACCCAGGAAAACATCGACCCGGTGCGCTACATCACCAACCATAGCTCAGGAAAAATGGGCTTTGCGTTGGCTGAAGCCGCGGTCGAGGCAGGCGCACGGGTCACGTTGATCACAGGCCCGGTGCATTTGCCGACCCCTGATCGTGTCACGCGGATCGACGTAGTCAGCGCCCGGGACATGTTGGCAGCCTGCGAAGCTGCTATTCCCTGCGACCTGTTTATCGCCTCGGCAGCGGTTGCGGATTACCGCCCGGAGGTCGTGGCCCCACAGAAGCTCAAGAAAGACCCTACGAGCGGCGACGGCCTGCTCCTGCAAATGGTGCGTAACCCGGACATCCTGGCCACCATCGCTACCCGTCCGGACCGCCCGTTCAGCGTCGGCTTCGCTGCCGAGACCGAGCACCTGCTGGACTACGCCGCACGCAAACTGAAAGACAAAAACCTCGACCTGATCGTTGCCAATGATGTCGCCAACCCGAGCATCGGCTTCAACAGCGAGGAAAATGCGTGCAGCGTGATCGACCGCGAACTGCACGCCACCCTTTTCGCCCAGACCAGCAAGGGCAAGATTGCCCGCCAACTGATCTCTTTTATCGCCCAACGGCTGAACCAGGTTTAATCTCCATGCACGCTTTGCAAGCCAAGATCCTCGACCCACGCCTCGGCAACGAATTCCCCCTGCCGGCCTACGCCACACCGGGCTCCGCCGGCCTGGACCTGCGCGCCATGCTCAAAGAGGACACCGTCCTTGAGCCGGGCCAGACCATCCTGATTCCTACTGGCCTGTCGATCTATGTCGGCGATCCAGGCTTGGCGGCGCTGATCCTGCCGCGCTCCGGCCTGGGTCACAAACATGGCATCGTGCTCGGCAACCTGGTCGGCCTGATCGATTCGGACTACCAGGGCGAGTTGATGGTGTCGTGCTGGAACCGTGGCCAGACGGCTTTCAACATCGCCATCGGCGAGCGCATCGCCCAACTGGTGCTGGTGCCGGTGGTGCAGGCACATTTTGAATTGGTGCAGGAATTTGACGAAACCCAACGCGGCGCAGGCGGTTTTGGGCATTCCGGCAGTCACTGACTAAGCTGAACGTGGCCGGACGCCATCGTCCGACCACGCGCCACCGCCCGGCTTTTCAGGATGAAGAATGCGCGGAAATAATCATCGAGATTTCTCTAATGAAATCAAAGGACTACGTAAAAATAATGCTAGCGTCAAAGCGCCGATGGCATTTTTACACCACGAACTCTCTGCCGAAAACGCCGTCATACCCTTCAGTTTGAGCCTGCCGGCCAGCCACATCAGGCCCGCCTTGCCCCCTTTCAGATGGAGTTTCCCCCGCGATGAGTACCGCAGCCCGCGTAGCCCCGACCTTTCCCGACAGCATTTTTCGCGCCTATGACATCCGTGGCGTGGTCCCCAAGACCTTGACCGCCGAAACCGCCTACTGGATCGGCCGCGCCATCGGCTCCCAGAGCCTGGCCCAGGGCGAACCCAACGTTTCGGTAGGCCGTGACGGCCGCTTGTCCGGCCCGGAGCTGGTCGAGCAACTGATCCAGGGCCTGGCTGACAGCGGCTGCCACGTCAGCGACGTCGGCCTGGTACCAACCCCCGCGCTGTACTACGCCGCCAACGTACTGGCGGGCAAATCCGGGGTCATGCTCACCGGCAGCCACAACCCGTCGGACTACAACGGCTTCAAGATCGTCATCGCTGGCGACACCCTGGCCAATGAACAGATCCAGGCCCTGCACACCCGCCTGAAGACCAACGACCTGACGAGTGGCACCGGCAGCATCACTAAGGTCGATATCCTCCCGCGCTACTCCGATGAAATCACCCGTGACGTCAAGCTCGCGCGCCGCCTGAAAGTCGTGGTGGACTGCGGCAACGGCGCAGCCGGCGTAATTGCCCCGCAACTGCTCGAAGCCCTGAACTGCGAAGTGATCCCACTGTTCTGCGAAGTGGACGGCAACTTCCCCAATCATCACCCAGACCCAGGCAAGCCGGAAAACCTGGTGGACTTGATCGCCAAGGTCAAGGAAGTAGGCGCCGACGTCGGCCTGGCCTTCGATGGCGACGGCGACCGTGTGGGCGTGGTGACCGAAACCGGCGAGATCGTGTTCCCGGACCGCCTGCTGATGCTGTTTGCCCGTGACGTAGTGGCGCGCAACCCCAACGCCGAGATCATCTTCGACGTGAAATGCACGCGTCGCCTCACGCCATTGATCAAGGAATACGGCGGTCGCCCGCTAATGTGGAAGACCGGTCACTCGTTGATCAAAAAGAAAATGAAGGAAACCGGCGCGCTGTTGGCCGGTGAAATGAGCGGCCACGTCTTCTTCAAGGAGCGCTGGTTCGGGTTTGACGACGGTATTTACAGCGCCGCTCGTCTGCTGGAGATCCTCAGCAAGGAGAAATCCACGGCCGAAGAGCTGTTTCAGACCTTCCCGAATGATATTTCTACGCCTGAGATCAATATCCATGTGACCGAGGAGAGCAAATTCAGCATCATTGACGCATTGCACGATGCGCAATGGGGTGAAGGCGCCAACCTGACCACCATTGATGGTGTGCGAGTCGATTACGCCAAAGGCTGGGGCCTGGTTCGCGCGTCCAACACCACACCGGTGCTGGTCCTGCGTTTCGAGGCGGATACCGAAGCGGAGTTGCAGCGCATCAAGGACGTGTTCCACGCCCAGTTGAAACGTGTTGCCCCTGATCTCCAATTACCGTTCTGATTTTTGCCCGGAGCCCTGAATGACCCTCGAACGCGAAGCCGCTGCCAACACCGCCAAGGTCCTGTCCGAAGCGTTGCCTTATATTCGACGCTACGTCGGCAAGACGCTGGTGATCAAGTACGGCGGCAATGCCATGGAAAGCGATGAGCTGAAAACCGGCTTTGCCCGCGACATCGTGCTGATGAAGGCCGTGGGGATCAACCCGGTGGTCGTCCACGGCGGCGGCCCGCAAATCGGCGACCTGCTCAAGCGTTTGTCGATCGAGAGTCACTTCATCGATGGCATGCGTGTCACTGACGCGCAAACCATGGACGTGGTGGAAATGGTCCTCGGTGGCCAGGTCAACAAAGACATCGTCAACCTGATCAACCGCCACGGTGGCAGCGCCATCGGCCTGACCGGCAAGGATGCGGAGCTGATCCGTGCGAAAAAGCTCACCGTTACCCGCAAGACGCCCGAGATGACCCAACCGGAAATCATCGATATCGGCCAGGTGGGTGAAGTGGTGGGGGTGAACACCGACCTGCTCAACCTGCTGGTCAAGGGTGACTTCATCCCGGTGATCGCGCCGATTGGCGTGGGCGCCAATGGCGAGTCGTACAACATCAACGCCGACCTGGTGGCGGGCAAAGTGGCGGAAGCGTTGAAGGCTGAAAAGCTGATGCTGCTGACCAACATCGCCGGCCTGATGGACAAGGAAGGCAAAGTACTGACCGGCTTGACCACCCAACAGGTGGATGACCTGATCGCCGACGGCACCATCTACGGCGGCATGCTGCCCAAGATCCGCTGCGCGCTGGAAGCAGTGCAAGGCGGCGTCGGCAGCTCGCTGATCATCGATGGCCGCGTGCCGAATGCGGTACTGCTGGAAATCTTCACGGATACCGGTATGGGCACGCTGATCAGTAACCGCAAGCGGCCTTAATCGCTGCAAACAAAAAAGCCCCGCTCAATTGAATTGAGCGGGGCTTTTTTTGTAGGAGCGAGCTTGCTCGCGAAAAACGTCAACGATAACGCGTGCTTCCTGAATGAACGCGGCGCCTGGGAGTTTTTCGCGAGCAAGCTCGCTCCTACAGGGAGAGCGGCGTCAGACGCCGAACTGCTCGCGGTATGCACGCACAGCCGGCAAATGCTGCTTGAGCTGCGGGTCATCTTCCAGGAACTGCAACACCTGGTTCAACGACACGATGCTCACCACCGGAATGCCGAAATCGCGCTCCACTTCCTGGATCGCCGACAACTCACCGTTGCCGCGCTCCTGGCGGTTCAAGGCGATCAGCACACCGGCAGCCTTGGCGCCGTCCTGGGAAGCGATGATTTGCATCACTTCACGGATAGCAGTGCCCGCGGTGATCACGTCATCGATGATCAGCACATCGCCGGTCAATGGCGCGCCGACCAGGCTGCCGCCTTCACCATGGGCCTTGGCTTCCTTACGGTTGAAACACCACGGCAGGTCCTGACCGTGATGCTCCGCCAGGGCAACCGCCGTCGCCGCAGCCAGGGGAATACCTTTGTAGGCCGGGCCAAAGAGTACGTCGAAGGAAATACCGCTCTCAACGATGGCTGCCGCATAGAAACGGCCCAGCTGAGCCAGGGCCGAACCTGAGTTGAACAGGCCTGCATTGAAGAAGTACGGGCTGGTGCGCCCGGACTTGAGGGTGAACTCACCGAAGCGTAAAACGCCGCGATCGATGGCAAAACGAATGAAATCGCGCTGATACGCCTGCATGAAAAAAGCCTCAGATACCACGGATTTAGCTAATTGGGTGGACGGCGTGTATCATACACGCACGCGATTTTTGGGGCCATTTATGCGGATCATCAGTGTGAACGTTAATGGTATTCAGGCTGCAGTCGAGCGTGGTTTGCTCAGTTGGCTGCAAGCACAGAATGCCGACGTCATCTGCCTGCAGGACACCCGTGCCTCCGCCTTTGAACTGGACGACCCAGCCTTCCAACTGGATGGCTACTTCCTTTATGCCTGCGATGCCGAAGTGCCCACCCAAGGTGGCGTGGCTTTGTACTCGCGGTTGCAACCCAAGGCGGTCATCAGCGGCCTCGGCTTCGAGACAGCCGACCGCTACGGGCGTTACCTGCAAGCCGATTTCGACAAGGTCAGCATCGCGACCTTGCTGCTTCCTTCGGGGCAGAACGGCGATGAAGACTTGAACCAGAAATTCAAGCTAATGGACGATTTCGCCCGTTACTTGGATAAACAGCGACGCAAACGTCGCGAGTACATTTATTGTGGCTCGCTGTACGTGGCGCAACAGAAGCTGGATATCAAGAACTGGCGCGACAGTCAGCAATCCCCAGGCTTCCTGGCGCCGGAACGCGCCTGGATGGACGAGATTGTCGGCAACATGGGCTATGTCGATGCCCTGCGCGAAGTCAGCCGCGAAGGCGACCAGTACAGCTGGTGGCCGGATAACGAACAGGCCGAGATGCTCAACCTGGGCTGGCGTTTCGACTACCAACTGCTGACCCCGGGCCTGCGCCGGTTCGTACGCAGCGCACGCCTGCCGCGCCAGCCGCGCTTCTCGCAGCACGCGCCGCTGATCGTGGACTACGACTGGACATTGACCATCTGAGGTCATTCTCCAGGCACAAAAAAACCGACAGTGATGTCGGTTTTTTTGTGGCCGCTCGGTTACTTGACCAGGCGCCAGGTCCACGGATAGCGATAGGCAATGCCTTTGTTGGCCTTGATACCGGCGATGATCGTCAGAATCAACGCACCAATCACCAGCACGGTCATCAGCAAGAAGCCGACCACCACAAAGCCCAACAACAGGCACACCAGCCAGGCGATCGCCACGGTGATCTGGAAATTCAGCGCCTCCTTGCCCTGGTCATCGACGAGCGGGTCCATGTCTTTCTTGAACTGCCACAGGATCAACGGCCCCAGCAGGCTGCCGAAGGGAAATACCAACCCCAGGAATGCCGCGAAATGACACAACATTGCCCACTGGCGTACTTCCTTGGACGGTGCCGGAACTGGCAACTGGCTGTCATTCATGGTGCTTCTCCTTGGGGCCGGCTCAGTCAGCCAGCGCGGCGTTCTGCAATTCAAAGATTTCGGTCATGCCCTTCTGGGCCAAGGCCAGCATGGCGTTCAGCTCAGCCGGCTGGAATGGCGCGCCTTCGGCAGTGCCCTGCACTTCGATGAAACCACCGGTGCTGGTCATGACCACATTGAGATCGGTCTCGGCAGCCGAGTCTTCCAGGTAGTCCAGGTCCAGCACAGGCTCGCCCTGGTACATGCCAACCGACACAGCGGCGATCATCTGCTTAAGCGGGTCACCCGCTTTCAGGCCGCCGCGCTTCTTGATCACCTTCAAAGCGTCAACCAAGGCCACCATGGCGCCGGTGATGGACGCCGTGCGGGTGCCGCCATCTGCCTGGATCACGTCGCAATCGACGTAGAGGGTGACGTCACCTAGCTTGGACATATCCAAAGCGGCACGCAGGGAACGACCGATCAGGCGCTGGATTTCCAGGGTTCGCCCGCCTTGCTTGCCACGGCTGGCTTCACGCTGGTTACGCTCGCCAGTGGCGCGCGGCAGCATGCCGTATTCAGCGGTCAACCAACCCTGGCCCTGGCCCTTGAGGAAGCGCGGCACGCCGTTTTCGACGCTGACAGTGCAGATGACCTTGGTATCGCCAAACTCGACCAGTACAGATCCCTCGGCGTGTTTGGTGTAGTTGCGGGTGATGCGGATCGAGCGGAGCTGATCGGCAGCGCGACCACTTGGACGTTTCATAGGGGATACCTGTACTGAGGACGAAAAACTGCCGAGCATTATAGAGCCGCGAACCGGTTCGGGGCACTTCTAAAAAATCCGGTTACCAATGCCCGGGTTTGGGCGACCCCCTCCCACTGCGCTACAATCCTGCGCCTCCAGACGGTAGGAGCGAGCTTGCTCGCGAAAAACGTCAACGATTACGGGGCCTTCCTGATTCAACGCGGTGCCCTTGCGTTCTTCGCCAGCCAGCTCGCTCCTACAGGTCGGCCTGGTCAATTTCTATTTATCCAACGCGAGGTACCTCCATGGTGCACAGCATGACCGCCTTCGCCCGTGTCGAAAAAGCCGGGGCCCAAGGCACCCTCAGCTGGGAACTGCGCTCGGTCAACAGCCGTTACCTGGAGCCGCACCTGCGCCTGCCAGAGTCGTTCCGCGACCTCGAAGGAGCGGTGCGTGAAGCGCTGCGCCAGGGCATTTCCCGTGGCAAGCTGGAATGCACCTTGCGCTTTACCGAAGAAACCACCGGCAAGCCGCTGCAGGTCGACCGCGACCGCGCCGCCCAACTGGTGGCCGCGGCCGAAACCATCGCTGGGCTGATCAAGCAGCCGGCCGCATTAAACCCTTTGGAAGTATTGGCCTGGCCCGGCGTGCTGGTGGCCGACGCGGCCGACCCACAGGCCTTGAATGCCGAAGCCCTCGCCCTGTTCAACCAGGGTCTGAAGGAACTCAAGGCCGGCCGTGAGCGCGAAGGCGCCGAACTGGCGCGCCTGATCAACGAGCGGCTGACGTCGATCGAAGCCGACGTGGTGACCCTGCGCGAACTGGTACCGCAGATGCTCGCCACCCAGCGCCAGAAGGTCCTCGACCGCTTCACCGACATGAAGGCCGACCTCGACCCGACGCGCCTGGAACAGGAAATGGTCCTGCTCGCGCAGAAGAGCGACGTGGCCGAAGAACTCGACCGCCTGAGCACCCATATCCTTGAAGTGCGCCGCGTACTCAAGTCGGGCGGTGCCGCCGGTCGGCGCCTGGACTTCCTGATGCAGGAACTCAACCGCGAAGCCAATACACTGGGCTCCAAGGCGTTCGACCCGCGCAGCACCACGGCGGCGGTCAACCTCAAAGTGTTGATCGAGCAAATGCGCGAACAAGTACAGAACATTGAGTAAGGCACCCTCCATGACCCACAGCACCGGCACCCTTTACATCATTTCCGCCCCTTCGGGCGCGGGCAAAAGCAGCCTGGTCAAGGCTTTGACCGACGCCGACGAGCAGATCCGCATTTCGGTCTCCCACACCACCCGCGCCATGCGTCCGGGCGAAGTGGACGGTGTGCACTATCACTTCGTCGAGCGTACCGAGTTCGTCAAGATGATCGAGCACGGTGACTTCCTGGAGCGCGCCGAAGTGTTCGGCAACCTCTATGGCACCTCGCAAAGCCACCTGCAACAGACCCTGGACGAAGGCCACGACCTGATCCTGGAAATCGACTGGCAGGGCGCCGAGCAAGTGCGCCAGCTGATGCCCAAGGCACGCTCCATCTTCATCCTGCCGCCCTCGCTCCAAGCCCTGCACCAACGCCTGACCAACCGCGGCCAGGACAGCGACGAGATCATCGAGGGGCGCATGCGTGAGGCCGTCAGTGAAATGAGCCACTACGTCGACTACGACTACCTGATCATCAATGACGACTTTGCCCACGCACTGGACGATTTGAAGGCGATTTTCCGCGCCAACCAACTGCAGCAAAAGCGCCAACAGCAACGTTTCGGCAAATTACTCGCCGAATTGCTCGGCTGATTGGCTCTTCCCAAAACAGCTGCAAGGGCCTTACATTGGCACTTGTAGCGGTTTTGCGAAGGCCTGCGAAAAATCAGCGCTTCCCTAAACGCTGGTGATTTTTTAAACTGCTCAGTCCGCTCGCCCAACCGGGCAGCGCGCATCTTGCATTCGCTCCGAGGAATACCATGGCCCGCGTAACCGTTGAAGACTGCCTAGAACACGTGGATAACCGCTTTGAGCTGGTCATGCTCTCTACCAAGCGTGCCCGTCAACTGGCCACTGGCGGCAAAGAGCCCCTGGTCCAGTGGGAAAACGACAAGCCTACCGTTGTAGCCCTGCGTGAAATCGCTGAAGGCCTGATGAGCTACGAGTTCATCGCCAACGCCGAAATCGTTGAAGACGAACCGCTGTTTGCAGCGTTCGAAGGCGAGTCCAACGAGGACGTCTAAGCCTATGCCTGGTCGACGTAGCACGGCGCGGGGTCACAGCCATCGGCAGGAGTTCACACTTTGCCGAGCATAGACGCCCTCGCCGATCGCTTATCGGCCTACCTCGGCGCCGACCAGGTCAACCTGGTTCGCCGAGCGTATTTCTACGCCGAACAAGCCCACGACGGCCAGCGCCGACGTAGCGGCGAGGCGTATGTCACCCATCCTCTTGCGGTGGCCAATATTCTTGCCGACATGCACATGGACCATCAGAGCCTGATGGCCGCGATGCTGCATGACGTGATCGAAGACACCGGCATTGCCAAGGAAGCGCTCAGTGCGCAATTTGGCGAAACCGTGGCCGAACTGGTCGATGGGGTCAGCAAGCTGACCCAGATGAACTTCGAGACCAAGGCCGAAGCCCAGGCGGAAAACTTCCAGAAGATGGCCATGGCCATGGCCCGAGACATTCGGGTGATCCTGGTCAAGCTGGCCGACCGGCTGCACAACATGCGCACGCTGGAAGTGCTGTCCGGCGAAAAACGCCGACGCATCGCCAAGGAGACCCTGGAAATCTATGCGCCCATCGCCAACCGGCTGGGCATGCACGCCATTCGTATCGAATTCGAAGACCTTGGCTTTAAAGCCATGCACCCCATGCGCTCGGCACGCATCTACCAGGCGGTCAAGCGCGCACGGGGCAACCGCAAGGAAATCGTCAACAAGATCGAAGAGTCCCTGAGCCATTGCCTGGCGATCGACGAGATCGAGGGCGAGGTCAGCGGCCGGCAGAAGCACATCTACGGCATCTACAAGAAGATGCGCGGCAAGCGTCGGGCCTTCAACGAGATCATGGACGTGTATGCGTTCCGGATCATCGTCGACAAGGTCGATACCTGTTACCGCGTGCTGGGCGCTGTACACAATTTGTACAAACCCCTGCCGGGCCGCTTCAAGGACTACATCGCAATTCCCAAGGCCAACGGCTACCAGTCCCTGCATACCACGCTGTTTGGCATGCACGGGGTGCCGATCGAGATCCAGATCCGCACCCGTGAAATGGAAGAGATGGCCAACAACGGCATCGCCGCCCATTGGCTGTACAAGTCCAGCGGCGACGAGCAGCCCAAAGGCACCCATGCCCGTGCGCGCCAATGGGTCAAGGGCGTGCTGGAAATGCAGCAACGTGCCGGCAACTCCCTGGAATTTATCGAAAGCGTGAAGATCGACCTGTTCCCGGACGAGGTCTACGTGTTCACGCCCAAAGGCCGGATCATGGAGCTGCCCAAAGGCTCCACGGCGGTCGACTTTGCCTACGCGGTGCACACCGATGTCGGTAACAGCTGCATCGCCTGTCGCATCAACCGGCGCCTGGCCCCGCTGTCCGAACCGCTGCAAAGCGGCTCCACGGTGGAGATCGTCAGTGCACCGGGCGCTCGCCCGAACCCGGCCTGGCTCAACTTCGTAGTCACCGGCAAGGCGCGTACGCATATTCGCCACGCACTGAAATTGCAGCGCCGCTCCGAGTCCATCAGCCTGGGCGAACGCCTGCTGAACAAGGTACTCAACGGCTTCGACAGCGCCCTGGACAAGATCCCGCAAGAGCGCGTGCAAGCGATGCTCCACGAGTACCGCCAGGAAACCATCGAAGACCTGCTGGAAGATATCGGCCTGGGCAACCGCATGGCCTACGTGGTCGCCCGACGCCTGCTGGGCGAAGGCGAACAGCTGCCGAGCCCTGAAGGCCCGCTGGCGATTCGCGGCACCGAGGGCTTGGTGCTCAGCTACGCCAAATGTTGCACGCCGATCCCGGGCGACCCGATTGTCGGCCACTTGTCCGCAGGCAAGGGCATGGTGGTGCACTTGGACAACTGCCGCAACATCACCGAAATCCGCCACAACCCGGAAAAATGCATCCAGCTCTCGTGGGCCAAGGATGTCACCGGCGAATTCAACGTCGAGCTGCGGGTGGAGCTGGAACACCAGCGCGGCCTGATCGCCCTGTTGGCCAGCAGCGTCAACGCCGCCGACGGCAATATCGAAAAAATCAGCATGGACGAACGCGATGGTCGCATCAGCGTGGTCCAACTGGTGGTCAGCGTGCACGACCGCGTGCACCTGGCCCGCGTGATCAAAAAGTTGCGCGCCTTGACCGGTGTGATCCGCATCACCCGCATGCGTGCATAACCGATCCATTACAAGGAGTCATTCATGACCAAGACAGTTATCACCAGCGATAAAGCTCCAGCTGCCATCGGCACTTATTCCCAGGCGATCAAGGCGGGCAACACCGTCTACATGTCCGGCCAGATCCCACTGGACCCAAAGACCATGGAACTGGTTGAAGGCTTCGAAGCCCAGACCGTACAGGTCTTTGAAAACCTCAAGTCCGTGGCTGAAGCTGCCGGTGGTTCGTTCAAGGACATCGTCAAGCTGAACATCTTCCTCACCGACCTCAGCCACTTCGCCAAGGTCAACGAGATTATGGGCAAGTACTTCGAACAACCTTACCCAGCCCGCGCCGCCATCGGCGTTGCCGCCCTGCCAAAGGGCGCACAGGTTGAGATGGACGCCATTCTGGTCATCGAGTAAAACACCCGGCGCAGCCCCAACAGGCTGCGCCGACTTCGTTTCAGAAGGATTTCGTAATGCGCAAAGCGCTTGTAGCCTCCTCGTTGCTCGCCCTGTTGCTCGGCGGCTGTGCCAGCAACCCCGCCGACCTGGATGTGAGCGGCACCTGGATCAACCAGGCCGCCATCGACGCGGCAGCCAAGGGCGGCCCTTTGCGTGAAGCCCTGCAGTCCTATGGCCCCAACCTTGAGTGGGAGGTCAACACCAAGGCCTTGCAGGCGCGCTACTACAACGGTTTTGAAGTGGCGGAAGGCAAGTTGTCGGGTGAAAAACCCGGCGCGTGGAACGTGGACTTCTATGGCAGCTCTGCCACCGAACTCAAGCGCAAAGGCAAGCAACTGCTGCAAGTGGCCAACGACAATGAGCCCGAGCAGCTGTTTGCCCGCGCCAAAGACCCGGCTCCAGAAGGCGCGCCACTGGGCGCCAACTTCGAACGCGCACTGTACGCGGCCTACATGGGCGGCGACTGGAAGATCAGCGACGGCACCGGCAGCGGCGCCACGGTGCAGTTCCAGGCTGACGGCAAAGTCGCCGGCCTGCCGGGGGTTGATCGTTATTCACTCTGCCTGGCAGGCGACTGCGCCTCCATGAGCGGCGGCTATGACAGCATCTGGCTGCAACTGAATGGCCAGGGCAACCCTTGGATTTTCGCGCGCAAGGGTGAGCAACTGGAGATCTTCCAGGCGATCAATACTGCGCAGGCCGATGAAGTGCCTTCGTTTACGCCAGGCCCTCGCCAGTGGCTGCTTGAAAAGTAATAAAAGCCTCACCTGAATCAAAATGTGGAAGCTGGCTTGCCTGCGAGAATCGTAGGTCTCCACACAACTCGATCAACGGTAACCACGATGCGAAGCGAGTCGCTCTTGATCTTGATCTGCTTTTGATCTCAGGCGCCCCGTTAAACCACGCTGGCCGGAATTCGACAGGGATTTGGGGGGTAAACCGGCAGGGATGCCGGTTTAGCCGCCCCGCGCCATGGATGGCGCGTGGCGGCGGCCCCCCAAATCACTGGCGGATTACGGGCACACCGAGCCTAGGCGAGGTGCCGAGTGGTGGGGCGAGGACCTTTTGGTTACTTTTGGGTCCTTCCAAAAGTGACCCGCTGTCAGAGCGGAACCCTAGGTGGCCGTTACCTAAATAACGGATATGTACCCGGTTCAACTGTGTTGACTGTGAGGCCGTCTTCGCAGGCAAGCCAGCTCCCACATTTGGATGGTGGTGTGTCAGCCAGATCAGCGTCGACTGTCAGGCCGTCACGGGAGCAAGCTCCCTCGCCACAGGTCCAGCGTCGGCTCTAAGTTGTGTAGATACCTATGCTGCGATGACGGTATTACACCCAACAAAGATGTGGTGGATATACCGCCATCGCAGGCAAGCCAGCTCCCACAGTTTTGACCGCGTTTCAGCCTTTCAAGATCGCCGCATAGCCTTCCCGGTAGGTCGGGTATGTCGGCACCCAGCCCAACGCCTTGATACGCGCATTACTGCATTGTTTGCTGCCAGCACGGCGCACACTGGCGTCCTCGGCCCACTCGGTCACACCCAGATACTCGCGCAGCCAGGCCACTACTTCGGCCAATGGCGCAGGCGCATCGTCAACGCCGATGTAGACCTTGTCCAGCGAGCCGCCCTTTTCCACATGCCGCAGCAAAAAGGCGAGCAGGCCCGCGGCGTCATCGGCGTGGATACGGTTGCCATACAACGGCGGATCAACCGCTACGCGGTAGCCTTGACGCACCTGGGTCAGCAGCCATTCACGGCCAGGCCCGTAGATGCCGGTCAAACGCACGATGGTGGCTGGAATACCGCTATTGAGCGCCACTTGCTCAGCTTCCAGCATCACCTGCCCCGAATAGCCCTTCGCTTGCGTCTCGGACGTTTCGTCGACCCACTCGCCGTTTTGCTGCCCATACACACTGCTGCTGGAAACAAACAGCAAATGCTTGGGCGTCTGGCCGTAGTCGTCCAGCCACTCCAACACATGCAGCAACCCTTGCACGTAGGCGGCGCGATAGCCGGCTTCGTCGTGGTCAGTGGCAGCGGCGCAGTACACCAGATAATCCACCCCGCCGATGGGCCAGGTGTCAGGGCAATCCTTTTTGAACAGGTCGCCGGCGATGCCGATCACCCCGTCGGGCAGGCGCGAAATATCACGGCGCAGGCCGTGGACCTCCCATTCCGAGGCCAGCAATTGGCTAGCCAGCCGACTACCCACATCGCCGCAACCGGCAATCACAACAGAAGGCGCAGACATTACAAAACTCCATTCTTAAAGGCGCAGATTAGCCGCCAGACATGACCGACGGCCAGAAAAAGCACAAATAAAGTTACTGTATTACTTCTGTTAACAAGAATTACTTGCAATAATGACCGCCCATTTGTCCTCGACCCTTTGGGTCTGGAAGGACGATCACCCATTTTTTCTCTCAGGTCCGGCCAGCATGACACGTCATACCACCCCCGCTTCGCCAACCAAGCTTCACAGTCCCTCCCGCGCCTGGCGTGCGATTGCTGCGATGCTGTTCAGCGTACTGCTGGCACCGACCGCCGCATTCGCTGACGCCACCGCCCCCGCCGCTCCAGCAGCCGCCGAGCAAAATGCCGCGACCCCGGCAGCGCCTGCCGTCGCGCCAGTGGCTACCGACCCGGCCCAGGCCGCCGGTGCTGCCGCACCTGCCGACGAAACCGGCGTGGTACTGGAAGAAGACAACACCCTGGGCATGGCCCACGACTTGTCGCCATGGGGCATGTACCAGAATGCTGACGTAGTGGTGAAAGCCGTGATGATCGGCCTGGCCATCGCCTCGATCATCACCTGGACCATCTGGATTGCCAAAGGCTTCGAGCTGTTGGGCGCCAAGCGTCGTCTGCGTGCTGAAATCGTCCACCTGAAAAAAGCCACCACCCTCAAGGAAGCGAGCGAAACCGCGACCAAGAAGGGCACCCTGGCCAACCTGCTGGTGCACGACGCGCTGGAAGAAATGCGCCTGTCGGCCAACACCCGCGAAAAAGAAGGCATCAAGGAGCGTGTCAGCTTCCGCCTGGAGCGCCTGGTTGCTGCCTGCGGCCGTAACATGAGCAGCGGCACCGGCGTACTCGCCACCATCGGTTCCACCGCGCCCTTCGTCGGCCTGTTCGGTACCGTGTGGGGCATCATGAACAGCTTCATCGGCATCGCCAAAACCCAGACCACCAACCTCGCCGTCGTTGCCCCCGGCATCGCCGAAGCACTGCTGGCGACCGCCCTGGGCCTGGTTGCCGCGATTCCTGCGGTGGTCATCTACAACGTCTTCGCCCGTTCGATTGCCGGCTACAAGGCCCAGGTGTCGGATGCATCGGCTGAAGTCCTGTTGCTGGTCAGCCGTGACCTCGATCACCTGCCTACCGAGCGCAGCTCGCAACCGCACATGGTGAAAGTGGGGTAATCGGCCATGGGCCTGCATTTGAATCAAGGCGACGACGAACTCGTCGAGAACCACGAAATCAACGTCACGCCGTTTATCGACGTGATGCTGGTGCTGCTGATCATCTTCATGGTGGCGGCACCGCTGGCGACCGTGGACATCAAAGTGGACCTGCCCGCGTCCAGCGCCAAGCCGGCGCCGCGGCCAGAGAAACCGATCTTCCTCAGCGTCAAGGCGGACCAACGCCTGTTCCTGGGCGAAGAAGAAGTCAAGGCTGAGACCCTGGGGCCGGTGCTGGACGCCAAGACCCAAGGCAAGAAAGACACGACGATCTTCTTCCAAGCCGACAAAGGCGTGGACTACGGCGACCTGATGAGCGTGATGGATGCCCTGCGGGCAGCCGGCTATCTCAAGGTCGGCCTGGTCGGACTTGAGACGGCAGCCAAGAAATGATCACGACGCGCCACAAACTGACGCGTTATGGCACCAGCCTCGCCGTCGTGCTGGGCGTGCATGCCGTCGCGATCATCATCGCGCTCCAATGGTCCGCGCCGCAGGCGATCCAGCTGCCACCCGCCGCCATGGTCATCGACCTGGCGCCGCTGCCAGCGCCACCGCCGCCTCCAGCCCCGCCCAAGGTCGTCGCGCCGCCGCCGCCACCGGTCGAAGAGCTGCCCCTGCCGAAGCTGGCCGAGGCGCCCAAGCCAACGATCCAGGTGCCCAAGCCGGTCAAGCCCAAGCCTAAGCCACAACCGCCAAAGCCGGTGGAGAAGAAGCCCGAGCCGCCCAAGGAGAAACCTTCCGAGGAGCCACCGAGCGAAACGCCGCCGAGCAACGCACCTGCGCAGAAGTCCGCACAGCCTACGCCGGGCCCATCGGCACAGCAGCTGGCCGCCCAGGCTTCCTGGCAAAGCACGTTGCTGGCGCATCTGCAGAAGTACAAGAAGTACCCGCCTGGCGCCCAACGCAGTGGCAAGGAAGGTATGAACCGCTTGCGCTTCGTGGTCGATGGCGAAGGCAATGTACTGTCCTACGAACTGGAAGGCCGCTCCGGCAACGCCGACCTGGACCGCGCAACCCTTGAGATGATCCGCAAGGCTCAGCCGCTGCCCAAGCCGCCCGCCGACCTGTTGAAAAACGGCAGCGTCGAACTGGTCGCGCCATTCGTTTACAACATCGACAAGCGTCGCCGCTGACAGAGCACTGTGGGAGGGACCTGCGCCCTCCCACATGCGCTTTATGACCTCAGCAAAATTCCGACATTCCCCACTCAATCCCCAGCAAAGTTCTGATAACGTGCGTCTATCGATTGCAGCCGGTATGCTTGGCCCGCAACCTCATGGACGCCCGCTATGACTCTTACAGAATTACGCTACATCGTGACCCTCGCCCAAGAACAGCACTTCGGCCATGCCGCCGAACGTTGCCACGTCAGCCAGCCGACGCTGTCGGTGGGTGTGAAAAAGCTTGAAGACGAACTCGGTGTGCTGATTTTCGAGCGCAGCAAGAGCGCCGTGCGCCTCACCCCGGTGGGCGAAGGCATCGTTGCCCAGGCCCAGAAGGTCTTGGAACAAGCGCAAAGCATTCGCGAACTGGCCCAGGCCGGCAAGAACCAGCTGACCGCACCGCTCAAAGTCGGCGCCATCTACACAGTCGGCCCCTACCTGTTCCCGCACCTGATTCCGCAACTGCACCGTGTTGCGCCACAGATGCCGCTGTATATCGAAGAAAACTTCACCCACGTGCTGCGCGACAAACTGCGCAACGGCGAGCTGGACGCGATCATCATCGCCCTGCCCTTCAACGAGGCGGACGTGCTGACATTGCCGCTTTACGACGAGCCGTTCTACGTGCTGATGCCGGCCTCCCATCCGTGGACCAAGAAGGACACCATCGACGCCGGCCTGCTCAACGACAAGAGCCTGCTGCTGCTCGGTGAAGGCCACTGCTTCCGCGACCAGGTGCTGGAAGCCTGCCCGACCCTAACCAAGGGCAACGACGGCGCCAAGCACACCACGGTGGAATCCAGTTCCCTGGAAACCATTCGCCATATGGTCGCTTCCGGCCTGGGTATTTCGATCCTGCCGCTGTCGGCTGTGGACAGCCATCACTACGCCCAAGGCGTGATCGAAGTACGCCCACTCACGCCGCCGGTGCCGTTCCGTACCGTGGCGATTGCCTGGCGCGCCAGCTTCCCGCGCCCCAAAGCGATTGAGATCCTCGCGGACTCGATCCGCCTGTGTTCGGTGGCCAAGCCGCCCGTTGCGAGCTAAGCCACGGTATGACTGAGTTATCGCAGGTGTCGGTGACGGCACTCAAGGGTGTCGGTGAGGCCATGGCCGAGAAACTGGCCAAGGTCGGCCTGGAGAACCTTCAGGACGTGCTGTTCCACCTGCCCCTGCGCTACCAGGACCGCACTCGCGTGGTGCCCATCGGCCATTTGCGCCCTGGGCAGGACGCGGTGATCGAAGGCACCGTCAGTGGCGCCGACGTGGTGATGGGCAAGCGCCGCAGCCTGGTGGTGCGCCTGCAGGACGGCACTGGCGGTTTGAGCCTGCGCTTCTACCACTTCAGCAACGCGCAGAAGGAAGGCCTCAAGCGTGGCACCCGCGTGCGCTGCTACGGCGAGGCACGCCCAGGCGCCTCGGGCCTGGAAATCTACCACCCGGAATACCGCGCCATTACCGGCGATGAACCGCCACCGGTGGACACCACGCTCACGCCGATCTACCCGCTGACCGAGGGCCTGACCCAGCAACGTCTGCGCCAGTTGTGCATGCAGACCCTGACCATGCTCGGCCCGCAAAGCCTGCCCGATTGGCTGCCCCTGGAGCTGGCCCGCGACTATCAATTGGCGCCCCTGGCCGATGCGATACGGTATTTGCATCACCCGCCCGCCGATGCCGATGTGGACGAACTCGCCCTCGGCCATCATTGGGCCCAGCATCGCCTGGCCTTTGAAGAACTGCTCACGCACCAGCTGTCCCAGCAACGCCTGCGCGAAAGCATGCGTTCCCTGCGCGCCCCGGCAATGCCCAAGGCCACGCGGCTGCCTGCGCAATACCTGGCCAACCTCGGCTTTGCACCGACCGGCGCGCAACAGCGCGTGGGCAATGAAATCGCCTACGACCTCAGCCAGCAAGAACCGATGCTGCGACTGATCCAGGGTGACGTAGGCGCCGGCAAAACCGTGGTCGCCGCCCTCGCCGCCTTGCAAGCCCTGGAAGCTGGCTACCAGGTGGCGCTGATGGCACCGACGGAAATTCTCGCCGAACAACACTTCATCACCTTCAAGCGCTGGCTCGAACCCCTGGGCCTGGAAGTAGCGTGGCTGGCTGGCAAGCTCAAAGGCAAGAACCGCGTGGCCGCCCTGGAGCAGATCGCTGCCGGCGCACCGATGGTGGTGGGCACCCATGCACTGTTCCAGGACGAAGTGCAGTTCAAGAACCTCGCGCTGGTGATCATCGACGAACAGCACCGCTTTGGCGTGCAACAGCGCCTGGCCCTGCGCCAGAAAGGCGTGGGCGGGCGCATGAACCCGCACCAGTTGATCATGACCGCCACGCCGATCCCACGCACCCTGGCCATGAGCGCCTACGCCGACCTCGACACCTCGATCCTCGACGAACTGCCGCCGGGGCGAACGCCGGTCAACACCGTGCTGGTCACCGACACGCGGCGCGTCGAAGTGATCGAGCGCGTGCGCGGTGCCTGCGCCGAAGGCCGCCAGGCGTACTGGGTGTGCACCCTGATCGAAGAGTCCGAAGAACTGACCTGCCAGGCCGCCGAAACCACTTATGAGGACCTCACCAGTGCCTTGGGTGAGCTCAAGGTCGGGTTGATCCATGGCCGTATGAAACCGGCGGAAAAAGCCGCAGTGATGGCCGAGTTCAAGGCCGGTAACCTGCAATTGCTGGTGGCCACCACTGTGATCGAAGTGGGCGTGGACGTTCCCAACGCCAGCCTGATGATCATCGAAAACCCCGAGCGCCTGGGCCTGGCACAACTGCACCAGTTACGTGGCCGGGTTGGCCGGGGCAGCGCCGCCAGCCACTGCGTGCTGCTCTATCACCCGCCGCTGTCGCAGATCGGTCGCCAGCGACTGGGCATCATGCGCGAAACCAACGATGGTTTTGTCATCGCCGAAAAAGACCTCGAACTGCGCGGCCCCGGTGAAATGCTCGGTACGCGCCAGACCGGACTGCTGCAATTCAAGGTTGCCGACTTGATGCGCGATGCCGACCTGCTGCCCGCGGTCCGCGACGCCGCTCAGGCCCTGCTTGAACGCTGGCCCGACCACGTCAGCCCGTTGCTCAACCGCTGGCTGCGCCACGGCCAGCAATACGGCCAAGTCTGATCCCCTCCTGTAGGAGCGAGCTTGCTCGCGAAGAGCGCCAACGATAACGCGGACATTCTGGGGGATCGCTCCGTCAGGAAGCTCTTCGCGAGCAAGCTCGCTCCTACAGGGGATCGGCGCGCAGCCAACCTCGTCACAAAGAACACTTATCCGACCAACACCTGTATCAAGCTGGTTATACTCCAATGAATGTAAGAAATTGGATCAGGCCATGTCAGAAGTTGCCCTCGCCACAGCCCCACTGACCGCCCCGCCGGTCATTCGGGCGCTGCTCGCAAAGCTCGCCATCCCCTACACGGAAGTCATCGAACAGCCTGGCCTGAACCCTGCCCGAAAGGTCCAGGCGGTGTTGCTTGAGGATGCGGTTGGCGCGCTCATGGTGCTGTTCCCCCAAAGCCAGTTGCTGGACCTCAACCGCCTCGCCGAACTCACCGGTCGCCGCCTCACGGCCGTGGCCCCCGAGCGTGTCGAGCGGATGTTGGGCAAGCATGACTTGAGCCTGCTGCCAGGCTTGCCGCCACTGACCAGTTCGCCATGCCTGTACGAAGGCCGCTTGCTCAATGAGCCGAGCCTGCTGGTGCATTCGGGCGAAGCCGGGCTGTTGCTGGAAATCCCCACCGACGCCTTCAAGAGCCTGCTCACCAAGGCCAGCGCCGCGCAGTTTGGCGAACCCTTGAGCAACATCCGCCCGAACCTCGACCGCCCCAATGATGACCGCGAGGAAATCACCCAAGCGATGCAAGCGTTCACTGCGCGCCGTATCCAGCAACGCCTGGAAGCGACCATCGAAATTCCGCCGCTGGCCGACACCGCGCAGAAGATCATCAAGCTGCGTGTCGACCCCAACGCCACCATCGACGACATCACTGGCGTGGTGGAAACCGACCCAGCCCTTGCCGCCCAGGTCGTAAGTTGGGCCGCGTCGCCCTACTACGCCTCGCCGGGCAAGATCCGCTCAGTCGAAGACGCCATTGTGCGCGTGTTGGGCTTTGATCTTGTGATCAACCTGGCGCTGGGCCTGGCCCTGGGCAAAACCCTGAGCCTGCCCAAGGACCGCCCGCACCTGTCCACGCCGTACTGGCACCAGTCGATCTACACCGCCGCCGTCATCGAGGGCCTGACCCGCGCCATGCCCCGTACCCAGCGTCCGGAAGCCGGCCTGACCTACCTGGCAGGTTTGCTGCACAACTTCGGCTACCTGCTGCTGGCCCACGTGTTTCCGCCGCACTTCTCGCTGATCTGCCGGCACCTGGAGGTCAACCCGCACCTGTGCCACAGCTACGTCGAGCAACACTTGCTGGGCATCAGCCGCGAACAGATCGGCGCCTGGTTGATGCGTTACTGGGACATGCCGGACGAACTGTGCACCGCCCTGCGCTTCCAGCACGACCCCACGTATGACGGGCAATACGCCGAATACCCGAACCTGGTGTGCCTGGCGGTGCGCCTGTTGCGCAGCCGGGGGATCGGCTCCGGGCCGGATGAATCCATTCCGGATGCACTGCTGGAGCGCCTGGGCCTGAGCCGCGAGAAGGCGGAGGATGTGGTGGGTAAAGTGCTGGATGCCGAAGTACTGTTGCGCGAATTGGCTTCGCAGTTCAGTCAGGGATAGACCTGCTGCCTGTTACACCGCTATCGCAGTCAAGCCAGCTCCCACAGTTGACCGTATTTCAAAGTTGGAACGCGGTCACTGTGGGAGCTGGCTTGCCTGCGATGAATCCAACGCGGTGCATCTGAACGCTCTACGTCTTTGACGCTCGTTCCCACGCGGGGCGAACCAGTTGGGAACAGAACGCAGATCAGTCGTGGTTCTTATCAATCAATGTAAACACCAACGCTTTTACCTGAAAAGTGGAGGTGTACTTGCAAACCAGCTTGGTATTCGGATGTGTGCTTGGATCAAGATGATAGGCATCCCACCCTCCAGTCATACCCCCGGGCTGTGGCATTTTTACAGGAACACCTGATTCTACAGGGACGCCGAAATGCGACCGAATGTCGGATTTCGTCATCGTAGAAGCGAGAGGTTTGGGCAGCTCGCCCTTATATTCCAATGTCGACGGAGTGCTTTTAATCAGAGTGATGAACAGCGCTTCCAATCGCTTGGTTTCTGCCCAAAAACTCAGGGAAAGTCCCCATGCAGGTTCTAAGTGCAGGCGATCCCGCCCGTCATAAAGTTCTTGTAATGGCTGGTTCGGTATCAGCCCTTCGGTAATCAAATCTTCGTAGCGTTTGCCCAGATTTCTGATCCAGCCATTAATAGTTTGCGCACTCATCAATACCACCCCTGTTCTTTACTGAGCCTATGCAGTTGCTCCCGAGCCACTTCGACGTCTGCTTCGGTGAAGCCTTCCTCCAGAAGTCCGCGTTTAATCGCATTGAAGTTGCTGTCCACCGCGGCCCTCAGGTCGGAGGCATCCTGCATCTGCTTTGCTTTGGTACTACGCCCGCCGTAGGTCTCACTATATTTTTGGTGGACTCGGGCAGGAATAGCGATGCTTGGGGCTCGCCGAAGGTAATCCCTTATTTCCCGTGGATCCATTTCTCCGTCAAGTTTTAGCAGAACAGCTTCAAGCACTTTACGAGCCGGAAGATGATCGATGTCATAGCCGTCTTTGATGCTGCGACTGCTCAAGTCGTCATATGGCCCAACTTCCAGTGGGTGAACCATTGGCTTGGCAAACACCAAATACAACGGCGGCATACCCGAGTCAGCAGGAAACGAAATGATCGTATCCTGCCAGGTAACTTCGTTAGCTTCCCGGCCAGGGTAGTGGCTGATTGCCGAGTCTTGCCCCACTGCAATCGGATGAACGAACAAATTATCCAGACGTTCCTGTGCACCCGGATACGGACTCGGCGCGTTGACCACCGGCCCATGGTTCGGCGTCCATGTGATGCTGATGCCATCCAGCACCGCCACCATCGCGCTTTTGTCCACATTCCACCGGGCTTGTGCAACCGGCACACGGTCAGCGCCACTGCCAGGTTGGGTATGTAGGCCATAAACACGCAGTTCACAGGACTCATCCTGGCGAAACTGGAAACGCACTCGCGTGCTGGCCAAACGTATCCCCTCCAACTGCTCCGGGGTGTACAGCGTTGAATCACCGATATCCCGTGGCCAGAATGCCAGCAGCACGAGGTTGAGGGCGGAACTGGCGCCGGCCAAGCCTCGTACAGCCCAGGCACCGAGGTCGCTGCCGAGTGTGCCGGCTACCCTGCCGACGGCGCCCGTGCTACCGGTTGAAGCCATGAGGGCGGTGGTGCCGAAGTTTTTGGCGTTTTCCGGGGCGGTGCCCGCAGCTGTAGAACCGGCCGGTACCGAAACGCAGGACTTGGCAAAAACGCAGGCATCAGCGGCACGATTCGACGCAACGGGCGCGGCATAATTCGCAGGGGGCGAGGCGGATGCAGTCGGCCTCATTACAATCGGGGTGACACGTTGAGGTTGGGGACCAAACTCCTGAGATTTGGAACTCTGATTGGCAATCAACTCCGGCGGCGGATCGCATTTGCAGATGCACAGATCACCCTCCAGTGCCGCTTGTTTGCCGTTCCACTCTTCGTGCAAATGAGGGCCGGTAAGCGCGATGAAGCCTTCAGTGCCGCAAGCCGGACAAGCGACCCGGTCACCCTCCCTCGAGATCATTTCGCCGTTGAAACTGGTGCCCTCACAACCGCTGGTTACCTTGCCACCCACCGTGGTGGTTGAACCTGTGGTGATGTTGTAGCGCCTCACATTGGGTTCTCCATGCAGTCGATGAGGTTGGCGTTGGTCGGTCCAACTGGCTGCTGAACTTGAAAATCAATGCTCTTCATGTTTGGTCCTTTTTTAGCGCGCAAGGATGCTCAAACGCGGTCGTTGCGTTGTTATGCAAAAGGAAGGGCGCCGAAATGGCGCAAGGAAGATATTGCTGACGAGCGCAAAGCCAAACAACTGTCCGTTCGGCTAGGTAGTGGGAAAAACAGAAACGTCTTACAAGGCTTTGAGGTTGTCCCTAGGACACTCGACCTCTAGTCTTCGTACACCGCTGCACACGCAGCGGTTGGGCGTCGCGGCCCGGTTTAATCAGACGCAAAGTGCCATTTCCGCTTTCAGATGACGCCTTTTTATCGTCTACTGTGCGGCGTTATGGTGGCTGTGCGCGGGATACCTTCGGGTATGCCGGTTTCCTGATTCCGGTCCGCGAACCTGCGTACAGCTACCACCCGATCGCGTCGCGGCGATCTGTGGCAGCTCCACTTAAATCAGGAAGTTCACGATGATCCAACCTACCCCCCATCCCCCCATCCGCTTGTTCACTGTAGCCGCAGGCATCAGTACCGAAGACCTGTTGGTCAACCTCAGCGAAACACTGGCCTCGGCCAATGCGCTGAGTTGCGATCTGGCCTTTGACCTTGAAGGACCAAAACGAGAGGAGCTGCTGGGCGTTGCGCAGTTAATCGAACTGGCACAGTTGCTAGCTGATCGGGTACTCAATGTCTCGGGGCAAGTAACCCGGTGAGATGACGGCAATACCCCGAGAACCTGGTATGTCTGGCGGTGCGCCTGTTGCGCAGCCAGGGGTAAACCCGCCGCCTGTTACACCGCTATCGCAGGCAAGCCAGCTCCCACAATTGACCGTATTTCCAAGTTGGAACGCGGTCACTGTGGGAGCTGGCTTGCCTGCGATGAATCCAACGCGGTGTCCCTGAACATCCCCCCTCAATGTAGGAGCGAGCTTGCTCGCGAAAAACCTGAGAACACCGCGGGGCGGCAGGCAACCCGCGTCATCGTTACTTCTTTTTCTTCGGCTTCAGATACTTGGTCAGCCCCTGGAACCAGATTACCAGTGCCGGGTTGCCCTTGATCTGGATCGACTTGTCCTGAATCCCCGTCATAAACGCCAGTTGCTTGTTCTTCGCCTGCATCGTGGCGAAGCCGTAGGCGGCATCCTTGAAGGCAATCGCGAAGGCCGGCGCCGGGTGGACACCTGAGCGGCTGGTGATGCGCTGGTCTTTGACGATGAAGTGACGGGCAACCTTGCCGTCGAGGGTCTGCAGCTGGAAGGCCAGGTCTTTGTCACCCAGTTGCTGCTGGAAGGCGGGGTTGGTGCGGCTGGCTTTGCCCATCATCAGGCCCAGCACCCACAGGAGAAGACGAAATTTCATGCACACGGCCTCGGTGTATTTATTGGAGTGGCCGCAGCAGTGTAACGATTTGCAAAAAGAACGCCACCGATCTCGCGCTTTAGGCGCAGATCGGTTGGCGTTTAACGCTTATAGCAACAAGTACTTAAACGTTAGGGCACGGCACTGGCGCCCAGTCGGCCAGGTTTGGATTGCGGCAAGTTGCTTCGATCTGGGTTTTGCCCGCAGTGGCCACCTGCTTGCTTTCAGCTTGCTTGGCCTGCACGGTCTGGATGCTGCGCTCGGTGGTTACCGCTTCTTTTGGCACTGTTGGCAGCACCAGCTTCTTGGCTGGCTTGACGGCTTTCTTGCCCTTGGCCGGAGCGACCACTGGCGTGGTATCGGCGGTGGCCACGGTCACCACATCGCTGCGCTGTACGCCGACCTGTTGCAGGTCTTTCTCGTACGCTTGGGTGTAGTTGTTCAGGTCTTCGCTGGCTTTGCCGTTGACCGTCACGATCAGGTCATTGGATTCCTTCAAGCCTGCAACGATTTCCGCCAGGCGCTTGCGGCCTTCGGTGTCGTTGACGGTCTTGGCCTTGCGATCAGCCACCAGCTTGGTGAATGCGCTCTGGTAGCACTGCTGCGAGGCCTTGGCATAGGCGGTGCTGCGGTCGATGTCCGAGGCGCTTTTGTTGAAGTCGGTGGAGTAGGACGCGATGCGCTGGTTGTCATCGGTGATCTGCTTCTGACGCTCGGTGTAGTAACCCGCCGCGCCGCCAGCCAGGGCGCCGCCTGCGGCACCGATTGCGGCATTGCGGCCACGGCTGTCCTTGTCGCCGGTCAGCGCGCCCAGCAGGGCACCACCGGCCGCGCCGATCGCGGCACCGGTGACGACCGACTTGGTCATGTCCGAATCGGTGGCGCGCAGGTGCTGCACCGGCTCGTAGCAGTTGGGGTAGTACTCGACCTTGGTGCTCGACGCTACCTTGGATGCAGGCGACGTAGCGCAACCAGTCAACACGGTGCTGAAACCAGCTGCGATCAGCAGCAGGTGACGCTTGGAAACCGCCTTACGGGAAAAAAGCATAGATGTGATCTCTGTTAAGTTTGACTTGCCCAGCACGGCCCACCGCCGCCTGAGTCCCTTCCAAGCTCGCTAGACAGCCAATGATCAAGACCGCTGACCGCTCGCTGCGAGCAATTCCTTCAAGATCGTTGCCGGGTCGGCCCGCTGTTGCTTGCGGTAGTTGCCGACATGGCGAACGAACAGTGTCGCGCGCGTCACCAGGCTCTTGCCGAGCACTGGCTTGCGATCCAACTCTTCCTTGATCCGTTGAAACTGCGCCTGGATCACCGCATCGGTGTAGCGCGTGCCGGTGGCCAGGTTGTCGATGTAAATCGCCACCGCGCCGTCCAACGCGCTGCGTCCATTGGTGATGGCCATATCGAACAGCTGCGTGCTGGCCTCGTCCTTGCTGTCCACCGCCTGCTGGCGACTCTTCTGCAGGTTGGCCAGGCGGATGTTGTAGTTGCTGATGGTCTCGGCCACCAACGCCGCCGACTGGATCAGGTTGCCCGCCGCCTCTTCACGTTGTTGAGCGATCAGCGACACGTTGCGCTTGAGCTCTTCGTTGACCAGGCCCAGCTCGGCTTGCAGCTTGGGATCGACACTGGCGGCAATGATGCTGTCCAGGCGCTTGGTCGGGTCCTGGGCGTCGTCGATGGCGTCGGTCAGGGAGGCCAGACGGCCTTCTTTCTGCCACTGGGCGAACAGTTCCTTGTAACGCGAGCGCGGCGCCGACAACGCGCCAATCGCCACGCGAAAACCGGTGGTCTCGTTGCTTTGCTCGGTGCCATCAGCGGCAAACAAGGGGTATTCGCGGCGCATGCCGGTGAACAGCGTGCCCTCGCCTTCCAGGTAGTTGCCGCCCTTGACCACAAAACCGCCGTAGGTGCCCTGGCGGCGGCCGGCGTGGACCAACTGGAAGGATTCCTGGACCATTTCCGCAGCGTTGCCGATCACGTCGAACATGCCGATGGGGTTAGGCAATTTGGTGCCGATGGGCATCAACCGCGCCGCCTGGCCGGTGCCGCCGGCCACCTGGTTGAACACGGCGTAATCAGCCAGCGGGCCATCACTTTCACTGCCTTCGGCGCGGCGTGGATACAGCCGGCCTTCGAGGTCCTGGCGGCTCACCGCCTGGCCGCCGCGTGCGGCGTACTCCCACTCCACTTCGGTGGGCAGGCGCACAAAGCCCAGGCCGCCGTCTTCGGCGGACGCACCGCGCCCGCTCACCGGCAGCAGCTCGCGGTGGTATTTCATCAGCCAGGCGCTGTACACCGCCGAGAAACGCTCGGCCTCAAAGCGCGACAGTTTCACCTTGGGCAAACGCCCGGCCATGCCAGTGGGCACGTCACACGCCGGCGCCGGTTCACCGCTGGCCAGGGATTGCGCCTGGGCCATCACCTGGGCGTATTGGCGGGCGGTCACTTCGTATTTGCCGATGAAATACAGCATGGGCTTGAGCGGGGTCTTGGCGTCGGTCTTCGGCATCTGCGGCGCGATGACCTTGCTCCAGTCCTTGGGCAAGTCCTTGAGGGTGAACTGGCCGTTGATGAAGTCGCGGCGGTAGCCGGAAATAAACGACTGCTGATAACCCGCCTCGCCTTCGGCAAAGGGGTAGCCCAGGTTGATTTCACGGTCATCCAGGGTGCCCTGGGCCAGGATGTAGGCGTAGCGGAACACCATGTTGCCTTCGCAGGGCAGCGGCAGGCTCACGTCGTCCGGCAACGGCTTGGGGTTGTCGAGCTTGTCACTTGCCTCATCGGCCCAGGCCAGCGAGGCCAGGCTCAGCGCCACGCAGGCGCCCAGTAATTTATACATCTCTGATTCCTTCAGAAGCCTGGATACGTGCCACCCGCCAACCACCACAGGCGGCCGCCACGGCACTGACGCCGAGCACCGCCACCAGGGCCAGGCCGTAATGGCGCGCCAACAGGTGGCTGGCGTACTCGCCCGGCACCTGCACAAAAAGCTTGTTCAACGCGGCCTCAGCCAGGCCATACAGCCCAACGCTGAGCACAGCGGCAAAACCCGCGCTGTACAGCGCTTGCAGCAGCACAAACAGCAACAACGCGGCGGTGGAAAACCCCAGCAGGCGCAACACCGAGAGTTCCCGATGCTTGCGCGCCACCGCCGCCAGGGTGCCCGCGAAAATAGCCGCAAACGCCCCGGCCAACGCCAGCCCGGCGATGATCCAGAACACAATCGACAGGTTGCGGCTCAACGATTGCACTTGAGCGATGGTGTGCGCCTGGGTTGAAACCAACAGGTTCTGCCCGGCGAAATACACCCGCAACGGTTCCACATCACTGAGGCTGCGCGCATACAGGCGAAACGCCGGGTAGATACGCTGTTCGCTCACGCTCGCCGCTTCACCGGCCCAACCCAACGCCGGCACCGCACGGCCATCGCGGTAATCTTCCGCTGCCTCCAGCAACCCCAGATCGGCAAACAGGCCCTCGCGAGCGAAGGCTTCCAGCGGCAACACCGCCAGCACCTGCAACCGCGTGCGCTGGGCCTCGACGCGCCCCGCCACCTGCCGCGCAAAGCTGGTTTCCAGCCAGTCACCGGGCCTTGCCGCGAGCTTTTCAGCGGCGGTATGGCTGAGCACGATCTGGTCCAGGCCGTGGGGCAGCGGCAAGCCTGCCAACAACGGGTCGCCTGCGGCAGTCGGCAGCATTTCCAGGGTCAAGGTGCCCACCTGCGCCGTGGCTGCAATCTGCCGTGTGCGCGGCACAGCAAAGGCCACATCGCTGCGCTCACCCAGTTGCGCGATAAACGCCGCGCTGAATCGGCCACCACCCAATGGGATGATTTCACGGCTTGCGGGGTCGGTCTCCAAGCGTTCGGTCAAACTGCTAACCAGTCCAAATTTCAGCCCGAATAACACCAGCAATGGCGCGATAACCGCCACCAATGCCAGCACCGAACAGGCCGACAGCCACCCATCGTTGCGGTAGTCCTGCCACGCAAGCGAGGCAACCAGGCCGATGCGCATCAGCACGCCTCCCCAAGGGTTGCGGTGACGCCGCCGTCTGGATCGCGCTGGCAACGGATACGCCGCACCTGCAAGCCACTGGCGCGAGCCAGCGGTTCGTCATGGGTGGCGATCACACAGGCCGCACGGTGTTCGCGGGCCTGGGCCAGCAGCGCCTGCATCACGCGCTCGGCATTGAGCGGGTCCAGGGACGCCGTCGGCTCATCGGCCAGCACCAGTTGCGGCCCATGGGCCAGAGCCCGCGCACAGCTGACCCGCTGGCGTTGGCCCACCGACAAGGCAGCCGGGCGCTTGGCCAACTGGTCGCTGATCTGCAACTGCTCGGCCAGGCGCGCCACGCAGCCGTCGTCCTGCAAGCCCAGCAGTTGGCGCGACAGCGCGATATTGCCGCGCACATCCAGAAACCCCAGCAAGCCTCCGGTCTGCGGCACATAGCCCAAGTGCTGGCTGCGCAACGCGGCCAGCGCCGATTGCCGGTCAGCACGCCACAGCGCACCGATGTCCTGTTGGTTGAACGCAAACTGCCCCACCTGATCCGGCGCCAACACCAGCGCCAGCACGTCCAGCAAAGTGCTCTTGCCGCAACCACTGGGGCCGACAATCGCCAGTTGTTCACCCGCACCCAGCTGCAATGCCGGGATCACCAGGCTGTAGCGCTGGCTACCGACGCCCCGGCTCTTGTGCACCGCGCTCAGGTTCAGCATTACGGCAGCGTCGACAGTGGCACGCGGTACAACGCATCGCCCGGTTCGGCATCGCCGAAACGGACCCAGTTGGCCACGTCGTTATGGAAGGTTTCATACAGGCGGATTTTCGAATCCAGCTCGTCGATAAAGTCTTCCTGCTCGGCCACGCTCAATGACAACCACAGGTCCTGTGTCATGTTCAGCGACTTGCTGCGGTACGGCAGGCCCTCGAGGTATTCACCGAGCAGGCCGCCGTCAGCCAGGTTGCCGCCCTTGCGCAGGGCCTGCGGGTCGCGGCTCATATAGGCCGAGGCACTGGCGATTTCCTGGAAGAAATCCTTGGGCGAGCTTTGGGTCTTGCGCGCCGCATCCACGATCAACTTCAACGATTGTTGCAGGTCGTTGAGTTGCAGTTTGGTCAGCATCACGCACACCTGGAACGCCGGCAGCGCTGGGTTGGTCAGGTCGCGGTCGGCGGTCCAAGCGCTGACCAATTGCGGTGCCTGGCTCGCGGTTTTGCGCCCGAGAAAGTCCATGTGCATGGCATAGCCGACGGCGGCGGACTTGTCCGCCAGACTCGGCGCGGCACTGAGCAACGGCACGGGCTGCGGCGTGTTGCTGCGAACCTGATGCACGAGGTTGGCGAACACCGTGCCGATCTCATCGACGCGCTCACCCAGCTTGCGCACATCGCCGCCTGGCACTGGCGTGTACAGGTCGCCGATCTGCGGGTTGGCGTCGGCGGTGAGGACGCGATACTGGCTCTCGGCGCCGGCATGGGTTTTCTTGCCGGCGTCGGTGCGCAGGTGCAGCGCATAGATCTTGATCTGCTTGCCCAGCGCGGCCTGGCGCACCTCGGCTTCGTTCATCTGGGTGGCGGCGAACGGGTCGTTCTTGCGCAACGCGCCAGCATCGGAAACCAGCAGGATGATGCGCCCGCCGTAGCCGGACCAGTCCATGCCGTCCACCGCCTGCATCACCCCGGCAAACGCGTCTTCGTTGAAGGAGTGACTGGACACCGTCGACGCTTTGACCTGGCGCGCCATCTCCAGAAAGCGCTGCGGGTCGCGGCCTTGGTCGAGACTGATCAGGGTCTTGGCGACATACTCAAGGCCCGGGGTTTTCTGGACGCTACTGCGAAAGCCGACCATGCCGAAGCTGACGCTGTCCAACTCGCCACGCTCGGCAATGCGGGTTTGCAGCTCATGCACCACGTCGCGAATCTGGTCGATGTAGGGCTGCATCGACACGGTGGTGTCCACCACCAGCACCACGGCCGTGCGGAACGCGTCGGCATGGGCGCTGAGCGTCGGGCTGGCCGGTTTGGCCGTGGCGCGGCTGCCTGGGTCGATGGAAGCCACGTTGAGCAACTGCACCGGTTGGCCGTTGTCGTCGAAGCTCTCTTTGGAATCAAAGATCGGCAACAGGTAAAACTGGTTCTGCGGCACCGCGCTGGCGGTCGGCTCCAGGGCCAGGACTTGCTGGTTGTCTTCACGGTTGTTCTGCGCCTTGGCCAAGGCGCTTTTCGCGGCGGCGGGGTCGGCCAGCAGTTTTTCCACCTCTGCGGGCTGGCGCAGGAACATCACGGGCGCCCGCCCCGAGCGCTCGGTGAACTTGAGCACCAGGCTTTGTTTCCAGTCGCTGACCTGGGAGGCTGGCAGCCAACCGTCGCTGCGACCATCGGTGGCGGCGCCGACGCGTACCCACGGGCTGCCGTCGACGTCTTTGCGCTGGTACACGTAGAGCACGGAAAACGCCGGCAACGCTTTACCCGGCGGGCTCCCTGCGTCCGCTGAAAGCTGGGCGCCAGGTTTGCTGAGTACGCGCTGGAACAAGGTTTTCTTGCCTGCCATCAGCAATGGGCGTTGACCGCCATCCACTTCAGCGACAGCCACCGGTGGCGTCACCTTGGGCACCACGGCGGCTGGCGACTGGGCCGGTTCATCGCCGCCGCTCAACCACCAGTAGCTGGCGCCACCAATGGCCAACGCGACGGCGACCGCCACGGCGGCCAAGGCCAATACCGGCCCACGGCGCTGCTCGGACGGGGCATTGTGCTGCGTCGGCGTGACCACCGGTTGACGCGCTATTGGCTGCGGCTGCGGTTTATCCGTCGGAATATCGACGGTGACAGGGGTCATGCCCGCCAGATCAAAGCTCAATGGAATCGGCAGCGGCCGCACCAGCGTGGCGTCCGATTCATCCGCCGGCAGTTGATCCAACGCCAACAACAACGCTGCCGCATCTGGATAACGTTCCGCTGGGTCCTTGGCCAACAACTTGCGCAGCACGCCCTGATAGCGCCCATGGTGCACGGGCAATTCCGGCAAGGGTTCGGTCAAGTGCGCCAGCGCGGTGGAGAGCGCATCGGTGCCGTTGTAAGGCAGCTTGCCGACGAGGATTTCATACAGCACCACGCCCAGCGCGTAGAGGTCGGCGCGGCCATCGATCTCCTGGCCTCGCGCCTGCTCGGGGCTCATGTAGCTCGGCGTGCCCACGGCAAACCCGGCCTGGGTGAATTGGGTGCGATCGTCCAACGACTTGGCAATCCCGAAGTCCGACAACACTGCCGTACCATCGGCCCGGAACAGAATGTTCGCCGGCTTGACGTCGCGGTGCACCAGCCCTTGGGCATGGGCATAGCCCAGGGCCGAGGCAATCTGGCGGATCAGCGTCACGCCCTGCTCCGGGGTCAGCCCAGCGGCAATGCGCTCCTTGAGCGTGCCGTTGGGCAGGTATTCCATGGCCATGTAATACAGCTCACCAACGTTGCCGATGTCATGGATGGTCACCGTGTGCGGGTGCGACAAGCGCGCCAGGGTCTTGCCCTCGCGCAGGAAGCGCTCGCAGAAACTCGGGTCGGCCGCCAGCGCTGCCGCCATCACCTTCAGCGCCACCTTGCGCTCCAGCGAGCGCTGGGTCGCCAGGTACACGCTGGCCATGGCGCCTTCGCCAATCTCGCCTTCGATGTCATAACCCGGGATGACAATGTTCATGACGAGACCTTCACGACGAGGGTGGTGATGTTGTCCGGTGCGCCGCGATTGAGCCCCAGGTGCACCAGGCTGCGCACGATTTCATCCGGCGCGTCATGGCTGAGCACGTCGCGGATTTCGTGGTCTTCGACGGTCTTGTTCAGGCCATCGCTGCACAGCAAATAGCTGTCGCCGGGAGCGATCAACAGGTCCACTGAAGCGACGTCCAACTGGGCCTCCACACCAATGGCGCGGGTGACGATATTGGAGCGCGGGTGTGTACGGGCGTCGGCTTCGCTGAGCAGGCCGCTGTCTTGCAGGTCTTGCACGTAACTGTGGTCGCGGGAAATGCTTTCCAGCACGCCGTCGCGCAGGCGGTACAGGCGGCTGTCGCCGGCCCACAGGCACACCCCGCGCAAGCCGCGCGCGGCGAACACCACCACGGTGCTGCCCATCATGGTCACGCCACGGTTGGCGGTTTCTTCGCGCACAGCCGCGTTGATGCGCAGCAGGTCGTTGCGCAGCGTCGCCGAGTATTCATCCAGGGAACGGCCCAGCGGCACATGGCGCAGGCTGTCGACGATCAAGCTGCTGACATAGTCCCCCGCCGCGTGCCCGCCCATGCCATCGGCCACCACCCACAAACGGTTTTCCGGCAGGTCCAGAAAGGCATCTTCGTTGACTTGGCGAACCATGCCCACATGGCTTTTGCTCGCGGATTTGTACGTCACGCCCATCTACACCACACCTTCTTGTCCGAGCAAAAACTGCGCAAAATCGCTGGCGGCAGGCAAGCCCTGGCACCGTAATAAACCGGGGGAGATACGCTGCGAACCTCGCCCCCACCACAGGCTTGCACCCTCGCACGCCTGTTCGGCCAGCGCGGTCATACGCTGGTGCGGCACGGTGGCTGCCACCCTTTGCAGGCCGGCAAAACGGCTGTCCACCGCTCGCGGCTCGCTGGCCGGCACACCCAGTTCGTCGAGCCCGGCATTGAAGCCTTCGAAGGTTGCGCCGCTGTCCAGGGTGCTGAGCAACAAGGTTTCAGCCTGCTCGAACCAGGCGTCCGAACCGCCCACCAGCGACGCCGGGTTAGTGTCGTGATCCAACAAGGTCACCACTGCCAGCGGAAAGTACCGCCCGACCCGGTCAATGCTCGGCATCACCACGCCCGCCGCCGCATCCGGCCCGCACACGCCCGGCGCCAGCACAAAGCGCCACAACGGGCTGACCAGGTACGCATTCAGCCAGTCAGCGCCGAGGCTGTTCTGGCTGGCGAGCAAACCCGCCGCCAGCCAGCTGTCCCATGGGCCGATAAAACTCTGGGGCAAGGCGCGGCTGACAAAGTCGCCGCGGCTGGCCAACTTGCCGTAAAAACCCAGGGTCGTCATAGCCGCTCCGGCAGGCTGAAGCCGCTGAGCACTCGGCTCTTGAACGGGTTGAAGGCACTGTTGGCGCGCAACTCGTAGGCGATGCTCGCGCCATCGACCCGCAGGCGCAGGTTGAAACGGTCCGGCGAGTTGCCTGCCGTGAGGTCCGATTGCTCCAGCAGGCGGAACCAGGCCCAAGGGCCGTCCAGGGTGATGCCGGAGCGACCACTGGCCGACGGCGGCATGATGGAAATACGCACCACGCCAATGCTGCCGGGGTTCGGCCATTGCATCGCTACTGGGCGGCTCGGGCCGTGGTCGTAGCTCAGTTGCTGGCCGTCCAGGTCCAGCAGGAACTGGGTGATGGTGGGGTCCATCGACACCGGCTTGAGCTCGAAACGCACGATGGGCTGGGTGCCACCGGAGCGGAAGAATGCGTCCCGAATCGTCGCCGCACGCTGGAAGGTTTGCAGCACGCCCGGCGCAATCCCCAGCTTCTGCGCCGCCCCCGGTTGCCAGCGCCAGGTCTGTGCCGACGTGTCCACATAGGGCTGCAGGTATTTGCGGAAGTAGTTGTCCATCACCCCGCCCACGCCGAAGAACTGGCCGAAGTCATCCAGGGTGGCGTCCCGCGCACTGCCCGGCGACATCGGGTAACGCCCGGCCAATGACTGGCGATACACGTTGACCACTTCACTGACCCAGGCGGCGTTCAGCTGGTTACGCACCCCGCCCATCATGCTGTTGGTGGTGGAATTGACCACCGACTTGACCATGCCCTGCACCAGCGGCGGCTGACGCTCGGCGTTCAGGCTGACCCGCGTGGCCGCTGCCGCCGCCTGGTTCTTGGCCTCGCCGAGCAAGGCATCGCCGCTGGCACCGACCATGGCGCTGACCTGCACATACAGTGCATTCATGTCCGACAGCAGGCCGTCGATGGCCGCCGGTTCGCCTTCGTTTTTGCTGACGATGCTGTTGAGTTCGGCAAAGTGCGCAGTCACCGGATCATCCGCCGGCGCCGGGGCATTCGCCGTCGGTTGCGCCTCGCCCAACAAGCTGCCGAGGCGCTCCTTGAGCTTGTCCACGCCGCCTTCCACCGGCACGCCTTTGGCGGCCAATTGGCGTTCTTCGGCTTGCAGGTCGGTTTCCCTGGCGACCGCCACCAGCAGCTTTTTCAACGGCGAGGTCGGCCCGGAAATCACCCGCAGCACATCGGCGGCCTGGGCCACGCTGGTGATCGGCACAAAGTCGATGTCAGCGAGCAACGCGTCCCACTGGCGCTGGTAATCCTGGAAGTACAAGCGGCGCACGTCGGCGGCCAGGCTCACCACGTTCTGCTGATCGGCCTGTTCATGGCCCAGCACCCATTGCTCTTCGGCCAGGGTGCCGGTCTGGTTCAGGCTGCTAAGCAAGAACGCCTGGCGATAGCCCTTGGCGGTGAAGAAGCCACTCAACGGTTCGCCCAACGGCTTGCCGCTCTTGCGGCTGAACACCAGCGCGGCATCGCGGCCAGCGGCCTCATTGAGCCGAAAGTCCGGGATACCCTCGGGCAGCTTCTGGCGCTTGACCCGGTCGTACACGCGCTGGGCCACGGGCAGTTGCTGCAACTGCCGACGCAGGTCGTCGATCAGGCGCGGGTCCAGGCGCGCACTCGGCGGGTGGCGTTCGAACAGCGCCTGCAAGTGCCCGGCCAGGGCCTGACGCTGGTCGGCCGGCAGGTCGCGGGGCAGGTTGCGGTCCCAGTCCAGGGCGATCCAGGCCTTGATGAAGTCCGGGTCGTAATGCTCGGTGTCGGCGAGCATCAGGTAAGCCTTGAGGCCCTCGTAGAGGAAGTCGGAATTGCCGCCGCCGTGCAGTTGTTCTTCGATACGCGTCACCAGGCGTGGTGCGAAGACCGCGATCAACAGTTTGCGGTACACGCTGGCGGACTCGGCTTCGAGCATATCGCCCTGGTACAGCCCCAGCCCTTCGGACCAGCTCGGCGAATCGCCCGCCAGGTTCTTCACGGCGTTGAGCAATGGCAGCACGGCAAGCACTTCCCGCTGTGCCGGGCTCAGGTTCTGGACGGTCTGACCCAGGGGCGCGACCTTCTGATCGACCTGGGCGATATACGCCTGGTTGGCGCGATAGCTCACCCACCACAGGCTGCTGACCACCACCACCAGCGCGACGGTGGCCGCCAGTACGCCACGGGCGATCCATTTGCGGCGCCGCTCGACTTTCGGGTTCACCCCCACCAAGCCGCGCTCGGCAAAGGCCACGGCGGTGAAGAGTTTTTCGATGAAGTAACTGCGCCCGGTGCCGCTCTGGCGCGCCAGGTGCTGGCGGTCCAGGTTCATGCTCTGGGCCATGGCACCGATCAGGCGGTCAATCGGGCTGCCTTCCTGTGTACCGCTGGTGAAGTACACGCCACGCAGCAACACGCGCTCTTCAAAAGCATTGGGTTTGAACACGCCTTCGAGAAAGCTTTGCAGGCAATCTTTCAACGCGCCGAACTGCTGAGGGAAACCGTAGATCAGGTCGCGTCGTGCCGGGTCGCGTTCCTGTTGCAGGCGCTCGACCAGGCGTTCGTTGAGGCGCTGCTCCAGGCCGGCGAATTCGCTTTGCAGGTGCGCCAGCGGGCTGTCGCTGTTTTTGCCGTCGTCCAGGGCAAAGGTCATGCCCCACACCTGGGCGCGCTCTTCCTTGCTCAGGTTGTCGAAGAACTCCATGAAGCCTGGCACCAGGTCGAGCTTGGTGAGCATCAGGTAGATGGGGAAACGCACGCCCAGTTGCGTATACAGCTCCTGGATGCGCAAACGAATCGCGGCGGCATGGGCGGCGCGCTCGGCGTCGGTGCCCAACAACAGATCCGAGAGGCTGATGGCAATAAACGCACCGTCGATAGGCCGGCGCGAACGCTGCTTTTTCAGCAGGTCGAGAAAGCCCAGCCAGGCGGCTTTATCCACCGTGGAGTTGCTGTCCTGGGTGGTATAGCGGCCAGCGGTGTCGAGCAATACGGCCTGGTCGGTAAACCACCAGTCGCAGTTGCGCGTGCCCCCCACGCCGCGCACCGCACCAGCGCCCAATTGCGCCGCCAGCGGGAAATGCAGCCCGGAATTGACCAGCGCGGTGGTCTTGCCCGAGCCCGGCGGGCCGATGATCACGTACCACGGCAACTCGTAAAGGTTGCGGCGCTCATCTCCGCCCAGCTTGGCTTTTTTCAGCAGTGCCAGGGCTTCATCCATACGCTGGCGCAGCGTCGACAGCTCTTCGGCAGTCGCAACGCTGTTGGGGTCGACCGGGGTTTCTGCGGCCAGGCTGCGCATCACTTCGGCGGCCTGGCGACGGGCCTGGATGATGCGGAACACGCGGTAGGCCACCCACAGCGCAAACACCAGCACGATCAGCGCCCAGCGACGCCCTTCGGGCACCAGCACGTCCAGCAACGGGCCCACAAACCAGATGATCAGGCTCAGGGCAATCAGGCCCAGCACGGGGATAACCCAGCGAATCATGAAACTGAAAAACGCCTTCACTCGACGCCCTCCGCCAATACGGTAATTTCAACCCGACGATTGCGGGCACGGCCTTCGGCAGTACTGTTGGTCGCCAACGGCTCGGTGTCGCTGCGGCCTTCAGCACTGAAGCGTTCGGCCTGGCCGGTCTTGGCCGCGAGAATTTCCAGCACCGACTTCGCCCGGGCTTCGGACAACGCCCAGTTGGACGGGAAGCGCAGCGTGGCAATCGGGCGGTTGTCGCTGTGCCCGGTGACACGCACCTGGCCCTTGACCTTGCGAATGGCGTCAGCGATGCGCAGCATCAGCGGCTGGTAGTCATCGACGATGCTGGAGCTGGCCGAGGCGAACAGCTCATCGCCACGGATGGTCACGACAGAGCGGTCAACCTTGTCTTCCACGGCCACGCGGCCGGCCTTGATGTCGTCGGCCAGGAACCCGGCCAGGCGCGGGCGCTCGATCACTTTGGGCTGCGCCACCGGACGGTCGATGGCCTGCACCGGGATCTCGCCCAGAGCATGGATGTTCTTGAACACCGGCTCGGCGTCCGAGGCCAGCTTCAGGCGCAGGCCGAACAGCAACGCCAACAGCAGCGCCAAGCCAATCGCCACGGCGATCCATGGCGGCATGAACTGCGCCAGGCGATCACGGGCAACCGTCACACCGCGCCAGTGCGGTGACAGCTCACGCTCGTGTTCGCCACGGGCGCTGCGTATCGCTGCGGCGGTGCGCTCGCGCAAGGCTTCCAACTGGCTGCGCCCGTCGGTCATCACGCGGTAACGCCCTTCAAAACCCAGGCACATGCACAGGTACAACAGCTCCAGCAGGTACAGGCGTTCCCGTGGGCTTTGCAGGCAGTGGTCAAGCAACTGGAAAACCTTTTCGCCACCCCAGGCTTCGTTGTGCACGGTAATCAGCAGGCTCTGTTTACCCCAGTCACTGGTGCTGCCCCACGGCGTGCTCAGCACCGCTTCATCCAAGGCGGTGCACAGCGCGTAACGGGCCAACAGCACTTCATTGCGTGCCACACCAGCGGCTTCGGCGCGCTCTTCGAACTGGCGCAGGTACGCCAGCAACTGCGCACGCAGGCTGGCCGGCGCGGGATGGGCGATGGTACTGCGCAACCGCGTCAACAACGCCAGCAACGGGCCGGCGGCGCTTTCCAGCGGGTTGAGGCCCTGGCTCTTGCCGGTGAGGATCGGCGCGGCCGGCATCGCCAGCGGCGCAGGTTCGGCACGCGCGGGTGCAGGTTCTCGGCCACCCGGGCGCGGCATGAACTGGGTGCGGTCATCATCATTGGGATGCATCGCCAATTATCCTCGGATCGCCCAGAAGGCCAGGTTCAAGCCCGGGAACTGCCCGGCGATATGGAAGGCGAAACCGCCGGAATTATTCAGCTGCTGCCAGTGCTCACTGCCACGGTCCAGCTCGTAGTAGGTGCTGCCCGCGTGGTAAGGCAACTGGCGTGGCGCCACCGGCAACGGCAGCAGACCGATGCCCGGCAGTTGCAGGTTGACCATGTCGCGGATGTGCTCCACGGAGCCAACCTTGCTCTGCTGGCCGAAACGCGCACGCAGGGTTTCGCCGGGCACATCGGCGCGCACCACGAGGATGAAACTGGCGTTGTCGAGCAGGGTCTTGTCGGCCAGCATCGCCACATGGATGCCGTAGGCTTTCTCCACAATCGGGATCGGCGTGGCCTTGCTGTCGATCAGCATCGACAGCGCCTCACGCAGGGCCGCCATCACCGGCATGTAACTCAGGGCCAGGTCGTCGTGCTGGTACTGCGGGTATTCCTGGGGGCGGCGGCCGGAGGTTGAGAAGGTGGAAAATTCACCGGCCAGGCTGACCAGTTCGCTGAAGAAGCGTTCCGGGTGCAGCGGGCTCAACTGGCTGAAGTGCTGGATCAGCGGCTGTGCGCGGTTGACCAGTTGCAGCAGCATGAAGTCAGCGATCTCCGAGGCACCACCGGCACCCGAGGCCACCACGCGGCCGGCCAGGGCTTCGCCACGCTGGTGCAACAGGCCCAGCAGTTCACTGCGAAAGGCCGTCAGCGGTTTGCTCGCGGCCACGTCCAGCACCGGCGGGATGTAGGTGTCATCGAGCACCAACGCGCGGTCGGCGCGTTTTTCCTTGATGCGTACCAGGCCGATGGCGGCGTAGTCGCTGATGCCGTCCTGCGCCGTCAGCAGGCGCAATGCCCGCGAACCCACGGCCACCGGTGCACGGTTTTCGAACGGGGCGTTGTCGTCGCGCACTTCACGCACCTGGCTCACGTAGCGGGCGGCTTCCAGGGCCTCGCCCTCGTCCACCGTGTCACGGGCGCCGGCGCGCTTGAGCGGCAGGGCCAGGTACACCAGGCCGTCGCGCAGGTTGTCGTCGATGTTCAACGGGCTCGGCGCCAGGTCATCCTGGGGAATATTGAACGGCGTGCCATCGGGCAGCAGGCCGCGGGCCGACACAATCGCCAGCTTGCCCTGGGCCAGCAGGCCCTGGTCGATCAGCAACTCGGAGAACCCCCAGGCACCCGCCGACAACGGGCGGCTGCGGGCGTCGATCAGGTTTTCCAGGTAACGGTCATGCTGCTGGAAGTGCTGCGTTCCGATGAACATGCCTTCCGACCAGACCACGCGATTGTTCCAGGACATGGGGGCTCCGATTGCTTGTTATTGGGCTGGGCTGGATGGGGAAGCCACGACGTCGGCGCGCACGGCATGCACGTCGAGGCTGATCTGGTATTCGCTGTATTGGCGCGGCGGCACATTGATGACGGCGCGCCATTGCGCACGGTCCAACTCGCGGTAGCCCACCAGCAGGCCGATCTGGCGCGTGGAGGGGTCGAGGTCGCGCTGCACGCTCAGTTGTTGGCCGGGCTGCACCATCACTTCGTCCTGGTCCAGCAAGTCCAGGCCGAGGGTGGATTGCGCACGGTCCGCCAGGGCGAAGTAATCGGAGCGTGAAAAGGTCGCGGCGTTTTTCAATTCGAAAATGCGCACCCGCACCGGCGCGGCCTGGCCGGTGGCACCGGGGTTAAGCCCGGCAATCGCGTGAAAATGCAATTCGACGGCGGCCGTGTCGGCTTCGGCCTCGGCAGCCGCCTGGGGTTTGACCGCGTCGTTGGCACACGCCGTCAGCAGCAGCGCGGTAGCGGCTGCGAGTAAAAACCTGGGAATCATCCTGCGTCCTCAATGACGTATTTAGCTATCCGTTTTATCCATGAGTGCGAGGCGTTTTCAGCCTCGCTGTCGTGCACTGTGTTCTTCGTAGGCCCGGCTGAACTCGCGACCGAACAGGTCCTGGAAATCGTCCTGGGCCTCGCGGGAAATGTTGCTGTAAAGCTCGGTGAACTGCTGCCAGTACTGGGCCTGGCGCGAACCGTTGAACAGACTCGAGAGGCCGCCGGGCTTGCCCATACGCTCCTCCAATTGCGCCGGTTCAAAGCGCGTGAGCAGGTGCTTGATCGCCGCTTCCACGCCAGCCATCACGGCCAACTGGTGGGCGCGCAGGTCGTCGAAACTGTCACGTACGGCGAGGTCCGGCGCCATGAATGCCTGGTTGCCATGACGCAGCAACAGCAGTAACGCTTCATCGGCATTCGGGGCGAATTTCAATGGGTTGTTTTCGGCGGGGCGGATCATCGTCTGCTGCATGCGAAACTCGCCCTTGAGGCTGGCACGGGCACGCAATACGTCGATCAAGCCCTCGACCATCAACCGGTAGCTGCGGCCGATACTTTCCATCTGCGCACAGGCGTCGGCTTTGTCCAGGCGCAACTGGTCCAGGCCCGCACCGCGCAGGAAGGCCTGCAAAAGGTCCGGTTGTAGCTCGGCATTGGCCACGGGGAGCGCAACAGGCTCGACCACGGGTGGCGGCGGGATGATCGGGTCTGGGGCGGGCGCAGCATTGACCACGGGCGCGGGCGCGTCGCCGAACAGGTCCCAGTCTTCGGGAATCACCGAGCCTTGCACCGCCGGCTTTTCGGGCGCCGGTACGGCCACTGGAGCCGGGGGGCGAAAATCGTGTTGCTCGGATGGCACATGGTCCGCCACGGTGGGCGGCGGCACGGCGGTGGGGCTGAGGAAGTCGAACAGGTCTGGCAGGGTTTCCATGGCCGAGGCGCCCTGGAACTGCGGGGCGATCATCGGCGTGGGCGCAGGCGGGCTCGCCACGGCGCCCATCAGCGCTTCAAAGCTGTTGGGTGAGTCACCGGCAAATGGCTGGCTGTCGATGGCCTGCACGTTGAAGTCGATGCGCGCCTGGATCTCGTAATCACCGATGCGGATCAACTCACCGTCTTGCAACGGCTCGCTGTTACCGCGACGCATACGAATACCCGCCTTGACCAATTCCACACCATTGGTGCTGTTATCGGTTAAGTAGTAACGGCCATCTTTGTATTGAATAACGCAATGTTGCGAAGAGACGAGACGCTCAGGGTCGGGCAATACCCAGTCATTGTCAGAACTGCGGCCAATAGCCATCACGCCCTGATCCATGGACTTTTCGGGGCATTGCCCGGGGGTGATCTTGTGATAACTAGTGATAGTCAAACACAGCGACATCTTGCCTCCTTGCTGATACGTCGCGCGCGGCCTACCCAGGAGGCAGTGCCACCCTGGAGAGTCCCGTCCTGTCGTAAAAACGACCGCCAAAATCTGCTTTTACCAGCATGATCGCTGATCTTAACTGGCTTCCATGACAAAAATCCGCTCTGGGCGCGCCTTTCGACCCGCCAGTCGCGCAGGTTGTTAAACACCGCACATCTGTCACAGAGGGCGAATAGCTTACCTTGACAAGCCATAAGTACTACACCAAAAATGCACAACTTCTTGAACATCAGTGATGGCGCAGTAGTGGCACGCTGAGTATATGACCAAGAAAACATGCAAAGTTCATTACGCAACTAGTGCATGCATTGCCCGCCGTCCAGCGGGCCGATAAGGAGATCGAATTCAGTGGATGTGCCGTTGCTGCTCACCGCCGTTTCCGCGACGTCGCCCTGTGGCGAGGACATGGAATATGACGCGCAATTTCTGCAGTTGGAACGTGATGCCAAGGGCCAACCCGAACGCAGCATGGGCGACTCGATCCTGCCCGCTGAGCCGCCCGAGTGGCGCAGCATCCAGCAGCAAAGCCTGGACCTGTTGCAGCGCAGCAAAGACCTGCGCATCACCCACTTTCTGCTGCAAAGCACCCTCGCCCTCCAGGGTGTGGCCGGGCTGGCCGAAGTCCTCACGCTGATCGACGCCTTGCTGCGCCAATACTGGGCCGAGCTGCACCCGCGCCTGGATGCCGACGATGACAACGACCCCACCGTGCGCATCAACGCCCTTACCGGCCTGACCTGCGAGACCAATATTCGCCTGCTGCGCGAAAGCATCCTGACGCGCTCGCGCACGTTCGGGCCCGTGACCCTGCGCGCAGCGCTCAACGCCAGCGGCCTGCAAAGTTTTGCCGATGAGCAGTTGGGCAACCAGCAACTCAACGCCGCGTTCCTGGACAGCGACCCCGAACAACTGCAAGCCACCCGTGACGCCTTGAGCGCGGCGCGTGCGGCGTGCGAGGCCATTGAGCAACAGGTCAATGACCAAGTCGGTTCCGCCCAGGGCGTGGACCTCAGCGCCTTGAAGCAGCCGCTCAAACAGGCCCTGCAACTGCTCAACCAAGCGGTGCCAGGCACCGACAGCAGCAGCGATCCCGAGGCCGTCAGTGAAGACAATGCCCCCTCGGTCGATAACGCCGCCGCGCCCGCAGCCCCTCGCCCTTCTGGCGACATCGCCACCCGCGACGATGTGCTGCGCAGCCTCGACAAAATCCTCGCGTACTACACCCGCCACGAGCCTTCGAGCCCGCTGCCGGTGTTGTTGACCCGAGCCAAGAATCTGGTGCATGCCGACTTTGCGGCCATCGTGCGCAATCTGATTCCCGATGGCATGTCCCAATTTGAAAACCTGCGCGGCCCCGAAAGCGAGTAAGCCGCCGGACCGTGCAGTAACAACACCGTCGCTCAAGCGACCAGGAGCAGCAACGTGGCGAAGCAAAGTTCTCAGAAATTCATCGCGCGCAACCGTGCGCCTCGAGTGCAGATCGAGTACGACGTCGAGCTTTACGGCGCCGAGAAAAAGGTCCAGCTGCCCTTCGTAATGGGCGTGATGGCCGACCTCGCCGGCAAGCCTGCCGAGCCGTTGGCACCCGTGGCCGACCGCAAGTTCCTTGAAGTGGACGTCGACAACTTCGACTCACGCCTCAAGGCCATGCAGCCACGCGTCGCGTTCCACGTCCCCAACGAGCTGACAGGCGTTGGCAACCTGAGCCTGGACATCACCTTCGAAAGCATGGACGACTTCAGCCCGGCCGCCGTGGCGCGCAAGGTCGACTCCCTGAACCAACTGCTCGAAGCCCGCACCCAATTGGCCAACCTGCTGACCTACATGGACGGCAAGACTGGCGCTGAAGAAATCATCATGAAGGCGATCAAGGACCCGGCATTGCTTCAGGCACTTGCCAGCGCGCCCAAGCCTGCAGGGGAGCAGTAATCATGACGGACAATACCGCCCGCGAAGGCAGCCAGATCCTGGGTACCACCGAAGAAGCCAGCGAGTTTGCGAACCTGCTGCTGCAAGAGTTCAAACCCAAGACCGAGCGTGCCCGCGAAGCCGTTGAAACTGCGGTGCGCACCCTGGCTGAACAGGCCCTGGCGCAAACCGACCTGGTGTCCAACGACGCAATCAAGTCGATCGAATCAATCATCGCCGCTATCGACGCCAAGCTCACCGCCCAGGTCAACCAGATCATCCACCACCAGGATTTCCAACAACTGGAAAGCGCCTGGCGTGGCCTGCATTACCTGGTCAATAACACCGAGAGCGATGAGCAACTGAAGATTCGCGTGCTCAACATCTCCAAGCCAGACCTGCACAAGACCCTGAAGAAATTCAAGGGCACTGCATGGGACCAGAGCCCGATCTTCAAGAAGATGTACGAAGAAGAATACGGCCAGTTCGGTGGCGAACCGTACGGCTGCCTGGTGGGTGACTACTACTTCGACCAGTCGCCGCCCGATGTGGAACTGCTGGGCGAGCTGTCGAAAGTCTGCGCCGCCATGCACTCGCCGTTCATCGCTGCGGCCTCGCCGACTGTGATGGGCATGGGCTCGTGGCAGGAACTGTCGAACCCACGCGACCTGACCAAGATCTTCACCACCCCGGAATACGCCGGCTGGCGCTCGCTGCGTGAATCGGAAGACTCGCGCTACATCGGCCTGACCATGCCGCGCTTCCTGGCACGCCTGCCGTATGGCGCCAAGACCGACCCGGTGGAAGCCTTCGCCTTCGAAGAAAACACCGACGGCGCCGACAGCTCCAAGTACACCTGGGCCAACGCCGCCTACGCCATGGCAGTGAACATCAACCGTTCGTTCAAGCACTACGGCTGGTGCTCGCGCATCCGCGGCATCGAGTCTGGCGGTGAAGTGGAAAACCTGCCGGCCCACACGTTCCCGACCGATGACGGTGGCGTGGACATGAAGTGCCCGACCGAAATCGCCATCAGCGACCGCCGTGAAGCGGAACTGGCGAAGAACGGTTTCATGCCGCTGCTGCACAAGAAAAACACCGACTTCGCCGCGTTCATTGGCGCCCAGTCGCTGCAAAAACCTGCCGAATACGACGACCCGGACGCCACTGCCAACGCCAACCTGGCCGCGCGCTTGCCGTACCTGTTCGCCACGTGCCGTTTCGCTCACTACTTGAAGTGCATCGTGCGCGACAAGGTCGGTTCCTTCAAAGAGAAGGACGAAATGCAGCGCTGGTTGCAGGACTGGATCCTCAACTACGTCGACGGCGACCCGGCACACTCCACCGAAACCACCAAGGCCCAGCACCCGTTGGCCGCCGCCGAAGTGATCGTGGAAGAAGTCGAAGGCAACCCGGGGTATTACAACTCCAAGTTCTACCTGCGCCCGCACTATCAGCTTGAAGGGCTGACGGTGTCGTTGCGTTTGGTATCGAAGCTGCCTTCGGCAAAAAGCGCATAAGTAACGATTGAGCTAGCTCGTTCCCACGCTCCGCGTGGGAATGCCGCCCGGGACGCTCTGCGTCCCGGTGACGCGTAGCGTCACAGGATGCGTTACCACGCAGAGCGTGGGAACGATCACCCAATCAAGTGGCATGGGCCACACAGGGAGAAAACATGGCTGTTGATATTTTCATCAAGATCGGCGACATCAAGGGCGAGTCCATGGACAAGGCCCACAAGGACGAAATCGATGTGTTGAACTGGAGCTGGGGCATGTCCCAGTCCGGCAACATGCACGTCGGCGGTGGCGGTGGCGCGGGCAAGGTGAATATCCAGGACCTGTCGCTGACCAAATACGTCGACAAAGCTTCGCCCAACCTGATGATGCACTGCGCCAGCGGCAAGCACATCGACAAGGTCAAGCTGACCGTGCGCAAGGCCGGTGGCGAGAGCCAGGTCGAGTACATGGTGATCAACCTGGAAGAAGTGCTGGTCACCTCCTTGAGCACCGGCGGTTCGGGCAGCGATGATCGCCTGACCGAAAACGTCACCCTGAACTTCGCCCAAGTGATGGTCGACTACCAGCCGCAGAAAGCCGACGGCACCAAAGACGGCGGCGCCATCAAGTTCGGCTGGAACATCCGTTCCAACACCAAACGCTGATAGCCCTTGTGGCCGTGGCCTGGTGCCACGGCCATTGTGTCCCTCTCGCAACCCGTCCGTGGAGCTGCTTTGGTGGTAACTGAAATCGCTTCCCGCGACCGTCTGCAACCGTCCCTGCTGGACCGGTTGACCGACGACGACCCGACCAACCCCAAGGAAAGCGCGGACAAACGCGTGCTGTCCCTGACCCAATTGAAGGCCTCGGTGCTGCGTGACCTGGCGTGGTTGCTTAACACCACCTCATTACTCGATACCGATGCCACGCTGCACACCCCGGCCGGCACGTCGGTGGTCAATTACGGCCTGCCGGCACTGGCGGGCAACAGCGCTTCGAGCGTCGATATCAAAGCCCTGGAAGCCTTGATTTACCAGGCCATCGCCACCTTCGAGCCGCGTATTTTGCGCCACACATTGCGGGTCAAGGCGCGCATGGGCCATGGCGAGATGAACCACAACGCCCTGAGTTTCGAGATTGAAGGCGACCTGTGGGCACAGCCGGTGCCGTTGCGTTTGCTGTTGCAGACCGACGTGGACCTGGAGTCCGGCCATGTGCGCGTGCTCAATGCCGACCAGCGGAGACGCCCATGAACCCGCGCCTGCTGGAGCTGTACAACCAGGAACTGCACCACGTGCGCGAAAGCGCCGCCGAGTTCGCCAAGGAATACCCCAAGATCGCCAGTCGGCTGACCCTGTCCGGTATGGACTGCGCCGACCCGTACGTCGAACGTTTGCTTGAAGGCTTCGCCTATCTCACGGCCCGCGTGCAGCTCAAGCTCGACGCCGAGTACCCGACCTTCACCCACAACTTGCTGGAAATCGCCTACCCGCACTACCTGGCACCGACGCCGTCGATGACCGTGGTGCAATTGCAGACCGACCCCGATGAAGGCTCCCTGGCTGGCGGTTTCCCGCTGCCCCGGGACACGGTGCTGCGTGCCGCCCTGGGCCGTGAAACCCAGACCTGCTGCGAGTACCGCACCGCGCACCCGGTGACGCTGTGGCCGTTGCAGGTCAGCAACGCCGAATACTTCGGCAACCCCGCCGCCGTGCTCGGGCGCCTGGCCGCCAGCGAACCGAAGGCCAAGGCCGGTCTGCGCCTGACCCTGCGCACCGGTGCCGAGCTGCCGTTCAACAGTCTCGACCTGGACACCTTGCCGCTGTACCTGAGCGGCGCTGATGAACAACCGTTTCGCCTCTACGAACAACTGCTGGGCAACGCCTGTGCGGTGTTTGCGCGCCAGCCCGGTGGCGATTGGGTCGAGCGCCTGCCCCAGGGCGCGTTGCGCTCGCGGGGGTTCGACGATGCCGATGCGGCCATGCCAGTGGTGGCGCGGGCATTCCAGGGCTATCGCCTGTTGCAGGAGTACTTCGCCCTGCCCCATCGCTTCCTGTTCGTTGAATTCGCCGAGTTGAGCCGCGCGGTCAAGCGCTGTGACGGCCAGGAGCTGGAACTGATCGTGCTGTTCGACCGACACGAACCGAGCCTGGAAGGCAGCGTCGGCGCAGCGCAGTTCTTACCGTTCTGCACACCCGCCATCAACCTGTTCCCCAAGCGCGTGGACCGTATCCACTTGTCCGACCGGGTCAATGAACACCACGTGATCGCCGACCGTACGCGGCCGATGGATTTCGAGATTCATTCCTTGAGCGGCATCACCGGCCACGGCACCGGGCCGGAGCAACCGTTCTTGCCGTTCTATGCGGTGCGCGATCCGTCGCGCTACGGCCGCGACCAGGCGTATTACAGCGTACGCCGCGAGCCACGGGTGCTGTCCAGCGACCAACGCCGCAATGGCCCGCGCTCCACTTATGTGGGCAGCGAAACCTTCGTCAGCCTGGTGGACAGCCGCCAGGCGCCGTATCGCCATGACCTGCGCCAACTGGGCGTGACGGCGCTGTGCACCAATCGCGACCTGCCGCTGTTCATGAGCGTGGGCAATGGCAAGACCGACTTCACCCTGGCCGACAGTGCGCCGGTACTGGCCGTGCGGTGCGTGGCGGGGCCAAGCCGCCCGCGTGCCAGCCATGCGCATGACGCCAAGGCCTGGCGCCTGATCAGCCAGCTGTCGCTCAACTACCTGTCCTTGAGCGAACAAGGCCAGGGCGCCGGCGCCTTGCGTGAACTGCTGCGCCTGTACGGCGACAGCAATGACGCCGCCCTGCAATTGCAGATCGAAGGCCTGCGCGAGGTCAGCAGCAAGGCGGTGACCCGACGCCTGCCGATGCCGGGCCCGATTGTGTTTGGGCGCGGCCTGGAAATTACCCTGGAGTTCGATGAAAACGCGTTTCGCGGCACCGGCGTGTTCCTGCTCGGTGCAGTGCTGGAGCGCTTCCTGGCACGCTACGTGTCGATCAACAGCTTTACCGAGACGGTGATCCGTACCACCGAACGCGGCGAGATCATGCGATGGAAAGCCAAGCCCGGACGGCGTCCGACCCTGTGAGAACCCTGGACGCGATGCACCAGGAGCCCTGGGAATACGACTTCTTCCAGGCATTGCGGCGCATCGAGTGCGAAACGCCCGAGCTGCCACGCCTGGGCCATTCCCTGCGCCTGGCCGATGATCCGCTGCGCCTGGGGCAGCAGGCCGATTGCACCTTCGCACCCGCCACCCTCGCCTCGGTCGACCCGGGAGGCGATGGCAAGCCGGCGCGGCTGGAGCAGTTCTTCTTCGGCCTCGGCGGCCCCAACGGCCCGCTGCCGCTGCATATCACCGAGTACGTACGCGAGCGCCAACGCAACAACGCCGACAGCACCAGCAAGCAGTTCCTGGATGTGTTCCACCATCGCCTGCTGACTCTGTTCTATCGGGCCTGGGCCGAGGCGCGGCCTACCGTCAGCCACGACCGCCCGGACGATGACTACTGGTCCGCCCGCCTCGCCGCCCTGAGTGGCCGTGGGATGCCGAGCCTGCTCAATCAAGGGCTGATCCCCGATACCGCGAAGCTGCATTACAGCGGCCATCTGTCGGCGCAAACCCGCTACCCGGATGGCTTGAAAGCGATCCTCGGCGAGTACTTTGGCCTGCCGGTAGCGATCGAAGAATACGTCGGCCAATGGCTGGAACTGCCCGAACGCAGCCGCGTGGGGGTCAGCGCCAACCAGTTGGGCGTGGACTTCTGCCTGGGCAGCCACGTGTGGGACCGCCAGCACAAATTCCGCATCCGCCTGGGCCCGCTCACGCTGGATGACTACATGGGCATGCTGCCTGGCCAACAGCCGTTCAACGAGCTGGTGGCGTGGGTGGCCGAGTACCTGGGCCATGAACTGGACTGGGACTTGAACCTGGTTTTGCAACAACCCGAAGTTCCGGCGCTGCAACTCAACGGCCAGTTCCGCCTGGGCTTCAACACCTGGCTCGGCCAACCTGCGCATGACGCCAACGACCTAATCCTGGCCCGGCATTACGCCGACCACGCCACCACCTCAAGGAATCCAGAGCATGGGTGAAATCAGTCGCGCCGCACTGTTCGGCAAACTCAACAGCGTGGCCTACAAGGCCATCGAAGCCGCCACGGTGTTCTGCAAGTTGCGGGGCAATCCGTATGTGGAACTGGCCCACTGGTTTCACCAGTTGCTACAACTGCAGGACTCGGACCTGCACCGCATCATCCGCCAGTTCAACGTGGAGCCGGCACGCCTGGCTCGCGACCTCACCGAAGCCCTGGACCGCCTGCCGCGCGGCTCCACGTCGATCACCGACCTGTCCTCCCATGTGGAAGAGGCCGTAGAACGCGGCTGGGTGTATGGCAGCCTGATGTTTGGCGAAAGCCAGGTGCGCACCGGTTATCTGGTGCTGGGCATCTTGAAGACGCCGAGCCTGCGCCATGCGCTGCTGGGTTTGTCCGGCGAGTTTGACAAGATCAAGGCCGAGGCCCTGAGCGAGCGCTTTGATGAATACGTCGGTGACTCACCGGAAAACGCCTTGAGCGCCAGCGACGGCTTCAATGCCGGTGTCCCTGGCGAAGCCAGCGGGGCCATGGCGCCCAGTGCAATGGGCAAGCAGGAAGCGCTCAAGCGTTTCACGGTGGACCTGACCGAACAGGCCCGCAGCGGCAAGCTCGACCCCATCGTCGGCCGTGACGAAGAGATCCGCCAACTGGTGGATATCCTCATGCGTCGGCGCCAGAACAACCCGATCCTCACCGGTGAAGCCGGGGTAGGCAAGACTGCCGTGGTCGAAGGTTTCGCCCTGCGCATCGTCGCCGGTGACGTGCCGCCTGCGCTCAAGGACGTGGAGCTGCGCAGCCTCGACGTGGGCCTGTTGCAAGCCGGCGCCAGCATGAAAGGCGAGTTCGAACAGCGCCTGCGCCAGGTCATCGAAGACGTGCAGGCCTCGCCCAAGCCGATCATCCTGTTTATCGACGAAGCCCACACCCTGGTGGGTGCCGGTGGCGCTGCCGGCACCGGTGACGCGGCCAACCTGCTCAAGCCTGCCCTGGCCCGTGGCACCTTGCGTACCGTGGCTGCCACTACCTGGGCTGAGTACAAAAAGCACATCGAGAAAGACCCGGCCCTGACCCGCCGCTTCCAGGTGGTGCAGGTTGCCGAACCGTCGGAAGAAAAGGCATTGCTCATGATGCGCGGCGTGGCTTCCACCATGGAAAAACACCACCAGGTGCAGATCCTCGATGAAGCCCTGGAAGCCTCGGTGAAGCTCTCCCACCGCTACATTCCGGCGCGCCAGTTGCCGGACAAATCCGTGAGCCTGCTGGACACCGCCTGCGCCCGCGTCGCTATCAGCCTGCACGCGGTACCCGCGGAAGTGGACGACAGCCGTCGGCGTATCGAGGCCCTGGAAACCGAGCTGCAAATCATCGCCCGTGAGCATGCGATCGGCATTGCCACGGGTACGCGCCAGAGCAACAGCGAAGCCTTGTTGAGCGCCGAGCGCGAGCGCCTGGCGACCCTGGAAAGCCGTTGGGCTGAAGAGAAAGCCTTGGTGGATGAACTGCTCGCCACCCGTGCCACCTTGCGCGAAAAAGCCGGTGTGGTGGACAGCGGCAACGATGCGTTGCGTGCGCAATTGGTCGACCTGCAACAACGCCTCACCGCTCTGCAAGGCGAAACCCCATTGATCCTGCCGACCGTGGATTACCAGGCCGTGGCCTCGGTGGTCGCCGACTGGACCGGCATCCCGGTGGGCCGCATGGCGCGCAATGAACTGGAAACTGTGCTCAACCTCGACCAACACTTGAAGAAACGCATCATCGGCCAGGACCATGCCTTGCAGATGATCGCCAAGCGCATCCAGACCTCCCGCGCCGGCCTCGACAACCCGAGCAAGCCGATTGGCGTGTTCATGCTGGCCGGCACCTCAGGTGTGGGCAAGACCGAAACCGCCCTGGCCCTGGCCGAAGCCATGTACGGCGGCGAGCAGAACGTCATCACCATCAACATGAGCGAGTTCCAGGAAGCCCACACCGTGTCCACGCTCAAGGGCGCACCTCCGGGCTATATCGGCTACGGCGAAGGCGGTGTACTGACCGAAGCGGTGCGGCGCAAACCCTACAGCGTGGTGCTGCTGGATGAGGTGGAGAAAGCCCACCCGGACGTGCATGAGATCTTCTTCCAGGTGTTCGACAAGGGCGTGATGGAAGACGGCGAAGGCCGGGTGATCGACTTCAAGAACACCCTGATCCTGCTGACCACCAATGCCGGTACCGAGCTGATCTCCCACGTCTGCAAGGAACCTGCGAACATCCCCGAGCCCGAGGAAATCGCCAAGGCCCTGCGCCAGCCGCTGCTGGAGATCTTCCCGCCGGCGTTGCTCGGTCGACTGGTGACCATCCCGTACTACCCGCTCAGCGATGAGATGCTCAAGGCGATCACACGCCTGCAACTGAACCGCATCAAGAAGCGTGTGGAGAACACCCATAAAGTCGCGTTCGAGTATGACGACGCCGTGGTCGACCTGATCGTCTCGCGCTGCACCGAGACTGAAAGCGGCGGGCGCATGATCGACACCATCCTCACCAACAGCCTGCTGCCGGACATGAGCCGCGAGTTCCTCACGCGCATGTTGGAAGGCAAGGCGTTGGCGGGAGTGCGGATCAGCAGTCGGGATAATGAATTGCACTACGACTTCAGCGACGCGGCATAAGCGCCACAATGCCTGACACCTGTAGGAGCGAGCTCGCTCGCGAAGAACTCGAGATCGCCGCGTTCATTCAGAATGCCCGCGTCATCGTTGACGACCTTCGCGAGCAAGCTCGCTCCTGCAGTTGAAATTGACGGATGAAATGATGCTATTCAACCAAGCCTCACGCCTGGCCAAGATCACCAGCCCCCTCGGGCCGGATGTGCTGTTGCTCAACGAAATGGGCGGCGGTGAAGAGCTGGGCCGGCTGTTCAACTATGAGCTGCAACTGACGTCCCTGGACGCCAACATCGACCTCAACCAGTTGCTGGGCAAACCGATGAGCGTGGGCCTGCAACTGGCCGACGGTGGCGAACGGTACTTTCATGGAATCGTCGCCCGTTGCAGCCAGAACATCGACCAGGGCCAGTTCGCCAGTTATCAGGCCACCCTGCGCCCCTGGCTGTGGTTGCTCAGCCGTACCTCCGATTGCCGTATCTTCCAGAACCTGAGCATCCCGCAGATCATCAAGCAGGTGTTCCGCGACCTGGGCTTTTCCGACTTCGAAGACGCCCTCAGCCGGCCGTATCGCGAGTGGGAATACTGCGTGCAATACCGCGAGACCAGCTTCGATTTCGTCAGCCGCCTGATGGAACAGGAAGGCATCTACTATTTCTTCCGCCATGAACAGGACCGCCATGTGCTGGTACTGGCCGACGCCTATGGCGCTCACACCAGCGTGCCCGGCTATGCGTCGATCCCCTACTACCCCAAGGACGAGCAACAGCGCGAACGCGACCATATGCACAACTGGCACCTGGCGCAGGAGGTGCAGCCGGGCTCGCTGGAGCTTAACGACTACGACTTCCAGCGCCCCAGCGCGAGCATCGATGTGCGCTCGGCCATGCCGCGCCCGCACACCGCCGGCGACTACCCGCTGTACGACTACCCCGGCACCTACGTGCAAAGCGCCGACGGCGAACACTATGCGCGCACCCGCATCGAGGCCCTGCAAACCCTGCATGAACAGATCGAGTTCAGCGGCAACGCGCGCGGCCTGGGCTCGGGCCATCTGTTCAGCCTCACCGGTTTCAGCCGCCAGGACCAGAACCGCGAATACCTGATCGTCGGTTGCCGTTACTTCATCGTGCAGGAAAGCCTGGAAAGCGGCGGCGGTTCAGGCTCGGCGCAGTTTGAAAGCAGCCTGACCTGCATCGACGCCCAACAGAGTTTCCGCCCACTGGCCAACACCCACCGCCCCATCGTCAAAGGCCCGCAGACCGCGCTGGTGGTAGGCCCCAAGGGCGAGGAAATCTGGACCGACCAGTACGGGCGCGTGAAGGTGCATTTCTACTGGGACCGCCACGACCAATCCAACGAAAACAGCTCGTGCTGGATTCGTGTGTCGCAATCCTGGGCCGGCAAGAACTGGGGCTCGATGCAGATTCCACGCATCGGCCAGGAAGTGATCGTCAGCTTCCTCGAAGGCGACCCCGACCGGCCGATCATCACTGGGCGCGTCTACAACGCCGAACAGACGGTGCCCTACGATTTGCCAGAGAACGCCACCCAGAGCGGCATGAAAAGCCGCTCCAGCAAAGGCGGCACGCCGGCCAACTTCAATGAAATCCGCATGGAGGACAAGAAGGGGTTGGAGCAGTTGTATATCCATGCCGAGCGTAACCAGGACATCGTGGTGGAGGTGGATGAGAGCCACTCGGTGGGGCATGACCGCAATAAAAGCATCGGGCATGACGAGGTCGTGACCGTCGGCAACGACCGGGTACGCGCAGTCAAGCACGACGACATGCTCATGGTGGGGTTCAGCAAGACAGACGCCATCAGTAAAAGTTACCTGATTGAAGTGGGCGAAAACCTGCGCCTGGTCTGTGGCAAAAGCGTGCTGGAGCTCAATGCCAGCGGGCAGATCAATCTCACTGGCGTTCAGATCAACGTGTACTCCGAAGGCAGCTCCGAGATCAACACCGGAGGCAATCTGCATTTGAACATTGGCGGCAAAGGCGGCACCACTCCCATGGGCCAGGGGGTCAAGGGCGACATTGACGCCGCCGTCAACGCCATGTTTCCCAAGCCGTCTTCCGGCCAATAACGAGACTCCGTTTCAATGACCTATCGACTCAATGAATTTGAATTCACCCTGCCCAGCGATGAGGTTCAGGATGCTTCCATCAATATCCTGAAGTTCGCCGCGCTGGGTACCTCGTTGATCGTCAGCCGCAGCCTGCTGGGTGATGGCGAGACGCTGCAGAGCAACTTCGAAGAGCAACTGGCGAAGCTGGAAAAGCAGGTACAGGACTTGCGCTACCAACCGGCCAAGGCTCTTCGTGTAGGCGCGGCGCAGGATATAGACGCCATCGAAGTACATAACCAGTTCAGCAAGGGCACCGAGCGTATCCATCAATACCAGTTGGCGCTTGTGATACCCGGCACTCGGCAGATGCTTGCCCTGAGTTATGTCAAAGCCCAACCCCTGGGCGATGCTGAAAGCGCCCATTGGGCAACCATCAAAAGCACCTTGCAGCTCAATCCCAAACCTTGAAGCCCTTAATCCATGTCTGACGCTCTCTGGGCGGCACGTCTCGGCGACGGCCTGCTGCACACCTCGGCGATGGCCGACATCCTGGGCGGCGTGCTGGAAATTGCGGCCAACATCGCTATTACGGCCGTCGCCACGGCTGCGATTGTGGCCGCCACCGGTATTACGGTCGTAACCGGCGGCCTAGGCTGCTTTGTACTGGGTGCCGTGGTGGGCATCATCGTCGGCATAGGCATGAGCAAGACGGGGGCAGACAAGGGACTGACAAAAGTTTGTGACTGGATAGGCAACGCGTTATTCCCGCCGGTGGTGATGGCAACAATCGCCACCGGCTCCCACAACACCTTTACCAACGGCATTCCCTCTGCACGTGCCGCAGGCGCAATCGGCCCGGTCAGCTCGCAGCCCGCCGAAGGTGGTAGTCCCGAAGAAGCCAGCTACCTTGACATGGCCAAAGGTTTCTTCTCGCAGATGTGGCGACCCACAGTGGCAGTTCCTGCTCCAGGCGCAGTCCCCAAACCGCTGGACATCGTCATCTGCACCAAGCATCCACCCATGCCACCGCAGTTTATTGCCGAAGGCTCCAGCAAGGTCACGATTAATGGTCAGCCGGCCGCCCGTAGCGGTGACCGAAGTACCTGCGACGCATCGATTGTCGAGTCGGGGATGATCTCCAGCAACGTGCGTATTGGCGGCAGCCCCGTGGTGGTGCGCGAGATCCGCAGCGGCAAGACCCCCGGTGTCGGGCTGGCGGTGACCGCGCTGTTGATGCTGCGCGGTGGTGGCTCCAAGTTTTTCAGCAAGCTGCCGTGCATGGTCGTTGGTGGACTGGTGTCGTGGGGCACCAGCCAAGTGACCAATGCCATTACCTCCGCAGTAGCAGGCTCGCCTAACCCGGTACACAGCTCCACGGGCGCGAAAATTCTTGATGGGGAAGACGATCTGGACTTCGCCCTGCCCGGCCTGCTCCCTATCGAGTGGCAGCGCTACTACAGCAGCCGGGACGAGCGTCGCGACGGTCTGTTCGGTGCCAGCTGGAGCGTGATCTACGAGGTCTGCGTCGAGATCGGCATACACCCCGAAGGTGGGGAACGGCTGGTCTATACCGATGAGCAAGCGCGACAGATCGACATGGGCGTGATCCCGCTGGGCGGTGCCGTATTCAGCGCAGGAGAAGGCTTGAGCGTACGGCGCAATACCAATGGCCAACTACTGATCGAAAGCGTTGACGGGCTGTATCGGCTATTCGAACCAACGCCAGGTAACGCCTCACGCCTGCGCCTTAGCCAATTGGGGGATCGCAACGACAACCGAATCTTCCTTGACTATGACATTCAGGGTCGGCTGAGCCACTTACGAGATACGTTCGACCATGTGCGTGTCGAATTTGTTTACAGCCAGCAATGGCCTGCGCGAGTGGAGCAAGTCAAACGGCTATACCCCGATCACAGCCAAGAAACCCTTGTCAGTTACGGCTACGATGCTCGCGGCGACCTGGCCGAAGTTCGCGATACCGACGCAAATGTGCAACGCCGCTTCACCTATGACAGCGGCCAGCGCATGGTCGAGCATCAGTTGCCCACCGGGCTGGGTTGTTACTACCAATGGGACTGTGTGGACGGTAGCGAATGGCGCGTGGTGCGGCACTGGACCGATGAAGGTGACGAGTACCGGTTCGACTATGACTTGCCGGGTGGCGTGACGCGCATTACTGATGGCTTGCAACGGGTCAGCACACGCCGCTGGAACCCGCAGTACCAGATAACCGAGTACACCGACAACCTGGGAAAAACCTGGCAGTTTGAATGGAATGACGAGCGTCAGCTGCTCAGCGCCACCGATCCACAAGGCGGCAAATGGCAGTTCGGCTACGACGAGTCCGGCAACCTGTGCAGCACCCAGGATCCGGTGGGGCGTATCGAATCGACGTTGTGGCTGGAGCATTGGTCGCTGCCGCTGGTGGAGACCGATGCGGCAGGCCACGCGTGGCAATATCAGTACGACCAGCGAGGCAATTGCGTCAGTGAAATCGACCCGTTGGGGCATGTCACACGGTATCGCTACGATACGTTTGGACAGGTGGTGGAGATCATCGATGCCACGGGCAAAAGCAAAACCCTGCGCTGGAATGAAACCGGACAGTTAATCCAGCATATCGACTGTTCGGGGTACCCCACAGCGTTCGAGTACGACCGCCAGGGTCATTTGCAGGTAGTCATCGACGCTTTGGGTGAGCGCCAGCGCTATCAACACGACAGCCAAGGCCGGTTGCTACAGAGCGAAATGCCGGACGGCCGCATCGAGCAGTACCTGCGCGATACCAGCGGTCTGTTGATCGGCTATACCGATGCCGCAGGTCACACCACCCGCTACCAGTACGGACGCCGCGGGCAGGTGCGCCAACGAATAGATGCCCATGGCCGGCAGATTGAGTTCCGCTACGACGCCTACGGACACCTCCAAACCCTGACCAATGAAAATGGTGAGAGTTACCGCTTTACCTGGGACCCGTGCGACCGTCTGGTAGAGCAGCAAGACCTCGACGGCAGCGCCCGACGTTATGCCTATGACCTTCTGGATAACGTAGCCGCCGTTGAGTACGTGCCCACAGGGCAGACACCTGAGCCTTCAATTGTGCATCGACTCGAACGCGATGCAGTGGGCCGCTTGCTGTTGAAACAAACCGATGACGGTCGCACCGAATACACCTACGACCCGTTGGACCAACTTACCGCTGTCACCTTCATCGGCAATGACGAAACCACCCAGGCACTGGCCTTCGCCTACGACGCGCGCGGCCAACTGCTCATCGAACAAAGCGCCGCCGGCAGCCTGAACTACCACTACGATGAGCTCGGCAACCTGATCCAGACGCAGTTGCCCGACGGCCGTTGGCTCAACCGCCTGTACTACGGCAGCGGCCACCTGCACCAGATCAACCTCGACGGGCGCGTCATCTGCGACTTCGAACGCGACCGCCTGCACCGTGAAGTCCTGCGTACCCAAGGCCAGATCACTACGCGCAGCGAATACGACCGCAGCGGCCGCCTGCGCTCACGGATACGCCGTCCCAACGGCCAGCCCACGCAACTGCCGGCCGCCCAGCAAAAACACTTCGACTATGACCCGGCCGATAACCTGATCGGCCGCCTGGAGCGTGACCGCGATAACCATCGGGATCAGCGCCAACTGCTCCACTACGACGCCACCGGGCGCATTATCGCCAGCCAGGACAACGCTCAGGGCCAGCGAGAAACGTTTGCCTATGATGCCGCCGCCAACCTGCTGGACGGTCCGTCAGCCAGTGCGGGGCTGGTGGTGCATAACAAGCTGTTGACCTATCAGGACAAACGCTATCGTTACGACGGCTTTGGCCGAATGATCGAAAAACGCAGTGCCCTACGCGGCGTACAGTTTTTTGCCTACGACGCAGAGCATCGCCTGATCGAAGTCCGTAGCCAGAAGGATGGACGCGAAACGGTCGTGAAAATGACCTACGACCCCCTCGGACGGCGCATCGCTAAAACCGAACATGACAGCAACGGTTATCCGTTGGGTGAAACCCGCTTTGATTGGGAGGGGTTGCGCCTGCTGCAGGAGCATCGGCATAGCCAGACCAGCCTCTATCTCTATGAAGAAGACGGCTATGTACCGCTGGCTCGCGTGGACGGCACGGGCGAGCATCAAAGCGTACGCTACTACCACAACGACCTGAATGGATTGCCTGAGCAACTGACCGAAGCTGATGGAAAAACGGTGTGGCAGGCGCGCTATCAGGTGTGGGGGAATGCAGACGAAGAAGTGCGTGAAGCGTACTTTATCGAAGAGCAGAATTTGCGGTTCCAGGGGCAGTATCTGGATCGGGAGATTGGGCTGCACTACAACACGTTTCGGTTTTATGATCCGGATGTGGGGCGGTTTACGACGCCGGATCCGATTGGTTTGGCGGGGGGTTATAACCTCTATCAATACGCACCCAATACGTCCGGGTGGATTGACCCGCTTGGGCTGCTCAAAGAAGGCGAAGTGGCAGGTTACGGTGCAAAGGCCCACAAGAATGATGGACTGGAAGCACACGAGATTGTCCGAAATAAATTTTTGGAAGAAAAAGGTATTGCCAAAGGTCGCCGCTACAAGGGCAACCCGTCCATCGCGCTGTCCCCTAAGCATCACGACATGGTACATGCCGAGGAAAATCGTTTGAGGCGCGCTCGCGGCATGGGCCCTAACCAAATGCTCAAGCGCGGCAAGCTGGAAATTCGCCTCATGTCTCAAGCCATACACAACTCGCTGGTCAAAACCGGCATCATTACGCAACAACAGGCCAGAACGGCGAGGCGCTCCGCCACTTCATTCGCCAAACGAAAAGGTTGTTTCTAAAGGATCACGCGCTATGGGCATCAACCAAATCATTCTCTCAGAGCAAGATCATGGCCTTGGACAAGTAGGTGGAGGCGCGTGGCTGACAGATCTTGATCTCTGGCCGAGAGATCCACAAACCGGCCAATTGATGCTGCCTGTGATGACGATGACTTCAACGTTTCTGAGTGTGCCATTCATTCCTCCTGGAATGGCGCTGACGGTGTTTGTCAGCGTTGAGCGAAATGACGAAACCTACACGCGGGCATCAGTGCGCAAGTTGGCTGTTCATCAACAAAGCGAGATGCAGAAACTTCAAACTGGCCATGGCCGTGTCCTGCTTCACACGCTCGCATCCGCTGAGCTCACACCCGCTACATTGGCTGATCCGATTCCACGAAAGTATATTGCACAGCAACCATTGACTCCCGAACAAATGGAAGAAGAACTGGAAGACGTGGAGTGTGGCGTAGGTATCAGCAAGGTTTTAGGGCGCCCCGCTTGGCTGCAAGACCCGCTGTATGAAAGCCCTCGCTACTATTTCCTGGCTCAGTTGACCGATACCGATATCGCAAAAGTAAGCGCTCGTCACGAAGGCATATTTGGTGGCGGTATAGGTTACGTGTTCGCCGATAATCGAGCGAAAAAAATGAAAGAAGGCGAAATGGGGGGCTATTTCCTCGTTCAATTTAGCTGATCACACAAACACAAAGAGCAAAAAAATGGGCACCCGACCCGCCGGCGTGCCCATTTTTCATACCCTCCCGCCTCCCTTCAGGCGGTACCACTATTACGGGTTGACGCTGTCTTTGAGCGACTTGCCCGGCTTGAACGCTACGGTGTTGCTCGCCTTGATTTTCACTGGCTCACCGGTTTGCGGGTTTTTGCCGGTGCGGGCGCCACGGTGGCGTTGCAGGAAAGTGCCGAAGCCAACCAGGGTGACGCTGTCTTTGCGGTGCAGGGCGCCGGTGATTTCTTCGAGGACGGCGTTGAGGACGCGGTTGGCCTGTTCTTTGGTGAGATCGGCTTTTTCAGCGATGGCGGCTGCGAGTTCTGGTTTACGCATATGTGAAGCCTCTTTGACGGTTTTTTGTTGTTATGTCCGTGCTGCTCTCTGGTGGAGCAGCGCCAAGGCGCCGCAGGCTCTACTCTGCGGCAGACGGGAGTGAGGATGGCATGCCCTCGGGCGCCGCGCCAGTCTCGCGGCGGCCTTTCTCCGGGTAAGAACGTGATGTTTGCGACAGAACGGGTGGTATTTACGCCAGCAGCGGCGGAAGTTCTTTGTTCAGCGCCAGTTTTTCCATGACGGCGCTGCCGGTCAACGCATAACCCAGCAGGCGGCCGCTGGCATCGCGGCACAGGGCCTTGATGTCGGCACCCTGCCCTTCGACGCTCCACACGCCTTCCGTGCCCCGTGGTGCAGGGGACACTACCAGCGGGCACACCGGGGTTTTCACGGTGATCGGCATAGGCCCATAGCTCACCGCCGTGGCGTTGCCGGCCAGTGTTTGCGCCAGGGCACGGGCGCAGCTCATCAGCGGCATCACGTACAGCAAGTTCAAGCCATCGACCTCGGCGCAGTCGCCCAAGGCATAGATGTTGGCGTGGGAGGTCTTGAGGTGGCGGTCCACCATGATCCCGCGGTTGATTTGCAGGCCGGCCGCTGCGGCCAGGTCTACACGCGGGCGTAGGCCAATGGCAGACACCACCAGGTCACAGTGGATCACTTCGCCGTCCGACAGGTGCGCTTCAAGGCCATCAGCCGTGCGTTGCAGGCGATTGAGCACCGGGCCCAGGTGGAAGCGCGCGCCGATGCCTTCCAGCCCGGCTTGCACCGCTGCGGCTGCCGCCGGGTGCAGCAGGGTCGGCATGACTTGCTCACACGGCGCGACCAGGTCGATTTCATAGCCACCCAGGATCAGATCATTGGCAAACTCACAGCCGATCAGGCCGGCGCCGAGCAGCAGCACGCGCCGTTTACCGGCAGCGGCGGCACGAAAGCGCGCGTAGTCTTCCAGGTCGTTGATCGGGAAAATCAGCTCAGCCGCATCGCCTTCGACCGGTACGCGCACGGTTTCTGCGCCCCAGGCCAGGACCAGGTCACGATAGGTCACCGCCTCCTCGCCGATCCACAGGCGCTTGTGGCCTGGGTCGATGCCGCTGATACGGGTATGGGTGCGCACCTGGGCCTTGAGTTGCTCGGCCATGGCGCCGGGCTCGGCCATGCTCAGGCCATCGGCTTCCTTGTTCTTGCCAAAGCCGGTGGAGAGCATGGGTTTGGAGTAGGAGCGTCCGTCATCTGCGGTGATCAGCAGCAACGGGGTCTCGCTGTCGAGCTTGCGAAACTCCCGGGCGACGTTGTAACCGGCCAATCCTGTGCCGATGATCACGACAGGTGCGTTCATTCCTTTCTCCTTGTAGTACGTTTCTTAAATTCGGGATTACGCGATTTCGATCATTTCGAAGTCCGACTTACCCACGCCGCAGTCCGGGCACAGCCAGTCTTCCGGGACGTCCTGCCACAGAGTGCCTGGTGCAATACCGTCATCCGGCCAGCCGTCCGCTTCGTTGTAAATAAGGCCACAGACGATACATTGCCACTTCTTCATTACGTGCTTCCTCAGGTTCAGGCGTGTTGGCCGGCGGTCGATGGATCCAGCGTTGCCGCGCGGCTCAGGGCGTTTTGTACTGATCGGGGCCGGCAGATGCAAGCACGTTCGACGCAAACGACGGGTTTGGCACGGCAAAAGCCCAGGGTGCCATGGTAAGCTCGCCGCCTCTTTTGCTGCCAATACTGACTCACCGTGCCGCACTCAATCGCCCTTCCCGACGCTTGCCAATGGCTGACCCAGAGCCTTCTGAGCCCCTTGCCCACGCCCTTGACCCTCAATTGGCTGTTTGACGAAGGCTCGCTGACGCGACGGCTGACGTGGCTGTCCAACGAGGGTTTCAGCGTGACGCCGTTGTTCGAAGGCTGGCAACCGTTGCGCGACGACGAATGTGCCGCCCTGGACCTGCCGCCGGCCAGTATCGGTTGGGTACGCGAGGTGTATTTGCGCGGGCACGGCCAGCCTTGGGTGTTCGCCCGCAGCGTGGCGGCCCGCAGTGCCTTGCAGGGCGATGGGCTGCACATGGACGAGTTGGGCAGCCGTTCGCTCGGCGAGTTGCTGTTCTGCGACCGCGCCTTTACCCGCCAGGCCATTGAAGTGTGTCACTACCCTCGTGCCTGGCTGCCGACAGCGGACCAGGCCGATAATCTGTGGGCGCGCCGTTCACGCTTCGACCGCGGGGCGCTGAGCGTGCTGGTGGCGGAAGTCTTTCTGCCGAGTTTCTGGCACGCGTTGCACGCTCATCCGGAGAACTGCTGATGTACCAACGTCTGCTCAAGTCCTTGAACCGCCTGAACCCCAGGGCCTGGGATTTCATTCAGTTGACGCGCATGGACAAACCCATCGGCATCTACCTGCTGCTGTGGCCGACACTGTGGGCCCTGTGGATCGCCGGCAAGGGTTCGCCGTCGCTGATCAATATCGTGATTTTCGTGCTGGGCGTGGTACTCACCCGGGCCGGCGGCTGCGTGATCAATGACTGGGCCGACCGCAAGGTCGATGGCCATGTGAAACGCACCGAGCAACGCCCGCTGGTGAGCGGCAAGATCAGCTCGAAAGAAGCGCTGGTGTTTTTTGCCGTGTTGATGGGCATCAGTTTTCTGCTGGTGCTGCTGACCAACGCCAGCACCATCCTGCTGTCCCTGGGCGGCCTGGCTCTGGCGGCAAGCTACCCGTTCATGAAGCGCTACACCTATTACCCCCAAGTGGTGCTGGGCGCGGCGTTTTCCTGGGGCATGCCGATGGCGTTTACCGCCGAGACCGGCGATTTGCCTGCCACGGCGTGGCTGCTGTACATCGCCAACCTGTTGTGGACGGTGGGCTACGACACCTATTACGCCATGACCGACCGCGATGACGACTTGAAGATCGGGGTGAAATCCACCGCGATTCTATTTGGCGATGCCGACCGCGTGATCATCCTCACGCTGCAAGGCCTGGCGCTGGCGTGCCTGTTGCTGGCCGGTTCGCGGTTCGAGTTGGGCGGGTGGTTCCACCTCGGGTTGCTGGCGGCGGCGGGCTGTTTTGTCTGGGAGTTCTGGTACACGCGGGACAGGGACCGCATGAAGTGCTTCAAGGCGTTCTTGCATAACCACTGGGCGGGGTTGGCGATTTTTGTCGGGATTGTGGTGGATTACGCGGTTCGCTGAGGATTCTGTGGTGATTTTTGGGGCGCCATCGCAGGCAAGCCAGCTCCCACATTTTGATTGTATTCGCACATCAAAAGTGGGAGCGGGCTTGCTCGCGAAGGCCTCAAAGCCGCCGCTTAGTCAGGGTTTGATGATGTGCCAAACGCTACCCTTGCCATCACCGGTCTTGTCACCGGCTTTCTTGTCGTCCTTGTAGGTATAGACAGGCTTGCCTTTGTACGCCCACTGGCTGGTCTGGTCGTCGCGGGTGATCACCGTCCAATCGCCGGTCTTGGTGTCGGTGGATTCTGCCTTCAGCGGTGGCCAGTTGGTCGCGCACTGGTCCTTGCACACTGATTTGCCATCAGCGTCCTTATCGAAGGTGTAGAGCGTCATCCCTTTGTGATCCACCAACATCCCGCCTTGGGTCATCGCTGGCTCTGCCGCAAACGCCAGGCCTGGCAGCGTCAACACCGCAGATACCAGCAGGGCTTTCCAGGAAACAGTGCTGTAAGTCATCGGAACCTTCCTTTTGTGGTTGTCAGGATTCGGACCCAAAGGGTAGTCCAGAGTGCCGTTAATTGCCCAAGCGACTAAATTACTGTCACACGACTGCAATAATTCCGTTATCTAATGCGGCGCAAGACAGTTAAATGACAAGAGGATTTTGAGCATGGTTGGCAGGAGCATTCTGATTGTTGACGACGAAGCGCCCATTCGCGAGATGATCGCCGTTGCGTTGGAAATGGCCGGCTATGACTGCCTGGAGGCGGAAAACTCCCAACAGGCCCACGCCATTATCGTCGACCGCAAGCCGGACCTGATCCTGCTCGACTGGATGCTGCCCGGCACCTCGGGCATCGAGTTGGCCCGCCGTCTCAAGCGTGACGAGCTGACCGGGGATATTCCGATCATCATGCTCACCGCCAAGGGCGAAGAGGACAACAAGATCCAGGGCCTGGAAGTCGGCGCCGATGACTACATCACCAAGCCGTTTTCCCCCAGGGAGCTGGTGGCGCGCCTCAAAGCCGTGCTGCGCCGCGCCGGCCCGACCGATGGCGAAGCGCCTATCGAAGTCGACGGCCTGATCCTGGACCCGATCAGCCACCGCGTGACCATCGACGGCAAGCCTGCGGAGATGGGACCGACCGAGTACCGCCTGCTGCAATTCTTCATGACCCACCAGGAGCGCGCCTACACCCGTGGCCAACTGCTCGACCAGGTGTGGGGCGGCAACGTCTATGTGGAAGAGCGCACGGTGGATGTGCATATCCGCCGCCTGCGCAAAGCCTTGGGCGATGCGTACGAGAATCTGGTACAAACCGTGCGCGGCACCGGCTATCGGTTTTCTACCAAAGGCTGAGCCAGCTGCTTCGTGACTTAATCGCCTGACTTAAACAGCTGACAAGGACGCATGTTCAAGTGAACCAAAACTGGCATGGCACCCTGATCCGCCACATGCTCTTGCTGGTCACCGGCTGCCTGCTGGTGGGGCTGGTCAGCGGCTACTACGGCTGGAGCCTGGCTGCGGGCATTGCCTTGTACCTGGGCTGGACCCTCAAGCAGTTGCTGCGCTTGCATGAATGGCTGCGCCAGCACAAACCCGATGAAGCACCGCCCGATGGCTATGGCCTGTGGGGTGAGGTGTTCGACAGCATCTACCACCTGCAACGCCGCGACCAACGGGTACGTGGGCGCCTGCAAGCGGTGATCGACCGGGTGCAGGAGTCCACCGCCGCGCTCAAGGACGCGGTGATCATGCTCGACAGCGACGGCAACCTGGAATGGTGGAACCGTGCCGCCGAGACCCTGCTGGGCCTCAAGACGCCCCAGGACAGCGGCCAGCCGGTGACCAACCTGGTGCGTCACCCGCGCTTCAAGGAATACTTCGAGCAGGACAACTACGAAGAAGCCCTGGAAATCCCCTCGCCCACCAACGACCGCGTACGCATCCAGCTGTACCTGACCCGCTACGGCAACAACGAGCACCTGATGCTGGTGCGTGACGTGACCCGTATCCACCAGCTGGAACAGATGCGCAAAGACTTCGTCGCCAACGTCTCCCACGAGCTGCGCACGCCGTTGACGGTAATCTGCGGCTATCTGGAGACGTTGCTCGACAATGTCGACGAGATCAACCCGCGCTGGAGCCGTGCCCTGCAACAGATGCAGCAGCAAGGCTCACGCATGCAGACCCTGCTCAACGACCTGCTGTTGCTGGCCAAGCTTGAGGCCACGGACTACCCCTCGGACAACCACCCCGTGGCCGTGCAGAGCCTGTTGCAGACGATCAAGAACGATGCCCAGGCGCTCTCGGGCGAACGCGGGCAGCAGATCACGCTGGAGGCCGACCCAACCGTACTGCTCAAGGGCAGCGAAGGCGAACTACGCAGCGCCTTCTCCAACCTGGTGTTCAACGCGGTGAAGTACACCCAGGACAAGGGCAATATCCGCATTCGCTGGTGGGCCGACGAGCACGGTGCGCACCTGAGCGTGCAGGACTCGGGGATCGGTATCGACGCCAAGCACCTGCCGCGCCTGACCGAACGCTTCTACCGGGTCGACTCCAGCCGCAACTCCAACACCGGCGGCACCGGGCTGGGCCTGGCCATCGTCAAGCATGTACTGCTGCGCCATCGGGCCCGCCTGGAAATCAGCAGCGTGCTGGGGCATGGCAGTACCTTTACCTGTCATTTTCCGCCGGCGCAGGTGACCCGTTCGCGAGCACTCGAAGAAGATAAATAATCTCGAAACACAACAGGGCTAAATGTGGGAGCGGGCTTGCTCGCGAATGCGGGGTATCAGTGAATGAATAAACTGACTGACCCACCGCATTCGCGAGCAAGCCCACACACACTGGATTTGTGTTGTTTCAAAGCAAGCATTGCAGCCCCGCCGGGCAGCGGGCACTAGGCAAGCGCCCCGTCAGCCGCTACATTGGCCGACTTGTGCCTGCCTTTCAGGCCCACCTGTCACCCCTTATTGAACACACGGAACCTGCAAAACCCCATCATGGACCCTTCCCCTGGTATTACCCTCGCTACACTCTTCGCCGATTTCGGCATGATTCTTTTTGCACTGATCCTGGTACTGCTCAACGGTTTCTTCGTTGCGGCGGAATTTGCCATGGTCAAACTGCGCGCTACCCGCGTCGAGGCCATCGCCCATAAGAACGGCTGGCGCGGGCAGATCCTGCGTACCGTGCACAGCCAGCTCGACGCCTACCTGTCGGCTTGCCAGTTGGGTATCACCCTGGCGTCCCTGGGCTTGGGCTGGGTCGGTGAACCGGCCTTTGCGCACATCCTCGAGCCGATGCTGGGCGCGGTCGGCGTGCAGTCGCCGGAAGTGATCAAGGGCGTGTCGTTCTTTGCCGCCTTCTTCGTGATTTCCTACCTGCACATCGTGGTCGGTGAGTTGGCCCCCAAATCCTGGGCGATTCGCAAACCCGAGCTGCTGTCGCTGTGGACGGCCGTGCCGCTGTACCTGTTCTACTGGGCGATGTACCCGGCCATCTACCTGCTCAACGCCAGTGCCAACGCCATTTTGCGCATCGCTGGCCAAGGCGAGCCTGGCCCGCACCATGAGCACCATTACAGCCGCGAAGAACTCAAGCTGATCCTGCACTCCAGCCGTGGCCAGGACCCCAGCGACCAAGGCATGCGCGTACTGGCCTCCGCCGTGGAAATGGGCGAGCTGGAAGTAGTGGACTGGGCCAACTCCCGGGAAGACCTGGTGACCCTGGATTTCAACGCCCCGCTCAAGGAAATCCTCGCGCTGTTCCGTCGTCACAAATTCAGCCGTTACCCGGTGTATGACGCGGTGCGCAACGAGTTTGTCGGCTTGCTGCACATCAAGGATTTGCTGCTGGAGCTGGCCGCGCTGGACCATATCCCCGAATCGTTCAACCTGGCCGAATTGACCCGCCCGCTGGAACGCGTATCGCGGCATATGCCGTTGTCGCAACTGCTGGAGCAGTTCCGCAAAGGCGGCGCGCACTTCGCCCTGGTGGAAGAAGCCGACGGCAAGATCATCGGCTACCTGACCATGGAAGACGTGCTGGAAGTACTGGTGGGCGATATCCAGGACGAACACCGCAAGGCCGAGCGCGGCATCCTCGCCTACCAGCCCGGCAAATTGCTGGTACGTGGCGACACGCCATTGTTCAAGGTGGAACGCCTGCTGGGCGTCGACCTGGACCACATCGAAGCCGAAACCCTGGCCGGCCTGATCTACGACACGCTCAAGCGCGTGCCGGAAGAGGAAGAAGTGCTGGAAGTTGAAGGCTTGCGGATCATCATCAAGAAGATGAAAGGGCCGAAGATTGTGTTGGCCAAGGTGCTGTTGCTGGACTGACTGTGGACCTGGCGCCTCCTGTAGGAGCGAGCTTGCTCGCGAAAAACGCACAGGCGCCGCGTTTATTCAGGACGCACGCGTTATCGTTGACGTTTTTCGCGAGCAAGCTCGCTCCTACAGGGGGCAGCGCTTTACGCCCCCGGCACGAAGTGCTTCTGCGCCGTGCCACGGGCGATCAAGCGGGATATGTAGTCCAGCTTCTGCGCATCCTGGTCGATAAAGCGGAAGGTCAGTTGCAGCCAGTCGCTGTCGGGCTTGGGCTCGTAGGCGACGATGGCGTGCAGGTAGCCGTTGAGCCGTGCGACTTCGGCGTTGTCGCCCTGCTCAAGGTCGAGCACGGCGCTTTCCAGCACCTGAGGCAGGACCTCGCCACGCTTCACCACCAGCAACGCTTCCTTGATGCTCAGGGCCTTGATCACGCATTGCTGGGTGCCGCTTGCGAGGCGCAACTGGCCCTGACCGCGACTGCCAGCCGGCGCCGCTGCTGCGGGGGCCTTCACGGGTGGGGTGTTGAGCAGGCCTTTGCTGGGCGCCGCCACCGGGGCCGGCTTGACCGCTTCGGGTTTGCCGCCGGTCAGGGCGCTCAGGGAGTCGTTGCCGAAGGCTGAGTTCATCTTGGTCGGCGCGCTGGCAATCAGCGCATCGAGGCGACCGATCTTGTGCAGGGCCTGCTTGACCTTGTTCAGCAACTGCTCGTTGGTGAACGGCTTGCTCACGTAGCCGGAAACGCCCGCCTGAATCGCCTGCACCACGTTTTCCTTGTCGCCACGGCTGGTCACCATCACGAACGGCATGGCCTTCAGGTGCGCTTGCTCGCGGCACCAGGTCAATAGCTCAATACCGGACATTTCCGGCATTTCCCAGTCACACAGCACCAGGTCGAAGGTTTCGCGCATCAGGATGGATTGCGCCTTTTTGCCGTTCACCGCATCTTCGATCTTGATTCCGGGGAAGTAATTGCGCAGGCACTTCTTCACCAGGTCGCGAATAAACGAGGCGTCATCCACCACCAACACACTGACTTTACTCATCGACCCTTCATCCTATAAAAACGTCTGCAAAACGCCTGACTGATGGCATTTTGCCAAAACTCGCGGGTCACAGAAGGACTTTATGGCGCCTGCTGTGCAAAAAATTCAGATGCCACAAACGAAAACGCCCGGCCAGAGGCCGGGCGTTAATTTCTCGGGCAACCTTACTTATCGTCAGATTCGCCCGAAACATTAGGGATTAGATCAGCAGTCCCTTCAACTTCGGCCTTCATGCGCTTGAGGCCCATGTGCCGCACGTCGGTGCCGCGCACCAGATAAATCACCAGCTCCGAGATATTGCGCGCATGGTCGCCGATACGCTCCAGGGAACGCAGCACCCAAATGATGTTCAAGACCCGCGAGATCGAGCGCGGATCTTCCATCATGTAAGTGGCCAGCTCACGCAGCGCGGTCTTGTATTCGCGGTCGATGATCTTGTCGTACTGGGCCACCGACAACGCCAGTTCGGCGTCAAAGCGGGCGAAGGCGTCGAGGGCATCACGCACCATGTTGCGCACCTGATCACCGATATGGCGCACTTCCACGTAGCCACGGGGCGCCTCACCCTCTTCGCACAGCTGGATGGCGCGGCGGGCAATCTTGGTGGCTTCGTCACCGATGCGCTCCAGGTCGATCACCGACTTGGAAATGCTGATGATCAAACGCAGGTCCGAGGCCGCCGGCTGGCGGCGGGCAAGAATGCGCAGGCACTCTTCGTCGATATTGCGTTCCATCTGGTTGATCTGCTCGTCAATCTCACGCACCTGCTGGGCCAGGCCCGAGTCGGCCTCGATCAGCGCGGTGACCGCATCGTTGACTTGCTTCTCCACCAGCCCGCCCATCGCCAGGAGGTGGCTGCGCACTTCCTCAAGCTCGGCATTGAACTGCGCGGAGATGTGGTGGGTAAGGCCTTCTTTGCTAATCATGTTGGCGTCCTTGGAGCGTCCGGTAAGGTGCGGAGAACCGCAGCGTCAGTACAATCAGAACCACAGCTTCCTAGCCGTAGCGACCGGTGATGTAGTCTTCGGTCTGCTTCTTCGCCGGATTGGTGAACAGGGTATCGGTATCGCCGAACTCCACCAGCTTGCCCATGTACATGAACGCGGTGTAGTCGGAAACCCGCGCCGCCTGTTGCATGTTGTGGGTCACGATGACGATGGTGAACTTGGACTTGAGCTCGTAGATCAGCTCTTCGACTTTCAACGTGGAGATCGGGTCGAGGGCCGAGCACGGTTCGTCGAGCAGCAACACTTCCGGCTCTACGGCGATGGTACGGGCGATCACCAGACGCTGCTGCTGGCCGCCGGACAAGCCGAGTGCCGATTCGTGCAGGCGGTCCTTGACCTCGTCCCACAATGCCGCGCCCTTGAGCGCCCATTCAACCGCTTCGTCGAGGATGCGTTTCTTGTTGATGCCCTGGATACGCAGGCCGTAGACCACGTTTTCGTAGATGGTCTTGGGGAACGGGTTGGGCTTCTGGAACACCATGCCCACGCGGCGACGCAGCTCGGCCACGTCTTCGCCCTTGCGGTAGATATTGGTGCCGTAGAGGTTGATTGCACCTTCTACACGGCAACCGTCCACCAGGTCATTCATGCGGTTGAAGGTACGCAACAACGTGGACTTGCCGCAGCCCGACGGGCCGATGAAGGCGGTCACGCGTTGCTTGGGAATGTTCATGCTGACGTCGAACAACGCCTGCTTGTCGCCGTAGTACAGGCTCAGGCCAGGGACTTCGATGGCCACGGTTTCCTGGGCCAGGCTCAGGCTCTGCTTGTCGCGACCCAGGGCAGACATGTTGATGCCGTGGGATTGGGTTTCGTGTTGCATGGGATGCTCCCTGTGCTACCAATTCATTGTGTGGGAGCGGGCTTGCTCGCGAAGGCGTCGTATCAGTCGCCAGGTGTGTTGAATGACACACCGCTTTCGCGAGCAAGCCCGCTCCCACATTTAATTCGCGCTCACTTCAATTAACTGTCCAACGCCTTGTACTTCTCGCGCAGGTGGTTACGAATCCACACCGCCGACAGGTTGAGCGTGGCGATCACCAGTACCAGCAGCAAGGCAGTGGCGTACACCAGTGGCCGTGCGGCTTCGACGTTGGGGCTCTGGAAGCCGACGTCATAAATATGGAAGCCCAGGTGCATGATCTTCTGGTCCAGGTGCAGGTACGGATAGTTACCGTCCAGCGGCAGCGACGGCGCCAGCTTCACTACACCCACCAACATCAATGGTGCCACCTCACCGGCGGCACGCGCCACGGCGAGGATCATGCCGGTCATCATCGCCGGGCTGGCCATCGGCAGCACGATCTTCCACAACGTTTCCGCCTTGGTCGCGCCAAGTGCCAGGGAACCTTCACGCACGGTGCGGGGAATGCGCGCCAAGCCTTCTTCGGTGGCCACGATCACCACCGGCACCGCCAGCAGCGCCAGAGTCAGCGAGGCCCAGAGCAGCCCCGGCGTGCCGAAGGTCGGCGCCGGCAGGGCTTCAGCGAAGAACAGACGGTCGACCGAGCCCCCCAATACATACACGAAGAAGCCCAGACCGAACACGCCGTAGACGATGGCCGGTACACCTGCCAGGTTGTTCACGGCGATGCGGATGATGCGGGTCAAGGTGTTCTGCTTGGCATATTCACGCAGGTACACCGCGGCCAGTACGCCAAACGGAGTCACGATCATTGCCATGATCAGGGTCATCATCACGGTGCCGAAGATGGCCGGGAAGATCCCGCCTTCGGTGTTGGCTTCCCGTGGGTCATCGCTGAGAAATTCCCAGACCTTGCTGAAGTAGAAGCCGATCTTGGTCATCGTGCCCATGGCGTTCGGCTGGTAGGCGTGCACCACTTTGCCGATGCCGATTTCCACTTCCTTGCCGTTGCCGTCACGTGCGGTGAGGGCGTCGCGGTTGAACTGTGCATGCAGGTCGGCCAGGCGCGCTTCGATGTCCTGGTAGCGGGCGTTCAGCTCGGCGCGGTCGGCATCCATGTCGGCCTGGGCGGCTGCGTCGAGCTTGCCTTCCAGTTCCAGTTTGCGACCGTGCAGGCGGATGCGCTCCAGGCCTGCGTTGATCGCGCCGATATCGGATTTTTCCAAGGTCTTGAGCTGAGCGGCGAGCTTGTTCACGCGGTCCACGCGGGCTTGCAGCTCCGGCCACGCGGCCTCGCCTTCGGCAATCACCTTGCCGTCCTGCTTGACGTTGACCAGGGTGCCGTAGAAGTTGCCCCACTCACGACGCTCGATGGCCATCAGGTTCGCAGGCTTGGTCTGGTCCTTCAGCCACTCGCCGACGATCCAGGTGAAGTCGTTGCCGTTCAGGTCGCGGTTGCCGACCTTGATCAGCTCACGGGTCATGAATTCCGGGCCTTGGTCCGGCACCGGCAGGCCCGCGCTTTTCAGACGCTCACGCGGCACTTCTTCTTTCTGCACCACTTCGCCGATCACGATGTGGTTGGCCTGGCCTGGCACGTTGTAGTTGGCCTGGATCAGGTCGGCCGGCCAGAAATGGCCCAGGCCCCGCACCGCAATCACAGCCAGCAAACCAATGGTCATGATGACCGCGATGGACACCGCGCCACCGCTGATCCAGACGCCGGGAGCGCCGCTCTTGAACCATCCATTCAGGGAGTTCTGTTTCACAGACTTCTACCTTTCTTAAAGCGACGAGTATTTCTTGCGCAGACGCTGACGAATCAGCTCGGCGAGGGTGTTCATGATGAAGGTGAACAACAGCAGCACCAGCGCCGAGAGGAACAGCACGCGGTAATGACTGCCGCCCACTTCCGACTCGGGCATCTCCACCGCAACGTTGGCCGCCAGGGTGCGCAGGCCCTCGAACAGGTTCATCTCCATCACCGGGGTGTTGCCGGTGGCCATCAGCACGATCATGGTCTCGCCCACGGCGCGGCCCATGCCGATCATCAGCGCCGAGAAGATGCCCGGGCTGGCAGTGAGGATGACCACGCGGGTCATGGTCTGCCACGGTGTGGCGCCCAGGGCCAGGGAGCCCAAGGTCAGGCCCCGTGGCACGCTGAACACGGCGTCTTCGGCGATGGAGTAGATGTTCGGGATCACCGCAAAACCCATGGCCAGGCCGACCACCAACGCGTTGCGCTGGTCGTAGGTAATGCCCAGATCATGGGAGATCCACATGCGCATGTCGCCGCCGAAGAACCAGGTTTCCAGGTACGGGCTCATGTACAGCGAGAGCCAGCCCACGAACAGGATCACCGGGATCAGGATCGCGCTTTCCCAACCATCGGGAACGCGCAGGCGGATCGACTCAGGCAAGCGGCTGAAGACAAACCCTGCGACCAGAATGCCAATCGGCAACAGCATCAACAGGCTGAAAATGCCCGGCAGGTGCCCTTCCACATACGGAGCCAGGAACAGGCCGGCGAAGAAGCCGAGGATCACCGTCGGCATGGCTTCCATCAGCTCGATCACCGGCTTGACCTTGCGGCGCAGGCTCGGTGCCATGAAGTAAGCGGTGTAGATCGCCGCAGCAACCGCCAGTGGCGCCGCCAGCAGCATGGCGTAGAACGCAGCCTTCAAGGTACCGAAGGTCAGCGGGGCGAGGCTCATCTTGGGTTCGAAGTCGGTGTTGGCGGCCGTGGACTGCCAGACGTATTTAGGCTCGTCGTAGTTTTCGTACCAGACCTTGCTCCACAACGCGCTCCACGACACTTCCGGGTGCGGGTTATCGAGCAACAGCGGTTGCAGCTTGCCACCCGCCTCGACGATCACACGGTTGGCCCGTGGCGACATGCCGAACAGGCCCTGGCCATCGACCACCGGGTCCACCAGCAAGGTGCGGTGGGCGGTGCTGTGGAACACGCCGAACTGGCCAGCAGCATCCAGGGCGGTGAAGCCTTTGCGGCGCTCTTCAGCGCTGATTTCGACGATGGGCGCGGTGCCCATCTGGAAGGTGCGGATCTGCTTCAGGCGTTGCTCGCCATCCGGGTCACGGGCCATGAACCACTGGGCCAGGCCGCCTTTGGAGTTACCCAGGATCAGCGAGATGCCGCCAACCAACTGGGTGCTGGCGGTGATTTCCGTGTCGGCGTCTTCCAGCAGTTTGTAGCGACCGTTGAGGCTCTTGTCGCGCAGGCTGAACACGTCGGCCAGGGCACGGCCGTTGATGACATACAGCCACTGCTGGCGTGGGTCGATGAAGATCGCTTTCACCGGCTCGGTCATCTGCGGCAGCTCGACACGCTTCTGCTCGCTGGTGACTTCACCGGTCATCATGTTTTCTTCGCGGCTCAGGGTCAGCACGTTCAAGTGCGAACCAGCGGAACCTGCCACCACCAGCGAGGTGTCGGTGGCGTTGAGCGCAACGTGTTCCAGCGGCCGACCGGCGTCATCCAGCACGATGGGCGTTTCGCCGTAGGGGTATTCGATCGCTGGGCTGATGGTTTTCTTGCCGTCCGGGTACGACACCTTATAGGTGTGGCGGAACACCAAAGACTGGCCATTGGACAAGCCGAGGATCACCAGCGGGCTACCCGGCTGGTCTTCACCAATGGAAGCAACGCTGGTACCGGCCGGAAGCGGCAGGTCGACACGCTTGAGCTCGGCACCGGTGTCCACGGCAAAGAACAACGCCTGGCCCTTGTCGGAGACCCGCATGGCAACTTGGTTCTGTTCTTCGAGGGAGATCATCAACGGCTTGCCGGCGTCTTGCATCCAGGCGGGCGTCAACGCGTCTTCCTTGGTCAACGAGGCGCCCTGGAACAGCGGCGCGACCACGTAGGCGAGGAAGAAGAAGATCAGGGTAATGGCCGCCAGCACGGCGAGGCCGCCGACCAGCACATACCAACGGGTGAAGCGATCCTTGAGCGCGCGGATGCGGCGCTTGCGTTGCAGCTCAGGCGTATTGAAATCAATGCGCTTGGGAGGGGAAGTCGTCGTCATGGTGGAATTGGCCAGATCATTCATGCGCACACCCTAGCGATCCTGTATGACAGAAAGATGACAGTGCAGTGACGCAACAAATCCGCCGCGAAGCAGGGCTGGCAGCGGATAAAAAATTAGGAGTCTCTGTAGGAGCGAGCTTGCTCGCGAAGATCGTCAACGATAACGCGCCATTTCTGAATAAACGCGGTGCCCTATCGTCTTTCGCGAGCAAGCTCGCTCCTACAGAAGGGCCGGTTTTACCCAGCCCAGCTACTTAGTTGCCTTCTTTCAAACCCAGGTCAGCCAGGGCCTTGGCGGCGACTTTGGCTGGCAGTGGGATGTAGCCGTCTTTGACCACGACTTCCTGGCCCTGCTTGGACAGCACCAGTTTCACGAACTCAGCTTCCAGCGGCGCCAGTGGCTTGTTCGGGGCTTTGTTGACGTACACGTAGAGGAAACGCGACAGCGGATACTTGCCGTTCAGGGCGTTTTCTTCGGAGTCTTCGATGTAGTCAGTGCTGCCTTTCTTGGCCAGTGGCACGGTCTTCACGCTGGCGGTCTTGTAGCCGATGCCCGAGTAACCGATACCGTTCAGCGAGGAGCTGATCGACTGCACGACCGAAGCCGAGCCCGGTTGTTCGTTCACGTTTGGCTTGTAGTCGCCTTTGCACAGGGCTTCTTCCTTGAAGTAGCCGTAGGTGCCGGATACCGAGTTACGCCCGAACAGTTGCACTGGCTTGTTGGCCAGGTCGCCGGTCACGCCCAGGTCGCCCCAGGTTTTCACATCGGCCTTGGCGCCGCACAGACGCGTCGAGGAGAAGATCGCATCGACCTGTTCCATGGTCAGGTGCTGGATCGGGTTGTCCTTGTGCACAAACACCGCCAGGGCATCCACGGCAACCGGGATAGCGGTTGGCTTGTAGCCGTACTTCTGCTCGAAGGCCGCCAATTCGGTGTCCTTCATCTTGCGGCTCATCGGGCCCAGGTTGGAGGTGCCTTCAGTCAACGCAGGTGGCGCAGTGGCAGAGCCGGCAGCTTGAATCTGGATGTTGACGTTCGGGTATTCCTTTTTGTAACCCTCGGCCCACAGGGTCATCAGGTTAGCCAGGGTATCGGAGCCGACGCTGGACAGGTTGCCCGACACACCAGTGGTCTTGACGTAAGCCGGGATTGCCGGATCAACACCAGCGGCCACCGCGTTGGCGGTCGCAACGCCAGCAGCGACAAAAGTCATTGCCGCCATCAAACGTTTCAGTTTCATGCCTTGCTCCTAGCAGATAGGGATAATTGGATCGGGGCCAAGTATCGGCAGGCCGTGTGAACACTCTATGTCTGAAATATGACAATTAGATGAAAGGCCACTATCTGAATGTGCAGGCTTCAGCGGCCGCGTTTCCACAGATACCCGCCCACCAGCATCCCCATCACACACAGGACAGCCACGTAGTAAGCCGGGCCCATCGGGCTCTCCTTCATCAGCAGCGACACCGCCAATGGCGTCAACCCGCCGAACACGGCATAAGCAACGTTGTAGGAGAACGACAGACCGCTGAAGCGCACCACCGGCGGGAAGGCTTTGACCATCACGTAGGGCACCACACCGATGGTGCCGACAAACAGGCCAGTCAAGGCATACAACGGGAACAGCCAGTCCGGGTGGGCCATCAGGCTGTGATACAGCGTCCAGGAAGTTGCCAGCAGCAGTGCGCAACCGGTTACCAGCACGCGGCCGGCGCCAAAACGGTCGGCCAGGGCACCCGAGGCGATGCAGCCCAGGCTCAGGGTCACGATGGCCAGGCTGTTGGCTTGCAGCGCAACCGTAGGGCTGAAGTGGTAGATGGTTTGCAGCACGGTCGGGGTCATCAGGATCACCACCACCACGCCGGCCGACAGCAGCCAGGTCAGCAGCATCGACAGCACAATGGCGCCACGGTGATCGCGCAACACGGCGCGCAACGGCAGTTCAGCGGCCAGGCTTTTGCGTTGCTGCATCTCGGCGAAGATCGGGGTTTCATGCAGCCAGCGACGCAGGTACACCGACAGCAGGCCGAATACGCCACCGAGCAGGAACGGGATACGCCAGGCGTAATCAGAGACCTGTTCCGGTGTATAGGCCGTATTAATAGCGGTGGCTACCAGCGAGCCGAGCAAAATACCGGCGGTGAGGCCGCTGGTCAGGGTGCCGCAGGCGTAGCCGATGTGGCGCGGCGGGACGTGCTCGGAGACGAACACCCAAGCGCCCGGTACTTCGCCGCCAATCGCTGCGCCCTGGATCACGCGCATCAACAGCAGCAGCAGCGGCGCCCACAGGCCGATCTGTGCATAGGTCGGCAGCAGGCCCATGATCAGGGTTGGCACGGCCATCATGAAGATGCTCAGGGTGAACATCTTCTTGCGGCCCAGCAGGTCACCGAAGTGCGCCATGATGATGCCGCCCAGCGGGCGCGCCAGGTAGCCGGCCGCGAAGATGCCGAACGTCTGCATCATGCGCAGCCATTCGGGCATGTCGACCGGGAAGAACAGTTTCCCGACCACGGTGGCGAAAAACACGAAGATGATGAAGTCGTAGAACTCCAGCGCCCCACCCAGGGCAGACAGCGACAGGGTTTTGTAGTCGTTGCGGTTAAGCGGTCGTGCGGGCGGCGCAATGCTTGAAGGCACTGTGGTCATGGCAAGGCTTCTCTTATTAGTCAGATCAGGAATCCGCAACAGCGTGGGTTTGCGCCTGGCAGGTCCGGCACGATAGCAAATTGCCCGGAAAAGCACAGTCCAAACCCTTGCGCCGCATCAGCGCCACCTCGCAAGCATCCCCACTTGCGAAGCGACTTATTCCCTTCCCGAATTATTATGGGGGGCCGAAAACGCCATCAAATACTGACGGCCAGCGCTAAAAAGAAACAATGGTCAAACCCCTCAACTTGAATGACCGTTTTGGCCAATTTTTTGACGCCTGGAAACTCGTCTATATAGATGCACAAAATCAGGAGCAGATGGTCGTCGCGCAGGCTATCGACCGATATACTCCCAGCCCTGCACCTGTCTATTGCGTGGAAGTTGCGCGAAACCGTCGTTGGCACCGGCCAGCCGATTTCGCAGAGTTTCCCTCAAGGCGCCTTTCGAAAAACGTGACGAACGTAGTATGTTCGGGGCTGAATCGTTTTTCCAAGACGGCTATTCACCGATTACATAGTCCAAGAGTCACGGGTCAGAGGCACCCCCGGCATGATCGAACTCGAACAAGAAGATCCTATCCCGCAAGGCGATCTCGCCCTGCAAATCACCGCGCTTCCGCGTGAAACCAACGGCTTTGGCGATATCTTCGGCGGCTGGTTGGTCGCACAGATGGACCTGGCGGGCACGGCAATGGCCAGCAAGGTCGCCGGTGGGCGCGTGGCCACCGTGGCCATTGATCGCATGGCGTTCCTGGTGCCGGTGGCCGTGGGCGCGCAGCTTTCCTTCTATACCCAAGCCCTGGAAATCGGCCGCAGCTCGATCCAGATGATGGTCGAAGTGTGGAGCGACGATCCGTTGTCCAGCGAATGGCGCAAGGTGACCGAAGCCGTATTTGTGTTCGTCGCCATCGATGGCAGCGGCCGCACGCGCTCGGTACCGTCACGGGCGCGTTAAACCTCGCCGGGTTTTAACGGTCAATTGCCCCATTGCCTGCCACTAAGAGAGCTTTGTCATGCCTACGCCCCACGTTGAGACGGTAAAAATCGACGAGCTGGACTGCTGGCGCATCCGCCACAACGGCGCCGAGTTGATGGTGGCCCAACAGGGTGCGCATATCTTCAGTTACCAGCGCGAGGGCGAACAGCCACTGATCTGGCCGAACCTTGAGGCCGTGTTCAAGCAGGGCAAAGGCATTCGTACCGGCGTACCGGTGTGCTGGCCGTGGTTTGGGGTGTTCGACCGCAACCCGCAAAGCGTCAAAGCCATGCGCCAGAGCGATCAGCCTGCCGGCGCCCACGGTTTTGTGCGCACCGCGCGTTGGGAGCTGGCCACCACCGAACTCGACGGCCAGACGCTGCGAGTGGACCTGGTATTGCCGGTGCCGGCGGGCGGCTTTCCAGGCTGGCCCCATCAGGTAGACCTGACGCTGAGCCTGCTGCTGGACGATCACCTGCATATCCGCCTGACCAGTCACAACCGTGGCACCGACACCGTGACCCTCAGCCAGGCCCTGCACACCTACTTCGCCGTGAGCGATGTGCGCAAGGTGCAGGTCGAGGGCCTGGATGGCGTGGATTACATCGATACCGCCGATGGGTGGGCCGAGAAGCAGCAAGCCGGGCTGCTGCACTTTCGCGCCGAGACAGACCGCATTTACCTGAATACGCCTGCACAGTTGAATATCGTTGATCGCGACTGGCAGCGCCGTATCCAGCTCACCAGCGAAGGCTCCAAATCCACCGTGGTCTGGAACCCCTGGACCGAACGCGCCAAGGCTTTCGACGATATGGCCGATGACGGCTGGCAGGGTATGTTGTGCATCGAGACAGCGAATGTGCTGGATGATGTGGTGGCTTTGGCACCCGGTGAAAGCCACACTCTGGGCGTAAGCATCACCGCTATCACCCTGTAGTAAATTGTAGGAGCGAGCTTGCTCGCGAAAAACCCACAGACGCCGTGTTTATTCAGGAAACACGCGTTATCGTTGACGTTTTTCGCGAGCAGGCTCGCTCCTACAGAGTTCAGGGCCCTCCCACATTGGTTATGTATTGGGCTTTAGAGATCAGATTCCTTTACTACCCGCACCTTCCCCGCCTCCAGCGCATACGCAGCATCCGCCAAGTCGTTATTGACCTTCTCCACCTTCAGCGTGCCCGTGACCCACAGCGGCGTGTAGATATCATCCAGCTTCAGCCCCTTGGGATAGCGCACCAGCACCAATTGATTGGGCGGCGGTGGCGGCACATGGATACATGCGCCCGGGTAAGGCACTAGGAAGAACAGCGTGCTGCGGCCCTTGGCGTCTGTTTCAAGCGGCACCGGATAGCCGCCAATGCGGATGTTTTTGCCGTTCATGGCCGCCACCGTCTTGGTGGAATACATCACCGCAGGCAGGCCCTTGCTCTGCTTCAAGCCACCCTTTTCGGTGAAGGTGCCTTGGGCTTCGGGGGAGTTGTGGTCGATCTCGGGCATGGCCTCGAGGGCTTTCTGATCCGACAGCGGCATCAGGTCGAGCCAGTCGGTTTCCGGCAGTTCGCCAGCGTGCGCCAGGCCAGAGCCCAGCAGAAGAAACGTTAACAGAAGACGGCGCATGGAGAGGCTCGGCAAATACAAGTGCCGAGCATTCTAGCCCTCTGCGCCTGCGCAGCGCAGAGGACTTTGTCGGCTGATTACTTCTTTTTGACCAGGCCGTAGATCACCAGCAACACGATGGCACCTACCAGCGCGCCGATGAAGCCTGCGCCCTGGCCTGCCTGGTAGATCCCCAGGGCCTGACCGCCGTAGGTGGCGGCCAGGGAACCGGCGATACCCAGCAGGATGGTCATGATCCAGCCCATGCTGTCGTCGCCAGGCTTGAGGAAGCGCGCCAGGAGGCCGACGATCAAGCCGATAAAGATGGTTCCGATGATACCCATGGCATTTCCCTCTGATTGGTATGAGTCATGCCAAAGCCTAGTCAGGCTTTGGCATCCTGCAATCAGAGAGACGCAGAACCCCAATGGTTCCCGCCAGGGCCAGGCTTATTGTTCGGCGATCAGCGCTTCAACCTTGAGGATCTGCGCCTGCAACGTCGCACGGTCCTTGCAACGCAGGTTGGCGTGGCCGACCTTGCGCCCAGCCTTGAAGGCCTTGCCGTAGTGATGCACGTGGCAATCCTTGATCGCCATCACGCGCTCTACCGGCGGCACAGAACCGATGAAGTTGAGCATGGCGCTCTCGCCGATCTTGGCCGTGGAGCCCAACGGCAAGCCCGCCACCGCCCGCAGGTGGTTTTCGAACTGGCTGCACTCGGCGCCTTCGGTGGTCCAGTGCCCGGAGTTGTGCACACGCGGGGCGATTTCGTTGGCCTTCAGGCCACCGTCGACTTCAAAGAACTCGAACGCCATCACGCCGACATAATCCAGTTGCTTGAGGACGCGGCTGGAATAATCTTCGGCCAGGGCCTGCAGCGGGTGGTCAGTGCTGGCTACCGACACTTTCAGGATGCCGTTGACGTGGGTGTTGTGCACCAACGGGTAAAAGCGTGTTTCGCCATCGCGGGCACGCACGGCGATCAGCGAGACTTCGCCGGTGAACGGCACAAAGCCTTCCAGCAGGCAGGCGACGCTGCCCAGCTCGGCAAAGGTACCGACCACATCGGCGGCGGTGCGCAGGACTTTCTGGCCCTTGCCGTCGTAGCCCAGGGTGCGGGTTTTCAACACCGCCGGCAGGCCGATGCTGGCAACCGCAGCGTCCAGGTCGGCCTGGGACTGAATATCGGCGAAAGCCGGGGTCGGAATGCCCAGGTCCTTGAACATGCTCTTTTCGAACCAGCGGTCGCGAGCGATGCGCAAAGCTTCGGCGCTCGGGTACACCGGCACGAACTGCGACAGGAAGGCCACGGTTTCAGCCGGGACGCTTTCAAATTCGAAGGTCACCAGGTCAACTTCATCAGCCAGTTGGCGCAGGTGATCCGGGTCGCTGTAGTCAGCGCGCAGGTGTTCACCCAGGGCCGCAGCGCAGGCGTCAGGCGCCGGGTCTAGGAAAGCGAAGTTCATCCCCAGCGGCGTACCCGCCAAAGCCAGCATGCGGCCCAGTTGGCCGCCACCGATTACACCGATCTTCATCAATAACAACCTCAGGCAATGCGTGGGTCTGGATTGTCCAGCACGCTGTCTGTCTGCTCAGCACGGAATTTTTTCAGCACCGCATGAAACTGCGGGTGCTTGGCGCCCAGGATGCTGGCCGACAGCAAGGCTGCGTTGATCGCGCCGGCCTTGCCGATCGCCAGGGTTGCCACCGGGATGCCGGCCGGCATCTGCACGATGGACAACAGCGAATCCACGCCCGAGAGCATCGACGACTGCACCGGCACGCCAAGTACGGGCAGGTGAGTCTTGGCCGCACACATGCCAGGCAAGTGCGCAGCGCCGCCGGCACCGGCGATGATCACCTCGATGCCACGGGATTCTGCTTCATCGGCATACTGGAACAGCAAATCCGGGGTGCGGTGGGCGGAGACCACCTTCACTTCGTACGGAATGCCGAGTTTTTCCAGCATATCGGCGGTGTGGCTAAGGGTGGACCAATCGGACTTGGAGCCCATGATCACGCCAACCAATGCACTCATCGTCGTGCCTCTTCTCTCTGGGCGCCCGCAGGCGCGTCAAAAAACAACAAGCCACGCAGGAAATCCGGCGTGGCTTGGTGTACGAATTAAGGCCGGTTGGACCGGCCGAAGGCCGCGCAGTATACCGTAATAATCCAGATAAACAGCCCCTGGGATGACCATCTGTCATTCCTAGCTACCGAGCGATTTATTGACTCTAAGGTCAGCCTCTAACGCACCCAAAGCACGACACTCACGTCCGCTCGCCAAACCGACGTACCGTCGAGAATTAATTACCGCCAGAGGGAACGCCCTCATTCAATAAACTCACCGGCATCCTGATTCACTATCAATTACTTTTAACTTCTTGAAGGATTAAAGGATGACTCAGACAATCGAAGGTACATCCAAAAAAGACATTACCATTATCGCTGTTATTCATAATGACGTGGCACAGTCCAAACGAAAAACCATTTACGCTGATTATTTTCACGCCGTCGTAAAAGAGCTGGAGAGCTTCGCAGAGCGGAAAATCAATGTCATCTTCGCGCAGGGCGAGCCCCAAAGCAGTATGGAATACAAAGGTGATGATTTTGATGACGCTGCAACACGCTGGACAACTCTCGGCGCTAAAATTCTCGACGAAATGACTAAAAACGGCTTAAAAACCAATGATTTGACCAAAGTCGTTCTCGTTACCAACGACAAATTAAACGATAGAGTTTTAGGCGCCGCGAGGACATATGGGGAAAGCAAAGGCGGAACATTCGCCATCGCTTCATTGGTCTCGCCAGAAGTCGTCGCGCATGAGATCGGTCATTTACTAGGGGCCAAACATGACGACTCTGAAGTGCATATCAAGCGCCGCTGGGCCAGTGGTATTAAGCTCCTTGAGGCTTGGCGGCTATTCGGAAGCTGGTACGAGGACATTAAGACTTATACCTATATGGCACCCCACAGTAGTAGTTCCACCACTTACACTTTCAGCCCCGCCAATCGGCAAAATATTAAGAATTATCTGGCCAGTAAAGATTAATACCAACTGCGCTTTTACCGTTTTACTTCCATCAGCTCGAACAATCACTGACCTGCCTCCGCTCATGCGGAGGAACTCACTGCGATGCCACTCTCGAGCTTGCGCCACAACAACCGCACATTCGCCTTGCGCACCAACGCGCAGCGATACAAGCGAATCTCCAGGGGCACATGCCATTGCGGCCCGCCGCACACCACCAGTTCGCCGCGCGCCAGCTCTGCACGTACGCTCAACTGCGGCACCCAGGCGATACCCAAGCCTTCCAGCGCCATGCTCTTGAGGCTGTCGGCCATGGCGGTTTCGTAAATGGTCGTAAAGCGCAGGGCACGCTGGCGCAGCAGCAAATTCACCGAGCGGCCCAGGAACGCGCCGGCGCTGTAGGCCAGCAGCGGCACACTGCCCTCGCCTTCCAGGTCGAACAGCGGCTTGCCATCGGCATCGGCGGCGCACACCGGGAGCATTTCGGTGTTACCCAGGTGCAGCGACGGGAAAATCTCGGCGTCCATTTGCATCGCCGCGTCCGGGTCGTAGAACGCCAGCATCAGGTCGCAACCGCCTTCGCGCAGGGCGTGCACGGCGTCGCCGACGTTGGTGGCCACCAGCCGCGTGGCAATGTTCAGCCCTTCGTTGCGCAACTGCGCGATCCAGCGTGGGAAGAACCCCAAGGCCAGGGAGTGGGCGGCCGCCACTTGCATGACTTCGCCCTGCCCGCCTTCCAGGTGATGCAAATGGCGCAGCACTTCGCCCAGCTGTTCGACCACCGTGCGCGCCGTCACCAGAAACAACTGCCCGGCCGCTGTCAGCTCCACCGGCGTGCGTGAACGGTTGACCAGCGTCAGCCCCAACGCGGCTTCCAGGCTGCGGATACGCCGACTGAACGCCGGCTGGGTGACAAAGCGCCGCTCAGCCGCCTGGGAAAAACTACGCGTCGCCGCCAGGGCGCTGAAGTCTTCCAACCACTTGCTCTCAAGGTTCATCACTGCCTCCCACGGAATGCACCATTTTGGCACACACGCCCGCCAAGATAACCGGGTCACATCCACATTATGCCGTTTGTGCATAGGCCAGTGTTTAACAGCATTGGCCCAAAAAGTTCTACAAGCCTAGCATTCGCAGCGTTCCGGCCAGTCCCGGGTCCATATTGAGATGATTTCCGTCATGTCCTCTGCTGCATCTTTCCGTACCGAAAAAGACCTGCTTGGCGTACTCGAAGTACCGGCTCAAGCGTATTACGGCATCCAGACCCTGCGAGCGGTGAATAACTTCCGTCTCTCGGGCGTTCCGATTTCGCATTACCCGAAATTGGTGGTCGGTCTGGCAATGGTCAAGCAAGCAGCGGCTGACGCCAACCGCGAGTTGGGCCAGCTCAGCGAAGCCAAGCACGCTGCCATCAGCGAAGCCTGTGCTCGTCTGATCCGCGGCGATTTCCACGAAGAGTTCGTGGTGGACATGATTCAAGGCGGCGCTGGCACTTCAACCAACATGAATGCCAACGAAGTCATCGCCAACATCGCGCTGGAGGCCATGGGTCACCAGAAGGGTGAGTACCAGTACCTGCACCCCAACAACGACGTGAACATGGCGCAGTCGACCAACGACGCCTACCCGACCGCGATCCGCCTGGGCCTGCTGCTGGGCCATGACGCGCTGCTGGCCAGCCTCGACAGCCTGATCCAGGCGTTCGCCGCCAAAGGCGCCGAGTTCAGCCATGTGCTGAAAATGGGCCGCACCCAGTTGCAAGACGCCGTGCCGATGACCCTCGGCCAGGAATTCCGCGCCTTCGCCACCACCCTGGGTGAAGACCTGGCCCGCCTGAAAACCCTGGCGCCAGAGCTGCTGACCGAAGTGAACCTGGGCGGCACAGCGATCGGTACCGGCATCAACGCCGACCCGCGCTACCAGGCCCTGGCCGTACAACGCCTGGCTACCATCAGCGGCCAGCCGCTGGTACCGGCGGCCGACCTGATCGAAGCCACCTCCGACATGGGCGCCTTCGTACTGTTCTCCGGCATGCTCAAGCGTACTGCCGTGAAGCTGTCGAAGATCTGCAACGACCTGCGCCTGCTGTCCAGCGGCCCACGCACCGGCATCAACGAGATCAACCTGCCGGCTCGCCAGCCAGGCAGCTCGATCATGCCCGGCAAGGTCAACCCGGTCATCCCGGAAGCGGTCAACCAGGTAGCGTTCCAGGTCATCGGTAACGACCTGGCCCTGACCATGGCAGCCGAAGGCGGCCAACTGCAGTTGAACGTGATGGAGCCGCTGATCGCCTTCAAGATCTTCGACTCGATCCGCCTGCTGCAACGCGCCATGGACATGCTGCGCGAGCACTGCATCGTCGGCATCACCGCCAACGAAGCCCGCTGCCGCGAACTGGTGGAACACTCCATCGGCCTGGTCACCGCGCTGAACCCGTACATCGGCTATGAAAACGCCACCCGCATTGCGCGTATCGCGCTTGAAAGCGGGCGCGGCGTGCTGGAACTGGTACGCGAAGAAGGCTTGCTCGACGACGCCATGCTCGACGACATCCTGCGCCCGGAAAACATGATTGCCCCACGCTTGGTCCCGCTGAAGGCCTAAGCGTTTGTTGCACCGCTCACCAGGCTGAGGGACTAGACACCTCTCACCTTTTGAGGGCTTGAAGACTCGTTCTTCAGGCCCTTTTTTTTGCCCGTAATTCCTCTCCTTATATAAAGCGCTGTTAATGCGTTTCACCTATAAAACATCACGCCTGCGGCGTTACTTGAAAAAGCATTGATTCATTGCAAGTTCCCATTGCGTGCACAAACGGTGTGCAGTTTCGTGCCATATAAAAACAATGGTTTCATATATGAAACGCTCAATAAATAACCTTAGTCTCGCAACCAATTAATTTAAAAGGGAATTCAACAAAAATTTGTAGGAATTAACTCACTGGCATTGTTCATGCACTAAACGGCGTATCACCTATAAAACAGACCAGAGTACCTTCCTGATGGCTGTGAAAGAGATGTACGCCGTGACGCCCCAATGGAATACGCCCGCACTTAAGGAAGAGCTGGAGCCGACTGAAATTGAATTCCGTAATGTCGGTAAATGTTTCCCAGCCAAAGGTAAAACAGAAGCGCCATTTGCCATTCGCGATGTGAACTTCAAGATTCGTCGCGGCGAGGTCGTGTCGATCATCGGTCCGTCCGGCTGTGGCAAGAGCACCATCCTCAATATGGGTTCTGGCCTGTATCGGCCCACTGAAGGTGAAGTCTTCGTGGGCGGCGAGCCGGTGACCGGGCCTGTGCCACAAGTCGCGTTCATGCTGCAAAAAGATTTGCTGATGCCCTGGCGCAGCATTCGCCGCAACGTCGAACTGGGCCTGGAGATTCAAGGCGTGCCCAGCGCGACCCGGCAGAAGGTAGCCCTGGACTTGCTCGACCGTTGCCACCTCAACGGCTTCGCCGACCACTACCCGTTCCAACTCTCTGGCGGCATGCGCCAACGCGCCGCCCTGGCACGCACCCTGGCCATCGACCCCCAGGTGTTGTTCCTCGATGAGCCGTTTTCCGCCCTCGACGCCCAGACCAAGATGATCCTGCAGCAGGACATGGCGCGGATGCTGTTCGATGAAAAGAAGACTGCGCTGTTCATCACCCACGACCTGATCGAGGGCATCGCCATGTCCGACCGGTTGCTGGTCATGAGCGCCCGCCCCGGCACCATCATCGAAGAAATCAGCATCGACCTGCCATTTCGCGATAACCCGCTGGAGCGCCGCAAGCTACCGGAGATCGGCCCGCTGGTCGGTCGTCTGATGGAGCTGCTGCACGTCGGCGCCGACACCGAACTGCACTGATTACCGCGCTTGCGGCCCTCAACCGATTCAGGAGTTCCCATGCTCAAGTCTCTGTTCCAACGTTTTTGCGCGCTCAGCCTTGGCCTCGGCCTGACCTGCGCGGCCCAGGCGCAGCCAACCGACGTCACCTACCTGCTGCCGGCCCCGCCCAACTTGCCAGCCTTTGCACCGTGGATCATCGCCAAGGAAAAAGGCTATTACGCGGCCCAGGACCTGAACCTCACGTTCATTGCCGCCAAAGGTGGTGTGGATGTGGCCAAGCAGATCGGCGCCGGCAATGCCCTGCTCGGCGGTGCCATCGGCGACACGCCGATCATGGTGCGCGGCAACGGTATCCCGGTGCGCGCCGTGGCGGTGCTGGGCGCGGGCGGCGTGACCATGATCGCCACCCATTCCAAGGACAACATCAATAACGTCAGCGACCTCAAGGGCAAGACCATGACGGTGATGTCGTATTCGGACACCACCTACTACGCGCTGCTCGCTTCGTTGCGCAAGGCCGGCCTTGGCAAGAACGACGTGGACATTCAGGCCGCGGGGCCTGCCGGGGTCTGGCAGTTGTTTACAGCCAACAAGGCCCAGGCCATGGCCGGTGTGCCGGATTGGATGGTCACCGCCGAAGAAGCCGGCGCGCAGATCAAGCTGATTCCCCAGGAGCAGATTTTCGAAAGCATGGCCCAGGCCATCCTCGCCTCGGATGACGCCATCAAGAATCACCCCCAGGTGGTACGCGGCGTGGTCCAGGCCACCCTCAAAGGCATGCACGACATTATCCAGGACCCGCGCGCCGCCGCCGTCACCTTTGCCAAGGCGGTCCCGACCTACGCCGGCAAGGAAGACTCGCTGGAGAAGATCTTCAAGCTCTATGTCGAGCACGTCTACGCCAACCAGCGCGTGCTGGGGCACATCGACCCCGAGCGTCTGGACAAGGTGCGTCAGTTCTACGTGAGCGAAGGCATCGTCCCCCGGGAAACCCCGCTGGATGAGCTGTTCACCAACCAATTCGTCGACAGCCCGGTCGCCGCGCAATAACGCACCGGACAACAAGGTACGCATACGATGAAAAACCTGAACCCCTCCGTGCTCGGTAGCGTGGCGCTGCTGATCCTGTTCCTGGCGCTCTGGCAATGGGGCCCCGGGCTGCTCGGCATGCCCGAGTTCGTCATGCCCAAACTCAGCCGCGTGGCCCAGGAAAGCCTGGTGATGTGGCACAGCGGCGGCCTACTGGAACACACCCTGATCACCGCCATGGAGATCGTCGTCGGCTTTGCCCTGGGCGCCTTGCTGGGCGTGATGATTGGGGTGTCCCTGGGCCTGTCGCCCGCGGCTGAAGCGATGCTGTCGCCCTACATCCTGGCGTTGCAGATTGCACCGAAGGTCGCCTTTGCGCCGCTGTTCGTGATGTGGCTGGGCTACACCATCTACCCGAAGATTCTGATCGCGATCCTGATCGTGTTTTTCCCGGTGATGATCAACGTGCTCTCGGCGATTCGCACGGTCGACCCGGACATGATCAACCTGGTGCGCACCATGAACGCCAGCCGCTGGCAGATCTTTCGCCTGGTGGAATTTCCTTCCGCCATGGCCGCGCTGTTTTCCGGCCTGCGCATCGCCTCCACCCTGGCGGTGATCGGCGTCACCGTCGGCGAGTTGGTCGGCGGTAACCAGGGCCTGGGCTTCCTGTTGGTGGACGCCGAGGGCCAAGGCAACACGGCCGGGGTATTCGTCGCCATCGTCATGCTCACCCTGATTGGGGTGGTCGCCTACGGCGCCGTGGTGTGGGCAGAAAAACGCGTCCTGCACTACATGCCCAAAGCCATGTTGAGCACGCAATGATGAACAATCAAAACCGTTTGCTCGAAGGTCGTCGCGTACTGGTAACCGGCGGTGCCCGTGGCCTGGGTTACGGGTTCGCCCAGGCCATCGGCCAGGCCGGTGCTCGCGTGGTGATTGCCGATGTGCTGCAAGACCGTGTGCAACAGGCGGCGTGTGAACTGCAAGCCCTGGGGCTGGACGTGCAGGCTGTCACTGTCGACCTGGCCCAGCCTGAGTCGATCCAGGCATGCATCACCGCGACACTCGATTTGCTGGGCGGCCTCGATGGCCTGGTGAACAACGCCTCCATCACCAACTCCGGTGGCAAAGGCTGCGAAGACCTGAGCATCGACACCTGGGACCAGGTGATGCAGGTCAACGTGCGCGGCACCTGGCTGATGACTACCGCCTGCCTGCCGGCACTGCGTGCCAGCGGCCACGGCGCCATCGTCAACCTGGCCTCCGACACGCCCCTGTGGGGCGCGCCGAACCTGTTGGCCTACGTTGCCAGCAAGGGCGCAATCATCGCCATGACCCGCAGCCTGGCCCGCGAGCTGGGCGCCGACAACATCACGGTCAACGCCATCGCCCCTGGCCTGGTGCTGGTGGAAGCCACCGCCTACGTGCCCGAGGCACGCCACCGTTTGTACAACGACCAGCGGGCGATTCAACGCCCGCAATTGCCCGAAGACGTCAGCGGCGCCGTGCTGTTCGCGCTGTCCGACCTTGCCCGCTTCATCACTGGACAAACCCTGCCGGTCAACGGCGGGTTCGTCATGCCTTGATCTGGAGACTGTCATGACTGATCTATCTGCCCAAAACGACACCCCGAAAAGCTGGGATCGCCCGACCGGCGCCAGCCTGGAAAGCTGGATGAACACCCGTATCGCCCGTTACGAAACGCGCAAGTACGACTGGGATGCGCTGAAGTTCCAGGCCGACTACGACCCCAAGTTCCGCCGCGCCCAGATGCGCTACATCGGCACCGGTGGCACCGGCATCAGCACCGACATGAACACCATCCCGTCGGAGCATTTCACCTTCTCCACCATGGTGATCCCGGCCGGCCACGAAGGCCCGCCGCACCTGCACATCGATGTCGAAGAAGTGTTCTTCGTGCTGCGCGGCAAGCTCAAAGTGGTGCTGGAAAAAGACGGCGAGCGCTTCGAGACCATCCTCACCGACCGCGACGTGATTTCCGTGCCACCGGGCGTGTACCGCGAAGAGATCAACATCGGCGATGAAGATGCGTTGATGTGCGTGATGCTCGGCGCGAAAAAACCCATCACACCGACCTACCCGCCAGAGCACCCTCTGGCCTCGATCAAGCGCGGATAAGCCCATGCTGCCAGGACTCTCTCAAGCCGCGCCGACGGCCGACCTGCAAGCCCAACTGGAGCGTGATTTCCCCCAACGCCTGGTGGCCTCGGCCGGTGGGCAACAGGCATTGCGTGAATGTGGCGCGGGGCCGGTGGTGGTGCTGCTGCACGGTATCGGCTCCGGGGCGGCGTCCTGGCTGCAAGTGGCGCGGCAACTGGCGCCCCAGGCCCGGGTTATTGCCTGGGACGCACCCGGCTACGGCGACTCCAGCCCGCTGGAGTCGGATGCGCCCAAGGCCGAGCAGTACGCAGCCCGTCTGGCGCAGATGCTGGATGCACTGGGTGTCGAGGAATGTGTGCTGGTCGGCCACTCCCTCGGCGCCCTCACCGCCCTGGCGTTCGCCCGCAGTTCACAGGCCCACCGCGTCAATCGGCTGGTGCTGATCAGCCCGGCGCGCGGCTACGGCGCACCAGCCCTTGGCCAACAGCGCCAACAGGTGCGTCAGCAACGCCTGGACAACCTGCAACGCCTGGGCATCGCTGGCCTGGCTGAACAACGCAGCGCCCACATGCTGTCGCCCCGCGCCACGCCCCAGGCCATGGCCTGGGTGCGTTGGAACATGGCGCGCCTGAACCCCGTGGGTTATCGCCAGGCCATTGAATTGCTGTGCGGCGATGACCTGCTGCGCCATGGCCAACCGGCCATGCCCTGCGAGGTGCATTGCGGTGAAGCCGACAGCATCACCCCCGCCGAGGCCTGCCTGAGCGTGGCCAAGGCGCTGGGCGCCAGCTTCAACCTGATTGCCGACGCCGGCCACGCCAGCCCCATCGAGCAACCCCAAGTGGTAGCCGGGCGCCTGGCCTGCGCCATTCATCAATCCCTGACTGGTAGAACCCTATGAACGATTCCGATCTGCTCAAAGACGCTCAGGACAAATACATCGTTCCAGGCCTGGAGCGCGGCCTGCTCCTGCTCTGTGAGTTCAGCCGGCGCAACCGCACCCTGACCGCGCCGGAGCTGGCACGTCGGTTGGCACTGCCCCGCTCGACCATTTTCCGCCTGCTGACCACCCTGGAGACCATGGGCTTCGTCACCCGCAGCGGCAATGAATACCGCCTCGGCATGTCCGTGCTGCGCCTGGGCTTCGAGTACCTGGCGTCGCTGGAGCTGACCGAACTGGGCCAGCCGTTGCTGGCGCGCTTGTGCGACCGGGTCAACTACCCGAGCAACCTGGTGGTGCGTGACGGTCGCTCGATTGTCTACGTGGCCAAGGTTTCACCGCCGTCGGTGTTCTCCAACGCGGTCAACGTCGGCACCCGCCTGCCCGCCCACGCCACCGTGCTGGGGCGCATCCTGCTCGAAGACCTGTCGCTGGCCGAGTTGCGCGAGTTGTACCCCGAAGAGCACTTGGAACAACACTCGCCCTGCACGCCGAAAACCGTGATGGCGCTGTTCGACCTGGTCCAGGCCGACCGCCAGCGCGGTTTTGTCAGTGGCGAAGGTTTTTTCGAATCGGCGATTTCCACCGTGGCCGCGCCCGTGCGTGACCAGAGCGGCGGCATCGTCGCAGCCCTGGGCGTGACCATCCCCACGGCGCAGATCGGCCACGTCAACTTTGAGGAACTCTTGAATCAGGTCCGGCGCAGCGCCGACGAGTTGTCACGCCTGCTCAACTACAACGGCGGCGCCCATAACGGTCAGCCGCGCGTCACCGCCTTGATGAGAGACTGACATGAGCCTTTACCAATTGCAGGGCCGCGTCGCCATTGTCACCGGGGGTTCTTCGGGCATCGGCCTGGCCTGTGTCGAACTGCTGCTGGAAGCCGGTGCGGCGGTGGCGTTCTGCGGTCGCGATCAAGAGCGCCTGCGCCGTGCTGAAGCCGGTTTGCGCGAACGTTTCCCAAAGGCCCGACTGCTGGCCCAGGCCTGCGATGTGCTCGATGCCGAGTCGGTCAACGCGTTTGCCGCCGCCAGCCTGGCTGCGCTGGGAGCGGCCAATGTGCTGATCAACAACGCCGGGCAAGGCCGGGTCTCGACCTTTGCCGACACCACCGACAGCGCCTGGACCGAAGAGCTGAACCTGAAGTTTTTCTCGGTGATCAACCCGGTCCGCGCCTTCAAGCCTCAGCTGGAAAGCCAGCCTGACGCCGCCATCGTCTGCGTCAATTCGCTGCTGGCCAGCCAGCCCGAACCGCACATGGTCGCCACCTCCGCCGCACGCGCCGGGCTCAAGAACCTGGTGCGCTCGATGGCCACTGAATTCGCCCCGCAGGGCATCCGCGTCAACGGCATCCTCATCGGCCTGGTGGAGTCCGAGCAATGGCGCCGGCGTTTCGAAGCGCGCGAAGAACGCGACCTCGGCTGGGCGCAATGGACCGCGCGGCTGGCACAACAAAAACACATTCCCCTGGGGCGCCTGGGCCTGCCGATTGAAGCGGCCCGCGCGATCCTGTTTCTGGCCTCGCCTCTGTCGGCTTACACCACAGGCAGCCATATCGATGTATCCGGAGGCCTGTCCCGCCATGCGTAATGAAAACAACACTGTCACCGTGGGCGCTGCCATCACCGCCTTTCTCGAGCAATGCGACGTCAAGGCTGTGTTCGGCGTGATCTCGATCCACAACATGCCGATCCTCGATGCCTTTGCAGTGCGCGGCAATATCCGCTTCGTCATGGCCCGGGGCGAAGCCGGCGCCGCCAACATGGCCGACGCCTATGCCCGCACCACCGGCGGCCTGGGTGTGTGCCTGACCTCCACCGGCACCGCCGCCGGCAATGCCGCTGGCGCGATGGTCGAAGCCCAAACCGCAGGCACCCCGCTGCTGCACATCACCGGGCAGATCGAAACGCCGTACCTGGACCAAGAACTGGCTTATATCCACGAAGCCCGCGACCAGTTGAACATGCTCAAGGCCGTATCCAAGGCCGCCTTTCGCGTACGCAGCGTCGAGACCGCCCTGAGCACCATGAAGCTCGCGGTGCAGACCGCCCTCACCGCGCCCACCGGGCCGGTCAGCGTCGAAATCCCTATCGATATCCAGTCCACCTTTATCCCGATGCCCACCGACCTGTCGCCCCTGCCGATCCCGGTGGCCGTGCCCGCGCCGGAAGCCCTGGACCTTATGGCCGACCGCCTGGCCAGCGCCAAGCGGCCGATGCTCTGGCTCGGCGGCGGCGCCCGGCACGCCGGCGCACAGGTCAAGCGCCTGCTGGCGATGGGCGTGGGCGTGATCACTTCCACGCAAGGACGCGGCGTGGTCAATGAAGACGACGAGCGTTGCCTGGGGGCTTTTTCGCAGAACAAGCGCGTCGAACAGTTCCTGCAAACCTGCGATGCGCTGCTGATCGCCGGCTCGCGGCTGCGCAGTAACGAAACCTTCAAGTACGCGCTGAAACTGCCTTCGAACCTCTTGCGCATCGACGCCAACCCGGCGATCGAAGGCCGTAGTTACGCCAGCGAACTGTTTGTCTGCGGCGACGCGGCGCTGGCGCTCGAAGGCCTGGCTGATCGCCTGGAAGGTCGCTTGCACACCGACCCGAGCTTTCTCGCGGAACTCAAAGCCGTGCGCGAGCAATCACGTAGCCAACTGATGGCCGACCTCGGGCCGTACTCGGCCATGGTCGAGCAATTGCAGGCTGTGACCGGGCGCAACTTCTCCTGGGTACGCGATGTGACCCTGTCCAACAGCATCTGGGGCAACCGCCTGCTGACCCTGTATCACCCACGGGCGGGTGTTCATGCGTTGGGCGGCGGGATTGGCCAGGGGTTGGCCATGGGCATCGGCGCAGCCGTCGCGGCAGCGGAAACCGCGCCTGAGCGCAAAGTGTTCGCCATCGCGGGTGACGGCGGTTTCATCCTCAACCTGGGTGAGCTGGCGACCCTGGTGCAGGAGCGCGCCAACCTGGTGATCCTGCTGATGAACGACCAGCGCTACGGCGTGATCCGCAATATCCAGGACGCGGTCTACGGCAGCCGCCATTGCTACGTCGACCTGCACACTCCGGACTACACCAAGCTCGCCGAGTCCCTGGGCCTGCGCCATGGCCTGGTCACTGATCTCAAGGACTTCGGCAAGGTGGTGGACAGCGCCCTGAGCCAGCCGGGCCCGTTCCTGCTGGAAGTGGACATGCTCAGCGTCGGCAACTTCGCCACCCAGTTTGCCGGCCCGCCCAACAGCGAAACCAAAGCCCAGAAGGCCACCGCCTGAGGATCGCACCATGTTGCATATCACCATGATCGGCTGCGGTGCCATTGGCGTCGGTGTGCTGGAGCTGCTGGAGAACGACCCACAGCTGTGCGTGGATTACGTCATCGCCTCCGAGGGCTCCGAAGCCTTGGTGCGCCAGCGCCTGGCCAGTTTCAAACAGCCGCCGCAGGTGCTGACGGCCTTGCCCGCCGATGCCCGCCCGGATTTGCTGGTGGAGTGCGCCGGGCATCGCGCCATTGAAGAGCATGTGCTGCCGGCGCTGGAGCGTGGGATTGCCTGCCTGATTGTATCGGTGGGCGCGTTGTCCGAGATCGGCCTGGTGGAGCGCCTGGAGGCGGCGGCGGAACGCGGCAAGACCCGCATCGAATTGCTGCCTGGCGCCATCGGCGGCATCGATGCGCTGTCGGCGGCCAAGGTCGGCGGGTTGGACGCGGTCAACTACACCGGCCGCAAGCCGGCCCGCGCCTGGAAGAACACCCCTGGCGAGCAGGCCTGCGACCTGGACACCATCGAGCAAGCCACGGTGATCTTCCAGGGCAGCGCCCGCGAAGCGGCGCGCCTGTACCCCAAGAACGCCAACGTTGCGGCCACCCTGTCGCTGGCCGGGCTGGGCCTGGACCGCACCCATGTGACGTTGATCGCCGACCCCCACAGCGATGAAAACGTCCACCACTTCGAAGCCCGTGGCGCCTTTGGCCGTTTCGAGTTGAGCCTGCGCGGCAAGCCCTTGCTGGCCAACCCGAAAACCTCGGCGCTGACCGTGTACAGCGTGGTCCGTGCCTTGGGCAACCATGCCCACGCAATTTCCATTTAGGAGCCGTCGATGAACACCGAACAGACGTTACCCATCTGCATCGCCGGCCAGTGGCGCACAGGCCGTGGCGAGCGCTACGCCAGCCGCTACCCGGCCACCGGCGAAGCCGTGGCCTGGCTCAATGCCGCCGACCTGCAGGATGTGGAAGAGGCCATCCAGGGCGCGCACCAGGCGTTCCTGCACAGTGGCTGGGCCCAGCGCAAACCCCATGAGCGCGCCGGTGTGTTGTACCGCATCGCCGAGCTGATCCGCGTGCACAGCGAAGAGCTGGCGCAGCTGCAACGCCAGGACAACGGCAAGCCAATCAACGAAACCCGCGCCTTGGTAGCCAGTGCGGCGGGCACCTTTCAGTTTTTCGCCGCAGCCTGCGAAACACTGGAAGAAACCATCACCCCGTCACGCGGTGATTTCATCAGCATGAGCGTGTATGAACCTATGGGCGTGGTCGCCGCGATCACCCCGTGGAACTCACCGATTGCCAGCGAGGCGCAGAAGGTTGCGCCGGCACTGGCAGCCGGCAATGCGGTGGTGATCAAGCCTGCGGAAATCACCCCGCTGCTGGCCCTGCGCCTGGCGCGTCTGTGTGAAGAAGCCGGCTTGCCCAAGGGCTTGATCAGCGTGCTACCGGGCAAGGGTTCGTTGCTGGGGGATGCGCTGACCCGCCACCCGCTGGTCAAGCGCGTGTCGTTTACCGGTGGTACCCGCACCGGCAAGCACATCGCCCATATTGCCGCCGACAAGATGATGCCGGTGTCCCTGGAGCTGGGCGGCAAGTCGCCGACCATCGTCCTCGATGACGCCGACCTTGAGCATGCGGTGGCCGGGGTGCTGTACGGCATCTTCAGTTCGTCGGGCGAAGCCTGCATCGCCGGCTCACGGTTGTTCATCGCCCGCGCCTTGTACGAGCCCTTCATGCAGCGCCTGGTCGCCGCTGCCGCGAACCTGCGGGTGGGTGACCCGGCCGACGAACGCACACAGATGGGGCCGTTGATCAGCGCCAGCCATCGCGAGTCCGTGGAACGTTACGTCGCCCTCGGCCTGGCCGAAGGTGGGCGCCTGCGCCTGGGTGGGCAGCGCCCCAGCGGTGAACTGTATGACCAGGGTTACTTCTACCCGCCGACCATCCTCGAGGGTCTGAGCAATCACCAGCAAGTGTGCCAAGAGGAAATCTTCGGGCCGGTATTGGTCGCCATGCCGTTCGACGACGAAGCCCAACTGCTGGAGCAGGCCAACGACAGCGTCTACGCCCTCGCCGCTGGCATCTGGACCCGTGACTACAAGCGCGCCTGGGCCCTGGGCCGGCGTTTGCAGGCCGGTACGGTGTGGATCAACACCTACAAGCAGTTCTCGATCTCCACGCCGTTTGGCGGCTGGCGCGACAGCGGCCTGGGCCGCGAAAAAGGTCGCCTGGGCATCCTGCAGTACATGGAACAAAAGAGCCTCTACTGGGGCATGAACGAACAGCCACTGGCCTGGGCCGGTGTGCCACGAGAGGTAGCGCAATGAGCGTGTTAGGGATTGATGAAGTCACCTATGGCGTCGAGGACCTGGACACCTGTGTGCGTTTTTTCAGCGACTGGGGCCTGACGCAAGTCAGCGCGCAACCGGATGAAGTGGTATTCGAGACCCTCAACGGCTGCCGCGTAGTGCTTGCCGACCTGAACAAGCCGGGCCTGCCACCGGCCATCGAAGCCGGCTCCACGGTGCGCGAAGTGGTCTGGGGCGTGGCCAGCACCGCGGACCTGGCGCTGTACAGCCAACGCATCGCCAATGACCCCGGGTTTATCGAACGCGACGGGCGCATCGGCTGCACCGACCCCAATGGTCTGGCGATCCGCCTGCAAATCACGCGCAAGCGTGAACTGGAGATTGAATGCAGCGGCCACAACACCTGGCAGACCAAGGGCCGGATCAACAAGGCCGCGCCGATCTATGAACGCGCCACACCGATTGAGGTCGGCCATGTGGTGTTTTTCGTCAAGGACGTAAACGCCTGCGAAGCCTTCTATCACGAGCGTTTCGGCTTCCAGGCCTCGGACCGTTACCCCGACCGCGGGGCCTTCTTGCGCACCGCCGAAGAAGGTGGCCATCACGACCTGTTCATGCTGCAACTGCCGGCGCCACGGGCCGGGCTGAACCACGTGGCGTTTACCGTGCGCGATGTTCATGAGGTGTTTGGTGGTGGCATGCATGTGTCCCGCAGCGGCTGGCCGACCGAGATCGGGCCGGGCCGCCACCCGGTGTCTTCGGCGTTTTTCTGGTACTTCAAGAACCCGGCGGGCGCGCTGGTGGAGTACTACGCCGATGAAGACCAACTGACCGGCGAATGGCAGCCACGCACCTTTGAGCCCGGCCCCACAGTGTTCGCTGAATGGGCCATTGCTGGCGGTATCGACGGCAACACCCGGCGCCAGCAACACGTGGAGGCGCCGCAAGGCAAGTTCCTCACCGACAAACCCAAACCTTGAGCAGGAGTCGCCCATGCCTTCCCTGAATATTGCTATCGCCGGTGCCGGTATCGGCGGCCTGACCGCCGCCATCGCCCTGCATCGCGCCGGTCACCAGGTCACCGTGTTCGAACAGTCCAAGGCCTTTTTGCGCGTCGGTGCCGATATCAACCTCACCCCCAACGCGGTCCGTGCGCTGGATGGCCTGGGTATTGGCCCCGCCGTGCGCATCCCGGCCGCCCGCCCCACTCACCGCATCAGCCGCATGTGGGACACCGGCGAGGAGACTTCGCGCCTGGAAATGTCCGACGCCGCCGAACAGAAATACGGCGCGCCGCAATTGACCATCCACCGCGCCGACCTGCTCGCGGCCCTGGCCGAGGTGTTCCCACTGGGCAACGTGCAGTTCGCCAAACGTGCCGAACGGGTCGCACAGGCGGACGACGGCATTACCTTGCACTTCAAGGATGGTAGCCAGCACCGCTGTGACGTGTTGATTGGCGCCGACGGTATCCATTCGGTGGTGCGCAACGCGCTGTTTGGCGAAGAGCATCCGCGCTTTACCGGCGTGGTGGCGTATCGCGCGGTGGTGCCGGCCGAGCAGGTGGCGCATGTGCCGAACATCCAGGCGTTCACCAAATGGTGGGGGCCGAACCCGCAAAGCCAGATCGTCACCTTCCCGCTGAACCAGGGCAAAGACATCTTCATCTTCGCCACCACCGCCCAGGACAGCTGGCACGAAGAGTCGTGGACCAGCGCCGGCGATGCCGATGAGCTGCGCAGCCACTACCAGGCGTTCCACCCGGACGCCCGCGCCCTGCTCGATGCCTGCACCGATGTGCTCAAGACCGCGCTGTATGAGCGTGACCCGCTGCCGTTCTGGTCCAAGGGCGCGATCACCCTGCTGGGCGATGCCTGCCACCCAATGATGCCGTTCATGGCCCAGGGTGCCGGCCAGGCCATCGAAGATGCGGTGGTGCTCGCGCGCTACCTGCAAGACCTCGACAGCCAGGCCTCGGTGGCCGGTGCCTTGCAGGCTTACCAGCAAGCGCGTCTTGAGCGTACCAGCCAGATCCAGATCGGCTCGCGGGGCAACCAGTGGCTCAAGGACGGCGGTAACGCCGATTGGGTCTACGGCTACGACGCCTGGGGCGTCTCGACAACTCACGCAGCCTGAATACGGAGGTCAACACCATGAGTACTCACGAACCCTACCTGCAACCCCATCAGGCGCGTAAACGGCCCAACAACCAGTTCGAAGAGTTGCTGGGCGACTCCATCGAGCGCGCGTTCGGCAGTGGCGTGACCGAGCTTGCGGCCCTGCTCGCGCACTTGAACCTGGCCGGCCCGCCGTGCCCGCTGACCAGCGGCGAGTGGACCGAAGATGCCTACAAAACCCTGATGGCCCGGCTGGGCGAATGACCCGGCAGAAGGAAAAAAAATGAACATGCAACTGACCGTCGACCCTGTTGAACAGCATCTGGCCAATGGCCTCAAAGACCTCTGGTTCCCGGTATTGCCGTCGGACCTTTTGGGTGAGAAGCCGCTGTCGATACGACGCCTGGGCTACAAGATCGCCCTGTGGCGCGACAACGATGGCAGCGTTCACGCGCTGGAAGACCATTGCCCCCATCGCGGCGCCCCGCTGTCCCAAGGGCCGGTGCTGGGCGATCGCCTGCAGTGCCCGTATCACGGCGTTGAAGTGCGCTGCGACGGCACCGTCACCAAAGTACCCGGCAGCCCCGGCTGCAAGCTCGAAGGCAGCCGGCCCACGCGTATGTTCCACACCCGCGAAGCCGCAGGCGCGATCTTCTTGTTCAACGCCACCGACCCGCACCTGGACGTTGCGCCGCAGCTGGTGCTGCCCGAACAATTGACCTCGCCCGAGTGGAGCAGCTTCGTCTGCTACACCGAGTGGAAAGGCGACTATCGCTACGTGATCGACAACGTCATGGACCCGATGCACGGCACCTACCTGCACAAGATGTCGCACTCGATGAGCGAAGGCGAAGCCACCGCCAAGTTCGTCACCCGCGACACCGACACCGGCTTTTTCTTCGAGAAGGAAGGCCAGCGCGGCGTGAACTTCGACTGGACCGAGTTCGTGGACAACGGCTGCCACTGGTTGCGCCTGGAAATCCCCTATCCGAAAACCGGCGGCCCCGGCGGCAACTTCACCATCATCGGCAGCTACACCCCCAGCAGTCGTTCGCTGGCCGCCGCGTTCCACTGGCGCTGCCGCCCGCTGACCGGCTGGCAGCGTGACACTTGGCGCTTCTTGTACAAGAACCGTCTGGAAGCGCGGCATTGGGCGGTGCTGGAACAAGACCGGGTGCTGCTGGAATTCATGGAGCCGGATGCCAATCAACGTGAAAACCTCTACCAGCACGACCTGGGCGTAGTGCGGCTGCGGCGCTACCTGAAGAACGCCGCCAAGGCCCAGCTCGAGTTGATCGACGCGAAACAATTGCCATGAATAAAGCCGCGCTCCTCAACGCCCGCGTCCACACCCTGCGCTATGAAGCCGAAGGCATCATCAGCGTCGAACTGCGGCCTTTGGGCGATACCGTATTCGCGCCGTTCGACGCCGGCTCGCACATCGACCTGCACCTGGCCAACGGCCTGGTGCGCAGTTATTCGCTGCTCAACTCGCCCAGCGACCGTGGGCGTTATGTGGTGGGTATCCTGCGTGACCGCAACAGCCGTGGCGGGTCGGAGTATGTACACAGCCAGTTGCGGGTCGGCATGCCGCTGTCGATCTCGCCGCCGCGCAACAACTTCGAACTGGACCTGAGCGCCAGCCACAGTGTGCTGGTGGCCGGTGGCATCGGGATCACGCCGATCTACTGCATGTTCCGCCAGTTGCTGGCGCTGGGAAAATCCGCCGAGCTGATCTACTGCGCCCGCTCACGCCAGGAGGCAGCGCTGGTGGAAGCCTTGAGCGGGCTCGATGCGCGGGTGACCTACCACTTCAACGACGAAAAAGGCGTGCCGCCTGATCTTGCCGCCTACCTCGCCGGCCAACCTGCCGATACCCATCTGTACTGCTGCGGCCCGACGCCGATGCTCGACGCTTTCGAAAGTACCTGTGAGCGCCTGGGTTATCCCCATGCCCACATCGAGCGCTTTGCCGCCGCCGAACTGCCGCCCAGCGAAGACGCCCAGAGCAGCTATAGCGTTGAGCTGAAAAGGTCCGGCAAAACCCTGGCGGTGGAACCTGGCTTGAGTTTGCTGGATGTGTTGTTGGAAGCGGGCTGCGACATTGATCACAGCTGCCGCGAAGGCGTGTGTGGCTCCTGTGAGACACGGGTGGTGGAAGGCGAAATCGACCACCGCGACGGGGTGCTGACCAAGGCCGAGCGGGCGGCGAACAAATCGATGATGGTGTGCGTTTCTGGCTGCAAGAGCCGACGGTTGGTGCTCGACCTCTAACCCCCCCCCACCCCTTGTAGGAGCGAGCTTGCTCGCGAAGAACTTTCAGGCACCGCGTTATTCAAGGGTGCACGCAGTATCGTTAACGTTTTTCGCGAGCAAGCTCGCTCCTACAGGATCACCCGCAAAGTGCCCGTTTCATAGGCAGCGTGCAATAAATACGCACCTATCACGGGCAACTTTGTTACCGCACTTGCGGGTTGTTTCACGGGTTATACAAACAGCTTTGTTTCCCATATAAACAACTGTTTTTGATAATGTTTTTTATAAAAAACAAACTAACAGCCTGCCTGGCACACTTCCTGCTCTACTCCTGTGCATTCACTGATTAAACGGCGTTTCGCCGATAAAACAATAATAACCAACACTTAAACCCGGTAAGACCCGCTCCCTCCTTAGTTGCCTTTAAAGGCAAGCGGACGAGTGTTGCCGATCACCCGGTAGAGAGGTCTCTATGAAGCGCGTCTTGTGTGCAGGTTTGATGTTTGCCAGTTTCAGCAGTTTCGCCGCAGAACCCATTCCCTCCGAGCCGGTGCGGGCCAACGCCGCCAACAAACCTTTCCCGCATATCTCCTGGCGCAGCGATAGCGGCGACAGCAGCCTGGACATCGGCGGGGCGCTGCGCACCAACTATCGCGACGAGCATTGGGACACCACCGAGAATAACGGCCGGTTTCTGTTCGATACGTTCCGCCTGGATGTGCAGGCCACCTACAAGAGCCTCTACAGCGATGTCGGCTACTGGTTCCAGGATGACGGCAAGCGTTCCATTGACCGCGGGTTTGTGGGCTACCGGCTCAATGCCAACGCCAACCTGCAACTGGGGGCACCGTTCAAACCCTTCGGCCTGGAGCCTTATCCGCAATTTGGCTGGAGCTACCACCTGCCGTTTTTCATGGGCTACGCGGTGAGTGCCGGCACCGGCCTTAAATACAGCTACAAGGACCAGGACTGGGACGTGCAGCTCGGCTATTTCCCACGCATGCTGCCCAGCGACCTGCGTTACTCACCGGAAGTGGGGCGTTACGCCGACTTGAATGACAACGCGATTGCCTTCACCCAGTCGCGCCAGGACAACGAGAAGCGCAACCAATTCAACGCCCGCGTGGCGCGCACCTTCAACAACGATGGCTGGAAGACCGAAGTCGGCGCCTCGCTCGCCACCGCCCAACTGTACAACGCCACTACCAAAGACAATGGCGACTACTGGGCCGCCGGCGTGCACGCCATCATCAGCAAGGGCCTGTGGACCGTCACCACCCAAGCCATCCGCTACGAATACGACCCCGAAAACCCGAGCGGCGTGAGCAACGACTCGGTGCTGATGGGCGGCAATGGCCTGACGCCTGCGTACCTGATCGCCTCCAAGGCCAGCCTGGCCTCGCTCAACGTCGGCTACGACATCCACACGCCACGGCTGGGGCAATTGAAGAAGATCAAGCTGTACAGCGATTACAGCCGAATGATGAAAGACAAAAGCGCCTGGGACGACTCGCAGATGTTCACCGTGGGCGCGCAGTTCCTGGCGATGCCGGTGATGGCCTGGGTCGATCTCACGTGGGCGCGTAACGCCAACCCCTATGGTGGTGCGGAGAATGGCAGCGGCTTTACCAGCACCAATTCGGTGGGCAGCAACGACTGGTATTACCGCACCAACGTCAACATCGGCTACTACTTCTGACATCGACCCCCTGTGTGCGGGCTTGCTCGCGAAGGCGGTGGGTCAGTCAACGCATGCAGTGGTTGATATGGCACATTCGCGAGCAAGCCCGCTCCCACAGGGGGCGGCCTCATTATCAATCACCCACTACTTCAGTTTCAGCAATACGCCCACGATAATAATCCAGCTAAAACCAACGATTTTCATCGCTGCATCAATGAACAAAAGACGTTTCAGGTAGGGCGGAAAGTTTTCAAGATCAACAGGGTTTACATCTCCAGTTCGGATATACGCTTTTGACCATGTGACCATTCCTGCGATTTTCGCTATTTCCAAAAGAGACCAAATCACGCCCCGTCTCCCCAAACTTGGCCCCCATAGATAAATGTAGCGGCTATTCTTCAGGGCTTCCTTCATGGCATCCAAGTGACGGTGGCTCAGGTAAAGGGTGTATGCAGTGCTCACAACCCCAAGAATAATTGGCCCCCCAGTCACAAATATCGCAACCCAAGGTGACCAAGTGTCGATACTGGTCATGGTTGAGAAACCTCATAAATTTTATCTCCCAAATACTCGCCCCCTCCACCCTGACAGATGAAATGACCTACGCTCATTTTCTTGCCTCTTACCCATGGTTTTTTGCCCTGATTTCCTGCTCATCTCGATAAGAAAACTGACGCGTGGCGCGTTCTAATCGAGGTAAACGAGTCAGGAAAAGTCAGTGGCAAGCCAAACTTTGGAGAGGGATTTACTTAGGGTAAAGTCAGACGATTCCGTGTTCTTAGTCGTATAAATCTGCGATTTCAATGACGACAGCAGGCACCTGATGTCACCCACCAGCGGCCAATTTTTTTGGGCGCGTGGTTACTCAAGGCTGGAGTCGGCTGGTACCTCGTCAATCAAAGGCGAGCGCCATCGGTGGCCAGGGAACTTGCTCTCGCTGGGGCCTCAGGGGAGACAACGCCAGTGGGGATGAGCATTGCTACAGCCCCCCCTGGACTGTGACTTTATCCCGTTGAACACTGGCTGGCTGTTGACCGTTAGGGGGCTGTCAGTTTGAAACAGTTGGCTGTTGACCTATCTGAGCTTTATCAGCACCGCAGCCATTACCGCCCAAGCCACACCAGTGAACAACATTGTCGTTAGGATAATCAGACGGCGTTTTAGCTGAGGCGGGAAGTTTTTCAGATCGACAGGATCCAGTTCTCCGTTAATGATCGCTGCCTTGGGCCACACTATCATTCCGGCGATCTTTGCCATCTCGTAGAGGGACCAAATCAAGCCACGCTTCCCTAGGCTCGGCCCCCAAAGGTAAATGTAACGGCTGTTTTTCAGGGCCTCTTTTATAGCCTCCAGATGGTGGTGGGTCATGTACAAGCTGTATGAAAGGCCGACGATGGCCAGCAGAGTTGGACCTCCAACAAAAATCAGCGCAACCCACGTTGGCCAGGTATCGATACTGGTCATGGCTGAGTAACCTCGTAAATTAACTCGCCCATGTATTCGCCCCCCAATCCACCGACTGTCGTACCGGCCCATGTACTACCCCCTACTACAGCTGCTACACAGACAACGCCCCCAATACCTCCGGTGGCTACGCCAATCGCCAAGCAGATCGAACCGCTGGCAGACGCAGCCGCCGCCCCACTGAAAGCGCCAATGAACGTTGAACTGATGAATTTTCCTCCCTCAGTAAACTTGACCTTCCTGCAAGCCGCTCCAGAATCAGCCTTACACACCTGATCAATAGCCAGCAACGAAGACACTCCGCCAAGACCAATACCGATGTAACCACCTGCCTTCATATACTTGGTAGCCCGACTCGTCGCCTCCACATGAGCCGCATACCCCGGAATCTGCCCCGGCCCACCCGCCTTGTCCCAGTGATGCACCAAGCTGCGACTGGATATACCCAGGGCCGTTTTCAACTTGGGGTGATCGCCCAAGGTGGTCTGCCCGCGCAGGCGGGTGGAGTTGAGCAGATGAGCATCCAACTGGTTCATCAACCGTTGGCGATCAGCAAAGAACTGCGCTGACCTAAGATGCCCGTGCTGCCGATAGCTGTCTTGATGCAGGCGCTCCATCGCCTGCAGCGTGTCGCGCAGGTTGCTCAAGTGCTTTTCCATCACCACCGCACTGACGCCGAGCCAGGTTGAGGTTTGGCCGATGAAACCGGCGATCTCTGCACCGTGGCGATACAGAAAGTCAGCCTCGTCCGGCGTCAGTTCGTCCAGTGATGCGCTGACGTGTTGCGCGGCCTGCATCAACTGAGCTTCTTCATACGTGCAGGAGGTGTTTTTCGGATCGCTGAGCACGATCATCGAACCAGCTTTGACGTGGCCTGTGTTGGGATTCAGCGATTGAAACTTGCGCATTACAGCCGGGTAGAGCGTCGGAAAAAGTGTGGCTTCCAGCGCCTCGCGGCTCATGCTTTTGGGCACGATGTAAAAACCTGGTTCTTCGCCTATTAGCGCTTTAAATGCGGCAAATGCGGATTGGGGCGACTCACTTGGCGAGGTGGAGGTGCGTTGAGAGGACGCTGCCCAGTGGGTTACTGGCTGGACCGGCTCAGCGGCCAGTCTGTTGGCGCTTACGACCGAGCCACCTCTGCCGTGGTACTCGCCGAATAACGCCAAAGGAATCAGCTCGGCTTTACAGGGACAGCCGCTGTAACTATCCACCGTACCGGCAGCAAGCCGGCCATTGCTCTCCATGAAGGAAATGCCGCCGATGATCTTGTACGTTTGCCCATCCTTGCCGCAGGTAACTGGGTCACCTTCGCAGGCACGAAGACGGCCATTCATGTGGGTTGTTTGATCTACGCCCAGCACTTCCCCGCCGCAACTGGTTTTGTCACCTTGACAGATGAAATGACCTACGCTCATTTTTTCGCCTCTTATCCGTGTTTTTTTAGCCGTGCTTTCCTGCTCGTCTCGATAAGAAAACTGACGCGTGGCGCCTTTTAATCGAGGTAAACGAGTAAGGAAAAGTCACGTAGCAAGCCAAACTCTGGAGAGGGATTTACTTAGGGTAAAGTCGGACGATTCCGTGAGTTTTGTCGTATAAATCTGATGGGTTGCGACGCCCGATGCCGTGCACCGGGCGCGTATTACTCGTTGCCACCAACGTTTCCAGGCACAGTCGTCAAATGGCTGTTGTGGCGAGGGAGCAAGCTTGCGCTGGGACGCGAAGCGGCCCCGGAAAATGGGACTGCTGCGCAGTCCAACGGGAGCGAGCTCCCTCGCCACAGGTAAGCTATTTATCGGCCCCAGCGCGATTTTTCCGATTGACCGTTCCTCGGTCAATTACGCCCCTTGCAGACGGCTGGCGCGCACCTAGGTATAGTGCCGCCCCTCTTCGCGTCTGCGGCCGTCGGTAACGAGGCCCGGGTACACCGCGAAAGCGCATGAATAACAACACCCGCAAAAGGATGGGGATCGAGCGTCGTGCACTGCCTGGTGCCGAGCGATGCGTCGGACCGTCCTGCGTTTGCCATTAGAAAAATCAGCGAGGAACACTCCATGCTCGAAGTCATCAACGACTTCCTCTCAGGGAAAGTACTGATCGTGCTCATAGTCGGGCTCGGCGGTTATTTCACGATCCGCTCGCGTTTCGTGCAATTGCGTCACTTTTTCCACATGTTCTCGGTGTTTAAAGACAGCCTCAAGAGCAGCGCCGGTCAACTCAGCTCGTTCCAGGCGCTGATGCTCAGCCTGGCGGGCCGCGTGGGTGCCGGTAACATCGCCGGTGTCGGCATTGCCGTGACGTTGGGTGGCCCGGGTGCCGTGTTCTGGATGTGGGTCACCGCGCTGGTGGGCATGTCGTCGAGCTTTATCGAGTGCTCCCTCGGCCAGTTGTACAAGCGCACCGACGCTGAAGGCACCTACCGTGGCGGCCCGGCGTATTACATCCAGCACGGCCTGCACAAGCGCTGGCTGGGGATGGTCATGGCGTTCCTGCTGCTGGTGACCTTCGGCTTTGCCTTCAACGGCCTGCAAGCCCACGCTGTCACCCACTCGCTGAACAACGCTTTTGGCCTCGACACCACCTACACCGGCCTTGCCCTGGCGGTGTTGCTGGGCCTGGTGTTCATCGGCGGGATCAAGCGTATCGCCTCGATCGCCGACCTGCTGGTGCCGGTCAAGACCCTGGTCTACATCGCCGTGACCCTGTACGTAATCGTGCTGCAATTCGACCACGTACCGGCCATGCTCGCGACCATCGTCAAGAGCGCCTTCGGCCTCGACCAAGCCTTCGGTGGCCTGGTGGGCAGCGCGATCATCATGGGCGTGAAGCGCGGCGTGTTCGCCAACGAAGCAGGCCTGGGCAGTGCGCCTAACGTGGCGGCAGTGGCGTCGGTAGAACACCCGATCGCCCAGGGCGTGGTGCAAGCGTTCAGTGTGTTCCTCGATACGTTCGTGATCTGCACCTGCACGGCGTTGCTGATCCTGCTGTCCGGTTTCTACACCCCAGGCTTTGAAGGCGACGGCATTGCCCTGACCCAGAATTCCCTGGCGGCGGTAGTGGGTGACTGGGGCCGCATGTTCATCTCCGTGGCCCTAGCGTTGTTCGTGTTCACCTCGATCATGTACAACTACTACCTGGGCGAGAGCAACCTGCGCTTTCTGGTGGGCAACAACCGCAAGGTGCTGATGGGTTATCGCGCCCTGGTGCTGGTGCTGATTTTCTGGGGTTCCATCGAGAACCTGAGCACGGTGTTCGCCTTCGCCGACATCACCATGACCATGCTCGCGTTCGTCAACCTGTTCGCCCTGGCGTTCCTGTTCAAGATTGCCATGCGCATCCTCAACGACTACGACAACCAGCGCGCGGCGGGCATCAAGACCCCGGTGTTCGATTCCAGCCAGTTCCCCGACCTGGACCTAGACCGCAAAGCCTGGCCGGCTAACCCGGTGAAAACCGAAACGGCCCCGGCAGCAGAACTGAGCGCTCAAGCGCAACGTTAATCACAGCTAGATGACACGCCGCCCGGCCTTGGGCATGCTCTGGGCCCGGCGGCGTTTTTCGTTCAGGAGATTTTCGATGCAATCAGCTAATAACGTGATGGTGCTCTATACCGGCGGCACCATTGGCATGCAGGCCAGCGCCAACGGCCTGGCGCCCGCGTCTGGTTTTGAAGTGCGCATGCGTGAACAGTTTGCCGACGCAGACCTGCCCGCGTGGCGCTTTCAGGAAATGTCACCACTGATCGACAGCGCCAACATGAACCCTGCCTACTGGCAACGCCTGCGCAGCGCCGTGGTCGAGGCGGTAGATGCCGGTTGCGACGCCGTGCTGATCCTGCACGGCACCGACACCCTGGCCTACAGCGCAGCGGCCATGAGCTTCCAACTGCTGGGCCTGCCGGTGCCGGTGGTGTTCACCGGCTCGATGCTGCCAGCCGGTGTGCCCGACAGCGATGCCTGGGAAAACGTCAGCGGTGCGTTGACGGCTTTGGGCGAGGGGTTGAAGCCGGGTGTGCACCTGTACTTCCACGGCGCGTTGATGGCGCCGACCCGCTGCGCGAAGATTCGCAGCTTTGGGCGCAACCCGTTCGCAGCCTTGCAACGCCAGGACGACTTCGCCCGTGCCCACACCCTGCCGGCAGCGCTGGATTACCGCCAGCCCAAAGCCTTGGCGAACGTCGGCGTACTGCCGCTGATACCCGGTTTCGAGGCTGCACAGCTGGACGCAATCATCGGCAGCGGCATTCAGGGCTTGGTGCTGGAGTGCTTCGGCAGCGGCACCGGGCCGAGCGATAACCCGCAATTCCTCGCCAGCTTGCAGCGTGCGCAGGATCAAGGGGTGGTGGTGGTCGCCATCACTCAGTGCCATGAAGGCGGTGTGGAGCTGGATGTCTACGAGGCCGGCAGCCGCTTGCGGGGCGCCGGCGTGTTGTCCGGCGGTGGGATGACCCGCGAAGCCGCGTTCGGCAAGTTGCACGCCTTGCTCGGTGCCGGCCTTACCGTGGAGCAAGTGCGGCGCCTGGTAGAGCTGGACCTGCATACCCAGCCAGCTTGAACGCTTAAGACAGCCCTACATAAGCACTGCAATTCCCTGCTTGCCGATACCTAACATGGAAAACCCGAGCCTACGCTCGGCTTTTCCATTGATCGGCAAGACAGGGATGCCCGCATGACGACCTCCAGTTCCACACCCTCGCAGCAAACGCCTCCAGACACTGAAACACACAAGCTGGCCACCCAACTGTCCGTCGGACCTTCGTTCCGGGAAGCGGCTCGCGAACTGCTGCGCCAGTCTTTGCTGGAGAAATACCCCGACCTGGACATCGACCCGGCCATGACACTGATGGGCACTTCCACCTGGGAGCTCATCGATGACCAGATCGTGTCAGGGCCAACACATTATGAAACCCTGAGCAGCATCCTGGCCCGGCAGGCCATCCTCAAAGTGCCGACGCTGTGCGTCGAGGGCAATCACTTCCTGACCCTGAAGCCGGTAACCGACCCCCCGCTTCATTTGCCCGTGCGTATTGTCGAAGTCGCCAACCTGATCAACACCCTGGCGCCGGTGGTCTACCGGGCCTTTCAGGAACAGCTGGTAACGTTCTGGAACCAAAGCAACGGCAACGGTCCTCGCTGGCAAACACTCGCCCAGAGCCTGCGCGGAGCCTGGAATGTGCAACACGTCGATGCCTGGACCGACGAAGACTGCACGATGGCCCGCACGCTGTTCCATGCACCCACCCGCTCCGCTCGCCAAGACAAAAATCGTTATAGCAGCCGCGCTTACCTGATTGATGCCGACCTGGTCAAAGGTTCCAAGACGCAGCACACCGACCAAGTGTTCATGACCGTGCTGGAGGGCAAACTCGAAGACAAAACGCTGATCCTCTGTTACTCACCCTTCAAGGGATACGAGAAATACGACACCTACCAACAGCTAGGCGATTCGTTGAAGGATCACCTGGAGCAACCCGAGGCCTTTGATCGCCTGGAGTGGCGCCTTTATGAACCCGACGGCGATTTTTTCGAACACGCAGCCTGCAAGCTGATCGCCCTGCAGCTTGAGACCGTGGAAGGTCTCAAAACCAGTGATGGCAAACAGCCCAGCACCCAACAGTCACCCCTGCTCACACTCCCGACGCCTGCCGAAAAATCGGTTGCCAAGGGCCCGGGGCCGGGCTGGTATCAAACCCTGCTGCCAGACTGGCTGACCGATGCCTCTGCCAGCGATCAATCACTCTATGCACGCCACCTCAAGGACTTGGCCGCGCTCAATAGCCTGAATGCCGGCAAGACCTATGAGGACGGTATTCCCAGCATTCATCAATTCGCCTTGGACCAGTTGAAAACCGAGCTGCTCAAGGACCACCCGACCCTGCAACACCTGAAGCTCGACAAGCTGAAAATCCAGGTCAAGAGCCTGGTGGTGTGGGGCCTTTTCACCGTGCCAGGGCAGTACGAAACCACCACGTTCAGCCTTGCCGAACTGGCCCTGCAAAACCTGATTGCACTGCCCACCGGTAATAAAACGTTGCTGAGCGACGTCGGCCACTCCATACCGAATCAGATCACCGTGGCTTACCTTGAGACACTGATCAGCCGCTGTAATATCGGTGCCACCTACCCAAAACTGATCCGCAGCAAACTGCTGGATGACTCGGCTGAGGCCTCACGTCGCAAAAAACTGTACCGCGATCACCTGCGAGTCCAGCTGCCGATGTTGGCCTTGCAGCACAAGATCCGCCGCATTGGCGGGATTGACGAGCGCGGCTACCGCTACGTCGTAGCTGTGATGCAGGACGAAAGCGGCGACCAATACGTCGACGGCAAAGCCATCGTGATACGACGCCTGAGCTTCAACCCCAAGCGCCGGCTCATCAACAGCAACGATGATGTCACCAACATGTACATCATCGGCCCAGAAAATGCGCAAGACGGCCCTTGCGTGCTGTACCGCCCGTTGTTTGAACCCGCGTTGCTGCAATATCCATCACCGGCGAACTTACTGTATGCCATCAGCCAGTCGCGCACTTTGCGAGACTCGGTGGTTACCTGGCTACCGGACTCGGTGCGTCACCACTACACCAATTATGTCTTTACCAGTCATTGGCCTTCGCCATGGCTTGTCGCCGAGTTTCTGGTCAACCCCAGCGATCTATGGACCTATAGCGGCCCCGTGAATCTTGGTGAGGAGGTGCTCAATGGGGATAGGTTCAAGACACTGTTCGATAGCAATGCCAATGCGCTGGTTGAACTGGCGGACCGCCAGTCGGTATCGAATGCCGAACGCCGCTGGGACACGTTGAAGCAAGCCGGTTGGGTGCTCTTCAACGCGGCCCTGCCCTTTATGGGGCGCGTGGCAAGCACTAGCGCATGGATCTGGCAAATCGTCGAACAACTGGATACCTTTGCCCAGGCCCATGAGGAAGGCGATAAACCCGCACAATGGTCGGCGCTGACCGACGTGCTGCTTAACCTGGGCATGGCGATCACCTTGCACAGCGCCCAGCGCAGCAGACCTAAGTTCGAACCGGCCAAGATCGAGCCCACCAAGGTCAAGACGACCGAGCTTGCGCCTGAAACGCCAGGCCCCTCCAGCACGATAAGCTTCACCGTCGAGCAACTGCCTGAGCGCACCTCTCTGGCACCGCCTCCCGATCACGAGATCGCGCTGAACACGAGCGGCGCAATCAACCGCACGCCAGCGCTGGAAACCTCGATGCTTGAAGGCTTTAAAATAGAAAAACCCGATGACCTCGGCTCCGTGATAGACCAGCCGGCTGCTGACCAATACCTGTATCAGTTGGGTGAGCAGCACTACGCTCCCGTCGGCAAAAACTGGTTCATGGTGAAAGTGGACGATGATAAAAACATCGTTGTCATTGACCCCAACCAGACCCACCGCATCGGGCCCATGCTGGTTCACAACGCCCAGGGTCAATGGTCCGTCGATCATCGGATACGCCTGCGTAAATCCAGTACCGATCGGTTGAAAAATACCGCCAAGGACCTGGCAATCAGCGAAGCCGACGCATCGCGCAGGAAATTGAAAGCGTTTGAAACCGCAAAAAAAAACCAGCAGAACCTACTGCAAGAAACCCGCAAAGCAATGGACGAGGCCCCCAGTACCAGTGCCCAAGCCAAACGCCAGGCCTACCTGGACACGCTCAATCGCCAATCAGAAGACTACGAAAAAGCACGCCAACACTTGCTGACCATGGCCGTCTTCACCTCGGAGCCTGAATTCCAGATAAAAGCCATTGGTTACCTACAGGCTCAACTGGAACTCAATGAAGCGGGGGTAAACGAAGAGCTCATCACCTTTGCGCCAAAACTCTCGCCCGTCCTGGACCAGCTCCCAACCCATGCACCGTCACCTCATACCAGCGATATAGCCGACCACCAACAGGTCGTCGAGATGAGCGACAGCATGATCAAGCGCCTGGATTACGCTCAATCACGCTTCACCGAGCTGCGCAAATTCGGCCCGGCCGGATTCGACGTGATCAGAGAGCGCCAGCGCAAACTGCCCAGCTATACGAGCGACGATCTCAGGGCCCTGCAGGTGACGTTGGCCCGTCACTTGTGCCTGGCCCCTGAATCCCTCACCACCGAACCCCAGGCCTGGGAGTTGCTCAACGACACGCTCGACAGCGCCGACGTTGCAGTACAGACCCTGCGTGACACCCTGGATGAGCGAAGCGAATATCGCCTAGACGAGCGTATTGACGCCTTGAGCAACCTGGTGGAGCAATTCAAGTTCATCGATGAACGCTTGCAGGACCTTTCTCAAGAGTTCTCCGAGCAGATCCAGGCCCAACCCTTGAAACGCCTGAGCCAATCGCTGCAAGGGTTCGCCAATCGCGCCAAGGCGGCACTTGTCCCGCTGCACGAGGAACAGAACCTGAAGCGCATCAAGCCCACCCCTCCTCCTACGCCGCCCAGGCCGCTGAAGAGGTTTATCCAGACACGCTACAACGGCGTGCTGATTGGCGAACCCCGCTTGGACCCGATAGGGACCGTATCAAAGTTCGTTGATATCAAGTCCCCGATAACCGGCCAGGTCCTGGCTACCTTTCATGAGAAGACCCCTGGCATGTGGGTCGAGCACATCGAAACGTCCCCGGCACAGGCCACATCTACAGCGCTCACGCTCCACGACGCCACCACCGCGGGCGAAAAATTACTCGCCCAATTGCCGAAGTTTCAAGAACGCGCCAGCCAACAAGCCGACGATCCCACGCGCACAGCCATCGGCATCGAGCACATGTTTCACCAGCACGCCTGGTTGCTCGAACGCAGCAAGCAAGATATCGACGAGGCATTGATCAAAGCCAAAGTCACGGCGCAAACCAAGCAGTCCAGCGCAGACCTGCGCAGAAGACTCAAAGCCGCCACAAAAGCACTTTACGAACGGGCCACTGAAACCGTGGCCAAGCTCATCAAGCGACAGCCTCCGACCATTGCCCATGTCGATTGGCTCATTAACCACCGCGAAATTGCGATCAAAAAGATCATGACCCGCCAGCCCCTCAAGGGCGCCACTTGGAGCTATCAAGATGAGTATGCGGTCATTGATCTGTCTACCAGCAAACCTCTCTGGTATGCGCATTTCCAATACTCGAGCGCCCACGCTTCACTCAATAGATTTCTCTACGCACGACTCAAAACCCCAGCAGAACAACAGCTCAAAGAGGTAGCTGACACGCTCACCGGCTTAACCGCAGAGCAACAGCTCGACTACTACCGCAGTTCCATCAACCTGACCCAAGCCCAGCGCTTGTTTTTCCCGCCAGAGGTCTATTGACGGCGCGCTCGCCCAACGGCACATAACTTGCTCCAGCCTGACAAACCCAGGCTGGACTCGATCATGCTGCATTCACACCTGACCACCCTCAATGCGGTCTCGCTGATTCTGGAGACGTTCAAGCCCGACGGCATACCCAGCCAGACCCTGCTGGCTGGCAGTGGCATCGCCAGTGCCGACCTGAGCCGCGCCGACACGCGTATTACCACTCATCAGGAAATGCGCGTATGCGCCAACGCCGTGGCATTGCGTCGGGACATCGGCCTGGAACTGGGCCGGCGCATGCATGTGTCGTCCTACGGCATGCTCGGTTATGCACTGCTCACCAGTGCCACCTTCGGTGACGCTTTGCGCCTGGCCCTGCGCTACCCGGCGCTGTTGGGAACACTTTTTGAACTGAGCCTGGAAGAGGACGACCAGCGCGTCTGGTTCCGCGCCAGCGACTATCGCGAAGACCCAGCCCTGGGCGCCTTCAATGTGGAGTTCTGCCTGCTCTCGCTGAAAGTCATCTGCGACGACCTGCTCGGCCAGCCGCTGCCATTGCTCGGCGCACGCTTTGAATACCCAGCGCCCGACTATCGAGCACGCTACGCCGAACGCTTCGACTGCCCGCTGCAATTTGGCGCCGCCACTAACGCCTTTGCCTTCGACCGTGAGTGGCTCGACCAGCCCCTGCCGCTGGCCGATGCCGTCACCCACTGCGCCATGGTGGAGCGCTGCCGTCGGCAGAACGCCGAGTTCACCGGTCGCCAGGCCTGGCTGGGGCGCGTGCGCTTGTTACTGGCCGCGCAATTGAATGCCGCTCCGGGCCTGGATGGACTGGCAGGGCAAATGAACTGTTCGGCACGCACCCTGCGCCGGCATTTGCATGATCTGGGGTGCAGCTATCAGGAGTTGCTCGACGAGCTACGCTTCGAACGCGCCAAGCAGTTACTGGGGGAGGATGAACTGCCGATCTACCGCATCGCCGAACAACTGGGCTTCAGCGAGACCGCCAGCTTCAGGCATGCGTTCGTGCGCTGGAGCGGTGTGGCGCCGAGTCAGTTCAGGCCCTAGCAAGGGGCGAATAGCGGACAAACACATTGGCCATATCGATCCCCTTTTGGCCGCTCCTGCCGTTCTCCAAACCCCGGCGTCTGGCAACACTGCATGGCATACCCCTGAGCCTTTGGAGAACAACAACATGCTGACGATCTACTCGGACGATCATCATTTGCACCATGGCCGCTGTGAGCTGATGGACGGGCAACTGATGCCCTGCTTCGAAATGCCCTCGCGCGCCGACCATGTACTGCAACGCGTCAAAGAGCGGGAGCTGGGGCCGGTGCAGGCGCCGCAGGATTTCGGCCTGGCGCCGCTGCAACGTATCCACAGCCGCGACTACCTCGACTTCTTCAAAGACGCCTGGCAGCGCTGGACCGAATACGGCCAGGACGGCGACCTGTTGCCCTACACCTGGCCGGCGCGCACGTTGCGCCGCGTGCTGCCCACCAGCCTGCACGGCCAGTTGGGCTATTACAGTTTCGACGGTGGCGCGCCAATCACCGCAGGCACTTGGCAAGCGGCTTACAGTGCGGCGCAAGTGGCCCTCACGGCCCAGGCCGCCATCGCGCAAGGCGCCCACAGTGCCTTCGCCCTGTGCCGCCCACCGGGGCATCATGCCGCCAGCGATTTGATGGGCGGTTATTGCTACCTCAACAACGCGGCCATCGCAGCCCAGGCATTCCTTGACCAGGGCTGTAAAAAGGTCGCGATCCTCGACGTGGACTACCACCACGGCAACGGCACGCAGTCGATTTTTTACGCGCGCAACGACGTGCTGTTCACCTCGATTCACGGCCATCCGGAGGCGGAGTTTCCGTTCTTCCTCGGCTATGACGATGAGCATGGCGAGGGCGAAGGGGTTGGTTTCAACTTCAATTATCCGTTGCCAGCACGCTCCGGCTGGCAGGCCTGGAGCGCCGCGCTGGAACAGGCCTGCGCCGAGATCGAGCGCTACGCCGCCGACATCATCGTGGTGTCCTTGGGCGTGGACACTTTCAAGGACGACCCTATCTCGCAGTTCAAGCTCGACAGCCCGGACTACCTGGCCATGGGCGCACGCATTGCCCGCCTGGGCAAACCCACGCTGTTCGTGATGGAAGGCGGCTACGCGGTGGAAGAAATCGGCATCAATGCCGTCAACGTGCTGGAAGGTTTCGAGGAAGCAGCCCAATGAACATGCTCAAGTCGCTCGCCCTGTGCGCCGTGGTTGTCAGCGGCGCAGCCCAGGCCGAAGAAAAAACCCTGAAGGTCTACAACTGGTTCGACTACATCACGCCCAAGGCGCTGGAAGACTTCAAGGCCCAGCACCCGTCGATCAAGCTGGTGTACGACATTTTCGACACCAACGAAGCGCTGGAAGCCAAGTTGCTCACCGGCAACTCCGGCTATGACGTGGTGGTGCCTTCGAACGTGTTCCTGGCCAAGCAGATCGAGGCCGGCGTGTTCCAGCCGATGGACCGCAGCCAACTGCCCAACTGGAACCACCTTGATCCCAAGCTGATGAAGCTGATCGAAGCCAACGACCCCGGCAACCAGTACGCCGTGCCCTACATGTACGGCACCATCCTGATCGGCTTCAACCCCGCCAAAGTCAAGGCCGCCCTGGGCGACAACGCGCCCGTGGACAGTTGGGACCTGATCTTCAAGGAAGAGAACATCAGCAAGCTCAAGCAATGCGGCGTCGCCCTGCTGGACTCGCCCTCGGAAATCCTGCCCCTGGCCTTGCAGCACCTGGGCCTGGACCCCAACAGCAGCAACCCCAAGGACTACGACAAGGCCGAAGCGCTGTTGATGAAGATCCGCCCGTACGTCACCTACTTTCATTCCTCCAAATACATGGCCGACATCGCCAACGGCGATATCTGCGTGGCGGTGGGCTACTCCGGCAGTTTTTCCCAGGCCGCCAACCGCGCCAAGGAAGCCAAGAATGGCGTGACCGTGGACATGCGCCTGCCCAAGGAAGGCGCGCCGATCTGGTTCGACATGCTCGCCATTCCCAAAGGCGCTAAAAACCCGGGCGATGCCTACACCTTTATCAACTACCTGCTGCAACCCAACGTCATCGCGCCGATCAGCGACTTTGTCGGTTACCCCAACCCCAACAAGGACGCCAGCGGTTTGGTCGACCCGGCCATTCGCAACAACCCCAACCTGTACCCGACCGACGCGGCCATGGCCACGCTCTACACCCTCAAGCCCCTGGACAGCAAAGCCGAACGCGCCAGGACGCGGGCCTGGACCAAGATCAAATCCGGGAAGTAACGCACCGGTTCTCTGATTGGACGTTTTTCTTTAAAACGAGGGCCGCTTGCGCCCTCGCCACCCTTGCAGCACTGAGCAGCTGCGCCTCGACGTATCTACCGCCCTCACCGCCATGGCGCTCGCTACCTTGCCCATTCCTGAAGCCCGTCCGGGCCATCGAATGCAGAGGAGCTGCGCATGCCCAATGACATCGCCAATAACCACCGCCCACCGACGACCTATGAACTGCTCACCCAACTGACCACTGGCCCCACCACCCGTGAAGTGGCCGCCACCACACTGCGCTCGGCACTCAAAGAGCTGTATCCCACGCTGAATATCGACCCCGACCTGGCGGTGGTGGTCAGCCCTCAATGGGAGGTGATCGGCGAGGCTGTCGAACGCGCCCCAGCGCTTGTCGAATCGCTCACGTCGGTGCTCGCGCGTCAGGCGCTGTCCAACGACAGAGTCACCTACATTGACGGCCAACACTTCCTGACGCTGCAGCCCAATGCTGCGGCACCTGTCCACCTGGCCGCGAAAATCGACGCCATCGCACGCCTGATCAACGAGCTGTCCGGCCTGTTGTTCACTGCGTTCCAAGAACAGCAATTGGACTTCTGGAACGCGTCCAACGGCGCCGCCGGCCCTCGTTGGCAGTCCTTCTCCAACGCCCTGCGCAAAGTATGGAACCTCACCGAAGAGCAAGGCTTGGATGAACACGAATGCGCCATGGCGCGCACGGTGTTTCAGGAACCCGACCGGGCCAAGCGTTCACGCAAAGACCCTTACAACAGTCATGCCTACCTGGTTGATGTGGATATCCTGGCAGAGGGTCAATCCACCCACGTGAACTTTCTGGACATCACCGTGTTAGTGGGCCAGTACCAGAAGCGCCAGATGGTCCTCACTTACTCATTGGTCAGTGGGTATGAAACGTTCGAATCATTGGCCGCGTTCGGTGCCTCGTTGCCCGCCAGGCTGAGTGCTCCAGAACGAAACACCACCTTGCAATGGCGCCTGTATGAACCCGACGGCAACTTCTTCGATGCCCTGGCCTGCATCCTGATTTCGCTGCAAATACAGGTGATTGCCAGTTTCGGCGAGACGGATGTGCGGGAACAGCCCCGTGCCCCCGGCGTGGTGAGCATCGTGCCCAGCATTGAAGAGATGAGCGATCATCAATTGTCGAGTATCCGCGACATTCACCAACAACTTCCCAACTGGCTGGCGTCGGCATCAGACTCCGATACCGCCGCCTACAGCCGCTACCTGATCGACCTGGCCCACCTGCACACCCACTACCAAGGCGAGACGTTCCAGGACGGCATTCCAGCCATTCGTGACTATGCGCGAACCCAGTTGCAAAGCCGCATCCGTGCCCCGAAAAAGAACGCGCACCTGAACCTGGACAAGATCGAGATCGTCATCGAGAGCCCGGTCCTGTGGGGCACCTTTATCATCCCAGATGCCGTGGACATTACCCGTCGCAGCCTGATCGACCTGGCCCTGGAGAACCTCACCGGCCTGCCCACCGGCAATACCACGGTGCACTACAACGGCAAGGACAACGGCGTACCCGACTGGCTGACCTACGGCTACCTGAAAGACGTAATCGAAGACATCGATATTGGCCAGTACTACCCTGCCCTGGTCAAACAGAAACTCCTCGAGGACCCGCAGCAATCCAGCCGACGACAGCAGCTCTACACCAGCCACTTGCAGGTGCAATTGCCGCTGCTGGCCCTGCAGATGAAGATTCGCCAACAGGGCGGTATCGATGAACGCGGTTACCGGTATGTCGCCGCGGTGATGCGTACCGAGGAACATGAGCGCCAGGTGGACGGGCAGCCTATCGTCATCCGCTGCCTGGCGTTCGTGCCCACCCTGCGCCCTGGGCATGAACAAGACGGGGTCGCCAATATGTTCGTGATCGGCCCACGACAGTCCGACGCTGGCCCCTGCGTGCTCTATCGGCCCCTGCTTGAACCGGCGCTGCTGCAATTTGCGTCGCGGCAAAACCTGCTGTACGCCATCAAACATGAACGATCGTTGCGCGAATCGGTTTTGGCCTGGCTGCCCGAGGCACAACGGTTCAATTACGCCCAATACGTGTTTCCCGACACCTTGCCGTCGCCTTGGACGGTGGTGCGTGCGCTGGTCGAGCCCCTGACCGTGCTGTACATGAGCGGCCCGATCACGCTGACCGATGAAGAAGTGGGCAATGACACACTGGCCACGCTGTTCAAGGCCAATGCCAATGCCCTGGTCGAATTGGCAACCCGCCAATCGGTGTCCAACGTGCAAAAGCGCTGGGCGACCTTTCGACATGCCGGCTGGCAGATATTCAATGCCGCATTGCCGTTCATGGGCCGCACCCTTGGCGTCGCCGCCTGGATCTGGCAAATCATGGACGACCTGCAAGCCGCCGAGGAAGCGGTGAACAAGGACGACTCGCCCGCGTCCTGGACAGCGCTGGTGGACGTATTCCTCAACCTGGGCATGGCGCTGACCCTGCACATCGCTCTGCGCCACCCTAGCGCACTGGAGCATTTCGAGGCGCCCAAGGTCGAGACCGAATCCGAATCAACCGCCCTCCAAACGATAGATAAGCCTGCGGTGCCCGAGGCAACATTCAGCGCAGATCAACAAGCCAATATTCCCGACAGCCAAGTACCCGCCAAGCATCAAGGCCCGGTGCACATCAGCGGGGCCCTGAGTCATAGTCACCTGGGCCTGGCCAGCACACTCGACAGCTTCAGCGTGACCAAACCTGAGGCACTGGGCGAACAGAACAAAACCCCCGGTCGCCACCTGAATCTCTATGCGCTTGCAGACAAGTGGTATGCCCCGGTGGGCAAGCGTTGGTTCGAGGTGATGGTCGACGACAATGACAGCGTCATCGTCATCGACCCGAACACCCCATCGCGCACCGGCCCACCGCTGATCGGCAACCTGGCGGGCCAGTGGTTTGTGGATGTGCGGCTGCGACTGCGCGGTGGGGGCCTTCGAAACCGTCGACGGGCAGTCAAGGTCGATCAGCCTGCGCGCATTTCGGCGCTCAAGACTTCGCTCAACGCTTTCGATGCGGTCGCCGCCAGCAAACAACTGGACGTGCTTGAATCCAAGCCCGCGCTGGACGCCGCTGCCGGCCCTTCCACCGACCAACAGCGAAGTGCGTTCCTCGATAAAGTCGATGGCCGGCTGGTCGAATACGACGAAGCGATCAACCAGTTGAAGTCCTTGAGCATCATCGACGCGGTGCCCACCTACCAGAGCAACATGAGCGGCTACCTGAAGCAACAAGTGCAATTGACTCAGATTGCCTTGGAACAGCAACTGGTGAGCTACAAGGAGGCGCTGCTGTCGTCGTCGCCCGTCCTTGAAGCCGAGGCAGATATTAACTATCAGGACCAGGCACAAAGCGCACAAAACCTGTCCACTCTGAACCGGGGGATCATCGAGCGCCTGGCGTTCATCAACGAGCGTTTCGGCGATCTCAAAGCGCTGGGAGATGAAGGCGCAGCCGTCATTCGTAAAACCATGGAATCATTGCCCTCGTTCACGCTTATCGAACTCAAGGCGCTGGATATCAGCTTGGGCCGCTACCTGTGTATCGACGAAGCGCAAAGCCAGATCCCAGCCACACTGCGCGAGCGAATGGGCCAGGTCGTCGATACCGCCGAACTCAACGTCGAAAGTTTCGTTGAGATCGTGGAGCGCGGTAACGGTACGTCGCTGGATGAACGCATTGACGTCCTGGACAGCCTGGTTGAGCAATTTTCCAGCGCCGATCAGCGCCTGCTGGACCTGCATGCCGATTACCCGCGGTACCTGCTCAAGCCTCGCTTGGAAAGCCTACGCCAGCAGATTGGCGAATTCAGCCAGCGGGCCGTGCGCGACCTGGCTTACCTCCTGCGCCAGAAAAAAGCTCTGGAACCCAAGCCCGGCACCTCAAAGGCCGAGCCCCCGCCACGGCGCAAAGTCATCAAGACACGCCATCACGGCCTGGTGATGGGCGAACCGCGTGAAGCCGACAGCAGCCTGGTGGACATCAAGGCCGGCGTCACCGGCAAAGTGATCGCCACGTTCCATGAAAAGGCGCCCGGCGTGTGGGTCAAACGGCAAACAACCTCGTCACAGCCACCTGCGCCGGCCTCCGTTGACCTGGACACCAGCATCAACGCCGGGCAAACGCTACTGGATGGAGAACAGACTGAAATCCGCAAAAACCAGGGGTTCTCCAGGAAGCCCTGGCACGCACCGCAGGACATTCAAGACATGTTCAATGCCTATGCCAGGAGGCTTGAAAGCGCATCCAACAACATTGAAGAGGCCCTGACTCGCCGCAACCTTACCGAGAGCGATCACACTTCCGCCGCCTCGACCAACCGCAAGCTCAACGAGGCGGCACAACGGTTTTATCGGCTCGGCAAAAAAACCTACCTGGAGATGGTCAAACATCAAGCACCCACTGCCGAGCGCGTGGAGTGGCTGCATAGCCAAGGCTTGATCCGCATCGTCAAGGTCGTGAGCCGCCGCGCACTCAAAGGGCCCAACAAGGGCTATCTGGATGAGTACGAGATTCGCGATAAAGAGAGCGGCAGGGTGTTGTGGTACGCGCACTTTCACTATGGGACGAAGGATGCCGCCCTTGAGGATTTCACCGCAGACCACCTCAAGACTCGCGAACAACAAGGGCTCGGGGGGTCCCATCAACGCACTGGCCCTAATGACTGGGACATCATCGAGATTCACCGCCGCAAAATCGGCAAGCCACTGGCCAAGTCGCTGTTCTTCAACACCTGAACGTCTTTACGGCAACCACGCCTGATGCAGACGTGCCAGCGCTTGTGCGATGTCGGCTTCGGGCACGGCGGCAAACCCCATCACCAGGCCGGCACGCTGGTCCGCAGGTGGGCTGGCGCCTGCCAGCCAATAGCTGCTCAGGCCGTTGATTTCGACACCTGCGGCATGGGCCTGGGCGAGCAGTAACTGTTCACGCGCCAGGCTTTCCACCCGCACCGTCATGTGCAGCCCCGCCGCAACGCTGGGCAAGGGCCCGACGCCGGGCAAGCCATCGGGCCAACCGGCCAGCAAAGCATTACGTCGGCTCAATGCGGCGCGGCGCATGCGGCGAATGTGGCGCTGGAAATGCCCCGCCGCCATGAACTCGGCCATCACCGCCTGGGTGCTGACTTCGGAGTGGCGCACGTCCACGGCGCGGCGCCGGGTGAACGCTTGCACCAGGCCCGGGGGCAACACCAGGTAACCCAGGCGCAACGCCGGGAACGCCACCTTGCCGAAGGTGCCGACGTACAGCACGCGGCCATTGCGATCCAGCGCAGCCAACGGTGACAGCGGCGCGCCGCTGTAGCGGTACTCGCCGTCGTAATCGTCCTCCACGATCCAGCCGCCTGAACGTTCGGCCCAGGCCAGCAATTCCAGGCGCCGTGCCAGGCTCATCACCACCCCCAGCGGGTACTGATGGGAAGGCGTGACATACGCCACACGGCAGTCATTGAGAGTACCGAGCACTTGGCAATCCATGCCCTCGCCGTCGACCGGCACGCCATGCAGTCGCCCGCCGGCCAACGCGAATGCATGGCCGGCCGCGCGGTAACCGGGGTTTTCCACCGCCACGCCGTCCCCAGGCTCTACCAGCAACTGTGCACAAAGGCTGATGGCCTGCTGTGCGCCACTGGTGATCACAATTTGTTCAGCCGTGCATTGCATGCCGCGCGAGCTGCGCAGGTACGCGGCGATCAAACCACGCAGACGGCCGTCACCTGCCGGGTCGCCATAGCACAGCTGTTCCAGGTCGGGTTTGCGCCAGAACGCCCCATTAAGCTTGGCCCAAACCTCAAACGGGAACAGATCAAAGGCCGGTACACCAACGCGAAAGGCCCGAGGTGGCCCCACAGGCGGCTGGGGCAAGTGATGGTCTTTTACCCGCGCCAACCCGGCACTGTGGATAACTTCATCGTCCAAATCTTCGGGTAAATTCGCCCATTTTGTGGATAAACCTGGGGATAAGCCTGTTGACAACCCTGTGGATACTTTTGTGGATAGTTTTTTGGCCATCGGTAATTGGGCAACGTAGGTGCCATCACCTACCCGGCACTCGATAAACCCTTCCGCATACAGCTGATCGTAGGCGCGTACCACGCTGTTGCGGGAAATCGACAAGGCCGCCGCCAGATCTCGGGTTGCGGGCAACCGCGTGCCACTGACCAGTCGCCCATCCAGCACCCGCTGGCGCAGGGCCTCATAGAGTTGGCGCGTGAGGCCCTGGCGGCGGTCCAACTCGATACCGGCGGGGTTGAAGGACAACGGCGGCGAAATGGGCGGCATATTGGACCTATGAAAATAGCGCTAGATGGCTCTTACAACGAACCAATAGCCTGCCTAGGATGCAGGCATTCGCCAAGGAAAATTTCCATGTACACACCCCGCGCCTTTGCTCTCGATGACTTGCCCGAAATCCAGCAACTGATCCAGCACACTCGTTTGGCGCAGTTGATCACCCTGGGTGAAAACGGCCTGCAAGCCAGCCATCTGCCCTTGCTGCTCAACCCCGATGAAGGCCCCAACGGCACGCTGTACGGCCACTTGGCCAAGGCCAACCCACAATGGCGCGAGCTGCAAAATGGCAGTGAGGCGCTGGTGATCTTCGCCGGTGCCGACGCCTATATCAGCCCGGCGTTTTACCCCGCCAAGGCCGAGCACGGCAAAGTGGTGCCGACCTGGAACTACATCGCCGTGCACGCCTATGGCACGCCTGAGGTGTTCAGCGACGCCGAGCGCTTGCTCAAGGTGGTCACCGCCCTCACCGACCGCCATGAAAGCGGCCGCGCCCAACCCTGGCGTGTCAGCGACGCACCGGCGGACTACATTGACGGCATGCTCAAGGCCATCGTCGGCTTCGCCCTGCCGATCGAGCGCCTGGTGGGCAAACGCAAACTCAGCCAGAACCGCAGCGCGGCCGACATGGCCGGTGTGCGTGACGGCCTGGCCGCCAGTGCCGATGTACGCGACCAGACCCTGGCCCGCTTTATTCCCCAAGGAGTTTCAGAATGAGCTTGATCGACATTCGCCAGGTGACAGCGGCTGACCACGCCGCCTGGCTGCCGCTGTGGCAGGCGTACTTGAAGTTCTATAACACCGAACTGCCGGACGCCGTCAGCCAAAGCACTTGGCAACGCCTGATAGACCCCAGCGAGCCGACCCATTCGGCACTGGCCTGGCAGGACGGCAAGGCGGTGGGCATGGTCAACTTCATCTACCATCGCTCCAACTGGAGCATCGAGAACTCCTGCTACCTGCAGGACTTGCTGGTGGACCCGGCTCAACGTGGCACCGGCGTGGGTCGCCAATTGATTGAATTCGTCTACGCCACCGCCAAAGCCGATGGCTGCTGCAAGGTGCACTGGTTGACCCATGAGACCAACACCACCGCGATCCAGCTCTACGAGCGCATCGCCGAACGCCCAGGCTTCATTCAATTTCGCAAAGGTCTCTAAGGAGCGCATCATGACTAATTCCCTCGCCGACTGGAAAGGCGCCCCGGCGCCCACCGCGCACCTGCTTGAAGGGCGTTTTATCCACCTGGAAAAGCTCGACCCGGCGCGCCATGCCGACCAACTGTGGCAAGCCCTTGAAGGTCCAGGAGCCGACCCGAAGCTGTGGGATTATTTGCCCTACGGCCCGTTCACCGAGCGCAGTGCCTTCGATGCCTGGCTGAACAACCACGCCGCCCACAGCGACCCGTACTTTTTCAGCGTGATCGACCGTGCGACGGGCCAGGTCCAGGGCATCCTCAGCCTGATGTCCATCGTCCCGGCGCAAGGCCGCATCGAAATCGGCCACGTCACCTTCGGCGCACCGATGCAGCGCTCGCCGAAAAGTACTGAAGCGGTGTACCTGCTGGCCAAGTATGCGTTCGAGCAGGGCTACCGTCGGCTGGAGTGGAAGTGCAACAACGGCAACGCGCGGTCCAAGTACGCGGCCGAGCGGTTGGGGTTCAGTTTTGAAGGGGTGTTCCGCCAGCACATGGTGGTCAAGGGACAGAACCGCGATACGGCGTGGTATTCGATCCTGGATTCGGAATGGCCGAAGGTCGGTGCCGGGTTTGAGGCGTGGTTGTCGGAAGCGAACCAGAGTGGTTCGGGCCAACTGAAGACACTCACAGAGTGTCGCAATTAACACTCAACTCTGTAGGAGCGAGCTTGCTCGCGAAAAACGTCAACGATAACGCGTGCTGCCTGAATAAACGCGGCGCCTGTGAGTTTTTCGCGAGCAAGCTCGCTCCTACAAAAAAGCCTTAACTCACATCTGTAGGAGCGAGCTTGCTCGCTCCTACCTAGGCAAGCCCCCTCCCACAGGTTTGACTAGCGCTGAATCAGTCGGCCAGGCGCTGGGCCAGCACCGCAATATGCTCCGGCCCGATGCCGCAGCAACCGCCCAAATGGCTGGCGCCGCGTGCCTGCCAATCTGCCGCCCAGTGCAAGTAACCCGGCGGGTCGAGGTCGTCGCGCAACGGGTCCAGGCCATCGTTGGCCGTGGCTTCCTTGGGTTGCGGTGGGAAGGCGTTGGCGTAGGCGCCGATCTGAATCGCTACACCCAGTCGTTCGAAGGTTGCACGCGCCGCATCAATGGCCGTGCCGATCACTTCCGGCTGGCTGCAGTTGAACAGCAATACCTGCACGCCCAGTTGCGCCGCCGCCTCGGCTGCGTCCGCCACCGGTTCGCCGGAGCGCAGGCGCGGGACCTCGTCGGTGTCTTCGTCTTTCAAGGTAAACGACAGCCAGAACGGCTTGCCATCTTTAGGCAGACCGGCATGAATCGCCCGTGCTTCAGCGATCGAGCTCTGGGTCTCCGCCAGCCACAGGTCTACATGCGGGGCCAGGCCGTTCACCAACGGGGTGAGCAACTCACTGACGCGCTCGGCCTGGAACAGATCAGGGCGATAAGAGCCAAACAGCGGCGGCAGTGAGCCGGCGACCTGCACGGCTTTACCGGAGGCTTGCACCGCCCGTCGCGCCAACTCACCGGCCAACGCGGCCAGCGCCTGGCCTTCTTGGGCAAACCGCGCTTCGCCAATGTGGAACGGCACCACCGCGTAACTGTTGCTGGTGATCACATTGGCGCCACTGTCGATGTAGGCCGCGTGCACCGCCTCCACCGCTTGTGGCGCCTCGCTCAAGGCCAGTGCCGACCATTCCGGCTGACGGAACGGCGCGCCACGGCGTTGCAGTTCACGGCCCATGCCGCCATCGAGAATTACTGTGCTTACTGCGCCCATATGCTTTTTACTCATATGCTTATGAAAATAACTCACTATGAGAGTCGTTCTTATAACTATTTAATGCGTACCGTTCGGTTAATAACAACCTCTTTTTTATTCAGGTGTTCGATTTTGAAATTCAGACCGCTGTTGGCCCTGGGCCTGACGATGTTGGCTGCTTCAACCCAAGCCTTTGGCGGTGCCACGCTGGATCGTGTCGAGCAGAAAAAAGAACTGGTCGGCGTGCTGATGGAAAGCTACCCGCCGTTTTCATTTCTCAATGACCAGAACCAGCTCGACGGTTTCGACGTGGACGTGGCCAAGGCCGTGGCGCAAAAACTGGGCGTGAAGTTGCGCCTGGAAACCCCGTCCTGGGACGTGATCGCCGCCGGCCGCTGGAGCGGGCGCTACGATATCTGCATCTGCTCCATGACCCCAAGCAAGGCACGCGCCGAGGTGTTCGACTTCCCGGTGGAGTACTACGCTTCGCCGGCCGTGATCGTGGTCAATGCCAAGGACGATCGCATCCACGAAGCCCGGGACCTGAGCGGCAAGAAAGTCGGCCTCACCAGCGCCTCCAGCTACGAAAGCTACCTGAACAAGAACCTGGTGATCGAAGGCGCTGAAGACACGCAATTGCAGTACCCGTTCGAGGAGGTGCAGATCGCCCCGTACGACACCGACAACGTGGCATTCCAGGACCTGGGCCTGGGTGCTGGCGTGCGCCTGGATGCGATCCTCACCAACCTGGTCACCGCGCAGCCGCGCCTGACCCAGGACAAGCGCTTCAAGCTCGCCGGTGCGCCGCTGTACTCGGAGCCCAACTCGGTGGCCATCGAGAAAGGCGACCCGCAGTGGGACAGCAAAGTGCGTGAGGTCTTCGCCCAGCTCAAGCAGGACGGTACCTTGAGCGCGCTGTCGCAAAAATGGATCGGCGCCGATATCAGCCGATGAGTTTTCGCCTACGGCTTTACCTGACCTGGGCGGCACTGTTCGCCCTGTTTGCGAGTTTCTTCCTGAGCTTTGACCTGAAGTTCTCGATCATCCTCGACAAGCTGCCCAACCTGGTCGGCCTGCACCTTGCGCCCAACGGCTTCCTGCAAGGTGCGGCGCTGACACTGTTCTTGTGCCTGTGCGCCATTGTCGCCTCATCGGTGCTGGGCTTTATCACCGCGCTGGGGCGCCTGTCCAAAAGTGCGGTGGCGTTCGGCATCGCCAGTTTCTACGCCTCGTTCTTTCGCGGCACACCGCTGCTGATCCAGATCCTGTTGATCTACCTGGGCCTGCCGCAACTGGGGCTGGTGCCAGGCGCCATCGTCGCCGGGATCATCGCGCTGTCGCTGAACTACGGCGCCTACCTGAGTGAAATTTTCCGCGCCGGCATCCTCGGCGTGCCCCATGGCCAACGCGAGGCTGCGCTGGCCCTGGGCATGCGCGACAGGGCGATCTTCTGGCACGTGACCCTGCCCCAGGCCATGCGCACCATCATCCCGCCGGCCACCAACCAGTTCATCTCGATGCTCAAGGACTCCTCCCTGATCTCGGTGATGGGTGTGTGGGAAGTGATGTTTCTGGCGCAGTCCTATGGCCGCTCAAGCTACCGCTATATCGAGATGCTCACGACGGCGGCGATCATTTATTGGGTGATGTCCCTGGGGCTGGAATTGATCCAGGCGCGCATGGAGCGGCATTTCGGCAAGGGCTACGTGCGGCGCGGTTGAAGGTCAGGGCCCGTTGCGCCGCACCTTGACCACGCCCATCTGCAAACCGAAGGGCCGAAACACGGCATTCAGCGATTTCAGGGTTGGGTTGCCCTCGCCATGTTCGATATGCACCAGAGTGCGCACCGAGATTTTGCACATTCTGGCGAACTGGCTTTGGTGCAGGCCGGTCACTTCGGTGCGCAGGCGGCGCACGGCGGCGCCCAGCTCGAGCGAGCCATCGGCCAAGCCTTGTTCGACGCTGTCGATCAACAGCGCACGGGCGTCCATGCTGATCGTCATCTCAACCCCCACTGTTTGAGGCGCAGGTCCAGCTTCCCCAGTGGAACGCTGGGGTGATTCAAGGTCACAGCGGGCACGCCACTGGTCACCAGAAGATCCGGTAATGCACGCAGGTGCTCGGCTGTTTGTCGCAGGCGTTCAAAGCTTTGCTCGGGGTCGACGAGGTCGGCCAAAGCCTCGCATACCGCTCGCCAATTGATATCCCCGGCGATTTCCAAGGGTTTGGGCCATTTGGTGGTTCGAGTGACGGCTTCAGCGTCCATTACCATGGGTGCCAAATCATAAATGGGGGCCAGGCGCAGCGCCTTGGGCTCGCGGATGATCGATGTATTGCGGCCGTGGTTATCCGAATTACCCAGCACTTTATTCAGCAAATCCCGGCGCAGGTACTCTGCGACCAGATCTGCGATTTGGGCCTCTTGGCCCACTGCTCGCCATTGATCGACCAACAGCCTCACCACCTCCAGATGATCCATGTAGCTGCCAGGGGTGGTTACACCGGCCAAGGAATAGATCGACTCGACGGCCAGCCGTTCAACACCGCCCTCACCCAGCCTGCGATCAAAACGATGCATCCACAGGCTGGGTTTTGTCGCCTCTTCCAGCGCCAGCCCTTGGGTGGCGACCGTTTCGATGCCAAGAGACTCAAGCGCCCGGTAATAGTGGTACTCACTTCGCAGGATATCTTGATCAGTCTGCGTGGCCTGGTTGCGCGCGAACTTGATGAACCAGTGCTGAGCGACGTCAGCGTCATTCAGAATCGCATCTGGGTACAACAAGCCATCGGTACCTTGGGTCATCAATAATTTCGGCGCCTCGCCCCCTGCTCCGGTCGCACCACCGATGGCAGCACCTTGTTCATAGGCATATTCCAGGAAGCGGCTGTCGCGACTGACGACCTCATGTCGTGCAAATCCCATCGGTGTTTCACCGCCCAGGGCTTGGATGGACTCCTTGATCCGCATGTTGCCAATCGGTGCCGGCGTACTGCGCCCCAGTAAGAACAAATCGTCATCGATGGCCTGGGGTTTCTCACGACCAAGACGCTGCATCAAAAAACGCTTGGCCGCGCCGGCTGGCGCGATATCGTGCAAAAAAGCGGGGGCTGACTTGAGCACTGTCACGTCCCAATCCAGCGGGAACCGGGCACTGACAGCGGTGCAGAAAGGTTGCTGGATCTCTTCGAGGTGATCGACCAGATAATCCTGGCGGTAATGAAACCTGCAGGGCCCGACAAAACCCTGTTGCGGTTCAGGAAATTCAAGTCGCATAGCATCACGCCAGTGCCCGGCGGTGAAAATCTGCAGCGTCAAAGAGTAAGCGGTGTCTTTCTGCAATTTAGTGCACCTGCGAGGCGGAAACGGGAGCGACACATGCAATATAGTGCATATCCTACGAATGACGAGCCTTTATATACGCATTAAAATGCAGATATCGAGGGAAAATACCTGAAAACATGCAATTTAATGCAAACGGCTTAACCGTCATCACTGCGCCACATTTCTGCAACGACCTTGCGCTATACCAATCGACTCGCTTGCCATAACAAGGTCGTCCAGCATGCCCCCGTCTCCTCAACGCCTCGCGCTCGCCATCACCCTGTTGGCCAGCGGCGGTTTCATTGAAGCCGCCGCAGCAAAAAACCTGCAGATCGACACACCTACTACCCAGGGGCAAACCCTGGGTGGCAGTGATACGTTGACCACGTCGGCGCCTGGCAGCATTACAACTTCCGGGGTAGCGGTGACGCTCAAGGACGGCACCCGCGGTGAGGGGGTGGTAGTCACCAACGCGGGCAAGCTGGCCTCCACTGGCGGCCGGGGTATCGACAGTTCGGGCAGTGTCAGCGGGGAGCGCAGGTACAGCATTTACAACCTTGCCGGTGGGGTGATTCAAGGCGCCAATGATGCGTTGCGCATCAACAGTAACTTCGCCAGCGGCAGCGTGCTGATCGACAACAGCGGCACCCTTCGCTCGGCCACCGGCCAAGGGCTGGACCTGGATGCGCTGCGCAGCAGTAACGTCACTACCACGATCATCAACCGTGCCGGTGGCTTGATTCGCGGGGAGGCCAGCGACGGCATGAAGACCGGCGCCAACGCCTCTATCACTAACTACGGTGAGATCTCCACCGGCAACACCTTCTCCCGCGATGACAAGTTCGATGGCGTGGACATCGACTCCGCCAGCGGCGTGACGGTCACCAACTACGGTCTGATTTCCGGTGGCCGCCATGGCATCACCACGGACGAGGGCGCCACGCTGACCAACTACGGCACGGTGATCGGTCGCAACGGCTCGGGCTTTGGTTCCGATGGCGACGGCACTGTGATCAACCACGGCACCATCACCGGCGCGTTCTCCGGGCTGCAACCGGATGGCGACGGTGACGGCGTGGACATCGACAAGATCGCCCATATCGAAAACTACGGCGTCATCCAGGGTGTAGGCGCCGGAGGTGTCGACAAGAACGGCTTTGCCAACGGCAGCGAAGGGATCGCCCTGGGCGGCGGCTCTCTCTACAACGCCAAAGGCGCGTTGGTCAGTGGTGCCAACAATGCCATCTTGGTGGACGACGGCAGCGATGGTCCGGGGCTCGCGGCCACCACCCTGGAGAACCACGGCACGATTGAAGGCCTGGATGGCTTTGGCGTGAAGTTCGTCGGCAACTATGCCGATACGGTCATCAACAGCGGCACCATCAGCGGCAGCAGTGGCCTGGCCCTGGATTTGGGCGGCGGCGATGACCAGCTGATCTTGCGCAACGGCAGCCGCTTTATCGGCACGGTGGACGGCGGCAGCGGTTACGACCGACTGACCCTGGACGACGTCGCCGGTGGCAGTTTTGGCGACAGCCGCAACCTCGAACGGCTGAACGTCAAGCAAGGCACCTGGACGTTGACCGGCCAGGGTGACTTCAGCGACGGCGGCGAGATTTCCAGCGGTGCCAAGCTGGTCAACCAAGGCGGCATTGTCGGGGACGTGACGGTCGACACAGGCGGTGTGTATGCCGGCGGCGGCTCGGTGGGCAGCCTGGTGGTGAACGGCACCCTGCAGACCAACACCGCGCTGGGCACCGCCAGCATCAACCGCGACTTGCGCATGGGCAGCGGCTCGACCCTGGCCTATGGCGTCAACGCCGACGGCAGCAGCGCGCCGATCAAGGTCGGCGGCACCGCTTACCTCAATGGCGCGACCCTGGCGGTCAACCCCGGCGAAGGCACCTACCCCTGGCAAAGCCATTACAGCGTGCTGCAAGCCGGCAGCATCAATGGCACGTTTGGCAAGGTCACCAGCGACTACGCCTTCCTGACCCCGACCCTGGATTACAGCCCCACTCAGGTCGGCCTTACGTACACCCGTAACGACATCGCCTTCAACCAATTCGCCAGCACCGGCAATGGCGCCAACGCCGCCAACAGCCTGGCAGGCCTGGGCACGAACAACCCGCTGTACAACGCCCTGCTCAATACCACCACCGCCACAGCCGGTGCCGCCATCGAGCAACTGGCGGGCAGTAGCACCGCCAACCTCACCAGCGCCACCCTCAATGCCAGTGCGCAAGTGGGCAACAGCATGCTCGCCGCCATGCATCAGGTGGGCGGCGGTGCGGGACTGCTGGTGGGGCTCAATGACAAAGATACGCCGGTACTGGCCGCCACCGGCGTGCCCGCCGAAGTGCGCAACCTCAATGACCCGAACGCCCGCGGCCGCCTGTGGCTGCAAGGCATCGGCAGCTACGGCAAGCTCGATGGCGAGCACGGCAGCAACGGTTTGACCCAACGCACCAAAGGCACAGTGCTCGGCGCCGATTGGGCGCTGGACAGCGACTGGCGCCTGGGTGTACTGGGCGGTTACTCCAAGACCGACCTGGACACCACCGGTGTGGACGGCAGCGTCGACAGCTGGCACGCCGGCGTCTATGCCCTGCGCCAGAGCGGCCCATTGGCGTTGCGCCTGGGTGCGGCCTACAGCAGGCACCAGGGCGACAGTAAACGCACGGTGGCCTTCAACGGTTTTAACGACCGCCCCAAAGGCGACTATGACGCCAACAGCCAGCAGGCTTTTGCGGAACTGGGCTACGCCCTGGGCAGCGGTCGCTTGAGCGCAGAACCGTTCGCCAACCTCGGCTACCAGCGCTACCAGCGCGACGGCTATAACGAAAAAGGCGGCGCCGCTGCGCTGCATGTCGAGGGCCAGACCCAGGACAACTTCAGCAGCACCTTCGGCCTGCGCCTGGCGCACTTGAGCCAGCTGGACAACGGCGTCAGCCTCACACCTCGTGCCAGCGTTGGCTGGAAGCACACCTATGGCGATGTCGACAGCACCACACGCCAGGCTTTCCTGGCCGGTGGCACCGCCTTCAATGTGCAAGGCAGCGCCCTGGACCGCGACAGCCTGTTGCTCGAAGCAGGCCTGGACGTAGGCTTATCCGCCCGTCATCGCCTGGGCCTGGGCTATACCGGCGAAGTGGGCAGCAACAGCCGCAACCATGCGCTGACCGGCCAATGGCAGATGAGTTTTTAATCGCACCGTACTAGAGACAACTCCCGCACATCAGCGGTCGATAGGCTGACAGTTATCCCCCCGCGCCTCGCCTAAATTCCCGGCCTCATTCATCAGAGGTTGGGAATTCATGCCCTTTACACTTCAAAGAATCGCAATCGTCATCAGCTTGGCAGTGGCCGCCAGTTTTCAGCCAGCCCATGCGCGCGGCGATATTGAATACAAGCCCTACGGCAGCTATCCCTATGACGCCGCCGACTATAGCGGAGTATTTATACCCCAGTTCGAAGCGCCGCCCCTTCCACCGCCCTTCGACGGGTTCCTCACTCAGCAGGCCACTTCGCACAACGGCCTGCAAGTCGCCAAGGTGCTGGAGCCGGCAGTGATTCAACTGGTGGCCTCCGGCGAGTTGGACGCGGAAGACCTCAAGGAGCTGCAAAAATCGCTCGAACAATTGAGCAAACAACCTGGAGGGATCGGCGCAGCCCTTGAGCAACTGGCCGCCAGCCAAAACGCCAACCTGGCCACCGCAACCCAGGCCACCACCCAACACCTGAGCCGCCAATTGCTCGCCACCCTGCGCACACTGCCTACTGACGACGACGGCCACTTCTGGGTGCAAGGCCTGGGCAACGGCGGCAGCCTAGACGCACAACACGGCAGCGCCGGCTTGAAACACGATACCCAAGGCCTGTTGCTGGGCGCCGACTGGGCGGTCGACCATGCGTGGCGGGTGGGTGTCATGGGCGCCAAGACCTCCAGCCGCTTCGATGCCCCGCGTTATGCCGCCGACCTGGACAGCTGGCACTTGGGCGGCTACGCCGTGCGCCAGGACGGCCCCTTCGCCCTGCGCCTGGGGGCGATCTACAGCAACCATGCCGGGCAGAACAAACGCAGCGTCAGCCTGCTCAATTACCACGACTCGCTCAAAAGCAAATACAACGCCAGCAGCCAGACCCTGTTCTCCGAACTGGGCTATCAATTGGGCAGCGGTGATTCCACTGTCGAACCCTTCGTCGGCCTCGGCTACCAACGCTACCAGCGCGACCGTTTCAAAGAGAGCGGCGGCGTGACCGCATTGAACGTCGGCCCACAAACCCAGCGAAACCTGAACAGCACCTTTGGCTTGCGCTTGGCAACGCTGTATCGCTTCGACAACAACATGAGCCTCACGCCCCACCTCAGTACGAGCTGGAAACACCTCTACGGCGACGTCAACAGCCAGGTCCGCCAAACCTCGCGCTATGCGCCGGGCCTGATCGACGGTTACACCATCACCGGCACCGCCCTGGACCGCGATAGCTTTGACCTGCAAGCAGGCCTGGACCTTGCCTTGTCCACCCAACACAGCGTCGGCCTGACCTATACCCGCCAAGCCGGCAACCATGGCCACGACCAAGGCCTGATGGGCCAGTGGAAAATGAGCTTCTAAGCCCGTGAACGCCTGAATTGCAGGCGAAAAAAAAGGGGAGCACCTGCCCCCCCGAGGATTAACCGTTAGTCTCGAAGGCTGTGATCAGCCTTCGATCTCAATCAGGATTTCGCCAGGGTTCACCCGGTCGCCCTTGGCCACATGCACAGCGCTCACCTTGCCGGCAATCGCTGCCTGCACTTCGGTTTCCATCTTCATGGCTTCGGTAATCAGCACGGCCTGGCCGGCCTTGACCACGTCGCCGACCTTGACCAGCACATCGACGATATTGCCCGGCATCGCCGTGCTGACATGGCCCGGCTCGGTGGCGTGCTTGCGCTTGCTGCCGCCGCTGCTGACAAACTCGTTGAGCGGTTCGAACACCACTTCTTCCGGCATGCCGTCGATGGACAGGTAGAAGTGGCGCTTGCCTTCGGCCTTCACGCCGACACCGGTGATATCCACGCGGTAGCTTTCGCCGTGCACGTCGATAACGAATTCGGTCGGTACGCCTTCGCCGCCAGCACGGGCCACGCCACCCGCTTCGGGGATCGGCAACAGCACTTCAGGAGCCAAGGTGCCGGCGTCACGTTCTTCGAGGAACTTGCGCCCGATGTCCGGGAACATGGCGTAGGTCAGCACGTCTTCTTCGGACTTGGCCAGTGCGCCGATTTCGCCGCGCAGTTTGGTCATTTCCGGCTTGAGCAAATCTGCCGGGCGCACGTCGATCACGTCTTCGCTGCCGATGGCCTGGCGGCGCAGTTTTTCATTCACCGTGCCCGGCGCCTTGCCGTAACCGCCTTGCAGGTAGAGCTTCACTTCGTTGGTGATGGTCTTGTAGCGCTCACCAGCCAGCACGTTGAAGAACGCCTGGGTGCCGACGATCTGCGAGGTCGGTGTTACCAGTGGCGGGAAGCCGAGGTCTTCACGAACCCGCGGGATCTCGGCCAGCACTTCACTCATGCGGTTCAGAGCGCCTTGCTCTTTGAGCTGGTTGGCCAGGTTGGAGATCATCCCGCCCGGCACCTGGTTGACTTGCACACGGGTGTCGACGGCGGTGAATTCACTTTCGAACTGGTGGTACTTCTTGCGCACGGCGTAGAAGTACAGGCCGATCTCTTGCAGCAGTTCCAGGTCGAGGCCGGTGTCGAACTCGCTGCCTTTAAGGGCCGCGACCATCGACTCGGTACCCGGATGGCTGGTGCCCCAGGCAAAGCTGGAGATGGCCGTGTCGATATGGTCGGCACCGTTTTCGATGGCCTTGAGTTGGCACATCGCGGCCAGGCCGGCGGTGTCGTGGGAGTGGATAAAGATCGGCAGGTTCTGCTCGGCTTTGAGTGCCTTGACCAGCTCGCCAGTGGCGTAGGGCGTGAGCAAGCCAGCCATGTCCTTGATCGCGATGGAGTCGCAGCCCATGGCTTCCAATTGCTTGGCCTGGGCCACGAACGCTTCCACGGTATGCACCGGGCTGGTGGTGTAGGCGATGGTGCCCTGGGCATGCTTGCCAGCGGCCTTGACCGCTTCAATGGCCACGCGCAGGTTACGCACGTCGTTCATTGCATCGAAAATGCGGAACACGTCGATACCGTTGACCGCCGCCTTGGCCACGAAGGCCTTGACCACGTCGTCGCTGTAATGGCGGTAGCCCAGCAGGTTCTGGCCGCGCAGCAGCATTTGCAGGCGCGTGTTGGGCAGCGCGGCGCGCAGTTGGCGCAGACGCTCCCACGGGTCTTCCTTGAGAAAGCGCACACAGGCGTCGAAGGTCGCGCCGCCCCAGACTTCCAATGACCAGTAGCCGACTTTGTCGAGCTTGTCGCAGATCGGCAGCATGTCGTCGGTGCGCATGCGGGTGGCCAGCAACGATTGGTGGGCGTCGCGCAGGATGGTGTCGGTTACGAAGATCTTCTTGCTCATTGTTATATTCCTCACAGGCCTGCGTGGGCGGCGATGGCGGCGGCGATGGCCAGGGCCAGCTCTTCGGGTTTGCGCTTGATCGAGTAGTTGGTCAGCTCAGGATGGCTTTCCACAAAGCTTGTATTGAACTGGCCGCTACGGAATTCCGGGTTGCGCAGGATTTCCTGGTAGTAGGCGGCGGTGGTCTTCACGCCTTGCAGGCGCATGTCGTCCAGGGCACGCAGGCCGCGGTCCATGGCTTCTTCCCAGGTCAACGCCCACACCACCAGTTTCAGGCACATGGAGTCGTAGAACGGCGGGATGGTGTAACCGGTGTAGATCGCCGTGTCGGTCCGCACGCCGGGACCGCCGGGGGCGTAGTAACGGGTGATCTTGCCGAAGCTTGGAAGAAAGTTGTTCTTCGGGTCTTCGGCGTTGATACGAAACTGCAACGCGAAACCCCGGTGCTGGATGTCTTCCTGCTTGACCGACAACGGCAGGCCGGAGGCGATGCGGATTTGCTCGCGAACGATATCGATGCCGGTGATTTCTTCGGTGATGGTGTGTTCCACCTGCACCCGCGTGTTCATCTCCATGAAGTACACCTCGCCCTCGGCGAGCAGGAACTCCACGGTGCCGGCGTTCTCGTAGCCCACGGCCTTGGCGGCACGCACCGACAGGTCGCCGATGTAGGCGCGCTGTTCTGGGGTGAGTTGCGGGCTGGGGGCGATTTCGATCAGCTTCTGGTTGCGACGCTGGATCGAGCAATCACGCTCGAACAGGTGCACCACGTTGCCAAAGCTGTCACCGAGGATCTGCGCCTCGATGTGCTTGGGATTGACGATGCATTTTTCCAGGAACACTTCCGCCGAACCGAAGGCCTTGGTGGCTTCGGAAATCACGCGGGGGAAGGCTTGTTCAAGTTCTTCGCGACTGTTGCAACGACGAATGCCACGACCACCGCCACCGGAGGTGGCCTTGAGCATCACCGGGTAACCGATGCGGTCGCCTTCGGTAAGGGCTTCATGGATATCGGCAACGTTGCCTTCGGTGCCCGGCGTAACCGGCACACCGGCCTTGATCATGCTGCGGCGCGCTTCGGTCTTGTCGCCCATGCGGCGAATCACTTCTGCCGAGGGGCCGATAAACTTGATGCCGCGTTCGGCACAGATGTCTGCCAATTCGGCGTTTTCCGACAGGAAACCGTAGCCGGGGTGCAGCGCATCGCAACCGGTTTCCACCGCTAGGTTCACCAGCTTGCGCGGGTTCAAGTAACCGGCCAATGGCTCGGCACCGATGCTGTGGGCTTCGTCGGCACGCTTGACGTGCAACGCGTGGCGGTCGGCGTCCGAATAGACCGCGACCGAGCGAATGCCCATCTCGGCGCAAGCACGCACGATTCGTACGGCAATTTCACCACGGTTGGCGATCAGGATCTTTTTTATCACTTGGAAATTCCCTTGAGCCGATTTGCGTGCTTCGACCCGTTGCAGCCGGGCCGGCGCGTGACCAAATGTTTCATGACAGTCGCGAGACACACACTATGCGCACAGGAGAATTAACAAAAATCAATAATTATTGGGTTGTGTATAAGTAAAGACTTATAGTTGGCCGGAATAACGGGGAGCTAAGGGTTTGTAAAATGCGTAAGTCGTTGATGCGTATGACATTGCGTCAATTGCAGATCTTCAATGAAGTGTGCGATTTGCGTTCCTACAGCCGTGCCGCCGAGGAAATGTCCCTCACCCAACCGGCGGTCAGCCTGCAAATTCGCCAGTTGGAAGAGCTGATCGGCCAGCCGCTGTTCGACTATGTTGGCAAAAAGCTCTACATGACCGAGGCCGCCGAAGCCCTGCAACGGGCCAGCCGCGATATTTTCGGGCGCCTGGAAAACCTCGATATGCAGCTGTCGGACATGCAGGGTTCACTGCAAGGCCAACTGAAACTGGCGGTGGAATCCAGCGCCAAGTATTTCGTGCCGCACCTGTTCGCCGCCTTCAAGCGCCAGCATCCGGAAGTGCAATTGCAGCTCACGGTGGTCAACCGCGCCCAGGTGATCCGCAGGCTCTCGGACAACCGCGACGACTTGGTGATCATGTCCATGGTGCCCCAGGACATGGGCCTGGAGTTCCTGCCGTTTCTCAACAACCCGATTGTGGCCGTGGCATTGCCGGATCATCCCCTGAGCCTGCAAGGGCCGCTGCGCCTGCAAGACCTGGAGCCTTATACCCTGCTCATCCGCGAACCGGGCTCTGGCACGCGGCTGGCCTGCGAAGAGTACTTCAAGGAAAAACGCGTGCACTTCACCCAGACGGTAGAAGTGGCCTCGGCGGAGGCACAGCGTGAGTGCGTGGCGGCAGGGTTGGGCGTGGCCCTGCTGACGCGCCACGCCTTGAACCTGGAGCTGGCCACCGGCGGGCTCAAGGAGCTGCCGGTGGAAGAACTGCCGCTGTACCGCAGTTGGTGCCTGGTGCAGGCCAAGGCTAAACGCCTGTCACCGGTGGCCCATGCGTTCCTGGGCTTTATTCGCAGCGAACGGGTGCAGATCAGCGCGCTGGCTGAGCGTTTCGCTGGGCAGCCACGGGTGCCTGCCAATGCAGTTCCGGGTAGTCACTGATGCTCTGGAGCAACTGGCGCTCCTCGCAACGGTCTTCGATGGCGCGACGGAACGCCATGCGGCGTTGGTCTTCCTGCTGACGACGGGTCTTGACGGTGCTGTTGCTGTCTTCGTAGGGCCGGGTCATTTGGAGTCTCCCAATGCGAGTACGGGGAGTACAGGATGGGCGTGGGGGATGACGGTTTGGCGGCGCGGGGGTTACAGGATGATGAATCTTGCGCATATGGCGCAAACCCATGTGGGAGCTGGCTTGCCTGCGATAGCCATAGGTATCTACACAACTTTGTAGGTTACAGCAGCCAACGGTAACCACGATGCGAAGCGAGCCGCTCTTGATCTTGATCTGCTTTTGATCTCAAGCGCCCCGTCAAACCACGCTGGCCGGAATTCGACAGGGATTTGGTGGGTAAACCGGCAGGGATGCCGGTTTAGCCGCCCCGCGCCATGGATGGCGCGTGGCGGCGGCCCCCCAAATCACTGGCGGATTACGGGCACACCGAGCCTAAGCGAGGTGCCGAGTGGTGGGGCAAGAGCCCTTTTGGTTACTTTTGGGGCTCTTTTCCAAAAGTGACCCGCCGTCAGGGCGGAACCCTAAGGGGCCGTTACCGCAGGAATGGATATGCACCCGGTCTAACTGTGTTGACTGTCAGGCCGTCTTCGCAGGCAAGCCAGCTCCCACATTTGGATCCTGGGGCGCCAGGGAGATAGGCGCCGGCCGTCAGGGCGTCACGGGAGCAAGCTCCCTCGCCACAGGTCCAGCGTCACACCAAAGATATGTAGATACCTATGCTGCGATAGCGGCCTGCCAGTCGCCATCTTATCAACTGACCCACCGCTATCGCAGGCAAGCCAGCTCCCACATTTTGACCAAGTATGGCCTGGGCTCAGTCGTCGAGGGCTTTGACGGATTTTGGCGAGAGGCGCAGGCTGCGCAAGCTGCGCTTCACGCTCTTGAGGTGGTTGACCAGGCTCGGGCCACGGGCCATGGCCACGCCCATCGCCAGCACATCTATGACCACCAGGTGGGCAATGCGTGAGGTCAGCGGCGTGTAGATCTCGGTGTCTTCATGCACGTCGATCGCCAGGTTCACCGTGGACAGCTCCGCCAATGGCGTCTGGCTCGGGCACAGGGTGATCAGCGAAGCGCCGCTCTCACGCACTAGGTTGGCGGTGATCAGCAGGTCTTTGGAGCGACCCGATTGGGAAATGCAGATGGCCACGTCAGTGGGCTTCAGGGTCACCGCCGACATGGCCTGCATGTGCGGGTCGCTGTAGGCCGCGGCGGTCAGCAGCAGGCGGAAGAACTTGTGCTGGGCATCGGCCGCCACCGCGCCGGACGCACCGAAGCCGTAGAACTCGACGCGCTGGGCCTGGGACATCGCGGTCACGGCCTTTTGCAGCTCCACCGGGTCGAGCTTCTCACGCACTTCCATCAGGGTGTGCAAGGTGGTGTCGAAGATTTTCAGGCTGTAGTCGGCGACGGAGTCGTCTTCATGGATCGCAAACTGGCCGAAGCTCGCACCGGCAGCCAGGCTTTGCGCCAGCTTGAGTTTCAGATCCTGAAACCCGGAGCAACCAATGGCGCGGCAGAAGCGCACGATGGTCGGCTCACTGATGCCCACGCTGTGGGCCAGGTCGGCCATGGAACTGTGCATCACGGCCGCAGGGTCAAGCAGCACATGATCGGCAACCTTGAGTTCCGATTTGCGTAACAGGTGGCGCGACTGGGCGATATGTTGCAACAGGTTCAAAGGGCAGGACTCTTGTTATTGGCAGACGCCAGGGATGTAGCAAGCTTGTAGTTATACTACAAGAATTGTCGTTTTGCCCGTCCGATGCATCACTAAATCGCCCCGCTCCCCCCTGATTCAGCGGGCAGGCGCTATGTAGCCATAAAGGCGGCCTACGCTGCGTTAAGAAAAATCTGCATTTTTGCGTAACAAATCCGCCAGCCCTTCGGCTCGCATGGGCGGGCTGATCAGGTAACCTTGCACCTCGTCACACTGCTCACCGCGCAGGAAATCCAGCTGCTGCTGATCCTCCACGCCTTCGGCCACTACCTTGAGCGCCAACCCGTGGGCCATGGCGATGATCGCGCGGGTGATCGCCGCATCCTCGCGTCCCTGGCCAAGCCCGCGGATAAAGGCCTGGTCGATCTTTACGTAGTCCACCGGGATGCGCTTGAGGTAGCTGAGGGATGAGTAACCGGTGCCAAAATCGTCGATGGCCAGCTTCACCCCCAGGTCACGCAATTGCTGGAAGGTGGCGATGATGTGTTCAACGCTGTCGAGCAACTGGCTTTCGGTCAGTTCCAGCTCCAGGTACTGCGGGTCCAGTGCGGTTTCTTCCAGCACTTGGCGCACCAGGCTGACCAGCTTGCCCTGGCGCAGCTGATGCACCGACAAGTTGACCGACACGCGAATCGGCGCCAGCCCCTGGCGCTGCCATTCGCAGGCCTGCCAGCAGGCCTGGCGCAGCACAAATTCGCCCAATGGCACGATCAAGCCGGTTTCTTCCGCCAAACCGATAAAGTCACTCGGCGGCACCATGCCCCACTGCGGATGCTCCCAGCGGACCAACGCCTCGGCAGCCTTCAGCTTGCCAGTGGCCAGGCACAGCTTGGGTTGGTAGAACACCGTGAGCTGACGCTCGTCGATGGCTTTGCGCAGGTGGTTTTCCAGCTGCAAACGCTCCAGGGTGCTGGCTTGCAGGCTGTCGGTGAAGAACTGGAAATTATTCCCGCCCAAGTGCTTGGCATGCTGCATCGCCATATTCGCCTGGCTGACCAGTGCAGAAATTTCCCGTGCGTTATCCGGCAACAGGCTGACGCCCATCGAAGCGCTGACCACCAGTTCATGCCCCTCCACATTCACCGGCACGCGCAATTTCGCCAGCAGCCGGGTCGCCACCCGTGCCAGGCTCGATAAGTTGCCATAGGCGTCAAACAGCACGGCGAATTCATCCCCGGACAGGCGCGCAATGGTGTCGGCCTCCGGCAGCGCGTTGATCAAGCGCCGCGCCATTTTCTGCAACAGTTGATCGGCCACTTCATGGCCCAGGCTGTCATTGAGCAACTTGAAGCGGTCGAGGTTGATATGCAGCAGCGCGAGGCTGCGACCGCCTTGGCGCACGCGCTGTTGAGCTTCGCGCAGCCGTTCGCGAAACAGCGAACGGTTGGCCAGGCCGGTCAACTCGTCGTAGTGAGTGAGGTAGCGCATGCGCTCTTCAGACTCGCGCCGCGCCGACAGATCGGCGAAGAACCCGACGATATGACTGACGTTACCCCGTACATCGCGCACCACGTTCAGCTGTAGCCATTGCGGGTAGAGTTCGCCGTTCTTGCGCGTTTCCACCAATTCACCCTGCCACGTGCCGTGGCTGAGCAATGCCTGGCGGATCAGCGGGAAGTGGCGCCGCGCATCGCGACTGCAGGGCAGTTCCACGACGTTGCGGCCAAGCATGTCGTCGATGTCGAAACCGGTGACGCGGCTGAACGCCTGGTTCACGGCGATCAACGCATAGTTCGGGTCGAGGATCACAATGCCTTCGCTGGCCGCCTCGAACACCGTCGAGGCCAGACGTTGCTGCTCTTCCACCGCCTTGGCGGCGCTGATGTCACGGCGCGTGCCGAGCATACGGATGACCCGGCCACTGGGTGTGCGCTCCACGGCGCGCCCGCGGTCTTGGATCCACACCCAATGCCCATCGCCATGACGTATCCGGTATTCCACCTGATAGTCCTCGCTGCGGCCTTTGAGATGCTCGACCAGCGCGTGCTTGAGCAAGGGCAGATCGTCGGGGTGCAGGCGCGGTTTGAGGTGGCTGAGCATCGCCGTGACGTATTCGGGCTCCAGGCCGAACAACTCTTTGAGTTGTGTGTGGTGGACCTCGTCGGTTTGCAGGTTCCAGTCCCACAGGCCCAGTTCACTGGCTTGCAGGGCCATGGCCAGGCGCGCTTCGCTTTTACTCAAGGCGAGACTGGCAGCATCCAATTGCTGGCTGCGTTGCGCCACACGGTCTTGCAGGCCGACCTGGGCTTCACGCAAGTCCTGCTCCACCTCGCGGCGCTGCTCGACTTCGCGCACCAGCTCCAGGTTCAACTGCTCACTGCGTTGCTGCGCCTGCTGTAGATGCTCGATCAGGGCCTGGTTCTGGAAACGGCGCACCAGCCCGCGCTGGATCAGGCGGTTGACCTGCCACGCAACCAGGCTCAGGGACGCCAGCAGGATCAGCCCGAGTACGCCCCAGCCTTGTTGCTGCGGGGTGCCATCCCAGAACAGGTAAACGATGGCCGGCACCAGGCACGGCAAGGCAAACGACAGGTAGGCCCACAGGCTCACGGCATAGGCCACGCTGGCCGACAAGGTGGCGGCGCCAATCAGGCCAAACACCCAGGCCTGATGCATGAAGCTGTCCGTGGGCACCAAGGCAATGGCCGCAACCGAGAGGGTCAGGCCACTGACCGCCGAGCCGAGCATGAACATACGCCGCCACACGGGCTGGGCCTGCCGGCTGGGCATGGCCGAATCAAAGGCCGCCACTTGGATTACGCGCATCGCCACCAGGGCGAGCAGCCAGAGCAGCCAGACGCTGTCCAGCAGGTACTGATCGGGGTTCCACAGCAACCAGGCGCAGACCAGGCCATTGACCAGCATCAGCAGCGTCGGCAGCAACGAACCCTGATAGAGCAGGCGCGTGCGCTCAACCGCGATTTCGGTTGCATAGTGTTTACGGATGACCTGTGCGGGGGCCGGCGAGGGGCCAAACAGGTCGGTGCTAAGGGTCATAGGCGGTGTTCTTATAATGGTGAGCCCGAAACGTCGACGGAGCATACACAAGCAAGCGCCAGGGCCAAACTGCTACAAGTCATAAAAAACCTGTTGCGATTGGCCGCAAACCTTTGGCCCAGACCGCTTGGGCAAGACGCGGCACGGGCTGCGGCCGATGACCAACCGGTCATCACCCCCGCCAGAATGCTCGCCCCGGCGCTAGCGTGCAGGCGTTTTGCATCGACCATCCGGCATTGGGATTTGCCCAGGCCCCCCAAGGCCCATAGAATGCGTCGATGCGCGATGATCTCTCTCTTTTGCTGAACTCCCTCAACGATGCCCAACGCCAGGCCGTAGCGGCCCCCGTTGGCCGTCAGTTGGTCCTGGCCGGTGCTGGCTCCGGTAAAACCCGAGTGCTGGTGCACCGTATCGCCTGGTTGATCCAGGTCGAGAACGCGTCCCCGCATTCCATCCTGTCGGTGACCTTCACCAACAAGGCGGCTGCCGAGATGCGTCATCGCATCGAGCAGTTGATGGGCATCAGCCCGGCCGGCATGTGGGTGGGCACGTTCCACGGCCTGGCGCACCGCCTGTTGCGGGCGCATTGGCAGGAAGCGGGGCTGAGCCAGACCTTCCAGATTCTCGACAGCGACGACCAGCAACGCCTGGTCAAGCGCGTGATCCGCGAGCTGGGCCTGGACGAACAACGCTGGCCGGCGCGCCAGGCGCAGTGGTTTATCAACGGCCAGAAAGACGAAGGCCTGCGCCCGCAACATATCCAGGCCAGCGGCGACCTGTTCCTAGCCACCATGCGCAGCATTTATGAAGCCTACGAGGCTGCTTGCGTGCGCGCCGGCGTCATCGACTTCTCCGAACTGCTGTTGCGTGCCCTCGACCTGTGGCGCGACAACCCCGGTTTGCTGGCCCATTACCAGAAACGCTTCCGCCACATTTTGGTGGACGAGTTCCAGGACACCAACGCCGTGCAGTACGCCTGGTTGCGCCTGCTGGCCAAAGGCGGCGACAGCCTGATGGTGGTGGGCGATGACGACCAGTCGATCTACGGCTGGCGCGGTGCGAAAATCGAGAACATCTACCAGTATTCCGAAGACTTCCCGGACGCGGTGACCATCCGCCTGGAGCAGAATTACCGCTCCACCGCCGGGATCCTCAAGGCGGCCAACGCCTTGATCGCCAACAACACCGGGCGCCTGGGCAAAGAGCTGTGGACCGACGGCGGCGAAGGCGAAGCGATCAACCTGTACGCGGCGTTCAATGAGCACGATGAAGCGCGCTACGTGGTGGAAACCATCGAAAGCGCACTGAAGACTGGCCTGGCCCGCAGCGATATCGCGATTCTGTACCGTTCCAACGCCCAATCGCGGGTGCTGGAAGAAGCCTTGCTGCGCGAGCGCATCCCGTACCGCATCTACGGCGGCCAGCGCTTCTTTGAACGTGCCGAAATCAAGAACGCCATGGCCTACCTGCGCTTGCTGGAAGGCCGTGGTAACGATGCGGCGCTGGAGCGGGTGATCAATATCCCGGCGCGCGGCATTGGCGAGAAAACCGTCGAAGCGATCCGCGACCATGCGCGCCATGCCGATGTGTCGATGTGGGAAGCCATGCGCTTGCTGATCGCCAACAAAGGCCTGACTGGCCGTGCTGCCGGGGCGTTGGGGGTGTTCGTCGAGCTGATCGAGAACCTGGCGGCCAAGTGCGCAGAGATGCCGCTACACCTGATGACTCAGACTGTTATCGAGCAGTCCGGGCTGATCGCCTATCACGAAGCGGAAAAAGGCGAGAAAGGCCAGGCTCGGGTAGAAAACCTTGAGGAGCTGGTCAGCGCCGCACGTGCGTTCGAAAACACCGATGACGACGAAGAGCTGACGCCGCTCGCCGCCTTCCTGGGCCACGCCTCGCTGGAAGCCGGCGATACCCAGGCCGATGAGCATGAAGACAGCATCCAGCTGATGACCTTGCACAGCGCCAAGGGCCTGGAATTCCCTTACGTGTTCCTGGTGGGCATGGAAGAAGGCCTGTTCCCTCACAAGATGAGCCTGGAAGAACCTGGCCGTCTTGAAGAAGAACGCCGCCTGGCCTACGTGGGCATTACCCGGGCGATGCAAAACCTGGTGATGACCTACGCCGAGACCCGACGCCTGTACGGCAGCGAAACCTACAATAAGGTGTCGCGCTTCGTACGTGAGGTGCCAAAGGGACTGATCCAGGAAGTGCGCTTGTCCAACAGCGTCAGCCGCCCGTTCGGCGGTGGCCAGCAACAGAACTCCAGCAGCATGTTTGCCGGCTCCGAAATACCGGAAACCCCGTTCAGCCTGGGCCAGCAGGTCAAACATGCGATCTTCGGCGAAGGCGTCATCCTCAACTTCGAAGGCGCCGGCGCACAGGCCCGGGTACAGGTGAACTTCGCCGAGGGCAGCAAGTGGCTGATGATGGGTTACGCCAAGCTCGAAGCGGTCTGAACCCCATTCCTGTAGGAGCGAGCTTGCTCGCGAAGAACGCCCAGACAACGCGTTCATCCAGAATGCCCGCGTAATCGTTGACGATTTTCGCGAGCAAGCTCGCTCCTACAGGAAGATACGGCTGCGCCCTTGTATTTCACGCGTGCGGGCCAATATCTGTAATTAGTCCTACAGACCCTTCGGATTTGATCTTACGCAAAAGCCCGAAACATTATGCCGCTAGCCACTGCCACGACACCTGTGCAACATGGCGCGCGTGCAATCCACAAATGGGAATTCCCTATATGAAACGTTTTCTTAGCATCGCCATGGCGTTGTGCATCGGCCTGACGATGAGCCTCGACGCCAACGCCAAACGCTTCGGTGGCGGCAAAAGCTCGGGCGCGGCACCGACTCACCAGACCAGCCAAATGGCTCCATCCGCCGGTGCGGGCGGTGCTGCGGCGACTGCAGGCGCAGCCGGTGCCGCTGGCGCTGCTGCCAAGGCCGGCGGTGCTTCGCGCTGGCTGGGCCCACTGGCTGGCATCGCCGCCGGTGGCCTGCTGGCGTCCATGTTCATGGGCGACGGCTTCCAGGGCATGCAGATCTTCGACATCCTGATCATGGGCGTCATCGCCTTTTTGGTCTTCCGCTTTATCGCCGCCCGTCGCCGCAAGCAGCAGGAGCACCTGGCTCCAGCCGGCGCGCCGATGCAGCGTGAAGCGTTCGAACAAAAGCCTGCAATGGGTTCGATCTTCGGTGGTTCGGCAGCCCCTGCCGCCCGTCCGGTGATCAACGCACCGGCCTGGTTCAACGAAGAGCGTTTCGTCGAAGCGGCCCGCAGCCACTTCCAGTCCCTGCAACAGCACTGGGACGCCAACGAAATGGACAAGATCTCCGAGTTCGTGACCCCGCAACTGCTGGAGTTCCTCAAGCGCGAACGTGCCGAGATCGGTGACGCCTTCCAGTCGACCTACATCGACGACCTGCGCGTACAGCTCGACGGCGTGGATGATCGCGCCGACAAGACCATCGCCACCCTGACCTTCAGCGGTGTGTCGAAGTCCTCGCGTTTCGACCAGGGCGAAGTGTTCAGCGAAAGCTGGAACATGGAACGCGCCCAGGGCGACGACCAGCCATGGCTGGTCGCCGGTATCCGCCAGAACGGCTAATACCTGCGCGGTTGAGCAAGCGGTAACAAAAACCCCGGACATGTCCGGGGTTTTCTATTTCACGGTTGCACTTATAGCGAGCTACTGTATAAAACGCCCCTATAAACCGCGCCATCTAGCAAGAGGATCCCGGCCGTGGAAGAAATCATCGAACAACTGCGTGAAGCCAACGAACCGGTCCCGGTTCCTTTGGAGCTACCTGACGAAGACCAACTGGTGGAAATCGAAGAACAACTGTTCATCGACATCCCCTTTGTCTTCCGCGAATTCCTGCTGACCGTCAGTGACGTGGTCTATGGCAGCCTGGAGCCAGTGACCGTCACCGACCCGCAGTCCCACACCTACCTGCCGGACGTTGCCGCCAACGCCTGGGATGCCGGTGTGGATCGCAGCCTGATCCCAATCTGCCAGGACGGCGATGACTACTACTGCGTCGAAGAAGACGGCACCGTGGTGTTGTGGTCTGCCGAAGAAGAACTCGTCCAGGAAGAAACCTGGGAATCGGTGTGGCACTGGGCGCGGGACGTCTGGCTGGAAAGCTGAGTCCCTTGTAGGAGCCGAGCTTGCTCGCGAGAAATCTGAGGGCGCCGCTGGGTGTCAGGTTTCCCGCGTTATCGTTAACGATCTTCGCGAGCAAGCTCGCTCCTACGGTGTGTCCTTGTGGTTATCCAGCGTCTCCAGCAACGCAACCTGCATCCGCGTATGCACACGGATAAACCAGCGCCAGAGCACTGCAGCCACCGCCGCCGTGACCACGGCAATCAGCACCAGCAACTTGTTGGTCGGCAGAATACTGGCCGACAAGGCTGCCAATAGCAAAAAGATCACCAGCAGCGACAAGATGGGGATCAGCTCGGCAATCACCCGTCGCACACGCTGGGTATGCCGCCCGGCCATTTCCGGCTTCACGCTCATCTCCGCCAGCAGCATCGACAACGCCTTGAGCTTGCGATACGCCGCAATCAGGAACGGCAACGACACCAGCAGCGCCCCGCCCCAGATCAACGCCTTCTGCCAACTCTGATCGCTGACCCAGCCCTGCAGATACCCACCGATGCGCTCCGCGAAAAAGCTGCCGGCAAAGAAGATCGCGATCACCAACGCCAGGTTTACCCCGACCTGCAGGATGATCTTGCGGATCATCGCGGCCAACATTGCCCCCTCGCCCTGAGGCTGAATGCTGCGCAGCCATTCGCCATACATGCCGAACACCCGGCTCATACGCTTGGGCATCACCGCCGCGATCTTCAACGACAGTGGGTCCGCGCCACGGATCAGGTAGGGCGTGAGCAGCGTGGTGATCGCCGAAACGGCCACCGCCACGGGGTACAGAAAGTCGCTGGTGACCTGTAGCGTCATCCCCAACGCCGCGATGATGAAAGAAAACTCGCCAATTTGTGACAGCCCCATACCGACCCGCAGCGAGGTGCGGCCATCGTTGCCGGCGATAAACGCGCCCAGCCCGCAAGACAGCATCTTGCCCACCACCACGGCCACAGTGATCACTGCAATGGGCCAGGCGTATTGCAGCAGGATCTGCGGGTCGATCATCAAGCCAATCGCCACGAAGAAAATTGCGCTGAACATGTCGCGAACGGGTTCGATCAGGCGCTCGATCTTAATCAACTGGCGGGATTCAGCCATGATTGCGCCGATCAGAAAGGCCCCGAGTACCATGCTGTACTCCAACTTCACCACCAGCAGGCAGAAGCCGAAACACAGGCCCAACACGGTGATCAGCAGCATCTCGTTGCTTTCGAACCTGGCCACATAGGCCAGCAGGCGCGGCACCAGCAAAATACCAATCACCAGGGCGACGATCATGAACAGCGAGAGCTTGCCGACCGTGGCGAACACCTCGCCGGAGCTGACCGTGCCACTCACGGCAATGCTCGACAGCAAGGCAATGATGCCGATACCCAGGATGTCCTCGACAATCAGCACACCGAAAATCAGCTGGGCGAACCGCTGGTCTTTCATCTTCAAGTCGTTGAGGGCCTTGACGATAATGGTGGTCGAGGAGATTGCCAGGATCGCGCCGAGGAACAGCGAGTCCATGGTGCTCCAGTCGAACCAGCGACCGATCTCGTAGCCGATCCAGATCATCAGCACGATTTCCAGGAACGCCGCGATAAACGCCGTGGCCCCGACTTTGAATAGCTTGCGCAGGCTGAATTCCAGGCCCAGGCAGAACATCAGGAAGATCACCCCCAGCTCCGCCAGGGTCTTGATCGTGTCTTCATCGTGGATCAGGCCAAACGGCGGGGTGTGGGGGCCGATAATGAAGCCGGCGACGATGTAGCCCAACACCACCGGCTGCTTGAAGCGGTGAAACAGGATGGTGACCACCCCTGCCACCAGCATGATCACGGCCAAGTCCTGGATAAAGCTGATGGCGTGCATGGCGAGGGGCTCCTTGAGGGTGCCGGCACTTTTCCCACTTCCGGCCGCGCCTTTGTAGGGTCGGAAAAGTCTGCCTTGATCGTAAGAAAAGCCCTGAGAAGGGCTTTTGAAGGGTAACACCGCGACTTCTGCTGGAAAGCCGGTGCAATATATGGAAACAGATCGCTGCGCGCGTGACGGCAAGCCGCCTGACGGCGTCCCGTTAGGGATGGCGCTGCAAAGACCTTGAGTACCCGCAGAGGTGCCTTCCCCCCAACCAATGCCTACAACCCGTGAGTGTGCTATGGAACCCGGAAACGCCCAGCTGTCGATGACGGTACTGATGACCCCTGACATGGCCAACTTCTCTGGCAATGTGCACGGCGGCACGCTGCTCAAGTACCTCGACGAAGTGGCCTACGCCTGCGCCAGCCGTTATGCCGGTCGTTATGTGGTCACGTTGTCGGTAGACCAGGTGATCTTTCGCGAGCCGATCCATGTCGGTGAACTGGTGACCTTCCTGGCGTCAGTCAACTACACCGGCAATACGTCGATGGAAGTGGGCATCAAGGTGGTGACCGAGAACATCCGTGAACGCTCGGTGCGCCATACCAACAGCTGCTTCTTCACCATGGTGGCCGTGGACGACCAGCGCAAACCTGCCGCTGTACCACCGTTGCAGCCGCAGAACAGCGAAGACAAGCGCCGCTTTGTGCAGGCCCAGCAGCGTCGGCAGATTCGCCAGGAATTGGAAAAGCGCTACCGGGAAATCAAAGCCGACGCGCCGTAAACTCCAAGCGGCGAATCAACTCAAAAAAATGTGGGAGCGGGCTTGCCCGCGATAGCAGTGGTTCAGTCGACATCGCTTTGACTGAGATACCGCCATCGCGGGCAAGCCCGCTCCCACATTGGGTTCTGGGCGCTTACAGACTGATCGGTGTGGCTTCGAAGCGCACACGCGGATGGGCAATACGGTCCTGGGCCCGCACCAGTTCCAGTTCATAACTGGCGCAGGCCTGGGTTTCCAGCAGCACTTCATGCACGGCCGCGGCGGTGAATTCAAAGGCAGCCACCAGGCTATCACCCAACAGTACCCGCGCCAGGAACAGCCCGGACGTCAGGTCGCCGACGCCCACTGGCTGACGCGGAAACGCCAGCAGTGGCCGGCGTAAGTGCCAGCTGCCATCAGCCGTCACCAACAGCATTTCAAAGCCTTCTGGCAGTTTGCCTGGGTAATCCAGGTGCTTGACCAGCACCGCTTTGGGCCCGCGCGCCAGCAAGGCCTTGGCCATCGCCAGGCAATCGAACAGCGATTGCGGCTTGCGCCCGGCAAAACTGTCCAGCTCCAGTTGGTTGGGGCACAGGAAATCCGCCATGGCGGCGGCTTCATCCAAGAGGAAATCGCTGACCTCCTGCGGCACGATGCAACCCTTTTCCGGGTGGCCCATCACCGGGTCGCACAGGTACAGCGCCTTGGGGTTGATCGCCTTGATGCGCGCCACACCGCTGAGGATGGCGCGGCCCTGGTCTGCACTGCCCAGGTATCCGGACAGCACCGCATCACAGTTGCCCAGCTCGCCGATCGCGGCAATGCCCTCCACCAATGCAGGAATTTGCTGCGGCGCCAACACTTCGCCCGCCCACTGTCCATACTGTGTGTGGTTGGAGAACTGCACCGTGTTGAGCGGCCAGACGTTCACCCCGACCCGCTGCATGGGGAACACGGCGGCGCTGTTTCCGGCGTGGCCGAAGACCACATGAGACTGGATCGCAAGCAGGTGAGGTGTACGTTTCATGCGGGAGATTTCCGTAAAACCGTTGAATTTCTGGCCGAGCAGTATGCGACTAAACGCAGCCTGTACGACAGACCGGCGACACAGTTAAGCTGCGCTCACTTTGTTGGAGTTCATGGAATGCTGACCCTGGGAAACATCTTCGTCTTGATGCTGCTGGCAACCGGCGCCGCCTGGGTTTGGCACAACCACGGCCTGCGTGAACGGGCGCTGGCGCGGGTCAAGCAGCATTGCGCCAAGCTTGATATCGAGCTGCTCGACGGTGCCGTGGCACTTAAACGCATCGGCTTCGTGAAGGATGCCAATGGCCGCCGACGCTTGGCGCGTATCTATAATTTCGAGTTCACCGTGACCGGCGAAACCCGGCACGCCGGGGTCATCACCCAATTTGGCGCCCACAGTGCGCAGATCGAACTGGCGCCCTACCCGTTCGAAACCAAGGAGCCGCTGCCCAGCGCCGAGATCATCGAATTGAGCCAGTGGCGCCAGGACCACGCCAGCAAGAAACATCAGTAACGGCAGGCTGCCAGGGCGCTCTGCATGGCGGCCACGTCCTGTGGTTTGCTGAAGATCAATTCAACACGTGAATCGCGCCGCCATGCGCTGAGTTGCCAGTGCAGTGGAGTGTTATCCACAGCGTTGGCGGACACCCAACCCTCAACGCCGTGGATAACCAATTTGGCACGGCGCCAGTCGAGACTCGATAGCCAGCGCTGCAAACGGCTGACATCGAATCGCTGGCTTGGGTGCCAACGCCAGCCAATGCTCCAGCCGCCCTCCTGGCTCTGGCTCAGACAAATCGGCAGCCCAGGGTCGCTCCAGATCGCCGGCATTTGCCCCACCGCATCAGGCACCGCAAAGTTATCCACAGCGCTTTGGGCCTGCGCTTTCAAACCGGGCAACAGGTTGAGTGGCAATTGCGCCTGGCGTGTCCAATGGAGCGGGCAATCGGGTAATTGCGCTTCAATCGTCTGACGTTGCGTAGCAGTCAGCGTCTCGTCCTTGTTCAGCACCAGCAGGCCGGCACTGGCCAACGCCTCCTGCTGTGCCTGGGGCAACGGCCTGCCCGCCGCCAACGCCTGGGCATCGAGTACCAGCACACAAGGCTGCACGGCCAGCACGTTTTGCCATGGCGCCTGCCGCAGTTGCTTGAGCAGTTGCGCCGGATGGCCCAGGCCTGAGGGCTCGATAAACAGCCGATCCGGCTTGGCCTTACGCAACAGGCGGCCCAACCCTACCTGGAAGGGTGCACCGTTCACACAGCACAAACAGCCGCCCGCCACCTCGCCCAAGGCGATACCGTCATCGTCTTGTGTGAGTAGGGCTGCGTCCAGGCCGATCTGGCCGAACTCGTTGATCAGCACCGCCCAGCGCTCGTTGGCCGGGCGCTGGGCAAGCAGGTGCTTGATCAAGCTGGTCTTGCCGGCGCCCAAGGGCCCAGCGATCACATGGGTAGGAATGTTCTGCAGCATAAGAGGCATGGTTCAGGCCGTTTAGAGCGTTTGATCCTACGCGGTTATGCCAGCCAATCCAGCGTCAGGATCAACCGTCGCTCATCGGCCTTGAGCGCCGGCGAGCGGTGGATCAAGCCATGCCCTTCGTTGCCGTGCCATTTGGTGCCTTTGAGCAGCGCCACTTCACCGCAGTGGATCTGCTCGATACGCTCAGTGGGCTCGGCATCCGCCTGGCTCAATGTGCGCCGGTCCATGAGGCCTTCGCGCAACCATTGGCTGCCGATACCGGCGTAGGTGGTGATCAGCCGAACCGGCACGTGATCGACGTGAAAGCGCGGGCACATGGCTTTGTCCAACAGCCGTAAACGCACGCCGATGCGCTTGGCACCGAGCAGGCAAGCGAAGGCACTGACCAGCCACGACACATCGGCGACAAACCCGTCGTAACCTTCAAGATCACAACAACTGGAGGCCAAACCCTGCAAGTTCGGCACCGCGTCTTCGTTGCTCAACTCGATCACCAAGGATTCGGCCAGTGGCTCATCGAGCGCCACCAGCAAAGCGCCAAACTCGGCGATATGCAGGGGCAGTTGGCGCTGCCAGATCGCCAGGTTGACGCCATCATTGAGGATGTCGGACAGCGCCAGCGGCGTTTCTCCGAAGCTTTGGCGGATGACTGGGCGCAGGGGAATCACCGGGGCCAGCATCAGGCTACCTGCTCATACCAAGGGCCAAAGGGGTCGGGCATCTGGCGCCAACCTTCGACACCCAGGGCCATTTCTTCATCGTTGAGCAAGCAGGCGTCCAGCTCGGCACGCATCTGGGCAAAGTCGATGTTTTGCCCGATAAACACCAGCTCCTGACGGCAGTCGCCGGTGCTCAACTGCCAGTTAGCCATGATTGCCGCCACGCTTTCCTCGTCCTGCGGCCACTGGCTTTTCGGCACAAAGCGCCACCAACGCCCGGCAAACCCATGACGCATCAAGCCACCCGCCTGGGACCAACTGCCCGCATCCTGATGTTTGCTCGCCAACCAGAAGAAACCCTTGGAGCGCAACAGCTTGCCGTTGACCCAGGGGCGGTCGATAAAGTCGAAAAACCGCTGTGGATGGAAGGGCCGGCGCGCACGGTAAGCGGTGGACGCAATGCCGTATTCTTCGGTTTCCGGCACATGCTCACCGCGCAATTCCTGCAACCAGCCCGGTGCCTGGGCGGCGCGTTCGAAGTCGAAACGGCCAGTGTTGAGGATCTTGTTCAGCGGCACTTCGCCCATGACCATCGGGATGATTTCCGCCTGGGCGTTGAGGCGTTCGAGAATGGCCATCAGTTCTTCGCGCTCGCGGCTGCTGATCAGGTCGATCTTGCTGATGAGGATGACGTCGGCGAATTCGATCTGTTCGATCAACAGGTCGGTGATGGAGCGTTCATCCTCTTCACCGAGGGTTTCGCCCCGTGAAGCCAGGCTTTCGGCAGCCTGGTAGTCGAGCAGGAAATTCATACCGTCGACCACCGTGACCATGGTGTCCAGGCGTGCAATGTCGGCCAGGCTTTGCTCGTTTTCATCGCGAAAAGTGAAGGTTTCGGCCACGGGCAAAGGTTCGGAAATACCGGTGGATTCGATCAGCAGGTAATCGAAACGACCTTCCTTGGCGAGTTTTCCCACTTCTTCAAGCAAGTCTTCACGCAAGGTGCAGCAGATGCAGCCGTTGCTCATTTCCACCAGTTTTTCTTCCGAACGATTGAGCGTGACATCACGCTGCACCTCGCTGCCGTCGATGTTGATTTCGCTCATGTCGTTGACGATCACCGCCACCCGCAGGTTGTCGCGGTTGCGTAGGACATAGTTGAGCAGCGTACTTTTACCGGCGCCGAGAAAGCCGGACAACACGGTCACAGGGAGACGATTGGGCATCAGGTATTCCTCATCAAGGTTGGCCGGTCAAACTGCCCGTTTATGGCGTTCGCGCAGCTCTTCACGTTCTTTGGCTTCGATACACAAGGTGGCGGTGGGACGCAGCAGCAGGCGTGGCAGGCCGATGGGTTCGCCGGTTTCACGGCACCAGCCGTATTCGCCACGGGCCAGCAGCTCCAGGGCGTCGTCGATCTTGTCCAACAGCTTCTTTTCACGCTCCAGCAGGCGCAGTTGCCATTGGCGTTGCTCTTCGGCACTGCCGATGTCCGCCAGGTCGCTGTTGGTTTCCTGCTCGCGCAGTGCCTGGAACTGCGCGTCGATACGGGCTTGCAGGTCATCGCGCTGAGCCAGCAACAGCTCGCGGAAGAAGCGTTGTTGGGCCTCATTCATATAGTCGGCCGCTGGTTGGGCCAACAAATCTTGTTCGGTCATGGGAAACGGTTCGCGGGTCGGGCTGTGCTTTTATGTTATAGTATAACAATACAAATAAGCCAATCCCTCTTGCTCGCCGCGACGAAGGGCGCAATGCTGGGTCACCTTCTTATGCTGAGAAACCCGATGAGATATCTGCTGTGCGCCCTGCTATTGGCAGCGGCCGGGCCTGCCTGCGCCCAGGCCCCCAGCCTGGTTGCCAAGTGCACACGCAGCGCCACCCTGCTGGCCTGTGTAGACCCGTTGGGCAATGCCTATAGCGTGGCAACCGTCGGCAGCACTACGTATCTGCGCGGTTTCGAAGTGATCGGCAAACGCTATTGGGCGCAGACCAACAGCCGGTATGGGCAACTGACGTTCTTTACCGGGTTGGCATCGGATGGCGAGGCGTGGGTCGGCTACACGCGGCGCGTGGGCTGGACCACCATCAACCGCTTTTCCAGCTCAGGAGGCGCCAGCGCCAAGTTCACCTGCAGCCGAATGACCGGCTGTTAGGCCTGGCTGTTTTTCTGCGCCTGCACCCAGGCCATGTAGCTGTTCATGGGTGGGTTCTTCTGGAAGTAACGGTTGAGGCCTTCGAAAAGGCCATCCGCCACCGCCTGTTGATGGCGCGCCGTCACCAGCCGCTGGGCGTCGCGAGCGTTGGAGATGAAGCCCGTCTCCACCAAAATCGAGGGTACGTCCGGTGACTTGAGCACGGCGAACCCGGCCTGCTCCACACGTTTCTGATGCAGGCTGGTGATGTTTTGCAGGCTGCCCAATACCGAGTTGCCCAGTTGCAGGCTGGAGGCGATGGTCGCGTTCATCGACATGTCGAGAATCACCCCGGCCAACATCGGGTCCTTGTCCTTCAGATTGAGCAAGGTGGTAGCGCCCAGCAAGTCGGCGCCATTTTCGCGCTGGGCCATGAAACGCGCTGTGGCCGAGGTGGCGCCGCCTTCAGACAACGCATACACCGAGGCGCCCGACGCAGTCAGCCGTGGCGCGGCGTCGGCATGTACCGAGATAAACATATCGGCCTTGTGCTGGCGGGCGATATCCACGCGCTTGCGCAGCGGCACGAAGAAGTCGTCGTTGCGCACCAGTTTTACGTCAAAACCCTTTTCGCGTTTCAGGCGTTTAGCCAGCAACTGGGCAATCGACAGCACCACATCTTTTTCGCGCTGGCCCTTGGAGCCGATGGCGCCGGGGTCTTTGCCGCCATGGCCGGGGTCGACCACCACGATGATGTCGCGCTTGGGATGCGCCTTGTCTACCGGCGCCACCAAGGGTGCCGGCTCAGCGGCGATTTGCCTGGGCGCACGGGTCGCGTTGGTCAAGTCCAGCACCAGGCGATGGCCTTGGCCATCCTGGGGCGGCAGCACGAAACTGTTGAGCTGCATGGGCTCGACCAGGTCCAGCACGATGCGCGTATCGCTCTTGCCGAAATGCCCGGAACGGATCGAGGTAATCCCACTGTTCTTCAACGCCAATTGGGAAAAGTCGCCGCTGAGCCCGGCGCCACTCAAGTCGATGATCAATCGGTCTGGTGAGGTCAGGGAAAAGGTCTTGTATTGCACCGGGCCGCTGAGGTCGAACACCAGGCGCAGCTTATCGTCCGAGCGCCACAGGCGTGCATTGCGAATCTGCGTGGCGTAAGCCCCCAAAGGCAAGGTGAACAGGGGGCTGACCAGCAGCAGGTTGAGGAGCTGACGTCTGTGCATGACATATACCGCAGATAAAGGAGCGTCCCTACTCGATATGACTGAACAAAGGCTGGAGCAGAAAATTCATCGTAGCTCGTATTGTTATACTATAACATGTCGAATTATTTCCAACGATGGACCTGCTTATGAATGCGCTGACTCTGCCGGACATTGCCGCGCAGGCTTCACGCCAAGCCTTGCCACTCGACTGGGTGGGGATGTGCGGCATCGCCTTGCCGATCCTGATTGACGGTCAACACATGGCCGCCACCGCTGACGCGGGCGTAAGCCTGGACGACGGCACGGCCCGTGGCATTCATATGTCACGCCTGTATCTGGCCCTGGAAATGCTTGATCAACAGCCGCTGACACCTGCACTGCTGCGTAATGTACTGCAGCGTTTTCTCGACACACATGAAGGTTTATCTAAGAACGCTTACCTGCGCATCCATACCCAGTTGCTGCTTAAACGCCCTGCACTGGTCAGCCCATTAGCTGGCTGGAAGACCTACCCGGTGAGCATCGAAGCACGTCTAGAAAACCAGATGTTCCACGTGGAACTAAAAATTGACGTTACTTACTCCTCAACCTGCCCTTGCTCCGCCGCCCTCGCCAGACAGTTGATTCAGCAGCAATTTGTCGATGATTTCGCCAACACACCGTTACAGCACGAAGCGGTGCTGGCCTGGCTCGGCAGCGCTAACGGCATCGTCGCCACACCCCATAGCCAACGCAGCAGCGCGCAGTTGCACGTTCATCTGCAAGGTACTGACCTGCCGATAGTCGACTTGATCAACGCTGCCGAAGCCGCGCTCGGCACCGCCGTACAAACCGCGGTGAAACGCGCAGACGAACAAGCCTTCGCCTTGGCCAACGGGCAGAACCTGATGTTCTGCGAAGACGCCGCTCGCCGCCTGAACCTCGCCTTGAAACGCTCGGATGCCATCAACGCCTTCCACCTCAAAGTGATCCACGCCGAAAGCCTGCACGCGCACGATGCCGTGGCTGAAAGCCGCTGGACGAGAGCTTCTGCATGATCACCTGCAACGTGTTGCGCTGGGGTGCCCCTGGGCAACCGCTCACCCCGGCATTGGATTTGACCCTGAAAAAAGGCAGCCTCACCGGCATCATCGGCGCCAACGGCACGGGCAAGAGCAGCCTGCTCAAAGTCATCGCCGGCCTGCAAAAGCCTTTGACGGGAAAGGTCATCGTGGATGTTCCACGCCGTGGCGGCCTGGCCTTCCTGCCCCAGCAGCAACACTTGGACCGCCAGTTTCCTATCAGCCTGCAAGAACTGGTGGCTGCAGGTTTTTGGGGCACCCAACACACCGCTCAACAACGCAGCCAACGCCTGCAAGCGGTACTGGAAGACTGGTGTCTGATTGGCCTGGAACACCGCCCCTTGATGGCACTGTCCGGCGGCGAATTGCAGCGCGCCCTGCTGGCACGCATGAGCCTGGCCGATGCACCTGTCCTGCTGCTCGATGAACCTCATGCAGCCCTCGACGAGGATGGCCAGGCGCTGTGCTGGAAACACATCCATGCCTGGCACAGCGAAGGCCGCACCCTGGTGATCGTCTGCCATGACCTGGCCTCCGTGCGCCACCACACCCAGCACGTACTGCAGATCAAAAACACCGGCTGCGTATTCGGCCCCAGCAAAGAGCTGATCCGCCCGCAACCGCAGATGCAGGTGGCCTGAATGCACTTCACTGCGCACTTGTGGCTGCCGTTTCATGAATTTGTTTTTATGCGCCGCGCACTCATCGGCGGTTTGGTACTGGCCTGCAGCACGGCGCCGCTGGGGGTGTTTCTGATCCTGCGGCGCATGAGCCTGATCGGTGATGCGGTAGCCCACGGCATCCTGCCCGGCGCCGCCCTGGGCTTCTGGTTCGCCGGGCTAAGCCTGCCCGCGCTGACCCTCGGCGGCCTGGGTGCGGGCCTGAGCATGGCCGGCCTGGCCGCGTGGATCACCCGCCGCACCGGGCTGCGTGAAGACGCCAGCCTCGCGGCCATCTACCCCATCTCTCTTGCCGCCGGCGTACTGATCCTGGGCCTTGCCGGCAAGCGCCTGGACCTGCTGCACCTGCTGTTCGGCTCCGCCCTGGCCGTGGATCACACCACCCTGACCGGCATGCTCTGGGTCTCGGGTTTCAGCCTGATCGCCATGGCGCTGATCTACAAACCGCTACTGCTGGACACCCTCGACCCGCTGTTCCTGCAAACGGTCAGCCGCCTCGGCCCCCTCGCCCATGGCGTGTTCCTGACCCTGGTGGTGCTGAACCTGGTGATTGGCTTCCAGGCCATCGGCGCGCTGATGGTGGTCGGCTTGATGATGTTGCCGGCCATCGCCTCACGCTTCTGGAGCCGACGCTTGCCGGTGTTGATCGCAGTATCGGCGCTGCTGGGCTGCCTGTCGGTGTGGTTGGGTTTGCTGCTGTCGTTCTACTACTCACTGCCCAGCGGCCCGGCCATCGTGCTGGTGGCGGGCGCTGGGTATTTGTTGTCCGTGGTATTCGGTCCGGTGCACGGTTTGTTGCGCCGCCCGCCTTTGCTCACATCCCAATGAGGTGTTTTCCCATGCGCGCTCTACTCGTGCTGTTCAGTCTGCTGCTGCCGCTGTCGATGGCTCACGCGGCAGACAAACTCCAAGTGGTCACCAGCTTCAGTATTCTCGATGACATCACCCACCAGATCGGTGGCGAGCATATCCAGATCAGTAACATGGTCGGCCCGGACGCCGATGCCCATACCTATGAACCCACGCCGGATGACGCCAAGGCACTGCTCAAGGCCAAGGTCATCATCAAGAACGGCCTGGGTTTCGAGCCGTGGCTGGACCGCCTGGTCACCAGCACCGAAACCAAAGCAACGGTGGTCACCGCCAGCAAAGGCGTGATTTCCCACACCATGGACGAGGATGGCGAAACCATTCCCGACCCGCACGCCTGGCACAACCTGGCCAATGCCGAGATCTATGTGAGCAACATCACCAAGGCCCTGGTGGCCGCCGACCCGGCCAACAAGACCGCCTACCTGCGCAACAGCCAGGCCTACCTCAAGCAAATCCATAGCCTGCTGGACGAGGCCAAGGCCAAGTTCGGCGCACTGCCACCGGGTAACCGCCGCATCGTCACCTCCCATGACGCTTTCGGTTACCTGGGCCAGGCCTATGGCATCCAGTTCCTCGCGCCCCAGGGCTTGTCCACCGAACGTGACCCTTCGGCCGCTGAAGTTGCCGCGCTGATCACCCAGATTCGCAAGGACAAGGTCAAAGCCGTGTTCATGGAAAACATCAAGGACTCGCGCCTGCTCAAGCAGATCGCTGACGAAAGCGGCGCACAGATCGGCGGCACGCTGTATTCCGACGCTCTCGCCACAGAAGGCCCGGCCAGCACCTTTATCGGGCTGTTCGAATACAACCTCAACACCCTGTGCGCCGCACTGAGCCAGCCATGATCCGCAAAAATCCTTCCGGCGACCTGCCGGTGATTGCAGAGTCGGCCTACGTCGATAAAACCGCGATCATCTGCGGCAAAGTCATCATCGGCGAGAACGTGTTCGTGGGCCCTTACGCCGTGATCCGCGCCGACGAAGTCGATGCCAGCGGCGCCATGGACCCGATCACCATCGGCGCCAATTCCAACATTCAGGACGGCGTGGTCATCCACTCCAAGTCCGGCGCAGCGGTGACCATCGGTGAATTCACCTCCATCGCCCACCGTTCCATCGTCCACGGCCCCTGCACGGTGGGCGACCGTGTGTTTATTGGCTTCAACAGCGTGCTGTTCAATTGCGCCGTGGGCGATGGATGCGTGGTGCGCCACAACTCAGTGGTGGACGGCCGCGACCTGCCCGCCGCCTTCTACGTGCCCTCCACCACGCGTATCGGCCCCAACACCGATTTATCGCAGTTCCCGCCGGTGAGTGTCAGCGCCTCGGAGTTTTCCGAAGACGTGGCACGCACCAACGTCGACCTGGTACGCGGCTACAAAGCCCTGCAAAACGAGTTCTGAACCATGAGCCGCCTGCTGATCCGCAACGCCCGCCTGGTCAACGAAGGCCAGGTATTCGACGCCGACGTACTGATCGCCAATGGCCGTATCGAGAAGATTGCCGCCAGCATTCAAGGCACTAACGAACCAGTGGAAATCGATGCCAACGGCCAGTGGCTACTGCCAGGGATGATCGACGACCAAGTGCATTTTCGCGAACCCGGCGCGCCGGAAAAAGGCAGCTTCTACAGCGAATCCCGCGCGGCGGTGGCCGGTGGCATCACCAGCTTCATGGACATGCCCAACACCAGCCCGGCCACCCTGAACCTGGAAGCCCTGGCCGATAAAAAGCGCCGTGCCGCACTGCACTCAGTGGCCAACTACGGCTTTCACTTTGGCGTGAGCAACGACAACCTCGACACCGTCGCGGCCCTTGACCCCCGTGAAGTGGCTGGGGTCAAAGTGTTCATGGGCGCCTCCACCGGCAATATGCTGGTGGACGACCCACGCATTCTGGAGCGCCTGTTTGCCGAGGTGCCAACCATCCTGCTCGCTCACTGCGAACACACGCCCAGCATCCTGGCAAACGAGCAGCGCCTGCGCGAACGCTTCGGCGAGCATATTCCCGCCGTGGCTCATCCGCTGATCCGCGATGCCGAGGCCTGTTATCGCTCGTCATCGTTCGCCGTGGAATTGGCCAAACGCCATGGCACGCGCCTGCATGTGTTGCACCTGACCAGCGCTCGCGAACTCGCGCTGTTCGAAGACAAGCCTCTGGCCGACAAGCACATCACCGCCGAAGTCTGCGTGCACCACCTGCTGTTCGATGACCGCGATTACCACCGCCTTGGCCATCAGATCAAATGCAACCCGGCGATCAAGACCCGCGCCGACCGCGACGCTTTGCGCGTGGCGTTATTGAGTCACCGTCTGGATGTGATTGGCACCGACCATGCGCCACATACCTGGGCGCAAAAACAGTTGGCCTATCGGCAAGCACCCTCAGGCTTGCCCCTGGTGCAGCATGCCCTGCCGGCGTTGCTGGAGTTGGTGGCCGACGGGCATTTGCCCCTCACCACATTGGTCGCCAAGACCAGCCACCGCGTGGCCGACCTGTTCGCCATTGCTGATCGCGGCTACGTGCGTGAAGGCTATTGGGCCGACCTGGTACTGATCAAACCGGAGCCTGCCGGCAAGCCGGTCAGCAGCCAACCCATCCTCGCCCGCTGCGGCTGGACACCCTTTGCAGAACGCAGCTTTCGTCACAGCGTAAGTACAACATTGGTCAGCGGCCACCTGGCCTGGCACAACGGCCAGGTGGTCAACAGTTGCCAGGGCTTGCCCCTGCAGTTTGGGCGTTAAGCGCGAGGTTTGACCGAACCGCAATCGTTGCCCAGCCACTGGGCGTGGCTGTCGAGGCTACCCTTCTGCTGGATGCCGGTGGCATTGAAGGTACCGTTGACGCTGGTGGTGAATTCTTTCTGGCTCTGGAACGTTGCCACACCAGTGCCCTGGGCTTTCGGACAACTGAAGCGGAACTTCCACTGGTTGCCGCTCTTGTCGGTGACTTCCTGTTTGCAGCCCGATTGGGGGTCGGTCAGCGGGATCGAGTCGGAGGCCACCTGAGCCGGGGTCAGGCACACCTGCACGCCCTTACCGGCCATGTTGATGCCTTGCTTTTCGAGCATGGCGCGCTGTTCCGGGGTCATCTGTTGCTTGAGCTGACCGAGGATCAGCGACAAGTCCGGCAGGTCCTGGTTATCGACTTTCATATTGCTGGTGGTCAATTCCCACAAGCCCGGCGCCAGCATCTGCGCCTGCGCCGCCACAGGCAGCGACAAACCAACAACCATGGCCAAACCAAACAGACGAGCATTCATCGGGTAACTCCTGGGTAATTGTGGGCGTTAGACGTCGCAAAGCAGCCAGTGTTGCATGGCAAATAAAATAGCGACATTCACAGCCGTTCATGGTCTGTTACGCACTGGACTGCCCGGAGTTACGACGTTCATGGATTTCTTTGGCCCGCACCTGCTCGCCTACGTCATTGCCACGCTGCACTTTCTGGGAACGCTCGCCGCGATCCACGCAGTACTGACCGTGCGCACCGCGCAAGGCTCGATCGCCTGGGCGCTGTCACTGATGTTCATGCCCTACCTGACGCTGATCCCCTACCTGATTTTTGGCCGCAGCACCTTCGACGCGTACATCCAGGCCCGTCGCCAGGCTAACCAGGAAATGCACACGGCCATCACCGAGTTGAACTGGCGCCCGTGGGTGGAGGAAGCGCTCGCAGCACGCAACTCCAGCGCCTATGCCTCTTTGCGGGCCATGCCCAAGCTGGGCCGTATGCCGTGCCTGGCCAATAATGAAGTGCGCCTGTTGATCAATGGTGACGCCACTTTCGGCGCGATCTTCGAGGCTATCCGTCACGCAAAGACCGCCGTGCTGTTCCAGTTTTTCATCATTCACGATGACGAACTGGGTCGCCAGTTGCAGGCCCTGTTGAAGGAAAAAGCCGCCCAAGGCGTGGCCATTTACGTGCTGTACGACCGCATCGGCAGCCACGCCCTGCCCCATCGTTACGTGCAGGCTCTGCGTGACGTTGGCGTGCAGGTCAAGGCGTTCGCCACCCGCAGTGGCTGGCTCAATCGTTTCCAGGTCAACTTCCGTAACCATCGCAAGATCGTGGTGGTGGACGGCATCACCGGGTTTGTCGGTGGGCACAACGTAGGCGATGAATACCTGGGTAAAAAACCGCCGCTGGCGCCATGGCGCGATACCCATGTGCAAGTCACCGGGCCAGTGGTGGCGTGCCTGCAGGAGTCGTTTGCCGAGGACTGGTTCTGGGCGGCACGGGAACTCCCGCCGCTGATCCTGCCGGATGCCTACCCCGAGGACGGCGTGCTCTGCCAGTTACTCGCCAGCGGCCCGGCGGACCCTTATGAAACCTGCTCGCTGTTTTTCGTCGAGGCCATCCATGCCGCGACCGAGCGCGTGTGGATCACCAGCCCGTACTTCATCCCCGACGAGGCAGTATTTGCCGCCCTGCGCTTGGCGGTGTTACGCGGGGTCGATGTGCGCCTGCTGCTGCCGTCACGGCCCGACCATCGCATCGTGTATGCCGCATCCAGCCTGTACGCCAACGAAGCGGTGCGAGCGGGCGTGCGGGTGTTTCGCTACACCCCGGGCTTTTTGCATCAGAAGGTGGTGTTGGTGGACAGCGAAATCAGCGCCATTGGCAGCGCCAACATGGACAACCGTTCGTTCCGGCTGAATTTTGAAGTGATGCTGCTGACGGTGGATGAAGCCTTCGCCAGCCAGGTTGAACAGATGCTGCTGGACGACTTTGCCCTGGCCCATGAAGTCAGCCAGGAAGAAAGCCGCGAGACCCGTCGCCTGCAGCAACTGGGCATGCGCGTGGCGCGCTTGATCTCACCCATCCTCTAACCGCCAACACAAAACCAATAATGTAGGAGCGAGCTTGCTCGCGAAAAACTCCCAGGCGCCGCGTTCATTCAGCAAGCACGCGTTATCGTTGACGTTTTTCGCGAGCAAGCTCGCTCCTACAGTTTTGAGCGTGATCAGCGGTAAAGGTCTTCCCGCGTCCACGGCAGTTCATGCCCGCCATCGGCATGGGGTTTGACTGCCAGTATCTGGTGCAGGTTGATCCAGCCACGGGCAAACGCGTAAGCGCAACCGGCCAGGTACAGCCGCCAGATGCGTAGCGCCTGCTCAGGCACCATCTTCGCCGCCGCTTCCAGGTTGTCTTCCAGGCGCTCGCTCCAATGGTCCAACGTGCGGGCGTAATGCATACGCAGGCTTTCGACATCGACCACTTCCAGCCCTGCTTCACTGATCTGGGCGGTCATCATCGCCAGGTGCGGAAGTTCACCGTTGGGGAACACGTAGCGCTCGATAAACTCGCCGGCGCCACGGCCCACGGGGCGGCCGTCGGTGTGCTTGGCGGTGATGCCATGGTTCATCACCAGGCCACCTTCACGCACCGCGCCGAACAAGGTCTGGCAGTATTGCGCCAGGTTGGCGTGGCCGACGTGTTCGAACATGCCCACGCTCACCACTTTGTCAAAACGGCCGTCCTGGGGCAGGTCGCGGTAGTCGAGTAATTGCAGGTCGACCTGGTCTTCCAGCCCTTCGGCTTTCACCCGCTCCTTGGCCAGCGCCAGTTGTTCTTTGCTCAAGGTGATGCCGAACACCTTGACCCCGAACTCCCGCGCCGCATAGCGCGCCAGCCCGCCCCAGCCACAGCCCACATCCAGCAGATACTCACCCGGCTGCAGCCGCAACTTGCGGCACAGGTGGCGGAATTTGTCTTGTTGGGCCTGGTCGATCGACTCGCTGCCGGTTTCGAAATAACCGCAGGAATACGCCATGTCCTGGTCCAGCCATAGCTGGTAGAACTCGTTGGACAGGTCGTAATGGTAGGAAATGGAAGCGGCGTCGGTGGCCTTGTCGTGAATCGAGCGCACCGGACGACTCTCCTCGTCGTCCTCGACCAAAGCGTGACTCAACTCGTCACATACCCTGATCACTTCGGTGATGGAGCCTTCCAGCTCCAGTTTTCCCTCAACGAAGGCTTCGCCCAGCGAGTCGAGCGTTGGATGGGTCAGCCTGGATACAACCGTGGGGTCCTTGACCACGATGGTGACGCTGGGCTCAGGGCCCAAGTTGAATTCATGGCCGTCCCAGAGTCGAAGACGCAGCGGTAGCTGAAGATTCTGTAAGGCCGGTGGAAGTTGCGCGAGCATGAGTAATCCCCCCTTGCTTCAGACGTCTGCTGTGAGGGTAGACCATGCCAAACAAAGTAGGAAGCTATCGAATCAATAGCCCCCCTTCTATGGCGCTCGGCGCTCGAGCAAACCCTCCTGGACCCACTGTTTCAGCCAAGTGGCCGCTTGCAGCGACGCCCCCTCTGAATAAGTGACCGCCAGCTCAGTACACAGTTCTGAAAAATTCCACCCCAGGGTCACCATGCCCGACAGCGCACAGGCTTCAGCGGCTTCCAGGCTGCGGTAGTGGCAGCGGTTCTGGTTGCGCCACACCAGGCAGATTTGCGCCGGGTCCAGCGCCTGGCTGCCTGGGAAGTCTGATTCATCCTTACTGGCTCGCCAGATTGCCACTGTGTTGAAACGGCAAAGCAGCTGCTGTACCGAAGGCGCCAGCGCAACCTGCAAGGTGGGCCAATCTTCAGGCGCCAGGTGCGCCATGTCATTCAAGGTCAGCGGCTCCCCTTCGGGTGCGTCAAACGCCAAGGTGAACGCCCACTCCAGGCGTGCCAACTCAGCCAAAGGCGCACTTTGCGCAGCCATCAGATGCTCCACGATAAACATCGCAAAGCGCTCGCCCAACCAGCGCACGCTGTAATGGGCCGAGGGATAACGGCGGATGTAGGCCTCGGTCAGTGAGCAAAACGCCTCATCTCCCAGCCAATACCAGATGGCACCGAAGTCATGGCGCAGCACCTCCTGCAGGCGTGACAGGTAAGCGTTGTGGTAAATCGCAAGGCCAGTGTCCACATCCAACGTCGGCCCTCCCAGCAAGGTGGCGGCAAAGCCGCTGTTGGCCGCGGGGGCTTCGGATAATAGATGCTGTTCAAACGCCAACTGCCAGTCGATCAGGCGCATAACGCTCTCCGGGCCAAGGCGCTGGCCCCCAGTTCACGGGCTTTGTTCAACTCGGTGAGCAACTCTTCAAAAGGCGGAAAATGGTCATCGCGTTCCAGCAAGGTCGACACTGGGCCCAGATGTTCGAGGGTTTGCTGGTAAAGCGCCCACACCGGGTCGCACACGGGATGGTCATGGGTATCGACCACATAGTCGCCATAGTCCATATGCCCCGCCAAATGCAGCTGGCGAATGCTTTCGGGTGGCAGGTTGCGAATGAAGGTCCAGGCATCAAAACCATGGTTACGTGCGCTGACGTAGACATTGTTGACGTCCAGCAGCAACTGGCAGCCGCTCAGGTGGGCCAAGGCGTTGAGGAACTCCCACTCGGTGAACTCATCCGCCTTGGAACGCACATAGCTGGAGACGTTTTCCAGCACCAGGGGGCGCTGCAACACGTCCTGCACCTGACGTACACGGCCGGCCACGTGATAAAGGCTTTCTTCGGTGTAAGGCAGGGGCAGCAAATCGTGTAGCTGATGCGCACTACCGCGGCTCCAGCACAGGTGATCGGAAATCCACGCCGGCTGAATGCGCTCTGCGAGCTGTTTGATGTGGTTCAGGTAATCGGTATCTAGGGCATGCGGCCCGCCGATGGACAACGACACACCGTGCATCACCAAGGGGTAACGCTCGGCTATCGCATCCAGGTAGTACAAGGCCTTGCCGCCCTGTACCAAGTAATTTTCGGAGATCACTTCGAACCAATCCACGGCCGGCGACTGTTCAAGGATCTGCTGGTAGTACTCACTGCGCAAACCCAGGCCGTAACCCAGACTTGGAAGGGACGCGGACATGTCTCACTCCTGGGCAAAGTGTCCGCAGCGGTGGCAGGCAGCCGCCGCGGTTGCACTCGTGTGCCGGTTACTCGCCGACTTTACCGCCAGCGGCGTCGCAGGCCGACTTGGTCATGGCCTTGAAGCCCTGGCCTTTGCACGCGCCCTGGCCCTTGCACGCGTGGTCCTTGGTTTTGCAGTCGTTCATGCCTTTGCAGGAGGTCACGCCGTAGCAGTGCACGGTGGCGTCTGCGGCTTGTACCTGAGTGGCCACACCAGCAAACAGAGAAGCGGCGGCCATTGCGAGGGCGGCACCAGCAGCAGCGGATTTAATGCTCATTGTTGTATTCCTCATGATCAGTAGTGGAGCCGGTCTGAACGGATTGTTCAGTCTCGACACAGCACTAGAGTGAGGTCCCCTATCGGCGTTACAGCCGTAAGCAAATATTTTTGAAATTATTCATCGAGCTTCAACAGCGGCTCCTGGAAGCGCAGCAAACGCCCGGCATTACCCAATACCAGCAAGGTACTGAGGTTGTGCAGCACCGCCGCGATCATCGCGCCCGCCGCCCCCAACCAGCCGAATGCGGCGAACACCACAATGGCCAGCGTCCACCCCAAGCCAATGATCACGTTGACCTGCAACGTCTGCCGGCACTGGCGACTCAAGCGCACGCAGGTACCCAGGCGGCGCAAATCGCTGCCGATCAACACCACGTCCGCCGAGGCCAGGGCGATGTCCGCACCGCCCGCGCCCATGGCCACGCCGACCACGCCGGCCTTGAGCGCCAGAGAGTCGTTGATGCCATCGCCCACCACCATTGGCCTGAAGCCACTGCTGATTTCCCCCAGCACGCGGTTGAGCTTGTCTTCCGGCAGCGCTTGGGCTTCGACATCACTGATGCCCACGTCCAGCGCCAGGCTGTCGGCCACGCTTTGGCGGTCGCCGGTCAGCAGCAGTTGGCGGCCCAGGCCCAAGTCACGCAATTCTTGCAGGGCCTGGCGTGCCTCGGGCTTGACGCTATCAGCCAACAGCATCCAGGCGAGGAACTTGCCGTTCAACGCTAACCCGGCAATCGGGCCATCGTGGGTGGGCACGTCGGTGGTGACGATGCCCAACTGTTCAAACAACTCCGGCCGTCCCAGCGCCGCTTCGCCCTGCTCGGTCTGGGCGACCACGCCCAGGCCCTGACGCTCGCGGATGTCGCTAAGCACCAGCATCTGCTCCTGGCTCGCCAACTCCGCCAACGCTCGGCTGACCGGGTGACTGCTTGCCGAACCGAGGCTGGCCGCCAGGTTCAGCAGCTTTTGGCGATCCGGGGCGGTGGTCTCGATGGACTGCAAGCGCAGGGTGCCAAAGGTCAGCGTGCCGGTCTTGTCGACCACCAGTGAAGTCAGGTCGGCCAGCTCTTCCAGGAACGCCGAGCTGCGAATCAGGATGCCATGGCGCGCCGCCACGGCGATCCCGGCAATCGCCGTGGCCGGTGCCGACAACACCAAGGCACAGGGGCACGCCGCTACCAGCACCGCGAGCATCGCCTGGGCGTCATTGGTGACAAACCAGGTGACGGCCGCCAGCAGCAACACCAGCACCATGTAGCTGCCGGCATAGCGCTCCAGCAGCCGGGTGATCGGCGGCTTGGAGCGCTCGGCGTTCTGCATCAGCGCAATGACTTTGCCCAACGTCGATTCGTTACCGGTGCGCGTGACCTCAAGGCGCAGCAGGCCATCGAGGTTGATCGCTCCACCAAACACCTGCACCCCCACGCTGGCTTCCAACGGCACCGACTCGCCGGTGATCGGCGCCGTGTCCAGGCTCGCCTGGCCGGACAACACCACGCCATCGGCCGGCACGCGGTCGCCGGCCCGCACTTCGACGATATCGCCGGTGTTCAAGGTGCCGTTATCCACTTCGGTGATGCTGCCGTCTGCCTGCACCAGGCGGGCATGGCTGCGGGTGAGTTTGCCCAAGGCATGGATCGCTTCCTGGGAACCAATCACGCTGCGTTCTTCCAGCACATGGCCGAAGATCATGATGATCGGTAGCAACGCGGCGGTGAGCAGATCGCCCGTGGCCCAAGCGCCGAGCATGGCCAGGGCGATCAATTGGTCGGTGATGCCGTGCAGGCTCGGAAAGCGCAGGCTGTACCAGGCTGAACGCATCACCGGCACCGCCACCAACAGCGAAGCCACGCCCAGCAGCAGCTGGCTGACGCCGCTCTGGTCCGGCGCGAGCCAGCGCCACACCAGGCCCAGCACGAGCAAGCCCAGGGCGAGCATCGCCAAGGTCAATTGCCGGGCAGCGCTGCGCTGTTCGGCGGAGGTCAGCATGGGTGCGCTCATTGTTCGGCTCCCTGGATGATCAAGCGGGAGTCGTCTTTGGGATCGACGGTGGTCACGGAACCGGCCTGGCCGAGAATCTTCGGCAGGCGTTCGCGGTACAGGCGCAACAGCAAACCGGGGTCTTTGACCTGGGCCAGGCTGGCAACGGTAGCGGTTTGCGCCTGGGCATTGGCCAAGCGCTCGCTGGCCTGGGCATGGGCGACTTGCACTTGGCGGTCAGCCTCCTGGTTGGCGGTCTGGGTGAGTTTTTCCGCTTCAGTGCGGGCGTTGGCCACGGCTTTATCGGCTTGCTGGCTGGCGGTCAGTACGGCGTTGAAGGCATTCACCGCAGGCCCAGGCAGGCTCGATTGCACATCGACGCGGGTGGCTTCGATACCCAGCCCCAAGCCGCTGGCCGCCAACTCCGCCAGGCGTTTGTTAATGCCTTGCACCAGGTCGCCGCGCAGCCGCTCACGGCGTTCGGCGGCGCCATTGTCGCTGCCGATCAGTTCCGGACGCGCTACCAGGATGGTGTCCAGATCCCGCGCAGCGGTAAGAGCCACTGCGCTGCGTGTCACCAGACGATCCAGCGCCGGCAGTACGTGGTCGCCTTGCAACACAAAGGCGTAGGGCTCGGTCACCTTGTAGAACACCCGCACGTCCAGTTGAACCACCCCGGCATCACCGGTCAGCAGGTAGCCGGAACCGGCCAGGGCATCGCTCAACGGCGTGGCGAAACTGGCCACACGATCGGCCTGCAACGCCGCATCGGAACGCAGCAGGCTTTCCACCCGGCGTTCGATCACTCGGTCGGCCGCTGGCAGCAGGACGACTTGTTCGATGGGTTGCGGCCAAGCCAGCAACAATCCGGCGTTCTGAATGCGATCGAGGGCGCCGAAATGCAGGACCACGGCGCGATTCTGCGGGTCGATCTGGCGCACATTGGAAAAGGCCCAGGCCAACGCTGCCAACACGGTGACCGCGTAGAGTGCCAGGAACGTCAGGCGCCCGGCCTGGATCCAAGGGCTGTCCGGGCTGTCAGGCTCGCTCATGGCTGCAGGTCCTTGGGCCCGTCCACCAGGGCGCGGAACGGCGCGGCGTCGGTGCGCAGGATGATCTTGGTCCCCGGCGTGACCACCGTGCCCAAGGTATCCAGCGAGCGCAGCAAGTTGTACAGCTGCGGATTGCCTGCGTAGGCACGGCCATAAATCTGCGCGGCTTCAACCCGCGACTGCGCTTCGATGTCAGCGGCTTTCACGGTGGCATCGGCCTGCATGATGCGCGCATCACGCTCGGCAGCGGAGCGGATCTGCGCCGCTTCGCGCTTGCCCACGGCAGTGCGTTCGGTGGCGATGGTTTCACGCTCGGCGCGCATGCGGTCAACCGTGGCGGTGAGGGTCACCGACGGCAACGTCAAGCGCTCGATGCCGACCTGCGCCACGCGCACGCCATAAGTGGTGAGCAATTGTTGATCAATCTGCTGGCGCAACTGCGCTTCAAAATCGGCGATGCGCACTTGGTTGGCGTCGGTATTGATCAAGCTGGACAGGTCAAAGCTGGCTGCTGTGGTTTCCAACGCCGAGCCGACGAAGGTACGAATCTGCCGCGCCGCCTCATCGGGCTGGTTCTGCACCGCGCGCATAAAGCGCTGCACGTTGTCGGCATCGCCCTGCACCTGCCACGCCACGTAGGCCTGCACGATAATCCGCAGGCCATCGCGGGTGCCCACATCCTGTAAACCGCTGGACGTGGTGCGCAGGCGCAGGTCCACCGGGATCGCCGCTTCGAACGGTGCCGGCCAGCGCCAACCCAGGCCCGGTTCCAGCAACACACGCGCAGGGTTGCCGAAGCGGGTAATCACCGTGGCCTCGCCGGAACGCACTTGCACCAGGCTCGCCGCTGCCACGGCAAACAGCACCAGCAACACCGCCCACGCCATGCGGCGCCAGGGAAAAGGCCCGGCCGCCTGCTCATCGCCGTGATGGTGGTGATGGTGGCCGTGATGGTGGTGATGACCGTGATCATGATCGTGGGAATGAGCGCTCAACAGACAGACTCCTTATTGAACGGCTTTGCGCGGCGCCGACGGGTCGGCGGGCAAGGTGAAAGAACGCAGATCGATCGTCGGCGCGCTGTCGCCGCCCAAACGATGATCCAGAATAAGCAGCTTGGCCTGGGCCAGGCCCTGGCTCAGTTGGCCCAGGTACTGTTCCAGCACGAAGGCTTGGCCCGCAGCGGCGTAGGCCTTTTGTTCGGCGGCAAAGCGCAGGTTTGCTGCTTGGGCGCCAGCGTTCACTTCGCGGGCGCTGGCCTGGGCCTGATCGCGGGCAGTGCTGGCTTGAAGCAGCGCCTGGTTGGTCTGTTCGCTGGCGGCACCGCGTTCACGGGCGATCAGCGCCTGGGCGCCGATCTGCGCGGCTTGCACACCGTGGTAAGCGTTAGCGGCACCGGCCGGCGGATGGATCGCCTCGACCACCGTGGCAAGGATTTCCACACCGCTGTCGAGGGTTTGCAGGTCGGCTTGCACGCTGCGGCCAATCTCGTCGGCGAGGCTGGTGCGCTCTTCCCCGAGCAATTCATCCAGGGTGCGCGAGGCAAAATCGTGCACCAGGATGCGGCTGGCGGTGCTGCGGATCAGGGTCGGGATATCCGCGCTGTTGTAGGTGGCAGCAAGCGCAGCCTGATCGGTGAGGCCGATGCGGTAGACAAAGCGCACGTCCATATTGACGATCTGGAAGCCCTGCTTGTCGCCGCTGCTGCTGGCAATGACCTGGGATTTGTCATTCACATGGCTGGCGTCCCACAGGCGGTTGGCGATCAACGGCGCCGGGCCTTCCGCGGCAGCCATCTGCGGTGTGGCGGCGTCACTGACGCTGGTCGCCAGCTCATGCACCACGCCGTTTTCAACATTCAGTACGCGGCCCAAAGGCCAGGGCAAACCCGCATGCAGGCCTGGGCCGAACACCTCGACCGGTTTACCAAAGCGCTCATAAATCCCACGGCCTTGCAGGGGCACTTCATGCACACCGGTCAGCGCCCAACCTACCGCCAGCACCACCAGCAGCACCGGGAAAAACGCCCGGCGCATGTAGGTAAAGGCCCAGATCTGACGCAGGTCGATGCCAAAACGGTTGTGCAGTTCATGCTGCAACGCCAGCAAGGGCTGCGGCGGCCAACGCAGCAGGCCGGCGATAAAACTCTGCGCCATCAGGCGCGGTTCGAGGCGCGGCTGGCGCGGGCTGAACAGCGAGAGCACGCCCCTGAGCAGGAACTCCAACGCCACCAACGCCGGCAACAGCCCCATGAGAGTGGCCAGGCGCAACGGCCAGACCGACTCTGCACTGGCAAACAGCAGGCAGATCGCGCTGAGCACCAGGCAGATAATTGCCATCCGGCTCAACTGCGCCAACTGTGAGGCTTCCGGCCATTGGGCGGCAGTTTCCTGGGCCAGGCGGCGTTCGAATACCAGCAGGCCAAACGCCAGGGCCAATGCGAGCGCTGCGCCAATACTTGCCGATTGCCCGATGGCGGCAGCGGGCAAGCCCAGGTTCCAGAACTGCAGGATGCTGACCAGCGCCAACAGCGACCAGCCGCCCAACCACAGCACCGGCGCGCCAATCTGCGCCAACAGGCCATTGCCGAATCGGTTGATCAGGCCCTTGTGCCAAGAAATGGCCTCGCTGTCAGGTTCGATCAACTCGCCGCTTGGCGCCTCCAGCGCCTGGGCGCGCCAATCTGCCACCCACCAGGCCGACTGCAACCCGGCCACCAGCAGCAGCAAGGCCGAGGCGCAGTTGATCAATACCACCGGCCAGATCGACAGGGGTGCAAACAACGCTACGAACAGCGCCAATATCCAACCACTGAGGGCCAGGGTCGTCAGGCCGATACCGGCTTGGCGCAATCGACGGGCGTGGAACAGCCCCTGCTGAAAACGCGCGAGGCCTTCAACCGAAGCCCCGTCAGCCTCTAGATCCACTTGCATCTGCTCAACGCCCACTTGTACACAATTCGTTACGATATAACACGAAGCGTGAAATTTTTGTTCGAACCCCCGGTGAAAACAGGCGTGCCTTCCGTAGGAGCGAGCTTGCTCGCGAAAAACGTCAACGATAACGCGGGCTTCCTGAATAAACGCGGCGCCTGTGAGTTTTTCGCGAGCAAGCTCGCTCCTACATTGGCCCCTCGTTGTGCTGAGAATGTGACTAACCCCCTATAAACACGAGCCATCACTGGTGTCGGCTGCGATTAGTCGGCACACTTCAGAACAGTTTTTCGCGGGTTCACGGACAAGGAAGCGCCACCCCCCATGATTTCCATCTACCAACTCAAACCGCGTTTTCAAAACCTGCTGCGCCCTCTCGTGCAGCGCCTCTATGACAACGGCACCACCGCCAACCAGATCACCGTGCTGGCCGGGGTTGTTTCCGTGCTGGTGGGGCTGTTGATCGCGGGCTTTGCCCAACACCTCTGGCTGTTTGCGCTGATCCCGCTGTGGATGATTGTGCGCATGGCCCTCAATGCCATCGACGGCATGCTCGCCCGGGAATTCGGCCAGCAGTCGCGCCTCGGTGCTTATCTCAATGAACTGTGCGATGTGATCGCCGACAGTGCGCTGATCCTGCCCTTTGCCTTGATCCCCGAGGTGAGCCTGGCGCCGGTGTTGCTGGTGACGCTGCTGGCGGTATTCAGCGAATACGCCGGGGTGCTGGGGCCGATGGTGGGCGCGTCGCGTCGTTATGACGGGCCCATGGGCAAGAGTGATCGGGCGTTCGTACTCGGGGTGCTGGCCACTGGCGTGGCGCTGGGCTGGCTCGGCGCCGGTTGGGTTGAGGCAGTGATGTGGCTGGTGGCCGCCCTGCTCGCCTACACCTTGGTCAACCGGGTGCGTCAGGGCCTCAAAGAACAACAATCTCTCCCTTCTGCATAAGGATTTTGCGATGCGCGAACAGCAACAGCACACCTTCAGTACCCATGATGGCGTCGAGCTTTTCTACCGGCACTGGCCGGCCCCGGCAGGCGCCGGGCCGCGCAAGGCGATCCTGTTGTTCCATCGCGGCCATGAGCACTCGGGGCGTATTGCCCACCTGGTGGATGAACTGGGCCTGCCTGAATTCGACTTCTTCGCCTGGGACGCCCGTGGCCACGGCCAGTCCCCCGGCGAGCGCGGCGACAGCCCCAGCTTTGCCACCAGCGCCCGCGACGTGCAGACGTTCTGTGACCACATCAATGCCACTTACGGCATCGAAGAGGAAGACATCGCCGTCATCGCCCAAAGCGTCGGCGCGGTGATCGCGGCCACCTGGGTTCATGACTACGCACCGAAAATCCGCGCCCTGGTGCTCGCCTCGCCTGCCTTCAAGGTCAAGCTGTACGTGCCCTTCGCCCGCCCCGGCCTGGCACTGATGCGCAAGTTTCGTGGCAACTTTTTCGTCAACAGCTACGTCAAGGCCAAGTTCCTCAGCCATGACCCGGAACGCGTGGCGTCCTACGACAACGATCCACTGATCACCAAGGCCATTTCGGTGAATGTGCTGCTGGGCCTGTACGAAGCAGCCGACCGGGTTGTCGCCGACGCCCAGGCGATCCAGGTGCCGACCCAACTGCTTATCTCCGGCTCCGACTTTGTGGTGCACCGTAAACCCCAGCAGCAGTTTTTCGACCGCCTCGGCAGCCTGAAAAAAGAGCTGCATATCCTCCCCGGCTTTTTCCACGACACCCTCGGCGAACGTGATCGCGCCGTGGCCGTGAACAGCGCCAAACGCTTTATCCTGCAGAACTTTACCCACCCGCTGGACCGCGCCAGCCTGCTGGACGCCGACAAACTCGGCGCCACCTGCGCCGAGTCCGAATCCCTGGCCGCGCCGCTGCCGCGCAATTCCCTGCGCGACCTGTACTGGCGCATGACCCGCGCCAGCATGGGCTTGGGTAAGAACCTGTCGGACGGGGTGAAGCTGGGCTTCGATACCGGTTTCGACTCCGGCAGCACGCTCGACTACGTGTATCGCAATAAGCCTACCGGTAAGGGCGGGCTGGGGCGGATGATCGACACCAATTACCTCAACTCCATTGGCTGGCGCGGTATTCGCCAGCGCAAGCTGAACGTCGAGGAATTGCTGCGCCTGGCCATGGCCAAGCTGCGTGATGACCAACGCGAAGTGCGCATTGTCGACATCGCCGCCGGCCACGGCCGCTACATCCTGGAAGCCTTGCAAGGCGTATCGCCGCTGCCGGAATCGATCCTGCTGCGCGACTACAGCGACATCAACGTGCGCGACGGTGGCGCGCTGATTCGCGAGAAGGGCCTGGGGGACATCGCCCAGTTCGTCAAAGGCGATGCGTTCGACCGCGCTGACCTGGCTGCCCTGAACCCCAAGCCGACACTGGCCGTGGTGTCCGGCCTGTACGAATTGTTTGCCGACAACGCCATGGTCGGCGGCTCGCTGGCGGGCCTGGCCGAAGCTGTGGAGCCAGGTGGTTACCTGGTCTACACCGGCCAACCGTGGCACCCGCAGTTGGAGCTGATTGCCCGCGCGCTCACCAGCCACCGCCAGGGCCAGGCCTGGGTGATGCGCCGGCGCAGCCAGGCGGAAATGGACCAACTCGTCGAAGCGGCGGGCTTTCGCAAGGTCACCCAGCGCGTGGATGAGTGGGGCATTTTCACCGTGTCCCTGGCACAGAAGATCTGAACATGCGCGAACCCGGTTTATTGAAACCTGCGGTGCTCTGGCTGCTGCTCTTGGCACCGCTGTTTTTCAGCACCTACGGCTTTGCCACCTGGGTCACCAGCCAGCGCAGTGACGTCGGCACGCTGGTGTTCGGCTGGGAAAGCCACATGCCGTTCTGGGCCTGGACCATCGTGCCCTACTGGTCCATCGACCTGCTTTACGGCTTCTCGTTGCTGCTGCCCAACACGCGCCATGAGCTCAAGCAGCATGCGCTGCGCCTGCTGAGTGCGCAGGTGATTGCCGTGAGTTGCTTTCTGATCTGGCCCCTGCGCTTCACGTTTGAGCGGCCGGAACTGGACGGCGTGTTCGGTTGGTTGTTCGCGGTGCTGGCCGGTTTTGACAAGCCTTTCAACCAGGCGCCTTCGCTGCATATCGCCCTGCTGGTGATTCTGTGGGTGATGTACCAGCAGCACACTCAAGGATTCTGGCGCTGGGTGGTGCATGGCTGGTTCGCGCTGATCGGCGTTTCGGTGCTGACCACTTATCAACATCACTTTATCGACTTACCCACAGGCGCCCTCGCGGGATGGCTGTGCGTGTGGTTATGGCCTGTAGCGCATCCCAGCCCATTATTGAACGCGCGATTGACGCGGAACTCCCAGCGTCGGCGGCTGGGAATGCGCTATGGGTTGGGTGCCTTGGTCCTGGCGGCGCTGGCCTGGGTACTCGGCGGCGTGTGGCTATGGCTACTATGGCCAGCGGTTTCCTTGGGGTTGATTACGGCCAATTACCTTGTATTGGGCGCACCAGGCTTTCAAAAACGCGGGGATGGCAAACTTACGCCTGCCGCACGCTGGTTGTATGCACCTTATCGGGCGGGCGCCTGGATCAATTCGCGGCTGTGGACACGCAAACATCCACAGCCGGACCTGATTGTGGATAACGTCTGGCTTGGGCGCATTCCTACAACCGGTGAACAGCGCTCATTCGCGAGCATCGTCGACTTATGCGCCGAACTGCCGATGGATCCACAAGGCCGTGCTTACGTCTGCGTGCCCGTGCTGGACCTGATCGCCCCAACCCCCGATGAATGCCTGAACGCCGCCCACGCCATTGAACGCCTGCAAGCGAGCGGCCCGCTGTTGGTGTGCTGTGCCCTCGGTTACTCACGCAGCGCCACCGCCGTCGCCGCCTGGCTGTTGAACACGGGGCGCGCCGCCACGGTTGAGCAAGCGCTGGCTATTATTCGTACAGCGCGGGCCGATGTGGTCCTGCACCCCGCACACCGTCAAGCGTTGGAGGGTTTGCCAAATGCCTGCTGATATGGAACTTCAGGTCGTCGCCAGCCTGTTGCGCCGTGGCCGATCACTGGATCAGTTATCCACAGGGCTGACGCTGCTCGGTGTGCTGTTCGGCCTCGCCCAATTGTTGCTGGCCAGTATTTCCACCATTTGCTTGCTGTTGGCCCTGTGGATGATTGTGCTGGGGCTGTTGCAAAAGTATTGGGCGCTGCGGGTGGCCTTCGACGCCGACTTGTTCGCCCTGCTGGCTCGCGACGTTACCCGCACGCCAGACCTGGACCAGGCCCTGCAGACGCTTGGCCTGCAATCGCCCAAACGAGCCGGTCGCCCCTGGACTGAACGCCGCCGTGGCGCCCTCAAACTGTTGCGTAAACAAGCCTGGCTGCTGGGCGCGCAAGCGCTGCTGACCCTGGGCGTCATCCTCGCCAGCCCTTGGCTACCTTTCGCCGGATAAGGAATTCCCATGTTCGAACCCGTGGTCGCCACGCTGATTACCTCCATGGCCCGCACCGTCACCGGCGCCCGCAGCCTGTGGCTGGGGTGCGCGCCGGTACCGGTGCAGCGTATCTACTTTGCCAACCACAGCAGCCACGGCGACTTCGTGCTGGTATGGGCATCGCTGCCGCAGAACCTGCGCAAATTCACGCGCCCAGTGGCCGGCAGTGATTACTGGAACAAGAGTGCGCTGCGCCGCTACATCATCAATCGAGTGTTCAATGGCGTGCTGATCGACCGTGAGCGCAAGGACCCTGTGGATAACCCTCTGCAGCCCATGCTTGCGGCGTTGGAGGGCGGCGATTCGCTGATCATTTTCCCCGAAGGCACGCGCAATCTGGAGGATGGCTTGCTGCCGTTCAAAAGCGGCTTGTATCACTTGGCAAAGAGTTACCCACAGGCCGAGCTGGTCCCCGTGTGGATAGCCAACCTGAACCGGGTCATGCCCAAGGGTCGCGTATTGCCACTGCCCTTGTTATGCACCACCAGCTTCGGTGCGCCCCTGCAACTGGAAGAAGGCGAAGACAAAGCCGCCTTCCTTGCCCGCAGCCGCGACGCCCTGCTCGCCCTTGCCCCGGAGCATTCCTGAGATGGATAGCCAAACCCTGATGTTATTTGGCGGCATCGGCGCGATCCTGGTGATCGCCTCGCTGATCGGCCTGATCCTCAAGCTGCGCACCCGCGGCAACCCGAATGCCGTGATCGACAACCTCAACGCCCGCATAAACGCCTGGTGGGTAATGGTGGTAGTCATCGGCATCGCCTTCTGGCTCGGCACCGGCGCGGTGATCCTGTTGTTCTACGCGGTGTCGTTCTACGCCCTGCGCGAGTTTCTTACCCTCACGCCCACTCGACGCAGCGACTACCCGGCCCTGGTGGCCGCGTTTTACCTGGCCCTGCCGTTGCAATACCTGCTGATCTACGCCGACTGGTATGGGCTGTTCTCGATCTTCATCCCGGTGTACGTGTTCCTGCTGCTACCGATCCTCGCCTCTCTGGGCGGCGACAGTACGCACTTCCTGGAGCGTGCATCGAAGGTGCAATGGGGTTTGATGATCGCCGTGTTCTGCGTGTCCTTCGTCCCGGCGCTGCTGACATTGGACATACCGGGTTACGAAGGCCGTAACCTGCTGCTGATCGCCTATCTGGTGATCGTGGTGCAACTGTCGGACGTGCTGCAGTACGTGTGCGGCAAGCTGTTCGGCAAACACAAGATCGCGCCCAACCTGTCGCCGTCGAAAACCGTGGAAGGGTTTGTGGGCGGGATCCTGTTGTCGTCGCTGATCGGCGCAGCGCTGTGGTGGACCACACCGTTCAATCCCTGGCAGTCATTCTTGATCGCGCTGCTGATCAACTTGCTGGGGTTTGCCGGCGGGATCGTGATGTCGGCGATCAAGCGCGACCGCGGCGTGAAAGACTGGGGGCACATGATCGAAGGGCATGGCGGGATGCTGGATCGGCTGGACTCGGTGTGCTTCGCGGCACCGATCTTCTTTCACCTCGTACGCTACTGGTGGACCTGAGCCACCCCTTTCACAAACCCGATGGAGATCAAAATGTGGGAGCTGGCTTGCCTGCGAAAGCGGTGGGGCAGTAACAGATGCAGCGACTGACACGCCGCCTTCGCGGGCAAGCCCGCTCCCACAGGGGATCTGCGCTTACCTGAAATAGGCATCCTTGAATTGAGCGAATCCAAAACGAAAAAAGGGGCTGTTGAAAACAGCCCCTTTTGGGTACGTCAGTAAGGCTTACTCCACCGTCACCGACTTCGCCAGGTTACGCGGCTGGTCCACGTCGGTGCCCTTGAGCACGGCGACGTAGTACGACAGCAATTGCAGCGGGATGGTGTAAAGGATCGGCGACAGGGTGTCGTGGATGTGCGGCATGTTGATGACGTGGGTGCCTTCACCGTTGGTCATGCCAGCCTTTTCATCGGCGAAGACGATCAGTTGGCCGCCACGGGCGCGCACTTCCTGCAGGTTGGATTTGAGCTTCTCCAGCAGTTCGTTGTTCGGCGCCACGGTGACCACTGGCATGTCGTCATCCACCAGGGCCAACGGGCCGTGCTTCAGCTCACCGGCCGGGTAGGCTTCGGCGTGGATGTACGAGATTTCCTTGAGTTTCAGCGAGCCTTCCATCGCCACCGGGTACTGCGCACCACGGCCGAGGAACAGGGTGTGGTTTTTGTCGGCGAACAGTTCGGCGACTTTTTCCACCGTGCTGTCCATGGCCAAGGCTTCGCCCAGGCGGGTCGGCAGGCGGCGCAGTTCTTCCACCAGGGTGGCTTCGACACCTTCGGCGAGGGTGCCGCGCACTTGGCCCAGGGACAGGGTCAGCAGCAACAGGCCCACCAGTTGGGTGGTGAAGGCTTTGGTGGAGGCTACGCCGATTTCACGACCGGCCTGGGTCAGCAGGGTCAGGTCGGATTCACGCACCAGGGAGCTGATGCTGACGTTGCAGATGGCCAGGCTGCCGAGGAAGCCCAGTTCCTTGGCATTGCGCAGGGCGGCCAGGGTGTCGGCGGTTTCGCCGGATTGGGAGATGGTCACGAACAGGGTGTCGGGTTGCACCACCACTTTGCGGTAGCGGAACTCGCTGGCGACTTCGACCTGGCACGGGATGCCGGCCAGTTCTTCCAACCAGTAACGCGCCACCATACCAGCGTGGTAGCTGGTGCCACAGGCGACGATCTGCACATTGCGCACTTTGGCGAACAGTTCGGCGGCTTGCGGGCCGAAAGCGTTCACCAATACTTGGTTCTGGCTCAGGCGACCTTCCAGGGTGCGCTGTACCACGGACGGCTGCTCGTGGATTTCCTTGAGCATGAAGTGGCGGAACTCGCCTTTGTCGGCGGCTTCGGCACCGTCGCGGTACTGTACGGCTTCGCGCTCGACGGACTGACCATTCACGTCCCAGATCTGCACGCTTTCACGGCGGATGTCGGCGATATCGCCTTCTTCCAGGTACATGAAGCGGTCGGTCACCTGGCGCAGGGCCAGTTGATCGGAGGCGAGGAAGTTCTCACCCAGGCCCAGGCCGATCACCAGCGGGCTGCCGCTGCGGGCTGCCACGACGCGGTCAGGCTGGCTGGCGCTGATCACGGCCAAGCCGTAGGCACCGTGCAGCTCTTTGACCGTGGCCTTGAGGGCGGTGGTCAGGTCGCTGTGGTCCTTGAGCTTGTGGTTGAGCAGGTGGGCGATCACTTCGGTGTCGGTGTCCGAGGTGAAGACGTAGCCCAGGCCCTTGAGCTGTTCGCGCAGCACTTCGTGGTTTTCGATGATGCCGTTGTGCACCACCGCCAGGTCGCCGGAGAAGTGCGGGTGAGCGTTACGCTCGCACGGTGCACCGTGGGTGGCCCAACGGGTGTGGGCGATCCCTAAGCGCCCTACCAGCGGCTCACCGGCCAGGGCCTGGTCCAACTCGCTGACCTTGCCCGGGCGGCGCATGCGCTCCAGCTTGCCGGCGTTGGTGAAGACGGCCACACCGGCGCTGTCGTAGCCGCGGTATTCAAGGCGCTTAAGGCCTTCGATCAGGATGGCAGTAACGTTACGTTCGGCGACTGCGCCAACAATTCCACACATGGTGCTTCTCCTAGATGATTGCCGCGCATATCAGCGTAATGCCGCGGGCTTGGATCTGGTCGCGGGCCTCAAGCGGCAGGCGATCATCGGTAATAAGGGTATGGACGCTGCTCCAGGGCAGCTCCAGGTTGGGAATCTTGCGGCCGATCTTGTCGGATTCGACCATCACCACCACTTCACGGGCGACCTCGGCCATCACACGGCTCAAACCCAGCAGCTCGTTGAAGGTGGTGGTGCCGCGCTGCAGATCAATGCCGTCGGCACCGATGAACAATTGATCAAAGTCGTAGGAACGCAGCACCTGCTCGGCGACCTGGCCCTGGAACGAGTCCGAATGCGGGTCCCAGGTACCACCGGTCATCAACAGCACCGGTTCATGTTCCAGTTCGCTCAAGGCGCGGGCTACGTTCAGGGAGTTGGTCATCACCACCAGGCCCGGTTGATGGCCCAGTTCGGGAATCATCGCGGCGGTGGTGCTGCCGCTGTCGATGATGATGCGCGCATGTTCACGCAAACGCTGCACGGCCGCACGGGCGATGGCGCGCTTGTAGGCCGAGATCGGCTGGGCAGCGTCGCCCACCAGTTCTTGGGGCATGGTGATTGCGCCACCGTAGCGACGCAGGAGCAGGCCGTTACTTTCGAGGGCGGCAAGGTCCTTGCGGATGGTCACTTCCGAAGTTTCGAAATGTTTGGCCAATTCGTCCACGCTGACTTCGCCCTGTTCGTTGAGCAAGGTCAGGATGTTGTGGCGTCGTTGGGGGGTGTTTCGTTTCGACATGGTAGTGATAAGTTTCGTTTCGAAAGATAACGAAGGCAATCAAAACCTATTAGCGAAAGATCGTCAAGCGGGGCATGGAATATTTTTAAGTCACCACAAATCAATTGTGGGAGCAGGCAAGCCAGCTCCCACAGGAGTGCGCCCCAATCTATCGAATTGTGGCTAACTCAGCTCTTTTTGATTTTGACCGGGCGTTTCCAGCCGTCGATGTTGCGTTGGCGAGCGCGGGCAACGGCCAGTTGGGACTTATCCACATCCTGGTTGATGGTTGAGCCCGCTGCGGTGTTGGAACCATCGCCGATGGTCACCGGAGCAACCAGCGAGTTATTGGAGCCGATGAACACGTCTTCACCAATGGTGGTCTGGTACTTGTTGGCACCGTCATAGTTGCAGGTGATGGTGCCGGCACCGATGTTGGTGCGGGCGCCGATGACGGCATCGCCCAGGTAAGTCAGGTGGCCGACTTTGGCGCCTTCGCCGAGCTGAGCGTTCTTCAGTTCGACAAAGTTACCCACATGGGCCTTGGCCCCCAGCTCACTACCCGGACGCAAGCGCGCAAACGGCCCGGCATCGCTGCCCTCGCCCATCACCGCACCGTCGATATGGCTGTTGGCCTTGACCACCACGCCTTTGCGCAAGGTGCTGTCCTTGATCACGCAGTTCGGGCCGATGACTACGCCGTCTTCAATGATCACGCGGCCTTCGAGGATCACATTGATATCGATCAGGATGTCGCGGCCCACCGTGACTTCACCACGTACATCGAAACGCGCGGGGTCTCGCAGGGTCACGCCCTGGGCCATCAGGCGCAGGCCTTCGCGCAGTTGATAATGGCGCTCCAGCTCTGCCAGTTGCTTGCGGTCGTTGGCGCCCTGCACTTCCATCGGGTGGTGGGGCTGCTCGGTGGCGACCAACAGGCCATCGCTGACGGCCATCTCGATGACGTCGGTGAGGTAGTACTCACCCTGGGCGTTGTTGTTGGACAGGCGGCTCATCCAGTCGGCGAGCTTGTTGGCAGGCACTGCGAGAATGCCGGTGTTGCCTTCAGTAATCGCGCGCTGGGCTTCGCTGGCATCTTTGTGCTCGACGATCGCGGCGACCTTGCCATCGGCGTTGCGCACAATGCGGCCGTAGCCCGTAGGGTCATCCAGCTCAACGGTGAGCAGGCCCATCTGGCCAGGCACCACGTGCTTGAGCAGGCGTTGCAGGGTTTCCACTTCAATCAGCGGGACATCGCCGTAGAGGATCAATACCGTGTCCGCGGTGATGAAAGGCACAGCCTGCGCGGTCGCGTGGCCGGTGCCCAGTTGCTTGTCTTGTAATACGAAATTCAGATCGTCCGCGGCGAGGCGCTCGCGAACCAGGTCTGCACCATGGCCGATCACCACATGAATACGCTGTGGGTCCAACTGCCGGGCGCTGTGGATAACATGACCCAGCATGGAGTTGCCCGCAACCGGGTGCAGTACCTTGGGCAGGGCAGAACGCATGCGGGTGCCCTGGCCTGCGGCGAGAATGACGATTTCAAGAGACATGAATGGCTACCAATCCTGGGCGGTCCGGGTTCAGACCAAAGAAGTGTTTTGCAAAAAAAGAAAAAGGGTAGCCGAGGCTACCCTTTTTAATCAATCACGCATCAAGCAAAACGGCGTGGCCGCTTACTTCTTGCGGATCTGCTGGAGAGTACGCAGCTGGGCTGCGGCCTCGGCCAGACGGACTGCAGCAGCGCTGTAGTCGAAGTCTGCGCCTTTTTCGTTCAGCGCCTTCTCGGCAGCCTTGACGGCTTCCTGAGCGGAGGCTTCATCCAGGTCGCCAGCACGTTGCACGGTGTCGGCAAGTACCTTGACCATGTTCGGCTGAACCTCGAGGAAACCACCGGAGATGTAAAACACCTCACGTTCCCCGCCTTGCTTGGTCAGAGTGATCGGACCTGGCTTCAAGCTTGTGATCAGCGGGGCGTGCCCCATGGCGATACCAAGATCACCCAGGTCACCGTGCGCTGTTACAAACTCGACCAGACCGGAGAAAATTTCCCCTTCCGCGCTGACGATATCGCAATGGACTGTCATAGCCATCTGATTGCCTCAACCTGATGAGCGCCCGTTTCCGGGCGCCAGGATTACAGTTTCTTGGCTTTCTCGATCGCTTCTTCGATGCCGCCGACCATGTAGAACGCTTGTTCTGGCAGGTGGTCGTAGTCACCGTTGAGGATGCCTTTGAAGCCAGCAATGGTGTCTTTCAGGGAAACGTATTTACCCGAGGCACCGGTGAAGACTTCAGCCACGAAGAACGGCTGCGACAAGAAACGCTGGATCTTACGAGCACGGTTTACCAACTGCTTGTCGGCTTCCGACAGCTCGTCCATACCCAGGATCGCAATGATGTCCTTCAGTTCTTTGTAACGCTGCAGCACGTACTGAACGCCGCGAGCGGTGTCGTAGTGCTCCTGGCCGATCACGTTCGGGTCCAGCTGGCGCGAAGTCGAGTCCAGTGGATCGACCGCTGGGTAGATACCCAGGGAAGCGATGTCACGGGACAGAACGACGGTGGCGTCCAAGTGGGCGAAGGTGGTGGCTGGCGACGGGTCGGTCAAGTCATCCGCAGGTACGTATACCGCTTGGATCGAGGTGATCGAACCTTCCTTGGTCGAAGTGATACGTTCTTGCAGAACGCCCATCTCTTCAGCCAGGGTCGGCTGGTAACCTACTGCCGAAGGCATACGGCCCAGCAGTGCGGATACTTCAGTACCGGCCAGGGTGTAACGGTAGATGTTGTCGACGAACAGCAGAACGTCGTTACCTTCGTCACGGAACTTCTCGGCCATGGTCAGGCCAGTCAGGGCTACGCGCAGACGGTTTCCCGGCGGCTCGTTCATCTGACCGTAAACCAGTGCCACTTTGTCCAGAACGTTGGAGTCCTTCATCTCGTGGTAGAAGTCGTTACCCTCACGAGTACGCTCACCCACACCTGCGAACACGGAATAACCGCTGTGCTCGATGGCGATGTTACGGATCAGTTCCATCATGTTTACGGTCTTGCCTACACCGGCACCACCGAACAGACCGACTTTACCGCCCTTGGCGAACGGGCAAACCAGGTCGATAACCTTGATGCCGGTTTCCAGCAGGTCGTTGCCGCCCGCTTGTTCTGCGAACGAAGGTGCTGCGCGGTGAATGCCCCAGCGCTCTTCGGTGGCAATCGGGCCAGCTTCGTCGATCGGGTTGCCCAGTACGTCCATGATCCGGCCCAGGGTCGCTTTACCGACCGGTACGGAGATGGCAGCGCCAGTGTCGACAACGTCCAGACCGCGCTTCAAGCCTTCGGTGGAACCCATCGCAATGGTACGAACTACGCCGTCGCCCAGCTGCTGCTGGACTTCCAGGGTAGTTTCCGCGCCTTGTACTTTCAGCGCGTTGTAGATGCTCGGTACGCTGTCGCGTGGAAATTCCACGTCGATAACGGCGCCGATGATTTGAACGATACGTCCGCTACTCATAGCTGGATCCTCTGAATATTTGAACCGTTAAACCGCGGCAGCGCCGCCGACGATTTCCGAGATCTCTTGGGTGATCGCAGCCTGACGCGCCTTGTTGTAGATCAGCTGCAAATCGCTGATCAGATCACCGGCGTTATCGGTAGCGTTTTTCATCGCGATCATCCGCGCCGCTTGTTCAGCTGCGTTGTTCTCGACCACCGCCTGGTACACCTGCGACTCCACGTAGCGCACCATCAAGCCGTCAAGCAGCTCTTTGGCGTCTGGTTCGTAGAGGTAGTCCCAGTGGTGCTTGAGTTCCTGATCCGGAGTCGCCACTAGTGGAATCAATTGCTCCACGGTTGGCTGCTGGGTCATGGTGTTGATGAACTTGTTGGATACCACGGACAGGCGGTCAATCCGGCCCTCCAGGTACGCATCCAGCATCACCTTCACACTGCCGATCAAGTCATTGATCGACGGCTCTTCACCCAGGTGGCTGATAGCTGCAACGACGTTACCGCCGAAGTTGCGGAAAAAGGCCGCACCCTTGCTACCAACAACACACAGATCAATCTCGACGCCGTTTTCGCGGTTTACCGCCATGTCCTTGACCAGGGCCTTGAACAGGTTGGTATTCAGACCACCGCACAAACCACGGTCACTGCTCACTACCACATAACCCACACGCTTTACTGCGCGGTCGATCATGAACGGGTGGCGGTATTCCGGGTTGGCGTTGGCCAGATGCCCAATTACCTGGCGGATACGCTCCGCATAAGGACGGCTAGCAGCCATGCGCATTTGTGCCTTGCGCATTTTGCTGACCGCCACTTTTTCCATGGCGCTGGTAATTTTTTGCGTGCTTTTGATGCTCGCAATCTTACTGCGAATCTCTTTTGCGCCTGCCATGTAACACCTATCAGGTTAGCAAGCGGGAGCCTTGCGGCTCCCGCTGCGGCTTACCAGGTTTGGGTGGCCTTGAACTTCTCGATACCGGCTTTCATGCCAGCGTCGATATCGTCATTGAAGTCACCCTTCACGTTGATCTTCGCCATCAATTCGGCGTGATCGCGGTTGAAGTAAGCAATCAGCGCTTGTTCAAAGCTGCCGACCTTGGCGATTTCAACGTCGGTCAGGAACCCACGCTCAGCGGCATACAGCGACAACGCCATGTCAGCGATCGACATTGGGGCGTATTGCTTCTGCTTCATCAGCTCGGTAACGCGCTGACCATGCTCAAGTTGCTTACGGGTCGCTTCGTCCAGGTCAGAAGCGAACTGGGCGAATGCCGCCAGTTCACGGTACTGAGCCAGAGCGGTACGGATACCACCGGAGAGCTTCTTGATGATCTTGGTCTGAGCGGCACCACCCACACGGGATACCGAAACACCGGCGTTCACTGCAGGGCGGATGCCCGAGTTGAACATGGCCGATTCCAGGAAGATCTGACCGTCGGTGATGGAAATCACGTTGGTCGGAACGAACGCGGAAACGTCGCCAGCCTGGGTTTCGATGATCGGCAGTGCGGTCAGGGAACCGGTTTTGCCGGTCACTGCGCCGTTGGTGAACTTCTCTACGTACTCTTCCGAAACGCGGGATGCGCGCTCCAGCAGACGGGAGTGGAGATAGAACACGTCGCCTGGGTAAGCTTCACGGCCTGGTGGACGGCGCAGCAGCAGGGAAATCTGGCGGTAAGCCACTGCTTGCTTGGACAGATCGTCATAAACGATCAGCGCGTCTTCACCGCGGTCGCGGAAGAATTCACCCATGGTGCAACCGGAGTACGGTGCCAGGAATTGCAGCGCAGGAGATTCCGAAGCACTGGCAGCCACGATGATCGTGTTGGCCAGGGCGCCGTTTTCTTCCAGCTTGCGAACCACGTTGGCGATGGTCGATTGCTTCTGACCGATGGCTACGTAGACGCAGAAAATGCCGCTGTCTTTCTGGTTGATGATCGCGTCGATCGCCAGAGCGGTCTTACCGATCTGACGGTCACCGATGATCAGCTCACGCTGGCCACGGCCGACTGGGATCATGGCATCGACAGCCTTGTAGCCAGTCTGTACAGGCTGGTCTACCGACTTACGCCAGATCACGCCTGGAGCAACTTTCTCGACCGCGTCGGTCTCGGTGTTGCCCAGTGGACCTTTACCGTCAACAGGGTTACCCAGTGCGTCGACAACGCGACCCAGCAGTTCCTTACCAACCGGAACTTCCAGGATGCGGCCTGTGCACTTGGCGCTCATGCCTTCAGCCAGACTGGTGTACGCGCCCAATACAACGGCACCTACGGAGTCTTGCTCCAGGTTGAGGGCCATACCGTAGACGCCGCCCGGAAACTCGATCATCTCGCCGTACATTACGTCGGCCAGACCGTGAATCCGCACGATGCCGTCAGATACGCTGACGACAGTGCCTTCGTTACGGGCTTGGGAGGTCACATCGAGCTTGTCGATGCGGCCCTTGATAATTTCACTTATTTCGGAAGGATTGAGTTGCTGCATTGCTCTGCTGCCCCTTCAAACTCAAGATTTCAATGCTTCGGCAAGTTTCGCGATTTTGCCGCGAATCGAGCCATCGATAACCAGGTCGCCGGCACGGATAACAACACCACCAATAAGCGATGCGTCCTCCGAAGCTTGCAGGCGCACTTCCCGATTGAGTCGTGCACTGAGAACCTTGGCGAGTTTGTCTTGCTGTTCTTGGTTCAATGCGAAAGCACTGGTCACTTCAACGTCTACCGATTTCTCTGCTTCGGCCTTGTACAGGTCGAACAGAGCGGCGATCTCCGGCAATAGCGGGAGACGGTCGTTTTCGGCAATGACGTGGATGAAGTTCTGCACCTTCACATCAAACTTGTCGCCGCACACTTCAATAAAAGTGGCGGCCTTGTCTGCGCTCGTCAGGCGCGGGGCCTTGAGCACGCGCTGCATGGTGTCGTCTTGCGACACTGCTGCAGCCAGGCCGAGCATGGCTGACCAAGAGGCCAGCTGCTGGTGGGCCTGGGCGTGCTCGAAGGCTGCCTTAGCGTAAGGTCGGGCCAACGTGGTCAGTTCTGCCATGATCGCCCTCGCTTAAATTTCAGCAGCCAGTTTGTTAACCAGCTCCGCGTGCGCGTTTTGATCGATTGTGGCACCGAGGATCTTCTCAGCACCGCCAACGGCCAGAGCACCCAGTTGGGCACGCAGCGCGTCTTTGACACCGTTCAGTTCCTGTTCGATCTCGGCATGAGCCGAAGCCTTCACACGGTCAGCTTCGACGCGGGCTTTTTCAACAGCCTCTTCGACGATCTGGTTACCGCGTTTCTTGGCTTGCTCAATGATCTCGGCTGCCTGTGCTTTAGCTTCGCGCAGTTGCTGACCCACTTTCTCGTGGGCCAACTCCAGGTCGCGAGCTGCACGGCTGGCAGCGTCCAAACCATCCGCGATCTTCTTCTGACGTTCGTGCAAAGCCGCGATGACCGGAGGCCACACGAACTTCATGCAAAACACTACAAAAATGAAGAACGCAACGGATTGGCCAATCAGGGTTGCATTAATGTTCACGCCAACACCTCGCTCATTCGTTGTCCATCACCCCAATCACTCGAAAAGTCGAGTGATTAGCCAGCGAGTTGACCAACGAAGGGGTTCGCGAAGGTGAAGAACAGTGCGATACCAACGCCGATCATGGTCACGGCGTCGAGCAGGCCGGCGACGATGAACATTTTAACTTGCAGCATTGGGACCATTTCTGGCTGACGCGCTGCGCCTTCCAGGAATTTGCCGCCCAGCAGGCCGAAACCAATGGCAGTACCCAGGGCGCCCAGGCCGATCAACAGTGCAACAGCGATAGCGGTTAGACCAACTACAGTTTCCATCTTTCCTCCCGACTTTTACGTCGTATGGTTTAGGTTTTTTAGATTTTAAAGCGGTAAAACAAATCGTTTCATAGCCCTGTTGGGCCACCTTCCCGTTTGACCGGGAAGGACATCAGACTAGTCGAGACTGGTCTTAATGGTTCTCTTCGTGCGCCATCGACAGGTAGACGATGGTCAGCATCATGAAGATGAAGGCCTGCAGGGTAATGATCAGGATGTGGAACACAGCCCACGCCCACTGCAGAACTACGCCCAGGCCGCTAAGCCAGAGCAGGCCGCTGCCGAACATCACAGCGATCAGAATGAACACCAGCTCGCCGGCATACATGTTGCCGAACAGTCGCAGAGCCAGGGAAATCGGCTTGGCGATCAGGGTGACGAATTCCAGCAGGAAGTTCACCGGGATCAGCAGGGCTTGAACGAAGATGTTCTTGCTGCCGAACGGGTGCAGGGTCAGTTCGCCGATGAAACCGCCGATGCCCTTGACCTTGATGCTGTAGAAAATGATCAGCGCGAATACCGACAGAGCCATGCCCAGTGTAGCGTTCGGGTCAGTGGTGGATACGGCGCGGAATGGAATGTGCGGGTCGCCGGAGATCGCCATGGCCAACTGAGGAATCCAGTCCACCGGAATCAGGTCGACGGCGTTCATCAGGAACACCCAGACGAAGATGGTCAGTGCCAGCGGTGCAATCACCGGGCTACGGCCATGGAAGCTGTCTTTCACGCTGCCATCGACGAATTCGACCAATACTTCAACGAAGTTCTGCAAAGCACCTGGCTGACCGGAAGTCGCCTTCTTCGCCGCCATGCGGAAAATCAGAACGAAGATCAGGCCCAATGCGACCGACCAACCCAGAGTGTCCAGGTGGAAAGCCCAGAAACCCATTTCTTTGGCTTCTGCTGCGGTGTGGGCAAAGCCCCAGCCGCCATTAGGAAGCTGACCGAAGGTCAGGTTCTGCAAGTGGTGCTGGATATAGCCCGAAGCGGTTGTTTCTGCCATGGTTGCCTCAAACGCCCTAAGGTTTCGAAAGTCTTGTTTTCATTAGCAGGGGAGCGAACCAGCTGACCAGTTGGGTCAACACGAAGACGCCGAATACAGCCAGCGGCGCCAATGGCTTCACACCTGCAAAGGTCAGTGCAAACAGCACTGCCGTCAAAATCAGTTTCCCCGCCTCGCCGGCATAAAAAGACCGGACGATAGCCTGGGCTGCTCGGGCGCCGGAAAACCGAAAGGCCCTGTGAGCAAAATACATATTGGGCAGCAAGGCTATCAGGCCTCCGCAGAGTCCTGAATACCCGGCTACGACTCCATGCCAATACCAAAGCGCCAATGCGGCGATCAGCAAAATGACAAATTGAGCCAGTAGAACCGGAAAAACAGCCAAGCGATGGAACGGCAACGTGTTTGGCGTGCGGGTTTCCATCACTCTTGCTCCTCAATGGTCGGCTGCCGGAAATCAATAACTTGGCATAATTTGTGCCGACAAAATGCGCGCAGAGTATAGGGGCGGTTCAGCCCCTATTCAACTGTCGGGTAGTGATTTCCGATCACGCGCTACATAAGCAAATGTTTCAGCGGATGTGGGCAAGGACGCCTTGAAGCTCGTCAAGGGAGTTATATCCGATGACCAATTGCCCTTTGCCCTTCTTGCCGTGACGAATTTGCACCGCAGAGCCCAGGCGCTCGGCCAGGCGCTGCTCGAGTCGCGCGATATCCGGATCAGGTTTGGCGGTTTCGACCGGTGCAGGTTTGCCGCTGAGCCATTGGCGCACCAGCGCTTCAGTCTGACGTACGGTCAGGCCTCGTGCGACAACGTGTCGCGCCCCTTCAACCTGTTGATTTTCGGGCAAACCGAGCAACGCACGGGCATGGCCCATTTCCAGGTCGCCGTGGGACAACATGGTCTTGATCACTTCCGGCAGCGCGATCAAACGCAACAAGTTGGACACGGTGACGCGGGACTTGCCCACTGCCTCGGCCACTTGTTGCTGGGTGAGCTGGAATTCCTGCTGCAAACGCTGCAACGCAATCGCCTCTTCGATCGGGTTGAGGTCTTCACGCTGGATATTTTCGATCAATGCCATGGCGATCGCGGTTTCATCCGGCACATCGCGCACCATCGCCGGGATAGTTTCCTTGCCGGCCTGCTGGCTGGCGCGCCAGCGGCGCTCACCGGCGATGATCTCAAAGCGGCCACCGCCAATGGGGCGCACCACGATGGGCTGCATCACGCCCTGGGCCTTGATCGAGTTGGACAGTTCTTCCAGGGCCTGGGGGTCCATGTCCCGACGTGGCTGGTATTTGCCGCGCTGGATCAGGTCCAGCGGCAAGTGCTGCAGCTCGCGCTCGTCGGCCTGCACCGCTTGTTCTTCAAGCGATGTGACGGTCGGACCACTCAACAGTGCATCCAGTCCACGTCCGAGACCTCGTTTCTTGACGGCCATGGGGGTTCCTTAAGTTGGCTGGGCTGCAGCGGTGCGTGAATTACGGCGTTGGCGGCGAACCATCTCGCCAGCCAATGCCAGGTAGGCAATGGCACCACGCGAGGATTTGTCGTACGCCAGCGCGGGCATGCCATAGCTTGGCGCTTCGGCCAGGCGGATGTTGCGTGGAATCACGGTGTCGTACAGCTGGTCACCGAAGTGTTCCTTGAGCTGCGCCGACACATCGTTCATCAGGCTCAGGCGCGGGTCGAACATGGTCCGCAACAAGCCTTCGATCTGCAGTTTCGGGTTGAGCAACTCGGCAATGCGCTTGATGTTATCCACAAGGTCGCTCAGGCCTTCCAACGCGTAGTACTCGCACTGCATGGGGATAATCACCCCATCGGCGGCTACCAGGGCGTTAAGCGTGAGCATCGACAGCGACGGTGGGCAGTCGATCAAGATGTAATCGTAGTTGTCGCGAATGGGCGCCAGGGCGCTGCGCAGACGGCTTTCTTTCATCTGCATTTCCAGCAGCACCACTTCCGCCGCGGTCAGATCGCGGTTGGCCGGCAGCAGTTGGTAACCGCCGTGCTCGGAATAGTGCATGGCCTGGGCCAGGTCGCATTCGCCAATCAGCAAATCGTAGACCGAGTTTTCCAGGCCGTGTTTATCCACACCGCTACCCATGGTGGCGTTGCCCTGTGGATCGAGATCGATCAGCAGCACCCGACGCTTGGTCGCGACCAGGGATGCTGCGAGGTTGATACAGGTGGTGGTTTTACCCACACCACCTTTCTGGTTCGCTATCGCGAATACCTTAGCCATTCTTGCTTGTGTTCCCAATCATGCCGTGCGGCGCAGTATCAGCAGATGGCGTTGGCCTTGGCAACCAGGTACGGCCAAGGCGTGTTCGCTATCGAGGTGGAAGTCTGCCGGCAATGCTAACAGCTCGTCGCTTGGATGAACGCCCTTCATTGCCAGCCAGCGGGTGTCACGGTCGCCCAGGTGGCGCGTCCAGTTGCTGAAGTTCTCCATGCTGCTGAATGCCCGGGACACGATCCCGTTGAATGGCAGTTCAGGCGTGAACGCTTCGACACGACTGTGGATAACTTGCAGGTTATCCAGCTTGAGCTCGAGTTTGACCTGGGTCAGGAAGCGGGTTTTCTTGCCGTTGCTATCCAGGCAAGTCACGTGGGCCTGCGGAAACAGGATCGCCAACGGAATGCCAGGCATGCCGCCGCCACTGCCGACGTCGAGCCAGCGGCCGTCTTCGATAAACGGCATCACGCTGAGGCTGTCGAGCAAATGCCGCGACACCATCTCGTCGGGGTCACGCACGGCGGTCAGGTTGTAAGCCTTGTTCCATTTGATCAACAGGGCCAGGTAGCCCAGCAGTAACTCATGCTGGGCTTCGGTCAGGGCCACGCCCAACTGGCGCGCTCCTGTGGATAACTCTTCGGCGTGTTGCGAGGTGACCAACGAACTCAAGCGCTTTGCTCCAACTGACGGCCCGCGCCGCGTTTTTTCAAATGAATCATCAACAACGAGATGGCTGCCGGCGTGACGCCAGGGATACGTGAAGCCTGGCCGAGAGTTTCGGGCCGAGTTATCCCCAGCTTGCTTTGGATTTCTTTCGACAACCCGGAAATCCCGGTGTAGTCGATATCCACAGGCAGCTTGGTGTCTTCACTGGCGCGCAGCCGGGCGATCTCGTCCTGCTGGCGATCAATGTAGCCTGCGTATTTGGTCTTGATCTCAACCTGTTCGGCAACCTGTGGATCTTCTGCGCCCTGGCCAGTCACTTCGACCAAACCAGCGTAGTCGATTTCCGGACGGGAAAGCAGGTTGAGCAAGTTGTACTCATGGGTCAACGGCGTGCCGAATTTTTCTGCAATGGCGTCGCCCTGCTCCGTGCCCGGGCGAACCCAGGTGCTTTTCAGACGCTGTTCTTCGAGCGCAATGCTTTCGCGTTTTTTGCAGAAGGCCGCCCAGCGGGCGTCATCGACCAGGCCCAACTCGCGACCTTTTTCGGTCAAGCGCAGGTCGGCGTTGTCTTCGCGCAGGATCAGACGGTATTCCGCCCGAGAAGTGAACATCCGGTACGGTTCCTGGGTACCCAGGGTAATCAGGTCATCGACCAATACGCCGATGTAGGCTTCATCGCGACGCGGGCACCAGCTGTCTTTGCCCTGTGCACGCAATGCTGCGTTGGTCCCGGCCAGCAAACCTTGGGCGCCGGCTTCTTCATAACCGGTGGTGCCGTTGATTTGGCCGGCGAAGAACAGGCCGCCAATCACTTTGGTTTCCAGGCTGTATTTCAGGTCACGCGGGTCGAAGTAGTCGTACTCGATGGCGTAGCCCGGACGCACGATGTGTGCGTTTTCCATACCGCGAATCGATTGCACGATCTGGATTTGCACGTCGAACGGCAACGACGTCGAAATTCCGTTCGGATACAGCTCGTGGGTGGTCAGCCCTTCCGGCTCGATAAAGACCTGATGGCTTTCCTTGTCGGCAAAGCGGTGGATTTTGTCTTCGATCGAGGGGCAATAACGCGGGCCAATGCCTTCGATCACCCCGGAATACATCGGCGAACGATCAAGGTTCGCGGCAATGATTTCGTGGGTACGCGCATTGGTGTGGGTGATCCAGCAACTGACCTGTTTTGGATGCTGTTCCTTAGAGCCCATGAACGACATGACCGGAATCGGCGTATCGCCGGCTTGTTCGGTCATCACCGAAAAATCCACGGAACGCCCGTCAATACGTGGCGGAGTCCCGGTTTTCAGGCGACCGACACGCAACGGCAATTCCCGCAGGCGTTTTGCCAGAGCAATCGACGGCGGGTCACCAGCGCGACCACCGGAATAGTTTTGCATGCCGATGTGGATAAGCCCACCCAGGAAAGTGCCGGTGGTCAGTACGACGGATTCTGCGAAGAAACGCAGGCCCATTTGAGTGACGACACCACGTACCTGGTCCTGTTCGACGATCAGGTCATCGGCTGCCTGCTGAAATATCCACAGGTTCGGCTGGTTTTCCAGGGTTTCACGTACCGCTGCCTTGTACAGGATACGGTCGGCCTGGGCACGGGTTGCACGCACGGCCGGGCCTTTGCGGCTGTTGAGCACACGAAACTGAATGCCACCTTTGTCGGTGGCCATGGCCATCACGCCGCCAAGGGCATCGATTTCCTTGACCAGATGGCTTTTGCCAATCCCGCCAATCGCGGGGTTGCAACTCATGGCACCGAGCGTTTCCACGTTGTGCGTCAGCAACAGGGTTTTTACGCCCATGCGTGCTGACGCCAGTGCTGCCTCGGTACCGGCATGACCGCCGCCGATGACGATCACTTCAAAACGGGAAGGGAAATCCACCACGCACCTCGTGCCTGCTTATGTAGGTAATCAGGAATTGTTTGTTGAAAGGGTTTTAGAGCTTTGCGGGCAAGTATAGGGACTTAGCCCTTCCTAAAGAACCCTTTGCACAAAATTTAACCAGCTGTGGATGAATCACAGACAATAGAAATTAAAAGAGAGAAATTTATTAAATCTTTGTTTTTATGTTTATTTATACTGAGCGAACTTTCTGTGGATAGATCTCTACAGCCCTTTATTTTCAATGTGTACAGCGATTCAAAACACTGTGATCATCTGCCAATGAGGCCCTTGGATAAGTACTTTAAGCCTGTGGATTAAACGGGTGGTTATCCACAGACGGGTTTTTACTCAGGTTTCAGGCCTTGTTATCAACTGGGCTCAGGAGCGGTTATTCACAGGGCTTAATCCACATAAACGCCACATTTCGTCCACGACAATGCTAGGAATTAATCCTGGGTAGGACAAAAAGAGATCTATTGTGGGAAAACACTGGGCCAGTTAATAATAGCGATTATCATTAACCTACCTTGTCGCGCCTATGCCTCCCTCTTCACATACCGCAGCGGTCCAGCACATCTATGAGCAACATCATTCGTGGCTTCGCGGGTGGCTCAAGGGGAAATTGCATAACGCCAGCGATGCAGCCGATGTGGCCCACGATACGTTCGTGCGCATGCTCGGTGGACGTCACGCAGCGCAGATTCTTGAACCACGGGACTATCTGGCGACCATCGCCAGAGGCCTGGTGATCGACCGCTATCGCCGGCATGCCGTCGAACAGGCCTACAGGCAGGTCTTGGCAGAGCGTCCTGAAGCCACTGCTATCAGTGAGGAAGACAAGGCAATCATCATCGAAACCCTGGTGGCTGTGGATAAAGCGCTGTCTGGGCTGGGTGAGCGGGCACGGCGAATTTTCATGCTGGCACAGATTGAAGGGCTGACTTATCAACAGATCGCCGATCAACTGCAGGTATCGCTGACCACCGTGAAGAAACACATGATCCGCGCCCTCACCGAGTGCTCCCTGCTCATGGCCAGCCGGTGATGGCCAGCCCCGACCGCAAGACATTCGAGGCCGCTGCCAGTTGGTATGTGCAATTCCAGTCGCAACCACCGACGCCCGAACAACATCAAGCCTGGCAGCAGTGGCTTAATCGTGACCCGTCCCATCAGGCGGCCTGGAACCAGATGGAGCAGTTGCAGCGCAGCCTCGGTGCCCTGCCCCCTGACCTCACGCGCCGCGCGTTATCCACCACGCAACAGCGGCGCCAGGTACTCAAGTGGATGCTGGTGCTCGGCGGCAGTGGCTATCTGGGTTGGAACGTTCAGCAACATACGTCGCTGCGTAACGTATGGGCTGATTACCGGACGTCGGTGGGCCAGAGGCGACGCATCGAGCTGGCCGATGGCACGCAGATCAATCTCAATACTCATACCGCTATCGATGTGGCATTTGACGGGCGCCAACGTTTGATTCGTTTGCGCGAGGGTGAAGTACTTATCCACACCGGCAAACGGGGTGGGCACTTACCGTTTTATGTAGAGACTCGCCAAGGCCGGGTACAGGCGCTGGGTACTCGGTTTACTGTGCGCCAACTGCCGGACGCCACGCGGGTTGGCGTCTTGGAAGAGCGGGTTGAAGTGTCCCCAGGCGACCAACCCGAACGTCACCGAATCCTTGGCGCGGGTGAGAGCGCAGAGTTTGATCGGGGCGATGTGCGCCCTACCCAGGGGTATGGCGGTATACAAGCAGCCTGGGTCGATGGGCAACTGATTGTGCTCGATGCTCGGCTGGGAGACGTTATCGATGAGTTGGCGCGCTATCGGCCGGGCGTCTTGCACTGCGACCAAGCGTCTGCGGGCCTGCGTGTTTCCGGTACCTTCCGTCTGGACTCAACCGATGCCGTCCTCGCTAACCTGCAAGCGAGCCTGCCGATTCAAGTGAAATACTTTACGCGCTATTGGGTGTCGGTCACCCGAATAGGCTGACCGAAAAAATAATCCACAGAGGGGTTATCTTTTTTTGACCTGGCGCGGCCCTACAGGTAATCACGACGCTACCTTCAGGGCTTACTCACCTATGCGCCTTCCCACCCCGCTCCGCAAACGGCTTTCCTGCCATGGTATGACCTACGGTCTGCAGCTCATCACCGCGACGACCGGTGTGTTGTTATCCACCGCCGTCATGGCCGCCAGCGCAACGCAACACTTTGCAATTGCCGCTGGGCCTCTGGACAAGGCCTTGAGCCAGTTTGCCGCCAGGGCCAATGTGATTCTGTCCTTCTCCCCCCAGCAAACCGCGCGTTTGAATTCGCCAGGGCTGCAAGGTGATTACTCGGTGGACCAGGGCTTTGCGCTGCTGCTGCAGAACTCGGGCCTGCAGGCGGTCGCACAGGCTCCCGGCAGCTATGTATTACAGGCGGCACCTGCTGGCCAACTGACTTTGGCACCTACCACCGTGAGCGCTTATCAACAGGGCGGTTTCAATCAAGAGATCGGCGGGGATGTAGGCTACAAGGCTCAGAACAGCCGCATCGGCACCAAGACCAGCACACCGCTGTCCGAGACTCCGCGTTCGGTGTCCGTTGTCACTGGCCAGCGTATCAAGGATCAGAAATCCCAGACCCTGACAGAAGTGTTGGGCTACGTACCGGGGATCTTCGCCCCACCGTTCGCGGCCGGCGACGGCTTGGCAGGCGATCTGTTTTTCATTCGCGGTTTCAACGCCACCGATTACGGCTACGGCCTGCTGCGAGATGGCCTGCGAGTTCAAGGCAATCGATACGACACCACCAGCGAACCCTACGGCCTGGAACGTGTCGAGATTTTCCGCGGCCCTTCTTCCTTGCTCTATGGCGAAAACGCACCCGGCGGCCTGGTTAACCTGGTGAGTAAACACCCGACTGCAACCCCGCAGGGCGAGGTGCAGGTGAGTTATGGTTCGAACAATCGACGCCAGTTGGGTGTGGATATCTCGGGCCCGCTCAACAACAGTGACAATATCCTGGGCCGAGTGGTGATGCTGGGGCGTAAATCCGACACACAGACCGATCACGTCCCGGACGATCGTCTGTATATCGCGCCATCCCTGACCCTGAACTTCGACGACTACAACACCCTGACGCTGCTGGCCAACTACCAGAAAGACCATACCAACCTGGAACTCGGCCTACCCGCAGCCGGCACTCTGCTTACAAATCCCAACGGCAAGCTGTCCAAACACACCCTGCTGGGCAACCCGGACTGGAACACCTTTGAACGCGAAGCGTGGAGCACCGGCTATGAGTTCAGCCACAGCTTCAATGACGATTGGCAGTTCCGTCAGAACTCGCGCTATATGCAGTCACGCATCAACCGGCATGAAACCTGGCCAGGCACACTCAATAACGGCGGCTTCGGCACCCGGCTGAACATGAACGCCTACGACCGCTACAACAAATCGATGGTCTATTCCCTGGATAACCAGCTCGAAGGCAAGTTCCAGGTGGGCGGCCTCGAAAACACGGTGCTATTGGGAGCCAGCTATGACCGAACCTCGTTCAATCAAGACTGGGATGCGGGTTTCGCCGGCACCATCGATGTGTATAACCCGGTGTACCTGCGTGACCCGCTCACTCCACTGGCGGTGCAAAACACCTTGCTTGAACAGCAGATGAAAGGCGTTTATGCGCAGGTCCAGAGCCAATACGACCATTGGCTCTTTCTGCTCGGCGGCCGCCAGGACTGGGTCGACAGCGACTACCGCGACAAGGTCCAGCCATCAAGCAATATCAACTCACAGGATCGTAAATTCACCTACCAGGGCGGGGTGATGTACCAGTTCGACAACGGCCTTACGCCGTATGTCAGCTATTCCACCGCATTTGTCCCCGTGCAGCAGATCTCCAATGCCGGCTCGCCGTTGAAACCGATCACCAGCAGCCAATACGAAGTGGGCGTTAAGTACGAACCGATCGGCTGGGATACGGCGATGACCGTGTCGGTGTATGACCTGCGCAAGCAGGACGATACCTACCTGGATGCCACCACCAACAGCTATCGCCAAGTCGGTGAAAGTCGTGCCAAGGGCGTGGAAGTCGAGGTCAACAGCAACATCAGCGCCAACTTCAACGTGACGGCGGCCTATACCTACACCGACGCCCGGATAACCAAGGATTCGGCCACCTCGCTGGTGGAAGGCCGTCAAATGACGGGCGTGCCGCGTAATCAGGCTTCGGTGTGGGGTAAATATCGCTTCCTGGATGGCCAACTCAAGGGTTTCTCCCTGGGCGGCGGTGTACGTTATTTCGACAGTACCTTTGCCTACACGGCGCCGACGCTCTACGGCAAGCTGGATGCAGGAAGCGTCACCTTGGTGGATGCGGCACTGGGTTATCAGATCAACCCACACTGGTCGGTGGACCTGAACGCCAAGAACCTGTTCGACAAGGAATATGTATCTGGTTGCAACGATGCAGGGCGTTGCTATTGGGGCGACAGCCGTACCTTGCTCGGTACGGTGTCCTATAACTGGTAGTCGTTGTGGATAACTCGACTATTTGCCGATGCAGAAGCTGGAGAAAATCCGCCCCAGCAAGTCATCCGAACTGAAAGCCCCGGTGATTTCACCCAACAGCTGCTGCGCTTGGCGCAGATCTTCAGCCAGCAGCTCCCCAGCCCCCGCCAAGGTCAGTTGGGCGCGCCCGTGCTCCAAGGCCGCGCTGGCATGACGCAGCGCTTCCAGGTGCCTGCGGCGCGCACTGAAGCTGCTTTCCGAGGTCTGTTCGTAGCCCATGCAGGCTTTAAGGTGTTCGCGCAGCAACTCCAGACCGTCACCGGCTGATTTCGCGCTCAAGCTGATGGTAACGTGGCCATCTTCACTGGTTTCCAGGGCGATGGCTTCCCCCGTAAGGTCGGCCTTGTTACGGATCAAGGTGACTTTGGCTGGGTCTGGCCGTTGTTCAAGGAATTCGGGCCACAAGGCAAAAGGATCCACAGCTTCCGGCGCAGTGGCATCCACCACCAGCAACACACGATCGGCTTCGCTGATCGCCTTGAGCGCACGTTCCACGCCGATCTTTTCCACCTGGTCGTCGGTATCGCGCAGACCAGCGGTGTCCACCACGTGCAGCGGCATACCGTCGATGTGGATATGTTCACGCAAGATATCCCGGGTAGTGCCGGCGATCTCGGTGACGATGGCTGCTTCGCGCCCTGCCAGGGCATTGAGCAGGCTGGACTTGCCGGCATTGGGCCGGCCGGCAATCACCACCGTCATACCATCGCGTAGCAAGGCGCCCTGCCCGGCCTCGCGCAGCACTGTGGATAACTCGTCGCGGACTTTATCCAACATCGCCAATACGTGGCCATCGGCCAGGAAGTCGATTTCTTCTTCCGGAAAATCAATGGCGGCTTCGACGTAGATGCGCAGACTGATCAACTGCTCGGTCAAGTTATGCACACGCAGGGAAAAAGCCCCCTGCAATGAACGCAATGCGTTACGTGCAGCCTGTGCAGAACTGGCTTCGATCAAATCGGCGATGGCTTCGGCCTGGGCCAGGTCGAGCTTATCGTTCAAGAATGCGCGTTCGCTGAATTCCCCTGGTCTGGCCAGGCGGCAACCCAATTGCAAGCAGCGCTGCAGCAGCATGTCCAACACCACAGGACCACCGTGCCCTTGTAACTCAAGGACATCTTCACCGGTGAACGAGTTTGGCCCAGGAAAATAGATGGCCAGACCCTCGTCCAATACGCTTTGGTCGGCATCCAGGAACTGGCCGTAATGGGCATAACGGGGTTTCAGCTCCCGGCCGCTGATAGCCTTGGCTGCCACGCCCGCCAACGGCCCGGAAATTCGAACGATACCGACGCCGCCTCGACCTTGAGCGGTGGCGACAGCAGCGATGGTTTCACGAGGAGCGCTCATCAGCAGGTTCCAGAACAAAAGTGACGGAAAGCAAAACGCCCCACTAGGGGGCGTCTTGAGTGGCTATCCACAGAGTAAATTACGCCTCGGCTTTTTGGGTAGCCGCTTCGATTTTACGTGTGATGTACCACTGTTGAGAGATCGACAACACGTTGTTGACCACCCAGTACAGTACCAAGCCAGCAGGGAACCACAGGAAGAAGAAGGTGAAGATGATTGGCATCATTTTCATTACCTTGGCCTGCATCGGATCCGGCGGGGTTGGGTTCAGACGCTGCTGGATGAACATGGTCGCGCCCATGATGATCGGCAGGATAAAGAACGGGTCTTTGATCGACAGGTCAGTTATCCACAGCATGAACGGCGCCTGGCGCATTTCCACGCTTTCCAGGAGTACCCAGTACAGCGACAGGAACACCGGCATCTGCACCAGAATCGGCAAGCATCCACCCAGCGGGTTGATCTTCTCTTTCTTGTACAGCTCCATCATGGCCTGCGACATTTTCTGCCGGTCATCGCCATGTTGTTCTTTCAGCGCGGCCAGTTTCGGGGCCACGGCACGCATACGCGCCATCGACTTGTAGCTGGCTGCCGACAGAGGGAAGAAAAGCCCTTTGATCAGCATGGTCAGGAAGATGATCGACCAGCCCCAGTTACCGACGATGCTGTGGATATGTTGCAACAGCCAGAAGATCGGCTGGGCAATGAACCACAGGAAGCCGTAATCCACAGTCAGTTCCAGACCTGGGGACAACTCTTTCAGTACGGCCTGGCTTTTAGGGCCGGCGTACAGGGTAGCGCTGGTTTCAGCCTTGGCACCTGGAGCGACGGTCAACGCCGGGCCAGTGAAGCCAATGATGTAGTTGCCCTGGCTGTCCTTGCGGGTTTGAACCAGGTTCGCGTCACCCTTGTTCGGGATCCAGGCGGTCACGAAATAGTGCTGCAGCCACGCTACCCAACCACCTTGGACGGTTTCTTTCAGCGTGCCCTTGTCGATATCTTTCATCGACACTTTTTTGTACGGCTCGTTACTTGTCCACAGGGCGGCGCCCAGGTAAGTCGCGGTGCCGGTGGCGGTGCTGGAAGACGGATCGGAGCTGGCGTCACGCTTGAGCTGGGCAAACAGGTTGCCGCTCCAGGCTTTGTCGCTGGTGTTGTCGATCAGGTAAGTGACCTTCAAATCGTACAAACCGCGGGTAAAGCTGAAACGCTTGATGTAGTTGACGCCGTCGAGGCTGAATTTCAGGTCGACGTTCAACTGGTTCTGGCCGTCTGCCAGTTGATAAGTCTTCTGTTCGGTCGAATAAACCGGACGACCGGTAGCACGTGCATCCGGACCATTGGTGCCGGTCAGGCCGCTTTGCGCCAGATAAGTACGTTCACCGCCGTTATCGAACAGTTGGAACGGCACATCCGGATGGTCTTGGCGACGAGGATAAAGCGGCAGCTTCAGCTGTGCGATATCACCACCCTGTGGGTCGATAGCCAGGTCGAGCACATCCGTTTTTACGTGGATGAGGTCTTTGTTGGTGACCACTGGCGTTTCTAACGGGGCACTTGTCTCGCCATTCGCGCTGGGAACATCGGCACTCGCGGACGCATTGTTACCCAGCGGGGTGTCCGGAATAGCCGGCGCAGCCTGATTGGTAGCAACATTCTGAGTCGGCAGGGCAGCCTGACCGTAGTCCTGGTTCCATTTAAGGACCATGACATAGGACACGATTGCCAGGGCGACGATCAGGATTGTGCGTTTAATATCCATGATTACTCGGCCATCGAAGAAGAACGGGAGGTAGGGATAGGTGGAACCGGGTCATAACCACCGGGATTCCACGGATGACAGCGACCTAAACGACGAAAGGTCAGCCAGCCACCGCGCAGAAGACCATGATTTTCTATGGCCTCTAACGCGTAGCAGGAACAACTGGGGTAGAAACGACAGTGGCTGGCCATCAGAGGACTAATGGCATAGCGATAAAACTGGATCGGAACGATTGCCAGTTTACGCATCAAGGCTGTCTACCCCTACAGTTTCGGTGCTGACTGCTGGTGCTGGCTTGTGGGTACGCGCCAAACGTTTCCAGAGCTTGCCGAAATGCTGAATCAATTCGGGGTTTTCTACATCACCCAAGCCTTTGCGCGCGACGATAACAATATCCCAACCAACCAGAGTGTCCTGGTGGAGGCGAAACGATTCGCGCATCAGACGCTTGAGGCGATTGCGCTCAACGGAGAGCTTTACGCTCTTCTTGCCGATCACCAACCCGAGACGGGGGTGATCAAGATCGTTGTTACGCGCAAGGAGCAGGAGATTTTTCCCCGGAACCTTGCCGGTGGGGGAGTCAAAGACTGCCTTGAAATGCCGGGGGGTTAGCAGACGCTTTTCCCGACTGAAGTCCTGACTCACCACCAGTACCGGATTATCAAACTGCCAGACGCGCACGACCTTTGGCGCGACGACGCGACAGGACAGCACGGCCGTTCTTGGTAGCCATGCGAGCACGGAAGCCGTGAGTACGGGCGCGTTTGATGGTGCTTGGTTGGAAAGTACGTTTCATGGCGTTGTTACCTGGTTCGTCCACAACGGGCCGGAATGGCCCCCGTTTTAAGAGACCGGCGATTCTAGAGAAAGCAAGCCTCTAGGTCAATTTCCAACCAGCTTTTCCTTTAATTAGATGTCGACGGGGTCCTGACGCCCTTCTCTCCGTTTGGCTTCCATCCGACATGCCATAGATATAAAAATAAAGAAGGAAGTTATTTAAAGCTTTTCTGTAAAGCTTATAAAAGCTAGAGGCGTGATCATCTGTGGATAACTACCTTCAGCCCTTGTTTTACGTGTTGTACAGAGAATGACAACACGGGGGAGAAGCGGTGCTCTGCCTGTGCTGCGCTATCGGATAAGCTGTGTGTGGAACAGGCAGTTATCCACAAGCCGGTTACCCACAGACTTTCGACCCCACTTGTACAACGAGCTTAGGTGGGTTTATCCACAGAGCTTATGCACAGACCACTGGTCGCATTTTTTGCGGTTAAGGCATTGATTTTGGGTGGCCTGTGAGCAACCTACATGTGGATAAGTGGACGGCTGGCCGCTACAATGGCGGCTGTTTTTGCCTCACCGGCTTTCAACTTAGGGGATATCCGTGTCAGTGGAACTTTGGCAGCAGTGCGTGGAGCTTTTGCGCGATGAGCTGCCTGCCCAGCAATTCAACACCTGGATCCGTCCGCTACAGGTCGAAGCCGAAGGCGACGAGTTGCGTGTCTATGCGCCCAATCGTTTTGTCCTCGACTGGGTCAACGAGAAGTACCTGGGCCGCGTTCTCGAATTGCTCGACGAACATGGCAACGGTCTGGCGCCTGCTCTTTCCTTATTAATAGGCAGCAAGCGCAGCTCAGCTCCCCGCGCCGCGCCGAATGCGCCATTGGCCGCCGCCGCGTCGCAAGCCCAAGCTGCAGTGGCGCCTGTCGCCGCAGCACCTGCACCGACAGCTGCGCCGTCCAAACCTTCGTCGCGCAAAAATGCGCCGGAGAATGAGGAGCCGTCCCGCGACAGCTTCGACCCGATGGCCGGTGCCAGCTCCCAGCAGGCGCCTGTGCGCTCCGAGCAACGCACTGTGCAGGTAGAAGGCGCGCTCAAGCACACCAGTTACCTGAACCGCACGTTTACCTTCGAAAACTTCGTCGAAGGTAAATCCAACCAGCTGGCCCGAGCGGCCGCCTGGCAGGTCGCCGATAACCCCAAGCATGGTTACAACCCGCTCTTCCTTTATGGCGGCGTAGGTTTGGGTAAGACGCACTTGATGCACGCCGTCGGTAACCACCTATTAAAGAAGAACCCGAATGCCAAGGTGGTTTACCTGCATTCGGAGCGCTTCGTGGCCGACATGGTCAAGGCCTTGCAGCTCAACGCCATCAACGAGTTCAAGCGTTTCTACCGCTCCGTTGATGCCTTGCTGATCGATGACATTCAGTTCTTCGCCCGCAAGGAACGTTCCCAGGAAGAGTTCTTCCACACCTTCAACGCCCTGCTCGAAGGTGGCCAGCAGGTCATCTTGACCAGTGACCGTTACCCGAAGGAAATCGAAGGCCTGGAAGAGCGTCTGAAGTCGCGTTTCGGCTGGGGCCTGACCGTTGCAGTCGAGCCTCCGGAGTTGGAAACCCGTGTAGCGATCCTGATGAAGAAGGCCGACCAGGCTAAAGTCGATCTGCCGCACGATGCTGCATTCTTCATCGCCCAACGCATCCGTTCCAACGTGCGTGAGCTGGAAGGCGCGCTCAAGCGGGTCATCGCTCACTCGCACTTCATGGGCCGCGATATCACCATCGAGCTGATTCGCGAGTCCTTGAAAGACTTGTTGGCCTTGCAGGACAAGCTGGTGAGTGTGGATAACATCCAGCGCACCGTGGCCGAGTACTACAAGATCAAGATTTCCGATTTGCTGTCCAAGCGCCGTTCGCGCTCGGTCGCACGTCCACGCCAGGTTGCCATGGCCCTCTCCAAGGAGTTGACCAACCACAGCCTGCCGGAAATCGGTGATGTGTTTGGCGGGCGCGACCACACCACGGTCTTGCACGCATGCCGCAAGATCAATGAACTTAAGGAATCCGACGCGGATATTCGCGAGGACTACAAGAACCTGCTGCGTACACTGACTACGTGATGACACCAGCGCAGCTTATTAAGGCAAGGGACTAGACCATGCATTTCACCATTCAACGCGAAGCCCTGTTGAAACCCCTGCAACTGGTCGCAGGCGTTGTTGAGCGCCGACAGACCTTGCCGGTGCTTTCCAACGTATTACTGGTGGTCGAGGGCCAACAGTTGTCCTTGACCGGTACCGACCTGGAAGTCGAACTGGTGGGTCGCGTCCAGCTCGAAGAGCCCGCCGAACCTGGCGAGATCACCGTGCCGGCGCGCAAGCTGATGGATATCTGCAAAAGCCTGCCTAACGATGCGCTGATCGACATCAAGGTGGATGAGCAGAAGTTGGTGGTCAAGGCTGGCCGCAGTCGTTTCACCCTGTCGACCTTGCCGGCCAATGATTTCCCTACCGTGGAAGAAGGTCCGGGCTCGCTGACGTGCAGTCTGGAGCAAAGCAAGCTGCGTCGCCTGATCGAGCGCACCAGTTTCGCCATGGCCCAGCAGGACGTGCGTTACTACCTCAACGGTATGCTGCTGGAAGTCTCTGAAGGCATCATCCGTGCGGTAGCCACCGACGGTCACCGCCTGGCGATGTGCTCGATGCGTGCCGATATCGGTCAGCCGGATCGTCACCAGGTGATCGTTCCGCGCAAAGGTATCCTTGAACTGGCGCGCTTGCTCACCGAGCCGGACGGCAATGTCAGCATCGTGTTGGGCCAGCACCACATTCGCGCGACCACCGGCGAGTTCACCTTCACCTCCAAGCTGGTAGACGGCAAGTTCCCGGACTACGAGCGTGTGTTGCCTAAAGGCGGCGACAAGTTGGTGGTGGGTGATCGTCAGGCTCTGCGTGAAGCCTTCAGCCGTACTGCGATTCTGTCCAACGAAAAGTACCGTGGTATTCGCCTGCAGCTGGCCAACGGCCAACTGAAAATCCAGGCCAACAACCCGGAACAGGAAGAGGCGGAAGAAGAAGTGGGTGTCGACTACAACGGCGCATCGCTGGAAATCGGCTTTAACGTGAGCTACCTGTTGGACGTGCTGGGTGTGATGACCACCGAACAGGTTCGTCTGATCCTGTCGGACTCCAACAGCAGCGCCCTGGTGCAAGAATCCGACAACGACGACTCGGCTTACGTTGTCATGCCGATGCGCCTGTAATCATGCTCAGCAGAAGCTAGATGTCCCTCAGTCGCGTCTCAGTCACCGCGGTGCGCAATCTGCACCCGGTGACCTTCTCCCCTTCCCCCCGCATCAATATCCTCCATGGCGCCAACGGCAGTGGTAAAACCAGCGTGCTGGAAGCCATCCACCTGCTGGGGCTTGCGCGTTCTTTCCGCAGTGCCCGCCTGTTACCCGTGATCCAGTACGAACAATTGGCCTGCACCGTATTTGGCCAAGTGGAACTGGCTGAGGGCGGTCATAGCAGCCTGGGGATATCGCGTGATCGCGGTGGGGAATTTCAGATCAGAATCGACGGGCAAAATGCGCGCAGCGCAGCGCAGTTGGCAGAGATCCTGCCGTTGCAGTTGATCAACCCCGACAGCTTTCGATTGCTGGAGGGTGCCCCGAAAATCCGCCGGCAATTCCTCGACTGGGGCGTGTTCCACGTGGAACCACGCTTTATGGCCACTTGGCAGCGCCTGCAGAAGGCCCTGCGGCAGCGGAACTCATGGCTGCGGCATGGTACACTTGACGCCGCTTCGCAAGCAGCCTGGGACCGTGAACTGTGCCTGGCCAGCGACGAAATAGATGAATACCGCCGCGCCTATATCAAAGCCTTGAAACCAGTCTTTGAGCAGACCTTGAGCGAGTTGTTGGACCTCGAGGGGCTGACGCTGAGTTATTACCGGGGTTGGGATAAAGAACGTGAGCTGAGTGCAGTGCTCGCAACGTCCTTGCAACGGGATCAGCAAATCGGCCACACCCAGGCCGGACCCCAACGCGCTGATTTGCGCCTTAGATTAGGTGCACACAATGCTGCGGATATCTTGTCCCGCGGCCAGCAGAAGTTGGTGGTCTGTGCGTTGCGTATCGCGCAGGGCCATTTGGTTAGCCAAGCTCGACGCGGTCAGTGTATTTATTTGGTGGATGACTTGCCGTCGGAGCTCGACGAGCAGCACCGCCGCTCGCTATGCCGCTTGTTGGAAGACTTACGCTGCCAGGTGTTTATCACCTGTGTAGACCACGAATTATTGAGGGAAGGCTGGCAGACGGAAACGCCAGTCGCTTTGTTCCACGTGGAACAAGGCCGTATCACCCAGACCCACGACCATCGGGAGTGAAGGCATGAGCGAAGAAAACACGTACGACTCGACCAGCATTAAAGTGCTGAAAGGTTTGGATGCCGTACGCAAACGTCCCGGTATGTACATTGGCGACACCGATGATGGTAGCGGTCTGCACCACATGGTGTTCGAGGTGGTCGATAACTCCATCGACGAAGCTCTGGCCGGTCACTGCGACGACATCAGCATTATCATCCACCCGGATGAATCCATCACCGTGCGTGACAACGGTCGTGGCATCCCGGTAGACGTGCACAAAGAAGAAGGCGTTTCGGCGGCAGAGGTCATCATGACCGTGCTCCACGCTGGCGGTAAGTTCGACGACAACTCCTATAAAGTATCCGGCGGTTTGCACGGTGTAGGTGTGTCGGTAGTGAACGCCCTGTCCGAAGAGCTGATCCTGACTGTCCGCCGTAGCGGCAAGATTTGGGAGCAGACCTACGTCCACGGCGTGCCACAGGAGCCGATGAAAATCGTCGGTGACAGTGAAACCACCGGTACCCAGATCCACTTCAAACCCTCGGAAGAAACCTTCAAGAACATCCACTTCAGCTGGGATATCCTGGCCAAGCGGATTCGCGAACTGTCTTTCCTTAACTCCGGTGTCGGCATCGTCCTCAAGGATGAACGCAGCGGCAAGGAAGAGCTGTTCAAGTACGAAGGTGGCCTGCGTGCGTTCGTTGAATACCTGAACACCAACAAGACTGCGGTCAACCAGGTGTTCCACTTCAACATCCAGCGTGAAGACGGCATCGGCGTGGAAATCGCCCTGCAGTGGAACGACAGCTTCAACGAGAACCTGTTGTGCTTCACCAACAACATTCCACAACGCGATGGCGGTACTCACCTGGTGGGTTTCCGTTCCGCGCTGACGCGTAACCTGAACACCTACATCGAAGCGGAAGGCTTGGCGAAGAAACATAAAGTCGCCACCACCGGTGACGATGCCCGTGAAGGCCTGACGGCGATCATCTCGGTCAAGGTGCCGGATCCGAAGTTCAGCTCCCAGACCAAAGACAAGCTGGTGTCTTCCGAAGTGAAGACCGCAGTTGAACAGGAAATGGGTAAGTACTTCTCCGACTTCCTGTTGGAAAACCCGAACGAAGCCAAGCTGGTCGTCGGCAAGATGATCGATGCTGCCCGCGCCCGTGAAGCCGCGCGTAAGGCCCGTGAAATGACCCGCCGTAAAGGCGCGCTGGATATCGCCGGCCTGCCAGGCAAACTCGCTGACTGCCAAGAGAAGGACCCTGCCCTCTCCGAACTGTACCTGGTGGAAGGTGACTCTGCTGGCGGTTCCGCCAAGCAGGGTCGCAACCGTCGCACCCAGGCCATCCTGCCGTTGAAGGGTAAGATCCTTAACGTTGAGAAGGCCCGCTTCGACAAGATGATTTCCTCCCAGGAAGTCGGCACCTTGATCACAGCGTTGGGCTGCGGTATCGGCCGCGACGAGTACAACATCGACAAGCTGCGCTACCACAACATCATCATCATGACCGATGCTGACGTCGACGGTTCGCACATCCGTACCCTGCTGCTGACCTTCTTCTTCCGTCAGTTGCCGGAGCTGATCGAGCGTGGCTATATCTACATCGCTCAGCCGCCGTTGTACAAAGTGAAAAAGGGCAAGCAAGAGCAATACATCAAAGACGACGACGCCATGGAAGAGTACATGACGCAGTCGGCTCTGGAAGATGCCAGCCTACACTTGAATGACGAAGCGCCGGGTATCTCCGGTGAGTCGCTGGAGCGACTGGTCAACGACTTCCGCATGGTCATGAAGACGCTCAAGCGTTTGTCGCGCCTGTACCCACAGGAGCTGACCGAGCACTTCATCTACCTGCCGGCCGTAAGCCTGGAGCAGTTGGGCGATCACGCCGCCATGCAGGATTGGCTGGCCCAATACGAAGTGCGCCTGCGTACTGTGGAGAAGTCTGGCCTGGTGTACAAAGCCAGCCTGCGTGAAGACCGCGAACGTAACGTATGGCTGCCAGAGGTCGAACTGATCTCCCATGGCCTGTCCAACTACGTCACCTTCAACCGCGACTTCTTCGGCAGCAACGACTACAAGACCGTCGTCACCCTCGGCGCGCAACTGAGCACCCTGCTGGACGACGGTGCCTACATTCAGCGTGGCGAACGCAAGAAGCAGGTCAAGGAGTTCAAGGAAGCCTTGGACTGGTTGATGGCGGAAAGCACCAAGCGTCATACCATCCAGCGCTATAAAGGTCTGGGCGAGATGAACCCGGATCAGCTCTGGGAAACCACCATGGACCCTGCTCAGCGTCGCATGCTGCGCGTGACCATCGAAGACGCCATTGGCGCAGACCAGATCTTCAACACCCTGATGGGTGATGCGGTCGAGCCTCGTCGTGACTTCATCGAGAGCAATGCTTTGGCGGTGTCTAACCTGGACTTCTGATTATTAGTGTAGGTTCACAGAAAAGCTGCACGCTTTCACAAATAGATGACCGGCCGGGCTTCAACCATGGCCCCTGTCGGTCACCATCAAGCCCGCCTTCGCGGGCTTTTTTTTGCCTGGAATTCCTGCCGGGGCGCCCTACTCCGCTCATTGGAAAATGATGCAGATGGGGGGATTTGAGGAAGTGATTTGATGGGGCGCTGGAAGTGCTGAGAGGGTCGGCGGGCGGATCTGAGCAGCAGAGAGATTGAGAGGACTTTAAAACTAATATTTGAACACCTTAATAGTTAATTAAGCGTACGTGTTAAGTATTAATTTGAACAATTTAGTATGGAAGTGGAATTTGGTGGAAGTTGCCATTTTGGATTTTTTGTAGATTTCGAAGGGATGTTGGAATAAGATCTATGACCAACTTTTCCGCTTTGCACTGAAGATTTTCAGCCAAATCAGCTGTTTGAAGCGAGAGCTTCAGACCTGATCCAAATTGCTCCAGCGATCACGAAGTGGCCGTTTAGAAATAAAGAGAGCAAGCCGATTGCTTTAGATTCTGATCAGTCATGAGAGTCATGACCAATGAGAGAAAAGGAGACCTGAAAATGTAGAAAAACGCGATCAATCCCGAGAGGACTGACCGCGCTTAGCGAAGCAGACTTGCGTCCTCAGAACCCGCAATGTCTGCTTTTTCGAAGCGACTGTCAATCCTCTCCCATTTTTTCGACCTTAGCGAGGTTACTCGACGGCACAGTGTTGCCTGTCGAAAGGCCTCACTTCGCCCGCCCTGCGCCTTGATTTTTTGGCGCAGCGTCGGCGCTCGTTTCGAGATTTTCGGAGGTGTTTCATGACAGTACGAAAGGTGGTCACGCGGCGGTCCAACCATTACCGCGGCTACTTCCCATCGCTCAAAAATAAAAAGCCTGTGCCCTGGGAGTCCCAGCTCGAAGGCGCTCTTTTTCGGCTTCTTGAGCTGTCTCCTGCGGTCATCGGCTACGTCCCGCAGCCCAGTGAGGAACGTGTTCCATCGCTCCAGGGCTACTTCAAATATTACCCAGACGTACAGGTTTTCCTCGCGGATGGGCGCGAGTGGTGGTTTGAAGTGAAGCCTCACGACCGACTGAAGATTGCCAGCGTCAGGCAGCGACTGGATGCCGCTGAGCGCTACTTCAACGCCACTGCCCGTAACTTTTCGGTGATCACTGAAAAGTTAATTGAAGCTGAACCCCTGGCTACCAATCTTAGAAGGCTGATGTATCACCGGCGCGGTCCAGAGCTTTCGCATCAGGCGTTGGAGGAGGTAATGGCGACCTTCAACGAATGGCCGCCTATGACCGTTGCAGATCTGCTCTACGTGGTTGGTGAGGGGAAAGCCTGGCGCTTGTTAGGCCTTGGGGTGGTGGGCATTGACCTTGATAGGTCAATTGACACTGACTCCCCGGTCTTCCTGCAAGGGGGGCACCGTCATGCAAACCTTTTCCCTTAGGGTGAAATTGGTCGTCATCGTTCGTGGCGTACTGATGGTGCTTGAGAAGAGGCTTATTGACCGGAAGCTGCTCTTTTTCGATGAGCTTGGTGAGCCCACGAAGCTATCCGAGAAGGAGTTCTATGAGGCCTACGAGAAGCGCGAGATCGAGATCTCCGCTGATCAGCCATACCTTGGGAAGGTTCCGTATGTGCGGAACGTCCCTCCAGATATTTCATGCTTCCCCAAAAAACATGGAGATGAGGCATTGCGTCGACGCAAGTATCTGGACGACCTAACTAAGCGCGGTAAATACAAGCTACCGGGTGACGAAGACATGATCAAGAAACTTAGAGATATCGCCAAAAAGATTGGGGATGCGTGCGCACCCTCGGTTTCCACTATTCGACGTTGGGCAGCCAAATACATTGGCCAGAACGTAGTAAAGCTTATCCCTCAGCATGCCAAAAAGGGTCGGGCTGCCGCGATACAGGGAGAGCTCGAAGTTATTCTTGAAGGGGTGATTAATAAAACCTACCTGCAGGATACGATTCCAGCGGTCAGCGTGGTCGTTTCAGAATTCGAAGATCAGATAAAAGAGAGGAACAAAAGTCGTTTGCCTTCGGATCAGCTCAAGATCCCAAGCGGAATGACTGTCCGAAGGTACATCGCCAAGCTGGATCCGTACCTTGTGGATAAGGAGAGGCTCGGAAAACACGCAGCAGACAAGAAGCACCGTGTTGCGGCGGGTGTCCTACGTGTCCATGAGATTTTGGAACGTTGGGAAATTGATCACACCTTGTTGGACGTCCAGCTTGTGGATGAAACCTCGGGGCTGTGCATTGGGCGCCCCTATCTGACGATCGTCCTCGACCGCTTCTCTCGAATGGTGATGGGATATTTGCTCCACCTGTCGGCGCCAAATACGGAAACCGTGCTTCGTGTGATCGAACGCTCAATCCGTCCAAAAGCCGAATTGCTGAAGCGCTTTCCGAAAGTGAGAAATGAATGGTGGGCACGTGGGCTGCCGGCTCGAATAGTCCCAGACAACGCAGCGGAATTTCACGCGGGCGATCTCATCATGGGATTCAACGAGTTGGGTATCGAGATCATGTATCCCGCTTCAAGGGCCCCTCAAAGGAAAGGTGCCGTCGAACGCTTTTTCAGCACACAGAACCTGGGGCTTATCCACAACCTCCCGGGTACCACCTTCTCGAATATCCAGCAGCGTGGCGATTACGACTCGGAGAAGAATGCATGTTTCACGCTCCCTCAATTGGAGGCGGTGGTAGTGAAATGGATCGTCGATGGTTACCACCAGACTCCTCATCGGGGGCTGGACAACAGAACACCGGCTCAAGTCTGGGGGACTAGCGAGGCGAACCATGTCATCAGCCTTCCCGTCGACCTGGACTCGTTGGAGTGCATTCTGGCCAAGCGGGCCTCGGTGAAGGTTCACCATTACGGCATCGAGGTTGCCAAAGTGGGCTACCACTCTACGGAACTTGCTGAGCTCCGTATGCGTTTGGCAGACGGAGAAAAGGTAAACGTCCGCTATCGAGACGAAGCCGGGCACGTTTGGGTTCACGACCGCTTCAGAAACTTGTTCTTCAAAGTGCCCGCCAAAGATGAGCGAATGGCCGGTAAGAGCAGGGAGGTGTGGAAGGCTGCCGAGAAAGCGCTGCGAGAAAAATATAATGAGCAGCCTAGCTTCGAGGCTACGCACAGGTGCTACCAGGAAATTATGGAAGATGCAGACGAGGCCCGCCGTTCGCAGACGCTCAGAAAACGACGCGCAGCTGCCATAGCGAAAATCGACAAGGAGGGTCGAGTGACCGAAAGCACGCCTCCACCCAAGGTACTCGCTGAAGTGGAATGGACCGGTGACTCTATTCCTAACATTCCGCCAGCAGCCTTCAAGGTCTCGGTTCGTCGCCCTGCTGGGAGTTCTAAGCCATGAACGCCATCAATCTGTACGAATGCTACGAGCATGGTGAATACAGCTTTACGCTCCGCGATCGTTTTATTCACAGCCCTCAAGTCGAGCGAGCGTTGACGCGACTAGGCGATATCCACGGCGATAGTCGGCGTACCAGAGCAAGTAAAGGGTTGCTGATCCAAGGTCCAAGCGGAGTGGGCAAGAGCACATTGGTCAAGGAGTACATTCGGTCATTGGAGGAATTGGAGAGCCATGACCCACAGAAGCGGACAGTTCTGTTCGTCGAGATGCCTTCGTCTCCAACCAAAAAGAACCTGGCAGCAGCCATTTTGGCAGAGCTGAAGGATCCCTTCGCAGAGGCACGAGGACATTCGGCAGAGGTTAAATTTGCGCGAGTAGTCCTGCTGCTGAAGAACCTTGGCGTGGAGATGTTGGTCCTCGATGAGGCGCAGCACCTGGTCGATTATCGTCGTAATGGTGCGTATGAGGCAGCAGACTGGATCAAGAGTCTGATGAATGAAACCAGTATCGCGTTTGTTCTGATTGGGCTGAAGCGCACCGAAAATCTCCTGCTAGCAAACGAGCAACTGCGACGCAGGTTTTCGGCCACGGTGGCATACGATCGCTTCACCTTCTCCGCTAATACGTCTCTTCATTTCGTGATGTTGTTGCAGGCAATCGAGGGCGAACTGCCTGTTCAAACCATAAGTTTTGTAGAGCCAGCGATGATTAAACGCTTCTACCTGGCTTCCTATGGATTGATCGACTACCTCATCAAGATTGTGGACAGGGCTGTTTGGCTGGTTCAAGTCCAGGACCTTGTCGGGATTGAACTTCCTGTGCTGGCCCAGGCTTTTGAAGACGAGGTTTGGAGCTACGCCACCGAGGATCGAAACCCCTTCAGTGCGAGCTTCAATTTCCAGCCTCTGTTCGGGAAGCGGGAGCCGTTTGAGACGTTCGAAGAGAGCAGTACCTGACGGCCAAGGGCCGGGCTTATCGGCCCGGCTCTACTCCCCTGATTTTTATGTCTTCGATTTCATGGATGTGTAGGAATGTTTGGTCTTTTAATCAACCCACGACCACACCAAGACGAAAGTCTTTTGGGGTACCTGCAGCGCCTGGCGAAAGCCAACGGATTACCCAGAAAGGAACTGCTCACCGCCTTTGCACGAGCCGACGAGACCGATGTTGCGGACTGGCTGCAGATGATGGAAGGACCACTGAGCTGGCCTGCGGTATCTGCTGAGTTTCGTGATCCAAGGCCCAAGGGGGTCAAGTTATGGACGACTCATCACGCTCGTTACTGTCCGATCTGTTTGGGCGAAGCCGGTTATTGGAGAGAAAGCTGGGGCTTGACCCTGGTTACGACGTGTTCTGTCCACGGCACTGAACTCCACGGGCGGTGCCCCAACTGTCTGAAGGAAACCGATCCAAGCGCAATGAGTGCGAATAGTTGCCAAGCGTGTGGCACCTCATTGAGTGGGACCAATTTTGAGATCGCGCCGGCGAGTGATACGGCCGCCTGGCTCACCTCTGGCTTTGAAGATAGGTTTTACGCCGACTCGTTGCCAGCTGACGCGGGATTGGCGGCCCTCACCTACGAACAGTTTCACGAGTTGTCATCGCGTCTCGCTGTCAGAAGTTTGCCTACGGAAAGAACCCAGCCGCTGAAGGTTGCTGATTCGGGTTCGCTAGAGATATCGCGGCTTATGGCAAACGCGGCGGGCGTGGTTCTCATGAACTGGCCTCTCGCATTCAGAGAACTGCTGAGTGGCCTCAAGGCAGTCCATTCCGATAACGAACATTGGACGCTCAGCAGATCGTTCGGCCCGATATACCACGACATCCACCGTGATCTGGATGACTCTTGTTTTGACTTTCTTCGTCGAGAGTTCGAATCATTTCTGCAGCATGCGTGGGAAGCACCGTTAGCGAAGCGAAATCGCAATTTGAGTGAGGAGACGATTGAGAGACATCGTTGGGTGTCGTTCGATTCTGCTGCTGAAGCTTGTGGTCTCGGGGTATCAGTCATAAAACGCCTTCATCAGGAGGGACAAATCGCCTATCGGGAGAAGGTCCATGAAGATCGAGTCTTTACGGTCGTGGACCTGGATCATTTGAAGGCAATCTCGCAGCATCTCCAGGGCGTGGCTGATATGAAAGAAACCTCGACTTTGCTAAGCCTCTGTCGCAATCGGGTTAGGCAGCTGCTAGCTGGTGGTACCCTCCAGTTCTTTGGTGGAGAACCGCGCCCAGGCGAAAGGTGGCTGATTGACTGCCGCTCGATCAACGAATTGATTGATGAGAAGCTGCCTACCAGCTCTGACCAGAGCCTGGTGTCGATCAACTACTTGGCCAAGCATTCTCTGCCCAAGGGGGGTGGGTTGGTCGAGTTGGTTCAGGCAATACGTGCAGGTGAACTTCGCGCTTACGGCCCAGCTGAGAATGGCTCGGTTGCGGTAGGGGCGTGGTTACTCAAGCCGCAAGATTTTGCAGCGTGGCAACAAGCCCGAGCTGAGAACAAGAGTCCGGTCTTTCCCGGCCTGTCGGTAGTCAAGGCTGCTGCGCTGTTAGGCGTCAAAGAACAATGCGCATACGCGTTCGTTCGACTGGGTCTGCTATGGAGCACTGCTGTCGAACGAGGCCGGCGTACGCAATTGATGGTTAAGCCTCAAGCCATCGACAGATTCAGGCGTGGCTATATCTTGGGACCGGAGATTGCGGTGTATTTGGGGAAGTCGACCAGGGAGGCGTTCAAGCACCTTTGGGAGGCCAGGTTTCGCCCCGTTGCGGGGCCATCCATTCCAAACGCGGCTTGCCGGCAGTACGTTTGGGTAAGAAGCAAAAAGCTGATCGATTACCTCGCAAGTGAAGCCGCCCAGATCGACGATCCTGAAGCCATCACGTTTTTATCCACACCGATCGCTCAGCCTCGTGATTGCCGATTCAGGCATGTGGGATCAAGATAGTTAGCACGCTTTCTTTCTTGATTGCTAAAATCATCGAACCCATTTTGGAGAATCTTATGTCCCGTCTCGCTGAATTCCGCCTGCTCGAACAACAGCTCGCAGCCCAACTGGCGGAGCTGGAAGCGCTGAAAAATGACTCTGCCCTGAAGCAGGAAATGGAATTTGAAACGAAGCTGCGCAGTTTGCTCAACGAGTATGGCTACGGCCTGCGCCAAGTGGTGCTGATCCTCGATCCGCAAGCGGTGGCTTCCACTGATATGGCCCCAAAAACCTCTCGGAAACCACGCGAAGTAAAGGTCTACAAGAATCCACACAGCGGAGAGGTTGTTGAGACCAAGGGTGGTAATCAGCGTACGCTTAAGGCCTGGAAAAACGAGTATGGCGCTGAGGTAGTCGAGTCTTGGCTCGCCAATTGATTGCACTGCAGGCGGCTTCTGGCACGAGATGAATCGTGGTGCGCCCCGAATGCAAATTCCCATTCTGGGGCGTGACGAAATTTTCTGCGGGTGGTGGTGACACACAGTTTATGCGCATTAAATAGAGGTCCACTTCAAAAAATGGACTCTCCAAAATGCGGAATGCTCTCGTCTCAATCTCAGTGAACACCATCGCAAGCCTCCTGACTGCGCTTGTGCTTCACTGGATCACCCGTCCTCTTTCCGACCTCTCCATTCAGCCAATCACGGCCTCAAACTCTGGATCCAAGAGCTCTTCGTGCTCTTCGTAGATGAGAAATCTGGACCAGACAGCACGTTTCTGAACCACCCCATCAGAGCAAGCGTTCCCCTGGATTGAGCTATCTGGTGACGATTCGTTGAGTTTCTTCTCACTGCTAGGAAGAGCTCTGATTAAAAATTCGTGCTTCCTCAGAGGCTTAGCGATGGTGTCTGTAGAGGCTTTTCTGGAATGACGAGTAAGCTCCTGATGGAGGCGTTTTCTGCACTCCATCCCTCACGGGGACCGCTTGTCAAATCGAAAGGCCCTGCTATACAGTTCTTGTCAAAGGATTTGTCAAATGATGTAGAATCCGGTCCCTCGTTGGGCGCGGTGGAGGAGTTAACATGTCAGAACGCGAAGGGGTCTTAGCAAGGGCGCCGCTTATCTATGCGTTGAGCGTAATCAGATTTGCCCCGATTCTTAAGCTGCCAAAGCTGATCCCAGACATTCAGCACACGATCCGTCAGAGCCTCCCGGGCTTCTTCCAGATGGTCAAGGGCGTGCCGCCTGGAGTGATGCACAGCGGAGAACCGAATTCTTGGGCGTTCCTTAATCGGGATGCTGACTACGCGTGTGTGCTGGCCATGGATCACATGATCCTGCAAAGCACAAATTATCTTCATTTTGATAACCACTTAGCGCTTTTCCGTGAGTGCATTGAGGCGCTGGTAGGGCAAGCAGGTGCATTGGATATCACCGCTATCGGGATGCGGTACGTCGATAAAATTGAACCAGCTGAAGGTGAGACCCTAGCCGACTACCTTCCGGAAGCCATGCTCCCACTTAAATGCGATGAGCTAGCGGCGCATGGGAAAGTCCCCAAGGAGCAGCTTGGAATCTCTACTACCACCTACCATCTAGATCCGGAGTATCTGCACATCAGATGCTGGCGGCAGACTGGTATGTGGATACCGGAAGATTTGGTCGAGCCGGCCATGGTTTTCGAAATTGCTAAGCAATCGAGGAATTCATCCAAGCATGGTGCTCCTCTGCAAGGTGCATTTGTGCCTGTTAGCGAAAATGGTGCTCTTCTCGATACGGATGCGCATTGGCCGCTGCAGTTAGCCGAACGACTGGGAACCGAGGAGATCTGCACGAGACTCGACGGTTTGCATAAGACTGCTAACTTTGCTTTTAGGACAGTCGCGAAAGATCATGCCTTTGAGGTTTGGGGGAAGGCGAAATGACTACAGCAATGAATGGGCAATGGATTGATCCTACCGGGGCTGCTGTAAGCAGATCTTCTACTTGGGAAAACCCTGAAATTGCTCCGCGTGTAGGTAGCACGACAGCAAACCCTGTATTGGCGATTGCTTTCACAGCGATGCTGGCCGTTTCGGTAGTAGTCGCTCCTGGGACTGCCTCCCTGCCCTATCCACAACTTATCGGCTCAGCAGGCATGAGCTTTCATGGCGTGCATGCTGGTGCCTGGACCGAGGTGGACACCAGCCAGGATGCCAATGTTACCGAAGACGTAGCGCCGGCCTTAATCGAGGAGCTTAGGAGCGACTTCAAGTTGTCAGATAGCTCCATCGCGCAGATCTTCAACGTGTCTCGTCAGACCGTGTACAATTGGCGGACTGGAAAAACCGCCACTGGTTTTCCCGAGAGGCTTGCGGCTTTAACTGAGGCGTTGCGCCAAGTTAACGCCGAAGAAGCGCAGTATCTGCATCGGGTGCTTTTCTATCCAACCGCCGATGGCCGCCTGATTCAGGATGCGCTTTCGGATGAAGCGTGGAATCGAAATGGCGCTAAAGGTGTGTACGGAATGGTTGCGGAGTTGGCTGGCAAGGCGCAGCAGCTACGTGATAGGGACCTCAAAACCATCGCCAGGTTAGAAAAATCGGGCGGTTCGAATTTGGTTTGATTATGGCTGATACACCTGAGCAAGAGATCGTAAGTGCCATTAGCGCTGCTGGTTGGCTGCAAGGAGATACCGTCTCAGGTGACGCCTTGATTGAACACATATCCGAGGAGGTCCTGAAAGGCCAATTCGAGGGGGTGGCTCCAGCTTATTGGATGTTGGCCTCCCATTCCTGCACGGTGCATGCACGCAACCTTTGTGATGCGCCGTGGATAGAGTGGATTGCCGTTAAGGTAAAGAAAAAGGCCTTTGATAAGCAGCTGCACGCCCTCAATCCACGTACGCTGCACCTGCAGCACGCGGAAAAGCAGGTTTTGGAGCTCAAGATTCACAAGCGTGTGTGGACCAAGAGAGCCGTGCTTCCGACGCTCCACCGAAATCCGGTAATCACGCTGAGCGAAGAAAACGGTCAGTATTTCTCATACTGGATGTCCCACTGTTGCCGCTGACCGAAAACTGACCCAGTAGAGGCTCTTCTGCCGACTGAAAACTGACCCAGGTGTTCAACTGCTTCTGCTCACTTTTCGAGCAGGAGAACACAGGGTGATCAGCATGGAAATGTTGGGAAAAATCCGGCGGATGTACTTCCGCGACAAGCTCTCGCTGCATCAGATAGCCAAGCGTACCGGGCTGTCGAGAAACACCATCCGAAAATGGGTCAGAGCGCCCGAAGCCATTCAGCCAGCGTACCAACGGTGCGCAACCTTCAATAAGCTCAGCCCTTTTCACGAGACCCTGGAGCAGGCGCTCAAGGCCGATTCGTTCCGGCCAAAACACAACCGCAGGAGCGCCAAAGCACTTTTTGAGCAGATCAAAGCCGAGGGTTATGACGGCGGTTACAGCCAGCTCACGGCGTTTGTGCGCTCTTGGCGAGGCGAGCAAGGCAAGTCTTTACGCGCTTTTGTACCGCTGACGTTTGCGCTCGGTGAGGCCTTTCAATTTGACTGGAGCGAAGAAGGTCTGCTGATCGGTGGTCTTTTTCGACGTATCCAGGTCTCCCACATGAAGCTGTGTGCCAGCCGCGCATTCTGGTTAGTTGCGTACCCCAGCCAAGGCCACGAGATGCTGTTTGATGCCCACACCCGTTCGTTTGGAGCGTTGGGTGGTGTGCCGCGTCGCGGCATCTACGACAACATGAAAACGGCTGTCGACAAGGTCAACAAAGGCAAAGGGCGCACGGTCAACGCCCGGTTTTCCGTGATGTGCGCGCACTATCTGTTCGATCCGGACTTCTGCAACGTGGCCTCTGGCTGGGAAAAAGGCATCGTCGAAAAGAACGTTCAGGACAGCCGGAGGCGAATCTGGCTCGATGCTCAAAACTGTATGTTTCACACCTTCGAGGAACTGAATGTCTGGCTCGGCCAACGTTGTCGGTCGCTCTGGAGCGAACTGGTGCATCCGCAGTACAACGGGCTGACGGTGGCCGAGGTCTTAGAGCTGGAGCAGGTCGAAATGATGCCAATGCCGACGGCATTTGATGGCTACGTCGAGCGTACCGTGCGGGTCTCCAGCACCTGCCTGATCAGCGTGGCGCGAAATCGCTATTCAGTGCCATGTGAGCGCGTCGGCCAGTGGGTCAGTAGCCGTTTGTACCCTTCGCGGATCGTGGTCATTGCTGACGAAACGGTGATCGCCAGTCACGAGCGCCTCTTTGATCGAGATCAGGTCAGTTTTGACTGGCAGCACTACATCCCACTCATCGAACGCAAGCCTGGTGCATTGCGCAACGGTGCGCCATTTGCTGATCTGCCAAAACCGTTACGGCTTCTCAAACGAGGACTGAGGCGTCACACCAACGGTGATCGAATCATGATGCAGGTACTGGCTGCTGTGCCAATTGCGGGGCTCGAACCTGTGCTGGTGGCGGTGGAGCTGGTACTTGAATCGGGAAGTCTGAGCGCCGATCACATCCTCAATGTCCTTGCCCGCCTGACCTCCACCGCACTACCTCCCAGTGTAGAAACCAGCCTGCAACTCAAGGTCGCGCCTGTTGCCAATACAGCACGCTACGACCGGCTCCGTGCGACCGATGAGGAGAATCGCAATGCGTGACCTAATGACTGAACTCAAAGAACTTCGCCTGCACGGCATGGCCAGTGCTTGGGAAGAACTGGTCTCTCAAGGAACAGCGTCGACGGCTTCATCGAAATGGCTGCTGGAACATCTGCTTCAGCAGGAACATGCGGATCGCGCGGTGCGCTCGGTGAATCATCAGATGAACATGGCAAAACTCCCCATGCACCGTGACTTAGCTGGCTTTGACTTCAGCGCTTCCAGCGCTGATGCCCGGCTGGTCAGCGATCTATCCAGCTTAGCGTTCACTGAAACGGCGCAGAATGTCGTGTTCATTGGCGGCCCTGGAACCGGGAAAACACACCTGGCCAGTGCCTTGGCTGTATCCGGAATCACGGCCCACAACAAACGCGTGCGCTTCTTTTCCACGGTGGATCTGGTGAATCTGCTGGAGCGTGAGAAGTACGATGGCAAGGCAGGGCGAATCGCCCAGGGACTGCTTCGCACAGACCTGGTGATACTGGATGAGCTGGGATATTTGCCCTTTAGCCAAAGCGGCGGTGCCCTGTTATTTCACCTGCTGTCCAAACTGTACGAACACACCAGCGTGGTCATCACCACCAACCTCAGCTTCTCGGAATGGTCGAGTGTGTTTGGCGACGCCAAGATGACCACCGCGTTGTTGGATCGGCTGACACATCACTGCCACATCGTCGAAACGGGCAACGAGTCCTACCGCCTACAACACAGCACCTTGGCCGCCCAGACAAAGATCAAGTCACGGGAACGAAAGCGCAAGGACGGAGATGATGTCGAGGACGATGAGCCATTTTGATCCGCACCATAAATACCCTGCTGCATGCCTACATGCGGTGGGGGTTGATGCGTCTTGAATCGGCCCACTGCTGCTAAGCTTATCCACAATTGCTGGGACAGAAATCAGCAATCCGTCCTGGGTCAATTTTCAATCGGCAGGGTGGGTCAGTTTTCAATCAGCGCCAACAGTCCCACCATTACAACCGTATTGCGATGCCGGACGAGTTGGTCAACCGCCTGAAGGCAGACCAAGGTGACGACGGCATGAAGGGCATCGCCGTGCTTGTCGACGATTTCCTCCATCAGAACAACCAATTTTTCGCTAGTGCTTGGGTTTCCTTCAACCCCAAGGGCGAGATTCGCGACCCGGCTGAGCCCTACGAGGTGGTGTTCCGGTTTTTGACCAAACGAGAGCACGCCAGGCGCGCAAATGAGCTGCACGACCAGCTGAATGAATTGCTCGGGGTGGCCAGAAATCTCAACGATGGGCTGTACTTCGGTGGAGCAGACGTCACGGTGCTCCAAGACTTTACCATGCTCGATGCGGAAGACTTCGTGCGGTACAACCTTCACGACTGGCTCAGTGTTGGGGATACCGATGAAGATGAAGAAGGTGCCGATGATGCTGACTGAGCTGCTATCGGCCTCCCCTTTAGGATCTGGGTTTGACCTTAGCTGACCGGCTGCTCTACAAACCAATTGATTTTCTCCGGAGCCGGTGTCACTGTCGCTCCAAGAATAGCCCCCACGCCTCGGGCAGGTCCCAGACCTGTACTGCGCACCAGGGGGTTAGTTGTTTCTAGGGCCCGCCCAGGTCGATCAGGCATGCTTTGGGCGGGCCTCAAACCAGTGGGTGACCACCAAAAGGGTCAGTTAGGCCTACTGCTGCCTATCCTCGCTCGTTACCATCCAGAGACCCTCTATTGATACGGTTTCAGCAAAGATGGATGTCTATAAGGTCCGCATCGAAGACACAGAAAGCAAGATCATCGACAAGGAAGGTTTCGAGGCCGAGACCTTCCGCAGAGATCCATGGTACCAGCCTGGAAGTGCCGGCAAGCTAGCTCAGTTTGCTGTATGCCCGGCATGCGACAACCCTGTCCAGCTGGTTGGGCTGTATGAGCTACCGCCTAACGTGAAGAACCCATTCGGGAAACATGCTACTAAGAGCATTCGCGGCATCGCTCCATTTGATAGTGAGGCCCGTAACGATTGCCCGTACTTCCAGCCTCGCCAGCACAAGAAAACAGAACGAAAAACCAGGTTTGACGGCGTCCCACGGAAGATTCTCAAGCTATTGATCGAACAGTTCGATCGCGTGGTTTACATCCTGGAGAAAGAGACCCAACTGGTCCTTTCCGAGAACGCGTTGAGAGGCATGCTGCAGCGTTACAAGGGAGAGCGTGGCTACCTCTATACCGGCGCGACGCTTCGCAATGTGCCATGGATCTTTGCTTACATGTCGGACGCCACCCGCCTGTTTGGCCAGAAGGTCATTGGAAATGCTGAGCTGGTGAAAGCTATTGCCGCTGAGGTGCCAGGGGCGGAAATCAGCAGCACTGGTCGGCTGGAATCGAAGAAGGTGCCTGGTTCGAAGGCGGCATATTTTGATCTCAAAATGAGTTTCATCCGCCATCGAATCGTCAAAGACAGTGAAGCGTCCGGCTTGGTTGAAAGCATGGAGTTTGTAGTGTCACAGCCTCGCGGAGGTGAGCTTGAGCACATTCACAAGGAAGTCATCAAATTCGATTCGGCTTGGTTCGAATCCCTTATCCGGATGCCGGTTGATCATCCTTATCGCAGAATGGATAGAGTGAAGATGGCCCGGGAGGAACTGGGCGATCTGCTGGAGCTGACTCAGGCCTGAGGAGGCCTGTTGTAAACCACTTTTTTTCACTGTAACCACAGTGGTTTACAGTGAAAAAAAGTGGTTTACAACGTAGCTACGACACGCGCCCTGGCCACTCCCCAGGCCAGCGCGCTCCTCATTGATTCGTTCAGTCGGGCGTCGAACACCTATGCTGCTCGGGGCCTTGCCACGCCGCGGTGTCCTATAATTCATCTTCAGCTGAATGGAGCAAAATGTTGTGAAGCGCACATTCATTGGAATGGTCGAGGCTGGTGAGCCACTGATGAGGCAAGCGCTTGAAGCTATCCGACAGGCCCACGAAGCGGAGGCTGCTGGATTGCCAGACCTTGAGGTACAGCGTCTTCACCCATTGGCAGATTCGCTCTATCAGGCGGTCATTGATTTTCAGCTCCTCAAAGCAGGTAAACCACCGTCGACTATCCAGTGAGGACCTGCCGCTACATGACGAAAAAGATGCCAGCTCTTCTCCCCGACCACCCCATGTATACCGACGCAGTGGATGCGATGAAGCAATACCACGAGGCGCAGGCTTCTGGCTCATCTGCCGAAGAGGTTGAGCGCCTGCGTCAAATCGCAGAATCACAATTTCGGGCTGTCAGCGAGTATCAGCTCAACGCTCTGGGATATCAGTCTCGTCGTCCGCACTGAAGGGATAACCGATCCGGAGGTAGCTTCAGAATCCATCAAGCCAAGCGGAAGACTCACGACGCGGTCCGATTGATCAGCGAGACGGTCGGGAGGGTTTGCACACAGCCCCAAAAAAAAAGCAGCTCCCGAGAGCTGCTTTTTTCTTACTCCCCCTTTTTGTGCTTGTGGGGTTTCAGGTCCGGATGGTCCTTCTGCTTTTCAGGGGTGACTCGCTGCCTTTTGTCCGGAGTGCCATCTTCATTGGTGCGCTTTGGGCCTGGCTTGATGCTCATGCAAAACTTCCTTTTCCGCTTGGGTTGTTGAATGCAGCTATGTAATTAGTCCAGCTTCTCTCAGCTGTCAAAGCAGGCTGGTGCAGAACCGCCTGGCCGATGATCCGGTCCACATCGAACATTCAGAGGCCAGAATAAGAGCCTCCGACAAAGGGCTTACAAGGGGCAGTGAAATCCAGCGCTGAGCGATACGAAGACGTCTGGACGTTCATCATGCCGAGCACGGTGTGGAACAGGTTGTCGTGGCTCAGCGGTGACGTGGTTTGAGCTTTCAAACAACCCACGTTGACCTTTTCGCTCTTCGCGAGCGAGTCAGACATCCAAAGTACCAACGGCACCTTTGTTTGCTCGTCAGGAGCCATCGCGTAAGGCAGCCCGTGTAGATAGAGCCCACCCTCCCCCAGCGATTCGCCGTGGTCCGAAACGTACATCAGCGCAGTGTCGAACTTGGTGTTGGCCGCCAGGATATCGATGAGATTTGCAGTCACATAATCGGTGTAGAGGATTGAGTTGTCGTAGGCATTGACCACCTCCTCCTGCTTACATTTGTCGAGCTCGTTGGTCTCGCACACCGGTGCGAATTTCTTGAATTGCGAGGGGTAGCGCTTGTAGTAGGCCGGGCCGTGACTGCCTTTGTAGTGGAGCACCAGGACAGCATCGCCTTCCTGGCGCTTGATGAAGTCTTGCATCTCCGTGAGCAGCACCCCGTCCTTACACTCCTCGCTGGTGCACAGTTGGGAATCCGCGTGAGAGGCAGCCTTGTGGTTGGGAACCCTGTCGCAGACCCCTTTGCACCCCGAGTTGTTGTCAGTCCACATGACACTGATGCCAGCGCGTTGAAGCACGTCGAGCAGCCCTTCTCGGCTCTTGGCCAAGCCATCTTTGTACTGGGCCTTACCCACGTCCAGGAACATGCATGGCAGCGAGACCGCGGTAGCGGTACCGCAGGAGCTCACGTTCGTGAAGCTAATGACATTTCGCTTTTCTAGTTCCGGATTCGTTTCACGGGAGTAGCCGTTGAGGGAGAAGTTGGCGGAGCGAGCGGTCTCTCCTACTGCCAGTACCAGCAGCCTGGGTTTACGAGCCGCACCCTGTCGATTAACTACCGCATCAGTACCAATGGCCGTCAGCGTTTTAGGTGAGGCCAGCTGACGCTTCAGGTACCCATGGCCAGCCGCAAACAAGTTGGTAGGTACCAGAATCAGCCGGATCTCCCGATTGTTGCGCAGCAAGGAGGCATACGACTGGTACTGACTCAACGCGATGCCAGATAAGGTCAACAGAGCGAGCGACAGAGCAATGAACCTGCTGACCAAAGCTTTGGCCCAAGGCTTGCGCCGGAGGGGAACCCGGGCAATCAGGTAGACGGGCAACACCCCAACCATTGCGACCCAAAGACCGAGCTTCCAATTCAGCAGCTCGGTTGCCTCAGCGACGTCGGTCTCCACAACGTTGGTGAACATTGTGTAATCGATCACGATGCCGTAGGCATTCATGAAGTAACTCGCAAAAGACGCGCTGATCAGTACCAGGCACAGTATGGGTTTGGCCAGCCGCCCCCATGACAGCAAGCTCAGAACGGTAAACACCCATGCGAATACTATGACTGGGAGGCTAGCCGCTAGCTGCCAGTTCACTTCATCGGTTTTGAATACCAGCTTCCAGAGCACGTTCCAGAGCTCAGCGTTCGCGAATAGCAGTAACCAAAAAGTCACCAGGCCGATTAGCAAATTAGTACTGATGCCTTTCTGCCGCGCATTGCGAATAGCAAAGATCCATTTGCTTAACAGGGTGTGAACAATGGATTTGGAAGGTGTCATTATCAAACTCTGGAAGCTGCTTATCCATGGCGGTAGCTATGGAGTTAGCGGGAGCTACAAGGCAAACCGTCGACAGATGCTGAGCGATTGCGCAATGTGCGGAGCGTCAGAGGCCTTAGGCCCCTAGGCGTTGGGGACGCTTAGTATGTGTGAGGCATAGGGATAAAAAGAGAAATGAATCTCGCTGAGCGCATTATTTCCGGGACCTGATAACGACACGATGACCTCGGGATTACAATGCTGACAGAAATCCAATTACTGCTGTTTTGATTGTCATTGATCACGCTATGATCAAAATTAGGGGAATACTACCCACCAAAAGCAATGCTCCGCTCAGCTAGATAAATTTAATTTCACAAACAAAACGGTTTCGTTTTGTCGTAGGCTAATTTTGAACTTTCAATTCAACTTACAAGTCTTTCTCGCGAGCAGAACATAATTTTCAACTTTTGCTCGTTAATATGTCGCCCATCAATGAGGGGCGAATACCATGAGCTTTTTCAAAAACATCCTGGGCGGGCACCATGGCCGTGGAAACCACGGTGGAGGCAAGCACCACAGCGGGGGACATGGGGCCGAGCAATATGATCGCCATGGCCGGCAGCAGGGCTGCGACGGCGGTAATCAGGTGTATGACGGCGGGCGCCCTCCCACTCCTGCCCCCATCAAAGATCTGCAGGGCTGCAGGCAGTGCCGGACGGCCAACGATCCGTCAGCACGCTTTTGTCTAAACTGCGGAACACCGCTATCGAGTGGTTGCACCGCCTGCGGCTCGCTGCTGAGTGCAGGAGCAAGATTTTGCAGTCAGTGTGGCCAAGCGACGCTCTAAGGCTAGGTAGACAGGAAGGCCAACGAGACCACAACCCTGCGCAAGGAGAAATACGTGGGTTCAAATCATGACCATGGCAGCGCTGCAGTACGCGAGGGGCATCAGAAGAAGCTAATCATGGCGCTCGGCTTGACTGGCAGCTTCATGATTGCAGAAGTGATCGGTGCGTGGATTACCGGCAGCCTGGCGCTGCTGTCGGACGCATCTCACATGTTCACAGATACTGCCGCCTTGGCGATCTCACTGATTGCACTTCAGATAGCCAAGCGGCCGGCGGATCAGAAAAGAACCTTCGGCTATGCGCGCCTGGAAATTCTGGCTTCGACGTTCAACGCCGTGCTGCTCTTCCTGGTGGCGATGTACATCTTGTATGAGGCCTACCAGCGCTTCTTCATGCCGGCGGAGATCGCTACCGGAGCGATGATGTGGATCGCAATCGCCGGCCTGATCATCAACCTAATTTCGATGCGCCTTCTGGCATCTGCGAGCAACGAAAGCCTCAACGTCAAAGGAGCCTACCTCGAAGTTTGGAGCGACATGCTCGGCTCGCTTGGCGTAATCATCGCGGCACTTATCATCCGCTTCACCGGCTGGACCTGGGTCGACACGATTGTCGCTGTGGCGATCGGCCTTTGGGTTCTGCCGCGGACGTGGCAGTTGCTTCGCGAAAGCCTGGGGATCCTCATGGAGGGTGTCCCGAGGGGGCTCGACGTTACGGCAATCGAGGCCACCATCCTCGGAGTAGATGGCGTGACGGACGTTCATGACTTGCACGTGTGGGCTGTCAGCAGTGGCAGTAACGTGATGACGTCGCACGTAGTGGTTCGGGATTCTGCAGATGGGGATGCTGTGTTGGCGGCCGTCGTGGATGCTGTCAGCGATGCATTCGAAATCCATCACTGCACCATCCAGATCGAGCGGGCAGCTTTCCACGAGAGCGTTCCCTCACCCTCGCACTGACCGATCGGTAAACACCATGCAAACACATCACCCTCCTGGCTGAGGGTGATGTTGCAAAAAAAATGCGGTGAGGGATGCCGTAAACGGCAGGAGCGCTTCAAGGGGGTTGGTGAATGGCTTCGCCTGCCCTCGTCAACAACCTCCAGAAGGCTCAGCGATGGCCTGGATCATCACGAAGTACCTACTCACTGCCGGTATAGTGATTCTCGTGTCAGAGCTGGCGAAACGCAGCGACAAGCTGGGCGGCTTGGTCGCCGCCCTACCCTTGGTCACGGTCGTGACGTTGGTCTGGCTCTATTTAGAGAACCAGAGCATGGAGAAGATCTCCAACCATGCTTGGTACACGTTCTGGTACGTGCTTCCGACCCTGCCGATGTTTATTGCTTTTCCATTGCTGCTACCTAAGCTCGGCTTTTGGCCGACACTGATCAGCAGCATCCTCATCACAATGGCCAGCTTCGGAGGCTTCGCCATACTGCTGCGCCGGTTCGGCATTGAGCTTCTATGATCCGGTGGCCGCAGGGATCATCTTGATGAGTCTTAACGGCTATTAACACACTCGCCCTTCACCAGGTAGCGAACCATGTGCAGTTCGCCTTTCGAGTCTTCGTAGGTCATCATGCTTCTTACATTACCGCAGTACCGCACATTGGGTGATACATACACCAACTTACCAACGTCCAGGTCCATGCCATAGGCGTAGTCTTCTAGTTGAGGCATGGGCTTTTTTACGCGTTGAGCATAATCCGCTGTAGCCTCTCTAGCAGTACGCTCGATGTGTTTATTGATCTCCATACCGCTTTGGGCATTGGCTGTTAGTGATGTAAAGAGCATAAACACGGCGATCGCTGATACAGTAGTGTTCATAAGAAGTCCCTTAATAAAAAAGCGCCCGTAGGGGGGCGCTAAAATTCACCTACCAAAGGAGCGTATGGTTTACAGGTGAATGCACTGGCGCGAACAACTGCTCGGTGCTCTTGCCAAGCTGCTTTGAAATGAGACAATTTCCAAAGCAGCGATGCCTCTTCCGCTGCCCTTAAACTAGCAAAGGAGGCTAACACCAAGATGATCGTGCAATTACAATTTGGACATGTAATAGATTGTAAGATAATTATTCGAGAGAATATCGAGCCGCCACGTGAACTAATTTGCAGAAAGGCGCTGCGGTTTGCGGCCGTGCATGGGGTCTGCCTGCGTGGCGCCCTCGATCCAAGGCCAGTACCAGTCCTTGCAAGCTAACGACCGAAATGCTGCCTGTCCTGGCCGATTCCACCTGCCAGGCGAATCTGTCATACACCGCCGCAGGCCCCAGAATCCGCTATGCTTAGGGGTGGAGCCTGCATGACTGTCAGAAATCTTGCGGCTACATTACAAATTTGTAGGATTTCGCCGCGGCCAGCTTCTTCGCGTTAAGATTCAAGCGTCCTCAGGTGACCCGGCGTATGGACAGAGGTAGCGACTACCACATGCCATACCCTCAGCCAAACTTTCGAACAGCCTGCAACCATAATCTTGGCGGATTAGGCCAACTCCTTCCTCACACCTTGAGATAAGTTATGCGCGTTCTAGTTGTGGAAGACGAAATTAAAACTGCCGAATATCTTCAGCAGGGCCTATCCGAAAGCGGGTATGTCGTAGATATCGTGCACAACGGTGTAGATGCTCTGCACTTGTTCAACACTAATGTCTATTCGTTGGTCCTCCTGGACGTGAACCTCCCGGGTATCGACGGCTGGGACCTGCTGGAAACCATCCGTAAGACCAGCCGGGTCCGCATCATCATGCTGACCGCCCGCGGACGCATCAATGACAAGCTCAAGGGCTTGGACGGCGGCGCGGATGACTACCTTGTGAAGCCATTCGAATTCCCTGAGCTGCTTGCTCGCATCCGTTCGCTGCAACGCCGTGGTGATGAGTTAGTCGAGAAGAGCTCGCTGAAAATTGCCGATCTGGAACTCGACTCCGTCCGCCATCGCGTCTTCCGCGGTGGCACACGCATCGATCTCACCACCAAGGAATTTGCGCTTCTGCACCTGCTCATGAGCCGAACGGGCGAAGCGCTGACTCGCTCTCAGATCATCTCGTTGGTCTGGGATATGAATTTCGATTGCGACACCAATGTCATCGATGTAGCCATCCGGCGCTTGCGCTCGAAGATCGATGACCCGTTTGAAACCAAGCTCATTCACACGCTTCGTGGCGTTGGGTACGTTTTTGAGGAACGCGCATGAGGCCATTCAGCCTGGCTGCAAAGCTGGGGTTAAAAGTTGGGTTGATGAGCGCAGCGTTGCTGCTTCTGTTCGCCACCTTTGGCTATCTGATGGTAGGCAAGGCTCTGGAAAGAAATGCCAGAGCAGACCTGGAAGTAAAGATGGCGGGGATGGCTCACAACCTGTCCACCATCCCGGACATCTCCGGCGTCAACGCGGATGCGCATCAGCTTGTCGATTTGGTCATGGGCCACAACAACCTGTATGTGAGCATATTCGATACCTCACAGAATCAGACTCCCCTGCTCTCGATTGGCTCGAAACAGGTCAATCTGGAGGTGCACAAGTTTCAGCCGGCGGCCCAGCCCAAAGAGCACGAATGGCGTGATACGCAGGACCGTCCTCTGCTGAGTGCTTCTCGAATCATGCGTTTGGGCGATGGAACAGAGGTCAGCGTCTATATGACCATGGACCAGTCATCCAGTGAGGCGCTGCTCGATGCGTTGCTGACCTGGGCCTTGATGATGTCCCCCGTCATCCTCGCACTGATCTTGGCCATTGGCTGGTGGACTGTGCGCAGAGGCCTGCTACCACTGACCAAGTTCCTCAAGATCGCCTCGAAAATCTCAACCGAGAGCCTCGACCATCGCCTTCCAACTGATGGGATGCCGGCAGAACTCAAAATGCTCGCCGACGGCATCAACATCATGCTGGCTCGCCTGGATGATGGGGTTCAGCAGCTCTCGCAGTTTTCTGACGACCTTGCTCACGAACTTCGAGCACCGCTTTCCAACCTGATGGGCAAGGCCCAGGTTGCCTTGACCAGAGAACGATCGCTTTCCGAGTACCGGGAGGTTCTGGAGTCGTGCACAGAAGAGCTGGACCGCATGAGCCGCATGGTTTCCGACATGCTGTTCTTGGCCCAGGTCAGTCATCCAGCATCAATGGTGGAGTTCGAATCCGTCTCCTTGGTCGACGAGGTTCAGCGAGTGTGCGATCTCTTCAGCATTTCAGCAGAAGAAGGCGAGATTCAGCTGCAGATCTCCGGCAGTGATGACGTGGTGCGCGGGAATCGCCTGATGGTTCAACGTGCCGTCTCGAATCTGGTCTCGAACGCGATCCGTTACTGCCCTCGCGGCCGCACGGTCTACGTTAAGGTGCAGCATAGTGCGAGCGGTACGACGTTGAGTGTCGGCAACCCCGGCCGTGGTATTGCCAAGGAACACCACGCGCACTTGTTTGAGCGGTTCTACCGTGTGGACAAGAGCCGAGCACGGAGCGAAGGCGGTACCGGTCTTGGCTTGGCCATTGTGCAGTCGATCATGAGTCTGCACCAGGGATCGGCGAGCGTGGAGGTGACCGAAGAAAACTTCACCTGGTTCCACCTTCACTTTCCGGAAGCCCAGCAAATGCAGCCGGCAATGACCGCCGCTTAAATTGCGCAGACACGATTAGGCCCGTCAATCGACGGGCCTTTTGTTTGCCTCAATGCATCAGTGCCGAAGGACCACAGGGTCCATGGGCGACCGCAGAATCACCGACTTAATAATCTTCTGTTCGTCAGGATTGGCGTTTTTCCACAGGTGTGAGAAGTACTGAGCATTCACTTTCTCTTGAGCACTTACGCTGCCGGCGGCATCGATCAGGCGCATGGTCGAGTAGACACAGATCAGCGCCAGAATGAAGAACGCCGTGGCGACCACCATCACATAACGCTTGGCCAGCACCGGTGCCCGCTTGAGCTCCTGGATAGAGGCGTCCGCCGCCTTTGTCGCTGCTGTAAGCTCCGAGATCAGTGGCTGGATGGCGGTGTCGACTCCGCGGCATGCAGCTGAATACGCTGATGCAGCGGCGCGCAAGGCAACCTCCTCCGCGTTCGACCAAGCCTTCTCCGCCTTTCGCACCTCCTCCTGAATCTGCCGGCCGACAGCGTCCACCTGCTCCACCAGTTCGTTCGACCTCTCCAGAACAGCGCTGGAGGTGCGCGTCTGCGAGGTCAGCTCATCGAGCTGGACAGTGAGTTTTTCAGTGCAGCGGCGAAAGTCACCGATAGCAACTGCCCAGGGCTCTATGTCATTCATGGCTATCTCCTAGGGCGGCCAACAACGCCGCGCTGAATTAACGCGCTAGATATCAAAATTGTAATTTAAGAGAAAATTCGAAGTCGCCCTCGACAGTGCCGAGATAGACATGATCCTTCCAGATTTGAAGATTTAACGCATCCTATCTGCAGCCAAAATTACGGAATTGTAATTATTGACTCACCTTGTCGTTAGCTTCGCGTTCCTAAACTACAAACCAACAAAGGCCGCTAATCAGGTTGGCCTAGTATGAACCGAGGTTCACAATGAAATTTGTCAAATCTATCGCTATTGGCAGCCTGCTGCTGGGTCTCATGGGTACCGCTTACGCTGAAGGCGGCTTCGAGCGAACGAAACAGTTCAACGAGAACTTCCGAACCGAACAGGCTCGCCTATGGAGCGATGACTCTTCGGACCAGAACAAACAACAAGTCGCTCAAGAGCAAAAGAAAGAAAGCAAGGATGGTAAGGAACAAGCCGACAATTAATCGGCGGTTAAATAGGACTTCAAATGACGAAAGAAATCGACAAAAAAGCCAGGGTAAAACCTGGCTTTTTTGTGCTTGGAATTTAGCCTTCGTTCTTGCGAGGCGTTTCCGCATTGCTTTCTCCGGCCAGACCCTCGGCACCTTGTGCGGGGCGTTTCCAATGGCACAGCAGGAGCTGGCTGGCGTTCGCTTCGGTGATCGATGTGCAAGCTAGATCAGCGGGCAGACCATCCTTGCTGTCTCGCAAGCGCCTGGACAGATAGAACGAGCCATCCCGCGGCCACTTGGCAGGATCCTTGATGTTCTCGGACTTCCCGCTGCTGTAAAACTCCGACGAGTATGAGCGGCGGCCAGGATAGATCAGGGGAGCGGAATGAGCAGACTGCACATTGAGCCAGGCTTGAACCACATCCCGCTGATTCTGAGGGCGCTCCTCTAGTACCCCGGCGTAGATGATGCCCGCACCGATGATTGGCAACACCAATGCGCTCGCAGCGGCAGCCCAGGTGGTCTTCGGGCCAACTTCGCTGACCCGTGCAGACAGCAGCAATGCCCACGCTGGCAGCGCGGGTAGCAGGTAGGTCCACAGAATGTTGCCTGCAAATGTGAAGAAGACCGGTGTCGCCAAGGCCCACAGCCAGAGGTAGGCTTTGAAGCGCTGCATCGATCCACGCTTGCGGATCAACAGTGGTAGAAACAAGGCCCATGGCAGTAGCGACAATCCGAGCTGGATCCAGATGCTGCCGTACGGCTTGGCATGAGCACTACCATAGAGGTCCCCTGCCCAGTTACTGACGACGTAGCGGCTCCAGTGCTCACCAACGAAGAAGTACTCCATGAAGCCGGGCGTTTTCATCTCGGCCGCGACATACCATGGCACGGATATACCGAACATGAGTACAAGGCCGCTAATCCAGGGAAGCCTCAGTACCCGTCCCCATTCCTTGTAGATAACGAACCAGGCGAATGCCGGCGCCCCCATAAGCACCAGGGTCAGCGGCCCTTTGGCAAGCAAGCCCAGCCCGAGACCTGCGAACATCAGGTAGGCATCCGCCTTGCTGGCGCACTTCATCCAACGCCAGAAACCGTAGCTGGCCAGCAGAATCGAGAACGACAAAACAGGGTCAGTCAGCACAACACCGCTGGAGACCAGGCCAAGTGTGGTGCTGGAAAAAATAATGGCAGCCCAGATGCCGGCGTTACGAGAAATCTGCTGCGTGCCGAGTTTGATGATGATGAAACAGCTTGCCAGGTGGAGTAGCCACGCTGGGAAGCGCGCAGCGAACTCGTTAACGCCGAAGACCGTCATGCTCGCGGCCTGGGTCCAGAAGGACAACGGAGGCTTGCCCCAGAACGGTACCCCGTAGTCGAACATGGGCGTGATCCAGTCATTCAACTCGACCATCTTGCGAGCCATTTCAGCGTAACGGGCCTCAGATGTGTCCATCAGCGGGTAGATGCCCAGCCCCACCAAACGCAATAGCAAAATCGAACCCAGGACCCACCACAGCGTCCTCTCGTTCTTCAGGTTCAGCATTTCTTACCCTCGATCGAAGCCATCGAAGGGTGGAGTGACACGGGATCTGCCTTGTTGCTGTGCTTCAGGAAATAGAGAGGCCGGCGCTTCACTTCCGCGAGTGTCACGCCCAGGTACTCCCCCACCATGGCGACACCGACGCACATGAATGAAGCCATTCCGACGATCAGGTGATGGATGTCGAAACTGCCTGCCACAAGCGACGCAAGCATGTAGCAGATGCTGGAGACGAAAAGACCGAAACTGATGAGGCTGAAAATGCGCAGTGGTTTGCGAGAGAAGCTGACGATGCTCTCGATGGCCAGATTGAACAGGCCAGCTGCATTCCATTTGGTGCTCCCGGCATGGCGAACAGTGCGATTGTAGGGCAGTTCGATGGTACGAAAGCCTACCCAGCCGATCATGCCTTTGAGAATCCTGGAGCGTTCATCCAGGGCCCGCAGGGCTGCCAGCGGCGCAGGCCCAATCAATCGGAAATCGCTGACATCGGCCGGCATGTCCACCTTCTCCACCAGGCGCTGCATGACCCAGTAGTAAGCCCGGGCACTCATGCGCTTGAACCACGAATCACCGATTCTCAGGTTGCGCTGCATGTTCACCACGTCGTAGCCGCGTTGCCAGTAGTCCACCATGGCCGCGATGAGCTCTGGTGGATCCTGCAGGTCGACATCAATGAAGATCAGCGCACTGCCACGGGCATGGTCTATCCCGGCGCTCAGTGCAGCCTCTTTGCCGAAGTTGCGACTCAGGGACAGGCAACGTACAGATGACCCATCCTGATAGTGGCGAAGAATGTCGGCCGTCCGGTCATTACTGCCGTCGTCGACATAGAGGATTTCGCAGGAGACGGGTAAGCGCTTCACCACGCGGGTGATTCGCTGGTGGAACTCGGGGATGGTTTCCTCTTCCTGGAAGCAAGGGACCACGATGGTTAACAAGGGATCAGGGCGCTCGGGAAAGCGATGTAATGTCTGCATGATTGAATGTCCAAAAACGATGTGCAATGAATCCAAGTGCAGTGAGGCTTAAGGTCACTACGACTTGGGAGATGAGCGGTGACAGATTCGACTTGATGAGGAACCACATACCCACGCCATTGCCGAAGTTTGTGGTTAACGCGACCAGTGCAAACCTGACAGGCTGAAACTTACGAGAGCCATCTGCCACAAAACAGAGCGCCCTATTTCCAATGAAGCTCGCGATTGCGCCAACCATGCCGCCACAGATACTGGCCAGTAACGGAGTAACGAATTCTGTCGTAACCAGCAATAGGAACACCGCATAATGGACTCCCGTTGCTATGAAGCCGATCCCCAGATAACGAATCAGTAAGGTAGTAAGAGGTGGGGTTTGATTTTCCATGCCCAAAGCCTATGGAGGCAAAGGTGAAAAAATAGTGAACTAAATGTAAATGCGTAATTAGCCGAATCTATATATGGTAAGTAACAAGTCGGCGCACTAGGCTAGCACGCTACAATATCAGAGGGATTGCCTGAAAATTACGCTTTCGAAATAAAAGCCTTCCGATAACGCATGCATGACCCGTGGATTACAATGTTGACAAGATAAGGAAACACCGGGTGGCATTGAGATAGATTCCCCGAATTAAGGGGGACCTAATGGTTACACAAAATGAAACATATACAAGCACCGTTGTTCCTTACAGCCCTGACATATTGGATGATTTGCCAATTGATGATCAGCTGGCCGTAGAGTTTTTCGCAACAGCACGTTGTGCCAGTTTCAAACAGGCTGCCCGAGGGCTCAATGTGCGCCTGCGGAAACGCTTGGAGAAACTGGAAGAGCACATTGGTGCTCCCGTGTTTGTCTACAAACACAACAAGCTTGCCCTGACCCGCACAGGCGAGAGGGTCAGCCATTACCTGTGCCAGCTCTTCGGCCCAGACGGCCTTGGCAAGTCCGGTGAAAAGGAAGTCCCCAGGCTTACCATCGCGATCACAGAGCCAGTGCTGAACGACATCGTAAACCGCGATCTAGTCGCCTACGTGCGTGATCATGCCGAAATGCAGCTGGAAATCCATTCAGAATGCACAACGCAGATGCTTTCTGAGTGTGAAGTCGATGTGGGTATCGCTTTGGTGAGCCCAGATGATAAAGGCGCGCTTGATCGCCATCCTACGTATAGGTTTGAACGGCTTGGCCGGATTGGGCACGCCCTGTTCATTTCCAGCCGCTATTCAAGAAGCGTCACCCTTCCAGTGGAGAGCTTGGATTTGCACAACTTCATGCTCGTTGTCCCTTGGGATGAAGAGATCTTGGCGGGCTCACGAAAGTGGGCATCGATAATGGCTGAGCATCAGGGCGGTACCACTCGGGTCAAGAGCTACAACCTATCACGAGGCCTTGTCGTTGGCGGTGCGTGTATTGGAGTGCTGCCCGACTACAGCCGAAAACTGGAGAGAAATATCCTACCCGTGCCGGGTTTCCTGGACGACCTGGAGGAGAAAGATGTCTATCTTGTTATCAAAACGAAGCTTGTCCGCAATCCGCAGGTTTTGGAAATTCGAAGATTGATCAAGAAGAGCTTCTTTGATAAGAAGGACTGGCTTGTTCGGTAACAGTTTTGTTAGGTTTGAAACTCCTCCGTTAACACTACAGAAACACAACTGTCATATTCGCTTGCAACCTAGTCAGAGTGCTTAGAACAAAGGCATCTTGTTACAGCAGGTGACAACCGTGGCCTGCTCCCATCTGCAAGATAAATTTAGGCCGGCGCAGGGCGAAATATAACGTCGGTAGCTAAGCACTTAACATACGAGAGGCAAGCAATGATCCGTTCTTCGAACATGCGGGAAAAGCTGTTGGCTGCCGCAATAATAGGCACATTTTCCTCGCAAGCATTCTCCGGAACAGTAACCACTGACGGAGCTGACATCGTTCTGAAGACCAAGGGCGGTCTTGAAGTATCGACTTCTGACAAGGAATTCAGTTTCAAACTGGGCGGCCGAGTTCAGGCCGACTACGGCCGTTTCGATGGTGTCTTCACCAAGAATGGCGATACCGCTGACGCAGGCTACTTCCGTCGCGCCTACCTTGAGCTCGGTGGCGTGCTGTACCGCGACTGGAAGTATTAGCTCAACTACGACCTTTCCCGCAACACGGGCAACGACTCCGACGGCTACTTCGACGAAGCTAGCCTGACCTACACGGGTTTCAAGCCGGTGCAACTGCGCTTTGGCCGTTTCTACACCGACTTCGGTCTTGAGAAAGCCACCAGTTCGAAGTGGACCACCGCCATGGAGCGGAACCTCTCGTACGACCTGGCGGACTGGATCAACGACAACGCCGGCATGGGTGTTCAAGCCACCAGCACCATCGCTGACATGGCTTATGTTTCCGGTAGCGTTTTCAGCGAAACCAATAACAACTCGGATGGCGACAGCACCAAGCGCTACAACGTACGTGGCGTGTTCGCACCGCTGCACAGTGATGGCAACGTCCTGCACGTCGGTGCTCAGTACGCTTACCGCGACCTCAAAAACAGTGCGGTCGATACCCGGATTCGTTCGCGTCTGGGCGTCCGCGGTGTAGATACCAATGGCGGCGGCGATGCCGGCACCAACGGCAACCGCATGCTGTTTGGCGGTGCTGCTGCACAAGATGGCCTGTGGAAGGACGACTCGGTCTGGGGTCTCGAAGGTGCCTGGGCCACCGGCCCGTTCTCGGTTCAAGCGGAATACCTTCGCCGCAAGCTGAAAGCTGACCAGGCCAACAACGACATGAAGGCCTCCGGTTACTACGCCCAGATGGCTTACACCCTGACCGGCGAGCCGCGTATCTACAAGCTCGATGGTGCCAAGTTCGACACTATCAAACCAGAGAACAAGGAACTGGGGGCCTGGGAAGTCTTCTACCGCTTTGACGATATCAAGGTCGAAGACGGCAACCTGGTCACCGCGGCGGACCAATCGAACGAGCGCAAGGCCAAGAGCCACACGGTGGGTGTGAACTGGTACGTCAACGAGGCGGTGAAAGTCAGTGCCAACTACATCAACGTGCGCACCGACAACAACGAGAACACCGTGGGCGACGACAGCGGCAATGCCATCGTGACCCGCCTGCAATACGTCTTCTGATCCCTCTCATCAGTCTGACGTGAGAAAGCCGGAAGCGCTCAACGTGCTTCCGGCTTTCCTGTTTCTGGAGGTGATCAAGCATGGAGCGCCCTCCTCCTACCTGCTTTCGCTTACCGATGACCGCTCTTGCCAAAGCTCGGCGAATCTGATGTGATTGCCGCGTCGGGCTTTGCATGGTGGCCGTGCAAGCAAATCAAACCTGACTCCTATTCATGATTGAACCTGATTCGACGTCCAGCTTCGCGTCTAACGGCCCTACAAGCGCAGCTACCCCAACGTCGCTCATTAGGGGATAGTCATGTCTGCAAAAAAGCTGCTTCAACCTCTCGCTGCTCAGCTGCACGCCTCGTTCTCGGCTTCTGGCCGCCCGTACTCTCATCTGCACCTCCACCAGCTGTTCCACGCGGCCATCGGCTCCGTTGCACCGCAAGTTGCCATCCAAGACAAGCTGCCAATTCAGGTCTGTCGTGACAACGAGACACGGCAGTACAACCTCTACGCGGCGGTCGAGCGGGCGAAAACGTGCTTAGGATTGACCGATCTTCAAGCAGTCGGTGTGGCTGAAGAAGTCATTGAGGTGCTACGAACTGCGGGAATCGGCGTGAACCAGGTTCGCCTGCTCCTTGACCCCTCCTTCAGCTCGAAGACTCGCAAAAAGGCCTTCAAGGCTCTCTGCAAGAACCTGGATCTGAACGAGCTAGGCGATCGCTTCGTCCCCAAGACTGCCACGTTGGCCATCGCTGCTGGTATTGCGCCGCCTCCCAAAATGTCGTGGAAGGATCGCTTCGCCCTGGCTGCAAATTCCCCCATGCGGGGGCCAAGCGAGCTCATCAGCATGGTCAACCGGGATGAGTGTTATCTGTGGGTATTCCCACCGACTGACCATCATGCGACGGCTCCAGCGACGCATGACCGTTTCTTTGGTGAAAAGACCCACCCGAGCGCAGAAATGGGCATGGGGTTCAGCATCATCGATTCCGGCTGGACCCGCCCCAAGTACCCGCTATCCAGGCAGTCACAAGAGACCTTCATCCAGTATTCGCTTTCTGCGCCGATGTGGTCCTGGCGCGCACAAAGTGACACCTGGCGCCTGGGAAACATCCTGCGTTCAAGAATCCTTGACGGGGCTCCTTGGCATAACGAGCACTCTGAGTGACGTGCTTCCGAGCGGCCTTAAATCCCTGCCCCGGATCTATGGGTGCGAAACCTGCCGAACGCTGTTCATTGAGAATCACAGCGACTACCCGGATGTACCCACTCAGTGCCAATGCGGTGAGGCGAGCAGCACGGGTGACCAAAACGAGTCATCTGCTCTCAATAGCTGATTTTCCTTACGGTGGCGGGCTGAGCCCCCCGTTAGGGATTGGCTATGGGAGCGGGATTCGCTCACCCCAAACCTGAAGGCGCCGCCACCTAACCGAGCGATATGAGCTGAATGCTCGCGGAGTAGATATGCAAAAGAGTAAAAACAAACAGGACACCCTGGCGGCGATCAATGCGCTTGTCGAGATTGCGTATGATCAGGGATTTGCGGACGGACACGGAGTCGGCAATCAAGTCGGTTTCGTAGCCGGTGTCATGAGCCTCAAAGCTGCATTGGCCTGCGGCTTACGGCATGGCTCACCTGAGTGCGGAAAGGCCCTTGAAAGCCTCAAGCGCATCGGGATCGACGAGTGAGAGAAAAGTACGGGTCGTGCGCTGATCGCGCACGACCCGTACTTCTACTTCAGGTCATTTCCCTGCTTAGCTTCATGATTGAAGCTCAGGGATCAGGTGCTTCTGCGGTAGGCCAACAGGCGCAAGGCGTTGAAGACGACCAACAGTGTGGAGCCCTCATGGATCGCAACAGCGGCACCAATGCTCAAGCCCATGATGGTGGACGGAACCAGGATGGCCACAATCCCCAAGCTGACGAACAGATTCTGGTGGATGATCGATCGCGTGTGACGGCTCAGCCCCACCGCAAATGGGAGTTGCCTGATGTCGTCAGCCATAAGCGCGATATCAGCCGTTTCCAGGGCAACATCAGATCCAGCAGCCCCCATTGCGATACCAACGCTCGAACTGGCCATGGCAGGGGCATCATTGACGCCGTCACCCACCATGGCCACCTTGGCGCTAAGGCGCAGGTTTTTGATGGCCTTGACCTTGTCTTCCGGCATCAGGTCTCCCCACGCTTCATCTAAGCCAACTTGTTTGGCTACAGCCTCTGCAACGCGGTTGTGGTCTCCAGAAATCATGACCATGCGTTCGATGCCCATCTCTCTAAGCTTCTGGAGTGCCTCTTTGGCCCCCTCCCGGGGTGTGTCCAATAGCCCGATAGCGCCCAGATCCTTGTCAGCACGCCGTACCACCATGGTGGTACGGCCTGACTGACGTAGACGCTCCGCAGCCTCCAGGGCTGCCTTGCTGAGTGCGGGAATACCATTGGTACCGAACATCTCGACCTTGCCAATCCAGACGAACTGCCCATCAAGCTCAGCACGCACGCCGCGGCCAATCATGTTGCTCATGTTCTTGGCTTGGAATCGGCGCCGTGTGCCAATCATCTCTTCACCGTCACGCACAATTGCCGCAGCCAGCGGATGGTCGCTCATCGACTCCACAGCGATGGCGACGTTTAGCAGATCCTCGATCTGCGTGCCGCCTATGGGTATTACATCGGTGATACGTGGGCGCCCTTCGGTCAGGGTACCGGTCTTGTCGAATGCCATGGCATTCAATGATCCAAGCTCTTCAAGTGGCGCACCGCCCTTGATCAGCACGCCACCTCGGGCTGCCCTGGCGATGCCAGAGAGAATGGCGCTTGGTGTAGCGATCGCGAGCGCGCAGGGGCTGGCTGCAACCAGTACGGCCATCGCCCGGTAGAACGAGTCACGGAACGGCTCGTCAAGGAAAATGCCGGCAAATAGCAGCCCGACTACCAGCAGTAAAACCAACGGGACGAATATGCGTTGGAAGCGGTCCGTGAATCGCTGGGTCGGTGACTTCCTGACTTCGGCTTCACTGACCATCTTGATGACCCGCGCCAAGGTACTCTCCGTAGAGCGCCGGGTTACCTCAACCTCGATGAGCGTTTCGCCATTGATGGTACCGGCGAAGACTTTCGAGGCTGCATCCACTGCATCTGGCTTGCTGCGTGCGAGTTCGGCATCAGGAACAGGTTGCTTGTCCACGGGGACGCTCTCACCGGTTACTGGCGCCTGGTTGATACTTGAGGAGCCTACGACTACAAAACCATCGGCCGGCAGGCGGTCATTGGGGCGCACGATGACAACGTCACCGGGAACCAGCAGCTCCACGGGCATCTCCACCGTGCCATTTGCTCTGCGTACGATCGCGGTGGCTGGTGCGAGCTTGGACAGTGCCTCAATCGCTTTCTTGGCCCGCCCCATCGCGTAGCTTTCAAGGGAATGCCCCAGACTGAACAGGAACAGCAGCAGAGCCCCCTCCGCCCAGGCGCCGATGCTCGCGGCACCGACTGCGGCGAGAAGCATCAGCGAGTCGATCTCGAAGCGTTTCTGACGGATGTTGGTAACCGCTTCCTTAGTGGTGAACCATCCACCGAACACGTAGGCCGACACGTACAGAATCAGAGGCAGACGATCAATCAGGCCAAGTTTTCCTGCGAGAGCTCCGGCACCCAGGAGAGCACCACAGATCAGCGCGAAAATCAGCTCTGTGTTCATTCCAAAAATGCCGCCATGCTCATGGCTATGACCTTCATGCCCGGCTTGGTCATCAGGGCGTTCAAGCAAACTCTTCATAACTCGTCCCTTCTGGGGTCAAGGCTTCCAATTGCCCTCTGCAGTTGGGGAGCCGTCTCTGTTGGTTGGCTAAGATCTATTGCACGGTTTGCCCGAGCCCAGGCGTTAACATTTCGAAGCTATGGGGTATCGGGCGTAATAAAAAATGCCAGGCACTGCCTGGCATTTATGAATTCTCTAATTGTTCTGTTCAAATCGTTTACTACTTGTTGTTGATGCATTGCGAATACATCGAGTAACGAACAGTCTTGAGCGTGCCCTGGGAGTCCTCGAAGGTCATCAACCGTGGATAGACCTGGCAGGTACGGGGGTCCTGCGACTGACGTACGAATTTCGCAACGTCTATCTTCATGCCATATTTGTAATCCTGAATCTCTGGCATTGGCTTGCCATTTTTCTCCGCGTACTTGGCCACTGCGGTCTGGTGTTCCTTGGTGTATTGAAGCTGCTTGCTCTCGGAGAAAGTGTTGGCCTGCGAAGCCACCGAGAAAACAACAAGTGCAGCAGCGATAATTAGCTTTTTCATAAAACCCTCTCAATTTCAAAACTTCTCGGGCGTAACCTTAGCAATGCATAGGCATCACCGGCATGACGAGAAACTTACAATTTTGAAAGGTAAGTGCATCTACTTCACTTTAAACAAAAAAGCCCACAACACGTGTTGTGGGCTTCTCTTTAGCGGAGGCTGTTAGCTAACCACTTCGGCCTCGTCGCCGTCTTCATCCTTGCGGTGTGCCCAGTGATACAGGGCAGGCAGTACCAGCAAGGTCAGTGCGGTGGAGGACAGGATCCCGCCAATCACCACCGTCGCCAATGGCCGCTGAACTTCGGCACCGGTGCCGGTGGCCAAAGCCATCGGGATGAAGCCCAGGGACGCTACCAAGGCTGTCATCAGAACAGGTCGCAGACGGGTCAATGCACCTTCATCGACTGCCTGTCTGAGCGTTCGTCCCTCCTCCCTTAGCCCGCGGATGAAGGCAATCATCACCAGGCCGTTCAGTACTGCAACGCCGGACAGTGCAATGAAGCCGACACCTGCCGAGATCGACAGTGGGATGTCCCGCAGCCACAACGCCACAACACCACCGGTGAGTGCGAATGGAATACCGGTGAAGACCAGCATGCCGTCCTTCAGGTTGTTGAACATCAGGAACAACAAGGTCATGACCAGCAGCAAGGCGACTGGAACAACGATCTGCAGGCGTTTGGCAGCCGACTGCAGCTGCTCGAACTGGCCCCCCCAAGTCGTCCAGTAGCCCGCAGGGATTTGCACCTTCTTGTCCAGCGATGCGGTCGCCTCCTCAACGAAGGACCCCAGATCGCGGCCTCGAACGTTGGCGCTGACGATAACCAGACGTTTGCCGTTCTCGCGGCTGATTTGGTTCGGGCCCAGTTGCAGGTCCAGATTGGCGACCTGGGACAGCGGGATGAAGCCGATCTGATTGGCACCCTGTGCCGCATTGGCAGGTACCGGGATCAGCAAGCTGGACATACCCGCTACGTCGGTGCGAACGGTCTCTGGTAGGCGTACTACCATGTCGAACCGACGGTCGCCCTCATACAGCGTGCCGGCCTGACGGCCACCCACGGCGATAGCGATCGAGTTCTGAACATCCGCGATGTTCAGGCCGTAGCGTGCTGCTTTTTCGCGGTCAATGTTGATGGTCAGCACCGGCAGGCCGGATGTCTGCTCAACTTTCACTTCCGATGAGCCCGGGACCGCTTTGAGCGCTGCCGCGATCTTGTTGGCGGTGTTGTTGAGCACGTCCATGTCATCGCCGAAGACTTTCACAGCGACGTCACTACGCACGCCCGAAATCAGCTCGTTGAAACGCAGTTGGATTGGCTGCGACAACTCGTAGTTGCTTCCTGGAACACCCGCTGCGGCCTTCTGCACTTCAGCAATCAGCTCATCACGAGGCTTCTTCGGGTTAGGCCACTGATCCTGAGGCTTGAGCATGATGTAGGCGTCAGAGGCGTTCGGCGGCATCGGGTCAGATGCAATTTCTGCGGTACCCGAGCGTGCGAACATCCGCTCAACTTCAGGCACCTGCGCAATCACCGCTTTCTCCAGACGCTGCTGCATCTCGACAGATTGAGTGAGGCTCGTTCCAGGCACACGCATGGCCTGCATCGCAAAGTCACCCTCACTGAGGCTTGGGATGAACTCGCTACCCATACGACTTGCCAGCAAACCACTGAGCACGACCAAGGCTACTGCGGCCGAGAAAGCGATGTTCCGATGTCCCAGCACCCATTGCAGAACCGGTTCATAGCGCAGTCGAGCTGTGCGCATGACCACGCCTTCCTCTTCCTTCACCTTGCCAGTGACGAACATGGCAATAGCTGCAGGAACAAAGGTAACGGACAGGACCATTGCACCCAGCAGCGCCATCACAACGGTGAAGGCCATCGGGTGGAACATTTTGCCTTCGACGCCGGTGAGGGCGAAGATCGGCAGGTACACCACCATGATGATCAGCTGACCGAAGATCAGCGGCCGGCGAGCTTCTCGCGCCGCGGCAAAGACCTCGTGGAAGCGTTCGGTTTTGGTGAGCATGCGGCCATGCTTATGTTGCGCATGAGCCAGTCGACGGATCGCGTTTTCTACAATAACCACGGCACCGTCGACGATGATGCCGAAGTCGAGTGCCCCCAAACTCATTAAGTTGGCACTGACCTTGTTGTTGAACATGCCTGTGAAGGTGAACAGCATGGACAGCGGAATCACCATCGCGGTGATCAGAGCCGCACGGATGTTGCCGAGGAACAGGAACAGAATGGCGATAACCAGGATCGCGCCTTCCACCAGGTTCTTCTTCACCGTCGCGATGGCTTTTTCAACCAGGTTGGTACGGTCGTAAACAGTCACAGCCACCACGCCCTTTGGCAGGGTGCGGTTGATGTCCGCCAATTTGGCGGCGACAGCTTGAGATACGGTGCGGCTGTTTTCACCAATCAGCATGAACACGGTACCGAGCACGACTTCGCGGCCGTTCTCAGTAGCAGCACCTGTACGGAGCTCTTTACCGATGCTGACGTCAGCAACGCTGCTGATGCGAATCGGTGCACCATCCACACTGGTGATCACGATGTTGGCGATGTCTTCGATATTGCCTACCTGACCCGGTGCACGGATGAGCAACTGTTCACCATTACGCTCGATGTAGCCGGCACCGACGTTGGCGTTGTTACTTTCCAACGCTGCGACCAGGTCATTGAGTGTCAGCTTGTAGGTAGCCAGGCGCTTTGGATCCGGCGCAACCAGGAACTGCTTGGCATAACCGCCGATGGTATTGATCTCGGCCACACCCGGGACGTTACGCAGCTGAGGCTTGATGATCCAGTCCTGGATCACGCGCAGGTCGGTCGGGGTGTACGGCGTACCGTCCTCTTTGACCGCGCCATCTTCGGCTTCAACAGTCCACAGGAAGATCTCGCCGAGGCCGGTAGATACCGGACCCATGACGGCCTCTACACCTTCTGGCAGCTGTTCCTTCGCAACCTGCAGCCGCTCGTTGATCAACTGGCGGGCAAAGAAGATGTCAGTGCCATCCTTGAAGATCACGGTGACCTGAGACAGGCCAGAGCGAGACAGGGAACGGGTCTGCTGAAGGCCCGGGAGACCGGCCATGGCCGTTTCAACTGGAAACGTGATCCGTTGTTCGGTTTCCAAGGGCGAGTAACCAGGCGCTGCAGTGTTGATCTGCACCTGGACGTTGGTGATATCGGGTACCGCATCGATGGGCAGCTTTTGATAGCTGTAGATACCGATACCCGCCATGATCAGAACGGCGATCATTACTACGATGCGCTGCTCGATGGCGAGTCTGATGATACGTTCAAACATGAGAAATCATCCTGTCAGTTCGCATCAGTGACCGTGTTCGGCAGAAGCTTTGCCGAGCTCGGACTTGAGTGTGAAGCTGCCACTGGTTGCTACCTGGGCGCCGGCTTCAATACCGTCGATGATTTCCACGTACCCATTGTCGCGGCGACCCAGTTTTACCGGGCGGGTGTCAAAGCCATCTGGGGTGCGTACGAATACCGAAGGTTTGTCTTCAACGGTCTGCACAGCGTGCTCAGGGACCGCTACGGCAACTCGATCGGTCTGGGAGGTGACCGCAATGTTTACGAACAGGCCTGGACGCCAGGCGCCGTTGGGGTTGGTCAAGGTGACGCGGACAGTAGCTGCACGGTTTTGCTCGCCCAGCAGGCTGCCGACATAACCCACCTTCCCTTCGACCTCGACGTTCATGTCAGGCGAAGAGACTTTCACTGCACGGCCAGTCGTGACCTTGCCCAGATCTGTCGGCGGAACTGCGAAGGTCGCCCAGACCTGATTCAGGTCGGAAAGGATGAAGGCGTTGGTCGCCTCGCTGACGACTTCGCCGACGGTCAGGTGTTTCTCCACTACCACGGCGTCGAAGGGAGCGCGGAGCTCGTAACGATTACCGCCAACGGAGTTAACCGAGGCACCGATTGCGCCGACCTTCTGCTTGGCGTTGGCCAAGGAGATCTCCGCTTCTTGCAGCGCTTGGCGTGCTTGGAGGTAGTCTTGCTCTGCAGAGATCTTGTCCTGCCACAGTTGCTTCTCACGTTCGAAGGTCACACGCGCCAGTTCGACGCGACGCTGTGCGGCCTGTTGTTCGCTGCGCAGGTCAGAGATCTGCTGGCTGGCGATTACCGCGAGGACTTGCCCTTTCTTGACCGTCTCGCCCAGGTTGGCCTGGACAGCCTCAACAACGCCAGGAACACGAGGAACCACGTGGGCAGTACGATCTTCGTCGAAGCGAATTTCGCCAGGGAAGCTCACGACGGTACCGAGGTCACGAGGCGCTGCAGCTTCCAGGGCAACACCAGCGGCCTTGATCTGTTCAGCGCTGAGCGTCAGCTTGCCCTCTTCTTCACCGCCCTCTTCGCTGTGGCCTTCTTCACCATGGCCCTCATCACCTTCCTCTTTGGCGGCAGATGCGGCTTTCTTTTCGTCGCCATGGCCATCGTTAGCGCCATGCTCGGCAGTACTGGCGGCCTGCTGTCCGGAACTGTTGTTCCAGGCAAGGCTGCCAAATCCGAGGGCTGCCACAGCGGCTACCGCGAGGGCGATCTTGCGTTTGTTATCCATTGCTACTCCTGCTGATCGTAGGCACCGGCTTGTTCAAGGCTGTGTGCCGAAGAAAATGTTTGGCCCGTTCAGCGAGTGCCGGCGGTTGAGCCGACTTCGCCATAAACCCTTTCCACCTGCGCACGCGCATTGGTCGCCGCTGCCAACGATTCGAGGTATTGGCCACGAGCGACGATCAAGGTGCGCTGGGCATCCAGCACTTCGATGAAACCGAATTTGCCCATCTCGAAGCCGCGGGTTGCGGTCTCTACGGCTTGTTGGGCTGAAGGCAGAATGGTCTTGTCGTAGGACTCGACCTCCTGCATGGCGGTGGACCATTGGTTCAACGCGGTTTGGGTTTCGGTGCGCAGGCGCAGCTCAACAGCATTGCGCTGGTCCCGGGCCTGATCTGCACGACGAGAAGCGGAAAGAATGTTGCCCTGGTTACGATCGAACAGCGGCAAAGGCATAGACAGGCCCACAGTGTTGACCCGCTCGCGCACAGAGCGGTCGTACTGGCTACCTACACTGACAGTAAGGTTCGGGATACGCTGAGCTTTCTCTGAGCCGAGCGAGGCATCGCTCTTGTCTATCTGCACCACGGCCTGACGCATTTCTGCTGTTTGGTCGAGCTTAGCCAGCAGATCTTCAGTGCGAGGTGGCAAGCCCGGGGAGAGGGTTGGCGATTCGAGTCGATCAAACACGGTGACTGAGCTCCCGGTAATTTGAGCGAGCTGTTGGTAAGCGGTCGCTTTTTCCGTTTCTGCACGTCGAACTTGCAGCTGGGCTTCGGCCAGTTGCACTTGAGCGCGGGTCGCCTCCACTGGGGACGACTTACCTGCGCGAACACGGCCATCGACGATGCGAAGACCGCGCTCAGTCAGTTCGAGAGATTGCTTGGCCAGGTCGAGACCTGTCTGGGCCCGCAACGCGGCGTAAAAGGCTTGGACGACATCTGCACGCAGGCCGTTAACGCGACGGTCTAACTCAAGCTGTGCGGCGGTCTGCCCGTATGTGGCGACGTCAACACGAGCCCCCCGCTTACCGCCCAGCTCAAGGGTCTGGCTGAGAGAGACAGTCGTCTGGCTGGTGTTACGACGGGTGTCTTCCACGTCATACGAGATTGTGGGGTTGGGGATAAGCCCGGCCTGCTTGCGAGCACCATCAGCGATCCCAATTTCTTGCCTGGCCGCGGCCAGGTCTGGGTTGGCATCCATGGCCGTCGAAAGCGCCTGGGGCAAGCTGATGCTTTGGGCAAGGGCTGCAGGCGCCATCAACCCAGAGATGACTGCACAGAGTGCAGCGATCTTCCAGGGCGAGACGGGGGTCTTGGGTAAGACATTGCGGTTATACCGGGGCACTTTGATGGTCCTCGTGCACAAACTTCGATAAAGCTTGGCGAGAACGCCGAAACAGCTGCCAAGCCCCACTTGATTAGGTGATGGCACTCTAATGAGCGGTAGCTATCAGAGGGGTGGCTAGAAAATTACAATTTCGTAAGAAAGCTTTGTAATGCCCGTAAATACTGGGAAACCCAACCCGACACGATGATTTCGATACAAGCAACAGAGATGGCAAACACGCGGTGCGAAGGTGCCGAATAACAGGTAGATGACGAAATTGTAATTGTCCTATCACCCTCCCGTTATCTTCGGCCTGCAAATATGAGCTCGCGCTACGCTAGGCGCGCCGCCGGGTCAGAACAACTAACGACACCCGCGCCGGTAAACATAATAAAAACTGCCGTGAATCAAAGGAGCATCGGATGAAAATCAAAGTACCACTGTATTTGGCGGCAGTTTCTGCGCTGTCTGGAAGCTATGCTATTCGGCACAAGCTGAAGACAAGCCAGAAGGCTTCATTGAAGGCAGCAGCCTTACAGTGTTGAACCGTAACTTCTACTTCAACCGTGATAACCGCGACAGCACCGTCCCCACTTACAACAGTGGCAAGGGCAATACGAACGGCTACTCCGAAGCCTGGGCGCACGCGATCATCAGCAAATTCAACTCCGGGTTTACCCAAGGTACCGTTGGCTTTGGCGTTGATGCCTTTGCCATGATCGGCCTCAAGCTCGACACCGGTGATGGGCGCAACGGCGGCCGTAGCTCCTTCGACGTGCTGCCCGTTGATAACAAGGGTGAAGCTCGCGACGAATACACCAAGGTCGGCGGCGCAGCCAAAGTCCGCTTGTTCGATACCATCGTGAAAGTGGGTGATGTCTTCCCATCGACCCCGGTCGTCGCATCGGGTGACTCTCGCCTGCTGCCAGAGAGTTTCCGCGGTGTGACCGTTGAGAACACCAGCATCCAGGGCCTTACCCTCCAGGGTGGTCGTCTGCATGCGATGAGCCAGCCGGTCTCAAGCAACCTGAACGACAACTTCGTGACGTTCTACGGCGGCCCGGTCAACTCGCCATGGATCGGTTACGGTGGCGGTGACTACTCGATCAACGACAACTGGACTGTGAGCGTCTACGCCAGCCAGCTGAAAGACGTCTGGAATCAGTACTACGCCGGCACAAGCGTGGTTTACCCGCTGAGCGACGATCTGGCGCTGATCGGTGGCTTCAACTACTACAAAGCCGTAGATGAAGGTAAGAAGCGCCTGGGTGAATTCGACAACAACATCTGGAGTGCCAAGGTCGGTGTGCGTTACGGTGCCCACACCCTGGCCCTGTCGCATCAGCGCAACAACGGCGACGACGATTTCGACTACCTGCGTCAGTCGGACTCGATTTTCGTCGACAACTCCATCCAGTACAGCGACTTCAACTCGCCGAAAGAGCGTTCCTGGATGCTGCGCTATGACCTGAACTTCACCAGCTACGGCATTCCAGGCCTGACGTTCATGACGCGCTACGCCAGAGGCTCGGGTGCGGATTACTCGAACGCTAACCAGTTCTACATGCGCACCGACGACAACGGCAACCCGCTCGACAATCAGAAGCGTTGGGAGCGTGACGTCGAAGTCAAATACGTTGTCCAAACCGGTCCGGCAAAAGATCTGTCCTTCCGGTTGCGCCAGGCAACCACGCGTGCCACTGCTTTCGAATCGGATCTGGATGAAACTCGTGTAATCATCGAGTACCCGCTTTCGATTCTGTAATTCGCTAACTGGGCCAGTTATCCATTGGCGGGTCCTGTTAGTAAAACGAGCATTACGCATTCACCTTGAGTGGCTTAAGTGCTCCTTTGGTAAAAGGTGGATATTTGGCGCCCATTGGGCGCCTTTTTTTTGCCTAAAATTCAAGTAGGCGTTCGATTGTACGCATCGCATGCCGGTGAAGTTCATGACTACACCAATGACCAGTCTCTTCAATGTGAGCGACCTCGCCGTCATCTGAGCGGAACGAAGCCAGCACAAAGAAGAAAATAACCCAATACTTCATAAGGTCAAATCACCTGCTGGAGAGAGGGCCCGCAACTGTCAAACCCAAACCGCGACAAGATATACCGCCAGACTATCAACTGTATTACCTAGAAATTACAAATCCGTCATTTGAGCCCCGGCACGCTCATTTTGATTTACCATCCCTTTCAATAATGCCGGCGCGCGTGCGCGGTTAATTGCTCAGTGATATCGAGACAAAATCCCATGCGAATTCTGGTAATTGAGGATGAAGTAAAAACTGCGGAGTATGTGCGTCAAGGTCTGACGGAATGTGGCTATGTCGTAGATTGCGTCCACACCGGGTCAGATGGATTATTCTTGGCTAAGCAGCACGAATATGAGCTGATTATCCTGGATATAAATCTGCCAGAGATGGACGGTTGGCAGGTCCTTGAGTTGTTGCGTCGTAAAAACTGCCCTTCCCGTATCATGATGCTGACGGCGAGAAGCCGGCTGGCGGATAAGGTCCGGGGGCTGGAGAACGGAGCAGATGACTACCTGATCAAGCCATTTGAGTTCCCTGAGCTGCTGGCCCGGGTTCGCGCCTTGATGCGCAGGTCAGATCACCCTGCATCCGTAGAGGTCATTCGCGTCGCTGACCTGGAGCTTGATCAGAGCCGGCACAGGGCATTCAGGGACGGTCAGCGCATTGACCTGACCACGAAAGAATTCGCGTTACTGCATTACCTGATGCGTAATACCGGTGTGGTGCTGAGCCGCACCCAAATTATTTCGCAGGTTTGGGATATGAATTTTGACTGCGACACAAACGTTGTAGAGGTGTCGATTCGAAGACTCAGAGCCAAGATAGATGACCCTTTCGAGACCAAACTGATACATACGCTTCGGGGCGTAGGGTATGTGCTTGAAAAACGATAGTTGCCAAGCTCTCTAGTACCGAAAATCCGCTACATGCTCCCGTCGCTTGCGAACTTGAGGTTTCTGTTTACGATCCGCGGCGCTGATTCCTCACTCAACAAATGAGGTAGGCTGTACATGAGGTATAGCATTGATTATCAGCAGGTTTCGCAAGGACAATCCGATGCCAGCATTGATGCCTGTCCAGCTGACATTGTCTTCAACAGCGACCATGGCCTAGCTCTTATCCCGTGCGTTGGCGATGTTATCAACCTCCCCTCTACGGCGGTCAAAGAAGGGGTTTGCGGCATCGTTAGATCAAGGATTTTCAATTATCTCAGAGGTCCTGAAGAGCTGTACTGTCACGTCAATATTCTCGTTGAGGAGGCGGACATCAATTTCGAAAGTCTCATCTCGGAATACATGCGCAATCAGTCACGTGCTCGCTCGCCTTCTTCATAAAGTCGAAGGCGGGCCAGTCCATTAATGGTTGTGTATGGGTGAGGGTTCAGCAGAGCGAGCGCCTACTGAGCACCAGAGATGAATAGTCACAGCCTAGTGGTTTAACGCGGTACTGCTGGTGTACGCAGGGCCGGACTCATTGTTTTTTGAATGGCGCATTGCAGCACATAGAAATATAAAACCCCGGAAGCAAATACGATTGCGGACAGATAAGCAAACTCAGAGTCTAAAACCCCGGAAACCATATACAATTTAATCGTGATAGAACCCATAATAATTCCGGTACAGTACATGACGCCTGTGAACTGATTGCCCAAAAAACTCAGTATGCCGCTGAAGGCATTGTTCGCACTCAACAGCATTGCTTTCAGTATCGTCCAGCCGAGAACTGGCAGAAAAGCCTTGATCATGAAGGCGAATAACATCGACGATGCAAACAGTTTTATCGGGGTTTCTGCCCACGGCTTGATGGTGCCGTCTACTTCAACGCCGGTATACAAGATGATATTCAGAATAATCGCCATAAGGGTGCATATGCCGAGGCGTATCATTTCCCGCTTAAGCGGGGCCATCATTATCACTGCGTGAATCTTGTTTCCAAAGTATCGTTTTAGTCCTTGGATCGACATTTTTCTTCCTATGCTCTCGGGTATGACGCTGTTGTAGCGTTGTATGACGGTCATGCTTTTACCCGAAGAGAGGTGGCGCTTCAACGGTCCTGAATTGCGCAGGGGATCTCATGTCCTTCCCCTGGCTGGGTAGCTTGCTGAGAAATTCTCATCTACCTGCGTGGCAACGATGCGGCCACCCCGCCGCCGTCAGAGCTCTGGAGGACTGGCTGCTGTCAGCAACTCATCGAGTGACGGAACCTTAGCGTTTGCACTGAGGACGAGTGTTCTGGATCGGAGTATGGATACATCAAAGAAAGATTCGCACTCGACTCTTCCGTTTACTTCTCTCCAGTGGGTGACTTCTGGTATCAACTCATTAGGCACCGGGTATAGTGCCATAGGGTTATGGAATACCTCCACTTCAGCAGACCACGGCTCGTAGCCATATTGCGGCCAGAGCTGACCGTAGTCGCTGGACGCTACATCCAACAGAAATGGGATACCTCGTGATGCTCCCGGAGAACGGTCGAAAAACTCACCAAACCGCAAGTATCGGTACCCGTCTAGATGAGCTCCACCTGAGATCGGCACTCGGCTGAGCTTTGGCACTGTGCAGGCATTGGTGAAAATGACCGCTGAAAGATGGGCATTTTCCATTAGCGTAAATAGGCCGTTGGGGCGCCCTGATAGCAGAGATGTCTCTTCCTCCACAGTTATCAGGTGCGTACCACGATGCGCAGATGAGTGAACTGCAAAGCCATAGAGATAGCTGATGAGCGACTCCCTGCTCCACAGCATTGAACTGGGCGCATGGAAATCGGCTAAGGCCAGAATGAGCGGCTTACCCTCCACGTGCGGTAGGGATTCGTAACGCTTGTCCAATTTGTTTTGGATGGTCCTCGCAAACCTTTCTGCAGCCGCTCCTAAGAAACGCTCATGTCGGTCAGCGGGTGGGGGGACCGGCGAGGCGCCAAAATGCTCATACCGCTCTTCCGGGTTGGCTGTCACTGCTTCAACCCAGGCCTCATCTCCCAGCCTATTCTCGATGTGAAAATCGGGTGATTCTTTAGGCTGGGTGACCAAGAGTCCCTGTTCACGAAAAATCGCTAATAGGTGGGCTTCCCAGAGGCGGGTGTGAAAATTCTCAGTCTGGCAATCGGGAACCCAATTTCTGTCTGGGGATGGCAGTGCGAGATACAGTTGATTCAGCGCCCACGCCCCAATACGGCGGCTTGGATCAAATAGTGATTTGAACACCACGCTTGGTGTGCGCTTACCCATTCTGCTTAGAGGAGCACGTCGTCGTTCACCTGAAGGGAGTGGAAGCGGATGGGCTTGGGTATAGAGAAAATGGCTGATTGAGGCGCGGGCTTCGGACTCGCCAGTGGTGCACTCACCATGGCTGAGGAGCACCCACACGCTATCGACACGACGCCGCAAGGTGACAATTCCGAAGCTGCCGGAATTGATATTTCGGGTTAGAGCGGCACAAGAAATTCCGTCCTCACTAAGCCATGCCCCTACTGGCGGGCTGTCCCCAAACCCCAACCCTCGTGGAAGCGACAAAGCGATTAGATCGAACATCGGCGCAGCAATTTCTTTCATTCGCTGATCTCGGCAGTCGTCAAAATGCATTCCATCAATGCCTCGGAGCGTGCCCGCCGGCGATGGCATCGGTGGAGGTACCTATTGAAGAAGGGGGCTTTGCTCCACCAGGACGTCTCGGTTGGTGAAGATGGTCTCAATGGTTGCAGCCTCGGCAGCCACATGAGTCTTTCGCGTGATCTCTTCAAGGGCCAGTTCGAGCCGGTAGTCTTGGAAATACTCGTACAGCTTTTCAGAGCTCTCGGATATCTCCTCCCCACCATTTTTTGCGAACAAGATGTGGATGATCGCTGCGAGTGGGAGGGAGATGTCGAGATCCTTCTCTTCTGCATCTGACTCCGAGTTCAAACCGTCGAAATACCTCTCCAGATGATTCTGGAGCTCCTCAAGCCAGAACTGAGATAGGTTGCTAGGTAGGGAGCTTTCAGGCCCGGTCAGAAGGACTTCATCTCTGAATAGAGCCAGCAGATTGGGGTTTGCCATGGAGGACCTCACGATTAGATTTGAGAGCAACTGGTCAGCATAGTCCACCTCAAGATGACCACCTCCTTGACGCCCATCCTGGTGCTCCTGAGCATCAGACGAGTGAATCGCCCCGAAACCTGTAGATACAAAATGACCGCTTCTCGCCGTTAGCTGCCTTTCTTGAAGGACAGCTTTGGGTCGATAGCGGCCTTCGTGGAGGTTGGTGTCTACGGGGTCGGTTTAGTCATTCTGAATCTCCGGTTTCACCTCCGTGAGGCCGGCCATCGTCATGCATCAGATCTTGATTGACACGCGTGCCGCTTTGGATAGCCTTGCAATTGAGGGCTGCAACTGCGCATTTGTCGGGCCTGGGTACCAGCATGAGCCCCCGCAATTTTGGCAGCAGAGGAAGCTGGTTCCTCTGAAGTAGTGACAGCGGGCATTGCCAGTCGGATTCTGAACCCAAGGTCGCCAGACTAGGCTCTGTACGTAAACCCAAGAAATACGATTTTCTGTAAAATACACCGCCATTAAAGCCAGGAGGCCAAGATGGCAAAGCGGTATGAACTCCCCGACGCAGCCTGGGATCTGGTTGCAGATATCTTCACCAAAAATCAGCGCACCGGGCGCCCTCGGGCCGATGATCGCCTGATGCTAAACGGTATTCTCTGGGTGCTTTGCTCTGGCGCAGCCTGGCGAGACATGCCCGAACGATTCGGCCCTTGGTCAACGATCTATCAACGGTTCCGGGGATGGCGTGATTGCGGAGCTTTTGATCAGATGCTCAAGCGTCTTCATATCCGATTGAATGAGCAGGGTTTGATTGACTTGGAAACATGGATGATCGACTCCACTGCCGTACGAGCAACCCGGGCCTCATCAGGTGCCGGGAAAAAAGGGGATTTGAAGAACCGCAAGACCACGCGCTCGGGCGCAGCCGGGGTGGCCTGACGACCAAGATTCACATGCTGTGCGACGCCAATGGTGTGCCTCTGCGTTTCCTGTTGTCAGGCGGACAAGCCAGCGATATAGCCTATGCCCAACCGCTAATCGATCAGGCTTGCATACCCAGCCTGCGCGGTCGCCCACGCAAGCGTTGCCGCTGGTTGCTGGCTGACAAGGGTTACGACGCTGAAGCGCTGCGCCAGTATTGTGATCGTTATCGCATGCAGCCAGTCATTCCGTTGCGAAGCATGAAGCGCAAAACCAAGCCAGGATTGCCTCGACTTTTTGATCGCCCCAAATATCGGCAGCGCAACATCATCGAACGCATGTTTGGCTGGCTGAAGGAGAACCGTCGCATCGTGACGCGCTTCGACAAGCTCGCAACAAGTTTTGCGGCGATGGTCTCATTGGCCTGCGCTATGCGGTGCTTGCGACAATACTTTACGTACAGAGCCTAGGAGCTAAAGGATCGCTGCGACTACTCCTCATCCCTTACCGAAAAGTCACGCGTCGGTCGTAAACGGCCCTTTCCAGGCCAATCAACTTTTGTGATTGGTGAGTAGGGATTTCTCGGCTTTTCTGTGAAAAGCACCCCTTCATTTCACAAAAAAAATGGCGAAGATTCCAATTTCACGGGGTCTGGCCTATCACCTATTTTGTGAACCTACATCAGGTGTAGGTTCACACTTTAAATGCGTTTTTCACAAATAGATGGTTCGGCTAATCCTCATCGGTTAGTCGATCATCTAAAGAGAGCCCGCTGAAAGCGGGCTTTTTTTGCCTCAATAAAAGTGGTTTCCCCTTGTCGTGAGGTGGTAGCGGGACACAGCTGGCAGGCGTACTGTGAATACTGGACTCAAACGATGCCGGTGATCCTATGAGCACTCAAGAACGCACAACATTTCGTAAAGAATTTATGAAGGCTGCTAAAGATAGCTGGAGAATTTACTGGCGGCCGCTGTGTTGGCTGAAAAGGAAGGCGGTTGAGCTGATTAAAACCTTAAGAGGTAAAAAAACGTATCGATCTTAAAAGCTTTAGTTTCTGTTTTTATAGATTGATAACTAAGTGCCTGAGTATTGTTGTTATCTGTCCTGTATTTAATTAAAGCTTATCAAGTATGTAAGCGTGTTGCGCGGCGCATTTCTGTGGAAAATAAATTTTCCAATTTATATGTAAATTATGGATTTTCTAAATCTCTTGGAATATTATTTGCGACCAACAATTGTCGCAGGGATTTACTCATCCAAATATAATCAAGGAGTTATGCGATAATTTTAACTAAACGTCTAGCCGTAGGTATTAGTGCTTAGATAACGATTTAGATCCATATTTTATAACAGGGTTTTTGTTAGACACTGCTGGTTATCGATTCAACGGAGAAAATCATGCAAAACGGGAGGTGTGAAATGTAGAACGCGACCAAAACTTGAGGGTTTTGACCGCGCCCATTTGAAACAGTACTGCGGAGGTGAGAGCCCGCAATTTCTGCTTTTTTTTGGCGCTTGTCAATCCTCACCCATCATTTTGACTTTAGCGAGGGCCCTCGACGGGACAGTGTTGCCTGTCGATTGGCCCCCTGGGTATCGCTCTGTGCCTTTCTGTCGGGCGCAGCGACGGTGCTCGTCTATGGAGGTGTGCGATGGCTGTTCGTAAAGTCGTTACTCGTAGTTCATGTCATTTCAGGGGGTACTTCCCTTCCCTGAAAAATGGCCATTCTGTTGGCTGGGAGTCCCAGTTAGAGGGCGGTTTTTTCCGTCTGCTTGAGCTGTCCCCTTGCGTTCGTAGCTATGAGGCTCAGCCCACCTGGGAGAAATTCAACGTAGATGGCTCACTCGTAAAATATGCCCCGGATATCCGCGCCTTCCTGATGGATGGGAGTGAGTGGTGGTTTGAGGTGAAGCCTAAAACGGAGCTCTTGATCAGACGCGTAAAGCAAAAGCTAGACGCTGCCAAAATCCATTTTTCAGCCTCAGGCAGGAGCTTCTCGGTCGTTACTGATGCCTTGATCTGGAGCGAGCCATCGGCGAGAAATCTTCAAAGAATCCTGTATCACAGGCGCGGCCCTTTGTTGTCCCCGACCTTACACGCCGAAGTTAGGAATGACCTGGATAAATACAGCCCCAAGGATTTTGGTGAGCTAATCAAGGTATTTGGCGAGATGGACGCATGGCGATTGCTAGGGCTTTGCATTGTTGGCATTGACGTCCAAAAGCCCTTAACAGAAAGCTCAGAGGTCTTTCTAAACGGAGGACATCGCCATGCAAACCTTTTTACTTAAGGCGAGATTAGTCGTAATTATCCGTGGTGTAAGGATGTCACTCCATCGGAGGTTAATTGATCGACGCTTGTTGTTCGTTGATGAGCTCGGCGAGCCTACCAAATTATCTGAAGATGAGTTTTATCTCGGTTACCAGCGCCATGAAATACAGGTGTGCGCAGAACAACCCTACCTTGGGGTGGTTCCTTACGTTAGGAATGTCGCACCAGACTTAACTTGCTTTCCCACTAAACACAGTGAAGAGGCTTTACGCCGGCGGAAGTATATAGCCAGTGTATTGGAGGATAAGAAAATGTTACCAGGTAAAGATTTTCTCCAAAAGAAGATAGATGAAATAGCAAAGCTTATAGAGGACAGATCCAAGCCATCTATTTCAACCCTGAGAAGGTGGATTTCAAAATTTCGTGACAGGAATGTTGTAAGCCTAGTACCGAAGCATACGGACAAGGGAAGAAGCAACTCTATCACCGGGGAGCTTAAGGATGTCTTAGATGATGTGATTGCAAAGTACTACCTTCTGGATACCCGCCCTACGGTATCCAGTGTGGTTGGTGCTTATCACCACGAGATTGATCTGATCAACTCTGGACGGCTAACCTCACGACAGCTCATTAAGCCGTGCGGTATGACCGTTCGGAGGTACATTGTCAAGCTTGACCCCTATGAGGTGGACGTCCATCGTCTGGGTAAATTTGCAGCAAAGAAAAAACACCGCGCCGCGGTAGAAATTCTCACGGTCGATGGCATCCTGGACCGTTGGGAGATTGACCACACCCTTTTGGATGTATTGCTCGTAGACGATGAGACCGGTTTGGTTATCGGGAGGCCCTATTTCACGGTCGTGTTAGATAAATTCTCTCGCATGATTATGGGGTATTTGCTTCACCTAGCTGCTCCAAATACCGAAACCGTGCTTCGCGTAATTGAGCGATCTATTCGGCCTAAGGTAGAGCTATTAAAACGTTTCCCAAAGGTCGAGCACGAATGGCGTGCTCATGGGTTACCGGCCCGACTGGTCCCTGATAACGCTGCTGAATTTCACTCTGGGGATATGATTTCTGGCTTCGATGAGCTAGGTATCGAGATTATGTACCCTCGCTCAAGAGGGCCAGAACTGAAAGGCTCTATAGAGAGGTTCTTTCGGACGCAAAATATGGGATTTATCCATAATTTGCCAGGCACGACTTTCTCGAACTCTAAAAAAAAAGGTGACTACAAATCCGAGAAGCATGCTTGCTTCACGCTCCCCCAGCTTGAAGCGGGCATCGTTAAATGGATTGTTGATGGCTACCATCAAACCCCTCATCGCGGGCTAGATTTAAAGACGCCAGCGCAGGTTTGGGCGGCCGACGAACCGAACCGCCAAGTCCGGTTGCCTGTAGATCCAGATGCGCTCGAATGTATCCTGGCTCGTAGAGCTTCTGTGAAAGTCCATCATTACGGTATTCAGGTCGCTGGCCACGGATATCATTCGCCAGAGCTCGCCGAGTTAATTCTGCGGCTGGGTCATGGCGAAAAAGTCAGCGTTCGATACCGGGATGAAATCGGGCATGTCTGGGTACATGATCGGTTTAGAAATTTGTTTTTGATGGTTCCAATAAAAGACAAACGTCTGTTAGGGATGAGTCGCGAACTATTAAAAGCGACCAGGGAAAAGCTGCGAGAACTCGGAAAAACGAACCCTAGTTTCGAACAGCTTCATAAGTGCCACCGAGATCTCCAGACCGAGATAAAAGGAGCTAAGCAATCCCAGAAAATGCGTGAACGCAGGGCGGCAGCTTTGGCCAAGTTTGACAAGGAGGGTCGCTACGCCGACTCCCCGTTGCCTACATCCGTTTCCGCTGAAATTGAGTCGTACGATCAGCCCTCTGCTGCCGAGAAGTCGTTATTCAAGGTGACTTATCGCCATCCAGGTATGGGAGGTTGAATCATGAATACCTTTAACGAAACGGCACTTCCGTTTTCCCTGCGTCACCACTTCATCCTCAGCCCCCAAGCGGACCAGGCATTAACCCGCCTTATTGAGGTGCACGGAGATACTCGGCGTGCGGGTACGAGCAAAGGAATCGTTATCCAGGGGCCGAGCGGCGTAGGGAAAAGCACACTGATTAAAGAATTCGTCAGCGAATTGAAGTCGACACAGGACGGTGAGAATGGAAAGCGCCGGGTGCTTGTGGTGGAAATTCCATCTTCTCCTACTAAAAAGAACCTGGCGACGGCCATCCTGACGGCGTTGAACGACCCCTATGCGGATGCCCGCAGGTATTCGGCTGAAGTAAAATTCGCCCGGATCATTCTGCTCTTGACCAACCTCGGCGTGGAAGCGGTTGTTTTGGATGAAGCGCAGCACTTGGTGGATTACAGGCGTAACGACGCATACGAGGCTGCGGACTGGATCAAGAGCATGATGAACGAGACCAGTATTACGTTCGTGCTTGTTGGATTGAAACGGACTGAGGGTCTGTTGTGGGCGAATGAACAGTTGCGCCGGAGGTTTTCTGCGACGGTTGATTACGACCGATTCATGCTCACCGAGCAGTTTGTGACTCTGCTCCAGGTGATTCAGGATCTGCTGCCAGTTGCCTCGATCAGCTTTTCAGAGAAGACGTTGGTAAGTAGATTCCACCTGGCTTCCTTCGGCTTGATTGACTACTTAATCAAAACGATAGATCGAGCGGTGTGGCTTGTTCAGCATCGAAAGCTGGAAGGCATTGATCTTGGGGTCCTTTCGGAGGCTTTTCGTGATGAGGTCTGGAGCGCTGCTACTGATGATCGTAATCCCTTCAGTAGCAAATTCGACCTTAAGCCGCTGGTAGGTGCTCGTGAGCCTTTTGAGAACTTTGACGTTATAGCGGCGTAAAGCAGCCAGCACCCTGGGAGCCTCCCAGGGTGCTGGAGATTAGTCGTTTCTACAATAAAAGTTTAGAGACTCAATGTTATGTTTGAATTGTTGATAAATCCCGCTCCTAAATATGATGAAAGCCTGGCAGGTTACTTACAACGCTTAGGTTATAGTAATGGTCTCGTGAATGGCGAAGTATTAGAATTATTTAAAAACTCCACCGATGATGACGTATATGAGTGGTTGAGTTGTGAGCAGAGACCTGTTAGTTGGCAGGCCACGGTCGATGAACTGCGAAAACCTTCCGTTTCCAATCAGAAACCATGGTCGTTTTCTAATCCTAAGTACTGTCCGATTTGTCTATTGTCGGATTTTTATTGGCGTGAGCTATGGGATCTAACTCTTTATACTACGTGCACAAGGCATGGAGTTTCACTTTTATACGCCTGCCCCTTCTGCGAAGGAAAAAACAACCTTAGTCTTCTGAAAGCAAAGAGTTGTTCCCGCTGCGGGCACTCAATATCAAATATTAAAAATTCAATCGAGGTTGTTGATCAGGCGAGGCACTGGCTTTCTACACAATTGGAAAAGCTATTTCGAAAGATCGAAGTAAATGAAGTAAAGGACTTTGACGCGCTCAGTTATGAACAACTCCACCAATTAGCCTTTCGTATTGGTGTGAGGGCGCTGAGTCTAGACCAATCTATTACGTTAAAAGTCCCAGTGCAGGATGCGTTAAGCATCGTTCCCGAATTAGCGAGTGCTGCCGGTAAAGTTTTCATGGGCTGGCCAAATGCTTTTTTTCAGCTTCTTACGGATTTAAAGCAAGTGAGGCAATCAAAAATTTCCTGGCAATTGGCCTCTGCATTCGGGCCGATTTATAACGACGTATATATGTTTTTAAACGACAAATTTTTCGATTTCGTCAGAAACGAATTCGAAGGCTATGTCGTTTTGAATTGGGATGGACCGCTTGCAAAAAGGAACCGCCGCTTAAATGAGTGCACTCTGCTTGAGCATCGCTGGCTACCCCTCAAAAAAGCCGGACGCATGACCGGACTTCCCGAAAGTTTTCTACGAAGAGTGCACCTTTCAGGAGAACTGGAAACGAGAGAGTTTCAATACGCATGCGGAAAGATAACTGCGGTTGTAGATATAGAACAAGCACGCAAACTATCAGCAGACGTCCGTGAACCCCTAAATTTAAGAGAATGCTCCCGACTGCTTTGGCTCAGTAAAAAACGAATTGAACAGTTGATAGCGGCTGGTCTGTTAAAGACCTCTGGGGATGCGCCGAAACGCGGAGAACGATGGTTAATTCGCTATGATTCGATACTTGACTTAGTGCCTGCTGGTTTTTTGCATGTATCTGGTGATGATTTTATAACGATCTCGCAAGTCGCAAAGCACTACCTACCTACAGCTGATGGATTTCCCCAGTTGATGAAAGCAATCAAGTCAGGTGACGTTTCTGTTTTTTGCGGTGCAGATTCTGAAGCTGTAAATATTGGCAAGTGGCTGGTCTCTTCTCAGGAGATCAAGGCTAAGGCAATAATATTTCATACACCGCCTCGACCAAATGATTTTTCCGTTGGTGAGGCTGCCAAAATTTTGGGTGTGAAAGAAGAAGTTGCTTATGCACTTGTTCGCGGTGGTCAATTAGGAAGTGAAACAGTTCAATGTTCCAGGCGATCAGCACAATTAGTTAGCTATAAGTCGATAGAGCATTTTCAAAGGAATTACATACTTGCTCCAGAAATTGGAAGGGTTTTGAAAATGTCGACAATTAGCGTTCGCCATTATCTGCGTAAGTGGGGATTTAACCCTATTGCGGGACCGAGCCTTTTAAGAGTGCAATGTCGTCAAAATGTTTGGAGGAGAACCAAAAAACTTTCGGCTCTTCTTGTTTCATTAGAGAAGAAAGCTGATAAGTAGCCATTAACTTTCCTCTGCTACCAGCTATAGCGGAATATTTTGTTAGTTCTGCATCGTAATTAATACGAAATTTAATAATTGTTAAGAGGCTATTATGGTAGACGATTCTTTTATCCCAACCACCCTAGTAGGTATCAAGATACTTGCCAAAGGTATTAAGCGTGAGCACGAAGTCCCGCACCACCTCGCACTTGATATGGCCTTCCAGAAAGCGGGCTATCGAGATTACAAGGACACGCGGAAAGTACTGTCCTCGCAACCACCAGAGCCCTGAGCCCCTGACAGCACAATCAGAAAGTACAACTACCACTTAGGTAGGTTCAATTACCAGTGAGGGAGAGAGCGCATCGGCACTAATCCTGGTTGTGTGCTCAGCCTGTCTAGAAAAACGCAGCTATCAGCCGCCTGGAATTAGGTTGGGTGTGCTGACGCTGACTGAAGTTTTCTAGCGACACAAAAAAACCCATCAGAAGATGGGCTTTTCTTTCAGGTGTCTCCGAGAGGAGGTTTTCACCCACGAACCTCGGAGCGAGCTTCTAAACCGTATTACCCAGTTCAGTTTTAGTCAATCTTGGATAGCAACAACGATGGCTAAGGTCACTTTGATTCGGCGGAGGCCGGTTGAGATTGCATGGTGTCCAGAAAATCGGGGGTAATTCACGCCTCCAACAAGCTCTGCTGACCTGGTACCTAAACAATCATCAGATCAAAGTGCAGCAGGATGTCCGATGTTTATCTAGGACCGGTCTCGAAGCCACGGGAATGAAGGAACATAAAACCTAAGTCGTTTGGACCTACGTCAGCGGCCTCATTGACGGATAACGACTTCTTCAGAAGGTACACCTCTTTGATGAGTTGCGGTGGATGTCCCGGGAGCACGACCATGGGCATTAACAGGTAAGCCTCGGCCTTCTTGTAGTCTGCCAAAAACCTTGAGAGATTGACCTCATTCGCAGGCTCCATTGTCATGGAGCGTACCGTCAGCATCGGCGTTCGCTGGTGTTCTTCATCTCTTTGGATGTTTGAGGTGATAGCCATTCCGTAATGTGGTGGATGCTCTGAGGAAAAATGGCGAACAATCTCGATGAGAATCTCATCGTTCTTATCAACTGTCCCGAATCGGTCTCGCCACCGCTCAAAAATTTTTACGCCCGCATCCCGATTTCTGAACATTAGCGCCATGAACGGCGGTGCCGCTGGATGAAGCGCTCCATAAGCCACGCCGGTCCAGCCAGCGCGGTCCCAAAGGTGGACGTCGATCACCGATTTAACTACTACACCGCGATGGTCCGTAAACTTGGGAGGTTCTGCCTCGTGGGGTCTTGGTTTCTCGGGTTGGACAACTGCTTTGGCTGACTTCGGATCTCGTCTTACCTGCGGCCTAGTTGGAGTGGCCTCGAACGTTTTTAGTGCATGTTTTTCCCATGACTCAAGGCGTGCCACACCATTGAAAATGCGCTCCCGACTAAAACAGAGCGAACCGATCATCGCGACCCGTTCCATTGCGGCATCTGCTTTGAATAGCTGGTCAACGGCATCTTCGAAATTCTTGGCAGTGCAAGTCGCAGAAAAAACTGTGGCCGCGACTTCTAGCAGCATGGAGAGAAAATCACTATGAACCGCCGGGTTCCACGGAAACATATTCTCAGGCCAGCGGACGGTCACGCTCATCCGATCTAAATCAGCTGCCACCTCGAAACACGCGATGTCCGCTTCGATAATTTTGATTTGGAAACGCTCTGTGTGAGCGAATGCTTCTAGCTCGAACGCGGTTGCGAAAAAAGCCTCGATCGTCCCGGCAATGGCTTCGGCGACGGTTATACTTACGTCGGTTGGTTCATGTCGAACATGTACCTGAACGCCCAGTACCAAGGTGGAATACTCCTGAGCATTCGGGCCGTTGAAAATTGGCGGTCGCCACCTCGCATCACCTGCCGGCTGTCCCGCTAACTGATTGAAAAAGACTTCAACAGCTTCAGTAGTTTCGCTTTCGGGTATCCAGCCTTCCTCTCTTAGAACGTCCTCGTACCCCAGTAGGTATAGCAGGGTAGTTCTGCTCACATCCAAGCCTAATCCTGCGAGAACATCAGGAATTGATTCCAGCCTTGGAATATCTTCCCTGGAGAGGTTCGCCAGATGACAGGCCAGTACCATGTCATGGTCTTTCAACTGCTCGGCGGCGCGCTTCTTTGCTTCTTCACCGAAAGGCAGAGAGTTCATGCAGCCCCGCGCAATCTGAATAGTTTCCAGCAATTCGGGGAAGTGCTTAAGCTGGCATGCTTGCCATGCTGCATTCATGAGCGCCGGGAACACGATTAACGGGAGCTCTCCATCCTCTTCGCCTTCAATAAAGAGGATCGCTGCTGCTGAGGTGCAGCTTGCACGTGCTGCCCAAAGTAAGCCTGCACTTTGATAAGCAAGTGCCAGTTGAAGCTGAGCGTCGGCAAAGTCTTGCGCATTCTCCTTTTTGGAAAGCAGACGGACGGCTTTGCCCAGAAGCCGGATCATCTCCATTTTCTCGTCGAAGTCGAGCTGCTTAGCGCGATTGAGCAGTACCACCGCGCCTTGCACCTCTCCGGAGCGTTTAGCCACGAAGTCGGAGAGTTGGTCTACGAGCATTCGGTAACCGCGATCTTTGCCTGCGGCCTCGCCAAACACTTCGATAAGCCTCACCAGGCGCTTGGCGTTGAACTCTCCTAAACCTTCAGCCTCGACAAGAATGTTCGCGAACTGCGGCCACAGCGATGAAACCCGCTCCGGCTCTCCAAATGTTAAAGCTTCGTTGAGCTGGATAGTGAGCAGAGAGGTCCTTGCCTCAAGCGCATTGTTGGGGCGGCTGCTGTCGCTCGCCAGTTCGGCAAGACGGGAGGACAATCGGGCGATCCGGGGCTGTAGTTGTACCTCTTCCGGCGTACGGTGGCGATGAATGACGGTGTTGAAAAGCAGTTGCAGGAGGTTGCAGAGCATCCCGAGGTTTATCGAATTCTCATCTTCGATGACCCGATTCTCGAACCCGTCATACCCATCGAGAATCGCTTTGAGGTCATCAAACCACCAAAACTCTGTCCAAAGCGATTCGTAACGTGCGGTGAGCTGCTGTCGATACGTTCCTCCATCGTCCGCCAGGCGGACGGCGCGAAGGAATCTGCCATCCACATCCGTTCGCGGCAGCTCCAGCTCGCGCGCCAATGTTGCTGCCAGAAGTGCCTCCGAAGCGCGCTGCATTTTCATCCCAACAAATGCAGAAGGGTCTTCAAGCTCTCGCTCAATGTCCGCCAGTTGCTGCTTACGTGAATAGTCCGATGGGCCTAGAACCAGATCGTCCGCTTCGTCACCGATTTTCAGGTAGTTGAACGCGAGGTCTAGGCGGTTTTTATCGATAACCTCATTGATGATCCAAGCTCGGTCATGAATGGTCACCTGGACACCGTGCAAACGGCTCAGCTCATCTTCTACACGGGCTCGATCCTTCGCACGCGCAGCTCTCGACGTCACAAAAAATATCTTGGTGTAACCGCGGTTTGTCGCCACGATGCCATTCACATCGGATCTAATCTTGTCGGCCCAAGTTTTTTTTGCGCTGAAAGCAAAAGCCCAGCGTTCGGTGCCGCTATTTGCCGTACCAACAAAGGTCAGAGTGCTGATTTCATCAGAAACTGGAGAGGTCTCGGTGTCGGCTTTGCTGTCACCACCGCCCTCCGGCCCAGTTGCCGGTCTTAGGTTTGGACAAATCGTCCGCTCGCAAAGCTTGCGGCAGAACAATTCAAAGTCATGCGTCTGATTACGCTCAGTGATGGTCTCCAAGTGATGAGACAGGACCTCAGCTTTGAGCTGGTGTTTGATCTTGCGGGTAGAGTCGGAATAGAGCTCGGGTCGGATCTGACGCATGAACTGGGAGGGCGAGACGACCTTATCTTCAGCCTTCATCTGCATCACGTGGGGTCCTTTTTGGTGAGGCGTAGGCAGTTATTGACTATATATACCGTGACGCGGCGCCAGGTTAAATAGGATCCACACTCAGTCGAGGCATTCAAGATCCCAGGCATCTTCGCCCATCAAGAAGTTTGTGACATATTCCTGCTGCTCTTTGAGGGTAGTACGGTCGTGAGCCCAGCCGAGATGCGTGTCTACAAACTCTCCTTGCGTATCGTCGATGTAGTAAGCCGTACGTGCTTTCGCCAACGTGTATAGGTTGATGAGCCGAGCACGTGTATGCGGCTTAAGTCGATCGTACACCGTTACGTTAGGATCGCTGGAATACACCAATCCTTTACCTGGCGCGATTGCGATGATGAGCAGCAGGTCTTTCAGATAATGCCCCCAGCGGGATGGGGGGTAATCTGACGCGAGCAAGCAAGGTGGCTCCCAGCTATATTCCCGCATGTTCGCTGCCGCAAGGCCATCTGAAAACGCCTCGTCAATCAACGGGACTTGTTCGTTCTGGGCAAGCAAAAGTAATGACAGCACACCCAGAGAGCTGCTTGCTTTGAGGTAATCTATAACTTCATCAATTGAGCGATGCGAGGACCGCTGTCCGTCTTTCATCTCCTTCCTGAACAGCTCAAGCTCTTGGCGGACATCCATGGCTTTGAGGATGTCTGGGTGGCGAGCCTCCATCAGTGTCAGCGTGTTTGCCAATTGCCGACGGTCGCCCAATTCCCAATCTTGAACACTGCTGCCACGCGCCTTCTCGATGATTTTATGACCCGCTTCATCAATCATAGGGGTGATAAAGCTGGATTCGACCTCAAATCCTCCATCTGCAAAGTCGAGCCGATAAAGGTCTTGGATCGAAGCAGTATGCTTTATGGCCACCGACTTGATTTCGATCGCACCGCTCGAAGGCAACCGGCGATAACGGTAAATTCTGCCATTTTCGTGTTGCCAAGCTTTGAGGAAATGTTGAGGGACGAAGTGATGATTGCGTGGAGGGTTCGGCATTTAGTAGAGCTCTCTAGTACGAGTAGCACGAAGCTAGGTCGGCCCACAATTAGATCAGGTGAAGACGGTTATCGAAACGCTCATTAATGGATTAAGGGTGTTCTTGCTTACTGTTCGGGGGCCTGGAATCAGTTTGCTGCTCTCACGCAGTTAGTCCGACGTTTTAGCCTGACAAGCGAAAATGGCACAAAAATCCGGGTTCAAGGGCTGTGCGCGAACTATTACTGCGTTAACCTCGCCCAATAGTAACGAGCATGTGTGCCTGTTACCGCATTGAGGAAGGAACCTGTGCGCATCGAGTCGATCACGATCTCTGGCTTTCGCTGTTTCGGCCCGAATGAGATTTCCATTCCAATCTCAGACGAGGTCACTACGATCGTTGGCCCTAACGCTGCGGGTAAAACTGCGCTTTTGCAGGCCATGTCGAAGCTGTTTGGGGTTACGCGGGCGCAGCGCACCGTATCACTTTCCGATTTCCACCTAGCTCCTGGAGAGGATCCTGAGAGCCGCGATTCCAAAGAGCTCTTCATCGAGGCGATCGTTGCCTTCCCGGAATTGTTGGACGGGTCTGCAACCGCGGAAACCATCGCCCCTTCATTTCGGCACATGCTGATTACGAGAGCAGCCCAGGCGCCCGTTTGCCGAATGCGGCTTGAAGCACAGTGGGATGACGACGGTACACTTGAGGGAGAGGTGTCACAGAGTCTTTTTTGGATCGATTGCTTAGATGACGAGCCCGCAGAGGACAAATACCAACCGGTGGCAGTGACCGATCGGGGCCTCATACAACTTTATTACACCCCTGCAAGTCGAGACGCCGCCGGCCAAATCCGAGCAACTGCCGGCACGCTGGCAGCCCGTCTCCTGAGGGCCATTGAATGGTCCTCCGACACCGAAGACAAAGTGCAAGAGGCGACTGAGAGCCTTACTGCTGCGTTTGAAGGCGAGTCTGCGATCACGGCAATTACCGAGGCTCTGCAAACACGCTGGGCAGACCTGCATGACGACGCTTCCAATACCAAGCCTAGGCTCAGCCTGGTGAGCCGACGTTTTGAGGAAGTGATCAACAAGATCGCGGTCATATTTGAGCAGGGACCTGACGGGCGAGAAAGAGGTATTGAAGCCCTCAGTGACGGACAGCAGTCGCTTTTTTATTTTGCATTGGCCGCCGCCGTTTTTGACCTAGAGCGTGAGGTCGTTGAAGGTTTTGTGGACGGTTTTCGGGAGGATGCACTCCATATTCCTGCGCTCACACTGTTTGCTCTTGAGGAACCAGAAAACCACCTTTCACCCTACTTCCTTGCTCGCATCATCCGGCAGGTTCGATCGTTGACTGAGGCCAGTGGTGCGCAGGCCATAATTACGAGTCATTCGCCGGCAGTTCTTAGCCGAGTCGAGCCAAGCGAAGTCCGTTACTGCCGCTGTAACGCAAAGACTCGCGTATCTAATGTGAAGCGAATTGAGCTGCCAACTGATGATGTAGAGGTCAGCAAGTTTGTGCGTGGTGCCATATTGGCCTATCCCGAGCTGTACTTCGCGCGGTTTGTCCTGCTCGTTGAGGGTGATTCGGAAAGGATCGTCCTCCCTCAACTCGCCGAAGCGCTTGATCTGCTCATCGACCCAGCTTTCGTCGCGATCGTCCCTCTCGGTGGAAGACACGTCCAATATTTCTGGCGCTTACTTAAGGGGCTAGGTATTCCTTACGCAACTCTCTTGGACTTGGATCTCGGCCGTGATGGTGGAGGTTGGGGGCGAGTAAAAACAGCTCTGGAGAAGCTTATTGAGTTCGGTGAACCTAAGGACAAAATCCTCAAAGTCACATCCGGCATTATGACTGACGCAAAGTTGGCCGGAATGCACAAATGGAGCAACCGAGGTGACCACTCCAACCTGTTGGGTTGGATGAATAGGCTGAAGAAATACAACGTCTTCTTCTCTGCGCCGCTGGACCTTGATCTGGAGATGCTAAATGCCTTCCCCGATGACTATGCCGCCGTAATTCCTAAAGGGGGTGGTCCTCGTACGACCGCAGACAAGGCTGCAGAGGTTGTGCTGGGGACTTCAGGTCCAGGACTTTCGGTATACACGGGACCCTATGAGGATTACCCGGCATTGTTTCCGAGTTATCGTTACCACTTCCTCACCCATAGCAAGCCAGCCACGCATCTTGCGGCATTGACGCGTGTTAGTAAGGCAAGCCTAACCGCAGATATGCCAGCAGTTCTGGCTGAGGTCGTTCGACATATTGCAAGCTCCCTGAGGCGAGACTGATCATGGCCGTTTCGTCACGCCGAATAGCTCGAGAGGATTGGAAACCCGTCGGGGTCGAAGCTCTGGAAGCGAATGCGCTGAAGGTGGTCCGTTCGAGAAAAAATCGCTCGATTATTGCCGGGCCAGGCACTGGCAAGACAGAACTGCTCGCGCAGCGTGCCGCCTTTCTCCTGCAGACGGATACTGCTCCTTCCCCACGACGCATTCTGGCTATCAGCTTCAAACGTGATGCGGCATCTAATCTGGCAGCACGCGTACGTCAGCGCTGCCATCATTCCCATGCAAAACGCTTCGATTCCATGACGTTTGATGCGTTTGCAAAAGGATTGGTCGACCGCTTCGGTCAGGCATTACCTGACCGCTGGAGGCCAAGACCCGATTACGAGATCACGACTCACACGGAGCGAGATTTTCGCGATTACCTCCATGACCTTCCACCACCACCTGCGGTAATCGGAACAAGAAATGATGTGCGTGAGATAGGGTCTAAAACCTTTGAGCGTCGGCACCTGCTCGGCTCACCGTTACCTGTAGAAGGATGGCCAGACCCAACTGTAGCGCAATGGGCGGCAGATGCGTTCTGGCGAGTGTCGCTCCACGGCGGTGGCAAAAGCGTGCTGTCTTTTCCAATGATTGGCCGTCTCGCTGAATTGCTGCTGCGAGTCAATCCGATGGCGCGAGATGCATTGCGCCTCACCTATTCACATTTATTCATGGACGAATTCCAGGACACCACCAGAGTTCAGTACGATCTGGTAACTACGATTTTTCGAGGCACAGAAACCATCGTGACTGCTGTCGGAGATAACAAGCAGCAGATCATGCGTTGGGCAATGGCGATGGATGATCCTTTCTCTGCATTTGATGCTGATTTCGGAGGTGTCCGGACTTCGCTCTTCAACAATTATCGATCTTCGCCGGACTTGGTACGTATTCAGCACGTGTTGGCCCAGGCGTTAGATGTACAAGCTGTGCAGCCGATATCTCAGACTGACGGCACAATTGACGGAGAAAGCTGTTCAATTCTCGACTTCCCGAGTCCGAAAACTGAAGCGTGTCATTTAGCGCAATCAGTAGCGTCATACATTGCCGACCTGAAACTGACTCCTCGAGACTTCGTCATACTGGTTCGACAAAAAGCGGGAGAATATGCAGAAATCTTGGAACCTGCCTTCGCGAACGAAAATCTGGCGCTGCGTAACGAAGCTGGAATGGTCGGCAAAGTAATGCTGCAGGAGCTGATGACAGAGGAAATCTCGAAGTTGGCGGTCAACTTTCTCCGCCTATCAATGACTCCGAGAGCGGGAAGTTATTGGTCGACTTGCCAGAATTGGCTCGCCTCAATGAGAGGGATCGATGCCGATGACTCAATCAGGCAGAGTAGGCTCGCTCGTGTGTTGGACACCTATGCAACCGAACTGGCTGCACGCTACTCCCTCCCCCCGAGAAGTAAGGTGGCCTCACGCGCACTTGTTGATGACATCCTAAATTTCGTGGGTGTAGAGCATGTGATCCGTTTCAACGCCGCCTATGGCCAAGGGAGCTGGCTAGAAAAAGTGTTAGACGCAACGGCGGAACATCTTTTATCCAGCTCGCTCCACAGTAAGGACTGGTCCCACGCCCTCGACATGTACGAAGGCGTGCACGCAATTCCTTTAATGACGATCCACAAGAGCAAGGGCCTTGAGTATCACACCGTTATCTTTGTCGGACTGGATGATGGCGCTTGGTGGAGTTTTTCTCAGGATGAAATTGAGGCCACGGCAGGATTTTTTGTGGCTTTCACCCGTGCTAAACAGCGGGTCATATTCACTTACTGTGCTTCGCGGGGCACACGAACAAAAATTGCAACGCTTTACGAGCTGCTTACTAAAGCCGGAGTCCAAATCACGACTGGATCGAGTTGATCATTTCCAGGTGACATTTCCAGACAACGGCATCGTGTGTTGACGCTGATGAAAAATCACACAGCTGCCGAGAAATAGTTGATCCAGATACGGGACGATGCTTGGTTTGTGCCGGTCGCCGCTAGAGCATGAGGATGTTATGGCCTTTTGCCTTCCCGATGTGATATTGCTTTGCACTCAATTTGACTCGCGAAGGAGATGCGAATGTCTGGTTCTGGCGGTAGCTATCTGGGTCCATCTACACCCACCACTTCCTGCGCGGCACTTCAGTTTGATACCCAGCTAGCTTCACCGAAAGCACAGGTGGTTGGGCAGCTGAGCGTCAACGACATCCTCGACATTGTCTTTTCGCAGTCGGGTAACCAGCAAGTCGTCTCCGCACTTTGGAACGGCGCTGATGCAGGAGGGATTGTCGATCCACATCTGAATCAATTGCGAAGCTGCATGAGCCAGGGTGAACAGTACCAGGCACGTGTGCTGCAACTTGGTGGAGGTCAAGTACGCCTCCGGGTTTACCACGTTTAATTTCGAGCAAGGAGAGCTCTATGATCACAATTGTAGGAGGCGTCTACCGAGAACGGTGCATGCGCCCGGCCTGGGACGATATTTATGGCTCGGCAGGGAGAGCAGCAACTGCTATCGCCCGTTTCGGTGGACAGGCGGAATTACATGCCTGTGTAGATAGCAACACCCAGATTGTCGTTGATGCTCGCGCAGCCGCAGAAGGGTTCCAGTTCAATGCTACAGCTGCGCAGGCAGGGGTTACTTTCGAGTACATCCATGGCCTCGCCAATCCAGATATTCGACGTGACACCCACGTTAAATCGGAGCTCCAGGTTCGCGCCGAGAAGGTGCTTCGATTCGGCATGATCGATGGAACGGCAGTGGTTGATGCTGAGTACGTGGTGTTTGACCCACAGAATGCCGATGGTACGGAGTCCTTTGGGGCCAATGGCTCTCAAGCAAAGCACTTGGCTTTGGTCTTGAACCGCCACGAGGCCAATCTGTTGGTGCCCACTTCCAGTGGGTTGACCGCACAAGAGCTCGCAATCGTGCTTGCCGAGCAGGAGAGCGCGGAGGTAGTTGTCATCAAGATGGGGCCGTTGGGTGCCTTGGTGTATGAAAACGGCGCAATCTCGACGGTACCTGTATACCGCACTGAGCGGGTATGGAAGATCGGCTCAGGAGATACCTTCGCTGCCCACTTCGCATTGGGCTGGATGGATAACGGCCTTTCGGCTCACGATGCAGCCTCGGTTGCCTCCGTTGCGACGGCCTTTTATTGCGAAAATCAAGGCTTCCCCGACCAGGCCTTGCTTGCTGACTTCAAGCCGTACCCACTGCAGCCATCAGCTCGGTATCGCGATGGCTACGCCCCTAAGGTGTACCTCGCAGGGCCATTCTTTACCCTCGCAGAGCTGTGGATGGTCGGGCAGGCTCGCAGAGACCTGCTGGCAATGGGGCTGGATGTATTTTCCCCATACCATGACGTAGGTCTTGGCTCTGCTGACGACGTGGTCGAAAAGGACCTTGAAGGGGTGCGCGATTGCGACGTTCTACTTGCGATTGGTGATGGGCTTGACTCGGGCACAATCTACGAGATTGGCTACGCTCGGGCATTGAACAAACCTGTCGTTTTCTACGCAGAAAATGAGTCCGAACAGGACAAGAAAATGATGGAAGGCTCCGACTGCCGCATCACCGATGACTACGTCAGTGCGATCTATCAGACGGTCTGGGAATCGGTAGTGCTATGAAGACAGGATTATTGTTGTCTGGTGGGATGGACTCATTGACGATTGCCTGGTGGAAGCACCCGGACATCGCGTTCACCATGAACTACGGTCAGCTTGCGGCGCAGGCCGAGATCGAGGCTTCTAGGACGATCTGCAAACAGTTGGAAATCCCTCATCATGTGATTGAGATTGACTGCCGCCAGCTGGGCTCGGGAGATATGGCAGGCAGCCAAGCCGACAGCCTGGCTCCAGCCTCGGATTGGTGGCCGTACCGGAATCAGATGCTGGTTACACTCGCGGCGATGAAGGCAATCTCGTTCGGCGTAACGCACTTGTGGTTGGGCACCGTGAAATCGGATGGCTTCCATAGGGATGGCTCGCCCGAGTTCATGTCGGCGATCAGCCATCTGCTATCCCTGCAGGAGGGTGGCATGGTGGTGGAAGCTCCTGCAATTGAGCTTTCTACTGCTGAGCTTGTCCGTAAGTCTGGCATCCCTGCGAGTCTTTTGGCCTGGGCGCACAGCTGCCACAAGTCGCATGTTGCGTGTGGCAACTGCCGTGGCTGCAACAAATACATGGAGGTGTTTCAAGAGGTGGGGTATGACTTGGATCGACCTGGGTGACCCAACTCCAAGGCTGGCTCCTGAGCGGTATGAGCCTCTCGAGTGGGAAATTGGTGATGTCTGCCCGCTCCCTGCTTCCTCGGAGGCGTTAGACCGGCCGTTCGGCGAGGTTTTGGATGCGCGTGCGTCGCATCGCGAGTTCGGCGTCGTCTATGACCTGCAGCTCGGAGCCTTCCTCTGGCATGCATGCAGAACTCGAGGATCCGGTACGTCAAACCTAGGTTTTGATCTGGAGCATCGAGCGGCCCCCTCGGCTGGAGCGATCCACCCTATACATATCGTCGTTAAGCGGCCCGAAGATGATCGATGGTGGATGTATGAGCCTAGGGCCCACCAACTGGTGGAGCTCCGACATTCGACCGGCAAGCTTGCAGGCCTTTATGAACTCAGTCTGCGGGTTCTGGGCGGTGATGAGGCAACACGAATTCTGTTTCTGGCCGAGCCCGGAAAAACATTGGGTAAATACCAAGATGGATGCAGCCTTGTTTGGCGTGACGCGGGGGTGCTACTCGCGGTCATGGCATTAACTGCGACAGCCCAGGGACTCAACTTCTGTCCGCTGGGTATCACCGGTGAGCCTTGGGCCAGTACCCTAGGCGATCAGGGAAAGTTGGCTGGGGTTGGCCTTGCTCTTCTTGGGTCTGCTACGAGAACCTGAATCAGGTGCGTGGTGCCCCATGCCCATGATGCTGTGCACCGTGGCGGGCGATGACATCATCTCCAACCACATCAGGGCATCGAGCTCCGATGCCCTGACGCCAAGTCCTTTACTGAAGCGGATGAACTGCTCTTCCAGCTCCAGATAGTGTCGCTCAACGGTCAAGTTGCTCTCGAAGAACCTACCCAGTAGCCCGGCACGGAGAATGTGGATGTCCAGGATTGCTACGTCGTCCGCATCCAGCCAGTTACGGGCAACCCACGATGCGGTCTTGTAACCAATGCCTGGAATATCCAGCAGCCAGTCGCGCAGCGCTTTGCCGGAGCCTAACGGAGGCCGTTCAGCAGACAGCTTCTGAAGAGCCGCGCTGAGGTAGCGAGCCTTCTGTGTGGCGAAGCGGTACCGCATTTGGCGACCATCGATAACAAGGGGCTCTTTCAGCCACTCGAGCAGGCTTTCTTCTGAAGGTGGTTGGTCGCCAAAGGCACCGCGTTCTTTGACGTGGTGAAAGGCGGCGAGCCCGACGCTAGCGGGGATCCCATGCCCCCCCAACAAGCACGCGCCAACTTCTTCTTTCAGCGTTGCCCCGAGCTTGTAGTTGATCCGATCGCCAGTGAGACGGCGTGCGTACACTTGGTATGCCCAGTAGGCAGGAGTTGGGAACGCCTCCATGGCTCCCCACGGGACGCCCGGAATAACTTCGGCGTCTGCTTTGGGCAGCTCGACATTGAAGACCGCTTGGTCCATGAAAATAGCGCCTAATTGCATCAGGCGGCCTCCTCGGCAATGCCGTAGTGTTCCTGCATCCATTGCAGTAACTCGTGTCGCTCAATGGGATCTAGGCTCTCGATACGAGTACGGAGCCTGGTTTGGCGACGCTGAATGGTTTGGCGGTCTCGGAATGTTTCGCCCATGTATCGACTGTCGTGCAAACGGCTGGGAGGTTCGAAGTTCATCCACACCGTCTCCTCGCGCAGCTCTACATGGGTCTTAGCTGCAAAACTCACCTTGCGCCACCCGATGAGCTCGCGGTTGTAGAGATCACAGTCATAGCCTGAAAGCATCACATTGCAAGGTAATGCGACCAAGCACCGCAGTAAGCGGATGTGGTCTTCTTCCGAGTAATCGCATCGATAGACCTTCGCTCGGCGGCGGGTTTCAGGGACGTAGGGGGGATCAACATAGACCAGCTCCTGGCCTTCGAACGAATACCCTTCAAGGAACGCAACTGCATCGACTTGGTGGAGTTCGCAGGTATCTGGAAGCTTCGCTCGCCAAAGCTCAATGACTTTGGCGTCGAGGTCCAAGCCAATGTTCCTCTGCGCAGTCTTTTTGTTGCGCATGACTGCCCCGCCACCAAGGTGGGATTCGATGTATGTCTGATGCGGTGGCATCAGATTGATCAAGCGCTGGTAGCACTTGCCTTTTCCGCCTGGATATCTCATGTCGCAAGCATCGTCAGAAATGACGATGGTGTCAAGGCGAAGCGCCGAACGGCCACCATGTGTGGAGTTCGGTTGAGGATTAGTAGTGAAATGTGGATGAACCCCGCAAGAGGCTGAGGTAATTATCTACGGATTGTTCATGAGCGAATTAAATAGCAAGCGGCTAGGCCCGATTTTCGAAATGAGGGAAGTGAAGGCGGAAGGTTGACGCTTCAGTCGACAAACAGCTTCGCACTAGTCATAGAGTCGTCGCGATCGTCTGACCATCAGAAACTGGATGAACTATACATTGGCGGAAGCGGCCCACCGGGTAGGCCGCTTTTTGAAGGCTAGCTGATCATCTCGCGCATTTTTTCCCAGGCCCACTCAACAAGCTTGCGAAAAATCAGACGCAGAATTTCCTTCACAAGCGAAGGAAAAATCTTTTTTTGCCAGTCAGGTAACCCACGCAATCCGCTCATAAGAGATCCTCAATAGACGAGCATTCTTTTGCGGGCGTGTTTCAGCCAATGTTTATTGGTCCTACCGATGGCAGGATCCAGATACGCCACGGTCGTTAATCCCGTGACATTGATTGCGCTTCGGCTGTGGCCAATGCTCCAGTGCATCAAAGCCACGCTTAGTGAAGCCTGCTTCAGTCGCCACAAATCCTATGTGCGCCCTGAGCTGATTTTGCGCCTCGATTGCCGGCGCCGATATTTGATCTGCCACTTGTTCGACCATCTAAAGGTCGCACAAACACCGTTACGAGTACCTCACCTGAAAGGTAAGGGGAGGCAGAAAATGGGCGGGCTCATGTGCAAAAAGCCACACCACAATTCCTGACTAGTTGCCAGTCTTGCCCTCGAGGTCATGAGTGTCGGAGCGGTATGTTTGCTCTGCTGACGCCTCAGTGGGCGACAATGCATCGAGCCTCATGAGCTCTGAGCGTGCCATTACGCTATCTCATCCTTAGATGCGTACAAGCTTTTTTATTTGGCAACGCAGCACCAAAGTGCACGGGCCTTGATGTGTTCCTTGCGTCCAATCGGACAGCTAAGGTGTCGCCCGTATGCAGAAGCTCAACTGGATGAGGACTACTGCTCGGCATGGGCCTAAAGGCCAGACATTGGGGCTTGAAACGCCCGGCCTCTGCTAACACAGAGTGCACGAGAGATTAGCTCGTTGCTTGATCCCATGGCAAGCAATGAGCAGTGTGTTGACGCCGATGCCGAATTGACCCACCTGCTGATGCGAGAATGAGTAGGCCACACAAATCTAGCGATTTCGCCTAGTCGGGTTTAGCAGTAAACCTACCAACTGAACTGCCTAAGCATGCTCCTTTAGGGCAGAGCTTGATTCGTCACTTCCCCAGGGGAGCTCCTTCAGCTCGGCGATAGATTGAAACTCTTTCAGGTACTCAGGTTGATGTCTGGCCAGCCACCGAACGACCGCTGCGTTAGCGAGAAGCTTTGCTAGGTAGCCTTTGATCACTGTGAGATGAAGTACATCAGGTCCGTAGCTCTCCTCCACTGTTTTGATTTTCATCTGCAGGGCGGCGAGCTCACGCTCTAGGCGAGCAATTGACTCTGCAGAGATCTGCTGATCAGGTTGGGGGCTTCTAGGTACTACTAACTGGTCTGATGGAGTGGCAGCCAAAAGTGCTTTAGCAAGCAAGACAGAAAGGTTTTTATTTCCAATCATCAGTTCAGCCGCTTCGATTTGCCTCAATGGTTTCATCTGCCGCAGAAGATGGAATACGTTTGCGGGGCAGTCTGTGTCACCCAGGAGCGAAATAGCTTCTGCGCAAATGCCATTTAACAGGCGAAATTTTTGCTTGATTGTCTCCGGTGCCAATCCAAGCGCTCTGCCAAGCCGCTCCGCAGAGACTCCGCGCTCCATCGCCCGCACTATCATTTTGTTACTCTGGACGGCAGATAATCTGTTGGTGCGCTTGTTATATGAGTAGGTGTCATCGTCCGTTGCTACGAGGCAATCGACTTCCAATTCACCTAGATCCTTGAGCGCTTCAATTCGCAGGTGGCCATCAACCAAAAAGTAATGTCCGGCGCGGCCAGGTACTGGTGTTACAGCGGGTGGTTCCACCAGTCCGACGTCCTGGATCGACGCGAGGATTTGCTGGTACTTGAGGCTTTCTTTTACCGCGGATCGTGAGATTTTAAGCGGCAGGATATTGGCTACTTTGACTCGAACGCACTCATCTAAAAAAGCATTTTTTAGAGGGTGAGTCGACTGAGGGTCTGTGGTTTGGAGCCATTTCTCAGACATCAGAGTCCCCCATTGCGAAGCCGAGCCTGTATCAGCTTGGGTATCGAATTCAGCTGTTCTGTAGAAAGAAGCTCTTCGAAATCGCTAACTGCCAAGAGTTCTTTAATCGCCTGAATGGAGAAAATGACTCGCTCATGGGTAAAAGCAGCCTTCTTCACCATCAGGCGCTGCCGCTCGGCTTCTCGTTCGAATAGTTTTCTCAAGTCTGCGGACGTCAGCCTTTTCTTCTTATTCTGGCTATCACGACCCAGTGGGCTTCCCCGCACCAGTTTGTCTTTCTTGGCACGTAGCTCTAAAAGGTGACGCAGCTTGGTAATCTTCTTTCCTTTTATTCCGCGCTCGTAGGCGTCAGTAAGTAGGTTTTGAATGTCGCTTTCACTGCTACGGGCGATATCGGCTGCCATGCTCAGAGGTATTAGCCCTGTCTCAACTGCTGATAGAAGTCTTTCTTCACCGCGTTCAAATAGACCAACAATCATGCTGACCCAAGAGGCCGTGCTGCCAATTATTACTGCGATCGCCTCATCGGTTTTGCCCCGTTGTTTCAGGCGCCCGACCTCGTTCATAAGGTCTATCGGACGATGCTGCCTTCGAGCTACGTTCTCCACCAGGCTCATGACCAAGCAGTCCTCTTCTGCGGCATCAATCACAAACGCAGGAATTTCTGTGGCTTCTAGCGCGAGAAATGCTTCAAGACGGCCTTGCCCACACACGAGGTCGTAGCTGATCTGCCCCAGAGGCGTTGCTCTAAGACTTACGGTAATGGGGCGCTTGAGTCCTACAGTTTTTATGTTTTCTATAAGCTCGCGGTGAACCTTCTTGTTCCTCGTGCGAGGATTGAGGATGTGGATATGTGATATCGGAATCAGTGCGACGCGATCACGCGAGGATGATGGGACAGTCATTGACGTGCCTCCTTCAGCGAGCAACGCGCAGCAAGTCCATCAAGTACGTCCAGCGTTGCAAAACGGTAACTGTCTATTAAGGGGCTGTTTTCTTCGGACATTTTTCGCGGCCACGCCCCCATATCCATACTGGGGATGAGGTAATAGTCCCGCACTTGTAGATTTTCGTGCTCCATGCGTACCGCGATGGTGATGTCGGGTGTCAGGCTGTTTTCAAACCGGAGCTTCCAGCGAAGAGTACCTGCCAGTGTGGATTGGCAGCGCGCGATGACCACAGACGCTGTCCATTCATCGTTAATTGTCAGTAGTTCACTCTGAATATTGAGCTCGACTGCGGCACCCACATGCTTGAAGTGTTTAACAACATCTTCAAGAACCTGCGGATGCAGCTGCCTCAGTGAGCGATTGACCTCCAAATACCGATAGTCTCGCTCTGGTGTGTAGCCGATAAGCGTATAGGCACGTAAAAGGCCGCCGAAGCGATTTATATAGGTCGTGCTGGAGGGCATGTTGTCTTGGTCATCGATGAGCATCCCGGACAACGAGCCCGCTCGCCGTAACAGTGTGCGAAGCAGCTCTAGCAGTTGTGCATCGTCCAAGCGGCGTGAGCGTTGCAAGATGATTTCGCGAACGGCTGCAAACACCTCCATTGAGACAATTCCCTGGAACGCCCCATCGCATCGAACCCATTTTTCGGGTGGGTTGCGACTGATACGTTTACGTAGCTTGGAGGACGTTTTGTTGTAGACGTTGTTACCTATGTATTTCTCGTTGGTCAGCACTTGGTGCACGCTACCTCTACTCCAGGGGCGCTCGAAATCGGTGATCAGCCCTTCGGCGTTCAGTGCATCGGCAATTTCGTGCTCACTCATCCCGTTGTGGATGAACTGGTGATAGATGTGTTGAACCACCTCGATTTCGGTTTCGGGTCCAGGAATTAAGATAACCCTGTCGGTCTGGAGACTTTTCTGTTGGCCCCGCGACAATTCTGCCTTGAATTCGCGTTTCTCATCGATCAAAGCGCGGCGCAATCCATATCCTGCCGGGCCGCCTTGATGAAAACCTTTTTCAACGAGGCGGCACTGACCAGCGAAGACTTTTTGGGAGAGCTCTCGGCTGTACTCCCCCGCCATGGAACGTTTGATGCCTTTGTAAATGGTTGCTAGAGGCGAGCCGTCGTTTTCAAATGGCTCAGCGCAATACACCACGTTGATGCCGGAGCTGGTGCAAAGGTATTCATAGTGGGCACTCTCGTCCGTGTTCTGAAAGCGTCCCCAACGACTGACGTCATAGACAAGAATCACCTGATACTGGGTATGTCCGGCCTGGACGTCGTCAAGCAATCTGCGCAGAGCATCGCGGCCGCCGATATCTAGGCCACTTTTCCCATCGTCTTGGTAAGTTGTGACGATTTTCATGCCGTGGCTCATGGCGTAAGCATGGATGGCTGCTGATTGGTTTTCCGTGGAGTAGCGTTGGTGATCAGTAGACATGCGAACGTACTCCGCAGCTGGCACCAAGCTGTCAGAGCAGTTAGTTGAATCTGATCGCATGGACGGAGAGGACAAGTAGGCTCCTCTAGGCCAGAGAAGGCTGGCCCATTCGATTCAGCTTAGCGATGCGTTGTGACGAGATGGTGACGAGTCTTGGGTCCGCCTGAAGCGCGGGCATCGAGATCAGGTTCCCCGCCTCCAGGGTTCCTCAAAGGAAAGGTGCCATAGAACGCTTTTTCAGCACCCAGAACCAGGGGCAGATTCACAACCTCCCGGGCACCACGTTCTTGAATATCAACAGCGTGGCGACTACGACTCTTAGAAGAACGCATGCTTTACGCTTCGGCAGCTTGAGGCGGTGATGTGAAATGGATCGTGCATGTTTTAACACCAAACACCTCATCGCGGGCTCGCTAATAGGACGCCGGCTCAAGGCTGGGGCACTAGCGAAAATCTCCTCATTAGTCTTCCCGTCGTCCTGGACTCGTTGGCTTGCATCCTGGCCAAGCGCGCCCCGGTGAAGGTTCACCATTACGGCATCGAGATAGCAAAAGTGGGCTATCACTCTGCCGAGCTTGCTGAACTGCGTATGCGTTTTTCAGAGGGAGCAAAAGTAAACGTCCGCTTACGAAGCGTCCGGATTGCTGGAGAGCATGGAGTTTGGGGTGTCGCAGCCTCGCAAAAGGGTAGCTTGAGCACATCCATAAGGAAGTCACCAATTCGACCCGGCTTGGCTAGAATCCCTTATCCGGACGCCTGCTGATCATCCGTATCGTAGGATGGATAGAGTGAAGGTGACGCAGGAAGAGTTTGGCGACCTGTTGGAGCTTTCCTAGGCCTTAGAAGAGGTATTCAAACCACTTTTTCACTGTAAATCACAGTGGTTAATAGTAAAAAATGGTTTACATGAAGGGCACAGGACGTGGTCTATCATTAGGCCTAAGCTGAGAGACGCCATGATTGGGAAACGCACATTTATTGGGATGTTGATGCGGCAAGCGCTTGAAGCAATGCGGGAGGCCCAAGCTGCGGAGGCCAGCCTTGGCAAAGCCTGAGGTAGAGCGCCTCAGCTATTGGCGAATTTGCTTTATCAGGCCGCTATTGGCTTTCAGCTTTTGAAGGCGGGCAAGCCACCGTCAACCATTCACAGAGTAGTTACGGCCAATGACGAAAAAATTTCCCATCATTTACCCCGACCATCCGTTGTACACCGACGCTGTCGAGGCGGTAAAGCGTTATCACGACGCTCAGGTCAATGGTTGTCCTGATGATGAAATCCGGCGCCTGCGTCAGATAGCTGAGACGCAATTTCGAGCTGTTAACGAGTACCAACTCAGTGCGCTGGGCCGCCAACCTTGTACCGTTAACTGATCGAAACGCATTACTTAATGCTCGGTCAGGCGCGCAGATGAGTTTTGTTGGTTGGTGGGGCTCGATGAGAAGGGCCGTCCGGCTCGCAATTACAAGCGATCCGCCTGTAATCACGGATCGGCAGAAGCAGTCGAGCGGGCTTCACACAACCCAACGGAAACGGTGCAAATGGATAATGCGTTGCTTGAGAAAGTTGAAAGGCTTGTGGATGAAAAATATCTTTCCCTTGATTTACCCCATCTGGACTGGACGCTTGTCGCCTGGTACCTGCTGACCGCGTTCGAGGATCATCAAATCTGGATGTTCCGGATTGCTGCCAAGGATGAGTCGCAGAACCAGAAACTCGAAGACTTGGTCGACCGGCTCAAATACTCCATCAAATACGCACTTCTGCGGGCAAAAGCTGAGGTCAAGACGGACTCCAATCATGAGGTTCCTCGGAAAACATCTGACATTTTGTGCCGTCGAGCGATTGCTATTATTCAGGAGGGCGTGAAGTACAGCGCGGCTATGCAGATCATCTCTTCTGTATACGGCAAGAAGGTGGCCTTAAAGCAAGTCGACAATGCCATCCAGCTCGAAGTGTTTGATGACGTTTACCACGATTCCTCCTATTCCGTTCTGGAGGTGATAGGCCATATCGAGCCAGGGGTCATCACGTACTCCTTGATACTGCTTGCCTGGATGAAGGCGACCGATGATCTTCCGATCGTTTTGAGGCTGATTGCTGAGACAGTAACGTTGAAAAAACGAGTTCTACGCTATGACTACCTGCCGCACCTCGCCCATCAGCTTGCGCTGGATCTCAATCAGCAACCTTTTCTCATTCCCGATGGTTGGGTATTCGAGTGGGGAGGTCGCCCGGAAATTACACTTCTGCTCAACGCCTTGGCGATCAGGTGCATGTACCACCTTACGGCCGTTGAATTTGGTGCTCGGAGATACAAATTGAAGCGCGGAGGTGACGAATCGCTGATACTGATTCTGAGCCGAGAACAACTGATCAGTGACCTGATCGAAATGTCCTCCATAGACGAAACAGCTGTAGGCTTATTCGTTGACCGTCTCACATTTGGAAATCAGGTGGACGCCCCTGATCCTGCGCTCCAACCCTTCATCAAGCTAGCCGGCGGCAAGCTCGCGCTGCCCTGCACACACATCATAAGTTCCCATCTAGAACGCAATTTGCTCACCCTGCAGGCCCGTCAGGAACCGAAACGATTTAATGCTCAAAGTGGGTTGTTCGAAGACAAGATGGTTGAGGATTTTTTGGCAAAGGTCAGTACCAAGTGGCCTCTTTACAGAGCTAATGTACACGTGGCGCTGGGCAAAGTGACCGAAGAATTGGATCTGATTCTGGTGGATCCGCAGAGCAAAACGGTTTTCATTGGTGAGCTCAGGTGGATGCTCCCGCCGGGAGATCCCCGGGAGGTGACCAATAGAAAGAACGTCTGTGGTGAAAAGGTCGTGCAGTTGCGAAGAAAGTACAACGCTGTTAAAAAACATCTGACTGACCTGCTGCAAAACGTGTTTGCCATTCAGTCAGATGACTCTTGGGAAGTCTGTGGTGCGGTCATCATCCAGGGCTTTGGCGGGGCGAGAAGCGCCGACGATGATCTTCCGGTGATGGTCAAGTACATCGCCGAGGTCGGACTGGAAGGCTCAGACAGTCTTCGTCAGTTCGCTGCATGGAGTACATCGCTGGAATGGCTGCCCCAAGAAGACGTGCATTTCGACAGAGGTCACGGCCGAATTGAGACCAGCGCGGAAACGATTGAATACTCAACGCTCGGGATCATCTGTACACCCTATGCGTACCGTCAATTCTTGGTTGAAACGTTGAAGCGTTTTTCGCCACAGCCGGAGCCTCTGGAACAATCCATTCCAGCTTGACGGATATCCCGAGCTTTGGCCGGAGACGGTTCGTGCGTTGGTAGTGCACTCCGCCGAGTGGACGGAACGAATGAAAGCCGAGTTTCTGGCTGGCGAAGCGAAGTCAGATTACGAAACACTGGTTCGTACCTGTGGTTTTGGCGTCCCGGATATCGGTCGAGCACTTTGGAGCGCATCCAATTCATTGACTTTGGTGGTGGAAGACTCACTGCGCCCATTCACGCGACAGGGATCTAAACCGGCAACGGCTCGTGACATGCACCTACACCTACTTCCTTGGCCTCAGCAGGAGCTGCTCAACCTGGGCAACGAGGAGGTCGAGATGCGGGTAAAACCCTGTCCTACTTCGTGGAACCCAATCCGGGTGTGGCACAGCGTGGTCTTAAAGGGCGCTATCGATACGAGTCTCATGGGTTGCGCTTTGAGGTCAGTCGATCCGGCGAGGATGCGACACTGTTCCGCCAGCGCATCAACAAACGCGCCCGGGAAGAAGATGATGACGCCCCGTACCTGAGCAGCGCTTCAGATCCTCGGTGGCTGATGGGTACACGGGGTCGCCATAAGGGATCGCTACACTCTGACACCTGGCGAGGGCCTGCCTCGGATTTGGCAGGGTTGGGGATGATCGGCATTTATCCTGCGCCCGGATGGTGAAAAACATTGGTTAAGCAACAACGCTACAACGACGACGTGAGGTACAGCCTGGTCGTATCGATCAAGACGCAGCAGACGGAAGTCGACCTGGACAACGCTGTGGATATTGCGATTGCCAATGCAACGGCGATCGTTATCTGAGAAAGACGGCGCGTGCGATTACGCGCGCGCCGTATGAATCGTCAACAGGGTCTGTCTGTGCTGGAGGCCCACACCACAGGTAAACATCTACAACTGGGCTGACTATATGTTTCATCCCTTCAATAACCGGTAGTACGTTCTCCTCCTTGATAGTTAAGCAGTTGCTTTTTGTCCGCGAAAAATCGGCACGTTAGAGCTTATAGGATTGGCTCCTCACCTCATGTGAGTCAGCACTAATCCACCGCGGCCATGGGCTCTGCTGCCGACTGCTTTGTTCAACACAAGGAAACAAGCAGGCCGTCAAGGAATTACTCACTGCGTTCCGCAATTTCACTTAAATATCGGTGGTTTACCTAACCAATATTGGCGAATGGGGATGTAGGAAGGTGAGGCTGGACGGGATGCCAGAGAGTCATAGTTACCGCTTACCATAGAATCCAGCGATCTCAACAATCTGGGAAAAAACACCACGAAACCCTGAAAAGTCAATATTTGAGAAAGGCGGAGCACCACTTACGATGTAATCGGCAAACTTATTTTTTGGTAGAGCAACATTTCGTCGCTCCACCATGTCGATGACATTGTCATCATATATGAGCGACTGCTTATTCATTCGGCAGAAAAGATGTGCCTCACCTTTGAAGCATCCAAGTGAGTCGAACTCTTCCTTCGAATATAATCGTCGGCCTTGATTGTCGGGGATATATAGCTGTGAATCATTATAGAGGTGCTCGATGCAAATAATATCAGAGTCTCTGAAATCTGGTACTGGAATGATGAGACTAAAAACGTTGTTGGTGTGATCGCGATAATTGCCAGGAGATCCACCCATTTCGCTGATAATTGGGCGCTCGTCGCGGTCGAATACGCAGATTGTAAGATGCTTTTGAGGAGCCTCACTTAAATGCTCGCAGAGCGCTTTAAGCACCGAGCTCCCAGGCTTACGAGTATTCCTGAAGTTGAGATTAAGATTAGTGAACTCGCCACGTGCCTTGAAAAATTTTAGCGCTGTTTCAAGATGCTTACAGTCTGTTATCCCTTCCGCGTATACATGAATTTCATCAGTAAGCGACCGAAGAATTTTTCTCTCATCAAGACGATAAGTGGGATCTAGAGACTGAAGCTTCTTCGCCAATGTCAAGAATACCGGATCGTTGTAACCCTTGACGTGGCCGATGTGGTTAATTTTTCCTCTAATTACCCAGCTTAGTCTCGGCAAGGAATCCCCCCACCTGTTGCGATCATCTATGTGTTCGCGCCAATATTCTTCAGCTTGCTTTAAATCATATTTATCCCATGCATAAAGAGCTGCACGGACTGACTTAATATACTCCTTGGGTACATTGAGCTTACGATTGACAATCACTCCGGTAGCCAATTGCCTTTCAGCTCGGTTGCGTAAAATCGTCTTACTTAGGTTCAGCTGAAACCCAGCGCCCCCAATTATCTCAAGGACGTCATCGCTGAGCTTCACTACCCCGTTGGAACCGCGCTCAGCGATGGCTGACGGAAACAAGCTACCATTATTTGAGATGAACACATCGTCGGAATAGCGTGTGTAATAGCATTTATTCTGCGAGGCCAGCTCTTTCAGTTTGTAATCAAGGCCGCGACACAAAATATTACTGATTATCGGACTGGTCGGGGCGCCCTGGGTTAATCTGCCGGCCTTGGTACAAAGCCGAGCGATAGTCTCCGCTACATTTTTGGAAAAATTGAAAGGAGGATGACGAAAAAGACCGGCTACTCGTACTGCGGAGATAGTATGGAAAAAATCTTTGAGGTCAAATCGCAATAACCATCGCTGGTTGGTGTGAACTGCGGCGTGCTCTACGATACCCCTGCCTTTTACATAGGCAAAAACGCAACTACGTGCCTTATAATTAGGCTCTATTAACGTTACAATATTTTTTTGTATGTCTTTGAGACCCTTCACAGGAGCCTCAATCACTCTCACTCCGCCATTCCGTTTGGATATATTGAAGGTTTTATATTTGCTTTCTTCATCAAGGTAATAAGCATAATAAGTAAGCTTGTTCACCGAAATGCCCAATAAGACCGCTAATTCTTTATTCGAAGAAATGCTGATCTTAGGAAACTGGCCGAAAGGTAGCGATGCGTCCATTGCAAAAACCTGACTGAGGGGGTGGGTTACTCAGGACTCCAACATCCGCCAAAGTACACGGCGGCGCGACGCGAAGCGTCAAAGGTAAAAGCGCTACAAGCTGAGACGTATACATCTCAGAAATGCGAGTCCTGAGCCCCGGCTAAATACTATCGAGAGAGGATAGATCGGGCAAGCTGCTCGTTCCGAGACATCGCCTGCGGCAGAGGAAAAATATTCATTCATGATTAATCAATCTGGGGCAAGGTGGTACTCAAAATCAGGGTGCGTTTTTACCCTGCGCCAGTCCCAGTGCGTTGTCTTTGTGCCTGTCGCCATCTGCGAATGCACTGTTCAAGCATTCAGCGGCCTTGTGAGATCGGGTGGGTGATGGTATCAAAGCCCTAAAGCCTGCGAAGGAACACGGCATGCATCAGGTCTTGGTGATTGACGACGCGGTCGTGGATATCGAACAGCTCGTAATGGCGCTCAGGTCACATCACATCGTTGTGATCAATTGCACCATGCGTCGGACGGCTGAGAAGCTACGACACGAAGCCGAACAGGTGATGAAGCGCGGCAAGCGCGAGGAGCCTTATATCGATTACAACGAGTTCGAGATCACCGTCGAAGCTGAAAGGTGGTTTGCGCCCACCATGTCTCATTCCGAGCTCAATGACCTGAATCTGTCGGATACTTGGAAACTGGTCGAGCGCGCCATGCGGGTATGGGTGTCGCGTGGGCGGGCCAATCACTTTCTCTACACCAATAGATCGCGAACCGTTGCGACGTCGGCGGGTTGACGTACAGAGCGCCCATAGCCCCGGTCCGTCGAGGCTTATTGCCGCCACCACCGCAATCCTTAACTAGCGGGCAGGCGGGTTCTGCGCGATCCAGGCATTGGTGCCACTGTTAGCTTGGGCGTAGTAATGGTTGCGCGTCAGCTCGGATACCCAGAGCTTGTCGTCGCCATCCATGAAATTCCTGAGGTGGTCATGCAAGCCCTTTGCGGTGCTGTTATAGGCCACCAGCCAAAAGGACTCCTGCGAGCGATGCGCCCCGAGACGTTTGAGTTCATCGATCAACAGCTTGTAGTCTTTATTTTTTATGAGGTCATAGGACACGGTGAAGCTAGTCATGATTGGCTCCGGACAGAAATGTAATTGGAGGAGTCGAAGGGCCGCTCGCAATGATGCGGCCCATTCAGAGCATTAGGTCAGATCGATGGTGGTGGCGGTCGAGCCATAGGTCTTTACTGCGACGATCCCCTGGTCGCGGGCGTAGGCCGAGCTGTAGGTCTGGCTGGTGCCGATGATCTGATTATTCGCAGCACGCAGTACGAAGTACGGGCGCAGGTTCTGTGCAACGCGTTTATCGTAGTACTGATCGTATGGCGAATGCGTTTTGCAGGAAGCAATCCCGTTCTCGCAGCCGGATTTCTGGATATAGCCCTCGCTGGCTAGGATGATTTCGCCATTCGGCGCTTTCAAGTGGAAGTAGTACTGGTTGTTCTGGGAGGAGCGGAAAATCTCATAATGTGCAGCCATGTGAACCTCGGATGAGTTACGAATTAATGAACAAGCCCGGTAATGGCACTTGTTGTGGGCCGTAATTGGCTTGAACTGAAGGCTACGCAAGGTGTCGTTAGTGGGCTAGGCGCCAACAATTGGATCCATTACCGGGCGTTTGTTCCTCCACTGCGTTGAGAGGTTTTGGCTAGGCAATGCAAGTTTTCAGCCTCAAACGTGAGCAAAGTCTCACGTTGATGCGGAGCTGTGGGGGTTGTAGAGCTGATACCCTAGCCCATTATGCGCACGAGGTATAAAGCATGAAAAAGATTGCAATCATTGAAGATTCTCCTGATACGAATAATGCCCTTGCTGGGTTTTGCAAGAGCATTGGCGGGGACATTGAAGTTCATCAGTTCTTTGATAGAGAAAGCGCCGAGAAGGCGATTGTAGAAACGGCTTTTAGTTTAGTTGTATTGGACATCGAATTGCTGCCGGAGAAAAATGCTGGTGTTGGAATACTGCGAACAAATATAAGTAACCACAAGTCACCGGTCATAGTGGTCTCCGGACTTGATGCCTCATTGTATCGTGGTGTCATGCGCCAACTGGATGTTTGGGACTATATGGAAAAACCCATTCCTCCGGACGGACAAGAGTTTGTCGAATTGGTACTGCGGGTGCTCAGGGTCCAGACTGGAACGAGTGTGGAGGATAAGGGAGCGCTGATTACATACGACCAATCCACGACAAGAATGCGCTTCAAGAATAAAGCGTTGAATATCCCACAGACGGCCAAGAATATTCTCTGGCGGCTCTACGAACGCAGAGGCTCTTATGTCCCATATGCCGACTTTTTCGAGTTGGTGAAATCAGGCCGTAACCCTGAAGCTATTCGTCAACACGTTAAGAATATACGTGACGCCTTAGAGGAGGTGGGTGAGTCGCCGGATCATGTTGTTGTAATCAGGATGAAAGGTGTGCAATGGCAAGACTGCGTCAATCCTTAAGCAAGTTAAAAGGGAATCTTTACCGAGCGAAGGCTCGAGTGCTGATCGTGGGCATTATGACCGGCATGGTCTTGCTGGTGTTTTTTGGCACGATTGCAGTGTTGCGGTTCAGCTATGTTTCAGTAGCACAGCAATACCAGGCAGCCATTCAGAGGACGTTACAACGTGTCGCGGCTGAGTTCGAAAGTTTGGAGGGTGACATTGCCTTTTCTAACTTCGGAGAGCAGTCTTCAGATGGACACGGTGTGCCCGTGGCAAAATTGCCACTTGAGTTTATCAATGTCATTCCTGGCCATGTCGAAGATCTCAAGCCGCTCCTAGGCTGCAGCTTCACAACCCTGCAGGATTCACGTGATCAGCTGTGCGCTGGGGTGTTGGAAAATCGCGATTATGGCGCGCTGGTGTACCTTCGCGGTACGTTTCATGTCGACAGCGAGCTGACTTCACCGACCTATGCGAAATCCCCATTCACGGCACACCACTTCAGCGTGGCGGTGACCGCACGGGGGCGTACCAGCAACTTTGTCGCCACCTTCGATCCGGTGCGCCGAGCGGATGCTTCGACCGCCAAGCTTTTCTCTCCAGCATGGAGCATTGCTGGTTTCAAAACCACCAAGCAAGGGGCCGATGATTTTACCCGTGAGCGCGATATCAAGGGTCGTATTCTGGCTCACCTGACCCCTGAAGGAGCGGTCAGCAGCTACGAGTTCATTCTTCAATTACCCTTGTATGCTTACCTCGAAGCGCCGGAGGCGCAGACCATCTGGCCTCCTGAAGATATTTCTCAGGCGAGAGTCGCGTTGAAGTTGCTTGGACCTATCGGTGACGGGCAAGGCCAGATACTCATGAATGGCCTAGAAACCAACGAGCGACCTGTATTCTCTTTTGAGTCCATGTCGCAGTACTTGTCACCAGGAGAAAGCCTTCGCTTCATTGCTTCACCCGGAAGTGATCCTATCGAGGTGTTTGCTGGTAACCACGGTGGCCGCTATGAAAGCCGCTCTGCGCTGGCACGCTTGGCCAACAGAGTCGTTGAGCTGGTGACGCCTTCGATTGCTACTCAGAAAGCCGTCGTACTCTCCAATGGCGGCAGGATAGAGTTGAGCGGAAACCCTGCCTTGGTATTAGGCGGGTGGAGCGCTGCAGCAAAAGCAATTTTGGCGTTTGCAGCGATCCTTGGCACTCTCTTGGTGATAAGTGGTTTCGCGATTCACCACTATGTACTGGCACCTCTAAATAAGGTCAGGCGTAACACTATCTATATGCGAGGGCGTTACTCGGATGCGGATGATTTCAAGTTACCGTACTTGATCTTAAATCAGCACGACGAAGTGGGCGTGCTATGGGCAAGTATTGAAGATTTGCATAAATCTATTACCACATATGGGCGAGAGGCGCTGGAGAACGCCAAGAATGAAAGCGATATCCTTCGCGCCATTGGCCATGAAATCAAGTCTCCCTTGCAAGAGCTGCTGATACGTCACAATAAACCCGACGATCCCAGTGCCAAGAGCCTTAAGCGAATGTCCTATGCCTTAAAAATGCTCTCCGGTAACCCTACGGCGCCGAGTTCCGGAAAGTCGCTCGGCCCCAAGGAAGCGATTAGCGCATCTCGTGGCCACCTCACCAAAGAAAACGTGGTTGAGTATCTGGAAAATGCCGCCGAATCCAGTGATGGGATTACCTTTGCTCATTCTTCCGGCTCGTTGTATGTCAGTGCCGACGGCGACATGCTGGAAGCATTACTGACCGCAATCCTGAATAACGCCAAAGAGTTTCGAAATCAGGGAACGGAAATCACTCTCAAGGTGTTCGCCGACGCAAGCTGGGTTTTAATCGAGGTAGGTAATCAGGGGCCACAGATCCCGCCTGATCTGATTGACGAAATCTTCGAGTACGGCGTGAGCAGCCGTGACTCGGACGGTGAACATCAGGGTTTAGGGCTGTTCGTTGCCAAGCAGTATGTAAAAAAGATGGGGGGCGACGTTCACGTCAAGAACGTCGAAGGTGGGGTGCGGTTTGCAATCAAGCTCGCGAGGGCACATTGACGCCCGATAAGTCGTGAGCTGCGCCTAGGTATAGTTGGTTAGGTTAGTCCTCAAAATAAAGAGCGCAGGCTAAACAAATGCCGGTAATTACGGCCATGTATGCTGCCCAAACGTTAAATTGAATAGAAAGTTCAGTAAGCTTTCGGGCGGCCTCAGCCGATGCATCAAGTGCGTCCATCTGTTGCTTGGCAGAAATATGCCAGAACATTCCAGAAACCAAGCTGAACACTGCGGCAACAGCTGAAAGTCCCCGTTTGATTGTAATGCGAATAGTTTCTCGAACCACTGAATAAATTACTCGTTAGAAAGTAGTTTCGGCTCTATTAAAAACTTTAGTTCGAGCCCCGTAAGCAAGGTTGGTGAGGGCCTTATGCTGCCTATCTAAACAGCAGCTTTATCCGTATCGACGCATTCAACATTGATATTCGACAGACGTGACGCCGCTTCCAACAACGCAGTAATAGTCGTCTGGTTTAATGCGAGTGCGACACGGCCATTGACTTCCAATACGCGAGCGCTTGGCAACTCTCCAGCCGAGGAGGTCACGGCGCTCAGGGTCGCGACCCCACCAGAATAGACAATAAGCCGAACGCGAGGCACATCGAGAGGTTCACCAAACAGATGCTTTGCAGACTCAGGAGATACGCTTGCGGATAGTTGGCGCGCTGTGGCGCCTACTTCAATACCGTCGTTATTAAAAAAGGAACGCACCAGGATTCCGACAGTTTCCTCAGGGACAATTGTCGTCCATTCGGTCAGTTCCATCTCCATGGGAATTTCGCAAGGCTTGAGCCCCAAATTAAAGATCGACAAATAATAATCTTGCGATGGCAATGCTGAATCAACGAGCCGTAACTTAGGGTTTTGCATTTGTTCGAAAAAATAAATTCGCGTAATTACCAGTTTTTGTTTGTCGCGCAGTGATACATGAATATCTACTCTGGACTTCATTGGCTTGATCCCCTGCGGCAGCACTTTGTACCACTCGTAGAATCCACCGCAGCCGACGCTGATCGGTGAGTTCACCGCCAGTCCGTTTAGGTAGTCACTTTCTCGATAGAGCATTTCGCACGAGATGCTCTCGGCCAGGTACTCGGTTGTCCTCCAATGCGCGGCCCCAGAAGCTGTCTTCACACCCTGAAGTCGGTGGTCCTCCCTCTCAATAAGTTGTCCAACAAGCTCTGCCCCACTTCCTGCTGCATAGCAGACGCCAAAGAACTGGGTGTCGATTCGCTTGACCGAATTATGTGTATAGGGCATGCGATGGTCGGACGCATCAATTAAGACCCCTAGCAACCAAAACTCTCCCGCTCGCGACGACTGTTTTAAGACACGATCTATCAGCTCTTTATCAACTCTCGCGCACTCATCATATTGATACTTATTACGAAATGCTTCGGACAGATTGTCGAGGAAATGAATAGCGGGTGTGCACGACCCTGCGAACGCCAATACTCCTGAGTTATTGGGGAGAACAAATGTCTTCCGTGCTAGTCTCGATATATGCCACCGATCACCTCCTTCTCCCCACTGCGACTGCACGTCTCCAAGGGCAGGCAGCCAGATTTTTTTGACTTCCCGTGGGTCCTCCCCGTCCACACTTAACAGAGTGTCAGCTACAATATGTGGGTCCGTCTCAGCGTTCAAAAGCGCTATTGCAGTCATATCAAACGTTCACAAGGTATAATAAAGTCACCAAAAAGCAAGTGCCGTGAATCCCAAAGCACCAATGATCCCCCATCAACTCGAATCTTATCTCGCGGCCGCAGTTATGAGAAGAGTCAAAGATGACTTTGCCTTTCGTAATTATACCCGCCTGACTTGCCACATTTAGCGCGGCGCTGTTTTGTGAACCGAATGCCATGAGTGAGATTCCTCTTTGACTATCTTAACATCTGTTATCGGCCTAGAAGCCTAAAACTGGAAGTTAGGTAGTGGGTAGTATTTTTGACGCTCGGTGCGCAGAGAGGCACTTCTAATTACGATGCGATACGTATGCCTGTCGCACCGTAGTGATGCTTTAGATCTTGATCAAGCGTTGCTACAAAACGATCGGGGCGTACTCCGAGTAACGTCGAAGTTAGCCTCTGTACTGCTTCGACGTTCTTTGCTCTAAGAGCTTGGTTTTTAACGAGCTGTACGGTTAACAGAAGGTTGGTGGGCTCAAGAAAATCAATGAGCAATTTTTGTTGATTACTGATCTCGCGTTCAATAACTGAGATTGCGCCAAGCTCTCGAAAAACAGCCTCAGAGGAATCAAGATCAGCCTTGGATAGTTTTTTTTTGGTAGGTAAGGCTTCGACCTCATGAAGAAATGCATACAACCTTTCTTGGTATTTTTGCGCGTCGAGGTCTAGCCACAGACCGAGCCCTTTTATAAAACCGCAGATATGGGGATACCACCGACGTTCAAAAGCATCTCTGCCTTTCGCGTTTTCGTCCCTCTTGGTGATTTGGTATTCCCATGTCACCTGGAGAGAGTCACGGCGCCAGCGCTCCACTAGGTTCTCGATAACCGAAGGTGGAAATTCTTTATGTATTTTAAATATATCTAGCTGTAGCGAACGCAGCTGTTTAAGAGCGCTTTTAATACGCGAGAGGAGTTCAGACCTCTGATCAAGCATTTTACCTATTCTGTGGCTGCGAATGGATATGCGTTCTACGGAGGATAATTGGCGAAACGTATTTTTAACTTGATCGTCATCGAGACCAAGGTGATTAAAAGCGCAGCAATTACCGATTAAAACGTGCTGACCATCTTTGCATTCCACAGCGAAGCCTCGTGAATGTTCCTGTCCGCACCTGCTGCCTTTTTTGAGAAACTGACACCGTGCTTCTGACCTGATCAAATGATATGAGCGCAGGGGATGGCTGTATGTTTCCTTGGTCAATAGTTCTTCAAAATCAATAGTGAAAAGACTTTTGATTTCGTCCAGATATTTGATTTCGTGAGTTGCTTTGAGCGATGAGGACATGGACTACTCCACAATTTATGGGCGAGGCGTTACCACGAAGCATGATGTTAATCCGCCAGATAGTGGTTATGCAACCAGCCTGTGTACACATACAGTGCGCAAAATAATCTAACGGTATCTGTTCTTGACGACTCGGGGTGGGGGGCCGAGGGTTACCAGGCCCTAGCGACGAACACGAAAGAGCTAACAAGCCTGATGGGTATGGGTGAGATGCAGTGAATGCCGACTTGGTTGAACTGCTGCCGATTGTTAGATCTGTGAAGACAGTCAAAAGCTGTTTGTCGTTGATACTTTGCCGGTGGCGCGAACTGATTACCGAGTAGTCCTCGCCATTGCCAATATACAGCTCAAATATCTAACCATGGCTAGCCCGACACTTTTGTCTGATTTGAAGAATAGGCCGGGCCTCTTAGGTCTACGCGACCCTATTCCGCCGTGATATTGGCGAGAGCAATTTCGAAAGATTGGCGGCATGGGTCCATCACCTTACGGCATCACCGGCATGCGCGCTCCACAAGTGAGGTGTATGGGGTCTTCTTCAAACGCAAAAACTGCGTTGAAGAACTGCCGCTCTCTGAAACCTCTGTCTGGGCCGAGAGCGCATTTATTTTGTGAACCCAGTAGGCTTTTCTCATCTTTTCTGTGATTCCCGTCCTTGGCGGTCACAGAAAAAATGATATTTTCCCTGCGTTTGCTGGGTCTCCCGAATCATCTATTTTGTGAACCTACAATTAGTTTGGGGACTCATTAAGTGTCTTAAGTTGGCGGACTATTGTCGCCTTATAGAACAAACCCCGTCTGTTGTGGCGGGGTTTTGTCATTTAGGGAAGATCACTTTATCGCGTATCCATTGGATGCCGGTTTTTAAAAACGAGCCCATTTTTTCTATTATGCTCAGCGTCATGACAGCAATCGCTAGCTGCTGTACGTATCCGGAGTCTCATCAAAAGGACTCTGATATTCCCTTTGCCGAATGAATTTTTGCTGCGTAAGCACTTGACGGCTGGTCACTGGTGGAATGCTCTAGAGTGGGTCAGAACATGCTGATTGTGACGCCGCGTCACAAAAAGTTGAGTATGGGAGGAACTGGCCGCTGATACAGTGGAGCGCTTGCGGGTGATGCTGCGTAGGCGGGACGTTGCACCACCTCTCGCAGCACTGACCTATATAGATTCGGACCGCGCTGCACATAATCCGACTATCAATTCAATGATAGGGCTATGTGATTGCGAGCCATTCATGTCGATGTCAGAGTAGACAGCCGGACGGCTCTCTAGCATCCAGAAATATTCCTACTTACAAATGCATTCATGGGCAGACACCCTAAAACACGGAGTATGCCGTTCAAGATGTATCACGGCCTCCCGCAGCTCTACGCCTTTCTGAGGGCAGTGTGTGCACGCCCGATTTAAAGGATCAATCGCTTTGTAAGTTGCACCAGGTTGTTTAATTGAGCCGCCGCTGCGAATCCAGAGTATGGGATGGCCCCAAGCTGAGATATGGCTATACGCGGGTTTATTATTTTCGGAGCCATGGTGCGGAGCCGTGGCCACAAAGGGTGAAGAATGAGTACTTATTTTATGAGTGAGAAATGAATTAGCGTAGCTAGGGCCATCTCCCAACGGCGAGTCACCGCAAAACATAACTCCCAGTCGAGTAGCGTCCGCAGGTGCTAGGAAGGCTAGGCACTGCTCATTGGCTGGTGACAACTTTGCAAGATACGAAAGTTTTCGGGGGGGCGGAGGTGTTTGCTCTACTGAGTTTAAAGGTTCTAGAAACTGTTCATCGCCCCCTTGCGCAACGCGACTTGTAGCAAAAACGTTGTAATCAAACCAGCGAATTGGTACTCCATACGCTATTGCTTGCACAGCTATAGCTCGAATTGCTTGAGCTGCATCGATAAGCTCCAACCAATAGTTCGCCACTGCTGGAGCGACTTTGCCTTTGGTCTTCCTGTAACGGATCTGACTACGCCCATTTTCAAAGGCGCGTTCGGTTAGTGAAAGCTGTCGCCGATGGTGGCGATAATCACCATAGCTAGGAATGTAGTTCTGGCTTTTTTCCCAAGATCTCGTTACCTCCAACTCCACGCTTTCCTTTAAAGATTTATAGGGGAATGGAGCGTCTCTCTGCTTAAAGTCATCCGCTTGCTTTTGTAAGTTGACCTCTGTTCTTTCTGCTGTCGCTACCGTCTCGAAATGGGTTGTTACAGCCTCGATGTCAGTTGACAGGTTTCTGAGCAAATCTTGCGGCGTGCGATCTAATTCGGAAATGAGGCCGTGCATTGCAGCCTTGGGGTTTTCGATGAGTTCAGGTATGGAGTCTGCCCATGCTCCCGGAAGCCAAAACTCTCCTACGATGAGCCGCGAGGTATCTATCAGGGTAGCCAAGCCGCCCGCGTGATCGCGATCCGCATGGGTACAAATCACAATGTCAATTTTCGTCAGGCCAGGGGCGTGGTTTTTTAAAGCTTTTGATAAGTCGTGACTGTTATAGCCACCATCGACCAGCACTGTCTTACCGTCTCGGATCAGTAGGAACGCTTCTCCCCTGACCGGTAGAGCAATGAGCTTTTCCATATTACGTAGTCTTCCCAACAGTCTGTAGTTGGATGTCAATATGATACTAATCGCTTTGCGAAGAAAGGCTGCTGAGCCGGATTATCGAGAGCTACGATTTTTAAATGGAGGCTAGGCGCTACTGGGTATAGCAGTATTGCTCGCAATTGAGCGTGGGTTCAAAGATGGGCTTTATCACCGCGCTACGTTACTTGAGGCGGTCTGGTCCGATCTTGTAGTGCCAGGTACGGGGTTCGGATGTGGAGTTGAAGAAAGCTTTACGCACGGCTACAAATTCCGACGCCACTGCGCGGTTATCGAACAAAAATAATGATTGGTGATATCGAAAGAGTTTTGAGAGAAGTCCAGAGCAGATGCTTAACAGGGTCGTTCGACTTCTCAAGTTCTATGGCTGAAGTGAGTAAGCGATGGAGAAATAGATTTTGCTTAAAACGACATCAGGCAAAGGCAAGACCTTCACCTGATCTGCTTTTCTTGACCCATCCCAAGCTATTAAGCCGCCCGCTTCATTTTGCTTCTAAGCGGAATAACATTTCCGACATGCTGCTTTGGTACATGCTTGAATGAACTAGCCTCCTCGAAAATACGAGTCAGAATTGCATTCATGCCTCCCGCGTTGGCGATTCGCACGTTGCGGGCAGCACCACCATATACATAATGCCCCTGCGGCATTTTTAAGGGTTCACACCAAGTTTTCATTTATATTCCTGAGGGCCAAAATTGGCATCGCGGTGGATTGTAACTGCATGGACTCCATAGGTGATTTCCAAAGCATGTGCCTTCAGCGCATGACGCAAGTCTGTTTGGAATGCTTCTTTGATGCGCTCACGTGATGCAACCACGTAGAGCTGGTCCCAAGGAAGGGTCCAGACGTTCAAGGTCTTTTTCTTCATGAAGCCGTCGATATCGATAGCGATATCTTTCACGCTTTTAGCCATCCTAAGAAATCCTAAGCAGTTCTATGATTAGCTAATCGATACTATCGGCTAGCGAACTGAGAGTACCTCTTAGCCTGGGAGATGGCAACATGCTTTTATCGGCTTGTTGCAGTGCTAGTCATGTAGAATTATCTGTCACGACGCTGGAGATGAGATGAGTAGCTCGACCCTCGACCGCGGTTGCCGCTTTTCCATGGCTTATCTGATCGTGAAGCTATGAGGAATTCTGCGAGCGATACATTTATGTCGGTCAAAAAACAGCAGTGACACGTTAACTTTGGCCCGCCCGCGACATCTATTGCCATCGTTCCCCGGCTGTGTCTTCTGGTCGCACATCGGGGACCCAGGGCACCGAGTGTGCCCATCGATGCTGGATAACGCCGCTTGACCAAAGAAAGGCCAACTCTAAGCGTTGGCCTTTTTTGTTGGGGGGTGTCGCGCATTTTTAAATGCTCCACGTGGAACATCGACATTTTTAACTTTCCACAGCGGGTGTCACACTCTCCAAGCGATACCCGTACCCATAGATCGTCAACAGCTGCCAGCCGCGATCCGCCGTCAGCCCTAGCTTGTTACGCAGGCGGTAGATATGCGTGTCCAACGGCCGCGACGAGACCATTTCTTCGTGGCTCCAGAACCGCTCATACAGGTACTCGCGAGACAACGGGCGGGCCAAGTTGGCAAACAAACAGCTGGCTAGACGGTATTCCCGTTCTGTCAGGTTGATGGGTTTGCCTGCGCGGGTCACAGTTAGTTCGGCATCGTCGAACGTCAGGTCGTTAAAGCTCTGCACTTCCTGGCTAGCCGACTTCTGCAACCCGTGGCGCCGCAGGACGGCACTGACGCGTGCTTTGAGTTCGTTGGGCCGAAACGGCTTGCTGACATAATCGTCCGCCCCGCTATTCAACGCTGTCACGATGTCGCTCTCGGCATCGCGGCTGGTGAGCATGATGACGGCGGGAGGCGATTCCATGTGCTCGCGAGTCCAGCGCAATAACGCTATCCCGGAGATGTCCGGCAGTTGCCAGTCGAGGATCAGCAGGTCAAAGGTTTCCCGACGCAGCTGGCGCAGCAGGTCTTCACCGCGCTCAAAGAAATGCAGGGACCAGGGCTGTTCAGCCGGTCCGGGAATCTGTCGCAGTGTCTGTTCCACCCGTCGCAACTCCGCGGGTTCGTCATCCAGTATTGCGACACGCATAGGCGGGGTCCTTCCTACAAAAATACGAGAGCTTGAATGGGGGGCACATGGTGTACAAATGCCGGCCTCTGAATCTGAATAATTATGGACGGATTCTACAGTGCTTCGATCTCTCGATACGCTGAAAGCGCCGTAAACTCAATTCTCTGTGATCTTCGAAGAAGATATCGGCTCCTGTTGGTCTGGAAAAGGCTCGGCGCCGATCGCCTCGCCCGTGCGTCATGCCTGCTCCAATGTGCGGTATCGTTCATCGTGCGGCCGTGGGAAGTCCTTCAATGAGACCGAAATAAGCTTCACTGGTTTCAGAACACCGCATGCACTTCATCGCAACCCCATGGAGAGGGATCCTGGGCTTATGACACGTTTACTTATTGACCATCAATGCCTTGGCACGCTCGTGGCGGTAGCCCTGTGAACCTATGGCGCAAAGCCGAGAAACGCCAACCTACCCAGGCCCAGCTTTTGTTCCATGGGTTGGTTCGTGAATGGCTGCTGATCGGTCTGGTACTCCTGCCCTTTACCGCCTACTTATCCTTGAGCGCTGGCCTGGCGCTTAACAATCCGCTCTATGACAGCCTGCGCCGCCTCACGCCCTTACCGGTGGACCCACGCATCGTTCTGGTGACTATCGATGCGCCGAGCCTGGAAGCACTTGGCCCGTGGCCTTGGCCGCGTAGCGTACATGCCGACCTGATTGAACGCCTGAACGCTGCCCAGCCGGCGGGTATTTTGTTTGATGTGATCTTCAGTGAGAGCGGCAACAGCAATGACGACCAGCGCCTGGCCGATGCCGTATGCAAAGCCGGCAATGTATTGCTGCCCATCGCCGGGGATAGCAGCGTCAGCCCCAAGGCCCAGGTAACGCCGTTGTCGCCACTGCTCAAGTGCGCCAAGGGCGTCGGGCACATCAACGTCGAAGCGGATAAAGACGGTGTGGTGCGTAGCGTGTATCTACGTGAGGGCCCTGCGGGAAGCACACTCCCTCAGTTGGCGTGGCTGGCATTCGCCATGAGCGAGCATGCCGAGACGATGCCGGGCCTGCCGCAAGAGCCTACTGGAGGGCACTGGCACCAGGAACATGAGATTCGTGTGCCGTTCACTTCGGAACCAGACCCTTTTCCCAGCGTGTCCTACGTCAGCGTATTACGTGGCGAGGTACCTCCCGAGTCGCTGCGGGGTCGCCTGATTCTGATCGGCGCCTCAGCCTATGGCATGGCCGATCGTTTCGTGACGCCGCTCTCTTCCACCGTAGGTACCACAGCGGGGGTTGAGATCCAGGCGGACGTACTGAATGGTTTATTGCAGGGCCGCAGCATCGTCGATCTGCCCGGCTGGCTGGCGGCGTTGCTGGCAACGTCCCTGGTGGCCCTGCTGCTGGGCCTTCTGCTTGTGCGCCCCCGCTACGCCCTGTGGATGACCTTGGCAGGCATGGCCGCGGCGTTGCTGGGCTCATGGGCCCTATTGCGCCTGGGCCACTGGTGGAGCCCCGCAGCGTGCCTGATCGGTTTGCTGCTCAGTTACCTGATCTGGAATTGGCGGCGCCTGAGCGTAATCCTCGCCTACTTTGGCTGGGAACTGGCACGCCTGGATAACGAACCCAAGGTGCTTCCGGAACGGCGTCGCGCGCCCGCCAGCAAGGGCGATGTGTTGCAAGGGCGCATCTTTGCCCTTGAACAAGCCGTCAGCCGTACCCGCGATACGCGGCGCTTTATGGCGGACGGCTTGGAGTGCCTGCCGGTAGCAACCCTGATCACCGACCCTCAGGGCAGCATCCTGTTGGCCAACCGCGTGGCCCGTGAAGTATTCGGCAATGACCTAGTCGGCGAAAACCTCGTCGAACAGCTTGCTGATCTGGGCTATCCCCCGCTGCACAATGGTGTACGCCCTACCCTGTCGGCGCTGGAACTGGTCGAGTTTCGCGATATCCACCAACGCAGTTTGCGCATGGAATTGGCACCCTTGCTGCCTGCCGAAGGGGATTTCGCCCTCGGCTGGTTGTTGAGCCTCACGGACCTGAGCAAGGAGCGTGAAGCCCAGCAGCACCGCGAGACGATGCTGCGTTTCCTGTCCCATGACCTGCGTGCACCGCATTCAGCGATCCTCGCCCTGCTGGACGTGCACAACGGAGAGTCCCCTGTGTTTGCCCAAATCGAACAGCAGGTACGGCGCGCCTTGAGCCTGACCGAGTCCTTTGTGCAATTGGCCAAGGCTGAAGCGGACGGTTACCAGTTCCAGCCCACCCTGTTTGCCATGCTGGTGATGGATGCCTTTGATCAGGTGGCGGTGATTGCGCAGTTGAAGGGCATCCATTTGGTTCACGACCTGGATGAGGCGGACGAGGCCATGGTCTACGCCGACCAATCGCTGCTCACCCGGGCGTTGTTCAATGTGCTGGAGAACGCGATCAAATATTCCCAATCCGGTACCACCGTCAGGTTGAGGCATGGCAGTGCGCAAGGTTGGTTGGAGTGCAGGATAAGTGACCAGGGACCGGGGATTGCGCCTGAGGATCTGCCGGAGTTGTTCAACCAATACCGACGTTTCGATTCGGCCCAGGGCAGCGAAGGTCTTGGGTTGGGCCTGACCATGGTCAAGGCGGTAATAGAACGGCACGGTGGGCGCATCGTGTGTGAAAGTGAGCTGGGCAAGGGCTCGACGTTTATCCTGCTGCTGCCGTTATTGGAGGACTGAAAAAGCGGCTTTTCTGCTGTGCATAAAAAACCGGTCACAAGGACCGGTTTTTTTATGAAGAAAAAACTTATGCACGTTTTTCTGAATTTTATGAGCTTCAGAAATATGTAAGTAAATCAGCTTGTTATGATGCAAAAAAGCAAATTCGCCAACAAAGCGTACACAGGTTATCCACAGATGCTCATACTGCCGGCGTTTCCACCACGACGGGTTCCGGTGGCAGGGAGCCCATGGCGCGTTGCTGCGCTTCATTCCATGCCGCAGCACGGTCATTCAGAGCGGCGATGGCACGTGGTCCTTCGCCTTCTGCATACATCGGCTCGCCGATCACCACGGTGATAGTGCCCGGGCGTTTGGCCCAGCCAGTCTTGGGCCAGAACTTGCCGGCGTTATGCGCAATCGGCAGCACAGGCAGGTTGGCGTTGACCGCCAGGGCGGTACCACCGCGTGAGAACTTGCCCACGGTGCCGTAGGGCACCCGCGTGCCCTCGGGAAAGATCAGCACCCAGACGCCGTCCTTGAGCAACTCATCGCCCTTCTTGGCGACATGCTTGAGCGCAGCCTTTGGGTTGTCCCGGTCGATGGCGATCGGCCGCAACATGGCCATGGCCCAGCCGAAGAACGGCACATACAGCAACTCGCGCTTGAGCACCTGGCTCAATGGCGAGAAGTACGCCGAGAGGAAGAACGTCTCCCAGGTGCTCTGATGGTTGGAGAGAATCACGCACGGTTGATCAGGGACGTTTTCAGCGCCTTTGATCTCGAAACGAATATTCAGGAACACCTTGCTCAGCCACAACGCGCAGCGGCACCAGTAGACGTTGATGAAGCGATAGCGCGCCTTGAAGGGCAGGAACGGTGCAATAAAAAAGCTCAGGGTGCACCAGAGAAACGAACTGGTGCCCAGCAGCAGGTAAAAGAAAAAGGTTCTGATGGCCTGCAAGATCGACATGGCGGCATTTACCGTTGCGGGACACGGCCCGCCTGTTAAAAGCGCACTCCCGAACAGTCCTTGGTCAGGAAGTCGAGGGCGGCTAGTTGTTGATAAGTTCTGCGGCAACAGCCGCCAGATCGTCAAAAATCAAGGTGCCTACCGGCAGGTTTTTAGCCTGGGTCTTTTCGCCTTTCCCGGTTTTAACCAAAACTGGCTGAGAGTCGACGGCTTTGGCCGCCTCCAGGTCACCGAGGCTGTCCCCGACGAACCATATCCCAGCCAAGGGCACCTTGTAATGTTCTGCAATAATTTTCAACATGCCAGGCTTGGGCTTGCGGCAATCGCAGCCCTCATCCGGCCCGTGGGGGCAGTAAACCACCAGCCCCACCTCACCGCCCTGTTCGGCCACTAACGCGCGCAAACGCGCGTGCATGGCCTCCAGGGTCGCGATGTCGTAGTACCCGCGGGCGATGCCGGACTGGTTGGTGGCGATGGCCACCGTCCAGCCGGCTTTGCTCAACTGCGCAATGGCCTCGATCGAACCGGGCAGTGGGATCCACTCCTCCACCGACTTGATGTAAGCGTCGGAGTCGTAGTTGATCACCCCGTCCCGATCGAGAATCAGCAGTTTCAACATGGTCAGCCCAGTACGGAGATGTCGGCGATATTGATGAACAAGCCACGCAGGCGCGCGAGCATGGCGTAGCGATTTTTGCGCACGCCAGCATCGTCGGCATTGATCATCACCGCTTCGAAGAACGCATCCACCGGCTCACGCAAGGACGCCAGGCGCGCCAACGCTTCAGCGTAGTTACGCTCGGCGATCAGCGGCTTCACGGCGTTCTCGGCCTTGGCAATGGCCGAGTTCAGCGAGAACTCCTTGGCATCGGCAAACAGGCCCGGGTCGACTTCAGCAGTGCCGAGGTTGTCGGCCTTGCTCAGCAGGTTCGACACGCGCTTGTTCACGGCGGCCAGGGCATCGGCTTCCGGCAGCTTGCGGAACGCTTGCACGGCTTGTACACGCTGGTCGAAGTCCAGCGCCGAGCCCGGTTGCAGCGCACGTACCGACAGGTAGACGGAAACGTCCACGCCTTCGTCTTCGTAACGCGCACGCAGGCGGTCGAACACGAACTCCAGCACTTGCTCGGCCAGGCCGGCTTGCTTGACCTTGGTGCCGAACTGGCCGACGGCGAATACCACGGCCTGGGTCAGGTCGAGGTCCAGCTTTTTGTCGATCAGGATACGCAGCACGCCCAAGGCCGCACGGCGCAGGGCATACGGGTCTTTGCTGCCGGTGGGCAGCATGCCGATACCGAAGATACCCACGAGGGTGTCCAGCTTGTCGGCAATGGCCACGGCTGCACCGGTCAGGGTGCTCGGCAGTTCTGCACCGGCACCGCGCGGCATGTACTGCTCGTTCAGAGCCAGGGCAACATCATCCGGCTCGCCGTCGTTGAGGGCGTAGTAGTAACCCGCCACGCCTTGCATCTCTGGGAACTCGCCGACCATTTCGGTGGCCAGGTCGCACTTGGACAGCAAGCCGGCACGGGCGGCCCAGGCTGCGTCGCCGCCAATACGTGGGGCAATGTAGGCCGCCAGCTTGGAAACACGCACGGCTTTGTCGTAGACGCTGCCGAGTTTTTCCTGGAACACCACGTTTTGCAGGCGCAGGTTGAAGTCTTCCAGCTTCTGCTTCTTGTCTTGCTTGAAGAAGAACTCGGCGTCGGTCAGGCGCGGGCGCACGACTTTTTCGTTACCGGCGATGATCTGCTGTGGGTCTTTGCTTTCGATGTTGGCCACGGTGATAAAACGCGGCAACAACTTACCGTCCACGTCCAGCAGGCAGAAGTACTTCTGGTTGTCCTGCATGGTGGTGATCAAGGCTTCTTGCGGCACGTCGAGGAAACGCTCTTCGAACGAGCACACCAGCGGCACCGGCCATTCCACCAGGGCGGTCACTTCGTCCAGCAGGCTTGGCGGCACGATGGCAGTGCCTTCCTGCAGACGGGCCAGCTCTTCGGTGCGCTTGCTGATCAGCTCGCGACGCTCATTGGCGTCGGCCAGCACATAAGCGGCGCGCAGATCGTTGAGGTAGTTGGCCGGCGAAGTGATGCGCACGCTTTCTGGATGATGGAAGCGGTGACCACGGGAATCACGACCCGCCTTCTGGGCGAGGATGGTGCAATCGATGACCTGGTCGCCGAGCAGCATCACCAACCATTGGGTTGGACGCACGAACTCTTCCTTGCGCGCACCCCAGCGCATGCGCTTGGGGATAGGCAGGTCGTTCAGGGAATCTTCAACGATGGTCGGCAACAGGCTGGCGGTCGGCTTGCCGGTGATGACCTGGCTGAAACGCAGTTTCGGGCCGCTCTGGTCGATCTCGCTCAGTTCCACGCCACACTTCTTGGCAAAGCCAAGGGCGGCCTGGGTCGGGTTGCCTTCGGCGTCGAAAGCCGCCTGGCGCGGTGGGCCGTCCAGGTTGATGTTGCGATCCGGCTGCTGGGTTTCCAGCGCGGTCAGCAGCACAGCCAGGCGGCGCGGCGCGGCGTAGACTTTTTTGGCTTCAAACTTCAGGCCGGCAGTCTGCAGGCCTTTTTCGATACCGGCCAGGAATGCATCGGCCAGGGTATTGAGGGCCTTGGGTGGCAGCTCTTCGGTGCCCAGTTCAACCAGGAAATCTTGAGCACTCATTGTGCAGCCTCCAGCTTAGCCAACACTTCATCACGCAGGTCCGGGGTTGCCATCGGGAAGCCCAGCTTGGCGCGAGCCAGCAGGTAGGCTTGGGCGACGGAACGCGCCAGGGTGCGCACACGCAGGATGTATTGCTGGCGCGCAGTAACCGAAATGGCACGGCGGGCATCCAGCAGGTTGAAGGTATGGGAGGCCTTCAACACCATTTCATAGCTTGGCAACGGCAGCGGCTGGTCGAGCTCGATCAGGCGCTTGGCTTCGCTTTCATAGAAGTCGAACAGTTCGAACAGCTTGTCGACGTTGGCGTGTTCGAAGTTGTAGGTGGACTGCTCCACCTCGTTCTGGTGGAACACATCGCCGTAGGTCACCTTGCCGAACGGGCCGTCAGCCCACACCAGGTCGTAGACCGAGTCCACGCCTTGCAGGTACATGGCCAGGCGTTCCAGGCCATAGGTGATCTCGCCGGTGACCGGGTAGCACTCGATGCCGCCGGCTTGCTGGAAGTAAGTGAACTGCGTCACTTCCATGCCATTGAGCCAGACTTCCCAGCCCAGGCCCCAGGCACCCAGGGTTGGCGATTCCCAGTTGTCTTCGACGAAACGGATGTCGTGCACCAGTGGGTCCAGGCCCACATGTTTCAGCGAGCCCAGGTACAGCTCCTGGAAGTTATCCGGGTTGGGCTTCAATACCACCTGGAACTGGTAGTAGTGCTGCAGACGGTTCGGGTTTTCGCCGTAGCGGCCGTCAGTCGGGCGGCGACTGGGCTGCACATAAGCGGCGTTCCAGGTTTCCGGGCCGATGGCCCGCAGGAATGTAGCGGTGTGGAAAGTGCCGGCGCCTACTTCCATATCGTAGGGCTGAAGTACCACACAACCTTGCTCGGCCCAGTATTGCTGGAGGGCGAGGATCAAGTCTTGGAAGGTACGCACGGCTGGCGTAGGCTGGCTCACGAAATTCACCTGTTACTTGGGCTGCGATTTAAAGAGCGGGAGTATACCCGATTCGGCCCCGCCACCACTCCCTGGAGCCTTATGCCACGCTGCTTTTGGTGTTCTGAAGATCCGCTGTACATGGCTTATCACGATCAAGAGTGGGGAACGCCGCTGCGCGATGCGCAGGGTTTGTTCGAGTTGCTTTTGCTCGAAGGGTTCCAGGCAGGCCTGTCCTGGATCACCGTTTTACGCAAACGCGAGCATTATCGAAAGGTGTTGTTCGGCTTTGATGCGCAGCGTCTGGCGCAGTTGAGCGATGAAGAAATCGAGGTGCTGATGCAGGACCCGGGCATCGTGCGCAATCGCTTGAAGCTCAACGCTACCCGGCGCAACGCCGCGGCCTGGCTGGCGCTGGAGGATCCGGTGGGGTTGCTGTGGTCGTTTGTCGACGGTAAACCCAAGGTCAATCACTTCAAGGATCGCAGCGACGTCCCGGCGATCACGCCCGAAGCCGAAGCCATGAGCAAAGCCTTGAAAAAGGCCGGCTTCACCTTCGTCGGGCCGACCATCTGCTACGCCTTCATGCAGGCCTCGGGCATGGTCATGGACCACACCCAGGACTGCGACCGTTACGCGGACTTGGTCAACGCCGGTTAGAATGCCGGCTTTGCGCACCACACACGATCAGGAGTGACCTGTGGAAAAGTTTAAAGGCGCCTTGCTGGTAGGCGCTCTTCGGTTGTTTGCCCTGCTGCCCTGGCGCGCCGTACAAGCCGTCGGCACGGGGATCGGCTGGATCATGTGGAAAACCCCCAACCGTTCCCGCGATACGGTGCGGATCAACCTCTCCAAATGCTTCCCGGACATGGACCCGGCAGAGCGCGAGCGCCTGGTGGGCCGCAGCCTGATGGACATCGGCAAGTCCCTCACCGAGAGCGCCTGCGCGTGGATCTGGCCGGCGCAGCGCTCTATCGACCTGGTCCGCGAAGTCGAAGGCCTGGAAGTGCTGCACGAGGCCCTGGCTTCTGGCAAAGGCGTGGTAGGCATCACCAGCCACCTGGGCAACTGGGAAATGTTGAACCACTTCTATTGCAGCCAGTGCAAACCGATCATTTTCTATCGCCCGCCCAAGCTCAAGGCGGTGGACGAGTTGCTGCGCAAGCAGCGCGTGCAGTTGGGCAACCGCGTGGCGGCGTCCACCAAGGAAGGCATTCTCAGCGTGATCAAGGAAGTGCGCAAAGGCGGCCAGGTGGGCATTCCTGCTGACCCGGAGCCGGCTGAATCCGCCGGGATCTTCGTACCGTTTTTTGCCACCCAGGCGCTTACCAGCAAGTTCGTGCCGAACATGCTTGCGGGCCACAAGGCGGTGGGGGTGTTCCTGCATGCCCTGCGGCTGCCGGACGGCTCGGGTTACAAGGTGATTCTGGAGGCGGCACCGGAGGACATGTACAGCACCGACACCGCGACGTCCTGTGCGGCGATGAGCAAGGTAGTAGAGCGTTATGTCGGCGCTTACCCAAGCCAGTACATGTGGAGCATGAAACGCTTCAAGAAACGCCCGCCGGGTGAGGCGCGGTGGTATTGACTCACCGCTGACTCAAGGTCTATGCGAAACCAATGTGGGAGCGGGCTTGCTCGCGAATGCGGTGTATCAGCTACTTATTCAGTGACTGACACTCTGCATTCGCGAGCAAGCCCGCTCCCACCTTTTGATCTTTATTCAGGCCTGGCGATCTAGTTTCTTCAGAAACACTGTCATCTCTTTCTCGGCCTGTTTGTCGCCATGGGCCAACGCCGCTTCTATGCCTTTTTCCCAAGCGTGTCGTGCCCCAGCGTTATCACCCTGCCCCAACTGCGCCTTGCCCAACAACTTCCACGCCGCCGAATACTTCGGATCGAACTCGACGCATCGCTGCAAATGCTCGGCCGCCTTGGCGTTGTCCTTCAGGTCCAGGTAACCCTTACCCAAGCCAAAGCGCAGCAGCGAATTGTCCACGCCCTTGGCGAGCATTTTTTCCAGGGACTCCAGCATCGGTTCACTCCTTGATCAGAAAAAGCTCAACCCCACGTGGAACAGCTTCTCCACATCGCGGATATGTTTTTTATCCACAAGGAACAAAATCACATGGTCTCCGGTGGCGATCACCGTGTCGTCGTGGGCAATGATCACTTCTTCATCACGAATGATCGCGCCAATGGTGGTGCCCGGCGGCAGGCCGATATCGCGGATAGCCTTGCCGATGACCTTGCTCGACTTCGAATCGCCATGGGCAATCGCCTCGATGGCTTCCGCTGCGCCACGGCGCAACGAGTGCACGCTGACAATGTCGCCACGGCGCACGTGGGCGAGCAAGGTGCCGATGGTCGCCAACTGCGGGCTGATGGCAATGTCGATATCGCCGCCCTGGATCAGGTCCACATAGGCTGGGTTGTTGATGATGGTCATCACCTTCTTCGCCCCCAGCCGTTTGGCCAGCAAGGACGACATGATGTTGGCTTCGTCATCGTTGGTCAGGGCCAGGAAGATGTCGGCGTCGGCGATGTTCTCTTCCATCAGCAGGTCACGGTCCGAGGCGCTGCCTTGCAGTACGACAGTGCTGTCGAGGGTGTCGGACAAATGCCGGCACCGCGTCGGGCTCATCTCGATGATCTTCACCTGGTAGCGGCTTTCGATGGCTTCGGCCAAACGCTCGCCGATCTGCCCACCGCCGGCGATGACGATGCGTTTGTAGCTTTCGTCGAGCCTGCGCATTTCGCTCATGACTGCGCGAATATTCGCCTTGGCGGCGATGAAAAACACTTCGTCGTCGGCCTCGATCACCGTATCGCCCTGAGGCAGGATCGGCCGGTCACGGCGGAAAATCGCGGCCACGCGGGTTTCCACGTTCGGCATATGCTCGCGCAGCTGGCGCAGTTGCTGGCCCACCAGCGGCCCGCCGTAATAGGCCTTCACGGCCACCAGTTGCGCTTTGCCTTCGGCGAAGTCGATGACCTGTAGCGCACCTGGAATTTCGATCAGGCGCTTGATGTAGTGGGTCACCACCTGTTCCGGGCTGATCAGTACGTCCACCGGGATGGCGTCGTTATCGAACAGACCGGCGCGGGTCAGGTACGCCGCTTCGCGCACCCGAGCGATCTTGGTCGGGGTGTGGAACAGGGTGTGGGCGACCTGGCAGGCGACCATGTTGGTCTCGTCGCTGTTGGTCACGGCCACCAGCATGTCGGCATCGTCGGCGCCGGCCTGGCGCAGCACCGTTGGAAACGACGCGCGGCCTTGCACCGTACGGATGTCCAGGCGGTCGCCCAGGTCGCGCAAACGCTCGGAATCGGTGTCGACCACGGTGATGTCGTTGGCTTCACCGGCCAAATGTTCGGCCAGCGTGCCACCGACCTGCCCTGCTCCAAGGATGATGATTTTCATCCGGTCACTCCCTTAAAACCATTCAGCCGCGTGCGGCGGCGATCTTGATCAGTTTGGCGTAGTAGAAGCCATCGTGCCCGCCTTCTTGCGCAAGCAGTTGGCGACCGTGGGGCTGCTTGATGCCGGCCGTGGTAGCGAGGTCCAGCTCACGCGCGCCGCTGGTGCGGGCGAGGAAGGCTTGGACGACCTCGGTATTTTCGGTGGGCAAAGTGGAGCAGGTGGCGTAAAGCAGGATGCCGCCGACTTCCAAGGTGGGCCACAGCGCGTCGAGCAGTTCGCCTTGCAGCACCGCCAAGGCGGCGATGTCGTCGGGCTGGCGGGTCAGCTTGATGTCCGGATGACGGCGGATCACGCCGGTGGCCGAGCAAGGGGCGTCCAGCAGGATGCGCTGGAAGGGCTTGCCGTCCCACCAGGCGGCGGTGTCGCGGCCATCCGCGGCGATCAGCTCGGCGCTCAAGCCCAGGCGTGCGAGGTTTTCCCGCACGCGCACCAGGCGCTTGGCTTCAAGGTCCACCGCGACGACACCGGCCAGGCCTTTTTCCACTTCAAGGATGTGGCAGGTCTTACCGCCGGGCGCACAGCAGGCGTCGAGTACGCGCTGGCCGGGGGCAAGGTCGAGCAAGTCGGCGGCCAACTGCGCAGCTTCGTCCTGCACACTGATCCAGCCTTCGGCAAAGCCTGGCAGGCTGCGCACATCGGCAGCGGCTTCCAGCACGATGCCGTCCGTGCTGTACACACAGGGCGTGGCGTTGGTGCCAGCGTCCGCCAGTAACTGCAAATACGCGTCACGGCTGTGGTGACGGCGATTGACCCGCAGGATCATCGGCGGATGCGCGTTGTTGGCTGCGCAGATGGCTTCCCATTGCTCAGGCCAAAAGGCTTTCAGGGATTTTTGCAGCCAACGCGGGTGGGCGGTGCGCACCACCGGATCATGTTCCAGCTCGGCCAGCAGGGCTTCGCTTTCGCGCTGGGCGCGGCGCAGCACGGCATTGAGCAGGGCCTTGGCCCAGGGTTTTTTCAGCTTGTCGGCGCAACCGACGGTTTCACCGATGGCGGCGTGGGCGGGCACGCGGGTGTAGAGCAACTGGTAGAGGCCCACCAGCAACAGCGCCTCGACATCGGCGTCTGCCGCTTTGAACGGTTTTTGCAGCAGCTTGGCGGCCAGCGCAGACAACCGTGGCTGCCAACGGGCGGTGCCAAAGGCCAGGTCCTGGGTGAAACCGCGATCCCGGTCTTCGACCTTATCCAGTTGCGTCGGCAATGAACTGTTCAGCGAAGCCTTGCCGTTGAGGACGGCGGCGAGAGCCTTGGCGGCGGCCAGACGTGGGTTCATTGAGTGACCACCCCAAGCGTGGTGCCCAGGGCGAATTTCTCACGACGGCTATTGAACAAATCGCTGAAGTTCAGCGCCTTGCCGCCGGGCAATTGCAGACGCGTCAGGCACAGCGCCTGTTCGCCGCAAGCTACCAACAGGCCGTCTTTGCTGGCGCCGATGATCTCGCCGGGAGCGCCTGTGCCATCGGCCAGGGTCGCGGCCAACACTTTCAAGGCTTCGCCGTTGAGGGTGCTGTGGCAGATCGGCCATGGGTTGAAGGCACGTACCAGGCGCTCCAGCTCCACGGCCGGGCGGCTCCAGTCAATGCGCGCTTCGTCCTTGTTCAGCTTGTGGGCGTAGGTGGCCAGGCTGTCGTCTTGGATTTCACCTTCCAGGGTGCCGGCAGCGAGGCCGGCGATGGCCTGGATCACGGCGGGCGGGCCCAGCTCAGCGAGGCGGTCGTGCAGGCTGCCGCCGGTGTCTTGGGCGGTGATCGGCGTGGTGACCTTGAGCAGCATCGGCCCGGTATCCAGGCCGGCTTCCATGCGCATCACGGTCACGCCGCTCTCGCTGTCGCCGGCTTCAACGGCGCGTTGAATCGGCGCCGCACCGCGCCAGCGTGGCAGCAGTGAAGCATGGCTGTTGATGCAACCCAGGCGCGGGATATCCAGTACCGCCTGGGGCAGGATCAAGCCGTAGGCCACCACCACCAGCAGGTCCGGCTTCAGCGCGGCCAGTTCGGCCTGGGCCTCGGCGTTACGCAGGGTCGGCGGCTGCAACACGGGAATGTTGTGCTCCAGCGCCAACTGCTTGACTGGGCTGGGCATCAGTTTTTGCCCGCGACCGGCCGGGCGATCCGGCTGGGTGTACACCGCGACGATGTCATAAGGGCTGGCAAGCAGCGCCTTGAGGTGTTCGGCGGCAAATTCAGGAGTGCCGGCAAAAACAATGCGCAATGGCTCGGTCATGGGAGTTCTCGGTTAAAAACAGTCACAAAAGAAAAAGGCTTGCCGCAGCAAGCCTTTGGAAGAAGGGCATCAGGCTTGCTGGCGATGCTTTTTTTCCAGCTTCTTCTTGATGCGGTCACGCTTGAGCGTGGACAGGTAATCGACGAACAGCTTGCCGTTGAGGTGGTCGCATTCATGCTGGATGCACACCGCCAGCAGGCCTTCGGCAATCAGCTCGAAAGGCTTGCCGTCACGGTCCAGCGCCTTGATCTTCACGCGCAGCGGGCGTTCCACATTCTCGTAGAACTCCGGCACCGACAGGCAGCCTTCCTGGTATTCGCCCATCTCTTCGGTCAGCGGTTCGAACTCAGGGTTGATGTACACCCGAGGTTCGCTGCGGTCTTCCGACAGGTCCATGACTACGACGCGCAGATGCACGTTGACCTGGGTCGCGGCGAGGCCGATGCCCGGGGCTTCATACATTGTTTCAAACATGTCATCGACCAACTGACGAACCTTGTCGTCCACTACGGCCACCGGCTTGGCGATCGTGCGCAGGCGCGAGTCGGGAAATTCGAGGATGTTCAAAATAGCCATAAGCGTAATTGCTGCACATGTGAGGAAGAGACAAATCGGCGGTGGGATGGACCCATACGGCCGGTGTGAAACGCTCGGAAGCCGCGAAGGCCATGGCATTTCACGCGAACGCACATAATAAAGGAGATTCACCCCATGAGGAAATCGCTACTCGTCTTGCTGCTGTGGGCCCCGTTCGCCACGGCGTTGATTGCGCAACCTACTGAGCGCCTGGATCAGGCAGCGCAACAGGCCATCCAGCACTTCTTACTGCACAACCGTATTTTTGACTCGCCCCAGGACCTGGACAAAGCCCCTTACATTATTGCCGCGCAAGGCGGGCGCGTGCTGGGCGCTAACGACGAGCGTGTGTTTGCACGCGGTCAACTGAACCCGGCCCAGCCAAGCTACGGGATATTTCGGCGGGGCAAGGCCTACACCGACCCCGATACCCAGGAATTACTCGGCATCAATGCCGACGACATCGGCACTGCGCGCTTTTTGCTTGCCGACAGCCTCACCACCCTGGCAGTGCAGCGGGTGACCCAGGAGATTCGCCCAGGTGACCGTTTGTTGCGCGCCGAGCCTCCCGTTGCTTTGGCCAGCCTGGAAGCCGGCAAACCTGCACCCTTGATTACAGGGCACATCATCGACATCCCCAAGGGCGTCACGCAGATCGGCGTGCTCGACGCTGTGACCCTCAACAAGGGCCGCCGCGATGGCTTGGTGGAAGGCCAACTGCTCACAGTGATCAAGGCTGGCGCCACCGTGCGAGACGCCCTCACCGGCACGCCCACTCCCCTCCCGGATGAGCGAGCCGGCACCCTGCTGGTGTTTCGTACCTATGAAAAACTCAGCTATGCCCTGGTGCTCAGTGCTTCACGGTCGTTGGCCGTGCAAGACCGTTTCGAGACGGCTGATCAAGCGCAATAAATAGCCTGCTAAATAAGTTACCAACAGAGTTATCCACAGCTTGTTCCGGTCAAGGATGATCATATGAATCCGATAAACAGTAGCGATATTTCCCCGGCAGAGCTGGAAGCCCGGCTACGCTTGCACAGGCTGCCAGAACTGGGGCCCAAGCGTTTTCACGTATTGATCCAAGCCTTTGGTTGCGCTTCCAAGGCCCTGAGTGCTCCCGCCAGCGCCTGGCGTTCCCTCGGTTTGCCCGCCGTCAGTGCCGAGGCTCGACGTAGCCCCAAAGTACGTGACGGTGCCAGTGAGGCGTTGGCCTGGCTGGCGCGCCCGGCCCAGCATTTGCTGATGTGGGACCAACCGGATTACCCGGCGTTGCTCGCGCAGATCGACGATGCACCGCCGTTGTTATTCGTTGCGGGCGACCCCGGTATTCTGGAAAAACCACAGTTGGCCATGGTCGGTAGCCGGCGCGCCTCGCGCCCGGGCATGGACACGGCAGCGGCCTTTTCCCGCAGCCTGGCGAGCGCCGGTTTTGTCATCACCAGCGGGCTGGCAGTGGGCATTGATGGCGCGGCGCACCAGGCGGCATTGGACGTGGGCGGCCATACCATCGGCGTGCTTGGCACGGGCCTGGAAAATTTTTATCCACAGCGCCATCGCAAGCTCGCTGCGGCGATGATTGCCCAAGGCAGCGCCGTGGTTTCCGAGTTTCCGCTGGATGCCGCGCCCCAGGCCGGTAATTTCCCACGGCGCAACCGGATCATCAGCGGGTTGTCGTTAGGCGTACTGGTGGTGGAGGCCAGTATCGCCAGCGGCTCGCTGATCACCGCACGCCTGGCCGCGGAGCAAGGGCGTGAGGTGTACGCGATTCCTGGCTCCATCCACCACCCCGCCGCCAAAGGCTGTCATCAACTGATCCGTGATGGCGCGGTGTTGGTGGAAACCATCGAGCACATACTTGAAGGCCTGCGTGGTTGGCAGCGGTTGTCCCATGCGGCACCGGTGCCCGTGACCCATCCGCTGGTGGCGCTGCTGCACGCGGCACCGCATAGCAGCGAAGCCTTGGCGATTGCCAGCGGTCGGCCGTTGTCCCAAGTACTGGCCACCCTTACAGAGCTGGAGTTGGAGGGCCAGGTGATTTGCGAAAGCGGGCGCTGGCTGGCGCGGTGTCCGCTTTGGTAGTGGCCCGTTTTTGGCGCTAGGTTTTGTAACGAAGATCGGTAAACTGCCCAGAGCTTTAGTCCGGAGAGTTAACAATGGTCAACAGGTGGCGTGTGCTGGAAGCCGCACGGGAAATTCGCGCAGGCGCGGTGATCGCCTATCCGACCGAAGCGGTCTGGGGCCTGGGCTGCGACCCGTGGAACGAAGAAGCAGTGGATCGGCTGTTGGCGATCAAGAACCGCTCGGTCGACAAAGGCCTGATCCTGGTGGCGGACAATATTCGTCAGTTCGACTTTCTGTTTGAAGATTTCCCGGACACGTGGGTCGAACGCATGGCCAGCACCTGGCCAGGGCCGAATACCTGGCTGGTGCCCCATCAGGACTTGCTGCCCGAGTGGGTCACGGGTGTGCATGACACCGTAGCGTTGCGGGTCAGTGATCATCCGTTGGTGAGAGATTTGTGCGCCGAGGTCGGCCCGTTGATTTCCACCTCGGCCAACCCCCAGGGGCGCCCGGCAGCCCGCACGCGGATTCGCGTGGAGCAGTATTTTCGCGGGCAAGTGGACTTGGTGTTGGGCGGTGCCCTGGGTGGGCGCAAGAACCCGAGCCTGATTCGGGACCTGGTGACGGGTGATGTGGTGCGCCCGTCCTGACACCGCAGTGCACCCATCGCAGGCAAGCCAGCTCCCACATTTGATCAGTGTTCGCCGTCAAATGTGGGAGCTGGCTTGCCTGCGATGAGGCCCTTAAGGCAGCAGAATGGTCGACCCAGTCGTGCGCCGCCCCGATAACTCCGTCTGCGCTTTGGCCGCCTCCGCCAGCGAGTAGCGCTGGTTGATATCAATGCGCACCTTGCCACTCTTGATCATCGAAAACAGATCGTCCGCCATCGCCTGCAAGTTCGCCGGGTTGTTCGCGTAGGTCGCCAAAGTCGGCCGGGTGACGTACAGCGAACCCTTCGCCGACAGAATCCCCAGGTTCACCCCATCCACCGCCCCCGACGCGTTGCCGAAGCTCACCAACAAGCCCCGCGGCGCCACGCTGTCCAGGGAAGTCAGCCAGGTGTCCTTGCCGACGCCGTCGTACACCACCGGGCATTTCTTGCCGTCAGTCAATTCCAGTACGCGTTGTGCGACATCTTCCTTGCTGTAGTCGATGGTTTCCCAGGCGCCCAGCGATTTGGCCAAGGCCGCCTTTTCCGGCGAACTGACCGTACCGATCAACTTCACCCCCAAAGCCTTGGCCCATTGGCAGGCCAGGGAACCGACGCCACCGGCGGCGGCGTGGAACAAAATGGTCTCTCCGCCTTTGAGCTCATAGGTCTGGCGCAGCAGGTACTGTACGGTCAGGCCTTTGAGCATGGCACCGGCGGCCTGTTCAAAGCTGATCTCATCCGGCAGGTGCACCAGGTTGGCGGCAGGCAACACGTGCAACTCGCTATAGGCACCCAGCGGGCCGCTGCCGTAGGCCACACGGTCGCCGACTTTGAATTGGCTGACTTCACTGCCAACGGCATCGACTACGCCAGCGCCTTCCGCACCCAGGCCCGATGGCAGGGCGGGCGGCGCATAGAGGCCACTGCGGAAATAGGTGTCGATGAAGTTCAGGCCGATAGCTTCGTTGCGCACCCGTACCTGCTGTGGGCCAGGCTCCGCTGGCGTGTAGTCCACATACTCAAGCACTTCGGGCCCGCCATGGGCGCTGAACTGGATACGTTTGGCCATCTGCACTTCTCCTTGGGTTCGAATCTGCGTAGCCCCCTATCGGACTCCTAAGCTTGATCTTCGTCAACTGCCGCGCACCTAAGTGCAGTGGCATCTAAGCGCAGTGGTATCCTGTGCGCCCATTTGCCGCCGACGCCCCATGGGCCTCGCGTAGCTTTGCCCGATTCAAGGTGATGCCATGACTACCCGCACCGAGGCCGTTAAAGCCTACCTGCTTGACCTGCAAGACCGCATTTGCAGCGCCCTGGAAACCTTCGAGACGGACACTCGCTTTATCGAAGACGCCTGGACCCGGCCAGCCGGCGGTGGCGGTCGCACCCGTGTGATGGAAAACGGTTCGGTGATCGAAAAAGGCGGCGTCAACTTTTCCCACGTGTTCGGCAGCGGTTTACCACCGTCTGCCAGTGCCCATCGCCCCGAGCTGGCCGGCCGTGGCTTTGAAGCGCTTGGCGTGTCACTGGTGATCCATCCGCATAACCCGCATGTACCGACTTCCCACGCCAACGTGCGGTTTTTCATCGCTGAAAAAGAAGGCGAAGAACCGGTGTGGTGGTTCGGCGGTGGCTTCGATCTCACCCCGTATTACGGCAATGAAGAAGACTGCATTCACTGGCACCGAGTGGCCGAGCAGGCCTGTGCGCCGTTTGGCCCGGATGTGTACGCACGCTACAAGGCCTGGTGTGACACCTACTTCCACATCAAGCATCGCAACGAACCCCGTGGCATCGGTGGGTTGTTCTTCGATGACTTGAACGAGTGGGGCTTTGACACCTGCTTCGCCTTCATCCGCGCCATCGGCGATGCCTACATCGACGCCTACCTGCCGATTGTGCAGCGTCGCAAGGCCATGGCGTACACCGAGCAACAGCGCCAGTTCCAGGAGTTCCGCCGGGGCCGCTACGTTGAGTTCAACCTGGTCTATGACCGTGGCACCCTGTTCGGCCTGCAATCGGGCGGGCGTACGGAGTCGATCCTGATGTCGCTGCCACCCCAGGTACGCTGGAGCTACGACTGGAAGGCCGAAGCCGGCAGCGAAGAGGCGCGCCTCACCGACTACTTCCTGCAAGACCGTGACTGGCTCGGCGTTGCCGCGCCCAAGGCGGCGGTGTGATGGACCGTTATGTCGTGTTCGGAAACCCCATCGGCCACAGCAAATCGCCGCTGATTCACCGTCTGTTCGCCGCCCAGACCGGCGAGCAGTTGGACTACAGCACGATGCTCGCGCCGTTGGAGGACTTCACCGCCTGTGCCCGTGAGTTTTTCCAACAGGGCCGTGGCGCCAACGTGACCGTGCCGTTCAAGGAGGAGGCTTACCGTCTGGCCAATACCCTGACCGAACGAGCCCAGCGCGCCGGTGCCGTGAACACCTTGAGCAAACTGGATGACGGCACCTTGTTGGGCGACAACACCGACGGCGCGGGCCTGGTGCGCGATTTGACGGTCAATGCCGGGCTGACCCTGCAAGGTAAACGCATTCTGTTATTGGGCGCCGGTGGCGCGGTACGTGGTGCGCTGGAGCCGTTGCTGGCGCAGCAACCCTCGTCGTTGATCATCGCCAACCGCACCGTGGAAAAAGCCGAGTTACTGGCTGAGCTGTTCGATGACCTAGGCCCGGTGTCTGCCAGTGGTTTCGACTGGTTGCGTGAGCCGGTGGACGTGATCATCAATGCCACGTCGGCCAGCCTGTCAGGCGATGTACCGCCGATTGCCGGCAGCCTGATAGAACCGGGCAAGACCTTCTGCTACGACATGATGTACGCCAAGCAACCCACCGCGTTCTGCCGCTGGGCGAGCGAGCAAGGCGCGGCGGTGGCGATGGATGGCCTGGGCATGCTGGTGGAACAAGCGGCAGAAGCCTTTTTGCTGTGGCGTGGTGTGCGCCCGGATTCGGCGCCGGTACTGGCCGAACTGCGCCGGCAATTGGCCTGATTCCACGCGCTGATGTGGGCACCGTTAATGTGGGAGCTGGCTTGCCTGCGATAGCAATAGGTCAGTTACCCATGTGCTGGCTGACCCACCGCTATCGCAGGCAAGCCAGCTCCCACAGTTTTGATCGGGTTCAGTCTTCAAAGTCGATGGGGCAGTTATCGGGCCCGTCGAGCTTTTTCAGCTCCTCAACCACCTGCGGCCTGGCCCCACGCAACGTCAAGCTACGGCCCAACCCCGCCAACCGCCGCGCCTCCTGATGCAGCATCTCCACCCCGGAATAGTCGATAAAGTTGATCTGCTGCGCCTCGATCACCACCCGCTCACCCTGCAAACGTTGCAAGCGAACTTGCAGGTAATGGCTGGCGCCAAAAAAGATCGAGCCGCCTACCCGCAACACATCCGCCTCACCGTCGCGCCAGTGTTGAACCCGTGGCTGCGACGTGCGCTTTAGGTAGAAAAACAGCGACGCCAGCACCCCGGCATAGATCGCCGTTTGCAGCTCCAACAACAAGGTGGCGACGCAGGTCAGGCTCATCACCACGAATTCGGCACGGCTGACCCGGAACAGCGCGCGAATGCCGCGGTGGTCCACCAGCCCCCAGCAAATCAGCAGGATGCTCGCCGCCATGCTCGGGATCGGAATATGCGCGATCAACGCTGCGCCAAATAACGCAAATAGCGCCACCCACAGGGCCGAAAACACCCCCGCCAGCGGCGAACAGGCGCCCGCCTCGTAACTGAGGCCCGAGCGGGTGAATGATCCGGCTGACAGGTAGCCGGAAAAAAATCCGCCCACGATGTTGGATAAACCCTGGGCGCGAACTTCCTGGTTGGCATCGAGCAGTTGTTGCGAGCGGGCCGACAGCGAACGGGCGATCGACAGGCTGGTCACCAACCCCAGCATCCCCACCGCCACGGCGCTGGGCAGCAGGCGCAACACCAGGTCCAGGTCCATCGGCAACGGGCTGAACGGCGGCAGTTTGCCGATGAACGAACTGACCCGTGCCACATGCCCGAACATCGCCGGCCACAACCATGCCACCAGGCTGCCCAACACCAAGGCGATCAACAGTGTCGGCCAGCGTGGCACCAGGTACTTGAGCAACATGCCTGCCAGCAACGTCCCCAGCCCCAGGGCCAGGGATGCCTGATCCCACTCGCCACGATGGTCGATCAACGCCAGCAGGCTGTTGATAGCCGTGGCCTGGCTGGGCAAATCCAACCCGAGCAGGTTGGGCAACTGCCCCAGGGCAATCACCACGGCGGCGCCGAGGGTGAAACCCAGCACCACCGAATGGGAGACAAAGTTCACCAACGCGCCAAAGCGCAGCAGGCCAAGCAACCACTGGAACACCCCGGCGAGGAAGGTCAGCAACAGGATGAGGGTGATGTAGTCCTGTGAGCCTGGCACGGCCAATGGGCTGATACTGGCGTAAAGCACGATGGAGATGGCGGCCGTGGGCCCGCAGATCAGGTGCCAGGACGAGCCCCACAGGCACGCGATCAACACCGGGATGATGGCGGCGTAGAGCCCGTATTCGGGTGGGAGGCCTGCGATCAGTGCGTAGGCAATCGACTGCGGCAGCGCAAGCACCGCGCCGCTGAGGCCGACGATGGCATCCCGGCCGACGCTGGCGCGGGTTTGGCGCGGCAGCCAGCGCAGGAAGGGCAAGAGTGTATGGCGGGTGGGCCGTGGCATCGCAGGCTCGGGTAAAGGGTTTTGGCAAGAATATCAATATGCATGGGTACTTGTGGGAGCTGGCTTGCCTGCGATGCTGGCGCCTCGGTGTGACAGGCATACCGGGGTGACGCTATCGCAGGCAAGCCAGCTCCCACAGGGGGCAGCGGCAGGCGTCAGAGTTTGGCTTTTACCACCGGCAACGCCTCCTGCCCATCCAGGGTTTTCACGCCCTCCAGCCACTGGTCCAGCACCGCCGGGTTGGCCTTGATCCATGCCTTCGCCGCCTGCGCATTGCTGACCTTGTTGTTGGCCACGTCGGCCATGATGCTGTTCTCCATGGCCTGGGTAAAAGTCAGGTTAGTCAGCAATTTGCCGACATTGGGGCAGGCTTGTGCGTAACCCTTGCGGGTCAAGGTGTACACGCTGCCGGTGGCACCAAAGTACTGCTCGCCGCCCTTGAGGTAGTGCATTTTCAGTTGCACGTTCATCGGGTGCGGAGTCCAGCCGAGGAAGGTGACGAAACGCTGTTTCTTAACGGCTCGCGAAACTTCCGCGAGCATCGCTTGTTCGCTGGACTCGATCAGCTTCCACTGCCCCAGGTCGAAATCATTTTTCTTGATGATCTCTTGCAACGAGATATTGGCCGGCGCGCCGGAGCCAATGCCGTAGATCTTCTTGTCGAACTTGTCGGCAAACTTGTTCAGGTCGGCGAAGTCATGCACCCCGGCGTCCCACACATAGTCGGGCACGGCGAGGGTGAACTCGGTGCCCTCCAGGTTCTTCGCCAGTTGCACCACATCGCCGTTGGCCACGAACTTGTCGTAGAAGCCTTGCTGCGCCGGCATCCAGTTGCCGAGGAAGACATCCACCTGGCCGTCTTTCAGCCCGCCGAAGGTAATCGGCACCGCCAGGGTATCGACCTTGGGTTGGTAGCCCATGCCCGTCAGCAGGAAACTGGTGATGGCGTTGGTGGCGGCAATATCGCTCCAGCCTGGATCGGCCATCTTTACCGTTTCGCAGCGAGTGTCTGCGTACACCTGGGCGCTGCTGAGCACCACCAAACTCAGTACCACGGTCAACTTTTGCATGGCCTTCCCTCTGTCTACTTATTGGTTTTGGCAGGGTTGTGGAAAACGTGCCTTGCGCTCCAGGTCATCGAGGTCGATATGGTTGCGCATGTACTGCTGACTGGCGTCTACCAGTGGCTGGTGATCCCAGCTCTTGAGTTTGCCTTGGGTCAGCGCTTCAAACACCAGGCGGCGACGGCGTTGGCTGGCGAGCACCTGTTGATGGATTGCCGGGATGTCCCATTTAGCCCGTGCTTCACGCAAAAACGCCTCGAACAGAGGGCGATGTTCGGCGCACTGGCTGAGGTTTTCCTGCTCGCGCGGGTCGTTGTGCACATCGAACAACAAGCAAGGGTCGTCTTCGCTGTAGATGAATTTGTAGGCGCCCCGGCGAATCATCATCAACGGGCTGACGGTGCCTTCGGCCATGTATTCGCCAAACACTTCGTCATGCCCGCCCTGCCCTTGCAAGTGCGGGACCAGTGAGCGGCCGTCCAGCGGCAAATGCGGGTCCAACGTGCCGCCGGCCAATTCCACCAGGGTCGGCAACAGATCGGCGGTCGATACGGCCTGGGTGACGCGGCCAGCGGCGAACTGCCCCGGCGCACTGACCAGCAGCGGCACGCGGGCGGCCATTTCAAACCAGTGCATTTTGTACCAGAGGCCGCGCTCGCCAAGCATGTCGCCGTGGTCGCCGGAGAAAATGATCAGGGTATCGTCGGCCAGGCCGGTGTCCTCCAGGGTCTGCAGCAGCTTGCCGACGTTGCTGTCGATGTAGCTGCAGGCACCGAAGTAAGCGCGGCGGGCGTCGCGGATCTTATCCACCGGCAGCGGTTTGTCCCACAAGTCATAGACCTTGAGCAGCCGCTGGGAATGTGGGTCAAGGTCGGCCTGGGGCGGCGTCGCGGGCAATGGGATCTCGGTGTCGGCGTACAGGTCCCAGAACGGCTTGGGAATGGTGTACGGGTCGTGGGGATGGGTCATCGACACGGTCAGGCAGAACGGCTGGTCGCCCTCCTCGCGGATATGATCGAACAGGTATTGCTGGGCCTTGAACACCACCTCTTCGTCGAAATCCAGCTGGTTGGTGCGCACACATGGGCCCGCCTGCAGTACCGAGGACATGTTGTGATACCAAGTAGGGCGTACGTCTGGCTCATCCCAGTTCACTGCCCAGCCGTAGTCGGCGGGATAGATGTCGCTGGTCAGACGTTCCTCATAGCCGTGCAACTGGTCGGGGCCGCAGAAGTGCATCTTGCCCGACAGCGCAGTGCGGTAGCCGAGGCGACGCAGGTAGTGGGCATAGGTCGGTACATCGGCGGGGAAATCGGCAGCGTTGTCGTAGGCGCCGATCTTGCTCGGCAACTGGCCGCTCACCAAGGTGAAGCGCGACGGTGCGCACAACGGGCTGTTGCAATAGGCGGCGTCGAACACCACACCTTGTGCCGCCAGGCGGCTGAGGTTGGGCAGCTTGATCGGGGAAGGCCCGTAGAACGGCAGCATCGGCGCGGCCATCTGATCGGCCATGATGAAAAGAATGTTCTTGCGCTTCATGGTTTCTCGGCATTCCATAGGCGGTGTTTATGCCAATGAGCATGCGGTCCATGAATACATGGGTAAAGCCCATACGCGGCAATGACTAGGATAAGTTGAGCTTATGTATGAAGCGCTGGGTGACCTCTCTCTCGATTTGCTGCGCGCCTTTGAGGCAGCGGCACGCCATCGCAGTTTCACCGCTGCCGCGATGGAACTGGGCACCACCCAACCGGCGGTCAGCCAGCAGATCAAGCGCCTTGAAGAGCAACTGGCGATCCGCCTGTTTGACCGCATTTATCGCGGCATCGAACTGACCGACGCCGGCGCCCTGCTGTTCGAGCATGTGCAAGGCGGCCTGCAGAACATCAACCAGGGCCTGGGCGCCATCACTCAACAAAGCCAGCATGAAGTGCTGCAAGTCGCCACCGACTTCGCCTTCGCCGCCTATTGGCTGATGCCGCGCCTGCATCGCTTCCACCAGGCCAACCCGCACGTGGATGTCAGCCTGGTCACCAGTGAGCGCAACCACGCTACCCTGCGCAGCGATATTGATGTGGCGGTGCTGTTTGGCGATGGCCGTTTCAAGCAAGGCGAGAGCCTGTGGTTGTTCAATGAGGAAGTGTTCCCGGTGTGCAGCCCGCAGTGGCTCAAGGAACAAGCTGCGCCCCTGACGGTGCAGACCTTGCAAGACTGCCCGTTGCTGCACCTGCGCCAGGAAAACAACAGCCAGTGGTTCGACTGGAACGGCGTGTTCCGCGAACTGGGTATCACGGCTGCGCCGACCCCTGGGCAATTGCGCTTCGACAACTACACCTTGCTGATCCAGGCCGCGATTGCCGGCCAGGGTGTCGCCATCGGCTGGCGCCACCTGGTGGATAACCTGCTGGAGCAGAATTGGCTGTGCCGACCGATCAGCCCCACGGTGACGTCGCGATTTGGCTATTACGTGGTGCAGCCCCAGCGCAAACGCCGTGGACAGTTGGTGGACCGCTTTGTCGAGTGGCTGGTGGCGGAACAGGCCAGCAGTGCGCAGTCGTTGACCGGGCTGGCCCTGCCGTCGATTGCGGTCTAGGATCGGCGCACAGTGGAACCGGAGTCCGTCATGCAACGTATCAAGGGCTACCACGCCCATATCTACTTCGACGCCAGCACGATCGAGCAGGCGCGCAGGCTCTGTGAAGACGCCGCCAGGCTGTTCCCGTTGCGCATGGGCCGCGTACACGAGCGGCCCGTAGGCCCGCACCCGGATTGGAGTTGCCAGCTGGCGTTCGAGCCGGAATATATCGGCGTGGTGTTGCCGTGGCTGGCGCTGCACCGTGATGGTCTGGTGGTGTTCCTGCACCCGGAAACCGGTGATGACCTCAAGGACCACACCGATTACGCCATCTGGATGGGCGCGATGCGCGAACTGGACCTGTCGATTTTTTAACCATCCCTACCCGATAAACCCGCGTCTTTCCCTAAGTAAAAACCGGAAGGGTTGTGGGATTTATCTTGTCTTGTCTCATTATATGGGATTGATATTTATATATTGAGATATCCTGCGCCCTAGGTTTATATTCGCCCATCTGCTTTTTTCAGCACCCACTCATTTCAGGTGAAGCGATGCAGGCGCAATTGATCGCGCTCGATTGGGGGACCAGCTCCCTTCGTGCTTACAAACTCGGCCCCGCGGGCGTTGTGCTGGAACAGCGCTCGCTGGCTACCGGCATCATGCATTTGCCCACAGAGCCTCGGGAAATTGCCGGTGTGCTGTGCACCGACGGCTTTGAACTGGCGTTCGATAGTGCCTGCGGCGATTGGCTCGACGCCCAGCCCGGGCTGCCGGTGATCGCGTGCGGCATGGTCGGCAGCGCACAGGGTTGGAGCGAGGCGGCCTATCGCAGCACGCCCGTGGATGTCGCCAGCCTTGGCCAGGCGTTGCATGGCATACGCAGCCTGCGCGGGGTGCAGGTGCACATCGTGCCGGGGGTGATCGAGCAAGTGGGGCTGCCCAATGTGATGCGCGGCGAAGAAACCCAAGTGCTCGGCGTGCTGCAAGGGCTTGGGCCCCAGGTGTTGATCGGCCTGCCCGGCAGCCATTCCAAATGGGTCGAGGTGGTGGAAGGCCGCATTACCCATTTCGATACCTTCATGACCGGCGAAGTGTTTGCGGTGTTGAGCAAGCACAGCATTCTGGGGCGTACCCAACAGGCCAGCGAGCAGTTCCAGGCCGAGGCGTTTGATCGAGGCGTGCACGTGGCGCTGTCCAACGATGGCCAGCGTGGCGTGCTCTCGACCCTGTTCAGTGCCCGTACCCTTGGGCTCACTGCGCAGCTGGCGCCCGACCAGCAACCCGATTACCTGTCTGGCCTGCTCATCGGCCATGAACTCGCCGGCCTGCCAGACTCCGCCAAACACCAGCCGATCATCCTGGTCGGCGCCGCTCCACTCTGCGCCCGCTATCAACGCGCCCTCGCCCTTTGCGGCTTTGCCCACGTCAGCCTGGCGCAAGAAGCCACCGAGCGTGGCCTGTGGCAACTGGCGCAAGCCGCCGGGCTTACTCGACCTTTAATGGAGGCCTGACATGCTCAAGCAAGCACTCGCACAAAACGGTTTGATCGCCATCCTGCGCGGCCTACGCCCCGACGAAGCCCAGGCGGTCGGCCAGGTGCTGTACGACGCGGGTTTTCGCGTGATCGAAGTGCCGCTCAACTCGCCAGACCCTTACACCAGCATCCGCACCCTGCGCGACAGCTTGCCCGCCGATTGCCTGATCGGTGCCGGCACGGTGTTGACGCCTGAGCAGGTCGAACAGGTCAAGGCGGCCGGAGGCCAGGTGATCGTCATGCCCCACAGCGATGCCAAGGTGTTGCGCGCGGCCAAAGCGGCGGGCCTGTACTTGTCGCCTGGGGTAGCCACGCCCACCGAAGCCTTTGCCGCGCTGGCCGAAGGCGCTGATGTGTTGAAGCTGTTCCCGGCCGAGCAAATGGGCCCTTCAGTGATCAAGGCATGGCTGGCGGTATTGCCGGCGGGCACGTTGCTGCTGCCGGTGGGCGGCATCACCCCGGACAACATGCAGGTGTTTACCGACGCCGGCGCCAAGGGCTTCGGATTGGGTTCCGGGCTGTTCAAGCCGGGCATGACAGTGGATCAGGTTGCGAGCCGTGCCCAGGCGTATGTCGCCGCCTGGAAAGCCCTCGGTTGAGAGCATATTCCGCGCCCACAGGCGCTGCATCTATAAGAGAGACAAGAGATGAAAATCACCAAACTGACGACCTTTATCGTTCCGCCGCGCTGGTGCTTCCTCAAGGTCGAAACCGACCAGGGTGTGACCGGTTGGGGTGAGCCTGTGGTCGAGGGCCGCGCTCACACGGTGGCCGCTGCCGTCGAAGAACTGTCCGACTACCTGATCGGCAAAGACCCACGCAACATCGAAGATATCTGGACCGTGCTCTATCGCGGCGGCTTCTACCGAGGCGGCGCGGTGCACATGAGCGCCCTCGCTGGCATCGACCAGGCGTTGTGGGACATCAAGGGTAAGGCCCTCGGTGTGTCGGTCAGCGATCTGCTGGGCGGCCAGGTGCGTGACAAAATCCGCGTGTACTCGTGGATCGGCGGTGACCGCCCCGCCGACACTGCCCGTGCCGCCAAAGAGGCGGTGGCCCGTGGCTTCACGGCGGTAAAAATGAACGGCACCGAAGAATTGCAGTTCGTCGACAGCTTCGAAAAAGTCGACCTGGCCCTGGCCAATGTCGCTGCCGTGCGCGATGTGGTCGGCCCTAACGTGGGGATCGGCGTCGACTTCCATGGCCGGGTGCACAAGCCGATGGCCAAGGTGCTGATGAAAGAACTCGACCCGTACAAACTGATGTTCATTGAAGAGCCGGTGCTTAGCGAAAACTACGAAGCGCTGAAAGAACTGGCACCGCTGACCAGTACGCCGATCGCCCTGGGCGAGCGCCTGTTCTCGCGCTGGGATTTCAAGCGCGTGCTCAGCGAAGGCTATGTCGACATCATCCAGCCGGACGCTTCCCACGCCGGCGGGATTACCGAAACCCGCAAGATCGCCAACATGGCCGAAGCCTACGACGTGGCCCTTGCCCTGCACTGCCCGCTGGGCCCGATTGCCTTGGCGGCGTGCCTGCAACTGGATGCGGTTTGCTACAACGCGTTTATCCAGGAGCAGAGCCTGGGCATTCACTACAATGAAAGCAACGATTTGCTCGACTACGTGCGAGACCCGGGCGTATTCGACTATGACCAGGGCTTTGTGAAGATCCCCAACGGCCCTGGTTTGGGCATTGAGATCAACGAGGAGTATGTGGTTGAGCGCGCGGCCATCGGCCATCGCTGGCGCAACCCGATCTGGCGCCATGCCGATGGCAGTTTTGCCGAGTGGTGATGCCTGACTGACGGAACGCGGTAAAACATGTGGGAGCGGGCTTGCTCGCGAATGCTGTGTGTCATTCAACACATCTGCGGCTGAACCACCGCATTCGCGAGCAAGCCCGCTCCCACATTTTTGATCCGGTTTCTTCAGTCAGCTCATTTTCAGACCTCAACAAACATATAAAAAGAGGCACCCCCCCCATGCACCCTGAATCCCTCACCGGGCAGGCTTCTTTAGTCACGCCTAGCAGAAAGCGCTTTTTCATCATGGTGCTGCTGTTCATCACCGTGGTCATCAACTACCTCGACCGCAGCAACCTGTCGATTGCTGCGCCCGCGCTGACCAGCGAGCTGGGGATCGACCCGGTGCAAGTCGGGCTGATTTTCTCTGCCTTCGGCTGGACCTACGCCGCCATGCAAATCCCGGGTGGCTGGCTGGTAGACCGGGTGCCGCCGCGCATTCTCTACACAGCGGCCCTGCTGCTGTGGTCGATTGCCACGGTGATGCTCGGTTTCGCCGCCAGCTTTATCGCGCTGTTCGTGCTGCGCATGGCTGTGGGCGCGTTGGAGGCACCGGCCTATCCGATCAACAGCCGTGTGGTCACCACCTGGTTTCCCGAGCGCGAGCGCGCCACGGCCATTGGCGTTTATACCTCCGGGCAATTTGTTGGCCTGGCGTTCCTCACCCCGGTACTGGCGTGGCTGCAACATCAGTACGGCTGGCACATGGTGTTTGTGGTAACCGGTGGCGTCGGCATCCTGTGGGCCGCGATCTGGTATGCGGTGTATCGCGAGCCCAAAGACTTCAAAGGCGCCAACGAAGCTGAAATCCAACTGATCCGCGACGGTGGCGGGCTGGTGGACATGCAGGCTAAAACCGTCAAGGCACCTTTTAGCTGGACCGACCTGGGCATTGTGCTGAGCAAACGCAAGCTCTGGGGCATCTACCTGGGCCAGTTTTGCCTGAACTCCACGCTGTGGTTCTTCCTGACTTGGTTCCCGACGTACCTGGTGAAATATCGCGGCATGGACTTTATCCAGTCTGGGTTGCTGGCCTCCTTGCCGTTCCTGGCCGCGTTTGTGGGCGTGCTGTGTTCGGGGGTGTTTTCCGATTGGCTGATTCGCCGTGGGGCGTCGGTGGGCTTTGCGCGCAAGTTGCCGATCATCAGCGGGCTGCTGATTTCCACGGCGATCATCGGGGCCAACTATGTGGACTCCACGGGGTGGGTCATCGCGTTTCTGGCGGTGGCGTTTTTCGGCAATGGCCTGGCGTCGATCACCTGGTCGTTGGTGTCGACCTTGGCGCCTGCCCGTCTGTTGGGGCTGACCGGTGGGGTGTTCAACTTTATCGGCAACCTGGCGGCGATTGCCACGCCTATCGTGATTGGCTTTCTGGCCAGTGGTTCGTCCTTTGCGCCGGCCATTACCTATATCGCGGTCTTGGCGTTGCTCGGCGCGCTTTCCTACATATTGCTGGTAGGCAAAGTCGAGCGGATCGAGTTGTAAAAAAGGGCGACCTTCGGGTCGCCCTTTTTCGTTCTACGGCACCGACATCTCGTTACGAAATACATTGTGCGGGTCCCAGCGCTGCTTGGTACGGCGCAAGCGGCTTTCGATCATCAGATCGGGAAAGAAGATTTTGTACCACTGGGGGTTTTTACCGTTGGCCGGATTACCGCCAGCGTAGGTCATGTCGAGGTCGGGATAATTGATGTAGCAGCCTTCGAACGCATCGTTGAGCGGCACGCCTTGAGCATCGGCAAACGCATTGACGTACAGCCCTCGGATCCAGTCAGCATGGGCCTGGTCCGCAGCGGCGCTGTCTCCGTGCCAGTAACACTGGGGTTGCCACTTGAGGAAGGACGAACGCTGGGCGGCCGACGACTCCTTGCGCACGGGCGCGCTGGCGGCGTTGATCTGGCCGCCGAAAGACTGGATCTGGATCAGGCTTTGTGTCAGGTGGTTGTCAGGGTCTGGCCAGGTCAGGGTAGTCCAGATGGCTTGTAGCACTTGGGGGCTGAACTCACCTTTCTGATAGGCCGACTTATAGCGCCCGCGCTGGTTGTCTCCCGCGCCATTCAAGGTTTGCTGGCACACCAGCCAATCCAGGCGCCGGGTCGCAGCTTGGGCGGACGACAGCGAGTTTATGGTGCGCCCGCGGGCTGTGCCAAGCGGCAAATGGACCACATGAAACGGTACCAGCGACTCGGTGGCAGGTAAGCCGATGGCCGTGAGCATCTTGTCGACAAAATCATCGAAGGGCGCACGGTCGTTCAGCTCACCCTCCTTGTCCACATAATGGATGCCCAGAGTGATATTGCCTGTGTGCTCGTGGCGCATTTCCAGTTTGGTCGCCAGGCCCCAGGTGTCCGGGTTGTTCTGGTGGCTGGCAAACCATAGCTGGTAAGCCACCAGCAGGTTGTTTAGTGCATCCTGGGTCAGTACTGACCAGTCCCATTCCAATACCAGCCACAGTACTTCTTTGGGGGCCGGTGGCAGGTCCTTGAAGTAATAGCTGGTGATAATGCCGAATTGACCGCCCCCAGCACCGCAGCACGCGGCGAACAGGTCCAATTCGTCCTGTTGGGTGCTGTCCCTGCTGACATGGCGCGGTTCGAGCCTTTTGCCTTGGCTGTCAGGCACCAGGATATCGACCCCGCTGAGCCAGTCACACACCAGTCCATACTTGCGCGACAGCAACCCGTAGCCGCCGCCGCAAATGTGCCCGCCCAGGCCAACTGAATAACATGAGCCGCCGGGCAAGGTCTTGTTGGCCTGCTTGTACAACGCGCTATAGCTGTCCCAGATCTGGCCGCCGGCCTCCAGGCGAAAGCGGTAGCGAAAGGGCTGCGTCGGGCTCAGTTCGGAGCCAATCTGCCCGCTGGCGTCGTACACCACTCGGCCCAGCGCGCTGATATCTAGGATCGACAGCACCTCATCCGGGCTGTCGGGCATCTTGTTGGCGACAAACCCTTCATAGCAATGACCGCCGCTGCGCACGGTGATGCGCCCATTGGGCAGGGCCAATGCCTGGGCGGCGGCGTCCATGATGTCTTGGGGGCTGCGGCACAGGTAAATCAGGTTGGCGCCATTGGGCGAGGACTGACCCTGCAGGTTGCCCAAGGGCCAGCGCAGGTTGAAGCCCTTTTGCAGGCTTGAGTGACGACGGTCTGAAACAGTGATGAGATCAAATGCCATGATGTACTCCTAAGAGCCAAGAATGACTTCTGATGCGGCTAACTTAACGACCGAGTGGCAAGGACTGCGGGGCTTGCGAAGGTGGTTAGACGGCAAAGGGCACGAAGTGCGTTAAAAAGGAGAGACGCGATGCCTAGCCTTGTGTAGGAGCGAGCTTGCTCGCGAAAAACGTCAACGATAACGCGTGTTCGCTGAATGAACGCGGCGCCTGTAAGTTTTTCGCGAGCAAGCTCGCTCCTACACATTAGGCGAGATGCCCGCCTCCTTCTGAAGCCTAGCGTATAAGTCGGTGATATTTGGACAGTCTGATCACCGACCGAACATGCACTTACTTACGTGCGTTGCGCACACCTTCCGACAGCGCCGCGCACAGCGTCAGCACGCCATCAATGGCTTGCTGGTCGTTCTTGGCCGTGGCGATGTGATCGATCAGCGCCGAACCCACTACCACCCCGTCTGCCAGGCGTGCGATGGCCGCTGCCTGCTCTGGTGTGCGGATACCAAAGCCGATGCTGATCGGCAGGTCGGTATGGCGGCGCAGGCGGGTCACGGCTTCTTCGACGTGTTCCAGGGTGGCGGCACCAGCCCCGGTTACACCGGCGACCGACACGTAATACACAAACCCGGAGCTGCCATTGAGCACAGTAGGCAGGCGCACGTCATCGGTGGTTGGCGTGGTCAGGCGGATAAAGTCGATGCCTGCAGCCTGGGCCGGGTCGCACAGCTCGCCGTTGTGCTCAGGCGGCATATCCACCACGATCAGGCCGTCGACGCCGGCTGCCTTGGCATCGGCAATGAACTGCGACACGCCATATTTGTGGATCGGGTTGAAATAACCCATCAACACCAGCGGGGTGTCGTTGTTGTCCTGGCGGAACTCGCGAACCATCTGCAGGGTTTTCAACAGGTTCTGCTTGGCGCCCAGGGCGCGGATATTGGCCAGTTGAATGGCCGGGCCGTCGGCCATCGGGTCGGTGAAGGGCATGCCCAGCTCGATCACGTCGGCGCCGGCGGCCGGCAAGCCCTTGAGGATCGCCAGCGAAGTGTCATAGCCGGGGTCGCCAGCGGTGACGAAGGTCACCAGGGCGGCACGGTTCTGTTCTTTAAGTTGCGCAAAGCGGGTTTGCAGGCGGCTCATCAGTGTTTCTCCTGCTTGGACTGTTCCATATGGTGCATCACGGTCTGCATGTCTTTGTCGCCACGGCCCGAGAGGTTGACCACCATCAGGTGATCCTTGGGCAAGTTTGGCGCGCGCTTGAATACTTCAGCCAGGGCGTGGGCGCTTTCCAGGGCAGGAATGATCCCTTCCAGGCGGCAGCATTTGTGGAAGGCTTCCAGGGCTTCGTCGTCCGTCACCGAGGTGTACTGGACGCGGCCGATGTCATGCAACCAAGCGTGTTCCGGGCCGATGCCGGGGTAGTCCAGGCCTGCGGAAATCGAGTGGGCGTCGATGATCTGGCCGTCGTCGTCCTGCAGCAGGAAGGTGCGGTTGCCGTGCAGCACGCCGGGTACGCCGCCGTTGAGGCTGGCGGCGTGCTTGCCGGTTTCAATGCCATGGCCGGCTGCTTCAACGCCGATAATTTCGACGCTGGTGTCATCCAGGAACGGGTGGAACAGGCCCATGGCGTTGGAACCACCGCCGATGCACGCCACCAGGCTGTCCGGCAGGCGGCCTTCCTGGGCTTGCAGTTGGGTACGGGTTTCCTTGCCGATCACGGCCTGGAAGTCCCGCACCATCGCCGGGTACGGGTGTGGGCCGGCCACGGTACCGATCAGGTAGAAGGTGCTGTCGACGTTGGTGACCCAGTCGCGCAGGGCTTCGTTCATGGCGTCTTTGAGGGTGCCGGTGCCGGCGACCACGGGGATGACTTCGGCGCCCAGCAGCTTCATGCGGAACACGTTGGCCTGCTGGCGTTCGATGTCGGTGGTGCCCATGTAGATCACGCATTGCAGGCCAAAGCGCGCCGCCACGGTGGCGGTGGCCACGCCGTGCATGCCGGCGCCGGTCTCGGCGATGATGCGTTTTTTGCCCATGCGCCGGGCCAGCAGGATCTGGCCGATGCAGTTGTTGATCTTGTGCGCGCCGGTGTGGTTGAGCTCTTCGCGCTTGAGGTAGATCTTGGCGCCGCCGCAGAACTCGGTGAGGCGTTCGGCAAAGTACAGCGGGCTTGGGCGCCCGACATAGTCGCGCTGGAAGTAGGCCAATTCTTCGTTAAACGCCGGATCTACCTTGGCCGCTTCGTATTCGCGGGCCAGGTCGAGGATCAACGGCATCAGGGTTTCAGCGACGTAGCGGCCACCGAACGCACCAAACAGGCCGTTGGCATCAGGGCCGTTGCGTAGATCGGTCTGGGACTGAGTCATGGGACGCTCCAGGAAAGAATGTGTTTAAAGGCAATGACGGTCACTCTACGCGTGACGCCTTGGCCTGAAAACCGATAAGATCGCAGCAACCTGTCAGGAAAACTCACAGATGAGCGGCGACCTTCCTCCCCTCAATGCCTTGCGCGCTTTTGAAGCCACCGCCCGCCTGAACAGCGTCAGCCAGGCTGCGGAGCTATTGCACGTGACCCACGGCGCCGTCAGCCGCCAGTTGAAAGTGCTGGAGGAGCACTTGGGCGTGAGTCTGTTCGTCAAGGACGGGCGCGGCCTTAAACTCACAGATGCGGGTGTAAGGCTTCGCGACGCGAGCGCGGAAGCTTTCGAGCGTTTGCGCGAGGTGTGCGCCGAATTGACCCAGCGCGGCGCCGATGCACCTTTCGTACTCGGCTGTTCAGGCAGCTTGCTGGCGCGCTGGTTTATCCCTCGGCTAGGACGGTTGAATGCCGACTTGCCGGATTTGCGACTGCACCTGTCGGCGGGCGAAGGCGATCTGGACCCGCGCCGCCCAGGGCTGGATGCCTTGCTGGTGTTCGCTGAGCCGCCGTGGCCGGCGGATATGCAAGTGTATGAGCTGGCCAGCGAACGTATCGGCCCGGTTATGAGCCCACGCTTCGCCGATTTTGAACAGCTTCGCCAGGCTCCGGCGTCGGCACTGGCCGAGCAAGCCTTGCTGCACACCACTTCAAGGCCGCAGGCCTGGCCCAGTTGGGCACGGCAACACGGCATCGAGCCCGGCGCGTTGAAACTCGGCCAGGGGTTTGAGCATTTGTATTATTTGCTGGAAGCGGCGGTTGCCGGGTTGGGCGTGGCGATTGCGCCAGAACCGCTGGTGGCAGAGGACCTGCGAGCGGGTCGCCTGGTGGCGCCGTGGGGCTTCAGTGAAACCCCTGCGCACCTGGCGTTGTGGCTACCCAAGCGCGCCGCAGATGGGCGCGCCGGGCAGTTGGCGCAATGGCTCAAGGCTGAGTTGCTGCGCCAACCGGTGTAACCGGTCAATCAGTCACCGCGTTTGCACAGCAGGTAAGCCGCCAGCAGGCCCAGTGCGCCAACGGCGACGCCAGCGGTCGTCCATGGATGCTCTTGAGCGTAGTCACGGGTGGCAGCGCTGGTTTCACGGATTTTGACTTTGCTTTCTTCGTAGGCGTCGCTGATCAGGTGACGAGAGTGCTTGAGCGCGTTCTCGGCATTGCTTTTCAAGGCCTTCAGCGTTTTGCGCGACTCATCGGACGCGTCGTCCTTGAGGCTCTCCAGAGATTTGAGCAGGCTCGAAATCTCGGCTTCCATGCTTTCCAGCGACGCTTTGCGTAAAGAAGTGTTGGCCATGTGGACATCTCCTGAAGTGATTGAGTGGCGTGTGTAGATACCGACTGCGCCGGTTTCAGAAAGTGCAGTAATTCTGAACTTTCGCCTCCCAACGGTCGCCTGAAGCAGTACGCACATTCGCTGCTAGTCTTGATTGACGACCTAAAGGAGAAATGCCATGAGTGATCATCACACGTACAAGAAAGTCGAACTGGTAGGCTCTTCCACCACCAGCATCGAAGACGCGATCAACAATGCCCTGGCCGAAGCCAACAAAAGCATCAAGCATCTGGAGTGGTTTGAGGTGACCGAAACCCGTGGTCACATCAAGGATGGCAAGGCTGCGCACTTCCAGGTCACGCTCAAAGTGGGATTCCGCATTGCCAGTAGTTGATCGGCAGAGTTGAACTTTGCCCGCTGGCCGATTGCCATAACCTGCGCTACAAACAACGGGTGCCGATGCGATGAGCGTCGGCACGCTCTTTTTGATCAGCGCAAGGAAAGTAACGGATGAAGACGTTTCTGTTGGCGGTAGGGTTGTTGAGCATTGCGGGTACCGCTATGGCGGCGGGCAAGCCTTGTGAAGAGCTGAAAAGCGAAATTGCCGCGAAAATCGACGCCAAGGGTGCTTCGGGGTATTCGCTGGAAGTGGTGGACAAAGGTGCTACGCCAAGTGACCACACAGTAGTTGGCACCTGCGAAGGTGGCACCAAGGAAATTGCCTACAAGCGCGGTTAATCTCGTGTTGTGGACATAAAAAACCGACGCAAGTGCGTCGGTTTTTTTCGCCTGGATTTCAGCCCTTCATCACTTGTGCAAGCAGCTCGTAGGAATGAATCCGATCGGCGTGCTCATACAGGTCACTGGTAAAAATCAGCTCATCGGCGCCGGTCTGCTCGATCAACACCTCCAGCTTGGCGCGAATCTTCGCCGGGCTGCCCACCATGGCCAAACCAAGGAAGCTACCGACCGCGTCTTTTTCATGGGGCAACCACAGGCCGTCCATGGTTTTGACTGGAGGGCGCTGCACCAGGCTCTGGCCGCGCATCAACGCGAGGATACGCTGGTACACCGAGGTGGCCAGGTAATCGGCCTGCTCATCGGTGTCGGCCGCCACCAGCGGAATGCCGAGCATCACGTAGGGTTTATCCAGCACGGCCGAAGGCTTGAAGTGATTGCGATACACGCGAATCGCCTCATGCATCAAGCGCGGTGCGAAATGCGAAGCGAAGGCGTAAGGCAAGCCCCGCTCACCGGCCAATTGCGCACTGAACAGGCTCGAACCCAGCAGCCACACCGGCACATTGGTGCCGGTGCCCGGTACCGCGATAACCCGTTGGTCGGGCGTACGCGGGCCCAGGTAGGCCATCAACTCGGCCACATCTTCGGGGAAGTCGTCGGCACTGCCGGAGCGTTCACGGCGTAGGGCGCGGGCGGTCATCTGGTCGGAACCGGGGGCGCGCCCCAGGCCCAGGTCGATACGGCCAGGGTAGAGGCTTTCCAGGGTGCCGAACTGCTCGGCGATCACCAGTGGCGCGTGGTTAGGCAGCATCACGCCGCCGGAACCCACGCGGATGGTCGAGGTGCCGCCTGCCAGGTAACCGAGTAGTACCGAGGTGGCTGAACTGGCGATGCCATCCATATTGTGGTGCTCGGCTACCCAGAAACGGTGGTAGCCGAACTTCTCCACATGCTGGGCCAGGTCCAGGGAGTTGCGCAGCGACTGCGCCGGGCTGCCGTTGGCGCGTACGGGCACCAGGTCGAGGGTTGAAAATTTTACGTCGGACAGCGATTTCATAAGCCTGCTTCTCCAATAGGGCGCACAGGCTTTTTTAAACGAGCCAAAACCTGCCGCTGCATGTGCATGTTCTATGCAATGAGGGCATATACCCGAGATTCAATAGGTGGTTCTGAAATTTCCTACTGGATTGCTAGGTTTTTCCGACAAGATGAACTTTGCCGTGGCGTCTATCCTCAGAACCCTTACCGACGCAAAACCACCGTTCGAGGAGAAAGCTATGAGTATCGTTAAAAAGGCATCCGCGCATTGGGAAGGCGACCTGAAGACTGGCCTGGGCTCCATTTCCACGGAAACCGGCGTGCTGCGCGAAGCGCCCTACGGCTTCAAGGCCCGTTTCGAGGGCGGCAAGGGTACCAACCCTGAAGAATTAATCGGCGCCGCTCACGCCGGCTGTTTCTCCATGGCGTTTTCCATGATTCTTGGCGATGCCGGGCTCAAGGCTGACAGCATCGACACCCAGGCCGAAGTGACCCTGGACCAGGTCGAGGGCGGCTTTGCGATTACAGCCGTGCATCTGATCCTGAAGGCCAAAATCCCAGGCGCGAGCCAAGCGCAGTTCGATGAACTGAGCAAAAAAGCCAAGCAAGGGTGCCCAGTGTCCAAGGTGCTGAATGCGACCATCACGCTGGATGCCACACTGGTCAACTGATGTAGCTGTTGCCTTGTGTGGGAGCAGGCTTGCTCGCGAATGCGGTGGATCAGCCGATATCTTCGGTGACTGACACTGCGTATTCGCGAGCAAGCCCGCTCCCACATTTTTAGTTCTGCGTTAAATCAGAACTCGTGTTTGCAAAATGTGGTCGAATAGCCCATGCAGCCTAGGCGCACACTCGTGCGCAGCGCATTCAGGGAGCTCCACACATGAAACGTTTTGCCTTGGCAATCATCTGCGGTGTATTGGCCACTTCGGCCGTGGCCGCGCCAAAAGATTGTGAAGAGCTCAGGAAAGAAATCGAAGTGAAGATCCAGGCCAAGGCGATTCCGTCCTACACCCTGGAAATCATCACCGCCGAAGAAGCCAAGAACCATGACGAAGCCATGATTGTCGGTTCGTGCGAAAACGGCACCAAGCGCATCATCTATCAAAAGAACAACGACTGACTCAGATGCAATTCACGCTGCGCTCTTCGGCCAATAACTGGCGGGCGGAGTCGTACAGCCGGATGTTGGGCGTGAACGCCAGTGAGCGCCCTTCCAGCACATAGCGCTGGCCGGCCTGAAAGTGGTCGTACTGCAGCGTCATGAAGCAGGTGCGATACATCATCTGGCTGAGGCCACCCAAACCGCCGCCGGCGGGCACTTCAAAGTCAAAGCGCACCATCAGCTCGTGAGGGCCGGGAGGCATTTGAAAAAAGCGCCCGTCGTCGAGGTTTTTTCCGTCCAGGCGCTGAGCCATCACCAACTTGGAACCCGGTGTCGGCGTGGTGAAATCGACCCAGGCCTGCTGCGGGTCCACAGGGGGGATGGGGGTAGAGGCGCAAGCGCTGAGGAATACAGCGGCGAGGGGAAGCACAAGCTGGCGCATGGCAGGTACTCAACACGAAGAGAGGCTTGAGTATAAACACGCCACGCCGTGGAAAAATCCCCTGCAAGCGCGATAGTCTGGCGAACCAATCACCCAGGAGCAGTCAGTGCATGATCAGGCGTTTTCTTCCAGGGCTGATGGTTGCGCTGCTCAGCGGCTGCTCCAGTGTCAGTTATTACGGCCAGTTGGCGAGCGGCCAGTGGCAGCTGTTGCGGGCCCGGGAGCCGGTAGCCGAGGTCATCGCTGACCCTGCTCGCCCGCCAGTGTTGCGCGAGCATCTGGCTCAAGCGCAGAAAGCCCGAGCCTTTGCCAGCGAACAGCTGCATCTGCCTGACAACCAAAGTTACCGGCTATATGCCGATATCGGCCGACCCTATGTGGTCTGGAATGTCTTTGCCACGCAGGAATTTTCTCTGTCACCACAGAACCATTGCTTTCCCATCGCCGGTTGCGTCGCCTATCGCGGCTACTACAACCAAGGCGCGGCGCGGGGCGAAGCGGCACTGTTGCGGCAACAGGGCATGGATGTGTCGATCGGTGGCGTGGAGGCCTACTCCACGCTGGGCTGGTTCAACGACCCGATCATGAGCTCGATGATGAGCTGGGGCGATGAGCGCCTCGCCACGCTGATCTTCCATGAGCTGGCCCACCAGCGCTTTTATGTGAAGGATGACACCGAGTTCAACGAGTCCTATGCCAGCTTTGTCGAGCAGGAAGGCACCCGACAATGGCGTGCGGCGCGGGGCCTGGCGCCTGTCGGCGATGCGGCGTTGAAGCAGCGTGACCAATTTATCCGGCTGATTCTCGATACCCGTAAACGCCTGGAGGCGTTGTACGCGCAGCCGTTGGCAGCGGACGCCATGCGCCGGGCCAAAGCGGCGCAATTCGAACAGTTGCGCAGCGAATACCGGCACCTGCGCGATAGCCAATGGGAGGGTGACAAGCGTTATGACGCCTGGATCAACCAGCCGATGAACAATGCCCGACTGTTGCCGTTTGGGTTGTATGACCAATGGGTGCCGGCGTTTGCGGCGTTGTTTGCGCAGGAAGGTGGGGATTGGGTGAAGTTTTATACTGCGGTGGAGCGGTTGGGTGGATTGCCGGTAGAGCAGCGGAAAGCGGCGTTGAGGCAGTTGGAGAGGGTTGGCCGTTAGGGCCTTATCGCAGGCAAGCCAGCTCCCACAGTTGACCGATTTTCAACATGAGGATGCGGTCAACTGTGGGAGCTGGCTTGCCTGCGAAAGCGCTCTTAAGACCGCTGCAAAAACGCCTGATGCATCTGGTCCAACGTCTCGAAATGCCAGGTCGGTGCCTCGGCATTCAGCTCTTCAAAACTCCCAAACCCATACCCCACAGCGGCCGAATCCAGCCCATTGCTGCGGGCCCCGATCAGGTCATGCTTGCGATCGCCGATCATCAAGGTGGTGGCCGGGTCCAGTCGTTCCTCACGCATCAAATGCGCGATCAACTCGACCTTGTTGGTACGCGTACCGTCCAACTCGCTGCCGTAGATCACCTTGAAGTGCTTGGCAAAGTCGAAATGCCGCGCAATCTCGCGGGCAAATTCCCACGGTTTGGAGGTGGCGACGTACAGCTGGCGCCCTTGGCTGTTCAGCTCTTCCAATAACGGCATGACACCGTCGAATACGCGGTTTTCATACAGGCCGGTAACCTTGAAGCGCTCACGGTAGAAATTCACCGCCTCCCATGCCTTGGCCTCGTCGAAGGCGTAAAACTGCATGAACGCCTGCAACAAGGGCGGGCCGATGAAGTGTTCGAGCTTGGTCAGGTCGGGCTCATCAATGCCCAGTTTGGCCAGCGCGTACTGGATCGAACGGGTAATGCCCTCGCGCGGGTCGGTGAGGGTGCCGTCCAGGTCGAACAGAACGGTGGGGTGATGCAGGGTCATTGATCGAATCCTTCGGCCAGGTGCAGGTCTTTGAGCTTCACGTAGTTCGCCGCGCTGTAGGTGAAAAAGGCGCGTTCTTTGTCAGTCAATGCGCGAATCTGTTTAACCGGGCTGCCCACATACAAAAAACCGCTCTCGAGTTTCTTGCCTGGCGGCACCAGGCTGCCGGCGCCGATGATCACGTCGTCTTCGACCACGGCGCCATCCATCACGATACTGCCCATGCCGATCAGGACGCGGCTACCCACGGTGCAGCCATGCAGCATGACCTTATGGGCGATGGTCACATCGTCGCCGATCAGCAACGGGAAACCCTCAGGATTGAACGGCCCGGCATGGGTAATGTGCAGCACGCAGCCGTCTTGCACGCTGGTGCGCGCGCCGATGCGGATGCGGTGCATGTCGCCGCGAATCACTGTCAGCGGCCAAACCGAGCTGTCAGTGCCGATTTCGACATCGCCGATCACCACCGCCGAAATATCGACAAACGCCCCGGCGCCGAGGGTTGGCGTGTGGTTCTGATAGGTGCGAAGGGTCACGATAGCCTCTCTCTCTTCTGCTGATAGCTGCGGTGGGTGTTGATTGTAATTAAGATGGCCCCATCTTTGTTCTACATGTTTCTTCAGCCAAGGTGCCCACCGTGAGCGCGAACAACCCTCTTTTGCAGTCCTACGACCTGCCGCCGTTCTCGGCGATCCGTGCCGAACACGTGCAGCCGGCCATCGAACAGATCCTCGCCGACAACCGCGTGGCAATCGCAGAGATCCTGCAAAGCCAGGGTAAAAATCCGACGTGGGCCGGCCTGGTCCTGGCCATGGACGAACTCAATGATCGCCTGGGTGCGGCCTGGAGCCCGGTCAGCCACCTCAATGCCGTGTGCAACAGCGCCGAACTGCGCGAAGCCTACGAGGCATGCCTGCCGGCCTTGAGCGCCTACTCCACCGAAATGGGCCAGAACCGTGAGCTGTTCCAGGCCTTCGAAGCCCTGGCCAACAGCCCGGAAGCCGCCGGTTTCGATGTGGCGCAAAAAACCATTCTGGAACACTCCCTGCGTGATTTCCGCCTGTCGGGCATCGACTTGCCGCCGGAGCAGCAAAAGCGCTACGCCGAGGTGCAGAGCAAGCTGTCTGAGTTGGGCAGCAAGTTCTCCAACCAGTTGCTGGACGCCACCCAGGCCTGGACCAAGCACGTCACCGATGAAGCCACCCTTGCCGGCCTGACGGACTCGGCCAAGGCACAAATGGCCGCCGCCGCCCAGGCCAAGGGCCTCGACGGCTGGCTGATCACCTTGGAATTCCCCAGCTACTACGCCGTCATGACCTACGCCCAGGACCGTGCCCTGCGTGAAGAGGTGTACGCCGCCTACTGCACCCGTGCGTCGGACCAAGGCCCGAATGCCGGTCAGAACGATAACGGCCCGGTGATGGAACAGATCCTCGACCTGCGTCAGGAACTGGCCCAATTGTTGGGTTATGCGTCGTTCTCCGAGCTGAGCCTGGCCACCAAGATGGCCGAGTCCAGCGACCAGGTGCTGAGCTTCCTGCGTGACCTGGCCAAGCGCAGCAAGCCGTTTGCCGCCCAGGACCTGCAACAGCTCAAGGCCTACGCCGCCGAGCAAGGCTGCCCTGATCTGCAAAGCTGGGACAGCGGTTTCTACGGCGAAAAACTGCGTGAGCAGCGCTACAGCGTGTCCCAGGAAGCCTTGCGCGCCTACTTCCCCATCGACAAAGTGCTGGGCGGCCTGTTTGCCATTGTGCAGCGCCTGTACGGCATCGAGATCGCTGAGCTCAAAGGCTTCGACACCTGGCACCCGGATGTTCGTTTGTTCGAAATCAAGGAAAACGGCGAGCACGTCGGGCGTTTCTTCTTCGACCTGTATGCCCGCGCCAACAAGCGTGGCGGTGCCTGGATGGACGGCGCCCGCGACCGCCGCCGCACCCTGGATGGCGTGCTGCAAAGCCCCGTTGCGAACCTGGTGTGCAACTTCACCCCGGCCGACAGCGGCAAGCCTGCCCTGCTGACCCACGATGAAGTCACTACCCTGTTCCACGAATTCGGCCATGGCCTGCATCACCTGCTCACCCGCGTGGAACATGCCGGCGTATCCGGTATCAACGGTGTGGCGTGGGACGCAGTGGAACTGCCGAGCCAGTTCATGGAGAACTGGTGCTGGGAGCCTGAAGGCCTGGCGCTGATCTCCGGCCACTACGAAAGCGGCGAGCCCCTGCCCCAGGACCTGCTGGAGAAAATGCTCGCGGCGAAAAATTTCCAGTCCGGCCTGATGATGGTGCGTCAGCTGGAGTTCTCGCTGTTCGACTTTGAACTGCACGCCACCCATGGCGATGGGCGCAGCGTGGCTCAGGTGCTGGAAGGCGTGCGCGATGAAGTCTCGGTGATGCGCCCACCGGCCTACAACCGCTTCCCCAACAGCTTCGCGCACATCTTCGCCGGCGGTTATGCGGCGGGTTACTACAGCTACAAGTGGGCCGAAGTGCTGTCCGCGGACGCGTTCTCCAAGTTCGAGGAAGACGGCGTGCTCAATGCCCAGACCGGGCGTGCGTTCCGTGAAGCCATCCTGGCGCGTGGCGGTTCCCAGGCGCCGATGGTGCTGTTCGTCGACTTCCGCGGACGCGCGCCGTCGATTGACGCACTCTTGCGCCACAGCGGCCTGAGTGAGGACGCAGCAGCATGAGTGAAGGGCCTGTGATCACCAAAAAGCAATTTATCGCCGGGGCTGTCTGCCCGGCGTGCAGCGAGCCGGACAAGTTGAAGATGTGGACCGAAGACAGCGTGCCGCACCGCGAGTGCGTGGCCTGTGGGTATACCGATACGCTGAATGATCAAGGCCTGTCGGTGCCCAAGGAATTGGGCACAAGGGTCAATACCTCCGCGTTGAAAGCCCAGGCTGACCCTAAAGTGCAGGCAGTGCAGTTCTTCCCAAACCCGAAGCTGAAAAAAGACTAACCCTGCACCCCCTGTAGGAGCGAGCTTGCTCGCGAAAAACGTTAACGAAAACGCGCGTTATCCTGGATAAGCGCGCCGCTGTTGAGTTTTTTGTGAGCAAGCTCGCTCCTACAGTTTTTTCTCTGCCTGGCCCGTTGTGGTGATCCAGTCTTTCATTGAGCACAACGCAAACGCGCTGGTGCTGCAATCCCCATTCGCCAAAGCTGTGCGCAACTTGTCGACATCGGCTCTCATCATGTAGCGAACGCCGTCCTTGAAACCATTGCTGCTGCCAAAGCCGCCCAAGGTCATCTCGTTCAGCGCATCCTCCTTGCTCCACCCCTGAACCACCACCCGATACATCGCTGCCATCAGGCCGGTGCGGTCGGCGCCGTGCTTGCAGTGCATCAACACCGGGCCATCGGCCTCTGCTGCCTGAATCGCCCTGATCGCCGCCAGCACGTCGGAATCGTCGACGTGGTTGGTGCGATAGCTCAACTGCACTTGTTTGATATCAGATGATTGGAGCCACTGCGCATCAGATTCCGGCAGGAAGTTGATGACCGTAGCGATCTTGAGCGTTTGCAACAGGGGCAGCGCACGCTCGTCCGGCAATGCGCTGCGATAGAGCGTGGGTGTCATTTGGTGCAGGTTGTATTGGTTACCCACCGGCTGGGCCCATTCCGGCGAGCGGATCGACGCAGCCTCATCGGCGTGTGCGGTGTTGAGCAGGCTCATGAACGCCAGGCCGAGAGCGAGCAGTATGCGTGTGTTGAACATGAACGTTGTGACCGAGCGAGGAAGTGGTTGATGGGCCACAGACTCACTCAAGGCGGGTCAATACGGCGTGAGGTCCGCGTCAAAGAATCGTGATACTTGCGATCTGATCCGGTGTTTTTGTCGCCGAATTGACGCCTCTCAATTCTTAGCCTGCTATCATTTGTAACTAATGTTTGCCATTGTGCTGTATCTGCTTGGATCCAATTAGCCGCAAAGCCTTCACGCTGCTCCCAGAAGCGGCGGATAAACCCGTGACCACATGATGAGGTGTACCTATGTCTGATCAAGATCAAGACAACCCCCGGCGTGACTTTTTACGCAAATCCTTGACCTTGATCCCGGTGGTCACGGTTGCCAGCACCGGCCTTGGTGGTTCGATGTTGATGGCCACGCCAGAGCCGGCCCAGGCCGAACCGGCCAAGCCTGCGGTCAGCGATAAAGCCTACGAGCCAAGCTATTTCACGGCCGAGGAATGGGCGTTTATCAACGCCGCCGTCGAGCGCTTGATTCCCGCTGACGCCCAGGGCCCAGGCGCCTTGGAGGCTGGCGCGCCGGAATACATCGACCGCCAGATGAACACCCCTTACGCCAGTGGCGCCCTGTGGTTCATGCAAGGCCCGTTCAACGCCGATGCGGCACCGGAGATGGGCTGGCAGAGCAAATTGGTGCCCAAGGAGATCTATCGCCTGGGTATTGCTGCCACGGATGCGTGGTCGAAGGCGTTCAACGGTAAAGCTTTTGCTGCGCAAGACAGCGCTACCCGAGACGATATGCTGAGGCGTCTGGAAGCTGGCGGCAGCGAAGTGGCGGCGCATTTCGACGCCGTGCCGCCCAAGATGTTCTTCAACCTTTTGCTGCAAAACACCAAGGAAGGCTTCTTTTGCGACCCTATCCACGGTGGCAATAAAGGCATGGTCGGCTGGACCATGATCGGCTTCCCCGGCGCCCGCGCCGACTTCATGGATTGGGTGGAACGCAACGAGCAATACCCCTTCCCGGCTGTTTCCATTCGCGGTGAGAGGGCATAAACGTGGCGACCATCATGAAGAAAGTGGATGCAGTGATTGTGGGCTTCGGCTGGACGGGCGCGATCATGGCCAAAGAGCTGACAGAAGCAGGCCTCAACGTGGTAGCGCTGGAGCGCGGCCCGATGCAGGACACTTACCCAGACGGCAACTATCCACAGGTCATCGACGAATTGACCTACAGCGTGCGTAAGAAGCTGTTCCAGGACATCTCCAAAGAAACGGTGACCATTCGCCACAGCGTAAATGACGTCGCCCTGCCCAATCGTCAGTTGGGCGCTTTCTTGCCGGGTAATGGCGTTGGTGGTGCGGGGCTGCACTGGTCGGGCGTGCATTTTCGCGTCGACCCGATTGAGCTGCGCATGCGCAGCCATTACGAAGAGCGCTACGGCAAGAACTTCATTCCCAAGGACATGACCATTCAGGACTTCGGCGTCAGCTATGAAGAGCTGGAGCCGTTTTTCGACTATGCGGAAAAAGTCTTTGGCACCTCCGGCCAAGCCTGGACGGTCAAGGGCCAACTGGTCGGCGAAGGTCGTGGCGGCAACCCCTACGCGCCAGATCGTTCCAACCCGTTCCCGCTGGAAGCGCAGAAAAATACCGTCTCCGCCCAGCTGTTTCAGAAAGCGGCGACCGACGTCGGTTACAAACCTTACAACCTGCCGTCGGCCAACACGTCGGGGCCGTACACCAACCCCTACGGTGCGCAGATGGGCCCGTGCAACTTCTGCGGCTTTTGCAGTGGCTACGTGTGCTACATGTACTCCAAGGCCTCGCCGAACGTGAACATCCTGCCGGCCTTGCGCCAGGTGCCGAACTTCGAGCTGCGGCCCAATTCCCACGTGCTCAAGGTCAACCTCGACAGCACCAAGAAGAAAGCCACCGGCGTGACCTACATCGACGCTCAGGGCCGCGAATGTGAACAGCCGGCGGACCTGGTGATTCTTGGCGCCTTCCAGTTCCATAACGTGCGCCTGATGCTGCTGTCCGGCATCGGCAAACCCTACGACCCGATTACCAACGAGGGTGTGGTAGGCAGGAACTTCGCCTACCAGAACATGGGCACCATCAAGGCGTTCTTCGACAAGGACACCCACACCAACAACTTTATCGGCGCGGGCGGCAATGGCGTGGCCATCGACGACTTCAACGCCGACAACTTTGACCACGGCCCTCACGGCTTCGTGGGTGGCTCGCCGATGTGGGTCAACCAGGCGGGCAGCCGGCCGATTGCCGGTACGTCCAACCCACCGGGCACCCCGGCCTGGGGCAGCGCCTGGAAGCGCGCCACCGCCGATTACTACACCCATCAGGTCTCCATGGACTCCCACGGAGCCCATCAGTCCTACCGCAGCAACTACTTGGATCTGGACCCGGTTTACCGCGATGCCTACGGCCTGCCGCTGCTGCGCATGACCTTCGACTGGCAAGAAAACGACATCAAGATGAACCGCTTCATGATGGAAAAAATGGGCAAAGTGGCCCAGGCCATGAACCCTAAGGCCATCGCCGTGCTGGGTAAAAAGGTCGGTGAGCATTTCAATACCGCCTCCTACCAGACCACCCACCTCAACGGTGGCGCGATCATGGGCACCGACCCGAAAACCAGTGCGTTGAACCGCTACTTGCAGAGCTGGGATGTGCACAACGTATTTGTCCCCGGTGCTTCCGCTTTCCCACAAGGTTTGGGCTATAACCCGACCGGCCTGGTGGCAGCGTTGACCTATTGGTCGGCTCGAGCGATTCGCGAGCAGTACCTCAAAAACCCCGGCCCACTGGTTCAGGCATAAGGAGCGATGACCATGAAAGCACTCGTTATCGCCTCCTTGGCGCTGTTCAGCAGCTGCTCGATCAGCGCTGCCGAAACTGATTTGATCAAGCAGGGCGAGTACCTGGCGCGTGCCGGTGACTGTGTCGCCTGCCATACCGCCAAGGGTGGCAAGCCCTTCGCTGGTGGCCTGCCGATGGAAACACCCATTGGCGTGATCTATTCCACCAACATCACCCCGGACAAGACCGGCCTGGGCGACTACAGCTTCGAGGATTTCGACAAGGCCGTGCGCCATGGCGTCGCCAAGAACGGTAGTACGCTTTACCCGGCGATGCCCTACCCGTCTTACGCGCGCGTCAGCGACAGCGATATGCAAGCGTTGTATGCGTACTTCATGAAGGGGGTCGAACCGGTCGCTCAAGAAAACAAGGACAGCGATATTCCCTGGCCCCTGAGCATGCGTTGGCCGCTGGCGGCCTGGCGCTGGATGTTTGCCCCGGCGGTCGAGGCGCATCAGCCGCAAGCCGCCGCCGACCCGGTGATCGATCGCGGTGCCTACCTGGTGGAAGGTCTCGGACATTGCGGCGCTTGCCATACGCCGCGCGCCCTGACCATGCAGGAAAAAGCCCTGAGTGCCACGGACGGCAGCGACTTCCTGTCTGGCAGTGCGCCGTTGGAAGGCTGGATTGCCAAAAGCCTGCGCGGCGACCACAAGGACGGCCTCGGCAGCTGGAGCGAGGAGCAACTGGTGCAGTTCCTCAAGACCGGTCGCAGCGACCGCAGTGCGGTGTTCGGCGGCATGAGTGATGTGGTGGTGCACAGCATGCAGTACATGTCCCAAGAGGATCTGACCGCTATCGCCCGTTACCTCAAGAGCCTGCCGGCGGTCGATCCCAAGGACCAGCCGCACCAGTACGACAAGCAGGTAGCGCAAGCGTTGTGGAAGGGCGATGACAGCAAGCCAGGTGCGTCGGTGTATATCGACAACTGTGCGGCCTGCCACCGTACCGACGGCCATGGCTATACGCGCGTGTTCCCGGCGCTGGCGGGCAACCCGGTGTTGCAGGCGGCAGATGCCACGTCGTTGATCAACATTGTGTTGAACGGCGGCACCTTGCCGGCCACCCATGCGGCGCCGTCCACCTTTACCATGCCGGCGTTCGCCTGGCGTCTGTCGGACCAGGAAGTGGCGGATGTGGTGAGTTTTATCCGTGGCAGCTGGGGCAACCAGGGCGCGCCGGTCAAGGCGAGCGATGTGGCGGATCTGCGCAAAAACGATCTGCACACCACCTCGGGCGATGATCTGGGGCAGGTGACGCAAAAGCACTGATAAGCTCGCTGGCCGCCCAACGGCACTGGTCAGAAACCTCGCGCCTCGATACTGTATATAAAAACAGTATCGAGGCGTTTTCATGTCTACTGCGCTGCCGCCCCGTGGCCGGGGTACGGCCACCAACCTGCACAATCGCTTTGCACCCACCGTCAGCGTGGCCGAGGACGACGGCTGGTACCAGGAAGTGCCGCCGACCCAAGGCACCGAAGTGCGTATCGAAACGGCCAAGACCATCATCACCCGCAACAACTCCCCGGACTTGCCGTTTGATCGGTCCATCAACCCGTATCGCGGTTGTGAGCATGGTTGCATCTACTGCTATGCGCGGCCCAGCCATGCCTATTGGGACATGTCGCCCGGGCTGGACTTTGAAACCAAATTGATTGCCAAGAGCAACGCGGCCGATGTGCTGGAACAGCAGCTGTCCAAGCCGGGCTACGTGTGCGCGCCGATCAACCTGGGCTCCAATACCGATCCGTACCAGCCGATCGAGCGTGAATACCGGATTACCCGGCAAACCCTTGAAGTACTGCTGCGCTACCGCCACCCGGTGACCATCATCACCAAGGGCTCGCTGATCCTGCGCGACCTCGACCTGTTGACCGAGTTGGCCCGCCAGCGCCTGGTGGCAGTGATGATCAGCCTCACCAGCCTGGACGATGAGCTCAAGCGCATCCTGGAACCGCGCACGGCAGCGCCCAAGGCGCGGCTGCGGGCGATTCGGGTGATGCGCGACGCGGGCATTCCGGTGGGCGTGCTGTGCTCGCCGATGATCCCGATGATCAACGACAGTGAACTGGAGAGCCTGCTTACCGAAGCTCACGCGGCCGGCGCACAAAGCGCGGCGTATATGATGCTGCGCCTGCCGTTGGAGGTGGCGCCGTTGTTCGAGGAGTGGCTGGCGGCCCATTACCCGCAGCGTGCGGCCCATGTGATGAGTCTGGTGCGCCAGGTACGCGGGGGGCAGGTGTATGACAGCCGGTTTGGCGTGCGCATGCGCGGTGAGGGGCCGTTTGCCGATTTGCTGGCGCAGCGTTTCAGCAAGGCAATCAAACGCCTTGGGCTGAATCGGCGGGAAGGGTTCAACCTCGATTGCACAGCGTTTTGCCCACCGGGCAGGCAGATGGCTTTGTTGTAGACTGATGGGGAAACGTGCACCTTTGCTGTAGGAATAGTCGCGTTTTGACATCACTGAAACCCGCGTTCTAGAGCGGTTCATTCAGTTTGAGTTAAGTTTCGGCGGTTACCTTGTTCAGCGAGTGACTGATGAGTCGGCGGCTTGGCCGGTGTGTGTTTTACAACTATTTCACCGCCATGGCGTCGAACTGACCTGAACCCTCCCCTGCATTGATCAAGAGGATGAATCATGAGTGACAAGGATAAACAGCCGTTGGCTGCGTCGGCTTCAGCCCCTCAGGTGGCGGAATCCGCCGATGCAGCGCTGCAGCATATCGTTGACGGCTTTTTGCATTTCCATCACGACGTCTTCCCCCAGCAGGAAGAACTCTTCAAGAAACTCGCCACTGCCCAGAGCCCACGGGCAATGTTCATCACCTGCGCCGACTCGCGCATCGTGCCCGAGCTGATCACCCAAAGCTCCCCAGGCGACCTGTTCGTGACCCGTAACGTCGGTAACGTGGTGCCGCCCTACGGCCAGATGAACGGCGGTGTTTCCACGGCTATCGAATACGCGGTGCTCGCCCTTGGCGTACAGCACATCATCGTGTGCGGGCATTCGGACTGCGGCGCCATGCGTGCCGTGCTCAACCCCGACAGCCTGGAAAAGATGCCGACGGTCAAGGCCTGGCTGCGTCACGCCGAGGTCGCCAAGACCATGGTCCATGACAACTGCGACTGCGCCAACGAAGGCGAGAGCATGGCGGTGCTGACCGAAGAAAACGTCATCGCCCAGCTGCAACACTTGCGCACCCACCCTTCCGTGGCTTCGCGCATGGCCAATGGTCATTTGTTTATCCATGGTTGGATCTACAACATCGAGACCAGCGAAATACGGGCCTACGATGCGGACAAAGCGGCGTTCCGACCGCTGAACGGCACCGAGCCGATCCCTTCAGCGACGCCTAAAGCGCGCTTCTAAAACACTTCCCTGCCGGGTAATGCGGTGGCTGCCATGGATGCAGCCAGGCTTTACCGCGCCCGGCGAATGCCTCGGGAGAGTCATCATGCGTGCTGCTCAATTGAAAGCTGTATTGCCACGGGAGCTGCTCGCCTCGGTGGTTGTTTTTCTGGTCGCCTTGCCACTGTGCATGGGCATCGCAATCGCGTCCGGCATGCCGCCGGCCAAGGGCCTGATCACAGGCATCATCGGTGGCCTGGTGGTGGGCTGGCTGGCCGGCTCGCCGCTGCAGGTCAGCGGCCCGGCGGCAGGTCTGGCGGTGTTGGTGTTCGAACTGGTGCGCCAGCACGGCATGCTGATGCTGGGGCCGATCCTGTTGCTGGCCGGCTTCCTGCAACTGGTGGCCGGGCGTTTGCGCCTGGGTTGCTGGTTTCGCGTTACCGCCCCGGCGGTGGTCTACGGCATGTTGGCCGGGATTGGCGTGTTGATCGTGTTGTCGCAGATCCATGTGATGCTCGACGGCGCGCCCAAGCCGTCAGGGCTGGATAACCTGGCAGGCTTCCCGGCAGCGCTGGCTGAAGCGATTCCGACCTTCGGCGGCGGGCTCGGCTGGCAGGCTGGCGTACTCGGCTTGTCGACGATGTTGGTGATGTACCTGTGGGACAAATTCCGCCCGCAACCACTACGGTTTGTGCCGGGTGCGTTGCTTGGCGTGGGCCTGGCGACCGTCGCCAGCCTGGTGCTGGCGCTGCAGGTCAAGCGCGTGGAGGTCCCGGAAAACCTGGCGGACGCTATCGACTGGCTGCGCCCCAGCGACTTGCTGAACCTGGCTGATCCACAGCTGCTGATCGCGGCATTCGCCGTAGCGTTTATTGCCAGTGCCGAAACCCTGCTGTCTGCCGCAGCGGTGGACCGCATGCACAGTGGTCAACGTTCCGATTTCGACAAGGAATTGTCGGCCCAAGGGGTCGGCAACATGCTTTGCGGCCTGGTGGGGGCATTGCCAATGACCGGTGTGATCGTACGCAGCTCGGCTAACGTCCAGGCCGGTGCTACCACGCGTCTGTCGGCGATGTTCCATGGCCTGTGGCTGCTGGGCTTCGTACTGTTGCTGTCGAGCGTGCTGCAAAGCATTCCGGTCGCGAGCCTGGCGGGTGTGCTGGTGTACACCGGCATCAAGCTGGTGGACGTCAAGGCGTTCAAGGCGCTGGGGCGTTATGGGCGGATGCCGATGTTCACCTACGCGGCCACCGCGCTGGCAATTATCTTTACCGATTTGCTGACTGGCGTGCTGGTGGGCTTCGGGCTCACATTGCTCAAGTTGGCCTTCAAGGCTTCGCGCCTGAAAGTCAGCCTGATCGACCTGCCCCAGGAAGGTGAGATGGAGCTGCGTTTGACGGGGGCGGCGACCTTTCTGAAGGTGCCGGCGTTGACTCAGGTGCTGTCGGCTGTGCCTGCGGGGACCACCTTGCATGTGCCGCTGAGCAACTTGAGTTACATCGACCACTCTTGCCTGGAGTTGCTGGAAGAATGGGGCCGGGCCAATGCGGCCAAGGGCTCGACGTTGGTGATCGAGGCGCGTGGGTTGAAGCGTCGGTTGGAAGGTCGGGTGAGAACGACAGTGGGGATCGGCTCAGCGCCTGCCTGAACAGCACAACACCCGGTTCTTTGTAGGAGCGAGCTTGCTCGCGAAAAACCCTAACGATAACGCGTGCTTGCTGAGTAAACGCGGCGTCTGTGAGTTTTTCGCGAGCAAGCTCGCTCCTACAAAAAGCGTGTTCAGCTCCCCTGTTGGAGCTGTGATTTATGCTGGCTGATCCAGTGTCAGCTCAACCCCGAGCTGGCGCGACAGGCATGGCCAGCGCTTCCAGGACGCTTCGGTCAGCGGGCTCTTGAGCTGTTCGCGATAGGCCTCGACCGACTCCAGCGCAAAGCTTTCCTCGTTAAGCATCTCATCCACCGCCAGGTGCACGGCTTCATCCAATTGGTTGGCGAAGTCTTCACCGATCAGTCGATGGGCGATCACGTTGGCCACGGTGGTATCCGCTGGAATCAGCGGCTGGCCGAAATGCTTGATGTACAGATCGTTCACTTCTTCGACCAGGCGATGCGCCAGGTAGGCCTCATCCAGCAGGCCATCAAGGCCGTCGTGGCCGGCCAGGATCGCGGGCGGCTGCAGGAAGAAATGTTCAGCGATTTTCAGTACCGGCTTGATCTGGCTTTCAATCCCGGCCTCACGGGCCACGTCATTGGCGGCGTCGAGCAAATCAGGAACCAGGTCGATGTAAGCGGTCACAAAACGCGTCATGACGATGTTGCGATCGCCCTCAGCCAGAGAAATGGCCGAGTGCAGGTGCGGCAATTGTTGTTCTAGCTGAATGGCAAGTTGGCCGGTGGTGGCTTCGTGTTGATGGGCACGGGAAATCTGCTCGCGCAATGCGGCGGTGTTCATGAGGGCTCCAGTGAAGCAGGCGTAGGAAAAGGGAAAAGACAAGGTAGTTCGTTTATACGAGCGCCTAAGACGCATTTGTCATAATTATTTCATGGTTATAGGCAGGGGTTATATCGAAATGCCATCGTTCGTCGGATAAACGATTCCGCCGCCCATTTTACGGGCTCCGTCTGTCTGTTTCTATTCATTTGCCCCCACACATTGCGGGGTTGCTACGGCTGTCTATACTCGATTTTGTACGCAATTAGCTGATGACGCCCAACTGCATGACGCAGGCAAGGCTTGGCGGTTGTAAGCAGTATGGAAGCCGCTCCCTTCGCCGCAGGTGCAAACCGGCGGGATAACAAGAAACATAAAGGGGAACCCGCAATGACGCGACATCCACACGTTTGGATGGGCCTCCTGTTGTGGTCGGTATTCGGCCAGGCGCACGCCGCCTGGACTACGAATATGGCGCCAGGGGCTACTGAAGTCAGCCACGCTGTGTTTGACCTGCACATGACCATTTTCTGGATCTGTGTGGTGATCGGCATCGTCGTGTTTGGCGCGATGTTCTGGTCGATGATCCTGCACCGTCGATCCACGGGCCAGGTAGCGGCCAAGTTCCACGAAAGCACCACCGTGGAAATCCTCTGGACGGTGGTGCCCTTGCTGATTCTGGTGGCCATGGCCATTCCGGCCACCAAGACCCTGATCAACATCTACGACAGCAGTGAATCGGATATCGATATCCAGGTCACCGGCTATCAGTGGAAGTGGCACTACAAATACCTGGGGCAGGACGTGGAGTTCTTCAGCAACCTGGCCACGCCCGCCGAGCAGATCCATAACCAGGCCACCAAGGGCGAACACTACCTGTTGGAAGTCGACCAGCCGCTGGTATTGCCGGTGGGCGCCAAGGTGCGCTTTCTGGTGACCGCCGCCGATGTGATCCACTCCTGGTGGGTGCCGGCCTTTGCGGTCAAGCGCGACGCCATCCCCGGCTTCGTCAACGAGGCCTGGACCCGCGTCGAGAAGCCCGGCATCTACCGTGGCCAGTGCGCCGAACTGTGTGGCAAGGACCATGGCTTCATGCCCATCGTGGTTGAGGTCAAGTCCAAGGCTGACTACGACACCTGGCTGGGCGAGCGCAAGGAGGAGGCGGCCAAGCTCAAGGAACTGACCTCCAAGGAGTGGACGCTGGACGAGCTGGTGGCCCGTGGCGACAAGGTCTATCACACCACCTGCGTGGCCTGTCACCAGGCTGAGGGCCAAGGCCTGCCACCGATGTTCCCAGCGCTCAAGGGCTCGAAAATCGCCACCGGGCCGGCCAAAGACCATCTGAGCATCGTGTATCACGGCAAGCCCGGCACCGCGATGGCAGCCTTCGGCAAGCAGCTCTCTGAAGTGGATATCGCCGCCGTGGTGACCTATGAGCGTAACGCCTGGGGCAATAACAAAGGCGACATGGTCACGCCCAAAGACGTGCTGGCTCTGAAACAGGCGGAAAGCAAATGACGACTTTCATTGCCAATGCCCTGAATCGCCCCGCTCACTCGCTTGCAGGAGAACGGCCATGAGCACTGTGATCGACCATGGTCATGCCGACCATGCCCACGGCCCCGCCAAAGGCTTGATGCGCTGGGTGCTGACCACCAACCACAAAGACATCGGCACCATGTACCTGTGGTTTGCCTTCACCATGTTCCTGCTCGGCGGCTCGTTCGCCATGGTGATCCGCGCCGAGTTGTTTCAGCCAGGCCTGCAGATCGTGCAACCGGCGTTCTTCAACCAGATGACCACCATGCACGGCCTGATCATGGTGTTCGGCGCGGTGATGCCGGCGTTTGTCGGCCTGGCCAACTGGATGATCCCACTGATGATCGGCGCGCCGGACATGGCCCTGCCGCGCATGAACAACTTCAGTTTCTGGCTGCTGCCGGCCGCGTTTCTGCTGCTGGTGTCTACCTTGTTCACACCCGGCGGTGGGCCGAATTTCGGTTGGACCTTCTATGCCCCGCTCTCCACCACCTATGCGCCGGAAAGCGTGACGTTCTTTATCTTTGCCATTCACCTGATGGGCATCAGTTCGATCATGGGTGCAATCAACGTGGTCGCCACCATCCTCAACCTGCGCGCGCCGGGCATGACCCTGATGAAAATGCCGCTGTTCGTGTGGACCTGGCTGATCACCGCGTTCCTGCTGATCGCGGTGATGCCGGTACTGGCGGGTTGCGTGACCATGATGCTGATGGACATCCACTTTGGCACCAGCTTCTTCAGTGCGGCCGGTGGTGGCGATCCGGTGCTGTTCCAGCATGTGTTCTGGTTCTTCGGGCATCCCGAGGTGTACATCATGATCCTGCCGGCCTTTGGCGCCGTCAGCTCGATCATCCCGACCTTCTCGCGCAAGCCGCTGTTCGGTTACACCTCGATGGTCTACGCCACTGCGAGCATCGCGTTCCTGTCGTTCATCGTGTGGGCGCACCACATGTTCGTGGTGGGCATTCCGCTGGTGGGTGAGCTGTTCTTCATGTACGCCACCCTGCTGATCGCCGTGCCCACCGGGGTGAAGGTGTTCAACTGGGTCAGCACCATGTGGCAAGGCTCACTGACGTTCGAGACGCCGATGTTGTTTGCGGTGGCCTTTGTGATCCTGTTCACCATCGGCGGTTTTTCCGGGCTGATGCTGGCGATTGCCCCGGCGGACTTCCAGTACCACGACACCTACTTCGTGGTGGCGCATTTCCATTACGTACTGGTGCCCGGCGCGATCTTCGGGATCTTCGCCTCGGCCTACTACTGGCTGCCGAAATGGACCGGCCACATGTACGACGAAACCTTGGGCAAGCTGCACTTCTGGTTGTCTTTCGTGGGCATGAACATGGCGTTCTTCCCCATGCACTTCGTAGGGCTGGCCGGTATGCCGCGTCGGGTGCCGGACTACAACCTGCAGTTCGCTGACTTCAACATGGTCTCGTCCATCGGGGCCTTCATGTTTGGCGCCACGCAGATCTTCTTCCTGTTCATTGTCATCAAGTGCATCCGTGGCGGCTCGCCTGCGCCGGCCAAGCCGTGGGATGGCGCCGAGGGCCTGGAATGGAGCGTGCCCTCGCCGGCGCCGTATCACACGTTTACAACGCCGCCGGAGGTCAAATGAACAGACTGTTGCGTTGCGAACCGGATCAGTGTGGGAGCGGGCTTGCTCGCGAAGACGGTGTGTCAGTCAACGTTTTCGTTAGCTATGAAACCGCTTTCGCGAGCAAGCCCGCTCCCACATTGACCGAGTTCGGCTCGGGTGGGCGCCATGGCTGACTCCGTACCGCTCAAGCGCCTGGTCACCCGCCTGCTGATCCTGGTGCTGGCAATGTTCGCCTTCGGCTTCGCCCTGGTGCCGATCTATGACGTGATGTGCAAGGCATTCGGCATCAACGGCAAGACCGCCGGGCAGTACGAAGGTGAGCAAATGGTCGACCCCTCGCGCCAGGTGCGGGTGCAGTTCCTGTCCACCAACGCCATCGACATGGTCTGGGAATTTCATTCCAAGGCCGATGAGATTGTGGTCAACCCCGGTGCAGTCAACGAGATGCTGTTCGTGGCCTACAACCCCACCGATAAGCCGATGACCGCCCAGGCGATACCCAGTATTTCCCCGGCCGAAGCCGCGATGTACTTCCACAAGACCGAATGCTTTTGCTTCACCCAGCAAGTGTTGCAGCCCGGTGAGCGCATTGAGATGCCCGTACGTTTCATCGTCGACCGCGCGATGCCCAAGGATGTGAAGCATTTGACCCTGGCGTACACGCTGTTCGATATCACTGCGCGCCAGCCGCCCGTGGCCGTCAGGACCGGGGGCTAGCTACTGTTTGCCCCCTCAATCAGGAGAGCGAATACATGTCGACTCATGATACGTACTACGTACCAGCGCAAAGCAAATGGCCAATAATTGCCACGATTGGCCTGCTGGTCACCGTGTATGGCCTGGCCGTGTGGTTCAACGACTTGAAGGCCGCCCGCCCCGAATCCCACGGGCCGTGGATCTTTTTCGTGGGTGGTTTGTTGCTGGCCTACATGCTGTTTGGCTGGTTTGGCGCGGTGATCAAGGAGAGCCGCGCCGGGCTGTACAGCGCGCAGATGGACCGCTCGTTCCGCTGGGGCATGACGTGGTTCATCTTTTCGGAGGTGATGTTCTTCATCGCCTTTTTTGGTGCGCTGTTCTACGTGCGCGTCTGGGCCGGGCCTTGGTTGGCGGGCGAGGGCCCCAAGGGCATCGCCCACATGCTGTGGCCGAACTTTGAGTTTGCCTGGCCCCTGCTGAACAACCCCGACCCCAAGCTCTACCCTGCGCCCAAAGGCACCATCAGCCCCTGGGGCCTGCCATTGGTCAACACCATCCTGCTGGTGAGTTCCAGCGTGACCATCACCATTGCCCATCATGCCCTGCGCAAAGGCCATCGTGGTGCACTGAAACTCTGGCTGGCGATCACCGTGCTGCTGGGCCTGGCGTTTCTTGGGTTCCAAGCTGAGGAATACATCCACGCCTACAAAGAGCTGGGCCTTACCCTGGGCTCAGGTGTGTACGGCGCCACGTTCTTCATGCTCACGGGCTTTCACGGCGCCCACGTGACCATCGGCACCATTATTTTGTTTGTGATGCTGATGCGCATCCTGCGTGGGCATTTCAATGCCGAGCACCAGTTCGGTTTTGAGGCGGCCAGTTGGTATTGGCACTTTGTGGACGTGGTGTGGATCGGGCTGTTTTTCTTCGTGTATGTGCTGTGACGCCGCTTACCACGGCGCATGAGAGACCAGTTGGCCGCTGAAAAAGCCCCAGGCGATCAAGCCCACGGTGATCACGGCCAGCGTGACACGCACGGTCAAGGCAGTGACGAGGCGGTTGGAGTTGCTCTCGTCCTTGACCAGGAAGAACAAGCCACTGAACAGGCTCACGACGGTCGCGATCAGCATCAGGGCAATGGCGGCTTTGAGCATGGTCTGGCTCCGGGCTTATTGAAGGAGGGGCGATGAGATCGAGTATAGCCAGTGCCCTGCAACGCTTTCGTCCGGGCATCGCGCCGACGCTGGTGGTGCTGGTGTTGCTGCCATTGATGGTGGGCCTGGGGTTCTGGCAACTGTCCCGTGGGCACGAAAAGCAACTGCTGGTAGACCGTTATGCCGAGCGCCGCGCGGCTGAGCCGGTCAGCAGTGCGCAACTCAATGACATGGCTGATCCGGCCTTCCGTCGCGTTCATCTTCGCGGGCAACTGGATGGCGAACACAGCGTATTGCTGGATAACCGCATGCGTGACGGCAAGGCCGGCGTCGAGTTGCTGCAACCCTTCCATGACCAGGCCAGCGGCCAATGGCTGTTGCTCAATCGCGGCTGGCTGCCCTGGCCGGACCGGCGTATCGCGCCCGCCTTTACTACCCCTGAACAGACGCTGAACCTCGACGCCTGGGTGTACGTGGCCCCTGGCCAGACCTTCCAATTGCATGCCGACCCCGCCAGCACGCAGTGGCCGCGCCTGCTGACCGCACTGCACCCCGCCGCGCTGTGGGACGAACTGGAGCGCAGCGGTTTTGCCTATGAACTGCGTGCCGAAGCGGGCCCCGGTACCTACGAAACCCAGTGGCCCATCGTCGCCATGGGCCCGGAAAAACACCTGGCCTACGCCGTGCAATGGTTCGCCATGGCCGTGGCGTTGCTGGCGCTTTACCTCTACCTCGGATGGCATAACAAAAAGGAGAAGCCCCATGGGAGCGGCCATGAATCCACCCAGCACATCTGACACGCCTGATCGGCGCAAGGGTCGCTGGCAGCTGATTTTGATCCTGATGATGGTGATCGGCCCGATGGCGCTAGCCACCTTCATGTACAAATTGCAGTTCTGGGTGCCGGACAGCCGCAGCTACCACGGCGAACTGATCGGCAACGGCCAGACCCGCGCCGACATCGGTGTGCAGGCCGATGAACAGCGCTGGCAACTGCTGGTCACCGCCCCCACCGCCTGCGCTGCCGATTGCCAGCAACTGGTGTACCTGGCGCGTCAGCTGCAGATCAGCCTTGGCCGTGATGCGTCCCGTGCCAGCCATGCCCTGGCCGGCGCGCAACCTTTGAGCCGCGAATACGAGGCCAAGCTCAAGGCCGAATATCCACAGCTGCAGCGCTACCCGCTGGATGTGTCGACCTTTGCCAGGAACGCTGCCGCACCCGGCGATGCGCAACTGTGGATCGTCGACCCTCACGGCAATCTGGTGCTGCGCTACGACGCCAAGGTCAAGGGCAAGGACTTGCTCAACGACCTGCGCCTGCTGTTGAAACTGTCGAACATCGGATAAGGGCACCGTCATGGCCAAGCCTGGATTTCGCCTCGCGCTGTTTGCCACCTTGCTGGCGTTGTTTGTCGTACTGCTCGGCGCCTATACCCGCCTGACCCACGCCGGCCTCGGCTGCCCGGACTGGCCGGGTTGCTATGGCTTTATCAGCGTGCCCCAAAGCGAAGCCCAACTGGCCCATGCCGAGTTGCACTTTCCTGATACGCCGGTGGAGGCCGACAAAGGCTGGGCCGAGATGACCCATCGCTACTTCGCGGGCAGCCTGGGCCTGATGATCGCGCTGCTGGCGGCGCGTTCGTGGCGTCATCGACGTGATCCGGGCCAGCCATTGAAGCTGCCGCTGTTCCTGCTGGCGGTGGTATTCGCCCAGGCGGCGTTTGGCATGTGGACCGTGACCTTGAAGCTCTGGCCGCAAGTGGTCACGGGGCATCTTTTGGGCGGCTTTGCGACCTTGAGCCTGCTGTTTCTGCTGACGCTGCGGCTGTCTGGTGTACTGCCGGCGTTGGTCGTGCCCAAGCGCCTGCAGTATTGGGCAACGGCGGGCCTGGTGCTGGTGATCGGGCAGATCGCCCTGGGCGGCTGGGTCAGTTCCAACTACGCAGCGGTGGCCTGTGTCGATTTGCCTACCTGCCATGGTCAGTGGTGGCCGACGGCGGACTTTGCCAATGGCTTTCACCTGACCCAGCACATCGGCCCCAATTACCTGGGCGGGCAGCTCGACAGCGAGGCGCGCACTGCTATCCACCTGACGCATCGCATCGGCGCCGTGCTGGTCACGCTGGTGTTGCTCGGCTTGGCCTGGCAACTGCGGGCAGTGGGGATGACGCGCCTGGCCGGCCTGCTGTTGATCGCCCTGGCCGCGCAAATCTGCCTGGGGCTGAGCAATGTGGCGTTCGGCCTGCCGCTGCCGGTGGCGGTCGCGCACAACGCTGGCGGGGCAACGTTGTTGTTGACGCTGGTGCTGGTCAATTACCACGCGCGCACCAGCCTGGTTCGGGTGCGTCACCCGCGTCTGTTCGGCTGGCGTTTTATCCTGCGCAAACAGGGGGCGGGCCTGATGACTCTTAAAGGAGAACTGCCATGGCGACCGTGATCGGCGCACGTCGCGACCGGGCGATCTGGCGTGACTATCTGGAGCTGACCAAGCCCAAAGTCGTGGTGCTGATGCTGATCACCTCGCTGGTGGGCATGTTCCTCGCCACCCGCGCCGGGGTGCCCTGGACCGTGCTGGTGTTCGGCAACCTTGGCATTGCCCTGTGTGCCGGCGGCGCGGCGGCGGTGAACCATGTGGTCGATCGACGGATTGATGCCGTGATGGCGCGCACTCACAAACGACCGATGGCTGAGGGGCGTGTCTCGCCGATGGCGGCGTTAGCGTTTGCGTTGTTCCTGGCGATTGCAGGGTTGGCCCTGCTGCTGGCGTTCACCAACCCGCTGGCGGCCTGGCTGACCTTGGCTTCGCTGCTGGGTTATGCGGTGATCTACACCGGCTTTCTCAAGCGAGCCACGCCGCAGAATATCGTCATCGGCGGTCTGGCCGGTGCGGCGCCGCCGCTGCTGGGCTGGGTGGCTGTCACCGGGCATGTGAGTGCCGAACCCTTGCTGCTGGTGCTGATCATCTTCGCCTGGACCCCGCCACACTTCTGGGCCCTGGCTATTCACCGCAAAGAGGAATACGCCAAGGCCGACATCCCGATGCTGCCGGTCACCCATGGCGAGCACTACACCAAGGTGCATATCCTGCTGTACACCTTCGCCCTGCTGGCGGTGAGCCTGATGCCCTACGTTATCCACATGAGCGGGCTGCTCTACCTGGCCTGTGCGCTGGTATTGGGTGCGCGCTTTCTGCAATGGGCCTGGGTGTTGTACCGTGGCAGCCAGCCGCACGCGGCGATCAACACGTTCAAGTACTCTATCTGGTACTTGCTGCTGCTGTTTATCGCCCTGCTCGTAGACCACTACTTATTGTTGAACCTATGACTCGAACTCAAAAAACCGTCTTCATCCTCGTGGCCCTGGTGGCGTTGATCATGGGCCTGACCGTCAACAAAGTGCTCTCGGGCAAAGGCCAGGGCGATCCCACCGCGCTGATCGACGCGGGCATCATTCTGCTGCCACAAAGCCGTCAGTTGCCGGCGGTGACGATGACCGACCAGGAAGGCCAGCCGGTGCTGGTCAATGAGTTGAAGGGCAAATGGAGCCTGCTGTTTTTTGGCTACACCTTCTGCCCGGATATCTGCCCGACCACCCTCGCCCAGCTTCGCCAGATCAAGAGCGAACTGCCTAAAGAGGCTGTGGATAAGTTGCAGGTGATCCTGGTCAGCGTCGATCCGCACCGCGATACCCCGGTGCAGCTAAAGCAGTACCTGGGTTACTTCGACCCACAGTTCCAAGGCCTGACGGGCGCGAACGTAGAGGATGTGCAGAAGGTTTCGAATGCGGTGAGCATTCCCTTCATTCCGGCGGATACCAGCAAGCCGAACTACACCGTCGACCACAGCGGTAACCTGGCACTGATCGGCCCGGATGGTACCCAGCGTGGGTTTATTCGTGCGCCGTTGAACAACCAGAAGTTGGTGGCGCAGTTGCCGGGGTTGCTGCAGCGCAATTGAGCACCTGATGATCGTTCCCACGCCCTGCGTGGGAACGCAGTTAGGGACGCTCTGCGTCCCCAAGCGTGACGCAGAGCGTCACAAGAGGCGTTCCCACGCGGAGCGTGGGAACGATCAGATCGGGCGGGGTCAGAACGCTGGCTTGATCGCGCCTTTGTACTTCTCTTCGATGAATTTCTTCACTTCAGGCGTGTGCAGGGCTGCAACCAGCTTCTTCACCGCGTCTGCATCTTTGTTGTCTTCGCGGGTTACCAGGATGTTCACGTAAGGCGAATCGCTGCCTTCGATCACCAGAGCATCCTTGGACGGGTCCAGCTTGGCTTCCAGGGCGTAGTTGGTGTTGATCAGCGCCAGGTCGACCTGGGTCAGCACGCGCGGCAGGGTGGCGGCTTCCAGTTCGCGGAATTTGAGTTTTTTATCGTTGCCGGTGATGTCCTTGATGGTCGACAGGATGTTGGTCGGGTCCTTCAGGGTGATCAGGCCGTTCTTGGCCAGCAGCAGCAAGGCACGGCCGCCGTTGGTGGCGTCGTTCGGGATCACCACATTGGCGCCGTCAGGCAGGTCGGCCAGTTTTTTGTACTTGCTGGAGTAAGCGCCCAGCGGTTCCAGGTGCACGGCGCCGACGCTCACCAGGTGAGTGCCTTTGGCCTTGTTGAATTCATCCAGGTACGGCTGGTGCTGGAAGAAGTTGGCGTCCAGGCGTTTCTCAGCCACCTGTACGTTCGGCTGCACGTAGTCGGTGAAGACTTTGACCTTCAGGTCCACGCCTTCTTTGGCCAGGGCAGGCTTCACGAATTCGAAGATTTCGGCGTGAGGCACCGGCGAAGCAGCGACCGTAATGGTCTCGGCGTGGGCGGAAAACGCAGCCACGGCGGCGAAAGCAACCAGTAGTTTTTTCATCCAGCAAGCTCCTTGTTCGGGCATCTGCCGGCTGTGTGCCGGCAATGGCCGTTATTTACGAGAAAAGTGCACCACCAGCCGGTCGCCGACGGTTTGCAGAATTTGCACCAGAATCAACAGCATCACCACCGTGACCACCATCACATCGGTCTGGAAGCGCTGGTAGCCAAAACGGATGGCCAGGTCGCCCAGGCCGCCAGCACCGACCACACCAGCCATTGCGGTGTAGGAAACCAGTGTAATCGCCGTCACCGTAATCGCTGCGAAGATGCCAGGGCGGGCTTCGGGCAACAGGGCGTTGGTGATGATCTGGCGGGTGGTAGCGCCCATGGCCTGGGTGGCTTCGATGATGCCACGGTCCACTTCGCGCAGAGCGGTTTCCACCAGGCGCGCAAAGAATGGTGTGGCGCCGACGACCAGCGGAGGGATCGCGCCGGCCACACCCAGGGACGTGCCGGTGATCAGTACCGTGAACGGAATCATCACGATCAGCAGGATGATGAATGGCAGCGAGCGCAGGATGTTTACAATCAGCGACAGCAGCGCGTACAGGCCTTTTTGTTCGAACAGCTGGCGCGGGCTGGTCAGGAACAACAGCACGCCCAGGGGCAGGCCCAGCAGCACGGTGAAGAACAGTGAGCCGAACAGCATGGTCATGGTGTCGCCGGTGGCGAGCCAGATTTCAGACCAGTCGATATTGGCGAAGAAACTCAGGAAAACGTCCATCAGCGCAGCACCTCCATGTGAACGTCGGCGGCGGTGAAGCGTGCAAACGCGGCTTCCATGTCACCGCCGGTGACGGCGAGGGTCAGTTGCCCGTAAGGGATGTCTTTGATGCGGTCGATACGACCGGCAAGGATGCTGTAGTCCACCCCGGTTTCCCGGGCGACGGTACCCAGTAGTGGCGCGTAGGTCGCGTCCCCTTGGAACGTCAGGCGCACGATACGGCCTGGCACATGGGCAAAGTCGTCGCGCTGCTCGCCTTCGTCCACTTGTTCAGCTTCTTGTACGAAGCGTTTGGTGGTCGGGTGCTTGGGGTGCAGGAACACGTCGGCCACCGAGCCTTGCTCGACGATCACGCCGGCGTCCATCACTGCGACCTGGTCGCATACGCGGCGGATCACGTCCATTTCATGGGTGATCAACACGATGGTCAGGTTCAGCTCGCGGTTGATCTCGGCCAGCAATTGCAGGACCGACGCCGTGGTTTGCGGGTCGAGGGCGCTGGTGGCTTCGTCGCACAGCAGGATTTTTGGCTTGGTCGCCAGGGCTCGGGCGATGCCGACGCGCTGTTTCTGGCCGCCGGACAACTGTGCCGGGTACTTCTTGGCGTGGTCCGACAGGCCGACGCGGGCGAGCAGTTCAGCCACGCGTTGGTCGATTTCCTTGCGCGACAGTTCACCGGCCAGGGTCAGCGGCAGCGCGACGTTGTCGGCCACGGTCTTGGACGCCAGCAAGTTGAAGTGCTGGAAGATCATGCCGACCTGCTGGCGAAAGCGCCGCAGGCCGTTGGCGTCTAGCGCAGTAACTTCTTCGCCATCCACCTTGATCTGGCCGCCACTGGGCTCTTCCAGGCGGTTGATCAGGCGCAGCAGGGTGCTTTTACCGGCACCCGAGTGGCCAATCAGGCCAAACACCTGGCCGTTCTCGACGCGCAGGCTGGTGGGGTGCAGGGCGGGAATATCCTTACCGGCGACGCGGTAGGTTTTGTGGACGTTTTGAAACTCGATCACGTAGCGAACCTTGTGGGGCGCATTGAAAAGGGATCAGCGGTTAGCCGGGCGCGCATTTTAGCCTGTCCGTATAGCGTTTCTTAGCATTTATTTCGTATTCATCCAGTCATTTGGCAATAACGCGATCAAAGGTCATAAAAAAGGAACGGTGCAAAACCGAGTCAGTCACTACTTAAGCAACTCGATTTCCCAGGTGCCGTGCCTGGGGTTTTGCTCAAACGAGCCGGGGACCGCTCTGGCCACTTTGAATAAGGAGTTTTGACTGATGAGTACCAAGAAGCCAGCCACCCCGCCCAAGAGTGAACTTGCGGGTACCGATACCCTGGACCGTGGCAACACCAACGCCAAACTGCAGGCGTTGGAAGAATTCCGTTCCGATGCGACCGGCCAGGCCCTGCGCACTAATCAGGGCGTGAAGATTTCCGATAACCAGAACAGCCTCAAAGTTGGCGCTCGCGGCCCGTCGCTGCTCGAAGACTTCATCATGCGTGAAAAGATCACGCACTTCGACCATGAGCGCATCCCGGAGCGCATCGTGCATGCCCGTGGTACGGGCGCCCATGGCTATTTCCAGAGTTACGGCGACCATTCGGCGCTGACCAAGGCAGGTTTCCTGCGCACGGCTGAGCATAAAACCCCAGTGTTCGCGCGTTTTTCCACGGTGCAGGGCCCGCGCGGTTCCGGTGATACCGTGCGCGACGTTCGCGGGTTTGCCGTGAAGTTCTTCACCGACGAAGGCAACTTCGACCTGGTGGGCAACAACATGCCGGTGTTTTTCATCCAGGATGCGATCAAATTTCCAGACTTCGTCCACGCGGTGAAACCCGAGCCTCATAACGAGATCCCTACCGGCGGTTCGGCCCACGATACGTTCTGGGACTTTGTCTCGCTGCAACCGGAGTCGGCGCACATGGTGATCTGGGCCATGTCCGACCGCGCCATTCCAAAAAGCCTGCGCGCCATGCAGGGCTTTGGGGTGCACACCTTCCGGTTGATTAATACCGAAGGTAAGTCCAGCTTCGTGAAATTCCACTGGCGTCCGAAAGTCGGCACCTGCTCGCTGGTATGGGATGAGGCGCAAAAGCTGGCCGGTAAAGATACTGACTACCACCGTCGTGACTTGTGGGAAGCGATTGAAAGCGGCGATTACCCCGAGTGGGAGTTGGGCGTGCAGATCGTGGCCGAAGAAGACGAGCATAAGTTCGATTTCGACTTGCTCGACCCGACCAAGATCATTCCCGAAGAGCTGGTACCGATCACGCCGCTGGGCAAAATGGTGCTCAACCGTAACCCGGACAACTTCTTCGCTGAAGTCGAGCAGGTTGCGTTCTGCCCAGGCCACATCGTGCCGGGCATCGACTTCACCAACGACCCGTTGCTGCAGGGCCGTCTTTTTTCCTACACCGATACCCAGATCAGCCGACTGGGCGGGCCGAACTTTCATGAGATTCCAATCAACCGGCCTGTCGTGCCGTTCCATAACGGCCAGCGCGACGCTCAGCATCGTACGGTGATCGATAAAGGCCGTGCGTCCTACGAACCAAACTCCATTGATGGTGGCTGGCCGAAGGAAACCCCTGCTGGTCCTACCGATGGTGGCTTTGAGTCCTACTACGAGCGCGTCGATGCCAACAAAGTACGTGAGCGCAGCGAATCCTTCGGTGACCATTTCTCCCAGGCCACGCTGTTCTACAACAGCATGAGCCACCACGAGAAAGAGCACATTATCGCGGCCTACAGCTTTGAGCTGGGCAAGGTGGAGCGCGAGTTCATCCGTGCGCGTCAGGTCAACGAGATCCTGGCCAATATCGATCTGGAGCTGGCCAAGCGCGTTGCGCAGAACCTGGGCTTGCCAGCGCCAACCAAGGGCACGGTGCCTGCCCGTGAAACGTCGTTGAAAGAGTCGCCAGCCTTGAGCCAGGTGAACTTGCTATCGGGCGATATTAAAACGCGCAAAGTGGCGATTCTGGCAGCCAACGGCGTTGATGGTGCGGCCATTGACGCGCTAAAAGCAGCGTTGGAAGCAGAAGGCGCTCATGCCAAGTTGTTGGGGCCTACTTCGGCGCCTGTGACCACTGCGCAGGGCAAGACGCTGCCGGTCGACGCCTCGATGGAAGGCATGCCGTCCATTGCCTTCGACGCAGTGTTTATCCCAGGCGGCAAGGAGTCCGTGAAGGCGCTGAGCGGTGATGGTGTGGCGTTGCATTACGTACTGGAAGCCTACAAACACCTGAAGGCGATTGCGGTAGCCAGTGATGTGAAACCCTTGCTGGATCTGCTGAAACTGGAGGCGGATGCAGGGTTGATCGTGGGCGCGGATGCCAAGGCGTTCAAGGCCTTCTTTGCGGCGATTGCCCAGCATCGAGTGTGGGAGCGTGAGCCGAAATCCAAGGCGATTCCGGCTTAACTTATCGGTTGTTTGTTAGGTCTTCATCGCAGGCAAGCCAGCGCTGGCTTGCCTGCGATGCTTTTAGTCCGCCTTGCGCGGAATCAGCACAACCTGCGCCGGAATATGTTTCAGGATTTGCCGGTGAATCTTCAGGTCATACCCCGAATCAATCCGCTTGACCCGCTTGGTCAGTAACGTGGCCAGCCACGGGTAATCCTGGGTACGTGGCACCTGGATGCTGACGTCGCACTGGTAATTCACCACGTCGGTGGCGATCGCGTCCAACTGATGGCGCATATCTTCGACATCCGCCAGGTTCAGCGCCACGGTGGTGCTCGGCGCTGCCGGGTCGATGACCTTGGCGGCGGGCTTGGCTTCAGCGGCTTTCAACGCGGCTTCTGCCTGGTCCAATTCGGCTTTGCGCGCATGGCTGATGGCGCTGTTGACGCCCCCCGTCAGCGCAGGGGCCTTGGGCATCAAGGCGCGGGCACGGCTCAGGGCCGTGGCGGCAGCGTTGACATCGCCCTTTTGCAGCACGATCTGGCTGCGCTGCAGGTAGGCTTCGGCCAATTGACGCTGGTAGGCCTCAAGTGCCGGGTCGTTGGGCGATTGGGCCTGCAGTGCGGCCAACTGGTCTTCGGCGGTGGCCAATTCGCTGCTGGCCAGGTTTTGTTCCAGCTGCGCGATGGCCGCAGCGCGCGGATCCGGAGCCTGGGGGGCGGCGGGCGGCGTACTTTGGCAGGCGCCCAGCAGCAGTGAAAATGCGGCAAGGAGCAGATAACGGGAGGTGAACGGCTTCATTCCTGCGACTCTCTATTTGCGCAAAAAGCGAGCAAGTCTACACCCCTCGACGGGGCAGGACAAAACTCAGCAGAAACAGGGCGGCCGCCGTAACCACAATCGACGGCCCGGCCGGTGTGTCCTTGAACCAGGACAGCGCCAGGCCACCACACACTGCAAGCATCCCCAGGAGGCTGGCGCCAATCGCCATCTGCTCCGGAGAGCGAGCGTGGCGCTGGGCGGCGGCGGCTGGAATGATCAGCAGCGACGTGATCAACAATACGCCGACAATCTTCATCGCGACAGCAATCACCACGGCGATGAGCAACATCAGCGCCATACGCAGGCCTGCGACGGGCAAGCCCTCTACCTTGGCAAGTTCTTCATGCACGGTGATCGCCAGCAACGGGCGCCACAGGGTCACCAGCAACACCAGCACGGCAGCGCTGCCGCCGAGGATCCAGGCCAAGTCAGTGGGGCTGATAGCCAGCAGGTCGCCGAACAGGTAGGCCATCAGGTCGATGCGCACTTCATGCATGAAGCTCAGCACCACCAGGCCCAGGGACAAGGTACTGGGCGCAAGGATGCCCAGCAGTGTGTCGGAAGCCAGTGGCTGGCGTTGCTGCAGGGTCACCAGCAGCACCGCCAGCAGCAGGCAACCGACGGTCACCGCGATGGCCGGGCTTACATCCAGCAGAAAACCCATGGCCACGCCCAGCAAGGCGGCATGGGACAAGGTGTCGCCGAAATAGGCCATGCGCCGCCAGACCACAAACGAGCCCAGTGGGCCCGCCACCAGAGCCAAAGCCAAGCCTGCCAGCAGGGCGTAGAGCAGAAAATCAGCCATGCTTGCAGCTATCTCCATGAACGTGGGGGGTATCGACGACGGCGCCATGCAGGTCATGGGCGTGGTCGTGGTGGTGATGATAGATCGCCAGGCTCTGGGCGTTCTTGCCGAACAGCTCCACGAACGCCGGGTCGCCACTGACTTGTTCCGGGTGGCCGGAGCAGCACACGTGGCGGTTGAGGCAGACCACTTGGTCGGTGGTGCTCATCACCAGGTGCAAGTCGTGGGAGACCATCAGCACGCCGCAACCATGGCGGTCGCGCAGGCGGGTGATCAGGCTGTACAGCTCGGCCTGGCCGGCGACATCGACACCTTGCACCGGCTCATCGAGTACCAGCAATTCGGGCTCGCGCAGCAAGGCGCGGGCCAGCAGCACGCGCTGCATTTCGCCGCCGGAGATGCTTTGCACGGGGTTGTCGATGACGTGTTCGGCGCCCACTTCCTTAAGCGCAGCCTGGGCGCGGGCGCGGTCTACGCCGGGCACCAGGCGCAGGAAGCGCAATACGGAGAGCGGCAACGTCGGGTCCACATGCAGCTTTTGCGGCATATAACCCACGCGCAGCTTGGGCTTGCGCCAAACCGTGCCGCTGTGTGGCTTGAGCAGCCCGAGTACGGCGCGCACCAGGGTGGTCTTGCCAGCGCCGTTGGGGCCTATCAGGGTGACGATTTGCCCCGGTTCCACGCTCAGTGCGATGTTTTCCAGCACGTTTTGCCCGGCGAACGTGACCCCGACCTGCTCCAGGCGGATTAACGCATTGCTCATCAAACCCCCTGGCAGCCTGCGCACAGGCCGACCACTTCGACCGTTTGCCCCTCGACCTTGAAGCCAACGTCGGCAGCGCTTTTGACAATGGCGTCGCTGATGCTTTTTTGTTCAAGCTCAATGGCGGCGTGGCACTCGCGGCAGATCAGGAACTGACCTTGGTGCGCGTGCTCCGGGTGGTTGCAACCGACAAAGGCGTTGAGCGAGGCGATACGGTGCACCAGGCCGTTTTCCAGCAGGAAATCCAGTGCACGGTAAACGGTAGGCGGTGCGGCGCGGCGGCCGTCCTGCTCGCTGAGGACGCCGAGAATGTCGTACGCGCCCAAAGGCTTGTGGCTCTGCCACACCAGCTCCAGCACCCGGCGACGCAAGGCGGTCAGGCGCAAGCCTTTCTTCGCGCACAGGGTGTCGGCCTCTGACAATGCGGTGTGCACGCAGTGAGAGTGGTCGTGGGGACGGCTGGCAAGCGGTGTTTTAGGCATGAGCGGCGACAGATATTTGATAGAGACGTTATTATGTTACCCGTTCCTACGCCATCGAGTGGTCATCGTGTCCCGACTTTTTCCCGTTTTTGTCGTATTTGTCACCAGTTTGTTCGTTGCGGGTGCCGCTCAGGCCGAGGTCAAGGTGCTGACGAGCATCAAGCCGTTGCAACTGATTGCCGCTGCCGTGCAGGACGGGGTGGCTGTTCCAGAGGTATTGCTGCCGCCGGGGGCGTCGCCGCATAACTTTGCTTTGCGCCCATCCGACGTACGGCGCGTGCAGTCGGTCGACCTGCTGTACTGGATTGGGCCGGACATGGAAACGTTTTTGCCGCGTGTGCTTAAAGGCCGTACAGCGGCAACGGTGGCCGTGCAGGACCTGCCGGGCATGAAACTGCGCATTTTCGGCGAAGATAGCCATTCCCATGCCGATGAAGCCGACGAGCATGATCACGACCACCGCCCAGGCAGTGTCGATGCGCACCTGTGGCTGTCGACCGTCAATGCGCGCGTGATCGCCGCACGGATGGCGGCCGACCTCAGCGCCGCCGACCCGGCCAATACCGAGCGTTATCAGAGCAATGCCAAAGCCTTCGAAGAACGCCTGAACGCGCTGGATGCGCGCCTGAAGCAGCGTTTGGCGGGGGTTGATGGCAAGCCCTACTTCGTGTTTCACGAAGCCTTTGATTACTTCGAAGAGGCGTACGGCTTGAAGCATGCGGGCGTGTTCAGCGTGGCCGCCGAAGTACAGCCGGGCGCTCAGCACGTAGCGGCGATGCGCGCGCGTTTGCAGGAAGTGGGCAAGACGTGCGTGTTCAGCGAGCCGCCGTTGCGACCTCGCTTGGCCGAAACCCTGGTTGCCGGGTTGCCGGTGAAGTTGGCGGAGTTGGATGCGTTGGGTGGCTATACGCCGGCCACCGCGCAGGGTTATGAGCAGGTGCTGGAAAAGCTCGGCAATGACCTCGCCGGTTGCCTGGAGTCGCTCTAACAGGCAACACAAAACCCCTGTGGGAGCGGGCTTGCCCGCGATAGCGGAGTGTCAGTCGATACCCCTATCGCAGGCAAGCCAGCTCCCACATTGACCGAGTAGGGCTTTTTAGAGTGCGAACGGCAGGTGGACCGTGACCTGCTGACGCTGCGCCAAGCGGTGCTCGAACTCAGCCGGGTCATGAATCAACACATCCTGCCCGGCAAATGACTCGGCCGCGATCAGCCGGGACAGCCAGAACCGTACGCACGCCACCCGCAGCATGGTCGGCCATAGCTCGGCTTCCTTCGCGGTAAAGGCCCGTAGCCCCGCGTAGGCGCCCAGCAGTGCCCGGGCGCGGTGCCCGTCAATCACGCCATCGGCATCCGAGCACCAGTCATTCAAGGCGATGGCCACGTCGTAGAGCATCGGCCCCGAACAGGCGTTGTAGAAGTCGATCAGGCCCGTCAGGTGCGTGCCTTCAAACATCGCGTTATCGCGAAACAGATCGGCGTGCACATTCGCCCGTGGCAGGCCGAGGATGTCGGCCTTGTGGGCGTCGATCTCGGCCAGCGCATCACGCAGCAGGCGTTGTTGGGTCTCGTTGAGGTGCGAAATAAGCTGCGCACCCTCGCTGAGCATCCACTCCAGGCCACGGTCGGTCTTGCGTTCAAGTACCTTTTCGCCTTGGGTGGCCAGGTGCAGGTGGCCGAGCAGTTCACCAACCTGGGCGCAGTGCTGCGCATTGGCCTCCTTGATGTGCTTGCCCGCCAGGCGCGGTTGCAGCAAGGCCGGTTTGCCCTTGAGTTCGCGCAAAGCGATGCCGTCGGTGGTACGCAGGGCGTACGGCACCGGCAGGTCGGCGTCGTGGAGCACGTCGAGCAGTTCGATGAAGAACGGCATTTCTGCCACCGGGCCACGCTCAACCAGGGTCAGGACGAACTCGCCCTGCTCCAGGCTGATAAAGAAATTGGTGTTTTCGCTGCCGGCGGCAATCCCCTGGAAATCAAGCAGGCGGCCGAGCCCGTAAGGGGCGAGAAAGGTTTCCAGCTCGGGCCGAGCCAGGGGGGTGAACACAGACATGGTTAAAACTGCCGTTACGGGCGCTGCGGTGGGCAGCGCCGGTTAAAATTAAGAAATCATTTCCATTCGAAGATCTTCCATGACGGGATCAGCATATCCGGCTGGTCAGAGCGGATGAAGTTCGCGTCGGTGCCGTCCGCACGTACCAGAAAGTACGGTGGTGCGCCCTTCGGGGTGACCTTGATTGCGTACAGGAAGCCGTTTTGGCGGTATTCCTGGATGGTTTTGTCGCCTTCCGTGCGAATGGTAACTTCCGGGTCTGCCGAAGGGGCATCGTCTGCCGCCATGGCAGCCATCGGAGCGAGTGCAATCAAACCGGTCAACAGCAGGCGATTGAATGTACGCATGATAACCTTGTCCCTTTGTTTTCATTGGTCCGGCTATTCTAGCGCCTGACCCGCCGAAAAGGTTGATCCTGCTCATGAGCCAAGCGCCCCTCGTCCTGGTGGACGGTTCTTCTTATCTGTACCGCGCCTTCCACGCGCTGCCACCGCTGACCACCTCCAAAGGCCTGCCCACCGGTGCGGTCAAGGGCGTGTTGAACATGCTCAAAAGCCTGCGCAAGCAGTACCCGGACAGCCCATTTGCCGTGGTTTTCGACGCCAAGGGTGGGACTTTTCGCGATGAGATGTACGCCGAATACAAAGCCAACCGCCCGAGCATGCCCGATGACATGCGCCTGCAGATCGAGCCGCTGCATCAAAGCGTGATCGCTCTTGGCTTCCCGTTGCTGTGCGTCGAGGGCGTCGAGGCCGATGACGTGATCGGCACCCTGGCCCGCAGCAGCGCGGCCGCCAGCCGCCCGGTGGTGATCTCCACCGGTGACAAAGACATGGCGCAGCTGGTGGACGGCCACATTACCTTGGTCAACACCATGACCGGTAGCTCGATGGACATCGAGGGCGTTAAGGAGAAATTCGGCGTCGCTCCGGAACAGATCATCGACTATCTGGCGTTGATGGGGGATTCGTCCGACAACATTCCCGGCGTTCCGGGCATTGGCCCCAAGACCGCCTCCGGCTTGCTGGTTGGGGTCAATGGTGGCCTCAAAGAGCTTTATGAGCAGTTGGATATTGTGCCGACCCTGCCTATCCGGGGGGCCAAGACCCTGCCGGCCAAGCTGGAAGAGCATAAAGAGATGGCATTCCTGTCCTATCAGTTGGCGACGATCAAGATCGATGTGCCGCTGGATATCGGGCTGGACGATTTGCACCTGATCGAGCCGGATCGCGAAAAGCTGCTGGAGCTGTACACGCTGCTTGAGTTCAAGAGCTGGTACGACGAGATCCAACGTGACACCAAGCGCGTCGAGCTGAAGGCGGCCAATGAAGTCGCGCCTGTCGCGCAGGTACCCGTGGAGGCGGTGGTATCGGTGCCCGTAGAGACGGTTTACACCACCATTCTTGACCAGGCCACGTTCGATCTGTGGCTGAAGAAGCTCAACAACGCCAAGCTGTTTGCCTTCGATACCGAAACCACCGGGATCGACGCCCAGCAGGCGCAATTGGTTGGGGTTTCGTTCGCGGTGCAGCCCCATGAGGCTGCCTACATTCCGCTGACGCACGCCTACATCGGTGCACCGGAACAACTGGACCGCGACACCGTGCTGCTGGCCTTGAAGCCGTTGCTGGAAGACCCGACCAAACTCAAGGTGGGCCAGCACGCCAAGTTCGACATGAACATCCTGGCCAACTGCGCCATTGGGGGCGACCCTGCCCAGGGCATTACCGTGCGCGGCATCGCCTTCGACACCATGCTTGAATCCTACGTGCTCAACTCCACCGCGACGCGGCACGATATGGACAGCCTGGCGAAGAAATACCTGGACCACGACACGGTCAGCTTCCAGGACATCGCCGGCAAAGGCGCCAAGCAACTTACGTTCGACCAGATCGCCCTTGAGCAAGCCGGCCCTTACGCGGCCGAAGATGCCGATGTGACCTTGCGCCTGCATCAGCACTTGTACGCGCAACTGGCAGCGATCCCGAGCCTGGCCAGTGTGCTGACGGACATCGAGATCCCGCTGGTGCCGGTGCTGGCCCGCATCGAGCGCCAGGGCGCACTGGTGGACAAGGACCTGCTCGGCATCCAGAGCATCGAACTGGGTAACAAGATGGTTGAACTGGAGCGCCAGGCGTACGAGATCGCCGGTGAAGAATTCAACCTAGGGTCGCCCAAGCAGCTCGGGGCGATCCTGTACGAGAAGCTTGGCATGCCGGTGCTGAAAAAAACCGGCAAGGGCCAGGCCTCCACGGCTGAGGAAGTGCTGGCCAAACTGGCCGAGGATGATTTCCCGCTGCCCAAGGTACTCATGCAGTACCGCAGCATGAGCAAGCTTAAAAGTACCTATACCGACCGCCTGCCGGAACAGATCAACCCGCGTACCGGGCGTATTCATACGTCTTACCATCAGGCCGTCGCGGCGACCGGGCGCTTGTCCTCCAGCGACCCGAACCTGCAGAACATCCCGGTGCGCACCGCCGAGGGGCGGCGCATTCGCCAGGCGTTTGTCGCGCCCAAGGGCTATAAGCTGCTGGCGGCGGACTATTCGCAGATCGAGCTGCGGATCATGGCGCATTTGTCCAAGGACGAAGGCTTGATGAACGCCTTCCGCAATGACCTGGACGTGCACACCGCCACGGCGGCCGAAGTGTTCAAGGTTGAATTGAACGAGGTTACGTCCAACCAGCGCCGCAGCGCCAAGGCGATCAACTTCGGCCTGATTTACGGCATGGGTGCCCAGAAGCTGGGCAAGGACATCGGCGTCGACACCAAGACCGCCAAGGCCTATATCGATGTGTACTTCGCCCGCTACCCTGGGGTTCGCGAATACATGGAGCGCACCCGCGCCCAGGCGGCGGATCAGGGTTATGTCGAAACCTTCTTCGGGCGACGCCTGTACTTGCCGGATATCAACTCCAACAAACCCCAGGAGCGCGCGGCGGCCGAGCGCACGGCGATCAACGCGCCGATGCAGGGCACGGCGGCGGACATCATCAAGAAAGCCATGGTGCAGGTGGATAACTGGCTGACCGAGTCGGGCCTGGATGCCAAGGTTATCCTTCAGGTGCACGACGAATTGGTGCTGGAGGTGCGTGAAGACTTGGTCGCGCAGGTCAGCGAGAAGATTCGCGAGCATATGAGCGCGGCGGCGCAGTTGGACGTGCCTTTGGTGGTGGACGTAGGCGTAGGCGATAACTGGGACGAGGCGCACTGATTCTGCGGCTTCGCCATCACATTGCGCGGTGGCGAGGCGGTTTAGAGCGCAAACCGCGGTCAGTTATTTCCAATAGTTTTTTGAGCCTGTCGGAACTTAACCTGTGAACTGCCACTCAGAGTTACTGAATGGGTGGTGAAGCCCTTCAATGCTCCTATGTTGTGTTAAGTGTTGGCAGATAATTCTGGACCCCGCCCTAGCGGTCCGGAACTTGAACCCCGAACTTCCCCTCCCCAAAAGAAGTCCGGGGTTTTTTTTGCCCGCAGAAAAGTTATTCGGCGATTTCTGCGCCCTTGTCAGCGAGTTCCATCCAGCCGGCCAGTACGGTGTAGGCTTCTTCCAGGCCCATGCGCTTAGGGGCGGAGAACAGCTGAATGGTGATGGTGTCGCCCCAACCCTTACGAATTTCGGACTGCACTTTGAGCAGGGTGTTCTTGGCTGCACCGTAGGTGAGCTTGTCGGCCTTGGTCAGCAAAATGTGCATCGGCATGCCGCTGGCGACCGCCCAATCGAGCATCAGCAAGTCGAAGTCGGTCATTGGATGACGGATATCCATCATCAGAATCAAGCCCTTCAAACTCTCGCGACCGCCCAGGTAAGCCTCGAGGTGACGCTGCCAGTGCAGCTTCAGCGGGATAGGTACTTTTGCATAACCGTAGCCCGGCAGGTCGACCAGACGCCGATCATCGTCTAGCTTGAAGAAATTGAGTAGTTGCGTGCGGCCCGGGGTTTTCGAGGTGCGCGCCAGGCTGGCGTGGGTCAAGGTGTTCAGTGCGCTGGATTTACCGGCGTTGGAACGGCCGGCAAAGGCGACTTCAAAGCCCTCGTCATCGGGGCATTGGTCCACTTTGGCGGCGCTGAGCATGAAGGTGGACTGTTGGCACAGGCCGAGGATGGGGTTCTTGAGTTGCATGAGATTTCCGATGTGGGCGGTGCCGAGAAAGGGTGCGGCAAGCGGTGTCGTTTCCGTTTCAGTAGCGCCAGTATATAATGCCGCAGATTTTGTGTGTGCTTTGTCCCAGCGAAGGATGAAGTTCACGGGAGCGAAAGACCTTTATTGCGCATTAGAACGCAAAACGCTCTCAAACCCTGAAAAGGTCGATGTATGGACCGACGGTTGCTCGCTTCTGCTGCCCTGATTCCGCTTTACGGCGCTCAGGCTACACAGGATCAACCGAGTTTGCATGGTCAGGCTGGCGCAGCACGTGACCCAGGGTTTCAAGGCAATGCCGCCGCGTGGTTTGTGCATGGACTGCAGTACTGAGGATTACCAGGCCGTCACTGATGTGATGGTGAGTAAACCCGGTAGATAACTCTTAAACCCTTAGCCGTAGTTGGATTAGCTGATGAACAAACTGATCGTGAGTCTGCTGTTGACCTTGGGCATCACAGGCGCTGCCGTCGCTGCAGAGGGCCCCGTCAAAGGTGATGCCACTGCCGGTCAAGCGAAGGCCGCCGTGTGTGGTGCCTGCCACGGGCCGGATGGTAACAGCCCGGCGCCGAACTTCCCCAAACTGGCCGGCCAGGGTGAACGTTACCTGAGCAAGCAGATGCACGACATCAAGAGCGGCAAGCGCACGGTGCTGGAAATGACCGGCCTGCTGACCAATCTCAACGATCAGGACCTGGCGGACCTCGCGGCGTATTTTGCCAGCCAGAAGGGTAGCGTGGGAGCTGCCGATCCTAAATTGGTCGCCCGTGGAGAGCAGTTGTTCCGTGGCGGTAACCTGGAAAAAGGCTTGCCTGCCTGCACCGGTTGCCACTCGCCCAATGGCGCAGGCAACGCTGCCGCAGGCTTCCCGCACCTGAGCGGCCAGCACGCCACCTACATCGCGAAGCAGTTGACCGACTTTCGCAAAGAAGAAGCCGGCCGGGCCAACGATGGCGACGCGATGACCATGCGCACCATCGCTCGCAAGCTGAGCGACGAAGACATCGCAGCCCTCTCCAGTTATATCCAGGGCCTGCACTGACCGGGCCGGGCGTTAACGCTCGATTAATCCCGCGATGCAAGCATAAAAAGGGTGGCTCAGGCCGCCCTTTTTTGTGGCCGCTGCCGTTACACTAACGAACTCATGTCCGCGTAGACCTGTCACAACAAAGGTCGCGTGAGGCGACTTTATTTGTCCAGGAGTAAAGCATGCGTAATCTGATCCTCAGCGCCGCTCTCGTCACTGCCAGCCTCTTCGGCATGACCGCACAAGCTGCCGATGTGCCGCTTGAAGCCGGTAAAACCTATGTTGAGCTGGCTAACCCGGTTCCCGTTGCAGTACCGGGCAAGATCGAAGTGGTGGAGCTGTTCTGGTACGGCTGCCCGCATTGCTACGCCTTCGAGCCGACTATCAACCCATGGGCTGAAAAGCTGCCCAAGGACGTTAACTTCCGTCGCATTCCTGCCATGTTCGGTGGCCCATGGGACGCCCACGGCCAACTGTTCCTGACCCTGGAAGCCATGGGTGTTGAGCACAAGGTCCACAACGCCGTCTTCGAAGCGATCCAGAAACAAGGCAAGCGCCTGACCAAGCCGGACGAAATGGCTGACTTCGTTGCCACTCAGGGTGTCGACAAGGACAAGTTCCTGGCGACCTTCAACTCCTTCGCTATCCAGGGCCAGATCAAACAGGCCAAGGAACTCGCGCAGAAGTACGGCGTGCAAGGCGTTCCAACCCTGATCGTCAACGGCAAATACCGTTTCGACCTGGGCAGCACCGGTGGTCCTGAAGCGACCCTGAACGTTGCTGACCAACTGATTGCCAAAGAACGCGCTGCCAAGTAAGGGGCTCGCCATGCGCCGCTGGGGTACCGAGCGTGTCGTTGGCCTGCATGAACCGCAGGTCAACGAGCATCACCTGGAGTCCACGGGCCTGCCGGCAGATAGCCGCTTGCGCCTGCTCAGCTTCAATATCCAGGTGGGCAACAGTACCGAGAAGTATCGGCACTACCTCACGCGTGGCTGGCAGCACCTGCTGCCCCACAAGGGGCGTACCGGTAACTTGCAGAAAATCGGCGACCTGCTCAGCGACTTCGACTTGGTCGCCCTGCAGGAAGCCGACGGCGGCAGCCTGCGCTCCGGCTATATCAACCAGGTGGAACACCTGGCTCAGTTGGGGGCTTTTCCGTACTGGTATCAGCAACTCAACCGTAATCTAGGGCGCCTGGCACAGCACAGCAACGGCGTGCTCAGCCGTCTCAAACCCACTGCCATTGAAGATCACCCCTTGCCAGGCCCCAAAGGCCGCGGGGCGATCCTTGTGCGTTTTGGCGAAGGCCCGGAAGCCTTGGTGGTGGTGATGATGCACCTGGCCCTCGGGGGGCGTACGCGCAACCTGCAGTTGGCCTACGTGCGTGAATTGATTGGCAACTACAAGCACCAGGTGCTCATGGGTGACATGAACACCCATGCCAACGACCTGCTGCAAAATTCTCCGCTACGCGACCTGGGGTTACTGGCCCCGCAAGTCGAAGCCACGTTTCCCAGCTGGCGCCCGCAGCGCTGTCTTGACCATATCCTGCTCAGCCCAAGCCTCACACTGGAAAGTGTGCAGGTGCTGGCGCAGCCCATTTCCGATCACCTGCCGGTCGCGGTAGAGATTCGTCTGCCGGGTTCGCTCACGGCTGATGCATTACCCGCGTTGAGCCCAGGCCCTCGCGGACCCCTTGCATGAGCGACGACGCCCAGCGCTGGAAAGAGAAGTACCTTCAGAGCATCGAGCAACAAGACAAACTCGAACGCCGCTGGGCCGCCCGCCTCGATTTGCTGCGCCGCGGGCTGGTGCGCAGCACGCTGGCCGCTGAAGGCACCGACCGCGCCGTCGATCAATGCATGAAGGAAATGCGCGATGTCGTGCGCACGGACGACATGGATGCTGCCCTCGCCGCTTTACTGCCGCGTCTGGAAAAGGCCGTGCTGGATTCGGAGCAGCGCCGCGAAACCCGCGTCGACCAGATCAGCACCGCGCTCACCGCCTTGGTCACCCAGTTGCAAAAGCTGCCGCTGCCCCGCGAAGTGGCTCGCCCGCTGAAAACCTTCGCCAAGCAACTCGATGGTCGCGTGGCGCAAGCGCGGGAGATACCGCTGCTACTCAGTGAGCTGAGCAGCCTGCAGGGGCAGGCGTTGAATAATCTGGAGCCGGATGGCGAAACTGCACGCCCAGGCCCAGGCCTGTTGCAGCGCCTGTTCGGCAGTAAAGAAGCCGCCAGCGAAGCGCTTGCGGTTGATGCCGAGCCACTGCCGGCAGCGCAATCGGCAGCGTCAAAACCCGCAGCGCCCAAACCCGTGCCCGAACCGGAAGAACCTGCGCAATCAGAAGAATTGACCCAAGCTTTGCGTGCCTTTGCACCGTTGCCACCCTTGAAGCCTGCGCCTGTTGCAGCGGCCGAAGAGCAAGAGGTCGCCAGCGAAACGCCGGTATTCGATGCTCCAGAGCTGCCGTCGATTGCGCCCGCGCAATTACCTGAACCCGACGTGCAGGCGCCGCCAGTTGCGGAACCTGCTCACGAAAGCGCACTCGCCGCCTTTATCGAACCGCCGCCGGTTCCAATTGAAACGCCGGATGAGACCCGCATCGGCAGCCTGTCGCTACCCCCTGTGCTGGAAAGCCCCGAGCCAGACGAGCTGCAATCGGACGGCACCTATGCCCTGCCCGATTCACCTGAACCGTCCTACAGCTCGGTGGCCAAACATATTGAAGGCACTTTACTCGGCCTGCTGGAAGATCTTTCCCTGCCCGAACGCCATCAACCCCAGGCCGAGGCGATGCGTGAGCGTCTCGCCCATGGCTTGAACTGGTACGAACTGCTGCCGATCCTCGATGACCTGGCGGTGCTGATGCTGGCGATCACCGACAGTGGCCAGCATGAATTCGAGGCTTACCTCAAGCAGCTCAACGAGCGTCTCGAGGCATTCCAGGGCCATCTGCAGGTCGCCAGCGAGGGCCACGCCGATAGCAGCCTGGCTGCGCGGGAGTTGGACACGCAGATTCGTGAGCAGGTCGATGGCCTGCAAAGCAGCGTGCAGGACGCCGCCGACCTGGACAGCCTCAAGCAGGTGCTCGAAAGCCACCTTGAAGGCTTGCTCGGCACCATGGACGAACACCAGCAGCAGCGTGACCTGCGCGAACAGGAAGTGGCCGCACGTTTAAAAGGCCTGGCTGAACGCGTGGCCCATATGGAGCAGGAGGCCCAGGGCTACCGCGAGCACCTGGAGGTGCAGCGCCAGAAGGCCTTGATCGATCCGCTCACCGGCTTGCCCAACCGTGCGGCGTGGAGCGAACGCCTCGATTACGAAGTCAACGCCTGGCATCAGCGCGGTAACAGCCTGTCGCTGGCCATGCTCGACCTGGACCACTTCAAGCGCATCAACGACGGTTACGGTCACCTGGCAGGGGACAAAGTCTTGAAGATCATCGCCAATGTGCTGAGCAAGCGCCTGCGGCCGACTGACTTCATCGCACGTTTTGGGGGTGAAGAGTTTGTGCTGCTCATGCCCGACTCGACCTTGGCGGATGCGTTGGCCGTAGGTGAAGTATTGCGTGAGGCCATTGCCGCGTGCCCGTTCCACTTCAAGGGTGAGCCGGTGACGATCACGGTGTCCATGGGCGTGGCGCAGTTTCAACCCGGCAAGCGCAGTGACCTGGCGCTCAAGCGTGCCGATGAAGCGCTCTACAGGGCAAAGGCCGCGGGGCGTAATCAGGTGCAGGCGGCATAAAAGATGTTCCATTTTGTAATTTGACCGCCTGGCCGTGAGTCGTACGTTACACTGTTGCATTATCGTCTTTCAGTGTACTGCCTCTCGCCATGAAATCCTTGTATATCGCTTTAGCGTTTCTTCTGCTCGCCGGCTGCACCAGTGGTCCGCGCCTGAACACCAGCCATCCCTCGGTCAACCACGACAACCGCGTGCAGTTCGTTGTGGTGCATTACACCTCGACCAACCTCGAACGTTCCCTGGCGCTGTTGACCCATGGCCAGGTCAGCAGCCATTACCTGATCGGCGACGACGCCTCCGGCACCATCTACAAGCTGGTGGATGAAAGCCAGCGCGCCTGGCACGCGGGTGAAAGCGAGTGGATGGGGCGCACATGGCTCAACTCCAGCTCCATCGGCATCGAGATCGTCAACCCAGGGTTCACCGATACGCCGACGGGGCGTGTGTGGTACCCGTATTCCGAAGCGCAGGTGCAGTCGCTGATCGTGCTGCTCAAGGACATCAGCAAGCGCAACGGCATCGACCCCAAGAACATCATCGGGCACAGCGACATCGCCCCACTGCGCAAGCTGGACCCAGGCCCGTTGTTCCCTTGGAAGCGCTTAGCGGCAGAAGGTCTGGCCGTGTGGCCGGATGCCCAGGCAGTGGCCCGGTTTCAGGTGCAGTACGCCGCGCAGTTGCCGAGCATTACCTGGTTCCAGGAAGAGCTGGCGCGCCTGGGCTACCAGACGCCGCAGACTGGTGAGCTGGATGTGGCCACGCGGCACGTCATCGCCGCATTCCAGATGCGTTTCCGCCCGTCATTGTTTGACGGCACCCCGGATGCTGAAAGCGCCGCAATCCTGCGCGCCTTGAATCACCGCTGATGGTGTAAAAATAATAATGTAGGAGCGAGCTTGCTCGCGAAGAACGCATAGACGACGCGGGCTGCCTGACAGCACAGCGTTATCGTTGACGTTTTTCGCGAGCAAGCTCGCTCCTAAAGGGGTAATGCCATATAGAACTGCGTACCCTGCCCCGGCCGTGAGTACACGCCCATGCGGCCGCCGTGCAATTGCACGATCTCCTTGCACAGTGCCAAGCCCAGGCCCGCCCCACCTTTCTTGCGGCCCACCTGCACAAAGGGTTCGAAAATCCGCCCCTGCTGGCCGTAGGCGATACCTTCGCCGTTATCCTCGACGCTGATAATCACCCGCTCGCCATGGCGTCGTGCCTGCAGGCGGATCTGCCCGCCTTCGGCGGTGTGGCGCAGGGCATTGCCCAGCAGGTTGTCGAGCACCCGCTCCAGTTGCACCTGGTCGGCATATAGCCGTGGCAACTCAGGTTGGGCTTCCACCAGCAACTCAATGTGCTGGGCGTTCGCAGGCTCAGCAAATCGAGCCCGTGCGTGCTCCAGCAAGTCGGTGACATCGCACGTACCCAGGGTGAGTTTTTGCAGGCCGTTCTGGTAGCGCGAGAAGTTGAGCAGGTCGTTGATCAACTGCATCAGGCGCTGCATCTCTTCATTGACCGTATCCAGCAGGTCCGCCTCGCGGGAGTCCGGTGGGAACTTGGCTCGCTCACGGAACAAGCCGAAGGCCATGTGCATGCCGGTAACCGGCGTGCGCAGCTCATGGGAGGCGCGCAACACGAACTCGCTGCGCACCCGCTCGAAAGCGCGCTGTTCAGTCACGTCATGCAGCACCATCACGGCCCCGAGAATATGCCCCTGGGTATGGCTGACCGGGGTCAGGCTGTAGGTCAGCAGGCGCAGCTCCCCTTCGACTTCCACCTCCAGATCATCCGGGGCCCGCTCCAGGTTGCCGCCGCGCAGCACCAGTTGCAGCTGTTCATCCATTTCCGCACGACCCATGGCTTCGCCAAGGCCTTGACCCAGCCGCTCCTCATCCCAGCCCAATTGGCGCTGCGCCACAGGGTTGAGGTGCTCCAGGCAGCCTTGGCGATCAATCATCAACAGGCCGTCATCGATACTGTCGAGCACCGCTTGCAGGCGCTGTTGGCCGGCCAGCAGCTCATCGATGTTAGTGGCCTGATGTTGGCGCAACGCTTCGGCCATGATGCCGAAACGGCGGGTCAGCAGGTTCATTTCCGCTGCGGAGGAGATCGGCAGCGTGACTTCAAAATCGCCCTGCCCGATCTTGTCGGCGGCCTTGGCCAGCGCCTCGATGGGGCCGCCGAAACGCCGGGCGATGCCATGGGCCGTGACGAAACCGATGATCAGCACCGCGAGCCCTACCAGGCCGAGCAGGCCGGCAATCAACAGCGCTCGTTCGCGGGATTTATGCTCGCTGGTACTGATATTTTCCAGCGCCCGCTTGTGATCGGCGATCAGGCCGTTACGCAATATGTTGAAGGTTTCAGTCAGCTTTTCTTTGCTGCCTGCGGGCGGTGATGCCTGTTGGGATTGGTCAAACGCTTCCAGCAGCTTCTGGTAATCGGAGCGTGCCTGGCTGAAGCCATGGTTTTTGCCGTCTATCTGCTCATGGGCGATGCCTTGGTCCAACAGGTCGAAATAATGCTGCTTGGAGGCTTGCAGGGCGTCCGGGTCGGGGCGCTTCTCCAGCATCATGATCAATTGGTCGCCCAGGCTCTGACGCAATTTGAGCCCCAGGTCCAGGGTGATGAAGTTACTGCGGATCAGCGATTCCTGGGTCTTGGCCATTTGCATGACGCTGACCAAGCCCAGGATCAACCCCAGCAATGCCACGGTGATCAACGCTGAGATGCTCAGGAATAACCGGGTGCGCAGTTTCATCGCGAGCTTCATAAGGTCCTGTTCAAAGGTTGTACTGCTTGCGTTTGCGGTACAGCGTCGACGCATCGATGCCGAGTGTGCGGGCCGCTTGGTCCAGTGTGTCGCTGGTCGCAAGTACGGCGCCGATATGGGCTTTCTCCAGCTCATCCAGGCTCAAAGCCGCGCCGATACGCGGTGCATTGTTGGCCGGTTGCTCGGCCATCCCCAGGTGGCTGATCTCCACCTTCTCCTGAGGGCAGATGATGCTGGCGCGTTCCACCACGTTACGCAGTTCGCGGATATTGCCGGGCCAGCGATAGTTGAGTAGCGCTTCGCGGGCATTATCACTGAAGCCGCGTGCCGGGCGGGCGTACTCCTTGACGAAGCGGGCGAGGAAGCGGTCGGCCAGGGTCAGGATGTCTTCACTGCGTTCGCGCAGCGGCGGCAAGTGCAAGGTGATGACATTCAGGCGGTAGAGCAAGTCTTCACGGAAGCGGCCATCGCGCACCATGTCTTCCAGGTTCAGGTTGGTGGCTGCGAGGATGCGCACATCGGCGCGGCGGGTGACCGGGTCGCCCACCCGCTCATACTCTTTGTCTTGGATAAACCGCAGCAACTTGGGTTGCAACGTGAGGGGGAAATCGCCGATCTCGTCGAGAAACAGCGTACCGCCGTCCGCTTGGTTCACTCGGCCCAAGGTGCTTTCGCTGGCGCCGGTGAATGCGCCGCGGCTGTGGCCGAACAGTTCGCTTTCCATCAGTTCGGCAGTCAAAGACGGGCAGTTGATGGTCACGCAGGACTTCTTCGAGCGTTTGCTCCAGCCGTGTATCGCCCGGGCCAACTCACCTTTACCGGTGCCGGATTCGCCGAGAATCAAGATATTGGCATCTGTCCCGGCCACCTGCCGCGCGGTTTCCAACACCACCATCATTGCCGGGCTATGGGAGTCCAGGCCGTCTTTAGGCTGGCGCACTTCGCCTTCCAGCGCTTCCAGCCGCGCCGAGAGCTGACGCACCTCCAGTTGCTTGGCGGTGGCCAGGCGCAGCTGGTCTGGGCTGCAAGGTTTGACCAGGTAGTCGGCGGCGCCAGCCTGGATGGCGTCCACGGCGGTATCCACGGCCGAATGGGCGGTCACAATCACCACGCGCATCCACGGTGCCTGCACACGCATCTGGGCCAGCACGTCCAGGCCATTGTCCTCGCCCAGGCGCAGGTCGAGGAAGCACAGGTCGAACACCTGACGCTGCATCAGGGCATCGGCCTGGGCGGCACTGTTCGCGGTGGCGACGGTATAGCCTTCATCTTCCAGGCAATAGCGGAAGGTGCGCAGGATCGCAGATTCGTCATCCACTAAAAGAATGCGGCCTTGAAGTTCCTTGGCTGATTCCATCTGTCCCGCACTCCTTAACTATAAATGTGATGGTGTTTAGTCCCGGAATAATCGGGCAAGTTGCATGGTTTATTCTGATTCATAAAAGGCTTCTTCGCGCAGCTATCTGCGCGCCTTCCTACAGACGTCGTCTGAGCGCATTTTCCCTTCCGTTCGCCCTTCGATCCTTCGATGTGTGCGCTGGGTGTCTGGTTCCGACCACTTGCCGTCGTGCATTTCGCACGGCCTGCACGCAGGCATCGTGCAGGATGCTAGGCGATGATTCTATCGGGCAAGTATAACTCTTTGATTTTATTGAGTTTTATTTTGCAATAAAGCTGGCATGCACTCTGCAATATCTCCCCCAAGAGCGTCATGAACGAATAATCAGAATGCGGGAGCAATGCAGTATGACTCGCCAAAGCCTCAGCCAATTGCGTGTATCGCCGCTGCGCTTGCAGCAGGGCCTGTTTGCCAGCCTGGCCTTGATGGTCACGTTGATTGCCGGCCAGCAGTTGCAGCATTGGCAAGAGCGTGCGCAGCCAGCCCCGCAATTTGAACGTCCTGCCATGACCCAGACCCATTTCCGTTCCATTGGCAGCGCCAGCGCCGATGTGACTGCCCCGCAACTGAGCCTGGTAGATCAGGGTTCCACCCTGGACGAACTGCCGGCCCATGACCGTTGGGTGTTCTAGGCAAAAAACGTCGCTTGTGTTGAGCGGCTGCACGGCATCACCGCTGTTACCCCTATAGAAGCATAAGGAGAATCACCATGTTGAGTTGGGCAATCACATTTCTGATCATCGCCATTGTGGCTGCAGTCCTGGGCTTCGGTGGTATCGCTGGCACCGCTACCGGCATCGCCAAGATCCTGTTTGTGGTCTTCCTGGTGATGTTCATCGCTTCGTTCTTCTTTGGTCGCAAAGGCCGAGGTTGAATATGGCCAACCTGCCTTTTAAAGCCCTTGCTGCCGCCCTGCTGTTGGGCGGTAGCGGCTTGGCTTTGGCCGCCAATGACGGCCAATCCCGGGCTAACGAATTGCTCAGCGCGGATCCGCAGTACCGTGAAACCTGGCAAGACGTGGTGAAGAAAGAAGAGCGCCTGCCCGAGTGGGTGATGAACCTGTCGGGCACGGCCGAGCAAATGAATGCCGTTGAGGAAGATGGCGACAAGTACTTGGTCGGGCCGCTCTGCGAAACTGCAGACACCTGCCTGAACAAGCGCCTGATCGTTGCCTTCAGCCTCGACAAGGAAGATGCCTACGCCATGTTGGTGGAAGTACCGGCCGGTTTGCCGGCGGACAAGTCCCCGACGCGGCACGCCGATTACCGTTTTATCGGTAAGCCGGACGAGGGTATGCAAAAGCTGCTGATGGAGCAGCTCAAGAAAGATCCGAATTGGTACTAGGTTCCGTCTGACGGAGCCGGCGTCCATAGAAAGAAGCCCTTGTGCTTCTTTCTGTTTGCATCGCTCCTTGAGCGATGCATGACCAGGGGGCCGGGTTGCTCTGATCGATCAGGATCGGCGTGACCTACGGGTACAGGGAGTACCTGCGCAAGGGCCGGGTCAGGCGAAAAGCTGCGACGCAAGTTCACAAGACCTCAAGCTTGCTGAACTTGCGGCGGGCTTATGACTCTCATTCCCGCACTTCATGCCGCCCATAGCCGCAGTTTTGCTTTTTGCCGCTGGCTAACCATTACCGGGTATGTCGGCGCGACCATCTATCGAGAATTTTTCACCCGCGCTATAGGATCTTTCTGGCGCTAGGTGGTGGATTTCTCAGACATTTCTGCCAATCAATTCAAGTCGTCCAGTATCTCTGCGCGAGCCTGATTTGGCTGCTTGACGGCATATTCACCCGCCTGAATGGCGGATACGAACTGACCGTTTGGACAAATATTTTCAAAAAAAGCCATGCCGATTCGGCATAGGGTAGGCGTTTACGGCATTAGACGTCGCTCCCTTGCATGGGAATAGTTGCGCCTTTTTTCGCCTGCCAGTAAGCCATTTCGGCCACGCTGCGGTGACCTTCCATGGAGGCAGATGCACACACTTTTTCGCTTTCGAGCGTTGCAGCGGGCGCATTTGCCGTAAGTCCACTTGAAGCAAGGGTAATGACATGAAGAAGGCAAAGCTAAGCCTCGCCTGGCAGATCCTCATCGGTTTGGTACTGGGGATCGCAATCGGTGCAGTGCTCAACCATTTCAGTGCTGAAAAGGCCTGGTGGATCAGCAATGTGTTGCAGCCGGCGGGCGATATCTTTATCCGCCTGATCAAGATGATCGTGATCCCGATTGTGATTTCTTCGCTGATCGTCGGTATTGCCGGTGTAGGCGACGCGAAAAAGCTCGGTCGTATCGGCGTCAAAACCATTCTTTACTTCGAAATCGTCACCACCATCGCCATCGTGGTGGGCCTGTTGCTCGCCAACCTGTTCCACCCAGGCGCTGGCATCGACATGAGTACCCTGGGTACCGTCGATATCTCCAAGTACCAGGCGACTGCTGCCGAAGTGCAGCATGAACATGCGTTCATCGAGACCATCCTCAACCTGATCCCTTCGAACATCTTCGCCGCTGTTGCCCGTGGCGAGATGCTGCCGATCATCTTCTTCTCGGTGTTGTTCGGCCTGGGCCTGTCGAGCCTCAAGCCTGAGCTGCGCGAGCCGCTGGTGACCATGTTCCAGGGCGTGTCCGAGAGCATGTTCAAAGTCACCCACATGATCATGAAGTACGCGCCTATCGGTGTATTCGCGCTGATCGCGGTGACGGTCGCCAACTTCGGCTTCGCCTCGCTGCTGCCGCTGGCCAAGCTGGTGATCCTGGTTTACGTCGCGATCCTGTTCTTCGCCTTCGCGGTCCTGGGGTTGATCGCCCGCCTGTTCGGCTTCTCGATCCTCAAGCTGATCCGCATCTTCAAGGATGAGTTGGTATTGGCTTACTCCACCGCCAGCTCCGAAACTGTGCTGCCGCGTGTGATCGAAAAGATGGAAGCCTACGGCGCGCCGAAAGCGATCTGCAGCTTCGTGGTGCCGACCGGTTATTCGTTCAACCTCGACGGTTCGACCCTGTACCAGAGCATTGCGGCAATCTTCATTGCCCAGCTGTATGGCATCGACCTGTCGATCGGCCAGCAACTGATGCTGGTACTGACCCTGATGGTGACCTCCAAAGGTATCGCTGGCGTGCCGGGCGTGTCCTTCGTGGTATTGCTGGCGACGCTGGGCAGCGTGGGCATCCCGCTGGAAGGCTTGGCGTTTATCGCCGGTGTCGACCGTGTGATGGACATGGCGCGTACCGCCCTGAACGTGATCGGTAACGCCTTGGCTGTACTGGTTATCTCCCGTTGGGAAGGCATGTACGACGATGCCAAGGGCGAGCGCTACTGGAATTCCTTGCCGCACTGGCGCAGCAAGGAAGCTCTGCCTACGGCACAAGCCACCCGTAGCTGATTACAGATTGATCGAAAACAAACCCCGGAGAATTCCGGGGTTTGTCGTTTCTGCCAGCCCCGTTATCATTCGCCCCATCTTTCGGGGGACTTATCTGATGCTCAATGGCCTGTGGCTTGGCTTCTTTGTCGTGGCAATGGTGTCAGCACTGGCGCAATGGCTGGTGGGCGGTAATGCAGGGATCTTCGCGGCGATGGTCGAAAGCATTTTCGCCATGGCCAAATTGTCGGTGGAAGTCATGGTGCTGCTGTTCGGTACCCTGACGTTATGGCTGGGCTTTCTGCGGATTGCCGAAAAAGCCGGGATCGTCGATTGGCTGGCCAAGGCCCTCGGCCCGCTGTTTCGCCGCCTGATGCCGGAAGTGCCGGCCGGGCACCCCGCGATCGGTTTGATCACCCTCAACTTTGCCGCCAACGGCCTGGGCCTGGATAACGCCGCAACGCCCATCGGCCTGAAAGCCATGAAGGCGCTGCAAGAGCTCAACCCCATCCCCAATACGGCAACCAACGCTCAGATCCTGTTTCTGGTGCTCAACGCGTCCTCGCTGACGCTGTTGCCGGTGACTATCTTCATGTACCGCGCCCAGCAAGGCGCCGCGGACCCGACGCTGGTGTTCCTGCCGATCCTGCTGGCCACCAGCGCCTCAACCCTGGTGGGCCTGCTGTCGGTGGCAGTCATGCAGCGCCTGCGGCTGTGGGACCCGGTGGTGCTGGCCTATCTGGTCCCCGGCGCGTTGCTGCTGGGCGGCTTTATGGCGCTGCTGGCGACCTTGTCCGCCACGGCGCTGGCGGGTTTGTCATCGATCTTGGGCAACCTCACGCTGTTTGGGCTGATCATGCTGTTCCTGGTGATCGGCGCGTTGCGCAAGGTCAAGGTGTACGAGGCCTTTGTGGAAGGTGCCAAGGAAGGCTTCGACGTGGCCAAGAACCTGTTGCCCTATCTGGTGGCGATGCTGTGCGCGGTTGGCGTGTTGCGTGCCTCGGGGGCCTTGGAGTTCGGCCTTGAAGGGATTCGCCATGTGGTGGCCTGGACGGGGCTGGATACGCGCTTTGTCGACGCGCTGCCGACCGCGATGGTCAAGCCGTTCTCCGGCAGCGCGGCGCGGGCGATGCTGATCGAGACCATGCAGACCCAGGGTGTGGACAGCTTCCCGGCGTTGGTGGCGGCGACGATTCAGGGCAGTACGGAAACCACGTTTTATGTGCTGGCGGTGTACTTTGGCTCGGTAGGCATCCAGCGGGCGCGGCACGCGGTGGGGTGTGCGTTGTTCGCGGAGTTTGCTGGTGTAGTGGCGGCTATTTCGGTGTGCTACTGGTTCTTCGGTTAAGCATGAGCCGCACCCCCGTAGGAGCGAGCTTGCTCGCGAAAAACGTTAACGATGACGCGGGGTATCAGGCTCCCCGAGGCGGTCTCAGGTTTTTCGCGAGCAAGCTCGCTCCTACAGGGCGGTGGAATCATTTTTTCGGCGCAGCATTACCCTGTTGTACTACCCAATCCACCACCTGCTTATTCAACTGATCCCCGGCCTGGCCAAAAGCAGCCACCACCGCAGGCACCTTGGCGTCACCCACCGGCTGCCTCACTTCGAAACGACGGCTGGCGATAATCCGTTGATCACGTCCACGCACCAATCGCGCGTCGAGACGAATCACCACCTCCACCGCCTTGCCCCGATACTCGCTCTGAAACGCCTGCAACTGCCCGCCCAGTTCATAGTCGGCTTGCAGGTTGGTCTCGTCAGTGCTCAACAATGTCACGCGCCCGTCGCGCTGGAAGCCATCCAGCAGGCGATTACGCAGCAACACCGGCGCCGGGTCGCTCCAGCGCGAGTTCGCGTAATTGCTGATCAAGTTGCCATCTGGCACCACGGCGATGCGCGGGCTGTCGAGAAACTCGCTGGTCTGTGGCTTGGTCACGCGCAGTGACCAACTCACCGGCGTGCCTTGAGTGGTCGGTTGGGCGGACGCCAGCCGGTACACGTCCGACGGGTCCGGCTTGGGCAGGATCGAGCACGCGCTGACCAGTGCCAGAGCCATAGGGACGATCATGTGGTAAGCACGCTTCATGGCGTGAACTCCTTGTTCTTGTCGCTGCCCAGCAGGTAACCACTGGGGTTGGCTTCCAGGCGGCGAGAGATGGCGCGCAGCGAGCCGAGGGTTTCACGCAGCTCGCGCACGGCTGGCGCCAGTTCGTTGAGGCCCTGCATGCCACTGTTTACCGAGTCCTGGTTATTGGTCAGCAAGGTATTGATGGTGGCGGTGCTTTGCTCCAGGGATTTCATCGCCTGCTCGGCGCTGCCGAAGGCTTGCTTGCCTTGTTCGCTGAGCAAGCCATTGGCGTCGCGCATCAATACGGTGGTTTGCTCGAGCGCTGCGCCCGCCTGTTTGCTCACCTGCATCAATTGCTGCATCACCACCTTGATGTCGCCGCGTTGCTCGGCAATGGCGCCGGTGGTTTGTTGCAGGTTGTCCAAGGTGTTGCTCAGGCGTTCGACGTTTTCCCGCGAGAACAGGTGGTTGGCGTTGTGCAGCAGCAGGTTGACGCTGGTCATCAGGTCGTTGCTGTTATTGAGCAGGCGCGCGATGGGCGATGGCGATGCGATGATTTCCGGCAGGTTGCCGTCCTTGCCCTTGAGCTCCGGGCTCTGCGGGGTGCCGCCACTGAGCTGGATGATCGAGGTGCCGGTGATACCGGTCAGGGCCAGTTTGGCCTGGGTGTCTTCCTTGATCGGCGTTTGCCCGGCCAGGCGGATGCGAGCCAGGACGCGGCGCGGGTCCTTGGGGTCCAGGCGCAGGCTGATCACGTCGCCCACCTTGATGCCGCTGTACTGCACCGCACTGCCCTGGGACAGGCCGCTGACCGCCTCGTTGAAGATCACTTCGTAATCCTGGAAGGCGGTATCGACGCTGGACTTGGCCAGCCACAGGCCGAACAGCATCGCGCCGACCACCACAATTACGCTGAACAGTCCGATCATCACATGATGGGCTCGGGTTTCCATGTCATACCTCGTTGAGCGATTGAGCGGCATCCAATGCCGCGCGGCCCCGGGGGCCGTGGAAATATTCGTGAATCCAGGCGTCGTTCGTTTCCGAAACGACATCGATGGCGTCGGCCACCAGCACTTTCTTCTGCGCCAGCACCGCCACACGGTCGGTGATGGTGTACAGCGTGTCGAGGTCGTGGGTGACCAGGAACACACTCAAGCCCAGCGCATCGCGCAGGGTGAGGATCAGTTGGTCGAATTGCGCCGCGCCAATCGGGTCGAGACCGGCGGTAGGTTCGTCCAGGAACAGGATGTCCGGGTCCAAGGCCAGTGCGCGGGCCAGGGCTGCACGCTTGATCATGCCGCCGGATAACGAGGCCGGGTATTTGTCGGCCGCCGACAGCGGCAACCCCGCCAGGGCCAGCTTCACCGCCGCCAAGTGCTCGGCATCGGCGCGGCTGAGGCCGGCGTGCTCGATCAAGGGCAGGGCCACGTTTTCGGTCACCGTCAGCGAGGAAAACAGCGCGCCCTTCTGGAACAGTACGCCAAAGCGGCGCTCTACCAGTGAGCGTTCATGTTCAGGCAGGCTCGGCAGGTTTTTGCCGAACACCCGTACTTCGCCTTCACTGGGGCGACGCAGGCCAACGATGCTGCGCAACAACACGGATTTACCGCTGCCAGAGCCGCCCACCACCGCCAGGATCTCGCCCTTGTACAAGTCCAGGTCGAGGTTCTCGTGCACGCTTTGGCTGCCAAAGCGATTGCACAGGCCACGCACTTCAATCACCGCCTCAGTGGGCGCACGGTGTAGACGACTCACCAGCCCATCTCCATGAAAAACATCGCCGCGACCGCATCCAGAACGATCACCACAAAGATCGATTGCACCACGCTCGACGTGGTATGCGCGCCGACTGATTCGGCACTGCCGCTGACTTTAAAACCTTCCAGGCAGCCGATGGCCGCGATCAAAAAGGCAAAAATCGGCGCCTTCACCATGCCCACCAGAAAGTGTTGCACGCCAATGTCCGATTGCAGCAGCGAAAGAAACATCGCCGGCGAAATATCCAGGGCCACCGCACACACCACACCGCCGCCGACGATCCCCGAGAGCATCGCCAGGAAGGTCAGCATCGGCAACGCCACCAGCAGCGCCAGCACGCGGGGCAATACCAACAGCTCCATGGGGTCCAGGCCCAATGTGCGGATGGCGTCGATTTCTTCGTTGGCTTTCATGGAGCCGATTTGCGCGGTGAACGCACTGGCGGTACGTCCGGCGATGAGGATTGCGGTGAGCAGCACGCCGAACTCACGCAGGAAGGAGAACGCCACCAGGTCGACGGTAAAGATCGTCGCGCCGAAGCTCTTGAGCACGGTGGCACCGAGGAAGGCCACGACGGCGCCCACCAGAAAGGTCAGCAGCGCGACGATAGGCGCCGCATCCAGGCCCGTCTGTTCGATATGGGCGACCATGGGCGTCAGGCGCCAGCGCTTGGGCCGCCAGATGCCGCGGGCGAAGGTTTCGAGGATCAGGCCGATAAAGCCCAACAGCTTCATTGCGTCTTGCCAGACCGTGTCTACTGCGCGGCCGATGCGGGCCAAGACTTGAATGCCGGCGGCCTCTTCCGGCTCTTTGATCGGTACGCAAAAGTCATTCAGGGAGCGGTAGACGGTCTTGAGCAGTGCACGGTCGGCGGCTGCCAGGGTGCAATCGGTCTGTTCGGCAGAGTGTTCGATGCGCGCTGGGCCCAGCAGCTCCACCAGCAGCGAGGCGCCGGCGGTATCCAGCGCGCCGAGGCCGTTGAGGTCAATGCGGGCACCGGCGTCATATTGGCCGTCGAGCGTGGCCGACAGCTTCTTCAGGTGGGCGTAGTGGGCCAGCGTCCAGTCGCCGGTAATCCGTAGCGAAGGCGGGGTGCTGGACGTATCAAGATGGGCCGCGCCGGCCGTCGTGCGAGTGGTCATAAGCTCCGAGCTTGTTTGGCTATCCACAATTGCTACGTAATAGCACGATCCGGCTTACTTTGGGTTGTCCGCTTGTGCTGTGTCTATCACCTTGAAGCGCAGAACGCCGATGACTTGCCCGTCTTCGGTGAGCACCTGCACCTGCCAGCGCCCTACGGCGTCACCCGGAAAATTCTGCTTGTGGGTCCAGGCGCGATAGCCTTCCTTGCGCCCACCGTGGATGTCCAGGGCAATGCGGTCGACTTCCTGGCCGTTGAATTTCCACACATGGTAGATCCGCTCATCCAGCCCGCGTGGTGCATTGATCGCGGTGTACGCATACAGCCCACCGCTGCGCAGTTGGGCGGCGGTGACTTGCTTGAGGTCGTCGCCCGGCGTGCGGTCTTGCAGTTGGGTGCTGATGGCGACTTCGGTCATCCACAGGGTGGCGGGCGGTACCCAACTGCGCAGGAACCAGCCGGCGCAGCCGATGGCGGCCGTTACCCCCAGCAGCATCGCCCAGCCCTTGAGGCTGCGCAGCGGCAGGCTGACGGCCAGGCTTGGAATCGACAACACCATGGCTACACCCAACGCCAGTTTGTAGCTCTGGGCGGTGGTCAGGTGCATGATGATCGGCAGCGCGGTCAGCAACGCGGCGAACAGGGTCAGGGTGTGCAGGGCCAGGAACAGCCAGCGTTTGGGCGCCAGCCATTTGTAATACAGCGGGTCGATGATCGACACCAGCGCCGCCGCGCCGAGCAGGCCGGTGAACAGCGATTGGCCGCTGTTCCAGGCGGTGGTGACAAAAAAGAAAGGCAGGACGAAAAACAGACTTTCCTGGTGGATCATCTGGGTGGCGTAGCGCAGCAGCGGTTCAGGGATCTCGCGATTGAAAACCTTGGTGAACAGTTGCGTAAAGCTGTTTTCCAGCATCAGCCACAACCAGCTCACCAGCATGATCACCGCAATCCAACTGGCCATGCCCTGCTGGCGGTCTACCAGGATGAAGCTGCCCACCCCCGAGATGAAACCGCCGAGTGCAATCACCCCTGGGTAGCGCTTGATCAGTTCTATAACGCGCTGGATAAGGGGCGGCAAGTTCGGCATGGGCGGTTCACTAGTTGTGGGAAAAATCTCAGACAGAATAACGCCTTAGCCCGATATTCTGTGCGTCATTACTCAACAGGTTTGCGATAAAGCCTCAGGCCGATCAAACCAAGGATGATCAGGCCCAGTACGCCCGCGCCGATCCAGGTCAACGCGTCATAACTCAACAGCGGTTTTTCGATGCGCCAGTAGCCAGGCTGCTGGAACGCTTCGCGCATGGCCTGGTTGGTTTGCGCCAGGCTTACAGCCTTGATGCGTTTGACCGGGTCGCTGAAACGCCCGTTGCTGTAGTCACCGGCAGCACTCCAGTAATAGTCGGCCAGCGCACTGTTGCCCTGTACTGCCCAGGCTTGGCGAGCAATGGCGGCTTGTTGCAGGCGCGTGAATACTGTTGGGTCGAGGCCGTCCTTGAGCAGTTGGGTCTTGAGGTCTTGCAAGACTTGCTCGGCTTCAGGGAGGTTTTCCCGTTCAAGGTCGGCATTCAGGCTGAGGAACCCAACGCCGCCGAGCACTTCGCGTTCTACCCATGGGCCGTAGGACAAACCGTGCTTGAGGCGCAGTTGCCGGTACAGTGCCCAGTCGAGGTAATCCTTGAGCAGGTTGTAGGTTTCATCATGCTGGTCGTCCAGCACAGGTTCGGGGAACAACCAGTGCAGCTTGGCGCCATCGCCCACCCAGCCGCGGATCAGGTCGCGATGGCTGGCGGCGGTATGCTGGATTTCGGGTAGGGGGCGATGCTCGCTCGGCTCCACGGGGTCGAGTTGCCCATAGGTGCGTTCCAGGTAGGCGGGCAGCAGTTTGTCGAGATCGCCGACGACGATCAGGGTCATGTTGTTCGGCGCGTACCATGCTTTGCGCAGCTTCTCCAACTGGTCGCGGGTCAGGTGGCTGACCTCGGCGCGTTCGGCGCACTTGAGGCCCAATTCCACGGCCAATTGGTTGCTGGCGCTGTGACCGAGGTCTTGGCGATCCAGCAGGCGTTGCAAGTGTGAGTAATGGCCGCCGTCTTCGCGCTCCACCACTTGCTTGGCGGCATTGATATGGGCCTCGGTCAGTTGCGTGCGCGTGAGGATTGCCAGCAGCAGGTCCAGCACCTTGCGTTGGTTCTGCGCGGGCGCCTCGATCACGAAGGTGGTGTCGGCGTTGCTGGTGTAGGCGTTCCACTCGCCGCCCAGGGCTTGCATGCGGTCTTCGAGGTCGCCTTCGCCGCCGCCGTCGATACCGCTGAACAGCAAGTGCTCGAACAGGTGCGGCAGTTCTTTTTCTTCGCAACCGAAGTCGTCCAGGCCCACCCCAACCACCAGGCGAATAGCCACGTGCCCACGCTCGGTGCCCGGTTTGAGCAGCAGTTGCAGGCCGTTGGGCAAGGTGTAGCCCTCGACTTGCAGGCGGTCAAAGGCAAAGGTGTGGGCCGAGCCCAAGAGCAGGCAGGCGAGTAACAGGCGACGCATAACAAGCTTCCTGGCGAATGAGGTCCATTGTTAACTGACTTCGCTCGCGGGCGTACGTTCAGGGCGAATGGGTGATGTCGGCAATACTTTCAGCGGAGAGCGCGCCGGTGTCGGACGTTTCCAACACTACATAAGCACTGCTGCAAAACAACGAGTTCAAGCGTTTCATGTCGGCAATCAGTTCCAGATGCAGTGAACTGGTTTCCAGGCTCTGCACGATCTTGCGCTGCAAGCGGCTGACATGGGCGTGGGCCAGGCGGCGTTCCTGAGCGCGGAAGCGGCGCTTTTCTCGCAGTAATTGGCGGGCGCTTTCCGGGTCGCCGCTGAGAAACACCGACAGGCCCAGGCGCAGGTTGGCGATCAACTGGCTGTGCAGGCCGCTGAGTTCTTCCAGGCCCACTTCGGAAAATTGCCGGCGCTGCGAGGTCTTCTGTTGCTGGACCTTGCGCAGCATGCGTTCGATCAGGTCACCCGCCAATTTCAAGTTGATCGACAGCTCGATGATCTCGGCCCAGCGGCGGTTGTCTTGTTCACTCAGGTCTTCCCGAGGCATTTGCGCCAGGTAGAGTTTGATCGCGCTGTAGAGCGCTTCGACGTCATCGCTCAGGCTGCGCATTTCTTGGGTAACGGCGGTTTGGTTGCCGCGCAGCACTTCCTGCATCGAAGTGAGCATATTGTCGATCAAGTCACCCAGGCGCAGGGTTTCGCGGGCGGCGTTCGCCAGGGCCAGGCTTGGGGTATTCAATGAGGCCAGGTCCAGATGGCGTGGCTTGGCCTTGCCATTGGTTTCGGGGCGTTCCGGCAGCAGCCATTCGCACAGGCGTGCCATGGGCCCGATGGTGGGTAACAGGATCAGGCAGCGGCTGACGTTGTAGAGCAGGTGGAAGGTGATGACCATGCCCTGAACGCTGTAGTCCAGGCCGTCCATCCAGCCCACGAGTGGGTCAAGCACTGGAATGATCAGCAACAGACCGATCAATTTGTACAACAGGCTGCCCAGAGCCACTTGGCGACCGGCAGTGTTTTGCATGCTGGTGCTGAGAAAGGCCAGCACGCCGCTGCCGATGTTGGCGCCGATCACCAGGCCGATGGCCACGTGCAAGCCGATCACGCCGGCACCGGCCAGGGTGGCAGTGAGCAATACCGCAGCGAGGCTGGAGTAGGAAATCATGGCGAACAGCGCGCCGACCAGGGCGTCCAGCAAGATATCGCCGGTCAGCGAAGCGAAGATGACTTTGACGCCCTGGGCATGGGTAATGGGCCCGGCCGCTTCGACGATCAATTGCAGGGCGAGGATGATCAGGCCCAGGCCGATTCCGACCCGGCCCAACTGCCCTGCCCGCGTCTGCTTGCGCGACAGGAAGAAAATCACCCCGAGGAAGATCAGCAGCGGCGACAGCCAGGACAAATCGAACGTCAGCACCCGCGCCATCAAGGCCGTACCGACGTCGGCGCCAAGCATGGTGGCCAAGGCCGGCGTGAGGCTCATCAGCCCTTGGCCGACGAACGAAGTCACCAGCATCGCGGTGGCGTTACTGCTTTGCACCATGGCCGTCACCAGGATACCGGCGACAAATGCCAGCCAGCGCTTGGACATGTTCTGCCCGATGACTTGGCGCAAATTGGAACCGTAGACCCGCAGGATGCCGGTTCGGACGATATGCGTGCCCCAGATAAGCAGGGTCACGGCGGAAAGCAGATTGAGCAAGGTCAGCATGCTCGGCCCCCCGTGTGGGTGCGCTCCAGCAGGAGCGAAGGAAAGTTACCGCGTGCCGCTCTACGTCTTGTACCTAAGCTGTAGTTGGCGAATGGGCTCTGCGCCAGCATCGCATAGCTAAACTTGGGATTGAAACAAAACTGTCATGAAGATCGTTCCCCACGCTCGGCGTGGGAACGCATCCTGTGACGCTCTGCGTCACTTTGCGGACGCGGAGCGTCCGAGAGGGCATTCCCACGCGGAGCGTGGGAACGATCACTCGCGGGTCAAATTACTGACCCGGAATGTCCTTGCGCAGTTTCACTGGGTCCTGCTGTTTCTTCTTTTTCGCGATGGCGGTACGCATCTTGATGTTCACCGCTTCCACCGCCAGCGAGAACGCCATGGCGAAGTAGACGTAGCCTTTTGGCACGTGTACGTCGAAAGATTCAGCGATCAGCACGGTACCCACTACCAGCAGGAACGACAGCGCCAGCATTTTCAGCGACGGGTGTTTGTCGATGAACTCGCTGATCGTGCCGGCAGCCAGCATCATCACCAATACCGCAACGACGATGGCGGCAACCATCACCGGCACGTGGGAAACCATGCCGACGGCGGTAATTACCGAGTCCAGGGAGAACACGATGTCGATGATGGCGATCTGGATAATGGTGTAGATGAACTTGCCACCGGCGCCTTTGGGCTCGTCTTGGGTTTCATCTTCACCTTCCAGGGCGTGGTACATCTCCTGGGAGCTTTTCCACAGCAGGAACAGGCCACCGAAGAACAGGATCAGGTCGCGACCGGAGATGCCCTGGCCAAACACCACGAACAGGTCGGCGGTCAGTTGCATGACCCAGGTGATCGACAGCAGCAACAGGATGCGCGTGACCATGGCCAACGCCAGGCCGAAGATCCGAGTGCGTGCCTGCATATGCTTGGGCATGCGGCTGACCAGGATCGAAATCATGATGATGTTATCGATGCCCAGGACGATCTCAAGGGCCGTCAGGGTGAAGAAGGCAATCCAGATTTCCGGATTGGTCAGCCATTCCATGTGTATTCCTTTGAGCAAATGTTAACCGCGCAAGCTGTAGCGCCGCGCGGTGAGTGAGTCGGTACGATTATAGAGTGCTGAACAGCGGAAAAATCCCCATCAGCAATGCGGCGAACATTATGCACAGGCACACCAGCACTGCCCACTTGAGTGTGAAGCGCTGGTGATCGCCGAATTCGATACCCGCCAGAGCAACCAGCAAGTACGTCGAGGGTACCAGTGGGCTCAGCAAATGCACGGGTTGCCCGACGATCGACGCCCGCGCCATTTCCACCGCGGTGATGCCGTAATGGCTGGCAGCTTCGGCCAGTACCGGCAGTACGCCGTAGTAGAACGCATCGTTGGACATGAAGAAGGTGAACGGCATGCTCACCAGCGCGGTGATCACCGCCAGGTAAGGGCCCATGGCTTCGGGGATGACTGCCAGCAGGCTCTTGGACATGGCGTCGACCATGCCGGTGCCCGACAGGATGCCCGTGAAGATACCGGCGGCGAAGATCAAGCCCACCACCGCCAATACGCTGCCGGCGTGGGCCGCGACGCGGTCCTTCTGCTGCTGCAGGCACGGGTAGTTGACGATCATGGCGATACTGAACGCCACCATGAACAGCACCGGCAGCGGCAACAGGCCGGCAATCAAGGTGCACATCAACGCCAGGGTCAGGGCGCCGTTGAACCAGATCAGTTTTGGACGGCGGGCGTCGGGGAATTGCGACACGCTGATTTCGCTGTGGTCGATCTCGTCGCCCTGCAGGTGCAATTCACCCAGGCGTGCACGCTCGCGCTTGCCGTACATGTAGGCAATCACCAGGATCGCCACCACACCGGCGGCCATGGCCGGAATCATCGGTACGAAGATGTCCGACGGGTCTACATGCAGCGCACTGGCGGCGCGCGCGGTCGGGCCGCCCCAGGGGGTCATGTTCATCACGCCACCGGCGAGAATGATCAGGCCGGCCATGATCCGTGGGCTCATGCCGATGCGCTGGTACAGCGGCAGCATGGCCGCGACGCAGATCATGTAGGTGGTGGCGCCGTCACCGTCCAGGGATACCACCAGAGCCAGCACGGCGGTGCCGACCGACACTTTGAGCGGGTCGCCCTTGACCATCTTGAGGATCTTGCGCACGGCCGGGTCGAACAGGCCGGAGTCGATCATCAAGGCAAAATAGAGGATGGCGAACATCAGCATCACGCCGGTTGGCGCAAGCTTGGTGATGCCTTCGAGCATCATCGGGCCGATCTTCGGTGCGAAACCGCCGAACAGCGCGAACAGGATCGGCACGATGATCAAGGCGATCAGCGCGGACAGGCGCTTGGTCATGATCAGGAACATGAACGTGATGACCATGGCAAAGCCAAGGAAAGTCAGCATAGGAATACTCCAGGCGTAGCGCGGCTAGGGAATGGCGGACCGAGTGGCGGTCAGCGCAGAACGAAAGGCACGAGGCGTACGGGTGGAGTTGGAGCGAACAGGCGGGTACGAGCGGACATCGGGAATCACCATTGTTGTTGTTAACAGCCGGTCTGTTGCCGGCAGTGGAGGCGATCCTAGACGGGGAAGCTTTCAGCCAGCTTTCGCTGAGAAAACAGCTGATGAAGGGCAGGTGCCAGTCTTCAGGTTCTTGTTCTTGTAGGAGCGAGCTTGCTCGCGAAAAACGTCAACGATAACGCGCGCTTTCTGAATAAACGCGGCGCCTGTGAGTTTTTCGCGAGCAAGCTCGCTCCTACAAGGGCAAGCCAGCTTACACAGTGGTGTTCAGGGCAGTTCGAGGCCGCCGGCGGCTTTATGCAGCGCTCGCAAATGCTCACCCACCTGTTTGAGGTTGGCCTCACAGGCGGCAATCTCGGCGGCGCGAGACGGATCGAGCAGCGCCCTCACCTCTTTATCCAGCTCGCCGGTCAACGACTGCAACTGCTTCTGGCGTTCGGCGCTTTCTGATTCCAGGCGCTTGGCTTCTGAAGGTTGCGGCAGGCCATACCCTCCGCTGTCCAACAACTCGGCCGGGCGGCTGAGGAAGCCGCTGTTGGCGAGAATTTGCTGCAGCGTGTTGTTGGCTCTCTCCATGCCGCCGTTTTTCAGCTCGCGGGCATTGAGATAGCGTTGTTTGACTTCGTCCTGGGCGAGCATCAGCTGTTTGCGATAGCTGGCCTGCTCCAGCAGCAACAGCGCGGCGCTGGTACGCAGGTCGGCCTGGGCAAACCATTGGCGACGCGCTTGCGCATCCAGGGACAACCAGTCTTCGACCTGGGTCTGCTTGATCGGCAGTTGCTTGCGCAACACATCGAACATGGCCTGGTAACGCTCGCGGAACGAGTCGAAGTGATACCCCAGGCGCAGGGCTTCGCGCTTGTCGTTCAATACGCTGGTATCGGCCAGGCCGCGGGCGCTGAGCACTTCCAGCAAACCGTTGGGGGTGATGTTGTCCAGGCCGGTCAATTGCGGATTGGCGCTGCCACTGCGCAACAGTTTCAGGCTTTCGACCGCACAGTTGTTGGAGATAAAGAAGTAGTTGCCGTCATAGCTCCAGTGCATCTCAGCCGCATGTTCGACGGTGTCGTTGATTTCCTGGCGGCTGAGCTTCAGCGGCACCGATGCCAGGCCACGCAGTTCGGTCTTGGTGTACTCATCAATGACCTGGGCCAACGGCAGGACGAACAGCCGCGACGGGTATTTGCCCACCAGGCCATCCCAGCTCGACAGCTGAACGTCACCGACGAAGGCGCGGTAAGACAAGACCAGGTGCCGGTCCAGATCCAGCCGACAATCCGGGCCACGTGGGCGGCCCGGGGCGCAAATCACCAGGCGCAACATGCTATGGCCCCAACGGCTCACCAGGTTCTGGTTGGCTTCGGCCAGCAGGTAGTCGATTTCATACACGCGTTCCGGATCGATCTGGCCCAGGGGCGTCTTGGCGAAATCGTTGCCTGCGTTCAGGAAGGCATAGGTGCTGGCGCAGGTGTCCTGTTCGGGCGGGGCCCAGCCGAAGTGGTCCTTGTAATAACGGAACAGCGCGGGGCGGCGACAGGCGTAGCTGGGGTCCAGGAGGAAGTACTCCATGTTGACCGCGACGAATTCCAGCGGGCTGGTGGTTTCGTAGATGTCCGGGCTGCGCACCACCTGATGGTTGTGCTGCTCACGCTCGCCGCGCCGACCCACATATTGTGGCCAGCCGGCAAGGTCCAGCAGGCGCGGGTCGTCACTGAGGGTAAAGCGGCGGTCGTTCTGGCCACGGCACTGGTCGGGCAAACCGATCAAGCCGGTGATGTTGTTCTGACGGCTGCAGCGCTGGATCAGCGTGCGCTCGTCCTTGGACCACAGGCGCGCACGGTCGTAGATGTGGGTCAGTTCATGCAGCACGGTGGCGAGCATTTCCCTGCGCACAGTGCCGTGGGGGCGATTGGTTTTCTGGGTGGCGGCGCTGCCGTCAGTCAGGCTGGCGAGCAGGTTCTGGTTGAGGTCCAACTCGGACACCAGGGACGCCTGGCCGTAAGCGTTTTCAGGCATCTTGTCGGTCCAGCCGACATCGATACGTCGATCCAGCTGCTCGACAAAGCGCGGCGGCAATGAACGTAGCGCTTCATCGAGCAATGCCTGGCTGGCCTGCTGTTCCGCCGGGCTCAAGCCTTCGGTCTTGAGCCGCAGTTGCAGGCCGGCCTGGGCTGTACTTGCGCACAGCAGCACGGCCCCGGCCAGGAGCCAGGTTTTGAGGCGCCTCACAGAGCGAGGATAGCTTCTGCGAGGGTCTGGTCGCTGGCATCACGGGCTTCTGGCACGCGGGTGCGGAGGGTATCGAACGCGGCTTCCAGTTGGGCGCCACGGATCTCGCCATTGGTAGCGACGAAACTGGCGGCGTCATCGTGGGCTTCGCGCACGATCTTGGAGTCGCGGATGGAGGTGGTGGTGTCCGAGGTGAAATCAATGGTGCGTGCCGAAGCCCGCACGACGATGTTGCTGGTGGCCTTCAAGGTTTGCGCCTGGGCGACATCAGCCAAAAACAGCAGGCCGAGGGCGGCGACGATCAGCGGGCTACGCATGGGGTGACTCCAATGACAAAGATAGAATTACAACGATGATTATTGGACGAGAATTGCTTGCGCCAGTTCAAGGTCGCTTGCATGAAGTTTTGGCTGGGTGCGGCGCAGATAGTCCAGCGCGGACTCCAGGCGTGCGCCCCGCCATTGGCCGTCAGTGGCAATGAAAGCGGCAGCATCATCCCGAGCGGCCAGGACCAACTTATTGTCGAACGGCGCAGAGGTCACTTTGCTGGTGGCATACACGCTGACAACCGTGCTTTGGGTGGACACATCCAACGCTGAAGCCATGGGTGACCAGCAGGCGCAAAACAGAACAGGAACACTCAATAAACGGTATGAAAAAGCCATGGGACTCGACAACTGAAAGCGAGCGCCAAGGCTAGCGCAACCGCCGGGCGAGAGCCAGCGTCGAGCCATGCGGGAGCGGCGGGCGCTCCCGTCTGGTTGCCGTGGGTCAGATAGCCAGGATGGCCTGTGCCAGCTGCGCATCGGTAGCGGTATTCAATTGCGGCGCTTGTTGGCGGATCTGGGCCAGGGCGCTTTCCAGCTTCACGCCACGGATGGCGCCTTGGCTGGCGACAAAGCTGGCGGCGTCGTCACGGGCCGCTTGTACAACCTTGTTGTCGCGCAGGGATGAGGTGGCATCAGACGTGGCATCGGAGGTTGCCTTCAGAGCGCCGACGATCGAGTCGGTCGTCATGATCAGGCTGCTCGCGTTGGCATTGGCAGCCAGGGTCAGCACAGCGGCAGTGCACAGCAGGCGAAGACGGGACATGGGGTAACTCCTGTAGACGAATAATAAGGTGGCGCGAAACGGCCACAATGAAACGGACTGGGACTGTCGAGCATCAGACGCACGCTCTACAGGGTTCGCCACGTGGTGAACCGATATTAGGCGTGTGCCCGGCTATTCGGAAGCCTGTAATTAAACTGTACCTGTCATATTTTACTGATTTAAAACTGTACCTTCGTGCTGGGATTGAGCCGATCCAATGCGCTATCGCACATACAACAAAGCCCGCCTCCGGTTACCCGGGGCGGGCTTTGTTTTGACAAATCAGGGTGCTGGCAGTGGACCCGTCAGGTCAGGGCCAGCGGGCGCTACTTAGCGCCAGAACGGCTTGCTCAGCTCTTCGTAGCGTTGAGCTTCGCTGATACCGGCGTCAGCCAGCAGACGCGAATCCAGGCGAGCCAACTGGTGGCGGCTGGAGATGCGGCGCTGCCACAACATCAGGTTGGCGAGAACGCGCAAAGGCAGGGAAGCCTGGGTGTTTACAGCTTTTTCTTCGAAGAACAGTTCGGAACTGAGTGTACGTTCCATGATGACATCCTTCCGCTTGTGGCGGGATTAGGTAGTGGTTTAACTGATGCCAATGATCCTCTTCCAAGGCAAGACTCTCTAGATACAGTTCACCTGTATTGTGAGAGGCCAGTTAACTGTTTAACGAGGCTGTACGGTACGAAATTGGGGCAACTGTACCTGTGCGCACTTAAAAGGTGCGAAACCGGCGTTTTTGAGTTGAGATGTGGGATATTTCGGTAGGAAATGACCAGTACAGCAGTACAGTTTTTTCCATTAATGCGTGAGGGTTCACCGAGCTGATGAAACTGTATTTGCATCAGCCCGGATCTGTATTCATCAAGCCTTGAGCATGTGCCCGGTTTCTTCCAGGTTAATGTGCCAACTCAGTGCTTCGCGCAGGATGTGCGGGGTATGCCCGCCGATGGCGCAGGCGGCATCGAAGTAAGTGTTGAGCGCATCACGATACGCTGGGTGCACGCAGTTATCGATGATGACCCGAGCGCGCTCCCGTGGCGCCAGGCCCCGCAGGTCGGCAAGGCCTACTTCGGTGACGAGAATGTCCACGTCATGTTCGGTGTGGTCCACATGGCTGACCATCGGTACCACGCTGGAAATCGCGCCACCCTTGGCAATCGACTTGGTGACGAAGATCGCCAGGTGCGCATTGCGGGCGAAATCCCCGGAGCCGCCGATGCCGTTCATCATCCGCGTGCCGCAGACGTGGGTGGAGTTGACGTTGCCGTAGATATCGAATTCCAGCGCGGTATTGATACCGATGATGCCCAGGCGGCGTACCACTTCAGGGTGGTTGGAGATTTCCTGCGGGCGCAGCACCAATTTGTCCTTGTAGTGTTCCAGGTTGCCGAACACATCGGCATTACGCCGCTCCGACAAGGTAATCGAACTGCCGGAGGCGAAGCTCAGCTTGCCAGCGTCGATCAGGTCGAATGTCGAATCCTGCAACACTTCCGAATACATGGTCAGGTCTTCGAACGGTGACTCGATCAACCCGCACATCACCGCGTTGGCAATATTGCCGATGCCGGCTTGCAGCGGCCCGAGCTTGTTGGTCATGCGCCCCGCATCGACTTCTTGCTTGAGGAAGTTAATCAGGTGGTTGGCGATGCGTTGGGTATCGCTATCAGGCGGTGTCACCGTGGAGGCGGAGTCCGCCTGGTTGGTAATGACGATGGCGACGATTTTCTCGGGCGGGATCGGAATCGCGGTGCTGCCAATGCGGTCGTCGACTTTCACCAGCGGAATCGGCGTGCGCGTCGGCCGGTAGGTCGGGATGTAGATGTCGTGCAGCCCTTCCAGGTTCGGGTTGTGCGCCAGGTTGATCTCGACGATCACCTGTTTGGCAAAAATCGCGAAGCTGGCCGAGTTGCCTACGGAGGTAGTGGGCACGATATGGCCCTGCTCAGTGATCGCGACGGCTTCGATCACGGCAATGTCTGGCAATTTGAGCTGGTTATTGCGCAGTTGCTCGACGGTTTCCGACAGGTGCTGGTCGATAAACATTACCTCGCCGGCATTGATCGCCTTGCGCAGGGTGCTGTCGACTTGAAAGGGCATGCGTCGTGACAGTACGCCGGCTTCGGTCAATTGTTTGTCCAGGTCATTGCCCAGACTGGCGCCGGTCATCAGCGTGATCTTGAGGGGCGACGTCTTGGCGCGCTCGGCCAGGGCGTGGGGGACGGCCTTGGCTTCACCGGCACGGGTGAAGCCGCTCATGCCGACGGTCATGCCGTCCTCGATCAGTGCAGCGGCGTCTGCCGCGCTCATGACCTTGTTCAACAACGAAGGCAAGCGGATACGATCACGGTACATGAATTGTTATCTCTGGCTACGGAAAGCAAGGTGGGCAGTGTAGTGATTTCAAAAAGTTTCGGCCCGCTACCATGGTCGAATGCCAGGTCGCGATTTAGAGCCTTTGGTCGGGTTTCATGTGTGTGCAAAGCGGGACGTAGAGCATCCCTGGATGCGTTCCACGCAGAGCGTGGGAACCATAAAAAAACCCCAGCCTACGTGAGGCCAGGGTTTCAGGTATTGCGCTGGCGCAGTGTTATTCGACGGCCTTGACCATGTCTTCGATGACCTTTTTGGCATCACCGAACACCATCATGGTCTTGTCCAGGTAGAACAACTCGTTGTCCAGGCCCGCATAGCCGCTGGCCATCGAGCGCTTGTTGACGATGATGGTCTTGGCCTTGAACGCCTCGAGGATCGGCATGCCGGCGATGGGGGAGTTCGGGTCGTTCTTGGCGGCCGGGTTGACCACGTCGTTGGCGCCCAACACCAGCACCACGTCGGCCTGGCCGAACTCGGAGTTGATGTCCTCCATCTCGAACACTTGGTCGTAAGGCACTTCGGCCTCGGCCAGCAATACGTTCATGTGCCCCGGCATACGACCCGCCACCGGGTGGATCGCGTACTTCACGGTGACGCCGTGGTGGGTCAGCTTCTCGGTCAGTTCCTTGAGCGCGTGTTGTGCCCGCGCCACTGCAAGGCCGTAGCCTGGGACGATAATCACGGTGTCGGCGTTGGTCAGCAGGAAGGTGGCGTCATCAGCGGAGCCGGACTTCACCGGGCGTGCTTCTTTGGAGCCCGCCGCAGCGCCAGCGTCCGGCGCATTGCCGAAACCGCCCAACAGCACATTAAAGAAGGAGCGGTTCATGGCCTTGCACATGATGTACGACAGGATCGCGCCGCTGGAGCCCACCAGGGAGCCGGCGATGATCAGCATCGAGTTGTTCAGCGAGAAGCCAATGCCCGCCGCTGCCCAGCCGGAATAGCTGTTGAGCATCGACACCACCACGGGCATGTCGGCGCCGCCAATCGGGATGATGATCAGCACACCCAGCACAAAGGCCAAGGCCAGCATCAGTGCGAACGCAGTGAGATTGCCGGTCAACATGAACGCCAGGCCCAGGCCCAGGGTTGCCAGGCCAAGTATCAGGTTCAGTTTGTGTTGGCCGCCGAACTGTACCGGTGCGCCTTGGAACAGGCGGAACTTGTACTTGCCCGACAGTTTGCCGAACGCGATCACCGAGCCGGAGAAGGTGATTGCACCGATGGCGGCGCCGAGGAACAGCTCCAGGCGGTTACCGGCCGGTATCGAATCGCCCAACTGCTTGACGATGCCCAGGGACTGCGGTTCGACAACGGCGGCAATGGCGATGAACACCGCTGCCAGGCCAATCATGCTGTGCATGAAGGCGACCAGCTCAGGCATCTTGGTCATTTCGACGCGCTTGGCCATGATCGAGCCGGCGGTGCCGCCGACCAGTAGGCCAACGATGACGTAGCCAATACCGGCAGTCGCCAGTTCAGCCCCCAGCTTATAGATGAGGCCGACGGTGGTGAGTACCGCCAGCGCCATGCCGAGCATGCCGAACAGGTTGCCGCGCCGCGAAGTGGTCGGGTGCGAGAGGCCTTTGAGGGCCTGGATGAAACAGATCGACGCGATCAGGTAGAGCGTCGTCACGAGATTCATGCTCATTACTTGGGCGCCTCTTCTTTTACTTTCGGGGCTTTCTTCTTGAACATCTCAAGCATCCTGCGGGTGACCAGGAAGCCACCGAAGACATTTACCGCCGCCAGGGCCACGGCCAGCGTGCCCATGGTCTTGCCCAGTGGCGTCACGGTGAGAGCGGCGGCGAGCATGGCGCCGACGATAACAATCGCGGAAATGGCGTTGGTCACGGCCATCAGCGGCGTGTGCAGCGCGGGTGTTACGTTCCAGACCACGTGATAACCGACATAAATCGCCAGCACAAAGATGATCAGGTTGTAGATACCGGGGGAGATAAGCTCTTCCATCGTCTGAATCCCTGCTTAGGCGTTTTTGCGGATGACTTGGCCGTCGCGGCACATCAGGCACGCGGCGACGATGTCGTCTTCGAGGTTGATTTCAAACTGCCCTTCCTTGGTGAAGACCAGCTTCAGGAAGTCCAGCAGGTTGCGCGCATACAAGGCCGATGCGTCGGCGGCGACAGCGCCCGCCAGGTTGGTCGGGCCGCAGATGATCACGCCGTTTTCCACCACGACCTGGTCGGCCACGGTCAGCGGGCAGTTGCCACCCTGGGCAGCGGCGAGGTCGATGACCACCGAGCCGGGTTTCATCTGCGCCACGGTATCGGCGCTAAGCAGGGTCGGCGCCTTGCGGCCCGGGATCAGGGCGGTGGTGATGACGATGTCGGCCTGTTTGGCGCGTTCGTGCACGGCCAGGGCCTGGCGCTGCATCCAACTGCTGGGCATCGGGCGCGCGTAGCCACCGACACCGACGGCGCATTCACGCTCTTCATCGGTTTCGTACGGGACGTCGACAAACTTGGCGCCCAGGGACTCGATCTGCTCTTTTACCGCCGGGCGTACGTCGGACGCTTCGATCACCGCGCCCAGGCGCTTGGCCGTGGCGATGGCTTGCAGGCCTGCCACACCGGCGCCGAGGATCAGTACGCGCGCGGCTTTTACAGTGCCGGCAGCCGTCATCAGCATCGGCATGAAGCGCGGGTAGTGATGAGCGGCCAGCAACACGGCCTTGTAACCGGCGATGTTGGCTTGCGAAGACAGCACATCAAGGCTTTGAGCGCGTGAAGTGCGCGGCGCGGCTTCCAGGGCGAAAGCGGTGATGCCGCGCTCGGCGAGCTTGGCGATGGTTTCGTTGCTGAACGGGTTGAGCATGCCCACCAACACGGTGCCACTTTTGATCAGCGCCAGTTCGCTGTCGCTGGGGGCAACCACTTTAAGGATCAGCTCGGCACCAAACGCGTCGTTGGCACTGCCAATGGTGGCGCCTGCCGTTTCATAGGCACTGTCGACGATGCTGGCATTGATGCCTGCGCCGCTTTGTACAGTGACCTTATGGCCCTGGCCGATCAGCTTCTTGATGGTTTCCGGGGTGGCAGCCACCCGCGTTTCACCGGTCTGGGTTTCGAGAGGAACACCAATGTGCACGTCAAATCTCCTGCATGATCTTTTTGCTTTTGATCTTTTTGTAAAAAGGCCAGTGCACCGCGAGTGGCGCAGCTGGGGCGGCCGATCAGCACGATCCCGCTGAAATGACAGCGGGGCGCGGCATTTTGCAGGCGAACTTTACGGCCATCAAGGGATTATGACGGGTGACGAAAAATTAACTACAAGTCACCCTGTGACTGATTGTCGCAACAAGCTGAAATAACCTCTTTAAATACAGGTCTTTAAAGGCGTTCAGGCGTTTTCGGTCCGTTTTTCCATTGCGAGTGTGAATAGTCGTGCATTGGCCGGTAAGAGTCGCTACGAGCCATGAGATACATGGCTTTTAGCCTTATTTTTGGCTGACAAGTACAGTCTGTTTAAATGCGACATATACGTACATCTGTAGGTTCTGAATTTATCTGACTACAAAGTCAACAATTGCATTGTGTCCTTCATTTACATGGGTTGTAGCGTCTTGACTGGTCGAGCAACCAGTCCCTGAATGCATGCAGAGAGGCTGATTCGACCTTTTTGTCAGGAATCATCAGGTAATAAGCCTTTTCGCTGGTCAGTGCTTCGGTGCTGGCGATGACCAGTTGTTGCTCCTTCAGCTCCCGCTGTATGAGGAAGGGAGGAATCAGTGCGATGCCCATGTCATGCATGGCCGCTTGAGACAGCATCGAGAATAGCTCGTATCGAGGGCCTGTCATGTCGCGAGGGATGTTCAGTTGTTGGGCGTTGAACCATTGGCGCCAGGCATAGGGGCGTGTGGTCTGCTGCAGCAGGGGCAGCTCGGCGATCTGTTGAGGGGTGAAGTGCGTGCGGTCGCCGAGTAAGCGTGGGCTGCACACCGGTACCGGGTTTTCGCCCATTAACCTGTGGGATTGTGTACCCGACCAATCGGCATCCCCAAAGTAGATGGCGGCATCGAACTCGGTGTCGGCGAACAGGAAGGGGCGCGTACGGTTTGTCAGGTTTACCGTGACTTCCGGGTGCTGATGTTGGAAATCCTTCAGGCGTGGGATCAGCCACTGCGTGCCGAAGGTAGGTACCACCGCCAGTTCGATCACATTGGCGCCCTGCTGGCCCATCACCGACAAGGTGTCGCGCTCTACGGCGTCCAGTTGCGTTGCAACCCTGCGGCTATAAGACAGCCCCGCCTCCGTCAGCTTCACTCCACGGCGTGAGCGGCGAAACAGCTCGACACTCAAAAATTCCTCCAGGCTGGCGATCTGTCGGCAAATCGCGCCTTGGGTGATGGAAAGCTCCAATGCTGCCTTGGTGAAGCTCTCGTGCCGGGCTGCTGCCTCAAAGCTGATGAGTGCGGTGGTACTGGGGATTTTTCTGCGCATGTACGTTGCCCTCACAGATAAAGCGCATTTCTGGGCTTTTTTAGTGTTACGAAGTGAGAAATTAGCACAAGCCTATGCAAAAACCTCGTTTGCCCTCTGCGCTGACCGCGCCTAGTCTGGTTCCACGACTTCTGATTTTTTCCGCGAGGACTTATTCATGGCTGGCAAGGCAAGCTTCAACTGGATCGATCCACTGTTGCTGGATCAACAGCTCACCGAAGAAGAGCGCATGGTGCGTGACAGCGCCGAGCAATTTGCTCAGGACAAGCTGGCTCCCCGCGTGCTCGAAGCCTTCCGTCATGAAAAGACAGACCCCGCTATTTTCCGTGAGATGGGCGAGACCGGTTTGCTGGGGGCGATGATCCCTGAGCAGTACGGTGGCAGTGGTTTGAACTACGTCAGCTACGGTTTGATTGCGCGTGAGGTCGAGCGTGTCGACTCCGGCTATCGCTCGATGATGAGTGTGCAGTCTTCCCTGGTCATGGTGCCGATCAATGAGTTCGGTACCGAGGCGCAAAAACAGAAGTACCTGCCCAAACTGGCCTCTGGCGAATGGATCGGTTGCTTCGGGCTGACCGAGCCCAACCATGGTTCCGACCCGGGTGCGATGATTACTCGTGCACGCAAAGTGGATGGCGGCTACAGCCTGACCGGCGCCAAAATGTGGATCACCAACAGTCCCATTGCGGATGTGTTTGTGGTGTGGGGCAAAGACGATGCAGGTGATATCCGTGGCTTCGTCCTGGAAAAAGGCTGGAAAGGCCTGAGCGCTCCCGCTATCCACGGCAAGGTGGGTCTGCGGGCCTCGATTACCGGGGAAATCGTCATGGATAACGTATTTGTGCCGGAAGAAAATATCTTCCCGGATGTGCGTGGCTTGAAAGGTCCTTTTACCTGCCTTAACTCGGCACGGTACGGGATTTCCTGGGGCGCGCTGGGGGCTGCTGAGTTCTGCTGGCATACCGCGCGCCAGTACACACTTGATCGCCAGCAGTTTGGTCGCCCATTGGCCGCCACTCAGCTGATCCAGAAGAAGCTGGCCGACATGCAGACCGAGATTACCTTGGCCCTGCAAGGTTGCCTGCGCCTGGGTCGGATGAAGGATGAGGGGACGGCGGCGGTTGAGATCACTTCGATCATGAAGCGTAACTCGTGTGGCAAGTCATTGGACATCGCGCGTATGGCCCGGGACATGCTGGGCGGCAACGGCATCTCTGACGAGTTCGGGGTGGCGCGCCACCTGGTCAACCTGGAGGTGGTCAACACCTATGAAGGGACCCATGACGTGCATGCCTTGATCCTGGGGCGCGCACAAACCGGTCTTCAAGCGTTCTATTAATAGGAGCATGGGCATGGGCGCGCTTTCGCATCTGCGAGTGCTGGATTTGTCGCGAGTACTCGCGGGCCCTTGGTCCGGGCAGATTCTTGCAGACCTTGGGGCTGAGGTGATCAAGGTCGAAAGGCCGGGCAGCGGTGATGACACGCGTGCTTGGGGGCCGCCCTTCCTTAAGGATGCGGATGGTGAGAACACCAGTGAGGCGGCGTATTACCTGTCGGCCAACCGTAATAAAGAGTCGGTGACCATCGACTTTACGCGGCCGGAAGGCCAGAAACTGGTGCGCGACCTGGCTGCCAAGTCCGACATCCTCATCGAAAACTTCAAGGTGGGTGGCCTTGCTGCGTATGGGCTGGACTATGAATCTCTTAAAGAGATTAACCCTGAGCTGATTTACTGCTCCATCACCGGGTTTGGTCAGACGGGCCCCTATGCGATGCGTGCGGGCTACGATTTCATGATCCAAGGTCTCGGAGGGCTCATGAGTCTGACCGGGCGGCCTGAAGGGGATGAAGGGGCCGGGCCGGTAAAGGTTGGCGTAGCCTTGACCGATATCCTGACCGGGCTTTATTCGACTGTGGCGATCCTGGCTGCGCTAGCTCATCGCGATCACGATGGCGGTGGGCAACACATCGATATGGCGTTGCTGGATGTGCAGGTGGCTTGCCTGGCGAATCAGGCGATGAATTACCTGACAACCGGGGCGCCGCCCAAGCGCCTGGGGAATGCTCACCCTAATATTGTGCCCTATCAGGATTTCCCCACTGCCGATGGAGATTTCATCCTCACCGTAGGCAATGACGGGCAGTTCCGTAAATTCGCTGAAGTCGCTGGGCAGCCACAATGGGCGGATGACGTGCGTTTCGCCACCAATCGCGCGCGCGTGGCTAATCGCGCGGAGCTGATCCCCTTGATTCGCCAGGCGACGGTCTTCAAGACGACCGCTGAGTGGGTGTCGCAGCTGGAGCAAGTGGGCGTGCCGTGTGGGCCGATCAATGATCTGGCGCAGGTGTTTTCCGATCCTCAGGTCCAGGCGCGTGGTTTGGCGATTGAGCTGCCTCACGCATTGGCGGGGACGGTGCCCCAGGTTGCGAGCCCGATACGCTTATCCAAGACGCCTGTGGAGTACCGGAGTGCGCCTCCTCTATTAGGGGAGCATACGCTTGAGGTGCTGCAGGGGGTTCTGGGGCTGGGAGCTGCTCATGTGGCCGCATTGAAGGAAGCGGGTGTTATTTGAGCGTTCCCTTCTATATAGAAGCGCAGTGGTGAACTGGTTGTTTTTTAACCGAAGCTAACTTATTGATAGGAAAGCAAAATTAAGAGTTGACGGCGAATTATATCTGTCTATAATTCGCCCCACTTCCGGCGCAGTCGAAACGGAAAACTCCTTGGTAAACAATGAGTTACGCAGTTCTCGGCAGCAAGTTGCTTCAGTTTATCGAAGCCAAAAGGAAGTTGAAAAAGAGGTGTTGACAGCAGCGTGTAACGCTGTAGAATTCGCCTCCCGCTTACGAGAGATCGCAAGCGCAAGTGGTTGAAGTTATTGAAGAAGTCTTCGAAAACTTCTGAAAATAACCACTTGACAGCAAGTGAGGCTGCTGTAGAATGCGCGCCTCGGTTGAGACGAAAGATCTTAACCAACCGCTCTTTAACAACTGAATCAAGCAATTCGTGTGGGTGCTTGTGGAGTCAGACTGATAGTCAACAAGATTATTAGCATCACAAGTTACTCCGCGAGAAATCAAAGATGTAACCAACGATTGCTGAGCCAAGTTTAGGGTTTCTTAAAAACCCAAAGATGTTTGAACTGAAGAGTTTGATCATGGCTCAGATTGAACGCTGGCGGCAGGCCTAACACATGCAAGTCGAGCGGTAGAGAGAAGCTTGCTTCTCTTGAGAGCGGCGGACGGGTGAGTAATGCCTAGGAATCTGCCTGGTAGTGGGGGATAACGTTCGGAAACGGACGCTAATACCGCATACGTCCTACGGGAGAAAGCAGGGGACCTTCGGGCCTTGCGCTATCAGATGAGCCTAGGTCGGATTAGCTAGTTGGTGAGGTAATGGCTCACCAAGGCGACGATCCGTAACTGGTCTGAGAGGATGATCAGTCACACTGGAACTGAGACACGGTCCAGACTCCTACGGGAGGCAGCAGTGGGGAATATTGGACAATGGGCGAAAGCCTGATCCAGCCATGCCGCGTGTGTGAAGAAGGTCTTCGGATTGTAAAGCACTTTAAGTTGGGAGGAAGGGTTGTAGATTAATACTCTGCAATTTTGACGTTACCGACAGAATAAGCACCGGCTAACTCTGTGCCAGCAGCCGCGGTAATACAGAGGGTGCAAGCGTTAATCGGAATTACTGGGCGTAAAGCGCGCGTAGGTGGTTTGTTAAGTTGGATGTGAAATCCCCGGGCTCAACCTGGGAACTGCATTCAAAACTGACTGACTAGAGTATGGTAGAGGGTGGTGGAATTTCCTGTGTAGCGGTGAAATGCGTAGATATAGGAAGGAACACCAGTGGCGAAGGCGACCACCTGGACTAATACTGACACTGAGGTGCGAAAGCGTGGGGAGCAAACAGGATTAGATACCCTGGTAGTCCACGCCGTAAACGATGTCAACTAGCCGTTGGAAGCCTTGAGCTTTTAGTGGCGCAGCTAACGCATTAAGTTGACCGCCTGGGGAGTACGGCCGCAAGGTTAAAACTCAAATGAATTGACGGGGGCCCGCACAAGCGGTGGAGCATGTGGTTTAATTCGAAGCAACGCGAAGAACCTTACCAGGCCTTGACATCCAATGAACTTTCTAGAGATAGATTGGTGCCTTCGGGAACATTGAGACAGGTGCTGCATGGCTGTCGTCAGCTCGTGTCGTGAGATGTTGGGTTAAGTCCCGTAACGAGCGCAACCCTTGTCCTTAGTTACCAGCACGTAATGGTGGGCACTCTAAGGAGACTGCCGGTGACAAACCGGAGGAAGGTGGGGATGACGTCAAGTCATCATGGCCCTTACGGCCTGGGCTACACACGTGCTACAATGGTCGGTACAGAGGGTTGCCAAGCCGCGAGGTGGAGCTAATCCCATAAAACCGATCGTAGTCCGGATCGCAGTCTGCAACTCGACTGCGTGAAGTCGGAATCGCTAGTAATCGCGAATCAGAATGTCGCGGTGAATACGTTCCCGGGCCTTGTACACACCGCCCGTCACACCATGGGAGTGGGTTGCACCAGAAGTAGCTAGTCTAACCTTCGGGAGGACGGTTACCACGGTGTGATTCATGACTGGGGTGAAGTCGTAACAAGGTAGCCGTAGGGGAACCTGCGGCTGGATCACCTCCTTAATCGACGACATCAGCTGCTCCATAAGTTCCCACACGAATTGCTTGATTCATTGAAGAAGACGAAAGAAGCAGCCCGAAATTGGGTCTGTAGCTCAGTTGGTTAGAGCGCACCCCTGATAAGGGTGAGGTCGGCAGTTCGAATCTGCCCAGACCCACCAATTTTGTGTGGGAAACGCCTGTAGAAATACGGGGCCATAGCTCAGCTGGGAGAGCGCCTGCCTTGCACGCAGGAGGTCAACGGTTCGATCCCGTTTGGCTCCACCACTACTGCTTCTGTTTGTATAAAGCTTAGAAATGAGCATTCCATCGTTGTGATGGTGAATGTTGATTTCTAGTCTTTGACTAGTTCGTTCTTTAAAAATTTGGGTATGTGATAGAAAGATAGACTGAACGTTACTTTCACTGGTAACGGATCAGGCTAAGGTAAAATTTGTGAGTTCTCTTAATTGAGAAATTCGAATTTTCGGCGAATGTCGTCTTCATAGTATAACCAGATTGCTTGGGGTTATATGGTCAAGTGAAGAAGCGCATACGGTGGATGCCTTGGCAGTCAGAGGCGATGAAAGACGTGGTAGCCTGCGAAAAGCTTCGGGGAGTCGGCAAACAGACTTTGATCCGGAGATGTCTGAATGGGGGAACCCAGCCATCATAAGATGGTTATCTTGTACTGAATACATAGGTGCAAGAGGCGAACCAGGGGAACTGAAACATCTAAGTACCCTGAGGAAAAGAAATCAACCGAGATTCCCTTAGTAGTGGCGAGCGAACGGGGACTAGCCCTTAAGTGGCTTTGAGATTAGCGGAACGCTCTGGAAAGTGCGGCCATAGTGGGTGATAGCCCTGTACGCGAAAATCTCTTAGTCATGAAATCGAGTAGGACGGAGCACGAGAAACTTTGTCTGAATATGGGGGACCATCCTCCAAGGCTAAATACTACTGACTGACCGATAGTGAACTAGTACCGTGAGGGAAAGGCGAAAAGAACCCCGGAGAGGGGAGTGAAATAGATCCTGAAACCGTATGCGTACAAGCAGTGGGAGCCCACTTTGTTGGGTGACTGCGTACCTTTTGTATAATGGGTCAGCGACTTATTTTCAGTGGCGAGCTTAACCGAATAGGGGAGGCGTAGCGAAAGCGAGTCTTAATAGGGCGTCTAGTCGCTGGGAATAGACCCGAAACCGGGCGATCTATCCATGGGCAGGTTGAAGGTTGGGTAACACTAACTGGAGGACCGAACCGACTACCGTTGAAAAGTTAGCGGATGACCTGTGGATCGGAGTGAAAGGCTAATCAAGCTCGGAGATAGCTGGTTCTCCTCGAAAGCTATTTAGGTAGCGCCTCATGTATCACTGTAGGGGGTAGAGCACTGTTTCGGCTAGGGGGTCATCCCGACTTACCAAACCGATGCAAACTCCGAATACCTACAAGTGCCGAGCATGGGAGACACACGGCGGGTGCTAACGTCCGTCGTGAAAAGGGAAACAACCCAGACCGTCAGCTAAGGTCCCAAAGTTATGGTTAAGTGGGAAACGATGTGGGAAGGCTTAGACAGCTAGGAGGTTGGCTTAGAAGCAGCCACCCTTTAAAGAAAGCGTAATAGCTCACTAGTCGAGTCGGCCTGCGCGGAAGATGTAACGGGGCTCAAACCATACACCGAAGCTACGGGTATCACGTAAGTGATGCGGTAGAGGAGCGTTCTGTAAGCCTGTGAAGGTGAGTTGAGAAGCTTGCTGGAGGTATCAGAAGTGCGAATGCTGACATGAGTAACGATAATGGGTGTGAAAAACACCCACGCCGAAAGACCAAGGTTTCCTGCGCAACGTTAATCGACGCAGGGTTAGTCGGTCCCTAAGGCGAGGCTGAAAAGCGTAGTCGATGGAAAACAGGTTAATATTCCTGTACTTCTGGTTATTGCGATGGAGGGACGGAGAAGGCTAGGCCAGCTTGGCGTTGGTTGTCCAAGTTTAAGGTGGTAGGCTGGAATCTTAGGTAAATCCGGGATTCTAAGGCCGAGAGCTGATGACGAGTTACCTTTTAGGTAACGAAGTGGTTGATGCCATGCTTCCAAGAAAAGCTTCTAAGCTTCAGGTAACCAGGAACCGTACCCCAAACCGACACAGGTGGTTGGGTAGAGAATACCAAGGCGCTTGAGAGAACTCGGGTGAAGGAACTAGGCAAAATGGCACCGTAACTTCGGGAGAAGGTGCGCCGGTGAGGGTGAAGGACTTGCTCCGTAAGCTCATGCCGGTCGAAGATACCAGGCCGCTGCGACTGTTTATTAAAAACACAGCACTCTGCAAACACGAAAGTGGACGTATAGGGTGTGACGCCTGCCCGGTGCCGGAAGGTTAATTGATGGGGTTAGCTAACGCGAAGCTCTTGATCGAAGCCCCGGTAAACGGCGGCCGTAACTATAACGGTCCTAAGGTAGCGAAATTCCTTGTCGGGTAAGTTCCGACCTGCACGAATGGCGTAACGATGGCGGCGCTGTCTCCACCCGAGACTCAGTGAAATTGAAATCGCTGTGAAGATGCAGTGTATCCGCGGCTAGACGGAAAGACCCCGTGAACCTTTACTATAGCTTTGCACTGGACTTTGAATTTGCTTGTGTAGGATAGGTGGGAGGCTTTGAAGCGTGGACGCCAGTCTGCGTGGAGCCATCCTTGAAATACCACCCTGGCAACTTTGAGGTTCTAACTCAGGTCCGTTATCCGGATCGAGGACAGTGTATGGTGGGTAGTTTGACTGGGGCGGTCTCCTCCTAAAGAGTAACGGAGGAGTACGAAGGTGCGCTCAGACCGGTCGGAAATCGGTCGTAGAGTATAAAGGCAAAAGCGCGCTTGACTGCGAGACAGACACGTCGAGCAGGTACGAAAGTAGGTCTTAGTGATCCGGTGGTTCTGTATGGAAGGGCCATCGCTCAACGGATAAAAGGTACTCCGGGGATAACAGGCTGATACCGCCCAAGAGTTCATATCGACGGCGGTGTTTGGCACCTCGATGTCGGCTCATCACATCCTGGGGCTGAAGCCGGTCCCAAGGGTATGGCTGTTCGCCATTTAAAGTGGTACGCGAGCTGGGTTTAGAACGTCGTGAGACAGTTCGGTCCCTATCTGCCGTGGACGTTTGAGATTTGAGAGGGGCTGCTCCTAGTACGAGAGGACCGGAGTGGACGAACCTCTGGTGTTCCGGTTGTCACGCCAGTGGCATTGCCGGGTAGCTATGTTCGGAATAGATAACCGCTGAAAGCATCTAAGCGGGAAACTAGCCTCAAGATGAGATCTCACTGGAACCTTGAGTTCCCTGAAGGGCCGTCGAAGACTACGACGTTGATAGGTTGGGTGTGTAAGCGCTGTGAGGCGTTGAGCTAACCAATACTAATTGCCCGTGAGGCTTGACCATATAACACCCAAGCAATTTGACTACTCTAACGAGCATCAGATTGCGGTGTGTGAAGACGAAAATGAACCGAAAGTTCGACGCTCACAAAACACCGAGATCTATCACCTACCCAATTTGCTGAAGCGAGGCCAACTGGCCGCGACTCAGTACCCGAATTTCTTGACGACCATAGAGCATTGGAACCACCTGATCCCATCCCGAACTCAGCAGTGAAACGATGCATCGCCGATGGTAGTGTGGGGTTTCCCCATGTGAGAGTAGGTCATCGTCAAGATTAAATTCCAAAACCCCTGTCTGCTAACGCAGACAGGGGTTTCGTTTATGTAGAAGCTCATGAATTTCACCGGCACGTTGCCAACGCAACGGTCTGGTACACAGAATTTCTTGACGACCATAGAGCATTGGAACCACCTGATCCCATCCCGAACTCAGCAGTGAAACGATGCATCGCCGATGGTAGTGTGGGGTTTCCCCATGTGAGAGTAGGTCATCGTCAAGATTGAATTCCGAAACCCCTGTCTGCTAACGCAGACAGGGGTTTTGTCGTTTAGGGCAGCCCATCACAGCCAATCTGCCTTACCCCTACCGCCTGTCGGTTTCCTACGCTAAAAGAAGATGCTTCTCACAAATTCCTAAGATTTGTCGAAGCTTGGCCGAAAGCCTGACGAGCCATGCGTGCACCGAAATAGAGCGACCGCAGAGTCCGCCTATCCCGTTACATGGAATGTTCCACTCGGCACGCTCACCCCCCTTTGGCAAAAGAAGTCGATGAAATGAATCTCAAGTTCAGTCATAAAATTCTGTTGGCCGCGTCAGGCGTCGTGGTTTTAGCCTTCGCGTTATTCACGCTCTACAACGACTACCTGCAACGCAGCACCATCAGGCAAAACCTGACATCGTCCATCCAGCAATCCGGCGAGCTCACTGCCAGCAGTGTGCAGAACTGGCTCAGTGGTCGCATCCTGGTCCTCGAGAACCTGGCGCAAAACGTTGCCCACCAGGGCAGCGCTGCCGACCTCCCAGGTTTGGTCGATCAACCAGCGTTCACCAGCAACTTCCAGTTCACCTATGTGGGACAAGCCAACGGGGTATTCACCCAGCGCCCTGACGCGAAGATGCCTGACGACTACGACCCTCGTCAGCGCCCTTGGTACAAGCAAGCAGTACTTGCGGACAAAACCATGCTTACTCCGCCTTATATGGCGGCTGTGGGCGGTCAGATCGTGACAATTGCCATGCCGGTGAAAAAGAACGGCGATTTGTTGGGTGTTGTTGGTGGTGACCTGAGCCTGCAGACACTGGTGAAGATCATCAACTCGGTAGACTTCGGTGGCATTGGCCATGCGTTCCTGGTCAGCGGCGATGGCCAGGTCATTGTCAGTCCAGACCAGGACCAGGTGATGAAGAACCTCAAGGACATCTACCCTGGCACCAACGTGCGCATTGAGAAGCTCAATCAGGACGTCGTACTCAAAGGACAGGATCGCATCCTCTCTTTCACGCCTATCAGCGGCTTGCCAGGCGCTGACTGGTACATAGGCCTGTCGATCGACAAAGAAAAAGCCTATGCCCCGCTGGGCAAATTCCGTACTTCGGCCTTGATTGCGATGTTGATCGCCGTTGTGGCCATTGCGGTGCTCCTGAGCCTGTTGATTCAAGTACTGTTGCGCCCGCTGACCACCATGGGCGTGGCCATGCAGGACATTGCCCAAGGCGAAGGTGATTTGACCCGACGCCTCGACGTGACCAGCAAGGATGAGTTCGGCGAGGTCGGCAGTGCATTCAACCAGTTCGTCGAGCGAATCCACGCGTCGATTTCCGAAGTGTCTTCGGCAACGCGCCAGGTGCACGATTTGTCCCAGCGTGTGATGGCTTCATCGAATGCGTCGATCATCGGTTCTGACGAACAGAGCGCGCGTACCAACAGCGTTGCCGCAGCCATCAACGAACTGGGCGCTGCCACTCAGGAAATCGCGCGTAACGCCGCTGACGCGTCCCAGCACGCCAGTGGTGCCAGCGAACAAGCCGACGATGGTCGTAAAGTGGTGGAGCAAACTATCCAGGCGATGTCCGAGTTGTCGCAGAAGATCAGCCTGTCCTGCACCCAGATCGAAACCCTTAATGCCAGTACCGACAACATCGGGCACATCCTGGATGTGATCAAAGGCATTTCCCAGCAAACCAACTTGCTCGCCCTCAACGCGGCGATCGAAGCGGCCCGTGCTGGTGAAGCCGGGCGTGGTTTTGCCGTGGTGGCGGATGAAGTGCGTAATTTGGCGCACCGTACCCAGGAGTCGGCAGAGGAAATCCACAAGATGATCACTTCGCTGCAAGTGGGCTCGCGTGAAGCTGTGACCACCATGAACGCCAGCCAGGCTTCCAGCGAAGAAAGTGTTGAAGTCGCCAACCAGGCAGGTGAGCGCTTGGTCAGCGTGACGCAACGTATCGTTGAGATTGATGGCATGAACCAATCCGTCGCGGCCGCGACTGAAGAGCAGACCGCAGTGGTCGAAACCCTCAACGTCGATATCAACCAAATCAACCTCTTGAACCAGCAAGGTGTGGCCAACCTCAACGAGACGCTCAAGGACTGCGATGCGCTGTCCCAGCAGGCCAGCCGATTGAAGCAATTGGTCGATAGCTTCAAGATTTGATTCTGACTGCATCGGAGCGAGGCCTCTCGCTCCGACTGTTTTGCCCTGCGTCCACGGTGCTATTCAGAGGAAGTTGATAGCGCTCAGGTAGTCGCAGCCTTTGCGTAACAGCGCCTGGCTCTTGGGTGGATAGCACATCCCCATTTTTTCCAAGCCCCACCGGGCATTGTCGTAACGGATCATCGATGTATCACCGATGTCTTCGCCCAGTCCGTCCAGGTAAAAGCCCAGCACCCCGAACAGTGCGTTATCGCGACTTACGTTGCGCAACGCCCGTTGCCAGTGTTCAACGCTGACTCGGTCAAAAACGTGCCCAGCCTCGCTGAAGGCATCAAGGTACTGATCCCAATTCAAGGGCTGCGGATTGTGCAAGTTGAACACGTTTCGCTCGGTGTCAAAATGAGCGCTATGGAAGACGATGAAACGCGCCAGGAAGTCCACCGGCATCAGATCGAAATTGGCGTCCAGTCGCGGGACGAGCCCCAATTGCAGAGACCCCTTGAGCATCAACAGCAAGCGGTTTTTCTGTGGCTGACAAACACCGTTCTGGCTGTTGAAGCTGATATTCCCCGGGCGATGAATATTAACCCAGGCCCCTTGCTCGACTGCTCGTCCTAATAGCCGCTCGGCGACCCACTTGGAGAGGTTGTAGCCGTTTTTCACGTAGAGCGGCAGTGTGCGCTGGGCTGGCGCTTCAAGTACGTAGCCATCGACGTCCACGCTGCTGCAGGCTGACAGCGTCGAGATGAAATTGAGGACCTTCTTGCAGTGGGTCTCGCAAAGACGCAGGCACTCCAGCAGAGGTTCGACGTTGTCCTTGGCGAGTGAGGCGTAATCCATCACATGATTGACCTGCGCGGCGTTATGCACCACCACGCCGTAATGACGGGCGAGGTGCTCGTACACATCGTCGGCCAAGCCCAGGCGGGGTTTACGAATATCAGCGGCGTATACCTGCACTCGGCTCAGGTCCAGATGTTCCAAGCGGTATTCACGCAATGCCTGGGCGAACCTTGCCGCCGCCGAATGGCCGGGCAACTCACGCACCAGGCACGCCACGTCCTGCGCTCCGCCAGTCAGCAGTGCCTGGACGATATGCACCCCGACAAAGCTGTTCGCGCCAGTGACGATGGCTTTGCGCGAATCTCCCGCAAGGGCCTCGGGCAGCACTTCGACCGCCAGTGCTCGCGTCGCGTCTTGCTCCATCTGGTTGGACTGGGTATCCGGCAGCGTGCCGCCATCCATGAGTGCGGCCAATGTGCGAATGGTCGGTGTCTCAAAAAAGGGGCTCAGGCAGAAGCTTCGGCCAAACTGCTCGCGCAGGCGTAGCAACAGGGTCGACAACAGGATGGAGTGGCCACCGAGGTTGAAAAAACTTTCATCGATCGAGAGGTCGCCAGCGGGTAATCCCAACAGTTCACCCCACAGGTCAGCCAGTTGTGCCTGCAAAGGGTCTTGTACGCGGCAGCGGCTCACCTCGACGGGTGTGGGTATTGGCATGGCCAGTAAGGCTTTGCGATCGATCTTGCCGTTATCCGAACGGGGCATGCCTGCCAGCTCGCTCCAGGCGCTTGGCTGCATGTGCACGGGCAACCATTGCCGAGAGTGTTCCTTCAGGCTTGCCAGCGTAGCGCCAGGTTCTGGCCGGGCGGCAAACCCGATGACTCTGTGTGCCGCATCGATCACTACTGCCACTTGGCGAAACAAGCGACTGTCGCGCAAGCACTGCTCAATATCCTGGGGCTGAACTCGAAAACCGCGAATCTTGACTTGTTCATCTCGGCGGCCACCCAGTTCGATGCCCTCTTGCGTCCATTTCGCCAAGTCGCCGCTACGATAAGCCTGTAGCACATGCCCATTTGGCAGTGTCAGCGCCACAAACGGATTGTCGACCGGAGACAGTGCATTGGAATAACCCAGGCTTACGCCTGGGCCGACAATGTACAAGTCGCCCATCACCTGTTCATCCACGGGCTGCAGGTTCTCGTCGAGAATCAGCACCTGGCTGTTGGCAATGGGGAGGCCGATATTGCGATGGCTGTCACCTTCTTGGAACACGCGATGGGTTGCCAACACAGTGGCCTCGGTCGGCCCATAGAGGTTATGCAGTTGGCATTGACCGGCCAGTTGTTCGATCACGCAGGGCTCGCAGAAATCACCTCCGGTCAGCAGATGAGACATTCCTAACGGCTGATCCAGCGGCAGGATACTGAGCAGCGCCGGTGGCACGAACCCATGCGTGACGCGTTGCTGGCGAATCAGCTCTACCAGTTGCTGAGGGTCGTGACGTTGGTCTGCACTGGGGACAATCAACTCGGCGCCGGCGATCAAGGCCGGGAAAATATCGATCAGTGACGAATCAAAGCCCAGCGACGAAAACTGCAGGACGCGGCTGTGTTGATCCAACGCCACGCGCCTGACGAGCCAGGCCGTGAAATGCGCCAGGTTGTATTGGCTAAGCAGTACCCCCTTAGGCTGGCCCGTCGTACCCGAGGTGAACAGTGCCACGCAGGGCTCGTCGGCACCGGGACGATGGCGCATCAGCGGTTGCGTCATGTCGGCGCTATGCGCGGCGATCTGGCTCACATCCAGTGAAACGAAACGCTCTCGCAGCGGGTGCTGGCCATTCTCCAGCAGCACACAAGCCTTGAGGCTGGTCAGCATGCAGTGCTGGCGTTGCTGCGGGTGGTCCGGCACCAACGGCAAATACACGGCGCCACAGCCAAGCACCGCAAGAATGCTGGCGTACAGCTCGGCGGATTTCTCCAAGCATACGCCGACTACTCGGGGTGACTCGGCACTCTCCAGCAGGGGAAGCAGGCGTTGTTGGATTGCCATGGCTTTTTGCTCGAGCTGCCGATAAGTCAGCACGTGACCGGCGATGTTCAGCGCGGTTCGATGCGCGAAGGTATGAAGGCTGGCCTGCAGCCGTTCGATCATGGGCGTCCGGGCCGCGTGCAGTAAGGCAGGGTCTGCCGTGTGGTTGAACCGGTGCATGAAAGCCAAGGCATCCAGCTCTTGCAGACTCTGTTCAGGCCAGGCGTTAGCAGTGGCCGTTGCCGAGAAATAAGCGGGGTCTCTTGAGAAACCGCAGACCAACAAAGCAGCGCACTCCACCAATGCATCCGTTGCCTGCTGGCGCAACCGCTGCCCATTGCCGCTGGGCTCCTCGGCAACGTCTTGCACAGCCTGCAGGCGCCGCTCGCGGTCATAGCAGCGCAACTGTAGTGAGGGTAGCCCGTGTTCGCAGAGTGGGCCGATACCCACGCGCAAGCTTAACCAAGGTGCACTGGTGGGCGAGGGCGGCAGCCGCTGACTCCCGTCGTCAATCACCAGGTCGACAGACCCCGTTCCTGCCACATGCCCATATTGCTCCAGCTCCTGCTTGAGCGCCTCCAGAGCTTTACTGGTGCCCCGCCACTCGATCTGCAAGCGCCTCATGCCAACCTCCTCGATACGGGCAGGTAGTCGCTCAGGGCTCGTGCCACGCTAGGGGTTTGCAGGACACCGCTGTGGTGCAGAAAGCCCATGATATTGGCCACCAGCGGATGTTGATGGGTGATGGGAAAGTCCAGCGCCTGGATTTCATCGCGCAGTGCCAGGCGAGCGTCGGCACTGATAACCAAGTGTTCGATCAGTTGCAAATCGAAGTCTTTCTGTAGGTCGTTGGTCAGGTAGTGCGTCAGGAACACGGGCAGGGCTTGAGCAATGTGGTCGCGAGCTTGCGAGCTTGCCGATTGCCAGTAGAGACGCACCAACTGTGTCCAGAACCGCGCATGCCGCCCTTCATCAAACAGATGATCGGCCATCAGGCCGCGGACAGAGGATTTGACGCTGCCGTCTTTGGAAAACGCTGCGACGTCATGGGTGACGGTGTTCTCGGCGATGGCGACGCCGATCAACTCAACGGCATCGTGCAAATATACTGGTACCTGCGCCTGGGCTGCCGGCAGCGCGCGGCCCAATTCAATTTTCCCGGGTAGATCAAGCGGTTGGATTCCGGTCATCTCCACGGCTTGCTGCAGGAAATCCAGCGCGACCAGCGCGTGGTAATCCTCGTCGACAACGACCGTCATCGCGTCGTAGCGGCAGGCGAGGGGGAAGGGCAGGGAGAAGCGATTTTTAGCGATGCTGCGCGCGGTTTTGTCGACGATCTCGGTTTCGAAAATCACCACGTCATTGATGAATTTATAAAAGCTTTGCACCAGTACGAAGTCGCGCCATTGTGGGCAGTGCTTGAGAAAGGTTGCACTCAGCACCAGAGGCTGGCGGCACAGGGGGAAGATGAGTTTGTCGTCGTCTTCCAACATCCGCCGGGGGCGTGTGCGGATGGTTGCGCGACGCTCCCAGTCATCGGCAAAGGATTGGTAGTGGGCGGCGTTCACGGGCGTACCTCTTGCATCGAGGCCAGTACGTCGTCCCAGAGGGTAATACGACTCTCCACGGCGCCCAGGGCGGTGTTATCGGCCTCTCGCTGACGGCTGGGGTCTGCTTCGATCAGGCGCTGTAGCAACTGATGCGCTGCAGGCCCGTGATCATCGCTGTCCATATCGATATGGCGGCTGAGGTAGTGACATAACGTAGGGGCCTGCCGACCTATGAAAACATGGCTATGCAAAAGCCTCTCGAACATCGACGGAATCACACTCTCGCGGCCATGCAGGAACGCCGCTGCCACACAGTGGGTCGGGGCGCTCAATGCGATTTGCAAGGTGCTGTCGACGAAGCGGGCCACGCCCTGGGGCGCACCGATCATTTGCAACGCTGCGCTTACCTCCACTCCCTGGCTTTGCAACTCGATAAAGCGGGTGATTGCGACAGTGCTGGCGCCCACTTCCGTCATGGCGTCCAGGTACAGCTCGAAGTGGCTGCAATAGCCCCGTGTCGGGTGCTCGTCCGACTCTTCCGCCAATACGATTTCATTGATCAGGCGGGCAGCGTGCGGGTCAGCGCAGGGGAGCCAGGGCAGTTGCGTGCAGGTCAGGTCCTGTTGCAGGCGTTTGGTCAGGCTCATGAAGTCCCACACGGCAAATACATGGTATTGCATAAAGTGTTGTAACTTGCCAAGGGTGGTTGTTTCTATAAATAACGGGTGGCCGAAAAGTTTTTGTTTTTTTTGCTCAAGTAAATATTGATGCATGGTTGACGCCTATAGTTGTTGCGAGTGCTGTAAAAGCAGTGTTGGAATATTATAGTTGTGGATGTAAGAGTAACTTGGCCACGATCACGTGCACGACGCTGCCTTTTAAGTAGGCGGTCGCAGCGGTTTGGGAAAGCGGAGCTTGCTAGGCGAAGATAGTAAGCTGATTGAATGTTTGAACCGGTATACAAATGTATTAAAGGACTTTGCGGGTATTTATATGTGCGGTAAGTTGCCCGGATATAGGTGGGATTTTTCCGTGCACTAAGTCAGCGTTAATTGTCCTTTAGTTGATTTTTTTAATATTTCTGACGGAGCAACAATCCTGATAGGGAAGTTGCTCCGTCACATAAGTATTAAGGGCTCAGGCGAAAAACCGACTACACGGCTTTTTTGTCGGCGCTCTCAAGGCCCCTGAGGTAGGTCGCGATTACCTCCATGCCACGCATCAAGTGATTACGCAGCGTCAGGATGCTCTCCTCGACCCTCTTCTGTGCCACCAGGCTCAGCAGTTCGCGGTGATCCTCCTGGGAAGTCTCGCCCAGCCCCATCGCTTCAAGGTTGAAGCGCAGGAAGCGCTCCTCCTCGTTCAACCCGTGCTCGACCAGAGTGAGTAGCCGCTGGTTGGGCGCCTTGCCATACAACACCATGTGGAACAGGCGATTGAGCCGACCAATCTCGGTGTAGTCTTTTTCGCTTTCCAGTGCATTGATACAGGCCTCGGCTTGAGCAAGGTCCGCGTCGGTGAGCAACGGAATCGACAGGCGCAGGGCTTCGGACTCCAGCAGCATGCGCAAGGCATAGGTCTCAGCCGAATTGTCCTCGATCAAGGGGGCAACGACGGCGCCCTTGTGAGTCACCACATGCAGCAAGGATTGCGCCTCCAGCTGGCGCAAGGCTTCGCGCACGGGCATGCGGCTGACGCCGAACAGGCTGGCCAGTTCTTGCTGGCGCATGGCGGTGCCACAGGGCAGTCGCCCATCGAGGATGGCATTACGCAAGGTTTCTTCAATAACCGAGCGCGCAAGATGGGCGGGAATAGGCCCGCTGATTTTGATGCTGCTTAATGGGTTCGGCTTCTGCGTCACGGTTGCGCTATCCTCCCTTTTTGAATAATAGATTGGCTAATTGGATCCAAAGAACACTAAAGATGGGCCAAGCGCTTGTCAAACAGCCAAAGTTTCCGTTTGTAAGGGCTTACACAGCATACTTTGTGTCTCTCACAAGGGGCGGTTATAAAACGCGGCTCCCGCGAATGATTGCACTGTGCCATTGTTTTTTGTAGGGCCAGGCTTCACCATTCCTTGAAATTCCGTCTCTTTCATGGACTGAACACTTTGGCGGTAAGTTTTATTCCCTATCGACTGCTTTGCTGGCTTTTATCAGCAATTTTACTGGCTGGCCTGATGCTTGGCGGGCTGCGTGCCGATTGGGATTTCTCGCAGATCAGCCGCAAGGCCACCGCCGTCTACGGGCCGTTGGGCCAAGGCCAGCAGCGTATCGACGCCTGGCAGCGGCTATTGGCGAGCGAAAAACAGGTCAGCGAGCAGGACCAGCTCAAGGTCGTCAATTTGTTCTTCAACAAGCAAATGACCTACGTGGAAGACATCGATCTCTGGCACGTTGTCGATTATTGGGAGACACCCGTCGAAGCACTCTGGAAAGGTGCCGGTGACTGCGAAGACTACGCCATCGCAAAGTATTTCAGTTTGCGTCATCTGGGGGTGTCCAGCGACAAACTGCGCATTACCTACGTCAAGGCCCTGCGGCAGAATCGAGCGCACATGGTCCTGACCTATTACTCGACCCCCGACGCCGTACCACTGGTGCTCGACAGCCTGATGGATGAGATCCTGCCGGCCACCCGTCGCACCGATCTGGTCCCGGTGTACTCATTCAACGCCGAGGGGCTGTACTTGCCCGGTGCCAAGGGCAACAAGAAAGTCGGTGATACCAAACGCCTGTCGCGCTGGCAGGATGTGTTGAGAAAAATGCGTGCGGAAGGCTTTCCAGCCGAGCCTGCCAACTAGGAGTAACTGATCGGATGTCTCTGTTCAAACAGCTATTGATCGCAATCTGTCTGTTCCTGGTGGTCGCCTTCAGCGGCAGCTTCATGGTCAGCCTGGAAAGCTCGCGCACCCAGTACGTCAACCAACTGCGCTCCCACGCCCAGGACGCCGCGACGGCGTTGGCGCTGTCGCTGACCCCGAATATCGACGACCCGGCCATGGTGGAGCTGCTGGTCAGCTCGATCTTCGACAGCGGTTACTACGCCAGCATCCGCGTCGTGGACCTGGCCACCGACAAAACCATCGTCGAGCGCAGCGGTATCCCGGACAACAACGGCGTGCCCAACTGGTTCGTCAAGTTGATCGGCCTGGAGCCGGCCGGCGGTGATGCGTTGGTCAGCCGTGGCTGGGAACAGGCCGCACGGGTCGAAGTGGTCAGCCATCCGATGTTCGCCCTGGCCAAGCTCTGGCAAAGCGCCCTGGGCAGCCTGGGCTGGCTGCTGCTGTGCGGCGCGGTCAGCGTGGTGCTCGGTGGGCTGCTGCTGCGCCGGCAATTGAAGCCGTTGGACTATATGGTCAAGCAATCCCACGCCATTGCCCGCCGCGAGTTCCTCAGCCTGCCTGACTTACCCCGCACGCCAGAACTGCGTCGCGTGGTACAGGCCATGAACCAGATGGTGGAAAAGCTCAAGGCGCTGTTCCAGGAGCAGGCCGAGCGTAGCGAAAAACTGCGCACCGAATCCTATCAGGACAACCTCACCGGCCTCGCCAACCGTCGTTATTTCGAGATGCAGCTCAACGCCCGCGTCAGTAACCCGGAAGAGACCAACTCCGGCTACCTGCTGTTGCTGCGGGTCAAAGACCTGGCCGGCCTCAACCAGCGCCTGGGCGGCCAGCGCACCGACCAGTTGCTGCAAGCGGTTGGCGAACAACTGCTGCGCCAGTGCGCGCCGTACCCGGAAACCCATAACCTCGTCACCCGTATTCGTGGTGGTGAGTTCGCCGTGCTGGCGCCAGGGTTGATGCGTGAAGAAGCGGTGCAACTGGCGCAGAACCTGGAAAGCACTTTGCTCAGCCTGCAAGCGACCGGTGCCAGCGACGTTACGCCGGTCGCCTATATCGGCCTGGCGCCGTTCAGCCATGGCGATGCGCCCCAAGCCTTGTTGACCCTGGCCGACCAGGCCCTGGCCCAGGCCCAAGCGCAGGGCGACACCAGTTGGGTGTGCCTGGACCGCAGCGCCGCCGCCAGCGTGGGAGACGATCACCATGCCTGGCACACCTTGCTGGACCAGGCCCTGACCCAGCAGCGCTTCCAGCTGTACTTCCAGCCAGTGGTGGCCAGCCAGGACCCACAGTTGGTCTTGCACTACAAAGTGCTGTCGCGCTTGCAAGACGAGGACGGCCACACCATACCGGCCGGGCGCTTCCTGCCGTGGCTGGAGCGCTTCGGTTGGTCGGCCCGCCTGGACCGCCTGATGCTGGAGCAGGTGCTCAAGCAGATGAGCAGCCACACCGAGAACCTGGCGCTGAACCTCTCGGCCGCGACCCTGCAGGACACCCAGGCTCTGAACCGCATTTATGACCTGCTACGCCAGCACAGCAACCTGGGCCCGCGCCTCACCCTGGAGATCGGTGAAGAGCAACTGCCTGAGCAGCACGTGCTGGAACAGATGACCCAGCGCCTGCGCGAGCTGGGCTTCTCCCTCAGCCTGCAACGTTTCGGTGGGCGGTTCAGCATGATCGGCAACCTGGCGCGCCTGGGCCTGGCGTACCTGAAGATCGACGGCAGCTACATTCGCGCCATCGACCAGGAAAGTGACAAGCGCCTGTTTATCGAGGCCATCCAGCGAGCGGCCCATAGCATTGACCTGCCGCTGATTGCCGAGCGTGTAGAGACCGAGGGCGAACTGAAGGTGATTCGTGAGATGGGGATTTTCGGTGTGCAGGGCCAACTGTTTGGCGAACCCGCACCCTGGAAATAATTTACCTGTAGGAGCGAGCTTGCTCGCGAAGATCGCCAACGATAACGCGCAAAGCCTGACACCCCGTGGCGATTTCAGTTTTTTCGCGAGCAAGCTCGCTCCTACAGGGGTAGGAGCGGTTGGATTAAATCAATCCTTTCTCGTCGTCATCGATCAACTGGCTCAACCCACCCAACGCTTCCCGCGCCTGGTTACGGTCCATCAACTTGGCCTGGGCTGCCGGGGGCAGGTCGGTCACGCTGATCACCCCTTTGCGGGTCAGCACCTGGATCAAGTCGTCCAGCACCCGGATCATCTCCAAGTCGCTCTGCTTGAGCTGGGCCAGGCTGGTTTCCACTACTTCGTTGGCGTACCAGGCCTGGATCTCATGGTGATCGGCCGGCAGGGTTTCAGTGGAGTCGGCAAAGGCGATAGCCTCTACGCGAACCAGCGCGCCCTGTGCATCACGTTGCACGTAAAACATAACAACCCCTCGAAAATGCGCCACAGGCGTTCAACAGCATAGGTCAACGCTGCGTGTATGGGCGTGAGTATGCGATGCACCGTCCGCCAGAGCCAGCGGCCCGCAGGCCAAAAAATCGGCCGCCTGAAAGGGCGGCCGATTAATCGTGTCTTAAGTGTGGTCGATCTTGATGGTCGGGTCGGCACCACTGATCAGCGAGTTGATGCTGGTGTGGGACCAATCGTTGCCTTCCAGCTTGATCGTCACATCGGCATTGGCCAGGCCACCGGCGGCGTTGAGCTTGCCTTCACTGCTCACTTGCAGGGTCGACACGCCGTCTACCGTGGTGATCTTGAGGTAGTTGTCGATGGTGCTGTCGGTTTCACCTTTCAACAAATCACGCAGATCAATGCGGTCGCCTTCCGAGGCCTTGAAGTCCTTGATCACATCGTTGCCGATGTCGCCAGACTTCCACACAAAGGTGTCGGCACCCGAGCCACCGATCAGGATGTCGTTGCCCTGGCCGCCAATCAACGTGTCGTTGCCGGTGCCACCCAGCAGGATGTCATTGCCTTTGCCGCCATCGAGCGTGTCGTTGCCGCCTTGGCCGAACAGGATGTCATCGCCAGCGCCGCCCAGCAGCGTGTCGTTGGCATCCTTGGCGCCGGAGACGTCGAAGTCCACATAGTGTTCGGTGACGTACTGGTGAACGTTAGAAGCGGTTACCGCAGAGACAGCCACGCCGGTCTTCTGTGCGACAAAGGCCTGCAGCGCGTTGTAACCCTCGCCATTGATCCCGCTGAAGCTCACCAGGTCGCCGAACAGGATGTCATTGCCGTCGCCACCGTTGATGGTGTCTGCGCCCGGCAACGTCGCCTCGGTGTGGCCGAGGATGGCGTTGGCCAGGTCTTTCGGATCGATGTTGGTTTGCGGCTTGCCATCGGTATCGTACGGCTTGAGATCGTCGAGACTGACGGCGCCGTTGATCCCGATTGCTTCCACCGCCGACAACCCTTTGAGCAATGCAAAACCGCTGTTGGCGTTGTTGATGGTTGCGGTGCTGGTGCCGTTACCGTAGCCGTCGAGGTAGGAGACTTCAAAAGTCCCGTCACCCTGGGCGTGCACGGTACCTATGACGCCGTTGTCGTACCAACCACCCAGGAACGTCTGCTTCCATTGGTGCAGTTGGCCCTGGCCGTCGATCAACTGCAGGTTAGCGCCATTGACGTTAATGCTGAACGTGTTACCCAGCACATAGTTGTTCGCACTGATGTAGTCGTCCAGGCGCCCATCGGTGGTGCGGAAGTCGTAGAAGTCAGTCACTACCGGGTTGGTCTGCTCGCCGCTCTGGTGGTAGGTCGGCTGGCCGTCGGTGATGAAGTACGTCAAGTTGGTTGCGCCGGTGTTTTTGGTCGCCAGGTCGCTCTGGAAGAAGTTGGCCGTGGCCTTGAACACGTCTTCGTAGTTGGTACCGCCTTCCGATGCCATCGAGTTCAGCACCGCTTTGAGCTGAGTCAGTGCACTAGGATCGTTGAGGTTGATAGCCACCGACTTTTTCACCTGGCTATCGAAGTCCGCCAGGAAGATATTTACGGTACCCGATGTGTTGGCGCCCAGGCTGTCCTTGAGGGAGTTGAACACCGAAGTCAACGAGGCCTTCGCGGCGTCGAGCGAGGCGACGCTCATACTGCCGGAGCTGTCCACCATGAACGCGATGTTGTAGTTCTTGCCCTGCACCACGTTCAGGCCGGCGATGTCGGCCACGACGATGTCGTTGCCATCGCTGCCATTGATAGTGTCGCTGCCCGAGGTGCCGGTGACCGAGTTGTAGGTCGCTGGGTGCACCGTGACGGGCAATTGCGCGGTGGTGGTCGCTGAACCGCCGATGCTCTCGGTGGAAGTCGAGGTGACCGTCAGGTTGAACTGGCCGCTGTAGTAGGTCGGCGGCTTGATGGTCAGGGTGTTCAGGTCCCAGCCGGTGACATTCACTTCGCCCACGGTTTTACCCGCGGTAAAGGTGTGCCCCGATGCGTCGGTAAGCACCGAGCCTGCCGGAATGCCGCTGATCTTCACGCTCAGGGTTTCCGAACCGTCGGTGTCGGTCAGCGCGGTGGTGACCTTGGACAATTTGACCGTGCCGTTTTCCTGGCCTTCGTTGAGCTTGTAGCCCACGTAGTAACCGTCGCCGTTGCTGCCATGCAGGTCGGACAGGGTTACGCCGGCGTTGGTCAGGTCGGTGAGGCCGGTGTACAGCGGCACGGTGCTGGTGCTCAGGTTCTGCACCGCCCCGCCGTTGACCGACAGGTTGACGTCAAAGCTGCCAGGCCCCGCCTGGTTGGCCTGGTAGATCTCAAGGCTGTAGTAACCGGTGGTGGTTGGCGTGAACGAGCCGCTGAACTTGCCGCTGTTGGTGCCCCACAAACCGCTGGCAACATCTTTACCGCCAACGTTGACCACCACGCTGTCATCGGCGATACCGCTGAAGGTGTAGCTCTTGCCCGCTTCCATATAGATCAGACCGGAGATCTTGGAACCCGAGCCGGCGGCGACGTTGTCGACGGACTCGACGTTGGTCACCACAGAGGTGTTGTTGGGTGTGCCCGCGTTGTCGATGGCTTTTTTCAGTACGTCTGGCGCAGCGCCGTTGCCGTTGTTTCCAAGGCCGGCGATGCTGTTCCAGCCCTGTTTGACCAGCCCGGTCGAGGCAACGTTGTTGTCGGCCACGCTGAGGGTCGGTGCGTCGGCCACTGGGGTGATATCGACTTTCACCGTGGCGCTGGTACCCAGGTCCTTGCCATCGGTTGGCTGGAATTTGAACTGCGCGTAATCCGCCTGCTTGTTACCCACACCGGTGCCGCCATAACCGTCGGCGCCGGACTCGTTGGCGTTCGGCGTAAAGCGCAGTTGGCCGCCGTCGATCTGGGCCTTGGTAAAGGTCTGGCCGCTGGTCACGTTGGTCCAGGTGCTGCCGTCCGCCGCCAGGTATTGCAGCTTGCCGGCCACCGGCAGCTCGGTGATTTTCACCCCGAGGCTGGCTTGCGGCGAGTCCACATCGCTCACGCCGAAGTTGGCCCAGGTCAGGGCCAGGGCGGTGTCTTCCGTACCGGTCACGGCACCGCCAGTGGCCACTGGCGCATCGTTGACCGCCACCACGTTGACGGTGGTGGTGGCAACGTTGGAGTAGTTACCGCCATCGGTCACCGTCACGGTGATGGTGCGCGGCGTGGTGCTTGGGTCGTGGCTGTTGTTGGTGAACGTGATGTTCTGGATACGCTGCATGTAGTCAGCCAGCGTCGCGCTGCCGGACAACGTCAGGGTGATAGTGCCCGTCTGGTTGTTGGTGCTGACGCTGATGCCATTCACGCTATTGCCCAGGTTCAGGGCGTCACCGGCCTGTGCGTTGGTCAGCGTGACCGTCGCGCCCGTCAGCAGTGTGCTGTCTGGGTCAGTGATCTTGATATCCGTGTCGGCGATCGACACGCCCGGCCCGGCGGTACCCTCGGTAAACGTCGTCTTGTAATCAGCACCCGTGGCGCCGCTGGAGTTGTTGGCATCCAGGTCGAGCACCGGCGGCGCATCGTTGTCGAGGATGTTGGTGGTGACGGTGCCTTTGTCGATCACCAGATTCTCGAAGTTGCCCCCGGTGACCTTGTCGATGGTGATAACGATCTGTTCCGTAGGTTCGGTGATCTTGTCGTCGAGCGTGCGGATATCAAACGGCACACTGCTGGAGCCTGCCGGGATCTTCACGGTGTACACGCCAGTGAAGTCCGAACCGTCAGTGGCGGTGCCGCTGTATTTGAGCGTCACGGTCACGTCGGTTTGCGGCGGGTTGGTCAAGGTCAGGGTGTAGTGGGCGGTGCCACCTTCAGTGACCGAGCCGTCGCCCGTAATGCTGATTTTGGTGTCCGTCACCACATCCGTGACTTTGGTGACCGCGGGGTTGCCGTCAACAATCAGATGCTCGTACTTGTCGCCACCGCTGACCACGCTGGTGATCTTGGCGCTGACATCATTGGCGCCGATATAGGCATCGTTCGGTGCGGTAGCCGTCGTGAAGCTGGTGGACTTGCCGTTGCCGATGGTGATGGTCGAGCCGTTATCCAGCCTTACCACCAGGTCGGAGCCCACGTTGTTCACGGCTGCGCCGTTTTTGTCGACCAGGGACGCGGTGTAGACGATCTGCCCGCCTTCGCTGACCGAGCCAGTGGCCTTGAGTACCACGGTCACGTCGTCGATGGTGTCGTTGACGGTGGTCGTGGCGCCCGCAGGTGTGAAGGTCACACCCTCGAAATTGCCGCCGGTGGTGCCGGTGATCTTGACGGTCTGGGTGCTCTTGTCGATGAACACGTCATCGGTAGGCGCCGGGACGGTCACCGTGCCCACGGTCTCACCTTGCTTGATGGTGATGCTCGAACCGTTGTCGAGCTGGACCAGCATGTCGCTGCCGGCCTTGTTGCTCAAGGTGGCGGTGTAGGTGATCTGGCCGCCTTCGTTAACCGCGGTCGGGGCGGTCAGGGTGATGGTGGTCAAATCGGTGGTGCCCGGCGTGTCGGTGACAGTGGTGTTCACCGCCGTCGTGCCCGGCACCAGGTTCTCGAAGTGCTCGCCGCCAGTCACGCCTTTGATGGCGGTGGTGACGGTTTGGTCGCCTTTGTAGACGTCGTTTGGTGCTACGGTGGTGATGGAGCCGCTCGACTGATTCACGCCGATGGTGATGGTCTTGCCATTGTCCAAGGTGACGGTCAGCGGATTGGTGATGTTGGTTACCGCTGCGCCGTTTTTATCCACAAGGCTGGCGGTGTAGACGATGTTGCCGCCTTCGCCGACGGTGGTGGTGGCGGTCAGAACCACATCGACTTTGTCGATGGTGTCGTTGATGGTGGTGGTTGCGCCGTTGCCTGCAACTTCCAGTTTTTCGAAGTTGCCGCCGGAAGCGTCGGTGATCTTGACGGTCTGGGTGCTCTTATCGATAAACACGTCATCGGTAGGCGCAGGCACAGTCACGGTACCGACGGTTTCGCCGGCCTTGATGGTGATGCTTGAACCGTTGTCGAGTTTCAGCGTGACGTCAGTACCGGCCTTGTTGCTCAAGGTGGCGGTATAGGTGATCTGGCCACCTTCGTTAACGGCACTTGGTGCAGTCAGGGTGACAGTAGTCGTGTTGTCGGTACCTGGTGTGTCCGTAACGGTGGTGTTCACCGCGGTAGTGCCAGGGACCAGATTCTCGAAATGCTCGCCGCCGGTCACGCCTTTGATGGCGGTAGTGACGGTTTGATCGCCTTTATAGACATCATCCGGAGCAAGAACCGAAACGCTACCGCTCGACTGGTTTACGCCGATGGTGATGGTCTTGCCGTTATCCAGGGTCACGGTCAGCGGATTGGTGATGTTGGTCACCGGCGCGCCGTTTTTATCCACAAGGCTAGCGGTGTAGACGATATTGCCGCCTTCGCCGACGGTGGTAGTGGCGGTCAGGACCACATCAACTTTGTCGATAGTGTCGTTGATCGTGGTCGTTGCGCCATTGCCTGCAACTTCGAGTTTTTCGAAGTTGCCGCCAGTAGTCTCAGTGATCTTGACGGTCTGGGTGCTCTTGTCGATGAACACGTCATCGGTAGGCGCGGGCACGGTTACGGTGCCAACAGTGTCGCCAGCCTTGATCGTGATCGACGAACCGTTATCCAACTTCAGCGTTACATCAGTGCCAGCTTTGTTGGAGAGCGTGGCGGTGTACGTAATCTGCCCACCTTCGTTTGCCTGGGCCGGAGCCGTCAGCGTCACGGTGGTGGTGTTGTCGGTACCGGGGGTATCGGTGACAGTGGTGTTCACTGCCGTAGTGCCAGGCACCAGGTTCTCGAAATGCTCGCCGCCAGTCACGCCTTTGATGGCGGTGGTAACGGTTTGATTGCCCTTATAGACATCATCCGGCGCAATGGTAGTGATGGAGCCACTCGACTGATTCACACCGATGGTGATGGTCTTGCCGTTGTCCAAGGTGACGGTCAGCGGATTGGTGATGTTGGTCACCGGTGCGCCGTTTTTATCCACAAGGCTGGCGGTGTAGACGATGTTGCCGCCTTCGCCGACGGTGGTGGTTGCGGTCAGGACAACATCAACTTTGTCGATGGTGTCGTTGATCGTAGTGGTCGCGCCGCTGCCTGCAACTTCCAGTTTTTCGAAGTTGCCGCCGGAAGCGTCGGTGATCTTGACTGTCTGGGTGCTCTTATCGATAAACACATCATCGGTAGGGGCGGGCACGGTCACAGTACCGACGGTCTCGCCGGCCTTGATGGTGATCGACGAACCGTTATCCAACTTCAGTGTTACGTCAGTGCCCGCTTTATTGGAAAGCGTGGCGGTGTACGTAATCTGCCCACCTTCGTTTGCCTGTGCCGGAGCCGTCAGCGTTACGGTAGTGGTGTTATCGGTGCCAGGGTTATCGGTGACAGTAGTGTTCACTGCCGTCGTACCAGGGACCAGGTTTTCGAAGTGCTCGCCGCCGGTCACGCCTTTGATGGCGGTGGTGACGGTTTGATCACCTTTGTACACATCATCCGGTGCGAGGGTGGTGATAGAGCCGCTCGACTGATTTACGCCGATAGTGATGGTCTTGCCGTTATCCAAGGTGACGGTCAACGGGTTGGTGATGTTGGTCACCGGTACGCCGTTTTTATCCACAAGGCTGGCGGTGTAGACAATGTTGCCGCCTTCGCCAACGGTGGTAGTGGCGGTCAGGACGACATCGACTTTGTCGATCGTGTCATTGATCGTAGTGGTTGCACCGTTGCCCGCAACTTCCAGTTTTTCGAAGTTGCCGCCAGTGGTCTCGGTGATCTTGACCGTCTGAGTGCTCTTATCGATAAACACGTCATCGGTAGGCGCAGGGACAGTGATGGTGCCAACAGTTTCGCCAGCCTTGATGGTGATGCTTGAGCCGTTGTCGAGTTTCAGCGTGACGTCGGTACCGGCCTTGTTGCTCAAGGTCGCGGTGTAGGTGATCTGACCACCTTCGTTAACGGCACTTGGCGCAGTCAGCGTAACCGTGGTGGTGTTATCGGTGCCTGGGGTATCCGTAACGGTGGTGTTCACCGCCGTAGTACCCGGCACCAGATTTTCAAAGTGCTCGCCGCCGGTTACGCCTTTGATAGCGGTGGTGACGGTTTGATCGCCTTTATAGACATCATCAGGAGCAAGAACCGAAACGCTACCGCTAGTCTGGTTTACGCCGATGGTGATGGTCTGGCCATTATCCAAGGTGACGGTCAACGGATTGGTGATGTTAGTCACCGGTGCGCCGTTTTTATCCACAAGGCTGGCGGTGTAGACAATGTTGCCGCCTTCGCCAACGGTGGTGGTCGCGGTCAGGACCACATCAACTTTGTCGATGGTGTCGTTGATGGTGGTGGTTGCACCGTTGCCTGCAACTTCCAGTTTTTCGAAGTTGCCGCCGGAAGCGTCGGTGATCTTGACGGTCTGGGTGCTCTTATCGATAAACACATCATCGGTAGGCGCAGGCACAGTCACGGTGCCAACGGTTTCGCCAGCTTTGATAGTGATCGACGAGCCGTTATCCAACTTCAGCGTTACATCAGTACCGGCTTTGTTGCTCAAGGTCGCGGTGTACGTGATCTGGCCGCCTTCGTTAACGACACTTGGCGCTGTCAGCGTCACAGTAGTGGTGTTGTCGGTACCCGGAGTGTCCGTAACGGTGGTGTTCACCGCGGTAGTGCCAGGGACCAGATTCTCGAAATGCTCGCCGCCGGTCACACCCTTGATAGCGGTGGTGACAGTTTGGTCGCCCTCGTACACATCGTCAGGAGCAAGAACCGAAACGCTACCGCTAGTCTGGTTTACGCCGATGGTGATGGTCTGGCCGTTATCCAAGGTGACGGTCAACGGATTGGTGATGTTAGTCACCGGTGCGCCGTTCTTATCCACAAGGCTGGCGGTGTAGACGATATTGCCGCCTTCGCCGACGGTGGTAGTGGCGGTCAGGACCACATCAACTTTGTCGATGGTGTCGTTGATGGTGGTGGTTGCGCCGTTACCTGCGACTTCGAGTTTTTCGAAGTTGCCGCCGGAAGCGTCAGTAATCTTGACGGTCTGGGTACTCTTATCGATGAACACGTCATCGCTAGGAGCGGGCACAGTCACAGTGCCAACAGTGTCGCCAGCCTTGATGGTGATGCTTGAACCATTGTCGAGTTTCAGCGTGACGTCAGTACCGGCCTTGTTGCTCAAGGTCGCGGTGTAGGTGATCTGACCACCTTCGTTAACGGCACTTGGCGCTGTCAGCGTCACAGTAGTGGTGTTGTCGGTACCCGGTGTGTCCGTAACGGTGGTGTTCACCGCGGTAGTGCCCGGCACCAGGTTCTCGAAATGCTCGCCGCCGGTCACACCCTTGATAGCGGTGGTGACGGTCTGATCGCCTTTGTACACATCGTCTGGCGCGATGGTGGTGATAGAACCACTCGACTGATTCACACCGATGGTGATGGTCTTGCCGTTATCCAAGGTGACGGTCAACGGGTTGGTGATGTTAGTCACCGGCGCGCCGTTCTTATCCACAAGGCTGGCGGTGTAGACGATATTGCCGCCTTCGCCGACGGTGGTAGTGGCGGTCAGGACCACATCAACCTTGTCGATGGTGTCGTTGATCGTGGTCGTTGCGCCATTACCTGCGACTTCCAGTTTTTCGAAGTTGCCGCCAGTGGTTTCGGTGATCTGGACGGTCTGGCTGCTCTTGTCGATGAACACGTCATCGGTAGGGGCGGGCACGGTCACAGTACCGACGGTCTCGCCAGCTTTGATGGTGATCGAAGAGCCGTTATCCAGCTTCAGCGTTACATCAGTACCGGCTTTGTTGCTCAAGGTCGCGGTGTACGTGATCTGGCCGCCTTCGTTAACGACACTTGGCGCTGTCAGCGTCACAGTAGTGGTGTTGTCGGTACCCGGAGTGTCCGTAACGGTGGTGTTCACCGCGGTAGTGCCAGGGACCAGATTCTCGAAATGCTCGCCGCCGGTCACACCCTTGATAGCGGTGGTGACAGTTTGGTCGCCCTCGTACACATCGTCAGGAGCGAGAACCGAAACGCTACCGCTAGTCTGGTTTACGCCGATGGTGATGGTCTGGCCGTTATCCAAAGTCACGGTCAACGGGTTGGTGATGTTAGTCACCGGCGCACCGTTTTTATCCACAAGGCTGGCGGTGTAGACGATGTTGCCGCCTTCACCAACGGTGTTAGTGGCGGTCAGAACTACATCAACCTTATCGATGGTGTCGTTGATGGTGGTGGTCGCGCCGCTGCCTGCCACTTCTAGTTTTTCGAAGTTGCCGCCGGTGGTTTCGGTGATCTGAACGGTCTGAGTGCTCTTATCGATGAACACGTCATCGGTAGGGGCGGGCACGGTTACGGTGCCAACCGTGTCGCCAGCCTTGATGGTGATGCTTGAGCCGTTGTCGAGTTTCAGCGTTACGTCGGTACCGGCCTTATTGCTCAAGGTCGCGGTATAGGTGATCTGGCCACCTTCGTTTGCCTCGGCCGGAGCGGTCAGCGTCACGGTAGTGGTGTTATCGGTGCCTGGTGTATCAGTAACGGTGGTGTTAACCGGGGTAGTACCTGGAACCAGATTTTCGAAGTGCTCGCCGCCGGTCACACCCTTGATAGCGGTGGTGACGGTCTGGTCGCCTTTGTAAACATCATCAGGAGCAAGAACCGAAACACTACCGCTCGATTGGTTTACGCCAATGGTGATGGTCTGGCCGTTATCCAAAGTCACGGTCAACGGGTTGGTGATGTTAGTCACCGGCGCACCGTTTTTATCCACAAGGCTGGCGGTGTAGACGATGTTGCCGCCTTCACCAACGGTGTTAGTGGCGGTCAGAACTACATCAACCTTATCGATGGTGTCGTTGATGGTGGTGGTCGCGCCGCTGCCTGCCACTTCTAGTTTTTCGAAGTTGCCGCCGGTGGTTTCGGTGATCTGAACGGTCTGAGTGCTCTTATCGATGAACACGTCATCGGTAGGGGCGGGCACGGTTACGGTGCCAACCGTGTCGCCAGCCTTGATGGTGATGCTTGAGCCGTTGTCGAGTTTCAGCGTTACGTCGGTGCCGGCCTTGTTGCTCAAGGTCGCGGTGTAGGTGATCTGGCCACCTTCGTTTGCCTCGGTCGGAGCTGTCAGCGTTACGGTAGTGGTGTTATCGGTGCCCGGTGTATCAGTAACGGTGGTGTTAACCGGGGTAGTACCTGGAACCAGATTTTCGAAGTGCTCGCCGCCGGTCACACCCTTGATAGCGGTGGTGACGGTTTGATCGCCTTTATAGACATCATCAGGAGCAAGAATCGAAACGCTACCGCTAGTCTGGTTTACGCCGATGGTGATGGTCTGGCCGTTATCCAAGGTGACGGTCAACGGGTTGGTGATGTTAGTCACCGGCGCGCCGTTTTTATCCACAAGGCTGGCGGTGTAGACGATGTTGCCGCCTTCACCAACGGTGTTAGTGGCGGTCAGAACTACATCAACCTTATCGATGGTGTCGTTGATGGTGGTGGTCGCGCCGCTGCCTGCCACTTCTAGTTTTTCGAAGTTGCCGCCGGTGGTTTCGGTGATCTGAACGGTCTGAGTGCTCTTATCGATAAACACGTCATCAGTAGGGGCGGGCACGGTTACAGTACCGACGGTGTCGCCAGCCTTGATCGTGATCGAAGAGCCGTTATCCAGCTTCAAGGTGACGTCAGTACCGGCCTTGTTGCTCAAGGTCGCGGTGTACGTAATCTGACCACCTTCGCTCGCCTCGGTTGGAGCCGTCAGCGTCACGGTAGTGGTGTTATCGGTACCCGGTGTATCAGTCACAGTTGTGGTGACGTTATCGGTACCTGGGACCAGATTTTCAAAGTGTTCGCCGCCGGTCACGCCTTTGATGGCGGTGGTGACGGTTTGATCGCCTTTGTACACATCGTCTGGCGCGATGGTGGTGATGGAGCCGCTCGACTGATTCACACCGATGGTGATGGTCTTGCCGTTATCCAAAGTCACGGTCAACGGATTGGTGATGTTGGTCACCGGTGCGCCGTTTTTATCCACAAGGCTGGCGGTGTAAACGATGTTGCCGCCTTCGCCAACGGTGGTGGTGGCGGTCAGGACGACATCGACTTTGTCGATGGTGTCGTTGATCGTGGTCGTTGCGCCATTGCCTGCAACTTCCAGTTTTTCGAAGTTGCCGCCGGAAGCGTCAGTGATTTTGACGGTCTGGGTGCTCTTATCGATAAACACATCATCGGTAGGCGCAGGCACAGTCACGGTGCCAACAGTTTCGCCAGCCTTGATCGTGATCGACGAACCGTTATCCAACTTCAGCGTGACGTCGGTGCCGGCCTTGTTGCTCAAGGTCGCGGTGTAGGTGATCTGGCCGCCTTCGTTAACGGCACTTGGCGCAGTCAGCGTAACCGTGGTGGTGTTGTCGGTACCCGGAGTGTCCGTAACGGTGGTGTTCACCGCGGTAGTGCCAGGGACCAGATTCTCGAAATGCTCGCCGCCGGTAACACCCTTGATAGCGGTGGTGACGGTCTGGTCGCCCTTGTAAACATCATCAGGAGCAAGAACCGAAACGCTACCGCTAGTCTGGTTTACGCCAATGGTGATGGTCTGGCCGTTATCCAAAGTCACGGTCAACGGGTTGGTGATGTTGGTCACCGGTGCGCCGTTCTTATCCACAAGGCTGGCGGTGTAGACGATGTTGCCGCCTTCACCAACGGTGGTGGTAGCAGTTAGAACTACATCCACCTTGTCGATGGTGTCGTTGATCGTGGTCGTTGCGCCGGAGCCTGCCACTTCGAGTTTTTCGAAGTTGCCGCCGGAAGCGTCAGTAATCTTGACGGTCTGGGTGCTCTTATCGATGAACACGTCATCGGTAGGGGCGGGCACGGTCACAGTGCCAACAGTGTCGCCGGCCTTGATGGTGATGCTTGAACCGTTGTCGAGTTTCAGTGTTACGTCAGTGCCCGCTTTGTTGGAAAGCGTGGCGGTGTACGTAATCTGCCCACCTTCGTTCGCCTCGGTCGGCGCTGTCAGTGTAACGGTGGTGGTGTTATCGGTGCTCGGTGTATCGGTAACGGTGGTGTTCACCGCTGTAGTGCCAGGGACCAGATTTTCGAAGTGCTCGCCACCAGTGACACCTTTGATGGCGGTGGTGACGGTCTGGTCGCCCTTGTAAACATCATCAGGAGCAAGAACCGAAACGCTACCGCTAGTCTGGTTTACGCCAATGGTAATGGCCTGGCCGTTATCCAAAGTCACGGTCAGCGGATTGGTGATGTTGGTCACCGGTGCGCCGTTCTTATCCACAAGGCTGGCGGTGTAGACGATGTTGCCGCCTTCACCAACGGTGGTGGTAGCAGTTAGAACTACATCCACCTTGTCGATGGTGTCGTTGATCGTGGTCGTTGCGCCGTTGCCTGCAACTTCCAGTTTTTCGAAGTTGCCGCCCGAAGCGTCGGTGATCTTGACGGTCTGCGTGCTCTTATCGATGAACACGTCATCGGTAGGCGCAGGCACGGTCACAGTGCCAACCGTGTCGCCGGCCTTGATGGTGATCGAAGAGCCGTTATCCAACTTCAACGTGACGTCGGTACCGGCCTTATTGCTCAAGGTCGCGGTATAGGTGATCTGGCCACCTTCGTTTGCCTCGGCCGGAGCGGTCAGCGTCACCGTAGTGGTGTTGTCAGTGCCTGGTGTATCCGTAACGGTGGTATTAACCGGGGTAGTACCTGGAGCCAGATTTTCAAAGTGCTCGCCGCCGGTCACGCCTTTGATGGCGGTAGTGACGGTCTGGTCGCCTTTGTAGACATCGTCTGGCGCGATGGTGGTGATAGAACCGCTCGACTGGTTTACGCCAATAGTGATGGTCTGGCCGTTATCTAAAGTCACGGTCAACGGGTTGGTGATGTTGGTCACCGGTGCGCCGTTCTTATCCACAAGGCTGGCGGTGTAGACGATGTTGCCGCCTTCACCAACGGTGGTGGTAGCAGTTAGAACTACATCCACCTTGTCGATGGTGTCGTTGATCGTGGTCGTTGCGCCGGAGCCTGCCACTTCGAGTTTTTCGAAGTTGCCGCCGGAAGCGTCAGTAATCTTGACGGTCTGGGTGCTCTTATCGATGAACACGTCATCGGTAGGGGCGGGCACGGTCACAGTGCCAACAGTGTCGCCGGCCTTGATGGTGATGCTTGAACCGTTGTCGAGTTTCAGTGTTACGTCAGTGCCCGCTTTGTTGGAAAGCGTGGCGGTGTACGTAATCTGCCCACCTTCGTTCGCCTCGGTCGGCGCTGTCAGTGTAACGGTGGTGGTGTTATCGGTGCCCGGTGTATCAGTAACGGTGGTGTTAACCGGGGTAGTACCTGGAACCAGATTTTCGAAGTGCTCGCCGCCGGTTACGCCTTTGATAGCAGTAGTGACGGTCTGGTCGCCTTTGTAAACATCATCAGGAGCAAGAACCGAAACGCTACCGCTCGATTGGTTTACGCCAATGGTGATGGTCTGGCCGTTATCCAAAGTCACGGTCAACGGGTTGGTGATGTTAGTCACCGGCGCACCGTTTTTATCCACAAGGCTGGCGGTGTAGACGATGTTGCCGCCTTCACCAACGGTGGTGGTAGCAGTTAGAACTACATCCACCTTGTCGATGGTGTCGTTGATCGTGGTCGTTGCGCCGTTGCCTGCAACTTCCAGTTTTTCGAAGTTGCCGCCCGAAGCGTCGGTGATCTTGACGGTCTGCGTGCTCTTATCGATGAACACGTCATCGGTAGGCGCAGGCACGGTCACAGTGCCAACCGTGTCGCCGGCCTTGATGGTGATCGAAGAGCCGTTATCCAACTTCAACGTGACGTCGGTACCGGCCTTATTGCTCAAGGTCGCGGTATAGGTGATCTGGCCACCCTCATTCGTTTCGGTCGGAGCTGTCAGCGTTACGGTAGTGGTGTTATCGGTGCCCGGTGTATCAGTAACGGTGGTGTTAACCGGGGTAGTACCTGGAACCAGATTTTCGAAGTGCTCGCCGCCGGTCACACCCTTGATAGCGGTGGTGACGGTTTGATCGCCTTTATAGACATCATCAGGAGCAAGAACCGAAACGCTACCGCTAGTCTGGTTTACGCCAATAGTGATGGTCTGGCCGTTATCCAAAGTCACGGTCAGCGGATTGGTGATGTTGGTCACCGGTGCGCCGTTTTTATCCACAAGGCTGGCGGTATAAACGATATTGCCGCCTTCGCCAACGGTGGTAGTGGCGGTCAGGACCACATCAACTTTGTCGATCGTGTCGTTGATGGTGGTGGTGGCGCCGCTGCCTGCCACTTCGAGTTTTTCGAAGTTGCCACCACTGGTTTCGGTGATCTTGACGGTCTGGGTGCTCTTATCGATGAACACGTCATCGGTAGGCGCGGGCACGGTTACGGTGCCAACCGTGTCGCCAGCCTTGATGGTGATCGAAGAGCCGTTATCCAACTTCAGCGTGACGTCAGTACCGGCCTTATTGCTCAAGGTCGCGGTATAGGTGATCTGGCCACCCTCATTCGTTTCGGTCGGAGCTGTCAGCGTTACGGTAGTGGTGTTATCGGTGCCCGGTGTATCAGTAACGGTGGTGTTAACCGGGGTAGTACCTGGAACCAGATTTTCGAAGTGCTCGCCACCAGTGACACTTTTGATGGCGGTGGTGACGGTTTGGTCGCCCTTGTACACATCATCAGGAGCTAGAACCGAAACGCTACCGCTCGATTGGTTTACGCCAATAGTGATGGTCTGGCCGTTATCCAAAGTCACGGTCAACGGGTTGGTGATGTTAGTCACCGGCGCACCGTTTTTATCCACAAGGCTGGCGGTGTAAACGATATTGCCGCCTTCGCCAACGGTAGTAGTAGCCGTCAGCACCACATCAACTTTGTCGATCGTGTCGTTGACGGTGGTGGTTGCACCGTTGCCTGCAACTTCCAGTTTTTCGAAGTTGCCGCCAGTAGTTTCGGTGATCTGGACGGTCTGGGTGCTCTTATCGATAAACACGTCATCGGTAGGCGCAGGGACAGTCACGGTACCGACGGTTTCGCCGGCCTTGATGGTGATCGAAGAGCCGTTATCCAACTTCAGCGTGACGTCAGTACCGGCCTTGTTGCTCAAGGTCGCGGTGTAGGTGATCTGACCACCTTCGCTCGCTTCGGTCGGAGCGGTCAGCGTCACCGTAGTGGTGTTGTCAGTGCCTGGTGTATCCGTAACGGTGGTATTAACCGGGGTAGTACCAGGAACCAAGTTCTCGAAATGCTCGCCACCGGTCACGCCCTTGATAGCAGCAGTGACGGTCTGATTGCCTTTATAAATATCGTCTGGCGCCACGGTAGTAACGGTGCCGCTGGATTGATTAACACCGATAGTAATGGTCTGACCGTTATCCAAAGTGACGGTCAACGGGTTGGTGATGTTAGTCACCGGCGCGCCGTTCTTATCCACAAGGCTGGCGGTGTAGACGATATTGCCGCCTTCACCAACGGTGGTGGTGGCCGTCAGAACCACATCGACTTTGTCGAGGGTGTCGTTGATCGTGGTGGTTGCGCCATTACCTGCAACTTCCAATTTCTCGAAGTTGCCGCCAGAGGTCTCAGTGATCTGGACGGTCTGCGTGCTCTTGTCGATGAACACGTCATCGGTAGGCGCAGGCACAGTCACGGTGCCAACAGTTTCGCCAGCCTTGATCGTGATCGAGGAGCCGTTATCCAACTTCAGCGTGACATCAGTGCCCGCTTTATTGGAAAGCGTGGCGGTATACGTAACCTGCCCACCTTCGTTCGCCTCGGTTGGCGCTGTCAGCGTCACAGTGGTGGTGTCGATCGAATCGGTAATGGTGGTAATCGCTGGCGTGGTGCTCGGCACCAGGCTCTCGAAATTGCCGCCAGTCGCGCTCGTGATCGTCGTACTGACGGTGCTGCCGTTGACATAGACGTCATTAGCCGGCGTATCAACGACAACGCTGCCTGTCGACTCACCGGCCTTGATGGTGATCACCGAGCCATTGCTCAAAGTGACGTTCACCGGCGTCTGCGCCGGGTTGGTCAGGGTGGCGGTGTAGGTGATCTGGCCGCCTTCGGTCACGGTCGAACCAGCGGTCAAAGTAACCGTGGTGGTGTCGATCGAATCGGTAATGGTGGTGACCGCAGGCGTGGTATTCGGTACCAGATTCTCGAAGTTACCGCCCGTTGTACCGGTGATCGTGGTGCTGACCGTCGAACCGTTGTTGTAGACGTCGTTAGCTGGCGTATCAACGACAACGCTACCCGTCGACTCACCGGCCTTGATGGTGATCACCGAGCCATTGCTCAAGGTGACGTTCACTGGCGTCTGTGCCGGGTTGGTCAGCGTGGCGGTATAGGTGATCTGGCCGCCTTCGGTCACAGTCGAACCAGCGGTCAAAGTAACCGTGGTGGTGTCGATCGAATCGGTAATGGTGGTGACCGCAGGCGTGGTATTCGGTACCAGGTTCTCGAAGTTGCCGCCCGTTGCGCCCGTGATCGTGGTGCTGATCGTCGAACCGTTGTTGTAGACGTCGTTAGCCGGCGTATCAACGACAACACTGCCTGTCGATTCGCCGGCCTTGATGGTGATCACCGAGCCATTGCTCAAGGTGACGTTCACCGGCGTCTGCGCCGGGTTGGTCAGCGTGGCGGTGTAGGTGATCTGGCCGCCTTCGGTCACGGTCGAACCAGCGGTCAGGGTGACCGTGGTGGTGTCGATCGAATCGGTAATGGTGGTGACCGCAGGCGTGGTATTCGGTACCAGGTTCTCGAAGTTGCCGCCCGTTGCGCCCGTGATGGTGGTGCTGATCGTCGAACCGTTGTTGTAGACGTCGTTAGCCGGCGTATCAACGACCACGGTCCCCGTCGACTCACCGGCCTTGATGGTGATCACCGAGCCATTGCTCAAGGTGACGTTCACCGGGGTCTGCGCCGGGTTGGTCAAGGTGGCGGTGTAGGTGATCTGGCCGCCTTCGGTCACGGACGAGCCAGCGGTCAGGGTGACCGTGGTGGTGTCAATGGTGTCGGTGATCTGCGTCACGGCCGGGTTAGGGTCGATGGTCAACACCAGGTTGCCGCCGCCGCTGGTGCCGGTAACGCCCACGCTGATCTGGCTCGGGTCGTTGTAGGGGGTGTCGTTAGGGGCCAGGGGAACGTTGACCGTACCGGTCAGTTGGCCGGACGGGATGGTAATCACCGCGCCATTGGACAAGGTGACGGTCAGGTCGCTGGTGGAGGGCCTGGTCACGGTGGCGGTGTAGGTCAGCACACCACCGGCTTCGGTGATGGTGGGCGTTGCGCTCACGGACAGGGTCGACGGCTGCAGCACCAGGTTGCCCGCGTCAGCGGAGCCTGGGGCGCCGGTCAGCGCGTTGAGAGCCGAAGTGCCCTGGCCAAGTGTGCCGGTTGGGAAGCCGATGGTGGGATCGACGCGGCCGGCGGTCGCATCCAGCACCACGAAGCTATGGCCACCCCCGGCGGCACCGTTACCGGCAGCGTTTGCGCCGGCGGCGGTGGCTTCCAGCTCGGTGGTCGGGTCAGCGCCAGCGGCGATGGCTTGTTGCAACTCGGCCACCGATGGCGCGGCTTGCTCGCTGGCCGCCGCCAGGTCGGTGGTGGAGTCCGGCATATCGGCGCTCCACTGGGTGTCACGGCCCAGGTCCAGGATACGGCCGTCGGCCAGCTCCAGGCTCACGGCGCCCGACATACCGGTGTCGATCTGGTCACCCGCGAATAAGCGATCACCTTCAACGAGGACGCGGCGAGCACCTTCCGGAGAAATTACGAAAACTTGACCAACAATGCTTTTGACGGTGGCAACAACACTGCTCATTAAAATTTTCTCCGGCGATCCGTTTCGACAAATCCATTTCGCAGCGCGCTATTAGCGCTGCCAATCTGGGGGCGTAGTCTATAAATGCATTGACGTCAAATATTTGGCTGGATTTTTTAGCTATCTAGTTTGTGCCAAACTATTGACCTTATGGTCGCCATCCTAAACAATCGCCCTAGTAATGTCACATTGATATTTATGCGGCGAACCGTCCTACATGTGTGAAGCAGTTCCGCTTTTTGAACTTTCCGACGTACGGTCATTACGGTAGCCATTATCCGACGCAGCGGTGCCAATCGCTGTGATTTAAGACAAGAAGTCTTGGGGAAATTTTAAATGCGTCTGCACCTGTTCAAGGCAATACCGTTCGCTCTCGCCGCCAGTTTCGTACAAGCCCAGACACTGCCCCAAGCCATGCAACAGGCATTGGATGTACACCCGGAAATCCAGGCGGGTGTTAACAGCCGTATTGTCGCCGATTACCAATTGCGCGCCGCACAAGGTGGCTACCTGCCGCGTGTCGACTTGAACGCCGGTTACGGCCGCCAAGGAACCGACAACGCCACCACCCGCGCCAACAACCCGGGCGGCAATCACTGGGACACGCTCAACCGCGGCGAATCCAGCCTGCGCCTGCAGCAAATGATTTTTGACGGTTTTGCTACCTCCAGCGAAGTCGGGCGTCAACAAGCCAACGTTAATTCCCGCGCTTACTCCTTGCTGGGTACTTCCGAGCGCACCGCGCTGACCGTTGCCCAGGTTTACCTGGAAGTATTGACCCGCCGTGAGTTCGTGCGCCTGGCCGAAGACAACCTGCGCAACCACGAGCGCATCTACGACCAGATCAAGTTGCGCACCCAGCGTGGCGTTGGCAACGGTGCCGACCAGGACCAGGCCGAAGCGCGCCTGGCCCAGGCCCGCAACAACTTGATCACTGAGCAGACCAACCTGGCCGACGCGCAGGTCAACTACCTCAGCGCCGTCGGCCAGATGCCCGACGAACTCGAGCGTCCGGCCCCGTTCATGGCCATGCTGCCAGCCGACCTGAACGAAGCGCGCCGCCAGATGCTCGACAACAGCCCGGTGCTGCGTTCGGCTGAGTCGGATATCTCTGCCGCCGAGAAGCAGTACGACGCCGCCAAATCCACGTTCTACCCACGCTTTGACGCTGAACTGGGCACCAACGCCGACAACAACGTCTCCGGTGACCCCAACCACAGCAATGGCTGGGAAGCCATGGTGCGCATGCGCTTCAACCTGTTCGCCGGTGGCAGCAACAAGGCCGACCTGCAATCGAAGTCCTACCAGGCCAACCAGGCGCTCGACATCCGCAACAACGCCTTGCGCCAACTCAATGAAGAGCTAGGCTTGGCTTGGAACGCCCTGAACAACGCCAACGCGCAATTGCCGGTCGCCCAGCAGTACGTGGATCACAGCACCCGCGTACGCACGTCCTACCAGCAACAGTTCAGCCTTGGTCAACGTACTCTGTTGGATTTGCTCGACAGCGAGAATGAATTGTTCACTGCTTCCCGCCGCCTGGAAGAAATCAAGAACATTCAGTTATTTACTCAGTACCGAATCAAGGCGACCATGGGCGAATTGCTCAAGAGCCAGGGAGTGGTTGCACCAATGGCCTCCGTCGTGCAGAACGACGTGAAACCTAAAGTCCAACTGCCTGGGATGAATTGAGCCACCCCAATAGCCCCATCTGTTAGTCGAGAGTGCGCCGCGTGGAACCTGAAGTCAGTCGAGTTCATCTCAGTCATGATCCACGCGCACTACACGATGACCCGTTACTCGACGGGTTGTTGGCGCTCTGCGCCCTGCATCAGAAACCGGCCAGCGCGGCCATGCTCACCACCGGCCTGCCGCTGCCTTCGCAACGGTTGAGTGCCGAGTTGCTATCGCGTGCCGCTGCGCGGGCCGGGCTGCAAGGCCGGCTGCTGCAACGCAAGCTGGATCAGATCCCGACCATTGCATTGCCGGCGCTGCTGTTGCTCAAGGACGGTCGCAGTACCGTACTGGTCGGCTGGCAGGGCGAAGATGAAGCGCGGATCCTGCTCAGTGAAAGCGACGGCGGTGAAGTGCTGATCAAGCGCGAAGCATTGGCCGACGACTACATCGGTAAAGTCTTCTTTGCACAGCCGCAACACAAATTCGACGTCAACCACGGCAGCCTGATTCCACGGGCGCGCTCGTGGTTCCGCGACACCCTCATGCGTTCGCGCTGGCTCTACACCGACGCCATCGCCGCCAGCTTCCTGATCAACATCATCGCCATGGCCGCGCCGCTGTTCGTGATGAACGTGTACGACCGCGTTGTGCCGAACCAGGCCACCGCCACCCTGTGGGTGCTGGCCGTGGGCATCTGCGGTGCCTACCTGTTCGACCTGATCCTCAAAAGCCTGCGCAGCCTTTGCCTGGACCTGGCCGGCAAAAAAACCGACCTGATCATCTCGGCCACGTTGTTCGAGCGCATCGTCGGCATGTCCATGAAGTACCGCCCGGCGCGGGTCGGCAGCTTCGCGCAGAACATCCACGAGTTTCAAAGCCTGCGCGACTTCCTCGCGTCTTTGACCCTCACCAGCCTGATCGACCTGCCGTTTACGCTGCTGATCTTCCTGGTCATCGCCATCCTCGGCGGGCACCTGGTGTGGATTCCGGTGTTGGCGTTCCCGCTGGCCCTGGGCATCGGCTATGCCCTGCAGAAGCCCCTGGTCGCGACCATGGAGCGCACCATGGCGCTGGCCGCCGAGCGTCAGTCGAGCCTGATCGAAACCCTTGCCGGGCTCGATGCGGTCAAGGTCAACAATGCCGAGAGTGAGCGTCAGTACGGCTGGGAACAGACCATCGGTACCCTGAGCCGGCTTGAGCTGCGGGTGAAGTTGCTGTCGGGCCTGTCGATGAACATGACCCTGCTGATCCAGCAACTGGCCGGCGTGATCATGATCGTATTCGGCGTGTACCAGATCATCGATGGCAACCTCAGCATGGGTGGCCTGATTGCCTGCTACATGCTCAGTGGCCGCGCCTTGAGCCCGCTGGCATCGTTGTCGGGCCTGCTGACGCGCTACCAGCAAGCCAAGGTCACCATGACCTCGGTGGACCAGATGATGGAGCTGCCCCAGGAGCGCAACTTCGAAGAGCGCCCCATGAGCCGTCGCACCTTGCAAGGCGCCATCGAGTGCCGGGGCCTGAACTTCACTTACCCGAACCAGCAGAACCCGGCGCTGAAAAACATCAACCTGGTGATCAAGCCAGGGGAAAAAATCGGCATCATCGGCCGCAGCGGCTCGGGCAAAAGCTCCCTGGCCAAGCTGATCGTCGGCCTTTACCAGCCCGACTCCGGCTCTTTGCTGGTGGACGGCGTGGACGTGCGCCAGATCGACGTGAGCGAGCTGCGCCACAACATCGGCTATGTCGCCCAAGACATTCAATTGCTGGCCGGCACCCTGCGCGACAACCTGGTCAGCGGTGCGCGCTACGTCGAGGATGAAATGGTCCTGCAAGCCGCCGAACTGGCCGGCGTGCACGAATTTGCCCGCCTGCATCCCCAAGGCTACGAACTGCAAGTCGGCGAGCGTGGGCAGAACCTGTCCGGCGGCCAGCGCCAGAACGTCGCCCTGGCCCGTGCGCTGCTGCTCAACCCGCCCATGCTGTTGCTGGACGAACCCACCAGCGCCATGGACAACACCGGTGAAGAACGCTTGAAACAACGCCTGCAAGCCGTGGTGCAAAACAAGACCGTGGTGCTGGTCACGCACCGAGCCTCACTGCTCTCCCTGGTCGACCGCCTGCTGGTGGTCGACCGTGGGCAGATTCTCGCGGACGGCCCGAAAGCCGTGGTCATGGAAGCGTTGAAGAAGGGGCAGATCAGTGTTGCTTAACTCCATCAAGAGTGCGGTCGGCCGCTACTTCAAAGGCTCCGACTCGCTGCAGGGCCAGCCGCTGCCCGAGGTCAACAAGGCGCTGATCGAAGATGCGCCGCGGGTGATCCGCCTGACCATCTGGGCGATCATCGCGTTCTTTATATTCCTGGTGGTGTGGGCCGGTTTCTCCCAGATCGACGAAGTGACCCGTGGCGACGGCAAGGCGATTCCGTCGTCCAAATTGCAGAAAATCCAGAACCTGGAAGGCGGTATTGTCGCCGAGCTGTACGTCAAGGAAGGCCAGATCGTAGAAGCCGGCGCGCCGTTGATTCGTCTCGACGACACGCGGTTTGTCTCCAACGCCGGCGAAACCGAAGCCCTGCGCCTGGCCATGCAGCTGCGCGTCGAGCGTTTGAGCGCGCAGGTGGATGACCGCCCGCTGAACATCCCCGACGACGTGCTCAAGGCCGCGCCGAGCCAGGCCGCCAACGAGCGCTCCTTGTATGAAAGCCGCCGCCAGCAGTTGAAAGACGAAGTCGGCGGCTTGCAGGAGCAACTCGTCCAGCGCCAACAGGAACTGCGCGAATTCACCTCCAAGCAGGGTCAATACCGCAGCCAGTTGTCCCTGCAACGCCAGGAAATCAATATGTCCGAGCCGTTGGTGGCCCAGGGTGCGGTGTCGCCGGTAGAAGTGCTGCGCCTCAAGCGCGCCGAAATGGAAACCCGTGGGCAGTTGGACGCCACCACCCTGGCGATCCCGCGTGCGGAATCGGCGATCAAGGAAGTGCAACGCAAGATCGATGAAACCCGCGGCAAATTCCGCAGCGAAGCCCTGACCCAACTCAACGAAGCCCGTACTGAACTGAACAAGGCCGAATCCACCGGCCGCGCGCTGGAGGATCGGGTCAGCCGCACCCTGGTCACCTCGCCAGTGCGCGGGATCGTCAAGCAGTTGCTGGTCAACACCGTTGGCGGTGTGATCCAGCCTGGCAGCGACATGGTCGAAATCGTGCCGCTGAACGACACCTTGCTGGTAGAAGCCAAGATCCGCCCGCAAGACATCGCCTTCCTGCACCCTGGGCAGGAAGCGGTGGTCAAGTTCACCGCGTATGACTACACCATCTACGGCGGGCTGAAAGCCAAGCTCGAACGCATCGGTGCCGACACCATCACCGATGAAGACAAGAAGACCACCTACTACATGATCACCCTGCGCACTGATCGCAGCCATCTGGGCACCGATGAAAAGCCGCTGCTGATCATCCCCGGCATGGTCGCTTCGGTGGATATCATCACCGGCAAGAAAAGCATCCTCAGCTACCTGCTCAAGCCGATCATCAAGGCGCGGGCAGAGGCGTTGCACGAGCGTTGATCTTCAGCGCCTGTACCGCCCTCATCGCAGGCAAGCCAGCTCCCACATTTGAATGTGTTCACAAATCAAAATGTGGGAGGGGGCTTGCCCCCGATGAGGCCGTCAGCATCGCCCTACAGCTCAAACCAAACGCCATATCCATATGCGCTAACGGTATTTAAGCTTCCATCCTTATGTCTATAAATTCACTCCCCTGTCCGCCGGGAATGAATCCAATGTCTGCCACCACCGCCCCCCAAACCTTCGACATCCACCCCTTCCCCGGCAGTGTCGGCGCCCAGATCATCGGCCTGGACTTATCCCGCCCAGTCAACGACCAGGACTTCGCCCGCATCCACCGCGCGCATCTGGACCACCACGTCATCGTGTTCCGCAACCAACGCATCACCCCCGAACAACAGATCGCTTTCAGCCGCCGTTTCGGTGTGTTGCAGATCCATGTGCTCAAACAGTTCCTGTTGGCCAACCACCCCGAAATTCTGATCGTCTCCAACATCATCGAGAACGGCCAATCCATCGGCCTGGGGGATGCGGGCAAGTTCTGGCATTCGGACCTGTCATACAAAGAACTACCCAGCCTGGGCTCGATGCTGCACGCCCAGGAACTGCCCTCTGAAGGCGGCGACACCCTGTTCGCCGACATGCACAAAGCCTGGGAGCAACTGCCAGGCCACCTGCGCAATGCCGTCGAAGGCCGCAGCGCCGCGCACTCCTACACCGCGCGCTATAGCGAAACCAAATTCGAAGGCAACTGGCGCCCAACCCTCACCCCGGAACAGCTCGCCCAGGTTGCCGAAGTGGTGCACCCCGTTGTGCGCACCCACCCGGAAAACGGCCGCAAGGCGCTGTTCGTCAGCGAGGGTTTCACCACCCGTATCGTCGGCCTGCCCGATGACGAAAGCCGTGACCTGCTGGCCCAACTCTATGCCCACAGCGTGCTGCCGGAAAACATCTACCGTCATCAGTGGCAGCCCCACGACCTGGTGTTCTGGGACAACCGCTCGCTGATCCACCTGGCCGCCGGTTGCCCAAGCCACCTGCGGCGCAAATTGTTCCGTACCACCATTCAAGGGGATGCGCCTTTCTAACCCGATAAAGCCTGCTAGGATTGCGCCCAGTTCACTCCCAACGGACCACGAGTGCTTGGCATGCAACTACCGGACATGAACCTGCTGGTCGCCCTCGACGCGTTGCTCGACGAGGGCAGTGTGGTGGGCGCCGCGCGGCGGATGAATCTGAGCCCTGCCGCCATGAGCCGCACCCTCACGCGTATTCGCGAAGCGGTCGGTGACCCGATCCTAGTTCGTGCCGGCCGTGGCCTGGTGCCGACGCCCAAGGCGCTGGAGCTGCAAGGCCAGGTGCGCAACGTGGTGGAGCAGGCCGCGTTGCTGTTCCGGTCGGCAGACCAAGTCGATTTGAGCACCTTGCGCCGCCGCTTCAGCGTGCGCGCCAATGACTTTTTCATCGGCGTGTATGGCGGGCGGCTGTTCGACACCATGGAGCGCATGGCGCCGCTGTGCGAGCTGCGCTTCGTGCCCGAAGGCGATACCGACGATGAAGCCCTGCGCGAAGGGCGGTTGGACTTGCGGGTGAGCAACACCATGCCCGCCAGCCCGGAAGTGAAGGTGCAGAACCTGTTCTCCACCACCTTTGTCGGCCTGGCGCGGCAAGACCACCCGCTGTTCGACGAAGAAATCACGGCGGCACGCTTTGCCAGTTATTCCCACATCAGCATCTCCCGGCGCGGCATCGCCCGTGGGCCCATCGATACCGCGTTGAATGCCCAAGGCCTGGAGCGCCGAGTGGCCATGATCGCCCCAGGCTTTCACGGTGCGATGTTCATGCTGCCCGATTCCGACCTGCTGCTGCCGGTGCCCAAGGAAGCCCTCCTGAGCGCCAAGCGTCTGAACCTGCCACTGCGCGCGTTCGCCTTGCCGATTTCACTGCCCACCCTGGTCCTGGCCCAATCCTGGCACCCACGCTTCGACAAAGACCCGGCCCATAAATGGCTGCGCGAAACCATGCGCGAAAGCTGCCACGCCACCTGGCTTGAAGCCCAGCCGGTTTAAAGCGAACGCGGATGAATGTGGGAGCTGGCTTGCCTGCGATGACGCCCTGACAGCCGACACAGTTGGATTGTGTACATATCCGTTATTTAGGTAACGGCCACTTAGGGTTCCGCCCTGACGGCGGCTCACTTTTGAACAGCGCAAAAGTAAGCAAAACGCTTCTTGCCCCACCACTCGGCACCTCGCTTAGGCTCGGTGTGCCCGAACACAGGCTTGAATCCGTGGGCCGCCGCCACGCGCCATCCATGGCGCGGGGCGGCTAACCCGGCGTCCTGCCGGGTTACCCACGAATTCAAGCCTGCGTTCGGCCAGCGTGGTTTAACGGGGCGCCTGAGATCAAGATCAAAAGCAGATCAAGAGCGACTCGCTTCGCATCGTGGTTACCGTCTGCTGCTACCGGCTACAGCCCAGAAAGTTGAGTAAATACTTATGGCTATCGCAGGCAAGCCAGCTCCCACAGGGTTCAGTGTTGATGCTCAACGTTGCGTCTGGCGCACTTATAACCTGCCAACAAGTAACTTTTTGTCATGAGAGTGCCTGATTAAACTGCTCGGGTATTTCTCATTCCGAGTTGCCTGTTCATGACGTCCCTCGCTGCCCCCGCTGTCCAGGCCGCAGCCAAACCTACGGCGCTGAGCCCACCCGTGTTCGGCCCGCGCATCATCATCGGGCTGCTCGGCGTATTGCTGGCGGTACTGGTGTCTGGACTCAACGAGATGGTCACCAAGGTCGCCCTCGCCGATATCCGCGGTGCGCTGTACATCGGCTTTGACGAAGGCACGTGGTTGGTCGCCGCCTACACCGCTACATCCGTGGCGGCCATGGCCTTCGCGCCGTGGTGCTCGGTGACGTTTTCCCTGCGTCGTTTCACCCTGTGCGCCATCGGCTTGTTCACCGTGCTGGGCATCCTCTGCCCGTTTGCGCCGAACTACGAAAGCCTGTTGCTGCTGCGCACCGTGCAAGGCTTGGCCGGTGGCGCGCTGCCGCCGATGCTGATGACCGTGGCGCTGCGTTTCTTGCCAGCCAACGTCAAGTTGTACGGGTTGGCCGGTTACGCACTCACCGCCACCTTCGGCCCCAGCCTTGGCACACCGCTGGCGGCGTTGTGGACCGAATACGTCGGCTGGCAGTGGGCGTTCTGGCAGATCGTCGCGCCGTGCCTGCTGGCCATGGCGGCCGTGGCCTACGGCTTGCCACAAGACCCGCTGCGCCTGGAACGCTTCAAGCAGTTCAACTGGCGTGGTTTGCTGTTGGGCTTCCCGGCGATTTGCATGCTGGTGATCGGCCTGTTGCAAGGCAATCGCCTGGACTGGTTCGAGTCGGGCCTGATTACCTTCCTGCTGAGTGGCGGCACGCTGTTGCTGGTGCTGTTCATGCTCAACGAATGGTCGCAGCCGCTGCCTTTCTTCAACTTGCAGATGCTCGGCCTGCGCAACCTGGCATTTGCCCTGATCGTGCTGGCCGGCGTGCTGATGGTGCTGACCTCGGTGATCATCATCCCGTCCAGTTTCCTCGCCCAGGTCCAGGGCTACCGGCCGCTGCAGACCGCACCGGTGATGCTGCTGATGGCGTTGCCGCAGTTGATCGCGCTGCCGCTGGTGGCGGCGCTGTGCAACCTGCGCTGGGTCGATTGCCGCTGGGTGCTGGGCATTGGCCTGAGTATGTTGGTGCTGTGCTGCCTCGGCAGTTCACACCTGACCTCGGCGTGGATTCGCGACGACTTTTATGGCTGGTACCTGCTGCAGATTTTCGGCCAGCCGATGGCCGTGTTGCCGCTGCTGATGCTGTCCACCGGCAGTATTCAACCCATCGAAGGGCCGTTCGCCTCGGCCTGGTTCAACACCGTCAAGGGCCTGGCTGCTGTGATCGCCACTGCGGTGCTGGATACATTGACCACCCAGCGCGGGCATTTCCATTCAACCATGTTGGTGGACCGCCTGGGCAATTCGCCCCTTGCCGACGCTGACGCGCCGGGCCTCGCCCACCGCTTGCACGAGCAGACCGTGGTGCTGACCTCTTCGGATCTTTACGTCGTCATGGCCGGTGTCGCGGTGGCGTTGATCCTGCTGATTTTCTGGATGCCCACGCGGATCTATCCGCCTCGCGCTCCGGCCTGACCACAAGGACTTTCCATGAAACGCAAAGACAAAATTGCCGTCTCCGTTATCGCCGTATTTGCCGTCGGCGTGCTGGTTTACCTGGTTGCGCCGGGCGTACTGGACAGCAAGCACCAGACCACCAACGACGCCTTCGTCGCGGCTGATTTCACCCTGGTCGCTCCCCGCGTTGCCGGCTTCATCAAGGAGGTGCTGGTAGAAGACAACCAGCGTGTCAAAGCCGGGCAACTGCTGGCGTTGATCGACGACCGCGATTTTCGCGCCGCCGCCCAGGCCGCCGATGCCGACACCCTGGTCGCCCAGGCCCAGCTGAAAAACGCCAGCGCGACCCTGGAGCGCCAAAGCTCGGTGATCGCCCAGGCCCAGGCTACGGTGGCAGCGGATCGCGCCGAAGTGGCGTTTGCCGAGCATGAACTGAACCGCTACAACCACCTCGCCGGCGTCGGTGCGGGCACCGTGCAGAATGCCCAGCAAGCCAAGACACGCATCGATCAGGCCACTGCGCGCCTGGCCAAATCCACCGCCGTGCTGGCCGCCGAACGCAAGCAGGTGGAGATCCTCACCGCCCAGCGTGACGCCGCCGAAGGTGGGCTCAAACGCGCCCAGGCCGCGCTGGAAATGGCCAGTTATCAGCTGTCTTACACGCGCATTGTCGCACCGGTAGATGGCATGGCTGGTGAGCGTGCGGTGCGGGTCGGCGCCTACGTGACACCGGGTAGCAAGATCCTTGCGGTGGTGCCGCTTTCTGAAGCCTATGTGGTGGCCAATTTCCAAGAGACCCAACTGTCGCATATGCACGCGGGGCAAGCGGTGCAAGTCAGCGTCGACAGCCTTGACGGCGAACTGCTCAAAGGCCACCTGGAAAGCCTGGCGCCTGCCACCGGGGTGACCTTCGCCTCGGTCAAACCCGACAACGCCACCGGCAACTTCACCAAGGTGGTGCAGCGTATTCCGGTGAAGATCGTGCTTGAGCCGAACCAGCCACTGACCGAGCGCTTGCGCGTCGGCATGTCGGTAGAAGCCAGCGTCGATACCCGCCCCGTCGAGCAGCAGCGTGAGGTGGCCCAGCAATGAGACACCTCGCCTGGCTCACCCTGAGCCTTATCAGCCTGAGCGCCTGCACGGTCGGCCCAGATTTCCAACGGCCCGATGCCTCGCGCGTCGGCCAGTGGAGCGAACCCCAAGGCCGCCAAGCCGCCAGCCATGCCGTCAGCGATCCCTTGCAGGAACGCTGGTGGGACGTGTTCCAGGACGCGCAGCTCTCGGCCCTTACGCGCCGCGCCCTCAACGATAACCTCGACCTGAAACTAGCCAGCAGCCGCCTGCAACAAAGCCGCGCCATCCGCCAGGTGACCACGGCTGAACGCTACCCCAACGTCGATGCCGGCGGCGCCTACCAGCGAAAGCGCAACAGCGGCAAAGGCTTGAACGACCCTTCGGGCGAGAATGGTCGCTCGGCCTTCAACCAATGGGACATGGGCTTTTCGGCCGCCTGGGAGTTGGACTTCTGGGGCCGGGTCAAGCGCGAGACCGAGGCCGCCGACGCCACGTTGGAAGTTGCCGAAAATGACCGCCGCGCCGTGTTGTTATCGGTGTTGGCCGAGACCGCCCAGGACTACATCCAACTGCGCGGCGTCCAAAACACCCGTGCCGTCACCGAGCAAAACCTTGATGTTGCGCGCCACAGCCTCAAGCTCTCGCAATTGCGGTTGGCCGACGGCGTGGCCACCGACCTGGATGTGGCCGAAGCCGCCGCCCAGGTCGCGGCAATCGAAGCGCGCCTGCCGGATCTACAGCAGCGCCAGGACCAGTTGATCAACGCCCTGAGCCTGCTGATGGGCGAGCCGCCTCAGGCCTTGCACGCGCAGTTGTCCAAAGACGCCCCTGTGCCGCAAACCCAGCGCCAGGTCGCGATCGGCCTGCCATCGGAACTCGCCGAGCGTCGCCCCGACATCCGCCAAGCCGAAGCCCGCCTGCACGCCGCCACGGCCAGCATCGGCGTGGCCAAGGGCGACTTCTACCCGCGCATCACCCTGTCCGGCAGCCTTGGCTCCCAAGCCATGCAACTCTCGGATTTCGGTTCTTGGGGTTCCCGCGCCTTTACCTTCGGCCCACAGTTGAGCCTGCCGCTGTTCAACGGCGGACGCCTGCAAGGCATGGTGGATTTACGGGAAGCCCAGCAACAGGAAGCGGCCCTGGCCTACCAGCAAACCGTGCTGCGTGCCTGGCATGAAATCGACGACCAACTGACCCGCTACAACGCCAGCCAACTGCGCCGCGACAGCCTCGCGGAAGCCGTGCGCCAGAACCAAATTGCGCTGACCACCGCCCAACACCAGTACGTCGAAGGCGTGGCGGATTTCGTCAACGTACTCACCGTGCAGAGCGCGTTGTTGGCGACTCAGGAACAGTGGGTGGAGAGCTCCACCGGCGTGTCATTGGCCATGGTCGGGCTGTACAAAGCGCTGGGAGGAGGGTGGGAGTCGGTGTACCCGTTGCAGACCGCTGGGCGCTGAGCAACAAAGAGTTTTTGTCAGTCGCCAAATAAGATGTAATGATAATTGCTCTCAATAACACTTCTGAGCTTTTCATGGGCAGCGCGACTGACGGCCAGCAACAGCTTCACATCCTGTACCGCGACCATCACGGCTGGCTGCAAGGCTGGTTGCGCAAGCGCCTGGGCGACCGCGAACAGGCCGCCGATGTGGCGCAGGACACCTTCCTGCGCCTGCTGGTGGCCGGGCGCTTCCCGGGTGACAAGGAAAGCCGCAGCTACTTGGCGCAGATCGCCCGCAACCTGGTGATCGACCAATGGCGCCGCCTGCGCATCGAGCGTGCTTACTTGGAAAGCATCGCGCACTTGCCCGAGCCCGAGTCGCCGTCCCTGGAAACCCGCGCGTTGATCCTCGAAACCCTGATGCAGATCGACGCCATGCTCGACCGTATGCCCGACAATGTACGCCGTGCGTTTTTACTTTCGCAGTTTGAAGGCTTGAGCTACGCGCAAATCGCCGAGCGCCTGGGCGTCACCGTCAGCTCCGTGCAGAAGTACATGACCCGCGCCATCGTCGCCTGCTACCAGGTGGTGTACGAAGAATGAAGCACGACGCGCCCATCGCCCCCGCGATTGTCGAGCAAGCCAGTGAGTGGTTGATGCTGCAATGGGGCGGCGAGCTCAAGGGCAAGCAGCGCCAGGCGTTTGCCCGTTGGCAGGCTGCTGACCCGGAGCATCGTCGCGCCTGGCAGCGCTTGCAGCAGCTGCAACACACCCTGGGCGGCGTACCCGCCGACAGCGCTCGCGCGGTATTGCGCGACACCCCGGACACCCAACGCCGTGCCGCGCTCAAACTGCTCGGCCTGTTGCTGGTGGCCGGTGGCAGCGGCTACCTGGTGCAACGCAGCGAACCCTGGCAAGCGGCCTTTGCAGAGCTGCGTACCGCCACGGGCGAAATTCGCCATATGACCTTGAGCGACGGCACGCAACTGGACCTCAACAGTGACAGCGCCGTAGACCTGCGTTTCAGCGCTACCGAACGACGTATTCGGCTGATCCGAGGCGAGGTCCTGCTGACCAGCGGCCACGACGCCTTGCGCCCGTTGATCGTCGAAACGCCAGCCGGTGATGTGCAGGCGTTGGGCACGCGCTTTGCGGTACGTGAACTGCCCGACGGCAGCCGTGTGGATTTGTACGAAGGTCGCCTGCGGGTCACGCCGTTGCAGGGCACCCCGGTGCATATGCAGGCAGGGGACAGCCTGTGGTTCAACGCACGCAAAAGCACCGCGTTGCCAGCGGTGAGCGCCAATGCCAGCAGTTGGACCGAGCACCGTCTGGTTGCCGAGCGCCAGCCGTTGGGTGAGTTCGTGGCGCAACTGAGTCGCTACCGCCCGGGCCTGTTGCGCTGTGATCAAGCAGTGTCGAACCTGCTGTTGACCGGCGTGTTCCCGCTGAACGACACCGACGCGATCCTGGCGGCCTTGGAGCGTTCATTGCCCGTGCACGTGCAGGCGGTGACCCGTTACTGGGTAACGATCAAGGCGCGGGTCTGAAAATACTTTGTACAGGGCTTGTCGGTTTCTGCGGCCCGTTCGGGATACCTCTTGAAAGCCAATCAAGAAGCGTTCTCACGGGGAGTCCTGCCATGTCGCACCACCCAATCCAACCTTTGGCCCGCGCGCTGCGTCGTGGCCTGTTTGCCGGCCTGCTGGCAACGGCTCCGGTACTGCCGAGCATGGTTCAAGCCGAAGAAAGCACCGAAGCGCTGCGCAGCTATGACATTCCCGCGGGCAGCCTCGACCAGGCGTTGAACCGTTTCGCCAGTGCCTCAGGCATCCTGCTGTCGGTTGACGCTTCGCTCACCGACGGCAAGCGCAGCGCCGGCTTGAAAGGGCGTTATGGCGTAGGTTCGGGGTTGCAGCGCTTGCTGGCGGGCAGCGGTTTGGCGGCGGTGCAATCCCAGGGCGGTTGGTCGTTGCAGGCCCTTTCCGGCGACGCAGCCTTGCAGTTGGGCGCGACCCAGATCAGTGGCCGGCAGGAGCAGGAAAGCGCCTGGGGCCCGGTGGACGGTATTGTCGCCAAGCGCAGCGCCTCGGGCAGCAAGACCGACTCGGCGCTGGTGGAAATCCCCCAGACCATCAACGTGATCACCGCCGCCGAGATCAAGGCGCGTGGCGCCCAGAGTGTCACCCAGGCGTTGCTCTACACCCCAGGTATGAGCGCGGGTGGTTTTGCCGACCGGGTCAAATTGTTCGATGAGCCGACGTCACGCGGCTTCTCGCCCACGCCGTTGTATCTGGACGGTTTGCACCTGCCTTATGGCGGCGGCAGCACAGGCGGCGCGTTGCAGATCGAACCGTATTCCCTGGAGCGCATCGAAGTGCTCAAAGGCCCGGCGTCCGTGCTTTACGGCCAGAACCAGCCGGGCGGTATCGTCAATATGGTCAGCAAGCGCCCCAGCGAAACGCCGATACACCAAGTGGTACTGGAGGCCGGCACCTACGAACACAAAAGCGCGGCCATCGACCTGAGCGGCCCGCTGGACGAGGAGGGGCAGTTTCTCTACCGCCTGACCGGCCTGGCAAATGACGCGCAAGATGAAATCAACTACGTCGAAAACAAGCGCCAGTTCATCGCCCCCAGCCTCACCTGGCGCCCTAACGACGACACCAGCCTGACCCTGTTCGCCCAGTACCAGAAAGATAAAGGCGTGCCCGAAGCCCAAGGCCTGCCGGCGTCCGGCACGCTGTGGGACAACCCCAACGGCAAGATCAAGCGCGATGTATTTATCGGCGAGCCGGGCGTCAACCAGTACAACCGCGAGCAATACGTGCTGGGCTACGAAGTTTCCCATCGCCTCAACGACATCTGGACCCTCAAGCAAAACGCCCATTACGCCGAGGTCGACGACCGCTACACCGCGCCATTGCACGGCTACCGCTTCGTCGCCAACCCCAACACCGGCGTGCAGGACCAGCGCTACCTGCAACGCTTCGGCGTGGACTGGTCGCAGACCAACAAAGTGTTCGGCGTGGACAGCATCGCCCAGGCCGAATTCGACACGGGCGCACTGTCCCACACCTTCATCGTTGGCCTGGACTACTACCATTCCAACTCGCAGTTCCATGGCCTTTACGACCGCAACCCGCCGATCATCGACCTGTTCAAACCGGTGTACGGCCAGCCCCTGAACTTCGGCCAGCCGTACCGCTGGGATCGCACCATTACCCAGACCGGCCTGTATCTGCAGGACCAGATCAAGCTGGATAAATGGGTGCTGGTACTCGGCGGCCGCTACGACTGGGCGAATGTGGTGAACAAGGAGCCGATACAGGACACCCGCTTTGCCAGCAAAGACCAGGCGTTCACCGGCCGTGCGGGCCTGGTGTACCTGTTCGATAACGGCGTGTCGCCCTTCGTCAGCTATTCGGAATCCTTCCTGCCGCTGGCCGGCACTGATGCGAACCGAAAACCCTTCGAACCCTCCACCGGCAAACAGTACGAAGTCGGCGTGAAGTTCCAGCCACCGGGCCAGAAGAGCTTCATCCAGGCCTCTGTGTACCAACTGGACCAGGAAAACGTGCTGACCACCAACCCGGTAGACACCACCTTCAGCACCCAAAGCGGCGCCCTGCGCTCGCGAGGTGTTGAACTGGAAGCCAAGGCGGTCTTGAGCGACGCATGGGAAGTGGTCGCCTCGGCTGCGCGCAATGACGTCAAATACACCAAGGACAACGATGGCCGCCAAGGTCGCCATCCGGCCGGCATCTCCCCCCTCACCGCCTCGATGTGGGTCAACTACACCGTGCTCGGCGACACGCCCTTGGCAGGGTTGGGTGCGGGCCTGGGCGTGCGCTATGCCCGTCAAAGCCTGGGCGACGACTACGAAGGCGCTTTTAACGTGCCGTCCTACAGCGTCTACGATGCAAGCCTGAGCTACGACCTCGGCGCCTCGCCGCTCAAGCTCAAAGGCGTGAAGCTGGCGATGAACGTGCAGAACCTCAGCAACAAGACCTACGTCTCGCAGTGCACCAGTGATCTGGATTGCTATTACGGGGAAGGGCGCACGGTGGTGTCGAGCCTGACGTACGACTGGTAATCAAGCGTTTACGTGATGTCTGTTGCGGCGCGCACCCGTCAAGGGTGCGCTCTGTTGTCGCCCTACACCAGGTCCGCTGCAAATCGTGTACACACATTGGAAAGCATGCGCACCTCGGCACCGCTGCAGCCTGCCGCTTCGAAAAAACCGGAGGCTTCTCGCACGACGGCATACATATCCGTGACGATGGACCTTGCTTCATCCGCCCCCAACCCAAAGCGTTCAGGCGTACTCAAAGGCATTACCAATCGGCTTCCAGGACATCGGGTTCTCCTTCAGTGCGAATTCGCTGAGGCTCACGGGCGAGGCTCATGGTAATCCCAACCTGGTCAAGCTCTGGTGACGCGATGCTCGCCATGCCTTCTTCCAGGTCCATCGCGCTAAGCACGTTCATCAGCACGCCGAGGGATACGCCGGCCTCGCCCTGTCTCAGCCGCTGATACGTCTGCCGTGTAATGCCCGCGCGGCTGCATATGGTCGAGATTTTCAATCGGCGACGAATGCGGGCTATTTCGATACCGTTGCCGATACCTCTCATCAGCTCAGCGCTTCTCTCTGAGATGTACCCTTTGTGCGGGTAGGGCTTGGCTGTATCTTGCATGATATATCACTCGTTAAAGCGGTAAAGGTAACTTATATCATCCAAAACTCTAAGGCTACCTGCAAAAAACCGGCTCGATGCTAAGGCTTTTTGTAGGAGCGAGCTTGCTCGCGAAAAACTTACAGGCGCCGCGTTCAATCAGGAAACACGCGTTATCGTTGACGTTTTTCGCGAGCAAGCTCGCTCCTACAGGTGTTAGCAAACTTCAAAGATTCTGCAAAAACACCACATACCCCCGAAAGCACTCATTGCCCCGCAGATACCCCGGCTCTTTCCACTCCCCGCCCTGAATCAAGCCAATCTTGAACGGCACGCCCAGCCGATTCATCCGCGGCAAATACGCCGCGTAATCCGGGATGCTGTGACGTCCTTGATAGGTCTGCACCACCACTTCATCCACCACGCCCTTGAGCTGGGCGATGGCGGCCGGGTCGGCGTTGCTGCTCCAGTCCATCAGGCCGGTGATGCTCAGGCGCAGGTCGGCGGGCAGGCGTTGGCGCAGGTCGCGCAGGAAGTCGGCGTATTCATGCAGGTATTGGGTGCGGGCATCGAAGTCGATCTGGATACCGATCACCGGGTTGCCGGCGTCACGCCAGCGTTGCACCTGGCCCAGCACCTGGGTGTAGACCCGTTCCGGCCAGCGCAGGGTGTGGGCGCGGTACACCACCCAGACGTGGCCTTGGGTAATGCGAGGCACGCTCATGCCTTGGGCGATCAGTTGTACACCGCGCTGGGGCGCGCGGCGGGTGGCGTTGATCTGGCCCTGCAGGATGTACAGGGTTTTTGCCTGCTTGATCACCGGCTGGGGCGTGACCCCGCTCCACAGCCAGAAGGCGTCGTAGTCGCCCGCGTTAACGGCGCCAAAGGCCGGGCTTGGCAGCAACAGCAAGCCCAGCCACAGCGGCTTCACCAGTAGTACTGCAGCGATTTGCCCCACTGGGTATCGGCAAAACCGCTCTTGAGTTGGCGGAACCAGGCTTTGCGCACCGCCGGCGCTACGTCTTCGCCGCCGCAGCTGTTGTAGCCGGCCGGCGCGTAGCAGTTGATGGCGCGGAACAACGCGTAAGCCTTGTCGGTTTTCGGCGCCTTGGCGTTGGCGATCACCTGTTTGTAGCCGTCCAGGCGCGAGAAGGTTTCACCTTTGAAGTCCGAGGCGGTGCTGCCCAGGCTGCCGGCGGCGCGGGGTTGTTCCAGGGGCATGCCGTCCAGACCGTTGCGCAGGATGAACTCGCCGAAGCAGTTCAAGGCGTGCGGGTTTTTGGCTTCGCCCTGCAAGGTCGCGGCGGTTTGCGCAATGCTTGGGCAGGCGTAGCCGGATTCGGCCTTGTCGCCGTTCCACTGGAACAGCTTCAAGGTCTGGCCGCTGGTATAGGTGTAGCCCAGGCTGGTGCCGAGTTTGTCGTCAGAGAGCGAGGCCTGCTTGAGGTCATCGGCGAAGGTGGCGTACTGGCCGCGCAGCAGGTCTTTGTAGAGCAGCACGAATTGCGCACTCTGACGCTCGGTCGGGTCGCTGGCGTTGGCGATCTGCTGGCGCAGCAGGTCGGGGCCGGCGACGTTGCGCAGCAGGATGTAGCGCACTTGCTTGGCGCTGATCGGCGAGTCGGCGGCGAACACCTTGGCCAGTTGGCCGCTGCGCTCGTAATTCATGGCCAGGGCCAGTTCCAGTTGGTCGCGTTGCAGCGGTTGCTTGGCCAATGGCAGCAGTTGCAGCCACAGGGTTTCGGCGGCCTTCCAGTCTTGCTTGGCTTCCAGGGCCAGGGCGCGCAGTGTCTGTTGGCTGAAGGCGAAGTAATCCAGGCTCGACGGCACATCCGCCGGCAGGTGCTTCAAGGCCGCGTCGGGTTGGTGTTCGACGTACAGGGCGTAGCTGGCTTGCAGGAAGTCAAACAGCGCTGGCTCACTGGCGAAGGTGCCCTTTTGCTTATCCAGGTCTTCGCGGCTCAACAGCGGCGGGGTGTGCGCGCGCATCGCCATCAGGTCGCTGACCACTTGCAGCATCGGGCTGTTCGCGGCTTTGTTGCCGACCATCAGCAACTTGAGGTCGGCCTCTTCCACCAGTTCGTCCACGCTCACATTGCGCTGGGCCTCAGTGGCCTCGGTAAATTGCCAGGTGAAGTCTTCGGCAAGCTTGGCGTCGTCGTTCGCCAGCCAATGCACGCGGCGCAACAGGCCGCGGGCCGACGCAACGTAATCGCCCTGTGGGTAAGTTTTCAGGTAACTAAGAAAACCTTCTTCGGCATCGCTCAAGGCCGACTTATCCACATGCTCGCGCTGCGGCATGCCGTATTCGTCGAAGGCTTCGGCCTGGGCCTGATTCAGCGACGTACGCGCAGTCATGTACAGCGCCGTTTCCTTCAGCCATGGCACATCGCTGGTGGAGGCAGCGGCGAACCCGCGCTCGGCGTAATCGAAGCGCCCGCTGTAGAAGTCGCCGGCGGCCTGCAAATAGGTACGAAACAACTGAGCATTGGCCGACGGGGTCAGCTGCGCGTCCACCACCTGGCGGCTCCAGTCACAGGTGGTCAGTAATTGCAGGCGTGCTTTGACCAACACATCGCGCTCGGCGGGCGGCATCTGGGCCTTGATCACCTGGCTGATAAACGCCGTGGCGCTGTCATCGTCATTGCTGCGGCAACGGCTGCCTTCGCCATTCAGGAAGGCCTGGCCTGCGGTCTTGTACTCCTCGCGCTTGATACCCAGGGGCTGGAGCAGGGTGTCGAGTTCGGCTGTGCGTGAATCGTCAGCCTTGTTATCCGGCTCCTCAGCCGTGGCCGGAACCGGCACCAGGCGATACACCGGAAACGGCACCGGGCCGAAGCCTTGCGCCAAGTCGTCTTCGCCCAAGGCATTGGGGGCCAGGGGCGCGGCTTTTTTGTCGGCCAGCAACAGGCGCAGGTTCACCCGGCTGTCGTTGCCAGGGCTGAGAAACGGTTGGTTGCTGCACGGCTCGTAGCCGTCACGCGATACCCTCCAGTCGGGGTAGCACGAGTCGTCAGAACTGGCCTGGGCCGGTAGGGAAAAACCGGCCAGCAGGGCCAGGGCCAGAGGTGACAGCAAACCGATACGCATAACGTTTCCTTGATCCTGAGTCCTTGGAGAAGGGGCAATAATAGCCTGATCCGACGAGCGCTTCGGTGAAGGCCTACACAAATTGCTGATTTGTCCGATTCCAGCGGCGAGGCCAGGCCTTTTGGCCTAGAGTGGCGGTGTTTGCGCATGCGCAGTGTTTGTCCTGCAAGAGGGCAGTAGTAGCGGAGTCGATATGCGTCGGTCTGTGGTAGAGCAACACGAAAAAGTCGGGGCATTGCCTGCCATTCATCGCTTGAGCTGGGAAGGTGCCGGCTGGCTCAGCCGCCTGTGGTGGGTGCCGATCCTGGCGCTGGCCATGGCCCTGCGGTTTTACCACCTCACCGCGGCGGCGATCTGGGGCGACGAAGGCTCAAGCCTGTTGCTCAGCGAATACGCCCTGGCCGACCTGTGGTTCCACGCAGCCCATGATGTACACCCGCCGCTGTATTTCTTGCTGCTGCGCGGTTGGATCGAGGTGTTCGGCGACAGCATCGGCTCGATACGCAGCCTGAGTGCGATCCCTGGCGTGGCCGTCGTGGGCCTGGGCATCTGGCTGACACGGCAACTGTCCACCCGACGCGCAGCCGTGCTGGCGGGGATCCTGCTGGCTCTACTGCCCACGGCGGTGCGCTACAGCCAGGAAGTGCGCATGTATTCGCTGCTGGGCGTTTGGCTGCTGGGCGCCACGCTGGCGCTGGTGTACTGGGTGCGCCAACCCGAGCGCACACGTTACCTGGCCGTCTATGTGCTGTTGATGAGTGCCGGTTTTTACACGCATTACTTCACGGCGCTGTGCGTGCTGGTGCATTGGGCTTATCTGGCAATGCAGAGGCCCGGCCACCGTTTGATTACGCGGCCTGCCTGGTGGGCGGCCAACGTGGCGATAGTGTTGTTGTATCTGCCCTGGCTGCCCAGCCTGCTGGATTTGGTGCTGCACGTCGAACAGCTCAAAGTCGGCGGCGACATTGGTTGGGAAGAGCCGGTCAACCTGCTGTCCCTGCCGTCGATGGTCTGGCAGTTCCTGCTGCAGGATGACGGTCTCGGCCTGTGGCCGCCGCTGTTCTGGCTGTTCCCCCTGCTGCTGGCCGTGGTGGTTGTACTGGCGGCCTGGCGCAACCACGCGGCGCGCCTGCCGGCACTGTTTTGCTTGCTGCCGCTGCTGTTGGTCTATGGCGTTTCCTTTATCTCACCGGTGTTTATCGAGCGCTACCTCACGGTGTATGCGTTGGGCCTGCCGATTGTCCTGGCGCTTGCCATCGACCGTTTGCCGCCCCGTTTGTCCTGGCTGGGCGTGGCGCTGTTCGCGCTGTTTGTGGGCGTAGAACTGCTGGGGTTAAAGAACAATTTTGAGGTGGATGAACACGACCAGTTCAACGTGCCCGTGGAGTTCGTCAATCGCAACTACCAGGAAGGCGACCGCATCATCCTCAGCGACATGCTGTGGTACCTCAGCTACGTGTATTACGACCAGACCGACGCCCAACTGCAGCTCTTCACGCCGCCCAAACCCGACGGCACCGCGACCCGCCCGAATGCTTATGGCTTCGGCACACTGGTGGACCAGGACGGTGGCCGCATCTATCTGGACCGCCTCTCGGCACTGCCAGCTCAAACGCGGCGGGTATGGTTGATCAGCAGCAACGAAGCCCCAGATGAATTCGCGCCACTGCCCAACGGCTGGCGCGAACTCAGTCGCCAGGACGGCGGTGGCGCCAGGGCGCGGCTGTTCGTGCTATGCAACGCACCGGCGCCGCAACCCGAAGGCTGCCGCTAGACTCACTTGAACCTACTGATGAGGAGCCTTTCATGGAATCGCCACTGCACAGCTTGCCGGCTTTGTTCAAACAGCTTGGCCTGGCGGATGACCCGGTCAGTATTGAGCAATTTGTCGCCTCTCATTCGCCGCTCAAGCCGGAGTTGAAACTGGCGGAGGCGTTTTTTTGGAGCGACGCCCAGAAGGCATTTTTGCGTGAAGAGATTCTGGAGGATGCGGATTGGGCGGTGGTGGTGGATGAGTTGAATCTGATGTTGCGGGGTAGGCGAGGGGTGTAAAAAACTGAGCAAAAAAACCAAAACTTGAAAAAAATTGATGAGGCTTGAAAAAATCTAGGCTTTAATCGCGCAAGTGAACTTTTTCTGAGGTTGAGCGATGTCTTTGGTCGGCTATGCCCATCTTCACCAGCTCCTCGGGTTGAAGGCCATTGCGCCTGCTCGTTCAGCGATGGTCAAGCCCGTCACTCGCATCTCATTGATTGGCGATTGCCTTGCTGTTCCCCAAACGGTTGCGCCTGCAGCCGATTCGGTGCTCGACCATATTCTTTTTGCCCTCAAGCACGAAGGCATAAATCTCGCCATTCTCGCTCAGGCACTTGACGCGGTCAGCGCCGATCAATTGCTGCAAGAGCTGGATAAAGCACCTAACGGCGTATTCATCCGCAAGGCCTGCTATTTATGGGAGGGCCTGACGCTGCAACGGCTCGATTACAGCAAGCCTATCAATAGCCGAGTTTCCCCCCTGTTTGATCCGCAGCGCTACGTAACGGGGCCGTCTACACGCAATTCCCGCTGGCGTATCGACTTCAACGGTTTGGGCTCATTGGCCTATTGCGCGACAGTCGAGCGTACGTCTGAAATTGACGCATTACTGAGTCTAGACATACTGGGCCGCGCCAAATCCTTCATGGCCACCCTCCCACCCGAAATGATGGACCGCGCCATCCAATGGGCGTACCTGCACGAAACCCGTGATTCATTTGCCATCGAAAAAGAACAACCCAGCGAAGAAAAATCCCGCCGCTTCGTTCAACTCCTGCGCCAGGCCCACGAAGGCCGTTTGCTCACCGAGGACTACTTGGTCGAGCTGCAAAACAGCACCGTCTCCAACCCCTTCGACAAAGCCGTTGCCTTTCGCCACGAACAGAACCATCTGCACAACGGGCTGCGTGGCGCAGCCGGTGTGAGCTACGTACCGCCAGCCCCCGCGCTTTGCCAGGAATTGATGGAAGAGCTGATGGCCTTCGCCAACCAGCCCGTGCGAGACGTCGATCCTTTAGTGGCGGCCGCGGTCACCGCTTTCGGTTTCGTCTTCCTGCACCCGTTCATGGACGGTAATGGGCGCCTGTCTCGCTTCCTGATTCACCAGACGCTCTGCCACTACGGCGCACTGGAAAATGGTTTGCTGCTACCGGTCTCCGTCGCCATGAAGCACGAGGAACAAGCCTATCTGGAGGCACTCAAGACCTTCTCCCAGCCGACTCGGGAATTCTGGAACGTCACCTGGCTGGACGCCGACCACATGGCGTTCGACTTCATCGGCCACCCTTCGATCTATCGCTACTGGGATGCGACCCGTTGCATCGAATTCACCCTGCAAATGGCCCGCCGCGCACTGGAAGTGGAACTGCGCGAAGAAACCCAATTCCTCGACCGCTACGACCGTGTGATCAAAGCGGTGAACCAACGCTACGACGTGCGCGGCAGTGATCTGTCGAAGCTGGTGATGATGTGCCTGGATAACGGTGGGAAGCTTTCCAAGCATCGGCGTAAGCAGTTTCAGTACAGCGTGGCGGAGGAGGTGTTTGGGTTTATTGAGGAGGAGAGCTTGAGGTTGATGGGCGAGTAAGAGGTCATCCAGTCACACCAGATGAGGCGTATGAAAAAAAAGAGGGTGCAAAATGAGCCGTCGCAGAATTTGGCTGTTTTGGGGAGCGATGGATGCGATTTATCTCATTTGGTATGCGTCCAATAGTTTTTTAAACAATAGAATTCCGTATCTAAGTGATGTGATAAGCGCTTCAAATGTTTTGCGAGCGCACGGTGATGTGCAAATAGTTATGTTTGTGGGGGCGTTGGTTTTACAGGCCTCAATTTTTGCATCCTGCGCCATGTTTTTTCTTCAGAAAAAATCAGTCGTGTGGCTTGTCTTTTTTCAAACCCCCTTACGACTTGTGCTCGTTATCCCCTCCGTTTCGCTCCTGTTGATTGGCGCTCGAGTTTTGCCGCAGTACAACGTCCTGGCAATGGCTGGATTGATCGGTGCGTCGGAGATTTTAAAAGTCTGGAGCGTGTGGCGATGGAGCAAAAGACGTTGACCTAATGTGGGAGCGGGCTTGCCCGCGAAGGCGGCGTGTCAGTCACTGAATATTCAACTGAACCACCGCTTTCGCAGGCAAGCCAGCTCCCACATTTCGTTTGTCGCATGGCGAATATCGCGATTTGCTGGTGCCCACCCTCAAACCCGCTTTACTCAAGCCACATCCCACCACTCATCTGCGAAATTGTTTCAAAACTTGACGGCAAACCCTTCCTCCACCATATTGATAGTTAGCAAACTAACTGTATGCGAACTATCCAGTGCCTCAATCCCTCGAACAACTCCAGATGAGCCTCAGCAGCAGCATGGTGGTGGGCGCCCGAAATTGGCGCAAAATCTGCCAGACCACGCTGGTGAGCTATGGCATCTCCGAAGCCTGCGCCGTGCCGTTGTTGATGATCGGTCGCTTGGGCGACGGTGTGCATCAAGTCAAAGTCGCCCAGGCTTCCGGTATGGAAAGCCCGTCACTGGTGCGCCTGCTCGACCGGCTGTGCGGCGATGGCTACGTCTGCCGCACCGAAGACATCCACGACCGCCGCGCCAAGGCCTTGAGCCTCACCGAGCGTGGCCGTGAGTTGGTGCAGGCGGTGGAGGCGCAACTGGTGCGTCTGCGCAAGGATGTGTTGGCGGATATCGCTCCCGACGATCTGCAAGCCGCACTGCGCGTACTGCGCGCCTTCGAAGCGGCTGAGGCTGTGTCGTCTTGAACGGATTTTTTACCGGCTTCCCGCCTGCCCGCGACTGGTTCTACGGGGTGCGTACCTTCGCCGCGTCGATGATCGCGCTGTACATCGCCATGCTCATGCAAATGCCGCGTCCGTACTGGGCGATGGCCACGGTGTATATCGTCTCCAGCCCGTTTGTCGGGCCTACCAGTTCCAAAGCCCTGTACCGCGCCATCGGCACCTTGATGGGCGCGGCGGCGGCGGTGCTGTTTGTGCCGATGTTCGTGCAGTCACCCTACATTCTGGTGGTGGTGATTGCGCTGTGGACCGGCACTTTGCTGTTCTTGTCCATGCACCTGCGCACCGCGAATAACTACGCCCTGATGCTGGCCGGCTACACCTTGCCGCTGATTGCCCTGCCGGTGGTGGATAACCCCTTGGCGGTCTGGGATGTGGCGGAGGCGCGTACCGAAGAAATCTTCCTTGGCATTGCGGTCGCGGCGGTGGTGGGCGCGATGTTCTGGCCTCGGCGCCTGATGCCGGTGTTCGATGGCTCGGTGGCCAAGTGGTTCAGCGACGCCCAGGTCTATAGCCAGCGCTTTCTCAGCCGCAAGGTCGACCCGGAAGAAGTCAGCAACCTGCGCGGCGGCATGGTCGCCACCTTCAATACCCTTGAGTTGATGATCGGCCAACTGCCCCACGAAGGCGCGCGCCCGCAGACGGTACGCAACACCAAGGAACTGCGCGGGCGCATGATTCACCTGCTGCCGGTGATCGACGCGTTGGATGATGCGGTGTATGCCATTGAGCACCGTGCGCCGGAGTTTCTTGATCAGCTCACGCCGCTGTTGGAGGAGGCCAATGCCTGGCTGCAAAGCACCACCGAACAAGCGCCCCTGGATCGCTGGCGCGTGCTGCGTGACAAGATCGACGCCGCGCAACCCCAAGGCGAAGCGCTGGATGACCGCCACACCTTGCTGTTCTCCAACGCGCTGTATCGCCTGGGCGAATGGGTCGACCTGTGGCAAGACTGCCGCAGCCTGCAAGCCGCCATCCAATGCGAAAGCCAGGACACCTGGCGCGCTGTCTACCGCCACTGGCGCCTGGGCCGACTCACGCCGTTCCTCGACCGTGGGCTGATGTTCTACTCGGCGTTTTCCACCGTCACCGCGATCATCGTCGCCTCGGTATTGTGGATTCTGCTGGGCTGGACCGATGGCGGCAGCGCCGTCATCCTCGCCGCCGTGGCGTGCAGCTTCTTCGCCTCGATGGACGACCCGGCGCCGCAGATCTATCGGTTCTTTTTCTGGACCGCCATGTCGGTGCTGTTCGCCAGCCTGTATCTGTTTCTGGTGCTGCCCAACCTGCATGACTTCCCCATGCTGGTACTGGCCTTCGCCGTGCCGTTTATCTGCATCGGCACCCTTACCGTGCAGCCACGCTTCTACCTGGGCATGTTGCTGACGCTGGTGAACACGTCATCGTTCATCAGTATTCAGGGCGCCTATGACGCGGACTTTCTCAACTTCGCTAACGTCAACCTGGCCGGGCCCGTAGGCTTGCTGTTCGCCTTTGTGTGGACGTTGATCGCCCGACCCTTCGGCGCCGAACTGGCGGCCAAGCGCCTCACCCGTTTCAGCTGGCGCGACATCGTCAGCCTTACCGAGCCCGCCACCCTGGCCGAGCACCGGCACATGGCTGCCCAAATGCTCGACCGCCTGATGCAACACCTGCCGCGCCTGGCCCTCACCGGCCAGGACACTGGCATCGCCCTGCGCGACCTGCGCGTGGCGCTGAACCTGCTCGACCTGCTGGCCTACTCGCCACGCATCCTCGGTGTGCCACGGGTGTTGCTCAACCAGGTGGTGGAAGGCGTGGGCGGTTACTTCAAGGCGTGCCTGAAAGCGGGTGAACGCTTGCCCGCGCCCAGCGGTCTGCTGATGACCCTGGACCGCACGCGCCGTGCCCTCAACGGCCAGGGCCTGCAAGACGAAGACGACACGCGCCTGCATCTGCTGCACGCCTTGGCCGGCCTGCGCCTGGCGCTGTTGCCCGGTGTGGAGTTCATTGGCGGTACAGAGATGCAAGCGCCGTTACCTGATGGAGCGCCTTTATGATCGGTGACCTGGATATCAGCGGGGTGTTCCTGCCCACGCTGCTGGTGCTGATGGGCATTACTTATGTGTTGTTTCTGGTGGTGCACGGGTTGTTGACGCGCATGCACTTCTATCGCCTGGTCTGGCACCGGGCATTGTTCAATGTGGGGCTCTACGCGCTGTTGCTGGGCGCTGTGGACTCACTCAGTCGATATTTGATGACATGAAAAAACCTTTTTTGACTATCGGCCGTGTCGTCCTGACGTTGTTGGTCGTGAGTTTCGCGGTCGTCGTTGTGTGGCGCATGGTCATGTATTACATGTTTGCGCCCTGGACCCGTGACGGCCACATCCGTGCAGACATCGTGCAGATCGCTCCGGACGTGTCCGGGCTGATCCAACGCGTGGACGTGCGCGACAACCAGTTGGTGACCAAGGGCCAGGTGCTCTTCGCCGTCGACCAGGACCGCTTCAAGCTGGCCCTGCGCCAAGCCCAGGCCGCCGTGGCCGACCGCCAGGAAACCCTGGCCCAGGCCCAGCGCGAGTACAAGCGTAACCGTGGCCTGGGCAACCTGGTACCCAGCGAGCAATTGGAAGAAAGCCAGTCCCGCGTCGCCCGCGCCCAATCGGCCCTGGCCGAAGCGCAGGTGACGGTGGACTCCGCCCAACTCAACCTCGACCGCTCGGTGATCCGCAGCCCTGTGGACGGCTACGTCAACGACCGCGCACCGCGTACCCAGGAATTCGTCACCGCCGGGCGCCCGGTGTTGTCGGTGGTGGACAGCAATTCTTTCCACATCGACGGCTACTTCGAAGAGACCAAACTCGACGGCATCCACGTCGGCATGGGCGTGGACATCCGGGTGATCGGCGACAATGCGCGCCTGCATGGCCACGTGCAGAGCATCGTCGCCGGTATCGAAGACCGCGACCGCAGCAGCGGCTCCAACCTGCTGCCCAACGTCAACCCGGCGTTCAGCTGGGTGCGCCTGGCCCAGCGGATCCCGGTGCGTATCGCCTTTGATGACGTGCCGGCGGACTTTCGCATGATCGCCGGGCGTACGGCGACGGTGTCGATTATCGACGACAAGGTTAAAGACGGGGACAAACCATGAAGCGGCTCCTGGCAACCGCTTCCCTGGGGTTGTTGCTGTCGGCCTGCCAAGTAGTAGGCCCGGATTACAAACTGCCGGAACAGGCTGCGGTCAACCGTGGCGACCTGCAAGGGCCGATCATGGGCGAGGGCAGCAACGTCGTCTCGGCACCGGTGCCGGCCGATTGGTGGAAGCTGTACAAAGACCCGCGCCTGGACGAACTGGTGCGCCAGGCCATGGCTTCCAACACCGACCTGCGCGTGGCCGCCGCCAACCTGCAGCGCTCGCGTTACCAGGTGCAGCAGGCTGAATCCGCTGGCGGCTGGAGTGCCGGCGTCAAGGCCGAGGCCCAGCGTTTGCAAGAGTCTGGCGAGGCCTTCCTGCTGCCGGACAAAGTCCCGGTGGGCAATATCGGTAGCGTCGGGATTACCACGTCTTATCAATTCGACCTGTTCGGCACCCTGCAGCGTGGCATCGAAAGCGCCCAGGCCAGCGCCGACGCCACCCAGGCTGCGGCGGATATCGCCCGCATTACGCTGGTGGCCGATGTGGTGCGCTCGTATACCCAGGTGTGCGCGGCCAACGAAGAACTGGCGATTGCCAACGAGTCCCTCGACCTGCAAGCCCAGAGCACCAAACTGACCCAGCGCCTGCGCGATGCCGGGCGTGGCGATGAGACCCAGGTGACTCGCTCGCAAACCCAATACAAATCCCTGCGCGCCGACATACCGCGCTATGAAGCCTCGCGTCAGGCGGCGCTGTTCCGGCTGTCGATGTTGCTGGCCAAACCGGTCGACCAATTGCCCGCGGGCACCGGCACCTGCGCCGAGCTGCCGCATATCGCCCAACTGCTGCCGGTGGGCGACGGCGCCACGCTGCTCAAGCGCCGCCCGGACGTGCGCCAGGCCGAACGCCAACTGGCTACCGCCACCGCACGCATCGGTGTGGCGACCGGCGCGTTGTACCCGGATATCAGCATCGGCGCCACGGTCGGCACCGTCGGCTTGTTGGAAAACCTCGGCACGCCTGCCACCAACCGCTGGGGCTTTGGCCCAATGATCAGCTGGACCGTGCCAACCAACGGCGCCCGCGCCCGCGTGCATGAAGCCGAAGCGGCAACTCAGGGCGCCCTGGCCCACTTCGACGGCGTGGTGCTCAACGCCATCCGCGAAACCCAGACCGGCCTGGCCCAATACACCGCCGTATTGCAACGCCGCGACGCCCTGGCCGACGCCGAACAGTCAGCCCGAGAAGCCGCAGGCCAGACCCACCGCTTCTTCCAGGCCGGCCGCGAATCGTTCCTGGCCGACCTGCAGGCCACCCGCACCTACACCGACATGCGTGCGCAACTGGCGGCCGCCAACACCCAGGTTGCCATGAGCCAGATCGACCTGTTCCTGGCCCTGGGCGGCGGTTGGGAAAGCGGACGAACGCAAGGGCAAAAACCCGGCAAACCGTGAGGTGATTGCTATGCTTTCTTGGGTGAGGCCCGCTGACGCCTCGCCCGACAAAGCTCGCGTTTGCTCATGGGGATTCCAAGAATGAAAAACCCTTATGCTCCCGCTTTCTGGTGCGTGCTCTTTGCACTGGTGTTGTTATCGGCCGCGTATTTTTATGGCGTCATGCTCGCCCATCAACTCGACAAGGCCATGGTGTTCCTCGACAGCGCCTGCCTGGTGATCGGCACCTTGTCCATCGGCGTGGTGGCCTGGGCGTCGTATCAAAACCAGCGGGTGAAGAAAAAACTCCTCGAACAGGGCAAGACCCGCGTGGCGATCTGGGACACCAAGGTTGCCCTGCGCCGCGTCGAAACCGTGTTCGACCGCTATTTCTGGGGCAGTTACTGGCAGCCGGGGCGCACGTTCCAGGAAGTCATGGGCGACCTCACTGGCACACCCCTGGAAAAAAGCCTCGAAGTCCTGAAAAAACAATGCGTGCTGCTGGATCGGCAGGTTGCCGACGGTAGGCATTGGCTGGATAACGCGCGGGAATTGTCCGACGTGGCCACGCAAATGGCCCGCGAGCGTTACCAGCTGGATTTTTGCGACCCCAAGGCCGACACCCCCGGCAATGCCGTGATACACCGCGAGTTCGAGGTGCTGGTGTACACCTGGACCGCACGCTTGAAGAGTTTTGATCACCAATTGGATGAAGTCGAACAAGAGTACTCCTGAACTCCTGCTGAACTGATCCCTCTGAAAGGCTGGGCCGTTTACGCCCGCCAGTGCTAATCTTCCCCAGCCTTTGGCCTCTCGGGCCACGACTGTAGGAGCGAGCTTGCTCGCGAAAGACGCCAACGATAACGCGTGCATCCTGGATGAACGCGGTGCCCCTGCGGTCTTCGCCAGCACGCTCGCTCCTACAGGAACCCCTATAGGGTTCAAGGAAGACAGCCCACTTCTCACAGGATTTGATCAGGTCACTTCATGAATAAGCCAGCCGTTGTTTTCTTGGGTTTTGTTGTCGCCGTCGGCGCCGTCAGTGCGGGCGGTGCCTGGTACACCGGTAAACAACTGGAGCCGGTCCTGCAAACCGCTATCCAGAGCGCCAATAAAGAACTGCAGACCTCCATGGCCGGCGTCGATGGCAGCGTGACCCTGGAGCTGGTGTCCCTGGACCGTGGCGTGTTCAGCAGCACCGCGCACTATCGCCTCAAAGGCCAAGGCAGCGTGTTCGGCGAAGATAACCCGAACCCTGAATTGCTGTTCGTCGACCATATCGAACACGGCCCGCTGCCGTTCTCGCGCCTGGTGACCCTCAAGTGGTTGCCGGTCATGGCCACCAGTCACTACGAACTGGAAAAGAACCCCACCACCGAAAAATGGTTTGCCGCCAGCAAAGACGTATCGCCCCTCAAAGGCGTGGCGAATATCGGCTATAGCCGTTCGGTCAGCGGCAACATCGAATTGCTGCCCCTGGAATTCAAAGAGGCCACCTCCTCGGTGAGCTTCTCCGGCGCCAACCTCAACTTCGACAGCAGCGCCGAAGGCCAGAAGGTCAAGGCCGAAGGCTTCATGAACAGCCTTAAAGTCGCCGCAGTGGACGCCGAAGGCGCACCGTTCGAAGCAGAACTGGCCGGCTTGACCGTGGCCAGCAACCTGGAAAAAACCACCTTCGGTTTCTACACCGGCCAGAACACCGTGGAGCTGACCGACACCAAGGTCACCTTCGGCCCGCAAAAAGCCGTGCTGACCCTCAAGGGTTTCGAGCAGAAAGACTCCAGCGAGACCAAGGACAACAACCTGGCTGGCCGCGTCGACTACAAGATCGACGAGATCGGCTACCAGGGCAAAGCGGTAGGTTCGGCCGCCATGGCCGTGAGCATGAAGAACGTCGACATTCCGGCGATGCTGGTGCTGACCAAGCTCTACCAGGACAAAATGCAACCGGTGCAAGCCGCCGCCGCTGCCGGCCAACCGGTGCCGGAGCTGCAAATGACCGAAGCCGAGCAAGCCCTGGCCGAAGCCAACGTCAACCAGTTGCTGGCCGCCAAGCCGCAACTGGCCGTCGAAAACCTGTCGCTCAAAACCACCCGTGGCGAAAGCAAGTTCAACCTGGTGGTGGACCTGACCAAGCCAACGTCGATGGAACTGCCGCCGGTTGAACTGGGCAAGCAAATGGTCTCGCTGCTGGATGCCAACCTCACCCTGTCCAAGCCGATGATCAGCGACGTGGCGGCCCTGCAAGCCCAGGTGGGCGGCGTGACCGACCCGCAAGCCATCGAACAGCAATCGCAGATGGCGGCCGAGATGGTCAGCAGCATGGCGGTTGGCACCCAAATGGCGACCCTGGTGGGCACCGATATAGTTTCCAAGCTGCACTACGCCAACAACGAAGTGACCTTCAACGGCCAGAAGATGACCGTTGAGCAGTTCCTCAGCTTCGTGATGTCCAAAGCCGGTGCGGTCAGCGGCGCCCAATAAACCTCAAATGCAGTAAAAAAATGTGGGAGCTGGCTTGTGTGGGAGCTGGCTTGCCTGCGATAGCATCGCCTCGGTCTGGCTGAATAACCGAGGTGCCTGCATCGCGGGCAAGCCCGGCTCCCACCCAAATCTTGCTCCCACATTTGTTTTTTGTGAGGGGCAAAACACCGCGCTCGCACAATTCTGAATAAATGTTTTGATTTGAGCTTTTCTGAACCGCACTCGGTGATAGTGCATCCAGGAAAGCTAGGTCGGGTCACGAGACGCCGACACCCTGATGCGTTTCGCTCAGGATCACCTATCGTTAAGGCTTTCCGTGTGTAAGGAAGCTCACGATATGCTGCGAAACCACCCCTACAGTGCCTCCGGCCGGTTGCGTCTGCTTATCGGGGCCGCCCTGTGCAGCCAATTGCTGGTTCCAGGCCTTGCGTTTGCCGACCCAGCCTACGACGCCCTGATCATCCAGGCCCGCAACGGCCACTTCACGCCAGCGCTGACCCAACTGCGCCAACTCTCCGCCGAACGCCAGACCCCAGGACAGGTCAGTGACCACCTGGTGATCGCCGGCTGGGCCGGGCAAGACGCTGAAGTGCTCAAGGTGTACGAAGCGCAAGGCAAGCATCGCAACCTCACCACCCAGGCACTCGCCACGGTGGCGCGCACTTATCGCAATCAAAAGCAGTGGGCTCAGGCCGAAGCGGTCTATCGCCAGGCGTTGCTGCGTGAACCCAATAACGTCGACCTGCAACTGGGCCAGGCCCTCACCCAGGCCGATGGCGGCAAAGCCAACGAGGCGGTGCAACGCCTGCGCACGCTGGTGGCGGTCCAACCCAATGACCCCAACCGCCGCATGGCCCTGGGCTATGCGCTGACACGCGCTGGCCTGAACTACGACGCGCTGTTCGAGTTTGACCAAGCCTTTATCCGCGCCGGTGACAAACCCGAAGTGGCCCGCGAATACATCGTCGCGCTGCAAAAGGCGCGGCTGCCGGAGCCGGCACTGCGCCTCTCAGCCAAGCGCCCGGGGTTAGTGGACGCCGTCACCCAGCGCCGCCTCGAAGGTGACCTTGCAGCCGAGCGTGTGCGCATGGCCGAGTTCGCCACGCGCAGCGAAAAGGAACGCTACGTCATTGCTGACCGTGCCCTGCAGGACTACGACAAACTGATCAGCCGCTGGGCCCCGGACGCCACAGCCAAGGACGATGTCGTTCGCTGGCGCATCGACCGCCTGGGCGCGCTCAAGGCGCGAGCACGGCATGCCGAGGTGATCCGCGATTACCAAACCCTCACCAGCGAAGGCGTGCAACTGCCCACCTACGCGTTGCGTTGGGTCGCAGGCTCTTACCTGGAACAGCGCCAGCCGGAAAAAGCCGAGCCGCTGTACCGCCAGGTACTCACCGCCCCCGACACCGACGCCAGCTATCGGGTCGATGACAGCACGGCGCTGTTCTACGCCTTGTTGGAAAGCGACAAGGTCGACGAGGCTCGCCAGGTCGCCAACAACCTGGCCAAGGAGCAAAACCCCCGCGTTGAACTCAAGGGCTTGCCCATTGGCAACCCCAATGACAACTGGATGGACGCCCAACAATTATCCGCCCAGGCCGGTACCTATGGCGGTGACCTGCCCGGCAGCGAAGCCAGCCTGGAAGCGCTGGTGGCCAAGGCCCCCGGCAACGTTGGCCTGCGTCTGGCCCAGGCCGACATGTACCGCGCCCGCGACTGGCCGCGCCGCGCCGAAGGCACGCTCAAGGAAACCGAAACCCAGGCCCCCCGCGACATCGGCCTGGAAGTCTCCCAAGCCTATACCGCCATGGACTTGCAAGAGTGGCGGCAGATGGACACGCTCACCGACGACGTGCTCGCCCGCAACCCGGACAACCGTCAGGTGCAACGCTTGAGCCGCCTGCGCGATGTGCACGACATGGCCGAGCTGCGTGTCGAGGCCTACACCGGCAAAAGCTACGGTGGCGGCAATAACAACGACGCCGGCGCCGTCTCCGGCAGCCGAGACTGGGGCATCGAAAGCGTGATCTACACGCCGCCCATCGACGAAGACTGGCGCCTGTTCGCCGGCGCCGGCTATGCCACCGCCGACTTCCAGGAAGGCACTGGCCAACATCGCTGGCAGCGCGTGGGCGTGGAGCGTCGCACCCGCGACATGACTATCGAAGCCGAAGTGTCCAACCACTCCTATGGCGACGGCTCCAAGCAAGGCGCCAGCGTGTCGATTGCCCGCGACATCAACGACCACTGGCAATACGGCGGCAGCCTCGGCTATTTGCTCAGCACCACGCCGTTGCGGGCCTTGAATGACGGCGTCACAGCCAACGGCGGCAGCGGTTTTATCCGCTGGCGCGCCAACGAAAGCCGCGAGTGGAAGCTGACCCTCAGCCCGTCCCATTTCAGCGATGGCAACGACCGCTTCGAAGCCTTGCTCACCGGCCGCGAGGGCCTCTACAGCTCGCCCCATGTGCAAGTGGACCTGGGCCTGGAAGTGGGTGCCAGCCGCAACAGCAAGGAAGACACCGTGTACTTCAACCCGAAGTCGGACTTCACGGTGTTGCCCATGATCAACGTCAATCACGTGCTCTATCACCGCTACGAAACCCAGTGGAGTCAGCAGTTCCAAATCGGCGCGGGTACCTACAGCCAGCGTGACTATTCCACCGGCGGTATCGGCCTGATTGGCTACGGCCAACGCTATCGCTGGAACGACGTACTGGAAATGGGCGCCAACCTCAGCCTGATCAGCCGACCTTATGACGGTGATCGCGAACGCGATCTGCGCCTGCTCGTCGACCTCACTTACCGTTTCTAAAAGAGCCTGACCATGACCGTCCTCAGCCGTTGCTTGTTGGTCCTGGGTGTAATGCTGGCCGCCGCCTGCGCCCAACAACCCGCGCCCTACACCCCACCCGCCGAACGGCCGATAGCGCCCAACGAAGCGCCGTGGCCGAAGAACCACTTTTTGGGCATTGCCTATCACGACGTGGAAGATCGCGACCCCGATCAAGCCGTGGTGGCGGTGCGCACCGAGCGTTTGATCGAGCAGTTGGCGTGGCTGCGGGAGAATGGCTACCAGGCGGTCAGCGTCGATCAGATTCTGGCGGCCCGGCGCGGCGGCCCGGCATTGCCACCCAAGGCGGTGATGCTCAGCTTCGATGACGGTTATTCCAGCTTCTACACCCGCGTGATGCCGATTCTGCGTGCTTATCACTGGCCGGCTCTGTTGGCTCCGGTGGGCTCCTGGATCGACACGCCGTTGAACCAACCGGTGGACTTTGCCGGTACACCACGACCACGCGGAGAATTCCTGACGTGGCAGCAGATTCGCGAAGTGTCCCAGTCGGGCCTGGTGGAAATTGCCGCCCACACCGACGCCAACCACAAGGGCATCCTCGCCAACCCCCAGGGCAACCTGGAACCGGCCGCCACCACGCGAAGCTTTGACCCCAAGACCAACGGCTACGAAAGCGAAGCGCAGTTCCAGGCGCGCATGCGGGCTGACGTCGCCGCGATTTCGAACAAAATTCGAACCGTCACCGGCAAGGCGCCGCGTGTGTGGGTGTGGCCGTACGGGGCCGCCGATGGCACCTCGTTGGCGGTGGTCGGCGAGCACGGCTATGAAATGGCGTTGACCCTGGAGGATGGGCTCGACGACCTCGGCAACCTGATGAACAGCCCACGCTTTCTGGTGGCCTCCGACCCGGACGGCGAGCATTTTGCCAACAGCATGGTGGCTGTGCAGGCCAAGGCGCCGATGCGCGTGCTGCACGTAGACCTGGACAACGTGTACGACCCCGACCCAGCCCAACAGGCGCGCAACCTCGACGTGTTGGTTCAGCGCGTGGTGGACATGGGCGCCGGCACCGTCTTCCTGCAAGCCTTTGCCGACCCCAAGGGCGACGGCCTGGTGCATTCGCTGTACTTCCCCAACCGCCACCTGCCGATGCGGGCCGACCTGTTCAACCGGGTCGCCTGGCAGTTGCACACCCGCGCCCATGCCAGTGTGTACGCCTGGATGCCGGTGCTGAGTTTCGCCCTGGACCCCAAGTTGCCGCGTGTCACCCGCTGGGACCCGCAAACCGGCCAGGTCGGCCCCGACCCGGATCAATACAAGCGCCTGTCGCCGTTTGATCCCAAGGTGCGGCAGATCATCGGTGAGATCTACCAAGACCTGGCGCGTGTAGGGCCGATTGACGGCATCCTTTACCACGATGACGCGGTGTTCAACGACTTTGAAGACGCCAGCCCCGCCGCGCTCAAGGCCTACGCCGCCCAAGGCTTGCCGGACAGCATCGCCGCCCTGCGGGCCGACCCTGCCGTGATGCAGCGCTGGACCCGTTTCAAAAGCCGCTACCTGATCGACTTTACCCATGAGCTCACCGCCAAGGTCCGCGCCATCCGTGGCCCGCAGGTGCTGACGGCGCGCAATATCTTCGCCGAGCCCATGCTCAACCCTGGCAGCGAAACCTGGTTCGCGCAGAACCTCGATGACTTCCTCCAGGCCTACGACTGGACCGCGCCGATGGCCATGCCGTTGATGGAAGGCCAGGAAGTGAAAACCTCCAACGCCTGGCTGGAAAAACTCATCGCCACGGTCAAGACGCGCCCTGGCGCGATGGAAAAAACCATCTTTGAATTGCAAGCCAAAGACTGGCGCACCCAAGCCGCACCGGATATCAGCGCTGAGCAATTGGCAGAGTGGATGGGTGTACTCAAACGCCAGGGCGTCACCAGTTTCGGCTACTACCCGGACAACTTCCTGGAAAACTCCCCGGACTTGAAGACCATCCGTCCGGCCCTCTCCAACCAATGGAACCCTTGATCATGGTTGACAGAATCCTGGCTCTATTCGTGTTGGCACTGGTTCTGGGCTTGCCCCTGGGCCTGATATTCCTGGTGACCGGGCAGTTCCTGATGGACTTCGTGTTCTTCTACCCGTTGTTCATGTCGGCGCTGTGGATCGCCGGTGGCCTGTATTTCTGGCTGCACTGGGAACGCCACTGGCCCTGGGAAGAAGACACGCCGGCGCCGACCCTGGCCGGCGAGCCGCTGATCTCGATCATCATCCCTTGCTACAACGAGGGCGATAACGTCGCCGACACCATTGATGCGGCCCTCGGCCAGGTGTACCCGAACATCGAAGTGATCGCCGTCAACGATGGCTCCAGCGACAACACCGCCGCAGTACTCGATGCCCTGGCGTTGCAACACCCGCGCTTGCGCGTGCTGCACCTGGCGCAGAACCAGGGCAAGGCCGTGGCCCTGCGCATGGGCGCCGTGGCTGCCCGCAGCGAATACCTGGTGTGCATCGACGGCGATGCTTTGCTGGATAAAAACGCGGCGGCCTATATGGTGGCGCCGATGCTCGACAACCCACGCCTGGGCGCCGTGACCGGCAACCCGCGCATTCGTACCCGCTCGACCCTGATCGGCCGGGTGCAGGTGGGCGAGTTCTCCTCGATCATCGGTTTGATCAAGCGTACCCAGCGGGTGTTCGGCCGGATCTTCACGGTCTCGGGTGTGGTGGTGGCGTTCCGCAAGAAAGCTCTGGACCGCATCGACTACTGGAGCACCGACATGATCACCGAGGACATCGATGTCAGTTGGAAGCTGCAACTCGATCACTGGGCGATCTTCTACGAGCCGCGCGCGCTGTGCTGGATCCTCATGCCCGAAACCGTCGGCGGCCTGTGGAAGCAACGCCTGCGTTGGGCCCAGGGCGGCGCCGAAGTGCTGTTCAAGAACATCCGTGGCATCTGGCAATGGCGCCACCGCTACCTGTGGCCGCTGTTGTTCGAATACTGCCTGTCCACCGGCTGGGCCTTTACCTTCCTGCTGTCGGTGATCTTCTGGGCCGTGGGTAAATTCGTCACGCTGCCGGCGGCGATCACCGTGAGCTCGTTGGTGCCGCCCGCGTTCACCGGCCTGGTGCTGGCGATGGTGTGCCTGCTGCAGTTTGCGGTGAGCATCCTGATCGACCGGCGCTACGAAAAAGACCTGTGGAAAACCCTGTTCTGGACCGTGTGGTACCCGATGGTGTTCTGGCTGGTGAGCCTGCTCACTACTCTGGTCAGCTTTCCCAAGGTGTTGTTCAACCAACACCAGAAACGCGCCCGCTGGGTCAGCCCGGACCGCGGTATCAAACCTGCACAAGAGGAGGCGTGACTATGAAACTGGTCAGAACTCGCCAAAACACACTGATGTGGATCGTCGATGTGCTGCTGACCCTGCTGGCCTGGGGTGGGTTGATCTGGCTGCTGGCGCGAGGCATCAGCGCCATGCTTGAAACCCACGGTGGCCCACGCATTGAGGCGCCTATCTTTGCTGCGCTCAACACCTTGCAGGTTTACCTGTGGATCGCGCTGTTCAACGCGGTGATCCTGATCAGTTGGGCGCGCTATCAGCAGCATCGCGGGCGCAAATTCGCCCAGCGCCGCGCCGAGGCCAATGCGCTGAGCGACCAGCACCTGAGTAAAAGTTTCAACTTGGGCGATGGCGACCTCGAACAACTGCGCCGCCCCGGCGTGCTGGTCATCCACAACGACGAAGAAGGCGGCGTCGAAGAAGTGAAATCCCACGTCTCCCGCGACGTCGAACGCCCCGGCCTGACCCTGGTGCCCGACAAAGACAAGGGCATTATGTAGGAGCGAGCTTGCTCGCGAAAAACGCCAACGATAACGCGGGCATCCTGATTAAACACGGCGCCTGTGAGTTTTTCGCGAGCGAGCTCGCTCCTACAGAATGGCGCGAGTGCTCCCCACTGGGTTCAACGCACGCGTCGCAATTCCGATAAATGGGATCCAATTCACAAAACCCCCGCGAACTTTTCCCCCTTCTCCGGTACTAACCTAACTCGACGAACACCTGATGGCTAAGTAATGGCAGTCGGAAAGTCATTCGTCGAATCGCCATCAAAACAGTTGCCGCTTGTCGGAATAATCACCGCAAGTGCCCGACTTAAACTCTTTTGATGAAAAATTATTATTAATAATCAACAGGTTAGAAAACTAATCAGTCGAGCGGCCCCACTTCGCCCGTTTCTAGGCGAGCTGGAAGTTCGATGTTAGTTTCGCGGCCCTTGATTTTCGATGGATCGAACATGTCTTCGTTATTGCCATGGACCCGGTTACTGCTCTGCACTTTGCTGCTCACTTGCATGGGCCTGAACAGTGCATCCGCCGCCCCCACGCCTGGCGATCAGGACTTGATCCGCGACCGGCAGAACCGCCTGCTTGAAGAGCAACAGCGGCGCCTGCAGGAACTCCAGGACCTGCCCGGCAAAGCGGACAAGCCCCAAGCCCCGGCAACCCCGGCCGACACTCGTTGCTTCCCGATCAAAACCATCGAACTCAAAGGCGCCGACAGCCTGCCGGCGCCCGACCGCGAGCGTTTGCTCAAGCCCTATATCGGCCAATGCCTGGGCGTGTCCCAGCTTAACGACCTGCTCAAAACCATCACCGACTACTACCTCGGCAAAGGCCGCGTCACCAGCCGTGCCTACCTGCCGCAGCAAGACCTCTCCACCGGCCATCTGCAAGTGTTGGTGGTGGAAGGCAAGCTCGAAGCCCTGCGCAGCGCCGAAGGCAGCACGGTGACCGACCGCGAACTGGCCATGGCCTTTCCCGGCAAAGTCGGCGAAGCGCTGAACCTGCGTGAAATCGAGCAACTGGTGGACCAACTCAACCGCCTGCCATCCAAACAAGCGCAGATGGAACTCACCCCCGGCCAGCAAGTGGGCGGCAGCGACGTGGTGGTCAAGAACACCGCGCAAAAGCCCTGGCGCGCCAGCCTGTCGCGCAACAACGACGGGCAGAAAAGCACTGGCGAACAGCAATGGGGCGCTGGCCTGGAGTGGGACAGCCCACTCGGCCTGGGCGACCAACTGATGCTGCGCGGCGGCCACGACGCCATCAGCGACCACCAGAAAACTTCGAAAAACACCATGCTCTACTACAACCTGCCCTGGGGCTGGTGGAACTTCAGCTACACCTACAGCGAAAGCGACTACCGCACCTACGGCGTGACCGACGGCTTCAAATACAAGCAGGACGGCGACAACCAGAACCACCAACTGCGCGCCGAGCGGGTGATCCACCGCGATGACGTCAGCAAGACCTCGGTCAACGTCGGCTTGGCGCACCTGCGCACCAACAACTACATCCTCGACGTGCGCACCGCGCCCAGCAGCAACCGCCTCAGCGAACTGCAACTGGGCGTCAACCACGGTCGGCGCATCGGCAGTGCCTTCGTCAACCTGGACCTAGGCATGCAAAGCGGCATCGGCCTGCTCGACGCCCAGGCCCAAGACGAGCGTGACCCAGCAGGCCGTCGCCAGCCGAACTCGCGCTATCGCAAATACACCGCCACCGTCAGCTACCTGCAACCCTTCAGCCTGTGGGGCGAGTCGTTCAGCTTCAGCAGTTTGGCCACCGGCCAACGCAGTGAAGACCCGCTGTTTTCGCCGCAGCGCATGAGCCTTGGCGGCTCGGCCTCGGTGCGTGGCTTCAAGGACCAATTGCTCACCGGCGACAGCGGCGGCTACTGGCGCAACGAAGTGCGTTGGGCGCGCCCGGTGACCCTCGACTGGATGCGCCCTGCCTTCGCCGAGTACGGCGCCAGTGTCGGCTACGACCAGGGCGTGATCCGCAACGACCGCTACAACGGCAACGTTCATGGCCGGGTGTCCAGCAACTCCCTGGAACTGTTCGCCCGTGGCAAACATGTCAGCACCAGCGTGACCTTTGCCCATTCGTTAGAAAGACCCGGTGTGGTGACCGAGCGCGAAGCGCCGATCTACTTTCGCATGGATTTTTTCCTGTAATTCAACGCCCCGCTGCATGAGAGCCTGACAATGGATGTTCGCCAATTCGCCTTCCTGGCCCGCCAACCTTCTGCCGCCCTGAAGCGCCGGGACGCGTTCTTCGGCCTGCCCAAGCGCGGGCTGGCGTTGATCCTCGCCAACGCATTGTTCTGGCAGCCGCTGCTGGCCCAGGCCGAGGGCATTGTGGTCAGTGCGCCGGGCACCACCGTGGGCGCGGCGGGCAATGGCGTGCCGGTGGTCAACATCGCCACCCCCAATGGCGCGGGCCTGTCCCATAACCAGTTCAAGGACTACAACGTCGGCCCCAACGGTGTGATCCTCAACAATGGCAACGGCGCCATGGTCAACACCCAGCTGGGCGGGATCATTGTCGGCAACCCCAACCTCAAGGGCGGCGCGGCGAACGTCATCCTCAACGAAGTCAACGGCGGCAGCCCCAGCCAGTTGCGCGGCTACACCGAAGTGGCTGGGCAGTCGGCCAAGGTCATCGTGGCCAACCCGTACGGCGTGACGTGCAGCGGTTGCGGCTTTATCAACACCCCCAACGTCACCCTCACCACCGGCAAACCGGTACTCGACGCCAGCGGTCAGTTGCAGCGCTATGAAGTGGATGGCGGCGCCGTGACCATCGACGGCGAAGGCTTGAACGCCAGCAACGTCGAACGCTTCGACATCATCACCCGCTCGGCAAAGATCAACGCACAAATCAACGCCCGCGAACTCAACGTGATCGCCGGGCGCAACGACGTCGATGCGCAAAGCCTGAAAACCACCGCCCGCGCCGATGACGGCAGCGCCAAGCCCGAGCTGGCAATTGACTCCTCGGCCCTGGGCGGCATGTATGCCGGCGCAATCAAGCTGGTGGGCACCGAAGCCGGTGTGGGCGTGAAGCTCGACGGCACCCTGGCCGCCAGTGGCGGCGATATTCAGCTCGACGCCAACGGGCGCCTGAGCATGGCGCAAACGGCGGCCACCGGTAACGTCAAGGTCACCGCGCAAAACGTCGACCTCACCGACAAGGTCTACGCCAACGGCAATGTGCAGGTCACCAGCGCCCAGGCTTTGGTCAACCGCAAGAGCATCGCCGCCGGCCAGCGCATCGAGATCAACGCGGCCAGCGTGAACAACCCCGGCATCATCGAAGCCGGCGTCGCCGCCGATAACAGCCGCAACACCACGGGCGACCTGGTGGTGAACGCGCAAACCGTCACCACCAGCGGCAACCTGTTGGCCAGCCGCGCCCTGGCGATCACTGCCGCGCAAGCGCTGACCAACCAGGGCGCGATCATCCAGGCCAAGACCGTCGAGGTCAGCAGCGCCAAACTCACCAACCAGGGCGCCAGCGCTCGCCTGTTTGGCGAGCAGAGCCTGGCGATCAACTCGCCGGCCATCGTCAACCTCGGCGGCTTGATCCGCTTCGGCGAAGGCCAGGCCGCCACGCTTAACAGCGCCTCCCTGGACAACCGCCAGGGCCGTATCGAAATGGCCGGTGGCAGCCTGGTGCTCACCAGTGCCGACCTGAACAACAGCGGCGGGCAAGTCATCGCCAACGACCTGACCGTCAACGCCGGCAACCTGAACAACCAGAACGGCGTAATGGTGGCCAAGACCGCCACCGTCAATGCCAGCAACCTCGACAACAGCCTCAAGGGCCTGATCCAGGCCGACGGTGGCGCACTCAACCTCGCCGTAACCAACACCTTCAACAACAATCAGGGTTTCGCCCAGGCCAGCACCGATCTGAACGTCACTGCCGGCACCCTCAGCAGCAACGCAGGCGGCGTACTGAGCGCCGACACCGGCAAGCTCACCCTCACCGCCGCACAACAGCTCAACAACGCCCAGGGCCGCTTGCAGGCCGGGCAGGGCGATATCGAACTGCACGCCGCCAACCTGGATAACCAGGGCGGCACCATCGTTGGCAAGCAACTGCTGCTCGACGTGGCTGGCGGCGATATCGACAACCGCGCCGGGCGCGTGTTGGGCGACCACCTCGACGTACGCGCCTCGGGCCTCGACAACCGCAACGCCGGCCTGCTGGCCGGTGGCGCCCAGGGCGTAAGCCTACTGCTCAAAGGCCCGGGCCAGTTGCTCAACGCCCAGGGCCGTATCCAGAGCGAGGGCCTGCTGCAATTGCAAGGCGAGCGCTTGGACAACAGCGCTGGCATCCTGCTGGGCCAGACCGTCGACGTCACCGCGCAAACCCTCACCAACAGCAACAAAGGCGCGCTGGTCAGTGATGGCGGCGACGTGGTGCTCAAGGTCAGCGACCTGCTCACCAACGTCGGCGGCCAGATCGACGCAGGCGAACGCAGCGTGCTGGTCAAGCAACTCACCACCCTCAACAACGACGGCGGCACCCTGCGCGGCAAGCGCCTGGACATCGCCGCCCAGCACCTGAACAACGACAACGGCCAACTGCTGGCCGGCGCCGAAGGCCTGAGCTACAGCGGCCAGGATGTGAGCAACCGCAAGGGCCTGATCCTCAGCGGCGGCGCCCTCACCGAACTGAACACCACCCGCCTGGATAACCAGGGCGGCACCGTGCAGGGCGACAGCCTGAGCGTCACCGCCAACAGCGTCGACAACGCCAGCGGCGGCCTGATGGCCAGCCTGGTCGGCAACCTGCAACTGACCGTAGAAGCCCTGGCCAACCGTGGCGGCAAGCTGTTCGGCAAAGAACAAGTGACCGTCAGCGGCGCCAGCCTCGACAACAGCGCGGGCGGCCAGATCAGCGGCAACCAGCTCAACCTGACCTCACGCGATACGCTCACCAACCAAGGCGGGCTGATCGAAGCCAACCAGGGCCTGACCCTCACCGGCGGCAACCTGGATAACAGCGCCAACGGCCAACTGCGTGCCCTGGGCGGTGCCAGCAGCCGCGTCAACCTCAGCGGTGCGTTGAACAACCAGAACGGCACCCTCGAATTCGGCAGCCAGGCCTTCAGCCTTGACGCGGCCAGCTTCAACAACCAGAACGGGATGCTGCAACACGCCGGCACCGGCCTGTTCCACCTCAACACCGCCAGCCTCGCAGGCAGCCAGGGCAATATCCAGGGCATGGGCAGCGCCGACTGGGCATTCGGCAAGGTCGACGGCCTGGGCCGTGTGCAACTCAACGACGTGCTCACCTACAAGAGCGACCAAGGGCTGGCCTTCAAGGCCGGCGACCGCATGGCCAGCGCCAAGGGCTTGGTCCTCAACGTGGCCAGCCTGGACAACGGCGGCGAACTGCTCAGCGACGGTGACATCAGCATCACCACCGGCGATATCACCAACAGCGGCCGCGTCTCGGCCCTGCAAACACTCACCGTCGCCGCCAACAACCTCAGCCAGAACGGCGGCCGCCTGGCCGCAACCAATGCGCGCCTGACCCTGGGCGGCACCCTGGACAACCTCGGTTTCCTCACCGCCCGCCAACAACTGGACATCGCCGCCGCGCAAATCAACAACCGTGGCACCCTCGGTGCCCAGGGTGCAGTGAACCTCACCGCAGTCAACGGCATCACCAATGCCGCCGACACTCTGCTGTTCAGCGGCGGCGACATGACCTTGCGCAGCAATGGTTTCAGCAACAGCTATGGCGATGTCTACAGCAAAGGCAACCTGAGCTTCGCCGCTCGCGATGGCGGGCGTGCCGTGCTGTTCAGCAACCGCTCCGGCACCGTGGAAAGTGAAGGCTCGATCGGCATCAATGCAGGCTTTATCGAAAACGCCAAAGACGCATTCGAACTTGGGCAAACGCTGACCACCGGCAGCTTGAGTTGGATCTGTGGCCAGCACTGCGGCGAGAGCGACAACTGGGAACGCGGCGAGATCACCATCTACGAAACGTACCTTGAGGCAGCGACCAAGGACTCGGCAGCGGCACGCCTGGTGGCAGGCAAAAACATGCTGCTGCAAGGCGACACGGTGCAGAACCGCTACAGCCTGATGGCCGCCAATGGCGACCTGAGCATCACCGCCGGTGACCTGCTCAACCAGGGCGCCGCCACCCGCACGGGCCAGCGCAAGCTTGTCATCGGCACGCCAGGTCACGTCTCCGACGATTTGTTTGAACGCATGCAATATGTCGACGTGCCCGCGTTCAATGCGGCCACGGCGGCTGGGAATTTCGACAAGGCGCGCTTCGAAGAACTCAAAAGCCGCTCACCCAATAGCCTGCCGTTCGCCTACGCAAGTGACGTCACCACCTGGACCAACAACAGCGGCCCCGGCTACGACGCCACCCTGCAAGCGGGCGGCACGGTCAACCTCAACGTCGCCCGCACCCTGCAAAACGGCACGCTGCACAACAACACCCTGGCGCAGTTGACCGGCACCCTCGGCGACGACCAGACCGGCATCCCCGTTGGCGGCATCAACATCAACCTGAGCAAACACGCCAACGACCCGAGCGCCCAGGCGCCCGGCAGCGTATTGCCCGTGGTAGGCGTGGCCCCTGGCGGCGGCTTCGTGCCCGTGGACTACACCGGCACCGCCTTCGCCCCGGTCGACCCCACCACCTCGCCCACCTTCCAACTGCCCAAGGGCGAGTACGGCCTGTTCGTCAAAAACGCCGACCCTACCAGCCACTACCTGATCGAGACCAACCCCGAGTTCACCTCGGTGTCGGGCTTCTTCAGCTCCGACTACATGCTCGGCAAACTCGGTTTCACCGCCGACAACGCCTGGCGCCGCCTCGGTGACGGCCAGTACGAAACCCGCCTGATCCGCGACGCCGTCCTCGCGCAAACCGGCCAACGCTTCCTCGCCGGCGGCCTGTACAGCGACGCCGACCAGTTCCGCTACCTGATGGACAACGGCCTCGCCAGCAAAGACGCCCTGCGCCTGAGCCTGGGCGTGGCCCTCACCGACCAGCAAGTCGGCGCCCTGACCCACGACATCGTGTGGATGGAAAACCGCGTCATCGACGGCCAGACCGTCCTCGTACCGGTGCTATACCTGGCCCAGGCCGACTCGCGCAACGTGCGCGGCAACAGCCTCATCCAAGGCCGCGACCTCAACCTGGTCACCGGCGGCGACCTGATCAACGTCGGCACCCTGCGCGCCAGCAACAACCTCTCCGCCATCAGCAGCGGCAGTATCTACACCGGCGGCCTGGTCGAAGCCGGCAACAACCTCAACCTGCTGGCCCAGGACAGCATCCGCAACGCCATGGCCGGCGAAATCCGCGGCAAGCAAGTCAGCCTTACGGCCCTCAAAGGCGACATCACCAACGAGACCACCGCCATCCAGGTGCGTGACGGCGCCGGCATGCGCACCCTCACCGACACCAGCGCCGGCACCATCGTCGCCCGCGAAAACCTCGCCATCGACGCTGGCCGCGACCTCAACAACCGCGGCGCCCTTACCGCTGGTAACGACGCCAATCTCACCGCCGGCCGCGACCTGAACCTCATCGCCGCCAGCGACACCAGCGTCAAACACGAGAGCCGCGACGGCGGCGAGAAATCCACCATCACCACCGACGTCAAAAACCTCGCCGCCAGCGTCACGGCGGGCGGCAACCTCAACATGCAGGCCGGGCAAGACGTCAACATCATTGGCAGCAATGCCACGGCGGGTAAGGACATCAACATCCAGACTGCTCGCGATTTCAACGTTGCGTCCGTTGGGGAGACGCATAAGGTTGAGGGCAGAGAAAAGGACGGGAAGAAACGCATCAAAACGTCGGACGAGCAGGTAACGCAGGAGGCTAGTGTATTGACGGCAGGCAGGGACTTCACCAGTCAGGCCGGGCGTGACACGACACTGGTGGCGAGCAAAATCAGCGCCGGAAATGAGGCGTACCTGTACAGCGACCGTCGGCTGGGTCTGTTGGCTGGGCAAAATAGCGCCTACACCCTCTATGACATGAAAAAGAACAGTGGTTGGGGCAATAAACAGACCCGTCGTGATGAGGTGACGTAGGTTACGCACGTTGGTACTCAAATCACAGCCGGTGGCGACATAGGCTTGATAAGCGGCAGCGACCAGTTATACCAGCGCGCCAATATAAGCAGCGGCAAGGATGTCAACATCCTGAGTGGTGGATCGGTGACATTCGAGGCGGTAAAAGACCTGCACCAAGAAAGTCACACCAAAAGCAAGAACGATTTGGCCTGGACGAGTTCTTCCGGGCGAGGAAGCACTGATGAAACTCTCCGCCAGACTCAGGTTGTTGCACAGGGCAAGTTCGCGATCCAAGCTGTCAATGGCCTGAAGGTGGACCTCAACCATATCGATCAAAAAACTGTTGCTCAAACCATTGATGTAATGGTCCAAGCGGACCCGCAGTTGGCTTGGTTGAAGGACGCCGAGAAGCGTGGTGATGTTGATTGGCGTCAGGTTCAGGAGGTCCACGATTCCTTCAAGTACAGCCACTCGGGCCTCGGGCAGGGCGCGATGCTGGCTATCATTATCGTCGTGACGGCACTGACGGCAGGCGCAGCAAGCGGTCCACTAGGCGCAGCGGCGGGCGCCAGTGCGGGCTCCGGTACAGCCATGGCGGCGGCTGGTAGTTCGGCGATGGTGACGGCGGGCACAGCGACGGGCGTGGCCGCAGCAGGTTGGGGCAACGTCATGGTCACAACCGCGCTTTCTTCAATGGCCGGCACTGCAGCTGCCAGCACAATCAATAACAAGGGCAACCTTGGGAAGGTATTGGAAGATGTAACCAGTGCTGATGCATTGAAAGGCTATGCAACGGGAGCGGCAATTGCAGGTTTTGGTGCGGCATTTACCAATGGCTGGGGACGTGAGTTGACTTCCGACGGTAACTACAAAACGGTGAGCTACGCTGAGCGAGTCAAGGCCTATACAGCGAATACTACGTTGAAAGGTGTGCTGAGCGGTTCAGATAAAAAGTCGTGGCTGACGATTGCGGGTACCGGAGCGATGACGGAGGTCTATGAGTTCTCTGCTGGTCGCGGGCCTGATGTCCGGCCAGGAGTCGATAGGGACACAGGGCCAGCATATGAGGCTGGAGCCGACGGTTTCGTTCCGAGGCAGTACACAGACGATGTGATGCGAGAAGGGAAGAATATTGGTTTAAATAAAGCCATTGAGTGTGAAAGCTTCTATGCGGTATGCCATGGGACCCCCATCAGCAATATGCTCAATCAAATACCTGGGTTTAATGCGTTTGCCACGCTGCATGATGGATGGATGATTGACCTTGAAGCTTATAAAGCCGCGCCAATGTCATTGTTTGAAAATTTGGGCAGTATGCCTCCAGCTCTAATGACTAATTACGGTGCTTTATATGACAAGTATCGGCCACAAATAGAATCGGAGAGAAAGCGTGAGCAAAATTAGCGTAATAATGGTAGTTGTATTTCTGATTGCGGGTTGCGCGCCGTCACGGTCTGCGTGGGTATCCAGTAAAGATGGATGGGTAGGTACCACGTTTGAATCTCACGTATACAGCATTTGCTCGCGCACGCCCCATACATGTACTGAGCCATTTTGGTCCCCCGCTAACAAAGAAAAAACGTTCGATAGGGTAGTAAAAGAAAGCAGCGGGACGCGCTACTACATAACCTGGATTAGGAATTGTCGCTATTCGGTGCTTGTGTCTCCGGAAAGTAGGATAGTGTCATGGAAGTATGAAACTAATAACTTAGAAAGTTGCTATTTGTTTTAGGGTGATATATAAAGAAAAAGGGCGAATTTATTTAGGCTGGAGTTGGAAGGCCTATTAAATAAATCTGTCTCCTTTTGTTATAGCTCTGGTAAAACTGCGGGGGCGGACATGTCCATGACGGTCGCAGGAAAAGATGTATGCGGTTTCTGCAAAGGTGACATTGCTGCTGCCGCAGAAAAAGCTGAGTTGAAATCGCTCACCGTGAAAGCTATAGATGATAAAACGGGACTTCCGAGAAACTATTACTGGGAGACAGGCATGAAGTCCATTAAGGAGAAAATAGATGATAATTGGAGGGTATACACTTAATCCTGAACACGGTAGATTGCAAATCCCTCTTGTTCGCCAACCGTCCCTGGAAGATGTGAAGTCCATTATAAGCAAGTATAGAAAATTTGACGGTGTCGCTTCGTTGTCTATTTCACCGACGCCTGAATATGGACCGTATGAAATCAATCTTTACGCTGATTCTGGAAATTATCTTTTGATGCTAAATCAATACCTTAAAGATGGTGAGCACGTCGTGCGTACTCTTAATAATACGTCGATGGGGACAAGTTCAGTTGAGATTTTGGGCGACTATTACCCGGCGAGTTTCATAACTAGAGATATAGGTGTCGTTACTTCTTGTTTTCAAGAGTTTTTGAATTTTGGTGATGTGAGTTCGTTCGTCTTGAGTGCATAGAAATAATAAGAATGTAATAAAAGAGTAAAGGGGGGCAAATTTATTTTAATTCGAGATGGCGGTAAAGCCCTATTAAATAAATCTGTCCCCTTTTGTTCAATAGATATACTTAATGAGCCAAATATCAGAAATATTTCTGTAAGGGTGGCACGGTGATGACCACATATAAACTCGAATTTCGACATAGACCTAGTGTTTCAGAGTCTATCGAAGAGAGGCATAAAGATTTTTTGAGAGCTATAGGCGATTTGGGCGTTCCGTGGAATTTGAACGATGCCTTTGACGTCCCCCCTATTGGAAGCGAGTTGGTGACCTCGGTGTCATTGGATAAGCTACTTCCAGTCGGCGTTAAAGGTCGAATTTCATATGCTCTGCGAGATCAGAAGTATCTCCAAGATGATGCGCAGTTTGATGATACGCTATTTATTGAATTTAAAGACTCCAAAGTCGACTATTTATATTTGTTGAAGATTGTTTTTCCTGTTTATATAAAGGCGTTTGGCTCCTATCGCTCAGCTTTACATGATTGGAATGTTACGAGGAGCGATTGGCCTTTAGTGTTGGAAGCTTGTGATGCTACGAAAAAAGACGTTAACGGTAGGGATGGCGTTTTTCGTATAAATGCGGCGAATTATTTCGATAAGGAATTGTGTTTTCGCGCCTTTGGAAAAGGGTCGCGTGAACTTGTCGATTTGTTGAATGGTTATGTAGAAGAAGTGTGTGAGTTTGAAGAGGGGGTTTTGATTGTAATTAGTTATACTCCGCTTTCTGCCGACGAACTACTCAGTGCGGGTGATCGACTAAAGAGCTTAGTGGTTTGATTTTTTTGTCTGGTCAAATTGGTTGATATATTACAGTTTTGATTAGGCTTGGTTGAGTTGGTGTAAAGGTTCTGTTTTGGTAGTTCTTTAACAAAATGGTTTCTTGTAAGTCGGTCGGGCAGTTATGAGTTAACTGCCCAGATTCTGCTTTAGATCTTCGCGTTTAATTTTCGTCCAGTAATATCCAGCAGATCACACCCGTCCCTCAGCGGGATAGCCAGAAATAGCGCAAGAACATGCAACATAATCGCACAATTGCTGATCTTCTCCCTAAATGCCAGTTATTAAATAGAACTGTCCCCTTTTCATTCGCGATGGTGAGAAGGTCGGAATTAAGGTGGTGAACTAATGGCTAGGTTTAGAGAAATTATATATTTGTCTTATTCGCAATTTTGCGTGTTTTTGAGTTCGCTTGATCAGCCGTACAATGATTGGAGTGTTCGTGGTTATGCGCAAGGATTTGCGTGGAGGTTAGGGAGTGTCTCTTTTAGAGCTTTGGTTGACGAAGGGTACCATATAATTAGCCTTTTCATTAACGAACAAGTGCCCGCTATAAGCGCAGACGTGGTTCGGGCCTTTAAAGTTCCCTTCTCGGTGATAGATAGAAATATTGAGGTTGGTAGTATTTCGAGTACGGTTCCTCTAGAACTGCCTGAAGGAGATTATTCTCTTCAGGTCGCATTTATAAGACCCTCCTCAAGTGGAGTGTATGAAATAAATGTCCATTTGAATTTAGGGGGCTGCGATTTTGAGGTGTTGAGAGCTGACGCCGAAATTGACGAGCAAGGTGAGTTTGATATCGATGCGGTTCCTGCGAAATAAAATTTCGGAGAAATGGGGGCGGATTTATTTTAATTCGAGATAGCGGTAATAAAGCTTATTAAATAAATCTGTCCCCCTTTTGTTCAAAAAAGGAGCTGAATAGTGCATTCCGTACCGCTAGAACATGAGAAGCAAAAATTGATTTTCTACGTGGCTCAGGACTTAGATCAGTCTATTAGATCTCATGTGCAGCAGCTTGTGAATGAGTTCGCCGCGTCAAGAAAATGGAGCATTGCCCCGCCAACCTTTATTGACGCGATAGACGAAGGGGGCGCGGAAGTAGTGGGTGGAATGTTGGAGATTTATTCAGCGCTGCAACCAAGCATACTCTCCGTTGATATGGATTCGAAAAATCTAGATGAAGTAGAAGAAATAATCTGCACTGTAAAAAAGTTATCTGAAAAACAAAATATTTCTTTTGAATTTCAACTGGATACAACTTATGTTGGCGCCATTGATGATGGTGTTATTGATCGAATCTTGCTGGAAGGACTGCTCGTCCCGTGGCGAAATCATATCAAAGGGAAAAGTTGAGCTGGTGCAAAGATAAGAAAAGGGCATAGATTTATTTTGATTCGAGATCGCATAAAAACCAATCAATGGTTGAAGGGAGCCATACATAATGACTGATGAAACAAAAAAGGGATTTTGGCGTTGGGGTTTTGCATTGTTGTTTGTTGGTATAGCGGCGGTCTTGATAAAACAAGCAACAGAAGAAACGCCTGAGCCTAGCAAACCAACCTTCCTTAGTGACTTGATAATCGTCACCGCGAGGACGCACGCGCGTAATTGGAAGGTTGACAAAAATACAGAGCTTGTTCGTATGGAGGCGACTAATAGTCATACTATAACGGTTTATTATTCTTTATTGAATTATGATTCTGATGTTTCTAGTTTTAACTTGGAAGCTACCAAATCAGCAGTTGTAAATATTTTTTGTGATCCCAAAAATTTTGAAAAACAATCCATTTTTTCGCTGGGCGGTACTTACGTTTATGTTTTTGGTAGCAAAAATGTAAAAGAAATTGGCCGATTTGAATTTAACAAAAAGAATTGTGAAGGTTCTTTGTAAACGCTTGGTCATCAAGGCGGAGCAGTGCGAAAGGGCAGGTTTATTTAGCCTTTACCCTCCCCGCACGAGGCCAAAGCGGGCGACACAAAGGCCGCCCGGTTTTCACTCAGGACGGATCGGCATTAAGCCTGCGACTGATGACATCCAGCAAATCACACCCATCACGCAGCGGAATGGCCAGCAAGTGGGCGAAGTCTGAAAGTACTACGGCATCGCTGCTGAGTTGTTCGCGGAAGGCCAGGTTTTCCAGCAGTTGGGTGACGGCCCGAATGCGGTGCACGGCGGCGTCGTGAAGGACGTCGAGAGGTGCCTGGGTGTCGATGATCAGGGCTGGGACGGTGCAGTCGTGGCCGGTTAGGGGCATGTATCTATTCATGGTACAACCTCGGTCAGTAAGTGAGGCTGTCACTTGTCGTCGCCAAACGAATGGGTGACAGCTGTACGCAGGTTGGCGAACCGGGACCGAGTTCCGGCAGACCCGAAGGTCTCCCGCGCACAGCTGCCATAAAGCAGCAATGCGGGTACGGAAGCCCCTGCAAGCAAGCAGAAAGCTTTCGCATACGGTCAACGGATCGCCAAATCCGATCGCCCTGTTGGGCGACGGCCGGACTATAAGCCCCTGACCCAAATCCGCGCAAGGCATCACAGCAATGGCACAATGCCTCGCGCCATGCCACTCATTGCCGACACAACGGCGATGACCAACGCATCAAAAAATGAGATCGCGCCATCATCGGCACTCTCAAAACCGCTCCACCGTTACCCACAAGGAAGAAATACATGATCAAGTTGTTCTGCAAAGCCGCTGTTGTTCTGTCCCTTGCCACGCTGTTTGGCTGTTCCTCTACGCCGTCGGTGGAGAAGATGCAGGCTGACGTGGCGAACTATTCGCTGCCCAAGGCTGCCGTGGCTGATAAAGGCCTGGTGTACGTCGTGCGCCCGAGCAACGTAGGGATGTTGGTGCGGTTCAACGTGTTCCTGGATGACAAGGAAGCCGACTCGGAGATGGGTTACAACCGTGGTAACCAGTACATCTATTTTTTCGTGACGCCGGGCAAGCACGTGATCAGCTCCAAGGCTGAAAACTGGGCGGATATGCCGATTGATGTAAAGGCGGGCGAGGTGGTTTACCTCAAGCAGGAAGTCGAAATGGGCTTCGCCGTGGCGCGTAACAGCCTCAAAGCGCTGAGCGAAGTCGAAGGCCGTTATCTGGTCAAGGATGCGTCCTTGGGCACCATTGCCAAAGAAAGCAAATGAGTTGAGCCAGTGTGTCGGCAGGGTCCAGGCCCTGCCGGCTTCTCGTATTCACTGCAAACATTAAAGGACTGATGTGAAAAACCTCCTCCTCATTCTCTTCACCACCCTCATCCTCGGCGGCTGCGTCAGCCACCCCCTCACTCCCGAAAACCGCGCGCAGATCAAGACCGTCAAAGTCCTGCCCGTGAAGTGGGAAAAGAACATGGTGTACTTCGGCCGCGAACAGGCCTGGGGCGCGGCCCTGGGTGCCGGGGTTGGCGCGGGTGTTGGCATGGCTAGCGGGGCGTCCAAGCTGGGTACTGCGGCGTTGAGTGGCGCCGGGTTTGCCGGCGGCATGAAGCTTGGGCAGTTGGCCGAGATGCCGACGCCGGTGGCTATTCTGACGGTGATGGAGGCGGAAAAACTCGATGTTGGCGTGTTGCTCAAGCAGGGCTTTGTCGATGAGTTGGGTAAGACTTCGACGCTCAAGGTGGTCGGCGACGATGAGCCGGCTGATGCGCAGATTCAGCTGACCGTGTCTGAGTGGGGTTTTCGCCTGACCCAGGGTTTCAGCAGTGTGATTTATCCGACCCTTAACGTGTTAGCGCAGATGGATCGCGGCGATGAGATGATCTGGCGCACCTTTGAAGCGGTTACGCCGTTCAATGGTCAGAATGTCTATGGCTACACCCCGTTGACCTATCGCACTGACCCTGAAGCCTTGCGCCGGGCGTTGACCGGGATTACGCAGATTTCTGCGCAGTACCTGGTGAAGGAGCTCAAGTAGGGCTGTGCGAAGGCTGGCGGCTGTTGGTGTAATGCCAGTCAGTTAAGGATTTTTTTGTAGGAGCGAGCTTGCTCGCGAAAAACCTACAGGCGCCGCGTTCATTCAGAAAGCACGCGTTATCGTTGACGTTTTTCGCGAGCAAGCTCGCTCCTACAGTAGACGTGTGCTTATGAAGGCCGTGTGTCGGTTGCTGTACTGGCGCTTTCGCAGGCAAGCCAGCTACCACATTTGATCTTTGTTGCTTTGAGTATTGCGGTCGGCAGGAGGGTAAGCCTCCCACCTATGGCCGAAACAACTTGAGAACCGCTCTCAACCCCGTAAAATGCCGCAGCCGTTGCATCACCGTCTTTCAGGGAAGAATCCAGGCCAGCGCGTTTTCAGGCTGCCTTTCTCCTTGGAAAACCCAGCAACGCTGATTTCCTCACCCAAGGAGCACCCTGTGAAGACACTGTCCAAAATCCTGCTGTCGGGCCTCACCGCCGCGGCGCTGTTGACCGTGGCCGGTTGCGCCACCGAGAGCAACCGCGCGATGCCGGTGGAGCAAGTCGCCAGCGCCCACCTGGCCTATTCCGGCGTGCGTGTGCCGATTGCCGTGGGTAAGTTCGATAACCGCTCCAGCTACATGCGCGGCATCTTCTCCGATGGCGTTGACCGTCTCGGCGGCCAGGCCAAGACCATCCTCATCACCCACTTGCAGCAGACCAACCGCTTCAGCGTGCTGGACCGCGACAACATGGGCGAAATCTCCCAGGAAGCCAAAATCAAAGGCACCGTGCAGAAGCTCAAGGGCGCTGACTATGTGGTGACTGGCGATGTGACCGAGTTCGGCCGCAAAGAAACCGGCGACCGCCAGCTGTTCGGCATTCTCGGCCGTGGCAAGACCCAAGTGGCCTACGCCAAAGTCGCGTTGAATATCGTCAACATCAACACCTCTGAAGTGGTGTATTCCACCCAGGGCGCCGGTGAGTACGCGCTGTCCAACCGTGAAGTGATCGGCTTCGGCGGCACCGCCAGCTATGACTCCACCCTCAATGGCAAGGTGCTGGACCTGGCCATGCGCGAAGCGATCAACCGCCTGGTCGACGGCATCAATGCCGGCGCCTGGAACCCGCGTAACTGATCAGCCATACCACAAGGAGCAGTACACGGATGAGCAAGGCAGTGAAATTGGCGCTGACGTTGGCAGCAGTCGCAACGGTAGCCGGGTGCCAGACGGCGCCCCAGCCCCTGTATCAATGGGAGAGCTACCAGCCGCAGGTTTACGAGTACTTCAAGGGCGAGCCCAAGGAAGCGCAGGTGGAAGCACTGGAGCGCGATCTGCAGAAGATCAACGCCAGTGGCCGCAAGGCGCCGCCGGGTTACCACGCGCACCTGGGCATGCTGTACATGAACATGGGCAAGGATGACCAGATGGTGCAGGAGTTTCGCACCGAGAAGGCGCTGTTCCCTGAGTCTGCTGCGTACATGGACTTTCTGTTGAAAAACGCCAAAGCCGGAGTCGCCACCAAATGAGCCTGTTAAAACTCACCGGCGCCTTGCTGGCCCTGGCGTTGCTCGGCGGTTGCGCCGCACCCAAGACGGTTGATTATTCGGCGTACAAACAGGCGCGGCCCAAGTCGATCCTGGTACTGCCGCCGATCAATGAATCGCCGGAAGTGCAGGCGTCCTACAGCCTGGTGTCGCAAGTCACCTACCCGCTGGCCGAAGCCGGCTACTACGTGTTGCCGATTGCCCTGGTGGACGAAACCTTCCGCCAGAACGGCCTCACCACCGCCAACGATATCCAGGCCGTACAACCGGCCAAGCTGCATGACATCTTTGGCGCGGACGCGGCGCTGTACATCACCATCAGCGAGTACGGCACCCAGTACATGCTGATCTCCAGCGACACCTCGGTGACGGCCTCGGCCAAACTGGTGGACCTGCGCACCGGCACCACCTTGTGGACCGGTTCGGCGCGCGCGTCGAGCGAGGAGGGCAACAACAACGGCGGCGGCCTGGTGGGCATGCTGATCACGGCGGCGGTCAAGCAGGTGATTAACAGCTCTACCGATGCGGCGCACCCGATTGCCGGTATCACCAGTGCACGGTTGCTGTCGGCGGGGCAACGCACCGGCATCTTGTACGGCCCGCGTAACCCGAAATACGGCACGGACTGATCAGCGGCAACCGGTAAACCGCGTCACCTCTGACGACGGTGCTGTTGGATCAAGTCGATGCGGGTGGCCGTGCCCATGGAGTCGCGTTGCCCGTTCACGTGGGTGCCGATGGAGCCGTTGTGCAAGGCAACGATTTCGCCGGTGTCGACGCTGATCAGCGGTGAACCGGAAGTGCCGGGTTTCTTGAAGGCATCGTGGTAGACCGTGCCCTGATAACCGCTGTCCTGGTCGTATCTCTTGAGAGTGGTGGGTTGGCCCTCGGCATTCAGAAATGAAATGCCGAGGGCCTCTTGCCCATGGTTGGGCATAAAGACTTTCTGCCCAGGCGATGCTTGGGGGCCGGAGGCCAACTTGAGTGGCCGGAACTGCTCGGCCAAGGCTTTTTTCTCGCCGGCGGGCAAGTCGACACGCAGCTCGGCGTAGTCCAACCGTGCGTCGCCACTGAGCGGGTTGGGGTCCAGCGGCACTTTGCGCTCTACCTTCATCCGGCCAGTACTGTCTTGCTCATACCCCAGCCAAAGCTCGAGCTTGCTGCCTTTGGCCAGCGCGTCGCGCACATGTTGGTTGGTCAGCACGCTGTTGCCATCGTTGATCAGCGAGCCGGTGCCCAACGAACGGGTATGCACGCGTTCGTAGCCCCATGAGTCACGTGTAATGCTCACTTCGCGAATCGTGCCCACGGCCCTGGCGGCGGTATGCATCGGCGTGCCCTTAAGGGATGCGTTGGCGTAGTTCTGCAAGGAGAACGGTGCCTGTTGCGGCGCGGATGTTGGCGTGGTGTGGGGCTTGTACGGTGCCACATCCGCTGGCGACGGCGGCCGCGGGGTTGGCGGTTCAGGCGTAACCCGGGCGGGTGGGGTTGGCATACGGTTCGGTTGGGAGGCTCGGCTGATCACGTCGTCTGGCTTGATTGGCCCTTGGCTCTTGATATACAGGTCGGCTTGGCCCGAGCCGTTCAGGTCAATGGCCAGGCTGTGCTGGCGCGTGTTCGGGTCATAACCGAGCAACGCCTCGCCCGGCCGGCCGCTGAAACGGCGCACAAACTGCAGGTCCTTGATACCGGCGGCCTGCAGCGCGTTGGACACATCGATCTTGTCCTGCCCACTGGTGAAATCGGTGATCAGGTCGGGGTGCTGTTGGGTCGACTCGCTGGCGTTGTTATACACAAACGTATCCTTGCCCAGCCCACCGGTAAGGGTGTCCTGGCCCAGGCCACCGGTCAGGCGGTTATCAGCGTGGTTACCGATAAGTCGATCTGCGCCCGTGCCGCCGATGGCATTTTCCAGGGTCACGCCTTTGGCAATGGAGACGTTGCCTTTCATGCCACCGACATCGGAGAAGTGTTCAGCCTTCAAGTTGATGGTCTGGTCCTGATGAAACTGCGAGAAATCCAGGGTGTCGTTGCCGCCCCCATCCCACACGCTGAACACGGGCGCGTCGTCCGCTGAGTTGAGGCTGAGGAAGTCACGCCCGGTATTGGAGTTGAAGCCGTAGACCGTGTCGGTGTCGCGGGTTTTGTAATTGGCACCGTAGAGCTTTTGGATGGCCGTAATGTCGTCCATCAGCGGCGCGCTGGCATAGTGGGTTTGGCCGCTCTTGTTGTGGTCATGGCCCAGGTGGCCGGCCCACCAGTAACTCATTAGGCTGTAGGCGCGATTGTCCTCGGCGTAGCTGGCATTTTCAGCGTAGCTGCCGCCGTTGTTGTATTTGCCAGGATGCATGAGCCCCAGGGTATGGCCGATCTCATGGACTAGCAGAGACCGGCTGAAACTACCGTGAGTGAAGGGGCGATTGTTGCCGCCTGAGGCGAACCAGGCTTGTGTGCCGTCGCTATAAATGCCCGGATAAGACGCATACCCTGCCAGGCCGGTCTGCGGGTCATTGCCCAGTAAAATTTGCCCTTTGAGATCGGGCGCATTTTCGGTGAAGGACACATTGGCGACATCTGCCCAAGACTGCATGGCGCGCCTGGCCTGTTCTTTTTGAGAGTGGGAGAACTCACTAGCGCCGCTGGGTGTGTTGTAAGTGCCTTGGGAGGGTGTGAAAAAGCGATAGCCGATAGGTGTGGTGCTGTCCTGGTTTCGCTCTTTCCAACGATAGCCGGTTCGGGTGATTTGCTCTGCCGCTTGCTCAGTGGTGTAGGACGGCTTGTCTGAAGCGGCCCCTGCATAGCTGGGCCGTTCGACGAGAGGCTCATAGCGGTTTGTGGGGTTGTGCCTTACAGAGTTCATCGCGTTTTCCCTGATTTAAAAGCCTCCAAAGCACTCAAGAAACAGATTGTCCTGATAGGGAGGCGAACCCTCGATATGTGGTTAGTGGTGAAAACGGGTTCAGCCGGTTGTGTCTCTAAGTGTGACGCAGCGACCGGAGGCAGAAGTAACCGTGTTTAACCCGTACGGGTGTGGCGTTACGTCTGAGCTGTTGAACGGATCATTCATTCCCGAGGTTCAGCCCATGTCCCGCCCGCTGCTCTTGCTGCGTCCTGCTGCCCAATCTTTTGCCATAACGCTGCTGGTGGCGCTCGGCGGTTGTGGATTGCCGTCCTCCCCCGAGGTCGGCAAGCCCGTCGCTGAGTTACAAAGTGCGCCGGCCCAGGGCGCTCTGGTCAAACGTAGTGCGATGCCTGCACCGATGATGGTGCGGGAGATGGCAACCCTGGCTGAGCGCAGCGAACCCCGCGAGCAATACGCCAACCTGCCCGACAACCCCGTGCACCGCGTCGCCGAAACCCCGGTCTCCACCTTCAGCGTGGATGTCGACACGGGCAGCTACGCCAACGTACGGCGTTTCCTCAACCAAGGCCGCCTGCCGCCCGAAGGCGCGGTGCGATTGGAGGAAATGGTCAACTACTTCCCCTACCACTACGCCCTGCCCACCGACGGCTTACCCTTTGGCGTCACTACCGAAGTGGCCGCCACACCATGGAACCCGCGCACCAAACTGCTGCGCATCGGCATCAAGGCCTCCGATAAAACCGTGGCCGAACTGGCGCCTGCCAACCTGGTGTTCCTGGTGGACGTGTCCGGCTCCATGGACCGTCGCGAAGGCTTGCCGCTGGTCAAAAGCACGCTGAAACTATTGGTGGATCAACTGCGTGATCAGGACCGCGTGTCACTGGTGGTCTACGCCGGTGAATCCCGCGTGGTGCTCAAGCCCACCTCCGGGCATGACAAAGCCAAGATCCGCAACGCCATCGACCAACTCACCGCCGGCGGCTCCACGGCGGGCGCGTCCGGCATCGAACTGGCCTACCAGATGGCCCGCGAAGGCTTTATCGGCAACGGCATCAACCGCATCCTGCTGGCCACCGACGGCGACTTCAACGTGGGCATCAGCGACTTCGACAGCCTCAAGCAAATGGCCGTGGTCCAGCGCAAAAGCGGCGTATCCCTGACTACCCTCGGCTTTGGTGTGGACAACTACAACGAACACTTGATGGAACAACTGGCCGACGCGGGCGATGGCAACTACGCCTACATCGACAACCTGCGCGAAGCGCGTAAAGTGCTGGTGGAGCAACTCAGTTCCACCCTGGCCGTAGTGGCGCGGGATGTGAAACTGCAGGTGGAATTCAACCCGGCCCAGGTCAGCGAATACCGCCTGCTGGGCTATGAAAACCGCGCCCTGAAGCGTGAGGATTTCAACAACGACAAGGTCGATGCCGGCGAGATTGGCGCAGGGCACACGATGACCGCGCTGTATGAAATCGTGCCCAAGGGCGAGAAGGGCTGGTTGGAGCCTCTGCGATATGCCGCGGCGCCTGCGACCGAAGGCAAATCCGATGAGCTGGCGATGTTACGGGTGCGCTATAAGCCCGCTGCGGGCGGTAACAGCCAGTTGATCGAACGCCCCATCGCCAATCAGGCTACCCCGGCCAGCGACGACCTGCGCTTCTCGTCTGCCGTCGCCGCCTTCGCCCAACAGCTCAAGGGCGATGGCCGCTACACTGGCACCATGAGTTTGCAAGACACCGCCAAACTGGCGCGCTCGGCCCGCGGCGATGACCCCTTCGGGCTGCGCAACGAATTCGTGCAACTGGTGGAGTTGGCCCAAAGCCTCAAACCCTGATCTCGCTCACAACCGAGATCAAATGTGGGAGGGGGCTTGCTGCTAAAGCTTTTTGTAGGAGCGAGCTTGCTCGCGAAAAACTCACACGCACCGCGTTTATCCAGCAAGCACGCGTTATCGTTGACGTTCTTCGCGAGCAAGCTCGCTCCTACAGTAATCCTGTTTCGGCTGACCAAAAGGAGTTCGCCCACGATATGGACGTTCCAGATGACTCACCCAGCGACGAATCGCTGCTGGCCCGCTACCGAACCGGTGACGCTGCCGCCTTCGAAGCCTTGTACGCGCGCCATCGCCAGGGCCTGTACCGCTTCCTCGTGTCCCTGTGCAACAAAGCCGAACTGGCCGAAGAAATCTACCAGGACACCTGGCTCAGCCTCATCCGCAGCACCACCCAGCCACAAGGCCGGGCGAGTTTTCGTACCTGGTTGTTCCAGATCGCCCGCAACCGCCTGATCGACCACTGGCGCAAGCACGGCATCCACAACCCCCTGCATGACAGCTACGATGAACAACTGCACGCCCAGGCCGACGACAGCGACGGCCCCGAACAACAGCTGAGCCTGAGCCGCGACCAGGCCCGCCTCGACGCGGCCCTGCAAGACCTGCCCGAAGACCAGCGCGAAGTCTTCCTGCTGCGCCTGCACGGCGAGCTCGAAGTACCGCAAATCGCCACCCTCACTGGCGCCCCGCTGGAAACCGTAAAAAGCCGCCTGCGTTACGCCCAGCAGAAACTGCGCCGCCTGCTGGCCGAGGAGATACTCGCATGAACGACTCCCGACACACCCCAGACGACGAGATGCTCCAGCACTTTCGTCAACACAGCACGGGCGAACCGCCCGCGTCCCTCGACGCCTTTATCCTTAACGCCGCCCGCCGCGAAGCGCCCAAGCCCGCGCCCAACCTGTGGCAGCGCTGGCTGCGTGCATGCCAGCAACCGCGCTGGCAAATGGCATTTGCCAGCCTGGCCGGTGTGGCGTTGCTGGTGGGCGTGATCACGCGCACCCCCGAGTTGGACCCGGTACACAACACACGTCTCGCTGCCCCGGCCGCGTTCTCCGCGCCTGCGCCGATGAGCGCGCCGCCCCGTGCCGAGTCCTACAGTGCCGAAATGAGCAGCGATGCCTTGCCCCAAGGCAAGCTGGCCAAGCGCGCTGCACCGCAACCCCTAGAACTTGGCTTGCAGGAAGTAGCGCGCCTGCGCGCGGCAGGGGATGAGGCCGCAGCGACGACCAAACTTGCCGAGTTGCAAAAGCGCTTCCCTGGGCAAAACCTGGAAGAACGCCTTAAAACCTTGCCGCCGCGCTGACCCCGTGGCGATGGTATCGCGCGATACCATCGCCGGCTTGGCGGCAACGGGTCATAAGCATATGAATTTATAGTCAGTAGCGGGGTGTGTAATTACTGCTAGTTTGCCTGGAGAGCTGCTGCCCCATACAAGGAGTTCCCATGTTTACAGCAGCATTGATCTACATCCTGGCGGTGATAAGCCCGGGCCCCAACTTCATCATTGTCAGCCGCTTCGCCTCGCTGGGCTCGGTGTCGACCGGCATCGGCGCGACCCTGGGCATCTGCACGGTCGGGGTGTTTTTCTCGACGATTTCGTTGCTGGGCCTGGCGGCTTTGTTGCACCAGTACCCGGCGTTTTCCAAAGTCGCCACGTTATGCGGTTCGGCGTACCTGCTGTACATCGCGTACAGCATCATCAAAAGCGTGCTGGCCAAGAACACCGGCACGGCCGAAAGCACCGCACCGGGCACGACCAGCTTCGCCAAGGCCTACCGCGTGGGGGTGATCACCAATATCAGCAACATGAAAACCATCGCTTTCATGATCAGTATCTATGCCGGCTTTCTCTCGGTGCCGCGCTCGGAGATCGACAAAGTGCTGGTGGTGATGCTGTGCTCGACCCTGGAAGTCATCTGGTATTCAGTGGTGGCGCTGCTGTTCGGCCAAGGTCCGGTCAAGGCGCTGTTCCTCAAGTACACCCGGCAGATCGACGTCGGGCTGGCCGTATTTCTGGTGGCGTTCTCACTGAACAACGCCATTCCTGTGCTGATCGCCAGTCGATGAGGTTGGGCTATGAAATATATGGCTTAAGGATGCGTTTCAAGCCTCGCCGTGAGCCCGGTACCAGGCCACCGTGTCCGTGAGGGTCTGCTCCAACCCGCGAAAACTCAGCCCCAGTTCCTCTTCACTTTTACGGTGGTCAAAGCGGGTACGGTGCTCCTCGCGTATCAACAGCCGCAACGTCGCCAGGCTCAGCAAGATAGGCTTTCCACTCAGGTACGCGTAGGCCTCTTGCACCGCTGCCAACAGGTACAGCGCGGGCAGCGGCAGTTGGCGCGAGGGCACCTTGACCCCAGCAATACGCCCCAGCACCGGCATCAGCTGGCGCATGGTCAAGTTGCGACCGGCCGCGAGATAACGCTCGCCCCGTCGCCCGCTTTGGGCGGCAGCAATGTGCGCCCAGGCCACATCGCGGGCATCGACCAGAGAAAAGGTGCCCGGAATCAGCCCCGGCAACTTGCCGTTGATAACGTCCCTCACCAACTGCCCCGAAGACGTCGGCCCACGGTCACCCGGCCCCCACATCCAACCGGGCAAGACCATGCAGGCGTGCATCTGCGGATGGCTTTCAAGAAACCTCAACACCTCCCGCTCAGCCAGGATCTTGCTGCGGTAGTAGTCATCCGCATCGGCTTCGGCCCGCAGGCACGTCTCGTCGATCGGCGTACCGGGGGCACCGTCGAGCACGGCAATCGACGAGGTATGCACAAACCGTCGCACACCGGCGTCATACGCCTGTTGCAGCAGGGCCCGCGTACCGACGACATTGATCTTCTCCAATTCCTCCCAATGGCTGCCGCCCTTGTAGTTATCCCGAAAAAACGCCGCGCAGTGAAACACCGTATCGCAGCCTTGCAACGCTGCCGCGAAGGCATCCACATCCGCCATGTCCCCCACCACCTGTTCCACACCCGGCACATCGCCGAACTGCTGAGCGCCCTTGGCCGCCGAGCGCACCAGCGCCTTCACCGCATAACCCCGTGCGACCAGCTCCCGTACCAGGTTGTTGCCCAGCAAACCGGTGGCACCGGTCACAAAGGTGCTGCGCAAGCGATTGGGGTTCGTGTTCATACAGGCCATTCCATTTGTTGAGAAGGCCAGTAGATATACCCGCGAGCCCACGCCGTAAAAACAGCGCCTGCGGCATAATGGCTTTGCACATCTGCACACCAGGGAAGCGCGGAGATATGGCATTGCAGGCAAATTGGGACGATCTTCGACTGCTGCTGGCAGTCTCACGGCGCGGCAGCTTTTTACAGGCAGGCCAATTACTCGGTATCGCGGCGTCTACCGTCTCCCGCCGCCTCACCCAACTGGAAACTGCCCTGGGCGAACCACTGGTGGAACGCGGCGTAGAAGGCTGCCGGCTCACCTCCCGAGGCCAAGCCCTGGTAGACGTCGCCCTGGCAGCCGAATCCGGCCTGCGACGCCAGGCCCCCGTCGACGGCGCGCCAGCAATTCTCAGCGGCACCGTGCTGGTGAGCGCCGGCGAAGGCTTCTCTGCCAGCGTGCTCGAAGCCGCCAGCCGCTTCACAGCGCAGCACCCAGGCTGCTCCGTAGAACTGCAGGTCACCACCGACTTCCACAAAATCGTACGAGGCGTAGCCGATATAGCCATACGCACCGTACACCTGGGCGAACCCTCTTTGATCTACCGAGGGCTCGGCAAACTGGACTACGGGGTCTTTGCTACCGCCGAATACCTGCAACGTTTTCCTGCGCTAACTCCCGCCACTGCCGCCAGTATTGCCTTGCTGCCGCCGCTGGACCTGCTACCGCAAATGCGCGCCGCGAAAGCTGCGGGGCTCGACCATGCGCCCATCAGCGTGAGCTCGTTTGCCGTGCAGCTTGAATCGGTGAAGCGAGGGATGGGCGTGGCGGTGTTGCCGCGAATTCTGGCGACGGGGTTGAATGAGGTTTTCCAGGAGATAGAACTGCCGCCGATGGAGGTTTATTTGGTTACGCGGCCGCAGGCGTTGAAGCAGGGGCATATTCAGGGGTTTTTTGGGGTGTTGGAGGGGGTGTTGCGCGGTGAAATCTCAAGCCTGGAAAAGCAGCATTCCGGGAATTCATCAAGGCCTTCGTAATCCTCAACCCATCGGGATGTAGGCGCTTAGCCACTCGTAGCAACATCGAGTTGCGCGTGCAAGTGGCTCACAAAAAAGCCCCGGGTCTTAAGACCTCGGGTGTTTCATTCATGTCTGGCTCTACACTTCTGCGGCGATGGTGCTGGCGTCCTTTGACATTTCCAACACACCAATGCGTTCTTGCCATTCCCCGAATTTGACAGGTAGAAAGGACGCATTTGTAATGCGCAGCGCAGCTTCGGTGATATACCTCTACGGCATCAGCTGCATCTGCGACAAACCGTATTCCCCCAACGAATACAGCAACGTCCCATACCCCAGCTGGACGTAGCCAACCCTGTCAGCACCATAATCCCCGCCACCACCTTCCACTTGGACGTTATTTGCCATGGCCTGCACATTCGGTGCGCTGAGGCCCTTTCGCACGGCGTAGTGGTTGTAGAGCAGTTCCCATATCGGACGGGTTTCGCCGCGATGATCGGCCGAGATGACGGTCTGTTTGAAGCTGCTGTTGGGGATGGGGGTAAACGGCACCTCCTGGCCAAGGTTGTACTTGGCCACATACTCGGCGCCCTGCAGCACGCGATTGTTCTGGTAGCCGAACAGGTCGTTGCCCTGGTTCCAGGCCATTTGGCAGAAACTGCCGAGCAGGGCTATGTCGAGCATGGCGTGTGACTGATCACGTCCGCTTTCCTGGACTTGACCGAGGCCATCGCCGTAGAGCTTCCACACCGCGTGGGCGATGGCGCCGTTACCGGTGCCGTGCTTGAAGTAGTCGACGGCCTCGTTGTAGAGATCGCGGCGGTCGGTCAGTACGCCGATGGCCAGCATCGAGTTCATGTTGGCTAGGTCCCAGCTGGCCCCATGATGATCAGGCCGGGCGCCGTCGTGGTTCACCAGGAAGTCATGATTGATGGGGTAGAACACAGTGAGCATCATGCCTTGAAAACGCTGGAAATCTTCCGCCCGCCACTTTGGGTAGCTGCGCAGCAGTTCGGCCGCGTTGGCCAGTTGGTAGCCGTACAAGCCTGCCACCAAAGCTCTGCCGGGCTTGTCTTTGATCGCGGTGAGGGTCAAGGCCCACTGGTTCAAAATACTCACGGCCTTGTCGGCATACGCCGGGTTGTTGGAGATCTGCCAGCGCAGGGCCAGTGCATACGCGGCGGCTGCGTCGTTGAACAGAACACTGTCGTTATTCGGGCCGCCTGAAGTGGGGTACACCACCGGCATCGGGTTGGGCTGCCAGGCTAATGAGGCATGGGGATTGGCGATCAGCTTCTGCCAGCCGGCCAGCCACGGCTGGTTATAGTTGGCCAGCTTCTCGCGTATCCGCGTGAAGTCCTCCCGGGTCTGGAGCAGGCCAGGATGCACGAACGCTTCGGTATGCAGGGTGGGGGAGGCTTGACTGCCGATACTCATCAATAGCGCATAGAGCAGCACGGCTCTTTTGGACAGGTACTTCAAACGGATCATCGTGTGTACGCCCTGATGGGGAGAACCTTGCGCGGTCTGAAAAGCCATTCGCACAGGACCGGAATCTGCCCCAGGGATAGTCCAGATGAAGCCTGCATACCCGGGGCTTGTTGTCAAAACGTGTAGTTGATTGCAAACAGGCCCAAGCCAGCGGTTTCGCGCCTTACCAGCGGGCTGTCGCTGGCCTGGTCAGCGTATTGAGTCAGCGTCAGGCTGGCCAGCGTTGACCAGTGCGCGTCGAAGGTGTGCTGCCAGTTCAAGGCAGCGGAGTAGGCATAGATCCCGGCGTCGGCGGTGTACTTGCTGTAGATCGAGCGTTGGCTCTGAGCCTGGGTGACGCCGAAGAACGTCTGGTTGTAGCGGCTATCGCCGGCATGGGCGTCGATGGCCAGGCTCAGGGTGTCGCGGCTTGTGTGCAACAGTATGCCTTCCAGGCCAAAGCGGTAACGGTTGCCTCGGTGCTCGCCGGCCATGCGCAGTTCGGCTTCGCCGTTGACCGACAGCCAGTCAAGCAGTTGTTGGCTGAGGGTAAAGTCGGCGACGGTTGCGCCGTTGATATCGCCCATACCTCTGAGCTCGTCGCCGCCCGCGCCGGTAGTGCTGTCCTTCTCCTTGCGGCCCATGTCGTAATTGATCGCCGCGCTGGCGCCGAAGCCACTGTCGGATTGAAATTGCAGGCCCACGCCGCGAGTGGTGTCGGCGAACAACGCTCCGTGCTGGATGCTGAGCATCGGCAGTACGAGCGGACGGTAGCGGTTAGCACCCATGTAGCGAGGTGTGACACCCATGCCAAGGCCCAGGGTAACAGTGGTTTCATCGGCTGCCGGGCTAGCGTCGGCCGCCTGAGCCTGGGGCACGAGTGTGCAGCACAGCAGCGTGGCGGCGCCCAACAGGATGTTGCGGGTAGGGGGAGTGGTGAAGTTCATGGTCAAGCCCTTTGAGCGTAAAGAAGACAGCAGTGCGCCTGCCAACGCGCGATACCGTGCCGCCCTCGGATCGAGCTGTTCAGGCACGTTGATAGGCTTGGACAGCGAGGCGGTGATCGACATAGGATCGGCTCGCGAAAGCGGGCGTAGGGCAATACTGGCAGCGCACTTTCAATAAACGGTGCGTAAATTATCAAGGTTTCATCAAGAGGCTTCTTTGTGTCAGGAAAACGTATCCTCATCGTCGAAGACGACGCCGACAGCGCCAACATTCTCGAAGCCTACTTGCTCCGGGATGGCTATGAGGTGGCCCTGGCCGAAGACGGCCAGCGCGGTCTGGACCTGTACAAAAGCTGGCAGCCCGACCTGATCCTGCTCGACGTGATGCTGCCGCGCTTGAGCGGCACCGAGGTGTTATCCGCCGTTCGCCGTAGCAGTGACACGCCGGTCATCATGGTCACGGCCATGGGCGACGAACCGGAAAAGCTCGGTGCCTTGCGTTATGGCGCGGACGACTATGTGGTCAAGCCTTACAGCCCGCGCGAAGTGGTGGCGCGTGTGCACGCGGTGTTGCGGCGCACCACCGGCAACCAACCGGTGGAACACCTGCTGCGCCATGAAAACCTGCGGGTGGATCTTGTTGCGTTTACCGCAGCCATTGAGCAGGGCGAAGCACCACCGCAATGGCTGGACCTGACCCCAACGGAATTCAAGCTGCTGGTGACGTTGCTCAAGACGCCGTCCAAGGCCTTCACCCGTGATGAGTTGCTGGAAATCTGCCTGCCGGAAAGCGAAGCCCTGGCCCGCGTCGTCGACACCCACGTGCACAACCTGCGCCGCAAGCTGGAAAACCACGGCATCACCGGTGTTCTGGTCACGGTGCGCTCCATTGGCTATCGATTCAGGTAACGCACATGCTTGAGCAACCGCGGGTCAACGACAAACCCATGTGGCGCTGGATCGGCCTGCGCATGAGCTTGCTGGCGATCGGCGCGGTGGTGGTGATCTCGGTGTGCATGTGGATCAACGTCACACTGTCGGACTGGTATTTTGTGCAGCATCTGCCGCCGGGGCCGCGTGAGGAGCTGCTGGCGTTGCGCGCGGAGCCAGAGCTCAATGAGGCACGCTTGCGTCAAGTGGTTGCCCAGTACTATCCGCTGGACTATTTCCAGCCGGCTATCGCCAATCGCGACTGGCTGATACTGATCGGCCTGGTGCTGGCCGCGATCCCTATCATCATTGGCTTCGGCCTGTGGTTTTCGCGGCCCTTGTCCAGCCAGTTCTCGGCGATTGCCCAGGGCGCCCGGCGAGTCGCCGGCGGTGATTTCCTGACGCGCCTGCCGGTGCACCGCGACGCGCCCGACGAGCTGCAACGGCTGGTCAGCGACTTCAACAGCATGACCACGCAACTGGAGCGCTATGAGCGCGATGTGCGTGAATCCAGCGCGGTCATTGCCCACGAACTGCGCACACCCTTGAACGCCGCCATGGGGCGCGTGCAGGGTATGCTCGATGAGGTATTCCCCAGCGATGCCATGCAGTTGGGCATGGTCAAGCGTCAGCTCGATCAACTCAGAAAACTGGTGGATGACTTGCACCTGTTGTCGATGGCTCGTGCTGGTCGGCTGGTGCTGGAGTGCAGCGAGTTTTCTCTGGCGGCTCTGGTGGCGGAGCGGTTGGCGTGGTTCCAGCCGCAGTTGGATGAGGCTTGCGTGCTGACGCAGGTCAGTATTGCTGATGGGCTTCGTATGCACGCCGATCGTGATCGCCTGGGCCAGGTGATCAACATTCTGGTCGATAACTTGCTGCGTTATGCGGCCGGGGGAGGCGAGTTGAATATAACGGCGCGCCGGGTTCACGGTTCGGTAGTGATTGAAGTCGGTGACCGAGGGCCAGGTATCGAAGCCCAGCATCTGGACAGCGTGTTCGACCGCTTCTGGCGTGCAGAGCGCTCCAGGGCACGTTACTCGGGGGGGAGCGGGCTAGGCTTGTCCATCGCCCGTGCGATCTGCCAGGCCCATGGCGGTACCATTACTGCCCGCAATCTGGTCGAAGGCGGTACGCTGATCAGGGCGGAGGTTCCTGTGTAGGCGTTTCTTCGTTGCTTGAGACCGGCGCTCAAGGCGGTGAAATCGTAATGATCGTAGAGCTGGAAAACTGCTTGGGAAACCGGGATTTTTTTCACCTCTACTATCCCGACGCGACTCAACACTCTCTCACCACCCACCAAACGCACAAAAAAGCCCCAGATCTCCCGACCTGAGGCTTTTTCATTCCAAATCTGGTGCACCCGGCGGGATTCGAACCCACGACCCCTGCCTTCGGAGGGCAGTACTCTATCCAGCTGAGCTACGGATGCTTGTGCGGGCGCCATCATACCCATGTCGACCTGATGCGTCCATTCCGGCATTTCCCCCGCCCCTTGTCGTCCATTTCCGACAAAAAATGGCTAATTGCCACCCTCATTCACAACTCCCCGCGCCGCACGTCCCTTTGTTTGCTTTGCTCTTGTGGCTTTACACCGCTTCCACACCGCAATTCCTCAGGTGAACGCATGCACTCCAAAGGAACCGTGATGCTCGATCTCCCGCTCAGACAAACCCTGCTGGCTCGCTCCGATTTGTTTCGAGGTATGCCGGAGCATCTCTTACGCTACGTGGCCACCCATATGGTGGAGCGCACGCTGGATGATCGTGAGCTGTTGTATTTCAAGGATGACACCCTCGCGTTCATTGCGCTGGTGGTGGAGGGCCGGATGGCCGCGAGCAGATTATCGGCAGTACCGGGGCTGTTGCCGTGTATGCGTTTGATCTGAAAGATGAACCAGATGCGCCATAATCGTTCTTTTTTTCGAACAGACTATTGCCCTGTACCCCCATTGATCCTAGGATTCGTTTGAGATTTCAAACGCTCTGTCTCCCGTGCGCCTTTCACCTATCCTGGCGTGCTGGACTGATTTCCCTGACGGCAGCCCCAGGCTGATGCCATGTAGGAGCGAGCTTGCTCGCGAAAATCGTTAACGATGACGCCGCGTTTCTGGTTTTACGCGGCGCCTTTGAATTTTTCGCCAGCAAGCTCGCTCCTACAAAGACATCGCCCACAAGGCGCCTTTCAACAACTCTAATTCGCTCCGCGTGCGCGCGGTGCTGTTAAGGAAAGCCGACATGCAGCTTAAAGACACCCAGTTGTTCCGCCAGCAAGCCTTTATCGATGGCGCTTGGGTCGAGGCGGACAATGGTCAAACCATCAAGGTCAACAACCCAGCCACGGGCGAAATTCTCGGCACCGTGCCGAAGATGGGCGCCGCGGAAACCCGCCGCGCCATCGAAGCCGCCGACAAGGCCCTGCCAGCCTGGCGCGCACTCACCGCCAAGGAGCGCGCCAACAAGCTGCGCCGCTGGTATGAGCTGCTGATCGAAAACCAGGACGACCTCGGCCGCCTGATGACCCTCGAACAAGGCAAGCCGCTGGCCGAAGCCAAGGGCGAAATCGTCTACGCTGCCTCCTTTATTGAGTGGTTCGCCGAAGAAGCCAAGCGCATCTATGGCGACGTGATCCCCGGCCACCAGCCCGACAAGCGCCTGATCGTGATCAAGCAGCCTATCGGCGTGACCGCAGCCATCACCCCGTGGAACTTCCCCGCCGCGATGATCACCCGCAAAGCCGGCCCGGCCTTGGCCGCTGGTTGCACCATGGTGATCAAGCCCGCCTCGCAAACCCCGTTCTCGGCCCTGGCCCTGGTTGAGCTGGCGCACCGCGCCGGTATCCCCAAAGGCGTGCTCAGCGTAGTCACCGGCAGCGCTGGCGACATCGGCGGCGAGCTGACCAGCAACCCCATCGTGCGTAAATTGTCCTTCACCGGCTCGACCGAAATTGGTCGCCAGCTGATGGCCGAATGCGCCAAGGACATCAAGAAAGTTTCCCTTGAGCTGGGCGGTAACGCGCCGTTCATCGTGTTCGACGACGCCGACCTGGATAAGGCCGTCGAAGGCGCGATCATCTCCAAGTACCGCAACAACGGCCAGACCTGCGTCTGCGCCAACCGCCTGTACATTCAGGATTCGGTGTACGACGCCTTCGCTGAAAAGCTCAAGGTGGCAGTGACCAAACTGAAGATCGGTAACGGCCTGGAAGACGGCACCACCACCGGCCCGCTGATCGACGAAAAAGCCGTGGCCAAGGTGCAGGAACATATCGCTGATGCCCTGAGCAAAGGTGCCAAGCTGTTGGCCGGTGGCAAGGTGATGGAAGGCAACTTCTTCGAACCGACCATCCTGGTCGACGTGCCGAAAAACGCCGCCGTCGCCAAGGAAGAAACCTTCGGCCCGCTGGCGCCACTGTTCCGCTTCAAAGACGAAGCCGAAGTGATCGCCATGTCCAACGACACCGAGTTCGGCCTGGCCTCCTACTTCTATGCCCGCGACCTGGGCCGTGTGTTCCGTGTGGCCGAGGCCCTGGAATACGGTATGGTCGGCGTCAACACCGGGTTGATCTCCAACGAAGTGGCGCCGTTCGGCGGCATCAAGGCCTCGGGCCTGGGCCGTGAAGGCTCCAAGTACGGGATCGAGGACTACCTGGAAATCAAATACCTCTGCCTGGGCATCTAAGGCACGGGATTGCAGTAAACGCAGAGGGCACGAGAGCGCTGCCCCTTTGCGTGTTTTACATGGTTATTCGCAGTGGCCGGGAAAGCTGTGGCAGTCGATCATCGCATGCTGCCGTAGTTGCCTCCCCGCCACCTATCCTTGAGCCACGCCGCCCGATGAGCGGCGAATGAGGACTTTATGAGCAAGACCAACGCATCCCTGATGAAACGCCGCGAAGCCGCTGTACCGCGCGGTGTCGGCCAGATTCACCCGATCTTCGCCGACTCCGCGAAGAACGCCACCGTGACCGACGTTGAAGGTCGCGAGTTCATCGACTTCGCCGGCGGTATCGCTGTGCTGAACACCGGCCACGTGCACCCCAAAATCATCGCGGCCGTGACCGAGCAACTCAACAAGCTGACCCACACCTGCTTCCAGGTATTGGCCTACGAGCCCTACGTAGAAGTGTGCGAAAAAGTCGCCGCCAAGGTGCCGGGTGATTTCGCCAAGAAAACCCTGCTGGTCACCACCGGTTCTGAAGCGGTAGAAAACGCCGTGAAGATCGCCCGCGCCGCCACGGGCCGTGCCGGTGTAATCGCCTTCACCGGTGCTTACCACGGCCGTACCATGATGACCCTGGGCCTCACCGGTAAGGTGGTGCCTTACTCGGCCGGCATGGGCCTGATGCCAGGCGGCGTGTTCCGTGCGCTGTACCCCAACGAACTGCACGGTGTGAGCGTCGACGACTCCATCGCCAGCATCGAGCGTATCTTCAAAAACGATGCCGAGCCGCGTGATATCGCCGCCATCATCATCGAGCCGGTGCAGGGCGAGGGCGGTTTCTACGTCGCGCCGAAAGCCTTCATGAAGCGCCTGCGCGAACTGTGCGACAAGCACGGCATCCTGCTGATCGCCGACGAAGTGCAAACCGGTGCTGGCCGTACCGGTACCTTCTTCGCCATGGAACAGATGGGCGTTGCCGCCGACCTGACCACCTTCGCCAAATCCATCGCGGGCGGCTTCCCGCTGGCCGGTGTATGCGGCAAGGCCGAATACATGGACGCCATCGCCCCAGGCGGCCTGGGCGGCACCTATGCCGGTAGCCCGATCGCCTGCGCTGCGGCCCTGGCGGTGATGGAAGTGTTCGAAGAAGAGCACCTGCTGGACCGCTGCAAGGCCGTGGGCGAGCGCCTGGTGACCGGCCTCAAGGCCATCCAGGCCAAGTACCCGGTGATCGGCGAAGTGCGTGCCTTGGGCGCGATGATCGCGGTCGAGCTGTTCGAAGACGGCGACACCCATAAGCCAAACGCTGCCGCTGTTGCTTCCGTGGTGGCCAAGGCACGTGACAAGGGCCTGATCCTGCTGTCCTGCGGTACCTACGGCAACGTATTGCGCGTACTGGTGCCGCTGACCTCGCCGGACGAGCAGTTGGACAAGGGCCTGGCGATCATCGAAGAGTGCTTCTCCGAACTCTGACACGCCCGTTCCTACGAAAAACAAAAAAACCGCTTCGGCGGTTTTTTTGTGCCTGCTTGATGTACGCACGCAGCCGCATTGTCTAAGGTGCAAGCATTGCCGATGGAGCGTGCTGGATGACTGCTGTTGATTTACCCGCTGTACCCCGAGTGTTAATCGCCGAAGCAGACCCTTGGTCGCGGGACCTGCTCAAGCAAGTGCTGTTGAATGTGCGCTGTGACGCGCGGCTGGATGTGTGCGCCGATGGGCAACACGCCGCCACGCTGTTGGGCGAAAAAACCTATGACCTGATCCTGGCCGATTGGGAGCTGCCGGGCGTGGATGGCCTGAGCCTGCTGCGCAGCGTGCGCCAGAAGCGCCGTTCGCTGCCGTTTATCTTGCTGAGCAGTCGCAATGACAGCGCCAGCGTGCGCGAAGCCTTGCCCCTGGCACCCACCGCTTACCTCACCCGCCCACTGAACATGGAAAGCCTGACCCAGCGCTTGCAAGACCTGCTGCTCAACGAAGGCGAAAGCGTGTACTGCGAGATCCCACCGCTGGCGCCGGGCATGACCTTGCCCGCCTTCCTGGAGCGACGTCGCGAGGTCTGCGATGGCGCGCCGCTGCGCGTGGATGTGAAAGCCGCCGTGCAACGCAGCCTGGGGCCCGAAGGCCTGGACCTCAAGCAGTTGGAAGACCAGGTACACAGCGACCCGCAAATCACCGCCGTGCTGATCGCCGCTGCCAACAGCGCCGGCTACCACGGCACGCCGGTGCAGACCCTGCCAGAAGCCCTGCATAAATTGGTGCCCGGCCAGAGCATGAACCTCATCCTCGGCCTGGCGCTCAAGCACAACGTGGTGTTGGGTGACCCTGGGCTGGTGGCCTACGCCGAGCGGCACTGGCAACTGTCCCAGGACAGCGCCGACTACGCCCGGCGCCTGGCGCGCATGCTGGAGCTCGATCACCAGCGCTGCTACAGCGCCTGCATCCTGCACCGCTTGGGCGACCTGGCCTTGTTGCGCTGCCTGGAAGACTGGCGCCAGGGCGGCGGCGCCCTGGATGACCAAACCATCGGCGAATCCCTCGACGCCTTTGGCGCCGCCTACGGTTCGGCATTGCGCACGCGTTGGCGCTTGCCGCTGGAGTTGCGGCAGTTGATCGCGGGGATCTATTCACTGGAAGGCGGGGTGTATTCGCGCGAAGCCCTGGTGGTGAACCTAGCGGTGCAAATGGCGCGGCTGACCGAGCACGAAGGGCTCGAAGAACTGGCCGGCAGCAAGACCGCACGGCTGCTCAAGGTAGGCCTGCCGGAACTCACCCGAGTACGCAAAACCTGAAACACCCACCGAACACCTGTAGGAGCGAGCTTGCTCGCGAAAAACGTCAACGATAACGCAGGCTTCCTGAATAAACGCGGCGCCTGTGAGTTTTTCGCGAGCAAGCTCGCTCCTACAAAAGGGTGTGTTAACCGGCGATAACGCGGTTCTTGCCCTGGCGCTTGGCCTCGTACATCGCCGCATCCGCCCGGGCAAACAGGCTGTCGAGGGTGGAGTCATCTTCGCGCAGGCCGGCCAGGCCCTGGCTGACGGTCACATTGAATTCATGCCCCTCATAGCTGAACACCAACGCCTGAATCTCCTTGCCCAACCGTTCGGCCACCTGCAGGGCCATCTCCGGTGGGCAACCCGGCAGCACAGCAGCAAACTCTTCGCCACCAACGCGCCCGAACAGGTCGCCACGGCGCAATACTCCGCGACCGCTCTCCGCGATGCGCCGCAGCACCTGGTCGCCTTCCAGGTGGCCGTAGGTGTCGTTGATGTCTTTGAAATCATCGATGTCCAGCAACAGGAACGCCAGCGGCGTGCCTTGCGCGCAGGCATTGTCGAACGCCTGGTTGGCGAGTTCGAAGAAGTGTCGGCGGTTGCTGCTTTGGGTCAGTACGTCGGTGGTGGCGAGGCGATGCAGTTCCAGCTCAAGTTGCTTCTTTTCGGTGATGTCTTCGGCGATGCCCACCACGATCAGCGCTTCACCGGGCACCACCTGCTGGTTGATGTAGCACTTGTCACTCAACCAGCGGATCTGCCCGTCAGCGGTGATGATGCGGTACTCGCGGTCCTCCACGGCACCCTGTTCCAGCACCCGGGCCAGGCTGTGCTCGGCGTAGTCGAGGTCTTCGGGGTGGACGCTGTTGCGCCATTCACGGTGGTCGGCCAGCAGCAGGCCGGCGGAGCGGCCAAACAGGCGTTCGTAGGCCGGGCTCACATACAGCACGCGGCGTGTTTCCCAGTCGATGGCCCAGAGCACGGCGTTCACGCTGACCAGCAGGGAGCTGAGCAGTTGCTCGCGCTCACTCAGCCGCTCGACTTCACCTTGAGCATGCATAAGCGCCAACAGGGTCGCCGCCGCGGCCGGGCGCGGCGGCTCTGCGGTGGGCACATCGGGCAGGCTGGGCTTTTCGTGAACCATCGGTACAACTCTCTCTGGGCGCGCCGCAGGGTGCAAAAGCGGTCACTACAAGGGGTCACCATGATGGCGAAGTGTTCTTTGAGAGAGGGGAATTGCGGTGAAGTTCCGTGAACGGCGTGGATTGACGGTGCCCGGAAAATGGCGCCAAAAAGCCAGTGCGTGGGAGGGCGAGCCCTCCCACGGCGCCCTTACGCCGCTGTAGGACGCAACGAGTAAGTCTTCAACTGGTGGGCAAAATCGCGCAGGGATTGGATGCCGCTGGCCTCGGCTTCATGCACCCATTCCTTGATCGCGGCCAGCATATCGTGGCCGTTGGAACTGGTCTTGAGCCAGATCTGCTGCAGCGCCAGGCGCTTTTCGTAGATCACGGTCAGGGCATGGCTATGTTCCAGCATGCTCTGGATGCGCAGGTGGTGGCGGTCTTCCAGCAAGCTGGTTTCCCGCGACAGCAGGCGCTTGGCGCGGTGGAACTGGTGGCGTACCGAATGATCGACCTTCTCCAGCTCCTGCTTGACCAGCGGGCCAATCACCAACTTGCGGTATTGGGCCATGATCTGGAAGCGGTTGTTGAGGATCGCCATGGCGGTGTCCATGTCCAGGCTGCCCTTGCCTTCGACGCGGTGGGCGATGGGCGCCACCCGCTGCACCTTGGCCAGGCGCAGGAAGCTGAACACTTTGATCCAGGCCCAACCCAGGTCGAACTCCCACTTCTTCACCGACAGCTTCGCTGAGTTGGGGTAGGTGTGGTGGTTGTTGTGCAGCTCTTCGCCGCCGACGATGATGCCCCACGGCACCAGGTTGGTGGCGGCGTCACGGCATTCGAAGTTGCGATAGCCCACGGCATGCCCCAGGCCATTGATCACGCCGGCGGCCCAGAACGGGATCCACATCATCTGGATCGCCCAGATGGTGATGCCGATGGTGCCGAACAGCAGCAGGTCAATCACGCCCATGAGCGCCACGCCCAACAGCGGGTAGCGCGTGTAAAGCTTGCGTTCGATCCAGTCGTCCGGGCAGTTCTTGCCGTAGATGCGCAGGGTCTCGGGGTTTTCCGCCTCGGCGCGGTACAACTCGGCACCTTTGCGCAGCACGGTGGACAAGCCCTTGATCACCGGGCTGTGCGGGTCATCGACGGTTTCGCACTTGGCGTGGTGCTTGCGGTGGATGGCGGTCCACTCGCGGGTGTTCTGCGCCGTGGTCAGCCACAGCCAGAAGCGGAAGAAGTGTTTAAGGCCGGCATTGAGCTCAAGCGAGCGATGGGCCGAATAACGGTGCAGATAGACAGTGACCCCAATGATGGTCACGTGGGTCATCAACAGCGTGACTGCCACCAGTTGCCAGGCGGACAGATCAAGAAAACCGTTGTACCACATAGGCTGTATGGCCCTCAGATAAAGTGAAAAACAGCACCCGCATTATCACTTCCTTTGCAGATAAAACCAGTCACCGTTTCATATAAGACTTACAAAGTGTTTCCTACTCTATAATCCGGAGTCTTTGTAGGGCGATTCTGGTTATTTAGTAAGGATTACTAAGCATATGCTGTTTTCATACCGAGGTGCCCTACGTGCGGGGTTGGTGTACCTGCTGGTTTCCATCCTTTGGCTCCAGCTCAGCCATTACCTATTAATCAACTTTATCGATGAACCCTTGGAGCTGGGGCGCTGGCTGCAGGCGCGCGGTTATGTGTGGGTCAGCCTCAGCGCGTTGCTCATTTACTGGATAGGCCGGCGTTTTGCCCGTGCCCACGCGTTGCAGCAACCCCTGAAAGAGAACCGCGAGCGCCTGCGCCAGGCCGCTGCGGTGTTCGATTGCACCCGTGAAGGGGTGCTGGTCACCGATACCCAGGGGCTGATCGTGCACGTCAACCGCGCGTTCATGGAGATCACCGGCTACCAATGCGAAGACGTGATGGGCCAACGCCCAAGCCTGTTCAAGTCCGGGCGCCACTCGGCGCATTTCTACCAGCAAATGTTCCAGGCCCTGGAAAGCACCGGCGAATGGAGCGGCGAAATCTGGAACCGACGAAAAAGCGGCGAGGTGTACCCCCAGTGGCAAACCATCCGCGTGATTCACGATGACCAGGGCAAGGTCAGCCACTACGTTGCGGTGTTCTCGGACATCAGCGCCATGAAGAACTCCGAGCACGAATTGGCGCACCTGGCCCATCACGACCCGCTCACCGACCTGCCCAACCGCCTGTTGTTTACCGATCGCGCCGAGCAGGCCCTGGCCTCAGCGCAGGTGCATAAGCGTGGCTGCGCCCTGCTGTTGATGGACCTGGACCACTTCAAGATCATCAACGACAGCCTGGGCCATAACGTCGGCGATCAATTGCTCAAGCTGGTGGCCGAACGCCTCAGCGGCCTGTTTGGGCCGGGGGTGACCCTGGCGCGCCTGGGGGGCGACGAATTTGCCGTGCTGGCCGAAAGTTGCCCACAGGTGGTGCAAGCGGCGGCCTTGGCGCAGCGCATGCTCAACGCCATGAAGGATCCGTTCATTTTTGACGGCAACCAGCTGTTTATCAGCGCCAGTATCGGTATCAGCCTGTTCCCCAGTGACGCCCTCAGCGCCGAGCAACTGCTGCGCAACGCCGATTCCGCCTTGTTCAAAGCCAAGAGTGCCGGGCGCGAAGGTTACGCGTTGTATACCGAAGAGCTGACGGCCCATGCCCAACACCGAGTGGAAATCGCCGGTGAGCTGCGCCGCGCCCTCGATCAACATGAGCTGCGCGTGTATTACCAGCCGGTGCACGACCTGCACGACAGCCGTTTGGTCGGCGTTGAAGCACTGGTGCGCTGGCAGCACCCGGAACGCGGTCTGGTGCCGCCGGGCGAGTTCATCCCTATCGCCGAGCGCACCGGGCTGATTGCCGACATCGATGCGTGGGTGATGGACCAGGCCTGCCGCCAGATGTGCCAGTGGCTGGCCGACGGCGCGCCGCTGAGCTTTATCGCAATCAATGTCTCCAGCCGCCTGTTTGCCCGGCGCGAGCTGTATGAGCAAGTCGCCCAAGTGCTGCACGCCACGGGGCTGGATCCGGCCTTTTTGGAGCTGGAAGTCACCGAGAGCGCCGTGATGGACGACCCGGAAGTCGCCCTGGAGCAACTGCACCGCCTGCGCGAACTGGGCCTGCGCCTGGCCATCGACGACTTTGGCACCGGTTATTCCTCATTGCTGCGCCTCAAACGCCTGCCGGTGCAGAAGCTCAAGATCGACCAGGGCTTTGTGGCGGGCTTGCCGTGGGACGAAGACGATGCGGCGATTGTGCGCGTGGTGATCGCCCTGGCCAAAAGCATGGGCATGCAGGTGCACGCCGAAGGCATCGAGCAGGTGGAGCAGGCGCGGTTCCTGCTGGATCAGGAATGCGACATGGGCCAGGGGTATTGGTTTGGACGGCCGATGCCGGCTGATGAAATCGACTGGACCCGAGCCCCTCTGATCCGCCAGGACTGACTCGGTCAATGTGGGAGCCGGGCTTGCCCGCGAAGGCGATGTGTCAGTCACTGCAGGTGTTACTGCACCACCGCTTTCGCAGGCAAGCCAGCTCCCACAGAGGTTCTGCGGCGCCGGTGTGTGTGCGTTTTTTCTGCCGAAACCCTTGCAACCCCATGCCCTATCAGAAAATTCTTTCTGGTTATATAAACATTCTTAAATAGTATTTTTAAGAATATCCGCGCTTATCTACTATCGCCCTCACGCCGCAAGCAGTGCCGCCACTGCCAGGCACTACTCATTTCAGGAGCGAGACCATGAGCGCATCTCTACGTAGCGTTGACGGCCAGGACGAAGCAGCCATTTTGCGTGAAATCCAGAGCGCCCTGCGCGACCTGCGGTTTGGCGCGGTGGAAATCACCGTGCACAACGCCCAAGTGGTACAGATCGAACGCAAGGAAAAATTCCGTCTGCAGAACCCGGGCAACAAACCCGCCTAAGAACACGTCACCAGTAGGAGCGAGCTTGCTCGCGAAAAACGCCAACGATAACGCAGCGCATCAGGTTTAACGCGGTGCTCCTGGGTTTTTCGCGAGCAAGCTCGCTCCTACAGGGTTGCGCCAACATACAAGAATTTCAGGAGCTTCTATGTCGTCGATTCGCCGTTATGCCTTGGCCGCATTGGCCAGTGCCGTGTTTGCCGGTTCCGCCGTTGCCAAGGACTACGAGTTGCTCAACGTTTCGTACGACCCCACTCGTGAGCTCTACCAGGACTACAACGCTGAGTTCACCAGCTTCTGGAAACAGTCCCACCCCGGCGACAACGTCAAGATCCAGCAGTCCCACGGTGGCTCGGGCAAGCAAGGCCGGGCGGTGATCGATGGCCTGCGCGCCGACGTTGTCACCCTGGCCCTGGCCGGCGACATCGACGAAATCGCCAAGCTGGGCAAAACCCTGCCGGAGAACTGGCAGACCCGCCTGCCGGACGCCAGCACGCCGTACACCTCCACCATTGTGTTCCTGGTGCGCAAGGGCAACCCCAAGGGCATCAAGGACTGGGGCGACCTGATCAAGAAAGACGTGTCGGTGATCACGCCCAACCCGAAAACCTCCGGCGGTGCGCGCTGGAACTTCCTCGCCGCCTGGGCCTACGGCCTCAAGGCCGGCGGCAGTGAAGCCAAGGCCCAGGAATACGTCAAAGAGCTGTTCAAGCACGTGCCGATACTGGACACCGGCGCGCGCGGTTCTACCATTACCTTCGTTAACAACGGCCAGGGTGACGTGCTGCTGGCATGGGAAAACGAGGCGTTCCTGGCCTTGAAGGAAGACGGCGGCGCCGACAAGTTCGACATCGTCGTGCCGTCCCTGTCGATCCTGGCGGAACCGCCTGTGGCGGTGGTGGACAAGAACGCCGAGAAAAAGGGCAACACCGAGATCGCCACCGCGTACCTCAACCACCTGTACAGCCCGGCGGGCCAGGAGATTGCGGCGAAGAACTTCTACCGCCCACGGGATGAAAAAGTCGCCGCCAAATACGCCCAGCAGTTCCCGAAACTGGACCTGGTAACTATCGACAAAGACTTCGGCGGCTGGAAAACTGCCCAACCGAAATTCTTCAATGACGGTGGTGTGTTCGACCAGATCTACACGGCGCAATAACTACACCGATCACTGTAGGAGCGAGCTTGCTCGCGAAAAACTTCAAGGCACCGCGTGCAAACAGACTGCCCGCGTTATCGTTGACGATCTTCGCGAGCAAGCTCGCTCCTACAGGGGTCAGGAGAGCCCGCATTCATTTGCGGGTTTTGCATATCCGTTCCGCTAACCAAGGACTATTATGTCGCGTCGTATCTCCCCCGTCATACCCGGCTTCGGGCTGACGCTGGGCTACACCGTGGTGTACCTCAGCCTGATCGTACTCATCCCCCTGGCGGCGATGTTTGTACACGCCGCTCAACTCACCTGGGATCAGTTCTGGAACATCATTTCCGCGCCTCGCGTATTGGCGGCCTTGAAACTGAGCTTCAGCACCGCGCTGTACGCCGCGCTGATCAACGGTGTGATCGGCACGCTGCTCGCCTGGGTGCTGGTGCGCTACACCTTCCCCGGGCGCAAGGTCATTGATGCGATGATCGACCTGCCGTTCGCTCTGCCCACTGCCGTCGCCGGTATTGCGCTGACGGCGTTGTACGCACCCAACGGCCTGGTCGGCCAGTTTGCCACCGACCTGGGTTTTAAGATCGCCTACACCCCCCTGGGTATCACCCTGGCGCTGACCTTCGTCACGTTGCCCTTTGTGGTGCGCACCGTGCAGCCGGTACTGGCCGATATCCCCCGGGAAATCGAAGAGGCCGCGGCCTGCCTCGGCGCCAAGCCGTTGCAGGTGTTCCGCTACATCCTCGTGCCGGCATTGTTGCCCGCCTGGCTGACCGGCTTCGCCTTGGCGTTTGCCCGAGGCGTGGGTGAGTACGGTTCGGTGATCTTCATCGCCGGCAACATGCCGATGAAAACCGAGATCCTGCCCTTGCTGATCATGGTCAAGCTCGACCAATACGACTACCGCGGCGCCACCTCCATTGGTGTGCTGATGCTGGTGGTGTCCTTTGTCTTGCTGCTGCTGATCAACTTGTTGCAGCGGCGCATCGAACGTCCATAAGGAGGCGCGGAACATGTCCCAATCGTCTATTTCCGCCGCGTCCTCGGCCAACGCCGCCCGGCGTGGCAGCGCGACCTCGCGACGCATCCTGATCGGCCTTGGCTGGCTGGTGTTCGTGCTGTTCCTGCTGCTGCCGTTGCTGGTAGTGGTGTCCCAGGGTTTGAAGAACGGCCTCGGCACGTTCTTCACCGCAATCCTTGAACCGGACGCGTTGTCGGCGCTGAAACTCACGGTGATCGCCGTGCTGATTTCGGTGCCGCTCAACCTGGTATTCGGCGTCAGCGCCGCCTGGTGCGTGAGCAAGTACTCGTTCCGCGGCAAGAGCATCCTGGTTACGCTGATCGACCTGCCGTTCTCCGTCTCGCCGGTGATCGCCGGCCTGGTGTACGTGTTGATGTTCGGCGCCCAGGGCTTCTTCGGGCCGTGGTTGCAAGACCATGACATCCAGATCGTGTTCGCCCTGCCGGGCATCGTGCTGGCGACCATCTTCGTCACCGTGCCGTTCGTGGCCCGTGAGCTGATCCCGCTGATGCAGGAGCAGGGCACCCAGGAAGAAGAGGCCGCGCGCCTGCTGGGCGCCAATGGCTGGCAGATGTTCTGGCATGTCACCGTGCCGAACATCAAGTGGGGCCTGATCTACGGCGTGGTGCTGTGTACGGCGCGGGCCATGGGGGAGTTCGGCGCGGTGTCGGTGGTGTCCGGCCACATTCGCGGCGTCACCAACACGCTGCCGCTGCATGTCGAGATTCTCTACAACGAATACAACCACGTTGCCGCGTTTGCGGTGGCCAGCCTGTTGCTGATCCTGGCGCTCTTCATCCTGCTGCTCAAGCAGTGGAGCGAGAACCGAATCAACCGCCTGCGCAACAGCGCGGGTGAGGAATAAGTCATGTCGATCGAAGTCCGTAATGTCAGCAAGAACTTCAACGCCTTCAAGGCCCTGGACAGCATCAACCTGGATATCCAGAGTGGCGAGCTGGTGGCGTTGCTGGGCCCGTCCGGCTGTGGCAAGACTACGTTGCTGCGCATCATCGCCGGCCTGGAAACTCCGGATGCCGGCAGTATCGTGTTCCATGGCGAAGACGTCTCCGGCCACGATGTGCGTGATCGCAACGTGGGCTTTGTGTTCCAGCACTACGCGCTGTTTCGCCACATGACCGTGTTCGACAACGTCGCCTTCGGCCTGCGCATGAAGCCGAAAAACCAACGCCCCAGCGAAAGCCAGATCGCGGGCAAAGTTCATGAGCTGCTGAACATGGTGCAGCTGGATTGGTTGTCCGACCGTTACCCCGAACAACTCTCCGGCGGCCAGCGCCAGCGTATCGCCCTGGCCCGCGCCCTGGCGGTGGAGCCCAAGGTGTTGCTGCTCGACGAACCCTTCGGCGCCCTTGATGCCAAGGTGCGTAAAGAACTGCGCCGCTGGCTGGCGCGCCTGCACGAAGACATCAACCTGACCTCGGTCTTCGTGACCCACGACCAAGAAGAGGCCATGGAAGTCGCCGACCGTATCGTGGTGATGAACAAGGGCGTGATCGAGCAGATCGGTTCACCGGGCGACGTCTACGAAAACCCGGCCAGCGACTTTGTTTATCACTTCCTGGGTGACTCCAACCGCCTGCATTTGGGCGAAGACAAGCACCTGCTGTTCCGCCCCCACGAAGTGTCGCTGTCGCGCCATGAGCTGGAGGATCACCATGCGGCGCAAGTGCGGGATATTCGGCCGTTGGGTGCGACCACTCGCGTGACCTTGAAGGTTGAAGGCCAGAGTGAATTGATCGAGGCCGAAGTGGTGAAAGACCATGACAGCCTAACCGGCCTGGCCCGGGGCGAGACCCTGTTCTTCAAACCCAAAACCTGAACCCAGCGCAAAACCCCTGTGGGAGCGGGCTTGCTCGCGAATGCGGAGTGTCAGTTGATACATTCATCACTGACCCACCGCATTCGCGAGCAAGCCCGCTCCCACATTTAGACCTCGCTTGGCTTAAGATCGCGGCGAGCCACCGGCCCCGAACGCTGTTCAATCTGCCGCTTGAGGTCCTGCCGCAACCCCAGCAAAAACGCCAACTCCGCCACCACAAACAACGGCCCCACGATCAGCCCCGACACATCGTCCACAAACGCAGGCTTCCTGCCTTCGTAGTAGTGCCCGACGAACTGAATCACCCAGCCCACCACAAACATCCCCACGCCGCTGCTCAGCCACACCGCCGTGCTTTGCGCCGCCAGCCCATGCCCGGCCCACACCGACAAGCCCATCAGCACCGTCATCAATACGCCCAGGGCCAGTTCCAGGCGCAAGTAAAACCACGCCGAAAACAGCGCCAGCAGCACCGCAGGTGACAGCCACAGCCCGCCCACCGACCATTCGGGGCGCGACAGCAGCACGGCCACCGCCACCACAATCAACGGGATACCGATGAAGTGGCTGGCGATGTTGCGTGGGTCGCGGTGGTACGCGGCGTATTGACTGAGGTGGTCGACGAGGCTTTTCATTGTTGTTCCTCCTGTAGGATGTTTGATCATGCCCTGTCAGCCGGTGCCTAACTGTCAACTGGGCGACAATCTTCGGAGTTCGCATGGACACAGGGACATGGCACGCACAATTGGCTCGCGGTCAGTGGTTCAACCATTTGCCGCCTGACTTGCAGCGTAGCCTGCTGGCGGCGGCGCGGTTGCGTGTGCTGACGGCGGGGCAGTACCTGTTCAAGCGCGGTGACCCGCCGTGCGGCGTGTATGCGGTGCTGGAAGGCACGGTGCGCATCAGCGCGGTCAGTGCCCAAGGCAAGGAAGCGGTGTTGAGCCTGGTGGAAACGCCCTACTGGTTCGGCGAGATCTGCCTGTTCGACAACCTGCCGCGTACCCACGATGCCCTGGCCACCGGCGCATGCAGGCTGTTGCAGGTGCCGCAGGCGGCGATGCTCGGCATTCTTGAACAGCGTCCGCTGTTCTGGCGGGAGATGGCTTTGTTGATGAGCCATAAACTGCGACTGTCGTTGATCACTATCGAACAGATAAGCCTGATGCCCGCCTCAAAGCGGCTGGCCCATCGGTTGCTGATGATTGCCCAAGGCTACGGCGAAGTGGAGCAGGCGCGTCGTGTGCTGCAACTGCCCCAGGAGGATCTGGCGGCAATGCTGGGCCTGTCGCGCCAGACCATCAACAGTCTGCTCAAGGCGCTGGAGCAACAGGGCATTATCGGCTTGAGTTACGGCGCCATCGAGATACGCGACCTCAATGGGCTGCAGCTGGCCGCGGGCCTATGAACCGCGATAGGTGGAGAAGCCGTAAGGGCTGAGCAGCAGCGGGATGTGATAGTGCTGGTCGGCCTGCTTGACCTGAAAGATCACCGGCACCTCGGGGAAGAACGTTTCGCGGTTAGCCTTCTTGTAGTAATCGCCTGTCTTGAATACCACACGGTACTCGCCCGGCTGCAGGCTGCGGTTGGCCGGGAACAGCTCGGCGATGCGGCCTTGCTGGTTGGTCACACCTTCAGACAGCGACTGCCATTTATCGCCCACGTGCTGTTCCAGGGTCACATTGACCCCGGCGCTTGGCAGGCCATTTTCCAGGTTGAGTACGTGCACGCTCAGGGGGTTGCCGTCGGCCAGGGCCAGGTTGCACAGGCCGCTCAGGCTCAGTGCGGCAAGGGTCATGCTCAAGGTTTTCATGGCGAAGTCCTTTTGAGGGAAGTGGAATCAAGGGGTGATTTTCAAGCCCAGTTGCTCGGCGGCCTGCACGGCGCAGGCTTCATCCTGCGCGGCGCCACCGGCACCGGCGATGCCTAGGGCACCGACCAGTTCGGCGTCGGCAAACAGCGGCACGCCACCGCCGAGCAACAGCAGCTCGGGCAAGCTGTTGAGGTTGGCGGCCTCGGGGTTATTACGCGCCCGTTCGGCAAACAGCCGGGTCGGGGTTTTTGTCGACAGCGCCGTGTACGCCTTGCGTTGGCTGGCGAGGCTGTTGTGCGGGCCGACACCGTCAGCGCGCAGGCCCAGCAACAGGTTGCCACCGCGGTCGAGTACGGTCAGCGCAGCGGTGCAATGGGCCAGGCTGGCGTCGGCCAGTTGGCGAGCGGTGTGCAGATCCAGCTCGGCGTGGCGTGGCAATTGTGGCGCCGCCTGGGCGGCGGTGGCCGCGGCGAGGCTCAGGAACAAGGCAGTGCGGTACATAGTGAGGGCTCCAGAAAGCAGGCCGTCACGGTAACCAGTGGATGCGGACAAAAGCCGCACAATTGGATGACAGGTTTGTAATCAAACTCAGGGATTTGGGGTGGTTGTACCGGCCTTATCGCAGGCAAGCCAGCTCCCACATGTGAACGCATTCCCCTGTGGGAGCTGGCTTGCCTGCGATGAGGCCCTTGCTACTGCAACCCGTCGCGAAACTGCCCCGGCGTCATCCCCGTCCAGCGCTTGAACGCACGATTGAAACTGCTCGTATCGGCAAACCCCAGCAAATGGCTGATCTCGGCCAATGAGCACTGCGGGTCGCGCAGGTGCAATAACGCCAGGTTTTGCCTGCACTCGTTAAGCAAGGCGTCAAACCGACACCCTTCATCGGCCAGATGCCGCTGCAAGCTGCGCAGGCTCAAGTGCATCGCTTGGGCGATGCGTTCGGCGCTTGGCTCGCCGTCCGGCAATTGCGCCTCGATGGCGGCGCGCACCTTGCGTTCCCAGGTCAGCGGTTGCAGTTGGGCGAGGGTGCGCTTGAGCACGGTTTCGTTGTGTTCGGCCAGCTCCGGGTTGGCGTCGTCCAGGTGGCTGTCGAAGTCGCTGGCGGCGAATTCCAGGCGGTCTTCGTCGGCGGCAAAGAATACTGGCGAGCGAAATACCGTGTGCCACGGCTTGGGGTCGGTAGGTTCCGGGCGCCGCAGGTAAACGGCCAACGGCGCATAGTCGCGACCCAGGCGGTTGCGGCAGGTGCGTACGTAGATCGCCGCAAAGGCATCGATCGCTTCCGGCGCGGGCGCGGGGCTACCTGGGGGTTGGAGCAGGCGAAAACGGTAGATGTCGCCGTGGCGGCTCAGCTCCAGGTCCAGGGCATCACTGACCACCTGGTGATAGCGCACGATGCGCTCGAATACCTCGCGCAAGCTGCCGCTGGCCACCAATGCGTAACCCAGTGCATGAAAGGTGGTGGGGCTGACAAACCGCGACACCCGCAGCCCAATCGCCGGGTCGCCACTGGCCTGTACCGCCAGCGCCCATAAGCGTGTGGTGGCCGACAACCGGTAGCGGGCGTTGGGGTCGTCCATCTGCTGCGGGTCCAGCCCGGCCTCGGCGCAAAGCGCGGCGCTGTCGAGGCCCAGGGCGTCGAGCTGCTTGCGCAGGGCGCGGGTCCAGCTGGCGAGGGAAGTAGGTTCGGTCATGGCAATTGGCGCTTGGGGTCAACAGATTGGCGTGCGCGGCTAGCGTCCTGCGCTAGGGTTAGGTGCAGGATTCAGGCATCACTTCACAAGAGAATGGAAGCATGGACGGTACTTCTGCAAGCCCCCAGCCGTTGAACGCACAACAGCGTTCGGCGCACATCCGCGAGGTCGTGATGGCCGAAGGCGTGCGCCTGCGCCAGCGGCATCCCTGGTTGTTGCATCAGGACGCCCTGGGTGCAGGCATCCTGGCCTTTGCCTTGCTGGGCATGCTCGGCTCGGCGGTGCTCTACATCAGCGGTCATATGGCCTGGTGGGTGTGTCTGCTGCTCAATGCCTTCTTCGCCTCGCTCACCCACGAGCTGGAACACGACCTGATCCACAGCATGTACTTTCGCAAACAGCGCGCGCCCCACAATTTGATGATGGGCCTGGTGTGGCTGGCGCGCCCGAGCACCATCAACCCGTGGATACGCCGGCATCTGCACCTCAACCATCACAAGGTCTCGGGCACTGAAGCCGACATGGAAGAGCGTGCGATCACCAATGGCGAACCCTGGGGTATCGCGCGGTTGTTGATGGTGGGGGACAACATGATGTCGGCCTTGATCCGCCTGTTGCGCGCCAAGACCTGGCCGCACAGGTTCAGCATCCTCAAGCGCGTGCTGCTGGTGTACGCACCGCTGGCCTTGCTGCATTGGGGCGCGTGGTACGTCTTCCTGGGCTTTCATGCCGCCAATGGCATTGCCAGTTTGATGGGTGCGCCCATCCAGTGGTCAGCCGGTACGTTGCAGGTGATGCAGGTGATCGATATCGCTGCCGTGGTGATCATCGGCCCGAACGTGTTGCGCACCTTCTGCCTGCACTTTGTCAGCTCCAATATGCACTACTACGGCGATGTGGAACTGGGCAATGTGATCCAGCAAACCCAAGTACTGAACCCTTGGTGGCTGTGGCCGTTGCAGGCGTTCTGCTTCAATTTCGGCAGCACCCATGGCATCCATCACTTTGTGGTGAAAGAGCCGTTCTACATCCGCCAGATGACCACCAAGGTGGCGCATAAGGTGATGGCCGAGATGGGTGTGCGCTTCAATGATTTGGGTACGTTTACGCGGGCCAATCGATATGAGCGAGAAGAACAGGCGCAGTCGCAAGTCAATCAGGCTGCGCCGGTGTGAGGTTTACTCTCCGGTAATCAGCAGGCAGGTCTGAGCCTTGCAGCCTTTGGCGTACGAAAGCGTTACAAATCTGATGGCCGCTTCGCGTGTTTTAGTGGCGATCGTCAGCGGGCGGGTCTTGGAGTCCTCGACCTGCTGGCTTTCTCCCGGCAGGACGACGGTTATCCATTTCCCCTGAATAATATCCAGTGGGGTCTTGGTCTTGTTCACCACTTCGATCAGCGGATGTTCAACCGGGGCGATGTCGGCCGCGGCCTGCGCAGCCATCGGCAGCAGGGATAGGGCCATACAGGCCATTAAATGGGAGGCTACAGTCATGCGTACTCTTCCTGAGTAAAAGGCAATTAAAAGATTTTGGGTAGATACAGCGAGCCCGCATCTAAGACGTCTGCCTCGGTTATCGCAACGCTGGGGTTGTAAGTGGGGATGTCGCTTGGGCCTGAGGTGATCGTTTTCCTAGCAGGCAATAAACGCCAGGGGCAAATCGCGAATCTGTTCACGCACGGGCGGTTGGTAGTGGTCATCGCTGATCAGTTCGTGCAGCAGTTCTTCGCGCAGTTGGTGGAATTCAAAGCTGCTGCGCTGGCGTGGATGGGGCAGGGCGATGTCGACTATTTGCTTGATGCGCCCGGGCCTGGGCTCCATCACCACCACACGGTCGGCGAGGAAAATCGCCTCTTCCACATCATGGGTCACTAGCACTGTGGTGATCCTGGCGCGGGCGCGAATTGCCAACAGCTCATCCTGCATCTGCTGGCGGGTCAGCGCGTCGAGGGCGCCGAAGGGTTCGTCCAGCAACAGGATGCGCGGGCTGGCCACCAGGCCACGGGCAATCGCCACCCGTTGCGCCATGCCGCCGGAGAGTTGGTGCGGGTAGGCGCGGGTGAAGTCGGTGAGGCCCACCAGCTCGATAAAATCGTTGATGCGCCGCGTGCGCTCGGCCTCGCTCAGCGGCTCGTTGACCAGGCCCAGGCCGATGTTTTGCGCCACGGTCAGCCACGGAAACAGACGGTGCTCCTGGAACACAATGCCGCGTTCGCCGCCGATGCCGCTGACGGCGTTGCCATCCACGCGGATCTCGCCGCGAAACTGCGTATCGAGCCCCACCAGCAGGCGCAGCAGGGTCGACTTGCCGCAACCGCTGGCGCCGACAATCGCGACGAATTCCCCTTCGGCCACCTCCAGGTTGAATTCGCGGATGGCTTCCAGTTCGAAGCCATCGACGTCGAAGGACTTGCCCACATGGTTGAAGCTGACAATCGGTGCGTTCATGCGTGTCTCCAGCGAGTGGCGCGGGTTTCGAAGCGTTGGCCGAGCAGGTTGAGGGTGGCGCCGGTGAGGCCGACCAGCAGCATGCCGCTCATGATCAGGTCCATGCGCAGCAGCTGTTGGGCGCCGATCATCAGGCTGCCGATGCCGCCATTGGAGGGCATGAAATATTCGGCGCCGAGGGTGCCCATCCACGCGTAGATCAGGCTCAGGCGCAGGCCGGCGAAAATCCCCGACGCGGCGCCCGGCAGTACCAGGCGGCGCAGGCGTTGCCAGAGGTTCAGGCGCAGCACCTGCGCGGCTTCACGAAGTTGAGGCGACAGGTTGAGCACGCTGCGCTGGGTGGCGATAAACAACGGGAAGAAGGCGGCGAGGGCGATAAACACCCACTTGGCCAACTCACCCAGGCCGAACCAGGCGGTCAGCAGCGGCACCCAGGCAAAAATCGCAATCTGACGCAGCGCGGACAAGGTTGGGCCGAACAGTCGCTCACTGCGCCGCGACAACCCCAGCCACAACCCCAAGGCAAAGCCCAGGCTGCCGCCGAGCAGCAAGCCGCCCATGGCTCGGCCCAGGCTTTTGCCCAGGGCGGTGGTCAGGCTGCCATCCAGCGCGCCGGCCAGGGTGGTTTGCAGCACGGTCCAGGGGCTGACCAGAATGTTCGGGTCTACCCAGCCCTGTTGCGTCGCGGCCTGCCACAGCGCCAACAACAGCAAGGGTAACAACCAGGGCTGCAGGCGTTGCCAGCCTTCATAGCGTGGCCCGCGGCGGATCTGCGCGGTGGCAGGGTGCGGCCAGTGCACCCACTTGCGATCCAGCCAGCCGATGCCGCGGTCAATCACCACCCCCAGCACGCCAATGACCACGATGCACACGAAGACGATATCGAGCATGAACAACTGGCGCGCCCACACCATCAGGTAGCCGATGCCTTCGCTGGAAGCCAGCAGCTCCACGGCCAGCAAGGAAGTCCAGCCGGCCGCCAGGGCCAGGCGCACGCCGGCCATGAACGCCGGCAATGCGGCGGGCAGGATCAGACGGCGGACCAACAAGTGGCCAGGCAGGCGCAGCACCCGGGCAGCTTCGCGCAAGTTGGGTTGGGCATCGCGCACGCCCACCAGGGTATGCAGGGTGACGGGCACCACGATGGCCTTGACCAGCACCACCAGCTTGAGGGTTTCGCCAATGCCGAAAAACACCATGAACAGCGGGATCCAGGCCAGGGTCGGCACTTGCGCCAGTGCGCTGAAGGTCGGGAATACCAAGCGCTCGGCACGCGTACTGAAACCCAGGAACGCGCCCAGTATCGCGCCGGCACTGATACCGGCCAGCAGGCCCCAGAACAAGCGCTGCAAGCTGATCGCCAGATGGCTCCATAACTCGCCGCCGGCCAACTCCACCGCGCTGCTCCACACCAGGGCGGGAGTGGGCAGAATCTGCTCGCTCATCCAATGATTGCGGCTGGCCAGCCACCATAAGGCAAACAGCGTGAGCGGCAGCAGCCACGGCAACACCCGCTGGCCCAGTTGCGGCCAGCGCGGCGCGATGCCTTTGGACGGGGCCGCCAGCGGCAGGCTCAGAAGTGAAATCCGGGCCATGGAAGACCTCCGAATGCGTTATGTGATTTCGATCTTACAAAATCGTGATCAAGATGATTGCGAGATAAGAAAAGTCATTTAAAGCCTCACGCCGCTACGCATCCAATGCATTCGAAGAATATTTTCGATGCTGTTTGTGCATATCCCTCTGGAGCCTGCGTGTTAGCTTGCATAGTTCTAAAAGCTATTAAATTGTGAATTTATAGTATTTAAAGTTTTGTTCAGCTTGTGCCTACTTTTTGCTCCCCAGGCGACCGTCGCCCACCAGGAGCTGCGCTTATGAAACTGCCCTTTAAACGTCTGATCAGCCTGTTCGCCGGCACCGCCCTGGCCGGGTTGGTGCATGCCGCTGACCTCAAGGAAATCCGCATCGCCGTGCCCGACCTCAGTGCCGGCAGCCAGCACAGTGGCGGTGGCATTACCGACGTGTTGCGTGAACAGCAGATCTTCGAAAAAGCCTTTGCCGACCAAGGCATCAAGATCCAGTGGAATTACTTCAAGGGCGCCGGCCCCGTGATCAACGAAGCCTTCGCCAACGGCCAGGTGGACCTGGCTTATCTGGGCGACTTGGCGGCGATCATCGGCCGCTCCAATGGCCTGGATACGCGGCTGCTCAGCGCCTCCGCACGGGGAGTGAAGCATTACCTCGGCGTGGTGCCGGGCTCCGGCATCAAGACCCTGCAAGACCTCAAGGGCAAGCGCGTGGCGGTGTTCCGGGGCACGGCCAGCCAGTTGTCGTTCGACAGCGCATTGGCCAGCCAGGGCTTGAGCGAGAAGGACCTGAAGGTGATCAACCTGGACTTCAATGCGGCCGCTGCCGCCCTAGCCGCCAAGCAGATTGACGCCACCTGGGGCGGTTCCACGCTGACGGCGTTGCAGGCCAAAGGCTTGGCAGAGATACCGCTGACCACCAAGGACCTGGGCGATGCCGGCAGCATCCAGGCCGTGCTGGTGGGCAGCGCCAAATTTGTCGATGACCACCCAGACGCCGTGGCCACCTTGCTCAAGGCCCAACAGCAAGCGGTGCAGTGGTTGACCGATGACAACAACAAACAGGCGTACATCGCGCTGGTGTCCGGGCTGGCCAGTTACCCGCCGGTGATCCTCACCAATGATTTGAAAGACCAGAAACTCAGCGAAGTTTTCCCCTCCACACTGGACCCGGTGTTCCTTGGCAAATTGCAGGATGCGGTGGACTTGGCGTCCAGGGAGAAGTTGATTCGCAGGTCGTTTCAGGTGAGTGATTGGGTGGCGCCGGGGTTGGTGGCGGCGGGGCTCTGATTTTGTTGTTGCCTGTACTGCCGTCTTCGCGAGCAAGCCCGCTCCCACAGGTTGGAATGCATTCCAAATGTGGGAGCGGGCTTGCTCGCGAAGGGGCCCGTCAAACCGCCACACTCACCGGCTGACTATCCACCTCCACCAACATCTCAATCATCGCCTTCGCCGCCGGCGACAACCGCGACCCCGTGCGGCTGACAATCCCGCAGCGCGCACTCATTGTCTCCATGTGCTGCGGCAAGTTGCGCCAGTGCAGCAGCACCAGCGCTCCCTTGGCAATGTCCTCGGCAAAGGCTTCCTCCGTGCCGACACCGATGGCATTGGTTTGCAGCACGATGCTCACCAGTGCCGGGAAGTGCTCGGTCTGGATACTCGGTGAAAAATCCATACGCCCACTCAGGTTCGCCAACAGCTTGCGAATGCCCTGGGAGATCAGCGGCGCCGCCAGCGGGTAGTCGAACATATCGTTGGTGGACAGGCTGTCCTTGGCCAACAACGGGTGCCCAGGGCGGCAGAAAAACACCCCGCGTTTGGGGGTGAGTGCGCGGGTCTGGAAATTCGGGTCGGCCTCGAACTGGCGGATGTCGGCGATAAAGAATTCGATCTCTTCACGGCTCAGGCGGCGGCTGAGGGTTTCCCAGTTATCCACCTGAAACGTGGTGCGGATTTTCGGGTGCGCGTTGATAAACCGCGCCACCGCATCCGGCACCAGTTTCACCGCTGGCGCCGGGCCGCAGCCAAAGCGCAGGTCGCCGGCGTCCAGCTTGGTCATGCGCGTCACTTCACTGCTCAGCAGCGCCGCGCCATGCACCAGGCTCAGGGCGTGCTGCAACACCACCTGGCCTTCCGGCGTGGGGCGCAAGTCCTTGTGGCCACGGTCTACGAGCACGCAACCGAACTCCTGTTCCAGCCCCTGGATGCTGCGGCTGAACGCCGGTTGGGTGATGCCCATGGCGTCCGCGGCACGCACGAAACTGCGGTGTTCGTTGAGGGCGATGAAGTAGCGCAGTTGGCGAAGATCCATATGCTTTCCCGGCATTTTAAAAATAGGTCGAAGGCATTTGCGACCCGGCAAGCTGAGGTTTTAAATGCAAGCTCTTATTCCGTCAACGAAGCATTCGTTCATTTGCTAGACCTAAATTGCATATGGATAGAGCGTTGCTGGAGCGTCCCCCACCGTTTCGCAGGCACATGAGGGTCATCACAATGAGCAACGCCGCATTAGCCGTTCAACCCATCGCCCACGCACTCGATATTCACCCGGTAGCCGGGCGGATCGGTGCCGAGATCCGTGGCATCAAACTGTCCGGTGAGCTGGATGCCGCCACCGTCGAGGCCATTCAGCAGGCGCTGGTACAGTACAAGGTGATTTTCTTTCGCGAACAAACCCATCTCGATGACCAGAGCCAGGAAGCCTTTGCTCACCTGCTCGGCGAGCCGATTGCCCACCCGACGGTGCCGGTGCGGGACGGCACGCGGTTCCTGATGGAGTTGGATGGCACCCGTGGCCAGCGCGCCAACTCCTGGCACACCGACGTGACTTTCGTCGATGCCTACCCGAAAGCCTCGATCCTGCGTTCGGTGCTGGCGCCAGCGTCCGGCGGCGACACCGTATGGGCCAACACCGCCGCTGCCTACAACGACCTCAGCGTGGAGCTGCGCGCACTGGCTGACCACCTGTGGGCGGTGCACAGCAACGAATACGACTATGCCGCCCGCAAGCCGGATGTGGCGGTGGAGAAGCAGGAGGAGTACCGCAAAGTGTTCACCTCCACGGTGTACGAAACCGAACACCCGGTGGTGCGCGTGCACCCGGTCAGCGGTGAGAAAACCCTGCTGCTGGGGCACTTCGTCAAACGCCTGAAAGGCTACTCCCAGGCAGAGTCGGCGCAGTTGTTCAACCTGCTGCAAGGCCACGTCACACGCCTGGAAAACACCGTGCGCTGGCGCTGGAACACCGGTGACGTGGCGATCTGGGATAACCGCGCCACCCAGCATTACGCGGTGGACGACTACGGCACCCAGGAACGCATCGTGCGCCGGGTCACGCTCAAGGGCGATGTGCCGGTGGGGGTGCAGGGGCAATCAAGCAAAACCACTAAAGGTCTCTAAGCCGGGTGAAGATTAAAAATGTGGGAGCGGGCTTGCTCGCGAATGCAGTGGGTCAGTTGATGAATTCGTCGCCTGACACTGCGCATTCGCGAGCAAGCCCGCTCCCACATTTGGGTTGTGGTGTTTACCAGACTCCGATTTTCACCACTTTCTCTGCCTCTGGCTCACCATAACGAAACCACTGCCCACGCAGTTCAACTTCCGTGTGGCTGATGGTAGTGCGCCGCTTCAACCCGCGTAGCCAGTCGAACAGATAGCCCAAGTGAGTTTCGCGCACCTCGGCATAGGCCGGATCGCTGCCCAGGTCGTGCTGTTCTTGCGGGTCGTTTTCCAGGTCGAACAGCTGCGGGCGAAAGCCGTCGTATGCCAGGTATTTCCAACGCTCGCTGCGCACCATGGTCATGCGGCAACGGTCGATGGGTTGCTCCAGGCGCTCGCGAGCGGGGGCCTGGAAGGCGTAGTCGTATTCGGCAATGGCGTAGCGGCGCCAGGTGGGTTGCGCGCCGTGCAGCAATGGAATCAATGAGCGACCTTCCAGGCGATGGTCGGCGGCGGGCAAGCCCAAGGCGTCGAGGAAGGTGGGCAGGGCGTCGATGGTTTCCACCAGACGCTCATCCACGGTGCCGCGGCTGACATCGGCGCTGGCACGCGGGTCGCGTACGATCAACGGAATACCCACCGCAGGCTCCAGCAAGAATTCTTTTTCACCGAGGAAATGATCGCCGAGGAAGTCGCCGTGGTCGCTGGTAAACACGATCAGCGTGTCGTCCCAGCGGCCGGTGCCTTGCAGAAAGTCGAACAGCCGTCCGAGTTGATCATCGATCTGTTTGATCAGCCCCATGTAGGTGGGAATCACCGTGAGGCGCACCTCGTCACGGGAAAAGTTCTGGCTCTCCTGGTGTTGGCGAAATGCCTGGTACACCGGGTGATCGCTTGTGTGCTCCGGTTGAATCGGCGCCTGCACATGCTCGGCGCCGTACAGCGCGTGATACGGCGCCGGGGCGATGTAGGGCCAGTGCGGCTTGATATACGACAGGTGCAGGCACCACGGCTGTTCACCTTGCTCGTCGATAAAGTCGATGGCACGGTCGGTGGTGTAGACCGTCTCCGAATGCTCTTCGGCCACCCGTGCGGGCTTGCCGGCGTTGCGCATGTGCCAGCCGCTGAGCACTTCGCTGTTCTCACCTTCGGCGGCGTTGGCCCATTCATGCCAGGGGTTGCGGCCGCTGTAGCCGTGATCGCGCAAGTACTGGGTGTAGGGTGCGGACTCGCGCTTATCGTCGAACAGCGGGCTGTCGGGGTAGATGCCGTCGTGACGCAGATATGCGTCGAAGCCGACCTCATTGAGCGGCTCGGCCTGGGCACTGTCGGGGTCGATCTGCAGGCGCTGCAAGGCCTCAAGGTTGGGCGTGGCGTGGGTCTTGCCCACCAGGGCGGTGCGGATGCCGTGGGGGCGCAGGTAGTCGCCGATCGTCAGTTCTTCGAGCGGCAGCGGTACCGCGTTCCATGCCACTTGATGGCTGCTGACATAGCGCCCGGTGTAGGCCGACATGCGCGACGGGCCGCAGATGGTGCCTTGTGTATAGGCTCGACTGAAACGCACACCGGCGGCGGCCAGGCGGTCGATATTCGGCGTGTGCAGATGGGCATGGCCGTAGCAGGACAGGTAGTCGCGGCGCAGTTGGTCGCACATGATGTAGAGCACGTTGCGCACGGGTTTTGGTTCAGACATGGGGGTTTACCGGACGGAGGACAGAAGCGTTTTTTCGCCGTTCGCAGGGGGGGCTGGCAAGTGCATTTGAGGTCTGGATTTTATGCAGGGAATGCATGGGTGTGGCTGCTGGCGCTATCGCAGGCAAGCCAGCTCCCACAGGGGAATGCATTTCAAATGGGGAAGCCGGCCCGCCTGCCGACGCCCATCTACCTGAAGCCCCACGATCAAATTGTGGGAGCTGGCTTGCCTGCGATGACGACCAGCCAGCCGACACTCATCTACCTGACGCCCCACGATCCAACTGTGGGAGCGGGCTTGCTCGCGAAGGCGGCCTGACAGCCGACACAGTCATACCGAGTACATATCCATTCCTGCGGTAACGGCCACTTAGGGTTCCGCCCGACGGCGGGTCACTTTGGAAAAGCCCCAAAGTAACCAAAGGGCTCTTGCCCCACCACTCGGCACCTCGCTTGGGCTCGGTGTGCCCGTAATCCGCCAGTGATTTGGGGGGGCGCCGCCACGCGCCATCCATGGCGCGGGGCGGCTAAACCGGCATCCCTGCCGGTTTACCCCCCAAATCACTGTCGAATTCCGGCCAGCGTGGTTTAACGGGGCGCCTGAGATCAAGATCACAAGCAGATCAAGATCAAGAGCGGCTCGCTTCGCATCGTGGTTACCTTTGGCTTACTCGGCGAAGGACCTGATGTGAGCGGCCAGTTCTGCCAGCGCTGTATCGTCTGCCCTGGCAGCGTCATGGGAGGAGACATAGCCTTCATAACGCTCAAAATATTTGTCCTGGGTCGAGCTGATTTTTTTGAAGGCGCTGCCTTCCCCGGTGCCGTGCATCGGGAATAATTTGGCGTGCAGATGGTCGACGCCATAACCCTCCAGAATCATGCCCGTTCTGGCGACACCCTTTAGCGCGTTGTCCAAAAGCGTCGCCGTCTTCTTGGCTGCAATGACCAAGTCGCACAGCACGGTGTCCGGTTCGGCAAACGCATAACTGCCGCGATGGGCTTTGGGGATAACGACACTGAACCCCGGCGTGTTGGGAAATATGGAGAGAAAGGCCATGTGGGTCTGGTCTTCCCATAGGAGATGGGCGGGAGCAGTACCGCGGGCAATGCTGCAAAAGATACAGTCCATCAAACGCGCTTCCTCGTGCGGGTCAAAAGGTTATAGACCCTCTTGTAGGTGATCTTTGTTATCTAATGATGACTTCACTGAGGTAGTGGGCCTCTGTTCGCCGCATAGTCAGACCGCAATATTTTCCAGCGCATAAGCATCCTCGTCCCTCGCATCAATCTCCTTGATCTGCTCAATCATCGCCTGCGCCAACGGCGACAACCGATACCCCGCGCGGCTGACGATCCCGTAGCGGGTGTAGCGCTCCTCCAGGTTTTCGTCCAATCCCTCAATCTGCAAACACACCAACTCACCCCGCGCCATGTGCAGCACGTCGCTGTTGGCGCTGACGATGCCGATGGCGTCCGAGCGCAGTACCACGCCCATGAGGCTGTAGCCGTTTTCGCATTCCACATTGGGCTGGTAATCCGGTCGGCCGCTGAGGTCGACGATGACTTTGCGCAGGTTCGGCGGGCGGATGGTTACCGCCAGCGGGTAGCTCATCAGCTCGGCGGCGCTGATGCTGTTGCGCGCGGCCAAGGGGTGGCCGGCGCGGCAGCAGAAGTGCCAACGGCGCGGGCGCAGGCGGTGGGTGTGGTAGTCGGGGTTGGCTTCGAAGTGGCGGGTGTCGGCGACGAAGAATTCGAACTCTTCGCTGAGCAGGCGCTTGCTCAGGCTTTGCCAGTCGTCCACCTGGAACTGCACACGGGCCTTGGGGTAGCGCCCGATAAAACTGCCAATGGCACGTGGCACTAACCCAGCTGCCGGCGCGGGGCCGCAACCGAAGCGCAGTTCACCGGCTTCCAGGCCATTGAACTGGCTGATTTCGTTGGCCAGTTGTTGTGCGCCACTGACCAGGCGGCGTGCATGTTCGAGCAGCACCTGGCCTTGCTTGGTGGGCGCCAGGTCTTTGCGGCCACGGTCCACCAGTTGGCAGCCGGCACTGTGTTCCAGGGCCTGGATGCTACGGCTGAACGCCGACTGCGACAGGTTCACCGCTGCGGCTGCCGCGACGAAACTGCGCTGTTCGGCGAGGGCGATGAAGTGGCGAAGCTGGCGCAAGTCGATATGCATTTTTCACATCAAAAATATCCGGGAAATGCATTGGCTATGCATTACGTCGACTCCTTATAAAGGCTATCTCTTATGCAGTAAATGTTCGTAAAAACATAAATAAATAACCTTTAGGAATATGAGGCGACGAGTATTCCGGGGTTCTGGAGCCGCTTATGAGTCTGTTCAAGTCCTTGCCCCTGGCGATGTTGGTGGCCGGCAGTACCAGTTGGTCGCCGGCCCAGGCCGCTGAAACCCCCGCGCCTGCTGGCAAGGGCGAAAGCGCCAGCGGTCAACTGGAAACCGTCACGGTGACTGCCCGGCGGCGTACCGAAAGTGCCCAGGCCGTGCCGACGCCCATGAGCGTGGTCGGCGGCCAGGCCCTGGAAACCCAGCGGGTGTATCGCATCCAGGATTTGCAGCAACTGGTGCCCAGCGTCAACGTCGCCTATATGCATGCGCGCCAGTCCAGCGTGTCGATCCGTGGCCTGGGCAACAACCCGGCCAGCGATGGCCTGGAAGGCAGCGTGGGGCTGTATATCGACAACGTCTACCTCGGGCGTCCGGGCATGGCGGTGTTCGATCTGATGGACATCGAGCAGCTTGAGGTTTTGCGCGGTCCCCAGGGCACGTTGTTCGGCAAGAACACCACTGCCGGCGTGATCAATATCAGCACCCGTGCGCCGAGTTTTACCCCGGAGCGCAGTATCGAAACCTCCCTGGGCGAGGACGGTTATTTCCAGACCAAGGGCACGATTTCCGGCCCCCTGACCGATGAGCTGGCGGGGCGCTTCTCGGCCTATCGCACGCGCAGCGACGGCGACATCAAGAACGAACACGACGGCCATGATTTGAACGGCGGCTCCCGCCAGGGCTTTCGTGGGCAACTGCTGTACAAGCCCAGCGATGCCTTCAACCTGCGTTGGATCGGCGACTACAACGAAGAAGACTCCAGCGCCGGCACCCGCGTGCTGTACAGCACCGGGCCGACCATCAACGGTACCAACCTGTATCAATCCCGGGCCAACGCGGCGGGCGCAACCTTGGTGGACGGCACCCATCGCAAGGTCAACCTGGACAACGACCAGCACGTCACGGTGTTCCAGGGCGGTACGTCGCTGGAAGCCAACTGGACGCTGCCCAGCGACTTCACCCTGACCTCCGTGAGTTCGTACCGCTGGTGGAATTTCACCCCGCGCAACGATGACGGCCTCAACGTACCGGCGTCGTATAACGCCGGAGTTTCGGTGGAAGATAAGCAGTGGTCCCAGGAATTCCGCCTGGCGTCGCCCAGCGGTGGCTTCTTCGATTACGTGCTCGGCGCCTACTACTTCGGCTCCGACCTGGATAACAAATCCTTTGCCTACTACGGGCCCAAGGCCGATATCTGGAACGGTACGCCTGCCGGTGCGTTGAGCAATGTGAGCAGTGTGGGCAACGGGCATATCCGCACCGACAGCTTTGCGCTGTTCGCCCAAGGCACCTGGCACCTGACCGAGCGCCTGGATTTCACCGCCGGTGTGCGCGGCACCTACGAAGAAAAAAGCGCCTGGGTCACGCGCAATGCGCCCGTCGGTGGCGCGGCGGTCAGCGGGGCCGCCGCCATGGCGCGGCGTGGGCGTACCGGAGCCTATGACTCGGGCGACCTGTCGCAATACAGCGCCACGCCGTCGGGGCTGCTCAACCTCAGTTATCACTTCAACGAAAACCTGCTGGGCTACGCGACGCTGTCCCATGGCGAGAAGTCCGGCGGTGTGAACCTGGCGGTGGGGTCTGCGCCGACAGCCGGGGCCGACTCGCTGCTGATCGGCACCGAGCGCGCCAACAACGCCGAGCTGGGCTTCAAGAGCACCTTGTGGGACCGCCGCCTGCAGCTCAATGCCAACCTGTTCTGGACCCAGGTCAACGGCTACCAGACCAACGCCTACGACCAGGACAACCGCGTGCAGTACCTGACCAACGCCGGCTCGGTGCGCTCGCGCGGCGTGGAAGTGGAAAGCACCCTGGTGCCGATCAAGGGCCTGACCCTGAACATCAACGGCTCCTTCAATGACGTGACGTACCTGTCTTACAAGGATGCGCCGTGCCCGCCGGAAACCAGCCTGCGCCCTGGGGCGCCGGCGTCCTGCGACTTGAGCGGCCATCAGGTGGTGGGCGCCTCCAAGTGGATCGCCAATGCCAACGGCGAGTACAAGTGGAACCTGGCGAACGGCTTCGAACCCTACGTCACCGCCAGCTACGCGTTCCGTTCCAAGGCGGTGGGCACGGTGGAAGATTCCGACTACGGGCAGATCCCGGCGTATGCGGTGGTCAACCTGTCCACCGGTTTGCGCGGCGACTATGACCAGGGGCAGTGGGATGTGTCGCTATGGCTGAAAAACGCCTTCGACAAAACCTACTACACCACCCTGTGGACCGGTGGTAACGGCGGTTACGAGGGCCTGCTGGGCACGCCGCGCACCCTAGGCGTGACTGGGCGCTACGACTTCTAGGTCGGTGCGATAGGTGGCCGGGCTGAATACCCGCGTCACCAGCAGCATCGCCACCACCGTCACCGTCAGCACCACCCAGGCGCTGACAAAGTGGCCGGTAAGCTCGCGCAGCCAGCCGGTCAGCCATGGCGAAATCGCATTGATCAAAAAGCCCACGCCTTGCACGAACGCCGCCAGTTGCCCGGCTTGGCGAGGGTCGCGATGGTGGTCGAGGGTCAGCAGCAGGCTCAGGGCGAAACAGGCGCCCAGGCCGAAGCCGCACAAGGCCACCCACAGGTGAGGATATTCCTGCGGCGCAATGATCAGGCCCAGGTAACCGATGGTTTGCGCCAGCAGGCTGATACTGAGCAATGGGCGACGGTCGATACCGCGTTGCGCCAGCACTGGCATCAGCAGGGCGGCAGTCACCTGAAAAATCGTCATGAACGCCAGCAATGAACCGCTGGGCAGCACGCCCCAACCCAGTTGCTGATAGTAGGCGGGCAGCCACGCCACCATGCTCATGTAGCCGCAATTCACCAGGCCGAAATACAGCGCCAGCAGCCAGGCGCGGCGGTTGCGTAACCCTTTGAACGCAGATGCCCGCTGTGGATTTCGAGCCGCGCCCAGCGGCAGCCAGGCCCACAGCAGCAGTGCCCCCAGCGCCGGCAGGAGCCACACACCCAATCCCGCCTGCCATTGCTGAAAGTACGTGGCCACCACCGGGCTGAGCAGCGCCGCCAGCCCACCGCCGGCCATCAGTGAGGCCGAGTACACCCCCATCGCCACCGGCACACGGTGATGGAATTCGCGCTTGATCATCGCCGGCACCAACGCCTGGATCAGCGCCACGCCTGCGCCGCCGAGCAGCGCAGTGACCAGCAGCGCCGAAGCCTGGCCCATCAACCAGCGCGCCAGGCACGCCAGCAGAATCATCAACAAGCCCAGGGCGATGCCGCGCCGCTCGCCCAAGCGAGCCTCCACGCGCACGCCCACCAGTGCCACCAACCCCATGCAGATCACCGGCAGGCTGGTGAGCAAGGCACTGCTTTGGAAGCTCAAGCCGGTGGCCTGGCGAATCTCACCGAGCAAGGGGCTGATGGAGCTGAGGATGGGGCGCAGGTTCAGGCCAAGCACCACCAGCAGGCCCCAGCCGGCAAGTCGTCCGGCGAGTGTCGTGTTCAGCGTCATGGTAGGCAGGGTCCGCGTGGGCAAAGGGGGGATGAGTATGGCGAGGCGCCAAGGTATGCTGAAATTAAATATAACCATGCCAACCAGTGGCAAACGCAATGGTGATGAGTGTGTTCGATCCCGTGTTGTTGCGCAGCTTTGTCGCCGTGGTGGACTGCGGCAATTTCACCCGCGCCGCCGAGCGCCTGCATTTGACCCAGTCTACCGTCAGCCAGCAGATCCGCCGTCTGGAAGACGCGGTGACGTGCCAGTTGCTCGATCGCGACCAGCGCCGTGTGGTGCCCACCACTGAGGGTGAACGTCTGCTCGCCTATGCCCGGCGCATTCTGGCGCTGCATGAAGAAGCCGCCGATGTGCTGATCAACCAGCAAAGCGACGGCGTGTTGCGCCTCGGCGTGCCGGAGGACTTTGCTGCCGAGCGCCTGATGCCGCTGCTTTCGGCGTTCGTCGTGGCTTATCCACGGGTTCGACTGGAAGTCACCAGCGGGCTGGGCCCCGAATTGCAGCGTCAGTATCGGGGCGGTGAGTTTGACGTGTTGTTGGTCAAGCAGATGGGCGACAGCGACGACTGTGTAGCGTCGTGGCCCGAGCCCTTGTATTGGGTCGACAGCCTCAGCACGCCGGCGCTGGGTCGTGACCCGCTGCCGCTGGTGGCCTTTCCGGTAGGCGGCCTGTATCGCAACGACATGCTCCACCATCTGGAACGAGCCGGTTGGCGTTGGCGCATTGGCTATTGCAGCGCCAGCCTGGCCAGTGTGTGTTCGGCGGTGGCGGCAGGCTTGGGCATCAGTTTATTGCCTGAGCGGGTGTTGCAACCGGGCCATCGCATACTCGGCCCGGAAAGTGGCTTGCCGCCGGTACACGGCGTGCGACTGGCCTTGTATGGCCGCAGTGGCCTCGGCGCGGCGGGGCAGACATTGCTGAGCGAATTGCTCGCGTTATGCGCTGGAAACCCGCACTGACCGATACCTTTGCCGAATATTTTGCATGCCTTGAAAGCATCGAAAAATAGCCGCTGGGCGCCAGGCCACGACGGACGCGGGCTGGCGCCGGGTGGCCGTCATGATTATTCAATTTTGATCTATGTATAACTTTAAAGATTACTTTAAGAGATAAGTGTCTGGCCCCGATGATTCAGCCCTAGACGGCGCTGCTTACAGGCCCGTCGGTTTTCAGAACCGCAGGGAGTGAATCAATGGGCAATGTCCAGACCGCCGTCAGTGCACACGAGGCGCAGTGGCGCCAGGCACCGAGTGGTGAGTTGGTCGACCTTGGCCGGCCGCACCGCGCGCCGTTGGGGCAATTGCGTCTGCAAAAGACTCCGAAGCGTTTCTCCAGCCGCCGCGAAGGCATCCTGCTGGGGCTGTTGGTGTTGGCCTTGCATGGCGCGGTGATCTATTGGGTGAGTCAGAAGCCCACGCCGGTGCTGCCGATTGTGCCGCCGGAAATTCCACCGATGACCATCGAGTTTTCCCAGCCGGCACCGCCGCTGGTTGAGCCGCCACCGCCAGCACCGCCGCCTGTTGTCGAGCCACCACCACCACCGCCGGTGGTGGATGAGTTGGCCGCCAAGCCGGCGCCACCCAAACCGGTTCTCAAACCCAAGCCCGCGCCTAAACCTGCGCCCAAGCCTGTACCCAAAGCGGTCGAGCCGCCGCCAGTGCCAACACCACCGACGCCAGCACCCGCCGCTGCGCCAGTGCCCGTGGCGCCCGCCCCGGTGACACCCGCGTCAGCCAACGCCGCGTACCTGAAGAACCCGGCGCCGGAGTACCCGTCACTGGCTCAGCGTCGCGGTTGGGAAGGCACGGTGTTGCTGCGGGTGCAGGTGCTGGCCAGCGGTAAGCCGGGTGAGATCCAGGTGCAAAAAAGCAGCGGTCGCCAGCAGTTGGATGACGCGGCATTGGCGGCGGTGAAACGCTGGAGTTTCGTGCCGGCCAAGCAGGGCGATGTGGCCCAGAACGGCTGGGTCAGCGTGCCCATCGATTTCAAGATTCATTAATTATTCAGCGGCGCAGAAGGAAAACATCATGGCATTGGCATCTCCACTTGAATCCATCGAAAGCGCGGTGATCTGGCTGCTGGTGGCCTTTTCGGTCGCGACCTGGGGCCTGGCCTTGCTCAAGGGCGTGCAGTTTGGTCGCCTCAAGGCTCAGGATCGCAAGTTTCACAAACAGTTCTGGGCGGCATCGAGCCTCGATGCCGCCGCAGAACTTGCCGAAACCCAGCCCGGCGCCGCTGCGCGTGTGGCCCAGGCCGGTTACGCGGCGATCCAGGTGGGAGACGCCACCCATGTTGCGGACTTGAGCCAGGCAATCAACCATCAAGACCGCCTCGAACGCGCCCTGCGCCAGCAGATCGTGCGTGAGCGTCGCTCTCTGGAAACCGGCCTGGCCGTAGTCGCCAGTATCGGCAGCACCTCGCCGTTTATCGGCCTGTTCGGCACCGTGTGGGGCATTATGGAGGCGCTGAAGGGGATCAGCGCCGCCGGGTCCGCCAGCCTGGAAACCGTGGCAGGCCCGATCGGGGCGGCGTTGGTCGCGACCGGCGTGGGGATCGCCGTCGCGGTGCCTGCGGTGCTGGTCTACAACTACTTCCTGCGTCGCCTGAAGCTGACGGCGGCAGACCTGGATGACTTTGCCCACGACTTCTACAGCCTGGCGCAGAAAAACGCGTTCCGCGTGCTGCTGCATCCGACGTTGGCCAAGGCCAGCGCCGGCAGCCCGCAGAAAGTAAAGGAGGCGTCCTGAATGGCCTTCTCTACGCAAGACAGTGATGAGGTGCTGAGCGAGATCAACGTCACGCCGCTGGTGGACGTGATGCTGGTGCTGCTGGTGGTGTTTATCGTCACCGCGCCGCTGTTGACCAACTCCATCCCGATCAACCTGCCCAAGACCCAGGCCGTGGCGCCGGTTGAGCAGAAAGACCCGCTGGTGGTGAGCATCGACGGCGCAGGCAAAGTGTTTATCAACAAGGACGCCATCGAGCCGGACCTGCTGGAATTCAACCTGCAGGCGGCCAAGGCCAAGGACCCCGATGTGCGGGTGCAACTGCAGGCTGACGACGGGGTGAATTACGGCGAAGTGGCGCGCGCCATGGCCTCGATCGAGCGCGCAGGGATTACCAAGTTGTCGGTGATCACCGCGCGTTAGTTTCAAAAGAATTCGACAGTTTTTGGGCCGCTTTCCTTGGCAGGGTGCGGCCTTTTTTTATTTAAGGGCTACGTATTTACAGATGTTGCATAGGTAAAGAATTTACATGTTTTCGAGCGTGCAATTTTCGGGAGCATGCTTATGCTGGTCGGCGCATGGAGTGATTTAATTAATGGAGTAATACATGTCTATACGGTTTCCTGTTCAAGTGGTGAGCACGTTCGTTAATCCGCCTGTAGAGGTTGAAAAACCTGAAGAAAAGCCTCCCGTAATGGCATCTTCAAACTATCGAGCGCCGGGTCTCAAACATCCATCGGCCTGTATCTTGCCCTCGCTGGCTGATTATCAGAGGAAGAATAGTGTATTGCAGAGTGCTCAAGCAAAGCCTGTGCCAGGCGGCGTCAGTTCGGTATTGAAGAAAAATGCGGATTTGGAAACTTATATCAGCAAGCATTCCTCCGACTTTGTAACGCCAGAAAAAGAAATTTCCAGCATTTTAACTGAAAAGATAAAGCAGCAATGGGGCGTGGATGTTGACCCTGATAAGACCTATTTGGTGACATTTAAAAGTGACAGTGAAGATGAAAAGGAAGTAGTGGAAAAAATCACCCTGACACAAGCGGCATTGAAAAACAGGCAAGATGTAACGATTGAAGATAATGAAAACTGGTTTGTAAAAATTGGCAAATACTTTTCGCCAGTGGTGTATGTGTACAACAAGATCGACGGCTGGGTGCAGGAAGCAAATAGTCGCCAAGGTATTTATCGGGAACCGAGTGCGCCGGGCGATGCGCCGTATAATGCCGACACTCGCGTGTCCATACCGGTAGATGGCTTCAAGTCATTAGTCTGGGATACAGACCGGACCAACATGTATAAGAAAACCCTTGATGGGTTTTGGGACAAGCACACCGACTCTTATGCGGCATTGAGTAAAATCTCCTTTGTCAAAGCCATCAATCTGCAACGCCTGGAAGGGACCCTTGGCCCTGCCGAGACCGCACTCGCCCAGCGTGCGTTGGGGCCTGTGGCGCAAAAGGATTGGTCCGAGCTGACGGTCCAGGACTTTAAAGAGGCTGCCGTGAAGGACCCGGACCCGGACCTGGACATCGGCTTGCTGAGCATCAATGGGTTTGAGTCGACCGACCTGATGTGCGTGACCGACCGGAAAACCCAGCTGACATTGCTTTACATCCCAGGCAACTCCTCGCCAATACATCGTTTCGATAACCCGCAACAAATAAGCAATTGGCTGGCTAAGCAAGCCAGTGATCCGGCAAAGCGCGAATCCTTGTTGTCGCACTTTTCGCTGGAGGACCAGGCCGAAAGGATTTTTTCAGACGGTGTACGTCAAACCTTGGTAGGGATGGGCACCTGGTCTGATCATCAGGCGGCCGGGAGGTCTATCCTTGGCACGCTCAATGGCTGGGTGCCGGAGCGCTACGTTTCGGTTGAGCCGATAAGCAACGATCCTTTTGAGGCCATCAAGGTTCGACAAAAGGCGCGGTCGTATTCGGATGCGCAAAATGCGATTGTCAGTGACGGTGACTACAACAAGAACAAAGCCCTGCAGCTTGTTGAAGAAGCCACGAAGGTCGCCATGTTCATGACGCCGCTGGCATTGGTGATGCCGGAGGTAGCGATAGCGCTGGATGTTTTCTTCCTGGCTGCCGGCGCCACCCAGGCAGGTATCGGCATTGACGATGCCGTCAAAGGTAAAGCGACAGCCTCTGACCGTATCGTTTTTGGGGTGTTGAACGCGGTACCGCCGTTGGCCACACACGCAGCGGCGCCGCTTGCGAAAGTGACCGGGCGGATGGCCGGCGGTGGCCTGGCAACAGAGGTAGATGCCGCCGCCCAGGCGCCCGCTCAAGTGAATGAACAAGGCCGCCCGTTCTTCAACCCGCCACGGCATGTGAACGGGCATATTGGGTACCCGCTGAGTCCCGTTTCGACACCGGCGATCCTTGATGAACTCACGCTTCCCATGGACGGTGTCCATCAAATGTTCTCTAAAGACTACATGGTTTTTGTGGGCCAATACGGCACGAAAGTCACGTATGACATACAGGCAGGCCTTTGGCGCGGGCTTAGAGAAAATGGTCAAGTCAATGACCTGTTTTATTGGCGTGACGGTCGAGGAAACTGGCAAGTTGGTTCAAAGGCCAAAGCGCTGGCAGGCAGCAAAGACTCCCCGGCTTCAATGATAAACAAGACCTTCAAGATACCGCGGCTGCCTTCGCTACCGTCCGGCGCGACAGAAGTGCCCAAGGTGATCCACTACTTCTGGGCCGGTAATGAAATGCCAGAGCACTTGCTCGAAAATATCATGGAAAACTCCAGAAAAAGTCCTGGTTATAAATCAATCGTTCATGTGGATGCCAATGATGCAGAGGCGTTCCAGAAAATAAAGGCGGGGCTTGATCACAAAGTCGGTGGGCTTGAAGTGCATAACTTGAAGGAAGATGAAGCCTTTCAAGAGCTGAATGCTGGAAAGTATGGGGAGATGTATCAGTATTTTCGTTCAGGGCAAGGGCAGAATTTATCTGCGTCATCGGACGTGATGCGCGTGGCCTTGATGAAGAAATACGGTGGCATTTACTTGGATACGGACGATACATTGGAATTTAACGTGGGAGAGGTCACGCTGAAAGCCACGCCCAATGATATTCTGTTGAACTCGCCAGTGACTTATGCAGCCACAGACTTTGAAGGGTTTAATACCAGCAACTTCGCAAGTCATCCGGGCAATCCGTTATTTGATAAGATTTTAGAAGAGTCATATCAGCGGTATAAAGCCAACGAATCTTGGTTTGCCAATCATCGACCTTTCCTTAAGGAGAGGGCGACCGCCGCAGAACAGCAGGCTTATAAGGCGTATGAAACGAAGATATTCGAGGTCACCGGGCCGAGAATGTTTGGTGATGTATTGGAGCAAGAAGAATATGGGATTTTTCCGATCATTAATGAGCTTACAGAACTCATGAATGCGCGTCTTTTATTACCTGAGGATTATGCAAAAAACTATATGAAAGTTCACGATTTTTATATGCCAATGAGTAATAAATTTGGCGTCACCATCGGCGCAGAGCACTCCATGCATCATTCGCGTTGAGTCGGCAAAGCGTGGCGAGCCACTAGCAGTGGCTTGCGTGAATCCACCTGCTGACAGTCTGCGCTGCCGCTATCGCCCCTGGCACCTTGGTGAAGAGGGGCGATGGTTGAGCATTGACAGATTTCGGAAAATATAAATTCCATATGGTTATTAATAAATTCCTTTTTATTCCTTATTTGGTTGTTGAGCGGCCCCTATACTGGTCAGCAACGTTAAACGCTGCAGGAGGGCACACCCATGCACAGCGAGTCGATTCGTTATCTGATCGTGCCGGGCTGGCAAGGATCGCCAGAAGATCATTGGCAAACCCATTGGCAGAACAGCTTGCCCAACAGCGCGCGGGTGGAGCAAGCCGATTGGCTGACGCCCCGTCGTGAGGACTGGGTCGCCGCGCTGGCTGAGGCCATCGCTGCCGATAGTACACCGGTCATCCTGATCGCCCACAGCCTGGGTTGCATCACCGTGGCCCACTGGGCCGCTACCGCTCCCGTGCAGGTCTTGCGGCAGGTGCGCGGCGCATTGCTGGTAGCCCCTGCGGATGTCGAGCGCCCGGCGTGTGCGCCCGCCCTGCGTAACTTCGCACCGATTCCCACCGATTTGTTGCCATTCCCCAGCCAGGTGGTCAGCTCCGACAACGACAGTGCCGTGAGCGCCCCCAGGGCTCTGGAACTGGCGCGCCAGTGGGGCGCCGAAGCCGGCATCCTCTCGGGTGCCGGGCATATCAATGTGAAGTCCGGCCACCGGCGCTGGGAGCAAGGTTTTGCCTACCTCTATCGCCTGCAACATCGCCTCGAGCATCACGCCCGGCGCAGCGCCTAATATTTTTTCAACGCCCCGTCCCTGAGTGGATTGGGGCGGGAGCCTGCCATGAGTCTGCATGAAACATACGGCCAGCCGCTGCTGACCTTTCCTGATGCCGAAAAAAGCCCGTTGAGCATCCGCGCCAAGGCGCTGGTGTTCGTCGACCCACGCTCACGCCAACTGCGTGAAGAGTTGGAAAGCCTGGCGCCGCGCGCTTTACCCGTCTTGATTCGCGGTGAAACCGGCAGCGGTAAAGAATTGCTGGCGCGGCACATCCATCGTGGCAGTGACCGCACTGGCCTGTTTGTCTCGGTCAACTGTGGCGCCATCAGCCCCACCTATGCCGATGCCGAGTTGTTCGGCTATGCCGCGGGTAGCCACAGTGGCGCGGCGAGCAGCCGGGCGGGCTGGTTCGGCTCGGCCAATGGCGGCACCTTGTACCTGGATGAGATTGGCGACTTGCCGCTGCCGATCCAGGTGAAGTTGCTCGCGGCCCTGGAAAACCACGAAGTCACCCGTGTCGGTGCCCATCAGCCCAGCCCGGTGGATGTGCGCCTGGTGGCTGCCACCAGCATCGACCTGGCGCAGGCCGTGGCCGTCGGTAAGTTTCACGAGCGTCTGTTTCATTACTTGAGCGAAGGCCGGTTGGACCTGCCAGCGCTGCGCGAGCGGGTGGGGGATATCTTGTCCCTGGCCGAATATTTCCTCGGCATCTACAGCCAGCGCCTGGACCTCCCTGTGCCACTGATCAGCGACGCCGCCCAGCAGGTGCTGGAACGCCACACTTGGCCGGGCAATACCCGTGAACTGGAAAACGTCATTCACTTTGCCTTGCTGGTCAGCAGTGGCGATGAAATCTTGCCCGAGCATTTGAACTTGCCGGTGGCGGGTTCACCGCTGGAGCAAGTGCGACGAATTTTTGCCAGCGCCAGCCCAGCCGAGCAGGAATCGGTGCGTAAATTCCTGTATGAGCAAAATGGAATATCAACGTGAATAAAAGATATTGTTCGGGAATAAAAAATCTAGGTATTGTCCTTCCCACGCCGCGATAGCACTTCGCTGGCACCTCACATAAAAACGGTCGTTAGAAGGACATTGCATGAAAAAGGTTCTGTTGTTTACCGCTCTGGCGGCTGCCCTGACTGCCGGCTTCGCCCAGGCCAATGAGAAACTGGTGGTGGCCGCTACGCCTATCCCGCACGCCGAAATTCTCGAGCTGATCAAGCCGACCCTGGCCAAGGAAGGTGTGGACCTGCAGATCAAAGTCTTTACCGACTACGTACAGCCGAACGTGCAAGTTGCTGAGAAACGTCTGGACGCCAACTATTTCCAGACCCTGCCGTACCTGGAAAACTTCAACAAGGGTAAAGGTACCAACCTGGTTACCGTGGTGGGCGTGCACGTTGAACCCTTCGGCGGCTACTCGAAAAAGATCAAGAAAATCGAAGATCTGAAAGACGGCGCCACCGTGGCGATTCCGAACGAAGGCTCCAACAGCGGCCGCGCCTTGTTGCTGCTGCAAAAGGCCGGCGTGATCACCCTTAAAGACCCGACCAACGCCTTGGCTACGCCGAAAGACATCGCCAGCAACCCGAAGAACCTGAAGTTCAAAGAGCTGGAGTCGGCCCTGTTGCCACGGGTGCTGGACCAGGTTGACCTCGACCTGATCAACACCAACTACGCCCTGGAAGCTGGCCTGAACCCGGCCAAGGACGCGTTGATCATCGAAGACGCCAAGTCGCCGTACGTAAACTTCCTGGTAGCCCGCCCGGACAACAAGGACAGCGATGCTATCCAGAAGTTGGCCAAGGCCCTGACCAGCCCGGAAGTCAAAGCTTTCATCGATAAGAAGTACAACGGCGCGGTGGTGCCAGCGTTCTGATGTAAGCCAAAACCCTCTTCAAGGTTTCAACGCCGACGGCTACTACAGCGTCGGCGTTTTTTTGCTCGTTCCCACGCTCCGCGTGGGAACGTCTCCTGTGACGCTCTGCGTCACGACTTTAGAGCAGACGCAGAGCGTCCTGGGCTGCATTCCCACGCAGAGCGTGGGAACGATCGAAGGCAAGCCAGCTCCCGCAGAGGTTAGGTTTTCGAGTGATATAAATATGCTATTTCGGTATTTAAACTTTGGTTTTTATACCTTTAAAGTTCGCGCTAGCTGACGTTATCCACGTCGGCACGGACTGCGCTCGCGGCATTACCCATGCGGCGATATGGACTGCACATGACCTTCGATTTCGCTTTTATCCTCAGCACCCTGCCGGCGTTTCTCAAGGCTGTGGGTGTGACGCTGCAAGTCGGCCTGATCGCCATTGCCACGTCCTTGCTGGTGGCGCTGATCAACGCTGCGCTGCTGGTGTTTCGCACGCCGTACCTGTCGCGCCTGGTGTCGCTGTATGTGGAACTGGCGCGTAACACGCCGCTGTTGATCCAACTGTTCTTCGTCTACTTTGCGCTGCCGGCCCTGGGTTTCAATATTTCCGGGTTCTGGGCGGCGATTATCACCATGACCTTTCTGGGCGGCGCCTACCTCACCGAGGTGCTGCGCGCCGGTGTGGAAGCGGTGCCGCTGGCGCAGATTGAGTCGGGCAAGTCCATTGGCCTGTCCGATTGGCAACTGCTGCGCCATGTGATTCTGCCCCAGGCCGGCATCCTCAGCCTGCCGGCGCTGTTCGCCAATTTCATTTTTCTGCTCAAGGAAACCACCGTGGTGTCGGCGGTGGCGGTGCCGGAGATTCTCTACACCACCAAGAGCTACATCGCTCTCTACTACAAGACCTACGAAATGCTCGCCGTGCTGACGCTGATTTGCGTGCTGTTGTTCCTGCCGTTGTCGCTGTTGCTCAGCCGCCTGGAAAGGAGGCTCCAGCATGGCCAGTTCGGGTCTTGAGTTGCTCTGGGTGTCGTTGCCGCAACTGGGCAAGGGCGCTGCGCAAACCCTGTCGATTTCGTTTTTGAGCATCGCCTTCAGTACGGTGGGCGGCGTGCTCTACGGCGTGCTGCGCACCTTGAATAACAAGGCGCTCAACGGCGTGCTGCGGGTTTACCTGGAACTGTTCCGCGCCATTCCGGTGCTGGTGTGGTTGTACCTGCTGTTTTTTGGCCTGCCGATTTTCTTCGGCCTGAGCATTCCGAGTTTCTGGTGTGCGGTGCTGGTGCTGTCGTTATGGGGCGCCAGCGAGGTGGGCGAAGTGGTGCGTGGCGCGTTGCATTCGCTGCCCCGTGGCCAGCGCGAAGCGGGCCTGTCGATTGGCCTGTCCGGCCCACAGTTGTACGGCTATGTACTGCTGCCCCAGGCCCTCAAGCGCATGACGCCGCCGACCATCAACGTGTACACGCGCATCATCAAGACCAGCTCCCTGGCGGTGCTGATCGGCGTGGTGGATGTGATCAAGGTCGGCCAGCAAATCATCGAGCGTACCTACGAGTCGGTATTGATTTATGGCGCGCTGTTCCTGTTTTTCTTCTTTATCTGCTACCCGTTGTCAGCCGCCTCCAAGGTGCTGGAACGGCGCTGGGCCCAAGCATGAGCGCATTGATCGAGTTTCAGGGTTTCAACAAATTCTTCGGCGAGACGCAGGTGCTCAAGGGCATCGACCTGATCGTGCAAAGCGGCGAGGTAGTGGTGATCCTCGGCCCCAGCGGTTGTGGCAAAAGCACTTTGCTGCGTTGTTTAAACGGGTTGGAAGTGGCACACAGCGGCAGTCTGCGGTTTGCAGGCCTTGAGCTGTTGGATAAAACCACCGACTGGCGCCAGGTACGCCAGGACATCGGCATGGTGTTCCAGAGCTACCATCTGTTTCCGCACATGAGCGTGCTCGACAACATCCTGCTCGGCCCGCTGAAAGTGCAAAAGCGCGACCCCCGGGAGGCCCGTGAGCAGGCGGAAAAACTGCTGGAGCGCGTGGGCCTGGCCGACAAGCGCGACGCCTTCCCCCGCCAGCTCTCCGGCGGCCAGCAACAACGCATCGCCATCGTCCGTTCGTTGTGCATGAACCCCCAGGTCATGCTGTTTGACGAAGTCACCGCGGCCCTCGACCCGGAGATGGTCAAGGAAGTGCTGGAAGTGATCCAGGGCCTGGCCCGCGATGGCATGACCTTGCTGATCGTTACCCACGAAATGGCCTTCGCCCGCGCCGTCGCCGACCGCGTGGTGTTCATGGAGGCCGGTCGCATCCTCGAACACAACACCCCCGAGGCATTCTTTACGAACCCGCAGACCGCACGCGCGCAGCAGTTCCTGGAGAAGTTCTCCTTTGTTTCAACACTGCCCAAAAAGATCAAGGAACTGGAGCTGATATGAAAAAGTTACTGCTGCCACTGTTTGCCGTCGCCTTGCTGGCCGGCTGCGATAAAAAGGCCGAAGAGCCGGTAAAACCCGCGGCTGTGAGCTACATCGACAAAATCAAAGCGCGGGACAAGCTGATTGTCGGTGTGTTTACCGACAAGCCGCCATTCGGTTTTGTGGACGAAGCCGGTCGTTATGTCGGCTTCGATACCGACATTGGCCGGCAATTCGCCAAGGACCTGCTGGGCGACGAAAACAAGGTGGAATTTGTCGCCGTGGAACCGGCCAGCCGCATTCCCTTCCTGCAAAGCGACAAGGTGGACCTGATCCTCGCCAACATGACCGTGACGCCTGAACGCAAGGAAGCGGTGGACTTCACCAATCCCAACCTGAAAGTCGCGGTGCAGGCCTTGGTGCCGAATGACAGCGCCGTCAAAAGCCTGGACGACCTGGCAACCCGCACGACCATCGTCACCACCGGCACCACGGCGGATATCTGGCTGACCAAGAACCACCCGGACTGGAAGCTGCTCAAGTTCGAGAAGAACTCCGAGTCGCTGCAGGCGCTGTCGGCTGGCCGTGGGGATGCGTATGCGCAGGATAATCTGGTGTTGTTCAGCTGGGCCAAGCAGAACCCTGGCTACCGCGTGCTGGAAGAGAAGCTGGGGGATGAAGCGCCGATTGCCCCGGCGGTGAAGAAGGGCAATACCGAGCTGCGTGACTGGGTGAATGCGGAGTTGGCGAAGTTGGGTGAGGAGAAGTTTCTGCTCAAGCTTTATGACCAATATGTGCGCAAAGAGCTGAGCGACGACACCAAGCCTGAGAGTGTGATTGTTGAAGGCGGTAAGTGGCAGGGCTGATTGATCACCCCGTCCTTGTAGGAGCGAGCTTGCTCGCGAAGAACGCACAGGCAACGCGGGCTACCAGATAGCGCTGCGTTATCGTTGACGTTTTTCGCGAGCAAGCTCGCTCCTACTCCGGCCAATGCCAGGCCGGCGCATCCAGCATCCCTTGCCCCACAATCCGCGTTTCCCCCATCACCTTCTCCAACACAATCGAATTACACCCCTCATCCTGCTGCAACGCCGCAATCAACCGGCTGGCATGGCTCACCACCCACACCTGGCACTGCTTCGAGGCCTGGATAATCAAGCGCGCCAGTGCCGGCAACAAGTCCGGGTGCAGGCTGGTCTCAGGTTCGTTCAGCACCATCATGGTCGGTGGCCGGGGCGTCAGCAGCGCGGCGATCAGCAGCAGGTAGCGCAGGGTGCCGTCCGACAGTTCCGCCGCCGACAACGGGCGCAGCAAGCCTTCCTGATAGAACTCGATGGCAAAGCGTCCGCCCTGCAACGGTTCGATATGCAACCGTGCGCCGGGGAAGGCATCACTGACCGCGTGCTGCAACGCCTCGACATCGCCCACTTCGCGAATCGTCTGTAACGCGGCCGCCAAATCCCGACCGTCGTGATGCAGCACCGGCGTGCGCGTGCCTAATTGCGGCTGGCGTACCGGCGCATCCACATCGCTGCGAAAGTGATCATAGAAGCGCCAGCCACGGATGCTTTCGCGCAGCAGCAATACTTCCGGCGAACCGCGCAGGCTGCCGACCTGATCGAACAGGCTGTGATAGTTGGGCGTGTGCTGGGCCAGTACGTCCCAGGCGCGGCCATCACGGGCGCGTACCATCGGCCCCGAACGCTGAACCAGCAGGCTGGCCGGGCGGTAGAGGGGGCCGGCCCAGATACATTCTTTTTTAATCTCCGGGTCCAGTTTGAACTCGCTGCCGGGAACCGGGATGGGCATGCCCAGGGAGATGGCGTAGCTGAAGTCCTCCCCGGCAAAGCCCAGGCGCAAGCGTTTGACGCCTTGGGCGACCACGGCCTCCACCGGTACTTCGCCATTGCGCATGCGCCGGCTGATGGTTTCCGGCCCGGCCCAGAAGGTCGAATCCAGCCCGCCTTCACGGGCCAACGCATTGATCACCCCGCCCTGGGCGGTTTCGGCCAGCAAGCGCAGGGCGCGATACAGGTTGGACTTGCCGCTGCCATTGGGCCCGGTCACCAGGTTCAGCCGGTCCAGGGGCACCACCAATTTGTTGATCGAGCGGTAATTGGCCACCGCCAGGGTTTTAAGCATATGTATTTAGTCAGCATGGGAACCATTGGAGTATGGGATCCTCCATGCAGATAAGGAACCCTGATCTAAGCTCACAGTCGCATACACACTTGCACGTCGGCATCACGCAAAAGGAGCCTGCATGGGCGGTCGCACCTCGACATTTATTTTCAGCCTTGGCCTCCTGGCGCTGCTCAGCGGCTGCGGCCAAGACAAAGCCGAGCCCAAGCAGCATTCACGGGTGTTCGTGCAAACCGTGCAGTCGGCGGATTTCGCCGCGGCGGTCACGCTGACCGGTGATATCCAGGCGCGGGTGCAAACCGATCTGTCCTTTCGCGTGGGCGGCAAGATCATCCAGCGCATGGTCGACGTAGGCGACCGCGTCACGGCCAGGCAAGTCCTGGCCAAGCTTGACCCCAAGGATTTGCAGACCAACGTCGATTCGGCCCAGGCCCAGGTCGTGGCCGAACAGGCGCGCGTCAAGCAGACCGCCGCCGCCTTTGTGCGCCAGGAAAAACTCTTGCCCAAAGGCTATACCAGCCGCAGCGAATATGACGCCGCCCAGGCCGCGCTGCGCAGCAGTCAAAGTGCCCTGGCCGCTGCCCAGGCGCAGTTGGCCAATGCCCGCGAACAATTGGGCTACACCTCGCTGATTGCCGATGCCCCGGGCATCATCACCGCGCGCCAGGCCGAAGTCGGCCAAGTGGTACAGGCCACCGTGCCAATCTTCAGCCTGGCCCGCGATGGCGAGCGTGACGCCGTGTTCAATGTGTATGAGTCCCTGCTGGTGGAGCCGCCGCCCGACGCGCCGATTACGGTGAGCCTGCTGGACAACCCGAGCATCAAGGCCGTGGGCAAAGTCCGCGAAGTCACGCCCGCCGTGGCCGCCAATACCGGCACCGTCCAAGTGAAGATCGCCCTGCAAAGCCTGCCCAAGGGCATGGAGCTGGGCTCGGTGGTCAGCGCCACGGCCAATGGCCCGGCCAAGGCGAGCATCGAGCTGCCCTGGTCGGCGCTGACCAAAGACCTCAACGAGCCAGCCGTGTGGCTGGTGGACGGCGAAGGCAAGGCACAGTTGCACAAGGTCACCGTGGCGCGCTACCTCACCGGCAAAGTGATCATCGGCGAGGGCCTCAAAGGCGGTGAAAAAGTCGTGATAGCCGGTGGGCAATTGCTGCACCCCGGCATGGTCGTCGAGATCGCCCAACCCGGAGCGCAGCCATGAAGCAATTGACGCTCATTGTTGCCGCCAGCCTGTTGCTGGTGGCCTGCTCCAAGGAAGAGGCGCCGCCTGAACCCATACGCCCGGTGCTGTCCATGGAAGTGAAGGCCGAAGACCAGGAAAACCTCGGTCGTTTCGCCGGCACCATCCAGGCCCGCTACGAAAGCAACCTGGGTTTCCGCGTGCCTGGCCGCATCGCCCGTCGCGCCGTGGATGTCGGTGCCGAAGTGGAGAAGGGTGCCTTGCTCGCCGTGCTTGATCCCACCGACCAGCAGAACCAATTACGCGCTGCTCAGGGCGACCTGGCGCGCGTGCAGGCGCAGTTCATCAACGCCCAGGCCAATGCTCGCCGGCAACAGGAACTGTTCAACCGTGGCGTCGGCGCCCAGGCCCAGTTGGATGTGGCCCAGACCGACCTGAAAACCACCCAGGCGACCCTCGACCAGGCTCGTGCTTCGGTCAACCAGGCCAAGGACCAGCTCAACTACGCCGAACTGCGCACCGACCATGCCGGCATCGTCACCGCCTGGAATGCCGAGGCCGGCCAGGTGGTCAGCGCCGGCCAGCAGGTGGTGACCCTGGCCCGTCCGGACATCAAGGAAGCGGTGATCGACCTGCCCGCCGGCCTGGCTGAACGCTTGCCTGCCGATGTGGTGTTCCTGGTCGCCGGCCAACTGGACCCCAGCGTGCACACCACCGCCGTGGTGCGTGAGATCGAACCCCAGGCCCAAAGCGCCACGCGCACCCGTCGCGCACGCCTGAGCCTGGCCGAAACCCCAGCCGCGTTCCGCCTGGGCACCGCCATCAGCGTGACCTTGAGCACCGCCATCGCCCCGCGCATCGAGCTGCCCCTGAGCGCCTTGCAGGAAGTGGACGGCAAGACCCGCATCTGGCTGCTCGACACCCAGAGCCAGACCGTGCAACCGCGTGAGGTCACGGTCATCAGCCGTGATGCTCAAAGCGCCTTGCTCAATGGCAGCGTCAAACCCGGCGAGCGCATTGTCACTGCTGGCGTGAACAGCCTGAAACCCGGGCAAAAAGTCAAAATCGACGAGGACAGCCCGCGATGAAAGGGAGCTTCAACTTATCCGACTGGGCCCTCAAGCATCAGTCCTTCGTCTGGTACCTGATGTTCGTCGCGCTGCTGATGGGCGTGTTCTCGTACATGAACCTGGGCCGTGAAGAGGACCCCTCGTTCACCATCAAGACCATGGTGATCCAGACCCGCTGGCCGGGCGCGACCCAGGAAGAAACCCTCAAGCAGGTCACCGACCGCATCGAGAAGAAACTCGAAGAGCTCGACTCCCTCGACTACGTGAAAAGCTACACCCGGCCTGGCGAGTCCACGGTGTTCGTGTTCCTCAAGGACACCACCAGTGCCAAGGCCATTCCGGAGATCTGGTACCAGGTCCGCAAGAAGATCGATGACATTCGCGGCACCTTCCCCCAGGGCTTGCAGGGGCCGTCGTTCAACGATGAATTCGGTGACGTGTTCGGCTCGGTGTACGCCTTTACCGGCGATGGCCTGTCGATGCGCCAACTGCGTGACTACGTGGAGCAGGTGCGCGCCGAGATCCGTTCGGTACCGGGGTTGGGCAAGGTCGAGATGATCGGCCAGCAAGACGAAGTGATTTACCTGAATTTCTCCACGCGCAAACTCGCGGCCCTGGGCATTGATCAGCGCCAGGTCGTGCAAAGCCTGCAATCGCAAAACGCCGTGACCCCCGCCGGGGTGATCGAGGCAGGACCCGAACGCATCTCCGTGCGCACCTCCGGGCAGTTTGCCTCGGAGAAAGACCTGGCCAACGTCAACCTGCGCCTCAATGACCGTTTCTATCGGCTGGCGGATATTGCCGACATCAGCCGTGGCTATGTGGACCCGGCGCGGCCGATGTTCCGCTTCAACGGCAAACCGGCGATTGGCTTGGCCATCGCCATGCAGAAAGGCGGCAATATCCAGTCGTTCGGCAAGGCCCTGCACGGGCGCATGGACGAGCTGACCGCCGACCTGCCGGTGGGCGTCGGCGTGCACAAGGTGTCCGACCAGGCCGAAGTGGTGGAAGAGGCCGTCGGCGGCTTCACCAGCGCACTGTTCGAGGCGGTGATCATCGTGCTGGTGGTGAGCTTTATCAGCCTCGGCATGCGCGCCGGGTTGGTGGTGGCGTGCTCGATCCCGTTGGTGCTGGCGCTGGTATTCGTGTTCATGGAATACAGCGGCATCACCATGCAACGTGTGTCGCTGGGCGCGTTGATCATCGCCCTCGGCCTGCTGGTGGATGACGCGATGATCACGGTGGAGATGATGATCACGCGCCTGGAAAAAGGCGAAACCAAGGAGCAGGCGGCGACTTACGCCTATACCTCCACGGCGTTTCCGATGCTCACCGGCACGCTGGTGACCGTGGCCGGCTTCGTGCCGATTGGTCTCAACGCCAGTTCGGCGGGCGAGTACACCTTTACCCTGTTCGCGGTGATTGCCGTGGCGATGCTGGTGTCGTGGGTGGTGGCGGTGCTGTTTGCGCCGGTGATCGGCGTGCATATCCTCAGCGCCAATGTGAAACCGCACAACGCCGAGCCGGGGCGCATTGGCCGTGCCTTCAATGGCGGCATGCTGTGGGCCATGCGCAACCGCTGGTGGGCGATTGGCATCACTGTGGCGCTGTTCGTGGCTTCGGTGTTCTCCATGCAATTTGTGCAGAACCAGTTCTTCCCATCGTCGGACCGCCCGGAAATCCTCGTCGACCTGAACCTGCCGCAAAACGCCTCGATCAACGAGACGCGCAAGGCCGTCGACCGCCTCGAAGCGATCATCAAGGACGACCCGGACATTGCCCGTTGGAGCACCTACATCGGCCAGGGCGCGATTCGTTTCTACCTGCCGCTGGACCAGCAGTTGGAGAACCCCTACTACGCGCAGCTGGTGATAGTGAGCAAAGGCCTGGAAGAGCGTGGCGCCCTGATCGCCCGCCTGCAACAACGTCTGCGCGATGATTTTGTCGGCATCGGCAGCTACGTGCAGCCGCTGGAAATGGGCCCGCCGGTGGGGCGGCCGATCCAGTACCGCGTGTCCGGCAAAGACATCGACCAGGTGCGCAAGCACGCCATTGAACTGGCGACCTTGCTGGATCAGAACACCCACTTGGGCGAGATCATCTACGACTGGAACGAGCCGGGCAAAGTGCTGCGGGTGGACATCGCCCAGGACAAGGCGCGGCAATTGGGGCTGTCGTCGGAAGACGTGGCGCAGTTGATGAACAGCGTGGTCAGCGGCGCGGCGGTGACCCAGGTGCACGACGATATCTACTTGATCAACGTGGTCGGCCGCGCCGAAGATGCCGAGCGGGGCACCCCGGAGACCTTGCAAAACTTGCAGATCGTTACGCCCAACGGCACCTCGATTCCGCTGCTGGCGTTCGCCACCGTGCGTTACGAGCTGGAGCAGCCGCTGGTGTGGCGCCGCGATCGCAAGCCGACCATCACCATCAAGGCCGCCGTGCGCGATGAGATGCAGCCGACCGACCTGGTCAAGCAGTTGGCGCCGACCATCGAGAAATTCAGCGAAGGCTTGCCGGTAGGCTACAAAGTCGCCACCGGCGGTACCGTGGAGGAAAGTGGCAAGGCCCAGGGGCCGATCGCCAAGGTGGTGCCGTTGATGCTGTTCCTGATGGCCACCTTCCTGATGATTCAGTTGCACAGCGTGCAGAAGATGTTCTTGGTAGCCAGCGTCGCGCCCTTGGGGCTGATCGGCGTGGTACTGGCGTTGATCCCCACGGGCACACCCATGGGCTTTGTGGCGATCCTGGGGATCCTGGCGTTGATCGGCATCATCATTCGCAACTCGGTGATTCTGGTCACACAGATCCACGAGTACGAAGAGGCCGGCTACACGCCGTGGGATGCGGTGGTGGAAGCCACCGAGCACCGGCGCCGGCCGATCCTGCTGACGGCCGCCGCCGCGAGCCTGGGCATGATCCCGATTGCGCGGGAAGTGTTCTGGGGGCCGATGGCCTACGCGATGATTGGCGGGATCATCATTGCGACGTTGCTGACGTTGCTGTTTCTGCCGGCGCTGTATGTGGCCTGGTACAAGATCCGCGAGCCGAAACAGGATTAATTCTGTAGGAGCGAGCTTGCTCGCGAAAAATGTCAACGATAACGCGTGCTTCCTGAGTAAACGCGGCGCCTGTGAGTTTTTCGCGAGCAAGCTCGCTCCTACAAAAGAGCCTTAACTGACTGAGGCTGTGTGAAGCTTCTGAAAAATCCCCATGTCGCCCTGGCTGGCTACTGCATGTTGTACCCTCTGGTGCTCATTCCAGACCCAGGTCGATCCTCATGCAGTGCCTGCGTTTCACCTTGCTGTTTTGCGCGTTGCTCCTTGCACCGCCTGCCTTCGCCGCCACCGTACTGGAAAACGCCTTATGGCGCGTCGAACTCGACCCCGCCACCCTGGCGCTGCGCGTGACACCCGCAGGCCAGGCCTCGGTGCAGGCCTCCAGCGGTGTGGCGGCGCATGCCGTCAGCCAATTGCAGAACACCCCCGACCAGGCCACTTGGCAATGGGACAACGGCGCCTATCGCCTGAGCGCCCGCCTGGAACAGCGCGACCTGGTCCTGACCATCAACGCCCGCGCTCCCGGTGAGCTGGCCCTGCTGCGCCAGCCTGCTGAGGCCATGGGGCAAGGGTTGATCTGGCCCTTGGCCGAGGGGCATTACGTGCCTGCCGGCAATGCCCTCTGGAAGGCGTTTCTGCTGGAGCGCGATGAGCTCAATACCACCCAGGACCTGAGCCTGCCGTTGTGGGGCGTGGATCACGCTGGCTTCACGTTGAACTGGTTATTGACCAACCCCTACAACAACCGCCTGCAATGGCAAGCCGACGGCAACGGCCTGGCCCTCTCTGCGTCCCATGAATTCACCTCGCTGGCGCCTGACGCGCCGATGACGCTGCGCCTGTACCTGGGCGATGCCGACCCGTTGGCCGGCGCCAAGCGCTACCGCCAGTGGCTGGTGGAGCAGGGCCGCTATGAACCGTTGGCGGACAAGCTGCGGCAAACACCCGAAGCCCAGAAGCTGCTGGGCGCCAGCCATGTGTACCTCTGGGACAACGGCCTGTTGGGTTTGGGCGATGTGCGTGATTGGCCAACATTGATCAAACGGCTGCGCAGCCATGAACTCAAGACGCTGATGGACAAAGAGAGCGCACAGCTGCTGGCGCAGTCCACTCCCTTGAATCGCTATGAGCAAACCGTGCTGCTGCGCGGCCTCAATGCGGCGATCAACACCAAGGCCCGGCAGGCCTGGCAAGTGCAAGAGCCAGACATGACCCGCCTTGCCGCCCGCTATGGCGAGCTGCGCAGTGAACTGGCCGTGGACTTTGCGGGGGCCTTGAGTGACAGCCTGCAAACCTGGGGCAGTAGCGCCATTCAAACCCTGCGCGACGCTGGGCTGCAGCGTTTGCTGCTGACCTTGGGCGAAGGTTGGGAGGGTGGCCTGTGGCATCCCGAGGCGATTCGCGCCGGGGTGGAAGCCGGCTTTCTGATGGCGCCTTACGACTCCTATGAAACGGCCCTGTCCGCCACCGAAAATCCCGATTGGACCACTGCCCACCTAGGCGCCAAGGCCTATCGTGACTGCGCGATCGTGCTGAAAGACGGCAAGCTGAAAACCGGCTTCCAGAAGTCCGGCCATTACACCGACCCGCGTTGTGTGCGGCCGCTGCTGGAGGCGCGGGTGAAGGCGGTACAAGCCAAGGCTGGCTTCAATGCCTGGTTTCTCGATGCCTACGCCACCAGCATGCTGTTCGACAGCTACCGCAGCGACGCCAGCATGACCCAGGCGCAGAACGCCGAAGGCAATATCGACGCCTCTCGCTGGATCAACACCGTGCCTAAGCTGGTCACAGGCTCCGAAGACGGCAACGCCATCACCGCCCAGGGCATCCTGTTCGCCCACGGCATGCAGACCCCGGTGATCGGCTGGGGCGACCGCGAGATGACCCAGGACCCGCAGTCGCCGTACTTCGTCGGCAACTGGTACCCAACCGAGCAACCGGCGGTGTTCTTCAAATCAGTGCCGTTGAAGGAGCCGTTTCGCACGGTGTATTTCGAGCCGACGATGCGCCTGCCGTTGTATCAGGCGGTGTTCCACGGCTCGGTGATCACCACTCACCATTGGCTGTTCGACAGTCTCAAACTGAGCAATGTGCAGGTCGAGAACGAGTTGACCCAACTGCTCTATAACGTGCCGCCGCTGTACCACCTCAGTGCCGCAACGCTCAAGGCGCGGCTGCCGATTATTCAGCGCCAGGACCGCTTTTTCCGGCCGTTGCACCAGCGTTTGGCGACCCAGGCGATGACTGATTTTCGCTGGCTGAGCGGGGACAAGCAGGTGCAGCAAACCACCTTTGCTGACGGGACGCGGTTGGTGGCGAATTTCTCTGCGGAGGAAAAACAGGGGTATGCCGGGCGCAGTGTGACGGTGCTGGTGGAAGGTGAGAAGCCGGTGGTGTATCAGGTGAAATAACGCCGCCCGTTACGGCGCCATCGCGGGCAAGCCCGGCTCCCACAGTGAAATGCATTCCAAAGGTGGGAGCTGGCTTGCCTGCGATGGCGGCCTGACAGTCAACACAGTTGGACCGTGTACATATCCATTCCTGCGGTAACGGCCACTTAGGGTTCCGCCCTGACGGCGGCTCACTTTTGAAAAGCGCAAAAGTAAGCAAAACGCTCTTGCCCCACCACTCGGCACCTCGCCTAGGCTCGGTGTGCCCGTAATTCGCCAGTGATTCGGGGGGCCGCCGCCACGCGCCATCCATGGCGCGGGGCGGCTAAACCGGCATCCCTGCCGGTTTACCCCCCAAATCCCTGTCGAATTCCGGCCAGCGTGGTTTGACGGGGCGCCTAAGATCAAGAGCAGATCAAGATCAAGAGCGGCTCGCTTCGCATCGTGGTTACCGTCGGCTGTTACAACCCACAAAGTTGTGTAGGTACCTATGCTGCGATGAGGCCGGAACAGGCGATGCAGCACTAAACTTTACGCCACACACTCGCCAACCAAGGCTGCTGCTCCCGCGGCAACCCGGCAGGCCGGTAGTAATGCTCCAGCTCTTCAAACCCGGCCTCGGTCAGCAAGGCTCGCCACGCCTCCAGATCGTGATAAGAGCCATACCTTGGCCCATTCCAGCCCTCTTGGTTCTCGCCCCGAGGGTTGGAGCTGAACAGCACGCCTCCAGGTTTCAACGCGCCGTGCAGCTCTTTGAGCACGCGCGGCAGTTCCTGCTTGGGAATATGAAACAGCACCGCATTGGCAAACACCCCATCAAAACGCGCAGCGGGCAGGTCCAGCTTGAGAAAGTCCTGCTGCAACACTTCACAGCCGCTGTCTTCGCGGGCCATGTGCGCAAAACGCTCGGAGCCATCCAGGCCCACGGCGATATGCCCCATGCGCGTAAACGTCTGCAAATCCCGCCCCGGCCCACAGCCGAAATCCAGCACGGTAAACGGCGGCGTGCCCTGGATATGCCGCAGCAGCGCGTCGATGTTCTGGCTCACATCGTGATCGCGGGTACCTTCACGGAAGTCTTCGGCCACCTTGTTGTAATGGCCCAGGGTGGTGGCGGTGATCTGATTGAGGTCGTCGGGAGCAAGTTTCATGGCATGGCGCACGGCTGCGGCTGAGGTAGCGGGACTATACCCCGGCCCACTCTTGAGTTGAAAACCGTGTATCCGCTGTAGGGCGCTTCACGGCGTTCGCAGTGTGCGCATCCGACAGACCGCCACGGGAAATTGTGGGTAAGATTCGGCCCTCATTTGCAGAGGGTTATACATCCATGGAAGAGGAAAAACGTTCACCCGTTGGCAACGACACCGCGCCGAACAAGGTAGATCAATACGCCACGAGATTGAGCAATGGCTTGCTCTGGCTCAATGAGCGTGCCTGGCCGCTGACGGTGGGGATTCTCTCGGTGGCAGGCCTGTACCTGTACCAGTACATCCAGATGGAAAAGGTGCCGCTGAGTATCTTGTCGGCATCGGCGTTCACCGCATTGCCGGCGATGTTCGCCATGTTGGTATTTGTGATCGGCATGATGGGCGCGTCGATCCTGGTGCCCACGTTCATCTTGTTCACGCGCCTGAACGGCACCGGTGTGCGCCTGAGTGATCAACTCAATCTCAGCCCGCAGTCGCCGCAAGAGAAGGCCCAGCACCGGCGGTTACTGGGGCATTGGGCGGCCAGCCTGTTGGTGATGTTTGTGTTCTGGATGTCCGCCGTGTACCTGTCCGTGAACGCCGAAAGTGGGCTGTTGCTGACGCTCAGTTGGATCGTGGCGATCATGGCGGCGGTAGTGGCCTATGTGGGCATCATCATTCGCGCCCGGCCCGCCCATGTTGCCCTGCGTGAGTTGTCCGGCGAGTTCTGGCTGGCCAGCGCCGGCGCCGGGGTGGTTCAAATGGTGGTCATTCTGATGGTGACGGTGCCGGTCTCCCGCGCTTTCAGCGAGTACTCCGACAGCGCCGTGTTCTTTGCGCCGTTCATGGCCGCCGAAATGGCTGTGCTGTTTCTGATCCAGGGGAGCGCCGCCTGCCTGGTGGTGCGCATGCGCGTTCAGAAAAACCCGGTGGCGTTCGCCTCACTGGTGGCCTTTGCCCTCATCGTTTTACTCGGGCTGATCCCGGCGAGCGGGGCCAAGTTGGGCGGCCTGCCGTTGCAAGGCTCCGCCTCGGGAGGGCGCGTTTGTACGTTGATGACCTGGGTGGCAGAGGCCAAGGTCCCCAGCGTGCTGGTAGACGCCGACAACCCCAAGCGCAGCGTGAAACTGCGGGTGATGGCCGACTCGGACGGCAGCTACATCGTGCGGCCCTGGCAGGCCAAGGACAAAACCATCACCTTCGTGCCCCGCGCCAGCGTTGCCCAACTGGACGAGTGCCCGTGACGTCAGCGCTTGTTCAATACCCGCGCCAAGCGGTCCCCGCTTAGTTGGATCACCGCCACCAGCGCCACCAGCAGCACGATCACCGTGAGCATGATCTGTGTATCGAAGCGCTGGTAGCCGTAGCGGTAGGCAATATCGCCCAGGCCACCGGCTCCAATCGCCCCGGCCATGGCCGATGAGTTGATCATGGTCACCAGGGTGATGGTGAAGCCGCCGACGATGCCGGGCAGCGCCTCTGGCAACAGTACATGCCAGATGATGTGCCAGCGACGGCAACCCATGGCCTGCGCGGCTTCGATCAGGCCATGGTCGACCTCGCGCAGGCTCACTTCAGCGATGCGTGCAAAGAACGGCGTGGCGGCGATGGTCAGCGGTACCACTGCCGCCCAGACGCCATAGGTGGTGCCGACGATCAGGCGCGTGAACGGGATCAGCGCCACCATCAGGATCAGGAACGGAATGGAGCGGAACAGATTCACGAATGCTCCCAGCACGCGGTTAAGGGCCGGTGCCTGGTAGATGCCGCCCTTGTCACTGGTGACCAGGAACACCGCCAGCGGAATGCCCACCAGCAGCGCGATCAGCGACGACACCCCCACCATCAACAAGGTGTCGATGGCACCCTGCACTAACCGATCAAACCACATAGCCCAGCACCTCCACCTGTTGTGCCCAATTGGCCGCGCGTTTGCGCAGTTCTTCGCCGTTGTGCGGCGATGCATTCACTGCCAGCAGCAGTTGCCCCAAGGCATGCCCCTGAATGCGTTCCACGCCGCCCTGCAGCAAGCGCACGCGGCCACCGAGGGCGCTGAACAGCGCCGCGAGGTCTGGCTCCAGGCTGTCGCTGCCGGTGAACTGCAAGCGCAGCACCAGCGCGGCGTCGGCCGAGGCGGGCGTGGGTTGCAGGCGGCTGTGCAACTCTGGCGGCAAGCCGTGTTGCAGGGGGGCGAGCAGGGTCTTGCTGACCTCATGTTGCGGATCGCCAAACACCTGCCACACCGGGCCTTGCTCGACGATACGCCCGTGTTCGAGTACCACCACGCGCTCGCAGATGTCGCGGATCACCGCCATCTCATGGGTGATCAGCACGATGGTCAGGCCCAGGCGCTGGTTGATCTCGCGCAGCAGGCCGAGGATCGACTGGGTGGTTTCCGGGTCGAGGGCCGAGGTGGCTTCGTCGCACAGCAGAATCTCGGGGTCGTGCACCAATGCGCGGGCGATGCCGACGCGTTGTTTCTGCCCGCCGGACAACTGCGCCGGGTACGCCTTGTGTTTGTCTTGCAGGCCTACCAGCTCCAGTAGTTCATGCACCTTTCGCGCGCGTTGCGCCTGGGGCACACCGGCGACCTTGAGCGGCAACTCGACGTTCTGCCACACGGTCTTGGCCGACATCAGGTTGAAGTGCTGGAAGATCATGCCGATGCGTCGGCGCAGCGCCACCAGGTGGTCTTCATCGAAGCCGCCGATGTCTACCTGGTCGATCAGCACCCGTCCGCTGCTGGGTTGCTCCAGGCGATTGATGGTGCGGATCAGCGACGACTTGCCGGCGCCGCTGCGGCCGATGATGCCGAACACTTCGCCACGCTGGATCGCCAGGTCAATGCCTTGCAGCGCATGCACCGTGCCGTCATAGGTTTTGCCCAGGTTGATGAACCGCACATGGGCGCGGTTCAAGTCCGGGTGCAGTTCAGTGTGTTCGGCGTGGCTGGGCGCGTGCTCCAGGTCGCGCAAGCGGGCGTTGGCGGCACTCATGGTTTAGCTTCCCAGCCGACCTGGTAGAGCTTACCCAGGGACTTGTCCAGGGCAGCGCGCACCACCGGCGAGTGCTGGTAGATATCGACGAACTTGATCACCCGTGGGTCGGTTTTGCTCTTGGGCTGGATCACGAACTGAATTACGTATTCCGGGTGGTCGAGGCCGTCGAACAACAGCGCCGACTCGGCATCGAAGGTCTTGGACAGGCGGATATACGCCGGGTAGCCCTGCACCAGATCGGCGTCGTCATAGGCGCGCACCAGTTGCACGGCTTCCACTTGCAGGATCTTGATGTTTTTCGGGTTGGCGACGATGTCCTCTTCGGTGGCCTTGTAGCCCACGCCCGGCTTGAGGGTGATCAGCCCGGCCTTAGCCAGCAGTTGCAGGCCGCGACCGCTGTTGATCGGGTCGTTGGCAATCGCCACGCTGGCGCCTGCGGGCAGCTCGTTGAAGTTTTTGTACTTTTTCGAATACAGCCCGACGTTGTTGATGATGCCCGGCGCGTACGGCACCAGGTCAAACCCGGCGGCGGCCTTGGCGTTTTCCAGGAAGGGGATGTGCTGGAAGTAGTTCACGTCGATATCGCCAGCGGCGAGGCTGACGTTGGGCGCGATCCAGTCGGTGAACTCCACCAGTTCGACCTTCAGGCCCTGCTTGCCGGCTTCTTCTACGGCGGCTTCCAGCGGAATGGCGAAGGCGGCGGTGGTGCCGATTTTCAGCGGGGCGTCGGCGGCAAATACCGCCGAGCTGAATAAGCCAAGGGCCAGGGCCAGTGCTTTGACTGGGGTGTTGAGCAATGTCTTTTTCATAGTGGTTTTCCAGTCATAAGGTCTTAGGTAGCGAGATCGTTCCCACGCTCCGCGTGGTAATGCAGTCAGGGACGCTCCGCGTCCCAAAAGCGAACGCAGAGCGTCCAAGAGGCATTCCCCACGCGGAGCGTGGGAACGATCAAACAATGTGGCGGTAGGTCGAGCCGGTGTGTTGCTTGGGTAAGCGGGCCGTGTCGTGGAAGACTTTTTCCCGCAGCGTTCCCGGCGCATATTCGGTCTTGTACGAGCCCCGTCGTTGTAACTCCGGTATCACCAGCTCAATGAAATCCACATAGCTCTCCGGCGTCACAATGCGCGTCAGGTTGAAACCATCCAGCCCGGTTTCGCTGATCCAGGATTCCAGCTCATCGGCCACCTGTTCAGGCGAGCCCACCAAGGTGATATAGCGCCCGCCCAAGGCGTGCTGGTCGAGCAATTTGCGCCGGGTCCAGTCGTTGTTCTGCAGGTTCTGGGTGGCGGACTGGATCGCGTTGCTCTTGACGTACTGGATGGGTTCGTCCAGCCCGTATTGGGCAAAATCAATCCCGGTCGAGGCCGAGAAATGCGCCACGCCGGCTTCCGCGCTGGCGTAGCTGAGGTACTCGGCGTGCTTGGCCCACGCCAGCTCTTCGGTGGCGCCCACGATCACGTTAAGGCCCATGAACACCTTGATGTCATCCGGGTTGCGCCCAGCCTCCACCGCGCTGGCGCGCACCTTGTCCACCTGGCGCTTGGTCGCGGGTTTGTTCTGCCCGCTGATAAACACGCACTCGGCATGCCGCCCGGCGAACAGCAAGCCACGCTCGGAACTGCCGGCCTGAAACAGCACTGGCGTACGCTGAGGTGAGGGCTCGCACAGGTGGTAACCCTCCACCTGATAAAACTCGCCGTGGTGCGCAACCTTGTGCACCTTGCCCGGTTGCGCATACACCCGCGCCTGGCGATCGTTGCGCACTGCGTCGTCTTCCCAACTGCCTTCCCAGAGCTTGTACAACACCTGCAGGTATTCATCGGCCTGGTCGTAGCGCCGGTCATGCTCGACCTGTTCGGTGAGGCCCATGGCCTTGGCGGCGCTGTCGAGGTAGCCGGTGACAATGTTCCAACCCACTCGGCCACGGCTCAGATGATCCAGCGTCGACATGCGCCGGGCGAACAGGTACGGCGCCTCATAGGTGAGGTTGGCGGTAAGGCCGAAGCCCAGGTGCTGGGTGACAGCGGCCATGGCCGACACCAGCAGCAGAGGGTCGTTGACCGGTAACTGGATCGACTCCTTGAGCGGCACGTCGATGGCGTCCTGGTACACGTCATACACACCGACGATATCGGCGATAAACAAACCGTCGAACAGCCCGCGCTCCAGGATTTGCGCCAGTTCAGTCCAGTATTCGAGGGTGTTGTAGTGGGTGGACGTGTCCCGTGGGTGGGTCCACAAACCGTGGTTGATGTGCCCGATGCAGTTCATGTTGAAGGCATTGAGCAGGATCTTTTTTTTGCTCATCAGATGGTCCCCCGCAGCGGCGGGTTTTCATCGTTGAGGTAGTAGTTGCCGACCGCATGGTATTTCCAGCGGACCGGGTCGTGCAGGGTGTGCACCCGGGCGTTGCGCCAGTGGCGGTCCAGGCCGTGTTCGGCCAGGGTCGCCTGGCTGCCGGCCAGTTCGAACAGGGTGCTGCCGGCCGCCAGGGAGATCTCGGTGCTCAGGGCGCGCACTTCGGCGACGGCGATGGAGGCTGCTGCAACCGTGTGGGCATTGCTGTCGGCCTGGGCGCGGTCGAGGAATTCACCCGCGCGCTCCAGCAAGGCCTCGGCGGCGTGCAGGCGGCTGCTCAAGTGGCCGAAGCTCTTGAGTGTCAGCGGGTCTTCGGTGGCCTTGTCGTTGCCGGCGTCGATCCACGGGCGGGTCTTGGTGCGCACAAAATGCAAGGCGTCCTCAAAGGCCGCACGGGCGATGCCGGTGTCGATGGCCGCATGGAGGATCTGCGCCAGCGGGCCAACGGTGGTCGGGCGTTCGAAGGCGCTCTGGAACGGCACCACGTCTTGCGCTGCGACCCACACGTTATCGAACACCACCGAGCCGCTGCCGGTGGTGCGCTGGCCGAAGCCGCTCCAGTCGTCGATCACCGTCAGGCCCGCGCTGTCACGCGGCACGAAGGCCAGTTGCTGCACGCCGTTTGCATCCACCACCGAGGTGGGGATGCGCTGGGCGTAGATCGCCCCGGTGGCGTAGAACTTGCGCCCGCTGATGCGAAAACCATCGCCGTCGCGGGTGAGGCTGGTGATGCGGTCGTGGGCGGTCTTGGTGCCCAGTTCCGCCAAGGCGTTGCCAAAGCGTTGGCCGGCCAATACCTCGGCGTACAGGCGTTGCTGCTGTTCGGGGCTGCCGTTCACCCGCAGTACTTCGAGGGCGTAAAAATGGTTTTGCGGAATCTGGCCCAACGAGCCATCAGCCTGGGCGATCAGTGCGATGACCTTGGCCAGGGTGACGTTGGACACGCCCGCGCCGCCGTAGGCCTTGGGCACGCTGATGCCCCACAGGCCAGAGCGGGAAAACACGTCCAGCTCGGGCAATGGCAGGCGGCGTTCGCGGTCGCGTTGGGCGCTGTCGCGGCCCAAGTCTTCAGCGAGGTCGCTGGCGACAATAAGCGCTTGTTCGTCGCTGGTGATGACCGCGACGGGGTGAGAAAGGGTCATGAGTTTCTCCAGAAGCTCGTGGAAAAGTGTTCTGGTTGGTTAAATCCAGGAATGACGAGCCGGCAAGGTGCCGTTGAGTCGATAGGCGCCGATGGCGTGGTACTTCCAGCGCACCGGGTCGTGCAGGGTGTGCACCCGGGCGTTGCGCCAGTGACGGTCAAGGTTGAATTCGGCCAGGGTGGCGCGGCTGCCGGCCAGTTCGAAGAGCTTCTCGGTGACCTGCAGCGCCACTTCGGTGGTCAGCACCTTGGCCTCGGCCACGGCAATCGAGGCGTAGGCGGCGGACTGCGCGGTAATCGGCGCGGCGCTGACCTGGTCCAGCACCTGGCCCGCCTTGCGCAGCAGGGCTTCGGCGGCGTGCAGTTCGATCTTCAACTTGCCGATATCGGCGATCACATACAGGTCGTCGCTGGCTCGCTCGACCTTGGCGTCGATCCACGGGCGTGAACGTTCACGCACGAAAGCAATGGCATCGTCGAGGGCGCCGCGGGCGATGCCGGCGTCGATGGCGGCCTGAATCAACTGCGACACCGCCCCCTGGATATTCGGGGTTTCGCCCAGGCGCCAGTTGTCGATGACCAGTTCCGGCTCCACGGCCACGCGGTCAAGCAAGACGGTGCCGCTGGCGGTGGTGCGTTGGCCAAAGCCGGACCAGTCATCAACGATGCGCAGTCCTTCGCTGCCGCGACGCACAAAGGCCATGACCTGCTTGCCGTCATCGTTCAGGGCCTTGATTGCCACCCAGTGGGCAAACAAGGCTCCAGTGGAGTAGAACTTTTGCCCGCTGACCACGAACCCGTCGCCTTCGGCCGTGAGGCGCGCCTTGAGCTCCAGGGTGTTTTGGGTGCCGCGTTCGGGGCCGCCGTTGCCGATGCGCCAGCCGTCGAGCACGCTCTGGAACAGCTGCTTTTTCTGGCGCTCGGTGGCGGTGCCCTGCAACACATGCAGGATGCCGAAATGGTTTTGCGGGATCTGCCCGAGGGCTGGGTCGGCCGCGCTGATGATCGCGAAGACTTCGGCCAGGGTCACAAACGACACCTGGGGCCCGCCGTATTCGCGGGGAATGGAAATACTGCCCAAGCCGCTGCGGGTGAACTGTTCGAGCTGCGCCCAGGGCAGTTTGCGTTGCTGGTCGCGCTGGGCGGCCTGCGCGCGCGCAGCCTGGGCCAGTTCGTGGGCGGCGCTCAGCGCCTGGGCGTCGTTGCGCAGCACCGTGGCGGGCAACAGCAGGGGGGCTACGTCCAGATCACTCTGGGGGGATGTTAGAGCCAAGTTAGACATCAGCGCCGCTCCTTGGCTGCACGCAATGCCCTGGCGTTGTGCACCGGGGTAATTCTGACCATACCGACCTCGCATTCAATGAAATAAACAGAAAAATCAGGAATGTCCGGTGGTCCGGTGCATATACCCTAAGCGTGTTAATTATTTAAATAAACTAACTTTTAGGAATATGCATAGAAGGGCTGTCACCCCGGTTCACAGGGTGAGCCGAAGCGACGCGGTTGATAGCCCGGCGCGGACGAGGCTGGGCAGGGCGGTGTGCAGGCGGCGATGCGCAGTGTACGTGCGGGCGCCCAGCGGGAGTTGTTACCCACGCGGTCGAGAATGCAGTAGGTGACCTCCAGCCGGCAGTCGTCGCCGGCTTCGATAATCACGTGGGGCGGCACCCACACCTGCACCGCCCGGCCGACGCCCTGGGCCTGGATGCGGGGCAGGTCCAGGCGTACATCGCCCCAGCGCAAGGTGATGGCGTCGCCCGTGCTCATGTTCAGGTAAGGCTCGATGGTCAGTGGAATGCCGCGCCTTACCTGGCTGCTGTTGACGCCATGGCGGCGGATCGTCTCGGGCAGGTTCACGGGCGCCAGGTTCTGGTTTTCGTCGCCGCCTTCAGGGTTCAGGCGCGTCAAAGGCTGACCGCCGGGGTAGTTGGTCTTGACCCGCACCAGGGTCACCGCCGAGCGCATCGGGCCATGGCCGATCTGCAAGACCTGGTAATGGACGCGTGCCGGGCCATCCTGCACAAAGCTCTCCGGTACGCACAGGTGGGTATACGTGCCGATCTTGCACGCCGTCACCTTGCGCGAGGCAGCAAAGCAGTTGTTCCAGAACAGTTCAATCAGGTCGCCCTCTTCCATGCTCGGGTAGGGTGAAATATCGACCTGCAAATGGGCGGAAGCCAGGGCGCTGATGCCGTTTCCAATAGCCTGGGGCAGCCTTGGGGCACGGAGCGTGGCCGGGGTTTGAGTGTGTGTCATAAGTAATCTCCTTGATGCAGCCAGCAGCAATCGTTCCGAAACCTCGACGCACAGGCGCAAGGGGGTCGAAAGACACGATTCAGTCAGTAGCCGGGATAGGATCCAATCCTCAAGGCGCTAGATAAGAGGGTTGGCCAAGGAGCGTCAATGGAGGCAAAGGGCTAAACGGCGGGTTTGGAGAGATTCAGAAGGGTCTGACGGGGAGGGGGATTTTAAGGCGCTGGCGAGGGGGGCTTTTACACGCTCAACCTGCAACCCGTTGTAGGAGCGAGCTTGCTCGCGAAGAACGCCCAGGCAACTCGGTCAACCTGATTCACCGCGTTATCGTTTACGTTCTTCGCGAGCAAGCTCGCTCCTACAGTGGGAGGTGTCAGTGGGCGAGGAATTTGCTCAGGAACTGCTTGGTGCGTTCTTCCCTGGGGTTGGCAAACAGCGCCTTGGCTTCACCCTGTTCGACGATCACACCCTTGTCGAAAAAAATCACGCGGTTGGCCACGTCACGGGCAAAGCTCATCTCGTGGGTGACGATGACCATGGTGCGGTTTTCTTCGGCCAGGCTGCGAATGGTGGCCAATACTTCGCCCACCAGTTCCGGGTCGAGGGCCGAGGTGGGTTCGTCAAACAGAATCACCTCCGGCTCCATGGCCAAGGCACGGGCAATCGCCACACGCTGTTGCTGGCCGCCGGACAACCGCCTCGGGTAGGACGCTTCCTTGCCCGCCAGGCCCACCCTGGCCAACAGCTTGCGCCCCAGTTCTGCAGCCGCTTCCCGCGGCATCTTCTTGACCACGATGGGGCCTTCGATGACGTTTTCCAGCGCGGTGCGGTGGGGGAACAGGTTGAAGTTCTGGAACACAAAGCCCACATGCTGGCGCAGGCGCCGCACCAGGCCCTGTTGCTGGTTGAGCGGCCTGCTGCTGTCGATCTCGATGTCACCCACCTTGATACGGCCGCTGGTGGGTTCTTCGAGGAAGTTCAGGCAGCGCAGGAAGGTGGTCTTGCCCGAACCGCTGGGGCCGATGATGGCGACCACTTCGCCTTCCTTGACCTCCAGGTCGATGCCGTTGAGCACCACCTGACCGTTGAATTGTTTGGTCAGTTTTTCAACCACGATCATGCTTCAAGACTCCAGGTCATGCCGGTTGACCCGGTCTTCCAGACGATTTTGCAGATGCGCCAGGATGCTCGCCAGGATCCAGTAGATCAGGGCTGCGGACAGATACATGGTGAAGATTTCGAAGGTACGTGCCGACACCAGTTGGGCCTGGCGAAACAGCTCGGGCACCTGGATGGTGGCGGCCAGCGCCGTGTCCTTGACCAGCGAAATAAAACTGTTGCCCAAAGGTGGCAACGCCGTGCGCATCGCCTGGGGCAGGATGGCCCGGCGCAACGTCTGCGCACGGGTCATACCGATACTGGCAGCGGCTTCCCACTGGCCACGCTCGATGGAGGCGATGGCGGCCCGCAGGATTTCACAGGCATAGGCGGCCATGTTCAGCGAAAAGCCGATCATGGCGGCCGGGATAGGGTCCAGCTCGATGCCCACTTGCGGCAAGCCGTAGTAGATCAAAAACAGCTGCACCAGCAACGGCGTGCCGCGAAAAAACGATACGTAGACCCGGGCGGTCCAGCTCAAGAGCTTGAAGCGCGACAGGCGCATCAAGGCCAGGCCGAAGCCCAGCAGCAAGCCGAAAAACATCCCGCCCAGGCTGAGGATTACCGTGTAGTACGCGCCCTTGAGCAGAAAGGGCGCGGAGTCCAGCGCGAGTTGGAAACCTGCTTCCATTATTGCGTGACGTCAGCGTTGAAGTACTTCTCGGACAGCTTTTTCAAGGTGCCGTCGGCGCGCAGTTTGTCCAGAGCCTTGTTCACCGCGTCGAGCAGCTCGGGCTCGCCTTTGCGCAGGGCGACACCGGATTCCTGACGGGAGAAGGCGTCGCCGGCAGCAGCGGTGTCGGGGGCTTTCTTGGCGTATTCCAGGGCGGCCAGACGGTCGATCAGGATGGCATCGATACGGCCGATGCGCAGGTCCTGGAATTTGGTTGGGTCGTCGTTGTAGGTCTTGATAATGGCTTTAGGTTGGTTGTCCTTGAGCCATTGTTCGTAGTTGGTGCCCAGGCCTACACCGACTTTCTTGCCGGCCAGGTCGTCGGCTTTCTTGATCGAGTCGACGTTCTTTTTCAGCACCAGCGCCTGGATGCCGGACACGGTGTAAGGCTTGGAGAAATCGTACTTTTTCTTGCGCTCTTCGGAGATGGTTACCTGGTTGACCACAGCGTCCAGGCGCTTGGATTCCAGCGCGGCGAGGATGCCGTCCCATGGCGTGGCTTGCAGCTTGACCTTGACGCCCAGCTCCTTGGCCAGCGCCTCGGACAGTTCCACTTCGAAACCGCTGAGCTTGCCGCTCTCATCGACAAAGCTGAACGGCGGGTAGGTGCCTTCCAGGCCGATCTTGATCTCGCCGGCCTTCTTGATGGTGTTCAACTGCTCGCCGGCAACCGCCTGGCCCAGCCAGCCAGCGCCAAGCGCCATGCCCAAAGTGCCAACCAGCAGCGTGCGACGAAATGCAGAAATAGTCATGGAGAGCCCCTGTGTTTTTATGGTGAGCGAAGCAGGTGACGCGGTAGTCGTATCCTGCCCTAAAGTGCGAAGCGCGTCTTCGCCTTCGGCGCGATGATAAGGTGGGTTTTTAAGTCTTGAAAATAATAAAAATACAATTTCATATTCTGTTTTTGAATATGACGGTATTCAATCAGTTGAATACTGAGTCATAGGCAAACAACGCTGGCGCGCCACCGGTATGCAGGAAAATGATCGGCCCCTCTTCAAACCGCTGGCGCCCGATGCCGTCGAGCAAACCGGCCATGGCCTTACCGGTATACACCGGGTCCAGCAACAGACCTTCCTGGCTGGCCAAAAGTTTGATCGCCGAGAGGGTGCCAGCGTTTGGCTCGCCATAACGCGGTCCGAAATACTCGTCCCACAGAGTGACTTTGAAGGCGTCGGGAATAGCCACACCGAGCAACTCGGCAGTGCGCTCGGCCAGGCCCTGCACCTTGGGCAATTGCGCTTGCTCGGTGCGCGACACCGTGATGCCGATCACCGGTAACTGCGGCAATGCTTCGGCCAGGGCTAGGGCCAGGCCGCTGTGGGTACCGGCACTGCCGGAGGCGAGCACCACGGCGGCGAATTCAATGCCGCTGTCTTCAATCTGCGCGGCCAACTCCAGCCCGGCGCGCACGTAACCCAAGGCGCCGAGGGCGTTGGAGCCGCCGATAGGCACCAGGTAAGGCTTCTTGCCGTTACTGCGCAGGCGGTCGGCGAGGGCGTTGAGTTGGTCGTCGACGTTGTCGAGGTTTTCCACCAACTCCACTTTGGCGTCGAACAGCTCCAGCAGCAGGCGATTGCCGTTGCCCAGGTAGTTGGGGTCTTCAGTACCGGTGGGATTTTCCAGCAGGGCCACACAGCCCAGGCCGAGCTTGGCGGCCAGCGCGGCGGTCTGGCGAACATGGTTGGACTGGATCGCGCCGGCGGTGACCAAGGTGTCGGCGCCCTGGGCGATGGCGTCGGCAGCCAGGTATTCAAGTTTGCGCAGCTTGTTGCCGCCCATGGCCAGCGGCGTGGTGTCATCGCGTTTGACGTAGACGTCCCTGCCCAGCCAGGCCGACAGCCGCTCGAGTTTTTCCAGGGCGGTGGCATTGCCCAGTAGTTCCAGGCGGTCAAAACGGGCGAGCTGTTGTTTGATCATGGTTACGCACGGTGGCTGAGTGATGGGGGGACTATAGGCAGGCACTTTTCATCGGGCAACCGTCAATCGCTTATGACGAAAGGTTCTTAGGCTCACACCATTGGTTCTTAAGAGCTGCCTGGGTGCATACCGTAAAGTGATGGCCATTTCGTCAGGAGTGAATACCGTGAGTGAGCGTTCCAGTCATTGGCAATTGCAGACCATCGTCAGCCAGCTGCGCGGCGCCCGCGACCAGTGGCGAACGCGCAATGGGCGCTTGAGTGGCGAGCATGGTGGCCGCGAATTGCCGTCCCGCGAGGCGGTGGCGCAGATTCTTGAGGCGTTGTGCGGTGCACTGTTTCCGATGCGCCTGGGCCCGGCGGACCTGCGCGAAGAAAGCGAAGACTTCTACGTAGGCCATACCCTCGACGTCGCGCTCAACGCCTTACTCGCCCAGGCGCGCCTGGAGCTGCGCTATGCCGCACGCCAGAGCGGTGAGGATGACAGTGAGGTCAACGCCCACGCCATTCGTCTGATCCAGGATTTCGCTCTGGCGTTGCCATCCTTGCGCAGCCTGTTGGACACCGACGTACTGGCCGCCTACCACGGCGACCCGGCCGCCCGCAGTGTGGATGAGGTGCTGCTGTGTTACCCCGGCATCCTGGCGGTGATCCACCATCGCCTGGCCCACCACCTGTACCGCGCCGGCCTGCCGCTGCTGGCGCGGATCAGTGCAGAAATCGCCCACTCGGCCACCGGCATTGATATCCACCCTGGCGCGCAGATCGGCCCGAGTTTCTTTATCGACCACGGCACGGGCGTGGTGATTGGCGAGACGGCGATCATCGGCGAGCGGGTACGCATCTATCAGGCTGTGACACTGGGGGCCAAACGCTTTCCGGCGGATGAAGATGGGCAATTGCAGAAAGGCCACCCGCGTCACCCTATTGTTGAAGATGATGTGGTGATTTACGCCGGGGCGACGATCCTGGGACGGATCACCATTGGCCAGGGTTCGACCATCGGCGGCAACGTGTGGCTGACCCGCAGCGTGCCGGCCGGGGCGAATATCACCCAGGCGAACTTGCAGCATGATGATGGGGCGCAGAAGTAATACCTGAGCCAAAGGCCGATCAGTGTGGGAGCTGGCTTGCCTGCGATAGCGGTGTATCAGTCAACAGCTGGGTGGCTGACCCAGCGCTATCGCAGGCAAGCCAGCTCCCACATTTCGAATATATTTCAACGTGGGATCGCTGAACGATTTGCCTCCTTCATCCGTCATACCAATCCCTGAGCTAGTGTAGGAAACACCTACCACTCGGCCCTGCGATTAGTCCAAGACCGCCTATTCATGTTTAACTTGAACGTTCGTTCAAGTTAAACCGGTGGTTCGCTGCCCGCTCACAACAGGAGGCTTACCTTTGCTGAGTCCGTTTTTTACAGCCATATCCCGCAACCTTGAGGTGCATCGTTCATGAGTGCATCGTCTACCTCATCCAGCGGCCTGGTGCGCATGAATGCGCCCGTTTTCTACTTTGCCGCCACCGTCATCCTGCTGTTTGGCATCACGGTCATCGCTATCCCGCAACAGGCCGGTGCCTGGCTGCTGGCGGCGCAAAATTGGGCGGCCAACACGGTCGGCTGGTACTACATGCTGGCGATGACCCTGTATCTGGTCTTCGTGGTGGTCACCGCGCTATCGGGCTACGGCAAGATAAAACTCGGTGCCGACCACGACGAGCCCGAATTCAGTTACCTGTCCTGGGCCGGCATGTTGTTCGCCGCCGGGATCAGCATCACGTTGTTTTTCTTTTGCGTCTCGGAGCCGCTGACGCACTTGGTACAGCCGCCCCAGGGCGAAGCAATGAACGCCGATGCGGCGCGCCAGGCCATGCAGGTGCTGTTCCTGCACTGGGGCCTGCATGGCTGGGGCGTGTTCGCGTTTGTCGGCATGGCCCTGGCGTATTTCGCCTATCGGCATAACCTGCCGCTGGCGTTGCGCTCGGCGCTGTACCCGTTGATCGGCAAGCGCATCAACGGCCCTATCGGTTACGCCGTGGATGGCTTCGGCATTATTGCCACGGTGTTCGGCCTTGGCGCCGACATGGGCTTTGGCGTGCTGCACCTCAACTCCGGCCTGGACTACCTGTTTGGCATTGCCCATACCCAGTGGATCCAGGTGGGCCTGATCACCCTGATGATGGGCGCGGCGATCATCGTTGCCGTGGCCGGCGTCGACAAGGGTGTGCGGGTGATGTCCGACATCAACATGCTGCTGGCCTGTGCGCTGCTGCTGTTCGTGTTGTTCGCCGGGCCTACCCAGCACCTGCTCAACACCTTGATCCAGAACATCGGCGACTATTTGGGGGCGCTGCCCACCAAGAGTTTTGATGTGTACGCCTACAACGAGCCGAGCGACTGGCTGGGCGGCTGGACGGTGTTCTACTGGGCCTGGTGGATCGCATGGTCGCCGTTCGTGGGCCTGTTTATCGCGCGTATTTCCCGTGGCCGCACCATCCGTGAATTCGTGTTTGGCGTGCTGCTGATTCCGCTGGGCTTCACCCTGGCGTGGATGTCGATCTTCGGTAACAGCGCCATCGACCAGGTGCTCAACCATGGCATGGCTGCACTGGGCCAGTCGGCGATCGATGAGCCATCGATGAGCCTCTACCTGCTGCTGGAAACCTACCCGTGGAGCAAGACCGTGATCGCGGTCACGGTGTTCATCAGCTTTGTGTTCTTCGTGACCTCGGCGGACTCCGGCACGGTGGTGCTGTCCACCCTGTCGTCCAAAGGCGGCAACGCTGATGAAGACGGGCCGAAGTGGCTGCGTGTGTTCTGGGGCGCGATGACCGCCCTGGTCACCAGTGCGTTGCTGTTCGCCGGCAGTATCGACTCGCTCAAGTCTGCGGTGGTCCTGACCTCGCTGCCGTTCTCGCTGATCCTGCTGCTGATGATGTGGGGGCTGCATAAGGCGTTCTACCTGGAGTCGCAAAAGCAGATCGCGCAGTTGCATTCCCTGGCGCCGATTTCCGCTTCACGCAAAGGCCGAGGCGGCTGGCGCCAGCGTTTGAGCCAGGCGGTGCATTTCCCATCCCGCGATGAGGTGTACCGTTTCCTCGACACCACGGTGCGCCCGGCAATTGAAGAAGTGACCGCAGTGTTTGTCGAGAAGGGCCTTACGGTGGTGACCCAGCCGGACCCTGCCAACGACAGCGTCAGCCTCGAGATCGGCCATGGGGAAGAGCGTCCGTTCATCTACCAGGTGCAGATGCGTGGCTACTTCACACCGTCGTTCGCCCTGGGCGGCATCGGCAAGAAAGAGATCAACAACCGCCGCTACTATCGGGCCGAAGTGCACCTGAGTGAGGGCAGCCAGGACTATGACCTGGTGGGCTACACCAAGGAGCAGATCATCAATGACATCCTCGACCAGTACGAGCGCCATCTGCAATTCCTGCATTTGGTGCGCTGATAGCGTTCCTCTCAAGTAGGTCTTTGCTGTAAAAGGAAGAGGCAGACTTAAGCGATTCAGCTGCTTAAAAGGCCCGGGAATATGCCTATTCCCGGGCCTTATTTGCCCTAGATCAAGAGAGGATTCGATGACGTACATTGCTGCCGAAAACCGCTATGAATCTATTCCTTATCGCCGCGTAGGCCGCAGTGGATTGGTGCTGCCAGCACTGTCCCTGGGGTTGTGGCACAACTTTGGCGACAGCACCCCGATCGACACCCAGCGCGCCTTGCTGCGCACCGCGTTCGACCTGGGCATCAACCACTTCGACCTGGCTAACAACTACGGCCCGCCCTACGGCAGCGCCGAGATCAATTTCGGTCGGTTGCTGCGCGAAGACTTCAAGCACTATCGCGACGAATTGATCATCTCCAGCAAAGCCGGCTGGGACATGTGGCCCGGCCCTTACGGCCAGGGTGGCGGTTCGCGTAAATACGTATTGGCGAGCCTGGACCAGAGCCTGCAACGCTTGGGCGTCGACTATGTGGATATCTTCTATTCCCACCGCTTCGACCCCGACACGCCCCTGGAAGAGACCGCCAGCGCCCTCGCCACCGCCGTGCAACAAGGCAAGGCGTTGTACATCGGTATCTCGTCTTACTCCGGGGTAAAAACCCGCGAAATCGCAGCCTTGCTCAGCGAATGGAAAGTGCCGCTGTTGATCCACCAGCCGGCCTATAACCTGCTCAACCGTTGGGTGGAAAAAGACCTGCTGGACACCACTGAAGAACTCGGCGCCGGGGTCATTGCTTTTACGCCGTTGGCCCAGGGTTTGTTGACCGATAAATACCTCAACGGCGTACCGGCCGATGCGCGGGTGAACCGTCCGGGTGGTGGCTCGTTGCAGGCCCAGCACCTGTCCGAAGCCAACATCGCCCATGTACGCGGCCTCAATGAAATCGCCAAGCGCCGTGGCCAGAGCCTGGCCCAGTTGGCGCTGGCGTGGACATTGCGGGACCCACGGGTGACCAGTGCGCTGATCGGTGCGAGCCGGCCGGAGCAGATTATCGAAAACGTCGGGGCGTTGAAGAACTTGAGCTTCAGTGCCGAAGAGTTGGCGGAGATTGATCGGTTTGCGCAGGAAGGTGGGATTAACCTGTGGGAAAAACCTTCCACCGCCGAATAATCTGACGAACTCGATAAGTGTAGGAGCGAGCTTGCTCGCGAAAAACGTCAACGATAACGCGTGCTTGCTGAATGAACGCGGCGCCTTTGAGTTTTTCGCGAGCAAGCTCGCTCCTACAAAGAAGCCTTAACTGACTGGCATTAGGGTTTGCCCACAGTTGATCTTCGCTGGATTCTAAAACGGCACATCCCCAAGAATCGTCGCCCGGTGCATCACCCGCCGCTGCGGCCGATAGTCATCCACGGCGTAATGCTGGGTGACGCGGTTATCCCAGAACGCCACGTCGTTTTCCTGCCAGCGCCAGCGAATGGTGAATTCCGGGCGGGTGGCGTGGGCGAACAGCAGCTTGAGAATCGCCTCGCTTTCGGCCGGTTCAAGTTCATTGATCCGGGTGGTGAAGCCGTCGCTGACGAACAGCGATTTACGCCCACTTACCGGATGCGTGCGCACCACTGGGTGCGATAGCGGCGGGTTTTTCTTGCGGGTTGCTTCCCAGCGCGCAAGGTCTTCGGCGGTGTTGCCAAAGCGCTCCAGCGGGAACGACTTGGTGAAATCGTGTGTGGCGGTGAGGCCATCGAGCAAGCCCTTCAACGGCTCGGACAATGCCGCATACGCCGCAATCCCACTGGCCCACAAGGTATCGCCGCCGAACGCCGGCAACAGTTTGGCGCTGAGCACCGCGCCCAGGGCAGGCGTGGGCAGGAAGGTCACGTCGGTATGCCACACCGCGTTATCCCGCACATCGGTGACGGCGGTGTCGAGGATCAGCACTTCGGGCTGTTCCGGCACGTTGGGGTAGATCGGGTGGATGTGCAGGTCGCCGAAGTTCGCTGCGAACCGAGCCTGTTGCTGGGGCGTGATCGGCTGGTCACGGAAGAACAGCACCGAATAGTCGAGCAACGCCTGTTCAATCGCGTTGCGCTGTTCAGGGTTCAGCGGCTGGGTGATATCGACGCCACTGATCTGGGCGCCCAGGGCGGTGCTTAATGGGGTAACGGTCAGGCTGCTCATTGTGGGTTCTTCACTCAGTGTGCCTGGCCATGCCAGGGCACTAATTTACGCTGCAGGGCGCGCAGGCCCATTTCCATGGCGAAGGCGATCAGGGCGATGACCAGGATCCCCAGCACCACCACATCAGTGACCAGAAACTGCGCCGCCGACTGCACCATGAAGCCCAGGCCGCTGGTGGCGGCAATCAACTCGGCCGCCACCAGGGTCGACCAGCCCACACCCAGGCCGATGCGCACACCGGTGAGAATATCGGGCAGGGCGCTGGGCAGGATCACATGGCGAATAAGTTGCGCGCGGGTGGCGCCCAACGACTGCGCCGCGCGCAATTTGGCCGGGTCGACGGTGCGCACCCCAGTGGCGGTGGCGATAGCAATCGGGGCGAAGATCGCCAGGTAGATCAGCAGCACCTTGGACAGCTCGCCAATGCCGCACCAGATCACGATCAACGGCAGGTAGGCCAGGGGTGGAATCGGCCGGTAGAACTCGATCAGCGGATCGAGAATGCCGCGGGCGATACGGTTGGCACCGATAGCGATCCCCACCGGTACGGCGGTCAGTACCGCAAAGCCCAGGCCCAGGCCGATGCGGCTGAGGCTCGCGCCCAGGTGCTGCCACAAGGTGGAATCCATATAGCCGGTGGTCGCCAACAGCCAGCCTTTTTGCAGCACGGCCGACGGTGGCGGCAGGAACAGGGGCTCGATCAATCCGGTGGCGGTGACGGCCCACCAGAGGGCGAGCAAGGCCACCAGGGTCAGCAGGCTGATCCAGCGCGTGCTCAGGCGCCGGCGCAGCGGGATCACGGCATGTGTGGCAGGCTCGGTGGCCGTGGCGGGAAGTTCGTAGCTGCTCATGCGTACACCTGCCGTTGGGAGAACACTTTGCCCAGCACGTGTTCGCGGGTTTCGATAAAGCGTGGGTCGGACTTGATGGCGCGGGCCGATTCACCGGCGGCATAGCGTTGGCCGAAGTCCAGCGGCAACCGTTCAACAATCTGGCCGGGGTTGGGCGCGAGCAAGATCAGGTCGGTGGCGAGAAACACCGCCTCTTCGATGTCGTGGGTAATCAGGAACACCGGCTTGGCCGTGCGCCGCCACACTTGCAGCAGCAACTCTTGCATCTGTTCACGGGTGAAGGCATCCAGGGCGCCGAAGGGTTCGTCCATCAGCAATACGCGCGGGTCGGCCGCCAACGCACGCGCCAGGCCGACGCGTTGCTTCTGGCCACCGGAGAGTTGCCAGATGCGGCGGCTGTCGAAACCGGCCAGGTCTACCAGCGCGAGCATTTCACGCGCACGTGTTTCACGCTGCGCTTTGGGCACACCGGCCAGTTCCAGGCCGAAAGCCACATTGGCCAACACGTCCTGCCAGGGCAGCAGGGCGTCGTCCTGGAACACCACGCCGCGTTCGGCGCTGGGGCCTTTGACCGGTACGCCATCGAGGGTGATGCGCCCGGCAGAGGGTTCGACGAAACCGGCAATCAGGTTCAACAGCGAAGTCTTGCCACTGCCGGACGGGCCCAGGGCAACCAGCAATTGCTGGGGCCCAAGTTCCAGTGAAATATCGGACAGTACCGGTTCCGGGGCGCCTGGGTACTGTGCGCTGATGCGCTCCAGCTGTAGCAAGGCCATCGCAGTGAACTCCTGGGTCAGTGGGTAATGAACTGGGCGCTGACATAAGGGGCGTAGTCGGGCAGCACGGCATCGACCTTGCCCTGCTCCTTGAGGAACGCAGCGGTGTCGGTGACGGCCTTGGTGGTCGGTGCGCCCAGCAGAGTCACCTGGTCGGCAGCAAGCGGGTAAACGTTGCCTTGCAGGAGCAAGGGGATGTCGCTGGCCTTGGCGCCGGAGAGTTTCACCAGTTTGTCGACGTTGCCGGCATCGGCGAGCCAGGCTTGTGGGTCTTTGCGGTAGGCGGCGTAGGCATCCAGAGTGACCTTGGCGAAAGCGGTGACGATCTCCGGGTGCTTCTCGGCGAAATCCTTGCGCACGATCCAGGCATCGAACGTCGGCGCGCCGAACTTGGCCAGCTCCCCGGAGGTGATCAACACCTTGCCGGTTTCCTTGGCCACGCCCAGGGCGGGGTCCCACACGTAGGTGGCGTCGATATCACCGCGCTTCCAGGCGGCGATGATGGCCGGCGGGGCGAGGTTGAGGATGGTGACTTTGGCCGGGTCGATGTTCCAGTGTTTCAGCGCGGCGAGCAGGCTGTAGTGGCCGGTGGAAACGAAGGGCACGGCGATCTTTTTGCCGATCAGGTCTTGCGGGCTGTTGATGCCCGAACTGTCACGCGCCACCAGGGCTTCGGCGCCGCCGATCTGGGTGGCGACGAGGAAGGTTTGCACCGGGACTTTGCGGGTGATTGCGGCAGTCAGCGGGCTGGAACCGAGGTAGCCGATCTGTACGTCGCCGGACGCGATGGCGGCGATGATGTCGGCGCCATTGTCGAATTTGCGCCAGTCGATCTTGGCGTTGGTGGCTTTTTCATAGGCGCCATCGGCTTGGGCGACTTTGGCCGGGTCCACGGTGGTCTGGTACGCAATGGTCACATCCGCCGCCTGGGCAAACAGGCTGGCACCGGCCAGGGACAATGCGGCCAACAGGCGCAGAGGGGTCAGCAGTTTCAAGGGGAAGCTCCTCAATCAGGCGGCCGAGGGTCGGCGTGAGAGGAGACTAAATGATCTAAGAATTCGAAAATAAATAACTTTTTCGAATTAGCTTATGAGGGGAAATGGCGACGCCTGTTTTCAGGCTGGCAGAATAATGTGGGAGCTGGCTTGCCTGCGATAGCGGTGTATCAGTCAACAGATAGATTGCTGACCCACCGCTATCGCAGCATAGGTATCTACACAACTTTCTGGGTTGTAGCTGCAGACGGTAACCACGATGCGAAGCGAGCCGCTCTTGATCTTGCTCTTGATCTCAGGCGCCCCGTTAAACCACGCTGGCCGAACGCAGGCTTGAATTCGTGGGTAACCCGGCAGGACGCCGGGTTAGCCGCCCCGCGCCATGGATGGCGCGGGGCGGCGGCCCACGGATTCAAGTCTGCGTTCGGGCACACCGAGCCTAAGCGAGGTGCCGAGTGGTGGGGCAAGAGCGTTTTGCTTACTTTTGCGCTTCTCAAAAGTGAGCCGCCGTCAGGGCGGAACCCTAAGTGGCCGTTACCTAAATAACGGATATGTACTTTGTCTGATCTCACATCCCGGTCGGCTGTCAGGCCGCCATCGCAGGCAAGCCAGCTCCCACATTTGGATCGCAGTGCGTCAGCTAGATCAGCGTCAGCTGTCAGTCCGCCACGGGAGCAAGCTCCCTCGCCACCAGTCCAGCGTCGCACCAAAGTTGTGTAGATCCCTATGGCTATCGCAGGCAAGCCAGCTCCCACACAAGCCAGCTCCCCAGGGGAGCAAGCCTGAGGTTAGTTGCTGATGGCGAGGATACTTGCCTGGTACGAGCCGACAAACACGTCGAAATCGCCCACTTCGTTCTGCTCCAGCTCCGCCTGTTGCGCCAGCGACGCACGGGCCAGTTCTTCAAAGCGCGCTTGTTCGTCAGCCGCCAAAGGCTCCTTGCGAAAGTATTCAGCATGCACTTCGCTTTGATGCAGGGAGAACTGCGCAAAACTTTCCTTGCGCTCCGCCATCGCCGCCAACACCTGAGCCGACGGTGTCAGGGACGGGTCCTTGACCTTGGCCAACTGGGCGTCCAGTGCCTCACTGTGTTCGGTGATGCCGTGGCTCTGATCGAGCAGGGCGGCCAGCGGGGCAATCTTCTCCAGCAACTCGGCGGCCCATTCCTTCATGTCCACTGGCTGGCCGTCACGCTGCAATTGCAGGCCCGGACGGCGGCCTTCCTTGACCACGCTGAGGAAGTTGGAGGTGGCGTTGCCGCACTCGTTGTTGGCGAACAGCGGGCTGTCGTTTAGTGCGCAGTACAGCAGGAACGCGTCGAGGAAACGTGATTCCGGCAGGTCGATACCCATCGGCAGGAACGGGTTGATGTCCAGGCAGCGCACTTCGATGTACTGAATACCACGGGCCATCAGCGCCTGGATCGGCCGCTCGCCGGTGTAGGTCACGCGCTTGGGGCGGATGTTGGAGTAGTACTCGTTTTCGATCTGCAGGATGTTGGTGTTCAGTTGCACCCACTCGCCATCCTTGTGCGTGCCGACTTCAACGTACGGCGCGTAGGGCGTTGCCACCGCTTCGCGCAGGCTGTCGGTGTAGCTGGCCAAGTCGTTGTAGCACGGCGTCAGGCCGGCCTGGGCGTTGCTCTGGTAACCCAGGTCGCTCATGCGCAGGCTGGTGGCGTAGGGCAGGTACAGGGTGTCGGCGTCGAGGACTTCAAGCTGGTGCGAGCGCCCGCGCAGAAAGCCGGCGTCCAGGGCGGGCGAGGCGCCGAACAGGTACATCAACAGCCAGCTGTAGCGCCGGAAATTACGGATCAGCGCGATGTAGGCCGTGGACTGATAGTCGCGGTCGGTGCCGACAAATCCTTCTGTTTCCTTGAGCAACGGCCACAGCTGTTCCGGCAGGGAAAAGTTGTAGTGGATGCCCGCTATGCATTGCATGGTCTTGCCGTAACGCAGGGCCAGGCCCTTGCGGTACACGTACTTGAGCTGGCCGATATTGGAGGTGCCGTAGTAGGCAATCGGAATATCTTCCTCGGCCGGCAGCGGGCACGGCATCGAGGGGCTCCACAGGTATTCGCTGCCCAGCTTGGAGTAGGCAAAGCGATGGATCTTGTCCAGGCTGCTCAGGGTATCGGCCGGGTTCGGCAGGGCTGGGGTGATGAACTCCAGCAGCGATTCCGAGTAGTCGGTGGTGATCTGTTCATTGGTCAGCGCGGCGCCCAAGGCTTCGGGGTGCGGCGTTTGCGCCAGGCGACCTTCGTTGGTGACACGCAGGCATTCGCGCTCGATGCCGTGCAAGCATTGCTCTAGCAGGGAGAGGTGTTCGCGCTTGCCGAGCAGGGCCAGGCGGCGGTTGAGAAGTTCGCTCAAGTTGGATTCCTTCACGCGTCAGTCGCCCCAATATGGGGGTGGGCAGGACGGTCTACAAGGGTGAAGTTGAAACTGGCGTGATCGCCTGGTTTTGAGTCGATTTGACCCGCTCTGAATTTGCCGACTTCACTCCATGAATTGGGCTACAGCGCAGCGAGAAAATTCCGACGCTGTTATCGCAGCGCCGAAATTAACTCAAATCGGGGGTGGGGAGCTATAGGACAGCGAACGTGCCCTGTGCTTTTGCGACAAGTCTTTCGCCTTGGTACACGTCGGCGTCGACCACCAAGGTGCGGCGACCGGCGTGGATCACCCGGCTGGTGCACAGCACATCACCGTCTTCCACAGCGCGGATATAGTTGATCTTGCATTCGATGGTAGCGCTCTGCTGGTCAAAACCGTGGGCGCTGGAACAGGCCAGGCCCATGGTGATGTCCACCAGGCTGAAAATCGCCCCGCCATGGAGCTTGCCCGCGCGGTTGCGCAGGTGCGGCTCCAGGGTCAGGGCCACCTCGGCAACGCCCTCTTCCAGGCGTTGCAGGCGGCAGCCGATCAGTTCGCTGAAGGCGCTCTGGGTCAAACCGGCCGGAATCTCCATCAGCGCTTCTTCAGCTGTTTAGCGTTGGCAAACAGCGACGCCATGGCGTTGTTGCTCGGCGCGGCAGTCGCGGTTTCCTTGCGCGGCGCGTTGTTCTGCGACTGGCGCGGCGCCGAACCTGGGCGAGCGCCACGGGCACCGTCGATTTTCTCGCCGGGGGTGTCGCTCATGCGCATCGACAGGCCCACGCGTTTACGCGGGATGTCGACTTCCATGACCTTGACCTTGACCACGTCACCGGCTTTCACCGCCTCGCGAGGGTCTTTGATGAACTTCTCCGAAAGCGCAGAGATATGCACCAAACCGTCCTGATGCACACCGATGTCCACGAATGCGCCGAAGTTGGTCACGTTGGTTACCACGCCTTCGAGGATGATGCCCGGTTGCAGGTCCTTGAGGTCTTCGACGCCGTCCTGGAACTCGGCGGTCTTGAACTCGGGGCGCGGGTCGCGACCCGGTTTCTCCAGCTCTTGCAGGATGTCGGTGATGGTCGGCACACCGAAGGTTTCGTCGGTGTACTTCTTCGGGTCCAGGCGCTTGAGGAACGCGGCATCGCCGATCAACGAACGGATATCGCGGTCGGTCTCGGCGGCAATGCGTTGCACCAACGGGTAGGCTTCCGGGTGAACCGCAGAGGCGTCCAGCGGGTTGTCGCCGTTCATTACGCGTAGGAAACCAGCAGCCTGTTCAAAGGTTTTTTCACCCAGGCGTGCGACCTTTTTCAGCGCGGCGCGGGTTTTGAACGCGCCGTTTTCGTCGCGATGGCTGACGATGTTCTGCGCCAGGGTGGCGTTGAGGCCGGAGATCCGCGCCAGCAGGGCCACGGACGCGGTATTCACATCCACCCCCACGGCGTTTACGCAGTCTTCCACCACCGCATCCAGGCCGCGTGCCAGTTTCAGCTGCGACACGTCGTGCTGGTACTGGCCGACGCCGATGGATTTAGGGTCGATCTTCACCAGTTCGGCCAGCGGGTCTTGCAGGCGACGGGCGATGGACACCGCGCCACGGATCGACACGTCGAGGTCTGGGAATTCCTTGGAGGCCAACTCAGACGCCGAGTACACCGAAGCGCCTGCTTCGGAGACCATGACCTTGGTCATTTTCATGGCTGGGTATTTTTTGATCAGCTCGGCGGCCAGCTTGTCGGTTTCGCGGCTGGCGGTGCCGTTGCCGATGGCGATCAGGTCCACCGCGTGCTTGGCGCATAGGGCGGCCAGGATCGCCAGGGTCTGGTCCCACTTGTTGTGCGGAACGTGCGGGTACACGGTGGCGTGGTCCAGCAGCTTGCCGGTGGCATCGACCACCGCGACCTTGCAACCGGTGCGCAGGCCCGGGTCGAGGCCCAGGGTGGCGCGCGGGCCGGCCGGTGCGGCCAACAGCAGGTCGTGCAGGTTGTGGGCGAACACGTTGATCGCCTCGGTTTCGGCGCCGTCGCGCAACTCGCCGAGCAGGTCGGTTTCCAGGTGGGTGTAGAGCTTGACCTTCCAGGTCCAGCGCACCACTTCGCCAAGCCACTTGTCTGCCGGGCGGTTCTGGTTCTGGATACCGAATTGTTGACCGATCATGCCTTCGCACGGGTGCATGGTGCCCGGCAGCTCGTCACCGACTTTCAGCGCGGAGCTGAGAATGCCTTCGTTGCGGCCGCGGAAAATCGCCAGGGCGCGGTGGGACGGCATGCTTTTGAGCGGCTCGTCGTGTTCGAAATAGTCGCGGAACTTGGCGCCTTCTTCCTCTTTACCGGCGATGACGCGGGCGCTGAGGATGGCTTCTTGCTTGAGGTAGGTACGCAGTTTTTCCAAGAGGCTGGCGTTTTCGGCGAAGCGCTCCATCAGGATGTACTTGGCGCCTTCGAGGGCAGCCTTGACGTCGGCGACGCCTTTTTCAGCATCGATAAAGCGTGCGGCTTCGGCTTCTGGCGTCAGCGACGGGTCGTTGAACAGGCCATCGGCCAAGTCACCCAGGCCGGCTTCCAGGGCGATCTGGCCCTTTGTGCGACGTTTCTGTTTGTACGGCAGGTAAAGGTCTTCGAGGCGGGTCTTGGTGTCGGCGAGCTTGATGTCGCGTTCCAGTTGCGGGGTCAACTTGCCCTGTTCCTCGATGCTGGCGAGGATGCTGATACGCCGCTCGTCGAGTTCTCGCAGGTAGCGCAGGCGCTCTTCCAGGTGACGCAGTTGGGTATCGTCGAGGCTGCCGGTCACTTCTTTTCGGTAACGGGCGATGAAAGGCACCGTGGAGCCCTCATCCAGTAGAGCGACGGCCGCTTCGACCTGTTGTGGGCGTACGCCGAGTTCCTCGGCGATGCGGCTGTTGATGCTGTCCATAAAACCACCTGAAATTCTTAAAATCAGCGCGCCGGCCCGTTAAACAAGGCACGGCGAGGCTGGTTGAGCGGCCCGACTGGCGCCGCTGCCTGGGTCAAGAGGCTGGCTATTGACCCTCGAAATCGAAAAATTCACGACAAGCGGGTAAAAAAAGCCCGGCAGCAAACGGTAACGATCTGACGTTGCCCCGCACGCAGGCGCCGCATTATAACCAGCGTTCTGCCCTTGGGGGCTACTGCGCCGCAGGTTGTAGGGCGTGGGTTCGCTGGCAGTAGATGAAAAATCTGCTAACAATGCACACGGTGCGTATAACGGCAGCTACGCCATAATGCGCGCCGAGATAAGAGGAGCATCCAATGAGCAGCACCGCACAAACTGCTGAAGGCGAAAAAATTCTCATCGTTGATGACGATCCGGGGCTGAGCAGCCTGCTGGAGCGTTTTTTCAACTCCAAGGGCTATCGTGCCCGCGCGGTGCCGAACACCGAGCAGATGGATCGCCTGTTAGGGCGTGAAGTCTTCAACCTGGTCGTACTCGACCTGATGCTGCCCGGCGAAGACGGCCTCACCGCGTGCAAGCGCCTGCGCGGTGCGAACAACCAGATCCCGATCATCATGCTCACCGCCAAGGGCGATGAGCTGAGCCGTATCAAAGGCCTGGAACTGGGTGCTGATGACTACCTGGCCAAACCGTTCAACCCCGATGAGCTGATGGCGCGGGTCAAGGCCGTGTTGCGTCGCCAGGCGCCGGCGGTACCGGGCGCACCGGGTAGCGAAGACGAAAGCGTCACCTTTGGCGACTACGAACTGTCGCTGGCCACCCGTGAGCTCAAGCGCGGTGAAGAAGTGCACATGCTCACCACAGGTGAATTCGCAGTGCTCAAGGCCTTGGTGATGAACGCTCGCCAGCCGCTCACCCGTGACAAGCTGATGAACCTGGCCCGTGGCCGGGAATGGGACGCCCTGGAGCGCTCCATTGATGTGCAGATTTCCCGACTGCGCCGGATGATCGAGCCAGACCCGTCCAAGCCGCGGTATATCCAGACCGTGTGGGGTGTGGGTTATGTGTTTGTGCCGGATGGCACCGCAACCAAGTGACCGATGATTTGCAGGGGCGGGTATCCTGGCGTTTGACCCCATGAAGGTCGACGGGATGCCCGGCGTCTGCAATTCTGCGAGCACCGCTCGTTCCTGCAAGGTGTGCAGCTTTCATCTATGAAAACCCCGCTGTGGTTCCCACAAAGTTTCTTCTCCCGCACCCTCTGGCTGGTGCTTATTGTCGTTCTGTTTTCCAAGGCACTCACGCTGGTTTATCTGCTGATGAACGAAGACGTGCTGGTAGACCGGCAGTACAGCCATGGCGTCGCCCTGACGTTGCGTGGTTATTGGGCGGTAGACCCTGAGAACCGCGAAAAAGTAGCCAAGGCATCGACCCTGACTCGGGTTGACGGCGCCGGTGTGCCTGAAGGCGAGCAACATTGGCCTTACAGCGAGATTTACCAGCGCCAGATGCAGGCCGAATTGGGTGCCGACACCGAGGTGCGCCTGCGTATGCATGTTTCGCCTGCGCTGTGGGTGCGAGCGCCCAGCCTGGGGGATGCGTGGATCAAGGTTCCGCTTTATCCGCACCCGCTGCGCGGGCAAAAAATCTGGAACGTGTTGGGTTGGTTCCTGGCCATTGGCTTGCTCTCAACGGCGTCTGCGTGGATTTTCGTCCGCCAGCTCAACCAACCCCTCAAACGCCTGGTGTTTGCCGCTCGCCAACTGGGCCAGGGGCGCAGTGTGCGCCTGCCGGTCAGCGACACCCCTAGTGAGATGACCGAGGTGTACGGCGCGTTCAACCAAATGGCGGAAGACGTCGAACAAGCTGGGCGCGAGCGCGAGTTGATGCTGGCAGGGGTGTCTCATGACTTGCGCACACCCTTGACGCGATTACGCTTGTCCCTGGAGTTGATGGGGGACCATACCGACCTCACCGATGACATGGTGCGCGACATCGAAGACATGGACGCCATCCTGGACCAGTTCCTGGCGTTCATCCGTGACGGGCGGGATGAGGTGGTCGAGGAGGTCGACCTCACCGACCTCGTGCGTGAAGTGGTTGCGCCCTATAACCAGAACGGTGAACAGGTGCGCACGCGCCTGGAGCCGATCCAGCCGTTCGCCTTACGCCGGGTGTCGATGAAGCGCCTGCTGAACAACTTGATTGGCAACGCCTTGCACCATGCCGGTTCCGATGTGGAAGTGGCCGCGTACGTCTCCGGCGACAGTGCCGCACCTTACGTGGTGCTGAGCGTGATGGACCGTGGCACAGGAATCGATCCGGCGGAACTGGAAGGTATCTTCAACCCCTTCACCCGTGGCGACCGAGCCCGAGGTGGCAAGGGCACCGGGTTGGGGTTGGCGATTGTGCGGCGGATTGCGTCGATGCATGGCGGCAATGTTGAGTTGCGCAACCGCGAAGGCGGCGGGTTGGAAGCGCGGGTGCGGCTGCCGTTGGGGTTGATGTTGCCTAGGGACGCTGTCTAACAAACATATGAATGCAAATGTGGGAGCTGGCTTGCCTGCGAAGAGGGCGGCACATTCAACGTCGTTGTTGACTGAGCTACCGCTATCGCAGCATAGGTATCTACACAATTTTGTACGTTGTAGCAGCCGACGGTAACTACGATGCGAAGCGAGTCGCTCTTGATCTGCTTTTGATCTTGATCTCAAGCGCCCCGTTAAACCACGCTGGCCGTAATTCGACAGTGATTTGGGGGGTAAACCGGCAGGGATGCCGGTTTAGCCGCCCCGCGCCATGGATGGCGCGTGGCGGCGGCCCCCCAAATCACTGGCGGATTACGGGCACACCGAGCCTAGGCGAGGTGCCGAGTGGTGGGGCAAGAGCGTTTTGCTTACTTTTGCGCTTTTCAAAAGTGAGCCGCTGTCAGAGCGGAACCCTAAGTGGCCGTTACCGCAGGAATGGATATGTACTCGGTATAACTGTGTCGATTGTCAGGCCGCCTTCGCGAGCAAGCCCGCTCCCACATTGGGACCGAGGGGCGCCAGGTAGATAGCCGCCGGCTGGCAGGCCGCTATCGCAGGCAAGCCAGCTCCCACAGGTGTTTTGTGATGGGTGGTAGATGTGGGTATTCAGCCCTTGCCCTTGGTCCGAGTCATATTCGGCCCGCCGTTCTTCTCCAGATGCTGAATGATGATCCCCGCCACATCCTTACCGGTGGTGGTTTCGATCCCTTCCAGGCCTGGCGATGAGTTTACTTCCATCACCAACGGGCCATGGTTGGAGCGCAGGATGTCCACGCCCGCCACGCTCAGCCCCATCACCTTGGCCGCACGCAGCGCTGTCATGCGTTCTTCCGGGGTGATCTTGATCAGGCTGGCGCTGCCGCCACGGTGCAGGTTGGAGCGGAACTCACCGGGCTTGGCCTGGCGCTTCATAGCCGCAATCACCTTGTCGCCCACCACGAAGCAGCGAATGTCCGCGCCGCCCGCTTCCTTGATGTACTCCTGCACCATGATGTTCTGCTTGAGGCCCATGAACGCCTCAATCACCGACTCCGCTGCCGTTGCTGTTTCACACAGCACCACACCGATGCCCTGGGTGCCTTCGAGCACCTTGATCACCAACGGTGCGCCGTTGACCATCTCGATCAGGTCGGGAATGTCATCCGGGGAATGGGCAAAACCGGTGACCGGCAGGCCAATGCCCCGGCGCGACAGCAGTTGCAGGGAGCGCAGCTTGTCCCGCGAGCGCGCAATGGCCACGGATTCATTCAGCGGAAACACGCCCATCATTTCAAACTGGCGCAATACCGCGCAGCCATAGAACGTCACCGAAGCGCCGATACGCGGGATCACCGTATCAAAGCCTTCCAGGGGCTTGCCCCGGTAGTGGATCTGCGGCTTGTGGCTGGCAATGTTCATGTAGGCACGCAACGTGTCGATCACCACCATTTCATGGCCACGTTCAGTGCCGGCCTCGACCAGGCGGCGGGTGGAATACAGACGCGGGTTTCGCGACAGCACAGCAATCTTCATGCAGCACCTGGGGCAGAAATAGTGGAGACCGGGAACACCGGCTTGTCTTGAACGTACTTGAGGCCTGGATTGACCACCAACTGGCCGTCAATCAGTGCCTTGGAGCCCAGCAGCAGGCGGTAACGCATGGCTTTGCGACAGGCGAGGGTGAACTCTACCCGCCATACCCGATCACCCAGGGCCAGGGTGGTGCTGATCACGTAGCGCACCTGTGCATGGCCGTTGGAGCTCTTGATGGTTTTCATCGTCACCAGGGGCGCTTCACAGCGCCGGTGACGCAATTGCACCACGCTGCCCAGGTGCGCGGTAAATCGCACCCACTTTTCACCGTCGCGCTCAAAGGGCTCGATATCGGTGGCGTGCAGGCTTGAGGTGCTGGCGCCGGTGTCGATCTTCGCGCGCAGGCCCGCCACTCCCAAGTCGGGAAGTGCCACCCACTCACGCAGACCTACAACGGTCAAATGGTCAAATGTCTTCAATAGGGTTAACCGGTCAATTTGCCCAGGCTTGAGGAGATACCTCAGCCAACGCTTTGAGTGCAGGCTTGGCGAACCAGAAACCCTGCATCAGAAATATTCCGCAGTCGGATAGGAAGTCGCGCTCGCCGGCACTTTCGATGCCCTCGGCGATGACAGTAACCCCCAACTGCTCACAGATTGTGACAATCCCCCGGACGATCACTTGACGGACACGATCCTGGTCGACATCGCGAATCAGCGCCATGTCGAGCTTGATCAAGTCAGGTTGGAAATCGGCCAGCAGGTTCAGCCCCGAATAGCCCGCACCGAAGTCGTCGATGGCGGTCTTGAAGCCGAATTCGCGGTATTCACGCAGAATATTCGTCAAATGGCGATAGTTATCTACGTGCTCGCTTTCCAGGGTCTCGAAAATCAGCCGGTCCAGCGGGAAATTGTGCGCCCGGGCGGCCTCCAGCGTGCTGCGGATACACAGCTCCGGGCGATATACGGCATTGGGCATGAAATTGATGGAAAGGTGAGTCTGCATGCCCAAGGCAGCGGCACCGGCGATGGCTTTGGTCCGGCAGCGCTGGTCGAAGCGGTAGCGATTGGTTTCGTTGACCTGAGCCAGCACCGACAGCGCGCCTTCTCCCTGGGTACCGCGCACCAAGGCTTCGTGGGCGAATATCGAATGGTCACGCAGGTCTACGATAGGCTGGTAGGCAAACGCAAAATCGAACCCCAGCGGCTCGCTTTGCTGGCAGCCCACGCACCGCTGGTTGGGCGAGGTGAGTGAAACGGGAAAGTCGGTCACGGCGTATCCTCGCGAAAACAGGGTGCTACCTGGCGTATCTTAGGTGAGCCTGGGGGTTTATGCGTCGAAGGGTTTCAACGGTAAAGTTGCGACATTTTTCAGAGCGAGGAATTCAAGTGGCTCAAAAGCAGGAAGAGCAAGAGAAGGTCCGGTTGGACAAGTGGTTGTGGGCAGCCCGGTTCTACAAGACCCGCGCCCTGGCCAAGGCGGCTATAGAGAGCGGCAAGGTGCATCATCGCGGCGAGCGCTGCAAGCCGGGCAAGGAACCGCGCGTCGGTGACGAGTTTCAGATTCGTACAGGGTTTGATGAAAAAACCATCGTGGTACAGGCGCTTTCCATTGTGCGCCGCGGCGCGCCCGAAGCGCAGGCGCTGTATGCGGAAACCGAAGCCAGCATTGCCAAGCGTGAGAACGCTGCGGCCATGCGCAAGGCGGGCGCTTCAGGCTTGACCACCGATGGCAAGCCAAGCAAGAAGCAGCGCCGCGATCTGTTCAAGTTTCGCGGCAGCGGCAATGACGACTGATTACACGAGTCGCCCATGCAAACTCGATCAAATGTGGGAGCAAGCAAGCCCGCTCCCACTTTTAGCCCTTGGGGTTACGCAGTTGTGCGCATGACACTCAACCGCCCAATAACGGGCAACTTGCTCAGTAGCCCGAAAAGCGGCGCCGTCATGCGCAACAAAGTGCCCGATACCTTCGCCGCAAACGGCGTGTAATACCCCCACCCCAACGCCAACAGCGCCAGCAGCACGCCGCCGATGTAATCATCCTGGCCCCAGTGCGCGCCGGCCACCAGCCTCGGCATCATGAACAGCAGCGCCAGGCCCCAGATCACCAGCACCTGGCCGATGCGCCGGGCGAACACGCTCATGAACATCGCCCAGATCAACAGCACCGAAGCATGGTCGCCGGGGAAGCTCTGGCTCGAGCGGTCCTTCAGCTCCCAGGTTTTCTCCAGCCCTGGGAAAAAGTCGCTCATTTGAATCGCGCCGCTGATGACCATCGACGGGCTACTGTGCTGCCAGCCCATGTGCGCCGCGAGTTTGGAGAACAGCATGCGGATAAACAGCAACAGCAGCAGGATGCCGAGGAAGCCAAAAAACGCCTGGCGCACCTGCACGGCCTTGAACACCCAGTCGCCGCGAATCAGCAGCGCCAGCAAAATCACGCCGACCACTGCATCAAACGGTCGCAGGCTCGCCACGGCCCATACATGCAACCAGGTCGAGTTCGTGGCCAATGGGCCATTGAGCAGGTGAAACAGCCACTCGTCGAAAATCACACAGAGCATCTGGCCCGTGGGCCACAGCCAAAAACACAGCAGCCCGATAGCGAGTAGATTGCAAAGAGCCCATCGCCGGAGGTTCCAGTTGGCTTGGAACAAACCCGGATTGTTCATAAACTGTCCCTCATCGCTCTATTGCGCTCCTTGAATTCAGGAGCAGGCGCACCAAGATGGTGCTAAAGCGTTTAATTTTATAAACCTTGTAATCATTTTGTCATCACTTCAGATACCCAGACCTATGACTGATCTACCGGATACCGACTTCACCCAACGCTTCATCTTCGATGAGAGCGATGCCCGCGGCGAGATGGTTTCGTTGGAGCTCAGCTATGCCGAAGTCCTTGCTAAACACGCCTATCCGGAGCCGGTCGCGCAATTGCTCGGCGAGTTGATGGCCGCCGCGGCGCTGCTGGTGGGCACCATGAAGTTCGACGGTTTGCTGATCTTGCAGGCTCGTTCCGAAGGGCCGGTGCCCATGTTGATGATCGAGTGCTCCAGCGAGCGCGAGATCCGTGGCCTGGCTCGCTATGACGCTGAGCAGATTGCTGCAGACGCTACCCTGGCCGACCTGATGCCCAACGGCGTCCTGGCACTGACTGTCGACCCGACCGAAGGCCAGCGCTACCAGGGTATTGTCGACCTCGATGGCCAAACCCTGTCGGAATGCTTCACCAACTACTTCGTCATGTCCCAGCAAGTGGGCACCAAGTTCTGGCTTAACGCCGACGGCAAGCGCGCTCGCGGTTTGCTGGTGCAACAACTGCCGGCCGATCGCATCAAGGATGAGGATGACCGTGCCGAAAGCTGGCGGCATATCATCGCCCTGGCCGACACCTTGAAGGCCGAAGAACTGCTGGGCCTGGACAACGAAACCATCCTGCACCGCCTCTACCATGAAGAAGCCGTGCGCCTGTTCGACGCACAAGGCCTGCGCTTCAATTGCAGCTGCTCGCGCGAGCGTTCCGGCAACGCGCTGGTCAGTCTGGGCCTGGAAGATGCGCAAAACCTGGTGGTGGAACATGGCGGCCATATCGAGATCGACTGCCAGTTCTGCAACCAGCGCTACCTGTTCGATGCGGCTGATGTAGCGCAATTGTTCGCTGGCGCAGGCAGCGACACCCCTTCCGACACCCGCCACTAAAACGTTTAAGCACAGGTAAATCACCTGACAAACGCCGGATTAGAGGTGTTCTGACGGGAGGGCCCTACTCTTTTTGGGCTTTTCTGGCATAATCCGGCCCACTTTTTTCGCGGTAGTAGTGCGCAACTTTCTACTACAAAACGTTTGGAGCACTCGGCCATAGGCCGACGGGGAACCTCATGACGCAAGCCAATAACGCCGTATACACCGATCTGAGTGTTGACGATCTGGTCAAAGAAGCCCTGCAGCGCGGTGAAGGCGTGCTTGCCGATACTGGCGCGCTGGTCGTAGAAACCGGTCACCGCACCGGTCGTTCGCCGGTTGACCGTTTCATCGTTGAAGAGCCTTCCACCCAGGACGCCATTGCCTGGGGCCCGATCAACCGCAAGTTCCCGGCCGACAAGTTCGATGCCCTGTGGGCTCGCGTCGAGGCCTTCAACAACGCGCAAGAGCATTTCGTTTCCCATGTTCACGTAGGGGCTGCAGAAGACCACTACCTGGCCGTGAAAATGACCACCCAGACTGCCTGGCAGAACCTGTTCGGTCGTTGCCTGTTCATCAACCCGGCCCAGTACAACCCGGCCGGTCGTGAAGAGTGGCAAGTGCTCAACGTGGCCAACTTCGAGTGCGTGCCAGAGCGTGACGGCACCAACTCCGACGGTTGCGTGATCCTCAACTTCGCCCAGAAAAAAGTACTGATTGCCGGCATGCGTTACGCCGGTGAAATGAAAAAAGCCATGTTCTCGGTGCAGAACTTCCTGCTGCCGGCTGCCGACGTGCTGCCAATGCACTGCGCCGCCAACATCGGCGAAGCAGGCGACGTGACCCTGTTCTTCGGCCTGTCCGGCACTGGCAAGACCACCCTGTCGGCCGACGAAAGCCGTTACCTGATCGGTGACGACGAGCACGGCTGGGGCGAAGGCGTGGTGTTCAACATCGAAGGCGGTTGCTACGCCAAGTGCATCGACCTGTCCGAGAAGAACGAGCCGGTTATCTGGAAAGCCATCAAGCATGGCGCAGTGCTGGAAAACGTCGTGATCGACGAGGCCAAGCACGCCGACTACGCCGACGTCAGCCTGACCCAGAACAGCCGTGCCGCCTACCCGCTGGAGCACGTTGCCAAGCGTTCCGAGAAGAACCTGGGCGGCGAGCCAAACGCGGTGATCTTCCTGACCTGCGACCTGACCGGCGTACTGCCGCCTGTGTCGATCCTCAGCGAAGAACAAGCGGCCTACCACTTCCTGTCCGGCTACACCGCTCTGGTGGGTTCGACCGAAATGGGTTCGGGCAGCGGCATCAAGTCGACGTTCTCCACCTGCTTCGGCGCGCCGTTCTTCCCACGCCCGGCCGGTGAGTACGCAGAGCTTCTGATCAAGCGCATCCGTGGTTTCGGCTCCAAGGTCTACCTGGTCAACACTGGCTGGACCGGCGGCGGCTACGGCGTTGGTAAACGCTTCAACATCCCGACCACTCGCGGCGTGATTGCAGCGATCCAGAGCGGCGCGTTGATCGGTGCGCAAACCGAACACCTGGACACCATCAACCTCGACGTGCCATTGGCCGTACCGGGCGTTGAAACCGGCCTGTTGAACCCACGCAACACCTGGGCTGACAAGGCTGCCTACGACGAAGCCGCGAAGGCGCTGGCTGGCCTGTTCATCGAAAACTTCAAGAAGTTTGAAGTCAGCGATGCGATCAAGGCGGCGGGTCCTAAGTTGTAAGATTCGCTGGTTGTAAAAAAGCCGCCTCTTAAGTAGGCGGCTTTTTTATGCGCGAACGATTAGTCGGCGATGTGCAGTACCACTGCACCGACCAGCACCAGCACGACGCCTGCCACCTGCACCGCTGACAATCGTTCCTTGAAAAACACGAACCCCAGAATCGCCGCAATGCCTCCCGACAGCGTACTGATCACGGTCACCACCGACACCGAGCCGGCCATCGCGCCCCACGAAAATGCCGAGAACCCGCCGAGATTCATCAAGCTCGCCCCGGTCAACGTCGCGCAGTTTTTCAGCGGCGGGATCTTCAGGCCATCCTTGATCTTCAGCACCATCACCACCAGCACGCACAGGCCCACCAGGTAGCCGAGCCACAACATGCTGATCGGCCCCAACGCCGGCAGTGTGTAGCGGCCTTGCAGCCAGAAACTGGTGCCATACAAGGCTGCGGCGAACATGGCGTAGGCAATCGACAGGCGCGGGTTGTTGTGGGGCGTACCGTTGTCCTTGTGAATGCTGGACAGCACAACGCCGATCACGCACAAAGCGATGCAACCCAGTTGTACCAGGCTGATGTGCTCACCGCTGGCCCAGGAGAGCAGGGTGGTCACCACTCCATAGGACGTCACCAGCGGCGCGACGATGGCCGCTTTGCCCAAGGCAAAGGCTTTGGACAGCGCAAGGGCGCCGGACACCGTCAGCAGGGCGGCGGCGATACCCAAAAGCCAGACGCTGAAAGGCGCATCAAGGGATTTGAAAAGGAAGGCCGGGAAAATGACCAGCAGGAGGGTCATGATCAAAAAGCCGAGGGCTTGGCCGAAATACACCGCGCGTTTAACGCCAACGGCGCGGGCGTTGAGGCCCACCAGAAAGTCCGTGCCACCCCATAGCAGGGCGGCCAGCAGGCCCATTGTTACGTCCATTGACAGTCCTTGTTATTTACACGGCTCGCCAGATTAGCGCAGATCCAATGTGGGAGGGGCTTGCCCTAATACTGTAGGAGCGAGCTTGCTCGCGAAAAACGTCAACGATAACGCGTGCTTCCTGAATAAACGCGGCGCCTGTGAGTTTTTCGCGAGCAAGCTCGCTCCTACAGAAAAATCTTCATTGGAGTCAGCTCAGGTTTTCCAGCGTTTGCGTGTCCCAGCTATGGTTCTTGATCGCCAGGTAGAGCATGCCGATGGTCAACGGAATCTTGTCGCCACGGCCCTTGGCGCGACGCTTCAGGAACACGTCGAACACCGGCGGCTGGAAGTAACGATAGGCATCGTAGTCACCCAGGTCGACCCCGAAATCCTGTTCCAGCGCCTCCATAAATTGCTTGGCCTCAACGCCATCGCACCCGAGGTCGAAGTTCAGTGAGGTATGCAGGCCAATGGTCTTGTGTTTTGGCAAGTCGATTTCTTCATGTAGCAATTGCATAAGTTGCTGCATGACAGGGTCTTCGGGGAAGTTGGGAGAAAGGTTCATGGTGGTTGCAATCATCAAAGGGTGAGTGTTTTTTACCCTGCGATAGATATTCGAGGTGCTCAGCAACCCGATGCCTGTCACAAAGGCGACTATCGGCAGACTTTCAAGCTGTGCCCCTATGATCCAGGACGTGGCATACAACAGAAGTGTTGGACCGGTTATCAATAGGCAGAGCCCGAGCCATTTTCTGAGTAGGGGCAACCTTATTGTTCTATCAATGACAGCGGCCAGTATTAAGAAGAGCAGCAAATTGATCCACTGAATGTATTCATTCATAGCACCAGCCACCCTGGCAATCCCGGTTTGCCAGTACCAAGGCGAATCATCGTGAAGGTGATGCCATAGCGGCCGATGTGTTGAGTCCTTTCTATGTTCACAAATTATGCCGAGAGCGTTGGGAGAGGGGGCTAGTGTCGTCCAGGCAAAGGGCTTTTCTGTAGAGGGGCGAGACACTGTTTGAAGCAGTTTGGGAAACGGACGACGCGCCGTTTTTTGGTTTCTTACAATGCCTTCCTGCATTTTATGACTTGATACCGATTCTGCCGGCTGAACCGAGCAAATGTGGAAACCGGCTTTTTGTAGGAGCGAGCTTGCTCGCGAAAAACGTCAACGGTAACGCGTGCTTCCTGGATAAACGCGGTGCTTGGTAGTTTTTCGCGAGCAAGCTCGCTCCTACGGGTATTAGGGTTTGCCCGCGATGGCGGTATAGCCTGATACGCCGCCATCGCAGGCAAGCCAGCTCCCACAGGTTTAGCTGTGTAGCGGATTGCTGTGTGGTGGCTGGTCGGTCGCTGGTTGCAGTTGTACGTGTTGCGTAGCTTCCAGCAAATCACAGCCGTCCTGAACGAGCAGGTACAGCGCATTGATGATGTGGGATATGTCTTTGAGGTCGGCGTGTTCGAAGGTCAGGCAGGAGAAGGTTTCCAGTAAGTCGCTGGCGGCGCGGATGCGCTGGTGGGCGGCGGATTGGATGTCTTCGGCTTTGGCTTCGGTGTCTATGAGAAGAGGGTGGGTGTCGGTGAAGTTAGTGCGTAACTGACGATAGCGATTGGTGGGAAGGTTCGGCTTTGTCATCACAGTGTTCCAATACAGATTCAAAGAAATACGCCAGAAGAGCTGGCACGTTGTCTCTGCTGTTTTTCGGGTGACCAAGCCCGGTCGCTGAATTGGCAGCGACGAGCCCAACCTTAGAAGTGAGTTTGTTCTCGGGCAATAAACAGATGGTTTAATCGTTCGCGGTTCGATCAGACACTGAGAGGCTTGCTGATACAACGCTCAAAAATCGCTTCCAATCCCCGATAGTCACACGCCACTGCATCAATATTCGCGGGTATCCAGGCCGCATGTTTTACCAGCCACCAATTCACCGAAAACCCCGCATTCACGATGATCTGTTCAAACAGGATCCGCTGCGCCCGGCCATTTCCCTCGCGGAAGGGATGAATGACATTCAGGTCGCCATAAGCTTCAGCGATTTGACGCACAAGGTCAGCCTGAGTCGCACCAACATACCAATTGGCGTCTTGCATATGCCGGACGATTTTCGCCGCCTCTGGTGGAATACGCTCTGGGGTGCAAAACAGCGTGTCGCCTTTCTGGATGTTGACGCTGCGCAGTTCGCCGGCCCAGTCATAAATGTCACCGAACAGGATGCGGTGAATGTGTTGCAGACGATCAAGGTCGTAGGGCGGCGGAAAGAGTGGAAGGTTGCCTACGGCGATTTCGGATAATTCCCGCTCGGCCTGGTGCAGGCGTGCTTCATCGAGCAAATCGAGGCGGTTGCGCAGGATGCTGCTACCGGGATAGCAGTACGGGTCCTGGCCCACCCCGTATTTGTCGAGCATCAGCGTGAGGTGTTGCGGTACTTGGCAAGAACGGCTTCGCGTGTCGGCAGGGGTTTGTCGACGTCGGTCGGTTGGGTATCGAACCCTTCCAGGCGCAGGCTGGCCAGGTAATTGGAACGGCGGATCTTGTGATAGTGATCCTGTTTTTGCTCAAACGTCAGTTCGCTCATCGCTGCGTCCTCTTGGAAAGCAAGGCTTGATTGTAGCGCAATGCGTAGCTCGGTAGGCGGGATAAAAACCCCGTCACAATCTGTATAAAAAATCTGCCAGCGAGCTCATTTCAGCGTATGTTTCACCGCAAAATCTTGTAGGGCGATTCCGCCCACTACTTAAAGGGAGTTAAGCATGGGTTTGCTTCGTGTCGCCTCGGCGATGTCTTTGTGTGCGGTGGCGTTTTCTGTCCAGGCCGAGCAGTTGCCGATTGAGGTGCTGAGCGCGGTGGTCAAGGACCAGAAAATTGGCGATGCCGAGGTGCTGTTGCAACGTAACGGCGCACAGAACGTGGTGGGCCGTACCAACGCGCAAGGCCAGGTCACGCTGACCAGTGAGGCGGCTGACGATGCCAGCAACCTGCTGATCATCAAGAAGCCTGGCTATTCCAACCTGGTGGTGAAGTGCCCGTGCAAAGGCATGACTTATGCCATCAGCCCGGTGATGGAAAACCTCGACGGCCTGCGTGTGGTGTTGACCTGGGGCAAGGCTCCGCGTGACCTCGATTCCCATATGATCTTCCCCGGCAATAACATCTTCTTTAACAATAAAAAGGGCACCGACGCCGAACTGGACGTGGATGACACCGACAGCTATGGCCCGGAAACCATCACCCTGCAGAAAAAGCACTACGGCGAAAGCTACGTCTATGCCGTGCACGACTATTCCAACAGCGGCTCTCCCACCTCCAGCGAGTTGTCCAACAGTGAGGCCAAGGTGTTCGTGTACATGGGGCAATCCCTGGTACGCACCTACTATGTGCCGCAGAACCGCACCGGCAACCTGTGGACCGTGTTCCGCATGACCGGCAGTGGCGACTTCCAGGACATCAACGCCTTCACCGGCGTGAGAGTGGGCGCCGAAGATGTGCTCAACGAGGTCAAGCCGTTGCTCGATGACAGCGTGGCCGTCACCGCCGTGACGGTGAGCTCGTCGGTACAGGCCGATGCGAAAAAGCTGAACCTCAAGGGCGAAGCGGCCTACCAGGCCGGTAACCTGGACCAGGCCATCGACTTCTTCCGTCAAGCCATCGAGCTGGATAACGGCTTCGGCAAGGCTTACGGCAACCTGGGCCTGGCGTATCAGAAAGCCGGCAATACTGCGGAGTCGATCTGGGCCAACCGCAAGGCTATCGCCCTGGCCACCGGTACCAATGCCGCGACCGTGCGTGCCGGTGCTTACTACAACATTGCACGCATCTATGAAGCCGCCGGCCAGTTCCCGGATGCGTTGCGTCATTACCAGTTGGCCAAAGAGCAAAAGGCCAACCCGGTGTATGACACGGCGATTGAGCGGGTGCAGAACCGCTGATTCAGCTGTAGCTCGGTTGTGAAATGTGGGGGAGGGCTCGCCAGCCCCACATTTTTAATCTGCTGCTTCCTGTTACGTTCTCAGAAAACTCCCACTTCGGCCCTGAGCCATCCCTCCCCCTGTGTATCATCCTGTCTCTTTTTTCCTTGCGACCTTTCTCGATTCGCTGAACTTACTGGGCTACGTTTTTAAGCCACGTTCAGCGGTCAATGGAGTGACAGCCTTATGCACGACACCCTCCAGCAGGTCTTTGGTTACCCACACTTTCGCTTGGGCCAGGAAGAGACGGTCAGCGCCGTGCTGGCTGGGCGTTCTGCCGCCGCCATTTTCCCTACGGGGTCGGGCAAATCATTGTGTTACCAGCTGTCGGCCGTGTTGCTGCCGCACCTGACGCTGGTGGTGTCGCCGTTGCTGGCATTGATGCAGGACCAGTTGGGTTTCCTGCAGCGCCATGGCATTTCGGCGGGCAGTATCGATTCGGCCCAGAGCCGTGATGAGGCCAATGATGTCATGGCCCGTGCGCGATCGGGCGAGCTCAAGATCCTGATGATTTCCGTGGAGCGTTTGAAGAACGAGCGTTTCCGTAATTTCCTGAACAGCGTGCAGATCTCGTTGCTGGTGGTGGACGAGGCGCACTGTATTTCCGAATGGGGCCACAACTTCCGTCCGGATTATTTGAAGCTGCCGGACTACCAGCGCCAGTTCAACATCCCGCAGGCGCTGTTGCTGACGGCCACGGCTACACCCAAGGTGATCGCCGACATGCAGGCCAAGTTCGCCATTGCTGCCGAGGATGTGGTGACCACGGGCTTCTATCGCTCCAACCTCAACCTGCTGGTGGAACCGGTCAGCGGCCACGACAAACGCCGCAGGCTGGTGGAGTGGATGAAAGCGCGGGCCAACCAGCCGAGTATCGTCTACGTCACCTTGCAGAAAACCGCCGAGCAGATTGCCGAGCATCTGAACCGCCACGGTATTCAGGCCGAGGCTTATCACGCGGGGCTGCCCCACGAAAAGCGCGAAGGCATCCAGCAGCGTTTCATGGGCGGGCGCTCCAATTGCATTGTCGCAACCATCGCGTTTGGCATGGGCATCGACAAGAGTGACATCCGCAATGTCGTGCACTTCGACTTGCCCAAGTCCATCGAGAACTACAGCCAGGAGATCGGCCGCGCCGGGCGTGACGGGCAGCCGTCGGATTGCCTGGTGTTGGCCAACCGCGACAGCCTCAATGTGCTGGAAAACTTCGTGTACGGTGACACGCCGGAGCAGGAAGGCATTCGTCGTGTACTCGAGGAGTTGCAGGCGGCGCGTAGCGAAGGCCAGTGGGAGTTCCTGCTCAGGTCGCTGTCGGACCACAGCAATATTCGCGAGCTGCCGCTCAAGACGCTCCTGGTGCAGTTGGAGCTCAAGGGCGTGATCGCGCCGCGCTATGCGTTTTATGCGGAATACCGTTTCAAATACCTGATCGAGCCCGAGGCCTTGCTGGCGCGCTTTTCTGGCGAACGGCAGCAGTTTGTCGCGGCGATCATCCAGGTATGCAAGCGCGCTAAAACTTGGGCGACGGTGGATTTCGATGCGCTTTATCAACAGCACAATGCCGAACGTAGCCGGGTGGTGAAGGCGCTGGATTATTTTCAGGAGCAGGGCCTGATCGAACTCGAAAGCAAGCAGATGACTGAGGTCTACAGTTTGTTCGACACCGATTTCGACCCGCAGCTGTTGAGCGCCGAGTTATACACAGGCTTCAAGCAGCATGAGGTGACGGAGGTCGCGCGGATACACGCCATGCTCGACCTGTTCGCCACCGAGCACTGCCTGGGGCAACGCCTGGCGCGCTACTTTGGTGATGAAAATGCGCCCCAGCGTTGCGGGCATTGTTCGGTGTGCCACGGCCAGGTTGCTCATCTGCCGGCGCCGCCGAGCCTGCCGCCGCTTGTGGATAAAAACTTCATGGGGCTGTGCGGTGATTTTATCCACAGGCATCATGAGCACACGGGGGACTTGCCGAATGCGGAGCGTCTGACGCGTTTTCTTGGCGGTATCAGCGTACCGTTGTTTACCAAGTTGAAGGCGCGAGGCATTCCGGGTTTTGCTGCGCTGGAAGATTACCCCTACGCCGAGGTGCGCGACTGGGCCCATGCTCAATTGGATCAACTTTGACGAGACTTGCCGATGCCTGACTCAACGCCTGTGCGCGACGATTACCGCCACTTCCAGCCGATCACCACGCGTTGGCACGACAACGATGCCTACGGCCATGTGAATAACGTCACCTACTACAGCTTCTTCGACACAGCCGTTAATACCTACCTGATCGAACAGGGCGGGCTGGATATTCATGACGGTGAGGTGGTGGGGTTTGTGGTGAGTTCGGCCTGCGATTACTTCGCCTCGATTGCTTTCCCTGAGCGCATTGAAATCGGCCTGCGGGTAGGCAAGCTGGGCAATAGCTCGGTGCAGTATGAGCTGGCGGTATTCAAGGCGGGCGAGCAGGAGGCGTGTGCCGCGGGGCGCTTTGTCCATGTGTTTGTGGACCGAGCGTCGAACCAGCCAGTGCCGATTCCGGGGATGTTGCGCGAGGCGATGCAGCGCTTGGTGGTTTGAGGGCACCTGCAAGCAACCCATGCCAAATGTGGGAGCCGGGCTTGCCCGCGATGGCGCAGTATCAGGCAATACCTCTAAACCTGATTCACTGCGATCGCGGGCAAGCCCGGCTCCCACACTGGATGTGTTCGTCAGAGCACGTATTGATCAGTCGCGATAACGATGCTTGTTCTTGCGATGCCCATAGGCATGGCCGCGGCCTGGGTGGCCATCGCGGTAGTAGCGACGATCGTCACGGTCGCGATCGCGGTAATGGCGGCTGTCGCGATCACTTTCGTTACCCATGTAGTTGCCCAGCGCGCCGCCGGCGCCACCGCCGGCTGCTGAGCCGACCAATGCACCGGTACTGCCGCCGACGCTGCGACCCAAGACGTTGCCGCCGGCTGCGCCCAGTGCGCCACCAATGGCTGCTTCGCCACGGCTACGCTTGTCTGCGCCGACCGCGCTACCGCCAGCGCCGCCCAGGGCCGCCCAGGGCCGCGCCGATGGTCGAACCGGTGTTGCCGCCCAGCTGCTGGCCGACAACGGAACCTAGAACCCCACCCAATGCGCCGCCTACACCGGCTTCGGTGGTGCCGCCTGCCATGGCTGCGCCACTGACTAGGCCAAGGGACAACAAGAGAATCGAGGAGAACTTCATTCAGGGAAACCTCAAGGGATGACGGCGCGATCCTGAGGTTGTATCGAGCCGCTGACAATCGAAATCCGACCGGCGGCAGAGGTTGTATACAATTTGCTAAGTTACTGTTTTGTATAGGGAACTTAAGTCGTTTTTGCAGGTCTTTAGTTACTTCGGAAGGGCCGCTTTTATGCAAAAGCGGCCTTTTTTTGTGGCTGCAGAATGTGCGGTGCTTGTGCTGGCCTCTTCGCGGGCTTGCTCGCGAAAGCGGTAGTTCAAGCAACACATATCTCGGATCAAGTCAGGCCGAGCGCGCCATGATCAACCCACTGTCACTCGCCGCTTCCAAGCGAATCGCAACAAACTTAGACGTTGGCGTATGGCTCCCGTCGCCAGTGCTTTCCAGCGGCACCAGTGGGTTCACCTCCGGATAGTAAGCCGCCGCCTGCCCCGCCGGAATATCAAATGCCAGCAGCGTAAAGCCCTTCACGCGGCGCTCACGACCGTCCTCCCACAGCGACACGATATCTGCCTTCTGCCCCGGCTTGAAGCCCAGGCGGATGATGTCGGCTTCGTTGACGAACAGCACATCCCGCTGGCCTTTGACCCCGCGATAACGGTCGTCCAGGCCATAGATGGTGGTGTTGTACTGATCATGGGAGCGCATCGACTGCATGATCAGGTCCGGCACCCGGCCCGTGGCGTGGGTGCGTTCGTGGATCAGGTCTTTGGGCAAGATGTTCGGACGGAAGTTTGCGCGGCCCGACGGTGTGTTCCAGCGGCGTGCACCGGCGGAGTTGCCCAGGTAAAAGCCACCTGGATGTTTGATCTTCTCGTTGAAGTCCTTGAAGCCTGGGATGGTGTCGGCGATCAGGTCGCGGATGCGCCCGTAGTCAGCCACCAGCCAGTTCCAATCCACGGGCGTGCTGCCCAGGGTGGCGGCAGCAATGCCTGCCAGGATCGCCGGCTCGGACTTCATCAGTTTCGACAGCGGTTGCAGTTGGCCGTTGGAGCCGTGGACCATGCTGAACGAGTCTTCCACCGTCACCGCTTGCGGGCCGTCGGCCTGGATGTCGATGTCGGTGCGGCCCAGGCACGGCAGGATCAACGCATCTTTACCGTGCATCAGGTGGCTGCGGTTGAGCTTGGTGCTGATCTGCACGGTCAGGTCGCAATTGCGCAGCGCTTCAAAGGTGCGCGTGCTGTCTGGCGTGGCTTGGGCAAAGTTGCCGCCCAGGCCGATAAAGACTTTGGAGCGGCCTTCAAGCATGGCATGAATCGCTTCCACCACGTTATGGCCATTGTCGCGCGGCACCTGGAACTGGAAACGACGCTCCAGTGCGTCGAGAAACGCCACCGGTGGGCGTTCGTTGATGCCCATGGTGCGGTCGCCCTGCACGTTACTGTGGCCACGCACCGGGCACAGCCCGGCGCCTGGGCGGCCAATATTGCCGCGTAGCAGCATCAGGTTGGCGATTTCCTGGATGGTCGGCACCGAGTGGCGGTGCTGGGTAATCCCCATTGCCCAGCACATGATCACATTCTTGCCTTTGGCGTACATGCGCGCCGCTTGCTCGATCTCCACCAGGGTCAGGCCGGACTGTTCGACGATCTCCTCCCACGAGGTGTCGTCGATCTGGCCCAGGTATTCCAGGACGTTGGCAGTGTGTTCATTGAGGAAGTCGTGGTCGAACACTGCTTCCTTGCCTTCGGCCAGGGCTTGGCGTTCCCACAGCAGCAGGAATTTGGCCATGCCGCGCAAGATAGCCATATCGCCACCCAGCGCCGGGCGGAAGTAGGCGGTGTTGGTAGGCTTGTCACCGTTGGTGAGCATTTCCAGCGGATGCTGCGGGTGCTGGAAGCGCTCCAGGCCACGCTCTTTGAGTGGGTTGATACACACCACCTGGGCGCCGCGCTTCACTGCTTCGCGCAGCGGTTCAAGCATGCGCGGGTGGTTGGTGCCGGGGTTCTGGCCCCAGACGAAAATGGCATCGGCATGCTCGAAGTCATCAAAGGTCACGGTGCCTTTGCCCACGCCCACGCTCTGCGCCAGGGCTACGCCGCTGGCTTCGTGGCACATGTTCGAGCAGTCCGGGAAGTTGTTGGTGCCATAGGCGCGTACAAACAGCTGGTACAGGTAGGCGGCTTCGTTGCTGGCACGGCCCGAGGTGTAGAACTCGGCCATATTCGGGCTGGGCAATGCGTTGAGGTGCTTGCCGACCAGGTCGAAGGCGGCTTCCCAACTGATGGGCGCGTAGCGATCGGTCTGGGCGTCATAGCGCATCGGCTCGGTCAGGCGGCCCTGGTATTCCAGCCAATAGTCGCTTTGCTCCAGCAACGCTGTGACGCTGTGCTTGGCGAAGAAGGCCGCATCGACGCGGCGCTTGGTGGCTTCCCAGTTGACTGCCTTGGCGCCGTTTTCGCAGAACTTGACCATGCCGCTTTCCGGCGAGTCGCCCCAGGCGCAGCCCGGGCAGTCGAAGCCGCCGTTCTGGTTGGTCTTGAGCATCATGCGCAGGTTTTTCAGGGCGTTGTCGCTGGTCAGCCAGGCTTGCGCCACGCTGATCAGGGCGCCCCAGCCACCGGCTGGGCCTTTGTAGGGCTTATAGCGTGGGGTTGGGGTCTGGTCGGCTTGGTGGTGAAGGCTCATGGCTGGTGCTCCATCGCAGGGCTATAGACCCGTGGCGCGCTTTTTTGCGGCAGGTGGATGAGGTTGAGGTTGTGCCGGCGCGCCCATTGCAGGGCCAGGCCGGTGGGCGACGACAGGCTGACCAGGGTCTGGATGCCGGCGCGCAAAACTTTCTGAATCAATTCGAGGCTGCAGCGGCTGGTAACAATCGCCAGGCCGCCGTCGGTCGGAATCTTTTGGCGGATCAATGCGCCAATCAATTTATCCAGAGCGTTATGCCGACCGATGTCTTCACGACCCATCAGCAATTCGCCCTGGCTGTTCATAAATACCGCGGCATGCACGGCGCCGCTGTGTTGGCCCAAGGGTTGGAAAGCGCTGATACGTTGGCGCAAGCCATCGAGCCACTGCGCCGGCGGCAAGGGCGCGCCGGGCAGTACCTGGAGGTCGGGCAATGCTTGCTCTACCGCTTCCACGCCACACAGGCCACAGCCGCTGGTGCCCGCCAATTGGCGGCGTTGCTGCTTGAGGTTCCAGAACGCACGGCTGGAAACCTGTACCTGGGCGTATTGGGCTGCGGCTGAACCGCTGATTTTCAGGTCATAAATGTCGTTAACGTCGGTGATAATGCCGCTGCCGAGGCTGAAGCCTACAATGAAGTCTTCCAAATCTGTAGGCGTCACCAGCATCACCGCCTGGCTGATATCGTTATAGGCAATCGCCAACGCCACTTCTTCGGCCAGCGCAGTGCTGGCCACTTCTGTGTGTTCAAGATTGCAATAGTGATAGCTCTGGCTGGCGACGGGCGCGGTCGATTCGAGAGCGGGCGCCGCGCAGTGAGGGCGCTTGGCGTTCATGGGGCAGTACCACCGGCGGATTGATCAGTGTTTAGACTAGGCGCGACAAAGGGTCACGTCTAATCGCCAGTATTGATCTATTGATAGAGGGCGTCGATCAAGGTTCACCGGCGTTTTCGTCGGGCTTATTCCAGGCAGGGGCGATTGAGATACTTTTGAGTCTTTAGCCAGTCTGGAACCCAAGTCGGCAGGACTGGTCTAGTCTTGGGCATCTGGAAATTAAATCCCAAGGAGAGCGCACCATGAGTATTTTTAGCTTTATCAAAGAAGCCGGCGAAAAGATTGTCGACCTGTTGACGCCGGGTAATGCGAACGCCAGTGAGCAGTTGAAGGAGCATGTGAGCAAGGTGGGCCTGGGTAATCCAAACGTGCAAACCACGGTGGATGGCGACAAGGTCACAGTGACCGGTGAAGTGGCCACGCAGGAAGAGAAAGAAAAGATCCTTTTGGCGCTGGGCAACATTGCTGGCGTGGCCAGTGTGGATGACCAGATCACAGTATCCGGTCCAGTGGTTGTGGCTTCGCGCTTTGTTGTAGTGAAAAGCGGCGACACCCTGAGCGCAATCTCTAAAACGGTTTATGGCGACGCGAATAAGTACAACAAGATCTTCGAGGCTAACAAGCCACTGTTGTCGCACCCGGACAAGATCTACCCAGGCCAGACACTGCGCATTCCTGAGTAATACGCAGGATAAAATGAGCAAGCTCGCCCTTTTGTAGGAGCGAGCTTGCTCGCGAAAAACTCACAGGCACCGCGTTTATCCAGGAAGCACGCGTTATCGTTGACGTTTTTCGCGAGCAAGCTCGCTTCTACATAAGCCCGGCAATGAGTTCTCGATAATCCCCGACGGCTGCAAATTCTGCAGTGTCCTTTGGTCCTTTCTTGCTATCAGGCTCTTTCACGGCCAGTAAATGCCCTACACCGAAATCCCGGGCGCTGCGCAGGATCGGCAAGGTGTCATCTATAAACAGGCTACGGGCCGGGTCAAACTGGATATCCGCTTGCAAGGCTTGCCAGAATTGCGGGTTTTCCTTGGGAAAACCGTAGTCGTGAGAGCTGATCAAGCGCTCGAAATACGGCGCCAGTTCAATGCGTTCCAACTTCAATGACAGCGAATCACGATGAGCGTTGGTGATCATGATCACGCGCTTGCCGGCCTGTTTGATCGCCGCCAGGAACGTATCGGCATCCGGGCGCAGGGCAATCAGGTGGGCGGTTTCCAGCTTGAGTTCGCGCACCGGGATCTTGAGTTCAGTGCTCCAGAAATCCAGGCAATACCATTGCAACTGTCCCGCGTTACGCTCAAACAGCGGTTGCAGCTCCATCTCGGCCATGGCCTGGCTCACACCGTGCAGTTCGGCGTAGCGCTGGGGCAGATGTTCCATCCAGAAGTGGTTGTCGTAATGCAGGTCGAGCAGGGTGCCGTCCATGTCCAGCAGGACGGTGTCGATGGCGTGCCAGGGCAGAGAGGGCATGGTGGGGTCTCATGTAAGTAAAGATATCCGACACAGACAATCGGAAAAGCCACGGTATAGTAACCCGATCACGCCAAGGAGCCGTTTATGCGCCAGAAACCCACTGTCCTCGCCCGCGAAATAGTCGCCAGTAGCCGTTTGTTCCGCGTGGAGGAAGTGCAATTGCGCTTTTCCAATGGCGTTGAGCGCACCTACGAGCGTCTTGTCGGGCGTGGCACGGGCTACGGCGCCGTGATGATTGTAGCGATGATCGATGAAGATCATGCATTGCTGGTGGAAGAGTACTGCGGCGGCACTGACGAATATGAATTGTCATTACCCAAAGGCTTGATCGAGCCCGGCGAAGACGTACTGGCGGCGGCAGACCGCGAACTCAAGGAAGAGGCCGGCTATGGCGCACGGCAGTTGGAGCACATCACCGAGCTGTCATTGTCGCCTGGTTATATGAGCCAGAAAATCCAGGTGGTGCTGGCTACCGATCTCTATGAAGAGCGCCTTGAAGGTGATGAGCCCGAGCCGATGCGGGTAGACCGGGTCAACCTGCGTGAGCTGTCGGCGTTGGCGCAAAACGAGCAATTCAGCGAAGGTCGCGCCCTGGCGGCGCTGTATCTGGTCAGAGACCTGTTGACCCAGCGTGGAGCGTTCAACGCATGAGCGAACTGTTTTTAGGCCACCCGTTTATCGCCCCGGTCATTGAGCTGGCTCGGCAGGCGGGTGAAGCCATCCTGCCGTACTGGCGTGCCGACGTAGCTGTGACCTCCAAATCGGATGATTCGCCCGTGACAGCGGCCGACTTGGCTGCCCACCATCTGATTCTCGCAGGCCTGACCGCGCTGGACCCGAGCATTCCAGTGCTGTCTGAAGAGGATGCCGATATCGATCAGAGTGTGCGTGCCGGTTGGCAGCGCTGGTGGTTGGTGGACCCTTTGGATGGCACCAAGGAATTCATTTCTGGCAGTGAAGAATTCACCGTCAATATTGCCTTGATCGAACAGGGCCGCGTGGTGTTCGGCGTGGTGTCGATACCGACCACTGGCCGTTGCTACTTCGGCGGCGCGGGCCTGGGGGCTTGGCGGTCGGACGTCAATGCAGCGCCCAAGCAGATTCAAGTACGCCAGGCCCCGGCCTCGGGTGAGGCCTTTACGGTGGTGGCCAGCCGTCGTCATACCAGCCCTGAGCAGGAGCGCCTGCTCAATGGCCTCAGTGAAGGCTTGGGCGAGTTGAAACTGGCGAATATCGGCAGCTCGTTGAAGTTTTGCTTATTAGCCGAGGGCAGTGCCGATTGTTATCCGCGCCTGGCACCGACCTCGCAGTGGGATACTGCAGCGGCCCAGGGTGTATTGGAAGGGGCGGGGGGGGAAGTGCTGGAGTTGAATGGTAAGCCGTTCAGCTACCCGGCGCGGGAATCGCTGTTAAATCCGTTCTTCCTGGCGTTGCCGGCCAAAGCCGCCTGGCGTGAGCGGCTGCTGACCCTGGCCAGATCATGACCCCTTTGTAGGAGCGAGCTTGCTCGCGAAAAACCTGAGAGCGCTGCGTTATCGTTGGCGTTTTTCGCGAGCAAGCTCGCTCCTACAGTGCGTTGACAGCGGTCGTTAGCGATGCAGCACGTACTGGCCGGTAAAGACGACAGCGTGCTCTTCGCTGCCCTCATTTACTATCCACGTCTCCAGCGCCAATCGCGCCCGCCCATAGCGCTGGTAGGTCGCCACAAAGCGTTTCCACACCTTCTCCTGCGGCGCCGCGCAAATGGCTGTCGCGTCTTGCGTCACCGGCAGTGGGTAGCTGATCTGCCCTTCCTGAATCACGATATGCCCGTCTTCAATCCCGGCTTCACGCAGCTTCAGGTGCAGCCAACCCCAACCCGCCAGCACCGCGCCGCAGTAGAGGCTGCCGCCAAACATGGTGCTCTTGTGGTTGATATTGGCCTGCAAGGGCAGGTGCAGTTGCAGTTGGTCGTGTTGCCAGTCGAGCACCCTGAGGCCCATTTCCCGGGTGAGTGGGATGTCATGGTGAAGGATGGATTCCAGGTAACGGCTGTCGCGGCTCATGGCGGCCTCTTTGTGGGTTGACGATGTCATTCGTCGTCTGAGCTCTGGCTGGCACTGTCGGCGAAGTTCAGGCCGTGTTTTCGCAGTTTGTCATGCAAGGTTTTGCGCGGCACGCCCAAGGCTTCGGCGAGGCTGCGCACGGAGCTGTGGGGGCGGGTCAGTTCGGCGGCGATCAGGCTTTTTTCGAACTGTTCGACTTGCTCGCTCAGGCCTCCTGGCGTGGAGGTCAGCACGCCGGCGGCGGGATGGTCCTGGGTGTTGTCCAGGGCCAGCTCCAGGCCGAGGGCGAAACGCTCCGCGGCGTTTTGCAGTTCCCGCACATTGCCCGGCCAACTGTGGCGCAGCAACAGCGCGCGCTGGCCCGGTTGCAGTTCGTGCAAGGGCAGGCCGTGGCGGCTGCTGGCCTCGTCGGCGAAGTGCTGGAACAGCATCAGCGCATCTTCACCCCGTTCTCGTAGCGGGGGGATGCGCAGCGGCGCCACATTGAGGCGGTAATACAAGTCGGCACGGAAGCGGCCCTGGTCGGCGGCCTGGCGCAGGTCTTCCTTGGTGGCGGCGATAATGCGGATATCCAGCGGGATCAGCTGATTGCCACCCAGGCGTTCCACTACGCGCTCCTGTAAAAGGCGCAGCAACTTGACCTGTACATCCAGGCTCATGCTTTCAATTTCATCCAGAAACAGCGTGCCGCCATTGGCAAACTCGAACTTGCCGATGCGGCGCTTTTGCGCGCCGGTAAACGCGCCGGGTTCATGGCCGAACAGTTCGCTTTCCACCACCGACTCCGCCAGGGCCCCGGCGTTGATCGCGACAAACGGGCCGCTGCGTCGGCTTGAAAGGTCGTGCAGGGCGCGGGCGACGACTTCCTTGCCCGCCCCGGTTTCGCCGAGGATCAACACATCGGCCTTGGTCGCGGCCAGCGCACCGATTTGTTCGCGCAGGCGCAACATCTGTGGCGAGTGCCCTACCAGGCGCGTACTCAGTTGCTGGCGGTCGCTGAGGGCCAGGCGCAGGCTGCGGTTGTCCAGTACCAGCCGACGCAGGGCCAGGGCACGGCGCACGCTGTCGAGCAGCGCGTCACTGGCAAAGGGTTTTTCCAGAAAGTCATAGGCGCCGGCACGCATGGCCTGCACCGCCAGCGGTACATCGCCGTGGCCGGTGATCAGCAGCACCGGCAGGTCGGGGTCCTGGCCGTGCAATTCGGCCAACAGTTCCAGGCCGTCCATGCCGGGCATGCGGATGTCGCTGACCACCACGCCTGGCCAGTCGCGGGACAGGCGTGCGGTGAGCCCGGTGGCTTCGCCCAGGGGCAGGACTTTCAGGCCGGCCAGGTCCAGGGTCTGGCACAGGGCCTGACGCAGGTGTGGATCGTCGTCGATCAATACCACCTGAATCGAGTTGTCGATACTCATACACTGCGGTCCTCGGACGGTTGCAGACTGACGCCCGGCGAGCCGGCACGCAATTTCAAGGTTAACAGCGCGCCGCCCTCCTTGTGGTTGGCGAACAACAGTTCGCCGCCAAAGGCGCGCATCAGGGTGTCGCAGATCGCCAGCCCTAGCCCCAGGCCTTGGGTGCGCGTCTTGGTGGTGTAGAACGGCTCACTGGCGCGGCCCAGGGCTTCCATGCAAAAGCCCGGGCCGTTGTCGCGAATATACAAGTTGACGCCTTGGGGCGTGGTTTCGGCACTCAGCCAGAGTCTGCGTGGCGGGCCTTTTTCGGTGAGGGCGTCCAGCGCATTGGCCAGTAAGTTACCCAGCACCTGGCGTAGGCGGGTTTCACCGGCCTGCACCCACAGCGTCGCCTCTGGCAGGTCGCGGATCAACTCCACCTCCATCGAACGCCGACGCTTGGCCAGCAATGCCAGGGCGTCGTCGAGCGCCGGTTGCAAAGCCACGCTCTCCGGCGCGTGCCGGTCACGGCGGGCGAATGCGCGCAGGTGGGCGATGATCGAGGCCATGCGCCCGGTCAATTCGCTGATCAGCTTGAGGTTGCCACGGGCATCGTTGGTGCGCTCATGGTCGAGCAGGATCTCAGCGTTTTCGGCATAGCTGCGAATCGCCGCCAGTGGCTGATTGAGTTCATGGCTGATACTCGCCGACATGGTGCCCAGCGCCGAGAGTTTACCGGCCTGGACCAAGTCGTCCTGGGCGCGCACCAGTTCTTGCTGGGCGTGCTCGCGCTCCAGTACTTCCTGTTTCAGGCGCCGGTTCAGGCCCTCCAGGTCGCTGGTACGCTCGGCCACGCGCATCTCCAACTCGCGGCGGGCCTTGGCTTCGAAGGCGATGCGTTCCAGGTAATGCCGGCGGCGCTGCATCAGCAACCCCAGCAACAGCATCAGCACCAACAATGTGGCGCCGCCTACCGCGACGACCGTGCGCACCGGACGGTTGATCAGCGAGCGCGGCGCGAGGATTTCCACGTTCCAGCCGGTCTCGGCGATGGCCGTGGATTGGCGCAGCCAGGCGCTGCTACTGAGGCTCAGCGGCTGCGGGTCGCGGGTGGGGTAGGGCTGGATGGCAACGATGGCCTCGCGCTCTTTGGCGGTTAGTGGCCGAGTGGCGCGGAATCGCCATTGCGGGCGTGAGGTGAGGATCACCACGCCGTTATGGTCGGTGACCAACAGTTGTTCCGGGGTATTGCCCCACAGGCTTTCGGTGTGGTCCAGATCGACCTTCACCACCAGCACGCCGATGATGGTGTCGCCGTCACGTACCGCGGCAGCGAAGAAGTAGCCGCGCTTGGCCGAGGTGGTACCCAGGCCGAAGAAACGCCCTAGGCGCCCGGCCATGGCCTCGCTGAAATACGGACGGAAGGAGAAGTTGCGCCCGACAAAGCTGTCTTGTTTGTCCCAGTTGGACGCGGCGAGGGTCTTGCCGGTGGTGTCCATCAAATACATCACCTCTACCCCGGCCTGGGCGGCGACGTCCTTGAGCAACTGGTTGGCACTGACCAGGTGGGTGCTGACGTGGGGCGCGTCCAATGCGGTGCGCAGGGCCGGCAAGTCACCGAGGATTTGCGGCAGTATTTCGTAGCGATGCAGGGTGCCCAACAAGTTGGCGACGTAGAGGTCGAGGGTCTGGCGGTTTTGCCCGGCCAGCTCGCTGCGGTAATAGCGCTCGGCCAAATGCTCCAGCGGCCACAACAGCGGCGCCAGGCACAAAGCCAGCAGGGCGAGGCTGCGCCAGCGGGGTCTTCGCGGAAGGGGTGGGGTCATGGACGTCGCGCCTGTGGGTACAGGCGCATTATGCCTAGTGCTGCTGTGCAAGACACTCGTGCAATGCGTCTTGCCACTGTGGCTGGCTGACGTGCCATTGTTGTTGCAGGCGCGTGCAGTCCAGGCGCGAGTTCAGCGGGCGCTTGGCGGGGGTCGGGTAAGCGCTGGAAGGGATCGGCTCCAGCTCGGCACAGGCCTTGCCCTCGGCGCGCAGTTGCTCGCCAATGGCTTCGGCAAAACCGAACCAGGAGGTTTCACCCTGGGCAGTGAGGTGGTAAACACCCCAATCCCCAGCCTTACCGGCCTGCCACTGCTCGATCAGCACGCGAGTGCTGTTGGCGATGGTACCGGCCCAGGTCGGCGCACCGATCTGGTCGGCCACGATGCGCATCTGTGGTTTTTCCTGCAGCAGGCGTTGCATGGTCAGCAGGAAATTCTTGCCATGGCTCGAATAGACCCAGCTGGTGCGCAAGATCAGGTACTGGCCACCTACAGCCGCAATCGCCTGCTCACCCGCCAGCTTGCTCTGACCGTAGACTCCCAATGGGTTGGGCGTGTCGTCTTCGGTGTAGGCAGCAGGTTTGCTGCCGTCGAACACGTAGTCGGTCGAGTAATGGATCAGCGGGATACCCAGCGCCTTGGCTTCCTCGGCGAGGATGCCGGGAGCGATGGCATTGATGGCAAACGCAGCGTCCGGTTCGCTCTCGGCCATATCGACGGCGGTGTGGGCCGCCGCGTTGATGATCAGGCCAGGGCGATGGGCGCGCACTTGCTGGCGGATGAGGTCTGCGTCTGCCAGGTCAAGTTGCTTGCTGCCCAGGACGATAAGTTCGCCCAGGCCCTGGAGCCGCTGCTGCAGCTCCTGGGAGACTTGGCCGTGTTGGCCGGTGATGAGGATTTTCAGAGGCGCCATCACAGGAATAGATCCGCGTCTTTCAGGGTTTTACCGCTCTGGTCCTTGGCGGACAGCGTCGGGGTGCCATTGAGCTGCCAGTCGATGTTGAGATCCGGGTCATCCCAACGGATACAACGCTCCGCAGACGGCGTGTAGTAATCCGTGGTCTTGTAAAGGAATTCGGCGTAGTCGCTCAGCACGACGAATCCATGGGCAAAGCCTGGTGGAATCCATAACTGGCGGTTATTTTCTGCCGATAGGCGTACGCTGGCCCACTTGCCAAAATGCGGCGAGCTGCGGCGGATATCCACCGCCACGTCCAATACTTCGCCGGCAGTCACACGCACGAGTTTTCCCTGAGCGTGTTCTACCTGGTAGTGAAGACCTCTCAGCACGCCTTTTTGCGAGCGCGAGTGATTATCCTGCACAAACTGCAGTTGTAACCCGCTGGCTTTTTCAAACGCGCGGGCATTGAAGCTCTCATAAAAAAAACCGCGCTCATCGCCAAAAACCTTCGGCTCGATGATCAATACACCGGGCAGCTCAGTGGCAATCACGTTCATTTAGTGTTTCCAGCGAGCATATACAGGTACTGACCATAGCCGGTCTTGCCAAAGTACTTGGCACGCTCCAGCAGATAATCACGATTGATCCAGCCATTTTCGTAGGCTATCTCTTCCAGGCAGGCCACTTTCAAGCCCTGGCGGTGCTCGATGGTCTGAACGTAAGTCGAGGCTTCCAACAGGCTGTCGTGGGTGCCAGTGTCGAGCCAGGCGAAACCACGGCCGAAGCGTTCAACGTGAAGATCGCCACGCTGAAGGTAGGCATTGTTGATGTCGGTGATCTCCAGCTCGCCGCGTGGCGAAGGCTTGACCGCTTTGGCGATCTTGATCACGTCGTTGTCGTAGAAGTACAGGCCGGTCACCGCGTAGTGGGACTTGGGTTTAGCCGGTTTTTCTTCGATGGACAGGGCGCGGCCTTCGCTATCGAAGTCAATCACACCGAAACGCTCAGGGTCTTTGACCCAGTAGCCGAACACCGTGGCGCCCGAAGGACGTTCGGCGGCGGTGCGCAGTTGATCGCCAAAATGCTGGCCGTGGAAGATGTTGTCCCCCAGGATCAAGCACACAGGGTCATCGCCAATGAACTCTTCGCCGATGATAAATGCCTGGGCCAGGCCGTCCGGCGAAGGCTGCTCCGCGTAGGTGAAGCGCACGCCGAACTGGCTGCCATCGCCCAGCAGGTTCTGGTATTGCGGCAAGTCCACTGGCGTGGAGATCACCAGAATGTCCTTGATCCCCGCCAGCATCAGTACCGAGATCGGGTAGTAGATCATCGGCTTGTCATACACCGGCAACAACTGTTTGGACACGCCCAGGGTAATGGGGTGCAAACGCGTGCCGGAACCGCCGGCCAATACAATTCCCTTCATCATGCGATCAAATCCTTCACGTCAGTATTGCCCAGTCGTTCACCTTGATAACTGCCGTCCTGGACCCTGCGGCACCATTCCAGGTTATCGAGGTACCACTGCACGGTTTTGCGCAGGCCGGTCTCGAAGGTTTCTTCCGGGACCCAGCCCAGTTCGCGTTCGATTTTGCTGGCGTCGATGGCGTAGCGTTGGTCATGGCCTGGGCGATCCTTGACGAAGGTGATCAGGTCAGTGAATTTCTCCACGCCGGCTGGGCGTTGTGGCGCCAATTCTTCCAACAGGGCGCAGATGCCACGTACCACGTCGATGTTCTTCTGCTCGTTGTGGCCGCCGATGTTGTAGGTTTCGCCCACAACCCCAGTCGTGACCACTGTGAGCAGCGCACGGGCGTGATCCTCAACGAACAGCCAGTCACGCACCTGCAGACCATCGCCATATACCGGCAGTGGCTTGCCCGCCAGGGCGTTGAGAATCACCAGCGGGATCAATTTTTCGGGGAAGTGGAACGGCCCGTAGTTGTTCGAGCAGTTGGTCAGCAGCACAGGCAGGCCATAGGTGCGCTGCCAGGCGCGTACCAGATGGTCGGACGCGGCCTTGCTCGCGGAATACGGCGAGCTCGGTGCGTAAGGCGTGGTCTCGGTGAAGAGGTCGTCCACGCCGTGCAGGTCGCCATACACCTCGTCAGTGGAGATGTGGTGGAAACGGAATGCGCTTTTTGCCGGCTCTGCCAGCTTCTGCCAATAGGCGCGCGTGGCTTCCAGCAGGCTGTAGGTGCCCACGATGTTGGTCTGGATAAAATCCGACGGACCGTCAATGGAACGGTCCACATGGGACTCGGCCGCCAAATGCATGATCGCATCGGGTTCGAAGCGTGCGAGCACGGCGCTGACGGTGGCCTGGTCGATGATATCGGCCTGGACAAACTCATAGCGGCTGTTGGACGCGATGCTGGCCAGCGACTCGAGGTTGCCGGCGTAAGTCAGCTTGTCCAGGTTGAGCACTTCATGCTCAGTGTGTTGAATCAAGTGCCGGATCAGGGCCGAGCCAATAAATCCGGCACCGCCGGTGATGAGAATACGCATGTCGAGGGCCTTTTCCTTAGACGGACACTGGGCGAAAGTAGCATAGCTTGAGTTGTGAATCGGGCCGGCGCAAGTGCCGTGAGCAGAAGGGGTTGATTAACGCCACAGAACAATGGCGATATAGACGCCTGAAAAATCAAAGGTCGTCACAATGTCGTTAGCCACGTTGACCCACCGTGCCAGCTTGCCTTGCCCACAAGTCACCCCCGAGCAGGCAGCACACCTGCTCGATCGACACTATGGATTGGCGGGCAAATTACGCTCATTGGGCAGTCAACAAGACCTCAACTACAGAATTGACAGCACGCGGGGCCGTTTCGTTCTGAAGATCTGCCGGGGTGACTACGCCGCGGTTGAACTCCAGGCCCAGCATACGGCCCTCAACAACCTGGGTACGCATGCCGGCTTGCGCGTGCCCAAGGTCATCCAGACCGTGAAAGGCGAGGAGTTGCTGACGGTCAACGTCGACGGCCAAACCCTGCACCTGCGGCTATTGGACTACATCGACGGCCAGCCCCTGACGCATTTGCCCCACCTGAGCCGCACCGTGATCGAAGGCTTTGGTGAGCTGTGCGGGCAAATGAGTCACGCGCTGGCAGGTTTCGAGCACCCTGGCCTGGAGCGCACCCTGCAATGGGACCCGCGCCACGCACAGGCGTTGATCACCCACCTGCTGGCAACCTTGCCCGACCTGCCGCAGCGTGCCGCATTGGAGCAGGTGGCCAGGCAGGTCGATGCGCATGTCCAGCCGTTGGCGGCACGCCTGCCGTGGCAAGCGGTGCACATGGACATCACCGATGACAACGTGGTGTGGCAGCGTGATACCCAGCGGCACTGGCGTATTCAAGGCGTGATCGATTTTGGTGATCTGGCGCGCACCTGGCGAATTACCGACCTGTCGGTGACCTGCGCGTCGCTGTTGCACCATGCCGACGGTGATCCGTTTGCCCTGTTGCCGGCGATCCAGGCCTGTCACGCGGTCACGCCGTTGCAGCGCGAAGAGTTAGAAGTGCTGTGGCCGTTGATCGTCGGCCGCGCGGCGGTGTTGGTGCTCAGCAGTGAGCAGCAGCAACGCCTGGACCCGGATAACGCTTATCTGAAGAAAAACGCCGAACACGAGTGGGAAATTTTCGATATCGCCACGTCGGTGTCCTTTGAACTCATGCAAGCGGCGATTCTCAGCAGCGTCGGCGAGACACTACCGCCCGTCGCCACCCAAGACTTCGCGCCTTTATTGCCAGGCCTGGTGGGGCGCGAGTTCGCCCTGATCGACCTGGGCGTACTCAGCCCGCATTTCGAGGCTGGCAATTGGGAGACTCCCGGCATAGATCGGCGCTTGCTGGATGACGCGGCGACGGTGCATGGGCTGGCGGCCAGCCGTTACGGGCAATACCGCTTGTCGCGCACCCGCCCCGACAGTGCGGTAGAGCCCGAGACCTTCCCCCTGCATGTCGAACTGCATCTGCCCCACGGCACCGTGCTAGAAGCACCCTTTGCGGGAACCCTGCACGAAGGCACCGACGGCTTACTGTGTTTGCATAGCAGTGGGCTGAGCCTGCGCCTGTGGGGCGTGCGCACATCACTCAAGCCCGGCGCAACGCTGGTCAAAGGGCAGGTGCTGGGCGAGGTTCATGCGCCGTTGACCGTGCAGTTGTGCCGCGCCGACCTTGAGCCACCGCTGTTCTGCACACCTTCCCGGGCGTTGGCGTGGCAGGCGTTGTGCCCGTCGCCCGCGGCGCTGTTGGGCCTGGCCTGTGATGCGGAGCCGGAACTGGACCCAGAGGCCCTGCTGGCCCGGAGGGATGCCAGCTTTGCCCGCTCCCAGAAGCACTACTACGCCGACCCGCCGCGTATCGAGCGTGGCTGGCGTAACCATCTGATCGATATGCAGGGCCGATCCTACCTGGACATGCTCAATAACGTGGCGGTGTTGGGCCATGGCCACCCGCGCATGGCAGAAGTGGCAGCGCGGCAGTGGTCGCTGCTCAACACCAACTCGCGGTTTCACTATGCGGCAATTGCCGAGTTCTCCGAGCGCTTGCTGGCGTTGGCGCCGGAGGGCATGGACCGGGTGTTCCTGGTCAACAGCGGCACCGAGGCCAATGACCTGGCGATTCGCCTGGCCTGGGCCTACAGCGGCGGGCGCGACATGCTCAGCGTGCTGGAGGCCTATCACGGCTGGTCGGTGGCGGCGGATGCCGTGTCCACGTCGATTGCCGATAACCCCCAGGCCTTGAGCAGCCGCCCGGATTGGGTGCACCCGGTGACCGCGCCCAATACTTACCGTGGTGAGTTCCGTGGGCCGGACAGCGCGCCGGACTATGTACGAAGCGTGGAGCATAACCTGGCGAAAATCGCCGCGAGCCGGCGTCAATTGGCCGGGTTCATCTGCGAGCCGGTGTACGGCAATGCCGGCGGCATCTCCCTGCCAGCGGGTTACCTAAAACAGGTGTATGGCTTGGTCCGTGCCCAGGGTGGCGTGTGCATCGCCGACGAGGTGCAGGTGGGTTACGGCCGCATGGGGCATTTCTTCTGGGGGTTTGAACAGCAGGGAGTGGTGCCCGACATCATCACGATGGCCAAAGGCATGGGCAACGGCCAGCCGTTGGGCGCAGTGATCACCCGCCGAGAAATTGCCGAGGCGCTGGAGGCCGAGGGTTACTTCTTCTCGTCATCGGGAGGCAGCCCGGTCAGCTGCCGGATCGGGATGGCAGTGCTGGACGTGATGGCGGAGGAAAAGCTCTGGGAAAACGCCCAAGTGGTAGGCGGGCATTTCAAGGCACGACTGGAGGAATTGATCGACCGCCATCCACTCGTCGGTGCTGTACACGGTTCGGGATTCTATCTGGGCCTTGAACTGGTGCGTGATCGCCATACCCTCGAACCTGCGACGGCGGAAACCGCCTTGTTGTGTGATCGCCTGCGTGAGTTGGGGATTTTCATGCAGCCTACCGGGGATTACCTGAATATCCTCAAGATCAAGCCGCCGATGGTCACTTCCCGGCGCAGCGTGGATTTCTTTGTGGACATGCTGTCGAAAGTACTGGATGAGCAACTGTGATTTATCGATGGTTATCGGCTATTTTTTGCAATAGAAAGAATCTATCCTTTTTTTAGGCTGTTAAAGCCGATTTTTATCCATTATAAAGTTGCCCTTCACCCCATTCGGAGCCCTGATCGCCATGACCACCTTGCACAGTACACCTCGCGCCGATGGCTTTCACATGCCTGCCGAATGGGCGCCCCAGACCCAGACCTGGATGATCTGGCCCGAGCGCCCAGACAACTGGCGCCTGGGCGGCAAGCCTGCGCAGGCGGCCCATGTGGCGGTGGCCAAGGCCATCGCGCGTTTTGAGCCGGTGACTGTCGCGGTTTCCGCCGGCCAGTATGAAAACGCCCGTGCCCGCCTGGATGTACCCAATATCCGCCTGGTGGAAATGTCCAATGACGACGCCTGGGTTCGCGACACCGGCCCCACTTTCGTGATCAACGGCAGTGGTGAAGTACGGGGTGTGAACTGGGACTTCAACGCCTGGGGTGGTTTTGACGGCGGCTTGTATTCGCCGTGGAACCGCGATTCCCAGGTGGGAGGCAAGATCCTCGAGATGGAGCGCGCACCGCGTTACCGCACTGAAGGCTTTGTGCTTGAAGGCGGTTCGATTCATGTCGACGGCGAAGGCACCCTGATCACCACCGAAGAGTGCCTGTTGAACCGCAACCGCAACCCGCACCTTGATCGTGCGGCCATTGAGGCGGTGCTCAGCGATAACCTGGCGGTGGATAAGATCATCTGGTTGCCGGACGGCCTGTTCAACGACGAAACCGACGGCCATGTGGATAACTTCTGCTGCTACGTGCGCCCGGGCGAAGTGCTGTTGGCCTGGACCGATGACCCGCAAGACCCGAACTACCCACGCTGCCACGCAGCCATGGACGTGCTGCAAAGCAGCACCGATGCCCAGGGCCGCTCGTTCATCGTGCATAAAATGCCGATCCCGGGTCCGCTGTATGCCACCGAAGAGGAATGCGCCGGCGTAGACCTGGTTGACGGCAGCCAGGAGCGTAATCCGACCGTGCGGTTGGCCGGTTCCTACGTCAACTTCCTGATCGTCAACGGCGGCATCATCGCGCCGAGCTTCGATGACCCGTTGGACGACCAGGCCAAGCAAATCCTGCAGAACCTCTTCCCACAACATGAAGTGGTGATGGTGCCGGGCCGCGAACTGTTACTGGGTGGGGGCAATATCCATTGCCTGACCCAACAGCAGCCAGCCCCGCAGCGAAAGTGAGTGCAGTTGTAACAGCGCCTTGATGGCGTACGAGCACTGCGCCATTGCAGTGCTCCCCGCAAGCCCGCGACCCAGCCCGGTCGCGGGCTTTTTCATGCCTGTATGCCAATGAACACGGCACATTGGCATAGCTCTTGTATCGCTGTGGTTACAGTGGCCCAAGGGGGATGACCGCGCAGTTCTGTCACAAACCTTGAGTAAGTTAGCCGCTCACGCAGTAGGAGAGAGCGCTGAAATGAATGCCGATGTCCACCTGATGAACACGCGTACGTTCCACCCTTTGCGGGTCGACGGTGATGCGATCCATGCGTTGGCCCTCTGGTTGAAGGCAAACGGCTCGCGACAGGTCAGGCAAGCGCCTGACTTGCGTAGCGTGATGAGTGAGCGCTACCCGGTGGGGTTGTTCACGGAGGATGAGGTGCAGGCGTTGTGCGAGTTGATGAGCAACTGACAGAACGCCGAAATCTAAAGGTGGCAGGCTTGCCTACGATAGCGGCGTATCAGCCGACAGAGGGGATGCTGGCCCACCGCAATCGCAGGCAAGCCAGCTCCCACACAAACCGTATTTCACATGAGCTATGTCAGAAGCTGTAGGTACCGGTGACCACCAGACTTCGCGGCTCACCCGGTTGAATCTGCGCCGCACTGGTCGCTGAGGCGTAGTAGTTTTTGTCGGCGATATTGTTCAGTGCTGCCCGCACGTCCCATTCTTTCTGACGGAACCCGGCCAGCGCGTCCCAGCGGCCATAACCCGGCAGCACCACGGTGTTGAGGTTGTCGGCATAACGATCACCCACCAGGGTCAAACCGGTTTCCGCGTACCAGCCCATCTCTGGTTTCCAGGTGATGAACAGGCTGGCGTTGCGCTTGGCCACGTCGCTGATTCGTTTGCCTTCAAAGCCATTGTTGTCTTTCTCGACCTTGGCGTCCTGCACGCCCACGCCGCCGCGCACATACCAGTTATCGACGATCTTGCCGGTGGCGGTCAGCTCCACGCCGCGTGAGCGTTGTTCGCCGGTGAGCAAGGTAATGGTGCGGTCCAGCGGGTCGCTGGTGCGGCGGTTGTAGAGTTCCAGCTCGTACACGGCCAGGGTGGTGCTCAGGCGCTCGTCGAACCAGTCACTCTTCACGCCGATTTCCTTTTGCTTGGTCAGCTCCGGGCTCAGGTCGTTGGCGTTGCCGGTGGCGTTCGGCGTGATGCCGATCAGGCCGCCGCCGGCTGGCGAGAAGGTCTTGCTCCACGAGGCATAGAACGAGTGGTGCTCCAAGGGCGTCCACACCAGGCCGACGCGTGGGCTGGTGCTGTGGCTTTTCACGTTCTGTTGGATGTCGAGCAGCTTGTTGGTGGTGTCCACTTCGAAACGGTCGTAGCGCAGCCCGCCCAGCAGTTGCCACTGGTCGTTCAGGCGCAGTTGGTCCTGCACGTACAGGGCGCGGCTTTCGACTTCGGTGTGGTTGTTACTCGACAGTCGCATGCTCCCGGTGTGGCTCAGGCGGCGATTGGGCTGGTTGAGGTCCAGGCTCGGCACTGTCCTGCCATCCCGAGCGGAGTACAGCTTCGGATCGCGGCGCTGGCTGCCCAGCTCAATGCCGGTGAGCAGGCGATGTTCCAGGCCAAAGGTGTCGAAACCGCCTTCCAGCTCGAGGTTGTTGAACACGTTGCGGGTGGTCAGGTCCTGCTGCCAGTGTTGGCGGGTGACGGTGTTGGTTTTCGGGTCATAGCCGGTCTGGTAGGTATTGTCGAAATCACTGTCGAGCTTGAACACGCCGAGGGTGTGGCGCAGTTGCCAGTCGGCGTTGAGCTCGTAGGCGAGTTTGGAACGCAGGGACTGGGATTTATCGTCGATGTAATCGCCGTGCTCAAAGTAAGTGGTGCTGCGGCTCACATCCGCCGGGCGCCCGTTGACGCCCGGAATGCCACGGTCTGGGGTGCGGTTGTAGCGGCTGTATTCGTATTGCACCAGCCAGTTCAGCTCTGGAGTGAGCTGCCAGCTCATCGATGGCGCGAACAACTGGCGGTTGCCGCTGACGCCATCGCGAAAGCTGTTGTTGTCCTGGTTGCCCATGTTCAGGCGCAGGCTGATGTTGTCGGTGGGGTCGGTGCTCAGGTCGGCATACAGGCTGCGCAAATCGTTGCTGCCGCCTTGGGCTTCGATACTGGACTTTTGCCCTGGGGTGGGCATTTTGCTCACCCGGTTGACGATCCCGCCCTGGCCGCCTCGCCCATAAAGCACGGCGGCCGGCCCCTTGAGCACTTCGATACGCTCGATGTTATGCAGGTCGCGCACGTACTGGCTGTCGTCGCGAATACCGTCCAGATAGAAGTCATTGCTGGCGTCGAAGCCGCGTATGCGCAGGCTGTCAAAGCGTGTATCCGCGCCGCTGCTGACGTTGGGGATACCGCTCAAGGCCTGGCCCAGGTCGTTGGTGCCATAGGAACGCAGGCTTTCGGTTTTGACTGAGTCGATCGCCTGGGGCACATAGCGAACAGCCGTCGCGGTGCGTGTGGCGGTGCTGGTCTCCTTGACCCGTGGGTCGTCTTCGTCTGCTTCCACACTGATCGAGGTTTCGGGCAAGACCGTGGCCGCACTGGCAAAACCGGCAGACAGCAGAACAGAGAGCCCAAGGGAGAGGGGCGTCAGGCGAGGGGCAGGCATGGGAGTGTATCCAAATGATGTGGCAGGAAAATTGTGCGCGAATGGTAATGCTTTGCATTTGCGCGTGTTATCTATTCCCTAACGCACGCCCTGTCGGATTTGTTACTTAATGTGTTTCGAGGGGGATTCAAGGCGCTTTTCAGGCTTTCATTCCCGCGCTTCACCTAGCCGCTTAGACGAATATCGCCTAAATACAGACGATTCACGAAATTGACACATAGTTCAACGCCCGCATAGGATTGCGCCCAACGCCTGTGGCTAACCACCATGACTAATCCAATAAAAAAAGGCCCGCGGCAATTCAGTCGTCCGCGGGCCTTCTTTTTTGCCGGCAAAGTCGACACCAGAAAAAGCAATAGGAGCCTGGTGTCACAGCGCGTACTCAACCCGTAATAAGGAATATAAGAAAATGTTGAAGCAACGGATGAGTCTGATCGCTCTGGGGATTTTGAGCGCATCGACAGCAATGGCAAACGACCAGGAGCAATCCAAGGGTTTCGTTGAAGACAGCCACCTGAACATCGCAGCACGTAACGCCTACATCAGCCGTGACTACAAAAACGGCAAGCAGGACAAAGCTGAATGGGGCCAAGGCTTCATCGGCAAGTTCGAGTCCGGCTTCACCCAAGGCACTGTAGGTGTGGGTGTGGATGTGATTGGCCAATACGCTATCCGCCTGGACGGTGGTAAAGGTCGCGCTGGCGCCGGCGGTATCGACTTCTTCAAGCAGGGCAACGGCACTCTTGATGACAACGGCAAGCCAAACCCAGGCTCGGCACCACACGACCTGGCCAAAGGCGGCGCTGCCGTGAAGTTCCGCGTTTCCAACACTGTACTCAAGTACGGTGATCAGTTCCCGGCTGTGCCTGTGCTGCAGTACGACAACTCTCGCCTGTTGTCGGAAACCTACACCGGTACTTCGATCGTTTCTAAAGAGATCGCCGGTCTGCAACTGGACGCGGGTCATTTCACCAAAGAAGCGCGCAAGAGCATGGAAGGTACCGACAGCGGCCGCCTGAAAAGCATCGACTATATCGGTGGTAGCTACAAATTCACCGAAAGCCTGTCGGCTGCCCTGTACGCCTCCGACATGCAGGACGTGTTGAAGAAGCAATACGTCAACGTCAACTACGTGCTGGCCTTGCCGCAGCAGCAGTCGCTGACATTTGACTTCAATGGCTACAAGACCAAGCTGGATCGCAGCTTCGCCTTGGAAAGCCAAAAAGACGCTGACGCGCGCGACAACAAAATCTGGAGCCTGGGCGCCACGTGGGCTGTTGGCCCGCACAGCTTCACCATCGCTCACCAGCGCAGCACCGGTGACACTGGCTACCTGTACGGCGGCTACCGCAACGCCGGCGGTATCGGCGACGGCGGCAATACCATCTTGCTGGCCAACTCCTACTGGTCCGACTTCAACGGCAAGGACGAGCGCTCCTGGCAAGCAGGTTATGGCATCGACTTCGCCACCTTCGGCGTACCGGGCCTGACCTACAACATTGCCTACGTGCGCGGCACCAACATCGACGACGGTACCAACCGTGGCGATGGTACCGAGCGTGAAATCTGGAACCAGTTCAAGTACGTGGTACAGAGCGGCCCAGCCAAAGACCTGAGCCTGCGTGCTCGTGCCTCGTGGTTGCGCGTTTCCAACAACGCCAGCGAGTACAACGTAGGCGGTAACGAAATCCGTCTGTTCGCCGACTACCCGATCAACGTTTTCTAATTGATCGAATGTCGTGCCTGATGCCAGGCAATAAAAAACCCCGACTGGTTCGGGGTTTTTTATTGCGCGCCGGCTAAGCGGGTGACTTGGAGGTGCACATACGCCACCCGCTTATTATTCGTTCAAGGCGCTGTTAAATAGCTGACTGTGCATAAAGTCTATGAAGACTCGCAGCCTCAGTGAAAGGTGTTTGCTGGAAGGCCATACAAGCCGAAAGACTCCGGTATGAACCGTATAGTCCGTCAGCACTTGCACCAATTCGCCGTTCTTGATGGATTGGGTCGTCATGAAATCAGGCAGGCAGGCAACGCCCAAACCTGAACGAGCCACATCGACAATCACTTCAGTCGTGTTGCACACCATTGTTTGAGGCAGCTCGAAATCCGGCTCTCCAGCCGCAACGCGTAAAGGCCAAGGTTCCACTTTTCCCGTCGAAGGAAACTTGTGCAGCAGACATGAATGCATGGCCAGATCCGCTGGGCGTTTGGGTACTCCATACGCTGCGAGATAGGCAGCAGACGCCACAATCTGCAACTGGAAGCCTCCCAGCCGTTTAGAGATCAGCCGCGAGTCAGTGGGCTCGCCTGTGCGTAACACGGCGTCAAAACCTTCCTCGATAACGTCGACCATGCGATCAGAAAAGTCGATGTCGAGTTCTATTTCCGGGTAGGTGCGCATGAACTGAATGATTGCTGGCATGACGAGGCCGCTGACGAGCGGCAGGCTGATTCGCAATTTGCCCCTCGGTTTTTCACGTGCGTTGCTCAGCTCCATTTCTGCAGCTTCAAGCTCTGAAAGTATTCGTCGACAGCGTTCAAGAAACAGTGAGCCTTCCAGCGTCAGGGCGATGCTTCGCGTGTTGCGCTGGAAAAGACGTACCCCGAGCCTGTCCTCCAGCCGACCAATACTTTTACCGACGCCCGACGAAGAGATGCCCAATCGTTTCCCTGCCTGGGTAAAGCTTCGAGTCTCAGCCACCAATACAAATAATGAAATGCTGCCAAGCGACTCCAACGGATGGCCCTCACTGCGGACACCAGAGTCCGATATGTTCGGATTATAGGCCTGTTTTTGTTTGGAGACGCAAGCCCTAACCTTTGGATGGGCCGATCACCGCAGACAACTGTGCGCGAAGGACCGACACCTGCGCATATCAATGAAGGAACCATTCAGATGAACTCAACACACAGCGCTCAGACGGCTCCCCCGTTATTGAAGTGGCTGCAGCTTTTCGCAGCTTGCCTCACAGGCGTACTCATTCCGCTTTGCTTTACCGGGCCAGCCGTAGTGCTCTCTTCCATCAGTGCTGCCATGGGTGGATCTGCTGTAGAGCTCAGTTGGGTGGTCAACGCTTATATCCTTACTTATGGCAGCGCCATGATGGCGGCGGGGAGCCTGACGGATATCTATGGACGCAAGCGGGTATGGCTGATTGGCCTGGTCATCTTCGTGTTGTCTACCATCGCTATTCCCTTTTCTTCGACTGTTTTGCAGATCGACATCCTGCGCCTTGTGCAGGGGTTGGGCGGAGCAGCGGCGTTCGCTGGCGCCATGTCGTCATTGGCCCAGGTGTTCCACGGCGCGGAGCGCACCAAAGTATTCAGTCTGCTCGGTACGACGTTCGGCATTGGGCTAGCCTTCGGCCCGCTGGCCGCGGGAGTATTAGTCGACTCGGCTGGTTGGAAGTGGACGTTCCATGCTACTGCATTGATAGGCATCGCGGGCTTCGTGCTCGTGTGCGTGAGTGCGACGGACTCTAAAGATCCGGCTAACAACGGTATGGATTGGCCGGGAGCTCTGAGCTTTACGGCCGCATTGACGTTGTTTACCTATGGCGTCCTTCTCGCGCCAGAGGATGGTTGGGCCAGTCCCATCGTGTTGGGCTGTGTCGCTGGCGCGATCGTTCTGTTCATGATCTTCGTGGCCATTGAGCGTCGTGTCAGTAGCCCGATGCTCGACCTTTCATTGTTCAAACAAGCCAAATTCGTAGGCGTGCAGATTCTTGCAGCCAGCCCGGCGTTCTTTTTTGTCGTGCTTATTATCATGCTGCCGGCGCGATTTATCGGGGTCGATGGACTCAGTGCCCTGCAAACCGGAAAAATGATGATTGCGTTGGCTGCACCGTTGTTGTTTGTACCGTTTCTAGCGGCCCAGCTCGCGCGTCACTACACCTCAGGGATGCTCTCGGCAGTCGGGCTGGTGTTGGTGGCTGCCGGGCTATTCTGGCTGGGTGTTGTGCTCGATAGTGGTGCCAGCAATGCAGTGATGCCCATGGCGCTGATCGGTATCGGCATTGGCCTGCCTTGGGGGTTGATGGATGGGATGGCCGTCAGCGTGGTGGAGAAAGAACGTGCGGGAATGGCGACTGGCATTTTCAACGCTGTTCGTGTGTCCGCCGACGGAATAGCGATCGCCATCGCCGGTGCGTTGCTGGCGACGTTCATTCAATGGGGGCTGTTCGACGCCGCTACCCATTTTGCTGTGGATCAGATTATGGGAGCCTCCAGCCGGGCAGCGCTCGGCGATCTGCACAGCGCAGGTAATCAGCTGCCAGGGCAGTCGGAGCTGTTGCGCCTCGAGTATGCGAAAGGGTTTCGGCACCTGCTGTTCATCCTTGGGGCTGGTAGCGTACTGACGGCCATTGCTGTGTACGCAACACTGGGTCGAGTCAGCGCGCATGATCATCAACCGGCGGAAGCAGTCCGCCCGGTGATCGTGGGTGACGGCGAATGATTGGCCAGATGCAAACGAGCGACGATTCCAATCGAACTCACCCTGCGTTTTCACGTGTGTTTGCGCCTGGCCATCTTACGTTTGGGCTGATCGCGCCGCTGGAAGGGTATCCCGATCGCATGGCACCGACCATGCGAGATCATGTCGATCTGGCGCGCCAAGCCGACATCGCGGGTTTCTCCGCGATATGGCTGCGCGACGTGCCCTTGCTGGACCCTGAGTTCGGGGACGCGGGGCAGATGTTCGATCCGCTGGTGTACGCCGCTCACTTAGGCGTGGTTACTCAACGTATCTGCATCGGCACTGCCGGCGTGGTGTTGACGTTGCGCGATCCCTTGATGGTTGCCAAGCAAGCCGCGACCCTTGATGTGTTACTGCAGGGACGCTTTCTCCTTGGGCTCTCAACGGGTGATCGGCCCAGCGAATACCCAGCGTTCAGCCGGGCGTTCGACAATCGTGCGGAGCGTTTCAGGGAGGGTTGCGAAGTCCTGCGTATAGCGACCCAACAGGCGTTTCCCACGTACGAGTTTTGCCACTATGGCAGGCTCGACGGCACCCTGGATTTGCTTCCAAAACCCTGGTCTACGGCAATGCCGATGCTTGCCGTTGGCCGTTGCGGTCAAGACATGAAGTGGTTGGCGTCGAATATGGATGGATGGCTCTGGCACCAGAGTGACTTTGGCAGCCTGCCCAATTTGATTGAGCAGTGGCGGTCTTGTTCTGCGCCAGGAACGTTCAAGCCATATGGTTATGCGACATTCTTCAATCTGGAAGAAAATCCCGACGCTCCGTTGAAGGTGGGGCGAGGCATAAGCACCGGACGCAATGCGCTTATTGATTTGTGGGAGCGACAACAAGCGCAAGGTGTTTCACATGTCGCCTTGAACCTGAAGCCGTTACGTCGCCCTGCCAAAGATGTCTTACAGGAGCTAGCAGAATATGTGCTGCCGCATTTTCCAGCCCAGGGAGCAAACCTTGTCTGAACAAAACGCGCCGTCAGCTCAGGACTTGTTGAATCAAGGCATGGTTGTCCCACGCAGTCCGCTACGTATGTGGCTGGCGGGTTGGATGGTGGTGTCGGTGTTTATTCTGTCCAATACCGCGACCCCGCTCTATGTCGTGTGGCAGGGGCAACTCGGGTTTGCATCTTCGACCCTCACGTTAATATTCGCGGCCTATATCCTGGGGCTATTGCTCAGTTTGCTGGTTGCCGGGCAAGTCTCTGACCGCTACGGTCGCAGGGTGGTACTCCTGCCAGGCCTGGTCTGCGCGATGTCGGCTGCATGGTTATTCAAGTCCGCCGAATCGGTGGAGAGTTTGCTGTTCGCAAGGCTGCTTACAGGTATTGCCGTAGGGATCATTGTCTCGGCGGGGATGGCAAGTGTGGTGGATCAAGGAGGTCTACCGCGGCGAAGGTTATCTTCGTTAGTGGCCTCGATGTCAATGGTGCTGGGAGCAGGTCTCGGGCCCTTGCTGGCTGGCAGCTTTGCCACGTTTGCAAGTCAGCCGATCGAAAAGGTGTTTACCTTGGAGCTTGGGATACTTGCACTCGCTTTCCTGATCGCCTGGACGATGCCAGACGAAGCCAATAAGGCCCGGCCAAGAGGCCATGCAAAATGGAGGTTCCCTTCGGTCGAGCGACATCATCGCCTTCACATACTGTTAGGGATCGCGCTGTTCGGTCCTGGTATTACAGCGACCTCATTTGTCTTGTCGTTAGGGCCATCGCTATTGGCAAGTCTGCTTAACATCAAGACGCCGCTGATGGCAGGAGCCACTGCGTTTCTAATGTTCATCTCGGCTTTCGTCGTCCAGATGGCGCTGCGCCGACGCACTGTGGAACATATCTTCTATTTCAGCGCCACTGCGACCTTCTTCTCGATGCTGGGTATCTGCACTGCGATAGCGATTTCCTCTCCCGTCGTCCTGATTATCGCCGCCTTGCTAGCGGGTGCGGGTCAGGGGCTGGGGCAGTTGGGAGGATTGACGTTAATCGCGTTAAGGATATCGGACAACAAGCGAGCGCAGGCTAACGCATTGCTCAATATGGGGGGCTATGTCCCTGCAGGTCTGCTGCCTGTAGCAACAGGTTTCCTGATCGATCGAACTGACTTGGCCTTCGGCGCTTATACGCTGGCGGGTCTGCTCGCTAGTTGTGCCCTGCTCGCCGCCTGGTTTGTTGCGAGAAATAAGCAAGAAGTTCACCACTACTGACGACCTGGGAGGTCATCATGCGCACGACAAAGTCCACCCCTGTAAAACCTAATCCAATGCGTGTCAGTCGTAACAAGATGCAACTAGGGGTATTTTCTACGAACACCGAGGGCGGCTGTACGGTGACTAATGCGCCCGAGCGGATTCGCGGGGATGACTGGGCGGGCAATCTGGAAATTGCAAAAGACGCGGACCGGGCAGGGTTTGAAGCGTTCATTCCGGTAGGCCGTTGGAAAGGCTTTGGTGGTGCCAACAACACCGGTGGCGTGTGTTACGAGACTTACACTTGGGCGGCGGGCATCGCTGCATTGACCGATCAGATCGCAGTGTTCACCACCTCGCACTTACCCACTGTGCACCCTCTGTTTGCCGCCAAACAGGCGGTTACGATTGACCACATCAGCGGCGGACGATTTGGCCTGAATATTTTGTGTGGCTGGTACGGCGCTGAGATGAGGATGTTCAGCGGTCACATGATGGAACACGACAAGCGATATGACTACGCTGAGGAGTGGTTGCACATCGCGCAGAACGCCTGGCAGCAGCAGACGCCTTTTGATTTCAAAGGTGAGTACTTCACGATCTGCGACGCGATCTCCCAGCCACAGCCACTCAACAAGCCCTACCTTATCAACGCTGGCGGCTCCCCACGTGGAAAAAGGTTTTGTGCAGAACATTGTGATGCGGCGTTCTTGATCATCAAGCACTTGGATGGCGAAGCGGCGGTGCGTGAACAGATCGCGTCCTACAAGGATCTGGCCAAAAATGAGTTCGGCAGAGACCTCAAGATCTGGTGCTATGGCTACGTTGTTCAAAAAGACACTCAGGAAGAAGCCGAGGCGTACCTGGATTATTACGCCAACCAAATGGGCGACGATGAAGGGTGCGACATCATCACGACCGAGTTGGGCATTCAGACCGGGATTTTCACTCCCGAGGATGCAGTTCGGTTCCGTTTCCACTTCAAGGCCGGTTTTGCCGGCGTACCGTTAGTGGGCACGCCTGAACAGATTGTAGAGCTCTTCAAGAAATATTCAGACTGGGGCATTGATGGCATTGCGCTCACCTGGCTGGACTACCACCAAGGCATCAAGGACTTCGTAGCGGGCGTTCAACCGCTCATGGAAGCGGCAGGTTTGCGCGAGCCGTTCCTCAGTGATGCATCGCCCGCGCTCAACGAGGCGCGCGAAGCTGTGGAAATGGTGTGATCGCTGGCCCCCAGGCGAATGCACCTGGGGGCCCAACTCCCATTCAGAGCTCCAACATTTTCTGCGGATTGGCAAGAGTCACTTGCACGCGGCGAGCGTTATCCAGCTCAAACGTATCAAACCACCGCTGGCTTTGTTCGAGCCAGTCGTTGACGTCCATCTGGCTCGTTTGGCCCAAATCCGAGCTGTAGACAACATTGGGGACGGTCGATAGCACCTCGCGAAAGTCGTCTTCTTGTTGATAGCCTAAAAGATAGGTGAGTGCGGTCTGCTCAATGAATACGTTAGGAGCCGTGGCGATCTCCAAAAGCTCGGCAGCCTTCAAATCAGTCAATGGATTGGCCGGCTGGTTGAGCATCAGGCGCGGCACGCCCAATCGAACCGATTCATCTACCAGAGCACGTACCTCGCGAGCGTCAGCGTGGCCGGTAGATATGACCAGGGGGTAATCACACGCCATCTTGAGTATGTCCAGGGCCTGGGGCGTCAAGCGCCCGGCGTCTGTTGTGACGCGCAGAGGCTTGATGGGTTTACTTACCAACAATGGATGGCTGACATTTCGCGCGAGGGTACTGGTGTGCTTTCGTCCTGTCACCGTCGGGAAGTGCACAATGAAGCGTCCCGGTTCGTCGCCGCGCATACACAGGCTTCGCTCCACTACCCTGAAGTCCACACCGCCTGCAATCTCATTCAAAACCAAGGAACCACTGACAGGGAAACCCTGTGAGCGCGCTTCCCAGGCCTGTGCGGCAGTGCAGCCCAAGTGGTTTTTCAATACCACCCGGCCGTTGGCCGCTGCGTACAGTTTTCCGGCATCTATTGCGCCGTGGCGGCGAACGAACGCGTCCGGGTTCGCGTGGTAGTGCAGGTCGATAAAGTTCGGGGAATGGCTGGTGTCTGTGAGCGCGTTCATGCCGCGTGTTCCGAGCGAGGTATAAGAAAAGTGTCGATAGCGTTCACAACCGAATCGAGATCGTCAGCCAACGGCCGCATGCCTCCCGCTCTTATGCACAGTGTGTGTTGGTGGGTTCCAGAGGTGCGTACCACGTGCGGTTGGTTGACAAGTTGGGAGCGCTCGCCAAAAACGCTCAGAACCCTTCCTTGGTATGCCAGCAGACTGTGACTGAGATCGATACCGGCTAACAACCCAAAACCACCTGAGAGGCGCTGCCCCTGTATTTCAAGATGAACACTGTTTTGGGTTTCTGGATTTTGCTGGGGGTGTTTGCCTTCGGGTAGGACGAGTGCATCCAGCAGACGCTTGGCCTCTTCAACCTGGCCAAGCCGGGCAAGTTCCGCCATTCTTCCAAGCCTGGCATCCAATATAGCGTCGGCTTTGGCTGGGGAAGAGAGCAGCAACAGAGCCGCCGTTGACGCAAGCGAGGAGGTACGGACCAGTTCCAGCGCCAGCGCGCCGCCCAAGGCGACACCGACAAGCACGTCGGGTATGCCCCAGGGTTGCAGCAACTCAGCCCAGCGCTCACTGAAAGTGTTCAGCGTCTCACCGCAGGCAACGGGTATCGAGAGCGAATCAAACACCACTACCCGATAGCCTGCGCTGAGAAAATGGCCTGTCAGCGGCGCGATAAAGGCGCCCTCGTCCCATGTGGGCATGACGGGTGAAAGTACAAAAACGCACTGTTTTCCTTGCCCATACACTTTGAATTGCACGTCCTGGTTCATTGTTTCGCTCCTGCAGAAATAACAAAGCCTACTTTTACAAGCAGGCCGGTTGTGCCCCGTGAGTCCGTTTAGAGGGTGCGTCCAAGCTTGGCGACAGTATCGGCATAGCCCTTGAGGGTGGCCTCGACTATCGAGCGTGCCGGCTGTACGTCCTTGATCAGATCGGCCACCTCGCCTGCCCAGATCGCTTTAGTCCCTACGTCGTCTGTTGCCAGTGCCCGTTCGTACTGGGGCCGCAACTCATCAAGGGCCAGCGAGAACGCCTGCTCGTTACCAACCCACGACTCGGAAAACTGGTTCGCGATCGCCCGACCGCTGTACTCTGCGGGCCAAGATATTCCGCGCACATCATCAAAGATGCGAGTTCTGACGGTGTCGCTTGCAACGGCGTGGAGCAGCCTGTTTTTCACACGCTCAGAGGGAAGCGCTTCGTCGCAGGCCAGGAATCGCGTTCCCATCATTACCCCGTCCATTCCGAGTGCCATGGCGGCGGCCATTCCTCGGCCATCAGCTATCCCACCTGTTCCGATCAGGATTACGCTCTCGCCCACGGCATCGCGAACTGCCGGGAACAAAGGCATGGAGGATCTGCGCAAGCTGTGCCCCCCAGCTTCTGCACCCTGCACGATCAATGCATCGGCGCCGGCGTCGAGAGCGTATAACGCCTGGTCAACGTCATGTACTTGCACGATGACTTTGGCGTTCGCTTGATGAATGGGCTCGATAAATGGACGAGCGTCACCAAAGGACAGCGCTACAACCTGCGGGCCGAACTCCAGTGCCAAATGCAGTAGCTCGAAACGTTTCGCCACCGTGAACATGACCAGCCCGACGCCCCAGGGCTTGTTCAAATCCTGCATGAGCGACAACTGTTGAACCATCCAGTCAGGATCTCCGTAGCTTGCTCCCACCAGGCCTAGCCCCCCTGCGTTTGAAACGGCGGCTGCCAGGTGTCCTCCTGATGCACCTCCCATCGGTGCGAGGACCAGTGGGTGCTGGATGCCCAAGAAGGTTGTCAATGCTGAACGGATTGCGGCCATAACTTCTTCCTTGATCGAATATTGAATAGGCTTGGGTATTGCGCAGCGCCAAGCGCTGCGCATGCGATTGCAGTTAGCCGACAGTTTCGCGGGCGGTGGCAGGGGTGATGTAGGTGGCGACGGTGTACAAGTGATATTCCCAGGTACCGGTTTCTTTCAAGCGCGAATACCGTGATAAAAACTCTTCGTCGATGAAAAGCGATTCGAACTGCCCACGATCGCTCCACTGAGCCTGGTTGATGACCGTCTTGCCGTCTGTGCTCTTCATCAAACGGCTCCACTGAAAGGCGCTGTACGTTCGCGCAACATAGTTGACCGTGTCCTCCAGTATTTCCACTGCGAGGTCCTGCGCGCCTTCTTCAACATGCACCACATTCACGAGATAAATCGCGGTGTCATCCGAAACAGATTGAGGATCAAACAATTCCATTTTCATGATTATCTTCCAGTAGTGAAAAACGAGTGTTCAAGGCATTACGGGTATGGAGCCTGTGGGTTTCCCGTCTTGCCAGAGCAGTGGAGTGATGTCTTGCGCCACGACAAGGTCGTCGACATGGCCGATGATTATTTCGTGGGTTCCATGGCTCATGCGTTGGGCAACGGTGCAGAAAAGAGAAGCCTGGGCACTGGGCAGATACGGTAGGCCGTTGGCGTGTTGCCAGTCGGCTGTCTCGAACCGGGCAGGGCCGGTGACTGCGCCACCAAAAACCTTCACCAAGTCCTCTTGGCCAACCCGAAGCAAGTTCACCGAAAACCTTCCATGACCAATCAGAGGCCTGTACATGCTTGCCCCGTGATTAATGCAGACAAGGATGGAGGAAGGGTCTGTACACACCGACGTTACGGCGGTTGCAGCCATCCCAAAAGGTGCGCCCTCATGTTCAGTCGCAATAAGAGTGACCGTGGAGGTCAGGCGACGCATCGCTTTCTTGAACTCTTGAGTGACTGAACCCTTGTCTGTGAAGCAGTGCGGTTTCAACGGCGCGCTCAAGACCCTGGCGCTGGCGGATAGCTCATGCGAAAGGCTCATTGGGCTAACTCCGCTTCTACCTTCTGAGCAGCACCCAACCAAGGTTGGTCGTAGCGGTAGGTCTTGCGAGCCTCCTCTAATGAGGCCCCCGCGGTTATCGCTCCGATAATCTGGCGTTCGGTGTGTTCTACGGCACGCGCACGGCGAATAACTTCGGCCGCTATATGCTGCGCAATGACAAGGCAGCCGCTGCCATCGCAGACCAGCAGGTCTCCAGGATTGACGGTGACGCCACCGATCTCAAGCGAGACCTGCACCGCTTTGAGCTGAGTTCGGTTTTTTGCGGACTGCATGAACCGTCCGCGGCTGAACAGGGGATACCCTAGCTTAACGACGGTATCGATATCCCTGGCCACTCCATCAATTACAGTGCCTTTTATGCCTCTGGCCACGGCGAAGTGCGTCATGATATCGCCCCAGACCGTGCAGTCTTGGCGCCCCGCATTGGAGCTGACGATCACGGCTCCAGGCGGGACCTGATCAATATAATTGGCCGCATTTTTGAACCCATGAGAATCTCCGACCGGCTCATACTGCACGGTAAAAGCAATGCCCACGCAGCGACTACCAGGAACTTGGGTGGTGATGCCCAGAAGGCCGCCAGAAACGCCAAGGCTGTCCAGGGCATCGGACAGTGACGCGGTATCCAATTGTTCGCATTCGTCCAGCAATGCTTGAGAGAGTTGGACCGATTCAAAGAGCTTGGGCATGTGTTGCTCCCTGGGGTGAGGTTGAAACGCAAGGTTGCGCCCAGTTCAGCGCGGCCATGGAAACGCATTCTCTAATAATGGCTTCGCCAACCTGCCCGGTGGAGTGCGAACCGCCCATGTCATAGGTGCGCACGCTTGAACGCGCCACCCGGCTGACCGCCGTCGTCACGTAGTGTGCTTCCTGCGGATAACCCAGATGCTCGAGCATCAGAGCGATGGTCATGAACATCGCGCTGGGATTGGCTTTGTTGAGTCCTGCATGGGCCGGAGCGCTGCCGTGAACCGGCTCGAAATATGCGCCCAGCTTTCCGAAGTTCCCACTCGGGGCGAAACCCAGGCCACCCATGACGCCTGCGCCGAGATCAGAAAGGATATCGCCGAACATATTCTCAGCCACTACAACGGAGAAACGCTCCGGGCGTTGCACCATCCAAAGCGCTACGGCGTCCACGTTCTCGATTACGCCCTCAATGCCGGGGTATCCCTGGGCGACACTTTCAAATACACCTCGAGTGAAAGCGCTGCTGTGACGAAGTACCATGGGTTTGTCTACGAAGGTGACCCGGTCGAATCCATGCCGGGACGCATAGTCAAATGCGTATTCGAAGATGCGCTCAAGCCCGCTGCGCGTTTGCAGGCGCACGGAAATGGTCGCGTCCTCCTGCCCTTCACGACGCCATGGCGCGCCCAATGCTTCCCGCTCTTGCAGCAAGGGCAGGAATTGATCAGGTATCCGTCCATAATCCAGACCGGCGTACAGCCCTTCAGTGTTTTCCCGGATGACGACAAAACGGAATCGATTTTCGCCCGTGATGTCAGTGACCGGCCGCACGTTTGCGTAAAGATCCAGGTTTTGCCTTAGCTGGATCACCGGGCTTACATAGCGGCGGTTCTGCCCCTGAAGATGAGGGGGCAGCTCTGCTTCTGTTTCGGCAAGGGGTTTGCTAGTGATGGCGCCTAACAAGGTGGCGTCGCACTGATTGATCTTTTCCCAGGTTTCATCCGGAACGGTATTGCCCTCCCGCTTCCAGCATTCCCAACCGATGTCCCCGAACTCGAGATCGAACGGCAGGTTCAAGGCCTTAAGGACTGGCAGTGCGGCCTCCATGACTTCGATGCCAATACCGTCACCGGGAAGCACACAAATACGCTTGCGTGTGAGGTAGTCGCTCATCCAGCTATCTCCTGTGCGGTCATGGTGTCGCGACCGTAAACATTCGCGATGGCTCTGGGTGCAAGGCGTGCGACCTGATCCTGTTGATGCATGATTTCAAGAGCACGATACTCGGACGTCAGTTGAAATCGCTCGACGGTTTCTCGCATGCGTTTTGTACTGTCGAACGGGAAGTTGTACGCCCCCATAATGATGTCCAGCAGAGGGCTTGGGATGTTGTTGAATGGGATAGACGCCGCAGTCAGGTTCGAAAGTTCAAGAACCTTGACGAGGTCAAATCCATGATTAGTGCCAATGCGCTCGAGATAGGCGACGAGCATGCTCAAGTGCAAGTTGCCGGCCCCTTTCCCCATCCCACAGATGGACGTGTCGATGTACTCGGCGCCCGATTCGATGGCAGCGGCTGCGTTAGCCAGAGCCATTGAAAGATTGTTATGGGCGTGGAAACCCAATGGCACTGCCAGTCGGTTGGAGAGGCGACTGATCAGTCGATCGACATCGCTTGGGAGCATGTGCCCATTAGAGTCTGCGAAACAGATGATGTCTGCACCAGCGCCCTCAGCGCGCACCGAGGTGTCAATGACGGCACTGAGCGTTTGTGCCGTCACATGGGTGACATTTGCACTAACGCTGAAACCGTAATCGCGAGCGAGTGAAAGCGTGGCAAGCCCTTCGGTCAACTGCTCTCGGCGTAAGCAGACTCGGATCATCGAGACGCCCTGCTCCTTGAGCATGGCGAAATCCTCGTTACACACGTTTTTAGGGTGGACCATCACCGCAAGCTCGATTCGGCCACCGCCAGCCCGGCGAACGCGCTCGATAAATTCAGCATTTATATTGCTTGTCAGTCCATGCTCAACTTTGGGCGCGAACGACCCCCTGCAATAACCAACTTCACATACATTAATCCCGGCCTCTGCCAAGCTTGATGTTATTACCAGGGCCTGTTCGTCCGTGAAGTTGAAATTATTGCGATATCCTCCGTCACGCAGGGTGACGTCCACAACTTTTACTTTCCCCATGATAATTTCTCCTGCGGTTGATGGCAGTTAAGAGGTGGGCACACATTTGACCGAAGGTAGTTAATCCCCCTTTATTTTTTTTGTAGGGGTGACCTTCGTTGGGTATATAGAGCCAGCCGAAACTCATTGCAGTTCGGTCTTGAAAACACCTGTTGAGGTGTTCGGTATTGATCCTCGTCAATACGTGTAGTTTTGTAAACGTGCGTTAATCACCGGTGCCTGTGAATTTTTTCCCATACTGGATCAATGCCGACTGACACCGGGCGCTTGATCAGCTTGTTGCCTTTAATCATTGTCGTAGAAGCAGGCCTCAACGTAATTCATGGCGGCCTGGATTGAGGGGATCGCACGGAAGTCTTCGTGCACCCCTAGCCAGACGTCCACCATCAACGGGTCTGCAAGCTCAAGCCGGCAAAGTTGTGAGCTATGTTGCACTGCGAAGCTGGGCAGCAGCGCAATGCCCACGCCGGCCTCGGCTGCTCGGACCTGCAGCTCGACCGTTTTCGCTTTGAGGACGCATGGACGATCCCCGACAATTTTTTTTAGCCAGTCATTTTGAGGAAGTGTCATGGCTTCGGCTTCGTAGCCGATGAACTCATATTGCTCGGGAGAACGGTCTTGGAGATAGGTCTTGGCGCCATAGAATGAAAAGGAGGCCGAACCTATCCGGCGCGCGACAATTCCAATTTGGCGAGGCTTGGCGAAGCGAATGCACAGATGTGTCTGGCACTTGGACAGAGACGAATATTGGCTATCGCCTAGAAGACGCAAAACTATGTTCGGATGCGTTGACCGGAAACGTCCCAGGCTGGGTATCAGTTTCTCGGAGGTAACGGAAGGCGGGGCGCTGACCGTCACCTCGACAACTTGCTGGGTTTGCGCGGCCGCGACAGCCAGGCGTTCAATCGCCTCCGTTTGAGTCTCGATCTGTTTTCCCAGGTCTGCGAGTTTGCGCCCGACTGTTGTAAGTTCGTACAGGCGCTTTCTACGATCAACTAATTTTACGCTGAGTGATTTTTCTAGCGCCGCGATACGTCGAGACACGGTAGCATGCTCGACGCCCAAGACACGCGCCGCTCCACTCAAGGAGTTCACTTGGGAGAACGCCACAAAGTAACGAAGGTCTTCCCAGTTTAAATGTGCTGTTTGACAGGATATAGCTGGCTCTGTATTCGACGCGATTCTATTCCTGGATGCTATATTCATTTAATATTTCCTTATATCAATAGCAACGGTAAAAAAATGTCGGGCACAACCGACGGCGTAGTAATTATCCAGTCAGGCTCAATGCTGGATAAGTCCTATTTGGATCCAATGTGGAAACTGAATCGCATCGATGTTATGTGTTTGCGCAGGGTCTATGTGCGTCGCAAATGTCAGATCACAAAGGACAAAACTGTCCGATATTTTGGTGACTCGCGTTGTGTTTTTTTGGTAGGGAGGGGCGATGCAATTGGCAGATGTGGAGCGGCGATAGGAGGTTATCGCGTCATCGGGGTGCGCTGAAGTGTAGTGCTTAATTTCCAAACCGCAGAAACCACAAAGCCCCGCATTGCGGGGCTTCGAGATATGGTGCCGGCACCAGGAGTCGAACCCGGGACCTACTGATTACAAGTCAGTTGCTCTACCAACTGAGCTATACCGGCGTGTTAGGGCGACGATTATAGCGATTGGAAAGGTTCTGTAAACCCCTGAATTCTGACTATTTTTGCAAAATCGGAAGTTTCTCGCGATTAGGGCGTTTTCCCCGTGTCTTCACAGGTTGAAAAGGACTTGCATAGTTCGGGCCCAGCTCCAGGCAGCAGACGAACGCCGATAGGTTCAAGCATCGCTTGGGCAGACCTCCCTCGTAACCTGATACCCGCTGCCGAACACGCCAAAACAACCCGCATAAGGCGCCCGTTATGCGCCTAGCGCCAGATGCTTATGCACAATCGGTTGGTGACAGCTGTCACGAAACAGCCATTTTGTGCAGCAGTTCTCAACACGCTGCAACTGCCTGTTTTGTGTGCACTTTATTTTGTGAACAAAAAATGACCAGATTGGCTTTTGGTGTGAAGGGCCGGTATCTACGGCCTCTGTAAAGAATTCATCAACAGAGTTATCCACAGGTCGCGTGTAGGGATTTTTGCCCTTTATTGGCGCTCGGCCAGCACCATCAAGTTGCGAGGAGTCAACGACGGTTCGCAGAAGCTGCCTACCTCGACGTTGTAGCCCTGGTCCACCATAAACAGGGCCCGATCCAGCACCAACCACAGTTCCAATGGACGTCGAAACAAGCCTCTCACGAGTTCCAGGTTGCGCACCTCGGCCAGGCGCTGCCAGCCGCGGGCCTCAAGTGCCGGCCAATTCTGTTTGCCTGTGGATAAGCCTTTGAGGCTTGCCAGTTCCTGGCAATAGTCGGCAAAGGGTTTATCTAGCCAACTGGCGGGCAGGGAGGGTGTTGGCAGGTAGTCGTCGCAGCCACGCAGTTGACGTTGCAGTTGGTCAAAGCCCAGGCGCCGGGCCATGGAGGTGTCTCGTCGTTGGCGTACGCGGTTGCCGGCGGTGACGGTTTCGCTCAGGGGCAGGCCGAGGTCGTCAATCGACAGCTGTAGCAATGAGGCGCGCCCAGCGGCGGAGAGGGCCTGATAACTGTCGGCGGTGATGCGGTTGTAGCAGCAGGGCGCCAGGGCCAGTTGTTTGCAACCGACGGCGCTGGCCAGTTGCAGCAGGCGCACGTGCAGGTCGCCGCAGGCATGCAGGGCGACGGGGGTGTGTTCAGGCTGGATCGCTACATCCGCCATCACGTCTTGGAGGTGATGGGTTGCGGGCAGGCCGTGGCGATCACTCAAGGCTTGGCCGGAGGCGATCAGGGCGGGGTCGTATTCCAGGCAGGTCAGATGTTGGCCGGGTTGCAGCAGGCGGCGGCCTAGGTGGCCTTTGCCGGCGCACCAGTCCAGCCAGTGGGCAGGCGTTTGGGTAAAGGTCAGCGCGGCGCCGAAGGCTTCGATCTGTTGCCATTTGCGCCCGGGCACGTCGACATTCAGGCGATGGCGAGCGGGTTCAAGGGTGTGTGTGGGTAACTTATCCACAGTGCCGAGGCGCAGCGCGTGAGCGGCCAGCTGTGGAAAAGGGGCGGGCGCGGGCAGGTGGTGAGGTTGGTTGTGACTGGCTTCGGCCTCGGCCAGTGAACGCTGGCGCAGCCATTGGGATAACGCAGGGAGCTCGGTTTCCCAGGGCAACTGTAACTGGGTAAAGGGCCGTGGTCGCCACAGCCCTTGGTGTTCAGTCAGGAATGCATCCAGCTCCTGGAAGCGTGCCTCAACGTCCTTGGCACGCATCGACGCGCAGCCATTTTTCCAGCAGTTTGAAGCCGCGTACCAGTACGTAGGCCATCAGCAGGTAGAACAGCCCGGCGGCGAAGAAGATCTCGACCGGCAGGTAGGTGCGGGCAATGATGGTGCGTGCCATGCCGGTCAGTTCAAGCAGGGTTACGGTGCTGGCCAGGGCGCTGGCCTTGAGCATCAGGATCACTTCGTTGCTGTAGGCCGGCAGGCCAATGCGCGAGGCGCGTGGCAGGATGATGTAGAACAGCGTTTTCGGCTTGGACATGCCCAATGCCCGCGCCGCTTCGATCTCGCCCGGCGGAATGGCCTGGATCGCACCGCGCAGGATCTCGGCAATATAGGCGGCGGTGTGCAGGGTCATGGTGGCGGTGGCGCACCAGAACGGGTCGCGCAGGTATGGCCACATGAAGCTGTTGCGCACGGCATCGAACTGCGCCAGGCCGTAGTACACCAAAAACAACTGCACCAGCAGCGGTGTGCCACGGAAGAAGAAAATGTAGGCATAGGGCAGGGCGCTCACGTACCAGCGGCGCGAAGAGCGGGCGATGCCCAGAGGGATCGCCAGCAGCAGGCCGGCGATCACGGCGATTGCCACCAGCTCCAGGGTCAGGGTCGCACCCTGGGCCAACTTCGGCAGCCACTTGATGATCACGGCCCAGTTCAAGCCCAGGTCAAAGTGCGATAGCCAGCTGTAGTCGCCGCTCATTGGGTGCTCCTTGCAAAGCCGCGGGCGGCGCGTTTTTCCAGGAAGTGCATGCTGGTCATCGCCAGTACGGTCAGGCCCAGGTACATGAATGCGGCGACCATGAAGAAGGTGAAGGGTTGCTTGGTCACGGTCACGCCGATCTGCGCGTGGCGCATGATTTCTTCCAGGCCGATCACCGACACCAGCGCGGTGTCTTTCATCAGGATCATGAACAGGTTGCCCAGGCCCGGCAGGGCGATGCGCCACATCTGCGGCATGATCAACCGGGTGAAAATCCGAAACTTCGACAGCCCCAACGCCACACCCGCTTCGCGGTGGCCCTTGGGGATGGCGAGGATCGCGCCGCGGAACACTTCGGTGGCGTAGGCCCCGAAGCACAGGCCCAGGGCGATGACGCCGGCGGCAAAGGCACTCAGCGACAGGTCGGGGTTGCCGAAGACCTCACCGAGGGCACGCATCAGGTTGACGGTGCCGAAGTAAATCAGCAGCACCCACAGCAGCTCGGGAATACCGCGCACGATGGTCGAATAAGCGCCGCCCAGCCATTGCAGCGGCTTGTACGGCGAAGTTTTGGCCAAGGCGCCGGCAAGGCCCAGCACCAGCCCCAGGCACAGGGCCGTGAGCGCCAGTTTGACGGTCATCAGCGCGCCGGCGGCGAGGGCCGGGCCGAATCCGTAGAGATCGAAATTCATGGTGTTTTCATATTGCGGCAGGCATTGCTAAAAGCCAGCGCGCTCACCAGGAGCGCGCCGGGCAGGCCGTTCAGATCATTCGATGCTGAACGGGAAGTACTTGTCGTTGATCTTCTTGTAGGTGCCGTCTTCCTTGATCTCTGCCAGGGCTTTGTTCAGGCGCTCGCGCAGTGGGTCGCCTTTGCGTACGGCGATACCGATCTTGTCGCTATCTACCACCGGCTCGCCTTTGAATTCATAGGCCGAACCGTCTTTGCTCTTGAGCCATTCGTACTGCACGTACTTGTCGGCCAGGATGCCGTCGAGGCGACCGGAGGTCAGGTCGAGGTAAGCGTTTTCCTGGGTGTCGTAGAGCTTGGCTTCGGTGTCCGGCAGCTTGTCTTCCAGGTAGGTACCGGCCAGCGTTGCGCGCTGCGCACCGATCACCTTGCCTTTGAGGTAAGCGGCGTCGGTCTTGAAGTCGGCCGTGGCTTTGGGCGCAATGAACTGCAGCTTATTGGAGTAGTACGGGTCGGTGAAATCCACCGCCTGCTTGCGCTCGTCGGTGATCGACAGCGAAGACACCAGGAAGTCGAACTTCTTGGCGTTCAGGGCCGGGATAATGCCGTCCCAGTCGGACACATACACTTCGCACTTCTCGACTTTCATCTTGGCGCACAGGGCGTCGCCGATGTCTTTGTCGAAGCCGACAACGTTGCCGCTGGCGTCTTTATTGTTGAACGGCGGGTAGGCCGCTTCGATCCCCATTTTCAAGGTTTCTGCCATGGCCGTGGCGCTGAACGCCATCGAGACGGCCGCGGCCAGAAGGAATTTTTTATAGTTCTGCATGCATGTTGCTCCGTTAGCGGTTGCTGGACATGAATTGTTTGCAGCGCGCCGAAAGCGGGTTTTCAAACACCTGCTGTGGCGATCCTTGCTCCTCGACCAGGCCCTGGTGCAAAAACACCACTTCGCTGGATACCTGACGGGCGAAGCCCATTTCGTGGGTGACCAGCAGCATCGTGCGGCCTTCTTCGGCCAGTGCGCGGATCACATTTAGTACTTCCTGGACCATTTCCGGGTCAAGCGCCGATGTCGGCTCGTCGAACAGAATGACTTTAGGCTGCATCGCCAAGGTACGCGCAATCGCCGCACGTTGTTGTTGGCCGCCAGAGAGCTGGGCAGGGTAGGCGTGGCGCTTGTCGGCGATACCGACCTTGGCCAGCAGGGCCTCGGCCACTTCTATGGCTTCGGCCTTGCTCTGGCCGAGCACGCGCCGAGGAGCCTCGATGATGTTGTCGAGGATGCTCATGTGCGGCCACAGGTTAAAGTTTTGAAACACAAACCCGATTTCGCTGCGCAGGCGGTTGATCTGCTTACCGTCGGCGGCCATCAGTTCGCCGTTTTTCGCGGCCTTGAGCTTGAGTTCTTCACCGGCCACCAGGATCTGGCCCTGGTGCGGGTTTTCCAGCAGGTTGATGCAGCGCAGGAAAGTGGACTTGCCGGAACCGGAGGAACCCAGGATCGAGATCACATCGCCGTCGCGAGCGGTCAGCGAGATACCTTTAAGTACCTCAAGCTCACCATAGCGTTTATGCAAGTTGCGGATTTCAAGCGCGGGCGTGGCCTGGGCCATGTGCGGTCCTCATTGTGTTCGTTGCGATCTTCGCTGTTGGGCCGCCTTCCTGGCGAGGCGCCAAGCTAGCATAGCGTTTGGACGACAGCCAACAGCGCTGCGGACGGTTAACCGATGGTCTGCGGCAGGGTGTCGCATCGGCGCAGCAGCGTGTCGCGCCATCAACAACCTACAGACGTTTGACCCGGAAAAATCCACAGGCTTCGCGTAAAAAAGGGCGCGATGGTGCCAGCTTTGGCCGGGTGTTGGAAGGGTTAACCGGGCAAACGGTCCATATCAGCCCGCTTATGGGGCGTCACGTACTTTTTGTGTGTGTTTTTGGTGCGTCGGTGCGCCGTGAATGTGAGTCGCACGGTAACGCTATAGCGGAATGCCATTGTTCTCAATGACTTGCGATGGGTGGCGAATTGTCCTACAGCCCCCGCCCACTGTGGTTCTGAAATATTTTGGCGCAAATCTTGCGTAAAAAATAAAGAACGCCCTGTTGGATTCTTTTCACGAGAAAGGCTGCAAGCCGGGCGAACCGTTTTCGCAATTCCTCGCAAAGGTGTGTCAATGAGTAGTACGCAAAGCTCCAATGACCTCGAACAGGGGCTCAAACCGCGTCACGTCACCATGCTGTCGATTGCCGGTGTCATCGGCGCCGGTTTGTTTGTCGGCTCCGGCCATGCGATCGCTGCTGCCGGCCCGGCTGTACTGTTGGCCTATGCAGCTGCCGGCACGCTGGTGGTCTTGGTGATGCGCATGCTGGCCGAGATGGCCGTTGCGTCACCGGATACCGGTTCGTTCTCTACCTATGCCGACCGGGCCATCGGCCACTGGGCCGGGTTCACCATTGGCTGGCTCTACTGGTGGTTCTGGGTGCTGGTGATTCCGCTGGAAGCCAACGCGGCGGCGACCATCCTGCACGCCTGGTTCCCCGACGTGGCGATCTGGGTGTTCACCCTGGTGATTACCTTGTTGCTCACCGCAACCAACCTGTTCAGCGTGAAAAACTACGGTGAATTCGAGTTCTGGTTTGCATTGATCAAGGTCGTTGCGATCGTCGGCTTTGTGATCCTCGGCCTGGCCGCGATCTTCGGCTTCTTGCCCACCAGCCAGGTCAGCGGTGTTTCGCACCTGTTCGATACCCAAGGGTTCATGCCCAACGGCATGGGCGCGGTATTGGCGGCGATCCTGACCACCATGTTCTCGTTCATGGGCACCGAGATTGTCACCATCGCCGCCGCCGAATCGAAGAACCCTGGCCAGCAAATCACCAAGGCCACCAACTCGGTGATCTGGCGGATTGGTTTGTTCTACCTGTTGTCGATCTTCATCGTGGTGTCCCTGGTGCCTTGGAACGATCCGACCCTGGCGGCCGTAGGTTCCTACCAGACTGTGCTGGAACGCATGGGCATTCCGAACGCCAAGCTGATTGTCGACCTGGTGGTGCTGGTTGCCGTAACCAGCTGCCTCAACTCGGCGCTGTACACCGCGTCGCGCATGCTATTTTCCCTGGGCCGTCGCGGTGACGCACCGGCCGTGGCCAAGCGTACCAACAAGAGCGGCACGCCTTATTGGGCGGTGTTGCTGTCTACCGGTGCTGCGTTCCTGGCGGTATTCGCCAACTACGTCGCCCCGGCGGCGGTGTTCGAATTCCTGCTGGCCAGCTCTGGCGCCATCGCGTTGCTGGTGTACCTGGTGATTGCCGTGTCGCAACTGCGCATGCGCCAGAAGCGTGCTGCGGCGGGCGAGAAGATCGTGTTCAAGATGTGGTTGTTTCCTGGCCTGACGTACGCGGTGATGGTGTTTATCGTCGGTACGTTGACCATCATGCTGTTCCAGGAAGCGCACCGGGTCGAGATCATCGCGACGGGGGTGTTGAGCTTGCTGGTGGTGTTGGCGGGGTTGGTGGTGGCCAGCCGGCGCAAGGCTCAACGATTGGGCGCTGCGGCCCTTAACTGACGCAATACTGAGTAAATGTGGAAGGGGGGCTTACCCTAATGCCTGTAGGAGCGAGCTTGCTCGCGAAAAACCAATAGGCGCCGCGTTTACTCAGGAACCACGCGTTATCGTTGGCGTTTTTCGCGAGCAAGCTCGCTCCTACAGGGGGCAATGGCGCCAGATGTTGTTGTGTGTCAGTCAGCTGAGTTTGTCAGCGCCTGGGAGGCAGCCACGTAATCGGCCTGGAACTGCGGCGATTCGATCCACGCTAACGCCGCGGCTTCGTCATCGCTGTCTGTCGCCCACTGCCGATACTCGATCAGCGCCGCCAGGATAAAGTCGGTCGCTTCCTCTTCGCCTTCCTGCTCCAGCACCAACGCCAGCAACGGGTGCGCCAGGAACACCGCACACAGCGCCTGCTGGCTGATCTCGCCGGCGGCACGCATCGCGACGAACAGTTCAGTCAAATCCACCGACTCAAGGTCGATGCGGCTGTCGTCGCCCGCAAAGGCATCCGGCTTGTGTGCCACGGCGCGCTGGGTGCGGTTTTGCTTGGCCTTGGCTTTTGCCCGGTGGGCGCGTTTTTGCTGCTTGTTTGGCGAGGCCATGGGCTCGACGTCCTTGGGGTCTGGGTCTAGAGGGTGTATTGAAGCGCAGGTTGGGGGAAATCCCAAGGGTTTCTGGGGCGGCAGTGATTGCTGTAATGCTCGACCTTCTCTGCGCGGGTACTTAGGCTGACAGTCTATTGACCCACCCGAGCTCGCCCATGACCCGTGACACCCTGGAACACCATCAGGTCCCTATCTACTTCGTTGCCGTCTTTGTGGCCGTCACGTTCGGCCTGCTCTGGCCCTTATCAGCGCATGGCCTCAGCCTTTGGGTGACACCTGCCATCGCCGTGCTGATGTACGCGATGTTTCTGCAAATCCCCTTCCTGGAACTGCGCCAAGGCGTGGGCAACAAGCGTTTCCTGGCGGCCTTGCTGTTAGCCAATTTCATCCTGGTGCCCTTGCTGGTGTGGGGGTTGACCCGCGGCCTGGTGGAACGCCCGGCGTTGCTGGTGGGCGCTCTGCTGGTGTTGCTGACGCCCTGTATCGACTATGTGGTGGTGTTTACCCATATCGGCAAGGGCGATTCGCGGTCGATGCTGGCGGCAACACCGCTGCTGCTGTTGCTGCAACTGCTGTTGTTGCCGGTCTACCTGGGGCTGATGTTGGGCGAGCAATCCTCCGTGGTGGTGGCTGCAGGGCCTTTTGTCGAGGCGTTCGTGGGGTTGATTGTGGTGCCGATGCTTCTGGCGGTCCTGACCAGCGCTCTCGCGCGGCGTTCGAGCGCTATTGGACGTTGGAACAGTGCCTGGGCGTGGATGCCGGTGCCGGCAATGGCGTTGGTGTTGTTTGTAGTGCTGGCTTCGCACATCACGGCGGTGGTACGGGATATCAATTTGTTGCTGCCAGTCATTCCGGTCTACGTGGCCTTTGTGTTGCTGGCGCCGCTGATGGGCATTGTGGCTGCGCGGCTGTTCGCACTGCCAGCGTTGACGGCGCGGGCGGTGACCTTCAGTGCGTCGACCCGTAACTCGCTGGTGGTTTTGCCATTGGCGCTGGCCCTGCCGGAGGATGTGCGCGGCTTGGCCGCAACGGTGGTGATCCTGCAAACCCTGATCGAGTTGGTTGCCGAATTGCTCTACGTTCGCCTGATTCCGGCAGTGGTGTGGCCCACCAGTCGGTAACCGCGTGAATGTTCAGATCTGTTCAGGCGCCATTCAGGGGCGCGTTCGGCACCATACGCCAGCGCTTCCCACCTGACAGGTCACCCGATGGATCACCGCAACCGTTTTCGCCTGGAGTCACTGGGTATTTTCCTGGTCGCTCTCTTGTTATTCACAGTGGGCATCTGGGATCAGCAGCCCCAGGGTTTTGACGGGCGTTGGGCGCTGTTCATGCAGGAAATGTATCGCCATGGTGCGAGCCTTTTCCCCACCACCTACGGCCAGCCCTATGCGGATTACCCCGGCACCGCGACCTTCTTCAGTTATCTATTCGCCCGTTTGTTTGACGCGCCGAACCACTTGGCGAATGTGCTGCCCACGGCGCTCGCCTCGGCGGGGGTGATCGCGCTGATGTACCGCCTGCTGGCACCCTACAGCCGTGCCTGGGCGCTGCTGACGGTGCTGCTCACACTGCTCACCGCTCAGTTGCTCGAAAAGTCGCGCTCGGTGTGCCTGGACCAAATGGTCGCGTTGTTATGCGTGGGCAGTTTCTACCTGCTGCACACCGGCGAGCGCCTCGGGTCACGGCTGAGGCAACTGGCGGTGTTCCCGTTGTTCATCCTCGGGTTTGCGATACGTGGGCCGCTGGGGTTGATTGAGGTCTGCGCGGTGGTATGTGTGTATTGGGCGTTGGGCAAGCCGGGGGAGCGTGTCCGACAGGTGCTGACCCACGGCGTTATCGGCTTGGTGCTGCTCGCCGCGTGCTGGTGGCTACTGATGAAGCTTGCGCGGTTCAGCGGTGGTGATGCCTTTGCCGATGAAGTCTTCAAGATGCAAGTCGGTGGGCGTCTGGATGAGTCGGGTGAGCCGTTCTACTTCTATTTTCAACTGAGCTTGTACCGTTACTTTCCGGTGGTACCGCTGGCGTTTGCGACCCTGTTTGCGTTGCGCCATCGCTGGCCCGAGCGCTGGGCCAATGAGCACCTGCAATTGCTGGTGCGCCTTGGGGGCTGCGGCTTGATCATTCTGTTCGGCCTGTCGGTACCGCATTTCAAGCGTGCTTATTACATTCTGCCCATGGTGCCGATGTTCGCGGCGGTCGCCGCCTATGGGCTACTGCATGCGCAAGGCTGGCTGGTAGGCGTGCGCCGTGGCTACGAATGGCTGGTCGCGGCGCTGCCGACGTTGTGCGTGGTGGTGGTGTTTGTGTGTCGACACGCCTGGCACAAGCAGGGCTACTGGCCGCAGATTTCCTTGCCGTTGATGATCGGCGCGTTGGTGGTGCTGCAAGTTGCGGCGTTGCTGGCCTGGCGGCGAGCATGGCGGTTGGTGTGGCTCAGCCTGATCGCCCTGGCAGCACAATGGCTGTTGCTGGTGACGGTGATAGAGCCGGCCAAGGACCTGCAATTCGATACCCGGCGGTTTGTCAGCCAGGTGGAGGCGTTGCGCCAGGCGCAACCGGGCCCTTTGGTGTTTGTCGACCTGGCGCGAGATACCTGGGCGGTGCGCTACATGATGAACCTGGATCACGATGAACAGCCGCTGTTTGTCGGGCGTCACGAGCTTGAGAAACTGGCGGCGCTGCCCCGGCCCTCCTGGGTGATTGTGTCGCGCAAGGAGACTGCGCTGTTGAAGGGCTCGCCGGTGGAGCACTTGGCGCCGAGCTATCAGGGGCGCTTGAATGACAACCCGTTGATGGTGTTTTTGCTCAAGTAAGGTGGCCCTTTAGCAAAGGGCCCGCCGAGCAGATGATTATTTGCAGCGGAAGCTTTCAGGCATCGTGACCGTATAGTTGCGCTGCACACGGTCCTGGAAATTCAGGTTCTGCAAACCCTGCTGTACCAGAAAGGCTTCGACTTTGGCGGCTTGGCAATCGTCGTTATAGGACGACGCCCGTAGCAGGTAGACCGCACGCCTGCTCGCTTCATCGCGAGCCGTGACCCGGAAGGTAGTGAGCGTGGTGTAGCCGGTGCGCTCCGAGGTCCCTACCGGGCCGTAGGAGGTGTTTGGGGTGCTGGTGCAGGTCAGCTGGTCGGTCTTTTTCTTGTTCTTCTTGCATTGGGTGGTGGTGCTTTTTGCCACTTGCCCGTATTCGGTAGCGGTGTAGCGATACGTCACCTGCTTGCTGTCGACATCCAGGGTGACGGTCATTTTGATCGGCGCGTGGTTCTTGGGCAGCGTGGTATCGGTAAAGACATTGCGAAAGCCCTGGTCCTGCATGGCGCGGACCATATCGCGCAGGTAGTAGCGGGCATTGAGCGAGTTTTCATCGCTGCCGCCCGTGGAGGTCACCAACACGGTTGCCTGTCGGTCAAATTGATAATCGGGATCAGGCGTCGCGTTGATTGCTACGTCCAACTGCGTGGCACACCCACTGAGCAGGGCGGTCAGTATTAATAGGGTGCAAAGCAAGAAGCGGGTCATGAAAAAACCTTACAACTGAGAATTGGGTAAAGGCTGAACGATTGAACCCAGAGAAAAATAACCAGCACGGAGGATAAAAGCCTCATGGCTTTCCTCTGCCAATCGCAGGCACTAAGCCACTAAGGATACAGGGCCGCGGTCTTGGTCGTCATGGCACCCGTGGTTATTCAGCCTTCTGCGGGGCTGGCAACCATCCACCACCGTCTTCGAATTTCTCAATCAGGAAGTCCACAAAGACCCGCAACTTGGGCACGGCAAACTTGCTCGGCAAGAAAATCGCATGAATGCTGTCGCCGAAAGTGCCCTCTGCAATGTACTTGGGCAAAATCACGCTGAGGCTGCCCTTGCGCAGATCCTCGGCGATGGAGAACGTGGGCAGCAAGCCTATGCCCACACCTTCCATCACGGCCTGCCTCACAGATTCACTGCTGTTGACGCAGAAACGCCCTGATACGCGCACTTCGGTCACTTCGCCGTCGCGAATAAAACGCCAGGATGCTTCGCGCGCCAGACCATTGATCAAACAATTATGTGCGGCCAAATCACCGAGCGTGGCGATGGGGGAGTGGCTGCTTAAATAACCGGGTGTTGCACATAACACGTAGTCGAGTTTGGCTAAGCGTCGCGCTATAAAACTGTCAACGGGCGTACTGGTCAGACGTATCGCAATATCGAACCCTTCTTCGACAATATCCACATAGCGGTCGCTCAAAGAGAGCGTGACGCTGATATCGGGGTAGGCGTTGAGGAATTGCCCAACCAGGTTGCTCAAGTGGAGATTGCCAAAGGCAACCGATGTGGTGACCCGCAGGTGGCCTCGGGGCGCTGATTGCAAGCTCTCGACCGAGTTGAGTAATGCGCCGGTTTCCTCGGTAATCCGAACACCGTGCTGATAGGCAAGTTCTCCCGCTTCTGTGAGCGCAAGGCTTCGCGTGGTGCGGTTTAACAACTTGGCCCCGAGCGTTTCCTCAAGCCTGCGCATTTGTTTACTGACGGTTGAGGTGGTCGAACCGAAGAAACGGGCCGCTTTGGAGAAACTTTTCAGTTCGACAACTTTAACGAAAACAAAGACATCCGAAATATTTTCTGAGAAAGATTCCATTGTTTCTCCAGAGGACACAGGCTTGTTCTTTTTGGCCGTATTGTGCGCAGCGGGTGGGTTAAATACTTTGAATTCTCTAGCGGTTAAACCTTGGAGGATTCATGAAAGCCCTGACCAGAAGTTTCAATATTGCCCTGCCCGCCACTCTACTGCCTTTGCTCTTCATCGTCATGTGGAGTTCCGGTTATGTCGTTGGCAAAGTGGCACTCCCCTTTGTGGGGCCCTACACCCTGATCTTCATTCGCTTTGCCAGTGCGGCGCTGATCCTGCTGGGCGTGGCGCTTGCGACTAAAGCACCGTGGCCGAAAACCCGCGCTCAGTTCGGCCATCTGGTGGTGGTGGGCATCTTGATCCAGGCGCTTCAGTTTGCTGGCCTGTACATGGGGCTGGATCTGGGCGTGTCGGCTGCTGTGGCCGCGCTGATTGTCGGCACGATGCCGGTGTTTACCGCATTGGGCGCCACCCGGTTTCTTAACGAAAAAGTCAGTCGTGTCGAGTGGCTTGGCTTGGTGGGCGGATTGTTCGGTGTCGCCCTGGTGGTCTATGAACAGCTGGGTGTAAGTGCGACGGCGAGCCTGACAGGTTACTTGTGCGTAGTGCTGGCACTGGTTGGCATCACGGCCGGCAGCCTGTATCAGAAGAAATACTGCACCGGCATGGACTTGCGCACCGGCGGTTTTATTCAGTTGGCCACGGCCTCTTTCGTGATGTTCTTTCTCGCCGATCACTTTGAAAACCTCGCGGTTCAGTGGACCCCAACAATGATCTTCGCGTCCGGCTGGTTGTCACTGGTCAACTCTATTGGCGCTATCAGCATCCTCTACATTCTCATGCGCAAAGGTGAGGCGAGCAAAGTAGCAGGCCTGTTCCATCTTATTCCCGCAGTGACAGCCTTAATGGGCTTCGTATTCCTCGGTGAATCGTTCAGTACAATTAACGCCGTAGGTTTTGCGATTACCGCACTGGCTGTTTATGCGTGCACCCATGTCAAGAAGTGAACTCAACGTTTAACCCCCCCTATCTAACGCCTCTTTATCCAGCGAACAAGGAAGTATCATGCATACCGGACAAATCCTTAAAGATGTACTCAACGCAGTACGCAGCAAAGAAGCCTTGCCGTGGGTGCCCTATACCGCCAATGGCCGAACTAAGACCGATATCGTGCATTTGTACCAAGGCCCGGAAGTGGATGGCCCGTCGGCTGCCCTGGTACGTTATCAGCCGGGTGCCCGTACCCAGCGCCACCTTCATCCTGGCTACGAACTGATTTTCGTGCTCGATGGCGTGCTGCATAACGATGCCGGTGCACACCCAGCAGGCACGCTTGAAGTCTGCCCGCCTGACAGTGAGCATGCGCTGTGGAGCGATGAAGGCTGCACCTTCCTGGTGGTGTGGGAAAAGCCCGTGCAGACCGTTTCCCTGGCGCAGGCGCAGGCATGATGGGCGCCCTCAATAGCGGCTTCAACGTCCAGGCGGCCCCGGGAGCTGCGCTTGCAGCGGCCTCGTTCGGCAGTGATTACGTAATGGAGCCAAAGCGCGTCATCACCGCCAGCCAGGCGGCCGCCCTGGTACCCGATAACTGCACGATTACCACTGGGGGGTTCGGCAGTTGCGGGCACCCTGACTTGCTCACCGAAGCGCTGGCGGCGCGCTTTGCCGCTACCGCGCAGCCATCAGACCTGACCCTGGTTTTTGCGGCCGGTCAGGGTGACAAGGCCAGCCGTGGGCTTAATCAACTGGCTGTCAAAGGCCTGCTGAAAAAGGTGATCGGAGGCTACTGGGCCCTTGCCCCGTCGATAGGCCAGATGGCACTGCGTGGTGAAATCCAAGCGCACAACTGGCCTCAGGGCGTGATAAGCCACTTGTTCCGCTCAATCGCCGGGGGCAAAAGTGGGGTGCTCTCAGGGATCGGTTTGCACACCTTCATCGACCCCAGGCAGGAGGGGGGCAAAGTCGGCCCGGCTACGACTGAAGAGCTGATCTCAGTAGTAAACGTTGGGGGGCGTGAAGAACTTTTCTATCCGTCAATGCCCATCAATGTCGCCTTTTTGCGCGGAAGCCGAGCAGATGTCGACGGCAATATCAGCATGGAGGACGAAGCCAACTTTCAGGACAGCCTCGCCCAGGCGCAGGCCGTTCACAATTGCGGCGGTATCGTCATCGTGCAAGTGATGGAATTGGTCGACCGTAACTCGCTTGATCCTCAGACCATCCGTATTCCGGGGATCTTTGTGGATTATCTGGTTTTATCCACGCCAGACACGCATTGGCAAACCTACGGTGAGGTCAGAAACAACACCTATACCGGGCGTTCACGCTCTGATACCGCCGTCACGCCGTTACCGCTATGCGCCAAAAAAATCGTCGCGCGCCGAGCCTTGTATGAAATAGCCCGGTACAACGCGCCGATCGTTAACCTGGGTATTGGCACCCCGGAGTACATTGCAAGGGTCGCGAGCGAGGAGCGCTGCTCCGCCCATGTGCTTACTGTCGAGTCAGGGGTTATCGGCGGGACGCCTGCGCGCGGGCTGTCATTCGGCGCTTCGAGCAACCCTCAAGCGATTCTCGATCAAGCCAGCCAGTTCGACTTCTATGACGGTGGCGGAATCGATCTGGCCTTCCTCGGGTTTGGTCAGGCCGACAGCGGTGGCAACGTCAACATCAGTCGATTCGGCGGGCGGCTCAACGGTGTCGGTGGCTTTATCAACATTTCGCAGAGCGCCAAGCGCGTGGTGTTTTGCGGAACCTTCACGGCCGGTGGTTTGGAACTGGGGTTTGAAGCCGGACAATTAATCATTGAGCGTGAAGGGGATATCACCAAGTTTATTCAAGCCGTTGAGCACATGAGCTTCAATGCCGCCCATGCGCAATCACGCAACTGCCCGATTCTGTTCATCACTGAACGGGCTGTGCTCGTATTGAAAGACGGCCGCTTGATACTCAAGGAAGTTGCGCCGGGTATCGACATCGAGCGCGATATTCTCGCTCGCAGTACGGCCGATATTATCGTGGCTGACCACGTGGAGTTGATGCCTGCGTCGATTTTTCTCCATCAGCCGCTCTCTGTCACGGACAAGTACTGGCGTTCGCGTGACTAACTCATCATTTCATTGATGGCTCTTCATTCTTCGCACTACGCGTTTTGGAAAACACCATGAAAAAAATAACAATTGCCATAGTGGGCGGTGGTTCTGTCGGCGTTGCATATTTTACGCAACTCATTGATGAAGCTGTTCGTCAGGGGCTGAGTCATCATTTGGATGTGCTGATCTTTGAGTCACAGAAAACACCTGGGCCGGGTTATGCGTACCAGGACGACTTTGAGTGCAACTTGCTCAACACGCGAGCCGACGCCATGTCTGCGGTAGCAGGCGACAAGCGGCATTTTATTCGCTGGCTGGAACAGCATGGCGCAGATCAGGCGGTAGATTTTCCACAAACAGTCATCGACGATCACGCCTTCCTGCCGCGCAGCCTGTTCGGCAGATACCTGGCACATCAGTATGAGCAGACGATGGCCGTGGCCCGCGCCCATGGCATTAAGGTCACTGCAGTGACCTCAACCGTCACAGACTTGATCTCACTGTCTGACCAGCGCCCTTGCATTGATACCGAGAGCGGCGTGGCCTACGTGGCGGATCGGGTTGTCCTCAGCATGGGAAACCTGCCATCGACGCGGTTTACTCAGCTCAATGACGTGGCTGGCTTCGTGCGCACGCCATACCCAACCCGGGACATGGTGCGCAACATACCGGCCAACGCTTCGGTGTGTGTGCTAGGGACCGGGCTGTCGGCCATTGACACTGTGCTCTCACTGACAGAAGCCGGGCACCAGGGGAAAATTGTCATGGCATCGCGCACCGGCCGTCTGCCCAGTGTGCGCGGTACCTTTAATCGGCCTCATACACTGACTCATCTGACCCGGGCCCACATCGATAACTTCTGTGATGCAAATGGGGGCCAGCTCAAGCTGCATGACGTCTTTACGATGTTGCTACGTGAGATCGAGGAGGTTACCGGTGACGCCCTGGACTTGAAGCACATCATGAATTCGGGCGCTGGTGTGCTGGACTACATAACGTCCGAGATCATGCAGGCAGACAATGCCGAGCGTCTGTGGCAGTCGGTCATTTACTCGACCAACTCCATTATCGATTATGTCTGGCATCGCCTGTCTCGCGACGACAAGCAGGTATTCCAGACGACATTCGGCAGTCTCTGGTCTTCTTACCGAGTCTCGGTGCCGGTCAAAAATGCTCATAAGTTGCAGGCGTTGCTGAAGGCTGACCGAATACTGGTGCTCGGCGGCGTCAGGCAAGTCACTTACAACCAGGCTTCAAAGGTCTTTGAGACGCGCATTGACGACCGTCGCAGTGCATTTCGTACCGTCGTCGAGAGTGAGTATGTTATCAACGCCACCGGTTACTCCGTTCAGGTGGAACAGTCTGACGTGCCGCTCGTGGTGAATCTGCTCCGGCGCAAGTTGGCCAGGCCCAATGAGTTCGGCGGCTTTGAGTTGGACTTCGAGACAGGAAGGTTGGTGGGTGCAGCTGGTGAGGCCTGGCCTCATGTCTCGGTACTTGGCAGCCTGGCCGCTGGCACGTATTTCTGGACGAATGCGATGGACGTCAACGTCAGGTTGGCGCGGCGTCAGGTTGAAGATGCGCTCAGCGTATTGTCAGGCAGCATCTCTCACGCGGCGTTGCCTTCGGCGCGAGCGCCTCGTCGTCGCTCTGTCACTCGAAGAGGTCGTACGGCTTCTGCTTCGGCGAGCACCCGGCAGAATAGACGCTACGGCCTGAAGGCTGCTCAGGGGAACGCAAACGTGCTTGGGGTACCCGTGCGAGGGGAACTGGCGTCGCCGACGACGCAGTTGGTCTGAGGGCGCTTTGAGCCTGGCCATTTAAATCAAGCCCGCGCAGATCATTTGGGATGCGGGGCCTGAAGCCGGTTGAATCGCAGGCAATAAAAAACCCCAAGGAACATTGTTCCTTGGGGTTTCTCGGTATTTTGGTGCCCAGAGACGGAATCGAACCGCCGACACGGGGATTTTCAATCCCCTGCTCTACCGACTGAGCTATCTGGGCAACGGGGCGCATTAAACGGGTTTTTCAGGGGGTCGTCAAGCAAGTTTTCAAAAAATATTTAATTATTACCGTCGCTTACGTGCAGACCCCGGTTTTTGATCAATTATTGAGCAGGTGGGACGTAGCCTTCGGCCTGGGCGTATTCCTCGCCGGAAAAGAACTTGTCCATTTCGCCCTGCAGGTATTTGCGGTCTTCGGCGTTCATCATGTTCAGGCGTTTTTCGTTGATGAGCAGGGTCTGGTGTTTTTGCCAGTCGCCCCAGGCTTTGGCTGAGACGTGGTCGTAGATGTCCTGGCCCTTGGCACCTGGGTAAGGAGGGCGTTCCAGGGCTGGCAGTTCTTCTTTGTACTTGCGGCACATAACGGTGCGGGTCATGACGAAACTCCTGCGTTCAATACATCGGCCGCGCGCTTCAGCAGTTTTTTCACCGGGGCGGCAAGGCCCAGGCGCGGCGGGGTGGCGAGGTTATACCAGAGCCAGTCGGCCTCGGCCACGTGATGGGCGGTTTCCTCGACCTGGACCAGCCAGGGTTCGATGGCCAACTGAAAATGGCTGAAGGTGTGGACCAGCCCGGGCAGTTCCTGATGCTTGCCCAGCGCCAGCGCGTGCTGGTTGGCGAGGTGATCCAGGTCTTGCAGGTCGTCCAGCTCCGGCAAGCTCCACAAGCCGCCCCACAAGCCCGTAGAAGGGCGACGGTAAAGCAGGATCGCGCCCTCGGCGTTGGCCAGCATCGGCATCAGCGTGCGCTTTTGCGGGATGGTCTTGCGCGGTTTGGGGATCGGGTAGCGGGTTTCCAGGCCCAGCATGTGGGCTTCGCAGGCTTTTTCCAGCGGGCAAAGCAGGCAACTGGGTTTGCTGCGGGTGCAGAGCGTGGCGCCCATGTCCATCATGGCCTGGGTGTAGGCGTTGACGCGGGTATGGGGCGTAAAGCGCTCTGCGGTGGCCCACAGCTGCTTGGCCACCTTGGGCTCGCCCGGGTAGCCCTCTTGTGCGGTAAAGCGCGCCAGCACGCGTTTGACGTTGCCGTCGAGGATCGGTGCGCGCAGGCCCATGCTCAGGCTGGCAATCGCGCCAGCGGTGGACAGGCCGATACCCGGCAGCTCGGTGAGCTTTTCCACGTCGCGGGGGAATTCGCCGCCGTGTTCGGCCACCACGATCTTCGCGGTCTTCTGCAGGTTGCGCGCCCGGGTGTAGTAGCCCAGGCCCGTCCACAGGTGCAGCACTTCATCTTCCGGCGCGGCGGCCAGGGCTTCGACCGTCGGCAAGGACGCCATGAACCGGTCGAAGTAGTTGAGCACGGTGCTGACCTGGGTCTGTTGCAACATGATCTCCGACACCCACACCCGGTAAGGGGTGATGCCCTGTTGCCAAGGCAGGTCGTGGCGGCCATGGCGGTCGTACCAGTCCAGCACCGCTTGTGAAAACTGCTCGTTTCTCATCGGTTGAACAGGCCTTTCAAAGCGTCTTTGAGCTTGGGGTTAACCTTGTCGAGTTTCTCTTCCAGCTTCTCGTTCAGGCGATTGCCGGCCGCCTTGAGGGCGACCTGGCCCAGGCCGTCCTTGTCCAGGCGGCAGGCCTTGGCGCCCAGCTCAAGCGGGCCACGGCAGCGCAGCGGCACCTCAATGCCCTGGAAGTTGGCGCCGACCTGGCAGGCCGGGTCCGGCACGTCGCGCTTGTCGCCTTCGACGATGATGCCCACGCGGTAGTCCATGCCCAGCACGCGCAAATCCACATCACCGTTGCCGTTGAGCGTGAGGCCCGGGATACGCACTTTCAGGTCGGGGTTGCTGGCCACGCCGTTACGGAACGTGAGGTTGCCGCGCAGTTCCTGGAAGGGCGTGTCCTTGCCGCCTGGGGTGGTGCTCAGGGTCTTGCGGTTGAGCAGGGCGATGCCGGTACACAGCTGCTGCTCGATGTTGGCATTGAGCAACACGCCGTTGTTGATCACGAGGCTGGCGGTACCGTTGAGGCTGTCGATCAGGGCTTTCTGGCTGTTGCCGCGGCCGCTGAGGTTGCTGTCGAGGGTGAGCTGGCCTTTGACCGGCGGGGTTTTCCCTTGGGCCTGCAGGATGCGTTCAACAGGCACCTGCTTGATGTGGCTTTGCAGGGCCAGCACGGGTGTGTCCTGGCGTACGTCAAGTGTGCCGTTGGCCTGGAACGTGCCGTTGTAGAGACCGCCGCTGAGAGTGTCGAGCTTGAGTTGCCCGTCGATGCCGGAAGCTTTGAGCACCGCGTTCTGAATGGGCAATTGGCTCAGGGTCAGCTCGCCAAAGGCCAGGTCTGCATTCACGTCCAGGCTGCGCAGGCGGGTCAGCGGCAGCAGTTTGTCGTTGCTCCAGGCGCCTTTGGTCGGCGCCTCCGGCAATGGCGTGTTGCCGCCTGCCGCCATGGCGCCGGCTTCGCTGCTCTGTACTTCGGCCTGGCGTGCAGCGGTTGCACCTTTGGCAGCTTCGGATTTGGCCGGCAAGTAGTTGTCGGCATTGAAGGTATCGGCCTTGAGCTGTACCCGCAGTGACTGCTTGGCGAAGTCCTCGACAGCGACACGGCCGCTGAAGGTGCTTGCATCGAGTTTCAGGTTCAGGTTTTCCAGGGCCACACTGGTGGGCGTGCCGTTGAGGCGGCTCACTAGCTCGACCTTGCTCAGGCTGCCCGGGGCCATCGCAGGCAATGGGTGGCCGACGCTCTCAAGAAACTTGGCCAGGTCAAACTGGGCGACCGACAGGGCGCCGCTGATCTGCGGGGTCTTGTCCAGGTCATTGGCCTTCAGTTCGCCCAAGGCGCGCAGTTGGTTGGCCGCCAGTTTCAGGTTGGTCCATTCGGCGACGTTGGCCGCCAGGTCCACCAGCAGTTGGCCCTGGGTGGAGAAGCTCACCGTCTTGCCTTGCAACGGCTCACCAGTGGCCTCGCCGCTAAAGCGCATGTCTTCGAACTGGTAACGCTTGAGCGCGCGCTGGATGCGCAAGTTGCCGTTCAGCTCAGTCTTGACCCGCATCAGCGGCTGGTTGCTGCCCAGGAAAGCCGTGAGTTTCAGCGGGATGCTGGCGCCTTCGTGGATGGCACCGGCACTCAACTGGATGCTTTCGGCACTCAGCTGCTTGCCGGTCTGTTCATCGGTGTATTCGACGCGGGCGTTGTTGATGGTCAGGCTGTCGATGTCCAGGCGGATCGGCTGCGGTGGCTTTTCCGGCTTGGTTTCCGCCACGGGCTCGACCGGCGCGGGAGCGGGGGTACCTGTGGTTTCGTCAGGCAGGTTCTTGCCGATGTCTTCCCAGTTACCGTGGCCCTGCTTGTCGCGGTTCAGGCGCAGGTTCAGGCCTTCGACACGCACATCGCTCATCTGCACTTCGCGGCGCAGCAGTGGCAGTACGCGTACCGACAGGCCGAGCATCTGCAAGTCGGCGAAAGGTTGGGTGGGTGCGGTCAGGGTCGCGACGCTGGCCTCGTGCAGTTCCAGGCCCAGCCAGGGGAACAGGCTCCAGCCGATATCGCCATTGAGCGTCAGCTCGATGTGGGCCTTGTCGCGGGCTATCTGGCGAACTTCTTCTTTGTAGTCGTTGGGATCGAAAAGGTGGGTCAGGGCAAAGCCGAGCGCCACAATGATCAGCAACAGCCCGAGAAGTACCAGACCCAGGATTTTGCCGAACGCTTTCATGGGCGAGTCCTTGTATGTCGATTTCAAAATTTAGCCGCAGAGTATAACGCTCGACGGCCCGCGTCAGTTCACGGATCGTTACATTGTATCCATGGGCGCGGAAATAGGATTTTGACGTCAGAAAAATACAGATAATCCAAAAAGGTAGTGGCAATCTGATTTTTCTCACATCCACTGGTGCTAATCTCTGCACGTTCGTCCGCCTTCTGCGACTTAAGGTCGCGCCTAAAGGGAAGTTCCACTCAACAAAACGGCCACGCTTTGCGTGCAAGGCCGAGGGAGAGAGCGCCTGACGGACGCATACCAATAACTGGGGGAAACACCAAATGAGCACTAGCACTGTGGCCGGCACTGACGCCGCACAGCCTGCGTTCCTGTCCAAGGAGCGCATCATCGCCAAGCCGGGCTTCAACCGCTGACTGGTTCCACCGGCCGCCCTGGCCATCCACCTGTGCATCGGCATGGCCTATGGTTTCTCGGTGTTCTGGCTGCCGTTGTCCAAGGCGCTGGGTATCACCGCGCCAGTGGCCTGCGCGCCGGACATGAGCTTCATCGCCCAAGTCTTCTCGTCCCAATGCGACTGGCCCATCTCCATGCTGGGCTGGATCTACACCCTGTTCTTCATCTTCCTGGGCTGCTCCGCAGCGATCTGGGGCGGTTGGCTGGAACACGCCGGGCCGCGCAAGGCCGGGGTTGTCTCGGCACTGTGCTGGTGTGGTGGCCTGCTGATCTCGGCCCTGGGTATTTATACCCACCAGATCTGGCTGATGTGGATCGGCTCCGGGGTCATTGGCGGTATTGGCCTGGGCCTGGGCTATATCTCGCCCGTTTCGACCTTGATCAAGTGGTTCCCGGACAAGCGTGGCATGGCCACCGGCATGGCGATCATGGGCTTTGGCGGCGGCGCGATGGTGGGTGCACCTTTGGCCGCAGCACTGATGGGCCATTTCTCTTCGCCGACCAGCGTCGGTGTATGGCAGAGCTTTGTGGTGATGGCGGCGATTTACTTCGTGTTCATGATCGGTGGTGCACTGCTGTATCGCGTTCCGCCAACCGGCTGGAAGCCTGAGGGCTGGACCGCGCCAGCGAAGAAAGCCAGCAATGCGATGATCACTCACCGCCATGTGCATGTGAATGTTGCGTGGAAAACCCCACAGTTCCGTCTGGTATGGCTGGTGCTGTGCCTGAACGTCTCGGCCGGTATCGGCATCCTCGGCATGGCTTCGCCACTGCTGCAGGAAGTGTTCGGCGGCAAGTTGCTGGGTGTCGATGTGCCATTTGGTCAATTGGATGCGGGCCAGTTGGCGTCCATTGCGGCCATCGCCGCTGGCTTTACCGGTCTGTTGAGCTTGTTCAACATCGGTGGCCGGTTCTTCTGGGCGTCGTTCTCTGACTACCTGGGGCGTAAAAATACCTACTTCGTGTTCTTCGCCCTGGGCTTTGCCCTGTATGCGCTGATCCCGAACCTGGGGCACCTGGGTAACGTGGCGCTGTTCGTGGCGGCGTTCTGCATCATCCTCTCCATGTACGGCGGTGGTTTTGCCACAGTTCCGGCCTACCTGGCCGACCTGTTCGGTACCCAGATGGTTGGCGCGATCCACGGTCGCCTGTTGACCGCTTGGGCCGCTGCGGGCGTGTTGGGCCCGGTGCTGGTGAACTACCTGCGTGAATACCAGTTGAGCATCGGCGTTGAACGCGCCGCGGCCTACGACATCACCTTGTACATCCTCGCCGGCCTGCTGGTGCTGGGCTTTATCTGCAACCTGCTGGTGCGCCCGGTGGCCGACAAGTACTTCATGACTGATGCAGAACTTGCCGCCGAACAGGCGCTGGGCCATGACAAAGGTGCCGATGCGAGCACCGTGCTGGAGTGGAAAGCCTCCGCCGCCAGCAAGCCGCTGGCGATTGCCGCGTGGCTGGTAGTGGGTATTCCGTTGGCGTGGGGTGTGTGGGTGACCCTGCAGAAGACCGCAGTACTGTTCCACTAACACTGCAAACCCTTGTGGGAGGGGGCTTGCCCCAATGCATTACCCTCTGTAGGAGCGAGCTTGCTCGCGAAAAACGTCAACGATAAAGCGCGGTTTCTGAATGAACGCGGCGCCTGTGAGTTTTTCGCGAGCAAGCTCGCTCCTACAGAGTCTTAGGTGACTGGCATTGGGGCAAGCCCCCTCCCATATTGGTTTCCCAGGTTTTCAGGGGCTGTGCTTCACATGTATGCACATGTCTATCCCCGACACTCCATCAGTCTTATCCCCTTCGTTGTTTCTGTTTAGCGCCCGCGCCCCTATAATGGCTGCCTTTTTCGCCCAATGATTTTGCGGAGCTGGTGATGGCCGAACGTAAGGCATCTGTCGAGCGCGACACTCTGGAAACCCAGATCAAAGCCTCGATCAACCTGGATGGCACCGGAAAGGCCCGATTCGATATCGGTGTACCTTTTCTTGAGCACATGCTGGACCAGATCGCCCGTCACGGGCTGATCGACCTGGATATCGTCGGCAAGGGCGACCTGCACATCGACGACCACCACATGGTGGAAGACGTGGGCATCACCCTCGGCCAGGCGTTTGCCAAGGCCATCGGCGACAAAAAAGGCATCCGTCGCTACGGTCATGCCTATGTCCCGCTGGACGAAGCACTGTCCCGTGTGGTCATCGACTTCTCCGGTCGCCCGGGCTTGCAGATGCACGTGCCTTACACCCGCGCGAATGTGGGCCGTGGCTTTGATGTGGATTTGTTCCAGGAATTCTTCCAGGGCTTTGTCAACCACGCACTGGTCAGCCTGCACATCGACAACCTGCGCGGCACCAACACCCACCATCAGATCGAAACCGTGTTCAAGGCTTTCGGCCGCGCGTTGCGCATGGCTGTGGAAGTCGATGAGCGCATGGGCGGGCAAATGCCGTCGACCAAGGGCGTCCTGTAATGCAGACGGTCGCGGTTATCGATTACGGCATGGGTAACCTGCACTCGGTGGCCAAGGCCCTTGAGCATGTAGGCGCCGGCAAGGTGCTGATCACCAGCGATGCCAACGTGATTCGCGAAGCCGACCGCGTGGTGTTCCCCGGGGTTGGCGCGATTCGCGATTGCATGGCCGAGATCCGCCGCCTGGGCTTTGACAGCCTGGTGCGCGAGGTCAGCCAGGACCGCCCGTTCCTCGGCATCTGCGTGGGCATGCAAGCCTTGCTCGACAGCAGTGAAGAGAACGGTGGTGTCGACTGCATCGGCCTGTTTCCGGGCCAGGTGAAGTTCTTCGGCAAAGACCTGCATGAAGAGGGCGAGCACCTCAAAGTTCCGCACATGGGCTGGAACGAAGTGCGCCGCACCGTCGACCACCCGCTGTGGCACGACATTCCGGACATGGCGCGTTTCTACTTCGTGCACAGCTACTATATCGCCGCCGGTAACCCGCGCCAGGTGGTGGGTGGCGGGCATTACGGCGTCGATTTTGCCGCCGCGCTGGCCGATGGTTCGCGTTTTGCCGTGCAGTTTCACCCGGAGAAGAGCCATACCCATGGCCTGCAATTGCTGCAGAACTTCGCCGCGTGGGATGGTCGCTGGTAAATGGCCAGGAAACCGAAGCAGCCGATCTTGAACCTCGCGCCCGAGCAGGAGCGTGAGGCTACCGACAAGATCAAGCGATTCATGGAGGACCGTTTCGAGCTCAAGCTGGGCTCGTTCGAGGTCGCCGAAATTCTTGAGCTGTTCACCACCGAAGTGGCGCCGCATTATTACAACAGGGCGATTTTCGACACGCAGACGCTCCTTAAAGAAAGGTTCGAAAGCATCGAAAGCGACTTGTGGTCGCTTGAGAAACCCTGATTTCCCAAGCATTGCTGAATATCGAATAAGGTTTGCCAGATGCTGATTATCCCCGCTATCGATCTCAAGGACGGCGCTTGTGTCCGCCTGCGCCAAGGCCGCATGGAAGATTCCACCGTGTTCTCCGATGACCCGGTGAGCATGGCTGCCAAATGGGTAGAAGGGGGCTGCCGTCGTCTGCATCTGGTGGACTTGAACGGCGCCTTCGAAGGCCAGCCGGTCAATGGCGAGGTGGTCACCGCCATCGCCAAGCGCTACCCGACCCTGCCGATCCAGATCGGCGGCGGTATCCGTTCCCTGGAAACCATCGAGCACTACGTCAAAGCGGGCGTGAGCTACGTGATCATCGGCACCAAGGCCGTGAAAGACCCAGCCTTCGTCGCCGAAGCCTGCCGCGCTTTCCCGGGCAAAGTGATCGTAGGCCTGGATGCCAAAGATGGTTTCGTCGCTACCGACGGCTGGGCTGAAATCAGCACCGTGCAGGTGATCGACCTGGCCAAGCAGTTCGAAGCCGACGGCGTGTCTGCCATCGTTTATACCGACATCGCCAAAGACGGCATGATGCAGGGCTGCAATGTGCCCTTCACCGCAGCCCTGGCAGCGGCCACCAAGATCCCGGTGATCGCTTCCGGCGGCATTCACAACCTGGGTGACATCAAGTCGCTGCTGGACGCCAAGGCCCCCGGCATTATTGGTGCCATCACTGGCCGTGCGATTTACGAAGGTACCTTGGACGTCGCCGAAGCCCAGGCTTACTGCGATGCCTACAACGGCTGAGGACTGACCATGGCGCTGGCCAAACGCATCATCCCTTGCCTGGACGTCGACAACGGTCGCGTGGTCAAGGGCGTCAAGTTCGAGAACATCCGTGACGCCGGCGACCCGGTGGAAATTGCCCGTCGCTACGATGAGCAAGGTGCCGACGAGATTACCTTTCTCGACATCACCGCCAGCGTCGATGGCCGCGACACCACGCTGCATACCGTCGAGCGCATGGCCAGCCAGGTGTTTATCCCGCTGACCGTGGGCGGCGGCGTGCGCACCGTGCAAGACATCCGCAACCTGCTCAACGCCGGTGCCGACAAGGTCTCGATCAACACCGCCGCGGTGTTCAACCCCGAGTTTGTCGGCGAAGCCGCGCAGCACTTCGGCTCGCAATGCATCGTGGTGGCTATCGACGCCAAGAAGGTGTCCGGCCCGGGCGAAACCCCGCGCTGGGAGATCTTCACCCATGGCGGGCGCAAGCCTACCGGGCTGGACGCGGTGGAGTGGGCGATGAAGATGGAAGGCCTGGGCGCCGGTGAAATCCTGCTGACCAGCATGGACCAGGATGGCATGAAAAACGGCTTCGACCTGGGCGTCACCCGCGCCATCAGCGATGCCCTGGGCATTCCGGTGATCGCATCGGGTGGGGTGGGCAACCTGCAGCACTTGGCCGATGGCGTGCTTGAAGGCCACGCCAGCGCAGTGCTGGCGGCGAGTATTTTCCACTTTGGCGAATACACAGTACCCGAGGCCAAGGCCTACATGGCCGCACGCGGTATCGTCGTGCGCTAAACGCTGCTGGACACCATGGCAGGCTCGCGGCACTCTCTGCGCTTGCCATGGATTCCGGTAGCCTTCATGTTCAAACACCTGCTGCTCGCCCTCGCCAGTTCCTCCATGCTTATGGTGGCTACGGCACACGCCGAACAACCGTCTGACGCCTCCCTGGTGCTGCTGACGGAAAATTTCCCGCCCTACAACATGGCGAAAAACGGCAAGAACTTCGCCAAGGACGAGAATATCGAAGGCATCGCCGTAGACATCATGCGCGAAACCTTCAAGCGCGCCGGCATTTCCTACAACCTGACCCTGCGTTTCCCTTGGGAGCGAATCTACAAGCTCGCCCTGGAAAAACCCGGTTACGGCGTGTTTGTGATGGCGCGGTTGCCAGACCGTGAAGCCTTGTTCAAATGGGTCGGCCCCATCGGCCCGGACGATTGGGTGCTATTGGCCAAGGCCGACAGCAAGATCCAGCTGCAAAACCTTGAGCAGGCGCGCCGATACAAGATCGGCGCCTACAAAGGCGACGCCATTGCCGAAAGCCTGGACAAGCAGGGGCTCAAGCCGATTGTCGCCCTGCGTGACCAGGACAATGCGCAAAAGCTCATGGAAGGCCAGATCGACCTGTGGGCCACAGGCGACCCTGCCGGGCGTTACCTGGCGCGGCAGGTGGGGGTGAACGGGCTCAAGACGGTATTGCGCTTCAACAGTGCGCAGCTTTACCTGGCGTTGAACAAGGACGTGCCGGATGAGCTGGTGGCCAAGCTTCAGTCCGCGCTGGACCAGTTGCGTGAAGAAGGCCGTATCGACCAGATCATGGCCAACTACCTGTAGGAGCGAGCTTGCTCGCGAAGGACGTCAACGATGACGCGGGTATCCAGGGGGTACGCGGCGGTCTCAAGTTTTTCGCGAGCAAGCTCGCTCCTACAGGGGGGCGTCAGCGATAGATGCCGTTCTTGCCATGCCCGGCCATCGCCCGGTTACTGCGCACGCTGATCATCAACTTGATATCGATCCACTCCACGCCCTGTGCCTTGAGCTTGGGCAATTCGCGCTCCAGCACCGCCAGCGTCTGTGGATAAGGATGCCCGATCATCACCGCCGAGCCCTGCTTGTGCGCCAGCTTGATTGCGGTTTGCAGCTGCGTGGTAATCGCCGCTTCGGTGCGTTCGTCATCGAGAAAAACATCCCGCGACACATGGGCCAAACCGATCTTCTGCGCTTCGGCGGCGGCGACGGTCTGCGCGCTGGTGCGGCTGTCGACGAAGAACTTGTGGCGCCGTTGCAACTCACTCATCAGCCAGGTCATCGCCACCGGTTGTGCGGTCATGCGGCTGCCCATGTGGTTGTTGATGCCTGCCGTGTAGGGCACGGCATCGAACGCGGCATCCAGGCGCTTGCCCAGTTCTTCGATGGACAGCTCCGGGTGCCAGGCGAAGGGGCCGGTGGCCGGGTCCATGGGCATGTGCAGGATCACGATCTTGCCAGCCTTGTGGGCCTCACGGGCGAATTCGGCGGCGTGGGGCGTGTCCGGCATGATGGCGGCGGTCACCGGGCCGGGTAGCGCGAGCACGCGGCGATCCCGAGGCAGGTTTTGCCCCAGGTCATCGATGATCAGTGTCAGGTAGGCTTTGTGCGGTTCGCTGGCAGGGGCCGCTTGAGCGACCCCTGCCAGGCTGCACAGCACAGCGATGATCAGGGCAAGACGCATGATCAACGGCTGCGGGTGATGCTCAAGCCCTTGAGCAGGCTGAGTGCCTGGGCCAGTTGGTAGTCATCGTCCTGGGGCATCGGCTTGGCCTTGGCGCGGCTGCCGGTTGGCTGGTCGGCGCCGCCGTTGCCATTGCCCAGGTGACCTTGCAGGTCGGCTTCTTTGTAGTATTCGCCATCGATCTCGTTGGTGATCTTGGCGCGGCGTACTTCGATGTCCGGCACGATGCCCTGGGCCTGGATCGAGCGGCCGTTGGGTGTGTAATACAGCGCCGTGGTGATCTTCAGCGCACGCTCGTTGTTCAGCGGCAATACGGTCTGCACCGAGCCTTTGCCGAAGCTGGTGGTGCCCATCAGCACACCGCGCTTGAGGTCTTGCAGGGCGCCGGCGACGATTTCCGAGGCCGAGGCGCTGCCGCCGTTGATCAAGACCGCCAGTGGCACGTTCTCGCTGAGGTCGTTGCCGGTGGCCGAGAAGCGCAGCTCGGAGTTGGCGATACGGCCCTTGGTGTAGACGATCAAGCCCTTGGTGACGAAGTGGTCGACCACCTCGACCGCCGACTGCAACACGCCGCCTGGGTTGTTGCGCAGGTCAAGCACGATGCCGTTGAGCTTCTTGCCGTTGTCTTTGCGCAGCTTGGCCAGGGCCTTGGCCACTTCGTCGCCGGTCTTGACCTGGAACTGGGTGATACGGATGTAACCGTAGCCCGACTCCAGCAACTGGCTCTTCACGCTCTTGACCGTGATGGTCGCGCGGGCCAGGGTCACGTCAAACGGGTTGCCGCCGTCGCGCACCAGGGTCAGGGTGATCTTCTGGCCGAGCTTGCCGCGCATCTTGTCGACGGCTTCGGTCATGGTCTGGCCGCGGGTCGGCTGGCCGTTGATCTTCACGATCAGGTCGCCGGCCTGGATACCGGCCTTGGACGCCGGGGTGTCGTCGATAGGCGAGACCACTTTGATCTGGCCGTCTTCGGAGCCCACTTCGATGCCCAGGCCGCCGAACTCACCGCTGGTGCTTTCCTGCAGCTCGGCGAAATCTTCCGGGCCCAGGTAGGCGGAGTGCGGGTCGAGGTTGCTGAGCATGCCCTTGATGGCATTTTCCAGCAGGGCCTTGTCGTCTACGGGTTCGACATACGCTGCCTTGATCCGGTCCATGACCTCGGCAAAGGTGCGCAGCTCGTCCAGCGGCAACGGCGCCTTGGTCGTCGCAGCCATGGCGGGTACAGCCGGTGCGGCCTGGTCGGCAAAAGCCAGAGGCGCGCCGATCACCAGGGCGATCGTCAGGGCCAGCGAAGTGAGGCGGGACAAATGCAGCATGTCGAACGAACTCCTAATGTAGATGCGACCCTATCCTTGGGACCGGCACCATTGTGCAGGGTCGCTCGGGCGGCCCTGCTGACGAATAGCGAAGTACAGCGCCGGGGTGTCCTGGCCACCACTGTTACCGACAGTGGAGATGGATTCACCGGCTTTTACAACATCACCTGCCGACTTGAGTAATGTCTGATTGTGGCCGTAAAGGCTCAAATAGCCATTACCGTGGTCAAGAATCACCAGCAAACCGGCGCCCCGCAACCAATCGGCAAACACCACGCGCCCACCGTGCACGGCGTGGACCTGGCTGCCGGCAGAGGCGCTGATCATCACGCCATCCCACTTGGCACGGGTGTCATCGCCACGGGTTTCCCCAAAGCGTGCCAGTAATCGACCATCAACCGGCCATGGAAGTTTGCCGCGCGCTGAAGCAAAAGGGCCGCCGAACGACTCGCCACTGCTGGAAACCAGCGGGCCAGGCGCTGCACGCGCCGGTTTGCGCGGGGCTGGAGCGTCGGTGGTGGCAGCCAGTTCGGCCTCACGCTGACGCTTTTTTTCGGCTTCCTGCTGGGCGATCAGCGCTTTTTGCCGCGCTTCTTCGGCCTCGCGTGCCTGGCGGGCCAGGGTTTCTTCGATGGTCTTGAGCACTTTGGCCAGGTCGGCCTGATCCTGCTCGCGGGCCTGCAACTTGGCGTCGCGGGCTTTTACGTCGCTGTTGAGCTTGGCCAGGGCCTGCTGGCGTTCCTTGCGTACTTTATCGAGCTGGTCGCGCTGGGTGTCCAGGGCGGTTTTCTGGTCGAGCAGCTGGGATTGCTGGTCGGCGATTTCCTGTTCGACATTGGCCAATTGGCGCAGGGTTTCGTTAAACCCCTTCAATTGCGCCAGGCGCGCCTGGCTCAGGTAATCGTAATAGGTGAGGGTGCGGGCGAATTTTTCCGGGTTCTGCTGGTTGAGCAGCAGCTTGAGGTACTCCTGGCGGCCGCTCTGGTAGGCGGCACGGGCCTGGATCGCGATCAGACGTTGCTGTTCAACGCGTGCGCTCTGGAGTTTTTTTTTCTCAGCGTCGAGTCGCTCCAGTTCCGACTCGCTCTTCTTTAGTTCTTTTTGCAGCTCCTGGACCTGCTTCTCCAGCTTGCCCATCTCGGTTTCCGTGCCGCGCAGGTCTTTCTGCACCCCGGATTTTTCTTCCTGGAGCTTGCCGAGCAGCTTTTTCAGCTCGGTAATGTCCTGACGCGTAGCGTCCAACTGTTGTTGGGTTTGTGCACGCTCATCGGCAAACGCCGGTTGGAGCAGGCAGACAAGAGCAAGGGTTATCAAGGCGCGAAGCATAGAGGCGGGCGACACCAGGGGAAAAGGACGGCCTAGTATGCCCGCCAAGCGCTGCAAAAAAAACGCCCAATTGGGGCTGGCGGGCAAGATAGGCGCCGAGTGGCGATGGTATGGCGAAAAGACATCTACCAAACACCACAAAACCAATGTGGGAGCGGGCTTGCCCGCGATTGCGGTGGGTCAGCGACATAGATGTCGACTGATTAGCCGCTATCGCGGGCAAGCCCGCTCCCACACTGTTTTGTGGCGTACTTTGGATCAGATCAGGATCGAGGTCCCGGTCATCTCCTTCGGCTGCTCCAGCCCCATCAGTTTCAGCATGGTCGGCGCCACATCCGCCAGCACGCCACCTTCACGCACTTTCAGGTCACGTTTGCCGACATAGATGAACGGCACCGGCTCGGTGGTGTGCGCGGTGTGCGCCTGGCCGGTGGATTCGTCGGACATCTGCTCGCAGTTGCCGTGGTCGGCGGTGATCAGCGCTTCGCCGCCGACTTTATCCAGCGCGTCGACGATGCGGCCAACGCACAGGTCCAGGCATTCAACCGCCTTGACCGCCGCTTCCAGGTTGCCGCTGTGGCCAACCATGTCGCCGTTGGCGTAGTTGACCACGATTACGTCATAGCGCTGGTTTTCAATGGCGTCGACGATCTTGTCGGTGACTTCCGGTGCGCTCATTTCCGGCTGCAGGTCGTAGGTCGCGACTTTTGGCGACGGGATCAGGATGCGCTCTTCGCCAGGGAACGGCTCTTCGCGGCCACCGGAGAAGAAGAACGTCACGTGGGCGTATTTCTCGGTTTCGGCGATGCGCAGCTGGGTCTTGCCGTTCTTAGCCAGGTAGTCTCCCAGCACGTTCTCCAGGCTGCCCGGGGCGAAAGCCGACGGGGCCGGGATGTTGGCGGCGTATTGGGTGAGCATGACGAACTCGACCTTTGGCTGGCGAGCGCGTTCGAAGTCCTTGAAGCCTTCATCGACGAACACATGGCTCAGCTCGCGGGCACGGTCGGCGCGGAAGTTCATGAACACCACTGCGTCGCCATCTTCGACCTTCACCGGCTCGCCGATGGTGGTGGCCTTGACGAATTCATCGCTCTCGCCACGGGCATAGGCCGCTTCCAGGCCTTCCTGGGCGGTGGCTGCGTTGAATTCGGCCTGGCCGTCGACGATCAGGTTGTAGGCCTGGGAGACCCGGTCCCAACGGTTGTCACGGTCCATGGCGAAGTAGCGGCCCACCAGGCTGGCGATGCGGCCTTTGCCCAGGGCAGCGAAGGTGGTGTCCAGCAGTTCGATGGAGGATTGCGCGCTTTTGGGCGGCGTGTCGCGGCCGTCGAGGAAGGCGTGCAGGTAGATTTTGTCAGCGCCGCGCTTGAATGCCAGTTCAGCCATAGCGACCAGGTGATCCTGATGGCTGTGTACGCCGCCGTCCGACAACAGGCCCATGAAGTGCACGGCCTTGCCGGCGGCAACGGCTTTATCGACCGCCGCGCAGATGGTCGGGTTCTCGAAGAACTCGCCATCGCGGATCGCTTTGGTGACACGGGTGAAGTCCTGGTACACCACTCGTCCGGCGCCGAGGTTCATGTGGCCGACTTCCGAGTTGCCCATCTGGCCGTCCGGCAGGCCCACGTCCATGCCGGAACCTGAGATCAAGCCGTTGGGCACGGTGGCGGTCAGACGGTCCAGTACCGGCTTATTGGCCGAGTAAACCGCGTTGTCGTGGTGGCTTTCACTGTGTCCGAAGCCATCGAGAATTATCAGGACCAAAGGTTTAGGCGTGGTAGTCATAGATCCTCTCGCGGCGCTAATAAAGGAAGACAATTGAAAAGGGAGTGGCAGTTTAAAGCGAAGTTCCAACCACGTCACCGCTTTACGGGGGTTGGCCCCCCCTGGCGGCTGTGTATACTTACCGCCATTTTAACGCCCTGGAACCTCCTTGATGGTTGATCACCTGATTGCATTTGCCACTGCCCACTACCTGCTTGTGGGCGCCTTCGTCATCCTGCTGGCGCTGCTGATCGCTCATGAACTGAGCCGCGGTGGTCGCAGCCTGAGCACGTCGGAGCTGACCGCGCTGGTCAACAAGGATGAGGCCGTCGTCGTCGATATTCGCCCGGCCAAGGATTATGCCGCCGGCCATATCGTGGGCGCCCTGAACATTCCCCAGGACAAGCTGATGGCGCGCCTGGGCGAACTGGAAAAGCACAAGGCCAAGACCATCATCCTGGTCGATGCCCAGGGCCAGCACTCCGGCGCCCACGCCCGCGAGATGCTCAAGACCGGCTTCACCGCCGCCAAGCTGTCCGGTGGTATCAGCAGCTGGCGTGGCGATAACCTGCCGTTGGTGAAGTGATATGAGCCAGGTTGTCGTGTATTCCAGCGATTGGTGCCCTTACTGCATGCGGGCCAAGGCCTTGCTTGAGAAAAAGGGCGTTGCCTTCGAAGAGATCAAGGTCGATGGCAAGCCCCAGGTGCGCGCCGAAATGGCCCAGAAGGCTGGCCGCACGTCGGTCCCGCAGATCTGGATCGGCACCCGGCACATCGGTGGTTGCGACGACCTGTTTGCCCTGGAGCGCGCCGGTAAACTTGATGCGCTGCTGTCCGTCTGACTCCTAAACCCTTAAGAACCCAAGATAAAGAAGGATCTGCGATGACTGATCAACAGAACACCGAAGCAGCAGAAGCTCAAGGCCCACAGTTCTCGCTGCAGCGGATCTATGTGCGTGACCTGTCGTTCGAAGCGCCAAAAAGCCCGGCCATCTTCCGTCAGGAATGGACCCCAAGCGTTGCGCTGGACCTGAACACTCGTCAGAAATCCCTGGAAGGTGACTTCCACGAAGTGGTGCTGACCCTGTCGGTCACCGTCAAGAATGGTGAAGAAGTTGCTTTCATCGCTGAAGTGCAACAGGCCGGTATCTTCCTGATCCAGGGCCTGGACGAAGCGTCCATGAGCCACACCCTGGGCGCGTTCTGCCCGAACATCCTGTTCCCGTATGCCCGTGAGACCCTGGACAGCCTGGTCACCCGTGGCTCGTTCCCGGCACTGATGCTGGCGCCGGTGAACTTCGATGCCCTGTACGCCCAAGAGCTGCAGCGCATGCAACAGGAAGGCGCGCCAACGGTTCAGTAAGCCTTCGATGTATAAAAAAGCGCCATCACAGGCGCTTTTTTTATGTACTGCTCACGCCTGTAGGAGCGAGCTTGCTCGCGAAGAGCGTCAACGATGACGCAGCGCTATCAGGTAGCCCACATTGCCTGTTGGTTTTTCGCGAGCAAGCTCGCTCCTACAGGGAGAATGGGGGTTACTTGAAGCCCAGTTGGCGCCAGCCTTCATAGACGGCGACGGCCACGGTGTTGGACAGGTTCAGGCTGCGGCAGCCTTCACGCATCGGCAAGCGCAGGCGATGGCCATCGGGCAATGCGTCAAGCACCTCGGCCGGCAGGCCTCGGCTCTCGGGGCCGAACAGGAACGCGTCGCCCTCGGCAAAGCTGGCATCATGAAACGGCCGCGAGCCCTTGGTGGTGAACGCGAACAGCCGTGGGTGGCCCAGGCTCTCCAGGCAGCTGGCGAGGTCGGCATGGCGCTTGAGGGTGGCGTACTCGTGGTAGTCCAGCCCGGCACGGCGCAGGCGCTTGTCGTCCATGTCAAAGCCTAAAGGCTCGATCAAATGCAGGTGGCAGCCACTGTTGGCGCACAGCCTGATAACGTTGCCGGTATTCGGCGGAATTTCTGGTTGAAAAAGGATGACGTGAAACATGCACGGCTCCGAAGGCAAAGATGCGCTGCATTCTACCCCCGAAGACGACCCGAGACCGAAGCTATTGCCGAGGGTGTTGGGCTCATTGGCGATTGTCGGCTTGATGATTGGCTTGATGATCGGCCGCTTGACCACCCCCGAGCCGCTTGAGCTGCAGCAGGTAGAACCTGCGGCGGATGGTTTGGTGGTGTGGTTCAACAATGAACCCAAGCTGCACGGCGAGCATATCGACGGCACCGTGGCGTTGCTGTTTGACGCCCAGGGCAAGGCAGCCAGCGGGCAGCTCAAGGTCAATGACAAGGACGTGAATTGGCGCATACGCAAGACCGATGCTGGCTTACTGCTGAACCTGGTAGCGGCCCGGCCGTTGCGTGGGGAGTGGAGCGGTGCAGAGGTCGATGGCCGCTGGCGGCTGGAGATCCATCTCCACGAGCAATAAAAGAGGGAGTTCCCGGCCTGCCTGTACCAGGGCTCCCAAAACGGGGTGAAGCCTGAGGCTTCGGTGTTAAAGAGGGGATTCTCGGCCTGCCTGTACCAAGGTCCCCGAAACTGAGTAGTACAAGGGGTATTGCAGGGGGCGTGCCAAAACTTGCAATTGCTGCTTGAAAAAAATGCCAAAAAGCGCAAGGCCCCGGAATACGGGGCTTTGGTAGGTGCTGCGGTTATGAACGTCGTAGCAAAAGCGCTCTGTGAGGTTTCGGGTCTGTGCTCAATGCCGGTTCATCGTGCATTGAAGCGGTGCACAGTCTGCAGGCATTGCACAAAACAAATGTGGGAGCTGGCTTGCCTGCGATGGCGGTGTGTCAGCCCTAGATTGGGTGACTGACACACCGCCATCGCGGGCAAGCCCGGCTCCCACACTAGACCTTCAGCGGTCTTGGGATTCAGGCCTCATCACCCTCGTCATCATCCCCACCATCCACCTTCATCCCCAATTCCTTGATCTTGCGCGTCAGGGTATTACGCCCCCAACCCAGCAGCACGGCGGCATCGCGACGACGGCCGGCAGTGTGCTTCAACGCAGTCTCGATCATGATCCGCTCGAACGCCGGCACGGCGCTGTCCAGCAGGTTCGACTGGCCGCGTGCCAGGGCCTGGTCAGCCCATTGGCGCAGCGCCTGTTCCCAGTTGGTCACGGGGGCCGAGTCCTGCGGCAGACTCAGCAGCTCCGGCGGCAGGTCGCTGATGTGCACTTCGCGCCCGGACGCCATCACGGTGATCCAGCGGCAGGTGTTCTCCAACTGGCGCACGTTGCCGGGCCACGGCAGGTTCTTGAGGTATTCCTCGGTCTCGCTCTTGAGCAGCTTGGGCTCCACGGCCAGCTCCAGGGCGGCGCGGCTGAGGAAGTGGCGGGCGAGGGTGGGGATGTCTTCGCGACGGTCCGACATGCGCGGGATGTGGATGCGGATCACGTTGAGGCGGTGGAACAAGTCCTCACGGAATTTACCCGCATGCACCAGGGTTTCCAGATTCTGGTGGGTGGCCGCGATGATGCGCACATCCACCTTGACCGGCGTATGCCCGCCCACGCGGTAGAACTCGCCGTCAGCCAGCACGCGCAGCAAGCGAGTCTGGGTATCGGCAGGCATGTCGCCGATTTCGTCGAGGAACAGCGTGCCGCCGTCCGCCTGTTCAAAGCGCCCTCGACGCAGGTTGGCCGCGCCGGTGAACGCGCCTTTTTCATGGCCGAACAGCTCGGACTCCATCAAGTCCTTGGGGATCGCCGCCATGTTCAGCGCGATGAACGGCGAGGCCGCCCGTGGGCTGTGGCGGTGCAGGGCATGGGCCACCAGTTCTTTACCGGTCCCGGATTCGCCGTTGATCAGCACGGTGATGTTGGAGTGGCTCAAGCGCCCGATGGCGCGAAACACTTCCTGCATCGCCGGCGCTTCCCCGATGATTTCCGGGGTGCGGGTCAGGGTCGGCGGGGCTTCCTGGTTCTGTTGTTCCTGGGCATGCTGGTTGGCGCGCTTGACCAGCGCCACCGCCTCATCCACGTCGAATGGCTTGGGCAGGTATTCAAAGGCGCCGCCCTGATAAGACGCGACAGCGCTGTCCAGGTCCGAGTGGGCGGTCATGATGATCACCGGCAAACGTGGGTGCTGCTCGCGAATGCGCGCCAGCAAGTCCAGGCCACTGGCGCCAGGCATGCGAATGTCGGAAATGATCACGTCCGGCTGCTGGCGTGCCAGGCGGCTCATCACCCCATCGGCGCTGTCGAAGCTCTGGGTGGTCATGCCTTCTTGTTGCAAGGCTTTTTCGAGGACCCAGCGGATAGAACGGTCGTCGTCGACGATCCAGACAGTTTCACTACGGCTCATGTCGTGGGGGCTCCTTGTTCCAATGGCAGGAAGATCGAGAACGTGGTGTGGCCAGGGTGGCTCTCACATTCGATCAGGCCCTGGTGCTGGCTGATGATGTTCTGGGTAATGGCCAGGCCCAGCCCGGTACCGTCCGGGCGGCCGCTGACCATGGGAAAGAAGATGGTTTCCTGCAGCTCCGCAGGAATGCCGGGGCCGTTGTCGATGATCTCGACCTTGGTCACCAGGCGATGGCGCACATGGCCGATGGTGAACTGGCGCAGAGCGCGGGTACGCAGGCTGATGCGGCCCAGGCGCAGCTCGTTCTGGCTGCTGATGGCCTGCATGGCGTTGCGCACGATATTGAGTACCGCCTGGATCATCTGCTCGCGGTCGATCAACACGTCGGGAATGCTTGGGTCGTAGTCGCGCACCAAGGTGATGCAGCCCTGGCTTTCGGCCTCGACCAGTTGGCACACGCGCTCCAGCACCTCATGCACGTTGGTCATCGCCAGGGACGGCAGCTTGTTGGAGCCCAGCATGCGGTCGACCAGGTTACGCAGGCGGTCGGCTTCCTCGATGATGACGTTGGTGTAGTCCTTGAGGTGCTCGTCCGGCAGCTCGCGGGACAACAACTGTGCCGCGCCGCGAATACCGCCCAGCGGGTTCTTGATCTCATGGGCGAGGCCGCGCACCAGCATTTTGCTGGTTTCCTGCTTGGACAGCTGCGCTTCCTCCTTGGTGATGCGCAGCAGGCGGTCGCGGGGGTGGACTTCGAGCAGCAGCAGGGTCGCGCCATTGCTCAGGATCGGCGTCACGGCGTAATCGACGGTCAGCGTCTGCCCGGTCAGCGCGGTGAGCATCGCTTCGCGCTTGGTGAACGGGTGTGCCTGCTCCACGGCCTGGCGCAAAGAACTCAAGGCTTCGGCCGACTCGGTGAACAATTCGCTGATGAACTGCCCATGGCTGCGCTGGCCGCTGATGGCCAGGAGCATCTCCGCCGCCGGGTTCATGTACTCAAGGCGCAGGTCGGCATTGAGCAGGATGGTCGCGGTGGTCAGGTTGTCGAGTAACAAACGGTGCAGTGCATCGCTGATGGTCATCGGGACCTCTTTTGGAGCAAGGCGCGGGCTTGAGGCACACGCTGATACAAGGAAAATGCAAAAACCAAACCAAGGCTCCGAAAAGAAGCGCTAATGCCCTGAAATAAGGGGTTCAGGCGCGAAACTGTGGCGTTCTGCCAGCTTGAACGGGAAGTTTCGAACCAAAATGGGCTGGGCAATTGAGAAGGGTGCAGGCTATCGCACCAATATAGTGCGGTTTTATGAAGGTTGTTCAGCAACTGAAGATTTAAGGCAAATCGCAGTCAGTGTGGGAGCTGGCTTGCCTGCGATAGCGGTGGCGGATTCAACACCGCTATCGCAGGCAAGCCAGCTCCCACATTTTTAATTGGGTTTGCAGGCACTAGTTTTTGTAAATGCACAGCTCGGCGGTGGCGCGGATCATCGCCAGTTGGCGCAGCGGATCGTTCAGCGGTTCGTGCACGGCCTCGGCGAGCCATTGGGGGCATTTGGGGTCGGTGCGCAGGGGTGTGAAGTCGGCCAACTGCTGCAGCAGCCTTTTTTGCAGCTCGTCCAATCGCGGGCGGATCTGCTGGACCAAGTCCGGGCGCGGGTCGTCGGGCGCCTTGCCCTGGAACTGCCAATCCGACAGGTGGGTGTATTGCACCAGTTTGTTGGCTTCGATCTGGGCGGCGAAGAACTGCTCGGCAGCGGTCGGGTCCAGCTTGTAGCTCTGCGCCTGGGCAGTGACGCTGGCGATCACCTCTTGTTCGCGCTTCTTGTCCTCCACGGGCTTGTGGCTGTCCCATTTGCTCAGTGCTACCTGGTCGGCAATCTCCAGGCGTTCGGCGATGCTGTTGAGCAAGGGGTCGAGCGTAGGCGGCGCGGCGTTTGCTGTGGCACTGGCCAATAGCAGGGCAAAGACGAGTCGATGTTTCAAGGGCGATCCTCTGTAGGAGCGAGCTTGCTCGCGAAGGTCGCTAACGATAACGCGTCAATGTTGAAAAAAATGCGGTGTCTTGGCGTTTTTCGCGAGCAAGCTCGCTCCTACAGGAAGTGCGGTGAATAATCTCAGGCAAAAAAAAGACCTCCCGAAGGAGGCCTTTTTCATCACGCTACCTTAAGCAGCGCTACCGGATCAGCAGCTGTAGTACAGCTCGTATTCCAGTGGGTGTACGAAGGTGCGTACTTTGATTTCTTCTTCGCTTTTCAGGGCGATGTAAGCGTCGATGAAGTCGTCGCTGAAAACGCCGCCTTTGGTCAGGAACGCACGGCCCTTGTCCAGCTCTTCCAGGGCTTCTTTCAGGCTGCCGCACACTTGTGGGATCTCTTTGGCCTCTTCAGGCGGCAGGTCGTACAAGTTTTTGTCGGCGGCGTCGCCAGGGTGGATCTTGTTCTGGATACCGTCCAGGCCGGCCATCATCAGGGCGGCGAAGGCCAGGTAAGGGTTGGCAGCCGGGTCCGGGAAGCGTGCTTCGATACGACGGCCTTTAGGGCTGTTGACGTAAGGAATACGGATCGAGGCAGAGCGGTTGCGTGCCGAGTAGGCCAGCATCACCGGCGCTTCAAAACCTGGGACCAGACGCTTGTAGGAGTTGGTCGACGGGTTGGTGAAGCCGTTCAGGGCCTTACCGTGCTTGATGATGCCGCCGATGAAGTACAGGGCGGTATCGGACAGGCCGGCATAGCCTTCGCCAGCGAAGGTGTTCTTGCCGTCTTTGGAAATCGATACGTGAACGTGCATGCCCGAGCCGTTATCGCCGTACAGCGGCTTAGGCATGAAGGTAGCGGTGCGGCCATAGGCATCGGCAACGTTGTGCACGCAGTATTTCAGGGTTTGAACTTCGTCAGCCTTCTTCACCAGCGTGTTGAATTTCACGCCGATTTCGTTCTGGCCGGCAGTCGCCACTTCGTGGTGGTGAACTTCAACGGTCTGGCCCATTTCTTCCAGTGCGTTGCACATGGAGGTACGGATTTCGTGGTCGAAGTCGAACGGTGGTACTGGGAAGTAGCCGCCTTTCACGCCTGGACGGTGGCCTTTGTTGCCGCCTTCCACGTCCTGGTCGGACATCCACGAGCCTTGCTCGGAGAAAATCTTGAACATGGAGCCGGAGATATCGGATTTGAACTTCACCGAGTCGAAGATGAAGAACTCTGGCTCAGGGCCGAAGAATGCGGTGTCGCCGATACCGGTGGACTTCAGGTATTCCTCGGCACGGTGGGCGATGGCGCGTGGGTCGCGGTCATAGCCTTGCATGGTCGAAGGTTCGATGATGTCGCACACCAGGATCAGGGTTGGCTCTTCGGTGAACGGGTCGAGTACGGCTGTGCTGTCGTCAGGCAGCAGGATCATGTCGGAGGCTTCGATGCCTTTCCAGCCGGCGATGGAGGAACCGTCGAACATCTTGCCGACTTCGAAGAAGTCATCTTCCAGCGCATCGCGAGCCGGCATGGTCACGTGGTGCTGAGTGCCTTTTGTGTCCGTGAAGCGCAGATCAATCCATTTAACGTCATGATCTTTGATGAGTTGAACCGACTTCGACATGGTGTCCTCCGGGTGGCTTCGGGCTTGGGTAGTGGAGTTAGCCCTTAGAATTTGGGTGATGCCGGCGCGGATACTCCGCCAAGGCAACCTGCCTCACAAGAGAGCAAATTGCATGCCAGTGCGCCAACATGGCCGTTTTGCCTCAAAATGGCCCCTATAACGGTGCAATCGGCAAAAACGGCATAAATCGCGCACTGCAATGTAGCGTTTATTTGGGTAAATGACCCGTTTTGGTGCGTTGCATGTGCAATGCATATTAACTGGTTAAACCTTGAGCGATTTCCGCTATAATCCGCGCCCCCCTTTTTCAGCAGGCCCGGCGCGCGCTGTTTCCATGAAATTAATCGTTAAAGTCTTCCCCGAGATCACCATCAAGAGCCGACCGGTACGGACGCGTTTCATCCGTCAGTTGGCCAAGAACATCCGTGCCGTGCTCCGTGACCTGGACCCGGCTGTGGTGGTGAACGGCGTGTGGGACAACCTCGAGCTGGAAACCCGCATTACCGACGCCAAAGCCTTGAAGGACATGACCGAGCGCCTGAGCTGCATGCCGGGCATCGCGCATTTCCTGCAGGTGGATGAGTACCCGCTGGGCGACTTCGACGACATCACCGAAAAGTGCAAGCAGCACTACGGCAGTGCGCTTGAAGGCAAGATTTTTTCGGTGCGTTGCAAGCGTGCCGGCAAGCATCCGTTCAGCTCCATGGACGTCGAGAAATACGTCGGCAGCAAGCTGCGTCGCGAGTGCGGTGCCGCTGGAATTTCCCTGAAAGCGCCACAAATTGAAGTGCGCATGGAAATTCGCGACCAACGGTTGTTTGTGATCCACAGCCAGCACAACAGCATCGGCGGCTACCCGCTGGGCGCCCTGGAACAGACCCTGGTATTGATGTCCGGCGGTTTCGATTCCACGGTGGCGGCCTACCAGATCATGCGTCGCGGCCTGATGAGCCACTTCTGCTTCTTCAACCTGGGCGGGCGTGCACATGAATTGGGCGTGATGGAAGTCGCTCACTTTATCTGGAAGAAATACGGCAGCTCCCAACGCGTGCTATTTGTAAGCGTACCGTTCGAGGAAGTGCTGGGCGAAATTCTCGGCAAAGTCGATAACAGTCATATGGGCGTAGTATTGAAGCGTATGATGTTGCGCGCTGCGTCCAGAATCGCCGATCAATTGCAGATCGACGCCCTGGTGACCGGCGAAGCGATTTCCCAGGTTTCCAGCCAGACGCTGCCTAACTTGTCGATCATTGACTGCGTGACCGAGAAGCTGGTGCTACGCCCGCTGATCGCCAGCCACAAGCAGGACATCATCGACCTGGCAGAGCAAATCGGCACCGCCGACTTTGCCAAGCATATGCCTGAATACTGCGGGGTCATTTCGGTGAACCCCAAGACTCACGCCAAGCGTCACCGCGTGGAGCATGAAGAGAAAGAATTCGACATGGCGATTCTGGAGCGTGCGCTCGAGAACGCCAAGCTGGTCCCAATCGATCGGGTGATCGACGAGTTGGGCCAGGATGTAAAAATCGAAGAAGTCAGCGAAGCCCTGGCCGGCCAGATCGTCATCGACATCCGTCACCCGGATGCCGCTGAGGATGAGCCGCTGGAAATCGCTGGCATCGACGTGCAAACGCTGCCGTTCTACGCACTGAACGCGCGTTTCAAGGAACTGGATAACAGCCGTCAGTACCTGTTGTATTGCGACAAAGGCGTGATGAGTCGCCTGCATGCCCACCATTTGCTCAGTGAGGGGCATGCCAATGTGCGCGTTTATCGACCGAGCTAAGAGCCCGGGGCTGTTTGCCTGTGGCCTGCGTCACCGGCCCCCCGACTCTGCCGTCAAGCTGTAACGGCAAGGCCTGACTCTACTGTTAATCGCTGCCACGACCTGTCAGCACACCGAATCCTCTGATCGAGATACACAAGTGATCGAAAATCTACGTAACATCGCCATCATTGCTCACGTTGACCATGGTAAAACCACCCTGGTAGACAAACTCCTGCGTCAATCCGGCACCCTGGAGCGCAACGAGCTCAACGACGAGCGCGTGATGGACTCCAACGACCAGGAAAAAGAGCGCGGTATTACCATCCTGGCAAAAAACACCGCTATCAACTGGAACGGCTACCACATCAACATCGTGGATACCCCGGGCCACGCCGACTTCGGCGGCGAAGTAGAACGCGTAATGTCGATGGTTGACTCCGTTCTGCTGCTGGTTGACGCTCAAGACGGCCCTATGCCGCAAACCCGTTTCGTGACCAAGAAGGCTTTCGAAGCCGGCCTGCGTCCGATCGTGTGCATCAACAAGGTTGACCGTCCAGGCGCGCGTCCGGACTGGGTTCTGGACCAGATCTTCGACCTGTTCGACAACCTGGGTGCTACCGAAGAACAGCTGGACTTCCAAGTCATCTACGCCTCGGCCCTGAACGGTATTGCTGGTCTTGACCACACCGACATGGCTGAAGACATGACTCCGCTGTACCAGTCGATCGTCGACAACGTACCAGCACCGAAAGTTGACCGTGAAGGCCCGTTCCAGATGCAAATCTCGGCACTGGACTACAACAGCTTCCTGGGTGTTATCGGCGTTGGCCGTATCGCTCGTGGTAGCGTCAAGCCGAACACCCCGGTTGTCGCTATCGGCGCTGACGGCAAGAAGCGTAACGGTCGTATCCTGAAGCTGATGGGTCACCACGGTCTGCACCGTGTAGACGTTGAAGAAGCTTTCGCTGGCGACATCGTCTGCGTGAGCGGTATGGACTCGCTGTTCATCTCCGACACCCTGTGCCAGCCGGACAACGTCGAGGCGATGAAGCCTCTGACCGTTGACGAGCCAACCGTTTCCATGACCTTCCAAGTAAACGACTCGCCTTTCTGCGGTAAAGAAGGCAAGTTCGTGACCTCCCGTAACATCAAGGAGCGTCTGGACAAAGAGCTGCTGTACAACGTTGCTCTGCGCGTTGAAGAAGGCGACTCGGCTGACAAGTTCAAGGTCTCCGGCCGTGGTGAGCTGCACCTCTCGGTACTGATCGAAACCATGCGTCGCGAAGGCTTCGAAATGGGTGTTGGTCGTCCGGAAGTGATCATCCGTCAGGTTGACGGCGTGAAGCAGGAACCGTTCGAAAACGTCACCATCGACACCCCTGAAGAATCCCAGGGCAAGGTCATGGAAGAGATGGGCCTGCGTAAGGGCGACCTGACCAACATGGTGCCGGATGGCAAAGGCCGTGTGCGTCTGGAATACAACATCCCTGCTCGCGGTCTGATCGGTTTCCGTAACCAGTTCCTGACCCTGACCAACGGTGCTGGCATCCTGACCTCGATCTTCGATCGCTACGACACCATGAAGTCCGGCGACATGTCCGGCCGTCAGAACGGTGTTCTGGTATCGGTAGAAACCGGCAAGGCGCTGACCTACTCCCTGGAAACCCTCCAGGCGCGTGGCAAGCTGTTCGTTGAACACGGTCAAGAGATCTACAACGGCCAGATCGTTGGTCTGAACAGCCGTGACAACGACATGGGCGTCAACCCAACCAAAGGCAAGAAGCTCGACAACATGCGTGCTTCGGGCAAAGACGAAACCATCGCTCTGGTTCCACCTGTTCGCTTCACCCTGGAACAGGCCCTGGAATTCATCCAGGACGACGAGCTGTGCGAAGTCACGCCTAAGTCGATCCGCCTGCGTAAGAAGATCCTGGACGAAGGCGAGCGTACCCGCGCTGCCAAGAAAGCCAAGAACTGAGTTAACTCAGGCTGAATGAAAAACGCCCCCGGTCGAAAGGCCGGGGGCGTTTTTTTATGCCCGCAGGTTTTGTGGTGACTGTGCCGGCCTCATCGCGGGCAAGCCCGGCTCCCACATTTTGGATCTGTGAATACATTCAAATGTGGGAGCTGGCTTGCCTGCGATGAGGCCCTTGAGGGCACTACAAAATCCGGATCAGAACTTGTCGAGGGTCTTGAAGTTGGTCTCGCGCACCACTTCCTTGGGCTTGTACGCACAATACCCCGGCCGCGGCCCGATTTTCGGGTGGTTGCGGCAGGTATCCGGGCGTTTGTCATAAATAGTGCAAAAGCGCGTCTTACGATCCAGGTACAGGCAGTCGTTGTTGCTCATGCGCTGCAGGGTGAAAATTTCGGACTTGTTGTTGTACCGCTCGACGATGCCTTCTTTCTGCAAACGCTTGGCGATGTTCTTCGGCGGATCGCCGCGCTCGAACTCATCGACGATGCCAATGCGGATCAGGTCCTTGATCTTCACCTCCACCGGCAGCGTGCAGCAGCTGGACACGCAACCACCGCACATATGGGCGGAGTATTTCTGCCAGGTCTCTAGACGGTCGAGTTCCGCGGCGGCGATCAGTTGAGGCTTCATCAAGGTTCCAAGGTGGGGCGTTATCCGGGCGCGCGATCATACCGGGATTGGTGGTTTTTTGAACAATATTTTGCAGGTTTCAGCTCAAAGGTTTGGCCAGGGCCTGATCGGGCACGACCCCTGCATCAAATTCAGCCACAGACCAATGAGTTAAAAAACTGCCGAACCAGCGCGTCTACCGTCTGTCAGACCGACTAGGCTCTAGCAACTCCTTCAATCTCGCCCGAGGTCGCACCGATGTCTCAGGAACCGCTTGCACGAGAAGCAGAGGTAGCCGCATTCCGCGATGCTGTCTTGACCAAGCTCACCTACGCGGTGGGCAAGGACCCGGATCACGCCTTCGACCATGACTGGTTCGAAGCCATTGCCCTGGCCGCCCGCGACCAGATGGTCGATCACTGGATGGACCACACGCGGCGTATCTATCGCAAAGGCCAGAAGCGTGTTTATTACCTGTCCCTGGAATTTCTCATCGGCCGTCTGCTCTACGACAGCCTGAGCAACCTGGGGGTGCTGGAGATCGCTCGCGAAGCGCTGTCGGAGCTGGGCGTCGACCTGGAACGCATCCGCCTGCTGGAGCCCGACGCGGCGCTCGGCAATGGTGGCCTGGGCCGTCTGGCGGCGTGCTTTATGGAAAGCATGTCGACCCTCGGCATTGCTGGCCACGGCTATGGCATCCGTTATGAACACGGCCTGTTCCGCCAGGCGATTGTCGACGGTTGGCAGCAGGAACAGACCGAGCGCTGGCTGGATTTCGGTAACCCTTGGGAATTTGAACGCGCCGAGGTGATTTACCCGATCGGCTTTGGCGGCAGCGTCGAAACCGTGGCGGACGCCTCCGGCAAGATGATCCAGGTGTGGTCGCCCAACGAAACCGTACGTGCCGTTGCCTATGACACGCCGGTCGTCGGCTGGCGCGGCGCCAGCGTCAACACCCTGCGCCTTTGGCGTGCGCGGGCCGTAGAAGACCTGCACCTGGAGCGCTTCAACGCCGGTGACCATTTGGGCGCTGTCGCCGAAGTGGCCCGTGCCGAAAGCATCTCCCGAGTGCTTTACCCGGCGGACAGCACCGAAGCAGGGCAGGAACTGCGCCTGCGCCAGGAATATTTCTTCGTCTCCGCGTCCCTGCAAGATTTGCTGCGCCGCCACAAGAACATGCACGGGTCGGTATTGAGCCTGGGCGAACACGCCGCCATCCAGCTCAACGACACCCACCCGTCCATCGCCGTGGCCGAGTTGATGCGCCAGTTGGTCGACCTGCATGACATTCCCTGGGAAGCCGCGTGGGATGTCACCGTCGAGACCCTTTCGTACACCAACCACACCCTGCTGCCCGAAGCGCTGGAAACCTGGCCTGTCGGTTTGATGGAGCGCATGCTGCCGCGGCACATGCAGATCATCTACCTGATCAACGCCCAGCACATCGACTCGCTGCGTGCCAAAGGCATCCACGACTTTGATGTTTTGCGCGCTGTGTCGCTGATCGAAGAGGACAACGGCCGCCGCGTGCGCATGGGCAACCTGGCGTTCCTGGGCTCCCATAGCGTCAACGGCGTGTCCGGTTTGCATACCCAGTTGATGCGCAGCACGGTGTTCTCCGAACTGCACAAGCTCTACCCCGAACGCATCAACAACAAAACCAACGGCATTACCTTCCGCCGCTGGCTGTACCAGGCCAACCCCAAGCTGACCGATATGCTGGTGGAGGCGCTGGGCCCGGACATTCTCGATCAGCCCGAACAGCGCCTGATCGAGTTGGAACCCTTTGCCGAGAAGCCGGCCTTTCGCAAAGCATTTGCTGAGCAGCGCCTGCACAGCAAACGCGCCCTGGCGCAGATCATCCATGAGCGCCTGGGCATTGCGATCAACCCGGCGGCGATGTTCGACGTGCAGGTCAAGCGTATTCACGAGTACAAGCGCCAACTGCTCAACCTGCTGCACACCGTGGCGCTGTACCAGGCGATCCGTGCCGAGCCGGGCATCGACTGGGTGCCTCGGGTGAAGATCTTTGCCGGTAAGGCGGCGGCCAGCTACCACCAGGCCAAGCTGATCATCAAGCTGACCAACGACATCGCCCGCACGGTCAACAACGACCCGACCGTGCGCGGTCTGCTCAAGGTGGTGTTCCTGCCCAACTACAACGTCAGCCTGGCGGAAAGCATCATTCCGGCAGCGGATTTGTCGGAGCAGATTTCCACCGCCGGCTTCGAAGCGTCGGGCACCAGCAACATGAAGTTCGGCCTCAACGGTGCGCTCACCATCGGCACCATGGACGGCGCCAATGTGGAGATGCACGAGCGGGTCGGCGCCGAGCACATGTTTATCTTCGGTCTCAGTGCCCAGCAGGTGGAAGCTCGCAAGCATGCCGGCGAGTTCAGCGCCGGGCCGGACATCGCCGCGTCCCACCGTTTGAACGACGTGCTGCAAGCCATCCGTGGCGGGGTGTTTTCGCCGGATGACCCGGGGCGTTATGTGGGCCTGATCGATGGGCTGATCGACTACGACCGCTTCCTGGTGTGTGCCGACTTTGACGCCTACTGGGACGCCCAGGCGCGGGTCGAAGCGCATTGGCACGACTCCAAGGCCTGGTGGCGCTCGGCGGTGCTCAACACGGCGCGCATGGGTTGGTTCAGCTCGGACCGCACCATCCGCGAGTACGCCACCGAGATCTGGAAAGCCCTCGACTAACTGATACCCCTGTAGGAGCGAGCTTGCTCGCGAAGAGCTCCAACGATAACGCGTGCTTGCTGAATGAACGCGGCGCGTGTGAGTTTTTCGCGAGCAAGAACTAGGCGTCCCCCTCGCTCCTACAGAGGTGTCGTTGCTCCGTTGCGTGAACTCTATTGGCGTTAAATCCTCTGATTAGAGGAAATCAGCCCCGACTCGCGCTAAACTGCGCGGGTTTTTAGCCCCCCCATTCTCCGGAGCCGTCCATGTCCCGCGTTACCTTGAGTCGCTATTTGATCGAGCAGACCCGCAGCAACAACACGCCTGCCGATCTGCGCTTCCTTATCGAAGTGGTGGCGCGTGCTTGCAAGGAAATCAGCCACGCCGTTTCCAAAGGCGCACTGGGCGGTGTCCTGGGCAGCATGGGCACTGAAAACGTGCAGGGCGAAGTGCAGAAGAAGCTGGACGTGCTGTCCAACGAAATCCTGCTCGAAGCCAACGAATGGGGCGGCCACCTGGCCGGCATGGCGTCCGAAGAAATGGACAATGCCTACCAGATCCCAGGCAAATACCCGAAGGGCGCATACCTCTTGGTATTCGACCCCCTGGACGGTTCGTCCAACATCGACATCAACGCACCGGTTGGCACCATCTTCTCGGTACTGCGGTGCCCCAACGAATACCTGAGCCAGAACGAAGCCCTGAACGAAAAGGCCTTCCTGCAGCCAGGCACTGAGCAAGTCGCTGCCGGCTACGCAATCTACGGCCCACAGACCATGCTGGTGCTGACCCTGGGCGATGGCGTCAAAGGCTTTACCCTGGACCGTGAAATGGGCAGCTTCGTACTCACCCACGAAGACATTTCGATTCCTGCTTCTACCCAGGAATTTGCCATCAACATGTCCAACCAGCGCCACTGGGAAGAACCGGTGAAGCGCTACGTAAACGAGCTGATGGAAGGCGAAGAAGGCCCGTTGAAGAAGAACTTCAACATGCGCTGGGTGGCCGCGATGGTTGCCGACGTGCACCGCATCCTGACCCGTGGTGGCCTGTTCATGTACCCACGCGACAGCCGCGAGCCCTCCAAGCCAGGCAAGCTGCGCCTGATGTACGAAGCCAACCCGATGTCGTTCCTGGTTGAACAGGCAGGCGGTGCTTCCACCGACGGCCACCAGCGTATCCTCGACATCCAGCCGGAAGGCCTGCACCAGCGTGTGGCGGTGTTCCTGGGTTCGAAAGAAGAAGTTGAGCGCGTGACGGCTTATCACAAGTAGGAGCGAGCTTGCTCGCGAAAAGCTGACAGGCAACGCGGGCATCCAGACAGCCCGCGTCATCATTAACGTTCTTCGCGAGCAAGCTCGCTCCTACCCTGGGCCCCGAAACGTTTCAGCGTTTTCGGGGCTTTTTTGTTTTCGCTCGTCGGGAACCAGACACCCCTTTTCCCTTCTAAGCTTCTGGCAGATACCCCAGCTGCTTTGTCTCTCCAGGAGCTTATCCATGTCTATACGCCGTCTCGCCCTGCTGGCTTTTTGCGTGCTCTTAGCCGCTTGCAGCAAGGTCACCCAAGAAAACTACCAAAAGCTCTCAGCCGGCATGGCCAAGGCCGAGGTGGAGTCGTTGCTGGGCAAGCCAACCGATTGTTCCGGCGCACTGGGCATGTCCAGCTGCACCTGGGGCGATAAAAACAGCTTTATCAGCGTGCAGTACGCCGGTGACAAAGTTCTGATGTTTTCCGGGCAAGGCCTGAAGTAAACCGGGGCGCGAGCCTGCGGGAGAAGAAGAATGATGCGTTTTGTTTTGTTCCTTTGCGCCAGCCTGTTTTTGGCGGGCTGTGCCAGCCATTCTGGCGATGATCTGCAACCCAAGACGGCGAGCAACGTCAACCTCAAGCGTTACCAGGGCACCTGGTATGAGTTGGCCCGGTTGCCGATGTACTTCCAGCGCAACTGTGCGCAATCCGAAGCCCGCTATACCTTGCTGCCTGATGGTGACATGTCGGTGTTCAACCGCTGCCTGACGCCTGAGTGGAAATGGCAAGAAGCCAAAGGCACGGCAACGCCGCAGGTGCCAGGCAAGACCGACAAGCTGTGGGTGGAATTCAATAACTGGTTTACGTCACTGTTGCCGGGCGTTGCCAAGGGCGACTACTGGGTGTTGTACGTCAGCGATGACTACAAGACCGCCATCGTCGGCAGCCCGAGCCGGCGCTATATGTGGATCCTGTCGCGCACGCCGACGGTGAGTGCCGATACCCGCGAAGACCTGCTGAGCAGGGCGCGACAGCAAGGGTACGACACCACGCGGCTGATCTGGCGTACGTCGGACAAGCAGATGGCAAAGTCCTCTCAGTAATCCTGAGTAGCCTCAATCCAATGTGGGAGCTGGCTTGCCTGCGATAGCATCAACCCGGTGTAACTGATGCACCGAGTTGTCTGTATCGCAGGTAAGCCAGCTCCCACAGTTGTTATGGATTGGCCGTTAGTGCAGCAAGTCCTTCAGGACCTGGGTGAATGCCTGGCGGCTGTCTTCTTCGCCAGCATGATGCCCGTCTCGCACCACCCACTTGCCATTGACCAGTACATCGCGCACTTGCCGATCACCACCGGCAAATAGCCAGCGGTTGAGAATCCCATCCTCACTGGCCGTCGCCAGGTACGGGTCGTTACCGTCCAGCACAATCCAATCCGCACGCTTGCCCACTTGCAGCCGACCAATCGGCTGGCCCAGCGCTTGTGCGCCACCGTCCAGCGCAGCATCGAACAGCGTGCGACCCACCATCGGTTGGTCACTGCGGTACAGCCGATTACGCCGCTGATCACGCAGGCGCTGGCCGTATTCCAGCCAACGCAATTCTTCCACCACACTCACTGATACATGGCTGTCGGAGCCGATACCCATGCGCCCACCTTGGGCGAGGAAGTCCACCGCCGGGAATATCCCATCGCCCAGGTTGGCTTCGGTGGTCAGGCACAAACCGGCAATCGCTCGGCTGTTGGCCATGCGGGTGACTTCATCGGCATCGGCATGGGTGGCATGCACCAGGCACCAGCGTTCATCCACCTCGACATTGTCATACAGCCATTGCAGCGGGCGCTTGCCGCTCCAGGCCAGGCAGTCGTCGACTTCTTTTTGCTGTTCAGCGATGTGGATATGTACCGGGCAGGCCTTGTCACTGGCGGCCAGCACGGTGTGGATTTGTTCGGGGGTTACGGCGCGCAGGGAATGGAAGCACAGGCCCAGTTGCTGCGCTGGTTGTGCCGCCAGAATGGGCTGCAAGCGGGCTTGCAGGTCCAGGTAGTGTTCAGTGCTGTTGATAAACCGTCGCTGGCCTTCATTTGGCGCCTGGCCGCCAAAGCCTGCGTGGGTGTAGAGCACCGGCAGCAAGGTCAGGCCGATGCCGCTGCTGGCCGCCGCCTGGCTGATCTGGCGGGACAGTTCCGTACGGTCGGCGTAGGGCTGGCCGCTGAGATCGTGATGCACATAATGAAACTCGGCCACCGAGGTGTAGCCGGCCTTGAGCATTTCGATATACAGCTGGCGCGCGATGACCTGTAACTGCTCGGGGTTGATCTTGCCGACCATGCGGTACATCAAATCGCGCCAGGTCCAGAAACTGTCATTGGGGTTGCCGGCCACTTCGGCCAAGCCTGCCATGGCACGTTGGAAGGCATGGGAATGCAGGTTCGGCATGCCCGCCAACACCGGGCCCTTGAGCCGTTCGGCGCCTTCTGCACTGGCATTGGGCTCAACCTTTGTCAGCAGGCCATCGGCGCTGACTTCAAGACGTACATCGTTGGCCCATCCATTAGGCAGCAGTGCGCGTTCGGCAAAGAAAGCGGACATGATCAAGGCACCCCGGTCGTGTGTTTATTTGTATATACATATACAGACGTTTGCCTGCTCGGTAAACTCCGGCAATCTATGCATCTTTTTCCCCCGCAAGGATTCCCTGTGCCGACTCCGCCCGCCAACTCTTCGCTGGCTGCCCACATGGACGAAAGTCCGGCGCCCTTGTATGCCCGCGTCAAACAGATGATCAGCCAGCAGATCCTCAACGGCAACTGGCCGCCCCATTACCGCGTGCCGTCGGAAAGCGAGTTGGTCAGCCAGTTGGGCTTCAGCCGCATGACCATCAATCGCGCCCTGCGCGAGCTGACCGCCGAAGGTTTGCTGGTGCGCATGCAAGGCGTCGGTACGTTCGTGGCTGAGCCTAAAAGCCAGTCAGCCCTGTTTGAAGTGCACAACATCGCCGATGAAATCGCCTCCCGCGGGCATCGGCACACCTGCCAGGTGATCACCCTGGGCGAAGAGGCCGCCGGCTCCGAGCGCGCCGTTGCCTTGGAAATGCGCGAAGGCGGGCGGGTGTTTCACTCGTTGATCGTGCATTACGAGAACGACATTCCCGTGCAAATCGAAGACCGTTTCGTCAACGCCCTGGTCGCGCCGCAATACCTGCAGCAGGACTTCACCCAGCAAACCCCCTACGCCTATTTGAACCAGGTCGCGCCGTTGACTGAGGGTGAGCATGTGGTTGAGGCGATCCTCGCCGATGCCGCCGAGTGCAAGTTGTTGCAGATCGAGCCGAGCGAGCCGTGCCTGTTGATTCGCCGACGCACCTGGTCGGGGCGCCAGCCGGTGACGGCGGCGCGGTTGATCCACCCCGGTTCCCGTCATAGCCTGGAAGGACGTTTCAGCAAATGAGTACTGTGAAAGTCTGGCGCGCCGCCGACTACGTGCGCATGCCGTGGAAAAACGGTGGCGGCAGCACTGAAGAAATCGCCCGTGATGCGGGCACCGGCCTGGATGGATTTGGCTGGCGCCTGTCGATCGCCGACATCGCCGAGTCGGGTGGCTTTTCCACTTTCGCCGGCTATCAGCGCGTGATCACGGTGATCAAAGGCGCTGGCATGGTGCTGACCGTAGACGGTGAGGAGCAACGTGGGTTGTTACCGCTGCAGCCGTTCGCGTTCAAGGGCGAAAGCCAGGTGTCATGCCGTTTGATCACCGGGCCGATTCGCGACTTCAACCTGATCTACTCGCCACAGCGTTACCATGCACGCTTGCAGTGGGTGGATGGCGTGCAGCAGTTTTTCAGCACCGCGCAGACGGTGCTGGTGTTCAGCGTGGCGGATGAAGTGAAGGTGCTGGGCGAGAAGCTCGGTCACCATGATTGCCTGCAAGTGGACGGTAACACGGGCCTGCTGGATATCTGCGTCACTGGCCGCTGCTGCATCATCGAACTGACCGCGCGCGGTTAAAAACTGTGGGAGCTGGCTTGCCTGCGATAGCCATAGGTATCTACACAACTTTAATGCGACGCATGACCTGTGGAGAGGAAGCTTGCTCCCGTGACGGCCCCGGCGGCCAGCGCATATTTACCTGACGCCCGGCGATCCAAATGTGGGAGCGGGCTTGCTCGCGAAGGCGGCCTGGCAGTCAACACAGTTGGATTGTGTACATATCCATTGCTGCGGTAACGGCTACTTAGGGTTCCGCCCTGACGGCGGCTCACTTTTGAACAGCGCAAAAGTAAGCAAAACGCTCTTGCCCCACCACTCGGCACCTCGCTTAGGCTCGGTGTGCCCGTAATCCGCCAGTGATTTGGGGGGCCGCCGCCACGCGCCATCCATGGCGCGGGGCGGCTAAACCGGCATCCCTGCCGGTTTACCCCCCAAATCCCTGTCGAATTCCGGCCAGCGTGGTTTAACGGGGCGCCAGAGATCAAAAGCAGATCAAGAGCAAGATCAAGAGCGACTCGCTTCGCATCGTGGTTACCGTCTGCTGCTACAGCCCACAAAGTTGTGTAGATACCTATGCTGCGATAGCGGTGTATCAGCCTAGGATGTGCTGGCTGACACACCGCTATCGCAGGCAAGCCAGCTCCCACATTGTTTTTGTATTACTCACACAATCTGTTTCCACTCCGCGCACCAATTTGTTACCGAATGCCCCAGCGTGACGCAAAGCTTCGCTGTCGTGACAAATCCTCTCTGCTGTAAAACGCCTCCGTAAGAAATTTCATCAAACCTCCAAGCCTTGATTATCAAGGCTTGCGCGCAGCTGCGAAAAAAATCTGCAGGGCTCAGTTCAAAAGTTGGCCGCTTGATTGCATATGCTTGTACATACAAGTAAGGATGTGTGCGTAAGACCTCGCACCATCCATGTCCGCGCATCGATCGCCGAGGAGTCCTAGCTGTGACCAAGCCTACAAAATACCGTGACGTCGAAATCCGCGCCGCCCGCGGTAACAAGCTCACCGCCAAAAGCTGGCTGACCGAAGCGCCGCTGCGCATGCTGATGAACAACCTCGACCCGCAAGTGGCCGAGAACCCCAAGGAACTGGTGGTGTACGGCGGTATCGGCCGCGCGGCGCGCAACTGGGAGTGCTACGACCAGATCGTCGAGAGCCTCACCAATCTGAACGATGACGAAACCTTGCTGGTGCAATCCGGTAAGCCGGTCGGCGTGTTCAAGACCCACAGCAACGCCCCCCGCGTGCTGATCGCCAACTCCAACCTGGTGCCGCACTGGGCCAGCTGGGAGCATTTCAACGAACTGGATGCCAAGGGCCTGGCCATGTACGGCCAGATGACCGCCGGCAGTTGGATCTACATCGGCAGCCAAGGCATCGTTCAAGGCACCTACGAAACCTTCGTCGAAGCCGGCCGCCAACACTACAACAGCGACCTGACCGGTCGTTGGGTGCTCACCGCCGGCCTCGGCGGCATGGGCGGTGCGCAGCCATTGGCCGCGACCCTCGCCGGCGCCTGCTCGCTGAACATCGAGTGCCAACAAGTCAGCATCGACTTCCGCCTGAACAGCCGTTACGTCGACGAGCAGGCCACCGACCTCGACGACGCCCTGGCGCGCATCGCCAAGTACACCAAGGAAGGCAAGGCCATCTCCATTGCGTTGCTGGGCAACGCCGCAGAGATCCTGCCAGAACTGGTCAAGCGTGGCGTGCGCCCGGACATGGTCACCGACCAGACCAGCGCCCACGACCCACTCAACGGTTACCTGCCGGCCGGCTGGACCTGGGACGAATACCGCGCTCGCGCCAAGACCGAGCCGGCCGCCGTGATCAAGGCCGCCAAGCAGTCGATGGCCGTACACGTCAAAGCCATGCTCGAATTCCAGAAGCAAGGCATCCCGACCTTCGACTACGGCAACAACATCCGCCAGATGGCCCAGGAAGAAGGCGTGGAAAACGCGTTCGACTTCCCAGGTTTCGTACCGGCCTACATCCGCCCACTGTTCTGCCGTGGCATCGGCCCGTTCCGCTGGGCGGCGCTGTCTGGTGACCCGCAGGACATCTACAAGACCGACGCCAAAGTCAAAGAACTGATCCCGGACGACGCCCACCTGCACAACTGGCTGGACATGGCTCGCGAGCGCATCAGCTTCCAGGGCCTGCCGGCACGTATCTGCTGGGTCGGCCTGGGCCAGCGTGCCAAGTTGGGCCTGGCGTTCAACGAAATGGTGCGCAGCGGCGAGCTGTCCGCGCCGGTCGTGATCGGCCGTGACCACCTGGACTCCGGCTCGGTCGCCAGCCCGAACCGCGAAACCGAAGCCATGCAGGACGGCTCCGACGCTGTGTCCGACTGGCCATTGCTCAACGCCTTGCTCAACACCGCGAGCGGCGCCACCTGGGTCTCGCTGCACCACGGGGGTGGTGTGGGCATGGGCTTCTCCCAGCACTCAGGGATGGTGATTGTCTGCGACGGTACTGACGAAGCGGCCGAGCGGATTGCCCGCGTGCTGCACAACGACCCGGCGACCGGGGTGATGCGCCATGCCGATGCGGGTTACCAGATTGCTATCGACTGCGCTAAAGAGCAGGGCCTGAACCTGCCGATGATCAAGTAACGGCTGGCGTAGAACCTGTGGGAGCTGGCTTGCCTGCGATGCAGACGACGCGGTCTGACAGTAAGACCGAGGCGATGCTATCGCAGGCAAGCCAGCTCCCACAGAAGAGCAAGATGCATACAAAACAATCCATCAGAGGTTGAACAACATGGCTGCAAACGACACCACCCCGTTGATCGAGAAACGTTCGATCGACTACATCCCGGAAGCGGAAAGACATGGTCGTCTATTCAGTCAATTCACCCTGTGGATGGGTGCCAACCTGCAGATCACTGCGATTGTCACCGGGGCGTTGGCCGTGGTGCTGGGCGGTGATGTGTTCTGGTCGTTGATCGGCTTGCTCATCGGTCAACTGATCGGCGGTGGCGTCATGGCGCTGCATGCGGCGCAAGGGCCCAAGCTTGGCCTGCCGCAGATGATTTCCAGTCGGGTGCAGTTCGGCGTGTATGGCGCGGCCATTCCGATTGTGCTGGTGTGCTTGATGTACCTGGGCTTTACCGCCACCGGTACCGTGCTGTCGGGCCAGGCGCTGGGCCAGTTGTTCGGGGTCAGCGACAGCGTCGGCATCCTGATCTTCGCCAGTGTCATCGTGCTGGTTACGGTGCTGGGTTACCGCGTGATTCACTTCATCGGCCGGGTCGCCAGCCTGATTGGCGTGGTTGCTTTTGTGTACCTGTTCAGCCGCCTGATGAGCCAGACCGACGTTGGCGCGCTCCTGCAAATCCGCCACTTCAGCTGGAGCAGCTTCCTTTTGGCCGTGTCACTTGCGGCCTCCTGGCAGATCGCCTTCGGCCCTTACGTGGCGGACTACTCGCGTTATCTGCCGAGCCGCACGTCATCGGTGAAAACCTTTCTGGCTGCTGGCGCAGGTTCGGTCATCGGTGCCCAAGTGGCGATGGTTCTCGGCGTGTTTGCCGCGGCCATGTCCAACGGGCAGTTTGCCGGCCACGAGGTGGCGTACATCGTGGGCTTGAGCGGCACGGGGGCCACCGCTGCGTTGCTGTACTTCAGCATCGCGTTCGGCAAGGTCACCATCTCGACGCTCAATTCCTACGGCAGCTTCATGTGCATCGCCACTATCATCAGCGGCTTTCGTGGGCGCCTGGAAGTCACGCGTCTGCAGCGTCTGGTGTTCGTGCTGTTGATTGTCGGCACGGCCACGCTGATCGCGTTGCTCGGCCAGCACTCATTTCTCGGTGCATTCAAGTCGTTCATCCTGTTCCTGTTGGCGTTCTTTACGCCCTGGAGCGCGATCAACCTGGTGGATTACTACTGCATCACCCGCGAGCGTTATGACGTGCCAGCGCTGGCCGACCCGAACGGTCGCTACGGCCGCTGGAACCTGCTGGGCATCAGCGTCTACGTATTCGGCGTGCTGGTGCAGTTGCCGTTCATCTCCACCAAGTTCTACACCGGCCCCTTGGTGGCCGCGCTGGGGGATGTGGATATCTCCTGGATCATCGGCCTGGTACTGCCGGCGGCCCTGTATTACGTGTGTGCAAAAAAATGGCACGGCACGGTACCCGATCACCTGATCCTGCCAAAAGAGCAGGGCGCTTCACCCATAACAAACGAGCTGGCTACACAAGCCTGATGGGACGTGGACAGGGCAGGACGCCTACTGACTGCCGTAATCCATTTCATGATTGGGAGCGTCACAACAATGACTATGAATAAGACCTTGCTGGCTACGTTGTTCGCCGCTGGCGTGCTGGCAAGCGCCGGCGCCCAGGCGGCCGGCTGGTGTGAATCCGGCAAGCCGGTGAAATTCGCCGGCCTGAATTGGGAAAGCGGCATGTTGCTCACCGACATCCTGCAAACCGTGCTGGAAAAAGGCTACGACTGCAAAACCGACAGCTTGCCGGGTAACTCCATCACCATGGAAAACGCCCTGGGCAGTAACGACATCCAAGTGTTCGCCGAGGAGTGGGTAGGCCGCAGCGAGGTCTGGAACAAAGCCGAGAAGGCCGGCAAAGTCGTCGGTGTCGGGGCTCCGGTGGTCGGCGCGGTCGAAGGTTGGTACGTGCCGCGCTATGTGATCGAAGGCGACGCCAAGCGCAAGCTGGAAGCCAAGGCGCCGGACCTGAAAAACATCGCCGACCTGGCCAAATACGCCTCGGTGTTCAAGGATCAGGAAGAGCCGTCCAAAGGCCGCTTCTACAACTGCCCGGCCGGCTGGACCTGCGAGCTGGACAACAGCGAAATGCTCAAGAGCTACGGCCTGGAAAGCACCTACACCAACTTCCGCCCGGGCACCGGCCCGGCGCTGGATGCGGCGGTGCTGTCGAGCTACAAACGCGGCGAGCCGATCCTGTTCTACTACTGGTCACCGACGCCGCTGATGGGCCAGGTCGACCTGGTCAAGCTGGAAGAAAAGCCCGGCGTGGATAAAACCGTGAGCATCAAGGTCGGCTTGTCCAAGACCTTCCACGAGCAAGCCCCGGAACTGGTGGCCGTGCTGGAAAAGGTCAACCTGCCCATCGACCTGCTGAACCAGAACCTGGGCCGCATGGCCAAGGAGCGGATCGAGTCGCCGAAACTGGCGAAAATATTTCTCAAGGAACATCCTGAAGTCTGGCACGCCTGGGTGAGCGAAGACGCAGCCAAGAAAATCGACGCGGCCTTGTAGGTCAAGGGTGCACGGCTACCCTCAAGGGTGGCCGGGCGGCTGGCCACAACCCACTGGATCGAGAGCACGATATGTTTCCTGAGAGTTTTACCTTTTCCATCGCCGACTGGGTCAACGGTTGGGTGGACGCACTGGTCACCAACTACGGCGATGTGTTCCGGCACATCTCCGACACGCTGCTGTGGGCCATCGTCAACCTGGAAGGCCTGCTGCGCGCGGCGCCCTGGTGGCTGATGCTGGCCATCGTCGGCGGTATTGCCTGGCACGCCACCCGCAAGGTGGTGACCACGGCGGTGATTGTCGGCTTGCTGTTCCTGGTGGGCGCGGTTGGCCTGTGGGACAAGCTGATGCAAACCCTGGCATTGATGATGGTGGCCACGGTGATCTCGGTGTTGATCGGCATACCCCTGGGCATCCTGTCGGCGCGCAGTAATCGCCTGCGCTCGGTGCTGATGCCGCTGCTGGACATCATGCAAACCATGCCCAGCTTCGTGTACCTGATCCCGGTGCTGATGCTGTTCGGCCTGGGCAAGGTCCCGGCGATTTTCGCCACGGTGATCTACGCCGCGCCGCCGCTGATTCGCCTCACAGACCTGGGCATACGCCAGGTCGATGGCGAAGTCATGGAAGCTATCAACGCCTTCGGTGCCAACCGTTGGCAGCAACTGTTCGGCGTGCAATTGCCGCTGGCGCTGCCAAGCATCATGGCCGGTATCAACCAGACCACCATGATGGCGCTGTCGATGGTGGTGATCGCCTCGATGATCGGTGCCCGTGGCTTGGGTGAAGACGTGCTCGTCGGCATCCAGACCCTCAACGTTGGCCGTGGCCTTGAAGCCGGGCTGGCGATCGTGATTCTTGCAGTGGTCATCGACCGCATTACCCAGGCTTATGGCCGCCCACGGCATGAGGCGAGCAAATGACGACTGTCAGCAAAATCGAAGTCAAAAACGTCTTCAAGATTTTCGGCGCGCGCGCCCAGGATGCGCTGGCCATGGTCGGCCAGGGCAAGACCAAAGACCAGGTACTGGCCGAGACCGGTTGCGTGGTCGGCGTGAATGACCTGTCCCTGAGCATCGGCACCGGTGAGATCTTTGTGATCATGGGCTTGTCGGGTTCGGGCAAATCCACCCTGGTGCGCCACTTCAACCGCCTGATCGACCCCACCAGCGGCGCGATCCTGGTGGACGGCGAAGACATCCTGCAACTGGACATGGAAGCCCTGCGCCAATTCCGTCGGCACAAGATCAGCATGGTGTTCCAGAGCTTCGGCCTGCTGCCGCACAAGAGCGTGCTCGACAACGTTGCCTACGGCCTCAAAGTGCGTGGCGAGACCAAGCAGGTCTGCGCCGAACGTGCGTTGCACTGGATCGAAACCGTGGGCCTCAAAGGCTACGAAAACAAATACCCGCACCAGTTGTCCGGCGGCATGCGCCAGCGCGTGGGCCTGGCTCGCGCCTTGGCGGCCGACACCGACATCATCCTGATGGACGAAGCCTTCAGCGCCCTCGACCCGTTGATCCGCGCCGAGATGCAAGACCAGTTGCTGGAGCTGCAAAAGACCCTGCACAAGACCATCGTATTCATCACCCACGACCTCGACGAGGCCGTGCGCATCGGCAACCGCATTGCGATCCTCAAGGACGGCAAGCTGATCCAGGTCGGCACCCCGCGAGAGATTCTGCACTCGCCGGCGGATGAGTATGTGGACCGCTTTGTTCAGCGGCGGGCGGCGGTGGTCTGATCCGGGCTGTGTGGTGAGGCTGCTGGCGCTTTCGCGAGCAAGCCCGCTCCCACATTTGGAATGCATTCCCCCTGTGGGAGCGGGCTTGCTCGCGAAGAGGCCGGCAATGCTGCCTAAGAATTGAAGAAGGTATAAAGATGTCCCAGGCAACCAAAATCATCATCGCCGACACCCCAATGCGCTGGCAGGACGTCACCGCCGTTGCCCGTCACGGCGCCGTGCTCGAACTCTCCGGCCACGCCTGGGCGCGCATCGACAATGCCCAAGCCATCGTGCAGCGCATCGTCACCAGCGGCGAGCGCGCCTATGGCGTCAACACCGGCCTGGGCGCGCTGTGCAACGTCTCGCTCAAGACCGAGCAACTGAGCCAACTGTCGCGCAATACGCTGCTGAGCCATGCCTGTGGCGTCGGCCCGGTGCTCAGCGATGAGCAAACCCGCGCGATCATCTGCGCGGCGATCATCAACTACAGCCACGGCAAGTCCGGCCTGCATCCGCAGGTGGTGCACGCGCTGCTGGCGCTGCTCAACCACGGCATCACCCCGCAAGTGCCGTCCCAAGGCTCGGTGGGGTACCTGACCCACATGGCCCATATCGGCGTGGCCCTGTTGGGCGTTGGCAATGTGAGCTACCGCGGCCAGATCGTCACGGCGCAACACGCGTTACAGGCTGAAGGCTTGCAGCCGGTGGTACTCGGTGCCAAGGACGGCCTGTGCCTGGTCAATGGCACGCCGTGCATGACCGGCCTGAGTTGCCTGGCCCTGGCCGATGCGCATCATTTGCTGCAATGGGCCGACGTGATCGGTGCCATGAGTTTCGAAGCCCAGCGCGGCCAAATCGACGCCTTCGACGAAGAAATCATTGCTCTCAAGCCGCATCCTGGCATGCAGCAAGTAGGTATCAACCTGCGTGCCCTGCTCGACGGCAGTGAGGTGATTGCCAGCAGTAAAGGTATTCGCACCCAGGACGCCTTGAGCATTCGCTCGATCCCGCAGATTCACGGCGCGGCCCGCGACCAGGTGGAACACGCCACGCGCCAGATCGAGACCGAACTCAACAGCGCCACCGACAACCCGCTGGTGCTGGGCACGCCGGACAATTACCGCGTGGTGTCCCAGGCCAACCCCCACGGGCAGTCCGTCGCGATGGCGGCCGATATGCTCGCCATCGCCATGGCCGAGATCGGCTCGGTGGCCGAGCGCCGCCTGGACCGCCTGGTCAACCCGCATGTCAGCGGCCTGCCAGCCTTTCTGGTGAGCAACCCGGGCGTCAACTCCGGGATGATGATCGTGCAGTACGTCGCCGCGTCGTTGTGTGGGCAGAACCGCCAGTTGGCGCAACCTGCCGTGCTCGACAACTTCGTCACCTCGGGCCTGCAGGAAGACCACTTGAGCATGGGCACCAATGCCGCGCTCAAGCTGCACCGGGTGCTGGCCAACGTCACCCAGATTCTTGCCATCGAGTACCTGCTGGCGGCCCAGGCTTTCGAGTTTCTCAAGGACCAGCGCTTCGGCGCCGGTACCGACCGCGCCTGGCGTCTGCTGCGCGAAGTGGTCCCCGCCTATGAGCAGGACCGCTGGCTGGCGCCGGATATTGCCGCCGCTGCCCAGCTGCTTAAAGACACTGCATTACCGAATTTGCACTGAACACCTAAGAACAATTCACAAGGAGAATGAATGTGACTGCGCTAAACCTGATTCCAGGCCAACTGAGCCTCGCCCAACTGCGTGCCATCTACCAGCAGCCAGTAACCCTCCGCCTGGATGACAGCGCCTCGGCCCAGATCGAAGCCAGCGTTGCCTGTGTGGAGCAGATTCTCGCCGAGAACCGCACCGCCTATGGCATCAACACCGGTTTCGGCCTGTTGGCCTCGACCCGCATCGCCAGCGAAGACCTGGAAAATCTCCAGCGCTCCCTGGTGCTCTCCCATGCTGCTGGCGTCGGTGAGCCGATCAGCGATGCGCTGGTGCGACTGGTCATGGTGCTCAAGGTCAACAGCCTGAGCCGTGGTTTCTCCGGGATTCGTCGCCAGGTGATCGACGCGCTGATCGCGTTGATCAACGCCGAGGTGTACCCGCACATTCCGCTCAAGGGTTCGGTCGGCGCCTCCGGTGACCTGGCGCCGCTGGCGCACATGTCCCTGGTACTGCTTGGCGAAGGCAAAGCGCGCCACAACGGCGAATGGCTGGAAGCCACCGAAGCGCTGAAAATCGCCGGCCTCACGCCGCTGACCCTGGCCGCCAAAGAAGGCCTGGCCCTGCTCAACGGCACCCAGGTGTCCACGGCCTATGCCCTGCGTGGCCTGTTCGAAGGCGAAGACCTGTTCGCCGGTGCCCTCGCGTGCGGCGGCCTCACTGTGGAAGCGGTACTGGGTTCGCGCTCGCCGTTCGATGCGCGTATTCATGCGGCGCGTGGCCAACGTGGTCAGATCGACTCGGCAGCGGCCTATCGCGACCTGCTCGGTGAGAGCAGCCAGGTGTCCCAATCGCACCAGAACTGCGACAAGGTACAAGACCCGTATTCCCTGCGTTGCCAGCCACAGGTTATGGGCGCCTGCCTGACTCAATTGCGCCAGGCCGCCGAAGTGCTGGTGGTAGAAGCCAACGCAGTGTCGGATAACCCGCTGGTCTTCGCCGCCGAGGGCGACGTGATTTCCGGTGGCAACTTCCACGCCGAACCGGTGGCCATGGCTGCCGACAACATGGCGCTGGCCATTGCCGAAATCGGCTCCCTGAGCGAGCGCCGGATTTCGTTGATGATGGACAAGCACATGTCGCAACTGCCGCCGTTTCTGGTGGGCAATGGCGGGGTGAACTCCGGTTTCATGATCGCCCAGGTGACTGCCGCCGCGCTCGCCAGCGAGAACAAGGCGCTGGCCCATCCCCATAGCGTCGACAGCTTGCCGACCTCGGCCAACCAGGAAGACCACGTGTCCATGGCCCCGGCTGCGGGCAAGCGTTTGTGGGAAATGGCCGAGAACACCCGAGGCATCCTCGCGGTGGAATGGCTCGCGGCGTGCCAGGGCCTGGACCTGCGCGACGGCCTGAAGACCTCGCCCAAGCTGGAAAAAGCCCGTGGCATCCTGCGCGGCAAAGTGGCGTTCTATGACAAGGACCGTTTCTTCGCCCCGGACATCAACGCCGCCAGCGAACTGCTCGCCAGCCGCTGCCTGAATGAGCTGGTGCCGGCCAAGTTGCTGCCAAGTCTCTAACACGCCGCCGCCCCCACTGTAGGAGCGAGCTTGCTCGCGAAAATCGCCAACGATTACGCGTTAAACCTGACACACATCAGCGCTCTCAGGTTTTTCGCGAGCAAGCTCGCTCCTACAGGTGAGGGCGCGTTTTTCTCGGATAAGAATAATTAGGGAAGAGAAATGCACCAGCCAGAAAAAGGTTTGAAACGCGGGCTCAACGCCCGACATATTCGCTTCATGGCCCTGGGTTCCGCGATCGGCACCGGGCTGTTCTATGGCTCGGCCTCCGCCATCCAGATGGCCGGCCCGGCCGTGCTGCTGGCCTACCTGATCGGCGGCGCCGCCGTCTTCATGGTGATGCGCGCCCTCGGCGAGATGGCCGTGCACAACCCGGTGTCCGGCTCCTTCGGCCACTACGCCAGCACCTACCTGGGGCCGATGGCCGGGTTTATCCTCGGCTGGACCTACGCCTTTGAAATGATCATCGTCTGCCTTGCCGACGTTACCGCGTTCGGCATCTACATGGGCTTCTGGTTTCCCGAAGTGGCCCGTTGGGTCTGGGTGCTGGGCATCGTGTTTTTGATCGGCGGCCTGAACCTGTGCAACGTCAAAGTCTTTGGCGAGATGGAGTTCTGGCTGTCACTGCTCAAGGTCGGCGCCATTGTGGCGATGATCCTCGGCGGCTTCGGCATCATGTTGTTCGGCATTCACTCGGCAGGCGAAACCCAGGCCAGCGGCCTGAGCAACCTGTGGGCCCACGGTGGCTTCATGCCTAACGGCATCGGCGGGTTGATTGCCTCGTTTGCGGTGGTGATGTTCGCCTTTGGCGGCATCGAAATCATTGGCATCACCGCCGGTGAAGCCAAGGACCCGCAGCGCGTGATCCCCAAGGCAATCAACGCGGTGCCGCTGCGTATCCTGCTGTTCTACGTGCTGACCCTGTTCGTGTTGATGGCGATCTACCCGTGGCCGCAGATCGGCAGCCAGGGCAGTCCGTTCGTGCAGATCTTCAGCAACCTGGGGATTGGCTCGGCGGCGACTATCCTCAATATCGTGGTGATCTCGGCGGCAGTGTCGGCGATCAACAGCGACATCTTTGGCGCCGGCCGCATGATGTACGGCCTGGCTCAACAAGGGCAGGCGCCCAAGGGCTTCGCGCAATTGTCCAAACAAGGCGTGCCATGGATGACCGTGGTGGTCATGGGCGCCGCCTTGCTCGGCGGTGTGGTGCTCAACTACCTGATCCCGGAAAACGTGTTCCTGCTGATCGCTTCGATTGCCACCTTCGCCACCGTGTGGGTCTGGCTGATGATCCTGTTTACCCAGGTCGCCATGCGCCGCTCCATGACCAAGGCGCAGGTCGCCGAACTGAAATTCCCGGTGCCGTTCTGGCCCTATGCGCCGGCAGCGGCCATTGTGTTCATGCTGTTTGTGTTTGGTGTACTCGGTTACTTCCCGGACACCCAGGCGGCGTTGATGGTGGGCGCCGTGTGGATCGTGCTGCTGATCATCGCCTACTGGCTGTGGGTCAAGCCTGCCGCCGGGCAAACGGCCAAGGTCGATTACGACCCGGTCTTGTCTCATCGATAACTTAGGGAGGCGTTGATGAAAACGCTTTGGCAACACTGCCACGTCGCAACCATGGCCAATGGCAAATACTCGATCATCGAGGATGCCGCCATGGTGACTGCCGGCTCGCTCATCGAGTGGGTCGGCCCCCGCAGCCAGGCGCCGACGGCGGATTACGCCCAGGTGCATGACTTGCAAGGCGCGTGGGTCACCCCCGGGCTGATCGACTGCCACACCCATGCGGTGTTTGGTGGTAATCGCAGCGGCGAATTCGAGCAGCGCCTCGAAGGTGTCAGCTACGCCGAGATCGCGGCCAAGGGCGGCGGCATTGCCAGCACTGTGCGTGCCACGCGTGCAGCGACGGAAGATGAATTGTTCCTGAGCGCTGAAAAGCGTCTGCGCAGCCTTTTGCGTGACGGCGTGACCACCGTGGAAATCAAGTCCGGCTACGGCCTGGACCTGGCCAACGAACGCAAGATGCTGCGCGTGGCCCGGCGCCTGGGTGAAGCACTGCCGGTCAGCGTGCGCGCCACCTGCCTGGCCGCCCATGCGTTGCCGCCGGAGTACAAGGACCGCGCCGACGACTACATCGAGCACATCTGCAGCCAGATGCTGCCGGCCCTGGCCGCCGAGGGGGTGGTGGATGCGGTCGATGCCTTCTGTGAGTACCTGGCGTTTTCCACTGAACAGGTCGAGCGGGTGTTCAAGGTTGCTCAGCAACTTGGCCTGCCGGTGAAGCTGCACGCCGAGCAACTCTCGTCGTTGCACGGCTCAAGCCTGGCGGCGCGCTACCAGGCGCTGTCGGCCGACCACCTGGAATTCATGACCGAAGAAGACGCCATCGCCATGGCCGCTGCCGGCACCGTCGCCGTGTTGCTGCCGGGGGCTTTTTACTTCCTGCGTGAAACCCAACTGCCGCCCATGGAGGCCCTGCGCAAACACGGCGTGAAGATCGCCATCGCCAGCGACCTCAACCCCGGCACCTCGCCGGCGCTGTCGGTGCGGCTGATGCTGAACATGGCCTGCACCCTGTTCCGCATGACCCCGGAAGAAGCCCTGGCCGGCGCCACGCAACACGCGGCCACCGCGTTGGGCCTGGGTGATACCCATGGTTCCCTGGAAGTGGGCAAGGTCGCGGACTTTGTCGCCTGGCAGATCGACCGCCCCGCCGACCTGGCCTACTGGCTGGGTGGCGAACTGGATAAACGCGTCGTGCGCCACGGCGTCGACGTCACTGTTTGAGAGGATGCTGTTGTGGATAAGGTTCTGACGTTCAAACAAGGCCGTGTACCGCTGCTGATCAGCATGCCCCACGCCGGCCTGCGCCTCACCCCTGCGGTCGAGGCCGGGTTGATCCCCGAGGCGCAAAGCCTGCCGGACACCGACTGGCATATCCCCCTGTTGTATGACTTTGCCGAAGAACTGGGCGCCAGCACCCTGGCTGCGCAGTACTCGCGGTTTGTCATCGACCTCAACCGGCCTTCCGACAACACGCCGCTGTATGCCGGCGCTACGACCGGCCTGTACCCCGAGACGCTGTTCGACGGCGTGCCGTTGTTCCGTGAAGGGCAAACGCCCTCCGACGAAGAACGGGCCAGCTACCTGCAAAAAATCTGGGGGCCGTACCACCGTCAACTGCAAGAAGAACTGGCACGCCTCAAGGCCGAGTTCGGTTATGCGTTGCTGTTCGACGCGCACTCGATCCGCTCGGTGATCCCGCACCTGTTTGACGGCAAATTGCCGGACTTCAATTTGGGTACCTTCAACGGCGCTGCGTGCGACCCGCAGCTGGCCAGCCAGCTGGAAGCCATCTGCGCCCAGCATCCGCAATACACCCATGTGCTGAATGGGCGCTTCAAGGGCGGCCATATCACCCGTCACTACGGCAACCCGGCGCAGGATATCCATGCGGTGCAGCTGGAGTTGTGCCAGAGCACCTATATGGAGGAGTTCGAGCCGTTCCGTTATCGCCATGATTTGGCCGAGCCGACGCAGGTGGTGTTGAGGCAGTTGCTGGAAGGGCTGTTGGCTTGGGGGCAGAAGCACTACCGGTAATTGTTGGTGCTGCTGCAATAGCTTTCGCGAGCAAGCCCGCTCCCACGCTTGACCGCGCTCTATCATGAGAATGCGCTCCAAATGTGGGAGCTGGCTTGCCTGCGATAACGGTGGTTCAGCAACACTTTTATCAACTGACACACCGCCATCCCGGCAAAGGGCTGGCCCACGGTTGTTTGCGGGCTCGCGGCCAGGTGCCGGAGGTGGATCGGCTGTATGACTATCTGCTTGGTTACCTGAGGCGCGAACTGCTGACACAGGTCTAAGTGCTCAAGGACATGCTCATTGCACAATTCGGGTTTATGATGCCAAACGGCAAAATAATAGACGTCCCCCCAGGGATGAACCCGACACCCTACGGAGCACGCAATGCAGACTTGGTACCCGCAGATCAAACCCTACGCCCGGCACGATCTGGCTGTCGATGACACCCACACCCTGTATGTCGATGAAAGTGGCTCCCCCGAAGGCTTGCCTGTCGTGTTCATCCATGGCGGCCCCGGCTCCGGTTGCGACGCCCAGAGCCGCTGCTATTTCGACCCGAACCTCTACCATATTGTCACCTTCGACCAGCGTGGCTGCGGCCGCTCCACGCCAAGGGCGAGCCTGGAGAACAACACCACTTGGGATCTGGTCGCCGACCTTGAACGCATCCGCGAGCACCTGGGCATCGACAAGTGGGTGCTGTTCGGCGGCTCCTGGGGCTCGACCCTGGCCCTGGCCTACGCGCAAACCCATCCCGAGCGTGTGCTCGGCCTGATCGTGCGCGGCATCTTCCTCGCCCGCCCCCAGGATATTCGCTGGTTCTACCAGGAGGGCGCGAGCCGCCTGTTCCCGGATTACTGGCAGGACTACGTGGCCCCGATCCCGGTGGAGGAGCGCCACGACATGATCGCCGCTTACCACAAGCGCCTGACCGGCAATGACCAGATCGCCCAGATGCACGCGGCCAAAGCCTGGTCGGGCTGGGAAGGCCGCATGTTGGGCCTGTGCCCGAGCCCACAGCATGTGGAGCGGTTTTCCGAGCCGCAGCGCGCCTTGTCCATCGCACGTATCGAATGCCATTACTTCACTAACAACTCCTTCCTGGAGCCCAACCAGCTGATTCGCGATATGCACAAGATCGCCCATCTGCCTGGCGTCATCATCCATGGCCGCTACGATATGATCTGCACGCTGGATAACGCCTGGGAACTGCATCAGGCCTGGCCCAACAGCGAGTTGCAGGTGATCCGCGAGGCCGGGCATGCGGCATCCGAGCCGGGTATCACCGACGCACTGGTACGTGCGACCGGCGAAATGGCCCGGCGCTTGCTCGACCTGCCGCCTGAAGAAGCATGAAGGGCCTGTTGCAGCGGGTGCGTGGCGCCCGGGTCGAGGTCGCGGGTGAGGTGGTAGGCTCGATCGACCAGGGTTTGCTGGTACTGGTGGCCGTCGAGCCTTCAGATACGCCCGAAAGCGCCGACAAACTGCTGCACAAGCTGCTTAACTATCGGGTGTTCAGTGACGAGGACGGCAAGATGAACCTGTCCCTCAAGGACATCGGCGGCGGTTTGCTGCTGGTGTCGCAGTTCACCCTGGCGGCGGATACCAAAAGCGGGCTGCGGCCCAGCTTCTCCACGGCGGCTCCACCGGCCCTGGGAGCGGCGCTTTTTGATCACTTGTTGTTACAAGCGCAACAATTGCATGGCAAGGTGGCGTCAGGGCGTTTTGGCGCGGATATGCAGGTGCACTTGGTCAATGATGGCCCTGTGACCTTCCTCTTACAGACATGAATGTATGAAAAACGACGTTAATGCCTAAAAACGCAGGGTTTCGCTACAAATACTTCGCTGCCCCTGATGCGTTGTCTCGCGGGCTACTAGATAATCGCGCGCTACGGGGATCAGCGTTGTTTGGTCCATTTTTGACTTAGGTAGAGCCTTGTCCGACAACCGCGTGGGGAATCATTTTGCCCCAGAGGAGTCGGAACATTGCTCGCCAACCTGGCATATAGATAGCTGGCAGTTGGTTTTTTGATCTGTTTTCGGCGAGGGTTGCTCGTGATTGTTAGTCCCTGTAATGCACCAAAATTGTCTGCCAAACGGTTACGAAACGCACTGGTGACGGGCTCCGCCCTGTTTTGCCTGTTCGGCGCGGGTCAACTGTGGGCGTTCAGTCTGGATGATGTGTCGGCCAAGGCAAAAGAGCTGGCTGGGCAGAAATACGAAGCTCCGCGCAGCAATTTGCCGAACGAATTCCGCGAAATGAAATTCGCTGACTACCAGAAAATTCGTTTCCGCAATGAAAAAGCCGAGTGGGCCGATCAGAACACCCCGTTCAAGCTGTCCTTCTATCACCAGGGGATGCATTTCGACACCCCGGTGAAAATCAACGAAGTCACCGCCGACAGCGTGCATGAAATCAAGTACGACCCGACGCGTTTCGATTTCGGCGATGTGAAATTTGATCCTAAAGCCACCGAACAGCTGGGTTACGCCGGTTTCCGTGTGCTTTTCCCGATCAACAAGGCCGACAAGCAAGACGAAATCATGACCATGCTCGGCGCCAGCTATTTCCGCGTCGTGGGCAAGGACCAGGTATATGGCCTGTCTGCCCGTGGCATGGCGATCGACACCGCATTGCCGTCTGGCGAAGAATTCCCGCGTTTCACCGAGTTCTGGATCGAGCGTCCAAAGCCGGGTGACAAGCACCTGGTGATCTTTGCACTGCTGGATTCGCCACGCGCCACTGGCGCTTATCGTCTGATCCTGCGCCCTGGCACCGACACCGTGGTGGACGTCAAATCCCAGATGTTCCTGCGTGACAAGGTCAGCAAGCTGGGCGTTGCGCCGTTGACCTCGATGTTCCTGTTCGGCGCCAACCAGCCGTCCAAGGTCCTCAACTACCGTCGCGAGCTCCACGATTCCAGCGGCCTGTCGATCCACGCCGGCAATGGCGAGTGGATCTGGCGCCCGCTGAACAACCCTAAACACTTGTCTGTCAGCAACTTCAGCGTCGAGAACCCGCGTGGGTTCGGCCTGTTGCAGCGTGGTCGCAACTTCAGCCACTACGAAGACCTGGACGACAACTACGACAAGCGCCCAAGCGCCTGGATCGAACCTGAAGGCGACTGGGGCAAAGGCTCTGTCGACCTGGTCGAGATCCCGACTGCCGATGAGACCAACGACAACATCGTGGCCTTCTGGAGCCCGGCCGAACTGCCGGAAGTCGGCAAGCCGCTGGACGTAGCCTACCGCCTGCACTGGACATTGGACGACGCGGCTTTCCATTCGCCGGACAGTGCCTGGGTCAAGCAGACCCTGCGTTCTACCGGTGACGTGAAGCAATCGAACCTGATCCGTCAGCCCGACGGCAGCGTGGCCTACCTGGTGGACTTCGAGGGCCCGTCCCTGAAGAAACTGCTGCCGGACGCGCCGGTACGTAGCCAGGTGAGCGTGGGCGATAACGCCGAACTGGTTGAAAACAGCGTGCGTTACAACGAACACACCAAAGGCTGGCGCCTGACCCTGCGTATGAAGATCAAGGACGCAAGCAAGCCGACCGAAATGCGTGCGGCCCTGGTGCAGGATATCGTGCAGCCTGAGCCTGAGTCGGTTTCCAACCATGTGCTCAAGGCCGACAAAGTCGTGGCCAAGCAGCATGAGAAACAGGCCAAGAAAGACGCCAAGGACAAGGAAGCCAAACAGCCTGAGGCTGCCCCAGCCACACCGGAGCCGATCAAGACCGAGCAAGTCCTGACCGAAACCTGGAGCTATCAGTTGCCTGCCGATGAGTAATTCTCAAGTCAAGCCAGAGACTCTGTCCGAGTACCTGGCGCATCTACCCATGACGGCTGAGCAGCGCGCCGAGCTGGCGGGCTGCACGTCCTTCAGCGAGTTGCACGAGCGCCTGTCATCCAAGACCTTCGACGCACCGACCGATGCTGCCCAAGCGTCGGTTGGCCGCCGCTTGACCCTCAACAGCGCCGAAGAACTGGAAGACGCCGAGATGCTGGCGCTCGATGCCAGCGGTCGCGTGTGCCTGAAGGCCACGCCGCCGATCCGTCGGACCAAAGTGGTGCCCGAGCCTTGGCGCACCAACATCCTGGTGCGCGGTTGGCGCCGGATGACCGGTCGCACCAACCCGCCCAAGCCACCCAAAGATGAGCGGGTACTGCCGGCTGCGCGCTGGCGTACCGTGGGTTCGATCCGTCGTTACATCCTGTTGGTGCTGATGCTGGGCCAGACCATCGTGGCCGGCTGGTACATGAAAGGCATCATGCCGTACCAGGGCTGGTCGCTGGTGGACTTCGACGAAATTCGCAACCAGACCCTGCTGCAAACCGCTACCCAGGTACTGCCTTACGCGCTGCAAACCAGCATCCTGATCATGTTCGGGATTCTGTTCTGCTGGGTGTCGGCCGGTTTCTGGACCGCGCTCATGGGCTTCTTGGAACTGCTGACTGGTCACGATAAGTACCGTATCTCCGGTAAAAGCGCCGGCGACGAGCCGATTCCCAAGGATGCGCGCACCGCGCTTGTGATGCCGATCTGCAACGAAGACGTGCCGCGTGTATTCGCCGGCTTGCGTGCAACGTTCGAATCGGTGGCCGCGACCGGTGACCTGGATCGCTTCGACTTCTTCGTGCTCAGCGACAGTAACGACGCCGACATCTGCATCGCCGAACAGCAAGCCTGGCTCGACGTCTGTCGCGAAGCCGGTGGTTTCGGCAAGATCTTCTATCGCCGTCGTCGCCGTCGCGTTAAGCGCAAGAGCGGCAACCTCGACGACTTCTGCCGTCGTTGGGGCGGTGACTACAAGTACATGGTCGTTCTCGACGCCGACAGCGTGATGAGCGGCGAGTGCCTGACCAGCCTGGTGCGCCTGATGGAAGCCACGCCGGATGCCGGGATTATCCAGACCGCGCCGCGTGCGTCGGGCATGGATACCCTGTATGCGCGCATGCAGCAGTTCGCTACCCGCGTATACGGCCCGCTGTTTACCGCCGGCCTGCACTTCTGGCAGTTGGGTGAATCCCACTACTGGGGCCACAACGCCATTATCCGTATGAAGCCGTTTATCGAGCACTGCGCCCTGGCGCCGTTGCCAGGTAAGGGCGCGTTTGCCGGTGCGATTCTTTCCCACGACTTCGTTGAAGCCGCGCTGATGCGCCGTGCCGGCTGGGGCGTGTGGATTGCCTACGACCTGCCGGGCAGCTACGAAGAACTGCCGCCGAACCTGCTGGATGAACTCAAGCGTGACCGCCGCTGGTGCCACGGTAACCTGATGAACTTCCGCCTGTTCCTGGTTAAAGGCATGCACCCGGTGCACCGTGCGGTGTTCCTCACCGGCGTGATGTCCTACCTGTCGGCGCCGTTGTGGTTCTTCTTTTTGGTGCTGTCCACGGCGTTGCTGGCGGTGAATACGCTGATGGAGCCGCAGTACTTCATGGCTCCGCGCCAGTTGTACCCGCTGTGGCCACAATGGCACCCGGACAAGGCGGTAGCGCTGTTCTCCACCACCATCGTGCTGTTGTTCCTGCCTAAACTGCTGAGCATCATCCTGATCTGGGCCAAAGGCGCGAAAGAGTTTGGTGGCAAGTTCAAGGTGACCCTGTCGATGCTGCTGGAGATGCTGTTCTCCATGCTGCTGGCGCCGGTGCGGATGATTTTCCACACCCGTTTCGTCCTCGCTGCGTTCCTTGGCTGGGCCGCTACCTGGAACTCGCCACAACGTGACGACGACTCCACGCCATGGAGCGAGGCGGTCAAGCGCCACGGTCCGCAAACCGTGCTGGGCTTTTTATGGGCGCTGCTGGTGGTGTGGTTGAACCCAAGCTTCCTGTGGTGGCTGGTGCCGATCGTCGGTTCGCTGATGCTGTCGATCCCGGTGTCGGTGATTTCCAGCCGGGTCAAGCTGGGCCTCAAGTCCCGCGACGAGAGCCTGTTCCTGATCCCTGAGGAATACAATCCGCCGCAAGCCCTGCTGTCGACCGAGCAGTACACCCACGAAAACCGTTGGCATGCCCTCAACGACGGCTTTGTGCGTTCGGTGGTCGACCCGCAGCAGAACGCCCTGGCCTGCGCCTTGGCGACCTCGCGGCACCGGGAGGCCGAGCCCATCGAGTACCTGCGCATGGAGCGTGTTCGCCACGCGTTGAAAGTTGGCCCGGCCGGCCTCAACAACAGCGAACGCCTGGCGCTGCTCAGCGACCCGGTGGCCTTGGCTCGCCTGCATGAGCAGGTGTGGAGCGAAGGTCATGCCGAGTGGCTCGGCGCTTGGCGTGCCTCGATCAAGGCCGATCCGCACGCGCCATTGCTGCCCCTGCAACCACAGTCGCCCCAGGCCCAACCGGCCTGATTCAGGCACCCCCGAAGGCTCACTTCGGGGGTGTTTCAAACGTTGGTCCTACAGCGTTTTTAGCCCCTTCCTTTTTATTCCTAACTCCTTGTTATTTCGAAACAAAAGACCTTTGTTCGAAGCGTATTGCCGTGCCTGCGGCTGGGTTAGGATCGCCCCCCACATTGGACTCGCCACGGGGGCATTCATGATCAAAAGGTATTGTTTGGCATTGCTGATGGGCTTTTTGCTGGGGGGACACGCGGGCCTGCTTTACGCGGGCGCGCTGGACAACGCTGTGCGCCGTGGCGTACTTAAAGTCGGCACCACCCCCAATAACGTGCCGTTCGAAATGCTCGATAGGCAGGGACGCATCGTCGGCTTTGAAATTGACTTGCTCCACGCCATGAGTCGCGCGCTGGGTGTAGAGCTGGAGTTGGTGGCGGTGCCCTACACGGAGTTGCTGCCAGGGCTGACGGCAAACAAATTTGATCTGATTGGCAGCGGCATGACGGTCACCCAGGAGCGCAACCTCAAGCTCAACTTCAGTGACTCGTTTATCGTGGTGGGCCAGACGGTGCTGCTGCATCCGCGCCTGGGCGCGAAGGTGTCCAGTATTGAAGAGCTGGACGACGCCAGTTACCGCGTCGTTACCACCCAAGGCACCACCGGTGAAGCCGCTGCGCAGCGCTTTCTCGTATCCGCTCGGCTCAGCAGTGTGGCTGACCCGGAAGAGGGCGTGCGGCAGGTGGTGGAAGGCAAGGCCGATGCTTTTATCCATGATGCGCCTTACAACCTGATCGCGATGAGTCGGCCACAGAACAGTGCCTTGTTGGCACTGGAGCAACCCTTTACCTTTGAGCCCTTGGCGTTTGGCCTGAAAAAAGGTGATTACGACAGCCTCAATTGGATCAACCACTTTCTCAATCAGATCGCCCAGGACGGCACCTACGATCGCCTGCATGACAAGTGGTTAAGGGACACGGCCTGGATCGCCGAGATCGACTGATCGTCATAACTGCTTACACATCAACCCCTGATCGAGAGGCCGCGCTGAAGCGTCTGCGCCTGCGCTTCTGCGCGCCGCTGTCAGTGTTTTCCGACACACACCGATAACATTTACCGGTGAAACCTTTGTGGCGGACAACGAGTGGGTTAGGATCGCTCCCCGAAATGGCGCAGCCCTCTCGTGCGCCCACCTTATAAGAATCGTTCAGGGGTCTTGATGATGAAAAAGTATCTTTCGATGCTGATGCTTGGCGTCACCGCGCTGGTCGCTGCCACCGTGGCACAGGCCGGCGCCATTGATGAGGCGGTCAAGCGCGGCACGTTGAAAGTCGGCATGGACCCCACCTACATGCCGTTCGAAATGACCGACAAGCGCGGTGAAATCATCGGTTTCGAAGTCGATATCCTCAAGGCCATGGCCAAGTCCATGGGCGTCAAGCTGGAGCTGGTGTCCACCGGCTACGACGGCATCATCCCGGCCTTCCTGACCGGCAAGTTCGACATGATCGGCAGCGGCATGACCCTGACCCAGGAACGCAACCTGCGTCTGAACTTCAGCGAACCCTTCATCGTGGTCGGCCAGACGCTGCTGATCCGCAAGGAACTGGAAGGGACCATCAAGTCCTACAAAGACCTGAACGACGAGAAATACCGCCTGACCTCCAAGCTCGGCACCACTGGTGAGATGGTGGCCAAGAAGTTGATCTCCAAAGCCAAGTACCACGGCTACGACAACGAGCAGGAAGGCGTGCTCGACGTGGTCAACGGCAAGGCTGATGCGTTCGTCTACGACGCACCGTACAACGTGGTGGCCGAGAAGAAAGTCGGTAACGGCAAGCTGGTGTTCCTGGACGAACCCTTCACCTTTGAACCCCTGGCGTTCGGTTTGAAGAAAGGCGATTACGACAGCATCAACTTCATCAACAACTTCCTGCACCAGATCCGTAACGACGGCACCTACGATCGCATCCATGACAAGTGGTTCAAGAGCTCCGAGTGGCTCAAGGACATGGAATAAAAGCTTGATGGTGTAGGAGCGAGCTTGCTCGCGAAAATCGTCAACGGTAACGCGGCAATCCTGACACCCAGAGGGGTTCTCGGGTTTTTCGCGAGCAAGCTCGCTCCTACAAGAGCAATACATTCGGAAAGTGAAATGAAACAGAAAAAAGCCCAATGGCCCTGGCACCTGCTGACGGTGGTCGTGCTGGTCGGCCTGGCGGGTGCCTTGTATTACGCCACCTCGTTGATGTCCTACGAATGGCGCTGGAACCGCGTCCCGCAGTACTTCGCTTATCAAGCCGAAACTTCCCAGCGCGCCGCGGATATTTCCACCGTGGTCGAGTTGGTGCGCAAAGGCGATACGGCCGAAGTCACCCTGCGCAACGACGCCGGTGTCGAGCAAAAGCTCACGGTTGCCGATAACAGCCTGCAAGTGGCGCGCGGCGACGACGTGGCTGAAGGCGATGTGGTCGGCGTGACCCGGCAATGGGCACTGGGGCCATTGATGTGGGGCTTGTGGACCACATTGTGGCTGTCGGTGGTGTCCGGCATCCTGGGTTTGGCGATTGGCTTGGCGACCGGGCTGTGCCGGCTGTCGAAAAACCCCACCTTGCGCGACCTGTCGACGATCTACGTCGAATTGGTGCGGGGTACGCCGCTGCTGGTGCAGATCTTCATTTTCTATTTCTTTATCGGCACGGTGCTCAACCTGTCCCGGGAGTTCGCCGGGATCGCCGCGCTGTCGTTGTTCACCGGTGCCTACGTGGCGGAAATCGTGCGCGCTGGCGTGCAGTCCATCACCCGTGGCCAGGACGAAGCGGCGCGCTCCCTGGGCTTGAGCGCCAGCCAGTCGATGCGCCACGTGGTACTGCCGCAGGCGTTCAAGCGCGTGCTGCCGCCCCTGGCCGGGCAATTTATCAGCCTGGTCAAGGACACCTCCCTGGTGTCGGTGATCGCGATTACCGAGTTGCTCAAGAGCGGCCGCGAAGTGATCACCACCTCGTTCTCGCCGTTTGAAATCCTGTTCTGTGTGGCGGGCTTGTACCTGCTGATCAACCTGCCGCTGTCGAAGATGGCCAGCCGGCTTGAGCGGAGGCTCGCCCAAAGTGATTGAAGTGCGCGATCTGGTAAAAGTCTTCGATACCCGTGGGCAGGTGGTGCGCGCGGTGGATCACGTCACTACCCAAGTGGCCAAGGGCGAGGTACTGGTGGTGATCGGCCCTTCGGGTTCGGGCAAGTCCACTTTCCTGCGCTGCCTTAACGGCTTGGAGGAGTTCGACTCAGGTTCGGTGAGCATCGACGGCCTGCAACTGGCCGACCCCAAGACCGATGTGAATGCCTACCGCCGTGAAGTCGGCATGGTGTTCCAGCACTTCAACCTCTTCCCCCATATGACCGTGCTGGAAAACCTGTGCCTGGCGCAAAAGGTCGTGCGCAAGCGCGGCAAGCCAGAGCGCGAGGCCAAGGCCCTGGCGCTGCTGGAAAAGGTCGGTATCGCGCAGAAGGCCCACGAGTTTCCATCGCGCCTGTCTGGCGGCCAGCAGCAGCGTGTCGCCATTGCCCGGGCCCTGGCGATGGAGCCCAAGGTGATGCTGTTTGACGAGCCCACCTCGGCCCTCGACCCGGAAATGGTCGGTGAAGTGCTGGACGTGATGAAGACCCTGGCCCTGGAAGGCATGACCATGGTGTGTGTCACCCACGAGATGGGTTTTGCCCGGGAAGTGGCAGACCGGGTGTTGTTTTTCGACCACGGCAAATTGCTGGAAGACGCCGCCCCGGCCGAGTTCTTCAATGCGCCAAAAGACCCCCGCGCCCAAGCCTTCCTGCGCCAGGTCCTATGACTGTAGGAGCGAGCTTGCTCGCGAAAAACGTCAACGATAACGCCACGCACCCTGAATGAACGCAGCGGCCTTGGGTTTTTCGCGAGCAAGCTCGCTCCTACAGGGGTGGTGTTTCAGAGCTTGAATTTGTCGACCAGGGTCTGCAAATCCAGGCTCAACCTGGTCAACTGAACACTCGCCGCCGCCGTTTCCTCGCTGGCGGCGGCGGTCTGTTCCGACACGTCCCGTACCTTCAACACACTGCGGTTGATCTCCTCGGCCACGGCGCTTTGCTGTTCGGCTGCGGCGGCGATCTGCGGGTTCATTTCCTGGATAATCGTCACCGTGCGGGCAATGGCAATCAGGGCATCACCGGCGTCGCGGGTCAGGGCGACGCTGTTGTCGGTCAGGCTGCGGCTGCTGTCCATGATGTCCGCCACCTGTTGGGTGCCGTTATGCAGGCCGAGGATCAGCCCTTCGATCTCCTCGGCCGATTCCTGAGTGCGTTGGGCCAGGCTGCGCACTTCGTCGGCGACCACCGCAAAGCCTTGGCCGGCAGTGCCCGCACGCGCCGCTTCAATGGCGGCGTTCAGGGCTAGCAGGTTGGTCTGCTGAGACACGGACTTGATCACGTCCAGCACACTGGCGATCTTCTGGCTCTCCTGTTGCAACGCGAGCATCGCGCGTCCCGACAGCGCCATTTCACTGGCCAGGTTGCCAATCTGCTCCACGGCCTGGGTGACCACTTGTTCTCCGGCGCCGGCCTGCTGGTCGGCTTCATTGGCTGCCACCGAGGCGCGTTCGGCATGGCGCGCCACTTCCTGGGCAGTGGCGAGCATTTCATTCATTGCCGTCGCCACCTGGTCGGTTTCGTCTTTCTGCTCGTTGAGACCGCTGCGAGTTTGCTCGGTGACCGTGGATAACTGTGTAGCCGCCCCGGCGATCTGCCGGGCGCTGTCGCCGATACTGCTGATCAGGCTACGCAGGCTGCGGGTCATTTGCCCGATGCTTTGCTGCAACTGGCCAAGTTCGTCACGACGGTCGACCGCCATGTCATGGCTGAGGTCGCCCTCGGCAACGCGGTGCGCGGCGCTAAGGATCTCCCGCAATGGCGCCGCAATCTGCCGGGCGATCCACCAGGCGGCCAGCGCGCCGAGTGCCAGGGCGGCCACTGTCACGCTGATCAGCAATGTACGGGTGTGGTCTGCCTCGTCGTTTCGCTTGGTGTTTTGGCTTTGGCTCAACTGGTTGCTGTTTTCGCGCAGGTCATTGAGTTGCTGTTCGAAGCGGTTTTGCACCGTCTCCACATTGATCTGGGCCTCCTTGAGCTTGACCAACTGCTCGCGATAGTTAGCCAGGTCGGTCTTGAGCAGTGCTGAGTCCACCGGCAGTGCTGTGACGGCCAGCTGCGCGATCTCCAGAGCGTCCAGCGCCTTGCCGATGGCCTCTGCATACATCGCCAGCGATTGCGCGGCCCAGGCGGGGCTCTGGGCGCGATCTTCGGCCAGCTCCATGGCCTGGCGCAGTTGCTCGATGGCATCGAGGGCCTTCTCGTCGTTCTGGTCAGGCAGGTCACTGGCAAATTGGGCGAGGGTATCGCTGGCTTGCAGAGCGATTTTTTTCAGCGCCGGGCGGATGCGCTCGCGCTGTTCGATCAAGGGTGGCAGTTGCGCCAGTGCCGCCTTGAAGTTGCTTGCAAGGCGCTTGGCTTCTTCAAGTCGCTGCAGGTCAGCTGGCTCTTTCAGGCGGTTTGAAAGGTCGGCCAGGTGCTGGTCGATCCGCTCGATTTTCGCGGCCATTTTGCCCAGGCTATCGCTGTCTGTCAGCGTGCGGTACACGATGCGGTCGGCGCGCATGGCCTCGGCGTCGACGGCCAGTTGCCCCAGGGTCGTCAGGCTGTTGGATCGGTAAAGCACGGCGTTCAAGGCTTGCCAGCCGGTGGCGGCGATCAGGAAACTGAGGATCAGCACTTGGCCAAAACCCAGGGCGAGCTTGAGGCGGACGCTGGCATTGACCAGCACGCGGGTCAGCCGAGGAAACATGGTGAACCTCCGAATCAGAAAAAGCGTTTGGCGACACCTGAAACGCTAATTCGATTCGGGCCCGTGGAGGGCTGATAACTGTGTAGGAAATTTCACAAGATGCGGCGGCTTTGGTAAGCCGCCGCGTAGGGTAATTCAGACTCGGAAGCGCCCGACCAAGGTCTGCAGGTAGATCCCCAGGCGCGCCAGTTCGGCACTGGAGGACGCGGTTTCTTCACTGGCCGACGAAGTTTGCTCGGAGATATCGCGCACATTCAACACGCTGCGGTTGATCTCTTCAGCCACGGCGCTTTGCTGCTCGGCGGCGGTGGCGATCTGCGAGTTCATCGCCTGGATGGTCGAGACGGTGCGGGTGATATTGCCCAGCGCGTGACCGGCGCGGCGCGTCAGCTCAACACTGCTCTCGGTCAGCCCGCGGCTGTTGTCCATGATGGTTGCCACCTGCTGGGTACCACTTTGCAGGCCGACGATCAGCTCTTCAATCTCTTCGGTGGACTTCTGCGTGCGCTGGGCCAGGCTGCGCACCTCGTCGGCCACCACGGCGAAGCCACGCCCGGCTTCACCGGCACGCGCGGCCTCGATGGCGGCGTTAAGGGCCAGCAGGTTGGTTTGCTGGGCCACGGATTTGATCACGTCGAGCACGCTGCCGATCTTGTCGCTTTCACGCTTGAGCTCACCCATGGCCACTGTGGAATTCCCCACTTCGGTGGCCAGGCGCTCGATCTGGGCGATGGCTTCACCCACCACCTGGTCGCCTTCACGGGCTTGCTGGTCGGCGGCCACGGCGGCTTCCGAGGCCTCTTCGGCGTTGCGCGCCACTTCCTGCACGGTGGCGGCCATCTCGTTCATGGCGGTGGCCACCTGGTCGGTCTCGACCTTCTGGCTGTTGACCCCGGCGCTGGTTTGTTCGGTCACGGCCGACAACTGTTCGGCGGCACTGGCGATCTGGGTGACACCGTCGCTGATCCCGCCGATCAACTCGCGCAGGCCCACGGTCATGCTTTGCATGGCGCGCTGCAATTGGCCCAGTTCGTCCTGGCGGCCCGATTCCAGGTTGTGGCTCAGGTCGCCGGAGGCCACGCGCTCGGCGACTGTGAGGGTCTGGTTCAGCGGGATGACGATCTGGCGGGTAATGGCCCAGGCTGCGAAGACGCCGACGATCAGCGCCAGCACGGTGGCAAGCAGCAACAGGTATTTGGCCTGCGCGGCATCTGCGTCACGCACGGCGGTCTGGGAGACGGTGAGTTTTTCACTGTGGCCCAGCAGGATGTCGCCTTGGGCGATCATGGTTTTCAGCGCTGCGGCGCTGGCGACCTGGGAATCGCGATACTGGCTGACGGCGGCACGGTAGGCTTGCAGTGATGCCCCGGCTTCTTGCAGGTTGGCCTGGTATTGCGCAGGCAACTGGCCTTGCAGCTCAGTGATTTTCTTCAGGGCGTTGTCGATGGCATCCAGGGCCGGTTGCTCGGCTTCGACCTTGCCGCTGTAGGTGTAGCCGCGTACCTGGAAGCGCGACTGCTGGATCAGCTTGCTCTGCTCGACCACGCTGTTGAACTGGGCAACGCTGTCACCTTGCAGCAGGGCTTTTTCGATTTCGTTGATCTTGGCGACGGCATTGTCGGCAGTGTCGCCGAGTTTGCTGCGCGCGCCCTCACGCTTGAGGCCCGCCTGGACCATGGCGGCGAAGGCCTTTTTGTATTGGTTCAGGGCTTCCTGCTGTTGCTCGACCAGGGCTTTATCGTCAGGTTGTTCGATCAGCTCGGCAGCGGTCTTCAGGCCACTGTCGAGGTGGGCGAGCAGGCCGTCGACCTTGTCCGTGCCTTGCTCGCCACGGCGCATGTCGAAGTCCAGGCGTGCCAGGCGCAGGTCTTTGGTCAGGCCATTGAGGCTGGAAATAAAGCCTAGCTTGTCACCGCGACTGATCACATCCCCCAGGCCGGTCCAGCCGGTAAAGGTGATCAACAGCGTCAGGAGCAACACCAGGCCAAAGCCCACGCTCAGCTTGCGGTTGACGCTTACATTCCCCAGTTTCTCGGCTAACCAACGATACATGCTGCGAACTCCCCTGGAACAAGGCTTGGACTTATTCACAGGCTATCGGCAACGCACGGGGATACTTGATCGTTCCCACGCTCTGGTGATCATTCCCACGCAGAGCGTGGGAACGATCAGTCGGGGGGTTAGAACAGGCGGGCGAGCAGGGCGGTTACGGCGGTTTCGACGCGCAAAATACGTGCACCCAACTGCACCGGCTGCAAACCGGCCTTGGCCAGCAGGTCCACTTCATAGGGAATCCAGCCGCCTTCCGGGCCGATCGCCAGGGTCACCGGTTCTTCCAGGGCTCGGGGGCAAGCCGGGTAATCGCCCGGATGGCCGATCAGGCCCAGGGTGCCAGTCGCCATGGCCGGCAGCCGGTCTTCGACAAACGGCTTGAAGCGTTTCTCGATAATGATCTCGGGCAGCACCGTGTCCCGCGCTTGCTCCAGGCCGAGGATCAGTTGCTCGCGCACCGCTTCAGGCTCCAGGAACGGGGTTTGCCAGAAGCTTTTTTCCACCCGGTAGCTGTTGACCAGTACCACCTTGGGCACGCCCATGGCCGCCACTGTTTGCAGCACCCGGCGCAGCATCTTCGGGCGGGGCAGGGCCAGCAGCAAGGTCACGGGCAGTTTGCTCGGCGGCGGCTGGTCGAAGCTCACTTGCAGTTCGGCTTCGGCGGCTTCCAGGCGCAGCAGTTGGGCATTGCCCATCAGCCCGCCAATGCGGCCCACGCGCAGGGTGTCACCGACGGCGGCGCGGTGAACCTCCTGCATATGCACCAGGCGCCGATCACGCAGCACCACGCGGTCGGCCGCGATAAAGTCGGCCTCTTCGAGCAGCAGCAGGTTCACGGCTGGGTCGCTGGTGGCTGGTCGTCGTCGGCAGGCGCGTCATCCGGGTGTTCGCCGCGCTTGCTGATCAAGCCGCTGAACAGGATGCCCACTTCGAACAGCATCCACATCGGCACCGCCAACAAGGTCTGGGAGAAGATGTCCGGCGGTGTGAGGATCATGCCAACCACGAAGCAGCCGATGATCACGTACGGGCGGATCTTCTTCAGGTACTTGACGTCGACCACGCCGATCCACACCAGCAACACCACCGCCACCGGGATTTCGAATGCCACGCCGAAAGCGAAGAACAGCGTCATCACGAAATCGAGGTAGCTGGTGATATCGGTCATCATTTCCACGCCGGCTGGGGTGGCAGCGGCAAAGAACTTGAAGATCAGCGGGAACACCAGGAAGTAGGCGAAGGCCATGCCGGTGTAGAACAGCAGGATGCTCGACACCAGCAATGGCACGGCGATGCGCTTCTCGTGCTTGTACAGGCCCGGCGCGATAAAGCCCCAGATCTGATGCAGGATCACCGGGATCGCCAGGAACAGCGAGACCATCATGGTCAGCTTCAACGGCGTCAGGAACGGCGACGACACATCGGTGGCAATCATCGTCGCGCCGGCCGGCAGGTACTGGCGCAGGGGCGTCGAGACGAAGGTGTAGATCTGCTGGGTAAAGGCGAACAGCCCGGCAAAGATGATGAAGATCGCCGCCACGCAACGCAGCAGGCGGGTACGCAGCTCGGTGAGGTGCGAGACCAGCGGCATGTGCTGGTCGTTTTCCGGTTTATCAGCGCTCATGGGGCTCGCGGCGGCAATGTAGGGTCATGGGGCGCGGGCGACGCAACGGGCGTCGGCGCAGGCGTTGTAGGGGCGGGCGCTGCCGGTGCGGCGTCGGCCACAGGGGCTGGCGCGATGCTGTGCTCGGCCACCGGCGTTACCGGCTTGGCCGGCTCTTGCACCGGGGAAAGAATCTTGCGGGCTTCCTGCTCCAACGAGAGGATATGTTCGTTGTGCAATTGCCGACGGATTTCGTCGGCACCGATTTCCCGTTCAACTTCCTGTTTGATCGCGTTGAAACTGCGTTTTAGGCGCCCGATCCACAAGCCGGCGGTGCGTGCGGCACCGGGCAGGCGTTCCGGCCCCAGTACCAGCAAGGCCACCAGGCCGACGAGCAGCAGTTCAGAGAAGCTGATACCAAACATTAGTCAGTGCTCACGAGTCTTTGCGGGTCGGCTCTTGGACCTTTTCAGCCTGCACGTCGAAGGTACGGCGCTCGGTGATCGGCTGGGTGGCCTGCGGGTGAACAGGCTGGGCCGGTGGCACCGGGTTGGCGCTTGGCTCGGCTGGCTTTTCATCATCGTTCATGGCTTTGCGAAAGCCCTTGATCGACTCGCCCACATCGGTGCCCAGGTTCTTGAGTTTCTTGGTACCGAACACCAATACCACCACCACCAGAATGACGATCCAGTGTTTCCAGTCAAAAATGCCCATGCTTCAAATCCTCAAGTCTTAGTTATTCAGGCGGACGGGCGCGAGGCCTTCTCGGCGTGCCCGGACAAGCCGAAGCGACGGTCCAGTTCATCCAGCACGGCCTGCGGGTGCTGCCCCAGTTGGGCGAGCATCACCAGGCTATGGAACCACAAGTCTGCGGTCTCATAGATTACATCGCTGTAATCACCGCTGATTTGCGCGTCCTTGGCCGCAATGATGGTCTCGACGGATTCTTCGCCGAGTTTTTCCAGAATCTTGTTCAGACCCTTGTGGTACAGGCTGGCGACGTAGGAGCTGTCGGCGTCCGCGCCTTTGCGGTCTTCCAGCACCTGGGCCACACGGTTCAGGGTATCGCTCATGTTCAGTGTCCTGCTGGGTAGATGGCGTGCGGGTCTTTGAGCACCGGCTCCACAATCTTCCATTCGCCATTCTCGAACACGCGATAGAAGCAACTGTGGCGGCCAGTGTGGCAGGCGATGCCGCCGATCTGTTCGACCTTGAGGATCACCACGTCGGCATCGCAGTCCAGGCGCAGCTCGTGCAGGGTTTGCACGTGCCCGGACTCTTCGCCCTTGCGCCACAGTTTGCCACGCGAACGTGACCAGTAGATGGCGCGCTGCTCGGCGGCGGTGAGGCTCAGGGCCTCGCGGTTCATCCAGGCCATCATCAGCACGCGCCCGGTCTTGTAGTCCTGGGCAATGGCCGGCACCAGGCCGTCACTGTCCCATTTGATCTCATCCAGCCAGTCTTTCATGTTCGGCTCCGGCAATTTGCGACAGTGTATAACCGGATTGGCTATCGACGCACGATCAGATAAACACCCACGGCGACCATAATGCCGGCTGGCCAGTGGCCCAGTTGGTTCAATGGCCCACCGATCGCCAGCATCACCCCGCCCACCAGGTGCGCGGCGCCGAGCAGGCGCAGGAACCAATCGTCCTTGCGCTTGCGCCACGGTGGCTCAGGGTCCTTGGCGTGGGGCTGGGACATGCGCTCCAGCAGGTCGCGGGTCATGTTGGCCAGGTGCGGCAGCTGTTCGAACTGGCTGTGCAGGTTGCCCAGCATGGTTTTGGGGCTCATGCGCTCGCGCATCCAGCGTTCCAGGAAGGGTTGTGCGGTGTTCCACAAATCGAGGTCCGGGTACAGCTGGCGGCCCAGGCCTTCGATGTTCAGCAGGGTTTTTTGCAACAGCACCAGTTGCGGCTGCACTTCCATATTGAAGCGCCGCGCGGTCTGGAACAGGCGCATCAGCACCTGGCCGAAGGAAATATCTTTTAACGGTTTTTCAAAGATCGGCTCACACACCGTGCGGATCGCCGCTTCGAATTCATTGAGTTTGGTTTCCGCCGGCACCCAACCCGAATCAATGTGCAACTGCGCCACACGACGGTAGTCGCGCTTGAAGAAGGCAAACAGGTTGCGCGCCAGGTAATCCTGGTCTTCGGGGGTGAGGCTGCCGACGATGCCGCAGTCGATGGCGATGTATTGCGGGCTCCACGGGTTAACGGTGCTGACGAAGATATTGCCCGGGTGCATGTCGGCGTGGAAGAAACTGTCGCGGAACACCTGGGTGAAGAAAATCTCCACACCGCGCTCGGCCAGCATCTTCATGTCGGTGCGCTGGTCGGCCAGGGTCGCAAGGTCGGTGACCTGCACGCCGTAGATACGCTCCATCACCAGCACTTTGGGCCGGCACCAGTCCCAATACACCTGCGGCACGTACAGCAGTTGCGAGCCTTCGAAGTTGCGTCGCAATTGGCTGGCGTTGGCCGCTTCGCGCAACAGGTCGAGTTCGTCGTAGATGGTTTTTTCGTAGTCGGCGACCACATCCACCGGGTGCAGCAGGCGCGCATCGGCCGAGAAGCGTTCGGCCGCGCGGGCGAGGACAAACAGCCACGCCAGGTCCTGGCCGATGATCGGCTTGAGGCCCGGGCGAATGACTTTTACCACCACTTCTTCGCCGGTCTTGAGTTGCGCGGCATGCACTTGCGCAACTGATGCCGAGGCCAGGGGCTCGACGTCGAAGCGGCTGAACACCTCGCTGATCTTCTGGCCCAGCTGTTCTTCGATCAGCGCCATCGACTGCTGCGAATCGAACGGCGGCACGCGGTCTTGCAGCAGCATCAGCTCGTCAGCAATGTCTTCGGGCAACAGGTCGCGGCGGGTGGAGAGGATCTGCCCGAACTTGATGAAGATAGGCCCCAAGTCCTGCAACGCCAGGCGCAGGCTGGCACCACGGCTCAACGGCGACAGCTTGCGCGGCAACCAGCGCCACGGCAGCACATAACGCACCGCCAGCAAAAACCACGGCAAGGGCAGGGCAAACAGCAGGTCATCGAGACGGTAGCGGATTACGACGCGCTGGATACGAAACAAACGGCGGACGGCGAGCAGCTTCATGCGTTATCGCTTGGATCAAGGGAACGGCTCAAGCGCTCGAAGCGGGCCTCGAGGCGTTCCAGGTCGATTTTGGCCTTGTCGAGCTCGCGAAAGCGCGCTTGCGCTTCCCGTTGCCCGACCAGGGTGCGCGATTCTTCGCTCAGGTATTCGGCAAGGTTCTGGTTGAGGCTGGCGAACCCTTGCTGGTACCAGCGCGAGCGGCTGCGCAGGTGCCCGCTGATCAACTGGGTGGCGACGGGGCCGATCCAGCGCGACAGTTCGTATTCCCAGTCCAGCTCCAGGTCTTGCAGCACGGCGGCCAGGTCCATCAGCACCGCGCTGTCGCCTTCCAGTTCCACCTCGGGGCTGTGGAGGATGGCAGTCTTGTTGCGGCTCAGCGCCAGGTGCAACAGGCTGGAGGCCGGCGCACGCAAGGTGCAATCGGCTTCAGCGGCCCATTGGGTGGCGAGCAGCAGGCCTTCATCGCTGGGCAGGATAAACAGCTGCAAGGCGGGGCTGCGGCAGTCGACGGCGATGACTTTGCCGGTCAGGTGCGCGAGCCGCGCCAGGGCGGTGCTGTCCAGGCGCAGTACACGGTTGAGGCCGTGCTCGACGCTGGCGAGAAGAGCTTGCAGCAGCATCAGGGCTTGATGCCGCGGTGCAGGGCGACGATGCCGGACGTCATGTTGTGGTAGGTCACGCGGTCGAAACCGGCCTCCACCATCATCGATTTCAGGGTTTCCTGGTCCGGGTGCATGCGGATCGACTCGGCCAGGTAGCGGTAGCTCTCGGCATCGTTGGTGATCAACTTGCCCATCAACGGCATGAAGGCGAAGGAGTACGTGTCGTAGACCTTGGACATCAGCGCGTTGGTCGGCTTGGAGAACTCCAGCACCAGCAGGCGGCCACCCGGCTTGAGCACGCGCAGCATCGAGCGGATCGCGTCTTCCTTGTGGGTCACGTTACGCAGGCCGAAGGCGATGGTCACGCAGTCGAAATGGTTGTCGGGGAACGGCAGCTTTTCAGCGTCGGCCTGGACGAATTCGATATTGCCGGCCACGCCTTTGTCGAGCAGGCGGTCGCGGCCAACCTTGAGCATCGAGCCGTTGATATCGGCCAATACCACCTGGCCGGTCGGGCCAACCAACTTGGAGAACTTGGCCGCCAGATCGCCGGTGCCACCGGCGATGTCCAGCACCCGGTTGCCGGTGCGTACGCCCGACAACTCGATGGTGAAGCGCTTCCACAGGCGGTGCATGCCGCCGGAGAGCACATCGTTCATCAGGTCGTACTTGGCTGCCACGGAGTGGAACACCTCAGCGACTTTTTCCGCCTTTTGGCTTTCCGGGACGTTCTTGAAGCCGAAGTGAGTGGTGGGTTCGGCATCGCTGCCTTTGCGCTGATCAGTCATATCGCTGTCACCAAAAGAGAATGCGGGACATGATAATCCCCAAGGCCTGCTTTGTCTTGGCAAGGCTGCAGGTAAGATAGGCGCTCATCGAGACCTTTTGCCGCATGGCGGGTGTTCTGAGTCGTTATAAAGAGGAGTCATTGCAATGGCCCGTATTACCGTTGAGCGTGAACATACCCTGGGAAAAGAACAGGCGCGGGCCAAGGCTGAGCAATTGGCGCGCAAACTCGAGGATAAATATGGCGTGGAGTCTTCATGGGCTGGCGACACCCTGAAGCTCAAGCGCTCGGGGGTTAAAGGCACGGTGTGGGTGGCCGATGATTCGCTGCGCATTGATGTGGAACTTGGCCTGTTGATGTCGGCCATGAGTGGCACGATCAAGTCCGAAATCGAAAAAGCCCTGGATAAGGCCCTGGCCTGATACGGCTGTGCTTAGGGTGCCGATTCTAATTTTAAACCCTACTTTGTGCCCAAGCCCTCAACTCATGCGGGCTGTCCGCCACCCAATTCTGTGTGAGGTGCACCATGGCCAAAGTTATTTTGAAGAAAAAAAACGACGTTCAGACCACCCCTCTGAGTGAGGTTAAAAGCTATGCCCGCAAGATCTGGCTGGCGGGTCTTGGTGCCTACGCCAAGGTCGGCAGCGAGGGCGGCGAGTACTTCAAGGAACTCGTTAGAAGCGGTCAACGTGTTGAAAGTAAAGGTAAAAAAGTTGTAGTTGAACAACTTGATGCGGCCAACAGTCAGATTGACCAAGTAAAGAGTAACGTCTCCGGCGTCAAAGGCCTGGTTGAAGTTCAACTGGATAAAGTTGAAAAAGCTTTTGATACTCGTGTCGCCAGTGCCTTGAATCGGATCGGCATTGCGTCTAAACATGACGTGGAGACACTCTCTGCTAAGCTCGAAGAGCTGACGGCATTGCTCGAACGTGTCGCGCGTAAACACTAAGGAGACATCGGGATGGCTGTTAAAAAGACTACTCAGAAAGAAGGCAGCTCGTGGGTCGGGAAAGTTGAAGAATATTCCCGCAAAATCTGGCTCGCTGGTTTAGGCGTGTACTCGAAGATCGACAGTGACGGCAGCAAACTCTTCGAGACCCTGGTTAAAGACGGCGAGAAAGCCGAGAAGTTGACCAAGAGCACGGTTGGTAAAAAAGTCGACGCTGCCAAGGCGAGCGCGGGTTCCGCCAAGTCGAGCATTTCGGATACCTGGGGCAAGTTGGAAGAGACTTTCGACAAACGCCTCAACAGTGCTATTTCGCGACTGGGTGTACCGAGCAAGGCTGAGTTGAAAGCGCTGCACAGCAAGGTCGATACCTTGACCAAGCAAATCGAAAAACTCACCGGCGCCAAAGCGGCTCCCGCCAAGACCGCCGCAGCCAAGCCTGCAGCAAAACCGGCGGCCAAACCAGCAGCTAAAACCGCCGCCGCAAAACCCGCCGCCAAAACTGCCGCCAAGCCTCTGGTTAAAGCTGCCGCCAAGCCGGCTGCAAAACCTGCTGCAAAAGCGCCAGCCAAAGCTGCTGCAAAACCTGCGGCCAAGCCAGCGGCTAAAACCGCTGCGGCCAAACCGGCTACCAAGCCTGCCGCTAAGCCAGTGGCCGCTAAAGCCGCCGCCAAACCTGCGGCGAAACCGGCTGCCAAACCTGCGGCTAAAACCGCTGCTGCTAAACCGGCTGCCAAGCCCGCCGCTGCGAAACCAGCGGCCAAACCTGCCGCGGCCAAAAAGCCTGCGGTAGCGAAAAAACCGGCAGCCGCCAAGCCCGCCGCGGCGGCCAAGCCAGCCACGGCGCCAGCACCGGCTGCTTCTACCGCCAATTCGGTGTCCGCACCGACGCACGCGGCAGCTACCCCGACTACAGCGCCGGCCACCCCGACGCCATCCAGTCAGTCCTGATTTCTACGGGACACAAAAAACGCCCGGTCTGCGAAGATCGGGCGTTTTTTATGCAAACCTGAAAAACGCCGCATGGCCCAATTTTGTAGGAGCGAGCTTGCTCGCGAAAAACTCAAAGACGCCGCGTTTATTCAGGAAGCCCCCGTTATCGTTGACGTTTTTCGCGAGCAAGCTCGCTCCTACATGTTTAATCCGTGTCATCCAGGTACTTCAAGGCGAACCGCTCGGTCGCCTGCCGCGCCGTCGGCAGCAGATGCGGCGCCACCAGCATCATGATCTGGTACACCACCACCCGCACCTCGCCTTCACGGTCCAGAATCCGCTGGTAATCCAACGAAAACAGCAAAGTCAGGGTGATCTGCTCCACCAGTTGCCCCAACGCCTGGGTATCACTGACCAGTTGCCCAGCCGCCTTCAACCGCGCGAGCAATGACGCCAATGTGCGCTTGAGCGCCGTGAGCAAGTGACGGATCCCCTTGGCCAGCTTAGGCAAGCGCCCGGCCAGGTTCGACAGGTCCTGGAACAGGAACCGGTAGTGGGCCATGCGCTCGACAATCAGGTGCAGGAACAGCCAGTAATCCTCGGCCTCCAGTTGCGCATCGGCGGGAGGGTCCAGCAGTGGCGCCAGCTCACACTGAAAACGCTCGAACAGCCCGAGCACCAAGGGCTCCTTGCCGTGGAAGTGGTAGTAGAGGTTGCCGGGGCTGATCCCCATTTCATTGGCCACCTCCATGGTCGACACGTTCGGTTCGCCCTTTTGGTTGAACAACTGCAAGGCACATTCAAGGATACGGTCGCGGGTCTTCATCCAGTCTTCTTAATGTTGATCGCTGAGCTCAGCGCACCCGCACGTAAGTGCCCGGCGCCGCTTCCATCGGTGGGTAATTCTGGTTGCCCAGGGCGGTGAGGGTTTCGCGTTGTACACCGGAGCGTTTTTGCACCCACTCCAGCCACTGCGGCCACCAACTGCCTTCGACGTGCTGGGCGTCGTAATACCAGGCGCGCGGGTCGCTGCTCAGCTTGGGGTTCTCGACGTAGTTGGCCTTGGGGTTGCCCGGTGGGTTGAGGATGCTCTGGATATGCCCGCTGTTGGACAGCACAAAGCGCCGCTCGCCGCCCAGCAGTTGCGTGGAGCGGTACACCGCATCCCACGGGGTGATGTGGTCGTTGATGCCGGCCACGCTGAAGCTGTCCACCGCCACCTTGCGCAAGTCGATGGGCGTGCCGCATACCTCCAGCCCACCGGGATGGCTCAGGGGGTTGTGCTTGAAAAAATCCAGCAGATCGCCGTGCAAGGCCGCGGGCAGGCGCGTGTTGTCGTTGTTCCAATACAGGATGTCGAACGCTGGCGGTTCCTTGCCCAGCAGGTAGTTGTTGATCCAGTAGTTCCAGATCAGGTCGTTGGGGCGCATCCAGGCAAACACCTTGGCCATGTCGCGACCGTCCAGCACGCCTTGCTGGTAGGAGCGGCGCTTGGCGGCTTCCAGGGTTTGTTCATCGGCGAATAACGTCGCGGGGCTGTCGATCTGGCTGTCCAGCAGGCTCACCAGGTAACTGGCGCTGGAGATGCGCCGCAGCTGGCGCTTGGCTTGCAGGTGGCCTTGCAGCGCGGCGATGGTCAGGCCGCCGGCGCAGGCGCCCATCAGGTTGACCTCGCGGGCGCCGGTGATGGCCCGGCATACGTTGAGCGCTTCTTCCAGCGCCGCCACGTAGGTGGACAGGCCCCATTCGCGATGCCGCACGTCCGGGTTACGCCAGCTGACCATAAAGGTCTGCAGGCCGTTTTTGAGCGCGTATTGCACAAAGCTGTTGGCCGGGCTCAGGTCGAAAATGTAGTACTTGTTGATTTGCGGCGGCACCACCAGCAGTGGCTTGGCGTACTGTTTTTCGCTCATGGGCTTGTATTGGATCAGCTCCAGCAGCTCATTGCGAAACACCACCGAACCGGGCGTGGTCGCCACGGTCTTGCCCACTTCAAAGGCGTGCTTGCTGACCTGGCGCGGCAAACCGTTGTTGTGCAGCAGGTCTTCGAACAAATTACTTACGCCGCGCACTACGCTGTTGCCGCCGGAGTTGAGCAACTCCTTGATCGCCAGCGGGTTGAGCAGGGTGTTGGAAGGGGACACGGCATCGTTGAGCAGGGCGAAGGCGAACTGCGCGCGGGCGCGATCATCGTCACTGAGGGCGCTGTCATCGATCCACTGCCGTGTCTGTTTTTGCCAGCTCAGATAGGCTTGCAAGCTGCGCCGGTACAGCGGGTTGAGCTTCCAGGTGGGGTCGCTGAAGCGATGGTCCCTGGGGTTGGGTTCGTGCACGGTCTCACCCAGCAGCACGCGGCCCAGCTGGCCGCCCAGCGCCAGGGCGTGGCGGGCGGTGTGCACCGGGTTGCGCAGGCCATGCGCGGCCACGGTACGCAGGGTCGACAGCAAGTCCCGGCCACGCAGGCCGGTGATCGCATTTTGTGCGTTGATGAACGTAGCGGGGGTGGGCGCCGGGTTCGTCACGGGTCTTTCTCGCATGAGCCAACACTCCTTCGTCAAGACATCAAGCAGGCACGCCAATCCAGAACCATAGTCGGTTCCTGGCAAGTTGCGCGGTGGTGTGTTCCTTCACACCGCCGGTCGCGGATGTATCACGGCGCGCAGGCGCTCCTCCTCCAGAAACTTCATGATGATCGGCGCCACGGCTTCGGCCCGGGTGATCAGGAACAGGTGGCCATCATCGATGATGTGCAACTGTGCATTGGGGATGCGCCAGGCGAGCATGCGCATGTTGACCAGCGGGATCAGCGGGTCATCGTCCCCGGCCAGCACCAGGGTGGGCTGGCGGATCTTGTGCAGCCAGTGAATGCTGGTCCAGCCCAGCCCCGCGAACAGCTGCCAGTAGTAGCCTAGCTTGCCGGCCGAGCGCACTTTGCTCGCGTGCTCGGCGGCCAGTTTGGAATCACGGCGGAACGAGCCGCCATAAATCATCGGTGCAATGCGCACCACGTGGGACGGTTGGATATAACGCCTGGGGCTTGCCATCAGCCACAAGACTTTCGGTTTGCCCGGCACCATGAATGCCCCGGCCGCCGTGGCCGCCAGGATCAATTTCTTGCAGCGCTCGGGATAGTCATAGGCAAATTGCTGGGCCAGCGCTCCGCCCCAGGACACGCCCACGGCGTTCACTTGGCCGTAGTCCAGGTAATCGAGCATGCGCGCGGTGAGCTTGGCCAGGCCGGGAAAGCGGTAGGGCCGGTTCGGCGTCGAGGAACCGCCCACGCCGGGCACGTCGAAAGCGATCACTTCCAGGTCCGGGTCCAGGGCCTGGACGAACGGAAACACCAGCTCAAGGTTGGCGCCGATGCCGTTGAAGATCAGCAGCGGGGTCAAGTGCGGCTTGCCCGGGCGCACCGCCGTGCGGATGGTCTGGCCATCCAGGTCGATGGTACGGAAGATGAACGGTTGCGGCATGCTCAAGCCCTGTGAAATGGTGCTATTGGACTGTAGGAACTCGGTCAGTGTGGGAGCTGGCTTGCCTGCGATTGCATTCTGTCAGTCAGCGATTAGTTAGCAGGCCCATCGCTATCGCAGGCAAGCCAGCTCCCACATTGATCTCATTTCAATTACAAAAAATGCCTAGCGTTCATGTACATAGGTACCCGGCGCCGCTTCGGCGGCGGCATAGGTTTTATTGCCTAATGTCGTCGGGGCTTTTTTCAGTTTCCCTGCCCGTTCCGCCTGCCACACCTGCCAATGCAGCCACCACGAGTCAGTGTGCTTGGTCGCATTCTCCTGCCACTCCAGCGCACTGCCGGCCAGGCCCTCGCTGGTCTGGTAGCGCGCCTTGGGGTTGCCCGGCGGGTTGAGGATGCTCTGGATATGCCCACTGCTGGACAGCACAAACTCGACCTTGCCACCGAACAACTGCGCTGACTTGTAGCAGGACTGCCACGGCGTGATGTGGTCGTTGGTGCCGGCCAAGGAGTAGATATCGGCGGTGACCTGCTTGAGGTCGATAGGCGTGCCGCACACTTCCAGAGCGTTGGGGCGTACCAATGGGTTGTTCTTGAACAGTTCGATCAGGTCGCCATGGAACGCCGCCGGCAAGCGGGTGGTGTCGTTGTTCCAGAACAGGATGTCGAACACCGGCGGCTCGTTGCCCAGCAGGTAGTTGTTGACCCAATAGTTCCAGATCAGGTCGTTGGGGCGCATCCAGGCAAAGACCTTGGCCATGTCGCGGCCTTCCAGTACGCCGGCCTGGTAAGAGTGGCGCTTGGCCGCTTCCAGGGTCTGCTCATCCACAAACAGCGCCACCTGGGTGTCCAGAGTGGTATCCAGCACGCTCACCAGCAGGGTCAGGGCGTTGACCTTCTTCTGCCCCAGCGCCGCGTAGTGGCCCAACAGCGCCGTGCAGGTGATGCCGCCGGAGCAGGCGCCGAGCATATTCACGTCTTTGCTGCCGGTAATCGCCGTGACCACATCCACCGCTTCCTTCAGCGCCTCGATATAGGTGGACAGCCCCCATTCGCGCTGGGCCTTGGTGGGGTTGCGCCAACTGACGATAAAGGTCTGCTGGCCATTGCGCAGGCAGAAGCGCGCCAGGCTTTTATCCGGGCACAGGTCGAAGACGTAGAATTTGTTGATCTGCGGCGGCACCACCAGCAGCGGGCGTTCGTGTACCTGTTCGGTGATGGGCTTGTACTGGATCAGCTCCAGTACGTCATTGCGAAACACCACCGCGCCTTCGCTGGTGCCCAGGGTCTTGCCGACTTCAAAGGCGCCCATGTTGACCTGGCTGGGCATACCGCCGTTATGCACCATGTCTTTGGCCAGGTGTGACAGGCCGTCGAGCAGGCTTTTGCCGCCGGTTTCAAAGAAGCGTTTGACCGCTGCCGGGTTGGCCGCGCTGTTGGTGGGGGCCATGGCTTCGGTCATCAGGTTGATCACGAAATGGCCGCGGCTGATGTCTTGTGCCGACAGGTTGCTGTCGTCGATCCAGTCGTGAAGTTCTTTGCGCCACGCCAGGTAAGTCTGCAAATAACGTTTGTAGAGCGGGTTCTGGCTCCAGGCCGGGTCGTTGAAGCGACGGTCGTCGCCTTCGGGCACCAGGGGGGACTTGCCAAACATCACGTTCTTCAATTCAACGCCAAAGTGGGCGACGTGCTTGACGCTGTGCAACGGTTGCTTGATGGCTTGGGTCAGCACCATCTTGGCCGAGGCCAATAAATCCTTTTTGCGTAACGCGATGATCGGGTTCAACCCCAGGGTGTTTTCCGAGGCCTGGCGTTTCAAGTCATCGTTATTCTTGTTACTCATCTACGACGCTCCATTGTCCGAAAGACGAGTACCGGCGATTGCTGCGCACCCAATTTCGATACACGACACCAGCCTGGTACTGCGACTCGGGTGACCGTTGATACCGCATCGTCAAATGCAGGGAACTTGCCAGCTCCATTGGTTACCCGAGTTTATTTTTTTTCGCAAGCGGGCCAATCGTTGGCCACGCGACAGGGCATTCAAGCAGATGAAATTAGAAAATGCGCTCTAAACAGCAAGACCCTTGGGCTAGAGCATCAGCCGCACGACCGACTCACTCGGATCGCGGGTTTTTCCAGCGGCTTTGAGCTCAGCCAGGTAGTCGGCCCACAAAGCGTCCTGACGTACGGCCAACTGATAGAGGTAGTCCCAGGTGAACAGTCCGCTGTCATGACCATCGTCGAAGGTCAATTTCAGTGCGTACTGGCCGGCGGGTTCCAGCTTGATCAACCGGACGTTGAGCTTGCCGAATTGCAGGATGGGTTTGCCGTGGCCCTGGACCTCGGCGGAAGGCGAGTGCACCCGCAGGAATTCGGCGGGCAACTGATAGGTTTCATCCGGCCCGTAGGTCAGGCCGAGGGTGTTGGAGGTTTTGTGCAGGTTTACAGCAGTCGGAAACTTGGCCATTGGAGATAATCCTGAAGGAACCGGCTTCAACCTGTGGGAGCGGGCTTGCTCGCGAAGGCGGTGTGTCAGCCAGCACATCTGGTACTGATATACCGCCTTCGCGAGCAAGCCCGCTCCCACATTGAAGCAACGCGGTTGCGCGTTAAGGCTTACAGGATATAACGAGACAGATCTTCGTTCTGCGCCAATTCGCCCAGGTGGCTGTTGACGTAATCAGCATCGATTTTGATCGCTTCGCCATTCTGCGCACCGGCCATGTCGCCGGCGCTGAAAGACACTTCCTCCAGCAGGCGCTCAAGCAAGGTATGCAGGCGACGGGCACCGATGTTCTCGGTCTTCTCGTTGACCTGCCAGGCGATCTCCGCCAGGCGCTTGATGCCGTCTGCCTGGAATTCGATACCCAGCCCTTCGGTTTTCAGCAGCTCGCGGTACTGCTCGGTGAGCGAGGCATGCGGCTCGCTGAGGATGCGCTCGAAGTCGCCCGGCGTCAGCGCCTTGAGCTCCACCCGAATCGGCAAACGGCCTTGCAGCTCGGGCACCAGGTCGCTGGGCTTGCTCAGGTGGAAGGCACCGGAGGCGATAAACAGGATGTGGTCAGTCTTGACCATGCCCAGCTTGGTGTTGACCGTGCAGCCCTCGATCAGCGGCAGCAAATCGCGCTGCACGCCTTCACGGGACACATCCACGCCGCCGGAGTTGCCGCGCTTGGCCACTTTGTCGATCTCGTCGATAAACACGATGCCATGTTGCTCGACCGCTTCCAGGGCCTTGGCCTTGAGTTCTTCCTCATTGACCAGGCGCCCGGCTTCTTCGTCGCGCACCAGCTTGAGCGCTTCTTTGACCTTGAGCTTGCGGCTTTTCTTCTTGCCCTTGCCCATGTTGGCGAACAGGTTCTGCAACTGGCTGGTCATTTCTTCCATGCCAGGCGGGGCAGAGATATCCACGCCGGACACTTCAGCCACTTCGATCTCGATTTCCTTGTCATCCAGCTGGCCTTCGCGCAGGCGCTTGCGGAATAGCTGACGGGTGTTGGAATCCGACGAAGGTGCGGCGTCTTCGTTGAAACCCATGCGTGCCGGTGGCAACAGGGCGTCGAGGATGCGCTCTTCAGCGGCGTCTTCGGCGCGGTGGCTGACCTTGGTCACTTCCTGTTCGCGCAGCATCTTCAGGGCGGCGTCAGCCAGGTCACGAATGATCGACTCGACATCGCGGCCCACATAGCCGACTTCGGTGAACTTGGTCGCTTCGACCTTGATGAACGGGGCATTGGCCAGTTTGGCCAGGCGCCGGGCGATCTCGGTTTTACCGACGCCGGTGGGGCCGATCATCAGGATGTTCTTGGGCGTTACTTCAACGCGCAGTTCTTCCGGCAGTTGCATCCGGCGCCAGCGGTTACGCAGCGCAATGGCAACGGCGCGCTTGGCATCGTCCTGGCCGATGATATGGCGGTTGAGTTCATGGACGATTTCGCGGGGAGTCATGGACATAGTGTTTGGCGGCCTCAAGCCTGAATAAGCCCAGGGCTTATTCGGCGAGGTCCTGCTCCTCAATGGTCTGGTTGTGGTTGGTGAACACGCAGATATCGCCAGCGATACCCAAGGCGGTCTCGACGATTTCACGGGCCGACAGGTCGGTTTTCTTCAGCAGCGCGCTGGCCGCAGCCTGGGCGTAGCCGCCGCCGGAACCCATGGCGATCAGGCCATGCTCGGGTTCAACCACGTCGCCGTTGCCGGTGATGATCAGGGAAGCGTCTTTGTTCGCAACCGCGAGCATGGCCTCCAGGCGGCTGAGGGAGCGGTCGGTGCGCCATTCTTTGGCGAGTTCCACAGCGGCGCGCACCAAGTGGCCCTGGTGTTTCTCAAGCTGGCCTTCGAAACGCTCGAACAGGGTAAAGGCGTCGGCGGTAGCGCCTGCGAAGCCGGCAAGCACCTGGCCGTGGTACAGGCGGCGCACTTTCTTGGCGTTGCCTTTCATCACGGTGTTGCCCAGGGAAACCTGGCCGTCGCCGCCCATGACAACTTTGCCGTGGCGACGTACTGAAACGATGGTGGTCAAGGGGAGAGTCTCCACGCAGCGGGGCGAAAATGCCCTGATGGAAACTCATATGGGGGTGGCGAGGGGGATTTCAACCGTAGGAAGGCAGGGCGGACGAGTGGTGATCGTTCCCACGCTCCGCGTGGTAATGCCGCCTTGGGCGCTCTGCGCCTGCTCTGTGACGCAGAGCGTCAAGGGACACGTTCCCACGCGGAGCGTGGGAACGATCAGTGGGTATGCGTCAGCGGCTCTGGCGTTGTTGTAACAACAGGTTGCTAAACCCTGCGCCGGCCAATTGCTTTTGCGCCACGGTCAGCTGTTCACGGTTGCTGAACGGCCCCACCAATACGCGATACCAGGTCGCGTCCTTCACCGTGCCAGACTCAACCGATACCGACTGGCCCAACAGAATGATCTGCGCACGTACACGGTCCGCATCCGCCTGTTTCGGGAACGAACCCGCTTGCAGGAAGAACTTGGTCACCGGCGCGGCCTTGGTGGCTGCCACTGGCGGTGCTGGCGGCGGCGTGATGCCGGCCAGCGCGGCCTGGGCGCGGGCGGTATCGATTTTCGCCGCTTCTGCTGGGGTTACCGGCGTGGTTGGCACTTGTGGCGTCGGCAGGGTTTTTTCCGGCACGGCGTCAGGCGGCACGATCACTTCCGATTCCGGCAGCAGCGTGTAGAAGTCGTACTTGGGCTTTACCGGTGCAGTCGGGCTCGGCGCGGTCTTGTTGGCTTCGGCGATTTTCGTGGCTTTTTGCTGCTCCTGTTTGACGCGCTTGACGTCATCGCCCTGGCCGGGCTCCAGCTTCATCAGAAACACGATAAATGCGCCGACCGTAAGGCCGATGGCCATCCACAGCCAACCCGGAATCGGTTGCTTCGCCGGGGCCTGGTAGCGGCTGGCGCCGCGCTTGGGTGCAGGTTTTTTCTTGGCAGCCAACTTACATACGCTCCAGAGTTTCCAGGCCCAAGAGTTCCAGGCCTTGCTTGAGGGTGCGTCCAGCCAATGCGGCAAGGCGCAGGCGACTTTGTTTCTGGGCTTCGTCGTCGGCGGTCAGGATCGGGCAGTTCTCGTAGAAGCTGGAGAACAGGCCGGCCACTTCGTACAAATAGGTGCACAGGATGTGCGGCGTGCCTTTTTCGCCAACGCTGTTGAGCACTTCGCCAAATTGCGCGAGCTTGGCCGCCAGTTCCTGTTCATGGGCGGCGTCCAGCGCGATCTGGCCTTCGACTTCGCTGAAGTCCTTGCCCAGTTTGCGAAATACCCCGGCCACGCGGGTGTAGGCGTACAGCAGGTACGGTGCGGTGTTGCCTTCGAAGTTGAGCATCAGGTCGAAGTTGAAGCTGTAGTCGCTGGTGCGGTGCTTGGACAGGTCGGCGTATTTCACCGCGCCAATGCCCACCACGCGGGCGATGTTGCGCAGGTCGGCCTCGGCCAGCTCCGGGTTCTTTTCCTTCACCAGGTTGTAGGCACGTTCCTGGGCTTCGGTCAGCAGGTCGATCAGCTTCACGGTGCCGCCGTCACGGGTCTTGAACGGGCGGCCATCGGCGCCGTTCATGGTGCCAAAGCCCATGTGCTCCATGTGCATCGGGTGGGTGACGAAACCAGCGCGGCGCGCTACTTCGAACACCTGCTGGAAGTGCAGGGCCTGGCGCTGGTCGACGAAGTACAGCGCACGGTCAGCCTTGAGCACGCCACTGCGGTAACGCACGGCGGCCAGGTCAGTGGTGGCGTAGAGGTAGCCGCCATCGGCCTTGACGATGATCACCGGCAGCGGCTCGCCGTCGGCGGTCTTGAATTCTTCGAGGAACACGCACTGGGCGCCGTTGCTCTCGACCAGCAGGCCCTTGGCCTTGAGGTCGTTGACCACGTTGATCAGGTCGTCGTTATAGGCGCTTTCGCCCATCACGTCGGACATGGTCAGTTTCACATTGAGCAGCTCGTAGATTTCCTGGCAGTGAGACAGGGAAATTTCACGGAAGCGGTTCCACAGCGCCAGGCACTCTTCGTCGCCGGCCTGCAGTTTGACCACCAGGCCACGGGCGCGGTCGGCGAATTCTTCAGACTCGTCAAACCGCTTTTTGGCGGCCCGATAGAAGTTTTCCAGGTCGGCCAGCTCGTTGCTGGTGATCGGGTTTTCCTGCAGGTAGGCCATCAGCATGCCGAACTGGGTGCCCCAGTCGCCCACGTGGTTCTGGCGGATCACGGTGTCGCCGAGAAATTCCAGCACCCGTGCCACGCCGTCGCCAATGATGGTGGAGCGCAGATGGCCCACGTGCATTTCCTTGGCCAGGTTCGGCGCCGACAGGTCAATGACCACGCGCTGGCTGTCGCCGGCCTTGCGTGCACCGATGCGGGCATCGGCCAGGGCGGCATCCAGGCGTGACGCCAGGGCCTGGGTGTTCTGGAAGAAGTTGATAAAGCCTGGGCCGGCAATTTCGGCCTTGGTGACACTGGCGTCAGCCGGCAGGGCGGCGATGATTTTTTCGGCCAGGTCGCGCGGTTTCATGCCGGCCGGCTTGGACAGCATCATCGCGATGTTGCTGGCGAAGTCGCCGTGGGTCTTGTCGCGGGTGTTCTCCACCTGGATCGCCGGCGACAGGCCTTCAGGCAACACACCTTCGTTGACGAGTTGGGTGAGGGCTTGTTGGATCAGCTGGCGAATGGTGTCTTTCATGGTGTTCTCTTTCGACCGCAAGCGGCGGCGCGCGATGCGCAGGTGGAAAAACTGGGCATTATCCGTGGCGAGGGCGGGCTTGCCAACCGTTCCGGACCTGTGGAGCGTTTTGTAGGAGCGAGCGTGCTCGCGAAAATCGTGAACGATAACGCGGGCTTCCTGATTTAACGCGGTGTTCTTGAGTTTTTCGCGAGCAAGCTCGCTCCTACAGTGGTGGGTGGATCAATACAAATCTACCGGGTCTACATCCAACGACCATCGCACCTGCCGGCCGCTGGGCAGTTGCTCCAGCTCAAGCATCCAGCGACTTAATAGCCGATGCAGCGGCGCGCGGGAGGTTGCCTGCAAGAGTAGCTGAGCCCGATAACGTCCGGCGCGCCGCTCCATGGGCGCTGGCACCGGGCCGAGTAATTCGATGCCACTGAGGGCCAGTTCGCCCAGTAAACGTTCGGCGGCGCTGCACGCCTCATCAAGAAAGCCTTCGGCCTGCCCGGGTTTGTGGGCTTCGGCACGCAGCAGCGCCAGGTGTGCAAAAGGCGGCAGGCCGGCGGCGCGGCGTTCGCTCAAGGCTTGCTCGGCGAAGGCAAAGTAGCCTTGTTCCGTCAGTTGAATCAGCAGCGGGTGGTCGGCCAGGTGCGTCTGGATAATCACCCGGCCTGGCTCTTCGGCCCGCCCGGCGCGCCCCGCCACCTGCACGATCAGCTGCGCCATGCGTTCGCTGGCGCGAAAATCCCCGGAGAACAGCCCGCCATCGGCATCCAGGATCGACACCAGGGTCACCCGTGGGAAGTGATGCCCTTTGGCAAGCATTTGCGTACCCACCAGGATGCACGGTTGGCCCTTGTGGATGGTGGTGAACAGTTGATTCATGGCGTCTTTGCGCGACGTGCTGTCGCGGTCGACCCGCAGTACCGGGTAGTCCGGGAACAGAATGCCCAGGCGTTCTTCGGCGCGCTCGGTGCCGGCGCCCACGGGCCGCAGGTCCACCTTGCCGCACTGCGGGCAATGGCGCGGTACCCGTTCCACATGGCCGCAGTGATGGCAGCGCAACTCGCCGTGGCGCTGGTGCACGGTCATGCGCGCATCGCAGCGCTCGCACCCGGACATCCAGCCGCAGTCATGGCACAGCAGCGTGGGGGCAAAGCCGCGGCGGTTGAGAAACACCAATACCTGCTGGCCGGCGGCGAGGGTTTGGCCGATAGCCTGTTGCATCGGGCCGGAAATGCCGCTGTCCAGCGGGCGGCTTTTCACGTCCAGGCGCAGGAAGCGCGGTTGTTTGGCGCCACCGGCGCGCTCGTTCAAGCGCAGCAGCCCGTAACGGCCGGTGTAGGCGTTGTGCAGGCTTTCCAGGGAAGGTGTGGCCGAACCCAGCACAATCGGGATGTCTTCCTGGCGTGCGCGCACCAGCGCCAGGTCGCGGGCGTGGTAGCGCAAACCTTCCTGCTGTTTATAGGAGCCGTCGTGCTCCTCGTCGACGATGATCAGCCCGGGGTTTTTCATCGGCGTGAACAGCGCCGAGCGCGTGCCGATAATAATGTCGGCCTCGCCGTCTCGCGCTGCCAGCCACGACTCCAGGCGTTCACGGTCATTGACCGCCGAGTGCACCAGGGCGATGCGGGCATTGAAGCGTTGCTCGAACCGCGCCACGGTCTGCGGGCCCAGGTTGATCTCCGGGATCAATACCAGTGCCTGCTTGCCGGCCTGCAGGGTCTCGCGGATCAGTTGCAAATACACTTCGGTCTTGCCACTGCCAGTGACGCCGGCCAACAGGAACGCGTGAAAACTGTCGAAACCGGCGCGAATCGCCTCATACGCGGCGCGTTGCTCGGCGTTCAGCGGCAACTCCGGTTGGGCCAGCCAGTGTTCGTGGCGCGGGTCCGGGGCGTGCTTGCGGATTTCCACCTGCACCAGGCCCTTGGCCAGCAGCAGGTCGAGGCTGTCTTTGCTCAGCATCAGCTTGCTTAATAGCTGATGGGCCACGCCGTGGGGGTGCTGCGCCAAGGTGGCCAGAGCCTCACGTTGGCGCGGGGCGCGGGCGATGCGCGGGTCATCGAGGCGTGCGCCGGGCACCATCGACCAGAAACGCTCCTGGCGCGCTTCGGCCAGTTCGCCCTGGCGCAGCAGCACAGGCAGCGCCCAGCTCAAGGTATCGCCCAGGCTGTGTTGGTAATACTGCGCGGTCCACAGGCACAGCTTGAACAGTGCGGGCGGCAGAGGCGGCGTGGCGTCGAGCAAGGCAATCGCCGGCTTGAGCTTTTCGGCAGGCACTTCGCTGTGGTCGGCGATTTCCACCAGAATACCGATCATTTCCCGGCGCCCGAACGGCACGCGCACGCGCATGCCCGGCTGCAACTGTGCACGCGACACGCCGGGCGGGGCCCGGTAATCGAACAGGCGGCGCAGGGGCGAGGGCAGGGCTAGGCGCAAAATGGCGTCGGGCACGCGAGGAGTCTCATCTATATAGGCAAGCGGTGGCGCAGGGGCGAGAGCCTAGCAGACCGGGGGTGTCACGTCTCCAGTACTGGGTTCGGATCTTGTGGGAGCTGGCTTGCCGCAATCGCCTACCGTAGGAGCGAGCGTGCTCGCGAAAAACGTCAACGATAACGCGTGCTTCCTGAATCAACGCGGCGCCTGTGAGTTTCTCGCGAGCAAGCTCGCCCCTACAAAAAGCCCTTGACTGACTGGCATTGGGGCAAGCCCGGTTCCCACATTGATGGCGCAGTGCCAGGGTTTTCTGATGAAAGGTGTTTTTTGGCCATTGCCGTCGCTTGCGCGATTAAAAAGGTCTGGTAGAATCCGCGGCCTAATTACGTGCGGTATTCGACAATAGTGTCGAGTGGCGGCACGCTAGCCTGAGGAAGTGCCATGAAAGCCGATATCCATCCAGCGTACGAAACCATCGTAGTTACCTGCAGCTGCGGCAACAAGTTCGAAACTCGTTCGAACCTGTGCAAGCCACTGGGTACTGACGTATGCAACGAGTGCCACCCGTTCTACACCGGTAAGCAGAAAACTCTGGACACCGGCGGCCGCGTACAGCGCTTCGCAGATCGCTTTGGTGCTTTCGGCAAGAAGCCTGCTACTCCAGCAGAGTAAGGTTCAAGAGCCTTATGGGCTTTTACCCGCTGTTGAAAAAGGCGTCCCTTGTGGGCGCCTTTTTTGTGCCTGGGATTTGGCTGGCGACCGCTCAGGCCGACGCCTTCTGCCCCGCCCCGGCGGCCATCGCCAGGGTCGAGGTTCAGCGTGTGGTGGATGGCGACACGGTGCGGCTCAAGGATGGTCGCAGCGTACGCATGATCGGCCTCAATGCGCCGGAAACCGGCAAGAAGGGCCGCCCTGACGAGCCATTCGCCGTCGCCGCGCGCCAGCGCCTGCAGGCGTTGGTCAAGGCCAGTGATGGGCATCTCGGCCTGGTGCCGGGGCGTGAAGCCAAAGACCATTATGGGCGCACCCTGGCTCACCTCTACGGCGCCAATGGCGAGAACCTGGAGGCGCAACTGCTGGCCGAGGGCCTGGGGTACCAAGTGGGTGTGGCGCCGAATGTGGACCTGGTTGCCTGCCAGCAGGCCGCCGAAAACAGCGCCCGCCAGGCACGGCTCGGCCTGTGGCGCCAATCGCCAGTGCAAAGCGTGGCGAATCTCAAGCGCTCCGGGTTTGCGCTGGTGGCTGGTCGGGTCAGTAAGGTTGAGCGAAATCGTGGCGGAATCTGGATTGAACTGCAGGGTTCACTGGTATTACGCATTGCGCCCGAGCTGATCAGCCAATTCGATACGGCCACGCTCAATGGTCTGCAAGGCCGTACCCTGGAGGCGCGTGGCTGGGTGCAGGATCGTTCCCGCCGTGGCGGCCTGAAAAAAGGCCAAGCACGCTGGTTGTTGCCAATAACCGACCCCGGCATGCTGAAATCGACGCTTTGAATAAAAAATTGTAGACATTTTTTATTTCGATTGTGAACAGTTGAGCCCTTGTATCCCGTGGCTCTTGGCCAAAAGTCGTAGCCCAGGGCCCTTGACACCTGTGACTGCCCAGTCTTGTAGGGACTTTACGACACGCGTATCCTCGGCGGTCCGTCGACCAACAGTAAAAGCGGAATGCCGATATGTCTGATTTGAAAACTGCCGCTCTCGAATACCATGCCAATCCTCGTCCAGGAAAGCTGAGTGTAGAGCTCACCAAAGCCACTGCCACTGCCCGCGACCTGTCGCTGGCCTACAGCCCTGGTGTTGCCGAACCCGTACGTGAAATCGCCCGTGACCCAGAGCTGGCGTACAAGTACACCGGCAAAGGCAACCTGGTTGCAGTGATTTCCGATGGCACCGCGATTCTGGGCCTGGGTAACCTCGGCCCGTTGGCTTCCAAGCCAGTCATGGAAGGTAAGGGCGTGCTGTTCAAGCGCTTTGCCGGCATCGACGTGTTCGACATCGAAGTCGACTCCGAAAGCCCGCAGGCGTTCATCGACACCGTCAAGCGCATTTCCATCACCTTCGGTGGCATCAACCTGGAAGACATCAAGGCACCTGAGTGCTTCGAGATCGAAAAGGCCCTGATCGAGCAGTGCGACATTCCGGTATTCCACGATGACCAACACGGCACCGCGATCGTTACCGCAGCCGGCATGATCAACGCCCTGGAAATCGCTGGCAAAACCCTGAGCGAGGCGAAAATCGTCTGCCTGGGCGCCGGTGCCGCGGCCATTTCCTGCATGAAGCTGATCATCAGCATGGGCGCCAAGCTGGAAAACATCTACATGGTCGACAGCAAGGGCGTGATCCAGTCCGAGCGTACCGACCTGAACCAGTACAAGGCGATGTTTGCCCACCCGTCCTCCAAGCGCACCCTGGCTGACGCCCTCGACGGTGCCGACGTGTTCGTTGGCCTGTCCGGCCCGAACCTGCTGAGCGCTGAAGGCCTCAAATCCATGGCGCCGAACCCTATCGTGTTCGCCTGCTCCAACCCGGACCCGGAAATCGCGCCTGAGCTGGCCCACGCCACCCGCAGCGACGTGATCATGGCCACCGGCCGTTCGGACTACCCGAACCAGGTCAACAACGTATTGGGCTTCCCATTCATCTTCCGTGGTGCCCTGGACGTTCGCGCCAAGCGCATCAACGAAGAAATGAAAGTGGCTGCTGCCAACGCCCTGCGTGAACTGGCCAAGCTGCCGGTACCTCAGGACGTGTGCGACGCCTACGGTGGCGCCAAGCTGGAATTCGGTCGTGAGTACATCATTCCCAAACCAATGGACAAGCGCCTGATCACCCTGATCTCCGATGCCGTGGCCAAGGCCGCTATCGAGACCGGTGTGGCCACCCTGCCGTATCCGAAGAACTACCCGCTGCAAAGCGTGGATGATGTGTTCAACGGCTAAGCTGTTGTAGCGCACCAACAAAAAGCCCCGGCTGAGTGATCAGTCGGGGCTTTTTTGTGGCTGATCGTTCCCACGCTCTGCGTGGGAATGCCGCCCCGGACGCTCCGCGTCTGCGTCTGCGTTCAAACCCGTCAGAACAGGTCGATCGGCGCGCCTTCATCCGCCGGCAGCGGGCTGCCCGGCACTACGCCGTTGCCCAGTTCGTTGACCGACGGCGGCGTGTCTTCGCTCTTGAACAGCTCGAAGTACGCATTCGGCGTGCTCGGCGAAGCCGCACGGCCACTGATCGGATCGATGCGCAGGCTAAGGATGCCTTCCGGTTCCGGCTGGGTGTGCAGCGGCTTGTCCTTGAGCGCTGCGCCCATGTAGCTCATCCAGATCGGTAGGGCGACGGTGCCACCAAACTCGCGGCGGCCCAGGCTTTCAGGCTGGTCATAGCCGGTCCACACGGTGGTCACGTAGTCGCCGTTGTAGCCGGAGAACCAGGCGTCCTTGGATTCGTTGGTGGTACCGGTCTTGCCGGCGATATCCGCACGGCCCAGGGCCAGTGCGCGGCGGCCGGTGCCCTTCTTGATCACGTCTTGCAGGATGCTGTTGAGGATATAGGTGGTACGGCCATCCACGATGCGCTCGGCAACTGCTGGCGCTTGCGGCTCAGCGGGTGCGTCGGCGTTTGCGGCCGCTGGCGTGCCTGGCGTCGGCTCGATGGTGATACCGCCGTTGCTCGGTGCTGCGAGCCCGTCGGTGGCGGCCACGCCATTGACCACATCGCCAGGTACCCGTGGCGGGTTGGCGGTGAACAGGGTGTCGCCATTGCGGCTTTCGATCTTGTCGATCAGGTACGGCGCGATCTTGTAGCCGCCGTTGGCAAAGGTGCTCCAGCCGGTGGCGATTTCCATCGGCGTGAGGGTCGCGGTACCCAGGGCCAGGGACAGGTTCGGTGGCAGGTCGGACTTGGCAAAGCCAAAGCGCGTCATGTAGTCGATGGTCTTGCCTACGCCCATCGCCTGCAACAGGCGAATCGACACCAGGTTACGCGACTTGTACAGCGCCTCGCGGATACGGATCGGGCCAAGGAAAGTGTTGGTGTCGTTCTTCGGGCGCCAGACCTTGTCCAGGTATTCATCGACAAACACGATGGGCGCGTCGTTCACCAGGCTGGCAGCGGTGTAGCCGTTGTCCAGCGCGGCACTGTAGACGAATGGCTTGAAGCTGGAGCCCGGCTGGCGCTTGGCTTGGGTGGCGCGGTTGTAGTTGCTCTGCTCGAAGGCAAAACCGCCGACCAGCGCGCGAATTGCACCGTTCTGCGGGTCCAGGGACACCAGGGCGCCCTGGGCGAGCGGCACCTGGCTGAATTTGAGGCTGTCATCCTTCTGGCGTTGCACGCGGATCAAGTCACCCACCTGGGCCACGTCGGAGGGCTGCTTGGGCATCGGGCCCATGCTGTTGGTGTTCAGGAACGGACGCGCCCACTTCATGCTGTCCCAGGCTACATGGGCTTCGCCAGAGCGGGTCAGCACTTGGATACCGTCTTTGGATACCTGGGTAACGATGGCCGGGTCCAGGCCGCTGATCGAACGCTGTTTGCCCAACTCGGTGGTCCAGGCACTCAGGGTCTTGCCTGGCAGGCGCGACTCGGGGCCGCGGTAGCCGTGGCGCTGGTCGTAAGTGATCAGGCCTTCATGTACCGAATGGTTGGCGATTTCCTGCAAGTTGCTCGGCACCGTCGTGGTAACGCGGAAACCTTCGGTGTAGGCCTCGCTGCCATAACGGCCCACCATCTCGGCGCGGGCCATTTCGGCGATATAGGGTGCATTCACTTCCGGCGTCGGCACGTGATAGCTGGCGTTCAGCGGCTCGGCCACGGCGCTTTCATAAGCGGCCTGGTCGATCTTGCCCAGCTTGTACATGCGGCCCAGGATCCAGTCGCGGCGTTCTTTACTGCGCGCCGGGTTGGCCAGCGGGTTGAAGCGCGACGGCGCCTTGGGCAGGCCAGCAATCATGGCCATCTGCGCCAGGCTGGCGTCACGAATCGACTTGCCGTAGTAGACCTGGGACGCGGCCTCGATGCCGTAAGCGCGGTTGCCCAAGTAGATCTTGTTGACGTACAGCTCGAGGATTTCATCCTTGGTCAACTGGCGTTCGATCTGCAGCGCCAGCAGGATTTCGGTGGCCTTGCGGGAAAAGCTGCGCTCGCTGGTAAGGAAGAAGTTCTTCGCCACCTGCATGGTGATGGTGCTGCCGCCGGATTGAATGTGTCCGCTTTTTACCAATTGCGTGGCTGCACGCACCAGGCTGCTGGGGTCTACGCCGTAGTGGTTGGCGAAATTATCGTCTTCGGCAGACAGCAAAGCGCTGATGAAATTGGGCGGAATGTCGGCAAAACGGATCGGTGTGCGGCGCATTTCGCCGAACTCCGCGATCAGTTTTTCATCGCTGCTGTAGACCCGCAAAGGAATCTGCAACTGGATACTTCTGAGGGCCTCTACGGAGGGCAAACCCGGACTAAGGTAGAGGTAGGCCCCGCTGAATACGAGCAGCAGCCCGCAGACGATGGCGACAATGGAGTACCCGAAAAACTTCAGCAGACGAATCAAGGCTTTTGGATTTCCAGAGAAAAGAAAGAGTTACGCGTCGGGGCATGCATGGCAAACGATGGATCGACCCGGGCAGCAGATAAAAAGCGGGAAAAAACGCTGGGCATTAAAGCATTTTTCGGCTTGGGGCGTCATTCGCGAGCCTTGAACAAGCCGACCGAATGCAAGGTGCCTGGCAGCAATCAGGCGAGATGACAGCCGGTATGACAGGGAAAGTTTTGGGGAGTTTTATGGGAAAGGGATTTTTCAGGCGAAAAGTCGACACGGTGTTGGGGGGCGATATCAATGACAGCGGTATCAAGCTGATCGAACTGGGCCGTTCATCCGGCGGTTTCAGCGTCCAGGGCTACGTCACCCAAGTGCTGCCGCCCCACGCGGTGGTCGATGGCACCCTGCTGGACCTTGAAACCGTGGGGCGGGTGCTGCAACAGGCGCTGTCGCGCTTGGATACTTCGGCCCGGTACGCCGCTGTGGCGGTGGCGGGCCCGTCGGTGATTACCCGGCTGATTGACATGGACGCCGGCCTGAGCGACGAGGAAATGGCCTGGAAGATCCAGATGGAAGCCGACCAGTTCATCCCTTATCCATTGGATGAAGTGGCCATCGACTTTCAGGTTCAAGGGCCATCGGTTCAAGGCCCGCAGTGGGTAGAGGTGATGCTGGCGGCGTGCCTGCGCGAGCAGGTCGAAGCGCGCGAGGCGGTTTTGGCCATGGCGGGGCTGGTGCCGCGAGTGGTCGATGTAGAAGGGTTTGCATTGCAGCGCGCTTGCCTTCAGGATTTTGCCAGCTTCACGCCGGGTCATAGAGTCGATGGTGCACAATGGGCCTTGGATGCCCAAGGGATGGGAGTAGCTTGCGGGCTGGCCCTGAGGAGTTTCGCTGGATGACACGAATCAATCTTTTGCCTTGGCGCCAGGCGCTGGCGGAGCGCAGGCGCAAATACCTGTTGGTGCTATTGCTGGCGTTTGCCTGCGTGGCGCTCGCGGCATTGTGGTTGGCTGATCAAGTGATCGACCAGGCGATAGACCGGCAGGTCAGCCGCAACAGCCGCCTGGAAGAGCACATCGCCACCCAGGACTCGCGCATCAAGACCATCGACGATCTTCAGGAGCGAAGCCAGCAACTGGCCGAACGCATGAAGGTGGTTCAGGACCTGCACGATGCCCGCTCTTCAGGGGCCCGATTGTTCGAGCAATTGGCTCGTGCGGTGCCCGAAGGTGTTCATCTGCATGAGGTGGTTGCGAACGGCGACACCATCAGCATCCGCGGCACAGCTGAAAGCAACCAGGATATCGCCCGTTTGATGCAGCAGCTCAAGCCAGCCCAGGGCTCCAGTTCGACCCGTCTGCAGCGCGTGCAGGCCGAAGGTGCGCGCGGCGAAAGTGAATTCCAATTGATGGTTCGCCAGGGGGAATCCAGCGAGGCGCAACCATGAGCCTGCCCAGGCTCGATTTTTCCACGCTCTCTGACAACGCTGCTAAATGGTCCCTGCCGGGCAAGGTGCTGCTTGGCTGTGCGCTGGCCGGCCTGGTGCTGGCGATAGGCGAGGTTTCGCATGGCGGGCCGCAGCGGGAGCGATTGCACGGGCTTGAGGCGCGGGAGCAGGCGCTGCAGCAGCAACTCACAGAAAAGACCGGCTTGGCCGCCAGCCTTGAGCTGCGCACCCAGCAGGTGCGGAGTATGGAAGACAACGTTGCCAGCCTTCTCGGGCAATTGCCCGGCGAGTCCGAGGTGCCTGCCGTGCTGGAAGACCTGGCCCGGCTGGCGGCTGCCCATGGGGTGTGGGTTGAAGGCATCAATGTGCTGGATGAAATGCCTCGCCAGCTCTATGTCGAACAACCCATGCAGATAAGCGCCTCCGGGGCTTACCACGACCTGGCGACGTTTGTCAGTGCCTTGGGTGGGTTGCCTCGGGTAGTCACCGTGCAGGACGTTACGCTTGGGCATCAGGGCGCCTTGCTGCGTCTGGACATGCTCGCCAAGACCTATCGCAGCGCCCAGCAAAACGGCAAGGCCCGTCAGGTACTCGATCTCGGGCCGCCATTTGTCTACGCCCCGTCGTCCCTGCGCGACCCGTTCAAGCCGCCTGCCTTGCAAGCAGTCCATGTGCCCGGCCGGCCCGCTCTTGCACCGGATTTCACCCGGCCACGTGGGCTGTTGGAGGGTATGCGGCTGGAGCAGTTCGAAATGGTCGGCACGCTGTCCAGGGGTGTGCAGGCTTTCGCCTTGCTGCGCGCTGGAGCCAGGGTGTATCGACTGGCGGTGGGTGATTATCTGGGGCCGGATCATGGCCAGGTCACGGCCATTCAAGACGCGGCTGTCGAGCTGGTGGAGCTGTTTCCCGATGGACAGGGCGCTTGGTTGCAACGCCCGCGAACCCTTGTGCTGAACGTCAACTCATAACGGAATCAAACAATGAAAAGGACCTTCTCGTCCTTCGGTGTGGCGCTATGGATAGCGTTCACGGCACCGATGGCTACTGCTGTGCCCAATCGCCTGGAGCTGATCCAGCTGCCGCCGCCCGACAGTGCCTCGTCGGTCAGCTATACAGGCGCCAAACTGACTCTGAACTTCCAGGACATCGCCCTGCGCGCGGTATTGCAGCAAATCGCCGATGTCGCCGGGCTCAACCTGGTGACCAGCGATGAGGTGCAGGGCTCGATCACCTTGCGGCTCAAGGATGTGCCCTGGGACCAGGCGCTGGACCTGGTGCTGCAAACCAAGGGCTTGGACAAGCGGGTCAAGGCGGGCGTGTTGCTGGTGGCGCCCGCCGATGAGTTGGCTGCTCGCGAGCTGTTGATACTGGAGTCGCGCAAGCAGATGGCTGAGCTCGCGCCCTTGCGTCGGGAGCTGCTGCAGGTCAATTACGCCAAGGCTGCCGACCTGGCCAAGTTGTTTCAGTCGGTCACCGGCTTTGAGGGCGCCACCGATGAGCGCGGTTCGGTGGCGGTGGATGACCGCACCAACAACATCATTGCCTACCAGACTGGCGAGCGGCTCGAAGAACTGCGGCGCATCGTGGCGCAACTGGATATCCCCGTACGCCAGGTCATGATCGAGGCGCGGATTGTGGAGGCCAATGTCGACTACGACAAAAGCCTGGGTGTGCGCTGGGGCGGGCGGCTCACCCGTGGCAGTGGCGGCGTTGGCGGTATTGCCAAGCCGCAGGCAGACGGCGCCGAGCCGCCGCAAAACCCGCCCAGTTCACCCTTTGTCGACTTGGGGTCGCTGGCCGGAACCTCCGGCCTGGGGATCGCCTACATCACCGACAACCTGTTGTTGGACCTTGAGCTGACCGCCATGGAAAAAACCGGCAACGGTGAAATCGTCTCGCAACCCAAAGTCGTCACCTCCGACAAAGAGACGGCGCGCATCCTCAAAGGCACCGAAATTCCTTATCAGGAATCCACCTCCCAGGGCGCCACCTCGGTGTCGTTCAAGGAGGCTTCGCTGTCGCTGGAGGTCACGCCGCAAATCACCCCCGACGACCATGTGATCATGGCGGTCAAGGTCACCAAGGATGAGCCCGATTACCTGAACCGGCTCAATGATGTGCCGCCGATCAAGAAAAACGAGGTCAACGCCAAGGTTCTGGTCAGGGATGGCGAGACCATCGTCATTGGCGGGGTTTTCTCCAATACCCAAAGCAAAGTGGTAGATAAAGTGCCATTTTTGGGCGATGTGCCGTATCTTGGCCGCCTTTTCCGGCGCGATGTGCTGGCGGAGAAAAAATCCGAGCTGCTGGTATTCCTGACTCCGCGTATCATGAATAACCAGGCGATTGCTGTGAGTCGTTGATTCTGTGCGAAATTTGATTCTTGTAGGGCCGATGGGGGCTGGAAAAAGCACCATCGGCCGTTTGCTGGCCAAAGAGCTGCGCCTGCCGTTCAAAGATTCCGACAAGGAAATTGAATTGCGCACGGGTGCCAATATCCCATGGATCTTCGATAAAGAAGGCGAACTGGGCTTTCGTGACCGCGAGCAGGCGATGATTGCCGAGCTGTGCGGCTGCGATGGCGTGGTATTGGCGACCGGCGGTGGCGCCGTCATGCGCGATGAAAACCGTCGGGCGCTGCATGCGGGTGGTCGCGTGGTGTATTTGCACGCATCGGTCGAACAGCAGGTGGGCCGTACCGCCCGTGATCGCAATCGCCCGTTGCTGCGCACTGCCGACCCGGCCAAAACTCTTCGTGACCTGCTGGCGCTGCGCGATCCGCTGTATCGGGAAATCGCCGATCTGGTGGTAGAAACCGATGAGCGGCCACCTCGGATGGTCGTACTCGACATCCTTGAGCGCCTGCAACGGTTGCCACCCCGTTAAAGCCTGGCCCGAAATGCGCTATTCTCGGCGGCGCGCCATCACCTTGTAAGGTATGGCGTAGAGCCACCAGGCGGTGTCGAGGTATCGACAGTGCCGGTCGTCACTCCATCTTCAACGCGGGGACACATGCAGACACTTAAGGTCGATCTAGGCGAGCGCAGCTACCCGATCCACATTGGCGCAGGTCTGTTGGACCAGCCCGAACTGCTAGCGCCGCATATTGCCGGCCGGCAGGTGGCGATCATCTCCAACGAAACGGTCGCGCCGCTGTATCTTGAGCGTTTGAGCCGCAGCCTGGCGGCATACTCGGTGATCTCCGTGGTGTTGCCTGACGGCGAAGCCCACAAAAACTGGGAAACCCTGCAACTGATCTTTGATGGCCTGCTGACCGCGCGCCATGACCGTCGAACCACCGTGGTCGCTCTGGGCGGCGGTGTGATTGGCGATATGGCCGGTTTTGCTGCGGCCTGCTACCAGCGCGGCGTGGACTTTATCCAGGTGCCGACCACCTTGCTGTCCCAGGTCGACTCGTCGGTAGGCGGCAAGACCGGTATCAACCACCCGCTGGGCAAGAATATGGTCGGCGCGTTCTACCAGCCCCAAGCTGTGTTGATCGACACGGCCACCCTCAACACCTTGCCGCCGCGGGAGTTGTCGGCGGGCCTGGCGGAAGTCATCAAGTACGGGCTGATCTGCGATGAGCCGTTCCTGACCTGGCTGGAAGAGCACATGGACGCCTTGCGCGGCCTCGATCAGGTAGCGCTCACCGAAGCGATTTCCCGCTCCTGCACGGCCAAGGCGCTGGTGGTCAACGCCGACGAGCGTGAGTCTGGCGTGCGGGCCACGCTGAACCTGGGCCACACCTTCGGCCATGCGATCGAAACGCACATGGGCTATGGTGTGTGGTTGCATGGGGAAGCCGTAGCGGCTGGCACCGTGATGGCATTGGAGATGTCGCAGCGCCTGGGCTGGATCAGCGCCCAAGAGCGTGATCGCGGTATCCGCCTGTTCCAACGTGCCGGTTTGCCGGTTGTTCCGCCTGCGGAGATGACCGAGGCGGATTTCCTTGAACATATGGCGATAGACAAGAAAGTGATCGACGGTCGACTTCGACTGGTACTGCTGCGCCACATGGGCGAAGCCGTGGTGACCGACGATTATCCAAAAGAGATTCTACAGGCCACGCTGGGAGCGGATTACCGCGCCCTGGCCCAGCTCAAAGGTTAATAAGACCCGATGACTAGTTTGCATGCCGACGAGGCGTTCCTCGGCCATTACCACTTGAGCCACGACCCCTTTGCTCCACGGGTGCCGGGTTTCAAATTCTTCCCCGCCCAGCGCAAGCCGGTGCTTGGGCAGTTGCATCACCTCGCGCGCTACAGCCAGTTGCTGCTGGTGGTTACCGGCCCTCTGGGCAGCGGCAAGACCTTGCTGCGCCAGGCGCTGGTGGCCAGCACCAACAAACAGTCGGTGCAGAGCGTGGTGGTATCGGCCCGCGGTGCCGGTGATGCGGCTGGCGTACTGCGCCAGGTAGCACAGGCGTTGGACGTCTCCAATGCCGAGCCGAACGCGATTCTCAAGCAGGTGGTGCAGCTGGGCCTGACCGGCCAGGAAGTCTACCTGCTGGTAGATGACGCCGAGCAGCTCGACGAATCCGCCCTGGAAGCGCTGCTGGCGCTGGCGGCGGGCACGCCGGAAGGTCGCCCGCATGTGTTCCTGTTCGGTGAGTCTTCGCTGATCGCCGATCTGGAGCAGATCAGCGGTGAGCAGGAGCTGTTTCACGTCATCGAGTTGCAGCCGTACGAAGAGGAAGAAACCCGCGAATACCTGGCACAACGCCTTGAAGGCGCCGGGGCGGGTATCGAACTTTTCACCGCTGCGCAGATCTCTGATATTCACGAAAGCTCCGATGGCTGGCCTGGAAACATCAACCAGGTTGCCCGCGATGCCATGATCGAAGCCATGATTGCCAGCCGCTCTGCGGTCAAGCGTCCAAAGATGGGGTTCACTATGCCTAAGAAGCACGTATTGGCTATTTCCGCCGTTGTCGTGGTCGCTGTTGCCGCCGCCTGGTTGATCCCGGGCCGCAACAAAGCACCGACAACCACCGGCGCGCCAACCGAACAGGCGCAGTTGCCACTGGGCAAACCCACGCCAAACGTCGAATTTGCCAACTCCGGCCAACCGACCAACCTGCCGATGGTCGGCCAACCTGTGATGCGTGGCCCTCTGGCCGAAGAAGCCGGTGGCATCTCCGAAGGCGACGACGGTGTGCCGGTGGAAGGCTCCAGCGCTACGCCGCCAACCGTGACCACCACCGCGCCACCTGCAGGCGTACCGGCCGGTGTGCCAGCGACGCCGGTTGCTCCGGTCGCCAAGCCTGCTCCGACGCCGGCGCCGACCGTTGCTACCGCCAAGCCTGCTCCGGTGACCAAGCCTGTTGCACCGGCGCCGGCCGCCAAACCAGCGCCAGCCGCCAAGCCTGCGGAAAAACCAGCCGCCACCGTTGCCAAGGCCGGCGCTGCTGGCAGCAGCTGGTACAGCAGCCAGCCTACCGGCAATTTTGTGGTGCAGATTCTCGGCACCAGCTCCGAAGCCAACGCCCAGGCGTTCGTCAAGGAGCAGGGCGGCCAGTACCGTTATTTCAAGAAAGTGCTCAACGGCAAGCCTCTCTACGTGATCACCTACGGCAGCTTCCCAAGCCGCGCCGCAGCCGATTCTGCCATCAAAGCCTTGCCAGCGAAGGTTCAGGCTGGTAAACCTTGGCCTCGCACTGTTGCCAGCGTTCAACAAGAACTGGCAGCAACTCGCTGAAGATCCGGCGGCCTTACCCAGGCCGCCCTCCCGGCACCTCAAAAAAATCCGCAAGTGCGTGCAGTCTCCCGAGACCGCGCGCTTTGTGGTGTCTGCGTCACAGTGGCTTTTGAGTCGTAGCGGTCAAAATTAAAAAAGTTTTGACTAGCACAGCATATCGCTTTAAACCTTTCATAAATGCGACATAGATTTGCGACATTTCGTCGCTAAATTTGTGAGCGTCTGTGTCGGTGTGTACAATGACCTCCCTTTTGCCCCCGCTAAGCCGGCGTACGTTCGGCGTGGAAGGTAACCGGTTGAATTGAAAAGAAATTTGCCTCGGTAAAAGAGGCAGCCTGGTGAGAAAGTGTCTATGAAAGCAGGTCTGTACCAACCCGATGAATTCAAGGATAACTGCGGTTTCGGCCTGATAGCCCACATGCAGGGCGAACCCAGTCATACCCTTTTGCAAACGGCCATCGAGGCCCTGACCTGCATGACCCACCGCGGTGGGATCAACGCCGACGGCAAGACCGGTGACGGCTGTGGCTTGCTGATTCAAAAGCCCGACCAGTTCCTGCGCGCTGTCGCCCAAGAGCAATTTGCGGTCGAACTGCCCAAGCAGTACGCCGTGGGCATGGTGTTTTTCAACCAGGACCCGGTAAAGGCCGAAGCCGCTCGCGAGAACATGAACCGCGAGATCGCCGCCGCCGGCCTGCACATCGTCGGCTGGCGCAAAGTGCCCATCGACACCAGCGTGCTCGGCCGCCTGGCCCTGGAGCGCCTGCCGCAGATCGAACAAGTGTTCATCGCAGGCGATGGCCTGAGCGACCAGGACATGGCGATCAAGCTGTTCACGTCCCGTCGTCGTTCGTCGGTGCTCAACGCCGCCGACACCGACCACTACATCTGCAGCTTTTCCCACAAGACCATCATTTATAAAGGCCTGATGATGCCGGCGGACCTCACCGCCTTCTATCCAGACCTGAGCGATGAGCGCCTGCAAACCGCGATCTGCGTGTTCCACCAGCGCTTCTCCACCAACACCCTGCCGAAATGGCCGCTGGCCCAGCCATTCCGCTTCCTCGCCCACAACGGCGAGATCAACACCATTACCGGCAACCGCAACTGGGCCCAGGCCCGGCGCACCAAGTTCGCCAACGATTTGATGGACCTCGAAGAGCTCGGCCCGCTGGTCAACCGCGTGGGTTCCGACTCCTCCAGCATGGACAACATGCTCGAACTGATGGTCACCGGCGGCATCGACCTGTTCCGTGGCGTGCGCATGATCATTCCGCCTGCGTGGCAGAACGTCGAGACCATGGACCCGGACCTGCGTGCGTTCTACGAGTACAACTCGATGCACATGGAACCGTGGGACGGCCCGGCCGGCGTGGTCATGACCGACGGCCGCTACGCGGTGTGCCTGCTTGACCGTAACGGCCTGCGCCCGGCGCGTTGGGTGACCACCACCAACGGTTTCATCACCCTCGCCTCGGAAATCGGCGTGTGGGACTACAAGCCAGAAGACGTGATCGCCAAAGGCCGTGTCGGCCCTGGCCAGATCCTGGCGGTAGACACCGAAACCGGGCAGATCCTCGACACCGATGCCATCGACAACCGTTTGAAGTCGCGTCACCCATACAAGCAATGGCTGCGCAAGAACGCCCTGCGCATCCAGGCGACCATGGAAGACAACGACCACGGTTCGGCTTTCTACGACGTCGACCAGCTCAAGCAATACATGAAGATGTACCAGGTCACGTTCGAAGAGCGCGACCAGGTGCTGCGCCCGCTCGGTGAGCAAGGCTACGAGGCCGTCGGCTCCATGGGCGATGACACGCCAATGGCCGTGCTGTCCCAGCGCGTGCGCACGCCGTACGACTATTTCCGCCAGCAGTTCGCGCAGGTGACCAACCCGCCGATCGACCCGCTGCGTGAAGCCATCGTGATGTCCCTGGAAGTGTGCCTCGGTGCCGAGCGCAACATCTTCCAGGAATCGCCTGAGCATGCGTCCCGCGTGATCCTCAGCTCGCCGGTCATTTCCCCGGCCAAATGGCGTTCGCTGATGACCCTGGAGCGTCCGGGCTTCGACCGCCAGATCATCGACCTGAACTACGACGAGAGCCTGGGCCTTGAAGCCGCGGTGCGTAACGTTGCTGACCAGGCTGAAGAGGCCGTGCGTGCCGGTCGTACCCAGATCGTACTCACCGACCGCCACATCGCGCCTGGCAAGTTGCCGATCCACGCATCCCTGGCGACCGGCGCGGTGCACCACCGCTTGACCGAAAAAGGCCTGCGCTGCGACTCCAACATCCTCGTGGAAACCGCCACCGCCCGCGACCCGCATCACTTTGCGGTGCTGATCGGTTTCGGCGCCTCGGCGGTGTACCCGTTCCTCGCGTACGAAGTGCTGGGTGACCTGATCCGTACCGGTGAAGTGCTGGGCGACCTCTACGAGGTGTTCAAGAACTACCGCAAGGGCATCACCAAGGGCCTGCTGAAGATCCTGTCGAAGATGGGCATCTCCACGGTCACCTCGTACCGTGGCGCGCAGTTGTTCGAAGCCATCGGCCTGTCCGAAGAAGTCTGCGAGCTGAGTTTCCGTGGCGTGCCAAGCCGCATCAAGGGTGCGCGTTTCGTCGACATCGAAGCCGAACAGAAAGCCCTGGCCTTGGAGGCCTGGAGCGCGCGCAAGCCGATCCAGCAAGGTGGCCTGCTCAAGTTCGTGCACGGTGGCGAATACCACGCCTACAACCCGGACGTGGTCAACACCCTGCAAGCCGCTGTGCAGCAGGGCGACTACGCCAAGTTCAAGGAATACACGAGCCTGGTGGATAACCGCCCGGTGTCGATGATCCGTGACCTGTTCAAGGTGAAAACCCTGGACACGCCGATGGACATCAGCCAGGTCGAGCCGCTGGAGTCGATCCTCAAGCGCTTCGACTCCGCCGGTATTTCCCTGGGCGCCTTGTCGCCGGAAGCTCACGAAGCCCTGGCCGAAGCCATGAACCGCCTGGGTGCGCGTTCCAACTCCGGCGAAGGCGGCGAAGACCCGGCGCGCTACGGCACGCTCAAAAGCTCGAAGATCAAGCAAGTGGCCACCGGCCGTTTCGGTGTGACTCCGGAGTACCTGGTCAACGCCGAAGTGCTGCAGATCAAGGTTGCCCAAGGCGCCAAGCCGGGTGAGGGCGGGCAACTGCCAGGCGGCAAGGTCAACGGCCTGATCGCCAAGCTGCGTTACGCCGTACCGGGCGTGACCCTGATTTCGCCACCGCCGCACCACGACATCTACTCGATTGAAGACTTGTCGCAGCTGATCTTCGACCTCAAACAAGTCAACCCGCAGGCTCTGGTCTCGGTGAAACTAGTGGCAGAAGCCGGCGTCGGCACCATCGCCGCCGGTGTGGCCAAGGCCTATGCCGACCTGATCACCATCTCCGGCTACGACGGCGGCACCGGCGCTTCGCCGCTGACCTCGATCAAGTACGCCGGCGCACCCTGGGAGCTCGGCCTGGCCGAAACCCACCAGACCCTGCGCGGCAACGACCTGCGCGGCAAGGTGCGGGTACAGACCGACGGCGGCCTGAAAACCGGCCTCGATGTGATCAAGGCCGCAATCCTCGGCGCCGAAAGCTTCGGCTTCGGCACCGCGCCCATGATCGCCCTAGGCTGCAAATACCTGCGCATCTGCCACCTGAACAACTGCGCCACCGGCGTGGCGACTCAGAACGAAAAACTGCGCAAGGATCACTACATCGGCACCGTCGACATGGTGGTGAATTTCTTCACCTACGTCGCCGAGGAAACCCGTGAGTGGCTGGCCAAGCTGGGCGTGCGCTCGCTGGAAGAGCTGATTGGTCGCACCGACCTGTTGGACATCCTCGAAGGCCAGACTGCCAAGCAACAACATCTGGACCTCACGCCGTTGTTGGGCAGCGATCACATCCCGGCAGACAAGCCACAATTCTGCCAGGTGGACCGCAACCCACCGTTCGACAAAGGCCTGCTGGCCGAGAAAATGGTCGAAATGGCCGGCTCCTCGATCAACGACGCCAGCGGTGGCGAATTCGCCCTGGATATCTGCAACTGCGACCGTTCCATCGGCGCACGCATCTCCGGCGAAATCGCGCGCAAGCACGGCAACCAGGGCATGGCGAAAGCGCCGATCACCTTCCGCTTCAAGGGCACTGCGGGCCAGAGCTTCGGCGTGTGGAACGCCGGTGGCCTGCACATGTACCTGGAAGGCGACGCCAACGACTACGTGGGCAAGGGCATGACCGGCGGCAAGCTGGTCATCGTTCCGCCGGCTGGTAGCGTGTACAAGACCCAGGACAGTGCCATCATCGGCAACACCTGCCTGTACGGCGCCACCGGTGGCAAGCTGTTTGCCGCAGGTACCGCCGGTGAGCGTTTCGCCGTGCGTAACTCCGGTGCCCACACCGTGGTGGAAGGCACTGGCGATCACTGCTGCGAGTACATGACCGGAGGCTTTGTCGCAGTACTGGGCAAGACCGGTTACAACTTCGGTTCGGGCATGACCGGCGGTTTCGCCTACGTGCTCGACCAGGACAACACCTTCGTCGACAAGGTCAACCACGAGTTGGTCGAGATCCAGCGCATCAGCGGCGAAGCCATGGAATCCTACCGGAACCACTTGCAGCACGTGCTGGACGAGTACGTCGAGGAAACCGGCAGCGAATGGGGTCGTAACCTCGCCGAAAACCTCGATGATTACCTGCGTCGTTTCTGGCTGGTCAAGCCCAAGGCTGCCAACCTGAAATCGTTGCTTTCCAGCATCCGTGCCAACCCGCAGTGATATGCGCCTGAACAGTTTGATGAGGTTTTAACATGGCTGAACGTCTGAATAACGACTTCCAGTTCATCGATGTCGGGCGCAAAGATCCGAAGAAGAAACTGTTGCGTCAACGCAAGAAAGAGTTCGTGGAGATCTACGAACCCTTCAAACCCCAGCACTCGGCCGACCAGGCCCACCGCTGCCTGGGGTGCGGTAACCCGTATTGCGAATGGAAGTGCCCGGTGCACAACTTCATTCCCAACTGGCTCAAACTGGTGGCCGAAGGCAACATCCTCGCCGCCGCCGAGCTGTCGCACCAGACCAACACCCTGCCGGAAGTCTGCGGCCGGGTGTGCCCGCAAGACCGCTTGTGTGAAGGTGCCTGCACCCTCAACGACGGTTTCGGCGCGGTAACCATCGGTTCGGTGGAGAAGTACATCACCGACACCGCGTTCGCCATGGGCTGGCGCCCGGACATGTCCAAGGTCAAGCCGACCGGCAAGCGCGTCGCGATCATCGGCGCAGGCCCGGCGGGCCTTGGGTGTGCCGACGTGTTGGTGCGTGGCGGCGTGACCCCGGTGGTGTTCGACAAGAACCCGGAAATCGGTGGCTTGCTGACCTTCGGTATTCCTGAGTTCAAGCTGGAAAAAACCGTACTGAGCCACCGTCGTGAAGTGTTCACCGGCATGGGTATCGAGTTCCGCCTCAATACCGAAATCGGCAAAGACATCACCATGGAGCAATTGCTCGCTGAATACGATGCCGTGTTCATGGGCATGGGCACCTACACCTACATGAAGGGCGGCTTTGCCGGTGAGGACTTGCCGGGGGTGTATGACGCGCTCGACTTCCTGATCGCCAACGTCAACCGCAACCTGGGCTTTGAAAAGTCGCCGGAAGATTTCGTCGACATGAAGGGCAAGAAGGTCGTGGTACTGGGCGGTGGCGACACCGCGATGGACTGCAACCGCACGTCGATCCGCCAGGGCGCCAAGTCGGTGACCTGTGCTTATCGCCGTGACGAAGCCAACATGCCCGGCTCGCGCAAAGAGGTGAAGAACGCCAAGGAAGAAGGCGTGAAGTTCCTCTACAACCGCCAGCCGATCGCCATTGTCGGTGAAGACCGTGTGGAAGGCGTGAAGGTGGTCGAGACTCGTCTTGGCGAACCGGATGCCCGTGGGCGTCGCAGCCCCGAGCCGATTCCGGGTTCCGAAGAGATCATCCCGGCCGACGCCGTGGTCATCGCCTTCGGCTTCCGCCCAAGCCCGGCGCCGTGGTTCGTGCAGTTCGAAATCCAGACCGACAGCCAGGGCCGCGTTGTAGCCCCGGAACAAGGCCAGTACAAGCACCAGACCAGCAACCCGAAAATCTTCGCCGGTGGCGACATGGTGCGCGGGTCTGACCTGGTAGTAACCGCGATCTTCGAAGGCCGTAACGCCGCCGAAGGTATCCTGGACTACCTGCAAGTCTGATTTGAAACAGGGTCAACTGTGGGAGCTGGCTTGCCTGCGATGGCGGCGGTGAATTCACTATTGCTATCGCAGGCAAGCCAGCTCCCACATAAACCTCGTTTCACATTGAGATGTGTAATGCCAGCCGCCGCGACAAATTGACCCGATAGACAAAAGGCACGGTGCATTCCGTGCCTTTTGCGTCGCGCTCTGAGAAAATGCCCGCACTTTTTTTGCGGATGCCGACATGACTGCCCTCAAGAACGACCGTTTCCTTCGTGCCCTGCTCAAGCAACCCGTAGACGTCACCCCGGTGTGGATGATGCGTCAAGCTGGTCGCTACCTGCCGGAATACCGCGCCAGTCGCGCCAATGCGGGCGATTTCATGAGCCTGTGCATGAACCCGGAGTTCGCCTGCGAAGTCACGATGCAGCCGCTGGACCGCTACCCACAACTGGACGCGGCCATCCTCTTCTCCGATATCCTCACCATCCCCGACGCCATGGGCCAAGGCCTGTACTTCGAAACCGGCGAAGGCCCGCGTTTCAAGAAAGTCGTCAGCACCCTGGCCGATATCGAAGCCCTGCCGATCCCTGATCCACACAAAGACCTGGGCTACGTGATGGACGCCGTGAGCACCATCCGCCGCGAGCTCAACGGCCGCGTGCCGCTGATCGGCTTCTCCGGCAGCCCATGGACCCTGGCTACCTACATGGTTGAAGGCGGCTCGTCGAAAGACTTCCGCAAGACCAAAGCCATGCTCTACGACAACCCGCAAGCCATGCACCTGTTGCTGGACAAGCTGGCGCAGTCGGTCACGTCCTACCTCAACGGCCAGATCATGGCCGGTGCGCAAGCGGTGCAGATCTTCGACACCTGGGGCGGCAACCTGTCGGCGGCGGCGTACCAGGAGTTCTCCCTGGCCTACATGCGCAAAATCGTCAGCGGCCTGATCCGCGAACACGAAGGCCGCAAGGTGCCGGTGATCATGTTCACCAAGGGCGGTGGCCTGTGGCTGGAAAGCATCGCTGACGCGGGCGCCGATGCACTGGGCCTGGACTGGACCTGCGACCTCGGCGAAGCGCGCCGTCGCGTTGGCAACCAGGTTGCGCTGCAAGGCAACATGGACCCGACCGTGCTGTACGCCAAGCCAGAAGCGATCCGTGCCGAGGTAGGTCGCATCCTCGCCAGCTATGGCAAGGGCACCGGGCACGTGTTCAACCTTGGCCACGGCATCACCCCGGAAGTGAACCCGGAGCATGCCGGTGCGTTCCTGCGCGCAGTGCACGAACTGTCGGCGCAATACCACGAATGACGAAAAAGCCCGGTTTGAAGCCGGGCTTTTTCATGGATGAACACAAAACAAATGTGGGAGCGAGCTTGCTCGCGAATGCGCAGTGTCAGTCGACAAATTCGTCACTGGACCACCGCATTCGCGAGCAAGCCCGCTCCCACATAAAGCAAATTGCGTCAGGTCCGCATATTTCCCAGTGGCGGCAACTTCGCCAGCTTCAACGCCACCAGCAACGCGCCAATCAGCAGCGCGACGATAAACCCGCCAATCCCGTTCCACCCGGCAAAGTGCCAGAAAAACCCACCCGCCGTCCCGGCAATGCTCGACCCCACGTAATAGCAGAACAGGTACAGCGACGACGCCTGCCCCTTGGCTTTCACTGCGCGGCGGCCGATCCAGCTGCTGGCGACTGAGTGGGCGCCGAAGAACCCGAAGGTGAACACCAGCATGCCCGGCACCACCAGCCACAAAGGCGTGAACAGCGTCAGGGCCATGCCGGCGAGCATCAGCACGATGGTGCCCCACAGCACGCGGCGGCGGCCGAGGCGGTCGGCCAGGGAGCCGATCTTGGCCGAGCTGTAGATGCCCGAGAGGTACACCAGCGACAGCAGGCCCACCACCGCCTGGCTCAGCTCATAGGGTGAGGCCAGCAGGCGATAGCCGATGTAGTTGAACATCGTCACGAAGGCGCCCATCAGCAGGAAGGCTTCAAGGAACAGCCACGGCAGGCCGGCGTCCTTGAAGTGCATGACAAAGCCGTCCACCAGGCTGCGCGGCTTGAGGCTGCTGGCGCGGAAGTTGCGCGATTCGGGGAGGATCTTCCAGAACACCGTGGCTGCGATCAACGCCAGAGCGCCGATGATCAGCATTGCGGTGTGCCAGCTGACAAAATCGATCAACACGCCGATGATCAGGCGCCCGCTCATGCCGCCAATCGCGTTGCCGCCGATGTACAGGCCCATGGCCAGGCCGATGTGCTGCGGGTGGATCTCTTCGCTGAGGTAGGTCATGGCCACGGCGGCCAGGCCGCTCAAGGACAGGCCCACCAGTGCGCGCATCAACAGAATGCCTTCCCAGCTCGGCATCAAGCCGCTGGCGATGGTGGCCAGCGCCGCACAGAACAACGCGGCAACCATCACCGGCTTGCGCCCCAGCCTGTCGGAGATCGGCCCGGTGATCAGCAGGCCGCAGGCGAGCATTGCCGTCGCAACGGAAAGAATCAGGCTGCTTTGCGCGGCATTGATGGAGAACTCGTGGGACAGCGCCGGCATCATCGGCTGCACGCAATACAACAAGGCAAAAGTAGCAAAGCCACCGGAGAACAGCGCCAGCACCGTGCGCATGAACATCGGCGTGCCTTTTTCGATGTACGCGTCGTTGAGCTGCGCCACCACCTCATCGAGGGCTGAGGGCGGGGTGTGTTGGGCAAGTGGAGCAACAGCAGGATTCACGGGGGACCTCGGGGAGGAAAGTCTGCCAGGACTGACAATGCAAAAAAGAATATAGCTGGCTAATGATTCTTTCCAATATATTGTTCGACCTGTTTGATAGGTTTTACGACCTAATGAGGTATGCATGGAATTACGTCACCTGCGGTACTTCATCGCCGTCGCTGAAGAACTGCACTTCGGCCGCGCCGCGCAGGTACTGGGCATCTCGCAGCCACCCCTGAGCCAGCAGATCCAGGCGCTGGAACACGAGCTGGGCGCACGCTTGTTCGAGCGCACCAATCGTCGGGTCGAGCTGAGCGAGGCAGGGCGCTTGTTCTTGCAAGAGGCACGGCTGGTGCTGGCCCAAGTCGACAAGGCGGCAGATGTGGCGCGGCGTGCGCAGTTGGGCGAGCTGGGTGAGTTGAAGATCGGCTTCACCTCGTCTGCGCCGTTCAACGCCAGCATTCCCCAGGCGATCTTTGCCTTCCGCCAGGCATTCCCGGCGGTGCATCTGAACTTGCAAGAAATGAGCAGCACCCAAGTGGCCGAGTCGCTGGTGGATGAGTCGATTCAGGTGGGGCTGATGCGGCCCTTGCCCCTGCCCGACTCACTGAACGTGATCGAGTTGATGCGCGAGCCATTAGTCGCGGTACTGAGCGCCGGCCATCCTTTGGCCCAAGGCAGCGAGCGCGGCTTGCACCTGGAGCAATTGGCCGAGGAGCCTTTTGTGTTCTTCCCGCGCAGTTACGGCAGCGGCCTGTACGCGCAATTGCTCAACCTGGCCCGCGATGCCGGGTTCAGCCCGCACTTTGCCCAAGAGGCAGGGGAAGCAATGACCATCATTGGGCTGGTGGCGGCGGGGTTGGGCGTATCGGTGCTGCCGGCGTCCTACCAGCGCATCCGCATCGATGGTGTGGTCTATCGCACCCTGCTCGACCCGCAGGCAGTGACGGCAGTGTGGCTGGTGCAACGCAAGGGCGCGCAAACACCGATGGCGAAGGGGTTTGTGGAGTTGTTGACGCGTAGGGCATCGGTGTAGGCCGGGTCACATATCAGGTAACGCAACCAGCTTAGTTATTTGCCGGGATTTTGCGCAAAATCGCTTTTTTCAGGCGAGTGGATATGGATGGCACTTCTCTATCAGCCCAAGGAGGGCAGCGTGTTGATTTGTGATTTTCGTGGCTATGAGGTTCCGGAAATCATCAAGATTCGACCCGTTATTGTGATACGCAAACACCGAACTAATAAGCTGCTCGTAACGGTGGTACCCCTGAGTACTACTGCTCCACAGCAGGTGTTGGAGCATCATTTGCAGCTTGATAGCCACCTTCACGGAGCGAACCCGATCTGCTGGGCTAAATGCGATATTGTCGCGACAGTCAGCTTGGGCCGATTAGACCGAATCAAAAGTAAAGATCGTCATGGCAAACGAACTTACAAAATCGCCGAACTTACCCATGACCAGTTTTCGGCGATAAAAGCGGCGGTGCGCAGTGCGCTTGGGTTGCGATAAAGCGGGATACGAGTGGGCGGCGTTTTGCCACTGATTGCAGGTAACCCGTTTTCAGGCATACTGCCCGAGTTCCCGAAAGGGGCTTGTGAGACTCTGAGGATCCTGGGTAACCAGCCATCGCAGAGCCAGGCAGGAAGCGGCGATGACAAGCCAACCTGTTTGTGAAGAGGGCGCCGAAAGGCGCCCTTTGTCGTTTCTGGCCTTACTGCATTCCGGCCGAGCGCAACCCCGCCAGAATATCCCGATCCAGCATGCTCACCCAACGGTTGTAGTTGCGATGGATCTTGCCGTCCTTGTAGCCCAGGTCGCGGCTGTCGCGGTAGGTGATGGCGTAGCTGTTGCGGGTGTAGCGGATGTCGATGGCGGCGTAGAACTGGCCGCGTACGGTGATCTCGGCCTGCACCAGTTGCGGGCTCAGGCGTTGCACCGTCCACTCGCGTTTTTGCAGGGCGGCGACGATCACCTGTTTCATCTTTTCTTCGCTGACCTGGCTTGTGGCCGGCAACTCGTGCTGGGTGTTGAGCACGGGTTTGCTGGTGCAGCCAGCCGTGGTCAGCAGGGCCAGGGTGATCAGGGTAGCGCGTAGCAGGGAAGACATTCCGTTTTCTCCAGTCGATTAAAAAGTCAGCTCCAGCGGCGGAAGATCAACGAGGTGTTGACGCCGCCGAAGGCAAAGTTGTTGTTCATCACGTAGTCGTTATGCATCTGGCGAAAGCCACCTTGCAGGTAGTCCAGCTCGCCGCATTGCGGGTCGACCGCGTCCAGGTTGAAGGTGTGCACGTACTGGTCGCGGTTCATCATCTCGATGCTGAACCACGATTCCAGCGCCCCGCACGCACCCAGGGTGTGCCCCAGGAAACTCTTCTGCGAACTGATCGGCATGCGGCTGCCAAACAGGCTGCTGGTGGCCAGGGTTTCGGCAATGTCGCCCTGATCGGTAGCCGTGCCGTGGCCGTTCACGTAGCCGATGGCGGACGGTTCAAGACCTGCGTCTTCCAGGGCCAGCTCCATGGCGCGGCGCATGGTTTTCTGTTCCGGGCGGGTGGTGTGCTGGCCGTCGGCGTTGCTGCCGAAGCCAACCAGCTCCGCGTGAATATGCGCGCCTCGCGCGAGTGCGTGCTCCAACTCTTCGAGCACCAACATGCCGCCACCTTCACCGATCACCAGGCCATCGCGGCCGCTGTCGTAGGGGCGCGGGCTGGTTTGCGGCGCATCGTTTTTCAGGCTGGTGGCGTACAACGCATCGAACACCATGGCTTCGGTGGGGCACAGTTCTTCCGCGCCGCCTGCGAGCATCAACGGCAGGCGCCCGAACTTGATCGCCTCATAGGCGTAGCCAATGCCCTGGCTGCCGCTGGTGCAGGCGCTGGAGGTGGGAATCAGCCGGCCCGTGAGGCCAAAGAAGATGCTGATATTCGCTGCCGTGGTGTGGGGCATCATGCGCACATAGGAGTTGGCATTGAGCCCCTCGGCCACCGAGTTGAGCAGCATATTGCCGAACGCCTTGATCTCATCGGTGCTGCCGGTGGACGAGCCACAGGCCACGCCCATCCGCCCGTCCTTGATCGACTCGTCACCCAGCAGGCCGGCGTCCTGCAAGGCCTGCTCCGCCGCCCACACGGCCAGGCGCGAGACGCGGCCCATGCTGCGCAGCTGCTTGCGCGTCCAGTGCGCGGGCACGACGAAATCGTCGATAGGGCCGGCCAGGCGCGTATTCAATTCGGTGAAACGGTCCCACTCGTCCATGCGCCGGATGCCGCTGCGGTTGGCGCGAAAGTTGGCGGCGATGGTGTCCCAGTCGCTGCCCAGGGAGGTCACGCCGGCCATGCCGGTAACGACAACGCGCTTCATCAGCACAGGCCCCCGTTCACGGCCAGCACCTGGCGCGTGATATAGCCGGCTTCGGCGGACATCAGGAAATTCACTGCGCCAGCGACTTCTTCCGGCGTGCCCATGCGTTGGGCCGGGATCATTTTCATCAGTTCTTCTACCGGCACGTTTTCATCCAGCATCGCGGTGTCGATCAGGCCCGGCGCCACGCAGTTGACGGTGATCTTGCGCTTGCCCAATTCAATGGCCAGTGCCTTGGCCGCGCCGATCAAGCCGGCTTTGGACGCGCTGTAGTTGACCTGGCCGCGGTTGCCGATCAGCCCGGACACCGAGGTGATGCACACGATACGCCCGGCGGCGCGGCGCCGAATCATCGGCATCATCACCGGGTGCAGCACGTTGTAGAACCCATCCAGGTTGGTGCGCATCACCACATCCCAATCGTCTTCCGACAGGGCAGGAAAGGCGCCGTCGCGGGTCAGGCCGGCATTGAGCACCACACCGTAATAGGCGCCATGCTGCTCCACATCGGCCTCAAGGATCTCTTTGCACGCAGCGCGATCCGCCACGTCGAACTGCAGCACCCGCGCCTTGCGCCCCAGGGCTTGGACCTCGAGCTGTACCGCGTCGGCTTCGGCACGGCCGCTGCGGCAATGCAGCACGATGTCATGGCCGGCCTGGGCCAGGCGCAGGGCAATGGCGCGGCCGATGCCACGGCTGGAGCCGGTGACCAGTACGGATTCAGTCATGGCGTTTCGTCCTTCGATTCAGCTAAATAGTTGGCCGCCTGGGGCGGTCGAAATACGTTCAAGCGCGCGCTGGCCTGGATACCGTCGCCGGTGAGGTGGCATTCGAACACACCCATGCCGTTGTCGTCTTCCAGGGAGCGCAGGCCGTGGATGTTCAGTTCGGCGCCGGCCGCAAAGTGCTCCACGTTGCACTCGAACTTACGCGTGCCCAACAGGAAACCCAGCTCCACCGCCTTGCCTTGTTGGCGTGCATGGCAACCGGCATACGCGGCGACGCTTTGCGCCATCAGCTCGATGCCGACCCAGGCCGGCAGGCTGCCGTCGGCGCGATTGAACAGGCCGCCGGGCTTGACGGTGACGCGGGTGTGGATCTGCTCTTCATCGAACGACAGCACCTGGTCGATCAGGATCATGTCGCCCGCATGGGGCAGCAGTTCGGCAAGTGGCCAATCGATCATGGGGCCTCTGCGATTATCAGGCTGACATTGTTACCGCCGAAGGCAAACGAGTTGCTCATCAGGCAGGGCTTTTTCAGGGTATCGCCGCTGCGCACCCATTGCAGCGCGGGCAGCGCCGGGTCGGGGTGGCCGTCCCATACGTGGGGTGGCAGCAGGCGATGGGTCAGGCTCAGCCAGCAGAACGCGGCTTCCAGGGCCCCGGCCGCGCCGAGGGTGTGGCCGGTCATGGGCTTGGTCGATGAGCAAGCGACGCCGCCGGGAAACAGACTGGCGACGGCCAGGCTTTCCATGGCGTCGTTGTGTTGGGTCGCGGTGCCGTGCAGGTTCAGGTAGCCGATCTGCTCGGGCGAAAGTTTTGCACTGGCCAGGGCCTTGCGCATGGCCAGCACCGCGCCCTTGCCACTGGGTTCGGGCGCGGAGATATGGTGTGCGTCGCAACTGGCGCCGCTGCCCAGCAAGGCGATGGGCGCCGGCTCGCGGCTCATCAGGAACAGCACCGCCGCTTCACCGATGTTGATGCCGTTGCGGTTCACCGAAAACGGATTACAGCGCTCGGCAGACACCGCTTCCAGCGCGGTAAACCCGTTCAGCGTCAGCTTGCACAGGCTGTCCACGCCGCCGCAGATCACTGCATCGCACACCCCCAGGTCCAACAGGCGCTGGGCGCTCATCAATGCACGGGCGCTGGAGGTGCAGGCGGTGGAAATGACATAAGCCGGGCCGCTCACCTTCAACCAGTCGGCGAGGAAGTTGGCCGGGGCGCTGAGTTCCTGTTGCTGGTAGTCGTAGTCGGCGGGGAACTGCGTGTTCTGCAGGTAATGGGCAATGCCACGGCTGGCTTCGTCAATGCCCGAGGTGCTGGTGCCGAGCACAACCCCGACCCGGCCAGGGCCGTAGGTCTGGATGGCCTGACGAATCTCATCCTCGATCTGCAGCGCCGCTTCCAGCAGCAACTGGTTATTGCGGCTGCTTTGCTCGGCCAGCTCCGGGGGCAGGCTCGCCAGTTCACCCTGTACGGCGGCCACAGGCACCGCGCGCTCCGGCACCCAGCCGCTTTCGGCACGCATGCCCGAACAGTCGCCGGCAAACAGGTTGCGGCTGACTTGCGCCTGGCCACGGCCCAGGGCGCAGATTATGCCAAGGGCATTGAGGTGGGCGGTCATCGGCTCACACCCAGCGGGGTGATGCGGTAACTCAACGGCGGGTCGGCCATGTTCACGCGGAACACCTCGGAAGACTGATAAACAATCTGCCAGTGGCCCGGCAGCGTGCGCGTCAGGTCCATCGCCTGGGCAGTCGGATACAACGCCGGTACGTCACCGGGCGCGGTGAGGGCAAACAGCAGCGCGGCAAATAGCGTGCGCGCTTGTGGATTGGGCGGCAGCAAGCCGTCTGCCTGCCACTGCCCATCGAGCAGTTTTTGCCGGGCCAGGGGAATACCCAGCGGGTCCATCATCGACCAGCGAAGCGCTTGGCCTTCGCGCTGGATCACCAGCAGCCAGTCCTGGCTCTGGCCGTCCGCCAGGCGCTGCACATGCAGTTGCATCGGCAAGGCCAGCGCCGGCATTTTTTCCGGCAGCGGCGCCTGGCTGGCGCAGGCGCCGAGCAGCAACAGGCAACTTATCAACAGCAGGCGCATCATGGGGCCGCATTCTCCACAGGTTTACGCGCTACGCAGTTGACCAGGGTTTCCTCGCGCTGGCCCACTGGCGGCGCCTTGCGCAGGCCCCAGCGTTCCAGCAGGCCGAAGTCACTGGAACGGCTCCACCACAAGTAGGGGTACGAAACGTTCTGCGCAGCGAACTCAAAGCCCTGCTCGCGCAGCATCTCCAGGTACTCTTCGGCGCTTTTCTGCACATGCATCGGGTGGCGGAACAACCAGCGAATCACCCAGGTGTCGATGTAGGCTTCGGTGGATTCGGCAAACAGCAAATAGCCGCCCGGCTTGAGCACCCGATAGAACTCCTTGAGTGCGCGATGTTGCTCCACCAGATGGTGGAAGGTCTGGTGGCAGAACAGGATATCCACACTGGCATCCGGCACGTTGAGGGTCGCGCAGTCGCTGCCGATCAGCTCGACATCCAGCCCAAGGCGCGCAGCTTCTTCGCGGCTCAGTGCCAGGCTGTGGGGGTCGGCATCCAGGCCGATCAGGCGCGAAGGTGCAAACACCTGATGCAGTAACTGGAAGGATTTGCCCTGGCCGCAACCGGCATCCAACAACACCGGCGCTACCGGCAGCGGCTCGCTGAACAGGCTGCGCAGGTCATTGATCGCCACGCGCAACACGTGATGCTGCCAGGTGTGGCTGCGCAGGAACCAGAAACCGAACTTGGTTTCTTCGACGTAGTTTGGACTCAGGTAGTTTTTTTCAACGCCTGGGCTGCTCATACCGGCTCACTCGCACAAATTTCAGACAGCATCCGCAAGCGCCGCTTGGGCTCGCTGACAAACGGGTTGCGTTCATCCCAGGCGTAACCGGCCAGGATCGAGCTGATCATGCGGCGAATCTCCGGTGAACTGCCAGGATGGAAAATCACGTCCTGGAACGTGCCCGCATACCAGCCTTCGACGTAGCAACGGAAGGTATCGACACCGCGTTTGAGCGGTTCGGCAAATTCGGTTTGCCAGTCCACCGTTTCGCCGCTCAATTGGCGGTGCAGCACCCCTGCGGCCATGCTCGCTGAGCGCATGGCAATGGTCACGCCGGAGGAGAACACCGGGTCGAGGAATTCTGCCGCATTGCCCAGCAGCGCAAAGCCTGGGCCGTGCAGGGTTTTGACGTTGGCCGAGTAGCCGCCGATGGTGCGCGCCGGGGTGTCCCACACGGCATTTTGCAGCACGCCGGACAGGCTCGGGGTTTGCTCAATAAAGCCGCGCAAGCAAGCGTCGAGGTCGCTGCCCGTGGCCTCAAAATGCTCCTTGGCCGCGACCACTCCCACCGAGCAGCGGCCATTACTGAACGGGATGGTCCAGAACCAGATGTCGCGCTTGGTCGGGTGAGTGGTCACCAGGATTTTGCTGCGGTCAAAGCCTGGGTGTTCGATACGGTCTTCGACGTGGGTGAACACGGCCTGGCGCAGCGGGAAATTCGACGGTGCTTCCAGGTCCAGCAGGCGTGGCAACACACGGCCATAGCCGCTGGCATCGAGCACGAACCTGGCCTTGAGGTGGTACTCGCTGCCATTCTCGCGGCGCACATGCAGGTACCGGCTCTCGGCAGAAAAATCCACGCCGACGATGGTTTGGCCATAGCGGATTTCCACGCCTTGCAACGCGGCCTGGTCGGCCAGCAACTTGTCGAACTCGCCGCGCTGCACCTGGAAGGTGGTGGGCTTGCCGTTGCTGAAGGTGTCGCTGAAATCAAAAGCACTGTAGCGCTCGCCCCAGGCGAAGGCCGCGCCGGTTTTTACCTGGAAGCCTGCCGCTTGCACCGCGTCGAGCATGCCGGCTTCTTCGATAAAATCGATGCAGTGTGACAGCAGGCTTTCGCCAATCGAGAAGCGCGGGAAATGCTCGCGCTCGATGATCAATACATCATGCCCTTTGCGCTTTAACAGCGCGGCCGCGATGGCACCGGAAGGCCCGGCACCGATCACCACCACCTGGCGACGTTCCATTTCAACTGTGGGCACGAGGGCTCCTTGCCGCATGGGCGCTAATCACATTCATAAGGCGTGTTTCTGCCTGCCGGCCCAGGGCGCCAGCATAAAGCTGAACGCCAGGCCCAGGCTGACCGACAAGCCGAAATTACTCACGGCCGGTGTACTGGAGACCGCCAGCAGGCCGAACGACAACCAGGTTGTCAGCGCCGCCAGCAGTGTTCCCAACAGGCTCACGGCAGGGCCGCCGATCTGCTCGCGCATCAAAATCGCATAGTCAACGCTGATGGCCGTGACCAGCAATAGGCCAAACAGGCTGAACAACGTCAGCGGCTGGCCCAGCCAACCGAGGCTGGCCAGGCTGCACAACGCGGCCAGCAGCGGCAGGGCGACGATACGCAGGGCTCCGCCAAAGCCGAAGGGCGCAATCAGCAACAGCACGATCAGCACGCACGACAGCAACTTCAATTCGGCAGCGCTGATCTGCGTGTCGGCAAACACCCGGTTCAAGTCACCCAGGCGATCCACCAGTTGCACACCGGGCAAGTCCAGCGCCTGCACCCGCAGCAGCGCCGGGTTGTTCAAGCCTTGCAGGCTGACCATGGCCGCCACGCCGCCGTCCACCGGGCCGAGCCACAGCGTGCGCCAGGGCTCGGCCAGTGGGCCTTGCAGTGCGGCGTCGATGTCTGCGGTGGGCAGCGCCTGCAACTGCGCCACTTCGGCTTGCAGGGCACTGAGGGGCACGCCGAGGTCCAGTAGCGGTTGCCAGTGTGGCGCCAGGTTGTTCAGCGCCTCGCGCAGCTGTTGTTGTTCGTCGGGGAGGCTGACCAGTTGATTGAGCGCCAGGTAGCCCTGGAGCTTGTCCATCTGCACCAATTGATCCAAGCGTTTGCCCAGGGCGGCCTGGCGTTCCAGCAACTGTTGCTGATTGCTCGCCCGCACCAGGAAAAACTGGCTGGTGGGCTGGAACCCGGTGATGCGCGCCACGGCCTGGGCTTCGTGCAGCAACTGCGGCGGCGCACCGATCCATTGGCGGATATCGTTTTTAGTGTTCAGTTGCCACAGGCCCGCCGCGCAGAACAGCAGCACCCACACCAGCAGCACCGAACTGGGCACGCGTTTGAGCAGGGCTGTGCGTAGCTGCCATAAGCTTTGGGCGACACGCAGCGGCCATTGCGCCGGGCGCAGTTCCACGCCCTTGAGCAGCGCGGGCAACAGGCACACGGCGCACAAATAGGCACCTACAAGGCCGGCGGCGGAGAACACCGCAATTTGGGTCAGCGCCGGGAACGGCGTCCAGGCCAGCGCCAGATAACCGATAGCGCTGGTGGCCAGGCTCAGGCTCAGCCCCGGCAGGGTCAGGCGCAGTGCCGGCCAACTGCGCCACGGTTGCAGGCTCCAGCTTTTGGACAGGTAATGCAGTGGGTAATCCACCGCCACGCCGATCAGGCTGGAACCCAGTACCAGGGTCATCACATGCATATGCCCAAACAGCGCCACACACGCCACCGCGCCAAACAGCATACCCACCAGCACCGGCACGAACGCCAGCAACACCCGCCAGCGCCGGAACGCCAGCAGCAGCAACAACAGGATGCCCAGGGTGGCGCCGCCGCCGACCCAGGTCATTTCCCGCGTGGCCTGCTGTTGCCCGTTGGCCGCATACAGCAAACCGCTGGCGGCGAGCAGTTGCGCGCCGTGTGCGCCGGCTTGCTCGCGGCTGGCTTTTAGCAAGTCTGCCACTTGCAGCGGCAGCTTCATGTCGAAGGCGTTGCCGGTGGTGCGCGCCCGCAGCAGCACCCAGCTCTTGCCGTCGGCATCGGCGATCAAGGCGCCGCTGCCGATATCCATTTGCACCGCACCGTGTTGCGGCTGGCTGTTCTGGATGCGCCCGGTGAGGCCGAGCCAATCGTCCTGGCTGGGCACCAGGCTGAAGCCGGTGAAGGGGTCGAACAGCGATTGCACGCGTTGCTGGATGAATGCGTCCGGCTGTTGGATCAGTTGCTCGCGGTCCTTGGCCGAGAGCATCGACAAGCGCCCACGCAGCAGTTGCTCGCGCAACGCTGGCAAGTCGGCTTGCAGGTTCCACTGCACCTTTTCAAACAGGCCGCTGGCCTGCCAGCGCTCACCCAGTTGCTGCGCCACGGCCACCGCTTGCTGGCGGTCGGCATGCCCCACCAGCACCAGCATTTCGCGGTTGAGCGGCTCTTGCATGCGCTGTTCGGCTTGCAGCTCCAAGGCGTCCGGCGTGCTGCCAGGCACCAGCTCCATCAGGTTGGCCGACAACGGCGCGCCATCGCGCCACTGCCAGCCGGCCAGGGCCAGCACGGCCACCAGCAGGGTCAGGAACAGGCGCGGCAGCAGGCGCTCACTGGGCAAAGTCGTGTTGCTCCGCATCGCTCAGGGGCTGGTCGGCGGTGCTGTCCTGCATGCGCAACAGCGTGCTGTCGCCTTGGGTTTCCAGCAGTTCAATGCTGTGCACCAGCGCGCCGCCGTCGATGTTGATCTGGGTGAACACTTGCTTGAGCAGCAGCGAACGCGGGGTCAGCGTGAGCTTCCACTGTTGGGCCTCGCCTTGCAGTTGCAGGTCGAAGTCACGCTGCAGGCCACTGCTGTCGCCCTGCAGTACCGCCAGGAACAAACGATTCTGTTCGGCGCCGGCGCTCTTGTTTGGCAGCAACTGCCAGCCATTGGCATCGCGACGGGCAATGCCTTGGGAGGTGATGCGATAGTCCTGTTGCAGCGGAGTTTTCAACAGCCACAGCAGGCCGTGATCCTTGGCGAGCACGAAGGTGCCTTTGCTCACGAGCGGCTGGGGCAGGGCGCGCAGGTGTTTTTCCTGGGTGAAGTGGCCGTGGATCACGGAGGGTTTGGCAAGCTGATCACTCAACTGCTGCAGGTCAAAGGCGTGGGCACTGAAGCTCAACAACAACGCCGCCCCTGTAGGAGCGAGCTTGCTCGCGAAAAACCTGAGGGCGCCACGGGGTGTCAGGTGGCCCGCGTTATCGTTGGCGATCTTCGCGAGCAAGCTCGCTCCTACAGGGGGGCTCATTTCAGGGCTCTCTCTACGGCGTCGGTGAAGACTTTGGGCGAGGCCAGTTGCATCTCGCGGCTGGCGATTTCCACCGCCACTTGCACGGTGCTGGCGCGGGTCAAGCGCTCGCCGCTGGCCCGGTCGGTGATCAGGTAGTTCACCTTCAAACGGTTCTCCCATTCCACCAGGCTGGCGCGCACGTTGATCGTCTGGCCGAAGGTCGCGCCGCGCACATAGCGTAGCTGCATGTCGATCACCGGCCACGCGTAGCCGGCTTCGAGCATCGCCGTGTAGTTATGGCCGATCTTGTCCAGTAACGCACAGCGCGCCACTTCCAGGTACTTCACGTAATGCCCGTGCCACACCACGTTCATGGTGTCGATGTCGAAAAACGGCACGAGGATTTCAGTGTCGCTGTGCAACACGCCGGGGCTACGCATGCAGCCTCCAGTGTTGCGCGGCGATGCGTTGCAGGCACAGGCGCAGTTCGCCTTCCAAGGCGCGGTCTTCGATGACCGGCGCAAAGTCCCGGGCCAGTTCGGCGTGCATCGCGGCCAGCGCCGGTGGCAGTGGGCGGGCATCCTCGGCCTGGGCGCGCAGCCACACGCCCTGGTTGGCGGCGAGCAGGGTCGCGGCGGCGACCTGTTCGGTCAGCTCCAGCACGCGGATCGCATCGCGGGCAGCGATGGTGCCCATGCTCACTTTGTCCTGGTTGTGGCACTCGGTGGAGCGCGAGAACACGCTGGCCGGCATGGTGTTTTTCAGTGCTTCGGCGGTCCAGGCGCTGGTACCGATCTGCACGGCCTTGAAGCCGTGGTTGATCATCGCGCGGTCAGCCGGGGCGCCCGACAGGTTGCTCGGCAGGCCATGGTTGTAGCGCACGTCCACCAGCAGTGCGAGCTGGCGGTCGAGCAGGTCGGCCACGTTGGCGACCAGGGTCTTGAGGCTGTCCATGGCGAAGGCGATATGCCCGCCGTAGAAATGCCCGCCGTGCAGCACACGTTCTTCTTCGGCATCGATGATCGGGTTGTCGTTGGCGCTGTTCAGTTCGATCTCGATGAACGAGCGCAGCCAGTTCAGGCTGTCCGCCAATACGCCGAGCACATGGGGCGCGCAGCGCAGCGAATAGCGGTCTTGCAGGCGGTGCAGCGGTGCGGTGGGCGCGTCGATGGCCAGGTCCTTGCGCAGCCACGCGGCGACTTGCATCTGCCCAGGGTGCGGCTTGGCAGCGAACAGGCGCTCGTCGAAGTGTTCCGGGTTGCCTTGCAGGGCCACCACATTGAGGGCGGTGATGCGCGTGGCCAGTTGCAACAGGTAGTCGGCGCGGGCGAAGGCCAGGCAGGCCAGGCCGGTCATCACGGCGGTGCCGTTCATCAGTGCCAGGGCTTCCTTGGGCCGCAGTACCAGCGGCTCCCAGCCCAGTTCGCGGTGTACATCGGCCGCCGGGCGGCGTTCGCCACGGAACAGCACCTCGCGCTCGCCGGACAAGGTCGCGGCCACGTAGGACAGCGGCGTCAGATCACCGCTGGCGCCCACCGAGCCTTCTTCCGGGATCAGTGGCAGCACATCGTTTTCGAGGAAGGCGTGCAGGCGTTCCAGCAGCTCCACGCGAACGCCCGACACGCCATGGCACAGCGACTGCAAGCGAGCCGCCAACACGGCGCGGGTGGCTTGAGCGTCAAGCAATTTGCCCAGGCCGCAACCGTGAAAGGTGTACAGGTGACGCGGCAACGCTTCGACGTGTTCCAGCGGCACCGCCACCACGCAGGAGTCGCCGTAGCCGGTGGTCACGCCGTAGATCACGCCTTCCTTGTCCAGCAGCGAGTCGAGGAACTGCGCGCCCTTGGCGATGCGCTGGCGGTACGCGGCATCGTCCTGCAGGCGAGTGGGCACCTGGCGGTTGGCCAGGGCCAGCACGTCTTCGATGCGCAGGGGGCGTTCACCAAAGGTGATGGGCTCAAGAGGCGTCGTCATCAGTCTTCCAGAAAGGGTAAAAGTTGAACCATTGTTGGGGCGCTTGCAGGCAGAACTGGCCCAGGCGTGCGGCGTAGCGGGCGGCCCACACAGCGATGACCTGCTCGCGGGTGCTGCGCTTCCATTCGATCAAATCGGCAAAGGGCTCGATAGTCAGGCGATAGCGACCCTGGTGCTTGAGGCACATCAGCAGATTGACCGGGCACTTGAGCAAGCCTGCCAGCAGCCATGGGCCTTGGGGGAATGCCGCCGTATGGCCGAGGAAGTCCACGCGCACGGTGCGCCCGCCATGCAGCGGGATACGGTCGCCGGCAATCGCCAGCCACTCGCCATCGTCCAGGCGCTGGCTGAGCAGCAGCATGGTGGCCGGGTCCAGTTCGCTGACCTGGATCAGGCGCAAATGGGTCGCGCCAGCCTCGCCCAGCAGACGGTTGAAACGCTCGGCGTGCTTGGTGTGCACCAGTACATTCATGGTGACCTGTTCACCAATCTCCGCCAGGGCGCGGCACACTTCCAGGTTGCCCAGGTGCGCGCCCACCAACATCTGCCCGCGCTCGCCACGCAGTTGGCTGCGTAACTGCGCCGGGTCGTTGATCTCGATTTGCTCCAGGCGCAGCTTGCCGCTCCATACGTCGAGCTTGTCCAGCAGCGAGTCGGCGAAGGCCATGAACTGGGCAAAGACGCTGCGGTGGCTCGGCAGCAAGTCATCGCGCCCGCTCCACTGCGCCAGGCGCTGCTGGTATTGCCAGGCGCTGTGGCGTGCGGTGCGGCCGAACAGGAAGAAGTAAAACACGATGCTGTAGAGCAACGGGCTCAACAGTCGACGGCCGAGAACTTTGACCGCGACCGCAGTGAATTTCATAAGCCAGAAGCTGCCGCGTTCTTCGCGGTCGGCCCAGTGCTTGGTGCTGTCGTTCATGCTTGCCACCGTCGCCACAGGATCAGCGGGGCGCGCACCAGCATGCCGAAGAACAACCGCGTGTGCATGGCGCTGATGCGCAGGTTGTCGCGCAACAAGCGAAAGTGCGACAGGCCATCGGCGGGGTAATGCACCTGGGTGGGCAGCCAGCGCATAGGCTGGTTGCGCCAGGCCAGGCGCACCAGGATGTCGGAGTCGAAATCCATGTGCGTGCCGATGTAGGCCGAGTCCATCAGCGCCAGGGTCGGCGCCAGCGGGTATACGCGAAAGCCGCACATCGAATCGCGAATCTCAAGCGACAGGGTGTTGATCCACACCCACACGTGGGTCAGGTAGCGTGCGTACAGGCGGCCCTTGGGCACGCTGTCGTCGTATTCGGGGTAGCCGCAGATGACGGCGTCGGGGTGCTGGCGTGAGGTGTGGATAAAGGTCTCGACTTCGCGCAGGTCGTGCTGGCCATCGGCGTCCACTTGCAGGGCGTGGGTATAGCCCAGGCGTGCTGCCTCGCGGAAACCGGCCATCACGGCACCGCCCTTGCCCTGGTTGCTGGGCAGGGTCAGCAGGGCGACGTTGTCCAGCGTCGCCAACTGCGCCAGCACGGCTGCGCAGGCGGCGCTGCTGCCATCGTCCACCAGCAGGCACGGCAGGCCGCTCTTCAGCACGCTGTGGACGACGGCTGGCACGGCGGCTTCGTGGTTGTACACCGGGATTAAAGCGCAGGGGTTATGCATGATGGGGGCACCTCAGGGAACCGAGTCGCCTGCTTCGCGAGCAAGCCCGCTCCCACATGTGATCTGCGCTGTGCATGAAACTTATGCCTGGCACCGAACCCGTGTGGGAGCGGGCTTGCTCGCGAATGAGCGCGAAGCGCTCAAATGGCCTATGCATGCGCGGCCTCCAGCACTATCCGCCCACTTGAGCAGGCAGCAACCCCATTGCGATAGGCGAAGTACAGCTTGCTACGCTCCCGATCAAAGCGCAGGTGCAGTTCGATCTGATCGCCGGGGCGCACCAGTTGCTGGAACTTGAGCACTTCCATGCCGGCGAACCGGGTTGGCAGGCCGAGCAATTGCTGGCCCAGGTTGAACGCCCATTCCACCTGCACCACCCCTGGCAATACCGGGGTGACCGGGAAGTGCCCGCTGAAATAGGCCAGGTCCGGTGGGATGCTCAGTTGCAAGGTCCATTCACCTTCGGTTTCGACTTGCGCCAACACCTCCGGGCTTTTGGGGCGAGGCGCCAGCAACAAGGCTTCGATATCGGCCTGGGGCAGCTTGCCCTGGCTGTTCAGCGGCAATTGGCGCAGCACACGCCAGCGGCGCGGCAGGGCCAGGGCTTCGCAATGTTGGCTCAAGTGCTGGCGCAGGGTTTGGGTGAGCGTGCGGCGCCCCTGGTTGCGCAGCGCATGCAGCCCCGCGTCGCTGAGTACCACCACGGCGCCCAGGGACGCACGGTTTTCCTGCACCACGCCCAGGCGGGTGTCGGCCACCCATTCATGGGCGATCAGCGCCTGTTCCAGCATCGGCAGGGAGATGCGTTTTTCTTCCAGCTTGACGATACGGTCCAGGCGGCCCAGCAGTTCAAACCGGCCATCGGCATGGATGCGTGCGGCGTCGGCGGTTTGTTCGATATGCCCTGTGGGCATGTATGGCGAGGCGATGCGCAGTGCTCCTTCAGCATCCTGGCTCAATTGCACATCGGCAAACGGCTGCCAGGGTTGCGCGCCCTGACGCCAGGCGATGCCGCCGGTTTCCGAGCTGCCGAGGATTTCTGTGGGCCATTGCTGCAAGCGGTCGTAGAGGCTGCCGGCCGCGTCAACCGGCAACGCGCCACCGGAGGAAAACACCTGGGCAACCTGGCTCAGTGCCGGCCAGTCGAGGTTGTCGCCCATGCGCTTGAGCAGCGCAGGGCTGGCCACCCAGGCAAATTGTGGGTGCTCACGGCTGGCGCGCTGCATGTCTTCGGGGAACGCCAGTTGCTTGCGCACAAAGGTGCGGCCGGCGCACAGCGGCCACAACACGCGAAACAGCAAGCCGTAGATATGCTGGGTAGCGACGCTGCCGATGATGCAGGCGCTTTTGAGGTCTGCGCCCCACAGCGCTTCCAGGGCCTGCACTTCGTTGGCCAGTTGGCGCAGTGTTTTGTCGATGCGCTTGGGCTCGCCGCTGGAACCGGAGGTGCACAGGCTCAGTTGGCAGCTGTCCAGGTCGAGGGCGGCGGCGCTCAAGGGTGCTTGATACAGCGCGTCCAGATCGCTGGCGTCCACCAGCCAAGCATCCACGGCAGCGGCCCAGCGTTGGCGCGTCTGGGGTTGCAGGTCGGCGGGCAGCAGCACGCTCGCACCGGCCCGCCAGGCGCCCAGCAGCGCAATCGCCAGCAGCCCGGCGTCTTCCAGGTGCACGGCCAGGCGCCGGATGCCCCGGGCCTGCAAGCCTGCGGCGAGGCTCAAGGAGCGCTCGCACAGTTGCGCGTGATTCATGGCGGGCTCGGTGGTCACCCCGCGATCTTGCAGTGGCTCAAGCAGCAAGTGCTCAAGTTTCAACCCTTTCATACGCGGCCTCGAACCCTTTGTCGTACCAGCCATTCCACGGCAAACAACAGGCCCATCAAGCCGTAGGCGATCAGGCCGTTGTACAACGTCCACCAGCTCAGCGGCGCCCACAAAGTGAGCGCGGCGGCGAGCAGGCCATTACAGAGAAAAAACACACTCCACACCAGGGTGACCTGGCGGGTATACACCACCGCGTGGGGCGGCAGGTGCGGGTCGGTCATGCGCGCCAGGCGCTCGACCATCGGCGGGCCGTATTTCAGGCTCAGGCCAAACAACGCCAGCATGAACCCGCTGACCAGGCTCGGGTACCAGCGCAGCCACTGCGGGTTATCGAACCAGGCCAGCGCCAGGCAAAACACGATCACCACCACCGCCATCCAACGGCTGCCCGGGCGCTGCGCAGCGGTGAGCGCGCGCAACAGCCACAGGCTGCCCAGCAATAAGCCAAACTGCCACGGTGCAAAGTGCTCGGTGCCGTAATACACCGCGAAGGGGTACAGCAGCCCCGCCAATAACAGGCCAAGGCCGATCAGCCGGCTCATGCGGCGGGCTGGACCAGACGGTACACCGCCTCTACCACGTCGTTCACCGTGCGCACTGCCTTGAATTCCTCTGCGGCGATCTTCTTGCCGGTCTGGCGCTTGATGTGGTCGATCAGGTCCACGGCGTCGATGCTGTCGATTTCCAGGTCCTGGTACAGGTTGGCGTCCAGGGTGACGCGTTCCGGGGGCAGTTCAAACAGTTCCACCAAGGCGTCGCGCAGGGTGTTGAAAATATCGTCACGAGTTTGCATGGTACGGTCTCAAGCTGCCTGTCGGGCCGTGACGAACGCCGCAAGGCTGGCCACGTTGGTGAAGTGATTGCGGGTGTCCTTGGCGTCGGCATCAATTTTGATGCCGTAGGTTTTCTGGATCGCCAGGCCCAATTCCAGGGCATCGACCGAATCCAGGCCCAGGCCTTCGCCAAACAGGGTCTGGTCGCTGCCAATATCCTCGGCGCTGATGTCTTCCAGGCCCAGGGCCTCGATGATCAGCAGCTTTATGTCGTGCTCAAGGCGGTGTTGGTCGCTCATCTTCGGCGAGCTCCTTAATGAAATAGTGATGCAGGTGATCGTTGAGCTTGCGTGAAGCCTGGGGCGCGGCGCCGAGCGCGGCGAACGCCTGTGGTTCTATATCGGCCCCCACGCGCAAACTGAAGTGAAATCGACGGTGGGGGATGCGATACCAGGGTTCGGCCTTGGTCAAGGTGGTGGGGCTGACCTTGATCACCACTGGCGTGATGATTGTCGCACCCCGCAGCGCAATGGCCGCGCCGCCGCGATGAAAGGCCGGCGCCGCGCCCGGTGTGGTGCGGGTGCCTTCGGGAAAGATGATCAGCGTTTGGCCGGCGCGCAGGGCGTCGGCTGCGGCATCGAGCATGTCGGCGCTGCCGTCGTTGCTGATGTAGCCGGCATCGCGCACCGGGCTGCGGGTGAACGGGTTCCGGAACAGGCTCTGCTTGACCACGCAGTTGGTCTGGCGCATCAGGCCGATCAGGAACACCACGTCGATCAGCGACGGGTGGTTGGCGACGATCATCTGGCCAGGGCGGCCAAGCTTTTCGGCACCCTCGACGCTGTAGGTGAGAATGCCCAGGCCCTTCATCAAGCGAATAAAAAACCAGAACAGGCAACTGATAGTGTGGCGTGCGCGCCGTTGATGCTGGCTGGCATCGCCCGGCAGGCAACTGAGCAGCGGAAACACCAGCAAACGCAGGCACAGCCCGCCGATGCCAAACAGGCAAAAACTGAGGGCCGTGGCGAACAGGCGCCAGTAATAGGCCTGCCGCGGCTTGTGGGTCAGGGCTTGCGTTGCCAGTTCCATACTCGGTTCTTCCAGGCATGTTGGCAGGCGCCCTGATCGGTCAGCAGGGTGCGCAGCAGGTTCAGGGCGTGGGGCCACTGGGTTTGAGTGAGTTGGACAGTGCCGGTGGTGAGTTCCAGTTGCCACTCGTCGCCCGGCGTCAGCAACAGGCCGAGGGCGTAGGGGAAGGGCACATCCGTGATCCAGCTGGCATAGGCTTGGGGCGGCTGTTCTTCGGTGATCACCAGCAACACGGCGGGGGCGCCTTCGTTGAGCAACGCGGCGGCTTCGAGCAGGCCGTGTTCGAGGCCATCGCCGGCGGCGGCGAGGGCGGTCATCTCGCTGGTTTCATTGCGCAGGATCGACCACAGGCCGATCACCGCGTTATGCACCGACAGGCTGAACTGAGTGGGCGACAGCGGCTGCTCGTTGGCCAGGTCGCTGAGGATGTCCAGGGTGCGCGGGGTTTCGCCGTGGCGGGAAATGAACACCAGCGGCAGGTCTTCCAGGCCCTCGGCCAGCGGCCAGCCGACGCTGAACGCCATGCGCGCCAGCCGGCTCAAGCGGCGGCGCTGCATAGCTGGCAAAAATGACACATCGGGGGACGCTTCGCTGACAGGCGGCAACACCGGGTTCCGGCACCAGGCGTGCCAGTCGTCCGCGCTCTCAAGGCCAGGAGCCCAGGCGCGCCATTGGGCGATGTTGAAGTTGATCACTGAGAAGTTATCCCGCCCCTGCGGGCTTCCATGTGCGGCCAGTGGCCCCGGATGCCGGGACAGGGAGCAATGGCCGAATGGCGCGCATTATCCCGGTGCCGTGGGGTTCTAGCAAATAGTGGTGAAAATTTGTTCACTATTGATCACAAATTAAGTTGGAAGAACTTACAGATTGTTGGTCATGGCTGATCGACCGTGGAATAGGCGCACTCCTATTTGTTTGTTAGCCAGATGCGGCGCCCGGATGAACGAGGTAGCTAATGGGCGCTTTTGCGCTCTACACTCGGGCATTCATTGATACACGGAGGTTTTTCCATGCGGCGCGTGGTGTTCAATCAAAAAGGCGGCGTGGGCAAGTCCAGCATCGCCTGCAACCTGGCGGCGGTCAGCGCCAGCGAAGGTTACCGAACCCTGTTGGTGGACCTCGATGCACAGGCCAACTCCACCCAGTACCTCACCGGGCTGACGGGTGACGACATCCCTATGGGGATCGCGGATTTTTTCAAGCAAACTTTGTCTACGGGGCCGTTTTCGAAGAAGAACAGGGTGGATATCTACGAAACGCCCTTCGACAACCTGCATGTGATCACCGCAACCCCGGAACTGGCTGACCTGCAGCCCAAGCTTGAGGCCAAGCACAAGATCAACAAGCTGCGAAAGCTGCTGGATGAATTGAGCGAGGATTACGACCGGATTTACCTGGATACGCCGCCAGCGCTGAATTTTTATGCGGTTTCGGCGCTGATTGCGGCTGATCGGGTGTTGATTCCCTTCGATTGCGACAGCTTTTCGCGCCAGGCGCTGTATGGCCTGCTGGCTGAGATCGAAGAGTTGAAGGATGACCATAACGAAGGCTTGGAAGTGGAAGGTATTGTGGTCAACCAGTTCCAGGCTCGTGCAAGTTTGCCGCAGCAGATTCTCGATGAGTTGATTGCCGAAGGGCTGCCGGTACTGCCGGTGTACCTGGCCAGCTCGGTGCGTATGCGTGAGTCGCACCAGGAGAGTAAGCCGCTGATTCATCTGGATCCGCGGCATAAGCTGACGCAGCAGTTTGTGGAGCTGCATAACCTGCTGGAAAACGCCTGACCTCGAGCACTGTGGGGGCCGGGCTTGCCCGTGACAGCCGACGTTGATCTAGCTGAGGCACCGCGATCCAAATGTAGGAGCTGGCTTGCCTGCGAAGACGGCCCAACAGCCGACACCTATCTCCCTGACACCCCGCGGTCAAACTGTGGGAGCGGGCTTGCTCGCGAAGGCGGCTTGGCAGTCAACATAGTTGGATTGTGTACATATCCATTGCTGCGGTAACGGCCACCTAGGGTTCCGCTCTGACAGCGGGTCACTTTTGGAAAAGAGCCCCAAAAGTAACCAAAAGGGCTCTTGCCCCACCACTCGGCACCTCGCTTAGGCTCGGTGTGCCCGTAATCCGCCAGTGATTTGGGGGGCCGCCGCCACGCGCCATCCATGGCGCGGGGCGGCTAAACCGGCATCCCTGCCGGTTTACCCCCCAAATCCCTGTCGAATTCCGGCCAGCGTGGTTTAACGGGGCGCCTGAGATCAAAAGCAAGATCAAGAGCGACTCGCTTCGCATCGTGTTGTGGGGGCTGCATTTCGGCAGGTGAGTTGGATTTGTCCCACAGGGTCTGTAGGACGGGTCTGGCAATTGGGCTTGTGCCTTGTAACCTTGCCTACAGCTACGCCAGAATCCGCCGGCTTGTGCGTCTGGATGGGCGTCTCTAAGGTTTGCCGGTCGCTGAATGTTCAGTGATCGGGTTTAGTAGCCCACTCAGACGAAAGCATGTGCACCGCTCCCAAAGCATGGCGTTTCTTGCCTATCTGATGGTGGCTGTGCGCAGGGCGCCTTAGGGTGCGCCGGGTTTTGCTTTCGTTCTACCGGTCTACTAACCTGCGTACAGCCACCGCCCCTTGTTTAGTAGCAAGCAGGCGATGGCCCCAGCAGAGAACGAAAATATGAATTTATTCACCGTTTCACCCAACCTCCCCACCGAAACCCTCGTGCTCAACAGCTACGAAACCTTCTCTTCGGTGCGCACCTTGCTGCTCAACCTGTCCAACGACCTCACCGGCGAACACCGCGACGTAGCGCTGGCCATCCACCAGTTAAGCGAATTGGGCGTCATGCTGGTCAGCCAGATGATGGACCGCGAAGCCCCGCTGACCTGAAGCTGAAATGCATTCAATGTGGGAGCTGGCTTGCCTGCGATGGCATCACCTCGGTGTACCAGGCAGACCGAGTCGCCTGCATCGCAGGCAAGCCAGCTCCCACATTGACCGAGTTGTTTGAGGGGGGCTGTTTACACCCCCTGGCTACGCAACCAGCTCATCAACTGCGGCAACGGGAATGCCCCGCTCTGGCGCGCTACTTCGCGGCCGTTCTTGAACAGGATCAAACTGGGAATCGAACGAATCCCCAGCTGCGCCGATAGTTGCTGGTTAGCTTCACTGTCCAGCTTCGCCAGCCGGCACTTGCCTTCCAACTGCCCGGCGGCTTGTTCGAATACCGGCGCAAACGACTTGCACGGCCCGCACCAGTCGGCCCACACATCGACCAAAAGCGGCAGGTCGCCCTTGATCTGGCTGGCATAGTCGCCCTGTTTCAAATCAAAGGGTTTGTTCAGCAACACCGGCTGCTTGCAACGCCCGCACTTGGGCGCGTCACCCAGGCGTTCGCCGGGGATGCGGTTGAGGCCGTTGCAATGTGGGCAGGGGATTACAAGAGTTTCGGACATCGGGGGCTCCAGGGTTTGGCCAGTTGGGTATTTGGTGTCGAGACAGAGGGTTATCAAGGATATAGATACTTATCCGCTCACATTTTCGTCCTCGCCAGCGTGAGCGGTGTGGCTAGGCTTTTTGTTGTGCGCCACCGGTCTGTTTGCGGCTATAGCAAATTGCGATAGTTCGAATTCAGGTTTAACCTCCATAGCAAGATGCGATAAGGACGTTGCATGCGAGTCATCAGTGAAAGCAGGATCTGGGAAGCAAAGGGAAAATGGCCGCGCTCGGCAACGGCTTTGGATCAGTGGTATCGCGTGATCAAGCGCAACGCCCCCAAGGACTTCGCTGCGATGAAAGCCATGTTTCCCGCCACGGACAAGGTGGGTGAATTTCATGTGTTTGATATTGGCGGTAACAAGCTGAGGTTGATTGCGTCGGTGCAGTATCGAATGCAGCGCGTTTATATCAAGCACCTGCTTGACCATCGCGATTATGAGAAGGGCAAATGGAAGGAAAAAATCAGATGAGCGCACTTATACACGTTGCGGCAGAGCACTGGCCGTTCGTTTCGCCTGTGCTGCGCAAGCCGGAAAGCGAGGCAGACTACGACGCACTGGTATGCGGTTTGGATGAGCTATTGAGCTTGGTGGGTGAAGACGAGGACAGCCCGCTGATGAGCCTGGTCGACATTCTGAGCGACTGGATCGAAGCTTATGATCGTGAGCATCGCCCAATGCCCGTCGCCAGCGGGGTCGATGTGCTGCGCTACATGATGCGCGAGCACAACCTCACCCAGAGTGACCTTCCTGGCGTTGGGGCGCAATCAGTTGTCTCGGAGATACTGAGCGGAAAACGCCAGCTCAACGTGCGCCAGATTCGTTGGCTGGCCGAGCGTTTCGGGGTGTCAGTGGAGACCTTTATCTAACAGGTCAAGACGAACAACTAATCTCCAAATGCTTGCCCCAATCCGGCGGCCGTTGCGCGTACTGCTCCATCCCCGCTTGTTCCTCAAACGGCCTGGTCAGCACTTCATGCAGCCGCCGCACTTCGCTGTAGTCGCCGGATTCGGCGGCGGCGATGGCGTTTTGGGCCAGGTAGTTGCGCAGGATGTAGAGCGGGTTGACCGCGTGCATGCGCTCACGGCGCTGTTCCTGGGTGTAATCCCCATCCCGCGTAACGCGGGCCTTGTATTGTTCGGCCCAGGCGTCGAACCCGGCCATGTCGACAAAGTCATCACGCAGTCGCGCCACGGCCAGTGCCGCGGATTCATCGCCCAGGCGTCGGAAGAACAGTGTGTAGTCCACGCCGCTGTTCTGCATCAGCTTGAGCAAGCGCTCCACCAACTGCTGGTCGGCGTCTTCGGCGGTGGTCAGGCCCAGGCGGCGGCGCATCAGGTCCAGGTAGTGCGCCTGGTACAGCGGCAGGTACAGGCCGAGGGCTTCTTTGAGTGCGTCAACACTGATGAACGGCGTGAGCGCTTGGGCCAGCGCGCTGAGGTTCCACTGCCCGATAGGCACCTGGTTGCTGAAGGAGTAGCGCCCTTCATGGTCGGAATGGTTGCAGATGAAGTGCGCGTCAAAATCATCCAGAAACGCGAAAGGCCCGAAGTCGAAGGTAATGCCCAGGATCGACATGTTGTCGGTGTTCATCACGCCGTGGCAAAAGCCATAGGCCTGCCATTTGGCGATCATTTCGGCGTTGCGTTCGACGATTTCGCGGAACATTGCCAGGTAGGGCTCGGGTTGCTCGCGGCACTCGGGGTAGTGCAGGTTCAGCACGTGTTCGGCCAGTTCGGCCTGCTGCTCGGGTTTTTTGGTGTAGTAGAAGTATTCGAAGTGCCCGAAGCGGATGTGGCTGTGGGCCAGGCGCAAAACCATGGCGCCGCGTTCCTGTTTCTCCCGCCATACCGGCGTGCTGGAGCCGATCACGCACAGGGCGCGGCTGGTGGGGATGCCCAGCGCATGCAGAGCCTCGGAGGCGAGGAATTCACGAATCGAAGAGCGCAACACCGCCCGCCCGTCGCCCATGCGTGAGTAAGGCGTCATCCCGGCGCCCTTGAGGTGCAAATCCCAATGCTCGCCGGCTTCGTTATAGACCTCGCCCAGCAATAATCCGCGGCCATCGCCCAACTGCGGGGTATAGCCGCCGAATTGATGCCCGGAATACACCATCGCCCGTGGTTCTGCCTCGGCCCACAGCTTGTGGCCGCCGAACAGCTCGGCAAATACCGGCGTTTGGGCCACGGCCGGGTCGAGGTCGAGCAGGGCCATGGCGGCCTTGCTCGCGACGACCAAGCTTGGCTCGTCGAGGGGCTCTGGTAGTACGTGGGTCGAGAATGCATCGCCCAGGCGTGCGAAGCGGTTGTCGAAGGTCAGTTCGTCGAGGGCTTTCACCGGCCATCTCCAGCAGAATGTCCGAGCATTCTGCTGTGGATAGGGCGTTTAGTCGAGTTTGCTGGGTGGCGGCTCCGGCGCATCCACTACTTTGCCTGCAGGAGGCTCGGGGGCGTCGGGCTTGTCGAGGGGCGTGGCAATGGTCTTGCGCTCGTCTTCGGCCGGCACCAATTTGTATTCCTGGCCGTGAAGGTTCTTCAGGTAGATCTCCATCTGCCGGAACGAGATGTTGATGTGCTGTTTCTTGAACTCACGGTTGATGTAGCGGTTGACCTCGTCCAGCACCGGGTTGCGGTCGCCCAGGTCGCGAACATGCATGCGCAGTTCGTGGTCGAGGGTGCTTTCGCCGAAGTTGAGGAAGTACACGTGGGGTTCCGGCTCTTTGAGTACCCGTGGGTTTTCGCGCGCCGCCTTGAGGAGCAATTCCTTCACCAGGTCCAGGTCGGAGCCGTAGTCCACGCCCAGTTTCAGGGTGACGCGGGTGATGGTGTCGGTCAGCGACCAGTTGATCAGTTGCCCGGTGATGAAGGTTTTGTTGGGGACGATGATGTCCTTGTTGTCGAAGTCGGTGATGGTGGTGGCGCGAATGCGGATCTTGCTCACCGTACCCGACAGGTTGCCGATGGTGATGGTGTCGCCAATGCGCACCGGGCGTTCGAACAAAATCATGATGCCGGAGATGAAGTTGGCGAAGATCTCCTGCATGCCGAAACCCAAGCCCACCGACAGCGCGGCGACCAGCCATTGCAGTTTGTCCCAGCTCACGCCGAGGGTGGAGAGCGTGGTGACAAAGCCCACGCCGGCAATGATGTAGGACAGCAAGGTGGTGGTGGCGTAGGCGCTGCCTTGGGCCAGGTCGAGCTTGGACAGCACCAGCACTTCCAGCAGGCCGGGCAGGTTGCGCGCCAGGGCGAAGGTGATGCCGATGATGATCGACGCGCCCAGCAGGTCGCCGATGCTGATGGGCACCATGCTGATATTCGTACCCGTGCCGCTGGTGTATTCGTACAGGGTGACGTTGTCCAGGTAGGAAAATACCGAGATCAGGTCCGACCACACCCAGTACAGCGCCGCGATAAAGCCGCCGAGCAAGGCCAGGCGGATCAGGCGCATGGACTGTTCGTTGACCTGCTCGATGTCCAGAGTCGGCTCTTCGATCACCGCTTCGCCGTCACCGGCCTCCTTGGCAGCCTGGCGTTTGGCCAGGGCGCGGGCGTAGGCCAGGCGCCGTGCGGCAACACCCAGGCCGCGTACAAAGGTGGCCTCGATCACCAGCCAGAACATCAGCAGGTACAGGGTGTTGATCAGCCGGTCGCTGAGTTTCAGCGCGGTGTAGTAGTAGCCAAAGCACACGGCAATAAACAGCGCGATGGGCAGGGCGGTGAACACCACGCCGATCGCTTTGCGAAACAGTGAGGCCTTTTCGTGGGTTGGGCTGTTCAGCAGCAGGCGGCCCAGCAACCAGGCCATCAGCCCGTAGCAGGTCAGTACCACGGCGATACCCAGTACGTCGTCGGCCAGCGCCGCCGGTTGATGTTCGGCAATTGCGACCACGGCCACCAGCGCCAGTACCACCAGCCCGAGCTTGCGTATCCAGCCTTGGAGGAATTCGACCTGGGGCCTTTCCCAGCGAAAGTGCAGCTCCGCCACGCCGCCCGGCGCGAGGATGCGGTAGGCGGTGTAGAACACCAGCCAGGCCTGGGCGATCTGCAACAAGGCCGCGCCCAGGTTGGCGTTCTGCCCGCGGGCGTCGATCTGCAACGCATAGCCGCACAGCGCCAGGCCCAGGGCCACGGGCATCGCCAGCAGGATGTTGATCAGGATGGCCTGCGGCGTGTGCCACTGGCTGTCGCGCTTGAAGTGGCCGATGTCCTGGTGAACCTTTTTCAGGCGCACATACAGCGCATTGCGCCGCCACAACAGCGCGCCAATCAGCAACAGCAACGGCAGGAACAGCAGCGGGCGTTGGGTCAGGCCGTCATACAACTCGCTGACGCTGGACGCCCAGGGCAGGGTGGTGACCTGCTTGCTCAGGTGCGCCGGCACGGTTTCCAGCCATTCGGTGTCCAGCGGCTTGTTGCTGGGGATCCAGAACATTTGCTCGTCGAGCGTGGCGCGCAGGGTGCTGGCGGTGCTGAGCAGTTGTTTCTGGTTCAGTTGCAGGGTGATGGATTCGTTGAGCAGTGCGCTCAGTTCGCGGCTCAGGCGTTCCAGCAGGTCGCTGCGGGTGATCGCCACTTCCAGCAGGGTGCGGCGCAGTTGCGGGGTGACTTCATCTGGCGGCTGGTTGGCCAGCAGGTTGTCCACATAGGCGCTGGGGGAGGTGATCAGCTCACGCTGTTGGTTGACCTCGAACTGGTACAGGCGAATGTTGGCGATGTCGTCGGCCAGGTCTTTGTCCACGGTCAGACGCGGCAGGGCCTGCTTTTGTTTATAGAGAATCTTGGACAGCAGCAGGCTGCCCTTGAGCACGTTGATCTGCTCGTCCAGGGCCGAATCGCTTTGGGTCACGGTGTCCAGTTGCTGCTTGGTTTGCAGGTTTTTCTGGGTCAGGTCGTTGAGGCGGTCGGTGCTTTTGAGCAGGTAGTCGGACAGCTTGAGGTTGTCTGCGCTTTCCTTGGCCAGGATGCTACTGCCACCGGCTTTCTGCGCTTCGATGGACTGTTGGGTCACCGTCTGCTGGGACTGGGCCAGGCGTTTCTGGTTGATCAGGGTTTGCAAGTCTTGGATTTCTTGCTCCAGGCGTGCGGTTTTTTCCTGGATCAGGTCGTGCTGGCTGTTGCCCAAATCTTGCAGCTGGCTGTTGCCGGCCAATTCCTGGCGGCGCAGGGGAATCAAGGCATTCAGGGCCGCCAGTTCAGCGTTGAGCTGGTTGCGCTGGTCGCTGCTGAGGGGCTTGCCGTTGTCTTTGCCGAGCTTGAGCGTCGCGTTGATTTGCTGGATGCGCGTCTGGCTGCTGCTGATTTCGGTCTGGGCGCGCTCGGGGCGGGTCTGGGCGGCGATGGTCAGGCTGTTGGCGTCGGCCAGTTCTTTTTGCAGGTCGCCTTGCTGGGTGCTGCGTTGCACCAATAACTGCTCAAGCTGCGGCACCGGCAGGCTGGCGTAGCGTTGGGCCACCGGGATGATTTTGGTGGCCTTGAGGCGCGCCAGCTCACGCTGGTTCTCATTGGTCTGGCGCGGGGCCTCTTCCAGCTGGCGCTTGAGGTCGGCCAGGCGCTGCTCGTAGTCCTGCTGATTGCCCAGGTAGGTCAGGGTCTGTTGCAGGGTCGCCTGCAGCGCCTTCATGTCGGCGTCAGGCAGCTTGCGGTCGGGCAGTTTATCCAGGCTTTGCTGGACGGCTTCGGCGCTGGGCGGGTCGGCGGCGTATACGCTGCCAACACAAAGGGTCAGGCCCAGCAGGGCAGTGGCGAGAAAAGTACGCAGGGTTGGCATAGAGACCGGTCTTGCAGAGTGAAGAATCGGGGCGTCGTTGTCCCGCAGTTTAGAGGAAGAGTCCGGGGCCCGGGCGACTTCCTTCGGGGAATCTGACGCCGACTTTGCCAATCTTGTTCCCGTCCATGACGGCGACGGTCCAGATGGTGTTGTTCCATTCCACCTGGTCGCCGACTACCGGTGCACCGCCCACCTTCTGGGTAATGAAGCGGCTCAATGGCATGTCCGGGTCGATACCTTCAAGCTTGAGCCCGTACAAGGCCGAAACCGCGCCCAGCTGGGCGTCGCCTTCGAGTACGAAGTCACCGAAGAAGCGCAAATCGAGGCCCCGTTGCGGCGCCTGGCTGAACAGTTTGCCCAGGGCCGGCAGGTTGTGTTCGTGGCCGATCACACAGAGCAAATCGCCAACTTCCAGCACCGTACTACCCGACGGATGGAGCAGTTGCTGGCCACGAAACAGCGCGGCGATGCGCGTGCCTTCGGGCATTTTCAGCTCGCGCAGCGCCGCGCCGATGCACCATTTTTCCGCGCCCAGGCGGTAGACGAACAACTCCCACTCGCTGGTAACGTGCACTTCCAGAGCCGCCCGGGAGATCGGCGCCGGGTCTGGCGGTACGGTGACTTTGAGCAGCTTGGCCACCCACGGCAGGCTGGTGCCCTGCACCAACAGCGAGACCAGCACGATAAAGAATGCCAGGTTGAAGTACAGCTGCGCATGGGGCAGGCCGGCCATCAGCGGGAACACCGCGAGGATGATCGGTACCGCGCCGCGCAGGCCGACCCAGGCGATAAAGGCTTTTTCGCGCCCGTGGAACGCCTTGAATGGCAGCAGGCCAACCATCACCGACAGCGGCCGGGCAAACAGGATCATCCACAGCGCCAGGCCCAGGGCGGGCACGGCGATGGGCAACAGGTCATGGGGCGTGACCAGCAGGCCCAGCACCAAGAACATCCCGATCTGCGCCAGCCAGGCCATGCCGTCGAGCATATGCAAAATGCCATGGCGGCTGCGCACCGGGCGGTTGCCGATCACCAGCCCGCACAGGTACACGGCGAGGAAGCCGCTGCCGTGCAAGGCGTTGGTCAGGGCGAATACGAACAGGCCACCGGCGATCACCAGGATCGGGTACAGGCCGTTGGCCAGGTTGATACGGTTGACCAGTTGCAGCATCAGCCAGCCGCCGCCCAGGCCTACCAGGCCGCCGATGCCGAATTCGCGGATCAGGTGGGTGAGCAGGCTCCAGTGCAGGCCGGTCTGGCCGCTGGCGAGCATGTCGATCAAGGTGACGGTGAGGAACACCGCCATCGGGTCGTTGCTGCCGGATTCGATTTCCAGGCTGGCGCTGACCCGCTCGTTGAGGCCCTTGCCGCCCAGCAGCGAGAACACCGCCGCGGCGTCCGTGGAGCCGACGATGGCGCCAATCAGCAAGCCTTGAATGATGTTGAGGTTAAACAGCCAGGCCGCGGCCATGCCCGTGAGGCCGGTGGTAATCAACACCCCCACCGTGGCCAGAGACAAGGCCGGCCACAGCGCCACGCGGAAACTCGCCACCCGGGTGCGCAAACCGCCGTCGAGCAGGATCACGGCGAGGGCGAGGTTGCCCACCAGATAGGCGGTGGGGTAGTTATCGAAAATGATGCCACCGCCGTCGACCCCGGCGGTCATGCCCACGGCCAGGATAATCACCAGAATGGGGATACCCAGGCGTGACGAAAGCGAACTCACCAGAATGCTCGCAGTCACCAGCAACGCGCCGATCAAGAACAGGCTGTTGATGGTCGTCGCATTCAAAGGCAGTACTCCAGGGCAGGGGGGGACAGGACGCAAACTGACCATGCAGTCTGCGTGCCAGGGATTCTAACCTGTTGAATTGCTGCGCTGTCAAAAAGCTTTTTCTGATTCGCGCACAGGCAAATGTGGCAGAGGGCTTGCCTCTGTAGGAGCGAGCTTGCTCGCGAAAAACTCCCAGGCGCCACGTTCATTCAGCAAGCGCGCGTTATCGTTGGCGTTTTTCGCGAGCAAGCTCGCTCCTACAAGGGTGGGGCGGGTTTTAGGGTTAGAGGCGGAAGCGGCCGACCATCCCATTCAAGTCCACCGCCAAGCGCGACAACTCCCCGCTCGCCGCACTGGTCTGGCTGGCGCCCGTGGCCGATTGCACCGACAGGTCACGGATGTTCACCAGGTTGCGGTCCACTTCACGTGCCACCTGGGCCTGTTCTTCCGCCGCGCTGGCGATCACCAGGTTGCGCTCGTTGATCTCCACAATCGCCGTGTTGATGGTGTCCAGCGACAGGCCCGCGCCGCGGGCGATGTTAAGTGTCGATTCGGCGCGCTCGGTGCTGTTGCGCATCGAATCTACCGCGTGTTCGGTGCCTGTCTGGATGCTGCCGATCATGCGCTCGATTTCGCTGGTGGACTGCTGGGTGCGATGGGCCAGCGCCCGCACTTCATCGGCCACCACGGCGAAACCACGCCCGGCTTCCCCAGCTCGGGCTGCTTCAATTGCGGCGTTCAGGGCCAGCAGGTTGGTCTGGTCGGCCAGGCCGCGGATCACGTCCAGCACTTTGCCAATATCCCGCGACTCATTGGCCAGGTCGCCAATCAGGGAAGCGGTGGCCTGCACGTCGGTACTCATGCGTTCGATGGCGCTGACAGTTTCCTGCACCAGGTCGCGGCCGTCACCGGCAGACGTAGTGGCGTTGCGCGAGGCTTCGGACGTGCTCACCGCATTGCGTGCGACTTCTTCCACCGCGCTGGTCATCTCGTTGACGGCAGTGGCGGCCTGTTCGATTTCGTTGTTCTGCTGGGTCAGGCCACGGGCGCTTTCATCGGTGACCGCATTGAGCTCTTCAGCGGCAGACGCCAGCTGGGTGGCGGAGCCGGCGATACGTTGCAGGGTGTCGCGCAGTTTGTGCTGCATCTTGGCCATGGCCGCGAGCAGGCGCCCGGCTTCGTCGCTGCCGTCCACGGTGATCGGGCGCGTCAGGTTGCCTTCGGCGACTTCTTCGGCGGCTTCCAGCGCCTGGGCGATGGGCAGGGTGATGCTGCGGGTCAGCAACCAGGCGAACAGCAAGGTCAGCGCCGTGGCAACCACCAGCAGGCCTACCACCAGGTCAAAGGCCATGTCGTATTGGTCTTTGGCGCGCTGGTTGGTGGCGTTGGCGTCGTCGTTATTGATATCCAGCAAGCGGGTCAACACGGCGTTGACCTGCTCGGAGTTGTCCAGCAACTCGGTGTTGAGCAGGGTGCGCAGCTCGTTGACCTGATTGGCGCGAGACAGGCTCTTCATGCGCTCTTCAATCTGGCGGTACTGGCCCAGCAAGCGCACGTACTCGTTGTAGGCGTTGCGCTCTTCGGTGCTGGAAATCAGTTTTTCATAGATGCCCTGGGCTGTACGAATCTGCTGATTGCGCAGTTCAAAGGCTTCTAGGGTCTTTTGCTGTACGTCCGGCTCGCGGTTGGTCAGCAAGCGGTACGACAGCACGCGCAGGCGCAAGGTGAGTTGGGTGAATTCATCCAAGGCGCGAATGCTGGGCACGCTGGCCGAGGTGATGTCTTCGGTGGCTGCACGAATTTTGCTCATCTGGTTCAGGGCGAACACACCGAGCAACAACATCAAGGCGCCAATAAACGCGAAGCCGAGGAAGGCCCTCGGGGCGATATTCATATTACGAAGAGACATGCTGGAGTCCTGGGGGAGGCGCTATCCATGCGGCCATGAGACGAGGTGTGCCCGCCTTATCGGCCCTGCGACTAAAGTCTTAAGGGGGCGCGCGCTTTTGTCGCATCGGACCAGGGGTTGGGTGAGTTCAGGAACCAGATCGGGTAAATGCAGTCACTAAGGCTCGAACGTGCGGCCCGGCCTTGCAACATCGGGCTGCGCGGCCAGGGATAACCCTGGCATCCGAGGTGAATTTTCTTTATCGTCACCGCCCTTTTTAAACGCCCGAGAAATCAAAATGTTAGAAGCATCCCTCAGCCAATTGGAACAACTGGTCAGCGACCTCGTACAGCAGAATCAAGAACTGCTGGGCAGCAACGAATCCCTCAAGGCCGAGCTGGCCCGCGCCAAGGACGAAAACGAAAGCCTGCAACTGAACCTGATGGAACAGGAAGAAAAGCACGGCGCCACCGCCGCCCGCATCCAGGCGCTGGTTGAGCGTGTGAGTGCAGGGCCTGTCAGCGCATGAGTGAGGGCATAAAGGTCGTTTCGATTCTCGGAGAGGATTACTCGATCAAGGCACCGGCCGGCGAAGATCAGACCCTGATGCATGCCGTGACCATGCTCAAGGCCTCCCTGGCCGTTACCAAGAAAAAGTACCCGACCCTGATCGGTGACAAGCTATTGGTATTGGCCGCGCTGAACCTGTGCGCCGAGCAGATTGAAATGCAACAGGCGCACCAGCAGGAACTCGACCGTTACCAAGAGCAAGTCAGCGCCACGGTCGATGTGATCTCCAAGGTGATTGGTCAGCCCTGAGGGCTAGAACCATTCGTCTTGCATGCCCAGGCACGTATCGTCGCGTGCCTCCAGAATCGCCAGTTCATGATGGCAGCTCGGTACTTCCCAGGTCAGGAAGTACCGGGCGGCCTGGAGCTTGCCCTTATAAAAGGCCGCATCGGCCGCGTTGCCCTTGGCCAGCCCTTCTTCGGCGCGGATCGCCTGTTCCAGCCAGCGCCAGCCAATCACCGTGTGCCCGAACACTTTCAAGTACAGCGCCGAGTTCGCCAGGCTGCTGTTGACCTTGCCTTGGGCGAGATCGGTGAGCAGGCCAATCGTGACGCTTTGCAGCCGGTTTACCAGTTGCTCCAGGGGCTCTCGCAATGCCGTGAGTGAAGGGTGCTTTTGCGCCCGGGCTCCGGTTTCGGCGATCAGGCGAATCAGTTGCTTCAAGCCGGCACCACCGTTCTGCGCCAATTTGCGCCCGAGCAGGTCCAGGGACTGGATGCCGTGGGTGCCTTCATGGATGGGGTTCAGGCGGTTGTCGCGGTAGTACTGCTCCACCGGGTATTCGCGGGTGTAGCCGTGGCCGCCGAGAATCTGGATCGCCAACTCGTTGGCCTTGAGGCAGAACTCTGACGGCCAGGATTTGACGATGGGCGTGAGCAGGTCCAGCAGTTCGTGGGCGTGCTTGCGCTCGGTGTCGGTTGCCAGGGTGGTGGTGTCGTCGAACAGCCGCGCCGCGTACAGGCCGAGGTCAAAGGCGCCTTCCACATAGGCTTTCTGGGTCAGCAGCATGCGCTTGATGTCGGCGTGCTGGATGATCGCCACCGGTGCGGTGCTTGGGTCTTTGCTATCGGGCAGGCGCCCCTGGGGCCGTTCGCGGGCGTAGTCCAGGGAATAAAGGTAGCCGGCGTAACCGAGCATCACCGCGCCCATGCCCACGCCGATGCGCGCCTCGTTCATCATCTGGAACATGCAGCTCAGGCCCTGGTGCGGTTTGCCCACCAGATAGCCGACGCAGTTGCCGTTATCGCCGAAGTTAAGCGCCGTGGACGTGGTGCCGCGCCAGCCCATCTTGTGGAACAGCCCCGCCAGCAGCACATCGTTGCGAGCGCCCAGGCTGCCGTCATCGTTGACCAGGAACTTGGGCACGATAAACAGCGAAATGCCCTTCACCCCCGCACGCGCATCCGGCAACTTGGCCAGCACCATGTGCACGATGTTTTCCGACAGCGAATGGTCGCCACCGGAGATAAAGATCTTGTTGCCCTTGAGCCGATAACTGCCGTCAGCCGCTGGTTCTGCACGGGTACGAATATCCGACAGGGACGAACCGGCATGGGGCTCGGTCAGGGCCATGGTGCCGAAGAAGCGCCCGTCGATCATTGGCTGCAGGAAGCGTTGTTTCTGCTCCTCGGTGCCGAAGCTCTCAATGAGGTTGGCGGCGCCCATGGTCAGGAACGGGTAGGACGTCGACGCGGCGTTGGCCGATTGGAAATGCGCGAAGCAGGCCTGGGACAATAGCGTCGGCAGTTGCATACCACCTGCTTCAAAGCTGCGGGCTGCGTTGAGGAAGCCGGCTTCAAGGAAGGCGTCCACCGCCGGCTTGACCTCCGGAATCAGGATCGCCTGGCCGTTCTCATAGCGCGGTTCGTTTTCGTCGTTCTTGCGGTTGTGCGGGGCGAAGTATTTTTCTGCGATGGTGCGGGCCGTGCTGATGGCGGCATCGAAGGTTTCGCGGTTGTGCTCGGCAAACCGCTCGCGCTGGGTCAGGCCCTCGGCATCGAGGACTTCATACAGCTCGAAAGCCAGATTGCGGGAACTGAGCAGCGTCTCGGACATGGCGGCGTACCTTGGAAGGAATTGGCCTGAGTCTAAGTGCGCGAATGGAGGGTGGATAGCAAGATTGATTTAAGTGATAGAAGGGCAGAACGCTGGCGCAAGGTGGAGCACGATCAGTGTGGGAGCTGGCTTGCCTGCGATGGGTATAGGTCTCTACACAACCTTGTGGGTTGTAACAGCAGACGGTAACCACGATGCGAAGCGAGCCGCTCTTGATCTTGATCTGCTTTTGATCTCAGGCGGCCCCCCAGATCACTGGCGGATTACGGGCACACCGAGCCTAAGCGAGGTGCCTAGTGGTGGGGCAAGAGCGTTTTGCTTACTTTTGCGCTTTTCAAAAGTGAGCCGCCGTCAGGGCGGAACCCTAAGTGGCCGTTACCCCAGGAATGGATATGTACACAATCCAACTGCGTTGATTGCCAGACCGCCTTCGCGAGCAAGCCCGCTCCCACAGTTGGATCGTTGGGGTGTCAGGTAGATAGGCTTCGGCTGGCAGGCCGCTATCGCAGGCAAGCCAGCTCCCACAATTTTACTGCACTGTGTCAGTTAGCCGATGGTCATCAGGCTGGCGTTACCACCCGCTGCAGCGGTGTTTACGCTCAACGCACGCTCAATCACCAGACGCTCCAGCGCAATCGCCGTTTCGCCTTGCGACATACCATGCACCCCAACAATCGCCCCACCGCGCTGCGCCACTTGCTGGCACACCGCACGCAGTTGGTCGGAATCACCATGATGCAGCACGGCGTCAAACACCACGTCATCCTTGGTCCAGTCGGCCACGCGCTTGATCTTCGCCTGAATCTCCTTCGGCAGGCGTGGGAACAAGGCCTTGGTCAGCTCGGTTTCCGGCCATACCGCCGAACCACCGACGGCCAATACCGCCGCCAGTTGGGTCAGCAGGTCGCCTTCCACTTCGGCCAGGCACAGCACGTGCTCGCGCGGCAGGATGGCATAGCTGTTGCGCTCGCCGGTCGGGCCGGCCAGTTGGCGGGTGATACCGCTTTGCGATTGGGCGGCGAACTGCGTGCACAAGGCGCTCAGTTCACTGAACTTATGGCTGTCGGCCCAGGTTTTCAGGGCAGTCAGAGATTGGCTCATGGCATCACGCAGGCGCACATCCGGCGCGGCCAACTTGTCGCCGCGTACGAAGGATTGCTCGATCGCATCGGTAGGACGAGTCGACAGCAAACGGTACAGGTACAGCGGGCCACCGGCTTTCGGGCCAGTACCCGACAGGCCTTCGCCGCCGAACGGTTGCACGCCGACCACGGCACCCACAATGTTGCGGTTGACGTAGACGTTACCGGCGTTGACGTTGTCGATCACCTTGGCGATGGTCTCGTCGATGCGCGTGTGCACGCCCAGGGTCAGGCCGTAGCCGGAAGCGTTGATCTGGCCGATGAGCTGGTCGATCTCTTTGCGCTTGTAGCGCACCACGTGCAGTACCGGGCCGAAGATCTCGCGTTGCAGTTCGTCGAAGCTTTCCAGCTCGATCAGGGTTGGCATCACGAAGGTGCCGCGCTTGATCTCTTCACCGTCGGCAATCGCCACCTGGTAAACGTTGCGGCCTTTGTCGCGCATGGCCTGGATGTGTTTCTCGATACCCGCCTTGGCTTCGGCATCGATCACCGGGCCGATGTCCACCGACAGGCGTTCCGGGTTGCCCAGGCGGCATTCAGCCATGGCGCCCTTGAGCATTTCGACCACACGGTCTGCCGAATCTTCCTGCAGGCACAGTACGCGCAGGGCCGAGCAACGTTGACCGGCGCTGTCGAAGGCCGACGACACGACATCGATCACCACTTGTTCGGTCAGCGCCGAGGAGTCCACGATCATCGCGTTCTGGCCACCGGTTTCGGCGATCAGCGGAATCGGGCGACCCTGGGCATCCAGGCGACCGGCGACATTGCGTTGCAGCAGGCGCGCCACTTCGGTGGAACCGGTGAACATCACGCCTTTGACGCGATCATCACCCACCAGGCGGGCACCGACGCTTTCGCCCTGGCCTGGCAGCAATTGCAGCACGCCTTCCGGAATGCCAGCTTCAAGCAGGATGCGTACGGCCTGGGCAGCCACCAGCGGCGTCTGCTCGGCAGGCTTGGCCAGCACCGGGTTACCGGCAGCCAGCGCAGCAGCCACTTGGCCGCTGAAGATGGCGAGCGGGAAGTTCCACGGGCTGATGCACACCACCGGGCCCAATGGGCGGTGGGCGTCATTGGTAAAGTCGTTGCGCGCCTGCACCGCGTAGTAACGCAGGAAGTCCACGGCTTCACGCACTTCGGCGATGGCGTTGGCGAAGGTCTTGCCGGCTTCACGGGCCAGCAGGCCCATCAGCGGCTGGATCTCGCCTTCCATCAGGTCGGCGGCGCGCTCCAGGATGGCAGCGCGTTCGGCGGGCGGGGTGGCCTGCCAGATCGGCGCGGCGCTGATGGCGCACTGGATGGCGTTGTCGACGTCTTCGACGGTGGCTTCCTGTACCTGGCCGACCACGTCACGCAGATCGGACGGGTTCAGCACCGGTTGGGCCGCTTCATTGCTGGCGGCGCAACCGAGCATCGGTGCGGCCTTCCAGTTGTTGTGAGCGGTGGCCAGCAGGGCGCAAGACAGCGAGGCCAGGCGATGTTCGTTGGCCAGGTCGATACCGGCCGAGTTGGCGCGGTCGCTGCCGTACAGGTCGCGCGGCAACGGAATGCGCGGGTGCGGCAGGCCGAAACCGCCTTCCTGGGTTGCCATTTGCTCGATGCTGGCCACCGGGTCGGCTACCAATTCCTGGATCGAGATGGACTGGTCAGCGATACGGTTGACGAACGAGGTGTTGGCGCCGTTTTCCAGCAGGCGACGTACCAGGTAGGCCAGCAGTGTTTCGTGGGTGCCAACCGGTGCGTACACACGGCACGGACGGTTCAGCTTGCCTTCGGAAACCTTGCCTACAACCTGTTCGTACAGCGGTTCACCCATGCCGTGCAGGCACTGGAACTCGTACTGGCCGGGGTAATAGTTTTGACCGGCGATGTGGTAGATAGCCGACAGGGTGTGGGCGTTGTGCGTCGCGAACTGCGGGTAGATGACTTCCGGCACCGACAGCAGTTTGCGTGCGCAAGCAATGTAGGAAACGTCGGTGTACACCTTGCGGGTGTAGACCGGGTAGCCTTCCAGGCCTTCGACCTGGGCGCGTTTGATTTCGCTGTCCCAGTACGCGCCTTTTACCAGGCGGATCATCAGGCGATGGCGGCTGCGGCGGGCCAGGTCAATGACGTAGTCAATCACATACGGGCAGCGCTTCTGGTACGCCTGGATCACAAAACCGATACCGTTCCAGCCGGTCAGTTGCGGCTCGAAGCACAGGCGCTCGAGCAGGTCCAGGGACAGCTCCAGGCGGTCGGCTTCTTCGGCGTCGATGTTCAGGCCGATGTCGTACTGCTTGGCCAGCAAGGTCAGCGACAGCAGGCGCGGGTACAGCTCGTCCATCACGCGCTCGTACTGCGCACGGCTGTAGCGCGGGTGCAGGGCGGAGAGCTTGATGGAGATGCCCGGGCCTTCATAGATCCCACGGCCATGGGAAGCTTTGCCGATGGAGTGAATGGCTTGTTCGTACGAGGCCAGGTACTTCTGGGCGTCGTGTTCGGTGAGTGCGGCTTCACCGAGCATGTCGTAGGAATAGCGGAAGCCCTTGGCTTCGAATTTGCTCGCATTGGCCAGGGCTTCGGCGATGGTTTCGCCGGTGACGAACTGCTCGCCCATCAGGCGCATGGCCATGTCGACGCCCTTGCGGATCATCGGCTCGCCGCTCTTGCCGATGATGCGGCTCAGGGACGAGGTCAGGCCCGCTTCGTTGTGGGTCGACACCAGCTTGCCGGTCAGCAGCAGGCCCCAGGTGGCGGCGTTGACGAACAGCGAAGGGCTGTTGCCCAAATGCGGCTGCCAGTTGCCGGTGCTGATCTTGTCGCGGATCAGTGCATCGCGGGTGCCTTTGTCCGGGATGCGCAGCAGCGCTTCGGCCAGGCACATCAGCGCCACGCCTTCCTGGGACGACAGGGAGAATTCTTGCAGCAGGCCCTGAACAATACCGGCACGGCCGCCGGCACTCTTCTGATTGCGCAGTTTTTCGGCAATGCTCGCGGCCAGCTTGTTGGTGGCTTCGGCCATCGGTGCCGGCAGGCGCGCCTGTTCGATCAGCATCGGCACCACTTCCGGCTCGGGGCGGCGGTAAGCGGCGGTGATCGCGGCACGCAATACCGATTGCGGCAGGATGCTCTCGGCGAACTCAAGGAAGCACTGGTGGGCGTGGTCGGCCTGGACCTCGCCGGCATCATCGGCCTCCTTGCTGCTCAAGCCATTGAGCTCGGACAGGGTTGCACCACCCTCGAGTTTCTCCAGGTAATTGAAAATCGCCTGCTTGATCAGCCAGTGCGGCGTGCGATCAATGGAGGTCGCGGCGGCCTTCAGGCGTTCGCGGGTCGGGTCGTCGAGTTTGACCCCAAGGGTGGTCGTTGCCATTTTTTTATCCTCATGGGTGCCACTACCGAGTGGCATCTGCTGGCGGCAAGATTAGCTTTGCCCATCTCGAGGTGCAACCGGGTGCAACCCTTTTGTTGGTTAAATGTTCGACGCTTGATCGGAAAAAAATAAACACACGACCGAATCCGCTCCGCGCTGGTGCATTTGCTTCTGGGATCGGCTGTTCTTGCTCCGAAAAGGAGCAAAAAAAGCGCGTTTGTCCTAAAACATACTTGGGTGCAACTTAATCGGCAGAAACTGGTTGCACCTTATTTGCTTTGTTGAATAGCATTCGCGCACCAAGGTGCAACCAACCCTGTGGGTGGGTTCATCGGCTGGCGGCTTTCCTGGGGAAACGCCAGTCATAAATGCGCGGCATGCAGGTTCGTCTATCCGGTTATCCACGGGTGGCCGTCCCTATGACCGTCGCTACATAAAAACAAAGCCAGGGCGTCACTCCTATGAGCGTTAGTAATCCAACCCTGATCACGTTCGTGATCTACATCGCAGCAATGGTGCTGATCGGCCTGATGGCCTATCGCTCCACCAACAACCTTTCCGATTACATCCTGGGCGGCCGCAGCCTCGGTAGCGTGGTGACAGCTCTGTCCGCCGGTGCTTCCGACATGAGCGGCTGGCTGTTGATGGGCTTGCCGGGCGCGATCTACATGTCCGGTCTGTCGGAAAGCTGGATTGCCATCGGCCTGATCGTCGGTGCTTACCTCAACTGGTTGTTCGTGGCCGGCCGCCTGCGGGTGCAGACCGAACACAACGGCGACGCCCTGACCCTGCCGGATTACTTCTCCAGCCGCTTCGAAGATAAAAGCGGCCTGCTGCGGATCATCTCCGCCGTGGTGATCCTGGTGTTCTTCACCATCTACTGCGCCTCCGGCATCGTTGCCGGCGCCCGCCTGTTCGAAAGCACCTTCGGCATGTCCTACGAGACCGCGCTATGGGCCGGTGCTGCAGCGACCATTGCCTACACCTTCATCGGTGGTTTCCTGGCAGTCAGCTGGACCGATACCGTACAAGCCACGTTGATGATCTTCGCGCTGATCCTCACGCCGATCATTGTGCTGCTGGCCACCGGCGGCGTAGACACCACCTTCCTGGCCATTGAAGCCAAGGACCCGACCAGCTTCGACATGCTGAAAAACACCACCTTCATCGGCGTTATTTCGCTGATGGGCTGGGGCCTGGGCTACTTCGGCCAACCGCACATCCTCGCGCGTTTCATGGCGGCGGACTCGGTGAAGTCGATCGCCAAGGCGCGTCGTATTTCCATGACCTGGATGATCCTGTGCCTGGGCGGCACCGTGGCAGTGGGCTTCTTCGGTATCGCTTACTTCTCGGCGCATCCGGAAGTGGCAGGCCCGGTGACTGAAAACCCAGAGCGCGTGTTTATCGAGCTGGCCAAGATCCTGTTCAACCCATGGGTTGCCGGTGTGTTGTTGTCGGCCATTCTGGCGGCGGTGATGAGCACCCTGAGCTGCCAATTGCTGGTGTGCTCCAGCGCCCTGACCGAAGACTTCTACAAGGCTTTCCTGCGCAAGGGCGCGTCCCAGCGTGAACTGGTATGGGTCGGTCGCCTGATGGTGCTGCTCGTGGCCTTGATCGCCATCGCCATGGCCGCCAACCCGGAAAACCGCGTACTGGGCCTGGTCAGCTACGCCTGGGCCGGTTTCGGTGCAGCCTTCGGCCCTGTGGTACTGATCTCGGTAATCTGGAAACACATGACCCGCAACGGCGCACTGGCTGGCATCCTGGTCGGCGCAATCACTGTGATCGTGTGGAAACACTTTGAATTGCTGGGCCTGTACGAAATCATCCCAGGCTTCATCTTCGCCAGCCTGGCGATCTACTTCGTGAGCAAGATGGGCGCACCGACGGTGGGTATGGTCGAGCGTTTTGATGCTGCGGAAAAAGATTACAACTTGAACAAGTAATTCGCTGGGCGCTCAGCGCTTAGAGGATGAACAAAAGGCCCGCGTATTATGATCGCGGGCCTTTTTTACTTTACTGGATCAATAAAGGAGATGGCGACCATCCCTGACAAGCCGAGCGTGCAGAGAAAGAACGTTAGATGGAGCAGAAGCTTTGTTTGACGTGGAAAGGCCCGCGCCTGCTCTAGGTCAGCGACGCCTCGCCAAGCATTAAATCGGGGTAGCGCAATGACGCAATATACTGCGCAAAGCCTCGCTATCCTTTCCCTTGGTGAATTTCTCAAATAACTGCTGTGGACGGCGACCAGGCGACATTTGTCCAGGAGCGCTTCCATGGTCTCGAGTTTTCGGTAGCACAAAAAGAACATAAGTATGTTTGAGATGATTGCTGCAGATATTGAGCTAATGGCGACCAATATGATTGGGGGCCAATTCATGAACGCCTCAATACTCATACAAAAACTCACCTACCTTTTCGCCAGCCGTGCCGCCAAAATGCCCTCCTGCTGCCCCGCCGAGGCCCCCGGCAACTAACATACAGGCTAGAGCCCCTGGGCCAGTACTAGGAGCTAATAAAAAAATACACAGTGCTGTCCCGCCAAAACCACCCGCTAAGCCTCCACTAACTCCTGCGCTCAGTTTTCCCAGCTCTACATATCTGGCTTTCCTGCACTGCTCCTCTCTCCCGGTCGAACACGCCTCTTTTATCTCCAGCGCCGTCACCGTCGTACTCAATGCTATCCCCAACGGCGTCCCGTTTTTAAGCAGCTTCGCCGTCTTCGAAATCCGTGCGATGGTCTCTTGATACCGGCTTATCTCCCCCGTATGCAAATAGCTTCTGGTCGAGACACCTAGCATTTTCTTGATCGAGCCTTCATTGCGCAGCCCCGTGCCATAACGCGCAAAACCCCGCAGTTGAGCGTCCAGCCTTGCAAACAGTGTTCGGCGTCGTGCGAGAAACTCCTCTCTGGCGGCACCACCGCCCCGGCGTAGTGACTGTTTATGCAGGGCATCAATTTCTTCCAGGGTTTTTGCAATGTCTTGCAAATGCTTGCTCCAGGCATCACCTGCCGTGCCTATACCCAGTGAGGTATACCCCAGCAGCTTTTGCAGCAAATCATAGTTGTGCACTGCAAAGGCATCCCCGCCTTCGGCCATCACGCTGTGGCGAATATCCCAGGCGGCTCGCATCAAGCGTGACTCTTCCAGGGTACAGGCTGCGGTAGTGTCGTCGCCGATAATGACGAGTTGCCCCGGTAGCACCACCACATTGCGAATGTGCGCGTTGAGCGCGTCGAACTTGGCTTCGGCGTGCTTTCCTAAGCGTAATTTGGCCTTGAGTTCCACAGAGGTTTGTTGCTGGTCATTGATAAACGCATAGGGCTGGGACATTACAGATTCCCCAGCAATAGTGATCGGCTCGAAGAGTGGCGATTGCCTGCCATGAAAACATTCCTTTTGAATGAACATGGCTGCGCAATTTAAACAGGTGATGAGAGGGTGTCGTGGTTATGGAGGGGCGTTTCGGGGTGGTGTTTTTACGTTTGGGAAACAGGCTACTGGGCTGCCGTAATATTCTGTCAGACGTGTGGATTTTTACCGCAATGGGGCTTCAGCACGCGGCTACCCCCCATCAAATGAAGACGGCGGTAGGACCTTACTGATTTACCCGGTATGAGCTCAGGCCGGCCGTAAGCTGGTGCAGAATCGACCGCCCACCCTTCGCAGAGAAACACCGGATGTTCGCTCCTGCCAACCAACCTGCATTTACCCTGGCCCTGGACGGGTCGCCCAGTGACTTCAAGGTGTTCGCGTTCAACGGCACCGAGGCCATCAGCCAGCCTTACCGGTTTGAACTTGAGCTGGTCTGCGAGCAGCCGGATATCGACCTGGAGGGCTTGCTGCATCGCCAGGTGTACTTGGGCTTCGATGAGCAGGGGCATGGCGTTCATGGCCTGGTGTATCGGGTTGCCCAGGGCGACTCGGGCCGGCGCTTGACGCGTTACCAGCTCAGTCTTGCGCCACATCTGGCGTACCTGGCACACAGCAGCCACCAGCGCATTTTTCAGCATAAGACGGTGCCGCAGATTGTTGCCCAGGTGTTGGCCGGGCAGGGGATTCACAGTGACCGTTTCGAGTTCCGGTTGAGCGGTGATTACCCGGAGCGTGAATACTGCGTGCAGTTCGGCGAGAGCGACCTGGCGTTCATTCAGCGCCTGTGTGCCGAGCTGGGGATTCACTATCACTTCCAGCATTCCCCCGAAGGGCACCTGCTGGTGTTTGGCGATGACCAGACGGTGTTTGCCCAGATGGATCAGCCTACGCCTTACCGGCCAGGTTCGGGAATGGTGGCCGATACTCCCGCGATCAAGCGCTTCACCTTGCAATTGGCAACCCGTACCACGGCGCTGAACCTGCGCGATTACGACTTTCGCAAACCCCATGTCGAGCTAGAAGGCGCAGCCGTCGACGAGTCATTGCCCAAGCTTGAAGCGCAGCACTACCCCGGCAACTTTTCCGACCGAGCCCAAGGCAGATGCCTAGCCCAGCGTGGCCTGGAGCGGCACCGCAGCGACTATCGCAGTGCCCATGGCCAGGGCGATGAGCCGGCGTTGGCCAGTGGCCGGTTTTTGCAGTTGCGTGAGCACCCTCGCGAGGACTGGAATGACTTGTGGCTGGTGACGCAGGTGCGCCATGAAGGCAAGCAGCCCCAGGTGCTGGAGGAGGCGGTCACCGAGGAGGATGGAGGGGAACTGCGCCAGGGCTATCGCAACGCATTTGTGGCCGCGCCATGGGATGCGGTGTTTCGTCCGCCCTTGCCAGAGCAGCCGCGCCCGACGGTGTCGGGGTATCAAAGCGCGGTGGTCACTGGCCCGGTTGACAGTGAGGTTCACTGTGACGAATACGGCCGGGTCAAGGTGCAACTGGCCTGGGATCGCATTGGCGAGCACAACGACCATTCCAGTTGCTGGTTGCGGGTAGCCAGTGGCTGGGCCCATGACCGTTATGGTGTGGTGCTGATCCCCCGGGTGGGCATGGAAGTGCTGGTGGGGTTCGTCAATGGCGACATGGACATGCCGCTGGTGGTGGGGTGCCTGCCCAACGCCGCCACGCCAGTGCCCCTCGACCTGCCAGCGGACAAGACCCGCAGTCTCTGGCGTAGCCAGAGCAGCCCGGGCGGTGGCGGCTACAACGAACTGCGTATCGAGGACCGCAAGGGCGCCGAAGAGATCTACCTGCGCGCCCAGCGGGACTGGACCCAGCATGTGCTGCATGACCAACAGGTACAGGTCGATAACCAGCGTCGCGTGCAGGTGGGCGGCGAGTCGCGCCATGAGTTGCAGGGCCAGGAGCTGCGCATCACCCATGGCAACCGTTTGACGGAACTCAAGCAGGATGACCATCTGGTGGTCGGCGGTTCGCAACATATGCGGGCCGGGCAGACCCTTACGCTGGGCGCCGGGCAAAGCATCATCATTGATGCGGGTGCCAGCGTGACGATCCAGGCGGGCGGGCAGTCGATCACGTTATCGGCGGGCGGGATATTCAGCAGCGTGCCGATTCAGCTCGGCAGCGCGCCTGCCCCGACACCGGCGCCGTTGATGCCTGGATTGAACGAGACTTTATTGACGGTGGTGCCCGCGCCGTTAAGCCGCGCACAAGTGGTCAGCCTGAAACGCAGCGCGCCGTTCTGTGAAGAATGCGAGCGCTGCAAGAACGGCCAGTGTGACATCGGCGCCCATGTGCGGAGTGCGTCCTGATGCCTGCACCCTTGACGCCCAGTGCCTGGCTGGCGCAATACCCGTTGCAGCCAGATGAACAGCTGTACGCCGTGCTGGGCAATGCCAGCGACTCCAGGCCGCTCGCCGTCTGGCAAGCCACGGCCGCGGCAAAGATGCCGCGACCGATCTGGGCGGGCACGGCCTACGCCAACTGGGATGAGGTCATGCCCTACGTGGGCATCGTTGAACCGGGCAGTGCCTTTCTCGAGTGGATAGCCACCACCCAAGCGACGGATTGGGGCTGGCTGGCCGTCTCATCCAGCCCGCTGGACGTGGTGGTCGCGCATTTGCAGGGCTTGACCCATGTGTACCTGCCGGAAAACCAGACGGTGTTTTTGCGTTTCTGGGACGGCGCGCACCTTTTGCCGATGTTGCAGTCATTAGGCGACGAGGCGGCGCGCGCGTTGCCGGTGTTCCAGCGCTACCTGGTCAACGGCCAGCCGCTGTCCGTGGCGCCCAGGTCAGTCGCTGCGGCCCCAGCCAGCCCCTGGTGGCAGGTACCGGCGTGCTTGCTGACGCACATGGCCCAGCAGTCACCGCAGGTGCTGGTCGACAATCTGCTGCAATGGCTCCAGGAACAGCGCCCTGACCTCTACACCGCGTTTACGCCAGCCACCTTGCAGCACAAGGTCGCTTACTTCGCACGCAGTCCGCAAATCAGCCATGGCGCATTGGCTGATTACCTTGCCTCGCAACTCGGTTGAGCCCCTGGTGATAGCGTGACATCCGTGCCGCCTGCCGTGCGGCCCTGCACCTTTGCGTCGGTAGAAGGTAAACTTCGCCCCCTGCGCAGGAGCAACCATGAATTATCGTCACGCCTTTCACGCCGGCAACCATGCCGATGTCTTCAAACACCTGACCTTGACCCGCCTCATCGCCCTGATGTCGCGCAAGGAACAGCCGTTCGCCTACCTCGACACTCACGCAGGCATTGGCTTGTACGACCTGCAGGGCGACCAGGCCAACCGCACTGGTGAGTATCTGGAAGGCATCGCCCGCCTGTGGGGCGCAAGCGACCTGCCGCCGCTCACCGCCGACTACATGCGCGTGCTGCACGAGATGAACCCGGATGGCCAGTTGCGCTACTACCCCGGCTCGCCGGAACTGGCGCGCCGCCTCACGCGGCCCCAGGACCGTGTGCTGCTCAATGAGAAACACCCGGAAGATGGCGTGCTGCTCAAGGACAACATGAAGGGTGATCGCCGCGTCAAAGTGCACTTGGGCGAAGGCTGGCATGTGCCACGGGCCTTGCTGCCAGTGCCGGAAAAGCGCGCGCTGATGCTGATCGACCCGCCGTTTGAAAAGCTCGACGAAATGCAGCGTTGCGCGGCATCCCTCAAGGAAGCCGTCAGCCGTATGCGCCAGACGGTGGCGGCGATCTGGTACCCGGTGAAAGACCAGCGCATGTTGCGCCGTTTCTACCAGGACCTGGCCGGTACCGGTGCGCCGAAGCTGCTGCGTGTGGAGTTGCTGGTGCATCCGCTGGACACGCCCAATACCCTCACTGGCTCGGGCCTGGCGATTGCCAATCCGCCGTGGGGCTTGGAAGAAGAGCTGCGGGAGTTGTTGCCGTGGTTGTCCAAGCAACTGGGCCAGACCCAGGGTGGCTGGCAGATGGATTGGCTTATCGCCGAATAACCGCCTTTGCGGCCAAACACAAACCAATGTGGGAGGGGGCTTGCCCCCGATTGCTGAGTATCAGCTATTACATCCGTAACTGACACTCCGCTATCGGGGGCAAGCCCCCTCCCACATTTGGTTTTATGTTGACCTTAGATCGGGCAGGTCACGCCAGTGCCGCCGATTCCGCAGTAACCCTGGGGATTCTTCGCCAGGTACTGCTGGTGATACGCCTCGGCGAAGTACACCGTCGGGGCTTCTTCGATTTCCGTGGTGATCTCACCCAGGCCGGCCTTGCTCAGCTCTTGCTGATACGCCGCGGCACTGGCCTTGGCTGCCGCCAGTTGCTCAGGCGTAGTGGCGTAGATCACCGAACGGTACTGGCTGCCGATGTCGTTGCCCTGGCGCATGCCCTGGGTCGGGTTGTGCAGTTCCCAGAACATCTTCAGCAGGTCTTCGTACTTGACCTTGGCCTGGTCATACACCACCAGCACCACTTCGCTATGGCCGGTCAGGCCCGAGCAGACTTCTTCATACGTCGGGTTGGGCGTAAAGCCGCCTGCGTAGCCGACCACGGTGCTGACCACGCCGTCGCGCTGCCAGAACTTGCGTTCTGCGCCCCAGAAGCAGCCCAGGCCGAAGATCGCAAAGCCGACGTCATCCAGGAACGGGCCCAGCAGTGGGTTGCCGTTGACGAAGTGCGTTTCGGGCAACTTCATCGGGGTTTCACGGCCAGGCAGAGCTTGTTCTTGAGTAGGCAGCACGTTTTTGTTCACCAGAATTTCCGAGCGCAAGACCATGATCAGTCCTCTCGTCAGGTTGAGTAACAGTAAATTGTCAGACAGCCAGTGTGCCCGAGTGTTACAGCGCTGTCAGGCGATTGGCCCGCGCGGGTAGCGTTTAAGCCTGTGCAGCAGCTCGGCACCCGGGATCGGGCGGTCGAACAGATAGCCCTGGCCCACGTCGCAACGGTGCCGGCGCAGGAACGCCAGCTGCTCAGCGGTCTCGATGCCTTCGGCCACCACCTTGAGCTTGAGGTTGTGGGCCATGGCGATCACCGCCGAGGTGATTTCCATGTCGTCCTGGTTGTCCGGGATTTCATGGATAAAGCTGCGATCAATCTTAATGATGTCGATGGGGAATTTTTTCAAGTAGCTCAGCGACGAGTAACCGGTGCCGAAGTCGTCCATCGCCAGGGTCAGGCCGAAGCTCTTGAGCTGGTCCAGTTGCAAGCGCGTATCTTCGGTGGCTTCCAGCAGCAGGCCTTCGGTCAGCTCCAGCTCCAGCAGGTTGGCCGGCAGCTCTTCCTCCTTGAGGATGGTGGCAATCGACGCCACCAGATCCGGGTCGGAGAATTGCTTGGGCGACAGGTTGATGGCCACCTGCAAGTTGCCCAGGCCTGCGGCGGTCAATTGCCGGCTCATACGGCAGGCCTGGCGCGCGATCCATTTGCCGATAGGGATGATCAGCCCGGTCTCTTCAGCCACGCTGATGAACTGGTCGGGGCGGATCATGCCTTTTTCCGGATGGTTCCAGCGCAACAGCGCTTCCATGCCCAGCAGGCGACCGCTGCGCAGGCACAGCTTGGGCTGGTAGAACACGTCCAGCTCGTTCTGGGTCAGGGCACGGCGCAGGTTGTTTTCCACGAACAGCTTGTAGCTGGCCTCGGCGTTCAGGGCTTCGGTAAACACCTGCACCTGGTGTTTACCGTTGGCCTTGGCCTTATGCAGGGCCAGGCCGGCGTTGCGCATCAGGGTTTGCGGGTCGCGGCCATGCAGCGGCGCGCAGGCCAGGCCCACGGAGCCGGTGACGCTGATCAACTGGTTGTCGACGAACATCGGCTTGTCGAGGGTGGTTAGCAACTGGCTGGCCACCTGCTGGCCGGTCTCCAGGTCGGCGTCGTCCAACAGCACCGCGAATTCATTACTGGCGAAACGCGCCAGGCTGCCGCCGCTGCTCAAGCTGTTGCGCAGGCGGCGCGCGAGGCTGATCAGCAACTTGTCGCCAGTCTGATGGCCGAGGCTGTCGTTGATGCGCTTGAAGTTGTCGATGTCCACCAACAGCAGGCTGATCGGGCTGTCGCTGTCGCGGGCAAAGCGCTCGTCGAGGTTGCGAATGAACGCCGGGCGATTGCCCAGGTTGGTTAGGTTGTCGGTGTAGGCCAGGCGTTCGATGCGCTGTTGCGCGAGCTTGGTCTGGGTGATGTCTTCGTAGATGCCGATGTAGTGGGTCAGCTCGCGGTTGTCGCCATACACCTTGGAAATCGACAGCTGGCCCCAGTAGGGTTCCAGGTTCTTGCGGCGGCTCTTGAACTCACCTTGCCAGCTGTTGCTTTTGGCCAGGGCCGAGGGTGCGTCGAACAGCAACTCGCTGAGGTTTTCCAGGGCCGGCAGTTGGGCCAGGCGATGGCCGTGGACTTCTTCGGCGCTGTACTGGGTGATCGCGGTGAAGCTGGGGTTGACGTACTCCACCACGCCATCGCAATTGACCAGCAAAAACGCGTTGGCGCTTTGCTCCACGGCGCGCTGGAACAGGTGCAGGGCGCTGGTGGCGGTGCGGCGGTTGTGGTTATTGATGACCTGGGCGAACTGGTCTGCCAGCTCGCCAGCAAACGCGATCTCATCGGACTGCCAGGCGCGCGGGCTGCCGCCTTGTTCCAGGCACAGCACGCCGACGACCTGGCCGTCGACACGGATGCTGGCGTCGAGCATCGCGTGGATGTCCTTGGCGCGCAGGCTTTCGGCCATTTCCCGGGTGCGTGGGTCGCGCAGGGCGTGGGTGGCATCGATGGCGCGGCTCGAATGCAGGGCTTCCAGGTAATCCGGGAAGCCACTGGCGTCGATGGCTTCGGGCAGGTGGTGTTGTTGATCGGCGCGGTGATAGGCGGAGATCGGTACCAGGTGATGGCCTTCGAGGTTCCAGATGCTGGCGCAGTCGATCTGGTAAATGTCACAGGCGCTGCGGGTGATCAGCTCAGCGGCTTCTTGCAGGGAGTTGGGCGTGGTGTAGCGTTGGCGCGCCAGCAGCAGGATCAATTCCTGCTGGGCACGTACTCGCTCCAGGTGCTGCAACTGTTCCTGCTGCGCTCGCTGGTTGAGCTCCAGGGCGATTTGCAGGCGGCTGTTCTGGTTTTCCAGGTCGACGGTCGGGGCGGGCGTGCTGGTCTCGCTGAACAGCCCCTCAACCACCATCAGGTAGCCGCGCACCAGGTGGCGGTTGTGTTGTTTGTAGGCTTCGCCCATCTCCAAAACGCTTAGCGGGCCGTCATGGGTGTGCAGGGTGTAGCGCACCAGATAATGGGGGCTGTGGGCCAGTTGCTGCTGGATCGCATCGTGCAACTGGTAGCGCGCCTGGGGTTCCATCAGGCTGGCGTAGGGCGTGCCAATCAAGGCGCAGAGTTCAACCGCTGGCAGGCCAAACTGGCGCTCGCAATTGGGGTCGAGGTAGAGCAGGGCCCAGCTTGCCTCATTAAGCCGCTCGAAACGCAGCATACCGAGGCGCGAAGGCACCGGTAATTGCGTCACTACCTCGGCCGCCATACGGGCGACATCGGGTTGGCTTTTCATGGGGAAACTCGCTTGGGAAAATGCGCACTGCGCTGGGCTCACGCCCTCTTGACTGTCGACTGCGGCAAGGTTGCATCATGCAGCACGCAGTGACAAGAGAGGATGAAGGCTAAGTGCTATAAGCCTGTTATCGGCCGCATGGGTGATTTCTGTAATTGGGGTGATCGGTGGTTCACACCTGTTCTCTGTAGGAGCGAGCTTGCTCGCGAAAAACGCCAGAACACCGCGTTTAACCAGAGTACCTGCGTTATCGTTGACGATCTTCGCGAGCAAGCTCGCTCCTACAGAAAACACAGGCAAAAAAAGCCCCGCCAAGTGGCGGGGTTGAGGTACGAGCGTGGCGCTCGGAAATCGGTGTGGCAAGGGCCTTCCCGGTAACAGGAAGGCCTTGCGCCTTACAGCAGGATGGTGCGGATGTCGTTCAGCAACTGGCTCAGGCGCTGGGTGAAGCGCGCAGCCGCGGCGCCGTTGATCACGCGGTGATCGTAGGACAGCGACAGTGGCAGCATCAGCTTGGGCTGGAACGCTTTACCGTCCCACACAGGCTGGATGGTGGCCTTGGACACACCCAGGATCGCCACTTCCGGCGCGTTGACGATTGGCGTGAAGCCAGTGCCGCCAATGTGGCCGAGGCTGGAGATGGTGAAGCAGGCGCCCTGCATGTCGTCCGGGGTGAGCTTCTTGTCGCGGGCCTTGGCAGCCAGTGCGGCCGCTTCGCCAGCCAGTTGCAACAGGCTCTTCTGGTCGACGTTCTTGATGACCGGTACCAGCAGGCCATCCGGGGTGTCGACCGCAAAGCCGATGTTCACGTACTTCTTGCGAATGATCGCCTTGCCGCTTGGCGCCAGCGAGCTGTTGAAGTCCGGCAGTTCCTTGAGCAGGTGTGCACAGGCCTTGAGCAGCAGTGGCAGCACGGTCAGCTTCACGCCGGCCTTCTCGGCCACGGCTTTCTGCGCAACGCGGAACGCTTCCAGGTCGGTGATATCGGCCTGGTCGAATTGGGTCACGTGCGGGATGTTCAGCCAGCTGGCGTGCAGGCCTGCCGCGCCGATTTGCATCAGGCGGGTCATCGGCACTTCTTCGATTTCGCCGAAACGGCTGAAATCCACGGTACGGATCGGCGGAATGCCCGAACCACCGGTAGCGCCGCCGGCAGCCGGAGCTTCCTTGGCTTTTTGCATCATGGCTTTGACGTAAGCCTGCACGTCTTCCTTCAGCACACGGCCGTGAGGGCCGCTGGCTGCAACAGCGCTCAGCTCGACGCCGAATTCACGGGCCAACTGACGCACGGCTGGGCCGGCGTGAACCTTGGCACCGCTTGGCGCAGGTGCGGCAGCCGCAGGGGCTGGCGCAGCTTCGGCTTTTGCGGCCGGCGCAGGGGCAGCAGCGGCAGGTGCCGCTTCAGCCTTGGCCGCCGGAGCAGCAGCCGGTGCGGGTGCGGCGGCTGGCGCAGCACCTTGTACTTTGAGCTTGAGGATGAAGTCACCGGTGCCGACTTCGTCTTCCAGCTTGACCGCAATGCTTTCCACCACGCCGGCAGCCGGCGATGGGATCTCCATGGAGGCCTTGTCGGACTCCAGGGTGATCAGCGACTGGTCGGCTTCGACGGTGTCGCCGACCTTGACCAGCAGCTCGATGATCTTGGCCTTGCCCGACGAGCCGATGTCCGGGACGTGAATGTCCTGGACGGTCGCGGCGGCAGGTGCAGCAGCGGGGGCTGGAGCAGCCTCGGCAGCGGCAGGTTTTTCAGCAGCAGGTGCAGGTGCAGCGGCGGCCGGAGCCGCGGCCGCAGGGGCTGCATCAGCAGCACCTTCGATTTCCAGTTCCAGCAGCTCGTCGCCTTCTTTCAGGCGGTCGCCCAGCTTCACCTTCAGGCTCTTGACCACGCCGGCCTTGGGAGCAGGGATTTCCATGCTCGCCTTGTCCGACTCCAGGGTCAGAATGCTCTGGTCGGCTTCGACGGTGTCGCCGACCTTCACAAACAGCTCGATTACTTCACCTTCACCGCTGCCGATGTCAGGTACGCGAATGAGTTCGCTCACAAAAAATCTCCTCAGCAGTCCAGTGGGTTGCGTTTTTCCGGGTTGATCCCGAACTTGACGATAGCGTCAGCCACCACCTTAGGTTCGATCTCACCACGGTCAGCCAAGGCTTCCAGGGCTGCCAACACCACGAAGTGACGGTCGACTTCGAAGAAGTGACGCAGCTTCTTGCGGCTGTCACTGCGGCCGAAACCATCGGTGCCCAGGACTTTGAATTCCTTGGACGGGACCCACTGGCGAATTTGTTCAGCAAACAGTTTCATGTAGTCGGTAGAGGCAATGACTGGACCCTTACGGCCGGCCAGGCACTCTTCGACGTAGCTCTTGGCTGGCTTCTGGCCAGGGTGCAGGCGGTTGCTGCGCTCCACGGCCAGGCCGTCACGGCGCAGTTCGTTGAAGCTGGTCACGCTCCACACGTCGGCACCGACGTTGAACTCGTCACGCAGGATCTTCGCCGCTTCACGCACTTCGCGCAGGATGGTGCCGGAGCCCATCAGCTGTACGTGGTGCGCCGCTTCCTTGGTGTCTTCTTCGAGCAGGTACATGCCCTTGATGATGCCTTCTTCCACACCGGCCGGCATGGCTGGCTGCTGGTAGGACTCGTTCATCACGGTGATGTAGTAGAAAACGTCCTGCTGCTCTTCGGTCATCTTCTTCATGCCGTCCTGGATGATCACCGCCAGCTCATAGCCGTAGGTTGGATCAAAGGTGCGGCAGTTCGGGATGGTGGCAGCCAGGATGTGGCTGTGACCGTCTTCGTGTTGCAGGCCTTCGCCGTTCAGCGTGGTACGGCCGGCGGTACCGCCGATCAGGAAACCACGGGTGCGGCTGTCGCCAGCGGCCCAGGCCAGGTCGCCGATACGCTGGAAGCCGAACATCGAGTAGAAGATGTAGAACGGCAGCATTGGCTGGTTGTGGCTGGAGTACGAAGTACCGGCAGCGATGAAGGAGCTCATGGCGCCCGCTTCGTTGATGCCTTCTTCGAGGATCTGGCCCTTCTTGTCTTCCTTGTAGAACATCACCTGGTCTTTATCGACTGGCTCGTAGAGCTGGCCGACGGAGGAGTAGATGCCCAACTGACGGAACATGCCTTCCATACCGAAGGTACGGGCTTCGTCCGGGATGATCGGAACGATGCGCGGGCCGATGTCCTTGTCCTTGACCAGCTGCGCCAGAATACGCACGAAGGCCATGGTGGTGGAAATTTCACGGTCGCCCGAGCCGTCAAGGATAGCCTTGAGGGTGCTCAGGTCTGGCGTCGGTACGCTGAAGCTGTTGGCACGGCGCTGTGGCACGAAACCGCCCAGTGCACTGCGACGCTCGCTCAGGTAGCGGGCTTCGGCGCTGTTTGGCTCTGGCTTGAAGAACGGCAGGTTCTCCAGCTCTTCGTCCTTGACCGGAATGTCGAAGCGGTCGCGGAACAACTTCAGGCTGTCGACATCGACTTTCTTGGTGTTGTGCGCGGTGTTCTTCGCTTCGCCGGCACCGGTACCATAACCCTTGATGGTCTTGGCCAGGATGACGGTCGGTTGTTCTTTGTGGTTGACCGCTTCGTGGTACGCCGCGTAGACCTTGTACGGGTCGTGGCCGCCACGGTTGAGCTTCCAGATTTCGTCGTCGGACAGGTCGGCAACCATCGCCTTGAGTTCAGGCGTGTTGAAGAAGTGTTCACGAACGAACGCGCCGTCTTTGGCTTTGTAGTTCTGGTACTCGCCGTCGATGACTTCGTCCATGCGACGTTGCAGGATACCGTCGACGTCCTTGGCCAGCAGTGGGTCCCAGAAGCGGCCCCAGATGACTTTGGTCACGTTCCACTGAGCACCGCGGAACACGCCTTCGAGTTCCTGGATGATCTTGCCGTTGCCGCGAACCGGGCCGTCGAGGCGCTGCAGGTTGCAGTTGATGACGAAGATCAGGTTGTCGAGCTTTTCGCGGCCGGCCAGGGAGATGGCGCCCAGGGATTCCGGCTCGTCGCACTCGCCGTCGCCCAGGAAACACCAGACTTTCTGCTTGCCTTCAGGGATGAAGCCACGGGCTTCCAGATACTTCATGAAGCGTGCCTGGTAGATCGCCTGGATCGGGCCCAGACCCATGGAAACGGTCGGGAACTGCCAGAAATCAGGCATCAGCCAAGGGTGCGGGTAGGACGACAGGCCCTGACCGTCGACTTCCTGGCGGAAGTTGTTCATTTGTTCTTCGCTGATGCGACCTTCCATGAACGCACGGGCGTAGACGCCTGGCGAGGTGTGGCCCTGGAAGTAGATCAGGTCGCCGCCGTGTTCGTCGGTCGGGGCCTGGAAGAAGTAGTTGAAGCCGATGTCATACAGGGTTGCGCTGGAAGCGAAGCTGGAGATGTGACCGCCCAGGTCCGAATCTTTCAAGTTCGTGCGCATTACCATCGCCATGGCGTTCCAACGTACCAGCGAGCGAATGCGGCGTTCCATGAACAGGTCGCCAGGCATGCGTGCTTCGTGGGTAACGGGGATGGTGTTGCGGTATGGCGTAGTGATGGCGTAAGGCAGTTGCGAGCCGCTGCGGGTCGCGAGTTCGCCCATACGGGTCATCAGGTAGTGAGCACGGTCTTCGCCTTCTTTGTCGAGAACCGATTCCAGGGCGTCCAGCCATTCCTGGGTTTCGACGGGATCGAGGTCTTGCATGGCTTGCTCCAGGGCGGAAAGGCTACCAGAATCGGTTGCCTGAAGTTTGCGACTGGCCTTGTGGGCAGACGACATAAATTCTTGGATGGCCGAAGGTTGCTTCGGCGTCCTGTAGTTTTACTACAAATCGTCGGCCATTTCAGCCTTTCGAATGTATATACGAGTAGTAAAACTACACAAGACTGAGCGTATGGCTCGGTCTTGCTGGTGAGCATAATCGTTATTGTTGGTCTATTGCGAACAAGAAAAGGTGAAACTTTGATGTTGCCTGCCAAGATTAATTTAATTTCAGCTATTTCTAACCTTTGTTCGACAGTCCTTCACCGAGCATGGCTCTTGCCTTCACAACTACACGCCATTTACACGCCGATCAAGGATAGACCATGAGCCTTCCAACGCTGGCCGAACTGCCGGCCATTCTGTTGCCTTACGCCAACCGGGCCGAGCAGTCATTTCGTGACGCGGTGGCCGCGCTGGATGACGATCATGGCCTTTCTGCGTGGACGCCGCAACGGTGCGCCGACTTTGCCCGCGTGTGCGCCGCCAGTGATTTCGTCATTGAACAGAGTGTTCGTGACCCTTTGATGTTGCTTGAGCTGGCGGCCTGGGGCGAGCTGGACCGCGGGTTTGCGCCCGGCGAGCTGTGCAGCCAGATAGCCGGTGCCGTGCAACAGGCCGAAACAGAAGACGAGCTGGGCCGCGTGCTGCGCCGCCAGCGCACGCGCCAGCAGGTGCGCATCATCTGGCGCGACCTCACACGCCAGGCCGACCTGGTGCAAACCTGTCGCGACCTGTCCGACATGGCCGACGCCTGCATCGACCAGGCCTATCAATGGCTGTACCAGCGCCACTGCGCCCAATTCGGCACGCCGACCGGCGCACGCAGTGGCGAGGCGCAGCACATGGTCATCCTCGGCATGGGCAAGCTCGGTGCGGTGGAGCTGAACCTGTCGTCGGATATCGACCTGATCTTTGCCTACCCCGAAGGCGGCGAAACGGTAGGCGTGAAGCGCGCCCTGGATAATCAGGAGTTCTTTATTCGCCTTGGGCAAAAACTGATCAAAGCGCTGGACCCGATGACCGTCGACGGTTTTGTCTTTCGCGTCGACATGCGCCTGCGTCCCTACGGTTCGGCCGGCGCGCTGGTGCTCAGCTTCAACGCGCTGGAGCAGTACTACCAGGACCAGGGACGGGACTGGGAACGCTACGCCATGATCAAGGCGCGGGTGGTGGCCGGCGACCAGGTGGCGGGCGCGCAACTGCTCGACATGCTGCGCCCGTTTGTCTATCGCCGTTATCTGGACTTTTCGGCCATCGAAGCGCTGCGCACCATGAAGCAGCTGATCCAGCAGGAAGTGCGGCGCAAGGGCATGGCCGACAATATCAAGCTGGGCGCGGGCGGCATTCGTGAGGTGGAATTTATCGCCCAGGCATTCCAACTGATCCATGGTGGCCGTGACCTCAGTCTGCAGCAACGCCCGCTGTTGAACGTTCTGGGCACCCTGGAAGGTCAGGGTTATTTGCCCGCGGCGGTGATCAGCGAGCTGCGCAGCGGTTACGAGTTTTTGCGTTACACCGAACATGCGATCCAGGCGATTGCCGACCGCCAGACGCAAATGCTGCCGGACAGCCCTGAAGACCAGGCGCGCATTGCCTTTATGCTGGGCTTCAGTGACTGGGCCGCGTTCCACGAGCGCCTGATGTACTGGCGTGGCCGCGTGGACTGGCACTTTCGCCAAGTGATTGCCGACCCTGATGAAGAAGAGGGCGAAGAAAGCGAATTGGTGGTCGGTGGTGAATGGTTGCCGCTGTGGGAGGAATCCCAGGATGACGACGCCGCGTGTCGCCAATTGAGTGAAGGCGGTTTCACCGATGCCCCCAAGGCCCTCAAGGCCTTGGCCAGCCTGCGCGCCAGCCCGCAGTTGCGCGCCATGCAGCGCCTGGGGCGCGAGCGCCTGGATGCGTTTATTCCGCGCCTGTTGGCCCAGGCCGTTGAACATGCCAACCCGGACCTGGTGCTGGAGCGCGTGTTGCCGCTGGTGGAAGCCGTCGCCCGGCGTTCGGCCTACCTGGTGCTGCTGACCGAGAACCCCGACGCCCTGCGTCGCCTGCTGACCCTGTGCGCAGCCAGCCCGTGGATCGCCGAGCAGATCACCCGTTTCCCGCTGTTGCTGGATGAATTGCTCAACGAAGGCCGCTTGTTCAAGCCGCCGCTGGCGCCGGAACTGGCCGCGGAGTTGCGCGAGCGCCTCACGCGCATTCCCGAAGATGACCTTGAGCAACAGATGGAAGCCTTGCGTCATTTCAAACTGGCGCACCGCTTGCGGGTGGCCGCTTCGGAAATCGCCGGCAGCCTGCCGTTGATGAAGGTCAGTGACTACCTCACCTGGCTGGCCGAAGCCATTCTTGAACAAGTGCTGGCCCTGGCCTGGCGCCAGACGGTCGCCCGTCACGGCTCGCCGCAGCGACTGGACGGCACCCTGTGCGATCCTGGCTTCATCATTGTCGGTTATGGGAAAGTCGGCGGCATCGAACTGGGGCATGGTTCGGACCTGGACCTGGTGTTTATCCATGACGGCGACCCCCAGGCCGAGACGGACGGTGCCAAACCGATCGATGGCGCGCAATTCTTTACACGCCTGGGCCAGCGCATCATTCACCTGATGACCACCCAGACCAACTCTGGCCAGCTGTATGAAGTGGACATGCGCCTGCGACCTTCCGGCGCCTCCGGCTTGCTGGTGAGTTCCCTGGGGGCGTTTGACCGCTATCAACAAAATGAAGCCTGGACCTGGGAACATCAGGCCCTGATCCGCGCACGGGTGCTGGTGGGCAGCCAGGATGTGGGCCAGGCGTTCGAGCAGGTACGGGCTAACGTGTTGGGGCGTGAGCGGGACTTGGAGACGCTGCGCCAGGAGGTCAGTGAGATGCGTGCCAAGATGCGTGACAACCTTGGCACCAAGGCCACGACGGCCGGTAGGGGCGCCAATGCCTTCGAGGCCACGGCGCTGTTCGACCTCAAGCAGGACGCCGGAGGTATCGTCGATATTGAATTTATGGTGCAATACGCGGCTTTGGCGTGGTCTGCGCAACATCCATCGTTGCTGCGCTACACCGACAATATCCGCATTCTGGAGGGCCTGGAGCAGGTCGGGCTGATGCCCGCCGCCGATGCCCATTTGCTGCGTGAGGTGTACAAGGCCTACCGCTCCGCCGCGCACCGCCAGGCTTTGCAGAACGAGGCCGGCACGGTCGCCGGGGACCAGTTCGCCGACGAGCGGCGACAGGTGATGCGAATCTGGCAAGCGCTGGGCTTGAGCTGAAACACTATTAGGGCGGGGAGGCATAAGCCTCCCCGCATCGTTTGTGGAAACTACATGAATATTCTGATCGTTGGGCCCAGTTGGGTCGGTGACATGGTGATGGCACAGACACTGTTTCAGTGCCTGCGCCTGCGCTATCCAGACTGCCAGATCGACGTGCTCGCCCCTGAGTGGAGCCGGCCGATCCTTGAGCGTATGCCAGAGGTGCGCAAGGCCTTGAGCTTCCCGCTCGGCCACGGCGCCCTGGAGCTGGCGACCCGCCGACGCATCGGCAAATCCATGGCCGGCCAGTACGACCAGGCGATCCTGCTGCCTAACTCGCTGAAGTCGGCGCTGGTGCCGTATTTTGCCGGTATCCCCAAGCGCACCGGCTGGCGCGGCGAGTTTCGCTATGTGCTGCTCAATGACGTACGCACCCTGGATAAAGCCCGCTACCCGTTGATGATCGAACGCTTTATGGCGTTGGCCTACGAGCCGGGCGCTGAACTGCCCAAGCCGTACCCGCGCCCCAGCTTGCAGATCGACCCGGTGACCCGCGACGCGGCGTTGGCCAAGTTTGGCCTGACCCTGGATCGGCCCGTATTGGCTCTGTGCCCTGGCGCCGAGTTTGGCGAGTCCAAGCGCTGGCCGTCGGAGCATTACGCCAAAGTTGCCGAGACGAAGATCCGCGAAGGCTGGCAGGTGTGGCTGTTCGGTTCCAAGAACGATCATTCGGTGGGTGAAGACATCCGCCAGCGCCTGATTCCCGGCCTGCGTGAAGAGGCGGTGAATCTCAGTGGTGACACGTCCCTGGCCGAGGCCATCGACCTGTTGTCGTGCGCCGACTCGGTGGTGTCCAACGACTCCGGCCTGATGCATGTGGCGGCGGCGCTGAACCGTCCGCTGGTGGCCGTGTACGGCTCCACATCTCCAGGCTTCACTCCGCCGTTGGCCGACAAGGTCGAAGTGGTGCGCCTGGGTCTGGATTGCAGCCCGTGCTTTGAGCGTACCTGCCGTTTCGGCCACTACAACTGCCTGCGCCAGTTGCTGCCCCAGCCGGTCACCGATGCCTTGCAGCGTTTGCAGGGCGACGTGGTCGAGGTTCATTGAGTTGCGGGTTCTGGTAATCAAGACCTCATCCCTGGGCGACGTGATCCATGCCTTGCCGGCCCTCACCGACGCAGCGCGGGCGATTCCCGGCATTCGGTTCGATTGGGTGGTGGAAGAAGGCTTTGCCGAAATCCCCACCTGGCACCCGGCGGTGGACAAGGTCATCCCGGTGGCGATTCGCCGCTGGCGCAAGAACCTCTGGCAAACCGTCAAGAGCGGTGAATGGCGGCGCTTCAAGCAGGCGGTGCAGTCGACCAAATATGACCTGGTGATCGACGCCCAGGGCTTGCTTAAAAGTGCCTGGCTGACCCGTTATGTGCGGGCGCCCATCGCCGGCTTCGATAAAGATTCTGCGCGAGAACCTCTGGCTGCGCGCTTTTACTCCCGGCGCCTGGCTGTGGCCCGTGGGCAGCATGCGGTGGAGCGCTTGCGCCAGCTGTTCGCCGTGGCGCTGGGCTACGACCTGCCCCAACGCCTGGGTGACTACGGCCTGAGCGTTGAAAAACTGCTCGGCCTGCCGCCAAAAAAGCCGTTTGTATTGCTGCTGCACGGCACCACCTGGGACACCAAGCACTGGCCCGAAGCCTATTGGCGCGAGCTGGCCGAACGCATGGGCCGTCTGGGCGTGGATGTAAAGCTGCCGTGGGGCAACGCCGCCGAAAAGGCGCGGGCCGAACGCCTGGCCCTGGGCCTGCCCAACGCCGAAGTGTTGCCCAAGCTCAACCTGGCGGGCGTGGCCCGCATATTGGCAAGCGCCCGTGCCTGCGTGGCCGTCGACACTGGCCTCGGCCACTTGGCGGCGGCATTGGACGTGCCGACCATTTCCCTGTTCGGCCCCACCAACCCAGGCCTCACCGGCGCCTACGGCAAGGGCCAGATTCACTTGGCCAGCGACTGGCCATGTGCGCCTTGCCTGCAAAAACAGTGCACTTATCAACCCACTGCCGACGACCTGCGGCGGTTCGACATCGCGCGCGAGTCGCCCCTGTGCTTCACGCGCTTGAACCCTGAGCGTGTCGCAAGCCGGCTGAGCACGTTGTTACTGGCCGAGGAGCAGCACTGATGCAACTGGCTTTTGTTCTGTACAAGTACTTCCCTTTCGGTGGCCTGCAGCGCGACTTCATGCGCATCGCCCTGGAGTGCCAGCAGCGCGGCCACAGCATTCGGGTGTACACCCTGATCTGGGAAGGCGACATCCCGCCAGGCTTTGAGGTGCTGGTAGCGCCGGTCAAGGCCTTGGTCAACCACCGCCGCAACGAAAAGCTCTACGCCTGGATTCAGGCCGACCTGGCCAAGCGCCCGGTGGACCGTGTGGTGGGGTTCAACAAGATGCCGGGGCTGGACCTGTACTTTGCCGCCGACGGCGTGTTCGAGGACAAGGCCCAGACCCTGCGCAACCCGATGTACCGCTGGTTCGGGCGCTACAAGCACTTTGCCGAATACGAGCGCGCCGTGTTCGATAAGAACGCCAAGACGCAGATCATGGTGTTGTCCGAGCATCAGCAGCAGTTGTTCACCCAGTATTACGGCACCCAGGCCGAGCGTTTTCACCTGTTGCCACCGGGGATCGCCCGCGACCGCCGAGCGCCGCCGAACGCCGCCGAGATCCGCGCCGAGTTCCGCGCTGAATTTCGCTTGGCTGAAGATGATTTGCTGTTGGTGCAGATCGGTTCGGGGTTCAAGACCAAGGGCGTCGACCGCAGCCTCAAGGCGCTGACCGCACTGCCTTCGCGCCTGAAGAAACGCACCCGGCTATTTGTAATCGGCCAGGACGACCCCAAAGTATTCCAATTGCAGAGCGCGGCGCTGGGCCTGGGCGACCAGGTGCAGTTCTTCAAGGGCCGCAATGATATTCCGCGCTTCCTGCTGGGGGCCGACCTGTTGATTCACCCCGCGTACAACGAGGCGGCCGGCATGGTGCTGGTCGAAGCGGTGGTCGCCGGCCTCCCGGTACTGGTGAGCCAGGTGTGCGGCTATGCGTTCTACATCGACAAGGCCCAGAGCGGCCGGGTGTTGGACGAGCCGTTCGAGCAAACCCAGCTCAACCAGTATCTGGTCGATATGCTCGACGACCCACAAGCGCGTGCGACCTGGAGTCGCAATGGTCTGGCCTTCGCAGAAACGGCCGACCTCTTTAGCATGCCGCAGTACGCTGCGGACCTGATTCTGGCGGAGCCAAACCGATGAAGTTGATTCTAGCCGAACCCTTCAAGACCCTCTGGGCCGGGCGCGATGCGTTCGCCGAGGTCGAGAAGCTGGAAGGCCAGGTGTTCCGCGAGCTGGCCGCTCGCCGTACGTTGCGTACGGTGGTCGAGGGCCAGCCTTATTTTGTGAAGATCCACCGTGGGATTGGCTGGGGCGAAATCCTCAAGAACCTGGTCACTGCCAAATTGCCGGTATTGGGCGCGGGCCAGGAGTGGGTGGCGATCCAGCGCTTGCAGGCGCTTGGCGTACCGACCATGACCGCCGTGGCGTTCGGTGAAAAAGGCAGCAACCCGGCCGACCAGCACTCGTTCATCATCACCCAGGAACTGACCCCCATCATCAGCCTGGAAGACCTGACCCTGGACTGGGTCAAGCAACCGCCCGTGCCGGCCATCAAGCATGCCTTGACCCTTGAGCTGGCGCGTACCGTGGGCGCGATGCACCGCGGCGGCGTCAACCACCGTGACTGCTACCTGTGCCATTTTCTGCTGCACACCGACCGGCCCATCAGCGTCGACAATCTCAAGCTGTCGGTGATCGACCTGCACCGCGCCCAGGTGCGTGCGACGATCCCCGTGCGCTGGCGCAACAAAGACTTGGCCGGCCTGTATTACTCCGCGTTGGAGATCGGCTTGACCCAGCGTGACAAGCTGCGTTTTCTCAAGGCGTATTTCCAGCAGCCGCTGCGCCAGATCCTGGCGGAGCAAACCGCGCTGCTGTCTGCGCTGGAACGCATGGCAGCAAAGCTGTATGCGCGTAAACAACGATACGGGGATGCGATCTGATGGCGGGTTGGAACCTGGAACCTGCCTACGCCGCCCTGGCGGATGACTTTGGAAGCCTGGACGCGGTGTTCGCCCTGCAAGGCGAGCGGCTGACCCGCGACCCGTTGTCGGAAGTGATCCGGGTGGAACGTGGCGGGGTCAATTATTACGTCAAGCGCTACGTAGGCGCCGGCAAGGGCCTGCGTCGTTACCTGGGCCGGCCACGGGTGAAATCCGAATGGCAGAACCTCAAGCGCTTCGCCAAGTGGGGCATCCCCACTGCCGATGTGGTGGCCTGGGGCCTGGACCGCAAGGGCCTGGCCTATAACCGTGGCGCGATGATCACCCGCGAATTGCCCAAGACCGAAGATCTGTCGGTGCTGGCCGAGCGTCACGATGAGCGCCTCAAAGACCCCCGGTGGGTCGATGGCATCAGCCGCCAGCTCGCCGAATACACGCGCACCATGCACGATCACCGCTTCACCCATAACGACTTGAAGTGGCGCAACCTGCTGGTGGACGACCAGCGCACGCTGTACCTGATCGACTGCCCCAACGGTGATTTCTGGCGCGGTTTCTGGCTCAAGTACCGCATCACCAAAGACCTGGCCTGCCTGGACAAAGTCGCCAAGTATCACTTGTCGGCCACCCAGCGCCTGCGCTTCTACCTGCAATATCGCCAGCGCGCGCACCTGACCGCGTCGGACAAACAGCGAATTCGCCATGTGGTGAAGTTTTTCGAGGGACGCGAATGAGTGACTTCCTGGCGGCCGAAGACCGCGCTCTGCTTGAGCGCAACGGCCTGGCGACCTTCGACGCCCTGTGGGCCAAGCAACTGGATGCGGTGGACGAGCCGAACACCAGCGGCGACGGTTGGAGCAGCGTGTATCGCCTGGAGCTTGAGGGGCAGGGTTACTACCTCAAGCGTCAGAGCAACTACCTCACGCGCACCTTGCACCGCCCGTTTGGCGAGCCGAGTTTTGCCCGCGAGTTTCGCAACATCAGCCTGTATCGAAAGCTCGGCATCCCGGCCCTGCAAGCGGCGTTCTTCGGTGAGCGCAAGGTCAAGGGCGAGCGCCGGGCGATGCTGCTCACCCGTGCGCTGGATGGCTGGAATGACCTGGACTCGTTGCTGGAGCAGTGGTCGCAATTGAGCGCAGCCCAGCACAGTGCGATCCTGTTGGCGTGCGGCAAGCTGGCGCGTCATCTGCACAGCGTCGGGCAGGTGCATGGCTGTTTTTACCCCAAGCATATTTTCCTGCAGCCTGCCGGTGTGGGGTATGCCGCGCAGTTGATCGACCTGGAGAAAACCCGCCCGCTGCTGTTTGGCTGGCGTGACCGGGTCAAGGACCTGGAACCGCTGCTGCGCCGCGCGCCGCAATGGTCGGATGCGCAGGTGCGCCAACTGCTGGCGGCGTACCTTGAGCAGCCCGAGGACAGCGCCTTGGTCGCCACTTGGCACCAGCGCCTGACCGCACGCCGCAGCCACAAGGAGAACCGCTGATGCGCTTATCCGAGCTGAAAACGGCTGGGCGTACCCCCAGCCTGCCGCTGACCCTCGACCTGGCGGATGCCGCCGGCCCTGGGCAATTGCAATTGCTGAGCCTTTTGCGGGTGTTGCCGGGGCAGCGCTATGTGGGCGCCGCCGTGTGGCGTGGTCGCCCGGTGTTGGCCAAGTTGTTGGTGGGCAGCAAGGCGGCGCGGCATTTTCAGCGTGAGCTCACAGGTGTACGCCTGTTGGCTGAGCAAGGCCTGACCACGCCGTTGCTGTTGGCCGATGGCTTGCAGGACGGCGAGGGCGGTTGGCTGCTGTTTGAATTTATCGAGGGGGCCCAAAGCCTGTCCGGCGCTTGGCTCGCCGTCGAAAACCTGCCGCCATTGGCGGACGAACAAACCGCCGTGCTCGCCGAAGCGCTGGGCGCGATTGCCCAGATGCATGCCAAGGGCCTGTGGCAAGAAGACCTGCACCTGGACAACCTGCTGCGCAAAGACGGCAAGCTGTACTTGATCGATGGCGCCGGCATTCGTGTCGAAGAGGCGGGCAAGCCGCTGTCGCGCAATCGCGTGCTGGAGAACCTCGGGGTGTTCTTCGCCCAACTGCCGAAGAACCTTGAGCCGTTTACCGAAGAGTTGCTGGTGTATTACCTGCTGGCCAACGGCGAACACGCCTTGCCAATGCAAGCCCTGGAAAAGCAGGTGCATAAAGTCAGCGCCTGGCGCTTGAGAGACTACCTGGACAAGACCGGCCGCGAGTGCACGCTGTTCAGTGTGGTGCGCGGCGCTTTTGGCCTGCGTGCGATCCGCCGCGAAGAAGAAGCCGCCATGGTGCCGGTGCTGGAGCAAGCCGATGCGTTGCTCGACCAGGGTCACCTGTATAAGACCGGTGGCGCGGCGAGCGTGGCCAAGGTCGACGTGGCCGGCCGACCGCTGGTGATCAAGCGCTACAACATCAAGGGCTTTACCCACTGGCTCAAACGCTTCTGGCGCCCAAGCCGCGCCTGGCACTCCTGGCGCGAAGGCAACCGCCTAGCTTTCCTGGGTTTTGCCACACCCAAGCCGTTGGCGGTGCTGGAGAAACGGTTCCTGTGGTTGCGCAGCCGTGCCTACTTGGTCACCGAGTACCTGCCGGGGCCGGACATCATCGAGCGCTTTGCGCCGTATGTGGAAAGCGGCGATGCGCCCGAGAGCGAATTGCAGGCGCTGGACCAGTTGTTTGCCGACTTGATCCGCGAGCGCATCAGCCATGGGGATTTCAAAGGCCATAACCTGTTCTGGAACGACGGGCGCTGGGCGATGATTGACCTGGATGCCATGTGCCAGCACGCCTCGCTGTCCAGCTTCGCCCCTGCGTATGCCAAAGACCGTGCGCGATTTATGCGTAACTGGCCGCAGGGCAGTGCGCTGTACCAGGTGATTGACCAGCGCTTGCCCAAAGAGGCGGATGTCGGCAGTTAAACCTATCGCGGGCAAGCCCGCTCCCACACTTGATCTGTGAACGCAGTCAAAATGTGGGAGCGGGCTTGCCCGCGATGGCGCCCGTCCAGGCGCTGCATTCAGAACTGGTACTGCGCCCCAGCCCCCGCATACCACGAGCGCCCCGGCGCGGCTTCGTAATAGCGGCCATTGCCGTCGCCCACAATTACCGACCCTACGTACTGACGGTCCAGCAGGTTATCCAGGCGCAAGGTCTGGTGAAAGGTCCAGTGCTCGACCTTCTGCTCAAACCGTGCGCGCCAGTTGAAGACGCTGTAGGCCGGTGCGGCGTGTTGCTGGTTGGTGTCTTCCACGTAGACCTTGCTGCGGTACAGGCCTTCGATGGCCGTGCTGACCCAGTCCCGTGGTTTCCAGTTCAGTTCGGCGAACAGGGTGGTTTGTGGCACGCCGGGGAGGTAGTTGCCTTTGTCGATGGTGTTGGCGCCGCTGGCAAAATCGCTGTCGTAGGTGGCGTGCAGGCGGGTGTAGGCGAGGCTGGTGCTCCAGTGGTCGCTCAGTTGGCTTTCAACACCTAGTTCGAAGCCGCGGCGCAATGTGCGACCGGCGTTCTGGTAGCTGGTACGGCCACCGATGGATTGCTGCACCACCAGTTCGTCCTCGGTGGTGATCTGGAAAACGGCGGCGTTGATCCGTGTGTTGTTCAGTTGCGCTTTCACACCCATTTCATATTGCGTACTTTCAGACGGCTTCAAGCCGAAGTTGAAGCCCTCGGCGTTGCCCGGTGCATAGGCCAGCTCGGCCTGGGTCGGGGTTTCAAAGCCTTTGCCTGCGCTGATGTAGCCATGCAGGTCGGGGGTGAACGCATACATCACGCTCATCGATGGCGTGTTCTTCTGGTAGGTCTTGTTGCCGCTGGCGTCGCCATTGCTGAGGAACTGATCTTCAACGTCCATCTGCATCGTGCTGTGGCGCACGCCGGCTTGCAGGGTCCAGCGGTCGAGGGCCCAGTTGGCTTGGATATACGGGTCGAGGCTGCGAGCCGTGTCGATTTCGTCGCGGCGTAGTTGGCCTTTCACGCCGAGGGTGTTGCCGCTGTAGTTCTGATAACCATGGCGGCTGTCTTCGCTTTGATCGAAGTCCAGGCCGGTAATGATCATCAGCTCGCCAGGCGCGCTTTCGATGGGCTGCATCCAGCGTACGCTGCCGCCGTAGAACTTACGGTCAAATTGCACCACGCCACCGCCGCGTTCGTTGGCGGGCGTGCCCTTGGGGATCGACAGGTACTGAATCACACTACGGCGCCCGGTATAGGCATTGACCTGCAAGGTCGCGCCACCGAAGTACCGCTCGTAATTCATCCCCAATTGCTGATGATCGATACTTTTGCGCGTGTTGTAGTTCAGCGCATTGGCGCTTACCGAACGCGGGTCGGCCTTGTACGCTGCCCAGGTCTGCCCCAGTGGATCTTGCGTACCGTTCTGCTCCAGGCTGCTGTAGATCAAGGCCAGCTTGCTGTCGTCATCGGGCTGGAAATTGAGCTTGGCGAAGGTCTGGTCGCGGCGCGCGCTGCTGTGGTCGCGGTAGCCGTTGGTGTCCATGCGCGAGGCGTCGAGCACAAACCCGGCGCCGTTCGCCGCACCCTCGGCGCTCAGGTGGTTCTTGTTCAGCCCGTCGCTGCCCACCAGGGTTTCGGCGCCGATACGCGGCGGGCCTTCGCCGTCGCGGGAGAACATCTGGATCACGCCGCCGGCGTTGCTGCCATACAGCGTCGCCGCCGGACCGCGCAGCACTTCGATGCGCTCGGCGGTGTCGAGGTTGAAGGTGGCGGCCTGGCCCTGGCCGTCCGGGGTACTGGCGGGGATGCCGTCGGCGATCAGCTTGATGCCGCGCACGCCAAATGCCGAACGGGCGCCGAAGCCGCGGGAAGAAATCTGCAGGTCCTGCGCGTAGTTCTGGCGGTTCTGCACCACCAGGCCGGGTACGCGGGACAGGGCTTCGGAGGCGTTAATGCCCAGTTGGCCGTCACTGATCTGCTCGCGGCTGATGCCATCCACGGAATAGGGTAAATCAAACGTTGGGCTAGCGCTGCGCGAACCGCTGACGACGGTGGGGGCGAGGGTCAGTGGCGAATCATCGCCCTGCACGGTGCTGCTCAAGGCCAGCAGGCCAGGCAGCAAGAGGGAAAAACGAGCGTGCATTTTTTTCATAAGGCAGCCAGAGTCTTGGGCACGCATAGCGAAGGCGCGCAAAAAGTGCGCAAGTTTAAACAGTCAGGCAGGTTTTACCATTTCGGATTTTTCCTACGCAATGCAGCGGCGTCTCTCGGGTGAATGAGCCAATCTCTCGGTGCTAGCGTGGCTGATCGTTTGCGAGGCTAGGATATGACAAGAAAAATAATGGCTGCACTGGGTGTAAGTGTCGCTGTGCTGTTATTAAGCGGCTGTGGAACTGTTAATAGCGTCATGCGCAAAGAGGGCGACACGGCGCGTGAGCTCAGGCTCGCAAAAACCTATTGCCAATCCATTCCCCGCGCTTACAGCGGCGTGGCCTTTGATTTCTGCATGCTGCACGCGGCCCCGGACCCCACCGGGTTCCTCATACCCTTAGTGCTCGTAGATATTGCGGTGTCCGCGGTTGCCGATACGGTGGTTTTGCCCTATACGATTTATCGACAATCGGCCGACGGTAATATCAGCATCTATTGGCGTCCGGGCCGTTCATAAGCCTATGGGTATAAAAGCACCTGCCCAGCTCATCTACTGGGCGAAAGGAGTTGTCCGTGAGTCGTGGTTTCAAAATCCTGCTGGTTTCAACCTTGTTATTGGCCTCCGGCTGCGGAACGATCAATACCGTCTTTCGTCCGGATGCCGTGGCCAGCCAGAACCTCAAGGAGTCACGCAGCCACTGCGAAAACGTGCCGCGTATCTACAGTGGGGTGATTTACGGCTTTTGTACCCTCAATGGCGAGCCTGCACCGGACAAAAGCCTGAAGGACCAAAGCCTGCTGGATCGCCAAGGCAATGCCTTCCCGATCATCGCAATTGAATTTGTCGCCTCTGGTGTCATGGACACCCTGATGCTGCCTTATACGATCTACCGCCAGAACAAGGACGGCAGCATCGAGATCTTCCGCTAGCCCCTCTCGGCGCTTGCCGCTAACAGCTTCCCACTGCTTTTAAGCTATAATCCCGCCCTTTAGCTGTTTCCCGCCCGTGCGGGAAGCACACTTTTTTCAGGCGCGATGCGCCTGCATGCAGACTAAAAGAGGCTAGACCCCAGTGGCATTGACGATTCTTGGCCTGTCCGGCGCCCTTAGCCATGATCCTTCCGCAGCCCTGTATATCGACGGCAAGCTGATTGCGGCCGCCGAAGAAGAGCGCTTCGTACGCGACAAACATGCAAAGAACCGCATGCCCTACGAGTCGGCGAAGTTCTGCCTGGAGCAGGCCGGCATCAAGCCTTCGGACGTTGACGTGGTGGCGATCCCGTTCGCCCCGATCAGCCTGTTCGGCGAGGCGCGCTGGCACTACGCCAAGCGTTACTGGTACGCCCCGGACCGCGCCCTCGACGCGATCCTGATGGGCAACCGTCGCTACAAGCGCTATCGCAACAAGATCGTCTGGTGCCTGGAACAACTGGGCTTCGATCCGAAGAAAATCAAGATCGAACCGGTTGAACACCACCTGGCTCACGCCTCCAGTGCCTACCACTGCTCGGGCTTCCAGGAAAAAACCGCGATTCTGGGCATTGACGGCAAGGGCGAGTACGCCACCACCTTCTTCGGCTACGGCGAAAACGGCAAGATCCACAAGATCAAAGAATTCTACGATCCGGACTCCCTCGGCGGCCTGTACGGTGCTATCACCGAGTTCCTCGGTTTCGAGATGCTCGACGGTGAGTTCAAGGTCATGGGCATGGCGCCGTACGGCGATGCCAGCAAATATGACTTCTCGCGCCTGGCCTCCTTTGAGAACGGCGAGTTGGTGATCAACACCGACTACGCCAACGTCATCGGCCTGCGCCGCTACAAAGAGAAGGGCAAAGGTTTCTACTTCTCGCCAAAACTGATCGAGTGGCTGGGCCCCAAGCGCGAAGGCGACATCGCCGACGAGCCGTACATCCACTACGCGGCCAGCATGCAGGCGCTGTTCGAAAAACTGGCCTTGCAGATGATCGACCATTACCTGGGCGACATCCTCAAGGACACCGGCAAGCTGGCCTTCGCCGGCGGCTGTGCGCTGAACGTCAAGCTGAACCAGAAAATCATTGCCCGTGACGACGTCAAAGAGCTGTTCGTGCAACCGGCCTCCGGCGATGCCGGTACCGCTGTTGGCGCGGCTGCCTATGTGTCCCACGCCCGTGGCGTACCGGTCGAGAAGATGGAGCACGTTTACCTCGGCCCGTCCTACAGCAACGAAGACGTGATTGCCGCGTGCGCCAAGCACGAGAGCAAGCCGAACTGGCGCAAGATCGAGAACATGCCTAAGCGCATTGCCAAGATCATGGTCGACGGCAACCCGGTGGCCTGGTTCCAGGGCCGCATGGAGTTTGGCCCGCGTGCGTTGGGCGGTCGTTCGATCATTGGTTGCCCAAGTGCGACCGGCGTTGCAGATCGCATCAACCACCAGATCAAGTTCCGCGAGCGCTGGAGGCCTTTCTGCCCGTCGATGCTGGACACCGTGGCCCCGCAGATGATCAAGGTCGATCACCCAGCGCCGTTCATGACCTTCACCTTTGAAGTTGCCGAAGAGTGGAAGACCCGCGTACCGGAAGTGGTGCACGAAGACGGTACTTCCCGCGCCCAGGTGCTCAAGCGCGAATACAACCCGCGCTACTACGACATGATGAAAGAGCTGGAAGTGCTGACCGGCAACGGCGTGTCCCTGAACACCTCGCTCAACCGTCGTGGCGAAGCGATGATCTGCTCGCCGACCGACGCGCTGAACATGTTCTTCGGTTCGGACCTGCAGTACCTGATCATGGAAGACATCCTCGTGGTCAAAGACGGCGTAGACCCTTATGACGCCGTGGTTTAAATGCTGAACCGCTTCCAGGGCTGGCGTGAACGTGGCTGGGCGCCTGTCGAGGCCGAGGTTTACGCCCAGGCCTGGCAGCGTTACGGCGGCAGCGTGGCGACCCATCCCCAGGTGATCGAACGGCTGGCCGGCCTGGCGCAGATACCCGTGCGTTACCTGGGCTGGGAGCAAGGTGGTGAGCTCAAGGGGGCAATCGCCACCTGGGGCCGCGACCTGGCGCTGTCCAAGGACGTACTCAAGCGCAGCGGCAAGAAAGGCCTGTTTGACCTGGGCAACGCCGAGATCATCCTGCCGATTGCCGCCGATGCGCAGGTGCCGTTGCGGCATCGTGCGCGCTACCTCTCGGCGCTGAACGAGGGGCGCGTGAGCACCCTCAAGCCCCAGGCCGAGCAGTTGGCCATGGCGCGTACTCCTGAAGACCTGTCGAAGAAGTTTCGCTACAACCAGCGGCGTGAACTGCGCCTGTTGGAAGAGGCGGGCGGCGTGGTACGGGCGGTCAGTGAGTTCTCGAGCGTAGAACTGGCGGCGATTTATTGCGATCTGTTCCAGCGCCGTTGGGGCTTCCCGGCGGCGGGCGCGGCGCGCCTGGCCGAGGTGCTGGAGTTGCTCAAGGAGTTTTTGTTCGGCTCGGTGCTGTTTCTGAACGACGCGCCGATTGCGGTGCAATTGGTGTATCAGGTGCAGTCCAACGAGTGGTTCAGCGCCGAGTATGTCAACGGCGGCGTCGACCCTGAAACCCGTGCGTTCAGCCCCGGCAGCGTGCTGAGTTTTCTCAATACCCAAAGTGCCTGGGAACAGGCGCGGGCGGCGAACAAGTCGCTGCGCTTCTCCTTCGGGCGTTCCGACCGCGAATACAAAGAGCGCTGGTGCAACCCGGTGCCGGTGTTCAGTGTATGAGCCGTAAACAGCAATTGCTCAAGCGTCATCGGCGTAACAAGCGTATTGCGCTGTTGATCGGCGTGCTGGTGCTGGTCGCGACCGGCGTACTGGTGGCCTGGTGGTTGCCGCTGATCCTTGCGGTGCTGCTGTGGGCCGCCCATGAGGCCTGGTTTGCCGATCACCTGTTTTACTCGCCCAAAGACAGCTATGAGTACGCGTTCCCGGCCGGCAGCGAACAGCCCGGCTTGCGTCTGGAGGCGGGCCTGCTGCTGCTGGATGCGCCGCTGGCGGCGGATGAAACGCTGATCGTCGGCGTTGAGTTGAAAAGTACCTGGCTGGGGCGTTTCTTCGACCCTGCGGTGGACCTGTTGGGCCTGGCAAGCCCGGACCGCCAAGCCTTCGAGCGCGGCGTCGCTGGGCGGCGTTATCTGAACCTGACCGGCGCCGCCGAAGCCTTGGCCGCGGGCAAGCTCCAATTGCGCGGGCGTTTTTGCCGGATCAAGGGCCAGCCGACGCTGTGGCGCTTTCGCCAGCCGGACTATCGCCAGCAACGTGTGATGGTGATCGCGCCCCATGCCGACGATGCCGAACTGGCTGCGTTCAGCCTTTACAGCCAGGCGACTGAAAGTTGGATCGTCACGCTGACGGCCGGTGAAATCGAGGCCGAGCATTATCAGCATATGGGCCTGCCCAAGGCTGAAGCTGCGCGCCTAAAGGGCCGTTTGCGCGCCTGGGACAGCGTCGCCGTGCCGCGCTGGGCGGGCGTACCCGAGGCGCAATGCGTACAGTTGGGCTACTTCTGCATGCAGTTGCAAGCCATGCAAGCCGCGCCGGATCAGCCGCAAGCCTCCCGCGAAGCGGATTTGGCCGATACGCGGCTGTTTCGCCAGTTCAATGGTTTTGCCCTGCCTGGCGATGCTGATGGCGCGCCGACCTGGCACAACCTGATCGCCGACCTGCGGGCGCTGCTGCTCAAGGCGCGGCCCCAGGTCATCGTCTTGCCCACGCCGTTGCTGGACCCCCACGCCGACCATATCTGCGCCCACGCGGCAGTGCTGGAAGCCTTGCAGGGGCTGGCGTGGCAGCCCGACACATTGCTCGGCTACGCCAATCACCTGCATGATAACGACCGTTGGCCCATGGGCGATTCCGGCGCTGGCGTGGCGTTGCCGCCGCGTTTCGATAGCGCTGTGGAGCTGGTGCCGTGCAGTTTCGCCCTCGCCTTGAGCCAGCAGCAGGACAAGGCCATGGCCCTGGGCATGATGCACGACCTGCAGCCGCCAGCGCCGTTCAAGCGTCGAGTGCGTAGGTGGTTGCAGCAACTGCTGGCGGGCCGTAGGCCGTCGCCCTATGGCGAGAACGAATTCTTTCGCAAGGCCGTGCGCCGTCACGAGCTGTTGTGGGTCCTGAAGCAGGACTGAGAGCCGATTGAAGGCAGGCCGGTATGCGCCTGTCGCCCTTTTTACCGGGCTGCGTGCCCGTAGCCAGATCGCTGCATGGAGAGTTATGAAGCCTCGTTTCAAGGTTTTGCAGTTACAGCCGGACTACAACGTCAAGACCCATGACTTCGCGGACTTGGGTGAGCAAATCGTCAAATCCCTGCCGGCTGAGCGCTTTGAGGTGACCTCCGGATTTCTCAGCGGGCGCCCGCTGCCCGGCCAGCCCCTGAGCGTGGCCGAGCACTCGCATTATTTCGAGCTGCCGGAGAAGTCCCTCAAGGGCATTCGCTTTGGCGCCATGTGGCAGATCTACAAGTACTGCCGCGAGCAGAAGTTCGACGTGGTCATCTGTAACCGCTTCAAGTCGGTGAACATGATGCTGTCGCTCAACCGCTGGTTGAAGATCCCGCTGTGCATCGGCATCTCCCACGGCTTTGGCGAGTACGCCCGTGGTTACCGTCGACGTCAGACCCAGCGCTGGGTCAGCCCGGCGTGGCGCTTTGTCGGTGTGTCCGAAGCGGTCAAGGACTACCTGGTAGATCTCAATTGCGGCTTCACCCGTGAGAACACTACCTACGTCACCAACGCGATCGACATTCCCCAGGCAGAGGCTTTGCAACTGTCCCGCGAGGACGCGCGCAAGGCCCTGGGCCTGCCCATGGATGCACGGATGATCGGCGCACTGGGGCGCCTTGTGCCGATCAAAGGCCATACCCATCTGCTGCAAGCCTTCGCCACGCTCAAGGACAAATACCCTGAGGCGCAGGTGGGCATCATTGGTTCCGGCCGTGCCGAAGCCGACCTGCGCGCCGACATCGAGCGCCTGGGCCTGACCGGCCGTGCGCACTTGCTGGGCTTTCGCGAAGACGGCATGAAGTACGTGCGCGGCTTCGATATCTGGACCATGCCATCGCTGTTCGAAGGCCTGGGCCTGGCCCTGCTGGAAGGCATGAGCGGCCATCTGCCGGTGATTGCCTCCAACGGCCCGGCGATGCTGCCGCTGGTGCAGGGCGCGGGCGGCTTGTCCCACGACCCGGGCAACGTCGAACAACTGGCTGCAGCCCTGGACACTTACCTGGCGCTGAGCGATGAACAATTACGTGCCAAGGGTGAAGAGGTGTTCCGCTATCTGGAGGCCAACCACACCCTCGACGAGTTCAAGCACAAGTACCTGACCCTGATTGAAACCGGTTTGCGTGAAGTAGGTAGAGCATGAATCAGCCACAACCCCTGGTCTCGGTGATCATCGCCTCCTACAACCATGGCCAGTACATCGAGCAAAGCATTCTCAGCGTGTTGGGGCAGACCTACCCCAATATCGAGCTGCTGGTGGTCGACGACGGCTCCAAGGATGACAGCGTCGAACGCATCCGGCGTTTGCAGGCCGAGCACGGCTTTGATTTCCAGGTGCAGCAGAACCAAGGGCTCAGCGCCACCTTGAACGGTGCGATTGCTCGCGCCAAGGGCAGCCTGATCGCACCGTTCGGCTCGGATGACATCATGTTGCCGGACCGTCTCGCCACCCAGGTGGCGTATATGGACGGCAAGCCGAAGGTGGGCATGTGTGCCGGCAATATCGAGCTGATCGACGGGGACGGCAACCTGCACCCGGAGAAGAAACAGCGTCGCGACGTGCCGTTTCGCCGTCTGGACTTCGACGACCTGTTCCTGGACCGCAAGCCGTTCCCGCCGGCGCCGACCATGCTGATTCGTCGGGAAGTGCTGGAGGAGGTCGGCGGTTTCGATCCGCAGATTCCCCTTGAAGACCTGCTGATCCAGCTGAAGATTACCGCTGCGGGCTACACTATCGACGCCCTTGACGTGGTGATGGCCCAGTATCGCCAGCACGCCAGCAACACGTACAAGAACCACCGCTACATGATCCAGAACATCCTCAAGACCTACGCCAAGTTCAGCGAGCACCCGGCCTATGACGCGGTTCGCTACAACTTCCTGAACTCGATGTTCCTCAAGACCGCTGACCGCGACCGCCCGTTGGCGCGGGAGATTCTCAAGCAGATCCCGTTGAAGTTCTGGGGGCGCAAGACCTTGCGTGGGCTGGTGCGGTTGTATCTGGCACCGCTCAAAAACTGAATCGCCACCACACCCTGTAGGAGCGAGCTTGCTCGCGAAGAACCTCAACGATAACGCGTGATTCCTGAATAAACGCGGTGCCGGTGAGTTTTTCGCGAGCAAGCTCGCTCCTACAGAGGGTGTTTACAGGCTTTGGACCTGTTCGCGGATTTTCGCGGTGGCGGCTGGGCTTGCCACCGAGGCGTAACCCTTGACCAGTTGTTCGAAGTGCGTTTCGAACAGCCAGTTGCGGTCCTGGGGATAACGCTGCATGTGGCGCAGGTTACGCTGGCGCAGGGCGTGGCGCAGTGAAGACGGGTAGATGCGCAAGTCAGCCACGTCGATCAGGGCGAATTCACCATCGTCCATCAACAACACGTTACCCAGGTGCAGCGAACGGAAGTACACGCCGCGCTCGTGCAGTTGCGCCATGAACCGGCCAAAGCGCTCCACCAATGATTCACGCAGGCTGCTGTCCAGGCTTTGCAACGCTTGGCGCAACGTCAGGCCGGGCAATGGCGTGTAGCGCACTGCGCTGCTGGCGTCGCTCAGGCGGTAGAGCCCGAGAATGTGCGGCGTAGGAATGCCCAGGGTGCGCAATTGCTCGCTGTTGCTGGCAAAGCGCTCGGAGTACGGGTTGAAGCTGCCGGAGGTGTACCAGCGGCGTGGGCGGAACAGCTTGAGGAAGCTGCCGTCCTCCAGGCGCAGGACTTTGGGCCCCAGGCCATCGGCTTCAATCACATGGGCGTTGCTGCACAGCTGTTCAAGCGCCGCGGGCTTGAGGTTCTGCACCGGCATGCGCAGCAGGCTGCGATGGCGCTGGGCGAGGCTCAGGCCGGTGATAATTGCCAGGGGGATCCACAGCAGGAACCAATGCTCCTTGGGCCGTGACAAGATGCCGCCGCCTTCGGTCAGGCCGGCACCGATGCCATAGGCCAGCAGTGACGAAGCCAGGATGAACAGCGGCTGGGCGCGTTGCTGCAGGCCTTTATACAAGCCCCAGCCGAGCATGAAGGCCCATGGAATGAAACCGATGATGCCGACGTAATAGAGCACGCCGAGGGCGAAGCTGTGAGGTTCGCGCAGTTGATAGCCGTCTGCCAAGGTCAGGAACAACTCGGAGTCGTAACTATGGCCGATCCACGGATGCTCGGCGATAAGCTGCAAAGACATGCTCCACAGTTCCAGGCGGAACGAGCTGCCACGCATAATGATTGATTCAGGATAGAACAGGATCAGCCCGACGATGCCCAAGGCGCTGCCGGCGAGCAGTAGCATTGAGCGTCGGTTACGGCTGATAAAGCTCATCCAAAGTATGGCCAGCGTCAGCGCCACCAGCGGCGTGCGTGAGCCGGTCGCCAGCACCGCAGCGGTCATGATTGCCAGGGCCGGTACGCTGAACCACAGCACGTTGAGACGCTGGGTGGTCATGCAGACGTACAGCCAGTACACCGTGAAAAAACCGAACAGGTGCGAGCTGAGCAGCGGGTTGTCGAGGGCGCCCAGCCCGCCGATCATGCGCATGCCAGGTTGATAGCCCTTCGCGAACGCCACCAGGTTACCCAGGCTGACCACCAGCGCAATCACCGCAGCGCTGAAGAAGATCGGTTTGAACAACTCATTGCGGTAATGCAGCAACAGCCCGCAGCCACCAAACAGCATGAAGGTATTCAACGGCCGCTTGAACAGGTCGGTATCGGAACTGGGTTCAGGGCTCCAGAGCAGGCTGGTCAACGCCCAGGCGGAGAACGCCAGGAACGCGATCGCCAGGGGCTCGCGCAGCAGGTCCTTGAACTCCCGAGGGCGCATGCACAACAGAAACAAGGTTGGTACGCTGAACAGGATGTAGACAATGCGGTGCAGTACATTGCGATTGCCGACAAAGAACAGTGCACTCAGGAGCAGCAGCAAGCCAACAGGCAAAATCCATAGGACCAGGAAGTCGAAAACGCGATTTGAGCCATAGGTAAGGCGCTTGGAGTGCATACAGTAAAGCCATTCCAGAAAGAGAAAGCCGACCATCTTAAGCTAGTGGCTAAGTAATGTCGCCGGTAGGATCCAACCGGGCCGCGGCTTACGCCGGGTGCAAGTACAACAGAGAAGCTGTGCTAAAGTCAGCCTCCTTTTTCAAAACGCCGCGTGATATGACCGACTCCAGTCCGAGCGCAAGCCCTTCGAGCTTGAAAATATACTTCCGCCTGCTCAGTTACGTTAAGCCCTATATGGGCTTGTTCGCGTTGAGTATCCTTGGATTTCTGATTTTCGCGTCGACCCAACCGATGCTGGGTTACATCCTCAAGTACTTTGTCGACGGTCTCTCCAATCCGGAAGCCGTGCTGTTCCCGACCGTGCCTTTTTTGCGCGACCTGCAATTGCTGCAGGCGGTGCCGTTGCTGATCATCCTGATCGCGGCCTGGCAAGGCCTGGGCTCGTTCCTGGGCAACTACCTGTTGGCCAAGGTCTCCCTGGGGCTGGTCCACGATTTGCGGGTGCAGCTGTTCAACAACCTGCTGACGCTGCCCAACCGCTACTTCGATAACCACAACTCCGGGCATCTGATTTCCCGCATCACCTTCAACGTGACCATGGTCACGGGTGCCGCGACCGATGCCATCAAGGTGGTGATTCGCGAAGGCATGACGGTGATTTTCCTGTTCGCCTCCTTGCTGTTCATGAACTGGCGCCTCACGTTGGTGATGATCGCGATCCTGCCGTTGATTGCTGTGATGGTCAGTACCGCCAGCAAGAAATTCCGCAAGCAGAGCAAGAAGATCCAGGTGGCCATGGGCGACGTGACCCACGTGGCCTCGGAGACCATTCAGGGCTACCGCGTGGTGCGCAGCTTCGGCGGCGAAGTCTATGAACAGAAGCGCTTCTTCAAGGCCAGCCAGAGCAACACCAACAAGCAACTGCGCATGACCCGCACCGGGGCGATCTACACCCCGGCGCTGCAATTGGTGATCTACTCCGCCATGGCCGTGCTGATGTTTCTGGTGCTGTACCTGCGTGGCGACGCCTCGGCGGGTGATATGGTGGCCTACATCACCCTGGCGGGCTTGTTACCCAAGCCGATCCGCCAACTCTCGGAGGTCAGCTCGACCATCCAGAAAGGTGTGGCGGGCGCCGAAAGCATCTTCGAACAGCTGGACGAAGACGTTGAGGTCGACCATGGCACTCTCGAACGCGAAAAGGTCAGCGGTCGCCTGGAAGTGCGTCACCTGAACTTCACCTACCCTGGCACCGAACGCCATGTGCTCAAGGACATCAGCTTTACCGCCGAGCCTGGGCAGATGATTGCGCTGGTGGGGCGTTCGGGCAGTGGCAAGTCGACCCTGGCCAGCCTGATCCCGCGCTTTTACCACCATGAAAGCGGTGAAATCCTGCTCGATGGCATCGAGATCGAAGACTACAAGCTGCTCAACCTGCGCAAGCACATTGCTCAGGTTACCCAGCATGTCACTCTGTTCAGCGATACCGTGACCAACAACATCGCCTACGGCGACCTGGCCGGTGCGCCGCGTGCCGACGTTGAGGCGGCGGCGGCGGATGCCAATGCCAAGGACTTCATCGATCAGTTGCCCAAGGGCTTTGATACTCAGGTGGGCGAGAACGGTGTGTTGTTGTCCGGCGGCCAGCGTCAGCGCTTGGCGATTGCCCGTGCATTGCTCAAGAATGCGCCGTTGCTGATCCTCGATGAGGCCACCTCGGCTCTCGATACCGAGTCCGAGCGGCATATCCAGGCGGCACTCGATAAGGTCATGCAAGGTCGCACGACCCTGGTGATCGCGCACCGTTTGTCCACCATCGAGAAGGCGGACCTGATCTTGGTGATGGACGACGGGCGGATTGTTGAGCGTGGCACCCATGGCGAGTTGTTGGCGCAGAACGGTTACTACGCTCGCCTGCATGCCATGGGCCTGGATGCGCCGGTGCAGGCCGATATCACCTGATCCAACAGGTGTACACAATGCTGCTGTGGGGGAGGGGGCTTTCTACCTGACACCCCACGATCCAAATGTGGGAGCTGGCTTGCCTGCGATAGCGGCCTGACAGCCGACACTTCTCTACCTGCCACCCCGCGATCCAACTGTGGGAGCGGGCTTGCTCGCGAAGGCGGCCTGGCAGGCAACACAGTTGGATGGTGTACATATCCATTCCTGCGGTAACGGCCGCTTAGGGTTCCGCTCTGACAGCGGGTCACTTTTGGAAAAGAGCCCCAAAAGTAACCAAAAGGGCTCTTGCCCCACCACTCGGCACCTCGCCTAGGCTCGGTGTGCCCGTAATCCGCCAGTGATTTTGGGGGCCGCCGCCACGCGCCATCCATGGCGCGGGGCGGCTAAACCGGCATCCCTGCCGGTTTACCCCCCAAATCCCTGTCGAATTCCGGCCAGCGTGGTTTAACGGGGCGCCTAAGATCAAAAGCAGATCAAGATCAAGAGCGGCTCGCTTCGCATCGTGGAGTGTGTGGCCGGGCGCGGACAACTGTGGGAGCTGGCTTGCCTGCGATAGCGATGGATCAGCAGTAGAAGTGCAAGCTGATCGGCCGCTATCGCAGGCAAGCCGGCTCCCACATTTTGAGCTCGGTGCTTCAGGTAGATAGGCTTCGGCTGGAAGGCCGTCACGGGAGCAAGCGCCCTCGCCACAGATCAGTTTCGCAAGCCCCTTCCATATTTGGCCTGTGTGGATTCGACATCGCGCCAGTCGCAAGCCATCGCAAACCCTGTGCTAATATCGCGCCCCTGTTCATTTTGTATGTGGGTTGCTCCATGAAGTTGTCCATGCCGCGATTCAATCAAGCCGCTGTCTTGGTGGTCGGCGATGTCATGCTCGACCGTTACTGGCATGGTGGTACCTCACGGATTTCCCCTGAGGCTCCGGTGCCGGTCGTTAAGGTCGAGCAAATCGAAGACCGCCCAGGTGGCGCTGCCAACGTCGCGCTCAATATTGCCGCGCTCGGCGCCCCGGCTTCCCTGGTGGGGGTGACCGGTGACGACGAAGCGGCCGAAAGTCTGGCCAACAGCCTGCAGGGCGCTGGCGTGCGTGCGTTGTTCCAGCGCATTGCCCATCAGCCGACCATCGTCAAGCTGCGGGTCATGAGCCGTCACCAGCAGTTGCTGCGTATCGATTTTGAAGAACCCTTCGCCACCGACGCCCTGGCCCTCGGCGACCAGGTCGAGGCACTGCTCGAAGGTATCAAGGTGCTGGTGTTGTCCGACTACGGCAAAGGCGCCTTGCAGAATCACCAGGTGTTGATCCAGGCCGCCAAGGCTCGCAACATTCCGGTGCTGGCCGATCCCAAGGGCAAGGACTTCTCGGTTTACCGAGGCGCCAGCCTGCTCACGCCAAACCTCAGTGAGTTCGAGACCATCGTCGGCGGGTGTGCCGATGAGCACGAGTTGGTGAGCAAGGGCGCAGCATTGATGGCCGATCTCGACTTGGGCGCCTTGCTGGTGACCCGTGGCGAGCACGGCATGACCCTGTTGCGTCCGGGCCACCCGGCCATGCACCTGCCGGCGCGTGCCCGTGAAGTGTTTGACGTCACCGGTGCCGGTGACACTGTGATTTCCACCCTGGCAGCTTCCATTGCTGCTGGTGAAGAACTGCCCCACGCCGTGGCCCTGGCCAACCTGGCGGCGGGCATTGTGGTGGGCAAGCTGGGCACCGCTGCTATCAGCGCACCGGAATTGCGCCGTGCGATCCAGCGCTCCGAAGGCTCGGAGCGCGGTGTGCTGGGCCTGGAGCAATTGCTGCTGGCGATTGACGATGCCCGGGCTCACAACGAAAGCATTGTGTTCACCAACGGCTGCTTTGACATCCTGCACGCCGGGCATGTGACGTACCTGGAACAGGCCAGCGCCCAAGGTGACCGCCTGATCGTTGCGGTCAACGATGACGCGTCGGTCAGCCGCTTGAAAGGCCCGGGCCGCCCGATCAACAGTGTTGACCGGCGCATGACGGTACTCGCAGGTCTGGGCGCGGTGGACTGGGTGATCAGCTTCTCTGAAGGCACCCCGGAAAACCTGCTGGCCCAGGTCAAGCCCGACGTGCTGGTCAAGGGCGGTGACTACAGCGTCGACCAGGTGGTCGGTGCGGACATCGTCAGCGCCTACGGCGGTACGGTCAAAGTGCTGGGGCTGGTTGAAAACAGCTCGACCACGGCGATTGTCGAGAAGATCCGCAACAACGAGTGATACCCCGTGGGGCGAGCCTGCTCGCCCCTAGCTTTTCTTCGGCACGATCTTGCGCAGCATCTGCCGTGCCTTGCCGGTCAAGCGCTTGAGCTTGGAGTCTTTTTCCGGTTCTGCCAGGCCCTGCTGCCTGAGCCAGTCCTTCCAACGAATGCGCTCATCGCGCACCAGCCAGCCCTCTTGCTGGGCAAAGCTTTCCGCCAGGTACAAGCCGCGTGTGCTGGCCGGGTATAGCTGATCCTTCTTGACGGTATACAACTCTGCCAGTGGCTCGCCGTCTTTGAGCGGCATCAAGTACAGGTCCGGGCGCTGACGATCCAGGCGCGCCACCAGTTGGTCACCCTCCAAACGCTCATCCACATGAAACAAGCTGAGGGACTTGGCTTCCTTCGGCACTTCCAGGCGCAGGTCATAAATCAATTGCAGCGAGGCGGTCGGCAGGTGCACGTAGGCCCGTGGGCGCTCGATCAGTTGCATGGTGGCGCAGCGCACCGGGCGCGCGGCGCCGGACAATGGGCTGAGGCGAAACGGCAGGGCCTCGCGGTAATGCAGGGCAGCGGAGTAGGGCGCCGGCAGCCAGGTGTCGTTGAAGCGCCCGCCCAGCCAGCCTTCGGGGGTTTCGAGCAGGCACTCTTCGGCGATTTCCTGGATGGCGGTGTGCAGTGGCAGGTTCAGTTCATGGGCCGGGACGTAGCCGGAGATCAGCTTGAGCACAACGTCGCCACGGTCCTGGCGGCGTTGGCGCACCAGCACCCAGTAGTCCTTGTTTTGCCAGTGCAGGGTCAGGCGTACCGAGACGCCGAGGTTCGCCAGTTCCAGAGCGAAGCGTTCGGCATCTGGCACCTCGACCGGCTTGCGCCGTTGCAGGGTCTGGGCGAAGTTGAGCGGCATGCCGACGCTCTGGTAGCTCAGGCCTTCGGGGGTGGCTTCGACGTGCAGCGGCAGTGTCTTGAAGTTGCTGGGGTTCTTTCTTATGAGCGTTCGCGGCATGTCGGCTCCTTCTTGCGACGGGGTCGGCCGCGTGGGCGGCATCAGAGTTGACGAATGACCCGGGCAGCAGTTGCTACGTTATGGGCCAGGTGCAGCGGATTAATGGTCCCGACAATAGCACTGGCGACGCCCGTTTGCGCAAACAACAAGGTGAAACTGGCCTGAATTGGATCCATTCCCGGTTCCAGGCACACATGGCCGCTGGCCAGGGCCTTTTTCACCAGGATGCCCTTGCCGTGGGCGGCGGCATAGTCGATCACGGCCTTCTCGGCCTGTTCGTTGAGGTTGTAGGTGACCATCGCGCAATCGCCCTGTTCCAGTGCTTTCACACCGCCCTCGACGGTTTTGCCGGAGAAGCCGAAACCACGGATCTTGCCGTCTTTCTTCAACTGCTCCAGGGTCTGGTAAACCTCGCAATCATTGAGGATATGCAAGTCGTTGCCATCGGAATGCACCAGCACCAGGTCGATAAAATCCGTTTCAAGTCGTTTCAGGCTGCGTTCAATCGACATCCGCGTGTGGGCCGCGCTGAAATCGTGATGGGACACGCCGTTGGCAAACTCTTCGCCCACCTTGCTGACGATCACCCAGTCCTTGCGCTGATCACGCAGCAGTGGCCCCAGGCGCTCTTCGCTCATGCCATAGGCCGGCGCGGTGTCGATCAGGTTGATGCCCAGCTCGCGGGCCTGGCGCAACAGCATGCGCGCCTCGTCGTCGCCAGGGATCTGAAAGCCGCTGGGGTATTTAACTCCTTGGTCGCGGCCCAACTTGACGGTGCCCAGGCCCAGGGGCGACACCAGCAGGCCGGTGCTGCCCAGCGGGCGATGCAGGTCGTGCAGGGTTGGCAGGCTCATGGCAACAGTTGCTCCCAGGCGGGTTGGCCGATTGCCGGTTTTGGCAGCTCGGGCAGAGGGGCGCTGGCGCTTGGGCGGATGCCGTCGCGCTCCAGGGCGTGGAGTACGCGGTCGGCGAAGTCCGGCGCCAGGGCCAGTTTGGTCGGCCAGCCCACCAGCAGGCGGCCATCTTCGGCAAGGAACGCGTTATCGGGACGGCTCAGCCCCGATTGCAGCGGCTCGGCGCGATCCACCCGCAGGGTGGCCCACTGGGTCTGGCTCATGTCGATCCAGGGCAGCAGTTGCGCCAGCTCTTTCTGCGCGGTGGCGATCTGTTCTTCAGGCGTACGTGCCACGCCGTCAGCCTCGGCGATATCGCCGCCCATGTACCACACCCAGTTGCCATCGGCGGCCGGGTGGGTGGTGACGGTGATCCGTGGCTTGGTGCCACCCCCCAGGCAATGGGCGTACAGCGGCTTGAGGCCGGGGCCCTTGGCGATGATCATGTGCAGCGGGCGTTTTTGCATGGCCGGTTGGCTCAGGCCCAGGGCCGCGAGCAAGTCCGCCGTGCCGCCGCCAGCGCTCAGGACGATGCGCTGGGCGCGGATCTCACGGCCATCGACCTTCAAGCCCACCAGGGTGTCACCTTCCAGCAGCGGTTCGATGTGCACACCTGCGAGCAGACCGTCACCGGCCAATTGCGCCAGGCGGTTGATCAGGCTGGGCACGTCTACCACCAGCTCGGCCAGGCGGTAGACCTTGCCTTTGAAGCGAGGGTTCTGCAGCGCCAGGGGCAGTTCGTCGCCCTTGACCTGATCGACGCGGCCACGCACGGCCTTGCTGGCGAAAAAACTGGTGAGGTTGCCGGCAATCGTGCCGGGCGACCACAAGTAGTGCGCCTGGGACAGCACGCGCACGCCGGACAGGTCCAGCTCGCCGTTGCCGGCCAGGGCGTCACGCCAGCGGCGCGGCATATCGGCAATGGCTTCGGAGGCGCCGGTGAGGGCGCCGTGCAGGGCGTATTTCGCACCGCCGTGAATGATGCCCTGGGACTTCAGGCTTTGCCCGCCGCCCAGGGTGGCGCTTTCCACCAGTACCGTGGAAAACCCCTGGCTGCGCAGGCGCGCATTGAGCCAGAGGCCGGCAACCCCGGCGCCGACAATCAGAACGTCGGTGGAAATAACGGATGGCATCGGCGACCTCAGTGTTCAAGACAAGAGGCGCAGTATACAGGCTGTTGAGTGGCGGTCAGTGCCCGGCGGTTTTCGAGAACAGCTGAATCACCACCACGCCCAGCACAATCAGGCCCATCCCCAGCATCGCCGGCACATCCAGCTTCTGCCCGTAGATGAACAGCGCCGCGATGCTGACCATCACGATGCCCAACCCAGCCCATACCGCGTACGCCACACCGACCGGCACGGTACGCACCACAAGGGTCAGCATCCAGAACGCCACGCCGTAACCGACGATCACCAGCAACAACGGAATAGGGGTGCTCCAGCCTTTGATGGCTTTCATGGAAACGGTGGCGATCACTTCCGAGCAGATGGCGATGGCCAAGTAGTAGTAGGCGGCATTCATAGGGCAATCCTCGGTGTGATTTCATGAACTGTAGGAGCGAGCTTGCTCGCGAAAAACGTCAACGATAACCCGCGCTTTCTGAATGCACGCGGCGCCTGTGAGTTTTTCGCGAGCAAGCTCGCTCCTACAGTGGTCGGCATTCTAGTCGTCTGCCAGATGGGGTAAAGTCATTACCTATCGGAAATAGAGATAGGTTGAGCCATGAGCGTGCAATGGGATCTGGAGCAGATGCGCCTGTTTGTCAGCGTCGCCGAGCAGCGTTCGTTTTCTGCCGTGGCCCGTGGGCAGCGCAAGGCGCAATCGGCGGTCAGCAATGGTATTGCCATGCTGGAGGCCGACCTGGGCGTTGTCCTGTTCGAACGTAGCAGCGGCCGGCAACCGCGCCTCACCGAAGCCGGCAGTGTGTTGCTGGAGGAAGCGCGTGAGGTACTGCGCCAGTGCGAACGCCTGACGGGGCGGGCCTTGTCGTTGACCCGCGGCGAGGAAGCCTGCCTGCGCCTGGCCCAGGATGAGGCGATGTTGTTCCAGCCAGTACTCGATAGCCTGGAGGCGCTGGCTGTGCACTACCCGTTGCTGGAGGTGCAGTTGTCCAGCGCGGCCCAGGGCGATGTGGCGCGCAAGTTGGTGGAGCGCAAGGCAGACCTGGGGCTGTTGTTCTATCACGACCAGATTCCCGAAGCCCTGGAGCGTCGGGTGGTGGGCAGTGTGGAAATGGTCACGGTATGCGGTGTTAACCACCCGTTGGCCAAGGAGCAGTACGTAACGTGCCAGCACCTGGCCCAGTTTCGGCAGTTGCTGATGTCGACCCAGACCAGCGTCTACCCCGGCAGCGAGGCGGCCAGCCCCCTGGTGTGGCGCGCCGACAGCTTCTACGTATTGGCCGAATGGCTGATGAGTGGCCTGGGCTGGGCCTGGTTGCCTCGGCACATCGTGCAATACCCGACCTACCAGCAACAGATGGTCGAATTGGCCAGCGAATGGACCCCGCCCGCCCTGGTGGTGGAACTGGTGTGGCGCCGCGACGAGCACCTGGGGCCCGCCGCGCGCTTTTTGGCTAAACGTTTTGCCGAGTGCTTGCAGGCGATCGACTGAAAAAGCCGATAAACTCCGCCGCCATGAATAGAACTCTCTACAGCTGTCTGTTTTACCTGGCGCTGCCGTTGGTGGCCTTACGCTTGTGGTTGCGCGCGCGCAAGGCGCCAGCCTACGCCAAGCGTGTGGGCGAGCGGTTTTCCTATGGCTTGCCGGTGATGCGGCCCGGCGGGATCTGGGTGCACGCGGTGTCGGTGGGCGAAAGCATTGCCGCCGCTCCGATGATTCGCGGCTTGTTGGAGCGTTATCCACAGCTGCCGATCACCGTCACCTGCATGACGCCCACCGGTTCCGAGCGTATCCAGGCGTTGTTCGCCAACGAATCGCGCATCCAACACTGCTACTTGCCGTACGACTTGCCCTGCGCCGCCAAGCGTTTTCTCGACCGCGTGCAGCCCACGCTGGCGGTGATCATGGAAACCGAGCTGTGGCCCAACCATATCCATGCCTGCGCCCAGCGCGGTATCCCGGTGGCGCTGGCCAATGCACGGTTGTCGGCGCGTTCGGCCAAGGGGTACGCGCGATTTGCCAAGCTGACGGCACCGATGCTGGCAGAAATGAGCTTGTTCGCCGTACAGACCGAGACTGAGGCCGAACGTTTCCGCAGCCTGGGCGCACGCCCTGAAACCGTGGAAGTGACCGGCTCGATCAAGTTCGACCTGAGCATCGACCCCCAGCTAACGGCTCGCGCCGCCGCCCTGCGTGAACAATGGGGCGCCAGCGAGCGTCCGGTCTGGATCGCCGCCAGTACCCACGAAGGTGAAGACGAGGTGGTGCTGGCAGCCCATCGCCAGTTGTTGGCGAACTACCCCAATGCCCTGCTGATTCTGGTGCCCCGTCATCAGGAGCGCTTTGGCCCGACGTTTGAGCGCTGTGTGCAGCAAGGCTTTGCCACCGTGCGTCGCTCCAGTGGTGAGCCGGTCACCGGGCAAACCTCGGTGCTGCTTGGCGACACCATGGGCGAGTTGCTGTTTCTTTATGCCTTGGCCGACAGCGCATTCGTCGGCGGCAGCCTGGTGCCGACCGGCGGGCACAACCCGCTGGAACCGGCGGCGCTGGGTAAGCCGGTGATCATGGGCCCGCATGTCTTCAACTTCCTCGACATCACCGCGATGATGCGCGACGCCGGAGCGTTGCGCGAGGTGGACGATGCCGATGGGCTGGCCGAGGCGGTGCGACAGTTGTTTGAGTTGCCCCAGGACGCACGCAGGATGGCGCAGGCGGGGCTCAAGGTGATGCAGGCCAACCAGGGCGCGTTAAAGCGGTTGTTGGATGGTTTGGACAGACTGATCAAACACTGACAACACCCACCCAATGTAGGAGCGAGCTTGCTCGCGAAAAACGTCAACGATAACGCGTGTTTGCTGAATGAACGCGGCGCCTGTAAGTTTTTCGCGAGCAAGCTCGCTCCTACAGAGGCAAGCCAGCTCCCACATTTTAATAGCCGGGGCGGGCCTTGAGCTGTTCGGCAGCGGCTTTGGCCAAGTCCGGCGGCAGGAAGTCTTTGTCCGGGTTGTAGTCGGCCTTGAGATAGCGCGCCAGATCCTGCAAATCCCCTGGGTTGAGCGTGCCCGCCGCCTGCTTCAAACGCAGGTTGTCGAGGATGTAATCGTAGCGGCTGTTGTTGTAGTTGCGCACCGACGCGTACAGCTGGCGCTGTGAGTCCAGCACGTCGACGATGTTGCGCGTGCCCACCTGATAGCCGATTTCCGTGGCTTCCACCGCGCTCTGGTTGGAGATGATCGACTGGCGGCGTGCTTGCACCTGCTCCACATCGGTGTTGACTGCACGGTGCAGGTTGCGGGTGTTTTCCACCACCTGGCGGCGCAGGCCTTCGCGCTGTTGCTCGGTCTGGTCGAGGCGCGAATAGGATTCGCGCACTTGCGAACTGGTGAGGCCGCCGCTGTAGATCGGGATGTTCAAGCGCAGGCCGACGGTGCGTTGCGACACATCGCCGCCGTACGGGATAGGCAACTGATTCGGGTTGCTGAAGCCCAGGGCGTCGTTGTCGCCTTTTTCGTATTGCGCAACCGCGTCGAGGGTCGGCAAGTGGCCGGCCTTGCGCTGCCGAAGGGTTTCTTCGGCGGCGGTGACCGCGTAATTGCTGGCGAGCAGGTTGAGGTTCTGGCGCCCGGCGGTTTCGACCCAGGCCTTGGCGTCGTTCGGTGCCGGCGGCAGCACCGGCAGCGTGTGGACGATGCCCTGGATCGAGTTGTACTGGCGGTTGGTCAGGGTGATCAGCGCTTCGAACGCGTCGTCCACCTGGCGCTGGGCCAGGATGCGATTGGCTCGGGCGGTGTCGTAGCTGGCCTGGGATTGCAGCACATCGGTCTTGTCCGACAGGCCCACATCGAAGCGTTCGTTGGACTGGTCGAGCTGGCGCTTGAAGGCGTTTTCTTCGGCCTTGGTCGACGCCAGGTTGTCCTGGGCGCGCAGCACGGCGAAGTAGCTTTCGGCGCTTTGCAAAATCAGGTTCTGCTCGGAGGCCGACAGTTGCAGCGAGGCTTGCTCGTTGACGGCTTGGGCAGCTTGCAGCTGGAACCAGCGGTCGGCGCGGAACAGTGGCTGGCTCAAGGTGGCCCGCCAGGAGTGGGCGTCACGGTTGGCCGTGGCGGCCGGCTGGTCGATCTGGGTGCGCACGTTGTTGCTGTCGGCGCCGGCGGACAGGTTCGGCAGCAACCCTGCGCGAGCCTGGGGTACCACTTCTTTTTGCGCGCCGTATTGGGCACGGGCAGCGGCCAGGTCGGCGTTGTTGTTCGCCGCTTCCTGATACACGCTGACCAGGTCGGTGTTGGCGGACAAGGGCGCTTCAGCTGCCCAGACCAGTCCGTTGGTCGCACAAGACACGGCAACAGCCAGTGAGAGTTTGCGCAGCATGAGGCGATCCCTAGTATGAATATTACGGTGATAATTCAGCGCCCAAGGCTAAGGCTGGCCATGCCTGGCGTCAAGCCTTGAGGCCGTGCCCGAGTGTAGTGGCGGGACCTGCGCACAACAATCCCACGATCACGCCATTCATCACGCTGAATAAACCGCTATTGGCAATTTGCCCACGCCATGGTCTAGACTGGCCGCGTTCTTGTCGGGGTGCCTTGTTGGAAGGCTGAGATCGGTAAATACCGGATCCCGTTGAACCTGATCAGGTTAGCGCCTGCGTAGGGAACAAGATTTCTCGTCACCCGGCGAGTCCTCTTGTGCTTCGTCCGGGATGTTGTTCGACAATCGAACAGCCCTCGTGCGCCAAGCACAGCACTGGTTCCAGTGCGTCCGTCCGTCACAGGTTCGCTCCGACAAAAATCCACCGCCTGGATAAGTTGGAGAGCCTGTGATGAGCACTGAAATAAAAAGTACAAAACTAAAAAATACCGTGCACCTGAGTGAATCGGCCAAGGTCGACTCCGGCTCCGTGCAGCCGTTTACCCGCTCGCAAAAAATCTACGTGCAGGGCTCCCGCCCGGACATTCGCGTGCCGATGCGCGAGATCAGCCTGGACGTGACCCCTACGGAGTTTGGTGGCGAAATCAACGCCCCTGTAGTGGTCTACGACACCTCGGGCCCCTATACCGACCCCAATGTCATCATCGACGTGCGCAAAGGCTTGGCCGATGTGCGCTCGCCGTGGATCGAAGAACGTGGTGATACCGAGCGGCTGGCCTGCTTGAGTTCACGCTACGGCCAGGAACGTCTGGATAACCCCGAACTGGCCTACCTGCGCTTTGCCCACCTGCAAAACCCGCGTCGGGCCAAGGCTGGCGCCAACGTCAGCCAGATGCACTACGCGCGCAGAGGCATCATCACGCCAGAAATGGAATACGTGGCGATCCGCGAAAACATGAAGCTTGAAGAGGCCCGCGCCAGCGGCCTGCTCAAGCAACAACATGCCGGGCACAGCTTCGGCGCCAGTATTCCGAAAATCATCACCCCCGAGTTCGTGCGCGAAGAAATCGCCCGCGGCCGTGCAATCATCCCCGCCAACATCAACCACACCGAGTTGGAACCGATGATTATCGGCCGTAACTTCCTGGTGAAGATCAACGGCAACATCGGCAACAGCGCCCTGGGTTCGTCCATTGAAGAAGAAGTGGCGAAGATGACCTGGGGCATTCGCTGGGGCTCGGACAACATCATGGACCTGTCCACTGGCAAGCATATCCATGAAACCCGCGAGTGGATCATCCGTAACTCGCCCGTGCCGATCGGCACCGTGCCTATCTACCAGGCCCTGGAAAAAGTCGACGGCGTTGCCGAAGACCTGACCTGGGAGCTGTTCCGCGACACCCTGATCGAACAGGCCGAGCAAGGCGTGGACTACTTCACCATTCACGCCGGCGTACTGCTGCGCTACGTGCCGCTGACCGCCAATCGCGTCACCGGCATTGTCAGCCGTGGCGGCGCGATCATGGCCAAGTGGTGCCTGGCCCACCACAAGGAAAACTTTGCCTACACGCACTTTGAAGAAATCTGCGAAATCATGAAGGCCTATGACGTCAGCTTCTCCCTGGGAGATGGCCTGCGTCCGGGGTCGGTGGCCGATGCCAACGACGCAGCGCAATTCGGTGAACTGGAAACCCTGGGCGAGCTGACCAAGATCGCCTGGAAGCACGACGTGCAAACCATGATCGAAGGCCCTGGCCATGTGCCGATGCAACTGATCAAGGAGAACATGGACAAGCAACTGGAGTGCTGCGACGAGGCGCCGTTCTACACCCTCGGCCCGCTGACCACCGACATTGCACCAGGCTACGACCACATCACGTCGGGTATCGGTGCGGCGATGATCGGCTGGTTCGGTTGCGCCATGCTCTGCTACGTCACGCCCAAGGAACACCTGGGCCTGCCGAACAAGGATGACGTGAAGACCGGGATCATCACCTACAAGATCGCGGCCCACGCGGCCGACCTTGCCAAAGGCCACCCTGGCGCGCAGATTCGCGATAACGCCTTGAGCAAGGCACGCTTCGAATTCCGCTGGGAAGACCAGTTCAACCTCGGCCTGGACCCGGATACCGCGCGGGCCTTCCACGATGAGACGCTGCCCAAGGAGTCGGCCAAGGTCGCGCACTTCTGCTCCATGTGCGGGCCGAAATTCTGCTCGATGAAAGTTACCCACGAGGTGCGTGAGTACGCAGCCAACCAGCGCATTGATGCGGTGGATGTGGATGTGGCAAAGGGCTTGGCCGAGCAGGCTGAGCGGTTCAAGCAGGAAGGTAGCCAGCTCTACAAGAAGGTCTGATCCGGGATCGTCGGCGCTTGTACTGGCCTCTTCGCGAGCAAGCCCGCTCCCACAGTTGGAATGCATTGCAACTGTGGGAGCGGGCTTGCTCGCGAAGGCGATCGCCTAAACAACCACTACCCCTCAGAGATCACGCCGTTGCGATACCCGACTGTTAGCGGCGTGCTGGCACCAGCTCAGGCTTGATCACACCGGTGAGGCGCGTATAGGGCAGGGTGATTTCGATCAGCCCCTGTGCGTAAGGGGCGATGGTGCTGACGTTGTACTTGAGCACCACGCCGCCGCTGGTCAGGGCCACGTTCGGGGTTTTCTGGAACGGCCAGCTCTTCACGAACTCCGGATCGCGGTCCATCTTGGTGCTGATCAACCAACTGTTGTGGGCGACTTTCGCAGTATTCCAGAAGGCCTGCTCCTGGCCGGGCAGCAGCATGTCGGCCAGGGTCAGTTCCTTATGCAGAATCCGTGAATAGTTGATAAACCCGCGGCCTGGCTCGCCGTGGGCGACACCGGTGTCCAGGTAGCTGGACACTTCAACGATCACCAGTCCGTCATGCTGGTCACGTACCTTGGCTTGCAAGTACATGCCGTGGCGGTCCGGCGACTCACGCAGGAAGGTGTTGCGGTAGGCGTTCAGGCTCGCCGGTACACTGGCGCCAGGCGTGGTGCGGGTCATTTGCAGCAGGCGCTGTTCCACCAGGCTGTCCAGTTGTGGCTCGGCGGGGAAATGCACGGTGTCGATGTTCACCAGCGGGCAGGCCGGGCTGTCACAGCCGGGCTTGATCTGCTCCGATTTGTCGGTGGTAACGTCCAGCGGCTTGAGATAGGCCGGTTGGAACAGGCTCTGGCAAGCACCCAGGGTCAAGGCAATACAGGCCACGGAGGCGATTTTTAAAAGCGACATGTGTGTCCTTCGTAAATCGATGGAAAGCGAAAAGAGTAGCGCTTGGACTGCCAACGTGGCCGCCAGTTCGCCACTAAACTGATTGCAGTGAGTTTGACGCTCGCCGCCTCTGCCGGCAACCGCAAAGGGGCTGCATCAACGGGCGTCGGCGCGTTAGGATGGCGCCCATTGCACGAGCTTAACGAGGGACACCATGACGGACATCGCGAAGTCGACGCCGAACAAAATCGAGATTGTTCAGCGTGACAATGCCTATAAAGGCTTCTACAAGCTCGATCGCGTGCAACTGCGCCACGAGAAATTCGACGGCGGCATGAGCCGGGTGATCAACCGCGAAGTGTTCGTGCGTCATGACGCGGTGTGCGTGCTGCCCTACGACCCGCTGCGCGATGAGGTGGTGCTGATCGAACAGTTCCGCGTCGGCGCCATGGGCCGTGCCGATAACCCCTGGCTGGTGGAGATGGTCGCCGGCCTGATTGACAAGGATGAGCAACCCGAGGAGGTTGCACACCGCGAGGCCGAGGAGGAAGCTGGGCTGACGTTCTCCGCGCTGTGGCCGATCACCAAGTATTTCCCGTCACCTGGCGGCAGTACCGAATTTGTCCACCTGTACCTGGGCCGGTGCGACAGCTCGGGGGCGGGTGGGGTCCATGGATTGGAAGAAGAAGCAGAAGATATCCGCGTCACCGCTTGGGCCTTCGAAGATGCCTTGCAGGCGGTGCGCGACGGCAAGATTTCCAACGCAGCCAGCATTATCGCCCTGCAATGGCTTGCGCTTAATCGCGCGGAAGTGAGGGGGTTATGGCAGTAAAGGCACGGGAACGTTATCGAGTTGACCTGATCGGGCTGCAAGCGGCCTGCGAGGCCAACTATGCGCGGCTGATGCGCCTGCTCCCAGACATGCGCCACGCTCCCCAGGCGCGGCGCATCGCTGTCACCCATGGCGACCAGATGCTCGGCGTGCTGACCCTGGAAGTCATTCTCACTTGCCCGTACACCACTACCCTGCGGGTACGCCAGGAGCACAGCCTGCCGTGGTTGCCGGTGCCGCAATTGGAAGTGCAGGTGTACCACGACGCGCGTATGGCCGAAGTGATCAGCGCCGAACATGCGCGACGCTTTCGCAGCATCTATCCTTACCCGAATGTGTTCATGCACCAGCCCGATGAGAAAGCACAGCTCAATGTGTTCCTCGGCGAATGGCTCAGCCACTGCCTGGCCTTGGGCCATGAGTTTGAAGTGGTGCGGTAGATGTGAACTGCGTCTGCTTCCTTGGGTTTCCTCTTTGTGTTCTGCCCCAGCATAATCGCGCCAACTATCCATTCCTGTGATTGCCAGGGAGAGCGCCTTGCCGAGCGTATCCGCCGTGAATCCTGATGCCGTGTTGCTGGTGCAGTTGTCCGACAGCCATCTGTTTGCCGACGCTGACGCCACATTGTTGGGCATGAACACCCGTGAAAGCCTGCAACGGGTAGTCGAGCTGGTGCGCGCGCAACAGCCGGCCATCGACTTGATACTGGCGACCGGCGACCTGTCCCAGGATGGCACGCTTGAGTCCTATCAGCAGTTTCGCGATTTGACCGCCTCCCTTGGCGCTCCGGCGCGTTGGATTCCTGGCAACCACGACGAGCCGCAGGTCATGGCCCAGGCTGCCATGCACAGTGATTTGCTCGAGCCGGTGGTGGATATCGGCAACTGGCGTATCACTCTGTTGGATTCGGCGGTACCTGGTTCGGTGCCGGGCTACCTGCAAGACGCGCAACTGCAACTGCTGGCGCAGGCCTTGAGCGAAGCGCCGGGCCGCCATCACCTGGTGTGTTTCCACCATCATCCGGTGCCCATCGGCTGTGAATGGATGGAGCCAATTGGTCTGCGCAATCCCGAAGCGCTGTTTGCCGTGCTTGAGCGTTTCCCGCAGACCAAGGCATTGCTGTGGGGGCATGTGCATCAGGAGATCGACAGCGAGCGCGACGGTGTGCGGCTGCTGGCTTCGCCGTCTACCTGTATCCAGTTTGCGCCGGGGAGTGAGGACTTTCAGGTCAGCGAGCAGGCGCCGGGGTATCGCTGGTTGCGTTTGCATGGCGACGGACGGTTGGAGACGGGGGTGGAGCGTTTGGTTGGCTTTGCATTCACCATCGATTACGGCAGCAACGGCTATTAGGACCTGTTAACACTGATCAAAATGTGGGAGCTGGCTTGCCTGCGATGGCAGCCTGACAGCCGACGCCTATCTACCTGACACCCCGCACTCCAAATGTGGGAGCGGGCTTGCTCGCGAAGGCGGCCTGGCAGGCAACACAGTTGGATGGTGTACATATCCATTGCTGCGGTAACGGCCGCTTAGGGTTCCGCCCTGACGGCGGCTCACTTTCGAAAAGCGCGAAAGTAAGCAAAGCGCTCTTGCCCCACCACTCGGCACCTCGCCTAGGCTCGGTGTGCCCGTAATCCGCCAGTGATTTGGGGGGCCGCCGCCACGCGCCATCCATGGCGCGGGGCGGCTAAACCGGCATCCCTGCCGGTTTACCCCCCAAATCACTGTCGAATTCCGGCCAGCGTGGTTTGACGGGGCGCCTAAGATCAAGATCAAAAGCAGATCAAGAGCGGCTCGCTTCGCATCGTGGTTACCGTCTGCGGCTACAGCCCACAAAGTTATGTAGATACCTATGGTGATCGCAGGCAAGCCAGCTCCCACAATGGGTCCGCTTCTGCCTGCATTCCCTGTAAACTGCGCCTCTTTGGCCCCCGCACGGAGAGCCCGGCATGTCCGCTTCGATCCTGTATATCCACGGTTTCAACAGTGCGCCGGCTTCCAACAAGGCCAGCCAGTTGACTACTGTGATGGATGCCCTTGGCCTGTCCGACCAGTTGCGTGTGCCGGCGCTGCATCACCACCCTCGTCAGGCGATTCTTCAATTGGAGCAAGCGATTGCGCAACTGGGCCGGCCACTGCTGGTCGGCAGCTCACTCGGCGGCTACTATGCAACCCATCTTGCCGAACGCCATGGCCTCAAGGCGCTGCTGGTCAACCCGGCGGTCAGCCCCCATCGGATGTTTGACGGTTATCTGGGCACCCAGAAGAACCTCTACACCGATGAGACCTGGGAATTGACACAGGACCACGTCACGGCGCTGGCCGAGCTGGAAGTACCGGCGCCCCAGGATGCCGGGCGTTATCAGGTGTGGTTGCAGACCGGGGACGAAACCCTGGATTATCGCCTGGCCCAACAGTATTACCGGGCCTGTGCCTTGCGCATCCAGGCCGGTGGCGACCATGGTTACCAGGGGTTCGCCCAGCAATTGCCGGCACTGTTGTGCTTTGCCGGTATTGGCGCAGATCAGTTTCAATCCTTCGATTTTTCGTCACTGTAGAAAATCGCAGGTCACTTTTTAATCGAACGACTCACGACGAGACCCCATGGCCACTCCCAGCGCTAGCTCTTATAACGCCGACGCCATCGAAGTCCTCTCGGGCCTCGACCCGGTGCGCAAACGCCCCGGCATGTATACCGACACCAGTCGGCCGAACCACCTTGCCCAGGAAGTCATCGACAACAGCGTCGACGAAGCCTTGGCCGGGCACGCCAAGTCGGTGCAAGTCATCCTTCACGCCGACCATTCCCTGGAAGTGTCCGACGATGGTCGTGGCATGCCGGTGGACATTCACCCCGAAGAGGGTGTGCCGGGCGTTGAGCTGATCCTCACCAAGCTGCACGCCGGCGGCAAGTTCTCCAACAAGAACTACCAGTTCTCCGGCGGTTTGCACGGCGTGGGTATTTCTGTGGTCAACGCGCTGTCGACCCTGGTGCGGGTCAAGGTCAAGCGCGACGGCAACGAGTACCAGATGACCTTCGCCGATGGCTACAAAGCCACCGATCTGGAAGTGATCGGCACCGTGGGCAAGCGCAACACCGGCACCAGCGTGTACTTTGCGCCGGACCCCAAGTATTTCGATTCGCCCAAATTCTCCATCAGCCGTCTCAAGCACGTGCTCAAGGCCAAGGCGGTGCTGTGCCCGGGGCTGCTGGTCAGCTTTGAAGACAAAGGCACCGGCGAGAAGGTCGAGTGGCACTACGAAGACGGCCTTCGCTCTTACTTGGAGGATTCGGTCAGCGACTTCGAACGCCTGCCCAACGAGCCGTTCTGCGGCAGCCTGTCGGGTAATAAAGAAGCGGTGGACTGGGCGCTGCTGTGGTTGCCCGAAGGTGGCGACAGTGTGCAGGAAAGCTACGTCAACCTGATTCCTACGGCCCAGGGCGGTACCCACGTCAACGGTTTGCGCCAAGGCTTGCTGGATGCCATGCGTGAATTCTGCGAATACCGCAGCCTGTTGCCGCGCGGCGTGAAGCTGGCGCCGGAAGACGTGTGGGAGCGCATCGCGTTCGTGCTGTCGATGAAGATGCAGGAACCGCAATTCTCCGGCCAGACCAAAGAGCGCCTGTCGTCCCGCGAGGCGGCGGCGTTTGTCTCTGGCGTGGTCAAGGACGCTTTCAGCCTGTGGCTCAACGAGCACCCCGAGCTGGGCCTGGCCCTGGCGGAGCTGGCGATCAACAACGCCGGCCGTCGCTTGAAAGCCAGCAAGAAGGTCGAGCGCAAGCGCATCACCCAGGGCCCGGCATTGCCCGGCAAACTGGCCGATTGCGCCGGGCAAGACCCGATGCGTTCCGAGCTGTTCCTGGTGGAGGGTGACTCCGCAGGCGGTTCCGCCAAACAAGCGCGGGACAAGGAGTTCCAAGCGATCCTGCCGTTGCGCGGCAAGATCCTCAACACCTGGGAAGTCGATGGCAGCGAAGTGCTCGCCAGCCAGGAAGTGCACAACATCGCCGTGGCCATTGGCGTAGACCCAGGCGCGGCGGACATGAGCCAGTTGCGCTACGGCAAGATCTGCATCCTCGCCGACGCCGACTCCGACGGCCTGCACATCGCCACCTTGCTGTGCGCGTTGTTCGTCCAGCATTTCCGCCCGTTGGTGGACGCCGGTCACGTCTACGTCGCCATGCCGCCGCTGTACCGCATCGACTTGGGCAAGGAAATTTTCTATGCCCTGGACGAAGCCGAGCGCGATGGCATCCTCGACCGCCTGGTGGCCGAGAAGAAACGCGGCAAGCCACAGGTCACGCGATTCAAGGGCCTGGGTGAAATGAACCCGCCGCAACTGCGCGAAACGACCATGGACCCGAACACCCGGCGCCTGGTGCAGTTGACCCTGGAAGACTTCGCCGCCACCTCGGAAATGATGGACATGCTGCTGGCGAAGAAACGCGCCGGCGACCGTAAGACCTGGTTGGAATCCAAAGGCAACCTGGCCGAGGTGCTGGGCTGATGCGCACAGGCTTCGCCCTGGCGATCCTGATGTTGAGCGGGCTGGCGGTCACCCAGGTGGCTGCCGCCAGCGTGGCAGAGCTCAAGCTGGTCTCGGAACACCCGGTGGACGGCATGCGCGGTGGGAACCTGTCGGGCCTGGCGTTGTGTGGCAACGAGCTGTGGACGGTTTCGGACCGCGATGACGACCAGATCTACCGCCTGGATACCCGTGCGCCGACCTGGAGCGCCGAGGCGCTGAAGATCGACGTGCCGCCCGTGCCCGAGTCCGGCCTGCCTTGGGGCTTGCGTTCGCGTACCAAGGCCGCTTCGTTCATACGCGGCGGTGACCTGGACTTTGAAGGCATCAGCTGTGATGCCGCAGGCAACCGCTACATTGTCAGCGAAGCCCATGCCGCGGTGTTGCAGGTGCCGGCGGCGGGCGCGCCTGAATGGTTGAAAATCGCGCCAGGCATGGTGCGTGAAGCCAGGGCCAGTGGCATGTTGCTGCACTTTAATGCCTTGTTCGAAGGCCTGGCGGTAAACCCTGAAGGCAATCAGATCTGGCTGGCTGCCGAGCGCGAACGCCGTGGCCTGGTCTCGATCAAGCGTGGGCAGAGCGTATGGGATTGCGATGGGCGTTGTGTATTGTTGAGCGAGGCCGGCCAGGAAGTGCAACCGGCGCAGTTCCCCAATGCCAAGGCCGTGTCCAAGGACTTTGCCGACTTGTCGCTGTTCAACGGCAAGCTGTTTACCCTGGAGCGCAATGCGTTCCAGATCTGCCGGCGCGACCCGCTCACGGCCAAGGTTGAGCGGTGCTGGTCGTTTGCCGACGAAGCCTTGACGCCGCAGCGACGTTACCCACAGTCGTATGGCCTGGCTGAAGCCCTGTTGGTGGATGCCGACGGTGCCTGGGTCGGGATCGACAACAATTTCGGCCCGCGTGCCGATGGTGAAAAGCGTCCGATGGTCTATCGTTTCGCCGCCCCGGACGGCGGTTGGAGTGCCCAGCCATGAAACGAGATTTTTTTGAATTGAATCAGCGCAGCGGCAGTTCCACTGCGCCTTACCCCATGATGAGGCCCGCATGAGTGACATCCTCGCAGACAGTTTAGATGGCGTAGAACGCCGGTCGCTGGCTGAATTCACCGAAAATGCCTACCTCAACTACTCCATGTACGTGATCATGGACCGTGCCTTGCCGCATATCGGCGACGGCCTGAAACCCGTGCAACGGCGCATCATCTACGCCATGAGTGAGTTGGGCCTGGACGCCGATTCCAAGCACAAGAAATCGGCGCGTACCGTCGGTGACGTGCTGGGTAAATTCCACCCCCACGGCGATTCGGCGTGCTATGAAGCCATGGTGCTGATGGCCCAGCCGTTCAGCTACCGCTACACCCTGGTGGACGGCCAGGGTAACTGGGGTGCCCCGGATGACCCCAAATCCTTCGCCGCCATGCGTTACACCGAGGCGCGGCTGTCGCGTTATTCCGAAGTGCTGCTCAGCGAGCTGGGCCAGGGCACGGCCGACTGGGGGCCGAACTTTGACGGCACCCTCGACGAACCCCTGGTGTTGCCGGCACGTTTGCCGAATATCCTGCTCAATGGCACCACCGGTATTGCGGTCGGCATGGCCACTGACGTGCCGCCGCATAACCTGCGCGAAGTCGCCACCGCCTGCGTGCGCTTGCTCGATGAGCCCAAGGCTACGGTCGAGCAGCTGTGCGAGCATATCCAGGGCCCGGATTACCCGACCGAAGCAGAAATCATCACGCCGCGCGCTGACCTGCTGAAGATGTACGAAACCGGCAAGGGCTCGGTGCGTATGCGCGCCGTGTACCACATCGAAGACGGCGACATTATTGTGACCGCGCTGCCGCACCAGGTATCAGGTGCCAAGGTGCTGGAGCAAATCGCCGCGTTGATGCAGGCCAAGCCGTCAAAGTTGCCGCAAGTGGCCGACCTGCGTGACGAGTCCGACCACGAGAACCCGTGCCGCATCGTGATCATCCCGACCAACAGCCGGGTGGATCATGAAGTGCTGATGCAGCACTTGTTTGCCAGCACCGACCTGGAGTCCAGCTACCGGGTCAACGTCAACATCATCGGCCTGGACGGCAAGCCGCAGCTCAAGAACCTGCGCAACCTGCTGGTGGAATGGCTGGAGTTCCGCGTACAGACCGTGCGCCGCCGCCTGCAATTCCGCCTCGACAAGGTTGAGCGCCGCTTGCACCTGTTGGATGGCTTGCTGATCGCCTACCTCAACCTGGATGAAGTGATCCATATCATCCGTACTGCCGAGCATCCGAAGGCCGAGCTGATCGCGCGTTTCGAGCTGAGCGAGATCCAGGCGGACTACATCCTCGACACCCGCTTGCGCCAGTTGGCACGCCTGGAAGAAATGAAGCTGCGCGACGAGCAGGATGCGCTGCTCAAGGAACAAGCCAAGCTGCAAGCCCTGCTGGGCAGCGAAGCCAAGCTCAAGAAGCTGGTGCGCAGCGAACTGATCAAAGACGCCGAAACCTATGGCGATGACCGTCGCTCGCCTATCGTCGAGCGCGCTGAAGCCAAGGCTTTGACCGAAACCGAGCTGTTGCCCAACGAGAAAATTACCGTCGTTCTGTCGGAAAAGGGTTGGGTTCGCTCCGCCAAAGGGCATGATATTGACGCCACCGGCCTTTCGTACAAAGCCGGTGATGGCTTCAAGACCGCTGCCGCCGGGCGTTCCAATCAGTTTGCGGTGTTTATCGACTCGACCGGGCGCAGTTATTCGGTGCCGGCCCACACCCTGCCGTCTGCACGGGGGCAGGGCGAGCCGTTGACCGGGCGCCTTACGCCGCCACCGGGGGCTAACTTCGAGTGCGTGCTGTTGCCGGATGACGATTCGCTGTATGTCATCGCCTCCGACGCCGGTTACGGCTTCGTGGTCAAGGGTGAAGACCTGCAGGCCAAGAACAAGGCGGGCAAGGCGCTGTTGAGCCTGCCGAACAACGCCAAGGTGATTTTGCCAAGGCCGGTGGAGGATCGTGAAAGCAACTGGCTGGCGTCGGTGACCACCGAAGGGCGCTTGCTGGTGTTCAAGATCAGCGACTTGCCGCAGTTGGGCAAGGGCAAAGGCAACAAGATTATCGGGATTCCCGGTGACCGGGTGGCCAGTCGCGAGGAGTATGTGACTGACATCGCCGTGGTCCCGGAAGGCTCTACCCTGGTGCTCCAGGCCGGCAAGCGCACGTTGTCATTGCGTCCTGACGACCTTGAACACTACAAGGGTGAGCGTGGCCGGCGGGGTAACAAACTGCCGCGAGGCTTCCAGCGAGTGGATGCCTTGCTGGTCGAAACGCCGGTTTAAGCGGTACTAGAGGCCTCGATCTACGATTTAACGCGTAGATCGATGCTTTCGCGCTGGAGTCATGGCGCATATTCACGGATGATATGGCCTTTCCAGCGCCGGCGTGGCCGAGCGTGTTCAGGTTATTTTTAGTATTACATTGTGGTTCGCCTTGTGGCAGCCACTTGGATGGGATGATGACTGCTCCACGCCTTCCTCTATTTTTGATGCTCGCTGGCCTTTTGGGGTTGGCGGGTTGCAGCACACACCAACCGGTGTCGCTGTACCAGCTGGACAGCGGAAGTCCGGCTCAGCCAGCTCAAACCGCTGGCATGGCAGTATTGCTGGGGCCGGTAGTCGTTGCCGACTACCTGCAACGCGAAACCCTGCTTCAACGTCAGAACGACGGTAGCCTGCAAGGTTCCACTGATGGTCGTTGGGCGGGTAGCCTGTCGTCGGATATCAACCAGTTGATGTTGCGTCAGGTCGCCGGCCAGCTAGACAGCCAGCGTGTGGTCCTGGCACCGGGACCGTCCGGGTTCACCCCGGATGTACAGGTGTTGCTGACTATCACGCGGTTGGACTCCGGCAAGTCGCAACCGGCGATCCTGGACGCACAGTGGCGCCTGATCGACCGTCGCGGGCAAGTGCGGGACAACCGCATTGTGCACCTGCAGGAAGAACATGCCGGCACCACCGCGTCCCAGGTCCAGGCCCAGGGTGTGCTGTTGCAGCACCTGGCACAGCAGTTGTCGGTGGCGCTCAAGCCATTGGCCAACCAGCCGCCGATTGCCGAAGCGCAGCCGCGTAAGCAAGCCCCGGCCCAGGCCAAGCCTGCGGCCCCGGAAAAACCGAAGATGCCGATGGCCACGCCGATTCGCACGGACTTGGAAGTGTTCAGGTTCTGATCTGAATAGCGCACAAACAAAAGGCCCGCTGAATAAGCGGGCCTTTTTATTGGGCTGTTCTGTAGGAGCGAGCTTGCTCGCGAAAAGCGTCAACGATAACGCGTGCTTTCTGAATAAACGCGGCGTCTGTGAGTTTTTCGCGAGCAAGCTCGCTCCTACAAAAAGCCTTAGCCTTAGGGCTTGCGGGTCTCATGCATCCGCGCCAACTGCCGTTCCAGCATCGACGGATACGGCTCCATCAACCGCTCCACACAGCTGGCCCCTTCAGGGCTGGCAATCGGGCGGATACGTGCGCGTTGGCGGATCAGCGTGTCTTCACTGATCTTGCGCTCCACCAGCAGCAGGTTGCGGCTGTGCTGGGACAGGGCCAGGGCATCCTGGGCGATTTCGGTGAGCAGCAGGTCGATCTGGCTCATGCCAAACAGGTCGTCACCCACGGTTAGGCCCAGCTGCAGTTGCAGGGTAATGCCGCTGTCGGCCACTTCGATCTGCAGGGCGTGGCCCAGGGCGCGCAACAGCTCGCCGCAGCAGATGGCATTGGTCAGGTAGTCTTCGCCGCTGTCTTCGCTGTGGAACAGCATCAACGTGCTGCCATCGTTCAGGGTATGCAGTTCGCTCTGGTAGAGCGAGGCGGCCTGGTCGAGGCAGTCGCGGTAGCGTTCGAGCAGTTCGGTCAGGCGGGCACGGGGCAGGCGGCGCAGTTGCTCCTGGGCACCCAGTTGCACGGCGAGTACGGCGCTGTGCTGCGGCTCGGCGTTCTTGACCGCAACCGGTTTCGGTGCGGCAGCCGGTGCTACTGCCGAGGTGTCGCGCAGGTCGGCGAACGGGTCTTCGTCGTCCAGCTCGTCTTCCTCGGCCTTGATCACATGGCGCGGCGCAGGCTTGAGGCCGGCCACCGGGGCGCTGTCGTCGAAGCCTGGGTCGCGCAGGTCGCGCACTTCAAACTCAGGCTCGTCGGTGTAGTCCTCGGTGTCGTCGTACTCAGGCTCGGGCTCGACTTCAGGCGCTTTGGGCTCCGGGGCAAAGCTGGCGTGGAGCTGGCGCGCGAGGTCGCCGATTTCGTCCTGGCGATCGGTAGCCGGGGTGTGTTCGTCGATATCCCGCAGCCAGATGCGCAGTTGCATCAACGGCGTGGAGATATGCCGACCCAGGCGCAGGCTCAAGGCCAGGGCCAAAGCCAGCAGAATCGCGCTCAGGATGCCCATGCTTTGCAGGCTGATGGTCATCGGCTGCTGGAACTGCTGCATGTCGAGGCTGATACGCAGTTGGCCGGCCTTCACGTCCTGGAACGTAATATTGCTCTGGTACAGGCCTTCGGCCTCACCGAGCAGGCCGTTTTTCGGGCGCTGCCCGGCCTCGGCCATGATCCGGTTGTCCACGCTATAGATAGCGGCGTGGGCCACCAGCGGGTTCTTGGTCAGGTTGTTGAGCAGCACGTTGAGGCTGAGGATGTCGTTGGACACCAGCAACTCAGTCGCCGAAGTGGCAGTCTGGGTTGTCAGGCTCGCGCCCAGGGCATCAGCTTGCTCGTGCATGGCCTGCTTGAACTGCAAACCCATCACGCAGGCGTAGATCACCAGGGCCAGAGCGACCAGGATCACGTTATGGCTGGCAATGCGCAATGCAATCGGTACACGGCGATAGCGCAGTGCCCGGAAGATCAGCAGGAAGAAGTTATCGGTTTTTACTGGCGTGGGCCGGTTCACTTGCGCTCGGCTCTTGGTCCGTGAAGTTGACGCGCAGTATAGCGACAGGCCCATGGCCGGCAAAGCGCTGGCTGTGCCCGATGGTCACTGAAAGTGGGTAGAATGCGGTTTTTTTCCAGCCTGGGGGTGCGCTTTGCGCGAAATTGTCCTGATCAACATCACGGGTGAAGACCGACCGGGTCTCACCGCAGCCATTACCGGCGTCCTGGCCCAGGGTGGTGTGAACATTCTCGACATCGGCCAGGCGGTGATCCACGACACCTTGTCGTTCGGCATCCTGGTGGAAATCCCCAGCACCGAACAGGCCTCCTCGGTACTCAAGGACATCCTGTTTACGGCGTATAAGCTCGATCAACAGGTACGTTTCACCCCGGTGTCCGAAGCCGATTACCAACATTGGGTCGAAGGCCAGGGCAAAAAGCGCCATATCGTCACCCTGTTGACCCGCAAGGTAACGGCTGAACAGTTGCAGCGCGTCAGCTCCATTACCGCGCAGTACGGATTGAATATCGACCATATCGACCGTCTGTCGGGTCGCATGCCATTAGACACTCCGGCCGACAAGGGCAAGGGCTGCATCGAGTTCTCCGTGCGCGGCGAACCGGCTGACGCGCAAGCGCTGCGCGCCGACTTCCTGAGCGTGGCCCAGGAACTGAATGTCGATATCGCCTTCCAGGAAGACTCCCTGTTCCGTCGCAACCGCCGCTTGGCGGTGTTCGACATGGACTCCACCTTGATCGAAGCCGAAGTCATCGACGAGCTGGCCAAGGCGGCCGGTGTGGGCGAGCAAGTGTCTGAGATTACCGAGCGGGCGATGGCCGGCGAGCTGGATTTTCGTGCCAGCTTCAAGGAACGTCTGGCGTTGCTCAAGGGCCTGGACGTGGGCGTGCTGGATTCGATCGGCGCGTCGTTGCGCCTGACGGAAGGCGCCGAAACCCTGTTCGCCGAACTCAAGCGCCTGGGCTACAAGACCGCCATCCTGTCCGGCGGCTTCACTTACTTCGCCAAGCAGTTGCAGGCCAAGCTGGGCATTGACTATGTATTCGCCAACGAGCTGGAAGTGGTGGATGGCAAAGTGACTGGCGTGGCGGTGGAGCCAATTGTCGACGCGCAACGCAAGGCCGACCTGCTCAAGGAGTTGGCCCACAAGGAAGGCTTGCGCCTGGAGCAGACCATCGCGGTCGGCGACGGCGCCAATGACCTACCGATGCTGGCGATTGCCGGGTTGGGCGTGGCGTTCCGTGCCAAGCCGTTGGTCAAGCAATCGGCCAAGCAGGCGATTTCGACCTTGGGGTTGGATGGCGTGCTGTATCTGCTGGGCTTACGTGACCGCGACGGTCAGCTATAACCCCACAGCTGATCGTTCCCACGCTCCGCGTGGGAACGATCAACTGCAATATCAGGCTTTAGGCAAGGCGATACCCTGGCCCATCTGCACCGGTGTACCCGCTGCCAATTCTTCAGCCCACTTCACCTGGTCTGGCCCGAACAGCACGATGGCGGTGGAGCCCAGTTTGAAACGACCCAGTTCCGCACCTTTTTCCAGATGAATCGGCGCGCGGGCCGCTTCGTCGTAGCGGAAGGTTTTCAGCTCGCGCTTGGGCGGCGTTACCAAACCGGCCCACACGGTTTCAATCGACGCAACGATCATCGCACCCACCAACACCACGGCCATCGGGCCGCGTTCGGTGTCGAACAGGCAGACAGCGCGCTCGTTACGGGCGAACAACTCCGGCACGTTTTCGGCGGTGGTCTGGTTGACCGAGAAAATCCGACCCGGCACATACACCATCTCGCGCAGGGTACCGGCCAATGGCATGTGCACCCGGTGGTAGTCCTTGGGCGACAGGTAAATAGTCGCGAACTCGCCGCCCATGAACGGCGCAGCCATTGCCGCATCGCCACCGAGCAGTTCCAGTACGCTGAAACTGTGGCCCTTGGCCTGGAAGATACGACCATGTTCGATCGGGCCCAGTTGGCTGACCGCGCCATCGGCGGGGCTCAGTACTGCGCCTGGGGTTGGATCCAACGGGCGGGCGCCGTCTTTCAGCGCGCGGGTGAAGAAGGCGTTGAAGTGCTCGTAGGCGCTCAGGTCTTCCACCAGGGCCTGGGACATGTCCACCTGGTAGCGCTTGGCGAACCAGGCAGTGAAGGCGTTCTTGAACCAGCGCACGCGGCACTCGGCGATACAGCCGGCCAGGCGCGACAGCAAGTGGTGCGGCAGCAAGTACTGGCTGAGGATAAACAACTGCTTTTTCATAACTGTCCTTAAACCTTAAATCTCAACGGGGGTGTCGGGGTGGTTGCCCCATTCGCCCCAGGAACCGGCATAACCTTTGACTCGCGGATAACCGAGCGCCTTGGCCACCAGGTAGGTGAAGCCAGAGCGGTGGTGAGTCTGGCAGTGGGTGATGATTTCTTTGTCTTTGGTCAGCCCGAGGTCTTCGAGGATCTGCGGCATGTCACGGCGGATACGCAGGTTGCGCGCCTTGTCCATGCCGGCGGTCCATTCGAAGTTCACCGCGCCGGGAATGTGGCCGCCCTTGGCTGCGAGCACTTTCTCGCCGGAATACTCCAGCGGGCCACGGGCGTCCCAGATCCCCAGGTCGGCCGCGCCGAGACGGCTTTGCAGGTATTCGCGGGTGGCGGTAGGGCCATCGTGCAGCGTGAGGCTGACCGGGCCGCCGGCTGCTGGGGGTGCATCGGTGGAAAGCGGGCGCTTTTCCTCCAGCCATGCCAGCAGGCCGCCGTCGAGGTAGTGGTATTTCTGGTGGCCGATCACGTCGAGCATCCAGATAAAACGCCCAGCCCAACCGCCGCCTTCGTCGTCATAGACCACATAGGTAGCGTCCGGGGTGTGGCCCAGTTCGCCGAACAGTTTTTCCAGGTCGGCCTTGCTCGGCAGCAGGCCGGGTGCCGGAGGCTGGCCCAGTTGAGTGCGCTTGGGGTCAACGAAATGCGCGCCGGGGATATGCCCTTCGGCGTAGCGGGCAGCACTGGTGAGGTCCACCAGTATCAAGTGCTTGGAATCGAGGCGACTCGACAGGTCGGCGGATTCGATCACCAGCGGCAAGCCAGAGAAGTCAGGCATGTGAGGTCTCCTGGGCACAAATGTTGGCGATAAAGGCCGGTGATTGTAGCGCAAGCATCAGGCGCTGCGGTTGGTAAAGCTGTGCAGGGCTTTCTCGATGCATTGGGCGGTTTTGCCGAACGCTTGCACGGTGGTTTCCGAGAACGGCCCGCCGCCCTGGTCCGCCACGATCAGCATGACCACGCGGCCGTTGCAGCTCAGTGAGCGCAGCAGCAGGTGCTCGCCAATAAACAGACGACGCAGGATCGGTGGCAGCAAGGCGGAAAACTGCGCATGGTTGTCGGGGTTCAGGCGTACCTGGGCGGACTTTTCCAGCAGGCGTTGCAGCAACGTGCTGTTGACCACATCCAGGCTCAGGTGAGCCGCGTCCTTGGGCAGACCGTCGGCCTGGTGCACACGCAAGGTGCTCAAGGCGCGATCGGCCATGAATATCAGTACCCGCTGCATGCCACTGGCCACCAGGGCTTCCTTGGCGCAAGTGGTCAGGTGCATGGCGTTGGCAAAGCGGCTCGGTTCCACCAGCAACTCGGTGCAACGCGTGCGCCACACGGCCAAGGCTTCGGCAGTCGGAGGCGGTGCAGGCAGCAAACCGCGATGGACTTTCTGCACATGCCACGGCCAGATCAGTGACAGCGCCGGGTGCCAGAGGTCGGGCATCAAGGTGGTGCGAGCGCTGGTCACCGCTTGCTGGTGGGCTTGCTGTTGCACATCGCTCAATGGCGTTTGCAGGTACAGCGCCGTCAGGTATTGCCAGCGCTCGGTGTGCGGGCAGGTCCAGGATTCCTGGGCCGACATCGCCAGGCCATTGGCCAGCAGCACGGTGTTGGCCGGCTGGTTCAGCCAGCGCCGCAGGTTGGGCTCGGCATCGAGCAATTGCTGGTGGCGCAGGGCGTCGTCTTGACGGGCAATGTGCAGCGCCTTGACCAGCAGGCGTTGCTCGGCCAGCAGCAACTTGTAGCCCTGTGAAACCCAGATCGGCAAATGCCAGGCTTCGGTCAGGCCCAGGCACAGGTCGAGCAAGCGCACGCCGAACAGCTGTTGCTCGACCTGGCGCGCCGATTGGCCTTTATGGATTACCCGCAATTCCCATTCTTCCAGGAGCTTGGGGTAGGCGACGGCCATTGGCCACAGTGGCGACAAAAACAGCAGGCTGCCCCAGTGGATGTCCTGCCATAACCGCGCCAGGCGACTGCCGAACAAACCGTTGGCTTGCTGGGATGCGTGCTGGCTGATCAGCAGCAGCTGACGCAAGGCCACGGGGATTTCGCGGGCGGGTACCGAAGGCAGGCGCGCCAACAACTCCTCGGCACGTTTGAGGCCCAGGCGGTTAAGCGCGACTTCAAGGTTTTCCGCAGGTTCGGCCAGGCTGCCGTGGGCTTGGCTGTTGGCTTCGCGCATCACGCTCAACACCAGGGCCGGGCTGTTGTGCATCAGCTCAGCAATATCTCGCAATGAACTGCGGCTATCGCGAATGGCTTTGCACACGCGCTCATGACTGGCCTGGGGCACGGGCAGCAGCACATCGTCCAGGCACTTGATCCAAGCGGCGAGGGTAGTGGGGCGGTTCGTTGGGACTGTCGGTTCAATTGCCATGATTGGGGCGCGATCATCACTTGCGTTCAACACGCCCGGAACGGGCCTAATTGGCTTTTCGCCTTAACGGGCTATAGTCTGGCGCAGTTTTGCCGATAAGTAGAACAAGAGTTTTGTGCAACACCCCCCTATGTCCATGAACCCGACGGCGCAAGTACCCCTCTCCTATGGCTAAAATTATCGGCATCATTGTCGTCATCGCAAGTGTGCTCGGAGGGTACGTCCTCTCCCACGGTAAAATCGCCGCACTGATCCAGCCTTTCGAAGTGCTGATTATCGGCGGTGCCGCGTTCGGCGCATTTTTGCAGGCCAACCCAGGCTATATGACCATGCACGTGGTCAAGAAGTCCCTGGGCATGTTCAGCTCGCGCTTCTCCCACACGTTTTATCTGGAAGTGCTGGGGCTGATCTACGAGATCCTCAACAAGAGCCGCCGTGAAGGCATGATGGCGATCGAGGGTGATATCGAAGACGCCGCAGCCAGCCCGATTTTTGCCAAGTACCCGGCCGTGCTCAAAGACGAGCGCATGACGGCGTATATCTGCGATTACCTGCGCATCATGTCCTCCGGCAACATGGCACCCCACGAACTGGAAGGCCTGTTCGACATGGAATTGTTCAGCCTCAAGGAAGAGCTGGAGCATCCGTCCCACGCCGTGACCGGCATCGCCGACGGCATGCCCGGTTTCGGTATTGTCGCGGCGGTACTGGGCATCGTGGTGACCATGGCGTCCCTGGGCGAGGGCGATCAGGCGGCCATCGGCATGCACGTAGGTGCGGCGCTGGTGGGCACCTTCTTCGGTATTCTCGCCGCCTATGGTTTCTTCGGCCCGCTCGCCACTTCCCTGGCCCACGATGCCAAGGAAGAGATCAACCTCTACGAAGCGATCAAGGCGTGCCTGGTGGCATCGGCGTCGGGCATGCCGCCGTCGTTGGCCGTGGAGTTCGGGCGCAAGGTGCTGTACCCGAAACATCGCCCGAGTTTCTCCGAGCTGGAACAAGCGGTTCGCGGTCGCTAAGCCATGGAAAACAACCAGCCGATCATCATCAAGCGCGTCAAGCGCTTCGCTGCGGGGCACCATGGCGGTGCCTGGAAAATCGCCTTCGCCGACTTTGCCACGGCGATGATGGCGTTCTTTCTGGTGCTGTGGCTGATGTCCACCGCTACGCCAGAACAGAAGATCGCCATCGCCGGCTACTTCAAAGACCCGATTGGCTTTTCGGAAAGCGGCACGCCGTTTGTCATTGACCTGGGCGGCTCGCCGGAACTGGCGCCCGAGCGCACCATCAACCCGGAAGTGCAAACGGAGTCGCCCCAGGAAAAAATTCCGATTGAGCGCGACACTGTCGAGTCCATGGCCGAACAGGTCGAACAGGAGCGTCTGGAACTGTTGCTGCAGGAATTGCAGAACAAGGTGGAAGAAAACCCACAGTTGCTGAAGTTCAAGGACCAGATTTCCTTCGAAATCACCCCCGAAGGGCTGCGCATCCAGATTACCGATGCGGCCAACCGGCCGATGTTCGACTCTGGCAGTGCGCGCTTGAAGCCGTACTTTGAAGACATCCTGCTGGCCATGGCTGACACCATCAAGGCGGTGCCGAACAAGATCAGCATCAGCGGGCATACCGACGCCAAGCCCTACGCGGGCCAGGGCGATTTTGGCAACTGGGAACTCTCGGCCAACCGCGCCAACGCCGCCCGGCGTGCGCTGGTGGCCGGCAGCTACCCGGACCCGCAAGTAGCGCGCGTGGTGGGCTTTGCCTCCTCGCAGCTGTTTGATCCCAAAGACCCGTTCAACCCGGTCAACCGCCGTATCGACATCGTGGTGCTGACCAAAAAAGCCCAGCGTGCGATTGAAGGCGATCAACCACCGCCACCGGCACCGACCCAGGGCGAGGGCGCGCCTGGCGAAGTGCCGGCCGACCCGAACGCGCTGCCGCCGGAGCAGGAACCGCTGCCGGCCCATGAGCTGCGCCAGAAGCTGAACCTGTTTGATGATGGGGGCGTCAAGGACCCTACGGCGCCTGCGCCGAAGCCGTAAGCTCCAGATACAACAAGGCCGCGATGATCGCGGCCTTGTTGTATCTGCATTGTAGGAGCGAGCTTGCTCGCGAAAAACGTCAACGATAACGCGTGTATCAAGGATGCCCGCGTTGCGCTTGAGGCCTTCGCGAGCAAGCTCGCTCCTACAGAGGTGGGGGCAGCTTAGTAGCTGCTCTCAGGCAAGCTCGCAATAATCGACCGATAGCTGTTCATCCGCTGCTGCTGCACGCGCCCATCTTCCAGTGCCTTGAGCAACGCACAACCCGGCTCGCGGTCGTGTTTGCAGTCACGGAAGCGGCAGGTGCCGATCAGGTCGTTGAACTCGATGAAGCCCGCTTCCACATCGCTGCGGCTGACGTGGCCCAAGCCGAATTCACGAATACCCGGTGAGTCGATCAACTCGCCGCCGCCCGGGAAGTGGAACAACCGCGCGGTGGTGGTGGTGTGGGTGCCCTGGCCGGACAGCTCCGACAGCGGGCCCACGCGAGTTTCGACTTCCGGCAACAGGCTGTTGACCAGCGACGACTTGCCCACGCCAGACTGGCCGACGAACACGCTGATCCGCCCGTCCAACTGCTGTTGCAGCTGTTCCATGCCGTTGCCGTGGTGAGCCGACACTTCCAGCACCGGGTAGCCCAGGGTGCGGTAGACCGCCAGCAACGCATTGAGCGCCGGGGCGTTCTGCTCGTCGATCAGGTCGAATTTGTTCAGCAGCAGCAACGGGCGGATACCAGCATGCTCAGCCGCGACCAGGTAACGGTCGATCAGGTTGGCATGGGGCTCGGGCAGCGGCGCGAACACGATTACGATCATGTCGACGTTGGCCGCCACCGGCTTGAGCTGGCCACGGCTGTCGGGGCGGCGCAGTTCGGTGCTGCGCGGCAACTGGGCGACGATGACGCCGATGCCCTGGTTGCCGGCACGCCACACCACCTTGTCGCCGGTGACCAGCGCAGGCAGGTTGGCGCGCAGGTGGCAACGGAACACCTGGCCTGCGAGTTCGCCTTCGAGCGCCTCGACTTCGACCTGCACACCAAAGTGCGCGATCACCAGGCCCGTTTGTTCGGGGCCCAGGTCGCCGCCCTCGAGCGCTTCCACGGCGGAGGATTCACGTTTGGCGGCGCGGGCGGCGCGTTCACCTTGAATCTTTTCGATGCGCCAGTTTTGGCGACGGTTGAGCTGGCGTTTGGCCATTGGTGTTCCGTGTCGATAATGCAAAAGTTGGGTAAAACGGTCGCGAGTCTAGCACGCCCCCGCCTGCTAAACTGCCCGGCTACGCCAAGGTGCCAAGAGAATCAAGCCATGCAAAACCCACAGAACCTGATTTGGATCGATCTGGAAATGACCGGTCTGAACCCCGACACCGACGTCATCATCGAGATGGCGACCATTGTCACCGACAGCAACCTCAACACCTTGGCCGAAGGCCCGGTGATCGCCATCCACCACAGCGACGCCGTACTCGCCACCATGGACGAGTGGAACACCCGCACCCACGGTAACTCCGGGCTGACCCAGCGCGTGCGCGACAGCCGCATCAGCATGGCCGAAGCCGAAGCCCAAACCATCGCCTTCCTGGAAAAATGGGTGCCCAAGGGCAAGTCGCCGATCTGCGGCAACAGCATCTGCCAGGACCGTCGCTTCCTTTATACGCACATGAAGGGGCTGGAAAGCTACTTCCACTACCGCAACCTCGACGTGTCGACCTTGAAAGAACTGGCGGCGCGCTGGGCGCCGGAAGTCAAAGACAGCTTCCATAAAGGCAGCACGCACCTGGCGCTGGATGATATTCGCGAGTCGATTGCCGAGTTGCAGCATTACCGCAAGCATTTCATCAAGGCTTGATTCTGCGGCGGCATTGGAGGCGCCATCGCAGGCGACGCGGTTTATCGCTAAGTGCCCCCTTTTGGTGCCCTCGGCAAATGATTAGACTGCCGGCCTCTCTGTCAGGATCGCCATCATGTTGCTGATGCTCTACCTCGTCGCCATCACCGCCGAAGCCATGACTGGCGCCCTATCCGCGGGTCGGCGTGGCATGGACTGGTTCGGCGTGGTGCTGATCGCTTGCGTGACGGCCTTGGGCGGCGGTTCGGTGCGCGATGTGTTGCTCGGCCACTACCCGCTGACCTGGGTCAAGCACCCGGAGTACCTGGTGCTGACCTCTGTTGCGGCGTTGGTGACGATCTTTATCGCACCCTTGATGCGCCACCTGCGCTCGCTGTTCCTGGCGCTGGATGCGGTGGGGCTGGTGGCCTTTACCCTGATCGGCTGCATGACCGCCCTGGAAATGGGCCACGGCATGTTGGTGGCGTCGGTCAGCGGGGTCATCACTGGGGTATTCGGCGGTATCCTGCGGGATATCTTCTGTAACGACATCCCGCTGATCTTCCGCCGCGAGCTATATGCCAGCGTGTCTTTCCTGGCCGCGTGGTTCTACCTGCTGTGCCTATATCTGGAGCTGCCCAGCGAGCAAGCGATTCTGTTGACGCTGTTCAGTGGCTTCCTGTTGCGTCTGCTGGCGATCCGTTTTCACTGGGAAATGCCCAAGTTCGTCTACAACGACGACGTTCACTAGCGCGCAGCGTGTTGCTCCAGCGCCCATTCCACGTGTTCGCGCACCAACTCAGACGGGTAGTCCCGCCGCGCCTTCAAGGCTTCCAACACTGGAATGCTGGAGGGCGCATTGCCCAGGCCCACCGCCAGGTTGCGTAACCAGCGCTCATAACCGGCGCGGCGCAGGGGCGAGCCCTCGGTGCTGCTGAGGAATTTATCCTCGTCCCACATAAACAATTCGGCCAGTTCAGCGTTATCCAGATTGTGCCGTGGCTTGAAATCGCTTTCGGCGGTGGGGCGGGCGAAACGATTCCACGGGCAAACGATCTGACAGTCATCGCAGCCAAACACGCGGTTGCCGATCAGTGGACGCAGGTCTTCGGGGATGGCGCTCTTGAGTTCGATGGTCAGGTACGAAATGCAGCGTCGCGCGTCCAGCACGTAAGGGCCGACGAAAGCGTTGGTGGGGCAGATGTCCAGGCACGCCGTGCAACGGCCGCAGTGTTCGGTGGTGTGAGGTGGGTCGACCGGCAACGGCAAATCCACAAACAGTTCGCTCAAGAAGAAGTAACTGCCGGCCTTGCGGTTGAGGACCAGGGTGTTTTTACCGATCCAGCCCAGGCCCGCTTGTTCGGCGATGGCTTTTTCCAGAACGGGCGCGCTGTCGACGAAGGCGCGAAAGCCGAATGGCCCGATCTGCGTCTGGATACGGTCGGCCAGTTGCTGCACGCGCTTGCGGATCAGCTTGTGGTAATCGCGGCCCAGGGCGTAGCGCGAGATGTAGGCTTTTTCTGGCTCGGCCAGCAATTGCGCCATTTGGGTGTCGCCGGGCAGGTAGTCCATGCGCAGTGACACCACGCGCAAGGTACCGGGCACCAGCTCGTCCGGGTGCGAGCGTTTGCTGCCGTGGGCGCCCATGTATTCCATCTCGCCGTGGTAGCCCGCGTCGAGCCAGCGTTGCAGGTGCTGTTCATGCTCAGCCAGGTCGAGGCCGCTGATGCCCACTTGTTGAAAGCCCAGCTCGCGGCCCCAGTCTTTGATCGATTGGGCGAGGGCGGGCAGATCGGAGGTAATAGCAGGCATGAGACACGGGAAACCACAGGTTAGATGCGTATAATTCTGCCAGACATCGGAGCTTGAAGACGCATGCCTCAGACAAAACACCCAATTACCGACGTTCAGCTGTTGTTGCCCGGCCATTTGCCGCAACTGGCTGCGCGTTCCCCGGACGCCCATAAGGGCCAGTTCGGCCACTTGCTGGTCATCGGTGGTGACCGTGGCTTTGGCGGCGCGGCGTTGCTGAGCAGCGAAAGTGCCCTGCGCAGCGGCGCCGGCATGGTCTCGCTGGCGACGCGGCCGGACCATGTGCCGGCCGCCCTGGCTCGGCTGCCGGAGGTCATGGCCGTTGGCGTGAGCTCGGCCAACCAGTTGATGGGCCTGCTGGAAAAAATCTCGGTGATCGTCATCGGCCCAGGCCTGGGCGATGCCGCCTGGGGCAAGAGCCTGTTGTCGGTCGCGGCCAATGCCAGCCAGCCGCAGGTGTGGGATGCCGATGCGCTCAATCAGCTCGCCACCGGCAGCGTCAGCCTTCCGGCCAATAGTGTGATTACCCCGCATCCGGGCGAAGCTGCGCGTTTGTTGGGGTTATCGACAGCCGAGGTTCAGGCTGATCGCCTTAAGGTGGCGCGCGCGTTGAGCCAGAAATTCAATGCAGTGGCTATCCTCAAGGGTGCTGGCAGTTTGATTGCCAGCCCAGATGGGCGCGTGTCGCGGTGTGATCAAGGCCACCCGGCGATGGCAGCAGCGGGGCTCGGCGATGTGTTGGCCGGCCTGGTCGGCGCACTATTGGCTCAGGGTATGCCCGCGTACGAAGCAAGCTGCCTGGCCGTGTGGTTGCACGCGACCGCCGGAGACCGCCAGGGCAGTTTTGGTCGCGGCTTGGCTGCCAGCGACCTGATCCCCGCCATTCGTCAATTGCTGGAGGAGCAGTCGCCGTGCCTGAAGTAATTCTTTTTTTGGCAGATGAAGAGGCCATGGTCGCGTTGGGTCAGCGTATTTCGCAGGTCACGCAAGGGGCCGGGTTGATCTTTCTCGAGGGCGACCTGGGCGCAGGTAAAACCACACTGTCCCGGGGGATTATTCGCGGCCTGGGCCATACTGGCGCGGTAAAAAGCCCGACGTTCACGCTGGTCGAGCCCTACGAGATCGGGGATGTGCGCGCCTTCCACTTCGACCTCTATCGCCTGGTCGATCCGGAAGAGCTGGAGTTCATGGGCATCCGTGATTACTTCGACGAGGATGCGTTATGTCTGATCGAGTGGCCAAATAAAGGCACAGGCTTTTTGCCAAAGCCGGACCTGACCATTACCATTACGCCGCATGAGCACGGACGTCAGCTGAAGTTGTTGCCCCAGAGCCCACGCGCTGAGTCGTGGTGTGCTGCTCTGGCATTGGAATTCAAATAATTGGTGGGGTTAGGTATGCGCTTTCGCGCGTTGGTTGCTGTCGTGGGGGTGTTGCTTGCGGCAATGACTGTCAATGCTCTGGCTGCTTCACAGGTGAAAAGTGTTCGCCTGTGGCGAGCGCCGGATAACACGCGACTGGTGTTCGACCTGTCTGGCCCGGTCCAGCACAGCGTCTTTACCTTGACGGCGCCTGATCGCCTGGTGATCGACATCAACGGTGCCAGCCTGGCCGCGCCGCTGAAAGTCTCCACCGCCAACACGCCCATTACCGCCATGCGCTCGGCCCAACGTACGCCGACCGACCTGCGTGTGGTCATCGACCTGAAAAAGGCCGTGACCCCCAAAAGCTTCTCCCTGGCCCCCAACGCCCAGTACGGCAACCGCCTGGTGGTCGACCTGTTCGACAACCCCGCCGACGCCGCACCGCCGCCTGCGCCAACGCCGAGCGTGGCGACGGTGCCTGCGGTGCCGGTCAACCCTTCGCAGCCCCAGGTCAAGCTGCCACCGCCACCGCCCGCCCCGGCAGGCAAGCGCGACATCATCGTGGTGATCGACGCCGGCCACGGTGGCGAAGACCCAGGGGCTTCCGGCTCCCGCGGCCAGCATGAGAAAGACGTGGTGCTCGCCATTGCCCGTGAACTGCAGCGCCAGGTCAACGGTATGAAAGGCTACCGCGCCGAACTGACTCGCACCGGTGACTACTTCATTCCGTTGCGTGGCCGTACCGAAATTGCCCGCAAGAAGGGCGCCGACCTGTTCGTATCCATTCACGCCGACGCCGCGCCTTCAACCGCTGCGTTTGGCGCCTCGGTATTTGCCCTGTCGGATCGCGGCGCTACCTCCGAGACCGCGCGCTGGCTGGCCGACAGCGAAAACCGTTCCGACTTGATCGGTGGCGCGGGCAACGTGTCTCTTGATGACAAGGACAAGATGCTCGCAGGCGTACTGCTCGACCTGTCGATGACCGCCTCGTTGACCTCCAGCCTCAACGTGGGCCAGAAAGTCCTGAGCAATATCGGCCGTGTGACCTCGCTGCACAAACAGCGCGTGGAACAAGCCGGGTTCATGGTGTTGAAGTCGCCGGATATTCCGTCGATCCTGGTGGAAACCGGGTTTATCTCCAACGCCAACGAAGCGTCGAAACTGGCCAGCGCCAGCCACCAGCAAGCGTTGGCGCGCTCGATCAGCGCCGGTGTGCGCCAGTTCTTCCAGCAGAACCCGCCGCCGGGCACCTATATCGCCTGGCTGCGCGACTCCGGCAAAATCGCTCAGGGCCCGCGTGACCATCGTGTGCAGCCCGGTGACACCGTTGCCATGCTGGCGGTACGTTTCCAGGTCACGCCTGCAGCGTTGCGCAGCGCCAATAACCTGAAAACCGATGAGTTGAAGATTGGCCAGGTGTTGACCATCCCCGGAACTTCATTGGCGGCGCAGTGATGAGCGAATCCACCTTGAACAGCGGCTCGCGCATTGAATTGCTCAGCCCGCGCCTTGCCAACCAGATCGCCGCGGGTGAGGTGGTTGAGCGCCCGGCGTCGGTGATCAAGGAATTGCTGGAAAACAGCATCGACTCGGGTGCCAAACGCATCGATGTCGACGTAGAGCAGGGCGGCGTCAAGCTGCTGCGGGTACGTGACGATGGCAGCGGCATCTCTTCGGATGACCTGCCCCTGGCCCTGGCCCGTCACGCCACCAGCAAGATCCGCGACCTGGAAGACCTGGAGCGGGTCATGAGCCTGGGCTTTCGCGGTGAGGCCCTGGCCTCCATCAGCTCCGTGGCCCGTCTGACCTTGACCTCCCGCACCCGTAGCGCCGAGCAAGCCTGGCAAGTGGAAACCGAAGGCCGCGACATGGCGCCTCGAGTCCAGCCGGCGGCGCATCCGGTGGGTACCTCGGTGGAAGTGCGCGACCTGTTCTTCAATACCCCGGCGCGGCGCAAGTTCCTCAAGGCCGAGAAAACCGAATTCGATCACCTGCAAGAAGTCATCAAGCGCCTGGCCTTGGCGCGTTTCGATGTGGCCTTTCACCTGCGCCACAATGGCAAGACCATCCTCAGCCTGCACGAAGCCAACGACGACGCCGCGCGTGCTCGGCGGGTGGCGGCGGTGTGTGGCAGCGGGTTCCTGGAGCAGGCGCTGCCGATTGAGATCGAGCGCAATGGCTTGAGGCTGTGGGGCTGGGTCGGGTTGCCGACGTTCTCCCGCAGCCAGGCCGACTTGCAGTATTTCTTTGTAAACGGCCGGGCAGTACGCGACAAACTGGTGGCCCACGCGGTACGCCAGGCTTATCGCGATGTGTTGTTTAACGGGCGCCACCCGACGTTTGTGTTGTTCTTTGAGGTTGACCCTTCGGTGGTCGACGTCAACGTGCACCCGACCAAGCATGAAGTGCGCTTCCGTGACGGGCGCATGGTGCATGACTTCCTCTATGGCACACTGCACCGCGCCCTGGGCGACGTGCGTCCGGATGATCAACTGTCCGCGCCGATTGTCACAGCGGTGGTGCGGCCGAGCGGTCCGGAAGCCGGCGAGTTCGGCCCCCAGGGTGAGATGAGCCTGGCGGCCAACCTGCTGCAATCGCCACAGGCGCAGCCAGCCTACACCGCGCCAAACTCGGGTGCCGGTGCGGGTTATCAGTATCAATACACGCCGCGCCCGCAATCGACGGTGCCGGTGGCCGAGGCCCAGGCGGCGTACCGTGAGTTTTTTGCGCCGCTGCCGGGTGCCGAGCCGGGCGCTGCTGTGGCGTTGCCCGAAGGCGGTGGTGATATTCCGCCGCTGGGCTATGCCCTGGCGCAGCTCAAAGGCATTTATATCCTCGCCGAAAACGCCCATGGCCTGGTGCTGGTGGACATGCACGCCGCCCATGAGCGGATCATGTACGAGCGCCTGAAGATCGCCATGGCCAGCGAAGGCCTCAGCGGCCAGCCGCTGCTGGTGCCTGAATCCCTGGCGGTGAGCCAGCGTGAAGCCGACTGCGCAGAAGAACATCACAGTGTGTTCCAGAAGCTGGGCTTCGAGCTGCAACGCCTGGGCCCGGAAACCCTGGCGATCCGCCAGATTCCCGCGTTGCTCAAGCAGGCCGAGGCCAACCGCCTGGTGGCCGACGTGCTGGCAGACCTGATGGAGTACGGCACCAGTGACCGTATCCAGGCGCATATCAACGAATTGCTTGGCACCATGGCCTGCCACGGCGCCATCCGCGCCAACCGCCGCCTGGCCCTGCCGGAAATGAACGGCCTGCTGCGCGACATGGAAAACACCGAGCGCAGCGGCCAATGCAACCATGGCCGACCGACCTGGACCCAGATGGGCCTGGACGATCTGGACAAACTGTTCTTGCGCGGCCGCTGATGAGCGCCTTGCCCCCCGCCATCTTCCTGATGGGCCCCACGGCCGCCGGCAAGACCGACCTGGCCATCGAGCTGACCAAGGTGCTGCCCTGCGAGCTGATCAGCGTCGACTCTGCCCTGGTTTACCGGGACATGGATATCGGCACCGCCAAACCGTCGAAAGCGCTATTGGCCCAATATCCGCACCAGTTGATCGACATTATCGACCCGGCGCAGAGCTATTCGGCGGCGGATTTTCGCACCGACGCCCTGGCGGCCATGGCCGAGATCACCGCACGGGGCAATATCCCGCTGCTGGTGGGCGGCACCATGCTCTACTACAAGGCGTTGCAGGAAGGCCTGGCCGATATGCCGCCTGCCGATGCCCAGGTGCGCGCCGAACTTGAAGAAGAGGCTGCGCGCCTTGGCTGGCAGGCCCTGCACGACCAGTTGGCGGCGGTAGACCCGGTGTCTGCGGCACGTATTCACCCCAATGACCCCCAGCGGCTCACCCGCGCGCTGGAAGTCTGGCGTGTCAGCGGCCAGACCATGACTGAACATCGGCTGAAACAAAGTGCGCAAAGTGCTGATGCAGGCGCATCTGGACAGTCACAATTGCCCTATACTGTGGCGAATCTGGCCATCGCTCCGGCAAACCGCCAGGTGTTGCATGAACGAATTGCACAAAGATTCACACTAATGTTGGAACAGGGGTTTGTGGACGAGGTCGTAGCATTGCGTTCAAGAGGTGGCCTGCATGCAGGGCTGCCTTCGATACGTGCTGTAGGCTACCGCCAAGTCTGGGATCATCTGGATGGCAAGCTGACGTCAGCCGAAATGCAGGAGCGCGGCATCATTGCCACGCGCCAATTGGCGAAGCGCCAGTTCACCTGGTTGCGCAGCTGGAGCGAGTTGCACTGGTTGGACAGCCTGGACAGCGACAATCTGTCACGCGCCTTGAAATACTTGGGAACGGTCTCCATATTGAGCTGAGTCCTTGCAATTGCCGTCTATCCTTGGGGGTGTGACGGCCATAAGCTATCTATTTTCCGATTTTTATTATTGATCCTTAAAGGAGTGCGGCACATGTCAAAAGGGCATTCGCTACAAGACCCTTACTTGAATACTTTACGTAAAGAGAAAGTTGGGGTTTCCATCTATCTGGTCAACGGCATCAAACTGCAAGGTACGATCGAGTCGTTTGACCAATTCGTTATCCTGCTGAAAAACACCGTCAGCCAGATGGTTTACAAGCACGCTATCTCGACAGTCGTTCCAGTTCGTCCAATCCGTCTGCCTAGCGCAGCAGGTGATGAACAGGGTGACGCTGAGCCAGGTAACGCCTGATAGGAGTCTCCTTTGTTCTTTGAGCGCCACGGTGGTGGTGAGCGAGTAATCCTCGTTCACTTGGATGGACAGGACCCTGAGGCGCGCGAAGATCCGCAGGAGTTTCAGGAGTTGGCAAATTCGGCCGGCGCCGAGACCGTTGCGTTTTTTAACGTACCGCGTCATCGGCCAACCGCCAAATACCTGATTGGCAGCGGCAAGGTCGAGGAACTGCGCGACCTGGTTCATGCCGAAGAAGCCGATCTGGTGATCTTCAATCACACCCTCACGCCCAGTCAGGAACGTAACCTCGAACGTGTTTTCGAGTGTCGCGTGATCGACCGTACCGGTCTGATTCTCGATATTTTCGCCCAACGCGCCCGCACCCATGAAGGCAAGCTCCAGGTTGAACTGGCCCAGCTTGACCACATGAGCACGCGCCTGGTTCGCGGCTGGACTCACCTTGAGCGCCAGGGTGGCGGTATCGGCATGCGTGGCCCGGGTGAAACCCAGTTGGAAACCGACCGGCGTCTGCTGCGGGTTCGCCTGCGCCAGATCAAGGGCCGCCTGGAAAAAGTACGCAGCCAGCGTGAACAGTCGCGACGTGGCCGTTCCCGTGCGGATATCCCGACGGTGTCGTTGGTGGGCTACACCAACGCCGGCAAATCCACATTGTTCAATAACGTGACCAAGTCGGACGTGTACGCGGCCGACCAACTGTTCGCCACCCTCGACCCGACCCTGCGCCGTCTGGATATCGACGACCTGGGGCCGATTGTGCTGGCCGATACCGTGGGTTTCATTCGTCACCTGCCCCACAAGCTGGTCGAGGCATTTCGGTCTACGCTCGAAGAGTCGAGCAATTCCGACCTGCTCTTGCACGTGATCGATGCGGCCGAACCGGATCGCATGCTGCAGATTGAACAGGTGATGGTGGTGCTGGGCGAGATTGGTGCCCAGGACTTGCCGATCCTCGAGGTCTATAACAAACTCGATTTGCTTGAGGGCGTTGAGCCACAGATCCAGCGCGACGAGAACGGCAAGCCCCAGCGGGTCTGGCTGTCGGCGCGAGATGGCAGCGGCCTGGAGCTGCTGGAACAAGCCATTGCCGAATTGCTCGGCAGCGATTTGTTCGTCGGCACCTTGCGCTTGCCGCAGCGTTTTGCTCGACTGCGTGCACAGTTTTTCGAGCTGGGCGCGGTACAGAAAGAAGAACACGACGAAGAAGGTGTCAGCTTGCTGGCTGTTCGATTGCCACGCTCGGAACTCAATCGGCTGGTCAGCCGAGAGGGTGTTGTACCGGCAGAGTTCATCGAACAACACACTTTGCAATAAAAGCCTGAGAAAGCGGTTGTGCCGCAGTAGCAGGCATTCTGTAGCATTGGTCGGCGCGCCGTGGGTGCGTCTTTGCTTTATCAGATGGAGAGCGCTATGGCTTGGAATGAGCCGGGTGGCAACTCGAATAATCAGGATCCTTGGGGTGGTAAGCGCCGCAATAATGGCGACCGCAAGGGGCCACCGGATCTCGACGAGGCCTTCCGAAAGCTGCAGGAAAGCCTGAATGGGTTGTTCGGTGGTGGGAAAAAACGTGGTGGTGACGACGGCGGTCGCACAAGCAAGGGCGGTGGCTATGGCCTGCTGGGCCTGGGTCTTGTCGTGCTGGCGGCCGTATGGCTCTACAGCGCCGTGTACGTGGTGGACGAGCAGGAGCAAGCCGTGGTGCTGCGCTTCGGCAAGTACTACGAGACTGTCGGCCCGGGCCTGAATATCTATTTCCCGCCGATCGACAAGAAGTACATGGAGAACGTGACGCGTGAGCGTGCGTACACCAAGCAGGGCCAGATGCTGACCGAAGACGAGAACATCGTCGAAGTGCCGCTGACCGTGCAGTACAAGATCAGCAACCTGCAAGACTTCGTGCTGAACGTTGATCAGCCGGAAATCAGCCTGCAACACGCAACCGAAAGTGCCCTGCGCCACGTGGTGGGTTCTACCGCCATGGACCAGGTGCTCACCGAAGGTCGTGAGTTGATGGCCAGCGAAATCAAGGAGCGTCTGCAACGCTTCCTCGACACTTACCGTACCGGTATCACCGTTACCCAGGTGAACGTACAGAGCGCAGCGGCACCGCGTGAAGTGCAGGAAGCCTTTGACGACGTGATCCGTGCCCGTGAAGACGAGCAGCGTTCGCGCAACCAGGCTGAAACCTATGCCAACGGCGTTGTGCCGGAAGCCCGTGGTCAGGCCCAGCGCATCCTTGAAGATGCCAACGGTTACCGCGATGAAGTGGTCTCCCGCGCCAAGGGTGAGGCAGATCGTTTCACCAAGCTGGTCGCCGAGTACCGCAAGGCGCCGGAAGTCACGCGTGAGCGTCTGTACCTGGACACCATGCAGGAAGTCTTCAGCAACACCAGCAAGGTTCTCGTGACCGGCAGCAAAGGTGGGCAGAACAACCTGCTGTACCTGCCGCTGGACAAGATGATCGAAGGTGGTCGTAGCGGCACTGGCGCACCGTCCACCGGTTCGAATGCCGCTGCCAACGAAGCGAGCGCCCGTGCGGCCGCTGACTTGCTGCAACAGCAAACACGTACCAGGGAGAGCCGTTGATGAGCAATAAATCGCTGACCGCCCTGATTGTGGGCGTCGTCGTGGTCATCGCTGCCTGGAACTGCTTCTACATCGTCGCTCAGACCGAGCGTGCGGTGCTGCTGCAATTCGGTCGCGTGGTCCAGGCGGATGTCCAGCCGGGCCTGCATGTGAAAGTCCCCTACGTCAACCAGGTGCGCAAGTTCGACGCCCGCCTGATGACCCTGGATGCACCGACACAGCGCTTCCTGACCCTGGAAAAGAAAGCCGTGATGGTTGACGCCTACGCCAAGTGGCGCGTCAAGGATGCCGAGCGCTTCTACACTGCGACTTCCGGCCTCAAGCAGATTGCCGACGAGCGTTTGTCCCGTCGTCTGGAATCGGGCCTGCGTGACCAGTTTGGTAAGCGCACCCTGCACGAGGTGGTATCCGGTGAACGTGATGCGCTGATGGCGGACATCACCCGTTCGCTGAACACCATGGCGGAAAAAGAATTGGGTATTGAAGTGGTCGACGTTCGCGTCAAGGCCATTGACCTGCCCAAGGAAGTGAACCGCAGCGTGTTCGAGCGTATGAGCACCGAGCGTGAGCGTGAAGCGCGTGAGCACCGCGCCAAGGGTAACGAGTTGGCTGAAGGTATCCGTGCCGATGCCGACCGTCAGCGTCGTGTACTGCTGGCAGAAGCCTACCGTGAGTCTGAAGAGGCGCGTGGTGATGGCGATGCTCAAGCTGCGGCGATCTACGCCAAGGCCTACGGCCAGGACCAGGAGTTCTACGCGTTCTACCGTAGCCTGCGCGCCTACCGTGAAAGCTTCGCGAACAAAACCGACGTACTGGTACTGGACCCGAGCAGCGACTTCTTTCGCTACCTGGAAAAGTCCAAGTAACCAGCCCGTGATTCTGTAAGGCGCACTCCGTCGGGCGGCTAAAATGCCTGGCGGGGTGATCCTTTCAGAAAACGGGTGTATGATGCGGCAGCCGGGAAATTCCCGGCTTTTTTGCGTCTGCATGTTTGATTCGGCAGGCGTGACAGGTTTTTCGAGGAAAGTGCCCGACGAGGCCGTTTGCAGGCCGTTCGTCACGTCGCTCTTGCGCGTGGTTTATGCAAGGGGCGGGTATTTTCTGCTTCACTCAAGGCTCGGCCGAGGGCTGGCCGCCCGGATCAAAGGGGAATGGCGTAATGGCAACGGTAGACCGCTGGCTGCTGCCAGATGGCATCGAAGAAGTACTGCCACCAGAAGCTGCGCGCATTGAAGTAGCGCGTCGCCAGGTGTTGGATCTGTTCCAGAGCTGGGGTTACGAGTTTGTCGTGACTCCCCATATCGAGTACCTGGAATCCCTGCTGACCGGCGCGGGCCAGGACCTGGATCTGCGCACCTTCAAGGTCATCGACCCGCAATCGGGCCGGCAAATGGGGTTCCGTGCCGACATCACGCCGCAAGTGGCGCGCATCGATGCGCACACCCTGCGTCGCGAAGGCCCGAGCCGCCTGTGCTATGCCGGCAGCGTACTGCATGCCCAGCCACGCGCTTTGTCGTCTTCCCGTAGCCCGATCCAGTTGGGCGCCGAGTTGTACGGCGATGCCAGCCCGAGCAGCGATGTTGAAGTGATCAGCCTGATGCTGGCCATGCTGCAACTGGCAGATGTGCCGGATGTGCACATGGACCTGGGCCACGTCGGTATCTACCGTGGCCTGGCGCGCGCCGCCGGGTTGTCCGGTGAAGTGGAGCAACAGTTGTTCGATGCCCTGCAGCGCAAGGCGATCGATGAAGTGATCGCCCTCACCGAGGGTGTGCCTGCTGAGCTGGCTGGCATGCTGCGGGCGCTGGTAGACCTGTGCGGCGGTCGTGAAGTGCTGGTGGCTGCGCGTGAGCGCCTGGCCAATGCGCCGGCACCGGTATTGGCGGCACTGGATGACGTGCTGGCGATTGCCGAGCGCTTGTCGGCGCGGTTCCCGGAGCTGCCGCTGTATTTTGATCTGGGTGAATTGCGCGGCTACCACTACCACACCGGTGTGGTGTTCGCGGTGTTCGTTCCGGGTGTTGGCCAGGCCATCGCCCAAGGTGGTCGCTATGACGATATCGGCGCCGACTTCGGTCGTGCGCGTCCGGCCACTGGTTTTTCCACCGATTTGAAAACCCTGGTGACCCTGGGGCGTGCTGAGGTCGAGCTGCCGTCTGGTGGCATCTGGATGCCCGACAGTACGGACGCAGCGCTCTGGCAGCAGGTTTGCCAGTTACGCCGTGAGGGTCAGCGTGTAGTCCAGGCCTTGCCTGGGCAGCCATTGGCCGCCGCCCGTGAAGCGGACTGCGACCGGCAATTGATTCAGCAGAACGGGCTTTGGCAAGTATCGCCACTGGCTTCTTGAGTTTTCCTGCCGGCCATCGCCGGCACCAAGTTTGCGCGAATGAGGACAAGTGTTATGGGTAAGAATGTCGTAGTCCTGGGCACCCAATGGGGTGATGAGGGCAAAGGCAAGATCGTTGATCTGCTGACCGAACATGCTGCCGCCGTAGTGCGCTACCAAGGTGGCCACAACGCTGGCCACACCCTGGTCATCGATGGCGAAAAAACCGTCTTGCACCTGATCCCGTCGGGTGTCCTGCGCGAAGGCGTGCAGTGCCTGATCGGCAACGGCGTGGTGGTCGCACCTGACGCCCTGCTGCGCGAGATCACCAAGCTGGAAGAGAAAGGCGTACCGGTGCGCGAGCGCCTGCGTATCAGCCCGTCCTGCCCGCTGATCCTGTCCTTCCACGTTGCGCTGGACCAGGCCCGTGAAAAGGCGCGTGGCGAGCTGAAGATCGGCACCACCGGTCGCGGCATCGGCCCGGCCTACGAAGACAAGGTTGCACGTCGTGGCCTGCGTGTGGGCGACCTGCTCAACATGCCGCGCTTTGAAGACAAACTGCGTGAACTGGTGGATTACCACAACTTCATGCTGGTGGGTTACTACAAAGAGCCCGCCATCGAGTTTGAAAAGACCCTGGCCGAGTGCAAGGAATACGCTGAGCTGCTCAAGCCGCTGATGCTGGACGTGACGGCCGAGCTGCACGACCTGCGTCGCGCTGGCAAAGACATCATGTTCGAAGGCGCCCAGGGTTCGTTGCTGGACATCGACCACGGTACCTACCCGTACGTGACCAGCTCCAACACCACCGCTGGCGGCGTTGCCACCGGTTCTGGCGTTGGCCCGATGTTCCTGGACTACATCCTGGGTATCACCAAGGCCTACACCACTCGCGTAGGTTCGGGCCCGTTCCCGACTGAACTGTTCGACGACGTCGGTGCGCACCTGGCCAAGCAAGGTCACGAATTCGGCGCCACCACTGGCCGTGCTCGTCGTTGTGGCTGGTTCGATGCCGTTATCCTGCGTCGCGCTATCGATGTGAACAGCATCTCGGGCATCTGCCTGACCAAGCTGGACGTACTCGACGGCCTGGAAACCATCAACATCTGCACCGGCTATAAAGATGCTGAAGGTAACGACGTTGCCCCGACCGACGCTGACAGCTACGTGGGCCTGCAGCCTGTGTACGAAGAAGTGCCGGGCTGGACTGAATCGACCGTGGGCGCCAAGACCCTGGAAGAGCTGCCGGCCAACGCTCGTGCCTACATCAAGCGCGTCGAAGCGCTGATTGGCGCACCGATCGACATTATTTCGACGGGCCCGGACCGCAACGAGACCATCGTTCTGCGTCACCCGTTCGCGTAATAAGCTGTTGATGTAACAGGCAAAGGGCTCCTCAGGGAGCCCTTTGTCGTTTCTGCCTGGCAGGCGGCACGACCCTTGCTGTGTTTCCCTCTTTCGAGGTGCTATCAAATTAGTGGCACCCGTGGTGGAGGGATTTCCAGTGTCTGCCGTTCTCTCGTTGTTACAAAGCCGTCTGTTGCGGCCGGTGTTCGTTACCCTTGGTATCGCTCTTTTGGTGCAAGTGCTGGTGGCCGTCGCGCTGACGCGGAGCACGGTGACGGCACTGGAGGCCGATTTGGGCAATCGCCTGGGCATTGATAGCCAGAAGTTGTCTGGCGAGCTGGCCCAGGCTGGCAAGGAAGTCACCTCCAGCCTGGACAGCCTGTCTGCCAGCACGCGCCAGCGTCTGACGGCCGGGCTTTCCACGCGCTTGCAGGAAGAGCAAAAGCAGTTGCGTGCGACGTTGGAAAAAGACCTGCAGGACTCCGCCAATGACATGGCGCAACTGCTAGCGTCGGTCGCGCCCCGTGCCATGTGGGACAGCGATGTTCCCACGTTGTCGGAGTTCGCCCGCCGGGCCCAGCGCAACCCCAATGTGCTGTTCGTGGTGTACGACGACGCCGCAGGCGAGCACCTGACCCGATACCTGAACCGAGAAAACCCGATCAACCAGGCCCTGCTGGCAAAGGGTGCGGGGGAGCGTGCCTTGGATAAGGTGCTGGACGCGGCCAAGACAGACCCGTCCGTGTATTACGTCGAAGCCTCCATCAGCCCCAACGGTGTGGAAATCGGCAAAGTGCGCATGGGTGTGTCGACCGCAGCGGTTGAGGCCGACCTGCAAGCCTTGGATAAGCGCTTTGCCGCGCTGATCGCCAGCGGTGACCAACTGGTGGGTGACAGCCTCAAGGGCGCCGCAGCTGACAGCGCCAGCGCCATGGGCGCCCGGCTGCAATCGGCGCAAGCCACTGCCACGCAAATGACAGCCAATACCGCCAGCGCCGTGCAAGACGCGGCGGGCACCCTGCGCTGGCGCATCGGCATGGGCCTGGCACTGGTGGGGCTTGGCGTATTGCTGTTGATCGCTATCGTGCTGGGCCGGCGCGTGGTCAATCGCCTGAAGCTGCTGATTGCCGCTATGGATGACCTGGCGGCCGGCGAGGGCGACCTCACCAAGCGCGTGCAGATCAACAGCAAGGACGAAATCGGCGATATGGCCTCGGCGGTCAATCGCTTTGTGGATAAGTTGCAGCCCATCGTGCGCGAGGCTGGCGACGTGGCCCAGCGTACCGGCGTGGAAATCGGCGCCATGACGTTGCGCAATGCCGGCGCCGATGCGGCGGCGGGCTTGCAGCGTGATGAAGTGGCCGAGAGTCTGCGCGCCTTGTCGCAAATGGCCGACGAGGCCCAGGCCGAAAGCCACGCCATGCAGGCGGCCTTGCAGCAGGTGGTGGATATTCGCCAGGCCACGGATGAAAACTCACGGACCTCGGCCGAAGTCGGCAGCTTGATCGAGGCGTTGGCGGGGCAAGTGCAGGCCGGTTCCCAGGTGATCGAACGGCTGGCGCAGCAAAGCGAACAGATTGAAGTGGTGTTGACCGTGATCCACGGCATCGCCGAGCAAACCAACCTGCTCGCCCTCAACGCGGCCATCGAAGCGGCGCGGGCTGGTGAGACTGGGCGCGGCTTTGCGGTGGTGGCCGATGAAGTGCGGGCGCTGGCCAGCAAGACTCAAAGCTCTACGGGCGATATCCAGGCGCATATCGTCGCGTTGCAGCAGGGCGCGCGTGAGGCCGTGGAAACCATCGGCAAGGCCGGGCGTCAGGCCAATGAGGGGCTGCTGGTGCTGCGCGACAGCGTGCGCTTGCAGCAGACGGTACAGGCTTCGGTGGAGCAGGTGCATGCTGCCATCGGCCTGGCGACGCGTGCGGCTGAGCATCAGGCTCAGGGCGCGCATGCGGTGCGTGGGCGCGTGGAGGTGATCCATGCCCAGGCCGAGCGTGCGGCGCAGGCGGTGGTGGAGACGACGGCCAGTGGCAAGGTGCTGGATGGGTTGGCGGCGCAGTTGAAGGCGAGTTTGGGGCAGTTCAGGGCTTGAGGTTGCCTGGACTGGCCTCATCGCAGGCAAGCCAGCTCCCACATTCAACTGCATTCCAAAGTTGGAGCGCGGTCAACTGTGGGAGCTGGCTTGCCTGCGATAGCTGTTTCAGCGGCTCAAATACATCCGCGTCGTAAGCAGATACACCGGCAACCCCGACACCACTATCAACAACGCCGCATACGGCGCCGCCGCTGCAAATTCCACATTCGAGGTATGCGCCCAGACGGCCGTCGCCAAGGTATTCAACCCGGTCGGGCTCAGCAGCAGCGTGGCCGTCAGTTCCTTCATCGCATCCAGGAACACCAACGCAAACGCCGCACCCAATGCCGGGAATATGATCGGCAGGGTGACTCTGCAAAACGCACTGAACGACGATGCGCCTAATGTGCGCGCAGCCTCTTCCAGTTGTGGAGCCGCCTTGTTCAGCGCTGTACGAATCGGCGCCTGTGCCAACGGCAAAAACAGCAGCGCATAAGCAATCAGCAACAACGCCGAGGTTTGGTACAGCGCCGGCACGTAATGCAGGGCGAAATACACCAGGGTCAACGCAATCACTAGGCCGGGCAGGGCATGCAGTAGGTACGGCAAACGTTCGGCCCAGATCGCCAGTTGGCCTTTGTAGCGCACCACCAGCAACCCCACCGGCACGGCCAGTACCAGGCACAGTGCGGCGCCGCCCAGCGAGAGCGCCAGGGATGACAGCAGTGCCTCACCGATCTCGGCCATCGGAAACGCTGCCGACGAACCGACTGCCAACCAATACCCGAGCATCCCCAGCGGAATGCCGCTGCCAATGATCGCCAGCGCCAGGCAATACACCTGGCCCAATGGCGCCCACTGGCCCAGTCGAACCTGCTCGGCGTGTCGCGCCGCGCCCTGGCCGATCCGCACGTGCCGGCCTTTGCCGCGTACGCGCAGCTCCAGCCACAGCAGCGTCAGGCACATCAGCAGCAGCACTGCCGAGAGCATCGCCGCATTGGCATTGCTGAATTCCAGTTCGAACTGCTGATAGATCGCAGTGGTGAAGGTCTGTAAGCCGATGATCGACAGCGCGCCGAATTCCACCAGCATGTGCAGTGCGATCAATAGTGAGCCAGCCAGCAGCGATGGCCACAACAGTGGGAGTGTGATGCGAAAGAACACGCCCCAGCGGTTGAGCCCCAGCGTGCGGGCCGATTCTTCCAGGGAGGGGTCAAGATTGCGCAGCGTTGCCGCCACCGGCAGAAACACCAGCGGGTATTTGGACAGGCTCATCACCAGAATCGCGCCGCCGAGCCCCTCGAACTGGGCACTCAGCGACACCCAGGTAAAACTGCTGACAAACGCCGGCACCGCAAACGGCAGACAAAGAATCACGCCCCAGAGGCGCCGACCTGGCAGGTTGCTGCGTTCCAGCAGCCAGGCCAGGGACAGGCCGATCACGCCGCAGGTCAGGGTCACGCCGACCATCAGCGCCAGGGTGTTGCGCAGCAGCCCGAACACATAAGGCCGCCACAGTAGATGCACCGCCTCCGTCCAGCCCGCCTGCCAGGCTTTGAGCCCGACATAGGCGAGTGGCAACAGGCTCAGGCCAACCAGCAACAGCACGGGCAGCAGCAGCCAGATCGACGGGCGTTTGCGACGGGGGGTGAACCCCGCGACGGAAAGCGATGGGTTCATCAGTTCAGGCCAACGTCACGTTCCAGTTCCAGAGCTTCTTCGGCGTTACCCAGGTCTGCGGGGGTGACTTTCGGCGGCTGCAACTCGCTAAATGGCTTGAGGCCACGGTTCGATTCCATACCCTTGCGCAGCGGGTACTCGGCCGAGGTGTTGGTGATCACGCGCTGGCCTTCTTCGCTGGCCATAAATGCCAGCAATTGCTGAGCTTCTTTGGGATGTTTGCTGGATTTGAGTGCGGCAGCGGAGGACACGGTGATCAGGCCGCCGGCATCGCCATCGGTGAAGTAATGCAGCTGGGAGTCCAGATTGGTTTTTTCCTTTTTCAGGGCAAACCAGTAGTAGTTGTTCACCAGCACGGTGGCCACTTCGCCGTTTTCCACGGCCTTGAGGGCTACCATATTGTTGCTGTACACCTTGCCGAAGGCGCGCAGGCCGGTCAGCCATTCTTCGGCGGCTTCGCGACCGTGCAGCTTGATGATCGCCACGGCTTGTTCCTGGAACGCGCCGCTGGTGGGCACGAAGCCGACCTTGCCTTGCCACTCGGGGTCAGCGAAATCCAACACCGATTTGGGCAAGTCTTTTTCAGCAACCAGTTTCGGGTTGAAGGCCACGACGCGGGTGCGTGCGGTCACGCCCATCCAATCGCCGTTTTTGCCCACGTAATCCTTGGGTAGAACATCGAGGGTGCTGGCATCGATTTTTGCCAACAGGCCTTGCTCGCCGAGTTTATTCAGGGGCGGTGATTCTTCGGTGTAGATGACGTCGGCAGGGGAGCGCTCACCTTCTTCGACGACCTGGCTGGCCAGCTGGTTGCTGCTGCCTTTGCGCACGTTGACGTGGATGCCGGTCTTGGCTTCGAAGGCCTTGGCGAGTTCATCGCCGACTTCTTTGTGTTGGCCGTTGTATAAGGTCAGGGAGACCTTGTCGGCAGAATGGGCGGCGGGCGAGAGCAGGGTCAGGCTGAGTAGGGTGAGGGTCAGGCCGCGCAGAAGGGATGTCTTGAGTCGGTTGTCACGGATCATCATCCGAAGTGTTCCTCGCTTATATGCAACAAATCATTGCAAGGATAAACGATAAATCTTCTCAAGTGCGGATGAGGGGGAAATCACCGGTGAAGTTTTCAAACCCCGGAAACGAAAAAACCCGCTTTCGCGGGTTTGATCTGAATTTGGTGCCCAGGAGAAGACTCGAACTTCCACGACCTTGCGATCACCAGCACCTGAAGCTGGCGTGTCTACCAATTTCACCACCTGGGCATTATCTAACAACGTTGCCGCTGTTGATGGGGCGAACTATACGGCGGGGCTTTTGATCTGTAAACCCCTGATTCGAAAAATATAAATCAATTTTTCCGTTAAAAATCAAAGGCCTGAAACGAAAAAACCCGCTTTCGCGGGTTTGATCTGAATTTGGTGCCCAGGAGAAGACTCGAACTTCCACGACCTTGCGATCACCAGCACCTGAAGCTGGCGTGTCTACCAATTTCACCACCTGGGCAGCATCAACAACGTTGCCGTCGTCGATGGCGCGCACTATACGGAGCGATATTTGAGCTGTAAACCCCTGCCATGAAAAAAGCCTGGAAAATTTCGCCAGTGGTCGTGCAAGGTGCGCGCCGGGGGTCGCAAAGGGCTTTTAAACGCTTGTTGATACCTGAAATTTCCCGTTTCAATACGCGTATGCCAAACTAACCCGCATATAGACAAGGTGAAAACTCTCTAATGGCCGATTGGCAGTCCCTCGATCCCGAGGCCGCTCGTGAAGCGGAAAAATATGAAAACCCTATTCCTAGCCGCGAACTGATCCTGGCGCACCTCGCCGATCGTGGTTCGCCTGCTAGCCGCGAGCAGTTGGTTGAAGAATTCGGTCTGACCACCGAAGACCAGCTCGAAGCCCTGCGCCGCCGTCTGCGTGCGATGGAGCGCGATGCTCAATTGATCTACACCCGTCGTGGCACTTACGCGCCGGTCGACAAGCTGGACCTGATCCTGGGTCGCATTGCCGGCCACCGTGATGGCTTCGGCTTCCTGATCCCGGACGACGGCAGCGACGACCTGTTCATGAGCCCGGCGCAAATGCGCCTGGTGTTCGATGGCGACCGTGCCCTGGCGCGGGTTTCTGGCCTGGACCGCCGCGGCCGCCGCGAAGGCGTGATCGTCGAAGTGGTGTCCCGTGCCCATGAGTCCATCGTCGGCCGTTACTTCGAAGAAGGCGGCATCGGCTTCGTTGTGCCGGATAACCCGAAGGTCCAGCAGGAAGTGCTGATCACCCCGGGCCGCAATGGCGCAGCCAAGGTCGGCCAGTTCGTCGAGGTGAAAATCACCCACTGGCCGACTGCGCGCTTCCAGCCCCAGGGCGATATCGTTGAAGTGGTCGGCAACTACATGGCGCCGGGCATGGAAATCGACGTTGCCTTGCGCACCTACGATATTCCTCACGTCTGGCCTGAGGCTGTGCTCAAAGAAGCCGCCAAGCTCAAGCCGGAAGTCGAAGAGAAAGACAAAGAAAAACGCATCGACCTGCGCCATCTGCCGTTCGTCACCATTGACGGCGAAGATGCACGCGACTTCGACGATGCGGTGTACTGCGAAGCCAAGCCAGGCAAGCTGCGCCTGTTCTCCGGCGGCTGGAAGTTGTACGTGGCGATTGCCGACGTCTCCAGCTACGTGAAGATCGGTTCGGCCCTGGATAACGAAGCCCAGGTGCGCGGCAACTCCGTGTATTTCCCTGAGCGCGTGATCCCGATGCTGCCTGAGCAGCTGTCCAACGGCCTGTGCTCCCTGAACCCGAAAGTCGACCGTTTGGCCATGGTGTGCGAGATGACCATCTCCAAAACCGGCGAAATGACCGACTACCAATTCTACGAAGCGGTGATCCACTCCCAGGCGCGCCTGACCTACAACAAGGTCAGCACCATCCTGGAAACGCCGAAGACCAGCGAAGCCAAGGCCCTGCGTACCGAATACGCTGGCGTGGTACCGCACCTCAAGCAGCTTTACTCGCTGTACAAGGTGTTGCTGGGTGCCCGTCATACCCGTGGCGCGATCGATTTCGAAACCCAGGAAACCCGGATTGTCTTCGGCTCCGAGCGCAAGATTGCGGCGATCACCCCGACCACTCGCAACGACGCGCACAAGCTGATCGAGGAATGCATGCTGGCGGCCAACGTGGCCACTGCCGAGTTCCTCAAGAAGCACGAAATTCCTGCGTTGTACCGTGTGCACGACGGCCCGCCGCCGGAGCGCCTGGAAAAGCTGCGCGCCTTCCTCGGTGAGCTTGGCCTGTCCCTGCACAAAGGCAAGGACGGCCCGACGCCGAAGGATTACCAGGCCCTGCTGGCCAGCATCAAAGACCGTCCGGATTACCACGTGATCCAGACCGTGATGCTGCGCTCGCTGAGCCAGGCGGTGTACAGCGCCGATAACCAGGGCCACTTCGGCCTGAATTACGAGGCGTACACCCACTTCACTTCGCCGATTCGTCGTTACCCGGACTTGCTCACGCACCGGGCGATCCGCAGCGTGATCCATTCCAAGCAGAACACCCCGCACGTCAAGCGCGCTGGTGCCATGACCATTCCGAAAGCACGGATCTATCCGTACGACGAAGCGGCCCTGGAACAGCTGGGCGAGCAGTGTTCCATGAGCGAGCGCCGTGCTGACGAAGCCACCCGCGACGTGGTGAACTGGCTCAAATGCGAGTTCATGAAGGATCGCGTGGGCGAGTCGTTCCCGGGTGTGATCACCGCCGTGACCGGTTTTGGCCTGTTCGTCGAGCTGACCGACATCTACGTCGAGGGCCTGGTGCACGTCACCGCATTGCCGGGTGACTACTACCACTTCGATCCTGTGCATCACCGCTTGGCGGGCGAGCGCACCGGTCGCAGCTTCCGCCTGGGCGATACCGTTGAAGTGCAGGTCATGCGTGTCGACCTCGACGAGCGCAAGATCGACTTCGGCATGCCTGACAAACCAGCTGAGCCTGCGGGTCGCAAAAAGCGTGGTGAAACCACAGCGCCTGCGTCCAAAGGCAAAACGGCTGCGGCGAAAACCACCGCTGAGCCTGCACCTGCCAAGGCCGGTCGTCGCTCTTCCGCCAAGGACAAGGCCCCTGAAGCCTACCGCCCAAGCGACGCCGCGGCGAAAAACGCCGAGCTGCGCAAGAGCCGCGAGTTGAAGCAGCAGTTGCTCAACGAAGCCAAAAGCGGTGGTAAAGCGGCGTCTGGGGGAAAGTCCCAAGGGGCGGAAAAACCGTCGAGCAAGCCAAGTAAACACCGTAAAGGCCCGCCAAAAGCGGGTTCGGCTCCCGCAAAAAGCGGCGGGTCGCGCAAACCTAAGGCCAAGTCATGAGTCTGGAAAAAATCTACGGCGTGCACGCCGTAGAAGCACTGCTGCGTCACCACCCCAAGCGCGTTAAGCAGGTGTGGTTGGCCGAAGGTCGCAGCGAGCCGCGCGTACAGGCGCTGGTCGAGTTGGCTACGCAAAACAAGGTTGCCATCGGCCAGGCCGAACGTCGTGAAATGGACGTGTGGGTCGAAGGCGTTCACCAGGGCGTGGTTGCCGACGTCAGCCCGAGCCAGGTGTGGGGCGAGGCGATGCTCGACGAGCTGCTCGACCGTACCGAAGGCGCGCCGTTGCTCTTGGTGCTGGACGGCGTGACCGACCCGCACAACCTCGGCGCCTGCCTGCGCTCGGCGGATGCTGCCGGTGCGCTGGCCGTGATCGTGCCCAAGGACAAGTCCGCGACCCTGACGCCGGTGGTGCGCAAGGTCGCCTGCGGTGCGGCGGAAGTGATTCCGCTGGTGGCCGTGACCAACCTCGCGCGTACCCTGGAGAAGCTCCAGCAACGCGGCCTGTGGGTCGTGGGCACGGCGGGGGAGGCCGAGGTCAGCATCTATGACCAGGACCTCACCGGCCCGACTATCCTGATCATGGGCGCCGAAGGCAAAGGCATGCGTCGTCTGACCCGTGAGCATTGCGATTACCTGGTACACCTGCCGATGGCCGGTAGCGTCAGCAGCCTCAATGTGTCGGTTGCGACGGGTGTTTGCCTGTTTGAAGCCCAGCGTCAGCGTGGTGCCAAGGCTAAGGCCAAGCCCAAGAAGTAATTGCAGTGTGGGGCATGCCTCAATCTTAATGTAGGAGCGTGCTTGCTCGCGAAAAACGTCAACGATAACGCGGGTTTCCTGAATGAGCGCGGTGTCTGTGATTTTTTCGCGAGCAAGCTCGCTCCTACATTTGTTTTTGTGGTGCTTGGGGTTGTTCAAATAATCACCAATTACCTTGCGCCGCTTCTCCCCCTTCTCTACAATTGCGCCCCTTGCCTTCCTGGCAGGCACCGATGTGCCTCCCCTGCGGCAAGATCCATAAGTGTCATTCACTCCTTGTCTGACCGTTTTTGAGCGGCAGGCTACAACCCGTAAGGAGCATTCATGCGTCATTACGAAATCATCTTTTTGGTCCACCCGGATCAAAGCGAGCAAGTCGGCGGCATGGTTGAGCGTTACACCAAGCTGATCGAAGAAGACGGCGGCAAAATCCACCGTCTGGAAGATTGGGGCCGTCGTCAACTGGCCTACGCAATCAACAATGTTCACAAGGCTCACTACGTGATGCTGAACGTTGAGTGCACTGGCAAGGCCCTGGCCGAGCTGGAAGACAACTTCCGCTACAACGATGCAGTGATCCGTAACCTGGTCATCCGTCGCGAAGAAGCCGTTACCGGCCAATCCGAGATGCTCAAGGCTGAAGAAAACCGCAGTGAGCGCCGTGAGCGTCGCGATCGTCCTGAAGAAGGTGCTGATGATAGCGCTGATGACAGTGACAGCAGCGATAACGCTGACGAGTAATCCACGGACCTTATTAAGGAGCCTATCAAATGGCACGTTTCTTCCGTCGTCGTAAATTTTGCCGCTTCACCGCTGAAGACGTGAAAGAGATCGATTACAAAGATCTCAACACTCTGAAAGCCTACGTATCCGAGACCGGCAAAATCGTTCCAAGCCGTATCACCGGTACCAAAGCACGTTATCAGCGTCAGCTGGCCACCGCTATCAAGCGTGCCCGCTTCCTGGCCCTGCTGGCCTACACCGACAGCCACGGCCGCTGAGACCGGGCAGTCGACAAGTAGTAAGGGATTGAATGCATGCGCGCCTTAGCTGAGTTCATCATGCGCGGTCGCGTGCAGGCCACTCTGGTAGTGGCTGGATGTGCGGCATTGCCGTTGCTTTATTGGTTGGGTGCTGCCGCAGGTTGCCTTGTGCTGCTGCGGCGCGGTTTGAAGGACGCCCTTGGCGTTCTTGCCCTGGGTTTGTTGCCGGCCTTGATCTGGTGGCTGCAAATGGGTGATCCACGGGTACTTCTGGTACTGCTGGGGTCATCGAGCCTTGCGTTGGTTTTGCGCGCAAGTGAGTCCTGGGTCCGTACGCTGCTGGTCAGCGTGGCATTGGGGTTGGTGTACTCAGTGATGCTTGGCGCGGCTTTCCGCCCGCAAATCGAGGCGCTGGCGCAGGAGATCGTCAAGATCCTGCCGTTGGCCCTCGGGGATCTCTACCAGCAGTTGTCGGTAGATGAGCGAGCGCGGTTTGCGTCACTGATTGCTCCGGTCCTGACCGGCCTGATTGCGGCTTTGTTGCAGGTCGTCAGCGTGCTGAGCCTGATTCTTGGGCGTTATTGGCAAGCGTTGTTGTACAACCCGGGTGGTTTTGGTCGCGAGTTTCGCAGTATCAGAATCCCAGCGGGGCCGGCGATGTTGCTGCTGGCGTGCATGGTTGTCGGGCCGAACTTCGGCCCACAGATGGCCTTGCTGGCGCCGATTTGCAGCGTACCGCTGGTGTTTGCCGGGCTGGCCCTGATTCATGGGCTTGCTGCGCAAAAGCGACTGGCCAAGTTTTGGCTGGTGGGGTTGTACGTCACGCTGGTGCTGTTCATGCAGCTGATCTATCCGTTACTCGTGGTCTTGGCCATTGTTGACAGCCTGATTGATTTTCGCGGTCGTCTGGCGTCGAAAGACGCCGATAACGCGAACGGTGAAGGTTAAAAGTTAGAGGATTTTCACATGCAACTGATCCTTCTGGAAAAAGTCGCCAACCTGGGCAACCTGGGCGACAAAGTGAACGTTAAGGCCGGCTACGGTCGTAACTACCTGCTGCCATACGGCAAAGCCACCGCTGCAACCGCTGCCAACCTGGCTGCGTTTGAAGAGCGTCGTGCTGAGCTGGAAAAAGCCGCAGCAGACAAAAAAGCGTCGGCCGAAACTCGCGCTGCCCAACTGGCTGAGCTGGAAGTGACTATCACTGCCACCGCTGGTGACGAAGGCAAGCTGTTCGGTTCGATCGGCACCCACGACATCGCTGATGCACTGACCGCCTCCGGCGTTGAAGTGCAGAAGAGCGAAGTTCGTCTGCCGAACGGCACCATCCGCAACGTAGGCGAATTCGACGTAGCCGTGCACCTGCACGCCGAAGTTGAAGCCACCGTACGCGTTGTCGTGGTAGCAGCTTAAGTCGCACCTAACTGACTGGCACCTCGCGTGTCAGCCGGTTAACATCGGGCACGATCCTGTTTACAGGTCGTGCCTTTTGTTTTTCTACACACCCCAAATTCCAAGTGGCCATGAACGAAATCTCCGCTCCTGAGCAATACGATCTGCAAACCGCTGCCCTGAAGGTGCCGCCGCATTCCATCGAGGCCGAACAGGCCGTGCTCGGTGGTTTGATGCTGGACAACAACGCCTGGGAACGCGTGCTGGATCAAGTCTCGGACGGTGATTTCTATCGCCATGACCACCGCCTGATCTTCCGCGCCATCGCCAAGCTGGCCGACCAGAACTCACCGATCGACGTGGTCACCCTGGCCGAGCAGCTGGACAAGGAAGGCCAGACCTCCCAAGTGGGCGGCCTGGGCTACCTCGGTGAGCTGGCGAAAAACACGCCGTCCGTCGCCAACATCAAGGCCTACGCCCAGATCGTCCGCGAGCGCGCTACGTTGCGCCAGTTGATCGGCATCAGCACCGAAATCGCCGACAGCGCCTTCAACCCCGAAGGCCGCACTGCCGCCGAGATCCTTGACGAAGCCGAGCGCCAGATCTTCCAGATCGCCGAAGCCCGCCCGAAAACCGGCGGGCCGGTCAGCGTCAACGACCTGCTGACCAAGGCCATCGACCGCATCGACACCTTGTTCAACACCGATGCCGCGATTACCGGTATTTCCACCGGTTACACCGACCTCGACGAAAAGACCAGCGGCCTGCAGCCGTCCGACTTGATCATCGTCGCCGGCCGTCCGTCCATGGGTAAGACTACTTTCGCGATGAACCTGGTGGAAAACGCCGTGTTGCGCAGCGATAAGGCGGTGCTGGTGTACTCCCTCGAGATGCCAGGCGAATCGCTGATCATGCGTATGCTTTCGTCCCTGGGCCGTATCGACCAGACCAAGGTGCGTTCCGGTCAGTTGGAAGACGACGACTGGCCGCGCCTGACCTCGGCGGTCAACCTGCTCAACGACCGCAAGCTGTTCATCGATGACACCGCGGGTATCAGTCCGTCCGAAATGCGCGCACGCACCCGGCGCCTGGTGCGTGAGCATGGCGACATCGCCCTGATCATGATCGACTACCTGCAGTTGATGCAGATCCCCGGTTCCAGCGGCGACAACCGTACCAACGAGATTTCTGAAATCTCCCGTTCCCTGAAAGCCCTGGCCAAGGAATTCAACTGCCCGGTGGTGGCGCTGTCCCAGCTCAACCGTTCCTTGGAACAACGTCCCAACAAGCGCCCGGTGAACTCCGACTTGCGGGAATCCGGAGCGATCGAGCAGGACGCCGACGTGATCATGTTCGTGTACCGCGACGAGGTGTACCACCCCGAGACGGAACACAAAGGCATTGCCGAAATCATCATCGGCAAGCAGCGGAACGGCCCGATCGGGTTTATCCGTTTGGCGTTCATCGGCAAGTACACGCGTTTCGAGAACCTGGCGCCGGGTAGCTACAACTTCGACGACGACGAGTAGTTTCAAGCACCTGTAAGGGCCTCATCGCAGGCAAGCCAGCTCCCACATGTGGACTGCGTTCTCCTGTGGGAGCTGGCTTGCCTGCGATGGGGTCACCACAATTCCGACTACTGCCGTCGGAATTGGTCAAATTTTGTGCTATATTCCGCGCCCGCGATTTTTCATCTTCACACCGGTCACCGTCATGCAAACAGCCAAGCCGTTATTTGACTATCCCAAGTACTGGGCCGAATGTTTCGGTCCTGCGCCATTCCTGCCGATGAGCAGGGAGGAGATGGATCAGCTTGGCTGGGATTCGTGCGACATCATCATCGTCACCGGTGATGCCTATGTTGACCACCCCTCGTTCGGCATGGCGATCATCGGCCGGCTGCTGGAGTCCCAGGGCTTTCGCGTCGGGATCATCGCGCAACCGAACTGGCAGTCCAAAGACGACTTCATGAAGCTCGGCGAGCCGAACCTGTTCTTCGGCGTCGCGGCCGGCAACATGGACTCGATGATCAACCGCTACACCGCCGACAAGAAAATCCGCTCCGACGACGCCTACACCCCTGGCGGTATGGCCGGCAAACGCCCGGACCGTGCGAGCCTGGTGTACAGCCAGCGTTGCAAGGAAGCCTACAAGAACGTGCCGATTGTACTCGGCGGCATCGAAGCTTCCCTGCGCCGCATCGCCCACTACGACTACTGGCAAGACCGCGTGCGCAACTCGATCCTGATCGACGCCACCGCCGATATCCTGCTGTACGGCAACGCCGAGCGGGCCATCGTCGAGGTTGCCCAGCGCCTGTCGTGGGGCCACAAGATCGAAGACATCACCGATGTGCGCGGCACCGCGTTCATCCGCCGCGATACCCCAGCCGGTTGGTACGAAGTGGATTCCACGCGCATCGACCGTCCGGGCAAGATCGACAAGATCATCAACCCGTACGTGAATACCCAGGACACCCAGGCCTGCGCCATTGAGCAAGAAAAAGGCCCGGTGGACGATCCGGAAGAAGCCAAGGTTGTGCAGATCCTGGCCAGCCCGCGCATGACCCGTGACAAAACTGTGATCCGCCTGCCCTCGGTGGAAAAAGTCCGCGGCGACGCGGTGCTCTATGCCCACGCCAACCGCGTGTTGCACCTGGAAACCAACCCAGGCAACGCCCGCGCCCTGGTGCAGAAGCACGGTGAAGTGGACGTGTGGTTCAACCCGCCGCCCATTCCCATGACCACCGAAGAAATGGACTACGTGTTCGGCATGCCCTACGCCCGCGTACCGCACCCAGCGTATGGCAAGGAGAAGATCCCGGCCTACGACATGATCCGTTTCTCGGTGAACATCATGCGTGGCTGCTTCGGCGGCTGCACCTTCTGCTCGATCACCGAGCACGAAGGCCGCATCATCCAGAACCGTTCCGAAGAGTCGATCATTCGCGAAATCGAAGAGATCCGCGACAAAGTGCCGGGCTTCACTGGCGTGATCTCCGACCTGGGCGGCCCGACCGCCAACATGTACCGCATCGCCTGCAAGAGCCCGGAGATCGAATCCGCGTGCCGCAAGCCATCGTGCGTGTTCCCTGGTATCTGCCCGAACCTGAACACCGACCACTCGTCGTTGATCCAGCTGTACCGCAGTGCCCGTGCGTTGCCGGGTGTGAAGAAGATCCTGATCGCTTCTGGCCTGCGCTACGACCTGGCCGTCGAGTCGCCGGAATACGTCAAAGAGCTGGTCACCCACCACGTCGGTGGCTACCTCAAGATCGCCCCGGAACATACCGAGGAAGGTCCGCTCAACCAGATGATGAAGCCGGGCATTGGCAGCTATGACAAGTTCAAGCGCATGTTCGAGAAGTACACCAAGGAAGCGGGCAAGGAGCAGTACCTGATCCCGTACTTCATCGCCGCGCACCCTGGCACCACCGATGAAGACATGATGAACCTGGCCCTGTGGCTCAAGGGCAATGGCTTCCGTGCCGACCAGGTGCAGGCGTTCTACCCGTCGCCGATGGCCACCGCCACCGCGATGTACCACTCGGGCAAGAACCCGCTGCGCAAGGTCACCTACAAGAGCGACGCGGTAACCATCGTCAAGAGCGAGGAGCAGCGCCGCCTGCACAAGGCGTTCCTGCGTTACCACGACCCGAAGGGCTGGCCGATGCTGCGTGAAGCATTGACCCGCATGGGCCGTGCCGACCTGATCGGGTCGGGCAAGGACCAGTTGATCCCGCTGCACCAGCCGTCCACCGACAGCTACCAGAGTGCCCGGCGCAAGAACTCGACGCCGGCGGGCAGCCATAAGGTCGCCAAGGAAACCACCACCAAGATCCTCACCCAGCACACCGGCCTGCCACCCCGTGGCAGCGACGGCAGCAACCCGTGGGACAAGCGCGAACAAGCCAAGGCTGCGGCCCAGGCGCGCAACAAGCAGGCGGCCAAAGAGCGCAGTGATGCGGCCAAGGGCAAGGGCGGCAAGCCTACGCGCAAGCCGGTAGTGCCGCGTTGATCGACGCCTGAAATGCAAAACGCCAGCCTCGTGCTGGCGTTTTGCTTTCTGGTCGGTGCTGAGTCTGTTTGGTAAGGTGGCGCCCATTAGATTGCTATCGCAGGCAAGCCAGCTCCCACACTTGGAATGCATTCCCCTGTGGGGCTGGCTTGCCTGCGATGAGGCTGGTCTGGGCACTCTCAATTTCAAGGAAGAACACTTATGGGCAACCCCTTGCTCAATATCGGCATGGACTCCAACCGCTCCCAATTCATGGCGCGCCAGCGCATTGAAAGCCAGATCAACCTGCCACGGCTGTTCGCCGTCATCGACGCCGACCCCAGCATCGTCGGTGCTGGCGTGGTGTATATCGACGCCGACTTCAACGTAATCACCCTGCGCGAATTCAAGCCCATCTGCAGCATCAAGCCCAAGCGCGTCATTTTGCGCGAGGCGCAGAAGTACATCTCGCCGGCGCAGTTTGTCGAGCAGGTGAAGACCGACCCCCGTGAAGGACGACTCCAGAAGGAGGCCTTTGATATGGGCCTTTCCTGCGGCGCGGCAGTCATTGGTTGGATCGTGGTGTTCAGTGGCAGCGTCGCCGTCCCGTTCACTGCCGGTGCCAGTGCTTTTGTGGTGGGCATTGGCGTCACGGCCGCGCTGGCCAGCAGTGCTCAGTGCGGATTTGGCGTGGCCCGTACCTATAACGAGATCCTTGACCCGGAGGCCAACGACCGCATGGACGACGCCCAGTGGTACGGCGCGGTGTCACCGATTCTCGATGCCGCGTCGTTGGTGGGGATCGGAACGGGTGCCTTCACCACATTAAGGCTGCTCAAAGCCAAAAAAGCCGCTGCGTTGGGCAAGAGTTGGTATGAGTTGCTCAAGGGCTTGAATCGCCAGGAACGCAAGAAGTTGACCCAGGAATTGCTCAGCCTCAAAGACCCGAGCCTGACCCCCAAGTTGCTCAAGTTGCAGCAGCGCGCCGGCACGTTGCCCAAGCGCTATAGCTCCACGGAAATCCGCCATGCCACGCTCACCCAACTCAAGGACGCCTTGGGCGGCATGTTGGGTATTTGGGGCAGCTATCGAACCGGCCATGTCGGCTCGGCGTCGACGCTTGCCATAGGCCTGTATGAGGAACTGACGGAATGAAGGGGTTTCCCGATAGGCGCAGTTTCCTTGCGCGTTATTTTCCGGTGTTCATGGGCACCATCTTCATGGCGATCTTTTCCGGCTCAGTGGCGGTCTCCACGGCGGGCGTGACCTATTTGCGCGGGGTTGAACCGGCGCTCAAGGCCAACTACTCCGGGGCTGCAATCCTGGTGCTGGTGGCGGTGCTGGTGTTTGGCAATGTGATGATTGCACGCGGGTACCCCTGGGCGACCCGGCTGGTGGCGGGCTACCTGGTGTGTTGCCTGCTGTTCGTGTTGCCGATGATTCAATACGGCCTCAACACCCTGGTGTACGGCTCGGCGGTGTTGTTTCCGCTGCTGGGTTTGTTGCTGCTCAACAGCAAGCGCCATCGTGAAATGCGCCAGCGATTACTCGAAATACGTCACCTGCGTCGGGCGGCGATTGCGCAACGCAAGGCCCGTTGATTAGGTAGGTTTATTGGCGGTCGGTGGCCTGTTTGTTAGGGTGGCGCCCATCAGATTGCTATCGCAGGCAAGCCAGCTCCCACAGAGGAATGCATTTCAAGTGTGGGAGCTGGCTTGCCTGCGAAGACGGCCTTGCAGTCAACACAGTTGGCTTGTGTACATATCCATTGCTGCGGTAGCGGCCACTTAGGGTTCCGCCTGACGGCGGGTCACTTTGGAAAAGAGCCCCAAAGTAACCAAAGGGCTCTTGCCCCACCACTCGGCACCTCGCTTAGGCTCGGTGTGCCCGTAATCCGCCAGTGATTTGGGGGGCCGCCGCCACGCGCCATCCATGGCGCGGGGCGGCTAAACCGGCATCCCTGCCGGTTTACCCCCCAAATCCCTGTCGAATTCCGGCCAGCGTGGTTTAACGGGGCGCCTGAGATCAAAAGCAGATCAAGATCAAGAGCGGCTCGCTTCGCATCGTAGTTACCGTCTGCTGCTACAGCCTACAAAGTTGTGTAGATACCTATGCTGCGATGAGGCCGGTCGGGGCACTCTAAATTTCAAGGAAGAACCTTATGGGCAACTCCTTGTTCACCATCGGCATGCATTCCAACCGCTCTCAGTTTATGGCGCGCCAGCGCATCGAGAGCCGGATCAACTTGCCACGGCTGTTTGCGGCCATCGATGCAGAAAGAGAGGGCCAAGCTGACCAAGGAACTACCGAGTATCAATGATTCAGTACAACCCACACAGGGTTCTCTATAGTCTGTCGCTGACTTTCCCGCTGTTTGGCCTGCTGGTACTCAACAGCAGCGGGCAGCGAGAAATGCGGGCAAAACTTGTGCAAATTCGCCAACTGCGCCAAGCCCGAATACCAGGCGTACCACGCGTTAACTGGGTAGATTCACCACCTGCACTCAGCCCGGCGCTACAAATGTGTGCAGCGCCTGCACCATAGCCACAACGTTGGCGCCGTTTTGGTGCTGTACTGCACCGGGCCCGACGTTTTAGTGCAATGACTGCTGCTGTGGCATAAGTCTTGCGCGCGTTGTGCTTATGCCCTGGCTCGCAGGAGGCCGCCGTGTCGATTCATGTCGCGTTGCACCACGTTACGCATTACCGCTACGACCGTGCTGTCGAACTTGGCCCGCAGATCGTGCGGCTACGCCCGGCGGCCCATAGCCGTACGCGGATACTGTCCTACGCGCTGAAGGTGCTGCCCGAGCAGCATTTCATCAACTGGCAGCAAGACCCGCAGGGCAATTACCTGGCGCGCCTGGTGTTCCCGGAAAAGACTGACGAGTTGCGCATCGAAGTCGACCTGGTCGCCGAGATGGCGGTGTTCAATCCGTTCGATTTTTTCCTGGAGCCCTACGCCGAAAATATCCCGTTCAGCTACGCCGCCGATGAGCAGCGCGAGCTGGCGCCGTACCTGGAAACCTTGCCGCTGACGCCAAGGTTGGCTGCGTACCTGGCGGGTATCGACCGCACGCCGCTACCCGCCGTGGATTTTCTCGTGGGCCTCAACCAGCGCCTGGCCGCCGATATCGGTTACCTGATTCGCATGGAGCCGGGCGTGCAAACGCCGGAATTCACGCTGGAAAATGCGTCCGGCTCCTGCCGCGACTCGGCCTGGTTGTTGGTGCAATTGCTGCGCAACCTCGGGTTGGCGGCGCGATTTGTCTCCGGTTACCTGATTCAGCTCACCGCTGACGTCAAAGCCCTCGATGGCCCGTCCGGTACCGAGGTGGACTTCACCGACCTGCACGCCTGGTGTGAAGTGTATTTGCCTGGCGCGGGCTGGATTGGCCTGGATGCCACGTCCGGGTTGTTTGCCGGTGAAGGGCATATCCCTTTGGCCTGCAGTCCCGATCCATCGTCCGCCGCGCCGATCAGTGGGTTGGTGGAGCCGTGCGAGTGCGAATTTACCCACGAGATGTCGGTGGAGCGCATCTGGGAAGCGCCACGGGTGACCAAGCCCTATACCGAAGAACAATGGCTGGCGATCCAGGCCCTGGGCCGGCAGATCGATGGCGACCTGCTCAAGGACGACGTACGCCTGACCATGGGCGGCGAGCCCACCTTCGTTTCTATCGACGACCCCGACGGCGCCGAGTGGAACACCGCTGCCCTGGGCCCGGACAAGCGACGCCTGTCGGCCGAGCTGTTCCAGCGCCTGCGCCAGCACTATGCGCCCAAGGGCCTGGTGCATTTCGGCCAAGGCAAGTGGTACCCCGGCGAGCAATTGCCGCGCTGGTCGCTCAATTGCTACTGGCGCCGCGATGGCGTGCCGATCTGGCACAACAGCGCGCTGATCGCCGATGAGCAAGAGGACTATGGCGCCGATGGGGTGATGGCCGGGCGTTTCCTGGCCAGCGTCGCCGAGCGCCTGAAACTGCCGGCGCGCTTCGTATTCCCGGCGTTCGAGGACAATTTCTACTACCTGTGGCGCGAAGGGGCGCTGCCCCAGAACGTCACTGCCCAGGACCCGCGCCTGAGCGACGACCTGGAGCGTGAGCGCCTGCGCAAAGTGTTCAGCCAGGGCCTGGATAAAGTCATCGGCCAGGTGCTGCCGCTGGCACGCACGGCGGCCAATGACCGCTGGCAGAGTGGGCGTTGGTACCTGCGCGACAACCATTGCCGCCTGGTGCCGGGGGATTCGCCGCTGGGCTATCGCCTGCCGCTCGCTTCCCAGCCCTGGGTGACGGCGGCGGAGTATCCGTTTGTGCACCCGACCGACCCTAACCAGGATCAGCCGGAGCTACCGACCAGTGCCCAGTTGCAAAACCATGGCGAGCCCGCGCGCAGTGATGAGCGTGTGCCCAAGGTGGACGAGTCCGCCGACTGGCTGACCCGTACCGCGCTGTGCGCCGAAGCCCGCGAAGGGCGCCTGTACCTGTTTATGCCGCCGCTGGAGCGCGTCGAGGATTACCTGGAACTGGTGACCGCCATCGAGGCCACCGCCGAAGAGCTGCATTGCCCGGTACTGCTCGAAGGCTACGAGCCGCCAGCGGATACGCGCCTGAGCAATTTCCGGGTCACGCCAGACCCTGGTGTCATCGAGGTCAACGTACAGCCGTCCGCCACCTGGGACGAGTTGGTGGAACGCACCGAATTCCTCTACGAAGAGGCCAGGCAAACCCGCCTGACCACCGAGAAGTTCATGATCGACGGGCGCCACACCGGTACCGGCGGCGGTAACCACTTCGTGCTGGGCGGCGCGACGCCCAAGGACTCGCCGTTCCTGCGCCGTCCGGACCTGCTGCGCAGCCTGATCAGCTACTGGCACAACCACCCGTCGTTGTCCTACTTGTTCTCCGGCCTGTTTATCGGCCCCACCTCCCAGGCGCCCAGGGTAGATGAGGCGCGCAACGATGCGCTGTATGAACTGGAGATCGCCTTTGCGCAGATGCCTGAGCCAGGCGAGGAGTGCCCGCCTTGGCTGGTGGACCGCCTGTTGCGCAACCTGCTGATCGACGTGACGGGCAATACCCATCGCGCCGAATTCTGTATCGACAAGCTCTACTCACCCGACGGCGCCACGGGCCGCCTGGGCCTGCTGGAACTGCGCGCCTTTGAAATGCCGCCCCATGCACGCATGAGCCTGACCCAGCAGTTGTTGCTGCGGGCGCTGGTCGCGCGGTTCTGGCGCGAGCCCTATGCGCCGCCGAAGCTGGCGCGCTGGGGCACTGAACTGCATGACCGTTTCCTGTTGCCGCACTTTATCGAGCAGGACTTTGCCGACGTGATCGTCGAGCTGAACGCGGCCGGCTACCCATTGCGGGCCGAATGGTTCGCGGCGCATCTGGAGTTCCGTTTCCCCAAGGTGGGCGACTACGCCGTCAGCGGTATCGAACTGGAACTGCGCCAGGCCTTGGAGCCTTGGCATGTACTGGGCGAAGAAGGCGCGGTGGGGGGCGCGGTGCGCTATGTGGATTCGTCCCTGGAGCGCCTGCAAGTGAAGTTGAGCGGGTTGCCGCCGCAACGCTACCTGCTGACCTGCAATGGTGTGCCGGTGCCGCTGCAACCCACCGGCCGCGTCGGCGAGTTCGTGGCGGGCGTGCGTTACCGCGCCTGGCAACCGGCCAACTGCCTGCAACCGACCATCCCCGTGCATGCGCCGCTGGTATTTGACCTGCTCGACACCTGGATGCAGCGCTCGTTGGGCGGCTGCCAATACCACGTGGCGCACCCGGGCGGGCGCAATTACGACAGCCTGCCGGTGAATGCCAATGAGGCGGAGAGCCGGCGCATGGCGCGGTTTTTCCGCTTGGGGCACAGCCCAGGCAAGCTGGCAGTGCCGACTGTAACGGTAAACGATGAGTTGCCAATGACCCTGGATTTGCGGCGTTTCACAAAAAATAAGGAATGAACATGATCCAAGTGTGGGAGCTGGCTTGCCTGCGATAGCGGTGGTTTAGTCGATAGTTCTGGTGACTGACACACCGCTATCGCAGGCAAGCCAGCTCCCACATTGGATCGTAGTGAATTTGAGTTAACCTGACTTCCCTTGCCTCTGCCGAGCGTTCCATGTCCGACTTGCTCGACCGTTACCCGCTCACCGCGGGCACCTATCACGAACTGCTGGATGCCAGCGGCGCGGTGCGTGCCCATTGGCGACGCTTGTTCGATCACCTGCAACGCAGCACGCCCGCACAACTGGCCCAGCGCCAGGCGTTGTTGACGCGCCAGATCCAGGAAAACGGCGTGACCTACAACGTCTACGCCGACCCCAAGGGTGCCGACCGCCCCTGGGAGCTGGACCTGTTGCCCCATGTGCTGGCGGCCGAGGAGTGGCAGCAACTGTCGGCCGGCATCGCCCAGCGTGCGCGTTTGCTCAATGCGGTGCTGGCCGACCTGTATGGCCCGCAACGCCTGATTAAGGAAGGCTTGCTGCCGGCCGAATTGGTGTTCGGGCATAACAATTTTCTGTGGCCGTGCCAGGGTATCCAGCCGCCTGACGGTGCGTTCCTGCATCTGTACGCAGTCGACCTGGCGCGCACCCCGGATGGCCGCTGGTGGGTCACCGCCGACCGCACCCAAGCCCCGTCGGGCGCCGGCTATGCCCTGGAAAACCGCACCATCGTGTCCCGCGCCTTCCCGGACCTGTACCGGGATATGCAGGTGCAGCACCTCACCGGGTTCTTTCGCACGTTGCAGGAAACCCTGGCGCGCCAGGCCCCTGGCGATGACCAGCCGCCACTGATCGTGTTGCTCACGCCGGGGCGTTTCAACGAAAGCTATTTCGAACACCTGTACCTGGCGCGCCAGCTCGGCTACCCCTTGGTCGAGGGCGGCGACCTCACCGTGCGCGACAGCACCGTGTTCCTGAAAACCCTCAGCGGCCTGCGCCGGGTAAACGCAATCATGCGTCGCCTTGATGATGATTTCTGCGACCCGCTGGAGCTGCGCACCGACTCGGCGCTGGGCGTGCCGGGCCTGCTCGATGCCGTGCGCCAAGGCAATGTGCTGGTGGCCAATGCCTTGGGCAGCGGTGTGCTGGAGTCGCCGGGGTTGCTGGGCTTTTTGCCCAAGATCAACGAATTTTTATTCGGTGAAGCCTTGATCCTGCCGTCGATTGCCACCTGGTGGTGCGGCGAAGCGCCGGTGCTTGCCGAAGCTTTGGAAAAACTCCCGGAGCTGCTGATCAAACCGGCATTCCCCTCGCAAAGTTTCGCCCCGGTGTTTGGTCGCGACCTTGATGACGAACAGCGCCAGGCCCTGGCCGAACGCATGCGTGCGCGGCCCTATGCCTATGTCGCCCAGGAGCTGGCGCAACTGTCTCAGGCGCCGGTGTGGCACACCGTGGATGACCATCTGCAACACCGCGCCATCGGCATGCGCGTCTACGCCGTGGCCAGTGATGACGGTTATCGGGTGCTGCCCGGCGGCCTGACCCGCGTGGCGGCCGACGCCGATGCCGAGGTGGTGTCGATGCAGCGCGGCGGGGCGAGCAAGGACACCTGGGTGCTCGGCGAACGCGCGCCGGGTGGCGAGCAGTGGCGCGCCCAACGCACCATTGGCGCCTATGACCTGGTGCGCCGCGATCCCTATCTGCCCTCGCGCGTGGTGGAAAACCTGTTCTGGTTCGGGCGTTACTGCGAGCGCTGCGATGACAGTGCGCGCTGGCTGCGCGTGGTGTTGGCGCGGTATGTCGATGGCGATGATCCGCTGGCGCTGCAGGCCGCCGTCGAACTTGGCGAAAGCCTGCGCCTGTTGCCGGAAGAGGGCGAGCTGCCGGAGCGTCTGCTCGCGGCCTTGCTGGGTGATGACTGGCCTTCAAGCCTGCGCGCCAATTTGCAGCGCTTGCAGTGGGCGGCGTCCCAGGTGCGCGGCAAGTTGTCCCGGGAAAACTGGCAGGCCCTGGTGGAGCTGCAGCGTGAAGCCATGGAGCTGGAAAGCGACACTGCGGACTTTGGCGAGCTGCTCGACTTTCTCAACCGCCTGGTGATGTCCCTGGCGGCGCTGTCCGGGTTTGCCCTGGACGACATGACTCGCGATGAAGGCTGGCGCTTCTTGATGATGGGTCGGCGCATCGAGCGTCTGCAGTTTCTGAGCAGCAGCCTTGCGGCGTTCCTGCGTGGTGTGGCGGTGTTCGATCAGGCCGGGCTGGAATGGTTGCTGGAGCTGGGCAATAGCAGCATCACCTACCGTTCGCGCTACCTGGCGGTGCCGCAGTTGATCCCGGTGCTCGACCTGCTGCTGCTCGACGAGCAGAACCCCCATGCGGTGCTGTTCCAGCTCAAGTTGGTGAGCCGCACCTTGCGCCGTCTCAATGATGATTTTGGCGTGCCTCGTGAAAACGGGCTGGCGCCGTTGGTCGAGCGCCTGGCGCATTTTGACCTGGGTTGCCTCGAGAACGGCCTGTTTGGCGAAACCAGCGTGCGTGCCGCCCTGGACGGCCTGGCCGACTTGCTGCAAGCGGTGGCCGATGAAAGCGGGCAAGTGTCGGATCGCTTGGCGTTGCGCCATTTTGCCCACGTGGATGATGTCAGCCAGCAGACGGTGTCGGTGTAATGAGCGCGCGCTACCAGATTTTCCACGATACCCATTACCACTACGACAGCCCGGTGTCCCTGGCCCAGCAACTGGCGCACCTGTGGCCACGGCCGTGCGCCTGGCAGAAGTGCACCTGGCAGCAGTTGGATATTAGCCCGGAACCCACCTCGCGCCGCGACGAACTGGACGTGTTCGGCAACCCGATCACCCGTCTGGCGTTCGAACGGCCCCATGATGAATTGCTGGTGAACGCCGGGCTCACCGTGGAAGTGCTGGCGCGGCCTGTTCTGGATTTCCAGCGCTCGCCGCCCTGGGACCACACCCGCGACAGCCTGACCTACAGCAGCCAGGCCTTGAGCGCCGAGCTGATCGAAGCCTGCCGTTATCGCTTCGAATCTCCTTATGTCCATCTGAAGAAAACCTTCGTCGAGTTCTCAGAAAGCTGCTTCCCGCCCGGCGAGCCTTTACTGCTGGGCACGCAGGCATTGATGGAGAAGATCTTCAGCGAATTTACCTTCGATGCCGAAGCCACCCAGGTCGCCACACCGCTGGTGGAAGTGCTGGAGCGCCGTCGCGGCGTGTGCCAGGACTTCGCTCACCTGATGCTTGCCTGCCTGCGTTCCCGTGGCCTGGCGGCGCGCTATATCAGCGGCTACCTGCTCACCCAGCCACCGCCCGGCCAGCCACGGCTGATCGGCGCCGATGCTTCCCATGCGTGGGTTTCGGTGTTTTGCCCGGTATCAGGCTGGGTGGATTTTGACCCGACCAACAATGTGCAGCCGGCGCTGGAGCACATCACCCTGGCCTGGGGCCGGGATTTCTCTGATGTGTCGCCGTTGCGGGGGGTGATTCTGGGGGGAGGCAGCCACGACCCGGAGGTGCGGGTGACGGTGATGCCGCTGGAATAAAAAACGATGATTCCCACGCTCCGCGTGGGAATGCCTGCTGTGACGCTCTGCGTCACCCTTGCGCCGGCTTCAAGCCTGGTGCGGGACGCGGAGCTTCCGGGGATGCATTCCCACGCGGAGCGTGGGAACGATCAGCGTGGGAACGATCATTCTGCGGGGTCTTTCGGGGTTTCGGTCTCGTCAGTTGCCGCTTCACCTTCGGCATCCGGGTTCAGCGCGCCGGCTTCTTCGTCTGCAGCGGCTTTCTTGCGTTGCAGCTTTTCCTCTTTCTTCTGTTCCTTGGCCAAGTCTCTCTGACGTTTGGCGAAGGAGTAATTAGGTTTGGCCATGGGCGATCCTCTAGGGTCGAAGGTGAGGGTGGGCGGCGCGCAGCTGCCTTGGGTCGTCATGGTAGCAGCTTCGTGGTGCCCTTTGCTTTCACTTACCGCAGGCGTAGGCAGCCAGAAGGCCGTTGAACAGGTGATTAAGGTGCATGGCATGAACTCCCGTGAGTGGTGGGCCGATCATAGGCAGGGTGCGGCAGTTTGGCTGGTTGATTGTGTTGATGAAGCTGATAGCCTAAAGTTGTATACAATCTGTTGATTCAGATCATAAGAACTCAAGCCTGATTGAGGCACCCTTACCGCAATCCGCGTTTTTAAAACCCTGCCTTGGAGATTCACATGTTTGCCAAACTCGTTGCTGTTTCCCTGCTGACTCTGGCGAGCGGCCAGTTGCTTGCTGCAGAGTGCAAGGTCACTGTCGACTCCACTGACCAGATGTCTTTCAACACCAAAGAAATCACTATCGACAAGAGCTGCAAGCAGTTCACCGTCGAGCTGACTCATTCGGGCAACTTGCCAAAGAACGTGATGGGCCATAACTGGGTGCTGACCACCGAAGCCAATATGCAGCCTGTGGCTACCGAAGGTATGTCTGCTGGTATCGAGAAGGATTACCTCAAGCCAGGCGACGACCGTATCATCGCCCACACCAAGATCATCGGCGCTGGTGAGAAAGACTCGGTGACCTTCGACGTCTCCAAGCTGAAGGCTGATGAGAAGTACAGCTTCTTCTGCTCGTTCCCAGGCCACATCTCGATGATGAAAGGTGCTGTGGTTCTGAAGTAAGACCGCGTTATCGTTCTTCGCGAGCAAGCCCGCTCCCACACTTGACCGAGTTCCAGCATGAGAATGCGGTCGAATGTGGGAGCGGGCTTGCTCGCGAAGGCGATCTGACAATCAATGCAAAACGATCAGGTTCACCTCAAGGCGCAAACGGCATCACCCGCTTGTGCTCAGTCTTGCGATAGGTCTCGCAGATAATCCTGAACGCCTCCTCACGCACCGGCTCACCCTGCAGGAACGCATCGATCTCGGCATAGGTCACGCCATGTGACGCTTCGTCCGGCTTGCCCGGCGACAGGTCTTCCAGGTCGGCGGTCGGCACCTTCTCCACCAGCGATTCCGGCGCGCCAAAGTGGCGGGCAATGGCACGCACCTGGTGCTTCACCAGCCCGCTCAACGGCGCCAGGTCACAGGCCCCGTCACCGAACTTGGTGAAAAAGCCCATCACCGCTTCTGCCGCATGGTCGGTGCCGATCACCAAGCCTCCGGCCGCGCCGGCGATGGTGTACTGGGCCACCATGCGCATGCGCGCCTTGGTGTTGCCCAGCACGAAGTCACGGGACGCTGCGGCCTTGCCTTCAAAGGCAGCCACTTCATTGGCCAGGGCTTTTACTGCCGGGCCGATATTCACGGTGTGGCGTTCGTCCGGCTCGATAAAGTCCGCGCAAGCCTGGGCGTCGTGTTCGTCGAACTGGGTTTCGTAGGGCAGGCGCACGGCGATAAAACGATAAGCCTCATCGCCCGTGCTGGCGCGCAGCTCCTGCATCGCACGTTGGGCCAACAGGCCTGCGGTCAGGGAATCGACACCGCCACTGATGCCGAGCACCAGGGTCTTGAGCCCGGAATTGCGCAGGCAGTCCTGGATAAAGGCCACGCGCCGGGCAACTTCGGCTTCAAGGGCGGCCTGGTCTTTGAACGGGGCTTGCACCTTTAGCTGTTGCGCAATCTCACGCTGTACGGCTTGCATGATTCACTCCTTGCTGGATAGGGCAGGTACTTTGAAAACGTGACGCAAATAGGCGACAAAATTCGGATCGGTGCAATGGGTCTTGCCCGCTTCATCGGAGATCTTCGCGACGGGCTGGCCATTGCAGGCGGTCATTTTAAGCACGATGCTCATCGGTTCCACCCCTGGAATATCACAGGTCAGGTTAGTGCCGATGCCAAAGCTCACATTAATGCGACCACGCAACGCCCGGAATATTTCCAACGCCTTGGGCAATGTCAGACTGTCGGAGAACACCAAGGTCTTGCTCATCGGTTCGATGCCCAGCTTGTGGTAGTGAGCGATGGCTTTTTCTGCCCACTGGATTGGATCACCGGAGTCATGGCGCAGGCCGTCGAACAGCTTGGCGAAGTACAAGTCGAAGTCGCCCAGGAACGCGTCGGTGGTGATGCAATCGGTGAGGGCGATACCCAGCAGGCCACGGTACTCGCGCACCCAGCAATCAAGGGCGGCGATCTGGCTGTCGATCAGGCGTGGGCCGAGTTGCTGGTGGGCCATGATCCATTCATGGGCCATGGTGCCCAGCGGCTTCATATCGAACTCACGGGCCAGGTGCACGTTGCTGGTGCCGACAAAACGCCCCGGGAAATCGTGCTTGAGCACGCTGACCACTTCCTCTTGCACCCGGTAGGAGAAGCGCCGGCGTGTGCCGAAGTCCGCCACTTGCAGCTCCGACAGCTCGTCGCTGCTGGCATTGGCGGTCAGCCAGTCGAACTTGCGGTACAGCTGCTCGCGGGCCTGTTCAAGGATCACGGTCTGGTAGCGGTAGCGGTTACGCACCTCGCTGACGATGGCCAGCATCGGCACTTCAAACAGGATCACATGCAGCCACGGCCCGCGCAGGCGGATAAACAACTCGCCGTTCTCGATGCCGGTTTGCACATACCGCAGGTTGAAGCGAAACAGCCCGAGGAAGCGTAAAAAGTCCGGCTTCATAAAGCTGATGCGTTCCAGGAAGCCCAGTTGATCGGGGCTCAGGCTCAGCTCGGCGAGGCGCTCGATCTGGTAACGGATCTCCGCCAGGTAAGGGCGCAGGTCTTCACTGTTACGGCAACGAAACTCCCATTCAACTTCCACGTTCGGGTAGTTGTGCAGCACCGCCTGCATCATGGTCAGCTTGTAGAAGTCGGTGTCGAGCAGGTTCTGCACGATGCGATCGGCAAACACACTCTCGCTCATAACGGGAATCTCCAGACGGGTCGGCGATGGAGGCCGGCCTTTACGCACAATTGAGGAAGGGGGTTAGTGGCGCATAGACCTGTGGGGGATTGCCAGTGATTTTTTTGCCAAGGCCACTGGCGCTTTCGCGAGCAAGCCCGCTCCCACACTTGGAATGCACTTCAAATGTGGGAGCGGGCTTGCTCGCGAAAGCGATATGTCAGGCACTAAATAACCTGCTCCATCATCCACTTCACAAATTCGCGCACCTTGGGCACCTCCGCAGAATGCTCAGGATACGCCAGGTAATAAGCATCCTGGCTTGGCATCCCATACTGCCAGGGAATCACCAACTTGCCCTCGGCCAATTCTTCCTCCACCAGAAAACGCGGCAACAACGCCACGCCACACCCCACCTGCGCCGCACGGATGCACATGTAGAACGTGTCGAACCGCGGCCCATGGTAGCTGTGCTCGGTATGAAAGCCCTGGCTGGCGAACCAGTCATGCCAACCCTGAGGCCGCGAGGCGTTTTGCAGCAGCACCAACTCGCTCAGTTGCGTGGGGTCGGTGAAGGGTTCGGCGGGGAGGCTCTCGGGCGCACACACCGGTACCAGCTCTTCACTGAACAATTTCAGGCTCTCGGTACCGGGGCGTGCGCCTTGGCCGAAGTAGAACGCCATGTCGGCCTTGCCTTGCAGCAACTCGTCCGGGTCCTGCTCGTTGCACAGGTCCAGGTGGATCTGCGGATGGCGCAAACGCCAACCCTTGAGGCGCGGCACCAGCCAGCGTGCGCCGAAGGTGTAGGGCGTGGACACGCGCAGCACTTCGGTTTCGCCGCCGTAGGAGCGCAGGTAGTGGGTGGACATTTCCACCTGGGTGAGGATCTTGCGCACTTCCACCAGGTACAGGTCGCCCGCCGGGGTCATCTGCAAGCGCCGGCGCACGCGGCGAAACAGCAGGTGTTGCAACAGTTCTTCCAACTGCGCCACCTGTTTGCTCACCGCGCTTTGGGTGAGGTTCAGTTCCTCGGCGGCGCGGGTGAAGCTCAGGTGGCGGGTGGCCGCTTCGAAACACTGCAGGGCGGTGATCGAGGGCAAATGTCTTTTGTTCAGCACGGCAGGCCTCTTTTTATTCTTTGCATGAATAAAGGGAATGATATCTCGCCTAATCGTCGTTTGTTGGCAAGTCTTGGGCCAGCTACAAATAGGGCCAGGATCGCCGTGCGTATTGCGGTGCGAATTTTTGTATGCAGATTGAAGGAGTGACCCATGGTTGCCGCATTGCTTGATCGTCTCGGGGTAAACCCGGCGCTGTACCAGGCCGGGAAACAACCCGTGCATTCACCGATTGATGGCAGCCGTATCGGCAGTGTCCATTGGGAAGGGGCCGCCGAGGTGGAGCAACAGGTCAGTCGCGCCGAGCATGCATTCGAAGCCTGGCGCAAGGTGCCGGCACCGCGACGTGGCGAGCTGGTGCGCCAGTTCGGTGATGTATTGCGCGAATACAAGGCCGACCTGGGTGAACTCGTTTCCTGGGAAGCCGGCAAGATCACCCAGGAAGGCTTGGGGGAAGTGCAGGAAATGATCGACATCTGCGACTTCGCCGTCGGTCTGTCGCGCCAGCTCTACGGCTTGACCATCGCCTCCGAGCGCCCAGGCCACCATATGCGTGAAACCTGGCACCCGCTGGGCGTGGTCGGCGTGATCAGCGCCTTCAACTTCCCCGTGGCCGTGTGGGCGTGGAACACTGCGCTGGCCTTGGTGTGCGGCAACGCGGTGATCTGGAAACCGTCGGAAAAGACCCCGCTCACCGCACTGGCCTGCCAAGCCCTGTTCGAGCGCGTGTTGAAAAAATTCGACGGTGCCCCCGAGTACCTCAGCCAAGTGATCATCGGCGGCCGCGACGCTGGCGCTGCGCTGGTGGATGACCCGCGCGTCGCCCTGATCAGCGCCACCGGCAGCACGCGCATGGGCCGTGAAGTGGCACCCAAAGTCGCCGCGCGTTTCGCCCGCAGCATTCTTGAGCTGGGCGGCAACAACGCGATGATCCTCGGCCCAAGCGCCGACCTGGACATGGCCGTACGCGCCATCCTGTTCAGCGCAGTGGGCACCGCCGGCCAACGCTGCACCACCCTGCGCCGGCTGATCGCCCATGAGTCGGTCAAAGAAGAAATCGTCACCCGCCTCAAGGCCGCCTATTCCAAGGTGCGCATCGGCCACCCGCTGGAAGGCAACCTGATCGGCCCGCTGATCGACAAGCACAGCTTCGACAACATGCAGGACGCCCTTGAGCAAGCCTTGAGCGAAGGCGGCAAGGTGTTCGGCGGCAAGCGCCAACTGCAAGACACATTCCCCAACGCCTATTACGTATCGCCGGCCATCGTGGAAATGCCCGAGCAAAGCGACGTGGTGTGCAGCGAAACCTTCGCGCCGATTCTTTACGTGGTCGGCTACACCGACTTCGCCGAAGCCCTGCGCCTGAACAACGCCGTGCCGCAAGGCTTGTCGTCCTGCATCTTCACCACCGACGTGCGTGAGGCCGAGCAGTTCATGTCGGCGGTGGGCAGCGACTGTGGCATCGCCAACGTCAACATCGGCCCGAGCGGTGCAGAGATCGGTGGCGCGTTCGGGGGTGAAAAAGAGACCGGCGGCGGGCGTGAATCGGGCTCGGATGCGTGGCGCGGGTATATGCGCAGGCAAACCAATACTGTGAACTACTCGCTGGAACTGCCGTTGGCACAAGGCATCACGTTCGACTGACCAGACTGATCGTTCCCACGCTCTGCGTGGGAACGCATTCTGTGACGCTCCGCGTCACGACAATGCGGACGCGGAGCGTCCAAGGCTACATTCCCACGCAGAGCGTGGGAACGAGCGGTGGTGAATTCATCCCGGAGTCTGGCAATGGCACTGCGCGAAACATGTTTATGGGAACACCTCACTCCAGGCCGCCCGGACCGAGCCGCGCTCAAGGGCGCGGTCAAGGTGGATGTGTGCGTGATCGGCGCCGGCATCACCGGTTTGTCGGCGGCCATTCATTTGCTGGAACAGGGTAAAAGCGTCGCCGTACTGGAGGCCCATCGCACCGGCCACGGCGGTTCGGGGCGCAACGTCGGGCTGGTCAATGCCGGCCTGTGGATTCCACCGGACGAGATCGAGGCCGGTTTCGGTACGGCGGTGGGCAGCCAGCTCAACCGCATGTTGGGTGCGGCGCCGTCCCTGGTGTTCAGCCTGATCGACAAGTACAACATCGACTGCCAATTGCGCCGTGAAGGCACCTTGCACATGGCGCACAACGCCCGTGGCGAGGCGGACTTGCGCAGCCGTGAGCAGCAGTGGAAACGCCGTGGCGCGCCGGTTGAGTTACTCACCGGCCAGGCCTGCGAGCACGCCACCGGTACCCGCAAAATCGCCGCCGCATTGCTGGATCGGCGCGCCGGCACCTTGAACCCGATGGCCTATACCACGGGGTTGGCGAATGCCGCCGTGGGGCTGGGCGGGCAATTGTTCGATCATTCGCCGGTCACCCAGCTTGAGCGCCAAGGCGCCGATTGGTCGGTGCAGACTGCCGAGGGCGCGGTGCAGGCCGCCCAGGTGGTGATCGCCTCCAATGCTTACACCGAAGGCGAATGGACCGAGCTGCGGCGTAACTTCTTCCCCGGCTATTACTACCAGGTGGCCTCGGCGCCGCTGACCGATGACGCGGCCAAGCAAATCCTCCCCGGCGGCCACGGCTCATGGGACACCCGCCAGGTCCTGAGCAGTATTCGCCGCGATGCCGATGGCCGCCTGTTGCTCGGCAGCCTGGGCAATGGCAACCAGAAACCGGCATGGTTTCTCAAAGCGTGGGCCGATCGGGTGCAGCAACACTACTTCCCGTACCTCAAACCGGTGCAATGGGAATACACCTGGACCGGCTGCATCGCGTTCACCCCTGACCACTTGATGCGCCTGTTCGAACCGGCCCCCGGCCTGGTGGCGGTTACCGGTTATAACGGGCGCGGGGTGACCACCGGCAGCGTGGTGGGCAAGGCGTTTGCCGACTACCTGTGTCACCAGGATCCCCAAGCCTTGCCGATCCCCTTTGCCCGCATGCAGCCCCTGGCCGCCGTGGGCCTGCGCAGTTGCCTGTATGAAGCCGGTTTCTCGCTCTATCACGCCGGACAATGCCTGAGGATCGTGATCTGATCAGCGAAATACCCCTCAGAAGCCTGCATTTTCTTAGCAGGCTACCCATCTGTATTGGTGCAAGTCGTAGCAATCACGCACTGTAAATGTGCAGTTCCGTTACGCACGTTGTTACAGCTGTAGGAACTGTCGTTTATGCCTGTGGTTGCAGGTGCGACCTGCCAGGGTTGTACTTTTTTGCAGTGTTGGTTGCACCTGTAGACGCTAGACGGTTGCACGTCCTGGCAAAAGGCGTCGAAACGCCTGTAATAACAATGACACCGTGTCTTTTTGAAGAATAAAAACGTAATGGCACGCGGCTTGCTCTGAGCTTTCAGTGAAAGGTTTGAATGCAAGTTGTCGTGCCAAAAATCAAAAATATCGGAGCACCACTCATGTCCCAGACGTTTTACAAGAAAGGTTTTCTGGCCCTCGCCGTTGCTGCGGCGCTGGGTGTTTCTACGTTTGTTCAAGCTGATGTGAAAATTGGTGTGGCGGGCCCGATGACGGGTGCCAACGCCGCTTTCGGTGAGCAGTACATGAAGGGTGCCCAGGCGGCAGCCGACGTTATCAACAAGGCCGGCGGCATTAACGGCGAGCAGATCAAGCTGGTGGCCGGCGACGACGCCTGTGAACCCAAGCAGGCCGTGGCCGTGGCCAACCGCCTGGCCGACCAGGACAAAGTGATCGGCGTGGTCGGGCACTTCTGCTCATCCAATACCATCCCGGCGTCTGAGGTTTACGACGAAGCGGGCATCATCGCCATCACCCCAGGCTCCACCAACCCACAAGTGACCGAACGCGGCTTGGGCGCCATGTTCCGCATGTGCGGGCGTGACGACCAGCAAGGCATCGTCGCCGGCGATTACATCGTCGATGTGCTCAAGGGCAAGAAAGTCGCGGTGATCAACGACAAAGACACCTACGGCAAAGGCCTGGCCGACGCCACCGCTGCGCAGTTGACCAAGCGCGGCGTCAAGCCGGTGCTGGAAGAGGGCCTGACCCGTGGCGAGAAAGACTTCAGCGCCCTGGTCACCAAGATCCGCTCCCTGGGCGCCGACGTCGTGTACTTCGGCGGCCTGCATCCGGAAGCCGGCCCACTGGTGCGCCAGATCCGTGAAGCGGGCTTGAAAGACGTCAAGTTCATGTCCGATGACGGCGTGGTCACCGACGAACTGGTAGCCACCGCCGGCGGCGCGCAGTACGTCGATGGCGTGTACATGACCTTCGGCGCCGACCCGCGCCTGCTGCCAGACAGCAAGACGGTCGTGGAAGAGTTCCGCAAAAACGGCACCGAGCCAGAAGGCTACACCCTGTACGCCTACGCCTCGATCCAGGCCCTGGCCGCCGGCTTCAACGGTGCCAAGTCCAACAAGGGCGAAGACGCTGCCAAGTGGCTCAAGGCCAACCCGGTTAAAACCGTCATGGGCGAAAAAGCCTGGGATTCCAAGGGCGACCTGAAAGTCTCTGACTACGTGGTTTACCAGTGGGACAAAGACGGCAAATACCATCAGTTGGAAAAGCAGAAGTAAGTACAAGCACCACGGACTCAATGTGGGAGCGGGCTTGCTCGCGAAAGCAGAGTGTCAGTCGCCGAATGTGTTTATGACACACCGCATTCGCGAGCAAGCCCGCTCCCACATAAGGGCTGTGTTTTGACCCCGATCTGTCTTTTCCTCCAGAAGCGCCGCACACCCACCGGTGTGCAGGTGCTCACCGCGTGAGATTGCGTTATGGATGGTATTTTCCTGCAGCAACTGGTCAACGGCCTGACCCTCGGGTCGGTCTATGGCCTGATCGCCATCGGCTACACAATGGTCTATGGCATCATTGGCATGATCAACTTCGCCCACGGCGAGGTTTATATGATTTCCGCTTACCTCGCGGCGATCAGTCTGGCACTGCTGGCTTACTTTGGCATCGAATCCTTCCCGCTGCTCATTCTCGGTACCTTGATCTTCACCGTGGTCGTCACTGGCGTGTACGGTTGGGTGATTGAACGTGTCGCCTACAAACCCCTGCGTAACTCCACGCGCCTGGCACCGCTGATCAGCGCCATCGGTATCTCGCTGATTCTGCAGAACTACGCGCAGATCGCCCAGGGCGCCAAGCAACAAGGGATTCCCACCCTGCTGGCCGGCGCCTGGCGCGTCGATATCGGCACCGGGTTTGTGCAACTGACCTACACCAAAGTGTTCATCCTGGTCGCCGCTTTTGCCGGCATGGCCTTGCTCACCTACATCATCAAATACACCAAGCTGGGCCGCATGTGCCGAGCTACCCAGCAAGATCGCAAGATGGCCTCGATCCTGGGCATCAACACCGACCGCGTGATCTCCTACGTGTTTGTCATCGGTGCTGCCATGGCCGCCCTGGCCGGCGTGCTCATCACCCTCAACTACGGCACCTTCGACTTCTATGCCGGCTTCATCATCGGCATCAAGGCGTTTACCGCAGCGGTACTCGGCGGCATCGGCTCCCTGCCTGGGGCGATGCTCGGCGGGATCATCCTCGGTATTTCCGAGTCGCTGTTCTCGGGGTTGATCAACTCTGACTACAAAGACGTGTTCAGTTTCTCCCTGCTGGTGGTGATTCTGATTTTCCGTCCCCAGGGCCTGCTTGGTCGCCCACTCGTGGCTAAGGTGTAAACATGTCTGCTGCCAAATCCATTGATATCAAGAAAAGTGTGGTCGATACGGTGCTCGCGGGGCTGATTTCGCTGATCGTGTTCGGCCCGATTGTCGGCGTGGTGCTCGACGGCTACAGCTTCAACCTGGAACCTGCGCGGGTTGCCGTGCTGGTCGCCATCGTCATGGCCGGGCGCTTTGCCCTGAGCCTGTTCCTGCAAACCCCCAAGGGCGTGAAGATCCTGCAAGGGTTTGAGAGCAGCGGCTCCGGCGTGCACGTGCTGCCACCGGACTACAAGTCGCGGCTGCGCTGGATCATCCCGGCGCTGATCGTGATCGCCATCGTGTTCCCGATCTTTGCCAACAAGTACCTGCTCACCGTGGTGATCCTGGGGCTGATCTACGTGTTGCTCGGCCTGGGCCTGAACATCGTGGTGGGCCTGGCGGGCCTGCTCGACCTGGGTTACGTGGCCTTCTACGCCATCGGTGCCTACGGCTTGGCGCTGGGTTATCAATACCTGGGCCTGGGCTTCTGGACGGTGCTGCCACTGGCGGCCATCGCGGCGGCGTTGGCGGGATGCATACTCGGTTTCCCCGTGCTGCGAATGCACGGTGACTACCTGGCCATCGTGACCCTGGGTTTTGGTGAAATCATTCGCCTGGTGCTCAACAACTGGCTGTCGTTTACCGGCGGCCCGAACGGTATGCCCGTGCCGTCACCGACCTTCCTGGGCCTGGAGTTCGGCAAGCGTGCCAAAGATGGCGGCATTCCGTTTCACGAGTTTTTCGGCATCGATTACAACCCCAACATCAAGTTCATGTTCATCTACATCGTGCTGTTTCTGGTGGTGCTGGCCGTGCTGTACATCAAGCATCGCTTGACGCGCATGCCGGTCGGTCGCGCCTGGGAAGCCCTGCGCGAAGATGAAATCGCCTGCCGTTCCATGGGCCTGAACCATGTGCTGGTCAAACTCTCGGCCTTCACCATTGGCGCGTCCACCGCCGGTTTGGCCGGGGTGTTCTTTGCCAGCTACCAGGGCTTCGTCAACCCGTCGTCGTTTACCTTCTTTGAGTCAGCGTTGATCCTCGCCATCGTGGTGTTGGGCGGCATGGGCTCGACGGTCGGCGTGGTGATTGCCGCGTTTGTGCTGACCGTGGCGCCTGAATTGCTGCGCAGCTTCTCTGAATACCGCGTACTGCTGTTTGGGGTGCTGATGGTGGTGATGATGATCTGGAGACCGCGCGGCTTGATTCGCATCAGCCGTACCGGCGTGACGCCACGTAAGGGGGTAGCGCCATGAGCAAGGAAGTCGTGCTGTCCGTCGAACACCTGATGATGCACTTCGGGGGCATCAAGGCCCTCAGTGATGTGAGCCTGCAGGTCAAACGCAACTCGATCTTCGCCCTGATCGGCCCCAACGGCGCCGGCAAGACCACGGTGTTCAACTGCCTCACCGGCTTCTACAAAGCCAGTGGCGGCAAGATCGAACTCAACGTGCGAGGCAAGCAAACCAACGTCATTCAGTTGCTGGGTGAGCGCTTTGAGGCCACCGACTTTGTGTCGCCCAAAAGCTTCCTCAGCCGTGTGTACTACAAGATGTTCGGCGGCACCCACCTGGTGAATCGCGCGGGCCTTGCGCGCACCTTCCAGAACATTCGTCTGTTCAAGGAAATGTCGGTGCTGGAAAACCTGCTGGTGGCTCAGCACATGTGGGTCAACCGCAACATGCTCGCCGGCATCCTCAATACCAAGGGCTACCGCAAGGCCGAAAGCGATGCGCTGGATTGCGCGTTCTACTGGCTGGAAGTGGTCGACCTGGTGGACTGCGCCAACCGCCTGGCCGGCGAGCTCTCCTACGGCCAGCAGCGCCGCCTGGAGATCGCCCGCGCCATGTGCACGCGGCCGCAGATCATCTGCCTGGATGAACCGGCAGCGGGCCTCAACCCTCAGGAAACCGAAGCCCTCAGCGCGATGATTCGCCTGCTGCGCGACGAACACGACCTCACGGTGGTGCTGATCGAACACGACATGGGCATGGTGATGAGTATTTCCGACCACATTGTGGTGCTGGACCACGGCAACGTGATCGCCGAAGGCGGCCCCGACGCGATCCGCAACGACCCGAAAGTGATCGCCGCCTACCTGGGCGCGGACGAAGAGGAGCTGGTATGAGTGCACCTATCCTCGAAATGAAGGACCTGGACGTGTTCTATGGCCCGATCCAGGCCCTGAAAAAAGTCTCGCTGCACATCAACGAAGGCGAAACCGTCAGCCTGATCGGCTCCAACGGCGCGGGTAAATCCACGCTGCTGATGTCGATCTTTGGCCAGCCTCGAGCCGAGTCGGGGCAGATTCTGTACAACGGCGTCGACATTACTCACAAGTCGTCTCACTACATCGCTTCCAACGGCATTGCGCAGTCGCCGGAAGGGCGGCGGGTGTTCCCCGACATGACCGTCGAGGAAAACCTGCTGATGGGCACCATCCCCATTGGCGACAAGTTCGCCAGCGAGGACATGCAGCGCATGTTCGAGCTGTTCCCCAGGCTCAAGGAGCGGCGCAACCAGCGGGCGATGACCATGTCCGGTGGTGAGCAGCAAATGCTCGCCATCGCCCGTGCGCTGATGAGCCGGCCCAAGCTGTTGCTGCTCGATGAGCCAAGCCTGGGGTTGGCGCCGATTGTGGTGAAGCAGATCTTTTCCACCCTGCGCGAGCTGGCGTCCACCGGGATGACCATCTTCCTGGTGGAGCAGAACGCCAACCATGCGCTGCGCCTGTCGGACCGGGCCTATGTGATGGTCAATGGTGAGATTCGCCTGACAGGCACGGGCAAGGAGTTGCTGGTGAACGAGGACGTGCGCAACGCCTACCTGGGTGGTCACTGACCTAAGATCCAGGCGCATCAACCCTGTGGGAACCGGGCCTTATGTGGGAGCCGGGCTTGCCCGCGATAGCATCACCTCGGTTTAGCTGACATACCGAGGTGGCCGCATCGCAGGCAAGCCAGCTCCCACCCAAAGCCGGTTCCCACATTTGTTTTTGCGATGTCCACAAGCGCTCAACCAAATTGTGGAAAACAAATCCAGCCCACCTCAAAAGCGCGACATATAGCCGCCGCAAATCCCTGTTTTGTCACAGTTTTGACTTGTCCCCATCCACTGTGGAACCGGCTGTGGGTAACGTGGGAGTAGCTGGCTGAAAGCCTTTAAATACGTGGCTTACAGCTCTGTGGTTGTTTTTTGATCAGCGTGTTTTTCACGAGCGCCCCAGGGGTTTGTCAACCTGTTTAAAGACACAGGTATATGAACGAAATAAGTCATTCCTGCCTGTGGATAAGTCTGTGACTAAACTCTGGAAAGACGCGCGCAGGGGCCGGAATGACTGGCCTGGAGCCATCGTTGTGTTTTTCTGCATTTGTCAGCGCCTACATAGGCGCTCCCCCAGGTCAAGAAAAAAACTTTCTAAAACCGCCTGCAACCCTTGTACACAGCGGCTTTGAGCCATTTGCACTTGCCCCCAAAGACTGTGGGCGCAGTTGTGGATAACCTGCGCGCATATGGCTGCAAGCCACGGTTTATAAGGCTTTAATAGTGTTGGTTAAAAAATGACCAGTTGCGCAGGCATGTGCGTGCATAGCGGTTGCCGCAACGGCGGCGTAAGGGCATTCTGCTGGCTGTTTTTTTCCCGATGCCCGTAAGGAGAACACCATGTCCGACACGCTGTTTATCACTGGCGCCACTTCAGGTTTCGGCGAAGCCTGTGCCCGTCGTTTTGCCGAGGCCGGCTGGAAACTGGTGCTCACCGGTCGTCGTGCCGAGCGCTTGAACGCCTTGGTCGAAGAGCTTTCCAAGCAGACCGAAGTGCATGGCCTGGTGGTGGATGTGCGCGACCGTAAAGGCATGGAGGAGGCCATCGCCAACCTGCCGCCGTCGTTCGCCAAGCTGCGTGGCCTGATCAACAACGCAGGTCTCGCCGTGGGCACCGACCCGGCACCCAAGTGCGACCTCGACGACTGGGAAACCATGGTCGATACCAACATCAAGGGCCTGCTGACCACCACCAATCTGCTGTTGCCGCGCCTGATCGCCCATGGCCGTGGCGCCGGGATCATCAACCTGGGCTCCATCGCCGGTAACTACCCGTACCCGGGCAGCCATGTGTATGGCGGTTCCAAGGCGTTCGTGAAGCAGTTCTCGTTGAACCTGCGCTGCGACTTGCAAGGCACCGGCGTGCGCGTGACCAATATCGAGCCGGGCCTGTGTGAGAGCGAGTTCTCCCTGGTGCGCTTCGGCGGTGACCAGGCGCGTTACGACGCCACCTATGCCGGGGCCGAGCCGATCCAGCCGCAGGATATTGCCGATACGATTTTCTGGGTGATGAATACCCCGGCCCACGTGAACATCAACCGCCTGGAGCTGATGCCGGTGAGCCAGACCTGGGCTGGGTTTGCGATTGAGCGTGGGGCCAAGGGCTAAGCACCTGCGCGACACACGCTGATCGTTCCCACGCTCCGCGTGGTAATGCCGCCGGGGGCGCTCTGCGCCCCGCTTTCAGTGGCGGCAAATCGGCCAAAATGCGGCATAAGGTACACTGCCGGCCTGAAAACCCCACCGCACCCAGCGGTTTAAAGGTTTTGACAGGAGGCAATGTGAGTAACCGAGGTGAGCAGGCACTGCTCAAACAATCGACCATCCTGATGTTCGCAGTCGCGATCGCCGGGATTGTCACGGGTGTGATATCCGGCGCCCAATCCATTCTGTTCGACGGCTTTTTCTCGCTGATCGCCACCGCCATCAAGGTGTTGATGCTGATCACGGCCAAGCTGATCGCCAAGAAAAGCAACGAGCGCTTCCAGTTCGGCTATTGGCACCTGGAGCCGATGGTGTTGTTGATAGAAGGCAGTTTCCTGCTGTTGATCGCCATCTACGCGTTCCTCAATGGCGTGTTCGGCATTATCAATGGCGGGCGCGAAATCGAGTTGGGGCTGGTGATCATTTATGCGGCGGTGTTTACCGTCGTGGAGTTCGCCTACTTCTTCTACGTGCGCTATCGCAATCGCACACTCAAATCGTCATTGATCCAGTTCGACAACATCAGCTGGCTGGTGGACGCGATGCTGTCGGTGGGCTTGTTGATCAGCTTCCTGGCGGCGCTGTTGCTCAAGTCCCAGGGCTATGGCGAGTGGGCAGTCTACGTGGACCCGTTGATCCTGATCCTGCTGGCCCTGAGCATGCTGGCGCCGGCATTCAAGATTTTGCGCCCGGCGTTGCGCGAAGTATTGGGCATCGCGCCGGATCACTTGGACGACAAGGTCCGCGAAGTGATGGACGCGGCGCAGGCCAAGCATGGTTTCGACGACTACGTGTCCTATGTGCAGAAGCACGGGCGCGCGCGGTTTATCGAGATTCATGTGGTGCTGCCGGCGGATTACCCGGTGGATAACGTCGCCACCCTTGATGGGCTGCGTGAGGAGATATCCACAGGGCTGGGGGCGGCGGATGCGGCGCGGTGGTTGACGATCAGTTTTACCGGGGATCGCAAGTGGATTGCGTGAGGTCAGTTAGACCGAGGTGAGGCTATCGCAGGCAAGCCAGCTCCCACAGTTGATAGTGTTCGCACATTCAAGTGTGGGAGCCGGCTTGCCTGCGATGGGGCCCTGCTGGTCAGCCCAGATGCCGGATCAAACCCTGATAGCAAGTCGCCAAGTGATAAGGCGTAGTCGAAGGCATATCCCGTCGGCTCACCTTACCCTCGGCATCCAGGCATTCATGCCAACCCTTTGCATGCAAAAAGCGCTGTTGCAGCGCCTGCAACTGACGCAGCAGCACTGCTTCGCTACCTGGCCGCAAGGTCAGCGCCCGCAGGTACTCCGCCTGCGCCCAGATCCGTTGGGTGCCGTCGCGCACCGTGCCATCCAGCGCGAGCATGCCGCTGACCGCGCCGCTTAACTTATCCACACCCTTTTGCTCGGCATAGGCAAATGCCCGTGTCAGCGAGCCATGCAACGCGGTGCCGCGCAGCACAGCTGAAGATTCGAGCAAAAAGAACCATTCGAACTGGTGCCCCGGTTCAAACCAGTTATCCACAGCACCCAGCGGTTTCTCCATCATCACGCCGTGCTCGCGGTCGATGAAGCGTTGCTGCATGGCCGTCGCCAATGCCAGCAGGGCCGCTTGTACCTCGGCATCCTCACGCACCGCGAGGGTGGCCAGGAAACCTTCAGCCAGGTGCATCAACGGGTTTTGCAAGGGGCCCGCGTTGAGCGAGGCCCAATTGCGCTCCAGTACCGCTTCGTACAAGCCGTCGCCGGTGGCAAAGCGTTGGGCGACGACTTCCAGGGCGGCGTTGAGCACCGACTCTACCAACGGCTCACGCACCTTGGCCCAGTAATGGGCGCAGGCAAAAATAATGAAGGCGTGGGTGTAGAGGTCTTTGCGCTTGTCCAGCGGTTGGCCGGCGGGGTCGATGCTGTAGAACCAGCCACCGTGTTCGGCATCATGAAAGTGCCGTTGCAGGGAGCGAAACAGCGCCGCCGCACGTTCTTCGGCGAACGCCGCGTCGGGTTCGCCGATCAGGCTGGCGAACAGGTACAACTGCCGGGCGCAGGCCATGGCGCGATAGCGCTGTGGGGGCAGAGGCTGGTGGTCGGCGTCCAGGGCCTCAAAGGGCAGTGCCAGGTCGGCATTCCAGCCCGGGCCTTGCCAGAGCGGCACGATCAGGTCATGGAAGTGCGTGAGCACAGGCGTCAGGGAAGAGGGGGAAGCGATGGGCATTGGCTGGCGTCGTCACGGCAGGGGTGTAGGCGCGCATGGTAGCAGGCTGATCGTTCCCACGCTCTGCGTGGGAACGCATTTTATGACGCTCTGCGTCATGCTTTGGGACGCAGAGCGTCCTCGGCTGCGTTCCCACGCGGAGCGTGGGAACGAGAGGCCCTCAGCAGTGCCGCAAATCAGCCCGCCAGCAACCAAACCCCAGTCGCCGCCGAAGCCGCCCCGGCCACTCGCACCAGTGGCGCTGCAGCTGCTGGTAAAAAGCGCACCACCGCATAACCCGCAGCGTGCAACACGGCAGTCGCCCCCACAAACCCAGCCGCATACGCCCAAGGGCTGGTCATATCCGGCAGTTCCAGGCCATGGGCCACGCCGTGAAACAACGCAAACAAGGCCGTGGCGCCCACGGCCACGAACAGCGGTGGCCGCACCGCCAATGCTACCGCCAGGCCCAGGGCGAGCACGGAAGCAGCAATCCCGCTTTCCAGTGCCGGCAGTTGCAGCCCTTCAAAACCCAGCACGCCGCCGATCAGCATGGTGCCGACAAAGGTACACGGCAGCGCCCAGCGCGCGGCGCCTTTTTGCTGGGCAGCCCAGAGGCCCACCGCAACCATGGCCAGCAAGTGATCGAGGCCGCCCAAGGGGTGGCTGATACCGGCCACCAGGCCATTGTCGCCATGGCCCGGATGGGCGAAGGCCAGGGCCGGGGCGAGCAGCAGCGCGGCGGCGGCGAAAAGTCTGTTGAGTCTCATGGACAGGTTCCTTATGGGTTGATCAGGCGGCGGTCAGCAGGCCCTGGCGTTCGATGAAGGCGACAATGTCATCCAGGCCGACCCCGGTTTTCTGGTTGCTGAACACAAAGGGTTTGCCGTTGCGCATGCGCTGGGTGTCGCTGTTCATCAGTTCCAGCGAGGCGCCGACCAGCGGGGCCAGGTCGATCTTGTTGATCACCAGCAGGTCGGATTTGCAAATACCGGGCCCGCCCTTGCGCGGCAGCTTGTCGCCCGCAGACACATCGATCACATAGATGGTCAGGTCCGACAGTTCCGGGCTGAAGGTGGCCGACAAGTTGTCGCCGCCGGACTCCACCAGAATCAGGTCCAGGCCGGGAAAACGGCGGTTGAGCTGGTCCACGGCCTCCAGGTTGATCGAGGCATCTTCGCGAATCGCCGTGTGCGGGCAGCCACCGGTTTCCACGCCAATGATGCGCTCCGGCGCCAGGGCCTGGTTGCGCACCAGGAAGTCGGCGTCTTCGCGGGTGTAGATATCGTTGGTGACCACCGCCAGGTTATAGCGATCGCGCAGCGCCAGGCACAGGGCCAGGGTCAGGGCGGTCTTGCCCGAGCCTACCGGGCCGCCGATACCGACGCGCAGGGGTTGTGTGTTCATGTGCTTCTCCACAATCAGGAACGGAACAGGCGGCTGTACTGGCGCTCATGGGCCATGCACGCCAGGGACAGGCCAAAAGCGGCGCTGCCCAAATGGTTAGGGTTAATGCGCTCGGCATCCTGCTGGGCTTGTTGCAGCAACGGCAGCAGTTCGCTGGTCAACCGCTGGGCCGCTTGCTGGCCCAGTGGTAGGGTTTTCATCAGCACCGCTAGTTGGTTTTCCAGCCAGCTCCACAGCCAGGCGGCAAGGGCGTCGTCGGCGCTGATGTGCCAGGCGCGCGCGGCCAGGGCCCAGCCAAGGGCCAGGTGCGGTTCGTCGCGTTGGGCGAGAAAGTCACGGGCGCTGTCGTCCAGTTCCGGCAAGCCGTTGAGCAGTTGTTGCAATGAGTAGCCCATCTGGCGGCTCTCCTGATACAGCTCGCGGGTCTCACGACTGGCACGGTGCTCGTCGCACAACTGCGCCAGTTGCGCCCAGTCCTGCTCAGCGGCGGCGCGGCAATGGGCGAGCAACAGCGGCGCTTCGAAACGCGCCAGGTTGAGCAGCAACTGGTCACTGATCCAGCGTCGGGCGCTCGCGGCGTCCTGCACGCGGCCGTTGTCCACCGCCATTTCCAGGCCCTGGGAATAGCTGTAGCCGCCAATCGGCAATTGCGGACTGGCCAGGCGTAGCAGCGCCCAGGCTGGGTTCATAGACGCACGCCGAACTGATGCAGCTTGGGCGCGTAGTTGAAGTCTTCATCGCCATGGCGTGAATGATGATGGCCACCGCCATAGGCGCCGTGCTCGGGTTGAAACGGCGCTTCTATGGTCTGCGCATCGGCGCCTAGCTGTTCAAGCATGGCCTTGAGCACGTAGTCATCGAGCAGGCGCAGCCAGCCGTCACCGACTTGCAGGGCCACATGGCGGTTGCCCAGGTGATACGCGGCGCGGGTCAGCTCAAAGGCATTGCGGCAGGTGACGTGCAGCAGTTGTTCAGGACGGGCGCACACCCGTACGACGCGTCCGTCTTCTGCCTGTAGGAATTCGCCATCGTGCAAGGGCGGCTGGCCCCGCTCCAAAAACAGGCCGACATCTTCACCGTCGGCACTGAAACAGCGCAGACGGCTTTTGCTGCGGGCTTCGAAGTTGAGCAGCAACTCGGCGGCCCAGAGGGCTTGGGGGGCGATTCGGCGGTGTATCACCAGCATCAGAGAGCTTCCAGCTGTGAGCGATGAAAGACCTAGAGCAAGGGGCTTGCCAATCATGGAATTGAGTAGGAATTCCCTGTAGTCAGGCAGGCATGCTGCTCAATAGGGCGTCGGATAATTCGGCGCGTGTATCAATTTGGTGCGTGTCGGATGTTTATAGCACCGGCGAAGGGCGTTTTGCGTTGATGGTGGCGCTCAGCTTGATGAAATTTCTTTCATCTTTTTCTCGGTAGGCGGTTTTTAGGATTTTTCCTACGAATCATGAGGATTTGGAGTTCATGAGATTACCTGCGGGTTCTTTAGGCTATGCGCCCTGTTTAATGCCACCGCGACGTTTATCATGCTTCGATCAATTTTCTGTATATGCCTGGTCAGCCTGACCTTCTTTATTTCATCGGCATCGGCCAACTTTCAGCCCCGCGCCACCTTCGGTTCGTCGCTGCACAGTATCAAGCCAGCTTCTATCGACGACGTGATCGATCGCGCCCATGAGTTGCTGGGCACGCCCTACAAGTGGGGCGGCACTTCTGCAGAGCAGGGCTTTGATTGCAGCAGCTTCCTGGTGTACCTGTTCAAGACCCAGGCCAATATCCAGATACCGCGCACCACCACGGCCATGCACCGCTCATCGGCGGCGACCATCAAGCGCAATGCGTTGAAGCCAGGGGATGCGGTGTTTTTCAAAGGCAACGGGCGCGGCCAGGTCAGCCATGTCGGCCTTTATATCGGCCAAGGCAAATTCATCCATTCGCCGCGCACCGGAAAAACCATTCGTATCGATTCATTGAACAATAGCTATTGGAACAAGCACTACACCACGGCCAAGCGTTTCCACACGGCGGGTTGATTGCTTTATTCGGTGCTGCCCAGCCCTTGCCAATGCTTGAGGCCGATAAAGATAAAGCGCAGTTGCTGGGTGATTTTCGCCTGGGGCGTGAGGTGGGCCGGCAAGGCGTGGGCCGGTGGGTCGATGATATCGGGCAGGGTGGCGAACACGCTCTTGACGATCAGGTCGGCCATCACATGCAAACCTTCCGCATCCAGGTGCTGGAGTTTGGGCATCAGTGTCAGGTCGGCGGCCAAATCGCGGGTGATGTCTTCGCGCAGGGCGGCGATGGCTTGGCGCACGGCCAGGCAGCCGCCGTACTGTTCGCGGGCCAGAAACAGAAATTGCGAGCGGTTGGCCGAGACCACATCGAGAAAGATGCGTACCGAGGCATCGATGATGCCGCCCATCACGAATTCGTTGTGGCGCACCAGGCGGATCGTGGCGCGGAAGGTCTGGCCGACTTCGCTGACCAATACAAGCCCGAGCTGGTCCATATCGGCGAAATGGCGATAGAAACCGGTGGGCACGATACCCGCGGTCTTGGCCACTTCGCGCAGGCTCAGGCTGCCAAACCCACGGCCACACTCCATCAGATGGCGGGCTGCGTCCATCAGGGCGAGGCGGGTTTGTTGCTTTTGTTCGGCGCGGGGCAGCATGAGCGGATGAGCTTTGTCGGCAAGTACAGCGACGCACTCTAGCAAAAGCGCTTTGCCGGCGTCGAACTTGGCAGGGGCGGGGCGTGACGCGGTCTATATAAAAGCAAAAGCCCGATCGGCAGATCGGGCTTTTTTCTGGGCCACCACAGGCTTAGCTCTGTGCTTGATGCAGTTCTTGCAGACGGTCGGCACCGCCTTCAGCAACGCCTTCGGTGTAGGCGCGTTTGTTGGCTTGTTCAGCACCGCCTTCAACCAGACCTTTCTCTTGCAGGCGGTTGTAGCCATTTTCAGCCACGGCGCCTTTGGCGTAATCACGGTTTTCGTCTTCTTGCGAACCGCTGCGAGCTACGGTTTGGCTGGTTTGCACGGCTTGGGCTTTGTTCTGTGGGGTGGCCTGTTCGGCGGCTGGCAGGGCAAAAGCGCTGGAAGCCAGGACAGATAACAGAACAGTAGCGAGTAATTGGCGTTTCATGATGGTTGCTCCTTGGGAGGGCGATAAAGTGGGTACAGGGCTAATGTTACCCTTGATAAGTCGATATAAAAGTTCATAAACACAATGGTAATAATCAACAGAATTGATTGTTCTCGCCGGAGGCTCTAGATCGAGCCTCTCAAGCCCGCGGCTTTGCACCGATGTGGGTATTTTCGACACGAACCTGGGTAACAATGGTGCGTCGTCGATGGGGAAAATGGTCTGGTTGATCAGGAAAATCGCTTTTTTCGGCTAAATCCGCCGTTGCGTTAAACCCCCAGGCACTTTGCCAGTCGTAGTCCTATAAGCTGTTTAAAAGGCTGTTGCCCAGCCAGTCGTATTCAGGAGTCCTGTGCAATGACGCGCACTCGTAAAATTGTCGCTTGGAGCTGCGCCAGCTTCGTTCTGTTAATGGCCATCGTGGTACTGGTGTTGGTGTTCTTCGACTGGAACCGCATCAAGCCGCCCCTCAATGCCAAGGTCTCCGAAGAGCTGCATCGCCCGTTCGCCATTAACGGCAACCTCGCCGTGGTGTGGCAGCGTGAGCCCGATGAAGGCGGCTGGCGCGCCTGGGTGCCGTGGCCCCATGTGATTGCCGAAGACCTGACACTGGGTAACCCCGATTGGTCGAAACAACCGCAGATGGTCACGCTCAAGAAGGTTGAGCTGCGCATATCGCCCCTGGCCTTGCTGGTGCAGCGTGTGGTGATCCCGCGCATCGACCTCACTGAACCCAGTGCCCAGTTGCAGCGCCTGGCGGATGGCCGCGCCAACTGGACCTTCAAGTTCGACCCCAAGGACCCCAACGCCGAACCGTCCAACTGGGTGGTGGACATTGGCGCCATCGGCTTCGACAAAGGCCATGTGACCCTCGACGATCAAAGCCTCAAGACCCAGCTGGATGTGATCATCGACCCGCTGGGCAAGCCGATTCCCTTCGGTGAAATCGTCGGCGACGCCGATGCCAAAAAGGCCCTGGAAAAAGGCTCGGCGCCCCAGGACTACGCGTTCGGCCTCAAGGTCAAAGGCCAGTATCATGGCCAGAAGCTTGCGGGCACGGGCAAGATCGGTGGCTTGCTGGCCTTGCAGGACGCGGCCAAGCCGTTCCCGCTGCAAGCCCAGGTCAAGATCGCCGACACCAGCATCGCGCTGGCCGGTACCCTGACCGACCCGCTGAACCTCGGCGCCCTGGACCTGCGCCTGAAACTGTCGGGCAGCAGCCTGGGCAACCTGTACCCGCTGACCGGCGTGACCCTGCCGGACTCGCCGGCCTATTCCACCGACGGCCATCTGATCGCCAAACTGCATGAAGCCAGCGGCGCCTCCTTCCGCTACGAGAACTTCAACGGCAAGATCGGCAACAGCGACATCCATGGCGACCTGGCCTATGTCGCCAGCCAGCCACGGCCCAAGCTCAGCGGCGCGCTGGTGTCCAATCAGTTGCTGATGGATGACCTGGCGCCTTTGATCGGCGCGGACTCCAACGCCAAGCAAAAAGCCCGTGGTGGTGAAAGCAAACAGCCGGCGACCAAAGTGCTGCCGGTTGAAGAGTTCCGCACCGAGCGTTGGCACGATATGGATGCTGACGTCGAGTTCACCGGCAAGCGCATCGTGCACAGCGCCGATTTGCCCTTTACCGACCTCTACACCCACCTGATACTCAACGACGGCCAACTGAGCCTCGAACCCCTGCGCTTCGGCGTGGCCGGTGGCAAGCTCGATGCGCAGATTCGCTTGAACGGCCGCACCACACCGATGGAGGGCCGCGCCAAACTCACGGCGCGTAACTTCAAGCTCAAGCAGTTGTTCCCCACCTTCGAACCGATGAAAACCAGCTTTGGTGAACTCAACGGCGATGCCGATATTGCCGGGCGCGGTAACTCGGTGGCGGCACTGTTGGGCACCTCCAACGGCGACCTGAAGATGCTCATCAACGATGGCGCCATCAGCCGTAGCCTGATGGAAATCGCCGGGCTCAACGTGGGTAACTACGTGGTAGGCCGCCTGTTCGGCGACGAGGAAGTGAAGATCAATTGCGCGGCGGCGGACTTCGGCATCAAGACGGGCCTGGCGACCACGCGGTTGTTTGTGTTCGATACCGAGAACGCGATCATCTACATCGACGGCACCGCGAATATGGCCACGGAGCAGTTGGACCTGACCATCACGCCGGAATCCAAGGGCTTTCGCCTGTTCTCCCTGCGTTCACCGCTGTACGTCAACGGGCCGTTTATCAAGCCCAATGCTGGGGTCAAGGCCATCCCGCTGGCCCTGCGCGGTGCCGGTATGGTCGCTCTGGGTGTGATTGCAGGGCCTGCTGCGGGCTTGCTCGCCTTGGTGGCCCCAAGTGGTGGTGAGCCCAATGAGTGCGCTCCGTTGCTGCAACAGATGAAGGAAGGCAAGGCGCCAAAAACTGTTAAGTAACTGTGGGAGCGGGCTTGCCCGCGATAGCGGAGTATCAGTCAATGATTTATCAACTGATCCAACGCTATCGCGGGCAAGCCCGCTCCCACAGTGGGGTGTTGCAGTGTTAGTGGTTACAGGTCCTGCAGAATATCCGCCATGTCGTCGGCGTGTTCTTCTTCCTGGGCCAGGATGTCTTCGAAGATGCGACGGGTCGTCGGGTCTTTGTCACCGATGTACTGGATGATCTCGCGGTAGCTGTCTACGGCGATCCGCTCGGCCACCAGGTCTTCGTAGACCATTTCTTTCAAGGTGTTGCCTGCCACGTATTGCGCATGGGAGTTCTTCGACAGCAGGTCGGGGTTGAACTCCGGCTCGCCGCCCAGCTGCACAATGCGCTCGGCCAGTTTGTCGGCGTGCTCGGCTTCCTGGGTGGCATGTTCCAGGAACTCATCGGCAGCCACGCTGGCTTTGAGGCCGTTGGCCATGAAGTAGTGACGCTTGTAGCGCAGCACGCAGACCAGTTCGGTGGCCAGTGACTCGTTGAGCAGGCGGATGATTTCTTCGCGGTCGGCGTCGTAGCCTTCGGTCACGGCGCCGTTTTCGACGTTCTGGCGGGCGCGGCTGCGCAGGGTTGCAACGTCAGTCAATTGTGCTTGAGTCATTTCAATCTCCTGGGGCTAATCCGGTTGTACGCCACGCTCTGCCGGCGGGGTCGTTATCAGGTGTGAGTCCTGGGCGGCGCAAAAAGTTTTATTGGATTTGCCAGCAGGTGTCATCTTCTGGTCGTGGGCGTGGGCTAGCCTGACTTTATTCCGTCTGGATCAAGGACGTTCGGCCCATGCCGCAGTCGTTAGCTACACGTTACCCCTTGGTGCTGGTGCCCGGCATGCTGGGTTTTGTACGCCTGGGGTGGTTCCCTTACTGGTACGGCATCGTCCCGGCGCTGCGGGCTGGCGGGGCGAAGGTGTTTGCCGTGCAGGTTGCGCCGCTGAATTCCAGCGAGGTGCGCGGTGAGCAGTTACTGGTGCAGATCGAGCGGATTCTGCGCGAAACCGGCGCCGGCAAGGTCAACCTGATCGGGCATAGCCAGGGCTCGCTCACCGCTCGCTATGCGGCGGCCACGCGCCCGCAATGGGTGGCCTCGGTGACTTCGGTGGCCGGGCCCAATCATGGCTCGGAACTGGCCGATCATATCCACGCCCATTACCCGGTCGACAGCGTCAAAGGCCGGTTGATGAGCGCTGCTTTTCACTTGGCCGCCTGGGTGATGGGCCTGCTGGAAACCGGCTATCGCGGGCCGCGCTTCAAGGCCGATCTGCCGGCCTCGCACCAGTCCCTGACCAGCGCGGGTGTGGCGCTGTTCAATCGCCAATATCCCCAGGGGTTGCCCCAGGAATGGGGTGGGCAGGGAGTGGAGGAGGTCAATGGCGTGCGCTATTACTCGTGGTCCGGCACCTTGCAGCCGGGCAAGACCGACCGCGGGCGCAACTTGCTGGATGGGACAAATCGCAGTTGCCGCTGGTTCGCCCGCAGCTTTGTGCGGGAGAAGGGCCAGTGTGATGGCCTGGTCGGGCGTTACAGCTCACACCTGGGCACGGTGATCGGCGATGACTACGCCCTGGACCACTTCGATATCGTCAACCAATCCCTGGGGCTGGTGGGCAAGGGGGCCGAGCCGATCCGCTTGTTTGTCGAGCATGCCCGGCGGCTGAAGGCGGCCGGGGTTTAACCGGGCAGCCGCGTTATCGTTCTTCGCAGGCAAGCCAGCTCCTACCTTTGAAATGCATTCCCCTGTGGGAGCTGGCTTGCCTGCGATAGCGATGGCTCAGGCCACGCTGACCCTCCGGCCAACCGGCGTGGTCCAACGCTCCGACAAAATCACCCCACCCAAGGTCAGCAAACCGCCCACCAAGTGATACAGCGCCAACTCTTCCTTGAGCACCAGCGCCGCAATCAGCGCGGTAATCAAGGGCAGCAGGTTGAAAAACAGCGTGGTACGGCTTGGCCCCAGGGTCTTCACCGAGTGCATCCACGCCAACGGCGCCAGCATCGACGCTAGCAGGCACGCATACAGCACCAGCGGGATATTCGCCCAGCCCAGACCTGCCTTGGCCGAGAACAGGTACAGCGGAAACAGCACCACCACCGCCACCAGCACTTGCAAATACAGGAGCACCAACGGCGGCAGGCGCAGCTGCCATTTTTTTAGCAGGGTGCTGTAGACCGCGTAGGCCAGCGTGGCAATCAGCATCATGCCGTCGCCCAGGTTGACCCCATGTTGCAGCAGCGCGCCCAGGCTGCCGGCTGACACCACCACTACCACGCCTGCGAACGACAGCACCGCGCCGGTCAAGGCGCCAAAGGTCAGGCGTTGACCAAGGCTGATGATCGCGGCGGTCAGCGCCATCAGCGGCATCAGCGACAGGATGATGCCCATGTTGGTGGCGCTGGTCAGCGTCGCGGCGTAGTAAGCCAGGCTTTGATACACCGCCATGCCGAGCACGCCGAGGATAAAGATCTTGCCCAGGTTGGGGCGGATCTGCGGCCAGTGGGCGACCACCGGTTTGAGCATGAACGGCGTGAACAGCAACGCTGCGAACAGCCAGCGGTAAAAGCCGATTTCAGCCGGGAAGATCGAGCCCACGGCCAATTTGTTGACCACGGTGTTGCCGGCCCAGATAAAGATAGCCAGCAGTGGATACGCGTATTGCATTGAAAAGAAACCCAGTGTGTTGACGAGGCAGGATTATCCTCTGTCTGGATCGAAGCCTATACTGCGATCCAGACAACCGAGCGTTGAATCCAGACAATATGTCCCGACACACCGTACGCCTGCCCGATTTCGCCCGCCTGCCAAGCCCGGTGTACTTTCGGTATTCCGATTTTGCCCCGGACACCGAATGCACCCCGCACCAGCACACTTGGGGCTCGCTGGATTACTCGGCCAGCGGCGTGATGCGCATGGAAGTGGCGGGCAATCGCTTCATGTCGCCACCGCAGTACGCGGTGTGGGTGCCGCCGCATACCGAGCACAGCTCCTACAATGCCGAGGCGATTGTCTACCACTCCGTAGGCCTGGCGCCGCAGCTGTGCGAGCAGTTGCCGCAGCAGCCTTGCACGCTGGCGATCAGCGACATTCTCAAGGCGATCCTCAAGGATTTCGCCCTGCGCGACGTCAATGCGCCGCGCACCGACGCCGACATCCGGCTGGCCCAAGTGCTGGTGGACCAACTCCGGCAGGCGCCGGTCCACGATTGCTTCCTGCCCTACGCCCGCCACCCTGGGTTGCTTGGGGTCTTGGAGGGCATGCAGGCAGAGCCGGGAGACAACCGCCCGCTGGCGCAATGGGCCGAGCAGGTGCATGTGAGCGAGCGCACCCTGGCGCGCCAGTTTGTGCGTGAGCTGGGCATGAGCTTTGGCGAATGGCGCCAGCGCCTGCGCTACCTGGCGGCCATCGAAGCGCTGGACAGCGACCGTAGCGTGCAACACGTGGCGTTTGATCTGGGCTACAGCACCGCCTCGGCGTTTATCGCCATGTTCCAGCGCCACGCTGGCTGCACGCCAGAGCAATACCGACGGGCGAATATTCGTGGCCGGTGAAGTTGTAACAGGTTTTGACTACACTGCGCGGTAGGCCGTGCCCGTCGGCACGGTAACAGGGAGAAAACTCCATGAAGATGCTGCGTATTCCGTTGTTGATGATGGGCCTGCTGATGTGTGCCCAGGGTTTTGCCGCCACTGCCCAGCAGAACAAAATGACCACCTGCAATGCCGAAGCCACCACCAAGACGCTCAAGGGCGATGAGCGCAAGACTTTCATGAAGACCTGCCTGTCGGCACCTGCCGCCAACGACGCCAAGACCCTGACCCCGCAGCAGCAGAAGATGAAAGACTGCAATGCGTCGGCGAAAACCCAAGCCTTGGCCGGTGACGCGCGCAAAACCTTCATGAGCACCTGCCTGAAGAAATAATAGCCCCGGGCCATAGAAGGCTGCGACACTCGCACACAGCCCCTTTGTAGGAGCGAGCTTGCTCGCGAAAAACGTGAACGATCACACGGGCGCCCTGACTAAACGAGGCGCTCTTGCGTTTTTCGCGAGCAAGCTCGCTCCTACAACATCCTTCAACGCCGTTTGTTTTGAGGCTGTATGCCAACGTTTTCTCAGCGTCATGTGTTGTTGCTGTCTAGCTACATCATCATTTTCGGCGGGTTGCTGCTGGTACTGCCGCTGAAATTGCTGCCCAGCCTGCTGGCCGGCCTGTTGGTCTATGAGCTGGTCAACATGCTCACCCCTCAACTGCAACGCCTGATCGAAGGCCGACGCGCGCGCTGGCTGGCGGTGGCCTTGCTGGGCACTCTGATTGTCAGCGTGCTGGCCTTGATCTTCGCCGGCGCCATCAGCTTCCTGCTCCACGAAGCGGAAAACCCCGGGGCTTCCCTGGATAAATTCATGGGCGTGGTCGACCGCGCGCGCGGCCAATTGCCGCCGTCCATCGACGCTTACCTGCCCGCCAGCGCCGCGGAGTTTCGCGTGGCCATTGGCGATTGGCTGAGCAAGCACCTGAGCGAACTGCAACTGGTCGGCAAAGACGCTGCCCACATGTTCGTCACCTTGCTGATCGGCATGGTGCTGGGCGCGATCATCGCCTTGCAGCGCGTGCCCGACCTGACCAAGCGCAAGCCCTTGGCCGCCGCGCTGTTCGACCGTTTGCACCTGCTGGTCCAGGCGTTTCGCAACATCGTTTTTGCTCAGATCAAGATCGCCGCGCTGAACACCGCCTTCACTGCGGTGTTCCTGGCGGTGGTGCTGCCGTTGTGTGGCATCCACCTGCCGTTGACCAAGACCCTGATCGTGCTGACCTTCCTGCTCGGCCTGCTGCCGGTGATCGGTAACTTGATCTCCAACACGCTGATCACCATTGTGGCGTTGTCGTTGTCGATCTGGGTGGCGGTGGCGGCGCTGGGGTATTTGATCGTGATCCACAAGGTCGAGTACTTCCTCAACGCGCGTATTGTCGGCGGGCAGATCAGTGCCAAGTCGTGGGAGTTGTTGTTGGCGATGCTGGTGTTTGAGGCGGCGTTCGGCCTGCCGGGGGTGGTGGCGGGGCCGATTTACTATGCCTATCTCAAGAGCGAGCTGAAGCTTGGGGGGATGGTTTAGGCCTTGTGTCGCCTGGGCTGACGCCATCGCGGGCAAGCCCGCTCCCACATTGAAATGCGATCACCTGTGGGAGCTGGCTTGCCTGCGATGACGGCCTCACAGCCGGCCCCTGTCTATCTGACGCCCCGCGATCAAACTGTGGGAGCGGGCTTGCTCGCGAAGGCGGCCTGGCAGTCAACGCAGTTGGATTGTGTGTATATCCATTGCTGCGGTAACGGCCGCTTAGGGGTCCGCCCTGACGGCGGGTCACTTTGGAAAAGCCCCAAAGTAACCAAAGGGCTCTTGCCCCACCACTCGGCACCTCGCTCACGCTCGGTGTGCCCGAACACAGGCTTGAATCCGTGGGCCGCCGCCACGCGCCATCCATGGCGCGGGGCGGCTAACCCGGCGTCCTGCCGGGTTACCCACGAATTCAAGCCTGCGTTCGGCCAGCGTGGTTTGACGGGGCGCCTAAGATCAAAAGCAGATCAAGATCAAGAGCGGCTCGCTTCGCATCGTGGTTACCGTCGGAGGGGCGTGCCACGGTTTTAGCTACAACTCAGCAACCGTAACGCTTGCTCGCCTCAATCGCCAAACCACTGCCAATACTGCCGAAGATATTGCCTTCCACATGCCGCGCATTCGGCAGCATTGCCGAGATGCTGTGGCGCAGTGCCGGGATGCCGCTGGAGCCGCCGGTGAAGAACACGGTGTCCACCTGCGCCACGCTCACCGAGGCGTCGTTGAGCAACTGCGTGACGCTGCCGCGTACACGTTCCAGCAAGCTGTCGATGGACGACTCGAACAGTGCGCGGCTCAGGTCTACGCTCAGGCCGGCTTCGATGCGGTCCAGCGGCACGTGGCGGCTGTCTTGGTGGGTGAGCTGGATCTTGGTTTCTTCCACTTCCATGGCCAGCCAGTGCCCGGCGCGCTGTTCGATCAGTTTGAACAGGCGGTCGATGCCGCCGGTGTCTTCGATGTCGTAGCGCATGCTGCCCAGGGCCAGCTGGGATTTTTGTGAGTACACCGAGTTGATGGTGTGCCAGGTGGCCAGGTTCATGTGGTGGCTGGTGGGCATGTAGGCGCCGCTTTTCATGCGGCTGCCGTAGCCGAACAGCGGCATCATGCCTTGTAGGCTGAGCTGTTTGTCGAAGTCGGTACCACCGATGTGTACGCCGCCGGTGGCGAGGATGTCGCTCTGGCGGTTGTCGTTGTGACGACGCTCCGGCGACAGGCGCACCAGGGAGAAGTCGGAGGTACCACCGCCGATGTCGACGATCAGCACCAGCTCTTCTTTGGTGATGGTGGACTCGTAATCGAAGGCAGCAGCAATCGGTTCGTACTGGAAGGAGATGTCCTTGAAGCCGATCTTGCGCGCCACGTCCACCAGGGTGTTTTCTGCTTCCTGGTCGGCCATCGGGTCGTCATCGACGAAGAACACCGGGCGGCCCAGAACCACTTCTTCGAACTCACGGCCGGCGTTGGCTTCGGCGCGGCTCTTGAGTTGGCCGATAAACAGTGCCAGCAGGTCGGTGAAGGGCATGGCAGTGCCGAGCACGCTGGTGTCGTGCTTGATCAGCTTGGAACCCAGCAGGCTCTTGAGCGAGCGCATCAGGCGGCCTTCGTAGTTCTCCAGGTATTCGTGCAGCGCCAGGCGACCGTAGACCGGGCGGCGCTCCTCGAAGTTGAAGAACACCACTGACGGCAGGGTGATCTTGTCGTCCTCCAGCGCGATCAGCGTCTCCTCGCCGGGGCGGATCCAGCCGACGGTGGAGTTGGACGTGCCGAAGTCGATGCCGCAGGCACGGGCTGGGGATGCGTTTTTCATGTCTCACAGGTTCCGGGCAAAAAACGGCCGCGCAGTGTATGCCACTGGCGCGCGGATGCGTAGACCGGTGATCCGTAAATCCATCGGCATTCGCGCTACATAGCTACGTCTTGAGGCTGCCGGGGTTTGGCTAGGCTGCGGTTTTACCGCTCACGGATGAACCGCTATGCCTGATGCAACCTTTACCGCCGACCTGCGCGGCGTGCACTACGACTTCCTCAAACAACGCGTGCCAAGCTGGTTCCTGGAGGGCACGACCCAGCGCCAGGAAGAGCTGGGCCAGCACGAGATGGACATTCCTTCCTGGTACCTGGCCGCGACTCACCAAGACAAAACCACCCTGGCCGAGCAGCACACACGTTTTCGCGAAACCCTCAATTCAATCGAAGAACATCTTGGCCAGATCGACGACATCCTGGCGTTCGCCGAGCAGCCGCTCAAGGACGCGATCAAAAAGCAGTTCAACCTTGAGTTGGATGTACGCAATGTGTTCCTCGTGCGCAAATACGCCTACAAAGGTGCTCGCGATGATTTCTACGGGGCCTTTGTTTTTGAACAGCAAAACGACCCCAGCCTGACCTACACCTACCGTGGTACATCCCTGTTGGAAGCGGCTCTGGCCAATTTCGAGGCCGATGAAGAACAGCCTTCGCCGTGCACCGATTGCCAACTCATTACCCGCTGGAATCCCGAGAACCCCCACATCATTGCGACATTCGCCGCCGTCAACGCCCACGCGGTGGCGATCAAGCCCCATGAGTTTGCCAAGCTGTGCCGCACCCTGGACCTCGGCGCGCAATACCAGAAGCACATCAAGGCGGTTGTCGAACCCGACGCCGCCCAAGAGCGCGAGGCGCTGGAGCAGTTGCTTGAGGAGCATCAACGCCAGCAACTGGCGCTGAGCATCGAGATTGCCCGGTTGCAGTTAAACGGCGCGTTGAGCGCCGATGCCTACCAGATGCTCAAACTGGTAGTGGCCGGTTCCGGCACGCCAAAGCTGGCGGGCAAGCCGGTCACCTACGCCGCCCTCAAGGTGTTTGACAGTGTGCTGGTAGGGCCGCTGCTGATCGGGCCAGACCGTGAACGTTCGGACCGTACCGAGCCACTGGTGGTGTACATACCCGGCGACCCGCAACAGCCGGTCAAGGAGTACGCCTCCAGTGGCGAGTTCATGGTCGATCTGCGCATGCGCTTGCACAGCGCATCCTATCGACGCTTTTTTAGCCGCTTTATACCGGTGCACGAGCAAGGCAGTTTTTTCGCCCGTTTCAGCCGGTTGTACCAGCCAGCCGATAACGGCAACGGTGGGGCCGATTATCCGCTGCGTACCTCGTTGGTACGTTTGCCCATGGACGGCTTCCTGCTCAGTGGTGACCTCTGGCAGCGCAGTCGCCAGGCACATATCCGCAAGATTTTGAGTGATGCGCGGGCCGTGGCCGTACCCACCGAGGACGAGGACCGCAAGGCGCGGCTGGAGCGTCTGGAAGGTTTTTTCGACGCCGCTGTCAGTGTGTTCAACCTGGCGGCCTTCGTGGTGCCAGGGTTGGGGCCCATCATGCTGGCCGTGGGCGCGTCGCAGATGTGCTACGAGGTCTTTGAAGGGATAGAGGCCTATGGGCAAGGCGAGCCACGGCAAATGTGGGCGCATTTTGCGTCGGTGGCGTTGAACGTGGCGTTTATTGCCACCGGCGCCAAGGTGCTGCCTGCCGTCAAATGGCAGAGCGCGGTGGAGCATCTCAAGCCTGTGACGATGCCGTCCGGCAAGCAGGTGCTGTGGAACCCTGACCTCGCGCCCTACGAAGCGCCCGTCAAACCGGCGCCCGAGGCCAAGGCCAACGCGCTGGGCCTGTACGAGCATGACGGGCAGCAACTGGTGGCATTCGAGGACGCCCATTATCAGGTCAAGCAAGACCCCCTCACTGGCGATTACCGCATCCAGCACCCGACCCGCTCCGGCGCCTATACCCCAGAGTTGGAACACAACCACAACGGGGTATGGAGCCATGAGCTGGAAGAACCGCTGACCTGGGATGAACCGACCTTGCTCAAGCGCCTGGGGCTTGTCGACCAGGCGGACCCGCTGCGCATCAGCGGTGTCGACACCGACGTGTTGCGCCAGGCCGCGCTCCATCACGAGCCGTTGCCGTGGTTACTGGAAGACACGCTCAAACGCTTCGAACTGCACCAGCAGCTCACCACCTTTGCCGAGCGCATCAGAAGCAGTGACCCTTTGGAATACTCTAAAGCCGAACCCAAGCTGCAATTTGACCTGCTTCAACGCCGCGGCCTGTTGCCTGATAACGTGGCGCTGAAAGTCATCGGCCCCCAGGGCGAGGTGCTCTGGGAGACGCCCGACGCACCGGCTTCAGCCAGCAAGCGCGTGATGGTGGTGACCGAAAGCGCCATGGCCCGGGGCGGTTTGCTGCGCGAGTTGTTGTATACGTTGCAGGGTGTCGACCCGCTGCTCAAGGAGTTTCCCGGCAGCCCCGAGGAGTCGCTGGAGGTGCGCGCCGGCAAGCTGCGCGATTATCTCGGCGATGCCGTTGACAGCCTCAAGGGGCCGTTGCTGGAACAACGCTACCAAGCGCTGAACCCTGCGCCCGATGCCGATGTACAACGTCTGCTGGATACCTACCCGGCCTTGCCCACACCGGTCGCCGAGCGTGTGCTGCAAGGGGCGACGATCGATCAGTTGCAGGCCTTTCGCAGCACCCGTCGCTTGCCCGAGCCCCTGGCCACGCAAGCCCGATGGTGTGCCCAGGAAACCCGGGTGGCCCGTGCCTACGAAGGGTTGCACCTGGACACCCAGACGCACCTCGATAGCCAGCGCCTGGCCTTGCGCACCCTGGAAACCCTGCCGGGCTGGCACCGGGGTTCGCGCATCGAGCTGCGTCAGTATTCGGCTGAAGGCACGGTGCTGGATGCCATCGGCTCGCCTGACTTTCCGCATAAACGCACATTGGTGCTGCTGGAAAGCGGCGACTTCCAAGCCTCCATGCCCGGTGATTTCTACAGCGCTATCTGGGAACAATTGGCACTCGATGAACGCCAGCGCCTGGGCTTGAGCAGTGCCGTTGAGCTCAAGCAGGCGATTCAACGCAGCCCGTTACCGCGAGAGCCGTTGCGCACGGTGCTGGAGGAGAACCCACTGCGCAAACCTGACTACGACCCGATGGCCAGGCTGTTGGGCGGCGCCCCAGGGGTGCGTCAGTTGTTAAGGACGGCGGGGAATGTGCTTCGCTCCCCGGCGGAGCGGGTACGGCGGTTGTTTCCAACCTTCAGCGACGAGCAGGTCACGGCGTTCATTGAGTCGCTGGGTGAAGACGTGCGGGGCGAGTTGAGCCGCCGTGAGTTGGAGTACCGCACCCTGAAAAAAACCTTGAAGGTCTGGGCGCAAGCTAAGGGGGCGCGGGCCTTGGCCCCTTACAGCGAGGAGTGGCGTGTGAGCGAAGAGATCAAACGCTGCTGGCGCCGTGAGACCGGGAGCCAACTGCACATTCGCCTGCCCAGGGACAACCTCTATGGGGTGGATTTGCCCGCCATAAAAGGAGGCTTCGACCATGTCCAGGAATTGGTGTTGTCGAATGTCAAATGGGGTGGGCATTCCAGTGCGTTGTTCCTCGAAAACTTTAACGAGCTGAACAGTTTGAGCATCACCGGGGCCGAAATGACCGAGCTGCCTGCGGTGATTGGCGACATGAAGCAGCTCACTGCGTTGACGCTGCACGACAACGGCTTGCAGTTGACTGAACATAGCGCGGGCTTGGTGAGTAATCTCAATGCGCTGCAAGTGCTCGACCTGTCGAGTAATCCGCTGGGCGTAACGCCAGACTTCAGTGGCATGCCCCATTTAAGAGAGCTGAGTCTGTATAGGACGCGCATCGAGCGTTGGCCCTCGGGGTTGAGAGAGCAAGCCGGGCTGGAGCGCCTCGACCTGCGTCAAAACCGTCTGCAACAGGTACCACAGGACAACCTGGTGCCGCCCGCGGATCAATTGGAAACCGTGGCACGTATCAACAATGTCACCTTGCTCGAGAATAATCGCTTCCCCCCCGATTATTGGAAAACCTTCGATAAGTACTGGCAGGACCTGGCCCAGTCTCGACCCGACCTGTTGCAAGGGGCACTGGAGGGCGCTTTCGACAGTAAAAACCCGCGCATCGAGAAGGTGCAGTACATGTACCCCGAGTACTCCGTGCAGAAGGCCAGGGCGCTTATCTGGTCCTGGGGTGAAGGGGCCGATGCGCAGCTCAACCGCCTCTGGCAAGAGCATTCTGTGCTGCTCCGGCAGTTGAACGGGTGGCTGTTCTCAGGCGGTGGTGAGCGCCAGCGCTATGTGCGTGTTGGCGAGCGTGCCAATGACGCAGGGTCTTTGCGTGACCGCCACCAGGCCTGGGACCGCATCTTGCGCTGCTGGAGGCAAGAAACACCGCAACAGCTCACCAATGATGGCGAACCTTTCGGCCTGGAGTTGAACCTCAGTGATCTGAACCTGCCGAGCCTGCCTGACCTGGACGCGGATTTCAGCCATGTGGGTTCGCTCAAACTGAGCAATATGAACCTTCGAACCTCGCCGGAAGGGTTCCTCGCGCGTTTTCGTGGGGTGCGCTGGCTCGATTTGTCCAAGAACCAGTTGCGTGAGTTACCGCCGGCGGTCGGGCAGATGCATGGCTTGACCCGCTTGTCCCTGCAAAACAACCGGATCCGCCTGACTGCCGATTCGGCGGCGATACTCTCGTCACGCACCACGCTCAAGGCTCTGGTACTCAATTCAAACCCCCTGAGTAGGGCGCCGGACTTCAGCCAAATGACCAACCTGCACTCGTTGGGCATGGGAGCCACCGGCCTCGATACCTGGCCTACCGGCTTGGACGAGCTCCCCCTGTTGGACATGGTGTACCTGCGAGGCAACAATATTTCCACCTTGCCCGATGCGCTGATCGCCCCGTCGGACGAGCAACTGGAACAGACACTGCGGGTCACCCGGGTAACCGACCTGGGCCTTAACCCGCTGTCCGCCGATACTCGACAACGCATCAACGCCTACGGCGACCGGCTCACCGCCACCGAGCGAGCAGCCAATCGATTGGTCGCCAGTGTGACGAGTGCGGTGGATGGCCCGGTGGTGTCGCATGACGCGGATGCTCCGTTTCGGCGCTGGTCCACGGGCTTTTCCACTGAGCAGTTGGCGCAGCGCCGGCTCCAGTGGTCCACCCTGCGTGCGTTGCCGGGTTCGGACGGCTTCTTTGAAGTGCTCCGGGACCTGGAAATAGCGCCTGCCGGGCGTGAAGACTTGCAGCGCCGCATCTGGGAGGTGATCGATGGCATCACGCAAAACAGCAATGAGTCCGAGCAGTTGCGCAAGGAGATGTTCGAGTGGGCGGGGCGGGCGGCCTGCTGTGACCGGGCGGCGTTGACCTTCAGCAACCTGGAGATTCTGCTGATGACCTACAACGCCAAGGCACTCGCTTTGGACTCGACCCAGGGTGAGGCCCTGCTGAAGCTGTCCAAGGGGCTGTTCCGTCTCGATGAGCTGGAAAAGATCGCCCTGGAGGATATCGACCAGCGCAGGGCTGCGATCAACGCGCGTGAGGGCTTGAGCCCTGCCCAACGGGAGAGCGCCTTGAGGGCCGTGGAAGAGGTGGAGGTGCGCATGGCGTATCGCCATGGGCTCAAGGATCGCCTTGAATTGCCCGGCCAACCGCAGCAGGCCCGGTTTGCCCATTTCGGCAATGTGACCCAGGCCATGCTTGATGCGGCCTACCAACGGGTGCTCAGCCTGGATAACTCCGCCCAAGAGTTGCAAGCCATGCTCGCCAGAGACTTCTGGAAAGACTATGTGGCGAATAAATACCGGGCGCAGTTTGAAGCACAGAACGAACCCCATCACGAACAAATGGAAGCCTTGCAGCGCGACTTCGAGGCCGGGACGCTGCCCCGTGCAACCTACGACACCAAGGTCAAGGCATTGCAGGCGCAGTTCGAGATTGAAGAAGCACAATTGATCGAACGCTTGAGCCGCGATGAAGTGGCGCAGGCGCTGGTGCCGACAGCGAGCCTTGAAGTGTTGGCGGATAGCGATGGCAACGGCTTGCAACTGTCCCAGGCACAAGCCGTCGACTTCAATGGCAAGCGCTACTTCGTGGCGAGCATGCCCGATGCGGGTGATGGCGAGCATTACGTGTTATGGGTACAAGCGGCGGATAACCCCTTGCGGTTGACCAGCAGCGCAATCGTGGCCAAGCCTGATGTCAAGGGGGTGTGGCGGCGTCGAGGCCTGGCGGGCGGGATGGCGCCGCCGGGGTCCGACGATGAGTTTTTCGACGCGTCGGAATCCATGCCGGTCAAGCCCTATACAACGGCCGAACTCAGTTACATGCGCCGGGAAGTGCACTTTACGGCCAACCCTAATCCGGTCGGCAGTTACATCCGCGCCAACAACGGCAAGTACCCACTCAGGGATTACCAGGGCAGGCCGATCCGTATCCGAACCCTGGAGAGGCAAGTGACCTTGGATTCCGGCGCGCAATACACCTCCGCGCAGGTCAAACCCTACATCCAGTTCGAAGGCTATGAGCACGTCGGTGCACGCTATGAAGCGCAACTGCAACTGCGCACGTTCACCGCGCAGGATGTGAAAGTGCCTGGCGAAAAGGCGTTGATCGGCCAGTCCATGGTGGTGGCCAACCGGCGTATCGCCAAAGGGGAAATCGTCGGTGTCTACGGCGGTACCGTACTGCCGTCGGGGATCTTCGGCGAGGGCGGCCAGACCTACACCATGAAGGTGGGCAGCCAGAAGGTCGCCGAGGGTAACGTTCTGATGGAGGTGCCGATTCATTTGTCGGGGGACAATATTCTGTCGCGAATAAACACCCACTTTGAATATGACGAAAACGGCAAGCCGCTGCGCCAGGCGCCAAGTGGCTATAACGTCGAGACAGTGGGGTTTGATGTTGAGGCCGACATGTGGCTGGGCGTGGGGCCAGGGGCGCAGATAAAGCGCAAGCCGTTCATCCTCAACACCCTTTTCGCCACTGAAGGCATCGCCGCGGGCACCGAGCTGCGATTGGACTACCAATACACCGAGGGGATGATAAAAAAGCTGTTCGCTTGATCCTACGCAGGTCGGTAACCCGTCCGTCGTCGTAAATAGCGGTATCGCATCTTGAAAGACCGCGTTTTGCCCCAATCTTGTGGGCATATCCAGGCGGTACACAGCCATTGCATTAAACCTGTGTGCCGCCGCTTAACTTATGACGCGCCCTGACATCAATTCCCAGGCTGCCAGCCATGGCGTGCCGTGTGGCGGGCTGCGCGATATCGATAACGGATGGTGATGCCCCCATGGATTTCAAAGACTATTACAAGATTCTCGGTGTCGAGCCGACGGCTGACGACAAGGAGATCAAGTCGGCTTATCGCAAGCTGGCGCGTAAATATCACCCGGACGTCAGCAAGGAAAAGGATGCCGAATCCAAGTTCAAGGATGCGTCCGAGGCCTACGAAGCGCTGAAAAGCGCCGACAAGCGCGCCGAATACGACGAATTGCGCAAATACGGCCAGCATGGCCAGCCGTTCCAGGGCCCGCCGGGCTGGCAGAGCCGTGGCGGCTTTGGTGGCGGCCAGGACGCGGGCGACTTTTCGGACTTTTTCAGTTCGATCTTCGGCTCGCGCGGCGATGCTTTCGGTGGCGGCCAGCGCCGTCCTACCGGGCGCAAGGGCCAGGACGTGGAGATGCACCTCACGGTTTCCCTGGAGGAAACCCTGTCCACCGAGTCCAAGCAGATCAGCTTCCAGGTGCCGCAATACGATGCCTCCGGTCGGCATGTGAGCAATACCACCAAAAGCCTGAACGTGAAGATCCCGGCCGGTGTGGCCGATGGCGAGCGCATTCGCCTCAAGGCTCAGGGCGCACCGGGCATCGGTGGCGGGGCCAACGGTGATTTGTACTTGATCATCAAGTTTGCACCCCACCCCAAGTTCGAGGTGGACGGCGAAAACCTGATCATCAACCTGCCGCTGGCACCCTGGGAGTTGGCGCTGGGCACGGAAGTGGCCGTGCCGACCCTCACCGGCAAGATCAACCTCAAGGTGCCTGCCGGCAGCCAGAACGGCCAGCGCATGCGTGCCAAGGGCCATGGCCTGCTGAACAAGGCCGGGCAACGCGGCTACCTGTTCATTCAGCTGAAGGCGGTCATGCCTGCGGCGGGTAACGACGATGTGAAAGCGTTGTGGCAGGAGCTGGCGCAAAAAGCCGCTTTTAACCCACGCGAGCAATTCTGAGGCATACCCTATACCTGTGGTGAGGGCGCAAGCTCCCTCACCACATGGGGCGAAGCTAGAACAGGAAATACCGCTGCGCCATCGGCAACACTTCAGCCGGTTCACACCACAGCAACACCCCATCGGCCTTGACCTGATACGTCTGCGGGTCCACCTCGATATCCGGCAAATAGTCGTTGTGGATCAGGTCCGTTTTCTGCACATCGCGGCAACCCTTGACCACTGCAATCTGCTTTTTCAAACCCAGGGCCTCGGGCAGGCCGGCGGCCTGTGCTGCCTGGCTGATAAACGTCAGGCTGGTGGCGTGCAGGGAGCTGCCGAAGCTGGCGAACATGGGGCGGTAATGCACCGGTTGCGGTGTGGGGATCGAGGCGTTGGCGTCGCCCATCAGGCTCGAAGCGATGGCGCCGCCCTTGAGGATCAGCGTCGGCTTGATGCCAAAGAACGCCGGGCGCCACAGCACCAGGTCGGCCCATTTGCCGACTTCGATGGAGCCGACGATATGGCTAATGCCGTGGGTGATCGCCGGGTTGATGGTGTACTTGGCGATGTAGCGTTTGGCGCGGAAGTTATCGTTGCCCGCGCCGTCGCCCGGCAGGGGGCCACGTTGTTTTTTCATCTTGTCGGCGGTCTGCCAAGTGCGTGTGATCACCTCACCGACACGGCCCATGGCCTGGCTGTCGGAGCTGATCATCGAGAACGCGCCGAGGTCGTGCAGGATGTCTTCGGCGGCGATGGTTTCGCGGCGGATGCGGCTTTCGGCGAAGGCCACGTCTTCGGCAATGCTCGGGTCCAGGTGGTGACACACCATCAGCATGTCCAGATGCTCGTCGATGGTGTTGCGCGTGAACGGCCGCGTCGGGTTGGTGGAGCTGGGCAGCACATTGGGGAAGCCGCAGGCCTTGATGATATCCGGCGCGTGGCCGCCACCGGCGCCTTCGGTGTGGTACGTGTGGATGGTGCGGCCCTTGAGCGCGGCGAGGGTGGTTTCGACGAAGCCCGACTCATTGAGGGTGTCGCTGTGGATCGCCACCTGCACGTCGTAGGCATCGGCGACGCTCAGGCAGTTATCGATGCTCGCCGGCGTTGTGCCCCAGTCTTCGTGCAGCTTCAAGCCGATAGCACCGGCCTTGACCTGCTCGATCAGCGGTTCGGGCAAACTGGCGTTGCCCTTGCCGGTAAAGCCAATGTTCATCGGGAACGAATCGCTGGCCTGCAGCATCCGCGCAAGGTGCCACGGGCCGGAGGTGCAGGTGGTGGCGTTGGTGCCGGTGGCCGGCCCGGTGCCGCCGCCGATCATGGTGGTGACGCCGCTGGTCAGCGCCTCTTCGATCTGCTGTGGGCAAATGAAATGCACATGGGAGTCGATGCCGCCGGCGGTGAGGATCATGCCTTCCCCGGCAATCACTTCGGTGCTGGCGCCGATGGCCATGGTCACGCCGGGCTGGATGTCCGGGTTGCCGGCTTTGCCAATCGCGTGGATGCGGCCATTCTTCAAGCCGACGTCGGCCTTGACGATGCCCCAGTGGTCGATGATCAGTGCATTGGTGATCAGCGTGTCGACCACTTCATGGGCGAGCAATTGGCTCTGGCCCTGGCCGTCGCGGATCACCTTGCCGCCGCCGAATTTGACCTCTTCGCCGTAGACGGTGAAGTCCTGTTCCACTTCGACGAACAGTTCGGTGTCGGCCAGGCGCACCTTGTCACCGACGGTGGGGCCGTACATGTCGGCGTAGGCTTGGCGGGTGATTTTCATGTGTGTGCCCTGAACAATAGGTATGGAATGTGAAATCGCTATCGCAGGCAAGCCAGCTCCCACAGGGGAATGCATTCCAACTGTGGGAGCTGGCTTGCCTGCGATGAGGCCCTAAAGGTCGCCCATGACCCGCCCTGCAAACCCAAATACCCGCCTTGCACCACTCAACTCCACCAACTCCACTTCTCGCCGCTGCCCCGGCTCAAACCGCACCGCCGTGCCCGCCGGAATATTCAGGCGCATGCCACGGCTGGCCGCGCGGTCGAATTGCAGCGCGTCATTGGTCTCGAAAAAGTGGTAATGCGAGCCCACCTGGATCGGGCGGTCGCCGCTGTTGGCCACGCCGAGGGTGAGGGTGCGGCGGCCGACATTCAGTTCGATCTCGCCAGGCTGGATCTGATATTCACCAGGAATCATGCAGGTTGCCCCAGGGTCTTGAAGTAGATGGCGGTCGGGCTGTAGCGCCCGTCCGGGCTTTGGCAATAGTCGGGCAGCTCACCGATCTTGGTGTAGCGCAGCGACTGGTAAAAGGCTTCGGCGCCGGAGCCGGCCTCGGTGTCCAGGTACAGCAGGCCACGCTTGTGCTGGCGCGCGGCGAGTTCCAGGGCATTCATCAATTGTTGGCCCAGGCCATGGCGACGGGCGCTGCTGTGCACCAGCAACTTTTGCACCTCGGCGCGGTTCAGGCCGTTGGCTTTCTGGCACAACGCCAATTGCACGCTGGCGATCACCTGCTCGTCGCGCACCACCACCCACAGCAGCAGGCTGCTGTCCTCGACACCGCCTTGCACGCCGCTAAGGTAGTCCCGGGCCTGGGCCTCATCGAAGTCGGCCATGAAGCCCACCGAAGCGCCATGCTGCACCGCGTCCAGCAACAGTTCGATCAAGCCCCGCCGGTAGTGAGCAAAACTTTCCGCATTGACTCGACGCAGTTGTGCAGCGCTCATCGATGTCACTCCTTGGGCGGTTGTGCGCCCGGGTTCAAAGTCAGTTGCATAAAGGTCAGGTCAAGCCAGCGGCCAAATTTGATACCCACCTGGGGCATTTGCCCGGTGGTGATAAAGCCCAGGCGTTCGTGCAGGCGGATCGAGGCCAGGTTGCCGCTTTCGATGGCCGCGACCATCACATGTTTGCCACCGGTGCGAGCGCGCTCGATCAACGCCGCCATCAGCCCTGGACCGAGGCCTTTGCCGCGCTGGTCGTTGCGCACATACACCGAGTGCTCGACGCTGTAGCGAAAGCCTTCGAAGGGGCGCCAGTCGCCGAACGAGGCGTAACCGGTGACTTCGTTGTTTTCTACAGCGACCAGGATCGGATAGCCCTGGGCCTGGCGCGCACTGAACCAGGCTTGGCGGTTGGCCAGGTCCACCGGTTGCTCGTTCCAGATCGCGGTGGTGTTCAACACCGCGTCGTTGTAGATGGCGCGAATTGCCGGCAGGTCGTGTTCGGTTGCATCACGAATCATGGCCGCGCCTCACGCAATGGGCTGGTGGACGGTGACCAGCTTGGTGCCGTCGGGGAACGTGGCTTCCACCTGGATATCCGGGATCATTTCCGGAATGCCTTCCATCACTTGTTCGCGGCTGAGCAGGGTGGTGCCGTAGTGCATCAGGTCGGCCACGGTGCGGCCATCGCGGGCGCCTTCCATCAAGGCGGCGGAGATATAGGCGATGGTCTCCGGGTAGTTGAGCTTCACCCCGCGCGCCAGGCGCCGCTCGGCGACCAGGCCTGCGGTGAAGATCAGCAGTTTGTCTTTTTCCCGTGGGGTCAGGTCCATGGTTCAGTCCGTCGTAAGGCAATTAAAAGGGCGAGCACTCACCCCTGTAGGAGCGAGCTTGCTCGCGAAAAAACTGAGGGCCCCGCGTGCATTCAGGATGCCCGCGTTATCGTTAACGATCTTCGCGAGCAAGCTCGCTCCTACAGAAGGGCGCATGTTCATGTGCTCCAGATTCTGGGTGATACGGCTTCGCGTCCAAGCATGGCGGGGCGCAATAGCCGCCATAAATCAATCAACCAACCCCGCGCCATCAACGCTTCACTGGCCAAACACCGCGCCACCAGCAAGCCAGGCAATTGGGTCAGGTCACCGCGCACCGCGTGGGGCAGTGAGCGGCATTGTTCCAGTAATTGCGCATCGACTTCACCGGTCACCAGCAACGTGGCAAACACCGGTTGCCCATCCAGCCCGATAGGCGAATCCAGCAACCCATCGGCACCCACAATGCGCTGGCGCTCGTGCCAGAGCAACTGGCCGTCGCGGCGAATGTCCAGGTGCGATTGAAAGTGGCCCAGGTCGAACCGTTCGCCACTGGCCGGGCGGCCCAGGGCGACCACATCCCAGTAGAACAACCGCGCATCGCCCGACAGCTCGACTCGCGTGGTGAGTTCGGCTTGGGCGGCGCTGAACACGATGGTTTCCTGAGGCAGCCATTCCAGGGTCGCGCCGGCTTCGACGGTCAGTTCCAGTTGTTGAAACGCCGGGCCGCTGGCGCGGTACCACTTGGCGGCGCCAGGGCTGGTCAGTTGGGCCCAGGCTCCGGTGCCCACATGGGCGCTGATGTCCAGGCGATCGCCACCAGCAATCCCGCCGGGCGGGTGCACGATGATGTGCTGGCACACCTCGGGGCCTTCGGCGTACAGGTGTTTTTGCACCCGCAGCGGGCCAAGGTGGCGGCGCAGTACCGGGCGCGTGGTGTTGTCGACACGCGCGTAGCCGAGTTCCAGCTCGGCGTGCCAGCTGGGGGTGAACAGGGCAGGGGAAACGGGCAGGTTCATGAGCGTGTGCTTATCGTTAGGAGGCTACAGATTAGATGGTTACCAGCCCGCGCACACCGTCGCTTTCCATATTTTCACCACGGCCCTGCTGCACGATTTCGCCACGGGACATCACCAGGTACTGGTCTGCCAGCTCAGCGGCAAAGTCATAGAACTGCTCCACCAACAGGATCGCCATGTCGCCGCGCGCCGCGAGCTTCTTGATCACCGCGCCGATTTCCTTGATCACCGACGGCTGGATGCCCTCGGTGGGCTCATCGAGAATCAACAGGCGCGGGCGGCTCGCCAGGGCACGGCCAATCGCCAACTGTTGCTGCTGGCCGCCGGACAAGTCACCGCCACGTCGATGCTTCATTTGCAGCAGCACCGGGAACAGTTCGTAGATGAAGGCCGGCACTTCCTTGGCTTCGGAGCCGGGAAAGCGCGACAGGCCCATCAGCAGGTTTTCTTCCACCGTCAGCCGCCCGAATATCTCCCGGCCCTGGGGCACGTAGGCGATGCCGGCATGCACACGCTGGTGCGGCTTGAAACCGGTGATGGCCTTGCCTTCCCAGTTCACCGCGCCTTCCTTGGCCGGCAACAGGCCCATCAGGCACTTGAGCAGGGTGGTCTTACCCACGCCGTTACGCCCGAGCAGGCAGGTGACTTCGCCGATTTTCACATCAAAAGACAGCCCACGCAGGATGTGGCTACCGCCGTAGTATTGGTGCAGCTTGTCGACTTGCAGCATTCTCAAAACCTCCTCAAACCCCTGTAGGAGCGAGCTTGCTCGCGAAAAACCTGAGGGCACCGCGTGCATTCAGGATGCCCGCGTTATCGTTGACGATCTTCGCGAGCAAGCTCGCTCCTACAGGAAAACCATCTTAGCGACCGAGGTAGACCTCGATCACCCGCTCGTTTTCCTGCACCTGCTCCAGCGACCCTTCGGCCAGCACGCTGCCCTGGTGCAACACGGTCACATGGTCGGCAATCGAGCCGACAAACCCCATGTCATGTTCCACCACCATCAACGAGTGCTTCCCGGCCAGGCGCTTGAACAGCTCGGCGGTGAACTCGGTTTCGGCGTCGGTCATGCCTGCCACCGGTTCATCGAGCAGCAACAGTTGCGGGTCTTGCATCAGCAGCATGCCGATTTCCAGGAACTGCTTCTGGCCGTGGGACAGCAAACCGGCGGGGCGATGCACCGAGGCGGTGAGGCGGATGGTGTCGAGCACTTCTGCGATGCGGTCTTTTTGCTCGCCACTCAGGCGCGCACGCAGGCTGGCCCACACCGACTTGTCGGTCTTCTGCGCCAGCTCCAGGTTTTCGAACACGCTCAAGGCTTCGAATACCGTGGGTTTCTGGAACTTGCGCCCGATGCCAGCCTGGGCGATCTGCACTTCGCTCATGCGGGTCAGGTCCAGGGTTTCGCCAAACCAGGCCTTGCCGTGGCTGGGCCGGGTCTTGCCGGTGATCACGTCCATCAGTGTGGTCTTGCCGGCGCCGTTGGGGCCGATGATGCAGCGCAATTCGCCGACGCCGATGTACAGGTTCAGGTCGTTGAGGGCCTTGAAACCGTCGAAGCTGACGCTGATATCTTCCAGGGTCAGAATGGTGCCGTGACGGGTGTTGAGCCCTTTGCCCGCGACCTGGCCGATGCCAATCGCATCGCGGCCGCTGCCTGCGTCGAAAATAGGTTCAAGCATGACGTTCCTCATTTCTTCAGCAGGCCGATAACGCCCTTGGGCAGGTACAGGGTGACGATGATGAACAGCGCCCCCAGGAAGAACAGCCAGTACTCGGGGAAGGCCACGGTGAACCAGCTTTTCATGCCATTGACCACACCGGCGCCGAGCAGCGGCCCGATCAGCGTGCCACGCCCGCCCAGCGCCACCCACACGGCGGCTTCGATGGAGTTGGTCGGTGACATTTCGCTGGGATTGATGATGCCCACCTGCGGCACATACAGCGCGCCGGCAAGGCCGCACAACACCGCGCTCAACACCCACACGAACAGCTTGAAACCGCGTGGGTCGTAACCGCAGAACATCAGGCGGTTCTCGGCATCGCGCAGGGCGGTGAGCACACGGCCGAACTTGCTCTTCGCCAGGCGCCAGCCGATGTAGAGGCTGGCCACCAGCAACAGCACCGTGGCGATAAACAACACCGCCCGCGTGCCCGGTTCAGTGATGCCAAAACCGAGGATGCTGCGAAAATTGGTAAAGCCGTTGTTGCCGCCGAACCCGGTCTCGTTGCGAAAGAACAACAGCATCCCGGCGAACGTCAGGGCCTGGGTCATGATCGAGAGATACACGCCCTTGATCCGCGAGCGGAAGGCGAAGAAACCGAACACCAACGCCAGCACACCGGGGGCCAGTACCACCAGGCACAACGCCCAGAGGAAATGGTCGGTGCCGGCCCAGTACCAGGGCAATTCGGTCCAGGACAAAAAGGTCATGAACGCCGGCAACTCATCGCCCGACGCCTGGCGCATCAAGTACATGCCCATGGCGTAGCCGCCCAGGGCGAAGAACAAACCGTGGCCCAGGGATAACATTCCGGCGTAACCCCACACCAGGTCGAGCGCCAGGGCGACGATGGCGTAGCAGAGAATCTTGCCCACCAGGGTCAAGGTGTAGGCCGACACATGCAGCGGGTTGTCGGCAGACAATAGCGAACACAGGGGCAACGCCAGCAGCAGGAGCAGGATGACCGCACCGACTGCAATCGTGACTTTGGGGCCGGCCTTTTGCGTGGCCGTAAGCATCAATGGCTGGTTCATCAGTCGATCACCCGTCCTTTCAGTGCGAAGAGTCCTTGCGGGCGTTTCTGGATAAACAGAATGATCAGCGCGAGGATCAGGATCTTGCCGAGCACGGCGCCGATCTGGGGTTCGAGGATCTTGTTGGCGATCCCCAGGCCAAAGGCGGCCATGACACTGCCGGCCAACTGGCCGACGCCGCCGAGCACCACCACCAGGAACGAGTCGATGATGTAGCTCTGGCCCAGGTCCGGGCCGACGTTGCCGATCTGGCTCAGCGCCACGCCGCCTAAACCTGCGATACCGGAGCCGAGGCCAAAGGCGAGCATGTCCACGCGCCCGGTGGGCACGCCGCAGCAGGCCGCCATGTTGCGGTTCTGGGTGACGGCGCGCACGTTCAGACCCAGGCGCGTCTTGTTCAGCAGCAGCCAGGTGAGCACCACCACGAACAGCGCAAAGGCAATGATGACGATGCGGTTGTACGGCAGCACCAGGTTGGGCAGCACCTGGATGCCGCCGGACAGCCAGGCCGGGTTCGACACTTCGACGTTCTGCGCGCCGAACACCAGGCGCACCAGCTGGATCAGCATCAGGCTGATGCCCCAGGTGGCGAGCAGGGTTTCCAGCGGGCGGCCGTACAGGTGACGGATGACTGTGCGTTCCAGCGCCATGCCGATGGCCGCAGTGACAAAGAACGCCACCGGCAACGCGATCAACGGGTAGAACTCGATGGCCTGGGGCACATAGCGCTGCATCATCAACTGCACCACATAGGTGGAGTAAGCGCCGAGCATCAGCATCTCGCCGTGGGCCATGTTGATCACGCCGAGCAGGCCGAAGGTGATCGCCAGGCCCAGGGCCGCCAGCAGCAGGATCGAGCCTAGAGACATGCCGCTGAACGCCTGGCCGAGGATTTCACCCATCATCAGTTTGCGTTTGACCTGGGCCAGGCTGGTTTCAGCAGCGGTATGCACGGCCGCGTCGGCTTCCACGCCGGGTGCCAGCAGCGCTTCCAGGCGCGTGCGCGCGAGCGGGTCGCCGGTGCTGCCGAGCAAGCGCACGGCCGCCAGGCGCACCACCGGGTCGGGGTCGACCAGTTGCAGGTTGGCCAGGGCCAGGCTGAGGGCGCTGTGCACCTGCTCATCCGTCTCGGCGGCGACCTGCTGGTCGAGGAATTTCAGTTGTGCAGGCACTGCGCTTTTTTGCAGGGTGCGCGCAGCCTCCAGGCGCACCTTGGGGTCGGCGGCGAGCAGTTGCTGGCTGGCTTGCACGTTATTGATCAAGCCGCGCAGGCGGTTGTTCAGGCGCACGGTCTTGGTTTCGCCATTGAGCGTGAGTTGGCCTTGCTCAAGGGCATCCACCAACTCGATACGCGTTGGGTCGGGTTGGGCGGCCCAGTCCTGCAGGAGTTTGGCTTGCTGCACCGGGTTGGCGGCAAGGAAGTCTTCGGCGTCGCTGGCGTGTGCGCCAAAGGGCAGCAACAACAGCAGCGCGAGGATGAGGCGGTGGAGGGCAGTGGGCATAGCAAAATGTCCTGATTATGCGCGGTCAAACTGTGGGAGCGGGCTTGCTCGCGAATGCGGTGTGTCAGTCAGCACATTTGTCACTGATTTACCGCATTCGCGAGCAAGCCCGCTCCCACATTTGATCTGTGTTGGGCTTTAGTTGCTCTTCACCGCGTAGTCCGGCTTCTTGTCATTGCCCGGGATGTAGGGGCTCCACGGCTGTGCACGAATCGGCGCTTCGGTCTGCCACACCACCGAGAACTGCCCGTCGGCCTGGATCTCACCGATCATCACCGGCTTGTGCAGGTGGTGGTTGGTCTTGTCCATGGTCAGGGTGAAGCCCGACGGCGCGGCGAAGGTCTGGCCGCCCAGGGCTTCACGCACTTTGTCGACGTCGGTGGACTTGGCTTTTTCCGCCGCCTGCGCCCACATATGAATGCCCACATAGGTGGCTTCCATCGGGTCGTTGGTCACGGCTTTGTCGGCGCCCGGCAGGTTGTGTTTCTTGGCGTAGGCTTTCCAGTCGGCCACGAACTTCTGGTTCACCGGGTTCTCCACCGACTGGAAGTAGTTCCAGGCCGCGAGGTTGCCCACCAACGGCTTGGTGTCGATGCCACGCAGTTCTTCTTCACCCACCGAGAACGCCACCACCGGGACCTCGGTGGCTTTCAAGCCTTGGTTGGCCAGCTCTTTGTAGAACGGCACGTTGGAGTCGCCGTTGACGGTGGAGACCACAGCCGTCTTGCCACCGGCGGAGAACTTCTTGATGTTGGCAACGATGGTCTGGTAATCGGCGTGGCCGAACGGGGTGTAGACCTCTTCGATATCTTTATCCGCCACGCCTTTGGAATGCAGGAACGAGCGCAGGATCTTGTTGGTGGTGCGCGGGTACACGTAGTCGGTGCCGAGCAGGAAGAAACGCTTGGCGCTGCCGCCTTCTTCGCTCATCAGGTATTCCACCGCCGGGATCGCCTGCTGGTTCGGCGCCGCACCGGTATAGAACACGTTGGGCGACATTTCTTCGCCTTCGTACTGCACCGGGTAGAACAGCAAGCCGTTGAGTTCTTCGAACACCGGCAACACCGATTTACGCGACACCGAGGTCCAGCAGCCGAACACCACGGCGACCTTGTCCTGGGTCAGCAGTTGCCGGCCTTTCTCGGCGAACAGCGGCCAGTTGGACGCCGGGTCTACCACCACCGGTTCGAGCATCTTGCCGTTCACCCCGCCTTTGGCGTTGATCTCGTCGATGGTCATCAGCGCCATGTCTTTGAGCGAGGTTTCGGAGATCGCCATGGTCCCGGACAACGAGTGCAGGATGCCGACCTTGATGGTCTCGGCGGCCTGGACGGTCCAGGTCAAACCCATGGCGGCAATGGATGCCGACAAAGTGAAAGCCTTGATCAAGCTGCGACGCTTCATGGTGCGATCTCCGTGTACCGATAATTGTTGTGGGGCAGATACACACGGCTTTGCAAGGGCTGTGCCTGCTACGCCAGACACGGGTTTACCGGCGGGTTCAGGAGGTAAAGCCGCTGCGTGGCGCACCAGGTTGGCGCCACGCAGGCCGTTGAGTGCACGGCAGGCTTCAAAATAGGGCGTTGCGCGACAATGCTTCAGGCGGTTGCGCTAATGCGTGACAGCAGCAAGCGATCCAGCGCCCATACCAGGACCAACGAAGCCCCTACCAACGGGAAAATGATCGCAAGCCCAAGCATGATCGCCATCGCGGTTTTCCATTTCGGCAAGTCATGACGCAGCGGCGGCACGCCCAGTCCGCCTTGTGGCCGGCGCTTCCACCAGATCACCATGCCGCTGACCGCGCTGAGCAGGATCATCAGGCAGATCACCAGCACGATCAGTTGGTTGACCCAGCCGAACATTTTGCCCTCGTGCAGCATCACGCCGGTCTCGGTGGCGCGTGCGACCAGGTTGTAATGATCCCAACGCACATCGGCCAGGACTTTGCCGGTGTACTGGTCCACGTGCAGGGTGGCGTCGTTGCGCGGGTCGTCGGCGAACACCGCGACGGTGAATACACCGGTGGCGGTGGTGGGGAAGGTGATGCTGTAGCCGGGCTCGACCTTGCGCGCATTGGCCAGGTCGACCACCTGTTGCAGGCGTACGGTGGGTGCAGCCGGGCCTGCGTGCATCGCGCCGTGATTCATATGCTCGGCGTGGTCGCCGGACATCGGCATAGGGGTGTTTTCCAGGGCCCAGGGCACGGTTTGCTGGGTGGCGGTGTTGAGCACACGGGCTTGCTGGTCGGACTGCGGCACGTTGTTCCACATCGCTGCCGGGAAGGTGTTCCACAGGTCGGCGTATTGCTTGCCCCAGAAGCCGGTCCAGGTCATGCCGCTGAGCAGCATCACCAGCAGGAACGCCGCGCCCCAGAACCCGGCGACAGCGTGCAGGTCGCGCCAGAACAAGCGGCCACGGTTGCCGAAGCGCGGCCACAACACCCCGGCCGAAGACTTGCCCCGCGGCCACCACAGGTACAGGCCGGACACTACCAGCATCACGCCCCAGCCAGCGGCGAGTTCGATCAGGCGATCACCGACGGTGCCGATCATCAGCTCGCCGTGCAGGGCGCGGACGATGGCTTGCAGGTTGTTGTTTGCGTCTTGCTCACCGAGGACGGTGCCGCGATAGGGGTCGATGAACACTGTCACTTCGTGGGCGTCGTTGCGTATCACGAACTGCGCACTGCGAGTGGCGTCGGCAGGCGGCAGGTATTTGCTGATCGCGGCGTGAGGGTAGGCGGCCTGGGCGCGCTGCAGTTGCTCATCGGCGCTCAGCGCGTGTTCGGCGGCGGGCACGGTAAGCAGGTGGCCGTACATCAGCGGGTCGAGTTGGGGTTTGAACAGGTAGATGATGCCGGTGAGGGCCAGCAGCACCATGAAGGGGGCGACGAAGAGGCCGGCGTAGAAATGCCAGCGCCAGGCCAGGTTGTAGAAGGAAATTTTTTGTGTGGTCATCAGGGGCTCCGCAAGGCTTGTTATGTGTTGGGTCGTGAGCGCTGAAAACTGTAGGAGCGGGCTTGCCCGCGAAAAACCTGAGCGCGCTGCGTTATCGTTGACGTTTTTCGCGAGCAAGCTCGCTCCTACAGGGCTCTGTTTAGAAGCTCATGTCCACCTTGGTCCAGAGCGTACGCCCCGGTTCCTTGATGGCCTGCGGGTCGTTGGCTGGGTAACCGAAGCCTGCGTTACCGGCTAGGTTCAAGTGCTCGGCATAAGCCTTGCCGAACAGGTTGTCGACTCCGGTACTGACCTTGAAGTGCTTGTTGATGCGGTATGCCGCGTTCAGCGAGAACACGCCAAAGCCGCCACTTTTGTCGTAGTCCTTGCCGACCACGTTGCCCTTGTTCGGGTCGATGCGGTGTTGCGCAGCAACTACCCGCCACAATGCACCAGCGCTCCAATCGTCTTCGCTGTAGGTCAGGCCCAGGCGCGTGTCCAGCGGTGGCATTTGTGGCAGGGCCTTGCCGTCGCTGCTGTTCTTGCCCCAGGCATAGGCCAGGCTGGCGTCGGCTTTCCAGTGTTGGCTCAGCTTGTACGCCGCGCCCACTTCGCCGCCCATGATGCGTGCGTCTACATTGCGCGCCTGGGAGGTGGTGCCCATCATGCCGGGCCTGTAGTCGAACAGAATGAAGTCGCGCACCTGGCCGACGTAGCCCGAGGCCCAGGCTTCCAGGTCGGCGCTCTTGTATTGGGCACCGAAGTCGAGCTGGGTGGTTTTCTCCGGTTTCACGCCGTCGAAGGCATTCACCGAACCGCCCGCGCCGGTGTTGGGGGAAAACAGTTCCCAGTAATCCGGGAAACGTTGCGCGTGGCCCAGGCCGGCATACAGCGTGGTGGGGCTGTCCGCCAGGTCGTGTTCATAGCGCACAAAGCCCGAGGGCAACGTATCGGCGCGGGTGTCGCCGGCAGTCGGGTTCGGGCGCGACATCATTCCCGAGCCGGTGCGTTGACGGAAGTCCTTGGCCGAGGCGCGGTCCAGGCGTGCGCCGGTGATCAGGCGATCATTGTCGGCGGCGTACCAGGTCAGTTCGCCGAACACACCGTAGTTGTGGAAATTGGCGTCCTTGTTACGCGGCGCATCCTTATAGGTGTCGATGCCCATGCCGCTGCGCGCACGGTGTTCATTGGTCTGTGCATCCAGGCCGCTGATCAATTGCACATCGGCCCAGCGCCAGGTCGCCTTGATACGTGCGCCGAGGGTGCGGCGGTCGACGTTGGACGCCATGGGCCCCGCCATCCTGCCGGTGCCCGAAGGGACGCGCAGGCTGTAGTTGTCCATCACATGGTCGGCGTAGTTGTAGTAGACCTGGGCCTCGACCTTATCCAGCACCTCGCCGATATTGGACTTCTCGAAACGCAGCCCCAGGCTTTCGCGCAGGAACTGCGAGCCATCCATGCCGCGCCCGGTGTAGCGCGCCTCGCCGTCGCCACGCCCGGCGGTGAGTTCCAGCAGGGTGTCGGCGTCGGGCGTGAAACCCACGGCCACGTCACCGTTCCACTTGTCATAGCGCGAGGCGACGGTGTCGTTGTTGCCGTCCTTGTAATCGTCGGCATGGGACTGGTTGCCGATCACCCGCACGTAGCCCAATGGGCCGCCGGCAGCGGCATCGATGACCTTGTCGAAGCGCCCGTTGGAGCCGGCCAATACGCTGGCGTTGACCCGCGTGCCCAGCTCGCCGAACTGCTCCGGCTCACGCTCGAACAGGATGGTGCCCGCTGACGCGCCAGGGCCCCAGAGCACGGTTTGCGGGCCTTTGATCACGGTGAGCTTGTCGTAGGTTTCCGGCGAAATATACGAAGTTGGCGCATCCATGCGGCCCGGGCAGGCGCCGAGCATCATGCCGCCGTTGGTGAGGATATTCAGGCGCGAGCCGAACATGCCGCGCAGCACCGGGTCGCCATTGGTGCCGCCGTTGCGCACCAGGGCGAAGCCGGGGATGGTCTTGAGGTAGTCGCCGCCATCGCTGGCGGGCACCGGTTGGCGTGGGTCTTTGGGGTTGGTGACCACGGTCAGCGGCGAGCTGGGGGCAATCGCGGTGATGACCGTGGGGCTCAGCTCATGCTCGTCGGCGTGAGCGTGGGCAGCCAATAGTGCGCCGCATAACGCGGTGAGCAGGGCAGTACTTCCCAAACGGGTGTCAGCAGAAAACCTGGACATGAAAAATTCCATCAATCAATCGTAAACAACACGGCCAGCAGCCTGCGGCTGTCTGTCTAAAGTCGGCCGGGGTGAAGTAACGCGGTGAAGGGCTTACGAAACGATGGGCGGCGCACGGCTACGGGCGCCGGGGAAGATGCTCTGCCGGGCATGGCCCAGGCGCGTGGCGGGGGTGAGGGCGTTGGCGGGCGGCGGGGTGCCGAGGGCCACGAACGACACACTGCCGGGCAGGGCCGGGCAGCTGAATAGCAGGTCGCAATAGCCGCACTTGGCCCAGAGTGCGTGGTGTTCGGCGGGGGCTTTGGTGTGATGGGATTCGCCGTGGTCGCTCGGCATCTCCATGGGCATTTCCATGGACATACCGGCGTGATGATCCATCGGCATCGCCTGGGAAATCAGCGGACCGATAAAGATCATCAGCATGGCGAACAGGCTGATCCAACTGCCGCGCTTCACGCGGTAGTGGGGAGACAACCTGGCGCGAGGGGCGCCCATCGAGGTTGGCTTACTGAGCGTGCATATGCTCGTGGCCAGCCATCGGTGGTGCTTTGTGCACCGACACTTGCACCTCGACCTTGCCGGCTTTCTCGAAGGTCAGGGTAAGCGGGAATTGCTTACCATCGGCCAGCAGGCTGCGGTCCTTGAGGCCCAGCAACATCACGTGATAGGCCATCGGTGCGAAGGTCAGCTCACCCTTGGCCGGTACGGCGACGCTGGGCACTTGTTGCATCTTCATCAAGTCGCCCTGCATTACATGTTCATGCAGCTCGGCTTTTTCGGCGACGCTGGTTTCAACGCTGAGCAGGCGATCCGGGGTAGCCCCGGTGTTATGAATCACAAAATAGGCCGCGACGGTGGGCGCATTCGGCGGCAATTCCTGGGACCAGGGATTGCTGACCTCCAGGTCGCCGGCCTTGTAGTCCTCGGCATTGGCAGCACTGAACACCGGCAGCAGCAACGCAGCCAGAAGCAGGGAAGATTTGAGCATGGCAGTTCTCCAGAACGGTTCTAAACGCAGTTCACTTGCGAAGAAAATCAGACCGTTGGAGAGGCGCGAGGGTTAAGGCTTGGCCATTGCTGGCGCGGGGTGGGATTGCGCAATAAGCGCGGCGGCAGGCTCTGCACCGCCTCGAAGCGTGTCACATACAACTGCGGCACATGCCCCGGCAACGCCACCAACGGCGCCGAACCCGAGCAACACCAGCAATGCTGCATAGCCGAGTGATCATCCGGCGGCGCCGGGATTTCCAGCTTGCCCAGGGCAATCGCCTTGAGGCTGGCACCATTGGACGAACAGAACCCGCCCCACATCAGACGCTTGATCGGGTCATCCGTCTGCTGCATCGCACTGGCCAACGGCATGGCAAACGCATTGAACAGCACTGCAAGGCAGGCGATCCAGGCAATTGCAAAGCGTTGACGGGCCATGGCGGATAATCCGTAGGGTTAAACGATCAGGCGGGTATTTAGCCTGATCGAGGGGGATAAGTAAAAAGGGCGGGTGTGGTTTGGTGTCGCAGTGGTTCAGACGGCCGTGGCGTGGAGCTTGAGGCCCAGAGCCTTCATGACTTTCATGATAGTCGCGAATTCGGGATTGCCCGTGCTGGAGAGGGCTTTGTACAGACTTTCTCGTCCGAGGCCGGCGTCGCGGGCTATTTGGGTCATGCCTTGGGCGCGGGCGATATTGTTGAGCGCTGAGCGAATCAGCAATCCGTCACCGGCGTCCTCCTCGAAAGAGGCTTCGAGATACTCCGCCATGTCCTCTGGGGTCGTCAGATGCTCGGCTATATCGAAATCTTTAAATTGAGTCATGGGTCACTCCTTTTTCTCAAATTCATCTGCAATTTCTTTAGCACGCTCGATGTCACGTTTTTGCGTTGACGAAATGTTGAGGATCATCGCCATGGGCTGCGCGTCTCAGTAGTCAGCGGGTTCCGGTGCGTCTGTAGGTAACTTCTCATGGAACCTTTGCACAGTTGATTGAGCTAGCGCCTTTGCTGGCTGATCCACTACCGCCGTCTGATAACGCAATTCCAAAGTGTGGGAGCGGGCTTGCTCGCGAAAGCGGTGTGTCAGTCGCTGGCTGTTTTGGCCGACACACTGCCTTCGCGAGCATGCCCGCTCCCACATTGGATAGGTGGTGTTTAGAAAAGGGTGATTGCCTGTAGCAACGCTGGCACTGCCGTAAACTCTCGATCCACTGCCGCCAACACCGGCCGCTTCAACACCAACACCGGCACCCCCCGCTCACGCGCCACTTCCAGCTTCGGCTCGGTGGCGGTGCTGCCGCTGTTCTTGCTGATCAGCACATCAATCCGCCGTTCTTGGAATAAGGCCCGCTCGTCCGCGATGAGGAACGGCCCGCGTGCGCCGATCACTTCACAGCGCTCGTTGCCCGGATACACATCCAGCGCGCGCAAGGTCCAGAACTGCTCGGCGGGGATTTCGTCGAGGTGCTGCAAGGGTTCGCGACCCAAGGTGAACAGCGGGCGCTTGAAGGGTTTGAGCGCTTCGACCAACTCGGCCCAGTCAGCGACCTCGCGCCAATCATCCTCCGGCTGTGGCTGCCACGCCGGGCGTCGCAATGCCCAGCAAGGTACATCGCTCAATCGCGCCGCGTGGGCCGCGTTTTGGCTGATCTGCGCTGCATACGGATGGGTGGCATCAAGGATCAGGCTGATACGTTCTTCACGAATAAACTGCGCTAAGCCTTCAGCGCCTCCGTAACCCCCGACGCGAACCTGGCAGTTCAGGTCGGTTGGTACGCGGCCCACGCCGGCCAGGCTGTAGATATGCTGCGGCCCCAAGGTGCGGGCGATGGCCAGCGCTTCGGTGACGCCGCCCAGTAAAAGAATCCTTTTCATAACGGTTTGATCACTTCCAGCAACGTGATCGGCAGCGCCTGGCGCCAGGTATCGAACTCGCCTAATGGCTGGGCCTGGGCGACGTGGATGCGGGTCAGTTCGCCGCCATGTTGGGCGCGCCAGTTCATCAAGGTCATTTCGCTTTGCAGGGTCACGGCATTGGCAACTAGCCGACCACCGGGGCGCAGGTGTTGCCAGCAGGTGTCGAGCACGCCGTCGCGGGTGACACCGCCGCCGATGAAGATGGCGTCCGGTGTTTCCAGGCCGGTTAACGCCTCCGGCGCCTTGCCACGCACCAGTTGCAGGCCGGGCACGCCGAGGGCGTCGCGGTTGTGTTCGATCAGGCCCTGGCGGCCGGTGTCGGCTTCAATCGCCAAGGCGCGACAGCTGGGATGGGTGCGCATCCATTCAATACCGATGGAGCCGCTGCCCGCGCCCACGTCCCATAACAGTTCGCCCGGCATGGGCGCGAGGCGGGCGAGGGTCATGGCGCGCACATCGCGTTTGGTCAGTTGGCCGTCGTGTTTGAAGGCCGAGTCCGGCAAGCCGGCAAGACGCGACAGGCGCGGTGCGTTGGCATCTGCCAGGCAGTCAATGGCGACCAGGTTCAAATCGGCAACCGCAGGGTGCTCCCACGCTTGCGCGTGCCCGTCGATACGCCGTTCAGCCGGGCCGCCCAAGTGTTCAAACACACGGATGCGGCTGGGGCCAAAACCACGCTCGGCCAACAACGCGGCAATCAGGGCGGGGCTGCTGCCGTCATTGCTCAATACCAACAAGCGCACGCCACTGGCCAGGTGTGCGTTGATCGCCGCCAAGGGCCGCGCCACCACCGACAATGTCACCACCTCCTGCAACGGCCAGCCCAAGCGTGCCGCCGCCAGGGATACCGACGAGGGCGCGGGCAAAATCGTCAACTCCTCAGCCGCCACGTGCCGGGCCAGGCTGGCGCCGACGCCATAGAACATCGGGTCGCCACTGGCCAGGACGCACACAGGCTCCCCGCGCCGTGACAACACCGGCTCCAGGGAAAACGGGCTCGGCCACAGCTGGCGCTCGCCACCCAGACACAGCGGCAGCAGGTCCAACTGGCGCTGAGCACCTATAATCCGCGTGGCGCGCAGCAAGGCATGCCGGGCATTCCTGCCCAGGCCTTTGAAGCCGTCTTCACCGATGCCTACAACCGTCAGCCAGGGCGACATATCAATTCCTTGAACGACATCCGACGGGCAGGCTTTTCATGCCGCCGGACAAAGCAGGCATAATACCGCGCCTTTACCCGTCAACCGGTAGCCCCGTGAACCCAACGCCCGCTGTGAATACCTTGCGCCCCTCGGCTTGTCCGGGGTTGCTGCGTATTGTCCAGGCGCTGGACGGCGGCATTTGCCGGGTTAAATTGGCGGGCGGCGCGATCACCGCCGCCCAGGCCCACGCCGTGGCGGACGCGGCCCAGGCGTATGCGGGCGGAGTGATCGAGGCGACCAACCGCGCCAACTTGCAGATTCGCGGCATCGGCGCCGAGCAGCAAGCGTTGATCGCCCGGCTGCTGGCGGCGGGCCTGGGGCCCAGCAACGCGGGCGGTGACGACGTACGCAACCTGATGCTCAGCCCCAGCGCCGGCATCGACCCGCAGATGCTATTCGACACCCGCCCGCTGGCCGCGCAGATCCTCGCCACCCTGGAAAACCATCCGCGTTTCCATCAACTGTCGGCCAAGTTCGCGGTGCAACTCGATGGCGGCGAAGACCTGGCGATGCTCGAACATCACCACGACCTGTGGTTGTCGGCCTTCGTACGCCATGGCGAAACCCTGCTCGCGTTCGGCCTGGCCGGCTGTCCGGGTCTGGATGCGCCCCTGGCCGCCGTGCCATTGAGCCAAGGGCTTGAGTTGGTAGTGGCCGTGCTGGAAGCCTTTCTGGACCTCGCCACCCCTGAGCAAACGCGCATGCGCCATTTGCCTGTGGATAACGTGCTGAGCCATTTGCGTGTGCCGTTGCTGCCAGTCGACCGCTTCACTCGCCCGCCCAGCGACGCGTCGCTGCAGGTGGGCACTTATCCACAAGCGCAAAAGAATCAGTTCTACGTCGCCGCCCTCGCGCCCCTGGGCCGCCTGGACCCAACGATGCTCAAGGGCGCCGCACAACTGGCCAGCGACTATGGGGACGGCACCTTGCGCTTCACTCCCTGGCAGGGCGTGCTGCTGCCCAACGTCGAAAAGCCTCACGCCGTGACCGAGCGCCTGGCGCAACTGGGCTTTATCTGCTCCTTCGACCACCCGTTGGCGCGCATGATTGCCTGCACCGGCTCCAGTGGCTGCGCAAAAGGCCTGGCCCACACCAAGGCCGACGCCGTGCAACTGGCTGCTCTGCAACCGGGCGTTGAGGTGCATCTGTCCGGCTGTCCGCGCTCCTGCGCTGCCGCGCACACCGCGCCCGTCACCTTGCTGGCGGTGAGCCCCGGCCACTACGACCTCTATTTTCGCGATGCAGCCCAGCCAGGTTTTGGCCGGCTGCACGCGCGCACTCTTTCCATTGAAGCGGCGGGCGCCCTGTTGCGCGCTCGTCCACGGAGCAACACCGATGATTGATTACATCCGCGACGGTCAGGAGATCTATCGCAACTCCTTCGCCATTATTCGCGCGGAAGCCAAGTTGGACCGCATCCCGGCTGACTTGGAAAAGCTCGCGGTGCGGGTGATTCATGCGTGCGGCATGGTCGAGGCCATCGACGGCCTGCAATTCTCCGAAGGAGCGGGCAAGGCCGGGCGTGACGCGTTGGCCGCTGGCGCGCCGATTCTGTGCGATGCGCGGATGGTGTCCGAAGGCGTGACCCGCGCACGCCTGCCGGCCAATAACCAGGTGATCTGCACCCTGCGCGACGACAGCGTGCCGGAGCTGGCGCGGGAGCTGGGCAACACCCGTTCCGCCGCCGCCCTTGAGCTGTGGCGCCCGCACCTGGAAGGCAGCGTGGTGGTGATCGGCAACGCGCCGACCGCGTTGTTCTACCTGTTGGAAATGCTCGACGCCGGCGCGCCGAAACCGGCGTTGATCCTCGGTTTTCCGGTGGGTTTTGTTGGCGCCGCTGAATCCAAGGCGATGCTCGCCGCTGACAGCCGTGGGGTGCCGTTCGTGATCATGCAAGGCCGCCTGGGCGGCAGCGCCATGGCGGCCGCCGCGGTCAATGCCCTGGCCACGGAGGTCGAATAATGCAGGTGCGCGGACGTTTGATCGGCCTGGGCGTCGGCCCCGGTGACCCCGAACTGATTACCCTCAAAGCTTTGCGCCTGCTGCGTGAATCGCCGGTGGTGGCGTACTTCGTGGCCAAGGGCAAGAAGGGCAATGCCTTCGGCATCATCGAAGACCATCTGGTACCGCAACAGACCCTGATGCCGCTGGTGTACCCGGTGACCACCGAAGTGCTGCCGGCGCCGCTGTCCTACGAGCAGGTGATCAGCGACTTCTACGACAACGCCAGCCTCGACGTGGCCGCGCACCTGGACGCAGGCCGCGACGTGGCGGTGATCTGCGAAGGTGACCCGTTCTTCTACGGCTCCTACATGTACCTGCATGACCGCCTGGCCGAGCGCTACGACGCCGAGGTGATTCCAGGCGTGTGCTCGATGCTCGGGGGCGCCTCGGTACTTGGCGCGCCGTTGGTGTATCGCAACCAGAGCTTGTCGGTGCTCTCGGGCGTATTGCCCCATGGGGACCTCAAGCGCCGCCTGGCGGATGCCGATGCTGCCGTGATCATGAAGCTGGGGCGCAACTTCCCGAAGGTGCGCCAGGTGTTGGAAGAGCTGGGCCTGGCCGAGCGGGCGTTGTATGTGGAGCGTGCCACCATGGCCAACCAGAAGATTGTGCCGCTGGATCAGGTGGAGCCGATGTCTTCGCCGTATTTCTCACTGATCATCGTGCCCGGTGAACGGTGGCAAGGTTGATGACCCCGGCGATTGTGATTCTGGGCCAGGGCAGCCTGGTGACTGCGCGCACGCTCCAGCAGGTTTACCCCGGCGCGTTGATCCACGGCCTGGCCACACGGGTTGAAGGTGCAGACCGCAGCTACAGCGAATTCGGCGCGACCTTGCGTCAGCTTTATCAGCAGGGCACGCCACTGATTGCCCTGTGCGCCGCTGGTATTGTGATCCGCACCCTGGCGCCGTTGCTGCTGGAAAAGGGCGAAGAACCCGCCGTGCTGGCCGTGGCCGAAGACGGCAGCGCCGTGGTGCCGTTGCTCGGTGGCCTGGGCGGTGTGAATGTGATGGCACGGGATATCGCCGCGGCACTGGGCGTATCCGCGGCAATCACCACCAGTGGCGAGTTGCGTTTTGGCACCTGCCTGCTCAACCCGCCGGCGGGCTATCAACTGGCCGATATCGAATTGGGCAAACGCTTTGTCTCCGACCTTCTGGCCGGCGAAAGCGTGCGTATCGAAGGTGCGGCGCCATGGCTGGAGGAGGCTAACCTGCCTCAGGATCAACAAGCGCGCCTGGCGATTCATGTAGGCAGTGCCGAGCGCACTCCGGCAGCCAACGAGTTGCTGATTTACCCGCAGAATATCTACGTCACTTGCCGGCCGGGTGCACAGTTGGCCGAGCGTGTGCGCACGGCGTTGCACGAGGCAGGTGTGGCTGTGCAATCCCTGGCCTGCCTGCTGGCCAGCGACCTGCAGATGGCTGACGCGTCCTTGCATGAAGCCGCGTCGGCTCTGGGCGTACCGCTGCGTTTTGCCGCGCTGACACCCGTTGCGGATATCAGCATTACCGTGGCCGAGCAGCCCTTGGACCTGACACAGGTGGGGCGCCCGCGCGGGCGTCTGGCGGTGATCGGCCTGGGCCCCGGCGCCGCTGAACTGATGGTGCCGGCGGTGAAGGCGGAACTGGCGCGTTGCACCGATGTTTTGGGGTATGAAACCTACGTGCGCATGGCCGGGCCGTTCCGGGACGACCAAGTGCAACACTGCACTGACAACCGCGAAGAAATGCAGCGCGCCCGCCACGCTTTCGAGTTGGCTGCGCAGGGGCGTTCGGTGGTGGTGGTGTCGTCCGGCGACCCTGGCGTATTCGCCATGGCTGCGGCAGTGATCGAAGCGCTGCACGAGTCCAGCGAGCCGGCCTGGCATCAGGTCGACCTGGAAATCCTGCCGGGGGTTTCCGCTTCGCTGGCCACCGCTGCCCAGGCGGGCGCGCCGCTGGGGCATGACTTCTGTGTGATGTCGCTGTCGGATAACCTCAAGCCCTGGTCGATCATCGAAAAACGCCTGGACCTGGCTTCCCAGGCCGACCTGGCCTTGGCGTTCTACAACCCGATCTCGCGCTCCCGGCCTTGGCAACTGGGGCGCGCCCTGGAGATCGTCGCGTTGCATCGCACGCCACAGACGCCGGTGGTGCTGGGCCGTGACATCGGTCGTCCAGGCCAGACGCTGCGCGTCACCACCTTGGGGCAACTGACCCCCGAGCAGGTGGACATGCGCACCATGGTGCTGATCGGTTCATCCACCACCTGTGTGTTCCCGCGCGCCGGTGGGGGCGAGTGGGTGTACACGCCACGTTGGTATGGCGACAAACCCAACTCCTGAAAACAGCCCCGTTGGCTGCCGGAAAGCTCCGAATAACCCAGGGATTCCCCTGGCGTTGTTCGGGGCTTTTTCTTTTTTTTGCGATGAAAACCGCATACCTGCCCGCCGCGCCTTGTTATTGCTGGGCGCTGGTTTTGGGTGGGGCAGGCCAAGGGATGTTTGTCGCATGGAAAGCGAGCAGCTCCCTGGACTAGGGTGGAGACAAGCCCCATGTGGGGTGCTTGTGGAGAACAGAAAATGGAGCGACGTCACAGAAGGATCAACAGCAAAAAAAGGCGCAAGTTGATTGCCGCCTACAAGTTGCCGGGCGCACCTGCACGGCAGGCCATTTGCGCGTTGGATCGCGAGGATGATTGCAACGCGGCCGTGGTCAACAACGGGGTGATTTCGTTTGCCGAAGGGTTATCGGCGTTGAACCGCGAATACGTGCGCAAAAGCTATTTGCTGGCCAGCAGTTATGTGAGCGATGTGCTGAACGTCCAGCGGGGCAGCGAGGCGTGGTACGAGGAATTTATCAAGGTCATGGTCAGCCTGGGCTGGCTGCCGCTGCGCAGTCGCTTTGAGCGGGTCTCGCGTGCGGGCAAGGGCCTGACCGTGCAACTGGCGGCGCTGAATATCATCGCCTCGATGCTGACGTCGACGGCGCTGTCCGGGCCGTTGCTCAGCGCATTGCCAAAACTGGCCGCCGATGCGCTGGACGCATTGAAGCGTCAGCCAGCGTCTTTCGAGCTGTTCAAGCGCAATTGCGCGGTGCGCGAGGGCGGCGATTTCGGCCTGGCCTCCTGCGCTGAAACAGACGGCGAATTGATCATGGTGCTGGTGACCTACAGCACCCATGGTGTGGATAAACAGGTGGGCCTGCCGTTCCTGGAGTGGGACAGCTCCTCGTTCGAGGCCTTCAGCGGGCAGACTTGCCTGGTGCTCAATACCTTGATGGTCAACGAGAAAACCATCCAGCTGATGCGCGAAAGCGCCGGTGACAAAGTCGAAATGGCGATCGCCAAATACCGGATCTAGGGCACCAGGTAGCCGCGTACCCCGGTAAAAATGATTTGCGCGGCCAGGGCGCAGACGAACAGGCCCATCAAGCGGCTGACAATCTGCAAGCCCTGGTCGCCGAGAATGCGTTCGATACGGTTGGACAGGTACAGCACCACGCCCACTGTCAGGCTGGCCAGGGCAATACTGAGGATGGCGGTGAGCTTGTCATCCCAGTGCGGTTGGCTGACGCCCATCACCAGCAAGGCGCCGATGGTGCCGGGGCCGACGGTGAGGGGGATGGTCAGCGGCACGATGGTCACGTCCTGCTGCACGTTGTCGGTCTGCACCGCCGACTTGCCCTGGGCCATGCCCAGGGCGGAGATAAACAACACGCTGCCGGCGCCGATGCGGAACGCGTCGACGGTAATGCCGAACACACTGAAAATCACCCGGCCAAACAGGTAGAGCAGCACGCTCGATACCAGGGTGGCCAGTGCGACTTTCCACGCCAGGCGCCGACGCTCCTTGCTGGAATAGCCACGGGTGAGGCTGATAAAGCAGGACAGCACAAAGAACGGGCTGTAGAGCACCAGCATCTTCAGGTAAACGCTGAATAACACATGGAGCATGGGGGCGGCTCGCGGGCGGGGGAAGTGGGGAGGAGTCTATCTGACAGAGATCAAATGTGGGAGCTGGCTTGCCTGCGATAGCCATAGGTATCTACGCAACTTTGTGGGCAGTAGCAACAGACGGTAACCACGATGCGAAGCGAGCCGCTCTTGATCTGCTTTTGATCTTAAGCGCCCCGTTAAACCACGCTGGCCGGAATTCGACAGGGATTTGGGGGGTAAACCGGCAGGGATGCCGGTTTAGCCGCCCCGCGCCATGGATGGCGCGTGGCGGCGGCCCCCCAAATCACTGGCGGATTACGGGCACACCGAGCCTAGGCGAGGTGCCGAGTGGTGGGGCAAGAGCGTTTTGCTTACTTTTGCGCTTTTCAAAAGTGAGCCGCCGTCAGGGCGGAACCCTAAGTCGCCGTTACCGCAGCAATGGATATGTACACAATCCAACTGTGTTGACTGCCAGGCCGCCTTCGCAGGCAAGCCAGCTCCCACAGTTTGATCGCGGGGCGGCAGGTAGATAAGTGTAGGCTGTCCGGCCGTTACGGGAGCAAGCTCCCTCGCCACAGGTTAGCGTCGTACCGAAGTTGTGTAGATACCTATGCTGCCATAGCGGTGGGTCAGTTAACACATCAGTGACTGATACATCGCTATCGCAGGCAAGCCAGCTCCCACAGGGGATGGTATTTCAGGTCAGGATGGGGCGTGTTCCGGGCGTTGTTGGCGCTGCGCCACCCAGTAGTCCACCAGCTCGCGCAGCTGCGACAGTTCCACGGGCTTGGCCATATGCCCGTCCATGCCTGCCTGGCGTGCGCGTTCTTTGTGTTCCGAGAGAATGTGCGCCGTGAGCGCTACCACCGGCGTGCGCACGCGTTGGTGGCTGACTTCCCACGCCCGCAGTTGCTGCGTGGCAGAGAAACCATCGAGGATCGGCATCTCGCAGTCCATCAACACCAGGTCATAGCGCTGGGCTTTCATCGCTTGCAGCGCTTCTTCGCCGTTGCTGGCGGTGTCCGGGTTGAGGTTGAGCTTGCCGAGCATGCCGCGAATCACTTTGGTGGAAATGCTGTTGTCTTCGGCCACCAGGATGCGGAAATCGCTGGGCACGGTGATGGCGGCCGGTGCGCTGGGGGCCGGGCGGGCCACGAGGGCACCTTTGCTGCGCTGGGTCAGCTCATCGGCCAGGGTGGTTTTGAGGGTATAGCCCGCCACCGGTTTGGCGAGGATGCGCTTGATCCCGCAGTTGCGCGCAATGATCTTGCTCGGCGCGTTACTGATGCCAGTGAGCATGATCAGCAGGATGTCGTGGTTCAGGCTCGGGTCTTCCTTGATCTTCGCCGCCAGTTGCATGCCGGTCATGCCGGGCATGTTCTGGTCCAGCAGCACCACATCGAAGTAATCACGCAGGTGCGCCTTGGTACGCAGCAGCGCCAGGGCCTCCTTGCCCGAAGGCGCGGCGCTGACGTTCAGACCCCAGGCCGTGCATTGCTGCACCAGCACTTTGCGGCAGGTGTCGTTGTCGTCCACCACCAGCACGCGGGCGTCCTTGAGCGGGCCGTCGAGGTCGCTGGTCGGGTGCTCCAGGCGTTCCGGGTCCAGCGGCAGGGTCAGCCACAGGGTGCTGCCCTGGTGACTGCCGCTCTTGACGCCGAACTCGCCGTTCATCAACAGGATCAACTGGCGGGCGATGACCAGGCCCAGGTGGCCGCTCAAGCGCGTCGCGGAAAGGAAGTTTTTGCTGTGCAGTTCGCTGTGCAGCAGGGCGTCGCGTTCGGCAGCTTCCATGGGTACGCCGCTGTCTTGCACGGCAATGCGCAGGCGCGGCTTGGTGCTGCGCTCATCCAGGGCGACAACGATCAACACTTCGCCTTCATCGGTTTTGTGCAGGGCGTTTTCCAGAAGGCTCAGTAAAGCCTGGCGCAGTCGCGTCGGGTCACCGCTGATCACCCGTGGCACCTGGGGCTGGATGAAGCTGATCAGCTCGACATTCTGTTGCTCGGCCTTGGCGCGGAAGATACTCATGCAGTCGTCGATCAACGCATTGAGGTCGAACTGCACATCATCGAGTTCGATCTGGCCGGATTCGAGCTTGGAAATGTCGAGAATCTCGTTGATCAGGGTGAGCAACTCGTTACCGGCACTGTGGATGGTCTGCACATAGTCGCGTTGCTTCACCGACAACGGCGTACCCAGCAGCAACTCGGTCATGCCCAGCACACCGTTCATGGGGGTGCGAATTTCGTGGCTGATCTTCGCCAGGAACTCGGCCTTGGCGGCGATTTCGGCGTTGCTGGCCGCCAGGTCGCGGCTGAGGCTGAAGCGGGTTTCGACAATGGCGCGCTGGCGCTCGCCGAGGGCCAGGCTCATCAGCAGGCCGCTGAGGCAGATAAAGCTCAGCAGGGTGACGATCAGGCCTTGTGGCGCCACCAGTGTGAGGCCGAGCAGGGCGGGCAGGATGATCAGCGTGCCGATGTTGAACACCACCATGGCCGCCACGAACAAGCGCGCCGGGCGGTAGCCTTTTTGCCAGTGATAGGCCGAGACAAACAGCATGCTCAGGCCCGCCAGCGCGACCAGGGCATAGGTGATGATGTTCAACGGCAAGGTATTGACGAACAACAGCAACAGGCCGCACAGGATGATCAGCAGGATGTCAGCCATCAATACTTTGTTCAGCGGATGCGGGCCCAGGGGCATGAAGAAGCGGTAGGCAAACATCAGCCCGCAGGGCGCGGTCAGCAGCAGGGCCAGGTAGGCGCCAGGGGTCTGGATCGCGTGCCAGTTCGGCAGCCACGGCCCCACCAGGTTGAGCAGTAGCGCCAGGCTAAGCATCAACAGGAACTCGCACGCGGCCAGCCACAGGCTGCTGCGCGAGCGGTGGTAGGCGAAGCGCGTGAGGTTGTGCAGGATCAGCATCGACAGCACGCCGAACAGCAGGCCGTAGATCAGCGTCTGGTTCTGGTTGGCGGCGGCCAGTACCGCAGGTTCCAGGGTGATGTAAGGGCGCAGTTCGTGTTCCGAAACCAGCCGCAGGTACACCTCCAGAGGCTGTTGGCTCTGGGGCATCGGTAACATGAAGTCGCTGCTGGGCAACGGACGCTCAGCCTGGGGTTGGCGAGTGCCGGTGATTTGTTGCTCCACCAGGGTGTCGCCGTCCAGCACGTACAGGCTCAGGCTGGACAGGTCCGGGGCGAACACCCGCAGCACTTGTTCGTGCTTGCCGGGCTGCAACCTGAAACGCACCCACAACGCACCGTCCGGCTGCGCGGCAGTGATGCGGTCCAGTTCGATGGGGCTAAATTGATTGGTATAGCGGGCGGAACGGATGTCGCTCAGTTGCAGGTCGGCCTGTTCATCAAGCAATACCGCCCAGCCACTGCCTTGCGCGGCGGCCTGGGCCGGTAGCAAGCAGAGCAAAGTCAGCAGACTGATTGTGAAACCTATGGCGATCCTGAGCCAGCGCACGGCGAAATCCCTTCGGTAGTTGGATGCACGGGTTAACTATGCGCGGGGCGACAGGGTACGGCAAGGGCCAAAGGCCCTTACCTAACCGAACGGATAGCTACTGCAAGTGTAGCTGCTCAGTTGTTCTCACCACGTTCGCGGGCAATGGCACGGTAGCCAATGTCGGTGCGGTAGAAGCAGCCCTTCCAGTCGATTTTCGCCGCCAGTGTGTACGCCTGTTGTTGCGCGGCATCGACACTGGCACCCATCGCGGTGGCGCACAATACGCGGCCACCGGCGGTTACAACTTTGCCGTCCTTGAGCGCGGTGCCCGCATGGAACACCTTGCCTTCCAGCGCAGCGGCCGCGTCGAGGCCTTCGATCACATCGCCCTTGGCGTAGTCGGCAGGGTAGCCACCGGCCGCCAGCACGATGCCAACGCTCGGGCGTGGGTCCCATTGCGCTTCGACCTTGTCCAGGGCCTGGGCGAGGGCGGCTTCCACCAGCAGCACCAGGCTCGATTGCAGGCGCAGCATCACCGGTTGGGTTTCCGGATCGCCGAAACGGCAGTTGAACTCGATGACTTTCGGGTTACCGGCTTTGTCGATCATCAGGCCGGCGTAGAGGAAACCGGTGTACACGTTGCCTTCATCGGCCATGCCGCGCACGGTTGGCCAGATCACCAGGTCCATGACGCGCTGGTGCACGTCGGCGGTCACCACCGGCGCCGGGGAGTAGGCACCCATGCCGCCGGTGTTCGGGCCGCTGTCGCCGTTGCCGACGCGCTTGTGGTCCTGGCTGGTGGCCATCGGCAATACGTTCTTGCCGTCGACCATAACGATAAAGCTGGCTTCTTCGCCGTCGAGGAATTCCTCGATGACCACGCGCGAACCGGCGTCACCAAAAGCATTGCCGGCGAGCATGTCGCGCACGGCGTCTTCGGCTTCCTGCAAGGTCATGGCGACGATCACGCCTTTGCCGGCAGCCAGGCCATCGGCCTTGATCACGATCGGTGCGCCTTTCTCACGCAGGTAAGCCAGGGCCGGCTCGATCTCGGTGAAGTTCTGGTAATCGGCCGTCGGGATCTTGTGGCGAGCCAGGAAGTCCTTGGTGAAGGCTTTCGAGCCTTCCAGCTGGGCGGCGCCAGCGGTAGGGCCGAAGCAATCCAGGCCACGGCTGCGGAACAGATCCACGACGCCAGCCACCAGCGGCACTTCCGGGCCGACGATGGTCAGGGAAACGTTCTTCTCGGCAAAATCTGCCAACTGCTCCAGGGCCAGCACGTCGATGGCGACGTTTTCGCACTTGGCTTCGATGGCGGTGCCGGCGTTGCCGGGGGCCACGAAGACTTTCAGCACGCGTGGGTCCTGGGCTACTTTCCAGGCCAGGGCGTGTTCACGGCCACCGCTGCCAATGATCAAAACATTCATTTCAAAAACCTCTGAGAAACGCTGTGCTTCATCTGTAGGAGCGAGCTTGCTCGCGAAGGTCGCTAACGATGACGAGGGTAAATTGACACCCCGTGGCGTTCTTGAGTTTTTCGCGAGCAAGCTCGCTCCTACAGTAGAGAAGCGGTGCTGTTTAGTGGCGGAAGTGGCGCATGCCGGTGAAGACCATCGCAATGCCCGCTTCATCAGCGGCGGCGATGACTTCTGCATCACGCATCGAACCACCCGGTTGGATCACGGCGGTCACGCCTGCTTTCGCGGCGTTGTCCAGGCCGTCACGGAACGGGAAGAACGCATCGGATGCCATCACCGAACCCACCACCTGCAAACCGGCGTGTTCTGCCTTGATCGCGGCGATACGTGCCGAGTTCACGCGGCTCATCTGGCCAGCGCCGACACCGATGGTCTGGCGGTTCTTGGCGTAGACGATGGCGTTGGACTTGACGTACTTGGCCACTTTCCAGGCGAAGATCAGGTCGTTGATCTCTTGCTCGGTCGGCGCGCGCTTGGTCACGACTTTCAAGTCATCGCTGCCGATCATGCCGATGTCGCGGCTCTGTACCAGCAGGCCGCCATTGACGCGCTTGTAGTCCCAGGCGGCGGCGCGGTCTGCCGACCACTCGCCACAGGCCAGCAGGCGCACGTTGGCTTTGGCGGCGACGATGGCGCGGGCTTCTTCGCTGACGCTTGGGGCGATGATCACTTCGACGAACTGGCGCTCGACGATGGCCTTGGCGGTCTCGGCATCCAGTTCGCGGTTGAAGGCGATGATGCCGCCGAATGCGGATTCGGTGTCGGTGGCGTAGGCCAGTTCGTACGCCTGGCGGATACCGCCTTCAGCGTCCGGGCTCACGGCCACGCCACACGGGTTGGCGTGCTTGACGATCACGCAGGCCGGCTTGACGAAGCTCTTCACACATTCCAGCGCAGCGTCAGTGTCGGCCACGTTGTTGTAGGAGAGTTCTTTGCCTTGCAACTGAGTGGCGGTGGCGATGCCCACTTCGGCCGGCTTGGCTTCCACGTAGAACGCCGCGCTCTGGTGCGGGTTCTCGCCGTAGCGCATTTCCTGGGCCTTGATGAACTGGCTGTTGAAGGTGCGCGGGAACTGGCTGCGGCCTTCTGTGCTCAAGGTGACCGCAGCTTGATTCACGGTGCCCATGTAGTTGGCGATCATGCCGTCATAGGCGGCGGTGTGTTCGAACGCCTTGAGCATCAGGTCGAAGCGCTGGGCGTAGGTCAGGCCACCGGCCTTGAGGTTTTCCAGGACGCTGGCGTAGTCGCTGGCATTGACCACGATGGCCACGTCTTTATGGTTCTTGGCCGCCGAGCGCACCATGGTCGGGCCGCCGATATCGATGTTTTCGATGGCGGTCGGCAGGTCGCAACCTGGCTTGTTGATGGTGGCTTCGAACGGGTAGAGGTTAACGGCCACCAGGTCGATCGGCTTGATGCCGTGCTCGGTCATGATGGCGTCGTCGATACCGCGACGGCCGAGGATGCCGCCGTGGATTTTCGGGTGCAGGGTCTTGACGCGACCGTCCATCATTTCTGCGAAACCGGTGTAGTCCGCGACTTCTACTGCGGCCACGCCGTTGTCCTGCAGCAGTTTGAAGGTCCCGCCCGTGGAGAGGATTTCCACACCCAGGGCTTCCAGCTCCCGGGCAAATTCGAGGATCCCGGTCTTGTCGGAAACACTGATCAAGGCGCGGCGGATCGGCAGGCGGGTGGTCTGGTCGGTCATCTCAATTTCCATCAAAAGCAAAGGAAGTCAGCAAAAAAGGCGACCGGTTTTACGCGGGCGCCTTTCTGGTTTGATTGAATGCTTACAGCAAATCGTACTGCTTGAGCTTTTTGCGCAAGGTGCCACGGTTGAGGCCCAGCAGCTCACTGGCTTTGGTCTGGTTGCCCTTGACGTAGTTCATCACGCTTTCGAGCAAGGGCGCCTCGACTTCGGAGAGCACCAGGTTGTACACATCCGTGACGGAAGCGCCCTCAAGGTGGGCGAAATAATTGTGCAGCGCCTTCTCGACACTCCCGCGAAGGGTCTGGCCTTCTTCGCTCGGCGTGTTGAGGTGCTGTTTCAAATTGACGTTGTCGCTCACGGGTGTTGTTCCACTCACTAAAGTCTCGGTCATCATCGTCATGCGGCCACCCCTTCTCCATCCCCTGTTCCCAGGCTCTTGTCGCGTCCGGCGAAGAACTCACGAACGGTGGCGACCTGTGCCTGCGTTTCATCCAAACGATTGAACTGAGCGCGGAATTCCTTGGCGCCCGGCAAGGTGGCGAGATACCAGCCGACATGCTTGCGAGCAATGCGTACTCCCATCACGTCCCCATAGAAGGCGTGCAGGGCGGCCAGATGCTCTAGCAGAATACGTTCCACCTCGACCAACTCTGGTGCCGGCAAGACTTCACCGGTACGCAGGAAATGCTCGATTTCACGAAAAATCCACGGCCGCCCCTGGGCGGCCCGGCCAATCAACAAGCCATCGGCACCGGTCGCGTGCAGCACGCGCCGGGCTTTCTCGGCACTGTCGATGTCGCCATTGGCAAAGACGGGCATCGACACGGCCTGCTTGATCGCGGCAATGGTGTCGTACTCGGCTTCACCGGTATAAAGGTCGGCGCGGGTGCGGCCATGCACCGCCAGCGCTGTAATACCTGCCTGTTCAGCAATCTTCGCCACCGTCAGGCCATTCTTGTTGTCCCGGTCCCAACCGGTACGAATCTTCAGGGTCACCGGCACATCCACTGCGCCGACAACGGCCTGCAGGATCTCGGCGACCAACTGCTCATCTTTCAACAGTGCGGAACCGGCGGCCTTGTTGCAAACCTTCTTGGCCGGGCAGCCCATGTTGATATCGATGATCTGTGCACCCAGCTCCACGTTGGCCCGGGCTGCATCCGCCAGCATCTGCGCATCGCCACCGGCGATCTGCACCGAGCGTGGCTCGGGATCACCTTCGTGGATCATGCGCATCCGCGACTTGCGGGTGTTCCACAAACTCATGTCGCTGGTAACCATTTCAGAGACTACTAGACCCGCGCCCAAACGCTTGCACAGCTGACGAAAGGGCTGGTCGGTGACACCCGCCATCGGGGCGAGGATCAAGCCGTTTTGCAATGTGTATGGGCCGATGCGTACCGCCGACATAGGACTTCCCTGTTGTGGGGCCGGATCATTAGAGTTCGAAAAAGGGTTGGCATGATACCCGCTCTCGATGACTGGTTAAAGGCTGAATTGGATAAAATCTGAACAGTTACTTTTTTATCGCCATCGGTTTGGTCGACGGCAGCCAAGTCAATAATCCGCCGTCAAACCTCGGTGGGCACGCCGTTTCACTCGGGCGAATGGAAGCTCAGGCTGTAATTCACGGCTTTGTTGCCGGGGTCGAGGATGTCCAGAGAGATGTGGATCGGCGTCTGCGAGGGCATTTCGCTCACACCGGCTAACTCGCCGCTCAGGTATTCGGCGGGCTTGAAGCGACGACTGGCAATCAGGCTGCCGTTCAAATCCGCAAAGCGTAGCTCCAGCAGCGGGAAGGGCTGGGAGAAGGTCGCGCGGTTATAGAGGATGGCATCCACCACCAGCGCCCCGGCGAATTCGGGGTGGCTGCGCACCACCAGATTGCTGCTCTTTATATGGCTAATGTCGACCCGCGATGGCACGGTGCACCCCAGTTTCGGGCATAGCGCCTGGAACCAGGGACGGTAGGCGTCCTGGCGGGCCAGGTCGTCGAATTGGTAGGCGATGTACTGGCCGGCCAGGCCTGCGGCGGCGAGTACTACCAACAGTATCCAGACCAGACGGCGGCCCCAGCCTGACGGACGCTTCTGCGCATACAGGTGCAGGGGGTCGTCTTCCAGGTCCTGGAGCAGTTCGTCGTGTACGCCGGCTTCTGTTCGTGCGCGCTTGCGTCGTGGCTGCGCGCGGTCTTCGGGTTCCGGCTCGTCGAGGGTGGGCGTCAGCGGCGGGTCGAGATCTTCATCCTCGGCGGTGGTGTGCAGAGCCGGTTCGTCATCGAGGTCGTCGGTGTGGGCCGACATGGACGGTTCGGTGCGCTGTTTGGACGCAGGCGCCTTGGCCGGCTCGGGCTCTTGCTCTGGTGCCTGGGCGCGCTCTTCGGGTGGCTCACTGAACAGGCTGGCCGCCCATTTTTCTTCCTCGGCCTTGACCGTATCGCGGCTGGCGCTGAAGGACTCTTCCTTTTGCCGACGGTCGGCACCTGGCTGGCGACGTTCTGCGCCCACGGCCTGGGTGTGCTGGATCTCGCGACGTTCCAGCCTGGCCAGTTCCTTGTCCAGGTTATCCAGGTCCAGCTCTTCAGCCGTCCACTGCTTCTGGCTGATGGCCCTCGGTGGCTCGGGCGGCGTTTCGCCAGTCGGTTCGACGGCCGGCTCGGCGGTGTTCGGCACTTCAGGCTCCGGCGCAGACACCTGGGCCCGTTGCTCCAGCAACTGGCGTGCGGCGTTGAACACTTGCAGGCACGAGCCGCAACGCACCACGCCGCGGGCCACGCTCAATTGAGCGTGGTTGACGCGAAAGCGCGATTGGCAATGTGGGCACTGGGTGACGAAACTGTCGGTCATGCGGCCATCCGATTCAGGCAAGCGCTCATTCTAGCGCCGACGACCGCTGATGCGTACCCAGCCATCACGGTTGGCGATCGGGTCCAGCTCGAAGTCCTTGGCGTAGGCCGCAGCCACGTCTTCACCTTGCTCGGCGAGGATGCCCGACAGCGCCAGGCGCCCGCCCGGCTTGACCAGGCTCGACAGTTGCGGCGCCAGCGACACCAGTGGCCCGGCGAGGATATTGGCCACCAGTACGTCGGCCTGAACCTGGGGCAGGTCTTCAGGCAGGTAGAGTGGGAATTTGCCTTCGGCAATGTTGTTGCGCCCGGCGTTATCGCGGGAGGCTTCCAGGGCCTGCACGTCGATATCGGTGCCCACGGCCTCCTTGGCGCCCAGCAGCAAAGCGGCGATTGCCAAAATCCCCGAGCCGCAGCCGAAGTCCAGGACGTTGCTGTCGGTCAGGTCCTGGCCGTCCAGCCATTCCAGGCACAGCGCGGTGGTGGGGTGGGTGCCGGTGCCGAACGCCAGGCCCGGGTCCAGCAGCAGGTTCACCGCGTCTGGCTCGGGAGCGGCGTGCCAGCTTGGCACGATCCACAGGCGCTGGCCGAAGCGCATGGGCTGGAAGTTGTCCATCCAGCTGCGTTCCCAGTCCTGGTCTTCGATGACTTCGCTGTGATGCTCGGGCAGCGGGCCGCCGGTGAGCAGTTCCATATGGGCCAGCACGGCAGCGGCGTCGGTGCCGTCTTCGAACAGGGCCAGCAAGTGAGTGTGGGACCACAGCGGGGTGGTATTGAGTTCCGGTTCGAAGATCGGCTGGTCTTCGGCGTCCATGAAGGTCACCGACACGGCGCCCACTTCGAGGAACGCGTCTTCGTAGGTTTCGGCTTGTTCTGGGCTGATGGCGAGACGGACTTGCAGCCAAGGCATGGCGGGCACCTTTGAAAAAAATGAATGTGCGGCGGGCAGGCCGCGAAAGCGCGCAAGTTTACGCGAGCAGCGGGCAGAAGACGACACCACTGACTGCACCCGGTCAAAATGTGGTGCTTGTGTGGGAGCCGGGCTTGCCCGCGATGCAGGCACCTCGGTTTTTCTGCCAGACCGAGGCGATGCCATCGCAGGCAAGCCAGCTCCCACACAAGCCAGCTCCCACAGGGTTTCGGTGGCCCAGAAACAACAAAACCGCCCGAAGGCGGTTTTGTTGGGTGGGGCACTTACTGGTTGGCCAGCTTGTGTTCCAGGTAGTGAATGTTCACACCACCTTCGCAGAAGCCTTCATCACGAACCAGGTCCCGATGCAGCGGGATGTTGGTCTTGATGCCGTCGACCACGATTTCGTCCAGGGCATTGCGCATACGGGCCATGGCCTCGTCGCGAGTGGCGCCCCAGGTGATCAGCTTGCCGATCAGCGAGTCGTAGTTGGACGGAACCTTGTAGCCGCTGTACAGGTGCGAATCCACACGTACGCCGTTGCCGCCGGGCGCGTGGAAATGCTTGACTAGGCCAGGGCTTGGGATAAAGGTTTTCGGGTCTTCGGCGTTGATGCGGCACTCCAGGGAGTGGCCGTGCATCTTCACGTCGTCCTGGGTGAACGACAGCACGTTACCGGCGGCGATGCTCAGCATCTCCTTGACGATATCGATACCGGTGACCATCTCCGATACCGGATGTTCTACCTGCACGCGAGTGTTCATCTCGATGAAGTAGAAACGACCGTTCTCGTAGAGGAACTCAAAGGTACCGGCGCCACGGTAGTTGATGTCGATGCACGCCTTGACGCAGCGTGCCAGGACTTCCTGGCGGGCTTTCTCGTCCAGGCCCGGAGCGGGAGCTTCTTCCAAAACCTTCTGGTGACGACGTTGCAGCGAGCAATCGCGGTCGCCCAGGTGGATGGCGTGGCCCTGGCCGTCGGACAGTACCTGGACTTCCACGTGACGTGGGTTGGTCAGGTACTTCTCCAGGTAGACCATCGGGTTGCCGAACCAGGCGCCCGCTTCGGAGCGGGTCTGCTTGGCGGCTTCGATCAGGTCTTCTTCCTTGTGCACCACGCGCATGCCGCGACCACCACCGCCACCGGCGGCCTTGATGATCACCGGGTAGCCGACTTCGCGACCAATGCGCAGAGCGGTTTCTTCGTCTTCAGGCAGCGGGCCGTCGGAGCCTGGAACGGTTGGCACGCCGGCCGCGATCATGGCGTCCTTGGCCGATACCTTGTCGCCCATCAGGCGAATGGTTTCGGCTTTGGGGCCGATGAAGGCAAACCCGGATTTTTCCACCTGTTCGGCAAAATCGGCGTTTTCCGCGAGGAAGCCGTAGCCTGGGTGGATGCCATCAGCGCCGGTCACTTCTGCCGCGGCGATGATGTTCGAGACTTTCAGGTACGAGTTCGTGGCCAGTGGCGGGCCGATGCAGATGCTTTCGTCCGCCAGTTTCACGTGCATCAATTCGGTATCGGCCGTCGAGTAAACAGCGACGGTCTTGATGCCCTCTTCCTTACAGGCGCGCAGGATACGCAGCGCGATCTCGCCGCGGTTGGCGATCAGGACTTTTTGCAGTTTCTTCGCAGGTTTCAACATCGAAGGCGCTCCGCGGTTCAAACGATGGTGAACAGCGGCTGGTCGTACTCAACCGGCTGACCGTTTTCTACCAGGATGGATTCAATGACGCCGGCTTTTTCCGCGGTGATGTGGTTCATCATTTTCATCGCTTCAACGATGCAGATGGTGTCGCCCACTTTCACGGTCTTGCCCACTTCAACGAAGGCTGGCGAGGTCGGTGCCGGGGTGCGGTAGAACGTACCGACCATTGGCGACTTGACCACGAAACCATTCAGCGCAGGCGCGGCTGGGGCGGCAGGTGCAGCGGCGGCGGCAGGTGCGGCAGCCGGTGCAGCAGCGGCTGGAGCCGGCGCTTGCATCTGTGGCGCGTAGAACTGTTGGGCCGGGGTCTTGCTGTGACGGCTGATCCGTACGGACTCTTCGCCTTCCTTGATTTCCAGCTCGTCGATACCGGATTCTTCCAGCAGTTCGATCAGTTTCTTAACTTTACGGATATCCATGAATCATCAACTCCCAAGGGTCGGTCAGGGGCGTTTAGCCTGTTCTTCAATGTGTTCCAGGGCGGCCTCCAGGGCCAGTCGGTAACCGCTGGCGCCAAGGCCGCAGATCACTCCTACCGCTACGTCGGAGAAGTAAGAGTGATGGCGGAAAGCTTCGCGTTTGTGCACGTTCGATAAATGCACTTCGATGAATGGGATGCTCACCGCCAGCAACGCGTCACGTAATGCAACGCTTGTGTGCGTAAAAGCGGCGGGATTGATCAGAATAAAGTCCACACCTTCGCCACGCGCGGCATGGATGCGATCAATCAATTCATACTCGGCATTGCTTTGCAGGTAGAGCAAATGGTGGCCGGCTTCACGTGCCCGTCGTTCCAGGTCGAGGTTGATCTGGTCGAGGGTCACTGCCCCGTAGACGCCCGGTTCACGGGTGCCGAGCAGGTTCAGGTTGGGTCCGTGAAGAACCAGTAAGGTCGCCATTGGCTGTTCCTTGTTATTGGTGTGGGTGCGTCAGAACCCGGCGACTATGCCGCAAAGCCTTTGTGACTGTCCAGTTCTATGCAGTAGCCGGCACGATTAGCGAGGATTGCGCAAAATTTGTGACTGTGGTCTTAGATCCAGTCATCGCTGGTACGGCACTGAGATCGCTGGAGACCTATTGTGGGAGCGGGCTTGCTCGCGAATGCGGTGGATCAGCTAAAGATGCCTTGACTGACACACCGCATTCGCGAGCAAGCCCGCTCCCACATTTGGTCTACACCGGGCGGGATATCGGGTCAGACGCGAAAGGCTTGCACGGCGGTAGTCAGTTGCCCGCCCAGCACCAGTAGGTGCTCGCCTTGGCTGCGGCCCTGGCCAATGCGCAGCAAATTATCCTCACCCAATTGATGAATCCGCTCACTGTTGTCGCGTATCTCGCTCACGGCTCCACTTTGTTGCGCGGTCACATCGGCAATGCGTACGGCGGTATCGGAGATGGTCTGGATCGCGCCGACGATTTCATCCAGTGCACCATCCGCCGCCTGGGCTTGCTGGGCGGTGGCTTCGGCGTGTTCGACCTGGGCGCGCATGCCTTCTACTGACTGGTGCGCGGCGGTTTGCAGGCCGGCGATCAGGCCCTGGATTTCGGCGGTGGCACCGGCAGTACGCTGGGCCAGGGAGCGTACTTCGTCGGCCACTACGGCGAAACCCCGCCCGGCCTCACCGGCGCGGGCGGCTTCGATGGCGGCGTTGAGGGCCAGCAGGTTGGTCTGGTCGGCAATCGAGCGGATCACGGTGAGCACGCCGCCGATGGTGGCGGACTCTTCGGCAAGTTTCTCGATCATCTGCGCGTTTTGCTGCACTTCGCCCACCAGCGCATGCAGCCCAGTGAGGCTCAGGCCGATCACGCGCTGGCCTTGCTCCACGGCCTGGCCCGCACTGCGGCTGGCTGCGGCCGCCTGACTGGCATCCCCGGCAACTTGCTGGATGGTGGCTTCCAGTTCGCCCAGGGAATCACGAATTTGCGCCGTGTCGCCGGCCTGGCGTTCGGCGCCGTCGTGCAGGCCGCTGCTCAGTTCGGCCAGGGCGCGGCTGCTGCCCGCCACTTCTTCGGCATTGCCACGGATGGTGCCGACCAAGTCCACCAGATAGGCGCGCAGGCGGTTGAGGGAGGCCTCGATATCGTGCAGTTCACGGTTGGTCTTGCCCAGGGCGATCGGCTGGCTGAAGTCGCCTTCGGCCCAGGTCGACAAGGCCGGCGCCAGGTTGGTCAACACGCGCGCCAGGCGGCGTTGCAGGGTGTCGATCAGCAATGCGATCAGCAGGATCAGGCCAATCATTACGCCTTGTATCACACGCACTTCGCCCTGAATCTTCGCATGTTGCGCACGCACCACGGGTTCGAGGCCGGCGATGGCTTGTTGCACGTTGTTGATTTTCAGGTGGGTGCTGGCGGCGAGGTCAGTGCGTTGCTGAATCTGTTCACGGGTGCGTTGGAGTTCAGCAGGGTAGCGGGTCAGCAGGCTGTTGAGCTCGCGCTTGAGGTCAACGCCGGTGTCTTGGGCTTCGGTTTTTTCGGTATTTTCCAGGCCCATCAACGCGGAAAAATCGTCGGTGTTGGATTCTGCGCTGGCCTTTATTCCCAATAAGGGCAGTTGCGCGAGCAGGTCGGCCTGGGTTCGCAGGTTAGTCACTTCGCGCTCGACATCCACAGCCAACTCGGCGCGCCCGCTGCTCACCAGCTTGTCGCGGGCCAGGGACAGTTTGCCCAGGTGCTGTGAGGCGGCGAGCAATGGCGGCATATAGCGCGCAGCCTCCGCGGAATTGACGCCGCTGGCGTACTGGCTCAGTTGTTCCAGGTTCGCGCCCAGTTCACGTTCGGCTTGCAGCAACAGGGCTTGCGGGTCGCCAGCCAATTTACCGGCGGCCAACAAGTCAGTCTTGCTGAAGGTTTCCAGCTCCATAAGGCTGGGGCGCAGGTTTTGCGCCAATTCGGGCGGCAGTTCCGCTAGCTGCAGTTGCAGGCTTTCCAGGCTCTGGGTGGCACTGCTCAGGCGCAGGGCATCGCCGCTGGCCAAGTAGTCCTCGATGTTACGGGCAGCCTGGTTTTGAAAGACCTGGGACAACCCCAGGTAGCGCTCCATCAACAAGTACGGGCGCTCCAGCGCCCGTTGCGACCACCACAGCGTCGCCCCGAGCGCCAGGCACACGGCCACCAGCAGAAGGGTATTGAGATTGGTCAGCAGCTTCAGGCGCATGCGGGGTTTCAACCGACGGCAAGAGATAAGCGCCTGAATTTATTGCGTTTGTATTACAGCGTTATGACCGAATCGGTGGATTCTGGTGAAAAGATGGCACTTTGCTTTGATGTGCGAGCGGCTTGCACGCGGTTGCGTCCGGCGTCCTTGGCTCGGTACAGCGCTTCGTCAGCCTGGGCGGCCATCATCAGGCTGTCGGAATCGTCGCACAGCTCCACCAGGCCGGCGCTGAAGGTGCACCACAAATCCTGCGGTTGGGCGGGGTAGTGGATTTCTGCAAAGCGCCGACGAATGTCGTCCAGCACCTTGCAGGCCGACTCCAGGTCGGTGTCGGGCATCACGATGGCGAATTCTTCACCGCCGTAGCGGCCGATGTAATCGGTTTTGCGCAAACGCTGCTTGAGAAACAGTGCCAGGCTCTTGATCACCCGGTCGCCCATGGGGTGGCCGTGGCTGTCATTGACGCGCTTGAAGTGGTCGATATCGAGCATGGCAAAGCTAAGAGGCTTGTTCTCGCGGCGGGCGCGGAAGCTGCAATCTTCGAGCAGTTGCAGGATATGCGTGTGGTTGTACAGCCCGGTGAGGCTGTCGCGCACCATCCGTGCCTTCAAGTTGCGCGCACGTGACGCACGGTTGCGCACGGTAGTGATCAGGTGACGCGGCTTGATCGGTTTGGTGAGGAAGTCGTCACCGCCCTCGCTCATCACATCCAGTTGTTTATCCAGGTCGTCTTCAGCCGACAGGTAGATGATCGGCACGCTGACGTAGCGGTCGTTGTGGCGAATCACCTTGGCCAGTTCGGTGCCCGTACAGGCAGGCATGTACATGTCGAGGATGATCAGGTCGGGCTGGAAATCCGCCAACTCGGCCATGGCCTGGATCGGTTCGATCAAGGTGCGGGTGATAATTCCGGCACTGTTGAGCAGGCGTTCGGTGTGCAGCGCCTGGGCCCGCGAGTCGTCGATGATCAGCACTTTGTACGGTTCGTACTGGGCCGCGCAGGTCAGCACTTCGATCTTTTCCAGCAGGCTTGAGGCTTCCAGGGTGCCGGTCAGGAACTCTTCGCCACCGGCGCGCACGGCGGCCAGGCGCGTCGGGGTGTCGGTTTCGTGCAGGCTGAAAAACAACAGCGGCAGCTTGTGCTCCAGGCCCTCTTGGGCTTCTGCGGCGAGCTTCAGGCCCAGGCCCGTACCGCAGAAGTCCACGTCCATCACAATCGCCGACGGCAAGCGCTCGGCCATGGCCGCGTGAAAGGCAGCGACGCTGTCCAGGGCGTGGGCGCTCATGCCAAAGAATTCGAGCTGCTTGGCCAGGCGCTCGGCGCGGTCATGGTCGGCGAGCATCACGTAGATCGGCTTGCGCATCGGCGGCAGGAAGGTTTGCTCAAGCTGATCGCCCTGGCGCAGGCCGGTGCGCGACAGGCGTTGCATCAAGCGGTTGAGCTCGGTGATCAGTTGGCTGCTCAGGCGGCCACGGTTCTCGTCCACGGCTTGCAGGGATTGACTGATATGCCGTGCCAGTTGCGTGTGTTCGGGCTGTTCGAAGCGTTCGGCGAAGCGCTGCAGGCGCAGGTTGGCTTCGCTGAGTTCGGAAAAGTCGGCGTTCGACCACTCGCTGCGCTGCAGGCGCTGCCAGATCTCAAGAATTTGACGTGCCTGATGAATTACCCGCTGGGCAAAGTGCTGCTTGAGACGCTCGCGGCTGGGGTCTTCTGACTCGGTCATATCCTGACTACTGTGAGGGTGCATGCTGAGGTCGACTGATGGCGCTATGCTAGCACCTCTTTTCTGATAGATGAGTGTCATACGTCAATTAAGTCTGCATGCCTGAGATTCAGTTATTGACCGGCTGGTCGCCCAGCGTAAAAGGTGTGCATCCTTTATAGTCCAAGCGGCCCGGTGCGCCACTTTCGTGTAAAAGCCCCGCACCGATGGGCACGATGGGGTAGGGTTGTGGTCGGAATGTCTGAACGCACCCGGACAATTGACGTGCATGAACTCAAGTGATTGAAAGGATATCGCCATGCTGGACTGGAAAAACCGCGAAGGCAGTGCCAAAGGCTCCGCCCCTGAGCCCAAGTCGGCCAACCGCAGCTATTTTCGCAACCTGCTGATGAGCCGGGCTTTGCTCAGCATCATCGGCCTGTACCTGCTGGTCACCGGTGGCCTGGGTTGGTACTGGAGCCAGGAGCCGGCGCTGTTTCCGGTCCAGCAAACCGCCCAGCTTGCCGCCGAGAAGGAAGGCAAGCAGATAGTGGTGGGCTACACCACCGTCGAAACCCTCAAGACCGTGGTCGGCACCTTGCTGAACAAACCGGGCGGTTATATTTCCAACGACCGTTTCCCGCCGGGCTTGTGGATGGACAACATGCCGAGCTGGGAATATGGCGTGCTGGTGCAGGTGCGTGACCTCACCCGTGCCCTGCGTAAAGACTTTGCCCGCTCCCAATCGCAGTCGGCTGAAGACGCGGACCTGGCCAAGGCCGAGCCGCGCTTCAACTTCGATAACAAGAGCTGGGTGCTGCCGTCCAGTGAGTCGGAATACCAGGAAGGCATCAACTCCCTGAGCCGCTACGAAGCGCGCCTGTCTGACCCGAACCAGCGCGGCGCGCTGTTTTATGCGCGTGCCGACAACCTCAACAACTGGCTGGGCGATGTGGCCACCCGTTTGGGCTCGCTGTCCCAGCGCCTGTCCGCTAGCGTGGGCCGGGTCAAGTTGAACACCGCGCTGAAAACCGAGGCGCTGGCGCCGGGCGAAGTGCCCCAGGTCGATGAAGAAGTGGTGGAAACCCCATGGATGCAGATCGACAACGTGTTCTACGAAGCGCGCGGCCAGGCGTGGGCCCTGTCCCATCTGTTGCGTGCTATCGAAGTCGACTTTGCCGACGTACTGGCCAAGAAAAACGCCACCGTCAGCGTGCGCCAGATCATTCGTGAGCTGGAGGCCTCGCAGGAACCGGTATGGAGTCCTATGATTCTTAACGGCAGTGGCTTCGGTGTACTGGCGAACCATTCGCTGGTGATGGCCAACTACATTTCCCGGGCAAACGCTGCAGTGATCGACTTGCGTCAGCTCCTCAACCAGGGTTGATGATGGACGCTACTCAAAAGGAGGCCGCACACCGAGCGGCTTCCGATGCTGAACTTATCTGCTGGGTCGACGAGCAGGACCACCTGCTCGGCCACCTGGTCAGGTCCGACCTGCGCCAGCGCGGCTTGATTGGCCGTTGCACCTTTATCTTTCTGTTCAATTCCAAAGGCGAGCTGTGTGTGCACCGGCGCACGCTGAGTAAGGCGTTGTATCCAGGATATTGGGATACGGCGGCGGGCGGGATGGTGGCGGCGGGCGAGTCCTATGCGTTATCGGCAGCACGAGAGCTGGAAGAAGAATTGGGGGTTGCGGGCGTGGAATTGGTCGAACATGACCATTTCTACTTTGAGGATGGCGGCAGCCGACTCTGGTGCAAGTCCTACTCGGCGGTCTGGGACGGGCCCCTGCGGTTACAGCCTGAAGAGGTCATGGAAGCACGCTTTTTACCCGTCAAAAACGTACTGCGCGAGGCCCGACGAAAGCCCTACTGCCCGGACGCCCAAGAGGGCTTGCGGCGCTATCTGGCCTCGCGTCGCTAAAGTTGTATAAATTGGCGCCATTTGGCTCTTAGCAACTTTGCTTTTTGCCGTTACACTGCGCGCCTTTTCACCCGAACCGCTATTGTTTCACCCTGTAGGAGCGAGCTTGCTCGCGAAAAACGCCAAGACACTGCGTGCTGCCTGAATGGCCGCGTTATCGTTGACGATTTTCGCGAGCAAGCTCGCTCCTACAGTGGATGTTACCTTGACGGTTCGGTAGCGCTGCCCCTGCCTGAGTGGGGCTTCGCGGTCGGTCACTGCCTTGTGCGGCGCCGATCAGTCTTCATCCTCCCAAGAGGATTGCCGGTGGCCAAAAAAGCCGCATCCTTCGCCGCCCTTGGTGGCCTGGTATTTTCCACCGACGCAGGTCGACACTGCCCGGACTGTCGTCAGCCCGTGGATTCGTGCACCTGCAAACAGACCCTGATCCCCGAAGGCGACGGTATTGCCCGCGTGCGTCGCGAGAGCAAAGGCCGTGGCGGCAAGACGGTGACTACCATCACCGGCGTGCCCCTGGCTGAAGACGCCCTGAAGGAATTGGCCACCTCGCTGAAAAAGCGCTGTGGCACCGGTGGCGCGTTGAAAGACGGTGTCATCGAGATCCAGGGCGATCACGTCGAGTTGCTGTTGGCCGAGCTGATCAAGCTCGGGTACAAGGCCAAGAAGTCCGGCGGCTGAAAGCCTCTTCCAAACCTGTGGCTAAACTCTGTCCTGCCAATGGGGTCTACTTCCCTTGCAGGCAAATCGTCATTTTCATTCTTTAGACTGCGCCAGCCTCGAACGAGAGGTGGCGCCTTCGCCTTCATTTATAGGGGACTTCGATGTCCGTACGACGCACACGCAAAGACGATGGCAGCCAATGGACAGTTGCGGACAGCCGCAGTGTTTACGGGATTCGCCATTGGGGGGCCGGGTATTTCGCGATCAATGAAGCCGGTCGCGTAGAAGTTCGTCCGAACGGCCCGAACAGCACGCCCGTCGACCTGTACGAGCAAGTCGATGAGCTGCGCAAAAGCGGCCTGTCGTTGCCGCTGCTGGTGCGCTTCCCCGATATCCTGCAAGACCGCGTGCGCCAATTGACCGGTGCCTTCGATGCCAACATCGAGCGCCTGGAATACCAGAGCAAGTACACCGCGCTGTACCCGATCAAGGTGAACCAGCAGGAAGCGGTGATCGAGAACATCATTGCTACCCAGAACGTCTCCATCGGCCTGGAAGCCGGCTCCAAGCCTGAGCTGCTGGCCGTGCTGGCCCTGGCGCCGAAGGGCGGCACCATCGTCTGCAACGGTTACAAAGACCGTGAGTTCATCCGCCTGGCGCTGATGGGCCAGAAGCTCGGCCACAACGTGTTCATCGTGATCGAGAAAGAGTCCGAGGTAGGGCTGGTGATCGAAGAGGCGGCGAGCCTCAAGGTCAAGCCACAGGTGGGCCTGCGTGTGCGCCTGTCGTCCCTGGCATCGAGCAAGTGGGCCGACACCGGTGGCGAGAAATCCAAATTCGGTCTGTCGGCGGCGCAGCTGCTGTCGGTGGTCGAGCGCTTCCGCGCGGCCGGCCTGGACCAGGGCATTCGCCTGCTGCACTTTCACATGGGCTCGCAGATCGCCAACCTGGCCGACTACCAGCACGGGTTCAAGGAAGCCATTCGTTACTACGGCGAACTGCGCAACCTCGGCCTGCCGGTGGACCACATCGACGTCGGCGGTGGCCTGGGCGTGGACTACGACGGTACCCACTCGCGCAACGCCAGTTCGATCAACTACGACATGGACGACTATGCCGGCGTGGTGGTGGGTATGCTCAAGGAATTCTGCGACGCGCAGAGCCTGCCGCACCCGAACATCTTCTCCGAAAGCGGCCGTTCCCTGACCGCTCACCACGCCATGCTGGTGGTGCAGGTGACGGACGTCGAGAAGCACAACGACGAAATCCCGACCATCGAAAACAAGGAAAGCCTGCCCGAAACCGTGCAATGGCTGGTGGACCTGCTGGGCCCGACCGACATCGAGATGGTCACCGAAACCTACTGGCGCGCCACCCACTACATGAGCGACGTAGCGGCCCAGTACGCCGATGGCAAGCTGACCCTGGCGGAAAAAGCCCTGGCCGAACAGTGCTACTTCGCGGTGTGCCGTCGCCTGCACAACTCGTTGAAAGCCCGCCAGCGCTCGCACCGCCAGGTGCTGGACGAACTCAACGACAAGCTGGCCGACAAGTACATCTGCAACTTCTCGGTATTCCAGAGCTTGCCGGACACCTGGGCCATCGGCCAGGTCCTGCCTATTCTGCCGCTGCACCGCCTCGACGAAGAGCCGCTGCGCCGCGCCGTGCTGCAAGACCTGACCTGCGACTCCGACGGCAAGATCAAGCAGTACGTCGACGAGCAGAGCATCGAGACCAGCCTCCCGGTTCACGGCTTGAACGAAGGCGAGGACTACCTGCTGGGGATCTTCCTGGTCGGCGCGTACCAGGAAATCCTGGGCGACATGCACAACCTGTTCGGCGACACCGACTCGGTGAACATCTACCAGCGTGAAGACGGCTCGGTGTACAGCGCCGGGATCGAGACCCACGACACCATCGAAGACATGCTGCGCTACGTGCACTTGTCGCCGGAGGAGTTGATGACGCATTACCGTGACAAGTGTGCCAGTGCGAAGATCTCGGCCTCGGAGCGCACCCAGTTCCTGGATGCGTTGCGCCTGGGCCTGACCCGTTCTTCGTACCTGTCCTCGTAATAAAAATGTGGGAGCGGGCTTGCCCGCGATGGCGGAGTGTCAGGCAACAGTTAAGGGGCTGACACACCGCCATCGCAGGCAAGCCAGCTCCCACATTGGGTTTGTATTCCTTCAGGCTGTTCCCAGCCACAGTCCTTGCCGATTCAGGCGCCAGGCTATCGCCCACAGCGTCAGGCTGCGCACCGCCATGAACAGCAGGAAGGTGATCCACAACCCGTGGTTGCCCAGCCCCTGCAAGGCCCAGGCAACCGGCAGTACCAGCAGCACCGTCAGCAACATCCCATTGCGCATCTCCCGCGCGCGCGTTGCGCCGATAAACAAGCCATCAAGTAGATAACTCCACACTGCAATCAACGGCAATACCGCGAGGTAAGGCAGGTAGATGTCGGCGGTTTCGCGCACGCTGGGAATATCGGTTTGCATGGCGATAAACAGATGGCCGCCGAAGGTGAACAGCAGGGCGAAGCCGACGCTGGCGATCAGTGACCAACCGCAGGCCACCACCAATGACCGCCGTAACGCTTGCCGGTCACGGGCGCCGATGGCGTGGCCGCAGAGGGCTTCGACCGCGTGGGCCAAGCCATCCAATGCGTGAGCCGTCAGTAACAGGCCGTTAAGCAGCAGCGCATTGGCTGCCACGGTGGCATCGCCCAACCGTGCGCCTTGCACCGTGATCATGAAGAACACCGACTGCAGTGCCAGGCTGCGGATGAAGATGTCGCGGTTGACCGCCAGCAATGGGCGCCAGCTTTGCCACAGTTTCAAGGCGGCCCAAGCGATATGCCCGGGGTAGGCACGCAGGGCTTTTTGCGTGAGCGCCAGGCCGAGCAGGGCGCCGGTCCACTCGGCGATTACCGAGGCGCGGGCGGAGCCGACCACGCCCCAGTCCAGGCCGAGGACGAACCATAGGTTGAGCGCGATGTTGACCAGGTTGGTGGTCAGCAAAATCGCCAATGGCGCTCGGGCGTTCTGGGTGCCGAGGAACCAGCCGACCAGTGCATAGCTGGCGAGGGCGGCGGGCAGGCCGAACAGGCGGGTGTGGAAAAACTCGCGGGTCAGTTGGTTCAGTTCGGGCGAGGGCTGCATCCATTCCAAGGCCAGGTGGCTCAGGGGAATACCCACGGTACCCAGTAACATCGACAGGCCCAGCGCGAGCAACAAGCCTTGCAACAGGATCTGCCGCAACGCCGCCCCATCGTTGCGCCCGGCGGCTTGGGCGGCGAACCCGGTGGAGCCCATGCGCAGGAAGCCCATGGCCCAGGCGAGGAAGGTATACAGGCTGGCGCCGACAGCCACGGCGCCCAGTTGGTGGGCGTGGGGCAGGTGGCCGATGACCATGCTGTCCACCAGGGCCACCAACGGCACCGAGATATTCGACAGGATCATCGGCGCGGCCAGGGCCCAGACGCGGCGGTGGGTAGGGCGGTGGCGCCAGTCGGTCAATAAGGTGGGCATGCAGTCTCCTTCGGGGGAGCGGCATTGTAACCGGCCAATGTGGGAGCTGGCTTGCCTGCGATGGCGGCCTCTCAGCCGGCGCCTATCTACCTGACGCGCCGCGATCCAAATGTGGGAGCGGGCTTGCTCGCGAAGGCGGCCTGGCAGGCGACACAGTTGGATTGGGTATATATCCATTGCTGCGGTAACGGCTACTTAGGGTTCCGCCTGACGGCGGGTCACTTTGGAAAAGAGCCCCAAAGTAACCAAAGGGCTCTTGCCCCACCACTCGGCACCTCGCTTAGGCTCGGTGTGCCCGTAATCCGCCAGTGATTTGGGGGGCCGCCGTCACGCGCCATCCATGGCGCGGGGCGGCTAAACCGGCATCCCTGCCGGTTTACCCCCCAAATCCCTGTCGAATTCCGGCCAGCGTGGTTTGACGGGGCGCTTAAGATCAAGATCAAGAGCAGATCAAGAGCGGCTCGCTTCGCATCGTGGTTACCGTCGGGTGCTACAGGCTGCAAAGTTGTGTGGATAGACAAGCCAGTTGCTCCCACATGTTGATCTTGATCGCCAATGGTTGTGGGATTTGGCTCGGCTTCATGCCTACCTAGAACCAACCGCCCCTCCGTCGGTCAATGTGACCGGCACCGCAGCGGCTTGGTCGGCGCTGATATATAGTTCACCCCTCGGTTCCCTCTGACTATGAGTGCCCCATGCTTAACAAAGGACTGTTCCTGGCCTGCGCGCTGGCCCTGCTGAGCGCTTGCGATTCTTCCGATAAACCCGCCGCACCGCCTGCGCCCACCGTGGCGGCAGCGCCGAAGCCGGTGAAAGCCGCGGTAGATGTGGCAGCGCTCAAGCAGCGTTATGCCGGGCGTGAGCTGAGCGTGGTGGACGTGTCCGAGGTGCAGTTGGACGGGGCCAGCACCTTGTCGGTGAGTTTTTCCATCCCCTTGGACCCCGATCAGAAATTCGCCGACAAGCTGCACTTGGTAGACAGCACGTCCGGTAAGGTCGATGGCGCCTGGGAACTGTCCGATAACCTCATGGAATTGCGCCTGCGCCACCTTGAGCCGCAGCGCAAGCTGGTGCTGACCGTGGACGCCGGGGTGAAGGCGGTCAACGGCAACAGCCTCGCCGCCGAATACAGCGCCCGCTTGGAAACCCGCGACCTGCAAGCCACCGTTGGCTTCGCCAGCCGTGGCACGTTGTTGCCGACGCGCCTGGCCGAGGGCCTGCCGGTGATCGCGTTGAATGTCGACAAGATCGACGTGGAATTCTTCCGGATCAAACCCGAATCCCTGCCGTCGTTCCTGGCGCAGTGGGGGCGCAATACCAGCCTGCAAAGCTATGAGTCCCGTGAACTGCTGCCGATGGCCGAGCTGGTCTACGGCGGGCGTTTCGACCTGAACCCGGCGCGCAACACCCGCGAAACCCTGCTGCTGCCGATTGCCGGCCTCAAACAACTGCAACAACCCGGCGTGTACCTGGCGGTGATGCGCGCTTCAGGCACCTACAACTATTCGCAACCGGCAACCCTGTTCACCTTGAGCGATATCGGCCTGTCGGTGCACCGCTATGCCAATCGCCTGGATGTGTTTACCCAGGCGCTGGAAGGCGGCAAGGCACTCAACGGCGTCGAACTGGAAATCCTCGATGCCGAAGGCCGCGTGCTCGGCCAGGGCAAGACCGAAGACGGCGGCCACGCCGAGTTGCCGCTGCCGAAAAAAGCCCAGGTGTTGCTGGCCAAGCAGGGCGAGCAAACCAGCCTGCTGCGCCTGGACAGCGCCGCGCTGGACCTGGCCGAGTTCGATATCGGCGGGCAACCGTCCCACCCGTTGCAGTTCTTTGTGTTCGGCCCGCGTGACCTGTATCGCCCTGGCGAAACCGTGTTGCTCAACGCGCTGTTGCGTGACAAGGATGGCAAGGCGGTGAAGCCGCAACCGGTCAGCGTCGAAGTGCGGCGCCCGGATGAACAGGTGAGCCGCAAGTTCGTGTGGGAGGCCGACGCGTCCGGCCTGTATCAATACCCGTTGCAACTGGCTGGCGAAGCGCCGACCGGGCGTTGGCAGTTGGTGTTCGATCTCGGCGACGGCAAGCCGCAACTCTATGAATTCCTCGTCGAAGACTTCCTGCCCGAGCGCCTGGCGCTGGAACTCAAGGGCAGTGACACGGCGCTGAGCCCGGCGGAAAACCCGGTCATCCAGGTCAACGGTCGCTACCTCTACGGCGCGCCCGCATCCGGTAACCGCGTCAGTGGCCAAGTGTATGTGCGCCCGCTGCGTGAGGCGGTCAAATCCCTGCCGGGCTACCAGTTCGGTTCTGTCACTGAAGAAGAGCTGAGCCAGGATTTCGAACTGGACGAAAGTGTACTCGACGCTAACGGCGAGCAAGCGCTGACCCTGGAAAGCAAGTGGGCCGAGGCCAAATCGCCGCTGCAACTGATCGTGCAAGCCAGCCTGCAAGAGTCCGGGGGGCGGCCGATCACCCGGCGCCTGGTGCAGCCGATCTGGCCGGCCGAGCAATTGCCGGGCCTGCGTGGGCTGTTTGACGGCAAGGAAACCAACGGCGATGGCCCCGTGGAGTTCGAAGTGCTGGTGGCCAACCAGGACGGTCAGAAGCTGGCCGCGCAAGACCTCAAGGTGCGCCTGGTGCGTGAGCGCCGCGACTACTACTGGAACTACTCGGAGAATGACGGTTGGAGCTACCACTTCAACGAGAAATTCCTCAACCTCGATGAGCAGAGCCTGAACATCAAGGCGGGCGACACCGCCAAGGTCAGCTTCCAGGTGGAGTGGGGCCCTTACCGTGTGGAGGTTGAAGACCCGCAGACCGGGCTGGTCAGCAGCCTGCGCTTCTGGGCCGGCTACCAGGCCCAGGACAACACCGAAGGCGGCGCCGTGCGCCCCGACCAAGTCAAGCTGGCGTTGGACAAACCCGCCTATGGCGATGGCGACACCGCCAACGTCACCGTCACGCCCCCGGCGGCCGGTAAAGGCTACCTGTTGGTGGAATCTGCCGAAGGGCCGCTGTGGTGGCAGGAAATCGACGTGCCGGCCGAAGGCAAAAGCTTTGCGGTGAAGCTCGACCCGAAATGGTCGCGCCACGATCTGTATGTGAGCGCCCTGGTCATTCGCCCCGGCGAGCGCAAAGCCAATATCACCCCTAAACGCGCCGTGGGCTTGCTGCACCTGCCGCTGGATCGCACCCAGCGCAAACTCGGCCTGACCCTCACCGCGCCAGAAAAAATGCGCCCCAAACAACCGCTGACGGTGAAGATCGCCGCCAAGAACGCCGATGGCAGCGTGCCCCAACAGGTGCACGTACTGCTGGCGGCGGTGGACGTGGGCATCCTCAATATCACCGAATACCCAACGCCCGATCCGTACGCCAGCCTGTTTGGCCGCAAAGCCTATGGGGTCGACCAGTTCGACATCTATGGGCAACTGATCGAAGCCGGCCAGGGCCGTTTGGCCAGCCTGGCATTTGGTGGCGACGCGGCGTTGGCCAAAGGCGGCAAGCGCCCGGACACCAGCGTGACCATCGTCGCCCTGCAAAGCGCCCCGGTGACTCTGAACGAGAAAGGCGAGGGCGAAGTCAGCGTCAATATCCCCGACTTCAACGGCGAACTGCGCCTGATGGCCCAAGCCTGGAGCGAGGATCGCTATGGCATGGCCGAAGGCAAGACCGTGATCGCCGCCCCGCTGATCGCCGAATTGTCGGCACCGCGCTTCCTGGCAGGAGGCGACCAGACCACCTTGGCCCTGGACCTCTCCAACCTGTCGGGCAAGGCCCAGAAGCTCGATGTGCAGTTGACCGCGCAAGGTCAGTTGCAGTTGGTCAACAGCGGCGCGCAGTCGGTTGAGCTCAAGCAAGGCCAGCGCACCACCTTGCGTATTCCGGTACAAGCCTGGGGCGGGCTCGGCAAGGGCAAGGTCACGGTCACCGTCAACGGCCTGGACCTGCCGGGTGAAAACCTGCCGCCGTTCAGCCGCGAATGGACCCTGGGCGTACGCCCGGCGTACCCGGCCTTGCTCAAGCATTACCGCGCAGTGCTCAAGGACCAGCCGTGGAGCTTGCCGTCGGGCGCACTGGACCAATTCGATGCATCTGGGCGCGAGGCGCTGTTGAGCCTGTCGAGCCGGCCGCCGTTGAACCTTGGCGCGCAGATCAGTGCACTCAAGGCTTACCCCTACGGTTGCCTGGAGCAAACCGCCAGTGGCTTGTACCCCTCGCTGTACGCCGACGACGCGCTGCTCAAGCGCCTGAGCATCAAGGGCGAGCCGGATGCCGAGCGTAAGCGCAAGATCGAATTGGGCATCGAGCGCCTGCTGGGCATGCAGCGCTACAACGGCAGCTTCGGTTTGTGGGGCGCCGATGGCGAGGAAGAATATTGGCTGACCGCCTATGTCACTGACTTCTTGCTGCGCGCTCGCGACCAGGGTTTTGCCGTACCGCCTGAAGCCTTGAAGAAGGCCAGCGAGCGCCTGTTGCGGTATGTGCAGGAACGCAACCTGATCGAGGTGGGTTACAGCGACAACGCCGAACACACCCGGTTTGCCGTGCAGGCCTATGCCGGCATGGTGTTGGCGCGCAGTCAGCAGGCGCCGTTGGGTGCGTTGCGCAGCCTGTTCGAACGGCGCAGCGACGCACGCTCCGGCTTGCCGCTGGTGCAGTTGGCCATTGCGCTGCAGAAAATGGGTGACCAGCCGCGTGCGGATCAGGCGTTGTTGGCCGGCTTGGCGGCGCAGCGCAATGCCAACGAGTGGCTGGCCGACTACGGCAGCCCACTGCGCGACCAGGCGATGATCCTGGCGTTGCTGGAGGAGAACGACTTGGCCAAGGGTCAGCGCGAGGAGCGGTTGTTCACCCTGTCGGATCAGTTGGCGGCCAGCCCGTACCTGTCGACCCAGGAGCGTAATTCGCTGTTCCTGGCCGGGCGCCTCGGGTTCGCCAAGCCGGAAACGAACTGGCAAGTGTCGCTCACCGGCAGCGGCGGTGTGCGTGAGTTGAACAACCAGCAATCGACGTTGCAATTGGACGGCGCACTGCTCTCCAGCGACCTGGCCTTGAGCAATCAGGGTGAAGCGCCGGTGTACCAACAATTGACGGTTTCGGGTTATCCACAGGTGCCGCCAGCGGCCGGTGGCAACAACCTGAGTATCCGCCGCGAATACCTGGGCATGAACGGCCAGCCGTTGAACCTGCGTAACCTCAACAGCGGTGATCTGGTGCTGGTGCACTTGGCGGTCAGCGCCAAGCAACGCGTACCGGATGCTCTGGTGGTCGACCTGTTGCCTGCCGGCCTGGAGCTGGAAAACCAGAACCTGGCCCAAAGCGCGGCGAGCCTTGAGAACGCCAGCAGCCAAGTGAAGGAATGGCGTGAGTCGATGCAGAATGCCTCGCTCAAGCATCAGGAATTCAGGGACGACCGCTATGTGGCGGCGATGAATCTGGATGGCTATGGCACCACGCACTTGCTGTACCTGGCGCGCGCGGTGACCCCGGGAACCTACCGCGTGCCGCCGCCGCAGGTGGAGTCGATGTATCGGCCGAACTGGCAGGCAGTGGGTGAGACGCCAGTGGATATGGTGATCAAGGGCCGCTGAAAGCCACTGTAGGAGCGAGCTTGCTCGCGAAAAACGTCAACGATAACGCGTGCTTCCTGAATCAACGCGGCGCCGGTGAGTTTTTCGCGAGCAAGCTCGCTCCTACAGGAGGGGGGCGAGTGGTTGTAATGTCAGTGCACGACCCAACTCAACAGCCACAGCCCCAGCATCAGCCAGATGATCCCGACGATAATCGAGGCCCGCATAAAGGCGCGTACCGCCGAGTAGAGGAACAACAGGCCGACGATCAGGGTGATGATGCTGATGATCGAGGTGTCCATGCCCAAGGTGCGTGACAGGCCATCGATAAAGTTGCCGCCGGCGTGGGTCAGGGCCCCGAACAAACCGCTGAGCCCGTCGACGATAAAACGGATGACGGAACCGAGCGCCTGGCCCAACCATTCGAAAAAGCTTTCTACCTGCATGTGCGTGTCCTGATAAGAAGGTGGGCGTAACTGTGCCTTTGGTTGTCGATAACGCAGGCGAGTTCCCTGCAAGCATAGAGGTTTGCCCGTTTGAGTTTTAGTTTAATCACCTGCGGATGTACTCAGTTCAATGTGGGAGCTGGCTTGCCTGCGATAGCGGTGGGGCAGTTGTGGATAAGGTGACTGATCCTGCGCTATCGCAGGCAAGCCAGCTCCCACAGTTATTGCGCTGGGCTTTGGGTGGTGTGGTGTTGGTGGTTGCCCTGCTATGGCTGGCCGATCGCATCTGGCCCTTACCTCTGCCCCAGGACGATCTGGCCCGAGTAGTGCTGGCAGAAGATGGCACACCTCTGTGGCGATTTGCCGATGCCAATGGCGTATGGCGCTATCCGGTACACACCCGCGAAGTCTCGCCTTATTACCTCGACGCGCTGCTCACCTATGAAGACCGTTGGTTCTACCAGCACCCCGGCGTAAACCCGTTGGCGCTGGTGCGGGCGACCTGGCAAAACCTGAGCGGTGCGCGGGTGGTCTCCGGCGGCAGCACCTTGTCGATGCAAGTGGCGCGCCTGCTCGACCCGCACTCACGCACCCTGCACGGCAAGTTGCGCCAACTGTGGCGTACCGCGCAGTTGGAGTGGCACCTGTCCAAGGACGAAATCCTCAACCTGTACCTGAACCGCGCGCCTTTCGGCGGCACGCTGCAGGGCGTGGCGGCGGCGAGTTGGGCCTACCTGGGCAAGTCACCGTCACAGCTGACCCACGCCGAAGCCGCGTTGCTCGCGGTGTTGCCCCAGGCGCCGAGCCGTTTGCGCCCGGACCGTCATCCGCAGCGCGCCCAAGAGGCCCGCGACAAAGTGCTGCGCCGCCTGGCCGAGTTTAAGGTGTGGCCACAATCGGCGGTTGATGAAGCCCTGGAGGAACCCCTGTTGCTCGCCCCACGCCTGGAACCGAGCCTGGCGCCCTTGCTGGCGCGCCGCCTGAACCGCCCCGACAGCCCGCCACTGATTCGCACTACCCTGGATGCCACCCTGCAACGCCGTCTCGAAGACCTGCTGTTGGGCTGGCGCGCACGCCTGCCGGAACACACGTCGGCGGCCATTCTGGTGGTGGAAGAAGAAAGCATGGCGGTACGCGCCTACCTGGGGTCGGTGGATATCAACGACACCAAGCGCTTTGGCCATGTGGACATGATCAGCGCGCTGCGTTCGCCCGGTTCCACCTTGAAGCCCTTCCTCTACGGCATGGCGTTGGATGACGGCCTGATTCACTCCGAATCGCTGTTGCAGGACGTGCCTCGACGTTATGGTGATTACCGGCCAGGCAACTTTTCCATGGGCTTTACCGGGGCGGTGCCGGCGAGCACGGCGTTGTCCAGCTCGTTGAATCTGCCGGCGGTGCAACTGCTGGAAGCCTACGGGCCCAAGCGCTTTGCCGCACAGATGCGCATCGGTGGCATGCCGTTGGCGTTGCCGGCGTTGGCCGAGCCGAACCTGGCGCTGATCCTCGGCGGCGCGGGCAGTCGCCTGGAAGATCTGGTGAGCGGCTACGGCGCCCTGGCCCGCGATGGCAAGAGCGCCACCCTGCGGTTACAGCCGGACGATACGCTCAGGGAGCGGCCGTTGCTGTCGCCCGGCGCCGCATGGATTGTGCGGCGCATCCTCAGCGGCCAGGCGCGCCCCGATCGCGACCCGCGCGCCGAGTTGGTCCAACGCCCGGTGCTGGCGTGGAAAACCGGTACCAGCTATGGCTTTCGTGATGCCTGGGCGATTGGCGTGGGCCCGCGTTATCTGATCGGCGTATGGATCGGCCGGCCCGATGGCACGCCGGTACCGGGGCAATTCGGCCTGGCGTCGGCAGCGCCGCTGATGTTGCAGGTGCATGACGTACTGACCAACCGCGACAGCCAGCGCGGCATCAGTGCGCCGGTCAAACCGGTGCCGGCCAATATCGGCGTGGCGGCGATCTGTTGGCCGCTGGGCCAGCCCATGAGCCGCAGCGATCCCAATTGCCGCCGCCAGCGTTTTGCCTGGACTCTGGATAACACCACGCCGCCGACCTTGCAGGCATTGGATCAACCTTTGAGCGTGGGCTTGATGGAAAGCATCTGGGTTAACGCCAAAGGCTTGCGGGTCGATGCCCATTGCCCTGGGGCAACCCCCCAAAATATTGCCCTGTGGCCGGCGCCGCTGGAGCCCTGGTTGCCAAGGATTGAACGCCGTGAAGCACGCATCCCGGCGGCTGACCCGGATTGCCCACCACCGGCGTTGGCTGCGGCGTCGCCCTTGTCCATTGTGGGGGTACGTGAAGGTGACCAACTGCGCCTGCCCGCTGCCAGTCAGCAAGCCTTGCGCCTGAAGATCTCGGCGTTGGGCGGCAGTGGCCGGCGTTGGTGGTTTCTTAATGGCGCGCCGTTGGGGGACAGTGCCAATCAGGACAGCATCAACGCCAGTTTTGAACGGCTGGGCCGCTATCAGCTCAGCGTATTGGATGAAGCCGGTCAAACCGCCAGGCTCGAATTCAGCGTCGTCGACTGATCGTTGCTGATCGTTCCCACGCTCTGCTGATTGTTCCCACGCTCTGCGTGGGAACGCCGCCTGGGACGCTCCGCGTCCCGTCATGGGGTAAGCTATACCCATTCAGGAGCCCCCGCATGAACCTCGAACACCTCACCGAACGCCTGCACCGCATCCGCGATACCAACGACTGGAAGCAGTTCCACAGCCCGAAAAACCTGGCCATGGCCGCCAGCGTGGAAATGGCCGAGCTGGTGGAGATCTTCCAATGGCTCACCGAAGACCAATCCCGCCAACTGCCCGCCGATAAACTCGCGCATGCGGGCCAGGAGGTTGGCGATATCGTCTTGTATCTGTTGCTGCTGTGCAGTGAACTGGGCCTGGATATGAACGAAGTGGTGCGCGCCAAGCTGGCCGACAGCGAACGGCGGTTTGCCCATGAGTGATCGTCATTTCGACCAGTTGGCCACGCGCTTTGCCGAAAAGATCTACGGCGGTGCCAAGGGCGCGATTCGCCTGGCGGTGCTCCAGGCCGATCTGGTGGAAGCCTTGCCGCAGCGGCCTCTGCGCGTGCTGGATATCGGTGCGGGCCTGGGGCATATGTCGTTGTGGCTGGCGGAGCAGGGCCATGAGGTGACATTGGCCGAACCCGCCGCGCCGATGCTTGAAGGTGCGCGCCAGCGCTTCGCGGACGCGGGCCAAAGCGCGACCTTTATTCATGCACCATGGCAGGACTTGCTCGGCCAGCTCACCGAGCCTTACGATCTGGTGCTGTGCCATGCCGTGCTGGAGTGGTTGGCCGAGCCCCACGCCATCCTGCCGGTGCTGCACCAACTGACGCTGCCGGGTGGCTGGTTGTCCCTGGCGTTCTACAACCGTGATGCGTTGATCTACCGCAACCTGCTCAAAGGCCACTTCCGCAAAATGCGCAAGAACGACATGGCCGGCGAAAAGCAGAGCCTGACGCCGCAACAACCCCTGGACCCACGGGAGTTGGCGGCGCAACTCGAAGGGTTGTGGCAGGTCGAAAGCCAAAGTGGCGTACGGGTGTTCCACGACTATATGCCGGTGGAATTCCAGGCTCGCGCCAACCTGCAGGACTTGTTGGAGATGGAGCTCGCTCACCGTCGTCACCCAAGCTTTGCCGGGCTTGGGCGATATTTGCACTGGATCTGCCGCCCGGTTTAAGCGGCCCAGCGTGGGAGGTCGACATGCGTCGTCTCGGTTTAATCCTGTTGTCTTTAGCGCTTGGGGCGTGCTCGAGCCCCAATCCTTACGTGGCCAGTTCGGCACCGATGCCGCCGGCGCCCGCCCAGGCGGCCACTACCTTTGATGCCAGCGCCTACCCCGCGCCGGTGCGCGACTATGGCGCCTACCGCAGCTGGGGCTGGCTCAACGGCCAGTTGCCGGCGGGCACGGCCTGGGCCGATTCGGCGCAGATTGCCGAGGCGGTCAGCGGCGCTCTCGACCAGCGTGGCTTGCGCCCCTTGCATGACAAGCGTGCGCCTGACCTGCTGGTGAGCGCCGATGTACGCCTGGAAAAACGCCTGCGCCAGGTCCAGGACGATTATGGTTACGGTTACGGCGGCTATAACCGCTATGGCAACGGTTACGGCATGTACAACAGCGTGCCGGTGGTGCGCACCTATGAGGTGACCGTGGCCGTGGCGCGTATCAGCCTGTTCGATGCGCGCACCCGCCAGCCGGTGTGGAGCACCAGCGCCGAAACCACCAGCCAGGGCAGCCTGAGCGAGCGCGCCGATAGTTTGCGCAAGGCGATGCAAAAGGCAATGGCTGCCTATCCGCCCAGTTAGCAGCTATTCTCATTACAGGCCCACGTTGTTTTTGGAGAACACCATGCTTCGTCGCATCGCTGCACTTGCTGTTGTCATGTTGCTGGGCGGTTGCCAGAGCAACCAGGTCAACCACGATTTCGACGCCAGCCGAGACTTCGGCGCCTACCGCAATTGGGCCTGGAAAGACCCGGCGTTGCAGTATCGCCCCGATGACCCGCGAATCAAGAGCGACCTCACCGAGCAACGCATCCGCCAGGCCGTGGGCGAACAGCTGGATCAGCGCGGTTTGCGTCCTGCGGCGGCGGGCACCAAGGCTGACCTGAATGTACAGGCCTACCTGATCGTCGAAGACCGCCAGCAGCAAGTCACCACCAACTATGGCGGTGCCTGGGGCGGCCCGTGGAATGGGTACTGGGGCGCGCCGATGTACAACGAAACGCGCAACATCACCTACAAAGTGGCGACCCTCCAGATCGACCTGCTCGACGGCAAGGACGGCAAGCTGGTGTGGCGCGGCAGCGACGAGCAAATGATGGCCAGCACGCCGAACCCCGAGGACCGCAACAAGGCCATCCGCAGCACCGTGACCAAGATCCTCTCCAACTACCCGCCGCGCTGATCTCTCCCTGTAGGAGCGAGCTTGCTCGCGAAAAACGTCAACGATAACGCGTACTTCCTGAATCAACGCGGCGCCTGTGAGTTTTTCGCGAGCAAGCTCGCTCCTACAGTATCAGGGCGTATCAGGGCATCTCCGCCAGTCGCCAATGTGGCGAGTTGCCAGCAACCTGTCGAAGCCTTGTCTACACTCCAGTGCAACGGAGAGTTAGCGCAGGAGTGCTTCGATGTCTCCCCGATTCGGTTCCAGGCAGCGTGGTGCAATTGGCTTGATGGCGGCAGGCACCTTGGCCTTGGCCCTGGTGTTTACGTTGCTGGCGGTCGATAGCGGGCGCTTGTATTTGGAAAAGCGCAAGTTGCAGTCCGTCGCCGACACCTCGGCGTTGGAGGCGGCAGGTCTGGGTGGCCAGTGCGGTACCAACACCACCGCCAACGCCTATGCCACGCAAAATGCCGCGCGCAACGGTTTTGTGGTCGGTAATGGCAGCACCCTGGCGGTGACGTGCGGCACCCTGGCGACCAATGCCCTCAACACCCGCGTATTTAGTGCCGATGCCACCAAGAGCGACGCGATCCGCGTGGTGGCCTCGCGCACCGTCCTGACCAGCATTGCCAATGGCCTGTGGAACCTGTTCAGCGGCGCGCCGATCACCCCGCAAATCAACTTGAGCGCCACCGCTGTCGCCGCGACACCGCCGCCCGTGGCGCAGTTGTCGATTCGCAGCAGCTTGGCCAGCGTCGATTCAGGCAAATCCCCGCTGCTTAACCTGGTGATCGGCAACCTGCTCGGCGGTAACCTGTCGCTCACGGCAGCCGGTTGGAACGGCTTGCTGCAGACCAACGTCAACCTGCTCAGTTACCTGGACCAACTGGCGATCAACCTGAACGTGAAGGCCGGTGACTATGACGCCTTGCTCAGTACCGCGGTCTCGGCTACTCAGTTGATCGACGCTGCGGTGAAGGTCTTGCAGAAAAACGGTGCGGCGGCCACGGCGGTCATCAATGACGTGATATCGATTCAAGCGATTGCGCCGAACAGCAAGCTGTTGACGGTGGGAGACCTGGTCGACATCGCCACCGGCACGCCGACGGCGGCGCTGAACAGTAACGTGCAGTTGTTTCAACTGCTGGAAGCGGTGGCGCAGTTGTCCAGTAGCAAGAATGCGGTGAGTGCGGCGGCGCAACTGAACATTCCGTTGGTAGGTAACGTTTCGATTCAGACCAAAGTGATTGAGCCGCCGCAGTTGTCGGCGATTGGCAATCCGTTGCTGGCCAAGGAAGGTTTGAAAAAAAGCCCGCCGACCGATCAGATTTTTGTACGTACTGCGCAAGTGCGGACTTTGGTGTCTGTTCAACTGCCCGTGCTGAACAGTATTAATGGATTGACGTCTGCGGTCTCCGCCATAACGACGCCGGTGACAGGTGTCGTGAATAACTTGCTGCATTTGAACTTGGTAAGCCTGCTGGATCCACTTTTGTGCCTGATTGTGAAGCCTTGTGATCACACAGACGTTCAGTTGTTGAGCGGCCTTGATATCTATATCGAGGTGGCTAGCGCGAGAAGCTATGTCAAAGATTTTAATTGTGCGAGTAGTGCGGCGAAGTCATTGACTGTCCGGGTTGAGACAGCGGTCGCGGATGTTTCGGTGGGAAAAGTGGACCCGGCAAAGGCTTTTTCCTCAGCCACGATAGTTGATGTAGAACCAGTAGCACTTATTGATATCGGTGTGCAGACATGCAAAGGAATATTCGGCTGTGGGCCACGTAAAGCCGGAGTGGGTGGGAGCTTATTGTTAACGGTCGGTCACGCAGAGCTCGGCGGGGGGGGGCAAGACTTGTTGATTTCTCCTGTCAACGACATGAATTTGGTCCCCACCTATAAGCCTGTTCCTCCCACCACAGAGGTGGTCAAAGGTCTAGTCAACACATTGGGTGCGGTCCAGGTGAGTTACGCTCCCCCACCTGGTAGTACCCCGAACGGAATATTGCCGGCAGTCTCGGGGTTACTCACCACTATTACCAACACGTTGGTAGCGGCGATCAAGAACGTATTGTCGCCGGTACTCGACCCCATCGTGGATACTCTGTTGAGCGCCTTGGGCATCAACCTGGGCAATGCCGAAGTCGGTGCCAACCTTACCTGCCATATGGGCCGGGCTTATCTGGTGATTTAGCTGACCCCCCGAGTTCCAACTGTGGGAGCTGGCTTGCCTGCGATAGCGGGCTGCCAGTCGACACAGTTATACCGAGTACATATCCATTGCTGCGGTAACGGCCACTTAGGGTTCCGCCCTGACGGCGGCTCACTTTTGAAAAGCGCAAAAGTAAGCAAAACGCTCTTGCCCCACCACTCGGCACCTCGCTTGGGCTCGGTGTGCCCGTAATCCGCCAGTGATTTGGGGGGCCGCCGCCACGCGCCATCCATGGCGCGGGGCGGCTAAACCGGCATCCCTGCCGGTTTACCCCCCAAATCCCTGTCGAATTCCGGCCAGCGTGGTTTAACGGGGCGCTTGAGATCAAGATCAAGAGCAGATCAAGAGCGGCTCGCTTCGCATCGTGGTTAGCGTTGATTTAGGTTTGTGCAATGGGCAACTCGACGCAGAATTTCGCGCCGGCCTCGCCGTTGGTAACGCTCAGGCGTCCGCCCATGTTTTCCACAATCCCATAGCTCACCGAGAGCCCTAGTCCGGTACCCACGCCTATCGGTTTGGTGGTAAAGAACGGCTCGAAAATCCTCTCCAGCAGGCGCGGGTCTATCCCGCCGGCGTTGTCTTCGACCCAGATGCGTACATGGCGGCTGTCGTGCTCGCTGTGCAAGGCAATCCAGGGGCGCAGGGCAGGGTCTTTTTCTCGCTGGCTGAGCAAGGCGTCGCGGGCGTTGACCATCAGGTTGATCAGTACTTGTTCCAGTTGGTCGACATAGCCTTTGACCTGTACCGAGAAGTCGGTAGGGCTGATGCGCACGTCTACACCTTTGCCGCGCAGGCCTTCGCTGAGCAGGGAGAGGGTGCCCTCCAGTGCCTGCGCCGGGTCGAAGGGTTGCTGTTCGATTTCCGAGCGGCGGCCGAACACGCGCATGTGGTCGACCACTCGTGCGGCGCGTTGTACCTGGGCGTCGATGCGTTGCAGTTTTTCCGTGAGGTAGTCGATCTGCGCGTCACCATTGCCCAGGCGCTTGAGCACATTGGCGATGGCCATGCGCATCACGTTCAGCGGCTGGTTGATCTCATGGGCCAGGCCGGTGGCCATTTCGCCGAGGGTGGCCATTTTTGCGCTTTGGGTCAGTTGTTGCTGGGAGCGGCGCACCTCGGTGTTGTCGCGGCCCACGGCTTGCACTTCGATCAGGGCGCCTTGTTCATCGAAGACGCCGCGGTCCGACCACACCCACCAGGCATGTTCGCGCCCGGGCAGTTGCAGGCTGAGTTCCGCGGTGCTCACCGGGAATTCAGGGGTCAGTTGTTGGATGCGCTGTACAAAGGCGGTGCGCTGTTCATCCGACAGCCACTGGCCCAGGTCGATGCCTGGCAGGTGCTCGGGCCGGCATTCCAGGTAATTGGCCAGCGGCGTGTTGCCGAAGGTGAGGGTCAGGTCGGGGCGGTAGCGGCAGATCATCGCGGGCGAGTCTTCCACCAGGATGCGGTAGCGTTCTTCACTTTGGCGCACCTGCTCGGCGGCCAGGGTCGCTTCGGTCACGTCCAGCCACAGGCCCACGGCTTCCACCGGCAGGCCGAGGTCGTCGCGCAACAGCTTGGCTTCGTCGAGCAGCCAGTGGTAGTGGCCCTGTTTGTCGCGCAGGCGGTAGCGGCTGCGCACGTTGCCTTCGCGCAGCAGTTGGCGGGTGCGTTCGAAGTAGCACTCACGGTCGTCGGGGTGGATCAGCGCTGCCAGGGTGTCGTGGTTGCAATCGGCCAAGGTCCAGCCCAGCAACGGCAACAGGCTGGCGCTGAAGAACGCCGGGTGCAGCGCGCCGTTGACGTAGCGCTGCACGTAGATAACGGCCGGTGAGCTGGCGATCAGGTTGTCCAGGCGCGCATGGGCGGCGGCGGCTTGCAGTTGCTGGTTCTGGATGTCGCTGATGTCGAGCATGAAGCCGATCCAGCGCCGTTCATTGCCGGCGCCCAGTACTTGGCCTTGTATGCGGTACCACAGGGGCGACTGTTCAGCGTCGGTGCGTTGCAAGCGCACGCTGGTCAGCAACGGCTTGCCCAGGGCTTGCAGGTCTTGCAGGCGGCTGTTGAGGGCCTGGCGGTCGGCGGGGTGGATGAGTTCGAGCCAGGTGCCGAGGGGTTGGCGGGTGGGGCCGTCGTCCAGGCTCAGGTTGCGCAGCAGTTGTGGCGCCAGTTGGATTTCCTGGGTGACGGGCAACAGTTCCCACCAGCCCGTGCCGAGCAGGCCTTGCAGGGCTTCCACGCGTTCCAGTTGCTGGTGGTGACGCTGTTCGCGCAGGCGGCCCAGCAGCGGCGCGGCGAGTGCTGCGCACAGGTTCAGCCAGTCACGCTCGCCGGTGTGGTGTGCCTGGTCGTTATAGAAACCACACAGCAGCCACGCGGCGGCGCCATGGCTGTCGCGGTACGGCACCAGGAAGCCGTCGGCATTGCCAAACACGCTGTGCAGGCGCGGGTTGTCGCTGCGGCCCTGGGCAATGTCCAGGCTCAATGGCGTGTTGCCGTTGATGCTGTCCAGGCTGGTGCCCAGATGCTGCCCGGTTTGCCACAAGGCTGGGGCGTCGTGGGCGGCGTATTGGCTGTAGATGCGCCAGCCCTGGTCATCCTCATCGAGCAGTGCCATGGCGACGCAGGGGATGCTCCAGCGCTGGGCCACGCTGCGCAGGTGTTCGCTGAACACGTGATGCAGGCGGCTGAAACTGCACACGCGCAGCTGTTCGCTCATCAGGGCGGCGAGTTGGTGGTTCTGTTCGCGTTGCTGCACCCGTGCCCGGTCGGCAAGCAGGTCAGTGATGTTCAGCAGGTGCAGGGCCCAGCCCTCGCCCTCCGGCTCGATCCAGCCACGGGTATGCAGGACCTGGCCGGCGGCGCCCTGGAAGTCCAGATCCAGGCCGTGTCGTTGCCACTCCTGCGGCGTGCCCTCCACACTCAGCGCGCTGTCGGCACACAGCAAGGTCTGCAAGGGTGGGTTGGGCACGTTGGCAAGATGCTGGGCAAGCAAAGGCCTCAAGGCGCCCGTGATGCTCAGCACCCGGCCCAGGTTGTCCAGTTGCACTTGCAGGCCCGGCGCGGGCGTCGTTGGCGCGTCCAGAGCCAGGGCGCTGGTAAGCCCGCGCAGGCGTGCGAACAATTTATCCCCTGTCGTCAAAACTGAAGGCTCGAGGTGGCGGTGAGGTTGGTGGGCAGGTTGGGTACGGTACCTACCCCAGGCAACACCAGGGCCGGCAAGACCGCTTTGATATTGGCCGAGGGGTAGGTGATCTTCACCGTCAGCAAATTATTGGTGTAGGTGGCGGTGATATAGCCGGGCAAGAACTTCAAGGAGCCGGGGATCCAGTTCAACTGGGCCTGGGCTGCATCCTTGGCGCGTTGCACAACCAGGGCCGAATAGCCGGCGGTGCTGGGGTCCAGGGAGACACTGCGGCGTACCCCTTCGGCCGCGGCTTGATGAAATGACTGCATCAACAGCAGCGGCAAGCTGTAGCTGAGCATGCCGTAGAACACCGCAAAGAAAATCACGAAGACCAAGGCAAACTCGATCGCCGCAGCACCTTTTTGCTTTCTCGGGAGGCTCGATTTCATGACTGCGTCTACCCTGAGGCGAGTACTTGATATCAGCATAGAATCATTCAGCCAAAAGGGATGTTTTTTACGTGATCCAGACGCTAGTGATTGTGCTGTGGTTGGGCGTATGTGCCGTGCAGGATATTCGCCAGCGCCAGATTGCCAATACGTTGACCCTGGGCGTCGGGCTGCTGGCGTTGATTTACCTGCTGTGGGCGGGGTCGACGTGGCTGGGCGCGCCCCGTAGCGAGGGCGGCCTGGCTCTGGCTTTGGCGCTGGTGCTGACCTTGCCGGGCTATACGTTGGGCCGCTTTGGCGCAGGGGATGTGAAGTTGCTCGCCGCCCTGGGCCTGGCCTCCAATATCGAGTACCTGCTGGGGTCGCTGATCGGTGCGGGCATCGCCATGGTGGCCTGGACACTTATGCATCAAGGGTTTAGCTCAAACCGCGTTGAACGGGCAGGGCCAGCGTCAACAAAACAGCCTTTTGCACCCTTCGTTTTGACAGGTTTTGCCGGCAGCTGGTTTTGGATCCATCAGTCGCACGAGTTGATTAATGCTATGTACATAGTCGGAAAGTACGTCTACGTTTAATGAGTAGTTGTGTAGGACTTTTCGTCAGAAAGGATAGGTCATCATTTGGCTTGCCAGGCATGGAGTAGCGCGTGAACAAGCTTACGTCTGCAGTAAAAGTGCTCGTTGTCGACGATCAACCCTTAATCGTGGAGGAGCTCTGTGAATTTCTTGAAAGCAGCGGGTACCGTTGTGTCCCGTGCGAGTCCAGTGAGCAAGCTGTCCAGCGTTTCAAGGAAGACCTTCAGATCGGTTTAGTGCTGTGTGACCTGCATATGCCGGACATGGACGGTATCGAGCTGGTGCAGGCGCTGCAACGCATCGCCGGTAAACATCGTGCGTTCGAAGCGATCATGCTCACCGGTCGCGCCGACAAGCAGGATGTGATCAAGGCCCTGCGTGCAGGTATCGCCGATTACTACCAGAAGCCGATCAACCTCGATGAATTGCTCGAAGGCCTCAAGCGCCAGGAAGCGGCCTTGGAGGAACGACAAAAAGACCTGCAACTGGGCACGCTCAACCAGAAGTTGCAGTACCTGTCCGAATCGATCAACGACTTGTATATGGACTTGGACAAGGTGCGCCGCAACCCGACGCCCCAGGACCATGACGGGGACTCATCGGCCGATGACGCCGGGCCGGTGGAGATCCCGGCGATCTTCAATCAACTGTCACCGCGCCAGTTGGACGTGGCACGCCTGGTGGGCAAGGGCCAGACCAACTACCAGATTGCCTGTGAGCTGGGGATTACCGAGAACACGGTCAAGCTGTACGTGTCCCAAGTGCTGCGCTTGACCCATATGCATAACCGCACGCAGTTGGCGCTGGCGTTGTCACCGAGCAACTCGGCGATGCGCCAGCGGGTAACGGCGCACTAGCACCGCCCCACTGTAGGAGCGAGCTTGCTCGCGAAGAACGTCAACGATAACGCGTGCATCCTGGGTAACCGCGTTGTCTTGGCGTTTTTCGCGAGCAAGCTCGCTCCTACAGGATGGGTTGAGTTTTATTTGCTGCCCTGCGCAGTGCCGCCTGCTTTCTGATCAAAAAACTCCGGGATCGGGTGCTTGTTGCTGTCCAGCCAGCGCTTGAGCGCCTGCTCGCGTTCTGCCGGTGTGGTTTTTTGCGGGTTGGCCGAGGCTGCGCGACCGCTCAGTTGCAGCGCCATCCAGTTTTCCGTTTCTGCCTGCCGGGGTGAAGACGGCCCCGCTTCGATGGCCGAAGCAAGGAGCGGCAGGGCCAGGCAGGCAAGGCCGGCGAGGTAATGGAATTTCATCATCGACTCCCTATTTCACAGAGGCTGGCAGCGGCTCGCTGACCGCCGCTACCTGATCTTTGACTGGACGCTGCGGTGCCGTGCCAGCCTCCTTGAGGTGTTGCGCCCGCGCCTGGGCCCGGGTCACCTGCTCGGGGCTCAAGCCGAGTTGGCCGACCACTTTCGCAGCTTGCTCCCAGTTGTCCTGGTAGATCAGCAAGGTCACCAGGTTGACCGCCGCCAGTTGATCGCTCTGCTTGAGCTCGATGGCGGTCATGAATTCAAAGCGTGCGTCTTCCAGGCGCCGTTGGTCGAGGTACACCACGCCCAGGTCATTGCGGATTTTTTCGTCGGTGGGCGCCAGCCGTGCCGCACGTTGCAGGTGGGCCATGGCCTGGCCGTTGTCGCCCTTGGCCGACGCCAGTTGCCCCAGGCCGTGCTCACCGTCGGCGGCCAGGCAAGTGCCCAGCAGGCTGTGGTACAACGGCTCGGCGTCAGGGCGGCCCAGCAAGCGATAGGCACGGGCCTGGCGTTGACGAACCTGGGGCAGGGTGCTGGGCAGGTTTTGCAGGTTGGCGAGGCTGGCGTGCAGCTTGCCTTCGTTGGCCATGTCATCGGCCAGGTTCAGCGACAGCTCCTGGTCGGCGCTGGGCTTGGGGCAACTGCCCGGCGCCAGCAACCCGGCCCACGGAACCTGGCCATTACTGGCACAGCCGCCCAGCATCAGCAGGCTCAAGGCGACGATCAGTGGTTTCATGGCAGGCTCCTCAAAAGTTATTCAAGGCTCGGGAAATGGCGATCATCGCCGGCCCCCCGAGCACGATCAGCAAGGCGGGAAACAGAAACACCATCATCACCACGGACATCTTCGCGGACATCTTCGAGATGTATTCCTGCAGGCGGGTCAGGCGGCGGTCGTCGAGCAACTGCTTGAGGGCCAGCAAGGATTTCATCGCGCCGCCGCCTTGGTGGATCAGTTGCTGAAGAATGATGCAGGTGTCGGTGAACTCATCCACGGCCAGCAGGCGCGCGGTTTTGCCCAACTCTTCGGACAGCTCCAGGCCCGAGTCGACCCTTACCAGGATCAGGCGCAGTTCATGGGTCAGGTCCGGCAGCAAGCGCTGGGCTTCGGTGCTCAACACCCGCAGCGATTGCTCAACCGCCATGCCGGATTCGAACAGGATGCGCAGCAGCGGAATGAAGGTGGAAATTTCCCGCGCGATGCGCTCCTGACGGTATTTCGCGCTGAGGGCCAGAATGCGCTTGGGCAGCAAGTAACCGATGCCCAGGGCAATCGCCGGGGCAATCCAGGGTGAGCCGGCGTGAGGAAACAGCAGTTGCTGGCCGAGCAGGGTCAAGCCCAGCAGCACGATGGGCACGCCGATCTGGAAGGCGGCAAACATGGAACGCTGGTTGGCTTTGCGCCAGCCGACGCGGTTGAGCAGGGTCTGGGTTTCGTTGTCCAGGCTGACCGAGCGCTGGGCCACGGCGCTGGCGCCCAATTGGCGCATCAGGCTGCCGAGTTTGTCCTCGCGGGTCAGTTGGCCTTGCAGGCGTTGGCTGACCAGGCGTTGACGGCGCCGTTGCTCCAGCAGGTTGCCGACGATCAAGGCGACGGCGGCGAGCGACAACAGGATGCAGATCAGGATGGCCATCTCAGATACTCCGCAACATGCGCCACATGACGAAGGTGCCCGTGATGTCGAGCGCCGCCGCGGCCAGCAGCAGGTAGCGCCCGGTTCCGTCGTTCCACATGCTCATCAGGTAGCCCGGGTTGACCATCAAAAAGTAGCCGACCATGGCGATGGGCAAGCCTGCCAATACGTAGGCGGTCATGCGCGTTTCGCCGGTCATGGCCTTGAGTTGGCGCGCACCCTGTTCGCGCTCGCGGATCATCTTGATCAGGTTTTCCAGCAGCTCGCTGGCGTTGCCGCCGTAGCGGTGGTTGACCTTCAGGCCCAGGGCAAACAGGCGGAACTCATCGCGTTCGTAAAACTCGGCAAAGTCGCTGACCGACTCCGGCAGGCTCACGCCCATTTGCACGTTACGCTGGATGCGGCTCATCGCCTGTTTGAGCGGCGCTTCGGTGCTGTCGATTGCGCCCAGAACGGCGTCTGCCAGGGTGCGCCCAGACTTGAGGCTGCGCACGCTGTGGTCCAGCAGCTGCGGTAATTGTTCGACCATGCGCTGCACTCGCCGTTGGTAGCGCCAGGCGATATACACCCGCAACAGCAGCGGCGGCAGGATCAGCATGGTCAACAGGCCTAGCCCGCCGGCCAGCAGATAGCCCAGCAACATGCCCGCGGTCCAGCCACTCAGCCACAACCCCAGGCGGTCGGTGGGCTTGCCCAGGCCGGCGCGCTGGAACATGCGCTCCAGCGCAACCCAGCTGCCGTTCGGCTCCTGGGGCACCGGCTGGCCATCGCTGAGCCGCTCCAGCACCCGGTCGGTGCCGGCCTGGCGCAGCCCGCGCTGGAACAGCCAGACGGACAGGCTGATCAGCAGGACGCAAATGAGCAGCAAGACAAGTCCGGTCATGAGCCCTCTCTACAACGGCAATGCCGATTCGCGCCGCAGCTTGTCGCCGGCCGGGTTGAGCGCTTCGCGCAGGAAGCCGAAACCGGTACGGCGGTCGAGGCGGAACAGGGTGTTGGTGACATACACGTCGTCGCGCACGCCCACCACTTCCACCACCTCGCTGACGCAACGGCGCCCATCGGGCAGGCGCGTCAGTTGAATCACCACATCCAGTGCGGCGCAGATCATCTGCCGCAGGGTTTTCTCCGCCACCACACGGCCGGTCAGGCCCACCAGGGTTTCCAGGCGCAACAGCGCGTCCTGGGCGTTGTTGGCGTGCACGGTGCTCATGGAACCGTCGTGGCCGGTGTTCATGGCGGTCATCACGTCGAGTACTTCGACGCCACGGATCTCGCCAAGGATGATGCGGTCCGGGCGCATCCGCAGGGCGTTGCGGATCAGGTCGCTGGCCTTGACCTCGCCATGCCCTTCGGCATTGGGCGGGCGGGTTTCCAGGCGCACTACGTGGGGGTGGCCCAGTTGCAGCTCGGCCACGTCTTCGATGGTGACCAGGCGTTCGTGGGGGTTGATCAATTGGCTGAGGATATTGAGCAACGTGGTCTTGCCGGTGCCGGTGCCGCCACTGATGAGGATATTGCAGCGCTTGCCCACCGCCTCCTGGAAGAACTCGAAGATGTTGTGGTCGATGGTTTGCATCGCCACCAGGTCGCTGCTCTTGAGCATGTCCTTGCGAAATTTACGGATCGACAAGCACGGGCCATCCAGGGCTATCGGCGGGATGATCGCATTGACCCGGCTGCCATCGGGCAAGCGCGCATCGACCATCGGCGACGACTCATCCAGGCGCCTTCCGAGGGGCGCGAGAATGCGCTGCATCACGCGTTCTACATGGTGCGCATCGATAAAACGCAGGTCGCTCTGGTGAAGCACCCCGTCACGCTCGATAAACACCCGGTGCGGGCCATTGACCAAAATTTCGGTAACCGACACATCGCGCAGCAGCACTTCCAGCGGGCCGAAGCCGGTCAGCTCATCGACGATTTCCTCGGCCAGGCGCTCCATCTCATAGCGCGAGATCGCCAGGTGCATGCGTGTGATGTACTCGGCCACTTTGTCGATGACAAATTGCGCCAGGGATTGGCGCGAGCCTTCCAGCAGGTTCTGGCCCGACTCTTCGATGGCATCGATGATGTAGCGATGCAGCACCAGTTTCAGGCCATCGTGGTCGTTGTGCGCGGCTGCCCCACGGGCCGGGGCACCGAAGAGTTTTTCGCTGTTCATCGACTCGTCCCCAGCAGGCGTTCGAACCAGCGTGTCGAAGGTTTATCCAAGCCTTCGGTGCGTTTGGCCAGGCGCTCGCCCAGGTGGCGCAGGGCTTGGGTCAAGGCTTCGCGCGGGGCCAGGGTGAACAGGCTTTGCCCCTGGTTCTTGGCGTTCAGGCGCACCTCTGGGCTCAGGGGCAGCACAGCGATGCACTCCAGGCCGAAGCTTTTTTCCAGGGCTTCAGTGTCGGGGGCGCAGCCTTTGATGTAGCGATCGACGAGCAGCTTGGCATGGTCGAGCTTCATGCCTTTTTCGCGCCACAGGTTCAGCACCGCCAGGTTGCGCCGACAGTCGAGCACGCCCTGGTCGGTGCACCACAGCAACTTGTCGCAGTGGCTGACAAAGGTGCGCAGGGCTTCGCTGTCGGCTTGCCCGGTGAGGTTGACCACGATGTGCTGGAAGTGCTGGCGCAAGGCGCTGAGCAACATGTACAGCTCGGCGGCGCTGGTCATTTCCAGGGGCTCATCGCTGGCGGCGTAGGCGAGGATGCGCAGGCCGTCGTCGGTGCTGGTGAACGCGCTGTTGATCAGGGTGGCGTCCAGGCGGCGCAGGTGGCGCAAGGCGTCGCCGAAATTGAAGGTGCTGTCCAGGCCCAGCAGCGCCAGGCTGTCGCCCCTGGGCAGGCCGAGGTCGAGCATCAGCGTCTGCTGGCCACTCTTTTGCACCACCATTGCCAGGTGGCTCGCCAGCAGGGCGCCATCGGTATTGCCCTGGGCGCCGTAGAGCACGGTGAGGCCGCCGAGATGGGCGTTCGGCGCCGTGGGCGGCAAGCGCTTGCTCAAGCGCCGCACCAGCCCGGCCACTTCGCTGGAGCGCGAGCCATAGGCGACAAAATCCCGGGCGCCGGCACGCATGGCGTTGAGTACCAACTGGTTGTCCATGCCGTCGCCCAAGGCCACCACCGCCAGCATCGGCTTGGCTTCCAGAGCGCCTTCGATCAAGGCGCTCTGGGCCACCAGGTGTTCACGGTCCAGGCCCACGAACACCAGGTTGGCAAAGGTCACGTCCACCAGTGCCAGCAATTCATCGAGGCTGCCGCCGCCCACGCTGATCACTTGGCCAAGGGGCGCCAGCGCGCCCTGGAGCCATTCCAGGTCGGTGCTGTTGCGGGTGATTGCCAGGAAGGTCTGGCTCAGGCTATCGCTCATTGGGAGAGTCCACTGCGACGGTCGAAGTTGCCGTTTTCCAGGAAGAACAGGCGGAACCAATTCGGGTCGTAGGTGCGCAGTTTCTCGCCGGGCAGCGACGGCAACTGCGCATTGGCGGCCAGTGGCTGCACCAGATGCGGCGTGACAATCATCAACAGCTCTTTCTCCTCGCTGTTGATATTAGAGTCGCGGAAGAAGGCGCCAATGATCGGGATGTCGCCCAGGCCCGGCAGCTTGGCGATGGTGGAGCGGTTGGTGCTGCTGATCAGGCCGCTGATCACGAAGCTTTCACCGTCGGCTAGCGACACGCTGGTGTCGGTGCGCCGGACGGTGAGTGCGGGTACCTGGATGCCCTGGATCCGGATCGCGTTGTTGTAATCCAGCTCGCTGACTTCCGGGGCGACTTTCAAGGCGATGCGGTTGTGGTCGATGACCGTGGGCGTCAGCGTCAGGCGAATGCCGAACTCCTTGTACTCGATGGTGATGGTATCGCTGCCGGCACTGGGCACCGGAATCGGCACTTCGCCGCCGGCCAGGAAGGTCGCGCTCTGGCCGCTCATGGCCACCAGGCTCGGGCGTGCCAGGGTGTAGGCGAAGCCACTGCTTTCCAGGGCGTTGATCAGTGCCTTGACCCGCCCACCGCCAAACCCGATGTTGAAGTTGTCGGCGCTCACCGGCAATTTGAAGATGCCCTCTGAAGGGGACAGCAAGCTCGGGCTGCCGAGGAAGAAATTGTTGCCCATGCCGAGGATCTTGGTGCTGGCCTCCTTGAGCTTGGTGCGGCTGACTTCGACGAAGCGGATATCGGTCTGCACCTGGCTGGGCAGCGTCGGGTCTTCCGAGGGCGACAGCGATTGGCTGGTCAGCGCCGAGGTGGCTTTGCCCTTGACGAACACCATGCTCTGGCGCGGCGTGGTCGAGCAACCGGTCCACACCATCAGGCTGGTGGCACCGCTGCCGACGCCGGTGAGCAGGAAATGGCGGTCGCCGTTGACCCGCACGTCGGCGATTTTCGGGTCGCCGATGGCCAGGCGCGTAATCGCTACCGGCGATTGCAGCTCGGTCTGCAAACCTTCGCCCACCTCGATCACAGCGGGCAATTGGCCCAAGGCGTTGCAGTTGCCCGATGCGCCCATCGCCATGCCCAGGGGCAGGCACGGCAGCATCAAGGCCAAGGCCAATTGAGCGTAGCGTTGGCTCATTCAAGGCATCCTTGTTCAATCAGGGGGTAGGTTGTGCCGCCGCTGCGCCGCGAATCACTTCAACGCCCCGACGTTGGCCGGTGTCGGCCACCGCGGGGGTGATTTTTTTCGGCGGGCCGCTGAGGGCCAATTGGGTGAACTGGTAGAGGTCGCGGTTGGCGCTTTGCACCTTGTCTGGCGTGTCGCTTTCGCCGGCCCAGTAGCGGCTGAGCAATTGTTCGTCGGCACTGCGCACGGCCAAGCGCAGCGTACCGGCTTGGGAGGCGAGCATCAGCCGGCTCAGCAAGGGTTCGGGCACCGCCAGCACCACACTGCGCGCGGCGGTGCGGCGTTGCGCCGCCTGAGCGCGTTCTTCGGCGGTGGCGGGTGGCGGCACGGCCGGGGTGCCGTCGTTGGCCAAGCCCAGTTGGTCGCCGACGCTGAGCAGGCGAATCGCCGGGATGACCACCTGCGCCGACTGCTCGGCATTGGCATTGTCCTGGCGCAAGAACAGCAAGACGTCCACGTAATCGCCTGGGCTCAACTGGCCACCGGCACCGATGACCTCATCGACGGCGACGGCCAGCGCCCGTTCGTTTGTACGAATCATGCGGGCCAGCGGGCCGCCGGCGGTGAAGCTTTCATCATTAAGCCAGGTGCCGGCACCCAGGGCCCGCAAGGGCGTGCGGCCGATGGCCTGGTCGATGCTGGTCAAGCTGCCGGCTGGCACGGTGCGCAGTGTTTCCACGGCGACATCGGCAGCAGTGAGGGGCACAAAAGGCGCAACCGCATGCACCAGCACCACGACCGGCTGGCGGGTCTGGTCTTCTACAACCGCAACGGTTTTTTCAACGGAAATGACAGGTGCTGGCGAGGGTGCTACGGCGGGTGCCGGCGGACGGCTCAGCACCAGGCCCCAATACCCTGCAACCAGGGCTCCGATAAGCAGCAAGCCAGCCAGGACCATGCTGATACGACTGTTCATGACGGCGCTCCCTATCCTGTTGCACTGCTTTTATTCCCGTTTATCCAAACGAGTTAAATTCGCAACTGGGCTGTGATGAACAACTAACGATTTGGCTATTTGAAGGTAGCCCAGCTAGGACAAATTGCCATTACTGAATGAAAAATTTATCTGCGCGGTTAAAGCGGGGGCTGTAAATAACGGATTTGTGGGGCTGGCGGGGTGACTAATACTTTGTGATTAATTCGTTCTTACAGTTGTGAGTGTTAAATTTGTTGACAATGCTCTAGTGGCACACGGCAATCATTGTGCGGGCCAGCTGTATCGGCGCTTTGTGGCGCATGAAGGAGATCTCCTATGATCCTTGACCTGTTCTTGAAATTTTACATTCACGCTCAGTTATTCCTGCGCCGTAGAGACGGGGCGTCGGCCATTGAATATGTGATTATTGTGGCGATAGTTGCATTAGGTATCATCAGCTTTGGCGGTGGGCTTGGCGATAAAATAAAAGCCATTTTTCAGCAAGTGTCTGATGCGCTGCCAGCCGCGTAATAGTCTTTGCTACAGGTTATTGTTCCGGTAATTATTTTATCAGGTACCGCCCATGACCCACCCTTCGTCATCCCGCCAAAAAATCCTATTGGTGGATGACGAGGAGGATGCGCTGGTCGAGTTAGCCGAATCCCTCGAAAACGAGGGGTTCGTCTGTTTCACCGCGAACTCCGTCACCTTCGCCTTGCAAGAATTGACACTTCACCCTGATATCGCCCTGGTCATCACCGATCTGCGCATGCCCGAGGAAAGCGGTATCTCCTTGATCAAACGCCTGCGCGAACACACCTCACGCTCGCAGTTGCCTGTGATCGTGATGTCGGGTCATGCAGAAATGGATGACGTCAGCGATATGCTGCGCTTGCAGGTGCTGGATCTGTTTCGCAAACCTATCTACCTGGTGCGCTTGCTCGATACTCTCAACAACCTGTTTCCCCTCTCTACACTTGGTCGGTAACGGACCGGCACCGCTTATTAAATGTGGGAGCTGGCTTGCCTGCGATAGCGGTGGTTCAGTTAAAGATTCATTGACTGACACACCGCCTTCGCGAGCAAGCCCGCTCCCACATTTGGCTCGTGGGGTGCCAGGCACTTAGTCGTCGACTGTCCGGCCGTCATCGCAGGCAAGCCAGCTCCCACAGTTTGATTGCGGGGGCTCAGGTAGAAAGGTTTCGGCTGTCAGGCCGCAGGGGTCTGTGTCGGGCACTGATTCTGTGAGCAACACAGACCCTTGTGGGAGCTGGCTTGCCTGCGATAGCGGTGGTTCAGTTAAAGACTCATCACAGCTGATAACTGAAACTCAGCGTATACCGCGGCCTGCGGTTAAAGCTGTCCAGGGCGATATCCGACATTGGCTTGGCCGCCTCCAGCGCGATGTTGTAGTACTTCTTGTCGCCAAAGCGCAGACCCACCGCCGCCGAGGACATGTCGTTGGCCTTGACCGGCAGGTCGTTGAACCAGGATTTGGCGCGGTCTACCACCACATAGGGTTGCAGGATCTTCACCCAGTTGCCGGTGCGGTTGAAGCTGTAGTTGACCTCGTACGCCACCCCCCAGCCCTTGTCGCCCGAGCCTTGGTCGTCCGGGTAGCCACGGCCGAAATTCTGCCCGCCGAAGGTCACGCGTTCGCTGTCGGGCAGGGTGTTGTCGCTCCAGTACAGCGCACCGGACAGTACGCCTTGCCAGTTGTCGAAGAACTTGTCGCTTTGCACGCCGGAAAGGCGCAGGCGGAAGAAGTCGAGGTCGGGTTTGGCCACGCCCAGGTCACTGCGGGCCTTGGCGCCCAAGCCGTCTATGCCCTGGTACAGGCCACCACTGATGATGCGCAGGCGTTGCGCGTCGGCCTTGCGCCAGTCACCTTCGAAGGCCAGGGCACGCAGGTTGGATTCGATGTCGAAACTCAGCGGGAAACCCACCAGTTTGTAGCGTGTGGTCTGGTCGACCGCGTACAGGCGCGTGCCCAGGGTGAGTGACTCGGTGGGGGAGGCAATGAACGGGTGGCTCAGGCCAATGGAGTAGCGGTCGATGGACTGGTGCGGCTTGAGTTCGAAACCGCCGTCCAGTTGCACGCTGCTGTTGGGGTCGGCGCGATAGCGTTCGGCGGCGAGCGCCAGTTGGGTGCCCTCGGCGTTGATGAACTGGTTGTAGTCCACGCGGTAGTAATGCTCTTTGTCCTCGCCGGGCGGGAACAGGCCGCTGACGCTGAGTTGTTCACCCATGGACGTCTGGGAATTGCTGGTAGCGCTCAGCAACGCTTGCGTGCCGCCACGGCTTTTTTGCACCAGGCTCATGCTGGTGGTGAAAGGTTTGCGGCTGGCCTGGATCTGCATGTGCGTGGCGCCATCGGTGGTGCCCGGTGGCGGCACTTGCGCCTGTACGCTGAGGCCAGGGATGCGGCTCATCAGCGTGGTGTAGCGCTCGAAGGTCTTGCGGGTCAGTGGGCGCTCAGCCAGGAGCTTCTGCGCGAGCTTATCGACATAGGCCGACACCGAACCGATGTCGCCGGTTTGTTGATAGTCCTTGATATAGCCCTCCACCAGTACCACGCGAACCAGGCCGTTTTCGAAGTTCTGTTGCGGCAGGAACGCGTAGGACAGCAGGTAGCCATCCTCCTGATAACGGCGGGTGATGCCACGGGTCGCTTCGATCAGCTGCGCAAGGTTGGTTTCCCGTCCAATCAACGGCGCATATACCTGTGCCGTCTCGGCGAGCGGGTAGACCGTTCCGCCTTCGATCTGCAACTTTCGAATAGTGACCTTGGTGTCCATCAACAGGGGTTGGCCGGCAGTCGGCGGCGCCTCGGGTACCTGGGTTTTCGACGTGGGTGGTCGATAGGCGTCGGCGGGCAGGTTGGGCACCGGTAGGGTGCGGACAGTGTCGTTGCTGTTAAGAAAGCTGGGAAGGGTCTCGGCCTGGGCGTAGGCACTGAGGGTGAGCAATAACAACGGCGTCAACACGCGCATAGGACACTCCATGGTCAACTGCAGCAGCGCTTCGGGCCCGCCGGGTTCTGGGACTCGGTTCGGGAGGGTGGCGATTGATAAAGCGTGTCGCCGCCCATAAAAAAGACGAGAGACTTATTAAAGGTCTCTCGTCTCAACCAAGCGTAGGCGCTGTAGGGGAGGCCGTCTAATCGGCCAGGTGCATTTCTATTTGCCGGTCAGGCCGTTCAACAAACCGCCCAGACCGCCTGTTGCGGTAGTGCCGCCTGTGGTTGTGGCAGTGCCGGTTGCTGTGGTGGTGGTGCCGATGTTCAAGCCACCGAGCAAACCACCGCTGGTGCCGCCAGTGGTGCCGCCGGTTACCAGGCCTCCCACCGAGGCGACGGTGCCGCCGACTGCTGTGACGGTGGTGCCTACGGCATTGGTGATCGGGTTGGCATTGGCTGCTGTCAGGTTGGTGCCCACGCTGCTGACTGCGCCGCCGACTTGAGTCACCAGGCCATTCACCGGGGCACCCACACCGGTAGTCGTGCCGATGGTTTGCGTCAGGTTGGTGACGCCGCTGGTCACAGGGTTGAGCGCTGCGCCGACATTGGCGGCCACGGTGGCGACCGGTGCGGTAGCTGCGGTGTTTGCTACACCTGTGCCACCTAGCACAGTGCCCAGCGAGGCAACGGTGCCGCCGACTGCACCACCGGTCACACCCGCTGCACTGACGGTGCCGTTGGTGTTGCCCACGTTCAGGCCGGTGCCTACGTTAGCGACCAGGCCACCTACCTGCTCTAGAATGCCGGGAGCCGAGGTGCCACCGGTTGGGGCCACATAACCACCCGATTTATCCAGTGTGCCACCGACGCCAGTGAGCACGGTGCCGACAACGCTGGTGACCGGGTTGCCCGTGCCGCCCGTGCTGGCGACTTGAGTACCCAGGCCAGTGACAGCCGAACCGACTTTATCCAGTACGCCATTGAGGGGAGCGCCCAGGCCGGTTGCGTTGCCCAGGTTGCCGGTGGTGTTTTCCACCAGCGACACCACAGGCACCACGACTTTGCTGCCCAAGGTGTTGGTCAACGAACCCAGCGGGCCGGTGGTGCTGGCCGTGCTCAGGGTATCGCCGAGCATCGTAACGGTGGTGCCGACTTTATCCACGACGCCACCTACCGCTGTGCCCACGCCGCCTGTCACGCCGCCGACCACAGGTATGCCGCCCAGAGTGGTTGACAGTGATTGGCCTGTGGTCGAGAGGCCGCCGCCCAGGTCCGCCACGCCATTACCTACGCCTGCCACTGTCGTGCCCAGGGAGTTGCTGTTGGTGCCCAGTGAGCCCAAGCCGGTGGTCACACCAGTGCCTATGCTGTTAACAGCGGTGCCTGCCGAGGAGACCAGGCCGCCTGCGGTTGCGCCGACGATAGGTACGCCGTTCAACGTCGAACCCAGGTTACCGACAGCGGTACCGACATTGCCCACAGTGGTGCCAAGGGTGCCGGCGATCTGGCCGGTGACCAGTGGGGTGGTTGTTGAACCAGTGCCGCCACCAGTGCCACCACCGGTGCCGCCGCCGGTGCCGCCACCAGTGCCGCCGCCAGTGCCACCGCCAGTGCCGCCGCCAGTGCCACCGCCAGTGCCGCCACCAGTGCCACCACCGGTGCCGCCGCCAGTGCCGCCACCAGTGCCGCCGCCAGTGCCGCCGCCAGTGCCACCGCCAGTGCCACCGCCAGTGCCACCGCCAGTGCCGCCGTCACCGCCGCCCGTGCCGCCACCGGTACCGCCACCGGTGCCGCCGTCACCGCCGCCCGTGCCGCCGCCGGTACCGCCACCAGTGCCGCCACCAGTGCCGCCGTCACCGCCGCCCGTGCCACCACCGGTACCACCGCCCGTGCCACCGTCACCACCGCCCGTGCCACCACCGGTACCACCGCCAGTGCCGCCGTCACCGCCACCAGTACCGCCACCAGCACCTGCACCCGCATCCGGCGAGGACGCCGCCACGCTGGATTTATGCCCGCCACCACCGCTGCTGCAGCCGCCCAGGCTCATTGCCAGAACGAGGGCCAGCGCGGTACTTGCTTTCCAAAACACTACTTGAGTTTTCATGATTGAGTTCCTTGCACCTGGTACAACCTTGGTTGTTTCAAACCCTCGTTATTTCTTTGGATAACGATAGGTTTGTCCGTGTGGCTATCTCAGGCCAGGGCACTCTTTCACGCAATGCTCAACTTGGTATTAACGATTTATATACATCCGGCCATCGTCGGCTTAATGACTAATACCAAAGGTGTAATGGAGGGATGTTTCAGGATGTTTATATTAGCAAAATCAAAGCGTTGTAAATAAAGGCGGACCTCGTAAGGTCCGCTATAACTTAGGGTGTATATATACAATTAATCAGGGGTTTTCAGGCAATCGGCTGCCACTTCCCCCGCATATGTTGAATATCCCCAGCGCCTTTGAGTTGCAACGCCCCGCTGGAACCGGCCGCGCTGCTCATCAATATCACTTCGCTGGGCAGGCGCACCGGCTTCATGAACTCGACGTCGATTTCAATATTGGCGGCCGGCAAGTGTTCTGCCAGCGCCGCGAGGGTGCGTGCCTTGTTCCACAACCCGTGGGCGATGGCCTGGGGAAAACCGAACAGCTTGGCGGTAGGCGCACTGAGGTGGATGGGGTTGTAGTCGCCGGACACGCGGGCGTAGCGGCGGCCTATGTCAGTGGGCGCTTTCCAGTGCGTCAGTTCGGTGAGCGTCTCCGGGGACTGCAATCCGCTGTCCGCAGCTTCGCCTTCAAGCTTCACGCCCCGACATAACATTTGGCTTTCGGCTTCCCACAAGAGCCCGAGGGCATCCTCCACGACCGTCACGATGTCAAAGGTGGCCCCCTTGGGATGGGGGCTGAGATTGCGTGCGTAAACGCCGACACTCACGTCACCCACTGCGCCCAACGGCCGATGAATACGGATGCGATTGCGCAGGTGGATCAACCCCAGCAGCGGAAACGGAAACGTCTTGTCCGTCAGCAATTGCAGTTGCAGGCCGAACGCGAGGATATGCGGATAAGTCGCCGGCAGCATCGGGCTGTCAGCAAAACCGCACACCTTGCGGTACGCCGCAACGGCGCTGGGATTGATACTCATCCGGCAGCGCAACCCGCGTTCTGGCAATGTGCTGCCGGTGATCTTGCGCTTGAGCGCCGCACGCCAGTACAGCGGCAGTAGAGACGGGGTGCTGTCCAACGTTTGCCATTGCATGCTCACGCTCCCAGCAGGCTTTGCCCACACACCCGCAGCGCCTGGCCGCTGACCGCACCGGAACCCGGCTGGCTCAGCCAGGCGACGGCTTCGGCCACATCCTGGGGCAAGCCACCTTGGCCCAGGGAGCTCATGCGGCGCCCGGCCTCGCGCAGGGCGAAGGGAATATGCGCGGTCATCTGGGTTTCGATAAACCCGGGCGCGACGGCGTTGATGCTGATCCCACGCTCCTTCAACAGCGGCGCCCAGGCTTGAGCCAGGCCGATCAATCCGGCCTTGCTCGCGGCATAGTTGGTTTGCCCACGGTTGCCGGCGATGCCACTGATGGAGGCCAGCAATACCACCCGTGCATTGTCTTGCAGAGTACCGCTGTCGAGCAGGGCCTTGGTCAGCACTTGCGGAGCCCTGAGGTTGACCGCCAGCACCGCGTCCCAGTATTCCGGGGTCATGTTGGCCAGGGTTTTGTCGCGGGTGATACCGGCGTTGTGCACCAGAATGTCGAGCCCGTCGGGCAGGTGCTCGACCAGTTGGCGTGCGACATCTTCGGCGCAAATATCCAGCACCACCGTACGTGCATTCAGGCGCGCGGCCAGGGCTTCAAGGTCGGCCTTGGCCTGGGGTACATCGAGCAGAATGACGTCGGCGCCGTCGCGGGCCAGGGTTTCGGCGATGGAGGCACCGATGCCTCGAGCGGCGCCGGTCACCAACGCCTTGCGCCCGGCCAGCGGGCGCGTCCAGTCTTGCACCGGGGTATCGCAAGCCGTCAAACGAATCACCTGCCCGGAGATGTACGCGCTTTTGGGCGAGAGGAAAAACCGCAACGCGCCTTCCAACTGGTCTTCGGCACCGTCGCCCACGTACAGCAACTGCAGCACGCCACCGCTGCGCAGCTCCTTGGCCAGGGAGCGGCTGAAACCTTCCAGGGCGCGCTGGGCGCTGGCGGCGAAGGGGTCGCTGAGGCTTTCCGGCGCCCGGCCAAGGATCACCAGGTGGGCACTGTGGTCGAGGTTTTTCAGCAGCGGCTGGAAGAATTCACGCAGTTGCTTGAGCTGGTCGGTGTGCTGCAAACCGCTGGCGTCAAACACTACCGCCTTGAGCTTGGGGCCGTGCCCTGGAATCCACGCGGGCGCCGTCGAGGCTTCGGCGCCGTAACTGTAGACGGCGTCGGTGAGTCGGTTGGCAAACGCCAGCACCTGGGTTGCCAATGCGCCACCGCCCAGCAGCAGTGCGCCTTCGACCGGGCGCAGGCGTCCGGCTTGCCAGCGTTCCAGGCGTACCGGTGACGGCAGGCCAATGGCGGCGACCAGGCGATGGCCGAGGCTTGAGTTGGCGAAGTCGATATAACGGTCAGACATGGAACGCTCTCCGAAGGCTGGGGTTCAAAGGTTGACCACCCTGGGGTGGCAGTCGTTCGATTGAGCCTAGGCTAGGCTTGATGATTCCACCCACCACCACAAGGGAGCTTTCCATGACTCAATTGCGCCGTGTAGCGATCATTGGCGGTAACCGCATTCCTTTCGCCCGTTCCAATGGCCCTTACGCCACGGCGAGTAACCAGGCGATGCTGACCGCCGCATTGGAAGGCCTGATCGAGCGCTACAACCTGCACGGCCTGCGCATGGGCGAGGTGGCCGCCGGTGCGGTGCTCAAGCATTCCCGTGATTTCAACCTGACGCGTGAATGCGTGCTCGGCTCGCGCCTGTCACCGCAAACCCCTGCGTACGACATCCAGCAAGCCTGCGGCACGGGGCTTGAGGCGGCGCTGCTGGTGGCCAATAAAATTGCCCTGGGCCAGATCGAATGCGGCATTGCCGGCGGGGTGGACACCACCTCGGATGCGCCGATTGGTGTGAATGAAGGGCTACGCAAGTTGCTGCTCAAAGCCAACCGCAGTAAATCCATGGCGGACAAATTAAAAGTTCTGTTACAACTTCGTCCCCAGCACCTCAAACCGGAACTGCCGCGCAACGGCGAACCGCGCACGGGTTTGTCCATGGGGCAGCACTGCGAGCTGATGGCCCAGACCTGGCAGATCCCCCGGGCCGAGCAGGACCAACTGGCGTTGGAGAGCCATCAGAAGATTGCGGCGGCCTATGCCGAAGGCTGGCACAACGATTTGCTTACGCCCTTTCTCGGCCTCACCCGCGACAACAACCTGCGCCCCGACCTGACCCTGGAAAAACTCGCCAGCCTCAAGCCGGCCTTCGAACGCAGCGAAAAGGGCACGCTCACCGCCGGCAACTCCACACCGCTGACCGATGGCGCCTCTCTGGTGCTGTTGGGCAGTGAGGCGTGGGCCAAGGAGCGCGGCTTGCCGATCCTGGCTTACCTGCGTGATGGCGAAGCGGCGGCGGTGGATTTCGTCCACGGCGCCGAGGGCCTGCTCATGGCGCCGGTGTATGCGGTACCGCGCTTGCTGGCGCGCAACGGCCTCACCTTGCAGGACTTTGATTACTACGAAATCCACGAAGCCTTCGCCGCCCAAGTGCTGTGCACGCTCAAGGCCTGGGAAGACGCCGACTATTGCAAGACCCGCCTGGGCCTGGACGCACCGCTGGGGTCGATCGACCGCAGCCGGCTCAACGTCAAGGGCAGTTCTCTGGCGGCGGGCCACCCGTTTGCCGCCACCGGTGGGCGGATCGTCGCCAACTTGGCTAAATTGTTGGATGCGGCGGGCAAGGGCCGTGGGCTGATTTCCATTTGCGCCGCCGGTGGTCAAGGCGTGACGGCGATAATCGAACGCTGATTGCCGATAAAATTGGCCCATTGAATGCATTCTGAAGGGGTCAGAGGTCAGTAGCCTCTCCCCCCGGCGAGCCGATTGCCGTATAACGAGTGCCACACGCGTGTTTGGTAATACAGGACCCACAATAAAAGCTGATGAAGACTCCTAAACGCATTGAACCCCTGATCGAAGACGGTCTGGTCGACGAAGTGCTGCGCCCTCTGATGAGTGGTAAAGAAGCAGCTGTTTATGTGGTGCGCTGCGGCAATGAATTGCGTTGCGCCAAGGTTTACAAGGAGGCGAATAAACGAAGTTTTCGTCAGGCGTCCGAATACCAGGAAGGCCGTAAGGTCCGTAACAGCCGCCAGGCGCGAGCCATGGCCAAGGGCTCCAAGTTCGGCAAGAAAGAAACCGAAGATGCCTGGCAGAACGCTGAAGTGGCGGCGCTGTTCCGCCTGGCCGGTGCGGGCGTTCGCGTGCCCAAGCCGTACGACTTTCTTGAAGGCGTGCTGTTGATGGAACTGGTGGCCGACGAGTACGGCGATGCGGCCCCGCGTCTGAACGACGTAGTGCTGGACCCGGACCAGGCGCGCGAATACCACGCCTTCCTGATCTCCCAGATCGTGCTGATGCTGTGCACCGGCCTGGTGCACGGTGACCTGTCCGAGTTCAACGTGCTGCTCACGCCTACGGGCCCGGTGATCATCGACCTGCCCCAGGCGGTGGATGCGGCGGGCAACAACCACGCCTTCAACATGCTGGAGCGCGACGTCGGCAACATGGCTTCCTACTTCGGGCGTTTTGCCCCGGAGTTGAAGAAGACCAAGTACGCCAAGGAAATGTGGGCGCTGTATGAAGCCGGCACCTTGCACCCGGCCAGTGTGTTGACCGGTGAGTTCGACGAACCGGAAGAACTGGCGGACGTGGGCGGTGTGATCCGCGAAATCGAAGCGGCGCGGCTGGATGAAGAGCGTCGCCAGGCGATTCGCGCAGCGGATGATGCGCCACCGAGCAAAGTACCGGACGAGCCACCGCCGCCGCCTTGGATGCAGTGATCTGATCGTTCCCACGCTTTGCGTGGGAATGCCGCTTTCGACGCTCCGCGTCACGCTTTGGGACGCAGAGCGTCCAGGGATGCATTCCCACGCGGAGCGTGGGAACGATCATGCGTGCTGTCTGTCAGGCGCAGCAGTTACCTGCCGCCAACTCCTTGAGTATCGGGCAATCGGGCCGATGATCGCCCTGGCAGTGCTCCATCAGGTCCTGCAAGGTATCGCGCAGTTGCCCCAACTCGCGAATCTTGTGATTGAGCTCGTCGATGTGCTGACGCGCCAAGGCTTTTACGTCAGCGCTCGCCCGTTGGCGGTCCTCCCACAGGGTCAGCAACTTGCCGACCTCTTCCAGTGAAAACCCCAGGTCCCGCGAGCGCTTGATGAACGTCAGGGTGTGCAGGTCATCGTGGCCGTACACCCGGTAGCCGCTGTCGGTGCGGTGGGCGGTTTTCAGCAGGCCGATGGATTCGTAGTAGCGAATCATCTTCGCGCTTAGCCCGCTGGTGCGGGCGGCTTGGCCGATGTTCATGGGCGTTGATCCTCCAAGTCCTTGGGTTTCCAGGTTTTCAACAACAGCGCATTACTCACCACGCTGACACTGGACAAGGCCATGGCGGCGCCAGCCAGTACCGGGTTGAGCAGGCCGAAGGCGGCCAGGGGAATGCCGATCAAGTTATACACAAAGGCCCAGAACAGATTCTGTCGAATTTTTGCGTAGGTCTTGCGGCTGATCTCCAGGGCGGCCGGCACCAGGCGCGGGTCGCCACGCATCAGGGTAATACCGGCGGCGTGCATGGCCACGTCGGTGCCGCCGCCCATGGCGATGCCGATATCGGCAGCGGCCAGGGCGGGCGCATCGTTGATGCCGTCGCCGACCATGGCCACCACGCCGGTTTTTTTCAGCTCGGCCACGGCAGCGGCTTTGTAGGCGGGCAGTACCTCGGCATGCACATCGTCGATCCCCAAGGCTTCGGCCACTACCCGCGCACTGCCGTGGTTGTCGCCAGTGATCAGGTGGCTGCTGATGTGCTGCGCCTTGAGTTGTTGCACGGCTTGCAACGCGCCGGGCTTGAGCGTGTCGCCAAAGGCAAACAGCCCTAGCACGCGGGGTTGCGCGCCTTGTTCGATCAGCCAGGACAAGGTGCGGCCTTCGGCCTCCCATTCCTTGGCACGCGGGCCTAAATCGCCTGCGTCCAGCCCGGTTTCTTCCAGCAAGCGGCGATTGCCCAGGGCCAGTGGCCGACCGTCGAGCGTACCGGCAATGCCGCGCCCGGTGAGGGATTGGCTGGCGCTCACATCGGCCACGTCCAAGCCTCTTTCGCGGCAAGCATCCAGCACGGCCTTGGCCAGTGGGTGCTCACTGCCGCGTTGCAGGGCGCCGGCCTGTTGCAACAACAGGGCTTCGTCACCATCCACGGCCGCCAAATGCGCAATGTTGGGTGCGCCGGAGGTGAGGGTGCCGGTCTTGTCGAACACCACGGCGCTCACGGCGTTAGCGCGCTCCAAGGCTTCGGCGTCCTTGATCAGAATGCCGTGGCGTGCGGCGACGCCGGTGCCGGCCATGATCGCGGTCGGCGTGGCCAGGCCCAAGGCACAAGGGCAGGCAATCACCAGCACGGCCACCGCATTGATGATGGCGGTTTCCAGGGAGGCGCCGTACAGCCACCAGCCCACTACGGTGATCAGCGCCAATACCAGCACGGCCGGCACGAACACCTGGCTGACTTTATCCACCAGTTTCTGAATCGGCGCCTTGGCGGCCTGGGCGTCTTCGACCAGGCGGATGATGCGCGCCAGCACGCTTTCCGCGCCCAGGGCCAGGGTGCGCACCAGCAAACGGCCTTCACCATTGATGGCGCCACCGGTGACCGCGTCGCCGGGTTGTTTGGGCACCGGCAGGCTTTCGCCGCTGATCAGCGCTTCATCGGCATGGCTCTGGCCTTCCACCACCTCACCGTCCACCGGGAAGCGTTCGCCGGGTTTGACCAGCACCAGGTCACCGTGCTTCAACGCGCTGATGGCGACGTCTTCTTCGCGGCCGTCCTGCACGCGGATCGCCCGTTCCGGACGCAAGGCTTCAAGGGCGCGGATGGCGCTGGCGGTCTGGCGCTTGGCGCGGCTTTCCAGGTATTTGCCCAGCAGCACCAGGGCGATCACCACCGCAGAGGCTTCGAAGTACAGGTGCGGCGTCACGCCTGGGGCGGCGGTGAGCCATTCATAGATACTCAGGCCGTAGCCGGCACTGGTGCCGATCGCCACCAGCAGGTCCATATTGCCGGCACCTGCGCGCACGGCTTTCCACGCGGCGACATAGAAGCGCGCACCCAAGATGAATTGCACCGGCGTGGCCAGGGCAAACTGTATCCAGGCGGGGAGCATCCAGTGCAAGCCGAAGGGTTCTACCAGCATTGGCAGCACCAAAGGCAACGCCAGCAGAATGCCCGCCATCAGCGACCAGCGCTCGCGACGCAGGCGCCGGGCTTGATCGGCATCGGTGGCGGTTTCGCTTTGGGGCAGGGTAGCGGTGTAGCCGGCCTTGTCGACGGCGGCGATCAACACGCTGGGGTCCATCTGGCCCTGCACTTCGATGTGCGCGCGTTCATTGGCCAGGTTGACGCTGACACGTTGCACGCCCGGCACCTTGCCCAGCGCGCGTTCGACCCGCCCGGCACAGCTGGCACAGGTCATGCCGCCGATGGGCAGGTCAAAGGTGGTGGATCCATTCATTGGGGCAGTCCTCCAAGAGAAGTTGCCACTAGGATCAACCTTAACCTGTGGGGAAGGTCAAGCCCCTTCAGTATTCCAATGCCGCAGCTTTGAGGTACATGCCGTCCGGGCCAAGGGCAATGCGTAATTTGCGTACATCACCGGCTTTCAAGCTGATGTTCTGCGCACGTGGCGCGAGTAGGCCCGGCAAACAGCCTGCAGCTTGGCCCGGCAAAAGCTTCAGGCGCAGCGATGTATCGCCGGCGGGAAGATTGAATGAAGTGGCCTGTTCCTGGAACAGACGCCCGGCGAGTTGGTCCTGGATATACAGGCCGATCTCGCAGTAGGTCGGCACTTCCAGACGTTCGCGGGAAATAATCAGCACCGCATAATCTTCAGCAGCGAGGGCCTGGGGCGCAGCGGCAGGCAAGCTCATCAGGCCGGCAAGGGCAAAAAACAACCAGCGCATGGCGAATGCTCCGTGGTTCACAGCTAGGAAGGTTGAAGCTTGGCCGACGTCGCCGCCGAATACCAGCCCGGCAGAAATATTGAGAACTTGACCTTGCCATCATGGCAAGCTCGACACTGGGCTCAACCTCATCAAAGGAGTCATGTCATGCAAATATTCAGCGTTGAAGGAATGACCTGTGGCCATTGCGTTAAAGCGGTGACCCAGGCGGTACAGAGCCAGGATCCGGCGGCGAGTGTGGAAGTCGATTTGAAGGCCAAAGAAGTGCGGGTGGCAAGCGGTCTGTCCTCGGACCAAGTGATCGGTCTGATCACCGAGGAAGGCTACAGCGCCAAGCTGGCGTGATTTTTCTGATCGTTAGCCACCTAACGTAATGTTCATGGCACCCAAGCGCGGCTAGACTGTTGAGCTGCCGACTCACTTGGGTGTCTGATGAACCTTCGCATAATCCTGATTCTGGGCGCCTTGAGCGCCTTCGCGCCGTTGGCGATCGATTTTTACCTGCCGGGCTTTCCGGCAATGGCTACAGCTTTTGCCACTGACGAAAAACATATCCAACTGACCCTGGCTGTGTATTTCGCTGGCCTGGCCATTGGTCAACTCATCTACGGGCCGCTGGCCGACCGTTTTGGCCGGCGTGTGCCGCTGCTCAGCGGTGTCACCCTGTTTACCCTCGCCTCTTTCGCTTGTGCGTATGCGCCGTCCCTGGAATGGCTGATTGGTGCACGCTTCGTGCAGGCCCTTGGCGGGTGCGCGGGCATGGTGATTTCCCGGGCGGTGGTCAGCGACAAATGCGATGCCGTGGGGTCGGCCAAGGTGTATTCGCAACTGATGCTGGTGACCGGCCTGGCCCCGATCCTGGCGCCATTGGCCGGTGGCCTGATGGTCGGCGTGTGGGGCTGGCAGTCGATTTTCCTGGCGTTGTCGTTGTTCAGCGTGATGGCAGCCATCGCCGTGGCGGTCGGGTTGCCGGAAACCTTCCCGGCCGATCAGCCGCGCCAGCTGTTGTCGGGCTCGTTGCGCCGCTACGGCTCGCTACTGTCAGACCGGGTGTATCTGGGCTATGCCTTGACCGGCGGTATCTCGATTGCCGGGATGTTTGCCTACATCGCCGGTTCCCCCTTCGTGTTTATCAAGCTCTACGGCGTGCCTGCCGAGCATTACGGCTGGTTGTTCGGCTCCAACGCCGCGGGCTTTATCCTGGTGGCGCAACTGAACGCAAGATTGCTCGCCAAGCGCGGCCCGGCGTTTTTGCTGTCGCGCACCGTGTGGGTGTACGTGGCGGCGGCGTTGACGCTGTTGGCAATTGCCGCGTTGCGCACCGAGGCGCTATGGCCGTTGTTGGTGCCGCTGTTTATCTGCATCGCCAGCCTGGGCTGCATTTTGCCGAACACTTCGGCCTGTGCCATGAGCGGGCAGGGCGCTCGGGCCGGCAGCGCGTCGGCGTTGCTCGGTTGCATCCAGTTCGGTGTGGCGGCAGGCGCGGCGTCGTTGGTTGGCGTGTTGCACGACGGCACGGCGATGCCGATGGCCATGGTCATCAGCCTCTGCGGTGTGCTGGCGGTGACCATTGCCATGGCGACCCAGCGCCTGCAACGGGCAAGGGCCGTACAGGCGCAGGTCTGAAGTTCGGCTCAGCCAGCGGAACGTTGCTGGTTGAGAGGGAAGCGATGGGGCGCCTGGATCCGGGCTTGTAGCGTGTCGGCAAAAGCGCGGGCCTCGGCCTCACTGCGAAAGTTGATGGCCTCGCCGTCGAGACGAACTTGCCATTGGCTGCCGGGAGATTTTGCTAACGCTTTTATCAGGATTTTCATTGCTGACTTCCTCACGTAAAAGAATCGTGGCAAAGGCGGCCAATATAAACCTGAACGGGCGCATAGATATGACAAGGATCAACTCTCGGACTAATGGTGTCGTCCATTACCTACGTAGATAACGGACGACACTGACAGCCGTTTTTTCAGAACCCTTCCAGCACGATCTTGCCCTTGGCCTTGCCGCTTTCCAGCAGGGCGTGGGCGCGGCGCAGGTTCGCCGCATTGATCACACCGAAGTGCTCGCCTACCGTGGTTTTCAGGGTGCCGGCGTCGATCAGCTCGGCCACGCGGTTGAGCAGGTTGTGCTGCTCGATCATGTCTGGGGTCTCGAACATCGAACGGGTGTACATGAACTCCCAATGCAGCGACAGGCTCTTGCGCTTGAGCTTGCTCACATCCAGGGCCTTGGGATCGTCGATCAACGCCAGCTTGCCTTGGGGTTGCAGCGCTTCGACCAGTTGGTCCAGGTGATGCTCGGTCTGGGTCAGGCTGGCAACGTGGGTGACTTGCCCGTGACCGACCTGCTTTAACGCTTCGCTCAGTGGCTGGCTGTGGTCGATCACCACGTGTGCGCCCAGGGCCTTGGCCCATGCCTGGGTTTCGGGGCGCGAGGCGGTGCCGATGACCTTCAGCGCCGTGAGCTGGTTAGCCAGTTGAGTCAGGATCGACCCCACGCCACCGGCAGCGCCGACGATCAGCAGGCTCTGGCCTTGATCGTCTTTGCCTTCAGGCACCTGTAAACGTTCGAACAACAGCTCCCACGCGGTGATGGCGGTCAGCGGCAGTGCGGCTGCTTCGGCAAACCCCAGGCTCTTGGGCATATGGCCGACGATGCGTTCATCCACGGTGTGCAGTTCGCTGTTGCCGCCTGGGCGTACCAGGGAACCGGCGTAGTAGACCTTGTCGCCGGCCTTGAACAACGTCACCTCACTACCGACCGCCTTGACCACCCCGGCCACGTCCCAGCCCAGCACTTTGGCGGCACCATTTTCCGGGGCGACGTTCTGGCGCACTTTGGTGTCCACTGGGTTGACCGAGATGGCTTTGACTTCTACCAACAGGTCACGGGGGCCGGCCACGGGGGCTGGTAGTTCGATGTCTTGCAGGGATTCTGGATCGTCGATCGGCAGTGAGGTGTAGTAGGCGATGGCTTTCATGATGACTCCAAGTGAATACGGTCAAGGTAGGCGCGAGCTTGCTCGCGAAAAGCGTTAACGATGACGCGGTGTTTCTGGTTTAACGCGTCGGTCTGTAGGTTTTCGCGAGCAAGCTCGCTCCTACAAAAAAAGGCGGGATCAGGCGAGGAATTTCAGGCGCTTGAGTTCGAAGTGCTCGATCACATCGGCGGCCTGGGCGCGAAAGCTCTGGATATGCGCGCTCTGGTCGTGGTCGGCCAGCGCCGCGTCATCGCTCCAGCGCTCAAGCATGTAGAAAGTCTCGGGGTGTTGCAGGTCCTGGTGCAGGTCGTACTGCTCGCAACCGGCTTCCAGGCGGGTCGGTTCCAGCAGGCCGCGCAGTAACGTTTCCAGGGTGGCGTGCTGGCCGGGTTTGGCGATCAGCGTGGCGATGACATTAAAAGCGGTGGACATAGTCGACTCCTGGCACGGGCTAACGGGGTGGGCAGATGATTGGCTATTTCCCACGCCGATAAAAGCGGCTAAAACAGCAGGCTGTTTCAACCAAATATTGATAATGAGCGGGAATGCATGCTGCGTTTTGATGATTTGCAGTTGTTTGTGCGCGCCGCAGACTTGGGTAGCCTGTCGGCTGCGGCGCGGGTCATGGACTTGTCGCCGGCGGTGGCCAGCGCCGCGCTCAAGCGTATCGAACAGCAACTGGGCACGCGCTTGCTGGCGCGCTCAACCCGCAGCCTGCGCCTGACGGCCGAAGGCGAGGGCTTCCTGGAGTACGCGCGGGCGTCACTGAGCGCGCTGGATGAAGGGCGGCGCCTATTGGCCAGTGGCCAGGATCACGTCAGCGGTTTGTTGCAATTGTCGGCACCTTCGGATTTCGGCCGCAACCAGCTGCTGCCGTGGCTGGACGCCTTCCAGCAGGAGCACCCGCAACTGAACGTGCGCCTGTTGCTCGGTGATCGCATCGCCGACCTGTTCCGCCAGCCCGTGGACATTGCCCTGCGCTACGGCGAACCCGAAGACTCCAGCCTGATTGCACTGCCCATCGCCCCGGACAATATTCGCGTACTCTGCGCCGCGCCCAGTTACCTCGCCCGGCATGGCGAGCCGCGCCATCTGGAGCAACTGGCCCAGCACAATTGCCTGCTGTACATGCTCGGCAGCCGCGTCCACGACCATTGGGGTTTTTACGATGGCAAGCGCCATGTGAGCCTGACGGTCAGCGGCGATCGCTTCAGCGATGACGCCGATGTGGTGCGCCGCTGGGCGGTGGCGGGCATGGGCATTGCCTACAAGTCGTGGCTGGATGTGAGCACCGATGTACTGGCCGGGCGCTTGCGTTTGATCCTGCCGGAACTGCAGGGCGAGCGCACACCGCTCAACTTGCTGTGCGCCCACCGTGCGCAATTGAGTAAACCCATCAATCTGCTGCGGGACATGCTCGTGTCCCGTTGTGCGACATTGACCGCGCAGCGACCGCGGTGAATGGGTTCTCGGCAATAGCCTGCGCCACGCTCGGAAGTTTCACTCATATCCTGTCCTGATCTGCACTGTCAGACGCCGCGGAACCTATTGCCTGCGCACCTATACTTGGGCGTCAACCGCAGCAGAAAAAATGGTTTAACAGGGAGTGAATACATGGGAGCAGCACCTTGCATCAGTCAGATCGCCAGCTTGCTCGCCGAGCCTAAACGCACGGCCATGCTCTGGGCCTTGATGGACGGTTCGGCGAAGTCTTCAGAAGAACTGGCGGCTCTGGCCGAGTTGTCGCCGGCGTCAGCCAATGCCCATTTGGCGCGGCTGACCGGCAGCGGCCTGTTGCGGATCGAGGCGCGGCGGGGCCAGCGCCTGTTTCGGGTAGCGGCCGCCGATGTCAGTGCCGCCATCGATGCGTTGGCCAGCACCACCATGGCCAGCGCGGCCCGCAGCACCCCGGATGTGTTGCCGCCGGCACTGCGGGCACCGCCGTTGCTGCGCCGCGCCCGGTGGTGCCACGGCCACCTCGGCGGCGAGCTGGCGGCGCAGTTGTATCAACGGATGCTGGAGGCCGGATGGATCGAGCGCCATGAACCGCGTACCGAAGTGACGCCCAAGGGTGTGCAGGCGTTGGCGGAACTGGGCATTTTCACCCAAGCACTGGCAACGCCGCTGGCCTGCGACTGTTTCGACTGGAGCCAGCAACAACCCCACCTGGGCGGTGCGTTGGGGGCGGGCTTGATGCAGCTGTTTCTGCAGGCGAACTGGATCAGCGTGATCAACGAATCTCGGGCTTTGTCTGTCACTGATGTGGGATTTGAGCACATAGCCCGCATCGCCAAACTGTAGGCGCGAGCTTGCTCGCGAAAAACGTGAGTGCGCCGCGTTTTATCCAGAAGCCCCGCGTTAACGTTGACGATCTTCGCGAGCGAGCTCGCTCCTACAGGTGCTGGCGTCGTTCTCAGGTGTTGTCAGGTCGCATCCAGCAATAGTCGGCGTAAATGATGCCGCACACTCGCAAGGGGGATTTTTCATACGAGGGGTGCGGCATGGGTAGGCAGGGTTATAGCGCGGCGGAACGCCTGGAACGGTTGCCCATCAGCGGTTACCACCGAATCATTTTCATCATCATCGCCCTGGCGTTTTTTTTCGACTCCATGGACCTGGCGATGATGACCTTCCTGTTGGGCTCGATCAAAACCGAGTTTGGCCTGAGCACGGCCCAGGCCGGGTTGCTGGCCAGTTCGAGTTTTTTCGGCATGGTGGTGGGCGCTTCGCTGTCCGGGATGCTTGCTGATCGCTTCGGGCGCAAGCCGGTGTTCCAGTGGAGCATCGTACTTTGGGGCCTGGCGAGCTACTTGTGTTCCACGGCGCAGACGGTGGAGACGCTGACGTTGTTTCGGATCTTGCTGGGCATTGGCATGGGCATGGAGTTTCCTATTGCCCAGTCGATGCTGTCGGAGCTGATCCCCGCTAAAAGACGCGGGCGTTACATCGCCTTGATGGATGGTTTCTGGCCATTGGGTTTTGTGGCGGCGGGCGTGTTGTCTTACTTCTTGTTGCCGGTGATTGGTTGGCGCGACATCTTCCTGGTGTTGGCGATACCGGCGGTGTTTGTGTTGGCTATCCGTTTCTTTATCCCGGAGTCGCCGCGTTGGCTGGAACAGGCGGGGCGCCATGAGGCGGCGGACAAGGTGTTGCTGGGCATCGAGCAGAAAGTGCGCGATTCCCTGGGCCGCGCCGACTTGCCGGAGCCGATTGCCCTGCCACGGATCGAGAGTGCACCGGGGACGTTTTTCTCCGCGTTCCAGCAGTTGTGGTCGGCGCAGTACCGCCAACGCACGATGATGATCTGGAGTGTGTGGTTCTTTGCCCTGCTCGGGTTCTACGGGTTGACGTCGTGGTTGAGTGCGTTGTTGCAGCAATCGGGTTTTGCCGTGACCCAGTCGGTGTATTACACGGTGATCATTTCCCTGGGCGGGATCCCAGGCTTTCTGATGGCCGCGTGGTTGGTCGAGCGCTGGGGGCGCAAGCCCGTGTGCGTAGTCACCTTATTGGGCGGCGGGGTGATGGCGTTTCTGTATGGGCAGAGCGCAGTGTTTGGCGGCAACGTGGGCCTGCTGATCACCTCGGGGTTGTTGATGCAGTTCTTCCTGTTTGGCATGTGGGCGGTGCTGTACACCTACACGCCGGAGTTGTATCCCACCTCGGCACGTGCGACCGGCTCGGGGTTTGCGTCGGCGATTGGGCGGGTTGGCTCGTTGCTCGGGCCGTTGGTGACCGGGCTGGTGTTCCCGATAACCGGGCAGGGCGGGGTATTTGCCTTGGGCGCGCTGTGCTTTGCGGTGGCGGCGCTGGTGGTGTGGGTGTTTGGGATGGAGACCAAGGGCAAGACCCTGGAAGAACTCACCCAGGCTTGAAGCTGATGGGGTCAATGTGGGAGCCGGGCTTGCCCGCGATAGCGGTAGGTCAGGCAGTAAGAGGCTGGCTGATGCACCGCTATCGCAGGCAAGCCAGCTCCCACAGGTTGAGTCCAGGTCTATTCAGTTACGGCTTCACGAGCCGCGCATCCAGGCTGTTCTGCGCCAGGCGTTTGGCCTGGTCCTGGGTCATGCCCAGGCTTGTGTACAGCGCATGGAAGTTCTCGGTGACATAGCCGCCGAAGTACGCCGGGTCATCCGAGTTGACGGTGACCTTCACGCCACGCTCGAGCATGTCGAGGATGTTGTGCTGGGCCATGTCGTCGAACACGCAGAGCTTGGTGTTGGACAGCGGGCACACGGTCAACGGGATCTGCTCGTCGATGATGCGCTGCATCAGGCGCTCGTCTTCGATGGCGCGCACGCCATGGTCGATGCGCTGGATCTTCAGCAGGTCGATGGCTTCCCAGATGTACTCGGGCGGCCCTTCTTCACCGGCGTGGGCCACGGTCAAAAAGCCTTCGTGACGGGCACGGTCGAACACGCGCTGGAACTTGCTCGGTGGGTGGCCCATTTCCGAGCTGTCCAGGCCCACGGCCACGAACGCGTCACGGAACGGCAGCGCCTGGTCGAGGGTTTTCTGCGCTTCGTCTTCGCTCAGGTGGCGCAGGAAGCTGAGGATCAAACCGCTGGAGATGCCCAGTTGCTGCTCGCCGTCTTTGAGTGCGGCGGCGATGCCGTTGAGCACCACTTCGAACGGCACGCCACGGTCGGTGTGGGTTTGCGGATCGAAGAAGGGTTCGGTGTGAATCACGTTCTGGGCTTTGCAGCGCAGCAGGTAGGCCCAGGTCAGGTCGTAGAAGTCCTGGGACGTGCGCAGCACATCGGCGCCCTTGTAATACAGGTCGAGAAACTCTTGCAGGTTGTTGAAGGCGTAGGCCTTGCGCAGGGTTTCGACGTCGTTCCATGGCAGCGCAATCTTGTTGCGCTCGGCCAGGGCGAACAGCAGCTCAGGCTCCAGCGAGCCTTCCAGGTGCAGGTGCAATTCAGCCTTGGGCAGGGCGTTGAGCCAATCGTACATTTTTAAAATCTCATCAGGTGCAATGGCGGCATTCTACAGGCCATGGCTGAAATAATCGGCAAAACCTGACCAGCAGGAGAGTATTTCTGTCACTCATGCAAGGGTGACCTGAACTAAGGTGTAACGAAACGTTAGCGGCTCGGCGCAGTCTGTACCCCATCAATGACTGATTCGCTGTACGAAAAGGCCCGGAATGCTCACATCCCTCAAGCAAGAAAAATTCATGCTGCTGGCGCTGATTGCCGCCATCGCCGCCTACCCGCTGGAACACTGGATGCTCCACAGCGGCCAACTGGTTGCGCTGCTGGCCGGCTTTGCGCTGATCGCATTTATCGTGATGGCGTCGATGCGCGTGGCTCATCACGCCGAGCAGTTGGCGGAAAAAGTCGGCGACCCCTACGGCACCATGATCCTGACCCTCGCCGCAGTATTGGTGGAAGTGGTGATCCTGGCGATCATGATGAGCAACGAGCCATCACCGACCCTGGTGCGCGACACCATTTACTCGGCGGTGATGCTGGATATCAACGGTATCCTCGGCCTGGCTGCGCTGATGGGCGGCATCAAGCATGGCGAACAGTCCTACAACGATGACTCGGCGCGCACCTACAGTGTGATGATCCTTACCGCCATGGGGGTGTCGATGGTGGTGCCGGAATTTATCCCCGAAGCCGACTGGAAAATTTACTCGGCCTTCACTATTGGCGCGATGGTGGTGCTTTACACCTTGTTCCTGCGCATGCAGGTGGGGCCGCACAGTTATTTCTTCAGCTACAGCTACCCGGAAAAACGCCGCAAGAAACAGCCCGAAGACGAGCACGCGCCGTCTGTCAGCCTGACGTTTTCCATTGCGACCCTGGTGTTTGGGGTGATCGTGATTGGCGCACTGGCCGAGGTGATGTCCAAGACCCTCGATCTGGGCCTGGAAGGCACAGGCGCACCGCCGGTGATTACCGCGATTGTGGTGGCGGCAATCTCGGCTGCGCCGGAAATCCTCACGGCACTGCGCGCCGCGTTGGCCAACCGCATGCAGTCGGTGGTCAACATTGCGCTGGGGGCTTCGTTGTCCACGGTGATTCTGACGGTGCCGGTGATGGAAGCCATGGCGCTGTATACCGGGCAGCCGTTCCAGATGGCGATGACGCCGGTGCAAACGGTGATGGTGTTTATCACGCTGATCGTCAGCGCGATCAACCTCAACGATGGTGAAACCAATGCGATTGAAGGGATGACGCATTTTGTGTTGTTTGCGACTTTTATCATGTTGTCGCTGTTGGGGTTGTAACCGATTTGAAAGGTGTCGCAGACCCAATGTGGGAGCGAGCAAGCCCGCTCCCACATTTTGATGGGTGCCTGGCTTAGGTGCCGGCGATCAACTGGCGCGCTGCCTGGCTGTGATCGGCGATCAAGCCCTTGAGGTCAAGGCCTTCGACTTGGCCGTCGATCACCCGCCATTGACCCGCGATCATCACCCGGTCTGCCCGGTCCGCACCGCACAGCAGCAGTGCGGAAATGGGGTCGTGGCTACCGGAGAAGCGCAGTTCATCGAGCTTGAACAGTGCCAGGTCCGCCTGTTTGCCGACGGCCAACTCGCCAATGTCCGTGCGCCCCAGCAACTGCGCCGAGCCCTTGGTGGCCCAACCCAATACGCCTTCGGGGGTGATCTTTTCCGCGCCATAACGCAGGCGCTGGATGTACAGGGCCTGACGCGCTTCAAGGATCATGTTCGAGGCATCGTTGGATGCCGAGCCGTCCACGCCCAAGCCGATGGGGGCGCCGGCGGCAAGCAGATCCAAGGTGGGGCAGATGCCGGAGGCCAGGCGCATATTCGAGCTTGGGCAATGGCAGATGCCGGTGCCGGCGGCGCCCAGGCGCTCGATTTCGTCCGGGTTGAAGTGAATGCCATGGGCCAGCCAGGTGCGTGGGCCGAGCCAGCCGACGCTGTCGAGGTAATCCACGGTACGCAGCCCGAAGCGTTGCAGGCAGAAATCTTCCTCATCGAGGGTTTCCGCCAAGTGGGTGTGCAGGCGCACGTCCAACTGGTTGGCCAGCTCGGCGCTGGCCTGCATGATTTCGGGGGTGACCGAAAACGGCGAGCACGGCGCCAGGGCGATCTGGATCTGCGCGCCGTCACCCCGCTGGTGATATTCGCGGATCAGGCGCTGGCTGTCGTCGAGGATCACCTGGCCTTGCTGCACGGTTTGCTGCGGCGGCAGGCCGCCATCGGCTTCGCCCAGGCTCATGGAACCGCGGGTGAGCATGGCGCGCATGCCCAGTTCGCGCACGGTCTCGACCTGCACATCAATGGCGTTTTCCAGGCCATCGGGGAACAGGTAGTGGTGATCGGCCGCCGTGGTGCAGCCCGAGAGCAGCAACTCGGCCAGGGCGACTTTGCTGGCCAGCGCGAGTTTTTCCGGGGTGAGCCGCGCCCATACCGGGTACAGGGTTTTCAGCCAGGGAAACAGCGGCTGGTTGACCACCGGGCCCCAGGCGCGGGTCAGGGTTTGATAGAAGTGGTGGTGGGTATTGATCAGCCCAGGCAGCACCACATGCTCGCGGGCATCGAACACCTGGGCGCAGGGTTGTGCAGGCGCTTGCCCTTGGGCCAGCACTTCGGTGATGACACCGTCTTGCAGCACAAGGCCGCCACGGGCATCGAGGCCATTGGCAGTGAAAATCGCGAGGGGGTTTTTTAACCAGATACGGGTCGCAGGCATTGGCCGGCTCCTCTGAATGATGGGTTCAGGTTTGCCAGCTCAGTGTTGCCCTGTCTGCTGATCCAGGGTCGCCGGGGAGGGCGAGGTGGGCAGTTTACGCGTGGATCGTTATCGACGGCAATTGGTCGATAACGACCCTTTGCCACTTACCAGGCGATGGTGTCGCCTTTGTAGTCGACGAAGTGATGGCCGCCTTTGCCGGTGTAGGCATTTACCTGGTCCACCAGGCCGCGCACGCTGGTCTCGACGTCGATGTGTGCGTTTTCGCCGCCCATGTCGGTCTTCACCCAACCTGGATGCAGCGACAGCACCGTCGGTTTGGGCTCGCCCAGTTGCGTGATAAAGCTGTTGGTCATCGAATTGAGGGCGGCCTTGCTGGCTTTGTACAGCGCCAGGTCCGAGCCGTCGGGAATGGTCACGCTGCCCAGTACCGAACTCATGAAGGCCAGCACGCCGGTGTCTTTGCGGATCTGCCCGACAAAACGCTGGGCCAGGTTGATCGGCGCCACGGCGTTGGTGAAAAACAGTTGGCCGACTTCCGCTAGGGTCGCGTGGCCGGGCTCCTGGTTGGCCGGGCCCTTGACGCCGGCGTTGACGAACAGCAGGTCAAAGGTGCGGTCTTTCAGGCGTTGGGCCAGGGCGATCACGGCTTGCTGATCGTCCATATCCAACTTCTCGATCTGCACCGGCCCCACGGCTTTCAGGGCATCGGCCTTGTTCGGATCGCGCACGGTGGCGGTCACGTCCCAGCCGTCCTGGAGCAGTTGCTTGACCAGGCCAAGGCCCAGCCCGCGCGAGGCGCCGATGATCAGTGCGGTTTTTGGCGTAGACATGAAAGGCTTCCTTTGAAATCGCGGTTCAGGGAGTTCAGCGCATAACAGTAGCAGTTTCAGCGTTCGAGCAGGATGCGCCCACGGCTCAGGTCGGCGAGCTGGGTTTGCAGGGTGTCGATGTGTGCCTCTCCCAGTGCGAGCTGCAGCTCAACGCCGTTGGCGGTGAAGGTTTCTTCCACCACAAGCCCGCCGAGTTCAGCGACACGCAGCTTCACCAGGTTCAGTTCGGAGAAGCCACAGGCGCAACTCAGGGGGACGCGGCTGATCAGCTCGATGCGCTCGGCATTCTGCAGGCATTTATTGGCCCCGCCGCCATAGGCGCGGGCCAATCCACCCGTGCCCAGTTGAATGCCGCCGTACCAGCGGATTACCAAGACGGCCACCTGATCAAAGCCCTGGGCCTCGATGGCCGCAAGGATCGGGCGCCCGGCGGTGCCGCCGGGTTCGCCGTCATCGCTGCTGCGGTATTGATCGCCCAGCTTCCAGGCCCAGCAGTTGTGCGTGGCGTTGAGGTCGCTGTGCTGCTCGAAAAACGCCTGGGCGTCCTGCGGGCTGGTAATCGGCGCCGCCAAGGTGATAAAGCGGCTTTTGCGTATTTCTTCACGAAACTCGCAAAAGCCGGTGAGCGTAAAAGACATAAATCGCTTCGTTTATAGGGCTGGCTTGATGCCGCAGCCTTTGAGAATGATATGGATCAGGTTGGTGCCAGCATCTTCCATGTCCTGCTTGGTCAGCTTGGTGCGCCCGGTAACACGGCAGATCTGGGTGGCGAAGTCGGCGTAGTGCTGAGTGCTGCCCCACAGCAGGAAAATCAGGTGCACGGGGTCGACGGGGTCCATTTTGCCGGCGTCGATCCAGGCCTGGAACACCGCGGCCCGGCCACTGAACCAGGCCCGATAGTCCTGGCCGAAATATTCAGTGAGGCATTCGCCACCGCTGATGATCTCCATGGCGAAGATTCGCGAGGCTTGGGGCTGGCGGCGCGAGAATTCCATCTTGGTGCGGATGTAGCGAGCTAGCGCCACGGCCGGGTCATCTTCGGCGGTCAGCGCGTTGAAGGTGCTGTCCCACAGTTCGAGGATATTGCTCAGCACTGCGACATACAGGCCCAGCTTGTTGGTGAAATAGTAGTGCAAGTTGGCCTTGGGCAGCCCGGCACTGGCAGCGATGGTGTTCATGCTGGTGCCTTTGTAGCCATGGCGCGCGAATTCATCTTCAGCAGCCTGGAGAATCGCTTGTTCGTTCTTTTGCCGAATGCGGCTGGCGGGTTTACCGACGTGGTTGCTGTGGGCAGGAACTTCGAGGCTCATGGAGGTTTCCGTGCTGATCGATAGAGACGACGTGTGCACAGATAACCCACCCTCAAGCCTCAGACAAGTCCTGATGCAATAAAACCGTCAAAGCGGTTCCAGGCTGTCGCGTTCCGGGTTGTGGTTTGCGGCGGCGGTACTTGCCTTGGCCTCCGGCAGTAACAGGCACAACACAATGGCGGTGATGCCGCCGCTGGTGATGGCGGAGTCGAACAGGTTCTGCACCAGAGTCGGCATCAGGTGCAGCAGGTTGGGTTGCGCGGCAATACCCAGGCCAACGCCGAACGAGGTGGCGATGATCAGCATGCTGCGTCGGTCCAGCGGCGCCTGGGCGAGGATGCGCACGCCAGCCGCGGCCACGCTGCCGAACATCACCAGGGTGGCACCGCCCAATACCGGCTTGGGGATTTGCTGCAGCACAGCGCCAATCAGCGGAAACAGGCCCAGACAGAACAGCAACACGCCGATGTATAAACCGACGTAACGGCTGGCCACGCCGGTGAGTTGGATCACGCCATTGTTCTGCGCAAACGTGGTGTTGGGGAAGGCGCTGAAGGTGGCGGCGATCATGCAGCTCACCCCATCGCCGAGCACGCCGCCCTTGAGCCGGCTTATATAAGAAGGGCCGCTGATGGGCTGGCGGGCAATCATGCAATTGGCGGTGAGGTCGCCGACAGTTTCGATGCTGCTGATCAGATAAATCAGCGCAATCGGCAGGAAGGCGCTCCAGTCGAAGTTGAAACCAAAGCGGAATGGCGTAGGCAGGCTGACCAGTGGCAGGTCAGGTAAAGCTTGGGGAACAAGTTTGCCGCTGAACCACGCCGCCAGGCTGCCTAGGGCCAGGCCGATGATGATGGCCGACAAACGTACCCAGGGCGTATTCGAGCGGTTGAGCAGGATGATCGTCAAAACCACCAACAGGCCCAGCGCCAGGTTGGCGGGGGCGCCGAAGTCCGGTGCATTGAAGCCGCCGCCCAGGTCGGTGATCCCCACTTTGATCAGGCTGATGCCGATCAGCGTAATCACAATCCCGGTTACCAGTGGTGTGATCACGCGGCGCAGTTGGCCGATAAAGCGGCTCAATACAATCTGCACCGCCGCACCGAAGAAGCACACGCCGAAAATCATCGCCAGAATGTCTTCCGGGCTGCCACCGCGTTGTTTCACCAGAAAGCCTGCCGACAAGACTGCGCCGAGAAACGCAAAGCTGGTGCCTTGCAGGCAGATCATGCCGGCACCGATGCCAAACGGCCTGCGTGCCTGGATGAAGGTGCCTACACCGGAAACCATCAACGCCATGCTGATCAGGTAGGGCAAGTGAGCGGTGAGGCCGAGGGTGGAGCCAATGATCAGCGGCGGCGTGATGATGCCGACGAACGCCGCCAATACATGTTGCAAGGCCGCGAGTAGAGCAGGCAGTGGTTTCGGGCGGTCATTGAGGCCGTAGATCAGGTCGCTGGGGCTGGAGGATTCTGGGGGCATGGCGGGTTAACTCAAGGCGAACGGTTCAAGGTCCTTGAGCTCTTGCAAAAAGCTGTCCAGGTGCTCAGCTTTTTGTGTAACGCCCGATTTAGCGGGTGGCGGCCAGGCTTTCGAGGAAACTTTCCAGCACCAAATGAGGGCGACGGCCCTTGCGCGTGACCGATGCCAGGCTCAAATCGTAAAAACGTGTAGCCGGTTTCAGCGCACGCAGTCGGCCTTGTTGTACCCACAGGCTGGCGTAATGATCGGGCAAGTAGCCGATATAGCGTCCGGTGAGAATCAGGAACGCCATGCCCTCACGGTCTGAGGCACTGGCGGTGCAGTTGAGCGCCTGGTAATGGGCCTGGATCTCCGCGGGCAAGCGGAAGGTGGGGGCGATGGCGTCCTGGCTGTCGATGCGTTCGTCGTCCAGTTGCTTGTTGTCGGCGTAAAACAGCGGGTGGCCGACCGCGCAATAGAGCAAGGAGCGTTCGCTGTACAACGGCTGGTATTCCAGGCCCGACAATGCGCTGGCCTGGGGCACCACACCGACGTGCAGGCGACCGTCGAGTACGCCTTGCTCCACTTCATTGGGGGCGATCATGCGGATCTGGATCTGCACGTCCGGGCCGCGTTCCTTCAACTGCGCCAATGCGTGGGTGATACGCATATGGGGCAGAGTGACGAGGTTGTCGGTGAGGCCAATGATCAGTTCGCCGCGCAAATGTTGGTGCAGGCCGTTGACCTCGGTACGAAAACTTTCCAGGGCACTCAGCAGTTGCAGGGCAGACTGATAAACCTCACGGCCTTCTTCCGTCAGAGAGAACCCGGCGCGGCCGCGTTGGCACAGCCTTAGCCCGAGCCGTTGCTCAAGATCGCTCATCTGCTGGCTGATGGCCGAGCGCCCGATGCCAAGGACGGTTTCCGCTGCCGAGAAGCCGCCGCACTCCACCACGCTGCGAAAGATGCGCAGCAGGCGAATATCGAAGTCACTGACTTGCGCCAAAGGGTCGGGACGACGGCTGCTCATAGTTTAGTGAAGTCCTGACTGAAGGTTAGAAGAGTTGGATTTCACCGACTTTATCCCCGTGGCAATTTAGCTGCAACAACGCTTTTTCAATCCCGACGCTGCCTTTTGCCCTGCGAGGTTTTGCTGATGAACATGCCCGAAAACGCCCCATCGTCCCTGGCCAGCCAATTGAAGCTGGATGCGCACTGGATGCCTTACACCGCCAACCGTAACTTCCAGCGCGATCCACGCCTGATCGTGGCCGCCGAAGGTAGTTGGTTGACCGATGACAAGGGGCGCAAGGTCTATGATTCGTTGTCGGGCCTGTGGACCTGTGGCGCCGGGCATACGCGCAAGGAAATCCAGGAAGCGGTCGCCAAGCAATTGGGCACCTTGGACTACTCCCCAGGCTTTCAGTACGGTCATCCGTTGTCGTTCCAGTTGGCGGAAAAGATCACCGACCTGACCCCAGGCAACCTCAATCATGTGTTCTTTACCGACTCGGGCTCTGAATGCGCCGATACAGCGGTGAAAATGGTGCGGGCCTACTGGCGCCTAAAAGGCCAGGCCACCAAGACCAAGATGATTGGTCGCGCCCGGGGTTACCACGGCGTAAACATCGCCGGTACCAGCCTGGGCGGTGTGAACGGTAACCGTAAGCTGTTTGGCCAGGCGATGATGGATGTTGACCATCTGCCTCACACCTTGCTGGCCAGCAACGCCTTCTCCCGGGGCATGCCGGAGCAGGGCGGTATTGCCTTGGCCGATGAGTTGCTCAAGCTGATCGAGCTGCATGACGCGTCGAACATCGCAGCCGTGTTTGTCGAGCCGATGGCCGGTTCCGCTGGCGTATTGGTGCCACCGCAGGGTTATCTCAAGCGCCTGCGCGAAATTTGCGACCAGCACAATATCCTGTTGGTGTTCGACGAAGTGATCACAGGCTTTGGCCGCACCGGCTCGATGTTCGGTGCTGACAGCTTCGGCGTGACCCCGGACCTGATGTGCATCGCCAAGCAAGTCACCAACGGCGCTATCCCGATGGGCGCGGTGATTGCCAGCAGCGAGATCTACCAGACCTTCATGAACCAGGCGACGCCGGAATACGCCGTGGAATTCCCCCACGGCTACACCTACTCGGCGCACCCGGTGGCTTGCGCGGCGGGCCTGGCGGCATTGGACCTGTTGCAGAAAGAAAACCTGGTGCAGAGCGTAGCCGAAGTCGCACCGCACTTTGAGAATGCGCTGCACGGTTTGAAGGGCAGCAAGAATGTGATCGACATTCGCAACTACGGCCTGGCCGGTGCTATCCAGATTGCCCCGCGTGATGGGGATGCCATCGTGCGCCCATTCGAAGCCGGCATGGCGCTGTGGAAAGCCGGTTTCTATGTGCGTTTTGGCGGCGATACCCTGCAGTTCGGGCCAACCTTCAACAGCAAGCCGCAGGACCTGGACCGTCTGTTTGACGCGGTCGGCGAAGTGCTGAACAAGATCGACTGATTTCTCCTTCTATATAGAACAATTTTTCAGGAGCCCTGCATGAGCCTTATCCAGCATTTGATCAACGGTGAGCTGGTCAACGACAGCGGTCGTAGTGCCGACGTCTATAACCCGTCCACTGGCCAGGTGATTCACCAGGTGCCGTTGGCCAGTCGTGAAACCATTCAACAGGCGATTGATTCGGCCAAGGCTGCGTTTCCGGCCTGGCGCAATACGCCGCCAGCCAAGCGTGCCCAAGTGATGTTCCGTTTCAAGCATTTGCTGGAGCAGAACGAAGCACGGATCTCGCAGTTGATCAGCGAAGAACATGGCAAGACCTTGGAAGACGCAGCGGGTGAGCTCAAGCGTGGGATCGAGAACGTGGAGTACGCGTGCTCGGCGCCGGAGATTCTCAAGGGTGAATACAGCCGCAACGTAGGGCCGAACATCGATGCGTGGTCGGACTTCCAGCCGTTGGGCGTGGTGGCGGGTATCACCCCGTTCAACTTCCCGGCGATGGTGCCACTGTGGATGTACCCGTTGGCGATTGTCTGCGGTAACTGTTTCATCCTTAAACCGTCAGAGCGCGACCCGAGTTCGACGCTGTTGATCGCGCAGCTGTTGCAGGAAGCCGGGCTGCCTAAAGGCGTGCTCAGCGTGGTACATGGCGACAAGGGCGCGGTGGATGCGCTGATCGAAGCGCCGGAAGTCAAAGCCTTGAGTTTTGTAGGCTCGACGCCGATTGCCGAGTACATCTACTCCGAAGCGACCAAACGCGGCAAGCGTGTGCAGGCACTGGGCGGGGCGAAGAACCACGCGGTGCTGATGCCGGATGCCGATCTGGATAACGCGGTGAGTGCCCTGATGGGCGCAGCTTATGGTTCCTGCGGTGAGCGTTGCATGGCGATCTCGGTGGCGGTGTGCGTGGGCGACCAGGTAGCGGATGCGTTGATCGCCAAGCTGGTGCCGCAGGTCAAGGCGTTGAAGATTGGTGCGGGCACTTCTTGCGGCCTGGACATGGGCCCGCTGGTGACGGGACAGGCGCGGGATAAAGTCAGTGGCTATATAGAAGACGGTGTGTCGGCGGGTGCAGAACTGGTCGTTGATGGCCGTGGCTTGAGTGTTGCCGGGCATGAGCAAGGTTTTTTCCTCGGCGGTAGCCTGTTTGACCGCGTCACGCCTGAGATGCGTATCTATAAAGAAGAGATCTTTGGGCCGGTACTGTGCGTAGTGCGGGTGGATAGCCTGGAAGCGGCGATGCAGTTGATCAACGATCATGAATACGGCAACGGTACGTGCATCTTCACCCGTGACGGTGAAGCGGCGCGCCTGTTCTGTGATGAGATTGAAGTCGGCATGGTGGGGGTTAACGTGCCGCTGCCAGTGCCGGTTGCGTATCACAGCTTTGGCGGCTGGAAACGTTCGCTGTTTGGCGACTTGCATGCCTATGGGCCGGACGGGGTGCGGTTCTATACCCGTCGCAAGGCAATCACCCAGCGTTGGCCGCAACGGGCCAGCCATGAAGCGTCGCAATTCGCCTTCCCTAGCCTGTAAGGCTGCGTAGGTAGAAGGCCGGCCCCTTGGGGCCGACCTTTGCGTTATTGGGGCTTTTTGACTTATATGACAGAAATGTGAAAAAGAAGGTTGACGGCAGATTCTGGAAGCCTATAATTCGCCCCACTTCCGGCGCAGTCGAAACGGAAAACTCCTTGGTAAACAATGAGTTACGCAGTTATCGACAGCAAGTTGCTTCAGTTCATCGAAGCCAAAAGGAAGTTGAAAAAGAGGTGTTGACAGCAGCGTGTAACGCTGTAGAATTCGCCTCCCGCTTACGAGAGATCGCAAGCGCAAGTGGTTGAAGTTGTTGAAGAAATCTTCGAAAACTTCTGAAAATAACCACTTGACAGCAAATGAGGCTGCTGTAGAATGCGCGCCTCGGTTGAGACGAAAGATCTTAACCAACCGCTCTTTAACAACTGAATCAAGCAATTCGTGTGGGTGCTTGTGGAGTAAGACTGATAGTCAACAAGATTATCAGCATCACAAGTTGCTCCGCGAGAAATCAAAGATGTAACCAACGATTGCTGAGCCAAGTTTAGGGTTTCTTAAAAACCCAAAGATGTTTGAACTGAAGAGTTTGATCATGGCTCAGATTGAACGCTGGCGGCAGGCCTAACACATGCAAGTCGAGCGGTAGAGAGAAGCTTGCTTCTCTTGAGAGCGGCGGACGGGTGAGTAATGCCTAGGAATCTGCCTGGTAGTGGGGGATAACGTTCGGAAACGGACGCTAATACCGCATACGTCCTACGGGAGAAAGCAGGGGACCTTCGGGCCTTGCGCTATCAGATGAGCCTAGGTCGGATTAGCTAGTTGGTGAGGTAATGGCTCACCAAGGCGACGATCCGTAACTGGTCTGAGAGGATGATCAGTCACACTGGAACTGAGACACGGTCCAGACTCCTACGGGAGGCAGCAGTGGGGAATATTGGACAATGGGCGAAAGCCTGATCCAGCCATGCCGCGTGTGTGAAGAAGGTCTTCGGATTGTAAAGCACTTTAAGTTGGGAGGAAGGGTTGTAGATTAATACTCTGCAATTTTGACGTTACCGACAGAATAAGCACCGGCTAACTCTGTGCCAGCAGCCGCGGTAATACAGAGGGTGCAAGCGTTAATCGGAATTACTGGGCGTAAAGCGCGCGTAGGTGGTTTGTTAAGTTGGATGTGAAATCCCCGGGCTCAACCTGGGAACTGCATTCAAAACTGACTGACTAGAGTATGGTAGAGGGTGGTGGAATTTCCTGTGTAGCGGTGAAATGCGTAGATATAGGAAGGAACACCAGTGGCGAAGGCGACCACCTGGACTAATACTGACACTGAGGTGCGAAAGCGTGGGGAGCAAACAGGATTAGATACCCTGGTAGTCCACGCCGTAAACGATGTCAACTAGCCGTTGGAAGCCTTGAGCTTTTAGTGGCGCAGCTAACGCATTAAGTTGACCGCCTGGGGAGTACGGCCGCAAGGTTAAAACTCAAATGAATTGACGGGGGCCCGCACAAGCGGTGGAGCATGTGGTTTAATTCGAAGCAACGCGAAGAACCTTACCAGGCCTTGACATCCAATGAACTTTCTAGAGATAGATTGGTGCCTTCGGGAACATTGAGACAGGTGCTGCATGGCTGTCGTCAGCTCGTGTCGTGAGATGTTGGGTTAAGTCCCGTAACGAGCGCAACCCTTGTCCTTAGTTACCAGCACGTAATGGTGGGCACTCTAAGGAGACTGCCGGTGACAAACCGGAGGAAGGTGGGGATGACGTCAAGTCATCATGGCCCTTACGGCCTGGGCTACACACGTGCTACAATGGTCGGTACAGAGGGTTGCCAAGCCGCGAGGTGGAGCTAATCCCATAAAACCGATCGTAGTCCGGATCGCAGTCTGCAACTCGACTGCGTGAAGTCGGAATCGCTAGTAATCGCGAATCAGAATGTCGCGGTGAATACGTTCCCGGGCCTTGTACACACCGCCCGTCACACCATGGGAGTGGGTTGCACCAGAAGTAGCTAGTCTAACCTTCGGGAGGACGGTTACCACGGTGTGATTCATGACTGGGGTGAAGTCGTAACAAGGTAGCCGTAGGGGAACCTGCGGCTGGATCACCTCCTTAATCGACGACATCAGCTGCTCCATAAGTTCCCACACGAATTGCTTGATTCATTGAAGAAGACGATAGAAGCAGCTTTAAGCTCCAAGCTGATAGCTCTTAGCTAATCAGTTACGCGCTCGAAATTGGGTCTGTAGCTCAGTTGGTTAGAGCGCACCCCTGATAAGGGTGAGGTCGGCAGTTCGAATCTGCCCAGACCCACCAATTTTGTTATGGGGCCATAGCTCAGCTGGGAGAGCGCCTGCCTTGCACGCAGGAGGTCAACGGTTCGATCCCGTTTGGCTCCACCATTAACTGCTTCTGCTGTTAGAGTTTAGAAATGAATATTCTGAAGTGAATATTGATTTCTAGTCTTTGATTAGATCGTTCTTTAAAAATTTGGGTATGTGATAGAAAGATAGACTGAACGTTACTTTCACTGGTAACGGATCAGGCTAAGGTAAAATTTGTGAGTTCTCTTAACTGAGAAATTCGAATTTTCGGCGAATGTCGTCTTCACAGTATAACCAGATTGCTTGGGGTTATATGGTCAAGTGAAGAAGCGCATACGGTGGATGCCTTGGCAGTCAGAGGCGATGAAAGACGTGGTAGCCTGCGAAAAGCTTCGGGGAGTCGGCAAACAGACTTTGATCCGGAGATGTCTGAATGGGGGAACCCAGCCATCATAAGATGGTTATCTTGTACTGAATACATAGGTGCAAGAAGCGAACCAGGGGAACTGAAACATCTAAGTACCCTGAGGAAAAGAAATCAACCGAGATTCCCTTAGTAGTGGCGAGCGAACGGGGACTAGCCCTTAAGTGGCTTTGAGATTAGCGGAACGCTCTGGAAAGTGCGGCCATAGTGGGTGATAGCCCTGTACGCGAAAATCTCTTAGTCATGAAATCGAGTAGGACGGAGCACGAGAAACTTTGTCTGAATATGGGGGGACCATCCTCCAAGGCTAAATACTACTGACTGACCGATAGTGAACTAGTACCGTGAGGGAAAGGCGAAAAGAACCCCGGAGAGGGGAGTGAAATAGATCCTGAAACCGTATGCGTACAAGCAGTGGGAGCCCACTTTGTTGGGTGACTGCGTACCTTTTGTATAATGGGTCAGCGACTTATTTTCAGTGGCGAGCTTAACCGAATAGGGGAGGCGTAGCGAAAGCGAGTCTTAATAGGGCGTCTAGTCGCTGGGAATAGACCCGAAACCGGGCGATCTATCCATGGGCAGGTTGAAGGTTGGGTAACACTAACTGGAGGACCGAACCGACTACCGTTGAAAAGTTAGCGGATGACCTGTGGATCGGAGTGAAAGGCTAATCAAGCTCGGAGATAGCTGGTTCTCCTCGAAAGCTATTTAGGTAGCGCCTCATGTATCACTGTAGGGGGTAGAGCACTGTTTCGGCTAGGGGTCATCCCGACTTACCAAACCGATGCAAACTCCGAATACCTACAAGTGCCGAGCATGGGAGACACACGGCGGGTGCTAACGTCCGTCGTGAAAAGGGAAACAACCCAGACCGTCAGCTAAGGTCCCAAAGTTATGGTTAAGTGGGAAACGATGTGGGAAGGCTTAGACAGCTAGGAGGTTGGCTTAGAAGCAGCCACCCTTTAAAGAAAGCGTAATAGCTCACTAGTCGAGTCGGCCTGCGCGGAAGATGTAACGGGGCTCAAACCATACACCGAAGCTACGGGTATCACGTAAGTGATGCGGTAGAGGAGCGTTCTGTAAGCCTGTGAAGGTGAGTTGAGAAGCTTGCTGGAGGTATCAGAAGTGCGAATGCTGACATGAGTAACGATAATGGGTGTGAAAAACACCCACGCCGAAAGACCAAGGTTTCCTGCGCAACGTTAATCGACGCAGGGTTAGTCGGTCCCTAAGGCGAGGCTGAAAAGCGTAGTCGATGGAAAACAGGTTAATATTCCTGTACTTCTGGTTATTGCGATGGAGGGACGGAGAAGGCTAGGCCAGCTTGGCGTTGGTTGTCCAAGTTTAAGGTGGTAGGCTGGAATCTTAGGTAAATCCGGGATTCTAAGGCCGAGAGCTGATGACGAGTTAACTTTTAGTTAACGAAGTGGTTGATGCCATGCTTCCAAGAAAAGCTTCTAAGCTTCAGGTAACCAGGAACCGTACCCCAAACCGACACAGGTGGTTGGGTAGAGAATACCAAGGCGCTTGAGAGAACTCGGGTGAAGGAACTAGGCAAAATGGCACCGTAACTTCGGGAGAAGGTGCGCCGGTGAGGGTGAAGGACTTGCTCCGTAAGCTCATGCCGGTCGAAGATACCAGGCCGCTGCGACTGTTTATTAAAAACACAGCACTCTGCAAACACGAAAGTGGACGTATAGGGTGTGACGCCTGCCCGGTGCCGGAAGGTTAATTGATGGGGTTAGCTAACGCGAAGCTCTTGATCGAAGCCCCGGTAAACGGCGGCCGTAACTATAACGGTCCTAAGGTAGCGAAATTCCTTGTCGGGTAAGTTCCGACCTGCACGAATGGCGTAACGATGGCGGCGCTGTCTCCACCCGAGACTCAGTGAAATTGAAATCGCTGTGAAGATGCAGTGTATCCGCGGCTAGACGGAAAGACCCCGTGAACCTTTACTATAGCTTTGCACTGGACTTTGAATTTGCTTGTGTAGGATAGGTGGGAGGCTTTGAAGCGTGGACGCCAGTCTGCGTGGAGCCATCCTTGAAATACCACCCTGGCAACTTTGAGGTTCTAACTCAGGTCCGTTATCCGGATCGAGGACAGTGTATGGTGGGTAGTTTGACTGGGGCGGTCTCCTCCTAAAGAGTAACGGAGGAGTACGAAGGTGCGCTCAGACCGGTCGGAAATCGGTCGTAGAGTATAAAGGCAAAAGCGCGCTTGACTGCGAGACAGACACGTCGAGCAGGTACGAAAGTAGGTCTTAGTGATCCGGTGGTTCTGTATGGAAGGGCCATCGCTCAACGGATAAAAGGTACTCCGGGGATAACAGGCTGATACCGCCCAAGAGTTCATATCGACGGCGGTGTTTGGCACCTCGATGTCGGCTCATCACATCCTGGGGCTGAAGCCGGTCCCAAGGGTATGGCTGTTCGCCATTTAAAGTGGTACGCGAGCTGGGTTTAGAACGTCGTGAGACAGTTCGGTCCCTATCTGCCGTGGACGTTTGAGATTTGAGAGGGGCTGCTCCTAGTACGAGAGGACCGGAGTGGACGAACCTCTGGTGTTCCGGTTGTCACGCCAGTGGCATTGCCGGGTAGCTATGTTCGGAATAGATAACCGCTGAAAGCATCTAAGCGGGAAACTAGCCTCAAGATGAGATCTCACTGGAACCTTGAGTTCCCTGAAGGGCCGTCGAAGACTACGACGTTGATAGGTTGGGTGTGTAAGCGCTGTGAGGCGTTGAGCTAACCAATACTAATTGCCCGTGAGGCTTGACCATATAACACCCAAGCAATTTGCGAACTCGAGAGAGACCAGATTGCGGTGTGTGAAGACGAAAATGAACCGAAAGTTCGACGCTCACAAAACACCGAGATCTATCACCTACCCAATTTGCTGAAGCGAGGCCAGCTGGCCACGACTCAGTACCAGAATTTCTTGACGACCATAGAGCATTGGAACCACCTGATCCCATCCCGAACTCAGCAGTGAAACGATGCATCGCCGATGGTAGTGTGGGGTTTCCCCATGTGAGAGTAGGTCATCGTCAAGATTAAATTCCGAAACCCCAATTGCGAAAGCAGTTGGGGTTTTGTTTTGGGCGCTCGAAAAGTGTCCACCTTGTCCCCGTACACTTGTTCCCCCAACCCCAACCTGACTACCCCGACAAATTTGCACAGTTATTTCTGAGCGACACCACTAGAATAGCCACCTAACCATTTTTAGAGTCAGAGCCCTATCTATGCCCGATCCGGTTGACGCCCGCGAGGTGTCGGATTTACCGCTGGACGATCTGGTGGCATGCCATGAGTGCGACTTGCTGATGCGCAAACCAACCCTCGCCCTCGGCGAAAAAGCCCAATGCCCACGCTGTGGCTACGAGCTATACGCTCACCGGCACAATGTGGTCGAGCGCAGCCTCGCCTTGGTACTGGCAGCCCTGCTGCTTTACATCCCCGCGAACTTTTTGCCCATCATGCAGCTCAATCTACTCGGGCAGTCCTCGGAGGACACCGTGTGGAGCGGCGTCGTCGGCCTGTTCGATACCGGCATGCAAGGCGTTGCCGCCGTGGTGTTCCTGTGCAGTATGGGCATCCCCTTGCTAAAGCTCCTGTGCCAATTGGCCGTGTTGCTCAGTATTCGCTGGAACATCGGTCGCAACTACGGGCTGCTGCTATACCGCATCTACCACCACATGAAGGACTGGGGGATGTTGGAGGTCTACTTGATGGGTGTGCTGGTGGCGATCGTAAAGCTCGCCGACATGGCCTCCATCACCATTGGCCTGGGTCTGGTCTGCTTCGTCAGTTTATTAATGGTCCAAGTTCTGCTTGAGGTGGTGATGTCGCCCCATCAGATCTGGCAAGCGCTGTCAGGAGAGGATGACCATGCGGGCGATTGATGCAGGCATTCTGATTTGTACCGAATGCCATGAGTTGAACAAGCAGGACGCGGATACCGATGAGCAACTCTGCACCCGTTGCGGCGCGTTGATCCATGCCCGTCGCCCCAATAGCCTCACACGCACCTGGGCGCTGTTGATCACCGCGGCGATCCTGTATATCCCCGCTAACCTGTTACCCATCATGACGGTCAACTCCCTCGGCCAAGGTGACCCCAGCACCATCATGTCGGGTGTCATCCAACTGGTGCAGCACGGGATGTTCCCGATCGCCGCCGTGGTGTTCATCGCCAGTATCCTGGTACCGACCTTCAAGTTGGTCGGCATTGGCCTGCTGCTGTTCTCGGTGCAGCGTCACCAACCGCTGTCCGCGCAACAACGCATTGTGATGTACCGCTTTATCGAGTTCATTGGGCGTTGGTCCATGCTGGATATCTTCGTGATCGCCATCCTGGTGGCGGTCGTTAACTTTGGGCGACTCGCCAGTGTCGAGGCCAACCTCGGCGCTGCGGCGTTCGCCAGTGTGGTGATCTTGACGATGCTTGCCGCAGTAACTTTCGATCCCCGACTGATTTGGGATAACACGGAGTCGGACGACGACCATGAGTGATTTGCCTAAAGCTAAAACCCGCCCAGCTTCTAACTGGTCGGCCATTTGGGTGTTGCCCCTGATTGCCCTGATCATTGGTGGCTGGCTGGGGTGGCGTGCCTATTCCCAGCAAGGTATCGAGATTCAAGTTCGCTTTGAAAGCGGCGAAGGTATTCAGGTCAACAAGACCGAAGTGGTCTACAAAGGTATGACCGTGGGTAAGGTGAAAACCCTGGCCCTGGATGACGAGGGCAGCAATCGCGGGGTGATCGCCACCATCGAGATGAACAAGGACGTTGAGCAGTACCTCAAGACCAACACCCGCTTCTGGTTGGTCAAGCCCAGCGTCAGCCTTGCCGGTATCACCGGCCTGGAAACCCTGGTCTCAGGTAATTACATTGCCGCCAGCCCGGGTGATGGCGAGCCCACGCGCAAGTTCAAGGCGCTCTCCGAAGAGCCGCCGTTATCCGACGCCAAGCCCGGCTTGCACCTGACCCTCAAGGCCGATCGCCTGGGCTCGTTGAACCGTGGCAGTCCGGTGTTCTACAAGCAGATTCAGGTCGGCCAGGTCAAAAGCTACCTGCTGTCTGAAGACCAGAGCACCGTCGAGATCAAGGTCTATATCGAACCGACTTACGCCAACCTGGTGCGCAAACACACGCGTTTCTGGAACGCCAGCGGCATCAGTATCGACGCCAACCTTTCCGGTTTGAAAGTGCGCAGCGAATCCCTCTCCAGCATTGTCGCCGGTGGTATCGCCTTCGCCACGCCGGAAAACCGCAAAGACAGCCCGCCCACCGACCCGAGCCTGCCTTTCCGCCTATACGAAGATTTCGATGCCGCCGCAGCGGGGATCAAGGTCAAGGTCAAACTCACCGACTTTGAAGGCCTGCAGGCCGGGCGTACCCCGGTCATGTACAAAGGCATCCAGGTCGGCAGCCTGAAAACCCTGAAGATCGACCCGGACCTGTCCAGCGCCAGCGCCGAGCTGACCCTCGACCCATTGGCCGAGGACTACCTGGTCGAGGACACGCAGTTCTGGGTGGTCAAACCGTCCATCTCCCTGGCAGGCATCACCGGCCTGGAGGCCTTGGTCAAGGGCAACTACATCGCGATTCGCCCAGGCGATAAAGGCACCCCGCCACAACGCGAATATGTAGCCCGTGCCAAGGCGCCGCCGTTGGACCTGCGTTCCCCGGGCCTGCACATGGTGTTGCTCACCGACAGCCTGGGCTCGCTGGATGTCGGCAGCCCGATTCTGTACAAGCAGGTCAAAGTCGGTTCGGTGCAGAGCTACCAGTTTTCGCGCAAGAAAAAACAACTGGTGATCGGCGTTCATATCGAGAAGGAATACGAAAGCCTGGTCAACGGCTCGACGCGCTTCTGGAATGCCAGCGGCGTCACCCTCACGGGCGGGCTCACCGGCGGTATCCAGGTCAAAAGCGAATCCCTGGCCAGCCTGATGGCCGGTGGTATCGCCTTCGAAACGCCGGAGCCGAACGTGCCATTGAAACATCGCATCCCGCGCTTCCGCCTGTATGCCGACCGTGATGCCGCCAACCAGCACGGCACGCTGGTGACCATCAAAGTCGAGCGCGCCGACGGCCTGAGCGCCGGCACACCGGTGCGCTTCAAGGGGCTGGATGTGGGCAAGATCGAGAGTGTCGACCTCAGTGCCGACATGCAGTCGGTGCTGCTCAAGGCGCGTATCACTCAGGTCGCGGACCGCATTGCGCGCACCGGCAGTCAGTTCTGGGTGGTCAAGCCGGAACTGGGGCTGATGAAGACAGCTAACCTGGAGACCCTGGTCACCGGCCAATACATCGAAGTGCAGCTGGCCGCAAAAAACGCCGGCCCGCAAAAGAGTTTTGTCGCCCTGCCCCAGCCGCCCGAAGCGGTGCATCAGGAGGCTGGCCTGAGCCTCACACTCAGCGCCGCCCGCCGTGGTTCCTTGAAGGAAGGCGTGCCGGTCACCTACCGTGAAGTGACGGTCGGCAAAGTCACCGGCTATGAGCTGGGCCAGACCGCTGACCGCGTGCTGGTGCACATCCTGATCGAGCCCAAGTACGCGCCGCTGGTACGCAGTGGTAGCCGCTTCTGGAACACCAGCGGCTTTGGCCTCGACTTCGGCTTGTTCAAGGGCGCGACCGTGCGTACCGAATCCCTGGAGACGTTGGTGGCCGGCGGGATCGCCTTTGCCACGCCGGACGGCGAGCGCATGGGCAACCCGGCACGGCCGCAGCAGACGTTCCCGTTGTTCGACAAGTTTGAGGATGAGTGGCTGACCTGGGCGCCCAAGATTCCACTCGGTAAATAAACCGAGGCGCGGCTATCGCGGGCAAGCCCGGCTCCCACAGGGGAATGTATTGTCAGCAAGAATGCATTCCAATTGTGGGAGCCGGGCTTGCCCGCGATGAGGCCCACAAAAACACCACAAAACCCAAGCCGAAAAAAAGGCCGCGATCCAAAAGATCGCGGCCTTTTTGCCTTTCAATACAACCCGTCAGACTTCATCCAGCTCCGGCTCGTCCGCCTGCACATTCATCGTCGCCTTCACCACATCATGGCGACGGATGTACTTCCAGTCCGCCTCATCAATGTAGATCCCGTTCGGCCCGCTGCCGCCTTCCAGGTCGATCGCCACCTGGGCGGACACCTGCGGCTTCACACTGGCCAGGATCGGCACAAAGCCCAGTTGCAGGCTGGTTTCCAACAGCGCTGCCTGGTTCTTCTCATCGATGTCTGCCGCTTCATCCAGGTAGTACGGCAAGCGCACGCGACCGGCCTGGTCGCGGTCCATCAGGTGCAGCAACAAGTACATGTTGGTCAGCGCCTTGATGGTCATGGTGGTGCCGTTGGACGCAGCGCCGTCGATGTCGGTATGGATCACCGGCTGGCCGTGAACCTTGGTGATTTCGAACGCCAACTCGAACAAGTCCTTGAGGCCCAACTGGTTATGGTTGGCGGCCACCAGGCGAGCCAGGTATTCCTTGGCTTCTTCGTTCTTGTTGTCCTGTTCGGCGCTCTGGCTGAGGTCGAACACCGAGAGGGTCTCGCCTTCTTCATACTGACCGGCACTGTGAATGATCTGGTCGATATGCTTGAGCGCTTCCTTGTTCGGTGCCAGCACAATGCGGAAGCTTTGCAGGTTGGAGACCTGGCGCTTGTTGATCTCGCGGTTGAACAGCGCCAGCTGGTGTTCCAGGCTGTCGTAGTCGCTGCGGATATTGCGCAGGGTACGGGCGATATCGGTGACCGCTGCACGGCGCGCCTTGCCGAGGGTCAGCGCTTCGTCGGTACGGTGCGCATAGGCGTTGATCAGCAGTTGCAGGCGACGCTCGACATCATCCTCACTGTCGAACTTGGCCACGCCCTTGAGGCGCACTTGGGCGTACAGCGCTTCGATCTGGCCATCGGCGCGCAGCAAGCCCTGCCAGCTGTCCTGATAGTCATTGAGCAGCGGCAACAGGTTGTCCATGGAGTCGTCGACCGGGTCCATGAACGGCGTGCCGAACGGCAGGTCCGCCGGCAACAGCTGACGACGGCGCAACGCGTCATCCAGCGTGCGCTGCTTGGCTTCCATGTCGCCGATCTGGCGACCGACCAATTGCAGCTTGGCCGACAGTTGCTGGACGCGTTCGGTAAAGGCATCGCTGGAACGCTTCAACTCGTCCTGGGCCGCTTCCATCTGCGCCAGGTTTTCCAGTTTCTCGCCTTCTTCGGCGCTCAGGGTCTGGGTGCGGCGGAAGTCTTCCAGGGCCTTCTGGGCATCCAGTACCTGCTGGTACAGCGCTTCGGTCTGGGTCTTGCTTGCGGCGCGGTCAGAGGCCACGGCCTGCTGGGTTTTCAGTTGCTTGAGTTCTTTTTCCAGGCGCTCTTTCTGGTCACGCAACGCGGCGCGGTCCGCCAGGGCTTGCAGGGCCGGCGGCTCGATGTGCGAGATGTCGATGGACAGCCCCGGCACTTCAAAGCGCTCGCCCTTGAAGCCATCGAGGATCTGCTCCAGGGATTTGACCCACTGGCCGTCTTCGTCCAGCGTGATGCCATGTTCGCCCAGTGGCAGGCTGAACAACGAGCTATTGAACAGGCGCATCAGGCGCTCGACATCCTGTTGCGAGAACTCTTCACGCAGCTTGGCGTAGCTGTTGTTGTCCGCGTGATCGAGCTGTTGCTTGACCGACTTCAAGCGCTTTTCCAGGTCGCGCAGACGCTCTTCCAAGTCTTCGGCGCTGAACTGTCGCGACTGCGCCAAGGCGCCCGCCAGTTCATCGTGGGCGTCTTTGGCGGCGAGCAGTTGTTGCTCCAGCATCTTGACGTCATCCACCAGGGCAAAGCGGTGCTTGAGCACCGACAATTCGCCCAACCAACGCTGGATGCCGCTGATTTCCCGCTCCAGGCGCATCAGCTCCTGGGTGCCGCCGCGCTGGTCGTTCTGCAGCGCGTCCTGCTCGTTGCGGTAGTGTTCGGCCTGGATGGTCAGCTCTTCCTTGCGCGCACTGGCGTAGTCCGACCAGGTGCCCAGCAACGAGTCCAGCAGTGGCGACAGGCGATGCAGTTTGCCGCGCAGGGCGTCGCGCTGTTTCACGCCATTGGCCAAGGCTTCAACCAAGGGGCCGGCTGCCACCAGCGAGTTGTAGTCCTGCTCCATGCGTCGCACATCGCGGAAGGCTTCTTCACAGGCCGCGATGTAATCGACACTGCCCGAACGCAGGCTGTGTTCGAAGGCATCGAGGAACAGTTGCTTGAGCTTGGCCGCGGTGATTTCGCGCATGTGCAGCAGGTTGATAAACAGCGCGCGGAACGTCTTCAAGCTCTGCTCGCTGGTGGAACGCAGCGGAATCAGGGTCAGGTCCAGGGGGATCGACGTATGCCCGCCCACCAGCAAGCGCCGCAGCTCATCGGGCTTGAGTTCGTAGGCTTTCAGGCCCTCGCGCTCAAGGTTGGTGAACAGCTCTTTCTGGCGCAGGCAGGTGTCGTTTTTCTGGTAGTGGGCCAGGTCCAGCTTGCCGGCATAGGCAAAGAACTGGTGACCAAAGCCACCGCCCGGGCCGCGACCGACCACGCCGATGACGTGGGGGCCGTGGGGCAGAGAGACTTCTACCAGGATGTAGCTGGTGTCGGTGGCAAAGTAAAAGCGCCGCGATTGCTCCAGGGTGTACTTGCCGAAGCTCATGTCCGACATGCGTGCCAGGATCGGGAACTGCAAGGCGTTGATCGAGGCGGATTTACCCAGGTTGTTGGCGCCGTACACCGACAGCGGTTCTTCCAGCGGGAACAAACCCAGGCTGTAACCGGCGGTGTTCAATAGGGCGAAGCGGCGGATGCCGTAGCGTTCCTTACTCATGCGTCGGTCTCCTGTTCTTCGGCAATGGCACGGGCCAGGGCATCTTCTTCGCTTTCTTCAGTGAAGGCGCTCAGATCTAGCGGGTCGTCGGTCTTCAGCAGTTTTTCATCGCTGTCTTCGTCGATGATCACCGGCGCCGGCAGCGGTAATACGCTGTGCACGCTGGCGGCCAGGTCGCGGTCTTGCTGCACCGACAGGCACACATCCAGGAAGCGGTGCATCGGCGGCAGGAAGCGGTAGATACCGTTGTCTTCACTGGCAAAACCCAGTTGGGTCATGCGGCGCATGATTTTTTCTTCGAGTTCTTCCTGGGTTTGCACCTCGGCCTGGATAAACAGGTCGCGGTATTTCTCCAGCAGCGAAGGCAATTCATCGCGGCCCAGGCTGCCGCCGTCGAGCACGGCAATCGGGTCGCGACCCTGGTCGGCCAGGTGTTCGACGATGATGAAGGTGAACAGTGCCAGGCGCTGGGCGGTCTTGTTCACCTGTGCGGCGGCCACGGCAGTGTCCGGCACGAAGTAATAGAAGCCGCGGGTATCGCACACCAGCTCAAAACCCAGGGCCTTGAACAGCGTGCGGTACTGGTCCTGGAAGTTCGACAACTGCGCGTACAGCTCCGGGTCGCGACGACTGACGTGGTAACCCTTGAACAGCTCGCGAAAGATCGGCGCCAGCTGGGACAGTTCGGATAGATCAAGATGCATAAGGCGTGCTCGCAGAATTCTCGGTGGCATCGACGCCGGCCGGGAGCAGGGCGAAGGAGCGCAGGCTGACCTGGTGCTCGTGGGTGTGGTAATCGCGACGTTCCAGGCGCTCGCGCTTGAAGCGTTTTTCCCGGGACAGGCGCGAGAACCAGTACAGCAATTCATCGGTGGCGCCGTCCGGTTCCTGCTCCAGCAGCCAGGTCATCAGGTCGGGCATCGGCAGCGCGTCTTCGCAGCGCTCGAGCATTTCCTTGACCGTACGCGGTGCGCGCTGGGCTTCGCCTTTGTGGGACTTGTGCGCCTTGGGGAAACGCGCAGGTTTGGGTTCGAAATTGGCCAGGGCATACACATAGGCTTCGACCTGGCTGGCACTGCCCAGGAAGGTGCTTTGCGGCCGGGTGAACATCGGCATCGCCGCTTGCGGCACCGCATCCAGGCCTTTGCGGCGAATCGCCGACAGGGCCAGCGCCGCGCCGCGAGTCACGGCGTTATGCCGGCGTGCTTCTTCACGCAGCGGCAGCAGCAACTCCCGCGCATGGCGCAAGGTCAGCTGGGCGCTGGTTTGCATTTCGAGGATGCGCGCGTGGGTGCGCAGCAGCATGTCGTCATCCACCAGGTGGCCAAGACGCTGTTGCTCGGTGAGCATGCGCAGCAGCACGTTTTCCACCTTGCGTACGCCTTGCTCGAAGGCGCCGTCGGCGTTCACCAGCTGGATCATCGGCTCGACGTATTCGTCCCAGGTCGCCAATACTTCGGCGTAACGCTGGCGCAACGGGATCTGCCGGTCGCTGGTCTTGGCGCGGTCGGCCACGGCGGCGAGGGCTTGTTCATCGTTGGCGAGCTTTTTGAGCACATCGCGCACGCGCATATCCAACAGGCGCAGTTGCCGGGCCAGGTCGTGGCCGTCGCGGATGTCGAAGGCGTCCTGGATGTAACCGGCCAGGCGCTCTAGGTGGCGCAGGTAGGCTTCGATTTCCAGGCACAGGCCAAGCCGGTGCTCCTTGCGAAGATAGGCGAGGAAGTCGTGGATCTGCGCGTTGAGCTCGAAACGGTTCGGGCTCTTGGCGACAGGCACCAGGATATCCAGGCGAATCCATACGTCCAGCAGGCTGGTGATGTCCTGGGGCGTGCTGTCCAGTTGTTGGGCGGCCAACTGCGCGCGCAGCTCGGCCAGGCTCAGGGTGCCTTGGTCGAAGTGTTCGCACAGAGGCTCAAGTAAGGCCCAGTGTTCGGCGAGGGCGCGCAGGACGCGCTTGGGTTCGATCATGGGAATGGCCGGCTGGTTGGCGATTAAAAGTCGCGATTGTACTGCATCACGCGCGGGATTTATCCACAGCCGGTCAGTGCGCAGTGGGCGATTGTGGCTGAACAGCGGTAGAATCCCCGCTCTTTACTTATCCACAAGTGGCCGAGCTGTGCTTATCGAGTCCCGACGTCGCGCTTACTTGACCGCCATGCAGGTGGTCAACTGGCTGCCCCGCACCGAACTGCCGTTTGCCGCGCCGTCGCGGCCCGAGTTGTTGCAGGCGCTTGAGCCCTATGAGGCGTTCGAGTCGTCGGGAGAAGAGGCGGCCGCGCCTGTGGCGGTAGTCAAGCCTACCCCAGAGACGCGCCCGGCGGTCGAGCGGGCCAAGATCGAAGTGCCGCGCCCTGCGCCGGTGACCAAGGCTGCCAAGGTGATGGAGGAGGCTGCTCCCGTGGCCAAGGCGCCGGTGGTGCCGCCGCCACGCTTTGCCCTGCAATTGCTGCGGGCCGGACGTTGCCTGGTGCTGGTGGAACTGCCGACCGGCGAACTTTTCCAGTCCCGTGACCCGGCCTACCTGTTGCTCAAGGATATGCTGCGCGCCGCCGGCCTGCCCGACAGCCCGCAAATTGTCGGTGAGCCGGTGCGCTGGCCGCTGCTGGTGCGCGGTACCATGGACCAGGGGCCCGAGGCCGCGCGAGATTTCGTCCAAGGGTTTGTCTCGGCGCGCCTGGAAGACGAGCCCTGCGTGTGCCTGTGGCTGATCGGCCTGCCCGCCGTGCGCTTTGCCGGTGAAGCCAACGCCGAGGCCTGGTACCGCGAGCTGCAGGTTGAAGGCCTGGGTTCGGTGTGGGCCCTGCCGGGCCTGGAATTATTAATGGAAGAGCCACAGCGTAAGGCTGATGTCTGGCAAGCCATGCGCCGGCTGATGGCGCGCTGGAAAACAACTGATGAGTGAGGCTTTATCCTTCCGCCCGATGACCGAGGCCGACCTCGACGCCGTGCTGAAAATCGAATACGCAGCGTTCAGCCACCCCTGGACCCGCGGGATTTTCCTCGACGGGCTGGGCAAGTACCAGATCTGGCTGATGTTCGAAGGCGAGCAGCAAGTGGGGCATGGGGTGGTGCAGATCATCCTCGATGAAGCGCACTTGCTGAACATTACCGTGAAGCCGGAAAACCAGGGCCGGGGCCTGGGCCTGGCGCTGCTGGAACACTTGATGTCCCGTGCCTATGCGGCCAATGCCCGGGAATGTTTCCTGGAAGTGCGTGACAGCAATACCGGTGCGTTTCGGTTGTACGAGCGCTATGGCTTCAACGAAATTGGCCGTCGCCGGGATTACTACCCGGCAGTCGGTGGCCGCGAAGACGCGGTCGTGATGGCCTGCACCCTCGTCGACTGAACAACCGTGAGCTGTAGGAGCGAGCTTGCTCGCGAAAAACGTCAACGCTAACGCGTGCTTCCTGGATGAACGCGGCGCCTGTGGTTTTTTCGCGAGCAAGCTCGCGCCTACACCTACATAGGGTGATGATCGATCAGCGCTTGCGGTTCAGCGGGTCCAGATCAGCCAGTTCCGCCTCATCCAACCCATTCCCGCCACCAATGTCATTTTCTCCCACGACGCTCAAGTCGTAGTCGGCGGCATTGTCTTCGCCTTGCTCCTGCGCATCCCGCGCGCCATCCTCACGGATCAGCGTTTCCGGGCTCATATCGTCATCGGTAGCTTCATGATCATCCGTCGAAGCCCCGGTCAGCCCGGCCTCGCGCACCCGTTCGTCGGGCATCAAGTGGTCGCGTTCACGGCGCGGCAGCTCGTCGCCGATTTCTGCGGTCTGGTCGGGCTCGTCAAAATCCAGCTCGCGCATCTCACCCATGCGGTCTTCGTTGTCATCGATCGGTTCGGGCTGTGTTGCGCCGTAGGGACGTCGTGATTCAGTCATGGCCAATCCTCATACTGTGGGGCTTATAGTGTGTGGACAGGCATGGCCGCCAAAAAATTCAAGCTAATTAGCGCCTGGCGTGACCCGGACGAGGGCTTGTCAGTCACAAAACTGCGCATCATTCCTGAGGCTTCCCTGATGAACGAACTACAAGACCTGCTTGATAACAACGAACGCTGGGCGGACGCGATCAAACAGGAAGATCCTGAATTCTTCGCCAAGCTCGCCCGCCAGCAAACCCCGGAATACCTGTGGATCGGCTGTTCCGACGCCCGTGTACCGGCCAACGAGATCGTCGGCATGTTGCCCGGTGATCTGTTCGTGCACCGCAACGTCGCCAACGTGGTGCTGCACACCGACCTCAATTGCCTGTCGGTGATCCAGTACGCTGTGGATGTGCTCAAGGTCAAACACATCCTCGTCACCGGCCACTACGGCTGTGGTGGCGTGCGTGCGTCGATGCAGGACCGCCAGTTCGGCTTGATCGATGGCTGGCTGCGCACCATTCGCGACCTTTACTACGAAAACCGCGATGTGCTGGCCCAGTTGCCGACCGAAGAAGAGCGCGTGGACCGCATGTGCGAGCTCAACGTGATCCAGCAGGTGGCCAACGTCGGCCACACCAGCATTGTGCAAAATGCCTGGCACCGTGGGCAGAGCCTGTCGATCCATGGCTGCATCTATGGCATCAAGGACGGCCGCTGGAAGAGTTTGAACACCACCATCAGTGGTTTTGAGCAACTGCCGCCGCAGTACCGCCTGCGTCCGTTGGGCGAAGCCTAAGGTCGCTTGTGCTCGCGCCACCAGGCCATAAAGGCCTGGCCCTCGGCGTTCAGCGGCTCCTTGTTGCCGGTGATCCAGCCCCGGCAGTTCAGCTCGCCGCAATGGCAAGCGAACTGCCGGGCCAGCGTGTCTTCGGTGGTGGCGTAATCCAGGGTCAGCAGGCTGCCGGCGTGGATGGGTTGCACCGTCCATAGCTCCAGGTACGTGGTGTCCAGAAACACGTTCGGGTTGCAGGAGTGCTGTAACAGGCCGCAGAACCAGCAATCGTACAAGTGGATGCGGGGTGACAGTTGCAGTGTGTGCGGGCGACGTTCACTCACGGCATAACCGGAAACCTGGGCAATGCGCATGCGACTCTCGAAGGCCACGCGCGCCATGACCCTGGCTGCAACCCCTTCAGCCTCTTGCTTGACCTCAAAGTGCTCGGTCGAGGGGTAACCCTGTTCCACGAGCAGCGTCTTGAAGGGATAGAGGCAGTCATTCACAGCCGTTTTAGCCTTATCCATGGCTCGAGTTTTCATCACTCTCCTGAGCGGGGCTGCATGGACCTGCGGGTGTGACGGCCAGTCTTGCAGCAAATGGGCGCGGCCCCAGATTCGCCGAAGTGGGATCCTATTTCTACTGTCAAAGTTGACAGTAGAAACGGTTTTTCGCCTTAAAGCGCGGGGGCTGTGACCGTGGGCGCGGGGGCGGCATTTCTCAGCTGTTTCAACTGTGCCTTGATGGGCGCTGTGGCGCACTTGGCGTTGGCCTGCTCGGGCGTCAGCTGGCGCACCGAGGTGTAGAACAGCTCACACGTCTGCTCCTTGCGCGTGACCTGCCACGTATTCAGGCAGGCCTTGAGCAATACATTGGCATCGCTGGCGGGTTTCTGGCCCATACCGGCTTGCCAGCAGGCGGCGCTCAAGTCTTGGCCCATCACTTTCAAGCCGGCGTCGTCGGCCTTTTGTTCGTCACCGTCATAACTGTCGGGGCTGGCCGCGTACCAAATGTAGCTTGGGTGGTTGGCGCCCAATACCGCGACGGTTTTGCCGGGCTCCGGGCTGATCTGCGCCAGGTTCAGCACGCCCACGGTTTGCCCGTATTGTTGCTTGATCCAGTTACGCACCGGTGCGCCGAAGGCTACCATCGGCAATGCGCCGCCAGGGCGCAGGCTCAGTTCCTTGACCATGCGGGTCTGGTAGTCGGTGAAATACCCATAGACGGTTTCCAGATCTTTGCCGGCATTGGACGGCGCAGCGATGGGCGCGATATCGATGATGGTCTGGTACGCCGGCGTTTCCGTGGCCGGTACGCCGTTTTCGCTTAACAAGGTGGCCCAGCGGTCGGTGGTGGCCGATTCCAGGTAATCCTGGGCCTGGGTCAGCGAGTAATCTGGAGGGAAGTGCAACAGCTCGATGCTTTTGCGGTTTTCCAGGGCCATGCCCAGCGGCAGGAACAGGTACCAGTTGTAGGCCCATTTGCCGTCACTGTTGAGCTGGCGGGCACCTTGGTAAGCGAGATCGGCGGTATTGAGCAGCGTGGTCAGCGGCTGGCCGTAGCCCTCTGGCACGCCGCTGAAGTTCGCCGTGACCTGACCGTCGTGGGTCTTCACACTGACCTTGGCCCGGCTGTAACCGTCGCGTTGCAGGCTCTGGTTCAAATAGTGTTCGGCGGTCTGCTCCAGTGACCATGGCCGAAAGCAGATCACATTGCAGTTGTTGGGGTACGCGAACAACTGGGTGACGCGCTGCGTGCTGCCCAGTGGCACCTCGATGTCGGCCTGTACGACCGCACTCACCAGCAGTGCGACGAGGGTGAAGGACAGCCTGGTCGGTTTAAACATAAGTCGATTCCTTGTCAGCGAAACCCGTCTGCGCGGGATGAAAGCCCACCTGCACACAGTAGCGGCTGACCAGGAAACTCGCGTGTTAAATCGCCCGGCGTGTCGTTATTGGATAAGCCTCTACAGGCTGAACTGCAAGGCATTGCTCAGATCGCCCATGGGCTTCTGGCCGCGCGCGATCATCGCGTCATCGCGCTGCTTGAGGCCGTCCAGAGTCTCCAACTGGAACACTCGGGTGATCAAACGCAGGATCGATGCCGTGTCGTACACCGTATGGTCCACCGTGCCTTTGCGTGCAAACGGCGACACCACCAGCGCCGGCACCCGCGAGCCCGGGCCCCAGCGGTCACCCTGGGGCGGTGCCACGTGGTCCCACCAGCCGCCGTTTTCATCCACGGTCACCACCACCACCATGTTTTTCCACTGCGGGCTTTCTTGCAGCACCTTCAAGGCGCGGGCGATATGGCGGTCGCCCGAGGCCACATCGGCATAGCCGGCGTGCATGTTCAGGTTGCCCTGGGGTTTGTAGAAACTCACGGCAGGCAGCTTGCCGGCCTGGGCGTCGGCGAAGAACCGGTTGGTGCTCGACTCATCGCCCAAACCGCCGTCGCGCAGGCGCTTGGCACGTTCTGCAGGGTTTTGCGGCCCTTGCTGCTTGAAGTAATTGAACGGCTGGTGGTGGTACTGGAAATTCGGAATCTTGGGGATGCCGCCGGAGTCCTTGAACTGCTCCAGGGTGGCTTGCCACGCACCGGCGTACCAGGCCCAGTCGATGTTCTTTTTCGACAGCTTGTCGCCAATATGCTCGTGGGTTTGCGGCACCAGCACATTGGGCAGGTCGGGCTTGGAATAATCCGGGTTTTGCGGGTCGCGGATCCAGGTGGGCCAGTAGGGTGGGGCCAGGGTGTTTACGCCGTAACCATCGGGAGTCAGCGCGCTGGGGCCAAATTGTGGCGGGCCGGTCATGGCGCTGGCCGGGGAGGTGTCCAAGGGTTTGAGGCGCGTGTCGCTGGGGTCATCGCTTTGCAGCGTGGCGATCTGCGCTTTGGCCACCGACTGCGCGGCATTGGGATAAAACGGCGCGGTGGCGCTGATCAGGTACTGGTGGTTAAGGAACGAGCCACCAAACGCGCCCTGGAAGAAGTTATCGCACAGCACAAACTCCTTGGCCACGTCCCACAGGCGCAGGGCATAACGGCTCTGGGCGTAATGGCCCATCACCAGCCCACCGGAATCGCCCCAGGCGACAAAACCATCATTCTTGCCGCCGTTGATCTGCATCTGGTTCTGGTAGAACACGTGCCACAGGTCGCGAGTCACCAGGCTCAATGGCAGGTCTTCGCCCTGCGGGCCTTTGAGGGCGAAGGGTGCGTTGGGCAGGTTTTGCTGGAATTGCACTTCGCTGGGGTAAGTCACTCCGTCCACCGTTTGCGGGCCGACCTGCAACACACCGCCCCAGCTCGGTGGCAGGGCAGACAATACGCTGCCATCGCGGTCGCGCTGCTGGAAGTCCTTGGCGGTTAACGCCGATAGCGGTTTTTCCACTCCGGGGAAATCTGCGAACAGGTTGTTGAAGCTGCGGTTCTCGGCGTAAATCACCACCACGGTCTTCACCTGCTCGCGCAGCGCTTTGTCTAGTTCCTGGGGCGTGAGCGGCCGGGTCACGGGTGGGCTCGGTGCTTCGCTGGTATTGCCGCAGGCACTCAACGTCGCACCCACCCCCAACACCGCCGCACCACCGAGGAAGCGCCGACGGCTGGTGTCTACCGGCGTTTTGGGGGCGCTGTCGTGGGTAGGGTGGTCGTTGTGCTGGTCACTCATTGCGGGGGAGTCCTTAGCGAGATGTTGCAAGATATTTCGCAGGACGGTAGCAATGGAATGTGACGGAACAAAGACAGGCGGGTGATGGGCGGGGCGTGTCTACACGGCTCAAGCGCTGCTAGACTGCCCTTCTAATGCACATCACTGAGGTGAATCGTGAGACCTTCAACTGCACTTGATCTGCAACGAACGGCTGTACGAGAAGTGGTCGGGCGTTTCCGTATTTCCAATCCCAGAGTATTTGGGTCGGTACTGATGGGGACTGACCAAGAAGGCAGTGATCTTGATTTGCTGGTAGACGCGCCGCCGGGCACAACGCTCTTTGATCTCGGTGGGTTGCAGGTCGAGCTTGAGGACTTGCTCGGCGTTAATGTCGACCTGCTTACGCCTGGTGACTTGCCTTTGAAATTCCGCGATAAAGTGCTAGCGGAGGCCCGGCCAGTATGACGGAAAGTCGGCTAGGGGATTATCTGGAGCACATAAGGCAAGCTGCCACTGACGCGATCACTTTTGTAGAGGGCTTGAACAAAGAAGAGTTTTTGGAGGACCGGCGTACACAACAAGCTGTGGTCATGAGCCTGATTATCATTGGTGAAGCGTCGACGAAAATCATGGATCAGCATCCGGACTTCGCGGCACGCCATTCACATATTCCTTGGCGCAATATGCGAGCGATGCGCAACCGAATCGCTCATGGTTACTTCGATATCAACTTGGATGTTGTTTGGGACACGATACAGAGCGCATTACCTGATCTATTGGCACGCCTTCCTGTAAATCCTTGACCGCAGCTGTTCTACCAACAGTTGCGGTCAGCCGTTATTCAGGGCATCACAGGCGGCAAATACTTCAACGTCGTCCCCAACGCCCACAGCAAAAACAACACCAGCGGCGTGTGCACCAGCAACTGCACAAACGAAAACCCGATCAAATCCCGCGCCTTCAGCCCCAGCACACCCAGCAACGGCAACATATAAAACGGGTTGATCAAGTTCGGCAGCGCCTCGGCGGCGTTGTAGATCTGCACCGCCCAGCCCAGGTGGTATTGCAGGTCATTGGCCACTTGCATCACGTACGGCGCTTCGATGATCCACTTGCCGCCACCCGAGGGGATGAAGAAACCCAGCACCGCCGAATACACACCCATCAGCAGGGCGTAGGTGTCGTGGGAGGCGATGGAGGTGAAGAACGTCGAGATATGGTGCGCCAAGGTCTGGCCGTCGCCGCCCTTGACCACCGTCATCAGTGCGGCGATCGAACCGTACAGCGGAAATTGGATCAGCACGCCGGTGGTGGTCGGCACCGCACGGGCCACGGCATCGAGGAAGCTGCGCGGGCGCCAGTGCAGCAGCGCGCCAACCATGATGAACAGGAAGTTATAGGTGTTGAGCCCCGAGATGGCGCTGATCGCCGGCTTGGTCGAGAATTCATGGAGCAGCCAGCCGGCCGCCAGCAGCGCCAGCAGAATGGTCAGCAATGGGCTGTGTTCCAGCCATTCACCCGGGCGCGTCGGCGCTTGCGGCTTGGGCAGGTTGAAGGCCGGGTCAATGCCGCAGGCCTTGGCATCCCGGGCGCTGTTGGGGCCAGGTGCGGTGGCGTAGGCGATGATCAGCGACACCACGATCAGCGCCAGCAACAGCACACCGGATTGCCACAGGAAAATGGTCTCGGTAAACGGGATCATCCCGGTGATCGACAGGATCGACGGCGGCAAGCTGGCCGGGTTGGCCTGCAACTGCGCGGCCGACGACGACAGCCCCAGCGCCCAAACGGCCCCAAGGCCCAGGTACGCAGCAGCACCAGCGGCGCGGTAGTCCATACGCAAGTCCGTGCGCCGTGCCAATGCCCTTACCAGCAAACCGCCGAATACCAGGGACAGGCCCCAGTTAAGCAACGACGCCACCATGGAAATCAACGCCACCCAGGCCACGGCCGAACGGCCATTCTAGGGAATGCGCGCCAGGCGGTCGATCAACTTCACCGCGGGCGGTGAGCTGGCGACCACGTAACCGCCGATCACCACAAAGGCCATCTGCATGGTGAACGGGATCAGGCTCCAGAACCCATCGCCAAATGCCTTGGCCGCTTCGGCCGGTGCGGCGCCCATGCCCAGGGTCGCCACGGCGACGATGATCACGGCAAGGGCGGCAAACACCCAGGAGTCAGGAAACCAGCGCTCGGCGAAGTTGGAGCAACGCAGGGCAAATCGGGCATAGCGGCTGTCTTCGATAGCATCGGCCACGAGTCTTTCCTCTTGTAGTTATTATGGGGTTTGGCAGTTTTACGGCATGTTCCTCTAAGCCCATTGATTTGGGAATGTAGTTATCTTCAACGATCAATGAGTAAAACAAATATATCCGTCGCGATTGCCATCGATGGGCTCAGCTCATAACCTGCACGCCATTTTGTTTGTCTGCCGAGCCTGCACATGACTGCCACCTTTTCCCCACGGGCGCAGCGTTTTTCCCGCTCCGACTACAAAACCCTGGGCCTGGCCGCCCTCGGCGGCGCCCTGGAAATCTACGACTTCATTATCTTCGTGTTCTTTGCGCTGACCCTCAGCCAACTGTTCTTCCCCCCAGAAATGCCCGAGTGGCTGCGCCTGCTGCAAAGCTTCGGCATCTTCGTCACCGGCTACCTCGCCCGCCCACTGGGCGGCATCCTGATGGCGCATTTCGCCGACCACCTGGGGCGCAAGCGCGTCTTCAGCCTGAGCATCCTGATGATGGCCTTGCCCTGCCTGCTGATCGGCATCATGCCGACCTACGCGCAAATCGGCTATTTCGCCCCGCTGATCCTGCTGGCGCTGCGCGTGCTGCAAGGCGCAGCGGTGGGCGGCGAAGTGCCCAGCGCCTGGACCTTCGTCGCCGAGCACGCACCGCGTCATCATCGTGGCTACGCCTTGGGCTTTTTGCAGGCCGGCCTGACCTTCGGTTACCTGCTGGGGGCGCTGACCGCCACCTTGCTCGCGCAAGTCTTCACCCCGGCCGAAATCCTCGACTACGCCTGGCGCTTCCCCTTCCTGCTCGGCGGCGTATTCGGTGTGATCGGCGTATGGCTGCGCCGCTGGCTCAGCGAAACCCCGGTGTTCCTGGAAATGCAGGCGCGCCGCCAAGCCGCCGCCGAAATGCCCTTGCGCACCGTGCTGCGCGACCATCGCGCCGTGCTGCTGCCGGCGATGATCCTCACCTGTGTGCTGACGTCTGCCGTGGTAGTGCTGGTGGTCATCACCCCGACCATGATGCAGAAAACCTTCGGCATGAGCCCCAGCCACACCTTCGCCCTGAGCGCTTTGGGCATCGTCTTCCTGAATATCGGCTGCGTCCTCGCCGGCCTGCTGGTGGACCGCATCGGCGCATGGCGCGCGGTATTGGTCTACAGCCTGTTGCTGCCGGTGGGCATTGCCCTGCTGTACGCCAGCCTGATCGCCGGCGGCGTGTGGCTCGGCGCGGCGTACGCCGTGGCGGGCCTGAGCTGCGGCGTGGTGGGGGCGGTGCCGTCGGTGATGGTCGGGCTGTTTCCGGCGCAGGTACGGGTATCAGGCATTTCCTTCACCTACAACATTGCCTATGCGTTGTGGGCGAGCACCACTCCGTTGCTGCTGATCGCGCTGATGCCAACCAGCCCTTGGATCTGTGTAGGGTATTGCGTAGTGATGGGGGCGGTGGGGGTGGCGAGTGTGGCGCTGTTTGGCAAGCGCCACGCTATAGACGCTGTTACAAATGGCACCTGGGGCCATTAATTGACGGGTAGGTAGGTCGCTCCTATAGTCACGTCCATTCTTGACGAACACATTTACCCTATGTCCCAGACTGCCTATATCAACTCTGCAATCCTGTCCTGGTCTCGCCAGCGGGCGGGGCTGTCTCAAGAGCAGGTTGCTAAAGGCCTGATGGTCAAATTGGAAAAGCTGAAGGAGTGGGAGGATGGTCAGAGCCTTCCCTCTTTCAACCAGGCGCAAAAGTGGGCTGCACTTGTGCATGTGCCTTTTGGCTATCTCTTTCTCAGTACGCCCCCACCCGAGCAACTTCCTCTTCCCGACCTGCGGACCGTGGGTGGGGTTTTTCCAGACAAGCCAAGTTTGAACCTGATGGACACCGTAAGGGACGTGCTCCGTAAACAGGACTGGTACTTGGAATACCTGCAGGATCATGAGCGTTCTGCTCTGTCCTTCGTAGGAAGTTTCAGTATCCGTTCGCCAATAAAAGAAGTGGTTGCAGATATTCGGCGCGTACTTGGCGTGACGGATTCTTTTGCCCGAATGAGTTATGAAGACTATGTGAGGGCGCTGGTCAGCGGCGCGGAAGAGGCCGGGATTCTTGTAATGCGCAGTGGTGTTGCCTTAGGCAATACCCATCGGAAACTCGACGTCAGTGAATTCCGGGGATTTGCGATCAGCCATCCTATGGCTCCCGTGGTTTTCATCAATAGCGCGGACGCACCCACGGCACGTCTTTTTACATTGATGCATGAACTGGCGCATATCTGGATTGGTAGCACGGGGGTATCTGACGGCAGCAGCCAAGGCGCTCGTCAGGAAGAGGCCTTTTGTAATGCGGTGGCAGGGGAGTTTCTTGCGCCGGAGGATGATTTTCGGGCGCACTGGAATTCGGCTCTTCATTGGGAAGAAAACCTGGCGCCGTTGGCCGGACGCTTCCGTGTCAGCACATTGGTAATAGCCCGTCGTGCCCGTGATCTTGGCCACATCAGTAGTGAACAATACGGCGCTTACTACCGTCGGGTCCTGCAAGAGTATCGAGATAAAGGCGGCAGTGGCGGGGATTACTACCGCGTAGCGGCTATCAGGAACAGCACCCGGTTGAGCAAGGCTGTTCTTGCAGAAGCGCAGAGCGGGCGGATTTTGTTGCGAGATGCTGGGAAACTGCTGGGTGTGCAGCCGGCCAAGTTGAAGACTTACGGGATGAAGCTATCGGCATGAAGCATCTATTGGATTCGAATACGTTGATCGAGGCCAAAAATCGCTATTACGGTATGACGATTTGCCCAGGTTATTGGGCATGGATACTTCAGCAGCATCAAGCTTTGGAAATTGCCAGTATTGTCCCCGTCAGGGACGAGTTGGCTAAAGGCAATGACGAGTTGACCCAATGGGTGAAAGGTAATGCCAGCCTGTTTGAAGATTCGAATGATCAACGGACTCAAGCGGCCTATGGGAATATTGTCTCAAGAATTGCCCAGCAGGTACCGGTGATGAAAGTCGGTGCTTTAGAAGAGTTTCTTGAGGGCGCAGATGCTTGGTTGATAGCCAAGGCAATGGCTACAGGCGCCGTGGTTGTCACGCATGAAGTTTATAACCCTGACATCAAGCGTAAATTCACCATTCCCAATGTGTGCTCATTGTTTGACGTGCCTTTCATGAATACTTTTGAATTGCTCGGTAAACTCGACGCGCGCTTCGTCTTGCATCACTGATAATTGAGGGGAGGAAAGTCTCCCCTCGATATGACACTCAAGTCAAAAAGTGCCAAAGCACCAGGGTACCCACCAACCCCACCACCGAAACAATCGTCTGCAACACCGACCACACCCAAATCGTCTGTTTCAACTGCAAGCCAAAGTACTCACGCACCATCCAGAACCCGGCGTCGTTGACGTGGCAGAAGAACACCGAGCCGGCGCCGATGGCCAGGGCGACCAATGAGCTTTGCGTTGCCGCCAACCCGGCCATTAGCGCGCCGAGCATCGCACCCAGGGCAATGATGATCCCGGCTTCCCCCAGAATCGCCCCGGCGCCTTTGCTGAACGCCTTTGCCACTTCTTCCGGCGGCAGGCCGGCGCCGACCCCGGCGATAAAAGTGCCGATCAGAATCGACAGAAAGGGCGGCAGTTTGGTCGCGCTGATCAGCACAATGATGCTGGCGATGGCCAACAATACGCAGAGCATGAGGCGGGTGTCGTGAACCATCCACGCGGCAGTCGATAACTCCAAGACGGAACTCCTTATCGAGCAGGTTGGCTAATATGTTTCTTTTTGTTTCAGCCTGAAAAGCATACCTGATACAACGCCCCCAACGCGTGCATGGGCGATTTTGGTGCGCTTGAAGGTAACGACGCTCTGGCGCGCAGATGACAATTTTGCAAACCATGCCCGTGGATCTGCCCTATAGCTCTATGATCCGTCCCATCCCAACCCACGAGGACACTTCATGAGCGCAGGACACAGCCACGCCCAAGTACGCGCCGGCCACGAACGCAAGTTATGGATCGCCCTGGGGCTCACCGGCAGCTTCATGCTCGCCGAAGTGATCGGCGCCTTTGTCACCGGCAGCCTGGCGCTGTTGTCCGATGCGGCGCACATGATGACCGACGCCCTGGCCCTGGCAATTTCCCTGGTGGCGATTCAGGTCGCCAAGCGCCCGGCGGATCGCAAGCGCACCTTCGGTTATGCGCGGTTCGAGATCCTCGCAGCCGCCTTTAACGCATTACTGCTGTTCGCCGTGGCGTTCTACATCTTGTACGAGGCTTACCAACGGCTGCAGGCGCCCGCCGAGATCCAGTCCACCGGCATGCTGGTGATTGCGCTGCTGGGGCTGGTGGTCAACCTGATCTCCATGCGTCTGCTCAGCGCCGCCAGCGGCGAGAGCCTTAACGTCAAGGGCGCCTACCTGGAGGTCTGGAGCGACATGCTGGGCTCCGTCGGCGTGATCATTGCCGCGCTGGTGATCATGTTCACCGGTTGGGGTTGGGTCGATTCCGTGGTCGCGGCCGCCATTGGTTTTTGGGTGTTACCGCGCACTTGGACGTTGCTCAAGGCGAGCATGAATATCCTGCTGCAAGGTGTGCCGGAGGGTGTGAACATCGAGCAGGTGGAGCAGGGCATTCGCAGCGTGCCGGGGGTCAAGGACGTGCACGACCTGCACATCTGGGCCCTCACCAGTGGCAAGAACGTGCTGAGTACGCATCTGGTCGCGGATGCGTCCCAAGGCAGCGAGCAACAGATCCTCAGCCGCGTGACGGAGTTACTGCACGAACAATTCGATATTTTCCACGCCACGATCCAAGTGGAGGGCGAGGGATTCACGCACGACGAGCATGACGAGGTGCATGCCTGAGCCTGGCTAACGGATTTGTAATCTTTCGCCCACGGCCCTGATAAGTACCGAAAGCTACATTGCCCCCGCTGGGAAACCTCAGCGACTTCATGGGCGTGGAACTCTCGTTATGGCAATTTTTGTTAGAACACTGTTGGGGGCGGCGGCATTGGCCTTGTGGATATCCGCAAACGCCGCCCAGGCACAACCCCTCACCCTCGATGCAGCCTTGCAAACCGCCTTCGCCAACAACCCGGACCTGGCGGCCGCACAATGGGAAATCGACATCGCCCAGGGCGGTCGCCAACAGGCCGGCCTGATCCCCAACCCGGTGGCCTCCTGGGACGCCGAAGACACCCGCCGCAACAGCCGCACCACCAGCATCAAGCTCAGCCAGACCCTGGAACTGGGCGGCAAGCGCGGTGCACGTATCGAAGTGGCCAGCCGCGCCCAGGATGCCGCCGCGCTGACCCTGGAGCAGCGTCGCAACCAGTTGCGTGCCGAGGTCATCGACAGCTACTACGGCGCCTTGCGCGCCCAGGAACGCCTCGACCTGGCGCAACGCTCCATGACCCTTGCCGAACGCGGCCTGGTGGTCGCCAACGGGCGCGTCACCGCCGGGAAGTCATCACCCGTGGAGGCCACTCGCGCCCAGTTGCAGGTGTCGGAAATTCGCCTGGAATTGAACCGCGCCCAGATCGGCCTCACTGACGCCTACCGTCGCCTGGCCACCAGCACCGGCAGCGCCGCCACCGACTTCCAGGCCGTCGCTGCGCCAAGCACCTTGGTACCGGCGTTACCCGCCGCCGCGCCATTGCTGGCTCGTCTTGAACAGACTGCGGAACTGCGTCTGGCCGAACTCAATATTGTGCAGAACGAAGCCAGCGTGGGCCTGGAAAAAGCCCAGCGCATTCCGGACCTGGATGTGTCTATCGGCAGCCAATACGACGCCAGCGTGCGCGAACGGGTGAACCTGGTGGGCGTGTCGATGCCGATCCCGTTGTTCAACCGCAACCAGGGCAACATCCTCGCCGCTACTCGACGCGCCGACCAGGCCCGCGACCTGCGCAACGCCGCCGAGCTGCGCCTGCGCACCGAAACCCGCCAGGCCCTGGACCTGTGGCAAACGGCGAACACCGAAGTGCGCGCGTTCAACCAGCAGATCCTGCCCGCCGCACAAAGTGCGGTAGACAGCGCCACCCGTGGCTTCGAGATGGGCAAGTTCAACTTCCTCGACGTGCTCGACGCCCAGCGCACCTTGATCGCGGCCCGCACCCAATACCTTGCTGCCACCGCCCAGGCCACCGAGGCCTGGGTACGCATCGAACGCATTTACGGCGACCTCGCCCGCTTTTGATTTTTCCTGGAGTCTCCTGATGAACAAAAAACATGGCATGGCGCTCGCCGTCGCCCTGGGCCTGATGCTATCGGGCTTCGCCCACGCCGAGGAAGAAGAAGGCAAGCTCGAACTCACCGAGCAGCAGATTCAAGCCGCCGGCATCCAGTTGGCCCAGGCGCAACCGCGCGCCATCAGCACCGTGCTGACGCTGCCGGGCGAGGTGCGTTTTGATGAAGACCGTACCTCTCACATCGTGCCCCGTGCGGCGGGCGTGGTGGAGGCGGTGAAGGTCAACCTGGGCCAGTCGGTGAAGAAGGGCGAACTGTTGGCGGTGATCGCCAGCCAGCAGATTTCCGACCAGCGCAGCGAACTGGCCGCCAGCGAGCGCCGGGTCGAACTGGCGCGCACCACCTTCCAGCGCGAGCGTCAGTTGTGGCAGGACAAAATCTCTGCCGAACAGGATTACCTGCTGGCGCGCCAAACCCTGCAAGAAGCCGAAATCGCCCTGAACAATGCGCGGCAAAAGATGACCGCCCTCAGCGGCAGCGCGGTGCTGGCCGGCGGCAATCGTTATGAACTGCGTGCCCCGTTCGCCGGTGTGGTGGTGGAAAAACACCTGGGGGTGGGCGAGGTGGTCAGTGAAACCAGCAATGCGTTCACCCTCTCGGACCTGTCCCAGGTGTGGGTCACCTTCGGCGTATTTCCCAAGGACTTGAACAAGGTGCGCGTGGGCAAGCCGGTGAAAGTCAGCTCGACGGAAATGGGCACCGAAGTACTGGGCACCGTGGCCTATGTGGGCAACTTGCTCGGTGAGCAAACGCGCACCGCTACCGTGCGCGTGACGGTGCCCAACCCCGACGACGCCTGGCGCCCGGGCTTGTTCGTGGCCGTGCAAGTGGCCACCGATACCTACCAGGCCAAGGTGACCGTGCCGCAAACCGCGATCCAGACCGTCGAGGACAAACCCTCGGTGTTTGTGCGCACCGCGGACGGTTTTATCACCCGCCATCTTGAACTGGGCGTCAGTGAAAACGGCTACGTCGAAGTGCGCAAAGGCCTGGAGGCCGGCGCGCAGGTGGCGACGGCTGGCAGCTTCATCCTCAAGTCCGAACTGGGCAAAGGCTCGGCCGAACACGCCCATTGATCCTGCGAGTGATTCCCCATGTTTGAGCGCCTTATCCAATTCGCCATCGAGCAACGCATTGTCGTGCTGCTGGCGGTGCTGTTGATGGCCGGTGTCGGCATCGCCAGCTATCAGAAACTGCCCATCGACGCAGTGCCGGACATCACCAACGTGCAGGTGCAGATCAACTCGGCGGCGGCCGGTTTTTCGCCGCTGGAAACCGAGCAGCGCATCACCTTTCCCATCGAAACCGCCATGGCCGGCCTGCCGGGCCTGCAGCAGACGCGTTCGCTGTCGCGTTCCGGTTTGTCCCAGGTCACGGTGATTTTCAAGGACGGCACCGATCTGTTCTTTGCCCGCCAATTGGTCAACGAGCGCCTGCAAGTGGCCCGTGAGCAATTGCCCGACGGCATCGAAACCGCGATGGGGCCGATTTCCACCGGCCTTGGGGAAATTTTCCTGTGGACCGTCGAAGCCGAGGACGGTGTGCTCAAAGAGGACGGCACGCCCTACACCCCCACCGACTTGCGGGTGATCCAGGACTGGATCATTAAACCGCAATTGCGCAACGTGCCCGGCGTGGCCGAGATCAATACCATCGGCGGCTTCGCCAAGGAATACCAGATTGCGCCAGACCCCAAGCGCCTGGCCGCTTACAACCTGACGCTCAACGATCTGGTCACGGCGCTGGAGCGTAACAACGCCAACGTCGGCGCCGGCTATATCGAGCGCAGCGGCGAACAGTTGTTGATCCGCGCACCGGGCCAGGTGGCGTCTATCGACGACATCGCCAACATTGTCATCACCACCTCGGACGGCACGCCGATCCGCGTGCGCAATGTGGCCCAGGTCGACATTGGCCGCGAGCTGCGCACTGGCGCGGCCACCGAAAATGGCCGTGAAGTGGTGCTGGGCACGGTGTTCATGTTGATCGGTGAGAACAGCCGCAGCGTGTCCCAGGCGGTGGCGAAAAAGCTTGAGGAGATCAACCGCTCGCTGCCCGACGGTGTGGTGGCGGTCACTGTTTACGACCGCACCAACCTGGTGGAAAAAGCCATCGCCACCGTGAAGAAAAACCTCTTCGAAGGTGCGTTGCTGGTGGTGGCGGTGTTGTTCCTGTTTTTGGGCAACATCCGTGCGGCGCTGATCACGGCGATGGTGATTCCGCTGGCGATGCTGTTCACCTTCACCGGCATGTTCACCAACAAAGTCAGCGCCAACCTGATGAGCCTCGGTGCGCTGGACTTCGGCATTATCGTTGATGGCGCGGTGGTGATCGTCGAGAACGCCATCCGCCGGCTGGCCCATGCGCAGCACCGCCATGGTCGGTTGCTAACGCGCAGTGAGCGCCTGCACGAAGTGTTTGCCGCGGCCAAAGAGGCGCGACGCGCGTTGATCTTCGGGCAGTTGATCATCATGGTGGTGTACCTGCCGATCTTCGCCCTCACGGGTGTGGCCGGGAAGATGTTCCACCCCATGGCATTCACCGTGGTGATTGCCTTGCTCGGCGCGATGATTCTGTCGGTGACCTTCGTACCGGCGGCGATTGCGTTGTTCGTCACCGGCAAGGTCAAGGAAGAAGAAAACTTCGTCATGCGCAGTGCGCGCCGGGTGTATGACCCGGTGCTCAACTGGGTGATGGTGCGTCGGCCCCTGGTGTTCGGCCTGGCCGCACTGACTATCGTCGTCTCGGGCCTGGTTGCCAGCCGCATGGGCAGTGAATTTATCCCCAGCCTCAGCGAGGGCGACTTTGCCCAACAGGCGCTGCGTGTGCCCGGTACCAGCCTGACCCAATCGGTGCAGATGCAGCAGCAACTGGAAAAAACCTTGCTGGCCCAAGTGCCGGAAATCGAGCGGGTGTTTGCGCGCACCGGTACGGCGGAAATTGCCTCCGACCCGATGCCGCCGAATATTTCCGACAGCTACGTGATGCTCAAACCCAAGGACCAATGGCCAGACCCGAAGAAGTCCCGCGAGGCAATCATCGCCGATATCCAACGGGCCAGCGCGATTGTGCCGGGCAGCGTGTATGAGCTGTCGCAGCCGATCCAGTTGCGCTTCAACGAACTGATTTCCGGGGTGCGCAGCGACGTGGCGGTGAAGGTGTTCGGCGATGATATGGCGGTGCTCAACCAGACTGCCGGGGAAATCGCCGAGACCTTGCAGAAGCTCAACGGCGCCTCGGAAGTAAAGGTGGAACAGACCTCCGGCCTGCCGGTGCTGACCATCAATATCGACCGCGACAAGGCCGCTCGCTTTGGCCTGAATGTGGGCGATGTGCAGGACACCATCGCCGTCGCGGTCGGTGGGCGCCAGGCGGGTACGTTGTACGAGGGCGATCGGCGTTTTGACATGGTGGTGCGCTTGTCCGACACGTTGCGCACCGATATCGACGGATTGTCACGCCTGTTGATTCCGGTGCCGGCGCTGGCGAGTAGTACCTCGGGGCAGTTGGGCTTTATCGCCTTGTCCCAGGTTGCCAGCCTTGACCTGGTGCTGGGCCCCAATCAGATCAGCCGCGAGAACGGCAAACGCCTGGTGATCGTCAGCGCCAACGTGCGGGGGCGCGATATCGGCTCGTTTGTCGAAGAGGCCGAGGCCGCCATCGCCACCCAGGTGAAAGTCCCCGCCGGTTACTGGACCACTTGGGGCGGTCAGTTCGAACAGTTGAAGGAGGCTTCTGACCGCTTGCGCATCGTGGTGCCGGTGGCGTTGCTGCTGGTGTTCGGGTTGCTGTTCATGATGTTCAACAACCTCAAGGATGGGCTGCTGGTGTTTACCGGCATCCCCTTCGCGCTCACCGGCGGGATCATGGCGCTGTGGCTGCGCGATATCCCGTTGTCGATTTCGGCGGGGGTGGGCTTTATCGCCTTGTCAGGTGTGGCGGTGCTCAACGGCCTGGTGATGATTGCCTTCATCCGAAACCTGCGCGAGGAAGGCCGCTCGTTATCGGTGGCGATCCACGAAGGCGCGTTGACGCGCCTGCGCCCGGTGTTGATGACTGCGCTGGTGGCGTCCCTAGGGTTTATCCCCATGGCACTCGCCACCGGCACCGGCGCTGAAGTACAACGCCCGTTGGCGACGGTGGTGATTGGCGGGATTATTTCCTCGACCTTGCTGACATTACTGGTGCTGCCGGCGTTGTACCAATGGGCTCATCGCCGCGATGAAGAGGCCGCCTGATACTTTGAGAACGCCGCAAAATAAAGGCTTGCCCTAATACCTGTAGGAGCGAGCTTGCTCGCGAAAAACTCATAGGCGCCGCGTTTATTCAGGAAACACGCGTTATCGTTGACGTTTTTCGCGAGCAAGCTCGCTCCTACAGAGCGCAAGCCCCTTGGGGAAACACCAGGCTGAACCGCGTAAAACGCCCAGGCTGGCTGGTGACATGAGCATGCCCCTGATGCAAATGCATGATCGACTTCACAATGGCCAAGCCCAACCCGGTGCCGCCCTCGGCGCGGGTACGACTGCTATCGGCGCGGTAGAAACGTTCGAACAGGTGCGGCAGGTGGTGCGCTTCAATACCTCGCCCAGGGTTGCCCACCGACAGCGATACGCTCTGCTCGTAGGTCTCCACCAACAGCAACACGGTGGAGGCCTCGGGTGTGTGGCGAATGGCATTGGAGAGCAAATTGGAAATCGCCCGCTGAATCATCAGCCGGTCTCCCGTCACCCAGGCATCGCCGCGCAGGCTCAGGGTCACGTGTTTGTCTTCGGCACTCAGGGCGAACAACTCCATCACGCGCTGGGCTTCCTGCGCCAGGGACACCTCGGTGAATGAGGCCCGCGCCGCCGGGTGGCTGACCTGCGCCAGAAACAGCATGTCGCTGACAATCCGCGCCAGGCGTTCGAGCTCTTCGGTGTTGGATTCCAGCACTGCCTTGTATTCCTGCGGCGGGCGCTGGCGCGACAGGGTCAACTGGGCCTTGCCCATCAGGTTGGTCAAGGGCGCACGCAGTTCGTGGGCCAGGTCATCGGAGAATTGCGAGAGTTGCTGCACCCCGGCATCCAGGCGGTCGAGCATCACGTTGATGCCGTGGGCCAGTTCACCCAGTTCGTGGGGCAGGTTGTCTACGGATAAGCGATGGGTGAGGTCTTGGGTGGTGACTTTCGCCGCCACCTGGCTGAACTGCTTCAACGGTGCCAGGCCGCGTTGCACCAGCCACCAGGCGCCCATGCCAATCAGTATCAACAGCAGCGGCAGCGCAATCAACGTGGCGCGCAGGTAGGCACTGAGCAGCGCCTGGTCGTCCATCCGGTCCAGGGACAGCAGCACCCGCACACGTTCACCGTTGGCCAGGCGCATCAAGCTGGAGGCACTGAGTATCTGGTTGCCGTAGCTGTCGACCCAGTTGAGGTAGCCCAGGGTTTCCCGTGGTTTGAAGTCGGTGAGCAGTGGTTCCTGGGGCTTGCTGCCGACGTTGAGCAGCACGCTGTTATCGGGTGCGGTGCCGACGATGGTCAGGTGGAAGTTGTCGTGGCCCATCACTAGGTCCATCAGCGAGTGCGGGCGGGCGCGAATACCATGGGCGTCCAGGCCCAGCGCCAGGCTGTGCTGAATCTGCTCCATCTTGCTTTCCAGGTTCTTGCGCGCGAGTTTTTCCAGCTCATGGGTGAGGGCCAGGTAGGCCAGGGTCGCCAGCAGCAACACCAGGCCCGCGCCCATCAGGCTGACCGTGAGGCCCAGGCGCATCGACAGACTGCCGGTCTTCATGGGCGCGCCTCAAGCACATAGCCCACGCCACGAATGGTGTGGATCAGCTTGACCTCGCTCTGGTCATCCACCTTGGCGCGCAGGCGGCTGATGGAGACTTCCACCACATTGGTGTCGCAGTCGAAATTCATGTCCCACACCAGGGAAATAATCTGCGTGCGGGTCAGCACTTCGCCGGCCTGGCGCATCAGTACTTGCAGCAGGGCGAACTCCTTGGTGGTCAGGTCGATGCGCCGGGTGCCGCGATAAGCGCGGTGGCGGCGCGGGTCCAGTTCCAGGTCCGAGACGCGGAACACTTCCGGCTGTGGAATGTGCTCGCTGCGGCGCATCAGGGTGCGCACGCGGGCGAGCAGTTCGGGAAACTCGAACGGCTTGACCAGGTAATCGTCGGCGCCCATGTCCAGGCCCTTGATCTTGTCAGCCAGCCGGCCACGGGCGGTGAGCATCATCACGCGCTGGGTACCATTGCGGCGCAATTCTTCCAGCACTTGCCAGCCATCCTTGCCCGGCAGGTTGACGTCCAGAATCACCAGTTCATAGGCGTGTTGCCCGGCCAGGTGCAGGCCGTCGATGCCATTGGCGGCGCAGTCGACCACGTAGCCACTTTCATTCAGGCCCTGTTGCAGGTAGTCGGCGGTTTTCTGCTCGTCTTCAACCACAAGAATACGCATGGGGGGTTACCTCTTGAATTAGGGGAGAGAAGGCGCCCATTTCCCTATGGCGGCGGTTTCGGAAGTGGGAAAAGTCTGAAGGCTGAAGTAACTCTAGGGTCAACTGCGACCGTCGGTCGCATGCGCCGCAGGCAAAAAAAACGCCCCAAGCGGGGCGTTAAAAATTCATCTCTTTCCAAAGGAGCTACACAAAAGCTTCAGAGATGAATGTGCTCGGGTGAATAAGTTGAAGCGAGTATAGAAAGCTCAACTTAACGGGAAGCTGAGGCCAATATTACAATTTTGATAACCGGCTATTTGTGAACAGATGTTAGTTAATCGCGAGCGAATGTAAGGGCTACAGCACGGCCAATGGGTATTCGGCAATAAAACGAACTTCTTCCAGGTCTGATTCGAACGCACTGGAGCGCACCGTGGCTTGGCGCAAGCGCAGGGACAAGTCCTTCAAACGCCCACTTTGCACCACGTACTTGGCTTCGATATCCCGTTCCCAGCGGCGTTGATCGGTCAAGGGGTTGCCCGCTGCATCGCGGCGCATATACACGGCATTGGCGTTGCTGTAGTCGGCGCCGGTGCCTTTGCCGTAGCGGGTCATGAACGACAGGCCGGGAATGCCGAACGCCTGCATGTCCAGGTCGTAGCGCACCATCCATGAGCGCTCCTTGGGGGCGTTGAAATCGCTGTACTGGATCGAGTTATTGAGGAAGATCGAGTCTGATTGGCGCAGGTAGTCGAAATCATCGTCGCCGTTGTTACGCTGGTGCGATACGGCCACGCTGTGGGCACCGACCTTGACCCCGAGCCTGGCGCTCCAGATGTTGTTGTCGAACTCACCGAGCCGTTTCTGGCCTTCGTCCACGGCCTTGTAATAGTTGAAGTCGCCGAACAGCGACACGTCGTCGGTCAACGCGTAATTGGCATTGCTGCCCAAGTAGTACTGGTCCCAGGCGTCCTTCAAACGGCTGCTGTAAAGGCTGAAACCCAGGTGGCTGTTGAGTTGGTAGTCACCGCCGAAGTAGGCGATCCAAGGCGAGTCGACCTTGCCGGCATAGAAGGTGGCAAAGCCTTTGTTCATGCCGCTTTCACTGGGCTGGCTCATGCCGCTCAGGCGTCCGCCTTGCAGGCTCAAGCCTTCCACGCTGGTGTTTTGCAGGGTGACGCCGCGAAAGCTCTCGGGCAACAAGCGAGAGTCGCCGTAGGCCACCACGGGGGTGAGTGGGAACACGTCGCCGGCTTTGATCACCGTGTCCAGCACGCGCACTTTTGCCGCGCCGCCGACTTTGCTGTAGCTGTTTTCCGGCTGGTTGTCGCTGTTTACCGGCAGCACGCCGAACGAGCCTTTGCCGCCGCTGCGGCCGCTGCCCGAGTCAAGCGTCAGGCCGTACATGGCGAACGCGTCCAGGCCAAAACCCACGGTGCCCTGGGTAAAACCGGATTCGAATTTACCGATAAAGCCCTGGGCCCAGGCTTCGGAATAACCATTGCCGGTGGGGCTGGACTGGCCTTTGCGGTCATCGCGGTTGAAGTAGAAATTGCGTGCCAGCACGTTGATGCGGCTGCCCTCGATAAAACCCTCGGGCTTGCCCTCTACCGCCATGGCGGCCATGGGCAGTGCAGCCATCAGTGAAAAGGGAAGGGTGTAATGACGAATGCTCATGATGCGCTCCTCGGTGATGGCAGTTATCGGCTTCTTATAGAGGCGGGCGTTTTTATTGATCTGGCCCTGGTTGATAGTTGCAAATGGCGGATAACAACTGCATGGCTTGCACATTACAATTTTGGAAACTAACGGCCATCTAACAAATAAGTAATGTTCTGGTGAACCTGGCGTCAGGGTTCACTGGTTACTCTCGACACTGAACTTTCCAGTCGAGGAACCTGTGATGAACTTTTATAAATTAGGCTTGGGTGTGTTAACCGCAGTCTTGTCATTTGGCGCACTGGCCGAAGGCGGCGGGGATCGCACCTTTGCCCTGATGATGGAGCGCAATGAGAAAGCCATGGCCGCCTACGCCATCCAAAAAGGCAAGCCGGTGCCCGAGGTGCAGGCCTACCGCTATGGCATGGACCTGGACATTGCGAAGGTCGTCAACGTGACGCCGCCGATCCGTTCGTGCAACGCCGTGCCGTCGCGCATGACCTACGAAGACTCCAGCGGCAAGCTCAATACCCTGGAATATCAGGTCATGGGCGTATGCCGTAACAATGGCGGTTGAAAATATAGTTGGGCCCAGGGCTCAAGCGCTCTTCAGAAAACCCCGGCAGCGCCGATGCAGGTTAGAACACCCACCTCACTTGCCTAACGGTGCCCCATGTTCAACACCCGCCTGAAGCAAGAGCTGACCGCTCTGCGCGAAGAATTGTCGAGCTTGCTCCAGGTGAAAGAGAGCCTGGAAAGCGAAATGCTCTGCCTGACCCTGGACCCTGAAGGCCGCGTGGAGTGGGCCAATGCCAACTTCCTGCAGGAACTGGCTTATTCACTCGGCGAGATTGTCGGGCGCGCAATCGAAGACCTGGTGCCGGCCCATGTGCGCCAGGACGAGTTCCAACTGCGCTTCAAGCAGGCGCTGGCCCGCGGCGAACACTTTGCCGGCGCCGTGCGCCTGATGCGCGGCAATGGCAAGGAAGCCTGGTTGCGCTCAATCGTGCAGCCGGTGCGCAGTTCGGAGGGGCGCATCAAGCAGTTTTCGATGTTCTCCAGCGACCTTACCCGCACCATCGAGAGCTCGCGTGAACATGAAAACCTCATCACTGCGTTGATGCGTTCTACCGCGTTGATCGAGTTCGACCTGGAAGGGCATGTGCTCACCGCCAATGACCGCTTCCTCGGCGCCATGGGTTACAGCCTGGCGCAGATCGAAGGCAAGCATCACCGTATGTTCTGTGAACCGCAGGAATACAACAGTGCCGAATACCAACAGTTCTGGAAGCGCCTGAACGCTGGTGAGTTCGTCGCCGCGCGTTTCAAACGTGTGGACAGCCACGGCCGCCTGGTGTGGTTGGAGGCCACCTACAACCCGGTGGTGGATGCCAATGAGCGGCTGTACAAAGTGGTCAAGTTCGCCACGGTCATTACCGAGCAGGTCAACCGCGAGCAGGCGGTGGCCGAGGCCGCCAATATCGCCTACAGCACCTCTTTGCAAACCGACGACAGCGCCCAGCGCGGCACCACCGTGGTCACCCAGGCCGTGGACGTGATGCGCGACCTGGCCCAGCACATGCAGCAAGCCGGCGAAGGCATCGAGGCGTTGAATGCCCAGTCCCAAGTGATCGGTAGCATCGTCAAGACCATCAGCGGCATTGCCGAGCAAACCAACCTGCTGGCGCTCAACGCCGCCATCGAAGCGGCGCGTGCCGGGGAGCAGGGGCGTGGCTTTGCGGTGGTGGCCGACGAAGTGCGGCAACTGGCGTCACGCACCAGCAAAGCCACCGAGGAAATCGTCGGTGTGGTGCGCCAGAACCAGGACATGGCCCGCGACGCGGTGGCCTTGATGGCCGACGGTCGTGCGCAAGCCGAGCAGGGCCTGGCCCTGGCGGCCGAGGCGGGCACAGTGATCGTCGAGATTCAAGACGGTGCGCAAAAAGTGGTGAGTGCGGTCGGGCAGTTTGCCAATCAGCTGTCGAGCTGACCTGTCGGGCTTGTGCTTGAGGTATCGTAGGTCTTTTCTCGCTTGCAGAGCTGATCGACCATGAGCCCTACGTTCCGTCGCCCCGTCCCACTGTCCAAGGCTTACCGTTTGCTCAACCACGGGCCGACCGTGTTGGTGAGCGCAGCCCACAACGGCCAGCGCAATATCATGGCCGCTGCCTGGGCCATGCCGCTGGATTTCGAACCGCCGAAAGTCGCGGTGGTGCTCGACAAGGCCACCTGGACTCGCCAGCTACTGGAAGGCGCTGGTACCTTTGTGTTGCAGGTGCCTTGTGTTGCGCAGGCTGATCTGGTGCAGACGGTGGGCAATACCCGCGGTGTTGAAGCCGATAAATTCGCGGCCTACGGCTTGCACAGCTTCAGCGGTGAGCACACCGAGGCGCCGATGCTGGAAGGCTGTGTGGCCTGGTTGGAGTGCCGCCTGCTGCCCGAGCCGCATAATCAGCAGGCCTATGACCTGTTCCTGGGCGAAGTGGTCGCGGCCTATGCTGATGAGCGGGTATTCAGTGAGGGCCACTGGCATTTTGAAGGGCATGATGAACTGCGCACGTTGCACCATGTGGCGGGTGGGAATTTTCTGGCCATTGGCCAACCTGTTGTCGGGCGTCAGCTCTGACTGAGGCGGCATGTCCGAGTTAAGCGAACGCATGTTCAAAGCAACGAAGATCAAATGTGGGAGCTGGCTTGCCTGCGATGACGGCCTGGCAGCCGACACTGATGTACCTGACACACCACCATCCAAATGTGGGAGCTGGCTTGCCTGCGAAGACGGCCTAACAGTCAACACAGTTGGACCGTGTACATGTCCGTTATTTAGGTAACGGCCACCTAGGGTTCCGCTCTGACAGCGGCTCACTTTCGAAAAGCGCGAAAGTAAGCAAAGCGCTCTTGCCCCACCACTCGGCACCTCGCCTGGGCTCGGTGTGCCCGTAATCCGCCAGTGATTTGGGGGGCCGCCGCCACGCGCCATCCATGGCGCGGGGCGGCTAAACCGGCATCCCTGCCGGTTTACCCCCCAAATCACTGTCGAATTCCGGCCAGCGTGGTTTGACGGGGCGCCTAAGATCAAAAGCAGATCAAGATCAAGAGCGGCTCGCTTCGCATCGTGGTTACAGGCGAGCCAGCTCCCACATAGGGTTTGTGGGGTTTTCAGGTTCGCGGCATGCACTCGATGGTGCGGTTTATCACGGTTTTGGCCATCTCCAGCAAGTGCCATGCGGCATGGATTCGGGCGCGGTCGTGGGGTTGCAGGTGATCGCAACAGTCCCACACCGTGGCCGATGCGCTGTTGATCAGATGGGAAATATAGAGTTGAGCGTCTTCGAAGCTGAGCTCTTCGTTGACGACTAGGCAATCCATGGGTGGATCGGGAAGTGCTTTGGTCATGGTGTAACTCCTATTGTGCAAGGGAGCGACCACTCACGCTGCTAAACGCAAGGTGGCAGCTGTACGCGGGTTAGCAGACCGGTCAATAGGAAAACCGGCGCACCCGAAAGTGCCCCGCGCACAGCCACCATAAACGTATAGGTGAACCTGTGCCTATTGAGTTCGGGCTGCTAAACCCGATCACTGAAAAAGCAGTGACGGACCGAAGACTAGCCATCGATTCCAACAGGCACAAGGCGGCGGGGATTGTCTCGGAAACGTCCTGCAATTTAAAGGGACACGGCTTGCTGGCCTTTTACAAACCATGACCAAATGCCAGCAACTGGGCAGCTTTTGTAGGAGCGAGCTTGCTCGCGAAAAACTCACCGGCGCCGCGTTCATTCAGGAAGCCCGCGTTATCGTTGACGCTTTTCGCGAGCAAGCTCGCTCCTACAGTCCCCACGCATTTCAGCGTCCGAGCATTTTCACCCAACGCGATGGCGGCATGCCGTAGGTACTGCGAAATTGGCGGGTCATGTGGCTTTGGTCGGTGAAGCCTGCGGTCATGGCCGCATCCACCAACGATTGGCCCTGGGCCAATAAATGGCGCACCAGGTCCAGCCGGCGCATGGTCAGGTAGCGGTAGGGGCTGGTGCCGAACAACAGACGAAAGTCCCGCGATAACGCCCAGCGGTCGCGGCCGGCGTGGTCGGCAATTTCATCCAGGGTGATGCTGCGGCCCAGGGCGCTGTGGATGAATTCACGGGCGCGTTCGGCTGCGATGTAGTCGAAGGATTTACGGTGGATGATGGCCCCGGACGCAGCGCTCAGTGCGTGAGCCAGGTCGAACATTGCGTCTTGCTCTTGCATCGGGTCTATCGGGCAATCCAGGCTTTGCAGCAACACTTCGCTGGCGCGGTGCAGCCGTGGGTCGGTGGACAAGCCGCCGGGGATAAATGGCAATGGCTGCCCACCGAGGATCTGCTGGATCAGCGCCGGCTCCACGTAAATCATCCGGTACTTGAAACCTTCGTCGCTGCCGGCACGGCCGTCATGGGTTTCATCCGGGTGGATCACCATGGTGGTGCCAGGCAGGCTGTGGGTGGTGCCGCCGCGATAATGAAAGCTCTGCACGCCGAACAACGTGCGCCCGATGGCGTAGGTGTCATGGCGATGGGGATCGAAAGCGAAGCCGGCAAAGTACGCCTCGATACGGTCCAAGCCACTGGCGTGGGGCGCGCGGTGCAGCCAGTCGAGGGAGTGGGTGGGGTTGCCCATGGTGACTTGTCACAAAAGGAGGTGGAAACACGTTAACTGAGTCTGCACCGGTTGTCTGCCGGGGTCTTGTACGATTGTGCAGGTGCTGGGCAATGCACATCGGGTAGCGAATCGCTGACCACCCATGGTAAGAAGCCTTACTTTCAACAGTGAGGCCGGTTATGAGCAAGGTGCGGGTAGGGATTATTTTTGGTGGGCGTTCGGCGGAGCATGAGGTCTCGCTGCAATCGGCGCGCAACGTTGTCGATGCCCTTGATCGCTCACGCTTCGAGCCGGTTTTGATCGGTATCGACAAGGCCGGTCACTGGCACCTCAATGACACCTCGAACTTCCTCATCAACCAGGAAAACCCGGCGCTGATCGCCCTCAACCAATCCAACCGTGAATTGGCGGTGGTGCCCGGCAAGGCCAGCCAGCAAGTGGTGGAAACCTCCGGCCAGGGCTTGCTGGAACACATCGATGTGATCTTCCCGATTGTCCACGGCACCCTCGGCGAAGACGGCTGCCTGCAAGGCTTGCTGCGTATGGCCGACTTGCCCTTCGTCGGCTCCGACGTGCTCGGCTCGGCGGTGTGCATGGACAAAGACATCAGCAAGCGCCTGCTGCGTGACGCGGGTATTGCGGTCACGCCGTTCATCACCCTCACGCGCGGTAACGCGGCGCGCACCTCGTTCGAAACCGCCGCGAACAAGCTCGGTGTGCCGATGTTCGTCAAGCCCGCTAACCAGGGTTCGTCGGTGGGCGTGAGCAAAGTCAGTGACGAAACCGAATACCGCGCAGCGGTTGAACTGGCGTTGGGGTTTGATGAAAAAGTGCTGGTGGAGTCCGCCGTGCAGGGCCGCGAAATCGAATGCGCCGTGCTGGGTAATGACCAGCCCATCGCCAGCGGTTGTGGCGAGATCGTGGTGAGCAGTGGTTTCTATTCCTACGACAGCAAATACATCGACGGCCAGGCCGCCCAAGTGGTGGTGCCGGCGGCGATCAGTCATGAAGCCAGCGAGCGGATCCGCAGCCTGGCCATTGAGGCGTTTGAAGTGCTGGGCTGCGCCGGGTTGGCGCGGGTGGATGTGTTCCTGACGCAGGACGGCGAAGTGCTGGTCAACGAGATCAACTCACTGCCCGGTTTCACCCGCATCAGCATGTACCCCAAGCTGTGGCAGGCGGCGGGCATGAGCTACAGCGAGCTGGTCAGCCGGTTGATCGAGCTGGCGCTGGAGCGGCATGCGGGGCGTAAGGGGTTGAAGATCAGCCGCCAGTGATTGGCCCGAAGCAGTAACGCAATCAGGCGTTACTGAGCACTTCGCGAAAAACGTCCGGCCTTATGGCCGCAATATGCAGTAGCGAACGTGCTGCTCCGGAAGGTGCGCGACGCCCTTGCTCCCATTCTTGAAGGGTTCTTACTGACACGCCCAGAAGCTCGGCAAATTTGGGTTGTGAGAGCCCTGTCTTGCTTCTTGCTTCGGCAGCCTGAGTGACCTCAACGTGCTGCACGGCACCGTAACGTCCCGCTTTGACATCCTGAATGGCTGTGAGTAGTTCTTCGCCTATATTGCGTTTGGCGTCACGTTCCTTCAGTTCTTTATCAGTGAGTGGCATGGTTCATTTCCTTTGCGATTTTGAACAGGACATGTGCCGGAATATTCTCCGTGGCGCTCTTGCCGTAAATCAGTAGCGCGACGACTGCTCCGCACTCCAGTTGTGTGGTGTAGATAACCCGCACTGATCCACTTTTACCCCGGCCCTCCATGCTCCAGCGTATCTTTCGGCAACCTCCCGAGCGCGGAATGACATTTCCAGCATCAGGATGGCTGGCGAGAAACGCCATGAAGATACCTTTTTCATCTTCAGTCCAATAGTCAGGCCATTGCCTGCTGAAGAGAGGGGATTCTATGAGAGTGAGCACGCGAAATTCTACGTCTTTGACGTAGCCTCTGGCAAGAAAGGGCGGGCCAGAAAATCGCAGGTGAGAAGGGGCTGCTCAAGAAGGTTTTTATCGCAAAAAATGACATGGCACTTTGAGTTCTGGCACTCCGCGTAGGATTTAAGACGTAAGGTTGCAGGTCTTTTTTTATAAGCCTGTACGGATAGGTCAACACCTTAATCACCCAACGCCTCACCTTCACGCCGAGGATCAGCACCGCCACTGAGCGACACCTTGCCCTGGGCATCCCGTGTGCGCACGATGGCTTGCACGCCGCTGGTCATCTCGATCTCGCTCAGGGCGTGGCCCTTGTCCTTGAGCGCCTGTTTCAGCGCTGGGCTGAACAGTCCAACTTCCAACTCGGTAGCACCATTGCGGCTGCCGAAGTTGGGCAGGCTGATGGCTGCCTGCGGGTCGAGCTTCCAGTCGAGCATGGCGACCAGGGATTTACTCACGTACTCGATAATTTGCGAGCCGCCGGGGGAGCCGACGGTAGCCAGCAGTTCGCCCGTGTTGCGGTCGAACACCAAGGTCGGCGCCATGGCCGAGCGTGGGCGTTTGCCCGGTTGTACGCGGTTGGCCACAGGCTGGCCGTTTTCTTCGGGAATGAACGAGAAGTCGGTCATCTGGTTGTTGAGCAAAAAGCCCTGGACCATCACATGGGAGCCGAATGCCGCTTCCACTGTGGTGGTCATCGACACGGCGCCGCCCTGGTCGTCCACCGCCACCACCTGGGAGGTAGAGATGCGCAGCGGCGAGCGGTCTGGTGCGTACGCCACCTGAATACCGGCGGGTTGGCCGGGCTTGGCGACGCCCATGCTGCGCTCGCCGATCAGCGTGGCGCGTTGTGCCAGGTAACCTGGCGCGACAAGACCGGCAACCGGGACGGGGGTGAAGTCTGCGTCGGCCACGTACAGCGCGCGGTCGGCAAAGGCCAGGCGCCCGGCTTCGGCGAGCAGGTGCACGGCCTCGGGTGTCGGTTCGAACCCGGCCGGCGAAGCGCTCTTGACCGGTGTCATCGGGGCGATGGCCAGGCGCGGGTCGCGGGTTTCCAGGGCCTGCAGTGTCCCGAGGATCTGCGCCACGGCTATCCCCCCCGAGGACGGCGGTGGCATGCCGCAGACCTTCCATTGTTTGTAGTCGGTACACAGTGGTGCGCGTTGCTTGGCGGCGTAGCCCTTGAGGTCGGCCTGGGACAAGCTGCCGGCATTGCTATGGCCCTGCACTTTGCGTGCGATCTCCTCGGCAATCGGGCCTTGGTACAGCGCGTCCGGCCCTTCCTTGGCGATGCGCTTGAACACGGCGGCCAGTGCCGGGTTTTTCAGCAGCGTGCCGGTGGCTTTTGGCGAGCCATCGGCATTCAGGAAGTACGCCGCCATGTCGGGTGATTGCGCGATAAAGCGGTCAGCGGCGATCAAGCTGTGCAAGCGCGGGGAAATGGCGAAGCCTTGCTCCGACAGGCGAATCGCCGGCTCGAACAGCTTGGCCCATGGCAAGTGGCCGCTCTTTTTGTGCGCCATCTCCAGGGCGCGCAATACCCCTGGCGTGCCCACCGAGCGCCCGCCAATCTGCGCATCCGTGAACGCCATCGGCGTACCGTCGGCCTTCAGGAACAGACGCTCTGTCGCCCGGGCCGGTGCTGTTTCGCGGCCATCGTAAGCCTGCACGTTGTGCCCATCCCACAGCATGATGAACGCACCGCCGCCGATGCCGGACGACTGCGGTTCCACCAGGGTCAATACCGCTTGCATGGCAATCGCCGCATCAATGGCCGAACCGCCTTGGCGCAGCATTTCACGCCCGGCTTCGGCGGCCAGAGGGTTGGCGGCGGCAGCCATATGGCGCTCGGCGTGGCGGGTGCTCAGGTCGGTGCGATAGCCCGAGCCCAACTCCGGGGCCGGTGGCTGTTCATTGACCGGCGTGTGGCAGGCGGCGAGGGCCAGGGCGGCGGCGATGACTGTCAGGCTGCGGCGGGAAATCAAAAACACGCGCTGAACTCCGTTCATGGTGAGAAGGGGCTGTTGTCCTTGGGGTACTGCGTTTTACAGGTAAATCGTGCCTTGCATGTACAGCACGGCCTTGCCGGAAATAATCACCCGGTCGCCCTGGAGTTCACAGCGCAACTGGCCCTTACGCTGGCCGCCTTGCTCGGCGTTCAGTTGCGATTTGCCCAGGCGCTCGGCCCAGAACGGTGCCAGCGAGGTGTGCGCCGAGCCGGTAACCGGGTCTTCGTTGACGCCCACATTCGGGCCGAACCAGCGCGAGACGAAATCAAACCGCGTGCTTTTGGCGGTTACCGCAATCCCGCGTTTAGGCAGGCCCTTGAGCCGTGCGAAATCCGGTGTGAGGGCCGCTACCTGGGCTTCATCTTCCACCAGCACGATGTAGTCGTCGGTGCCAAACACCTCGGCGGTTTCAAGCCCCAGGGCGCTCAACATGCCGTGGGGCGGCTCGCAGCGTTCGGGTTTCTTGGCCGGAAAATCCATCGCCAGCTCATCGCCGTTGCGCGTTACCCGCAACTCGCCGCTACGGGTGGCAAAGCGCAACACCTGCGGGGCGTCCGCCAACTTGTGGATCAATACCCACGCGGCTGCCAACGTGGCATGGCCGCACAGGTCCACCTCCACTTGCGGGGTGAGCCAGCGCAACTCATAGACGTCGCCACGGGGTACAAAGAACGCAGTTTCCGAAAGATTATTTTCGGCCGCAATCTGCTGCAGTTGCTCATCAGGCAGCCACTCAGTGAGTGGGCACACTGCTGCCGGGTTGCCGCCGAAGGGATGGTGGCTGAAAGCGTCGACTTGGTAGATGTCCAGTTGCATCGTGGCACTCCGTGTTGAGGGGAGGCTGGACACTAACAGTGGGGGTGGGGGGCGTCAAAATACAGTTGGGGAGTTTTTTTGCGCGCATAAAAAAACGGCCTACCTTTCGGTAAGCCGTTTTTAGTACTTGGTGGCTACACAGGGACTTGAACCCCGGACCCCAGCATTATGAATGCTATGCTCTAACCAACTGAGCTATGTAGCCAAGTGGCGCGCATTATTCGCTTGGAACGGCAATGCGTCAAGCGTTTTTGTTGAAAATTTTTCTACGCTTTCAACTGTTTAAGCCAAAGCGCTGATTTTGGCGACGGGCGGTGGCGAATGCACCGTGGATGAGGGGAGCAGAAGAAGCTCGGTGTCTTTGAAGGTTTACTCGCGGGCCAAGTCCGACAGTGTTGGGCAGATATCCCTGTCGCCCAACGCTTGACCGGCTAATTCAACTTACGGGTGCAGTGGGGTGTGGGTGACGCGCTTGAGCTGTTCGCGTGCCCGTGACAGGCGCGAGCGCACGGTGCCGATAGGAATGTCCAGTACGTCGGCGGTGTCCTGGTAGCTGCCGTCGGTTTCCAGCGAGGCATACAACGTCCTACGCATTTCTGTGGGCAAATGATCAATCGCGCTCAGGGTATTTTCCAGTCTCCGGTTGACCTCGAATTCCCAGTCCAGGCTGTGGCTTTCTTCCTGTCCGTGCCACAGCGACTCATCGAATTCGCAATGTGCAGGCTTGGCATACAGGCGTCGAAAGTGGTTGCGGATCAGGTTTTGCGCGATACCGCACATCCAGGTACTCAGCGTCGCGGTACCACTGAAACGCTCGCGATTGCGCCAGGCTTCCAAGTATGTCAGTTGCAAAAGATCATCCGCGTCTTCCGGGTTGAGAACCCGTTTGTGAATGAAACGTCGGAGTTTTTTCTGTTGGTCGTCTGTCAGATGGAGCATGAATTGAGGCGAACTGCCACCAAGGTGAACTAAGGCTTCAATAGGGATATTCATGATTTTTCCTTAAGGTAGACGCAGTCGAAATAGTTTCGGCGTTTACCTCTTTTGCACTGCCTGTGCCAAAGGAGAATCTGCACATAACCCAATGATTTATATATATAAATACTTTAATTTCGTGGCGCTTTTGTGCAGTAATTTGCAAAAGGCACCAGGGGCTTGTGCGGGTTTTTTCACCTTGTTGGAAGAGCGAGTTTCAATGGAACCATCTGGACGGGCCTAACCACACATTGGCACTCTCTTCCTGTACTGGCCTGCCCATGAAAGTCGAATCTACCTCCGAAGTGCCAATCACCCCGCGTGTGGAGCTCCCCACCGTTAGCCCGGCCGCCAAGCCTGAGCCAGGCCAAGGTATCGATGATCTTTTCCTGCACTTCAGTCAGGAGGTTGAATCCAGCAGCCGTACGTTGGACAAACGCAAAATTGGCGTACGTGTGCCTCCTGTCCAGGCGCTCGCGCAGCTCTATGAGCAGTTGGGGCATCCGGCCCAGGAAAGCTTTGCTGCGGTAGCGCGTCGAATCAGGCTGCAATTGCTGATGCAACCCAGCATCGATAAGTTGCTGGAGGCCACTGGCGGTGATCCGGCGCGCACCTTCGTGGTACTCAAGGCGGTGTGCGAGCAGGCCGAGGCCGACGTGCGCAGCTCCGAAGCCGACCTGGCGCGGGATGCTATTGCCAAGCTGGAGGTCCGTTTCAAAGGGCAGATCCAGGCGGGCCTGAATATCGCCATGGCCTTGCAGACGGCGGGTGGCGATCCACAAGAGCGCCAGGCGCTGCGCGCGCTGTACTACGCCAGTGTGGTGACACGGCAATCCCTGGCCACCATGATGCAGGCGCTGCTGGGCGTCTACGGTGACGACCGTTTTGCACATGGCTTGAATGTGATGTCCAGCGCCCTGACGGCCGACATCGCCGCCCATGTGTCCTCCGTGCCTACGGCAATGTTGCGCACCTTGCTGGTAGGGCTGCGCAGCTGCGGTGCATTGAGCGGGGTGTTGTGCAGCTGTCGTGAGCTGGTCCAGAACCTTGCAACCGAACTGCATGCGGTAAGCCTGCTGCAACGCCTGCTGGGTTATACAAGTACCGGCATCGTGACAAATGAAGTCATGCGCCTGGCCGAAGATATGGGGGCCGGCACGTCAACACTCGTGGCGCTCAATGCGCTTTATCCGCTGTTTCTGAAATTGCCTCTGGCTTTGTGGCCGGATAGCCAGTCACGCCAAGAGGCGCTGCACAACTTTCTACTGGTGATGGACCAGCTTGCCCGCCTCGAAGGCATAAGCCCAGGCTTTCCTAATTCGAGTGTCCTGGCGTGAGCGTGCTGTCCACCGTCAACGGCGTACTGCTCAAGGTAGCTCAGCGCGCCGAGGTCTTGGGCGCCGTGGTGATCATGGCCATTGTGTTCATCTTCATCGTGCCGCTGCCTACCTGGCTGGTGGACATTCTGATTGCGCTGAATATCTGTATTTCCTGCCTGTTGATCATGCTGGCGCTGTACTTGCCCGGGCCATTGGCGTTCTCTTCCTTCCCGTCGATTTTGTTGCTGACCACCATGTTTCGCCTGGCATTGTCGATCGCTACGACGCGCTTGATTCTGCTCGAACAGGACGCCGGCGATATCGTTGAGGCCTTCGGCAACTTCGTAGTGGGCGGCAACCTGGCTGTTGGGATGGTGATCTTCCTGATCCTCACCCTGGTCAACTTTCTGGTGATCACCAAGGGCTCTGAGCGGGTTGCCGAAGTGGCGGCGCGCTTCAGCCTGGACGCAATGCCGGGCAAGCAGATGTCCATCGACAGTGACTTGCGTGCCGGTTTGATTGACGGTGTGCAAGCGCGCGACAAGCGTGAACAGTTGTCCCGCGAGAGCCAGCTGTTCGGCGCCATGGATGGCGCGATGAAGTTCGTCAAAGGCGATGCCATCGCTGGCTTGATCATTGTGGTGGTCAACCTGCTGGGTGGGTTTTCCACGGGGATGTTCCAGCACGGTTTGAGCGCTGCCGATTCGATGGCGCTGTATTCTGTGCTGACCATCGGTGATGGCCTGATTGCGCAGATTCCCGCGCTGCTGATTTCCCTGACCGCCGGTATGATCATTACCCGCGTGGCACCGGAAGGGCGCAAGGGCATCACGAACATGGGCGCCGAGATCGCACGCCAGATGACCAGTGAGCCCAAGAGCTGGATGATCGCCTCGGTGGCCATGCTGGTGTTTGCGATCGTGCCTGGCATGCCGACCCTGGTGTTTATCCTGCTGGCGATGATGACCGGCGCCTTGGGTTATTACCTCGACCGTCGGCGCCGACGTGAAGCGCAGCCAGAAGCTGAAGCCGTCGAAGCCATGCGGCCTGAAGAAAATGGCAAAGAAGACCTGCGCGGGTTTGATCCGTCCCGGCCTTATCTGTTGCAGTTTCCCTCGGCCCTGCGCGGCACGCCTGAGGTGACCGATCTTATTCACGGCATCCGCCAGGTTCGAAATTCCCTGGTTGCCAATATCGGCCTGACATTGCCGCCGTTTGAGGTCGAGATCGATGACTCGCTGGCCGATGATGAAATGCGCTTCTGCGTTCATGAAGTGCCAATGGTCAAGGCGTCGGTGGTCCAGCGCGTTGCCGTAGAGCGCAGCGCCCTGACGGTTGAGCCTGAGCATGGCATACCGGGATTGGCCGAGCGTAACGAGCAGGATTGGCTCTGGCTGCCACCTGACGACCCACTGCTCAATGACGCGCAGTTGGAGCGCTTCAATGCGACGAGCCTGATCGTCGAGCGCATGAAGAAGGCGATGATGCTCAGCGGGCCACAGTTCCTGGGGATTCAGGAGAGCAAGGCGATCCTCAGTTGGCTGGAGAACAATCAACCCGAACTGGTGCAGGAGCTGCAGCGCATCATGCCGATCTCGCGCTTTTCGGCGGTGCTGCAACGCCTGGCCAGCGAAGGGGTTCCGCTGCGCGCCGTGAGGTTGATTGTCGAATCGCTGATCGAATACGGCCAGCACGAACGTGAGCCCGAAGCACTGGCTGACTATGCGCGCATTGCCCTCAAGTCGCAGATCTACCACCAGTACAGCGAGGCCGATGGGCTGCATGCCTGGCTGTTGTCACCGCAGACCGAAAACGTGTTGCGCGAGGCACTGCGTCAGACCCAGACCGGGGTGTTCTTTGCACTCGACGGCGACAATAGCGCTGCGCTGATCAACCTGCTCAACCAGGCCTTCAGTGCACGCGCAAAAATTAAAAGCGTGTTGTTGGTGGCGCAGGATTTGCGCAGCCCCTTGCGAACCTTGTTGCTTGAGGAGTTCAACCATGTACCGGTGTTGTCTTTCGCCGAGCTGGGGAGCAATTCCAAGGTCAAGGTGCTGGGGCGTTTTGACCTTGGCCAGGATGAGTTGATGCACGGGACATTGGCATGAACACATCGCTACTTGCAGAGTACGGGGGGACGTACTGATGTTCGAACTCCGAGTGTTGGATGGTTCGCATCAAGGGGCCGCGCTGCCTCTGTTTGGCGAGCAATGGAGCCTTGGCGCCAACGCGGGCGCCGACCTCTTGCTGGATGACCCTGGTGTCGCCGAGCACCACGCACGCCTGTTATTGCTTGAAGGGCGCTGGTCAGTGCAGGCTGAAGCGGGGTTGCTGAAAAACAGCGATGGGCAAATGTTGGCGCAGATCGGCGATCTGGCACTCAACACGCCGTTTGTGATTGGCTCTGTCAGCTTGTGTGTCAGCCCTGCCGATCATCCTTGGCGCCAGGCATCGGTGCTCAAGCCGCCCCAGCCGGCAACGGCACCCTTGCCCCCGGCGCCATTGCCGCTGACGCTGTCTTCCATTTCCGCGTTGCAGCAAAAACGCCTGGTCAGCCTGGTGCTGCTATGCGCCGTGATCATCGCTGCGGTTGGCATTATCTTCAGCGGTGAGCGCGAAGCCCAGGCATCGCTGATGCCTGCGGTCATTCAGAAACCTGGGTTGGACTCACCCATTGAGGTGCGCCAGCAACTCATGAGGATGCTCAACGAGCGCGAATTGCTCCAGCGTGTCAGCTTGCAGATCGTCAATGGTCAGATTGCCCTCAATGGTGTTGTTTCCCAGGATGAAGTGGAACTGATTGCGCGCATGCTCGACCGTTTTGCCGAGCAATTCGACACGGTGGTGCCGGTAATCAGTCGCGTACGGGTACGCGATGGCAGGTTACCGTTCAAGATCTTGCAGATAGTGGGCGGTCCGAATGGCCACGTGGTGCTGGAAGAAGGAACCCGCTTATTCGTGGGTGATGAAGTGGATGGTCTGCGCCTGGTTTTGATCGATAACAGCAAAGTGGTTTTCGACGGCGAGCAACGTTATGAGGTGGGCTGGTGAAGGGTTCGCTGCAGGAGCGTCTGGAGGCCTGGCAACTGAACCAGTCACAGGCGTTGAGCAGCTTCGCACCGGTGACGATGCTCGGTCGTATTCAACGCGTGAACGGCATGCTGTTGCAATGCCGATTGCCGCAGGCCCGTATTGGCGACCTGTGCCAAGTCGAAAAAGCACCGGGCGACTACATGCTCGCCGAGATCATCGGGTTCGATCAGCGCGATGCGGTGCTCAGTGCCCTGGGCAATCTGGAAGGCGTGCGTGTAGGGGCCAGCGTTGCGCGGTTGGGGGTTCCGCATCAGGTTCGGGTCGGTGATGAGCTGTTGGGACAGGTGCTGGATGGTTTTGGTCGCCCGATTGCGGGCGATGGTGTGGGCGCGTTCGTGGAAGCGGAAATACCTGGGGCGACCACCGTGTTATGTGAGGCGCCTCTTCCTACCGAACGGCCGCGGATCAACCGTGCACTGGCCACGGGTGTGCGCTCGATTGATGGCCTGATGACCCTGGGGGAGGGGCAGCGTGTGGGGCTGTTTGCCGGTGCCGGTTGTGGCAAGACCACCTTGTTGGCCGAGATCGCCCGTAACGTGGAGTGCGATGTGATCGTATTCGGTCTCATCGGGGAGCGGGGCCGGGAGTTGCGCGAGTTTCTTGATCACGAACTGGACGAGCAGTTGCGTGCCAAGGCCGTGTTGGTGTGCGCAACCTCCGACCGCTCAAGCATGGAGCGCGCGCGTGCCGCGTTCACGGCAACCGCGCTGGCCGAAGGTTTCCGGCGTAAGGGTCAGCGTGTGCTGTTGCTGATCGACTCTCTGACCCGTTTTGCCAGGGCCCAGCGTGAAATCGGCCTGGCTGCCGGTGAACCCTTGGGGCGCGGTGGTCTGCCGCCGTCGGTCTACAGTTTGCTGCCACGCTTGGTGGAGCGTGCCGGCTTGACCCGTGAAGGCGTGATCACGGCCATCTATACAGTGCTGATCGAACAGGACTCCATGAACGATCCGGTGGCGGATGAGGTGCGCTCTCTGCTCGACGGTCATATCGTCCTGTCGCGCAAGCTGGCCGAGCGCGGCCACTACCCGGCGGTCGATGTACTGGCCAGCCTTTCGCGGATTCTGAGCAATGTCGCCGAGCCCGTGCATATCCGTGCCGGTACGGCGTTACGACGCTTGCTGTCGGCTTACCAGCAGATCGAGCTGATGCTCAAGCTAGGGGAATATCAGCCCGGCAACGATGCGCTCACCGACCTGGCAGTTGATAGTCGGCAGGCGGTGGATGGCTTTCTGCGCCAGGACTTGCGCGAACCTTCGCCGCTTGCCGCCACCATGGATCAATTGGCTGAGCTGACCGCCCATGTCCCATTCTGAAGTGTTACCGGGTGAAATCGACACTCTGCGACGTTTGCGTCGACACCACGCTGACCGCGCCGAGCGTGCGCTGCGTGAGGCAAAACGGGCGCAGCAAGCGCTGGTCGCGCACATCCTGGAGGCGCAAGAAGTCCTCGAACAAACCCGCCTGGAAGAGGCCCGGCAATGCGCCGAGTTGTTGAGTCTGCACCAGGGGCAGGTGGTGACGTTCAAGGCGCTGAAAAACTGGAATGCCACGGAGCGGCAATTATCGGCGGGTACCCGGCGTGAAGAAGGCCAGTTGTTGCAACTCAAAGAGCGGCAGCAAGAGCAGGCTGCACAGGTCGACCACGCGCAGAAACACGTCACCTTGTGCTTGCGCCAGGTGGAAAAAATCCAAGAGTTATCTAAGTTACTGACGCAGGAGCCGATATGAAACAGGTTTCAGTTAGTCCGCCTGAACGTCCGCGTCTGCGTGAGTCTCGTGATGACCGTGCGCCTGAATTCGGCGCCCTGGTGCCTTGGGAGCAAGGACGATTCTTCGCCCGGTTGTTTAACGATGGGGGCCAGGACGGCGGGGGATATGGAACGTCTCTGAACGCAATCAAAGCCTCGGGCGATGTGGCCATGATCGAGGCGTTGACCGAGCAGTTGGCGCCGCGAATGCTCGTCGGTTCGCAATGGCCGATGATGGCGGTTTTTCACCTGGGCCGCCTGGGACGGGTCAACGCCAGTATCCGCCGGGAGCAGGGGAGCTGGAATGTCGAGCTGGAGGCGGAGCAAGACAACACGGCGCGCTGGCTCAGTGGCGTACGCCAACAATGTGAGCAACGGCTGGCGGCGAGCCTGCGCCAGCCCGTCAATGTGTATCTGGCAAAATCGGCGCAGGCATGATGCTGCCACCTCTGATATTTCCCACATTCAAAGCCGATATTGCGGTTGCCCGGCAGCGGTTGGGGCAAGGGTTGTGTATGCCGTTCGAGGTCGCCGGTTCGAGAGGCGAGTTGAGAATGGAGCCTGGTACTGCTCCGGTGGGCATCCAGCCGCTTTGCTTCGAAACCGCCTGTGGGGTAGTGGCCTTCAGTGAGCCAGGACCGCAGTTTAGCCTGATGGGTGAATGCCCGGTGACGTTCGCGCAGGCCGGCAACGATCCCGACGCCTGGTTCTGGGAGTTGTTTCAGCATCATCTGAGCCCTCAGGTGCAAGCGCTGTTTGGTTACCTGCGTTTGCTGCCCGGCCCCCGCCCCTTGAACTTTGGTTGTCGACTCTGCGTGACGCTCGGCGCCTCTCGCGTCACGGGCTATCTGTGGCTGTCTGTCGAGAGCTTTCTGGCGCTATGCAAGGCGGGGCCGTGGCGGCTCAAGGCTGAGCCAATGCCGGCGCAGTTTCAGCTGGCGGTGGACGTAACGCTCGGGCGCCTGCGGTTGTCCATGCACCAGCTGCGCAGCTTGCGTGCCGGTGACGTGCTGGTGCTTGAACGAGCCTTTTTCAGTGCGTCGGGAACCGGCCACGTACAGGTTGGCAAACAGCGTCTGGTGGGCTGGATCGACGCTGGATCCGGGCCGACGCGTCTTACCCTTACTTCTATCGAGGATATGTTTGTGGACGAGGATTTTGCAACACAACCCTACTCAGGGCATGAGGATGAAACCGCGGTGATGGATGTGTTCGGGCATGAACCCTTCGACGAGCTGAGCATGGCGCTCAATGTACGGTGCGGTACGCTGAACCTGACCCTCGGCGAGTTGCGCAACCTTGCGCCCGGCGCGGTGCTGGGAGTCGCCGGCTATGCCCCTGGCACTGCGGGGCTCTACTACGGCGACCGCCCCCTCGGCCAGGGCCAGTTGGTTGAAGTGGACGGGCGGCTGGGGCTGCAGATGACTCGCGTGATCTTTTCTCGATGAGTAGTTTCCAGGGAATAGATCCGGTCGTCCTGGCAATATTTCTGGGGGCATTGTCGTTGATGCCCATGCTGTTGGTCGTCTGCACGGCGTTCCTGAAGATCGTGATTGTGCTGATGATCACCCGTAATGCCATCGGTGTGCAGCAGGTGCCTCCGGGCATGGCCATCAATGGTATTGCCCTGGCGGCCACCCTGTTCATCATGGCGCCTGTAGGCTATGAGATGGCCGAGATCGTCAAGGTGTCGCCCCTGGACCTGACCAGCGTGGGCACACTTCAGCAGACGGGAATGGAGGCGATCAAACCATTGCGCACCTTCATGCTGCGCAACAGTGACCCGGATATCCTTACCCACCTGTTGGAAAATGCCATGCGCATGTGGCCGGCACAGATGGCACAGGATGTCCAACGTGAGGATCTGATCCTGCTGGCGCCGGCCTTTGTGCTGTCACAGTTGCAGGCGGGGTTCGAAATCGGCTTCCTGATCTATATCCCTTTCATCGTGATTGACCTGATTGTCTCCAATCTCTTGTTGGCGCTGGGGATGCAAATGGTCTCGCCCATGACCATTTCCCTGCCGCTCAAATTGCTCTTGTTCGTGATGGTCTCCGGGTGGTCGCGGTTGCTCGACAGCCTGTTCCTTTCCTATCTCTGAGTGGCCTATGGAACCCATCGTATTATTCAAGCAGGGCATGTTGCTGGTAGTGATGCTGACGGCGCCGCCGCTGATTGTGGCGGTGGTGGTGGGGGTCATGACCTCCCTGGTGCAGGCGCTGATGCAGGTACAGGACCAGACGTTACCCTTTGGTATCAAGCTGGTGGCAGTGGGGATCACCCTGATCATGACCGGCCGCTGGATCGGTGTGGAGTTGATCCAGTTGATGAACGTGACCTTTGACATGATCGGTCGCTCGGCCCTGCACTGAGGTCTTGCCTGTGCTGCTATATCTTGAGTATTTGCCCAGCCTGCTGGTCGCCATGGCGCGTATCTACCCCTGTGCCTTCCTCGTGGCGGCATTCTGTTTTCAACATATACGCGGCATGCTGCGGCACACCATTGTGATGGTCATGGCACTGCTGCCTGCACCTGCCATTCACGTCATGCTGGCGGGCCAGGAATACTCGGCGCTGATGCTCGGTGGGCTGGTCTTCAAAGAGTTGGCCCTGGGATTATTGCTGGGCGTGTTGCTGTCCATGCCGTTCTGGCTGTTCGAGTCGGTTGGGGCGTTGCTGGACAACCAGCGGGGCGCTTTGGCCGGTGGGCAGCTCAACCCCTCGCTTGGGCCAGACGCGACGCCAGTCGGGCACTTGTTCAAGCAATTGGCGATTTTTCTGCTGATGACCAGCATGGGCCTTGGGGCGTTGACGCAGGTGATCTGGGACAGCTATCTGCTCTGGCCACCGACGGTGTGGTTCCCGCTGCCCGCTGCCGATGGCTTCGATGTATTTGTCGGCCTGCTGGGCGATACCTTCACGCACATGATGCTCTACGCCGCGCCCTTTATTGCAGTGCTGCTGTTGCTGGAGTTCGGCATTGCCCTGCTGGGGGTCTACAGTCAGCAATTGCAAGTGAGTACGTTGGCGCCGCCCCTCAAGAGCCTGGCGGGTATCGGAGTGCTGTTGTTGTATTTTGCGTTGCTGCAGGACCTGATCGTCGGACGCATGGGCTTGCTTAAAGACCTCAAGCATTCCCTGGGCGTGTTTTTCGAGGTCTCGCTGTCATGAGTGATTCGGGGGAAAAGAAGCACCCCGCGTCAGCCAAGAAGCTGCGCGATCAGCGTAAGAAAGGCCAAGTCGCCCAAAGCCAGGATGTGGGTAAGCTACTGGTGCTGACAGCCATCAGCGAAATCGCCTTGTTCACCGCCGAGAGCAGCTTGCAACGTTTCCAGCAGTTGATGCTGCTGCCGATCTCGCGCCTGTCCTTGCCTTTCCCGCAGGCGCTGGAAGAAGTGATGGTCGAAGGCTTGATGGTGTTTTTCTCCTTCGCCCTGCTGATGGCCGCGGTGGCGATTATCACCAAGCTGGTCAGCAGTTGGATGCAGTTCGGGATTCTGTTCGCACCGGACTCCTTGAAGCTGGACTTCAATCGTCTGAACCCGCTCAGCCAACTCAAGCAAATGTTCTCTGTCCAGTCGGTAATGAACCTGTTGATGAGCATCGTCAAGGCAACACTGCTGGGCCTGATCCTGTACGTGGTGATCTGGCCTTCCCTGGGGGTGTTGATCAATATGGCCAGCAGCGATCTGCAAAGCTACATCCTGGGATTGATCGCCCTGTTCCGCTATCTGCTGCATGCCTGTCTTGGGTTATTGCTGGTGCTGGCGCTTATCGACCTGGCGATGCAGAAGTACTTCTTTGCCAAGCGCATGCGCATGACCCAGGTCGAGGTCGTGAAAGAGTACAAGGACATGGAGGGCGATCCCCACGTGAAGGGCCAGCGCCGCGCCCTGGCACAGCAATTGGCCCAGGAGGAGCCGAAGGTCAAGCTGCCCAAGCTGGAGGAGTCCGATATGCTGGTGGTCAACCCGACGCACTATGCCGTGGCCTTGTATTACCGCCCCGGTGAAACGCCGCTGCCCCTGCTGGTGAGCAAAGGGACTGATGATGACGCCCGTGCGTTGATCGCTCGCGCCAAAGCGGCCGATGTACCGGTGATCCAGTGCGTGTGGTTGGCCCGTACGCTGTACCCGAACAAGCTGGGGGCGACCATTCCTCGTGAAACCCTGCAGGCCGTGGCATTGATCTACCGCACCCTGCGCGAGCTTGATGATGAGGCCAAGCGTGAAACCCTGGAATTGCCGGAGCTTGATCTGCGTTGATCAGCGCCGGGTACGCGCATCCAGGGTTTCAAGGTTGGCCAACGACAACATTCGGCTGAGGAGCCTGTTGAGCAGGTTGCGCTGTGGGGGCAGTGCATGCCAGATCACCAGAGCGTCCTGTGCATCAACGTAGATAAAGCAGCCATCGAATGCCACGGCTTGCTCGAAACGCCGCTCCAGCACGTTCTGCAATTGTGAAGCTTGCAGTGCCTCGCGAGCCACGTGCAGGGCCAGGCCCTGACGGGGTCCGGCTTGCAGGCTGCTGGCCGTTACCCCCGGGCCAAGTGTCAGGTGAGCGGCAGAGCCGCCCACCAGGCTGTCGAGGAATACCTGGCGTTCATCGGCCGGGGTTCCTTGGGCGCTCATCGTTCCAGCGACACTGTCTGATAGTCCGCGCGCTCCCCGGCAGGGCCGGGTTCGACGCGCATTTGTGGAGGCCACCAGATCACCAGCTTGTCCTGGGTCGATTGCGGACGTGAGCAGGAGTCGCCCTTGCAGGTGGGCGTACAGCCGGCGACAAGCAGCGCCGCGCCGATCAGGGTGACGTACAGCAAGCGATGTTTCATGGCTTGGCCTTTTGGGTTGGAGTGATCAGGGAGGGACGGGGCACGCTGACGTGTTCATCCTTGACCACCGGACGCATGGCGATAAACACTTCTGCTTCCTCGCCAGGCTTGAGCCAGGCGCGCGGCCAGACACTCACGGCCAGGGTTTGCGACGTACTGCATTCCTTTTCGTCGATACGCACATTGCGGTTGAACTGATTGCGCAGCACCACCACGGCTACGTTGTACTGCGGGCCGGCGTACCATTGGCTGCGCTCGGTGTTCAGCGCCAGCAAGTTGCGGGTGCTGCACAAGGTGTTCAACCCCAGGGGCATCGGCGCTACCTTGAACGCTTTGGGCACTTGCCCTGCGACCAGATGCGCCAGGGTACTGATAATGTCACTGCGCTTGATCTCCGGCTGGTGAGGGTCATAGCGCCTGACCAGGGGGGTGAGAGCGGCCTGCAATTGGGCCTGGTCTGCCTGGGGCAGGTAACGTGACGGGTCGGCCTGGTCGCCGATGACGCGTGGCGTGAGGATAAACAGACGTTCGCGCCGATTGTTCTGTCGTTCAGTCGAGGAAAACAACGCCTTGCCCAATAGAGGAATATCACCCAGCAGGGGCACCTTGCTGTGCTTGTCGATGCTTTCGGTGACGTGGAAACCGCCGATCACGAGCGAGCGTTTTTCGGACATGATGGCCTGGGTGCTGACTTTGCCTCGGCGTACATCGAAGCTGCCGGGAGTAGGGTTGGCATCTTCGAAGTTACCGTCCTCGATATCTACCAACAGCTGGATCTGATGACCGCCACGGCTCGTGATGACGCGCGGCACGACCTGGAAGCCGGTGCCCACGGTGATCGGCAGAATCGTAGCGTTTTGCCGACCGCTGGTCAGGTATTGGGTTCGGTTGAAATCAATCACCGCCGGCTGGTTTTCCAGTGTCAGCACTGACGGATTGGATACCATGGTTGCCAGGCCCTTGGCTTCCAGCGCGCGTATCTCCGCGTCGAAACGACCACGGTTTTCAATTGTCAGTTGAGCGTTGCCGGAAATCAGGTTGGATGCGCCACTGAAGCGACTGTTCTGAAAGCCCCATCTCACCCCGAATTCGCGCAGTTGCGTGCGCTCGATGTCGAGGATGATTGCATCGATTTCCACCAGTTTGCGTGCCACGTCGAGTTGAGTGATCAGTTCGCGATACATCGCCTGCCGTTCCGGCACGTCATAAATCAGGATGGCGTTATTGCGCAAGTCGGCTTCGACGCGGATACGGGCTGGGCTGACCGGGGCACGTGGGGTGATTGACATGCCTGTATCGGTAGAGCCGTTCAGCCCGGTTGTCGCGGTGGAGCCGAGCATTTGCCCCAGCAACGGGTTGCTCAAGCGTGGAACCACGGGCGTAATGAACGCGGGCTGGGTGATGGAGCGTTGAGCCTGTGCCGAAGAGGTCGAGGTTGAGGTTGAGCGCGGTTCCAGAAGCCCTCGTAGCATGGTGGCTACACCGGGGATGGTGATTTTTTCGTTGCGGTATTCCATTTGGCGGTCCGCCGCGCTGGCGAATTTCAGTGGGTAGCTCAACACGCTCTGTTTTTCATCCGCGGAACGGCGCTGGCTGCTGAAACGCTTGATTTGTTCGATATAAACTTTCGGGCCGGAGACCAGCACAACACCGTCTTCCGGCAACTCGCCCCAGCCGAAACGACTGTCGAGCAAGCCTATATCGGTCAGCGCTTGCTTGAGGTCTGCGATGGTCTCGGAAGAGACTTCCAGGCGTGCGGATTCTTGCTGGTCCAGGGTGCTGATATAAAGGGTGTTGTTGTACATGTACCATTGGAAACGGTGTTCGACCCCCAACCGGTCGAGCAATGACTGTGGCGTATTAGCGCGTATCTTGCCGTTGACGTTACCTTCGAGCAGCCCTTCGACCTGAAGCTGAGTACCAAATGTCTGGGCAAAATCTTCCAGCACTTCGCGCACCGGTTTGTGCTGGGCTTCATAAGCGTAGGCCGTGTTTTTCCATTCGGGAGGGATTGCGGCCAGCGCGCTATCCAGTGGCAGCAGCCACCCAGGCAGCATGATGAGCCAACACCAGGCGGCGCGGTGGGTCGAAGCAGGTACGTGAGGGCGCAAGCGTTTGTGCTTGTCGTTTTTGTCAGGCATGGGAAAGTCTCTGATTAGTGCGATATCGAGCGCAGCGACGTGGGTATGAATGTGCGTACAGGCCGCGCCTGGCGCGCGACAATGGCGCGCCAGGTGTCGCGTTGGTTGAGAAGGGATTCGAGACACTTCGCCAGATGCTCGCCGTGCCCCCTCTCCACACATTGAATAAGCCAAAGCGCACCGGTGGTCGGCGCCAATGCCACTGCGCCGTGAAAATAGCTCAGGCTGGGGCCTCCCAGACGCATCCAGGTGCGCAGCTGGGCTTTGTCTTCGTCCGCTTTGGTTAACTGGACCTTTACCAGCAGTCTGTTCGAAACGCGTTGAAAGATGATTTCGTCGTCGTTCTCAAACAAAGTCAGCTGCCCTTCGTGGCTATTCAGCCAACCGGCAAGGAGTGCTTGCAACTTATTGCACGCCGTCCAGCGCTGTTTTGAGCAGCGTATGCCTGGAGCGCGTGTGTTCGTTGAACGCGATAAGAGAGAGCTTCTGTTGTTTCACAAGGTCGCTGAAATATTCGATATCTGCATCGAGCGCAACCGGATCTTTATAGGCTGTGTTCACTCGCTTGATATCAGCCTGAACTTGCTTCAATAGATGGTTTTTCAGGTTTCCGTGAAAGTCCATGATTTTTACTCCAGATGTGTCTGAACTGTGTGGCGGGTTGTTTGCCACCAGTTCCATCGGCAGACATTTTTTTAAAGATATCGCCTGCCTCTACCGCTATGTCCTACTCGCCTGTAAACAATATTTCTCGCATCGAGGCCCAGTCGATACGAAAATCGCCTTCATCTGTTTCCAGTAGCAGTGATTGAGGTTTGATCTGGTCATCGGGGCGAAGCTTCCAGGGTGTAGAGCCCAACCGGGCCAAGGCTTGGGCTATCTGCTCATGCTCGCGCGGGTGGCAAACCAAGGTTGCCTTGATAGGTGGAATTTGCGTCGCTACCAACTGTTTGACCAATGCCGAAAGACGCTTTGGGGGAGGCACTTCTTCCAACAGGCAGTGGAAGGCTCGGTTGGCAATGGATGTTGCGTAGTGTTCGAGGCTGTCACACATCGTCTGGCGTTGGCGCTCCCACGCGCTGAGTTGCGCGTGGGCACGTGACCAGAAGTCGAGGCGGGCCTGCTCGAGCATTTCTTCGCGATGCTCAGCCGCCTGGCGCAGCAACTCTTCAGCTTGGGTCTGTGCGCTACCCAGCAACTGCGCGGACTGAACGCAATCGGCGAGCATCTCCCGGGTAATCAATACTTTTGGCTGCCCGCAAGCGCCGTTGTGCAATTCGATTTTGCGTAGGGTCAACATAGACAATGCTCTGGCGTGTTGCAGTTAACGACGATTTGTTTCGCTGCCCGTTGCTTCGATACGCCAGACAATCGCCTGCCACAGCGTATTGAGCCGGCCATGCGCGTCGTCGAGTGGCAGGTGAGTGGTTTCAAGCGCCTGCACCCGGTCAGGGGGCAAGCGCAGCCGAAGACGTTGCCAGACAGCAGGCTCAACCCACGCCCTCAGCAATTGCAGTGGATCATTCTCCGGCTGCAACAGGGCGTCAGGGTGCAGGGCCTTTGCAAGGCGCTCACACCACTTGCGGTGTTCATCGTACAAGGGGCTGTCGACGTTGGGATGGCACGTAAGCTCCAGTAGCGCTATCGCCAGATCGAACTGCTCTCGTGAAGCCAGGGCCAAACCAAGCACCGTTGCACAGGGAGGGGGAGGTAGGCACGGTTCGATGCCCAACGCTGCACACGCCAGTGCGGGTTGGCTGCGACACAGGGCGGGTAATGCGTGGTAGGCCTGGGCGCTGGTCGCATCCGGGTGCGAAAACCGCCACGGACTGGCCCACCATTGGGCCCAGGCCAGATGATCACTCATTCGGTAGATGCGCTGGGGCTGACAGGATCCTGCCTTGATCGTTGGCCTCGTATGCGCCAGAACAGCGCAGCGACGAGCGTCAGTATCGCGCCGATAACCAACAAGCTGACAGTGGTACGCCAAAAACCGATGTCTTCCTCGGGAACCAGGAACGGACCGAAATAGCTCAGGCGCTGTTGCTCTTGGTAAGCCGCTGCCGGCACAAAAACCACCGTGAGCTTCTGCGCGTTATCCAATGCAGTGGTCATGCCGGGAATACTACTGGATACCATCCTGCGTACGCGCGCCCGGATGCTGTCGGGCTCCAGTCGCGGGTCATGCTTGATGAACACCGAGGCGGAGGCGGGTTGGACGGGCTCACCGGGAGCCACGCGTTCGGGCAACACCACGTGCACGCGAGCGACGATGACGCCATCGATGTTTGACAGTGTCGCCTCCAACTCCTGGGACAGTGCATAGATATACCGGGCACGCTCTTCCAGTGGGGTAGAGATGACGCCCTCCTTGCGGAAGGTGTCACCCAGTGTGGCACGGGCGACCTTCGGCAATCCGACCGCTTCCAGTGTGCGAACGGCGCGGCTGATATCGGCTGCATTGACACGCACCACGACGCCGTCCTTGGCAGGCACTTTTTGTGCGCGTATGTGTTTGTCAGCCAGTTCTGCGATGACCTCATTGGCATCCTGCTCGGAGAGTTGGCGATGCAGTTCGACACTTTCGCCGCAGCCGCCCAGTATCAGCGTCAGCGAGAAAACTAATCCGATGGATAGAAAACGAATCATTTTTTCCTACTGCAGGTTGCTGACTTTTTCTAGGCATTGCGCGCCCTTGCCGACGCACTTCACCAGGGTTTGGGTCAGCAGTACGGAGTCTGAAAGATGGGAGGCATAGTTAAGCCGATTTTTCTCTTTGAACTCATTGTTGAAGTCTTTCAGGCCCCGACTCATGCCACTTCTCGCCTTGTCCAGATGCTGCAAAGCGTCGGTCAGGGCATTCGAGGGTGACGTGGCGGTAGCCCGATGCATCGACGGTTCCAATAACGAGCTGAAAAAGCTCACGTCTTCGCCGTGGTGTGTAGGTTGGGTAGGGGGCCTGCGAGCTGTGAGCCCGTTTTGATATTCGCGTAATACATCGACTTCTTTTATCTGCATATAGACCTCCTGGGGAAACCGCCCTTTGGTGACAAAGGGCGGTAATGCTATTTAGCGCATCGCGTCGATGTTCTTTTTCTTCTCAGAGATCTTGAAGGCTTCAATACTTTCCTTCAGGGATTCGCGAACCGCTGCTTTCCTTTCTGCTTTAAGGTCTTCGTTTTCGCCGCCGCCGGAGCTTTGGACAGGGACTTGATAGGTTTGCGGGTTAATGCCAGAAACACTCATAGTGATACTCCAATATCTAAGAAATGGTGTTTGAGTCTTGATATGTAGTTGCAATATTGTTGCTTCCAATAGGCACTAAATATATCAGGCTCATCCTTGTGTGGTTCTGGGGCGAATATGGTTCCAGCTTTTACTTGAAGGGTGTATCTGGGGATTTCTTCGGTGCCTGTGGCCTGCGCAGCGGGTTACTGTATGTCTAGTTGTTTCATTCGATAGTAAAGCGTTCTCTTCGCCATCCCCAACTCTACAGCCACCTCGTCCACACAGTAGGTATGACGACGCAACGACTCTTCAATCAGAGCTTTCTCGATTTGTTGCAGGCGTTCTTTCAGGTTGATTGGCTCGTTTGTAACGTTCGAGGGGGAGCTTGATAACGGCGCCAGACCCAGCACGAAACGTTTGGCAGTGGAGCGCAGCTCACGCACATTCCCCAGCCATGGGTGGCACAGCAACTGTTGCACCAACTCGCTGCACAGGTTTGGGGCGAGACACTTATAGTGCTCGGCTTCCTCTTGAATCATATTCAGGAACAACGGGACGATTCGGTCACGGCGATTGCGCAGCGGAGGCAGATTGATATTTACGACGTTAAGGCGGAAATACAGGTCGCGCCTGAACCTTCCCTGCTCGACCATCTCATGCAGGGATTGCTGCGCAGAGGCGATGACTCGCATGTCTACCGGGATAAACCGGGTTGAGCCCAGCCGTTCCACACCCCTTGATTCCAGTACCCGTAGCAGTTTGGCTTGCATGGAGAGCGGCATACTGTCGATTTCATCCAGATACAAGGTACCCAGGTGAGCGGCTTCGATAAAACCCGCACGTGATTGCACTGCTCCGGTATAGGCGCCGCTGTTGACGCCGAACAGTTGGCTCTCTGCGAGGCTTTCCGGGATGGCGGCGCAGTTCACGGCGACAAAATGACCTCGTCGCCCCGACAAACGATGGATCCGTTGGGCCAAGGTATCCTTGCCCGTCCCCGTCTCTCCTAATAATAGAATGTCGATATCGAGCGCCGCAGTACTCTTGAGCGTACGCTCGATGTCCAAGGCTTCAACAGAGGGGAGGTATGTCTCATTTGTTATTTTGTAAGAGGCTGACATAGTCCGGGTACTCCACTATCGCTATCACTTCACTGTTGATAGAACGCTGTTGGCGTACGGCCAGTAGAACGCAAATAATCAAAAAAGTCATCGTGGCTGTGAGTATGAAAATGCTGCAGGAGAATGTGTGAAATATTAACTATGTCAGTGCGCTGTATTATTCAAGTGCTTTAGTGTTGGTTATTGAGCGTTTAGTGTAGGAGAAGACTTAAGAGTTGAGGGATTCATCGTTCAAATGGATCGCCGGATCTGGATGATTAAGGTTTCTATGTAGAGGGCCTTTAGTTGAGCGGTAGATAGAAATAGGAGGCAACAAAAAACCGACGCAATGCGTCGGTTTCTTGTATCGGGCAGGGTGTTCAGCTAACGCTTATACGTTGAAGCGGAAGTGCATCACATCGCCGTCTTTAACAATGTAGTCCTTGCCTTCCAGGCGCCATTTACCGGCTTCCTTGGCACCCGCTTCACCCTTGAACTGGATGAAGTCGTTGTAGGCGATCACTTCGGCGCGGATGAAGCCTTTTTCGAAGTCGGTGTGGATCACGCCGGCGGCCTGTGGCGCAGTGGCACCAACCTTGACGGTCCAGGCGCGGACTTCTTCGACACCGGCGGTGAAGTAGGTCTGCAGGTTGAGCATTTCGTAGCCGGCGCGGATCACGCGGTTCAGGCCAGGCTCTTCCAGGCCCAGGGCCTCGAGGAACATGTCCTTTTCTTCGCCGTCATCGAGTTCGGCGATTTCCGCTTCGATCTTATTGCACACCGGAACAACGATGGCGCCTTCTTCGTCGGCAATGGCCTTGACCACGTCGAGCAGCGGGTTGTTCTCGAAGCCGTCTTCGGCAACGTTGGCGATGTACATCACAGGCTTGGTGGTCAGCAGGTGGAAGCCCTTGATCACGGCCTTCTCGTCTGCGCCCATGTTCTTCATCAGGCTGCGCGCTGGCTTGCCTTCGGTGAAGTGCGCGATCAGTTGCTCCAGCAAGCCCTTTTGGACCACTGCATCCTTGTCGCCGCCCTTGGCGTTACGCGCGACTTTCTGCAGTTGCTTCTCGCAGCTGTCGAGGTCGGCGAAGATCAGTTCCAGGTCGATGATCTCGATGTCGCGTTTCGGGTCGACGCTGTTGGAGACGTGAATCACGTTCTCGTCTTCAAAGCAACGGACCACGTGGGCGATGGCATCGGTTTCGCGGATGTTGGCCAGGAACTTGTTGCCCAGGCCTTCACCTTTCGAGGCGCCGGCGACGAGGCCCGCGATGTCGACGAACTCCATGGTGGTCGGCAGGATGCGCTTGGGATTGACGATGGCCGACAGTGCGTCAAGACGCGGGTCCGGCATCGGCACAATGCCGCTGTTGGGTTCGATGGTGCAGAAGGGGAAGTTCTCCGCCGCAATACCGGACTTGGTCAGGGCGTTGAACAGGGTGGATTTGCCGACGTTGGGCAGGCCGACGATGCCGCAATTGAATCCCATGGTGTTTCCCCTCGGTAAGAGTCAGGCCTTCTGGCTGTGCAGGTTTTTCATCGCACGGTTCCATTCACCGGCGAAGATATCCGGCAGCACGCCGAGGGCAAAATCGATGCTGGCATCGAGTTTTTCCTGTTCGGCGCGTGGCGCACGACCCAGGACGAAATTTGAAACCATACTGGCAACGCCTGGGTGGCCAATGCCGAGCCGCAGACGGTAAAAATTATTCTGATTGCCCAACTGCGCGATGATGTCGCGCAGGCCATTGTGCCCACCATGCCCGCCGCCGAGCTTGAGCTTGGCTACGCCGGGTGGCAGGTCCAGTTCGTCATGGGCCACCAGGATTTCTTCGGGTTTGATCCGGAAGAAGCCCGCAAGCGCCGCGACAGCCTGGCCGCTGCGGTTCATGTAGGTGGTGGGAATCAGTAGACGAACATCCTGACCCTGGTGCGAGAAGCGCCCGGTCAGGCCAAAATATTTGCGATCGGCCACCAGATTGATGCCTTGGGCGTGGGCGATACGCTCAACAAAAAGGGCCCCCGCGTTATGCCGGGTCTGTTCGTATTCGGCGCCTGGATTTCCCAGGCCAACGATCAGTTTAATGGCAGTCACGACAGGGGCCCTTCCTTTGGAGTTGTGGATAACATCGCCGTACCCGTGTGCGGCGAAAGTGGACGACACTACATCATTTACTCAAGAGTAAACGCCGCGTTATCGCCCGCTTTCTCGCTACGTTTCGGTCCGCGATGTTTCCTCAAGCTCCGGCAATACAGAGTGAATTACTCTGCAGCGCCTTCTTCAGCTTCTTCTGGAGCAACGCGTGGAGCGTGAACGTTGGCAACAGCTTTGTCATCACCGTGAGCCAGTGCAACAAACTCAACGCCTTTAGGAGCCTTGAGGTCGGACAGGTGAACGATGGCGCCGATTTCCAGAGCCGACAGGTCGACTTCGATGAACTCAGGCAGGTCTTTCGGCAGGCAGGTCACTTCGATTTCGTTCAGGACGTGAGAGATCTCGCCGCCTTTCTTGACCGGAGCTTCTTCACCCACAAAGTGCACAGGCACGATGGCGGTCAGTTTCTGGCCAGCTACAACGCGAACGAAGTCAGCGTGCATGATGAACTGCTTGGAAGGGTGACGCTGCATCGCTTTAACGATGACGTTCTGCTTGGCGCCGTCGACATTCAGCTCGATAACGTGGCTGTAGGCAGCTTCGTTTTCGAACAGCTTGGCGATTTCCTTGGCCAGGATGGTCACGGATTCAGCAGGCTTGTTACCACCGTAGACAACGGCTGGGATGTTGGCGGCGTGACGCAGGCGGCGGCTCGCACCTTTCCCCAGGTCAGTACGCGCTTGGGCGTTCAGAGTAAATTCGTTCATGTTGTATCTCCAAAATAGCCATCATCGAGGGGCGTTTGCGACCAGCGCCGAACTCGATATGGGCAAAAAAGCCCCGCCCCAGCGGAATGCTGGGGCGGGGCGCTTTTCGTCAGTGAGGTGATCCGTTGGTTTGACCCTTAACGGAACATCGCGCTGATCGATTCTTCATTGCTGATGCGGCGAACCGCTTCGGCAACGACCGGTGCAATATCCAGTTGGCGGATACGTGCACAGGCTTGAGCTGCGGCGGACAACGGGATGGTGTTGGTCACCACCAGTTCGTCCAGCACGGAGTTCTCGATGTTCTCGATCGCTCGGCCCGACAGCACAGGGTGTGTGCAGTAGGCGAAGACTTTTGCTGCACCGTGCTCTTTCAAGGCTTTCGCCGCGTGGCACAGGGTGCCGGCGGTGTCGACCATGTCATCAACCAGAATACAGGTACGCCCTTCGACATCACCGATGATATGCATCACTTCAGAGTGATTGGCTTTCTCACGGCGTTTGTCGATGATCCCGAGGTCCACGCCCAGGGATTTGGCAACAGCCCGTGCACGCACGACGCCACCAATGTCCGGGGACACGATCATCAGGTTTTCAAAGCGCTGGTCTTCGATGTCATCCACCAGAACGGGGGAGCCGTAGATGTTATCTACCGGAATATCGAAGAACCCCTGGATTTGGTCAGCGTGCAGGTCAACCGTGAGCACACGGTCGATACCTACCACGGTCAGCATGTCAGCAACGACTTTCGCGCTGATAGCTACACGTGCGGAGCGCGGACGGCGATCCTGACGGGCATAACCAAAGTAAGGGATTACAGCTGTGATTCGAGTCGCTGAGGAGCGGCGGAAGGCATCAGCCATCACGACGAGTTCCATCAGGTTATCGTTGGTCGGAGCGCAGGTCGGCTGAATAATGAAGACGTCTTTACCGCGGACATTTTCATTGATCTCGGCTGTAATTTCGCCGTCGGAGAATTTACCGACAGAGATGTCACCGAGAGGGATATGCAGCTGACGTACGACACGCCGAGCCAGATCGGGGTTGGCATTCCCCGTAAAGACCATCATCTTGGACACGCGCAGTACCTAGAGGCTGAGGGTAACCTGGATGAGTATTAGAAAATGGCAGGGGCGGCTGGATTCGAACCAACGCATGGCAGGATCAAAACCTGCTGCCTTACCGCTTGGCGACGCCCCTGTATCTGTTGCAACGAGTGCCTAACACTCGGTTCCTTTTAGAGCAGACTTTGCAGCTTGCGATGCAACATCGAAACGTTGCTTCCCTTTGCTACAAACCCTGTAAGGGTCTCTGTAAGAAGGGCCGAGACTTTATCAGCTTCAGCTTTGCTTGGGAAGCCCCCAAACACACAACTTCCAGTTCCGGTTAATTTTGCTTCGGTAAATTTACCTAACAAATTCAAAGCGTTACGTACCTCTGGATAACGCCTTGCTACAACCGGTAAGCAGTCATTTCGACTGTTTCCCTTGGGAACGGGGCGCACTTTAATGGGAGAAGAGTTACGTGTCAACAACGGATCTGAAAAAATTTCTGCTGTACTTACAGATACTTGCGGCACCAGCACGACATACCAAGGTTCTTCGGGCTCTACAGGGGTGAGTTTCTCCCCAACGCCTTCAGCAAATGCGGCGTGCCCCCGCACGAAAACCGGTACGTCGGCGCCCAGCGTAAGGCCCAGCGCAGCAAGGCGGTCGTGGTCCCAGCCCAGTTGCCATAAGTGATTGAGGCCTAACAAAGTAGTCGCGGCATTTGAGCTGCCGCCACCGATACCCCCGCCCATGGGCAGGATTTTGTCGATCCAGATATCGATGCCGAGTGTGCAGCCAGAGTGTTCCTGAATTTTTTTTGCCGCCCGCACAATCAGATTGCTGTCGTGGGGCACACCGTCGAATTCGGTGTGCAACTGGATCACGCCATCGTCACGTACGGCAAAGGTCAGCTCATCGCCGTAGTCGAGAAATTGAAACAGCGTCTGCAACTCGTGGTAGCCATCTTCACGACGACCAAGGATATGCAGCATCAGGTTGAGCTTGGCCGGGGAGGGCAGGGTCAATTTTTGTGCGGACACGTTATTGCCCCAGTTTGCGCGGTTGCCAGTCCTTGATCACCAGCGTGACATCAAGGTCGGTGCCATGCAGCTTGATGCGTTCTGGAAGCCAGTAGCCGCTTTGTTCCACATAGCTCAAATATTCGACCTGCCAGCCATCCTGCTCCAGGGTGGCGAGGCGGCTGTCGCCATTGAGGCTCAGACGGCTCTTGCTGTCAGGCGCCGGCAAGCCGCGCACCCACCAGACCAAATGCGAGACGGGCAGCTTCCAGCCAATCTGCTGCTCCAGCAGTTCTTCCGGGGAGGTTGCCTCGTAGCGGCCCTGGTTGGCCACTTCCAGGCTCACTTGCCCCGGCCGGCCAGTCAGGCGGGCTGCGCCACGGCCCAGGGGGCCCGAGAGGCGAATGTCGTAGTAGTCCTGGCGCTGCAGCCAGAACAGGGTGCCGCTGCCAGAGTCTTTCGGCGCACGTACCCCGACCTTGCCCTCGATCTGCCAGCCATCGATGCTGCTGAGCTGGTCCTTGTGTTGTTTCCATTGGGCCGGGTTGCCCTGGCCTTCAACGGATTCACGGCTGCCGATACCCGCGCAACCGGCGAGCAGGGCGATGAAGCTGAAAACAATAACGTGGCGCAAGAACATAAATTTAAAGGGTCTCGGATCCGGTCAGGCGCTTGATGGTGCTGCGCAGGATGGGGCTGTCGGGTTGTTCCTTGAGGAATTTTTCCCAGATTTGTCGGGCTTCGCGTTGCTTGCCATTGGCCCAGAGCACTTCGCCCAGATGCGCGGCGACTTCCTGGTCCGGGAAACGCTCCAGTGCCTGGCGCAGCAAGCGTTCGGCCTCGTCGAGGTTGCCCAGGCGGTAATTCACCCAGCCCAGGCTGTCGAGCACGGCCGGGTCTTCCGGGTTGAGCGCATGAGCCTGTTCGATCAGCACCTTGGCTTCGGCGTAGCGCGTGGTGCGGTCGGACAAGGTATAGCCCAAAGCGTTAAGGGCCATGGCGTTGTCCGGGTCACGCTTGATGATCAGGCGCAGGTCTTTTTCCAGCTGTGCCAGGTCATTGCGTTTTTCCGCCTGCATGGCGCGGGTGTACAGCAGGTTCAAATCGTCGGGGTATTGCAGCAACGCTTGTTGCAGCAGTTTCCACGCGCGTTCGCCCTGCTTGTTGGCCGATAAGGTCTCGGCCTGGATCAGGTACAGCTGGATGGCGTAGTCCGGCTCAGCATCGCGGGCCGCGGCGAGGCGTTTTTCCGCTTCGTCGGTGCGGCCATTGCTCATCAGGATATCGGCCTGGCGCAACTGCGCGGGCAGATAGTCATTGCCGGGGCCTACTTGCGCATATTCGAGCAGGGCCGCCTGCGGGTCGTTGCGCTCTTCAGCGATGCGGCCCAGGTTCAGGTGCGCCGAGTCCACGTGGCTGTCACGTTCGATCAGCTCTTGCAGGTAGCCCTTGGCCTCGTCCCAGGCCTTGGCTTCCAGGCACACCAATGCCAGTGAGTAACGCAGTTCGTCGTCGTCCGGGTATTGCTGGACCAGGTTGGCAAACTGCACTTTGGCGTCTTCCATACGGTCCTGTTCAACCAGCATGCGTGCATAGGTCAGGAGCAGGCGCTTGTCGCCGGGGTATTTCTTGATGCTTTTTTCCAGCAGCGGAATCGCTTCCTTGCCGCGGTTAAGGCTTTGCAGCAGGCGTGCACGCAACAGGATCGGCGCGATTTCGCCTTCTTCCGGCGGGTTCTGTTCCAGCAGCTTGAGCGCGGCGTCGGCTTCATCGTCCTGTTGCAGCAGCAGGGCCTTGCCGAAAATCAACTGACTGTTCTTCGGGTGCTTTTGCAGCAGGCGATCGAAACTCTTCATCAGCCCGTTGCGCGTGTCCTGGTCGGTGTCGGCGGCCGATAGCGCAAGAAAGTCAAAATGCGTGTCGCCCTTGCCCTGCAAAACCTTCTCCATATAGACCATGGAGTCGTCGTAGCGCCCGGCACGTGCCAGTTGCACGGCTGCGGCGCGCTGGGCTTCCAGGTCATCCGGGGCGTTTTTGGCCCAGATCAGCGAGGTGTCCAGCGCTGCCTGGTCGGCGCCCAGGTATTCGGCGATGCGAAACGCTCGCTCGGAAATCCCCGGGTCCTGGGTGTTGATGGCCTGGGTCACGTAATTATCCAGCGCAATATCGAAGCGATTGCGCTGGCCTGCCAGTTCAGCGGTCAGCAGGCTGTAGATCGTTTCTTCACTGAACGAGGAATAAACCTTGGGCTTTTCAGGGGCGGGTGTGCTGTCTTCCACCGGCGACGTAGCGTCCGGCGACACGGGGGCCATGGCCTGGCAGCCGCTGAGGAAGACAAAAGCGAGGAGCAACGCGGAAGATCTATTCATATAGGAAGAGGACGACTAACCTGCGGTCGGATCATCATGACACAAGCCTTCGGCCAAACATAACCGGGGCACTCGGAATACGACTATTGCTGCCTTTTGCCTTTCCTTTTGTAGGAGCGAGCTTGCTCGCGAAAATCGTCAACGATAACGCGGGACGCCTGGCGCTCAGCGGCGCTCTCAGGTTTTTCGCGAGCAAGCTCGCTCCTACAAAAGCGCATTGATAGGCATAAGGTATAGGGACAATAGACGACGGTGGTTGTTCTGGATCTTTCGAAGTAGGACAATTGTCGGCTTCCCGACATCATCAGCGATATTGAATGGCCTTCCTCGCACTCGGTATTAACCACAAGACTGCCTCCGTAGACGTGCGCGAGCGCGTGGCGTTTACGCCAGAGCAGTTGGTTGAGGCCCTGCAGCAGCTCTGCCGGCTCACCGACAGCCGCGAAGCTGCGATCCTTTCGACCTGCAATCGCAGCGAGCTCTATATAGAGCAGGAACATCTTTCAGCCGATGTCGTGCTGCGCTGGCTGGCCGATTATCACCATTTGAGCCTCGATGACCTGCGCGCCAGCGCTTATGTGCATGAAGAGGATGCGGCAGTTCGTCACATGATGCGCGTGGCGGCCGGTCTCGACTCGCTGGTATTGGGCGAACCGCAGATCCTCGGCCAGATGAAGTCCGCTTACGCCGTGGCCCGTGAGGCCGGCACCGTCGGCCCGTTGCTGGGCCGCCTGTTCCAGGCCACCTTCAATTCCGCCAAGCAAGTGCGCACCGACACGGCCATCGGCGAAAACCCGGTGTCCGTGGCCTTTGCCGCCGTGAGCCTGGCCAAGCAGATCTTCAGCGACTTGCAGCGCAGCCAAGCCCTGCTGATCGGTGCCGGGGAAACCATCACCCTGGTGGCCCGTCACCTGCACGACCTTGGCGTGAAGCGTATTGTGGTCGCCAACCGCACCCTGGAGCGCGCCAGCATTCTGGCCGAGCAGTTCGGCGCCCATGCGGTGCTGCTGTCGGACATTCCCGCTGAACTGGTACGCAGTGATATCGTCATCAGTTCCACCGCCAGCCAGTTGCCGATTCTTGGCAAGGGCGCGGTCGAAAGCGCATTGAAGCTGCGCAAGCACAAGCCGATCTTCATGGTAGATATCGCCGTTCCGCGGGATATCGAGCCCGAAGTCGGCGAGTTGGACGACGTTTACCTCTATAGCGTCGATGATCTGCACGAAGTCGTCGCCGAAAACCTCAAGAGCCGTCAGGGCGCCGCCCAGGCCGCCGAGGAAATGGTCAGCACCGGCGCTGAAGATTTCATGGTGCGCCTGCGTGAACTGGCGGCAGTGGATGTGCTCAAGGCGTATCGTCAGCAGGGCGAACGCCTGCGTGATGAAGAGTTGCTCAAGGCCCAGCGCATGCTGGCCAACGGCAGCGGCGCCGAAGAGGTGCTGATGCAATTGGCCCGTGGCCTGACCAACAAACTGCTTCACGCCCCTAGCGTCCAGTTGAAAAAGCTTACCGCCGAAGGCCGCCTCGATGCGCTGGCCATGGCCCAGGAACTCTTTGCCCTCGGTGAGGGCGCGTCAGACAGCTCTTCGGATAAAAAACCGCAATGAAAGCGTCACTGCTCAATAAACTGGACGTGCTCCAGGACCGTTTCGAAGAACTGACCGCCTTGCTCGGCGATGGCGAGGTCATTTCCGATCAAACCAAGTTCCGCGCTTATTCCAAGGAATACGCCGAAGTTGAGCCCATTGTGGCCACCTATAAAAACCTGCTGAAAGTTCAGGCCGATCTTGAAGGCGCCCAGGCCCTGCTCAAGGACAACGACCCGGACATGCGCGAAATGGCCGTGGAAGAAGTCCGCGAAGCCAAGGAAAAGCTCGCTGAGCTTGAGGGTGACTTGCAACGCATGTTGCTGCCCAAGGACCCTAACGACGGGCGCAACGTGTTCCTCGAAATCCGCGCCGGCACCGGTGGCGACGAGGCGGCGATTTTCTCCGGCGACCTGTTCCGCATGTATTCGCGTTATGCCGAGCGTCGTGGCTGGCGCGTGGAAATTCTCTCTGAGAACGAGGGCGAGCACGGCGGCTATAAAGAAGTCATCGCCCGGGTTGAGGGCGACAACGTCTACGGCAAGCTGAAGTTCGAATCCGGTGCGCACCGCGTGCAGCGGGTGCCGGCGACAGAATCCCAAGGCCGTATCCACACCTCGGCGTGCACCGTGGCCGTGTTGCCTGAGCCGGACGAACAGGAAGCCATCGAGATCAACCCGGCGGATTTGCGCGTCGACACCTACCGCTCATCCGGTGCGGGTGGCCAGCACGTTAACAAGACCGACTCGGCGATCCGTATCACTCACTTGCCGTCGGGCATTGTGGTGGAGTGCCAGGAAGAACGTTCCCAGCACAAGAACCGTGCGCGGGCCATGTCCTGGTTATCGGCCAAGTTGAACGACCAGCAGACCAGCGCCGCGGCCAACGCGATTGCCAGCGAACGCAAGCTGCTGGTGGGCTCCGGCGACCGCTCCGAGCGTATCCGCACCTACAATTTTGCCCAGGGCCGGGTTACCGACCATCGGGTCAACCTCACCCTGTACTCCCTCGACGAAATCCTTGCCGGTGGCGTGGATGCGGTGATCGAGCCGTTGCTGGCCGAATACCAGGCCGATCAACTGGCGGCGATAGGTGACTAAATGACCATCATTGCCAGCCTGCTGCGCGCCGCTGACCTGCCCGACTCGCCGACAGCGCGCCTGGACGTGGAGTTGCTGCTGGCCGCTGCCCTGGGCAAATCGCGCAGTTACCTGCATACCTGGCCGGAAAAAATCGTCAGCAGCGAAGATGCCCTGACCTTTGCCAGCTACCTGCAGCGCCGCCGCAGCGGCGAGCCGGTGGCGTATATCCTCGGCCAGCAAGGTTTCTGGAAACTCGACCTGGAAGTGGCACCGCACACGCTGATCCCGCGCCCGGAAACCGAGCTGCTGGTGGAGGCCGCCCTGGAATTGCTGCCCGCCACGCCCGCCCAGGTCCTGGACCTGGGCACCGGCAGCGGCGCCATCGCCCTGGCCTTGGCCAGCGAACGCCCGGCCTGGCAGGTCACGGCGGTCGACCGCGTGCTGGAGGCCGTGGCCCTGGCCGAGCGCAATCGCCAACGCCTGCACCTTCATAACGCCACGGTGCTGAGCAGCCATTGGTTCAGCGCCCTGCAAGGCCACCGCTTCGACCTGATCATCAGCAACCCGCCCTACATTGCCGACAATGACCCGCACCTGGTGGCCGGTGATGTGCGCTTCGAGCCGGCCAGTGCGCTGGTGGCGGGGCACGATGGCCTGGACGATTTGCGCCTGATCATTGCAGAGTCTCCTGCTCACCTGAACGACGGCGGCTGGCTGTTGCTCGAACACGGTTACGACCAGGCCCAGGCCGTGCGCGACTTGTTGCTGAACCAGGGCTTTGAAGGCGTACACAGCCGCATCGACCTCGGCGGTCACGAACGCATCACCTTGGGGCGCCGCCCGTGCTGACCGACCAGGAGCTGTTGCGCTATAGCCGGCAGATTCTGTTGCAGCATGTGGACATCGACGGCCAATTACGCCTGAAGCAGAGCCGCGCGTTGATCGTCGGCCTGGGTGGCCTGGGCGCTCCGGTGGCGCTCTACCTGGCCGCTGCTGGGGTGGGCGAATTGCACTTGGCGGATTTCGATACGGTCGATTTGACCAACCTGCAACGCCAGATCATCCATGACACTAACAGCGTGGGGCAGACCAAGGTCGAGTCGGCCATGGGGCGCCTGAAGGCGATCAACCCTGAAGTCACCCTGGTCGCCCATCGTGCTGCGCTGGATGCCGACTCGCTGGCCGCTGCGGTCAACGCAGTGGACCTGGTGCTCGATTGCAGCGACAACTTCTCTACCCGCGAGGCGGTCAACGCGGCCTGCGTAACCGCTGGCAAACCGTTGATCAGTGGCGCGGCCATTCGCCTTGAGGGGCAATTGTCGGTATTCGACCCCCGTCGCGCCGACAGCCCCTGTTACCACTGTTTGTATGGGCACGGCAGCGACACGGAACTGACCTGCAGCGAAGCCGGCGTCGTCGGGCCGTTGGTGGGGGTGGTTGGCAGCCTGCAAGCGCTGGAAGCGTTGAAACTGCTGGCCGGTTTTGGTGAGCCGTTGGTGGGGCGCTTGTTGTTGATCGATGCGCTGACTACGCGTTTTCGCGAGTTGCGCGTCAAGCGCGACCCAGGCTGCAGCGTCTGCGGGACACAACATGGTTAAGGGCGCGCCTATTGGTGTGTTCGATTCCGGCATCGGCGGCCTGACGGTGCTGGAAGAAATCCAGCAGTTGTTGCCCCACGAGTCGCTGCTGTACGTGGCGGACTGCGGGCACATCCCCTATGGCGAGAAAACCCCGGCGTTCATTCTTGAGCGTTCTCGCTCTGTCGCTGAGTTTTTCCGCGAGCGGGGCGCCAAGGCGTTCGTGATTGCCTGTAACACGGCAACCGTCGCCGCCGTCGCCGATTTGCGCCAGGACTACCCCGACTGGCCGTTGGTCGGCATGGAGCCTGCGGTCAAACCTGCTGCTGCTGCCACGCGCAGCGGCGTGGTGGGTGTGCTTGCCACCACCGGCACCCTGCAAAGCGCCAAGTTCGCCGCCTTGCTCGATCGCTTCGCCACCGATGTGCGCGTGATTACCCAGCCGTGCCCAGGCCTGGTGGAGTTGATTGAAGCCGGCGACCTGAATAGCCCCGCCTTGAGCGCCCTGCTGCAAGGCTATATCGAGCCGCTGCTCAGCGCCGGTTGCGACACCATCATCCTGGGTTGCACCCATTATCCCTTCCTCAAGCCACTCCTGGCGCAGATGCTGCCCCCCAGCATCATCCTCATTGATACCGGCGCCGCCGTGGCGCGTCAGCTCAAGCGCTTGCTCGGTGAGCGCGACCTGCTGGCCGCTGGCGAACCTGAACCTGCACAGTTCTGGACCAGCGGCGACCCGTATCACCTAAGAAATATCCTACCGACACTTTGGAAGCATCCTGGAGTTGTGCGAAGCTTTGGCTCGTGAAAATTTCGTGAAATAACACTGAAAAAAGCTGAACTTCCGGCTATGCGTCGGCTTCTATAGCCCGTTAGCCTGTACACAACCCAATTATTCCGTTTGCAAAGGATGTTTCACATGAAGCGCTTGTTCTGTTTGGCTGCGATTGCGGCCGCTATGTTGGGACACTCTGTTTCAGCCCAGGCCGCTGGCCTGGAGTTCGGCTTGGGGAGCACCAGCGATTCGACGCTGACCTACCGCCTGGGCCTGACCTCCGATTGGGACAAAAGCTGGATGCAGAGCAATGTCGGCCGACTGACCGGCTACTGGAGCGGCGCCTATACCTATTGGGAAGGGGATGACCGTGCAGGCGCCAGCAGCCTGTCGTTCTCGCCGGTATTTGTGTATGAGTTTGCCGGCGAGTCGGTCAAGCCCTACATCGAAGCCGGTATCGGCGTGGCGTTGTTCTCCCGCACTCGGCTGGAAGACAACAACATTGGCCAGTCTTTCCAGTTCGAAGACCGCCTGGGTTTCGGCCTGCGGTTCAACGGCGGGCATGAAGTGGGCATCCGTGCCACGCACTATTCCAACGCCGGCATCAGCAGCAATAACGATGGGGTAGAGAGCTACTCGCTGCACTACACCATGCCGTTGTAATGCACTGTAGGAGCGAGCTTGCTCGCGAAGAACTTCAACGATAACGCAGCGAATCGGGTTTAACGCGGCGCTCTCAGGTTTTTCGCGAGCAAGCTTGCTCCTACAACATCAGCGGTAGGCCGTGGTAATCCCTTCGCGTTCTTCAAGGCATTCCGGCGCCCCCATCTCGAACTCCCGGCAAATCAACGGCCGCAACTCATAGATCGTGCACATCATCGTGTCGCGGTCCAACGCTGCGCACCAGCCGTCGTCCAGGCGCAGCATCACTTCACCCCCCCAATCGTCGGTATCGATAAAACGTTGCGGCACGCCAGTGTCGGTGATCAGCATGACTTCCAGCTGGCAGCAACAGGCCGCGCACGTCGAGCAGGTGACGGGTTCGGTGATTTGAATGTGAGGGATGTTGGTCATAGGCGCGCAGTGTAAGGCAAGTGCGCTAGACGTGTATGAATGCTCGGACGGGCGTCAATGCTCCAGCCTCTGCGCAATCCTGTGCAACAGCGGAAAGAGCATGGCCCATAACAGCGCCAGGCCGATCAGTGTTGGGAGGGGGGCGTACCCAAAACTCACACCCGCCAATTGGCTGCCGGCGTAATAAGACAACGGCCCGCCCACTGCGCCCAGCAGGCTGGCCAGCCACCAGGGCTGTGCGCTCCAGGCCAGGCAATGGCGCAAGGTGGTGGACAGCAAGGCCCATAACAGTATCAGCCACAGCGGAATCAGCGGCCCCGGTGTATTGAACTCAAACACGCCAAGCCCACGCAATGCCGTATCGACCAGTGTGCCCAGCACCGTCACGGCCAGAATCACTTGCCCCTCCCTGGCCCAGGAACTTATCCACAGCAGCTGCGCGCCCAGCGCCGCGATGCCGATCAGCAGCCAACCGCTATCGCCACCGAGCACGCAGGCAAACCAGCCGCACTGAAACAGCACGGCGTTGGCCAGGGATTTAAGCACTGAAACGCCCGAGCAGCGGTGGATTGATGGCCGCCGGTTTGGCCAGCAGCAATTGCGCGGTGCCGATGGTGCGCTCCATAAAGCCGCCTTCGCAGTAGCACAGGTAAAACTCCCACAGGCGCAGGAAGTATTCGTCATAACCCAGCTCCGCAAGACGGCCATGGGCGCGGCGAAAGTTTTCATGCCACAGGCGTAGGGTGCGGGCGTAGTGCAGGCCGAAGTCTTCCATGTGCAGCAGGTTCATGTCGGTGTCGCGGCTGACGATCTGCAGCATGTTTTGTACACAGGGCAGCGCGCCGCCGGGGAAGATGTAGCGCTGGATAAAGTCGACGCTACGCTTGGCCTGTTCAAAGCGCTGTTCACGAATGGTGATGGCTTGCAGCAGCATCAAGCCGTCGGGCTTGAGCAACTGGGCACATTGTTTGAAATAGGTGGGCAGGAAACGATGGCCCACCGCTTCAATCATTTCGATCGACACCAGTTTGTCGTACTCACCGGTGAGGTCGCGATAATCGCTCAGCAGCACCGTCACTTGGTCTTGCAGGCCCAGCGCCTCAATACGCTGCGCGGTGTAGGCGAACTGTTCCTTGGACAAGGTCGTAGTGGTGACCCGGCAACCGTAGTGCTGCGCGGCATACAACGCCATGCTGCCCCAGCCGGTGCCGATCTCCAGCAGATGGTCGCTGGGCTTGAGCGCCAGTTTCTGGCAGATGCGCGCCAACTTGTTCAGTTGGGCTTGCTCAAGGGTGTCATCAGGCGTGAGGAACTGCGCCGCCGAGTACATCATGGTGGGGTCGAGAAATTCTTCGAACAGGTCGTTGCCCAGGTCGTAATGGGCGGCGATATTTTTTTGCGAGCCTTTGCGCGTGTTGCGGTTGAGCCAGTGCAGGCCCTGGGTGAACGGCCGGGCCAAGCGAGCGAGGCCACCCTCCATGGCGTCGAGCACCTCCAGATTGCTGACCATCACCCGCACCACGGCGGTGAGGTCGGGGCTGGTCCAATAACCATGGATAAACGCTTCGCCAGCGCCGATCGAGCCATTGGCGGCCACCAGGCCCCAAACCGCCGCGTCGAGAATCTGGATCTCGCCCAGCAGGTGCGCTTCCCGTGCGCCGAAGACTTGCCGCTCGCCATCCTCGATGATCACCAACTGGCCATGGCGCAATTGGCTGAGCTGGCGCAACACGCCTTTGCGCAACAGCGCAGCGGTCATGCCGTTGACGTTCAGGCGGTTAGCCTTGACCGATAAGCTAGGGGATTTCATGGTGGCGATCCTTGGTATACCCGACTGCGGTGCGAGAGGCGCCATCGGCGCCCTGATGGGAAAAAATCGGTGTGCGTTTGAGCAGCAGGCGCAAGGCTTGCCAGTAGATCGCAAGGCCGGTCTTGGCGGTCATCCAGGGAAAGCGCCATAAATAGCGATGCAGGCTGGCGCGGCTCAGTGCCTGTTTTTCCAGGCTCAAGGTGGCGTCGAAGACTTTTTGCGTGCCCTGCCAATCGGCCATGTGCACGCCGAGCCGGGCGGCGGGCGGGCTGAAACTCATGCGGTATTCCAGGTCGCGAGGCAAAAATGGCGACACATGGAAGGCCTTGGCCACGGCGAAGTGCTGGTGCTCGTCGGCGCCCAGTGCCTGGGCGGGCAGCACGTAGTGATAGCGCTCGCGCCATGGGGTGTTGGTCACTTCACACAGGATCGCGGCCAGTTGCCCGTCAGCCTCGAAGCAGTAGAAGAAACTCACCGGGTTAAAAGCCAGGCCCCAACTGCGGGCCTGGGTCAGCAGGCAGATAGCGCCCTGGGGTGTTTGCCCCAGGGCCTTGCCGACTGCGTGGCGCACGGCATCGCTCAGGCTCATGCCGTGGCGCGTGAATTCACGCAGGTAATCCTGCTGGCGGAAACCGAAGGGCGCCAGGCGCCCCGTGCCGGCCAGCGGCGAGAGCCCCAGTACTTCATCCTCTTCGCTGAGGTCCAGGTACAACAGGCCGATGCGGTAGCGAAAGGCGTGGGCCCTGGGCATAAACCGCCGATGGGCGATCCAGCCGCTGTACAGGGCGCTGTTCACAGGGTTTCCCCAAAAGCCTGGGCCACACGCAGGGCACTGACCACGCCATCTTCGTGAAAGCCGTTGGCCCAGTAGGCCCCGCAGTAAAAGGTATTGCGCACGCCGTGCAATTCTTCCCAGCGTGCCTGCGCCGCCACTGCGGCCAGGCTGTATTGCGGATGGGCGTAGGTGTAGCGCGCCAGGATCTTCAGCGGGTTGATCATCGGCGTCTGGTTGAGGCTGACGCAAAAGGTGGTGGCGCTGTCGATGCCTTGCAGGATGTTCATGTCATAGGTGACGGCGGCCTGTTGTTGCGTGTTGCCTGCCAGCCGGTAGTTCCAACTGGCCCAGGCCAGTTTGCGGTCGGGCAGCAGGCGCGTGTCGGTGTGCAGCACCACGTCGTTGGCGGCGTAGGGCAGGGCACCGAGGATCTGCTGTTCGGCCTGGCTGGGGTCATCGAGCAAGGCCAGGGCCTGATCGCTGTGGCAGGCGAATATCACGCGATCAAAGGTTTCGCTGCCGGCCGGGCTGTGGATAACCACACCCTCGTCGGTGCGTTGCACCTTATGCACAGGGCAATTGAGCCGTATCTGTTCGCGAAAGCTGCGGGTCAGCGGCTCGATATAACGGCTGGAGCCGCCTTCGATCACGCACCATTGCGGACGGTTGCTCACCGAGAGCAAGCCGTGGTTCTTGAAGAAACGCACAAAAAATTGCAGGGGGAACTTGAGCATATCGGCCAGGGACATCGACCAGATGGCCGCGCCCATCGGCACGATGTAATGCCGGATAAACCTGGGGCCATAGCCGCCAGCGGTGAGGTAATCGCCCAGGGTCATGTCGGCGCTGATGCGCTGCTCCTGCAAGTCCAGCGGCGCCTGGCGATTGAAGCGCAGGATATCGCGCAGCATGCCCCAGAACCCCGGCGACAGAATATTGCGGCGCTGGGCAAACAGGCTGTTGAGGTTGTTGCCGTTGTACTCAAAGCCGGTGCTTTGGTCGCACACCGAAAAGCTCATCTCGGTGGGTTTGAACTTGACCCCGATTTGCTCCAGCAGGCGGATGAAGTTCGGGTAGGTCCAGTCGTTGAACACAATGAAACCCGTGTCCACCGCATAGCTTTTGCCGTCGACCGTCACGTTGGCCGTATGGGTATGCCCGCCAATGCAGTCACTGGCCTCGAACAGCGTAATGTCGTGGCGACGGCTGAGCAGGTAGGCGCTGGTCAGCCCGGCGATGCCGCTGCCGATAATGGCGATCTTCACAGGTCGTCCTTCTTCGGTGGCGGGCTGCGCAGCATGCGTTTGCCGATGATCAGTTGCGCGCGGTTGGGCAGCTTCGACAGCGGCCACAAGGTGGCAATGAACATGGCCGGAAAGGCGATTTCCAGCGGGCGTTTTTCCAGCTTGGCGAAGATGTGTTTCGCCGCTTTGTCGGCCGGCCAGCTCAAGGGCATGGGGAAATCATTGCGTTCGGTCAGCGGCGTGTCGACAAAGCCCGGGCTGATCACGGTGACGTCGATGTTTTCCGGCGACAGGCCGATACGCAGGGATTCGAACAAGTAACGCAGGCCGGCCTTGGACGCGCCGTAGGCTTCGGCGCGGGGCATGGGCAGGTAGGTCACGGCGCTGGCCACGCCCACCAGATGCGGGGTACGCCCGGCGCGCAACAGCGGCAGCGCGGCCTCGATGCAATAACTGCTGGCCAGCAGGTTGGTGCGCACCACGTGCTCGATGATCGAGGCGTCAAATTGCCGGGCGTCCACGTATTCGCAAGTGCCGGCGTTGAGGATCACGGTGTCCAGTGAACCCCAGACCTCGCTGATACGCTCACCGATCTCGCGCACGGTCTGGCTGTTGGTCAGGTCGCCGGCCACCACCAGCACCTGGCCTGGATAACGAAGGGCTAGGGCATCCAGTGGGCCTTGGGTGCGGGAACTGAGGGCCACGTGGGCGCCGCTGTCGAGCAACTCCACGGCCAGCGCGGCACCGATACCACTGCTGGCGCCGGTCAGCCAGTAACGACGGGGCGGTGTAAGGCTCATCCCATTCTCCTTTTCAGCCAACGAATAACGCGACCCAGTAGGGGGACATGTTCATAGAGCAGGGCGCCGGCATCGAAATAGTCGCGATGGCGGTAAACCGTGTCGTGCCACATCAAATGGGAACAGCCTGGCACCTCGATCACCTGGCCGCCGGCCAGGCGTGGGTGACGAAAACGCATAGTCCAGCGCAGGTAGCCTTCGCCTTCGGCCACTGCATCGAAGCCGTGGAAGTCAAAATCCAGCTGGCTGACGTTGCTGTACAAGTCGGCAAAGTAGCGCCGCAATGCGGGCAGGCCCTGGACTTCATGCAGGGGATCGGCAAAGGCGATGTCCTCGCTGTACAGGCTGCCAAGCAGGTGCAGGTTGTGCTTGTCCAGTGTGGCGAAGGTGTGGGCGAACTGGCGCAGGAAGTCACTCATGTTCGGCCATCTCCTGTCGCGAAGGCAGCCGGCGAAAAGCGGCCAAGGCGCGCTCGCGGGACTGTTTCAAATCGACGATGGCACGCGGGTAATCTGCCACGCCGAGCAGGCCGCCAGCCGCTTCGGGGTTGTGCACTTGTTTTTTATTCAGTGCGGCCAGCTCCGGGAGCCAGCGTTTGATGAACACGCCGTCGCCGTCGAATTTTTCCGATTGGCTCAGTGGGCTGAATATCCGGAAATACGGCGCCGAGTCGGTGCCGGTGGACGAGCTCCACTGCCAGCCGCCGTTGTTGGCTGCCAGGTCGCCGTCGATCAGGTGGCGCATAAAGAAGCGCTCACCTTCGCGCCAGTCGATCAGCAGGTTCTTTGTCAGGAACATCGCCACCACCATGCGCAGGCGGTTATGCATCCAGCCGGTTTCCAGCAGTTGGCGCATGGCCGCGTCGATGATCGGCAAACCGGTGCGCGCCTGTTGCCAGGCGGCCAGGTCCTCGGGCGCCTTGCGCCAGGCCAGCGCTTCGGTTTCGGGGCGAAACGCGCGGTGGCGGGAAACCCGAGGGTAGCCCACCAGAATGTGTTTATAGAACTCGCGCCACAGCAGCTCGTTGATCCAGGTGATGGCGCCGATGTCGCCGCTTTCGAACTCGCCCTGGTTGGTTTGCAGCGCGGCGTGCAAGCACTGGCGCGGCGAAACCACACCGGCGGCCAGGTAGGCAGAAAGCTGACTGGTGCCGGGCTTGGCCGGGAAGTCGCGTTCATCCTTGTAATAGCTGATCTGCTGATCGGCGAAGGCATCGAGGCGACGGCGCGCTTCGTCTTCACCCGCTGGCCAGAGGGCACGCAAGGTTTCGCTGGGTGTCGGGAACCCTTCGACTGCTGTCGGCACAGGGTCGCTCTTCACGCCAAGTTCGGCCTGGGCTTTTGGCGTCGGCACCACGCGGGGCAGGGCGCTGTGCAGGCGGCTGTAGCAGACCTTGCGGAACTGGCTGAACACCTGGAAGTAGGTGCCGGTCTTGGTCAGCACGCTGCCCGGCTGGAAAAACAGTTGGTCCAGGTAGCTGTGGAAGGTCACACCGTCCGCTTCCAGGGCCTGGGCCACGGCGCTGTCGCGGCGGCTCTCGTGAATGCCGTATTCCTCGTTGACGTGTACCGACTCCACCGACAGCTCGCGGCACAGTTGACTCAGCACCGTCGGCGCCTGGTCCCAGGTCGCAGCGTGGCGGATTAACAGCGGGATGTTGAGGTTGCCCAGCGCCTGGCTCAGGTGCTGCAAGTTGCGCAGCCAGAAGTCGACTTTGCACGGCGCGTCATCATGCGCCTGCCATTGCTCGGGCGTGATCAGGTAAACAGCCGCGACGGGGCCGCGCTGGCACGCGGCAGCCAGGGCAGTGTTGTCGTGCAGGCGCAAGTCGGTGCGCAGCCAGATCAGATGCATTTAGACAATTCCACGCTGGATCAATAATTGATGGGCTGACAACAGGTCCTCGGCCACGGACAACTCAGGGATGTCCTGGGTTAATACGCCCAACTCGGCGTGGTGGATGCACACCGTTGGTCCGGCAATCACGGTTGGGCAACTAATGCCGCCCAACAGTTTGCTGAGTGCCGGCACCTGCAGGGCCTTGCTCGAATACAGCAGCACCGCACGCGGTTGCAGGTGTTCCACCGCCAGGGCGAGTTCGCCGACCGGCAGCGGCCAATCGAACACTTCCACCGGGCAATCGGCACTGCTGGCCAGCCAGGCGCTGAGCCACAGGTGCGGTTCCAGGGGCAGGTCGGAATGATTGACCAGCAACAGCGGCGCGCCGTGGAGTTGACGATTGTTGTGATAGATCCGTGCGCCGAACTTGCTGCGCAACCAGGACAGGAAAAACACCCGCTCCATCTGCGCGCCGAACTGGCCCTGCCAGCGCTGTTCCAGCTCGTTGAGCAGCGGCAGCATCAATTGCTCGCACAAGGTGCGCGGCGGGTAGAGCGCCATGGCCTGGTTGAACGCGTCATCGACCCGGCGCTCGGCCAGTTCACTGATGGCACTCACCAAGTGCTGGCGCAGGCTCTGCCACTCGTTTTCCATCGGCTCCGGGTTGCCTTGGGCGGAGTCGATCAGCCCCTTGACCTGGCTGACCGGCACGCCGCGATTGAGCCAGGTGAGGATGGCCTGGATGCGTTGCACATGTTCGGCGCTGAACAACCGATGCCCTTTGGGTGTGCGCTGGGGCACGATGAGGCCATAGCGGCGCTCCCATGCACGCAGCGTCACCGCGTTCACGCCGGTCTGGCGCGCCACTTCGCGGATCGGCAACCAGCCGTTTTCCAGGGCCAGGGCGAGGTCTTCGCCGGGTTCGTCGAGCAGGGCAGGTTTCATGGGTTAGATCGCATTACGCAGGCTGAGGTTTTCCGGGTGCGGTTGCAGGTAGGCCTGCTGCGCGATGTAGCGGTCCGGGTGTTGGCGAAAGTGGTGCTTGAGCAGGGTCAGCGGCACCACCAGCGGCACGATGCCGTGGCGGTATTGGCCGATAACGGTCTGCATTTCCTGTTTGTCATCGGCACTGATGGCCTGCTTGAGGTAGCCACTGATGTGTTGCAGCACATTGGTATGGGTGCCGCGCGTCGCGCATTTTTTCAGGCCCGCCATCAGTTCGCTGAAATAGCCGTCGGCCAACGCTTGCAGGTCAATGCCCTTGCCCATGCTGCCGAGCAAGTGGCCCAGGCTTTTGTAATGTGCCGGGCTGTGGGCCATCAGCAGGTACTTGTAGCGCGAGTGAAACGTCAGCAAGCGGTGACGGGTGAGGCCGTCGGCCAGCAGTTGCTGCCAACTGGCGTACACGAATACGCGGGTAAGGAAGTTTTCCCGCAGCACCGGGTCGTTCAGGCGACCGTCTTCTTCCACCGGCAGGTTGGGGTGGCGAGCACAAAACGCCTGGGCGTAAATGCCGCGCCCGCCACCGTCAACGGGCGTGCCGTTGTCGCGGTACACCTTGACCCGCTCCAGGCCGCAGGACGGTGACTTCTGCATGAAGATGTAGCCGCACAGGTCGGTGTGTTCCCGGGCCATTTGCTGGCCGTAATCGTCCAGTGGCTGCGTGACATTGAGCGCAGGGTTTACGCTGCCCACGGCCTGCGGATGGTCAGGGTCCCCGACCAGGCGGATCGCTTGCCGAGGAATGCCCAGGCCGATGGCAACTTCAGGGCACAGTGGGACAAAATCGAAATATTCACTGAGGGTCTGGCTGCACAGCAGGGACTGCTTATGCCCGCCGTTGAAGCGCACGTTCTCACCCAGAAGGCAGGCGCTGATGGCGATCTTCGGTTTCACGTGGCTGGACATAAGCAAACCTCTGCAAGAATCCTGTACAAGCCACAAAGCTTGTACAACTAAATCTCATCATAGGCTCGATGTTGTACAAGTCAAATAATTTGTACAGGTTTGTGCGGGTGCGTTATTTCCAGCCGATTTTCCAGTCTTCAGCGTTTTTCAACGTCTCCCAGGGCAGGCGTTCGGCGCGCCGGGTGAGGACGGCTTGCAGTTCGATGTCCAGCACCGTGCCCTCGTCGTCACGGAACAACTCGGTGACCAGGAAGTGTTTTTCCTTGTGGCGCGGATGGGCTGCCGTCCATTTTGACAGCAGCAGTTTGGCGGGGTTGATGCGGTTCATTGCAGGTGCTCGATCAAGCGTCGCGCGGCTTCCTGGCCACTGAGCCAGGCACCTTCCACCCGACCGGACAGGCACCAGTCGCCGCAGACGAACAAGCCCAGGTCGGCGTCGGCCAGCACACCGAACTCATGGCTGCTGGAGGGGCGTGCGTAGAGCCAGCGATGCGCCAGGCTGAACGACGGCGCGGGCATGGCGCTGTGCAGCAATTCGGCAAAGGCGCCGTGCAGGTGTTCGATCACTGCTTCCTTGGGCAGGTCCAGGTGGGCCTTGCTCCAGGCGCTGGTGGCGTGCAGTACCCAGGTGTCGAGGGTGGTGTCGCGCCCGGGTTTACTGCGGTTGCGCGCCAGCCAGTCGAGGGGGCTGTCTTGCACGAAGCAGCCCTCCATCGGCGTATCCAGGGGCTTGTCGAACGCCAGGGCGATGGCCCAGGTCGGGTCCATTTTCACCCCGGCGGCGGCGCTCGCCAGCTTGGGCGCAGCGGCCAGCAGGGCGGTGGCTTGCGGAGCCGGCGTGGCAATGATCACGTGACTGAAGGGGCCGTGATTGCCGCCGTCCGCGTCCAGCAGGTTCCAGTGCTGCGTACCCTGGAAGACTTCGGTGATGCGGCAACCGAACTCCACTGGCAAGTCGTCGAGCAGTGCGCGGGTGATGGCGCTCATGCGCGGCGTGCCCACCCAGCGGATCTGCTCATCGGGGGAGGGCGTCAGTTGCCCGGACTTGAAGTTATACAACTGCGGCTTCCATTGCTCAGCCCAGCCGTTGCTCTGCCAGCGCTGCACTTCGTTGACGAAGCGCCGGTCGCGGGCGGTGAAGTATTGGGCGCCCATGTCCAGCGCGCCGGCGTCGCTGCGCTTGCTGGACATGCGGCCACCGCTGCCGCGGCTTTTATCGAAAAGTTGTACTGCGTGCCCGGCGTCTTGTAACGCTCGGGCGGCGGAGAGACCGGCGATGCCGGTACCAATGATCGCGATGGGGACAGTCATGGGAGGCCTCGTTTTACCGTTGGGTACAGACTACGCCGACACCAATAGCTGTACAATATTGTTTTTTGGTATAAGTTTTGGCGTGCCTGATTGTGTGGCGTGACCTATGGTTAAGCTAAGGCTTAAACCCCCGTCACGCTCAAATATCAAATTGATCCCTGCTTATAAAATAGACCAGTGAGCGGCGGCGAACGTTACATGAGGAGAGTCCCATGCATATTTTGCTGACCGGCGGTACTGGCTTGATCGGTCGCCAACTCTGCAAGCACTGGCTCGCACAAGGGCATCGCCTGACCGTATGGAGCCGGCAACCGGAAACGGTCGCCCAGCTGTGTGGTGCACAGGTGCTCGGGGTGGCGCGTTTGCAAGAGGTGATTGGCGCGGTGGACGCGGTAGTCAACCTGGCAGGCGCGCCTATCGCCGACCGGCCTTGGACCCACAAGCGCAAGGCATTGCTGTGGAACAGTCGCATTCACCTCACCGAAACCTTGCTGGCCTGGATGGAAAGCCTGGAGCAAAAACCGGCGGTGCTGATCTCCGGTTCTGCGGTGGGCTGGTACGGCGACGGCGGCGAGCGCGAACTGACCGAAGCCAGCGGCCCGGTGCAGGATGATTTCCCCAGCCAGTTGTGTATCGCCTGGGAGGAAACTGCCCAGCGTGCCGAAGCCTTGGGCATTCGTGTGGTGCTGGTGCGTACGGGGTTGGTGCTGTCTGCCGAGGGCGGCTTTTTGTCGCGCCTGCTGCTGCCGTTCAAACTGGCGCTGGGCGGGCCGATTGGCAACGGGCGGCAGTGGATGCCCTGGGTGCATATCAAGGATCAAATCGCCCTGATTGATTTTCTTCTGCACAAGCAAGACGCCAACGGTCCTTATAATGCCTGCGCGCCACACCCGGTGCGCAACCGCGAATTTGCCAAGACCCTGGGCCAGGTGCTGCACCGCCCGGCGTTCATGCCGATGCCGGCATTTGCGTTGAAGGTTGGCCTGGGTGAGTTGTCCGGCTTGTTGCTGGGCGGGCAAAAGGCTTTGCCTGAACGGCTGCAGGCCGCAGGTTTCACTTTCCAGTTCACTGAGTTGCGTGCGGCTCTGGACGACTTGTCCAGCCGCCTCTAAAGATAGGATGTTGCATGACCGATCACGCGTTGTTACTGGTCAACCTGGGTTCGCCAAAGTCCACTTCAGTGGCCGATGTGCGCAGCTACCTCAATCAGTTCCTGATGGACCCTTATGTGATCGACCTGCCGTGGCCGGTGCGGCGCTTGCTGGTGTCGCTGATCCTGATCAAGCGCCCCGAGCAATCGGCCCATGCCTATGCATCGATTTGGTGGGACGAGGGTTCGCCGCTGGTAGTTTTAAGCCGCCGCCTGCAACAGCAAATGACCGCGCAGTGGACCCAGGGCCCGGTGGAACTGGCGATGCGTTACGGCGAGCCGTCCCTGGAAACGGCCCTGACACGCCTGGCCGCCCAGGGTATTCAAAAAATCACATTGGCGCCGTTGTACCCGCAGTTTGCCGACAGCACCGTGACCACGGTGATAGAGGAAGCCAAGCGAGTGGTGCGCGACAAACGACTGAATGTGCAGTTTTCGATCCTGCAACCGTTCTACGATCAGCCTGAGTACCTGGATGCGCTGGCGGCGAGTGTGCGCGCTTATGTGGAGCAGGATTACGATCACTTGCTGCTCAGTTTCCATGGTTTGCCTGAGCGTCACCTGACCAAGCTCGACCCCACGGGCCAGCACTGCTTCAAGGACGCCGATTGCTGCAAGAATGCATCCCCCGAGGTGCTTGCCACTTGTTATCGCGCGCAGTGCTTCAGCGTGGCGCGGGACGTGGCCGCGCGGTTGGGTTTGCCGGAGGGTAAGTGGTCGGTGGCGTTCCAGTCTCGCCTGGGTCGGGCCAAGTGGATCGAACCCTACACCGAGGCGCGCCTTGAGGCATTGGCCCAGCAAGGCGTGAAGAAGCTGTTGGTGATGTGCCCGGCGTTTGTCGCCGATTGCATTGAGACGTTGGAGGAAATTGGTGATCGCGGTCGTGAGCAATTTCGTGAAGCGGGGGGCGAGGAGTTGGTGTTGGTGCCTTGCCTGAATGATGAGCCGCAGTGGGCGGCGGCGCTTAATACCCTGTGCGAACGGGCGCCGGTTGCCTTGTAATCGAGGCCTGGGGTGAGCCAACTGTGGGAGCTGGCTTGCCTGCGATGGCGGCCTGCCAGCCGACGCCCATCTACCTGGCACCCCAACGATCCAACCGTGGGAGCTGGCTTGCCTGCGATGGCGGCCTGACAGCCGACGCCCAGCTACCTGACACCCCAACGATCCTACTGTGGGAGCGGGCTTGCTCGCGAAGGCGGCCTGGCAGTCAACACAGTTGGATTGTGTACATATCCATTGCTGCGGTAACGGCTGCTTAGGGTTCCGCTCTGACAGCGGGTCACTTTTGGAAGGACCCAAAAGTAACCAAAAGGTCCTCGCCCCACCACTCGGCACCTCGCCTAGGCTCGGTGTGCCCGAACGCAGGCTTGAATCCGTGGGCCGCCGCCACGCGCCATCCATGGCGCGGGGCGGCTAACCCGGCGTCCTGCCGGGTTACCCACGAATTCAAGCCTGCGTTCGGCCAGCGTGGTTTGACGGGGCGCCTGAGATCAAAAGCAGATCAAGATCAAGAGCGGCTCGCTTCGCATCGTGGTTACCGTTGATTGCGACAGCGTTGTGTCGATATCTATGGTCATCGCAGGCAAGCCAGCTCCCACCATTTGACTGTATTTACAGATTAAGGGTCAGGCTAACCGTGAAGTTGCGCGGCTCGCCGGGGTTGACCCAATAGTTGCTATAAGACCGCTCGTAATACTTTTCATTGAACAGGTTGTTGAGGTTCAGCCCCACCGTCACGTTCTGCGTGGCCTTGTAATGGGCCAGCAAATCCACGGTGTGGTAGGCGGGCAGTTCGAAGCCTGTGCCGGCTTCGCCTGAGCGGTCACCCACATAGGTGAACGCTGCGCCCAGGTCTGAGCCACGCAGTGCGCCGTCCTGGAATTCATACACGCCCAACACACTGCCGCTGCGCTTGGCCACGCCGAGGATGCGGCTGCCCGTAGGAATGGTTTTGTCGCCCTTGGTCACTTCGGCGTCGATGTAGGCCAAGGCGCCGATCACGCGTACGGCATCGGTCACTTGCCCGGTTACTTGCAGGTCGAACCCCTGGCTACGGGCCTTGCCCATGGCGCGGTTGAGGTTGGTCGCCGGGTCGAGGGTCAGCACGTTTTCCTTTTCGATATGAAAGGCCGCAAGCGTGGCGCTGAGGCGGTCGTCAAACAGCTCGCTTTTGATTCCCACCTCGTAACCCACGCCTTCTTCGGGCTTGAAGGACTTGCCGCCAGCATCCAGGCCGCTATTGGGCTTGAACGAGGTGGAGGCGTTGGCAAATACGCCGACTTCTGGCGTGAGCTGGTAGAGCAGGCCGGCGCGCTGGGTGAAGGCGTCGTGGGTTTGGCGGCTCTTGGCGTGGTTGCGGGTGAAGTCGTCGGTGCTTTGTTCGAAATGCTCGAAGCGCGCACCGATCATGCCGCGCAGGCGGTCGGTGAAGATGATCTGGTCCTGCAGGTTCAATGCGTGGCTTTTGGTCTGTTCGAAGACGTCGGTGCCGGAGCGTGTGCCGTTGGGTTTGGGCTGGCCGTACACCGGCTTGTAGATGTCGATGGGGTAGTCGCCAGCGATCGCCGTCACGCGCTCTTTCTTGCGGTAATCCTCGTATTCGGTACCAATCAACAGTTCGTGTTGCCAACTGCCGATATCGAACACCCCGCGCAGTTCCAGCTGGGTGATGCTGTCGTGCCAACCGGTGGAGCGTTCACGGTAGCGGCGGTTGACGCTGTGGCCGTCTGGGTTCAGCGCACGGCTTTCCGACGCATCGCCCCACAGGCTGCCTTGCTTGTAATGGCTGGCCAGGCGCAGTTTCCAGGCGTCGTTGAGGTGGTGTTCCAATGCCGCCTGGATGCGGTTGTTGTGGTTGCGGATATTGCCGTCGTTGGGCTCGCCGAGGAAGGTGGAATGGGACATGCCGGTATTGGCGACGATGCCTCGGTCGAAGGTGGAACTGTGGCGCACGAACTCGCTTTCCACCAGCAGGGTGGTGTCCGGGTCTAACTGCCAACTGAAAGAGGGCGCGACGAACACGCGCTTGGCGTCGACGTGATCGCGAAAGCTGTGGTTGTCTTCAACGGCCAGATTCACTCGCGTCAGCACGCGCCCCTCGCTGTCCAGCGGCGTATTCACATCCAGCGCGGTGCGGTAGCGGTCCCAACTGCCGGCACTGGTCTGCAGCGTGGTGAAGGCCTCGGGCTGGGGTTTCTTGGTGACGATATTCACCGTGCCGCCGGGATCGCCACGCCCATAGAGGCTGGCGGCGGGGCCCTTGAGCACTTCGATGCGCTCGATATTCGCTGCGTCCGGGGTGCTGGGGTAACCACGGTTGGCGCTGAAACCATCCTGGTAGAACTCGGACGTGGTGAAGCCGCGCACGCTGTATTCGTAGAGGGTCAGGCCGCCGAAGTTGTTTTGCTTGGACACACCGCCGGCAAATTCCAGGGCGCGCTCCACGCTGGTACTGCCCAAGTCCTTGAGCACCGTGGCCGGAATCACGCTGATGGATTGTGGGATGTCGCGCAAAGCCGTGTCGGTCTTGGTCGCACTGGCAGAGCGGGTGGCACGGTAGCCGTCGACTGGGCCGGTGGCGGATTCATAGGCGTCGGAGGTGACGCTGATGGTGTCCAGTTCCAGGGTGTTTTCTTCGGCGTAGGCAGGGTCGAGCAGCAAACCCAGGGCCAGGCCGGCCAAGGGCACAAACTTTCGAGACGACATGATAGAGCGTTCCAATAGCGATATTGAAACAATATAACATGACTAATGAGAATGAATCGCTAAGAAATATGGCCTTACAAGCGCCCGCGAACGGGCGCTTGGGTCGCGACGGTTATTGCTCTTCTTTCACCGGCGCGGTCGCCGGTGGTGGGCGCAGACCGATTTCTGCCGACAGTTTGATCTCCTTGCCGTTGCGCATCACCAGGATCGCCACCTTGTCGGTTGGCTTGATCCGCGCCACCTGGTTCATCGACTTGCGCCCATCACCCGCTGGCGCGCCGTCGATGCTGAGGATCACATCGCCCAGCTGCAGGCCGGCTTTCTGCGCCGGGCCGTCGCGGAAAATCCCCGCTACCACGATGCCTGGACGTCCGGTCAGGCCAAATGACTCTGCCAGTTCCTTGGTCAAGGGCTGTACTTCAATGCCCAGCCAGCCACGAATCACCTGGCCGTGTTCGATGATCGACTTCATCACTTCCATCGCCAGCTTCACCGGGATCGCAAAACCAATGCCCTGTGAACCGCCGGACTTGGAAAAAATCGCGGTGTTGATGCCGGTCAGGTTGCCATTGGCGTCCACCAGCGCACCGCCGGAGTTGCCAGGGTTGATCGCCGCGTCGGTCTGGATGAAATCTTCGTAGCTGTTAAGGCCCAGCTGGTTGCGCCCGGTGGCGCTGATGATGCCCATGGTCACCGTCTGGCCCACCCCGAACGGGTTGCCGATGGCCAGCGCCACATCGCCCACGCGCAAACCGTCGGAGCGGCCGAGGGTGATGGCCGGCAGGTTCTTCAGATCAATCTTGAGTACCGCCAGATCCGTTTCCGGGTCGCTACCCACCACGCGGGCCAGTGTTTCGCGGCCGTCACGCAGGGCCACCACGATCTGGTCAGCGCCAGTGGTCACGTGGTTATTGGTGAGGATGTAGCCTTCAGGGCTCATGATCACACCGGAGCCGAGGCTGGATTCCATACGGCGCTGCTTGGGGCCGTTGTCACCGAAATAGCGGCGAAATTGCGGGTCTTCAAACAACGGATGCGCGGGTTTGTTGATGACCTTGGTGGTGTACAGGTTGACCACCGCCGGAGCGGCGATGACCACAGCATCGGCATAGGTCACCGGACCCTGCACCACCGTGTTGGTCTGCGGTGCCTGTTGCAGGTTCACATCCAGTGTGGGCAGGCCCACCCACTGGGGATAACGCTGGATAATCAGCATCGCGATCAGCACGCCAGCCAACAATGGCCATCCAAAAAAACGCAGTGCCTTGAGCATCAAGTAAGTCCTGACAGGTTGCAGGGGGCGGGAGAGCGCCCATAATGTCGCGCATTATACGAGGCTGTGACGCCTGCGAACGGGATATTTAGGAGTCTTTTATGGCCGTGCCCCTTACTACCCTCGTCGAGGAAGCCGACCGCTACCTCGGCAGCGCCAAAATTGCCGATTACTGCCCCAACGGCCTGCAGGTCGAGGGCCGGCCCCAAGTGATGCGCATCGTCAGTGGCGTGACCGCCAGCCAAGCCCTGCTGGACGCCGCCGTCGAAGCCAAGGCCGACCTGGTGCTGGTGCACCACGGTTACTTCTGGAAGGGCGAAAACCCCTGCATCACCGGCATGAAGCAACGCCGCCTCAAAACCCTGCTCAAGCATGACATCAGCCTGCTGGCCTACCACTTGCCCTTGGACCTGCACGCCGATGTCGGCAACAACGTGCAACTGGCTCGCCACCTGGACATCACCGTCGAAGGCCCGCTGGACCCCGGCAACCCCAAAGTCGTCGGCCTGGTCGGCTCCCTGGCCGAGCCCCTGTCACCCCGCGACTTCGCCCGCCGCGTGCAGGACGTGATGGGCCGCGAACCGCTGCTGATCGAAGGCAGCGAAATGATTCGCCGCGTCGGCTGGTGTACCGGTGGCGGCCAGGGCTACATCGACCAGGCGATTGCCGCCGGTGTCGATTTGTACCTGAGCGGTGAAGCGTCCGAACAGACCTTCCACAGCGCCCGGGAAAACAACATCAGCTTCATCGCCGCCGGCCATCACGCCACCGAACGTTATGGCGTGCAGGCGTTAGGCGACTACCTGGCGCGGCGCTTTGCCCTGGAGCACCTGTTCATCGACTGCCCCAACCCGATCTAAAGCACAGCGCTGAACACGGTGGGGTGTGGCTTGCCTGCGAGAATCGTAGGTCTCCACACAACTCGATCAACGGTAACCACGATGCGAAGCGAGCCGCTCTTGATCTTGATCTGCTTTTGATCTTGATCTCAGGCGCCCCGTTAAACCACGCTGGCCGAACGCAGGCTTGAATTCGTGGGTAACCCGGCAGGACGCCGGGTTAGCCGCCCCGCGCCATGGATGGCGCGTGGCGGCGGCCCACGGATTCAAGCCTGTGTTCGGGCACACCGAGCCTAAGCGAGGTGCCGAGTGGTGGGGCAAGAGCCCTTTTGGTTACTTTTGGGGCTCTTTTCCAAAAGTGACCCGCCGTCAGGGCGGAACCCTAGGTGGCCGTTACCTAAATAACGGATATGTACCCGGTCCAACTGTGTTGACTGCCAGGCCGCCATCGCAGGCAAGCCAGCTCCCACATTTGGATCGCGGTGCGTCAGCTAGACCAGCGTCGGTTATCAGTCCGTCACGGGAGCAAGCGCCCTCGCCACAGTATGGCTTTCGCAGGCAAGCCAGCTCCCACACTGCCCAGATTGAAGCCCAAACCGGCCGGCATATTCATATATCGTTTCGGTCTAGCTGGCGCCCTAAATAGAAGAAGTTGCTGTGCTAGCATGCCTCGCTCGAACACGGCCCGCTGGCCGTCCATAAGATCGTTTTTCCGTGAGTAACCATGGTCGACAAACTGACGCATCTGAAACAGCTGGAGGCGGAAAGCATCCACATCATCCGCGAGGTCGCCGCCGAGTTCGATAACCCGGTGATGCTCTACTCGATCGGTAAAGACTCCGCCGTGATGCTGCACCTGGCACGCAAGGCCTTCTTCCCAGGCAAGCTGCCGTTCCCGGTGATGCACGTCGACACCCGCTGGAAATTCCAGGAAATGTACAAGTTCCGCGACAAGATGGTCGAGGAGCTGGGCCTGGACCTCATCACCCACATCAACCCCGATGGCGTGGCGCAGAACATCAACCCGTTTACCCACGGCAGCGCCAAGCACACCGACATCATGAAGACCGAGGGCCTCAAGCAGGCGCTGGACAAGCATGGTTTCGACGCCGCATTCGGCGGTGCCCGTCGCGATGAAGAGAAATCCCGTGCCAAAGAGCGCGTGTACTCGTTCCGCGACAGCAAACACCGCTGGGATCCAAAAAACCAACGCCCCGAGCTGTGGAACGTCTACAACGGCAACGTCAACAAGGGCGAGTCGATCCGCGTGTTCCCGCTGTCCAACTGGACCGAGCTGGACATCTGGCAGTACATCTACCTGGAAGGCATCCCGATCGTGCCGCTGTATTTCGCCGCCGAGCGTGAGGTGATCGAGAAGAACGGCACGTTGATCATGATCGACGACGACCGCATCCTCGAGCACCTGTCCGACGAAGACAAAGCCCGCATTGTCAAAAAGAAAGTACGTTTCCGCACCCTTGGCTGCTACCCGTTGACGGGTGCGGTGGAGTCCGAAGCCGAGACGCTGACGGACATCATTCAGGAAATGCTCCTGACGCGAACTTCCGAGCGCCAGGGCCGTGTCATCGACCACGATGGTGCAGGCTCGATGGAAGATAAAAAACGTCAAGGCTATTTCTAAGGGGCTGTCATGTCGCATCAATCTGATTTGATCAGCGAGGACATCCTCGCCTACCTGGGCCAGCACGAGCGCAAAGAAATGTTGCGCTTCCTGACCTGCGGCAACGTCGACGACGGCAAGAGCACCCTGATCGGGCGCCTGCTGCACGACTCCAAGATGATCTACGAGGATCACCTGGAAGCCATTACCCGCGACTCGAAAAAGTCCGGCACCACCGGTGACGATATCGACCTGGCGTTGCTGGTCGATGGCCTGCAGGCCGAGCGTGAGCAGGGCATCACCATCGATGTCGCCTACCGCTATTTCTCCACCGCCAAGCGCAAATTCATCATCGCCGACACCCCCGGCCATGAGCAGTACACCCGCAACATGGCCACCGGTGCGTCCACCTGTGACCTGGCGATCATCCTGATCGACGCCCGCTACGGCGTGCAGACCCAGACCCGTCGCCACAGCTACATCGCCTCGTTGCTGGGCATCAAACACATCGTGGTGGCCATCAACAAGATGGACATCAACGGCTTTGACCAAAGCGTATTCGAGTCGATCAAGGCCGATTACCTGAAGTTCGCCGAAGGTATCGCGTTCAAGCCGAGCACCCTGGCCTTCGTGCCGATGTCGGCGCTCAAGGGCGACAACGTGGTGAACAAGAGCGAGCGTTCGCCCTGGTACACCGGCCAGTCGCTGATGGAGATCTTGGAGACTGTCGAGATCGCCAACGACCGCAACTACACCGACCTGCGTTTCCCGGTGCAATACGTCAACCGCCCGAACCTGAACTTCCGTGGGTTTGCCGGCACCTTGGCGAGCGGCATCGTGCACAAGGGCGACGAAGTGGTGGTGTTGCCGTCGGGCAAGAGCAGCCGCGTCAAATCCATCGTCACCTTTGAAGGCGAGCTGGAACACGCAGGCCCAGGCCAGGCCGTGACCTTGACCATGGAAGACGAGATCGACATCTCCCGTGGCGACCTGCTGGTGCATGCCGACAACGTGCCGCAAGTGACCGACGCCTTCGACGCCATGCTGGTGTGGATGGCCGAAGAACCGATGCTGCCGGGCAAGAAATACGACATCAAACGCGCCACCAGCTACGTGCCGGGTTCCATCACCAGCATCGTGCACCGCGTGGATGTGAACACCCTGGCCGAAGGCCCGGCGAGTTCGCTGCAGCTCAACGAGATTGGCCGGGTCAAGGTCAGCCTGGACGCCGCCATCGCCCTGGACGGTTACGACAGCAACCGCACCACCGGCGCGTTTATCGTGATCGACCGCTTGACCAACGGTACAGTGGCCGCGGGTATGATCATCGCACCGCCAGTGGGTCATGGCGGCGCAGCGCAGCACGGCAGCCTGGCGCATGTCGCCACCGAAGAGCGCGCCCTGCGTTTCGGCCAGCAGCCGGCCACGGTGTTGTTCAGCGGCTTGTCGGGCGCTGGCAAGAGCACCCTGGCCTATGCGGTTGAGCGCAAGCTGTTCGACATGGGCCGTGCGGTGTTCGTACTGGACGGCCAGAACCTGCGCCACGACCTGAACAAAGGGTTGCCGCAGGACCGTGCCGGGCGTACCGAGAACTGGCGCCGTGCCGCTCATGTGGCGCGCCAGTTCAACGAAGCCGGCCTGCTGACCCTGGCGGCCTTCGTTGCCCCGGATGCCGAAGGCCGTGAACAGGCCAAGGCGCTGATCGGTGCCGACCGCCTGCTGACCGTCTACGTACAGGCATCGCCGTTGGTGTGCGCCGAGCGTGACCCGCAAGGTTTGTACGCGGCCGGTGGGGATAACATTCCTGGCGAATCTTTCCCGTATGACGTGCCGTTGAATGCCGACCTGGTGATCGACACTCAGGCATTGTCGTTGGAAGACAGCGTCAAGCAAGTGCTGGAGCTGTTGCGTCAGCGCGGCGCGATCTAAACTTCGCGGCCATAAAAAAGCCCGCCATCGATCACTCGGTGGCGGGCTTTTACATGCTTGAGGCCTGGCTATTGCTTTCTGTAGGAGCGAGCTTGCTCGCGAAAAACGTCAACGATTACGTGTGCTTCCTGGATAAACGCGGCGCCTATGAGTTTTTCGCGAGCAAGCTCGCTCCTACAGAGTGATATTAAGGCAAGCCTGCTCCCCATGTTGATCAGCGGCTGGCCGGAAAGTCTTTGTGCAGTTGCTCCAGCAACGCATCCTTGTCTTGCCACAACCGGTTGATCCAGCCCTGGAACGCCAATCGATAGTCCCCATCCTGCTCATAATTCTTGCCGATGAACTCAGCCGGGATCTGTACTTCTTCAAAGTGCACCACCACGTCCTTCACATTGCCGCACAGCAGATCCCAATAACCTGGGCGCCCGCCGGGGTAGTGGATGGTCACATTCACCAGTGATTTGAGCTGCTCACCCATGGCGTCCAGCACAAACGCAATACCGCCCGCCTTGGGTTTAAGCAGGTAGCGAAACGGTGACTGCTGCTGCGCATGCTTGCCCGGGGTAAAGCGGGTGCCTTCGGCAAAGTTAAAAATCCCCACGGGGTTATCGCGAAACTTCGCGCAGGTCTTGCGCGTGGTTTCCAGGTCTTTGCCTTTCTTCTCCGGGTGCTTCTCCAAATAAGCCTTGCTGTAGCGCTTCATGAAGGGAAAGCCCAGTGCCCACCACGCCAGGCCAATCACCGGTACCCAGATCAGCTCTTGCTTGAGGAAGAACTTCAGCGGGCGAATGCGCCGATTGAGCACGTACTGCAACACCATGATGTCGACCCAGCTCTGATGGTTACTGGTCACCAGGTACGAGTACTGGTAGTCCAGGCCCTCAAGGCCAGTCAGGTGCCAGCGCGTACGCCGCACCAGGTTCATCCAGCCCTTGTTGTTGGTGACCCAGGCTTCGTGGGTGTGGTTCATCAGCCATTCGCTCAGGCGCTTGGCAAACGGCAGCGCCTTGAACAGCGCCACGATGAACAGGAACGAACACAGCAGGATCGTGTTCAGCGCCAGCAACAGCGAAGCGATCACCCCGCGCACGGCGGCAGGTAGAAAATCCAGCATTTAGATATCCATGGGTCGGTTGGCGGCTTGGATCGCCGTGAGGGCGATGGTGTACACGATGTCGTCCACCTGGGCGCCACGTGGCAGGTCATTGACCGGTTTGCGCAGGCCCTGGAGCATCGGCCCCAGGCTCACGCAATCGGCGCTGCGTTGTACGGCTTTGTGGGTGGTGTTGCCGGTGTTCAGGTCTGGGAATACAAACACGGTGGCCTTGCCTGCCACCTGGCTGTTGGGCGCCAGTTGCCGGGCGACGTTTTCGTTGGCGGCGGCGTCGTATTGCAACGGGCCGTCGATCAGCAGCGAGCTTTGTTGTTCGTGGGCGAGCAGGGTGGCTTCGCGGACTTTTTCCACTTCCTCGCCGCTGGCCGAGTCGCCGCTGGAATAGCTGATCATCGCCACCCGTGGCGTGATGCCGAACGCGGCTGCCGAGTCGGCGCTTTGCAGGGCGATCTCTGCCAGTTCTGCAGCGCTTGGGTGCGGGTTCATCACGCAGTCGCCGTACACCAGCACCTGCTCGGGGAACAGCATGAAGAATACCGACGACACCAGGGTGCAGCCTGGTGCGGTTTTAATCAGCTGCAGCGCCGGGCGAATGGTATTGGCGGTGGAGTGAATAACGCCGGAGACCAGGCCATCCACTTCGTCGAGGGCGAGCATCATGGTGGCGATCACCACGGTGTCTTCCAGCTGTTGCTCGGCCATGGGCGCGTTGAGGCTTTTGCTCTTGCGCAGGGCGACCATCGGCTCCACGTAGCGTTGGCGAATCAGGTCGGGGTCGAGAATCTCCAGGCCTTCGGGCAGGTCGATGCCCTGGGCACGGGCAACGGCTTCCACATCCGCAGGCTTGGCCAGCAGCACGCAACGGGCAATGCCGCGGGCCTGGCAGGTCGCGGCGGCCTGTACGGTCAGCGGCTCACTGCCTTCGGGCAGCACGATACGTTTGTTGGCGGCCTGGGCGCGTTGGATCAGTTGGTAACGGAACACCGCCGGCGACAGGCGCATCTCCCGTGGCGTGCCGCAACGCTGGTGCAGCCAGCGTGCATCGAGGTGGCTGGCGACGAAATCGGTGATGATTTCCGCGCGCTCGCGGTCATCGATAGGGATTTCCTTGTTGAGGCTATTGAGCTGGTTGGCGGTGTCATAGGAGCCGGTGCTCACCGACAACACCGGCAACCCGGCCTGGAAGGCGCCTCGGCACAGATCCATTATGCGCGGGTCGGGCAGGGTGTCGCTGGTCAGCAGCAGCCCGGCCAGCGGCACGCCGTTGATGGCGGCCAGGCTGACGGCGAGGATGATGTCGTCGCGATCGCCCGGGGTCACCACCAACACGCCGGGTTTGAGCAGTTCGACGGTGTTACGCATGGTGCGCGCGCAAATGATGATCTTGGTCATGCGCCGGCTTTCGTAGTCGCCGGCGTTGAGGATCTGCGCGCCCATCAAGTCCGCCACATCGCGGGTGCGCGGGGCATTCAGCTCGGGTTGGTAGGGGATGCAGCCGAGCAGCCGGAAATCACCGCTGCGCAACAGCGGCGAATGCTCTTTGAGGCGCGCCGAGAAGGCTTCCATGCTTTCGTCGGTGCGCACCTTGTTGAGGATCACGCCCAGCACTTTCGGATCTTTCGGGCCACCAAACAGTTGGGCCTGCAATTCCACACGGCCGGAAAGCTCGGTGAGCACTTCGTTTTCCGGGGCCGAGACCAGGATCACTTCCGCGTCCAGGCTCTTGGCCAGGTGCAAGTTGACCCGTGCCGCATAGCTAGCGCTGCGGGTAGGCACCATGCCTTCGACGATCAGCACGTCCTTGCCTACGGCTGCCTGTTGGTAAAGGGTGATGATCTCTTCGAGCAGCTCATCGAGCTGGCCGTCGCCGAGCATGCGCTCTACGTGAGCCAGGCCAAGCGGTTGCGGCGGTTTCAGGCCGTGGGTGCGCGCCACCAGCTCGGTGGAGCGTTCCGGCCCGGTATCGCCCGGGTGTGGCTGAGCGATGGGTTTGAAAAAGCCGACTTTCAGGCCGGCCCGTTCCAGGGTACGCACCAGCCCAAGGCTGATGGAGGTCAGACCCACACCAAAATCGGTGGGCGCGATAAAAAAAGTCTGCATGCGAATTCTCTGGAGGTGCATGGCTTGGGTGGCGCTCTATGGGTGAGTGCCTACCGCGAATCAGGCGCCAAGGTTATCGTTATTCGTGCCCTTGCGCACACCAGCCGCACGCAAAGGCCTGGCCTATTTTTTCAAGGCGTTGCGCGGGGTCGAGCACCCAGGCGCGTGACTGCCAGGGCGGCTGGTGGCGCAGGTGCTGGGTGTGGCCGCAAGACAGCTCGGCCACCCAGTGCCCATCGTCGTCTTGATGAAAACCTGTGATCGTGACCGTTGATCGGCCCCGTCCGTCCGGGTTCCGTTCGCTTTCGGGCAAATCCTTGTTTAGACTTGTCCGTTCTTCATTCTTATGCAAAAGGTCTCGCCCCATGACGATCGCCGCTAACAAGGCTGTCTCCATCGACTATACCCTGACCAACGACGCTGGTGAGGTCATCGACAGCTCCGCCGGCGGCGCGCCGCTGGTTTACCTGCAAGGCGCAGGCAACATCATCCCGGGCCTGGAAAAGGCTCTGGAAGGCAAGAACGTCGGTGACGAACTGACCGTCGCCGTAGAACCTGAAGATGCCTACGGCGAATACTCTGCCGAACTGGTCAGCACCCTGAGCCGCAGCATGTTCGAAGGTGTTGATGAGCTGGAAGTGGGCATGCAGTTCCACGCTTCGGCGCCGGACGGCCAAATGCAGATCGTCACCATCCGCGACCTGGACGGCGACGACGTCACCGTTGACGGCAACCACCCTCTGGCTGGCCAGCGCCTGAACTTCCAAGTGAAGATCGTGGCCATCCGCGACGCTTCCCAGGAAGAAGTGGCTCACGGCCACGTCCACGGTGAAGGCGGTCATCACCATTGATTGTGGTTTGATCAATAGGTAGCAAAAACGCCCCGACTGGTTCGGGGCGTTTTTTTTGCCCTGAGAATATCCCCGGTCAACACTCTGTAGGAGCGAGCTTGCTCGCGAAAAACCTGAGAGCCCCGCTGGGCGCCAGGCTTCCCGTGTCATCGTTAACGATTTTCGCGAGCAAGCTCGCTCCTACAGTTGTTGGGCGTGTTTTTCGGCGCACACAAAAATGCCCCGGACCTTTCGGTGCGGGGCATTTCTTAACTGTTACACAGCCTGAGCTGCGTTGCAGTTGTTACCACTTAGGCTGCAGCAGGAACGCTCAGAGCCTTGATGTGGCCATTCAGGCGGCTCTTATGGCGAGCTGCCTTGTTCTTGTGGATGATGCCTTTATCGGCCATACGGTCGATAACAGGCACAGCCAGAACGTAAGCTGCTTGAGCTTTTTCAGCGTCTTTGGTGTCGATGGCTTTGACTACATTCTTGATGTAGGTGCGAACCATGGAACGCAGGCTGGCGTTGTGGCTGCGACGCTTCTCAGCCTGTTTTGCACGTTTTTTGGCGGAAGGTGTGTTGGCCACCGTCGAGCTCCTCGAAAGACTTTTTAGGAAATAGCAAACAAAATAGGCCGCGAATCATGCCGATGACTTGACGGGTTGTCAAGGGCGGCTGATGCGAACTGCTGAGTGGTCGATCTGAAGAGGCGGGTGATTTATTTCCGGCGCTTGACCTGTAAACTCGCGAGCTTTGGCTCTGTGCTGTTGCAGGCGCGCAGTATCGCATAAGTGGGCGCGTAGTTCGCCTGCTCTTTATCTATAGGCGCAAACTCTTTCAATGAATCTGCTCAAATCGTTGGCTGCCGTCAGCTCTATCACGATGATTTCCCGGGTTTTGGGGTTCGTGCGTGACACCCTGCTGGCCCGCATCTTTGGCGCCAGCATGGCCACGGATGCGTTCTTTATTGCCTTTAAACTGCCCAACCTGTTGCGGCGGATCTTCGCCGAAGGCGCATTTTCCCAGGCGTTCGTGCCGATCCTGGCCGAATACAAGACCCAGCATGGCGAGGAGGCGACTCGTACGTTCATCGCCTACGTCTCGGGTTTGCTGACCCTGGTGCTGATGCTGGTAACCATCGTGGGAATGCTCGCCGCGCCCTGGGTGATCTGGGCCACGGCGCCTGGTTTTGCCAATACGCCGGAAAAGTTCGCGCTCACCACTGATCTGCTGCGCGTGACCTTTCCTTATATATTGCTGATCTCCCTGTCGTCCCTGGCCGGCGCGATCCTCAATACCTGGAACCGGTTCTCGGTGCCGGCCTTCGTGCCGACCTTGCTGAACGTCAGCATGATTATTTTTGCGCTGTTCCTCACACCGTACTTCGACCCGCCCGTCATGGCCCTGGGCTGGGCGGTGCTGGCCGGCGGCCTGGCACAGTTGCTGTACCAACTGCCCCACCTGAAAAAAATCGGCATGCTCGTACTGCCGCGCCTGAACCTCAAGGACACTGGCGTGTGGCGCGTCATGCGCAACATGCTACCGGCGATTCTCGGGGTGTCGGTCAGCCAGATCTCCCTGATCATCAACACCGCGTTCGCCTCGTTGCTGGTATCCGGCTCGGTGTCGTGGATGTACTACGCCGACCGCCTGATGGAATTGCCATCCGGTGTGCTGGGTGTGGCGTTGGGCACTATCCTGCTGCCGACCCTGGCGCGTACCTACGCCAGCAAGGATCGCCAGGAATATTCGCGCATCCTCGATTGGGGCCTGCGCCTGTGCTTTTTGCTCGTGCTGCCGTGTGCGCTGGCGCTGGGGATCCTCGCCGAACCGTTGACGGTCTCGCTGTTTCAGTACGGGCAGTTCGACGCCCATGACGCCTTGATGACCCAGCATGCGCTGGTCGCCTACTCTGTCGGCCTGCTCGGCATTATCGTGATCAAGGTGCTGGCGCCGGGCTTCTACGCCCAGCAAAACATCCGCACCCCGGTGAAAATCGCGATTTTTACCCTGGTCGTGACGCAATTGCTCAACCTGGTGTTTATCGGCCCGCTGGCCCACGCCGGCCTGGCCTTGGCGATCAGCGCAGGTGCATGCATAAACGCAGGCCTGCTGTTTTACCAATTGCGTAAACAACAGATGTATCAACCACAGCCAGGCTGGGGCGTGTTTGCGCTCAAGCTGCTGGTGGCGGTCGCCGCGATGTCAGTTGTGCTGTTTGGCCTGATGCACATCATGCCGGCCTGGGGCCAAGGCAATATGCTGGAGCGCTTCATGCGCCTGGGTGTATTGGTCGTGGCGGGCGTGGTGGTGTACTTCGGGATGTTGCTGTTGCAGGGTTTTCGCCTGCGCGATTTCAATCGCAAGTCGTTGGGATAGCGAGTTTGCCGCGATAAAACGATTGTTTTATCGATTCGACCCATTTGGCCTGCGCTGTTGCCTGTCGTCCGGGGCTGGGTGTGGTTATAATCGACCACTTTATGAGCAAGAAGCGCGTTATGCAGCTGGTTCGAGGTCTCCACAACCTGCGCCCCGAGCATCGGGGCTGCGTCGCCACTATTGGCAACTTTGACGGTGTTCACCGTGGCCACCAGGCTATCCTGGCTCGGCTGCGCGAGCGTGCGGTCGAGTTGGGCGTGCCCAGCTGCGTGGTGATTTTTGAGCCGCAACCGCGGGAGTTCTTTACCCCGGAAACGGCGCCGGCCCGCTTGGCGCGCTTGCGGGACAAGTTGCAGCTGTTGGCGGAAGAGGGCGTGGACCGTGTCCTCTGCCTGGCTTTCAACCAGCGTTTGCGCAGCCTCAGCGCCGCCGAGTTCGTCGACCGCATCCTGGTGGACGGCCTGGGCGTGCAGCACCTGGAGGTCGGCGACGACTTCCATTTCGGTTGCGACCGGGTCGGGGATTTCGATTTCCTGCAGCATGCCGGTGTCAATCAGGGTTTCACTGTCGAAGCCGCGCAAACCGTCGAACTGGACGGCCTGCGCGTGAGCAGCACCCAGGTGCGTAACGCCCTGGCCGCCGCCGACTTCGACCTGGCCGAGCGTTTGCTCGGTCGCCCGTTCCGCATTGCCGGGCGGGTACTGCACGGCCAGAAGCTGGCGCGCCAACTGGGCACGCCAACCGCCAACGTGCAACTCAAGCGCCGTCGTGTGCCGCTGACCGGGGTTTACCTGGTGAGCGTCGACATCGACGGCCAATCGTGGCCGGGAGTCGCCAATATAGGCGTCAGGCCCACGGTTGCAGGTGATGGCAAGGCCCACCTGGAAGTTCACCTTTTGGATTTTGCCGGTGATTTATACGACCGGCGTTTGACGGTGGTTTTCCACCAGAAGCTGCGTGAAGAGCAGCGTTTCGCCTCCCTTGAGGCGTTGAAAACGGCGATCAATGCGGATGTCGCCGCCGCCCGTGCACTAGCCGCACCTAGCGCCCATCGCTAACCGAAGAGCCTTAAATGACCGACTATAAAGCCACGCTAAACCTTCCGGACACCGCCTTCCCAATGAAGGCCGGCCTGCCACAGCGCGAACCGCAGATCCTGCAGCGCTGGGACAGTATTGGCCTGTACGGAAAGTTGCGCGAAATTGGCAAGGATCGTCCGAAATTCGTCCTGCACGACGGCCCTCCTTATGCCAACGGCACGATTCACATCGGTCATGCGCTGAACAAGATTCTCAAGGACATGATCCTGCGCTCCAAGACCCTGTCGGGCTTTGACGCGCCGTATGTCCCGGGTTGGGACTGCCACGGCCTGCCGATCGAACACAAAGTCGAAGTGACCTACGGCAAGAACCTGGGCGCGGACAAGACCCGCGAACTGTGCCGTGCCTACGCCGCCGAACAGATCGAAGGGCAGAAGTCCGAGTTCATCCGCCTGGGTGTGCTGGGCGAGTGGGACAACCCCTACAAAACCATGAGTTTCAAGAACGAGGCCGGTGAAATCCGCGCCTTGGCCGAAATCGTCAAGGGCGGTTTCGTGTTCAAGGGCCTCAAGCCCGTGAACTGGTGCTTCGACTGCGGTTCGGCCCTGGCCGAAGCGGAAGTGGAGTACGAAGACAAGAAGTCCTCGACCATCGACGTGGCCTTCCCGATCGCCGACGACGCCAAGCTGGCCGAGGCGTTCGGCCTGGCAAGCCTGGCCAAGCCAGCCGCCATCGTGATCTGGACCACCACCCCCTGGACCATCCCGGCCAACCAGGCGCTGAACGTGCACCCGGAATTCACCTACGCCCTGGTGGATGTTGGTGATCGCCTGCTGGTGCTGGCCGAGGAAATGGTCGAGTCGTGCCTGGCGCGTTACGAGCTGCAAGGTTCGGTAATCGCCACCACCACCGGTTCTGCGCTGGAGCTGATCAACTTCCGTCACCCGTTCTATGACCGTCTGTCGCCGGTGTACCTGGCTGACTACGTCGAGCTGGGTTCGGGTACTGGCATTGTTCACTGCTCGCCTGCCTATGGTGTGGACGACTTCGTGATCTGCAAGAAGTACGGCATGGTCAACGATGACATCATCAACCCGGTGCAGAGCAACGGCGTATACGTGCCTTCGCTCGAGTTCTTCGGTGGCCAGTTCATCTTCAAGGCCGATCAACCGATCATCGAAAAGCTGCGTGAAGTCGGTGCGTTGATGCAAACCGCCGCCATCCAGCACAGCTACATGCATTGCTGGCGTCATAAGACCCCGCTGATCTACCGCGCTACGGCGCAGTGGTTTATCGGCATGGACAAAGAGCCGACCAGCGGCGACACCCTGCGCGTACGTTCGCTCAAGGCCATCGAAGACACCACGTTCGTTCCGGCCTGGGGCCAGGCGCGCCTGCACTCGATGATCGCCAACCGTCCTGACTGGTGCATCTCCCGCCAGCGTAACTGGGGCGTGCCGATCCCGTTCTTCCTGAACAAGGAAAGCGGCGAGCTGCACCCACGCACCGTCGAGTTGATGGAAGTCGTGGCCCAGCGCGTTGAGCAAGAAGGCATCGAAGCCTGGTTCAAGCTGGACGCCGCCGAGCTGCTGGGCGACGAAGCGCCGCTGTACGACAAGATCAGCGACACCCTGGATGTGTGGTTCGATTCGGGCACCACTCACTGGCACGTGCTGCGTGGCTCGCACCCGATGGGTCACGAGACCGGCCCGCGCGCCGACCTGTACCTGGAAGGTTCGGACCAACACCGTGGCTGGTTCCACTCGTCATTGCTGACCGGTTGCGCCATCGACAATCACGCGCCGTACCGCGAGCTGCTGACTCACGGCTTCACCGTCGACGAGACGGGCCGCAAGATGTCCAAGTCGCTGAAGAACGTGATCGAACCGAAAAAGATCAACGACACCTTGGGCGCCGACATCATGCGCCTATGGGTGGCCTCCACCGATTACTCGGGTGAAATCGCCGTGTCGGACCAGATCCTGGCCCGCAGCGCCGACGCCTACCGTCGTATCCGCAATACCGCGCGCTTCCTGCTGTCGAACCTGACCGGTTTCAACCCGGCCACCGACCTGCTGCCGGCCGAAGACATGCTCGCCCTGGACCGTTGGGCCGTGGACCGTACCCTGTTGCTGCAGCGCGAGCTGCAAGAGCACTACGGCGAATACCGCTTCTGGAACGTCTACTCCAAGATCCACAACTTCTGCGTGCAGGAGCTGGGCGGTTTCTACCTCGACATCATCAAGGACCGTCAGTACACCACCGGCGCCAACAGCAAGGCGCGCCGTTCGGCGCAGACCGCGCTGTACCACATCAGCGAAGCGCTGGTGCGCTGGATCGCACCGATCTTGGCGTTCACCGCCGACGAGCTGTGGGAATACCTGCCGGGCGAGCGTAACGAGTCCGTCATGCTCAACACCTGGTACGAAGGCTTGACCGAACTGCCGGCCGACTTCGAACTGGGCCGCGAGTACTGGGCAGGCGTCATGGCCGTCAAGGTTGCAGTGAACAAGGAGCTGGAAGTCCAACGTGCGGCCAAGGCCGTGGGTGGCAACCTGCAAGCCGAAGTCACCCTGTTTGCCGAAGATGGCCTGACCGCCGACCTGGCCAAGCTGAGCAACGAACTGCGCTTCGTACTGATCACCTCCACCGCGAGCCTGGCACCTTTCGCCCAGGCCCCGGCAGATGCCGTGGTCACCGAGGTGCCGGGCCTGAAGCTCAAAGTGGTGAAGTCGGCCTTCCCTAAGTGCGCCCGTTGCTGGCACTGCCGTGAAGATGTCGGTGTGAACCCTGAGCACCCGGAAATCTGCGGTCGTTGTGTCGACAACATCAGCGGTGAAGGCGAGGTTCGCCACTATGCCTAATGCAGCCAGTCGTTTCGGACGTCTGGGCTGGCTCGTACTGAGCCTGCTGGTGCTGGTCATTGACCAGGTCAGCAAGGCTCACTTCGAGGGCTCCCTGGAAATGTTCCAGCAAATCGTGGTGATCCCGGATTACTTCAGCTGGACCCTGGCCTACAACACTGGCGCCGCCTTCAGCTTTCTGGCTGACGGCGGTGGCTGGCAGCGCTGGCTGTTCGCTGTGATCGCCGTGGTGGTCAGTGCCGTGCTGGTGGTGTGGCTAAAGCGCCTGGGCCGCGACGACACCTGGCTGGCCATCGCGCTGGCTCTGGTGTTGGGCGGCGCGCTGGGTAACCTGTATGACCGCATCGCCCTGGGCCATGTGATCGACTTCATCCTGGTGCATTGGCAGAACCGCTACTACTTCCCGGCGTTCAACTTTGCCGACAGCGCCATCACCGTTGGTGCAATCATGCTGGCGCTGGATATGTTCAAGAGCAAGAAAACCGGAGAAACCGTCAATGACTGATCAGGTATTGGCTGAGCAACGCATCGGCCAGAACACGGAAGTCACTTTGCATTTCGCATTGCGCCTGGAGAATGGCGACACGGTAGACAGCACCTTCGACAAAACCCCGGCGACCTTCAAGGTGGGCGACGGTAACCTGCTGCCTGGTTTTGAAGCAGCATTGTTCGGGTTCAAGGCGGGCGACAAGCGCAACCTGCAGATCCTGCCGGAAAACGCCTTCGGCCAACCCAACCCGCAAAACGTGCAGATCATCCCGCGTTCGCAGTTCGAAGGCATGGACCTGTCGGAAGGTTTGCTGGTGATCTTCAATGATGCGGCCAATACCGAATTGCCCGGAGTGGTTAAAGCCTTCGATGATGCGCAAGTGACCATCGACTTTAACCATCCGTTGGCTGGCAAGACGCTGACCTTTGACGTCGAGATTATCGGCGTCAAAGCGCTGTAACTGACCGTACACGGTCTAAAATGTGGGAGCGGGCTTGCTCGCGAATGCGCAGTGTCAGCCACCGAGTTATTAGGCTGACCCACCGCATTCGCGAGCAAGCCCGCTCCCACCTTTGATCCCATTGCTCATACGGTCGGCGTCGAACCTGACCCCAGTGGCTGCAAGGCACGAGGCACAGCATGCAAATCAAACTCGCCAACCCCCGTGGCTTCTGCGCTGGCGTGGACCGGGCGATCGAAATCGTCAACCGCGCCCTGGAAGTCTTCGGGCCGCCGATTTATGTGCGCCACGAAGTCGTGCATAACAAGTTCGTGGTCGAAGACCTGCGCGCACGCGGTGCGATCTTTGTCGAAGAACTCGACCAGGTCCCCGACGACGTTATCGTCATCTTCAGTGCCCATGGTGTGTCCCAGGCTGTGCGTACCGAAGCGGCCGGCCGTGGCCTAAAAGTGTTCGATGCCACCTGCCCGCTGGTGACCAAGGTGCACATCGAGGTCGCGCGTTATAGCCGCGACGGCCGCGAATGCATCCTGATCGGCCATGCCGGTCACCCGGAAGTCGAAGGCACCATGGGCCAGTACGATGCCAGCAACGGCGGCGCCATCTACCTGGTGGAAGACGAAAAAGACGTTGCCAACCTGCAGGTGCACAACCCTGATCGCCTGGCTTTCGTCACCCAGACCACCTTGTCCATGGACGATACCAGTCGCGTCATCGACGCCCTGCGCACGCGTTTCCCGGCCATTGGCGGCCCCCGCAAGGATGACATCTGCTACGCCACACAAAACCGCCAGGATGCGGTCAAGCAACTGGCGAATGAATGCGATGTGGTACTGGTAGTCGGCAGCCCTAACAGTTCCAACTCCAACCGCTTGCGCGAGCTGGCCGAACGCATGGCCACACCGGCGTACCTGATCGACGGCGCCGAAGACATGCAGCGCAGCTGGTTCGACGGTGTCGAGCGTATCGGCATCACGGCGGGTGCCTCCGCTCCGGAAGTGCTGGTGCGCGGCGTGATCCAACAGTTGCAGGCCTGGGGTGCCACCGGCGCCGATGAGCTGGCGGGTCGTGAAGAAAACATCACGTTCTCGATGCCCAAAGAGCTGCGGGTCCGCTCGCTGCTCTGACGGCCAGGGTGCTGGAATAACCTCGGCATAGTGCCTGTTCGGTCTTGTCGCTGCGCAGGCTGATGCGCCCGCTGGGGGCCAGCACGATCTGATACAGGCTCTGTGCATGGGCCTTGTCACACACGTGCACGGTGCCGGCACGAAATCCCCCGCCGGCGAACACCGGCTCCCCCAGGCCGCTGAAGCGCACTTGGCTCGTCACCGGGCCATTACCGGCGACCGGCACGCGCCCACTGCCCTCACGCTCCAGCAATACTGGATTGTCGTCATCCAGGTGGCCGCGCCCACTCACATCCAGTATCACGCGCCATCCCAGGCTCCAGTCCTCGTCCTTTGCATGAATCACCACCGCCCGGTTGCGCGCGATGGCCTCGGTGCGTGCGTAGCGCAGCCCGGAGGCAAGTGATTGGGCAACGTTTTGTCGTTGCTGCGATTCAAGCAAACCCTTGAAACCAGGTACGGCCAGTTGTGCGAGAAAACTGGTGACGATCAGCCCCAGCAGCATTTCAATCAGGGTGAATCCTCGTTGTTTCATGTGCGTTTCCTCCTTGGGCACGAGTGGGTTTTCTAGGTATAGCGCTTGGTCCTTGGCCCTGGATGATGGCCTTTATGTCCAAAGTATTTCCCTTTGTTCCGGGGGCAGCGCCGCTCGAAAACCGACGCTAGTCTTGGGTCGCACAGCAGGCTTTGCCTGCTTTTTCCACCGGCCTTCGACATGGATGACGACGCAAATGCCAGCCTGCCCGAACCGATTTTTCCTGCGCGTTGCGCGCTCGCGCCAATCCGGCATGACGCTGGTCGAAGTGCTGGTAGCGCTGTTGATTTTGGCGATCGGCCTGATGGGCGCTGCGGTGCTGCAACTCAACGCGCTCAAGTACACCAACAGCGCGAGGATGACCAGCCAAGCGAGCTTTATTGCCTACGACATGCTCGACCGTATTCGCACCAATGCTGGCGCGGATTACACATGGGGCAGGGCAGAGCTGGCACCACCCAACACTGCCACCGCCAGCGTGCGTGACCTGGACCTGCACGATTTCGAAGCCAATATCATGGGTTTTGCCGGCGAGGATGCCAAAGGTTCAGTGGTGGTGGACGGGCACGAGGTCACCATCAGCATCAGTTGGGCAGATGCCCGGGCAGCAAACCGTCCAGGGGCGCGGGAAACCTTCACCCTGACCAGTCGCATCAGCAATGAACAAGGGGTGTCGCAATGAAGCGTCTTGCGCGAGGTTTCAGCCTGGTGGAAGTGCTGCTGGCGCTCGCCATCGGGTTGGTCTTGATACTGGGGGCGAGTCAGATACTGATCAGTTCGCGGTTGACCCATGCCAGCCAGCAGGCTGCCATGGTGCTACAGGATGATGCGCGGTTTGTGCTGAGCAAAATCACCCAGGATATTCGCCAGGCAGGCATGTTGGGGTGTTTGGCCGTGGCCATTATCGACAATGCTCCGGCTGCCTTTGATCGGCCGATAAGCTGGGAAGCGGCGGGGAGTGCGAAGTCACTGACGCTGGTGACCGCGAATGTCGGCGATGGCGTCGGCAAGCCCGACTGGACGGTGCTCTCCGACTGCAAGGCGGTGGCCCGGGCTTATGCCGGCACACCACCCGTTGTCGAACCCGGCCAGCTTCGCTTTGGCATACGTCAACTTACCTACACCTACGAATCGGGTCAGTTGAAGATCAGTACTCCGGCAGCACCGGCCAGAGCGGTATTGATGGATAACGTGCGGGCATTCGACGTCAGCTTCGGCATGGCGGCCACCTCGGCATCAACGGGTGTGGTGCGCTACGACAGCCATCCGGCCGATGAGTCGCTGATACGTAGCGTGCGCATCCTCATGACCCTTCAAGACCCCGCTGGGCGGGTGAAGGACCAGACCTACAGTGTCGTGGCGGCACTGCGGAACCGGCTGGGATAGGGGCAATGACCATGCAGGGTGGTATTCGTGTACGGCAGGCTGGGATGGTGCTGCTGATCAGTCTGGTGTTTCTGTTGGTGCTGTCGCAGGTGGGGCTGTCTTCGATACAGGCTGCGGTCTCCCAGCAAAAAGTCGCGAGCAGCCTGTGGCATCGCAATCAATCGTTTCAAACTGCCGAAAGCGGCCTGAGGTTGGGGGAGTTGGCCGTGCAAAAGGTTGGCCAGGCGATGCCTGTCTGCCACTCGATCACCCGCTGTGCGCCGCCTGCTGAGGCTTTTTCCTTGACGGCGGCCGGGACGAACCCTGCCTCGGCAGTCACCTGGCTTGCCTTGAAGGATGGTTTTTATGGCATTCAATCCCTCGGGGAGGGTAAAAGGCTGGCTCATTTGCCGCCCCGTTCCCCGGCCTCGCTTTTTCGTGTCACCTCGGTCGGGCTCGCGGGGCAATCGCGCACGGTGCTGGAGACGGTCTATGCACGGGTAGAGGAGGGCGGCCGCGTCAGGTTTCGACGGGTCTTATGGCGGCAACTTCAATAAGGAGCAATCGGATGGGCAAGGAGAGCCAGGGTTTTACCCTGATGGAGTTACTGATCGTCGTGGCGATCATCGCGTTGCTGGCCGGGATTGCGTATCCCGGGTACCTCGGGCAGGTAAAAAAGGTGTACCGGGCGCAGATCGTCGCGTTGTTGAGCGAACAAGCCCAGCATCTGGAGCGTTCTTACACGAGGAATGGCACTTTTATTGATGCGGGCGACGTCAGCGCGGGCAATGATCACTATAGAATCAGTGTCGTCCTGAACCCCCAGGATTTTGACCTGCTTGCCACACCTGCTACGGACTCGGTCATGGCGAACGACGCGTGCGCAGCCTTCAGCTTGACCAGCACTGGTATGCGCAGCAACCCGGGAGCGGAGCCTGAAATGTCGCCTAAGGTCTGCTGGGGGCAAGGATGAGCGTACTTGAAACCTGGGCGCCGGGTGTGCCTTTCCCTGTTTATCGGCTGGATCAAATGATGGCTAAGCAACAGCAAGTGGTGATTGTCGGCGGCGGAGTAATCGGGCTGTTGACGGCGTACAACCTCGCCAGTGAGGGCCAGGCGGTCACGCTGCTGGAGCGCGGTGGGCTTGGGCAGGAGTCTTCCTGGGCGGGCGGTGGGATTGTCTCGCCGTTATATCCGTGGCGCTATAGCCAGGCGGTCACGGCCTTGGCCCATTGGTCCCAGGATTTTTACCCGCAACTGGCGCAACGGCTGTTTGCAGCCACAGGCGTCGACCCAGAGGTACATACCACCGGTTTGTATTGGCTCGACCTGGATGACGAAGCGGATGCACTGGCCTGGGCTGCCCGTGAAGGGCGGCCGTTGAGCAAAGTGGACGTGTCGGCGGCCCATGACGCGGTGCCGGTGCTGGGGGGCGGCTACGCCCAGGCGATCTACATGGCCGACGTGGCCAACGTTCGCAACCCGCGCCTGGTCAAATCACTGAAGGCGGCGCTGCTGGCGTTGCCGAACGTGACGATTTACGAGCAATGCGATGTGTCGGGCTTTGTGCTCGGCGACGACAGGGTGGTGGGTGTGAATACCGCTACCGGCCAGGTTTTGGGAGATCAGGTGGTGCTTGCGGCCGGGGCCTGGAGCGGGCAGTTGCTGGGTACGCTGGGCTTGGGGCTGCCCGTGGAGCCGGTCAAGGGCCAAATGATCCTGTACAAATGCGCGTCCGACTTTTTATCCAGTATGGTCCTGGCCAAGGGGCGCTATGCGATCCCGCGGCGGGATGGGCACATCCTGATCGGCAGCACGTTGGAGCATGAAGGATTCGACAAGACGCCAACCGACATCGCGCTGGAAAGCCTCAAGGCGTCTGCGGTGGAACTGATTCCCGCCTTGGCGGACGCCGAGGTAGTCGGGCATTGGGCCGGTTTGCGGCCTGGCTCACCCGAAGGTATACCGTTTATCGGTGAGGTCCCTGGCTTCAAGGGGTTGTGGCTCAATTGCGGGCATTACCGCAATGGCCTGGTACTCGCACCAGCCTCTTGCCAGTTGTTCGCCGACTTGCTGCTGGCGCGGGCTCCGATCATCGATCCAGCGCCTTACGCCCCCGCAGGTCGCCTCAACGCTGGATAGACTTTGGCCCTTGTTCCAGGTGCGCCTGGGTGCAGTACCATTGCTGGCGTGAGCTCAGTGCGCGGTCCTGCGGCAGGTGCACGCCGCAGTGGGCGCAACGCACCATCAGGGCCGCATCTGGCTCGGCGGGCCGTTGCTGACGGGCGGCAGGGTTTTTGAATTTGCGCCAGAACCATACCGCGGCGGCAATGACGGCAATCCAGAACAGTAGACGAAGCATGATGGGCATTTCTCGACAAGGAATGCGCCAGTTTAGCCAAGGTGATCACGGCCGCACAGGGCAATAAATACTCGCTCATAAAAAAGGGAGCTCCTTGAGAGCTCCCTTTTTGCGTTGCGTCGAACAATCAGTCGAACACACCGAAGGTCATGTAGCTGAACCACGAACGGTCCTGGTTATCGCCCAGGGCTTGCGGCTCTTCTTCTTCGATCACATCGCCGTTCTCGTCGTGCGGCTTGAGCTCCGAAGGAATGGCGTCCTTGGCGTCCTGGTACATCTTGATCACGTCCTGGTTGGCGCGGGTTTCACCCGGCGGCAGCGGTGGACGGGACTCGATCAGGCCCAGGGTGTACTTGCTCAGCCACGAACGGTTGTCCGCTTCGGCAACCTGAGGCACGAACTGGCCGTCTTTCAGGCTCGGGTGGTCAGGGTAGTTGAGCTTCAGGGTTTCCAGGCTGGTGGTCGCCAGGGTGTCCAGGTGCAGGCGCTGGTAAGCCTCGGTCATCACGGCCAGGCCGTCGCCCACAGATGGGGTTTCCTGGAAGTTTTCCACCACGTAGCGGCCACGGTTGGCGGCTGCCACATAAGCCTGACGGGTCAGGTAGTAGTGGGCCACGTGGATCTCGTACGAAGCCAGCAGGTTGCGCAGGTAGATCATGCGCTGCTTGGCGTCCGGCGCGTAGCGGCTGTTGGGGTAGCGGCTGGTCAGCTGGGCGAACTCGTTATAGGAGTCGCGGGCAGCACCCGGGTCGCGCTTGGTCATGTCCAGCGGCAGGAAGCGCGCCAGCAGGCCAACATCCTGGTCGAACGAGGTCAGGCCCTTCATGTAGTAGGCGTAGTCCACGTTCGGGTGCTGCGGGTGCAGGCGGATGAAACGCTCGGCAGCGGACTTGGCAGCTTCCGGCTCGGCGTTCTTGTAGTTGGCGTAGATCAGCTCAAGCTGGGCCTGGTCGGCATAGCGGCCGAACGGGTAACGCGACTCCAATGCCTTCAGCTTCGCTGTGGCGCTGGTGAAGCTATTATTGTCCAAGTCTGTCTGAGCTTGCTGGTACAGCTCGACTTCGCTCAGGTTTTCGTCGACGACGTCCTTTGTTGACGAGCAAGCAGCAGTCATGGCGAGGATGGCGATCAGCAGCAGGTGTTTCACTTGCATGGCGGCTTGCGTCCCTATGACGGCCGCTGTCTTGGGCGGGGCCGTCCTGTTATGATGAGCGCCCCGTTGAAAGCCTCGGGGCAAAAGACGCCGTATTTAACCACAAGCGCGCAGCCGAAACCAAAGGCTACGCCACGCCTAGTCTGAGCATGTCCGATAAAATTGAACTTCGCGCAGAGGTGCCGTCCGAATTGGGCGGCCAACGCCTCGATCAAGTCGCCGCACAATTATTCGCTGAGCACTCGCGCTCGCGCCTTTCCGCCTGGATCAAAGACGGCCGCCTGACTGTGGATGGAGCGGTTATCCGCCCGCGAGACATAGTCCATGGCGGTGCGATTCTTGAGCTGACTGCCGAGCAGGAAGCCCAGGGAGAATGGGTCGCCCAGGACATCGAGCTGGATATCGTCTATGAAGACGACGACATCCTGGTCATCAACAAACCCGCAGGCCTGGTGGTTCACCCGGCCGCCGGGCACGCTGATGGCACCTTGCTCAATGCCCTGTTGCACCACGTGCCGGACATCATCAATGTGCCGCGCTGCGGCATCGTGCACCGTCTGGACAAGGACACCACCGGCCTTATGGTGGTAGCCAAGACCATTCAGGCGCAGACGCAACTGGTTACGCAATTGCAGAGCCGTAGCGTCAGCCGCATCTATGAGTGCATTGTGATCGGCGTTGTTGTGGCCGGTGGCAAGATCAACGCACCCATTGGTCGTCACGGCCAGCAGCGCCAGCGTATGGCGGTGATGGAGGGCGGCAAGCAAGCCGTCAGCCACTACCGTGTGCTGGAGCGTTTCCGCTCCCACACCCATGTGCGGGTCAAGCTGGAAACCGGGCGTACCCACCAGATTCGTGTGCACATGGCGCACATCAACTTCCCGTTGGTCGGCGATCCGGCCTACGGTGGTCGCTTCCGTATTCCGCCAGCGGCCAGCCAGACCATGGTTGAGTCGCTCAAGACGTTCCCGCGCCAGGCACTGCATGCACGCTTCCTGGAGCTGGATCATCCGACGAGCGGTAAGCGCATGAGCTGGGAATCGCCACTGCCAGACGATCTGGTGTGGCTGTTGTCGCTGCTCAAGCAGGATCGCGAGGCGTTTGTCGGATGAGTGACTGGCTGATACCTGACTGGCCCGCGCCGGCTCGGGTAAAAGCCTGCGTCACCACCCGTGCGGGCGGCGTCAGCCTGGCGCCGTTCGACAGCCTCAACCTGGGCGATCATGTCGAGGACAGCCTTGAGGCCGTCCTTGAAAATCGCCGTCGCCTGAGTGACGCCTTCGATATCCAGCCTGCCTGGTTGCGCCAAGTCCACGGTACTCGCGTGGTTGAGGCCGATCCGGGCCTTACTGTCGAGGCTGACGGCAGTTGGTCCAGCACCCCTGGCATCGCCTGCACATCCATGACCGCCGATTGCCTGCCGGCGCTGTTCTGTAATCGGGCGGGCACTCGGGTTGCCGCAGCCCATGCCGGTTGGCGTGGCTTGGCGGCTGGTGTGCTGGAGGCCGCGTTCGAAAGCCTGGATACCGCCCCTGAAGAGGTTCTGGTCTGGCTCGGCCCTGCCATTGGCCCACAAGCCTTTGAGGTCGGCCCGGAAGTGCGTGAAGCGTTCCTGCAGCAACTGCCGGCCACCGCCCAAGCCTTTGTTCCCAGCCACAACCCTGGCAAGTTCATGGCCGACATCTACCAGCTGGCGCGCCTGCGCCTGGCAGCGCGTGGTGTCACCGCTGTGTATGGTGGCGGTTTGTGCACTGTGACCGACCCGCGTTTCTTTTCTTATCGCCGCAGCCCGCGTACGGGCCGATTCGCCTCCCTTATCTGGCTTGAACGCTAGACTGTCCTGATCTGTATCAACCGTCCGCCGCTTGAAACGCCCAGAATCCACCCCATCTATAAGGGTATCTGGCAGGTTTCTTCATTCAGGATGTGTTTGTTCATAGCTCCGGCCTGCTCAAAAGGAAGGTGACTAATGCGTATTGATCGTTTAACCAGCAAATTGCAGTTGGCCTTGTCTGACTCTCAATCCTTGGCGGTGGGCCTCGACCACCCGGCCATTGAGCCTGCGCACTTGATGCAGGCGCTCCTGGAACAGCAAGGTGGCTCTATCAAACCCTTGCTGATGCAGGTGGGCTTTGACGTTAACAGCCTGCGCAAGGAGTTGAGCAAAGAGCTCGACCAACTGCCGAAAATCCAGAACCCCACCGGCGACGTGAATATGTCCCAGGATCTGGCGCGCCTGCTCAACCAGGCCGACCGCCTGGCCCAGCAGAAAGGTGACCAGTTCATCTCCAGCGAACTGGTGCTGCTCGCCGCCATGGACGACAACAGCAAACTCGGCAAATTGTTGCTGGGGCAGGGCGTGAGCAAGAAAGCCCTAGAAAACGCCATCAACAACCTGCGTGGCGGCGAAGCGGTCAACGACCCCAACCACGAGGAGTCGCGCCAGGCCCTGGACAAATACACCGTCGACCTGACCAAGCGTGCCGAAGAAGGCAAGCTGGACCCGGTGATCGGTCGTGACGATGAAATTCGTCGCACCATCCAGGTGTTGCAACGTCGCACCAAGAACAACCCGGTGCTGATCGGTGAACCTGGCGTGGGTAAAACCGCGATTGCCGAGGGCTTGGCCCAGCGCATCATTAATGGCGAGGTACCAGACGGCCTAAAAGGCAAGCGCCTGCTGTCTCTGGACATGGGCTCGCTGATTGCCGGTGCCAAGTTCCGGGGTGAGTTCGAAGAGCGCCTCAAATCCCTGCTTAACGAATTGTCGAAGCAGGAAGGGCAGATCATTCTGTTTATCGACGAACTGCACACCATGGTCGGCGCCGGTAAAGGCGAAGGCTCCATGGATGCCGGCAATATGCTCAAACCCGCCTTGGCGCGGGGGGAATTGCACTGCGTCGGTGCTACCACGCTCAACGAATACCGTCAGTACATCGAAAAGGACGCAGCCCTTGAGCGTCGCTTCCAGAAAGTCCTGGTGGAAGAGCCGAGCGAAGAAGACACCATCGCGATCCTGCGTGGCCTGAAAGAGCGCTATGAGGTTCACCATAAGGTGGCGATCACCGACGGTGCGATCATTGCGGCGGCCAAGTTGAGCCACCGCTATATCACTGATCGTCAGTTGCCGGACAAGGCTATCGACCTGATCGACGAAGCGGCCAGCCGCATCCGCATGGAGATCGACTCCAAGCCGGAAGTGCTGGATCGTTTGGATCGACGCCTGATTCAACTGAAAGTCGAATCCCAGGCGCTGAAGAAAGAAGAAGACGAAGCGGCCAAGAAACGCCTGGAAAAACTCCAGGAAGAAATTGTCCGCCTGGAACGTGAGTATTCGGACCTCGAAGAAATCTGGACCTCGGAAAAAGCCGAAGTACAGGGTTCGGCGCAGATCCAGCAAAAAATCGAGCAGTCCCGCCAGGAACTGGAAGCCGCGCGCCGTAAAGGCGACCTGAACCGCATGGCCGAGTTGCAGTACGGGGTGATCCCGGACCTGGAGCGCAGCCTGCAGATGGTCGACCAGCACGGCAAGCCTGAAAACCAGTTGCTGCGCAGCAAGGTGACCGAGGAAGAAATTGCCGAAGTGGTCTCCAAGTGGACCGGTATTCCGGTGTCGAAGATGCTCGAAGGCGAGCGCGACAAGTTGCTGAAGATGGAAAGCCTGTTGCATCAGCGCGTCATCGGCCAGGAAGAGGCGGTGGTGGCGGTGTCCAACGCGGTACGGCGTTCCCGGGCAGGCTTGTCCGACCCGAACCGTCCAAGTGGCTCGTTCATGTTCCTGGGCCCGACCGGTGTGGGTAAGACCGAGTTGTGCAAGGCTTTGGCCGAGTTCCTCTTTGATACGGAAGAGGCCATGGTGCGGATCGATATGTCCGAATTCATGGAGAAACACTCGGTGGCTCGCCTGATCGGTGCACCACCAGGCTATGTAGGCTACGAAGAGGGCGGTTATCTGACCGAAGCCGTGCGGCGCAAGCCTTACTCGGTGATCCTGCTGGATGAGGTCGAGAAGGCGCACCCGGATGTGTTCAACATCTTGCTGCAGGTGCTCGAAGATGGTCGCTTGACGGACAGCCACGGGCGTACGGTGGACTTCCGTAATACGGTGATCGTGATGACCTCCAACCTGGGCTCGGCGCAGATCCAGGAATTGGTGGGTGATCGTGAAGCCCAGCGTGCGGCGGTGATGGACGCGTTGACCACGCACTTCCGTCCGGAATTCATCAACCGGGTCGACGAAGTGGTGATCTTCGAGCCTCTGGCGCGGGATCAGATCGCGGGCATCACCGAGATCCAGTTGGGCCGCCTGCGTAGCCGCCTGGCTGAGCGCGAGCTGGACCTGGAGCTGAGCGGCGAAGCGTTGGATAAGCTGATCGCGGTCGGTTACGACCCAGTGTATGGCGCACGGCCACTTAAACGTGCGATCCAGCGCTGGATCGAGAACCCACTGGCGCAGTTGATCCTGTCGGGCAGCTTTATGCCTGGCACTCGCGTCACGGCGACGGTGAAAGACGACGAAATCGTCTTCCATTAAGCCCAGCGCTTGGCGTAAACAGAGAAGGCCCCGCATCGCGGGGCCTTTTTTTTCGATAGGGCGTTGAACTGTAAGGCAAAGGCTTGTAAAGTGCGCCCCGCAGCAACGTCAGCCCACGGGTTTCTTCTCCCCAAGAAGAAATCAGAAAGAAGCGCAAATCATTGTCTTAAAAGCAATTTAAAGGGTTGACAGGGGTTTTTAAGATTGTAGAATAGCGCGCCTCAGAGACGCTAACGTAGCGATACGGACAGGGTCGAAGAGGAAGCAACACAGCAGTAACTTTGAAATATGTAGTTCCGTGATAGCTCAGTCGGTAGAGCAAATGACTGTTAATCATTGGGTCCCAGGTTCGAGTCCTGGTCACGGAGCCAATTTCAAACCGGGGTATAGCGCAGTCCGGTAGCGCGCCTGCTTTGGGAGCAGGATGTCGGGAGTTCGAATCCCCCTACCCCGACCATATTTGGGTCGTTAGCTCAGTTGGTAGAGCAGTTGGCTTTTAACCAATTGGTCGTAGGTTCGAATCCCACACGACCCACCATTTTTGAGACCAGTTGACGCTGGAATCAAATCTTAGAATCAGAGGTTCTAGCTCTGATAGAGGCGGTTTTACGGTTTTGGAAAGTGTTACAGCACTTAGATATCGCCGTAGACATGCAGCCGTCTGAGGCGAACAGTAGTTTCGGTTCGTCATGATGTCAATGTGCATAGGCTTTGCGATGCGCATTCCGGGGTATAGCGCAGTCCGGTAGCGCGCCTGCTTTGGGAGCAGGATGTCGGGAGTTCGAATCCCCCTACCCCGACCATATTTAATGAAAAAGGCGTCTTTATGACGCCTTTTTTTGTGCCTTGAGCAAAGTCGTACCGTTCGTCTGGAAAAAATCCGGATTTCGACCTGGTTCTTTATTCCGGGCATGCGAAAGCCTCTGGCCAACCAGAATTCCCTATAGCCAGTGCGCTTTGATTATGAGCGTACTAGGGCGATGCTCTGGAAAATGATGAGCTTCGCATTGAATGCTCAGTTGAGGTGCGTTTCCTGAATGTGCCGACACCAAGCCCGCTCGCCATTAGCGTCAATAGTAGACTCTGCTCTACTTGATCTACTGGTGGGTCCATAGAGCATGTCATTGACTCGCGATGCAGTTGCGCAGATGCGAGCTCGAGAGCCTTCTGTAGCGCGCTTCGGCCAGTCGACTTGGTCCGCCGATCAATACTGACCTCTGTGCTGCTAGATTGTTGTGGAGCTGGCAGCTTCTTGGGCTCTGGTTGAGCGGTTTCCTGTGAATGCACACCTATTTTGGCGGGTAAGGGGGCAGAGGGTTTGCCACTTGGATCAACCCGTGTCACTCGGCTCAGAGCGCCCTGAGCCCGACTCCGCTCATGTAGAACAGCACGCATATGGTCGTAGTCCGCCTCTATGTAATTCATCGTTGTCGCTAGATTCGAATGATTCAGCAGGCTTTTCGTGAGATGAATGTTTCGCTCAGGCTGCTTCATCAAGTCTGTTGCTAATGTGTGCCTGAAGCGGTGAGGGGTCATGCGCACGCCGATCTTATCGGTGAGCTTGCCGTACATTGACTCCACCTGGTCGATGTTCATTTCCTTGCCATGGAAGTGACGAGAGAATCTGTTGACGTTGAACAGCTGATCGTCTGGTGAAAAACCGATTTTCTCGGCCTCCCCCAAGATCCTGGATAAGTGTGGAGCGAGTCCTTCCATAATGGGGAGGAAAAACTCCCGATGGGTCTTCTCTGTTTCACCGCGGACCAAGATCATCTGGCTGTCCCAGTCGATATCTTTGTAACGCAGGCACAGCAGGGCATTCAGACGTATGCCTGTGTAATAAAACATCTCGAAGACGCTGAGCCAGAACCAGGCAGGTGTGATCTGGCTACGTTCATGCGTACAACGTTCTTGGCCTACAAGGGATATGAGCCAGTTGCGTGCTCGTTGGATGGCGTCTCCATTGATTGTCTTGCTGGCTCGCTTTGGTGGGATAACGCTGGTTTTCTTGAATGGGTTGATCGTGGTATGGGTCATCAGGCCGTGTTCTATGGCGTAGCCCCAAACAGTTCGAAGGTGATTTGAATAGGTGTTCCAGCTGCGTTTGGATAATCCGTTCTCAAGGACTTTTTTTCGCCATGTCAGAACCGCACGATGATCGATCTCCTCAACTGAGGCCGTTCGGAAATGCTTGAGTAGTGCTTTGGTCGAGGCGCGATAGATCTTTGCACTGGCAGGCCGCAGATCATGGGCAAAGATGTATTCCTCCGTCAGATTCGAGGGCGTCGTCATTGTGGCGGCTCCGTTGCTTCTGACTTCAAGGACAGGCTGATATTGTCGAAAGGGACCTCAGAGAAGATTGTTCGCGGGTCTAGTAGTAAGTACCCCTTGAGCTGCTTGGATTTTCGAGGTCCAACAACGTCACAGGTCCAAATATTCAAACTCTTATGCGTTTTTCGATGAAGTTTCTGTTTCTCGAAACTACGTTGAACCAGCTGCCAGGCGCTGACTTGCTGTACTTTGGCTTGCTGTTCGATATGGGGGAATTCAAGGACGTAGCGTTTGAAAATTCCAGGCGTTACCAGCATAGCGGTCCCTGCTACGGTATGAACCAGCGCTTTGGTATCGTTGATAATGATGGTCCGGGATGCGATGCCTTTCTTAAGCCATTCAACAAATCCCTGACCGATCTCGGTGTTATTGCTAGGCATCGGAGTGACTTCTTCGATTATTGCTAAAGGCGCACCTCCTTGATTGGAGGTTTGGGAAGGCTGGATTTCATCCAGTTTCGGAGGCGCGGTATGTGCCGCTGAGACCGCTTTGTTTTTGGTGTCTTCTGATGGCTCATTGATGTTACCAAGGAGCGCCAGTAGCTCGTCAAATTCATCTGTACTGCTCGAGGAATGCTGAGGTAGTTCGAACGGTGATGGCTGTGCCGGTGCTAAAGGCGCCGGCACAGGGCTGGATTGAATTTCCGAAGGCAACTTTTTGGCCGGTGTGGCGACGGTATTTTCAGCTGCAGAGTCTTCTACCGGGTTGCCAGCTTCTACCTCAAGAGTCCCAGCGTAAGCTGTGGGCCGATCACTTGGATCATTCCAGATCAGTGCCGGTGAGAGCTTCAGCAGGGTGAAGGTGTTTCGCCAGCCACGACCATTGTCTATCGTGGCTTTCCAGATTGCCTTGTCTTGGGCATTGGTTTGGATTACCCCCTGATCTTGCAGCATGTTGAAGAAAGGCGCATTCGTACTGGGTACACCTTCAACGCCTTTGGTCAGCAAATAGGCTCGCAATTGATCAGCAATAGGCTTGCTAACCAGCCAAAGAGCATCCTGTGTCAGCCATCCATCTGACGGTCCATCGGGTTGATTCAGTTTGAATGTATCTCGGACCAGGTGACGCAACCCATCTGCTAATTGACGCTGCAAAGACTGTTTGGGCGCGGACAGCGCGCGGGCTGGATTTCCACCGAGCTCCTGTGCGACGGACGCCTGATCGGCCTTGACCACGATCTCTCCCAAAATGCCGGCATGTTCGTACTGACCAGCCAAAATGAAGATTAACTGCGACCACACTTCGGGGAAATTACTGAGCCAATCTAAGATTTCTGAGGAGAGGATCTGCGCGTAGATCAGTGCGGCAGCGGCTCCGTGAAGTTGGTAGTTGCGTCCTTTCACGTAACGGAATCGATAGGGACGATCGATTGGGCCGTGCCACGGGTGCCAGGTTTTACCTCCTGCCAGCTCGACGTGCACGTCGACGGCGATCTTGCCGAGGTCGTGTATCAGAGCGCCGTAAGCCGCGGCGGCAGTCCAGGCCTCAGCCTGTGCTGATTGAGACTCCGGCGGTGCGCCTATAGGAAGCAGGTAGCTCTGTCGAATTTTCAAGGCATAGGCGACGATTTCAAGCCCGTGATCCAGCATGCCGCCAGGGTGTGCATGATGGTGGTTTTGCGAAACAGGGAGCTGCTGGACCAACTCCGCGTAGCGCTCAAGTGGACGCCTATAGAGCTCGACAAACTGTGAGCGAGATAACGATGCGCGCTGCCAAATGTTCTCCAGTAGTTTCTGACGGCGCGGCGATGCCAGTAGTGCTTGGCTAGAGGCCGGCTGTATAAAACCGTTAGGGGAGGGGCTTTGGGCGGGTAGCGCTTTATTGCGGCGGAAAATAGAGAACATCGCCTGCTCCGTAAATGATTCATGGGGCAGGCTTTTCTCCTATCAAAGGGGGGGCGAGCAAGGGGAAAGGATCACTGGTTGCCTCGGGTATTTCTTTTGGCGAAGAGCCATCTTTCTATGGTGGTGACGGAGAAAGGAATGCAGAATTATCGTCGTTTCGGTCTAAGGGCACGGGGCCGCAGATCGACTATGTGAGGAAAAAATGATGGTTTCACTTCGCTACGCTACGAAATCAACCTCAGATAATGTTTGGGCACTTTGTGATTTGATACGTGACAATAAGTGTGATGAGATCATTCTTTTTGCTAGTGTAGGGAATGATCTTGATGATGAGGAAGCAAGGTGGGACAACAACCTTCCTCTGGTTGTCGCCTTAGCTAAATATATTATTCCTCACGTTGATAGCGTCTTGGTCATTTTTGATGGAGTGTTTCTAACCGCTGCGCGTTCCGCTCGTTATGGTGAAGTACGTGAACTGCTGGATGTAGCTATTGCGTCTGACAAGGTTTATTACTCTGGGCAGAGAGCCCCACTTACTAGCGAAATGACTCCTGACGAGGCTGTTTCAACTCTTATTAATTTAGGTTCTATCCAACCGTTGACGGTTGAGTCCAGAGCTGAATACTTTTCTTTGCTTAGTAATTTTACAGAAGACGAGTTAGTTGAAGTTTATTCGACTCGCGAGATGCGTTGATGAGATTGGACCTTTTTCCCGCTGAAAGCGGCCCTTTCGGGTAAGGCTTTTACCCTTGTGAACCATTCCATTCGCTTCTACAAAACCTTTTACCTTTTGGGCCATTTTTGTTGTGAAAGGGGGGCATCTGGTGCTGAAGGCAAAGGCCGTTTGTCTCATGATCTTGCAGCATAGAAAAATCGGTATTATAAGTAATGTCAAATCGCCCCTAGACCGGGTAAGAAGGAGACGCACCATGACCGCACAGACCTCTCAGGGAGTAGCAAGTCGCTTAGGCTATGGCCTGGGTCAGGCTGCGCGCCTCGTTTGGTGCAGTCAGAACCGTACCCTGCGTTGGGTCAAGCGTCTGGTTGTGGCTGCCGTACTCCTATATTTTTCTGCAGACATTTTCAGCGGGATTATCAGCGTTGCAGTATTTACCTTGGTTTTGGGTGGAGGGCTCTGGGCGTTGAATCACAGACCTACGCCTCGCAGAAACCAGATAGAGTATGGTCAATGCTATGGCCCCGATGGCTATGGGTACTATGTTGCTGGTCAACGTGTAGACGACGATGATTAAGGGTCTCATATCAATGATATGAGACCCTTACGTTACATAACGCTACGTTTGACAGTATTCACCCCTTCCTGACCTGCCTTTTGAACATCTTTTGTTCCGCTGGTAAGGCCTTCCAATGCTTTTCCTGCGCTCACCCCTGCCCATCCCAGCGCGCCCATCCAAAACACTGGCAGGATGATGAACATCGAGCCCATCACGAAGTTTAAGATTGCGTCCTGGGTGGCAGTGTTCAAACCCATCACAGGATCAAATGATAAATGCGGAGAACCGGCTCCATATAAAGCGTCCAATATCGTGGTATCGACCCATCTAGCCAGTTGAAACCAAAAGTCCACGAATATCAGAGCGAAAAAAACAACGGACATAGTCATGGCCACTTTTAGTTGGTAAGCCCCGACGATTAGCACCAAGGGAATGCAAATCACCATCGCCATTTTCAAGAACGCCATGACCATCGGTAGCGCCTGGCGAACCATGTCCATCGCTGGAAAATAGGCCATAGATCCTAATGCAACCCCGAGAGTCCCCGCTGCCCGGGCTGCACCATTCCACACAGTTCCGTCGATTTGTCCCCCGTAGTCCGTATAAACATCCCCTTTCACCTGGTTCGACGGCGAGACCAGTTGCCGGACAAGCGAGTCAGTGACTTCGTCCGGGGACAACCACTTTGCCCAGCCGAGCATTTTGGTCATGAGGTCCGGCGACACTTGAGCCTTGATACGGTCCCGCAGTCCCACTCCGCTATCTGACCACCATTGTTTGCAAGTTGGATAGCCCCCACCTCCACCCACTTGTGGTAAACCCACATCACGAGATGCGTTATAGGGCCATGATGCCCTTGGAGTTTTGGAGTAGTCCGTGTCGTAATAACCCGAGGTGTTCAATAAATAGTGCGAACCAATCCAGCTGAGTTCCTGCGCAAAACGAGGGTCATTCCCTTGCGCTCCCAATTCGGGTTGGCGCATGAATAATCTGGCACGGGAGGGTCCATAGCAATCGTGCGTAAAGTCGCCAATTTCCTGAGCCAATAGCGGGTTGTTGATCTTGGTGTTGCTAACTTCCATGCGTACTTGCCGTAAATCAGTCCCGCAGGGAATTGCTGCTACAGCGCCATTGGTTAATCCCTTTGATAATGCATGCATTAATGCCCACCACATGGGCATCTGGGCACTCTTTCCTGCCAGTGAGCTGAATGTTGTGTTCCAGCCTGTGTCTGTGGGTTTAGGTAAGTTGTATTGACATTGCTGAGCTCTACTCTGGTCAAATGCCAAGGTATCAAAACTCACATTGACGGCTGGTACAGCGAAGAATGCGACTACGATGTAGCCAACGTAGATATTTGTTTCGATACGTGCCAGTGAGAGAACGCCTTTGTTGCCCTCATCGGCCCCCTCACCACGGACTTTCAGCCACTCTCGAATAACGATGATGCAGAAGGGGAGGGCGAATAGACCGGTATCTGAAATCATCGCCCAGATACCATTGTTGATGATCCAACCGACCAACGTCAGGTAGTACTCTAAATAGTCATTGGTGTAGAGCGTCACAGAACACCCCCTGCCTGATACAGCACCTTGCTCAGTTCAACCATCAGAAATAATAAGATCACCATTATCTCGATCTTCAACAGGCCTTTGCGCCGTTTCGAGCGTTCTGAGTTCGATAACCGTACCTTGAATTTGAACCAGGCAACGGTCAGTGCGATATAAAGCATTAGGCGCCAGGTAAAGAGCGGCCAATAGTGGTCGGTGCGCCAGGCTTGCCATTGCTCGGCGCTGTCGAACATGTTCATCAGGACAGCGCTGAGTAGGACTACGAGGGCGGCAGTCGCGAGCAAAACACCCAGAACAAGCAGAATGCTCCTCCCGGTTCGTCGAACCAGCGAACGGTTGGGAGCGGCGACAGGCTCCTGTATTTCGGTCATGGCCTTTCTCACTGTTTGTTCTGGGCGGGTGACTGCAACTGGTCCAATCGATTCGTTTCTGGGGCTCCCGGGGACACGCCACGAGAGTCTTCTGCCCGTGCTTTGCTGCGTTCAATGATGGTCAGAGGCGAGTTCTTCGCGAGCTGCTGACGCATGTCCAGTTCCATTTTGAGGTTGCCGATCTCCTGTTGCAGCGAGGAGCTCTGCTGGCCGACTGCCTGGACGGCGAGGTCATTAGCCGCGACGTTCGGTTCCCGACTGCCTGCCATCAAGGTGCGCTGTAGGGTCAGAGCTTTCTCCAACACATCGGACAACGCGACTTCGGAGGCAAGCCGGCGAGCGAGTACGTCCTGGTCGCGCTCATCCTTGAGTGCTGCTACAACGCCTCGGGTGATGGGTAACGAGTTGCTGCTCGCTGCTTCCAGGTTTTCTAGCGACAGCGTTTTGCTTCCGCTCAGCAGTTCCTGCAGGGCCTTCAGCTTGGTGTCGTACGTTTCCTGGATCAGCGGCGTGAGGCCGACGCCTGCGGCTGTCACCGTTTTAGGGCAACTGTCACAGGTCTGCTGTTGTTGTTCACCCAGGACACGATTGGCAAAGGTGGTGGCTTCCTGGGGCGATGACCAGACATTGCACACCATGCCGTTGTTGCAGTTCGCTTTACTGATGGATGCGGTGTCGCCGGCCGCGCGCTTGTTCAGAAGGTTGTAGCCCGCCTTGGTGACGTCGCCTACGATACGAATTGGCTTCTGACCGGAACCACCTGCTCTATCACCACCAACCCAAGTGACGCCATCGTTTCCACCTTTCTTTTCGACTTGTTCCACCGCCGACACTGCGTCTGTGTTGGATGTTAGCGCCTGACTCATAGCCTGACCTTCAGCAAGCTTGCCCCAGCCCATTTGGTTACCGGCGATATCCGCCATCTTTTCGCCAATGGCGCGGCAGGTGCCTTTGGAGCGGTCGAAGTCCAGGCGGGCCTGCAAAATGCCGTTGGTGATGAGGTTGTATAGCGCCGGGTTCGCACGTTGAAGAATCAGTGCCGGCAGCGAAGCCACGGCGCTGGTGGCGCTCTGTACCACCGAGCTCATGATGTTTTTGAAGCCGGAAGTGGCACCATTCAATTGGTTTTCAAGGGTTGTGCTCAGGCTCATGTTTCCGCAGATTAGATTGGTATTCCAACCGCCTCCCACAGAAATACTATCCATGTTGCCTGCGCTCCCCATGGTGACTGCGTTGCCGCCGCCAATGCTATACAGCACGTTGTCCCCAATGACGCTTCCGGAGGAGGAGACGTTGATTGGATCAGCAGAGAGCGCTATTGCACTGCTGAGGCTGCAGGCGAGCCCTATCGCCAAGGTAGTGAGTTTCATGCTTTGCTCCGATCGCTGTTTCATTGGAAGTCCGTACTGCCGAGGAAGGTCTGTCCTCGACGCTGGCAACACGAATAAGGGCGCCAGAGTGCCCAGGCGTAGCCGCCATCCTGCGCATCGATGTTCGGATCGATGGTGGGAAAGGTTGCGCAAGTCGGGTTGAGGACTGGGGTGAGCTCTTGCCACTTACCAGTGGAGGCGTCACCTTCGCGTAGCGGCCCTGCGGGCCAGTAACCGGGGTAGGGAAGGGCGAGCATCGGCAAGTAGACATGGACCTGGCCTGGGCGGGTAACCACGTCGCCGGCACGCTGCGCAATAACTGCGCCCGTTTTGTAGTCGTCAGTCTGGTTAAGGAAGCCGCTACGCGGGTAGACGTTCCCCCAGCTGCTTGCTGAGAGCAGGCTACCGACTTCGCGCATGCCCGGAATGAGTGCTTCGGGGTATACGGATTCCGGGACGCCGTATCGCCAAGCAATGGGGTCAAGGGTGCTCAGAAAGTAAGGCACAAGCGGTAAGGTTGCGCCTTTGCATACATAGCCCGAGGCGCTGGCAAACTGACTCAACGCCGCACCACCTGGATGGCCGATGACATCGGCTTCCTTAAATTTGATGATGTTGTTCTCTGCAACGTGATTGGTAGTGCCGTCGTTGCCCGCTTGGGCCATCGGATTCGGGGTGCCAAGAGGTGACATCTCTATCCAAGGGTTCATCCCGGTATTCGCATATGCAGACACCACAGCGTCCGGTACGTAGTGACGAACCTTGGTCGAGGTTTTGACTTTGCATCCGAATGGCGTGCAGAGCAGCCAATAGCAGATGCCGACCACTTTGTACTCCAGGCAGGTTGGTGACAGGGTCGAGGCAATAATCGCTGCCGAGTTGATCGCAGCCGATGCACTGAATGACAGGCTGAAAGTGATAGCCAGCGACAAAGGCCGGATCGCAAAACGTGAGCGTCTCATCGTGACAGGCTCCGTGCTCGTTCAATCAACGCGACGGCTTTAGCTGCGTCAGGCTCGCCGTACACGACGTAGCGACGATCTACGACCACGGCTGGGAGTTTTTCGACTCGCAGGCTCCAGGCGTCTATGACGCCCTGCTGGGCTTGGGCCAACTCGTTTTGCAGATGCTTCCCTGCAGGGCTGACAAGGTAGCGTTGAATGGCCGCTTCTGCCTGGCGTGGATCGGCGGGTAGTTGGTTGGAAAGTTGTTCTTCAAGGCGCTGCTGATCATCCAGGAAGATGACGCGAGCGCCAGAAGGTGCGGATACTGGATGTGCTCGGTTTGTAATGACCCACGTCTCCGCGTGGGACGCAGTTGACAAGAACAGTAGCAGTGAAAACAGCCAGCGCCGCGTTTCGCTAATGTGGGTAAGGATCTGGAGCATGGCACCGTACCTGATATGGATTCAGGTACAGAAGACCGGATGGCTGTCTTGAGCGCAGTAAGAAATAGGAATTTGGAAGCTTTGGGTATTTGAGAGCGACGAATTCGTGTGGGTTGGATTAGAGATGGCACTTGGTCGGCTCAAATTGACGACGCAGTGAGTACGCAGTTAACTGGCTATCCACACAGCAAGAGTTCAAGCCAAGTTTATGAGGCGACCCTTCTTGGCCCCATCGCCGCCGATGGTCCACAGTACGCCAGTCGGACGAGTCTCGCCACCGCCCCACGACATAACGAAAAATCACTTCTATTGAAGCTTCGGGCGACATCAACGGCAAAATGCTCGCCCTGCCGATATCGTCAGCGGGTTTGGTCGTGCTGGAGAAAACAACCTCAAGATTCGAAGGCTTTATCTTTATCCTTGGGCAGGCAGTAGTTTGTGCTGTCCTGCTTGAGATCCTTCACGATCAAATGTTGCAAACGGAGCGCCTGCTGCACAGCTTCAATGTCATCTTCGATGACGTTAAGGATAAGATAAAAACCTATCCTCCGAGACCGTATTGCTGTTAAAGACCATCCTGCCGATTGCGTTTTCGGTGCTCTACGTAGTGCCTAATTTCCGCAGCCCATGAGGCTTTTGTGACACGTTCGTAGTCTCATTTAGCTACGCCCAAACGATTCATCCGCCTGTAGCGGTCAAAGCCGCTTTTCATAATAGGAAGATATGCATTTTTATAAAAAATCTCTAGATGCTCCAGGTGGGATACGAGTTGATTTCTGATGGTCGTATGATGCATTCAGCGTGCTCTGCCAATAAAGCTAAACTTTAAATAGTTGAACTCACGAGCTCTACGAGAGGCCTTACAGATATGTAATATTCGCGGCAGCTTCCTGAAAGGCATCACTGGTTATCCTCTAGTCAGAAGTAAGTGAGCACTAGGAGAAAATCATGAAATTATTAAAAGTTGTTTTTGCCGCTTCCATCTTGACCATGTCTTCTTTGGCCATGGCTGAAGGAGGTGGTGACCGTGTTTATGGTCGAATGATGCAAGAGAACCAGAAGGCGATGGAGCAGTACGCCTTAGAAAACGGAAAGGCGACACCTGAAGTTGTTCATTATGAATACGGAATGAACCTCGATGTCCAGAAGGTAATCAGTACCACTCAAGCCAATAAAACCTGTGGCGTAGCCCCTTCGCGCATGACCTATGAAGATTCGGCGGGCAAGCTCAACACCTTGGAATACAAGGTTATGGGTACTAACTGCCCTCACGGAAGTTAATTAGCGTTAGCCCTGACTGCGCAAGGTTGTTCGGTATGTTTTGAGCCTGCTTGCTGTTCGCTGACACAGAAGTAATTTTCAGGTCACGCTGGAGTTATCTATTGTATGAAATTATGTCTGCCGGCACGTAGGAGAAATCCTCACGTGCTGGTGGCTTTTATAATTATAAAAAATATTTCATAAAGAAACTCTGCCAAGCTAAAGCCTGGAGTGTTAAATGAACAATAAAAGCATTTATGGTCTTTCTCTCATTTCCCTTGGCATGAGCATGGGGCAAGTTGCAGTAGCTGTGGAGCAAAAGCCTGAAGGGTTCATTGAGGGGAGCACCTTTAGTATTCTCAATCGGAATCTCTATCTCAATCGTGATTATCGAAAGGGTCAATCAAGCCCCACGGGCAATGGTTACTCAGCCGAATGGGCTCATGGCATCATTGGCCGATTCGAATCAGGCTTTACTCAAGGTACCGTAGGCTTCGGCATTGATGCGTTTGCAATGGAAGGCCTCAAGCTCGATTCAGGTGATGGTCGCTCGGGAGCCCGTAGCTCAGTCGATGTCTTGCCGCACAATAGCAAAGGCCAACCTGAAGACTCCTACTCAAAAGTAGGCGGGGCCGCAAAAGTGCGTTTCCTGGATACAGTCGTCAAGGTAGGCGACGTATTTCCATCGACGCCTGTCGTTGCCTATGGGGATTCCCGACTTCTCCCGGAGAGTTTCCGGGGTGCAACGTTCACTAATACCAGCATCAAAGGCCTGACCCTTCAGGGGGGCCGGCTGCATGCGATGAGCCAACCCAATTCCAGTAGCATGCGTGACGGCTTTTCAACTTTTTACGCCGGTGTAGTAGATGCTCCATGGATCGCTTATCTAGGGGGCGATTACACGGTCAATGAACACGTAGGTGTGAGTCTTTACACCAGCCAATTCAAGGATGTGTGGAACCAATACTACGCGGGCACCACATTGAGCTATCCACTCTCAGAAAGCGTATCGCTAATTGGCGGCTTTAATTACTACCGAGCGGTTGATGAGGGTGAAAAACTTCTGGGAAGCTTCGATAACAAGATCTGGAGCGGCAAGACCGGGGTCAAATTCGGAGCGCACGCCGTGACCGTTGGTTACCAGCGCAATAATGGTAACGACGACTTTGACTACCTTCGCCAGTCCGACTCAATTTTTTTGGATAACTCCATTCAGTACAGCGATTTCAACTCACCGAAAGAGCAATCCTTGCAGCTGCGCTACGATCTAGATATGCAGGCTTTCGGCATCCCCGGTCTGAGCTTCATGACCCGCTACGCTAAGGGTTGGGATGCGGACTATTCCAACGCAAACAGCGTGTACATGCGTCGCGGAGCGGACGGTGCCCCATTGCAGGACCAAAAGCGTTGGGAGCGAGACATCGAGGCTAAGTATGTCATCCAGTCAGGCTCACTGAAGGACATGTCTTTACGTGTCCGCCAAGCAACGACACGAGCTACCGATTTCGAATCTGATTTGGACGAGGTCAGACTGATTGTTGAATATCCACTGCAACTCCTTTAACGGGCATTAGCCATCGGCATCAACTGTCCGGTATCCCCGATACACCCCGTCTCCTTGTTTCTCCTTTGGTTTGGAGACGGCTTAGGCGCCCTAGTGGCGCCTTTTTTTGTGGATTGAAGAAACTGTTGGTATATCCATCCCGGCGGCAAGCGTCCCTGGGGTTGTATGGCTGATTGGAACGTGTGAACATACTCTCAATATAGGTAGGGGGGGTATGGTATGGGTCATATGAGATCAAGCAAAGACAATCTTCTTAAGCGTGTAAAGCGAATCGCTGGGCAAGTCCAGGCGATTGAGCGAGCACTCGACTCTGATGATGACTGCTCGAAAACCCTGCTTTTGGTCGCTTCTGCCCGTGGCGCTATCAATGGGCTGATGGATGAAATTATCGAAGACCACGCTCGTGAACACGTTGCGAATCCGACACTCAGCAACGAAGAAAGAGCGAAAGGCGTCGATGAGCTTCTCGAAGCCATTCGCCGCTATTCCAAATAGGATTTGCCCAGATGAGTAATTCGTACACCGACTATTCCCACGACCATATGTTCCTGGGGAAATCACATGAAGAAAACGCCAAGCGAACCTTGTGGGTAGTGGCTCTGACCGTCGTAATGATGGTTGCTGAAATCACCGCAGGTTATCTCACTGGCTCAATGGCGTTGCTTGCTGATGGATTTCACATGGCAACACACGCTGGAGCACTTGGCATAGCCGCAGCTGCTTACGGTTACGCAAAAAGACATGCCTCAAATGCTCGCTACAGTTTTGGAACTGGCAAGGTTGGAGACTTGGGTGGCTTCGCATCTGCTCTGATTTTGGGACTGGTCTCTTTGGGAATTGCCGGAGAGTCGCTATTTCGTCTCTTTCAACCGACTCAAGTGCAATTCGGGACAGCGACTCTTATCGCAATTGTCGGATTAGCAGTGAATGTGGTGAGCGCGCTTTTGCTGTCTGGCGGTCATAATCATCACCATGGGCATGACCACGGCCAAGATGAATCTCACCATGCACATGGTCATGACAATAATCTGCGCTCTGCTTATATTCACGTCATTGCAGATGCACTGACTTCGGTTCTGGCCATCGCAGCACTGCTTGCTGGTCGTTACCTTGGTTGGGTCTGGCTCGACCCTGCAATGGGGATTGTGGGTGCAGTTGTCATCGCACGCTGGGCTTGGTCGTTGATGCGGGTGACTGCGAGTGTATTGCTAGACCAGACAGATGATCATGTCGCTGAAGAGATTCGTGAACTGGTTGAGCGACAGGGAGATGCTTCGATCATAGATCTTCATGTCTGGCAGGTAGGGCCGCAAGCCCGCGCCGCTATTGTGAGTGTTCTAGGCAGCCCAGCAGTGAATGCACAAAACATACGAGAACGGCTTGCGACAGTTCATGAGATCACTCATCTGACAGTTGAGTACCGCACGAAGCCGGGCGCTGTTTCACCCGATCAGGTCGCCGTTCAGGCTTAGCAATGAGCCCGTAGTTCGCATAAGTTCGCCGAGGAATTGACCAATGGCCAAGGACATCGAGAATCCGTGTACTTCTGTCTGCCAGTTGAACAGCGAACTGTGCGTCAGCTGCGGTCGCACCAAGGAAGACATCAGAAAATGGAAACGAATGAAGCGTCCAGAAAAAATGGCCGCTGTACAACGCGCGACCCTGCGTCTGAAAAGCCTGCAAAAAAAGAACTCTCAAACCACTGTAATTTAACTTTTCTACGCTTTCAGCCGAGACAGATGTCCAGATTCGGAAAGGCAAGCTGAGTGGCAACGCCACCCGAACTTAGCACTATCGTGGTCAGATGCGCAGTGCTTGTCAGCAGACGGAGCATGGCGTCATCTCAAATTGTTATTGAGGACAGCGGTACGGGGTTATCCGATTCGGCGCAGGCGCGCCTTTACAGCTTGTTGCTGATCGTCCTTTGCGTATTGCTTGAGAATGAAATCAACATAGCATGTCCCGCTGCATGGCCATGAGCTGGGACCATGCTGTGGCCGAATGGATGAGGTGGGATTAGTTTGCGGGGTATTCAGCAATGACCTGATCTACGCCGGCTTTGGTCAGGCCGATTATTTGGTAGGTCTCATGTACTCCGTCGACTTCCATTCCTGGAGAACCTGCTGGCATTCCAGGAGCAGCGATCCCGAGAAGGTCGTCACGCTTACTCATCGCAATTATTTGCTCAACTGGCACATGACCTTCAACAAACTTCCCGTTGATCATCGCAGTGTGACAAGACGAGAGTCGTGGAGCGACACCTAGATCTTGTTTGACAGCACTCATGTTGGTTTCTACATGATCAATGACGGTGAAGCCATTGGCCTCAAGATGCTGAATCCATTTTTTGCAGCATCCGCAGTTTGCATCTCGATGCACATCGATGGTCAGGGCCTGCGCCGCTTGAGCCGTTGAGCCGATGAACAGCGCAGCGAATGTTGCAATACGCAGAAATCGACTTGAAAGTCGGAAGCTACCTGTCATGAATATTTCCTTTTCCCTTGGAGACGGCGAGATGTTCTACGAAGCAATAGAACCCCACTCAAGCGTTCATGCCGCTGCAAAGGTTACATTGAAGGATCTACTTTAGAGTCGGGGAGCCAACTCCCCGATCATTTGAATTCGTAGGGCTAGTGCTCAAATCGCTCAGAACCACATCCGAATACCAGCTACAAACCGGGCCTCGTTTGTCTTTTCCCCTTCATCGCTGGCTAGGTCAGCCGTCTTACCATATGAGCGATTCCAGCTAACACCAATGTAGGGTGCGAATTGACGAGTAATTTCGTAGCGCAACCGCAGGCCTAGTTCGGTGTTGGCCAATCCAGATCCTATGCCGCGCTGAGGATCATTTTTCCCGTACAAGTTTACTTCGGCGGTCGGCTGCAAGATCAGGCGATTGGTCAACAGGATGTCGTAATCGCCTTCAAACCGAGCTGCGGTTTGACCGTTCTCACCAATATAAGCAGTCGCTTCAGCTTCAAAGTTATAGAGGGCCATGCCCTGAATACCGAGCGCTCCCCATGTTTGAGGTGACCCAGGTTTGAAGTCTTGTCGAATGCCGGTGACGACATCCCACCAAGGACCGATGGCGTGTCCCCACAGAGCCTGAAGTTCAGCGTTCTCGGTTACGCCATTGGTACGTTCGCCTTCCGAACGCAACCATAGGCGATCGACGTCACCGCCGATCCACCCTTTTGCATCCCAAGCCAGCGCACTACCGTTGTCAGCGTCTTGGTACTCAAATTTATCCAGGAGGATGAACGAGTTAATTTTTTTATCGTGCACACCATGGCCTGGTAAGTCTGGAAAAGCGGCGGCCCGGTCAGCGTCGGTAAGTACGGGGATTGGGGTTCGGCTTGTGGTAGTCGCCCCTCCATCCATGCTTTCCATACCGTCCATTTGCCCGTTATCGCTGTGATCCATAGCCCCCATCTTGCTATGGTCCATGGCTCCCATTGAGCCGTGGTCCATCTTGGAGTGATCCATCGCGGCATCTTTCGGTTTGGCGGGTTTGGATTTTTGTGCAGTTGAAGACTTTGCGTCCGCACTTGATGGCATCGCCATCGACGGATCCATCTCTTCAGCGGCTTGAGCCATGAAAAAGAATGCTGGACCGGTAGAGACTGCAAGTGCCATCAGCGTTGGGCGTAAAAACTTACTGGTCATGATCTCAATCTGCCTTTTTGGTTTTTTGGTCATGATCCATCGACTCATGGCTCATCTGGCTATGGTCCATCGCCCCGTGATCTAGCTTCGAATCGTTTGCCGTTGCTGGCTTGTCCGTTGCTGTAACAGGAACAGTGGTTGAATGGTCGCTGCCATTTTCCTCTGCCAGCACCGTGGACGAGAGTCCACCCAGCAGGACAGCGGCAAAGAGGCAACCCACGAGGGAATTACGATTTCGGTATGTGCTCACAGATCGTCTCCTTTACTCATCAACCCGTACTTCACGGAACATGCCCATTTCCATATGGAAAAGCAGGTGACAGTGATATGCCCAACGGCCTAAGGCATCAGCGGTGACTCGATAGCTGCGTTTGGTACCTGGTGGCATATCGATCGTGTGCTTGCGCACCATGAACTTGCCGTTCTCGTCCTCAAGGTCACTCCACATGCCGTGAAGGTGGATGGGGTGTGTCATCATGGTGTCGTTCACCAAGGTGATGCGCAGACGCTCGCCATACTTCAGGCGCAGCGGTTCGGCGTCAGAGAATTTGATGCCGTTGAACGACCACGAAAACTTCTCCATGTGACCGGTCAAATGAAGCTCGATGGTACGATTTGGCTCGCGGCCGTCAGGGTCTTGGAAAGTGCTTTTCAAGTCGGAGTAAGTGAGCACTCGACGACCATTGTTCCGCAAGCCTATGCCCGGATCACTTAGCTTTGGCGTTGGATTCATGGCTTGCATATCAACCAGGGGATTGTTGGTTTCAGAGGCAGGGTGTGTCTGCATTTCTCCACCCATACCACCCATGCCAGCCATCCCTGACATATCACCATTGCCCATCCCAGCCATCTTGCTGTGATCCATGCCCGCCATGTTAGTCATGTCACCGCTGTCCATGCCGGTCATCCCGGTCATGTCACTTTGGTCCATACCGGTCATCTTGCTGTGGTCCATGCCCGCCATGCCCGCCATGCCGGACATGTCACCTGGTGTCTTCTCTGCGCCGCCCATACCAGCCATGCTGCCATGGTCCATACCAGCCATACCGCCCATCCCCATGTCATCCATAGTGACGATTGGACGTGGATCTATAGCAGGTACCTGAGCAACTAGCCCTTCACGAAGAGCGAGGGTTCCGCGTGCATAACCCGTCCGATCCATAGACTGGGCGAAGATGGTGTAAGCCTCTTCACTGGCAGGCTCTACGATCACGTCATACGTTTCAGCTACGGCGATGCGGAATTCGTCAACACTCACTGGGTTGACGTGTTGGCCGTCGGCGGCCACAACGGTCATTTTCAAACCAGGAATGCGGACGTCGAAATAGCTCATCGCCGAGCCGTTGATAAAGCGTAGTCGTAGCTTCTCACCCGGCTTGAAAATACCGGTCCAGTTACCGTTTGGCGCCTGGCCATTCATGAGATAGGTGTAAGTATCTGCGCTGACGTCTCCAAGGTCGGTTGGGCTCATGTTCATTTCAGCCCACATCTTCCTGTCAGCTACTGTAGCTGACCAACCTTGCTTACTGACATCGTCGATAAAATCACCAACGGTGCGTTTATGGTGGTTGTAGTAGCCCGACTGTTTCTTAAGCTTGGCCATGACGCGACTAGGATCTTCATCGGTCCAATCAGTCAACATCACCACATAGTCGCGGTTGTATTGAAAAGGTTCAGGCTCTTTCGAGTCGATAACGATTGGCCCGTAAACCCCTGCCTGCTCCTGTAAGCCCGAGTGGCTGTGGTACCAGTACGTACCATTCTGATGAACCTTGAACTTGTACTCGTACATGCCGTCGGGTGCGATGCCATGGAAACTCAAGCCAGGTACACCGTCCATATTGGCCGGCAGAATGATCCCGTGCCAATGGATTGAGGTGTCTTGGTCCAGGCGGTTTTTTACACGCAGGGTGACTGTCTCTCCTTCGCGCCAACGCAGCAAAGGTCCTGGCAATGATCCATTGATGGTCATGGCTGTTCGCGGCGAGCCGGTAATGTTTACAGGTGTTTCACCAATAAACAGATCAAATTCATTGCCGGTGAGTACGCTCGGCAGACCTGGACTTGTCACCGCCCATACTGGAGTGCGCCAAAGGCCAAAGCCGCCGAGAATGCCACCAGCGGCCAAGCCTTTTACGAATGTCCGTCTAGAGGTTTTGGAATGCATGCCGTTTATTTCCAATCAGTCAAAAGGGAAGCCGTGCGAAACAACCGATCATGAGTTGCCCGGATCAGCTTTGCCCACCGTCACAAAAGACAAACTCTTACGGCAAGCGAGCTCAGAAATTGCCACATTTAAACCACCGCAGTGATTACATTTCTGTCAGCTTGGAGGGCTAGCTATTTAGCAATTCTTGTGATCCATCGCCTTGGCTTTGCTTTCAGCGACGGGATGTTGGGCATTTTGCGTTTGAGCTACTCGGTACGATTCCATCGAATTATTCCTGGCCACTTCCATGCGTGCGAAAGTCCGGTCACCACCCCCTTCAGCCATAGCCAAAGAAGAGACGGTCAGAGCCGCGATGACGAACAAGGTTTTGATAGGGTTCATTTGGGGGGCCTCGGATGATTATTGGTGACCCCTGAATCCACATCAGTCGTTGACTCTAGGGGGTGAGCTTGAGGCTCAATAGGACTATAAGACTCATCCCCTGTCAGGAAGCTTAGGCCAATATTACAGTTGTGTCAGGTTGCGATATTTCTCTTGAGATGCAGAGTGATTAGTCCGTAAGGTCTAAGCTATCCAACGACACATAACCTCCATCCACCATCTAAAATTTACCTGTGCGGCGTTGTAAGTTTCCGGTCACTGCACGATGGCGTGGCGTTTTTTGAGTTTTTCGCTGAAATCATACATCGGCTCGGACGCACTACGTTAAGCACTTGAGTGTTCGATAGGTGGGAATTAAATGGCAGCGTAACTAAAGGTGGCCACCGGTGAGTATTAATTTTGACAAAGCGCTTGGCTCCGCAGAAAGAGCATTACGTTTTCGCAGCCAACGAGCTGAGGTACTTAGCAATAATATCGCTAATGCCGACACTCCTAACTTTAAGGCCAGGGACTTGGACTTTTCTGCTGTACTGGCTAGCCAAACAAAAGGAGGTTTGGCTACTCCGTTCTCTTTAAAAACAACAAACCCAAAACATATTGCCGTAAACGAATTAGTAAGTGATATTCACGGCGGTGCTTTGCTTTACAGTACGCCGAACCAACCTTCCATTGATCAAAATACTGTGGATCAACAGGTCGAGGTCGCAAAGTATACGGAAAATGAAATTCATTTCGAAACCGCCTTTACTAGATTAAATGGAGCATTTAAGGGGCTACTTAAAGCTCTGCGAGGTGAATAATAAACTTTACCCAGCGAGGGAATCAGCGCCTCAGGCGCTGATTTGGGAAGGGAAACCGAGTGCTTCGACAGTTTTACGGACTTGCTCTGGGTTTTCACTGCTTTCAACGCTTACCTTACCTGCTGCGCGATCCACGGAAATCATAGCCTCGCTGTCCAGTGACTGAATTGCTTTGGTGATTTTGCTGACGCAGCTACCGCAACCAATGCCTGATACGTTTAAGACGAACATGGTTATTCCTCTTGTGCTGAGCAGTCTATTTTCACCGCAACAACAAGATCAACGTTGACACCACGGTAAGGTCAAGAGTTATGTATAGCGGGCTGTGAGCATCGGTTACGCTCATTCAATTCGGGTATTCCTCAGCCTCAAAGCATTGAAAACTACAGACGCAGAACTGACGCTCATGGCTAACGCAGCAATCATTGGAGACAGAAGGTGCCCCGTCAGTGGATAGAGCAGGCCTGCGGCGAGGGGAATACCCATTGAGTTGTAAAGGAAGGCGAACCCCAAGTTTTGCCGCATGTTTTTTACCGTTGCAACCGAAAGTGCCCGTGCCCGTAAAATCCCCATCAGGTCGCCTTTTACCAGCGTGAGCTGCGCGCTATTCATCGCGACGTCAGTCCCTGTACCCATGGCAATGCCCACATCTGCTCGCGCCAAGGCCGGTGCGTCGTTGATACCGTCGCCGGCCATGGCAACCTTTCGACCGGATTGCTGGAGGTCCGCCACCAGGCGCTCCTTGTCCTGAGGTTTCACTTCACCATGAACCTCTTCAATACCCATCTCCTTGGCGACAGCACGTGCGGTGGTGAGCCCGTCTCCCGTGGCCATGATGATTTTTACGTTATCAGCCTTAAGCTTGGTGACTGCTTCTTTAGAGGTCGGTTTTATCGGGTCTGAGACCGCTAGTAATCCTGCCAAGACCCCGTCAACTGCTAGATAGATGATGCTGATGCCTTCAAGGCGCAACAACTCTGCACGTTCTTGTAAGACCTTTGTGCTCACGCCGGCAGCTTCCATCAGTGCAGTGTTGCCCAGCTGTACTTTCTTGCCATCAACGAGACCACTCACCCCAATCCCTGAGCCGGACTCAAACGATTCAGGCTTGGTGAGCGCAATATTTTCAGTTCGGGCGTGATCGACGATGGCGTGTGCCAAAGGATGTTCGCTGCCTTGATCAAGGCTAGCGGCCAGTTGAAGCACATCGCGTGGGTTGAAATCTGGTGTGGCCTCCACACTGTGAAATACCGGCCGTCCCTCTGTCAGGGTTCCCGTTTTATCGACAATCAGTGTGTCGATCTTGCAAAGGTTTTCGATGGCACTGGCATCTCTGAACAGCACACCCATACTGGCGGCTTTACCCGTCGAAACCATGATCGACATGGGCGTTGCCAGACCCAGAGCACAGGGACAAGCGATGATAAGCACGGCGACAGCGTTGATCAGGCCGAAGACCCAGCTGGGTTCCGGGCCGAACAGTCCCCAACCTATGAGGGTCAGCAACGCAATCGCGATAACCGCCATCACAAAGTAGCCGGCGATCGAGTCGGCCATTCGTTGCATGGGCGCTTTGGAGCGTTGGGCTAGTGCGACCATTTGTACTATCTGCGACAGCATGGTGTCAGCGCCGACCTTTCGCGCCTCCATCACCAAGCTTCCATGAGTATTAAGCGTGGCACCGATCAGACTATCCCCTGCTCTTTTCATGACCGGCACAGGTTCACCAGTGAGCATGGATTCATCCACCGCACTTTCTCCCTCGAGTACAGAGCCATCAACTGGCACTTTTTCACCAGGTCTGACCCGCAAATGGTCTCCCAAGTGAACATGGGTAAGAGGAATGTCTTCCTCCTGACCATCGGCGTTGATCCTGCGTGCAGTCTTGGGAGATAGGCCAAGAAGGGACTTAATGGCGGCGGAGGTTTGTGACCGTGCTTTGAGCTCAAGAATCTGCCCAAGCAAGGTGAGCGAGATGATGACCGCAGCGGCTTCGAAGTAGACGCCGATGCGTCCATCTTGCATGAAGGTGGTGGGAAAACTTTGGGGAAATAGGGTTGCCGCGACGCTGTAAAGATAGGCTGCGGCAGTACCTAAACCAATCAGAGTCCACATGTTTGGACTGCGATTTCTAACGGATGCTATGCCTCTTACAAAAAAGGGCCAACCTGCCCATAAGGTGACCGGAGTGGCAAGAGCGAACTCGATCCAGTTTTGAACCGAACCATGGAAGATTTGTAATGAGTGACCCGCCATGGCTAGAAGGGCCACCATTACGGTTAAAGGCAGCGACCACCAAAAGCGGCGGGTGAAATCCAGGAGCTCGGGTTTGTCATCGTCATCAAGCGCGGGCATGACGGGCTCTAATGTCATGCCACATTTAGGGCAATTGCCGGGCCCTGGCTGTCTTATTTCCGGGTGCATAGGACAGGTAAACTCAGTGGCTACCTGTAGCGTGGGCTCTATAGCGGCGCTGCTGGGTTCAGCGCTGGGATGATTACCAATGTAGCGTTCTGGATCTGCCCGAAATTTCTCTTGGCATTTCTGGCTACAAAATTGATACGTCTGTCCTTGGTAAGACTCGCCAAATTTACTTGGAGGTATAACCGCCATACCGCACACCGGGTCGCGTAGACCACCGTCATTGGGTGAGGCAGCGTGGGCGGGACCGTGATCGTGGTGGCTCGGTGGAGTGGGCATAGCTATTTCTCTTCCTTGTTGGTTCCTGCCTGATCGCCATGGTCATGTCCGCCATGTCCATGTCCAAAAAAATGCATCAATGGACAGATCAACAGGATGAGGTAGGGCAAATACGGATAAACGTGGGTGAAATGTTCCCGCACCCCGTAAAAGGCACCGATCGCAATGAGCATGATCAGTACAACGCCTGTTTTGCGCCTCCAAAATGGTGGGGAGGTGCTTCCAGCCGGATGCTGATGCTTATCCATGATCTAGACCCCGTGTGTGAGCGTGTTGCTCTGATCTCTGCCTCAGAGCATAGCGAACTCTTGCGTCGACGCGGTTTTAGCGGTCGGTTCAGGCTTACTTCAAGTCAAATTGACCGACCATCCCCGACTGGTAATGACCTGGCACGTTGCAGGCAAATTGAAGTCCAGTTGTGTTGTTGAAGGTCCAGATCAACTCCTTGGTTGCCCCTGGCTCGATCAGCACGCTATTCGGGTCGTTGTGTTCCATTCCAACCATCTTCATGCCTCCCATGCTATGGCCCATGTTGCCCCACATTTTTCCAGTTCCGGTGGGTGTAAGCGTTCCATTCTGGAACATGCTCGCCATTTCTTTTTGGTGCGCCGCGTGAGCAGCGGCTTGGCCGATATTGAACTCGTGCAGCAACGCCCCTTTGTTGTGAAGTACAAAGCGAACCGTTTCACCGGGCTTTACGTCGATGCTTTTAGTTTTGAAGAAAATATCACCCATCTCTACATCAACCGTGCGAGTGACCTCTGAGGCGACTCCAGGCTGACCGATATCCTCTTTCCCATGACCTACGCTGGCCATCGCCGTAGCGCCGAGGAGTAGGGTGATTGCCGCAATAACTGGAGTAATGAGCTTAGTTTTCATGGTGACCTCGAGAGCCAGTGGAAAATACTAGCTATGCTAAAGGGATAGAGCTGAGCGTTAACTGACTTGAACACTACATTTCTGTCAGTTTTCCTGAGAAAACACGGCGCCCAGATGACGCCGTGTCTAGTGGGCGGTTCAGAGAGCCCCGTAGGAGTTATTCGGTTACTGATGGTTCTCAGAAAGCATCAGTTTGTGCTCGCGCTGCATTTGGTTCAAAACGTCATCAACCATGGCGTCGTGTTTTTCCATCCAGGCGAGATGTTCCTGAGGTGACATTGATGCTTTTGGATGATCTAGATGAAGCTGGCCCATGATCTCGCCCAGTATTTTCATATGCTCGGCCATGTGAACATGGCGCTGCCCTTCAGGAGCTTTTTCAGCTTGTACCAAGGTCGCTTCGGCTTTATCGCGCAGGCTTTCCATGCGCTCCATAATCCGATCTGCACCACCTTCAGCCAACGCAGATGCTGAGATGAGTATCGAACTAGCAAAGAATAGGACTTTTAAACGGTTCATGAGGAAGCTCCTTTTTGATTTGTTTTCCGGCTCCTCTAGCTTTCATGGTTAAGAGTCGGTCGAGCACCAGAAAGTACTCATGCTCGAACCCTAGACAGCACTCGCTGACATCTACCTGAAGCCAATATTACTTTTCTGTCAGTTGCTGGTTGGCAGAGGCATTTCATTGCAGACTCAGCCTCACAATTATTCGAGAGCCATCCCCATGAGACTTCTGGTTGCGGAAGACGAACCCAAAATAGGTATTTATTTGCAGCAAGGACTCACCGAGGCGGGGTTCAATGTTGATCGTTTTACCAATGGCAAAGACGCGCTTCAGCACGCCTTGAGCGAGGCGTATGACCTGCTGATTCTCGATGTGATGATGCCTGGGCTGGATGGCTGGGAAGTACTTCAGAAAGTGAGAGCATCCGGAAAAAATGTCCCTGTGCTTTTCCTCACGGCGCGAGACCGAGTTGAGGATCGGGTAAAAGGACTTGAGCTGGGGGCTGACGATTACCTGATCAAACCCTTCGCATTTTCTGAATTGCTGGCTCGCGTCAGAACGCTGCTGCGTAGAGGTACCACTGCCCCCTCCCAAACCCATATGAAATTGGCTGATTTGGAGGTGGACCTCCTCAAACGCAGGGTTATCCGCGCAGGCAAACGTATAGATCTAACGGCCAAAGAGTTTGCGTTGCTCGAATTGCTGCTCCGTCGTCGAGGTGAGGTTCTGCCCAAGTCGCTTATTGCTTCCCAGGTCTGGGACATGAACTTTGACAGCGATACTAACGTCATCGAGGTTGCTGTCAGGAGGCTCAGAGCAAAGATTGATGATGATTTTGAGGTCAAGCTTATCCACACCTCTCGAGGCATGGGGTACATGCTGGATGCGCCGGATTCGGGGACGGGGTCGGAATGAAGCGAATGTCCCTGACTACGCGCATGAGCCTGATGTTCATGCTAGCTGTAACGGCTGTGCTCACCGTCGCTGGACTCAGTTTTAACAACCTCAGCCGGCATCATTTCAAGATGCTGGATCAGCAGGCGCTGAACGAAAAGCTTCACTCGACGCAAAGAATTTTGACTGGGTTGAACAGCATTGATCAATTCAGTGATGTTAAGCCTGAGCTGGAGGCACTGCTTGGTGCTCATCGTGATTTGACAGCTCTTATCATCGATGGTGACGGTAAGCTCCTGTTTGCTGACCCAGGTCCGATCGTAGTTCCTGAAGACTTCCGAACGGTCACAAACAGCAATGTCTGGGAGTGGCGAGACCAGGAGCAGATATTTCGAGGCGTGACGGCGCAAGCCATAGTGACGGGGCAGGACAAGCCATTGACAGTGATGTTGATCTTTGATGTTACTCAACATATGGCCTTCTTCGAGACGCTTGAACGATGGTTTTGGATAGGACTGGTGATAAGCGCGCTGGTCAGTGCTGCACTGGGCTGGATGGTAGCGCGTAGTGGACTACGACCTATTCGCCTAGTCACTCAGGTAGCAGCTTCGATGTCAGCTAAATCGCTCAAAGAGCGTATTCCATTAGGTCCCGTTCCCCAAGAGCTCCAGCAGATGGTGCTCTCGTTCAACGCAATGTTATCTAGACTGGACGATGCGTTTGTTCGTTTATCGAACTTCTCTGCGGACATTGCTCACGAATTACGGACACCCGTTAGCAATTTGATGACTCACACTGAAGTGATTTTATCTAGAAAAAGAAATATTGAGGACTACGAGGACAATCTGTACTCAAATCTTGATGACTTGAAACGTATGGGACGTATGATTGATGACATGCTTTTTCTAGCGAAATCAGATAACGGTCTAATTACACATGAAAACAAACCGATTGACCTGGTAGCAGTAGTAGAGAAATTACTCGAGTACTACCGTTTGCTGGCTGATGAGCGAGGGATCGACCTGAAGGTCACAGGCAGGGGTAGCGTCCGAGGTGACGTACTCATGCTCGACAGGGCCATCTCTAATCTGCTCTCAAATGCGCTCCGGTACACCCCCGAAGGAAAGTGTATTACTGTCGATATTCGGCAGAAAGGAACTTCAATATCAGTCTCTGTGGAGAACCCGGGAGAGCCCATTGCGTCCGAGCATCTTGAAAAGCTGTTTGATCGATTTTATCGCGTGGACCCAGCTCGCAGAGAAGGAAGTCCAAGTAATGCAGGGCTAGGTTTATCGATTACTCGATCTATCATTGAAGCGCATGACGGAAAAATATGGTGTACGTCGTTAAACGGAATAACAGCCTTTCATATTGAACTCCCATGTGCTGATGCAAGAAAGGTCTAAGACACCTTGTTCATATGTATGCAGGCAACATGTGGTTAGCTCAATAGGATCGTTTTTGGATGAGAGAAAACTCTTGGAGCGTTCCAAAGAAAGTCGCGTATTTGGCGCCGTATCCGGGCAGATCAGTGCCAAAAACCCGCCCCAAGCTGACTGAAATGTAATCGAACAGTTTGCGTTCATGTGGCATCGTGTACTCGCACTGTGACGTTGGAAATCTTGTGATTCCTCCCTGTCCAGCCGGCCCTAGAACACGGAATTTGCTAGGTATTCGTCAGTGGTTTTAACGAGCGTCAAAAAGTAAAAAACTAGATATTCCCTAAAAACCTAGAACCAACAGCTTTTGCTGTCAGGAGTCTTGCATGTCATTCCTTAAAACTACCACCGTAGCTGTTGCGCTGACTGCGGGTTTGCTTCTGAGTGCAGTTGCTCAGGCGCATCCAAAGCTGGTTTCTTCTACTCCCGCTGAAGGATCGGATGCGGCGGCTCCGTCTAAAATCGAACTGCACTTTTCTGAGAATCTAACGACTCAGTTCTCTGGTGCAAAGCTGATTATGACCGATATGCCTGGTATGCCGAATTCACCTATGGGCGTAAAAGCTAACGTGGCAGGTGGCGGTGATCCGAAGACGATGGTTATTACACCCGCATCGCCATTGACCACGGGTACTTACAAAGTCGAATGGCGTGCCGTTTCCTCGGACACTCACCCGATTACCGGCAACTTTTCTTTCAAAGTGAAATGATTCATGAGCGACTCATTAAATATCGTTGTTCGCTTTGCTCTTTATTTCGACCTGATGCTGTTATTTGGACTGGCAATTTTTGGTCTTTATAGCCTCAGGGGAAAAGAAAGAATATCGGGAACAGTTTTGAATTTTGAGTCGCTTCTTTACAGTACTTCTGCTGTAGGTGTAGCTCTGTCCCTTGCCGCCATGTTGTTACTTGCGAAAGCAATGAGTGGCGTGTCGGGTTTCATGGAGCTACATCACCATATCTTTCAAATGGTTCTCATGGGGACTGACGTCGGTTTGACCTGGATGGTCCGAATAGGGGCGTTGGTGACGGCCATTATTGGCGTTTCCCTGAACAAGCGCTTTCCAACACTGAGTCTTTGGATTGTCACTGTCTGTGGCGCGATTGCGCTAGCGACGCTGGCATGGACAGGGCACGGAGCAATGGACGAGGGGAGCCGTCGCTACTGGCACTTTATTAGCGATATCTTCCATCTTTTGGCCGCAGGCGGTTGGTTGGGTGCGCTAGCGGCATTTGCCCTGCTGCTGCGTTTGAAATCACTGAAAGGTGAGCGAGAAGCACGAATTCTTGCTCGGGTACTGACAGGGTTTGAATCGGCCGGCGCGGTGATTGTAGTGATCATCAGCATTACGGGAGTGGCGAACTACCTATTTATCGTTGGGCCAAATCTCGATGAGGTGATGCTCAGCACTTATGGCGAGTTGCTATTTTTGAAGGTCCTGCTCTTTGCCGGGATGATCGTATTAGCGACGCTCAACCGTTTTCACCTAAGCCCGCTCTTGGAACGTTCTGTTCGAAATGGAGACTATGCTGTCGCGGTCAATGCCTTGCGCCGTAGCATGAAGCTCGAATTTTCAATGGCAGTCATCATTATTTGTCTAGTCGCATGGTTAGGTACTTTAAGCCCGGTCATGGAAATGAGCGCGGCATAGCGGTTGGTGATGGCCGACTAAGGAGTCTCAAGGGTGAATTGTAAGGGCCATTTGCACCGTCTACACTCCAGCTCATGAAACGCTACCTGCGGTTTTGCCTAATTTTCCTGATTAGCTTGGCGCTTCCCCTCAGCGGGATGGCGGGTGTTCAGACATCGATTGAACCATGCCCGATGAAAACCATGGGCATGGCGATGATGGATGGTATGGGGCAAGACTGCTGCCACGACATGAAAAGTCCCACCGAGCATGGCAAACCTTGTAAGCCCGGTCAGGAATGCAAAACTGGCGGCATGTTGCAAGTATCGATCATCAAGCCTCCTATCACCCTGTCCAGTCCTCTCATTCTATCATTCTCCAGCCATTTCCCGCTCGTACAAACCTCTTCAGGGGTATGGCGACCCCCACGTACTTGATTCCTGTACCACACTGAGCCTCATTCCGCGTTAGCGGGATGGCATATCTGCGCGCATGTCTTATGAAGCGCGCGGTGGATCATCACAGGAATCGTGAACATGAACTCCAAGTGCTGTTGCACAGGTTGGTCCTTCCTGGCCGGCCTGGCGGCAAGCGTACTTGCATTGCCGAGCTTCGCTAGCGCATTGACATTCGATGAAGCGCTGCGTCTGGCCGAAAACAATGCACCATCGTTGACCGCACAAGACGCCAAAATTCAAGCAGCCACTAGCGCGGCCATTCCCGCCGGCGAACTACCCGATCCCAAGCTACTGCTGGGCGTGCAGAACTACCCCATTGGTGGACCCGACAGATGGAGCATCGACCAGGACTTCATGACCATGCAAGTGGTCGGGATTAGGCAGGAGATGCCCAACAGCGACAAGCGCAAAGCACGTATCGAGGTCGCGGATGCGGCTGTTGATCGAGCGTCAGCCGAGCGTCGAGTGGCGCGTCTGAACGTCCGACAGTCCACGGCATTAGCCTGGATCAGAAGCTACTCGGTTGAGCGTAAAGATGCGTTGTTCCAGGACTTCTACAAAGAAAACCGTCTTCTGACCGATACCGTCAGAGCTCAGATTGCGGGTGGCCGAGCCCAACCCGCCGATGCGGTGACACCTAAACAGGAAGCTGCTCAACTGGCTGAGCAGCAGGATGATTTAGTTCGTCAACGTGCACAGGCCCGGGCCGCCCTCAAGCGCTGGATTGGCCCTGCCGCCGATGACAAACCGGTAGGCGGTTTGCCTGATTGGCCTATTGAGACCTCAGGTTACTCCCATAAGCTGCAACATCACCCCGAATTAGCGGCTTTTGTGCCGATGACCCGTGAAGCACAAGCCAAGATCCGTGAAGCTGAGGCGGAAAAGCAGTCTGACTGGAGCTGGGAATTCGATTATCAGCACCGAGGCCAACAATTCGGTGACATGGTCAGCGTGCAGTTTTCATGGGATCTCCCGCTGTTCCCTAACTCTCGGCAAAACCCCAAGATTGCGGCCAAGCACGCCGAACTAAACCAGCTTGAGGCTGAGCGCGAAGCCCTGTCACGCGAGCATACCCAGCAACTGGAGGATGAGTTGGCTGACTACGAGCGCCTCAATCGTGCAGTCAGCCGTAATCAGGAAAGCTTGTTGCCGTTGGCTAAAGAAAAGGTCGAACTCACGATGGCCAGCTACCGCTCCGGCAAGGGTGATTTGAACTCGGTTGTTGCCGCCCGACGCGAACTCATCGAAGCCCGTCTCAAGCAGGTTGACGTTGAAGAGCAACGTGCCCTGACCAGCGCTCGCCTGTATTTCTCTTACGGGGAGTCCGCTCAATGATTTTTAAATTATGGAAAGGGACTTTAATCATCGGCATCTCGATTGCCTTGGGTGTTGCCGGGGGTTACTGGTTAGCCCAACCGCGAATGAGCGGAGTAGCTGGTGTCGTACCGGATCATGAACCCAAAGCCTCTGCCGATCGAAAAGTTCTGTATTGGTATGATCCCATGTACCCACAACAGAAATTCGATAAACCGGGTAAGTCACCCTTCATGGACATGCAGATGATCCCTCAATACGCAGATACCAAGGGGGACAGCGCTGCCATTCGAATTGATCCAAGCCTGACTCAGAACCTTGGTGTGCGACTGGCTAGTGTCAGTCGAGGCGTATTTGCCTCGACACTGAACGTGGTAGGTGTGCTGGCCTTCAACGAACGGGACGTTGCAGTCATTCAGGCCCGTACAGCGGGTTTTGTCGAGCGTGTGTATGCCCACGCACCTGGTGATGTGCTGAAAGCGAATGCCGCCTTGGCAGATATCTTGGTGCCGGAGTGGGCAGCTGCTCAGGAGGAATTTCTCGCCCTCAAGCGTAGTGGCGATGCTGGCTTGCTGACAGCGGCCCGGCAGCGACTGCGGCTAACCGGAATGCCACTTACGTTAATTGCTCAAGTTGAGCGCACTGGCAAAGTTCAATCGAACCTGACGCTGACCAGCCCTATTGGTGGTGTGCTTCAAGAGCTGAGTGTGCGTGAAGGTATGACGGTGGCCGCAGGCGAGACGTTGGCTCGTGTTAATGGTTTGAGCAGTGTCTGGCTGGCCGTGGCTGTACCAGAGGCGGAAGCTGGGTCAATCGTAGTAGGGCAAGCAGCTGAAGCGCGTTTATCCGCATTCCCTGGAGTTGTGCTCAAGGGCGTCGTCAGTGCGATTCTTCCGGAAACCAGTTCGGACAGTCGCACACTTCGCGTTCGAGTTGAGTTACCCAATCCAGATGGCCGACTCAGACCAGGTTTGACCGCACAGGTAAGCCTCAATCGTTCAACGGAGCAAAGTGTTCTGTGGGTGCCGAGCGAGGCCGTCATTCGTACCGGTCGACGTGCGTTGGTCATGCTCTCTGAAGACGCTGGTCGATATCGCCCGGTGGAGGTGCAGCTAGGCCAGGATAACGATGGCAAGACGGCGATATTGAAAGGCTTGGAAGAGGGGCAGAAAGTGGTGACCTCTGGCCAGTTCCTGCTCGACTCGGAGGCCAGTCTCAAGGGCGTTGTCGCAAGCTCATTGGACGTTTCGCCATCTACTATGCCCGTTGGCGCTTTGCATGAGGCCGATGGTCAGATCGTTGAGATCAACGACAAAGAAGTCACGCTCGCCCACGGTCCCTTCAAGACATTGGGTATGCCAGGCATGACGATGACTTTCCCTCTCGCCACTCCTGCTCTGATGAAGGGCCTAAAAACGGGCGACAAGGTTCGGATCGCTGTTAGCCAGACGGACGATGGTCTGCGTGTTGAACGTCTGGAACGCTCTGGGGGCCAGCCATGATTGCGGCCCTTATTCGCTGGTCGGTGGCCAACCGCTTTCTTGTGTTGCTGGCGACGCTGTTCGTCACGGCATGGGGGATCTGGGCGGTTCAAAGTACGCCCATCGATGCATTGCCAGACCTGTCGGATGTTCAGGTAATTATCCGTACACCTTACCCAGGCCAAGCCCCACAGATCGTCGAAAACCAGGTGACCTATCCACTGGCAACCACCATGCTCTCGGTACCTGGGGCCAAGACTGTGCGCGGTTACTCCTTCTTTGGCGACAGCTTCGTTTATGTGCTGTTCGAAGACGGAACTGACTTGTACTGGGCCCGCTCGCGGGTGTTGGAATACCTGAGCCAGATACAAAGCCGCCTACCAGCCAGTGCTAAGCCAGCCTTAGGACCTGATGCCACTGGCGTTGGCTGGATTTTCCAGTACGCGTTGGTTGATCGCAGCGGTGGGCACGATCTGGCGCAACTGCGAGCCCTACAGGACTGGTTTCTCAAATTCGAGCTCAAGACGCTGCCGAACGTTGCGGAAGTTGCCACCGTAGGTGGCATGGTCAAACAGTATCAGGTCCAGCTCGATCCGCTAAAGTTGGCGAACTTGGGTATCACGCAGTCTGAGGTGACCGAGGCGATCGGCAAAGCCAATCAGGAAACCGGTGGAGCCGTGCTGGAAATGGCGGAGACAGAGTTCATCGTACGAGCTTCCGGCTACCTAAAGACGCTCAATGACTTTCGCGCCATCCCGCTCAAACTGGGCGCGGGCAGTGTGCCGGTCACGTTGGGCGATGTTGCCACGATTCAGTTAGGGCCTGAGATGCGTCGAGGCATTACCGAACTCGACGGTGAAGGTGAGACCGTCGGCGGCGTGGTGATTCTGCGCAGCGGGAAGAATGCTCGTGAAACCATTGCGGCGGTCAAAACCAAACTCGACGAGCTGAAAAGCAGTCTGCCGGCGGGGGTTGAAATCGTCACCACCTACGACCGCAGCAAGTTGATTGATCGTGCCGTGGAAAACCTCAGCCACAAGCTGATCGAAGAGTTCATCGTCGTCGCGTTGGTCTGCGGAATCTTTCTCTGGCACCTGCGTTCATCTCTGGTGGCAATCATTTCCCTGCCGGTTGGGGTGCTGATCGCCTTCATCGTGATGCGCTATCAGGGTATCAACGCCAACATCATGTCCCTTGGCGGGATTGCCATCGCCATCGGCGCTATGGTCGACGCTGCCGTGGTGATGATTGAAAATGCCCACAAGAAGGTCGAGGCTTGGCACGTGGCCAATCCTGGGGAGGAACTGAAAGGTGAACGTCATTGGCACGTGATGACTGAAGCGGCTGCCGAGGTAGGACCTGCATTGTTCTTCTGTCTGCTGATCATCACCCTGTCGTTCATTCCGGTGTTCACGCTGGAGGCTCAGGAAGGACGTCTATTCGGTCCATTGGCGTTCACCAAAACCTACGCTATGGCCGCAGCGGCTGGACTGTCGGTAACTCTCGTACCGGTGTTGATGGGGTATTGGATTCGTGGACGAATTCCCAATGAGCAGCAGAATCCGCTAAATCGCTGGTTGATCCGGATCTACGAACCCGCTCTGGACGCCGTATTACATCGACCTAAAATAACGCTGCTGGTTGCGTTGCTAGTCTTTGTCAGCGCGTTGTGGCCGATCTCTCGTCTGGGTGGTGAGTTTCTTCCCCCGCTGGACGAAGGGGACCTGCTCTATATGCCATCAGCTCTGCCTGGATTATCGGCGCAGAAGGCCGCGCAACTGCTTCAACAGACTGACCGTCTGATAAAGACAGTTCCAGAGGTCGAACACGTTTTCGGCAAAGCCGGCCGCGCTGAAACCGCGACTGACCCAGCACCTTTGGAAATGTTCGAAACCACCATCCAATTCAAACCACACGAACAGTGGCGCCCAGGCATGACCCAGGAAAAGCTCGTTGAGGAGCTAGACCAAGCGGTGCGTGTCCCAGGATTGACCAACATCTGGATACCGCCGATTCGTAACCGCATCGACATGCTGGCCACTGGCATAAAAAGCCCTATTGGTGTGAAGGTTGCCGGTACCAACCTGACGGAGATCGATGCCGTCACCCAAGCCATCGAACGTGTTGCCAAGGATGTCTCAGGTGTGAGTTCAGCGTTGGCCGAACGACTGACCGGTGGCCGCTATATTGATGTGGATATCGATCGTAAAGCTGCGGCCCGCTATGGGTTAAATATTGCCGATGTGCAATCGATCGTGGCCGGCGCAATCGGCGGTGAAAACGTCGGGGAGACGATTGAAGGGTTGGCTCGTTTCCCAATTAACGTACGTTACCCTCGTGAGTGGCGGGATTCACTCGGCGCTCTGGAGCAGTTACCTATCTATACCCCTCTAGGCAGCCAGATCACTCTTGGCACCGTTGCGAAGATCAAGGTCAGCGATGGTCCGCCGATGCTTAAGAGTGAGAACGCCCGACCTTCAGGCTGGGTGTATATCGACGTGCGGGGACGGGATATTGCTTCGGTAGTCGCCGATCTACGACGGGTCGTCAGCGAGCAGGTTAAGTTGCAGCCTGGTATGAGCCTGAGCTACGCAGGACAGTTCGAATTTCTCGAAAGGGCCAACGCACGACTCAAGCTGGTGGTGCCTGCCACGCTGTTGATCATCTTCGTGCTGCTTTATTTAACCTTTGCTCGCTTCGATGAGGCCTTGCTGATCATGGCCACTCTGCCATTCGCACTGACTGGTGGGGTATGGTTTCTCTATCTATTGGGATTCAACCTGTCGGTCGCCACTGGTGTCGGCTTTATCGCTTTGGCCGGTGTTTCTGCCGAATTTGGCGTAATTATGCTGCTTTATCTGAAGAACGCCTGGGCTGAGCGTGAAGACCTCGGCGATAGGACCGAGCACGGGCTGATGGCCGCGATTCGTGAAGGCGCTGTCCAGCGCGTTCGGCCCAAAGCCATGACTGTGGCTGTCATCATTGCTGGCTTGTTACCCATTTTGCTGGGCAGCGGGACCGGCAGCGAGGTGATGAGCCGAATTGCGGCACCCATGGTTGGAGGCATGATTACCGCGCCCTTGCTGTCGCTGTTTGTCATTCCGGCAGCCTATCGACTGATGCGTCGCCGGCACCTCTCAGTTGAGCCCATCAATCCTCAAGAAAAAGTCGTATGAAACTGACCCTGATTGCAGTTGCAAACACCGTATTTGCGCTGTCTCTTTCGGCCCACGCGTAGGACATGCCGGGCATGAAAATGTATGAATGGAATGCAAGCTCATTTAATGACAATGGCTAAGTGATTTAACGTTCGACTTTTGCAGAGCGTCGCAGCTCTTTTTTTGAGCCAGCCAATCACGAGCTGATAATAACAATACCCCGTCAGCTGGTCCCTCAAGCTTTACGGAGCTGCCAGTCGTGTTGTCTTTAATTATCACAGTAGGAGTTGCCGTAATGCCCGCTTTGAGGGCCTCCTCGACCTGTTGGCCAACATGCCGGGCGATCACTTTGTCGGTAGCTGCACAGGACAATAAGTCCTGGTAAGTAACATCAACGACGTTCAGATGCCCATTGAAACCCTCACCGTTGCTACGGGTCCGGTCAAAAATCTGGTCAATGGCTTGCCAGAAGGCAGGTGCGCCACCAAGCGCCCCCGCACATTCAGCGAGCTTGGCTTCGTGTAATGCGGTCGGACCGTGCACATCCAGTGGCAGATGATGCCACTGCAGGTTTACATCCTTCTGCTGCTGTATCCAGGTTTTCAACGCAGGTGTGTACGTCTTGCAGTAGGGGCACTCCAGATCCGCGAACTCAGTCACAGTCCAGCGTGCTTTGGAAGGACCAAACAACCACGGGCCTGTGTTGTGCGGGGATGGTATCTCACTTCGAGTGAGGGCTAAGCAGGCCATCGATGTGCCTGCCAAAACGCACCCCAGCATCAACCAATATTTGCGAAGGCCTATCATGCCCGAGCCTCTGCTGGCTTCGATGAAAGCAGCGCTTGTTTACGAAGGGCCTCAAGAAGAGCGTTCTCAGCATTCTCGGGTTGTGGGTGCTGTAGCAGCCAATTGGCTAACACCGCGTGAAGTTGGGACTCGATGTCACGACGATCCACCGCACGAACCAAAACCTGTTGCAGTTGCTCTATCAAAACGGGGGCACACACCTCAAGGGTTTGAAGGGCGTCTTCACCCGGTTGTTCAAGCAGCTGGGTCAGACTTTCTATAAGGTTCTGGGTCAGGGAATTCAATGCTCTCATGCTTGGCGCTCCAAGGCCGTGACTTGCTCGGGGAAAGTAATGATGTGAGGTTCGATACCGCGATAGCGGTCAAGCGTTGCAGCAACTTCAATGGCCGCATCCAGCTCGCTGCAGCCTTTGGCTTGCATGATGTCGAAGCGTTGCTTTTTCTCTTCCGGCTCGGTCATGGCCAGGGCCAGATACAAACTCGGTGGTACCGCCCGGAATAACATTTCCATGCTTTTGGACAACACGACGCCCTCGGTGAATTTGCCGCTTTCTTTACGCGCTGACAGCATCATCGACTTCTGTGCAGGAGTCAGTTCACGAAACCGCGCGATCTTCTCCACCTCATCAGGCGGCATGTTTAAGCACATCCACCACTCGATCATGTTGAGCAGGGCTGAGGCCTCTGGCGGCACGTCGTCAACGTTCTGGGTGGCCATCCAGAACCAGGCGCCGAGCTTTCGCCACATTTTGGTAATCTTGACGGAGTAGGGGGATAGGAGTGGGACCTTCAACTGGATGTGGCCTTCGTCGGTGAAGCAGATCAGCGGACGGCCTTTAAACTGGTCACGCTCGGCAATGTTGTTGACCGTGTTGAGCAGGGAAATATAAGCGATGGCCATCTGTGCGCTATAGCCTTCTCGCGCATAGGTGGCAAGGTCGACAATGGTAATGTCCGCTTCTGGCCATGGGGTGCCAGGACGGTTGAACATGTCGCCTTCGGTGCCCATACAGAACATGGACAAGGCTTCCGCCATCTCCAAGAATCGTGAGCTTCGGGCGTCTGGAATACCGGGCTCGAGTCCCATTTCTCGCAGCGCTTCACGGATATCTTCCGGCAGAACGATACGTTGCTCCGTCACGCATTTTTTCGCTGCATTCAGTATGCATTGGCGGATGGCGCTACGGTCGGCACGAGTAAGACGGGCATCCTCTTTTTCTTCACCACCGGTGATCATCAGCCTGGCCGCAATTTCCATCTCGCCCAGGATGTCGCGTTGTTCATCCTCGGTCTGGCTAGTCAGATGTTCGTCCGACGCCTCAAGATCATCAGCTTGGATAATCTTCACGTTTTGGCTGGGTTCGATGAGCTTCACGGCATCAGCGAATGGCGCGAGGCTGACACCCGATCCAGGTGCAAGTCGAACCCGGTTTACCGTCAAACCCAACTTTTTGGCGAAATCACCGAGTAAGCCGAAGCTGTTGCCAGCCTCCACAATGAATAGACGTGGCCGATAGATGGCGATGATTTGGCTAAGGATGTTTGTCGCGCTGGCCGATTTACCTGAACCCGTAGGCCCGAAAATGAACAAATGCGCGTTCATCTGCCGGTCCAGCTTGTTCAGCGGGTCGAAGGTTATCGGCGCTCCCCCACGGTTAAACAGGGTAATACCCGGGTGCCCGGTTCCGGTCGACCTACCCCAGACGGGGGCCAGGTTCGCAATGTGTTGGGCGAACATCAGTTGTGCGTACCACTCCAGTGCTTTGCGCGCATTGGGGTCGAAGTTGCCGGGTAGCCATCTAAGGTAGGAGTTCAGCGGTGCCACTTCATCCCGAGGTTCCACCGGCTCCATGCCCGCACCCAGCAATGCGCTGCTGAGTTGCAAACTGCGTTCGTGCAGCTGGGCATCATCTTTACCCCGCAGGTAAAACGCTACGCTACCTCTGTACAGCTTGTGCTTGCGCCCGAGCAACTGACGGGCGGTGGCGACGTCTTCGCGTGTCAGGATCGAGGCCTGAGTGTCTCCAACTGCCTTGCGTGAAAGCTGTTCCAGATGCCCTTCGAGAATGTCCTGCGGGGTGATCACGAGAGTGATACAGAGAATGGTGTCCTCTGGCATTTTGTCGAACAGTGCGTTGAGCGCATCACCGCCCTTTCGGGTTTCACCGGTTAAGTGCCCGGTCTTGGGAGCATCCCTCAAGCGGTCAAGCATCACCACCTGATGGGGAAGGCCGTCGAAATACCACAGACCTTTCTCTATATCTGACAGTGGTTCGCGATAAAACAGGTTTTGCGAGAAGTCAGTGCCGCTGGCGAGCGGCAGCTCGCCCTCTGCAGCACCAGGTGCTTGCTTGCACACCAATTCGTAGAAGCGGCGAATATCTGCATCGGCAGGGCCAAGATGATCGGGACGTGGATTGAACCAATGAATCAGCCAATGGCGAATGGCGTGGCCATCCATGCGATGGGTTTTAATGCCGGCGTTCGCCAAGCCGCCCACCAAGCGATCGCAGATGATTTTCAGGTAAGGACCTGGTGCCTGGCCTCGCACATCCGCTTGCGCGCCTTGGGTACGGCGGTAGACAACAACACGGACGCGGCGCTGTTGGCCCCTCCAGGGCAGTTGGCTGACCTTGGTGTCTTCAAACAGCCCGCCTGGTTTGGAGATGGATTCCAGGTGTTGCTTCATCAGCTTCAAATAAAGCTCGGTGAATGCACTGCCTTGTGCGCGTGGTTGAACGTAGTCATGCAGTTGCTGAAGGTAATCGTCCCAGCTGGTTTCGTCCTGGGCATAGAGCTGAACCACCCAGGGTGAGGTTTCAAGCTCGTCGAAGGAGTCCTGGAGGGCGTTTTCCAGGGCGTCGCGGGCCTTGCGTAACCATTCGGGATCCCGACCTTCAGTACCAATCGGTGTCAGCTCAAAAAAGGCAGCACGAGACACGCCGTCTTCCAATAGCATGGCTTTTTCTGCAGGCAGGTAATCTACCCACGGCAGTAGGTCTACGAAGGAGGGGTTGACGTGGTATAGACGGTCAGCATCAGCGGTTGTGGCTGGCTTTTTCTTTGGGTTACGCCAATCGCTCGGCGAGGGAATACCCATGGCAGCAAGGCGTTCGTAGTAACGCTCTGTAGCAGCCTCAAACGTCTCGGTTGCTGGTCCCTGCACATCGTCAGATAACGGCGAACCTGGTGTTACGCCAGGTTCCACACGCTCTGTCGCCCGTCGCGTTTTGAATCGTTCAAAAAAACCCATCAATATGCCTCCGTGCGTTCGCCAGGCATGGCGTATTGCACCCGCTGATACAGCGGAAACACCGTGGTGTAGCCTGGGATCGGTGCCGGGTCTGAACCCGCTAAATGAGGAAAGACGTACATCACCAGGTCGGGATTGGGTAGGCGTTTAAATTGGCTGTAGATCTCGTTTTGTGCGGTACGTGTGAACATGGTGTTGTCTGTTTCCCTCGTCTCCAGAGGCCGACGAAGATCTTGGCGTGCATCGAGCAATTGGCGGCTGCTCGAGCTGCTTGAGCCGCTGGAGCCTTGATCCCAAACGTCCATCATTGTGCGGTCCCCATGGGGGAGCAATTCGTCTTTGTTGGTGGAACAGGCCGAGGCGAGTAGGGCGATGGCCAGGTATGCACCTAGTTTTAAGCCATGATTAGTCAAGCGCAGTCGAAACATGACGGGCTCCTGAGCGATAGTTGACCTTGCGGCCATTGAGTTCGTAATCGATGGTCAGTTGCTGGTCCAGGTGCACAGCTATCTTTGCCCCGGGTTGTACATACACCGCTGCGAAGGCTTGCCCGTAGAGTTTGTTGACCCAGCTGGAGACGTCATTGACGCCCTGGCCAATAATTTTGCCCATGGCTTCACTGCCCGAGCCGCCGACAGAACCGATGGTCCCGGACTGAGGGTTTATAAAAGAGCCGCTGTTTCCATCTGACTTGATGAGGGAGGCAGCACCTGCGCCGGCGGCGGTAATCAGTACCTGCGAGCCAATGTATTGCGAGGCGTTGCTTTTGCGGTCGCCACTGATACAAGGAATGCCATAGGCATCGCTTATCCAGCCCAGGCCACCCTGAATGGTGGTTTGGTTGCCATTGTTCTGATTGTTACTATTTTGACTGCTATTCGTTTCTTCCTGAGGTTGTGGCAGCGTGCGCACAGTGCCGTCATTGAAGACGAACGTCAGGCTTTTGATCTGACCGCGTACGCAAGACAGGGTCCAATCGCCGGAAGCCGTTCCGCTGGCCACCGCGCCGGCGACGTCGGGCAAGTCGATGCCGTTGGCCGTGAGATTGTCCGGCCCGATCAATACCTTGAACGGGTAGGGGTCGTTGACAGTGCCGTCAATGGGCACCCGGCCGATCAGCGCGGACATGGCCACCGAACCCATCAATGTCGAGTTCTGCGGCAAGGTGTAGACCTTGCGCACCTGTTTGCGGGCCTCCTGTGGCGAGATTTCATTCGCAACACTTTGAGCGCCCGTGCGCAGTGCATTTTGTCCTCGGTCCACGGACTCGCCAAAAGAGGTCGGGAAGTTGAAGCCGCTTGCCGTTTGATTTGTCCCTGCAGCGATGGGCTTGCCGTTGACATCGACCGGCGTTGCGTCCTGCGGCTCTATCCAAACAACGTCCGCGCCAGGTCCGCCTTTGAAGCCTTGACCGTCACCTGGCTGAACGCCGAAGCCGATCGGCAAATCAGATCCAGACTCATTGCCACTGCCCGATTTGCTGCTCAGGGTATTGTACTGCTGCTGCAGTGTGTCCAAGAGGGTTTGGCTCTGTTGTTGCGCCTCCTGCTTCATCGTTTGCTGAACGTTCTGCAGTTTGTTATCGACGTTGAGGTCGATGTTCTGCAGGCGTTTTTGCAGCTCGATGTTCTGTTGCTTTAGTTCGTCATTGTTCTTCAAAGCATTGGAGACTTGGTCCTTGAGTTGTCTGCTTTCCACGACAATGGTGCGCAATGTGTCGCTGGGTGTATCTCCGTCAACCCCAAGCTTTTTAGCCTCCTTCGTACTAAGTACAACCGTTTCCGGCGCATGAACCTGTTGGTCGGCACTTTCGCGATTGAATAATTTGACCACTACGTATATCGCCAGGATCGCGAACGGTATGACCAGGTATTTAACAAGTGGATTACTCTTCACGACGGCCTCCCTTCGGATCGATCTGGCTGATGGCGGCCGGCAATAACGATTCGGCTAGACCATGACCACGGGTCACCAAGTAGACCGTCGAGGTGTCGCTGGAATCACCTTTGGCGCCAAGGTAGGGATGCTGAAAAGTCGCGGTGACAAAGTCACCCATCAGGTCACGCGGATCCAATGTGAGGTTTTGGGCGCTTGTGTTACGTAGCTTCACCGCCGTGACCCAATACTCGTCTAACCGCCACGACCCCAACGCAGAGGCTTCGACCGGCAATATCGGCATTAGGGTGGTGAGGTCCAAACCGCGCTTCAGATTGATCTGAGCAATCCCCTCCACGGGCTCAACGGTGCGTAGGGGCGCGTAAAGCATCTGTGCGGCATAGCGCGTCATGACCACCGGAAGAGGGGTCTCACGACGCGGTTTCGGCGCGTCCTCATCCTCCTCGGCTTGAGCGCTGGCTTGGGCCGTGGAAGAAGTTGAATGGTTGCTTGTAGGTTTGGCGTTGACTTGGCCGTAACGCGGGGCGGGACTGTCCCCGGCTACAATTTTAGCCGGCTCGGATGCGACCTGATTTGGTTTCCCTACCGTTGCGATGATATCCACGAGCATGATCTCACCGGAGTTCATGTTCTGCAGCTGTAAGCGAGTCGGTTCAATCGGCTCTTTCGCCAACAGGTAGAGGGCACCACCGGTGCTCTGCACGCGCAGTTTGTCGACGAGGTTACGAGGCAGACCCACCCGTACGTTTTGGTCCACAAAGACAATACGCTCCTGACCCACGATCAAGGGCAGTGCTATAGGGATACGATCCCAGCGCAGGATTTCGACGGCGTTGGCCAACCCGCAGAAGTGAAGGGCTACGAGCCCGATGATCAGTAGGCGGCGTGTCATCATTTGCCTCCTGCTCTGGTCGTTTCTGCGGAGACTTCGATGCGTTGTGGATTACTGCTATAACAGTCCCAGGCCAAGCCGAATGGGTTTTTTTCGGGATCGACGTCGAATCGGATAATTCTTAACGGATAGCGAGCAAATGCCCGCTTTACGCGCTCCCCGCCGTAGTGCTCGTCAGCGGTGATGTCCAGGTTGACGGTCCAGTCATTGATGCTGTGCTGTTCAATATGTTGCTCAGACTTATCGTCGATGCCTCTGCCTGGAATTTCAAATACACCCCGCTCACGTTTGCGCAGTTCCCCGCTATTGCGGCGTAGCTCGAAATCTTTCTGCAAGTAGGCTTTGCAGCTGGGAGTCAGGTAGCTTTCCAAGCGGGTAATGTTGTCCTCGTAGTCGGTTTCACCGTCAACGGGCCAACGGTTCATCTGCTGAAAAATGTACAGACCGAAGGCGTATACCGACTCCGGTGGAATATCCCACCACTTACGGGTGCTACCTGAACGTAGATCTGGAGGTACATGAACAGTTAGGTCACGCGGTGCGCTCTGCCAGCCATAAGCCATGTACAGACCCAGGGCAATGAGAAAACCAATGACCATGCGCAGGCTGTTAATGTGGGCCAGTTGGGCGTCTACTTTTTTACGGTAAGTCATTGAACCTCCGTTCGATGACAGGTCCACGCACCTGTACGAGTAATCAGCAGGGCTTTATTCCAGGTAGGAAAGAACCGCGCGATGTTCAATTGCATCTGGCGGTATAGCCATGTATCAGGTCGGCCGCGTTTCCACCGACGCAAGAAACGACTGGCAAGAAACAGCCCTAGGACAGCACAGAGCATGGCGGCGCCGATGATAAGTGCCCAAATCTGGGTCAATATCGCGGCCGGAATACCGATAACCAGCCCTGCGCCGGTGCTCAACGCCAAGGTGGCCCACATTTCGTCAGCGGTAAGGCCGCCCATGATGACTGGCTGATTGTTCAATCGCACAGGGAGGAAAATCAGGGTCCCATCGTCTGAGAGTTCTGTCATGGCCACGGCTCTTTTAAAGAATATTTGAAGCCTTGGTGACCAGAAAAATGGCGACACCGAGGATGGCGACGCCAACGGCGGCTGTCGCCCCCAGATCTCCCCATTTTTTCTTGCCAAGTTGAATTTCGTGGTAGGTGCCGAAGGCATGCCAAGCAACGCCACTGAAAATGACTGCGCAGATGATGAGGCCAAGCAAAGTAAAACCGTCAAAGGCGTAGTTCTGCATGGTTTGCATCAGGTTAGAGCCTTCCCCCCGGGTAGGAGGCTGAGACTGCGGAAGAGCCGCCATGGCCAGTTGGGGGAGAGCAAGCAACCCGATCAGCATGCGGCCCGGTTTTAAGAATGAAGTCATGGTGTATCTCCCATAGGGTCAACTAAGAACAAATGTGGTGAGGATCATGCAAAGCAGTAGGATGCGGACGAGCGAGGTCGAGGCAATCGTTCGATCAAGGTTGCCAGTGGCCCATCCTCGGTAGCAGCTCCAGATAGCCCAGGCGCCCCACATAAAGATGATGGCTACAGCGACGCCGACGAAAAACAGGTAGCTCGTCGAGGCAGGAAATCCTCCTGCCGCTTGAAACGCAGCAGCCTGAGCGCCGCTCATGCTCATGGCTTGCGTCCTTCGGTCGTGTATTGGCCTGACAGCTCAACAGGATCACGAGGCTGGGCTCGGGTTGGGGTTAGATAGCCCTCCAACCCATGACGAATTCGAGCGATATCACCTGCTAGACGCTGGTAATCGAAGAAGTAACGCTTGCCAGGTTCGTCGGCCACTTGAGCGCTACGACGTGCGGTGTCCTCTAAGGCATTCAACTGGCGGATCATCACGTCCAGGTTGGCCTGTTCGGAGGCTGAAGCAGCGGTCGCATGAGAGACAGGCAGGCCGCATCCAAAAAGTGCGATGAGGCCTGGCAAGGCAAGTCGGCAAGTGAGTGCAGTGAGACGCGGGTACTGGATCACGGCTGGGCTCTAGTCATTCCTGATGCCGTCAGCTTGCCGTGATCAAGCTATGGTCGCCGCAAGAAAACCATATTCAGGACTGTAAGGATTTCTTCTGACGGTACTGACACCATCAATCACAGTGGATAGGGCGTTTGAAGAACAGCAGATACCCGATGGGCAAGGCGAATCCGTAAGCCCAGCCTTGGGCGTTTTGATTGCCAACCTTGACTTCTCCTTTGACCACGGGCTGCACGCTGACCAGCTCCCAGCCTTCGCTGCCTAATTGAGCAAGGCGGTTTTGACGTTCAGAATCTTCCAGAAAACCCTGGGTGTCGGGTTCAGTGGTGGGCTCTTCGGACTTGAACATGAAGAGCTTTTTGGTTCTGACAACGTACTGAAAGGGAGAGAACTCAGTGTGGTATTCAAATTTCTGACGGCCCATGGCGACGTCCTCAATGTGCAGAGCTACCAGGGTTTCAATAATAAGCGCGTGCCAGCAATCTGAAATAGTTTGTTGCTAAGCGCGTGATTTCTGAGGTTGGAGTGCAGAGGTCCGAGCATCGACATAGCGCTGCATGATAGAAAGCACCATTGAGTTCAACGCTAGGATCTTCATCCCTCGCGTCACCGCCACGTACAGCAAATTCAACTCGTCATCTTTACGACCTTGATCGATATCGGGTGAAAGCGGATCAGCGCTAAAGTCGTCATACAGGCTGACAAAGTCCCACTCCAGCCCCTTGGCCTTGTGCCCAGTCGTGAGTGTCACGGTGGCGTCGAGCTCGTTATCTACAGAGCGGGAACGTAGGGTTTGGATCCGCTGGGGCAGGTCCGGATAGGCTGTAATGATCTTGATCGATCGCAACATCTCCGTATCCTGGCTTACCTCGGCTATTTCCACGTACTGTGAAAAGTCCCGGTAATCTCTCAACAGCCTGCGGTTCTGCACCTCATGGTTACGGTTGCGGCTGAATAGGTATAAATCTTCCAGATCGCGTAGCGAGTAGCTGTCGATACCGCCGACCCAGAAAATCTTGGGGTTGCTTGCGACCAGCTGCAGGGCGTTCTCGATGACGCCGGTCACGGTACGATGGATAAACGTGCGATGCGGTAGCTCTTCAGGCAGAGCCCGTTTAACCAGGGTATTGCAACCTAACCCCTGCAGCTTTCGTGTCTCACCCTTGTAAAAAAGAATGATGTTGGCCACATGCGCGACGGCAGGGCCGAAGCGAAAGCTTTGGGTCAGGTAGTGACGTTCGGCGTCGGCCATCCAGTCGCTGTTGAGCGCATCTTCTGCGCCGCGGAAGCGATAGATCTGCTGGTGGGGATCGCCGACTGCCACCTTGCGGACCCGTTGTATTTTTACTATGTCGGCAATAACTGGGTTCACGTCTTGACCTTCGTCGAGCAGAATGGCGTTAAATCGTTCGCTCAGGTCGGGCTTGCTTAGCTGATACAGCTTCAAGTAAGCGTCATGGGTGATCGACATTGCTGTGTCCTGCAGATCGATCATCCGGTTCCAGATGGTTTTAGCCACGTTTAAAGCATTGTTCAGGAAACGTTCCTGGGCACTTGTGAGCATTCGTTGCCCCTGGAATCTGGGAAAATGCACACGGCCCAACTCGTCATCGGCGCTGGCCATGAAGTTGTTAAGCGTGCTGAGGACATCCCGCACGAGCTCCCAGTCCTGGGTGTTGATGGCCCTTGCGATGTCCGTCAGGCGTAAGTTATTGGTCTGCTTGGTGGCGTACTGACTGCCATAGACTGCATATGCGAGGCCATGCGCCGTCTTACACACCACGTTTCTGCGTGGAAAGCGGCCCCTGGCAGCGAGCTCGACGGATTTGTTGTAGCAGAGGTAGAGCATTTTCACCGAGGCGTGTTGTGTGGCGTAGCCCACCAGTGTGGTGGTTTTGCCGGTACCGGCAAAAGCCTGAACCAGTAGCTTGTCAGCCGTGGAATGGATGATGGGCTGCTGTTCTTGTGTCCACTGCATGGGCAGCTCCTAAAGGTATTTTTTGAAGCTTGAAACGGTGATGTAAACGGACACACCCAACAGCACGGCGCAGGGCAACAGAATCAAAAGGGGGCTGATGCTGATGGGGATGGCCAGGTAGACCGTCCAGGGCACGATGGTCAGCGGAATGATCGTCCCCCGGGCTTTGTGATACAGGTAACTTGACTCGCGGCCGGAGCCGAATTTTCGTAGATCACGCCGCACCAGGCCATCGACCAAGCCAGTGAACGCCGCCAGTGCGAACAGCGGAATCGTCAACGTCAGAATGACCATTCGCACACAGAAGGTCAGGACTGTGTATAACGCGGCTAAGCCATAGTCCTGGAATTTGATCATCGCCCGACCGAGTTCGTAGCGAAGGTTCAAGGTTCCCGTTTGTTGTGGTGATGTTGAGCGAGCGTACTGTGTCAGTGCATTTATATTGTCCTGCATGCCGGTTTTCACCATCAGCCAGTCATAGACCGTTTGTGCCAGCCAGGTTGCCGTACGCCCCGGTTCTTTGATGACAACGCTGTGCAGCAGATCCTGGGACAGCCAGCCCAGTTCATGTTGGAACATCTGCTGAGCATGTTTCCAGCCGGCATCCGGCCAGAACGTGTACATGCAAAGCCATTCAACGACGATGGCGCCGAGCAAGGAGCCGAACATCACCCCCAAGAAATGAAAAGGGGTAGAGAACAGCATGCCCAGGAAGTTTTTTTGACCTTCCTGCTGTTGCTGGGCTTTTTCCGCGATATCGGCCATGGCTCTGTTCCTTCAAGCCTATGCGGCTTTTCCGTTATTGGCCATCTGGCGGAAGTCGTCTACCAAGTCATCAGGAAGCGACTCACTTAGTGCGTCATATCCCGGTGCTTGCCACCAGTCGCTGCTGGTTCCGGATCCTTTACGCATGCCCTCAACCAAGGCCTGAAGATCCTTGGGCATCACTTCATCGGGATCGCTTGCCGGCAACGGCATACGAATCTTCCACAAATTCCCGCCCTCTATCAGGGCAAAGCATTGCCCCTTGGGTAGGGCAACCACATGCGCCGGTTCGATCATCGGTACGCTGACACTTTGGATCTGATCGTGAGTGTTAGAGGTGAAAGCGGTGTTGCCGTTAATAGCGTCGTTTGCACTGCTTGCTGGTGTACTGGTAAACACCTGGACCTTTGGCAACTGGTTGCTCAGCAGCTCGGCGGTTGCAGTCTCACGTACACGTAACATGAACAGGTTGTTGAAGTTACCGATGACTTGGCCAGCTTTAGCCCGGTTACCGATTTTTGCCTCAATATCGCTCATGGTTTGGGTATAGGCCGTGACCTGCATGCCGGCACCACCGCCTTTGTTGATCATCGGTATGAATTCATCGCCCATCAGTTCGTTGAATTCGTCCGCATGTACGTTAATTGCTACCTTGCCGCCGGTGGCCCCGGGCAAGCCATCATCGATGCCAAACTTATAGATGTGACCCGCAACTGACACCAGGTCGCTGAACATCGAGTTGCCCACCGCTGCAGCTACCTCTGTATCAGATAAAGCGTCCAGGCCGACATAGACCACTGCCCGTTTGCGGATGATCTGCATCCAGTCAAAGATTGGTCGTGGGTCCTCAAGATCCATGTAGTCGGGAGATAGCAGCTCTGCAATCCGGCCTGTGGTCAGTTTTTCCAGCAATGGCAGAAGGCTGGCCACGATCTTGTCGAAATAGGTTTTGTCATAGCGTACGGCTGATCGCAGACCCTCCATCACTGGGTCGGAGATGCGTTGCTGAGTGAGGTACATGTCCAGGGCCACCACGCGTAGCGGTCGATCCTTCATGGCGAAACTGAGGTTCTTACGATCGATCTTTCCTTCCAGCTCAACGATGGTTTGCCAGGCTTTGGGATCATTTTCAGCAAAGTGCTTCTGCGCATACTCAATAAACAGCGCGTCAATGTTTGTCACATGCTTGAGGATCTGTTCATAGTCCGGCCGACGTCCCAGTGCCACGAGGGCGCGCGCGATGATGTTGACGAAACGCCAGGCGAATTCCCGGAATGCCGCGGAATTGCCTTCCCCCGAAAGTTGGCCGGCAATGCGGGTGGCAACCTCCGAGATCCGACCAAACCGGCCGACGGCGTTGTAGCGAGCGGAGTGATCGGGCCAGCCTAGGTGGAACACGTAGAATTCCTCCAGTCGGTTTGCGCGCTTGCATTCGATGTACATGCGCTTCAGGAGGTCTGCGTCGCCTTTAGGATCGAAGACAATCACCACTTCGCGGTCCAGGTCCATTTCTACATTGCGCTGGCTTCGATGAACGGGTTGCACGCGGCGCCCCATATGAACGCGGCGCCGGGGGCTACGGCGGGTACGCCTGATGTCTTGGGTGATAAACAACTCTGCCAAGCGGGTTTTTCCAACACGAGTAGTCCCCAATACAAGGGAGTGTCCAACCCGCTCACCCAGTGGCAGGCTGACATCCGCTTCGTTCGGCTCTATACCGTGTAAGCGCGGTAGCCCCCCGACTGGAGGAAGTGGACGCGCCGGGTTAAATGGCACATCCCACGAGGTAGCCTTTGACAGCAATTTGAGTGGAAAGGGTGCGAACTCCAGACGCTCCTCAATTCTGCGAGCAAAGGTATAGATAGACGTGGGCTCGACATACTCGGCGTACTTTGGGAGGTAAGTCTCCATCAACCGCTGAGTATGTTTTTGGGTCCAGCGAAAGCCTTTACCGATGAATAGCCGCTCATTGCTGACCGGCATGTCTTTGCTGGTCATGGTGTAGTGGGGTAGGCGCCGAATATTGCGCCGGTAACGCAGCACTACCAACGCTTGTTTGAGGCGGACGAACCCTAGACCCAGAAAGCCTGTACCGGCAACCATGCCGAATAAAGGCGTCAGAGCAACCGCCCAGGGCGCGAAAATACAGAGCAACGCCGCAGCGGCACATACGCAAACTGTGTACAGCTCAACAGCAGGGCGTAGTAACGACTCAATGGTGTAGGAGGTGGTCATGGATCACTTCCTATGAGTGAAAGGGGACAATGGCCCCACTGTTTCGAAATGGAAAACGACTGGCTTGCCTGTCTCAGCGATCAGCCCATAGGACTTGGCCAGGCGGTATATGGGGTGGTAGCTGTTAAGGGAGTTGACGTGTCCAGCAATGCGCTCTCGCCAGACTTCTAGTGGCATCGCTGCCTTGCTCAAATTACACGGCACGCACGCGGGCATCATGTTGCTGATGGCGTGGTTCTCTGGCCGCCCCAAAATGATGGCACCGGAGTACTTGCCGTCCACCCTCTCTGGTTCTCGCCATACTGCTTCCATGTGGTCCGCATGCCACCGGTCACCCAACAGCACACCGCAGTATGCGCAATGGCCCGCGAATTTAGCGTGAAGCTCGCAGCGTTGCTTCTTGGTCAGCTTCATGGGGCCGGGATCCTCCTTTCATGCGTGATGATGAATTGGCCAACTCTTGCCTCGCTTGCTCAACTGCCTCGGGCAGTCGTTCTTTTAGCCGCTGACATAGCTCCACCTCGTCACCAGGTACGCGGGCGATGACGGTGCCGCCATAGAGCTTGGCGACATAGGTGACCTGTTCAAAAAGCAGTTGGCCTGCTCGTGGGTCATCTGGTTGCTTGATGACCAAGGTGATGTGCGTAAGAGAGGCCATACCCTGGTTACTGCTGGATCGTTGTGGCAGTGATCAACAGCGGGTAATGCTGGACTCCCAAGCGCTGTGCCAGATCATTTGATGGAGCCGGGACCAACTGTAGATTTCCTGCCCATCGTTGGATTTCGGCAAACCGCTCGGCGCTGGCCACGTTAACCACAAGGCCCACTGCCTGCAGTTGCTGTAACTGATCGCGGCGCTGTGATAACCACTTTCTGGAGCTTTCATCGTCGCCTACAAGAAACAATGGTTGCAGGCCAGGTGCATTGATTACCCGGCCCTGTACCTGCCCGGGTGTCAGTTGGTCAGAGCGCACTGGAAACGAGCCTTGCCCACGCACACCAATATTCTCTGACTGTGCTGACTGCTCAGTAGGTTCTGGAGCCAAGTACTGGTAGTAGGGCAGAGCGGAAACACCCCCTCGGTCTTCAACAACAATCAGCGAGGTGGCATGCACTGCCATGGGGGAGGCCAAAGACAGCAAAACAGGCAGATGCAGCAATCTATTCATGGATTATTCGCCATCAGGTTGATACCGGTGACCCGGCTGAGGTGTTTGGCAAAAGCTCGTCGGTATCGGGCAGCGGGTTCGCCTCCGGCAGGGCGGTGGTACCGACCAGCAGCGGTGATCCAGTCGCCTCCTTTGGCTTTTTGCTCAGCCAGGATCTGGGCCGTAACCGAGAGGTTTTTGTACGGATCCAGCCCTTCGCAGGGATAGCTATAACGGTGGCCGTTGGCACCGATGTTGGTTTGTCCAAGCCCGACGTCGACTCTATTTGGGCCTGCGGTCTGAAGGGCGATCATCAACGCTCTGCAAGCATCGCTGCGTGTCGCAAAGCGATATCCGGCGCCGGCGACATTCAACGTCCAGGGCCAGGGGACGATCTGGCCGCGAAGTCGGGTGCCACTCTCTTGCAGTGCAACGGAGTACAGCACCTCGGACGGAACGCCGGCAGGCAGGGCAATCAACTGATAGGCCGGTGGCGGAACCTCGGCACCGTTAGCAAATGCCGCGGTGAGCAGTAGCCCCCCCGTTAAAGCCGCGCGAATTACAGACGCTGCCATTGTCCATTCACCTCGCGTACCACGGCCGGCAGCTCACCGCCGAGTCCAAGGCCAAGCCATCGACCGGCATCGTGATTCAATGTGATCTGTCGGCTTCTCACGCTGGCCGGTTCGACTCCAGCCAAGATGGCCCAGCGGCGAATTATTTCGTCATCACCTTGACTACCAACGAAGTACAGATCAAAGGACTGTTTCTGGTTTTGTAAGTCTTTGACGCGGTCAATACATGCGTTGCAACTGTCTTGAACAAAAACGGCTAGTCGTCCAGTGCCTTTCACAGCAGTTAACGCTCCCGAGCCAGGAGCAGATGCAGGGTTGGACGATAGTTGGATGACTTTTTCATTGGGGTAAAGACGTGCGAAGGCTTGGTCATAGGCCCTTTGGTACGCCAGTTCCTTATCGATACGCTGTCGCTCGGCTCGCACCTGCAGCTCTGCATAGCGTCGCCGCTCCTCCTCCGACTTCGCTTCGATGCCAAGTGCTGTCAGAGGATCCAGGCCTGGCGAATAGATTCCGCGAGGACCCTCCATCACAGTTTGAAAACGGGACCATTCTTGGGGGGTCAATCCCCACTCGCGGGCGAGTTCTGTCTGACTTGCTCCTTGAGAAGAGTTGTGAACTTCACTGTTCTGAGTGTTCGAGATCGACGTTGATTGCCCCGAAGCCGCATGACAGCCGTATGCAAACGCGAAGGTGGCCAAGCCTGCAATGAAACCCAAAATGTTCCTGGGCTTCATTGTTTTCGAGGAAGTGGTAGGGGAGTGCATAAAGGAGGTCCTATTGCGCGACGGTTACGGTTTGAGGTGTTCCGGCCACGTCAAAGCGTGCGGATCTTCCGTCCAGCGCGTTGAGTCGCCAGGCGGTGCCCGCCACAGCGTCACCAGGTCGGATAAGGTAAATTTGATTCAACTGCGTGCTGCCAGGCGGTGCTACGGACAAAAAGCGTTCACCGCCGCGATACTCGATACCGACAACGGTAAAAGGGGGTGTTTGCGGTGTGACAGTGGCGGTAGCGGGCGGTTTTGGCCGCTTTGGTTGGCGGGCAACGGGCTTAGGCTTGGGCTTGAGGGGCACAGCAGTGGTTTGTTTGATGCGTGACTGACTGAGTTCTTGAAGACGGCTATCGAGTGTTTCGACGCTGGCTTTGAGGACTAGCAATTCACCAGCAGACGCAGCATTTTGAGAGATTTCTTGCGCTGACTCCGTCGCTTGCTTTGCATACGCTTGTGCGGCATCAATTCGATTCGATAAAGCCTGCTGCCCGGCTCGGAAGTCCTCGTTGGTCACCAGGTGGTTGCCGGCTACCGTGCCCAGTCGCTCATCGACTTTGCCAAGCCGCGTCAACAACGCATCGAGCGACTCTTTGTCTGCAGTCGCAGCCAAGCTGGTGCGGAGTTGGGAGAGTTGATGATGCTCATAACACAGAATGCCTGCCAATAATGCAAGGCACAGACTGAGTATCGCTGTGGTTCGAGTAGGGCGTGGTAGGTTCATGGGCGTCCTCGCGCAAAAGCGAATACACCCTCTCAAACCAGTCTCTTAGGTGCATCAGGAAATAGGTTTTCCAGGACGCATGGTTTTTGAAGTGTCGAGTTGGCCGCTGGTAAATTGGGATCGTTATAAAAAAATGGCCACCCGAAGGTGGCCGTCAAACTATGAAGCAATGAGCTGCCTTGCAAGTGTCATTTCAACTGAATCACCATCTTGGTTCAGCGAGTCGAGACCAGAATCTGGCACATCTCCCGACGTGCTTTGAATCACGGCGATTTTCTTGGCCATCAACTGCAGGCAAGTAATCTGAGAGCTGCCGGCATAGCCAAAAAAACACCCTCACTGGCTGCTTTTGCCCAATCCGCCATCACCGTCGAAATGCCTGTTGCAAGGTGTTGGGTAAAGCCATATACCGTAGCCCCACTGCGCGGAGTAAAGTCTTAAAAACCCGTGATAATGATCTGCGGAGTCAGAATAAAGTGGGTAACCGTCCGGCCAGGTCATCTACCCAGCTCTGCAAAGCGAAGACATGGTGTGCATTTAAATTAAGTGGACACCAATTCTAGCCTTTCAAGCGGGTATTTCATGCAGCCAACACGCCGTTCCTATTCCAAATCCTTCAAAGCCCAGATCATTCAAGAGTGCGCCCAACCAGGCGCTTCGATTGCCAGCGTCGCGCTCGGCCATAGCCTCAACGCAAACCTCGTCCACAAATGGATTCGGCTGCAAACGCAGAAAATTCCGGCACACCCACCTGCGGGGGCGAACTCCCATCCAGCATCATCGAATATCTGCGTTGAAATACAGCACCCGCGCGCCATCATCAAAGTGGACTGGCCCACTGAAAGTGCTGCCGCCTGCGCGACTTTTCTTCGAGATATTCTGCGATGATTCACATCGACTCCATCTGGCTCGCCACCGAACCGATGGCCATGCGCGCAGGCACCGAAACGGCGCTAGCCAAGGTGATCGCGGTGTTCGGTGCGGCGCAGCCGCACTGCGCTTATCTGTTCGCCAACCGCCGCGCCAATCGCATGAAAGTGCTGGTGCATGACGGCTTCGGAATATGGCTGGCGGCGCGCCGGTTAAACCAAGGCAAGTTCCACTGGCCTGGCATCCGCCATGGTCCTGAGATGGAACTGGATGCCGAGCAACTTCAAACGTTGTTGCTGGGGCTGCCATGGCAACGCGCAGGTTCTGGAGGCTCGATCACACTGCTTTAACGGCAGCCATTAGCCTATCGGTCTATCGTCGCGAAACGCCCGCTCTGGCAAAGTCCGGCGTATGACTTCTTCGCCCAATCTCGACCAACTGTCTCCCAATCAACTGCGCGTCCTCGCAGCGCAGTTGCTCTCGCAAGTCGACACTATGGGCAAGAAAATCAACCGTGATCAAACAGTCATTGAGAAACAGACCCACGAGATCGCCCAGCTCAAGCGTTTGAAGTTTGCCAAGCGCAGCGAGCAGATGAATCCTGAACAGGCCAGCCTGCTAGATGACCTGATCGATACTGATATCGCGGCGATTGAGGCCGAGCTTCAGGCGTTGCAAATAGCACCAGAGGCGACCGAGGAAAAGCTAAGGCCCAAGCGCACGGCATTGCCGGCAGAATTTCCGCGAACGTTGATCCATCACGAACCGGACAACACTCACCGCCCATGCGGCTGCGCCCTGAAGCGCATCGGTGAGGACGTTAGCGAGAAGCTGGACTACACGCCCGGCGTGTTCACCGTCGAACGCCATGTCCGTGGCAAGTGGGTCTGCGATAACTGCGAAACGCTGATCCAGGCACCGGTTCCGCCGCAGGTCATTGATAAGGGCATCCCGACTTCGGGCCTGCTCGCACACGTCATGATCGCCAAGTTTGCTGACCATCTGCCGCTTTACCGTCAGGAATCGATCTTAGGTCGAGCGGGCTTGGCGATTCCACGTTCAACCTTGGCTCAATGGGTTGGCGTGACCGGAGTTCAGTTGCAGCCGCTGGTCGATGCGCTGCGCGAAGTAGTGCTTGGGCAACAAATCATCCACGCAGATGAAACACCGGTGCAGATGCTCATGCCGGGAACAAAGAAAACCCACCGCTCCTATGTGTGGTCCTACGCTACCAGCCAGTTCTCGGATGTGGCAGCGGTGGTTTATGACTTCAGCCCCAGTCGCGCCGGAGAGCATGCTCGCGACTTCCTTCAGGACTGGAATGGCAAGTTGGTCTGCGACGATTTTGGCGGCTACAAGGCCAGCTTTGAACTCGGCGTGACCGAGATCGGCTGCATGGCCCATGCACGGCGCAAGTTCTTTGAACTGCACGCTACGAATAAAAGCACGCTCGCCGAGCAAGCCCTGCGCTATATCCAGTTGTTGTACGAAATCGAAAGAGAAGTCAGAGACCTGGAGCCGGATTTACGGCGCCGAATACGGCAAGAAAAAGCCGTACCGGTGAAGGATAGGCTGCATGCCTGGATGAACGCGCAGCGTGATCTTGTGCCCGAAGGTTCGGCCATCAGCAGAGCGCTCGATTACAGCCTTAAACGCTGGGCAGCGCTGTCGCGCTACCTCGATGACGGGGCGGTTCCCATTGATAATAATTGGGCGGAGGTGCGACACGAAGTCGCTTAATGAAGTTGTTCCCCCTTGGTGGGAACCACCCGTGTCACCGGGTGAATCTAGAAGGCTGAATCAAGAGCGCCTTCGACAATGTTACGAGGCGCCGCAAGGTGCGGGGTACCAATCGTGAGAGGCGTACCCTTCTGGCAGCCATGGCCGGACAAGTGCTAGATAGTTGGTATGGTGAACACACGTGAATCTGCGCAACGATCGTTAAATTAAGCGAGCGGAAATGGCTTACACGCTCGAACCAAAATGGTAATGGAGGTGGGAACTGCGTCTTTCTACTACGCATTCGTGACCCACATGCCTCCCGGTCGATAGCAGGCACCTAACCCGACGCACTTCAGTAAGCGGAACGTGGAAATCCCGTATCGCTCCCGTCAGGGAAAGCCGTTTGTAAAAATTGCCCATGGCGGTGCGGGCGAAGGAACGAGGAAAAAGCGAACGCCGTCCTGTAATGGGTTGGATAGAGGTTGAAACATCACTTCACGCGAAAGCGGGCAGACGTCCTCATGGTCTCTCTTCACACGAGAGTAGGTAGAACCCTTTCAACGGAAGGAGAGCAAATGAACGCAGCAGCATTGGCGTGTGCACCTTCCGGCACGTCGTGGGACAGCATCGATTGGATCGCCGTACAACGTCGTGTCAGAGGGCTGCAAGCGCGTATTGTGAAGGCTGTACAAGATGGCAGACATAACAAGGTGAAAGCCCTGCAATGGCTGCTGACTCACTCGTTCAGTGGCAAGGCATTTGCTGTGAAACGGGTGTCTGAAAACAAAGGCAAAAATACCCCCGGCGTGGACAAGGTTACTTGGAATACGCCTAGGGCCAAGCTCGGCGCGATAGAGTCGTTGACGCGGCGAGGTTACTCGCCGCTCCCGCTTCGGAGAGTGCTTATTCCGAAGAAAAACGGCAAAACGAGACCTCTTGGAATTCCCGCGATGAAATGCCGGGCCATGCAGGCGCTTCATCTGCTGGCTCTGGAACCGATAGCGGAAACTACCGGCGACCCGAACTCTTATGGGTTCAGGCCGGAACGCTCAACTGCGGATGCCGTCGCACAGTGCTTTGGTGTGCTGTCACGAAAAGCAAACGCGGAATGGGTGTTAGAGGGCGACATTCAAGGCTGTTTCGACAATATCAGCCATGACTGGTTGATCGCCAACATTCCCATGGACAAGGCGATTTTGCAGAAATGGCTCCGGGCTGGTTATGTCTACCAAAAGCAGCTATTCCCCAGCCACGCCGGAACCCCGCAGGGAGGCATCATATCCCCGGGGTTGGCGAACATGACGCTGGATGGGTTGGAAGCGATGCTGGCGAAGAGATTTCCCAACGCGAAGTGGACAGCCCGAAAAATGCGCGTGGTGCGTTATGCAGATGATTTCATCATCACTGGTTGTTCGAAAGAATGGCTGGAGAATGAAGTCAGGCCCGCCGTGGTTGAATTTCTGGCAGAGCGTGGACTTGTCCTCTCTCCGGAAAAAACCAAGATAACGCACATAGGGGACGGGTTCGACTTCCTCGGATGGAACCTGCGCAAGTACAACGGCAAGCTCCTGATCAAGCCGTCCAAGGCGAACATCGGGGCTCTACTTGCCAAGCTGCGAGAGTTGATCAAGACCAACAAAACGATACGACAGGCTAACTTGATAGGTTTGCTCAACCCGGTTCTACGGGGCTGGGCGAACTATCACAGTCATGTCGTCGCCAAGAAGGTCTTCAACCAGGTGGACAGCGCAGTGTGGGAAATGCTCTGGCGATGGGCGGTACGTCGCCACCCTCGCAAGACACGCCGATGGGTGAAGGATCGGTATTTCAAAGTACAAGGGGCGCGCCGTTGGGTGTTCTCGTGTACTGAAAAATCCGCCGATGGTCGGAAGCGTCAGTACACGCTAGTAGACGCCTCAGACACACCGATTGTGCGACATATCAAGATTAAGGCTGCTGCCAACCCTCACGACCCTGCATGGGATGAGTACTTCGAGTCCCGCTGGGGCAAGAAGATGCTCACTTCCGTTAAAGGTCGAGCCAAGCTGTATCGGGTATGGGTGCAACAGGGCGGCAGGTGCTGCGCCTGCTTCAAGCCGGTGACCAAAGACACACCGTGGCACAGTCGCCATATTGTGAAGCTAGGTCATGGCGGGACGGACGCTGCGGCTAATCTTGAGATTTACCACCTGCGTTGCCCACGAGATGTGCAATTTGCCAATGTCGACGATGTATAACCGGGTGCCCAATGGCGCCTTAGCAGAGGCTTGAGCCGTGTGCTGGGAAACTCGCATGCACGGTTCTTAGGGGGTTGGACGCGGGCAACCGCGTCTGACTACCCGACAACCAGATCCGGCCATGGGCTCTTGGGCGCAAGAACTGGCTCTTCGCCGGGTCGCTACGCAGCGGAAAACGGGCTGCGGCGATCATGAGCTTGATCCAGTCAGCGCGGCTGAATGGCCATGATCCGTACGCCTATCTAAAGGATGTTCTCACGCGCCTGCCGACGCGGCGCGCGAGTGAGATTAACAAGCTGCTGCCGCACAGGTGGGCACCTGTTTAATCGCGCAGGGTGTTTTGTGCTTATGTCTTCCCTGGCATCTACATTTTGCGCCACACCAAAGCAGGAATTGCTCGGATGTAAATTAGTTCGCTGACCAACTCAATCAGCGTTTGAGTAATCACTGCTGCCGCAGCGAGCCCTCTGATTTCCTCGGGCAAGGCCAATGCCAATGGTAGAACTACCAATGAGTTTCGTGTCGAACTGCTGAAAGCGACAGATCTTGCCGTGCTAGCCGGTAACTTAAACGCCCGAGACACCAGCGCACCCACCACGGGTGCCAAGAGCATGAAACCAATGTAGACGGGAATAACAGGCAGCAGCTTGTCCATGTCTCTGACCACCGTTGAAATCTGAGAGCCGATCACTACGACCAATACAGCCGCCATAGCTGGCACAGGCATCCAAGCCCATACATTGTTCCAGCCCTCAACGATGCGTGACCCCTTTGCCCCGGCAGCTGTTGCTACTGCCAAGACCAAGGGTAAAGCGATCAGCACTACGAAGGCCTCAACAAATGGGCCGACCGATATAACCACCGCCGAGTCATCACTCACCATGAAGGCTAGATAGAGGGGTAGTAGCACAAGCTGAAGCACGAGTAGTAATGGTGTTGCCGCCAGAGTCAGTTTGGAGTCGCCCTTACCGATATGGGTAAACACAACAACATAATCGATACAAGGCGTCAGCAAGACCAATAGTGCGCCCACCAAAATCGCCGGGTGGTCGGCTAGGCCCATCGTCAACGCCCAAACCAACAGGGGGATGGCGACGAAATTGGCGGTCAGCAGCGCGGTCATGAAACGCTTGTTTGCAAGCCCTTTGCGAAGATCCAAGAATGGGATCTGCAGAAACATGGCGTACATCAGCACAGCGATGGCTGGTGTCACCAACGCACCTAACGCTTGAGAGGCATCAGGTGCGAGCAGGCCCCCGATAGCCGCGACAATGACCGCGACGAAGTAAACGGGAATCTGGTTCTTCTCTAGCTGTTCTCTGTCCACGGAATGCCCTTAAAACGCGTGAAATCATTTTTCGATTGAGCAGGTTAATATCTGTAGCTACTACAGGTTCAAGAAAATGCTTGGGGAGTTTGGATGTCAGGAATCGGAGCGCTGTCGAAATCAACGGGTTGCCACATTGAAACGATTCGCTACTACGAGAAAATAGGCCTTCTCCCTCCGGCCCTACGGTCGACAGGGCGGCATCGAATCTATACCGAAAAGCATCGGTCACGACTCATCTTCATCAGGCAGAATCGTGAACTGGGCTTTCCACTCGACGATATCCGCGAACTCATTGCGCTCGCGGCAGATGCTGATCGTCCGTGTGCTGATGCGTTGTCGGTGGTCAAGAAGCACTTGGCAGAAGTGGAATCTAAGGTAGCTAAGCTCCTGCAGATCCGGATAGAGCTGCTCTCAATGGCAGGCACGTGTGAGTCAAGATGCCTAGGCTCGAACACTCCAGACTGTACGATTATTGAGTCACTGTTCGAACCCGCTGCTGGGGCTCGCTCTGGTTGCTGCTCCTAGACGAGTCAAGAGCATAGGGGAGCAAGCTGCCATTGAAACCGAATAGCGCGATAGTCTCGACAGGGTCTTTCGAGCGTCCGTCTACACCAAACGGGCTGGTGCAAGATGTGTTCGGCAGACGCTTACTAAAGTGGTGCGCCACTGCTGGCATAAAAATATCAAGCTATAGTGTTTGGGGCCCTCAATCTCGTGACCGTACTGAGCGAACGCTTACACGGCAGACGTTTGCCAGGGCATATACCTATCAACTGAAGGAGCAAGTTCTATGGCCATCAAACCTGGGCCCAAGCCAATTGCCGAATCAACCGGCAAGACAGACCAGCGTCGCCGTGTAACCCCCGAGAACAAGCCTAAGCATCCCGACCTGGACGTGCATAAGCACAAGAAGGGTGATTGATGAGACCCCGCCAGACATGGCGGGGTTTTATTCTCGGTTAGCAGGTGTCACCGGATTTCCAGTGGGCATCTCCTAATTAATGCCGAAAAGCTTGTAGTAGGGTTGTTGAGGAGGACATGCTGGTGCGACTGTGTCGAGGAGCTTTCTGGATATTTCTACCCTTAACCCTGTCGGCTACCGATGGTAATGAGCGCTTAGAGAGGTCTACAGCCGACACATGCCAATGGCGTCGAAAACCATCATGGCGGATTTCTCCAAACGTTTACTCGTAGGCTTCACAACGCGATTGACGACTTGCTCGATATGCATGACTCCCAGGGTGAAAGCTGAGTGGGCATTTGAGGTGCTGACCAACCTGGCTGATGCATCGCAGCATGCAGCTATCAGGCGCTCGCACTGAGGGACGTAGACTCGAGCGGCGCCCTCGGCCCAGTCGAAATTTCAAACTCATTGCTTGACACTGTAGCTACTACAGGCTGTTCAATGACGCCATATCCTTATTGGTAGATGCGTCATGAGCCAGGAAAACCCGTCGAAAGCCAAATTGCACCTCGTGCCGAAGTCGGACGATTGCTGTTCTGCTGACCCCCGCGAGACCTTCGCCAAACAGGTTCATTCTCGTGCACATCATGTTGAGCATGGGCCTGATCACGCCGAGAGCTTGGGCAGAACGGGATCGCATGCGTGCGGTTCGAAGGATTCTCAGCCTTGTGGAGCCAAGTCCACCGACCATAATCAAGACCATAGCGCACACGATCATGGCACTTCAGCTCAAGCCCATTCCGATGCCGACCATTGCTGTTTGAGCAAAGTGGATTCCGCAGGGGCGGTGACTTCACATTCGGCCATGGCTGAGCCAGAAGGCACGACCCTGGTTCGGTATCGCATTGATAAGATGGATTGCCCTACCGAAGAGCGGCTAATTCGTAATCGCTTAGAGCCGATGCCTGGCATCGCACGACTTGATTTCAATCTGTTGGATCGTGAGCTGACAGTGCATCATCGCTTGGATGATCCGAAGGCGATAGTCATCGCTTTGACCGCGCTGGATATGGGGCCCAATCTCATCGAGGCCGGCGCAACCCCGAATGCCATTTCACCTGCTCTGACGACGCGCTTGAAAGGGCTGCTGGCGGTCAGCGGTCTAGCTGCCATCGCCGCTGAAGTGATCGCTTGGACGACCGGACAGGAGGGTTCTTTGCCTGTAATGTCCTTGGCTGCGCTGTCCATTCTTACTGCTGGTCTACCAACTCTGAAGAAGGGGTGGATCGCTGTAAAGAACTTCACATTGAACATCTACTTCTTGATGTCTTTGGCTGTCTTGGGTGCCATGGTGATTGGCAAGTGGCCGGAAGCCGCGATGGTGGTTTTCCTTTTCGCTATTGCCGAAGCCATCGAAGCACTCTCACTTGAGCGAGCGCGTAACGCGATTAAATCGCTGACTGCATTAGCTCCTGAGACTGCGGAAGTCATGACCGAAGCTGGCTGGAAAGAACACCCGGTTGAGAATGTCGTTCTCGGCAGCCGTATTCGTGTTCGCACAGGGTCGCGGGTACCGCTGGATGCGAGGGTGGAATCTGGTCGTGCTGCTCTCGACCAAGCCCCTATCACTGGTGAAAGCTTGCCAGTAGATAAGGCAGAGGGGGATCCGCTATATGCTGGCAGTATCGTGACAGACGGCGTCGTGGAGGCGACTGTCACGGCAGTCGCTGGCGAAAGTACGCTCGCTCGTATTGCTGCCGCGATTCAGGATGCGCAGTCTCAGCGGGCGCCGACGCAGAGGTTCGTTGACCAGTTCGCACGGTATTACACCCCAGCCGTAGTGGCGGTGGCATTTCTTGTTGCCGTTTTAGGCCCAGTGCTGCTTGGTGGTACGTGGGGTGAATGGTTGTATGAGGCCCTGGTGTTGTTGGTCATCGCGTGTCCTTGTGCCTTGGTCGTCTCAACGCCTGTCACTGTTGTGAGTGGTCTTGCCGCAGCCGCACGGCATGGAATCTTGATCAAGGGTGGTGCCTACCTGGAAAGCGGGCGCCTGCTGAAGGTGGTTGCTCTGGATAAAACAGGCACGTTGACTCAGGGCAAGCCAGTTCTGACTGACTCAGATATATTCAGTGACTTGTCTATCGAGAAGGCAACTTTGATTGCTGCGAGTCTTGATGAGCAAAGTACCCACCCAGTAGCGAAAGCATTGGTCAATGGGTGGAAATCGCAGCAGCCTGGCGCTGTGGCTCTGCCTGTCAGTGACTTCAGTGTGCTAAATGGCCGAGGCGTGAAAGGCACGATCGACGGTCATCTTTGGCATCTAGGCAACCATCGTTTGGTTGAGGAGTTGGGCGTGTGTTCTTCGGAGCTGGAGGCCAGACTTTCACGGCTTGAGGAAACTGGCAAAACGGTGATCGTGCTATGCGGCAATAGCGGCCCCGCCGCGATATTCGCGGTCGCAGACACAGTCCGACCGGAGAGTGTTGAAGCTGTGGCTGCTTTGAAGGCTTTGAACGTGGTTCCAGTAATGCTGACTGGGGATAATCCTGCGACGGCGAGGTCGATCGCTGAGCAATTGGGCATCGAGGATGCCCGTGGAAATCTGATGCCAGAGGACAAGCAGACTGCAGTCGCTGAACTCAAACGCAGATATGGCGCCGTTGGGATGGTTGGTGACGGCGTTAATGACGCCCCCGCCTTAGCGCAATCCGATATAGGTTTCGCAATGGGAGCCGCAGGGACAGCGACAGCTCTCGAAACAGCTGACGTTGCGATCATGGACGACGACCCTCGAAAAATCGCGTACTTTATCAGCCTGAGTCGCCGATCCGCCTCGGTTCTAAAGCAAAACATCATTTTGGCTCTGGGCATAAAAGTTGTCTTCTTGGCGTTGGCTCTCTCTGGTTTCGCGACATTGTGGATGGCCGTTTTCGCCGACATGGGGGCGAGCTTGCTCGTCGTATTCAATGGCTTGCGGCTGCTGCGTCGGTGAAATGGCTGCTGCGTTTTATATAGCTCATTCGCTGGAGGAGAGAACCATGCACTGCCCAGTTTGCAAAGAAGTACTGTTGGTAATGTCGGAACGTCAAAACGTTGAAATCGACTATTGCCCGCAATGTCGAGGTGTTTGGCTTGACCGGGGAGAACTCGACAAGATCATCGAGCGTAGCCAGCAGGAAGAACAAGAAGCTCGTTTTCTTCCACAGAGCGTATCTCAGTCGCTGCAAGGTACACCTCCGTCTGAACCTGTGTATGCCCAGCCGTCTTCTGGCCACCATGACAACAAACGCGGCACTAAGCACGGCCACTCCGCGCCGCAGCCTGGTCACGGTGGTGGTTGGCGGGACGGATATCAGAACGGCCATCAGAATCAGTCGAGGCATCAGGAAGAGCAGGTTTATCATAAGAAATCGTTTTTACGGGAAATTTTCGACTAATATTTGCTTGGATACAGCGATCCGCTAATCAGACTCCAGCCGGAAGATTTGATCAGCCGGCTGTAGCTTTTTCGAAACCCGGTATCCGGTATTCAACCAGTTTAGTAGAGCGGTTCCTCAGCCACTAGCGGGCCCGAAAATCCTGTAAAACCGTCTCTCCCCTTGACTTGCTCATCCCAATTACCGGGTAGGCGCTGCGTCGGTCACCTGACTCCATTCCGAGCGATCCCACGGGCATACCGAAGGCAGCTATTCCGTCCAGATTGGCTCGTCGACTTAGTTCAGCAATTTGTGTGACCGGAACATGGCCTTCGACGAATTTCCCACTTACAACTCCCGTGTGGCACGACGCCAGATTTACGGGTACGCCGAGCTTCTCGTTCATATCGCTAATGTTGTTTTCCATATAGTCGACCACTCCTTCAGATAAGCGATCCACCTGGTCCAGCAGCCACAGTTAGGGGCTTTGTAGACGGCAATTGATTACGCTGCCTGTAACAATGAGGCTGCATTTAGCGTTGCAACGAGTGCAATGACTTGAACGGTCTTTTTGAATGAATTCATGGCTGATGCTACTTAACGAAGAGAAAGAGAGGAGGAGTTAGCGTGCATAGCCTCACCGACGGTGGCCAGATGGCCGTGACTGGGGTTCAGTTCCAGCCGCTGGTTGATGCGCTGCGCGACGTGGTTCTCGGGCAGCAGATTATTCAAGCCGATGAGACACCTGTGCAAATGCTCATGCCGGGAACTAAGAAAACCCACAGTTCTTATATTTGGTCCTATGCCACCAGCCAGTTCTCGGACGCGGCAGCGGTGGTTCACGACTTCAGCCCTAGCCGCGCCGGAGAACACGCTCGCAACTTCCTGAATGACTGGAAGGACAAGCTGGTCTGCGATGATTGTGTCGGTTACAAAGCCAGCTTCGAACTAGACGTGACCGAGATCGGGTGAATGGCTCATGCGCAACGTAATTTCTTTGAGCTGCACGCTAAGAATAAAAGCACGCTTGCGGAGCAAGCTCTGCGTTATATCCAGTTGTTGTACGAAATTGAAAGCGAAGTCGCGATCTGGGGCCGGATTTACGACTCCGAATACGGCAAGAAAAAGCTGTACGGGTGATGAATATGCTGCACGCCAGGTTGATTGCCTAGCGTGACCTCGTGCCTGAAGTCTCAGCCATCAGCAGAGCACTCGATTACAGTCTCGAACGCTGGGCAGCGCTGTCGCGCTACCTCGATGACGGGGCTGTACCCATAGACAATAACTGGGCAGAGAACCAGATCCGATCATAGGGCCTTGGGCGCAAGAACTGGCTCTTTGCAGGGGCCTTACGCAGCGGAAAACGTGCGGCAGCGATCATGAGTCTGATCCAGTCTGCGCGCCTGAATGGTCATGATCCGTATGCATATCTGAAGGATGCTCTCACGCGGCTGCCGACGCAGCGGGCGAGTGAAATCGATCAGTTGCTGCCGCAATCTTTTTAATCACGCAAGGCGTGATGCCCGGACGCTTATGGCGATACTCAAGCTAATGCAAAAGTTCTGACGATTGAGCAAGTGTGACGGCTTAACCCGACGGCAAGGGGAGGTGTCGAATATCGTCAACCATCAACGCAAAACGCCGTAATCGTTTCAATATGTAGCTTTCACTGTAGAGTTTAAAAGCGTTATGCAATGAGCTTGCAAGGTATCTAGAGAGCCGGAGTGATTCACTTGCTCGCCTTCAGAGATCATAGAGTATGCGACCTTTAAGTCACGACCGTATTGTCCACTCCATGGCATGCTTAGGCTTCATGCCCCGGTAGATTTATCATATCCACACGCAACTACATGGATATGTGCGCCGTGGCACCGTCACGTAGTTCGTCTCACCAGATTATGAGAGTATCAACTGATAAAAATCCACGTTCCTTGAACTACACTTTATCATCGGCAACTACGTTACTCACAAATACCTAAAGTGAAAGCGGGTCTGAACGCTTCCACATACATTGGACACTGAAATCCAGCTTGTGGATAAGCATTATCGAGCGCTGTTTCGGGGGGGTATGGTGTTTTTTCGCACCACGGTTTTGGACCGGTAGGCGAGTTGAAAGCTTCGATTAGCAAGTTTTTTGCGCGCCGAAATGTATATCCGACGCGGTAGGCCAGAAGCGCCAAGTGAAAGACAAACTTGGATGAAACCTGAAGTGCCCGTGAGTCGGCGAAATCACAGGAGCGTATGTGATTGCTTCAAGAACAGCACGCTAGCGTTTTTCTAGAACATATCCTACGCCTCTGAGTGTATGTATCAGTTTGTTTTCAAAAGGATCATCCATCTTGGCTCTTAATCTTCTAATTGAAACTTCTACAACATTTGTATCGCAGTCGAAATTCATGTCCCATACCTGAGATATGATCTGTGTACGACTCAGGACAATTCCCGTATTTCTCATTAAATAGTGCAGAAGTGCGAATTCCTTCGTTGTTAAGTCGATACGCTGACCGTCTCTAAACGCCCTATGACGGCTTTGATCCAGCTCCAGATCGGCTACGCGAATGATCTCAACAGATGCTGGATTATCAGACCTGCGCATCAGTGCGCGAACTCGAGCAAGCAGTTCCGGGAATTCAAAAGGCTTAATTAGGTAATCATCTGCACCATTCTCTAGTCCTCTGATTTTATCAACCAAGCGACTTCGAGCAGTAAGCATCATAATTCTACAAAGACAATTGTTTCTTCGCAACAATTCAAGTACCTGCCACCCATCCATCTCCGGCAGGTTGATATCTAGGATGATTAACTCGTACATATGTTGTTTGGCCAGAAAAAGCCCGTCGTATCCGGTATGTACGCAATCCACGATATAACCGCTCTCCGTAAGGCCTTGGCGCACATATTCGGCAGTTTTTACTTCGTCCTCAATTACCAGAATTCGCATTGGATTTTGTCTCGATATGACTGAGCTGTTTTAACTACGCGAATGCGCTGTCATCATTGGCAGGAATGATAATTCAAAACCACTTGGGTGGGGGCTAAATAACGTACTTGTAATCAGTGAGCAATACACTTGATAACATCGCGATATATTATATCGTGGCTCGGACCAACCAGTTGCGGGTTATTTCTCTACTGCTGAATTGACCTTATGAAATGTTGGGTTGTTTTTTTTATTATGGCCATTTTATTCCGTGCAGATGAGGGCGATTTTTCTCATGCTGAAGAAGGCGGTCACTGGTGCAGTCATGAACTCCATCGGGACGCGGTGCGCGTACTCGAAGATTTACTCGAATTTTAGGTAAAAAAAAGCGCCCCAGGGGGGCGCAAAATATTCACCTTTTACCAAAGGAGCATTTAAGCAACTCAAGGTGAATTCTTTAAGCTCGCTATTTTTGTTTTAGGCGAGTCACATGAATAAATCGATCTTGTTTAGGGCTCACAGTATCGAAAGTGGATATTCAACGATCAGGCGTACTTCATCCAAGTCCGATTCGAATGCAGTGGCACGAGTATTTGCTTGACGTAATCGCAAGGAAAGATCTTTCGCCGCACCTGTTTGTACGACGTATTTGACTTCAATATCACGCTCCCAACGTTTTTGATTCGTGAGCGGATCGCCGTTACCATCAGTGCGCATATAGAATTGATTGGCGTTCGAATAGTCTGCACCAGAACCTCTGGCATAACGAGTCATGAACGATAGCCCCGGAATACCGTGGCTGGTCATGTTCAAGTCGTAGCGCAGCATCCAAGAGCGTTCCTTCGGTGAGTTGAAGTCGCTGTACTGTATTGAGTTGTCAACGAAGATTGAGTCTGATTGACGAAGGTAGTCGAAGTCGTCATCGCCATTGTTTCGCTGATGAGACAGTGCAAGAGTATGCGCACCGTACCGGACGCCGAGCTTGGCGCTCCATATATTGTTGTCGAATTCGCCCAGGCGCTTCTTGCCTTCATCTACAGCTTTGTAGTAGTTGAATCCGCCGATAAGCGTCAAATCATCGCTGAGTGGGTAAGTGAGGCTGCTACCGGCATAGTATTGATTCCAAACATCCTTCAATTGGCTGGCGTAAAGGCTCACCGTGATGTTGTCGTTGACTTGGTAATCACCGCCGCCGTACCCAATCCAAGGCGAGTTGACCGGGCCGGCATAAAATGTGGCAAAGTTATCGTTCAAGTTGCTGGAACCAGGCTGGCTCATCGCATGCAGTCGACCACCCTGCAAGGTTAGGCCTTGAATGCTACTATTTTCGACCGTCACGCCGCGGAAACTTTCAGGGAGTAAGCGAGAATCTCCCGATGCCACGACGGGTGTTGCGGGGAAAACATCTCCAACCTTTACGACAGTATCAAACAGCCGAAACTTCGCTGCTCCACCCACCTTAGTGTATTCATCACGTGCTTCGCCGTCACCGTTAACAGGCAGCACGTCAAAGCTGCTACGGCCACCGTTGCGCCCGCCACCAGTATCAAGCTTGATGCCAATCATTGCAAACGCATCTATACCAAAGCCCACAGTGCCCTGCGTAAAACCAGAGTTGAATTTAGTGATTATCGCATGTGCCCAAGCTTCGGAATAACCGTTGGTATTGCCTTTGCCGCTGTTGAAAGTCGGCGCAGATGCATCACGATTATCACGATTGAAATAGAAGTTGCGGTTTAGAACAGTAAGGCTGCTACCTTCAATAAAACCTTCTGGTTTACCTTCCGCTTGTGCCGTGAGGGCATAGCTTCCAGAAAAAGCTGAAACCGCAGCCAAATACAAAGTTACTTTGTGTCTCATGCGATGCTCCTTTGATTACGGCAGTTTTTATTATGATTTACCTACGCGGGTATAGTCTGTTGTTTTGGCCCGGTGGAGCACTTAGAATAGCGCCTGGGTCATATTTGCAGATCAAAGATAACGAGTCGGTGACGGGGTGATTACAATTCTGTTATCAGGTATTTCCACCGTTGCAGGGCTTCCAGAATCTTTTTCACTAAATCCCTGCGTTTCGCCTGAAAGCTTTCTATTTCGACTATCCCCCCAGGGTTTCTAACGAAATTGTAATTTTATAGCCACCCCTCTGATAGTGATCGCTGATTAGAGTGCCATCACCTGATCCAGAGGAGCTTGGCAGCTGTTTAGGCGTTCTCGCCAAGCTTTATCAAAGTTTGTGCATGAGGACTATCAAAGTGCCCTGGTATAATCACATTGCTTTATCTAAAACCCCCATCTTTCCTTTGAAAGTCTTTGTGTTCTGTATGGTCTTGTCTGGATTGTGGGTGCCTGCCGCATTTGCCCAGAGTCTCAGTCTGGCTGAAGCGCTTTCGACGGCAATAGACGCTAACCCCGATCTTGCAGCAGCACGTCAAGAGATCGGAATCTCTGAAGGAGTGCGCAAGCAGGCTGGACTCATCCCCAATCCTGAAATTTCTTATCAAGTAGAAGACACCCGTCGTAATACCAGCACGACGACTGTCGCGCTTAGTCAGCCGTTAGAGTTGGGTGGCAAGCGACGTGCTCGTGTCGAGGTTGCAACCTACGGTCAAAGCGTCGCGCAGTTAGAGCTGGACCGTCGAGTCAATAGCCTTCGTGCAGATGTTGTTCAATCTTACTACGCTGCTTTGAGAGCTCAGACCGGCTTGAATCTGGCAAAACAATCATTGGAGCTCACCGAACGCGGTCTGCGCATCGTCGATGGACGGGTGCGTGCCGGTAAGTCCTCGCCGGTGGAAGCCACGCGCGCTCAGGTGCAACTGGCTGAAGCCAAGTTACAGGTAAGGCGCGCTGAAACCTTGAAGTCAACGGCTTACCAGCAATTGGCCCAGTTAATAGGCAGTTCGGTCACTGCATTTGATCGTCTTGACTCGCCAGACCTATCTCCCGGCAAGCCGCCGCAAGCTACAGAATTACTGGCGAAGCTCGATCAAACCGCAGATATGCGTCAAGCGCTTGCTCAAATAGATAAGAGCGATGCCTCACTAGGCGCGGAAAAGGCGCAGCGCATCCCGAATCTCACGGTGAGTGTTGGTAGCCAATACGACCGCTCTATTCGCGAGAGGGTCAATGTCGTGGGGCTGTCGATGCCTTTACCGCTGTTTGATCGCAATCAGGGCAACATTCTTTCCGCTTCTCGCCGCGCAGATCAGGCCCGAGACCAGCGAAACGCTGTTGAGCTCAGGCTACGTTCCGAAACTCAAACCGCAGTGAATCAGTGGGCTACCGCCATGCAGGAGGTCGAGTCCTATGACAAGACGATCCTGCCTTCAGCTCAACAGGCCGTGGATACCGCAACTCGTGGATTTGAGATGGGCAAATTCGGTTTCATCGAAGTGCTGGATGCTCAGCGCACCTTGATAGTTGCTCGTGGCCAGTACCTCGACTCTTTGGCGGCTGCGACCAATGCGCGTGCTCAAGTGGAAAGGGTGTATGGCGACGTCGGCTTGACTGCCAATACGCGCTGAACAGGCCAGGCATTTTCCTTGTATGCGTCTTTGAATAAGCCGGTACCTAAGATCAGCAGGAGTAGCAATGGATAACAAACGCAAGATCGCGCTCGCGGTAATCGCTGTGGCAGTCCTCGGATTTGGCAGTTTCGCCTGGAACTCCAGTTCCGAGCAGCCTCCAGTCAGTAAGGCCGAACATGGCACTGAAGATGGCCATGAGAGAACTGCTGTAGCACCTGCTAAAGACGGGGGGGATGAAGGTCACGGTGAGGAAGGCCACAGCGAAAATGCCAATGAGGAAGAGGGCAAGATGACGCTTAGCGCCGAGCAGATTGAGGCTGCGGGCGTCGTTCTGGAAGCAGCTGCTCCCCGTGAGATTAGCACTATTGTGACTTTTCCTGGCGAAATACGGTTTGATGAGGACCACACCGCACATGTGGTACCTCGCGTTCCTGGAGTTGTTGAAAGCGTTCAGGCGAACCTGGGCGAGTCGGTCAAGAAGGGCCAAGTCCTTGCGGTGATTGCCAGTCAACAGATCTCGGATATGCGCAGTGAGCAACAAGCTGCACAGCGACGTGTTGAGTTGGCACGCTTGACTTTTGACCGCGAGAAGCAGTTGTGGCAGGACAAAATCTCCGCCGAGCAAGATTACCTTCAGGCGCGACAAGCTTTGCAAGAAGCTGAAATATCACTGGCCAACGCTAAGCAAAAGGTCGGAGCAATCGGCGCTTCGGTCAATTCTGCAGGCGGTAACCGCTATGAACTGCGTGCGCCTTTCGACGCAGTTGTAGTGGAAAAGCACCTGACCGTCGGTGAGGTGGTCAGCGAGGCAACCAATGCTTTCATCCTGTCCGATCTTAATCAGGTGTGGGCAACTTTCGCGGTTCCTCCTGGCGATCTCGGAAAGGTCGTGACTGGCCGCTCGGTAAAGGTTTCTTCTCCTGACATGAAGGCTGAGGTCGAGGGCAAGGTGGGTTACGTAGGCAGCCTTTTGGGCGAGCAGAATCGTGCAGCGCCCGTCCGTGTCACTCTGACCAATCCCAATGGGGCCTGGCGACCGGGGCTGTTCGTGAGCATCGCAGTCACGTCACAAACTGATCAAGTTGCTGTAGCTGTTCCAGAGTCAGCGGTGCAGACCGTCGAGGAAAAAACTGCAGTTTTCGTGAGGACCACTGAGGGCTTCGACACTCGCAGGGTAACTCTAGGTCGCCGTGCCGGTGGCTATGTGGAAATAACCGAAGGCCTCCAATCGGGTGCCCAAGTGGCAACCAGTGGCAGCTTCACGCTCAAGTCTGAGCTTGGCAAAGCGTCTGCCGAGCATGGCCACTGATGCGAATTTACAGGATGATTTCTTATGTTTGAACGTATCATCAGATTCGCCATTGAGCAGCGCATCGTAGTAATGATCGCAGTTCTAATCATGGCCGGTATAGGTATCTACAGCTACCAAAAACTGCCCATTGATGCGGTGCCTGATATCACAAACGTCCAGGTGCAGATTAACACTGGCGCCCCTGGTTACTCGCCGTTGGAAACCGAACAGCGGATCACGTTTCCAGTTGAAACGGCCATGGCCGGTCTTCCGGGCCTTCAGCAAACCCGATCCCTATCTCGCTCCGGCTTGTCACAGGTCACCGTGATCTTCAAAGACGGTACTGACATCTTTTTTGCCCGCCAACTCATTAACGAGCGTTTGCAGGTTGCAAAGGAACAGTTGCCAGATGGGGTCGAGGCCGTCATGGGGCCTGTATCCACCGGGCTTGGTGAAATCTTCCTGTGGACCGTTGAAGCGGAAGATGGCGCACTCAAAGAAGATGGTACTCCTTACACTCCCACCGACCTGCGAGTGATCCAGGATTGGATTATCAAGCCGCAGCTGCGCAACGTCCCTGGTGTTGCCGAGATCAACACCATCGGTGGCTTCGCCAAGCAGTTTCTGATTGCGCCGGACCCGAAGCGGTTGGCTACCTACAAGCTGACACTTAATGACCTGGTAGTTGCATTGGAAAGCAACAACGCCAACGTGGGCGCCGGTTACATCGAGCGTAATGGTGAGCAGTTGCTCATTCGTGCGCCGGGTCAGGTAAGCAATATCGAAGATATTGCCAACATCGTAATTACCAGTGTAGATGGCACGCCGATTCGCATCAGCAACGTTGCTGAAGTCAGCATCGGTAAAGAACTGCGAACGGGGGCTGCTACTGAGAATGGTCGCGAAGTAGTACTCGGTACCGTATTTATGCTGATTGGTGAAAATAGTCGTACAGTGTCCCAAGCTGTGGCCACCAAATTGACCGACATCAACCGCACCCTGCCGAAGGGCGTGGTTGCTGTGACCGTTTATGACCGTACCAACTTGGTTGAAAAAGCCATTGCGACGGTGAAGAAGAACTTGGTGGAAGGCGCGATTCTGGTAATTGCTATTCTCTTCCTGTTCCTCGGCAACATCCGCGCAGCACTGATCACCGCAATGGTGATCCCGCTGTCCATGCTATTTACCTTCACAGGTATGTTCAACAACAAGGTTAGTGCAAACCTAATGAGTTTGGGAGCACTCGACTTTGGCATTATTGTAGATGGTGCCGTGGTTATAGTAGAAAACGCGATCCGCCGACTGGCTCATGCGCAACACAAGCATGGTCGCATACTCACCAAAGCAGAACGCTTCCATGAAGTCTTTGCCGCTGCAGGTGAAGCTCGCCGGCCACTGATATTTGGCCAGTTGATCATCATGGTAGTGTATCTGCCGATCTTCGCCCTAACCGGCGTCGAAGGAAAAATGTTCCACCCCATGGCATTCACTGTCGTAATGGCGCTGCTGGGGGCAATGATTCTTTCCGTAACCTTTGTTCCTGCTGCTATCGCCATGTTCATCACTGGCAAGGTCAAGGAAGAGGAGGGCGTGGTAATGCGCACCGCCCGACAGCGCTATGAGCCGATACTGCAATGGGTTCTTGGGCACCGGAACATTGCGTTCTCGGCTGCAGTAGCTCTGGTCGTACTTAGCGGTATACTTGCAAGTCGTATGGGTAGCGAGTTCATTCCCAGCCTTAGTGAGGGCGACTTTGCGATGCAGGCTATGCGAGTGCCCGGAACGAGCCTTACTCAGTCCGTCGAGATGCAACAGCGCCTGGAGAAAGCGGTAATAGCGCAGGTCCCAGAAGTAGAGCGGATGTTCGCACGCTCGGGTACTGCAGAAATCGCATCTGATCCAATGCCGCCTAACGCCTCTGACGCCTACATAATGCTTAAGCCTCAGGATCAGTGGCCAAATCCCAATAAGCCTCGTGATGAGCTGATCGCTGAGGTGCAGAAAGCCGCAGCAGGTGTCCCGGGAAGCAACTATGAGTTGTCCCAGCCGATCCAGTTGCGTTTCAACGAGCTGATTTCGGGCGTGCGTAGTGACGTTGCGGTGAAAGTTTTTGGCGATGACATGGACGCGCTCAACAGCACCGCCAACAAAATCGCGGCATCGCTTAAAGCGGTACCGGGCTCATCGGAGGTCAAGGTTGAGCAGACTTCCGGCCTTCCTGTGTTAACCATCAACATCGACCGCGAAAAAGCAGCACGCTACGGTTTGAACATCGCGGATGTGCAAAACTCAATTGCTATTGCTGTGGGTGGCCGCCAGGCAGGTACATTGTATGAGGGCGATCGTCGGTTCGATATGGTGGTGCGACTGCCTGAGACCGTGCGCACTGACGTAGCGGGTATGTCCAGCTTGCTGATTCCTGTGCCTGCTAATGTTGCTCAGGATGCTAATCAGATAGGGTTCATTCCTCTGTCCCAAGTCGCTAATCTTGACTTGCAGTTGGGCCCGAACCAGATCAGCCGCGAAAATGGGAAACGGCTGGTAGTAGTTAGTGCAAACGTTCGAGGCCGTGACCTAGGCTCGTTCGTTGAAGAAGCGACTAAGTCGCTGGCTACTGTGCAGATCCCAGCAGGCTACTGGACTACCTGGGGTGGCCAGTTTGAGCAGTTGCAATCAGCAGCCAAGCGTCTGCAGATCGTTGTTCCAGTCGCATTGCTTCTGGTCATGACACTGCTGTTCCTGATGTTCAACAACTTGAAGGATGGCATGCTGGTCTTCACCGGAATTCCATTCGCACTCACCGGCGGTGTAGTTGCACTGTGGTTGCGGGATATCCCGCTGTCTATCTCGGCGGGAGTTGGCTTCATTGCGCTGTCCGGTGTGGCAGTTCTAAACGGCCTGGTTATGATTTCTTTTATCCGCGGGCTGCGGGAGGAAGGACGTACCCTCCGGCAAGCGGTAGATGAAGGCGCGTTGACACGGTTAAGGCCCGTTCTGATGACAGCCCTAGTCGCATCCCTCGGATTTATCCCGATGGCTCTCGCAACAGGTACCGGTGCTGAAGTTCAGCGGCCACTGGCGACAGTGGTGATTGGCGGGATTCTTTCGTCTACCGTGCTTACTCTGTTGGTGCTTCCTGCTCTGTATCAATGGGCACACCGCAAAGATGATGATGGTGATGAAGCGGGTAGCTGATAGCCCATAACAGAAGCCCACAGCAACGTTGTGGGCTTTTCATTCTGGATATTGTTGTCACCTTTCAAAATTGTAAGTTTACCGTCATGCCGGTGATGCCTGTGAGTTGATAAGGTTACTCCCAATAAGATTGATATTGAGAGGACCTTATGAAAAAGCTTATCATTGCGGCAGCCCTAGCTGTTTTGCCTATAGTTTCACAAGCTACTACGTTTTCCGAAAAGAAGCAGTTGCAATATATTCAGGAACATCAGAACGCCGTGGCTAGCTATGCGGCGAAAAATAATAAGCCAATACCAGAGATTCAGGACTACAAGTATGGAATGAAGATTGATGTTGCAAAATTTGTGCGTCAGTCCCAGGATCCCCGTACTTGCGAGGTGTATCAACGGTTGATGACCTACGAAGACTCGCGGGGTGAGCTTAATACGATTCGTTATTCTTTGTTTTCCCAATGTGTCAACAACAAAAATTGAATGCATCGATAGGATTTTTAGAGGCCATAGAAAAACGCCAGGCGATGCCTGGCGTTTTCTATGGTCCTTGACATGTTTTAACCAAAGATTGTCAGTCCTTGCCCCCCTCCCCAAAAGTAAGTCAAGTCCAGCTAAAAAATTTAGGCCGGCGAATTTGCACTCAGAAGCAGCGAATTTTGAAAAAAACTGATTTCTGTGACATCCAGGCAAAGCATGAGCACTGACTCAGTCGAAGTGCGGCTTGATAAGGGTGTTTATTGGAAAGTTTATAATTGGCTCGGGGCTTAGGCTTACTTAAAGACTTAACTCCGGATAATTGCTTTAGGTGAGTCCTCAGGCTTTGAACGAAAAACGAAAGTCGATGGTGTGGCAGCAAGTTCTGGGTCGTACTAGCTTGCTACCCAACCAAAAATAAACACTGAATATATGGGCTTAGCTCGACGACACGTACGTTTAGCAGGTTGCTTCTTGTTTAAACTGATGGGCGCTCGTGAGAAAATGGATCACTGGTTGGTAAGTTGATACTTAATTGGTGTAATTATTGGTGTCGTTACTGGTTTTCATGTTTTGAGAAAGTGCTTAATTGTCCAAGATCTAAAGTGCCATCATGTATATGCTCTTATCAGAATTGTAATCTCTGGATCATGCTAGAGTTATTTGTTCAGTTTATTATTAGGGTTTTTTGGTGTTTGTTGGGTGGCACAGCTATTGTCGAGGTGCTGCATCATTTAGTTCTGAAATTACATGCAGTTCACTTTTTTTTCACTTCGGGTTGTTTAGTCTTTGTAGATGGAAAATACAAGCATGTCGATCATAGCTTTGCTTATTCGTTATCTAGGCATTGGATTCGTAGCAACCGGGGGGCACTATTTTGTATTTCTCCTGCTTATTGTAAATGGAGTTACTGATCCAGTGTTAGCCAGCGTTGGCGGAGGCGTGATAGGCGCTATTATTAGCTATATTGGTAATAGAAGGCTCAGTTTCGTGGCGACGGGAATTTATAAGCTTCAACCTATCAGGTTTGTACTTGTCTCGTTGGCAACTAATATCGGTAATGGTGTAGGTATGTGGGTTCTGATTAAATTCAATCTCTCACCGCTTGTCTCTCAGATTTTAGTGACTTTAACCCTAACTGCGCTCGGATTCACTGCGCATCGTTTCTGGACATTCAATCATGCGGACATCACATCGGCTTTCCGAACGCGCTGACCCCTTGTTAACAATAGTGGTTCCTTGCTTTCAAGAAGAGCAAACCATTCCGGAATTTCACAAGCGCATCACCAGAGTTGTAAAGCGCCTGCCTGTTTCGTGCGAGATTCTCTATGTCGACGATGGTAGTAGCGATCAAACTGCAGACCTACTTCGACACTATCAAGATGGATCAAATGTACGATGCCTGTTCCTAAGTCGGAACTTCGGAAAAGAGGCTGCGTTAAGTGCAGGGATCGACCATGCACGCGGTAGCGCATTGATCTTCATTGATGTCGACCTTCAGGATCCACCTGAACTCATCTCGAGTATGGTATATCATTGGCAGATGGGTTACGACGTTGTGAACATGCAACGCGACTTGCGAACTGGCGACTCCTGGCTAAAACGCACGAGTGCACGTAGCTATTACTGGATCATGCAGCGCCTGGTGGAGAAAGTTGATCTTCCGGTGGATGTCAGTGACTTCCGTCTGATTGGTCCTGCTCCATTGGCCGCCTTAAGAGCGCTGGACGAACGCTCCAGAATTCTTAAGGGTTTGATCGGCTGGGTAGGCTTTCGCACCATTGAGTTACCCTACAATCGCACTTCCCGTCATGCCGGCAATACCAAGTGGAACGCCGCTAGCCTGCTGGACCTAGCCATCGAAAGTATTCTCAGCTTCTCCCGCAAGCCGCTTCGTATATTCAGTCTCATTAGCTTCAGTTTCTTTGTCTCCAGCATCTGCTACCTGCTCGCAGTACTGGTAGCAGGCTCCTTTGACATCCATCACCTGCTTGTCGGAATTGCTTCATTCATGTGCGTGGGTGTTGCACTGGTGGGCGAGTACGTAGGCGTAACGCTCGCGGAGGTCAAACGCCGCCCCCTTTATTTTCTAAATAGTAATAATGAAGCGCGACCCATGACTATTCATCCTCCGGCTTCCTCACTCGAGGGTAAGAAATGCTGAATTTGAAAAGCGAGCGAACATTGTGGTTCATCCTGAGTTCGATTCTGCTTTTGCGTCTCCTGGGGCTGGGCGTATATCCCCTGATGGATACCTCTGAAGCACGCTACGCTGAAATGGCACGCAAGATGGTTGAACTGAGTGACTGGGTGACTCCGATGTTCGATTACGGAGTTCCATTTTGGGGCAAGCCACCGCTGTCTTTCTGGACCCAAGCGGCGAGCATGACGGTATTCGGCACCAATGAGTTTGCTGCTCGATTCCCAGCCTGGTTTCTCCACTTGGCAAGCTGCTTCATCATCATCAGGCTCGCGACACAGGAGGTATCGCGCAAGGCGGGCATTTGGGCAGCCATCATCTTTTCCGGCACGGCGCTGGGCTTGGTGTCCAGTGGTGTTGTGCTGACTGACCCCGTTTTATCGTTCTCGATCCTGTTGGCCAGCTATGGTTTCTGGCGTTGGATGAAGTGCGCAGGCAAAGGGGATGCCTACCTTATGTTCTTAGCTCTCGGCTTGGGCCTGCTTGCTAAAGGGCCACTGACCTTGGTACTGATGGGCGCGCCAGCATTTTTTTGGATCGTCATCTACAAGCAATGGAATCGGGTATTGAGGCTTCCTTGGGTAACGGGGATTGCTCTCATGTTAGGTATATCAGTGCCTTGGTACATTGCAGCCGAAATGAAGACGCCGGGTTTCCTTGAGTATTTTTTTGTCGGCGAGCACTGGAGCCGATATGTTGTAAGTGATTGGGCCGGGGATCTCTACGGGAGTGCTCACGCCAAGCCCTACGGCACCATATGGATTCAGCTTGGCTTAGCGTTGCTTCCTTGGACTTTCTTTCTACCCCTCGTTATTAGCAGGCGTGGGACGATGCAGCGCTTCGATGTATACCTTTGGCTTTGGGCATTGGCGACACCTGTTTTCTTTACTTTCTCTGGTAACATTCTCTGGACCTATCTTCTTCCTGCTCTGCCTGCATGGACGCTACTCCTTGCCGAATGTATCAGCGAAGTGGGCAGAAAGACTGCTTGGGCTGCTGCAGCGAGCGCTCTGATGCTGCCAGTCGCGGGCGCCGGTATTATCTATAACGGTGTGCTTGAGGATCGTCCTCAGAACCAGCGAGATTTAGTGCAGGCCTGGCTGGATGTGCAGTCGTCTCAATCGGGCCCCCTGATTTATCCTGGCCGCCGCTCGTATTCGTCGGAGTTTTATAGCCGGGGAATGTCCAAAAGCATCAAAGATCCTGACAAGTGGCCTCGCGACAGATCGTTCTACCTTTCCAGGCGTTTGCGCGACAGCGATTCTGATCTACCTGTAGACGTTGGTTGCAAAATAATCACTGAAACGAACGCGAGCCAACTGCTTCTATGCCGCTGGAAGGACACTGCACAGGATGGTGAAAATATTCTAGGAGATAGTGCTACTGGCTCCCGTTGAAAGTAAGAGCCCGGCGAAGAGAGTATTTAAATTTCTAGCTGCTTTTCAGTTTAAAGTGAATAATCCATCTCAGGATTTATCTTTGATGCTGAAAAATTATTTAATAAGTACAATTAGGGAGAGGTTGCTAAAAAGCCAGATATTAATCTGGCTTTTTGTCGATGGCTTTGATCGTGTTAATTGTTTTTTACTGTCTCTTAGTTGTCGACTTGCTGCTAATGCCCTTAGGTTCTTTCTGTTTTTCTTGAGCAATTTTCTGCTTACTTTTCTCCGATACATCAGGACCCCATAGACGAGCTTGCTCGGCTCGGAAGTTATCTTTGAAATTTTTGGTTCGCTCGAAACCGTCTTCAGCAAAAGCGGAACTCATAAATCCAGTCAGTACGATACCAATAGAGAGGAGTTTTATGAATTTCATTGTGCCCTCGATGTTTACTAGGTCTGCTTAACTAGCAGCCTTTGTGGTTTGATAGTTTAGGATTTTGAAGCTAACAGCAGGGTGAGGGAATCATTACAATTTCGTAATTTATGCGTTTGGTGAAACGGTATAAATTTTGTGTTTGTGAAAGCTCCGAAGCAGGCTATTTTTCTTTCATAACCTTTAATGTGATATCTAAGCCATTGATGTTTTTGGATTTTTTGCCACTAGTGGAAGCTAGCCATAAACGATCTAAAGACTGTGTAGCAGCGATTGGATATTTTTGTTTACGCATCGAAGCTAACGGCTAGATTAGCTGGCATCTCAAATGCGGCGCCGTTGGCGGTTAGTCAAACTGGCTGTCGAATTTTTTTGACTCCGTCTGTGGTTCACTCAGAGGGGCGTGAAAGAGTTTAAGGCGGGGGGGGGGGGGGCGTGCCGATAAGGTCGCGTTATATGTGGCTGCTCGCCATATTTTCGGGTAGGGCTGCCTTCCCCTCTAGACGTCGAGCTAAAGACCAAAACAATACGGCAGCCCTCAGGCATTAAAGCTTTCAAGTAAAAAAGAGAGCTCTTCTAAAATCGGCCCCCTCCATATACGGGACCTAGGCTGCGCCCATTTGCGTTTGCTTCATTTGGGTGTCGGGAAAGTTGAGGTGAAACCAGGTAAAATTCTGATCAGTCACTTCTACGCTCGCAGAACCCTGATGCAATCCCATAATTGACTGTACTATAGCTAGGCCCAGACCCGTACCACCTTCATTTCGTGCTCGGCTTTTGTCTACACGGTAGAACCGCTCGAACAAATGCACCTGGTGTTCCTTGGCGATTCCGCGCCCCGGGTTACCAACACTCAAGGTAGTTCCGTTAGCACCGCGTTGAACTTTCACGTAAACCGTCCGGCCTCTTGGGCAGTAGCGAATCGCGTTCGAGACAAGGTTCGAGATGGCTCGTTGAATCATTATCTGATTGCCACGCACCACGCCATTTCCTGTGAGCTGGAGTTGTATTTCGCCTTCTTCGGCCGTAATGCTGAAGAGGTCGCAGACCCGCTGAATTTCGTCGAGCAAACAGACATTTTCGAATTCTACCATTGACGCGGGGTGGCTGACCTGGGCTAGAAATAGCATGTCGGAAACCATTCGACTCATGCGGTCCAACTCTTCCGTGCACGACTCCAAGACTTCTCGGTACTCAGGAAGAGACCTTTCCCGGGTCAGCGCAACCTGAGCCTTACCCATGAGATTGGACAAAGGTGCACGCAGTTCGTGAGCAAGATCGTCCGAGAACTGCGATAGCTGCTGAACCCCATCATCTAGACGCATCAGCATGATATTGATTCCATCGCCGAGCTTCTTCAGTTCTGCCGGCATCCCCTTCGTTGGTAGGCGATGATCAAGGCTCTCGGTGGAAATTTTCGAGGCAATCCTCAAGAACTTGGTCAGAGGCAGTAGTCCTCTGCGCACAGTCCACCATCCAATGGCCAAGATCAGCAAGAGAATAAGAGGCGAGACCATCAGCGCCCAGGTTAGCAATGCATCGAGCAGGGCTTGGTTGGCTGACTGGTCCATGGTCATGAACACACTAACTTCGGTTCCATCGCCTAGATTCATTACTCGCGAAGCGCTAAGTAGCGGGCGACCCGTGGAGTCACGCCACTCGTGCTGTTTAACCTGCTCGGTTGGCTTGAACTTGTGCACTTCCAGGTTGACTGCCTTCGAACCTATTGAGAGCAGTGGAGTTTGCGTTTGTCCTGACTCAAAGATGCTGACGTACAGATTATTGTGCCCCATGACCAAGTCAACTAGCTGGTGCGCGTCTGGATTGACATCAGCGATACTAGTGATAGCGGATAGGTTGTGAGTCATACCCGCCATTTTCACTTCGAGGTCCATTCGGGAGTTTCTCTCGAGAGCTTGGCTCACCATCACATACCCAAAGGTGGCGAAAAGGAGGAGCAGCGCTGCGCTCATCAAACCGACTTTGAATCCCAGCTTCACAGCCAGACTGAACGGCCTCATGCGCGCTCCTCCAGAACGTACCCTATGCCTCGAAGTTTATGTATGAGCTTGGTCTCAAATGGATCATCGATCTTCGAGCGTAATCGCCGGATAGAGACGTCAATAACGTTATTATCGCAGTCAAAGTTCATGTCCCATATCAGCCAGATGCTCTGAGAGCGTGTAAGTGCTTTGCCAGCTCGACTAATGAGAAGGTGCAGGAGAGCAAATTTCTTGGTGTTGAGGTCTATGCGTGTAGATCCACGGAACACCCGATGGCGCACAGAGTCGAGCTCTACATCCGAAATTCTCAGCGCGTTTTTCTCAAAAAGCTCGTCGCCACGTCTTTGCAGCGAGCGCATGCGAGCAAGCAGCTCGGGAAACTCGAAGGGCTTGACGAGGTAGTCATCTGCGCCACCGTCCAAACCCTTGAGCTTGTCGTTGGTTCGTCCCCAGGCAGTCAGCATAATGACGCGGACCCGGCTGGTTTCTCTAATGACTTCCAAAAGGTCCAAGCCATTGATGTCAGGGAGGTTCACATCGAGAAGCAGAAACGAATAAATATTAGTATTGAATAAGTGAGCGGCATCAACACCATTGTTTGCTATATTTACGATGTACCCGCTTTCAGAAAGGCCCTGCTGAAGGTATTCTACGTTTTTGGTTTCGTCTTCCACAACTAGAACGCGCATAACTTATCTCAGGATGTGAGTAAAATAATAGTCCAATCGGCCGCCAGTGTGGTTATACGCTGATTGGTAGTACTGCTGTGTGCTTGGTGTTTAATTTCATTATTTATTTTCATGCGCATTACATTAACTCAATAATAACTGATCCTAGCGCGAATTGGCTAAATGCGCGTAAGCTTTGCAAATTTGTAATTTTTGCGCAATATTATTGATAGTTATGATAAATTGATTGTTTGGAATAATCGAGAATCTGTCAATGGTAAGGTTTTTAAGGCCAAAGCTGGCGGATGCCTTCAGTGCGCGTAGCAGGCGAATCTGCCTGAAGGCTCCTTTAATATTGGCCGCCGCTCAACTCGATTAGTCGTTAAATTTAGAGGTGGCAGTAATGCATATTTAAAAGCGCGTATAGTCTTGGGGAACGCATCTTAAGTCGATTTTTCTTAGGGCTTCTGCCTGCAAATACAACAATTAGCGTCATCAAAAAAACGACTAGTGTGAAGGCTTCGGAGCATTATCATGAAAGGCTGCTTGCTCCATTTGAATCGTGCAGTGATGAATTTCGAACGATTTACTCACCGCGTCAATGACTGATGCGAGAATAACATCTCGATTTAATGAATCTCGCACGACTACGTGCGACGTCAGGATATTGCGGCCACTACTTAGAGCCCAAACATGCAGATCATGGACCTCCATGACCCCATCTACTCCAAGTATCAGGGACTCTATTTCCGCAATATTGAGATTGTCGGGTACCCCTTCCATAAGTACCCCCCAAGCTTTCGCGCAACAACTGCCAAGTACGTGGAAACACCCATATACCGATTGCTACGGCGACAATCGTATCGACCCAGCTCCAACCTGTAAATCGGATGACAAGTGCCGCTATGATCACGCCCAATGAACCAAGCATGTCGCTCCAGACTTCAAGATAGGCTCCCTTGAGATTCAGACTTTCACTGCTGGCAGAGGAGAGCAGACGCATCGATATCAGGTTCACAAAAAGACCCCCAATTGCGATCCACATCATCTCACCGGTAGCAATCTCCGACGGTACTAGCAAGCGCTGATACGCCTCGTACAAAATGTAGGCAGCGACCATAAAGAGTAATAAGGCATTGAACGTTGAGGCTAGGATCTCTATGCGAGCATATCCAAAAGTCCGTTTCTGGTCCGCTGGCCGCTTGGCTATTTGGAGAGCAATCAGTGAAATTGCCAGAGCAGCAGTATCTGTGAGCATATGTGATGCATCAGACAGCAGGGCTAGGCTGCCGGTAACGCATGCTCCGATAACCTCCGCAATCATAAAAATACCAGTCAGGGCAAGCGCCATGAGTAGTTTTTTCTGGTGTCCTTCACGTAGAGCGGCACCGCCATGAGCGTGATTGGATCCCACATGCTTCTCCTTGCCTAATGTAGTGGTTGGCTTCAATCTAGATTCTCATCGCTACAAACAAAAACACAAATATGGATCCTACCTTTCAGAACGGCTAATAAAACTCATTTAAACTAATTGTAGTTTAGGATGAAAGTATGTTGTTGGTATGCGATTTTTTGCAGACCTGCGTCTCCTCTAGCCGGCGATACGGTGCTAGTCAACAGCCTACTTTGACACGGCTCAAAAAAAGAAGGTTCCGCTGGGATTGTGTCAGAATTGTAATTCTGCTGTAGCTATCTCGTTATCCGTCGTCAAAAATAATACGGCTAGCTAAAAATTTACGCTACGTAGCGGTGTCGCTAAGCACAGACACGAAATTACCTCAAACTCCTCGCAACGCTGCTGAGTAACATAATTACCTAGTTTTTTAACGCCGGCCGCGGTCAATATTTTCATCGCAAATTCTGATTCCTTAATCACTGAACTATCTCGTAAGGAAGAAACCGCGGGTTTTGAAATGATGCTCGGCGATACGGAGCTCGAGAGTGCCGTTCGATGTGAGGGGTTAGGTCGATGACACCGTTGAGATGCGGAACGGACTGAGGCTTAACCATTAACACCGATTGTCGAAAGTGGTCGTCGCTACCGACCCAAAAGGGGCGAATGGCGGTAATTTGGATGCCGCTAGACGCTGGCATCGTGTGCCGATTACCGACAGCGTAACCTTTCATTCTTGAAGAGTCGTATTTACCTGAGTCAAGCGACATGCGTGCTCACCCCAGATCGCAGCGGCTTTGCGACACGCTTGATTCATTCGCACACCTAGCCAGGTAGCAACTTGAATATTGGTTGTGGGTGAGGAGGTTATTGAAGTGAAAATCGGAGTTAGCGGCGCCGGCAATATTGGGGCTACCCTTGCCCGCAAGCTCGTCGCGTGCGGCCATGAAGTTAAGCTGGCAAATTCGAAAGGCCCCGAAAGCCTTCAAAACCTGGTCAGTGAAATCGGCGCACACGCTGTGACCAAGGAAGAGGCAGTGTCCGAGGTAGGCGTTGTGATCCTCTCGATACCCTTCCCAAAATATCCAGATCTCAAACAGACGTTAAAGAATGTCCCCGAGAAAGTCGTTGTCATTGACACGTCCAATTACTATCCGGGACGCGACGGGGCAATCATAGAAGTTGACGACGGCAAGCCCGTGAACGTTTGGGTAAGCGAGCAGTTTAGCCGCCCGGTCATTAAGGCTTGGAACGCCGTCCTTGCAGCGACTCTTGCCGACAATCGGCAACCAACTGGATCTTCGACACGCATTGGCTTACATGTAGCAGGGGATGACACTCATGCAGAGGCCGTCGCGCAGGATCTCGTTGAGGATACGGGCTTTATCGCGCTTGCCGCTGGTAGCCTTGAAGATTCGTGGCGTCAGCAACCAGGAACACCAGCCTACTGCACCGAGCTAACATTGCCGGAGCTGAAGATGGCGCTGGAGGCGGCAGACAAGGTACGGGCACCTCAAAACCGAGACGCACTTATCGCAAAATTTATGGTTCCCGGCAGTCAGTTTACAGATGAGCAAATTGTTGCCACAAATCGCGCTAGGACGGCCTGACTACCGGATTAGGCGGGATTCTTTGCTAGAATTTCGCCTAATTGATCTAGTCGCTAAACTCATCTCTTTACGTAAACAGGGCACTGCAGACGCGTGCCTAACTCAGCGTCTGGATGAGGCCGCGAATTTCCTAACCTGTCCTGTATCGCGGCCTAGGCCACGTCACGTTGTTCAAGCATCCGCTCAATCTCAGCGCCAGCTAAAGCGTCGCAAGCGTGCGGCGTGGTCTACTACCGATCTCAACTATTAAGGCGTTGGCGTCAGGAAGGCGTGTTTACCGGACGCTTACCTTCAAGGAATTCCGGGCAACACAGAAACAAGAACGCCGATTTGATTGATGATGTTCGTGCGAGCAAACACATCTAACAAACCGGCGTTCTTATGTGCGATATTATACTTTTCTTCCTTTTTGGGAGGGCTTTTCTGTCGTTAACACAAAGCCTGATGGTGATGCCCTCCAGATCGATCTGACTCCCCGCGCCAAACTAGACCGTCTCGTTTTGAAATAGTGGGCTGTGCCCAGTGAGAAAGATTTGCCCCAGGTATTTGGGGCGAAGGGCAACGGCGCCATCGGCTTGTTCTGCCGTCATTTCGAGCTCCTCTACGAAGAAGTCCCAAAGCTCCTCATTCGTCGATACCTCGTTATTGGCGAGCTGATCTTCGATGTTTTCAAGGATTTGTTGGGTCAGGTTATTGAAGATTAGATTCATGTGCTGCTCCTGTTGAGTCGAGGAGCGCCCAGGAGGGAGCCTCTCATGAATGTGCCGATTGGCTTGGCGTATCGCCGGCATCGTTAGGTATTGGAGATATTCCATACCTGCAGTTTGAAGTTGTGTAAATAGCCGAGCTCCGAGAGCCGACTGCACTGTTGGCGTAGTTGCTGACGATCAACAGTTGTGTCCAGCCTGACTGTATAGCTTAGAGGCCAGATTGTGCCGAACAACTCGGCATCTGCCTCGAGGTCGTTGGTTGCGCCGGTCGGGGTCATCCCGAACGGGGCATCCTCTTTTGATACCTGTTTATTGGTGGCCGGTAGGGCGGGCGGATTATTACGCTGCACAGGCTTGGAGAGGTTGGAAGAAGACTCTTCATCCATAGGGTCAGGCTCGTTTGGCGAGAGCCTGGCGGCGTCTTCTGGTGTCAGATTGTCGACGTCGTCGAGGCTCATGCTTTCCAGCCTTGCACGGATCTCAACGATCAGGCGGCCTGCTGTGGAGTAATACGAAGGACGGATCTCCGTTATCAGAAAGTCGCCTCGGTATTTGCCTTCATCGTACTGATCGAGGAGTGCGTCTTTGATCACGAACTCACCGATAGAGGTCGAAAGCCGTCCGACGTTGAATTCGCCATTACGGCCGCTGATGGTACGGATGGCCAGTTGGCCGGGGATGTTGATCATGGGCAGCTCCACACTGCTACGAATGAAAAAAGCCCGACAGGTGTCGGGCTTTGGGCAGTGCTGTGATTGTCGAAGGATTACGGGCAAGAAGTATGAGTTTCTTCCTTGAGTGAGATGTACAGATAGAAAACGCCTGGCGGTGATTCTATACGGTCAAGTTTTAGGTCCAGCCAGACTCGATCAGTGCTATTGCCGGCAGGCAATAAACGATAGAGGCCGAAATGGATCTGTGTGCTGTCAGGTTGCAAGTGCAGTTCTCGGTAGGCCTCCAGGACAACTTCGCCCAGTCGCTCACTGACAACACTTGCATCCTGAGGGTTTTCAATATGCACCGCTTCCTGCCAGGCCCGGGGTGTTAAAACGACCGGGAGCTTGAGCAGGTCAGACGACACGAGGTTAGTGGTGCTTTGCATGTTTATCTCCAGGTGTGAGAAACCACCCGGCCCGTCCGGGAAGTGGTTTCCCGGTTAGGTATGTTTTGGTTATGTCAGGACCAGCACACGTGGCGTTGTGTCCAGAGGTTGAGGTCAAAAGCTTGTTTCGCGGCATATTCGCTGCGGTAGTATTCTTCGGACTCCCTTGATACCGGTTCAAACTCATCAGCGGTACCAATGTAATAGCCCGCAGCGCTCTTCAGTATTTGGAGGGGGTACTCGATACCGCACTCGGCGAATGCAAGTTTCCCGTATGCAAAATCCGACACAATGTATGGTTCCGGTGTTATTAGCTGCTGCTGGTCTTCTTCAGTAAAGCGTGACCAACCGCCACCATTAATGGCCGCGTTCACTCCTTCGCCCCAAGCTCGACTGAGCGCAGGAACGGTTTTGAACAGCTCGGGTACGATCGGCTGGCCGGCGCGGTACGCGTCGGCACCCAGAATATGAGCCTCGATCTCAGCCTCATATTGGGTAATCTCGTCGCCATAGATTTCCGCTTTTGCATAAGCAACGCGTATATCGAGAGATTGCGTAAATAACGTGTTCATAAAGGTGAGTCTCCAACGGACGAGAATCACCGTGCCCGGAAGGGAGGTGTTCCCTGCGGACTTTGATAATAATGAAGGCACCCGAAGGGTGCCTTTCAACAAAGTGAATCAAGATGCCGTACGCTGCTGTTTAGCGGGCGTTGGCTTGGATTGTTCCTCTGCTACTGGCTCGGATGCTTCTTCGCTTGCGAGCTGTGCTTCAGGTTCCGCTTCGCCGTCTTCAACAACTGGTTCTACTTCACGAGGCTTTGCTTCATAGACGGTTTGGCCATCCACCTTGATCCAGCCGATAAACAACAGGCGTCCCTTGAGGCTTGCTCCAGGTTGACCTTTTTTATCGCCTTTCTCGTAGGTAAATGCGTCGGTCCAGATATCACCGATGCGGAAGCTCACAAGGACCTTCTTTCCGGCTTCAACGGCTGCTTGGCTGCGACGAATCAGCTTTTCAGCTTCAGCGCCGACCACGTTGCAGTCGATATAGGAATACTCGGCATCATCCATCGAGCCGCGCAGAGCCGCAACGGTAACTGCCATGAATGGCTTACCTTTGCCGCGAGGTTTCACTTCACGGATACGGTTGAGATAACCGATACCAGTGGTGTGAAGGTCGAAGAATTTTGCTTCGTTGGATTGATTAGTGCTCATGGTGATTCTCCAGTTTCGAAATAACAGAAAGCGGAGAAACACTTCGCCCTAGGGGGAAAGTATTCCCCGCGAGGGTGGGTGGAGCTTAAGGTTGTTTAATGCATCAGCTTCATTGCAGCAATCATTACACCGACAGCTGCAGACAACATGACGCCCATGCGAATGGTGAGCTTGACTTCAAGCTGTGAAATCTCAGATTTGAACTCTGCAGCAAGAGCAGTTAAATCTGCCTTGGTAGCCAAACGTGAAAGCATGTCGGTCTCCAAAGCTTCAATAACAGCATTTGCCTTCTGTTCCGGGACGTTAATCGAAATCAACGCCTGGTAGAGAGCCAGTTCAGTTTTCATCAGACCTCCAAAAGTGAGAGGCCTGCCCTGACGGGGTAGGCCCGTCATGGGTGGGAAAGGTGCTTCCATCGACTAAGTCGACTGATCGCGCTACCGGAAGCTATGGCGATCTTGGGAGTGGATCAATGCAGAAAACCGCATCGTAGTCTTGCGGATCCAGACTACTTGGGCATGTTGCTGACGACGTCAGCGATACATGTGCAGATCATGGAAATACGATTGTCGCTTGTCAAGCCCCTACCGTGAAAACTCTGAGGAAACCTTCCCTTTGGGAAGGCTCCCTACAGAGGCGAAGGACGCAGACTTAGCAAGTTGCTGGCACCAACGAGCGTGCAGCTGGCTTCTTACGCGGTTTCCGAGCTGGCTTTTCGACCACTCGAGTGTTAGCCGCGTACCAAAGGTTCAGGTCGACACCTTTACGAGTTATTGCCGGTACATGATCCATCTCACGTACGAGACGCTCAGGTACGCAGGGCGGTGGAAGCAACGGAGCTGCTTTGGTATGGATAGCTGTGGGCGCAGCGCTGGTTTTCTTTACCGCACGCAGAAACTGTCGCGTGATGGTGCCAAGCGCGAAACCGAAGCCATAAGCAAGTTTGGACATGGTGATTCTCCTGCAGGTTGAATGCGGAGAACCCACTGACCCCGTTGGGGAAGTGATTCCCCGCGAGGTGAGTTGCATAAGGTGCTTCCATCGACGATTGTCGACCGACCGCGCTACCAGAAGCTCAGCGGTCTTGGGCGGATCTGACACGAACATCGTGTCGCAGTCTTCAAGATCCTGACTGCCTGGGCATGATGCTGACGACGTCAGCAAAGCACGTCCATATCATCGAAGGGGGGATGGTGATGTGTCAAGCGGAGAGGGATATTTCGCGGAGGGCAAAGAAGGTTCAGGTCGACAGGAGAAGCTACCGAGAGTAGCTGGGTCAACAGTCACTCTCGGATGTAGTAAGTAGCGTCTTTCAGAAAAAAATACCACCTGTGCGGGATGAAGGCGTTGTTGATCCCTGGGCTGTGATCTGAACGTCTTACTTCCAACACCTGGCCGATTATCGTGGCTGAGGCCAGCTAGCATAAGGCACGCATCCGCGCACAAAGGGAGCCCTGCGTTTCGCCGGCGGGCCACCGGCAAGGAAAAGCAGCTACCAATAGGTAGCCTGATCATCCTTTGCAAGATGATCAGGCTACCTATTGTGTGAGCTTTAAAAAGTGTGGGCCACAACACCAGTGTGGCCCTTAGACTACGGTGCTTCGAACCTCAACAGAGCCCTATGTGCCTTTGAACTCGCAATTCACGAGTTAGACGGCTGCGTGTCTGGCTTGAACAGGGAGACACAGGGAGAGCTCTGAACCAGGTCCGCACGCCCTTCCCGGAGCTATGCGTGCTTTGGGGTTGGTGATGAGGCAAGCCGCATCACCGGGCGCTACTGATGACCGCCAGTAGCCAACGGGGTGGAAACGTTGTTGTGATCATTATGTTGATAGGCCGGAGCTTATGCAACCCGGCGCCTTTCAAAGTCGGTCGACTCAGACTAATTGACTGCGACGACCGCACCTTCGGGAACAGGGGACGGAATTGCTATACCGGTCGCCCCAGTTATCTGTGAAATCAGCATTCCTGAACGCTTTAAACCAACGGTAGTTGTCTTTGTCAGGTCTACCAGCACAGAAGGCAAGCCTGACGGTGCAACCCCATCAAAATAAGTATAGGCCGTTCCTGATGAGATGTAAGAACCTACGCCCACAGGTTTCACAAACCACCCAGGTAGGTTGAGCGCAGAATCGCTCGGTACTCCGCTGAAGCCCGGGTTGGCCTGGGCATATTCGGTAGCGGCAGATCGGTACACCAGAAAGCCGCGACCCAGTGAGTCGAGGGTAGCGTAGTCGGATGTACGTTGGTCCTGATGTTGGTTCTCCATGAAAATGCTGGAGGCAATGAGCACAATCATCAAAACGAGCCATTGCATTGTCATGATATGAGCTCCATCCACAAAATGGTGGTTGTTACCACCTACGCGTCAATAACAAAACTATTTCGTGAGGATAATCAATGTTAAGCAAATTCCTACTAGGCCAAGCGCAATGACAGTCCACTTTGCGGCTCGCTTGATGCTCATTGGTTTGCGTTGTGGATTGATTAATTCCATAGTGGCGATCTTTTTTACTAAATAACGACCAGAGGCCGTTGGTTGTAACTTGTAAGTGAACTCGCCGACCTCGAATGCCTCTTTTTCTTCTAGTGCGCGACGCCATAGCACAGTTGAGCATATCCTGCTTCGGGTGCTTAGCCAGGTCTGTAATTCTCCAGCACTATACTCAACGTTATTCTCAAGCGTCTGCACTGCAATAATCCCCATAAACATACTATAAAACGTTTTTGAAATTTTATAAATGGATGCTTTATTTGAAGCAGCTCCAATAGAAAAGACCTGGCCAGGAAAGTCGAGATGTGGAGAGAAACCATCCACTTGCATTTCTGAAGATGTACCCAGTCTCACTATCCCCGATGCCAAAAGCGCCAGTTAAAGAGCATGACTTCCATGTAGTGTCGCCAAGGGAGCAGGTCACACTTCCTCTGGCAGGCGCCTGGCAGGTGCCCTGGATCAGCTGGAATTCCCACCCACCTGGTCTTTTCCATAAGCCTTGTTCGCAGGACAACGTTATTCCCGCGGCGCTTTTTGCAAGAAGGGTTCGGTCACTGCACTGTTGCCCCTCGGTAGCTATGCCTCCCAGGGACAAATATTCATTTGTCTGAATGCGATCATAGGCCGTTATCTTGCCCGTCGAGGTTATCTTTCCACCCCATAGTTCACCTCCGGTTGAAAAGTTTTTGTCGTTATAAACTTGGACCCAGTTGGGGCTATTTTGATAAATCCCGCCTCCCCATTTTTCGCTGTACCAGCCTGTGTCACCACGTGTTCTGAACCAACCACCTGTGCTGGTATCACCGGTAATGGTTGCAGTAGCGGCATTAACATTGGCTGTGGCGATAACGTTTCGAGCTGTAATGTCGGCGTTAGCTGTTATGTTGCCTGGCGCTGTGATACTTCCTGCGTTGTTAATATTGTGGTTGCCCATCGTGATATCAGTATTCATCGTGTTGAATTCTGGATGATTGGGCACTGCGTTTCGATATAGATAGTCATTAGCCAACGCTCCATCCATAAGAAAAAGTGCGCTAGCTGTATGTCCTGGGCCAGGAGCTATAGCATAGTTACTTAGTGCTACCTGCCATCCACCCCGCACGCCCTGGACGATGTTCGGATTGGCAGAAGAGATGAACCCACCAGGTCCTCCGAGATTTTCAGCGATGGTTCGAATACCCATTTCAGGAATCGTCTGCCCACCTGTAGTAACCACAATCACTTCCAGTTGATTGGCGTTGGGTTTCCGGGCGAGGCCGACAATGGTCTGCCCAAAGGCGTTAGTGGGGCTATAACCTGCAGGAAGGTAGTTGGTGTTGACGAGCATCGGAACGGTTATTTGCACCGGTACGGTTGCTGCCGCGTTGGCCAGCACCACGCTGTAGTTATCCTTCAGATATTTGGCCAATGCCTCTGAAATGGTTCTCTGTTGATCAGCCGCAATTCGATAGTCCTGAGAATCCATCTGCTTGATTTGCCATGCGATCGCCAAAGTGACGACAACGGAGAAAACGGCCAATCCGATCGCCATGTCCAAGCTCAAGAACCCCCGCTGCTTGATCCTACTGGTCATTCCAGAGACTCCTTGATGATTGGTGAGCGATGTCGTGATCGAGCATCGTGATCTTTCCTGCATGGACTTTCTCTCGGATGCCCGGTCCGTCATCGCCTGTGAAAAGCAGGCTCTGCAGGGTTAATCGACGACTTCCTTCGTTGCCACTTGATAAGGACTGGTGAAGAACAGCCACCAACCCCTTGGAGAGCAGCTCTCGGGCGTTATTGAGTAACGGCTGAGCCAGGGCTGATATACGTTCAATGCCTTGAGTAACGCTGCCGGCATGACCTGTGCTGATAATGAGATGGCCATTGATCGAGGCTTGAATTACTTGTGCTGCTGTCGAGCTGTCGCGAATTTCTCCCACGAACAGGAAATCGGCTCTTGTGCGCAGCGCTAGGATCAAAGCTTCCTCGTATCCCCCCATCCGGCGAGAGACCGGAACTTGAATGCAGCGCCCACTCCCATGCCTGCCATTCAAAAATGGTTCTGGAGGATCCTCTACAGCCACACAAATGCCTCCCCAGGCCTCGAGACGTGCTTTCACCAGTGATGCAGCACTTGAGGTTTTCCCTGTGCCCATTTCCCCACAAATAAATATCAGGCCGCGTACCGTGTCGCTCATCAGCGCGTCCTGCAGATAGTCGGGCAGACCCAGCATGTCCAATGGACGGATCTGGACTGAGGATTTGCTTACGACAAACACAGGCTTGCCATTCAAATCCAGCAACTGGGTTACACGAAGGACGACGCCATCTTCAATTAGGGCGAACTCTGGATCCTGGGTTGCCTTGTGCTTTTCCTCGCACTGCGCCCGTAGCCAGGGCGCAGGACGTAGCACACCTGACGGTTGACCTCGTCGACCTTCACCTGCCAGGCCGGACCTGCGAGCACCTGCAGGGTGTTACGCAGGGTCATAGGGCCAAGTTTATATTGGGCTGCTGGGAGTGGTCGGGTGTAAAGGATGTTGACGTGGCCAGAGTCTGCCGAGCAAAGCGTATAACCTGAACGGTCCACCACGTACTGCATGGCCTCATGCACATTTGGGTGCATGTTGGCTGGAATGCTGATGTCGATAATCTGAGCCATCAGGTCACGTTGGCCAGAATCTGGCAGCGTGCTGACGAGGGTGTAGCGGCCATAGCGCACTACTGGTTCTTTTTCAGGAACGGCGCCGCCAGGATAGAGGTCTGGCGTCAACATGTCCGGATTGCGACTGCTGTCGAAAGCGGGCTTGGGTGTCTGCGCCGTTTGGGTCGTGCAACTGGCGATTAACGCTAGAAGCGAGAGCGTGGTGACGTGCCTGATCATGTGCCGAGAGGCCCCCTGTAATGATAGGGGAACGGTGACAGGCTGGTACCAGCTGCGCAGTAGGAAATAGAAAACTACGTCTATAGGTATTTATAGGCTATACAAAGATGACGCGACCGAGGTGGAAAATTACCTAGTATCTGATCACCCATTTCCATTCACGCTGAGCATTCATTTGCATTCACGCTGACCACTCAATTGCATTCGACCTGACCAGCTATCCTGCCATTACGCCTAGAGTAATGAATCCAAAATCGCGTTCAGCGAACATCCATTCGAACATCAAATCTCCGTCCGCGTGCTGAGGCGATTGTTAATCCCTCCTGGTCGTTACCCTGTGGTCGACCGGTGAGCATTGATCCCCATCGTTAACTCCCGCCACAGGCATTTGTGCAAGCAGGCTGAACGTGGTTAAATCTGCATATTCGATTATCCACATATGCAGAGCGATTGCTTATGAGCCTTACACCACACACATTCTTCAAGTGCTTGGGTGATGAAACTCGCGCCCGGATCATGCTCATGCTTTCGGCTGAGGGTGAGTTGTGCGTGTGCGAGTTAATCTGGGCACTGGACGATAACCAGTCGAAGGTCTCCAGGCATCTTGCCCAACTGCGTGCTTGCGGGTTACTCGCAGATCGGAGGCAGGGTCAGTGGGTTTACTACCGGCTGCATCCCGAGCTTGAACAGTGGGCACTGGATGTTCTGAACGTCACTACGCAGGCACACCAGTCCTGGGTTAACGACCATCAAGGACGGCTGGCTTCCATGGAAGACAGACCCGTGCGCCAAGCCTCCTGCTGCTGACATCCTGATCTGGAACATACTCATGCTCATCGCAGCATCGATTTTCGTAGTTACGCTCGTCTTTGTTATCTGGCAACCCAAGGGGTTAGGTGTCGGCTGGAGCGCGGCAGCGGGTGCCGTTCTGGCACTACTGACTGGCGCCGTAAGTCTAGGGGATGTGCCGGTTGTGTGGCACATCGTCTGGAACGCTACCGCGACCTTCATTGCTGTGATCATCATCAGTTTGTTGCTCGATGAAGCGGGATTCTTCAAATGGGCGGCGCTTCATGTCGCTCGCTGGGGTCGGGGCAAAGGCGGACGTCTGTTTGCGCTGATGATCCTGCTCGGTGCAGCCGTTTCGGCACTGTTCGCCAATGATGGAGCCGCACTGATTCTGACCCCAATCGTCATCGCGATGCTGACGGCGCTTCGCTTCAGCCCGGCATCCACCTTGGCATTCGTGATGGCCGCAGGCTTCATCGCTGATACCGCCAGTCTGCCGATGGTGGTGTCCAACCTGGTGAACATCGTTTCGGCAGACTTTTTTGGCGTGGGTTTCGGTGAATACGCTTCTGTCATGTGGCCAGTGAACCTAGTGGCCGTGGCCGCGACACTGTTCATGCTCTGGATGTTCTATCGCAAGGACATTCCCGCCCAGTACGACGCGGATCAGCTTGAGGCCCCGGAGTCGGTGATTCGAGATCGGGCGACCTTCATTGCTGGCTGGTGGGTACTTGGCCTGCTGCTGGTTGGTCTGTTCGCACTGGAGCCGTTAGGTATCCCCATCAGCGCTGTTGCTGCTGCGTGTGCAATGATCCTGCTGGTCATCGCAGGTAAAGGCCAAATCATCTCCACGAGAAGGGTCATCAAGGACGCGCCCTGGCAAATTGTCGTGTTTTCGCTGGGCATGTATCTGGTGGTCTATGGCCTGCGTAATGCTGGCCTAACCGACTCGCTCTCGGGGCTGCTGAACATATTTGCCGAGCATGGCCTATGGGCCGCTACCTTGGGCACCGGTATCACCGCTGCGCTGTTGTCCTCGATCATGAACAACATGCCGAGTGTGCTTATCGGCGCTCTGTCCATTCAGGGCAGCGACGCTACAGGACTGGTACGTGAGGCCATGATCTACGCCAACGTCATCGGTTGCGATCTTGGCCCCAAGATCACGCCCATCGGAAGCCTGGCCACGTTGCTGTGGCTGCATGTGCTAGCGCAGAAAAATATCCGCATCACCTGGGGTTACTACTTCAAAGTCGGCAGCATCCTCACCCTCCCTATCTTGCTGGTAACGCTGGTGGCACTGGCGTCGCGGCTGAGCATCCCTGTCTAGGAGAAACCCATGAAAGTGCTATTTATGTGTACGGCAAACAGCTGCCGGAGCGTTCTCTCGGAGGGGTTGTTCAACCACCTGGCCCCGAGCGGTTTTAACGCCGTCAGTTCGGGCAGCTTCCCAAGCGGACAACTGAATCCACGCGCCGTGAGTACGTTGCAAGCGCTTGGTATCGACACCACAGATCTCTACAGCAAAGGCTCAGAGGTGTTTTCGGACTCACCACCGGATGTGGTGATCACCGTGTGTGATAAGGCTGGAGGCGAACCCTGCCCGGTCTATTTCGGGCCTGCTGTCAAAAGCCACTGGGGCCTCGCCGACCCTTCCGATGTAGAAGGCACAGACAGCGACATCCAAGCCGCATTTGACGCGACCGTCGTCCAGATTAAAAAGCGTTTCGAGGCATTCTTCAGCTTGGATCATTCGGCGCTCACACCGCAGGAACTGAAGCGCGAGCTAGATCAAATAGGTGAACTGTAATGGACGAATTTTCCTCGGAAAGCAGCCTGGATCTACCTAATCTGGATCAGTCGCTAATCGACTTCGTCACACTGGATCGCCTGCAAGGCAACGAGCAACCGACTCACAAACCACGCATCTTGTTGCTGTATGGCTCAACCCGTGAGCGCTCTTTCAGCAGGCTGCTGACCCAAGAGGCCGCGCGCATCCTGACCCTAATGGGAGCCGAGACCGTCATCTTTGATCCCTCGGGTCTGCCTCTCCCTGATGACGCTCCGGAAGACCATCCAAAGGTTAAAGAGCTGCGGGATCTGGTTCTGTGGTCAGAGGGACAGGTGTGGTGTTCGCCAGAGCGTCACGGTGCAATGTCTGCTGTATTCAAAGCCCAAATAGACTGGATACCTCTCACGTTGGGCGCTGTCCGCCCCAGCCAGGGCAAGACGTTGGCCGTCATGCAGGTCTGCGGTGGATCACAGTCCTTCAACACGGTAAACCAGCTTAGGATCCTCGGGCGCTGGATGCGGATGATCACCATCCCAAACCAGTCGTCAGTACCCAAAGCCTTTCTGGAGTTCGACGACGCAGGGCGTATGAAGCCATCCGCCTACTACGACCGTGTTGTGGACGTGATGGAGGAACTGATGAAGTTCACGCTGATGGTTCGGGGCCGGGAAACGTATTTGGTAGACCGCTATTCGGAGCGCAAGGAAAGCGCCGAAGCACTCTCGAAACGAGTCAATCAAAGATCGATTTGAGCGACCAAGGGGATAGAGGATGAGCAACACCACAGTAAGGATTGCGCAGATTTCGGACGCTCAAGCCATCCAGGCAATTTACGCACCGATGGTTGAGCATACGGCGATTTCGTTTGAGCTTGAGCCGCCCACAGTCGAAGAGATGGCCAAGCGGATTGGGTCGACTTTGCCGACTTACCCGTATCTGGTAGCGGAGCGAGACGGCCAGCTCATCGGCTATGCATATGCCAGTCAGCACCGGGCTCGTGAGGCCTATCGCTGGTCGGTCGACGTCACCGTTTATATATCGCCAGAAGCGCACCGTAGCGGGGTCGGCCGGGCACTGTATGGCGTGTTGCTGCCGACATTGAAAAGGCAAGGGTTTCACGCAGCCTTTGCCGGGATCGCGCTGCCAAACGATGGCAGCGTGGGGCTGCATGAAGCACTAGGCTTCGCTCACATCGGTACGTATCCAGAAGTAGGATTCAAGCATGGCGCTTGGCATGATGTTGGATATTGGCGTATCGCGCTGGATTCAACGAGTCCGCCAAAACTGTCCGTGCCTTTCAGTGAGATCAGTCTCTTCTGAATGGGTCTCGACGGCCATTATGAGCGATGGGAAGATTCTAATACGTAACAAAGTCAATTATGTTCGACTCCTCGAAATGAATACGAGCAAAGTGGGTAAAATCGAAATAGATTTGCCACTTTCGGAAGTTTGCAGATATCGAACGAAACTATTGTTGCCGATGGGGAGGCCTATTAGATTCCAGAAAACAAAAGTAATGGTTCCAAGTACGTTTACAAGGTCTCAGCCACTAAGAAGCAGTGATATACCGCAGATCTACAAATTGGTCGCCAATGCTTGTCTCGCGTTGCCGGCCGCGTCGGGCTCAATGAGGTCACTTGCCAACTGACGCTTATCCTGCAGCATTTGCCAAAGCATCTGGTCGATTGTGTTTTCCACCAGCGGGATTTTCACCACGACCATGCGCAATTGCCCATTGCGGTAGGCCCTGTCCTCAGCCTGGTCCTGCAGTCCAGGCGTCCAGGGGAGGCCCAGGAACATCACATAGTTGGCCGCAGTGAGGTTGTTGCCGGTGCCGGCAGCGGAGGTAGTGGCGGCAAAGACGCGGGTTTCTGGATCACTTTGGAATTGATCGATCGCCTTCTGCCGTTTGCCTACAGAGTCACTGCCGACAACCGTGACGCACCCGTACTCAGCTTGCTTGCACCGAGTGCGAAGTGTTCCTACCGTATCCTTGAACTCACAGAACAAGATTACTTTGTCCTCCGCGTCCAGTTCGCACAGCAGATCCATTACGACACGAATCTTTACCTGCTCAAGCAACTGACGCAGTGATCCCAACCTGGCGAGGCTAGGCCTGTCTTCGAGCCGAATTTGATCGTATTGCTTGCGCTCTTCAGCAGTGAGTTCGATGGGTAAAGTTTGGCGCTGTTTGCCCTTGAGACCGGGCAAGACATCCTTGCGTCGACGGAGCATCCAATCGCCGATTGCGCCCCGCAGATTCATGCGGAAATCCTGACTGCCGGCGAACTGTTCGCAGAATTCTTTCAAGGGCAGTTTCCCAACGGGGTGGCCGGATAGCCGTAGCAGCGTGTGCAGCTCAGATTCTCGGTTGAGGACTGGCGTACCCGTCAGCAGGTAACGGTTGGGTATCTTGGCGGCAATGTCGAAGCCGTGACGTGTCCACGCGGCGGTCGGCTCTTTCAGGCGGTGCGCCTCGTCGATGATCATCACTTCAAAGTGTCCTGCATGCAGAACAAAATCGCCAAGGCGTTCGTAGTTGGTGATAATCCATTGCGAAGAGGGATCAAAGACCTGTTGGCCGATAGTGGCCTTGGGATACACCATCTGGATTTCGCGTTGCCAGTTGATGATCAACGTCGACAGGGTGATAACCAAGATGGGTCTATTAGCTGCTCGGATTGCAGCGGCAATGATTGCTTGGCGAGTTTTACCAAGCCCCATGTCATCCGCAAGCAAGGCGCTTGTGCGCTGTAGCAAGTGCCGGATGCCTGCCGGTTGATGGTCCAGTAAAGAATAACCAGCCAATGCCTGGTTAATCTGTTCGGTAGTGGACCCGGTGCGCTCGATTGAGGGCACCGCGGCTAAATACACATCGGTTGAGGTGCTATCGTCAGCCGCTTTTGCTGCGCGCTCTTGTGGCGGTCCACCAAGACTGATGCGGGTGATTTCATCAGCTGGAACAACGGATCCGTCGGTCAGCAGCTCTTGCACGGTGTCGAGGATTTCGAACTGATCCTCCGACAATCCAAGCTCCAGGATCAAGTTGCTTCGCACCACTTCCGCACCAGCGTCAATGCGCCAGGACTTGGAATGCCCGAGAAACACGCCGTGCATGCGCCTTGAAACGGCGACCGCGCCAGGATGGTAGTCACCTGACAGCAGGATCCCGCCCTGAACGAGTGGAGCTATCCGAAAGGTCAGCCCCCACGTGAATGCCTGCCGATCTGGGTCGTTTTGTGCGGCTGTGATTTTATGTGAAAACGTCTCCCAACTTTCATTGAAACGGTCCTCGGACAACTCCATCAAACGGTGGAAGAGCACATCCAGGTCATCCAGCAACTTGCCTTTTGGTAATCGCCAATAGCGATGTTGAGGATGCTCGGCACGCCGAATATAGAAACCATTACGTTCGAGAAACAGCCGGTTCGCACCCTCAACGTATTGCATTAAGACCCCGAAGTCATAGCCGTCAAAAATGACTTTTTCGACCAGGTCCTGCCGGCGGTTCATCAGACGTGGACGACTCATGTCCTGCTCAATCGTTGGTTGATCCATTCCGCACAGGCCTGGGCATGCATTTTTTTCCGGTTTCGATTTGTATAGCGCGACATGGATAGTGTTTGGTCGGGCCATTCCAGGTTAATGGCGAGCTCACCCGATTTGATCTTTGCCCAAAACCATTGATAGGCCCGGTCAACCCTGGAGCCCGACTTAGGTGTGCGATTGCGGAGCCCTCTCAGTTGTATCGTCACCAGGTGTTTGGGAGTCAATTTTGCTAACGTTTCGCCCCAGGCACTTTCATCCATTTGGATTTCTGCAGAGGCCAACGATTTCCCGTTTTCGCGAACCGAAAAAAGACGGCAGATGCCCCGATAAGCACTGTAGTCGTAACCATCAATGCAATGGCCCAGCGCTCGATGTTCCGCATCAAGATCGGCGGGGCACTTCAGTTCGATAATTTGCAGCCCATTTGGACTCACGAGGGGTGTGCTGGTTGAATAAAGCAGCGGCTTCCAGGGCGTTAAAGAGTCTGTTCTTGTTTGTGGATCTACTGCATCTAAAGCCTCACGGATGTCTATCAACGCGAGGTGAAAGCCATTCACCAAGCTGGCGATCTGGTGATAGGAAGCAGTAGCAATGAAGCTTTTGAGTTTCTGCAGTGCTTCACCAGAAGCTGGTCCGTCGCTCTCATCAACGTTGTTAAAGAGCTCGTTCAGGTCTCGAAAGTCGTCGGCGATTTTGGACCAATTGTCGTCCGACCAATCAGTTGGACACCCTGACAGCAGCCTGTTCCAGTCCTGCGTTTGATCCAGCAGTTGATACGGGATTTTATCCAGCAGCGCGAAGAGAGTGATCCAGTGCGCTTTTTTAAGAGGACGGCGATTGCCCAGTGAGGCTCCCAGCAGCAGTCGATGCCAGGGTCCTTGTGGCCCCTCGCGGCTGATACGGGTCAATGCACTGCCGGTATCGAATACCCGCTGTTGACCCAGGTAGCGCACTGCAGCGCGCGGCGCCTGTAGCAGCCAAGCCAGTGTGTCGGAAAGGGGGAGGCCCGCGTCGGCTATGCGACCTACCAGGCACTCTTCAGCGGAAATCAAATAACGGTCCTCACTCCAGTATGGGCGCCACGCCTGAAGTTCATCCCATGGGCAGTTCATGTATACCTGCTGCTGCCCATCCCACGGCCACGGCCATTGATCTGCTAGTACCAGAAGTGGAATCAGTACTGGCTGGGCTTTTAGGGCCTGAAGGCGGCGTTTTCGGTCACCTTGAGCCAGCCAGTTATAGAGCTTGGGTGAGGGACATTGCGCTGAACGAATGGCGAATAAAAGCTCTTGGTCCAGACACTGGCAAAACTGCTTCAGCGTGCTGCCAATCTGCTTCAGGTAAAATCGGGTGCGGGGATTGAAGTACCGATTGTTGCTCGCCGTCCAATCGAAGCCGCGGCGATTAAAGCTTCCTAGATCTTCAATCGAAAGGGCTTTCGCCCTCTCTCCAGCAGACTTGCAGAAGGAGGTCAGTAGGACGTCTGCATACCAGCGTTTTTCAAACCTGAGCAGTAGCTGCTGGGCCACCATTGCGGTGGGTTTTCTCTTATGCACGCGGTCCTTGCTGAAGATTTTGCAGGCCTTAACCTGATGACCATCGAAGTACTGGAGGTGATCGCCGATTCTGGCCAGGAGCCGCCGTGTTTGATCATCTGTAGAGGGCAGGGCTACGCACCAGCAACGAGTATGGACAGTGGAACTCAGATAGGTATCGATGAAGGAGGTCAGCTGGGAGGGCGGTACGTTAAATTGTAAAGCCCAGGTCTGGGCGACTTCAATTTGCCGGTCTGAGAACTTCTCCAGCTTCGGCGCTAAGATGCGCAGCCCCACCACCGATTGTCTCTTCTGTACGCTCACCCATGACCTCCTCTGCAATTTCGCAGAGGACTGTCAGGTATAGGAATGGTGGGCTTCTAGGGTTAATGCGTAACGGCGTTGTCGGTGATTTATATCGGCAATGGCAGAAGTCACACCCCTCTGGGTTTATTGAGATCTGGTTTGCCATTCAAGTTTGGAAAACTCACCTTGCATCCATTCGATTTGAAGCCTGTGCAACCCCAAAAGTCATAGCCACCGCCCCCTTTTTTTTGTCGCCTTGCGAGGGGTTGATTGCACTTGGGACAGTTGAAAGCGCCACCTGCTGTGGCTGGGCGTGGAGCGGACGCCATCGGCACACTCGGCATTCCACGTTGCTGAGACAGTTCCTCTTCCAGGCGTCTATGCAGACGCGCAACGACAGCTCCATAGGTGTCTTGGCCCTGGGCGACTTTGTCCAAATCCCGCTCCAGCTCCCTCGTAAAATCGAGCTCCACGAAACTGTAGAACCCTTCCAGCTTCGCGATTGTTTCCTCCCCCAGCGGCGCCGGTACCAGCTTGCGGCTTTTTTCCTCAATCATTCCTTTGCTGGTGATGTTCTTCAAGATCGAGGCGAACGTGCTGGGACGACCAATACCGCGGCGCTCCATTTCTTTGATTAGACTGGCCTTGGTGTAGCGGGATGGCGGCTGAGTTTTCTTCTTCAGCAGTTCTCCGTTGTGCACAGAGATGATCTGTTTTGGTGTGAGTGCAGGAACTGGGTTGCTCGCTGCTCCATCTTCCTCATCGTCTGTGTCATCGCCCTTGAGCAGTTTCCGCCACCCAGGATGAAAAAGGGTTTCACCAGTTGCATTGAATCGCAAAGCCTTACCATTTGGGCCAACCGCGAGCAGTTTTACAGCACGCACGTCGAATACCGCCGCTTCGATCTGGCTGGCCAGCGCCCGGACCCAAATCAACTTGTACAGGGCGAGTTCCTCGTCGTTCTCACCAGCTTTTGTATCAGCCCAATGCGTCGGGGTAATAGCGGGGTGGCCTTCCTGCGCGCCTTCGGCGGCCTTGAATGTACGTCGCTCGTCGACGGTCTTCAATCCGATAGATCTAGCTACGGTTCTAATATCCTCCATGGCCTCGTCTGGTACGTTGGGATTATCCGTCCTGTGGTAGGTGATCACGCCTTGTTCATACAATCGCTGGGCGACTTGCATGGTCTTGTCCGGGTCCCATTTCAAGGCGTTGCTGGCTGCTTGTTGAAGGGTGGAAGAGATGAAGGGCGCGGGTGGGTGGCGCTCGGCCTTGCGGTCTTCACAGGACTCGACGACGACATTACGTGTGCCGGCGACGAGTCGGGCCAGGTTGGCATCTTGAACGTAAGGAAAGTCTTTGCTCGCGAAATCCGGTACCGGTTGCCAGTCTGCATACCAGGTGGTGCCCTGATTCATATCCACAAAGTTCAGACGCACACCGAAGTGGTTGATTACCTGAAAGTTGCGGATCTCGCGCTCGCGCAAAACCACCAGGTATACGGCAGGCGATTGCACGCGGCCTGCAGAGGTGGGCTTGCCCATCAGTCGGCGTAGCTCCTGAGTCACCAGGTAACCCACCAAACGATCAAGTACACGCCGGCATTCTTGTGACGCGACTCTGTTCAAATCGATTTGGCGAGGATTGGCTAGAGCCTCTGCGACACGCTTCAGGGTGATTTCATTGAAGGTGATGCGTTTGTAGGATTTGACCGCCAGTACCTGCTGGATGTGCCAGCTGATGCTTTCACCTTCGCGATCCGGATCGGTTGCGAGGTAGATTTCATCGGCCTGTTTAGCTGCGGCCTTGATGGTCCGCACGGCCTTGGCGCTCTTATCCAGGATCTCGTACACCGGTGTGTAATTTTTGCGGACGCCTGTGGTGATCATGCTGTCGTCCTGCCCTCTGGCGGGCAAGTCACGTATGTGCCCACCACTGGCGACAACCAACCAGTGTTCGCCTGGGCGCAGTTTCTTCATCATTGGCTGAAGCTTTTTCAGCTTCCCAGGTGCCTCGATGATCAATAGCTTCACGGTGTGCCCCTTCTCAATTATGCAGAGCGGGACTGTCACGTCATGGCAGGTAAGGCTTCAATGGGAAATGGTCAATGCACAACGGGAGGCTTTTAGCGGCTAGAGGTCCAGCGTCAGCTGCTGTTCCTGGGCAAAGCCCTTTAGCCACGACGCGCGCATCGCAGGATGGTGGTAAGGGCAGTCATACACCCGTAGCCCTTTTCGGGCGGCGTCAGCACCGGCTATTTGAACGGCAGTATGGGGGTTATTGAATTGCCGCCTATCTGCTGGTTTCAAAGAAGTTCGAGATTGCGCCATTGGCTATCGGTCCCCGAAGAACAGATCTATCAGACAGTAACATCACGAATAGCGCATTTTTTTGCATCAAAAACGGAAGTTTTAAACTTCTGTGCTTGAGATAGCCGAATGGAAGTGTGACTCAACCTGAAAGTTAACGAATGGCGCGATTTTTTGCCAACCAATTGGCGGTTTGATGTCAATTCGAAGCTGGCTCGTCCGTCCAGTTCGCAACTCTGATCCACGCGATGAAGTCCTGAGTGGATTGTCCGCTTTGAACACGTAGTTGTTCCAGCTTGCCGTATAAGTGTTCAGTCATTTCGTCGTCGTCGTCAAAGTCGACGCGGTATTCAGTATCTAAGCGGTATTCATCGAGCAAGGTGTTGATAAATCGGCGGGCTTGCCAGGTATCAAGGTCTGTCTCTCCACGGCCCCCCATCAGATACTCTCCCGTTCGCCACCCAACTGGAGCCCATGATGCTCGGTTTATGTCCAGGGTGAGCCCGTAGTAGTCCGGAGCATTCACCTCGCTTTCATCAAAGTAAGCCCAGTAAACACGGCCTAAAGCTGGGTGCTCTGCGCCAATGACAACGTACCCTGTTGGGTCCCTCAAAACTTCATCCATCGGCACGTCCTAATTTGTAGTGGTTCTCTAATGAGGTCGGGGGAAACGATGAGCTGTTTCCCCCAACACCGACAGCTACACGAATGGGCCGAAAAATTAAGCCCCTGTTTTCAGAATTGCGGTGGATCGGTATCTGGATATTCATCCGGGCCTGGAGCTGGCTGCGGCCGCGATTCGGGTCTGTTGGACTGTTGCGAATTCTGGTTTTGCGAAGGCGCCAGATTCACCATGGTCACGCGGTGTGGCAGCATGCCGACCCGGCTGGCCTGGATTTTCAAAGCTTCGAATTCGCCATCGTCGTTCTTCCAACGGTCCATAACGGCGCGACCGGAAACCAGCACTCGCATACCTTTCTGGAACAGTTGCGAATAATGCTCGGCGTCCTTGTGCCACCACTCCACATTCGCCCAAAAACCGCCACGATCTTCGTAGCCGCCTTTGCCATCCGGAATCGAATTGTCGAAGTAAACGTTGGCTCGCATGAGTCGACGTGGGTCTTTATTGCCGTTGGGGAATTCTTTGAATTCCGGTGCAGAACCGATATTGCCTTCCCAGCCTTGTACGGGCGTGCCCATGAGTATTCTCCGAGGTTATTGGTGTTGCGTTGGGTTGTTGAGCTGCTGCAGGCGAGCGGTATACACGGCCTCTGCCTGGCCCATTTTTTCTGCGCACTCGGCGGCCTGTTTGGTGATCGAGTGCAGCAAACTCATTTGCATATTCAAGGTGATGCGCTGCAGCTCCATCACGTAAAGATCCTGCAGCATGGATTCCGGTGTTCTGGGTGAGCCCATCATTTCTGCCCAAACCCCTACGCCCATCCGCCGATCTGTCACCTGCTGCCATCTCAAAAACTGGGTGCCGGCTTGGGTGTTCTGCTCAGTCAACCGCACTGGAACTAGGGTGAATGGATATCGGCGGGCCTGGCTCAGCACTTCCTGGGCAAGAGCTTTTAAGTCCGATTCTTGAGCTCGGCAAAGATCGGCAAATTGGGTCAGCTCCCCCTTACCTTTAAAAGGCTTTAAAAGGCCCTTTAGTGAGGCAGCCTGTTGCAGTCGCTGAAAGGCTTCCTGTTGCAGTGGCCGGAAGGCGGTCTGTTGCAGCGACCCATCATTGGAGGGAATCTGGCCCATGCTCTTTAACCCTCAACGGGGTCATCGAGATGATCATCCGTCTCGGTTTGCTGCTGACCGCGGATGATCGGTGGCGCGAAATTCGAACGGCGGGTGCCTTCCAGGATGTCTTGTGGCAGCTCACCGTACCGCTCGTACATTTTGCGGGCTGCTTCAGCCTTGGCATTGTTTGCAGCGAAGTCGTCGCGGGCAGCGCCTGAGTACTTATAGATCTGGGCCAGACCAAACAGTCTCCGCAGTACCGCTGCGCCTTCGTCGATCCAGGTTTCCATATCGTGGCGCCCGACAAGGCCAACGTGCTGGGCCAACAGAATGCGTCTGACAATTTCGTCGTAGTTCGTCAGCAGGTACACAGCCTGAAATCCCAGGGGATTGGAGATGTACAGCGGGAGGCTGACAGGCTGGATCGAGAGGTTTTCGCTAATGCTGATGGCCGGTGGAAGAGAGGCCATGGCTGTGTCCAGGCGATCTTCGATGGTCTTTAACGCTTCCTTGGAATCGTTGATCTTTTCCTCGAGGAGGATCATCCACCAGTCAGAGTAGGGATCATCCTGTTGGGCGCCTCGAGACATTCGATTGACGACAGTGCAGAACCCTGACAGACCAATGATGCCGGCTTTGAGGTCATTTTTAGGGCGCCCCATCCATATACGAGCGGCGTGGTGAGTGTGAAGGGTGAGCTTCACATCGCTGCGCAGTGAACCGATGTTGAGCCGGAAGTTATCAGCCATGGTGCAGTGTTTCCTTGGGAAGAGGATTGACGTACCCATGCTGCAATTTGGCTATAGGAGACGCAGCATTAAATACGTAGCCCGATGGAAGGGGATTTGTTGAGGCTTCTATATAGGAAGAGCTGAAACTCGCCGGTGCGGACCGAATCCCTTGCGTGGCGGCCACCTCCGGTGCCGGATGCTGTCAGGGTGTTGTGGGCCACAACACTTGCCATGTCGCCGGCACGGATGCCGGATCCTGCCAAGGTGGTGCGGGCCGCACCACTTATATGGCTGCCACCTCCGGTGCCGGATGCTGTCAGGGTGTTGTGGGCCACAACACTTGCCATGTCGCCGGCACGGATGCCGGATCCTGCCAAGGTGGTGCGGGCCGCACCACTTATATGGCTGCCACCTCCGGTGCCGGATGCTGTCAGGGTGTTGTGGGCCACAACACTTGCCGTGTCGCCGGCACGGATGCCGGATCCTGCCAAGGTGGTGCGGGCCGCACCACTTATATGGCGGCCACCTCCGGTGCCGGATGCTGTCAGGGTGTTGTGGGCCACAACACTTGCCATGTCGCCGGCACGGATGCCGGATCCTGCCAAGGTGGTGCGGGCCGCACCACTTATATGGCGGCCACCTCCGGTGCCGGATGCTGTCAGGGTGTTGTGGGCCACAACACTTGCCGTGTCGCTGGCACGAATGCCGGATCCTGGGCAAGTGATTTGGGCCGAGTCACTTGCGTGGCGGCCGCGGCGTATTTCGGTTCCTGTCAGGGTGTTGCGGGCCGCAACACTTGCTGTGTAGCTGGCACAGATTCCGGTCACGACCGCTTCGCTCTGGGCCGCGTTACCACGATATTCTGGTTGTCCACCTGACATCATGGATGTGTACCCCGATTAGGCTTCAGCAGATGCAGCATTCCGCTGAGTGTGTGTTTTGCGGTTTGTATCGACTCAGGGCTACGCGTCTGCGTTAGCGTCTTCGTCGGCTGCTCTGCGCCCTCTGGCGGGGCTGAAGCGTCTTGACGCTCGGGGCTCGCTTTTGCCTTGTCGTCAGGGTTCCATTGGCTGTTGAAATCGCCGCGAACGGCCATGCCGACGAGCGTCATTAAGTATCCAAGCGGGTTTCGGACCCCTCCCGAGTCACAGCGGTGGACCCATTGTTTGATGAGCGCGGTTTTCAACTCTGCTGGAACCTTTTGCAGCGCCAGGACCGCGTTCTGTTTTTGCTCGACCGGTAGTCGATGCAGTGCACCGAGCAAATCGGCAGCGATGTCGTTTGGTGTGGGCGGTACATGTACAGAGCTTTTACAAACATCTTTGTGTGTATCTGTATACGTACTATATGAGTTCGGATGCCGAACTAAGTCCGAACTCAGTGATTTACGGCTGAGTTCGGCATCCGAACTCTGCTCCAAAGCGATTCGCTCTTCGCCTTTTTCACTGAGTTCGGTATCCGAACTCAGTGGAGATAGAGCTATATTTTGCTGAGTTCGGATTCCGAACTCAGTCGCTTTAAGAACGACTGGAGCCTGCGCTTTGGTCCAGGCCTGGCTATTCATGCGGGATTCGATGATGTCCAGCCTGCTAGGTAAGCGTTGGCCAACATCAGGATCAGCTGCAAATTCCTTCCAGGCAATTTCTGCCACTTCGCGAATCACCTTGGTCTGGTGCTGCATTGACTGCGCGAGTAGCTGCAAGTAGTCCTTGTCGAACTCTATAGCTTCGGCCGGTGTGACCGGTTCGTCGTGAAGCAGGTAGACGTTGCCTTGCACTTGTCCACTCAGATCATTGCGCACCCGTCGCCCCAGGCTAAGCCAACGGGTGAGACGTAAGGTCACTAATGCTTTTGATACAGTTTCACGCGAGGCAGGCCTACCGGGTTGCATACCCAAATATGGCCGCAGTTGGTCATAGGTAGGGAACGCCGTAAGGCCGTCGTCATTGATCAGTAGGCGAAATACCTGCCAGGTGTTTCTTTCAAGCGGGGTTAAGCGATCATCCAAAAGCAATCGGCGAGGAACCGTTTCGTGTGGGTTCCCGCTGAAAATAATTCCGGAGTAGGGGGAAGACCCTTCAATCCCCGGAGGCGCCGACTCTTTTTTCTGAAGCAAATGAGCTTCAAGGTGACCCGAGGCCGAGTCTAAAAGCGTCGACAAGGGAAGCCGAGACAACCTCATAATACAGAGTCACCTTCCACCGATGTCGCTGCAGGCTGTGCAAGTCGTTGAGAAGACACAAGCTGTAGCCTTCTCGGAAGGCCAGGGTTTGCAGGAGGGTAAAGCCCTTCCTTTATCCAGGACTGAATGCGATGCCAGATGATGGCCAGGCTGAGGTTTTCGTGGGTCTCATCTGGGCTAGTATCCTGTGGAGCATTGAGTTCCTCGGCGACCAACATGGCGATGTCCAGCAACGCGAGACTGTCGCCAAGCTCTACCTGATGCTCTTGCATTAGGTGCGTCCATCGGTACCAAAGCTGAGCGTCCATCTCCTCACTGAATTCGCGCCAACGGCCACGACGTGCCGTCACGCCGATCATTAGGCGTTGAAGGGCCACATCCTGCGGAGACAGCCCGAAGAACTGTTGCAGCATTTGAGTGGTCGCGCCAAGTCGCAGCGCACGTTCAATCATGCGCACTTCTTCATCAGAACGCTGCGCGCCTGACAGTAGTTTTTTTACCATGTCCCCATCAATGGTGACGTTGCACCAAGACACGGGAGTGTTAAGCAGCAAGCTCAGTACTGAAGGTTGTTGGAGCTGAGCCAATATCTCTGGCTCCAGGCCCATTTCGATGCAGCGCCGAAGTTGGCCATTACGCATGTGATGAAGCACCTGTGACAGGATTGCTTCATTTATTGGTGTCTTGGACATGACGACTCCCCCTTGTAGAGTCCGTGTGTTAACTGGCTGAATTCGGACCGTTGTTGGCGACTGACTGGATTTCCAGGTCAATCAAACGTCTTGCGAGACGAATAATGCGGAACAGCTTCACTAGAGCGCCGTCGCTGAGACGGCATTCACTTTCAGGGGGCTGATCTTTTGTGTGAGGCTGGCCCAGTAAGATCTGGCCCAGTCCGGCTGCGAACTCAAAGTCAGCCAACGCGTCGATTTGAAGCTTGGGTTGCTGCTGAATCATTTTCAGTACGATGGCCATCGAGCCGCTCAAAGACTGGAGCAGCGTCAAGGTATGTTGGGCTGTGGCAGTAATTTCGACTTCCGCTTCGGGGTGTCGGTAGCTGAACCCGACGCCACCATCGATATCGATAAATTGACCTGGGGCTTTGACCGAGCTGGCTATTTCGCGAGCCAATTGAGCGATGTGCTGACGCAGGGTCGCGGTATTGTCTATTTCGCGTTCGATGTACCAAAGGTCAGAAATGGGATTGAGTCCGCCAGCTTGAACAGGGATGGCCACCAAGGCATTGGAGGCGAAGTCGGGCAAGACCTCACCGTCAAGCGCAGCGAGCTCCCGTTTCATCTTGTCGACTCTGGGAGAAGTCTTCACAGGGCTCGCAACGTGCCCATCGATACGTGCTTGGCGCTCTTGTGGGCTCATTTGCTCCTGCGGAGTTGGGGCCAGTTGCTGTTGCACCCCTTGAGGTGAAGGACTCTCTTTGGAGGGCGTCGTCTTATGTGTGCTGCCCCCCGAAGTAGTAGGGGGTAGTTGTAGAGGGTTCTGATTAGCCTCAATGCCATTGTTCGAAACGTTAAGTTGAGTCCCCCCCTCAAATTGCGATGCAGGGTACTGTGGCAGCTCAAGAACCGGCGTAGACCGGCGCAATTGGTCCTGGTTCTGAGTGATTTCCAACAGTATTTGCTCGTAGCCGAGGTTCAGCGGCTTTTTAAGGTGATCTATCAGTTCGTCCTGAAATCGCTGGAATAGAAATTCTTCAGCGTCGCCCTCAAACTGGGACAGTACATCTTGGAAAAGCGTATCGAAATCAAGGTGCTGCTCCTGCTCTTGATAATTGCGATCCCAGCACTGAAGAGCTGTTTTGCGCAAAGACAGAAGCTTTATGATTCTGTCTACTCCCAGTCCAGAGTACAGCGCGCCTGGAATTGCTGGCAGTAAGTACCGAATGGTGTCGTGCATACGACTCAAGTGAGACGCGGAGACCGGGTAGCCATCCGCTGACAGCCGCCGTGAAAGCTCACGTAATGAGATAGACTCCCCTGCCTCTGTTTCATACAGCGCTCTCGCTTTGTCGACCCCAATAGCCCGCTCAATGAACAGGAGCTGGCCTTGGAGGTCGTTTTCAGCCAAGTGGCCGGTGAGCGAGATGATTTCGCCCCGAACGGCGTCCCAGGGTCGAAATAGGCAGTGAAACTTGAAGTACTTCTCGTCGCCGGTCTCACGATACAACTCGTTTAAAATTGCCAGGCGAGTGTTGCCGCCGTTGCGGATCCGGTACTTATCTTCCCCAGGTTTACGAGTGACGGGAGGTGGCGTATCGAGTCCCCGATTTCGTATCGACTCTTTAATTTCATCGTACTTCGGGTTACGAGTCGTCCTTGGGTTTTCGTCATACGGCAGCGTTTCGTCGAGAGTCAACAGCATGGGGGTATCGACGATGGGGTCGCTCATTCGCGCTGCCACCGGCGACTTCGATTCAAACGCCGGCAGCAACAGCTTATCTTTCATGGTTTGGGCCAAAGACGCTTTCATACTCTGGCTCCTGGCTGCTCATAAGCCGGGCTTGCCGCCAAAAGCTGGTCAATGATTTTCAAAGCACGATCCAGAGCAGCTTCAAGTTCGGCAGTTGTCTCCAGCCGATAAACAATTTCTGAGTTCATCGACCTGGCGTTTTCACGTGCTTCCAACGCGATGCGTTCGCGCATCCCGTCGGGCAGGCGAATAACGAATTTTTCTTCATGCAGACGCTGTGGTTTGTTACTCATGGTGGGCTCCGATGCCTAGGGTAGAAAGTGTGTTCAGCGACGTTTCAACTGATCAGTGAGTTGGGTAGGTAACCCCTTGATGACTAATGAATTGGACGCCTCGTCGTACTCGATCTTGTCCCCTAGCAGATGCGCTTCAAAACTGATGGACAAGCCTTCGGCACGGCCGGTGAACCGACGGAATTGGTTGAGAGTGCGTTTATCCAGGGGGATTTCCGGCGACAGGCCGTAGTCCTTATTGCGGATATGGTCGTAGAACGCCTTGGGGCGATCTTCATCGATCAAGCCTGACAGTTCCTCCAGGCCCATGGGTTCACCGAGCTTGGCCTGGCTGGTGGCGTAGTCCACCAGGGCCTTGGTTTTCTCGCGGGCCGATTCGTCTGGCAGGTCTTCGTTTTCAACGAAGTCGCTGAACGCCTTGAGGAGGGCGCGGGTTTCGCCCGGGCCGTCGACGCCTTCCATGCAGCCAATGAAGTCGCTGAAATACCCCGAGATCTTCTTACCGTTTTTGCCTTTGATGTACGAGATGTACTGCTTGGATTGCTTGTTGTTCTGCCACTCGGACAAGTTGATACGCGCTGCCAGGTGCAACTGGCCAACGTCCAGGTGGCGTGAAGGAGTGACGTCCAGATCGTCAGTAACCACCACGCCTTCACTGTGGTGGAGCAGGGCGACAGTTAGGTAGTCGGTCATGCCTTGCTGGTAATGGGCAAACAGTACGTGGCCACCGGTGGAGAGGTTGGACTCTTCCATCAGCTTTTGCAGATGCTCGACCGCCGTGTGGCTGAAGGCGGTGAAGTCCTGGTCACCTTCAAAGTACTGCTTTAACCAGCCGCTAAACGGGTGCGCGCCGGACTCGGCATGGAAGAAACCCCAGGCCTTGCCTTGTTTGGCGTTATAGCTCTCGTTGAGGTCGGCAAGCATGTTCTCGATGGCGACCGATTCGGATAGCTCCGAATCGCGTGCCTGGAGAACAGCAGGTGTGCCATCGGGTTTTTTGTCGATCAGGTGGACGATGCAATGACGGATAGGCATTAGATTGCCTCCTGCGAGTGTAGGGTTTGAGCTCGATCAGCACGACGAATACGGGCTTTGGCGTTGAGGCCTGAGCGGTAATCGCTTGCGGTTGATGAGGTGTAAATCGATCCAAGGCCAGATTTCGTGAACTTGATATGGCCACCTTGAGTGCGAGACACCGTCCAGCCATTCGCTTCAGCAAACTTCACGAGTACACGAAGGCTCTCGCTTTTTCCGCGTAGGAGATTGGTGGTCATAGCTCTGCATCCCTGTCTGCCAGAACGTTACCGGTCTGGATCGCGATGATTTCAGCCTGATCGCCAGGAAACTTGGTACCGAGCTCATGCAAAAAGTGACGCGTAGCCTCACGTGCTCCAGGCACGCGGAACACCACGCTGCAGTGCTGAACTTCCGCGGGGTGTTGCAGGTGAGACATGACGGCCACTTTCAGCGAGCAGCACTGGAGGTAGCGGGGCACCCAAACCGACCAGAAGTAGCTGGATAGCAAGGCGCCCGCACAGAGCAGTTCAACGGTAATTGTTGCGCTGGGCGTGTTGGTCAGCTCGACGTAGCCGAGCTTCTCAAACTCCAACAGATCCTCACGCATGCTCATTGGGACCACGGTGCTGTGGTCACGAGCAAGGCGGCCGATCGCTTGAGCTAATGCGTCGAGCTCCACCGGGTTGATCCCAGATTTATGGGCATGAGCCACAGCAGAGGCTTCGAACACGGCACCGGCATGGATACTAGGAAATAGCTCGGCGCTACTGTGCATCCGACACCTCCTGAAGCTCCTCGATGTCATAGCTATTGCAAGTAGGGCAAATAAGCTCGTCCACTTCACCGCCGGGTAAGGCTGGAGCGCCACTCACTTGATGTTTCGGGTGGTGGCTATCGCATTGAAGGCACCAGTGAGTGATGCGTACGAGAGTATTCATCGCTGAGGTGTGCTTTTTCATAGTTGAGCCCCTTGCCAGCCGGCGTTGGGACTGAGGTTGGCAAACCGGGTCTGATTGGCGATGAAGGCTGTTCGTACGGTCCCAGTTGGGCCGTTACGCGCCTTGCCGAGAATGATTTCTGCAATGCCTTTGTGTTCGCTCTGAGGGTGGTACACCTCGTCCCGGTAGACGAACATAATCAGGTCCGCGTCCTGTTCAATCGCACCGCTATCACGCAGGTCTGCGTTGATCGGACGCTTATTTGGCCGTCGCTCCAGTTCTCGGTTGAGCTGGGAAAGCGCAACCACCGGGCAATTCATCTCTTTCGCTAGGGCCTTGAGGGACTGGGATATAGCGCTGATCTCGTTGGCCCTGTTTTCCTGACCTGGGCAGCGCATGAGCTGCAGGTAATCGATCAGGATCAAGCTCGGGTGTCCGAAGCGACGAGCTGCTCGACGAGATTTAGCTCTGATTACTGCAGGCGTGAGCGCTGATGAGTCGTCGATGACCAGCCGCTCTCCATAGCCATTAATACGAGAAACCGCTGCAGTCAGCTTCGGCCAATCATCATCATCGAGCTTGCCCTTCAATAGCCTGCCCAGATCGATATGGCCTAGGATGCCCATCAATCGATACATCAGTGCTTTGGCCGGCATTTCCATGCTGAAAACCTGAACTGTACGATCAAGCTTTGCCTGCAGAGCCGTATCTATGAAGTTCAAGGCCAGAGAGGTCTTCCCCATAGACGGGCGCGCGCCGAGGATGATCAGGTCGGCTTCTTGAAAACCCGACGTCAGCTCGTCCAGGTCCTCCAGGCCTGAAGGCAGGCCGGTCACGGTGATATTGCCGTTGAAATGTTCGTCTATTTGTTCGACGACGTTCGTCAGGCATTGGTTGATATTGACGAATTCCGTTGCGCTCTTGCCTTCACCCAGAGCGAACAGTTGCTGTTCAATTGATTCTTGAACATCCTCCGCACTTGCCAACGGGTCTGTCGCCTCGCGAGAGCATTGGTATCCAAGGGACATGAGCTGTCTGAGCCGAGAGCGATTACGCACGATGGATGCGTAATGCTCGATGTTGGCTACAGACGGCGTGTTTTTGGCCAGCTCGCCCAGATAGCTCAGCCCTCCGGCTTCGTCTGGCTCCTCCAACGCGTTGTGGACGGTGACGATGTCGAACGGAATGGACTTGTCAGCAAGGCTTGCCATTGTCCGGAACAGCAACCGATGGTCGTGTCGGAAAAAATCAGAGGCATCCAGTTTGTCTGCGACGAGATCCCAGGTGTTGTTGTCGAGCAGTAGCCCACCTAACACACCTTGTTCAGCCTCTACGGAGTAGGGAGGTGAGAGGTCAAGGTGATTCATTTCCCAGACTCCTGGCCTATCTGAAGAAAACCACTCCCGTTGCGTGCCCCCAGGGCTTTGACCATGTCGACTTCAACCTTCGCTGAATTGATCATGACCTGAGCAACCTCGGCAACCGCTTTGGCCCGTTCGATTTCCATTGGTCTTTCTGGGTCCAGGAGGCTCTCGATCGCGACGAACAGGTGATTACGTAGATCTTCAATCTTGTTCTTCATGTTCAACCTCCCGGATGGTGCGTTTGAGTTTGCCGATAGCGCGTATTGCGGATTTCAGCTCTTCCGGATACCGATGAATGGTGTTCCGACGCATACGTTCTGCTCTCGTCAGCAACTCCAGGTTATTCAGGGCTATATGGGCCTTGTTGCCGTCCTTGAAGCACACGCACATGTTTATAGGGACTGGTCCGTGATGCTCCTCCCAAAGCAGTACATGCACGGCTTTCCAGTCAACGGGTGGGTAACCGGTATCGGTGATTTTCTTCTGCTGATAACCGTCAGGAGTTGTGCGCAGGCTGCCAATAGGCAGCCAGTTCCCCGGTTTATTGCCGGCCTTAAACTGCGTCTGAGTCATACGGCCAGAGGAGGGGAGCCCCTTAAGGCCCTTATTCCATGGGACGGATCCCTTGGGAAAGCGGAATTCTGCGCCCAACTTGCCGTCAAGCCGGCCACAGAGACTACTGCGAAGAAACTCGGCGCTTTTGCTCAAGCCCAGCCGTTTGGCTTTGGCATAGACCTGATAGACGCTGAGCCCCAATTCGGCGGCTAGGACCTGAGTCGGTTCATTGGGATAGCGGGCAATGAGCGAGCGCTCTTCTGCCTCACTCCAAACATGGTGTTTGTGAACCGGGGCAAGCCCAAGTTGGGATCTGGCTTGTTCCAGCGCCGCCATGGCCAAAGGTGAAAGCGAATGAGTTCTCATTGGCTCCCTCCATGCCCAAGGGCTCCTTGTGACTGCTGTCCGACACCACGATGCAGCCTGGCATGCTTGCCCTGGTCCCATCCCGCTTGCAAAGAGCGGGTGTCATGACCTTTGGCTTCGATGGGCTTGATAATGGCTAGCGTTAGTTTTGGATGATGCCATTCCAGGTAGGCTTGGATCTCCAGCGCAGTGTTTTCGTCTATCCCACCTGCAAACTGGTTCACCTTAGAGGCGACGGCATTGAGCCAGCCCTCGGCAAACAGTTGGCCGCGGTGACGTTTGGTTTTCAGTTGGCAGCGCTTCTGCTGGGCAACATGAGCTCGTCGGGCTGCGACAAGCTGGTGATGCAGCGTTGAATAGGTGTGAGCTGCCAGATCGGGTGAAATACCTTTCCCCAAGAACTTGAAGGACCAGCCAAGTAGCGGATTGAAATACGCCAAGTGGCTGCAATCGAAGGCTTGGGAACAGATTGAGGCCAGGTTGTGCAGCCAATCCTGCGGTGCCCGACGGGTTTTGGTACCCACAATGGATTCTTCGATTGTATGGGCAGCGACTTCGGTGTGTTCCAAGTTGTACTGATTCATCAAATGGCGAGCTTGACGAAGTGCAATTTCCACTTCGTTTGGGGCAGCGCCTTGTGACTTGGCCAGCGCCATGAGTTTGGCGACCTTGCTGAGGACTTTTTGCTTGTCCATCATTCACCCCCTTCCTGTTGGAGGCGGGGGGAGAGCGCCTCTGACCACAGGCGAAGTGTTTCTTCCTCATCAGCAGAGAGGTGAGTCCGGGCAAGGCAGTCCGCAACCTTCTGTTTCAGGGCATCAAGGCGGTCTTGAACACTTGACCCATCGTCGTAAGCAATCTCTTGCTCAACAGCTTGCACAACGTCATTACGAAGAGAGAGAACCGTGCTTATCCAAAAAGCACTTGGGCTGGTCCAGCCAATGAGCTTTCGAGTTCTGGCAGGCGACAGGTAATCACGGAGCCTGAGATTGAACTCCCTAGGGGAATAACCATTCCTGAAAACGTCTGCTCGATTAAGCGTCAGCGCTGTTTTAAGAATATCTAGAAGAGGGTCCAAAGCCGTTGGCTCAGGAGCAAAGGGTTCTAAATATGTTTCAGCTACCAGGCGTTTGGCTTCGGCATATCGACTTTGCTGACGGCGTTTGGCTTGGTTTTCGTCGCGGCCGCGCTTTTCCTTCGCGTGCTTAATGTTCGAGTTCACTGACTCGATAAGCTTCGCGGCGTCCTGCAAAAGCTGAAGCTGGTCAACGCTCAACTGAGCGCCAATCCGACCGGGTAATTGGTAACCGCTTGTCAGGGCTCGGATTTCTCGTGCGGTTCCACTGAGCTTGGCTTGCAAGCTGCGCAATTGCTGAGCGCTGTAGTACTTGCCAACCTCTAGGATGAGGTTTGCAGTAATACTGCGGGCGTCGGTAATGGAGGGCTTCGCCATTTCAACGACCCTCCCTCACCAAGTTAGCTACCTTTTCCTCGGTCATGGCCTCGAAGCGGTCACGCCATTCTGGAAAAAGCTCAATGGCCAATTGGCGGATCACGACAAGGGCTGCAGGGGATATGCGGTTGGAAGGCTGTCTGTATTCCAAGCGGTGTACTGGGACGCCCAGGGATGAACTGTTACGAAACACCACTGCGGAGGGGACGACGCATTCCAGAACGTTGATTTCGTCATTGTCCTGGAAAATTTCCCGTACCGACTGCTCGATCATTTGCGCGTCGGTGGTTTGGTCGAGATTGTTGACGACGATCCGCACAGGAGGGATTTTCATGCCCAGGCGCCCATAGGCGCGCAGGCCGTCCAGCATCTGCATGGATCCCCGGCTGAACTCCCGTGCAGCGAGCATATTGGGCGGAAGTGGGGATATGACCAAATCAGAGGCTAGGACCACCATTTCGAGCATTGCCGACCTGGCGCCTTGGGTGTCAATCAGTACCAGGTCGAAATGATCTTTGAAGCCCGGCATCAGGTTGGCGAGTCGCAACCGTCCGTCAGGTGCTTGCAGGATCAGGCTGTTCAGTTGGTTGTTGATGTCGTTGGAAATGACAAGCGACAGGTTTGGTATCGTGGTGCTGGATATGATCTTGGCTGATTCGGTGATATTGAATGCCAGCAGGTCGTAGATGCCTCCTTGAGCTTCATCGACCAATTGGTAATACGAGGAGAGCGAAGGCTGTGCAGGATCTAGGTCGATCATGAGCACGCGCAGGCCTGCATCCGCACAAAAAGCGCCGAGGTTGGCCTCGATGGTAGTTTTGCCTACGCCGCCTTTGGTCGAAACGACCGCAGAGATTTTCATGGTTTGGAGCCTCTAATGTGGGTTCATTAGAGGCTGCGAGGCCACGGAAACAGCTATGTGTAGCGAACACGATCCTGGGCTATGAAGCACTAAAACCAATTGTCTTTTAACCAATTGGTCGTAGGTTCGAATCCCACACGACCCACCATTTTTGAGACCAGTTCAGGCTGGAATCGAATCTTAAGATCAGAGGCCAAAAGCGCTGATCGAAGAAGGCGACTGAAAGGTCGCCTTTTTATTACCGGGGTATAGCGCAGTCCGGTAGCGCGCCTGCTTTGGGAGCAGGATGTCGGGAGTTCGAATCCCCCTACCCCGACCATATTAAAAATCCTCGTATCGAAAGATACGGGGATTTTTTTTGCCTGTTATTGTAGGAGCGAGCTTGCTCGCGAAAAACTCACAGGCGCCGCGTTCACTTAGAAAGCCCGCGTTATCGTTGACGTTTTTCGCGAGCAAGCTCGCTCCTACAAGGGGCAAGATTCGCTTAACTTGCCCCCCACAGGTGTTATGCGTTGTTAATGCAATTTAAGGCGCGGCTCGGTGCCGCGGCCGATCTTGCTGCCCAGCATCAGCATCGCCGTGCGGAAGAACCCATACAGCGCCATCTGGTGCATGCGGTACAGCGACACGTAGAACATCCGCGCCAGCCAGCCTTCCAGCATCACACTGCCCGTCAAATTGCCCATCAGGTTACCCACCGCGGAAAAGCGCGACAGCGAGATCAGCGAGCCGTAGTCGGTGTACTTGTAGGTCGGCAGCTCCTTGCCTTCAATCCGCAGCTTCAGCGATTTGGCCAGCAATGACGCCTGTTGGTGAGCCGCTTGGGCCCGTGGCGGTACATTGCGGTCGGTGCCCGGCTGCGGGCAGGCGGCGCAATCACCAAAGGCGAAGATGTTTTCGTCGCGGGTGGTTTGCAGGGTTTGCAGGACTTGCAACTGGTTGATGCGGTTGGTTTCCAGGCCATCGATGTCCTTGAGGAAACCAGGGGCGCGAATACCGGCCGCCCAGACCTTGAGGCTGGCCGGAATCACCTGGCCGCTGCTGGTGATCAAGGCGTCGGCGGTTACTTCACTGACCGCCGAATTGGTCAGTACCGTCACCCCTAGTTTCTCCAGGGTTTTATGCACTGGCCCACCGATCCGCTCCGGCAGGGCAGGCAATACCCGCGGGCCGGCTTCGATCAGGGTGATGTGCATGTTTTCTGGCTTGATACGGTCCAGGCCATAAGCCGCCAGCTCATGGGCGGCGTTATGCAGCTCGGCGGCCAGCTCAACCCCGGTGGCACCGGCGCCGACGATGGCGACGCTGATCTGTTCAACGGCGTCGGTTTGGCCTGCATGGGCGCGCAGGTAGTGGTTGAGCAGTTGCTGGTGGAAGCGCTCGGCCTGCTTGCGGGTGTCGAGGAACAGGCAATGTTGCGCCGCGCCCTCGGTGCCGAAATCGTTGGTGGTGCTGCCTACCGCAATCACCAGGCTGTCGTAGCCCAGTACGCGGGCGGGCACCAGTTCGCGGCCTTCTTCGTCGAGGGTGGCGGCCAGTTGGATTTTCTTCTGTTCACGGTCAAGCCCGCTCATACGGCCCAGCTGGAACTCGAAGTGGTTCCATTTGGCTTGGGCGACGTAGTTGAGTTCGTCTTCCGAGGAATTCAGCGAGCCGGCAGCCACTTCGTGCAGCAAGGGCTTCCAGATGTGGGTCAGGTTGGTGTCGACCAGCGTGATGCTGGCCTTGCCACGCTTGCCCAGGGTCTTACCCAGGCGGGTAGCCAACTCCAGGCCGCCGGCACCGCCGCCGACGATAATAATACGATGGGTCATGGGGATATCTCGCAAGGCTAAAAGAAATCGGAGCAGTTACCCTCGCGAGCGCCAGGCGGCTCATAGCGTCAGGTAACTCAATAGGCGGCTCAGCGCACCGAGCCCGATCACCACTACCAGCACCACGCAGAGGAGCAGCCACGGCCGGAAAGGCTTGCGCTCGACTCTGTTCTGGGAGAGTTGCAGGTACTCTTCGACACGCTCTTGGTCATCGGGTTTCAGGCGGCTGGTCATAAAGGCCTCGTCAGGTAGACGTTGCAAAGGGGCGCCACGTTACAGCCAGGGGCATCACAGGCTGATGCCGACATCAAACACTATGCTGCGGCCCAGGTTGTTGCGCAAGAAGTCCGGCGCGTCGGGATGGGCGAACAGGACCCGCGCGAATGTCGGCCCCACCAGCGATAGCGAGCGCCAGCCCTGGCGCAGGTATTCGGTCGGCGGCGGAAAATGGCTGTTGAGGTCCAGCACTTCGCGCTTGAGGCTGGTAAACGCAATGAGGTCCAGCTCCCCCAAGTCCATGCCGCGTTCTTTGTAGTTGTGAGCTTTTTTACGCAGTGTGGGGGCCAGGCGCAGCAGGTACTCATGGGCGGGGATGCGCCGTGGCTTGGCTTCGCGCCGTACCAGTTGGCTCAGGGAGAAAGCACTGCGCCTGCGCAGCAACTCATCGCGCCACTCGTCGTTCAGGCGACGGCCCTCGTCCAGCACAAAAAAGACCTCGAAGCTGGCGTCGCGAAACAGCACGTCGGGCGGCTCCTGGCCCGCTGCGTGAAATTCTTCGACACGGTAGGGCACGTTCAAGCCTTGCAGCAGGCGCTGGCAGACCCAACGCTCACGCTCCCACTTGCGGGCATTGGACAGGAATGCGTTGGCTTGTTCGGCTGCTACGGTGAGCAGGCGCAAATAATCTGAGTCATCCATAGTCGCAGCTTAGCGTTCAAATGATGACCACAGGAAGTCTTGCCTTAAAACGCGGGTGTAGAATGCTCACATGAAACAGGCCCAGGGACGAGGTGTGTGATGAGTTTTTTGGTTAAGGCAGAGCGTCCGTGATCAGTGCAGCGGTTCTGGCACCCCAGACCCTCGGTATCGGCTGGCTGGTGTATGCGCCCGTGGTGATGTGGGCGATCCTGCGCTCGCCCTGGGTGGAGCTGTTTGCCGACCGGCGGCGCCAGCATTTGCTGTTCGGCACGGTGTTCGCGCTGTTCATGCTGTGGCTGGTGCGGCGGGATTTCGATACCGGCGTGTCCTATCACTTTATCGGCATGACCGCCGTGACCTTGCTGCTCGATTGGCCGCTGGCAATCGTCGGTGGCTTTGCCGCCCAGCTTGGCTTGATGCTGTTGGGGCGCCAGGATCTGGCCGCGCTTGGCGTCAATGGCCTGCTCCTGATCGTGCTGCCGGTGCTGGTCACCGAAGGGTGCGCGCTGTTGGTAGAGCGGGCGCAGCCGCGAAACCCCTTTGTGTATATCTTCTGTTCGGGCTTTTTTGCTGCCGCACTGTCGGCATTGCTGTGCCTGTTGGCCGGCCTGGGCCTGCTGTGGTTCGACGGCCTTTTTGCGATGCCGCAATGGCTGGAGGATTTTGTCGGTTACCTGTGGCTGATCATCTTTCCCGAAGCCTTTATCAACGGCATGGTCATCAGCGCATTGGTGGTGTTTTGCCCCGATTGGCTGGAGACCTTCAACCGCACCCGCTACCTCTCGGCGCCCTGGAAGGACGACGATTCGCGGCGTTGATCCAGGTCAAATGCCGGGCAGCGGCGCAGGTCCATGCTCGGCAAAATTTTCAGGAGCATGAATCATGAGTGTGTATGAATGGGCACGGCAGGAGTTGCGCAGAAGCCAGGATGCAGCGCAGGAAATCGGTTTTGACCCCGGTTTGACCTTGCGCGCCATGCTCAGCGCAGTGGTGCAGCAAAGCAAGGGTGTACGCAGCTTTGAAGACCTGGCCGACGAGTTGCAATACCTTGCAGAAAACCTCGACGACCAGCAGGAATATGCCTTTATGCGGCCTTAGTGGCGCGGCGGCAGGTCTTCGGAAAACAGTTCGTCTTCGGCGTCCGGGGCCACGGGAATCTTGTGTTCTTCAGCGGCCCAGGCACCCAGGTCGATAAGTTTGCAACGGTCCGAGCAGAACGGCCGGTTGAGGTTGGTCGCTTTCCATTCCACGGGGGCACCGCAGGTTGGGCAGTCGACGGTCAAGGGTTGGCTCATGATCGGCCTCCACGCAAAGTAAGGTAAAAGTGGTGCAGTCGCTCGACCTCGCCGTGCAGCCAGGCCAGGTCCTTATCGTTGACCAGCACGTCATCGGCATGGTTCAGGCGGTCTTCGCGGCTGGACTGAGCCTTGAGAATCGCCTGCACCTGTTGTTCGCTGATGCCATCGCGCTGCAGGGTACGCTGAATCTGCAGCGATTGCGGCACGTCGATCACCAGGATGCGCTGGGTCATGCTGTACTGTCCGGATTCGATCAGCAGCGGTGACACCAGGATCGCGTAGGGCGACTGGGCGCGTGCCAGGTGGCTGCGAATTTCCTCGGCGATCAGCGGGTGCAGCAAGGCCTCCAGCCACAGGCGCTCTTGTGGGACCTCAAAAATCAGTTTGCGCAGCGCGGCACGGTCCAGTTGGCCGTCGGCTTGCAGCACGCCACTGCCGAAATGTTCGGCAATGCGCGCGAGCGCCGGGCGGCCCGGCTCGACGACCCAGCGCGCGGCGTGATCGGCGTCCACCAGGTCGATGCCCAGCTTGATAAAGTGCTCGGCCGCAGCGCTTTTGCCGCTGCCAATGCCGCCCGTGAGCCCAAGAATCCAGGGTGTTGCAACAGAAGTGGTCATCTGAAACCGACAGACTGCAAATAGAAGTCGGTTATTTGACCACCCCAGAGCAATGCAATCCAGCCGGCAATTGCCAGGCAGGGGCCAAACGGCATCGGCGCTGACACCTGGGCCTTACGCAAACGCAACAGAATCAACCCGGCAAACACGCCCAGCAGCGAGGCCATCAGCAGGGTCATCGGCAGAATCTGCCAGCCGCCCCAGGCTCCCAGCAAGGCCAATAATTTGAAGTCGCCATGGCCCATGCCGTCCTTGCCAGTGGCCAGCTTGAAGAGCCAGAACAGGCTCCACAAGCTCATGTAGCCGATGACCGCGCCCCATACTGCATCGGGCAGGGGCGTCAGCAGGTCAGCGCTGTTGAGGATCAGCCCCAGCCATAGCAGCGGCAGCACCAGCACATCCGGCAGCAGTTGGTGGTCCAGATCAATCAGGCTCATCCCCAGCAAGCCCCAACTCAACAGCATCACCGCGCCGGCTTGCCAGCCGAAGCCGAAGTGCCAGGCGACAGCGGTTGAGATCAGCGCGCAGGCCAGTTCGGTGAGGGGGTAACGCAGGCCGATGGGTTCGCGGCAGTGGGCACAATGCCCCCGGAGCAGCAGGTAGCTGAGCACCGGGATATTTTCCCAAGGCCGAATCGGTTGATTGCAGTGCGGGCAGCATGAGTTGGGGCGCATCAGGTTATAGGCCGGCCCACGGGGCTCGGCTGGCAACTCCAGAATCTCATGGGCCTGGGCACGCCACTCCCGCTCGAGCATTTTGGGCAGGCGCCACACCAGCACATTGAGGAAGCTGCCGACGATCAGGCCCAACACCAGCGCCAGGCCTACAAACGCCCAGGGATGTTCGCTCAGCAACAGGCTCAAAACGCCGTCCCCAATTGGAATACCGGCAAGTACATGGCGACTACCAGCGCGCCGACAATCCCCCCCAATACCACCATGATCAGCGGCTCCATCAGGCTGGTGAGGTTGTCGACCAAGGTGTCCACGTCTGACTCGTAGTGGTTCGCGACTTTTTCCAGCATGCGGTCCAGGGTGCCGGACTCCTCACCGATTGCGGTCATCTGGATTGCCATGCCTGGGAACAGGCCGCTGTTATGCATCGATTGATTCAACTGCATGCCTGTGGATACATCGTGGCGCATACGTTCGATTGCCTGTTTAAAGGGGCCATGACCGACGGCGCCAGCCACCGAACCCAATGCCTGTACCAGAGGAACGCCCGCCGCAAAGGTAGTGGATAGCGTGCGTGCGTAGCGGGCGACCGCAGATTTGTGCAGCAGTTTGCCTGCCACGGGCACTTTCAACAAACCTGCTGCCCACCCATGGCGAAACCCCGGGTGAGTCCGGTAGGCGTGGCGCCCCGCAACCAGCGCCGCGCCCACACCCAGCCCCAGCATCCACCACGCCTGTTGCAGCAGTTCCGACAGCGCGATGACCCCCAAGGTAAACCCCGGCAATTGGCCGTTGACCCCGGCGAACAAGTTCTGGAATTGCGGCACCACATGGATCAACAGCACTGTGCTCACCCCTGTGGCAATTACCAGTACTGCGATAGGGTAGGTCATGGCTTTCTTGATCCTGGTTTTGAGCCGTTGGCTTTTTTCCAGATGAATCGCCACGCGCTCCAGTAGGGTTTCCAAGGCACCGGCCATTTCGCCAGCCGCTACCAGATTGCAGTACAGCTCATCGAAGTGGCGGGGATACTGACGCAGGGCAGCGGCCAACGGGTGGCCGCTGGCAATATGCTGTTTCAACGCCTTCACCAGTTCGCGCAGCTGTGGGTTTTCGACGCCTTCACTGATGATGTCGAAGGCTTGCAGCAGCGGGATGCCGGCCTTGAGCAAGGTGGCCAACTGGCGAGTGAACAGGGCGATATCCACAGGCGTTATGCGCGTCTTGAAGGTTGGCAGTGCACAAGATTTTTTGCGCACACGCTCGGGGCAGATCCCTTGCTGGCGAAGTTGTACCTTGATCAGCGCAAGGTTATGCCCGGCGATTTGCCCGGATACCCGGCGCCCTTTGCGGTTGATGCCCTCCCAGGCATAGATTGTTGGAGTGTCGTTCATGTGAGGTTGGCGCACTCAGGTCGTGAAGAATTTATAGCTTAGTCAGGTGGCGGAGTCGGGCAGGCTGGTGCCGGGCGATAAAATGTCAGATTGTGCGTCTTGCAGGCGAACGGCTGCGTGGGGATGAGTACACTGGCGCCGTTGCACACTACGGGGCGCAGGACGCGCCTTGTCATGGTTCTATTCTGGAGAGTGAAAGAGATGCGTCAAAAAGGTTTTACCTTGATCGAGTTATTGATCGTCGTGGCGATCATCGGCATTTTGGCCACCATCGGCCTGCCCATGTACACCAAGCACCAGGCCAAGGCCAAGTTCACCGCGGGGTTGGCTGAAATCAGCGCGTTAAAGGCCGGCTACGAGGACGTCATTAACCAGGGCACCGTGCCGACCCTGGCCCTCATCGGGGGCACCAGCCCTACCGCCAACTGCACTATCGAAGTGACGGGCGATGTGGCCTCGGGCGTCGGTACTATCCGTTGTGAAATCCTCGATGCGCCCGCGCCCGTGCTCGGCAAGACCATCACCCTGACCCGCAGCGCCACCAGCGGCTGGAGCTGTGCCACCACGGTAGAGCCTCAGTATGCTGCCAAGGGTTGCGGCGCCAACGGCGCGTGACAGTCGCCGGGCGGTGAGCGAGCAAGTTGCTGCATGCCCAATGCAGTGCTAGCTTTAGCCCACCGCCCGTGTAGCTCAGCCGGTAGAGCAGCGCACTCGTAACGCGAAGGTCGCAGGTTCGATTCCTGTCTCGGGCACCACAGGCACCACTGTTTCAACGGCAATGTTTTCAGATGATCCCAGAATGGTTCTGAAGGCCAGGTGAGCCGGGCATTTGCGCCCGCTCTTTTGTATCTGCGCAACCTTGAAGACCCAGATGCATTCCCATTCCTCGATCTAAGAGAACAACATGACCACGACTGAAATGACCCAGGAAGCGCGGCACGAACAAGCGCTCAAGCACTACCTTGAGGACACGCCGCAGCTAAAAGAAGAGATCAAGGACCTGAGTGCCGATGATCAGCGCGACCAGATTCAGTGGGCATTCGAGGACGAGGCCGAGAGCCAGAGCCTCCAGCCTTGGGAGCTGACCCTCAAGTACACCACGACACCCGAAGAGTTCGAAGCCGCGCGGTTGGCCTTGCACAAAGAGGCGGCCGAGGTGCTGGGTGTCGATTGGGACGAGTACTGCGAGATGAATAACCTCGTCGTCTAAAAGCAGCCTGTAGGAGCGAGCTTGCTCGCGAAAAACTCAAGACCACCGCGTGCCCCCAGAGGTACGCGTTATCGTTAGGGTTTTTCGCGAGCATGCTCGCTCCTACAGTTACGGCATCTTCAGATACTGAGGCGCATCGACAGGTCCACCGCCTTCACATCCTTGGTCATCGCCCCGATGGAGATGTAGTCCACGCCGGTTTCAGCGATAGGCAGCAAGGTGGTTTCATTGATCCCGCCGCTGGCTTCCAGCTTGGCCTTGCCGGCGTTCAGGCGCACGGCTTCGCGCATGTCGTCCAGGCTCAGTTCATCCAGCATGATGATGTCGGCACCCGCCGCCAGGGCTTCGCGCAACTCTTCCAGGCTTTCCACTTCGATTTCCACCGGCTTGCCCGGGGCGATCTCGTGGGCGGCCGTAATCGCTTGAGCGATACCACCGCAGGCGGCGATGTGGTTTTCCTTGATCAGGAACGCGTCATACAGCCCGATACGGTGGTTGTGGCAACCGCCGCAGGTCACCGCGTACTTCTGCGCCAAACGCAGACCTGGGAGTGTCTTGCGGGTGTCCAGCAGTTTGACCTGGGTGCTCGCGACAAAGTCCGCCAGGAACTGCGCTCGGGTGGCTACACCTGACAGCATCTGCAAAAAATTCAGCGCACTGCGTTCACCCGTGAGCAGCGAGCGTGCCGGGCCTTCAAGGTGGAACAGCGCCTGGTTGGGGCTGACACGTTCACCGTCAGCTACCTGCCAATGCACGGCGACCCGTGGGTCCAGTTGACGAAACACTGCATCCACCCAGGCCGTACCGGCAATCACGGCCGCTTCACGGGTAATGATCGTGGCCTTGGCCAGCCGTTCGGCCGGGATCAACTGCGCGGTGATGTCACCACTGCCGATGTCTTCCAGCAGTGCGCGGCGCACGTTGGCTTCGATTTCGGCGGTGAGGTCGGCAAGACGGAGGTTCGGCATAACAGGCTCCACAAACAAAGTGCCTCGATTATAGGGCCAGCGTGCGTTCTAACCCAGGCTCGCCACTCATTTACCGCACAAAGTCAGAGTGTGCTGGCGCAACTGCCCTCGTTTGCCAGATAATCTCGCGCCTTGCAATTGGCGTCATAGCTTTGACGTCTTGGTGGTAACCGGGATATTTGCAGGGCCTGCCGGGCCTGCTCCCGGTCTTTTCCACCTCTCAAAACCGCCGTTTCAGGAGGCCAGGATGCACAATGACGGGAAGGTGGTGCCTATCAACAGGGCACAGGCCACGCCATCGCCGCTCGCGCGCCTGCCGGTGGTGTTGCTGCAGGTGCGTGACAAGGCTGCGCAACAGCTGCAACAGGGTTTGCAGGAACTGTTCGATAACGCCGACGACACCCTGTTTGAAATGGCCGAAAAGGCCCGTAGCACCGTCGACCATCATATTTTTTTCGAGGCCATGCGCGACCTGCGCCTCAAGCGCAAGAACTTCGAACGCGTGTTCATGGAGCAGTTGTTCGTGGCGTTCGCCAACCTGGGCCAGGCCCGGTGCAGCGGGGCGCACCTGGTGCCGCTGGTGTCTTATGAGGCGGTACCCGGCACCAGCGCCGATGACGTGGAAAAAGCCGTGGCCCTGGAGGCGATGCTCGGTCGGGTGCGCCACCGTGATGGCTTGGCGCTGGGGCAATTGAACGCGCGCTTGAGTGAACTGCTTGGCAGGCGCCTGGATGATCCGGAAAACCCCTTGGGCCCGGCGCGGCTTTGCGATTTTTTCCTGCAGGCAGGGCGTAGCCTGGGGGTGGAGATCCGCGTCAAGCTGGTCATGCTCAAGCTGTTTGAGAAGTACGTGCTCAGTGACGCCGACCTGTTGTATGGCGAGGCCAACCAATTGCTGATCGCCACTGGCGTATTGCCGGAACTCAAAGCGGTCCCGTCCCGTCGAGCCGGCGGGCGTGCGGCCCGGGAGCACCAGGACTGCACCGGCCAAGCGGTGGCCGACCCGCCGCTGGATAAAAGCGGCCAGCAAGCGTTCAGCGCCTTGCAGACGCTGCTGGTAGCCGTGCGTGGCAGCGTGGCCCCGACCCTTGAAGCCAGCGCCGAGCCGCAACCCATTGCCACCCGCGATCTGCTGCGCCTGCTGTCGCATTTGCAGCAATATGTACCGGAGCCGGAGTGCGAGGACGATTTCGACCTGCGCAGCCAGCTTGAACAGTTGCTCACCCGGGTCAGTGTCAAAAGTGGCAAGTCGCGGGTGTTGGAAGAAGCAGACGAAGATGTGATCAATCTGGTGGCCATGCTGTTCGAGTTCATGCTCGATGACAGCAGTGTGCCGGACGCTTTCAAGGCGCTGATCGCCCGCTTGCAGATCCCGCTGCTGAAAGTGGCGGTGCTGGACAAGAGCCTGCTCAGTTGCACGCAGCATCCGGCGCGGCGCTTGCTCAATGACATCGCGAACGCCGTCATCGGCTGGAGCCCGCCCCATGACCACCCACGGGACAACCTCTATCTGTGTATCGAGCAACTCGTACAGCGGTTGCTGAATGAGTACGTCGAAGATCCGGCGATTTTCTCCCAGTTGCTCACCACGTTCAGCGCATTTACAGCCCAAGAGCGCACACGCAGTGAACGTCTTGAGCGGCATACCCGTGACGCCGAGCAAGAGCGCCTGCATACCCAGGTGGCGCGTCAACGTGTGGCGCAGGTGCTCAATCGGCGGCTCGCGGGCAAAACCTTGCCGGCATCGGTGCTGCAATTTGTGCAGCAAGCCTGGAGCCAGGTGCTGTTAGTGGCCGTTCTCAAGCACGGCGAACAATCGCTGCAATGGCAGGCGGCGCTACGCACCCTGGATGAATTGCTCTGGAGCGTGGGCCTGCGTGAAGACACCGAAGCCGGCCGGCGTTTGCTGGAGCAATTACCCGGGCTGCTCAAAGCATTGCGTGACGGGTTGGCCGGTGCGGCGTTCGATCCTTTCAGTACCCGTGAGTTTTTCCTGCGGTTGCAGGCTCTGCATGTTCAGCCGCTCGACGGCGAGGTACTGGTCGAAGTCCGCGAGCCTTTTACCCTGGACGCTGGCCCGCCGGCCGCCGACGAATCAATGCCCCCTGACGATCCCGACCTGCTCAAGGTCCAGCAGTTGCGAGTCGGTGCCTGGGTTGCGTTGCAGCAACATGAAGCCGGTACCCTGCGCTGCAAGTTGACCGCAATCATGCCGCCCGCCGATACCTATATTTTTGTCAGCCGCACGGGCCTCAAGGTCCTGGAGAAAAGCGCGTGCCAGTTAGCCCTGGCTTTCAAGCAGGGCGTCCTGCACAGCTTGGACGATGGCCCGCTGTTCGAACGTGCGCTGACAGCCGTGGTGGGTAACCTGCGGCAACTCAATCGCGGCAAGTGATCGCAACCGCAGGGTGGAACGCGGCATACTGGTCACACCTCGTCTCACTCAAGGAGCCTGTATGCAGTTGGACCCCGCCAGCGGTTGGTGCCAGGGCATTCGTCATTGCCCTTCGCCCAACTTCAACGAGCGCCCTGAAGGCGAAATCTCGCTGTTGGTGGTGCACAACATCAGTTTGCCTCCGGCGCAGTTCAAGACCGGCAAGGTGCAGGAGTTTTTCCAGAACCGCCTGGATATTTCAGAGCATCCCTACTTTGAAGGGATAGCCAGCCTACGGGTGTCTGCGCATTTTCTGATTGAACGTGACGGCACTGTGACGCAATTTGTTTCGTGCCGCGACCGGGCCTGGCATGCCGGTATCTCCTGCTTCAAGGGGCGCGAGGTGTGCAACGATTTTTCCCTTGGGATCGAGCTGGAAGGTACGGACGACCTGCCGTTCACCGATGCCCAGTACGCGGCGTTGATCGACCTGACGCGCCAACTGCTGGCCGCTTACCCAGATATCACCTACCAAAATATTTGTGGTCATAGCGACATCGCTCCGGGGCGCAAGACTGACCCAGGCCCCGCTTTTGATTGGACGCGCTTTCGCAGCGCCCTGCAGGATGGAGGACACGAACGATGAGTTTCCTGGTGTTGGTGCTGGCGGTATGGATCGAGAAGTTCTCGGCCTTGCGCCTGCGGTTGCAGCGTGACGGCGGATGGCTGCGTGAGCTGGCCAGGCTGGAATCGAGCCCGCGCATGGGCAAGCGGCCCTGGTTGATCCTGCTGGTATTGGTGCTGTTGCCAGTGGCATTGCTGGCGTTGCTGTTGCTGGTGCTGGAACCGGTGGCCTATGGCCTGTTGGCATTGCCGGTGCATTTGCTGGTGGTGATCTATAGCCTGGGCCGTGGCGACCTATTGGCAGGGCTGGGGCCGTTTCGTGATGCCTGGCGGCGCGGTGACCTGCAAGCGGCCGAGCATGTGGCCGAACGCGACCTCAAGCTTGGCGCCGACAGTGGCGAGCAACTGCTGGAGCGCGTCCAGGGCTACCTGCTGTGGCAGGCGTACCAAAGCTTCTTTGCGGTGATTTTCTGGTATTTCCTGCTGGGCCCGGTGGCCGCCCTGGCGTACCGCCTGTTGGCGCTGGCCAGCGAACACAGCCAGAACCCCTTGGTGGCCGAGCGCGCCACGCAATTGCGTCACGCGTTTGACTGGTTGCCGGTACGCCTGCTGGCGGCCAGCTTTGCCTTGGTGGGCAATTTCGTCGGGGTCAGCCGTGTGATGCTCCACGAACTGCTGAGTTGGGATATCAGCGCGGCACAGCTGGTGGAAAAAGTCGGCCTGGCTGCTGCGGAGATCCCGCCGCCAGTGGTGGGGGCCGATGGCATCAACAGCCTGGATCGCCTGTGGGAACTGCTGCTGCGCGCGGCGGTGCTGTGGTATGCCGGGTTTGCCATCTGGACGGTACTCCCCTGATTTGTAGGAGCGAGCTTGCTCGCGAAAAACCTCAACGATAACGCGCGCTTCCTGAATAAACGCGGCGTCGTTAAGTTTTTCGCGAGCAAGCTCGCTCCTACATGGCGTTAGGGCCTCCAGACACGCCGTTAACCTTACGTTACAAAACTCCCTTTCGAATTGAGCTATACAGATAGAGCGCCAAATAGTGGCTATCTGCCGCCGCCCTGCGCCTCAATAAAAATAAAAGAAGGGGAGGTCACCTGTGAAGAGCTTGCTCTATCCCGCCGTCGCGCTGATGAACCGCCTGAGCTTCGGCATGAAGTTCAGCCTGATCAGCGTGCTGTTCCTGCTGCCGATGCTGGCGACCAACTATTACCTGGTGCGCGACTCGTGGCGTGAATACCAGGGCACCCGCGTCGAACTGCAAAGCCTTGACCTGCTCGGCAGCAGCCTGGCGTTGCGTCGCGAGCTGGAAACCCTCAACAACCAGGTTCAGATCAACGCGACCCTCGGCCAGTCCGGCAAAGCGGCAGACCTGGAGACCAGAATCAGCGCTTTGGAAGCCAGTGTAGTGGAGCGCTTGCAGGGCTTGCGCGCCATTGCGACCCAGCCCGAGCAAGTTGCCGTCTTCGACAGTAAACGCGACGAACTGATCGCTGCGTTCAAGGCCCAGCAGCAGGAAACCTCGCTGCTCAACAAAGCGGCGTTGATCGGCAAGTTACTCAACCAGGCCCAGATGTTCAGCCAGATCATTGCCAGCCAAGCCGGTTTGAGCCGTGATCCGCAAAGTGATCTGCGCCAGCTCAGCGACCTGGTCACCACCGTCACCCCTCAAGTCACCCAAGCCTTGGGCGAAGGCCGTGCCATGGGCGCGTACTCCCTGGGGCAGGGCTTTATCAATTCGTCCTCCAGCACCCGTTTTGACGAACTGCTGCAGCAACTGGAAAAACTCCACGGTGAATATGGCTTGAAGCTGCAGGACGCGCTGGGCGCCAGCAAGGCTGCGCACGCCGCCCTCGACATCTCGGCGCAAGCCAGCCAGACGAGCCTTAAGCAAGGCAGTGAGTTTTTCGAAGAGCAGGTGGTGATGGCCGAGACCCTCGACGCGCCTTGGCAGGGCTTTTATGACGGCGTCAGCCAACTGATGGCCAAGACCTATCAATTGGATGACGCCACCCTGGCGTTCCTCGGGCAGCAGTTGCAGCAGCGCCTGGCGCAGAACCGTTTGCATATGGTGTTGCTGGTCACTGCCCTGGCGGCGGTGTTTGCACTGATTTTCTATCTCTATGCCGGTTTCTTTGTCTCCACCCGCACCACCTTGCGGCGCCTGGGGGCGATGATGGACAAAGTGGCGGCAGGTGACATGACGGTCACCTTCGTTGCGCAAAGCCGTGACGAACTGGGCGAGCTGGGCCAGGTGTTCAATGGCACCGTGGCCAAGATTCATGACCTGATCGAGCGTGTTGGGCATACGGTCAGCCAGGTCGAGTTGCAGGCCGGCCAGGTGCAGGCGGTGTCGGCACAGAGTAACCAGGCGGTGTCCGGCCAGCGCAGCCAGATCGAGCAAGTGGCGACGGCGATGAACCAGATGTCCGCCACCGCCCAGGAGGTGGCGCGCAGCGCGGCGGCGGCGGTCAGCAGTGCCCAGAGTGTCAACGATGAAACCGTCAGCGGGCGTGCGCTGGTGCAATCCCAGCAAGGCGGCATCGCGCGCCTGGCGGCGGAGATCGACGAATCGGTGCGGGTGATCAACCAACTGGCTACCGACAGCCAGTCCATCAGCAGCGTGCTGGAGGTGATCAAGAGCATCGCCGAGCAGACCAACCTGCTGGCGCTCAACGCGGCCATCGAAGCGGCGCGCGCCGGTGACCAAGGGCGCGGGTTTGCGGTGGTGGCCGACGAGGTGCGCACCCTGGCTCGGCGCACCCAGCACTCCACCGAGGAAATCGAGCAGATGATCATCCGCTTGCACAGCGGCGTCGGCGCGGCGGTGAAGGCCATGGGCAGCAGCCATGAAATGGCGAATGGCACGGTAGGGCAGTCGGAAAAAGTCCAGCAAGCCCTGGAAAATATCCTGGGGGCGGTTGGGATGATCGTCGATCAGAACCAGCAGATCGCCGCCGCCGTGGAGCAACAAACGGCGGTCGCTCAAGACATCGACCAGAACATTGTCGAAATCAACCGCGCCGGCGAGCATGCAGCGCAAGGCGCGCAGCACACGGAAGCGGCCAGTCGGCAACTGGCAACCCAGGTGGTTGAGTTGAAGCAATTGATTGGCGCGTTTCGGGTGTAGGGAGGTTCTGAAGGACGAAGCGGCGGGCCATGTGGCTTATGTCCTGATTTACCGATGCGTGTTTTATCGGGGCGTGAATAGGTGAAAATTTATTTCATCCGTCACGGTCACGAGGGGACAAAACGATGGCCGCCGCAATCGGTATCAAAGGGCATTGCGCCCAATGCAACATGACGTTTGAGCTCAAGCCCTGGCAACTGAACGCCATTGCCATTGAGGTGCCGTTTGACTGTACGTATTGCCACTGCGGTTTGCAGTTGGAGTGTGTCAAGCAGTTGCGCCAGTTCAAGGCCCTGGACCACTGGGCGCTGGTGCGCCCGAGCATGATCATGCTGACGTGCGCAACCTTGCTGATGGCCTTGGTCGCTGAATGGTTGGGGCTGCTCAGTGTGATCGGGCAACTGAACATTTCGCTGGTCGCCGTGCTGAGCCATTTGCTGGTGGTGCGCTATGCCCGCCATCGACAGACAATGACCTTGAAGTTGCAGGTCATCAACCCGCTACCAGTTGAACAGCTCGCACGCATTGCGTGTGCTCGCCTCAGCCAGCAATAAAGGGCTGATACCCATGCGCTCGGCCAGGGCCGTGCAGATCTGCGGCAGGTGCTGCGGGCTATTGCGCTGGTTGGGGTACATGGCTGGGGCCATATCCGGCGAGTCGGTTTCCAGCACCACGGCGTCGAGTGGCAACTGCGCCAGTACCCGGTGCATGCGCAGGGCCTGGGGCCAGGTGGCAGCGCCACCCAGGCCCAGTTTGAACCCGAGCTTGATGTACTCGCGTGCCTCTTCAGCGCTGCCGGCGAACGCATGGATGATGCCGCCTCTGGGCACGCGGATGCGCTTGAGGGTGGCAATCACGGCGGCGTGGCTGCGGCGAACGTGGAGCAAGGCCGGCAGCTGGAAATCCACCGCGAGTTTCAGTTGGGCTTCAAACAGCCGTTGCTGGCGCTCGTGGTCCAACTGTTCCAGAAAGTAATCCAGGCCAATTTCGCCCACGGCGCACAGTTGCCGGTGGCCATGCAGGCGCGTCAACCAGTCGCCCAGCTCCAGCAGGTCGGCAGGGCGATGCTCATCGAGATACACCGGGTGCAAGCCGAAGGCGGCGAACAGGCCCTCGTCCTGTTGCACCAAGTCCCACAGCCGCTGCCAATTTTTCTGGTACACCCCCAGCACCACCAGGCGCCGCACGCCGAGTTCACGGCTGTGGGCGAGGACATGTGAGCGATCGGGGTCGAAGTCCTCGAAGTCCAGGTGCGTGTGGGTGTCGATCAGCTCCACGCTCAGGCCTCGTGGATACGCTGCTTGAAGGTCCGGCCAATCGCATGCACGCCGGGTTGGTACTGTTCCTCTTCAATGGCGGCCAGGGCCAGACGCAGGGCGGTTTCGGCAATCAACTGATGTTGCTGGGCCATGGCGTTGACCGGCAGCGGCAGGAAATCCAGCAACTGCGTATCGCCGAAGGTGCCCAGGCGCAGGGGCCGCGACTTGAGCGGGAAGTCATGCAGCGCATCAAACACGCCTTGCAGCAGTACGTAGGAGGTGGTTACCAGCGCGTCCGGCAGATGCCCCAGGCGTTGCAGCAGTTGCTCCATCAGCTCTCGGCCGCAGTCACGGCTGAAGGCTTCGCCCTGTTCGATAATCACTTCGCCCGTGAAGCCTTGCAGCGCATCCCGGAAACCGGCGGTACGTGCCTGGCTGATGCTCAGTTCGGGCCGCGCGCCAATCAGTGCGATCTGCTTGGGCAGCGGTTGTAGCAGGCTGCTGGTGAGTTGCTGGCAGGCCTGGTGGTCGTCGCTGACCACGGAGCAGAACTGGTTCGGCTCCATCTCCCGGTCGATGGCAATCACCGGCAGCCCCTTGGCCTGCAGCTCGCGATAGCTGTCATCGCTGGCCGGCAGGCAACTGGCGACGAACAACGCATCGCAACGCCTGGCACGGAACAGTTGCAGCAGTTGGCGTTCGCTGTCCGCTTCATCATCGGAGCTGGCGATCAGCAACTGATAGCCTCGCGCCCGCGCACCTTGTTCCAGCAATTTGGCGATGCGTGCGTAGCTGGGGTTTTCCAGGTCTGGCAGGATGAACCCCAAGGTGCGCGTGTGCCGGCTGCGCAGCCCGGCGGCTTGAGGGTTGGGGGTAAAGCCATGGGCCTGGACCACGGCACGCACACGCTCAACGGTTGCGTTGCTGATGCGCTGCTGTTCGGCCTTGCCATTGATGACATAGCTGGCGGTGGTAACGGACACACCGGCCAGACGTGCGATATCACTGAGTTTCAAACCGGGATTTCCTTGTTTTTTGGAGCTCGCCCCGACATTTTGTCCAATCGTAACCGATTCCACCATTCGACCCATGTCCCACAGCAAGCGCCGAGTGGCCCTTCAAGCTTGCGCAATTAACGCGTAATCTGCCATGAATTCTAGATTAAACGTTTCAGCAAGCGTATTTTTACGATGTTCGCCGCTGAGTGACCACTGCCAATTGACCGCTCAGTCAGTTAATTTTGAACATATTTACCTACAACAATACCTAGTGCGCCCGTCGCACTAACTAGGAGAACGGCATGCTTGAGCTCACTGTAGACCAGATATCCATGGGCCAGGTGGCTGTGGATAAATCTGCTGCCTTGCACCTGCTCGCTGACAAATTAGTGGCCGATGGCCTGGTTGCCGAAGGTTATCTCAGTGGCTTGCAAGCCCGTGAAGCCCAAGGCTCGACCTTTCTCGGCCAAGGCATTGCCATTCCCCATGGCACGCCAGAAACCCGCGACCAGGTGTTTTCCACCGGTGTGCGCCTGCTGCAGTTCCCCGAAGGGGTGGACTGGGGCGATGGCCAGATCGTCTACCTGGCGATTGGCATCGCGGCTAAATCCGATGAACACCTTCGCCTGCTGCAACTGCTCACTCGTGCTCTCGGTGAAACCGACCTGGGCCAGGCCTTGCGCCGTGCTGGCAGTGCCGAAGCCCTGTTGAAACTGTTGCAAGGCGCGCCCCAGGAACTGGCGCTGGATGCACAGATGATCAGCCTGGGCGTGTCGGCCGATGATTTTGAAGAGTTGGTGTGGCGCGGTGCACGCCTGCTGCGCCAGGCCGACTGTGTGAGCAATGGCTTTGCCGCCGTGTTGCAGCAGGTCGACGCGCTGCCCCTGGGCGATGGCCTGTGGTGGTTGCACAGCGAGCAGACGGTCAAGCGTCCGGGCCTGGCCTTTGTGACGCCGGACAAACCCATGCGCTACCTCGGCCAGCCTTTGCACGGCCTGTTTTGCCTGGCGAGCCTCGGTGAAGCGCACCAGACCCTGCTTGAACGCCTGTGTGCCTTGCTGATTGAAGGGCGCGGCCAGGAGTTGGGGCGCGCCACCAGCAGCCGCGCGGTGCTGGAAGTGCTGGGCGGTGAACTGCCACCGGACTGGCCCAGCGCCCGCATTCCCCTGGCCAACGCCCACGGGCTGCATGCTCGCCCGGCGAAGATCCTGGCGCAATTGGCGAAAAGTTTTGACGGCGATATCCGCGTGCGCATCGTCGATGGCGCGGTGGGCGCCGTGTCGGCCAAAAGCCTGAGCAAGTTGCTCAGCCTCGGCGCGCGTCGTGGCCAGATGCTGGAATTTGTGGCCGAGCCGACGGTGGCCGGCGATGCACTGCCCGCCCTCTTGGCCGCCGTGCAAGAGGGCCTTGGCGAAGAGGTCGAGCCTTTGCCCACCGTGAGCGCACAGCCAGCACCGGTCGACATCGAACCCGTGCTTAGCGCGCCAGTGAGCGGTAGCCAACTCCAGGCGATTGCCGCCGCGCCGGGTATCGCCATCGGCCCGGCCCATATCCAGGTGCCGCAGGTGTTCGATTACCCGTTGCGCGGTGAGTCTGCCGCCGCCGAACGCCAGCGCCTGCACACGGCCTTGAGCGATGTGCGCACGGATATCCAGGGCTTGATCGAGCGTAGCCAGGCCAAGGCCATCCGCGAGATTTTCATCACCCACCAGGAAATGCTCGACGACCCGGAACTCACCGACGAAGTCGACACCCGCCTCAAGCAGGGCGAAAGCGCCGAGGCCGCCTGGATGAGCGTGATCGAAGCTGCCGCCAAGCAGCAGGAAGCCTTGCAGGATGCCCTGTTGGCCGAGCGTGCTGCCGACTTGCGTGACATCGGCCGCCGCGTGCTGGCCCAATTATGCGGCGTCCAAAGCGTGCAGGAACCGAGCGAACCCTACATCCTGGTGATGGAAGAAGTCGGCCCTTCGGACGTGGCGCGCTTGGACCCGTCCCGCGTTGCCGGCATTCTCACCGCCCGAGGTGGCGCCACCGCTCACAGTGCCATCGTCGCTCGCGCCCTGGGCATTCCGGCCTTGGTCGGTGCTGGCGCTGCGGTATTACTGCTCAACGCCGGCACGCCGCTTTTGCTCGATGGCCAGCGCGGTCGCCTGCATGTCGACCCCGACACCGCCACCCTGCAACGCGCTACCGTGGAGCGCGACAGCCGCGAACAGCGCTTGCAAGCTGCTTCGGCCCAACGCCATCAAGCGGCGCTGACCCGTGACGGCCACGCTGTGGAAGTGTTCGCCAACATTGGTGAAAGCGCCGGGGTGGCCAGTGCAGTGGAGCAGGGCGCCGAAGGTATCGGCCTGTTGCGCACCGAACTGATTTTCATGGCCCACCCCCAGGCGCCGGACGAGGCCACCCAGGAGGCCGAATACCGTCGCGTACTCGACGGCCTCAACGGTCGCCCGTTGGTGGTGCGCACCCTGGATGTGGGCGGCGACAAGCCCTTGCCCTACTGGCCGATCGCCGAAGAAGAAAACCCCTTCCTCGGTGTGCGCGGCATTCGCCTGACGCTGCAACGCCCGCAGATCATGGAAGCGCAACTGCGCGCGCTGCTGCGTGCTGCGGATAACCGCCCGCTGCGCATCATGTTCCCCATGGTCGGCAGCGTGGATGAGTGGCGCGCCGCCCGGGACATGACCGAGCGCCTGCGCCTGGAGATCCCGGTGGCGGACCTGCAACTGGGGATCATGATCGAAGTGCCTTCAGCCGCGTTGCTGGCGCCGGTGCTCGCCAAGGAAGTCGACTTCTTCAGCGTCGGCACCAACGACCTGACCCAGTACACCCTGGCCATCGACCGTGGCCACCCGACCCTGTCGGCCCAGGCCGATGGCTTGCACCCGGCAGTTTTGCAACTGATCGACATCACCGTGCGCGCCGCCCATGCCCATGGCAAATGGGTGGGCGTGTGCGGCGAATTGGCGGCGGACCCGCTGGCGGTGCCGGTACTGGTCGGCCTGGGTGTGGATGAGTTGAGCGTGTCGGCCCGCAGCATTCCCGAGGTGAAGGCGCGGGTGCGTGAGTTCAGTCTGAGCGAGGCCCAAGGCCTGGCGCAACAAGCACTGGCGGTGGGTTCGCCTGCCGAAGTGCGTGCCCTAGTGGAGGCCGTGTAGATGGCGAATATTCTGACTCTGACGCTGAACCCGGCGTTGGACCTCACGGTACGCCTGGCGCACCTGCAACCCGGTGAGGTCAATCGCAGTGAGGCGATGCTCACCCACGCGGCGGGCAAGGGCGTGAATGTGGCGCAAGTGCTGGCGGACCTGGGCCATTACGTCAGCGTGGGCGGGTTCCTTGGCAGTGCCAACCCCCAGGCGTTCAATGCGCTGATCAAGCGCCGTGGGTTTGGCGATGCCTTCATTCGTGTCCCCGGCGAAACCCGTAGCAACATCAAGATTGCCGAACAGGATGGGCGGGTCACCGACATCAATGCACCGGGGCCGCTGGTGACTGAAGAGGCGCTAAAAGCGCTGCTCAAGATGGTCGCGATCATTGGCCCGGAGTTCGATGCGGTGGTGGTGGCCGGTAGCCTGCCGCGCGGCGTCAGCCCGCAGTGGTTTAAAGGTCTGCTGGAGGCGTTGAAAGACCTCGGGTTGAAAGTGGCCCTGGACACCAGCGGCGAAGCGCTGCGCCTGGGGTTGGAGGTTGGCCCGTGGCTGGTCAAACCCAATACCGAAGAGTTGGCCGAGGCCCTGGGTAGCGCCACCGATGCCATCAGCCGCCTGCATCAGCAAGGTGTCGAGCATGTGGTGGTCTCCGACGGGGCCGCAGGCGTGACTTGGTACCGCCCAGGTGCGGCGCTGCACGCCACGCCGCCCAAAGTGGCAGTGGCCAGTACCGTGGGCGCCGGCGACTCGCTGCTGGCCGGGATGCTCCACGGTTTGCTCAGTGGCGACACGCCGGAGCACACCCTGCGCCGGGCCACGGCAATTGCCGCGATGGCAGTGACACAGATCGGTTTTGGCATCAGCGATGACGCGCAGTTGGCGCGTCTCGAAAGCGGCGTCGATGTGCGCACGCTGACAGAACAATAAGAGGGTTTGTGATGAAGTTAGCCATTGTTACCGCCTGCCCGAACGGCATGGTCACCAGTGTGCTGTGCGCCCGCTTGCTGGACGCCGCCGCCCAGCGCATGGGCTTGCACACCAGTGTTGAAGTCGTCGATGTGCAGCGCCCGGAGCGCCAGTTGTCCCAGGCGACGATTGATGATGCCGAGTGGGTGCTGCTGGTCAGCAGTACCCCGGTGGATATGCAGCGGTTTGTCGGCAAGCGTGTGTTCCAGAGCACGCCCGCCCAGGCGTTGGCGGATGTCGAAGGCGTATTGCGCCGGGGCGCCGAAGAAGCCCAGGTGTATGTCGCCGACGCCGCCCCGGTGGCGGCCAAGGCTGCGCCGCGTATCGTTGCGATTACCGCGTGCCCCACTGGCGTGGCCCACACGTTCATGGCCGCCGAAGCCTTGCAGCAGACCGCCCAGCGCCTGGGTTATGACTTGCAGGTCGAGACCCAAGGCTCGGTCGGCGCCCGCACGCCGTTGAGCCCCCAGGCGATTGCCGATGCCGATGTGGTATTGCTCGCGGCCGATATCGAAGTGGCCACCGAGCGTTTCGCCGGCAAGAAGATTTACCGCTGTGGCACCGGCATTGCTCTCAAGCAATCCGAAGCCATCCTCAACAAGGCCCTCGCCGAAGGCGCAGTGGAAAGCGCGGCCAGCGGTGCAGCGGCCAAGGCCGAGAAAACCGGGATCTACAAACACCTGCTCACCGGCGTGTCGTACATGTTGCCGATGGTGGTGGCGGGGGGCTTGCTGATCGCCTTGTCGTTTGTGTTCGGCATTCATGCCTTCGAACAGCCCGGCACCTTGGCGGCGGCGCTCAAGTCCGTGGGTGACCAGGCGTTCCTGTTGATGGTGCCGCTGCTGGCGGGCTACATCGCCTACTCGATTGCCGACCGTCCCGGCCTGGCACCCGGCATGATTGGCGGGCTGCTGGCGGGGACGCTGGGGGCTGGGTTTATTGGCGGCATCCTCGCCGGTTTCGTCGCCGGGTATTGCGTCAAGCTGATCAGCCGCGCGGTGCAACTGCCCCAGAGCCTGGAAGCGCTCAAGCCGATCCTGATCATCCCGTTATTGGCGAGCCTGTTTACCGGCTTGGTGATGATCTACCTGGTGGGGCCACCGGTCGCGCGCTTGCTCACGGGCCTGACGGATTTCCTCAGCACCATGGGCACCACCAACGCGGTGCTGTTGGGCATTTTGCTCGGCGGCATGATGTGCGTGGACTTGGGCGGGCCGATCAACAAAGCGGCCTATGCGTTCTCGGTCGGCCTGCTGGCCGCCTCGAGCGGCGCGCCGATGGCCGCGACCATGGCCGCCGGCATGGTGCCGCCGATTGGCATGGGCATCGCTACGTTACTGGCCCGACGCAAGTTCGCCCAGACCGAACGCGAGGCCGGTAAGGCGGCGATGATCCTGGGGCTGTGCTTTATCTCCGAAGGCGCGATTCCCTTCGCCGCCAAAGACCCGCTGCGCGTGATTCCAGCCAGCATCGCCGGTGGCGCGTTGACCGGCGCACTGTCGATGTACTTCGGCTGCAAACTCGCCGCGCCCCATGGTGGCTTGTTTGTGCTGGTGATTCCGAATGCGATGAACCATGCGTTGTTGTACTTGTTGGCGATTGTGGCGGGCAGTGTATTGACCGGGCTGGTGTATGCCCTGCTCAAGCGACCGGAAGCGGCCGAGCTGGCCGTGACTGCCTGACCCAGTAAAAGTGTGGGGGCAAGCCCAAATACCCTGTAGGAGCGAGCTTGCTCGCGAAGAACTCGCAGGCGCCGCGTTCATTCAGCAAGCCCGCGTGATCGTTGACGTTTTTCGCGAGCAAGCTCGCTCCTACAGTTGTAGCCTGTCATCTGCGCTTCATCCCATCATGCTTAAGTGGCCCTTTTGATACTCAAGAGGGCACCTGCATGAGCCACTTCGATCTGGGCCGCCGCCGTGTGATGCAAGCCGTGGGCGCCGGCCTGTTGTTGCCGGGCCTGGCGCCGGCGGTGATCGCTTCGGTGAAGGACCGGCCGCAACTCACTGACGGCGTGCAATCGGGCGACCTGCAGGGCGACCGCGCGATGATCTGGAGCCGCAGCGACCGCCCGGCGAAGATGGTGGTGGAGTGGGATACCCGCAGCGTGTTCAGCAACCCGCGCCGATTCGTCTCGCCCCTGGCCGACAGCCGCACCGACTTTACCGCCCGTGTCGAACTCACGGGGCTGCCGGTCGACCAGGCGATTTTCTACCGCGTGCATTTCGAAGACGCCCAGAGCGGCATTGCCAGTGAGCCCTGGTTCGGCCACTTGCGCAGCGTGCCGCAACAGCGGCGCGATATCCGTTTTGTGTGGAGCGGCGACACGGTCGGCCAAGGCTTCGGCATCAACCCCGATATCGGTGGCATGCGCATCTATGAAGCCATGCGCCTGCGCCTGCCGGACTTTTTTATCCACAGCGGCGACACCATCTACGCCGACGGCCCAGTCCCCGCGCAGATCACCACCGAAGGCGGGCGCATCTGGCGCAACATCACCACCGAAGCCAAGAGCAAGGTTGCCGAAACCCTCGATGAATATCGCGGCAATTACCGCTACAACCTGCTGGATGAGAACGTGCGCCGCTTCAATGCCGAGGTGCCGCAGATCTGGCAGTGGGACGATCACGAGGTGATCAACAACTGGTCATCGAGCAAGCAGTTGGATGAGCGTTACCAGACCCGCGACATCAACACCCTGGTGGGCCGTGCCCGCCAGGCCTGGCTGGAATACTCACCCATGCGCCGACAGAGCGCCGACGCTGGCGGGCGCATCTATCGCACGCTCAGTTATGGGCCGCTGCTGGATGTGTTTGTGTTGGATATGCGCAGCTATCGCGGGCCGAATGACGACAACCTAGGCGCTGAAAAACCCTTCCTGGGGCGTGAACAGTTGGACTGGCTCAAGCGCGGGCTCAAGGCCTCGCAAGCGCAGTGGAAGGTGGTCGCCGCCGACATGCCCATCGGCCTGGGCGTGCCCGACGGTGAAGTCAGCCCCGGTGTGGCGCGTTGGGAAGCGATCGCCAATGGCGACCCTGGCCCGGCGCAAGGGCGTGAGCTGGAGATTGCCGATCTGCTGGGGTTCCTGCATGAGCACAAGGTGCGCAACCACGTGTGGCTGACGGCCGATGTGCATTACTGCGCGGCGCATCACTACCACCCAGACCGCGCGGCGTTTCAGGATTTCGAGCCGTTCTGGGAGTTTGTGGCAGGGCCGTTGAATGCCGGAAGCTTCGGGCCCAACCCACTGGATAAAACCTTTGGCCCGCACGTGGTGTTCCAGAAGGCGCCACCGGCACAGAACACCTCGCCGTTTGCGGGTTTCCAGTTTTTTGGTGAGGTGCAGATTGATGGGCAGACGGCGGAGTTGACGGTGATGCTGCGGGACTTGGATGGGGTTTCCGTGTTCGAGCAAAAACTGCAACCCATCTGATTGGAATGCAATCAAAACTGTAGGAGCGAGCTTGCTCGCGAAAAACTCACAGACGCCGCGTTATTCAGGAAGCCCGCGTTATCGTTGACGTTCTTCGCGAGCAAGCTCGCTCCTACAGAAGGCAGGCATTAGCGGGGTCAGTAGACATCCCGACGATAGCGGCCCTGTTCGATCAGGCGCTCCAGCGCCTCATTGCCCAGAATGTCTGCCAGCGCCTGATCCACACCCGTCGCCATCCCCTGCAAGCTGCCACATACATAAATCGCCGCGCCATCCGCCAGCCATTTACGCAGCACATCCGCTGACTCGCGCAGGCGGTCCTGTACGTAGATTTTCTCCTCCTGGTCCCGGGAAAACGCCAAGTCCAGCAGGGCCAGGTCTCCATTGGCGAGCCAGCCTTGCAGTTCGTCCTGGCACAGGTAGTCGTGGGTGATATTGCGCTCGCCAAACAGCAGCCAGTTGCGCTGCTGGCCGTCGGCAATACGCGCCTTGAGCAAGCTGCGCAGGCCCGCCAGGCCGGTGCCGTTGCCCAGCAGAATCAGCGGCACAGGCGCGTCGGGCAAATGGAAGCCGCTGTTGCGCCGCAGGCGCAGGCTAATGGCCGAGCCGAGGGCGGCGTGTTCAGTCAGCCAGCCGGAGCCAAGCCCCAGGCTGCCGTCGGGGTGGCGCTCCTGGCGCACGATCAGCTCCAGCACGCCGTCGCTGGCAATCGAGGCGATGGAGTATTCGCGCATGCCCAGCGGTACCAACGCGTCCACCAGTGCCTGGGCGTGCAGGCCGACCAGGTGCGTGCGGTTGTCCGGCAGTTGGCGCGTGGCCAGGGCCTGGTCGAGGGTATGGGCGACGCCGTCGATTACCACGCCGTCGCTGCCGACCAAGCCCAGGCCGGCCAGGAAGTGTTCGATAGCCCACGGGCAATTGCGCGGCAGAACTTCCACCAGGTCGCCGGCCAGCCAGCTGTGCGCAGACGTGGATGTGAGGCCCAGCAGGTAGACGGGCGAGCCGACACTGTCGGGGTTGAGCAGGGTGCGTTGGCTCAGGGTCCAGTTTTCGTACTGAGCCGTCGGCCAGGCCGCTGTCGGTGCATGCCCGGTGAGCTGGCCCAGTTGCTGTTGCCAGGTCTGCAACGCCAGGGTGTCGCCACTGTCGACTTCAACCGGGGCAAACAGCGGGGTGCCGCCCTGGTTGGTCAGCCAGAAATGCAGGCGCCGCGCAAAGCCGCAAAAATGCTCGTACTGCCGGTCACCCAGGGCCAGCACCGAGTAGTTCAAGCCTTTGAGGGGCAGCGCCTGGCCGAGCACGCTGCGCTCGAAACCACGGGCGCTGTCGGGGGCTTCGCCGTCGCCAAAGGTACTGACCACAAACAGCGCGTTCTGCGAGTGGCTGAGGTCGTCAGGGCTGACACTGCCCAGCGGCTGCACCTTTACCGCCAGGCCCGCAGCCTGCAATTGCCCGGCCGTTTGCCAGGCCAGTTGTTCGGCAAAGCCGCTCTGGCTGGCGAAGCCGATCAGCCAGGCCGGCGCATCGCTGTGGTTGTCTGTCAGACCTTTGCGGGCATCGCGGACCTGGCGCTTTTTGCGGCGTCGGTCGAGGTACAGCAGCCAGCCCGTGATGAAAAACAGCGGCATGAGCAACGAACTGACGGTGAGGACAATCCGCCCGACCAGGCCGAAATAGCTGCCGGTGTGCAGCGCATACACACTGGTCAGCAACTGCGCCTTGAGGCTTTTGCTGGCGTAGCGCTCGTGGGATTTGACCTCGCCGGTGGCCGGGTCCAGGTTGATCTGGTTCAGCGCGCGGTCATGGGGCGATGAGTTGAGCAGGTAATACACAGTAGCCGGTTGCCCCGCCACCGGCGGCATCCGAATGTTGTAGGCGCTCAAGTCGGGGCCGGCGTTGCTGTAGATGCTGCTCCAGATCGCGTCGTAGTTGGCCACCGGAGCGGGGCCAGCGGGGGCTGGGCCGCGCTTGCGCATGCGCTCGTTCTGCGGCGCGTCGGACAGCAGTTTGGTCACGCCACGGTTGTACCAGTCGTAGGACCAATACAGCCCGGTCAGCGCCGCCAACAGATAAAACAGCAGGCACCAGGTGCCGAATACCGAGTGCAGGTCCCAATTGAAGCTGCGGCCCTTTTTGCGCCAGTCCAGGGTCAGCCAGACGCGCCAGCTTTTCACCTGGCGCGGCCAGCGCAGGTACAGGCCGGAGAGGCAGAAGAACAACAGGATCAGGGTGCAGGCGCCGGTGATATTGCGCCCGGTGTCACCGATGGCGAGGAAGCGGTGCAGTTGCAGGATAAAGCCGAACAGGTCCTGGCCGACCGCGTCGCCCATGTAGTCGCCGGTGTACGGGTCAAAGTAGCGCATCTGGCCACGGCGCTCGCCCGGTGGTGGGGTGAAGGACACGCGGCCAGCGTTGCCGCTGTCGCTTTCTACCCACAGCATGGCCACGGTATTGCCTTCGGCCGCTTCCAGCTTGCGTACCAGCTCGGCGGGCGGCAGTACACCGGTCTCGCGTTTTTGCACGCTCAACACGGTGGGGTTGAGCGCCCGCAGGATCTCGTCCTGGAACGAGTACGCGGCCCCGGTGACCCCCATCAAGGCCAGCACCAGCCCGGCCGTGATGCCGAAGAACCAATGCAACTGGAACAGGGTTTTCTTCAACACGTCGGAGCGCCTCGCTTAGCTGGATATCTGATCACGGCGCGCATTATGCCGTGAGTTGCCGAAAAACACGCAAAAGCCCCACGCATTCGATGTGTGGGGCTTCTGGCTGGAACTTTACCGCTTTTAGAAGTGGAAACTGGTGGTCAATAACGCCGTACGACCGGCCGCCTGGTTGGCGAAGTGCGCCGAGTAGGCTTTGTCGTAGTAGGTCTTGTCGGTCAGGTTCTGCACGTTCAATTGCAGGTCGACGTTTTTGGTCAGCTTGTAGCTGGCCATGGCGTCGTAGCGGGTGTAGGACGGCACATACACGGTGTTGCCGGCATCGCCGTAAACCTCATCGACGTAGAAGGCGCCGCCGCCGACGGTCAGCTTGGGCGTGATGTCGTAGGTGGTCCACAGGCTGAAGGAGTTCTTCGGCGTGTTGGGCATTTGGTTGCCTTTGTTGGAGCCGGCACTGACTATGCCGTTACGCCCGTTGAGGCCGGATTTGACCAACTCGCTGTCCAGGTAGGTGTACCCGGCGAACACTTGCCATTGATCGGTGAGCTTGCCGCTGGCCGACAATTCCACGCCATCGACCTGTGATTCACCCGCGTTTTCGTAGGTGAGTGCATCCACCAGAATGCGCGTGTTCTTCTTCTCGGTACGGAACACGGCAGCAGTCAGGGACAGGCGATCGTGGAACAGGTCCCACTTGGTGCCCAGCTCGTAGTTGACGGTTTCTTCTGGCTGCAAGTCGCTGGTGGCGGCACCGGCGGATAGCTGATTGGGATCGGCGCCTTCGCCTACCAAACCTCCAGGAGGTGTGGCTGAAGTGGCATAGGACGCATAGATACTACCGTTCTCCAAAGGTTTCCAGACCAGGCCGGCCTGCCAGTTGAAGAACTGGCTGTCGTCTTTGATCTTGCTGCGGGCTTTTACCGTCGCGCTCGGCACTGCGTTGGTGTTGGCTACGGTGTCAAAGGTGTCGTAGCGCAAGCCCACGTTCAGCAGCCATTTTGGATCGAGTTCGATGGTATCGAACACATACACGGCACGGCTGGTGGCTTTGGTGTTGGTGCCGTTGTAGTTGCGGGCGATGCTGCCGTTCCAGGCATCGTCGGGGTTCGGGTTGCCGAGCGAAGTACAGTTGCCGCCGCTGCTGCCGACTACGCTAGGCGTGCAGCCGTTGGGTTTTGGGTTACTGTTTGGAGTAACGGTGTAGCCACTTACGCGGGTTTCTTCGCCCGTGAATTCCAGACCGGTGGAATAGGAATGCTTCATACCTGCCAGTTGGAAATTACCGAACAGATCGGTCTGGTTAGTGGTCGTTGTGGTGGTGGAAACACGGCTGTTGGCACGACGCCATACGGTCCCAAACTGATTGACGTTGTGCTGGCTGTCATCAGGTTGCGTCAATACATAATCCTGACCGGTGCTGCCATGACGCAGGGTGTTTTTCAGGGTCATGTTGTCGTTCAGGTCGTGCTCGATGGAGAACGTGCTGATGTCGGCGCGGGTCTTGCGGAAGTCACGGCTTTTCAAACCATAGAAGTTACTGCTGTCGCCGCCATCGGTCGGCTTGTCGTGAACGTGCACCGCATTTGAGGCTGCGCTGCTATAGCCATACGGAATCCCCGAATCCGGCAGGTCATCACTTTCCATATGGTAGTAGCTGAGGTTGACGCGGGTCGGCGTGCCCAGGCCAAACGTCAGCGACGGTGCCACGCCCCAACGGTCGTAGTTCACCGCATCGCGGCCAGCCACGTTTTGTTCATGGCTCATCAGGTTCAGGCGGAAGGCCGCGCTGTCGTCGAGGAACTGGCGGTTCACGTCGAGCACGTAGCGGCGGGTCTGGTCGGAGCCGTAGGTAAAGCCGCCGTTGGTGAAGTCCCGCGCTTGTGGGGTCTTGCTCACCAGGTTGAGGCTGCCACCGGCCGAGCCACGGCCGCCGAACGAGGAGTTGGGGCCTTTGCTGACTTCGATGGACTCGATGTCGAAGATCTCGCGGCTCTGGCCGCCGGTATCGCGTACGCCATCGAGGTAGGTATCGCCCTGGGCGTCAAAACCACGGATGAACGGACGGTCGCCCTGAGGGTTGCCACCTTCACCGGCGCCGAAGGTGATACCCGGTACGGTGCGCAAGGCATCCTGCAACGAGGTGGCGGCGGTGTCCTTGAGTACTTGTTGCGGCACCACAGTGACCGAACGCGGCGTGTCCACCAGCGGCGCGGTGTACTTCTGCGACGAGGCTTTTTCCACCTGGTAGGAGGTGTTGTCCTGCTCTTGCCCTGTGATGTTGGTGGCGCCGAGGGAGATAGGGTTGCGCTCGCCTTTTGGCTCGGTATTTTCAGCCGCCTGCGCCAGGTGGGCGGCGGAGCCGGCGCTCAGGGCAACGCCGATGGCCGAAGCCAGCATGCGTGGTGAACTGACCGGTATTTTTAGAATAGTGCGCGACATGACGTGTCCCTTCCCCAAGGATGTGAGGCCGCGGAATATAGGGCCAACAAGACTTTGTATCAATTGCGAGATATTGCTATTCGCATCAAATTTACATTCTTTACACTTTTTTGTTACGGAATTTGCCTTCTCGTTCGTCCCTGTGTTTTACAGGGCGGATAAGAATCAATACCATTGACGCCTCTCTGATCGCAGGTATTGCCCCATGTTGCTGCACATTCCCGGCCTGTTCTCTCGCGAGGAGGTGCTGCGCATTCGCCAGGCCCTGGAAGAGACCGAATGGGCTGACGGCAAAATCACTGCCGGGCACCAGTCGGCCAAGGCCAAGCACAACCTGCAATTACCCGAAGGCCACCCCCTGGCCAAGGAAATCGGCGCGGCGATGCTGGAACGGTTGTGGAGCAACCCGCTGTTCATGTCGGCCGCGCTGCCGCATAAAGTCTTCCCGCCACTGCTCAACTGCTACACCGCAGGCGGCAGTTTCGACTTTCATATCGACAATGCGGTGCGCCAACCCAAAGGCAGCCATGAGCGCGTGCGCACCGACCTTTCGTCCACGCTGTTCTTCAGCGACCCCGACGACTACGACGGTGGGGAACTGGAGATCCAGGACACATTCGGCCTGCAGCGAGTCAAGCTGCCTGCCGGCGACATGGTGCTGTACCCCGGCTCCAGCCTGCACAAGGTCAACGCGGTGACCCGTGGCGCGCGCTATGCCTCGTTCTTCTGGACCCAAAGCCTGGTGCGCGAAGACAGCCAGCGCACCTTGCTGTTCGAGATGGACGGCGCGATCCAGCAACTGACCCGCGACGTGCCCGACCACCCCGCGTTGATCCAGCTCACCGGCACCTACCACAACTTGCTGCGCCGCTGGGTCGAGGTCTGAGCATGGGCTTTTTATTGCGCCGCGAAGAAGTGCTCAACGTCGAGCAATTACAAAGCATGCTCGATGATTCCCCGGTGCGCGCCGCCCAGGCCATCCTGATCGCGGCCAAGGCAGGCGTGGTCGATGCCCAGGCCCTGCTCGGGCAAATCCTGCTGGAAGGGCGCGGCATCGCACGCGATGAAGCGCTGGCGCTGCGCTGGTTCCAGATTGCCGCGCAGGGCGGGCACCTGATGGCGCGCAATATGACCGGGCGCTGCCTGGAGCATGGTTGGGGCTGTGCCGTCGATGAAGCCGCAGCCGCGCAGGAATATCGCCTGGCGGCACACGCCGGGTTGGATTGGGGGCAGTACAACTACGCCAACCTCTTGGCTACCGGCCGTGGCGTTATTGAAGACCAGGCGCAAGCACTGGCGCTGTATCGCCAGGCCGCCGAGCAGGGCCACGCCAAGTCCATGAACCTGCTCGGGCGTTACCTGGAAGACGGGCAGCATTGCCCCAAGGACCTTGAGGCGGCTGTCGAGTGGTATCGCCGTTCAGCCGAGGCAGGGGATTTTCGGGGGCAGTTCAGCCATGCGGCGGTGCTGGCCGACAGTGGCCAGATCGACGCGGCGCTGGAGTGGTTGCACAAGGCGCTGGAGGGCGGGAATCTCAAATTCCTGCGAACGGCTCACAAGGCGCTGGCGCAGGCGGATGACCCGCGAATTCGCGCCATGGCCGAGGCCTACCAACAACGAGCCGCGACCTGATCGTTCCCACGCTCCGCGTGGGAATGCCGCCCTGGACGCTCTGCGTCCGCACATGAGCGCGTAACGCAGAGCGTTACAGGAGGCATTCCCACGCAGAGCGTGGGAACGAGCGGGGGAGGGGTTAAACGTAGAAGGATTTCAACGGTGGGAACCCATTGAACTCCACCGCGCTGTAGCTGGTGGTGTAGGCACCGGTCGACAACCAGTACAGACGATCACCAATGGCCAGGTTCAATGGCAGGCCGTACTTGTAGTTTTCGTACATGATATCGGCGCTGTCGCAGGTCGGGCCGGCGATGACCACTTCTTCCATCTCGCCTTTCTTCTCGGTCCAGATCGGGAACTTGATGGCTTCGTCCATGGTTTCGATCAGGCCGGAGAATTTGCCCACATCCGTGTACACCCAACGCTCGACCGCGGTACGGGACTTGCGCGCCACCAGCACCACTTCGCTGACCAGGATGCCGGCATTGGCGATCAGCGAACGGCCAGGTTCCAGGATGATTTCCGGCAGGTCGTCACCGAAGTCTTCCTTGAGGAAGCGGATGATTTCTTCGGCGTAGGTTTCCAGGCTGTTGGTGCGGGTGATGTAGTTGGCCGGGAAGCCACCGCCCATGTTGATCAGCTTCAGGTGAATGCCGTCTTCTTCTTTCAGGCGTTCGAAGATCACCTTGACCTTGGCGATGGCCGCGTCCCACACGCTGATGTCGCGCTGTTGCGAGCCAACATGGAACGAGATGCCGTAAGGCACCAGGCCCAGGTCGCGGGCGAGGATCAGCAGGTCCATGGCCATGTCGGTCTGGCAGCCGAATTTGCGCGACAACGGCCAGTCAGCGGTGGTCGAGCCTTCGGTGAGGATACGCACATACACTTTCGAACCCGGCGCGGCCTTGGCGATGTTGCGCAGGTCGGCTTCGGAGTCGGTGGAGAACAGGCGCACGCCCTTCTCATAGAAGTAGCGGATGTCCTTGGATTTCTTGATGGTGTTGCCGTAGCTGATACGGTCGGCGCTGACGCCGCGGTCCATGACCTTGTCCAGCTCGTAGATCGAAGCGATGTCGAAGCTCGAGCCTTTGTCTTTCAACAGGTCGATGATTTCAACGGCCGGGTTGGCCTTGACGGCGTAATACACCTTGGCGAATTCGAAACCGGCGCGCAGGTCATCGTAGGCCTGGCTGATCATCGCGGTGTCGATCACCACGAACGGGGTTTCTTGCTTGTCGGCGAACGCCTTCATTTTGTCAAAAGTGGCGCGCGCGAAATAATCTTCGACCTGGATCGACATGCTGGGAACTCCTAAGGGCAAACTAATTTGATCAATGGGTGCAAATGAACGTCCTCCGTATCCCCACTTTGGTTCGCCTACTTCCCAAGGCATGTCGCCGAAAGCAAAAAGGCCACGGGGTAAGCTGCCCTTGGCCTTGCTGTCTCGTCGTCAGTACTTGAGCCGGATGGATCGTTTCCAGCATGGACGTTCGGCGCGAACTTTAGGGCTTGGCGGGCGTGGGATCAACTAAAAATGTCGCGTTTTTGCACGCGTTCGTCGCGCGGCCGCGTGCAGCTACTTATGTAACCGACCGGTGTGACGGATTGATGTTCCCCGGATGGGGCCAATCAGATGGATTTGCGGTGTATTCATCGCAGGCAAGCCAGCTCCCACAGGGGAATGCATTCCAACATAAGAATGCAGTTCAAATGTGGGAGCTGGCTTGTCGGGTCGCCGCATCGCTGCGATAGCGATCTATCAGGCCAAAGCAGTCTCGGCCGGGGAGACAATACTGGTCTTGCCCCCACGGGACTTACCGGAACTCAGGTACTCGGCAATCGACTCCTGGGTCACTTCCCCAAGGAACACCCGCTCCGCATCCATCACCGGCAACCACGAACGGTTGAACTCGTACATGCGCGACAGCAGAATGCGCAAATGCTCGTCATACGCCGCCGTGGCGTTGAACTCGCGCAGGTACTGGCCGCAGGTGCCGGCCTGGCGGTGCAGGTCGCGGCGGCGAACATAGCCCAGCGCCTTGTTTTCGGCGCAGGTGACCACCACGTACCGGCGGTCATGCTCGTCCATCAATTCCAGGGCATCGGCCACCGGGGTTTCCGGGCTCACCGACGGGGCGTTGTCCGCTGCGTCTTCGGCTTTGACCAGCAGCAGGCGCTTGAGGGTGCTGTCCTGGCCCACGAAATTGCTGACGAACTCGTCGGCCGGGTGCGCCAGCAGTGTGTCCGGGTGGTCGATCTGCAGCAGCTTGCCGGCGCGGAAGATGGCGATCTTGTCACCCAGCTTGATGGCTTCGTCGATGTCGTGGCTGACCATGATCACGGTCTTGTTCAGTGCGCGCTGCATCTCGAAGAACTCGTTCTGGATCATCTCGCGGTTGATCGGGTCGACCGCGCCGAACGGCTCGTCCATCAGCAGCAACGGTGCGTCAGCCGCCAGGGCGCGGATCACGCCGATGCGCTGTTGCTGCCCGCCCGACAATTCACGCGGGTAGCGATGCAGGTACTGCTTGGGCTCCAGCTTGATCATGCTCATCAACTCGCGGGCGCGGTCGTGGCATTTCTGCTTGTCCCAGCCGAGCAGCTTGGGCACCACCACGATGTTCTCTTCGATGGTCATGTTGGGGAACAGGCCGATCTGCTGGATCACGTAGCCGATGTTGCGGCGCAGGGTTACTTCATCGAGGTCGGTGGTGTCTTCGCCGTTGATCAAAATCTTGCCCGAGGTGGGCTTGATCAGGCGGTTGATCATTTTCAGCGTGGTGCTCTTGCCGCAGCCCGAGGGCCCCAGGAATACGCAAATCTCGCCTTCGTTGACGGTCAGGCTTACATCGTTGACGGCAGTGACAGTCTTGCCGTTGCTTTGAAAAGTCTTGGACAGGTTTTGAAGTTCGATCATTTGAGCAATCCTTTTGGAGTCAGCGAGCGTTGCAGCCATTGCAGAAGCAGGTCGGCGAAGATGGCCAGGAGGCTGACCAGCACGGCGCCGACGATCAGCATCGACATGTCACTGCGGCTGATAGAAGCCAGAATCAGTACACCCAGGCCACCGGCACCGATGGTGGCGGCGATGGTCATCACACCGATATTCATCACCACGGCGGTGCGCACACCGGCGAGGATCACCGGCACCGCAATCGGCAGTTCGACCATGCGCAGGCGCTGGCCGAAGGTCATGCCGATGCCGCGTGCGGCTTCGCGAATGCCTGGCTCTACGCCGGTCAGTGCGAGGTAGGTGTTACGCATGATCGGCAGCAGGGAGTAGAGGAACACGGCGGTGATCGCCGGCATTGGCCCCAGGCCCTGGCCGAACTTGGAGTAGAACGGCAGCAGCAGGCCGAACAGCGCAATGGAGGGCACGGTCAGTAGCACCGTGGCGCTGGCTTGCAACGGGCCTGCCAGGGTGGGGAAGCGCGTCATCAGAATGCCCAGGGGCACGCCGATAAAGATCGCCAGGATCACGGCGATGCCGACCAGCGTGATGTGCTGCCAGGTCAAGTGCAGCACTTGGGCCCAATCAAGATGGGAAAAGGCGTTCAAAAATTCCATGTCTTCTCCTTTTTAGTTGATTGGATGTTGGCGCAGGAAATCGGCGGCAACGGCGGACGGGCTCTCATGGTCGACGTCGACCCGTGCATTGAGCTGGCGCATGGTTTCGTCGTCGAACAGGTGTGCCAAAGGCTTGAGTTCGGCGGCCAGTTGCGGGTGCTTGTCGAGGTATTCCTGGCGGATCACCGGGGCTGCGGTGTAGTCGGGGAAGTAGTGCTTGTCGTCTTCCAGCAGCTTCAACTTAAAGGCGTTGAGGCGCCCGTCGGTGGTGTAGACCAAACCTGCAAACACCTGGCCGTTACGCAGCGCGGTGTAGACCAGCCCGGCGTCCATCTGCCGGGTGTTCTTGCGCGTCAGGTTCATGTCGTACAGCTTGACCATGCCCGCCAGGCCATCGGAGCGGTTGGCAAACTCGGTATCCAGGGCGACCAGGCGATGCTCTTTGGTCTCCTCGGCCATGGCTTGGGTGAGATCGCTGATGCTGTTGATCTCGGGATGTTCCTGCGCGACTTTCTCCGGCAATGCCAGGGCATAGGTGTTGCTAAAGCGCGACGGCGACAGCCAGACCAGGCCTTTTTTCGCGTCGAGTTCTTTGACCCGAGCGTAGGACTGTTCGCTGTCGAGTTTCTCGTCGATATGGTTGTAGGCCACCAGGGACACACCGGTGTATTCCCAGATCAGGTCCAGTTGCCCGCTTTCCTGGGCACTGCGCGCCAGGTTGCTGCCCAGGCCGCCGGTCACACGGGCGTCGTAGCCCTTGGTGCGCAGGTACTGGGAAGTGATTTCGGCGAGCAGGGTCTGCTCGGTGAACACCCGGGCGCCAATGCGGATCACGGGTTTTTCGGCGGCTTGTGCAATACCTGCAAGCAGCAGGACGCAGCCTAATATCAAGCTCAGTTTTTTCATGTGAATTCCTTTACCGGGCTTAAGACGGGCGCAACCCGCGTTCCAGCCAGAGGCCGCTGGCCATGGTTACCAGGCCGTCAAGCAGCAACGCCAGCAGCGCGGTGCAGGCGGCGCCGAGCAACAGTTGCGGCTGGTTGTTCAGGGCGATGCCGGGGAAGATCAGGCTGCCCAGGCTGTTGGCGCCAATCAGGAAGGCCAGCGGCGCGGTGCCGACGTTGATCGCCAGGGCCACGCGCACACCGCCGATGATGATCGGCACGGCGTTGGGCAATTCCACGCGAAACAGCACCTGACGTGGAGTCATGCCGATGCCGGTGGCGGCTTCTTTCAGGGAACCCTGAACGTTTTTCAGGCCTTCGTAGGTGTTGCGCACGATGGGCAGGAGCGAGGCGAGGAACAGCGCGAAGATGGCCGGGCCGCTGCCGATGCCGAGGACGCCGAGGGCGATGGCCAGTACGGCCAGGGGAGGGACGGTGTTGCCGATGTTGAAGATCTGCATGAAACGTTCTGCGCGCCCGACCATATTGGGTCGGCTGAGCAGGATACCGGCGGGGATGCCCACAATCAGGGCTGCCAGCATGGAGACTAGGACGAGAATCAGATGAGCTTGCAGGTAAAACAACAAATCGTCGCGGTACAGTTCGATCGTGTTGATGCCGATCCAGTGGACCAGCAGGGCCAGGAGAGCGACGACAACCACTGCTCCTATCAGCCCTTTGCCATAGCGAATAGCCACAGGCGGACTCCTTTTTTTCTTCTGTCGGCGAACACATTTCCGAGCGGCAGGGCCATGACTGGCTGCCTTGGAATGGGTTCGCGAAAAGCAACTCGCCGATACTGGCAATGCAGTATGCGATCGAGCCATGAGCGCAGCCTCGTCAGGCTAACTTGCTGATTTTTCAGCCCCTGTTCCGAGTGCGATAGCAGGGGAGTGGACGTCTCTACCTTTTAAAAGGTTCCACACTTGGGCGTATTTAGCCACCCCCAATGGGCTCAACGGTGGTCCGGACCCTCGCGTTTGCGCTATACTCGCCGCCCTTTTTTGACTCACCTGCCAGGCGATTTCCCATGACCCACCAGGCCGCCGAAGTCGCGAAACGCCGCACTTTCGCCATTATTTCCCACCCCGATGCCGGTAAAACCACCATCACCGAAAAGCTGTTGCTGATGGGCAAGGCGATCGCGGTAGCCGGCACGGTGAAATCGCGCAAATCCGACCGCCATGCCACCTCCGACTGGATGGAAATGGAAAAACAACGGGGTATTTCCATTACCACGTCGGTCATGCAGTTCCCGTATCGCGAGCACATGATCAACCTGCTCGACACCCCGGGGCACGAAGACTTCTCCGAAGATACCTACCGCACCCTCACCGCGGTGGACTCGGCGCTGATGGTTCTCGACGGCGGTAAAGGCGTCGAGCCACGTACCATCGCGCTGATGGACGTGTGCCGTCTGCGTGACACGCCGATTGTCAGCTTCATCAACAAACTCGACCGCGATATCCGCGACCCCATCGAGCTGCTGGATGAAATCGAAGCCGTCCTGAAGATCAAGGCCGCGCCGATCACCTGGCCGATTGGTTGCTACCGCGACTTCAAGGGCGTGTACCACCTGGCCGACGACTACATCATTGTCTACACCGCTGGCCACGGTCATGAACGCACCGAAACCAAGATCATCGAGAAGCTCGACTCCGACGAAGCCCGCGCCCACCTGGGTGACGAGTACGACCGTTTTGTCGACCAGCTGGAACTGGTGCAGGGCGCCTGCCATGAGTTCAACCAGCAGGAGTTCCTCGACGGCCAACTGACGCCGGTGTTCTTCGGTACCGCGCTGGGCAACTTCGGTGTCGACCACGTGCTCGACGCCGTCGTGGACTGGGCGCCAAAACCCCTGGCCCGCGTCGCCAACGAGCGCACCGTGGAACCGGTGGAAGAGAAATTCACCGGCTTTGTGTTCAAGATCCAGGCGAACATGGACCCCAAACACCGTGACCGTATCGCCTTCATGCGCATCTGCTCCGGCAAATACGAAAAAGGCATGAAGATGCGCCACGTGCGCACCGGCAAGGACGTGCGCATCGGCGACGCCCTGACGTTCTTCTCCTCCGAGCGTGAGCAGCTGGAAGAGGCGTTTGCCGGCGACATCATCGGTTTGCACAACCACGGCACCATCCAGATCGGCGACACCTTCACCGAAGGCGAAGCGCTGGGCTTTACCGGTATCCCGCACTTCGCCCCGGAACTGTTCCGCCGCGTGCGCCTGCGTGACCCGCTCAAGTCCAAGCAACTGCGCCAAGGCTTGCAGCAATTGGCCGAAGAGGGCGCCACCCAGGTGTTCTTCCCCGAGCGCAGCAACGACATCATCCTCGGCGCCGTGGGGGTGCTGCAGTTCGACGTGGTCGCCAGCCGCTTGAAAGAGGAATACAAGGTGGAGTGCTCCTACGAGCCGATCACCGTGTATTCGGCGCGCTGGATTGATTGCAGCGATAAGAAGAAGTTGGAAGAGTTCTCCAACAAAGCCGTGGAAAACCTCGCGATCGACGGCGGTGGTCACCTGACCTACCTGGCGCCGACCCGGGTGAACCTGGCGTTGATGGAAGAGCGTTGGCCGGATGTGAAATTCCGCGCGACCCGCGAACACCACTAAGGTTTGAGCGGTTAAGAGAAGGGCGAAGCTGTGATGGCTTCGCCCTTTTTATTGGTCGCCCAAAGGCTAAGTGTGGGAGCGCGCTTGCTCGCGAAGGCGGTGGATCAGCCGACGCATCTGTTGAATGACGCCCCGCATTCGCGAGCAAGCCCGCAGTTAATCTCGATTTGACCAGAAATTGGCGCAAACCCTTGATCAGAACTAGCTTCAAAGACTGGCGATGGTAATGGGTCTGTCGCGTGGGCTTTACCTACTGACTGGACGGAATCGATCATGAGTATTTTTCAACGAATAGTGCTGTTGATGAAGGTGCTGGTGCTGTTGTCGTTGGGGATGTCGACGGCCTGGGCGCATAACCCGGTGCATGGCTCAGCCATGGTGACGAGTAGCCAGGGCTCGGACTTGCAGTTGGCCAAGTCCGAAGCGGAACCCGGCGATAAAGGCCAAGGTGGCACTGAGGGGGATGATGACTCGACCACCGAAGAGCCCGACAGCGACGACGCAGACGAAGGCGATAGCCAGACGTAGGCTCGCCCAGCAATGTAAAGCGCTTCAAACAATGCCTTGGATGGGGTTTCCAAGGCATTGTTATTACTGGCCGCCCACTTTCCTCAGAACGAAGTGGTCACCGACGCGAAGTAAGCCCGCCCTGGCTCATTGTAGGTCTGCGCCCCCGCATCCTCGGCGTTGCCTTTGCGCGACAAACGCTTGTCCAGCAGGTTGTTGATGCCCACTCGTACGCTCAGGTTTTTATTGAATTCGTAGCCGCTGCTCAGGCCCATCAGTCCGTACGGGTCGACGTCCTGCTGGGCGCTGCGATCGTAACTGCTGGCGCTGCGTGAGTTGAGCGTCGGCGCCTCCTGCTTGCCGTAATAGGTGCCGCTGACCTGGAAAGACAGCTTGTCAGTGGCTTGCCAGTCCAGCGTGGTGTTGACGGTGTACTTGGGGATGATGCTCAAGGGCTCGCCGGTGTCCTTGTCCTTGGAGTCGATCATGTAGGTCAGGTTGGTGTTCAAGTCCAGATCATCGCGCAGGCTGATGAACAGGTTGCCTTCAACGCCCTGCACCAAGGCTGGGCCGCTGTTTTCCCACTCCAATACACGTCGGCCATTGCCCAGACGGAACGCCGCCTCGTTACTGGCGTTGATCTTGTTCTTGTAGTCATTACGGAAATACGTCGCACTGGTGCGCCAGGTGCCCTTGTCCAAAGCCAGGCCGATTTCCTTGTTGACGCTGATTTCCGGCTTCAGGTCCCGGTTGCCCACCAGGTAGCAACCGCCCATGTTGGCTTCGCTGGCGTTGCAGCCATTGCCACGGCTGTAGAGCAAATAGTTCGGGTTGGACTGGTACAGGTTGGGGGTTTTGTAGGCGCGGGCAATGCCGCCCTTGATGCTCAGTTCATCGGTCAACTGGTGCGAAGCGTTGAAGCTGGGGCTCCAGTTGCCGCCGTATTCCTCATGATCGTCGAAGCGCAAGCCAGGCGTGATGACAGTCTTGCTGCCCAGTTCGATGTTGTCTTCGGCAAACAAGGCGTAGCTTGAGGCGGTGGTCTTGGTACTGTTGCGGCTGATGCCCGGGATGGCGGGGACGCCGCCGGTGCCTGGGTCATAGCTTTGCGGGCGCAACGAGCCAGGGTCGTTCATCGACTCGTAGAGGTATTCGCTGCCCAGGGTCAGCACCTGTTCCGCACCCACGCTCAGGGGCAGGTTGACCTCGGCAGTGGCCCGGGTATTGCGCAGGCGCGACTCGAAACGACCCGCGCTGGCGGAGGGCGCGCCTTCGCCGGAACCGGCCAGGCCTTCGTTGAGGCGCTCGTTGCGGGTCAGGTCGTGGGTCAGCGTGGCCAGGGTCGAACCCCAGTCGAATTCGCCGCGATGGGTGGCAGAAAAGCTGCTGCGTTGAATCACACTGGTTTCCTTGCCCACCAGGCTTTCCACGAACGCGCCACCGCCGTTGAGCATGGTGTCGCCGGCGAAAATATTGCCCTGGCGGCTGTAGCTGGCTTCCAGGTCGAGGGTTTGCTCGGGGGTGAATTGCCAGCTCAGCAAGCCATTCACGTCTTTGTTGCGCACACCTTCGCGGCCGGCTACCAGCGAGTCTGGGGTCGCTTGGGCTGCGCGGTTGATATCGGCGTCATCGGCGTCGGTCTTGTTCAGGCCGCCATAGACGCGGAACGCCAGGCTGTCGCTCAATGGGCCGCTGAGGTTGAAGTTGGTGCGCTTGCTCGCGCCCTCGGCATCGTTTTCGGGAAAGGCGGTGTAGGCGGTCAGCGAGCCGTGCAGTTGGTCGGTGGGGCGTTTGGTGATGATATTGATGACACCGCCCATGGCACCGGAGCCATAACGGGCGGCGGCCGGGCCGCGCAGGATTTCAATGCGTTCGACCTCTTCGGCCGGTACCCAGTTGGTTTCGCCACGGGTATCACGGTCACCACTCCAGCCGTAACGCACAGCGTTGCGCGAGGTGGACGGCTTGCCATCGATCAGAATCAGGGTGTTTTCCGGGCCCATGCCGCGCAGGTCGATCTGGCGGTTATTGCCACGGCTGCCGCTGGAACTGTTGCCGGTCAGGTTCACACCCGGCTCGCGGCGGATGATCTCCGACAGGTCGTTAGTGGGCGGGCGTTTCTTGATGTCTTCGGCGGTGATGATCGACACGCCGGGCGCTTGCTTGAGTTCTTCGGCGGCGGTGCCCAGTACACGTGTCTCGCCCAGCACCAGGGCTTGGGGCGTGCCATCCACAGGCAGGTCTGTCGCTTGGATCGGCACTTTGTCGCGTTCTTTTTCCACGCTCTGCGCCAGTAGCGCGGGGGACGAAAGGGTAGCGATAAACGCCAGCGAGAGATGGCTGAGCCTGAATTGAGACGACATGTCCACAAAGTCCTTTAGGAGGGGCGATTGAACGAGAGGCGTCTGAATTTTTTTCGTGCATCCAGCGCTCTCCGTGCGCCGTAATGGTATTGATTCTCAAACAGAAGTAAATTGCATTTACAATCTATACACTTTTTGAAATGCTCTGGCTCAATGTTTTCAGGGCTTTGGGCAGGGGTTCAAACGGTATGTTTTTTGTTACAACCGCGCAAAAAAAGCCCCTCCGGCCAGACTGATGCGCAATCTGGCGGGAAGGGCGATGGAACTCATGCAACGAGATCATCCCCACGCTCTGCGTGGGGATGGATCCTGTGACGCTCCGCGTCACTCCTGCGCCAGGCTTGAGCTGGCGGACGCAGAGCGTCGCCGACGGCGTTCCCACGCAGAGCGTGGGAACGATCCCACACAGGGCGGTTGTGTTGCTTCAGGCCACAAATTGCTCCGCGTAGTGGCAAGCCACCTGCCGATTATCCAAAGGACGCAACAGCGGCTCCTCGCTGCTGCAACGCGCCGTCGCATACGGGCACCGCTTGTGGAACGCACAGCCAGGTGGCGGGTTCAGTGGGTTGGGCAGTTCGCCGACGATCTTGATCTTCGGCTTGCTCGGGTCCGGGTGAATGGTCGGGGTGGCCGACAGCAGCGCCTGGGTGTAAGGGTGCAAGGGGCGTGCGTAGATGTCTTCCTTGGGGCCCACCTCAACCGGGCGGCCGAGGTACATCACCATCACATCGTCAGCGACGTGTTGCACCACCGCCAGGTTGTGGGAGATGAACACGTAGGCGGTGTTAAATTCCTGCTGCAAATCCATGAACAGGTTAAGCACCTGGGCCTGGATCGACACGTCCAGCGCCGAGGTCGGTTCGTCCGCCACCAGCACTTTGGGTTGCAGCATCATCGCTCGGGCCAGCGCGATGCGCTGGCGCTGGCCACCGGAGAACATGTGCGGGTAGCGCTGATAATGCTCAGGGCGCAGGCCCACTTGCTTCATCATCGCCTGCACTTTCTCGCGGCGCTCAGCGGCCGACAGGTTGGTGTTGATCAGCAACGGCTCGGCCAGTTGATCGCCGACTTTCTGGCGGGGATTCAACGAGGCATAGGGGCTCTGGAACACCATCTGCACGTCTTTGCGCAACTGCTTGCGCTGGGCCTTGTCGGCGCCGGCCACTTCTTGCCCGGCGATTTTCAACGAGCCCGACGAGGGCTCTTCAATCAGCGTCAGGGCGCGGGCCAGGGTGGACTTGCCACAGCCCGACTCGCCCACCACGGCGAGGGTCTTGCCGGCTTCCAGCTCAAAAGACACGCCATTAAGGGCACGCACGGTGGCATGGCCTTTGAACAGGCCACGGGACACTTCGTAGTGACGGGTGAGGTCGCGGGCGGTAAGTACGACGGCCATTACGCCACCTCCTGGTTCAGCGGGTAGAAGCAGCGGGCAAGGCTGTGGCTTTTCGGATCAAGGCCCGGGCGCTGGGCGCGGCAGGAGTCCTGCACGTACGGGCAGCGCGGCGACAGCAGGCAACCCTGTGGGCGGTCATAGCGACCCGGCACGATGCCCGGCAGGGTGGCCAGGCGCGTAGCACCCAGGCTGTGCTCGGGAATCGCCTTGAGCAGCGCTTCGCTATACGGGTGTGCCGGAATGTCGAACAACTGCGGCACCTGGCCGACTTCCACGGCTTGGCCGGCGTACATCACGCACACGCGCTGGGCGGTCTCAGCCACTACCGCGAGGTCGTGGGTGATCAGCACCAGGCCCATGTTCTGCTCTTTTTGCAGGGCCAGCAGCAGTTCCATGATCTGCGCCTGGATGGTCACGTCCAGTGCAGTGGTCGGTTCATCGGCGATCAGCAGTTTGGGCTCGCCGGCAATTGCCATGGCGATGGCCACACGCTGGCTCATACCGCCGGACAGTTGATGCGGGTAGGCGTCCATACGGCTTGCGGCGCCTGGGATCTCGACCTTTTCCAGCAGCTCGATGGCGCGTTTGCGTGCTTGTTTGCCGGACATTTTCAAATGCAGGCGCAGCACTTCTTCGATCTGGAAACCCACGGTGTAGCTGGGGTTCAACGCGGTCATCGGGTCCTGGAACACCATCGCCAGGTCTTTGCCGACGATCTGGCGGCGCTGGCGGTTGCTCAACTTGAGCATGTCCTTGCCGTCGAAGTTCAGGGCGTCGGCGGTGACGATGCCAGGGTGCTCGATCAGGCCCATCAGCGCCATCATGGTCACGGATTTACCCGAACCCGACTCGCCAACGATCGCCAGTACTTCGCCTTTGTCGACCGAAATGTCGAGGCCATCGACTACCGGCACGGCGGTCTTGTCGCCGAAGCGTACGTTGAGATTCTTGATTTCTAACAGTGACATGGGAATCTCCTCAGGCGGCGTTCTTGAGTTTCGGGTCCAGCGCGTCGCGCAGGCCGTCACCCATCAAGTTGATTGCCAGCACGCTGAGCAAAATGGTCAAGCCAGGCAGGCTCACCACCCACCAGGCGCGTTCGATGTAGTCACGGGCCGAGGCCAGCATGGTGCCCCACTCAGGGGTTGGCGGTTGTACGCCAAGGCCAAGGAAGCCCAGGGCCGCGGCATCGAGAATCGCCGAGGAAAAGCTCAAGGTCGCTTGTACGATCAGCGGTGCCATGCAGTTAGGCAGCACGGTGATGAACATCAGGCGTGGCAGGCCGGCGCCAGCGAGGCGGGCGGCAGTCACGTAGTCGCGGTTCAGTTCGCCCATTACGGCCGCGCGGGTCAGACGCACGTAGGACGGCAGCGACACGATGGCGATGGCGATCACGGTGTTGATCAGGCCAGGGCCGAGGATGGCGACAATCGCCACGGCCAGCAGCAGCGACGGCAGGGCCAGCATGATATCCATCAAGCGCATGATGGTCGGGCCGAGCAAGCGCGGGAAGAACCCGGCGAACAGGCCCAGCAGGATGCCCGGGATCAGCGACATCACCACCGACGACAAGCCGATCAGCAACGACAGGCGCGAACCCTGGATCAGGCGCGAGAGCAAGTCACGGCCCAGTTCGTCGGTGCCCAGCAGGAACTGCATCTGCCCACCTTCCAGCCACGCCGGCGGGGTCAGCAGGAAGTCGCGGTATTGCTCGCTGGGGTTATGCGGGGCAACCCACGGAGCGAAGATCGCGCAGAACACGATCAGCAACATGAACAGCAGGCCGGCAACCGCGCCTTTGTTCTTGGAGAAGGCTTGCCAGAATTCTTTGTACGGGGACGGGTACAGCAGGCTCTGATCGACTGCTGACACTTGAGTAGGTGTGGTCATGGTCATGATCTCAGCGCTGGTGACGGATGCGTGGGTTGGCGAAGCCGTAGAGGATATCCACCACGAAGTTCACCAGGATCACCAGGCAGGCGATCAGCAGAATGCCGTTTTGCACCACTGGGTAGTCCCGCGCGCCAATGGCTTCGATCAGCCATTTGCCGATGCCGGGCCACGAGAAGATGGTTTCGGTCAGTACCGCACCGGCCAGCAGTGTGCCGACTTGCAAGCCGACCACGGTGAGTACCGGGATCAGCGCGTTGCGCAGGCCGTGCACGAACACCACGCGAGCCGGCGATAGGCCCTTCGCCTTGGCGGTACGGATGTAGTCCTCACGCAGCACTTCGAGCATCGACGAACGGGTCATGCGCGCGATCACTGCCAGCGGGATGGTGCCGAGCACGATGGCCGGCAGGATCAGGTGGTGCAACGCATCCCAGAACGCGTCCGGCTCGTCGGCCAGCAGGGTGTCGATCAGCATGAAGCCGGTGCGCGGCTCGATGTCGTAGAGCAGGTCGATACGCCCGGAAACCGGGGTCCAGCCCAGGCTCACCGAGAAGAACATGATCAGGATCAGGCCCCACCAGAAGATCGGCATCGAATACCCCGCCAGGGAGATGCCCATCACCCCATGGTCGAACAGGGACCCTCGCTTGAGTGCCGCGATCACCCCGGCCAACAGGCCCAGGATACCGGCGAACAACAGCGCGGCCATGGACAGTTCCAGGGTCGCGGGGAAGAGGGCGGTGAACTCGGTCCACACGCTGGTGCGGGTGCGCAGCGATTCGCCAAGGTCGCCCTGGGCGAGCTTGCCGACATAGTCCAGGTATTGCGCATACAGCGGCTTGTTAAGGCCAAGGCGCTCCATTGCCTGTGCGTGCATTTCGGGGTCAACCCGTCGCTCGCCCATCATGACTTCTACGGGGTCGCCTGGAATCATGCGAATCAACGCAAAGGTCAGCAACGTGATGCCGAAGAACGTGGGGATCAATAACCCCAGTCGGCGGGCAATAAAACTAAACATCTTGGTGTGTACCTCAATCAGCCGGTTAGGCAGGTCCGGCACCGTCAGTGTCGACGGTGCCGAGCGTTTTTCTTATTTACTTCACCTGGGTGGTGGCGAAGTTATTTGTACCCAGAGGGCTTTGGGTGAAGCCTTCTACGTTCTTGCGCATGGCGGTGAACAGTTTCGGGTAAGCCATTGGAAGCCATGGCTGGTCCTTCTCGAAGACATCTTGTGCTTGTTCATAGAGCGCAGCCCGTAAGGCCGGTTCCTTTTCCGCACGAGCCTTGTCGATCAAGTCCTGAAACTCTTTGTTACACCAGCGTGCGTAGTTTTCGCCGTTTTTCGCCGCATCGCAACTCAGGTTCGGAGTGAGGAAGTTATCCGGGTCGCCGTTGTCACCGACCCAGCCCGCCGAAACCATGTCGTGCTCGCCGTTTTTAGCGCGTTTGAGCATTTCGCCCCATTCCATGACTTTGATATTGACCTTCAGGCCAACCTGCGCCAGATCCGCCTGCATACGCTGGGCGCCGAGCATTGGATTGGGGTTGGTTGGGCCGCCGCCGTTGCGGGTGAACAGGGTGAATTCTGTGCCTTCCGGTACGCCGGCTTCCTTGAGCAGGGCGCGGGCCTTGTCCAGGTCACGGGGTGGGTTCTTCAGTTTTTCGCTGAAACCCAGCAAGGTCGGTGGGTAGGGGCCGGTGCCGACTACCGCGTTGCCTTTGCCGAACAGGGCTTCGGTGTAACCTGCCTTGTCGAACGCGATGTTAATCGCATGGCGTACCCGGGCATCGCTCATGTATTTGCGCGTGGTGTTCAATGCGGTGTAGCTGGTGGTCATCGCAGCCAGTTCATCGACTTTCAGGTTCGGATCTTTCTTGATGCTTGGGATGTCATCCGGCTTGGGGAACAACGCGATCTGACATTCGTTGGCCTTGAGCTTTTGCAGGCGCACGTTGTTATCGGTGGTGATCGCCAGAATCAGCGGGTCGACCGCCGGTTTGCCGCGGAAGTAGTCCGGGTTGGCCTTGAAGCGCGCCTGGGCATCTTTCTGGTAGCGATTGAAGACGAATGGGCCAGTGCCGATAGGCTTGGCGTTGAGGTCTTCAGTTTTACCGGACTTGAGCAACTGGTCGGCGTATTCCTTCGAGTGGATTGAAGAGAATGCCATGCCCAGATCGGCCAGGAACGGAGCTTCTGGGCGGGTCAGGGTAAAGACGACGGTGTGATCATCGGTCTTCTCTACGCTCTTGAGCAGTTCCTTGAAACCCATGCTTTCGAAATACGGGTAACCCACGAGAGATTTGTTATGCCACGGGTGATTCGGGTCCAGCTGGCGCTGGAAGCTCCAAAGCACATCATCGGCGTTCAGGTTGCGCGTGGGTTTGAAATAGTCGGTGGTGTGAAACTTGATGTCGTCACGCAGGTGGAACGTATAGGTCAGGCCATCGGCGCTGATTTCCGGCAGGTCTTTGGCCAGGGCAGGCACCACTTCTGTGGTGCCGGGCTTGAAGTCCACCAGGCGGTTGAACATGGTTTCAGCGGCGGCGTCAGCGGTCACGGCAGTGGTGTACAGGACCGGGTCGAAACCTTCCGGGCTGGCTTCGGTGCAGACCACCAGCGGTTTGGCCGAAACGCCGATCGCCACGCTCAACAGCGCAGCGGCCATGGCGGCTTGGAGTGGGAGCATTTTCATTCAGAGCCCTCTGCAATCGATGGAACCAGAAAAGCGTAGGCGGCGGGCTCGTCCTGAGCTCGCCGCCTGCCTGGCACTAATTAAAGGATGTTGAACGGGATGGTGGTAACCAGACGGAACTCTTTGATGCTGCCGTCGGACTGGAACTCGCTGCCACGGTGCTCAACATAGGTTGCACGCACGGTGGTGGCTTTGAGTGGGCCGCTCTGCAGCGCGTAAGAGGCGCCTACACCGTATTCCTGGTGCTTCTCGCCGTCCTGGGACTGGATGCCGTCATAGGCAAACTTGGCCCGGCCATTGTTGCCGGTGTAGTGGGTACCGTCGATGCCCCAGCCGCGTGCCGAGTAGGCGTTGAACTTAAGGCCAGGTACGCCGTATTCAGCCATGTTGATGGCATAGGCGATCTGGAAGGATTTCTCGTTCGGGCCGTTGAAGTCAGACGTCAGGGAGTTGGCCAGGTAGATACCGTTGGTTTCGTGCAGGTAGTCGAAGTACTCGTTACCGTTCACTTGCTGGTAGCCGAAGGTCAGGCTGTGTGCCTGGTGAGTCAGGCCCAGGGAGAGGGAGAAGGTATCGTTGTCGATTTCCCCCATCTCTTTTTTGCCTTCATCGACAGTCTTGTAGTAGTTGAAACCGGTAGTGAGGCCCAACTGCTGAGCGTCGCCCAGCTCGTGGGTAGCGCCGAAGTAGTACTGGTTCCAGAAGTCCTTCACGTTGGCGGCGAAGAAGCTGGTCTTCAGGCTTTTCAGCGGCTGGTAGTTCACACCCAGGGTCGACACTTTGTCGGTTTCTGCGCCGTTGCCGTATTCGCTGCGGAATTTCGACAGGCTCTGCTCGCTACGTGGCGAAACGCGGTCGAACACGCCACCCTGGAACGACAGGTTGCTGAACTCTTCGCTGTTAAAGCTCACACCCTGGAAGCTGGAAGGCAGGGCACGGTTGCCGATGGTGTCGACGATGCCGCTGCTGAAGTTCTGGCGACCGGCGGTCAGTGTGGTGTTGGACACACGGAATTGCACGTTGGCCAGGCCCAGTTTGCTCCACTGGTCGACGGCGTCACCGTTGGAGTCGGCCAGGGTACGGTTGGAGCCGCCTTTGATATCACGCTTGCTGCGGTCCAGTACCAGGGCGTTGTACACCGCCACTTCAGTCTTGACCCCAACGGTGCCCTGGGTGAAGCCCGAGCTGGCGTTGAGGATGGTGCCTTGCACCCAGTTGGTACGGTTGCGGTCGGTCAGGGTCTGGCCGTGTTTCTGGTACGAGAAGGTGCCCCCACGGTATTTGCTTTCATGGGAGTACCAGTTACGCGTGGTGCCGCCCAGGCTGAAATCTTCGATAAAGCCTTTGGCCTCGCTTTGGGCGCTGGTGCCGGCCAGGGTGGTAGGAACGAAGTCCTGGCTTTGCGTTTCAGCGTAGGCGGTGGCCGTGATGCTGCTGATGGCCAAGGCCAGAAGCGCTTTGCTGCTCAGTTTCATGGGTGAAGCTCCTTTGGTTCTCTTTTTTAATGCCGGTCTTTTTGGGTGATCCGGCTATTGGGTGTGGAACTCGTTCAAGCTATTGCAAACGTTTGGCGTAGGAAATTTCCCAACAAAAGTCGCACGTTTGCCGGGGAGCCGATTTCGCTCCCCGCCATCCGGTTATTGTCTTATGGGTTGATGCTGACGCCCGAGAACACGTTGCGGCCGAAGGGGCTTACCTTGAAGCCTTCGACTTTGGCGCTTAACGGCTGGTTGACCGTCGAGTGGGCGATAGGCGTGATCGGCACCTGCTGCTTAAGCAGTTGCTGCGCCTGTTTGTACAGAACAGTCCTTTGTTCGCGGTCGGTCACGACCTTGGCTTGCTTGATCAGCTTGTCGTACGCCGGGTCGCACCACATGGAGTAGTTGTTCCCGCCGATGGCGTCGCAGCTGTAGAGGGTGCCGAGCCAGTTGTCCGGGTCACCATTGTCGCCGGTCCAGCCGATCAGGCTGACATCGTGCTCACCGTTTTTGGTGCGCTTGATGTACTCGCCCCACTCATAGCTGACGATCTTGACCTTGAGGCCGATCTTGGCCCAGTCGTTTTGCAGCATCTCGGCCATCAGCTTGGCGTTGGGGTTGTACGGGCGCTGTACCGGCATGGCCCACAGAGTGATCTCGGTGCCTTCCTTGACACCGGCGGCCTTGAGCAACTCCTTGGCTTTTTCCGGGTTGTAGGCGGCATCCTTGATGCTGTCGTCGTAAGACCACTGCGTCGGCGGCATGGCGTTGACCGCCAGTTGCCCGGCGCCCTGGTACACGGCGTTGAGAATGCTCTGCTTGTTCACCGCCATGTCCAGCGCCTGGCGTACTTCAAGCTGATCGAACGGCTTGTGGCGCACGTTGTAGGAGATATAGCCGAGGTTGAAGCCCGGCTTGGTCAGCAGCTGCAGGTTCGGGTCGGCCTTGAGGGCTTCGACATCGGCGGGGCGTGGATGCAGGGTCACCTGGCATTCGCCGGCCTTGAGTTTTTGCACGCGTACCGAGGCGTCGGTGTTGATGGCGAAGATCAGTTGGTCCAGCTTGACGCGGCTCGGGTCCCAGTACTGTTTGTTGCCCACGTAGCGGATCTGCGAATCTTTCTGGTAACGCTGGAACACGAACGGGCCAGTGCCGATCGGCTTCTGGTTGATGTCGCTGGGCCGGCCTTGCTTGAGCAACTGCTCGGCGTATTCGGCCGAAAGGATCGCGGCAAAGCTCATGGCGATGTTCTGCACGAACGCAGCGTCCACCGTGTTCAGGGTCATCACCACGGTGTAGGGGCCTGTTTTCTCGACCTTGGCGATGTTCTTGTTCAGGCTCATCCCGTTGAAGTACGGAAACTCGGTAGGGTAGGCCTTGCGAAACGGGTGGTCGGGGTCAAGCATGCGGTTGAAGGTGAACAGCACGTCGTCGGCGTTGAAGTCCCGCGTCGGCTTGAATTCCTTGTTGCTGTGGAATTTCACCCCTTCACGCAGGTGGAAGGTGTAGGTCAGGCCATCCGGGGAGATATCCCACTTGGTTGCCAGCCCAGGGACGACGTCGGTGGCGCCTTTTTCGAACTCCACCAAACGGTTATACAAAGGCTCCGCCGCATCGTTGTCGGTGGCGGTGGTGTATTGCGCAGTGTCAAACCCTGCCGGGCTGCCTTCGGAGCAGAACACCAGGCTCTTCTTTTCGGCGGCTTGGCCCATCGTGGCCACGGCCAGCAGGCTGGTGGCAAACAGAGCGGATACAACGGTTGTATGGCGCATGACGTTCCCGGTCCTTGTTTGTAGTTATCAACAGCGAGCCTTCCTGCTGGCGTGCAGCCAGGCAGACCTCACTGATCCCACACACAGCAAGTGCCCTTCACCAGAATGATGCCGCTGCTGTCCTACGACCTTATGGGGCGCTGACCTTGCAGTAAATGCGTCAATTCTGACTGACCTTGTAGGCAACGGAGGCACGGGTCGCAGTTCATTGCTGTAGGACGGCAACGCTTGCAAACGTAGTCTGTTTCCTAAGGTCCAGGCGGATGGAATAACGGCGACGTTATGAAACGTCGCCGTTATTGATCCTTACTTGCCGCTGACGCTAACGCCGTAGAAGGAGTTCAAGCCAAACGGGCTGATCTTGAAGTCCTGTACGGTATTACGCATGGGTTGATACACCGTCGAGTGCGCGATAGGTGTCATCGGGACTGCATCTTTGAGGATATGTTGCGCCTGCTTATACAGCTCGGTGCGTTTGGCGACATCCGATGTGGCCTTGGCTTCTTTCACGATGCCGTCGAATTTCTTGTCGCACCACTTGGAGAAGTTGTTGCCCGACAGCGAGTCGCAGCCGAACAGCACGTTCAGCCAGTTGTCCGGGTCACCATTGTCGCCGCTCCAGCCAATGATCATGGCCTGGTTCTCGCCGCCCTTGGAGCGCTTGATGTACTCGCCCCACTCGTAGCTGACGATGTTGACCTTCAGGCCGATCTGTTTCCAGTCGTTCTGCAGCATCTCGGCCATCAACTTGGCGTTGGGGTTGTAGGGGCGCTGAACCGGCATGGCCCACAGGGTGATCTCGGTGCCTTCCTTGACGCCAGCGGCCTTGAGCAGCTCTTTGGCTTTGGCAGGATCGTACTTGGCATCCTTGATGGTGGTGTCATAGGACCACTGGGTCGGCGGCATGGCGTTGACTGCCAGCTGGCCGGCACCCTGGTACACGGAGTCGATGATCTGCTGCTTGTTCACCGACATGTCCAGGGCTTCACGGACGCGCAGGTCAGCCAGCGGGTTCGCGGCGGTCTGGCCCTTGAGTACTGGCATGACGTTATAGGCGATGTAGCCCAGGTTGAAACCGGCCTGGTGCGGCAGTTTCAGGTCCTTGTCCTCACCCAGCGCCTTGAGGTCGGCCGGACGTGGGAACAGGGTGATCTGGCATTCGTTTTTCTTGAGCTTCTGGATACGCACCGACGGGTCAGTGGTGATAGCGAAGATCAGGTTGTCGATCTTCACGTCTTCAGGTTTCCAGTAGTCCTTGTTGCCGGTGTAGCGAATGTTCGAATCTTTCTGGTAGCTCTTGAACACGAACGGGCCAGTGCCGACCGGCTTCTGGTTGATGTCGGCAGGCTTGCCTTCCTTCAACAGCTGCGCAGCGTATTCGGCGGACTGGATCGAGGCGAAGCTCATGGCCAGGTTCTGGATGAACGCGGCGTCCACGGTGCCAAGGGTGAACTTGACAGTGTGGTCATCGACTTTTTCGATGTTCTTGATGTTGGTGTCCATCCCCATGTCCGTGAAGTACGGGAACTCGGTGGGGTAGGCCTTACGGAATGGATCGTCTTTATTGATCATCCGGTTGAAGGTGAACAGTACGTCGTCAGCCGAGAATTCACGAGTAGGCTTGAAGTACGGGGTGGTGTGGAACTTGACGCCTTCGCGAAGGTGGAAGGTGTACGTCAGGCCATCCGGGGAAACGTCCCAGCTGGTGGCAAGGCCAGGAACGACGGCAGTGCCGCCACGTTCGAACTGGCTCAGGCGGTTGAACATGGTTTCGGCCGAGGCATCGAAGTCTGTTCCGGTGGTGTACTGGCCTGGATCAAAACCGGCCGGGCTCCCTTCGGAGCAGAACACCAGGTTAGTTGCCGCAAGGGCTACGGGGGCTGCGGCCATAAGGCCAGCGCTCACTAATAACGGAAGGACTGCGTGTTTAAGCATGTTGGCCTCATGATTTGTTGTCATTTTTGGTGGTGAGGGCGACCTCGTGAGTCGGCCTGCGGATACTTATGCAGGCGCCATACCCAATGCAAGATGCAGAGCGGTTGCAAAGGGAAAACTGTGGTACGAACGTACAGGAATGTCGCAATTATGAAAGTTTCGACACAAAAGTGCTTGTTTGGAGGGTTTTTTCGGTGCAAATGGCGCACCAAAAAAGCCCAGCCGAGGCGTCTAGCGCACTCGGTTGGGGCGCGGCTGTTACTTATCTAGACCCACACCGTAGAACGGCGTTAGCCCAAACGGGCTGATCTTGAAGTCCTGCACTTGCTTGCGCATAGGCTGGAAAACCGTCGAGTTCGCAATAGGCGTTATAGGTACTTGTTCCTTAAGGATTTTCTGTGCCTGTTGATACCACTTGATGCGCTGCTCACGGTCACTGCTGACCTTGGCCTGCTGCACCAGCTTGTCGTAGGCCGGGTTACACCATTTGGCGTAGTTGCTGCCCTTGACCGCGGCACAACTGTAGAGCACGCCCAGCCAGTTATCGGGGTCGCCGTTGTCGCCGGTCCAGCCATAAATCATTGCATCGTGCTCGCCATTTTTGGCGCGCTTGATGTATTCGCCCCACTCATAGCTGACGATGTTGGCCTTGATGCCGACCTTGGCCCAATCCTGTTGAATCATTTGTGCGGACATCCGCGCATTCGGGTTCGAGGCGCGTTGTACGGTCATTGCCCACAGGTTGATGGTGGTACCTGGTGCAACCCCTGCTTCTTTTAGTAGCAACCGTGCCTTGGTCGGGTCGTAGGGGGCGTCCTGGATGTTCGGGTCATAAGACCACTGCGCGGGAGGCAGTGCGTTCTGCGCCAATTGCCCGGCGCCCTGGTACACGGCCTTGATGATCGCGGGCTTGTCGATGGCCATGTCCAGGGCCTGGCGCACCTTGAGCTGGTCCAGCGGCGGGTGAGTCACGTTATAGGCCAAAAAGCCCAGGTTGAAGCCTGCTTGTTGCAACACGCGCAGGTTGGGGTCTTGCTTCATCACCTCGATATCGGCGGGGCGCGGGTAACCGCTGACCTGGCATTCGCCGGCCTTGAGTTTTTGCAGGCGTGCGGCGGCGTCCGGGGTGATGGCGAACACCAGGTTGTCGAGCTTCACGTCCTCGGGTTTCCAATACTGTTTATTGGCCACGTAGCGGATCTGCGAGTCCTTCTGATAGCGCTTGAACACAAACGGCCCGGTACCGACCGGTTGTTGGTTGATCTGTTCGGCCTTGCCCTCTTTCAGCAGTTGGGCGGCGTATTCGGCCGATTGCACCGAGGCGAAACTCATGGCCAGGTTTTGCACGAACGAAGCATCGACCGTGTTCAGGTTGAACCGCACGCTGTGCTCGTCGAGTTTTTCGACGCTCTTGATCGTGGTGTTCAAGCCCATGTCGGTGAAGTAGGGCGACTCGGATGGGTAGGCCTTGCGAAACGGGCTCTGGGCATCGAGCAGGCGATTAAAAGTGAACAGCACGTCATCGGCGTTGAAATCGCGGGTCGGGGTGAAGAAGTCGGTGGTGTGGAACTTGACGCCTTCACGCAGGTGAAAGGTGTACGTCAGGCCATCCTTCGAAACATCCCAGCTCGTCGCCAGACCAGGCTCCACCTCGGTGCCACCGCGCTTGAACTGGGTCAGGCGGTTGAACACGGTTTCGGCGGAGGCATCGAAATCGGTGCCACTGGTGTACTGGCTGGGGTCGAAGCCGGCGGGGCTGGCTTCGGAGCAGTAGACCAGGGTCGTGGCGGCCTGGGCCATCGGCATAAAGGCCACAAGGCTTGCGGCGAGGAGTAGTGGCTTGACGGCGATTCTTTGCATAAAGACCCCTGAAATGGCGGGCATATTAAAGCTGCCCAAACGAAAACGGCGGTCACCGAGGTTACCGCCGTTCAGCTGGCTTAGGTAGGAGATACGTTTATGCGGGGGGAGACTTCTATCCGGATGGGAGCCGATTTGTCGATTGTAACGGGCTGGCCATCTATTTCATTACTTTCACGAAGGGTGAACGTTCGAGTGGCTGTTATGTTCACGTCATCGGCGAGGGTGGACTCACCTCTAACCGCATATTTCAGGTGCCATTGGGTGGTTATGGTGACCTCTGTTTCATTTTTTAAAGGGTTGTAGTCGATGACGTACCGCCTTTTGCCAACGTTGCTGCTAAAGCCGGGCTTCACTCGGGGAGGCTGCAATTCAAACCACACAGGAGCGGACGAGCCTTGATGAGCAACCTCTGAAATTGCCGCTCGCATGTCAGGATCGGGCACGATGTGCTCAAATTTATCGATCCCGTCCCTTATAAGCCCCTCACGAATCGGCTCTTCTAAGTTATTGGGGATAGTCATTCCTGCTATCTGCCGAGATATGTCGATTTCAACGTTCTCCAGGCCAGGGCGCCTTATTGTGTAAGGGTCTCGGTTGATGTCTTTGATAAATTGTTCGGAGTAATTGCTGGTACCGAACGGGGATGAGGAGGCTCTTTCCGATGCGGATACCGTGAAATCCCCGCTGTCGGCTGTCCAAGAAAAGACAGGGCGATTCTTTAAAACACCGTTCTCCTCCTCGACGCTGATGCCATATTTATAGTTCGCTTGCTCTTCAACGTTGAAATACTTGTCGAATATGTCAGCGCCTTTCATTTTGGTACCGTCTAACTCAATAAAATTATCCGATACCTGTGCAGGGGTTTTTATATCGTTACTGAGTGTCGGGGACTCAGTTCGCGGCCACGGCCACTGCCACTTCACCCCGCCATCGCCCGGCGCACGGGCCCACTCTCCATCACGCCCGGGTGTGATGATCATCAGTCCCGCGCCGTTATCAGGGTTGATGACTCTGGCAAACACATCGCCGGTGCGGTAACGCCCCGATATCTCAAATACCTTGCTCGCCCCCGTCTCATCGGTAAGGCGCACGAATTGGCGCAGTGCTCCCTGGCTGTCGGATATTCGGTAGACACCCAGCGCGTCGCGGGGCGCGTCCTTTATCAACTGTTCACCCTCGGGGACAGCATAGGGCGCCATCGGCAGTAGGGGGCGGGATTTTGGCGCCGGAGCCCCCGCGTCGTTGACCACCTGAGTACCATTGGATGGCCCGGGTTTCGGTTCTTCAATTTCGGTGACTTGTGGTTGAACAAGCGGGTTTCTCACCGGCAGTTCTTTCTTCGGCGGCAGTGCAAAAGGATCTTCAGGGACGGTACTCGCCCCGATGGAAAATAATGTGTTCAGCACACCATCGAGTGCTCGGGAGGCCCCGTTGTCGCGTTCCGCCTCGGTGTCTCCGGACGCGGATTGTTCGAACCCCAGCCCCAGTTCGGTCAGCCCGGCAATTACTGCGGCACCGGTGACCGGTGCTGCGATGGGAGCAAGCTTGGCCAGTAACCCCGCGGCCACGGTAATGTCATTGAGCCATGTGTCCCGCGTCACTTCGCTGTTGGATTTGACGACAACGTCGGTATCACTCGTCATGCGTTGTTTGGCAGCGGTTGCCAGGGTGGAAAACACGTCCCCCTCGATCTTTGACTGACTGCTTTTATTCAGCGGTGTTTTCAGAGCGTCGGCGGCCATTTTCTTGAAGAGGGCGTCCAGGCCATCTCGCGTGTCGCCAATACCTGTAAAGCTCCCGCCCGGTACGAACCCGCTTGCCAGTTGTATGAGAACGCCAGGCTTACGGTTCTGACGATCAGCCAACGAGAAGTGCGCGAGCAGCGACTGGCTTTTTTTCGGGTCCTTGGTCTGGTCAATCACCCATTGATTGAGCTTGTCCAAGGAGTCGAAGCGCAGAAATGCCGGTTTGGCTCCAGGTAGGTAAAGCACTTGCCGGCCAGCGTCGTCGTTGCTGAATCGAAGAATGTCGCTGGATATAAAACCGTGGATATCAAGGGCATGCACTTGGGGGGTGCTGTTTACTGGCGCTTTAGCCTGCAGCTGTTCAAGGCTCAGGGGGGTGTTTTCGTCGAGTGGAATATTGTTTGCCGCCGCCATTACCAGGCTGTAGTCGCCACGGGTGAACTGATGTTCGGGGGCTTGTAACGCTCGCTCAGCAGATGACCCGGCTTCGGCGCTCTTCAGTTGTTCTCGGGCCTGGGAAACAAACTCGCCCTTGATTACCGTCTGGTAGTCATCGGTATGCGCGCTCCAGAACGCGTCGAATTTCTGGGTCATCTGGGTCTGAAAGTCGGTTTTCCAGCTTTCATGCATCACTTGGGACGGCTTGAGGTCGATTTGATTGTGTTTTCCGTAGCCGCCGTTTTCGCTTTGCCCGGCAGGCTGGGTATACAAACCCGCGTCGAGGTCGAGGTTGCCAGGCACCCAGTCGTGCTCGGAGAAGTTTTTCAGCAGGGCGTCGGGCAAGCGCAGCGAAGACCAGGGCTCCTGGAATGTGTGTTCCCAGCCGGTCGCCGTGTCCGCGCTTTCGCCGCCTTTGAAGCGATTCAAGTAGACGGTGTCGGAGTCGATAGGTTTGCCCGTGAGTTTGAGCAGCAGGTCATCCGCCCACTTCTTGGCTTCTGCCCGCGTATTGGGCAGGTTGTTGGCGACCTCAACCGCCAGGCGCTTGTAAGCCAAGGCCTGTGGTGCGGTGCTGTAGTACCTGGCGGCGTTGTGTTGTTGCACTAGCAGCGCCTGTGCCGAGCGGCTGCTGGCAGGGCGCAGGTGGTCATCGGCGGGGATAGGGTCGAAGGTGTCTTTATGTTCCAGGTGCCTGATTTGCGCACGGGCCTGTGTCAGTGTTTGCGGCAGGGAAACGCCTTCAAAGTTGGCCACCACTTTTGCGCTGACCTGTATGGAGTCCTCGCTCAGCCTCACACGCAAATCACCGTTATTGCCAGGGGCGATAACTTTTGCGGCGTCCAGCAATGGCCCTGAAATTTGCCCCCAGCCTGAGGTATCCGACAGTTGAAAGGTTTTGGTTTTACCCTCGACCTCGGCCGACAAGGTACCGGTAGAGGGGTTGATTGAAAGCAGGGTGTCTGGAGCGAAGTGTCGTTCGCGCAGCCAGCTCTGGACAACGGTGTTTTCCAAAAGCCTGCGATACAGCCCAAGCCATTGACCCAGGGTACTTTGGGGCGGGACGGTTATAAGCCCGGCATTGCCGTGTAACACCTTGCGCTGTGCGGCCTCGAGGTAGGCCTTGAGCAGTGCTGTTTCGTCGGGTTGGACGGGATTGGCTGTTGGCGGGACTGCGGGTGGCGTCTGCGCTTGAGTGCTCGGTGTCGGATGCAGTGATGCAGAGGGTATTGGATTGATTGATAGGGACATGAATTCGGCTCTCATTGTGTGAATAAATGCCAGCACAGCCCTCCCTGGTAGCTATGGCAGTAATGAGTCGTGAAAGCCGGGCACTTGATTCCTGCCAGATATGCTGCTGGATATGACGTGGCGCCAACGCAAAAAAAAGGCGCACGCCCCGTGGGGCTGCGCCTCTGTCCTGTCTAAAAAAGTTACTGTAAAACTTCGATCACGCCGTCGGCACTCATAGTGACCTGGCTGGTGCCGGCTTCCACTTCAGGCGTCGGCGCTGAATCGGCCATGGCGGCTTTCATCATCATGCCGCCATTGCGGGCGTAGGGCATCGGGTAGCCATTGGTGTTGAAGTTCAGGTTGACGATCTTGTAGCCCTTGCCGCCGAGTGCATCGGTAGCCAGTTGCGCGCGCGCCTTGAACGCCGCCACCGCGTCTTTGAGCAGCGCATCTTCGCTGGCCTTGCGGGTGGCGTCGGCGATGGCGAAGTCCATGCTGTCCATTTTCAAGGTGTTCAACAACTCGCCGGTGAGTTTGGACAGCGCCGGGAAGTCCGCGCTTTCCAGGCGCAGCTCGGCGCGTTCACGCCAGCCGGTGATCTTCTGGTTCTTGCTGTCGTAGATCGGGTAGCTGTTGCGGCTGCCCTGGCGCAAGGTCACGCCTTTGACTTCGCGCGCCTGGCCCAGGGCCTGGTTCAGGGTGGTGGTAATTTCGGCGGCGAGCTTGGCCGGGTCGGCGTTTTGCGATTCGGTGTAAAGGGTGACGATCATCTTGTCGCGGGCCACTTCCTGGCTGGCTTCGGCGCGCAGGGAGATCTGGTTGTAATGCAATGCATCGGCGGCCATGGCCGGCAAGCTGGCCAGGGCGCTGGCGCTGAGGGTAATGATGGCTGCACTGCGAATGAAACGAGACATGGAAGCTCCTTGAGATAGTCGTGCTCGGTAAGACTGTAGACGTTGGCACTGGGTTCTTCGGGTTTACACATTACCTACAAGTTATGCGGGCGCCGACGAACGGTCATTTGCCCGGCCTGCGTCAAAGAGCCACACGCGCCGTGCCAGCCGGTCTGCTTCGTTTATACTCGTGCCGATCCGCCTGCAGCGCTCAACGGGAGAGCTCATGCTCGCCGCCGTAAAACTGACTTCCGCCACTCGCCAGAACCTCTGGCGCCTGACGTTCATTCGCACCCTGGTATTGGCCGCACAGGCCGGTTCCGTCGGGCTTGCCTATTGGTTCGACCTGCTGCCGCTGCCCTGGCTGCAACTGGCTGTGACCCTGGGGTTTTCCACCGTATTGTGTGTGTTCACCGCCATTCGATTGCGTACCACCTGGCCTGTGACCGAGCTGGAGTACGCCCTGCAACTGGCCTGTGACCTGTTTATCCACAGCGTGTTGCTGTACTTCTCCGGTGGTTCTACCAACCCCTTCGTCTCGTATTACCTGGTGCCTTTGACCATCGCCGCCGTGACCCTGCCGTGGCGCTATTCGGTGGTGCTGTCGGGCATCGCGCTGACGCTGTACACCTTGCTGTTGGCGCAGTTCTACCCCTTGCAGACATTCCCCATCGCCCGGGAAAACCTGCAGATCTACGGGATGTGGTTGAGCTTCGCCCTGTCGGCGGCAGTCATTACCTTCTTTGCCGCGCGCATGGCCGAAGAACTGCGCCGCCAGGAAGAACTGCGCGCCATTCGCCGGGAAGAGGGCCTGCGTGACCAGCAGTTGCTGGCCGTTGCCACCCAGGCTGCCGGCGCCGCCCATGAGTTGGGCACGCCGCTGGCGACCATGAGCGTGCTGCTCAAGGAAATGACCCAGGACCATCACGACCCGGCCCTGCAGGACGATTTGAGCGTGCTGCAGGAGCAGGTCAAACAGTGCAAGCTGACGCTCCAGCAACTGGTGCGCGCCGCCGAAGCCAATCGCCGTCTGGCGGTCGAAATGCAAGACGTCACCCAGTGGCTCGATGAGGCGCTCAACCGCTGGCACCTGATGCGTCCCGAAGCCAGTTACCGTTTCAACCTGCTGGGCCAAGGCAGCGTACCGCGCATGGCGCCACCGCCAGACCTGACCCAGGCGCTGCTCAACTTGTTGAACAATGCAGCCGACGCCTGCCCTGAAGGCCTCGGTGTGCAGTTGGACTGGGACGCCGAAAACGTCACCATCAGCATTCGTGACCATGGCGCGGGCGTGCCGTTGGCCATTGCCGAGCAGATCGGCAAACCCTTCTTTACCACCAAGGGCAAAGGCTTCGGTCTGGGCCTGTTTTTGAGCAAGGCCAGCGTGACCCGCGCGGGCGGCTCAGTGAAGCTCTATAGTCATGAGGAAGGTGGCACGCTCACCGAGCTGCGCCTGCCCCGTGTCGCACGAGGAGATATCGATGAGTGACGAGATCCAAGTCGAAGGCGAAGAACTGCCGCACCTGTTGCTGGTAGATGACGACGCGACCTTTACCCGCGTGATGGCACGCGCCATGAGCCGGCGCGGTTTTCGCGTCAGCACCGCAGGCTCTGCCGAAGAGGGCCTGACCATCGCCCAGGCCGACCTGCCGGACTACGCCGCCCTGGACCTGAAAATGGACGGCGACTCGGGCCTGGTGCTGCTGCCCAAGCTGCTGGAACTTGACCCGGAAATGCGCGTGGTGATCCTCACCGGTTACTCCAGCATCGCCACCGCCGTCGAGGCGATCAAACGCGGCGCCTGCAATTACCTGTGCAAGCCGGCGGATGCCGACGACGTGCTGGCTGCCTTGCTGTCCGAGCATGCCGACCTCGACACCCTGGTGCCGGAAAACCCGATGTCGGTAGACCGCCTGCAGTGGGAACACATCCAGCGTGTGTTGACCGAACACGAAGGCAATATCTCCGCCACCGCCCGCGCCCTGGGCATGCACCGCCGCACGCTGCAACGCAAGCTGCAGAAGCGCCCGGTACGACGCTGAACGGCGACTGAACAACCCGCTTCAGGCTGCACGGACGCACGAACCGATCACCTATGATCGGTTCAAACGCCTGTCATTCTTTTCCTACCGAGCCTGAACGATGAATCAGAACGCTGAATACCGCGCGGTCAACGACGCGGTGCGTGGGCAATTCTTCCGCCGAACCTGGGCGATGATCACACCCTATTGGCGCAGTGAAGAGAAGGGCAGGGCCTGGCTGCTTCTAGCCGCAGTGATTGGCCTGTCGCTGTTCAGCGTGGCGATCTCCGTGTGGATCAACCACTGGTACAAGGACTTCTACAACGCCCTGGAGAAGAAGGACACCGCGGCCTTCTGGCAACTGATCGGCTATTTCGGCGGGATCGCGGCGGTGGCGATACTCGGTGCGGTGTACCGCCTTTACCTGACCCAGATGCTGACGATCCGCTGGCGCGCCTGGCTCACCGAAAAACACTTCAGCCGGTGGCTCGCCCACAAGAATTACTACCAGCTGGAGCAGGGCGGCTACACCGACAACCCGGACCAGCGGATCTCCGAAGACCTCAACAACTTCACCTCCGGCACCTTGAGCCTGGGCCTCGGCTTGCTGCGTAACGTGGTCAGCCTGGTGTCATTCTCGATCATCCTGTGGGGCGTCTCGGGCAGCATCGAGGTGTTCGGCGTCACCATCCCCGGCTATATGTTCTGGTGTGCGTTGCTGTACGCCGCCGTGGGCAGTTGGCTGACGCACCTGATCGGCCGGCGCTTGATTGGCCTGAGCAACCAGCAACAACGCTTTGAGGCGGACCTGCGTTTTTCCATGGTGCGGGTGCGTGAGAATGCCGAAAGTATCGCCTTGTACAACGGCGAGCCGAATGAAAGGCAACGCCTGAGTTCGCGCTTCGGCAAGGTCTGGCAGAACTTCTGGGACATCATGAAAGTGTCCAAGCGCCTGACCTTTTTCACCGCCGGCTACAGCCAGATCGCAATCATCTTCCCGTTTATCGTCGCCGCGCCGCGCTACTTCACCGGCAAGATCGAGCTGGGCGAGCTGATGCAAATCAACTCGGCGTTCGGCAACGTACAAGAGAACTTCAGCTGGTTTATCAACGCCTATTCGGAGCTGGCGACCTGGCGCGCCACCAGCGACCGTCTGCTGAGTTTCCAGCAAGCCATGAGCGACAACGAGCAGCGCACGCCGGCGATCGACGTGCGCCCTGAAGGCGAGCGCCTGGTGATCCAAGACCTGGGCATGGACCTGGCCGACGGCCGCCATTTGCTCACCGACGCCGACATGACCGTGGAGCCTGGCCAGCGCGTCATGCTCAGCGGGCGTTCCGGCAGCGGCAAGAGCACGTTGCTGCGGGCGATGGGGCATCTGTGGCCCGCCGGGCATGGCAGCATCCGGCTGCCGGCGACGCGCTACCTGTTCCTGCCGCAAAAGCCTTACTTGCCGATTGGTACGCTCAAGGCTGTGTTGAGTTATCCACAGGACGACAGCGTCTATGCGTCAGAACGTTATGCACAGGTGCTGGAAACCTGTCGCCTGCCCCATCTGGTCAGCCGTTTGGATGAAGCCAACCACTGGCAACGCATGCTCTCGCCCGGCGAGCAACAGCGCCTGGCCTTTGCCCGTGCGTTGTTGTTTGCGCCGCAATGGCTGTACATGGATGAAGCCACTTCGGCGATGGATGAAGAAGACGAGGCAACCCTGTACCAGGCGTTGATTGATGAACTGCCGGGACTGAGCATCGTCAGCGTTGGCCACCGCAGCAGCCTCAAGCGTTTCCACGGGCGGCATGTGCGCATTGACGGTGGGCGGTTGCAGGAACAACAACCCACTTGAGTGCCTGCTCGCTCAATGTGGGAGCCGGGCTTGCCCGCGATGGCGGAGTGTCTGAGGCAGGTGTGTCAACGGGCACACCGCTATCGCAGCATAGGTATCTACACAACTTTGGTGAGACGCTGGACCTGTGGCGAGGGAGCTTGCTCCCGTGACGACTGGATAGCCGACCCTGTTCTAACTGACGCACCGAGAGTTAAATGTGGGAGCTGGGTTGCCTGCGATGGCGGCCTGGCAGTCAACACAGTTGGACCGGGTACATATCCGTTATTTAGGTAACGGCCACCTAGGGTTCCGCCCTGACGGCGGCTCACTTTCGAAAAGCGCGAAAGTAAGCAAAGCGCTCTTGCCCCACCACTCGGCACCTCGCCTAGGCTCGGTGTGCCCGTAATCCGCCAGTGATTTGGGGGGCCGCCGCCACGCGCCATCCATGGCGCGGGGCGGCTAAACCGGCATCCCTGCCGGTTTACCCCCCAAATCCCTGTCGAATTCCGGCCAGCGTGGTTTGACGGGGCGCCTAAGATCAAAAGCAGATCAAGATCAAGAGCGGCTCGCTTCGCATCGTGGTTACCGTCGGCTGCTACAGGCTACAAAGTTGTGTAGATACCTATGGCCATCGCAGGCAAGCCAGCTCCACAGGGGGCGGGGTTGTCTGGTGGTTCAGGCACCCAACAAAAAAGCCCGGCTGATCATCGATCAGCCGGGCTTTTTTATTGCTCGAAGAAGACTTACTTCTTCAAGCCGTAATGCTCATCCAACATGCCTGGGGCGTTCGGCGTTTTTGGCGCGTAGTCCCGTGGTGGCTCCTGGTTTTCCCGTGGCGGGGTCAGGCGTTCCCGTGGGGGTTGCGGTGCATCGGAATGCAGCGCGGCCAGCAGGCGCTGGCGGGTGATGTCGTCGAGGGCCAGGCGGTTAGCGCCATCGGCGAGATGATCCTGTACTTCCTGGTAGCTCTGGGTGAGCTTCTTGACCAGGGTCGCGGTGCTGTTGAAGTGGGTAACAACCTCGTTCTGATAACTGTCAAAACGTTCCTGAATGTCATCCAACTGACGCTGCGTGCGGTTAGGCGCGGCATTCGGCAGCAGGCGGGCAACCAGGAAACCAATGGCGACACCGGCAACCAGGGCAAGAGTCGGCAACAACCAAACTAAGAGCGAGTGTTCCACGAGTCCTTCCTCTATAAACGGCTTTGCTTTACGTTAACGGCTCAAACCTGCGCTGTATACCGCGATTAAGCTCGCAATGATGCCATGCACAGACTTTTAGCTAGACGAGTCGACCCCTTGAGAGGTCACGGAGTTCATCCTTGCTCATGCGTGAAACCCCCGTTTTGATCGATGGCCCGGTGGGCCAATTGGAAGCCTTGTACCTGGATCACCCCGAACCACGTGGCCTGGCGCTGGTTTGCCACCCTAACCCGGTGCAGGGCGGGACCATGCTCAATAAAGTCGTCTCGACCTTGCAACGCACCGCCCGCGACGCGGGTTTGATTACTTTGCGTTTCAATTACCGGGGCGTCGGTGCCAGTGCCGGTACTCACGATATGGCCAGCGGTGAAGTCGACGATGCTGAAGCGGCCGCCACCTGGCTGCGGGAAAAACACCCGGACCTGCCGATCACCTTGCTGGGTTTTTCCTTCGGCGGTTACGTGGCTGCCAGTCTCGGCGGGCGTTTGGAAGCCAAGGGCGAGAAGCTCGCACACCTGTTCATGGTGGCTGCGGCGGTGATGCGCCTGGGCGAGTCGGACGTGCTGCCCCAAGGCTGCCCGTTGACCCTGATCCAACCGGAAAGCGACGAAGTGGTCGATCCGCAAGTGGTCTACGCCTGGTCCGCCGCCCTGAAACGCCCCCATGAGTTGCTGAAAGTGGCAGAATGCGGACACTTTTTTCACGGCAAGCTGACCGATCTCAAGGATCTGGTGCTGCCACGCCTTTCGAATTGATGACAAGCGATCACCCATGACGACCCGTACCCGTATCCTCACCGGCATCACCACCACCGGCACGCCGCACCTGGGCAACTACGCCGGTGCGATTCGCCCGGCGATCCTCGCCAGCGAAGACGCGAATGCCGACTCCTTCTACTTCCTGGCCGACTACCACGCCCTGATCAAATGCGATGACCCGCAGCGCATCCAGCGCTCGCGTATGGAAATCGCCGCGACCTGGCTGGCCGGTGGCCTGGATGTGAACCGGGTAACGTTCTACCGCCAGTCGGACATCCCGGAAATCCCGGAGCTGACCTGGCTGCTCACCTGTGTTGCCGCCAAGGGCCTGCTCAACCGCGCCCATGCCTACAAGGCCTCGGTGGACAAGAACGTCGAAAACGGTGAAGACCCGGATGCGGGCATCAGCATGGGCCTGTACAGCTACCCGGTGCTGATGGCGGCGGACATCCTGATGTTCAACGCGCACAAGGTGCCGGTGGGCCGCGACCAGATCCAGCACGTGGAAATGGCCCGCGACATCGGCCAGCGCTTCAACCACCTGTTCGGCAACGGTAAAGAATTCTTCACCATGCCCGAGGCGCTGATCGAAGAAAGCGTGGCTACTTTGCCAGGCCTGGATGGTCGCAAGATGTCCAAGAGCTACGACAACACCATCCCGTTGTTCACCAGCGCCAAGGACATGAAGGACGCGATCTCGCGGATCGTCACCGACTCCCGTGCCCCAGGCGAAGCCAAGGACCCGGACAATTCGCACCTGTTCACCCTGTACCAGGCGTTCGCGACCAAGGCCCAGGACGCCGAATTCCGTGGCCAGTTGTTAGAAGGCCTGGGCTGGGGCGAGGCGAAGAACCGTCTGTTCCAACTGCTCGACGGCCAGCTCGGCGAAGCGCGCGAGCGTTACCACCAACTGATGTCGCGCCCATCGGACATGGAAGACCTGCTGCAGGTCGGCGCCAAGAAGGCCCGCGCTGTGGCGGCACCGTTCTTGGCCGAGCTGCGTGAAGCGGTGGGCCTGCGTTCGTTCGTCAACCAGGCGGCGGCGCCGGTCGCCACCAAGAAGAAAGCGGCAAAGGCTGCGCGGTTTGTGAGCTTCCGTGAAGCTGACGGCAGCTTCCGCTTCCGCCTGCTGGCCGCTGATGGTGAGCAACTGCTGCTGTCGCGCAACTTTGCCGATGGCAAAGCAGCCGGCGCGGTGACCAAGCAACTGCAAAGTGGTGATGCGCTGGACGTGCGCGCCGAGGCTTTGAGCTTCAGCGTGTGGCTGGACGGCGCCGCAGTCGCTGACAGCGCCGAGTACGCCGACCAAGCTTCGCGTGACGCGGCCATCGAAGCCTTGCGCGCTGCGTTAGCCCCAATCGAGGATTAACCCGACCAAGGGTTGATTGCCATTATCCAGGGCCGTCGTTACAGTGTCGGCCCGTTTTTGTTGCCTTGCTAACGAAATTATGACGCCCCTAGAACGATATCAAGCTGATCTGAAACGCCCCGAGTTCTTCCACGACGCGGCCCAGGAAAATGCCGTGCGTCATTTGCAGCGCCTGTACGAGGACCTCGTGGCGGCGTCGCAAAGCAAGCCAGGGATGTTCAGCAAGCTGTTTGGCAAGAAAGACCACACGCCGGTCAAGGGCCTGTATTTCTGGGGCGGCGTGGGCCGGGGCAAGACTTACCTGGTAGACACCTTCTTTGAAGCGCTGCCGTTCAAGGAAAAGGTACGTACGCACTTCCACCGCTTCATGAAGCGTGTGCACGAAGAGATGAAGACCCTGCCGGGCGAGAAAAACCCGCTGACCATCATTGCCAAGCGTTTCTCCCAAGAGGCCCGGGTAATCTGCTTCGATGAATTCTTCGTTTCCGACATCACCGACGCCATGATCCTCGGCACGCTGATGGAAGAGCTGTTCAAGAACGGTGTGACCCTGGTGGCCACGTCGAACATCGTGCCCGATGGCCTGTACAAAGACGGCCTGCAACGTGCGCGCTTCCTGCCGGCCATTGCGCTGATCAAGCAGAACACCGATATCGTCAACGTCGACAGCGGCGTCGACTACCGCCTGCGTCACCTGGAGCAAGCCGAGCTGTTCCACTTCCCGCTCAACGAAGCTGCGCACGAAAGCCTGAAGAAAAGCTTCCGTGCGCTGACACCGGAATGCACCCAGGCGGTGGAAAACGACAAGCTGATGATCGAGAACCGCGAGATCATCGCGCTGCGCACCTGCGATGACGTGGCCTGGTTCGATTTTCGCCAACTGTGCGATGGGCCGCGTAGCCAGAACGACTACATCGAGCTGGGCAAGATCTTCCACGCCGTGATCTTGAGTGGTGTGGAACAGATGGGCGTGACCACCGACGATATCGCGCGGCGGTTTATCAATATGGTCGATGAGTTCTACGACCGTAACGTCAAGCTGATCATCTCGGCGGAAGTCGAACTCAAGGACCTCTATACGGGTGGTCGCTTGAACTTCGAATTCCAGCGCACCCTGAGTCGCCTGCTGGAAATGCAGTCCCACGAGTTCTTGTCGCGCGGGCACAAGCCTTAAGCACGCTATAAATCAAATGTGGGAGCGGGCTTGCTCGCGAATGAGATCTGTCAGTTGATGAATAAGTCGACTGACAGTCCGCATTCGCGAGCAAGCCCGCTCCCACATTTTTTTCCGCGTTCAACCAGGGTCAGGCGGCTTGCTGGAATTGCTGCCTGTACTGGTTGGGCGACAACTCCGTGTGCTGCCTGAACAACCGCGCAAAGAAACTCGCATCGTCGTAACCCACCTCATAACTGATGGTCTTGATGCTCTTGCGGCTGCCCGAGAGCAGGCCCTTGGCGGTCTCGATACGCAGGCGTTGCAGGTAATGCAGCGGCTTGTCACCGGTGGCGGTCTGGAAGCGGCGCATGAAGTTGCGGATGCTCATGCCGTGTTCCCGGGCGACGTCTTCAAAGCGGAACTTGTCGGCAAAGTGCTCTTCAAGCCAATGCTGGATCTGCAGGATGATCACGTCCTGATGCAGCTTCTGCCCGCCAAAGCCGATACGCCCCGGTGAATAGTTGCGCTGCACCTCATAAAGAATGTCGCGGGCCACCGCCTGGGCGATGTTGGCGCCGCAGAAGCGTTCGATCAGGTAGATATAAAGGTCGCAGGCCGAGGTGGTGCCGCCGGCGCAGTACAGGTTGTCGGCGTCCGTGAGGTGCTTGTCCTGATTGAGCTGCACCTTGGGGAAGCGCTCGCTGAAGGCATTGAAGAAGCGCCAGTAGGTGGTCGCCTCCTTGCCATCGAGCAGCCCGGCTTCGGCCAGCCAGAACACCCCGGTGGCCTCGCCGCACAGCACAGCCCCTCGGGCGTGTTGTTCGCGCAGCCACGGCAGCACCTGGGGGTAGCGGGTGCACAACACATCGAAGTCGTCCCAGAAGGCCGGCAGCACGATGATGTCGGCGTCTTCGAGGCCGCCGTCCACCGGCATGATCACATCGCTGAAGCTGCGCACGGACTGGCCGTCGGGGCTGACCAGGCGCGTTTCGAACCCTGGGGTCAGGCCCAGGCCTTGCTGTTTGCCATGGCGCAGGCTGGCGAGATGGAAGAAATCCTTGGCTTGCATGAGGGTGGAAGCGAATACCCGATCAATGGCCAAAATGCTGACGCGCCGCAACGGCGTGGAGATTTGGTTAGACATAATTTCATTTATTCTTATAGGGGAAAGTGGTCACCAGACGGCTGGATCGTCTTATTTTTTGTCGCATGTGTCCAGTGTCCCGTGACGCCTTCGGGGCATAGGCTCTGTGGGCTCGTCTTTGTCCGACAATCCACACAGGTGACCCATGATCCCCAGAACCTTGTTCAGCTCGGAGCACGAACTCTTCCGTGAGAGCGTGCGCACCTTCCTCGAAAAACACGCCGTGCCCTTTCATGGGCAGTGGGAAAAGCAGGGCTATATCGACCGTAACCTGTGGAACCAGGCGGGGGAGGCGGGCATGTTGTGTTCCCACCTGCCAGAGGAATACGGCGGCCTGGGCGCGGATTTTCTCTACAGCGCTGTGGTGATCGAAGAGGTCAGCCGCCTGGGTTTGACCGGCATCGGCTTTTCCCTGCATTCGGATATCGTCGCGCCGTACATCCTGCATTACGGCAGTGAAGCGCTGAAGCACAAGTACCTGCCCAAGTTGATCTCCGGGGAGATGGTCACGGCCATTGCCATGACCGAGCCGGGCGCTGGTTCCGACCTGCAGGGCGTCAAGACCACAGCGGTTTTGGACGGTGATGAGTACGTGATCAACGGCTCCAAGACCTTTATCACCAACGGCTACCTGGCCGATCTGGTGATCGTCGTCGCCAAGACCGACCCCAAGGCCGGTGCCAAGGGTACCAGCCTGTTCCTGGTGGAAGCCGATACGCCGGGCTTCGACAAGGGTAAGCGCCTGGAGAAAGTCGGCATGAAGGCCCAGGACACCTCGGAGCTGTTCTTCCAGGACGTGCGCGTGCCCAAGCAAAACCTGCTGGGCCAGGCGGGCATGGGCTTTGCCTATCTGATGCAGGAGCTGCCACAAGAACGCCTGACCGTGGCGATTGGTGCGCTGTCCTCAGCCGAAGCGGCGTTGCAGTGGACCCTTGAGTACACCCGTGAGCGCAAGGCGTTCGGCAAGGCGATTGCCGATTTCCAGAACACCCGCTTCAAGCTGGCGGAGATGGCCACCGAGATTCAGATCGGTCGTGTTTTTGTGGACAAGTGCATGGCTATGCACTTGGAAGGCAAGCTGGACGTGCCTACCGCAGCGATGGCCAAGTATTGGGCCACCGACCTGCAATGCAAGGTGCTCGATGAGTGCGTGCAGTTGCATGGCGGTTACGGCTTCATGTGGGAATACCCGATTGCCCGGGCCTGGGCGGATGCGCGGGTGCAGCGCATTTATGCGGGGACCAATGAGATCATGAAGGAGATCATTGCGCGCGCGCTTTGATGGATCGTTCCCACGCTCCGCGTGGGAACGCCTCATGTGACGCTCCGCGTCACGACTCTGAGAGCGGACGCAGAGCGTCCAAGGCGGCATTCCCACGCAGAGCGTGGGAACGATCAGTGCGCGACAATCAAGGCGCCGGATTCGGATGATCCTTCTGAATCGCCTCAATCCCTTCCAACACTTCTTTGGACAATTTCAGGTCGGCACTGGCGATGTTGCTGTCCAGTTGTTCCAGTGAAGTGGCCCCAATAATATTGCTGGTCACAAACGGCTGCTGCGTCACAAACGCCAGCGCCATCTGCGCCGGGTCCAGGCCATGTTCCCGCGCCAGTGCCACATAGCGGCTGCACGCGGCTTCCGACTGCGGGTTGAAGTAACGGCTGAAGCGGCTGTATTCAGTCAGGCGCGCCTTGGCCGGGCGAGCGCCATTCTCGTACTTGCCACTGAGCATGCCGAACGCCAAAGGCGAATAGGCCAGCAAGCCGCACTGTTCACGTATGGCAACCTCCGCCAGGCCTACTTCAAAGCTGCGGTTGAGCAGGTTGTAGGGGTTCTGGATCGACACTGCACGGGGCCACCCGCGGGCTTCGGCCAGGGCGAGGAATTTCATGGCGCCCCACGGCGTTTCGTTGGACAGGCCAATGTGGCGGATCTTGCCGGCCTTCACCTGTTCATCCAGGGCTTCGAGCGTTTCCTCAAGTGGGGTGAGGTCGTCTTCGTCCTTGTGCTTGTAGCTCAACTGGCCGAAGAAGTTGGTGCTGCGCTCCGGCCAATGCAGTTGGTAGAGGTCGATCCAGTCGGTCTGCAGGCGCTGGAGGCTGGCGTCGAGGGCTGCGCCGATGTGCTTGCGGTTGTGGCGCAGGTGGCCGTCACGGATATAGTCGATGGTGTTGCCGGGGCCGGCGATCTTGCTGGCAAGCACCCAGTCGGCGCGGTCGCCACGGCTTTTGAAGTAGTTGCCGATGTAGCGTTCGGTGGTGGCGTAGGTGTCGGCCTTGGGCGGCACCGGGTACATTTCTGCGGTGTCGAGGAAGTTGATCCCTGCGGCCTTGGCCCGTTCGATCTGCGCGAAGGCCTCTGCCTCGCTGTTCTGCTCGCCCCAGGTCATGGTGCCCAACGCGATCGCGCTGACATTCAGATCGGTGCGGCCCAGCTGTCGGTAATCCATCGGGTACTCCTTCGGGGAAAACAATCATAAAAGCAGGTTGAATTTTTTTTCGCAATCTGCATAATTGCCCACCTCTTTCTGCAGTGGAAGTGATGCGCCGCCTGCCGAAGAATCTTGCCGTTGAACGGACGCGCCGACCCGAGCCCCCGATAGCGTCTGTATCCGGCTGCCTTTGACCTTGTCAAAGTACGCACTATTCAGTAAGATCCGCCGTCTAAATTTACAGGCGGCCCCTGAGGCTATTAAAGAATGACAACTTTTACTGCAAAACCGGAAACAGTTCAGCGCGACTGGTTTGTCGTCGACGCCGCTGGTCAGACCCTGGGTCGTCTGGCCACTGAAGTCGCCAGCCGTCTGCGTGGCAAGCACAAGCCTGAATACACCCCGCACGTTGATACCGGCGACTACATCGTCATCATCAACGCTGAGCAGGTTCGTGTAACCGGCAACAAAGCAAGCGACAAAATGTACTACCGTCACTCCGGTTTCCCAGGCGGTATCAAGTCTTCCAACTTCGAAGGCCTGATTGCCAAGAAGCCTGAAGCCCCGATCGAAATCGCGGTCAAAGGCATGCTGCCTAAGGGCCCACTGGGTCGCGATATGTTTCGCAAGCTGAAAGTCTATGCGGGCGCTGTACACCCTCATGCTGCTCAGCAGCCCCAAGAACTGAAGTTTTAACGGAATAGTTCATTATGTCGGCGACTCAAAATTACGGCACTGGCCGTCGCAAAACCGCAACCGCACGCGTTTTCCTGCGTCCGGGCACTGGTAACATCTCGATCAACAACCGCTCCCTGGACAACTTCTTCGGTCGCGAAACTGCCCGCATGGTAGTTCGTCAGCCGCTGGAATTGACCGAGACCGTTGAAAAGTTCGACATCTACGTCACCGTTATCGGTGGCGGTGTAAGTGGTCAAGCTGGCGCAATCCGCCACGGTATCACTCGCGCTCTGATGCAGTACGACGAAACCCTGCGTGGCGCTCTGCGCAAAGCTGGCTTCGTGACTCGCGATGCTCGTGAAGTTGAACGTAAGAAAGTCGGTCTGCGTAAAGCGCGTAAGCGTCCGCAGTACTCGAAGCGTTAATTCGCTTTACGTTCCACAAAAACGCCCAGCCTCCTTACGGAGCTGGGCGTTTTTTATTGCCTGCGATTTATGCACATTTTTCGCCGTGACAACTTGCCACATCCGTAGACCCCCTATACTACAAGGCCTGGAGGCGGAGCTCCGGGCAATTCCCTTGTCATACGTGGGGCTTTTCATTACCATCCGTCAAAATTTTTATAAGTAAAGATTCAACACTTAGTAGACGCCTGATTTAACAGGCCAAAAAGCTGATGGGAGAGGACTGAATGAGCAATGACGGCGTGAATGCAGGCCGGCGTCGCTTCTTGGTAGCAGCCACATCCGTGGTGGGTGCTGCAGGAGCGGTGGGGGCTGCGGTCCCGTTCGTGGGGTCATGGTTTCCCAGTGCCAAGGCGAAAGCCGCAGGTGCACCGGTGAAGGTGAATGTCAGCAAGATCGAGCCAGGCCAGCAGATGATTGCTGAGTGGCGCGGCCAGCCGGTTTTCATTGTTCGTCGTACCGAGGAAATCCTGGGGAATCTGAAGAAGATCGAAGGCCAGTTATCTGACCCGACATCCGAAAAGTCCGACCAGCCCGCCTACGCCAAGAACGAAGCGCGTTCGATCAAGCCAGAGATTCTGCTGCTGGTTGGTCTGTGTACCCACCTGGGTTGCTCACCTACCTTCCGCCCGGAAGTGGCGCCTGTCGACTTGGGCAAAGACTGGGTCGGCGGTTATTTCTGCCCGTGCCACGGTTCCCACTATGACCTCGCTGGCCGCGTCTACAAGTCCCAGCCCGCGCCCTTGAACCTGCCGGTTCCTCCTCACAATTACGAATCTGACGACATCATTGTCATTGGCCTCGACAAGGAGAACGCGTGATGAGCAAGTTCATGGATTGGGTGGATGCGCGCTTCCCCGCCACTAAAATGTGGGAAGACCATCTCAGCAAATATTACGCGCCGAAAAACTTCAACTTCTTCTACTTCTTCGGCTCCCTGGCCCTGTTGGTGCTGGTCAACCAGATCGTCACTGGCGTGTGGTTGACGATGAGCTACACGCCGTCGGCGGAAGAAGCGTTTGCTTCTGTCGAATACATCATGCGTGACGTCGAGTACGGCTCGATCCTGCGCCTGCTGCACTCCACCGGCGCATCCGCGTTCTTTATCGTCGTATACCTGCACATGTTCCGCGGCCTGCTCTACGGCTCGTACCAGAAGCCCCGTGAGCTGGTGTGGGTCTTCGGCATGTTGATCTACCTGGCACTGATGGCTGAAGCCTTCATGGGCTACCTGCTGCCTTGGGGCCAGATGTCGTACTGGGGCGCCCAGGTGATCATCTCGCTGTTCGGCGCGATCCCGGTGATCGGCAACGACCTCACCCAGTGGATTCGTGGTGACTACCTGATCTCCGGTATCACCCTGAACCGCTTCTTCGCCTTGCACGTGGTGGCCTTGCCGATCGTGATCCTGGGCCTGGTGGTACTGCACATCCTGGCGCTGCACGAAGTGGGTTCCAACAACCCGGATGGCGTGGACATCAAGAAGCACAAGGACGAGAACGGCATCCCGCTGGATGGCATTCCGTTCCACCCGTACTACACCGTGAAAGACATTGTCGGCGTGGTCGTGTTCCTGTTCGTGTTCTGCTCGATCGTGTTCTTTTTCCCGGAGATGGGCGGTTATTTCCTGGAGAAGCCTAACTTCGAACAGGCCAACGCCTTCAAGACACCTGAGCACATTGCCCCGGTCTGGTACTTCACGCCGTTCTACGCGATTTTGCGCGCAATTCCCGACAAACTCATGGGCGTGATCGCCATGGGCGCGGCCATCGCGGTGTTGTTCGTGCTGCCGTGGCTCGACCGTAGCCCGGTCAAGTCGATGCGCTACAAAGGCTGGCTGAGCAAGATCTGGCTGTGGGTGTTCTGCATTTCGTTCGTGATCCTGGGTGTACTGGGTGTATTGGCACCTACCCCTGAGCGGACGTTGCTGTCGCAGGTCTGCACCTTCCTGTACTTCGCCTACTTTATTCTGATGCCGTTCTATACCCGGCTCGAGAAGACCAAACCGGTTCCGGAAAGGGTGACTGGCTGATGAAAAAATTAATCGTTGCATTCGTGCTTGCGGCGCTGCCGCTACTGTCCTTCGCTGCCGAGCATGGCGCGGAGCTGGAAAAAGTCGATATCGATGTGTCTGACAAAGCCGCCATGCAGGATGGGCTGCGTACATTCACCAACTACTGCATGGGGTGCCACAGCGCCAAGTTCCAACGCTACGAGCGCGTTGCCGATGACCTGGGCATTCCCCATGAAGTGATGCTCAGCCACGCGGTGTTCACCGGCGCCAAGATCGGCGACCACATGAACATCGGCATGCAGCCGGCCGACGCCAAGACCTGGTTCGGCGCCGCACCGCCCGACCTCACCCTGGTGGCCCGTGTACGCGGTACCGACTGGCTCTACGGTTACCTCAAGTCCTTCTACGAAGACCCTGCGCGCCCCTATGGCGTGAACAACAAAGTCTTCCCGAACGTCGGCATGCCAAACGTTCTGGTCGGCCTGCAGGGGCGCCAGGTGGTAGGATGCAAGCAGGTTCAGGTCGTTGAAAACGGCAAGAAGCAATATGATCCGCTGACCGGCACGCCGCTGACTCATGAAGCGTGCGATCAACTGACCATCGTGCCCAAGACCGGTACGCTGAACGAAGAGCAGTTCGACGAGAAGGTCAAGAACCTGGTGACCTTCCTGGCCTACTCGGCCAACCCGGTCAAACTGCAGCATCAGCGCATCGGTACCTACGTCTTGCTGTACCTGGCTTTCTTCTTCGTATTCGCTTATTTGCTCAAGCGTGAATACTGGAAGGATGTGCATTGATCCAACCGTAAGCAATTGCTGTTAATCTTGCGCGCCCAGCGGCATCTCTGAACACGTAGCGCCGGTTTGAACCGGTCGTTACAGGGATGCTTTCTGGGCGCGCTCGTTTTTGAGCTTTCGATAATTTCAACAAGCGAGGAGGACCGCCATGGGCGTGACCAATCGGTTGGCCTGTTACTCCGACCCCGCCGACCACTATTCCCACCGAGTACGCATCGTGCTCGCAGAGAAGGGTGTCAGCGCCGAGATCATCAGTGTGGAGGCGGGCCGTCAGCCGCCGAAGCTGATCGAAGTGAACCCTTACGGCAGCTTGCCCACCCTGGTCGATCGTGACCTGGCGTTGTGGGAGTCGACCGTGGTGATGGAATACTTGGATGAGCGTTACCCTCATCCGCCTTTGCTGCCGGTGTACCCGGTGGCGCGTGCCAACAGCCGCCTGCTGATCCATCGGATCCAGCGTGACTGGTGCGGGTTGGTGGATGTGATCCTGGATTCGCGTTCCAAAGAAGCCGCTCGTGTGCAGGCGCGCAAGGAATTGCGCGAGAGCCTGACCGGCGTTTCGCCGTTGTTCGCCGATAAACCTTTTTTCCTCAGTGAGGAACAAAGCTTGGTGGATTGCTGCCTATTACCCATACTCTGGCGCTTGCCGATTCTGGGCATTGAACTGCCACGGCCGGCCAAGCCGTTGCTTGATTACATGGAGCGCCAGTTTGCGCGTGAGGCTTTCCAGGCAAGTCTGTCTGGTGCCGAACGCGATATGCGCTAAGGCTTAAGGAGCCGTTGATGAACTCCAGTCGACCTTACCTGGTCCGCGCGCTCTATGAGTGGATTGTGGACAACGATTGCACCCCGCACATGCTGGTCAATTCCGAATTTCCTGCGGTTCAGGTACCCCAGGGTTTTGCCAGTGACGGGCAAATTGTGCTGAACGTATCGCCCAGTGCCGTGCGCCACCTGCACATGGACAACGAAGCGGTGAGCTTCGAAGGGCGTTTCGGCGGTGTGCCCCATACGCTGTTCGTGCCCATCGGTGCCATCCTCGGGATCTACGCCCGGGAAAATGGCCAGGGCATGGTGTTCGATCTGGAGTCGCCTTTAGAGGATGACGAAACGATCGAAGGCGAAGACGGTGATGATGTACCGCCACCGGATGCCGAGCCGCCGCGCCCTAGCGGTCGGCCAAGCTTGAAAGTGGTGAAGTAAGCGGATTTCGCTTACAGACCCATCTAGAAAATGCCTCGACATCTGTCGGGGCATTTTTTTTGCGTGAAGGATATGGATGAAAGTCGCGCCAGAACGGTGATCGTACAACCACCATGGGCTATGATGCGGTCTTTAGTTCGTCGAGAAAGATGGTTCATCATGGAAAACGCCAGCGCCGCCCCACGTCTTCCCCGCAAGCGCCGCAGCCTTGCCCAGGAATTGGTCACGGTGTTGTCCGAGCAGATCCGCGATGGCCAGCTCAAACGCGGCGACAAGTTGCCCACCGAGTCGGCGATCATGGACGCCCATGGCGTCAGCCGTACCGTGGTGCGTGAAGCCATCTCGCGGTTGCAGGCGGCAGGGCAGGTCGAGACTCGCCACGGTATCGGCACCTTCGTGCTGGACACGCCAAGCCCCAGCGGTTTTCGCATAGACCCGGCCACCGTGGTGACCTTGCGTGATGTGCTGGCGATTCTGGAGCTGCGTATCAGCCTGGAAGTGGAGTCTGCGGGCCTTGCGGCCTTGCGTCGCAGCGATGAGCAGTTGGCGGCCATGCGTGCGGCCCTCGATGCCTTGAATGAAAGTGCGGCCCACGCTGGCGATGCGGTGGCGTCGGATTTTGCCTTTCATCTGGAAATTGCACTGTCTACCGGTAACCGCTACTTCACCGACATCATGACCCACCTGGGCACCAGTATCATTCCGCGTACTCGCCTGAATTCGGCCCGTTTGGCCCATGATGATCAACAGCATTACATGAGCCGCTTGAGCCGCGAACACGAAGAAATCTATGAGGCGATTGCCCGCCAGGATTCGGATGCGGCACGCGCGGCCATGCGCCTGCATTTGACCAACAGCCGTGAGCGGCTGCGCCATGCCCATGAAGAGGCAGAGGCACAGCGCGGCTGATCGTTCCCACGCTCCGCGTGGTAACGCCTCTATGGACGCTCCGCGTCCCGATGCGCGTGGATTTTCAAGCCCTACGCAGGGTGACGCGGAGCGTCACAGGCTGTATTCCCACGCAGAGCGTGGGAACGATCATGCCAGCCGTTAGTTGGCGGGTTGATTGGGCTTGTAGTCCTTAAGCAGCAAGTACGTACTCCACCCCCACCAATCATTGGTCCAGTGCTTGTCGTTCAAATCGTTGACGTCCTTGCGCCGCAGTACCTTGTCCCCCTCCATCTTGAACAGCGGCGAGAAGTTATTTGCCGGGTTTTGCGCGGCGTTCAGGTCGGGCACATACAGCGGTGCCTTGAACTCGGCCGGGGAGGGTGCGATGCCGCTGATGAAGGTTTCGAAGATCTCATCGGCCGAGGCCTGTACGGCCCCTTTGACCTGCACGCGATTGTCGGCGTCGATGTTGTCGAAGTAGCGTTTGTCGCCGTAGGCATGCCACTGAGCGCCCATGGCATTGCGCACCTTGAGCCCGAATTTACTGTCTTCATCGTGCATGAAGCGGCTGATCAGCGAGCCGAGTTCTCCTGGCGTCACCACTGCCGCCAGTTGTTTGCGCGGTACCCGCAGGTGGCCGGCGGAAAACAGGTCGGTCAAAAAGTGATCGGCAAAGCTGTTCATGGCGTAGGCCAATTCCAGGGCCTGGTCGGTGCCGGTCTGGTGGGCCACCACTGCTTGTTGCAGTGCTGCCGTATGGCCGGCCATGTAGGCGGACAAGGCCCACTCACCGAAGTGGTCGGCGTTGTCCGCTGCCAGCTTCAGGTAGCGGCCCAGCGGCACGAGTGCCGAAACAGCGCTGCCGCCGCCGGTGATGCGGTTCCACTCCTCGGACAACGTATCACCCAGGGCGTCGTAGGCTTCGTGCGGCTGTTTGCCTTTCTTGATCGCCTGGTTGACGGCGTTGATCTCCTTTTGCATCACCGCCAGGATCTTCTGCGCTTCTTGCCGTGAAGCGGGCAACACGGCCAGGGAGTTGAAGGCCGCGGTGAAGCGTTGCACGCGCTCGGCCGGGGAGCTGCCATCGCTGATCGGTTGGCCGGGGATGCCATAGAAGTCGCCGCCCAGGGCGATCACCTGGCCATAGGTCAGCGCGAGCCCGTTGGGCAGGTGCAGTTCGACTTGGCGCGCAGGGATGGCCGGGGCGTCCTTGCTGAAGCGAAGCAGGGTGTCATCGCCGATGGCGGTGTGTTCACCGCCTTCGAAGCGCAGGGTTGGCGGAGTTTTTTCGGGTGCTGCGAGTTCAAGACCTGACATGTTAGCTCCTTGCTATGTCGTGGGAGTCTTCCTTAATAACTGTATGTATATACAGTTATCTGGATCATAGGTGAGAAATTTCCTACGTCAAGAGCCGCGTCTTAAGCCTTCGCCGGATTACACCGGATGAATTGCAGTTGACGAATTTATTTATAGTTGTACGATGACGTACGACATCATCAAAACCAACAACAACCTTTCGTAAGAAAGTCTTCGCCCAGGGTGTTCGAATAATGAATCCACAAGAACTGAAGTCCATCCTCTCCCACGGTCTGCTGTCTTTCCCGGTGACCGATTTCAACGCCCAGGGTGATTTCCACCAGGCGGGTTACATCAAGCGCCTGGAATGGCTGGCCCCTTATGGCGCCAGCGCCTTGTTCGCCGCGGGTGGCACAGGTGAGTTTTTCTCCCTGGCGGCCAGCGAATATTCCCAGGTGGTGAAAACCGCTGTGGATACCTGCGCGTCCAGCGTGCCGATCCTGGCCGGTGTGGGCGGTGCCACCCGCCAAGCCATCGAGTACGCTCAAGAGGCCGAACGCCTCGGCGCCAAAGGGTTGCTGCTGCTGCCGCACTACCTCACCGAAGCCAGCCAGGACGGGGTTGCCGCCCACGTTGAAGCGGTGTGCAAGTCGGTCAAGATCGGCGTGGTGGTGTACAACCGCAATGTCTGCCGCCTGACCGCACCATTGCTGGAGCAACTGGCCGAGCGCTGCCCTAACCTGATCGGCTACAAGGATGGCCTGGGCGATATCGAGTTGATGGTGTCGATCCGCCGTCGCCTGGGCGACCGTTTCAGCTACCTGGGTGGTTTGCCGACTGCTGAGGTTTACGCCGCGGCCTACAAGGCCCTGGGCGTGCCGGTGTACTCCTCGGCGGTGTTCAACTTCATCCCCAAGACGGCGATGGATTTCTACCACGCCATTGCCCGCGAAGATCACGCCACCGTCGGCAAGATCATCGACGACTTCTTCCTGCCGTACCTGGATATCCGTAACCGCAAGGCCGGTTACGCGGTGAGCATCGTCAAGGCCGGTGCGAAAATCGTCGGTTATGACGCCGGCCCTGTGCGTACGCCACTGACCGACCTGCTGCCGGAAGAGTACGAAGCCCTCGCTGCGCTGATCGACAAGCAAGGCGCGCAATAAATTATCCACAAGGCCGCTGAGCAATCAGCGGCCTTTTGCGTCAGGAGAAGATTCGTGTCCCAAGCAAAGCGTTTTGAGAACTACATCAATGGCGAATGGGTAACCGGCGCCGACTACTGCACCAACATCAACCCGTCGGATGTGTCCGACGCCATTGGCGAATATGCCAAAGCGGACGTGGCCCAAGTCAACGCGGCCATCGACGCTGCCCGCGCCGCGTTCCCGGCGTGGTCCACCTCCGGTATCCAGGCGCGTCACGATGCGCTGGATAAAGTCGGCAGCGAGATTCTCGCCCGTCGCGAAGAACTCGGCACCCTGTTGGCCCGCGAAGAGGGCAAGACCCTGCCCGAAGCCATTGGCGAAGTGACCCGCGCCGGCAATATCTTCAAATTCTTCGCCGGTGAGTGCCTGCGCCTGTCGGGCGATTACGTGCCTTCTGTGCGCCCGGGCGTCAACGTTGAAGTAACCCGCGAAGCCCTCGGTGTGGTGGGCCTGATTACCCCGTGGAACTTCCCGATTGCCATCCCCGCGTGGAAAATCGCCCCGGCGCTGGCCTACGGCAACTGCGTGGTGATCAAGCCTGCCGAACTGGTGCCGGGCTGTGCCTGGGCCTTGGCGGAAATCATCTCCCGCGCCGGCTTCCCCGCCGGTGTGTTCAACCTGGTGATGGGCAGTGGCCGTGTGGTCGGCGACGTGCTGGTCAACAGCCCGAAAGTCGATGGCATCAGTTTCACCGGGTCTGTGGGCGTTGGGCGTCAGATTGCCGTCAGCTGTGTCTCGCGCCAGGCCAAGGTGCAGTTGGAAATGGGTGGCAAGAACCCGCAGATCATTCTCGACGATGCCGACCTCAAACAGGCTGTCGAGCTGTCGGTACAGAGTGCGTTTTACTCCACCGGCCAGCGTTGCACCGCGTCGAGCCGCTTGATTGTCACTGCGGGAATTCACGACCAGTTTGTCGCGGCCATGGCCGAGCGCATGAAGTCGATCAAGGTCGGCCACGCGTTGAATAGCGGCACCGACATTGGCCCGGTGGTGTCCCAGGCCCAGTTGGATCAGGACATGAAATACATCGACATCGGCCAGAGCGAAGGCGCCCGGCTGGTGAGCGGCGGCGGCCTGGTCACCTGCGACACCGAAGGCTATTACCTGGCGCCCACACTGTTTGCCGACAGTGAAGCGGCGATGCGCATCAGCCGTGAAGAGATCTTCGGCCCGGTGGCCAACGTGGTGCGCGTGGCGGACTACGAGGCGGCGCTGGCCATGGCCAACGACACCGAGTTCGGCTTGTCGGCGGGCATCGCCACCACCTCGCTCAAGTATGCCAACCACTTCAAGCGCCACTCCCAGGCTGGGATGGTGATGGTCAACCTGCCGACGGCGGGGGTGGATTACCACGTTCCATTTGGTGGCCGTAAGGGTTCATCCTACGGTTCGCGTGAGCAAGGTCGCTATGCGCAAGAGTTCTACACCGTGGTGAAAACCAGCTACATCGGTTCGTAACACGCAGCACCCTGTGGCACCGGCTTTATGTGGGAGCTGGCTTGCCTGCGATAGCATCACCTCGGTCTCGCTGACACACCGAGGTGCCTGCATCGCGGGCAAGCCCGGCTCCCACAGGAAAACAAAAAATCATTACCCGCAAAAAAAATAATTAGTGGGAGTACTTCTACATGCAAGCGACCAAGCCGACCCACGTCCGCTATTTGATCCTGCTCATGCTGTTCCTGGTGACCACGATCAACTACGCCGACCGGGCCACCATCGCTATCGCCGGCTCCAGCCTGCAAAAAGACCTCGGCATCGACGCGGTCACCCTCGGTTATATCTTCTCTGCATTCGGTTGGGCCTACGTGGCCGGGCAAATTCCCGGTGGCTGGCTGCTCGATCGTTTCGGCTCGAAAAAAGTCTATGCCTTGAGCATCTTCACCTGGTCGCTGTTCACCGTGCTGCAAGGCTATGTCGGTGAGTTTGGCGTCTCCACTGCAGTAGTCGCGCTGTTTATGCTGCGCTTCATGGTGGGCTTGGCCGAGGCGCCGTCGTTTCCGGGAAATGCCCGTATTGTTGCGGCGTGGTTTCCTACGGCTGAACGCGGCACTGCGTCGGCGATCTTCAACTCGGCCCAGTACTTCGCCACCGTGCTGTTCGCGCCGTTGATGGGCTGGATCGTCTATCGCTTCGGCTGGCAGCACGTGTTTATCGTGATGGGCGTGATCGGCATTGTGTTCTCGCTGATCTGGCTGAAAGTTATCCACAGCCCGCGCCAGCATCCGATGATCAACGAGGCCGAGTTCAATCACATCGCCGCCAATGGCGCGATGGTCGATATGGACCAGGACAAGGGCAAGGGTAAGAAAACCGACGGGCCGAAGTGGGATTACATCCGCCAGCTTCTGACCAACCGCATGATGCTCGGCGTCTACCTGGGCCAGTACTGCATCAATGGCATCACCTACTTCTTCCTGACCTGGTTTCCGGTGTACCTGGTGCAGGAGCGGGGCATGACCATCCTCAAGGCTGGTTTCATTGCTTCGTTACCGGCGATCTGCGGCTTTATCGGCGGGGTGCTGGGCGGGGTGATTTCCGACTACCTGCTGCGCAAAGGCCATTCGCTGACCTTCGCGCGCAAGGCGCCGATCATCGGTGGCCTGCTGATTTCCAGCAGCATCGTGGCCTGCAATTACGTGGATATCGAATGGATGGTGGTGGGCTTCATGGCCTTGGCCTTCTTCGGCAAAGGCGTTGGCGCACTGGGTTGGGCGGTGGTGTCCGACACCTCGCCAAAACAAATCGCCGGGCTCAGTGGCGGCTTGTTCAACACCTTCGGTAACCTGGCGTCGATCACCACGCCGATTGTGATTGGCTACATCATCAGCACCACCGGCTCGTTCAAATGGGCGCTGGTGTTTGTTGGCGCCAACGCGCTGGTGGCGGTGTTCAGTTACCTGGTGATTGTCGGCCCGATCAAGCGCGTGGTGCTCAAGGAGCCGCCTACCCAGGGCCCTGAGTTGACCAACCTTTCTCAAGCGCATTCCTGAGGTTCGTGTGATGCAGTTGATTGAACATGCCGACTCGCCGCGCTCGATCCGTTTGCACGAGCGCGACAATGTGGTGATCGTGGTGAACGATCAAGGGGTACCCGCCGGTACCGAGTTTCCCGACGGCCTGGTCACCGTGGATTTCATCCCGCAGAGCCACAAGGTGACGCTGGAAGACATCCCCGAGGGCGGCCAGATTATTCGCTACGGCCAGACCATCGGTTATGCCCTGGCACCGATTCCGCGCGGCAGTTGGGTGCAGGAGGACCAGTTGCGCATGCCCACCGCACCACCGCTGGACAGCTTGCCGCTGTCCACCGAGGTGCCTGAAACCCAGGCACCCCTGGAGGGGTTTACCTTCGAGGGCTATCGCAACGCGGACGGCACCGTGGGCACGCGCAATATCCTCGGCATTACCACCACCGTGCAATGCGTTACCGGCGTGCTGGACCATGCGGTCAAGCGCATCAAGGACGAGTTGCTGCCCAACTACCCGCATGTCGATGACGTGGTGGCGCTGACCCACAGCTACGGCTGCGGCGTGGCGATTACGGCGACGGATGCCTACATCCCCATCCGCACGGTGCGCAACCTGGCGCGTAACCCCAACCTGGGCGGCGAAGCCTTGGTGATCAGCCTGGGCTGCGAAAAGCTCCAGGCCGGCCAGGTGATGCACGACAACGACAGCTCCGTGGACCTGAGCGAGCCATGGTTGTATCGCCTGCAGGATTCCAGCCACGGCTTTACCGAAATGATCGAGCAGATCATGGCCCTGGCCGAGGTGCGCTTGAAGAAACTCGACCAGCGCCGCCGCGAAACCGTGCCGGCCTCCGAGCTGATCCTGGGCATGCAGTGCGGCGGCAGCGATGCGTTTTCCGGCATCACCGCCAACCCGGCGCTGGGCTATGCCTCGGACCTGTTGCTGCGCGCCGGCGCGACGGTGATGTTTTCCGAAGTGACGGAAGTGCGCGATGCGATTTACCTGCTGACTTCACGCGCGCAAAACGAAGACGTTGCCCGTGAGTTGGTCAGGGAAATGGACTGGTACGACCGTTACCTGGCCAAGGGCGAGGCGGACCGAAGCGCCAATACCACGCCGGGTAACAAGAAGGGCGGGCTGTCGAACATTGTCGAAAAATCCTTGGGCTCCATCGTCAAATCCGGCAGCAGTGCGATCAATGGAGTACTTGGCCCTGGCGAGCGCTTCAAGGAAAAGGGCCTGATCTTCTGCGCCACACCGGCCAGTGATTTTGTCTGCGGCACCTTGCAACTGGCGGCGGGGATGAACCTGCACGTGTTCACCACCGGGCGCGGCACGCCTTACGGGCTGGCGATGGCGCCGGTGGTGAAGGTTTCGACCCGCACCGAGCTGGCCCAGCGTTGGCCGGACCTGATCGATATCGACGCCGGGCGCATTGCCACGGGGCGCGCGAGTATCGAGGAGCTGGGCTGGGAGCTGTTCCACTTCTATCTGGATGTGGCCAGCGGCAAGAAGCAGACCTGGGCGGAGCGGCACAAGCTGCATAACGACATCACGCTGTTCAACCCGGCGCCCATTACCTGAGACTCGGCGCTAACCCTGTAGGAGCGAGCTTGCTCGCGAAAAACGCCAACGATAACGCGTGTTAACTGAATGAACGCGGCGCCTGGGAGTTTCTCGCGAGCAAGCTCGCTCCTACATTTGAAGTGCGTTGCCCACACGAACCCGCTCGTACTGGCTTATCATTAGCCAACTAACGACGCCCACCAAGGTTCTCCCCGGCATGCTGGCAATCTTCCTCACCACCCTCACCATCACCGCGCCGGTGTTCGCCATGCTGTTCCTGGGCGTGTTTCTAAAGCGCATCAACTGGATCAACGACAATTTTATCCACACCGCATCGTCCCTGGTGTTCAACGTGGCCATGCCGGCGCTGCTGTTCCTGGGCATTCTGCATGCCGACCTGCACTCGGCGCTCAAGCCGGGGCTACTCATCTACTTTTGCGTCGCCACCCTGGTGAGCTTTGCCATGGCCTGGGGCTGGGCGATCTTTCGTTGCAAACGCGAAGACCGAGGCATCTACGCCCAGGGCGCGTTTCGTGGCAACAACGGGGTCATCGGCCTGGCGCTGGCAGCCAGTATGTACGGCGACTACGGCATCTCCCTGGGCGCGATCCTCGCCGCGCTGGTGATCCTCTTTTACAACACGCTGTCGACCATCGTGCTGGCGGTGTATAGCCCGGTGATCAAGTCCGACCCGTGGAGCATCTTCAAAAGCGTAATGGCCAACCCGCTGATTATCAGCGTGATCGTCGCCACGCCGTTCGCGTACTTCCAGATCGGCGTGCCCGGTTGGCTTGAGAAATCCTTGCAGTACCTGTCCGACACCACGCTGCCGTTGGCATTGATTTGCATCGGTGGCACCTTGTCCATGGCCGCGCTGCGCAAGAGCGGCAACATGGCCTTGAGCGCAAGCCTGATGAAGATGATCTGGCTGCCGGTGATTGCCACCCTGGGCGCGTGGTTGCTGGGGTTCCGAGGGCCGGAGTTGGGGATTCTGTTCTTGTATTTCGGCGCACCGACTGCGGCCGCGAGCTTTGTGATGGCTCGGGCGGCGGAAGGGAATCATGAGTTGGCGGCGGCGATTATCGTGATCACCACGCTGATGGCGGCTGTGACCACGAATATCGGGATTTTTGTGTTGCAAGCGGGTGGCTGGATCTAAGTTTTGCGCGGTCTTCAGGGCCATTCGCGAGCAAGCCCGCTCCCACATTCGACCGCATTCTCATGCTGAAACTCGGACAAATGTGGGAGCGGGCTTGCTCGCGAAGGCGATCGGGCAGTCACTGCTGATCGGCTTGATACGCCTCAATCACTTCCTGCGCCGCCCGAAACGCATCAATCGCCGCCGGCACCCCGGCATACACCGCGCAATGCAGCAGCGCTTCGCGAATCTCCTCGACCGTACAGCCATTATTCAGCGCACCGCGCACATGGCCCTTGAGTTCCTGCGGGCACTTGAGAGCGGTGAGGGCGGCGAGGGTGATCAGGCTGCGGGTCTTGAGTGGCAAACCTTCGCGGTTCCAGACGCTGCCCCACGCGTGCTCATTGACGAAGTCCTGCAGCGGTTGGGTGAACGCTGTGGCATTGCCCAGGGCGCGGTCGACGAATACATCGCCCATGACCTGGCGACGCACTTCAATCCCGGGCTTTTTCTGATCGGTCATTGCGATTCCCTCTTGTGTTGGCGGTGCCAGGCGCGCAGTGAGGTGAACAACAGCAGAGCGCCTAACGCCGGCAGGACGTAATACAGCATCAATTGTTCAAGCTTGTTGGCCAGCGGCATGCCAGTGGTGAAGGCCATGACATGCAGGCCGTAGGCCAGGTACAGCCCCAGCAACACCAGCCCTTCGATGCGCGTTACCCGGTAACCGGTATAAAACACCGGCAGGCACAGGATGATGGCGCCGAGCATCACCGGTAAATCGAAGTCCAGGGCATTGGGCGAGACCGACAGCGGCGTCGGCGCCACCAGGGCGGTAAAGCCCAGCACGCCGAGCAGGTTGAACAGGTTGCTGCCGATCACGTTGCCCACGGCAATCTCCCGTTCGCCACGCAAGGCGGCGATCAGCGACGTGGCCAGGCACGGCAGCGAGGTGCCGACGCCGATCAACGTGAGGCCGATGACGCGCTCCGACAGGCCCAGGTCGCCCGCCACGTCCACCGCTGCGCCGAGCAACAAATGCCCGGCCAGCACCAGCACCAGCAAGCCGCCGAGCATCAGCAGCACACTGCTCAGCCATGGCGCTTTGGCAACGGTGTCGAGGGTGCGCGGGCGGCGGGAGTGGCGTGTCTGGTAATGCAATACGCCCAGGTAGGCCACCAGTGCCACCAGCAGCACGGCGCCATCGAAGGGCGTCAGCATTTCATTGGCGGCCAGGATAAACACCAGCAGGCCGGCGACGATCATCACCGGGATATCCACGCGCACCAGCTGCCGCGAGACCCGCAGCGGAATGATCAGTGCGGACAAGCCCAGGGTCACGAGGATATTGAAGATGCTGCTGCCAATGACGCTGCCTACGGCAATGTCCGTGTTGCCAGCCAGCGTGGCCTGCAGGCTCACGGTCATCTGTGGCGCACTGCTGCCGAAGGCGACGATACTCAAGCCGATGATCAGTGGCCGCACCTTGAGGCTCGCCGCCAGGCGCACCGCGGCGCGTACCAGGATTTCAGCGCCGACGATCAGCAAGATCAGGCCGCCCACCAGTTCGAGCAGGCTCCAGGGCGATAGGGCGTTCAATCCGAAAATGCTCAAGGCTGCCTCGATCAGTTGTTCAGGGCTTGCACGCGAACCCGCGCGGTGCCGCTGCTCAGCATGCGCAGTTGCTCGGCAGCCTTGCGTGAAAGGTCGATCAGGCGCCCACGGGTATGCGGGCCGCGATCATTGATACGCACCACGACAGAACGGTTGTTGTCGAGGTTGGTCACCTTGACCTGGGTGCCGAAGGGCAGGCGCCGATGGGCGGCGGTCAAGGCGTTCTGGTTGAAAGGTTCACCGCTGGCAGTTCTCTTGCCATGGTGCTTGGCGCCGTAATAGGACGCGGTGCCGGTTTCGTCGTAGCCGTTGGGGTCGATGAGGCCGCTGGCGCAACCGGCCAGCAGGGAGGACAGGGCCAGGAGGCCGAGTAGACGCTTCATTTCAGATATGCCCCGGTAGCAAATGTGGGAGCGGGCTTGCTCGCGAATGCGGTAGAACATTCAACATATATGTTGGCTGTCAGTCCGCTTTCGCGAGCAAGCCCGCTCCCACAGGAGTTAGAGCCAGAATTTGGATTCTGCTCCAACCATTTCACTGCAATCAGCCTTCGAGCTTGCTTTTGAGCAGTTCGTTCACCTGTTGCGGGTTGGCTTTGCCCTTGGAGGCTTTCATCGCCTGGCCGACAAAGAAGCCGAACATCTTGCCGCGCTTGGCTTCGTCTGCCGCGCGGTATTGCTCGACCTGCTCGGCATTGGCCGCGAGCATTTCATCGAGTACGGCCGAGATGGCGCCGCTGTCGGTGACTTGCTTGAGGCCACGCTTTTCGATGATCTCGTCGGCATTGCCTTCACCGGCGGCCATCGCTTCGAACACGGTCTTGGCAATTTTGCCGGAGATGGTGTTGTCCTTGATGCGCAGCAGCATGCCACCCAGCTGCTCGGCGGTGACCGGCGCTTCGTCGATTTCCAGGCCCTGTTTGTTCAACAGGCTGCCCAGCTCGACCATCACCCAGTTAGCCGCCAGCTTGGCGTCGCCGGCAATGCTCACGACTTTTTCGAAGTAGTTGGCTTGTTCACGGCTGGAGGCCAGAACGCTGGCATCGTAGACGGAAAGGCCGAACTGCTCCTGGAAGCGCTCGCGTTTTTGCTGCGGCAATTCCGGCAGGGTTGCGCGGATATCAGTGAGGAATGAATCCTCCAGCACCACCGGCAACAGGTCCGGGTCGGGGAAGTAACGGTAGTCGTTGGCTTCCTCTTTACTGCGCATGGCGCGGGTTTCGTCTTTGTTCGGGTCGTACAGGCGCGTTTGCTGGATCACCTTGCCGCCGTCTTCGATCAGCTCGATCTGGCGACGCACTTCGCTGTTGATCGCCTTCTCGATGAAGCGGAACGAGTTGACGTTCTTGATCTCGCAGCGGGTGCCGAACTCGACCTGGCCCTTGGGGCGGATCGACACGTTGCAGTCGCAACGCAGCGAGCCTTCGGCCATGTTGCCGTCGCAGATGCCCAGGTAGCGCACCAGCGCGTGGATGGTCTTGACGTAGGCCACGGCTTCCTTGGCACTGCGCATGTCCGGCTCGGACACGATTTCCAGCAGCGGCGTGCCGGCACGGTTCAGGTCGATACCGGTGGCGCCCGGGAATTCTTCGTGCAGGCTTTTGCCGGCGTCTTCTTCCAAGTGCGCGCGGGTCACGCCGACGCGCTTGATGGTGCCGTCTTCCAGGGGAATGTCCAGGTGGCCCTTGCCGACAATCGGCAGTTCCATCTGGCTGATCTGGTAGCCCTTGGGCAGGTCCGGGTAGAAGTAGTTCTTGCGCGCAAACACGTTGTGCTGGCCGATCTCGGCGTCAATCGCCAGGCCGAACATCACCGCCATGCGCACCGCTTCCTGGTTCAGCACCGGCAGCACGCCGGGCATGCCCAGGTCTACCAGGCTGGCCTGGGTATTGGGCTCAGAGCCGAACGTGGTGGCGCTACCGGAGAAAATCTTCGATTGGGTGGCGAGCTGGGTATGAATCTCCAGCCCGATCACAACTTCCCATTGCATAGTGTTCTCCTCAGAAGCCGGTAGGGGTGCGGGTGTGCCAGTCGGTGTTCAACTGGTACTGGTGCGCCACATTGAGCAGGCGGCCTTCCTGGAAATACGGGGCGAGCAATTGCACGCCCACCGGCAGGCCATCGACGAAACCTGCGGGCATGGACAACCCCGGCAAGCCCGCGAGGTTGGCGGTGATGGTGTAGAGGTCTTCCAGGTACTCGGCGATCGGGTCGCCGGTCTTGGCGCCGATCTTCCAGGCCAGGTTCGGCGCGGTCGGGCCGAGGATCACATCGACTTCTTCAAAGGCGGCCATGAAGTCGTTCTTGATCAGGCGACGGATTTTCTGCGCCTTGAGGTAGTACGCGTCGTAGTAGCCGGCCGACAGGGCGTAGGCGCCGACCATGATACGGCGCTGCACTTCACTGCCGAAGCCTTCGCCACGGGAGCGTTTGTACAGGTCGGTGAGGTCTTTCGGGTTTTCGCAGCGATAGCCGAAGCGCACGCCGTCGAAACGCGACAGGTTGGAAGACGCCTCTGCTGGCGCGATCACGTAGTAGGCGGGAATCGCGTGCTGGTTGTTCGGCAGGCTGATTTCCTTGATCACGGCACCGAGCTTTTCCAGCTCTTTGATGCTGTTTTGCACCAGCTCGGCGATACGCGGGTCGAGGCCGGCGCTGAAATATTCCTTCGGCACGCCGATGCGCAGGCCCTTGATCGAGGTATTCAGGCTGGCGCTATAGTCCGGCACGGGCTCGTCGATGCTGGTGGAGTCCTGTTTATCAAAACCTGCCATGCCTTGTAACAATATTGCGCAGTCTTCAGCGGTGCGTGCCAACGGGCCGCCCTGATCCAGGCTGGACGCATAGGCGATCATGCCCCAGCGGGAAACGCGACCGTAGGTCGGCTTCAGGCCGGTGAGGTTGGTGAAGGCCGCTGGCTGGCGGATCGAACCGCCGGTGTCGGTGGCGGTAGCGGCGGGCAGGAAGCGCGCGGCCACGGCCGCAGCCGAACCACCGGAGGAACCACCCGGTACGTGTTCCAGGTTCCACGGGTTTTTCACCGCGCCGTAGTAGCTCGACTCGTTGGCCGACCCCATGGCGAATTCGTCCATGTTGGTCTTGCCCAGGGTCACGGCCCCGGCAGCGGCCAGCTTGGCGACCACAGTGGCGTCGTAGGGCGCCTTGAAGTTGTCGAGCATCTTCGAGCCGCAGCTGGTGCGAATGCCCTGGGTGCAGAACAGGTCCTTGTGGGCGATCGGTGCGCCGAGCAGCGCGCCGTTCTCACCGTTTGCGCGACGGGCGTCGGCGGCCTTGGCCTGGCTCAGGGCCAGCTCCTCGGTGAGGCTGATGAAGCTGTTGACCTTCGGATCGAGCGCGGCGATACGCGCCAGCAAGGTCTGGGTCAGCTCTTCGCTGGAAAACGATTTGTCGGCGAGACCGCGGGCGATCTCGGCCAGAGTCATGTGATGCATGAAAGGCTCTTTCCCTTTAGTCGATGACTTTCGGAACCAGGTACAGGCCGTTTTCGACCGCTGGCGCGATGGACTGGTAGGCCTCGCGATTATTGCGTTCGGTCACGACGTCTGCGCGCAGGCGCTGGCTGGCTTCCAGTGGGTGAGCCAGGGGCTCGATGCCGTCGGTATTCACGGCTTGCATTTGGTCGACCAGCCCGAGAATGCTGTTCAGGGCTGCGGTGGTCTGTGGAAGATCGGCATCATTAAGGCCAAGCGAGGCCAAATGTGCGATTTTTTCCACGTCGGAGCGTTCAAGCGCCATGGGATTCTCCAGTGGAAAACAGAACGGAGGGCGTCCGTGTGTTAGATTGTCGGAACACTACCGCATTTCTACGGTCATAAGGCCGCGATTGTGGGGGTTGGTGCACAGAAAGTCGGCCAATTTAGCACATTGGCGCCTTGCCCAAAATCCCTGTCGTTGTTAGAGTTTGCCGCACTTTTTTACCCACGCGTTGCCTAGGGTCCTTTCCCCATGTTCAAGAAACTGCGTGGCATGTTTTCCAGCGATCTCTCCATTGACCTGGGCACTGCCAACACCCTTATTTACGTGCGCGAGCGCGGTATCGTTCTGAATGAGCCATCAGTTGTGGCCATTCGGACCCATGGTAATCAGAAAAGTGTCGTTGCCGTTGGCACCGAGGCCAAGCGCATGCTCGGCCGTACACCAGGCAATATTGCTGCCATTCGTCCGATGAAGGATGGCGTGATCGCCGATTTCAGCGTCTGCGAAAAGATGCTGCAGTACTTCATCAACAAAGTTCACGAAAACAGTTTCCTGCAGCCCAGCCCTCGCGTGCTGATCTGCGTTCCGTGCAAGTCCACCCAGGTTGAGCGTCGTGCCATCCGTGAATCGGCCCTTGGCGCCGGTGCCCGTGAAGTCTTCCTGATCGAAGAGCCGATGGCCGCTGCGATCGGTGCCGGCCTGCCGGTTGAAGAAGCACGCGGTTCGATGGTGGTGGATATCGGTGGTGGTACGACCGAAATCGCCCTGATTTCCCTGAACGGTGTGGTGTATGCCGAATCCGTACGCGTGGGTGGCGACCGCTTCGACGAAGCGATCATTACGTATGTGCGTCGTAACTACGGCAGCCTGATTGGCGAATCCACCGCCGAGCGCATCAAGCAGGAAATCGGCACCGCTTACCCAGGCGGCGAAGTGCGCGAAGTCGATGTGCGCGGTCGCAACCTGGCCGAAGGCGTTCCACGTGCCTTCACCCTGAACTCCAATGAAGTGCTGGAGGCTCTGCAAGAGTCCCTGGCCACCATCGTTCAGGCCGTGAAAAGCGCCCTGGAGCAATCGCCGCCGGAGCTGGCTTCCGATATCGCCGAGCGTGGCCTGGTACTGACCGGTGGTGGCGCCTTGCTGCGCGACCTCGACAAGTTGCTGGCCCAGGAAACCGGCCTGCCGGTGATCGTCGCCGAAGACCCGCTGACCTGTGTTGCCCGTGGCGGTGGTCGTGCGCTGGAAATGATGGATAAACACACCATGGACCTGCTCTCCAGCGAATAAGATTGCCTGGATGGTTCATGCTTGGTCGGCAGGCAGCACTTTGCAGTGCTGCCTGTTGGCGTTTATCTTCTTCAATCTGCATCCAGGCCGGTTTGATGCCGTATGAATAAAGAGAACATTTGCCTGGGAGGAGCGGCTTATTAAACCGCTTTTCGCCAAAGGCCCCTCATTGGGTGTGCGCTTATTGGTGCTGACCGTGCTTTCGGTCGCGCTGATGGTGGTCGATGCCCGCTTTGCACTGCTCAAGCCGGTGCGTAGCCAGATGTCGCTGGTGTTGATGCAGACCTACTGGATCACCGACCTGCCGCAACGTCTATTCCAGGGTGTGTCCAGCCAATTTGGCAGCCGCACCGAACTGGTCGCCGAGAACGAAAAACTCAAGACTGAAAACCTGCTGTTGCAGGGGCGCATGCAAAAGCTGGCGGCCCTCACCGAGCAGAACGTTCGGCTGCGCGAGTTGCTCAATTCTTCCGCACTGGTCAACGAAAAGGTCGAAGTGGCCGAGCTTATCGGCATGGACCCCAACCCCTTTACCCACCGCATCATCATCAACAAGGGTGAGCGCGACGGTGTGGTGCTTGGCCAGCCGGTGCTCGATGCCCGTGGCCTGATGGGCCAGGTGGTGGAGTTGATGCCCTACACCTCGCGGGTGCTGTTGCTGACGGATACAACCCATAGCATTCCGGTACAGGTCAACCGTAACGGCCTGCGCGCCATTGCCAGCGGCACCGGCAACCCGGAACGCCTGGAGCTGCGCCATGTGGCCGACACCGCCGACATCAAGGAAGGCGACCTGTTGGTCAGCTCTGGCTTGGGCCAGCGCTTCCCGGCGGGTTATCCGGTGGCGACGGTCAAAGAGGTGATCCACGATTCCGGCCAGCCGTTCGCTATCGTTCGGGCGGTACCGACTGCCGCGCTGAACCGCAGCCGTTACCTGCTGCTGGTGTTCAGCGACAACCGTACCCCGGAAGAGCGCGCCAACGACGCCGCCCAGGCTCAGGAAGCGGAAGACCAGCAGAATGGCACCGCGCCCATCGTGCCGGCCACGGTGCCAAAACCGGCTTTCGTCGGTCCGCCTGCACCCGCGGCGACACCTGCACCAGCACCGGTGGCAACGCCCGCTCAACCGGCAGCGCACACGGCGCGCCCGGCTAAGCCGGCTGTAGCTAAACCGCCGACCGCGACCCCTGCCGCCGCTCCGACCACCACACGGCAGAGGGAGCAATAATGGCCGGTACTCATTCACGCAATGGCTGGATCGTCTGGCTGACCTTCGCCATCGGCTTGCTGCTCAGTGTTTCGCCGCTGCCGCAGTTCATGGAAATCCTGCGCCCGCTCTGGCTGGCCTTGTTGCTGGCGTTCTGGTCATTGAACCTGCCGCACAAGGTGGGCATGGTCACAGCGATGTGCCTGGGGTTGGCCGAAGATGTGCTGTATGGCACCTTGCTGGGCCAGAACGCGTTGATCCTCACCCTGATAACCTTCCTGGTGCTGTCGCTGCAGCAGCGCTTGCGCATGTTCCCGATGTGGCAGCAGTGCCTGGTGATCCTGGTGATCTTCGGCCTGGCGCAGTTGGTGCAACTGTGGCTCAGCGCGTTGACTGGCAACCGCCAGCCGACCCTGGCGCTGGTCTTGCCGGCGCTGGTCAGTGCCTTGTTATGGCCCTGGATCAGCTTTGGCCTGCGTGGGCTGCGTCGTCGCTATAAAATCAATTGAATGGATTGCGAGGCTCTGCCTGGTTATCGAACCCCACAGGGAGAGGCTGCAATGAATTCGCTTTATCTGGCCTCGGGCTCCCCGCGGCGACGTGAACTGCTGGCCCAGATCGGTGTGCCCTTCACCCTGGTCAGCGCCGCTATTGATGAAACGCCTCTTAACAACGAACCTGCCGTTGCCTATGTCGAGCGCCTTGCGCGGGGCAAGGCGACGGCAGGTTTTGTTGCGCTTGGCCACACCTCAAACACCTGCGTACTAGGGGCTGACACGGCGGTGATCGTGGATGGGCGGATCCTGGGCAAACCGGTGGATCAGGCCGATGCGCTGGCCATGCTGATGGCCCTTTCCGGCCGCGAGCATGAAGTGCTTACCGCCATTGCCCTGACCGACGGCCAGCAATGTGAAACCCGATGTGTCAGCAGCCGTGTACGTTTCCGCGAGGTTTCTGTGCAGGAGGCTACCACCTACTGGCACAGTGGCGAACCGCAGGACAAGGCTGGCGGCTATGCTATCCAAGGGCTGGGTTCGGTGTTTGTGGCCGGGCTTAATGGCAGTTATTCCGCCGTGGTGGGCCTGCCAGTCTGCGAAACCGCGCAACTGCTCGCCCAATTCGGCATACCCTGTTGGCAAAACCTTAACGTGTGCTGAACGCCGTATTCCAGCGCCAAGCCTTAAGCGACCGGTCACTATTGTGAAAACGCCTGAACGAGACCCAGCCATGAGTGAAGAGATTCTGATCAATATCACGCCGATGGAATCGCGCGTGGCGGTGGTAGAGAACGGTGTTCTGCAAGAAGTGCATGTCGAGCGCACCCAAAAACGCGGGATCGTCGGCAATATCTACAAAGGCAAAGTGGTGCGCGTATTGCCGGGCATGCAGGCGGCCTTCGTCGACATCGGCCTGGACCGTGCAGCGTTTATCCATGCCTCGGAAATTTCCCTGCGCGAAGGCCCTGCGGTAGAAAGCATCAGCGCTCTGGTGCACGAGGGCCAGAGCCTGGTGGTGCAAGTCACCAAGGACCCTATCGGTTCCAAGGGCGCCCGCTTGACCACCCAGCTGTCGATTCCCTCGCGTTACCTGGTGTACATGCCGCGCACCGCCCATGTGGGCATTTCCCTGAAGATCGAAGACGAAGCCGAGCGTGAGCGCCTGAAGAAGGTGGTCAGCGACTGTGTCGCCGCCGAGGGCATCAAGGAGGCGGGCGGGTTTATCCTGCGCACCGCCGCAGAGGGCGCTGGCGCGGATGAAATTCTCATGGATATTCGCTACCTGCGGCGCCTGTGGGACCAGATCGATGCACAGATCAAAACCATCGGCGCGCCCAGCGTCATCTATGAAGACCTCGGCCTGGCGCTGCGCACGCTACGCGACCTGGTCAGCCCGAAGATCGAGAAAATTCGCATCGACTCGCGGGAAACATTCCAGCGCACCACGCAATTTGTCGCCGAGTTGATGCCAGAAATCGCTGATCGCCTGGAACACTACCCTGGCGAGCGGCCGATCTTCGACCTGTATGGCGTCGAAGACGAAATCCAGAAAGCCCTGGAACGTAAGGTGCCACTCAAGTCCGGCGGCTATCTGGTGGTGGACCCGGCAGAAGCCATGACCACCATCGACGTCAACACCGGTGCATTCGTGGGCCATCGCAACCTTGAAGAGACCATCTTCAAGACCAATCTCGAAGCGGCCACGGCCATCGCCCGTCAACTGCGCCTGCGCAACCTGGGCGGCATCATCATCATCGACTTCATCGACATGGAAGATGAAGAGCACCAGCGCCAGGTGCTGCGCACGCTTGAGAAGCAACTGGAGCGCGATCACGCCAAGACCAACATCATCGGCATCACCGAGTTGGGCCTGGTGCAGATGACCCGCAAGCGCACGCGCGAAAGCCTCGAGCAGGTGCTGTGCGAGCCGTGCAGCAGCTGCCAGGGCCGCGGCAAACTGAAGACTCCGGAAACGGTTTGCTACGAGATTTTCCGCGAGATCCTGCGCGAGGCGCGCGCCTACCAGGCCGAAGGTTATAGAGTACTTGCCAATCAGAAGGTGGTGGATCGCCTGCTGGACGAAGAGTCCGGTAACGTCGCCGAACTGGAGAGTTTTATCGGTCGCACCATTCGCTTCCAGGTCGAAACCATGTATTCACAGGAACAATACGACGTGGTGTTGCTCTGATCCCCAGCTGTGCACTTTCTTCGAGACCGGCAGACCTTGATCTGCCGTCCGCTAACTGTTTTTTGAGGGTCGCCTGACATGGAGCGTCTGATACGCTTTTTTGCCGCTTTGACCCGTTGGGGCCTGGGCCTGTGCGCGTTGCTGCTGGTATTGGCAGCGGTGTACGTGAGCCTGGGGCGCGAACTCACCCCGCTGGTGGCCGAATACCGCGCCGAAGTCGAAGCCAAGGCCCAGGCTGCGCTGGAGACGCCGCTGCATATCGGTAGCCTTGAGGGCCGCTGGAGCGGGTTTGCCCCGGTATTGCTGGCCCACGACGTCATGGTCGGCGAGGGTAGCAGTGCCTTGCGCCTGGACCAGGTGGAAGTGGTGCCGGACATTTGGGCTAGCCTGTTGGCCCGCGAAGTGCGCATCGCTCATCTGCAGGTGAGTGGCCTGCAACTGAGTGTCAAGGAAGACCAGGACGGCCGCTGGACGCTGCAAGGCTTGCCGGTGCAGGACGACCAGCCGTTGGACCCGCAACAACTGCTGACGCGCATGCAGATGGTCAAGCGCGTGTCGGTGCTGGACAGCCAGGTGACCCTGCAACCCTTCGACCAGGCGCCGGTGACCGTGACCTATGTGGGCCTGAGCCTGCATACCGGCATGAGCCAGCAGCGCCTGGACGCTCGCTTGACATTGCCCGACGGCCAACCGTTGGCGGTCAGCCTGCGTAGCCGCATTCGCGCCAGCCAGTGGCAAGACGCTGAGGTCGATGCCTACCTGAGCCTGCCGCAAAGCGACTGGGCCAAATGGATTCCCGCCAGGCTGACCCAGCAATGGAAGCTGACGCAATTGAAGGCCGGCGGCGAGTTTTGGCTCAGTTGGGCCAAAGGCACGGTGCAAAGCGCGGCGGTACGCCTCAATTCGCCCCAAGTGAAGGGCAGCTACGCCGACCGTAAGCCGGTACACCTCGAAAACCTGGCCCTGACCGCCTACCTGCAGCGCAGTGACACTGGTCTCAAGGTACTGTTTGATTCCCTGGCGATGAACATCGGCGAAACCCGCTGGGAATCGCGCCTGCAATTGCAGCAAAGCCTGGCCACCGACAAGGAACAGGAAGTGTGGAAGTTGCAGGCCGACCGTCTCGACCTGACTCCCATTACGCCGCTGCTCAACGCCTTGGCACCGCTGCCGGACGGTTTCGCCAAGGCCGTCGAACACCTCAAAGCCACCGGGCTGTTACGCAATGTGCTGGTGGACTTCCGGCCGCAAGACACCACCGACCGCAAACTCAGTTTTGCCGCCAACCTGGAGCGTGTCGGCTTCGATGCGTACTTCGGCGCGCCGGCCGCACGCAATGTGTCCGGCAGTATCAGTGGCGACCTGGGCCAGGGCGAGTTGCGCATGGACAGCAAGGACTTCTCCTTGCATCTGTATCCGATCTTCGCCAAGCCGTGGCAATACATCCAGGCCAATGCGCGCCTGACCTGGAAGCTGGACAAGCAAGGCTTCACCTTGATCGCCCCGTATATCAAGGTACTGGGCGAGGAAGGCAAGGTGGCGGCGGACTTCCTGATTCGCCTGCATTTCGACCACAGCCAGGAAGACTACATGGACCTGCGGGTCGGCATGGTCGATGGTGATGGCCGTTTCACCCCCAAGTATCTACCGGCCGTGTTGAGCCCGGCGCTGGATGAATGGCTGCGCACGGCGATCCTCAAGGGCGCGGTGGACGAAGGCTTTTTCCAGTACCAGGGTTCGCTCAGCCACAATGCGCTGCCGGCGTCGCGCAATATCAGCCTGTTCTTCAAGGTGCATGATGCCGAACTGGCCTTCCAGCCCGGCTGGCCTCATGTGAACAAGGTCAATGGGGAAGTGTTCGTCGAGGAGAGCGGTGTACGCATTCTGGCGAGCAAGGGCCAGTTGCTCGACACCCAGGTCAAGGATGTCTACGTCAATATCCCCCACGCCCCAGCGGGCGGGGACAGTCATCTGCTGCTCACGGGTGGGTTCTCCGGCGGTTTGGGCGACGGCCTGAAGATCCTTCAAGAAGCCCCGATCGGCACGGCGTCTACGTTCGCTGGCTGGAAAGGCGAGGGCGACCTGCAAGGTAGCCTGGACTTGGACGTACCGCTGGCCAAAGGCACTGAGCCCAAGATCGTGGTGGACTTCAAGACCGACAAGGCGCGCCTGCAATTGGCGGAGCCGCCTTTGGAACTGACCCAGCTCAAGGGTGATTTTCGCTTCGACAGCGCCAAGGGCCTGAGCGGGCAGAAGATCTCGGCCCAGGCGTTCGACCGTCCCATCACGGCGCAGATTTTTGCCGAAGGTAAGCCGGGCAATATCAGCACTCGCGTGACCGCCAATGGCCAGGTCACCGTCAAGCGCCTCACGGACTGGTTGAAAGTCAGCCAGCCGCTGCCGGTCTCCGGCGATATCCCGTACCAATTGCAAGTGATCCTCGACGGCGCAGACAGCCAGTTGATGGTCAATTCCAACCTCAAGGGTGTCGCGGTGGACCTGCCGGCGCCGTTTGGCATGCCGGCCAGCCAGGGCCGTGACAGCACCTTTCGCATGACTTTGCAGGGTGCTGAGCGCCGTTACTGGTTTGATTACGGCGAGTTGGCGAATTTCACTTTTGCCGCGCCGCCGGACAACTTCAATGATGGCCGCGGCGAACTGTTCCTTGGCGATGGTGATGCGGTGCTGCCCGGTGCCAAGGGCCTGCGCATTCGTGGCGTGCTGTCGGAGCTGGATATCGACCCCTGGAAGAAACTTGTGGATCGCTACGCGGGCAATGATCCCGGTGGCAATGCCAAGCAACTGCTCAGTGGCGCTGATTTCAAAGTAGGCAAACTGACCGGGTTTGGTACCCAGTTTGACCAGGTCAGCTTGCAGCTTGATCGCAAACCAGCGGCCTGGGGCCTGCAACTCGATAGCCAGCAAGCCAAGGGCACGGTGAACCTGCCGGACGCCAAAGGCGCGCCGATTGCGGTCAACCTCAAGTACGTGAAATTGCCTGCGCCAGACCCAACCGCGCAGGCGGACGAAAACGCGCCGGACCCGCTGGCCGATATCGACCCAAAAAGCATTCCGGCCCTGGATATTGCCGTCGACCAATTGTTCCAGGGTTCGGACCTGATCGGGGCCTGGTCGCTGAGGATCCGCCCGACCGCCAAGGGCCTGGCCTTCAATAACCTCGACCTTGGCCTCAAGGGCATGCTGCTCAAGGGCGCCGGGGGTTGGGAAGGTGCGCCAGGCGCCAGCAGCAGTTGGTACAAGGGCCGCCTCGATGGCCGCAACATTGCCGATGTGCTCAAAGGGTGGGGTTTTGCGCCTACGGTGACCAGCGAAGACTTCCACCTGGACGTGGATGGCCGCTGGCCGGGTTCGCCGGCCTGGGTCGGGCCCAAGCGGTTTTCCGGCAGCCTGGATGCCGCGTTCCGTAAAGGTCAGTTCGTCGAAGTGGAGGGCGGGGCCCAGGCATTGCGCGTGTTTGGCCTGCTTAACTTCAACTCCATTGGCCGGCGTTTGCGTTTGGACTTTTCCGACTTGTTCGGCAAGGGCTTGAGCTACGACCGGGTCAAAGGCTTGTTGGCCGCCAGTAATGGCGTGTTCGTGACCCGCGAACCCATCACCATGACCGGGCCTTCCACCAATCTTGAGCTTAACGGCACCCTGGATCTGGTTGCCGATCGCGTCGACGCCAAGTTGCTGGTCACGTTGCCTGTAACCAACAACCTGCCGATTGCGGCGCTGATTGTCGGCGCGCCGGCCATTGGTGGTGCGCTGTTTTTGATCGACAAGCTGATCGGTGACCGGGTTTCGCGCTTTGCCAGTGTGCAATACAAGGTGCAAGGCCCTTGGAAGGATCCGAAAATCACCTTCGACAAGCCATTTGAAAAGCCAAACTGAGAGGCTGTGGAGTAGCATGGCCCCATGCTTTGTATGGAGTGTCGGCCCATGTCCTTTGCGGTAATTCAAATGGTCAGCCAGAGTGACGTGCTGGCCAATCTCGCCCAGGCGCGTCGCCTGCTGGAGCAGGCGGCGGCCGGTGGCGCGAAACTCGCGGTGCTGCCGGAGAATTTCGCGGCCATGGGGCGCCGTGACGTGGCCGACATTGGTCGCGCCGAGGCGTTGGGCCAAGGCCCTGTGCTGCCCTGGTTGAAACAGGCCGCCCGCGACCTCACCTTATGGATAGTGGCCGGCACATTGCCGTTGCCGCCCAAGGACCAGCCCCACGCCAAACCCAATGCTTGCTCGCTGCTGATCAACGATCAGGGTGAAATCGTCGCTCGCTACGACAAACTCCATCTGTTTGATGTGGACGTAGCGGACGCTCGCGGTCGTTATCGCGAATCTGACGACTATGCTTTCGGTAGCCAGGTGGTGGTGGCGGATACGCCGGTGGGCCGTGTGGGGTTGACGGTGTGTTACGACCTGCGTTTCCCGGAGCTGTACAGCGAGTTGCGCGCGGCGGGGGCTGAACTGATTACCGCGCCTTCGGCTTTCACGGCGGTGACTGGGGCTGCGCACTGGGATGTGCTTATTCGTGCGCGGGCCATTGAAACCCAGTGCTACCTGCTGGCAGCCGCCCAGGGCGGTGTGCACCCAGGCCCACGGGAAACCTTTGGCCACGCGGCGATTGTCGACCCTTGGGGGCGAGTGCTGGCGCAACAGGATCAAGGCGAAGCGGTGTTACTGGCCGAACGCGATAGCAGTGAACAGGCGTCGATACGGGCGCGCATGCCGGTGACCAATCACCGGCGCTTTTTCTCGCAGGGCGCGCAGCGGCCTGCTTCAGAACGATGAATTTAAGGCCAAACCTATGAGCGAGTTGTTGTCCTCAGTCAGTGATCACCTCCTGGCACCCGGTGGCGTGACCATCGAAAGCCTGCAAACCGTGCTCGGCGATCTGGCCGGGCCGGGTATCGATGCGGCTGACCTGTATTTCCAGGGGCAGATTTCCGAGTCCTGGGCGCTGGAAGATGGGATCGTCAAGGAAGGCAGTTTCAACCTTGACCAAGGCGTAGGCGTTCGCGCGCAATCGGGCGAGAAAACCGGTTTTGCCTACAGCAATGCGATCACCCTGGAGGCCCTGGGCCTGGCGGTGCGTGCCGCCCGTTCGATTTCCCGTGCCGGCCAGAATGGCACGGTGCAGGCGTTCAGTACCCAGGACGTGGCCCAGCTGTATGCGCCGGATAACCCCTTGGAAGTGATCAGCCGTGCGGAAAAAGTCGAGCTGCTCAAGCGTATCGACGCCGCTACCCGTGCCTTGGACCCGCGTATCCAGCAAGTGACCGTGAGCATGGCCGGCGTGTGGGAGCGCATCCTCGTGGCGTCCACCGACGGTGGGCTGGCGGCGGATGTACGGCCGCTGGTGCGTTTCAATGTGAGTGTGATCGTCGAACAGAACGGGCGCCGCGAGCGCGGTGGTCATGGCGGCGGCGGGCGCACCGACTACCGTTATTTCCTCGCTGACGACCGTGCCATGGGCTATGCCCGTGAGGCGCTGCGCCAGGCATTGGTCAACCTGGAAGCGATTCCGGCACCGGCCGGTACCTTGCCGGTGGTGCTGGGTTCGGGCTGGTCTGGCGTGTTGCTGCACGAAGCCGTGGGCCATGGGCTGGAAGGCGATTTCAACCGCAAGGGCAGTTCCGCTTACAGCGGGCGCATGGGCGAAATGGTTGCGTCCAAGCTGTGCACCATTGTCGATGACGGCACCCTGGCCGGCCGCCGTGGTTCGCTGAGTGTCGATGACGAAGGGACGCCGACCGAATGCACAACCCTGATCGAGAACGGCGTGCTCAAGGGCTACATGCAAGACAAGCTCAACGCCCGCCTGATGGGCGTGGCGCGCACCGGTAATGGTCGTCGTGAATCCTATGCGCATTTGCCAATGCCGCGCATGACCAACACCTACATGCTCGGTGGCCAAAGCGATCCGGCAGAAATCATTGCCTCGGTCAAACGCGGTATCTACTGCGCCAACCTCGGCGGCGGCCAGGTGGACATCACCAGCGGCAAGTTCGTGTTCTCCACCAGCGAGGCGTACCTGATCGAAGACGGCAAGATTACCGCGCCGGTCAAAGGGGCGACGCTGATTGGTAACGGGCCGGAAGCCATGAGCAAGGTGTCGATGGTCGGTAACGACCTGTCGCTGGACAGCGGCGTGGGCACGTGCGGCAAGGATGGGCAGTCGGTGCCGGTAGGTGTCGGCCAGCCAACCTTGAAAATTGATGCGATCACCGTGGGTGGCACGGGGTCGTAGGAACGCAAGCTTCGGGTGGCGAAGACCGCCACCCGGGGAAGAGGATCAGCGCAGGCCGCGTTGAGTCTCGTCCAGCTCACGGATGTACTTGAAGATTTTACGGCTGGTGGCTGGCGCCTTGTTATGCGCCAGTTCGTGCTGGGCCTGACGGATCAGGGAGCGCAATTGCTGGCGGTCCGCGTCCGGGTAGTCCAGTACGAATTTCTCCAGCACCGCGTCATCGCCCGAGATCAGGCGGTCACGCCAACGTTCCAGGTTGTGGAAGCGTTCGTTGTACTGGCGAGTGGAGGCATCGGTTTGATCGAGCAAAGTCAGAATGGCGTCAATGTCTTGGTCGCGCATCAGTTTGCCGATAAACGAGATGTGCCGTTTACGCGCGATATTCGCTGTGTGCTTGGGCGCATCGGCCAGGGCCCGACGCATTTCGTCGGTCAGTGGCAGTTTTGCAACCAAATCCTTTTTGAGCGTTGTAAGGCGCTCGCCAAGGTCAACCAGAGCATGCAGCTCACGTTTGACCTGGGTTTTGCTTTTCTCCCCATCGAGGGAGTCGTCGTAAGAATCAACCATGGTGGCAGTCCGCAAAGAAACGCCGCCATGATAACCAGTCGGGGGCCGCTTGTCCGGCCCGGTCGCTCGATGGCCTTAACCGAAAGCAGAATTTGAGTGGAGAAAACCATGAGTGCAGCCCAAAGCGTCGGTCCACAAGCGTTACCGGCACTGCAGGAACAAGTCGAGCAGATCCTTGCCGAGGCCAAGCGCCAGGGGGCCAGCGCCTGTGAAGTGGCGGTGTCGCTGGAGCAAGGGTTATCGACTTCGGTGCGCCAGCGGGAAGTGGAAACGGTTGAGTTCAATCGCGACCAAGGGTTTGGCATTACCTTGTATGCAGGCCAGCGCAAAGGCTCGGCCAGCACCTCGGCCAGTGGCCCCGAGGCGATTCGCGAGACTGTCGCCGCGGCATTGGCGATTGCCAAGCACACCTCCGAGGATGAAAGCTCGGGCCTGGCCGACAAAGCGTTGATGGCCAAGGATGTGCAGGATTTCGACCTGTTCCATGCCTGGGACATCACCCCTGAGCAAGCCATCGAACTGGCGCTGACCTGCGAAGCGGCAGCCTTCGATGCCGATGCCCGCATCAAGAATGCGGACGGCACCACCTTGAGTACCCATCAGGGCTGCCGCGTCTACGGCAACAGCCATGGCTTTATCGGTGGTTATGCCTCCACGCGTCACAGCCTCAGTTGCGTGATGATTGCCGAAGCCAACGGGCAGATGCAGCGTGATTACTGGTACGACGTAAACCGCCAAGGCGAGTTACTGGCAGACCCTGCAAGCATTGGCCTGCGTGCAGCGCAACGGGCTGCGAGCCGCCTGGGCGCGCGCCCGGTGCCGACCTGCGAAGTACCTGTGCTGTTTTCCGCAGAGTTGGCCGGTGGTTTATTCGGCAGCTTCCTGGGGGCGATTTCCGGGGGCAACCTGTATCGCAAGTCTTCGTTCCTGGAAGGCGCCATCGGCCAGAAGCTGTTCCCCGAGTGGCTGACCATTGACGAGCGCCCGCATCTGATGCGCGCGATGGGCAGTTCTTCGTTCGACGGCGACGGCCTGGCCACCTATGCCAAGCCGTTTGTCGAGAAGGGTGAGTTGGTGTCCTATGTGCTGGGCACTTATGCCGGTCGCAAGCTGGGCCTGCCAAGCACCGCCAACGCGGGCGGCGTGCATAACCTGTTCGTGACCCATGGCGATGAAGACCAGGCCGCGTTGTTGCGGCGGATGGGGCGTGGGTTGTTGGTGACTGAATTGATGGGCCATGGCCTGAACATGGTCACCGGTGACTACTCGCGCGGTGCGGCGGGTTTCTGGGTGGAGAACGGCGAGATTCAGTTCGCCGTCCAGGAAGTGACCATCGCCGGCAATATGCGCGATATGTTCAAGCAGATCGTTGCCGTGGGTAACGACCTGGAACTGCGCAGCAATATTCGCACGGGTTCGGTGCTGATCGAACGCATGACGGTCGCTGGCAGCTAATCCCTCCCGCACGTCCCGAAAGGCGCGCCATCGCAAAGATGGCGCGCCTTTTTTATTGCAGCTCTTTTTGTGGGATCAATGGGCTACTCTTGTTTTGATTCTCAATATCATTTAATAATAAATATCATTACCGAATGAGTGTGGCTCATGAGTTCTGTCCTGCATGAGGATCCCTATCTGGAAAGCTGGCGTTGGATGAGCCGCCAGATTCGCTGTGGCCTGGATCCCAATGAACCCCGCCTGATCGAGCATTACCTCAACGAAGGTCGGTACCTGGCGTGTTGCACCGCAACCCATCCGTGGACGATCGCCGAAACCTCATTTCGCTTGTTGATCGACACTGCCAGCGATATCGCCTTGCCCTGGCATTGGCGCTCCCTGTGCCTGGACCAGGCCTGGCGGCCACTGCGCGACCTGGAAAAACTCTCCCACTGTGCCTGCCGCCTCAAGCGCTGGCAGACCTTTGCCTGGCAATTGGCGAGTTGCGAATTACTGCCTTCGATTTCCGTTTCTGACTTGGTGCAAGGATCTAATGATGAGTGACACCCGTATCGAACGCGACAGCATGGGCGAACTGTGTGTGCCGCAAGACGCTTTGTATGGCGCGCAAACCCAGCGTGCCGTGAATAATTTTCCGATCAGTCATCAACCCATGCCGGCGCAGTTCATCCGCGCCCTGATCCTGGCCAAGACCGCCGCCGCGAGGGTCAACGTCGACCTCAAGCAAATCAGCGAAGGGCAGGGCAAGGCCATTGTCGATGCCGCCCAAGGCCTGCTGGAAGGCGACTACATGCAGCATTTTCCGGTGGATATCTTCCAGACCGGCTCTGGCACCAGCTCCAACATGAACGCCAACGAAGTGATCGCGACCCTTGCCAGCCGTTTGCTCGGCGAGACGGTCAACCCAAATGACCACGTCAATTGCGGCCAGAGCAGCAACGACATCATCCCCACCACCATCCACGTCAGTGCCGCGTTGGTGCTGCACGAGCAAACACTGCCGGCCCTGTTGCATCTGGTGCAAGTCATCGAGCAAAAAGCCGAGGAGGTTCATCCGTTCATCAAGACCGGCCGCACGCATTTGATGGACGCCATGCCGGTGCGCATGAGCCAGGTGCTCAACGGCTGGGCGCAGCAGCTCAAGGCCAATATCGGCCACGTGCAGGACTTGCTACCGGCGCTGCAAGCACTGGCCCAGGGCGGCACGGCGGTCGGTACCGGGATCAACGCGCACCCCGAGTTTGCCGGGCGCTTCAGCCAGCAGCTGAGCCTTTTGACCGGCGTGAAGTTCACCCCCGGCAAGAACCTGTTTGCGCTGATTGGCTCCCAGGACACCGCCGTTGCAGTCTCTGGCCAGTTGAAAGCCACGGCGGTGTCACTGATGAAGATCGCCAATGACCTGCGCTGGATGAACTCCGGCCCATTGGCCGGCCTCGGTGAAATCGAACTGGAGGCGCTGCAGCCGGGCTCGTCGATCATGCCGGGCAAGGTCAACCCGGTAATACCAGAAGCCACGGCCATGGTGGCCGCCCAGGTTATTGGCAACGACACAGTGATCACCGTGGCCGGCCAATCGGGCAACTTCGAGCTGAATGTGATGCTGCCGATCATTGCCCAGAACCTGCTCAGCAGCCTGGAGTTGCTGGCCAACTCCAGCCGGTTGCTGGCGGACAAGGCCATTGCCAGCTTCAAGGTCAACGAACCCAAGCTCAAGGAAGCGCTGTCGCGCAATCCCATCCTGGTCACCGCACTTAACCCGATCATCGGCTACCAGAAAGCCGCTGAAATCGCCAAGAAGGCGTATCAGCAAGGCCGCCCGGTGATCGATGTCGCCCTCGAACACACCGACCTGCCTCGCAGCCAACTGGAAGTCCTGCTGGACCCGGAAAAGCTCACGGCTGGCGGCGTGTAATCAACGACCCTGCTTTGGAGGCTCACCATGGAGCACTGGAAACGCACGATCGAACGGGCCAATCGCTGCTTTATGGCGGGTGAGCTGGTTGACGCTCGCGAGGCCTATCTGCAAGCCCTGGCCCTGGCCCAAGTGTTGTTCGAACGCTGGGCGGATGCCGACGAAGCAGTGGCGGCTTGCGTCATTTCCCATCACAACCTGGCGGACCTGCACTTGCGCCTGAACCAGCCTGAGGAAAGCGCGGAATACCTCTGCGCTATTCATCAGCGTCTCTTACAGACCATGCAGGACCCGCGCCTGAGCCCGTCATTGCGCGAGGCCGCGTTGCGCCAGAGCAGCAAGACCTACGTCGAGCTGCTGAATTTCATCAGTGATCACGGCGAATACCCACGCACTCATCGGCTGCTGGGCAGTGCTGCGACGCCAACGTCCACGTCCCACTATGGAGCACATTGATATGACCTATACCTTGCCGGTCTTGCCTTACGCCTACGACGCCCTCGAGCCGCATATCGACGCGCAAACCATGGAAATTCACTACACCAAGCACCACCAGACCTACATCAATAACCTCAATGCCGCGGTCGAGGGCACTGAGTTCGCCGGCTGGCCGGTGGAGAAGCTGGTGTCCAGCGTCCAAACATTGCCGGAGAAATTACGCGCCGCCGTGGTCAACCAAGGAGGCGGGCATGCGAACCACTCGTTGTTCTGGGCGGTCATGTCGCCGACAGGGGGCGGCAAACCCGAGGGTGCGCTGGGCAAGGCCATCGACGAACAACTTGGCGGCTTCGACAGCTTCAAGGAAGCCTTTACCAAGGCGGCGTTGACGCGATTCGGCAGCGGTTGGGCTTGGCTGAGCGTTACGCCCCAGAAAACGCTGGTGGTGGAAAGCAGCGGCAACCAGGACAGCCCGCTGATGAGCGGCAATACACCCATCCTTGGTCTGGACGTCTGGGAACACGCTTACTACCTGCAATATCAAAACCGACGACCCGAGTACATCAATGCATTTTATAGCGTCATCAACTGGCCGGAAGTTGCCGCGCGCTATCAGGCGGCCTTGGCCTGACACTCACTCCATAACAAGATCTAAGGCCGACTATGGGCACTCAAACACTGGCGATCGGTAGCGTGCGGATGTTTCGTTATGCGTTTGGCACGCTGCTGCTATTGGCAGGTACTGCGTTATTAGTGGCCCATGGGCTGGCCTGGCTGAACCTGGAGCCGCGCATACTGCGCGCCTTGCAGGGCGGGGCGATCTGCGCGCTCGGCACCGCGCTGGGGGCGGTGCCGGTGTTGGTGATTCGGCGCATGCCGATGGCGCTGAGCGATACCCTGCTGGGCTTTGGGGCTGGTGTGATGCTGGCGGCGACCGCGTTTTCCCTGGTCGTGCCGGGTATCGCGGCTGCTGAAAGCCTGGGGCTGTCACCCTGGGGCGCCGGTGGCCTGATCAGCTTCGGCATCATGCTCGGAGCGTTCGGCCTGTATCTGGTGGACCGCAAGGTCTCTGGCGCCAGCCCGGAAATGCTGGTGGGTACACCGGATAAACCGGTTATCCCGCCGCGTATTTGGTTATTCGTGTTTGCCATCATTGCGCACAACATCCCGGAAGGCATGGCCGTGGGTGTCTCTGCGGGCGGAGGCATGGCGGATGCCGACAGCCTCGCCATGGGCATTGCATTGCAGGATGTCCCCGAAGGGCTGGTGATTGCGCTGGTATTGGCTGGAGCGGGAATGTCGAGGGCCAAGGCCTTCCTGATTGGCGCTGCATCAGGCTTGGTTGAACCGGTATTTGCGGTGCTCTGCGCATGGCTGGTGAGCCTTGCCGAAGTGTTGTTGCCGTTGGGTCTGGCGCTGGCCGCTGGGGCCATGTTGCTGGTGGTGACTCATGAAGTCATCCCCGAGTCGCGCCGCAATGGTCATGAAAAGCTCGCCAGCCTTGGGCTGTGCCTCGGGTTTTGCCTGATGATGGTGATGGATACGGCGTTAGGCTGAGGATGGCTTTATCTATGTAGGAGCGAGCTTGCTCGCGAAAAACCTGAGAGCACTGCGTTAAACCAGGATGCCCGCGTATCGTTGACGTTTTTCGCGAGCAAGCTCGCTCCTACAGTAGGGGTTATTCGCCTTCGTCGAAGTAGTTGTTAATCAACTCGACCAGTGCGGCCATTGCTTCGTCTTCTTGCTCGCCTTCGGTGCTCAGATGGATCTTGGTGCCTTTGCCGGCCGCCAACATCATCATCGCCATGATGCTTTTGCCATCGACCATGGACTCTGGCGTGCGCCCTGCACGGATCTGGCAGGGGAACTGCCCAGCTACGCCGACGAACTTAGCCGACGCCCGGGCGTGCAGGCCCAGCTTGTTGATGATTTCAATTTCCCGAGCCGGCATCGCAGTGGTGTTCCTTTCAGCTTAGGTCGCGGTGGCGAACCTGGACGTTCTTGAGGGTTTGTTGCAGCACCTGGCCCAGCCGTTCAGTCAAATAGACCGAGCGGTGGTGGCCACCGGTGCAGCCAATGGCAATGGTGACATAGGCCCGATTGCTGGCGGCAAAGCGCGGCAACCATTTGAGCAGGTAGCTGGAGATGTCCTGGAACATCTCTTCTACGTCCGGTTGCGCGGCCAGGTAGTCGACCACAGGCTGGTCCAACCCCGACTGATCGCGTAATTCCGGCTTCCAGTAAGGGTTGGGCAGGCAGCGCACGTCGAACACCAGGTCGGCGTCTACCGGCATGCCGCGCTTGAAGCCAAAAGACTCGACCAGGAACGCCGTCCCCGGCTCAGGCTGGTTCAGCAGGCGCAGCTTGATCGCATCGCGCAACTGATACAGGTTCAGGTTGGTGGTGTTGATCTTCAGGTCGGCCAGGTCAATGATCGGCCCCAGCAGTTTGGTCTCGTCCTCGATGGCTTCGGCCAGAGAGCGGTTGGCACTGCTGAGGGGGTGACGTCGACGGGTTTCGGAGAACCGCTTGAGCAGGGTTTCTTCGTCTGCATCCAGGTACAGCACGTCGCAATGAATGTGCTTGGCGCGCACTTCTTCCAGCAGTTCCGGGAACCGCGAAAGGTGGCTGGGCAGGTTGCGCGCATCAATCGAGACAGCCACCAGTGGCTGTGCCAATTCGGTATGGATCAATGCACGTTCCGCCAGCTCTGGCAGCAGGCCGGCCGGCAGGTTGTCGATGCAATAGAAGCCGTTGTCCTCAAGCACATTGAGGGCGGTGCTCTTACCGGAGCCGGAGCGACCGCTGACGATGATCAAACGCATGATTACTGCCCGTTTTGTTCATCCAGGACAACTTGGTACAACGCTTCATTGCTGGAGGCGCTGCGCAGTTTGTCGCGTACATCCTTGCGGTCCAGCATGCTGGCGATCTGCCGGAGCAGTTCCAGGTGCGCATCGGTGGCGGCTTGCGGGACCAGCAGAACGAACAGCAGGTCAACCGGGGCACCGTCGATGGCGTCGAAGTCGATGGGTTTTTCCAGGTGCAGCAGCGCGCTGACCGGGGTATCGCAGCCTTCGAGGCGGCAGTGAGGAATGGCGATGCCGTTGCCAAAACCGGTCGAGCCGAGTTTTTCACGAGCAATCAGAGCTTCGAAAACATCTTGCATCTCCAGCTCAGGCACTTGGCTGCTGATCAGGTTGGCAATTTGTTCGAGGGCGCGCTTTTTACTGCCGCCCGGCACGTTCACGAGGGAACGGCCGGGGGTCAGGATGGTTTCAAGTCGGATCATGGGGGGAGAGTTAACGACCTGTACCTTGCATCAGGTGCAGATTCTTTTCCTTATGCTTTATGAGTTGGCGGTCGAGCTTGTCGTAGAGCGAGTCGATTGCCGCGTACATGTCTTCATGTTCCGCATTGGCGACGAGCTTGGCATTCGGTACGTGCAGGGTGGCCTCGATTTTCTGCTTGAGCTTATCGACCTCCATGATGACCTGCACGTTGGTGATCTTGTCAAAATGCCCCGCAAGCTTGTTCAGTTTGCTCTCGGTGTATTCACGCAGGGGCTTGGTGACTTCCAGCTGGTGTCCACTGATGTTGACTTGCATACAGCTTCTCCTTCGTTGCCAGTGCATAAAGCGGTGGGCAGGAATACCCACCACTGGAACGCTGTGGCCCGCCCGTCACATCAAACGCTTACGCTCGCTGGAAGGCGCGATCCCTAGGGACTCGCGGTACTTGGCGACGGTTCGACGGGCGACCTGAATGCCTTGTGCCTCCAGTAAACCAGCGATCTTGCTGTCACTCAACGGCTTTTTCTGATTTTCCGCGGCAACCAGTTTTTTAATGATCGCGCGGATCGCCGTGGACGAGCATTCGCCGCCTTCGGAGGTGCTGACGTGGCTGGAGAAAAAGTATTTCAGCTCATAAATACCCCGTGGGGTATGCATGAATTTCTGCGTGGTGACCCGCGAAATCGTCGATTCATGCATGCCAACGGCTTCGGCGATGTCGTGCAGCACTAGAGGCTTCATGGCCTCGTCGCCGTATTCCAGGAAACCGCGCTGGTGTTCGACGATTTGCGTCGCGACTTTCATCAGGGTTTCGTTGCGGCTTTGCAGGCTCTTGATGAACCACCGCGCTTCCTGCAACTGGTTGCGCATGAAGGTGTTGTCGGCGCTGGTGTCAGCGCGGCGCACAAAACCTGCGTATTGCGGGTTGACCCGCAGGCGCGGTACCGACTCCTGGTTCAGCTCCACCAGCCAGCGCTCGTTGTCCTTGCGCACGATGACGTCGGGGACCACGTATTCGGCTTCGCTGGATTCGATCTGCGAGCCCGGACGCGGGTTGAGGCTTTGCACCAGCTCGATGACCTGGCGCAAGTCATCTTCCTTGAGCTTCATGCGGCGCATCAGTTGGCTGTAGTCACGACTGCCCAACAGGTCGATGTAATCACTGACCAGGCGTTGCGCTTCGGTGAGCCATGGCGTCTTGGCGGGCAGTTGGCGCAGTTGCAGCAACAGGCACTCGCTGAGTGTACGGGCACCGATGCCGGCGGGTTCGAATTGCTGGATGCGGTGCAGGACGGCTTCGATTTCGTCCAGTTCGATGTCCAGTTCCGGGTCGAAGGCCTCGAGGATCTCGTCGAGGGTTTCGTCCAGGTAGCCTTGGTTGTTGATGCAATCGATCAGGGTGACCGCGATCAGACGATCGGTATCGGACATCGGCGCCAGGTTCAGTTGCCACAACAAGTGGCTCTGCAGGCTCTCACCCACCGACGTGCGGGTGGTGAAGTCCCACTCGTCATCATCGTTGCTCGGCAGGCTGCTGGCGCTGGTCTGGTAGACGTCTTCCCACGCGGTGTCCACGGGAAGCTCGTTGGGAATGCGTTCGTTCCAGTCGCCTTCCTCCAGGTTATCCACCGTCGGGGCGGTTTCCTGATAGGAGGGTTCCTGCACATCGGGATTGGGTTTTTGCTCGATGTTGTCGGCCAGCGGATCTGCATTGTCGAAGTCGTCGCCTTCTTCCTGGCGTTCGAGCATCGGATTGGACTCCAGGGCCTCCTGGATTTCCTGTTGCAGGTCCAGGGTCGACAATTGGAGCAGGCGGATGGCCTGTTGCAGCTGCGGTGTCATCGTCAGCTGCTGGCCCATTCTCAGGACTAGCGATGGTTTCATGGCAGGGGCTTAACACCTTATTCGCCGGCGCAATGCGCCATCCACGACAGGGCGCGTGAGCGCCAAACATAAGCAAATTATATGCCTGATCTCGGGGCCTTTGCCTAGAGCGCGGTAACAATAAAAAAACCGAGGTTTCCATTGACTCCCGCGCGCTCCAGGGAAAAGCGCGATACCCCTGTGTTTACAGGCGGAACTCGTGACCCAGGTACACTTCCTTCACCAGCTCGTTAGCCAGGATCGTCTCGGCATCGCCTTCGGCAATCAGTTGGCCATCGTTGACGATATAAGCGGTCTCGCAGATATCGAGGGTCTCGCGCACGTTGTGGTCCGTGATCAGCACCCCAATGCCCTTGGCCTTGAGGTGATGGATGATCTGCTTGATATCACCCACCGAAATCGGGTCGACACCGGCGAAGGGTTCATCCAGCAGGATGAATTTCGGCGCGGTCGCCAGGGCGCGGGCGATTTCCACGCGACGACGTTCACCACCGGACAAGCTCATGCCGAGGTTGTCGCGAATATGGTTGATGTGGAATTCCTGCAGCAGGCTTTCCAGCTCTTGGCGGCGGCCATCGCGATCGAGTTCCTTGCGGGTCTCGAGGATCGCCATGATGTTGTCGGCCACCGACAGTTTGCGGAAGATCGACGCCTCCTGGGGAAGATAGCCGATACCTGCCCGTGCACGACCGTGCATGGGTTGGTGGCTGACATCCAGGTCGTCGATCAATACGCGACCCTGGTCTGCCTGGACCAGCCCGACGATCATATAGAAGCAGGTGGTTTTGCCGGCACCGTTAGGGCCGAGCAAACCGACGATCTGGCCGCTGTCGATCGACAGGCTGACATCGCGTACCACCTGGCGGCTTTTATAGGCCTTGGCCAGGTGCTGGGCTTTCAGGGTTGCCATTACTCGGCCTTCTTCTTCGGCTGGATAACCATGTCGATGCGCGGGCGCGGTGCGGTGACCTTGTTGCCGTTGGCGCGACCGGCGTTGGCGATCTGCTTGACGGTGTCATAGGTGATTTTTTCACCTTCGGTCGAGTTGCCGTCGGGGCTAAGTACCTTGGCCTGGTCGATCAGCACGATACGATTCTGCTGGGCGTGATACTGGATGGTCTTACCGTAGCCCTTCATCGGGCCGGTGTCGGTGGCGGACTGCTTCTGCTCGAAATAAGCCAGGTTGCCCACCGACGTCACCACATCGATATCGCCGGTCTTGGTACGCGTCAGGGTCACCGTGTTGCCGGTAATCTTCATCGAGCCCTGGGTGATGATCACGCCGCCGGTATAGGTGGCCACACCTTGCTTGTCATCGAGCTGTGCATCGTCAGCCGAGATGTGGATCGGTTGCTGGCTATCGTTCGGCAGAGCCCAGGCGCTCACGCTTCCCAGTGCTGCGCCCAGACCGAGCAAAATAGGGAGGGTTTTAACGAGCCTCATACTGTCCTCTTACGTTCGATAGCAGGTGTATCCTGCTTTCTTTCAAATACGCTTTCATTCCCTTGCCAGTCGATACACCGCCAGCGCCGTCGATTCTAACGTCTTGCTCGGTCTGCGCATATTGCTTCTGTGGGAATACGGTCATGCGACTGCTGGTAATGATGGTGTCGCGGTTCTGCGCGTCTGTACGTGCGACGCGAACCGAGTCGATCAGTTCAACTTCGGTGCCGTCCGGGTTCACCTCGCCACGCTTGCTGGTGACGTGCCAGGGAAATTCGGTGCCGCGATACAGGTTCAGGTCCGGATTGGTCAGCAGGCTGACTTCGGAAGCCTTCAAGTGCTCGACCTTGTCCGATGTCATCTCATACTGCACCTTGCCATCGGGCAGGTACTGAATGCTGTAGGCATTGGTGGCGTAATAGTCGATAAGGCCTTCGTCAACCTGCGCAACAGGCTTGTCGAGAAAGCGCTCCGGGCTGATATTCCAGTAGCCCACCGCCAGGAGCAGCGCGGCGATGACCCCGAATAACAGGAAGTTGCGAATCTTTTTGCTCAGCATATAACGCTCTATAGGTAGGCGGCGTGGGCCGCTTCAAGACTGCCCTGGGCACGCAGGATCAACTCGCAGAACTCGCGGGCGGCACCTTCGCCGCCACGGGCGGTGGTGATGCCATGGGCGTGTTCGCGCACAAACGCTGCGGCATTCGCGACGGCCATGCCCAGGCCCACCCGGCGAATCACCGGCAGGTCTGGCAGGTCGTCGCCCAGATAGGCGACCTGTTCATAGCTTAGGTTGAGTTGGCCAAGAAGCTCGTCCAATACCACCAGTTTATCCTCGCGGCCCTGATACAGGTGAGGAATACCGAGGTTTTGTGCGCGGCGTTCCACAACCGGTGTTTTTCGACCGCTGATAATTGCGGTTTGCACGCCCGCTGCCATCAGCATCTTGATGCCTTGGCCGTCGAGGGTGTTGAAGGTCTTGAATTCGCTGCCGTCTTCGAGGAAGTACAGGCGGCCATCCGTCAGCACGCCGTCAACGTCGAAAATCGCCAGTTTGATGTTTTTACCGCGTTGCATCAGGTCGCTGGTCATTTACATCACTCCTGCGCGCAGCAAGTCGCCAAGGTTAAGGGCCCCGATCGGTCGATCATCGTGGTCGACCACTATAAGAGCGCCTATTCGGTGGTCTTCCATGATTTTCAACGCTTCGGCCGCGAGCATTTCGGCGCGGGCGGTCTTGCCGTGAGGGGTCATCACGGCGTCGATGGTGGCGGTATGGATATCAATGGTACGGTCCAGGGTGCGACGCAGGTCGCCGTCGGTGAATATCCCGGCCAGCCGGCCATCGGTCTCGACGATGGCGGTCATGCCCAAGCCCTTGCGGGTCATTTCCATCAGCGCATCCCGCAAAAGGGTACCGCGTGGAACGCTCGGCAGCTCGGCGCCGCTGTGCATCACGTTTTCCACTTTCAGCAACAGGCGACGGCCCAGTGCACCACCGGGATGGGAAAATGCGAAGTCTTCAGCGGTAAACCCGCGAGCCTCCAGCAGCGCCACCGCCAGGGCATCGCCCATCACCAGCGCGGCGGTGGTGGAGGAGGTGGGCGCCAGGTTCAGCGGGCAGGCCTCGTGGGCCACGTGCACGTTCAGGTTGACGTCGGCGGCCTTGGCCAGCGTTGACTCAGGGTTGCCTGTAAGACTGATCATCTGGATACCCAGGCGCTTGATCAGCGGCAACAGGGTCACGATTTCGTTGGTGGTGCCGGAGTTGGACAGCGCCAGAATCACGTCATCCTTGGTGATCATGCCCATGTCGCCGTGGCTGGCTTCGGCCGGGTGCACGAAAAACGCGGTGGTCCCGGTGCTCGCCAAGGTCGCGGCGATCTTGTTGCCAATGTGGCCGGACTTGCCCATGCCGACCACCACAACGCGGCCCTTGCTGGCCAGAATCATCTCGCAGGCGCGCACGAAATCCGCGTCGATATGCGCCAGCAAGCCTTCTACGGCTTCAAGCTCAAGGCGTATGGTGCGTTGCGCGGATTGAATAAGGTCGCTGGATTGGCTCATGTCTGAAATCGTATAGCCTGACGAAAAGTCGGCGATTATAGCGGTAATGATCAATTCCCTCACACAAGTTCGTCAGGCTTTGTGCGCCGGATAACTGAAAAGCACCGTCGGTAACATAGCAAGCAACGTTTTTTCCCTGTCTCAAATCTGAACCAGCGCTGTTCCGGCCTTGGGCGCTCTGTACCAGCAGTGATATAGTTCGCCGCCAGTTCGGTCCGCCCAACCCATGTGCCTTATTATTGCGCATCAGTTGAAAACCAAAGTCGCACACATGGTGTCTGAGTGAAAGGCTGCATCCCAAGGAGATTAGATGAGTGCCGATAACGCCTACGCGGTCGAGCTGAAGGGCCTTACCTTCAAGCGCGGTACGCGCAGCATCTTCAATAACGTCGATATTCGCATTCCTCGCGGCAAGGTCACGGGCATCATGGGGCCTTCCGGTTGCGGCAAGACCACCCTGTTGCGCCTGATGGGCATGCAATTGCGCCCCAGTGCCGGGGAAGTGTGGGTCAACGGCCAGAACCTGCCGACGCTGTCGCGCAGCGATCTGTTTGATGCGCGCAAGCATATGGGGGTGCTGTTCCAGAGCGGCGCGCTGTTCACCGACCTCGATGTGTTCGAAAACGTGGCCTTCCCGCTGCGGGTGCACACCCAACTGTCCGACGAGATGATTCGTGACATCGTGTTGCTGAAACTGCAGGCCGTGGGCCTTCGCGGTGCCATCGACCTGATGCCGGACGAGTTGTCCGGCGGCATGAAGCGCCGTGTTGCCCTGGCGCGGGCCATTGCCCTCGACCCACAGATCCTCATGTACGACGAGCCATTCGTGGGTCAGGACCCGATCGCCATGGGCGTGTTGGTGCGCCTGATCCGCCTGCTCAACGATGCATTGGGGATCACCAGTATCGTGGTGTCCCACGACCTGGCCGAAACCGCGAGCATTGCCGACTACCTCTATGTAGTAGGTGATGGTCAGGTGCTGGGGCAGGGTACGCCTGAAGAGTTGATGAACGCCGATAACCCGCGCATTCGCCAATTCATGACCGGCAACCCCGATGGCCCGGTGCCTTTTCACTTTCCGGCAGCGGACTACCGCTCAGATCTTCTGGGGAAGCGCTGATGCGCAAGACATCTCTTATCGAGAAGGTTCGCCTTTTCGGTCGCTCGGGCATCGACATCGTCGAAGTGCTGGGGCGTTCGACCATTTTCCTGTTCCACGCCTTGCTGGGGCGCGGCGGCATCGGCGGCGGCTTTGGCCTGCTGGTCAAGCAACTGCACTCGGTGGGGGTGATGTCCCTGGTGATCATCGTGGTCTCCGGCGTGTTCATCGGCATGGTGCTGGCGCTGCAGGGTTTCAATATCCTGTCCAGCTACGGCTCGGAGCAGGCGGTAGGGCAGATGGTGGCCCTGACTCTGTTGCGTGAGCTTGGCCCCGTGGTCACCGCCTTGTTGTTCGCGGGGCGTGCAGGTTCGGCGCTGACTGCTGAAATCGGCAATATGAAGTCCACCGAGCAGCTGTCCAGCCTGGAAATGATCGGCGTGGACCCGCTCAAGTACATTGTTGCCCCGCGCCTGTGGGCCGGCTTCATTTCCCTGCCATTGCTGGCGATGATCTTCAGCGTGGTGGGTATCTGGGGCGGTTCGTGGGTGGCGGTTGACTGGCTGGGGGTCTACGACGGCTCCTACTGGGCCAACATGCAAAACAGCGTGACCTTCACCGGTGACGTGCTCAACGGCATCATAAAGAGCATTGTCTTCGCCTTTGTGGTGACCTGGATTGCCGTATTCCAAGGCTATGACTGCGAGCCCACTTCAGAGGGGATCAGCCGTGCCACTACCAAGACCGTTGTGTACGCCTCGCTGGCGGTACTGGGCCTTGACTTCATTTTGACCGCCTTGATGTTTGGAGATTTCTGATGCAAAACCGCACTGTGGAAATCGGTGTCGGCCTTTTCTTGCTGGCTGGCATCCTGGCTTTACTGTTGTTGGCCCTGCGAGTCAGCGGCCTTTCGGCCAGCCCTACCGCCGATACCTATAAACTTTACGCGTACTTCGACAATATCGCCGGTTTGACGGTCAGATCCAAAGTGACCATGGCCGGTGTCACCATCGGCAAGGTCACGGCAATCGATCTGGATCGCGACAGCTTTACCGGCCGGGTGACGATGCAACTGGACAAGAAGGTAGATAATCTGCCGACTGACTCCACAGCATCTATCCTCACTGCGGGGTTGCTGGGCGAGAAGTACATCGGTGTCAGCGTGGGCGGGGAAACAGCCCTGCTCAAGGATGGTTCGACCATCCACGACACACAGTCGTCGCTGGTGCTTGAAGACCTGATCGGAAAATTTTTGCTCAATACGGTCAATAAAGACGCCAAATGAGGAATCTGTTCATGATCTCTACCTTGCGACGTGGCCTGCTGGTACTGCTTGCAGCATTGCCGATGATGGCCAACGCGGCAGGTTCTGCCCACGATTTGGTGCAGGACACCACCAGCAGAATGCTGGCTGACCTCAAGGCTAACAAAGAACAGTACAAGCAAGACCCTTCCAAGTTCTACAGTGCGCTCGACGCCATCGTTGGCCCTGTGGTCGATGCTGAAGGTATTTCCAAAAGCATCATGACGGTCAAGTATTCGCGCAAGGCTACGCCTGCGCAGATGAAGACGTTCCAGGAGAACTTCAAGAAGGGCCTGTTCCAGTTCTACGGTAACGCCCTGCTCGAATACAACAACCAGGGCATTATCGTTGACCCGGCCAAGGACGAGACTGGCGACCGCGCCGAAGTCGGGATGAAAGTCTCCGGCAGCAATGGCGCCGTATACCCAGTGTCCTACACCCTGACGAAGATCAACGGCGAGTGGAAACTGCGCAACGTGATCATCAACGGTATCAACATCGGCAAGCTGTTCCGTGACCAGTTCGCTGACGCGATGCAGCGCAATGGCAACGACCTGGACAAGACCATCAATGGTTGGGCCGGTGAAGTGGCCAAGGCCAAGGAAGAAACCGACAAAGCTGCCGGGAAGCCTGCGCAATGACCGAGTCGGCTGTTCGTATCGGCGACGCCGGCGAGCTGTTCCTCAGCGGCGTGCTGGATTACCGCACCGGGCCTGACCTGCGCAAGCAGGGCCAGGCGCTGATCAAGGCCAGCAAGGCGCCAGAACTGGTGCTCGATTGCTCGGCGGTGACCAAGTCCAGCAGTGTCGGCCTGTCGTTGTTGCTGTGCTTCATGCGTGATGCCGAGGCGGCGAAAAAACCGGTCAGCATCCGTGCGTTGCCGGAAGACATGCGTGAAATTGCCGAAGTTTCCGGTTTGACCGAACTGCTGGCGCATCCTTAATACACATTATTAGAAAAGCCCCCCGTCAGAGTCCTGCTATGCGGGGTTCGCAGGCGCGGGGCTTTTTTGTATGATGTGCGACCCGTGCGCACTGGGCGCCGATAGAGGTTGAGCATGCAGGCCCTAGAAGTTAAGAGCTTCCTTGAAGGAAAGCTGCCGGAAACGAACATAGAAGTTGAAGGCGAAGGCTGCAATTTCCAGCTGAACGTGATTAGCGATGAACTGGCGGCATTGAGCCCGGTCAAGCGTCAGCAGCAGATCTATACCCATTTGAACCCATGGATCGCCGATGGCAGCATCCACGCGGTCACTATGAAATTTTTCAGCCGCGCGGCCTGGGCCGAGCGCACCTGAGCCCCCAAGGCGTCGAGATTCTTATGGATAAATTGATTATTACCGGCGGTGCCCGCCTTGATGGCGAGATCCGCATTTCCGGTGCGAAAAACTCCGCCTTGCCGATCCTGGCAGCGACCCTGCTGTGCGATGGCCCAGTGACTGTGGCCAACCTGCCGCACTTGCACGACATTACCACCATGATCGAGCTGTTCGGTCGCATGGGCATTGAGCCGGTGATCGACGAGAAACTGGCCGTCGAAATCGACCCGCGCACCATCAAGACCCTGATCGCACCGTACGAACTGGTGAAAACCATGCGTGCGTCGATCCTGGTGCTGGGCCCGATGGTTGCCCGTTTCGGCGAAGCCGAAGTGGCCTTGCCTGGCGGTTGCGCCATTGGTTCGCGTCCGGTCGACCTGCACATCCGTGGCCTTGAGGCCATGGGCGCAGTCATCGATGTCGAAGGCGGCTACATCAAGGCCAAGGCGCCGGAAGGCGGCCTGCGGGGCGCGAACTTCTTCTTTGATACCGTCAGTGTGACCGGTACCGAGAACATCATGATGGCCGCTGCCCTCGCCAACGGTCGCAGCGTGCTGCAGAACGCCGCGCGCGAGCCGGAAGTGGTCGACCTGGCCAATTTCCTCAACGCCATGGGCGCGAAGGTTTCCGGCGCTGGCACCGACACCATCACTATTGATGGGGTAGAGCGCCTGCACACTGCCACCTACAAAGTCATGCCTGACCGCATCGAGACCGGCACCTACCTGGTTGCCGCCGCCGTGACCGGTGGCCGTGTGAAGGTCAAGGACACCGATCCGACCATCCTTGAAGCCGTCCTGGAAAAACTCAAGGAAGCCGGCGCAGAGATCACCACCGGCGAAGACTGGATCGAGCTGAACATGCACGGCAAGCGGCCGAAAGCTGTCAACGTGCGTACCGCTCCGTACCCGGCGTTCCCGACCGACATGCAAGCGCAGTTCATCTCCCTGAACGCGATTGCCGAAGGCACCGGTGCCGTGATCGAGACCATCTTCGAAAACCGTTTCATGCACGTGTATGAACTGCACCGCATGGGCGCCAAGATCCAGGTCGAAGGCAACACCGCCATCGTCACCGGCATCGACAAGCTCAAGGGCGCGCCAGTCATGGCCACCGACCTGCGTGCTTCGGCCAGCCTGGTAATCTCGGCACTGTGCGCCGAAGGCGACACCCTGATCGACCGCATCTACCACATAGACCGTGGTTACGAGTGCATCGAAGAGAAACTGCAGATGCTCGGCGCAAAAATCCGCCGCGTACCGGGCTAACCCCCACTGCACTGTAGGATGTAGGAGCGAGCTTGCTCGCGAAGAGCTCATGGTCACCGCGTGAAGTCTGAATAAACGCGTTATCGTTGACGTTCTTCGCGAGCAAGAACTAGGCGTCCCCCTCGCTCCTACAAACACTGGTTTGTTTCAAATCGAGGCTGTCATGGCCTCGATCTGTGTCTGGCGCCGTTTGCGACCGGACAGCAATAGCCTGATGAAGGACTGACATTTCCCATGTTGACCATCGCACTGTCCAAGGGCCGCATCCTTGACGACACGTTGCCGCTTCTGGCTGAAGCGGGCATCGTGCCGACCGAGAATCCGGACAAGAGCCGCAAGCTGATCATCCCCACGACCCAGGACGACGTGCGCCTGCTGATCGTGCGGGCTACCGACGTGCCGACCTACGTTGAACATGGCGCCGCCGACCTGGGGGTTGCCGGCAAGGACGTGCTGATGGAGTACGGCGGCCAGGGCTTGTACGAGCCCTTGGACCTACGCATCGCCCTGTGCAAGCTGATGACTGCCGGCCGTGTCGGTGATGTCGAGCCCAAGGGCCGCCTGCGGGTCGCCACCAAGTTCGTCAACGTCGCCAAGCGCTACTACGCCGAGCAAGGCCGTCAGGTCGATATCATCAAGCTCTACGGCTCCATGGAGCTGGCGCCGCTGATCGGCCTGGCCGACAAGATCATCGACGTGGTCGACACCGGCAACACCCTGCGCGCCAACGGTTTGGAGCCCCAGGATTTCATCGCTGACATCAGCTCCCGCCTGATCGTCAACAAGGCATCGATGAAGATGCAGCACGCCCGTATCCAGGCGTTGATCGACACCCTGCGCAAGGCAGTGGAGTCGCGACACCGCGGTTGACTCACCCGCGTAGCTGAAAAGCTGCGCCCGTCTATCCGCCTCATAGCCAGAATTCTCAGGTGCCCAAGCGGAAACGACTGCTAGTTTAGGGCGCCTGAGTTTTTGCCAATTCTATTGAGGCCCTCGCTATGACCACGTCCACTGCAATTGCCCGACTCAACGCTGCCGACCCGGATTTCGCCCATCATCTGGATCATCTGCTGAGCTGGGAAAGCGTGTCCGACGACTCGGTCAACCAGCGGGTGCTCGACATCATCAAGGCCGTGCGCGAGCGCGGTGATGCGGCGCTGGTGGACTTCACCCGCCAGTTCGACGGGCTGGACGTAAAGTCCATGGCCGACCTGATCCTGCCGCGTGAACGCCTGGAGCTGGCGCTGACGCGCATTACCGCACCACAGCGCGAAGCCCTGGAAGTCGCAGCGGCGCGGGTACGCAGCTATCACGAGAAACAGAAGCAGGACTCCTGGAGCTACACCGAGGCCGACGGCACGGTGCTGGGCCAGAAGGTCACGCCACTGGACCGCGCCGGCCTGTACGTGCCGGGCGGCAAGGCGTCGTATCCATCGTCGGTGTTGATGAATGCGATCCCGGCCAAAGTTGCGGGCGTGACCGAAGTGGTCATGGTGGTGCCGACCCCGCGTGGCGAAATCAACGAGCTGGTGCTGGCTGCCGCCTGCATCGCCGGCGTCGACCGCGTGTTCACCATCGGTGGCGCCCAGGCCGTCGCGGCGCTGGCCTATGGCACCGAAAGCGTGCCGAAGGTCGACAAGGTGGTTGGCCCTGGCAACATCTACGTCGCCACCGCCAAGCGCCATGTGTTTGGCCAGGTCGGTATCGACATGATCGCCGGCCCTTCGGAAATCCTTGTGGTGTGTGACGGCCAGACCGACCCGGACTGGATCGCCATGGACCTGTTCTCCCAGGCGGAGCACGATGAAGACGCCCAGGCGATCCTGGTCAGCCCCGATGCCGAGTTCCTCGACAAGGTCGCCGCCAGCATCAATAAACTGCTGCCCACCATGGAGCGTGCCGAGATCATCGAGAAGTCGATCAACGGCCGTGGTGCGCTGATTCTGGTGCGTGACATGGAGCAGGCCATCGAAGTGGCCAACCGCATCGCACCGGAGCACCTGGAACTGTCCGTAGCGGACCCTCAGGCCTGGTTGCCGTCGATCCGTCACGCCGGGGCGATCTTTATGGGGCGCCACACCAGCGAAGCCCTGGGCGACTACTGCGCCGGCCCCAACCACGTGTTGCCGACCTCCGGCACTGCACGTTTCTCGTCGCCGCTGGGGGTGTACGATTTCCAGAAGCGCTCGTCGATTATCTTCTGCTCGCCACAAGGCGCTTCCGAGCTGGGCAAGACCGCCTCGGTGCTGGCCCGTGGTGAATCCCTCAGCGCGCACGCACGCAGCGCCGAATACCGCATCGTCAAGGGAGAGTAAGGCATGAGCAAATTCTGGAGCCCTTTCGTCAAGGACCTGGTGCCTTACGTACCCGGTGAGCAACCGAAGCTGACCAAGCTGGTCAAGCTCAACACCAATGAAAACCCCTACGGCCCATCGCCCAAGGCGCTGGCGGCAATGCAGGCCGAGTTGAACGACAACTTGCGCCTGTACCCGGACCCCAACAGCGACCTGCTCAAGCAGGCCGTGGCCAAGTATTACGGGATCGACGCCGGCAAGGTGTTCCTGGGCAACGGTTCCGATGAAGTCCTGGCGCACATCTTCCATGGCCTGTTCCAGCACGATCTGCCGCTGTTGTTCCCGGACATCAGCTACAGCTTCTATCCGGTGTACTGCGGCCTGTACGGCATCACGTTCGACGCGGTGCCATTGGACGAGCAGTTCCAGATTCGCGCCGCTGACTACGCCAGGCCCAACGGCGGGATCATCTTCCCCAACCCGAACGCGCCCACCGGCTGCGTACTGGCGCTGGACGCGGTAGAGCAGATCCTCAAGGCCAGCCCGGATTCGGTGGTGGTGGTCGATGAAGCCTATATCGACTTCGGCGGCGAAACTGCCATCAGCCTGGTCGACCGTTACCCGAACCTGCTGGTGACCCAGACCCTGTCCAAATCGCGCTCACTGGCCGGTTTGCGCGTAGGCCTGGCCGTGGGCCACCCAGACCTGATCGAGGCGCTGGAGCGGGTCAAGAACAGCTTCAACTCCTACCCGTTGGATCGGCTGGCGATTGTTGGTGCGGCGGCCGCGTTTGACGACCGTGAATACTTTGAGAAGACCTGCAAGTGGGTGATCGACAGCCGCAACCAGGTCGTCGCGCAATTGGAGAGCAAGGGGTTTGAGGTATTGCCGTCGGCGGCGAACTTCATCTTCGCGCGTCACCCGCGGCATGACGCTGCAGGGCTGGCCGCCAAGTTGCGCGAGCAAGGGGTGATTGTGCGGCACTTCAAGCAGGAGCGGATTGCCCAGTTCCTGCGGATCAGCATCGGGACGCCGGAGCAGAACCAGGCGCTGATCGACGGCCTCGGCGAGCTCTAATTTTTACAGGCTGTAAGGGCCTCATCGCGGGCAAGCCCGGCTCCCACAGGATGCTGCATTTCCCTGTGGGAGCCGGGCTTGCCCGCGATGAGGCCATCAGCTAAACCAGAAAACTTAGATCAGCGGCTCATCATCCGGCTTCTTGTTCTTCCAGCCATCATTGCCCGGCAGCAGCAAGTTCAAGCCAATCGCTACCACCGCACACAGGGCGATGCCCTTGAGGCCGAAATCATCCGGGCCGGTGCCGGTACCCACCAGCACACCGCCAATCCCGAACACCAACGTTACCGACACAATCACCAGATTGCGCGCCTCACCCAGGTCGATCTTGTGGCGAATCAGCGTGTTCATCCCCACTGCGGCAATCGAGCCGAACAGCAGGCATAGAATCCCGCCCATCACCGGCACGGGGATGCTCTGCAGCAGTGCGCCGAACTTGCCGATAAACGCCAGGCTGATGGCAAACACTGCCGCCCAGGTCATGATCTTCGGGTTGTAGTTCTTGGTCAGCATCACGGCGCCGGTCACTTCGGCGTAGGTGGTGTTCGGAGGGCCGCCAAACATGCCGGCAGCCGTGGTGGCGATACCGTCACCCAGCAGCGTGCGATGCAGGCCAGGCTTTTTCAGGTAATCGCGGCCGGTCACGCTGCCTACCGCAATCACGCCACCGATATGCTCGATCGCTGGGGCCAGGGCCACCGGGACGATAAACAGGATCGCCTGCCAGTTGAACTCTGGCGCGGTGAAGTGGGGCAGGGCGAACCACGGTGCCGCGGCGATTTTCGCCGTGTCGACCACACCAAAGTAGAACGACATGGCAAAGCCCACCAGCACACCGGAGATGATCGGCACCAGGCGGAAAATGCCCTTGCCGAACACGGCCACGATCAAGGTGGTGAGCAGCGCTGGCATCGAGATCAGCATCGCGGTCTGGTAGTGGATCAGCTCCGCGCCGTCGCCGGACTTGCCCATGGCCATATTGGCAGCAATCGGTGCCATGGCCAGGCCGATCGAGATGATCACCGGGCCGATCACCACGGGCGGCAGCAGCCGGTCGATAAAACCGGTGCCCTTGACCTTCACGGCCAGGCCCAGGAACGTATAGACGAAACCCGCCGCCATCACGCCGCCCATGGTCGCCGCCAGGCCGAACTGGCCCTTGGCGAGGATGATCGGGGTGATGAACGCGAAGCTCGATGCCAGAAATACCGGCACTTGCCGCCCTGTCACCACCTGGAACAACAACGTGCCCAGGCCTGCGGTGAACAGCGCGACGTTTGGATCAAGACCTGTGATCAGCGGCATCAACACCAACGCGCCAAATGCTACGAAGAGCATTTGTGCGCCAGACAGGATCTGGCGCCAAAGCGGGTCGTTGAATTCATCCTGCATGCTCACGCGTCCTTCTGCTTGGTGCCGAAGATCTTGTCACCGGCATCGCCAAGGCCGGGGATGATGTAGCCGTGTTCGTTCAGGCGCTCATCGATGGATGCGGTGTAGATCTGCACATCCGGGTGGGCCTTCTCGACGGCGGCGATGCCTTCGGGCGCGGCCACCAGCACCATGGCGCGGATGTCCCGGCAACCGGCTTTTTTCAGCAGGTCGATGGTGGCAACCATGGAACTGCCGGTGGCGAGCATCGGGTCGATGATCATGGCCAGGCGTTCGTTGATTTCCGGGACGAGTTTTTCCAGGTAGGTGTGGGCCTGCAGGGTTTCTTCATTGCGGGCCACGCCCACGGCGCTGACCTTGGCGCCCGGAATCAGGCTGAGTACACCTTCAAGCATGCCGATACCGGCGCGCAGGATCGGCACCACGGTAATTTTCTTACCGGCGATTTTCTCCACCTGTACGGGACCGGCCCAACCGGGGATCTCGTAGGTTTCCAGGGGCAAATCCTTGGTGGCTTCGTAAGTGAGCAACGCTCCGACTTCCTGAGCAAGCTCACGGAAGTTCTTCGTGCTAATGTCGGCACGGCGCATAAGGCCGAGTTTGTGTCGGATCAGCGGGTGGCGGATCTCGCGAGTGGGCATAGGAAAGGCTCCGGCGGCGGGCAAAAAAACCGGCCTAGATTAATCTATCCGAGGGTGTTGTCCTATAGACATCAAGTACGTTAGTCCATAAAGGCTTGATTGGAGCGCACGAGAAGCGTACCTTCGCCCGCTTTTCTTGCCACAGCACCCCCTTGGAGAGCGCCATGTCTGCTGATCTCGAGCATATCCGTCAAATCATGCACGAGGCTGACTGCCTGTACACCGAAGCGCAGGTCGAAGCAGCGATCGCCAAGGTCGGCGCGCACATCACCCGCGAAATGGCCGACACCAACCCGGTGGTCTTTTGTGTGATGAACGGTGGCCTGATCTTCGCCGGTAAATTGCTCACCCACCTGCAATTCCCACTGGAAGCCTCTTACCTGCACGCCACCCGCTATCGCAATGAGACCAGCGGCGGCGACTTGTTCTGGAAGGCCAAGCCGGAAGTGTCGTTCATCGACCGCGATGTGCTGATCATCGATGACATTCTCGATGAAGGTCACACCCTGGGTGCGATCATCGACTTCTGCAAACATGCCGGCGCACGCAAAGTGCACACCGCCGTGCTGATCGACAAAGACCACGACCGCAAGGCGCGCCCAGAGCTCAAAGCCGATTTTGTCGGGCTGCCGTGCGTTGACCGTTATATCTTCGGGTATGGCATGGACTACAAGGGCTACTGGCGTAACGCCAATGGCATCTACGCCGTTAAAGGAATGTAATCGATGGCCCGCTTTCTTGATCAGACGCTGTTTGCCGAGTTGGCCGAGAAAGCGGCCGCCAATCCCCGTGGCCGTCAAAACGTTAACTTCCATGAGATGCAAGAGCCTTGTCATCGCATGGCGGTTGGTTTGCAGCCCAGCACCTATGTGCAGCCTCACCGTCACCTGAGCGCCGATAAGGCTGAGACCTTGCTGGTGCTCAAAGGGCGTCTGGGTATCCTGATTTTCAGCGAGACAGGTGAGGTGTTGAGCACGCGTGTATTGCAAGCGGGCGGGGAATGCCAGGGCGTTGACCTGTCGCCCGGCGTGTTCCACGGCCTGGTGGTGCTTGAGCCGGACAGCATCATGTTTGAATGCAAGGCTGGCCCTTACCGCGCTGTCGGTGAAGGTGAACTGGCCGACTGGGCGCCCCGCGAAGGCGAAGACGGGATGGCGGAGTATCATCGCTGGATGCTTGCCCAGTTCGGCTGAAATCCAGATGTAGGAGCGAGCTTGCTCGCGAAAAACGTCAACGCTAACGCGTGCTTCCTGAATAAACGCGACGCCTTTGAGTTTTTCGCGAGCAAGCTCGCTCCTACAGGTATTAGGGCAAGCCCCCTCCCACATCCGGCGTCGCGCAGGTAGACTTCAAACCCCGTGTAAATGTCTGCAGGCTGGAGTCGGTAATGCGTAAAGATAAGAAACAGGTGATTGGCGACGAAATCGGTGACGACCAGATCAAGTTGTTCCTGGACTTCGAGCCGGTTGATGCGACGTCGCCGTCCCTGCACAAACTGATCAAGGCTTATCGCGGCCTGCGTATCGACGACTTCGAGCGTTTCCTGGGCTTTTTCAAAGAAGCAGGCCTGGACCTGGATGGCCAGGACGAGCATGGCCAGACCTTCGTCGACCTGATCAAGGACCAGCGCAACGCCGCCGAATACATCGAGCTGATCGACAACGCCCGCGGCTGATTATCCGAGCCACAAAAAAACGCCCCGGCCTCATAAGAGCCCGGGGCGTTTTGCTTTTACCTGTAGGAGCGAGCTTGCTCGCGAAGAACCTGAGAGCGCTGCGTTAATCCACTTGCGCTGCGTTATCGTTGACGTTTTTCGCGAGCGAGCTCGCTCCTACAGGGTCCACCAGCTCAAGGCTGATGTTGTTTTGCGTGTTGATCTTGCGATACAGCTCGGCGTCCGTTTCCAGCACTTTCTCGCGTGCCGGGAAGATCTCGTGCAGCTTGGTGGCCCATTCACCGGCGGCTTTTTCCGGGAAGCAACGCTCGATCAGCTCGAGCATGATCGATACGGTCACCGAGGCGCCTGGAGAGGCGCCCAACAGGGCCGCAAGGGAACCGTCCTTGGCTGCGACCAGCTCTGTGCCAAATTGCAGCACGCCGCCTTTCTTCGGGTCTTTCTTGATGATCTGTACGCGCTGGCCGGCCACTTCCAGGCGCCAGTCTTCGGCTTTCGCCTCGGGGTAGAAGCGACGCAGGGATTCCAAACGCTGCTCCATGGACTGACGCACTTCGCTGACCAAGTACTTGGTCAGGTCCATGTTGTCGCGGGCCACGGCCAGCATCGGGCCGATGTTGCCGGCGCGAATCGACATCGGCAAGTCAAGGAACGAGCCGTGCTTGAGGAACTTGGTGGTGAAACCGGCGTATGGCCCGAACAGCAGGGATTTCTTGCCATCCACTACGCGGGTGTCCAGGTGCGGCACGGACATCGGTGGCGAGCCCACGGCAGCCTGGCTGTAGACCTTGGCCTGGTGCTGCTTGACAACTTCCGGGTTGTCGCAACGCAGCCACTGGCCGCTCACCGGGAAGCCGCCGAAGCCTTTGCTCTCTTCGATGCCCGAGGCCTGCAGCAACGGCAGTGCCGCGCCGCCAGCGCCGAGGAACACGAACTTGGCGTCGACGTCACGGCTGTTGCCGCTGTTGACGTCCTTGATGCTCACGGTCCAGCCCGCGCCGTTGCGCTTGAGGCCGGTCACGCGCTTGCAGTACTTGACCTGGGCGTCTGGCGAACTGGTCAGGTGGCTGAGCAGTTGGTTGGTCAGGGCGCCGAAGTTGACGTCGGTGCCGTTCATCACGCGGGTGGCGGCGATTTTTTCGTCGAGCGGGCGGCCGGGCATCATCAGCGGCATCCACTCGGCCATTTCACTGCGGTCTTCGGTGTAGTGCATGTCCGAAAACGCGTGGTGCTGGCTGAGGGTCTCAAAGCGCTTCTTGAGGAAAGACACGCCTTTGTCGCCCTGCACGAAGCTCAGGTGCGGCACCGGGCTGATGAACGACTTGGACGAGCCAAAGGTGCCCTTCTTGGTCAGGTAAGCCCAGAACTGTTTCGACACCTCGAACTGGGTGTTGATGTGCACGGCTTTCTTGATGTCGATGGAACCATCGGCGGCCTGCGGCGTGTAGTTCAGCTCACACAGCCCCGCGTGGCCGGTACCGGCGTTGTTCCACGGGTTGGAACTCTCCGCGGCACCCGAATCCATCAGCTCAACGACTTCCAGCGTGAGGCCGGGGTCGAGCTCTTTGAGCAGTACGGCCAGGGTGGCACTCATGATGCCGGCCCCTACCAGTACTACGTCGACTGCTTCGTTATGCGCCATTTAACGCGTCTCCAAAATCTGCAGCACCAAATTGTCGGCATGGCTGCCAGGAGTGACGGGGCGGTTCACGTGTTGCCCCAGGTTACCCATGGCCAGGATCGCCATGTCCGATTCGCAATTCTTTGCAACTTCAGCACACGCTTCCTGCCGGGCTAATCTGCCTATGAACGCATTCATGGGCGCCTGTGGCAATTCGACTTATGGTCAAAGCGTGCGATTCGTGCAACCAATCCGTAGCGGACAGGCTCAAGCTCCGGTTTTTGAGGCGTGCTCGGTCCTGTGTAATGGGGCTGTTCCAGACGCTGATGGTGCTTGTACAAACGCCAAACTATTCATTTGCTCGCCACACTCTTGTGAAGTTGTGAAAACCCGTTTTTTCACGCTCTTTTGAAGACGTGAACCTCAAAAAAGGGCTGCCCCAGCCTGGCACCTGGCCCGCAAACCTCTGCCGACACGCGGCAAAACGGGCAAACAACTCAAGTGGCCGAGCGCAATGGCAGCTCTGGCAGATTCGATAAAAGACGGGGTGGTTTGCAAAGGAAACAGCAAGCACGCCAGCTTCACTCGATCTGTGTGGGCGGCTCTCTGTGGGCGATTTTGGGGCTAATGCCTGGGCATTAACGGTGCTGCGAGGCCCGATCAGGAGACGTCCTTATAATCGGGGGGAGATTGTAGCGAAGAACGCCAGGGAAATGGGCGTGTTTTATGACTTTTATTAGGGCGCCGGTCAGGAGGCCAACGCTTGCCGGTGCCGTGGGCGAAAAACCTGCGGGCTGACCCGGGCGCTGGCCGGCAGTGGACGGTGCATCCAGCCCAGGTGAGTCTCGGTCACTTCCACCCAGCCTTCACCGACGGGCGGCAGGCTGCATTGCTTGAAGGCCAGGCAATGACCGTGGGCATCGAGCAGGGCAAAGTGGCGATGACGGGCGTGCGACATGAACAGGGTCTTGAGAAGGCGCATGGCTGTGTACCTGGTGTGTTACATGCTTGAAGGTTGCCAGTGTGGCATGACACTGGGGTGACGAATTTATGCGAATTTGTAATTTGCGCAGGGGCTTCAGCCGCCGTTCAGGATCGCTGGTGAGTGGCGCGCGTGCACCGTTATACTGGCGACCTGTCTGCACCTAGTCCTGGAGAAATGCGATGTTGCAACGCCTGTTGTTCGGTTTGATCACTGTGACCAGTTTGACCCTTGTCGGCTGCGCCAACAGCCCGCAACAACTCAGCCCGCAACCTAAAGTCACCGCGCCGTTGGCTGCGGTAGGCCACGGCCAGCCGGTGTCGGTGCGCGTGGTCGACGGTCGTCCGTCGCCAACCCTGGGCTCGCGTGGCGGCCTGTACCCTGAGACCGCACTGATTTCGGTGACCGGCCAGGATGTGCTGCCCAAGTTGCAGGCCCAGGCTGAAGCCGCCGTGCGTTTGTTGGGCTTTACGCCGACCAACTCACCAGGCGTGCCGCAACTGACCGTGACCCTGGCCGAGCTGAAATACCAGTCGCCCAAAGACGGCTTGTACGTGACCGAGGCTTCCATCGGCGCCACTTTCAAGTCTGACGTCAGCGCCGGTACCCGCCGCTACAGCGGCCGCTACGCTGCCTCGCTCAACCAGCGTTTCGGCATGTCGCCCAACCAGGAAACCAACACCAAGCTGGTCAGCGACGTGCTCAGCGATGCCTTGACCCGCCTGTTCAAGGACCCAAGCATCGGTCAACTGCTCAGCGCGCAATAAGCCGCACACAAAAAACCGGGCTCATCGCTGAGCCCGGTTTTTTTGTGCCTGGCGTTTGGTCATGCCGCCGTATCGACATAAAAGTCCAGCATGCTCACACCGGTGAGCAAATCCAGCTCCGGCAGGTCGGCATGCTGGTGCCCGCCGAGGGCGCAATACACCAGCCAATGGCGGTCCTGAACATTGAACGCGAGGCTGCCGATCAACGCCTCCTGTTCCTCGCTCTGGGCGATCAGGTACAGCCGATCCTGGTTTTGCGCATGCAACATGACAAGCTCCTCAAGCGTCGAAGGGCAACAGAGTGGCTTGTTAAGGTGACGTTCAGGTGACGGCGTAAATTACTGGATACATTAGCCGTCCATGGGGAAGGAGCATTAAAGGCGCAGGAGGCGACTGTCGTTCAGGTGTGTATCTGGACCGATACCCGAATACTGATTCACCGAGGTTTGCGATGGCGCTGCCCGCACTGCTCATTAATATTGTTGCCCTGTTGGTTGCCTGCTCGGGTGCCTGGGTGCTGTTCATCACCCGCCTGCATGCCCAGCGTGCGATGGCCGACCTGGCCCTGCGCAGCGAAGAGCGCGCTATCGACCAGCCGATGCTGTTTCTGGATACGCGCACCGAACGGGCGCATCGCCTGGCGTACCGCGTCGGGTTCGCCTGCCTTGGCCTGGCCCTGGCCATCTCCTGGCTCAGCACCCACCTCTAATTCCACTGCAAAACCCAATGTGGGAGCGGGCTTGCCCGCGAATGCGGTGTGTCAGCTAGTGAATTTTTAACTGAACCACCGCTATCGCAGCATAGTATCTACACAACTCTGTAGGCTGTCGCAGCAAACGGTAACCACGATGCGAAGCGAGCCGCTCTTGATCTTGCTCTTGATCTGCTTTTGATCTTAGGCGCCCCGTTAAACCACGCTGGCCGGAATTCGACAGGGATTTGGGGGGTAAACCGGCAGGGATGCCGGTTTAGCTGCCCCGCGCCATGGATGGCGCGTGGCGGCGGCCCCCCAAATCACTGGCGGATTACGGGCACACCGAGCCCAAGCGAGGTGCCGAGTGGTGGGGCAAGAGCGTTTTGCTTACTTTTGACTGGGCCGGCATTCCGGCTTTTCAAAAGTGAGCCGCCGTCAGGGCGGAACCTTAAGTGGCCGTTACCTAAATAATGGATATTTACCCGGTCCAACTGTGTTGACTGTTAGGCCGTCTTCGCAGGCAAGCCAGCTCCCACACAAGCCTGCTCACCTATTGGGTTGGGTGTTTACAGCGGGATCCCAGCCTTGACTCGGTATTGGTTGCGTACCGGCGTCGCATACTGCACCACCAGGTAAGGCCGGTGCTCCGCCGGGCACTCGTTCAAGCGCCGCTCCCATTCCGCCTTGGCCTTGGCCAGCTCATCGGCCGGGAACACATCCGCCGCCTTGGGCACCTGCAATTGCGGGTCAGCATCATCCCACTGCGCGTACGCCAAGTAGTGCACCGGGAACAACCGATAGCCGCCCAGGATCTGCCGGTCCATTTCCGCTGCCAGCAGCTTGGTGTCTTCAAACCGCTCGGTGATCGGCGGCGCAAAGTTCACGTGTACCCGGCCTTTATAGCCGGTAATGCCCAGGGCAATGCTCACATCATCCTCGCCCGGTGCCTTGGTGTAGGTGCCGGTGGTGGCGCGGATATACAGCTCGCGGGCCTTGGCGGCATCGCAAGGGTCGTATTCGTAGCTGATGGACACCGGCGTCAGGTTCAACGACTGGATCACCTCGGCAAACGGCTCGTCCTTGCGGCTGACGTGGAACATCTTGAGGATCGCCGATTCGGTCCGGTCATCGCCATCCTTGGCCCGGCCTTCAGCCTGGGCGATCCAGATCGACTGGCAGTCGTTGCGGATCGAATGGTTGATGTAGGCCGACAGCAGGTTGTAAGCCGCCATCTTCTCCTTTCGCCCGGTGATCGAACGGTGCACGATGAAGCTCTTGTTCAGGCGCATCAGGTCGCTGACAAACGGCTTTTGCAGCAGGTTGTCGCCGATGGCGATGCGCGGCGTCGGCAGCCCGGCGTGGTACACGGCGTAGTTGACGAAGGCCGGGTCCATCACGATGTCGCGGTGGTTGGCCAGAAACAGATAAGCGGTGCCGGATTTGAGCTGCTCGACGCCGGTATAGGTCACGCCGTCGGTCGCCCGGTCAATGGTGTGGTCGACGTAGTACTCGACTTTGTCCTGCAGCGTGGCCACGGTGGTGACGCCGGCGAACTCGCGGCGCAGTTTGCGCGCGATCATCGGCTTGAGCAGCCAGCCCAGGGCGCCGGCAAAGCGCGGGAAGCGGAAGTGGGTCAGGATGTCCAGAAAGGCCTTGTCACTGAACAGACGCGCCAGCACTGCCGGGACTTCGCTGTCGTTGTAAGGTCGGATGGTATCGAATTCGCCCATCATGCTCTCTTGTTAGAAACGGCTAGGGTAAGTAAAGGAAATAGCAGGGGCGGCGTGAGTAAACTGGCTCTGCCGGAAATAGCCCTGTAAATAGACCGGCGATTATACGCACAAGTCACCTGGGAGACTGCGATGCTGGAAACTGCGATGTACGATTGTCCTTATTGTGGCGAAGCGGTCGAGACAACGGTGGATTTGTCTGGCGGGGACCAGACCTATATAGAAGACTGCCAAGTGTGTTGCCGGCCGATCACGTTCGACCTGCAAGTTCATGGTGAAGAGTGGATGCTTGAAACCCGCAGCGAAAATGAATAACAGGTACGCCCATGCAGCGAATCTACGAACCGGAAAACCTCATGGAGGGCGAGTTGCTCCAACAGATGCTTGCCAGTGAAGGCATCGAGGCGCACCTGGTGGGGCGCCATTTGCTCGGCGGCACGGGCGAGTTGCCGATATTCGGCTTGCTGGGGCTGGAGGTCGACAACGACCAGGCCGCCTGCGCCCGCGAGCTGATCACCGCTTATATTGGCGCGCAACCGTTGCCCGGCGACGAACCCGACAGCTTCCCCGACGTATTGGTCTGTTAGGCTGTCAGTCGGTTTACCCCAAGAGTCGTGTTGCCCCATGTGTGGACGTTATGCCCTGTTTCGCTGGAACCCTGCCTTTGCTGCCTTGCCCGGCTTCCCCGCCGACCAGCAGGCCCAGTGGAACATCTCCCCCAATGATTCGGTGCTCATCCAGCGCCTGAGCGAGGGCCAGCTCACCCTGGCGCGTGCCCGCTGGGGCCTTACGCCGCCCTGGCTCACCGACCTGTCGCGCACTCCGGCCCACGCCCGCGCCGAAACCCTGGCCGAACAACCGATGTTCCGGGAAGCCTTCCGCCAGCGCCGATGCCTGCTGCCCGCCAATGGCTTTTATGAATGGCGCGGCACCCAGCGCAAGCGCCCGTACTGGCTCACACCGGGGGAGGGTTCCACGTTGTTCTTTGCCGCAGTGTGGGAAGCGTATCCGGTGCAGGAGCAGGTATGGCTGAGCACGGCGGTGATTACCCAAGCAGCGCAAAGTCAGCGCCGGCCATTGATCCTGGACGCGGCAGGGCAGGCCGCCTGGCTCGACCCCGAGACCCCGCTTCATGTGCTGCAGGGCATGCTGGCGGCTGAACCTGCCGTGTTGCGCGAGCGGGTGCTGGCCAATATGGTCAACGATCCGAAGCTCAACGGGCCTGAGTGCCTGACCCCGGCGTGAGCTTTGTCAGTCGTTCCACGTTCGGATATATCTGAAATTCAGCGGTTAAACGTCTTGTGTATCTGGCGCAGATACAAATGACCGCCTACGATACGCGCCATGTTTTCAGGGAGCGTGTTCATGAAGAAGTCATTGGTGGTAAGCGGTTTGGTTGCAGCGATGCTGCTGGCGGGTTGTCAGTCGGTCAATACCACCAGCGGCGGCGCCGTTGGGGTAGAGCGCAAGCAGTACATGTTCAGCATGCTGTCGAGTCAGGAAGTCGACCAGATGTATGCCCAGTCTTATCAGCAGACCCTGGGTGAAGCCAGCAGCAAAGGGGTGTTGGACAAGACCAGCGCCAACGCCAAGCGTGTGCAGGCCATTGCCAAGCGCCTGATCGCCCAGGCTCCGACCTTCCGTGCGGATGCAGCCCAGTGGAACTGGGACGTAAACCTGATCAAAAGCGATGAGATGAACGCCAACTGCGGGCCTGGCGGCAAGATCCTGGTGTACAGCGGCTTGATCGACAACCTCAAGCTCACCGATGACGAACTGGCTGCGGTCATGGGCCATGAAATCGCCCACGCCTTGCGTGAACACGGCCGCGAAGCCATGTCTAAGGCCTACGGTATCCAGATGGCCAAGCAGGGCGCCGGGGCGATATTCGGTCTCGGCCAGGACAGCCTGGCACTGGCCGATACCGTGGCCAACTACGGCATGACCTTGCCCAACAGCCGCAGCAATGAAAACGAAGCCGACCTGATCGGCCTGGAACTGGCCGCCCGCGCTGGCTACAACCCGAACGCGGCGATCACGCTGTGGAACAAGATGGCCAAGGCTTCGGAAGGCGCACCGCCAGAATTTATGAGCACTCACCCGGCTTCCGACAGCCGCATCGCGTCGTTGCAGGCGGCGATCCCGAAGGTCATGCCGCTTTACCAGCAGGCCAAAAAATCCTGATCTTGTAGGAGCGAGCTTGCTCGCGAAAAACTCACCGGCGCCGCGTTTATTCAGGCAGTCCGCGTTATCGTTGACGTTTTTCGCGAGCAAGCTCGCTCCTACAGGCAGTGTTCGGCTTAGATCCAACCGCTGCTTTGCATGGCCTTGTACACCGCAATAATCGCCAGCACGAAGAACGCCGTAGCCGCCAAGCGACGAATCAAGGTCAGCGGCAGTTTATCCGCGGCAAAATTCCCCGCCAGCACCACCGGCACGTTGGCAATCAACATGCCCAGGGTGGTACCGATAATCACCAGCCACAGTTCCGGGTATTGCGCCGCCAGCATCACCGTGGCGATCTGGGTCTTGTCGCCGATTTCGGCGAGGAAGAACGCAATCAGAGTGGTCAGGAAGGGCCCGAACTTACGGGTAGTACTGGCTTCGTCATCATCGAGTTTGTCCGGCACCAGGGTCCACAGCGCTGTGGCGCAGAAGCTTGCGGCGAGGATCCAGTGCAGCACCGCATCCGAGAAGAAACTCCCGAACCAGGCGCCCACGGCACCGGCCGCCGCATGGTTGGCCAGGGTCGCGGCGACGATGCCAGCGATGATCGGCCAGGGCTTGCGAAAGCGAGCAGCAAGGATGAGTGCGAGCAGTTGCGTCTTGTCGCCGATTTCGGCCAAGGCAACGATTGCGGTAGGAACGAGTAGTGAATCCAGCATCAGGTAGTTTCCAGGGGCGGGTCGACACGGCTATGACACGTACAGCCTTCCCGCCCCGGGTAAGGTGTGCGTGTCATAGGTCTTGTCAAACCCCGGTCCGTCTGTGCGGACTCCTGGGTCGCATACGCCATGGTCTGCTGACCAAGTATGTTGACGTATGCCGGACGAGCATGGCGCTCGTGGGAGACTACTCCCCTAGGACGCTGCGGATTCTGCCTAGGCAAAACCCATTCGGCAAGCGTTCTTTTTCAAACGCCCATCAGGGGCGCTTGGCACGGTAGATGCGAAAACCATTGCCTTCGGCCTTGATTGCGCAGATGCCCAAATGCTCTTCGATCAGAGGTTGGTACTTCAGGAAGCTATTGGCGATCAAGCGAAGTTCGCCACCTTTTGCCAGGTGTTTCGCCGCTTTTCGCAGCAGGTTCTCTGTAGCGAAATAATCGGTGTGCACACCGACGTGAAAGGGCGGGTTGCTCAAAATCGCGTTCAAACCCATGGGCGCTGCGTCGATACCGTCACCGGTCAACACCTCGGCTTCCAGGCCGTTCGCTGCCAGCGTCAGGCGACTGCTGGCGGCGGCGAAGGCATCCACATCCAGCATCGTCACCGTGTTATGCGGGTAGCGGCGTTTGACCGCCGCCCCCAATACGCCGGCGCCGCAACCGAAATCGAGCAGGTTGCCGCTGGGCAGTTTGTCCAAGTGCTCCAGCAACAACTCGGTGCCGCGGTCCAGGCGACCATGGCTGAACACACCTGGCAAGCTCACGACCTTCAGTGGGCCTTCGGCCAGCGGTACCTCGAAAACTTGCGCCAGGCTCTCAAGCGCAACGGCTTGCGGCGCGTTGGCGACGGTGACCTGCCACAACTGGCAATGCCGTGCGCTATCGAGCTTGCGCGGTTTGCCGAACGGAGCCATCTGTTTGGCGGCGCTTTCGATACCACCCTTTTTCTCGCCCACCAGAAACAACTCGGCACCCGGCAGGCGCGCAGCCACAGCGTTGAGCAGGTAGTCGGTGAGGTCCTTGGACTTGGGCAGGAAAATCACCGCCGCATCAAAGGCGCGCTCGGGGACATTCACGCCAAACCGGCTGCGTTCGGCGAAGCGTGCATCGAGCGCCGCCTGGTCACCGGCATGCCAGCACCAGCCGTGGGCGTTGGGCAGGCGCCCAAGCAAATCGTCGGCAGGCAAACCTACGAGCAGCAGGTTGCCTTGAAAAAGTTCGGCCTGGCGAAGCAGTACTTCACTGCGCGGATCCATAGTCTGCTCCTTGAAAAGGGGCGCAGTTTATCAACTGACGACGCGCAGCGGGGCGCCGCTGAAAAAGCCCAGGGCGTTTTCCGTGAGTTGGCCGACGATGCGCTGGCGTGCTTCGCGACTGCCCCAGGCGTTGTGGGGCGTGACGATCAAGCGTGGAATGTCTTCAGCCAGCAGCGGATTACCCGTGACTGGCGGCTCGACACTCAGCACGTCAGTCGCCGCGCCGCCAAGGTGACCACTGCGCAGCGCGTCGGCCAGGGCCTGTTCATTGATCAAACCACCGCGTGCGGTGTTGACGATAAACGCGCCAGGCTTGAGCAACGCCAGTTCACGAGCGCCGATAAAGTCGCGGGTGTGCTCGTTGAGTGGGCAATGCAGGGTCAGCGCATCGACCTGGGTCAGCAATTGATCCAGCGGCACACGGTCGGCGCGGGCTGGGCGCCCAGGTATCGCGCCGAGCACCACACGCATGCCAAACGCTTCAGCCAGGCGCGCCACGGCACTGCCCAGTTCACCATGGCCGAGCAGGCCGAGGGTTTTGCCTTCCAGTTCGACGATTGGATGGTCCAGCAGGCAAAACTGTTTGGCCTGCTGCCATTTGCCCGCGGCTAAATCCTGTTGGTAGTCCTTCAAGCGTGTGGCGAGGTTGAGCAACAGCATGATCGTGTGCTGGGCCACCGACGGCGTGCCATAGCCCTGGCAATTGCTCACGGTAATCCCCTGGGCACGGGCAGCTTCAAGGTCGATATTGTTGGTGCCGGTGGCCGATACCAGGATCAGCTTGAGCTCCGGGCAGGCGGCCAGGGTTTGGGCCGTGAGCGGGATTTTATTGCTGATGGCGACATGGGCGCCCTGCAAGCGCTCCCGCACATTTTCTGGCGTGGTCTGTTCAAACAGCTGCAACTGGCTGAAGCAGTCATGCAAACCGCTGAGGTCGAGGTCACCCAGGTCCAGGGAAGGGTGGTCGAGGAAGACGGCGCGGCGATTGTTCATTCTCAACTGTACCTTTTGCGAGGAGGTTCGAAGGCGTAATCTGCCGAGCCTATCAGATGAAATAATCAGTTACTTAATGGAGTGAGCATGTACGTCGCCGAGTTTTTGACCGTAGCCTTGATTCACTTGCTGGCGGTGGCCAGCCCCGGCCCGGATTTCGCCGTGGTGGTGCGTGAGAGTGTCACCCATGGCCGCCGCGCCGGCACATGGACGGCACTGGGCGTCGGTTCGGCGATTTTCCTGCATGTGGGGTACTCGTTGCTGGGTATCGGCTTGATCGTGTCCCAGTCCATTGTGCTGTTCAATGCGTTGAAGTGGGCGGCCGCGGCGTACCTGCTGTACATCGGCTTCAAGGCCCTGCGTGCCCAGCCGGCCAAGCCTGCGGCCGAGGGCGAGTTGCACCGTGAAGCGGGTGAGCGCACGCCGCGTGGCGCGTTTACTGCGGGCTTTGTGACCAATGGCTTGAACCCCAAGGCCACGCTGTTTTTCCTGTCGTTGTTTACCGTGGTGATTAACCCGCACACACCGCTGGCGGTGCAGGCCGGTTATGGGGTGTACCTGGCGGTGGCGACGGCGTTGTGGTTTTGCCTGGTGGCCATGCTGTTCAGCCAGCAACGCGTTCGGGCCGGGTTTGCAAAGATGGGTCATTGGTTTGATCGGACCATGGGCGCGGTGTTGATTGCCATTGGGGTGAAGTTGGCCTTCACTAGCATGAAGTAAGCGCGTTCATTCAAGCGGCCAGGGACAAAATGTGGGAGCTGGCTTGCCTGCGATGACGGCCTGCCATCCGACACCTACCTACCTGGCGCCCCACGATCCAACTGTGGGAGCGGGCTTGCTCGCGAAGGCTGCCTGGCAGCTAACACAGTTATACCGAGTACATATCCATTCCTGCGGTAACGGCCACCTAGGGTTCCGCCCTGACGGCGGGTCACTTTGGAAAAGCCCCAAAGTAACCAAAGGGCTCTTGCCCCACCACTCGGCACCTCGCTTAGGCTCGGTGTGCCCGTAATTCGCCAGTGATTTGGGGGGCCGCCGCCACGCGCCATCCATGGCGCGGGGCGGCTAAACCGGCATCCCTGCCGGTTTACCCCCCAAATCCCTGTCGAATTCCGGCCAGCGTGGTTTAACGGGGCGCCTAAGATCAAAAGCAGATCAAGAGCAAGATCAAGAGCGACTCGCTTCGCATCGTGGTTACTGTCGATTGCTGGAGCGCTATGATGTCCAGATAGTGGCGCAACGCTAGCATTTACTGGCCCCTGCAAATCATTCCTTTGGCTGATTTGGCTGAAACATAAGCCCTCTACAGTGCAGGTCTTCAAGTCAAGACCGTGCAGTCATTAAAGGGATTCTTATGTTGCAGACCCGTGTTATCCCGCCCGCCGAAGGTGCGTACCAGTATCCGCTGTTGATCAAGCGCCTGTTGATGTCCGGGACTCGCTACGAGAAGACCCGGGAAATTATCTACCGCGACAAGCTGCGCTACAGCTACCCCACGCTGATCGAGCGCGTCGCGCGCCTGGCCAATGTGCTGACCGAAGCCGGGGTCAAGGCCGGTGACACGGTGGCGGTGATGGACTGGGACAGTCACCGTTACCTGGAGTGCATGTTCGCCATCCCGATGATTGGCGCGGTGATCCACACCATCAACGTGCGGCTGTCGCCGGAACAGATTCTGTACACCATGAACCACGCCGAAGACCGCTTTGTGCTGGTCAACAGTGAGTTCGTGGGGCTCTACCAGGCGATTGCCGGGCAGCTCACTACTGTCGACAAGACCTTGTTGATTACCGATGGTGACACCCACACCGCCGAGCTACCCAATCTTGTCGGTGAGTACGAAACCCTGCTGGCCGCCGCCAGCCCCAGCTATGACTTCGAGGATTTTGACGAAAACTCGGTCGCCACCACCTTCTATACCACCGGCACCACCGGTAACCCTAAAGGTGTGTACTTCACCCACCGGCAACTGGTGCTGCACACCATTGGCGTGGCGACCATCATGGGCTGCGTCGACAGCGTGCGGCTGCTGGGCACCAACGACGTGTACATGCCGATCACGCCGATGTTCCACGTACACGCCTGGGGCTTGCCGTATGTGGCGACCATGCTCGGGCTCAAACAGGTGTACCCCGGCCGCTACGACCCGGAATATCTGGTGGAGCTGTGGCGCAAGGAGAAGGTGACGTTCTCCCACTGTGTGCCGACCATCCTGCAAATGGTGCTCAACGCCAAGGCTGCGCAGAACGTGGATTTCGGCGGTTGGAAAATCGTCATCGGTGGCAGCGCCCTCAACCGCTCGTTGTACGAAGTCGCCAAGGCTCGGGGCATTCAACTGACCGCCGCGTATGGTATGTCCGAGACCGGGCCGCTGGTGTCTTGTGCTCACCTCAACGAAGAGCTGATGGCTGGCAGCGAAGATGAGCGCACCACCTACCGCATCAAGGCCGGTGTGCCGGGGCCGTTGGTTGAGGCGGCAATCATGGACACCGACGGTCGTTTCCTGCCCGCCGATGGCGAAACCCAGGGCGAACTGGTGCTGCGCGCGCCGTGGCTCACCGAGGGTTACTACAAAGAGCCGCAAAAGGGCGCCGAACTCTGGGCCGGTGGTTGGTTGCACACCGGTGATGTGGCCACGCTGGATGCCTTCGGCGTGATTGATATCCGCGACCGCATCAAGGATGTGATCAAGACCGGCGGCGAATGGATCTCTTCCCTAGCTCTGGAAGACCTGGTCAGCCGTCATCCGGCGGTACGGGAAGTGGCGGTGGTGGGCATTGCCGATCCGCAATGGGGCGAGCGCCCCTTCGCGTTGTTGGTGGTGCGCGAAGGGCAGGTGATCGACGCGCGAGAGCTCAAGGAGCACCTCAAGCCTTTTGTCGAGCTGGGGCATTTGAGCAAGTGGGCGATCCCGAGCCAGATCGCCGTTGTTACTGAAATTCCCAAGACCAGTGTCGGCAAGCTCGACAAGAAACGTATCCGTGTCGACATCATCGAGTGGCAGGCCAACAACAGCACGTTCCTCTCCACGCTCTAAACCCTCTCGCCGCGTCCGTTCGGGCGCGGCAATGCTCTATATCAAGCCTTTACTTGTGATTTGCCGAATTTCAGCCATCCTTCCCGCGTCGACCTTCGTCGGCGTGGCGAAAGGGTTGTGGCAGACAGGTTGGTGATGCAAATCACACTTTAGAGGGATCAAGCACTACCCCCCTCTGGCTATAGTCCCTTTCAGAGTTTTTCGCGGATGTTGCGCTTCGAGCCATGGAGGCTCGGTGGCGATGCGGCATTGGAATCGTTGTATCCCGGCCGTTACATCTGAAGAAAGGGCTCACTGCCATAACAATAAAATATGCACATGGAGTAGCGTCGATGACCTCAGTAAACCAGTTCTGGCGCCGGGCAAGACTGCCCCTGGCCGTCAGCCTCGCTTCTACGCTCGCCGGGCCGGCATTCGGCGTCAGTTTCAACATTGGTGAAATCGAAGGGAGCTTTGACTCGTCGCTTTCCGTGGGCGCTAGCTGGTCCACAGCCAAACCCAATCGTGACCTGATCGGTGCCAACAACGGCGGCAAGGGCCTGTCCCAGACCTCCGATGACGGCCACCTGAACTTCAAGCGCGGCGAGACCTTCTCGAAGATCTTCAAGGGCATCCACGACCTGGAACTGAAGTACGGCGACACCGGTGTGTTTGTGCGGGGCAAGTACTGGTACGACTTCGAACTCAAGGACGAAAGCCGTCCGTTCAAGGACATCAGCGACAACAACCGCAAGGAAGGCGCCAAGTCTTCGGGCGGGCAGATTCTCGACGCCTTCGTCTACCACAACTACTCGATTGCCGATGCGCCGGGTTCCGTGCGTTTTGGTAAGCAGGTGGTGAGCTGGGGCGAAAGTACCTTCATCGGTGGCGGCATCAACTCCATCAACCCGATCGACGTGTCGGCGTTTCGTCGTCCGGGGGCCGAGATCAAGGAAGGCTTGATCCCGGTGAACATGTTCTACGTGTCCCAGTCGCTCACCGACAACCTGTCGGCCGAGGCGTTTTACCAGCTGGAGTGGGACCAGACCGTTACTGACAACTGCGGCACGTTCTTCTCGCAGCCGGACGTGATCTCCGATGGTTGCAGCAATAACCTGCGGGTACTGAACAAGCGTTCCACCATTCCTGCTGCTGCACTGCCGACCCTGGGGGCCTTGGGTGTGGACGTCAACAGCGAAGGCGTACTGGTGCGCCGTGGGCCGGACCGTGATGCACGCGACAGCGGCCAGTTCGGCGTGGCCATGCGCTACAACTTCGAACCGCTGGATACTGAATTCGGCGCCTACTTCATGAACTACCACAGCCGTGCGCCGATCTTCAGTGCGCAGGGCGCGCCATCGGCGGCCTACACGCGTCCGCTGGGGCCACTGGGGGCCTTGCGGCCGTTGATCGTGGCGGGCAGCTCGAATTACTTCGTCGAGTACCCGGAAGATATCCGCCTCTACGGCCTGAGCTTCTCCACCACCCTGCCTACCGGCACCGCCTGGAGCGGTGAGTTGAGCTACCGTCCGAATGCGCCGGTGCAGTTGAGCACCACTGACATTCTGTTCGCCGGTGTCACGCCGATCCCAGGCTTTGGCAATGCGTCCGTGCTCAAGGGCACGCCGGGCCAGGACCTGCACGGCTACAACCGCAAGGAAGTCACCCAGTTCCAGACCACCTTCACGCACTTCTTCGACCAGGTCATGGGCGCCAGTCGCCTCACCACCGTCGGTGAAATCGGCGTGACCCACGTGGGCGGCCTGGAAAGTAAATCCCAGGCTCGTTACGGCCGCGACCCGGTGTTCGGCCCAGGCACGCTGCCAGGTGGGTTCTGCAACGCCCTCAACAACTCCACCGCCAACGGCGCCGGCTTGCCCAACGCTGCCGGCTTGAACACCAACTGCAATAACGACGGCTACACCACCGCAACGTCCTGGGGCTACCGCGCCCGTGCCATCTGGGAATACCCGGACGTGTTCGCGGGCGTGAACCTCAAGCCCAACGTGGCCTGGTCCCATGACGTCAAAGGTTACTCGCCAGGCCCTGGCGGCAACTTTGAAGAAGGTCGCAAGGCGGTCAGCCTGGGTCTGGATGCCGAATACCAGAACACCTACACCGCGAGCCTGGCGTACACCAACTTCTTTGGTGGCAAGTTCAGCACCGTGGATGACCGCGACTTTGTCGCCTTGAGCTTCGGCGCCAACTTCTAAGCACACTCTTTTCAAGTGGCATGTATTCAGGAAGACCAGAGCATGAAAATAACAAAAAGTCTGTTGCACGTGGGTGTGCTTGGGCTGTCGATCCTGGCGAGTAACGTCATGGCGGCAGTCTCGGCAGATGAAGCCGCCAAGCTCGGCACGACCCTGACCCCGATGGGCGCCGAGATGGCCGGTAATGCGGCCGGCACCATTCCAAAATGGTCGCCATTGCCGACCAACGCCGGCGCGGTCGACGCCCGTGGTTTCCTCGCCAACCCGTATGCCAGCGAGCAACCGCAGTTCACCATCACCGCGCAGAACGTCGAGCAATACAAAGACAAGCTGGCGCCCGGGCAATACGCGATGTTCAAGCGTTACCCGGACAGCTTCAAGATGCCGGTGTACCCGACCCATCGCGGCGCCACCGTGCCAGCTGAGGTGTTTGCCTCGATCAAAAAAAACGCCACCACCACTAACCTGGTGTCCGGCGGCAACGGCCTGGAAAACTTCGAAACCGCCGTCCCGTTCCCGATTCCCAAGAGCGGCGTTGAAGTGATCTGGAACCACATCACCCGTTATCGCGGCGGCAGCGTGACCCGCCTGGTCACTCAGGCCACTCCGCAAACCAATGGCTCCTACAGCCTGGTGTACTTCCGCGACCAGTTCGTGTTCCGCGACAAGATGAAGGACTTCGATCCAAAAAACCCAGGCAACGTGCTGTTCTACTTCAAGCAGCAAGTGACTGCGCCAGCACGCCTGGCCGGTGGTGTACTGCTGGTGCACGAAACCCTGGACCAGGTCAAAGAGCCGCGTTCGGCCTGGGTCTACAACGCCGGGCAGCGCCGCGTGCGTCGGGCACCGCAAGTGTCCTATGACGGGCCGGGTACTGCCGCCGATGGCCTGCGCACCTCCGACAACCTCGACATGTACAACGGTGCGCCAGACCGCTACGACTGGAAGCTGGAAGGCAAGAAAGAAATCTACATCGCCTCCAACAGCTACAAGGTCGACGATCCCAAGCTCAAGTACGCCGACATCATCAAGGCTGGCCACATCAACCAGGACCTGGCTCGCTACGAGCTGCGCCGTGTCTGGCACGTAGTCGCCACCTTGAAGGAAGGCCAGCGCCACATCTACGCCAAGCGTGACTTCTACATTGACGAAGACACCTGGCAAGCGGCGGTGATCGACCACTACGACGGTCGTGGCCAACTGTGGCGTGTCGCCGAAGCCCATGCCGAGAACTACTACGACAAGCAAGTGCCGTGGTACGCCCTGGAAACCCTCTACGACCTGCAGTCCGGCCGCTACTTGGCCCTGGGCATGAAGAACGAAGAGAAGCAGGCCTATGACTTTGGCTTCACCGCCAGCACCAGCGACTTCACCCCAGCGGCCCTGCGCCAGGACGGTGTTCGCTAACCTCTGCTGATGCTCGCTCCCACGCTCTGCGTGGGAGCGCTTCCTGTGACGCTCTGCGTCACGCCTCACGCGCCCATCCTGAATGGGCGCGTTGTTTTTGAGCCCTTCGCGAGCAAGCTCGCTCCTACTTCTTTCCAGGAGGCTGGAAGGGATATTTCTTGTCGCAGTTCTTTTTCAGCCATTTGTTGCAAAGATCTACAATCCCACCGCTTTTACCGCTAGTCTGCGGACATCTGCAATGCCGACAACAGCCTTCTACAAGAGCCCGGCGATGACTGATCTGTCCCGAACCCATGGGCCTGCCAGTGTGGTGATGCCGACCCTGGAAGGCCGCTTCTACAGGCCGCCGCTGCCTGACGGCTACGTGCTGCGCCCGCGCCTGTGCGAACGGCTGAATGCCGGCCTGGAGGGGCGACTGTTGCTGGTCAGCGCGCCCGCGGGGTTTGGCAAAAGTTCGTTGGCGGTGGAGTTTTGCCAGGGCTTGCCAGCCCAGTGGCAAAGCCTGTGGTTGGGCCTGAGCCCACGGGACAGCGACCCCGGCCGTTTCCTGGAGCGGCTGCTCGACGGCTTGCAACAGTATTTCCCGCAACTCGGCGCCCAATCCATGGGCTTGCTGAAAATGCGCCAGCGTCACCAACCCTTTGCCTTCGAAGAATGGCTCGATGGCCTGCTCGACGAGCTGGCCGTGCACTTGTCTGCACGCTCGCCGTTATTGCTGGTACTGGATGACTATCACCTGGCCCAGGGCCCGGTGCTGGATCGCTGCCTGCAATTTTTCCTCAATCATTTGCCCGATGGCCTGGTGGTGCTGGTCACCAGTCGGCAGCGACCGGACTGGCACCTGGCACGCCTGCGCCTGTCGCGACACCTGCTGGAACTGCATGAGCAAGACCTGCGCCTGACCCACGACGAATCCCTGGCGGTGCTGGATGGGCACGGCAACGCATTGCGCGGTGAAGCGTTGGAAAACCTGATCCGCCGTAGCGAGGGCTGGGTCGCCGGCCTGCGCTTCTGGCTGTTGGCGGCCTCCGAAGCCGGCAGTGAGGGCGCCTTGCCCCAAAGCCTGCACGGTGGCGAGGGGCTGATTCGCGACTACCTGCTCGAAGAGGTTATCGACTGCCTGCCTGCGGAGGTGCAAGCGTTCCTCTACGACACTGCACCGCAGGAGCGCTTTTGCAGCGAATTGTGTGACGCCGTTCGCGAGGCCCATGACAGCGCAGAAATCCTGCGCTATTTGCAGGCTCATCAAGTGTTCCTGGTGCCGTTGGATGAGCAAGGGCACTGGTACCGCTATCACCATTTGTTCTCTGACCTGCTGCGCACCCGCCGCGAGAAAAGCGCCACCTTGCCGCCGGCCAGCTTGCACTTGCGCGCTTGTCGCTGGTTTAACGCCCAGGGCTTGATCGACGAGGCGGTGGAGCAGGCGCTGCGGGCCGGGCACCTGGATGTAGCGGCGAATCTGGTGCAGAACCTGTCCGAAGAGCAACTGCTGGCAGAGCAGAACATCGGCATGCTGCTGCGCTGGAAGATGGACCTGCCCGACAGCCTGCTGATCAGCACGCCGCGTTTGATCGTGCTGTACAGCTGGGCGCTGGGGCTCGCATGCCAACTGGATGCGGCGCAGGAACTGTCCAGTTACCTTAGCCGCTTCCTGCCGGCGCCATCGGCCACCGCGCAAAAATCCATGTTGGCCCAATGGTTGGCGTTGAGCGGGATCATTGCCCGTGGGCGCGGAGACCGTGAGCTGACCCAGCGCTATTGCCAAGAGGCGTTGGAAAGCCTGCCGCAAAAGCGTTACGGCCAGCGCCTGGTGTGCCTCTCGACTCTGTCCAACCTGGCAATCGCCGATGCCGACCTGTGGCGCGCCCGTGGCCTGAACCGCGAATCGTTGGAACTGGCGCAGCGCGTCGGTAACCCCTTGTTTGAAGCCTTAGCCCATTACGACCGGGCCCGGGTGTTGCAGTCGCGGGGTGAGATCCTGCGGTCTTTGGATGAAGTTCGCCAAGGCCTGGAGCGCCTGCATGGGCTGGCACCCCAGCGCCTGTACGCCGTGCGCGCACGGCTGTCGCTGTACGAAGGTTACCTGCTGCTGGTGCGTTGCCAGCCCGAAGCCGGCCTTGCGCGTTTGCGCGCCGGCCTGGCCGAGGCTCGCGCCTGCCGCGATATCAGTGTGCTGATCGGGCACTGTGTCATCGCCAGCTTCGAAGGGCGGCGCGGGGAGTTTGCCAATGCCTTTGCCGAACTGGCCGAGGCCGAGCGCTTGATGCACATCTGGGATGTACCGCCGATCTATTACCTGGCGATGATCACCCTGATCAAGTGCGAGCTGTGGCTGGCCCAGGGGCGCACTGACCTGGCCGACGCCTGGCTGGCCCGCCTGGGGCAGACCTACAACGGCGAGCACGCCGCGGCCGCCCCTGAGTTTCATCCGCACCTGCCGCAACATATCGAGCTGCAACAAGCCGCGCTTGATGTCACTCGCCATCAACCCGACAGCGCGCTGCAACGCCTCGAAGCGTTGGCCCAACAGGCCCATGACAGCGGGCGCCAGATGATTGCCCTGATGGCGCTGGTCCAGCAGGTGCAGTTGCTTCTGGAGAATGGCCAGGAGGCCAAGGCCAGGCCGGTATTGGCCCGTGCCCTGCAAGCCGGCTCGGGCGGCGCGTTGCAGCCGTTTCAACGCTTGTTGGAGGGTTACCCGCAGTGGATGCGCGAGCAGTTGGGCAAGGACCCCCATGGGCTGCTGAACCAGAGCTTGCTGGCGTTGCTGCCCCAGGCCAGCGCGGTTGAAGCCTCACCTCAACAGGAAACCCTGAGCAACCGAGAGTTGGCGGTGCTGCAGCTGATTGCCCAAGGCTGTTCAAACCAGGAAATCAGCAACCAGCTGTTCATCTCCCTGCATACGGTGAAGACCCACGCCAGCCATATCAACAGCAAGCTCGGCGTGGAGCGTCGTACCCAGGCAGTCGCGCGGGCCAAGTCCATGGGCTTGCTGGCCTGAGCCCATGGCTCAAGGCGCGGTCGGGCAGCCTTTGAGCGACGTGTCGACGGTCTGATTGATCAGCGCCGCGAACCGCTTGAGGTTGTTCTGATGCGCCACCACCAACTCGTCGATGCTCGGCCCGGCAGGTGATTGCAAGGTGGTGCGGCAGGTCAAGGCCGGGCGATCGCCATTGACTTGCCTCAGGCGCCAGCGCACATCGAGCAGCGCGTACTGTCCGGGGACCGAGTCAAAACGCTGCACCTCTACGCGCAAAGCCACGGCTTGCCGCGCATTGCTGTTGGCCAATTGATCCACCAACGCGCTCCTCAGCTCATCGGCGAGGGTGGCGGCCCACCACTGGGTTTCAAGAATCGCCAGGCCGCTGTCGCCCTGGCGAATCACTATTTGCGCACGGTCGACCTGAGGCGGCACGCTGATGCTCTCAATGCGTACACCACCGGCCTCTGCTCGCGTACTCGGGCTCAAGTGCGCCGGGGTCAGGGTGTGAAAGGCGATGGGTTCACTGCGACAGGCACCGAGCAGCAGCAGGGTGGCCAGCAATGTGATCTTCAACGGCAATGTCATGGCGGCTCCAATGGTCATTTGCGGGGTGGCCCTTGCAGGTCCGTCGGTGCGGCGTTATCGGGGCGGCCGCGAATCAGCGACTCCGGATGCCGGCCCAGGTAATCCGAAAGCTCACGCAGGGAGCGCGACATGCGCCCCAACTCGTCGAGGGTCTGGGTCAGTTGCTCACGTTGCGGCGAGTCTTCGGCCAGGGTTGAACTGGCCGATTGCAGGGTCTTGCTCACGTCGGCCAAGGTCGTCTGCACACCCGGCAGCGTCTTGGCGTTGAATTGCGCCAGGCCCTTGCGCAGTTCGACCAGGCTGGCGTCGAGGTTGCCGGCAATGCGCTCGACAGGCAGTTGGCTGATCTTGTTGACGATGCCTTCGAACTTCTCTTGCAGTTGTTCCAGGTTGCCCGGGATGGTGGGGATGCCCACCGGGCGCTGGTTCGGGTCGAACGCGACTTTCTCGGCCTTGGGGTAGAAGTCCAGGGCGATGTACAGCTGGCCGGTCAGCAAGTTGCCGCTGCGGGCCTGGGCGCGCAGCCCGTTTTCGATGAAGGTGCCTATCAGGCGTACGCCGGCTGCCTCATCGTCTGGGTTATTGTTCATGGCCTTGAGTAGCTTGGTGTGGGCCTCGCCGAGCAGTTGCGGGTAGATCACGATGCCGACATTGACCGGGAAGGTGCGCTTTTTCGCATCGAAATCCAGGTTGATCGATACAACCCTGCCGAACTCCACGCCAAGGAACTCCACCGGTGCGTCGACTTTCAGACCACGCAGGGCCTGATCGAAACGCAAGACCATGTATTGCCCCCGGCCATTGGGTGGGGCGAGGGCGCTTTGCTGGTCTTCGAACAACTCAAAGCTGCGACTTTCTTCGGCCGGTTTGTCATTGGGGTTGTAGGGCGGCGCCTGGAAGGCGATCCCGCCCATCAACATGGACGACAAGGATTCGGTTTTCAGCGCGAAGCCATTGGCGCCAACGCTCAAGTCGACGCCACTGGCGTTCCAGAAGCGCGTGTTTTCAGTGATGTACACGTCATTGGGCGCATGCACGAAGATTTCGACATTCACGCCCTTGCCTTCGTTGTCCAGCTCATAGGCCACCACCTGGCCCACCGGGATTTTGCGGTAATAAACCGGCGAGCCGATGTCCAGGGAGCCCAGGGCCTGGGTGTGCAGCGTGAAGCGCTTGCCCGGTTCGCCGTAAGTGATGGGCGGCGGGTTTTCCAAACCGGTGAAGTGTTTAGCGCGGGTCTCGGACTGGCCGATGTCTGCGCCGATGTAGTCGCCGGACAACAACGTGTCGATGCCCGACACGCCGCCCGCGCCAATGCGCGGGCGCACCACCCAGAATTTCGAGTCTTCGCGGGTGAAGCTTTCGGCCTGTTTGACCAGCTCGACGGTGGCGTTGACGCTTTTCTGGTCATCGCTCAGGGCCACGGCGGTTACCTGGCCGATCACCACGTTGCGGTATTTGACCTCGGTTTTGTTGGCAACCAGCCCGCTGCCGGTCTTGAAATTGAGGACGATGGTCGGCCCTTGTTGCATGACGCTGTGAATCACCAGCGAGATCCCCACCAGCACAGCGACAATCGGCACGATCCAGACCAGCGAAACGCTGAAACGACGCGTCTTGATCACGGGTTGCCCCGCAGGGGTGTCAGCCTTGGATGAGCTCATCCGAGGTCTCCTCGTTAGGTGGGTTTTCCCAGATTAGCCGGGGATCAAAACTCATGGCCGCGAGCATCGTAAACACGACCACCAGGCCAAAAAACAGAATACCCAGGCGCGGTTCGATCGTGCCCAGGGCTTGAAACTTCACCAGCGCGGCCACCAAGGCGACCACGATGACATCGAGCATCGACCAGTAGCCGATCAGTTCGATAAACCGAAACAGCTTCGAACGCTCCTTGCGCGCCCACTGGCTATTGCGCTGCACGGTGATCAGCAGCAGCCCCAGCGACAAGAACTTGATGCCCGGCACGGCAATGCTGGCGATGAAAATGATCAGCGCAATGTCCCAGGCGCCATGCTGCCAGAACTCCAGCACGCCACTCATGATGGTGCTGTCTGCACCCGAGCCGAGCATGGTGGTGTTCATCACCGGCAGTAAATTGGCCGGGACATAAAAGGCGAGGGCGGTGAGCATGTAGGCCCAGGTGCGGGTCAGGGACTGCACCTTGCGCCGATGCAGCGCGGCGCCACAGCGCTCGCACTCGGTGGGCTCAAGGCGCATGTCGCAGGGCTGGCCGCAGGTGTGGCACAGGCACAGGTTCAGTTCGCGGGCGGTAGGCGGTGAGTTCATACGGTGTCCCACAGGTCACGCACATCGCGCCCGGCAATGCGGATCAGCAACAGGCTCAGGGCAGCCAAGGCAAACAGGCCGGTGCCAGGAATAACGTCCAGCATGCCGGCCAGCTTGAACACCGCGACCATCGCGCCCAGCAGGCACACCTCCAGCATGCTCCACGGCCTGAGTGCTTCGAGCCAGCGCATGCACAGCTTGAACGCCGGCGAGCGCCTGCCGGCCAAGGCGAAACTCAGCACCCAGATCAGCAACAGCAGTTGAAACACCGGCGCGATAATGATGGAAATCGCCGCCACCAGTGCAATGAACGTGATCGGCCCCAGGCTCAGCGCAACCACCGAATCCCAAAGGGTCGCGCTGTTTTTCAAGCCTTGCAGGCTGATGCTCATCACCGGGTAAAAGTTGGCAAAGGTCCACAGCACTGCGGCGGTCACCGTCAGGGCCAGACGTTGCTGCACCGACAGGCCGTTATAGCGCTGCAGCACGCCAGAGCAGCGTACGCACAGGGCTTTCTGATGTTTGGCGAGCGTGACTTTCTCGTACACGCAGTCGCAGTGTTCGCAGATGATCTGTTGATTCGCCATGGGTGTTGCTCCAAATGCGACTGACTGCAGCAGGGGGATTTCAATGGCGCTTGTGTAGCTTAGCAGCGGATAGACCGCGCAATCGACGCCTTCCAGAGCAGGGGCAAGCTACACCATACTGCACTTGGAACGCGCCAGAGAGCTTGCAGGACACCCATGACTATTGAAAAACAACCGTTGATTCGCGAAACCTTCCCCGTCGGGCCGTTGCAGTGCAACTGCACCATCATTGGCGACCCGATCACTAAAAAAGCCATCGTAGTCGACCCCGGCGGCAGTCACGAGTTGATCCTGGCGCGCCTTGATGCGCTGGGCCTGAAGGTGGTGAGCATTATCCACACCCATGCTCACCTCGATCATTTTCTGGCCTCCGGCCAATTGAAAGAAAAGACCGGCGCCACGCTGCACCTGCACAAAGAGGATCAATTTCTATGGGACAACCTGGAAATGCAATGCCAGATGTTTCGCGTGCCCTACGTCCCGGTGCCGTCTCCGGATCGCTGGCTGGAGCATGACGAAGAGCTCGCCTGCGGCTGCGGCGTAGCCTTGCATACTCCTGGGCATACACCGGGCTCGATGAGTTTCTGGTTTGCCGACGCCAAGCTGTTGATCGCCGGCGATACCTTGTTTCGTCGTGGCGTAGGGCGTACGGATTTATGGGGCGGCGACCAGGCGACGATTGTGCGGTCGATCAAGCAGCGCCTGTATACGCTGGACGAAGGCGCGACGGTGGTCACTGGGCATGGGCCGGATACGTTGCTGGGCGATGAGATGCGGGAGAATCCTTTCGTGCGTGCGTGATGGGTTGTCGGCTCTGATACAAGCCGGTACAGACACACAGGCGCAGGCCCGAGCCAAAGACAGCTATGCTTTACGCACCCCTTCACGGAATTTTTGCCGTTTGTCGCGTTCCAAACTCGGCACAGGTCCATTGCCAATGTCCTCTGCATCACAGAATGCAAAAGTAGGAGCTTCCTTCATGTTCACTCCGCGTCGTCTGCTTGTTGTCGCTACCGCCGTAGCCCTGTTGTCTGGCTGCGCCTCACCTAACCCTTATGACGGCAGCCAGGGACAGGCCAGCAATGGTTCCGAAAGCGGCATGAGCAAAACCGCCAAGTACGGCGGCCTCGGTGCGCTGGCTGGCGCCTTGGCCGGTGCGGCCATCGACCATAACAACCGTGGCAAGGGCGCGCTGATTGGCGCAGTGGTTGCGGGTGCCGGTGCGGCAGGTTATGGCTACTACGCCGACCAGCAAGAGAAAAAACTGCGTGAAAGCATGGCCAACACCGGGGTTGAGGTGCAGCGCCAGGGTGACCAGATCAAGCTGATCATGCCCGGTAACATTACCTTCGCCACCAACTCGGACGCGATCTCCAGCAGCTTCTACCAGCCGCTGAACAACCTGGCTAACTCCCTCAAGCAGTTCAACCAGAACACTATCCAGATCGTTGGCTACACCGACAGCACCGGTAGCCGCCAACTGAACATGGACCTGTCCCAGCGTCGTGCGCAGAGCGTGGCCAACTACCTGACCTCCCAAGGTGTCAACGGTGCCAACCTAAGCGCACGCGGTGCCGGCCCGGATAACCCGATTGCCAGCAACGGCGATGTGAACGGCCGCGCCCAGAATCGTCGCGTCGAAGTCAACCTCGGCCCGATCCCTGGCCAGCAATACGGCCAGCCTGGCCAGCAGCAGGCGCCACAGCAGAACAACCAGTTCCAGGGCAACCCGTACCAGCAATACCAGTAAACGCTGGGCATTAAAAAGGGCGCCGTGCAGTCAATGCACGGCGCCCTTTTTTTGATCGTTCCCACGCTCTGCGTTGATCGTTCCCACGCTCTGCGTGGGAATGCCCGCTCGGACGCTCCGCGTCCCACTGATGGCGCAAAAGTCGCGGCCTGTGGGGTGGTGACGCGGAGCGTCACGGGATGCGTGCCCACGCAGAGCGTGGGAACGATCAAGGACTCTACATCAGTCGATGTATTCGAACACCTTCACGATCTTCTGTACGCCCGACACGCCCTGCACCAGGTTGGCGGCGCGGGTGGCTTCGGCCTGGGTCAGCAGGCCCATCATATAGACGATGCCGTTATCGGTGACGATCTTGATCCGCGAACCAGGCACCGCACTGTCGGTGAGCATCTGGGCCTTGATCTTGGTGGTCAGCAAGGCATCGTTGCTGATGGCCAGCAGGGTGATCGGGTCCATGACCTGCAGTTCGTTGTGGACCTTCTTCACGCGTTGCACGCCGGCGGCGGCTTGCTCGGCCTGGGCCTTGAGATCGGCGCGCGGGGTTTGGCCTGCCAGCAGGACTACGCCGTTGAAGCTGGTCACCACGATGCGCGAGGCACCGTTGCCCAGGTCGGTGGCCGCCTTGGCAACGTTGACCTTGACCTTGGTTTCGATCAGCGAATCATCAATGGTGCTGCCGAAGGTGCGCGTGCCCCGGTCGTCCTGGATAGGGGTGTCTCGTGTAGCGGTGATAGCCGAGCTGCAGCCGCTGATGGCGACGCACAGCGTGATGGCCAAAAGACTGAGGCGATTAACGGTCATTCTTCACTCCCGAACAGTTGGCTGTCGATCAGATCGCACAGGCAGTGGATCGCCAGCAGATGAACTTCTTGGATACGTGCAGTGACATTGGCCGGGACGCGAATCTCCACGTCCTCAGGCAGCAGCAGCGAAGCCATGCCGCCGCCGTCGCGACCGGTCAAGGCTACGACAATCATTTCGCGATCATGTGCGGCCTGGATCGCTTGAATAATATTCGCCGAGTTGCCGCTGGTGGAAATCGCCAGCAACACATCGCCGGGCTGGCCGAGGGCGCGGATCTGCTTGGAGAAGATTTCGTTGTAGCTGTAGTCGTTGGCAATCGAGGTGATCGTCGACGAATCGGTGGTCAAGGCAATGGCCGGCAGGCTCGGGCGCTCACGTTCGAAGCGGTTGAGCAGCTCGGAGGAAAAATGCTGGGCATCGCCAGCCGAACCGCCATTGCCGCACGAAAGCATTTTGCCTTCGTTGAGCAAGGCATTGACCATCACCTGGCTGGCTTGCTCGATGTGCGGTGCAAGTACGTCCATCGCCTGTTGCTTGGTGTCGATGCTGGCCTGGAAAAGCTGGCGAATTCGGGATTGCATGTCCATCTGTGTGACCTTAAGTAGCGCGGCTGTTTGGCACAGGTAATGTGCAGCCCGCAAAGCAAAGAGCAAAAATGAGTGGTGGAGGTACCCGGCGAATCAGCTGTCGAAGGCATTTTTGAGCCAAGTCAGATCAGCTGTGCCTGACGGGGTGCTTTCCATGGCAACCACATCGAAACGGCAGGGGCAGTCAGCCCAGCGATGCTCTTTTTGCAGAAAAAACTGCGCAGCGAGTATCAGCTTTTGACGCTTGCGCCCGTCGATACTGGCGAGCGCGCCACCCCATTGTGCGTGTTTTCTGTAGCGGACTTCGACGAATACTACTGTATCGCCGTCAAGCATGACCAGATCAAGCTCGCCGCGTTTACATAACCAGTTCTGCGCCAGAAGGCGCAGACCCTGTTGTTGCAGGTAGTTGAGAGCATGCAGTTCGGCATCCTTGCCGCTTTGTGCGCTGGACCGCTCGGGCATCAGCGTGGGGTATCGGGCAGGCGCTGAATGTCGCCGCCAACGAACTTCGCCCACGGCATCTGGCGATCGACGCGCTGGTTGGCGCTGATGCCCAGGTTGCCCGAGAGGCCGTCGACACGGGTGTCCGGCAGTGCCTTGAGCTGGCCCAGGCGTGGCGCCAGGCGGTAGGCATCCACGCCCATTGCGTAGAGGCGGCCCAGGCTGCCATTGGCTTGCGGCCATTGCGCGGCGACCTGGTTGCGCAGCGGGTCGGTGGTGTTAAGCAGCCAAGGGGTTTCGCAGAACATCACATTGGTCATGTCCAGGTACTGGTTGCGGTCACCGCTGGCACTGAACACGTGAGAGGTCGCGTACACCGGCACATCGCCAGCGTATTGGAAGTTCAGGGTCGGCTTGATCTGCTGGGCCAGTTGCGGCGTGACGGCCAGGAAGATGAACTCGATGTCCTGGCGACGCGAAGGCTGGGCGGCAACGTCGGTGCCGACCGTGTTTTGCAGGCTCTTGGCGCGGCCTTCGCTCTTGCGCAGTTGGAATAGATCGGCGATCTGCTGGGCCAGGGCCACAGGCTGATCGACATACTCAACGCCCATGACGGTGCCGCCATTGGCTTCCCAATCCTGGCGGAACGCCTTGTACACGCGCTCACCCCATTCGCCACGGGGCACCATGGCGGCGGCGCGATGCAGGCCATCAGCACGGGCACGGCGCGACACTTCGCGGGCTTCGTCTTCAGCGGCCAGGCCGAACTGGAACAACTGCGCGGGGCCTTGATCGGTCTCGCTGTAGTTCAGGGCCAGGGTGGTGATCGGCAATTGCGGGCGTGCGCTGAGTTGCTTGACCAGCGGTTTTTCCAGCGGGCCGACCACCAGTTGCACGCCAGCGGCCTGGGCCTTGGCGTAGAAGTCGTCGAGGGAGGTCAGGCGCGAACTGTCATAGAACTCGATAACCGGTGGCTTCTGCCCGGCTTGCTCAGCCTGGTAGTGAGCCGCCATGAAGCCTTCGCGCAGCGCTTTGCCCACAGCGGCCAGCGGGCCTTCCTGGGGCAGCAGCAGGGCGATCTTGTTCAGGGGCTGGCTGGCCAGTTCCTTGAGCTTGGTCAGCGGCGCTGGCAGTTGCACCGCCGCCGGGTGGCCCGGGTTCTGTGCGCGCCAGGTGTCGATGGCGGCTTGTTGTTGCTCCAGCGTACCGGCGCCCTTGACCGCCTGGGCCAGGGTGATCCAGCCATCGAGTGTCGGGTTGCCGGTGGCTTGCAGCTGTTCGGCTGGCAGCGCGGCAATCAATACCCAAATGGCTTCGTGGTTGCTGCTGGCAGCCTCACCCGTCAGCAGCGGCGCCATGGCCACGCGCTCGCGAGCGGCGGCGAGGGTCTGGCCGTCGGCTTCATAGGCGCGCGCATGCACGGTGCCGGTGCGGATCTGCTGGTCGGTCGGCAGTTCCTTCAGGCTTTGCAGGCTGGGGTGGTTCAGCGCTGCCAAGGCCGCCTTGGGCTGGTTGCGGCCCATTGCCAGTTCTGCGGCCAGGGTGCTGGCAAATACTTGCGCGGCTGGCTTCAGGGCATCCAGGGGCACTTGCGCAAGGATCTGCGAGGAGCGGCCGGGATTGTTCTGTTGGTAGGCCAGGTCTGCCGCGCTCAGGCGCAGCAACGCGGCTTTTTCTGGCGTCTTGGCGTTCGTCGCCTGTTCGAGCAGTTGCTCGATACTGGCATCGGGCGTGCGTGGCAGTTCGCCAAGACTGGAGGAGGGCGAACTGGCGCAAGCAGCCAGCAAGGCAGCGAGGCAGAGGGCGGAGAGCAGCCGCAGGCAAGCGATCATGTAAGTGTTCCTGATACCGATCAAATTAGCGTGGAAGTGTACCCAAGCACTGGCCCAGGCGCGATGTTCATGGCGTTAAACCGTGGATTTAGGTCGTGCAAATGTTGCTAATAGCTGACGGTGGCTGAAACGGCATCGGCCGTGATGGCATATTTTCAAGGCGTCTACGCGCTACAATGTGGCTTTTGCCAACCATCGAGGTGTGCGCTTTGACTGCTCCAGGTCCTTTGAATTCCACTGCTGGCTCGCTTTTTGTGGTGGCGACGCCCATTGGCAACCTGGACGACATCAGTGCCCGGGCGCTGAAGGTGTTGCGCGAGGTGAAATTGATCGCGGCAGAAGACACGCGGCACTCCCAACGGTTGATTCAGCATTTTGGTATCAGCACGCCATTAGCCGCCTGCCACGAACACAACGAACGTGAAGAGGGTAGCCGCTTTATCACGCGTCTTTTGGCGGGTGATGACGTCGCGCTGATTTCCGACGCGGGCACGCCGCTGATTTCCGATCCTGGTTACCACCTGGTCCGCCAGGCGCGCGCCGCTGGTATCAATGTAGTGCCTGTTCCAGGAGCCTGCGCACTGATTGCGGCATTATCGGCCGCCGGGTTGCCCTCGGACCGCTTTATCTTCGAAGGCTTCCTGCCCGCCAAGGCTGTAGGGCGTCGGGCGCGTCTGCAGGCGCTTAAAGAAGAGCCGCGCACCTTGATCTTCTATGAGGCCCCGCATCGCATCCTTGAATGCTTGCAGGATATGGAGCTGGTGTTTGGCGGCGAGCGCCTGGCCTTGCTGGCCCGGGAGTTGACCAAGACCTTCGAAACCCTCAAGGGGCTGCCGCTGGAGGCGTTGCGGGCGTTTGTCGAGGGCGACAGCAATCAGCAGCGCGGCGAATGCGTGGTGCTGGTAGCCGGCTGGACCGCGCCGGAGAATGAGGACGCGGTGGGCAGCGAGGCCATGCGCGTCCTCGATTTGTTGCTCAAGGAAATGCCACTCAAGCGCGCCGCCGCCCTGGCTGCCGAAATTACCGGGGTGCGCAAGAATGTGTTGTATCAGGTCGCGCTCGATAAACAGAAGGCCGAATAGTTCCGGGCCCAAAACTGTATTTCGTCTGAACGTGATGGCAATGCTGCACTTTTAATACTTGTCCTCAAGCCGCCGTGCCGTTAACCTTCGCGGCGGAGAGTCGATTGGACAGTCGCTGCCCTCTATGAAAATTAGGGGGGGGAGGAAAGTCCGGGCTCCATAGGGCGAAGTGCCAGGTAATGCCTGGGAGGCGTGAGCCTACGGAAAGTGCCACAGAAAATAACCGCCTAAGCACTTCGGTGCCGGTAAGGGTGAAAAGGTGCGGTAAGAGCGCACCGCACGACTGGCAACAGTTCGTGGCTAGGTAAACCCCACTTGGAGCAAGACCAAATAGGGTCCCAAGGCGTGGCCCGCGCTGGGACCGGGTAGGTTGCTAAAGATGTCCAGTGATGGCCATCGTAGACGAATGACTGTTCAAGACAGAACCCGGCTTACAGATCGACTCTCCACCTTTTTTCCTTGTGTTCGAATCTCGTGCGCAAACCGGTAGTAACGCAAGAATCCCTCCCTGCCAAATCATTGGCAGATGCATCTTCGTAATACCAAAAAAATCTTACTCTTAATAAATCACTTTAACTTTAAGCCCTAGCTCTTTGAGCTGTTTGCTGTTGTTGAGTCAAAAACATCGCAAAACTCTCGTTTCTCCTCCCTTTACCTTCCTAAATCTCCGTTCTGTAAGGCTTTTCCTTGTATACGCGCCTTGACGGTGTGGTGGGCGCATTCCTATAGTGTGCGCAAGTGGCGGAAAGTGGCACAAAGTGGGTTTTTTGAACGTAAAACGCTAAAATTTGGAGAAACGCATCTGTGTTTCGCGGAGCTAACGCTATCAGTCTCGATGCAAAAGGCCGTCTCGCCATGCCGAGCCGGTATCGTGACGAGCTCATTTCGCGAAGTTCAGGGCAGTTAATCATCACGATTGACGCCGTTGACCCTTGTTTGTGTGTTTACCCTCTCGACGAGTGGGAGTTGATTGAAACCAAGTTGCGCGCGCTGCCTTCATTGCGTGAAGAAAACCGCCGCCTTCAGCGTTTGCTGATCGGTAATGCCGTCGACCTTGAGCTCGATGGCAGCGGTCGTTTCCTGGTGCCTCCGCGGCTGCGCGAGTACGCCAAGCTGGACAAGCGCGCAATGCTGGTAGGCCAACTGAACAAGTTCCAATTGTGGGACGAAGATGCCTGGGATGCTGTGTCTGCAGCGGACCTGGCTGCTATTCAACAACCGGGCGCCATGCCTGATGAACTGCGTGATTTGATCCTGTGACTATTGATAGCGGCTTTAACCACATCACCGTACTGCTTGACGAAGCCGTTGAGGCTCTCGCCGTACGTGCCGATGGCTGCTATGTCGATGGCACATTCGGCAGGGGCGGGCATAGCCGGTTGATACTCAGCCAGCTCGGGTCCGACGGCAAACTCCTCGGGTTCGACAAAGACCCTCAAGCGATTGCCACCGGGCAAGCGCTAGCGGCCGAAGACGGCCGCTTTGTCGTTGTGCAGCGCAGCTTTGCCGAGCTGGGTGCCGAAGTTGCCGAACGCGGCATGGCGGGCAAGGTGGCTGGGGTTCTGCTCGACCTGGGCGTATCTTCGCCACAGCTCGATGACCCGGAGCGCGGCTTCAGTTTCATGAACGACGGCCCCCTCGACATGCGCATGGACCCCACCCGTGGGGTCAGTGCCGCACAGTTCATCGCCACCGCGCCGGTGGAAGAAATCGCCCGTGTGTTCAAGGAATACGGTGAAGAGCGTTTCGCCGGTCGCATGGCGCGTGCCGTGGTCGAGCGCCGCGAAATCCAGCCGTTCGAACGCACCGCTGACCTGGCCGAAGTGCTGAAGGTCGCCAACCCGGCCTGGGAAAAGGGCAAGAACCCGGCGACCCGTGCGTTCCAAGGCCTGCGCATTCACGTCAACAACGAATTGGGCGATCTGGAAGCCGGCCTCGAAGCCGCTCTGGATGCTTTGGAAGTGGGCGGTCACCTGGTGGTGATCAGCTTCCACTCCCTGGAAGACCGCATCGTCAAACTCTTCATGCGTCGTCTGGTCAAGGGCGAATCCGACAACCTGCCGCGTAACCTGCCGGTGCGTTTCGAAGCCTTTGTGCCGAAAATCAAAATCCATGGCAAAGCGCAGTTCGCTTCCGAAGCCGAACTCAAGGCCAACCCACGTTCCCGTAGCGCCGTCATGCGCGTCGCGGAGAAGTTGCGGTGAGCAAGCTTTTCGCCAAGCCCCTTCCGGGCGGCAGCTTCTTTATGTTGCTGCTGTTTGTCGGCGTGCTGGTGTCCGCGATTGCGGTGTCCTACAGCGCCCACTGGAACCGTCAGTTGCTCAATACCCTGTACGGGGAATTGAGCGTGCGTGATAAAGCCCAGGCAGAGTGGGGCCGGTTGATCCTTGAGCAAAGCACCTGGACGGCCCACAGCCGTATCGAAGTGCTGGCCACCGAACAGTTGAAGATGCACATCCCTGGCGCGGCGGAAGTCCGCATGGTGGCGCCATGATGAAACTCGAAGGGGCACTCTACCCATGGCGCTTCCGCCTGATGCTCGGCTTGCTGGCATTGATGGTGGGCGCGATCGTCTGGCGCATCTTCGACCTGCAGGTGGTCGATCGCGACTTCCTGATCGGCCAGGGTGACGCCCGCAGCCTGCGGCATATTCCGATTCCTGCACACCGCGGCCTGATCACCGACCGTAACGGCGAGCCCCTGGCCGTCAGTACCCCGGTGACCACCCTATGGGCCAACGCCAAGGAACTGCAAGTTGCCAAGGACAAGTGGCCTGAACTGGCCGCTGCCCTGGGGCAAGACCGCAAAGCCCTGACCGAACGCCTGGAAGCCCAGGCCAATAAAGAATTCATCTACCTGGTGCGCGGGCTTACCCCTGAGCAAGGCCAGCAAGTGCTCGACCTTAAAATCCCCGGTGTCTATGGCATCGAGGAGTTTCGGCGTTTCTACCCGGCCGGTGAAACCACCGCGCACATGGTCGGCTTTACCGATATCGATGACCACGGCCGCGAAGGGGTCGAACTGGCCTATGACGAATGGCTGGCTGGGGTTCCGGGCAAACGTCAGGTCATCAAGGATCGGCGCGGCAGATTGATCAAGGACGTCCAGGTCACCAAAAACGCCAAGGCCGGCAAGCCTCTGGCGTTGTCGATCGATTTGCGCCTGCAATACCTGGCCAACCGCGAACTGCGTAACGCGATCATCGAGAACGGCGCCAAGGCCGGCAGCCTGGTGATCATGGACGTGAAGACCGGCGAGATCCTCGCCATGGTCAACCAGCCGACCTATAACCCCAACAACCGTCGCAACCTGCAACCGGCGATGATGCGTAACCGCGCAATGATCGACGTGTTCGAGCCGGGTTCGACCATGAAAGCCATCTCCATGAGCGCTGCCCTGGAAACCGGCCGCTGGAAACCCAGCGACAAGGTCGAGGTTTATCCAGGCACCTTGCAGTTGGGCAAATACACCATTCGTGACGTATCCCGCACTGAAGGTCCGGTGTTGGATCTGACAGGCATCCTGATCAACTCCAGTAACGTGGGCATGAGTAAAGTTGCCTTCGATATCGGCGGCGAGACCATCTATCACCTGGCGCAAAAAATCGGCCTGGGGCAACCCACCGGTCTCGATTTCCCAGGTGAGCGCGTGGGCAACCTGCCGAACTACCGCGAGTGGAGAAAAGCCGAGACTGCAACGCTGTCCTACGGCTACGGCCTGTCGGTGACCGCCATCCAGTTGGCCCACGCTTTCTCGGTATTGGCCAATAACGGCCGCATGGTTCCACTGAGCCTGATCCATGTCGACGAAGCGCCAAAAGCCACCCAGGTGATCCCGGAAAAAGTCGCCAAGACCATGCAAGGCATGCTGCAACAAGTGATCGAAGCACCGCGTGGCGTTTTCCGCGCTCAGGTGCCGGCGTACCACGTTGCGGGCAAGTCGGGTACGGCGCGTAAGACTTCGGTGGGCACCAAGGGCTATGCCGAAAACTCCTACCGTTCGCTGTTCGCCGGCTTCGGTCCAATGAGCGACCCGCGCTACGCCATCGTCGTGGTCATCGACGAGCCTAGTAAAGCCGGCTACTTCGGTGGCCTGGTTTCGGCGCCGGTGTTCAGCAAAGTGATGTCCGGCACCCTGCGCCTGATGAACATCACGCCGGACAACCTGCCGCCGACCCAACAAGCCAACGCCGGCCCACCGGCCGCCGCGGTCAAAGCCAATGGAGGGCGCGGCTGATGTCTCTTAGCCTGAACAAGATTTTTGCCCATGCCGGCCACGATCTGCTGATTCGTGAGCTGACCCTGGACAGCCGTAATGTGCGCGCCGGTGACCTGTTCCTGGCGGTACCTGGCGGCAAGCTCGATGGCCGTGCGCATATCGCCGATGCCCTGCAACGTGGTGCGGCTGCGGTTGCGTATGAAGTGGAAGGCGCCACCGTGCTGCCGATCACCGATGTGCCGTTGATTCCGGTCAAGGGCCTGGCTGCGCAGCTGTCCGACATCGCCGGGCGTTTCTACGGTGACCCGAGCCGCCAACTCAACCTGGTTGGCGTGACGGGCACCAACGGCAAGACCAGCGTGACCCAATTGGTCGCCCAGGCGTTGGACCTGCTGGGTCAGCACTGCGGCATCGTTGGCACCCTGGGCACCGGTTTCTATGGCGCGCTGCAAAGCGGCCTGCACACCACGCCAAACCCGATAGCCGTGCAAGCGACCTTGGCCGACCTGAAAAAGGCCGGCGCCAAGGCGGTTGCCATGGAAGTGTCGTCCCATGGCCTGGACCAAGGGCGTGTCACTGCCCTGGCCTTTGACGTGGCGGTGATGACCAACCTGTCCCGCGATCACCTCGACTACCACGGCACCATGGAGGCGTACGCCGCCGCCAAGGCCAAGCTGTTTGCCTGGAATGACCTGAAGTGCCGGGTCGTCAATCTCGACGACGCATTTGGCCGCCAACTGGCGGAGCAAGACAGCGATGCGCGCTTGATCAGCTATAGCCTGCAAGATGCCAGCGCCTACCTGTATTGCCGCGAAGCCCAATTCAATGACGAAGGCGTGCGCGCCACGTTGGTGACGCCGCAGGGCGAGCACCACCTGCGCAGCACCTTGCTCGGGCGGTTCAACCTGAGCAACGTGCTCGCCGCTATCGGCGCACTGCTGGGCCTGGATTACGCCCTGGATGAAATCCTGCGCGTACTGCCGAAGCTGGAAGGCCCGGCCGGTCGTATGCAGCGCCTGGGTGGCGGCACGCAACCGTTGGTGGTGGTCGATTACGCCCACACCCCGGATGCCCTGGAAAAAGTCCTCGAAGCCCTGCGCCCACATGCCAAGGGCAAACTGCTGTGCCTGTTCGGGTGTGGCGGTGATCGCGATCGCGGCAAGCGCCCATTGATGGCCGAGATTGTCGAGCGCTTGGCCGATGGCGTACTCGTCACCGACGACAACCCGCGCAGCGAAGACCCCAGCCAGATTTTCGATGACATCCGTGTCGGCTTCAAAGACGCCTCCAAGGTCACCTTCGTCGCGGGCCGTGGCGCTGCCATCGCGCAGTTGATCGCCAGTGCCGGCGCGGACGACGTAGTGGTGCTCGCGGGCAAAGGCCACGAGGACTATCAGGAAATCAACGGTGAGCGCCATGCCTTCTCCGATCTGGTCGAGGCGGATCACGCCTTGACCGCCTGGGAGGTCGCCCATGCTTAAAGCGATGACATTCAGCGAGCTGGCCCAGGCCCTGTCGGCCCGTGTGCTGTCGAGCGACTGCACATTCAACGGCGTGAGTATCGACAGCCGTAACATCCAGCCGGGGCAACTGTTTGTCGCCCTGGCCGGTCCGCGTTTCGATGGTCACGACTACCTCAACGACGTTGCCGCCAAAGGTGCTGTCGGTGCCCTGGTACAGCGTGAAGTGGCCGATTCTGCCTTGCCGCAATTGCTGGTAGCCGACACCCGCCTGGCCCTGGGCCAACTGGGTGCGCTTAACCGTGCCGCTTTTGATAAGCCGGTGGCGGCCATTACCGGTTCCAGCGGCAAGACCACGGTCAAGGAACTGCTTGCCGGCATCTTGCGTACGCGCGGGCCTGTACTCGCCACCCGTGGCAACCTGAACAATGATTTCGGCGCACCGCTGACCCTGCTCGAACTGGCCCCGGAACACACGGCGGCAGTGATTGAACTGGGGGCTTCGCGCATCGGCGAAATCGCCTACACCGTGGCGCTGACCCAGCCGCACGTGGCGATCATCAACAACGCCGGTACCGCCCATGTCGGCGAGTTCGGCGGCCCGGAAAAAATCGTCGAAGCCAAGGGCGAAATCCTTGAAGGCCTCGATGCTTCGGGCACTGCGGTACTGAACCTGGATGACAAGGCCTTCGAGACCTGGCGTGTACGCGCCGCCGGTCGCAAGGTCCTGACGTTTGCCGTGCTGAATGCCGCAGCCGACTTCCATGCTTCCCACATCAATGTCGATGCCCGTGGCTGCCCGTCCTTCACCTTGCACACCCCGCAGGGTGACGAGCACGTGCAGTTGAACCTGCTGGGCAATCATAACGTCGCCAACGCCTTGGCCGCCGCCGCTGCCGCCCATGCCCTGGGTGTGTCGCTGTTCGGTATTGCCACAGGCCTGGGCGCGGTGCAGCCGGTCAAGGGCCGCACCGTGGCGCAACTGGCCGGCAACGGCATGCGCGTGATTGATGACACGTACAACGCCAACCCGTCCTCCATCAATGCCGCTGTGGACCTGCTCAAAGGCTTTGAGGGGCGCAAGGTGCTGGTGCTGGGCGACATCGGCGAATTGGGCGATTGGGCTGAACAAGGTCACCGTGAAGTCGGCGCCTATGCCGCTGGCAAAGTGGACGCGCTCTACGCCGTTGGCACGAACATGGCCCATGCGGTCAACGCTTTCGGCCCTGGCGCGCGGCATTTCGCCAGCCAGGCCGAGCTGATCCAGGCGTTGACGGCGGCTGAACATGACAAACACACAACCATTTTGATCAAGGGATCGCGCAGCGCGGTGATGGAAAACGTCGTCGCAGCCTTGTGTGGCTCAAGTACGGAGAAACATTAATGCTGCTGCTGCTGGCTGAGTATCTGCAACAGTTCCACAAAGGCTTCGCGGTCTTCCAGTACCTGACCCTGCGCGGGATCCTGGGTGTGCTGACCGCGCTGTCTTTGTCGCTGTTTTTAGGGCCGTGGATGATCCGCACCCTGCAGAACCTGCAAATTGGTCAATCGGTTCGTAACGACGGCCCGCAGTCGCACCTGTCCAAGTCCGGCACGCCCACCATGGGCGGTGCGCTGATCCTGTCGTCCATCGGCGTCAGCACCTTGCTCTGGGCCGATCTGCACAACCGCTATGTGTGGGTGGTGCTGCTGGTGACCCTGCTGTTCGGTGCCATCGGCTGGGTGGATGACTACCGCAAAGTGATCGAGAAAAACTCCAAGGGGCTGCCAAGCCGCTGGAAGTATTTCTGGCAGTCGGTGTTCGGCCTGGCCGCCGCGATCTTCCTGTACACCACCGCGCCAAGCGCCGTGGAAACCACCTTGATCATCCCGATGCTCAAGGATGTGAGCATCCCGCTGGGTGTCGGATTTGTGGTGCTGACCTACTTCGTAATCGTCGGCTCCAGCAACGCGGTGAACCTGACCGACGGCCTCGACGGCCTGGCGATCATGCCGACGGTGATGGTGGGCGGCGCGCTCGGCATCTTCTGCTACCTGTCGGGTAACGTGAAATTCGCTGAATACTTGCTGATTCCGTATGTACCGGGCGCTGGTGAACTGATCGTGTTCTGCGGCGCGCTGATCGGTGCCGGCCTGGGGTTCCTGTGGTTCAACACCTACCCGGCACAAGTCTTCATGGGCGACGTCGGCGCACTGGCGCTGGGCGCGGCCTTGGGCACCATCGCGGTGATCGTTCGCCAGGAAATCGTGCTGTTCATCATGGGCGGCGTGTTCGTGATGGAAACCCTGTCGGTGGTCATCCAGGTGGCGTCCTTCAAGTTGACCGGGCGCCGCGTGTTCCGCATGGCGCCGATTCACCACCACTTTGAACTCAAGGGCTGGCCTGAGCCACGCGTGATTGTCCGCTTCTGGATCATCACCGTGATTCTGGTACTGGTCGGCCTTGCCACCCTGAAACTGAGGTAGAAACGAGTGTCCCTGATCGCTTCTGACCACTTCCGCATCGTTGTCGGCCTCGGCAAGAGCGGCATGTCCCTGGTTCGCTTCCTGGCGAACCGGGGCACGTCGTTTGCCGTGGCCGATACGCGGGAAAATCCACCGGAGCTGGTCACGCTGCGCCGTGACTACCCGCACGTGGAAGTGCGTTGTGGCGAGCTGGATGTCGAGTTTCTGTGCCGTGCCGATGAGCTCTACGTGAGCCCGGGCCTGGCCCTGGCGACACCGGCCCTGCAAGCGGCGGCGGCCCGTGGCGTGAAGCTGTCTGGCGATATCGACCTGTTCGCGCGCAACGCCAAGGCACCGATCGTGGCCATCAGCGGCTCCAACGCCAAAAGCACCGTCACCACCCTGGTGGGCGAGATGGCAGCGGCGGCGGGCAAGCGTGTGGCTGTCGGCGGCAATCTTGGCGTGCCGGCGCTCGACCTGCTCAGCGACGACGTCGAGCTGTACGTGATGGAATTGTCGAGCTTCCAGCTGGAAACCACCCACGACCTGGGCGCCGAAGTGGCGACAGTATTGAACGTCAGCGAAGACCATATGGACCGCTACAGCGGCCTGCCGGCTTATCACCTGGCCAAGCACCGGATCTTCCGTGGCGCCAAGCAATTTGTAGTCAACCGCCAGGATGCCCTGAGCCGTCCGCTGATGGGCGAGGGCATGCCCTGCTGGACTTTCGGCCTGGGCAAACCGGACTTCAAAGGCTTCGGCATTCGTGAAGAGAACGGCGAGAAGTACCTGGCGTTCGAATTCCAGAACCTGATGCCGGTACGCGAACTGAAGATCCGTGGCGCACACAACCAGTCCAATGCCCTGGCGGCCTTGGCGCTCGGTCACGCGGTTGGCCTGCCATTCGACGCCATGCTTGCCAGCCTGCGCACCTTTGCCGGGCTTGAGCATCGCTGCCAGTGGGTGCGCGACCTCAATGGCGTCAGCTATTACAACGACTCCAAAGCCACCAACGTCGGTGCGGCCCTGGCGGCCATCGAAGGCCTGGGTGCCGATATCGACGGCAAGCTGGTGCTGATCGCCGGTGGCGATGGCAAGGGTGCCGACTTCAAGGACCTTAAAGCGCCAGTGGCCGCCCATTGCCGTGCCGTGGTGCTGATGGGCCGCGATTCGGACCTGATCGCCGCCGCCCTCGGTGACGCTGTACCGCAAGTACGCGCAGCTTCCCTGGACGATGCGATTGCCCAGTGCAAAGCCCTGGCTCAGCCCGGCGATGCGGTGTTGCTGTCGCCCGCGTGCGCCAGCTTCGACATGTTCAAGAACTATGAAGAGCGCGGCCACCTGTTCGCCCGCGCCGTGGAGGCTTTGGCATGAGCCTCAACCTGAGAAACATCATCAAGCCATACCCGTCGCCGATCATTACCGGGCGCGGCATTGACCTTGATTTCCCTATGCTCGCCGGTTGCCTGGCGCTGCTCGGCCTGGGCCTGGTGATGATCACCTCGGCGTCCTCCGAAGTGGCTGCCGTGCAGTCGGGCAACACGCTGTACATGATGATCCGTCACCTGGTGTACCTGGTCATCGGCCTGGGCGCCTGCATCGTCACCATGATGATCCCGATTGCCACCTGGCAGCGTCTGGGTTGGCTGATGCTGATCGGTGCGTTCGGCTTGCTGGTCATGGTGATCGTGCCGGGCATTGGCCGCGAGGTGAATGGTTCGATGCGCTGGATCGGCTTCGGCGCGTTCAACGTGCAGCCTTCGGAAATCGCCAAGGTGTTCGTGGTGATCTACCTCGCCGGTTACCTGGTGCGCCGTCAGAAAGAAGTACGCGAAAGCTGGATGGGCTTCTTCAAGCCGTTCGTCGTGCTGCTGCCCATGGCTGGCCTGTTGCTGATGGAGCCCGACTTCGGCGCCACGGTGGTAATGATGGGCGCCGCCGCCGCGATGCTGTTCCTGGGTGGGGTCGGGCTGTTCCGCTTCACCTTGATGGTGGTGCTGGCGGTGGCGGCCGTGACCATCCTGGTGCAGGCGCAACCCTACCGGATGGCGCGTTTGATCACCTTTACCGACCCCTGGTCCGACCAGTTCGGCTCCGGCTACCAGTTGACCCAGGCGCTGATCGCCTTCGGTCGCGGCGAGTGGCTGGGCGTGGGCCTGGGCAACAGTGTGCAGAAGCAGTTCTACCTGCCGGAAGCCCACACCGACTTCGTGTTCTCGGTATTGGCCGAGGAGTTGGGTGTGGTGGGTTCGCTGTGCACCGTTGCGCTGTTTGTATTCGTCTGCGTGCGCGCCATGTACATCGGCTTGTGGGCCGAGAAGGCCAAGCAGTTCTTCGCTGCCTACGTGGCTTATGGGTTGGCCTTCCTGTGGATCGGCCAGTTCCTGATCAACATCGGCGTGAACGTCGGCCTGCTGCCGACCAAGGGCTTGACCTTGCCGTTCCTCAGTTATGGCGGCAGTTCGTTGGTGATTTGCTGCGCCTGTCTCGGCTTGTTGCTGCGTATCGAGTGGGAGAGCCGTACCCACCTGGGCAGCGAAGAGATGGAGTTCAGCGAGAGCGACTTCGCCGAGGAGCCGACCCATGGGCGCTAACGTGCTGATCATGGCGGGCGGCACCGGGGGCCATGTGTTCCCGGCCCTGGCTTGCGCCCGTGAATTCCAGAACCGTGGCTACACCGTGCACTGGCTGGGTACGCCCCGTGGCATCGAAAACGAATTGGTGCCCAATGCCGGCTTGCCGTTGCATTTGATCAACGTCACCGGTTTGCGTGGCAAGAGCAAGTTGTCCCTGCTTAAGGCGCCGTTCGTGTTGCTCAAGGCGGTCATGCAGGCGCGCAAGATCATTCGCGAGCTCAAGCCAGTGTGTGTGCTCGGCTTTGGCGGTTATGTGACCGGCCCCGGTGGCGTCGCGGCGAAACTCGCGGGCGTGCCGGTGATCGTTCACGAACAGAATGCCGTCGCCGGTACCGCTAACCGTCTGCTGGTGCCGTTGGCTGCGCGGGTGTGTGAAGCCTTCCCGAAAACCTTCGCCGCCTCCGACAAGCTGCGCACCACCGGCAACCCGGTGCGTACCGAACTGTTCATGGCCATTGCGCGTGACGCGCTGGCGGGGCGCAAGGCTCACCTGCTGATCCTGGGCGGAAGCCTGGGCGCCGAGCCACTGAATAAATTGCTGCCTGAAGCCGTTGCGCAACTTCCTGAGGATGTGCGCCCGGAGATCTTCCACCAGGCCGGCAAGAACCACGATGAAGTCACCGCCGCGCGTTATCGCGAGGCCGGTGTAGAGGCCAACGTACAGCCCTTCATCAAAGACATGGCCCAAGCCTATGGCTGGGCCGACCTGGTGGTCTGCCGCGCTGGTGCGCTGACCGTCAGTGAACTGGCGGCCGCCGGTCTGCCGTCCTTGCTGGTGCCTTTGCCCCACGCTATCGACGATCACCAGACCCGCAACGCCGAATATTTGGCCGGGGAGGGCGCTGCCTTCCTGCTGCCGCAAAGAACGACTGGCGCCGCCGATTTGGCCGCACGCCTGACCGAGGTTTTGATGCAACCGGAACGACTCAACAGCATGGCGAGCACCGCAAGCCGCCTGGCCAAACCTGACGCAACCCGCACCGTGGTCGATATCTGCCTGGAGGTGGCCCATGGTTGAGAATCAGAAAGCCATGCCGCAACCCGAGATGCGCCGCATCCGTCGTATTCACTTCGTCGGTATCGGTGGCGTGGGCATGTGCGGCATCGCCGAAGTGTTGCTGAACCTGGGCTACCAGGTGTCCGGCTCGGACTTGAAAGAGTCGCCGGTCACCGAGCGCCTGAAGTCCTTCGGCGCGCAGATCTTTATCGGCCACCGTGCCGAGAACGCCGCCGAGGCCGATGTGCTGGTGGTGTCCAGCGCCGTGAACACCTCCAACCCGGAAGTGGCCACCGCCCTTGAGCGCCGTATCCCTGTGGTGCCGCGTGCCGAGATGCTCGCCGAGCTGATGCGCTATCGCCACGGCATCGCCGTCGCCGGTACCCATGGCAAGACCACCACCACCAGCCTGATCGCCTCGGTGTTCGCCGCCGGTGGCCTGGACCCGACCTTCGTCATCGGTGGCCGCCTGAATGCAGCTGGCACCAATGCCCAGCTCGGCACCAGCCGCTACCTGATCGCCGAAGCCGATGAAAGTGATGCGAGCTTCCTGCACCTGCAACCGCTGGTCGCCGTCGTCACCAACATCGACGAAGACCATATGGCCACCTACGACGGCGACTTCAACAAGTTGAAGAAAACCTTCGTCGACTTCCTGCACAACCTGCCGTTTTACGGGTTGGCGGTGGTGTGCCTGGACGACCCGGTAGTGCGTGAAATCCTGCCCCAGGTCAAGCGCCCGACCGTGACCTACGGCTTCAGCGAAGACGCCGACGTGCGCGCAATCAATGTGCGCCAGAAAGGCATGCAAACCTTCTTTACCGTGCTGCGTCCTGATCGCGAGCCGCTGGACGTGTCGGTGAACATGCCGGGCAACCACAACGTGCTGAACTCCCTGGCGACCATCTGCATTGCCACCGATGAGGGCGTCAGCGATGAAGCCATCGTCGAGGGCCTGTCGCGCTTTGCCGGTGTGGGCCGTCGCTTCCAGGTCTACGGCCAACTGCCGGTTGAAGGCGGTGACGTGATGCTGGTGGACGACTACGGTCACCACCCGACCGAAGTTGCGGCCGTGATCAAGGCCGTGCGCGGTGGCTGGCCGGAGCGCCGGCTGGTGATGGTGTACCAGCCGCACCGCTACAGCCGTACCCGCGACTTGTACGACGATTTCGTCAATGTACTGGCCGATGCCAACGTGCTGCTGCTGATGGAAGTCTACCCGGCCGGTGAAGAACCGATCCCGGGCGCTGACAGCCGCAAGCTGTGCAACAGCATCCGCCAGCGCGGCCAGTTGGACCCGATCTACATCGAGCGTGGCGTGGACCTGGCGCCTATCGTCAAGCCGCTGCTGCGTGCCGGCGACATCCTGCTGTGCCAGGGCGCCGGTGATATCGGTGGCCTTGCGCCCAAGTTGCTGGCGAGCCCGCTGTTTGCTGCCGCCAAGGGGAAGTCGAAATGACCACTGACTACGGCTCCCTGTTTTCCACCCTTGCGCCTGCCGACTTCGGTCGCGTGGCCGTGCTGTTCGGCGGCAAGAGCGCCGAGCGCGAAGTGTCGCTCAAGTCCGGCAATGCGGTGCTTGAGGCGCTGCAAAGTGCTGGCGTGAACGCGTTCGGTATCGATGTGGGCGATGATTTCCTTGCCCGCCTGCAGGCCGAGAAGATCGACCGCGCCTTTCTCATTCTTCACGGCCGTGGCGGTGAAGACGGCAGCATGCAGGGCCTGCTCGAATGCGCCGGCATCCCTTACACCGGCAGCGGCATCCTCGCCTCGGCCCTGGCGATGGACAAGTTGCGCACCAAGCAGGTGTGGCACAGCCTGGGCATTCCGACCCCGCGTCACGCCGTATTGTGCAGCGAAGACGATTGTATTTCTGCGGCCAAGGAACTGGGCCTGCCTTTGATCGTCAAACCAGCCCATGAAGGCTCCAGTATCGGCATGGCCAAAGTGAACTCGGCCGCCGAATTGATCGACGCATGGAAAGCGGCAAGTACCTACGATTCGCAAGTGTTGGTGGAACAGTGGATTTCCGGTCCCGAGTACACCATCGCCACCCTGCGTGGCCAGGTATTGCCGCCCATCGCTTTGGGCACGCCCCACACCTTTTATGACTACGACGCCAAGTACCTGGCTTCCGATACTCAGTACCGGATCCCATGCGGCCTCGAAGCAACCAAGGAACAAGAATTGATGGACCTCACGGCGAAAGCCTGTGAGGCGCTGGGTATCGCCGGTTGGGCGCGGGCAGACGTGATGCAGGATGACCAAGGGAATTTCTGGTTCCTTGAAGTCAACACCGCACCGGGCATGACCGACCACAGCCTGGTTCCCATGGCAGCCCGTGCCGCCGGTCTGGATTTCCAGCAGTTAGTGCTGGCGATCCTGGCCGACAGCATTGAGCCAAGAGGCTAAACACATGAACGGCGCATCGCTTCGTCATCAGCCCCCACAAGCACCGAGCCGCAAGCCGGTGCCACGGGGTGCAAGCCGAATGGTGGCTAAAGAGCCGATGTCTTCGCGCCTGCCAAAAGCCAACTTTGGTTTTATCAAGGCGCTGTTCTGGCCGGTGCTGCTGGTGGTGTTGGGCTTTGGTACGTACGAAGGCGCGCAGCGCCTGTTGCCGTATGCCGACCGGCCGATCACCAAGATCAGTGTGCAGGGCGACCTGAGCTACATCAGCCAGCAAGCGGTACAGCAGCGCATCGGCCCATACCTGGCGGCGAGCTTCTTTACCATCGACCTGGCGGGCATGCGCTCGGAGCTGGAACAGATGCCGTGGATCGCCCATGCCGAAGTTCGCCGTGTATGGCCGGACCAGGTGACGATCCGCCTGGAAGAACAACTGCCCGTGGCCCGTTGGGGCGATGAAGCGCTGTTGAACAACCAGGGCCAGGCGTTCACCCCGCGTGAGCTGGCCAACTATGAACACCTGCCGCAGCTGTTCGGGCCGCAGCGGGCGCAGCAGCAAGTGATGCAGCAGTACCAGGCCTTGAGCCAGATGCTGCGGCCACTGGGCTTCTCCATTGCACGCCTGGAATTGCGTGAGCGGGGCAGTTGGTTTTTGACGACCGGGGCAGGCAGTTCCGGCCCGGGCATCGAGTTGTTGCTGGGACGCGACCGCTTGGTGGAAAAGATGCGCCGCTTTATTGCCATCTATGAAAAAACCTTGAAAGAACAGATTACGAACATTGCGAGCGTCGACCTGCGTTACGCCAACGGCCTGGCCGTCGGCTGGCGTACACCGGCTGCGCCCACGGCAGCACAACCCGCTGTCGCGAAGAATTAAGAAGAGGCAGGACCCATGGCAAACGTGCAAAGCGGCAAAATGATCGTCGGTCTCGATATCGGCACCTCCAAGGTGGTGGCGCTGGTGGGCGAGGTCGGGGAAGACGGCGCGATCGAAATCGTCGGTATTGGCACGCATCCGTCCCGGGGCCTGAAGAAGGGCGTGGTGGTGAACATCGAGTCCACCGTGCAATCGATCCAGCGCGCTATCGAAGAAGCGCAGCTGATGGCCGGTTGCCGGATTCACTCGGCGTTCGTCGGCGTGGCCGGCAACCACATCCGCAGCCTGAACTCCCACGGCATCGTGGCGATCCGCGACCGTGAAGTCAGCTCGGCCGACCTTGAGCGCGTGCTCGACGCTGCCCAGGCCGTGGCGATCCCAGCGGACCAGCGCGTGCTGCACACCCTGCCGCAGGACTACGTGATCGACAACCAGGAAGGCGTTCGCGAGCCCCTGGGCATGTCGGGCGTGCGTCTGGAAGCCAAGGTTCACGTGGTGACCTGCGCCGTCAACGCTGCACAGAACATTGAAAAATGCGTGCGTCGCTGCGGCCTGGAAATCGATGACATCATTCTCGAGCAGTTGGCCTCGGCCTACTCGGTACTCACCGACGACGAAAAAGAGCTGGGCGTGTGCCTGGTGGACATCGGCGGCGGCACCACCGACATCGCGATCTTCACCGAGGGTGCGATCCGTCACACCGCGGTGATCCCGATTGCCGGCGACCAGGTCACCAACGACATCGCCATGGCGCTGCGCACACCGACCCAGTACGCCGAAGAAATCAAGATCCGCTACGCCTGCGCCCTGGCCAAGCTGGCCGGTGCCGGCGAGACCATCAAGGTGCCAAGCGTGGGTGATCGTCCACCCCGCGAGCTGTCGCGCCAGGCCCTGGCCGAAGTGGTCGAGCCACGCTACGACGAGCTGTTCACCCTGATCCAGGCTGAACTGCGCCGCAGCGGCTACGAAGATTTGATCCCGGCCGGCATCGTGCTGACCGGTGGCACCTCGAAGATGGAAGGCGCGGTCGAGTTGGCCGAAGAGATCTTCCACATGCCGGTGCGCCTGGGCGTGCCCCATGGCGTGAAGGGCCTGGGCGACGTGGTGCGCAACCCGATTTATTCCACCGGTGTGGGCTTGCTGTTGTACGGGCTGCAAAAACAGACCGACGGCATTTCCCTGTCGGGCCCGAGCATCCGTGACAGCTACCGCAGCGATGACGAAGCCAAAGCGCCGTTGTTCGAGCGGCTGCAGGCTTGGGTAAAAGGCAATTTCTAAAGATTTACCGCGACACCGCAACACCCGCAACAAGCAGTAGGCGAAAAAACTAGAGAAAATGAAAGGAGAGGGAACATGTTCGAACTCGTAGACAATATCCCCGCTAGCCCGGTTATCAAAGTAATCGGTGTCGGCGGTGGCGGCGGCAACGCTGTCAACCACATGGTCAAGAGCAACATTGAAGGCGTTGAGTTCATCTGCGCCAACACTGATGCCCAGGCGCTCAAAAGCATCGGCGCGCGGACCATCCTGCAATTGGGCACCGCGGTGACCAAAGGCCTCGGCGCTGGCGCCAATCCGGAAGTCGGCCGTCAAGCCGCCCTGGAAGACCGCGAGCGTATTGCCGAAGTGCTGCAAGGCACCAACATGGTGTTCATCACCACCGGCATGGGCGGCGGTACCGGTACCGGTGCTGCACCGATCATTGCCGAAGTGGCCAAGGAAATGGGGATTCTGACCGTTGCTGTCGTGACGCGTCCGTTCCCGTTCGAAGGCCGCAAGCGCATGCAGATCGCCGACGAAGGTATCCGTCTGCTGTCTGAAAGCGTCGACTCGTTGATCACCATCCCCAACGAGAAGCTGCTGACCATCCTGGGCAAGGATGCCAGCCTGCTGTCCGCCTTCGCCAAGGCTGACGATGTACTGGCCGGTGCCGTTCGCGGTATCTCCGACATCATCAAGCGCCCAGGCATGATCAACGTCGACTTTGCCGACGTACGTACGGTCATGAGCGAAATGGGCATGGCGATGATGGGCACTGGCTGCGCCAGCGGTCCGAACCGTGCGCGCGAAGCCACCGAAGCGGCCATCCGCAACCCGTTGCTCGAAGACGTGAACCTGCAAGGTGCACGCGGCATTCTGGTGAACATCACCGCAGGTCCCGACCTGTCCCTGGGTGAGTACTCCGACGTGGGTAGCATCATCGAAGCCTTCGCTTCCGAGCACGCCATGGTCAAAGTCGGTACCGTTATCGATCCGGACATGCGCGATGAGCTGCATGTAACCGTGGTCGCTACCGGCCTGGGTGCGAAAATCGAGAAGCCTGTGAAGGTCATCGACAACACCCTGCACACCACCCAGGCCAGCCAGGCAGCTGCCGCTCCAGCCCCTGCTCGCCAGGAACTGCCGTCGGTGAACTACCGTGACCTGGACCGTCCGACCGTGATGCGCAACCAGGCTCAGGCCGGTGCTGCGGCGTCCCGTAGCCCGAATCCGCAAGATGACTTGGACTACCTGGACATCCCGGCATTCCTGCGTCGTCAGGCCGATTAATGGAATGTATCAGGGCTATGAAGGTGATTGGTGTTCAGCAAAGGTCTGGTCTGCTATTATCGCCAGCCTTTGTTGATACCAGTTCGCAATTTGCGCTGAAGCGGTCCAAGCCATGATTAAACAACGCACCCTGAAGAATATTATTCGTGCCACAGGTGTAGGTCTGCACTCCGGGGAGAAGGTATACCTGACCCTCAAGCCTGCACCTGTCGACACCGGCATCGTGTTTGTGCGTGCCGACCTGGACCCTGTGGTGCAGATTCCTGCTCGCGCGGAAAACGTTGGCGAAACCACTATGTCGACCACATTGGTCAACGGTGACGTCAAAGTGGACACGGTGGAGCACTTGCTCTCGGCCATGGCTGGCCTGGGCATCGATAACGCCTACGTCGAGCTCTCCGCGTCCGAAGTCCCGATCATGGATGGCAGCGCTGGCCCCTTCGTATTCTTGATTCAATCTGCCGGCCTGGAAGAACAGGACGCAGCCAAGAAGTTCATTCGCATTCTGCGGGAAGTGACAGTAGAAGACGGCGACAAGCGCGCCACCTTCGTCCCGTTCGAAGGCTTTAAAGTGAGCTTTGAGATCGATTTCGATCACCCGGTATTCCGTGACCGCACCCAAAGTGCAAGCGTGGATTTTTCCAGCACTTCGTTCGTAAAAGAAGTCAGCCGCGCCCGTACCTTTGGTTTCATGAGTGACATCGAGTACCTGCGCAAGCACAACCTCGCACTCGGCGGCAGCGTGGAAAACGCCATCGTGGTCGACGCGGATGGTGTACTGAACGAAGACGGCCTTCGCTATGAAGACGAATTCGTGAAGCACAAGATCCTCGATGCAATCGGTGACCTCTACCTGCTGGGCAATAGCCTGATAGGCGAGTTCAAAGGCTTCAAGTCGGGCCACGCCCTTAACAACCAGCTGCTGCGCAAGTTGATTGAGCAGACAGACGCTTGGGAAGTCGTGACCTTCGAAGATGCCAGCACCGCACCGATCTCTTACATGCGTCCCGTTGCGGCGGTGTAAGTAACAACTCTCTTTCTTTAGTTTTGAAAGGCTGCCTTCGGGTGGCCTTTTTTTATGTCCGACGTTTGCCCCCTGTAGGAGCGAGCTTGCTCGCGAAAAACCTGAGAGCACCCTGCGCATTCAGGAATCCCTCGTTATCGTTGACGTTCTTCGCGAGCAAGCTCGCTCCTACAGGGGGTGGGTTGTGGTATCCATTGTCCGGTTACGGCCGCTGTGCTTGGCCTGATACAACGCTTGGTCAGCCTTGAGCAGCAGGTCCTCAAGGGAAATACGGCTGTGCTTCTGCCAGGTACTCAAGCCGATGCTTACGGTGATCGGTTGCTCGTCCCCGGCCACTTTTGGCAAGTACTGGACCCCCTCGCGGATATGCTCGGCGATTACCCACGCCCCCTTGGTGTCGGTATTGGGCAGTACCACCGCGAACTCTTCACCGCCATACCGCGCCGCCAGGTCGGCAGGGCGGCGGATATGGCTGGCGATCACCTGCGCAACTACACGCAAGGCCTCATCGCCGCCCTGGTGACCATGGCGGTCGTTGAAGGCCTTGAAGTTGTCTACATCGATCATCAGCACGCTCAACGACTCGGTGGAGCGTTGTGCCCGGTCCCATTCCAGCCGCAAGCGTTCGTCCAGGGTGCGGCGGTTGGCCAGGCCGGTAAGGGCGTCGGTGGCTGCCAGTTCTGACAGCACCTGTTCGGCGCGATGGCGACGGCGCAGCTCCATGCACAGCGCCCAGGTCAGCCACAACAGGCCCACGCACAACACTCCGGTCGCGATGCTGACCAACCACGCCGCACGCCGCCAGGGTGCGAACATTTCATCGCTGGACAAGGCCACTGCCACGATCAGCGGCAAGTCGCCCACATTAGAAAAGCTGTAGAGCCGTGCGTGGCGATCGACGCTGGAGATGCTTTGGAAGCTGCCATCCCGTTCGCGCAGCATGCGCGCCACATTCGGGCGCTGGCTCAGGTCCTTGTCGATGATATCCACTTCCAGCAAAGGCTCTTGCGCCAGCAGGATGCCTTGGTGGTTGAGCAGGTTGATGGTGCTGTTGTTGCCAATGTTCAAGCTGCTGAATAACTGATGAAAGTACGACAGGCGCATGGACGCGACCGCCACGCCCAGAAAACGCCCATCCGGTGACGAAACGCGACGGCTGAACGCGATGCGCCAGGGGGCGGCACACTGGCAGCGCGCCATGAACGGACGGCTGATATACAAGCCCAGGTCGGGGTTGGTGCGGTGTGCCTGAAAATAATCCCGGTCGGCAAAGTTACCCAGCTTGGGCGTCAGCAGGGACGAATCGGCAATCACCTCGCCAGCCGGGTCCAACAGTAGGATATCGCCCTTGTAGGGCGCCGCAGCGGAACGATCGAACAGCACCAGGTGCCGGATGCTTTCGGAAACGTCCTGCAGGTCAGTGCGCTCGGTGGCAGTGATCAAGCCTTTGAGGGCCATGTCGTACAGTTCAACATTGCGCAGCACGTCAGCGTCGATCAATTGCGTGATGGTGTTGGCGGTGCGCTTGGCCGTCTGCAGGGTGTTGGCATGTTCACGAATCAGCAGCGCAGTGACGACCCCCACGATCAGCAACACCGTGAGCGTGCTGCCCAAGATCAGCAGGCGCTCCGGGCGGCGGTTGGGGCGGGTAGGGCTTGAACTCATCGGGCACACTTTTGCGTTGAGAATGCCCTTAGCGTAGTAGCAACTCTTAAATATGGCTGTAGGAGCGAGCTTGCTCGCAAAAAACTCACAGACGCCGCGTTTATTCAGGATGCCCGCGTCATCGTTAACGTTTTTCGCGAGCAAGCTCGCTCCTACCTGTATTCAGAACACGTTGATTGGGTAGTCCACGATCACGCGGTACTCATCCACATCGCGGTCCACCGCCGAGTAGCCATTGCTGCCACGGTTGGTCGCCCATTGCAGGCGCACGGCCAAGTCCTTGGCCTTGCCGCCCTGCACCACATATTTCAGGTCGATATCGCGCTCCCAGTGCTTGGCGTCCTTGCCATCGGCGCTGTACCAGTTGCTGTAGCCGCGACTGTTCGGGTCGACCTTGGTCAGGTCGGTCTTGCCGCTGATGTACGACACTGCGGAGGTCAGGCCGGGCACGCCGAGGCCGGCGAAGTCGTAGGCGTACTTGAGCTTCCAGGAGCGCTCGTTGGGCCCGTTGAAATCCGAGTACTGCTGGGAGTTGTCCAGGTACACGCTGTCGCCCTGGGTGATGTAGTCGAACGGCGTGTTGCCATTGACCCGCTGATACGTCGCCGTGACGCTGTGGTTGCCCACGCCCACGGTGAAATGCAGGCTGTAGGTGTTGTTGTCGATATCCCCCAGCAGCGATTGGCCGGTGTCCTGGGTATGGTAGTAGTGAAGGCCGGGGGTCAGGCTGACCAGGTCGTTCAGGGCGTAGGTGTATTCCAGGTCGTAGTAATACTGATGCCAGACGTCCTTGAGTTCGGAGGCGTACAGGTTGCTGGTCAGCCCCTCAATCGCGCTGAACGACACACCGGCCCAGTCCAGGTGCTGGCTGTCGCTGTTGGCGGGCAGCGTGCCGTAGCTGGTGCCGATGCGCCGGTGGCCGCTCTGGTTGTAGAGCTTGGTGAAGCTGGCCTGGCCGCCTTCGAACATCCAGCCGTCGAAGCTGTGGTTGGTCAGGCTCACGCCACGGAAGGTCTGCGGCAACATGCGCGTCATGCCGCCGGCGATCACCGGGTTGTTGAGGAACAGGTCGCCGGCTTTCAGTTCGGTGTCGAAGGCGCGCAGCTTCAACGTGCCGCCGGCCGTCGAGAACGACCCCGGCGCCTTGCCGTTGCCGCTGCCATACGGAAGGATGCTGGAGCCATCCGTACCGCCACCGCCGTCGAGCTTGAGGCCGAGCATGGCGTTGACATCCAGGCCGAAGCCGACGGTGCCCTGGGTGTAGCCGGATTCGAAGGTACCGATAAAGCCCTGGCCCCATTCCTTGCTGTCATCCTGGTGAATATCGCGTCGGTCGCGGTTCATGTAGTAGTTGCGGGTGTTGATCGTGAGGTGGGAGCCTTCGACGAAACCGTCGTTGGGGGTAGTGTCTGCCGCGTGGGCCAGCGGGGCGATCGTTGCTGCAATCGCGAGGAATAACGGGGTGAACGTCAGCGAGTTCTTCACCGGTAAAGCTCCTTTGGTCAATCCATAACGGCCAGTGTCGTGAGGGTATGCCCGGCCTTTTTTTACGGCAAAAAAAAGCCGCTGAAAGTCAGCGGCTTTAAGACAGATTCCCAGTGTAGAGCCCTGGAAAAAAGTCGAGGGAAATTCGGGTAAGCGGGTCAGCTGTCTTTGCCGTCGCGCTCATCGATGCGTCAAAGTAACGCAGGCGAGCGGTGCGATACAGAGTGTAACAAGATAATAACTATTGCCCAAATCGCAACAGTGCGGATGTACGTCGATCTAAGTGTGGGAGCGGGCTTGCTCGCGAATTCGGTGTGTCAGTCAATATATCTGTAACTGATACACCGAATTCGCGAGCAAGCCCGCTCCCACATGTGACTCAAGCGTTCTTACGATTTAGACCGGCAGGGTAATACCAAAGGTATTGCCACCGCCCTCACTGCGCACAAACACATCCCCCCCATGCATCAACGCAATCGCCTTGACGATCGCCAGCCCCAGCCCGTGATTGGCCCCGCTGTTGCTGCGCGAGGCATCCACTCGATAGAAGCGTTCGAACAGGCGTGGCAAGTGTTCGCTGGCAATCGCCTCGCCGGGGTTGGTCACGCCAATCGTCACCTGGTGTGCCTGCATTTCAATGCACACGTCGATGACGTGCCCCGGCGCGGTGTGTTGTACGGCATTGCTCAGTAGATTGATCAGTGCGCGCCGCAGGTGGGCTTTTTCGATCTGCACCACAGCATCGCCGTGCACGCGCACTTCGACCTGGGCGTCTTCGAGGATGAAGTCCAGGTAGTCGAGGGTGGTGGCCACTTCATCGGCCAGGGCGCTTTCGATCAGCTTGGTGGCCTTGCTGCCTTGGTCGGCGCTGGCGAGGAACAGCATGTCATTGATGATCGAGCGCAGCCGTTCCAGCTCTTCCAGGTTCGATTGCAGCACTTCGAAATATTGCTCTGCCGAACGGCCGCGAGTGAGGGCCACCTGGGTCTGGCCGATCAAATTGGTGAGCGGCGAACGCAGTTCATGGGCGACGTCGGCGTTGAACGATTCCAGGCGCGAATACGCCTGCTCGACCCGGTCGAGGGTGGCGTTGAACGAGTTGACGAACTGGCTCAGTTCCGGCGGCAAGGGTGACAATTGCAGGCGCCCGGAGAGTTTCGGCGGCGCAAGTTTTTGCGCCTCATCCGAGAGTTTGCCCAGGGGCTTGAGGCCGATACGCGCGACCCAGAACCCCAACAGCGCCGCCAGTATCACACCCACCAATGCCAGGCTGATCAATGCCACCAGCAGGTGATGCTGGGTGGCGCGGAAGTTCTCCGTGTCGATGGCGATCATGAAACGCAACGCCGGGCGCTGGTCCTTGGCTGCAAACTGGCTGACCAGCACCTTGAACGGATAATCGTGACCCGGCAGGCGCAGGTCGCGCTTACCCGTGGCGCCCTCGGCAAAGGCGCGAACTTGTGCGTTGGGCTCACCGTATTCGTAGCTCGGGTCGCTGCTGACCACCCAGAAACGGATGCGCTTGTCTTCTTCGCCCAACAGCTTGAGCTTGGACCTGATCTTGGCCCAATGCTCCGGCGTGCCGAAGCGATTGATCGACGACTCCAGCACGCTGTAGCGCGCATCCAACTCGGCCCCAGGCAACAACCCCAGGCCACGGTCGACCTGCTGGTACAGCGCGCCGCCGATCAACAGAAAGATCAGCAGCGCCACCAGGGTGAACATGCCGCTCAGGCGCAGGGCGATGGAATTAGCGACCACTGGGGTTTTCCTGCATGCGGTTCTCCAGCACATAGCCCATGCCACGTATGGTGTGCAGCAGCTTGTGTTCGAACGGCCCATCGAGCTTGGCGCGCAGGCGCTTGATCGCCACTTCCACCACGTTGGCATCGCTGTCGAAATTGATGTCCCAGACCATCTCGGCAATCGCGGTCTTGGACAGGATCTCACCCTGGCGCCGCGCCAATACGCTGAGCAGCGAGAACTCCTTGGCGGTCAGGTCCAGGCGCAGGCCGTTGCGGCTGGCTTTGCGGCTGATCAGGTCGATCCACAGGTCGGCGACGGTGACCTGCACCGGTTCATGGCCGCCGCTGCGACGGGTCAGGGCTTGCAGGCGGGCCACCAGTTCCAGGAACGAAAACGGTTTGCCCAGATAATCGTCGGCGCCTTCGCGCAGGCCGCGGATGCGGTCTTCCACACGCTCACGCGCGGTGAGCATGATCACCGGCGTCTGCTTGCGGGCGCGTAAGGCGCGCAATACACCGAAGCCATCCAGGCCGGGCAGCATCACGTCGAGCACGATCACCGCGTAATCGTTCTCCAGCGCCAGGTGCAGGCCCTCGATGCCTTCACGGGCCACATCGACGGTGTAGCCTTGCTCGGTCAGGCCACGGTGCAGGTAGTCTGCGGTTTTTTCTTCATCTTCAATAATCAGGACGCGCATGACCGCCTCAGTGTGTGGTCGCCAGCGCCAGCGCTGGTTTGGGCCTGTGGAAAAAACGTTCAAGGTACAAGTATATGACCGGCGTGGTGAATAGCGTCAGCGCCTGGCTCACCAGCAAGCCCCCGACCACCGCGATGCCCAGCGGCTGGCGCAGTTCCGCCCCCGGGCCTGCGCCGAGCATCAACGGCACCGCGCCGAGCAACGCGGCAAGGGTGGTCATGATGATCGGTCGGAACCGCGTGACGCAGGCTTCATAAATCGCATCCTCCGGCGGCAGCCCGCGCACACGTTGGGCCTCCAGGGCGAAGTCGATCATCAAGATACCGTTTTTCTTCACGATGCCGATCAGCAGCACCAGGCCGATCAAGGCCATGATCGAAAAGTCCTGGCCCAGCAGCCACAGCATGATCAGCGCACCGAGGCCCGCCGAGGGCAGGGTGGAAATGATCGTCAGCGGGTGTACAAAACTTTCATACAGCACGCCCAATATAATGTAGACCGCCACCAGCGCCGCGAGGATCAGCCACGGCTGGCTGGCCAGCGAGCTCTGGAACGCCTGCGCCGCGCCCTGGAAGTTGCCGATGATCGTACTCGGCATCCCGATTTCGTTCTTGGCCTGGTCGAGCATAATCACCGCGTCGCCCAGGGCCACGCCGGGCGCGAGGTTGAACGACAGGTTGGCAGCAGGGAACATGCCGTCATGGCTGATGGACAACGGCCCGACTGTGGGCGGGTCGACTTTGGCCAGTGCCGACAGCGGCACCATTTCATTGGTCAGTGGCGAGCGCAGGTAAAAATAGTCGAGGCTTTCGGCCTTGCCGCGCTGTTGGCTGTCCAGTTCGAGTATCACTTGGTACTGGTTGATCTCGGTCTGGAACTCGTTGATCTGGCGCTGACCGAAGGCGTCGTACAGCGCCTGGTCGACATCGGTGGCGGTCAGCCCGAAGCGCGCGGCGGCCTGACGATCGATACTGATATGGGTGATGCTGCCGCCCAGTTGCAGGTCGTTGGACAGGTCACGAAACGCCGGGTTGGCGCGCAGTTTTTCGGTGAGGCGTTGGGTCCAGGTGTTCAGCGTCGGGCCGTCGTTGCTCTTGAGCACATATTGGTACTGGGCGCGGCTGGGGCCGGAGCTCAGGTTGATGTCCTGGCCGGCGCGCAGGTACAGCACGATGCCCGGCACCTTCGCCAACTGCGGGCGGATGCGGTCTATGAACTGGCTGGCGGATACGTCGCGCTTACTGCGGTCTTTCAAGGCGATCCAGAAGCGGCCATTGGCGATGGTCTGGTTGCTGCCGGTGACGCCGACCGAATGGGAAAACGCCTGCACCGCCGGGTCGGCCTTGACGATCTCGGCCAGGGCCTTGTGCTTGGCGACCATGTCCTTGTACGACACATCGGCCGCCGCTTCGCTGGTGCCGAGCACGAAACCGGTGTCCTGCACCGGGAAGAACCCCTTGGGGATGAACACATAGCCGATCACCGCCAGCGCCAGGGTCACCACGAAGATCGCGGCCATGCTGCGTTGGTGCGCCAGGGCACGGCGCAGGTTGCGCGCATAGCCGGCCAGCAGGCGTTCGCTGAAGCTGGGCTTGGCGTGGGCAGGGTGGGTGGGGGCACGCATGAACAAGGCGGCTAAGGTCGGTGCCAACGTCAGCGACACCACCACTGAAATCAGAATGGTCGCGGTGGCCGTCAATGCAAATTCCTTGAACAATCGCCCGACCACGCCGCCCATGAACAGCAGCGGAATAAACGCCGCCACCAGCGAGAAGCTGATGGACACCACGGTAAAGCCAATTTCGCCGGAGCCCTTGATCGCCGCTTCGCGCTTATCCAGGCCAGCCTCCAGGTGACGATGGATGTTCTCCACCACCACAATCGCATCGTCCACCACAAAGCCCACGGCGATCACGATGGCCACCAGGGTCAGGTTGTTCAGGCTGAACCCCATCACGTACATCAGGGCGAAACTGGCCACCAGCGAGACACCCAGCACCGCAGACACAATCAGCGTCGCCGACAGTTGGCGCAGGAACAACGCCATCACCGCCACCACCAGCAGGATGGCGATCAGCAGGGTCATTTCCACTTCATGCAGTGAAGCGCGGATGGTCTTGGTGCGGTCGGTCAACACGCTGACCTGCACCGAGGCCGGCAACATGCCTTGCAGGCGCGGCAACTCGGCCTGGATGCGGTCCACGGTGTCGACGATGTTGGCGCCGGGCTGGCGCGAAATCACCAGGTTCACCCCGGGGGTATCGCCGGACCAGGCTTGTACGTAGGCGTTTTCCGAGCCGTTGATGACCTTGGCGATATCGCGCAGTTGAACCGGCGCACCGTCCTTGTAGGAAACGATCAGTTGGCCGTATTCCTCCGGGTGAAACAGCTGGTCGTTGGTCGACAGGGTGGACACGCTGTTTTCGCCATAGATCGCGCCCTTGGCCAGGTTGAGGCTCGACTGCTGGATGGCCAGGCGTATATCGGCGAGGGTCAGGCCGATGGCCGCGAGCTTGTCGGGGGACGCCTGCACGCGAATCGCCGGGCGTTGCTGGCCGGTGATGTTGATCTGGCCGACGCCGTCGATCTGGCTGATCTGGCGTGCCAGCAGGGTTTCCACATAGTCGCTCAGCTCGGTGCTGGGCATGCTGCTGGAACTGACGCTGAGGATCAGCACCGGGCTGTCTGCCGGGTTGACCTTCCTCCAGGTGGGCAAGCTCGGCATGTCGCTGGGCAACTTGCCGGACGCGGTGTTGATCGCGGCCTGCACTTCCTGGGCGGCGGTATCGATGCTTTTTTCCAGAGTGAATTGCAGGGTCAAGAGGCTGGAGCCCAAGGCGCTGCTGGAGGTCATCTGGGTCATTCCGGGGATGGCGCTGAACTGCACCTCCAGGGGCGTGGCCACTGAGGAGGCCATGGTGTCCGGGCTGGCGCCGGGCAGTTGCGCGGTGACCTGAATCGTCGGGAATTCCGCTTCCGGCAGTGGCGCGACGGCCAGGTTGGGGAAGGCAATGATCCCCAGCAACACCAGGGCGAAGGTCAGCAGCAGGGTGGCGACCGGGTGATCAACGCACCAGGCCGAGGGCGACCGGCTGGCGCTCATGGTTGCACCTGGGCGTCGGCGGTGTGGATCACTTGCGGCGGCTCCTTGAGCACCTCCACCTGCGCACCGGCCTTGAGCCGCGATTGCCCATCGCTGACCAGCACATCGCCGGCCTGCACGCCTTTGATGATGTTGATGTCGCTGTTCTGGTAGGCGACCTGCACCGGCACCAGCTCGACTTTGTCAGCGCTTACGCGGTACACGAAATGTGAGTCCAGGCCGCGCTGCACCACGGTGGGCGGTACCACCAGGGCGTTCTTGTCGAGGGCCGTCTGGATCTTGATGGTCACCAATTGCCCCGGCCATAGCTTATGCGCCGGGTTGCTGAACTCGGCCTTGGCCCGCAGGGTGCCGGTGGTGGAGCTGATCTGGTTGTCGATCAGGCTCAGGTGGCCTTCACCGAGCAGGTCGCCGGTCTGGCCATCGGTGTCGGCGCCCAGGTACGCATCGACGGTGGCCCGGGTGGGGGCGGCGATCAGGCCCTGCAAGGTTGGCAGCATTTGCTGAGGCAGGGAGAACTCAACGGCAATCGGGTCGAGCTGGCTGACGGTAAACAGCCCCTGGGTATCGCTCATGCGCAGGAAGTTGCCTTCGTCCACATTGCGGATGCCCACGCGGCCGCTGACCGGAGAGCGGATCTGGGTATAGGAAAGTTGTACTTGAGCCGCATCAATGGCCGCTTGATTACCTTGCGCCGTGGCCTTGAGCTGGTTGACCAGTGCCTGTTGCTGGTCATAGGTCTGTTTGGACACGCCGTCGTCGACGCTCAGCGCTTTGTAGCGCTTGAGGTTGACCAACGCCACTTGCAACTGCGCCTGGCTTTCACCGAGTTGCGCCCTGGCCTGGTCGAGGTTGGCTCGGATCGAGCGGTCATCAATGGTGGCCAGCAGGTCGCCGGCCTTCACCGATTGGCCTTCCTTGACCAGCAGTTGGGTGAGAATGCCGTCGATCTGCGGGCGAATCACCACGCTGTGCAATGACAACACCGAGCCGATGCCGCTGACAAACCGAGGCACATCCTGTTGCGTCACGCTCACCACCCGCACAGGAATGGCGGTAGGCGCTGCCAGGCGGGTCTTGGCCGGCCGGGTTAACGCCCAGGCTGCAACGGCCAGTATCAGGAGAGCACCCAGCATCAGGGCCACGTTTCGTTTGATCTGCATAGGAGGACGCCGGCGCAAACTGCAAGTTGGAGTTCGGAACGTCCTTTATAGCGCTGTTCCGCCGTCAGCACGGTGACGGCAAACTGACAGCCGTGACAGTTAGGCCATGTGAGCTTGTCGCTTGAAGTTACTGCTGACCACTCAGGCCCCGTATACTCGCGCTTTTACACCTATTAGCTGTGCCGGAGCCCTTATGACTTCCCCAACCCAACCCGCTGTCGACGCGGCCGACCTCGTCGATCCGGCCACCGCCGACGGCGTTGAAAAAGCCGAGATCCCGGCGTTCAAGTTCCCTTTCAACCCAGGTGAACTGGCTGGCGCCAAGAATGCCAGCCAGCCTTGGTACAAAGGCGGCGCCAAGAACGGCCATACCAAGACGCCAGGCATGGCGCCGCCGGGCACTCGCCGCTCGATGGGTAAACGCTGAGATTAAAGCGTTGAGTGCGTTATAGGCAGTTGCCTACATCGTGCGTAGACATTTCTGCTTGTAGGGCCGTCACCGATTCTTGAAAGCTGCACAGCGTTTGCTTCGTCCCGATGACGCTCATCGGGGCGTGGCGAGTCAGCTTTCCGGAAAAGGACATTCCCGTGGCCCTGATACACCTCTGTGCAGTGCTTGCTCTCTTGCTCTCGACGAGTGCCGTCGCCGCCGACGTTCAACCGCGGCGTGAAATCCGTTTCGCCGTTGCTGCGCATTTTCCGCCCTTTCAAAGCCGCAATGCCCAAGGGCAATTGGTGGGGTTGAATATCGAACTGGGCAATGCCCTGTGCGAGCAGCTCAACGTGCGCTGTACTTGGGTTGACCAAATCGTCATGGAAAACTTCCCGGCTCTCGAGGCCAGGCAGTTCGACGCGATCATGGGCATGGCGACCACCTGCCGTCGGCGGCAACGGGTGAGCTTCACCGATGACCTCTACCCGATCACCACCCGGCTGGTGGCGCGTAAAACCTCGGGCCTGCGTCCTGATCGACCGTCCCTCAAGGGCAAGCGTGTCGGGGTGCTGGTGCGCAGTAATCGTGAAGCCTTTGCCCTGTCGCAATGGGCGCCGGCGGGGGTGATCATCAGGAGTTTCTGGCTCAACGACCAACTGGTGCAGAGCCTGGTTTCGGGCGATATCGACGCGACCCTGCAAGGCGCGGTGGAGATCCGTGAAGCCCTGCTCGACACGCCCCAGGGGCTGGACTTCGATTACATGGGGCCGCCTGTGTCGTCGGGCCTGCTGGGTAATAGCGTGGCGATTGCGGTGCGAAAAACCGATACTGCGTTGCGTAATGAGCTTAATCATGCGCTTGAGCAATTGATGCAGAATGGCGAGTACCAGCGCATTCTCCAGCCGTATCGGCTCGATGTATTGCCGCCCCATTCATGATCGCGAATGTGTGAGTGCCGCTCTGCACCCGTGAGGCGCCTATCGACCTGACACCCCGCAGTCCAAATGTGGGAGCTGGCTTGCCTGCGATAGCTGCCTGCCAGTCGACACAGTTATATCGAGTACATATCCATTGTTGCGGTAACGGCCACCTAGGGTTCCGCTCTGACAGCGGGTCACTTTTGGAAAAGAGCCCCAAAAGTAACCAAAAGGGCTCTTGCCCCACCACTCGGCACCTCGCTTAGGCTCGGTGTGCCCGTAATCCGCCAGCGATTTGGGGGGCCGCCGCCACGCGCCATCCATGGCGCGGGGCGGCTAAACCGGCATCCCTGCCGGTTTACCCCCCAAATCCCTGTCGAATTCCGGCCAGCGTGGTTTGACGGGGCGCCTGAAATCAAAAGCAGATCAAGATCAAGAGCGGCTCGCTTCGCATCGTGGTTAGCGTTGGTTGCTGCGAACTACAGTTGTGTCGCTCCCTATGCCGCCATGAGGCCCCAGCGGCCTAGGCCGCTCTCAACGAGATAAACGCGTAATTGGCCGGCACTTCGGTGGCAATTTGTGCCCCGGCATCCAGCACCTGTTCGGCGATGTCCATCCCGGACACATGGAACACCCATTCATTGGTCACCGCTGGCTGTTCAATCGCCTGTTCAATGGCCTGGGCAAACGCCTGCATGTCCGGCAAGTACGCGGTAAACCCGTCGCCCTTGAGGGCGGTCGTGCGGATGCCGAGCAACGCGCATACGGCTTCCTTGGTCTGTACGTCATCACGGTCGGCCTGGCGCGAACGGCGAATCAGTTCGGCCAGTTGCGCGTCCATCAACTCACCACCGACGATCAGCGCGGGGCCTTGCTCCCAGGATTCCGGCGGGCAGTCTTTGGCGCTTGGGTTCAGTGGGATATGCGGGTTGATCTCCATCGGGTAAATGCGGCACACCAGCGGGCGCCGTTCGTAGATGCGGCAGCGGTTGTCTTCGTCAAGATTCCGGCAGCGTCCGGCGTTGTAGGCGGCAAAGGTGATTGCCACAAATGCCTCGGTAGTGCCGCTGGGCACGATCACTGAACGGCGCTCGGCGTGTTCCCGTTGTTGCAGGGGCAGGCCCAGGCCGTTGCCAAGAAAGCCCTCGACCAGAACGATGACGTTGCCGCCGTCCGCCGCCCAGCTGCGGGCTTCTTCGAGGGTCAGGGGCACGTGATGGTCACTGCAGCATTTGCCGCAACCGACGCAGGAAAAGTGTGTGTTCATGGCGGATCTGTCACCAGGCAAGGTCAGAGGGCACGCTTGAGGGGTGACGGGTTTTTGCCTCTATCTACCGCTCAGGGGCTCTGGAAGCAAGTTATGCGCCAGTGAGGGTTAGCCGTTGGATAGGATGTCGCGCAGCACAAACCGCATGCCCGCACTTTCATACAGGCGCCGGGCGCGCAGGTTGCTCTCCAGCACCTTGAGGTCCACATAGGGTTCGCCGCGCTGCTTGAACACCTGGAAGCTGTGCAGCAGCAAGGCGCGGCCCAGTCCTTGGCCTTGGGCACAGGGGTGGACGGCCAGGTTCTTGATAAAGGCGCTGGTCCAGCATTGCGCCACCGCGAGAATACCGTCGCGGTTACTGGCCACCAGGCACAGCGTCGGGTCGTACTCGGCATCGGTGACGAACTGCCGGCGCCACTCATCCAGATGGCCGACACGGCCGCCGCCTTGGTCCTGGGTCATGCGCAGTACGGCATGGATCGCCGGGGCCAGTTCATCGCGATAATGATCCAGCCGGGTATCCGCTGGCCATTGCGGGGCGGGCAGGCTGCCGGTGAGGTCGCGACGCAGCAGTTGGTAATACTCGGCCAAGGGCTTACAGGCCCTTTTGCGCCACGGTTTGCGCGGCGATGACCAGGCATTTGGTCAATTCGGGGGATGAGAATTTGGTGAGTACCGAGTCGGCACCTGCCAGGCGTGCTTTTTCGCTGTTCATCGCGCTGTCCAGGGAGGTGTGCAACAGCACGTAGAGGTCCTTGAAATCCGGAGTTTCGCGCAAGGTGCGGGTGAGGGCGTAGCCGTCCATCTCAGACATCTCGATGTCCGACACCACCACGTTGATCTGTTCAACCGTGCCTTGCAGCTCCAGCAACACGTCGATGGCTTCCTTGGCGCTGCGGGCGGTGTGGCAGGTCAGGCCGAGGTTGCGCAGGGTGTGTACCGATTGCTGCAAAGCCACCTGGCTGTCGTCCACCACCAGGATGCGGGCGTTGCCCAGCACTTCGGCTTCTTCCATGGTCAGGTCGGTCGGCGCCGCTTCAACCGGTGCCGGGGCGATGCCATGGATGACTTTCTCGATATCCAGCACCTGCACCAGGCCACCTTCCACCTGAGTAACCCCGGTGATAAACGCCCGATTGCCGCCGGAGCCGTAGGGCGGCGGGCGGATATCGGTGGTCAGGCAATGCACGATCTTACTCACCGCCTGCACATGCAGGCCCTGCTTGGAACGGCTGACATCGGTGACGATCAGGCAGCCGCCGTCCGGGTTTTGCAAGGGCATTTCACCCAGGGCGCGGCTCAGGTCGATCACCGACAATGACGCGCCGCGCAAGGTGGCGATGCCTTTGACGTGCGGGTGTGACTCCGGCAGCTTGGTCAGCGGCGGGCAGGGGATGATCTCGCTGACTTTCAACAGGTTGATGGCCATCAGCTTGCCGCTGCGCAAGGTAAAGAGCAGAAGCGAGAGTGAGTCTGCGCGGGCTTTGGTGGTGGACATAAAAACCTTCTGTGGATCAGGAATGACGATCTATAGAGAGTTATCGACTTGGCTGGCCGGGGCTTTAACCGGATTTTGTGTCGGCCACTGTTTATGTGCAAGCTGGCTTGCCTGCGATGGCCATAGGTATCTACACAACTGTGCAGTTCGCCGCAGCCACCGCTAACCACGATGCGAAGCGAGCCGCACTTGATCTGCTCTTGATCTGCTTTTGATCTTAGGCGCCCCGTCAAACCACGCTGGCGGATTCCGGGCACACCGAGCCTAAGCGAGGTGCCGAGTGGTGGGGCAAGAGCGTTTTGCTTACTTTTGCGCTGTTCAAAAGTGAGCCGCCGTCAGGGCGGAACCCTAAGTGGCCGTTACCCCAGCAATGGATATATACACAATCCAACTGTGTTGACTGTCAGGCCGCCTTCGCGAGCAAGCCAGCTCCCACATTAAGTCCAGTATCAGCCCTTCCAAACCTGTGGATTCACCAAGTCCTGCGGGCGTTGGCCCAGCAGCGCGCTGCGCAGGTTGTCCAACGCGCGGTTGGCCATGGCTTCGCGGGTTTCACCGGTTGCCGAACCAATATGCGGCAGGGTCACCGCATTGCTCAGTTGGAACAACGGCGATTCAGCCAACGGTTCCTTTTCATACACATCCAGCCCGGCACCACGAATCCGTTGGGTTTGCAGGGCTTCGACCAGCGCCGGTTCATCCACCACCGGCCCACGGGAGATATTGATCAGGATCGCGCTGGACTTCATCAACGCCAGCTCCCGCGTGCTGATCAGGTGACGGGTCTTGTCGCTCAACGGCACCACCAGGCACACGAAATCCGCCTCGGCCAGCAGCTGATCCAGGCTGCGAAACTGCGCGCCCAGTTCTTGCTCCAGCGCGGTCTTGCGGCTGTTGCCGCTGTAAAGGATCGGCATATTGAAGCCCAGGCGCCCACGCCGGGCCACGGCTGCGCCGATATTGCCCATGCCGACGATGCCCAGGGTCTTGCCGTGCACATCGCAACCAAACAACGGCGCGCCCACGCTGGCTTTCCATTGGCCGGCCTTGGTCCAGGCATCCAATTCGGCCACGCGGCGTGCGCTGCTCATCAGCAACGCAAAGGCCAGGTCGGCAGTGCTTTCGGTGAGCACATCGGGGGTGTTGGTGAGCATGATCCCGCGCTCGTTGAAGTACGGCACATCGTAGTTGTCGTAGCCCACCGACACGCTGGACACCACCTCCAGCTTGCTCGCGCTTTCCAGTTGCTCGCGGCCCAACTTGCGTCCCACGCCGATCAAACCGTGGACATGGGGCAGGGCTTCGTTGAACTGTGCGTTGATGTCACCCAGCTTGGGGTTAGGCGCGATCACCTCGAAATCCTGTTGCAGGCGTTCGATCATCGGCGGGGTAATACGGCTGAAGGCCAGGACAGTCTTTTTCATGGCAGGCGGGCTCATCGACTACGGGAGAATGCTGAGCACGCTAACATTTATCCCCTCAGCACAAAACCTGTAGGAGCGAGCTTGCTCGCGAAAAACGTCAACGATAACGCGTTGATCCAGATTGAATGCGTTGCCCTCAGGTTTTTCGCGAGCAAGCTCGCTCCTACAGGGGCTGTTAAAGGGGTTGTTAGGTCGCCATCCGCACGCCACCCACACCACCACTCAACTCATACGCCACCAACTCCGCCTGGTGCGCCGCCAGAATCTCCGGCAACGAACCGCGCAGGTATTCCACCCAGGTCTTGATCTTTGCATCCAGGTATTGGCGCGAGGGGTAGATGGCGTACAGGTTCAGCTCCTGGGAGCGGTAGGTCGGCATCACCCGTACCAGCGTGCCGTTGCGCAGCCCTTCGATGGCGGCGTACACCGGCAGCAGGCCGACGCCCATGCCGCTGGTGATCGCGGTTTTCATCGCGTCGGCCGAATTCACCAGAAACGGCGAGCTGTTGATCGCCACGCTTTCCTGGCCTTCCGGGCCGTTGAAGGTCCATTTGTCCAGCTGGACCACCGGGCTGACCAGGCGCAGGCACGCATGGTTGAGCAAATCCTGGGGGCGTTGCGCGCAGCCCTTGGCCTTGACGTAGTCCGGCGAAGCGCAGGCGATGCTGTAGGTGATGCCCAGGCGCTGGGACACGAAACCTGAGTCCGGCAGTTCGCTGGCCAGCACGATGGACACGTCGTAGCCCTCGTCGAGCAGGTCCGGCACGCGGTTGGCCAGGGTCAGGTCGAAGGTCACGTCGGGATGGGTGCGGCGGTAGCGGGCAATTGCGTCAATGACGAAATGCTGGCCGATGCCGGTCATGGTGTGCACTTTCAACTGCCCGGCGGGGCGTGCGTGGGCGTCGCTGGCTTCGGCCTCGGCTTCCTCGACATAGGCGAGGATCTGCTCGCAGCGCAGCAAATAGCGTTTGCCGGCTTCGGTCAGCGCGATGCGTCGGGTGGTGCGGTTGAGCAAGCGGGTTTGCAGGTGGGCCTCAAGGTTGGAGACCGCGCGCGAGACGTTGGCCGTGGTGGTGTCCAGTTGCACGGCGGCGGCGGTGAAGCTGCCGGCCTCGGCCACACAACTGAAGGCGCGCATGTTTTGCAAAGTGTCCATGGAGTGTTCTCAAGGGAGATAGCAAATTGTGACAGAAAGTTACGCTTTGAGTGATCCCTACCAACGGATTATCGCCTGAACGGTAACAAAGATTCACAGGAATGCCAGCTTATCGTCCTCCCTGCCGCCGCCTAGAATTGCGCCACCTCTTGCGCAACACCCTCTCAGGAATTCGCTTGCCGTGCCGCGTCGCATCAGCAGAGAGCTGAAGACTCTCAGTGTTTGGGCTTTAACGTCAGTCATCAGCGGTTGCATCGGAACCGGAGGAATCGCCCCCCAAGGCCAGGCGATCAACGCCAACACCCTGGCCACCGACGCCGCGATCCAGAGCGCCGCCCGCGACGCCCACTGGCCCACCGCCCAATGGTGGCAGGCCTACGGCGACCCGCAGCTCAACCGTTGGGTCGAACTCGCCACCCGCAACAGCCCCAGCCTGGCCGTGGCCGCCGCCCGCGTGCGCCAAGCCCGGGCGCTGGCCGGGGTGGCCGAGTCGGCCGAGTCGCTGCAGATCAACAGCGACACCACCCTCAAGCGCCACAACTGGCCCAAGGATCAGTTCTACGGCCCCGGTGAACTGAGCGGCGCCAACACTTGGGACAACAATTCGTCCCTGGGCCTGAGCTACGCTCTCGACCTGTGGGGCCGGGAAAGCAACAGCACCGAACGCGCCGTCGACCTGGCACACGTGAGCGCCGCCGAAGCGCGCCTGGCCCAGCTCGAACTGCAAAACAATGTGGTGCGCGCATACATTCAGCTGTCGTTGCACTACGCCAACCGCGACATCGCGGCCGCCACCCTGGCCCAGCAACAGCAGATCCTGGACCTGGCCAACAAACGCCTGAGCGCCGGGATCGGCACTCACTTTGACGTCAGCCAGGCCGAAACCCCGCTGCCGGAAACCCACCGCCAACTGGATGCCCTGGACGAGGAAATCGCCCTGAGCCGTAACCAACTGGCGGCGTTGGCCGGCAAAGGCCCGGGGGAGGGCGCGCAATTGCAGCGCCCGACCCTGGCTCTCGCCGCGCCGTTGAAACTGCCCTCCAGCCTGCCCGCGCAGTTGCTCGGCCAACGCCCGGACGTGGTCGCCAGCCGCTGGCAGGTAGCGGCCCAGGCGCGGGGTATCGATGTGGCTCATGCAGGCTTCTACCCCAACGTCGACCTGGTCGGCAGCCTCGGCTACATGGCCACCGGCGGCGGTATGCTGGAATTTCTGGCCGGCAAGAAATTCAACTACAACGTCGGCCCGGCGATCACCTTGCCGATCTTCGACGGCGGCCGCCTGCGTGCGCAATTGGGTGAAGCCAGTGCCGGCTACGACATCGCGGTGGCCCAGTACAACCAGACCCTGGTCAATGCGCTCAAGGGCATCAGCGACCAGTTGATCCGTCGCGAGTCAATGGACAAGCAATCGGCCTTCGCCGCGCAGTCGGTGGCCTCGGCGCAGAAAACCTACGACATCGCCATGATCTCCTATCAGCGTGGCCTCACGGACTACCTCAACGTGCTCAACGCCCAAACCTTGTTGTTTCGCCAGCAGCAGATCGAACAACAGGTGCAGGCGGCGCGCCTGAGTGCCCATGCCGAACTGGTGACCGCCCTGGGCGGCGGCCTCGGCGCTGGCGACGATGTGCCCACGGCTGCCAAGACACGCCCAAGCAAGACCCCGGCGGCGCTCGCCGTGTTTGATCACTGAGTAGGATTCGATGACTCCCTTGCCTGCACCGCTGCGCTGGCTGCATTCCCTTGAGTGGCGCCGTGGTTTCTTCGACTGGGCACGCAGCGATGGCGTGACCTGGGTGTATATCTTCAAAGTGCTGGTCGCCGCATTCCTGACGCTGTGGCTGGCCATGCGTCTGGAACTGCCGCAACCGCGCACGGCGATGATCACCGTATTTATCGTGATGCAGCCCCAGAGCGGCCAGGTGTTCGCCAAGAGTTTTTATCGCTTCCTCGGGACCTTGGCGGGCTCGGCGGTGATGGTGCTGTTGATCGCCCTGTTTGCGCAGAACACCGAACTGTTCCTCGGTGCGCTGGCGATCTGGGTGGGCATTTGCACCGCTGGCGCCACGCGCAACCGCAACTTTCGCGCCTATGGGTTTGTGCTCGCCGGCTACACCGCGGCAATGGTCGGCCTGCCGGCCCTGGCCCACCCGGACGGCGCCTTTATGGCTGCGGTGTGGAGGGTGCTGGAAATTTCCCTGGGGATACTGTGCTCGACACTGGTCAGCGCCGCCATCCTGCCGCAAACCTCAAGCGCCGCCATGCGCAACGCGTTGTACCAGCGCTTTGGCGTGTTCGCGCTGTTCGTGACCGACGGCCTGCGCGGGCGCAGCCAACGCGAAGGCTTCGAGGCCAGCAACGTGCGCTTTATTGCCGAAGCTGTGGGCCTGGAAGGCTTGCGCAGTGTCACCGTGTTCGAAGACCCGCACATGCGTCGGCGCAATGGGCGGCTCAGTCGCCTCAACAGCGAATTCATGAGCATCACCACACGCTTCAACGCCTTGCATCAATTGCTTGAACGCTTGCGCGCCGATGAGGCCGACCATGTGGTGGCAGCGATCAAGCCCGGCCTGCAAGACCTGGCCGAAGTGCTCGACAGCTTCTCTGGCCGCGCCCTCACCAGCCCCGATGCCGCGCGCCTGGTCAACCAGCTGAGCGCCTACAAGGACGGCCTGCCCGCCAAGGTGCGCAGCCTGCGGGCGAGCTTTCAGGAAGACAACCCGACGGACGCCGAGCAGTTGGATTTCCACACCGCCTACGAGCTGCTGTACCGCTTCGTCGACGACCTGCACAACTACGCGCAAACCCACGCGTCCCTGGCCGAGCATCGCCATGCGCGGGAGGATTGGCACGAAGCCTACACGCCAAAAACCAACTGGTTGGCCTGTGCCGCGGCCGGTGTGCGCGCCTCGTTTATCCTGGTTGTGCTGGGCAGTTACTGGGTGGCCACGGCCTGGCCCAGCGGCGCCACCATGACCTTGATCGCGGCGGCCACCGTGGGCCTGTCTGCCGCCACGCCCAACCCCAAGCGCATGGCGTTCCAGATGGCCTGCGGCACCTTGATCGGCGCGTTGGTCGGCTTTGTCGAAATGTTCTTCGTGTTCCCCTGGATCGACGGTTTCCCGCTGCTGTGCGTGATGCTCGCACCGGTGATTATCTTCGGTGCCTTTCTGTCGTCACGCCCCCAATACGCCGGCGTGGGCGTGGGCCTGCTGATCTTCTTCAGCACCGGTTCGGTGCCGGATAACCTCACGGTCTACAACCCCTACACCTTTATCAACGATTACATCGCCATGGTCATTGGCATGCTGGTGTGCGCGGCGGCGGGGGCGATCATTCTGCCGCCCAACAGCCGCTGGTTGTGGCGCCGTATGGAGCAAGACCTGCGTGAGCAAGTGGTGTATGCCATCAGCGGCAAGCTCAAGGGCCTGGCGTCGAGCTTTGAAAGCCGCACCCGCGACCTGCTGCACCAGGCCTACGGGCTTGCGGTCGGCCAGCCGCAGGTGCAGCGCGATTTGCTGCGCTGGATGTTCGTGGTGCTGGAGGTCGGCCACGCGATCATCGAGCTGCGCAAGGAGCAGGCGATCTTGCCGGTGCACCCGGCGTATGCCGAGTCCCAGCCGTGGCGCCAGGCGATCCGTGTGATGGGGCGCTCGCTGGTGCGGCTGTTCCTGCAGCCCAGCGCCAGCAACCTGGAGCGCGGGTTGATTGCTGTCGACCATGCGATCAGTCGCGTGCAGGCCACCGACGAACCCTTCGCCCCGCACTTCGACACCTCGGCCCTGCGCCGGGTGAAGAGCTACCTGCACTTTATTCGCACCTCGTTGCTGGACCCGCAATCGCCTCTGGCCGCCCTCAAAGGAGCCCCGAATGCCGCGTGAAATTGCATTCCACGGCATCTATATGCCGACCATGACCCTGATGTTCTTGATCGCAGCGGGGCTGGCCTGGGCGGTTGACCGCTTCCTGGCCGGGTTCGACCTGTATCGGTTTTTCTGGCACCCGGCGCTGCTGCGCCTGAGCCTGTTCGCTTGCCTGTTCGGCGCCCTGGCGCTGAGCGTCTACCGTTGAGAATGCCCCGATGAAAAAGTTTTTCAGCCTGCTCGCCACCTTGCTGGTTCTGGCCTTGGCGATCTGGATTGGCCGCACGTTGTGGGTGCACTACATGCAAACGCCGTGGACCCGCGATGGCCGGGTACGCGCCGACATCATCAATGTGGCGGCTGACGTTACCGGTGAAGTGGTGGACGTGCCGGTACGCGATAACCAGTTGGTGAAAAAAGGCGACCTGCTGATGCAGATCGACCCCGAGCACTACCGCATTGCCGTCAAGCAAGCGCAATCGCTGGTGGCCTCACGCAAGGCCACCTGGGAAATGCGCAAGGTCAACGCCCACCGCCGTGCCGACCTGGACGCGATGGTGATCTCCAAGGAAAACCGCGACGACGCCAGCAACATCGCCGACTCGGCCCTGGCCGATTATCAGCACGCCTTGGCGCAACTGGAGGCCGCCGAACTCAACCTGAAACGTACCCGTGTGCTGGCGGCGGTTGACGGTTATGTCACCAACCTCAACGTGCATCGCGGCGACTATGCGCGTATTGGCGAGGCGAAGATGGCTGTGGTGGATATGAATTCGTTCTGGGTCTATGGCTTCTTCGAAGAAACCAAGCTGCCCCATGTGAAGGTGGGTGACACAGCCGATATGCAATTGATGAGCGGCGAGACCTTGAAGGGCCATGTGGAAAGCATCTCCCGCGGTATCTACGACCGTGATAACCCCGAGAGCCGTGAACTGATCGCCGATGTGAACCCGACCTTCAACTGGGTGCGGTTGGCCCAGCGTGTGCCGGTGCGGATTCACATTGATGAAGTGCCGGAGGGCGTGTTGTTGGCGGCAGGCATTACCTGCACTGTCATCGTGAACCCAACGCAAAACTAAACTGTGGGAGGCTGGCTTGCCTGCGATGGCGGCCTGACAGCCGACACTGATCTACCTGACACAGCACCATCCAAATGTGTGGCTTGCCTGCGAAGACTGCCTAACAGTCAACACAGTTGGACCGTGTACATATCCGTTATTTAGGTAACGGCCACCTAGGGTTCCGCTCTGACAGCCATCCCTTTCAAGGTCTTCGGTAAAATCCCCTGAAATTTCATTCAGGGATCCCAAACGATGTGGGCCGATGTTCTAGCGCGTTTCGAGAAAAAAGCACCTGCCAGCGTCATGGCCAAATTGGCGCTGGAACAAGCTATTGCCCCTGAGTGGGTCGATCAGGTCTTCGAAGAACATCGGCAACGGCAGTATTCTCGTGAACTACTGTTCTCGACCATAATCAAGCTGATGTCCCTTGTTTCATTGGGCTTGAAGCCATCCCTGCACGCCGCCGCGCGGCAACTGGAAGATCTCCCTGTCAGCTTGGCGGCGCTCTACGACAAAATCAGTCGTACTGAACCCGCGCTATTGCGCGCTCTGGTCACCGGTAGTGCGCAACGACTGACTCCAACAATCAAAGAACTGGGTTGCACGACGATGCTGCCGGACTGGCAGGTTCGCGTGGTAGATGGCAATCACCTGGCATCCACTGAGAAGCGTCTGGGGGCTTTACGCCAGGAGCGAGGTGCGGCTCGTCCCGGTTTTTCGGTAGTGGTCTACGATCCTGATCTCGATCAGGTCATCGACCTTCAGGCATGTGAGGATGCCTACGCCAGCGAGCGCGTTTGCGTGTTGCCTCTGTTGGCTAATGCTGAACCGGGCCAGGTGTGGCTGGCTGACCGACTCTACTGCACGCTTCCGGTAATGGAAGCTTGTGAGCAGGTCCAGACGTCCTTTGTCATTCGCCAGCAAGCCAAACATCCACGCCTGATTCAAGAGGGTGAGTGGCAAGAACCCGTGCCTGTGGAAACAGGCTCTGTGCGTGAGCAGATCATCCAGGTCAGAGGCGGTTACCAATGTCGGCGCGTCGAACTGACGCTTCATTCGCCAACAGACTCGGGTGACAGCAGCTTGATGTTCTGGAGCAACCTGCCTGAAAGCGTCAGCGCTGAGCAGATCGCGCAACTCTATCGCCGCCGCTGGAGCATTGAAGGTATGTTCCAGCGACTGGAAGCGATCCTGGAAAGTGAAATCGAAACTCTCGGCAGCCCAAAGGCCGCCTTGCTCGGGTTCACTACGGCAGTGTTGGCCTACAACGTCCTGGCCGTACTCAAGCGAAGCGTGGAGCAAGCCCATCGGGAGACCCAGCCTGATGGCTGGGAAGCCTCGATCTATCACTTGGCGGTCCAGGTCAGGAGTGGTTATGAGGGAATGCAGATTGCACTTCCCTCGGAATATCTTCCCGCCATCCCTGTGGAAAAGTTGGCCCAGCGTTTGTTGGAGCTGGCCAGAAACATCCAACCCAAACAAGTTGCGAAAAGTCCCCGCGGCCCCAAGGTGCCTAAACCCAAGACATGGGTGCAAGGCAAGGCGGTGAATGCGCATGTTTCAACGGACAGGGTAATCAAGGCTGCCAAAACGAAAAGACCTTGAAAGGGCTGGCTCTGACAGCGGCTCACTTTTGAAAAGCGCAAAAGTAAGCAAAACGCTCTTGCCCCACCACTCGGCACCTCGCTTGGGCTCGGTGTGCCCGTAATCCGCCAGTGATTTGGGGGGCCGCCGCCACGCGCCATCCATGGCGCGGGGCGGCTAAACCGGCATCCCTGCCGGTTTACCCCCCAAATCCCTGTCGAATTCCGGCCAGCGTGGTTTAACGGGGCGCCTGAGATCAAGATCAAAAGCAGATCAAGAGCGACTCGCTTCGCATCGTGGTTACCGTTGCCCATCGCAGGCAAGCCAGCTCCCACATTTGACTGCGTCAGGCTTTGATAAAGGTCTCGTGCAAGTGCCGCCAAAGCAGCGCGCCACTGGCCTGTTTCTCAAACACCACCGTGGCGCGGCGGTCGGTGTGGGTGCCGCTGTCATCCACCTGATGCTCGCGATACGTCACCGTGGCGCCGCGTGCATGGCGGTCGATGCCGGTCATTTCACTCAGAGTGATTTTCAATCCTGGGCGCATTCCGCCCAGGCGCGTAAACAACGCATTGACCCCGGCCCTGTTGACCCGCGTTCCGGTGGCGGGCGCGATCATGCTGAACTCCGGTGAGAAGCGCGCGAGCAGATTTTCCAGCGTGCCCTGAGGCGCAACCCCGGCAAACCATTGCTCGATCTCGACGTGGGTCTGGATCACTTCTTCAAAAAAATCGCTGTAGTCAATCATGCTTGGGCTCGCTGCAAGGGTGAAGCAGCATGCGTACTCTGGAAGCATCCAGGCGCAACACTGCGAAAAGCGGCAACAGGGTCAGAGTTGCCGCCATCGTGAAGGTTATGGCGAAGGAATCCAAGGCCGACAGGATTGCACTGAGCACGGCGGCGCCGACGCAGAAGCTTACTTGACGGTTCATGTTCCACAACGCACTGGCGTGGCCCATGCGCTCGGCGGCAATATCCAGAAAGGCCAGGGTTTGCGCGGTGCTGCTGCACAGGCTGCCGCCCAGGCCCATCAAGACGTAGGCCGCAATAATCAGCGCGGGCTCGTTGAGCAACAGGATCCCAGCGCATTGCAGCGCCATGCCCGCCAGCAACAGGGGTTTGGGGCCGCAGCGATTGAAGAGTTGCTTGCTCAGGTAGATTGCCACTGCCGAGGCCAGCGCCCAGGGCAACATCAGTGCGCCGGTTTGAGTGGCGTCATAGCCCAGGCTGCGCACATAAAGGATGGCGATCAGGCTGGTGCCGATAAACACGCCGGGGATGCATAGGTAGACCAGCATCGCCACGCGCAGCATCGGGCTGGCAACCTGTTTGAAAATACTGCTCAGGTCCAGAGGTGGGCGCACGCGGGTGGGCGCATCGGGTTTTATCCACAGCAAGGCCAGCAGCAGGGTGATCAGGGCCAGGGGCAGGTTGGCGTAGAAAATCCAGCGCCAGGACACACTGTCGACGATCACTCCACCCAACGTCGGCGACAGCGCTGGCACCAGCAACGCCACCGACATCACCCGCGCCGTCAGCTGGCTGCGCTCGGCGGCGGGAAAGTGCCGGTACGCCATGGCCTGGCCCACGGGAATCAGCAAGCCGCCGCCGAGCCCTTGCACCGCGCGCCAGCCTATCAACGCCTCGATGGAACCGGCCTGGCCCACCAGCACCGAGGCGCCGGCGAACAGCAGCAGGCTGGTGGCGATCAGCGTGCGTTCGCCCATGATCGCTGCCAGCCAGACACTCAAGGGAATGATCAGGGTCAGCCCGAGCATGTAAGCGTTGCTGATCCACGCCAGTTGCGTGACCGAGGCGTGCAGCTCGCGGGCAATGTCCGGGTAGGCGACGGTGGCGACAAACATGTTCACCAGGTCCAGGGCAAAACCCAATAAAAAGATCCAGGCGACTTTCGAGCGGTAGGTCATGAACGCGTTCCTGCGAGTGAAGCCGGCAGGGTAGGCCGCACGCAGGGGTTGGGATACGTCGGTTTGCCTGCTAGTTTGTCAAAAATATTTTGACAAAGGAGGGCGTCCACCATGGTCAGCCTGGACCGTTTTGACACCTTCAAGGCCGTGGTCGAGGCCGGCTCGCTCACCGCCGCCGCGGACCTGCTCGGCCAGACCCGCGCCGTGGTCAGCTTCAACCTCAAGCGCCTGGAGGCGGAACTCGGCGTCACCCTGCTGACCCGCAACACCCGCCAACTGGCGCTCACCGACGCCGGCGAACGCTTCTACCTGCGCTGCACGCGCATGCTTGAAGAGGCACGCCTGGCGGTAGAAGAGGCCCGCAGTGAGCATGCCCAACTCAAGGGCACCCTGCGCATCACTACCACCGTCGAATATGCCCTGGCTGTGGTCGGCCCTGCGGTGGAAGCCTTTCGGCGCCTGCATCCGGACCTGAACATCCACTTATCCACATCCTCCACCCACGCGGATCTGATCTCCGAGCGTTTTGACGTGGCGATACGGCTGGGGCGCTTGCTGGACTCCAATCATCGGGCGGTGCAGTTATCGACGTTCGAGGTGTTTGCCGTCGCGGCGCCGCAGTTTGCCGGGTTGCAGACCCTGGAGGAGTTAGAGCAGGTGCCCAGGCTGGGCCATGGCCGCTTGAGCGAATTGAGGGTGACCGACCCGGCAGGTCTCGAACACCCTTATCGAGCCGGCCCGGCAGCCTTGGTGGCCGACAGCGCGGCGGTGCTCCAGGCGTTTGCGGTACGTGGCCACGGTGTGGCGGTTTTACCGCAATGGTTGGTGCAGGAGGATCTGGACGCGGGACGCTTGGTGCGCCTGTTGACTGACCACCGTTTTGCCCCGCAAGGGGTTTACGCGATGTATCCGGACACGCGGCATTTGCCGCTGAAGGTGCGGGCGTTTATTGATTTCATGAAGCGTTAGAGCGTACCGCCCAGGCCAAAGCGCTTCTTCAACACCTTCTCCAACAGCCCCTTGGGCAACAGCGCCGCCATCAACGGCAGCGCTCGGCTGCCGTTGCCCGAGCGCAGCAGGCGCGGTGGTTGTCCTTGCTGCACCGCCTTGAGCACGTCTGCGGCAAATTCACTGGCTGGAGTGGGTTTGTCCTGGGACGCCTGGCTGCGTGCACGAATGCCCTCGCGCAATGGCCACCATGGCGACTGCTCGTGGATCAGCAATTCGGCCTGGGCGCCGGCATTCTTTGCAAAACTGGTATTGATCGCACCCGGCTGGACTTCCATCACGCGCACGCCAAACGGTGCAAGCTCCATGCGCAGGGCGTCGCTCAACGCATGCACAGCGGCTTTGGACGCGCAGTAGGCGCCGGCGAACGGCGTCACCAATACGCCGGAAACGCTGCCGATATTCACCACCAGGCCCTTGCTGCGACGCAAGGCCGGAAACAGCGCCTGGGTCACGCCGACGATGGAAAACACATTGGTCTCAAATTGGCGCTGCATCGCCTCGGTGCCGCCGTCGAGCAATGGGCCCATGGCGCCGTAGCCGGCGTTGTTGATCAGTACATCCACCTCGCCCCACTGCTCCGACAAGCGTTGCAGGGCGGCGCTGTCGTTGACGTCCAGTTGTAGGGCATTAAAGCCTGCGGCGGTAAGCGCGGCGACGTCATCGGGTTGGCGGGCGCTGGCCCATACCTCAAAGCCTGCGGCTTTGAATGCATCGGCGAGGGCGCGGCCGATGCCGCTGGAGCAACCGGTGATCAGTACATTGGGCATGGGTCCATCCTTTGTCAGTCCGAGAAACTGCCTTGCAGGTGCTCGGCGCGAAATTCCAGGGTTTGTGGGCGATAGCCAGGGCGCAGCGGCGGGGTGGGCAGGCAGTCATCCCAGGTGGCACCTGCCTGCAACTCGCCGGGGCCACGATAGCGCGGGGCGGCGTAGACATTGTCGGCCAGGTTGACCGTATCGCCCGGTGCATAGGCAGCGACGCGCCAGCGCAGTTCGGTGAGCGGTACGTCGTTGCCGTTGTTGAGGGTCAGTTTGAGCGGTCGGTCGGCGGGGCAGTCTTGCGGCGCGTAGGTGATGCGCAGCTCAAGGCGCGCCAGTTGCGACGCTTCGCGGTTGTCCAGCCATACCACCCACACTGCGACAAACCCCAGGCCGACGGCAGCGGCCAACGATACCGGCAGCGCCTTGGCGGGGTAGCGCAGCAGCAGGACCAGCCAGGTGATGATCAGGAGAACGCCGAAGAACATGGAGACCACCTCGAGTAGGGAACCAGCATCCTAACTTAAGCTTAGGTGGGATTGGTTACCTTGAGCATTGTGTTGGCCGGGCGGACGCTATCGCAGGCAAGCCAGCTCCCACATTCGACCGCATTCTAAAGTGGGTACGCGGTCAACTGTGGGAGCTGGCTTGCCTGCGATGACGGCCTGGCAGCCGACACTTATCTACCTGATGCCCCGCGATCCAACTGTGGGAGCGGGCTTGCTCGCGAAGGCGGCCTGACAGTCAACACAGTTGGATTGTGTACATATCCATTGCTGCGGTAACGGCCACTTAGGGTTCCGCCCTGACGGCGGCTCACTTTTGAAAAGAGCCCAAAAGTAAGCAAAAGGCTCTTGCCCCACCACTCGGCACCTCGCTTAGGCTCGGTGTGCCCGTAATCCGCCAGCGATTTGGGGGGGCGCCGCCACGCGCCATCCATGGCGCGGGGCGGCTAAACCGGCATCCCTGCCGGTTTACCCCCCAAATCCCTGTCGAATTCCGGCCAGCGTGGTTTAACGGGGCGCCTAAGATCAAGATCAAGAGCGGCTCGCTTCGCATCGTGGTTACCGTTGAGCGCTACAGAGTTGTGTAGATACTGATGCTGCGATGAGGCCTGTAAAGGCACCACAAACCCCAAAAAAAAGCCCCCACCCAACCCACTGCGGATAGGGGACGCAATGGGCTGGGCGAGGGCTTCTTGTACGACTGTTTTACTGCGCGATAGTTTTCACCGATACGCCACGTTCAACCGGTGTCGAGCGACCGTAGATATCTTCGAAGCGCTCGATATCGTCCTCGCCCAAGTAGCTGCCCGATTGCACCTCGATGATCTCCAGCGGGATCTTGCCCGGGTTGCGCAGGCGGTGCACCGAGGCGATCGGGATGTAGGTGGACTGGTTTTCGCAAAGCAGGAACACGTTCTCGTCACAGGTGACTTCGGCAGTGCCGCTGACCACGATCCAGTGTTCGGCGCGGTGGTGGTGCATCTGCAGCGACAGGCACGCGCCCGGCTTGACCGAGATGTGCTTGACCTGGAAGCGCCCGCCCATGTCCACCGAGTCGTAGGAGCCCCACGGGCGATAGACTTCGCAGTGGTTCTGGGTTTCGCTGCGGCCTTGCTCGTTGAGGGTGTTGACCATCTGCTTGACGCCCTGGACCTTGTCCTTGTGGGCAATCATCATCGCGTCCTTGGTTTCCACCACCACGATGTTATCCAGGCCGATCACCGACACCAGTTTGCCGTTGCCGTGCACCATGCAGTTGCGGCTGTCCTGGATCACCACGTCGCCTTTGCTCACGTTGCCGTTGGCGTCTTTATCGTTGACCGCCCACAGCGAGGCCCAGCAGCCCACGTCGCTCCAACCGGCGGCCAATGGCACGACGCAAGCGCGTTGGGTTTTTTCCATCACGGCGTAGTCGATGGAGTTGTCCGGGCAGCAGGCGAAGGTGGCGTCGTCGAAGGTCACGGTGTCGGCGGTCTGCTCGCTGCGCTCCAGGGTCAGCACGCAGGTGTCGTAGATGTCCGGATCATGCTTTTTCAGCTCTTCGAGGAAGCGGCTGGCGCGGAACAGGAACATGCCGCTGTTCCAGAAGTAGCCGCCGCTTTTGACGAACTCGACCGCACGTTTTTCATCGGGTTTTTCCACGAACTGCTGCACGCGGCTCACGCCTTCGGGCAGCAACGAGTCGTTGGTGGACTTGATGTAGCCGTAGCCGGTTTCCGGGCGGGTGGCCGGCACGCCGAACAGCACCATCTCGCCACGCTCGGCGGCCACGGTGGCCAGGGCCAGGGCGCGTTGCAGGGCTTTCTGGTCGTCGATCACGTGGTCGGCGGGCAGCACCAGCATCAAGTCGTCACGGCCTTCGTTGACCAGCATCATCGCGGTCAGGGCCACGGCCGGCGCAGTGTTGCGGCCGAAAGGCTCCATCAGGATGCGTTGGCAGTCGAGCTTACGCGCGCTCAGTTGCTCGTTGACGATGAAACGGTGGTCTTTGTTGCAGACCACGATGGGGGCGTCCATGCCTTCGAACACCAGGCGCTCCAGGGTTTGCTGGAACAAGGTGTGCTCGCCGGTCAGAGCCAGGAACTGCTTGGGGAACTGTTTGCGGGAAAGCGGCCAAAGACGTGAGCCGCTACCACCGGAAAGGATTACTGGGATCATGGGTGTTTCTCCTTGAATCAGTTTGGGTCAGAGCTACGAAGGTTTGTCGTTTCACTCTTGTTTTTGTCTCGGTCCGAACTGAAAGCCCTGCCCCCTGTAGGAGCGAGCTTGCTCGCGAAGCACTTCCAGTCAACGCGTTCATCCAGAATGCCCGCGTCATCGTTGGCGATTTTCGCGAGCAAGCTCGCTCCTACAGTGGGGGGGCGTTCAGTCCGGGAAATAGTTAGCGGGTCGACACTGGGCGTTTCACCCACACTGGCGACAGGCTTGAACCAGAACCGGTGACATACAGCACCGCCGCTTCACCGCGTTCCAACGCAACCGGCTTCACATCGCCGACTTTCTTGTCACCGTCATACAACGCCAGGCTCACTTTCACCGGGTTGATCTCACGCTCGCCACGGCCCTTGGCGGCCACCGACTTGACCACATCGGTCTTGCCGTCGGCAGTCTTCAAGGTCAGGGCCTTGTCGCTGAGGTTCTGTACGCGCACCAGGGATTTTTGCTTGTTCTTGAACGGCGGTTCTTCGATCAACTGCGGCTGGCCGCTGCCGCTGTTGACCAGGGTGTAGTAGTGGTCGGCGGCCAGCTTGACCGGCAGGGTCTGGCTGCCGACCTTGGCGCTGTAGTCACCGCCGGGCATGAAGCTGAAGTCGCTGCTGGCCAGTGGCGCAACGTCGCTGAGGTTGGTGCTGCCAACGGTGGCGCTGACTTCCTGATTACTGGCGTTGTAGATACGCACAAAGCTGGAGCCTTTTGGCGCAGTCGGGCCGTACAGGGCGGCGTCACCGCCAGCGAAGGCCGACAGGGATACGACGCTCAGGCCCGCAGCGATAGCCAGGGTTTTAGCGAGACGACGAGGAGTAGTAGTGAAAGTCATTGTGAGTTACCTCTCTTTCAGTTTTGCGCCCGGTCGGGCGTCTCGGATTTAGATGTGTTGATTGCCATGTTCTGTTGGCGCGAACCGGCTTGTTTAAGCTGCGCAACCCAGGCCGGGTCGGCATCACCGATTTCGTTGTTAACGGGCAGATAACGTTCAGGAAACTCCCAGATCAGCACCTGCGGCGGGCTGTTCTTGAAGTCATCACTTTTGAGGTAGCTGAGCATCGGCAGGATCGGGCCGTGGCCGTCTTCGGCGTAGCTGACCACGTCGCTGTGCAAGGCTTGCTTGAGCGCACCGACGAAGTTCCAGTTGGGGTTGGCGCTGTAGCTGGTGCCCACCAATGCCACCGGGGTTTCGCTGTCGCTGAACAGCGCGTCGTCACCTTTCTCTTCGGCCAGGTGGGTGACGCGTTTTTCCAGCGGCTCTTTAGGCGGCATCAGGTTTTCGAACAGCGGGTCCAGGGGCAGGAACAAACGCAAGTCGCCTTTATGCGGCTCGGTTTTCTCGGCTTCGGTGACAAAGCGCTGCGGCTCGCCGCTCAATGGGGTCTTGTCGGCAATCGCCTTGGCCAATTGCTTGGCGGCGACTTCGGCACCGTCTGGGGTCCAGTGGGTGTCGGTGCGCAGGAACACTTGCTTGCCACTCAGCTTGGCCTGTTGCAGCGGGCCAAGCAGGTCCGGAGCCGGGATGTTATCGGCAGCCACTCGGGCGTGGAAATCCTGGTACAGATTGGCGTGCACGCTGGCCGGTTTTACTTCACCCAGATGCTCCGGATACAGGCGCACCTTGGCCGGCACGATCGCCATCACCAGTTGGATACCCTGGGCCTTGAGCTTCTGGCGCACGCCTTCGACCAGCGCGTAGTTGCCTTGCAGGTTCTGGTCCTCGTTGACGGCTGGGTTGAATTCCTCGTCGCTGTACAACCAGTGATCACGGCCCAGCACCACGCCAGGACGGCCTTCATTGAACAGCTTGTAGTCCAGCGCCGCCCACAGGTTGGTGCCCAGACGCTTGATCGGGAACTCGTCGTCGTAGTGGGTCTCGACGGCTTTGGTCCAGCGACCATTAAGCACGGTGGCATCGGCGTTGGTGCTGAAGCCAAAGAAGCTGCGCAGCGACCAGGCGCCAAGTGCCAGCAACAGCACCAAGAACAGGCTTATGTAGAGGACGCGTAATGAACGGGTCATGGTCGGCTCCCTCAGAATTGGAAGTAAAGGAACGGCGAGAAACTCTGCGCCGACAGTTTGAGAATCGACGCCACGAACAGCAGCAGCACCGCGCCGCGCATGGCGTAGCGTGGCCAGTCAGCGGTCCAGTAGGCCGGTTGCACGGCAGCGTCACGGCCCACGCTGAAACCGGGCTCGTGGATGCTGCCAGGGTTGTCGCCGGGTACGGCCTTGATCAGGCTCGGGTCGGCTGGCTTGGTCTTGTCGGCAGGGCGGTTGGTGTAGAAGTCGCGCAGGCCGAAGAACGCCAACGTTGCATAGGCCACCACCAGGGTTGCCACTTGCAGGCCGGTGAGGTTGGCGCGGTTGAGTTCCGACAGCGACCATTCGCCAAAGCTGAACATCGCACCGTACATACGCCCGGCGACGTGCAGGTTTTCGGCGCGGAAGATCACCCAGCCCATCACCACCAGCAGGAAGGTGAAGGCCCAGCGCAACACATTGAAACTGCGCGGCGCGGTGTTCAGGCCGATGGCTTTTTCAATCGCCAGCCACATGCCGTGCCAGGCACCCCACACGATGTAGGTGATGTTGGCGCCGTGCCACAGGCCACCGAGCAGCATGGTCAGGAACAGGTTGCGGTAGGTGGTCAGCGTGCCTTTGCGGTTGCCGCCCAGGGTGATGTACAGGTAGTCACGCAGCCAGGTGGACAGGCTGATGTGCCAGCGCCGCCAGAACTCGGTGATCGACTGGCTGATGTAGGGCTGCTTGAAGTTTTCCATGAAGCGGAAACCCATCATCAAGCCCAAGCCAATGGCCATGTCGCTGTAGCCGGAGAAGTCAAAATACAGTTGCGCTGTGTAGGCCAGCGCGCCGAGCCAGGCATCGCCTGTGGTGGGGTTTTGCAGGGCGAAGCAATGGTCGGCCACCACCGCGAGGGTGTCGGCAATAAAGACCTTCTTGATGAAACCCTGCATGAACCGCGTGCAGCCCTCGGAGAATTTATCCAGGGTGTGGGTGCGGTTGTTGAACTGGTCGGCCAGGTCGCGAAAGCGCAGCACGGGACCGGCGATCAGGTGCGGGAAGATCGCCACGAACGCCGCGAAGTCGATGAGGTTGCGGGTTGCCGGCGTGTCACCACGGTACACGTCGATGATGTAGCTGATGGACTCGAAGATGTAGAACGAGATCCCGATCGGCAACAGCACGTGGGTGAGGATGAACGGCTCCAGGCCTGCCGACTTCATCATCACGTTGATGCTGTCGACGCCGAAGTTGGCGTACTTGAAGTAGCCGAGGATGCACAGGTCGACCGCCACGCCGAGCAACAGCCAGCGCTGCGCCGGCTTGGTGCGAACGCCCGCGGCACCGACCTTGAGGCCGATCCAGTAGTTCCACAGCGTGACGGCCGCGAACAGCGCCAGGAAGTCCACTCGCCACCAGGCGTAGAACACGTAGCTGGCAATCAGCAGCAGCAGATTGCGATAGCGTTGCCCGCTCAAATAGTACAAGCCGAGGAAGATCGGCAAGAACAGAAACAGGAACACATTGGACGAGAAAACCATCCCGATCTCTCCATGTTTAACCAACAGTCAAGGGCCAGAGCCCCCCCAAAACCCCCCCACGATTTCGGGGGAGGCTGTATTGCATTCACACCCGACCCCTGTAGGAGCGAGCTTGCTCGCGAAGGTCGTTAACGATGACGCTGGGCACCTGAAAAATCTCGGTGCCTATGGGTTCTTCGCGAGCAAGCTCGCTCCTACAGTTCAGGTAGTGCTTTGTCAGGAACCTTTGTTGCCTTTTTCATGCGCCGGGTCGTAGACCTTGGTCAGGTCACCCCCCAGGCGGAAGGTCTTGAACGGTTGCATGCCATGCTTGCGTTCGATCACATCCGGGGCGCAGGTGTAGAGGGTGCAGAAGGGCTCAAGCCAGGCAAATTTCATGTCCTCCTTGAGGTCCTTCATGTCCTGCTCTTTGCCGTTCTTCTGTTCGAAGATGTCCGGGTCTTTCACCCCGGCCAGCACCTTGTCACCCAGGCGCTTGAGCGCGCTGTTGTTTTCCTGGCGCAGGTCCACGCCGTTGACCAGGGCAAAACTGGCGATCATCGACAGCGGCGGCAGCGCGTAGTTGTGGTACGACAGGGCGCGTTGCTGACGCTTCAATTCGTTCGGCAGGAAGCCCTGGTCATCGACCTGGTTCACGCCGACCTTGTATTCCTTCACCGCCCAATCAAACAGGTCGCGGCGGTTGGTGGCGATGGACGTTGCCATCACCGACCAGGCGGCCCAGTAGGAGTGGTTGTTGGTTTTTTCCAGGGGCAGGTTGTCCCAGTCGCTCACCACCTGGTCGGCCAGCTTGTTGAACCAGGCTTCGATCTGCTGGGCTTCCTGCGGGTGCTTGGCCAGCGGCTGCGACTCGGAGAACTTCAGGCGCACATAGGCCGAGGCCATGCTGCCCAATGCCCATTTGCGCATGGACTTGCCGGTGTGGTTGAAGTCCTTGGACATCAACGCATCGGCCTTGGCCCATGACACCAGCCAGTTGAGCGTGCATTCAAGCTGCTGCGGGCGGCCGTCACGCATGAACTGCATCACGCGCTTGCTGGTGTCTTTTTCCAGCTTGGTGATGTCGGCGGTGCTGTCGCGAAAGGCTTTTTCCGACTGCACATTCAGGGTCGAACGGGCCTTGTCGGAGCCTTCGTACTTGCTGCGAAACTGCAACGGTCCGGTGTAGGGCGTTGGCATGGCGTCGCAGTTTTCCTTGAAGTCGCCGGTCTTGAACGCTTCGATCGGTGCGAAATAGCCCTGGGGCGGACGCAACGGCGCCGCCGCATTGACGGAACCTGCGAACATGGCCAGGCCCAGCAGGCCAGGGAGCAATAACTTTTGCATAGGTAACCTCACTTCCCGAGTTGGGCGGTCTGCTGACCACCGCTTGGAAATACGTTGCGTGTGCAAATTTTCGCTTCAACCTTCTGCGCCGCAGCGCCCGCTTCGGGGCCCTGCACTTCCACGGCCAGCAAGTTCTGCGAGGCCCAGTCTTCATCGGTGCGCAGTTCAAAGGCGAAACGCCCGTCTGTATCGGATGTTTCGGGTTTCTCGATCTTGATGTCCTCGTGGCGCCCGTTCATGTACCAGAGGGTGGCTTGCAAGGTTTTCACCGACGGATCGGCGAAGCGGATATCCACTTGGTGGTTGGCGTTGCGCAGGTCTTTGTTGGCGCTGTTGACCATCAGTTCGTTTTTGCCGGGTTTGAGCGTGGTGCTCGCCGACATCTGCGCGGTCTTGCCTTCGCAGCCGTTGTCCAGCAGCGCCATCATCTGGCGGTAGATGGTTTCCTGGTCGAGGCGGTACAGCGGCGAGAATTCCCAGATCAGGATCTTCGGCGGGCTTTTCTGAAATTCATCGCTGCCCAGGTACTGCAGCATCGAACCTTCCAGGCCACCGCCGGGGAAGGCGACGTTGAGGATGTCGGCACCGATTTCTTCTTCCAGGAAGCCGGCGAAGTTGTAGTTCTTGCCGCTGTGGCTGGTGCCCACCAGGGTGATCTGCGGGTTGCCCGAATCGCCGAACAGGTCGCCGTCACCGGCTTCGCCCTTGGGTTCGGTGGTGAACTGGTCCATGTACTGGATCGCATAGCTGGTGCCACACAGTTGCCCGGCCATGTTGTGCAGGGTGCCGGTCTTGCCCATGCGGCCCGAGCGCTTGGTCTCGAATTCACGCTTGGGAATCTCGGCATATTCCGGCATCTGCTTGACCTTGGCCGCGACGATTTTTGCGGTGCGCTGGGCGCCGTACGGGGTCCAGTGCTGGTCGCCACGGAAGTAGAAATCGTGGGCCGGCAATTCATCCGGCAGTTGTTCGTTGGTCAGCGGCGACAGGTCTGGCACCACGTAGCCCATTTTGGCGAAGCGGCCGAGCATGGTCTTGTAGTTGCCCAGGGCTTTGTCGAAGTCGAACGCGGCTTTCTCCGCCGGGTTGAGCTTGTTGCGGTTCACCAAGCCACGGGTTGGCTGGTAGACCACCACCAGTTCCACGCCCTTGCTCTTGAACGCATCGTGCAACTGTTGCATGCGCTTGTAGCCGGCCGGGGTGGTGTCGAACTCGGTGCGCAGGTCTTCCTGGGTACGGAACAGCCAGTCGCCCTGGGCTTGTACCAGGGTAGTGAAGTTCTGCTGGTAGCGCGTGGTGTAGTTCTTCGCGTCATGGGCGGCCGGGCACAGGCTGCAGCACGGTTCGGCGGTGAAGGTTGGGGCTTTGACCTCATCGGCGCGTAAGCCCTGGCTGGCCGCCAGCAGGCCGAGGGTCAGACCCGAGAGGCTCAGCAGTTTGATCATGTGTGGGTGCATAAGGGTCATCCTCAGTCCTGCAATTCGGTCTGGCGTTCGACGGGGTCGATCAGCACGGCTTTCTGCTGGCGTACCAGCAGGTCGAGAATTTCTTCCTGGCGGTCACCCAGGATGCCGGAGAAGCTGATGCCGCTGGATTTGGTCGGCGCCAGCATCGACACGCGATACAGCTCGATACTCAACGGCGAGTCGATAGACAGCGGCCCGCTGCCGTTACCCGCCAGTTCCCCGCCAACCACGATCAGCGAGACCTTGGCATCGAACGGGTCGAGGGCGATGTCGCGGTCGGTGTCGGTCAAGTCTTTGATGTGGCCGTACACGCCGGTCAGCCCGTTGGCCATCGAGGTGTTTTCGTAGAGCTTGATGTTTACGCTGTTACGCACGCGGATCCCGTGGCGACGGTTGCTGATCACCTTGTTGCCCCACAGCAGGTTGTCACCGCTCTCATAGAGGGTGATGCCGTCGGTGTGGTTGCGGTAGATCTCGTTGTCGGCGATCAGGTTGTTCACGCTGTTACGGTCGATCACCAGGCCCGAGAGCTTGTTGTCATAGCTGCGGTTGTTGAAGATGAAACTGTCGTTCACTTCCCGGGAAATGATGATGCCGTGCTTCTTCTTGGTGCCGTACACGGTGTTGTCCGCGATGATCAGGCCGTGGGAACGGTCATGGGGGTCAATGCCGTAGACGATGTTGTCTTTGTAGGTATTGCCCTTGATCACAAAGCCTGTGGTCTCGTAGCAGTAGAAGCCGTACCACATGTCCGAGAACTCGGAATCGATGATCCAACCGGTCGGCTCAGGGCGCTTGAGCACTTTGGCCATGTTCGGCGTGTACTGGGAAATACTCACCCCGTACGACTTACTGTTGGCGTAACCGAAGCTGGCCATCTTGGTTTTGGAGATATAGGTCTCGGTGCCGCCCCAGGCCAGCAGGAACGGGCGGAACTCCTTGGCCGACTTGAACAGCGCCGGGCCGTTGGCTTTTTCATCCCAGCCGGTGACCTTGGTATCGCGCACGAACAGCTGGCCGTCGTTGATCAAAAACGAACCGGCTTGCTGGGACAGGCGCAGCTCCTGGGTGTTTTTGTCGATATCGAGGATGCCTTTACGGCCTACCACGATCGGCAACTTGGCCAGGAACACCCCCGGCGACGTTTCGCTGAAGTACTGCTTGGGCACCTTGCCCAGCAGGTCCTTGAGGTTCATGTAGCCGTCGTCGACGAAGATCGCCTGGGGAATGCCATGCTGGCGCACCACCCATTCGGCCATCTTGTTATCGCCGCCGATAAAGTCCTTTAGCGCGTCTTCCTGCATCATGCGGCGGATGCTGATTTTGCCCGCCTTGGTCTTGACGATTTTCTTTTCCATGGCCTGCGCGGTGTAGCCCGACAGATCGGGCAGCGCCGGCTTGGCCATTTCCAGCGGCGCGGTGGGCGGGCTGGAAATGGTGTAGGTCTTGGCCTGTTGCAGTTCCTTGGCGATGGTCGGCGCCTTGGCCGCCGTATCGGCGAACGCTGTGGCGCTGGCCATCAGCATTGCCGCGACGAGTAGGCTTTGAGCATTCATGGCGCGGGCTCCCATCAGAATTTCCAGACCACGTCGACAAACGCGCGGTGCATGTAGGAGTCGACCTGGCTGCCATAGGCATCGCCGGGCTTGAACACGCCGGCACGCAAACGCACCAGGGCTGAAGGCTCGTCGATCGACTGGCTCAGCGCCGCAGGCAGCAAGCCTTTCTTGAAGTACTTGGTGACCACCAGGTCCATCTCTTGGCCGAGGTCTTTCTTGCCGTCTTCAAGGGGCAGGGAGGTGCTGGAGAGGATCGCGCCGGTGACGTCGTCGGTGTTGTTCTGCACCGCGTCGATACCGTTGCTGCCCACCGGCTTGTTGCCGTCCACGCGCCAGAACTTGTGGTACACCAGGCTGGCGTCGTAGTCCTCGCGCAGCTGCCAGGAACCGAACAGGCTCATGGACTGCATGTTGTTCATCTCGCCGCGAAACGCTTCACCGAAGCGATGCACGCGCGATTGGGTGCCGGTCCAGTTCGAACGGTTGCTTTGCAGGCCGTTCTGCTCGTACTCGGCACTGGCGCGCGAATAGGCCGCGCCGACTTGCCACTGCGGGTCCAGGCGCAGGCGCACGCCGATGTCGGTGGCCCAGCCGCTCAGGTCATCGCTGCGCTTGGCGCTGGTGGGGCGCGTGCCGTCGGCGTTCAAGGCGTTGACCTTGTCGCGGTCGCCGCGCATGCCGGTGATGCTGGCCCAGTAGTTGACGGTGTTGGTGTTGCGCCAGTTGTAGGCGTCGCTGTTGGCTTCGATGCCCAGCCAGGTCAGGTCGCCGTTTTCGCGCTTGTCCAACGGGTCGCTGGCCACACCCGGTTCGGCGTAGTCGAGCTTGCCGTCGTCGTGGGTGTGGTGGCCGCGCACGCCGATCCACTGGCCCGGCGTCCACTGGTAGGCGGCGTCGGCGTAGAAGTGCTGGCGGTCTTTGTCGACCGGTGACAGTTCCTTGAGGTCCGTGCGGTATTCACTGAAGCGTTCGGCGGCGCCGACATTGGCCTTGAGCAAGGTGGTGTCAAAGGTCCAGTTCAGCGCTTCGATGTTGGTGTCGCGCCATTGGCCGTCGTCATTGCGCAGGCGCTGGCGGCCGAACTTGAGGATCTCGCCGGGGTATGGCGTGAAGCCGCTGTAGCCGACCCAGAACTCACGCAGGGCCAAGTAGTTTTTCTTGGCCTTGCGGTCGTCGTTGCTCGACTGCTGTTCGGTGGTGTCATCGGCCGACTGTTGCAGGGTGTCGGTCTCGATGATGTCGCTGGACACCACCGCCTGGCCCATGGCGTAGGCGCTCCACGCGCCGCTTTCGCCGTAGATCCAGGGGCGCAGGTCCAGACCGATGCCGTTGACGTCGCCGCCTTTCTGGGTGCCGAGGTCGCGGTCATCTTCAGACTGCGCGGTGGCTTTGACTTCCAGGCCGAAGTTCTTGGCTTCGGTGAGCGCGGCCAGGGTCGGGCACGACCACAGCAGGGCGAAGGACAGGCCGATGCCGGCCTTGACGAATGGGTTGAGCTTCATAGGGATTCCTCGCCGTCTTCTTCTTGCAGGGCGTGCAGTTGCAGCGTGCTTTGGGCCAGGGTGCCGCGGGCGGCCAGTTCCTGTTGCACCAGGCGTTGGCCTTCGGCGCGTTGCGCAGGGGTCAGCGGCGCTTCGAGCTGGGTGGCCAGGTCATTGGCTTCTGGCGTGTCCTGGGCCTTGGCCAACTGGCTGAAGACATAGGCGTTCAATGGGTCGGGCTTGGTGCCCTTGCCTTGGGAAAACAGTTGGGCGATGGCGAAGTCGGCGCTGTTCTGGCCGTTGCGCGCTGCGGTCAGCAGGTGGTCCAGGGCTTTTTGCGGGTAAACCTTGCCCAGGTAGCCACGGCGGTAGATCTGGCCGAGGTAGTAATCGGCGGCCACTTCACGGCCCACGGCTTTCTCGAAATGCGCCTCGGCGGCCTTGGCATCGGCGGGCACCCACTTGCCTTCGTAGTAGAGCTTGCCCAGCAACAATTCGGCGCGTGGTTGGTCGGCGGCGCGGCCGTTGTCCAAGTACTTCATCATCTGGTCGACGTCGCCCAGTTCGGGGAAGTCGTAGAGCAGTTGCGCCAGGCTGACCCAGGACGCCGGGTAGCCGGGGGCGATTTTTTCAAGCAACGCCTGGGCGGTTTTCTCGTCCGGGGTGCCAAGGGTGGCATCGCCGAGTACGCGGGCGACGCTGTCGACGCGCTGGGCGGTGACGGTGCCACGGCTTACGCCTGCTTCCATCTGCTTGAGCAGTTCGGCCTGTTGTTCCGGCTGCTGTTTTTTCTGATAGACCGTGGCCAGCTCGACGTAGCAGATATCGGTGGTGTTCAGCGCGGCTTTGCAGATGCGCTCCACGTCATCCAGATGCTGGTCGTAGGTACCCTGGGTGCGATACAGCAGCACCTGGGCCAGGCCGGCTTCCGGGTAACCGGCTGCCTGCCATTGGCTGATCTGCTGCTGGGCATTCACGTTGGGAAAGCTGTGGGGGTATTGCAGGTACAGCATTGCCAGCGGGATCAAGGTATTGCCTTCGCCATTGGCAAAGGCTTTTTTCAGTAGGCTTTCGGCTTCGTGGTGTTCGGCCTCGGTGGCGCCGGGCTTGGCCACCAACAGGCGGCCGAGGCGTGCCTGGGCGCGGGGCGAGGTGTCTGCCGCTGCACGGTAGGTGGCTTCGGCCTGCTTGATTTGCGCCGGGTCGCGGGTGCCGACCTGGATATCGGCCAGGCCCACTTGGGCCTCGCTGTAACCCAGTTCTGCCAGTTGCTGGTAATTCTGCTGCGCGGTGACGGTGTCGCCGCGCTTGAGGGCTTCGTTGGCCAGGCGTTGGTCGGGCAGGCCGGCGCAACCGGCCAGGCTCACGGCCAGTGCCAGCGCGCAGTACGCAGAGGCCAAGTGAAATCTGCTCTGTGTGGGAGCTGGCTTGCCTGCGATGGCATCGCTGCGGTGCAACTGATGCACCGAGTCGCCTGCATCGCGGGCAAGCCCGGCTCCCACATGGGTCAACGGTGTATTTGGAAGAGTCACAGGCATGTCCTCGCTTACAGACCGTGAGCCATGGCTTTGTCGATCAGCCAGTTCAGCGATGGGCCACGGTCGCTGGTGACTTCCACCGGGCGGCCGGCATAGGTGCTGTCCAGCGGTGCATCAGGCTTGATCTGCACGCGGATGTCAGAAGACAGGTCGGCGCTGTTCAGGCTGGTGCTGCTGACGATGGTGCCGGTGCGCACTTGTTCTTCGTCGGCGACCTGGAAGTTCACCTGCGTACCTGGGCGCACATCACCGAACTGGCGATAGCTGAAGCGCGCTTCCACATTGGCCTGGCTGCCGCGTGGCACCAGTTGGAAGATCACATCACCCTTGCTGGCGTACTGGCCGTCGGCGACCAGTTGCTGGGCCACCACGCAATCGCACGGCGAGGTCAGGGTGCCGGTCATTTGCTTGCCGAACAGTTCCTCGACCTTGGCCGGTTGCAACTGGTCTTCGTCCAGGTGGCCCTTGAGCACATCGAGCATGCTGGTGCTGAAGGTCGCCAACGGCGCGCCTTTGGCCGCTACCGAATCACCTTTGAGCAGGCTTTGTACGGTGCCGTCACGGGGCATGGTCACGTTCATGCCCGGTACGCTGACGAGGCCGGCCTGGGCGTGGCTGACGAAGTACATGCCGTAGAGCGACTTGACCACAAAACCGAAGGCCGCCAGGCCCACCAAAAAGATCGCCAGGCTGAAGGTCACGGCGCGCAGGCGACCGAACGCGGTCATGCCGCTGCCGCCGTCCTTGACCTTGCGTGCCTTGGTGAAGTTGTCGCGTTGCAGGGTCGCGAGCACGTCGCCCATGGTCACGATGTCGCCGGACAGGTGCGAGGTGATCAGGTGGCGCAGGGTGGAAATATCCTGGGCATCGAGGTTCTGGAACTGGCAACCGGTGCGGCCGGTCTGGCGGTCGTAGGAGCGAATCTGCAGCTCCACGTCCATGGCCAGGCCGAGGTTATCGATCACGAACTGCAGGCGGCCTTTGTGCACTTGGCCGATGGTGAGCGGCTGGGTGGCGGTGAAGGCCAGGCCGCCGGCGGACAGGTCGATAACCTTCGCCTCAGTCGGCGTGCGGTCGCTGTTGAAGAAGCGCAGCTTGGCCGGGATTTTCACCCGGGCGTGTTGGCGCTGGGCTTCGGATTCGTGGACAACGTTGGCGTTTACTTGGCTGTTCATAGTATTCGATTTCCTAGTTAATTCAGGCTTGGCAGGGTCAGACCATCATCAGCAACACGGCAACGAAGATGCTGCCGGCGGAGAAGGTCATGGTCCGAGACGACCAGGTGTTGAACCAACGTTGAAAGCTGGCCAAATCGCGGGTCAGTTTGGTGTCCTGGCGTGTCCAGGACTGTTGATCAAGGCGGAAGAACACGTAGATCTTCACCAACGCGCCCATGATCTGGTTGTAATAGAGAATCAGCGGGTAGGCCGGGCCGATCTTGTGGCCGGAGCACGACAACAGCAGGGTGAGGATCAGGCGGGTGATGCCGATCCACAGCAGGTAGGCGAGGATGAACGCGCCGCCGTACTTGAAGGTGGCGATCATGGCCACGGTCAGGCCGAGCAAGGAGGTCCACATCGACACGCGCTGGTCGAACAACACCACGCTGGTGAACAGGCCGAGGCGACGTACGCCCAGGCCGAGCGCGCGGGAGTTCTGGCGCAGGTTGTTGCCGTACCAGCGGAACATCAGCTTGCGGCTGGCCTTGATGAAGCTCTTTTCCGGCGGGTGTTCCACGGTGTTGATCGCCGCATCCGGCACGTAGAAGGTGTCGTAGCCCAGGCGCATCAGGCTGAACCAGCTGGACTTGTCATCCCCGGTGAGGAACTTGAACCGGCCCAGGCGCCAGTGTTGCAGCGAGTCACTTTCCACATCGGCGATAAAGCCCGGGTCGGTCACTACGCTGGCACGGAACACCGACATGCGCCCGGTCATGGTCAGCACGCGCTTGGACAGGGCCATGGAGCACATGTTGATGTGGCGTTGGGCGAAGCGCAGTTTGTGCCATTCGCTCATGATGTAGCCGCCGCGCACTTCGCAGAATTCGTTGGTGGTCAGGCCACCGACATTGCCGAACAGCTGGAACCACGGCACGGTTTTGCGCACCACGCCTTCGGCCAGCACGGTGTCGCCATCGATCACGGCGACCACGGCGCGGTCGTCGGGCAAGTGGCGGGAGATGGCGCGGAAACCAAACGCCAGGCCGTCACGCTTGCCGGTACCGGCGATGCGCACGAAGTCGAGCTTGACGTGAGCCGGCGGGTTGAGCTTTTCCCAGAGGCTTTTGACCAGCAGCTCATCGGACATTTCCACCAGCGAGCACACCACGGTGGTGGGGAAGCCGCAGTCGATGGCTTCGCGAATCACCGAGCTGTAGACCTGGGCGGTGGTCAGCGCGTCGATACGAAAACTGGTGACCATCAGGAACACATGGGACGGGTCGGCGGCTTTGCCCAGCTTGCGCACTTTGCGGCGCAGGTGCGGGTACACCACGTACAGGAACAGCATGCCGCGAAAGAAATGCGTCGCGCCCATCGAGTAGCGCCAGATACCCACGGCACCAATCAGGAAAATAAAATTCTTCGATTGCGAATCGAAGGTGCTCGCCGGCAACAGCAGGGCGAGACCCATCAGCAGGCTGAGAAAGAACAGCCAGCCGGCCGATTGCAGAAATACATGTTTTAACTTGGACATAAGCGTCATCCGCAAGGTGAGGAGGCTTCAGGCTGCAAGCGCTGGGGATAAAGCCATTTGCAGCCTGAAACTTGCCGTTGCTGTTACCAGCAAATACCTTCGGTACGGCCGCTCACGCTGGTGGCCTTGGACATGAAGCCCACCAGGTCGACCACTTGTTTGCCTTCCGGAGCGTTATGCGCCAGGGCACGGAACTTCTCGTCACGGTTACCGAGGATGATCACGTCGGAGTTGTTGATCACATCATCGAAATCCGAGTTGAGCAGGGACGACACGTGGGGGATCTTGCCCTCGATGTAGTCCTTGTTCGCGCCGTGCACACGGGCGTATTCGACGTTGCTGTCGTAGATGCTCAGGTCGTAGCCCTTGCCGATCAGCATTTCTGCCAGTTCTACCAGCGGGCTTTCGCGCAGGTCGTCGGTGCCGGCCTTGAAGCTCAGGCCCAGCAGCGCAACTTTGCGTTTTTCGTGGCTGGAGACGATGTCGAAGGCGTTCTGTACCTGGGACTCGTTGCTGCGCATCAGCGAGTTGAGCAGTGGCGCTTCCACGTCCAGGGAGCCGGCGCGGTAGGTGAGGGCGCGCACGTCTTTTGGCAGGCACGAGCCACCGAAGGCGAAGCCTGGGCGCATGTAGTACTGGGACAGGTTGAGGGTCTTGTCCTGGCAGACCACTTCCATCACTTCGCGACCGTCGACGCCGACAGCCTTGGCAATGTTGCCGATCTCGTTGGCGAAGGTGACTTTGGTGGCGTGCCACACGTTGCAGGTGTACTTGATCATTTCGGCGACGGCGATGTCCTTGCGGATGATCGGCGCATCGAGTTCTTCGTACAGCGACTGCAGGACATCGCCGGAGGCGGTGTCGAACTCACCGATGACGGTCATCGGCGGCAGGTCGTAGTCGGCGATGGCGGTGGATTCACGCAGGAACTCCGGGTTGACCGCGACGCCGAAATCAACGCCGGCTTTCTTGCCGGAACAGTCTTCGAGGATCGGGATCACCACGTTGGCCACGGTGCCTGGCAGTACGGTGCTGCGCACCACGATGGTGTGGCGGGTGGTCTTGTCGCGCAGTACAAAACCGATTTCGCGGCATACTGACTCGATGTAGTTCAGTTCCAGGTCGCCGTTTTTCTTGCTCGGCGTACCCACGCAGATCATCGACAGGTCGGTGTCGCGGATGGCTTCGGCGAAGTTGGTGGTACCGCGCAGTCGACCGGTTGCGATGCCTTGGCTCAACAGTTCGCCCAGACCTGGTTCAACGATGGGGGATTTACCCGCATTGATCAGGTCGATCTTTTCCTTGGAGATGTCTACGCCGACCACTTCATGGCCACGGGCAGACAGGCAACCGGCACACACGGCGCCAACGTAACCCAAACCAAATATGCTGATGCGCATCGCAATTACCTCTATGTTTAAATCATGCCATTAGATGGCCGGAGTTCATGTTTGCAAGCGTCACTGATGCCGCGAAAGTTAGGCGAATAGACGCCGACTTACCGCGTGCAGGCATGTTAAATAGCGAGTGACTAACTATTGCACTCAAGTTGTGCGCAACGTGGCCTTGTTATTGGGGCTTGCCCTGAAATGCAGCCGGTTTTCCGTGGCGGAAGGGTCCGGCGCCAGTGCCGCTGGGCTTTGATACAGGCAAGAAGCCTTTTGATATCAATGCCTTGGGTGTTAACACTGGCTCATTTAGGTCAGCGCTGCCTTGGCCTTTAGGGGGTTGGCAATGAGTCCTTATCGCCGCCCTCAACTCAATCAGTTGATGATATGACCCTCGAGCCAAAGTGCTTTATGACAACTTGGCTACTTCCATTGGTCGGTATGTAAGTCATCTCTTACGTAAACAGAGAATTTCGTTACCGGTGGTATGAGCGGTGCTTCAGGACGAAGTTCCGGGCCGCTCATCCCCTTTCCGGAAATTTTTTGAAATATTAGAAAAGATGGCACTGGTACTATATTGATAGCACTTGCTATTTAGGCCAGTAGTTATGGGGAGTTGGTGCGAGAGGATAGTTTTGTGCCACTACCGTTAAAAAAAAGTGGTGCCACTACGAAAAAAACCGACGAGTGTCGAGTGAAGAAATTGTTAGGGATGTGTCTGGATATTTTTGACGCCAAATAAATGACGATCCCGGGGCTGAAATGCAGACAAAAATGTGGGAGCTGGCTTGCCTGCGATAGCGGTGTATCAGCAACAGGTGAGTCGGATGACCCACCGCTATCGCAGGCAAGCCAGCTCCCACAGTTGATGTGGGTGGCTGTACAGGCCTTATTCCGGTGCGTGATCGCGCAAAAACACCAAGTTGTCCGGCTTGGACTGCTCCGCATTGAAGCGGTAACCCTGCACATCGAACTGCTTGAGCTTCGCCGGGTCGTTGATGCGTTCTTCAATCACAAACCGGCTCATCATGCCTCGGGCTTTTTTCGCGTAGAAGCTGATGATCTTGTACTGACCGTTCTTCAGGTCCTTGAACTCGGTATTGATGATCCGCGCCTTCAACGCCGTGCGCTTGACCGCCGAAAAATACTCATTGGACGCCAAGTTGAGCAGCACATCGTCGCCTTGCTCGGCCAGTGCTTCATTCAACCACTCGCTGATGCGCGTACCCCAGAAGGCATAGAGGTCCTTGCCACGGGCATTGGCCAGCTTGGTGCCCATCTCCAAGCGGTACGGCATCATCAAATCCAACGGGCGCAGCAAGCCGTAGAGCCCCGAGAGCATGCGCAGGTGGTCCTGGGCGTAGCTGAAATCGGCATCGCTGAACGTCTCGGCATTCAAGCCGGTATACACATCGCCCTTGAACGCCAGCAGCGCCTGCTTGGCGTTGTCTGCAGTGAAGGCCGGTGTCCAGCTGCCGAAGCGCGCGGCGTTGAGGCCACCGATCTTGTCGGAGACGTGCATCAACTCACTGATTTGCGCCGGGCTCAGTTCGCGCAGTTGCTCGATCAGTTCCTGGGAGTGGTCCAGGTACTGCGGCTGGGTGAAGCGCGCAGTGACCGGCTTGGACTCGAAGTCGAGGGTTTTGGCGGGGGAAATCACCATCAGCATGAAGTTGGCTCCTGGAATCGTGGCGTGTAGCGTGGGCGCGATTCTAGGGGGTTGGGCGTTTTGACTCCACCTATGATGGTGATAGGCACATGTTGGCGCCGATACGACCGCTGGACGAGCGCTCTGGAAAACGACTAGAGGCTGAGGATCCGCTCCAGAGACGCCAATACTTGCTGGGTGATGGTGTTCAAGCGAATCGAGTAGACCGCGTAGGCGACCGTCAGTACTACGGCAGCCATCGCCCAGGGCGTCCACAATGGCCAGGCGCGTTTGATCCGGTAGTTGCGCGGCGCGACGTTGGTCAGCGGGTCGGTCAGGCGCTTGGGTGTTTCGCCACGAAGAGGGCGCAGCAGACCGTGCAACTGGTCGATGATTTTGTGTATTTCGTCATCGCCCTTGCTATGGGCGCCGTATTTGCCTTTGAGGCCGGAGATCAGGCATTGGTACATGAACTCCAGCACATGCTGGTACTTGGCGGCGTCGGGAATCATGTTGTTCATGATGGTGAAGAATTTTTCGCCGCCTTGGGTCTCGCCGTGGAATTGACTGAGCAATGAGCGGCCGCTCCAGGTAGAGAGCCTGCCCCAGGTGGTGCGCATGACCACTTCGTCCACCAACAGGCACAGGCTGTAGGAGTAGGCCTTGAGCATGCTGGCGTCGTAGTCGAGCTGGCGGACTTCTTCCATGATCGCGATGATCTGGTTGCTGACGCTTTGGTACAGCGCCGGTACGTCATCGTGGTGGTCCAGACGGCGCAGGCGGATGACCAGGCCGATCAGCGGCGTGGCGGCGTCGCACAGCGGGTTCCAGGCCACGCCGCGTATATCGTATTCAGGGTCTGCCAGCAGTACGGGCGGCTTCGGCTTGGCTTGCTCCACGCTGAGGGCGGCCTCTTCGTTACTGGCGTCCTGTGGCAAGTAGTTGAAGAGCTGATTGTTATGTCCTGTTGCAGGCATGTTTTTGCTGGGTGTGGGCTCACTCATTTTTTTCTCCAGTCGTGCACAACTGCTCCAAATCCGGTAATTAATCACTGAGGTCGACGCCGACCCCGTTGCCGATGCTCAGGCCTTGCCAGTGAAGGCGACAGAGCCTGTATTAGCTGAAGCCAGAAGGGGTTGATTACAGTTTGAATTTACCGTCAGGGGCTTGGCTGAAAAGGTCACCAAGCATCTGCCTGCTAGCGTTCAACTGTTGTTGCTCCGCTGCTGATACACGGCGATAAAGCGGTGAAGGCGGGTGCTTCGGCGAGTCGCTGGGAAGGTCAAAACGGCGCATCCATTGGTTGCTGGTGCGCTCGTTGAGGCGCACTTCACCGGCAATCGAGCCGTAGTGCAGCGAGCCAATATTGCTGACTCGCAAGGGTTTGAGCACTTCATTGACCATCACATACAGCTCGGGGCGAGGGTCGACATCCGCTTTGCCCAAGGCAGGCCAGTCTCCAGCACGAAAAATGGTGCCCCATTCGTAAGGCAAAATGCCTATGCGTATGTCGTTGAGTTGTTCGAGCAAATCCTCGGTTGTCCCTAATTTGCTTACCCAATGGTGGGCAAGGTAGGTATACCAGTTGAGGTTGCTGTAGCCGGTGCGCCAGCTCTCGTTTGCAATCAAGAGCGTTAAATCCAAGCCCCTATAGTTTTCTAATAGCTCATATTCGACGTGCTGATAATTTTGTATTTCGTAACTATTTTGAATGCCCAGTCCTGCGGATCCATGCAAAGGGCGTAAAATATTGCACATGTCTACAATGAGTTTTTCAAAGTTAATGCCTTCCTTGTTTTTTAGTTCTTCTACTGGGAGGTGGAATCTTATTGTTGTTAGCGCACTGTGAATTCGCTCTAACCATTCCACTGGAAGTAGTGCTTCGAACATGTATTTCCCTGGATGCTCGAACCCTTGTTGTGATGACCACATAAAAGACGCCGAGTCAGAAAATCCATCAGATTGAATGTAAGAAAGGCAGCTGTTCATCGTTTCTGAGCAAAAATCTTGCTTTATTATTTTTTCACTGCCCATGTATCCCCAAATCAGGTTTTCACCGAAATGCCTACAGTAAAGCTCAAACGCCTCAGCAATGTGTTTTCGGCGAGCTGGAAGGTAAGCATCTGCTAGGTAAAAAGTTACCACTAACCCAACCTGAAGGACCGGCTGCTCTTCGTCTTCTTGGTCGACAATGGTGAAGTCCCAGCGATGGGCATCGAAGTCTTTGAAAAACTGCTCTTCATTCATGGTTTGCCTCCGGTATATCTTCCAAAAAAATACATAGTTTTGGAGGGGGTCATTAAATTTATAGGCGTGGTTAGTTGTCTATGTGGACGAACTCGTCCCAGCGAACCCCATCAAAACGCAGTAATTTTTCAGATGAAAGTGCCCACATGACACCGTCTTTTGATTCGATGGAGCTGACCTCTTTAGCGGTAATGTCGACCTTTTTGATTGTATTGTCGATGACTTTGTAAATGCCGTTATTGGCTCCGATGTAGATATTGTTTTGGAACTCAGTTGCTGAATAAAAGTCAGCATCTGTTTTCTTTCGGGCGAGCACTTTAAAACCCAATCGTGCGCTCCCATTGATTATTGTCCCCTGTGAACCAACGACCCAGACAATTCCAGAGGATGAAATATATATACAATGAAGGTCCGCGGCTGTGAGGCGAGGTAATTTGTGCCATTGAACCCCATCGTGATTTGCAAGAAAGCCATCAGTTCCGACAACGTAGATATCGCCCGTTGAACCGTCTATATCAAACAAGTCAAGGGTTTCGTCTATGGAAAGCTTTACGCTCTCCATAAAGCTCATGTCAGTGTTTGCTATGATTAACTTATTTTTTTGAAGTATGCCATCATCAAAATGCTCCCAGGTGGACTCGTTTCTTCTATAAATCTGTCCTCTGTGGCCGCAGCTATACAACTGACCATCTATATGCTTTATCTTGTTGACGTATCCATACATTTTACTGGATGGGTCGAGGCCAGCATCTTGTATCTTCTCAACGCTAATTGCATCTCTGCTAAAGCACTCAACGTAGCCTTCTTCGCTGAGTGCGTAGATTTTACGTGTTGCTCCTGAGGTTGGCGGAGGGAAGCAGGTTGAGACCACATGCAAGTCTGGCAGGTCATGATAGAACCACTTGTCCTTATTTTTGTCTTGGTAGAAAAAAAGTCGAGAATAAGGTTCGTCAAAAGTGCGATCTACGAATGAGCATGACATGTAATACATGTCCCTGTTGATTGCTGATCCAGTATTCATAATCAGCGAATTAGGTTGTTTTAAGGACATCTTTAACTTCCTTTAGAAGTCACCCGCGCCGACTGTCCCACGGGACCCTGGTGGGATACCTTCAGGGATTCGTTTTCTGTTGGGGCCTTGGCGTGGACCTCGTCTGAATGCGGGGTCTGGTACGACATGATGGCCTGTCAAACCTTTTGCTTTGCATGTGCCTGGTTTGTAAGGTCGTAATAAAGACTTTTCACACCTGAAAATTTCCCGCCATTTTTCCCTTTAGGTAAAGGTAGATCTATTGCCTTTTTTCCAACGACAAGTGCAGCTCTTCCGAATATCTCCCTGCCACCCCGAGCTCCGGCTTTGTTGATGCCTTTTTCAATAAGTACACCGCCTTTTAGCGCATCACCTGCAAAGGGAATAGCGGCAACTTCTTAGAGGCTAGCGTGCAAGGATTTCTTCCTTGTGGCTTTCAATTATCAATAGGAAACTCTTTTTTGAATTTATCAATTACATTACTAAAGTGTTCATTATCTTGTTCGATGAGAGTAGCAGGTAGCTGAGCTAGTGGGTGTTGCATTAGCGGGTGATCAAAGCTTGACGGATTTTTAAGGTTAGCCCACTCTCGAATTCTGAGAAATGCAAGAATTTCGTATGGGAAGAGCATACGTTCTTCATAATCAAATTCAAGCACGTTATCCTGTGGTGGCGTTCTTGCATTTGAAAGGTGAAAGTCCGCCATTGAAGAAATTAATACTTGTAAGAGTGCCTGGTCTGCAGTGTCCCAGTTGTTGAGGGCTTGCTGGTAAGGGGAGAGTTCTGGCGGGTACGAGTATGGTGATGTATCTATGTCTTTGTTAGTGCTTTTTGCGTAGAGCTCTATCAGAAACCAGAAGTGGCGAAATAGCGTTCCTGTTTCATGTTTTTCATTGTTTTGGAGATTTAGTAGCGGCGTATCTAGGCCCCTTCTTATTATGTTGAATCGTAGCGCGCATTGATTCTTCCAGCCCAAAATTGCTGCCAGGGAAAATGAAAGTGCCGACACTGCCGGGAGAACTGATCCGCCTTTTCCGCTATTGGCCAATGTTTCTTTTAGCTCAAGCATTTGGCCATAATAGAACGATGCATTTGCCAGTTCTCTAAAGTCATGATTGTTGTTAAGTGCAGTGCTTTCATAATGAATTAGATGCCAGGTTGCTAAATTTTCGGCCTGATCTCCAAGAGTGTGCGCAATATCTTGCCCATTCAGATAGTCGGTAAATGCGCTTACCGGCTCATCTAGGAATAATTCTTTTGGCGTGGGGGTGCTGATCCAGTTGTATATCCATTTTCTGACTTTTTTATCAAGTTTAATTATGTGTGTAGTCGAATTCATTTGTTATGCCCTTATTGCTTCTCTTGTTACCAAGTTGTAGGTTTTGCCGGTCGGTTGGGATGCTTGCTGCACCCTTTCTCTAGATCATCTATAAATACATCATACTTTTCGTATGTCGGAGGAAGTTTATTTTTTCTTGCATCTTGTAACCAGCCTTGTGCTTTTCGAGCATTGCGCATCGCGGCCGGAACTTTGCCGTAGTTGCCACTCCCTCTGGCAGCTTTCGCAAGTCGATCATTTGTAAAGCCTTCACCTCCTAGGCTCCTCTGAGCCTCGCTGAGACGACCTGGAGCGGTGCCGTCGGTGGTTTTGACCTCCCATACTTTGACTTCTCCCGTCCTACTATTTCTTCCGATGAGGTCCACGCCGTGACCGGAGTTATTTTCAACACTGATCACCTCATCGAAACCATCCGCAATCATGTCCATAGATGCGAGCCATTCGCCGCATTTTCCTTTCTCTTTGCTATTTTTACGTGTTTTTACTTTTGCTCCGTTTTGTCCATCCTTAGTTTCTAAATCGCGTTTATATGCTGCCTCTTCCCTTGCTCTCTTTTCCGCCGCCTCTTTTGCCCTCTTTTCGACCGCTTCCTTTGTCTCTCTCTCAACAACCTCCTTACCCGTTTTGCCCGACGCTTCGGCCATCTTCGCACTGTATCGGGCGGCCTTGCCAGCGGCGCCCGCGTAGCCAACAAACGGGATTGCCGAGAGCAGCGAAAGACCTGCGCCCACGTAGTCACCGCGAAAAAGGCTAATGATACCGCTCGCAATATCGGCCACTTCCCCGACCACGGGGATCAGACCCACCACATCCAAGCCCAGCTGGATGCCATCTAGGATCTGTTCTCCGGTGATGGCTTCTTCTTCGGTTTCAGCCTCAATCGGTGGATTGGCCTCGCTGACCGACACCTGAGCCGGCACCGTCTCACCCACCACCCGCCCAATGGTGTTGCCACTCTTGAACGAACTGAACGGCGGCATCGTCGCCAATTCGGCGCGCAAGTAGCGTTTGCGCATTTCCTCGTATTCATACTCCTGCATTTCCCGGCTTTCGTGCAGTTCATTACCTTGTGTATCCCGCCCAAACAGGTCGACTTGCACGCCGCCGTTCTCGCCGAGCTGTAGCATCATTTCGTCCGGGCCGGCGATGCTGTCGGCAGGACGTCGGACGGGTACACTGACCGCATGCACCCGCACCGGTGCCAAGTTGATTGGTTCGGCCATGCGCTAAGCCCCATTCATCCAGAACTTGTCGTCATGGCGCACTACCAACTTGCCTTCGGCGCGTACGCTGCTGCTCTTCTCCAACGGGTAGCATTTGCCGCCGACTGTGTTGCTCTTGATACCTTTGGCGGCGCCAGCTCCATCCCCCTTGGTGGTCGGTACCAGGCTCTTGTCGAACACCACCACGGGATTGCCGTTGGCACGTACCGATTTGGCCACGCCGGTAGCGGTTTTCAGCTCGGCGGTGACCGGGTAGGGCACCGGCGGGATGGCACTGCCCATCGGCGTCTTGCACACGTCGGGGACGAGGCTGACCACCTTCCATTTGCCTTGTTTGCGAGCGATGACGTTATCGGCCATGTCAGAGCACCTCCTTTGCAGCACGCTTTATCAGCGGTGCATTTGGATCCGTTTCGAAGCGCCCTTCCAATACGCGAATGCCCAGGTGATTGGGCAGGCTGATGCGGTGGGTCAGCGCCAAGGTCATGGCTTCGGTGTCGATGCGCAGGGTATCGGTGAGCATGGGCAGCGGCAGCATGGCGCCGTTGTGCAGGCGCATTAGGACAAACGGGCGATGGCCGGGCAGTTCGACGCACAATGTGCCGTCGGGCGTAAGGCCAGGGGCGGTCAGGTTGAACAGTTCAAGACGAAACGCGGGCGGCGGAAATTCGATCTGTTGATCAACCGGCGCACCGTTCCAGTAGGCAAAGTCGAAATCCCGTGGCAAGCCCGGCCAGCATTCCCGCTGCCAAACCTCGTCATAGCTCCCGGCCAAGGGCAGGCGAGGCGCCCAGGCACGCCCAACCACGCCGAATCCAACCGGTTGGTTTTTGTAGCTGGCCGCGAGCTGTGCCATGCCACGGGCGTCCGGTTCATCCTGGGGGTGTTTGACCCGATCCAGACGCCACACCGGTTTGTCGATGGGCTCTATCTGTGGCGCGCGGAGTTCGCGCAGCGGCTTGTCCAGTTGATAGCCAAGGTCTTCTTGACGCTTGTCGATCCAGCCGCAGCCCAGTGGGTTGCTGTAGCAAACTTCGTTGAGCAGATAGGGCGCAGTGTTTGCATCAACCGCATGCTCGGGATTAGGCACTACGCTGCTGCCACCGAAGGCATATTCCCAGCGCAGCGGAACACACGTTGCGGGCTGAGGTTCGGACAATTGCCAGCCGCCGAACAAGCTGTGACGGAATTGGCGAGGGCCGGTGAATTTGAGTTGCTTGTCCAGCAAGTAATGGCGCCTCGGCGCATCGGCCCGACGCTTAGAAGCTTCTTGCCGGGCGGCTTGCCATTCCATTAGCTGGTACTCGGTCAGTCGTTCGCCGGGACTCAGCGGCGTCGGCAGGGGCACCTCGATGTTGGGCGGTGGCGCCAGCGGCGCACTGATGCGCAGCCCGGCGGTCCACTGCGTTGCTGGTTGGCCTTGTGGCGCATGAGCATGGCCCGCAACGATCACATCACAGCGTGGTTTGAATGGCGCCAGGTCGCTTTCCTCGCAGACGCTGCTTGCCCCTTCCTCGCCGTAGTAGCGATCAGCGGTGCATAGGGCCAACGGATCCTCATCCAGTACCTCGGCCCGAAACTGCCCCGGCTGCTCGTCAATGGGTATCAACCGATAGCCCACCTTCAAAACCAGCACCGGGTACTCTTGGTCGTCCATGCCCAGGGCGCTGAAACACAGCGCATCAAAAGGCGTCAGATTGCGAAATTCCATGACGCCCCCTAGTTGATATCCACGTCTTTGCCGTTGATCTGCACCGCGCCGCTGGCGCTGAAATCGAAGGTGCGGCCATTGATCAGTACGGTGCCGTCGGACTTCATCACCAAGGTGGATTTGCCCACCGTGACCTTGAATTCATCCCCGGCGTCGATGGTGAATTTCTTGCCCACCGCCACCGATTTATGGATGCCGACCTGCTCGCTTTGGCTCAGGCCCACGGTGGTGTTCATGGCCGCGCCAACGCTGGTCTGGTAGGCCGCGCCAATCGTTAATGCCTTGGCTAAACCGATGGTTTCAGCTTTGGCCAGCTTGATGGTCTCGGCCTTGTTGCCACCGATGGTTACGCTGCGGTTGGCACCGATGCTGATGGTTTCGTTCTGGCCGACGTCCTCGGTGCGGTGGTCGCCGATGGAGATGGTTTCGTTGTGCTCGACTCGCTCCTTGCGGTCGTTGCCGACAAAGATGCCGTTGTTGTTTTTGATGTGGACGTTCTTGTCCTTTTCGGCATGGATGAACACTTCCTGATGCCCGAGTTCATCCTCAAAACGCAGCTCATTGAAGCCTTCGCCTTTATGAGTTCGGCTTTTGATGGTCATCCGTGTCTTGTGCTTGGGCAGCTCATACGGTGGCAGGTTGGTTTGCCGGTATGCCCGACCGATAGCGATAGGCTGATCGGCATCGCCATCAAGGTAGCCGATGATCAGTTCCTGACCCACACGTGGGATGGCCATGGCGCCCCAAAGCTCTCCCGCCCAGCCTTGAGCCACACGAATCCAGCATGAGCTGTGATCGTTGTTTTTGTCCGTGCGATCCCACGGAAACTGCACTTTCACCCGGCCCCATTCATCGCAGTAAATCTCTTCCCCTGGCGGCCCGACCACCGTGGCGATCTGCGGGCCGTCGATGCAGGGTTTGGGGCGCAGCGGCGCTTTCCAATCTGAGGTCCAGCGGATGGCGCTGGCGGTCATTTCATAAGAGGTGCCGTGGCCGCTGCCGAACGCCTCTGCCTCCAAGCTGGTGTGCTGTTTGCCTTCGTGGGTGATGGCGATGGTGCGCCAACGGTCGTTGAAGTCTTCGCGGGGATGCTCGTTGAGGTCGAACGCCAGCCCCGGTTGCAGGCGCGCGTCGTCACCGGCCAGGTGCGCCAGTTTGGCGTCATTGCGCAGGGCGGTCAGCCGGGTCTTGGTGAAGGGTTTGCCGGCGATGTCGCGTTTGTAGCGGCCAGGGTAGTCGTAGCGCTCGTAGTCCTTGTGCTGGTTTTTCAGGTCCTGGTCGCCGGTGGCGGTGTGCTGTTGGTCGTAGCGCGGGTGGGTGAAGGTGTAGTCGCGTTGTACCTGGCGGGCGGTGCGTACTTGTTCGGTGTAGTGAAAACGGGTCAAGGCCGGTTCCGTGGCATCGCCGCCGGCCATGGGTTGGTAGATCACGGGGCAATGTTTGTGCGTGCCGATGGTACCCAGGCCGCCGACGCGGTCGGCGAGGACGAGGGTGTGGCCGTCGTCGCGGTGTTCGAAGGTGTAGAGCAGGCCTTCCTCGGCCGCGAGGCGGGCGATGAAATCGAGGTCGGTTTCGCCGGCCTGTACGCAGTATTCGCGGCGCTGATGATCGAAGCAGATTTCGCGGCGGATGTCGGTTAGCCGATGCTCGGCAAGCACGTTGGTGATGATGTCGGGCACGGTCTGGCCCTGAAAGATGCGCCAGTTGGAGCGCAGGTCGAAACGCGCCAGGGTCGGTTCGATGACGGCGGTGTAGCGGGTGCGATGGAAGCCGGTGTCTCCCTGGGTGAACAGGCTGACCAGGCCGTGTACGTAGCGCACCGGCATTTCGCCGCGCCAGATCGTGAACAGCCCTGCCAGGTCGAGCACGTTATTGAAGTCGATGGCGGCGTTGTGGCTGGCCAGTTCCAAATGCAGTTTGAACGGCTGGGACAGGCCTTCTTCAAGCGTGAAGGACACCACATCGAAGGCATCGCCTTTCAAGGGCTCGAACGTGAATCGCAGGTCGCTTTGGCGGGGCATGGAGCTTCCTTTTTTCCTGTTGCCCCGCCAATTGCAATTGCCGTCAGCCGGGACACGATGGGGAACATGCTGCTCGCAGAGCCGCAGGTAGGGGCCGATCTTAGGAAGCCGTAAGCGAGCCCTTCAATAGGGTGGAGGGAATCAAGAGGTCTCTTACTTATTGGAGGGGCAATAGCTGTAGGACTTATCCGTCATGGCCAGCCAGAGGCCCGTCGAACCTGGCCAATGCCATCTGGGCGGACGTGATCAGCTATAGTGGCCGACGACTCTGCAGAGGGAGACCCCGCGTGCGATTAGCGCTTTTATTGTCCGCTTGCCTGCTGTGCCTGAATGCCCAGGCCGCGCCGGTGGATGTCGCCAGCCTGGACCGTGGTACCTGGCCGGAAAAACTCACCAGCCCGGCGCTGTTCGATGTGGCTTCGCGTGCGGAGATTCTGATGTTTGCCCACGGCCTGCTCGCCAGCGAAGCCCTGGACGACGCCGCGCTCAAGCAGCGCTTGGGGTTGAAGATCATCAACCTGGCCGCCATCGACGACCTGCGTCGCCAGCTCTGGCAACGGCTGTTGGAGAACTACACATTCGCCCAGCAGAGCTGCGAAGAAGACGCCTCGTTCTGCTACCTGGTGGAAAACATGGACGACCTGCGTGAGCAGGCCGGCAAGTTCGAGGTCAGTGACAACTCTTTCTATATAGGCTGGGCCGCCCCTAGCCGGCACTTTCATGAGCGCTATCTGGACGAGCTGTTGCGCAAGGCCGCGCTGTTTCCGCAGATCAGCAGTGAAGTGGCGCGCTTTGGCGATCATGAGCGCAACGGTGATGAACTCAATGACCGGATGTTTTTGCTGACCTTTGACGGTGGCCCTGCACCGGTCAGCGGCAATACCGACTGGCTCACCGATTACCTGCGCAAGCAAAAGATGAACGCGACGTTCTTTGTCCTTGGCAGCAGCTTGCAAACCCGCGTGGAGCGCAGTTCCGCCGCCGATGTGCAGGCGCTGTACCAAGGGCAGTGCGTGGGGCTTCAGGGCTGGCAGTACCGCTCCCACAGCCATTGGGTCGACTGGCAAAGCTCCATCACCCGCAGTGCCGGGCTGGTACAGAACCTGATGCCGGAAAATTATGTGCCCTTGTTCCGCCCACCGTATGGGCAGCGCCGCGCAGACAGCCAGGGCTTCTTCCAGCAACAGGGCCTGCAAGTGGCGTTATGGGACATCGATTCCCAGGACGAGCCGGGCAAGCTCAAGGCCGATGAGTCGGCGCAACGGGTGCTGACGTTGATGCTGCTGTGGCGCAAAGGCGTGATCGTGTTTCACGACACTCAGGACAAGGCGCGGGTGGCATTGCCGATGGTATTGCAGGCGACGGCGCAGAGTGGCTTGGGTTGGCAGGAGTGCCGCGAGGCATTTCGATGAAGTGCCCGTTTTTGTTGGGGGAGGGGTGTTTTCGGGGCGATTTGCTGCGACATTTCGATGCAGGCGGACTTCCGACTTTAACGGGGTACATGGCACTCGGCTAGTGCTATTCGTCATCCTGAAAAATAAACTTCAAAAAAGCGTCAAAGTGCTTTTTCCTGTCATGGGTTTTGCGGTATTACGAAGTCAGATCGCCGAAACCTGCAGCACAGGTGGCGTCTTCCAAGACTCCTCCTGTGGGCACTGCACTTGACCTTACTCAAGGTGCAATCGGTGGTCGAATCGAGGCGCAGCACCGCCCAGGTATTGCGTCGAATGGCTCCCACAAAGGTGACCGAGTATGGATGATCATGGACGTAACCCTTCTTCCGACCAGCCAATCCTTTATGTGCTTGATACCAACGTATTGATCCACGATCCAAACGCACTGCTGAACTTCGAAGAACACCACGTCGCCATCCCGATGATCGTGCTTGAGGAGCTCGACAAACTCAAAAGCGGCCACCACAGCGTTGCCGCCGAATGCCGCCAGGCCATCCGCCTGATCGACAAGACCCTGGGTGAAGCCTCGCCCGAGGACGTTGAAGTTGGCGTACCGATCCAGCGTGGCAAGGGCGGCCCGAAGGGCTTGCTGTCGATCCTGATGAGCAAGCGCAGCGAGCCCAACAGCCTGCTGCCGGAAAACCTGAACGACAACAAAATCATCAACCAATTGATCGACCTGCATGCGCGCGACAAGGACCTGCGCGTGGTGCTGGTGACCAAAGACATCAATATGCGCCTCAAGGCACGAGCGTGTGGGATCGCTGCCGAGGACTACAGCACCGACCAACTGGTCGACGACGTGTCGATGTTGTCCCGTGGTTATCACATGATGACCGGCTCGTTCTGGGACCGTGTGAGCAAGGTCGAAACCCGTCAGGACCACGGCCGTACCTGGCACCAGGTACAGCTGATCGACAACCTGCCGGCCGTGCATATCAATGAGTTCATCGTCGATGAACAGGGCTTTGTGGGCTGGATCAAAGAGATCCAGGTCGACAAGCTGCTGATCCTCGACCTGCATCAGGAACCCCTGTTGCACCAGGAAGCCTGGGGCCTGAAACCACGTGATATCTACCAGAGCCTGGCGCTCTACGCGCTGCTCGACCCGGACATCCACCTGGTCAACCTGACCGGCGCCGCAGGTTCAGGCAAAACCATCCTGGCCCTGGCCGCCGCCATCGAACAGACCATGGTCACCAAACGCTATCGCCGCATCATCGCCACCCGCAGCGTGCAGGGCCTGGATCAGGAAATCGGCTTTCTGCCCGGTACCGAGGCGGAAAAAATGGAGCCGTGGCTGGGGGCGATTACCGACAACCTCGAAGCCTTGCACATGGATGACGAAAACACCCATGGCAGCGTCGACTACATCCTCAGCAAAGTGCCGTTGCAGTTCAAATCCCTCAACTACATCCGAGGTCGCAGCTTCCAGCAAAGCCTGATTCTGATCGATGAATGCCAGAACCTTACGCCGCACCAGATGAAAACCATCATCACCCGTGCGGGCGCCGGTTCCAAAGTGGTGTGCCTGGGCAACCTGGCGCAGATCGACACCCCTTACCTGTCCGCGACCAGCTCCGGGCTGACTTACCTGACGGAACGCTTCAAAGACTTCCCGAACGGCGTGCACATTGCGCTGCAAGGGGTACCCCGTTCGATTCTGGCTGAATACGCCGAGTCCCATCTGTAACTGCAGCGAACCTGCGACGAAAAGCCCCGGATTTTTCACGAAGTCCGGGGTTTTTGTTTTGTGCGACATTTGCCTGCGTTAACGCGTCCCGGGTGCTTGTGGTCTCTGTAATTATTTTGTTACATTTTTTCTTGCGGTAAAAACTATAAGAACACTGCAAGACCCCGTCGGAACACCACCTCCTTGATTCGACGAACGTTTAGAAAACCTGTCCAGGGTTTTCACCGTGACCCTGCCTATTACAAAAGCCCGAAACACCGCTCATTGATGACGCACATATCCAAAGGGAAAGGAAAATGGACGTAGCAGGTAATGGCTTCACTGTGTCGCAACGCAATCGCACCCCCCGTTTCAAGACCACACCCCTCACACCCATAGCACTCGGCCTGGCCTTATGGCTGGGCCACGGTTCCGTGGCCAGGGCAGACGACAACCCTTACACCCCGCAGGTGTTGGAATCGGCGTTCAGGACAGCCGTCGCCTCATTCGGCCCTGAGACTGCCGTGTACAAAAACCTCAGGTTTGCCTACGCGGATATTGTCGATCTTGCGGCCAAGGACTTCGCGGCCCAGTCCGGCAAGTTCGATTCGGCCCTCAAGCAAAACTATGAGCTGCAACCCGAAAACTTGACCATTGGCGCCATGCTCGGCGACACCCGTCGGCCACTGGACTACGCCTCGCGCCTGGATTACTACCGCAGCCGGCTGTTCAGCAACAGCGGCCGCTACACCACCAATATTCTGGACTTCTCCAAGGCCATTATCGCCAACCTGCCGGCCGCCAAGCCTTACACCTACGTCGAGCCGGGCGTGAGCAGCAACCTGAGCGGGCAATTGAACGCAGGCCAGTCTTGGGCTGGCGCAACCCGTGACTGGAGTGCCAACGCGCAAACCTGGAAGACCCCGGAAGCTCAGGTCAATTCCGGCCTGGACCGCACCAACGCGTATTACGCCTATGCCTTGGGCATCACCGGCAAGGGGGTGAATGTCGGCGTACTCGACTCTGGCATCCTCACCGAACACTCCGAGTTCCAGGGCAAAAATGCCCAGGGCCAGGACCGGGTGCAGGCGGTGACCTCCACGGGCGAGTACTACGCCACCCATCCGCGCTACCGCCTTGAAGTGCCCAGCGGCGAGTTCAAGCAGGGTGAGCCTTTCAGTATCCCAGGGGAATACGACCCGGCGTTCAACGACGGGCATGGCACGGAAATGTCTGGGGTGCTGGGCGCCAACCGCAACGGCACCGGTATGCACGGCATTGCTTTTGACGCCAATCTGTTTGTCGCCAACACCGGCGGCAGCGACAACGACCGCTACCAAGGCTCCAACGACCTCGACTACAACGCATTCATGGCCAGCTACAACGCCCTGGCGGCGAAGAGCGTGGCGATCGTCAACCAGAGTTGGGGGCAGAGCTCGCGCGATGACGTGGAGAACCACTTCGGCAACGTCGGCGACAGCGCCGCGCAAAACCTGCAGGACATGACCGCCGCCTATCGCCCGTTCTGGGACAAGGCCCACGCCGGGCACAAAACCTGGATGGACGCCATGGCCGATGCGGCCCGGCAAAACACGTTCATCCAGATCATCTCGGCGGGCAACGACAGCCACGGCGCCAACCCGGACACCAACGCGAACCTGCCGTTTTTCAAGCCGGATATCGAAGGCAAGTTTCTCTCGATCACGGGCTATGACGAGACCAGTGCCCAGGTCTACAACCGCTGCGGTACCTCAAAATGGTGGTGTGTGATGGGCGTGTCGGGCATTCCATCTGCCGGCCCCGAGGGCGAAATTATCCCGAATGCCAACGGCACCTCGGCCGCCGCGCCGAGCGTTTCCGGGGCCTTGGCGTTGGTGATGCAGCGCTTCCCCTATATGACGCCCAGCCAAGCGCGGGACGTGTTGCTGACCACCTCCAGCCTGCAAGCGCCGGATGGCCCGGACACGCCGGTTGGCACGCTGACCGGTGGCCGCACCTACGACAACCTGCAACCGGTGCACGATGCGCCGCCGGGTACGCCGCAAGTGCCAGGTGTGGTCAGTGGTTGGGGCTTGCCCAACCTGCAAAAAGCCATGCAGGGGCCGGGGCAGTTCCTCGGTGCGGTGGCAGTGGCGTTGCCCAGCGGTACCCGCGATATCTGGGCCAACCCGATTTCCGATGAAGCCATTCGCGCCCGTCGCATAGAAGACGCTGCCGAACAGGCGAGCTGGGCCGCCACTAAAGCGCAGAAAGGCTGGCTCAATGGTCTGCCCGCCGATGCCTCGGCCGATGATCAGTTCGAATACGACATCGGTCATGCTCGCGAGCAGGCAACACTCACCCGCGGCCAGGACCTGCTCACTGGCAGCACCTACGTCGGTAGCCTGGTCAAGTCCGGGGATGGCGAGTTGGTGCTGGAAGGCCATAACAGCTATTCGGGCAGCACTTGGGTACGCGGTGGCAAATTGTCGGTGGACGGCGCGTTGACCTCTGCCGTGACGGTAGATGGCAGCGCCGTGGGCATGCGCAATGCCGATAACGGCGTGATGACCACACTGGGCGGCACCCTGGCCGGCAACGGCACGGTGGGCGCTTTGACCGTCAACAACGGTGGGCGCGTGGCCCCGGGGCATTCGATTGGCACGCTGCGCACCGGCGATGTCACGTTCAATCCGGGTTCGGTGTATGCCGTCGAAGTCGGCGCCAATGGTCAGAGCGACCAGCTCCAGAGCAATGGCGTGGCGACTCTCAACGGTGGTGTGGTGAACGTGTCCCTGGAGAACAGCCCCAATCTGTTGACCGTCACCGAGGCGCGCAGCTTGCTGGGCCAGCAGTTCACTATCCTCAGCGCCAGCCAAGGTATCCAGGGGCAGTTTGCGGCGTTCGCCCCCAACTACCTGTTCATTGGCACTGCGCTCAACTATCAACCGAACCAGTTGACCCTGGCGATAGCCCGCAACCAGACCACCTTCGCCAGCGTCGCGCAAACCCGCAATGAGCGGTCGGTGGCGACGGTAGCCGAGACATTGGGCGCTGGCAGCCCGGTCTATGAAAGCCTGCTGGCGTCGGATTCCGCCGCTCAGGCGCGGGAAGGGTTCAGGCAACTGTCGGGGCAACTGCACTCGGATGTGGCGGCGGCGCAAATGGCCGACAGTCGCTACCTGCGTGAAGCGGTCAACGCTCGCCTGCAACAAGCGCAGGCACTGGACTCCAGCGCGCAGATCGACAGCCGTGACAACGGCGGCTGGGTACAGCTACTCGGTGGACGCAACAACGTCAGTGGTGACAACAACGCCAGCGGCTACTCCTCGTCCACCAGCGGCGTACTGCTGGGCCTGGACACCGAGGTGAACGACGGCTGGCGCGTGGGCGCGGCGACCGGTTATACCCAAAGCCACCTCAACGGCCAGTCGGCGTCGGCGGACAGCGACAATTATCACCTGTCGGTCTATGGCGGCAAACGCTTCGAGGCGATTGCCCTGCGCCTGGGCGGTGCCAGCACCTGGCACCGTCTGGACACTTCGCGACGGGTGGCCTATGCCAATCAGTCGGACCATGCCAAGGCCGACTACAACGCGCGTACCGACCAAGTGTTTGCCGAGATCGGTTACACCCAATGGACCGTGTTTGAACCCTTCGCCAACCTCACGTACCTGAACTATCAAAGCGACTCGTTCAAGGAAAAAGGCGGTGCCGCAGCCTTGCATGCCAGCCAGCAAAGCCAGGACGCGACACTCTCCACCCTGGGCGTGCGTGGCCATACCCAGCTGCCGCTCACGTCCACCTCGGCGGTGACCCTGCGCGGTGAGCTGGGTTGGGAGCACCAGTTTGGTGATACCGATCGTGAAGCTTCTCTGAAGTTTGCCGGCAGTGACACGGCCTTCGCCGTCAACAGCGTGCCTGTGGCCAGGGATGGCGCGGTGATCAAGGCCAGTGCGCAAATGGCGCTGACCAAGGACACCCTGGTGTCGTTGAACTACAGCGGCTTGCTGTCCAACCGCGGTAACAACAACGGGATCAATGCCGGGTTTACCTTCCTGTTCTAACCTTGAATGTAGGAGCGAGCTTGCTCGCGAAAAACGTCAACGATAACGCGTGCACCCTGGGTAAACGCGGCGCCTGTGAGTTTTTCGCGAGCAAGCTCGCTCCTACAGGGTGGGATAAACAGCCCTGCGCAAATTTTGACCCACAGGTTTACAATCGCTGCTCCTGATCAGGAGTATCCCTGTGCTGACTCATCTCGATTCCCAAGGTCGCGCCCATATGGTCGACGTCACCGACAAAGCCGTGACGTTCCGTGAGGCGGTGGCCGAAGCGCGGGTGCGCATGCTGCCCGACACCCTGCAAATGATTGTCGACGGCGCCCACCCCAAGGGCGACGTGTTTGCCGTGGCCCGCATTGCCGGGATCCAGGCAGCGAAAAAAACCAGTGACTTGATCCCCCTGTGCCACCCGTTGATGCTCACCGGCGTCAAGGTGGAACTGCGTGCCGACGGCGCGGACGCTGTGCATATCCTCGCGCGCTGCAAGCTCTCCGGCCAGACCGGCGTGGAGATGGAAGCCCTGACCGCCGCCAGTGTCGCGGCGCTGACCATCTACGACATGTGCAAGGCGGTGGATCGCGGCATGACCATTGAGAGTATTCGCCTGCTGGAAAAGCTGGGCGGTAAGAGTGGGCATTTCAAGGCGGATGAACAATGAGTATCAACGTGCTGTTTTTTGCGCGCTACGCTGAAGCGGTGGGCTTCGATTCGCTGGAAATGGAAGGTGAATTCGCCACCGTTGATGCCGTACGCCTCGCGCTGGCTGCTGACCCGGAGTTCGCCGTGCTCAACGAAGCGAGCCTGATGTGTGCGCGCAACGAAGAGCTGTGTAGCCTCGACGAGCCGGTGCAAGCCGGCGATGAAGTCGCCTTCTTTCCCCCCGTGACCGGAGGCTGAACATGGTCATTCGTGTGCAGGTCGAAGCCTTTGATCCCGGTGCCGAAGTCAACGCCATGCATGCGGCCAACGTGGGCGTGGGCGCGGTGGTGAGCTTTGTCGGCTATGTGCGCGACTTCAATGACGGGCGCGACGTGTCAGGGATGTTCCTGGAACACTACCCCGGCATGACGGAAAAAGCCTTGGCCAAGATTGCCGTGGAAGCCGAACAGCGCTGGCCGTTGCTCAAGCTGGAAGTGCTGCATCGTGTTGGCGCGCTGGAACCGGGTGAGCCGATTGTGTTTGTCGGCGCGGCCAGTGCGCACCGGCAAGCGGCGTTTGAGGCGTGTGCGTTTGTGATGGATTACCTGAAGACGCGGGCGCCGTTTTGGAAGAAGGAAAATACACCGGAGGGGCCGCGGTGGGTGGAGGGGCGCGACAGTGATTACGCGGCGGCTGACCGCTGGAAGCCCTGAGCAGATGCAGTGCCGGCTTTCAATAGTTTGTCTTTGTTCCATTGTTTTTTGACTGGGTATTGTTAGGTTTATTCGGAATTAATATATAAGACTGTCAGATCTGACAGTTGTTGCTGGCTACCGTTATAGGCTTTGATGGTGTTAGGGCGCCAATGTGGTTTTCACGTGAGATAAATTCGCTGAGACATTGGCCACATCACCAACAAGCAATAGCGGAAGGTAGGGTATGGTCGCGCACGAGCATGCAAGCAGATTATTGAGTTTCAGTATCAGGCGCCCAAATAGAACGAATAGGGCCAATGGCTTGTATGCCAATGGTAATCATCAATGTGAAGTTATCATTGATATTGTCAAGCAGCTCCGCGCCGCAGATGGTACGTGGATCGTTGCCCTCTTGACTGATGAAGAGCGTAGCAGTGTGGCCGTCGTTGAATGGTCTGAGCAGCATAATGAAAAACTTCCGCGCGGGTGGAGTTGTGATACGCAGAAAAATCGATATGACATTGGGCTCTGGACGAAAGATTCAGACAATGAATATTCAAAAAGTACCGTAACTGAATTCGCCTGCCATCCACAGAGCGAGTCTGTAATCCGTTATTTGCGTTGTGATTTAGATGTCGCGATGGGGCCGGTGCGCTTTATGGCGCGGATAGTTATTGATGGGAAAGTTTATACAACGCACTTTTCCCAAGGCGGAGCGGCCTTTGATTCATCGGTTACCCTCGTGCCTGAGCAACCGTTTTATCTGGATGTTCGAGATCTTGAAGTCTATGAAGATAATGGCGCGTATTTCGCTTCTAGTTCGAATGCGGTAGTGATGGCTGCGGTCTACTATTGGCAACCTCCAGCAGGGGTGTTTTTTGTCGAAAATAGAGGTATTGCGGAACCGATTAATTTACCGGGTGATGGAGCTGCTTTCGACTCTTCATTGTCGCGAACGGTAGAGGGCTGGGTTGGGCTGTCTTATAAAGCAGGAACGCTTACCAATAAAAATGAAATTGGACAAACGTTGGAGATAGGAGAACTCCATCAGGGTTTGGGTGTGCCCGATGAACATGCGCTGGTGAGATTTAATGAGCGACCTACCATCATGCGTGCGATCAGGGTTGTCAGTAATCTCTTTGTTTTTCCCGAATGCTATGAACGTAGGTCTTGGCGGTTGTTGGACAACTTTGGAACAGAGCATACGTTTACGTTGGAGGGTGACAGTCAAGGGAATCTGTACCTGCGGAATGCATCGGAAGTGGGGTCGTACTACTTGGAGCATTTCGAGATTATGCTCCCAAATGGTCAGACATTGACCGACGCTCTTTATTCCAATGGCCGTCATCAGTGCCAGGTGGAAGTGGAGGTCATCATGATGCAGCGTCGCCCTGATGGCAGTACGGTGCAAGCCAAATTGACGGATGCACAGCGCAACAGTCTGACGTTAACACGCTTTTCGCTGAATGATCATGAACCGCTTCCTAGCGGTTGGAGTTGCGATAAAGGAAAAAACATATATGACCTCGGTTTGAGAAGCGCGGGTGCTGAAGCTGTGCGTGAGACGGCAACCTCAAAACGACAAAACGCCATCGGCCCGCCAAAGGAAGTGATCAATCGATACCTGCGGGTTAACGCAGGAACCCCTCATGAAAGGGTTCGGTTCATGGCCGTTATTGACGTGGATGGGATTCGATATACGACTAACTATGATCATGATGATATTAGCTTTATTTCGTATGTAACGATTGGCTTCGTTCCCCCGTATAGGTTATGGGTCAGTGATCTCATACAATACGATGATCAGGGCGCATATCAAGATTTTTTTTGCGATGTTGATGTATATTATTGGACCCCCAGATCGGGGGAGAGGTTTCTTGTTAATCGGGGTCTTGATTCGCCGCTTTTTCTTCATCAGGAAGGGAAAAGTTCCACTTCGTCCTACTGCAAAGGGTATTTGCCCAATCGCACTTATAAGGGCGGCATCGTATACGGTAAGGATGTCGCCAATCCCAAGGTGGTGATATCCGATATCTCTAAAAGCCACCCAGATGGAGACCATAAGGTTGTCAGGTTCGACAGGCGCTCTACCATTATGCGTGCGGTCAGGTATCGTGATAATCAATTTTGGGGTATGCAATTAGATCACCAAAGCAAATGGCGCTTGTGGGATAACTATGGGTGTGAGCAGGTTTATGTTATCGACTACTCAGATGGTGGCAATCTTCTGGGGTTAAAGGATGGTTGACGTCATTGGGTGGGTGGTTCGATACCTAATGATATTGGTCGGCGAGTGGTGGTTGATATGGATGTCTATTCCCAAGCTTTCAATTTTAGTGCTTATTTAAGTGGTGCGGTCGACACGCGTACGGGGCACTACAGTGTCCGAATTAATCTGATGACGTTATATCCTGTGGGGCCACTAGAGGTAAGCCGTGATATTGCATTATCGTTCTCCATGCTCAATACGGCGTCAAGCGTGTACGGTACAGGATGGCGGATAAGTAATACTGAGTTCGACAGTGCACGCTTGCGACTAACGCTGCTTACCGGGGAGCAGTTCAAAACCCAAAGCTTGCCCGCTGTTGGCGGCACGTTAATTATTAAGGATAACAAGCTCAAAAACCTGGTGGTTCGGCGGCCTGATACGAGTACGCTGCATGTGATTTACAAAGACGGCACTGTTGAAGTGTTGCAGCGTACCAGCAGTTCCATGCCTTATCGAATCGTGGCGATTGAGTTTGAGAACGGCGAGCGCATGAAGTGGGAATATACGCTGGGCGGATCGCTCGAGCGGGTTCTGGGGCACAATCAGGAAGTGTTGTTGCAGCTGTCCTATTCCAGCGGGCGCCTGGCAGCGGTTGACTCACGGGTAGACGGCGGTCGATATGCACGTACTCGTTTCACGTATACCAGTGATAAGTTGACCGCTATCACGGCCCCTTATGATCGGGATGAGCCGTTTGAGAGTGTTGGGTTCGCTTTTGGCTATACGCCCGCGTTTCGCAATGGATTGATTGGCATCAACCGTGTGAAGTCGCCGATGGGAGGCGAGGAGCTAATCAGGTACGTCGAGAACGGTCATCAGTATGGCAATGGTCAATATATCCCACGGGTTTACAGTTGGGTTCAGACACCCGCGAGCAGTCAGTTGCCCATTACCCGAACTTACACCTACAGCACGGGCAGTAATTTTACGGGTTACCCCTATTCTGGCGGCTTTCGTGAAGGTGAGGACAACCTGTACGTGATTGGTGGGGACTATAACTATTGGGTTGAAGAGAGATATATCGACTCGCAAGACAGTACCGTACTGAGCAGTACCCGCAGCACGTTCAACAAATTCCACCTGCTGATTGAAGAACAAACCTTGCGTGAAGGCGCACGAGCCACCACGACCATTGCTTACAACACCGCCCCAGGGCTCTTTCCGGCGCAGCCCGCCAATCTCCAACTGCCCAGGCTTATCACCACTCGTTATGAGTTGGTGGCTGGCGGTACGACGAGAGAAGTGCAGGTTGCGATCGAAACCGATGAATACGGCAACGAGTTGAGTCGCACCGAGGCTTCCGGCGTTCGCACCGAGTTCAGCTATTACCCGATCAATGGTGAAAGCGGAAAATGTCCAGCCGACCCTCATGGGCTTTTTCAGCGTTACTTAAAGCAAGAGCGCTTGATCCCCGTAGCAGGCAACCCCACAGACCGCCTTACCGAGTACACCCACACTCGAATACCTGCGACAGGCAGCAGTTACTGTGTTCTTCTGGCGAGCTCTCAGGACGCCAGGGTCAGTCAGCAGCAAAGCTATTACGACGCCCCCTTGGAACTGCTTGGGCGATTGAAAAGCAGCACTTCTGCCATCGACGGACAATCGTTAGTCAGCCATTTCAGTTACACCATGAGCGGCGATACGCTCAGTGAAACTCATCGGCTGTTGGGCCGTGAAGGCCACTGGCTGGAATCGGTACGCACGCTCTCTCTGGTCAACCGGCGCCTGCTGTCGATGAGCCGCGACGGGGAGGCAACGCTGGTCATGACGTATGATGTTGCGGGGCGTTTGACGGCGGAAACGGCTTCGCCAGGTAAACCGCAGGAAGCTGGGCGTCATTTTTTCTATCACTATGCAACGCCCACGAAACGCGCCCATTTGGTGACTACGGATGCGCAAGGCCGCAGCACCGTCACTTACTACGATGGGATGGGACGGCAGGTTGCACAAGCGTTGCTGCTGGAGGGCGGAACAAACGAGCAGCCCCTCGGCACCTGGCGTTATGACGCGCTTGGGCAGACGGTGGAAAAGACGCGTATTGATTATCTGCCGGATGGCGAGCGCGTCTTGACCACGCGCTACGTCTATAACCCTTGGGGTAACGCCAGTCGTGTGACACGCGCCGATGGCCGCGAGACGATCGATGACTATGACCCTCGGCTGCATCTGCGTGTAACCGGAGTCGAGGGCGGCGAGCTTCTGGAAACTCATCTGAATGCTCATCATCAGCCGTTCCAGGTGAACCGGATGGACGCCCTCGGGCAGCTCACTGAGGTGGAGTCGCGCACCTATGACGGCCTGGGGCGTTGCCTGTCACGTCTGGACGTGGATAAGCATCGCACCGATTACTCTTATGACCTGTTCGACCGCGTGGTGACGACCGTCCAAACGCCTTCCGATGGCAGCCCTTCGCGGCAGCGCACCGTGGCCTACGCGCCAGGCAACAGTGAGCCGCACACGAGTTCAATCGAGATTGATGGCAGGCAGGTGGGATCGCGCACCTACGACAGCCTGGGCCGATTGACAGCGCAGTCCAGGGGGACGGCGTCCGCCACTACTTGGGATTATGAGACCGGTTGGACTGAACCTGTGGCCGTGGTCTCCGGCGCCGGGAAGCGCCAGCAATGGGCTTATGACAAGGAGTTGGGCGTGCTGAGCACGGTCAAGATGGCGGGGCATCCGGACAGGCTGTACCGGCATGACCCGGTCAGTGGTCAACCCACTTATTCGGAGAGTGGCACGTTCAAACATGAGTTATTCCACGATGTGAACGGTTACCCGGAAAGAGAAGTGCAAACGGTGCTCGGCATGCCATTGACCGCCCGCTATGGCCACTCACTGGAGGGGCGCCTGCTGCACCACACGTCCCCTGAGGGGCAGCGCAGCGACTTTGAATATGACGCCAACGGCAGGTTCCGCAAGATGGTGGCTGGGGAGGTGCTGGTTGAACAGCACTATGACCGGTTTGCGCGGCCCGAAGTGCTGACCACCCGCTATGCCAATACCGAGGTGGTCACCCGTTTGGGCTATGACGCCCTGGGGCGCGAGGCTGAGCGGCGCTTTGAGCAAAACGGCGCGCTGCTGCAAGTGATGACCAGCACTTATCATCCCAATAGCTTGCTGGCCAGCCGTTTTGTGCGTGATGCAGCTGCGCAATTGGTGATTGGCGAAACGTTCACCTATGACGCCTTCTTGCGACTGACCACTTATCGTTGTGAGGGGCGTGAGTACCCTCAGGATTCTCTGGGACGGAACATTGCAGGGCAGCAATTCAGTTTCGACAGCCTGGACAACATCACCCGCGTCGTAACGTCTTTCGCTGACGGTACGCAGGACATCAGTGAACGGTTTTTCACCGATGCCGACCCCACTCGCCTGACCCGTGTAACCCACTCCAACCCGGCGCAGGATGATGCCTTGGCCTATGATGCTGCGGGTAATTTGACCGGTGGGCCGGCAGGGCGAATCTATACCTACAATGGCTTTGACCAGTTGACCCACGTGCAGGAGGGCTCGCTGCAATGCAGCTACCAGTACGACGCTCAATCTCGCCAAGTCGTGGCGGCCCGGGGTAACGAAACACCGGTGGTCATGGCCTACGCGGGGCATCGCCTGGATACGTTGGTGGAGGGCAGCAGGACACTGCGTTACTTCAATGCAGTTGGCCACGTGCAGGCACGCACTGGCGGGGTAGACGGGCCGCAACTGCATCTGAATGACGGGGCCGGCACCGTGCGCGGCGTCGTGGCACCGGGGCAGGCTACTGTGCAGCGCCATTATGCTCCGTATGGCGAAGGCAACGTGGTTGCGCGGGACGGCAATGTGCGCTCGATGGCGGATCTGCAATCGCCGGCGTTTACCGGCGAGCGTCTGGATGCAGCGGTCGGTCTGTACCATTTAGGGCCGCGTGCTTACGACCCACGCTTGATAGTGTTTCTTTCGGCTGACCCATTGGCGCCTTTTGATGAAGGTGGGATAAACAGCTACGCCTACTGTGCCGGGAATCCGGTCAATCTCATCGACCCTAGCGGGTTGTTGCCGAAGTGGTTGGCTTGGACGCTTACCGGCGTTGCGTTGGCCTTGTCGTTGGTGGCGTTCAAGGTTGCAGTGGTGGGGCTCGCGGCCGGGATCGGCAAACTTACAGGGCTGGCGCTGGCAGGGAAGGTGCTGGCTACGGTTGCTACCTCAGCGAGCAGCATAGGCGGTACATTGGGGATTACAGGGCTGAGTATCGAAGCGGTCGACAAGCAGATGGGCTGGGATCGTTCCCAGCACATCAAGAATCTGGGATGGGCGTCGTTCGGGTTTTCCACCGTCGGTGTCCTTTCCAGTGTCAGCCTTTCGGCCACGGTGGGTGTTAAAGCCTTTAGAGATGCCTCAATGCTCAAAGCCTCTGAACATACAACAGGCTTCTTCTCCAGTTCCCTTGGCAAAGGCCTCGTTGCGGCAGGCAAGAATGCGACAGGGAGATCTTACTCGTTCGCCGGCCCGAAAGAGATTACCCCCGCCAGCCAACTATTCGGGCGCGCGCGCTCGGTGCTCAGATGGACTAACTTCGGCCGTGGCCTGGATGCTCGACTCAAAAGCACACAAGCGCAGCCAGTGGCTCAGGACGAGCAGCCCCAATGGCAGCAGCAACCACAGCCACGACCAATGAGCCTGGGACTGGTGGACATGTCAGGGAGTAGTTTTCAGTTTTACGGGGAGTTTCGACGGGAGGTAACGCGTATTCGTCAGTCTGTTCTGAGTGACCTGGATCGCGATGACTGATCGGCAATATTGGCCGAGGCCGTAAAGATGCCAGTCAGGTTCGCTGACTGGCATTGACTCGCGCTTAAGGCCGCTTGCGCTCCACCGCCCGCAACAAATGCGTCGGCGGCGTCTCACAGCTGATCTTGCGCCCCAGCAACGTCTCGATGGACGGGAGCTGGTACGAGTCATCTTCGCCTGCAAAGCTGATCGACACACCCGCAGCCCCCGCACGCCCGGTACGGCCGATGCGGTGTACGTAGTCGTCCGGCACTTCCGGCAGGGTGAAGTTGATCACGTGGCTGATGCCGTCGATGTGAATACCACGACCGGCCACGTCGGTGGCTACCAGCACGCGGATCTTGCCTTCACGGAAGCCTTCCAGGGTCTTGATGCGCTTGTGCTGCGGCACGTCGCCCGACAGTTGCGCGGCGTTGACGCCGTCGCGCACCAGGCGTTCTTCGATGCGGCGCACCTCGTCCTTGCGGTTGGCGAACACCATTACGCGCTCCCAGCCGTTATCGTTGACCAGGTTGTAGAGCAGCTTGTACTTGTCGGCACCGGCGACGGCGTAGATATGCTGCTCGACGTTTTCGCTGGCGACGTTGAGTGCTTCGATCTCGACGATGGACGGGTCTGTGGTCCACTGCTTGGCGAGGTTCATCACGTCTTCGGTGAAGGTCGCGGAGAACAGCAGTGTCTGGCGCTCGGTTTTCGGCGGGGTCTGGCGAATGATCTGGCGTACTTGTGGGATAAAGCCCATGTCGAGCATGCGGTCGGCTTCGTCCAGCACCATCACTTCGACCATGTCCAGGTGCACGTCGCCGCGCTGGTTGAAGTCGAGCAGGCGGCCCGGGGTGGCGACGAGGATGTCGCAATGGCGGGCTTCAAGGTGCTTGAGCTGCTTGTCGAAGTCCATGCCACCCACGAACGTCATGACGTTGAGGCCGGTGTACTTGGTCAGGTCGGCGGCGTCCTTGGCGATCTGCACCACCAGTTCACGGGTCGGCGCGATGATCAGCGCACGCGGTTCACCCATGTAGCGCTCTTTGGGCGGCGGCGTTTGCAGCAGTTGGGTGATGATCGAGATCAGGAACGCGGCGGTCTTGCCGGTGCCGGTCTGGGCGCGGCCGATGGCGTCTTTGCCCGCGAGGGTGAAGCCCAGCACTTGCGCCTGGATCGGCGTGCAGTACGGGAAACCCAGGTCCTGGATGGCGTGCATCAGTTCCGGGGCCAGTTTGAAATCGTGGAAGCGGGTCTTGCCTTCCTGAGGTTCGACGACGAAGTCTTCGAGCTTCCATGGGGCCACGGGCGGCTTGGGCGCACGTTCGCGACGGGGCTTGGCCACAGGCATCGGGGCCGGCTCGGCAGGCTTTACCTGTTCAGGCGGCGTCACCGTGGTTGTGTTCGGTGAGGCGGCGGGCGCGTTCCGGCCGGGCTGTTGACCGTCATTGCGGTTGCCGGGCTTGGGGGCAGGTGCACTGGGAACAGGCGCGAGCGGCTCAGCCTCGCTTTTGCCGAACATCTTCTTGAGTGCTTTGAGCACGGTCATCTCATTAATTGATTAAGGAATGTACGCCGGCCAGTGTAATGCAAGAATCGGGCGCGGCGTAGTGCGTCTGTCATACGGCTACATAAACACGGGGTTCAGCGCAGGCGTTCAGTCAGCCAGGTGCCGATATCGTGTATCTCTTGGGGTAACACTTCGTGGCCCATTGGGTATTCCTGCCATGTCACGGTGACACCACGGCCCTTCAAATGCTCGTAGGCGCTGCGGCCCATGGTGTTTTGCACCACTTCATCGTACTGGCCGTGCAGGCACAACGTCGGAATACGCTGCTGGCTGGCGGATAACTCCAGTTCATTATCGAAGGTTGGCGCATAGGTGGAGAGGGCGATCACACCGCCCAAGGGTCCCTCCCATTTCTTGAACGCGGTGTGGAAAACCACCGCGCCACCTTGAGAAAAACCGGCGAGGAAAATTCGCGAAGTGTCTATTCCGGTTCTCTGTTGTGTCTCGATCAGGTCTGTGACCATTTTTGCCGACGTTTCCAGTTCTTCCAGGCTGATCGAACGGGCCGGGCTCATGGCCTTGATGTCGTACCAGCTCGGCATCTCGTAGCCGCCATTAATCGTCACCGGGCGGGTGGGCGCTTGCGGCAAAACAAAGCGGGTGCTCAGCAAGGTTTCCTGCAGGGCTTCAGCCACCGGCAGGAAGTCATAGCGATCGGCGCCCAGGCCATGCAGCCAGATAACGCAGGCGTCTGCGGGCTTGGCAGGCTGAAGAATCAAGGGTTCGGTCATGTTTGCTCCATAGATGTGCGGGCGCTCCGATTAGGTGCGTCGGAACGGTGCGCGACAGGTTGATCTGTTAAGAGAATGTCGCAAGGCTGAATCTTTTGCCATTGAACCGCAGTTGCAGCCACTCGGCCAAGACTCTGGTACGCGCCTTGCTATGTGTATCTCGATGTCAGAACTCTCCTAGGACGGTAACACTATCAGTGACTGCCGCTCGTGGGAAAGCAACTGGAATTACCGCAAAAACCTCATGCTGCTTGGCCCCAAAAAAAACCAACACGGGTCGATATCGCCTCATAAGGGTGCGCTGAGGTTGGAGCTCCGACACAACAAGAGCAATTGGAGGTTTGTAATGAAGGTATTGAAATCCACCCTGGCCATCGTCACTGCGGCGGCTGTACTGGGTGTCAGTGGTTTTGCCCAGGCGGGCGCCACCCTGGACGCCGTGCAGAAGAAAGGCTTCGTGCAGTGCGGTGTGAGTGACGGCCTGCCGGGTTTCTCGGTGCCGGATGCCAGCGGCAAGATCCTCGGGATCGACGCTGACTATTGCCGCGCTGTGGCGGCTGCCGTGTTTGGCGATGCCACCAAGGTCAAGTTCAGCCAGTTGAACGCCAAGGAGCGTTTCACCGCGCTTCAGTCAGGCGAAGTCGACATCTTGTCGCGCAACACCACCATGACCAGCTCCCGCGACGCGGGCATGGGCCTGAAATTCCCGGGCTTCATTACCTACTACGACGGCATCGGCTTCCTGGTGAACAACAAGCTGGGCGTCAAGAGCGCCAAGGAACTGGACGGTGCAACCATCTGCATCCAGGCCGGTACCACCACCGAGCTGAACGTTTCCGACTACTTCCGCGCCAACAACCTCAAATACACCCCGATCACCTTCGACACCTCCGATGAAAGCGCCAAGTCGCTGGAGTCCGGGCGTTGCGACGTACTGACGTCCGACAAATCCCAGCTGTTCGCCCAGCGCAGCAAGCTGGCTTCGCCGAAAGACTACGTGGTGCTGCCGGAAACCATTTCCAAGGAGCCACTGGGCCCGGTCGTGCGTAATGGCGACGACGAGTGGCTGGCCATCGTGCGCTGGGTGGGCTACGCCATGCTCAACGCGGAAGAGGCCGGTGTGACCTCCAAAAACGTCGAAGCTGAAGCCAAGGCCACCAAGAACCCGGACGTTGCGCGTCTGCTCGGTGCCGACGGCGAATACGGCAAAGACCTGAAAGTGAAGAAGGACTGGGTAGTACAGATCGTCAAGCAAGTGGGTAACTACGGCGAGATGTTCGAGCGCAACCTGGGCAAGAGCACGCCATTGGAAATCGACCGTGGCCTGAACGCCCTGTGGAACAACGGCGGCATTCAATACGCACCCCCTGTGCGCTGATCGCTGATGGTTCTGTCACCCGGTAGGCCAACTGCCGGGTGATGTTCTGTTCCATTATTTTCGGGGCACTTCATGCAAAATCAAATCGGCGCACCCAAGCAGAAGCTCAGCTTCAGCGACCCCAAAGTGCGTGCGTGGCTGTTCCAGATCATCACGATCGTGGCAGTGGTCTCGCTGGGCTGGTACCTGTTCCATAACACCCAGACCAACCTGCAACACCGGGGCATCACCTCGGGTTTCGACTTTCTTGAGCGCAGTGCCGGCTTTGGCATCGCGCAGCACTTGATCGACTACACCGAATCGGACAGCTATGCCCGGGTGTTTGTGATCGGCCTGCTCAATACCTTGCTGGTGACCGTCATCGGTGTGGTGCTGGCAACGCTGCTTGGCTTCATCATCGGCGTGGCGCGCTTGTCGCCCAACTGGATGATCAACAAGCTGGCGACGGTGTACGTGGAGGTGTTCCGCAACATTCCGCCGCTGCTGCAAATCCTGTTCTGGTACTTCGCGGTGTTCCTGACCATGCCAGGGCCGCGCAACAGCCATAACTTCGGTGACACCTTCTTTGTCAGCAGCCGTGGCCTGAACATGCCGGCAGCGCTGGCGTCCGACGGGTTCTGGCCGTTTGTGGCCAGCCTGGCGGTCGCCATCGTTGCCATCGTGCTGATGACCCGCTGGGCCAACAAGCGCTTTGAAGCGACGGGGGTTCCTTTCCATAAATTCTGGGCGGGCCTGGCGCTGCTGGTGGTGATCCCGACGCTGTGCGTGTTGCTCTTCGGCACGCCGCTGCATTGGGAAATGCCCAAGCTTGCGGGCTTCAACTTTGTGGGTGGCTGGGTGCTGATCCCGGAACTGCTGGCGTTGACCTTGGCGCTGACGGTGTACACCGCGGCGTTCATTGCCGAGATCGTGCGCTCGGGCATCAAGTCCGTCAGCCATGGCCAGACCGAAGCGGCACGTTCGCTGGGCCTGCGCCCCGGGCCGACGCTGCGCAAGGTCATCATCCCGCAAGCGTTGCGCGTGATCATTCCGCCGCTGACCAGCCAATACCTGAACCTGGCGAAAAACTCGTCGTTGGCCGCCGGTATCGGTTATCCGGAAATGGTTTCGCTGTTTGCCGGCACGGTGCTCAACCAGACCGGCCAAGCCATTGAAGTCATTGCCATCACCATGAGCGTGTACCTGGCGATCAGCATCAGCATTTCCCTGCTGATGAACTGGTACAACAAGCGCATTGCGCTGATCGAGCGGTGAGGACACCCCCATGACTACGCATACGTTCAAACCTGACATGCCACCGCCGAGCAAAGTCTTCGGGCCGGTGGCCTGGATGCGCGCCAACTTGTTCTCGAGCTGGCTCAATACACTGCTGACCTTGCTGGCGATCTACCTGGTGTACCTGGTGGTGCCACCGATCCTGCACTGGGCCATCCTCGATGCCAACTGGGTGGGCACCACCCGCGCCGACTGCACCAAGGAGGGCGCCTGCTGGGTGTTTATCCAACAGCGCTTCGGGCAGTTCATGTATGGCTACTACCCCGTCGACCTGCGCTGGCGCGTGGACATGACGGTATGGCTGGCCATCGTCGGCGTGGCGCCGTTGTTCATCTCGCGTTTCCCACGCAAGGCGATCTACGGCCTGGGCTTTCTGGTGTTGTATCCGATCATTGCCTACTGCTTGCTGCACGGCGGCGTGTTTGGCCTGAGCAACGTGGCGACCAGCCAATGGGGCGGCCTGATGCTGACCCTGGTGATCGCCACGGTCGGCATCGCCGGCGCCTTGCCGCTGGGCATTGTGCTGGCGCTGGGACGGCGTTCGAACATGCCGGCCATTCGGGTGGTCTGCGTGACCTTCATCGAGTTCTGGCGCGGCGTGCCGTTGATCACCGTGCTGTTCATGTCGTCGGTGATGCTGCCGCTGTTTCTGCCCGAGGGCATGAACTTCGACAAGCTGCTGCGGGCGCTGATCGGTGTGATCCTGTTCCAGTCGGCCTATGTGGCCGAAGTGGTGCGCGGTGGTCTGCAGGCGATTCCCAAGGGGCAATACGAAGCCGCTGCGGCGATGGGCCTGGGCTACTGGCGCAGCATGGGCCTGGTGATTTTGCCGCAGGCCTTGAAGTTGGTGATCCCTGGGATCGTCAACACCTTCATTGCCCTGTTCAAGGACACCAGCCTTGTGATCATTATCGGCCTGTTCGACCTGCTCAACAGCGTCAAGCAAGCCGCCGCCGACCCCAAATGGCTGGGCATGGCCACTGAAGGCTACGTGTTCGCCGCTTTGGTGTTCTGGATTTTCTGTTTTGGTATGTCGCGCTATTCCATGCATCTGGAACGCAAGCTCGACACTGGCCACAAGCGTTAGGAGTTTTTTGATGAGCGAAGCAATCAAACAGCCTGTGAGCCCTGAAGGCATTATCCAGATGCAGGGCGTCAACAAGTGGTACGGCCAGTTCCACGTGTTGAAAGACATCAACCTCAACGTCAAGCAGGGCGAGCGCATCGTGCTGTGCGGCCCGTCGGGCTCGGGCAAGTCCACCACCATCCGCTGCCTCAACCGCCTGGAAGAACACCAGCAAGGCCGCATCGTGGTCGATGGCGTGGAGCTGACCAACGACCTCAAGCAGATCGAAGCGATCCGCCGTGAAGTCGGCATGGTGTTCCAGCACTTCAACCTGTTCCCGCATTTGACCATCCTGCAAAACTGCACGCTGGCGCCGATGTGGGTGCGCAAGATGCCCAAGCGCAAGGCCGAGGAAATCGCCATGCATTACCTGGAGCGCGTGCGCATTCCGGAGCAGGCCCACAAGTTTCCGGGTCAGCTTTCAGGTGGCCAGCAACAGCGCGTGGCGATTGCTCGCGCGCTGTGCATGAAGCCAAAAATCATGCTGTTCGATGAGCCGACGTCGGCGCTGGACCCGGAGATGGTGAAAGAGGTACTGGACACCATGATCGGCCTGGCCGAAGACGGCATGACCATGTTGTGCGTGACCCACGAAATGGGCTTTGCCCGCACCGTGGCCAACCGCGTGATCTTCATGGACAAGGGTGAGATCGTCGAGCAGGCGGCGCCGAATGACTTCTTTGACAACCCGCAGAATGAGCGGACCCGGTTGTTCTTGAGCCAGATACTGCATTGATGGAGCGTTAAAAAATAAACCCGGCCTGGTAGCCTAATGCCGTTCAGTCAAGGATTTTTGTAGGAGCGAGCTTGCTCGCGAGAAACTCACAGGCGCCGCGTTCAATCAGGAAACACGCGTTCTCGTTGACGTTTTTCGCGAGCAAGCTCGCTCCTACACGGCATGGTTCAGGAGGCTTGGGCCGCCATAAGGTTTTCTACTTTTCCATAAGACACCTGCGTCCAATAATTACCCTCTGAGGGTAATTTTCAATCGAAAATACTGCTCCTTTTCCTGCCTAAGAACCCTAGTGCGTTGCCTTTGTAGGCAACTCCGAATAGCCTGTAGGAAAATTCATCCTATGATTGGACGAAAGCGCAAATCCCATGACAGACATCGCCCCGCTGATCAAACGCTCCCTGGTTGACCAGGCCCTGGAGCAACTGCGCCGGCGCATTTCTCAGGGCGTATGGGCGATCGGCGAGCGCCTGCCCACCGAGCCCGAGTTGTCCGCCGAGCTGGGGATCAGCCGGAACACCGTGCGTGAAGCCATGCGGGTGTTGGCCTTTTCGGGCTTGATCGACATTCGCCAGGGCGACGGTAGCTATTTGCGCTCGATGACCGATCCGCTGGGCACGATGCGGGCGCTGTCTCATTGCACGCTGGAGCAAGCGCAGGAGACGCGTCAGATTCTGGAAGTGGAGGCCATCGGCCTTGCGGCATTGCGTCGTACCGAAGCGGACCTTACGGCATTGCGCAAGGCGCTCGCTCTCAGCGCCGAGCGGTATCACGGTGACCTGGAGGCCTATATCAGCGCCGACCTGGCGTTCCACCAGCACGTGGTGGACGCGGCGCACAACCCGGCCTTGAGCGAGCTGTACCACTATTTCTCCGCCATTGTCGGCGCGCAACTGCGCCAGACCCTGAACCGCTCACCGCGACGCCAGGCGGTGTTCGACCTGCATGGAGCGCTGCTCGATGCGGTGGAACAACAAGACCCGGACCGCGCCAAATCCCTCTGCCGGCAGTTGATCAATGAACCCTGAAGCCCCACGCAAGACCGAACTCGAAGAACTGTTGATCGACGCCGAAGCTGACGACGACAGCGTGCAGCAGGCGCCGCCGAGCGTGGTTCGGCCATGGCTGCTGTTGCTGGGCCTGGTGTTGGTGGCCTTGAACCTTCGCCCGGCCTTGTCGAGCCTGTCGCCGTTACTGTCAGAGGTTTCGAGCAGTTTGGGCTTGTCTGCCGCCAAGGCCGGTTTACTGACCACCTTGCCGGTGCTGTGCCTGGGCCTGTTCGCGCCCACCGCGCCGATGCTGGCGCGACGTTTCGGCGCCGAGCGCGTGGTGCTCGGTATCCTGCTGACCCTGGCCGGCGGGATCATCCTGCGCAGTTCGTTCGGTGAGGTGGGGCTGTTCCTCGGTAGCCTGGTTGCCGGGGCGAGCATTGGCATCATCGGCGTGTTGCTGCCGGGTATCGTCAAGCGCGATTTCGCCCGGCAGGCCGGGGCCATGACCGGTGTTTACACCATGGCGTTGTGCTTGGGCGCCGCCATGGCGGCTGGCGCCTCCGTACCTCTGAGCCACGCCTTTGGCGACAGTTGGAAAATCGGCCTGGGCTTCTGGATCCTGCCGGCCCTGGTGGCGGCCCTGGTCTGGTTGCCCCAGATTGGGCAGAAGCACGGAGCCCATCGTGTGGCCTATCGTGTAAAGGGTTTATTGCGCGATCCCCTGGCCTGGCAGGTCACCCTGTACATGGGTCTGCAATCGTCTCTGGCCTACATCGTGTTCGGCTGGTTGCCGTCGATCCTGATCGGCCGTGGCCTGAGCGCGACCGAAGCCGGGTTGGCGCTGTCGGGCTCGATCATCGTGCAACTGCTCAGCTCCCTGGCCGCACCGTGGCTGGCAACGCGCGGCAAGGACCAGCGCCTGGCGATTGTGGTGGTGATGCTGCTGACCCTCGGCGGGCTGTTCGGTTGCCTGTATGCACCGCTGGAGGGCCTGTGGGGTTGGGCGATTTTGCTCGGCCTGGGGCAGGGCGGTACCTTCAGCCTGGCACTGACCTTGATCGTGTTGCGCTCGCGCGATTCCCATGTGGCGGCCAACCTGTCGAGCATGGCCCAGGGCATCGGGTACACCCTGGCGTCGATGGGCCCGTTCGCGGTCGGCCTGGTGCATGACTGGACCGGCGGCTGGACGGCCATTGGCTGGATCTTCGCCGTGATCGGCCTGGGTGCCATCGTGGCCGGCCTGGGTGCCGGGCGTGCGCGCTATGTGCAGGTCACCAGCGAGAAGGTCTAGAGGTACACCACTTCCAGCGTGGCCGAGCCATCGAGCGGGGTTTCCACGCTCAGGTCCAGGTTCTGGCGGGCATTGATCACGGTCTGCACCGTGACATTGCCCCCCAGGGTACCGATGGCCGTGGGCCCACTGACGCTGCCCTCCACGTCGGTAAAGCCCAGGTAGCTTCGCGAGCCAATATCGATGGGGTTGAGATTGGAGGTGCGCCACGCCAGGCCACCGGTGGTGGACTCGGTGCCATAGACCTGCGCGGTGTTGCTGGCCTGGGTTTGCCGCGGGTCGAAGGTCATGGAGTAAACCCCCAGGCGGTTGCCGCTGCTATCAAACCCCAGCCCGTAGTAAATCTCGCTGTTGACCATGGCCGAACCGTCGCGGTTGTCGCGCATGCGAAGGGCGTAGCGGACGGGGCCATTGCAGGCGATGCCGACATGCAGCGTCTTCAAGGGCAGGCGCGTGGCGGTCTCCAGGTTCAGGTCTTGCTGGGCAACCTTGCCGTAGTCGATCAGGCCACCGCTGGAAAGCTGCGGCATGCAGGCGGCGGGGACGATCAGGCCGTGGACGCTCAGGTCTACCGTCGAGGCGGCCAGCACCGAGGGCGCGCAGGCCAGTGACAACAGGCTGGAAAGGATGCGGGTTTTCATGGGAGGGACTCCTTACAGGGGGCTCAGGGGTAGACGATTTCGAGCGTGCCGGAACCGTTGATGTGCACCACGTCACGCAAGTCCAGGGTTTGCATCGGCGCCAGGTACGTCTTGATGCGCATCGTGCCGGTCAGGGTCTGCAGGGCGACTGGCCCTGTGGTAACGCCGGTTTTGTCGCTAAAGCCCATGATGCTGTTGGCCGCCATGGGGATCTGCCGTGCGGTGGAACTGCTCCACGCCACGCCATTGCTGGTGGAGTCGGTGCGGTACAGCGTGGGGAGGGCATCGGCGCTGAATTCGGCCGGGTCGATGGTCAGATAAAAGCGCCCGATCTTGTTGCGGCTGGCATCCAGGTCCACTCCATAGGCCGTTTCATCGGTGCCGCCCGTGGCCGAACCGTCGCGGTTGTCCTTCATGCGCAGGGCGAAGCGGATGGGCGCGTCGCAGCTCACGTTCAGGCGCAAGGTGCGGGTGGGCAGCGGTGTTTCAGTGCTGGCGTTGAGGTCTTTGGCGTACAGGGTGCCGTAGTCCACCACGCCTTGGTCGGACAAGCTCGGCAGGCAGGCGATAGGCGCGAAGTGCGCGCGCAGTGTCAGTTCCCGATAGCGCCCGTGGCGCGCGCCGTACAACATGCCGGCGACTTCCCAGGTGGTCGCATCGCGTACTTGGGTGGCGGCAGGGTCGGCCCAGGCGCGCAGGGTCAATTGCAGCGCCAGGGTTTTTCCGTTGAGCACCACGCCCCGTTCCACCGGTGCGATGCCGTGGTCGGGTCGCCATTGCATGACGCTGCCGGTGGCTACGGGCGCCTGCCCCACGGCGGGCAGCACACCCAGCTCCACCGCGCGGCCGTCGAGCAGCGCATTCCCGACTTCAATGGCGTAGCTGCCGTGCTCGGTAAACTGCCAGCGCTGTGGGTTGGCAGCTTGCGCCCGGTAGAACAGGCTGAGGTCTTCGGCCTGGGGGCAACTGACGGTCACACTCAGTCGACGCTCGCCGAGCAGGCGTTGCGGTGCGCTGTCGTTCTGGGCCAGGCGGCTCATCAGGCTCAAATCCAGCAAGGGTTCACTGACGTTCAGTTGGCATTCTTCAAAAGCCTGGGCTGTGCCGGCGACGCCGACCAACAGCCCCAGGCACAGTTGACGCAAACAGCTTGCAAGGGGCATGGCGGGAATCCTCAAGGTGCGTGACAGCGTGCGGGGGCCGTTTCGAAGTACACCGAGGGGTCGGCTTTTTCCGGCAGCGAATAACGCAATTGGCAACGACTGCCCTGGGGCGTAGTTATCCACAGCGTCGATTGGCCCAGCACATTGGGTAGAAACACCTGGCTGCCTTCCTGCACCAGGGTGATGAACTCGCCGTCGGCACTGCTGACCGAGGCACCCGCCGGCAGCGGCGCGCCCTGGTCGTTGCTGACGGTGAGCAGCAGGCGGCGGGTCAGGCCGACACCGAACTCGACGCGGTCCACGGCGCCACGGCCGGCCGAAATCATGGCCAGGCCATTGTTGATATCGGCATTGCGCGGCAATGAACGCGTTTGCACTTCCACCGGGCTGCGCCCGTAGGCGGCGACCTGCGGCACCACTGCCTGGCCTTGCCAGTCGGTCCACACCGGGCCGCTGGGGGTGCTGAGCTTGATGCCGCTCATGTCGCCGACCGACACCAGCGCGAAGGTGTCGCGCACCGGGTAGGGGGAAAAGGTCACGCCGTCGCCATGCAGCACCACACCGCCGCGCGCACCGCCTTGATAGCTGGAACGCTCGGCGTCGGAGCGGCTGTAGCTGACATCCAGCTGGCTGTAGCGTGGCAGCGCGGAGATGCCCAGGGTGGTTTCCACTTGATGGTCGCTGCTGTCGTGTTCGGCGCTGACGCGGTAGCTGAGTTGGTCGTCGATCTGTTCGGTGAGGCCCAGGCCGGTGCGGTTTTCGCCGCCGGAATTGCGCACCCAGCTGCGCAGCCGACGACTCTCGCCCAGCGGTACGCTGATATTCAGGTACACCGCGTTGTCCTGCTGCTGGTCGCCGCCCATTTGCCATTCGGCGCTGGCCGACAACGACACCGCACCGATGCTCGTGCCCCAGGAGGCCAGCGCCCGGCTGCTGCTGTCACCGGCAAAATTGGCCGAGCGCGAAACCCCGGCGCTGAACGCTCCCAGACGTGGATGGGACCAGCCCAGGTTGAGGCTTTGCTGGTCGCGGTAGCGCGAATCCCGGTTGTTGTCGTCGCGCGCGTAAGTGCTTTCTTCAAGTTCGCGATAGCCGATGCTGCGCCAGGAATTGGCGGCGCTGATCGACCACTGCTCACCCAGGCGCTGGGACCACGACAGATCGGTCTGTACGCCGGAGACTTTTTCTTGCGCCTGGCTGTTGGACACTTGCGTGGACAGTTGGATCTGACTGTCCAGCCACGGCAACCAGCCCAGGCTGGCGCCCACCGAGCGGTATTGACTGGCCGCCAGCACGCCCGTGCCGAGGGTCAATTGCGGGTGCAAGGTGCCGGTCCAGCCGCCACTGACTACCCACGGATCCTCGCCTTTGGCATCGCCCACATTACGCACTCGGCCCGCTGCCACGGAGTAACCCGGGGCTGGTAACCCGAGCCCGAGCATGGCCGCTGGCACGGTGAAGCGTCGTTCAGCGCCGACGCTTTCCTTGACCGTGACTTCAACGTCCGAGCGGGTGTTCAAGCGACGCACATCGGTGAGGGTAAAGGGCCCGGCGGGCACCACGGTGGAATGAATCAACGCGCCGTTCTGGCGAACCTCTACCTGGGCCGGGCTGTTGGCGATGCCCTGGATCAGCGCGCCCTGGCCCTGTTCTTGAAGGGCGTGCTCGGTGAGCACTTGCACGCCGGTGATCTGCGCGCCGGACAGCACCGGGTTGTACAGGTTGATTTGCCCGGCTTGCAGCACCGTCTGGTGGCTGGCGAAGGTACGTTGGGCATAGGCTTCCAGGTGGGTGCTGCGTGACAGGCCATCCTGCCAGGTCTGCACTTGGCGGCTGCGCACGTTCCAGTCGCCGGCATTGAACCCCACCTCGGTATTGGCCGAGCCAAACCGGCTGGCGTCATCGCCGAAGCGGTTGTAGAAGCCGCTGAGGTCGTAGTTGAGCAGCCCGGCAAAGCCGCCGGTTTCGTAGCCGGAGATATCCTGCTGCACGGGGCGCAGGGCGTCGGTGGGCACCACCAGCGACACCGTCAGTGTCGACGGGTCTGGCTCCACAAGGGTTTGCGGGTAGCGCGCAAGAAAATCATCGCAGCCCTCGATTTCACCGAGCGGCAGCAGATTGGCGGCGTCCAGCAAGGCGCGGTCAAAGCACAGCTTGCCTTGCTGATCGAAGTTCACCGCCAGCCGGCCACGGCGCTGGCCGTTGACGCGCAGGTTGACGGTGTGTTGCCCGGCCGCGTAACGCGGTGCGGAGAGCAACAGGCTGGCCAGCTGTGGGTCGATACCACGTTGTTGCAAGGTCTGGGCATCGAAGCTGGACGGGCTGGAAACTTCGGCGCACACCTTGGCCGGTATGAGCGCACACAGCAGCAACGCCAGCACCAGGGCAGGGCTGGCAGAGGGAGCGGGCACGGCTTCGCCGTCACGGTAACTCAATACTGTTTTCACGCAAGGTACTCGAGTAGTGAACGCACAGGCCTTGTGGGCCGGGCGTTCTGGTGACGATCAATAAGCCGTCACTTCGTTACTCAGGCGGCGCAGGGTGGTACGCCGCCTGGGGTGTTCGGTCAGAAGCTGATCGGTGCGTCGTAAGCCTTGACCGCAAACCCGTACACCGTGGCCGGTTGCAGCCTGACCGTCTTGGCCTGGCTGCTGCTGGCCGGCACGCTCAAGGCTTCGCCGGGCAGCACATACGTACGCGGCAGCAGGGCCTTGCCGTCGCCTGGCAGCAGTAACAACTCCTGCGCCAGACGCACCACGTACGGCGTGTCGTTGCGCACCTGCAACTGGCCGTCGCGCAGTGTCCAGGTCAGGTCGGTCCAGGGCGTGCGGTTGGGCGCCAGGCCCTTGGGGTGCACGATCACCGGCAGGTTCTGGCGCACGGTCACGCCCACGCGGGCATGCCCGGCGGCGGTGGCGGCGCGGCCCTGGGGCATGCCTTCGAACACCGCGCGTTTAAGCCGCTGGGTCAGTAACGGTTGCTGGTTTTGCAGAATGAAACGCACCAGCTGGGATTTGGACGCTTCGACGCGTGACAGCGGCGGTGTCACCACCAGCAGCGGTTCGGTGTCTTCCGGAATGTCCTGCAAGGTCACATGCAACAGGGCGAGTTGGCTGTCGGTGTTGGTCACCGACACGGCCGCTTCGCCTTCGGCCTCGTGCACGATCACCACGGAGGTGTCCGGGACCATGCCGTCGGCTTTAACCTGGTCGCCGAGCATCAAGAGCAAGGCAATCAGGCCGACAGCGGTGTTTGAGAATGTCGTCGTCATGACGGGTTTCCATTAGCCAATAAAGAGGGGCGGTCAGAGGTAGCGCAGGTCCAGGACGATGGCGCCGTCGAGCGGGACTTCCTGGTCCAGGGTCAGGTACTGGGAAAAGTTGATGGCGGTGCTCACCTGAAGCTGGACGGTCAGTTGGCCGATGAAGTCCGGTTGGCGGTCGCCGACTGGCGCAAAGGCCATGTACGTGCGGGGGTAGGCATTGGGCTCCTGGGACCAGGTTTCACCGTTGTCGCTGGACGCCATTACCTGCATGGCCTGCGCATCGCCCACCGCGTTGCGATAGGCCAACGCCACAGAACCCAGGCGCTCTTCGGGGACGTGGATATTCCTGCCCAGCCCGTAGAAATAAGCCGGGGCCGACGAGGAGTCGGCGCGCTCGTCAATGCCCACCAACGCAAACAGCATGGGCCTGGCGCACTGCACACGCAGGTCGAGCGTCTGGATGGGCAGCACGGTGAACTCGTCGGCGTTGAGGCTGTGAGCAGGAATCTTGCCGTGATCGACGGTGCCGTCATGGGTCAGCTCGATATGGCAGGCGTCCGGGGTGACCCGGCCGGTAACCGTAAGGTCGACAGCCGACGCTGCGTGGGCATCGGTCATCGCGGCCAGGCCAAGCACCATGACCACATTTCGCCCCCATGCCATCAGCACGGGCAACGCCAGACGCCGCCCATGCCTGCCACTATTCAAGGACGGGGCGGCCATGGGTCAGAGGTACTTCACTTCAAGGGTGGCGGAGCCGTCGATGGTGACTTCGTTGCTGAGGTCCAGGCCGGCAGTGCCCATAATGAAGGTCTGCACCTGCAAATCGACCGTCAGGTCTTTGACCGCCAGCGGCTGGCTGTCGTCGTCCATTGCGGCGACCGACATGTACAGGCCCGGATCCCAGAACGTTTCTTTAAACCAGGTATTGCCTTGGTCGTTCGATGCAATGGGTTGCACCACTACGCCATCCTCGGCAATCGGGTTGGCAAGCGTGAGGCTATATCCACCCAATTTCTGGGTATCGTTGACAAAGCCCAGGCCGTAATTCGACGTGATACCTGAAGAGGCGCGGTTATCGATCGAGTGCACGGCGAACTGGATCGCAGCGTCGCAATTGACCGCCATGACCAGGGTATGGTTGCCGATAACTGTCGGGTTGTCCGGGTTCAGATCCTTGGCGGAGATCTTGCCATGGTCGATCACGCCCCCACCTGACAGGCTCGGCGTACAGGCGCTGGGCACGATCAGGCCCTTGACGGTCAGGTCCACGCTGGAGGCGGCGAAGGTGGCGGCCGAGTGGAGCAGCAGGGCGCTGGCGGCCAGGGTGGTCAATCGGGTTTTCATCGGGAGGCTCCTTAGAGGTAATTGACTTGCACAGTGGCGTGGCCGTCGATGGGCACTTCGTCGGTCAGCGTCAGGTTGCTGGCGGGGGCGATGTGGGTAATCAGGCGTATTTCGGCGTCCAGTTCCTGGATCGCAATCGGCGCCAGGCCGTCGCTGTCGGCGACGGCCGTCAACAAGGTGTGGCTGAGCATCACCGAGGGGATCCAGGTCACGCCGCCATCCCGGGAGGTGATGGTGCGCACCGGGACGCCATCGGCCACCGGGCTATACAGGCCAAGCCCGGCATCGCCGACTTTTTCATCGCTGGGCGTCATGCCCAGGCCGTGCCAGCTGAAGTGGCTGGCGGCAGTGCCCGCACGGTTGTCGATGGTGTTCAGGGTGAAAATGGTCGGCCCTTCGCAACGCACACTCAGCAGCAGGGTTTCCCTGGGCAGGTCGGTGTAGGTGTCGGCATTGAGGTCTTTGACCGACACCTTGCCGAAGTCGACGGTGCCGCCGCCGGAGACCACGGGCGCGCAGGCGCTGGGGGTGATGACCCCTTTGACCGTCAAGTCCTGGCTACTGGCGGCCCATACCGGGCCGGCGCCGATCAGCAACAATGTCGCGGTGAGGGTGGTGAGGGGGCTAACCATGGGTCACGTCCTGTGGGTGGGTTGGCGGTTACAGGTATTTCACTTCAAGGGTGGCGGAGCCGTTGATCGGCACTTCTGTGCTCAGGTCCATGCCGGCAGTGGGAGCGATGAGGGTGTGCACCATCAGGTCTGCCGTGACCTGCTGGACCGGGGAGGGTGCCCAACTGCCGGAGGAGCGATCGCCAAACGAAGCGTGGGAGGTAACCGGCCAGGCGTCACCTGGGTAACTTTCATGCCAGGTGAGACCGTTATCCACAGATTCAATCGTGGAGATCACCGCGCCGTCAGCCATAGCATTACTTAGCGTCAGTAGGTATTCGCCCAATTTCTTGTCGCCGACCAACTCCAAGCCATAGCTGTTTCGTGAGTCAAACGCGTTACCGATATTATCGATGCCCTTTAGAGCCAACAGGGTTGGCGCATCACAGGTAATCGCCAGTTGCAGGGTGTGGTTGTCCAGCATTGTCCAGTGGTCGGGCTTCAAATCCTTGGCTGCGACTTTGCCGTGGTCGACGAGGCCGCCGCTGGAAAGGCTGGGCGCACAGGCGCTGGGCGTGATCAGGCCCTTGACGGTCAGGTCTACGCTGCTGGCGGCGCACACGGCGTTGGACAGGGCGAGCAGCAGGGCACCGCCCAGCAGGGGCATGCAGGTTTTCATGTGGGAGGCGTCCATTTACAGGTACTTGACTTCAAAGGTCGCGGAACCGTCGATCGCGACTTCGTCGGTCAATGTCAGGTCTTTTGCGGGGTTAATCGTCGCTTCGAGCGTGACATCCATGACCGCGTCCTTGATAGGGTGAGGCGCCCAACCGCTGTCGCCCCGACTGCCCAGCGCCACCAGTACGTGGGGGCCAATGACTTCGTCAGACAGCAGCGTCACCCAGAACCCGTCAGCGTTGTACATGGCCAACAGGGTGGAGGGGGTTTCGGCCACCGGGTTGGTGAACGCCAGCAGATACCGCCCCAGCTTCTGGTTTTCGTTGGTCATGCCCAGGCCAAAGTAAAACCTGTTAACCGCAGAGCCGGCTCGATTGTCGATGGGCTGGATGGCAAACAGCGTTGCTGCATCGCAGTTCACGCTCAGTGGCACGGTCTTGCGTTCAAGCAAGGTACCGGTGTCGATATTCAGGTCTTTTGCCGCGATTTTTCCGAAGTCGATATCACCTGGCAGGCTTGGTGTACAAGCGCTGGGCGTGATCAACCCTTTGACACTCAGGTCGACGCTGCTGGCGGCAAACACCGAGGATGTCATGGTGAGCAGCAGGGCACTGCTCAACAGGGATACAGGGGTTTTCATTTCCAATTGTTCCATTGCAGTCTGGCAGATAGAGACGCGTACAGGTCAGCGCTCGGCCCTGTGTGGGCGAGTGGTTGGCGTGGTGGCGTTCTCACTGTTTTTTTGCGTTGCCGGGAAGTGGCAAGCCGTCCCTCTTTTGGGGTGGGCACAATTTAGCGAGGGGGCTTTGAGGGGGAAATACAACTAATACGACATTGGCGGGTTGGGCTGTAAACGCGGTGCGGGACGGTAGATTTTCGCGGCGTTTTTCGTAGTTGTTGTATCGGCGTAAGGCCATTCAAAAGGTTATAGGTTGAAAGCCGATAACAATCAAAAGGGTGCGCCTGGCATTGCTGTATCAGTGCCCTGGATGGCTGCCGAATTAATCACCACGAAGAGGTACTGATGGGTTCGCCAGGAGGTTCAACCGCAGGAGCGAGCCGGACAGTCAAACCGCCTTTTTCTCCCCCGCCTCATTGGCAGGACTTGAATGTTCTGGTCGTGGAGGATCATTCAGCCTATCGCCTGTTGCTGGGTTGGTTGTTGCAAAAACTGGGGCTCGGACACGCGTTGGCCACCGATGGCTTTATGGGATTGGACGCCTTTACCAACCGGCCCTTCGACCTGGTGATCAGTGATTGCCGGATGCCCTTCATGGACGGTTACAGCATGGCCCGTGCGATTCGCCAGCATGAGCGCAAGCACGGGTTGAAGCGGGTGCCCATCATTGCCTTGACCGCCAACCTGCAAAACGACAGCCCCCAACGTTGCTGCAAGGCCGGCATGGATGCCTGGCTGCTCAAACCCCTGACCCTTGAACAACTGCACGCCGTGCTGGTGCGCTGGTTACCAGACGGGGAAGGCCGTTCTGTCGAGCCATACGCTGCTGCTGCGGTGGCGAACTGGCCCACCCGTGCCACGCTTGTGACCACGTTTGGTAGCGACCTGGTCGTCGACCAAATGCTGGAAACCCTGTTGATGGAGGCCTGGGAAGACCAGCGGGTGTTACGTCATGCCCGTGTGACGTTGAACGCGCCATTGACCGCCGAGCGTCTGCATCGGCTGGTGGGCAGCCTGGTATTTCTGGGCGGCACGGGGTTGGAATCCAGTGCCGTGAGCTTGATCGAACAGGTCCAGGACAAGGGTGTCGCTACGCACAAGGCGCAACTGGAAGTGTTTGAAGCACGGCTGTGCGCTTATCTGGAGTATCTGTCTGAGTTGTGAAGAATGCTGTTGCAGAGCGTTTTACCTGGTCGTTGGTCTAAGTTTGGCTGTAGGTATTTTCCTATTGTGTTGTAGTCCAAAAAACAGCCACTACTGAACATTGGGTTCGGCCGCAAGCGCCTCTTTGTTAGCAGTTGTTGATGATCGCAGGCAGAGGTATTTTGCGCGGATTCAAGTTGCCATCATTCGTGGGTGCCTATGCTTCGAGTAATTATTGCTGACGATCATCCTATTGTCCGGGTCGGACAGAAAGTTGTGATCGAGGCGAATGGCAAGTGCAAAGTGGTCGGTGAGGCCGACGGTCCCGATCAGTTACTCGACGTGCTCAGTCGCACGCCGTGCGACGTACTGGTCACGGACTTCGCCATGCCAGGCGGCCAGCAGGCCGATGGCTACTGCTTGTTGGGCCTGTTGCAGCGCCAGTATCCGCAGTTGCCGGTGGTACTGGTCACCATGTTCGCCAACGTCGCCACGTTACGCGCAGCCTTTGCCCACGGCGCCAGGGCAGTGGTCGCCAAAAGTGCTTCGGCCAAGGAGTTGCCCTTGGCGATCAAGGCGGTGTGTGCTGGCCAGACCTTCGCCAGTGAATGCCTGCGGGTACAACTGGTGGAAGCCGGCACTGGCGATCAATCCCAGGAGCCGCAGTTGTCCGGCAAGGAACGCGAAGTGGTGCGCATGCTGGCCAGCGGCATGACCGTCAGCCAGATTGCAGCCCAGGTCAACCGCAGCATCTCCACCATCAGCAAGCAAAAAAGCACGGCGATGCAGCGCCTGAGTATTTCCACCGACGTTGACTTGTTCGCCTATGCCCGCAGTACCGGGATAGCGCCGTAGCGCGCTTATTTGCGTGGCGAATGACAGTAGCCATGACGGCCTGGGCGGCTTATCGTGCGCCTACTCTTTTGACGCCTGCGGAGCCTGCCCATGAGTGATGCCCATAATGCCCTGATCAGCCAGTTCTACAGCGCCTTCCAGCGTCTGGATGCCGAGGCCATGGTCGCCTGCTACAGCGATGACGTGGTGTTCAGCGACCCGGCCTTTGGAGAACTGCGAGGCCGTGACGCAGGGGACATGTGGCGCATGCTCACCACCCGTGCCAAGGATTTTTCGTTGACCTTCGACCAAGTGCGCAGCGACGAGCGCACCGGCAGTGCGCATTGGGTAGCCACCTACCTGTTCAGTGCAACCGGCAATACGGTGGTCAACGATATCCAGGCGCGCTTTGTATTGCGTGACGGCAAGATCTGCGAGCACCACGACCACTTCGACCTGTGGCGCTGGTCGCGCCAGGCGTTGGGCACCAAGGGCCTGCTGTTGGGCTGGACGCCGCTGGTACGCAACGCCGTGCGCGCCCAGGCGAACAAAGGCCTGAAGGCATTCCAGGCCAGTCGTTGATAAACTGCGCGCCCCTTTGCCTTGCCGAACCTGTCCGTGAGTACGCCTGAACCCAAGCCTTGGTATGTCTACCTGGTGCGCGCCGCCAATGGCGCGCTGTATTGCGGCATCAGCAACGACCCGGTACGCCGGTTCGCTTCGCACCAAAGCGGCAAGGGCGCGCGGTTTTTTCTGTCCAGCCCGGCAGTGGCGCTGGTGTACACCGAGCAGTGTGCGAGCAAGGGGGAGGCGTTGCGTCAGGAACGCCTGATCAAAAAGTTGAAGAAGAGCGCCAAGGAATGCCTGGCCGCAAATGGCTCATCACTCTGACTGATAGGTTCCCATCACGCAGTCAGGACCGTTTGCGCGGTAATCTGCTCGCTCACTCGCCAAGCGGAAACCCGTATGTCTGAGCTCATCCTGCACCATTACCCGACCTCACCCTTTGCGGAAAAAGCGCGGCTGTTGCTGGGCTTTAAAGGCCTGTCCTGGCATTCCGTACACATCTCGCCGGTGATGCCCAAGCCCGACTTGACGGCCTTGACCGGCGGTTACCGCAAAACTCCGGTGCTGCAGGTGGGAGCGGATATCTATTGCGACACCGCCCTGATCGCTCGCCGTCTGGAGCAGGAAAAGTCCTCGCCGGCCCTGTTTCCGCTGGGCCAGGAAATGATCACCCAGACCTTCGCCACCTGGGCCGACAGCGTGGTGTTCGCCCATGCCGTCAGCCTGGTGTTCCAGCCCGAGTCGGTGGCGGTGCGCTTTGGCAAGTTACCGCCCGAGGCCATCAAGGCCTTTATCGCTGACCGCGCCGCGCTGTTCAGTGGCGGCACGGCGAGCAAGCTCCCGGCTGAGTTGGCCAAGCACCAATGGCCGGCGATCATGGCGCGGTTGGAGCAACAGCTGCAGCGGGAGTCCGGCGACTTCCTGTTCGGCGCGCCGTCGATTGCCGACTTTGCCTTGGCCCACTCGCTGTGGTTCCTCAAGGCCACGCCTGTCACCGCGCCTTTGGTGGATGCTTACCCGGCTGTGCTGGCCTGGCTGGGGCGCGTGCTGGGTTTTGGTCATGGAACCGCCAGTCAGATGACCGCGGAGCAGGCTTTGGATATCGCCCGCAATGCTACACCGGCACCTTTGCCGGATGAGGTGTTCGAGGATTTGAACGGCTTTAAGGTGGGTCAGGAGGTGACCATTGCGGCTATCGACTATGGTGTTGATCCGGTGGCCGGGGAGTTGCTGTTCGCTGGGCGTGAAGAGCTGATCCTGCGTCGCACGGATGAGCGTGGTGGTACGGTGCATGTGCATTTTCCGCGCTGGGGGTTTCGTATCCAGGGCATCGCTGCCTGAAGGGTGAACGAATCACCTCTGTAGGCACTATGTGGCCAGTGTGGGAGCTGGCTTGCCTGCGATGGCGGCCTGACAGCCGACACTGATCTACCTGACACACCACCATCCAAATGTGGGAGCGGGCTTGCCTGCGAAGACGGCCTAACAGTCAACACAGCTGGACCGGGTACATATCCGTTATTTAGGTAACGGCCACTTAGGGTTCCGCCCTGACGGCGGCTCACTTTCGAAAAGCGCGAAAGTAAGCAAAGCGCTCTTGCCCCACCACTCGGCACCTCGCTTAGGCTCGGTGTGCCCGTAATCCGCCAGTGATTTGGGGGGCCGCCGCCACGCGCCATCCATGGCGCGGGGCGGCTAAACCGGCATCCCTGCCGGTTTACCCCCCAAATCACTGTCGAATTACGGCCAGCGTGGTTTGACGGGGCGCCTAAGATCAAAAGCAGATCAAGATCAAGAGCGGCTCGCTTCGCATCGTGGTTACTGTCTGCTGCTACAGCCCAGAAAGTGATGTAGATACCTATGCTGTGATAACGGTGGGACCCAGATGCAGTAAATAAAAAATAATTGCCAGCAGAGGTGAGGTAAATCGTCGGCTCATCCGTGTAGTGCATGAAACTGCGATCAATTCGCATTAACAGCGTTTTCTACACGGGTGCTCACAGCATGAAATCGACGGCGGGCGGTTGGGTCAAACAGTGGCTGGGAGCCTCGGTATTCACGGTGTCTGGGTTGGCCTTGCTGCCCCTGGCGATGGCGCAGGCGCAGGAGCAGCACAGCGCCCAGTTCAATTTTGCCCTGGCGGCCAAGCCGTTGCCCCAGGCGTTGAGCGATTTCAGCCGGGTTACCGGGATCAGTGTGATCTACACCGATGAAGCGCCCTACGGCATCAACGCCCCGGCGGTCAGTGGGCAGATGAGCGCGAGCCAGGCCCTGCAACGTCTGCTGGGCCGTTCCGGCTTCACCTTTCGCCAGATCGACGCCCGTACTCTGGCGCTGGAACCGGTGCCCACCGATGGCGCGGTCAATCTGGGCGCTACCACCATCAGCGGCATCGACTTGACCCAAGCCAGCACCAGCTACCAGCCACCGCCCACCAGTTCGGTGATGCGCTCCCGTGGCTTGCTGCTGGAAACCCCGCAAACCGTGAATGTGGTGCCCGCCCAAGTATTGCGCGATCAACAGCCGCGTAACCTGGATGACGCCCTGGGCAATATCAGTGGTATTACCCAGTCCAACACCCTCGGCAGCACCCAGGACGCGGTGATGCTGCGTGGCTTTGGCGACAACCGTAATGGCTCGATCATGAAAGACGGCATGCCGGTGGTGCAGGGCCGGGCGTTGAACGCCACCGCTGATCGTGTCGAAGTGCTCAAGGGGCCGTCATCGTTGCTGTACGGCATCCAGGACCCGGGTGGCGTGGTCAATATCGTCAGCAAAAAGCCTGAGCTGGTACAGTCCACGGCTCTGACCGCGCGTGGTTCAACCTTTGGCAGCGGCAAAAACGGCAGTGGCGGCAACCTCGACACCACCGGGCCCCTCGGTGACAGCGGCTTGGCCTATCGTCTGATCGTCGATCATGAAGACGAAGACTACTGGCGCAACTACGGTACCCACCGCGAGACGCTGGTGGCGCCGTCCCTGGCCTGGTACGGTGATACCACCCAGGTGGTTGTCGCCTATGAACACCGCGAGTTTCTCTCGCCCTTTGACCGTGGCACTGCCATCGACCCCAAGACCCGCCACCCGCTGAACATCCCCGCGACCCGCCGCCTGGATGAGCCGTTCAACAATATGGAAGGGCGCTCCGACCTGTATCGCCTGACCGTCGACCACGACCTGAATGACGACTGGAAAGCCCACTTCGGCTACAGCTGGAACCGCGAAACCTACGACGCCAGCCAGGTGCGGGTGGTCAAGGTCAACCCCAACGGCACCCTGACCCGCAGCATGGACGGCACCCAGGGCGCGCTGACCACCGACCGTTTCGCAACCGCAAGCCTTGAAGGCAAGCTGAATGTGGCGGGTATGCAACACGACCTGGTGTTCGGCCTAGACGACGAGTACCGCAAGATCTACCGCGCCGACTTGATCCGCCAGGCACCGCGCGGTGTCTTCAATTACAACAACCCGGTGTACGGCAACGAAGTGGCAGGCTCCAACGTCAGCGCGCCGGACAGCAACCAGACGGACCTGCTGCGCAGCGACTCGCTGTTCTTCCAGGATGCGATTCATCTCAACGACCAGTGGATTCTGGTCGGCGGTGCACGCTATCAAATGTACGATCAATACGCCGGCAAAGGCGTGCCGTTCACCGCCAACACCGATGGCAACGGCCAGAAATGGGTGCCGCGGGCCGGGCTGGTGTACCGCTACACCGATGAACTGTCGTTCTACGGCAGCTACACCGAGTCGTTCAAACCCAACTCCACCATCGCGCCGCTGGCCAACAAAACCGTGCTGGATGGCAGCCTCGACCCTGAAGAATCCAAGGCCTGGGAGCTGGGCACCAAGTTCGACCTGCCGGGGCGTATCACCGCCAGTGCGGCCTTGTTCAACATCGACAAACGCAACGTACTCGTACAGGTGGGCGAAGGGCTAACCTCGGTCTACAGCGTGGCGGGCAAGGTGCGCTCCCGTGGCCTGGAGCTGGATGCCAGCGGGCAATTGACCGACAAGTGGAGCCTGATCGGCAGCTATGCCTACACCGATGCCGAGGTCACCGACGACCCGACGCTCAAAGGCAAGCGCCTGCAGAACGTGGCGAAAAACACCGGTTCGCTGTCGGCGGTGTATGACTTCGGCACTATCCTGGGCGGCGATCAACTACGGGTCGGCGCCGGTGCGCGCTATGTGGGCGAGCGCGCTGGGGATGCGGCCAACAGTTTTGAGCTGCCGAGCTATACCGTGGCGGATGTATTTGCCAGCTACGACACCCAACTTGATGGGCAGAAGGTCAAGTTTCAGCTCAATGTGAAGAACCTGTTCGACCGCACCTATTACACCTCTTCGGTGAACACGCAGTTCGTGTCCATTGGCGATGCGCGGCAGGTGTCGGTCTCAAGCACGTTGACCTTCTGATTCCGGGTTGGTGGCATTCTTCTGTGGGAGCTGGCTTGCCTGCGATGGTCATAGGGATTTAACAACTCTGAAGCTATCGACGGTAACCACGATGCGAAGCGAGTCGCTCTTGATCTTGATCTGCTTTTGATCTTAGGCGCCCCGTTAAACCACGCTGGCCGGAATTCGACAGGGATTTGGGGGGTAAACCGGCAGGGATGCCGGTTTAGCCGCCCCGCGCCATGGATGGCGCGTGGCGGCGGCCCCCCAAATCACTGACGGATTACGGGCACACCGAGCCTAAGCGAGGTGCCGAGTGGTGGGGCAAGAGCGTTTTGCTTACTTTTGCGCTTTTCAAAAGTGAGCCGCCGTCAGGGCGGAACCCTAAGTGGCCGTTGCCTAAATAACGGATATGTACCCGGTCCAACTGTGTGGACTGCCAGGCCGCCTTCGCGAGCAAGCCCGCTCCCACATTGGGACCGTGGGGTGTCAGGTAGTAGGCGTCGGCTGGCAGGCCGCCATCGCAGGCAAGCCAGCTCCCACAGGAAAGCGGAGAGCATTCAGTGCCCTCGCCACATTGATAGCGAGCTGTTAGCGTTGCCGCCATTGCAGGCTTATGGAAAACGCTACTGATGCACTTTGGAAAATGGTTTCACACCAGCACCCTGCTGGTCGGCTTGAGTTTTTTATTGGGCGGCTGCGCCAGCGTCTCCCAAACCTCCACCCCGGCAACCCTGGATAAGCTGTTGAGCGACCCGGCGCTGCAAGGCGCCACGGTCTCGCTGATGGTACGTGACGCCCGCACAGGCACCACGCTGTATCAGCACAACCCACGCACCCGGCTGGTGCCCGCGTCCAACCTCAAGCTGTTGACCACGGCGGCGGCCATGGATGTGTTGGGGCCGCACTACCGCTTCGCCACCCAACTGCTGAGCAATGGCATACGCCAGGGCAACCGGCTGACTGGCAACCTGTACCTGCGTGGCTTGGGCGACCCGAGTATTCAGTTTGCCGACTACCAGGCGCTGGCCGCGCAATTGGCCAGCCAGGGCGTGCGCCAGGTGCAGGGTGACCTGGTGTTCGACGACACCTGGTTCGATGCCGAGCGGCTGGGCGTGGACTGGTCCCATGATGATGAAACCACTTACTACGGCGCGCAGATTTCAGCGTTGACCGTGGCGCCCAATACCGACTTTGATGCCGGCAGCGTGCTGGTCACCGCCAAGGCGCCGTTGCGCGTCGGCTCGCCGGTCGGCGTGGAGATCTACCCGCCCACCGATTACCTGCAACTGAATAACCGCGCCGTCAGCGGGCCGGGTAACAGTTATGGGATCAACCGTCGCCATGGCACCAACCTGCTGCAGCTCAGCGGCGCGGTGGCGCCGGGCCGGCAGAGCCAGCAATTGATCAGCGTGTGGGAGCCGACGCAACTGGTGGCCAACCTGTTTGAGCAAGCCTTGGCGCAGCAGGGCATCAAGGTGCTGGGGCATCGGGTGATGGGCGGGGCGAGTCCTGCTGGGGTAGCGGTGCTGGCTGAACACCAATCGGCGCCGTTGCAGGAACTGATCGTGCCGCTGCTCAAGCTCTCGAACAACGCCATGTCCGAAGCCTTGCTCAAGGCCATGGGTCGCCAGACGGCCAACAATGGCACGGCAGCGGCGGGCGCCGTGGCGGTGGCCGGCTTTCTCAAGCGCCAGGGGCTGGACACCAGCGCTTTGAGCCAAGTGGACGGCTCCGGCCTGTCGCGGCGTAACCTGGTGTCGTCGCAAACCCTCACCGACCTGCTGCTGGCGGCCAGCAAACAGCCGTGGTTCGACGCCTGGTACAACGCGCTGCCGGTTGCCGGCAATGCCGACCGCATGACCGGCGGCAGCCTGGGTTACCGCCTGCGCGGCACCCCGGCGGAAAATAACCTGCATGCCAAGACCGGCTCCATGGCCGGCGTGTCGTCATTGAGTGGTTACATCACCGATGCTCACGGGCGCAAGCTGGTGTTCGCGATGTTGACCAACAACTACGTGGTCGCCGGCGCACAGGTAAAAGCCGTGGAAAACCGCGTCGCTGCGGCCCTGTCCCGCAGCGAAGACTGATTCAGGGCTGATAGCCCATGCGCCAACTCACGGCCCGGGTCGCCGCCAGCAAGCGCTGCGCCGCCGGGCCATCTTCATCGGCATGGAACAGTGAGGTCGGGCCGACCACGGTCATCACCGCCGCAACGTGCCCGACCGCATTGAACACCGGCGCTGATAATGCATCCACGCCAGGCATCAGCAGCCCATGCACAAAGTGCAGGCCGCGGCTGCGGATTTGCTCGCACACGCTGGCATAGGCCTGATCGTCCGCCAAGGTGTGGGCGGTGCCGGCTTGAACCTCGCGCTCGCGCAGTTCCACGGTTTCCCGCGACGGCAGGTAGGCGCTGAACACCAGCCCGGTGGACGAGCTGAGCAGCGGTAATACCGAGCCCAATTGCGTCACCACGGTGACGGCACGCACCGCTGGCTCGATGTGCACCACCGTCGCGCCCTGGTTGCCCCACACTGCCAAAAAGCAGGTTTCATTCAATTCATCGCGCAGCTCGGCCAGGGGCAGGGCGCCGACCTTCAACACATCCAGGCTGCCCAGCGCCGCCAACCCTACACGCAACGCTTCGCGGCCCAGGCCGTAATGGTTGGTGGCGCTGTTCTGTTCGGCAAAACCCGAAGCGATCAGGGCCTGCAAATAGCGGTGCACCTTGCTCGCCGGCATCTGCACATGTTCGGCCAGGCGTGACAACGAGGTGGCCGGGGACAGTTCGGCCAGGGCCTTGAGGATATCGGTGCCGACTTCCGCCGAGCGGACTTTCTGTTTACCGGTGTCGCGGGGCTTTTCCATGGAAGGGCGAGAATCCGAGAGATGAATGGGCGTCTTTATAGCTTGACGGTCGAGAGTGATCAAATTACGTTATGCGTAACTGGATTACGATAAATACAACTGACCCTTAGAGGACGATCCATGAACCTCGAATACCTGTCGGGCTTCGGCAATGAATTCGCCAGCGAAGCCTTGCCCGGCGCGCTGCCGGTCGGCCAGAACTCGCCGCAAAAAGCCCCTTACGGGCTCTATACCGAGCTGTTTTCCGGCACCGCCTTCACCATGGCTCGCAGCGAAGCCCGTCGCACCTGGCTGTACCGCATCCAGCCGTCGGCCAACCACCCGGCATTCGCCAAGCTTGCGCGGCAATTGGCCGGTGGCCCTCTGGGCGCGGTAACGCCGAACCGCTTGCGCTGGAACCCGCTGGATATCCCGAGTGAGCCGACGGACTTTATTGACGGCCTGGTGGGCATGGTCGCCAATGCGGGGGCAGAGAAACCTTCGGGCATCAGCATCTATAACTACCGCGCCAACCGCTCCATGGAGCGCGTGTTCTTCAATGCCGACGGCGAACTGCTGATCGTCCCCGAGCAGGGCCGCCTGCGCATCGCCACCGAGTTGGGTGTGCTTGACGTCGAGCCGCTGGAAATCGTGGTGCTGCCCCGTGGTCTCAAGTTCCGTGTCGAACTGCTGGACACGCAAGCACGCGGTTACGTCGCTGAGAACCACGGCGCCCCGCTGCGCCTGCCCGACCTGGGCCCTATTGGCAGCAACGGACTGGCCAACCCGCGCGACTTTCTTACGCCGGTTGCCCACTACGAAGACCTCAAGCAACCGACCACGCTGGTACAGAAATTCCTCGGTGAGCTGTGGGGCTGCGAGCTGGACCACTCACCGCTCAACGTGGTCGCCTGGCACGGTAACAACGTGCCGTATAAATATGACCTGCGCCGTTTCAATACCATCGGCACGGTGAGTTTCGATCACCCGGACCCGTCGATCTTCACGGTTTTGACCTCACCTACCAGCGTGCACGGCCTGGCCAACCTCGACTTCGTGATCTTCCCGCCACGCTGGATGGTGGCCGAGAACACCTTCCGTCCGCCGTGGTTCCACCGCAACCTGATGAACGAATACATGGGCCTGATCCAGGGCGCCTACGACGCCAAGGCCGAAGGCTTCCTGCCGGGCGGCGCATCGCTGCACAGTTGCATGAGCGCCCACGGCCCGGATGGCGAGACCTGCACCAAGGCCATCAACGCCGACCTGGCGCCGCACAAGATCGATAACACCATGGCGTTCATGTTCGAGACCAGCCAAGTGCTGCGCCCGACCCAGTTCGCCCTGGAGTGCCCGCAACTGCAACCTGCTTACGACGCGTGCTGGGCCGCGCTGCCCGCCACCTTCAACCCGAACCGGAGATAACCCATGACTCAACCAACGCAGACCCGCAGCTGGGTATCCTCGGCCAATGGTCACGCGGATTTCCCCCTGCAGAACTTGCCCCTGGGCGTGTTCAGTATCAATGGCTCGGCACCGCGCAGTGGCGTGGCGATTGGCGATGCGATTCTCGACTTGCATGCCGCGCTGGACGCGTTTGAAGGTGAAGCCCGGCGCGCCGTTGAAGCCACTGCGGGCGGGCAGTTGAACGGGTTTTTCGAGCTGGGCCGTGGCCCCCGCGTTGCCCTGCGCGAGCGCCTGCTGGAACTGCTGGCCGAAGGCAGCGAGCTGCAAACCCGCGAAGCGCAAGTACTGCACCGCGCTGTCGATTGCCAGATGCACCTGCCGGCCAAGATCAATGACTACACCGACTTCTACGTCGGCATCGAGCACGCGCAAAACGTCGGCAAATTGTTCCGCCCCGATAACCCCTTGTTGCCCAACTACAAGTACGTGCCCATTGGTTACCACGGCCGTGCCTCGACCATTCGTCCCTCGGGTACAGAGGTGCGACGCCCTAAAGGCCAGACCCTCCCGGCCGGCCAGACCGAGCCGACCTTTGGCCCCTGCGCACGCCTGGACTATGAGTTGGAGCTGGGCATCTGGATCGGCCAGGGCAATGCCATGGGCGATGCGATTGCCATTGGCGATGCCGCCGAGCATATCGCCGGTTTCTGCCTGCTCAACGACTGGTCGGCGCGGGACATCCAGGCTTGGGAATATCAGCCGCTGGGGCCGTTTTTGTCGAAAAGCTTTATCACCAGCATCTCGCCGTGGGTGGTGACTGCCGAAGCTTTAGAACCTTTCCGCAAGGCCCAGCCGCCGCGCCCCGAGGGTGATCCGCAACCGCTGCCTTACCTGCTGGATAAGCGTGATCAGAACGCGGGCGCCTTTGATATCGAACTGGAAGTGCTGCTCACCACGGCCTCGATGCGTGAACAAAACCTGCCCGCCCATCGCCTGACCTTGAGCAATACCGAGCATATGTACTGGACCGTGGCGCAAATGGTGGCGCACCACAGCGTCAACGGTTGCCAGTTGCAGGCCGGCGACCTGTTTGGTTCGGGCACGTTGTCTGGCCCGCAGCCTGGGCAGTTCGGCAGCCTGTTGGAGATTACCGAAGGCGGTAAAAAGCCGATTGAATTGGCTTGCGGTGAGGTGCGTAAATTCCTTGAAGATGGCGACGAAATCATCCTGCGTGCCCGTTGCAGCCGCGAGGGCTTTGCCTCCATCGGCTTCGGCGAATGCCGCGGCACCGTGGTCGCGGCGCGCTGAGAGGGCAGGGCCATGGAACTCTATACCTACTACCGCTCTACTGCGTCGTATCGAGTACGTATTGCCCTGGCCCTCAAAGGCTTGGATTTCACCGCGCTGCCGGTCAACCTGCTGGTGCCGGCCGGCGGCGCCAACCGCCAGCCTGACTACCTGGCGATCAACCCCCAAGGGCGCGTGCCGGCGTTGCGTAGCGATGAAGGGGCGTTGTTGATCCAGTCACAGGCGATCATCGAGTACCTGGAAGAGCGTTATCCACAGGCGCCGCTGCTCGCCAAGGATTTGGTCGCCAGGGCTCACGAGCGGGCGGTGGCATCGATCATCGCCTGTGATATCCACCCGTTGCATAACTCCAGCACCCAGAACTTGCTGCGCAAGTGGGGGCACGACGAGGCGCAATTGCTGGAATGGATCGGGCATTGGATCAGCCAGGGCCTGGGCGCGGTGGAGCAGTTGATTGGCGACACCGGGTTTTGCTTTGGCGAACAACCGGGCCTGGCCGATGCGTTTCTGATCCCGCAGTTGTACGCGGCCGAACGTTTCAAGGTGCCCTTGGCGGCATACCCACGCATCGGGCGGGTGGCAGCGTTGGCAGCCCAACATCCGGCCTTCATGCAGGCCCACCCCGCCAATCAACCTGACACCCCCTGAACCACCTTTAATGATCGTTCCCACGCTCTGCGTGGGAACGCCTCATGTGACGCTCCGCGTCACGGTTCTAAAAACGGACGCGGAGCGTCCAGGGCTGTATTCCCACGCAGAGCGTGGGAACCATCATAAAAAAAACAGGTACCTTGCGATGCACAATCAGATTGCCAGCTTTCGCGCGGCACTCGACGCCCGTCCGGTGTCGCGCTATCAATGGTTGATTCTCCTGCTGCTGGCACTGCTACTGGTCACCGATGGCTATGACGCCCAGGTGCTGGGCTATGTAGTGCCGGCGCTGGCCCAGGATTGGGGCCTGGAAAAATCCGCGTTCGGCCCCGTGTTCAGCGCCAACCTGCTGGGCCTCACCCTGGGCTCGCTGCTGGTGACACCGCTGGCGGATCGGTTTGGTGTGCGACGCATTCTGCTGGCGTGCGTGCTGATCTACGCCAGCCTCACGGTATTGATGGTGTTCGCCAATTCCCTGACCACGTTGATGGCGGCGCGGTTTATCTGCGGGATCGGCATGGGCGGTGCGATGCCCAGTGCCATGGCGTTGATGTCGGAGTATTCGCCACCACGCCTGCGCACCTTGATGGTGACGCTGGCCGCCTGTGGCTTTTCGTTCGGCGGCGCGGCGGGTGGCTTTGTGGCGGCCGGGTTTATCGACAGTTTTGGCTGGCAGGCGGTGTTCCTGGCGGGCGGTGTGACGCCGTTGCTGCTGTTCCCGTTTCTGGTATGGCTGTTGCCCGAATCCTTGCCGCGTCTGTTGCGCGATGCGCCGCCCTATCTGCGTTTGCGCAGAGTCACGGCGCGGATGCTGCCCGACTGGCAGCCACCGCCCGCGACCGAAGCGGAAAGCTTGAAGGAGCAAGGCAGCAAACTGACGGTGGTGGAGCTGTTTCGCAACGGCTACGCGCGCCCGACGCTGCTGATCTGGGCGACTTTCTTTGTCAGCCTGATCCTGCTGTATTTCATGATCAGCTGGCTGCCTTCGCTATTGCTCGAAAGCGGCCTGGCGTTGAACGAAGCCAACCTGGTCACCTCCATGTTCCTGTTCGCCGGCACCTTGGGCGCCATTCTCATGGCCTGGTTTGCCGACCGCCTGAAAAGCAAAGTACGGTTGCTGTCCGGCGTGTTGGCGGCGGCAGCGTTGTGCACCATCTTGCTGGGCTTGAACCACGACAACCCACGCTACCTGGTGGCCTGCGTGTTCGCTGCCGGGTTCTGCATCATCGGCGGGCAACTGACCCTCAATGCCTTCGCGAGCAACTTCTACCCGGCGCACGTGCGCGCCACCGGCACGGGCTGGGCGTTGGGGGTGGGGCGATTCGGGTCGATTCTGGGGCCGCTGTTTGGCAGCCTGTTGCTGGCGATGCATATACCGGTCGAGCAGATTTTCTTCTTCTGCGCGATTCCGGCGGTGATTGCAGCGTTGTTGATTATTCAAGTGCGGGCGCCGGGAGCTAACACGCTGCACAGCGACGTTCTCAAACCCTCACTGTAGGAGCGAGCTTGCTCGCTAAGCACGTCAACGATAATGCGGGCATCCTGGTTTAACGCGGTGCCCTTGCGTTCTTCGCGAGCAAGCTCGCTCCTACAGTTGGGAGTTGGGTCAGTGCATTACTGAGTTGGGCGGCAGGTGCCCGAGCCGCTCGGTCAGGCGCAGACGCTGGATCGGGTCATCGCTGAGCATCAGGGCGTGTTCCAGGTCGAAGCGTTCGGCGCTGGGGCAATCCAGGCGTTGATACAGGCTGGCGCGCGCCAGGTAGTCGGAGGCGCTGGCGTTGCCCAGTTCCAGTACGCGCTCGGCGTCCACCAGGGCCGCCAACGGTTCGTCGTTGGCAAGGTAGAGTTGGCGCAGGTTGCGCGACAGCCGTTGCAGGATCGCCCGTGGCTCGGCAGTCAGCAGGTGGTCGGCCTGCAATTTCAGCTTCTCCCCGTATTGGCGCGCCAGCAACTCGCGACAGTCGTTAGGGTACAGGCGCCGGCCGCCGCAAGGGTCCAGCAGGTGATCGGCACCCGGTACCCGCAGCAGGAAGTGCCCGGGGAAGTTCACGCCGACCATGGGGATATCCAGGCGTCGTGCCATCTCCAGGGCGATCAGGCCCATGGCCAAGGGTTGCCCGCGTTTGCGTTGCAGCACTTTGTCCAGCAGCGCGGCGGCGGGGCGCAATGGCGTATGGTCATCCTGGGCAAACCCAAGGTCATTCAGGCGTCGCAGCAGCGGTTGGCCGAGTTCATCCGCCGGTAGCAGGGGCATGCCCAGGCTGACCTGTTGTTGCAGCGCGCCAAGCTCGTGCAGGATCAGCGCCGGCTGCACGCTGGCGTCATGCTCGGCAGCAATCCACAGCGCGGCTTCGAACAGCGCGGGGGGTGAACGGTCCAGGCAGGCGAAAAAAGCTGTGCGGGGGTTCATCGAGTTCTCCGGCGTATGCCCCCGTTTTAGCCTTGCTGAGAATTTTCGTCCAGCACCTTGAGAGATATCCCACGCGCTTATGTCGTAGATCCCACGAAAACGCGCGGCTTATTCCAGCGCAATCCAGCAGTTTTCTGCCGCAAGCCTATACTTGGCCCACTACCAGAAGTGATTCGGGAGCTCATTGATGTTTGCGCTCATGCACAGCACCCGCCTTGAATCGCTGCACCTGAGCGTTGATCCGGTGACCGGCTTGAAGGCGATCATCGCCATCCACAACAGTCGCCTGGGCCCAGCGTTGGGTGGCTGTCGTTACCTGGCTTACCCTAATGATGAAACCGCCGTAGCCGATGCTGCGCGCCTGGCGCAAGGCATGAGCTACAAAGCCGCACTGGCCGGGCTGCCGGTGGGCGGTGGCACGGCGGTGATCATCCGCCCCGTGCACGTGGAAAGCCGTGCGGCGCTGTTCGAGGCGTTTGGCCGTTGTGTGGAAAAACTCGACGGCCGCTTCATCACCTCGATCGACAGCGGCACCTCGGTCGCCGACATGGACTGCATCGCCCAGAACACCCGCTTTGTCACCAGCACCACCGCCGCCGGCGACCCCGCGCCCCATGCTGCCATGGGCGTGTTCGCCGGTATCCGCACCACCGCTATGGTGCGCCTGGGCAGCGACAACCTCGAGGGCCTGCGCGTCGCGGTACAGGGCCTGGGCAATGTCGGTTACGCCCTTGCCGAGCAACTGCATGCCGCCGGTGCCGAGCTGCTGGTCAGCGACATCGATCACGGCAAGGTGCAACTGGCCATGCAGCAACTGGGCGCCCACCCGATTGCCAACGACGCCTTGCTCAGCACCCCGTGCGACATTCTTGCGCCCTGCGGCGTCGGCGCCGTGTTCAACCGTAACAGCGTCGGCCAGTTGCGTTGCGCCGCCGTGGCGGGTTCGGCCAGCGCGCAACTGACCAACCTGGACATCGCCGACCAATTGGAAGGCCGCGGCATCCTCTACGCACCGGACTATGTGATCAACTCTGGCGGGCTGATCTACGTCGCCCTCAAACACGCCGGCACCGACCTGCCCGGCATCACCGCGCACCTGTCAAACATCGGCAGCCGCCTGACCGAAATCTTCGCCCACGCCCAAGCCGAAAAACGCTCGCCCGCACGGGTGGCTGATGAGCTGGCCGAACGCCTGCTGTACAAATAGGCCAGGCATTAAAAAGGCCCTGAATCCATGATTCAGGGCCTGTTCAATTCGGGCTTTACTCCGCCGCCGGGTTCAGCAACTCGGACAATGCGTCCGGCTGGCTCTTGAACGCCTTGGCAAACACATCGCGGTTCTTCGCCATGTAGATCCCGGCTTCTTCCACCTGCTGCTCGCTCAACGACGGCACGGCTTTTTGCAACACCTCTGCCAGCAACTCAGCGAGTTCAAGCATCTTGTCATGACGGTCAGCTTCGGCTTTATCCATGAACAAACGCTCCAGATCTCGGCTGCTGCGGTATACCACTTCGACGGCCATTCACCACCTCACATGCCTTCACGATAGTTGTCTTTTGCGACTACTGTATTTATATACAGCTAAAAGGATAAGCCAAACGTCGGGGTTTGGATAGTAGGTTTTTAATGTAGTTGGGAAATGGGGGGCTGAACCGGAAATTTCGCACAGCACGCTGAGGTCGATGGTTCCCACGCTCGATCGTTCCCACGCTCCGCGTGGGAATGCATGCAGGTCTGAGGGACGCGGAGCGTTCCAGGCGGCGTTCCCACGCGGAGCGTGGGAACGATCGGGGGGGGTAATTTAAGTGCCTCGTGTCACACGGCCACCATCTTATGCTCCAGCCCTGGCCTTTTTTCTGCATGCAGAATAACCGTCACGTCCACCCCGCATTATCCGGTCGAGCCGACCTAAGGAAGCATCATCGTGAAAATCAACTGGGCCGAAAGGCTGCGTCAGCAAGTACATGGGCTGGCCGAGTCGCTGGGTAATCTGTTTGTCGAGTCGTTCCATTACCTGGCGCTGTTCGCCATTGGTGCGGTGACCGCCTGGGCGGCGGTGATGGAGTTCCTGGGGATGCTGGAGAACGGGCACATCAAGATCGATGACATCTTGCTGCTGTTCATCTACCTGGAATTGGGCGCGATGGTCGGGATTTACTTCAAGACCAACCACATGCCGGTGCGCTTCCTGATCTACGTGGCGATCACCGCGCTCACGCGTTTGCTGATCTCCAACGTGTCCCATCACAACCCGCCAGACCTGGGCATCATCTACCTGTGCGGCGGCATTTTGCTGTTGGCGTTTGCGATCCTGGTGGTGCGCTACGCCTCGTCGGCCTTCCCTTCGGTAAAGGTCGAAAGCCCGCGTCGCAAGGGCGAGGCGAGCCTGGAGACCGAGAAGGGCGAGCTTTAAAGCCCGACGCTGAAGGGCAGGGTACGGGCGGGCGGGCGCTGCAGGAGTTTGTGGCTGTCGCCGTCCGTCATCAGCTCCAGGATTTGCACGGCGCTGTGGCCCTGTTCGATGGCAATGCCGAACTGGATGCTTTGCACCAGGCGCTTGAGGCGTTGCGGGTCGTTGCGTTGTTCGGCGCTGATCATGCGCTTGGCCACTACACCGGTCTCGTCAGAGAGGGTGAGCATGATGCTGCCGTCCAGCCTTTGGATACTCAGGTTGACGCGGTATTGGGGGCTGAACGTGTCGGTGATGATCTGAAAAGGATTGTCCATGGTGCGTTACCGCCTGATAAGAACATGCAGTCATTGACGGCCGGTGTCGGGATTAGTTCGCATTGCCTGACCACTGGCCAAATTCCGTTTTCCTCAAAAGCTCTACAGCAAGGGCCGTGCCGTACAGCGATTTACCCCGCACAGATATCCAAATGTGGGAGCGGGCTTGCTCGCGAAAGCGGTCCTTCAGCCAAGTATTTGTTGGCTGATACACCGCATTCGCGAGCAAGCCCGCTCCCACATTATTTTGGGCTGTTTTTGAGATCAGTGAGCTAATTCAGGGCATCACGGAAAAAACGATCGCAGACAGCGCAATCAGCCCGATGACCACCACAAACACATTCGATGCCTGGCCTGAATACTGGCGCAAAGATGGCACTCGGCGGATCGCGTACATCGGCATCAGGAACAGCAGGCACGCGATGATCGGCCCGCCCATGGTTTCGATCATGCCCAGGATGCTCGGGTTGAAGGTGGCCACGGCCCAGCAGGTGAGCACCATGAACAACGCGGTGCAACGTTCCAGCCATTTCGCCGACATCGAACGGTTGCGCCCGCGCAGGGATTTGACGATCAAGCCTTGGAAGCCTTCGCTGGCGCCGATGTAGTGGCCCAGGAAGGATTTGGTGATCGCCACCAGCGCGATCAACGGTGCGGCGTAGGCGATCACCGGCGTCTGGAAGTGGTTGGCCAGGTACGACAGGATCGAGATGTTCTGCGCCTTGGCCGCGGCCAGGTCAGCCGGTGACAGCGCCAGTACGCAGCTGAAGCAGAAGAACATCACGGTCAGCACCATCATGCCGTGGGCGGTGGCCAGGATGCCGCTGCTTTTGCGTTCGGCCTGGGCGCCGTAGACGCGCTTTTGGTCCACGGCAAAGGCGGAGATGATCGGCGAATGGTTGAACGAGAACACCATCACCGGGATCGCCAGCCACAACGTCTTGAAGAACAGCGGCAACGGCATGCCCTCGCTGGCCGAGGCGAAGAACGCGCCGTTCCAGTTGGGAATCAGGCTGAATGCAAGCAGTAGCAGGGCGGCCACGAACGGGTACACCAGCACGCTCATGGCCTTGACGATCACGCCCTGGCCACACCGCACAATAGCCATCAGGCCGAGGATCAGCACCAGCGACAGAATCGCCCGGGGCGGCGGCGCCATGTGCAATTGGTGCTCCATGAAACTGCCCAGGGTGTTGGTCAGCGCCACGCTGTACACCAGCAGGATCGGGAAGATCGCAAAGAAGTAGAGCAGGGTGATCAACTTGCCTGCGCCGACACCAAAGTGTTCCTCGACCACTTCGGTGATGTCGCCGGATTTGCCTGACAACACAAAACGCGTCAGCCCACGGTGGGCGAAGAAAGTCATCGGGAAGGCCAGCAGTGCCAGCACGATCAGCGGCCAGAAACCGCCGACGCCGGCATTGATCGGCAGGAACAGGGTGCCCGCGCCGATGGCGGTGCCATAGAGGCCGAGCATCCAGGTGGTGTCGTGTTTGGTCCAGCCGGTGGTTACTGTGTTTTCTCTGACATCGGGATTTTCGGCAGCAGGTGTACGTACATCAGTCATCGGTATTGCCTCGTTATTATTTTTGCGCGGGCTCACGTTGGGGCGGGTAGCAGTGCTCCGATCAGCACTCCACCCAGCTGACCGCCAGGCCGCCCCGTGAAGTTTCTTTGTATTTGTCATGCATATCGGCGCCGGTATCGCGCATGGTGCGGATCACCCGGTCGAGGGAGATGAAGTGTTTGCCGTCGCCGCGCAGGGCCATCTGCGTGGCGTTGATCGCCTTGACTGCCGCAATGGCATTGCGCTCGATGCACGGCACCTGCACCAAGCCACCGACCGGGTCGCAGGTCAGGCCGAGGTTGTGTTCCAGGCCGATTTCGGCGGCGTTTTCCAGTTGCTCCGGGGTGGCGCCGAGGATATCGGCCAGGCCGGCAGCGGCCATGGCGCAGGCCGAGCCTACTTCGCCCTGGCAGCCGACTTCGGCGCCGGAGATGGAGGCGTTTTTCTTGCAGAGGATGCCGACGGCAGCAGCGGCCAGGAAGAAGTTGACCACGTCGTCGTCCGACGCGTCGGCGTTGAATTTCATGTAGTAGTGCAGCACGGCGGGGATGATCCCGGCCGCGCCATTGGTCGGCGCGGTGACCATGCGCCCGCCGGCGGCGTTTTCTTCGTTGACGGCGAGGGCGAACAGGTTGACCCATTCCATGGCCGACAAGGTCGAGGTGATCACGTTGGGCTTGCCGATTTCCAGCAGGCTGCGGTGCAATTTCGCGGCGCGACGCGGCACATCCAGGCCACCGGGCAGGATGCCTTCATCGCGCAGGCCCTGTTCCACGCATTCGCGCATCACCGACCAGATATGCAGCAGGCCGCTGCGGATCTCTTCGTCGCTGCGCCACGCCCGTTCATTGGCCATCATCAGTTCGGATACCCGCAGGCCGTGCTTGTTGCACAAGGCCAGCAGTTCCACGGCGCTGGAAAAATCATAGGGCAATTGCACATCGCTGGTAGGCGCAACGCCTGATGCGGCTTCAGCGGCTTCGATGATGAAACCACCGCCCACCGAGTAATAGGTTTGTTCGCTCAGTAGGCCGCTGTCGCCATAGGCGTGCAGGGACATGGCATTGGGGTGGTAGGGCAGGCTTTCCTCCAGCAGTAACAGGTCGGTGTGCCAGTTGAAGGCAATGTCCTGTTGGCCGGCCAGCAACAGCCGGCCGGACTCGCGCAATTGCTGGATACGCCCGTTGATCGAGGTGGGGTCGACGCGGTCTGGCCATTCGCCCATCAAGCCCATGACACAGGCACGGTCGGTGGCATGGCCGACGCCGGTAGCGGACAGCGAGCCATACAGGCGCACTTCGACGCGACGGGTTTGGCTGAGCACATGCTGGTCGGTCAGGGCTTGGGCGAACGTCGCGGCAGCGCGCATCGGGCCGACGGTGTGGGAGCTGGAAGGACCGATGCCCACCTTGAATAGATCGAAAACACTGATAGCCATGCTAAAGCCTTACAAGCAATGGAGTAGAAATCGCTGCCATGTTTTGTAGAGCAGGCGGAATTGGCGCGATACTGAGCCTCTGGCTCGGCACTGACCAACGAATTATCCTAAGACACCCTTTAGCAGGACTAAACGCTATGACCCGCCCCCTCCACGGCCAGACCTATGTCTGGTTGCACGTGTTTTCCTGCGCTGCACGGCATCTATCGTTCACCCGCTGCGCCGAAGAACTGCACATCACGCCGGGAGCGGTGAGCCAGCAAATTCGCCAGTTGGAGGAGCGCCTGGGCTTTCGGCTGTTTCATCGGCGCGCGCGGGGGGTGGAACTCAGCGCCGAGGGGCAGCGCCTGGCGGCCGTGGTGGGGGAGGCTTACGGCAGCATTGATGCAGAGTTGCAGCGCCTGGACGCCGGGATGATCAGCGGTACCTTGCGCCTGCGTTCGATCCCCTCGTTTCTGGGCAAGTGGCTGACCCCGCGTCTGCCGCGCTTTCAGCAACGTTTTCCGGACATTCAACTGCGCATGGTCGCCGAAGACAGCAGCATCGCCCTGCATGAAGGCGACTTCGACCTGGCCATCGACCTCAACGACGGCAGCTACCCGGGGTTGTTATCCACAGCCCTGTTGGATGAACAGATATTCCCGGTGTGCGCCCCCAGCCTGTTGCGTGGTCGCCCGCCTTTGCATGGCCCGGCGGACCTGGCGCATTTCCCGCTGCTGCACGACATCACGGCCTGGCGTGGGAGTTATGAATATGCCGAGTGGGAGTTTTACCTCAATGCCATCGGCTACCACGGTGCCGACGTGCGGCGCGGGCACACCTTCAACCGCAACCACCTGACCATCGAAGCCGCCATTGCCGGCATGGGCGTGGCGATTGCCCGGCGTACCTTGCTGAACGATGAACTGGAGCGCGGCACTTTGATCGTGCCGTTCGGCCTGGCGGTGCCCAACCATAAACGCTACGTGCTGTTGTATGCGCCGGGGGCGTTGAACCATCCGGGCGTGCGCGCAGTGCATGACTGGCTGGTGGAGGAAGCGGGGATTTTTCGCGGATTGCACCCGTTGGGAGAGGGGCAATTGTGAGTTTGGCAGGGCGTAAGAAGATGTAACTAACTCCCCACCCTAACAGCGTTTTTGCTCGTCGTCAGGGTTAATTTGTAATGTAGGATTTATCTTTGCAAAGGACTTGAATTGTTTCAGCAGGTGCTCAATTGTGTAATCAAGAGGTCATGGTTTCACCACCCCGGTGTTGCAGTTTGTGACCTCTGGCGAGCTAGCTGAAATAAGGGAAGAACTATGCAAATCCAAGTCAATAGCGATAACCATATTGAAAGCAGCATCCGACTGGAGGAGTGGGTACGTACTACCATTGAGAGCACGCTCGAACGCTACGAAGAAGACCTGACCCGTGTAGAGGTCTACCTGCGGGACGAGAACGGCGACAAGCCCGGCCCCCACGATTTGAGTTGCCGTCTGGAAGCACGGCCAAAGGGCCATCAACCAGTTTCCGTGTGCCATAAAGCCGATACGCTGGAACAGGCGATCGATGGCGCCGCAGTCAAGCTCGACCACGCACTGGAACATCTGTTTGGCAAACTGCAAGGCAAGCCGCGCGCTGCCGGTAAAAACCAGCCAATCAACAAAGTGAACGAAGACGCGTTGGAAGAGGAATTCCTGGAAAACGAGAACGCTGCCATTAACGGCTGATTGTTTTTTCATTCCCCCACTGAAAACGGGCCTGCATTTGCAGGCCCGTTTTTCGTTCAGCGCTCGCGCCGGAAGAAATGCCGGCTCAACAGCGCCAACCCGCTAGCGCCCAAGCCCGCAAACAGCATGGCCCAGCCGGCGCCGCTGCGTAGCGCTGTTTGCGCATCATGAACGGTCAGCCCCGGCGCATCCAACTTGCCGGCGGCAATATGCTGGCTGAGGCTTGCCCACTCCAACGTCGTGCTGGCAGGCAGCACATGGGCCAGGTGATGGCTGATTCCCAACAACAGCACCAGGCCCATCAACGCGATATTGAGCGCGAGGGTGATCAGCCGTGCGCTGAAGTCGATGCCCGAGGCCATGCCGGCGCGGTCAGCCGAGACTGAACCGGTGGTGGTATTGGTGGTGGGGGAGTTCGTCAGCCCCAGTCCTATGCCTGCTATCACGCAACTGAGCAGCACCAGCGCGATGCTGGGTTGTTCGGCAACATTGACGATGGCCATTGCCACGAATCCCGCGCCCATCGTGCCCAGGCCCAGGGGGATGATGCGTTCGGCGCCAAAACGCAGGGCCAGGCGTTCGGCCAGCGGTGGCACCAGCAAAGTGGGCAAGGTGTACGCGAGCAAGGCGGCGCCGGTGATCAGCGTGTCGTAACCCAGGCCCGCCTGGAAATACAATGGCAGGTAGATCATGAACGGCCAGAAGCTGAAGTTCATGCCGATCGAGCCCATCAACGCGCCGTTGAAACGTTGGATGCGCAATACCGAGAAGTCAAACATCGGGTGGGCACTGCGCCGCTCAATCCAGATAAACAGCAGCAGCCCGAAGACCGACAGGCCAGCCCAGCCGAGCATCGCCGGGGCGCAAAAGCCGATTTCGCTGCCCTGGGTGATGAAATAGACCAGCGCAAACACCGTGAGTGTCATGGTCAGCATGCCGGCGATGTCGAGGCGATGGCTGGCCGGGTCGCGGGATTCCTGCACGCTGATGTGCAACAACGCCAAGGTGAACAGGGTCAGCGGCACGTGCACCAGGAACACCCAGCGCCAGTCCGCCACGGCCAGGATCAACGCCCCCACCATCGGCCCGAAACCCAGGCCCACGCCAGCGATCACGCCCCATATCGCAAAGGCCCGCGCACGCGTCGCCGGTTCGCGGAACTGGTGGGACAAGATCGCGAACTGGCAAATCATCATTGCTCCGGCGCCGATACCTTGAACAAACCGCGCGACGATCAGCGTGGCGGCGCTGTCGGCCAGCCCACAGGCCAATGAAGCTAGCCCGAACAGCCATAGGCACACCACCAATACGCGCCGACGACCAAAGCGATCCGCCAAGGTGCCCGCCGCCATCAGCACGCTGGTACAGGCCAGGGTGTAGGCATTCATGATCCATTGGGCGTCTTGAAAGCCCGTGCCCAGTTCCTGTTCCAGCGTCGGCAGGATGACCGGCACGCTGGAGATTTCCAGGCCGAACATCAGGGCCACCAGGCAGACGGCGGTGAGGGCCAGGCCGTTTCTGGCGGTACGCGGGGGAGTGAGGGCCGAGAGTGCGGCGGCGCGGGGCATACGACATTCCTTTCGAGAGCGGGAGGGGCTATTCTCTCGGGAATAAGGTTCTTTATTGGCGACAACTTTTCCATTGATAAGGGAACAAAGGGCGACAATTAAGCATGGCTACCCCACGTTTTGATGGCGTCGAACTCTTTTTGCAGATTGTCGAAAGCGGCAATCTCACCGAAGCCGCCGAACGCCTGAACCTCACGCGCTCGGCGGTGGGCAAGGGCCTGGCGCGGCTGGAAGCGCGCTTGGGCACTTGCCTGTTACAGCGCTCCACTCGGCGCCAGCGGTTGACCGAGGACGGGCAGGCGTACTACGAGCATTGCCTGCGCGCCTTGGCGGAGCTGGAGGCGGCCGAGTCGGTGCTGGAAAGTGGCCGTCAGCAACCCCGCGGGCGTTTGCGAGTGAGCGTGCCCCTGGCGTTTGGTCATCACTATGCCGCGCCAGCGTTGTGGGCCCTGATGGACAGCTATCCGGAACTGGAAATCGACCTTTGTTTTTCCGACCGCGTGATCGACTTGGTGCAGGAAGGCTTCGATATCGCTGTGCGCATCGGGCCGTTGCCCGACACCGACCGTCTGAGTGCACGGCGCTTGGGAGAGCAGGCCATGGGGCTGGCGGCGTCACCGGCGTATTTGCAGCGCAAGGGCGCCATTGAAAGTATCGAAGACCTGGCCGTTCATCGTGGCATTGCTTACCGCAGCAACACCGCGCAGCGTTCGCGCCTGGCTTCGCCCTTGATCGTGGACGACCTCCAGGCCGTGGCCGATGCCGCCATCGCGGGCGTGGGCCTGGCCTGGTTGCCGAGTTGGTTGATTGCCCACTATGCGCTACGTGGGCAGTTGCAGGCCGTGCTGCCCAGCTACCGTGAGCAACCTGCGCCGATCCATGTGATCTGGCCGACGGCGGCGCATATGCCGGCCAAGACGCGGTGTGCCATTGACGCGTTGGTGGCCGCTACCCCCAGTTGCCTGGCGGGCAGTTAGATCCTGAACACACTGAAAACCATCTGTAGGAGCGAGCTTGCTCGCGAAAAACATCAACGATAACGCGTGTTTGCTGAATGAACGCGGCGCCTGTGAGTTTTTCGCGAGCAAGCTCGCTCCTACAAAATGCGGTCAGAACGCGATAGAGGTTTGCACATACACCGTGCGCGGCTCACCCACGTACTTGCCCTTGTTGTTGTCGTCAAACGAGCGGGTGTAGTACTGCTTGTTGAAGATGTTCTTCACCCCCACCGCCAAATTCAAATCCGACAACTGCGGGCCGAAGTCATAGGCTGCGCGGCTGCTGAACAGCATGTAGCCGGGGATGCGGCCATTGGCGCCGTCGGCGCTTTCGGCCTGGGTGTTGGCGTTGTCGGCGAACTGGCTGCTCTGGTAGCTGCTGTCGAGGTTGAGCTTCCAAGGGCCTTCGGTGTAACCCACGCCGAGGGTACCTTTGTGCTTGGAGGAGAAGGGCACGCGGTTGCCTTTGTTCGGGCCGTCTTCGCGGATGGTCGCGTCGACATAGGCATAGGTGGCGTACACATCAAACCCTGCCAGCGCCGGGCTCAGGCCGTCGAGGGCGTAGTTGATGCTCGACTCGATGCCCTGGTGACGCGTTTCACCGCGGGCGATCACCGTGTCGTTGGTCTGGTTGCTGTCGTACTGGTTGTCGAAGTTGATCAGGAACGCACCGATTTCCGCGCGCAGGTTGCCGTTGTCATAGCGCGTGCCGAGTTCCCAGGTGCGGGCTTTTTCCGGTTTCACTTCGCCGCTGTTCACACGGTTGGGCATCTGGCTGTATTGCACGCTGCCGAACGAGCCTTCGGTGTTGGCGTACAGGTTCCAGTCGTCGGTGAGGTGGTAGAGCACGTTCAGCGCCGGGAGTGCGGTGTTGTAGTCGCCCTTGTATTTGACGTTGCTCAGGTTGTTGGTCTGCTGGGACTCGATCATCTCGTAGCGAATGCCTGGGGTGATGGTCCACTTGCCGATGTCGATGCGGTCGTCGATGAAGAACGCATTGGCTTCGGTGCCGCCGCGTGTGTCGCGGTCGTTGCGGCTGTTGGTGGTGGGGATTTGCTGGTTGGCGGCAATCGGCGTGCGGTAACGCAGCTCATGGCCGGCTTCATTGATGTAGCGGTAGCCCACGCCGACTTCATGGCTGGTAGGGCCGAGGTCAAAGCCTTGGGCGAAGCGCGTCTCCAGGCCGCGTACCCAATATTCCCGTGGCGACAGTGACAGGAAACTGCCCTGGTCCAGGTAACCGCTGCGCAGGGTCTTGGTGAAGAAACTGTTGACCGTGAATTCGCGGCGGTCCTGCTCGTAGCGATAGCCGACGTTGAACATCGTACGGCGGCCCCAGAACTTGTCGTAGGGGCGTGTGGACTGGTACGGATCAGCCTTGTAGTCCTTGACGTTCAAACCGCCCGGCATATCGGCCTGGCCTTCGTAGTACTGCGCCATGGCGTTGAAGCTGTTGGCGTCGTCCAGCTGGTATTTGCCCTTGAGGATCAGGTCGTCGATGCGCGTGTTGCTGTTTTCCCGCCAATCGCCGCCGCGGGTGCCGGAGTACAGCAGCGCACCGCCCACGCCATTGTCGGCGGTGCCGCCGGCCAGCAGGTTACCGGTGGTCTTGAAGCCGTCGTGGCTGGAGGAGGGGCTGGTCTCGGTCTGCAAGCCACCCTTGACCGTCGGCGCATCCGGGATAGCCCGGGTGACGAAGTTGACGATGCCACCCACGTTTTGCGGGCCGTAGCGCACCGCACCGCCGCCGCGTACTACATCCACCGCGTCCATGTTGCCCATGCTGATCGGCGCAAAGGAGAGTTGTGGCTGGCCGTACGGCGCGAAGGGCACCGGGATGCCATCCATCAGCACGGTGGAGCGCGACGCCAGGCGTGGGTTGAGCCCGCGAATGCCGAAGTTCAGCGCCATGTCGTGGCTACCGGTGCCGTTGTTGTCCGGGGCGTTGACGCCGGGGATGCGGTTGAGCACATCGCGGGCCTGGGTGGCGCCCTGGCGTTCGAATTCTTCGCGGCGGATCACATCACGGGCGCCGGGGTGCTCGAACACGTTGGTTTGCGCCGCGTCACCGAGCCAGTCGCCTACCACGTTGGAGGTCTGCAGCTCCAGGGTCGCAGGGGCGCCAGCCGGTTGCAGGCTGTAGGCGTTATCCCCCTCGGCGCGGGCTTGCAGGCCGGTGCCTTCCAGCAGTTTCTGCAAGCCTTCGGCTGCGCTGTAGTTGCCGGACAAACCGGGGCTTTGCATACCGGCTGTCACTCCCGAACCGAAGGACACCAGCACACCGGCTTCACGCCCGAATTGATTCAAGGCCGCTTCCAAAGTGGTTGGCGCAATGTGGTACGCCTTGGCATCGGCCGCCATCACCGCCGGCAGTGCGGTCAGGCTGAGGCTGGCGCCGAGTAGGAGTTGGCGTAGGGTACGGGCGAGCAGGGTCGGTTGCTGGGGCATGAAGGGCGGTCCTGAGAAGGAAGGATCAAGGGGGCTTTCCTTCTCTGTCACGCCAGGTGCGGAAAACGGCTCACAGTTGCAAAAAATATTTCAAGTTCACTGCCACTGTAGGAGCGAGCTTGCTCGCGAAAATCGTCAACGATAACGCGGGTTGTCCGTTTAACGCGGTAGGTTGGGGGGCGCGAGCAAGAAAGCGCTATGCATCACGCTCGTGCCTGCACGGTCACCCAATAACGCGTAAAACGCCGCACTTTCACCGGCAGGCTGATCTCCAGCAGGTCGAGGATGCGTTCGCTGTCATCCAATGGGTAACTGCCGGACAGCAGCAGGTTGGCCACTTGTGGATCGCAATGGAGCTGGCCGCGACGATAGCGCCCCAGTTCACTCAAGAAGTCTTCAAGGCGCATATGTGCGGCCACCAGCATGCCGTCGGCCCAGGCGCCGCTGTTGGCGTCGGTGGCGCGCGGGGTGTCCCAGCCTTTGCGGGTGAAATTGACTTGGTGCGCGGCGTCGACGCTCAGCGCCAAGCCGTTGTAGCGGTTGGGCATTACCTCAACCTGGCCGGCCAGCACCGCCAGTTGGGTGTGGTCGTTGAACTGGCGCACATTCAAGCGCGCCGCCTGGCTGCTGAGCAGGCCCTGGCCGGTCAGCACGTGCAACGGCGCCTGGCCTGCGCGGGCGGTGAGCAGGATTTCACCTTCAAGCAGGCGCACCAGGCGCTGTTGGCCGTCGAAATGCACATCCACGGCGCTGCCGGTGTTGAGTTGCAACTGGCTGCCGTCGGCCAATTGCACCGTGCGGCGTTGGCCCACCGGGCTGCGATAGTCTGCCGTGAGCGGCGGCAGGATATGTTGCTGGCGCAGGCTCCAGGCGGCGGCCGAACCGGCACCCAGAATCAACAGCAATTTAAGCGCCTGACGCCGGCTGCTGGAGGTGGGCGCGTTCAACGCCGCATGGGCCAGGGGCGAGGGCACGCCGCGTAGGCGTTGGTTGACGCGCTGGATCTGCTCCCACGCGCGTTGGTGTTCGCTGTGGGCATTCAACCATTGCTGCCAGGCCGCCTGCTGGCGTGGGTTGAGCGCGCCTTGCTGCATTTCCAGCAACCAGTGCACGGCTTGTTCGGCGACTTGGCTGGAGACGTTCATAGGGCGAAGTAGCAGCGCATGGCCGCTTTGGTCAGGTGGCGTTTGACGGTGGCGATGGAGATGCCCAGTTGCGCGCCGATTTGCGCGTAGGTCAGGCCGTCGAGTTGGGCCAGCAGGAAGGCGCGTTTGACCTGCTTGGGCAAGCCGTCAAGCAGTTGGTCGAGTTCCAGCAAGGTTTGCAGGATGATTGCGCGGTCTTCTTCCGACGGCGCCACGTGTTCGGGCATCTGCGCCAAGGCTTCGAGGTAGGCGCGTTCCAGGTCCTGGCGACGGTAGAAGTTGAACAGTACGCGCTTGGCCACGGTGGTGAGGAAGGCGCGCGGTTCGATCAGCGTTGGCGTATCCCGGGCACTGAGCACGCGGATAAAGGTGTCTTGCGCCAGGTCGGCCGCGTTGTCCGGGCAGCCGAGCTTGCGTCGCAACCAGCCGGTGAGCCAGTGGTGATGGTCGTTGTACAACACTTCGACGGGATTGGACGGCTGCAACGCGATCACTCCGCAAGCATTCGATATGCTTTAGAGAACAAGAATTGTTCGCATTGTAGGGCCCGTGACCAGGTTCGGCAATCGGCCAAGGCAGGTGATTCATCCGTTCTCTTTTGCATATGAGAATATTTATCATTAATATTGCGCGCTGATGAACCAGGCGCCTGCCGCATGAAAAGTAAAACCTCATTGCCCGCTTCCTACCGCCTCGCTGTCACCTCGCGCGTGCTGGCGGCGGTGATTGGCGGTTACCTGATGGCCTCACTGGCCGCCATTTGCCTGGCGCTGTGGCTGCCCACTACCCGTGCCGATGCGGTGGTCACCGGCATGATGAGTTCCTTTGTGTTCTACCTGCTGGCGGTGCTTTGGTGTTTTGCCTGCCGCACGGCATGGCGCGCCTGGGCAGGGGTGATGGTGCCGAGTGCGCTGTTGGCCACCCTGGCCGGCATTGGTTTCTGGATGGCTCGCACATGAAAGAGGGCTTTCGCCAGGCCATGGCCTGGTTGCACACCTGGGCGGGCTTGATCTTCGGTTGGCTGCTGTTCGCGATTTTCCTGACCGGCACCCTGGCCTATTTCAAAGACGAAATTACCCATTGGATGCAGCCCGAAGTGCAGGCCCATCCCCTGGACGATGGGCGCAGCCTCGCCGTGGCGCAAAATTACCTGCAACAGCAGGCGCCTACCGCCGCGCGCTGGTTCATTACCTTGCCAACCCGACGCGACCCCGGCCTATCGGTAATGTGGCAAGACAAGCTCGAGCCCGGCAAGCGCGGCACCTTTATCCAGAAAGTCCTCGACCCCGTCACCGGCCAACCGGTGCAGGCGCGCGAAAGCAAGGGCGGCGAGTTCTTCTATCGTTTCCACTTCCAGCTGCAAATGCCTTACCCCTGGGGCCGCTGGCTGTCGACCATCGCCGCCATGGTGATGTTCGTCGCGCTGATCACCGGCATCATTACCCACAAGAAAATCTTCAAAGACTTCTTCACCTTCCGCCCACGCAAAGGCCAGCGCTCCTGGCTGGACGGGCACAACGCGGTGGGTGTGCTGGTGCTGCCGTTTCATCTGATGATCACCTACAGCAGCCTGGTGATATTCATGAGCATGGTCATGCCCGCGCCCATCGTGGCGTCCTATGGCGACGACAGCCGGGCGTTCTTCAGCGAGTTGTTCCCAGCTACCGACAATCCGCCAGCCCTCGGCCAGCCGGGCAAACTGCTGCCGTTGATGCCGATGTACCAGCAGGCGCGGGAACAGTGGGCGGGCGGGCATGTGGGGCGCCTGGCGGTCAATAACCCCGGCGACGTCAACGCTTCGGTCAACGTGTCGCGCGCCGGCTCCGACAGCGTGGTGCATGCCTCCGGCAGTACGCTGTCGTTCAACGGCACCACCGGCGAGCTATTGCGAGGCAGTGCCGAGCCGTCATTGGCGACGGCCATCGGTGGCAGTTTCTACGGTTTGCACATGGGCCATTTCGCCGGCCCGGTACTGCGCTGGCTGTACTTTATCTGCGGCCTGGCGGGCACGGCGATGATCGGCACGGGCCTGGTGATCTGGCTGGGCAAACGCCAGCTCAAACACGCTAAGGCCGCGGTCATGCCCTTTGAACTGCGCCTGGTGGAGGTGCTGAATATTGCCAGCATGTCCGGATTGATGATCGCCATTGCGGCGTTTTTCTGGGCCAACCGCCTGTTGCCGGTAAGCTTCGCTGCGCGTTCCGACTGGGAAGTGCAGGCGTTCTTTATCGCCTGGGGCCTGAGCCTGTTGCACGCCTTGCTGCGGCGCGGTCGCCAGGGTTGGGTTGAGCAACTGAGCCTCGGCGCGCTGTTGTTTGCCGCCATTCCACTGCTTAACGCCATCACCACCTCGCACCACTTGGGCGTCTCCGTGCCAAGCGGCGACTGGGCCATGGCCGGCTTCGACCTCACCTGCCTGGCCAGCGGCATGTTCCTGGCGTGGGCGGCGTGGAAGATGCACCACCGCACCGCGCCGCAACCCAAGGCTGAACGTGCCCGCGGGTTGGCACTCAAGCAGCAGGCCCACTGATGCTCCTCGCGCTATTGATATGCTACGCCGGGTTTACCGCGCTGTGTTTGTCCACCGACCGTCACCACGGCGAATTGCTGCACAGCAAACCCACGCCCAGGCGGCGCCTGGGGCTGCGGGTGGGCGGCTGGTTGCTGTTGGCCGTGTCGATCTGGCCGGCGGTGCTTGGCGCCGGTTGGGGCCAGGGCCTGGTGGAGTGGTGCGCGGTGTTGATGCTCAGCGCCTTGCTGCTGGTGTTGCTGCTGCCGTATCGGCCAAGGCTGGCCTTGATCCTGGCGGGCCTCGGCCTGTTGGCCAGCCCTGTTGCGGCGTTCGCCCTATCTTGAGCCGGCCATGATCAGGATCAACCCACCGCCCAATCCCCAGGATAATCCGCACGCGGAGGCGGCCGGTGGGCGTGCGCATTTTTTGCAGGTGTTTTTGTCCCAGCGTTCGCAAATGGAGGCGTTGGTCAGCCGCCGTGTGGGGTGTCGCGCTACGGCAGCCGACTTGGTGCAGGATTTGTTCCTGCGCTTCTGGCGTCGCCCGCTGGTGCAGGTCGAAGAGCTCAGCACCTACCTGCTGCGCTGCGCTGGCAACATCGCCATCGACCACCTGCGCAGCGAAGGCGCTCGGGCGCGCAGCAGTGAAGGCTGGCTGCCCGAGCAGTCAGACAATCAAGGCTGCGAACCCCAGGCGGCGCTGGAGGCGGGCAATGATCTGCGCCATGTGGAAGCCGCCTTGCGCAGCTTGCCCGAGCGTACCCGCCAGATTTTCCTGCTTAACCGCATTCACGGGCGCAAGTACGCCGAAATCGCCAAGGCCATGGGCCTGTCCCAAAGCGCCGTAGAAAAACATATGATGCGTGCCCTCGAAGCCTGCAAGGCCAGCCTTCGCGAACCCTCGCCGCCACGCACGCCAGGGAAAGCCCCGTGAACGTCACGCCCACGCCCGCCCAGGAACAGGCCGCGCTCGACTGGCTGAGCCTGCTGCATGACCAGCCCAGCAGCGGCGACCAGGCCACGTTCAGCCGCTGGTTGCGCGCAGATCCCGCACACGTCGAGGCGTACTCCCAAGCCCAGGTGCTCTGGGAGTTAAGCGAAGTGCCAGCGCGCCAACTGGCCGACGAGGACGCACTCGCCTTGCAGGGCTACCTCAATACGATCAACGCCTCCAAACGCTCCCGGGTAGCGCGTTGGTCCGGTGCCTTGGCCGTCGCCGCCTGCCTGCTGCTGATGGTATCGATGGGTGCCGGTTGGCAGCCGTCACGCTGGGTCGATGAATGGGGCGCCGATTATGTGACGGCGCCAGGGCAGGTGAGGACCTTCACCCTGGCCGATCAATCCAAGGTCACCCTCGATGCCGACAGCGCCATCGCCGTGGATTTCAGCCAGGGCGAACGGCACATCCAACTGCGCCGTGGTGCAGGTTTTTTCAGCGTGACCCACACCGGCGACCCCTTCGTGGTGGAGGCGAGCGGCGGTGAAACGCGGGTACTGGGAACGCAGTTTGAAGTGCGCCTGCAACCTGACGGCGCCGAGGTCACTGTGCTGTCCGGCCGTGTCGGCGTGACGCCCTCAAAACAGGGCCAGCAACAGGTGCTGACCGCGGGCCAGCAAGTGGCCTACGCCCATGGCATTGCCGCTCCTTTGCATGGCGTCGACAGCGCCTCACACCTTGCCTGGCGCGAGGGTTGGCTCAACTACTACAAGGCACCCCTGGCCGAGGTGGTCCAGGACCTGCGGCGTTATTACCCCGGCCGCATTCTTCTGCTGAACGAGGACATGGCCGCCAAACGCGTCAGCGGCAGCTTTCCGAGCCAGGACCCAGTCGCGGTCTTGAACGCCTTGCAAGCGGTGCTGGGTTTTGAACAGCACATACTTTTAGGTCGCATGATTGTGCTGCGCTAGGCTTGCGTCGCGGTTTTCGCTGCTGAACCCGTTAGGCAAGGAATACCTCAGCTCGACACGCACGGCGATGATGTCGCTGGTGGCCAACTTCTAAGCCCACCCCCAAGCCCAATGTGCAGAGCTGACGTGTGTGGGAGCTGGCTTGCCTGCGATAGCCATAGGCATCTACACAATTTTGTAGGTTGTAGCAGCCAACGGTAACCACGATGCGAAGCGAGCCGCTCTTGATCTTGCTCTTGATCTGCTTGTGATCTTGATCTTAGGCGCCCCGTTAAACCACGCTGGCCGGAATTCGACAGGGATTTGGGGGGTAAACCGGCAGGGATGCCGGTTTAGCCGCCCCGCGCCATGGATGGCGCGTGGCGGCGGCCCCCCAAATCACTGGCGGATTACGGGCACACCGAGCCTAAGCGAGGTGCCGAGTGGTGGGGCAAGAGCGTTTTGCTTACTTTTGCGCTTTTCAAAAGTGAGCCGCCGTCAGGGCGGAACCCTAAGTGGCCGTTACCGCAGCAATGGATATGTACACAATCCAACTGTGTTGACTGTCAGGCCGCCTTCGCGAGCAAGCCCGCTCCCACATTTGGATCGCGTTGTATCATTTAGAGAGTCGCTGGCAGTCAGGCCGTCACGGGAGCAAGCTCCCTCGCCACAGGTTCGGCGCAATACCCGAAGTTGTGTAGATACCTATGCTGCGATAGCAGTATGTCAGTCACAGGTATTGAACCTGTTACACCGCCATCGCAGGCAAGCCAGCTTCCACATTTGATAGTGTGTTACTTCAATGCAGCCATGATCGCTTCAGGGTTGTAGTCGCGAATCAAGGTGCCGTTCACATCCACAAACGGAATCCCACCACCGCCCAGCGCCTCATACGCCCTGCGCACCTGGGCATCCTTCTCGATATCGACGGTCTGGTACGGGATACCCTTCTGGTCCAGAAAACGCCGGATCTGCTTGCAGTACCCACACCACTCGGTGGCATAGAGCACCACCCGCGCTGAGGCGCGTACCTGCTCCGGCGCTACCTGGGACGGGTTGAACAGCCGCTCGACCTTGCCCCAGTTCTGGATCGCAACCACCACCAGCAATACCAGCAGGACTTTCTTGAGCACCCCGCCCAGCATCAGTTACGTCGCTTGAGCTGGTCGGTCAGTTGGGTCGGCAGGCCCTTGATGATCAAGGTGCCGGCGGCTTCGTCATACTCGATCTTGTCGCCCAGCAGGTGCGCTTCAAAGCTGATGGACAGGCCCTCGGCGCGCCCGGTGAAGCGGCGGAACTGGTTGAGGGTGCGTTTGTCGGCCGGGATTTCCGGCGACAGGCCGTAATCCTTGTTGCGGATATGGTCGTAGAAGGCTTTTGGCCGATCTTCATCGATCAACCCGGAGAGCTCTTCCAGGCCCATGGGTTCGCCGAGCTTGGCCTGGCTGCTGGCGTAGTCCACCAGGGTCTTGGTTTTCTCGCGGGCGGACTCGTCGGGCAGGTCTTCGCTTTCTACGAAGTCACTGAACGCCTTGAGCAGGGTGCGGGTTTCGCCCGGGCCGTCGACGCCTTCCTGGCAGCCGATAAAATCGCGGAAATACTCCGAGACCTTCTTGCCGTTCTTGCCTTTGATGAAGGAGATGTACTGCTTGGACTGCTTGTTGTTCTGCCACTCGGAGACGTTGATACGCGCCGCCAGGTGCAACTGGCCCAGGTCCAGGTGGCGCGAGGGCGTCACGTCCAGCTCGTCGGTCACCGCCACGCCTTCGCTGTGGTGCAGCAGGGCGATGGCCAGGTAGTCGGTCATGCCTTGCTGGTAGTGGGCAAACAGCACGTGGCCGCCGGTGGAGAGGTTGGATTCCTCCATCAGCTTTTGCAGGTGCTCAACCGCCGTGCGGCTGAAGGTGGTGAAGTCCTGGCCACCGTCAAAGTAGTCCTTCAACCAGCCACTGAACGGGTGCGCGCCGGACTCGGCATGGAAGAAACCCCAGGCCTTGCCTTGTTTGGCGTTGTAGCTTTCGTTGAGGTCGGCAAGCATGTTCTCGATGGCGGCGGACTCGGCCAGTTCCGTGTCGCGGGCGTGAAGAACTGCGGGTGTGCCGTCGGGTTTTTTGTCGATCAGGTGGACGATGCAATGACGGATCGGCATAGGCTTCTCGGCTGGTTGAAGGGGGAGCGGTTGGCCTCCCCGAAAAGTCGCCCAGTGTACCGCACCCATTGGTCAAGACGTGCCCCGAACGGCATTTTGCACGCCCTCCGACTGGCCATATGCCTTTTTTTCACGGTTTAGAGCGATAAAGCTGACCAAATGGGTATGTTGAGGCGGATATTTCCCCGTCTCTGTGCTAGTTTTGCCCCGTCTTACGCCACGTCTCGGCGTTAAGCGTGCATTCAGCATTTGTCAGGTCGAACCAATCCCCGTTTCAAGCATCTATAACCCCGATCTCCGTGGTTATGGCCGGGGATGCCAGGCCATGACGGTCGGGCTCGACGGCTGACACTGCACTCTGCAATCCATATGAATTTGATAGGGAAGGAACACCACAATGGCTATTACTAAAGACCAACTGATCGCTGACCTGGCTGAAGCAGTAGACGCACCGAAAACTACCGTGCGTGCTCTGCTGGACCAACTGAGCCAAGTTGTTGCTGATCAGCTGGAAAATGGCGGCGAAATCACTCTGCCAGGCGTTGGCAAACTGAAAGTGACCGAGCGTCCTGCCCGTACTGGCCGTAATCCTTCGACTGGCGCTGCCATCGAAATCGCTGCCAAGAAAGTTATCAAGCTGGTTGTGGCTAAAGGCCTGACCGACGCTGTTAACAAGTAAGACGCAGCAAAAAAAACCGTGCTTCGGAGTGATCCGGGCACGGTTTTTTATTGCCTGCGATTTTATTGTGTGGCGGGCTTATCGAACCCAGCGCTGGCGCCAGATCTGCTGCTCGTTCTTGGTCTGGAACGTCCAGGCCACAAAGCGGCTCTGCTTCTGCCCCTGGGACATCTCCACCACCTGGCTTTCCAGCACGCCGGCTTTTTTCAGCGCCGTTTCGATCGCCGGCAAGTTGGAGGCTTTGGACACCAGGGTGCTGAACCACAGCACTTTATGCGCAAAGTGCGCGCTTTCGGCGATCAACTGCGTCACAAACCGCGCCTCGCCGCCCTCACACCACAGTTCGGCCGATTGACCACCGAAGTTGAGCACCGGCAATTTGCGTTTCGGGTCGGCCTTGCCCAAGGCGCGCCATTTACGCTCGCTGCCTTTGGTGGCTTCGTCCATGGACGCATGGAAGGGCGGGTTGCACATCGTAAGGTCAAAGCGCTCACCCGGTTCCAGCAGGCCCAACAGGATCTGCTTGGGGTTGGGTTGCTGGCGCAGTTGGATGACCTTGCTCAGGTCGTTGGATTGCACGATGGCCTTGGCGGCGGACACAGCGATCGGGTCGACCTCCGAGCCGAGGAAGTTCCAGCGGTACTCCATATAGCCAATCAGTGGGTAGACGCAGTTGGCGCCCATACCGACGTCCAGCACCTTGACGATAGAACCGCGCGGGATCTTGCCGTCGTTGACGCTGGCGAGCAGGTCGGCGAGGAAATGCACGTAGTCAGCACGCCCCGGCACCGGCGGGCACAGGTAATCGGCCGGGATATCCCAATGCTGGATGCCATAGAACGACTTGAGCAACGCCCGGTTGAACACCCGCACCGCATCCGGGCTGGCGAAGTCGATGCTCTCTTTGCCGTAGGGATTGATGATCACGAATTTGGCCAATTCAGGCGTGGTCTTGATCAGCGCCGGGAAGTCGTAACGGCCCGTGTGGCGGTTGCGCGGGTGCAGGGTGGCCTCTTTGCGCGGCGCGACGGGTTTGGCCGTGGCGGCGGTTTTAGGCTTCTTGCGCGGTGGTTTGGGCGTGCTGGGGGCGGTCATTGTCTGCGTCGATTCTGGGGTTATTTCAAAAGTGACGAGTATTGTCACACATTCCGATGTTCGCCTCGGTTAAATGTGGGAGCGGGCTTGCTCGCGAAGGCGGGGTGTCAGTCACCGAATGGGCTTCTGATACACCGTATTCGCGAGCAAGCCCGCTCCCACAATGATTGGGTTTCAAACTCCAAAAAAAAGAGACCCGAAGGTCTCTTTTTTCACACGGCGCCAGCCTTACAGGCTGGAAATCCGCGCATGTTGCTCCGCCAGCTTGCCCAAGGCCTGTTCAGCCTCGGCCAGTTTGGCGCGTTCCTTCTCGATCACTTCAGCCGGCGCCTTGTCGACGAACGCCGCGTTGGACAGCTTGCCGCCCACTCGTTGCACTTCGCCTTGCAGGCGCGCAATTTCCTTGTCGAGACGGGCCAGTTCCGCACCCTTGTCGATCAGCCCGGCCATTGGCACCAGCACTTCCATTTCACCCACCAACGCAGTGGCGGACAGCGGTGCTTCGGCACCGGCAGCCAATACGGTGATCGACTCCAGCTTGGCCAGCTTCTTGAGCAGCGCATCGTTCTCGCTGAGGCGACGCTGGTCTTCGGCACTGGCGTTCTTGACGAACACGGCCAACGGCTTGCCCGGCCCGATGTTCATCTCGGCGCGGATGTTACGTGTGCCGAGCATCAGGGTCTTGAGCCATTCGATATCGCTTTCGGCTGCCTCATCGATGCGCGCTTCGTTGGCCACCGGCCAAGGTTGCAGCATGATGGTCTTGCCTTCGATACCGGCCAGCGGCGCCAGGCGCTGCCAGATTTCTTCGGTGATGAACGGCATGAACGGGTGCGCCAGGCGCAACGCCACTTCCAGCACACGCACCAGGGTGCGACGGGTGCCGCGCTGGCGCTCGACCGGCGCGTTTTCGTCCCACAGCACCGGCTTGGACAGTTCCAGGTACCAGTCGCAATACTGGTTCCAGATGAACTCGTACAGGGCCTGGGCGGCCAGGTCGAAACGGAACTGGTCGAGCTGGCGGGTCACTTCGGCTTCGGTGCGCTGCAACTGCGAGATGATCCAGCGATCCGCCAGGCTCAGTTCAACGGCTTCGCCGTTCTGGCCGCAGTCTTCGCCTTTGTCCAGCACGTAGCGCGCCGCGTTCCAGATCTTGTTGCAGAAGTTGCGATAGCCTTCGACGCGGCCCATGTCGAACTTGATGTCGCGACCGGTGGAGGCCAGCGAGCAGAAGGTGAAGCGCAGGGCGTCGGTGCCGTAGCTGGCGATGCCGTCGGCGAACTCGTCGCGGGTCTGCTTCTCGATCTTTTTCGCCAGTTTCGGCTGCATCAGGCCCGAGGTGCGTTTCTGCACCAGGGTTTCCAGGTCGATGCCGTCGATGATATCCAGTGGGTCCAGGACGTTGCCCTTGGACTTGGACATCTTCTGGCCCTGACCATCGCGTACCAGGCCGTGTACGTACACGGTCTTGAACGGTACCTGCGGGGTGCCGTCTTCGTTCTTCACCAGGTGCATGGTGAGCATGATCATCCGGGCAACCCAGAAGAAAATGATGTCGAAGCCGGTGACCAGCACGTCGGTGGAGTGGAATTTCTTCAGGAACTCGGTCTGCTGCGGCCAGCCCAGGGTAGAGAAGGTCCACAGGCCCGAACTGAACCAGGTGTCCAGTACGTCGTTGTCCTGTTGCAGCGCGATGTCCGCGCCGAGGTTGTGCTTGGCGCGCACTTCGGCTTCGTCGCGGCCTACATAGACCTTGCCCGACTCGTCGTACCAGGCCGGAATACGGTGGCCCCACCACAGCTGACGGCTGATGCACCAGTCCTGGATGTCACGCATCCACGAGAAGTACATGTTTTCGTACTGTTTAGGCACGAACTGGATGCGGCCATCTTCGACGGCAGCAATCGCAGGCTCGGCCAGCGGCTTGGTGGACACGTACCACTGGTCGGTCAGCCACGGCTCGATCACGGTGCCGGAGCGGTCGCCCTTGGGCACTTTGAGGCCGTGGTCGTCGACGCTGACCAGCAAACCGGCGGCGTCGAAGGCGGCAACGATCTGCTTGCGCGCTTCAAAACGGTCGAGGCCTGCGTATTCAGCCGGGATCTTGCCGTCGATGCTGTCGTTGAGCGAGCCGTCCAGGTTGAACACCTGGCAGGCCGGCAATACGGCGGCATTTTTGTCGAAGATGTTCAGCAGCGGCAGGTTGTGGCGCTTGCCGACTTCATAGTCGTTGAAATCGTGGGCCGGGGTGATTTTCACGCAGCCGGTGCCGAATTCAGGATCGCAATAGTCGTCCGCGATGATCGGGATACGGCGGCCAACCAAGGGCAGTTCGACGAACTTGCCGATCAGCGCCTGGTAGCGCTCGTCGTTCGGGTTAACGGCGACGGCGGCATCGCCGAGCATGGTTTCCGGACGGGTGGTGGCGACGATCAGGTAATCGTTGCCTTCAGCGGTCTTGGCACCGTCGGCCAGCGGATACTTGAGGTTCCACAGGAAGCCTTTCTCGTCGTGGTTTTCCACTTCGAGGTCGGAAATCGCCGTGTGCAACTTGGTGTCCCAGTTGACCAGGCGCTTGCCGCGGTAGATCAGGCCGTCTTCGTGCAGGCGCACGAAGGCTTCTTTTACGGCTTCGGACAGGCCGTCGTCCATGGTGAAACGCTCGCGGCTCCAGTCTACGGACGAACCCAGGCGACGGATCTGACGGCTGATATTGCCGCCGGACTGGTCTTTCCATTCCCAGACTTTCTCCAGGAATTTCTCGCGACCCAGGTCGTGACGGTTCTGGCCGGTGGCTTCCAGTTGGCGTTCCACCAGCATCTGGGTGGCGATACCGGCGTGGTCGGTGCCCGGTTGCCACAGGGTGTCGCGACCCTGCATGCGGCGGAAGCGGATCAACGCATCCATGATCGCATTGTTGAAGCCATGGCCCATGTGCAGGCTGCCAGTGACGTTCGGTGGCGGAATCATGATGGTGTACGAGTCGCCCGCACCTTGTGGGGCGAAATAGTTCTCGGACTCCCAGGTGTTGTACCAGGAAGTTTCGATAGCGTGGGGCTGGTAGGTCTTATCCATGCGCGGCGGGACCCTAGTTGGCATTTATTCAGGAAAGCCGGCAAGTATAACGGGGGATAGGGCGTAGGGCGAGGTGAAGACTGGGCTTGAGTCATACACATGACAAATGTGGGAGCGGGCTTGCTCGCGAAAGCGGTATGTCAGCCAGTACTTTTGTTGACTGTCACACCGCTTTCGCGAGCAAGCCCGCTCCCACAAGGGATCTTTGACTGGTTCAGTTCTGGTATTGGCCGAGCAACCGCTCCATCCGCGCATCCATCCGACGCTTGATCTCAGCCTCGATATGCGGGGCAAAGTCATCGATCACATCCTGCATGATCAATTGCGCAGCGGCGCGCAGTTCGTTGTCCAGGTGCAGCAACAGCGCGTCCGGGGCTTTTTCGGCGGCGGGAGCGGGTTCTGCAACCACAGGTTCCGGAGCGGCAGGCTTGCCGCCGACCATGTCGAACAACAGCGGAATCTGTACCTCGCCCTCGACCGTGTCGGTCAGCAGCGGCGGTTGCAGGTTGTCATCACCCAGCAACTGACGGATCGACTCCAGGTCATCCAGCAGGTGGTCGTCTTTTTTCAGCGGGTTGGGAGTGTCCATCATGTACTCAAAGTCGTTGTAGCCGGTGATCTTGCAGAGGATAGCCCTGTTCACGGTAGAAACGGAAACTCTCCCGCGCGGCCTGACGAATAGCCGGGTCTTCGACCACCACTTCCGCCACACGGGCGAACGCTTGGGCAAAGGCCGGTACTTTCAGGTCGAGGTTGACCAGCAAATCATGGTGATCGCCGCAATTATCCCCCAAACCCAGCACCACCAGGCTTTCGGGTTCGGATTCGGCGGGGCCGTGGGGCACGAAGCTCTCGCCCTTGAAGCGCCACAGGCGGGCATCGAGTTCGTCACGTTGGGCGGCATCGCTGCAATGCAGGTAGATGCGATGGCCCATGCGCCAGGCTTTTTCGGTGAGTTTGCAGGCAAAGTCCAGGCGCGCGAGAGGATCGGCGCTGGGCAATATATAGAAGTCGACTTGGGGCATTGGAAATCCTGAGGCTGACCTGATTACCCCCTGTAGGAGCGAGCTTGCTCGCGAAAAACCAGAGGACACCGCGTTCATCCAGAATGAACGCGTTGTCAAAGGCGATCTTCGCGAGCAAGCTCGCTCCTACAAAAGGGCCGGGGCCGCTTAAGCTTTGGCGCGATCCAGCAGGTATTGGGTCAGCAGGGGTACCGGACGGCCAGTGGCGCCCTTGTCCTTGCCGCCGCTGGTCCAGGCCGTGCCGGCGATGTCCAGGTGAGCCCAGTTGAAGTTCTTGGCAAAGCGCGACAGGAAGCAGGCCGCGGTGATGGTGCCGGCTTTCGGGCCACCGATGTTGGCGATGTCAGCGAACGGGCTGTCGAGCTGTTCCTGGTACTCATCGAACAGCGGCAGTTGCCAGGCGCGGTCGTCGGCAGCCTTGCCAGCGCTGAGCAGTTGCTCGATCAGTTCGTCGTTGTTGCCCAGTAGGCCTGAGGTGTGGGAGCCCAGGGCCACGATGCAGGCACCGGTCAGAGTGGCGATGTCGATCACGGCCTGGGGCTTGAAGCGCTCGGCGTAGGTGAGGGCGTCGCACAGCACCAGACGGCCTTCGGCGTCGGTGTTGAGGATCTCCACAGTCTGGCCGCTCATGGTGGTGACGATATCGCCCGGGCGCGCAGCACCGCCGCTCGGCATATTCTCGGCACAGGCCAAAATGCACACCAGGTTGATCGGCAGCTTGAGCTCAAGCACCGCACGCAAGGTACCGAACACGCTGGCGGCGCCGCCCATGTCGTACTTCATTTCGTCCATGCCGGCGCCCGGCTTGAGGCTGATGCCGCCGGTGTCGAAGGTGATGCCTTTACCTACCAGGGCGTAAGGCTTCTCGGACTTCTTGCCGCCGTTGTATTGCATCACGATCAGGCGTGGCGGCTGGTCGCTGCCCTGGCCCACGGCATAGAACGAGCCCATGCCCAGGTCTTTGATCTTCTTCTCGTCCAGCACTTCAACCTTCAAGCCCTTGAACTCTTTGCCCAAGGCCTTGGCCTGTTCGCCCAAGAATGTCGGGTGGCAGATGTTCGGCGGCAGGTTGCCCAGGTCGCGAGTGAACGACATGCCGTTGGCGATGGCCTGGGCGTGGGTGACGGCGCGCTGAACTTCAGCCTGGGCGGCCTTGATGGTCAGCAGGGTGATTTTCTTCAGGGCGCGGGGTTCGGCTTTCTGGCTCTTGAACTGGTCGAAAATATAGCCGCCGTCTACCAGCGACTCGGCCAGCAGGCGGGTCTTGCCGTAGCTGTCGCGGCCCTTGACCACGATTTCATCCAGTGCCAGCACCGCATCGCTGCCGCCCAGGCCCTTGAGGGTGGTGAGGATGCCGCTGACGATCTTGCGAAACGGACGGTCGCCCAGTTCGGCATCCTTGCCCACGCCCACCAGCAAAACGCGCTCGGCCTTAAGGTTGGGCAGGCTCTGCAGCAGCAGGCTCTGGCCGACTTTGCCGGCCAGGTCGCCGCGCTTGAGCACCGCGCTGATAGCGCCGCCGCTCAGTTCATCCAGTTGCTTGGCGGCGACGCCGAGTGTGCGGCCTTCGCCGACAGCGACCACGAGGGTGGCGGTTTTCAACGTTTCGGGGCTAACGCTTTTTACAACCAATTCCATTTTCGGGTCCCTTATCAAGGTCTGTGAGCCGGGAGCTTGTACTCCGGCTTTAAAGCTCGGCAGCGTTGTAAACCGCCAGCGACAAAGGCCGCAGTTTGAACCTCGCCAGCGGAGCCTGACAACCCTTGGCGCACGCTTTGTGCGTGCGCATGAGTAAGCTCCGTGACAGGCGCGGTCAATCACAGGATAATGCGCCATCTTTTTAGCCGGCCCGTGGTAAACGGGTCGACTCGGTATGCTTGCTTGTTTGGCCGCCTTAGCCTGACAACCCTGGAGTGTCTGGTTTGATTGTCTTCCGTTATCTGTCCCGCGAAGTCCTGTTGACCCTGAGTGCCGTGAGTGCGGTGTTGCTGGTCATCATCATGAGTGGTCGTTTCGTCAAGTTCCTGGCCCAAGCCGCCGCTGGCGCCCTGGATCCGGGCTCACTGTTCCTGATCATGGGCTACCGGATGCCCGGCATGCTCCAGTTGATCCTGCCGCTTGGCCTGTTTCTTGGCATATTGCTGGCCTATGGCCGGCTGTACCTGGAAAGCGAGATGACCGTGCTGTCGGCCACCGGCATGAGCCAGCAGCGCCTGCTGGCCATGACCATGGTGCCTGCCGCCGGTGTCGCCCTGGTGGTGGCCTGGTTGAGCATGAGCCTGGCGCCCCAGGGGGCCATGCAATTCCAGCTGCTGCTGAACAAACAGGATGCGATGACGGAGTTCGACACCCTCGAGCCCGGTCGCTTCCAGGCGCTCAGCGACGGTTCGCGGGTGACCTACACCGAAACCATGACCGACGACCGTTCCAACCTCGGCGGCGTGTTCATTTCCCAGAAGAACCTCGGCCAGAACCAGAAAGACCGTGGCATTACCATTCTGGTGGCCGACAGCGGGCGCCAGGAAATCCGCCCCGATGGCAACCGCTACCTGATCCTGGAAAACGGCTACCGCTACGACGGCAGCCCGGGCCTGGCGGATTATCGCGCCATCAAGTACGACACCTATGGCGTCATGCTGCCCAAGGCCGAGATCAGTGACGAGGTCACCGACCGCGACGCACTGCCCACCTCATCGCTGTTCGGCAGCCCGGAACTGCGCTCCATCGCCGAGCTGCAATGGCGCCTGTCCCTGCCGCTGCTGGTGTTTATCGTGACCCTGATGGCCGTGCCGCTGTCGCGCGTCAACCCGCGCCAGGGGCGTTTCCTCAAGTTGCTGCCGGCGATCCTGCTGTACATGGCCTACCTGACCATCCTGATTTCTGCCCGTGGCTCCCTGGAGAAGGGCAAGTTGCCGCCGGCCCTGGGCCTGTGGTGGGTGCACGGGGTTTTCCTGATGATCGGCCTGGGGCTGCTCTATTGGGAACCTATCCGTTTGAAAATGAAGAGCCGTCGTGGCCTGAAGGAGTTGGCTCGTGGCTAAGCTTGATCGCTACATCGGCATTAGCGTACTGATCGCCATCCTGGCGGTACTGGGCATCATCCTTGGCCTGGCCTTGCTGTTCGCCTTCATTGATGAAGTGGGCAACGTCACCGACACCTACACGGTCACGGACGTGCTGAGCTACGTGGCACTGACCGCACCGCGTCGTCTCTACGACATGATGCCAATGGCCGCGCTGATTGGCTGCCTGATCGGCCTGGGCACCCTGGCCAGCAACAGCGAGCTGACCATCATGCGCGCCGCTGGGGTTTCCATCGGCCGTATCGTCTGGGCGGTCATGAAACCGATGCTGCTGCTGATGGCGTGCAGCGTGCTGATCGGTGAATACGTCGCGCCACCGGCCGAAGCCACCGCCCAGGCCAATCGCGCCCTGGCCCAGGGTTCGGGCGATGCGCAAAGCGCCAAGCACGGCCTGTGGCACCGCCAGGGTGACGAGTTCATCCACATCAACGCCGTGCAACCGGGTGGCTTGTTGATCGGGGTGACCCGCTACACCTTCGACAAAGAGCGGCACATGTTGTCGTCCAGCTTCGCCAAGCGCGCGCAGTACAGTGGCGAACAATGGCAACTGAGCGACGTCACCACCACGCACTTTCGTAACGTGGGCCAGGGCACCCAGTCCAGCACCGAAGTGGTGAATGTGCCGACTGAGCAGTGGGATATCGCCCTCAAGCCGGAATTGCTCAATACCGTGGTGATGGTGCCGGAAGCCCTGCCGATCTCCGGGTTGTGGAGCTATATCCACTACCTCAAGGAGCAGGGTTTGAACAATGGCCGTTACTGGCTGGCGTTCTGGGTGAAAGTCTTGCAACCAGTGGTTACCGCCGCCTTGGTGTTGATGGCGATCTCCTTCATTTTCGGGCCATTGCGCTCCGTGACCCTGGGCCAGCGGGTATTTACCGGTGTGCTGGTGGGCTTCACCTTCCGCATCGCCCAGGATTTGCTCGGGCCTTCAAGCCTGGTATTCGGCTTCTCGCCGCTGTTTGCGGTGCTGGTGCCAACAGCTATTTGTGCCGTGGCCGGGTTCTGGCTGCTGCGCCGGGCCGGTTGAAGCCGCGCTCGCATAATGCCCCTCCCTGTAGGAGCGAGCTTGCTCGCGAAAATCTACGAAACGCCGCGTTTATCCAGGATAAGCGCGTTATCGTTGGTGATCTTCGCGAGCAAGCTCGCTCCTACAGTAACAAGCCCCGTGGAAACGGGGCTTTTTTGTATTGGTCAGCAAAGATGACGTCTGGCCTGAGCATCAGGTACAATTCCCGGCTATTTTTCAGCGGGCAATCTGCCTGCAGCCTTTTTGAGTGTTGATCCGTGAGTGATTTGAGTCATATCCGCAATTTCTCCATCATCGCCCACATTGACCATGGCAAGTCGACGCTGGCCGATCGATTTATCCAGATGTGCGGTGGCCTTGCCGAGCGTGAAATGGAAGCCCAGGTACTGGATTCCATGGACCTCGAACGCGAGCGCGGGATCACCATCAAGGCCCACAGCGTTACTCTGTATTACACCGCCAAAGACGGTATCAAGTACCAGCTGAACTTCATTGACACCCCGGGCCACGTTGACTTCACCTACGAAGTCAGCCGTTCGCTGGCGGCCTGCGAAGGCGCGTTGCTGGTAGTGGACGCAGGCCAGGGCGTTGAAGCCCAGTCCGTGGCCAACTGCTACACCGCCATCGAGCAAGGCCTGGAAGTGATGCCGGTGCTGAACAAAATCGACTTGCCACAAGCCGATCCGGACCGGGTGAAGGAAGAAATCGAAAAAATCATCGGTATTGACGCCACCGACGCCGTCGAGTGCAGCGCCAAGACCGGCCTGGGCGTCGACGAAGTGCTCGAGCGCCTGGTCAAGACCATTCCGGCCCCCACCGGCAACATCGAAGATCCGCTGCAAGCGTTGATCATCGACTCCTGGTTCGACAACTACCTGGGCGTTGTCTCCCTGGTACGTGTGCGCCATGGCCGGGTGAAGAAGGGCGACAAGATTTTGGTCAAGTCCACCGGCAAGATCCACCTGGTGGACAGCGTCGGTGTATTCAACCCGAAACACACCGCCACCGTTGACCTGAAAGCCGGTGAAGTAGGCTTCATCATCGCCGGTATCAAGGACATCCATGGTGCGCCGGTCGGTGACACCCTGACCTTGAGCTCCACCCCTGACGTCGATGTGCTGCCGGGTTTCAAGCGCATTCAGCCTCAGGTCTATGCCGGTCTGTTCCCGGTCAGCTCCGATGACTTCGAAGATTTCCGCGAAGCCCTGCAAAAACTGACCCTCAACGACTCGTCGTTGCAGTACACCCCGGAAAGCTCCGACGCCCTGGGCTTCGGCTTCCGCTGCGGGTTCCTGGGCATGCTGCACATGGAAATCATCCAGGAGCGCCTTGAGCGCGAATACGACCTGGACCTGATCACCACTGCACCGACCGTTATTTTTGAGCTGGCGCTGAAAACCGGTGAAACGATTTACGTCGACAACCCGTCCAAGCTCCCAGACCTGTCTTCCATTGAAGACATGCGCGAGCCCATCGTGCGCGCCAATATCCTTGTGCCGCAGGAACACCTGGGCAACGTGATTACCTTGTGTATCGAAAAGCGTGGCGTACAGCACGACATGCTGTTCCTCGGTACCCAGGTGCAAGTGACCTACGATTTGCCGATGAACGAAGTGGTCCTGGACTTCTTCGACCGTCTCAAGTCCACCAGTCGCGGCTATGCTTCGCTGGACTACCATTTCGATCGTTACCAATCGGCTAATCTGGTGAAACTGGATGTGCTGATCAACGGCGACAAGGTAGATGCCTTGGCACTGATCGTGCACAAGGACAACGCGCACTACAAAGGTCGCCAACTGACCGAGAAGATGAAGGAACTGATTCCGCGCCAGATGTTCGACGTCGCGATCCAGGCCGCCATTGGCGGGCAGATCATTGCGCGGACTTCCGTCAAGGCTCTCAGAAAGAACGTACTGGCCAAATGCTACGGCGGTGACGTAAGCCGTAAGCGCAAGCTGCTTGAGAAGCAAAAGGCCGGTAAAAAACGCATGAAGCAAGTAGGCAACGTGGAAATTCCACAAGAAGCCTTCCTTGCGGTGCTCAGGTTGGATAGTTAGGTCCTATGTCACTAAATTTCCCGCTGTTGCTGGTCATTGCCGTTGCCGTCTGTGGTCTCCTGGCGTTGCTCGATCTGGTGTTCTTCGCCCCGCGTCGTCGGGCGGCCATCGCTTCCTATCAGGGCAGCGTCAGCCAGCCCGATGCGGTGGTGGTCGAGAAGCTGAACAAAGAGCCCTTGCTGGTTGAGTACGGCAAGTCGTTCTTTCCGGTGTTGTTCATCGTGCTGGTACTGCGCTCGTTTCTGGTAGAGCCGTTCCAGATCCCTTCGGGGTCGATGAAACCGACCCTGGACGTGGGCGACTTCATCCTGGTGAACAAGTTTTCCTACGGCATTCGCCTGCCGGTGATCGACAAGAAAGTCATCCCGGTGGGTGACCCGCAGCGCGGCGATGTGATGGTATTCCGCTACCCAAGCGACCCGAACGTCAACTACATCAAGCGTGTGGTCGGCCTGCCGGGCGACGTGGTGCGCTACACCAGCGACAAGCGCCTGTTCATCAACGGTGAGTCGGTGGCCGAGAAACTGTTGGGCGCCGAGCCGAATACCTTGGGCAGCGCCGAGCTGTACCAGGAAAAACTCGGCGCGGTGGAGCACCAGATCCGCAAGGAAATGAGCCGCTACCGTGCGATGCCGGATGGCCAGTGGAAAGTGCCTGCCGGGCACTACTTCATGATGGGCGACAACCGCGACAACTCCAACGACAGCCGCTATTGGGATGACCCCAACATTCCCAAGGACCTGCTGGGCATGGTGCCCGACGAGAACATTGTCGGCAAAGCCTTCGCGGTCTGGATGAGTTGGCCGGAACCCAAGCTCAGCCACCTGCCGAACTTCTCGCGGGTCGGGCTGATCAAGTAATACAAGCGGCGCTGTGAACACAGCGCCGAATGCTTTTCTGGGGCTTGGACATTTTCCGATGCCCGGTACCCATCAGGATTTTAATTTGAACACTGCGTCAATCGTCGATGGCCGCCGGTGCCATCAACTAGATATGGATAAACCGTGACCGTTTCTCTAAGTCGTCTCGAGCGTCAGCTCGGCTACACCTTCAAGGACCAGGAATTGATGGTCCTTGCCCTCACACACCGCAGCTTTGCAGGGCGTAATAACGAGCGCCTGGAATTTCTCGGTGACGCTATCCTCAATTTCGCCGCCGGCGAGGCGCTGTTCGAGCGCTTCCCCCAAGCGCGAGAAGGCCAGCTTTCGCGCCTGCGCGCACGCCTTGTAAAAGGCGAGACCCTGGCCGTGCTGGCCCGAGGCTTCGGCCTGGGCGAGTACCTGCGGCTGGGTTCCGGCGAGTTGAAAAGCGGCGGTTTCCGTCGCGAGTCAATCCTGGCTGATGCCCTGGAAGCCTTGATCGGTGCGATCTACCTCGATGCAGGCATGGAGACGGCCAAGGAGCGCGTTGTCGCCTGGCTGGCCTCGGAAATCGAAAGCCTGACGCTGGTAGATACCAACAAGGATCCCAAGACCCGCCTGCAAGAGTACCTGCAGTCGCGCGGTTGCGAACTGCCACGCTACGAAGTGGTGGATATCCAGGGAGAGCCCCATTGCCGGGTGTTCTTCGTGGAATGCGAAATCACCTTATTGAACGAAAAAAGCCGAGGTCAGGGTGTGAGCCGTCGTATTGCCGAACAGGTAGCGGCCGCTGCAGCACTGATTGCCCTGGGCGTGGAGAATGGCCATGACTGATTCAACCGCAACACGCTGTGGCTATGTTGCCATCGTCGGCCGCCCGAACGTGGGCAAGTCCACGCTGCTCAACCACATTCTCGGCCAGAAGCTCGCGATCACCTCGCGCAAGCCCCAGACCACCCGCCACAACATGCTGGGCATCAAGACCGAAGGCAACGTGCAAGCGGTGTATGTCGATACCCCAGGCATGCACAAAGGCGGCGAGAAAGCCCTGAACCGCTACATGAACAAGACCGCCTCGGCGGCGTTGAAAGACGTCGACGTGGTGATCTTCGTGGTCGACCGCACCAAGTGGACCGACGAAGACCAGATGGTTCTCGAGCGTGTGCAGTACGTGACCGGCCCGTTGATCGTCGCGCTGAACAAGACCGACCGTATCGAAGACAAAGCCGAGCTGATGCCGCACCTGAGCTGGCTGCAGGAACAACTGCCGAACGCCCAGATCATCCCGATCTCGGCCCAGCACGGCCATAACCTTGAAGCCCTGGAGCGCGTGATCGCCGAGCACCTGCCGGAGAACGAGCATTTCTTCCCGGAAGACCAGATCACCGACCGCAGCAGCCGCTTCCTCGCCGCCGAGCTGGTGCGTGAGAAAATCATGCGCCAGATGGGCGCCGAACTGCCGTACCAGATCACCGTCGAAATCGAAGAGTTCAAGCAGCAGGGCAAGACCTTGCACATTCATGCGCTGATCCTCGTCGAACGTGACGGCCAGAAGAAGATCATCATTGGCGACAAGGGCGAGCGCATCAAGCGCATCGGCACCGAAGCGCGCAAGGACATGGAGTTGCTGTTCGACTCCAAGATCATGCTCAACCTGTGGGTGAAGGTGAAGGGTGGCTGGTCCGATGATGAGCGTGCGTTGCGCTCCCTGGGCTACGGCGACCTGTAATCGGCCTCCAGTCACACAGCAGGACGAAAAATGTGGGAGCGGGCTTGCTCGCGAAGACGGTTCTTCAGTCGGTACATGTATTGGCTGACCCACCGCTTTCGCGAGCAAGCCCGCTCCCACATTAGGTTTATGTTGTTGTCACAATCGCATTCCAGCAGCGAGAGCCTATGTCCTCAACTCAAGCCCCCAGCCAACTCGCCTACGTCCTGCACAGCCGCGCCTACCGCGAAACCAGTGCGCTGGTGGACTTCCTCACGCCCCAAGGCCGCCTGCGCGCAGTCTTGCGCAGCGCGCGCGGTAAGGCTGGCACCTTGGCGCGGCCGTTCGTGGCGCTGGACGTGGAGTTTCGCGGCAAGGGCGAGCTGAAAAACGTCGGGCGCCTGGAAAGCGTCGGCACCTCGGCCTGGCTGAATGGCGATGCGCTGTTCAGCGGCCTTTACCTCAATGAACTGCTGATTCGCCTGTTGCCCGCCGAAGACCCGCACCCGACAGTCTTCGATCACTACGCTGCCACTTTGCTGGCCCTCGCTGAAGGCCGTCCGTTGGAGCCGTTGCTGCGCGCTTTCGAATGGCGTTTGCTCGACGACCTTGGCTACGGCTTCGAACTGGCCAACGACTTGCACGGCCAGCCCATCGCCGCCGACGGCATGTATCGCCTGCAAGTCGATGCGGGGCTTGAGCGTGTGTACCTGCTGCAGCCCGGTCTGTTCCAGGGCACCGAACTGTTGGCCATGAGCGAAGCCGACTGGCACGCTCCCGGCGCGCTGTCTGCGGCCAAGCGCCTGATGCGCCAGGCCCTGGCCGTGCATCTGGGCGGGCGGCCGCTGGTCAGTCGCGAGTTGTTTCGAAAGCCCTGACATCCCCGTGTATGCTGTGCACCGATTCTTTCCCTTTTCAGGAGCGCTTCCGTGACCACCAGCAATCGCATTCTTCTTGGCGTCAACATCGACCACGTCGCCACCCTGCGCCAGGCCCGGGGCACCCGTTACCCTGACCCGGTCAAGGCCGCGCTGGACGCCGAAGAAGCGGGCGCCGACGGCATCACCGTGCACCTGCGCGAAGACCGCCGTCACATCCAGGAGCGTGACGTATTGCTGCTCAAGGACGTGCTGCAAACCCGCATGAACTTCGAAATGGGCGTCACCGAAGAAATGATGGCGTTCGCCGAGCGCATCCGCCCGGCGCATATCTGCCTGGTACCGGAAACCCGCCAGGAACTGACCACCGAAGGCGGCCTCGACGTCGCGGGCCAGGAAGCGCGGATCAAGGCGGCGGTGGAACGCCTGTCGCGGATCGGCAGTGAAGTCTCGCTGTTTATCGACGCCGACGAACGCCAGATCGAAGCCTCCCGCCGTGTCGGCGCCCCGGCCATCGAGCTGCACACTGGCCGTTATGCCGATGCGACCACGCCGACCGAAGTGGCCGACGAGTTGCAACGCATCATCGACGGCGTGAACTGCGGCCTCAACGAAGGCTTGATCGTCAACGCCGGCCATGGCCTGCACTATCACAACGTCGAAGCCGTAGCCGCAATCAAAGGCATCAACGAGCTGAACATCGGCCATGCGCTGGTGGCCCACGCGTTGTTCGTCGGTTTCAAAGGCGCGGTAGCCGAGATGAAAGCCCTGATTTTGGCTGCTGCCAAGGCCTGATCGCACATTAACCTGTAGGAGCGAGCTTGCTCGCGAAGGTCGTTAACGATGACGCGGGGAGTCTGGCTCCCTGCGTTGTTCTCAGGTCTTTCGCGAGCAAGCTCGCTCCTACAGGTTTGAGCCATGTTTCATCTGTGCGGCAATGCGAAGCCTTACTGTTTAGCCGGCGCAGGTGTATCGTATCTGCCCTTTGCGGGCCCTTGGCCTGCGGCAGATACGCGAGGTTGTTGTGTCCCGATCCTTTTCCCGTCGACAAATCCTGGGTGGTCTTGCTGGCCTGGCCGTAGTAGGCGTCGGTGCCGGCGGTGGCTACCGCTACTGGCTGGGGAAAGTCGCTGAGTCCGAGGCCGGGCACGATTACGAGCTGATCGCCGCCCCCCTGGACGTAGAGTTGGTGCCGGGGCACAAGACCCAGGCCTGGGCGTTCGGTCCTTCGGCGCCGGGCACTGAGTTGCGGGTGCGCCAAGGCGAATGGCTGCGGGTACGCTTTATCAATCACCTGCCAGTCGCCACCACCATCCACTGGCACGGTATCCGCCTGCCGTTGGAAATGGACGGCGTGCCCTACGTCTCGCAATTACCGGTGCTGCCTGGCGAATACTTCGACTATAAATTCCGCGTGCCCGATGCCGGCAGTTACTGGTACCACCCCCATGTCAGCAGCAGTGAAGAACTCGGCCGTGGCCTGGTCGGCCCGTTGATCGTGGAAGAGCGCGAACCCACCGGCTTCAAGTACGAACGCACCTTGAGCCTGAAGAACTGGCACATCGATGAGGAGGGTGCGTTCGTCGAGTTCAGCATCCCCCGTGAGGCAGCGCGTGGCGGCACGGCTGGGCGTCTGTCGACCATCAACGGCGTGCCCCAGGCGGTCATCGATCTGCCTGCCGGGCAAATCACCCGCGTGCGCCTGCTCAACCTCGACAACACCCTGACCTATCGCCTCAATATCCCTGGCGTCGAAGCGCAGATCTATGCTCTGGACGGCAACCCCATCGAGCCGCGCCCGCTGGGCAAGGAATATTGGCTGGGCCCGGGCATGCGCATTTGCCTGGCGATCAAGGCACCGCCGGCGGGCGAAGAACTGTCGCTGCGCAACGGTCCGGTGCGCCTTGGCACCTTCCGCTCGGTCGTCAATACCGACGCGCCTACCGTGTGGCCGCCGGCATTGCCGGCCAACCCGGTTGCCGAGCCAGACCTGGCCAATGCCGAGAAACTCAACTTCAATTTCGAATGGGTCGGCTCGGTGTCGGTCAATGTCGAGAACGGCAAGCCGCCGAGCCTGTGGCAGATCAACGGCCAGGCCTGGGACATCACCGACAAGACCTGCGCCGACCGCCCGATTGCCAAGCTGGAAAAGGGCAAGAGCTATATTTTCGAATTGAAGAACATGACCCAGTACCAGCACCCGATCCACCTGCACGGCATGAGCTTCAAGGTGCTCGCATCCAACCGCCACAAGGTGATCCCGTATTTCACCGACACCTACCTGCTGGGCAAGAACGAACGCGCCCGTGTGGCCTTGGTGGCGGATAACCCTGGGGTGTGGATGTTCCATTGCCATGTGATCGACCACATGGAAACCGGCCTGATGGCCGCCATCGAGGTGGCGTGATGCGCCAGATTCGCCCCGCCACGATTATCGACCGCAGCCGCGACCAGGACTTTATGCGCGAAGCCCTGGCGCTCGCCGCCCAAGGCGCGGCCTTGGGCGAGGTGCCGGTGGGCGCCGTGCTGGTGCAGGACGGTGAAATCATCGGCCGCGGCTTCAACTGCCCCATCAGCGGCAACGACCCTAGCGCCCATGCCGAAATGGTCGCGATCCGCGCCGCTGCGCAAGCGATCAGCAACTATCGGCTGGTGGGCAGCACGCTGTACGTGACGCTGGAACCGTGCAGCATGTGTGCGGGGTTGATCGTGCATTCGCGGGTGGCGCGGGTAGTGTATGGCGCGTTGGAGCCGAAGGCGGGAATCGTGCAAAGCCAGGGGCAGTTTTTTACCCAGGGTTTTCTTAACCATCGGGTGTTGTTTGAAGGTGGGGTGTTGGCCGAGGAGTGTGGGGCTGTCCTCAGCGAGTTCTTCAAAGCCCGCCGAGCCAAGCCACAATCTAACTAACGCTGAAAAAACCCATGTGGGAGCGGGCTTGCTCGCGAATGCGGTGTTTCAGTCACATTATCTTTGACTGACACACCGCATTCGCGAGTAAGCCCGCTCCCACAGTTTGATCTCCCTTTATTCAAGAAGATCGGCGGGTTATTTGCGAGCGATGATCACTGCCCGCATCGGCGCCGGCAGCCCTTCGATGGTCTTGCTGTGATCTTCGGGGTCGAGAAAGTCACTGAGCGACTGGTACTTCATCCACTCTGTTCCACGCTGTTCCTCAACCGTGGTCACGCTCACATCCACGCACCGCACATCACTGAAACCGGCACGGCGCAGCCACCGCATCAACGCCGGCACCGACGGCAGGAACCACACGTTGCGCATCTGCGCGTAACGGTCTTCCGGCACCAGTACTTGTTGCTGATCGCCTTCCACCACCAATGTTTCCAACACCAGCTCGCCGCCCTTGACCAGGGTGTCCTTCAACGCCAGCAAATGCTCGATGGGCGAGCGGCGGTGGTAGAACACGCCCATGGAAAATACCGTGTCAAAGCCTTCCAGGTTCGCCGGCAAGTCTTCGAACGGGAACGGCAAGTGCCAGGCCTTGGGCTCGGACAGGTAACGCTGCACCGCCTGGAACTGGCAGAAGAACAGCCAGTTGGGGTCCACGCCAATCACGCTGTCGGCCCCGGCGCCGAGCATGCGCCACATGTAGTAGCCGTTGCCGCAGCCCACATCGAGGATGCGCTTGCCTTTGAGGTTCAGGTGCGGCGCCACCCGCGACCACTTCCAGTCCGAACGCCACTCGGTGTCCACATGCACACCGAACAGATGGAACGGGCCTTTGCGCCACGGGCTTAGGCCCATCAAGGCGGTGTGCATTTGCTCACGGGTGGCGTCGTCGCAATCGGTATCCAGCACCAGGCCTTTGAGCAAATCTACGCTGTTGGGCTGGATCTTCGGCAGTGCATCCAACGCACTCTGCCAGCGCTCCAGGTCGCCATGACCCTTTTCCATCTTGCTATCGAGCTGCGCTTGCAGGCCCTGGGCCCACACGGCCAGGGGAGTGCCGACCAGGTGGCGGGCGAGGGGGGACAAATCAATCATGGCAAGGCAATCAACGAGGCAAAGTTAAGACACTGGAACCACGGCACGACTTTCGAGAACCCGGCCGCCAGCAGGCGTTCGCGGTGTTCTTCGAGGCTGTCGGGCTTCATGACGTTTTCGATGGCGCTGCGCTTCTGGGCGATTTCCAGTTCGCTGTAGCCGTTGGCGCGCTTGAAGGCGATATGCAGGTCGGTCAGCAGTGCGTGTTCTTCAACATCGTTAAAGCGCAGCTTTTCCGACAGGATCAACGCCCCGCCCGGCAGCAGCGCCTGGCGAATGCGCCCCAGCAACGCCAGGCGCTCCTGGGGGGCGATAAATTGCAGGGTAAAGTTCAGCGCCACCACCGAGGCAGGCTTGAATTGTAAGGCAAGGATATCGCCCTCGATCACCTCCACGGGCAGCAACTCCTGGAACATCGAGTCTTGGCCATTGAGGTATTCGCGGCAGCGCTCGACCATCGCGGCCGAGTTATCCACAGCGATTACCCGGCAGCCCTCGGTGCGTACATGGCGACGCAGGGCTTGGGTCACGGCGCCCAGGGAAGAACCCAGGTCATACAGCACGCTACCCGGCTGGGCAAATTGCGCGGCCAGCACGCCGAGGTTTTCGACGATGGTGGGGTAACCCGGCACCGAGCGCTTGATCATGTCCGGGAACACCCGCACCACATCCTCGTTAAAGGCGAAGTCCGGCACCTGGGGCAGGGGCTGGGCGAATAGGCGATCGGGTTCTTTGCTCACGGCTGTTCCGGCGACGATGGGGGAAAGGCCGGCATTTTAGCCAAGTTGCTCCTCGGATGCGCGGGTTGTCTGATGGAAAGCAGAGGCGGTGATGCCCCACTGCCCGAGCCAGTAGGTGGCGATCAGTAAATACGGCGCCGCCTCGAACGCCAGCACGAACCGGTTGATGCCGATCAGCGCATCGGATACCACAAACGACACCGCACCCGCCGCCGCCAGCCACGCCGAACGTTTGGGCACCTGGCTGCCCAGTCGCGCCAACGCACGCCAGAGCATGGCGCTGATCACCAGCGCGTAAACCACCACCGGTATCAGCAATTCACCGAGGCCGTGGGCGATCAGGATGCTCAGCAAGATTGCGCCCACGCCGAGGGCCAGCACCAGCGGCAGCAGCGCCAAGCGCCGACAGTCACTGAAATAGGCTTTGAGATAGGCCAGATGCGCGAACAGAAACGCGCCCAGGCCAAAGATAAACAAGTCGCCCGGCCAGGCGAGCAACACGTCGCCCACCAGGGAGAAAATCAACCCCAGGCTGATCCAGCGTCGATACTCGGTGGGCGGCGCGTCATGCAGCCAACCCAGCAGCGCCAGCACCGGCAGTGGCTTGACCAGCAGGCACAGCAGCGTCGCATGGGTCGCCAAGCCATAGACAAAGGTGCCGGCGCCCATCAAGGCAAGGATCAGCCATGGCATATCAGTTCACCGTAATGGCGCAGTCAAACGTTTCGACAGGTTCGGCCTCCGGCTCCCAAGGTTGCTGGGACGTCAGGCGCAAACGCCCTTGCCCTGGGGCAAACGCCTGGAAGCGCCAGGTGGACTGGCCGCCACCGCCGATCACGCCGGACTCGGTGCTGCTGTAGACCTCGGGGCTCAAGGCGCGCAACACGCCGCCCGCGGAGTCCTGGATGGCCCAGCGGTAACCGGTGGTGGGGTTGCTGGGCAGGGTGAGGATCAGGTTTTGCCCGTTTTCAAGCTGGAGCGGGCAGGCGCTCTGGTTGTCCACGCTGACGTTTTGCTTGGGGGCACTGGCGCATCCGGCCAGCAGGGCAAGGCTCAAGGGGAGAAACAGGCGGGCAGCGGTCATGAAGGCTCCGTTAATACACGACGAAGGGGGAGCATAACCGAAGATGAGACAAGGTGTGGCAAGGCGGGGTTTTGCGTTGATCCGGCTGGCCTCTTCGCGAGCAAGCCCGCTCCCACATTTGGAATGCGACCAAATGTGGGAGCGGGCTTGCTCGCGAAAGGGCCAGCTCAGGCACTACATAACCGTCAGAAGAGCACCTTCGCCACATCCGCAAACCGCTTGGCAAAATGCACCGTCATGCCTTCCTTCAGGTAATCCGGCAACTCTTCAAAGCTGCCACGGTTGGGCTCCGGCAAGATCAATTCGTGAATCTTCTGGCGCCGCGCCGCGATCACCTTTTCGCGTACCCCGCCAATCGGCAGTACATGCCCGGTCAACGTCAGTTCGCCAGTCATCGCCACGCCTTTTTTCGGCGGTTGGTTGCGGGCCAGAGACAGCAACGCACTGGCCATGGTCACGCCGGCACTCGGGCCGTCTTTGGGGGTGGCGCCTTCTGGTACGTGCAGGTGCACGAAGGCTTCATCGAAGAACTTCGCATCGCCGCCAAACGACTTCAGGTTGGAACTGATGTAGCTGTAGGCGATTTCGGCGGACTCTTTCATCACTTCACCCAACTGCCCGGTGAGCTTGAAGCCACGGTTGAGCGTATGGATGCGCGTCGCTTCAATCGGCAAGGTGGCGCCGCCCATGCTGGTCCAGGCCAGGCCGGTAATCACGCCGGTGCCAGACAGTACTTGCTCATTGCGGAACACGGGCGTGCCCAGGGAGCTTTCCAAGTCTTTGTTGCCGATCTTGATCACCGAGTCCGGCTCATCCAGCAGCTTGACCACCGCCTTGCGCACCAGCTTGCCCAGTTGCTTCTCCAACTGACGCACGCCGGCCTCTCGCGCATAACCGTCGATCAAGGCGCGCAAGGCACCGTCGCTGATGGTCAGGCTGTTTTTGGCCACGCCGGCTTTTTCCAATTGCTTGGGCCACAGGTGACGTTTGGCGATGGCGACTTTTTCTTCGGTGATATAGCCCGACAGGCGAATCACTTCCATGCGGTCCAGCAACGGGCCCGGGATCGAGTCCAGGGTGTTGGCGGTGCACACGAACAGCACTTTGGACAGGTCCAGGCGCAGGTCCAGGTAATGGTCGAGGAATTCGACGTTCTGCTCCGGGTCCAGGGTTTCGAGCAGCGCCGACGCCGGGTCGCCCTGGAAGCTCTGGCCCATCTTGTCGATCTCGTCGAGCATGATCACCGGGTTCATCACTTCCACGTCTTTCAACGCCTGCACCAGCTTGCCGGGCAGGGCGCCGATGTAGGTACGGCGGTGGCCCTTGATCTCGGCCTCGTCGCGCATGCCGCCGACGCTGAAGCGATAGAACGGCCGCCCCAGGGATTCGGCGATGGACTTGCCCACACTGGTCTTGCCCACGCCCGGCGGGCCTACCAGCAATACGATGGAACCGGCGACTTCGCCCTTGTAGGCGCCCACGGCGAGGAATTCGAGGATGCGGCTTTTGATGTCATCCAGGCCCGCATGGTGCTTGTCGAGTACCTTGCGCGCGTGCTTGAGGTCGAGTTTGTCTGCGCCGTACACGCCCCACGGCACCGAGGTGGCCCAGTCCAGGTAGTTGCGCGTGACGGCATATTCCGGCGAACCGGTTTCCAGGATCGACAGTTTGTTCAGCTCTTCATCGATGCGCTTCTGTGCCTGGGCCGGCAACACCTTGCCTTGCAGGCGTTGTTCGAACTGTTCGACGTCGGCGCTGCGATCGTCCTTGGTCAGGCCCAGCTCCTGCTGGATGACCTTGAGTTGTTCCTTGAGGAAGAACTCACGCTGGTGCTCGCCGATCTTTCGGTTCACTTCGGCGGAGAGTTCTTTTTGCAGGCGCGCGACTTCCACCTCTTTGCGCAGCATGGGCAGCACTTTTTCCATGCGCTTGAGCATGGGCACGCAGTCCAGCACTTCCTGCAGCTCATTACCGGTGGCCGAGGTGAGGGCGGCGGCGAAGTCGGTGAGCGGCGACGGGTCGTTGGGGCTGAAGCGGTTGAGGTAGTTCTTCAACTCTTCGCTGTACAGCGGGTTGAGGGGCAGCAGTTCCTTGATCGCATTGATCAGCGCCATCCCGTAGGCCTTGACCTCATCGGTCGGCTCGCTGGGCTGGTGCGGGTATTCGACTTCCACCAGGTACGGTGGGCGGTGGTGCTTGAGCCAGGTCTTGATGCGCACGCGGGTCAGGCCCTGGGCCACGAACTGCAGCTTGCCGTTCTCGCGGCTGGCGTGGTGCACCTTCACCAGGGTGCCGTACAGCGGCAGGGCGGAGGTGTCGAAGTGCCGTGGGTCTTCGGGCGGCGTGTCCATGAAAAACAGCGCAAGGGAATGGTGGTCGGATTTGCTCACCAACTCCAGGGTTTCGGCCCAGGGCTCTTCATTGACGATCACCGGCAACACTTGGGCCGGGAAAAACGGCCGGTTGTGGATCGGGATGATGTAGACCTTGTCTGGCAGGTTTTGCCCAGGCAGCGCCAGGCCAGTATTGGACGAGGGGGTTTCAGCGTTTTCGGGGTCGGCGTAATCGTTGAGGTCGTAATCTGGAAATTCTTGCTGGTCGCTCATGGGGCACCTGCATCAGTAAGTATGCAGGTTAGATGGGGCGGGGTTGCGGTGGTTTCAATGGCGGGGCGTCGTTAGCAACAATTTGCATGAAATAACGGGAGAGGTGCGGCCAAGGTGGGGGAGGGAGCAAGCCTCACTCACCTTCTCAGCTGATTTTGTGCAGGTAGGCAGGCAGCGGTTGTTCGGGGAGTACCGAGAGCACTTTCAGGCGCTGCAACATGCGCTGGCTGGCCCGCTGCAAATGCTCGCGCAGGTTCAGCGCCGCAGCATCAAATGCCCCATGCAGCAACAGCTCAAGTATCAGCCGATGTTCGGCCAACATGGCAGGATCGGCGCCGATCCCCAGTAAACGGTAGAAGATTCGACTGATGATCATCGGGCTCTGGCCCTGGCGGATCAGTGCGGCGATCTTGCGGTTTTGCAGGCCGGCCAGGCAGCGCTGGTGCAAGTCTTCTTCAATTTGTTCGATGGCTTCCAGTCTGCAATGGGGGCTGGCCTGGGCGTCGAGTACGCGCTGCAACATTGCCTGGAGCAGGTCGCGGTCAAGGTCAGGCGCGCTCTGGCGCAGGGCTTCGGGCTCCAGGCAGGCACGCAGCTCGTAGTCTTCGGTGACTTCGCGGGCGGTCAAGGGCCCGGCCAGCCATTGGGAGTACGGCTCCTTTTCTACCAGGCCGCGGTCGCGCAGGCGCATCAGCGCTTCGCGCACTACGGCGCGGCTGACGCCGTAGTGGTCAGCCGCGGCTTGCTCGTCCAGGCGGTAATGGCCGAACGCGATGCAGGTGGACAGCGCCGCGCCGATCTCCTCGACAATTCGCTCGCCCAATGGCCGGGTGTCCACCAGCTCATCATCGTGGTTGAGGCCCAGGTGCCCATGACTCAAGGGCAGGCGCAGAGGCTCCATGTTTAGGCCGTCAGGATTGATCAGGTAACCGCGGCCATTGAAGCGGCAAATCAGCCCTTCGGCATGCAACAGGTCCAGCGCCTTGCGCACCGGCACACGGCTGGTGCCGAACAGTTCAGCCAGCGGCGCTTCAAGCAATACCAACCCGTGACGGGCGGTGCCGTTGACGATCGCGTCGCGCAAAATCTGGTGAATCATCGCGTAACGGGAGGCCGAGGCGGACACTGTTTTCATCTGTTTCTCTAAGTAAAAAGCTCTGGGCTTGCAGGACGCTGGCCGGGGATTCTCTCATAGATGGGCTGTCACTCTGCGCCACGTCGGCGGCACATTTTTGGGGCTGTGCAGGACAGGATGTTACTTTTCTGCACCAAAATGTATTTTATAATAAAAGATACATTATTTCATTCGGGACGCATGTCCATCCCTTCGTCAATTTTTTTCACCTTATCAAAAGGTATCTAGCCCGTACCTCAGCAGATAAAACCTGAAGCGTGGGGACCACGCCTCGATGAGACTGGCACGAAAGCTGCCTTTATAAAATGTACATTTTATTAATTTGTACGTTTTAGAGGGTCATCTTGATGTCAGATGCCACTTCCATGGCCGAAGCCTTCGCCAGTGGTCGCAGTGATCCGGTGCAGGTGCTTGAGCAAGCCCTTCTTCATGCAAGCATGGCCCCCAGCGTTTTCATCTCTCTGACGGCTGAGCGTGCTCGGCGTGAGGCTCAAGCATCCGCCGCACGCTGGCGCGCCGGGCAGCCTTTGAGCCAGTTCGACGGCGTGCCTCTGGCTTGGAAAGATTTGTTCGACATGGCCGGCAGTGTCACCACGGCCGGTGCTGCCTACCGTCGCCATGCGCCGGCTGCCGTGCAAGATGCGCCCTGTGTTGAACGGTTGTGTCGCGCCGGTATGGTCAGCCTGGGCAAGACCAACCTCAGCGAACTGGCCTACTCCGGTCTGGGCCTGAACCCGCATTTCGGAACACCCCATAACCCGAGCAGCAGCGATCAGCCACGCATTCCCGGCGGTTCGTCCTCGGGGTCGGCGGTCGCCGTGGCGGCGGGCATTGTGCCGATTGCCATGGGCACCGACACCGCGGGCTCGATCCGTATCCCTGCGGCACTCAATGGCGTGGTGGGGTATCGCAGCAGTTGCCAGCGCTACAGTCGCGAGGGCGTTTTTCCTCTGGCGCACAGCCTCGACAGCCTCGGGCCGCTGACGCGCAGTGTGCGTGATGCCTTGGCCCTCGACGACGTGCTCCATGGCCGAAGCCAGCGCCATGTCGCCACTAGCCTCAAGGGCCTGCGCCTGGTCTTGGAGCAAGGCGCGCTGGAAGGTATCGAGCCGGCCGTGCGCGATAACCTGCTGCACGCCGCCGACCAGCTGAGGGCGTCTGGTGCGTTGATCGAGGTGCGCCCATCCGCCACGTTCCAGGCCACCCTGGCGCTGATCAAAGAGCACGGCTGGCTCGGTTCATTCGAAGCGTTTGCCCTGCACGAAGCCTTGCTGAAAAGCACCGACGCCGAGCAACTCGACCCCCGTGTGCGCCGCCGCCTCGAAGCCGCACGCGCGCTGCCGGCCAGTCAACGCCTGCACGTGATCGACGCGCGTCGGCGGCTGCAACAGCAATTGCTCGATGACCTCGACGGTGCCCTGTTGATAACACCGACCGTCGCCCACGTCGCCCCGCCTTTGGCAGCGTTGGAGGCCGACGACGAGCTGTTCGTCACCACCAACCTCGCCACCCTGCGCCTGACCATGCCGGGCAGTTTGCTCGACATGCCAGGCGTCAGCTTGCCCAGCGGCCGCGACGCCCTGGGCTTGCCCACCGGGTTGCTGCTCAGCGCCCCGACTGGCGAAGACGCACGCCTGTTAGGCGCGGCGTTGGCCGTTGAATCCGTACTGACTCGTTAAGGAGACACACCATGGCTAAAGATATTCTCTGTGCATTTGGCGTTGACGTGGACGCCGTCGCCGGTTGGCTCGGTTCCTATGGCGGCGAAGATTCGCCCGACGACATCTCCCGTGGCCTGTTCGCCGGTGAAGTCGGCGCGCCGCGCCTGCTCAAATTGTTTGAACGCTACGGCTTGCGCACCACCTGGTTTATCCCGGGCCACTCGATGGAAACCTTTCCCGAGCAGATGAAGGCTGTGGCCGACGCTGGCCACGAAATCGGTGTGCATGGCTACAGCCACGAAAACCCCATCGCCATGACCGCCGAGCAAGAAGAGATCGTGCTCGACAAATCCATCGACCTGATCACCCAGGTCACCGGCAAACGTCCCACCGGCTACGTTGCGCCATGGTGGGAATTCAGCAAGGTCACCAACGAGCTGCTGCTGAAAAAAGGCATCAAGTACGACCACAGCTTGATGCACAACGACTTCCACCCCTACTACGTGCGCAAGGGGGATAGCTGGACCAAGATCGACTACAGCCAGCACCCCGACACCTGGATGAAGCCTTTGGTGCGCGGCGAAGAAACCGACCTGGTGGAGATCCCGGCGAACTGGTACCTGGACGACCTGCCGCCAATGATGTTCATCAAGAAAGCCCCCAACAGCCACGGCTTCGTCAACCCGCGCCATCTGGAAGAAATGTGGCGTGACCAGTTCGACTGGGTCTACCGCGAACACGAACATGCCGTGTTCACCATGACCATCCACCCCGACGTGTCTGGCCGCCCGCAAGTGCTGTTGATGCTGGAGCGCTTGATCGAACACATCCAGAGCCATGCCGGCGTGCGCTTCGTCACCTTCAACGAAATCGCCGACGATTTTATTCGCCGCCAACCGCGTACCTGACGTCCACCCGGTAGGCGCGAGCTTGCTCGCGAAGGTCGTCAACGATAACGCAGGCCACCTGGTTTTACGCAGTGCCTGTGCGTTCTTCGCGAGCAAGCACGCTCTTACAGAAGGGCAACCCCTATCCCTTGAGGCGCGATTCATGTCTATCTACAACAAGCTTGACCTGACTGGCTGGAAACCCCGGCAACTGACATCCAAGGAAGTGCGCTTTGCCACCTGGATCGCGTTTTTTGCCTGGGTGTTTGCGGTGTATGACTTCATTCTGTTCGGCACCTTGCTGCCGGAAATTGGCCGGCACTTCGGTTGGGGTGAAGTCGAGCAAGCTGAGATTGCGACCTGGGTGGCAGTGGGCACGGCGGTGGTGGCCTTTGCCATTGGCCCCGTGGTCGATAAATTGGGGCGGCGCACCGGCATTATCTTCACCGTGGCCGGCTCCGCGTTGTGCTCGGCACTCACCGCCATTGGCGGCGCGTGGGGCAAGTCGCCGCTGATTCTGATCCGTTCGTTGGGCGGCCTGGGTTATGCCGAGGAAACCGTCAACGCCACCTACTTGAGCGAACTGTATGGCGCCTCAGAGGATCCGCGGCTGACCAAGCGGCGCGGGTTTATCTACAGCCTGGTGCAGGGCGGCTGGCCGGTCGGTGCATTGATCGCCGCAGGTTTGACCGCGCTGTTGCTGCCGATTGTCGGCTGGCAGGGCTGCTTTATCTTCGCCGCCGTCCCGGCCATTGTGATCGCGATCATGGCGCGCAAGCTCAAGGAGAGCCCGCAGTTCCAGATCCACCAGCGCATCAGTCAACTGCGCAAAAGCGGTGCGGTAAAAGAAGCACAGAACGTCGCTGAAACTTACGGCGTGGACTACGACGAGCACAGCAAAGCCGGCCTCAAAGCCGCGTTCCGTGGCCCGGCGCGCCGTGCCACCCTGGTGATCGGTGCCGCGCTGCTGCTCAACTGGGCGGCCATCCAGGTGTTCAGCGTGTTGGGAACGTCGGTCATTGTCAGCGTGCACCACATCTCGTTTGAGAATTCGCTGATCATCCTGGTGCTGTCGAACCTGGTGGGTTACTGCGGCTACCTCAGCCACGGCTGGATGGGCGACAAGATCGGCCGCCGCAATGTGATCGGCCTTGGCTGGATGCTCGGCGGCCTGGCGTTCGCCGGCATGCTGTTTGGGCCCAGCAATATGCCGATGGTGGTCGGGCTGTATAGCCTGGGCCTGTTCTTTTTGATCGGACCGTACTCGGCGGCGCTGTTTTTTATCAGCGAAAGTTTTCCCACCAGCATCCGCGCCACCGGCGGCGCGATCATCCATGCCATGGGCCCGATTGGTGCAGTGATCGCAGGCTTTGGTGCCACCCAAGTATTGGCCGCCGGCAGTGACTGGCAGACCGCCGCGCTGTGGTTCGGTGCGTTGCCGTGCTTCCTGTCCGGAGCCCTGATGTTCGCCGCGCGCCACGTACGCCCGGAAACTGTCCAGTAAGGAGTGTTCGATGAAACGCAAAGTTGCCTTGATTACCGGTGCCGCCAGCGGCATCGGCCAAGCCCTCGCCGTGGCATATGCGCGCAATGGCGTGGCGGTGGTGGGCGGGTATTACCCGGCTGACCCCCATGACCCGCAGGACACCGTGTCGCAGGTGCAAGCGGCGGGCGGCGAGTGCGTGATGCTGCCCTTGGACGTGGGCAATAGCGCCTCGGTTGACGCCCTGGCCGAGCAGGCCGTGCAGCATTTCGGACGCCTGGATTACGCGGTGGCCAACGCCGGGTTGTTGCGCCGCGCGCCGTTGCTGGAGATGACCGACGCGCTGTGGGACGAGATGCTCAATGTCGACTTGACCGGGGTAATGCGCACCTTCCGCGCCGCGACTCGGCACATGAACGAAGGCGGTGCGCTGGTGGCGATATCGTCGATTGCCGGTGGGGTGTATGGCTGGCAGGAACACAGCCATTACGCGGCGGCCAAGGCCGGCGTGCCGGGGCTGTGTCGTTCATTGGCGGTGGAGTTGGCGCCCTTGGGGATTCGCTGCAATGCGGTGATTCCCGGCTTGATCGAGACGCCGCAGTCGTTGGATGCGCAGAACTCGTTGGGGCCTGAGGGCCTGGCGAAAGCGGCGCGGGCGATCCCGCTGGGGCGAGTCGGGCGGGCGGATGAGGTGGCGTCGCTGGTGCAGTTCTTGACCAGTGATGCGTCGAGCTACCTGACGGGCCAAAGCATTGTGATCGACGGTGGCCTGACCGTGCGCTGGCCGGACTGACGTGCTCAACCTAAATGTGGGAGGGGGCAAGCCCCTCCCACAGGGAACCGTGTTTTTTCAGGAGTTTTTATGAGTCAACTCACTCACCGCCGCGCCGTCATCACCGGCGCCGGCAGCGGCATCGGTGCCGCCATCGCCCGCGCCTACGCCACTGAAGGCGCACGCCTGCTGCTGGCCGACCGTAATGCCGCGAGTCTGGCTGAAACCGCGATCACCTGCCGCAACCTGGGGGCCGAGGTGGTCGAATGCCTGGCCGACGTCGGCAGCGTCGAAGGCGCCCAGGCCAGTGTCGACCGCTGCGTCGAACACTTTGGCGGCATCGACATCCTGGTCAACAACGCCGGCATGCTCACCCAGGCGCGTTGTGTCGACCTGAGCATTGAGATGTGGAACGACATGCTGCGCGTCGATCTCACCAGCGTCTTTATCGCCAGCCAGCGCGCCTTGCCGCATATGCTTGCGCAGCGCTGGGGGCGGATCATTAACGTTGCCTCGCAACTGGGTATCAAGGGCGGCGCCGAGCTGACCCATTATGCTGCAGCCAAGGCCGGGGTGATCGGCTTTACCAAATCCCTGGCATTGGAAGTGGCCAAGGACAATGTGCTGGTCAACGCCATCGCCCCCGGGCCCATCGAAACGCCGTTGGTGGGCGGCATCAGCGACACCTGGAAACGCGCCAAGGCCGCCGAGCTGCCGCTGGGCCGCTTCGGCCTGGCGGATGAAGTCGCGCCGGTGGCGGTACTGCTGGCCAGCGAGCCCGGCGGCAACCTGTTCGTGGGCCAGACCCTGGGGCCGAATTCCGGCGACGTCATGCCATGAGCGGGGTGTAGCCATGTGTGGACTCTGCGGGCTGTTGGGTGAAGACCTGCATTGGAGCGACCCTTTGGGCGACGCCTTGCCGCGACGGCGTGAGCGCCTGCGCCGCATTGCGGCGATCAACCAGGTGCTGGCGGTGTTCCGGCTCAAGGTCGAAGACTTTCAAGGTGCCTCTTACCTGCTAATCGGTGCCACCGGTAAACAGGCACTGGCGAGCGGTTTAGACCCACTCTGGCAAGCAGCTGAAAGCATGCTGGGGCGGCCCTTGGATCCCCTCGATCCCACCCTGCTCGACCATTTGGAACACAACCCATTGTAGGCGCGAGCGTGCTCGCGAAAAACGTTAACGATAACGCGCTGCCTGGATGAACGCGGCGCTCTCAGGTTTTTCGCGAGCAAGCTCGCTCCTACAGTGAGTGGAGGTAGAAAATGAGCATCGCCCTGAATGTAATCACCGGCTTCCTCGGCAGTGGCAAAACCACTTTGCTTACCCGCCTGCTGCAAGGCGAGAGCCTCGGTGACACCGCTTTGCTGATCAATGAATTCGGCGACGTCGGGATCGATCATCTGCTGGTGGAAGAGGTCGCGCCCGACACCGTGCTGCTGCCCAGCGGCTGCGTGTGCTGCTCGATTCGCGGTGAGTTGAAAGATGCGCTGCTTGGCCTGCTGCAGCGTCGCGAGCGCGGGGAGATTCCGGCGTTCAAACGGGTGATCCTGGAAACCACCGGCCTGGCCGACCCGGCGCCGATCCTTGCAACTTTGAACAACGACATGCAGTTGCGCGGGCGCTTTCATATCGGCCTGGTCATCACGCTGGTCGATGCCAGCCATGCCGCTCTGCAAGAGCGCCTGCACCCGGAGTGGTTGGCGCAAGTGGCGGCAGCGGATCGTTTGCTGCTGAGCAAGACCGACCTGGTCGACGACTGCGAGCCCCTGCGCACGCACCTGCGGGCCCTCAACGCCGGTACTCCGATCCTCGATACCCAGGCTGTCCACAGCGGTGAGCAACTGCTGCTGGGGGAAGGCTTGCGCAGCGCCGAGCCGGCCCTGGAAGTCAGCCGCTGGCAACTGCATCAAACCACCACGGCCTGCCACGGCGCCGCGCAGGTGTGCTGTTTGACCTTCGATCAGCCGCTGGACTGGGTCGGTTTCGGGGTGTGGCTGTCGATGCTGCTAAGATGCCACGGCGAACGAATCCTTCGTGTCAAAGGGCTGCTCAACGTGAACGCCAGTAACGCTCCCATCGTCATTCATGGTGTGCAGCACTGCCTGCATACCCCGACCCATTTGCCCGCGTGGCCGGGAAGCGACCGGCAATCGCGGTTGGTGTTTATTTTGCGCGGCCTTGACCCGGCATTGTTGCGCCGCTCCTTTGAGGTGTTCTCCCGGCGGTTCGCGGCATGATCACCTTACGCGTCCTCGGCACTTCCGTGACCCTGCTCGAAACGTTGCGTAGACGCGCCGAGCAGGAGTTGGGCATTCGCCTGGTGTACCAAGTGCATGACGTCGAGCAGGCCCAGCGCATTGCAGTGATGCAGCCCGATAGCTACGACCTGTATGACCAATGGTTCCATAACGTGGACTTTGTGTGGCCGGCGCGGGCGATTCAGCCCATCGACACGCGGCGTATCGCCCTGTGGCACGAGATCAATGACCTGCCCAAGCGCGGCCGCCTCTCGGCCGATGACCGCCTGGGCGGCGGCAGTGTGCCCAGTGAGCGGCTGTTCGTGCAGCACGATGGCAGCCTGGGCAGCACCGTCACTGAGCGCATCAGTATGTTGCCGTTGACCCACAACGCCGACAGCTTCGCCTACCGCCCTGAACGTTTGCCCGATGGTTTCTGTCATGGCAATGAAAGCTGGGGCTGGTTGCTCGACCCGGCCTGGGGCGCCCGCACTGCGCTGCAAAGCGACGCCGCCATCGGCGCCCTGGATGCAGCGTTGGCAGTGCAGGGCGCCGGCCTCGCCACGTTCAAGGACATCGGCAACATGAGCATCGAAGAGATCGACGTGCTGGCCGACATTCTGGTGCGCAAGCAGAAACAAGGGCACTTCGCCGCGTTCTGGTCGGATGATGAAGAGGCCGCGCAATTGATGCTCAGCCCGAGCATCGATATCCAGAGCCTTTGGTCGCCGACCTTGATGCGTCTGCACCGCGCGGGGGTGAAATACCGCTTGGCCGTGCCTCGCGAGGGCTACCGCGCCTGGTTCGGCGGCCTGTCCCTGTCACGGCATGCCAAGGGGCCGGTGCTGGATGCGGCCTACGCATATTTGAATTGGTGGCTGTCCGGCTGGCCTGGCGCGGTGATGGCCCGCCAGGGTTACTACATCGGCAACCCGGCGCGTACGCGAGACCACTTGAGCAGTGCCGAATGGGATTACTGGTACGCGGGCAAACCCGCGCGCGAAGAGTTGCTGGGCAGCGATGGCTTGCCGTTGATTGATATTGGAGAGGTGCGCGATGGAGGCTCTTATGAGCAACGCATGGGGCATATTGCGGTGTGGAACTCGGTGATGGATGAACACAACTATCTGGTGAGGCGTTGGGGGGATTTCATGCGGGCACGAGGTAACTAGTCGGCTTGGTGAAAATCGAGTCAATAATGTGACGCTAAACCCCCTCTATTTATTGGGTTTACTTATCCCCAGTCCCAGCTAACCTGCTTTAATAAAATCCCCCATAAAAAAGGATGTTTTTTTGACGCCGGTTAGCAGTCGGCAGGGACGCGTATGACATCAGGAAAGCACGGCCAAGAGCGACGAGCACGGCCCGAGGGTACGGCCATGCACTGGCGCCACACGTTTCAGACCCGTATTGCCGGGGTGCTGGCGCTGTTGTTGCTGGTGGTCGTGGCCGCCACCTATTTTGCTGTGAAGGCCGCCACCACCCGCGCGGTGGAGAATCAGGCCGACGTATAGCTGAACACGGGGCGGCAGGTGTTCGAGCGCCTGCTGGACCTGCGCGGGCGGCGCTTGCAGTACGGGTTGGACTGGCTCACCGCCGATGGGCCGTTCAAGCAGGCGGTGGCCGGTGGCCGCACGGTGCCTATCCTGGAGGCGCTGGGTACCCATGGTACCGGGGTCAGTTCCAGCGAAGTGGTGGTGCTGGGCCTGGATGACAAGGTCATGGTCAGTACCCTGCTGGTGCAGACGCGCGGCCAGTTGTTCCCGTATGCCGATGCTTTGCGCAAGGCGCGGCGCAGCGGCCAGCAAATGTTGATCGTCGCCATGGCCGGGCGCCCCTATTTGCTGGTGCAAAAGGATGTGCTCGGGCCTGTGCCTATCGCCCGCGTGGTCATGGGCTTTCCCATGGATACGCAATTTGCCCATGAACTGCGTTCCATGAGCAACCTGGAGGTGTCGTTTCTCAGCGTGCAGGACGGCCATCTGGGGCAACTGTTCAGCACCCACCCTGGCAATTGGCGCCCAAGCATTATCAGCCTCTTGCATGGCACGCAGGTCGATCCCGAGGCGAAGATCCAGCTGTTCCATGGCCAGCGTGTGCTCAGCCAGGTGTTGCCCTTGGCCAATAGCGGCGAGGGCGATGAAGTGCGCGTATTGCTGCAAAGCCCGCTGGACCATGCGCTGGAATCCTTCGCGCCGCTGGACCGGCAGTTCATGGGGATTGCCCTGGGGGTGCTGCTGGTGTCCCTGGCGGTGGCGTTATTCCTGGCGCGGCGCGTGTCACGCCCGCTCAATGCGCTGGTGCAAGCCGCTGAACGGATCGGGGCCGGTGACTACCGCACCCCGGTGCGGGTGCGTAGCCACGACGAGTTCGGCCTGCTGGCGCGTGCGTTCAATGCCATGCAAAGCGGCATCGCCCTGCGCGAACGGCAACTGGCCCATAATGCCTTGCATGACCCGCTCACCGGCCTGCCCAACCGCGCCCTGGCCATGGAGCGCCTGGGCAGTGCGATCAGCGCACGGCGGCCGGTGGTATTGCTGTACGTAGGCATTGAAAACTACCGGCTCATCAACGAAGGGTTTGGCCCTGAAGGTGTCGAGCACATGTTGTGCGAGGCCAGCCGCTGCTTGTCCAGCAGCCTGCTGGCCAGCGACACCGCGGCGCGCATCGCCGGCAGTGAGTTTCTGTTATTGCTGGAAAACACCGAGATCGACTCTGCCGTAGCCCGCGCCGACCAACTGCATGGGGCGTTGACCGAACCCCTGCGCATCGGCAATGACGAAGTGCGCCATGAGGTGAGCATCGGCATCGCCGCGTACCCTGCTGACGGGCAGCAGGTGGAAGAATTGATCAACCGCGCGGCCATCGCCCGGCACGACGCGGCTAACCTGCCGGGGCATTTGCAGATCTACCAACCGGACCGCGACCTCGCCTACCAACGCCAGATCAGCCTGATTCGCGACCTGCGCCGCGCCGTGATCGAAGGCGAGTTGTTCCTGTGCTACCAGCCCAAGCTTGACCTGCGGCACGGAAATGTTAGCCAGGCCGAAGCCTTGCTGCGCTGGCAACACCCGACGCTGGGGCAAGTATCCCCAGCAGAGTTCATTCCCCTGGCCGAACGCACCGGCAGCATGGGCGCGCTAACGCTGTGGGTGATCGAGGAAGCCATCCGCCAGATTGCCGAATGGGCGCAGCGCGGGCTGGTTATCCAGCTGTCGGTGAATATCTCGGTGAACGACTTGGCGGATGACGACTTGGCCATTCGCGTCACTGCGCTATTGGCCCAATACCACGTGGGCGCCGAGCATTTGATTTTTGAAATCACCGAGAGCGCTATCATGCACAACCCGCAGCAGGCCCTCAGCGTGCTGGAGCAGTTGCGCAACTGCGGGATCAGCCTGTCGGTGGATGATTTCGGCACCGGTTACTCCTCCCTCGCACAGCTGCAGCGCCTGCCGGTGCAAGAACTGAAGATCGACCAGTCCTTTATACGCAACCTCGACAGCACCAGCGGCGACGGCGTGATCGTGCGTTCCACCATCGAGATGAGCCATAGCCTGGGGCTCAAGGTGGTGGCCGAGGGCGTGGAGTTCGAACACAGCCTCACCTTGCTCAAACGCTGGAACTGCGACACCGCCCAAGGCTACCTGATCAGCCGGCCGCTCAATGCCATGGCGTTCGAGCGGTGGATGCGGCGTGAGCGGGTGCCTACTTAGACCAGTGTTTGCAGTCGCGCCCACAACCTTTGGACATGCTGGCGTTCGGTGCCCAGCGCGCCGATGGACACCCGCACCATCCAGCGCTCATCGAGGAGGGCGGGGGTGACGTAGGCATCGCCTGACTGATTGAGTTTTTCTGCCCAGGCTCGGGTGTGAGTATCCAGCGCCTGGCCTTCCAACCCCGGCGGTTCGTGGCGAATGCACAGGGTTTGCAAGGCGGGCGTGGCCACCAGTGTCCAGTGTTCAGTGGCTTCGATCTGCTCTGCCAGCCAGCGCGCATTGGCCAGGTCTCGCCGCAGCCGCGCTTGCAGGCCGCTGACGCCTTGCTCGCGTATCAGGAACCACAGCTTCAAGGCGCGAAAGCGGCTGCCCAGGGAGATCCGCCAGTCACGGTAGTTTCGCACTTGGCCGTCTGCGCTGGACTGCAGGTAGCTCGGGTTGGTGGTCATGATGCGAATCAAATGCTCGGGGTCACGTACAAAATACACCGAGCAATCGAAGGCCGCGCCCAGCCATTTATGCGGGTTGAGCACCAGCGAGTCGGCCTTTTCGATGCCATCCCACAGGGCCCGGCATTCCGGCAGGATCATTGCCGCGCCAGCCATGGCCGAGTCCACGTGCAGCCACAGGCCATGGCGTTGGGTGAGCTCGCCAATCGCATCCAGAGGGTCGATCGCCATGGCCGCCGTGGTGCCGGTGGTGGCAATCACCACGCAGGGCGTGTTGCCGGCGGCCAGGTCCTGTTCGATGGCGTGCGCCAGTGCCTGGGGCGACATTGCATTGTGTGCATCGGTGGCGATGGTGCGGATATGGTTCTGGCCGAACCCGGCCAGGATCGCCGCCTTGTTGACCGAGCTGTGGGCATGGGCTGAGGTGTAGACGATCAGGGGCGCGCCGCTGTTTTGCAGGCCGTTGTGCATCAGCGCGTAATCGGAGCTGCGTTCCCGGGCGCTGATAAGCGCCACCAGCGTGGAGGTGGACGCCGAGTCCTGAATCACACCGCTCCATGTGTTGCCCAGGCCGAGCATGTCGCGCAGCCAGTCGGTGGTGACTTCCTCGATTTCGGTGAGGGCCGGGCTGGATTGCCAGGACAACCCAATCACGCCCAGGCCGGTGCTCAGGCAATCGCCGAGCACTGAGGACAGTTCCACATTGGAAGGGAAGAACCCGAAGAAACTGGGATGCTGCCAATGCAGCAAGCCGGGCATGATCAGTTTTTCGACGTCGCCCATGATCTGTTCGAAGGGTTCGGCGGTGTCAGGCGGGCTGGCCGGCAGGGCAGCTTTGATCTCGCCAGGCTGGGTGGTGGGCTGCACGCCGCGTTGTTCGATGTTCTGTCGGTAGTCTGCAATCAGGTCGATCATGGCATAGCCATGTTGGCGGAATTCTTCGGGGGTCATAGATAAACGTCCATGTGCACGAGCGATAAAAGTATTAGCACCAGAAGTAAAACGGTTCACCGGGTGTATAGCCGATAAACGACTGCATGCTCACGCGTTTTCCCGAATCGAACCCGCAGATGGCGTGGGGGCGGCGGGTATTGATCAGCACCAGTTCGTTCTGGCGCGGGCGGATGCGCAGCGGTTTTTGTAAACACTGTTCGGGCAGTTGGGCACCCTCGAAGCGCTGGACCTCGTCATAGCTAAAGGCTTGGGTATCCCAGATGATCAATTCGCCTCCCGAAGGCGGCGTTTCAAGATAGATATTGGCGCTGAATTGCTGCTGCAACTCCACGATTGAACGGGGCAGACAATCCACATGGGGCACCGTTTCCGAGAGGTGCGCCGTCTCCGGGAACATGACGCGGATGATCCCGCAAAACATCGGTTGGCCCTGGAACGCAGCGGCTGTTGCACCTTGCGGCCAGAGCGCCTGGAACTGTTCCATCAGCTGTTGAATGGGCGGTTTTTGCGGTGCACAGAGGCTGTCGATAAGGCCACGCATACGGGCCGCGTCAGCATAATATTTCTCTTGGGCATCACTGCCGGCGGCCTTGCCGTACGTGGAGTTGAACGGGGTGCCCCAGCGATGCACACCATAGAAGTGCTGAACCACGCGCCCCTCTTCGTAGGTTTCATGGCCGTAGTGTTCCAGGGTGGCGGTGTCGTCGATGGCCTGAATCAACCGTGCGCTGGTGGTTGCGTTGGCAAATTCAGGTACGCGAATGGCAAGCACTTCGCCACTGATGAGTTTTTTCAGACTGGCAGTAGTGAGGTGTTCAAGTTCCAGGATTTTTGTGGGGGTGGAAAGAATCGGTTTTGTAGCGACATGGTCCGTCATGCAGTGAAGCTCCCTTTAAAGTGTTATCCGTACGCCTTTTTGTATTACGCAGGGCGTGCGCTCTAAATTAGTTTTAAAGGGCAGAGGGGAAACCGCCGGGGCATTTTCGACAGGCAAAAAAAAGCGGCTGCCCATCTGGGCAGCCGCCTTTGTGTTACCGCCAGTGCTACTTAATCCGGCAGTTTGAACGCCATTACATAATCACCCTGCTTGGTGCCCAGGGAACCGTGACCGCCCGCCATGACCAGCACGTATTGCTTGCCGTCCTTGCCGGTGTAGGTCATCGGGGTGGTTTGCGCGCCTGCAGGCAGGCGGCCTTCCCACAGTTGCTTGCCGTTTTTCACGTCATAGGCACGCAGGTACTGGTCCAGGGTGCCGCTGAGGAACGCAACGCCACCGGCGGTGGTGAACGTACCGCCCAGGCTAGGCACGCCCATGGTCAGCGGGATTGGAACCGGCGAGCTGTCACGCACGGTGCCGTTCTTGTGCATCCAGATGGTCTGGTGGGTGGTCAGGTCGAGCGCGGCCACGTAGCCCCAGGCTGGTGCCTGGCACGGCAGGCCCATCGGCGACAGCAACGCCTCAAGGATCACACCATACGGCGCGCCTTTGTTCGGTTGCACGCCTTCGGTTTCGCTGACGCGTGGGCCTTGCTTGGCGATGTCGGCCGCCGGGATCAGCTTGGATTTGAACGCCATGTAGCTTGGGTTCACGAAGGCGATCTGGCGCACTGGGTCAACCGAGATGCCGCCCCAGTCGAACACGCCGAAGTTGCCTGGGTACACGATCGAACCTTGCAGGGACGGCGGCGTGAACGGGCCGTCGTAGCGCATGGATTTGAAGTCGATCCGGCACAGCATCTGGTCGAACGGTGTCACGCCCCACATGTCGCGTTCTTTCAACGGCGGCGGCATGAAGTTCAGGTCGGACTTGGGTTGGGTAGGGGAGGTGCGGTCGCCCGCCACTGCGCCCTGTGGCACCGGAATCTCATTGACCGGCACCACGGGTTGGCCAGTGGCGCGGTCGAGCACGTAGATGCTGCCTTGCTTGGTCGACGCCATCACGGCCTGCTTCACGCCCGCAGCGGTCTTGATGTCGATCAGCGAAGGCTGGCCGCCCACGTCCATGTCCCACAGGTCGTGGTGGGTGAACTGGAAGGTCCACTTCACGTGGCCGGTGTCGATGTCCAGGGCGGTCAGGCCCGCGGCGTACTTCTCGGAGTCATCGGTACGGTCGCCGCCGTACTGGTCGGGCATCTGGTTGCCCATCGGCAGGTAGAGCATGCCGAGTTTTTCATCCACGGCGAACATGGACCACATGTTCGGCGAGTTGCGGGTGTAAGTCTTGCCTTCGGCCAACGGGGTGGTGTCGTCCGGGTTGCCGCTGTCCCAGTTCCACACCAGCTTGCCGGTGTGCACGTCGAACGCACGGATCACGCCGCTTGGCTCGTCGATGGAAACGTTGTCGGTGACGTGACCGCCGATCACGACCAGGTTCTTGGTCACGGCCGGTGGCGAGGTGGAGTAGTAACCGCCTGGGGCGAAGCTGCCGATGTTGGCACGCAGGTCGACCTGGCCTTTGTCACCGAAGTCTTCGCACATCTTGCCGGTGTCGGCGTTCAGGGCGATCAGACGGGTGTCGGCGGTCGGCACGAAGATGCGTTTCGGGCAGGCATTCGGTGCGGCGGCCGGGCTGGCTGTGCCAGTCGGGCTTTGCTCGGAAGCGTAGGCAGCGTCATCGTGGTACGACACGCCACGGCAGGTCATGTGCGCCCAACCTTTGAAGCTCTCAGCACCCTGGGTGGTGATCTTCGGGTCGAAACGCCAGATTTCCTTGCCGGTGTCCGGGTCCAGGGCAATCACTTGGCTGTGCGGTGTGCACACATACAGCATGCCGTTGACTTTCAGCGGGGTGTTTTCCGCGGTGGTTTCACCGGGGTCGCCCGGGCCAGGGATGTCGCCAGTGCGATAGGTCCACGCCGGCACCAGCTTGTGGGCGTTTTCCGGGGTGATCTGTGCCAGCGGCGAGTAACGGTCACCGAAGGCCGAACGGCCATAGGAGTTCCAGTCGCCATCGGCTTGAGTCGGCGCAGCACTGGCCATGCCCGGTACCGCGTCGCGGTCCAGTTGGCCGGTCTTGACCATTTCACCTGGGTTGGTGAATTGGCTGGCCAGGGCAGTAGCGCCCGCCAGCACCACGGCCACGCTCAGCGCGCCAGTGCCCAGCGGCGCGGCTTGGCCACGCAGCAACGGACGGCGAAACCACGGCAGCAGCATGACGATGCCCAGGGCGAACAGCAGGGCCAGGCGCGGTACCAACTGCCACCAGTCCAGGCCGACTTCCCACAGTGCCCACACGGTGCTAGCGAACAACACCAGTGCGTACAAGCCCAGCGCAGCGCGGCGGGTGGCCAGCAGCAACACGCCGGTCAGGGTGATGCCGATACCGGCGAGCAGGTAGTACAGCGACCCGCCGAGCATGCTCAGCTTGACGCCGCCAGCCAGCAAGGCCAGCCCCATGATCAGCAGCAAGACGCCTAGCAGCCTGGGCAGCAGGCGGCTTGGGCTTGAAGCACCATCAGTGCTCATAGTGTGTTTCTCCGTGACGTTGGAATAATTATGTAACCCCGTGCTTCACTGTAGATGACGATTCGGCACGGGCTTGGTTCATCGTTATTTTCGGGTTTTTCTGTGGATAACCGGGTTATCCACAGGCGGGCAACAGATTCCCCAGCGCAGGTCGGTTTAAGACAGCGCTGTCTTTGCGTGCAGGGAAATTCAGCAAATGGGATCGACCCGGAGGTGAAGCGTTTCAGATTGTTGCGAAGGATAATGCGGCGGGGCGTTTTGAGAAAGGGTGAATCGCAAGATGCATCATTTCAGTTTTGGTAACAGTGACAGATAGTCGCTGCAAAAATAGGGGTTGGGCACGCCCCCCTGTAGGAGCGAGCTTGCTCGCGAAAAACACCCAGGCGCCGCGTTTATTCGGGAAGTGCGCGTCATCGTTGACGTTTTTCGCGAGCAAGCTCGCTCCTACAGGGGAGCTGAGTGACGGTCAGAAAGTGGTGCGGATGCCGAACTGCACACTGCGCCCCGGCGCCGGCGCGATATCGCGCAGGATCGAGCTGGCATAGCGCACGGTCTGGTTGGTCAGGTTTTCACCGTTGACGAAGGCCAGCCACTGGCTGCCGCCCACATTGAAGCGATACCCCGCGCTGGCGCCAAGAGTGGTGTAGCCGTCGGTGCCGCTTTCGTTATCCGGCACACGCCCTTGGCCTGCCGCATGTTCCACGTCGATACGCGCCTGCCAGCGGTCCAGTTCCCACAGCAGGCCGCTGCTCATGCGCAGGGGGGCAATGCGTGGCAAGGCTTCGCCGGTGTCCAGGTTGGTGGCACGGGTGTAATCGCCCGACAGTTCCAGCGCAAACTTGCCGTAGGCGCCTTCGCCGAGCTTCCAGTGATCCTGGGCTTCGAAGCCGGCGAAACGTGCGCGCACGCCAGAATATTCATACTCGGGAATACCACCCGCGTCCTCTTCGCCTTCATCGTTCAGGGTGCGACCCGTGCCCAACAAACCGATGTAATTGGAGAAGCGGCTGTAGAACACGCCAAAGCTGCCCTTGTGGGTGCCATTGTCAAAGCGCAGGGCCAGGTCGCTGGACACGGCTTTTTCTTTCTTCAGGTTGGCATCGCCCAACTCATAGGTACCGGTAGCGACGTGGGCGCCGTTGGCGTACAGCTCGTAGAAGGTCGGCGCACGTTCGGTGTAGCCCAGGGTGGCGGCCAGGGACCAGATCGGCGTGAGGGTGTACACCGCGCCGGATGACAGGCTGCCGGCGGTGAAGTTACTGCTCTTGTCGGCATTGGCAAAGCGCTCGTTGCCTTTGGCGTTCGGGTCGACGCTGGTGTGTTCCAGGCGTGCGCCGAGGCTGAGTTTGAGGCGCTCGGTGGCTTGCATTTCTTCGAGGATAAACAGCGCGCCGGCGTTGGTGTCGGTCTGCGGTACGAAGGCTTCTTCGCCCAGGGCCGAGAACTCGTTGCGCGTCACTTGGGCGCCGACCACGCCATCGAACGGGCCAATGGGCTGGTGACGCGCTTCCACCCGCGCTTCATAGCCTTTGTTCTTGAAGGTGGTGCCGGTTTCGCCGCCTTCGATTTCGCGGTGTTCGTAGTCGGTGTAACCGGCGTCGAGTTTCACCGAGGTAAACGGCCCTTGCAGGTTGCGGATCTCGGACGCAAAGGCGTAGTGGTCCTGTTTCATGCGGATGCGCACATCCTGCTCTGCCGGCGAGCCGTAGTTACTGTCGTAATTGCTGTAGGACAGCCCGGCATAACCATCGTCCCAGGTGTAGGAGCCGCCCACCGCACCGCCGTCCTGGCGCCCATTGCTGTTGCCCAGGCGCCCGTTTTTGCCGGGGCCGTTCTCGCTCTCCGGGGCATGCCGGCTGCGCGCATAACCTGGGATTTTCAGGTCGTTGAACTCGCGCGCATTGGCGTCCAGATGCAAGGCGAAGGTGCCGTTGCCGGCTTCCAGCTTGCCTGCGCTGCTGCGAGTGGTGTCGGCGCCGCCGTAGCGCAACTCGCCCGCGCCATGGATGCCCTCGATGGCTTCGGTGGGGATGCGGTTGTCGAAGGTATTGACCACCCCGCCGATGGCGCTGCCGCCATACAGCAGGGCGGCCGGGCCGCGCACGATTTCAATGCGGTCAACGTTGACCGGGTCCAGCGGCACCGCGTGGTCATAGGACAGCGACGAGGCGTCCAGCGCGCCCACACCGTTGCGCAGGATGCGAATACGGTCGCCGTCCTGGCCACGAATGATCGGGCGGCTGGCCCCCGGGCCAAAGTACGAAGACGACACGCCCGGCTGCTTGTTCAGGGTTTCACCGAGGCTGCCTTTTTGTTGCAGGGTCAGGTCATCGCCTTCCAGCACGGTGGTGGGCGAGGCCAGCTGTTCGCTGCCCAGCGGGTTGCCGGTGACCACTTGGGGTGGCAGTTCCAGGGCATGGGCCTGGGAGCCGATCAACAGGGCGGCGGCGAGGGGCGACAAGCACCAGAGAGAAGGCAGCGACATCGGATATTCCTAGGCAAAAAGGTTGTTAAGTAAAGTTACAATATAACATCTCTTTTTTGCGAAAAAGGGGAACTTTTCTTCACTGGCTATATTCAATGCGATGCTTCCACCTGCAGGCCTCGTCGGCTAAGGTGCGCGGCTGTGTTTCCTCTTTTTGCAAAAGGCCCGGCATGACCGCGACAAGCAACGACCCGCTCCACGGTGTGACCCTGCAACACGTGCTCACCACCCTGGTGGACCATTACGAGTGGAGCGGCTTGGCCGAGCGCATTGATATCCGCTGCTTCAAGAGTGACCCGAGCATCAAGTCGAGCCTGACCTTCCTGCGCAAAACCCCTTGGGCGCGGGAAAAAGTCGAAGGCTTGTACGTCAAACTGATGCGTACCAAGCGCCCCCTGGATTGAAAGCATGAAGCGCTTTGTCGCGGCGGCCGCCTTGGCCGGTTGGGTGGGGTTGGCGATCCAGCAATACCTGATTCTCTATTCGCGCTGGACCAGCGGCGCGAGCTTGCTGGGCGGCTTGATCAGTTTTTTCAGCTTCTTCACCGTGCTGACCAATACCCTGGTGGTCGTGGTGCTCAGCTACTCACTGGTCGAGCGCGACTCTGGCGCCAAGCGGTTTTTCCTCGCGCCCCGCATCAGTAGTGCGATAGCGGCGAGCATCGTGGTGGTGAGCCTGGCCTACAACCTGCTGCTGCGGCATCTGTGGAGCCCGCAAGGCTTTCAATTTATCGCCGATGAGTTGCTGCACGACGTCATGCCGTTGCTGTTTGTGGTGTATTGGTGGCGGTGTGTGCCCAAGGGCACCTTGCGGTTCAAGCACATTGCCGGCTGGGTGATTTACCCATTGGTGTACTTCGGTTATGTGCTGCTGCGCGGGCATATGCTCGGGCAGTATCAGTACCCGTTCATGGATGTGGACAGCCTCGGTTATCCACAGGTGTTTGTGAATGCCGCAGGTATTTTGGCAGGGTTCATCGTCATCGCGCTGGCGATCATTGGCCTGGACAAGCACCTCAAATCCCCCTCGATTTAAAGTGAGCACCATTAATGTGGGAGCTGGCTTGCCTGTGATAGCCATAGGTATCCACACAATTCTGGTGCGACGCTGAACCTGTGGCGAGGGAGCTTGCTCCCGTGACGACCTGACAGCTGACACTTATCTACCTGCCGCCCCGCGATCAAACTGTGGGAGCTGGCTTGCCTGCGATGACGGCCTGGCAGGCAACACAGTTGGATTGTGGACATATCCATTGCTGCGGTAACGGCCCCTTAGGGTTCCGCCCTGACGGCGGCTCACTTTCGAAAAGCGCGAAAGTAAGCAAAGCGCTCTTGCCCCAACACTCGGCACCTCGCTTAGGCTCGGTGTGCCCGTAATCCGCCAGTGATTTGGGGGGCCGCCGCCACGCGCCATCCATGGCGCGGGGCGGCTAAACCGGCATCCCTGCCGGTTTACCCCCCAAATCCCTGTCGAATTACGGCCAGCGTGGTTTGACGGGGCGCTTAAGATCAAAAGCAGATCAAGATCAAGAGCGGCTCGCTTCGCATCGTGGTTACCGTCGGCTGCTAAAGCCCACAAAGTTATGTAGATACCTATGCTGCGATAGCATCACCTCGGTGTAACTGATAAACCGAGGTGTTTGCATCGCAGGCAAGCCAGCTCCCACATTATTTATTCTTCCTCGCTGCCCTCGGCACGCCAGTAACCCACGGCCTTGAGGTATTGCTCGTCGACCTTGTGCGTGTCCAGCAGCACCCGCCGTACCTGGCGCGACAGCTTGGTTTCGGTGGCGACGAAGCTGTACAGCGTGCCGCTGGGCAGCGTCAGGTTGCGCACCACGTCGAGCAGGTTATCCTGGCCGCGCAGCACCCAGATCACTTCCACCTTGGCTGCGCTGCTGAGCACCTGCTGTTCCGCCGCATCCGCGATTTCAATCACCGCCAATACCTTGCGCCCCGCGGGCAGCTCTTCCAGGCGCCGAGCGATGGCCGGGATCGCCGTCTCATCGCCAATCAGCAGGTAGCTGTCGAAGATATCCGGCACGATCATCGAGCCACGTGGCCCGCCTATGTACAGATGCTGGCCGACCTGTACCTGCTCGGCCCAGGTGGAGGCAGGGCCATCGCCGTGCAGCACAAAGTCGATGTCCAACTCGCCAATGCTCAGGTCGTAACGCCGTGGCGTGTAGTCGCGCATCGCCGGTTGCGGGCCGTCGCCCTTGATGTTGAAGGTCGGGCTTTCCAGCGCCGCTTGCTCTTGGGCGTTCTGCGGGAACAACAGCTTGATGTGGTCGTCGCTGCCTAGGCTGATAAAACCCGCCAGTTCCGGGCCGCCCAGGGTGACGCGGCGCATGCGTGGGGTGATATCGACTACCCGCAGTACTTGCAGGCGGCGGCGTTTGATTTCGTGGGTTACGCGATGAATGGTTTGAGTGTTCATTGGTCTGTCCCGTCGGCAATGGCTTGGGCGGTGCGATTGAGCAGCGCCGCGACACGAATGATTTCTTCCGGGCTCCAGTGCCCGTTATGCGAATGCAAGGCGTGGCGCAGGTTGTGCACCGCCTCATGAATCTCGGGTGGGCGGTCGTGGCCACGCAGCGAGCGCTTGCTGACATCCAGGCGCATGCGCACACCGTCCAGGGCAACGGCTTGCTCGCTCAAGAAGAGACGACCGGGGTCGGTGATTGTGTAGCGTTTTTTTCCGCCATCGGCGTCGCCGCTGATCAGCTCGCTCTCTTCAAGGAAGGTCAGGGTGGGGTAGATCACGCCGGGGCTGGGGCTGTAGGCGCCGTCGAACAGGCCCTCGATGCGCCGGATCAGGTCGTAGCCATGGCAAGGTTGCTCGGCGATCAGTGACAACAGCAGCAGCTTCAGGTCGCCAGGGGCGAACACCCGTGGGCCGCGGCCGCCGCGTTTTTCAAACTCGCCGCGATGTTCGTGTTTCATGGGCAGGTCCTCTGTGCAGATTTAGATATAACGTAAGATATATCTTAATGCCAAGGATAGTGCCTGGCGACCAACGGTCGTTGGCGGTTGCACAGGCTTGGTCCGCAAAGCAACTAACAACTATTGGACCCGATTGGATTTTAGAGCTATAACTTTAATTAGAGTTGTGGCTCGAATTTATATCTGGACTTGTTGTTTGCCAGGCGCTGCTTAGTCTTGTGGTACGCTTCTTACAGCAACTTCTTTAGCGCATTTTTAGCGTGTAGCTTATTTCCTACGGATACTTTTAAAGTTTTGGCGAAATGCCATCTTTTTCGCTCAAGCCTTGTTTACAAGGGCTACGTGCGTTTTCGAATGTGCCTGCATACCTGCTTTTAGTTTCGGTTGATCATTGTCTGGCAGTGCGTAGTTCAACTAACCCCGCCTGCTAATTCTTTGTTAGGGACCTCCTTGGCAATGAACCACTCAATGTTGTCAACTACAGGTATTGACCATGTTCAAGAAGTTTGCTGTTGCTGTTCCCCTGGCTGTACTCGCGCTGTCTTCCTCGGTAACGGCTATCGCTGCCGGTGAAGCCAGCCACACCGTCAACCTCAAGGCAAACATCCCCACCACCGTGTTCCACGCCCAGCCACGTGACCCGAACTGGGGCCGTGACGAAACCATGACCTACAACCTGGTCAGCGGTGAGTTGGCGCCCCTGAGCGCTATCTACGACGTCAAGAACACCAACGGTTCGGTTGCTGCCTACATCGAAGGTGGCCCGGCTGTACTGTTCAACGGTGATGCCGCGCAAAACATTGCGCTGACCACCACCTTCAATGGCGTGACCCTGACCGGCTCGCCGCAGGAAGTGGTCAACGAAGCCGACTCCACCCCAGGTATTGGCGCTGAAATGCGCATCGTCGCGGCCAAGCCTTCGGCGAATCAACGCGGTTCCTACACCGCGGTGATGCCGGTGGTATTCGACGCGGTATTGCCAACGCCTTGATGCCAATGAATGCCCGTTGAACACGGGCATTTGCTTGCAGGTCGGCTGACTTTCCCTCCTCGGTCCGCCGGCCTGATTTTCTCTCCAGTCTTTTGGCATACAGAGTGTTCCGTTCATGTTTCCGATGACGCCTATCGCGGCTGCGCTTGCGCTGTTGATGTGTACGAGTGCCCTGGCCGCACCTGCTGCCTCGGGCGCTTTGACGACGGGCAGCCTGCTGAGCCAGGCCCAAGGCCTGCCGGCTGGTTTTACCGATCACTTTTTCGACGTGCCGCTGGCCGTGCGCATAGACCTTGACCAGCAGTTGCTGGGCGAGGCGCTGATTGTGTTGACCCGGGATGATCGCGTCACCTTGCTCGAATTCACCGACACCGCTGACAGCAAAGTGCCCGCCGCTACCCGCGACACCTGGCAAGCGCTGTTGGAAAAAGGCGTGGCGCTGGGCACCTGTACCCAGTCCTGCCCGGAAAAAATGCTCTCGGCGTTCTACAACCTGGAAAACTCCCAGTTGGCGATCATCACCCAGAATGTCGAGCTCAACGACGATGCACCGCGCTTCTACGCGCAACCGGAAGGCGGCAGCCTCGGGCTGATCGTCAACAACCAGCTCAACCTCAACGGTGGCCAGGACAACAAACTGGGCGGGCGCTACGGGTTGCAAGCCAGTTCCAGCGTCGGCAACTGGAGCCAGGTATTCAACCTGCAACTGGCGCGACAGAGTGGCGATAACGAACAGATGCGCCACGCGATCCATGAGCTGTACACCCAACGAGAAATGCAAGGGCAGTTTTTCCGCCTGGGCCATTTCACCCCCAATTCCGATGGCCTGACCCGTCAACTGCGCAGCTTCGGCGCCAGCCCCGATACGGCGCTGGGCCTGATGTATGGCAGTTCCGACAGCCTGGCCATCAACAATGCCAAGCCCAGCGTGTACCCGATCTACGTCACCGCCAACCGCCAGGCGGCGGTGGAGATCTACCGCAACGGCCTGTTGATCAACACTCAAGCCGTGGCGGCTGGCCTGCAAACCCTGGACACCCGGCCATTGCCCGGCGGCATCTATGAAGTGGAAGTGCGCCTGGTAGAAGACGGCCTGACCACCAGCACCACCCAGGAGCTGGTGTACAAGCCCAGCAACTGGCGCAACGCCGAAGACCCATGGCGCTACAACCTGTTCGCCGGGCGCGAGACCAAGCTGTTCAGTAACTGGGACGAACAAGCCTCTGGCGCAATGACCGCCGGTGCCTCCATCAACTACCTGCTGCACCCACGGGTGATCCTCGGCCTGTCGGCGCGCCAAGTGCGTGAACAATTGCAATACGGCGGTTCGGTGGACTGGACGGTGGCCAACAACACCAGCCTCTACACCAACCTGTATCAAACCCAGGACCACGGCACCGGCATGGACCTGCAAGCGCTCTACACCTTGGGCGCCACCAACCTGGTGTTCAGCCACAACCGCAGTTGGCTCGACACCCGCGACACCTACGAAACCCTGCCGGACGGCACCCGCCTGCGCCGTAATACCTTCGTGGGCGAGGCCAGCAACACGGCGCTGTCGGTCAACCACCGGCTCGATGCGAAAAACACCCTGAACATGCGCCTGTCCCACAGCGAAGGCAATGTCGAGGGCGCCGGTATCGACCTGGGCTGGAGCCGCCACGACAACCTGTTCGGCAGCGATGCCAACTGGCGTTTCTCGGTGTTCGACCGGCCCGGCAGCGCGGGTACCAACGACCGGCGCAACCGAGGCGTGGATGTGAGCGTCAGCGTCAATCTGGGCCGTGACGGTCGGCAGATCTCCGGCAGCATCGGCACCCGCACCGCCCGTGATGGCGGGCGCGACAACAACGCTTCGGTGACCCTGCGCCAAGACCTCACCGACCACTTCCTGCAAAGCGTCTCGGCCACGGCGATCACCGACACCTATGGCGTTGGCCTGTCCGGCATGGCCAGCTTCAGTACGGACGCGGTCAGCGGCGACGGTTTTGTGCAGCGCAGCTCCTTCAACGGCGACCTCAGCGGCGGCTTGAACCTCAACAGCACCCTGGTTGCCGGGGCCGGCAAGGTATTGCTGAGCAGCCAGTACCAGGGCAACGGCGCCGGCATGATCATCGATGTAGAAACCGACCTCGACGAGATCGCCCTGCGCGCCGACGACATGGGCGGCGGCAGCACCCTGCTGAGGCCTGGGCGCAACTACGTGCCGGTCTCGGCCTACAAGAGCAGCAGTGTGGCGTTCGACTTTGAAGGCAACCACCCACCGGCGGCCAATATCCAGCCGGCACGTTCCAGTTACCACCTGAACAAGGGCGGCGTGGACTATCGCAAGGTCAGCGTGATGAAAACCGTCACCGTGCTGGGCCGATTGCTGGATGAACGCGGCGCACCCTTGCGCGGCCATCACGTGATCAACCATGCCAGCCGCGGGGTCAGCGAAGTGGACGGGTTCTTCTCCATGGAAATGAGCTCCAGCTCGCCCACCCTGCAAGTGCGCTACCAGAACCAGTTGCTGTGCCAGTTCCGTCTGGACCCGAGCAACGCACCGAGTGAAAGCGACGTGTTGATGATCGGTGATCTGCGCTGTACGCCGGATACCTTGGCCGAAGTCGCCCATGCGTCAGAGGCGGCCGGATGAATTTTTCACCCACAACAACCTGTGTTCGCAGCAACGAGTTGATGAGCATGAACAAGCCTGGCAACACAACGTGGCGCGCTGTCGTATTGGCCGCTTTGTTGTGTTCGTTCACCCCTTTGAGCCTTGCGGCCACGCAAGACATCACCGCTGAATTCCGACCGGATCCCAGCAATCCCATGGTGAACAGGTTCACCAATACCACCCCACAGAGCGGGGTGTGCCCCGGGCATATGCCGGCACGCTGTGAGGCGTTGGGGATTTTCAGTATCCGCACCTGGGACATCAACTTTGTCGCCAGCGGCCCGATAGCCGCCAACCATGCGGATCCGCGTCAAGGCCTGATGTTCAAGGTTCCCTCCGAGTGGCGCAGTTTCGAGGTGGTCTCACCCAAGGGCGACCGTAAAACCGTGGAGATGCGCATCTCTGGTATTGGCAGCCGTTTCAATACAACCAACCCTCCGGGCGTTTATGCCTGGAGCCCATTGCCCGCCAACTGGACGCATGCACCTTCCCCATGCCAATACACCGGCATGTGGGCGGCGGCCCCCACGTTGAGGCTGTGGTTCTGGCTGGTACCGGAAGGTGCCGGTGCGTGCAATTTAGTGACGCCGTTCGATGTTCCCTCCTCCAGTTTCAGCATGCTTGAGTACACGTATGAGCTGAGGACGCCTAATCCTCTGGACATGGACGCTGGGCAATACAGAGGGTCGATTACTTACGGAGTCGGGCCGCATCAGGATTTCGATTTTGGTGACATTTACCAGCCAAACGATGATGTGTTGACCTTCAACTTCGACCTTCGGGTAGAGCACAACCTCAAGGTGGACCTACCACCGGGGGGCAACCGTGTCGAGCTGTTGCCCGAGGGGGGCTGGCAGGCGTGGCTCAATCGCGGGCGGCAACCGGCGCGGCTGTTTCGCGACCAGACCGTCGTCATCTCCGCCAGTACCCGCTTCAAGATGCAACTGGAATGCAGCCTGGCCATCGGCAACACCTGTGGCCTGCGTAATGACGCAGGGGATGAGGTGCCGTTGCAGGTCGGCGTAACCCTGCCTTTCGGCCTGCGTGATCAGTACGGCCAGGCGGTGGACAAGCTGCCCCTGCGCCTGGACGGCAGCGGCTCCGAGCTGTTCCAGCCCGGCCACTACGTTAATAACCGCCCGGCCAGCCTGCACTTTGCCGTGGAGCGCGACGACGTCAAGGAGATGCTCAAACACCCGGGCAGCACCTACAACGGCGTGGTCACCGTGATCTGGGATTCGGAAGTCTAGGCGGGCATTTACCGCATATCAGCCCCTGGGCTGGGTTCAATCATTGAGGCGTAATCAAACATGAAACATGCAGTGTTATCGGTCGGGCTGTTGCTGCTGTCGTTGACCGCTCAGGCGGGGCCGGCAATCAATGTCGGCGTGGTGTATGACTACCTGGAAGGTGATCGCAGTTCCTACCTCAAGCGTGTCTACAACGGTGGCACCAGCACCGCGTTTATCAAGGTCAATGTGCTGGAGATCGTCTACAACGCCGATGGCACGTCCAGGGAAGTGCCCGTTGCCTCGATGACCGACGCCAAGGGCGCCGCCACCAACCGCGACGGCCTGATGGCCAGCCCGGCGCGGCTGATCGTGCCGGCCGGCGGGCGCCAGGGCACGCGGTTGCTGTACATGGGCCAGCGTGACAAGGAGCGGTATTTCCGCGTGCGCTTCATTCCGGTGGTGCCGGAAAAAGAAGACGACTTTGCCGTCACCGACGAAGAGCGGGCCGATTACAAGGACGCGCTGGCGGCCGGGGTCAACGTCATGGCCGGTTACGGCACGGTGTTCTTCGTACGCCCACAGAACACCCGTTTCGACACGCAGATCAGCCAGACCGCCAACCAGTACACCTTGCGTAACGCTGGCAACAGTGTGGTGGTGCTCGATGAATTCAGGGATTGCTCGGTGGTGAAGAAAACCGACTGTGAAGCCACCACCAAGCACCACATCCTGCCCGGCCGCCAGCTGGTGTTCGAGAAAAAGCCCGAGCGCCAGTTCAGTTTCCAGCTGATCGAAGGCCGCGACAAAAAACCGATGACGGTCAACAGCAACGGGTGATGACAATGTTCAAGCAACTGACGGCACTGGCGGTACTGATGACCCCTGTGTTCCTGGGCGAGCCGGCGCAGGCGTTCCAGGAGCGGCACAGCTTCGATGTGTCGGTGACCATCCCGATCGAAGAGGCCTATGTGCTGCCCTCCGAACCTGACTGGATGGGCCATGACCAGGTTTTGGCGTGGGACTTGGCGACGGCGCGTCTGGGCCGCCTGCGCAAGAATTTCGACGTCAAGAACATCAATGGCGGCGTGACCGCGCGCCTGGGCGACATGCCGTATTTGCTGAGTGGGCGCAACCGTATCGACTTGCAGGTGCTGTTCAATCGGGTGCCGTTGACGTTGGACTCGACCCAGGTACTCAACGCCGACGAGGCGCGCACGGGCCGGCGCGCCGAACTGGAGATCTCAGCCATCGAGCCGCAGGACGGTTACAAGGGCGGGGATTATTACGGCACGGTGCACTTGATGTTCGATTTCCCCGCGCCGTGAGCCCGGTGTGTGAAACCCCCAGCGCCGCAGATTCGGAGTGTTTATGCAGTTGATCACCGCAACCAAAAAATGGCTGGGGCCTTGGGCGCTGGCGCTAGGCGTCGGGTGGGCGAGCCTGCCCGTGCAGGCGCTGGAACAACATATCTCGGCGGTGTTTCGCCCGGACCCGACCAACCCCATGGTCAATAAATTCCAGAACACCACACCCCATAGTGGCATCTGCGCCTGGCACGTGCCGGCGCTTTGCGAGTCACTCAACACCTTCAGTATTCGTACCGACGCGTTGGCGTTCGACTCGATCGCGCCCATCGAGGCGAACCATGAAGACCCGCGTAAAGGCGCGTACTTCAAGGTGCCCTCTGCCTGGCGCGACGTGCAGGTGCGCCACGTCGCGACCGGCGAAATCGAAACGGTGCAGGTGCGCATCGCCGGCTTCGGCGGCCGATGGAGCCTGGGCGGTGGCGCCAGGGTGAGCGTGTGGACAAACAATGGGTACGCTTGGAACTATCCCTGGCTGTACGGTATGGGGCCTTGCCAGGGTGTCAGGTACATCGCCGCTGCCAGTACTTACGCGCTGTATTTCTGGACCATTCCGGAAAATGCCGGAGCGTGCAATGTGGTCCCAGGCGCGCCTATTCCGCGGATGAGGTATAACCCCGTCGAGTATGGCTATGAGCTCAAGACCCCCAACCCGTTGGGCATGGCCAGTGGTGAATACCGCGGTTCGGTCACGTACAGCATCGGGCCAGGCGGGGACTTTGACCTCGGCGATGTGATGATGCCCAACGACAATACGTTGACCTTCAACTTCACCCTGTCGGTCGAGCACAACCTCAAGGTAGATCTGCCACCGGGAGGCAATCGCATCGAACTACTGCCCGAAGGCGGCTGGCAAGCCTGGCTCAATCGCGGGCGACAACCGGCGAAACTGTTCCGTGACCAGACCTTCGTCATCTCCGCCAGCGGACGTTTCAAGATGCAGCTCGAATGCAGCCTGGCCATCGGCAACACCTGCGGCCTGCGCAACGGCGCGGGCGACGAGGTGCCGCTGCAGGTCGGGGTGACCTTGCCTTATGGCTTGCAAGACCAGTACGGCCAAGCCGTGAACAAGCTGCCCTTGCGCCTGGACGGTAGCGGCACCGAGCTGTTCCAACCCGGCTATTACGTCAACAACCGCCCCGCGAGCCTGCATTTTGCCGTGGAGCGAGATGACGTGAAGGAAATGCTCAAACAACCCGGCAGCACCTACACGGGGGTGGTCACGGTGATCTGGGATTCGGAGGTCTAGGTTCCCCGTCCCCCTCCCTTGCAGAGAGGGGGCAACCTCTGATCACGGTGTTATAAAGCGGCGTTCAAACCCACGTCTTTTATGAGGGCATCAATCAAGTCATCCAGCGTTGAGTAACGTTTATTTTGCAACTGCGCCAACGATCAATATAGAACTTCCCTTGAGCATTAGTTTGAATAGGGGTGGACACTATTCGCGCATTATTGGAACGGTAGAGCAAAGTGGCTTGAATCGGTAAAGCCTGTGGGTCAACCACGAAACGACGGGAGGCTTGGCTTGAGCGCGCAGGCCGGAGTCGATTTCAAGCAGGTGGCTGCGTATCTCTTGAAGCGTCGGTGGTGTGGCTGGCAAGGGAGCCGTCGTTCCGGGCCGGGTTCAGACCAGGGGCTGGGCGGAGGTGCCTGCCCGTGAGTAGTCAATAGGGGTTGTTTGCGCTGGTGTAACGGGAATGCCCAAGCGCTCTAGGCGCTTTACCTGTGTGGGGTTGTGCCTGAGGAATGTGCCGTCTTTGGGAGATACGTATTTCATCCAGGAGTCGATGTGAATGTGGTTATCAAAGGCATATGTAGTGACGTCCGCTTTGGTGACCGGTGTTGTTCTCGGAGTTTGCGGCCGCAGGTATAACTTGTCCCAGTCCAGAAGATGTTGGTCCGTGATCTGGCTTCTCTTGCCCGATGGAAGGTTGGCCAGCCTTATCGATCGGGTCAGGCCGACTGGGGTCAATTTACCTTTCGTGGTTATGTAGATTTTCCACACCGTTGGATTAATACGATGTGCTCTGAAAAAAGCGTCCGCAGCTGCCTGGGTTTCATCGCCGAGCCCTACCCAGGTATTGAACAGGTCGTCTGTAAACTTTGCGTACCCTTGCGTGGGCACGGGCCTGAGCCTGGCTATCCCCGCCGTGTTTATCTCGCCGGTCAGCCTTACTACTTTATTCCACGTCTTGAGCGGGATCGCTCGGTTTCTAAAAAAAGTTGTAGGGTCTAGGGTTGTCAGCGGGTTGGCTGCCTGGGCAGCGACATGCGCCTCCCACTCCCTGAGTGCAAGTGTGAGTGCACTCTCGACTTTTGGCGTGCCGCCGGGCAAACGGTTCAACGTGTCCAACTCCCAGCGTTGGTTGGCCAGTTTACGCAGCTTGAAAGGCGTAAACCCACCACTCGGCGTGAGTACCGGGGCAACCAGCCCATTGGGGTCGTAGAGGTTGAACGAGTCCTGAATCCGAAACACCTGCTCTTTGCCTTTTCCATCGACGCCGCGGACCAACAAGGTGCGCAGAGCGTCGGGCGTGCGATAGATACCGGTGCCTTCGGACAGCGATGAGCCGGCCGGAATGCCGCCCTTGACCACCAGGTTGGGGCTCGCTTGTTGGAAGGCTCTCTCATAGGTCGTCAGGTCGGGCTTGGGCATGTTTCTCGCGGGTCGAAGCAGTATCTGCAAAGGCTTGATGCCAATACCGGCGGTGCGTGCAGCGCCGGTGGCCGTGGTAGTGGCCGTTGCGATCTCGAACAGGACACGCTCCTTACCTGCGTGGCGTGCAATTAACCCTGCAACGTTTTGCCCCACTTTGCGTAGGGACTGCACCGTGGTTTGCCCCATCCGGCCCAGCCATCTGAAGGCGGAAGATGTCAACTGACCGCCCCAGGGGAACCCGCTCAGAACAGTCGTAGCCACTTCAACGCCGAACATCACTTTGTTGAACAGGGATTGGTAAGCCAACTCCTCATTGGTCACGCTTTCAGTATCGGTTTTTTCCAGTAGATACAGGTAGTTTTGCCGGTACAGCCCCGCCAGCACATCGCCTGTATAGGCGACCAGGCGATGATTGAGCAGTCGTGTGCCTGCCGGTAGACGCGCCTTGAGATAAGCCTGCCAGGCGGAACTGTGCATCAGCTTGATCAGTGCCGCTTCGTTGGCTATTTCCCTGAGCTCCAGGCCGTCGGGTGCATGCGGGGTATAGAGCACCAGCGTTGCATCGGCGGCGGTGGAAAGTAGCAAAATGCCGTTTACGGTCTGCCCACCGCGCCCGTCGGGCGCGGTGCCGGTCGGATTGAATACCAGGGCATTGGCGATGATTGTCTGTCCATCGACCGGTTGCCGTACCTTGGGGTCTGGCGCGGCGAGCACTGCCGCCATCCAGGCAGCGGCTTTTTTTTGAAGGTTGTCACTGGCCAATGCTGTGCTATAGGCATCCGGGCTCAAGCGGGCCAACATGGCCGCATAGTCCAGGGCGGCCGCCTGGCTTGCCATCCAGGCTTTTTTCAAGGCTTGGGCATCGGCCGTCGTGGCCTGCGGATCGAGGTGTTTTTTGAGGATGTTCTCGGTGTACTCGTGGCCGATGTTCAGCTCTTCGACCCACTGTTCAAGGCGTTCTTTGCCCACGGTAATGGCTTTACCCTTTTCATCGGTCACCCACTTACCTTGCGAGGTGATCAGCGTTGCTTCCAGCAGGTCGTCTTCGGTCCAGGTGAGGCTCTGCTCCCAGGGTTTATTATTTTTCAACAGCAGGTTGGTCAGGCTTATGCGGGTGCTCGCCACAGCTTCATGCGTTGAGCCAAAACCGGCGCCGGCACTGACACGGGTTCGGGTGGTACGAATGACCATCGTCTGGTCCGGGTCAATGCCTTGTGCGGGGTAGTCTGGCAGGAAGGCGCGTATCTTAAGCAGTACCTGTTGCTTGGCATACGCTGCCAGTGTGGGGATCAGAGCGTGCCATTGCTTGCCCAGTTCATTTTGTTTCTCGTCCGTGATGCGGGCTTGGTCTTGCAATGCCTTCTTGTCCTGCGGACTCAAGCGTTTTTCCCAGTCCGGCCGCCAATGTTTCAGCAGTCGCTGGTTGCGCGCCACAAATGCCTCTGCCATGTCCAACAACTCGACCAGTTCCGCAAGGCCATTGCTTTGGGTATCCGGTTCGCCCTCGGTCAGGCTCAGGATGGCTTCGATGTCAGACTGCTGTTTGTCCAGCAACGCTTGAATGTTGTCGGCGACAAAATCGCTTTCTATCGGTGCAAAGGTGTCGCGCAGGTCACTGCCCCATAACCCGGTTTTGCTACGCAGCACCAGCAGCGGTAAACCGGTGACCAATAGCCTGCCGGTGTCCTCGCCGGTATTGATGCGTGTTTTTAGCGTGTCGTGCAGCGCTTGCAGGCTTGCGAACTCTTCAAAGCCTTGGTTCGGGGTATACAGCACTATCGTGCCTGCTACAGTCCTGCGGGTACTGAGGTTTTTGTGCCCGTAGGGCCAGCGGGGAAGTGTCGGGCGGGAGTCGTCGCTTGCGGTCAGGACGAAGCTGCCGGCCAGGCGTACACCCTCTGCGTCACCGGTGTTCAGGGTCAATTGATACACCCCAGGTCGGTTTCCGTGGCCGAAGGCGGCTTCACGCCGAGCCAGGGTCGGGTAGCGCAGCGCACGATCAATCAGCAGTTTGGCCTGCGGGCTCAAGGTATTGTCGGCCATGCCCAGGCGCGCTTGCACATCCAGAACTTGACGGTGCACCTCTGTCAGCCTGGCTTGGGGGCAGGCCAATTCAGGCGCTATGGGGGTATGCCAGTAAGTGGTGATGTGTGTGGTCAACTTGGCCAGCAGGGTTTCCGCCAGGGTGGTCAGTGTGCCGGTATACGGGATCTGGTCGGCAGCGCTGAAGGCTGTGGCGCTGCTGAAGACGCCTTCGGTGTGGCTCGCTTGGTCCTGGGGTTCATCTGCCCCGCGCAATAGGGTGCAAAGCGCCTCCAACAGGGTCTGCGAGGATTCAAAATGGCGCTGGCCGCCGCTGTCGGTGCGGTAGCGGTTGACATACAAACCGGACGGTTTGGTCTCGGGGGGCAGCTGTGCAAAGGTTTCCTTGAGCAGGGCTGACAACACACCCTCCAGTGAAGGATGTTTGTGTGGGGCCAGTATGTAGTCGATCTGCTGGTTGAGGGAGTTCCAAAGCTGTATCAACTGCGCCTGCTGTTCAGGGACCGGCGAGGTATGGGCGAGGGCGGGCGTGGTCATTGGGTCTACGGGTTCAGGCAAGCGGGCTCTCAAGCCGGGGCCGCCCTTGAGTGGCAGTGCCAGGGTTGCACTCAGCTCGGTCGCCAAGGCCTCGAACGTGGTATGGGCGGTACTGAAGGCTCGGTCAATATCGGCATCTTGCTGGTCGCGCTGGGCTTGCAGGCTCGCGCTGAATACAGGGCCGGTGATAGGCGTGTAGCGCAAGTTCTGCCCACTGCGTAACCCCTCGTCGACTACACCTCGTTGGCTGAGTGCGATGTTGGTGAGCAGCCGACTTTTTTCGGCGCCGGCTACCAGGCGCCTGCGCAGGGTGTTCTCCATAGCGGGGAAATGCTGGAATACCTCCACCCCAAATTGCGGGGTGTAAAGCACAGTCGCTCGGCTCCCGTGCAAGCGCTCGGTGAGTACGAAGCAGCCGTTCAGCGTCGCAGACCATTCGGGCGAGCCCGTCGAGTACAGGGTGATCGTTACCGCCTGCGGGCGTGTGGCGGTGCCCGAGGTCTCATGGAGCACCAAGTTGTCGATTAACTGCCGGCCCTCGGTGTGTACCTTCAGGTGGGCCTTGGCTGTGGTAACGTCCGCCAGGGCTTGAGCGTCGGTGGGTTTGTCCTGCAACGCCTGCTCGGCCTGTGCGACCTGTTGCAGGGCATCGTGTGTTTTCAGATCCGACTCCAGTACAAACACCTCACGTTGTTTTTGACTGATGGCTTCAAACACGCTCAGGGCGCCGGTGGCGGCCTGGACAGACGTCCAGAACACCTCCAGCCTGCGTGAGTAGAGTGCCAGACTGTCGTGCCGCAGATTGTCGATCAATTGGTTGAAAGCTGTGACCTCAAGTGCAGTTATTTCGCCGTTGCGGCCAGTATCGAGGGGGCGTGAGTAGAAGCCCACTGCCTGCTCGATCGTGCCGGTTTGCGGTTCTTTGGTACGCTCGGTCGGTTTTCTTCCGGTGGCAATAGCCTCCTCAAGCACCTGCCTCAGGTTGCGTGCGCGGGTGAGGCGAGGTTCCCGTGTGAGGCTTTCCGAGGCGTCCGTCGCCGGGGGCGCGTACTCATACTCGTTAAGAAAAACCGCGTCGGGATCAAGCGGGTTGCCGGGCACAAGGTTGGCCAGTGCCTGGCGTAACTCGGCGGCCATCAATGTGGCGACGTTTGGCTGGGCATCCAGCAGATGCTCGATGGCGGTGAGGCAGACGGGTAACCGGCGTAGCAGGTCTTCGGTGGGGGGAAGTGGGAGTAAAGACATAACCTGGGTTTCCTGTAGAAATAGGGTGAGGGCACCCCTCGTGAGTCGAACAATCGACTCCACCTAAACTACTAACCCTGAGCAAAGGGGCGACCCTACATAACCACCGCATGGACCTTTTATCGCTACGTTGAATTGTTGCCTACTCAGTGCGTGCTTACACTGGGCTGGCACAGGGTCTGGTTGCCCGGCTTCAAATACGGCATCAACATCGGCGCCATGCCTTTGAGCACTTGCACCGGCAACGCCGAGGTGAACTTGAAACCTTGCGCCGAACTGCCAGGCACAAATGCGGTGAGCGTGCCGAAGTGATGGTCGCCAATAAAAAACACAAACGTGGCGGTGCGGTTGATCGACTTGGAACTGATCAAACGCCCGCCCGCGCCCATTGCCTGGATGCGGTTATCGCCCGTGCCGGTCTTGCCGCCCATGGCCATTGGCGTGCCGTCGGCCTGGGTGAAACTGCCCGACACGCGCTTGGCCGTGCCAGCGTCCACCACCCGTGACAACGCCCCGCGCAAGGCACTGGCGACTTCGGACGGCATCACCCGTTTGCCGGGGTCGGGTGTGTTGACCACGCGGGTCTCGTAAGGGGTGCCGGCGGCAAAATGCAGGCTGTCGATGCGCAGCACTTTGCCGCGCACCCCGTCGTTGAGGATGATGCCCATCAGTTCGGCAAGCGCGGCGGGGCGGTCTCCCGAGCTGCCAATGGCGGTGGCCAGTGACGGCACCAGATGATCGAAAGGGTACCCCACCGCTTGCCAGCGCTGATGAATGTCCAGGAATGCTTCGACTTCCAGCATGGTGCGGATCCGGCTGTCACGCGCGCCTTGATGACGGCTCTTGAACAGCCAGCTGTACACCTCCTGGCGCTCGAACTGACTGGCCTTGACCACCTCGGTGAAGGTGGCTTGCGGATGGTTGAGCAGGTAACCGAGCAACCACAGGTCCAGGGGGTGGACCTTGGCGATATAGCCCTGGTCGGGCAGGTCGTAGGTGCCGGGGCCGTAATCCTTGTACAGGCGTTGCAGGCGCTCGTCGCTGAGGGCACCGTTGGTTTTTACGCCGGTCAGGTGGGAGCGCACGAAGCGGTTGAAGGTGTCCGGGGTTGCTTCAGGAAACAGGTAGCGATGTACCGCCGCCAAGCGGATCGCGGTGGGATGCAGGCTGTCGAGGAAGGTTTCCAGGCGCGCCTGGGTGTCTTTTTTCTGGTACTTCTTCCAGAACTTGAGCAGGAAGGTGGTGCCTTCGCGGTCGGCGAATCGGGCCAGGTATTCCTGGCGGCGTGGGTCGCCGTCATCCTTGAGCAATTGTGCGCTGTTGTTGGCGCCCGCGTAGGTGACGTAGCGCGTCAGGTCGCGCATGAGGCGAATGAACGGCAGGTTGATCGACTCGCGCAGCGCGTCACGCAATGTGGGGCTGCGGCCGTTGTCTTCGTTGCGAAAGTTGTGAAAGTAATGCATCCCGCCACCCGTGAAAAACCCTTCGTTGGGGCTGGCCGAATAGGTGCGGTCCAGGGCCGCCTCTAGCATGGCTGCCAGGGATTTATCCGGGGCCTGCAGCAAGTAATCGATGGCCCAGCGACTGAGCCGGTCCTGCTCGGCGATGTCGGCTTTTTTCAACGTCGCCGGGGTTTGGGTGGCGTAGCGATCATGCAGTTCGCTGATGATTTGCAGGTAGGTGGTGAGCACCCGCAACTTGGCGGTGGAGCCCAGTTCCAGCTTGCTGCCTTCGTTGATATCGAAGGGCTGGTCGGTGTTGTCGGTTTGCACCCGCACCCGTGAGCCGTCGGCGGTGCGTTCGAACAGCGTAAAGCTGTAGCGCACTTGCGGCGTGCTGGCAGGCGTCAGCAGGCGTTCGCCGAGCAGGCCGATGTTGCCCGCGAATACCGGGTCGGCCAGTTGCTTGAGGTAGGCGGTGACCTGGGTTTGCAGCTCGGCCTGCAAGGTGCTGGTGGCTGCGAGGTCAAGGCGGTCGAGGTCGTACAGGGGCCGGTTGAGCAGGGCCGCCAGGCGGCTGCGGGCCACGCTCACGCCCTTGTTGCTGTCGATCGGTTGCAGTGTGGGCTGTTGCAGCCAGTCGCGATAAGTGACGCGCGCGGCCAGGGCGGCCTTGAGCAGCGGCGGGTCGATCACCGCGTTCTGCGCCAGCAGCCGCAGGTGGCTGTCGGTAAGTTGCTTGAGTTCGTCGCGACCGTTGGCCAGGTAATGGGAAGGGCGGCGCTGGGCGATCATCAACGACAACACCTCTCGCAGCGCCAAGCCCCGCGCCGCCAGGCTGGCCGGTGTGGTGGCGGTGTCCTGAAGAGCGCGGTTGACCTGGGCGAAATCGGCGCCGTACCACACCCGCAACCCTTCGGCCATGCCATGCACTTCGCCATGGCCCGGCACGGCCGACAGAGGCACGCTGTTGAGGTAATCGCGCACTATGTTGCGCCGCGCCGCAAGCGTATCGGGGCCATGCTGGTAAGCACGCACGCTGGCGGAGAGCATCTGGCGGATTTTCTCGCTGCCCGACAGGGTCAGGCCGTCGGGGGAGTGGCGGTACTTTTCCAGCTGGGTGGCCAGGGTGCTACCGCCCGCCGCCTGCCCCGGCAGGTGCAACTGGCGCGCCACCTGCGACCACGCCGCCTTGGCAAAGCGCGGCCAGTCCACGGCCGGGTTGGCTTGCGCGGGCTCGGGATCGAGCAGCGTACGGTTTTCGATAAACAGCAGGCTGTGGATCATCAGCGGCGGAATGTCATCGAAGCGGGCGTAAAGCTGGGTCGGGTAATTGAATTGATACAGCGGTGCTGCGCGGCAATCGGTGAGGGTCAAGCCGGCCTGGATTTTCTCGGCGTAGGGGATAAACAGGCCATGACGGCTGTAGTCCATCAACGCCTCGGAAAAGCGCGCCTGGGATTCGATCATGTAGTTGCGCTTGAGCAAGCGCGGCAGGAACTCGCCCAGGGCGCTGTAGCCCAACCGCTGATCGAAGGGGCCTGCGCCTGGGTACACCATTGCATCGCTGGCGCCGGGGGCCACCTGGTAGGTCAGCTTCGCCGCCCAATCGCTGAATACGCGGGCCTGCCAGCGTGAGGTCTGCACCTCCCGATGCACGGCGAAAGCCAGGGCGATCAAGGCCATCAACACAATCAGCCAGCCCACGCGACGCCAGGGTCTGGTTTTTTTTGGCAAAGGCGCTGGTGACGGGCTGTCGGGGTCGAGGTCAGCCTGGGTGGCATTGGTGTGCTGCAGAGCGCCCATAGTCGATTGATCCATTCCTACAGATTGATCGGACTTGTCTGAAGCGTAGACGCAGTTTGCCTGCGTCACGAGGTTTGTCGGGCAGAGGATTTTTCTGTGGGAGCTGGCTTGCCTGCGAAGGCGGCATGCCAGTCGACACTCATCTACCTGCCGCCCGGCGATCAAACTGTGGGAGCTGGCTTGCCTGCGATAGCGGCCTGACAGCCAATACAGGTGGACAGTGTACGTATTCATTCCTGCGGTAACGGCTACTTAGGGTTCCGCCTGACGGCGGCTCACTTTTGAAAAGCGCAAAAGTAAGCAAAACGCTCTTGCCCCACCACTCGGCACCTCGCTTAGGCTCGGTGTGCCCGTAATCCGCCAGTGATTTGGGGGGCCGCCGCCACGCGCCATCCATGGCGCGGGGCGGCTAAACCGGCATCCCTGCCGGTTTACCCCCCAAATCTCTGCCGAATTCCGGCCAGCGTGGTTTAACGGGGCGCTTAAGATCAAGATCAAAAGCAGATCAAGAGCGACTCGCTTCGCATCGTGGTTACCGTTGAGCGCTGCACAGTTGTGTAGATACCTATGCAAGCAAGCCAGCTCCCGCAGTGGTCATGTATGGCTCACAAAATTAGCGCCTGGCACATCTCCTGTAGAGCTAACTGTTTACTGCCGCCAACGCTGCGCCAGCCAGTAGCGTCTGCGGTTTAGCCGCATACCGAGCCCTCCATGATGCCCCTCGATACTTCTGCAGACTCACCCCGCCAAACCACCCTCGAGCAAATCGAAACCCTGTTTCGCGAGCCGCCCTCATTGCTAGTGGTTGCGCAAGACAGCGCCCAGGCGTACTTGGACCAGCACCTGGGTACCGGCATATGGCGAGCCGGCCTGATCTACATCGGCACTCCCAACGACAGCGACGGCACGCTGGCTTACCAATCCCTGGCCGAGCGTGTGGTGCAGCGGCTGGCCAGCGCGAAAACCATGTTGCTGGTGCCGGAGTTTCATAAGGTCGTGCAGCGGCGTCGCGAGGTCTTCGAGCCGGGCGGGCCGGCCCTTGCGCAGCTTGAGCCGCTGATCAACCGCTGCGGCGCGCTCTTGCTCGGCGCCTATGCGCAACGGCTGCAAGCCTGGTGGCGTGAAGCATTGCCGGTGGAGATGACGCGCTGGGGTTACCTCTCGGACGACCTGCTGGCCTTGCTGTACGACTCACCCAAACCGCCTGGCTTGAGCCAAGTGCAATTTGCCACGCTGTTCCCCAGGCATCTGCTGCACCCCGTGCGGCCAGACCGACAATGGAATGCTCAGGGTGAAGCCTTGCGCGTACAGGCGTTGTACCAGCCAGGCCCGGACGGGCCGCAGATGCTGCCGGTGCTGGTGCTCAGCCATGGGCAGCAAGCCCTGGTGTTCAGCCCCGCCAGTGGTATCCACCCGCTAGCCCGCCTGGACGACGTCGCCGCGCTATTACCGGCCTATGGTGCGGTAGGCCAATGGTTTGTCCAGGACGTTGAGGGCGATCCCTTCGATGCCCTGGCGGCCAGTTACCTGGCGCAGCAATTGCGCGACATCGACAGCATCGACCGCCACCAACCCCTGTTGTCGGGGCAGCATCAGAGGCTGTTGGACCACATCACCGACCCACGTCGCTGGTTCGTTGCCAGCCTGACTCCCTTGCAACAGACCCTGCGCAGCGCCATGCCAAACTGGCTTGCCCAGGCCGACGATGCCGACAGCATCGCCTATGCGCGCCTGCTCCAGAACCTGGTGCTGGCCCGCCAGCGCAGCAACGGCCAGCACTTTCTGGACGGCATTGACTCGATCCGGCAGTTTGCCGACAACGCCTTGCAAACCTGTCTGCACACTGAGCCCGCTGCCCAGAAGCTGCGCGCGCAAGATATCCAACTGACATTCAATCGCGAGGTTGCCGCCGCCGTCCCGGTGGAGGGAGGCTTTATCGCCGGCGAAGTGGACCCGGTCACCCTGACCTTGACCGAACTGGCCCTGGAAAACCTGGCCGGCTTTCCCCATACCGCCAGCGACATCACCCTCAAGGGCGCCAAAGCTCCCAAGTGGCTGACCTACAGCCTGCTCCAACGCTGTGTGACCAAGGCCGACGTGGGCCAGGCCTACCCGGACCTGCTGAAGAAAAAACTGCTGGATGACCCGCAAGAGTCGGCGCGCCGTTTGCAGTTGTTCCAGGCCCAGTTGCGGGTGCAACTGCCGATGCTGGCGCTGGCGTTGAAGATCAAGGCCGAACAGGGCCTGACCGAAGCTGGCTTTCAATGTGTGCACGCCGCGTTGCAAGCCTCGGCTGCTCAACGCAAAGTGCAAGGCCGGGCCATGGCCGTGTGGCCGTTGGCGTTCAAGGCTGCGCCCGGTGCGGTGACGGACGAGGTGACCAACCAGTTCATCATCGGGCCTCGGGATGAAAGTGTTGGCGTGCACCTGTTGTACCGACCTTTGCTGACGCCGACGCTGCAGGCGTTCGTGTCCATCCGGGCACTGCTTGACGCGATCAAGGCCCCGGGTGCCTTGCAAGACCAGGTACTGGCGTGGCTGGCCCCGGCGCGGCAAGCGGTGTATGCCCACGGTGGTTTCAACGAGCCGCATATCCGCCACTTTTTGCCTGGCGATGAGTTCACCGCTTATGAAAAACCGGCGCCGGTGCAACTCAGCAAGCAACTGAGTACCGAGGACCCCGCCCGCCTGATTTTCCACGGCACTGCCAAGGCGCTGGTGGCGTTGGCCGACCGGCAATCGGTGTCGAATGCCGAGCAACGCTGGGTGCAGTTGAAACAGGCCGGCTGGTTGCTGTTGGGGGCCGTGCTGCCGTTTGCCGGCGAGCCGTTGATGCTGGGCGGGTGGTTGCTGCAACTGGTGGACAGCCTGCAAAGCGATATCCAGCGCCTGGCCAGCGATGATCCGCAGGCCAAGAGCGCGGCGGTGATGGATGTGTTGACCAACCTCATGGTGATCCTCGCTCATCAGGCGGCGCCCCACGACCCCCTGCGGCCTCTGCAGCTGGAGGCGCCGGTGTTTGCCTCGCTGGCGCGGCCAGAATCGAGCCCGCCAGTGCCGACGCAGGTGCCGGTGCCCATGCGCTTCACTGCGCCGGCCGGCTGGGCCAATGCCCGCGGCAATCTGAATGCCGCACAGATCGCACGGGCGCGCGGCCTCAGTCTCCGGGCTTTCTCCGGTTCATGGGCCGGGGCCGAGCAAAGCGGACCGCAGCGTGGCTTGCTGCGCGATACCTCGCACACCCCGGCGCAGTGGCAGGCGCTGATACGCGGGCACCTGTACCGCGTCACGGTCAAAGCCGGTGCGGTGCGGGTAGTCAGCGCCGATGGCAGCACCCTGGGGCCCTGGTTGAAACCTTTGGGCGAGGGGCAATGGGATTTCGATGGGCAGTTGCGCCTGGCGGGCGGCAATGCCGACGCCGCCGTCGACGCCAAGTTGAAGGCCGGCGAGGCGTCGCTGTCGAGCCTTGCGCAGCAATACCGCGAGGCAGGTCGCAGGCGGGCAAGGGCCAACGCGACGATGGAAGTGGCACGTCATCTGGCGCGGGAGACAACCAGCAAGGTCAGCGAGGAACAACGGGCCACGTTGCGCGAGCGTTACCGCAAGGAGCTGCAAAACAAGGTGCAATGTTCCCAAGAGGAGCTGCAATTGCTGATGCGCATGCGTGAAATCAAGCCACGCCCCCATTATGAGCAGGAGCTGTGTGAAGTCCTTGAGTCGCTGATTTTGAGCCTGCGTTTGCTGGATGTGCACATGCGTGAGCAGATGGCGCAGATCAATGATCGCATCAAGCCGTTGCTGGAGGTGCTGGAGAACGAGAGCGAAGACGAAGCCGGCTCCGACCTCAACCGCCAGGCCCACGCCGACCTTGACTTGCGCATGCGTGAACAGGTCGACGCCGAAGAGTCTGCGATCCATTGGCGCACCCTGGAGCGCGCCTACCTGGACCAACTGCAAGCGGTGCCACGCCTGGGGCGTAACAAGGCGCGTGCGCTGGCGGCGGATGTACCGGCGCGCCCATCGATCCTCGACCTGCAAGCCTTGCAACTGGTCACCTTGTGGGGCATCACCATCAGTATCGAGGGCCCGCCCTTGGAGGAAGAGTTTTTCGACAGCTTTAACCAAGTGATCAATCGTGCCCGCTGGGCCAGTCGCTCCCTGGCCGAGCTGGAAAACATGCCCGCCACCCATGAAGAGCGGGTCGAACTGCTCAAGAGCTTCAGCCATGTCTACGCCACGACCGATGACCATATTCATTTCTGGCGCGCCATGGCCCCGGACACCTTCGACCTGGCCAACCTGGAAAAACTCCAGGCCTTGCTGGCCAGCCTGCATCAGCATGTGGAGCAAGCGCTGGCCGATTTGCTCGCGCCGCCACCAGGCACCAGGCCGGCTAAGCCAGCCCAGGCGACGGGTGCACGACAGAAAAAGATCATTCGTACCCGCAACCGTGATGTGTACGTCGCCCGTATCAAAGCGCCGACCCAGGTCGGCGACACCGGCACGGCGGAACTGGTGGATAACAAAGGCACTGTGATTGCCACCTTCACCGAGGCGCAGGACGGTGTTTGGGAACCGCTGGAGCCGCCGGCCAGGCCGCGTGTGGCCAACCCGCAATTGGGTGCGTTGATGAACAAGGGGCAACGCTTGCTGGCAGATGTCGACAAGGCCATCGACAACGTGCAGGCCATGACTGGCAAGTGTGAGCCGCAGTCGCTGCAGGCCTTGCTCGCGGCGCAGGCCAACAGCCGGCGGATGCTCGCCGCCGATATCGACAGCAAACTGCGCCAGCTGGACGTGTCGAGGTTGGCGGCGACGCAACAGGTCAACGCCCGCGTCCGAGCCAGCGACCTTCGGGCCGCGGCGGTGCGCCTGGATGCAGCGGGCGTACAGGCGCGGGTGCATGCCAGCAAGCTCAAGTTGAGCAGCGCGGAAGATGTGGATTTTCTGCACTCACTCAATGAGGTACGCATTGTGAGGCAGGGCGCACGCGTGCCGATCAAAGGCAAGCCTCGGGATTTCTTGCAGGTGTACGCCGTCGTGGACAGCCACACCGGCCAGCCACTGTGCTACGCGCATTTTCACTACGACAGCCGCGTAGGACCGGACGACCATTACAAAGACGATGCTGCCCACCTCAAGAGCCCCGAGCAGGAACGGTTGGGGCGCCAGGCCCAGGCCGAGGTGGAGGCCCAGGCGTTCGCGCGCATCCGCACCGGCCAGACCGGGCGCGTGCGACAAACCCTGGAAATCGAGCGCGCGAGTATTTCCCGACGCTTGGCCAGGCGCCTGTTTTTCAGTGTGGACTGAGGCGCGCTGGATAAGCCTGTGTTTTTAAAGTTATGTAATACTCTGCGCCGTTTTGCCCTGGCAGGGCCGGTCTAGACAGTGGGAAGCCGATCCGTCGAAGCCGATTTTTCCGGGGCTTATCGCCAAATTTTGCCGTTTATTGAGTGAAAAGCCCTATCGGTAGCTTTTTATACTGCACGCCCCGCTGTCCTGGCCGCGCATTTGCGCCAGGCGGGTTTGCCCACGAGGCAGGCCCGGTCCGGTCGGTGTATGAGCCCACCCGCTGATACGCCTGAGACTCGGTGGCTAAATCCAATAACAAAATGAGGTTGTATCCCTATGCCTGTTGGCAAACCACTGCCCCCTGGCGAGACCGCTCAAGGCGGCCCGCTCAAACGTGAACTGGGCGAGCGCCACATTCGCTTGATGGCCCTGGGCGCCTGTATCGGTGTCGGCCTGTTTCTCGGCTCGGCCAAGGCGATCGAAATGGCCGGCCCGGCCATCATGCTCTCGTACATCATTGGCGGCCTGGCGATCCTGGTGATCATGCGCGCCCTCGGTGAAATGGCGGTGCACAACCCCGTAGCCGGTTCGTTCAGTCGTTATGCCCAGGACTACCTGGGCCCCCTGGCAGGCTTTCTCACCGGTTGGAACTACTGGTTCCTGTGGCTGGTAACCTGCGTCGCAGAAATCACTGCCGTGGCGGTGTACATGGGCGTGTGGTTCCCCGACACGCCACGCTGGATCTGGGCCCTGGCGGCGCTGATCAGCATGGGCACTATCAACCTCATCGCAGTCAAGGCGTTCGGTGAGTTCGAGTTCTGGTTCGCGTTGATCAAGATCGTCACCATCATTGCGATGGTGATCGGTGGCGTGGGCATCATCGCCTTCGGCTTCGGCAATGACGGCGTGGCATTGGGCATTTCCAACCTGTGGACCCACGGCGGCTTCATGCCCAACGGTGTGCAGGGCGTGTTGATGTCGTTGCAGATGGTGATGTTCGCCTACCTGGGCGTGGAGATGATCGGCCTCACCGCTGGTGAAGCGCGCAACCCGCAGAAGACCATTCCCAGCGCCATCGGCTCGGTGTTCTGGCGCATCCTGCTGTTCTATGTGGGGGCATTGTTCGTGATCCTGTCGATCTACCCGTGGAATGAAATCGGCACCCAGGGCAGCCCGTTCGTGATGACCTTCGAGCGCTTGGGCATCAAGACCGCTGCGGGCATTATCAACTTCGTGGTGATCACCGCCGCGTTGTCGTCGTGCAACGGCGGCATCTTCAGCACCGGGCGCATGCTCTACAGCCTGGCGCAGAACGGCCAGGCGCCGGCGACGTTCGGCACCACCTCCAGTAACGGCGTGCCACGCAAGGCGTTGCTGTTGTCGATCTTTGCCTTGTTGCTGGGCGTACTGCTCAACTACCTGGTGCCAGACCAAGTGTTCGTGTGGGTGACTTCCATCGCTACCTTCGGTGCGATCTGGACCTGGCTGATGATCCTGCTGGCCCAGCTCAAATTCCGCAAAGGCCTGAGCCCGGCCGAGCAAGCGGGCCTCAAGTACCGCATGTGGTTGTACCCGGTCAGCTCCTACCTGGCGCTGGCGTTCCTGGTGCTGGTGGTGGGCCTGATGGCGTACTTCCCCGAGACCCGTGTGGCGCTGTATGTAGGGCCTGCGTTTCTGGTGTTGTTGACCGTGTTGTATTACGCGTTCAAGTTGCAGCCGAGCGATGCGGCGGTGCGTTCCGCTGGCTGATGCCGGCCTGGCCTCCGGAGCATCGGTATCTACATAACTTCGGTATGACGCCGAACCTGTGGCGAGGGAGCTTGCTCCCGCGATGGCCTGACAGCCGGAGCTGATCTAGCTGACGCTGCGCGATCCATATGTGGGAGCTGGCTTGCCTGCGATGGCGGCCTGACAGCCGCCCCATATCTACCTGATACCCCACGATCCAACTGTGGGAGCGGGCTTGCTCGCGAAGGCGGCCTGGCAGTCAACACAGTTGGATTGTGTACATATCCATTGTTGCGGTAACGGCCGCTTAGGGTTCCGCCCTGACGGCGGCTCACTTTTGAAAAGCGCAAAAGTAAGCAAAACGCTCTTGCCCCACCACTCGGCACCTCGCTTAGGCTCGGTGTGCCCGAACGCAGGCTTGAATCCGTGGGCCGCCGCCACGCGCCATCCATGGCGCGGGGCGGCTAACCCGGCGTCCTGCCGGGTTACCCACGAATTCAAGCCTGCGTTCGGCCAGCGTGGTTTAACGGGGCGCTTCAGATCAAAAGCAGATCAAGAGCAAGATCAAGAGCGGCTCGCTTCGCATCGTGGTTACCTGCATCAAAGACAGGGCTGCGTGCTTGCTCGCGACGGTTATGGCTTTGGGCTTTTAGTTGTGGTGAGTAACAACCGCAACCAGTCCGGGTGATTAGCCCGCTCCCAGCGATAGGCTTTCCCGTCGTAGAAAAACACCAGGATATCTTCCAGGTCCCAGGTAATCATCTTGATCTCCAGTGTCCTCATGTAGTCCTTTGCCGGGCAAGTGATGGCTGCCCAAGGGTCGCTGATCCATAGATCGGCCCACCCGGTCTCCTGGAAGTCCAGCGTCTGGCTCAAGCCTGTGGGGATCGTGCCCACCACCACAAAGGTATGAACCTGGCAGACCCAGACCTGGGCCGTACCGCCATTGGTTCGAATCATTTCACAGGCAACATGAGCCATCTGGTCGCAGTTGCCGGCACCGGTCTTGAGGATGATCTCCGTGTAGTTCGGCTGGCCGATCTTGCTGTACTCCCACATCACCACCGATTGTGCCTCTTGCACCCGGCGCAGCTCATCCAGCGTGGGACCCTGGACATTGGCGGACTTGAGCTGGGTTCTCTCAACCAGCGCCGCGGTGCTGGCGTTGGCTTGTTCGGCCAGGTAGCGATTGATTTGCGCGGGGCTGGGATGTGGCGTCGTGCCAGGCCGCGGTGGCCAGATGTCGAGCTGCACAGGCCGGGATACGAAGTTGATGTTCAGGCTGCGCCCTTGATCACTGAGGTTGAGCAGCAACTCGCGTTGCTTGATGGTTCGAAGGCCGCTGACACGCTTACGCAAGAGGGCAATTTTTTCGGCGCTGAAGCCACGGTGAGCTAACTGTCGATACAGGACTTCCAGCGTCGGCAGTGCCACCAACGGCTGGTCGGGTATGAGCTGTGCTGCTTTCAAAAACTGATTCTTGCGCTCACCGAAGGCATCGATCAGTGCGACGTGCTCGCCACCGACGCTGTAATCCAGTTGTTCAAAGTGCACAACGCTCGACCCTGTGGTTGTTGCGGGCGCTCGGTAAAAGACCCCAACATCGGCTTCGACCACCCAATGATCTTTGCCCGGCACACTGACCAGCAGCGCTCTGAGGGTACGGCTGTCGTTGATGCCATCAACGATGCCATTGAGTTCCACCACCTGGGTCTGTCGGCTGAGCACGTTGTCGAAGTCGTCTCCGGGCAGGCCGAACTGGGGCTCGTTATCAATGCGCCTGCCGATGACGTTGGTTTTGTAGGTCAGGGGCGTCGACGCAGGCAAGGGTGTCAGTTCGAACTCGGTAACGCGCGGTGTGACTTCATGGATGCGTCGGTGATAGACCAGCTGGCGCTTTTGTCCGTCGATCACCGGGGCTGGTATCAGTCGAACGTGGTCCAGTGCCTGGACCCGGCGCAAGTGAATCGAATGTGCAAACTCATACAGGCGTTTGGTGAAGCAAACGATGGGGATGAGGCTGCGTTTTTTTCTGCGGATCGCACACAGGTGATCGAAGGTGTCTACGTGCCAGGCATGTACCGGGGAGGTGAGTTCGTCCATGTGCGTTTGTGCGTCGTGGGGCAAGCGCCATACACGATTTTGGTCCAGCAGATCTGTAGCGTTGGCGCGCTGAATCAGCAGCGCAGGTTTTTTGAACAGCGGTTCGGTGATTCTGGCCTTATAGCCACCCACCGATTGGTGCGGGATGACTGTTATCGCCGTGTCCAGCCGCAGGTCTGCAAGCGGCGGCCCGTAAGGTCTTGCGCTGAAAGGGTCGAAGGCGTACCAGGCGCTGGAGCGCTTTATCGCCAGCACCTGCGCCACCCCATCGGCGCGCGTCAGGGTGGCCGGTGCGATGTCGGCGCTGTTGAGCAGGCGGGTGTAGTCAACGCTGGGGCCTGGGTTCAGCCGCAGGCGTGTATGCCGGATCGCTCCCTCCAACGCACGCATGCCGGCCTGATTCAGGTGTACCAGGCCATGGCGGCCCAGGCGTAGCACCGACGGCAAGCTGTCGAAAGGATTGAATACTGCATTCAGGTACGTGGCACCGAGCTTGGTCAGTTGCAGCAGCTTGATGTAGGCGGGTGCGCCTTTCCCCAGGCGCGCGATGCTGGAGAGCACTAAACCTTTGGTGGGTGCGAGCAGGCCAAACACATCGAAGAAGCATCCATAGGCGCCCTCGATCATGCGCTTGGTATCGCCCGAGGCCAAGTCCCGAGTGCATGACCACAGCGGGATCAGGCCCAGTAAAGCCTGATACACCGCTTCAGCAGTCTTTTGCCGGTCTTCCAGCAGGGTTGAGCCTCTAGCTTGTGCCACCAGGGTGTCGATGTCCTGGAAGAAGTGTTGATTGACGATGGCCTTCGCCAGGGTCAAGGCTCTTGGCGAATCGAAAGTCAGCGCCTGAGTGGTGGCCTCTGTGGCCTCGACACGCCACAACCGATCGATGATTACGCTTGAAGACTGATCTGCTCTGGGCGGGCTGCCGGTCAGGTAGGCTGTTTCGTCAAGGGCCAGCAAGCTGCCGATATGCAGCTGCGAGGTCGGCTGTGTGCTGTGGACATTGCCAGTCTGGATGGTAAATGGAGTGCCTCCCAGCTCCAGTGTGTGTGGAAGGCGGACGTTTTTATACGCCAGGTTCAACAGCGGGAACAGTTCGTAGTCATGGTGACCGTTCAAGGCCTCACACCGCAGGATCACGCCGAAGCGGCCGGTACGGGCCATTTTCTCCCCCGGTTGCTCTTCGATCTGGGGTTTGTTCGCCGGTCGCCTCACCACCAGCAGTTGCACGGCGGCCTTTTGCAAGTGCTCGCGGTCCGCCAAGGGTAATTGTGCGAGCAGGTAGCGGATGACGGTGGTGTAGGCCTCTTTGAGCTGTGCGACATGAGCGATGCTGGCTTCGTTGAATAAGGTGTTGACGTCGCCAAGGCGGCGAAAGTGCTGTTTCATTTCGGCCAGGTCCAGCGCCGGGTCTACAGAGTTCCACTGCTCGGCCAAAGGCTGTAATGCGCCACTCATGTGCAGGTCTACCAGCGATTGCAGGTGTGCGCCGGGGGCCGGAAGGTGAGAAGGTCTGCGTTGTGGCCCTTGTGCCCAGCGCAGGCATTTCTTCTTCAGTAGCCGGTTTCCCCGGAATATTTTTTTCAGGTCATTGAGCGCAATACGGCGGCGTGTAATGAGAGGGGTTCGTAAGGTTCTGGACGCGTCCCCCAACGTGTCGACACGTTCTATAAGCGTATTTTGAAGCGTGTTGATGCTCTGAAGGCTGTAAGTGCTGTGTTCATTCACAGGTGACAGTTGGCCTTGTGCGACAGCCCAGTCAATCAACGTGCTGGTGGTGTAGTGAGTACGCCACAGGGGTTGTTCGGCGGCGTCCAGCTCCTGGGTAGCGAGCGCTACGATATCGCTGAACCGCAGGTGCCGTGATGAGCCGCAGACGAGCGCTTCTGCGAGCATCACCCCTTGTTTTAAAAGCAGCCAGGCATGGGAGGTCATGAAGTAGAGCGAGTCGGGGAGCTGACCTACCAGAAACTCCGGGGCGATACCTGCCAGCAACAGGTGCGCGGCCAGTGCGGTGGAGCGCGAAGTGGCGACACCGCTCTGGATCAGGTGCAGTTCTACTGTGCGACGAAGGTCCGCATAGCGATGCCCCCAACAGTCACTCTGATTGAGGTTGAGGCCAACGATGGTGTAGCGGCTCTGACCGGCCTGGGGGTCGAGATCCAGGATCAGAGCGCTCAGGAGCAAGGTGTCACGACTGGACCGGTTGGCCAACTGACCAGGGCCATGACCGTACCATTGCAGCGCGTCGATCAATTGATCAGCCAGTTTTTGCGCGGTTGGTTGGGCCAATAGCTGCTGCAACTGTTCATCAGGTGGCGCGGGTAACGGGTCGTTGATCAACAGTTCGAGCAGCCCTTGATTGGGCTGTGGCAGAAACTTGCGGGTGATGTTCATCACCCTGAGGCGTTGCTCGGCCGAAAGCGTCAAGGCGCCGGGTTGGGGCAGGCCCAAGCCTTCCCAGTAATTGCCCAGGCGAGGTTTTACCGGCATGGCCCATTCGGGCTGGATGCCTTGGGCATGAGCCAGGTTGTCGCGCTCATGTTCCGCGGTGAACCATTGCCGATGCTCCTGTATGGCCATGTCGGAATCGGCCTGGTCGTCTATCGGCGGAACGTTGATGGGGGACGGGGTGCGTAATTGTTCTATCAGGTCCCAGGCCGCTTCGCGGGTATCGGGCAAAGGCAGTTCATGCAGGGTGAGCAGTTGAGCCAGGTTGAATTTTCCATCCAGGGAGATGGACAGTTGCATGGCGTTTGCGAGGTCTTGCAAACGTTCAAGAGCGCCTTCCAGAGGCAGCTGTGCCAGTTGCTCGTAGTGGATTTCGAGCGGCGTACCACTGGGCCCCGCCCCTTTGATCGACTGTCGGGTGACATCAAAAAAATAGTGCCCTGGGACCAGGTCCTGGGTTTGATCCAGGGCCAGGAACTGTGGATGTGCGGTAATGCCCTGGAGCAAAGCTGCGGCGGCTTCCATGCTCCTCGCCCAGAACGAGCCTGAGGTCAGCCAGCATCGGGTGCGGTACAGCGTGAACAGGCTGAATGGCCGGTCGTCCTCATCCTGCGCAGTGATCCCGGCCAGCAACTGTTGCGCCACTGTCTGACGGTCCTGTTCCAACTGCTGGAACGCTTCTGACAAAGGGGGTTCAGCACGCCAGAAAAACGATTGAAGGTGGCTCAGGGCATCTATCACTGCACCTCGTTGGGCACGGGTGCTTGGCTGTGGGTAACCGTAAAACCGCAGGATGTGCCGAACGCTCAATGCCAGGTGTTCGTCGGGAACGGGCAGCCCCAGCGCGTCGGGGTCGAGCACCTGGGTAATGGCCAGGACCGGCGGTGCGAGCCGGTACCAATCACTCTGGTCGTCAAGGGTGAAGGTTTTGCCTTGGGTATGCAGTGTGCCGTTGCGTACCCTGAGGTCGGCCAGGTTCAGCGACTGCCGTTGGGCCCAGTCCAGGAATCGTGGACGCTCCAACGCTTGGCGGTACACCTGCCACCAGTTGCCCAGCGAGCATTGTGCGGGGATCGATAGCGTCTCGGAGGGCGTGGAGTGGGGTGCCTTGAGATGTTCGATCAAGGCAGTGGTCATCAGCCTGTCGCCATCCTGGCGCAGGCTTTTGCTCAGATTCAGCGGGGTCATCCGTGGGTTTCCTGTCCAGAAGGGCAGCCCTCTTGGCTGCCCTTTCACTGCTTAAATAGACAGAAATGGAAACACCCCGGCGGATGGGCCAGGCGCTAATTATGTAGCGGGAGACTGGGGCAAGGTGGCTCGCCGCTGGTCCAATTGCTTGTTGAACTCCAGCCACGCGGCAAACAAGCTCATCACGGCGGCCCCCACCAGCGCTGTGAATACCTGCATGGCGAAGGTATCGCCGGTCAGGGCATTGACCATGTCCGCCAACGGCGCCAGCACCACACCCAGGCAAAACACCTCCAGGGAGTAGCGTCCCATCCGCACCAGTTGTCGCGCCAGCCCCTGTTGCGTCCAGCCGACACCGGGGAGCAATTTGGCGGTGACGTAGGCCAGGGCCAGAAAGTGCAGCAAGCGCACCGGTGACAGGTCGGTCTTGCTGATGGGGTACAGCCATTCGCCAATCACGCGCGGCATCCAGGCGTCGTGCACCTCGGGCCAGCGCCACGAGAGGGTGATCACGCAGGTCGTTAGCACATACGCCGCAGCCGCTATGAACAACGGTTGACGAAGCAGTGGCTGTCGTTCGGGAGGGGGCGTCGAACGCAAGGCCGCTGCGCCGCCGAGGATAAACAGGCACTGCCAGGTGATGGGGTTGAAGTACCAGACTCCGCCGTTGCTGGCCGGCAGGTTCCAGCCCTGCCATGGCGCCAGCAGGTATACGGCCAGCGAGATCGCCACGGTGATCGTGGGCGCACGCAACAGTAACGGCAGCGTAATGGGCAGGCTGAGAATCAGCACGATATACAGCGGCAGCGGGTCGGTCAGGTTGGGTTTGAAGCGCAGCAGCAACTCATCGACCAAGGCCTGTTGGGTATTGTTGAGGAAGTACTCCAGGCCCATCTCCTGCACCAGGTCGCGGGTTTCGATATGACTGTTGGCGAAAATCACGATGCCCATCAACAGCGCCAGCAGGAAAATGTGCACCACGTAGAGCGTCCACACCCGACGCAGGATTTTCAGGCAGGCAATGAAATAGCCATCGCGCTGCAGGATCTTGCCGTAGGCCAACACGGCTGCATAGCCGGCCAGGAATACGAAGATTTCCGCGGCGTCACTGAACCCGAAGTTCTGCACGGTGACGTTGGCCAAAGGGTTATGGGGCACGTGATCCCAGAAAATGAAGATCAACGCCAGGCCCCGAAAAAAATCGATGCGCGGGTCGCGTCCGTTCAGCATGGCAGCGGGCTCTTGAACAAGTAGTGGAATGACGATAGGTGAGCGCGGGCGTCGCCGCACGTCGGGCGGGCGCAGGTTGGCGGTATTTGTAAGCAATTGCAAAGGCTGGGTATTGCTGAATGTCTCAATTGCGCTGGGGGATAGCCCCGTTTCCTTGGGCCGCTACTTGCTGTTCATGACCTGCATGGGCGGCTTGAGCGTGGCCGTGGGATGGCTGGGCGACCATCTGCATATGCCAGGGATTGTCACTGTGCTGGTGTTTTCGCTGGTCAGCCTGGTGCGCGTTTTACTGCGCGCGCAATGGGCAACGCCGGTGGGACAGACTGCCCGCAATAGGCAACCCGCGCGTATCGCTCACCTCGAAATGCGCCTGGTTGGTAGTCGCCGAATCCGGCCCAACGAAGACGGTAAAACTGCCGGCCTCGACCTTCGGCGAAAAATGCTCGTCGAGCAAGGCAAAGTCCGGTTGGCCCAGGGTAAAGCTGACGCTGCGGCTTTCGCCCGGTGCTAAATGAATTTTGCGAAAACCCCGTAACCGGCGCACTGGTCGAGTGACGCTGGCAATATCATCGCGCAGGTACAACTGGACGATTTCATCACCGGCGCGTTTACCGGTATTGGTGACGGTGACTTCAACCGCCAGCGTCTGGGTGGAGGTCAGTCGAGGGCTACTCAGGCGAGGAGAGGAGTAGACGAAGGAGGTGTAGCTCAAGCCGAAGCCAAACGGATACAGGGGTGTCCAGGGCACATCAATGTAGGCGGATGCGTAACTGCCATCACCGCTGGGTGGGCGGCCGGTATTTTTATGCGCGTAGTAAATCGGTATCTGGCCCACATGACGTGGGAACGTCATTGGCAGCTTGCCGCTGGGGTTAACGTCACCAAAGAGCACGTCGGCCACGGCATTCCCGGTCTCGCTGCCCAGGAACCAGGTTTCGAGCAAGGCAGGCGCTTGTTGGACTGACTCATCGAGCACCAGCGGGCGGCCGTTCATCAGGACGATGACCAGCGGCTTTCCTGTGTTCAGCAATGTACTTAGCAGCGCATTCTGCCCACCCGGCAGGCCGAGTTCGGCGCGACTATGGGCTTCGCCGCTCTGTTCTGCGGTTTCTCCGAGCACGGCGATGAGCAGGTCGCTTTCACGCGCCGTGTGTTCGACCTGCTTGATGTCCTGGACATGCGGGCTGCTGGGCGAGGCGCCGGGCAGGTAAACAATCTCGCTGCCAGGTGCGACTGCATTGCGCAGTCCTTGCAGCACTGTGACGGACTCTTCGGCGCGTCCGGCCCCGGCCCATGGGCCGATCGTGGCGCTGGCGTCCGAAGCGAGGCTGCCGGTCACCAATACCTTGCCCGGCTGTTTGGAAAGCGGCAGCAACGGGCCGCTGTTTTTCAGTAAGACGATGGATTTCTGCGCCGCTTCTCGAGCCAGGGCGCGGTGTTGTGGCGTGAGCTGGTTGGCCCGCTCGCGGGCTTCGTCGCTGTACCGATAAGGGTCATCGAACAGCCCTAGGCGTTGCTTGGTCTTGAGTACGCGACGCACCGCGTCGTCCACGCTTTTGCGCGATACCTGACCGTTGCGCACCAGCGTCGGCAGGTGTTGGCGATAGGATTGACTGGCCATCTCGATATCCACCCCGGCAGTGAACGCCAGCCGTGCGGTGTCGGCTGCCGTGGCAGCAATGCCTTGTGGGCCCAGTTCCCAGACAGCATTGAAATCACTGACCAGCAAGCCGGTAAACCCCCATTGTTTGCGCAACAGACCGGCCAGCAGGGCGGTATGGCGGTGCATGGGAATGCCGGCCAACTCGTTGAAGGACGGCATGATTGCATCGACGCCGGCCGCGACGGCGGCCTGGAAGGGAGGTAAGTAAACCTCTCTCAACGTACGTTCCGACAAGTCGGCAACGTTATAGTCTCGACCGCCTTCAGCAGCGCCGTAGGCCACGAAATGTTTTGCCGTCGCGAGCATCGACGAGATGTCGGGGGCACCTGCGCCCTGAAAGCCATGCACGAGGGCAGCAGCCAGTGCAGAACCCAGAAACGGATCTTCACCTGCGCCTTCCACCACGCGCCCCCAGCGCGGATCACGGGTGACATCGACCATGGGCGCAAAGGTCCAATGCACGCCACTGGCGGTGGCTTCTACGGCTGCCGCGCGTGCGGTTCGTTGTGCCAGGTCCGGGTCCCAGGCCGAGGCTTGCGCCAATGGCACTGGAAACACCGTGCGAAAACCGTGCAGTACGTCATAGGCGAATAACAAGGGGATATGCAGGCGAGAGCCGTTGACCACCTGTTCTTGCAACTGGCGGGTCTGTTGCGCGGTACTCGCCCCCAGTACCGACCCCACCAGGGTGACGGGCATCTGTGTTTGCGTGCCTTGATCAATGGCGGGGCCGGTGGGCGTAGCCTGGATGCCAAGTTGGCTGAGCTGGCCAATTTTTTCTTCAAGGGTCATTTGCGTCAGCAAGCGTTCAACCGGATCGTCTTGGGCTAGCGCCAGCAGTGGGAGGCAGGCGAGCAGCAATGAAGCAACATGTATAGGCATGGTTCACCCGTCCATGGGTAAGGTTGATGCCTTCAAGTGTTTTGCATCAGAGCAAAATCATCTACTGTCAGAATTGACAGTGCGCACCCGTTTCAGACAAGCGGGGTATTCTCAGACAGCTCCATCAGCAAGACCCTGCACGGTTTGGCTTGATACGCATTGATCTGCGGTACCAAACGGGTGAAGTGCTCGGTCTGGCAATGCGCATCCAGCGATGACTTTCAACATGCTAGGTGTCCTTTAGGCCGCAGCGATTTCATGGGGCTCAAAACTATCCGCCCGCGCCATCTGCCACATCCGCGAATAAAACTCGCCGTTCACTTCTCCGGTGAGCAACTCGCCGGGCTTCAAGAACACATGCAGCTGTGAAAACAGCTTGATCTCAGTCGCCGACATGCGCCGTACCAAGTGCTTGGCTGACAATTGCGACGGGTGCTCCAGCCCTGCGGCAGCGAGCATTTCTGCCAGGGCGTGCAGGGTGTTGCGGTGGAAGTTGAATACCCGCTGGGCCTTGTCCGGCACCACCAGGGCGCGTTGACGCAGCGGGTCTTGAGTCGCCACGCCGGTCGGGCATTTGTTGGTGTGGCATGACTGAGACTGAATGCAGCCAATGGCGAACATAAAACCACGTGCCGAGTTGGCCCAGTCGGCGCCGATGGCCAGGACGCTGGCGATGTCGAAGGCGCTGACGATCTTCCCGCTGGCGCCGAGCTTGATCTTGTCGCGCAGGTTCAGGCCCACCAGGGTGTTGTGCACGAACAGCAGGCCCTCACGCAGCGGCACGCCTATATGGTCGGTGAACTCCACCGGCGCGGCGCCGGTGCCGCCTTCCTTGCCGTCGACCACGATAAAGTCCGGAAGGATGCCGGTTTCGAGCATGGCCTTGGCAATGCCCATGAACTCCCACGGGTGGCCCAAACAGAACTTGAAGCCCACCGGTTTGCCACCGGACAGTTCGCGCAACTGAGCGATGAACTGCATCAGCTCGATTGGCGTGGAAAACGCGCTGTGGCGCGACGGCGAGATGCAGTCTTCACCCATCATGATGCCGCGGGTGTCGGCGATTTCCTGGGTGACCTTGTGCTTGGGCAGAATTCCGCCATGGCCGGGCTTGGCGCCTTGGCTCATCTTGATTTCGATCATGCGCACTTGCGGGTCCTGGGCCTGCACGGCGAAGCGTTCGGGGTCGAAACGGCCGTCGCTGGTGCGGCAGCCGAAGTAACCGCTGCCCAGTTCCCAGGTGAGGTCGCCGCCGTTTTCTCGGTGGTAGGGGCTGATGCTGCCTTCGCCGGTGTCGTGGGCAAAGTTGCCGAGCTTGGCGCCGTGGTTGAGTGCGCGGATCGCGTTGGCGCTCAACGAGCCGAAGCTCATCGCCGAGATATTGAACACCGACGCCGAGTACGGCTGCGTGCACTGCGGGCCGCCGACCATCACGCGAAAGCTGCTGGGGTCGCTCAGGGGCGCAGGGCGCATGGAGTGGCCGATAAATTCGAAGCCTGACTGGTACACGTCAATCAGGGTGCCGAAGGGTTTGTCTGCTGTTTCGTTTTTAGCCCGCGAATACACCAGCGAGCGCTGGGCACGGGAGAAGGGTAGGGCGTCGCTGTCGGACTCCAGCAGGTACTGGCGGATTTCCGGGCGAATGGTTTCCACCAGGTAGCGGATATTGCCCAGGATCGGGTAGTTACGGCGCACCGCGTGGGGCGTTTGCAGCAGGTCGAAAATGCCGATCAGGCTGAGTACACCGGTGACTATCGTGATCGGCCACAGCCATTCATGTTCGATAAAGGGGAGGCTGGCGAGGGTGAAAATGACACACACAGCGAAGAAGGCGTAGCGGCTTAACAAGGACAGGCTCATACGGTTTCCTTGGGTTCGGACTCTTCAGGTCGATTGCCCATTCTGCACCTGTCGTCAAAGCACGGACAAGGATTGATCGCCCAGTCGTTTTTTTATACTTCGGCTTATTTGTACAGACAAAAATATCTATCAGCTTGATAGAGGAACGTATGACGCCCCCGACACCATTCATTGGGTGTCTGGTTGTGACCGGGCAATGGGAAAGTAAGGACACTTTTATCAAGACGGAATTTATAACGGCAAGAGCGAGTGACTTGCATATGACCATAACGGTAACGGCATCGAATAATTTATATACCGCCTCGGCTTCTATACCTTCCAACCCCCACTGGAGTAAAAGCCAGTTAACCGGCTTGCAACGCGAGCAAGTCGCTCAAGAGCATAAACGCATGCAAGGTATTGAGAAACCTGAGCAGGATGTGAGCCGAAAGCCGGAATTTGCCACGGGCCGTCCATCGGGTGATAACCGCATTGCGGAACAAATCATCAACGACAATCCGATCCTCAAAAACCTCGGTCATCAAAAAGATATTAATCGTCCATTGGCCTATAAACTTCTGGGTGATTGGACGAGCAATAACAAAGCCCCTGAAGCACGAGCGGATGCCGCCTTCAACGCTGCGCGGGTGCTCAACTATATTGATACGTCCTTATCGGCTGACGGCGAACATCGAGGCAAAGCCCATGGCAATGGCGACCTTGAAGGAATCACCCGTAGCGGTGATGCCCGGCGCGGAACTCCGGCTGGTATGTGGAAAGACTTTACGGAGCAGGGTTATTCCGCCTTGCGCGACCATCACCGCCTGGATAGCACCAGCGATACCCATGTGAAGGCCGACGGCACCAACAAAGACAACCTGCAGTGGGTTGCCGGTGAGGCTGGCAAGAGAACCTGGTTCATCCCAGGGCTCAGCAATGTTCTTCTGGGGATCGGCAATGCAGACCAGGGGGGGGGCGGGGCCCTCAAGGGGGCCAAGGATGGTTTTGACAAAACCCGGGTCGATGGTTTTGATCAAGCACTCGCCAGTGCTGCGCGGGGAAATATCTGGGGTGTCGTAAAAGGGTATGCCAGTGCTGTGAACAAAAATGAGGCCACGCCGGAACAGGTCAAGACTGTGTTGAATAAGGTGGGCAGCTGAAATCGGAGGGGGCTTAACCGTTGGCGTTCAACCAGATGGCTTTGATTCTTGGAAATTGATTTCCTACAAGCCCGATAAGTCCGTAGATATCTACACAACTCTGTAGCGCTCAACGGTAACCACGATGCGAAGCGAGTCGCTCTTGATCTGCTCTTGATCTTGATCTCAGGCGCCCCGTCAAACCACGCTGGCCGGAGTTCGACAGTGATTTGGGGGGTAAACCGGCAGGGATGCCGGTTTAGCCGCCCCGCGCCATGGATGGCGCGTGGCGGCGGCCCCCCAAATCACTGGCGGATTACGGGCACACCGAGCCTAAGCGAGGTGCCGAGTGGTGGGGCAAGAGCGTTTTGCTTACTTTGCCGCTTTTGCAAAGTGAGCCGCCGTCAGGGCGGAACCCTAAGTGGCCGTTACCGCAGCAATGGATATGTACACAATCCAGCTGCGTTGACTGTCAGGCCGCCTTCGCGAGCAAGCCCGCTCCCACAAGTTTAACCGCAGGGTGTCAGGTAGATAGGTGTCGACTGGGAGGCCGTCATCGCAGGCAAGCCAGCTCCCACATCTGGATCGCGGGGGGAGATACCTATATCCATAGATCTGCGCAATCTATTCTTATTGCAATAGGTTCTCGTTTGGCTGCTTGATCTTGTGTTACTGTATAACAAATCAACCACGCCCAAACGCCCCGGAGGCCTCATGAAAGCTGGTATCCACCCCGACTACCGCACCGTGCTGTTCCACGACACTGCCGCCGACGTGTTCTTCCTCATCGGTTCCACCGCCGACAGTGATCGCACCCATAAACACAGCGACGGCAACACCTATCCCTACATCCCGCTGGACGTCTCCAGCGCCTCGCACCCGGTCTACACCGGCCAGCAGCGCAAGACCCAGGCCGAAGGCCGGATTGCCGGGTTCAACAAGCGCTTTGCCTCGTTCGGGTCGAGCCCGAAAAAAGCGGATGAATGAGCATGATTCGGCGGCGTGTCCTACGCCGCCGTCTGCCGAATCGGCAGTACCACCCGAAACTTCGTACCCTTGCCCAGCTCACTGCTGACGCTGATATCGCCACGGTGTTTCTTGACGATCCCGTAGGACAACGACAACCCCAACCCCGTACCTTCGCCCACTGGTTTGGTGGTAAAGAATGGGTCGAATATCTTCTGCACGGTTTCAGGCGCAATCCCACAGCCGTTGTCCGCCACTTCCAGCCACACGTGTTCGCCTTCCACCCCGTTGCTGATGGTAATGGTGCCGCGCTCCGGGCCCATGGCTTGTGCGGCATTGATGACCAGGTTCATCACCACCTGATTGAGTTGGGAGGCCAGGCATTCGATTTCCGGCAGCGGCGCGTAGTGCTTGACCACATCGGCCTTGTACTTGAGTTCGCTGGCGACGATGTTCAGCGTCGAGTCGATGCCTTGCTGCAGGTTGGCAAATTGCCAGGTCTGGTCGTTATCCACCCGTGAGAAGTTCTTCAGGTCCTTGACGATCTGCACCACACGGCCGATGCCGTCTTTAGACTCGCGGATCAGGATCGGAATGTCGTCCTTGAGAAAATCCAGGTCCAGCTCGTTGCGCAAGGCCGTGAGTGGGTCGCGATGTTCTGGCTCAGCAATATGCGCTTCGCTGCGCTGGTAAGCATCGAGCATCTGTTGCAGCTGTTTGAAGTAGCCGTCGAGGGTGCTGAGGTTGGAGGAAATAAAGCCCACCGGGTTGTTGATCTCATGGGCGACACCCGCCGCGAGTTGCCCCAGTGAGGCGAGTTTTTCCGACTGCACCAGTTGGCTTTCCAGGTGCTTGCGCTCTTCAATTTCCAGTTGCAGCGCTTGGGTGCGTTCTTCCACCAACCGTTCCAGCTGCGAGGTTTGCAGGGAGGCGCGGCGGGCCATGTCCCATTTGTTGGCCAGAGTGTTGGCCATTTGCTGGACTTCGATGTTGTCGAACGGTTTTTTCAGGATCAGCAGGCGGTCGTGGGCGTGCAGGCGAAACAGCAGGTCATCCCAGGAATAGTCCGAGTAGGCGGTGCACACCACCACTTGCAAGTCGGGGGCGACTTTCCACAGTTCTTCAATGGTCTTGGCGCCGTCCCAGCCCTGGGGCATGCGCATGTCGACGAAGGCCAACGCATAGGGGCGCTGTTGCGCCATGGCGCTGGTCAGCAAGGCCAGGCCTTCCTCGCCGCCATACGCGCCGTGCAGTTCGAATGCCTGGGCTTGAGGTTTGGCCGCGTCGCCGAACAGTGCCGACTCCATCTCATCCAGCGCTTCGGTTGAGGCTTCGTCGGGCATCAGGATCTTGCGAAAATCCTCATGAATGGACGGTGTGTCATCGATCAGCAGGATGCGCCGGTTGGGAGGTTGGTTCATGAGCTGCTTCCGGCAAGGGTCAGGGGGATGGTCAAGGTGAAGACGGCGCCGAGGCCCGGCCCGTCGCTATGGGCGCTGAGTTGGCCGTTCATTTCCACGGCGGCCAGGGCGCAGCTGTGCAGGCCGAAGCCGTGGCCTTCCTTGCGGGTGGTAAAACCGTGGGTGAAGATGCGTGCCATGTTCTCGGGCGGTATGCCTTCGCCATCGTCCTTCACACTGATCTTCAGGGTCTCGTCGCCTACCGATTCCACCGCCAGGGTGATTTGCCGTGGCCGCTCCGACAGTTTGTCCATGGCGTATTTGGCGTTGCTGATCAGGTTGACCATGATCAGCAATAACCTGTGCTTGTCCGCCAAGATCTCCGGCACCGGGGAGTACGCCTTCACAACAGTGACATGGTGACGGCTCAGCGCGCCGGCGTTCATGCGCAGGGCGTCGTCCATCAAGGCGCTGATATTGACCGGCTCCAACAACGTAGACGCACCCGCATAGGATTGCTGGGTCGAGACGATGTCCTTGATGTGGTCCACGCTTTTGCTCAACTGCGCCAGCTCATCGCTCATGCCTTGCTGTTCGATGGCAATCGCTTCGACCAACTGGTTCAGATAGCCCGGCAGCAATTTGCCCTTTTCATCCTCGGTGAGGAAGGTACCCAGGTCGCCTGGGTGGGCGTTGATCAACTGCATGGCCTTGCCCAGGCCGAGCGCTTTGCTGGCGCGCAGTTTGCGGCTGACCAGGTCGGCAGAGATATTCACACTGTTGAGCACGTTACCGACGTTGTGCAGCACGTTGGTGGCGATCTCTGCCATGCCGGCCTGGCGGGCGCTGTCCATCAGCTCGCTCTGGGCATCCTTGAGCTGTTGCGTGCGCCGCTCCACCCGTTGCTCCAGGGTTTCGTTGGCGGCCTGCAACGCGCGGTTGACGCGGTTGATCTCGGCGAAACTGCGTAGCAGACGCACCGCCAGGTAAAGCAGTAGCACCACCAGCAAGGTCGAGAAGATCAGCAGGTAGCGATGGTATTGGTGGTCGATGAGGTCAGCGGCTTGCTGGTCTTGATTAAGGTGGGTGGTCAGGTCATCCAGGTGTTCGGCTACCGGCACGGCGGCAATTCGCTCGAGCAGGCTGTTGACCAGTGGCTGTTCGCGCAGGATCAGCGAAATATGATTGCTGAGAATCTCTACCGGTGCCTGGAACTCACTGGGCAGGCTCTGTTGGTTGATGGCCAGTTTGCCCAGGCCCACCAGGATATCAGCGGCACGTTCGTCGCTGGTGACCTGGGCGAACTCCAGGCTGCTGAGCAGCAGGTCGTAGGTGTCGGTGGCCACGCTTTGCAGTTGCAGCCGGCCTTCATCGGTCATGCTGTTGAATTGGGCCTGTATGTCGTCTTCGGCCGTCGGCAAAAATGCCAATGAGTTACGCAGCACTGCGTTGTGGGATTTGAACTGGTCGACCAACCGGGCTTTTTCTTCGATGGCCTTTAGATACGCGGCATAGCTGGCCTGCCAACCGGGCAGGTCGGCAGCGCTGTGATAGGTGTTGCGGCTCTGCAGTTCAGCCCCGATGCGGGTCATTTCGGTCAGCGGTGTGACCAGTGGGTCGTAGTTGTGGGTGATCGCGATGCGGGCCTTGAGCACTTCGCTGTCCCATTGGGCATTGAGCTGCTGGAGCTGGCGGATCAAGTCGCGCGATTGGGTATACGTGGCCGTCTGGTCGCGCGAAGACTTGAGGTACAAAAACACCAGTGTGGAGGCCAGGAACAGGGTGATAAGGCCTAGCAGGATTTGGCTGGTACGTCGGCGTGACAAGGGTCTCATAGTGGCTTGCCCGCCCATTCGCCAGTCAGGGTCTTGAGAAACTGGATAATCAGGTCCTTGTCTTCCTGGGACGGGTTGCGCCCCAACTGGTACTTGAACATCACGTCAACCGCCTCTTCAAGTGTCTTGGCCGAGGCGTCGTGAAAGTACGGCGCAGTGACGGACACATTACGCAGGCTGGGCACCTTGAACACATGGCGGTCCTCTTCATCCTGGGTCAGCAGGTAGCGCCCCAGGTCCGATTCCAGCGGGTTGCCGCGGGCCTTGAAGTAGTCGCCCATCACGCCGAACTTCTGGAACATATTGCCGCCAATGTTCACCCCCTGGTGGCAGGCGATGCAGCCGTAGTCCTTGAAGCGTTGGTAGCCGTATTTTTCCTGGGTGGTCAGGATATCGGTGTCGCCCAGCAAGTATTGGTCAAACCGCGAGTTGGGTGTCAGCAGCGTGCGCTCGTAGGTGGCCAGGGCGTTTTGCACATTGGAGGCGGTGACGCCATCGGGGTAGGCCTGCTTGAACGCGTTCTGGTAAGCGGGTAGGGCGGAGAGGTTGTGCACCACGGTATTCCAGTCGCTGCCCATTTCCACCGGGCTGATCACTACCTGCTCGACCTGGGCCTCCAGCGTGTCCACCCGACCGTTCCAGAATTGTTTGAAGTTCAGGCTGGCGTTGAACACGGAAGGGGTATTGATCTGCACCGGTTTGCCGTCAAAACCAATGGAGAACGGCTTGTTGTCGGCGCCGCCGCTGGTCAGTAGGTGACAGCTGGCGCAGGACAAGGTGTTGTTGACCGACAAGCGCGGCTCATTGAACAGCTGGCGACCCAACTCAACCTTGGCCGGGTCCAGTACGGGAACCGCCGGCAAGGGCTTGAGCGCTTCGTTCAGCGGCGCGGCTGCGAGCGGTGCGGTGCCCAGGCATAACGCCAACATCAGGCCAGAACGGTAGTTTACGACGTTGCTCAAGCGAGCACTCCTTGCAGGCCTAGGGCTATTTATTTTCTTGATCGGGCATCAGTGTCGCGCTATCCGTTTGCAGCAACTGCACAAAATCTTTCGAAGGCAGCGCCTTGCTGAATAGAAAGCCCTGGCCCTCTTCACACCGCTGGGCTTTGAGGAAATTCAGTTGGTCGATGGTTTCCACGCCTTCGGCAATGATGTTCAGCTCCAGGCTCTTGCCCATGCCGATGATAGCGCTGATCAGCTGTTCGTCCTGGCTATTGATGCGCAGGCCGCGCACGAAGGATTGGTCGATCTTCAGCACGTCGATGGGAAAGCGCCGCAGGTAGCTGAGGCTGGAGTAGCCGGTGCCGAAATCGTCCAGGGCCAGGCGGACGCCCATGGCCTTGATCTTTTGCAGGGTCTCCACGGTTTCATCGACGTTCTGCATCAGCACGCTTTCGGTGATTTCCAGTTCCAGTTGGGTGGGCGGCAGGCCTGTTTCTTTAAGGATGGCGGCCAGGTTGTCGACGAAGTCCCGTTGACGAAAGTCGATCGCCGAGATGTTCACCGACATGCGCAGGGGCGCCAGGCCCATCTCGCGCCAGGCTTGGGCTTGTGCGCAGGCTTGGCGCAGTACCCACTGAGTCAGGCGTACGATCAGGCCGCTGTCTTCGGCCACAGGAATAAAATCCGCCGGGCTGACCCAGCCCGACTGCGGTCGAAACCAGCGTGTCAGCGCTTCCGCGCCGACGATGCGCCCGGACTCCAGCGCCAGCTTGGGCTGGTAATGCAGCACAAACTCATCGCGGTCCAGCGCCTGGCGGATCGCGCTTTCCAGGTTTTGCTGGTGCTGGGCGCGCAGGTTCATGTCTTCGGTGTAAAAGCTGAAATCCCCCGGGCCGCGTTCTTTGCTGGTGCGCATCGCGGTTTCAGCGTGCTTGAGCAAGCCCACGGCGTTGTCGCTGTCATTGGGGTAAATACTGATGCCCAGGCTGGCGCTCACACTCAGGTCATGCCCCGCCACATGGCGAGTCGCGCTGACAGCATTGAGCACCTTTTGCGCAATGTGCTGGGTTTGCTGGGGATGCTGGATGTCGTTGAGCAGCACCACGAACTCGTCGGAGCCATAACGAAACACCGAGTCCGAGGCCCGTATCGCCGCCACCAGGCTCAGGCTCACCTGCGCAAGCACCTCATCGCCTGCCGGATAGCCCAGGGCGTTGTTGATGCGCTTGAAGCGGTCAAGCCCCAGAAACATCACCGCCAGTTGCGTGTCGTGCCGCCGGCTCAAGGCGATCGCCTGGGTCAGGCGGTCGCCGAGCAAGGTGCTGTTGGGCAACTCGGTCAGTGCGTCGTATTGCAATAAATGCGAGACCTTGAGCAGCTCCTGCACGCGTTCCTCGATGGTGCGCTCCAGGCTGATCACCTTGAGGGCCGCGTCCTGGGCCAGTTGCCATTTCCAGGTCAGGGCGCTGGCCATCTGGCGGATTTCCAGGTGGTCGAAGGGCTTTTTCAGGATCAGCAGTTGATCGTTGTATTTCAGGCGCGCTTCGATGGCCTCGAAGGAATAGTCGGAATAGGCCGTGCAGAGGGCGATTTGCAGGTTGGGGTCCACCTCCCACAGCTGTTCGATGGTGTGCAGGCCGTCCCAGCCAGGAGGCATGCGCATGTCGATAAACACCATGGCGTAGGGTGAGTGGGCGTCCAGGGCTTTCTTGACCAGTGCCAAGGCTTCCTGGCCCTGGTAGGCGGAATCCAGGTCAAACGCCTGGCGCACCGGCGCCGTGGTGCCGAACAGGGCGGACTCCAGAGTATCGAGGGAGGGCTCGCCGTGCTCGTCGGCACAGAGGATCTTGCGAAAATCCTGGTGGATCGAAGCGGTGTCGTCGACGATCAGGATGCGCCGGTTGGCCCGGCCCGATTCCGTCTTCATGGCGCACTCGGCACATGCAAAAGGCTTGATGGCATGACAATTCCTTCCCTGGTTCTACAACTGAACGGGGCGCGAGTATGCAATGCAGCATAGTTGAGTTCCCTTGATATCGACGGCCAGTTGGCGTCAAATCAATCGCGCTTTGTATTGCGCGGATTCAATTTAGCTTAACTTCGTTTAATTTGAAGGCAGAGTCGCCATGGATGAACAACTCGCTACGAAGTCCGCTGTTTTGCTGGTCGACGATGAAGAGTCGATCCTAAACAGCCTGCGCCGCCTGTTGCGCGGCCAGCCCTATGACGTAGTATTGGCCACCAGCGGCGCCCAGGCGCTGGAGATCATGGCGACCCGGCCCATCGATCTGGTGATGAGCGATGCGCGCATGCCCGGCATGGACGGCGCCACGCTGCTGGCCGAGGTTCACCGCTTGTATCCCGCCACCAGCCGCATCCTGCTCACCGGCTACGCCGACCTCACCACCATCATCAAGGCGATCAACGACGGGCAGATCCACCGCTACATCAGCAAACCCTGGAATGACGAGGAGTTGCAGCTGGTGTTGCAGCAAACCCTTGAGCACCAACGCCTTGAACGCCTGGCCCGAGACCAGACCGAACAGCTCAAGCTGCTCAACGCCACCCTGGAAAAACGCGTGGCGGCGCGTACCGCCGAATTACAACAAACCGCCGACATGCTCGACCTGGCCTACGACGAGCTCAAGCGCAGCTACGTGACCGGCACCGAAGTGTTTTCGCTGCTGGCCAACCTGCGCTTGCCCAAAGACAAACAGACCAACCGCGCGTTGATCGAGTTGATCCGCGTGTACTGCGCCGCCCAGTCCATGGACGAAGCCAGCACCCGCGACCTGACCATGGCCGCCGCGTTGTACAACATCGGCAAGTTGAGTTGGACCGACAGCATGATGGTTGCACCGTCGGACAAACTGCATAGCACCGACCGTGGCTTGTACCGTGAGTATCCGGGGCAGAGCGAGTCGCTGCTGATGACCCTGGAGCCGATGAAAGACGCGGCGCGGATCATTCGTCATCACCAGGAACGCTGGGACGGCACGGGATTTCCCGACCACCTCAAGGGCGATACCATCCCGCCCGGTTCACGGCTGCTGAAGCTGGCGGTGGACTTTATCGAATTGCAAAAAGGCCTGATCCTGGAGCGCCACCTCAACAGCGACGAAGCGCTGTTGTATATCCGCAAGTACGCCGGGCGCCTGTATGACCCGGCGTTGGTGGAAGATTTTGTGCAAGCCTGCGCCACCTTCCTCACCGACGTGACCCTGGGCGATCCTACGGTCAAAGTCCTCACCACTCGTGAGCTTGAGGCCGGTATGGTGCTGGCCCGCAACCTCAACGCCGATAACGGCATGCTACTGCTCAATGCCGGCAAGGTGCTGAACTTGCCGCTGGTGGACAAATTAATCGCGTTCGAAGCGATGGAAGGCGCCAAGTACAGTGTGTTTATCAAGACGCCCGACGAGGTGTCGCCACTCCTGTAGCTATACGCCCCAGGCTACGTGCTTGCTGCCGTGGTAATCAAAGATGCCCCTGATGATGTAGACATCTTTGCCACCTTCTTTGCCGTTCTGTTCAATTGCCACGCGCCAAAGACCGCGGCCCGAGCCGGCCTGTACTTGGGGTAAATCGACATAGGTGTAGTTGCCTATTCGCTTGCGGCTGAGGCGTCCGGCTTGGATATCCTGGGTGATTTGCTCAAGTTTGGCCGTGGCCGGGGCGGGCATGAGTTTTTTCTGGGTGTGCGCCAGATCATCGAGCTTCACGATGTTGATGTGCGGATCGCGAGTGGGTAAGGGCAGGACATCCGGGGCTGGGGGCACGGACGGCTCTGGCCTTTGGCCTCGGGTTGGAGGGCGGGGTTGCTCAAACTCCAAGGGTGTAGAGAATTTGGGCAGGGCTTTTTCAAATGCTGTGACGTCTTTGCTGTCCACCATGGCTATGCCAGCGTCTGCCCCGTGCTGGCCTCGGGATAGGGCGATATAGGGAACGCCGGATTTTTTGAAATCCTCTGAAAAGGAGGTGACTTGAAGCCTGGTCATTTTCGCCTTGAAGGTATCCTTCATGAAGGCATCCAGGGTGCTTTTTGTCTCAGGCAGCAACGAGAATCGGCGTATCGCCTGCTGGTGTGTAATACCTTGATCGGAGGCGAGTTGATTAATACGTCGTAGGTGTTCGGGCTTGTTTGCAAACACTGTCAGTGCAGCCTCTCGCCAAGTAGAAAGTTCATATTTTGCCGCGAATTTATCCATCGCGGTCTGATGTTTATTCGTGATGGCATACCCGACAAATTGTGCCTCTGTATCGGGGTCGAGAACGGCAATCGATGTTCTGATTTGTTTGTCTAAGTTGTCGTTTTTGCCAATGAGCCTTTTGACTTTCTTAAACAGTTCCTCCTTGTCCAGCGCAGACAGATGTTGCGCAAAATGATGGGTCGACAGGTGTATATGTTCAAGCGTGGCCAGTTCGGACCGCAGGTTTAACACGCTATTGCGCAATCTCTCTTGGTGGGTCCGGCTCAGGCTTTTCGGGTTCGATACCCAGCGGCGAAATTCAGCTTCATCCAGGGGGCCGAGCTGTTGTCGGGCGTGAGTGATCAAGTTGAGTTTCAGGGCCGCGTCGGTTTGTTCTATGACGCGCTCGAAATCGCGCATTTCCCCTTCTGTTGCGAAAAGCCGCATGGCCGCGATCATGTCCGCGTCCACTTGCTGTTCAGGGGTCAGAGAACGCAGGGCGCCCAGAACGGAACCTCCACCTACAGCATTTCGTTCGTAACGGGGCTTCCAGCTCTTTGCGTCTCCTGGCACGACCATAAAATCCACCTGGTTACCTGCCGGGTCTTTTACATAGCGTGCGCCGTCCTCTAAATAGGACTGATACAAATGATAGCGGCCTGTAGCGTCGCGCATCGCGATGAACTGGTTATTGTGTTTATCAAAAAAACACGGTGCGCTGCCCGACCGGCGCAACAGACGGTATCGGTGGGTGCGGGCAAACTCAGCGACGTCAAAGTGCGGTGTTATCTGCTCAGGCAGCCGATACGGGGCCGCATTGACCCAGGCGGGTTCCAGCGGGCGGACTGAAGCACTGGTCTGTACGATGCCGATGTTCCTGCCCGTACCGACTTTACTGGCCAGTCCCGGAATGCGCCGCCCAAGCTGTTTGGCCACGTCTAATCCACGGTTGATACCTCGACGCAAAAACGACAGGGCGGTTTTGCCGGGTATCAGCCCGAGCAGAAAGTCAGCTGCGTCCACTCCAAACATAAAGGCGTTCACCGCCGACTCGCGGAAAATTTGCGCATTGCTCCGTGAACGGTAATCGGCGTGCGCGAGCTGAAAACCCAGTTGCGCCGAATACAGGTAGGCGTGGAAATTACCGGTTATCGGGGTCAAGGTGTAGCGGTACACACTGCGCGTATCGTTGAGGATCCGCGTTATCTCGGTCGTATCCTTTGTGGCCATTTGGGAACTGAAGTAGGTCTGCCATTCGGGTTTTGCTTTCAGCGTGTCCAGCTCTGCCAACCCGTTGACCAGTTCCCTGAAGGGCCCGCCATCTGGCGCATCCGGGGTATACAGCACACTGACCCCATCAGGCTTGGTGCCTTTTCGATGAATGACCAGGACGCGATGCATGACCTGTCCCCCTTGACCCCTTTCCTGCGCGGCACCCAATACCAGTAGGTTGACCTCTATCTCGAACTCGCTGACCCGGGGCCGGGTAGCTGAATCGGGGTGCTCGGTAACTGCCTTTATCCAGTCAAGCCCACTGCCTGGCGTCTTGAATGTAAACAGCTTGGCGGCGTCAGGGTTGAGACGGCTCTCAAGGGCGTCCTTGTTCATTCTTGCCGCGTTGGCGCGCTGCCAGGCTGCCGCAAAGGTGCTTGTCCCGCTGCTCTGCGAGAAGGCTGAGCGCAGGTACGTATCGTATTTTTGCCCAATGTCAGCCTCTGTGGCGAGGGCACGCAAATCGTCGTTCCCGAGTTTTCCGTGATGGTTGCCGGCCGTGTCGACGATGTTGACGGTAGCGCTGATTATTCTGTGTATGCCATGTACCGACCAAGGGTCGACATTACGTTGGGTGTAGTTTCCCAGTGTGCGCAAATCCACCACGGCTTGGGTACGCCAGGTGCCCCACATAAGTTTTTGGCCCGGCAGGCACTGCGGGATATGGATCTTGCGGTCTTCGCTGATGTAGACAAGGGTGGCCGCCTCGTTACGATACCCCGTCACCTCGGCGGACCGGGAGGACGTTGTCACGCGCAGATGAACCAGGCTTCTATAAGGGTCAATGTCCACATTGGCATACGCAGGTTTCTGTTTTTTCAGCACTCGCTCGGTCTCCTGCTGGGAGAACGCTTCCAGTGTCAAGATCCTCTCAAGATGAGGCGCAAGCTCTTCATTGCTGTCAATCAGTTCCTGCTCCAGTTGCCTGTACCGGGCCTGGTCTTGCTCGTTGGAGGCTTTCAACCATGCGGGTTCGGTCGCCAACAAGCGTAGGGTGCGTGCCATAAAGGCATTCGCGACATCCAACTGTGGCGTCAGGTCTGCGGCCAGGTCGAGTTCGCCTGTGGTGGGTAAGGGCTCCCTGTGCAAGCTATTGCGGACAGAGAAATGTTGCCTGACTCGCAATGCGCGAACACTGTCAGCAATCACGTCAGCGTCTATCGGTGACGGGTCTGTCGTCAGTACGGGCAAGCCGTTCAGCGCGGCGCGGGCGGCCGTCGGCAGGCTTGCGATCAATAGCTTGCCTGCCGCTGAGCCGTCTTGTATGCGGGTTGCGACGGTGTGATTCAACCGCGCCAGGTTTTCAAACTCCTCAAACTCCTCGCTTGGGCTATAGAGCATCACGTTGCCCGTCAGAGGGGTCGTGCCCGTGGGGGCCAGAATGAATGCGCCGGCGAATTCACTACCATCCTCCAGTGCCAGCCGATACACCGTGGGCCTGTTGTCGAGGGTAAACACCTGATTACGTGCCGCAGCACTTGGGTACTTGAGCACGTTCTGCGCCAGCGTTTGTGCATGCGCCGACAACGTGCCGTCCACCGAGCGCAATGCCAGTTGATGGGCCAGCACTTGTCGTCGCAGTGCGACCAATTGCCCCTCCGTGTCGGCTTGGGAGGGCTCGCCAGTCCCCCAGAATGTATTCAGGCTCAAGGTGATGGCAATTTCCAGCCTGGCGGCCAGGGTTGTCATCGAGGCAGTGGGAGAGAGGCGTTTATCGGTGTCCAGGGTGTTGCATTCGCGGTAGAAAGCGCCGCTCTCTTCGGTCAGATAAGACGCTGCGCCAGGCGCGCGTAAGGTGGCCAGCAGCGAGCCCAGGGGTTCGCAGGACAGCAGGTGCTTTTGCCCTTTCTGGTCTTCGCGATAGCGAGTGAAAAAAATCTGGTTGGGATTGATGGGCAGATGTACATCGGGAAAGATGTCGGCCAATTGCTGCTGGTACACACGGCCGACACTCGGCTGTCGCCCTATCAGCTCAGAGGTCTGTGCATTGAGTTTGTCGAGTTCACGGGTGAGGTGAGCCAGCTGTTCTTCGGCAGAAAGTGAAGCCGGCGGCACGACCGCAAGCGTCATCGGTTGCACGGTAGTGGTTGACGTGCTGTCGGCCGGCAGCGGTTGCGGTTCGTCAGTGGATGATTCTTTGAGGGCAGGCAATGAATTGTGCATGGGTAAACTCTTATAAAAGGGCACGGCGCACCGAGGTGCAGCGAGCCCTGCTGAATATGAGTTTGCGAGTGTAGGGTGGCCGAAACTGGACCCTGCGGTGTATGTATGTCGGAAAAAATCGCCCTGCGCGCGCGAGTTGCGTGTGCAGAATACGCGTGGGATCCTTGGCCGCTTTTCAATCCCAGAGAGGGCGTTCCATGTCCAAGACTATCCGCATTGCAGCCGCGCTGTTGATCCGTGGCGACGGTCAAACCTTGCTGGTGCGCAAGCGCGATACCCTGGCATTCATGCAACCGGGTGGCAAGATCGACGCCGGCGAGCAACCTGCCGAGGCGCTCGTCCGTGAGCTGCGCGAGGAGCTGAACCTGCGCATTGACCCGAGCGAAGCCGTCTATCTTGGCCAGTTCTCGGCGCCCGCGGCCAACGAGCCGGGCTTTACCGTACAGGCCGAGCTGTTCAAGGTGCAGATCGACGTTGCCGTCACCCCTGCTGCCGAGATTGAAGAGGTGCGCTGGATCGATCCCATGGCCGAAGGTGACTTGCATCTGGCGCCGTTGACACACGATTTGATCCTGCCGTTCTATCGCGATGGGCTGGCTACCGCATGATGATTCGCCCGCTGGGCACCGACGATGCGCAAGCCTATCGCGCGCTGATGCTCGAGGCTTACGGCGCTTATCCCCAGACGTTCACCTCCAGCGTGGCCGAACGTGCCTTGATGCCCTTGAGCTGGTGGGAAAAACGCCTTGGCAGCCCACTGGACCGGCTGTTTGGCGCCTTCGACGGCGATCAGTTGGCAGGTATTGTCGGCCTTGCATTCGAACCACGGGAAAAGGCCCGGCACAAGGTGACCTTGTTCGGCATGTACGTGACCGAGGCTTATCAACAGCAGGGGCTTGGACGGCAACTGGTGCAAGCCGCACTGGAAGAAGCCCGCCGCCACCCGCGCCTCAAACTGATCCAACTGACCGTCACCGCCGGCAATGACGCCGCCTTTGCGCTCTACCAGCGCTGTGGTTTCATTCAATACGGCCTCGAGCCGTTGGCCGTGCGGGTTGGCGTCGAATACTTCGACAAGATCCACATGTGGCGTGAGCTACGTTGATCGCTCAACGCACCGCGCTGACGCCATCCAGCGTGGAAAACGAGGTGTCCTTGGCCGTCAGCAAAAAGTCGCGCATATAAGGCGCATCCAGCATGTCGGCCCGAATGCCCGCATACAACGTTGCAAACAACCCTTTCTCGCCCAACCGCTTGGCCTTCACATACCCGCGTGAGCTGTATTCATGCAGCGCCCAGTGGGGCATGCCGCACACCCCACGGCCGCTGGCCACCAGTTGCATCATCATCACCGTCAGCTCCGAAGTCCGTACCTGGGCCGGTTCGACGTCGGCCGGTTCCAGGAAGCGGGTGAAGATGTCCAGGCGGTCACGTTCCACCGGGTAGGTGATCAGGGTTTCTGTCAGCAGGTCTTCGGGCACGATGTAGGACTTGTTCGCCAGCGCGTGTTGGTTGGCCACCGCCAGCATGGCTTCGTAGGTGAACAGCGGCACGTAGGTGATGCCTGGCAGTTCCAGCGGGTCGGAAGTCACCACCAGGTCCAGATCGCCACGGGCCAGGGCCGGCAGCGGCGCGAAGGCAAAGCCCGAGGCCAGGTCCAACTCGACTTCCGGCCAGGCATCGCGGAACTGGTCGATGGTCGGCATCAGCCACTGGAAGCAACTGTGGCATTCGATTGCCATGTGCAAGCGCCCGGCGGTGCCGCCGGCCAGCCGCGCAATATCGCGCTCGGCACCGCGCAGCAACGGCAGGGTGGCGTCGGCCAATTGCAGCAGGCGCAGGCCGGCGCTGGTGAAACGCACCGGTTTGGTCTTGCGCACGAACAGCGGCATGCCCAGGCGCTCTTCCAGCTCTTTGAACTGGTGGGAGAGGGCGGACTGGGTCAAGTGCAGGCGCTCGGCGGCTTCCACCAGGCTGTCGGCTTCGCGCAAGGCGTGCAGGGTTTTCAAGTGACGGATTTCGAGCACAGGCGCTCCATGAAGAAAATTTGCGACGAAAACGGATTGCGTGATTTTGTCTCATGTTGTGGGGCGTGTCGACCACGACCACTGGGCACTCTTCATCAAACTGTCATCGAACTGTGGCAGCGCGCTTGAACAAACTTCATCAGACTCGCGCTCTACTGGGGTTCTGCGTTTTGGTGTTTTTCATGCGTGCGTTGTTTTTAGTGGCCGCTCTCCTGTTCGGCCTGCCGTCCTTTGCGGCTTCTCGATGTGATGTCAATGTCCCGACCCAAACGGTCGACCTGGCTCAGGTGAGCATCGCCTATCAAAGTATCGGCCGTGCCTCCGACCCTGCGTTGCTGCTGGTGATGGGCCTGGGCGGGCAGCTGATTCACTGGCCGGATGAAGTGGTGGTGGCTTTGTGTGAGCAAGGCTTTCGGGTGATTCGCTACGACAACCGTGACGTCGGCCTGTCCACCTGGCGGCAGGCGCCGGCGAGCGCCAACCTGACCTTCGAAGTGCTGCGCTACAAGCTCGGCCTGCCGGTGGCCGCGCCTTATACCTTGACCGACATGGCCGACGACGCCCTGGGGTTGATGGATGCGTTGCAGGTGCAGCAGTTTCACGTACTCGGCGCGAGCATGGGCGGCATGATCGCCCAACACCTGGCGGCCATGGCGCCGCAGCGCGTGGAAAGCCTGACCCTGATCATGACCAGCTCCGGCGCCGAGGGCCTGCCCGCGCCGAACGCGGCGCTGGTGCAATTGCTGTCGCGGCGCAGCGCGCCCAACCGTGAGGTGGCGCTGGAGCAACAGGCGGATTTGCTCGCGGCATTGGGCAGCCCGGATATCAAGGACGATCGCCAGGCGTTGCTGCACCAGGCGGCGCTGTCCTATGACCGCGCCTTCAACCCCGAAGGCGTGAAGCGTCAGATCATGGCGATCCTGGCCGAGCCAAGCCGTGTGCCCTTGCTCAACCAACTGCGCGTGCCTGCGCTAGTGGTGCATGGCACCGCCGACCCTTTGCTGCCGGTGATGCACGGCGTGCACTTGGCCGCGCATATCCAGGGCAGCCAGTTGAAATTGATTCCCGGCCTGGCCCACCGTTTTCAGGAAGCGTTCAAGGCGCCTTTGCTGGCGGCGGTGTTGCCCTACCTGCAAGCCCATCGCCAGGATGCCGCGCATTGGGCGCAGATCGATTTGAGCGAGCCTTCGAAGGTGCTGTGAAGGTGGTGTATCGTGCAACCTTTATGCGCATGACTGCCTGCGAGGTTGCCCACCATGAGTACTCCCCTGAAAATCGATTTCGTCAGCGACGTATCCTGCCCCTGGTGCATCATCGGCCTGCGCGGCTTGACCGAAGCCCTCGACCAGCTCGGCAGCGAGGTGCAGGCCGAGATTCATTTTCAACCGTTCGAACTGAACCCGAACATGCCCGCCGAAGGTCAAAACATCGTCGAGCACATCACCGAAAAGTACGGCTCCACCGCTGAAGAGTCCCAGGCCAACCGTGCGCGTATCCGTGACATGGGCGCCGCATTGGGCTTTGCTTTTCGCACCGACGGCCAGAGCCGTATCTACAACACCTTCGACGCGCATCGTCTGTTGCATTGGGCCGGGTTGGAAGGTTTGCAGTACAACCTCAAGGAAGCGCTGTTCAAGGCTTATTTCAGCGACGGCCAGGATCCTTCCGACCATGCAACCCTGGCGATCATCGCCGAAAGCGTCGGGCTGGACATTGCGCGCGCCGCCGAGATTCTTGCCAGCGATGAATACGCCGCCGAGGTCCGCGAGCAGGAGCAGCTGTGGGTTTCCCGGGGGGTGAGTTCGGTGCCGACCATTGTCTTCAATGACCAATATGCGGTGAGCGGTGGGCAGCCGGCTGAAGCCTTCGTCGGTGCGATTCGCCAGATCATCAACGAATCGAGATCCTGAGGCCGAGCACGGAGCAAAATGTGGGAGCTGGCTGTCAGTTGCAAATGAGGTGGCTGACACACCGCCATCGCAGCATAGGTATCTACACAGCTTTGGTGTGACGCTGGGCCTGAGGCGAGGGAGCTTGCTCCCGTGACGACCTGACAGCCAACGCCTATCTACCTGACACCCCGCGATTCAAATGTGGGAGCTGGCTTGCCTGCGAAGGCGGCCTAACAGTCAACACAGTTGGACCGGGTATATATCCGTTATTTAGGTAACGGCCACCTAGGGTTCCGCTCTGACAGCGGCTCACTTTTGAAAAGCGCAAAAGTAAGCAAAACGCTCTTGCCCCACCACTCGGCACCTCGCTTGGGCTCGGTGTGCCCGAACACAGTCTTGAATCCGTGGGCCGCCGCCACGCGCCATCCATGGCGCGGGGCGGCTAACCCGGCGTCCTGCCGGGTTACCCACGAATTCAAGCCTGCGTTCGGCCAGCGTGGTTTAACGGGGCGCCTGAGATCAAAAGCAGATCAAGATCAAGAGCGGCTCGCTTCGCATCGTGGTTAGCGTCTGCTGTTACAACGCGCAAAGTTGTGTAGATACCCATGGCCATCAGGCAAGCCAGCTCCCACATTTGATCTGTGTGGGCATTAAGAGAAGCGCTGGCCCATCCCTTGCATTACCCCCCTAAAGCCCAACCGGCCTGCGGTTGGGCGCTGCCATTAGGGGTGTAACTTACCTTGAATATTCTTGACCTTGACCACAGCCTCACCGGCCAGGCACCGATTGCCCGGCGGTTGGCCAGCGGTCGGGCCACGCGCCTGGACCTGCTGGACCTGGGCCCGAAATTGCGTTTGTGGTCCACCGAAAAAACCTGGAAGCGTTTCGTCGAGCGCCTGGCCCAACGGCCACGGCCCCGTGACGCGCGCCCGGAAATCCTGTTTGTCGGCTCCGGTGATTATCACCACCTCACGCCTGGGTTTTTGGCCGACCTCAAAGAGCCTGTCAGCCTGATCCACTTTGACAACCACCCCGACTGGGTGCGCTTTGCGCCCAAGCGGCACTGCGGTTCGTGGGTCAACCGGGCGTTGAAGATGCCGGCGATCCAACGCATCGTCACCCTCGGCCCGTGCAGCGATGACCTGCATAACCCGCAACTGCGCGGCGGCAACCTTGGTGCGCTCAAGCGTGGGCGTTTGCAGCTGTTTCCCTGGCAGCATCCGCCCTCCAAGGTCTGGGGCCGGGTGGGTGACGGCGCCGGCCACCAGCAACAGGAAAACCACCTGCACTGGCGCAACCTGGCGGACCTGGATTGGGCAGCCTTCCTCGACCAGATGATTGCCAGCCTGCCCACCGAGGCGATCTGGATCACCATCGACAAAGATGTGCTGGCCAGTGAAGACGCCGCCACCAACTGGGACCAGGGCGGCATGCGCCTGACCCATTTGCTCCAGGCCCTGCGGGCATTGGCGGCGGGTAAACGCATCATTGGCATCGACGTTTGCGGGGAGTTCGCTACGCCGGCATTCAGCAACGCGTTCAAGCGCTGGGAGGCCAAGTCCGACCAGCCGCCACCGGAACGCTGGAGCCCGCAAGACTTGCAGCGTAACGCCGCAACCAACGAAGCCTTGATCGACCTGTTTGAGGAGTTGTTCCCGTGACCCTGACCGTGGTGTTGTTACTGGCGTTTTCCATCGTCCTCGATGTGATTGGCCAGCTGTGTTTCAAACTGGGCGTGGACCGTTTGCCGCAACTCGATGGCGGTTTCCGCCTGCGCGCGTTCTGGGGCCAGGTGTTCAATGCGCCGCTGCTGTGGGCCGGCGTCGGCGCCTATGTGATTGAGTTTTTTGTCTGGCTCGAAGCGCTGTCCCGTGCGCCCTTGAGTCTGCTGTTTCCGCTGGCGGCGTTGGCCTATTGCCTGGTGGTGCTGGCGGGCAGGGTGGTGCTCAAGGAAACCGTCAGCCGACGCCGTTGGCTCGGCACGTTGGTGATCACTTTGGGTGTGATGTTGGTAGCAATCGCGGGGAACCAGGCATGACAACGCAAACAATCCATACCGGCTGGCTGCATGGGCGGCTTGGCACCCTGGTGCTGTGGGCACTGCTGATCGCCACCGAAAGCGCTGGGCAGCTATTCACCAAGGTAGCCGGCGATCAATTGGGGCCGATGGACTTCAGTTGGCAATGGCTGGCCGACGTGGCGCGCAACCCGGGAATTCTGGCGGCGATTGCCAGCTATCTGGGGGCGTTTTTTGTGTGGATGCTGATTTTGCGGCGTAGCAGTTTGTCCCTGGCGTTTCCGCTGAGTTCGCTGGTGTTTGTGGCCGTATTGCTGGGTTCTTGGCTGGGGCTGGGGGAGCACATCAGCGTGTTGCATTGGGTGGGTGTGGTGGTGATTATCGGTGGTATCGCGCTGTTGGCTGAAGGCGAAGAACACTGAACATAGTGCTATGAGCACAGACCCAATGTGGGAGCGGGCTTGCTCGCGAATGCGGTGGATCAGTTAAGTATTAGCTGACTGACACACTGCTTTCGCGAGCAAGCCCGCTCCCACATTTTGCTCCCGGTTTTGCTCACGGGTGTTTCAGTCGAAGGTGTAGCTGATTGCCGTCTGTACCTGGCCCTGATTCACCTGGCCAGCCTCTTTGACGATGCTGCTCTTGGCCGCCGACCCCACCAGGTGTACCCAGCTGGCGCTGGTCAGCAGCGACCAATGGGGCGCCAGGGGGAAGGAAAAACTTTGGCTCAGCGTCACGTTCTGGAAGCCGCCACTCGCGTTATAAGGCCGCAGGCCTGAAGCGACGGCTTCGTTGTTGTCCACGCCGAAGAAGGTATTGGTCTGGCGCGCATCGGCAAAATGCGCAACCAGGCCACTGCTGCCGATAATCCCGCCACCCAAGGGGTAACCCAGTTCGCCGCCGATTTTACCTAGGGCGCCGCTCTGGGAATGCCCGCCGCCCACGGCCTGGCCCAATTGCGCGTAGACCCGCCAAAAATTGGCCGGGGCGTATTGGACGAAACCGCCCACTTCCGCCATGTCCGACACGTTGCGCAGGCCTTGCAACTCGCCGTTGGAGGTACGCCCCGAAAGGTAGTTGATATAGGGGCCAGCGGTGAGGCCGTGGGTATCCAGGGCGCTCCAGGTCAGGCCGTCATCGGTGCTCAGGCTGACGTTGCCCCAATCCAGGTCCAGATACGGCACAGGTCGGGTTTCGTAGCGGCTGCCAGTGGGGTCGTGGGGCTGATAGCTGAGGCCCGCGCCCACATCGCCCGTAATGCCCTCTGCCCATGCGGCCCCGCAAAGGCCCCACCCTCCAAGTAAACCGGTGAATACAGCAGCAGCAAGCTTGGACATGGGGACGTTTCCTGAAGGTGGGCAGGCGCGCATGAACGCGCAAACCGACGCGCCTGCGCAAGCACTCATGTTGTTTGTAGCAAGCTACAAAAATTGTAGCTCCTGCGACATATATCGCTGCGCATTTCGCCCAAACCCCCAGCCCTGCGGGCTTTTGGCCAGTTGGCACAGTCCCTGCTCTATCCCTTGGCAAGCGCAGACAGCGCGCTCCTCCAAGGCCCTTTACCTAAAGGAAAGGCAGATGATCAACTGGCATATCGTGTGTGACTTCGACGGGACCATTACCCCCACCGATGTCATCGACAACGTCCTCCAACGCTTCGCCGGCCCCGAGTGGGAAACCATTGAGCAGGAATGGCTGGATGGGCATATCGGTTCACGCGAATGCCTGAGCCGCCAACTGGCGCTGATCAAGGCCACCCCCGCTGAACTGCTGGCGTACTTCGACAGCGTCGAGATCGACCCGGACTTCCCGGACTTTGTCGATCACGTCATGGGCCTGGGTGCCTCCATCGAAGTGGTCAGCGACGGCATCGAGCAGGGCATTGCCCGCATCCTTTCGCGCAACTACGTGACTTTGTTGCCGATCCTCGCCAACCGCCTGCGCCAGGTCGACCAGGACAGCTGGCGCATCGACTTCCCGTATGCCAGCGATGCCTGCCGCGCCGCGTCCGGCAACTGCAAGTGCAAATCCACGCCGCGCAACAAGCGCGTGCTGGTGATCGGCGACGGCAAGTCCGACATGTGCGTGGCCTCCACCGCCGACTTCGTGTTTGCCAAGGGCAGCCTCGCCGACTACTGCGTCGCCCACCAGATCCCTCACGCGCGCTTCGACACCTTTGCGCAAGTGCCGGCGTTGCTGGCCAAGCTGCCACAAGGCCTCGCTGCCAACGCCACCACCTTCAACACCTCTTCTGACAAACAGGAACTCTTCCATCATGTCTGATATCCGTATCGCTACCGCCGAAGACCAGGTGCTTCTGGATAAAGAAGCCAAGTACTGCTCCTACGGCGACACCGTTCACTACATCGAGCCACCGCGTATCTTCAGCCGCTGCGAAGGCTCGTATGTATGGGACACCGAAGACCAGGCCTACCTCGACCTGCAAATGTGGTACTCGGCCGTCAACTTCGGCTATGCCAACCCGCGCCTGAACAACGCGCTGAAAAAGCAGATCGATACGCTGCCGCAAATCGCCAGCCAGTACCTGCACAAAGGCAAGATCGAGCTGTCGGAAATGATCGCGGTCGATGCCAAGAACAAGTTCGGCCTCGATGGTCGCGTGCACTTTAACGTCGGCGGCTCGCAGTCCATCGAGGACTCCCTGAAAGTGGTGCGCAACGCCAGCAACGGCAAAAGCCTGATGTTCGCCTTCGAAGGCGGCTACCACGGCCGCACCCTCGGCGCCTCGTCGATCACCTCCAGCTTCCGCTATCGTCGTCGCTACGGCCACTTTGGCGAACGCGCCAATTTCATCCCATTCCCTTACCACTTCCGTGGCCCGAAGGGCATGACCAAGGAAGAGTACGGCAGCCATTGCGTGCAGCAGTTCGCCCGCTTGTTCGAGACCGAATACAACGGTGTCTGGGACCCTAAAACCAACCAGTGCGAATACGCAGCTTTCTATGTCGAGCCGATCCAGGGCACCGGTGGCTACGTGATCCCGCCGATGAATTTCTACCGCGAGCTCAAGCACGTATTGGATCAGCACGGCATTTTGATGGTGTCGGATGAAATCCAGATGGGCTTCTACCGCACCGGCAAGCTCTGGTCGATCGAGCACTTCGACGTCCAACCGGACGTGATCGTGTTCGGCAAGGCGTTGACCAATGGTCTCAACCCATTGGGCGGTATCTGGGCCCGTGAAGAGTTGATCAACCCGAAGGTGTTCCCGCCAGGTTCGACTCACTCCACCTTCGCCTCCAACCCGTTGGGTACCGCGGTGGGCCTGGAAATGTTCAAGATGACCAGCGAAGTCGACTACGGCGCCATGGTCATGGCCAAGGGCAAATACTTCCTGGAAGGCCTGCAAGACTTGCAAAAACGCTTCCCGATCATCGGCGATGTGGACGGCCTGGGCCTGGCGCTGCGCTGCGAGATCTGCGGCCCGGATGGCTTCACCCCGGACAAGGCGACCCTGGACTACATGGTCGAAGAAGGCATGAAAGGCGACATGGTGGTAGACGGCCAGAAACTCGGGTTGATCCTCGACGTGGGCGGTTACTACAAGAACGTGATCACCCTGGCGCCGTCCCTGGAGATCAGCTACCCGGAAATCGACCTGGGCCTCAAGTTGCTGGAGCAACTGCTGGTGCGAGCGACCACGCGGTGAATGCTCAAGGGATCGACCTCGGTGAAGGCACTGCCGGTTTCGTTCTCGGTGAGGGTCCGGTCGGGATCCTGTTGATCCACGGCCTGACCGGCACGCCGACCGAATTGCGTCAGGTCGCCAAGGGCCTGGCCAAGGCGGGCAACTGCACGGTGTATGTGCCCACGCTGGCCGGGCACTGCGGTGACAACAGCGACTTGCAAGCTACGGGGTGGCAGGACTGGTACGAAGGCGTGCGCAAGACCTTCGTACAGGTCAAGCAGCGCCACGCCCAGGTGTTTGTCGGTGGCTTGTCCATGGGCGCGGTGATGTCGATGTATGTGGCGTCCGAACACCCAGGGCAAGTTGCCGGGTTGCTGATGTATTCCACCACCTTGAAGTACGACGGTTGGAGCATCAACAAACTGGCGTTTCTCACGCCCTTGCTGATGAAGATTCCGTTCGGCGTGCACATTTGTAGCTTTGAGGAGAAGCCGCCCTACGGCATCAAGAACGAGCGCCTGCGGGCCATTGTCGAGCGGCAGATGAAGGAAGGCGAAAGCAGCGAGGCGGGGTTGCTGACCATGGAAGGCATCACCGTGCGCGAGCTGCACCGCATGAACGCCGTGGTCAAGAAACGCATGCCGCAGATCAAGGTGCCGGCGCTGGTGCTGCATTCCATCGAGGACGACATCACCAGCCGCTGGAACGCCGATTACGTAGAGCGCCACCTCGGCGGGCCGGTGACCAAGATCCTGCTGGACAACTGCTACCACATGATCACGGTCGATTTACAGTACCGGCGGGTGATCGAGTTGAGTGCCAGGTTTGTCGAGCAGCACGCAGTGCAACTCAATCGTGTGGCGTGATTAGTTACTTGTAGGAGCGAGCTTGCTCGCGAAGGTCGTTAACGATAACGCGTACTGCCAGGTTGAACGCGGTGTCTGTTCGATTTTCGCGAGCAAGCTCGCTCCTACAGTAGAGCGGTGTTGATAAGGAAAAACTGTGATAACCACCCAAGCCTACCCGACCATCCGGGCTATCCAGCGCGATGCCTGGAACGATTGTTTTCCCGGTGCCCTGGAGGATTGGGACTATTACCTGGCCGTGGAAAGCGCCGCGATCGATGACTTTCAGTGGCGTTACCTGGCGGTCTTTGAGGACCAAACGCTGGTGGCCGTGGCGGCCGCGTTCGTCACCCATTATCGCCTCGACACCACCGTGTCGGGGGCTGGCAAGCGCTTGACCGAGCGCCTGGAGCGGCTGTGGCCGGGGGCTCTGCAACTGGCCTTGTACGCCATCGGTTCGCCGGTGGCTGAACGCTGTGATGCCGGGGTCGCCAGCCATGTGCCCGAATCCCGGCGCGCGTTGCTGTTGCAGCAGTTACTGGCGGCTGCGCGCAGCGATGCCGATGCGCTCGGTATCGGCTTGCTGGCGGTCAAGGACGCGCCCACCAACGATCCGCATTGGGCCCAGAGCTGCCTTGCCGCAGGTTTTCAAAGCATGCCCAGCTTGCCCTCGGGGGTGTTGCCGCTGCCTTATGGCTCGGTGGACGCCTACCTGGGTTCGCTGGGCAAGTCCACGCGTAAGGACCTGCGCCGCAAACTGCGCGCACCGGGGCCGCGGGTCGAGTGGCGGCGTAATATCGACGACGTGCTGCCCGAGGTCATGCGCCTGTATGAAGCCACGCTTGCGCGCGCAGACTTGCAGTTCGAACGCCTGCCCGCCGGTTACTTCACGGGCGTGCTCGAACACCTGCACGAGCGGGCGGTCTGTGTTCTGTACTGGGTGGACGAGCGCCTGGTGGCGTTCAACCTGATCCTGCTGGACGAGCATCGGCTGGTGGACAAGTTCTTTGGCCATGACCTGGAGTTCAGCCGTGAATACAACCTGTACTTCCGCAGCTGGCTGACCAATGTCGACTACTGTATTGAACACCGTATTGCGCTGTACGAGTGCGGCCAGGCCGGGTATGCCAGTAAACTGCGCCTGGGGTGCGAGTTCGAGGGCAACAGCCTGTTCTTCCGTCACCGCAACCGGCTGGTCAACGGCCTGCTCAAGCTTGTAAAACTGTTTATTCGACCGGATCGTTCCGACCCTGCCATGGCTGCTGCGATAAGCGAAACCTGATGATTACCAAGACCCGCCAGAAAGCCCGCCCCTTTGCCATTTCGCGTTGGAGCGTCCAGCGCAAGCTGGTGCTGGCGTTCTGGCTGGTCAGCGTGATTCCCACCATGATCGCGGCTGAACTGGCCGCCACCACGCTGTCGCAGATTTTCGACAGCAACGTGCGGATCTGGCTGCAAGAGTCGACCAAGATCGTCAAGGACGAAATCGGCGACATCCTTCACGACAACGCGCGCATGGCCAAGCTGTTCCTGCGCTACACCAGCCCGCCGTCGTCCAAAAATGCCGAGAAGCATGACCGGCTCACCGCCGACATTGCCGATGCCACCGATATCGACGTGGTGGCGCTGATTCGCGCCAGCGACCGTAAAGTGATGTTCAGCACGGCCGCCGATGACATCGTCAGGCAGATCAACCTCACCAGCAACGCGGTGCTGCAAACCGTGCAAGTCGCCGGGGTGAGCACGGGCCTGGTGGTGTCCACCTTCGAAACCAGCCGTGACGGCGTGGATTACCTGTTGCTGGTCGCCACCTACCTGGACAGCAGTTTCCTCACCAGCGTGGCCGATGTGCATTCCCTCGACCTGCGTTTGTACCTGGCCAACCCTGCCGGTTTCTCCGAGATATTTTCCACCCAGCGCTTCGCCAATCACCCCTCGCGCATTCCCAAGAATGTCGAAGCCTACCTGCGCAGCACCAAGCAGCCCAGCGAGCAGTTCACTAACCAGTACAGCGGGTTGTATTGGCCGATTTTCAATGACGCCGGCGAGTTGCAAGGCGTGATCTTCAGCGGCCTGCTACGCCATACCAGCCTGGTGGGGCTGGTGAACCAGAGCAACCTGTTTGTGCTGATCTTCCTGGTCAGCTCGGCGCTGTCACTGGCGGCCGGGTTGTTGGTGTCGCGGCGCCTGACCAAGCCCCTTCGCGATTTATCCCTGGGCGTGGATGCGGTGATTTCGGGCAGTTATGCGCACCGTGTGGTGGTCAGTGGCGGTGACGAACTGGCGCAATTGAGCAGCACCTTTAACCACATGACCGAACGCCTGGGCGAGTTGCACCACTTGGAAGCCCAACTGCGTCGGCGTGATCGCTTGCATGCCCTGGGTGAAGTCGCCATGGGCCTGGCCCATGAAATTCGCAACCCTTTGGGCATCATCAAGACCGCCACCCAACTGTTGCATCGGCGCGCTGACCTGGCGGAAACCGACAAGCGCCATCTGGAATATGTCATCAGCGAGGTCAGCCGCATCAACGAGCTGATTACTGAGTTCCTCGATTTCGCCAAGCCCAACCCGCCGATACGCGTGCAGCAACCGGCACGCGCCCTGGTGGAAGAAATCCTCGGTTTCTGCGGCCCGGAGCTGAGTAGCCATCGCATTGATGCCCAGATTGACGACCAGGCGCCTGGCGCGACGATCTACGCCGATGCCAAGCAGCTCAAGCAGGCGTGTCTCAACCTGATTCTCAACGCCATCGACGCGATGCCCGACGGCGGGCGCCTGACCCTGGGCATTCGCAGCGTGGGCGACAACACCGTGATCAGCATCGCCGATACCGGCGAGGGCATCCCGGCGGACATGGTGGAGCGTATCTTCACGCCATTCGTCACCACCAAGGCCTCGGGCACGGGCCTGGGCCTGGCCAAAGTCTATTCGATCATGGAAAGTCACGACGGCAGCATCGAATGCGCCAGCGAGAAAGATGCCGGCGCGACCTTCAGCCTGTACATTCCGGCTGACGGTGAAGACGACGGTGAAGATGAGGACGGGCATGACGCATAACGTATTGGTGGTCGACGACGAGCCCAAGCTCTGTGATCTGCTGACCCAGGCCTTGAGCCAGAACGGCATCCAGGTGTTCAGCGCAGGCAATGGCCTGCATGCGCTCAAGGTGTTGGGAGAAGAAGACATCGACCTGGTCATCAGCGACTGGCGCATGCCAGGCATGGACGGGCCGGCGTTGCTGGCCGAGATCAAGGTGCGTTATCCGACCTTGCCGGTGATCGTGATGACGGCCTACAGCACGGTAAAAAATGCCGTGCAGTCGATGCGTAACGGTGCCTATGACTACATTGCCAAGCCGTTCGACATCGACGAGCTGGACATCACCGTGGCCAAGGCCCTGCAATTTCGCGACATCATGCGCGACAACGCGCGCATGCGTGCCGAGCTGGACGAACATGCGCAGTTCGACAGCCTGGTGGGCGACAGCCCGGCGTTTCGCCAGGTGCTCCAGGCGGTGGACTCCGTGCGCGACAGCAACGCCACCATCCTGCTGACCGGCGAAAGCGGCACCGGCAAGGAGATGGTCGCCCGCGCCATCCACAAGCATGGCAGCCGTGCCGACCAACCCTTCGTGGCGGTCAATTGCGCGGCCATCCCTGAAGGCTTGCTGGAAAGCGAAATGTTCGGCCATCGCAAAGGCGCGTTCACCGGGGCTGTGGCTGACCGGGTAGGGCGCTTCATGCAGGCTGACAAGGGCACGCTGTTTCTGGATGAAGTCGGTGATATGCCCTTGGCGTTGCAGGCCAAGATTCTGCGCGCCTTGCAGGAGCGGGTTATCGAGCCGGTAGGCGACCCCCGCGAGCGCAAGGTGGATGTACGTGTCATTGCCGCCACCAACAAGAACCTGCTGGATGCGGTGGCGGCCAAGGAGTTTCGCGAAGACCTGTATTACCGCCTCAATGTCTTCCCGATTCCGTTGCCGTCGTTGCGCGAACGCGTGGAAGACATCGCGCCCCTGGCGCGCCACTTCGCCCATACCCTGAGCGCGACCACCGGCAAACGCATCACCGGTTTCAGCCCCGAGGCCTTGCAGGCCATGGCGGCGTATCACTGGCCGGGCAACATCCGCGAGCTGCAAAACTGCGTGGAGCGCGCGACCATCGTGGCGGCTTCATCGGTGATCGAGGATATTGATTTGCCGGGGTATCTGTTTGCTTCCAGACCGAGCGAGGGCGATGTGACCGCGATCCTCAGCGACGGGCCGGGGGTGCCGCGGGATTTGGATGCGGCGCTGGCCGAGGTGGAGAAAGCCTACATTCTTGCGGCGTTGCAGGAGAGCAATGGGGTGCAGGCGGCAGCGGCGCAGCGGATCGGGATTTCCGAGCGCAGCTTTTGGTATCGGCTGAAGAAGCTGGGCATTCAGGTAGACAAGATCGTGCGCTGATCTGAGTGTGGGAGCTGGCTTGCCTGCGAAGACGGCCTAGCAGTCAACACAGCTGGACCGGGTACATATCCGTTATTTAGGTAACGGCCACTTAGGGTTCCGCCCTGACGGCGGCTCACTTTGCAAAAGCGGCAAAGTAAGCAAAACGCTCTTGCCCCACCACTCGGCACCTCGCTTAGGCTCGGTGTGCCCGTAATCCGCCAGTGATTTGGGGGGCCGCCGCCACGCGCCATCCATGGCGCGGGGCGGCTAAACCGGCATCCCTGCCGGTTTACCCCCCAAATCACTGTCGAATTCCGGCCAGCGTGGTTTGACGGGGCGCCTAAGATCAAAAGCAGATCAAGATCACAAGCAGATCAAGATCAAGAGCGGCTCGCTTCGCATCGTGGTTACCGGTGGCTGCGCGGAACTGCACAGTTGTGTAGATACCTACGGCTATCGCAGGCAAGCCAGCTCCCACCTGTTTAACCGCGTTGTGTCAGGTGTGGAGGCGTACCCATACGCTGACCAACACCGTCGCGGCCATCAACCAGGCTACGGCGGCGACTGCCAGCGATGCCTCCAACCGAAGCCGATCGACCATCACATACAACGTCGCCAAATACACAAAGTACGGAATGATCGACCACATCCCGAACAGGATCGTGGTCTTCAAGTCCGCGACCGTTCGGCCTTTGCCGACGATGTAATGGGCGATCAGCGCAAAAGTGGGAAACAGCGGCACCAAGCCCGCGATGTAATAGTTTCTGGTCTTGGCCAGCGCCGCCAGGATCAGCACCACGGCGGCGCCAAGTGCAGCCTTCAAGAACAGATCCATCAGTGACTCAACCCGTATTTCTTGACCTTGTCGAACAGGGTGGTCTTGGCCATCCCCAGTTCCTGGCTGGCCTGGGTCAGGTTGCCGCCGCTGCGTTGCAGGGCATCGTTGAGCAGGTTGCGTTCAAAGGCTTCCACCGCCTCGGTAAAGGCAACCCCTTGGCTGCCGCTGCCGGCGCCGCTTTTCTTGAAGGCGGGCAGGCCGAGGGCGAAGCGTTCGGCGACGTTGCGCAGTTCGCGCACGTTGCCTGGCCAGTCGTGGCTCATCAGGCTGGACAGGGTCTGGTTGTCCAACTCCGGCACGGCGCGGTCGAAGCGTAGCGACGATTGCTGCAGGAAGTGTTCGAACAGTTGCAGGATGTCTTCACGCCGCTCGCGCAGGGGCGGTAGTTCCAGGGTGACCACGTTGAGGCGGTAGTACAGGTCGCTGCGGAACTGGCTGGCGCGGCTCAATTCGTCGAGGTCGGACTTGGTGGCAGCGATGACCCGGCAATCCACCGCCACGCTCTGGTTCGAACCCAGGCGTTCCAGGGTGCGCTCCTGCAGCACCCGCAGCAGCTTGATCTGCAGGTTGATCGGCATGCTCTCTACTTCATCGAGGAACAGCGTGCCTTGATGGGCATGCTCGATCTTGCCGATGCGACGTTTGCCAGCGCCGGTGAAGGCGTTGGCCTCGTGGCCAAAAATCTCGCTTTCAAACAGGTTTTCCGGCAGGCCACCGCAGTTGAGCGCGACGAACTGGTGGGTGTGGCGCCGGCTGAAATCATGCAGGCAACGCGCGACCAGTTCCTTGCCGGTGCCGGTCTCGCCTTCGATCAGCACGTTGGCCGAAGTGTCGGCGACATTGGCAATCAGTTCGCGCAGGTTCTGCATGGCCGGCGAGCGGCCGATGATGCGGCCTTCCAGCGAGTCGCGCTCGGCCAGTTGCCGGCGTAGCGACCAGACCTCCCGCGCCAGCCCGCGTTGTTCCAGGGCGCGGCGTGCCACGTCCACCAGGCGTTCGGGCGAGAAGGGTTTTTCCATGAAGTCGTAGGCGCCGTTACGCATGGCGCCCACCGCCATGGAGATATCGCCGTGGCCTGTGATCAGCACCACCGGCAGGCTTTTATCCAATGCCTTGAGGCGGGTCAGCAGTTCCAGGCCATCGATGCCCGGCAAGCGGATGTCGCTGATGACGATGCCGGCGAAGTTTTCGCCGATGCGCTTGAGCGCTTCTTCGGCGCTGCCCACGCCGACGCTGGTAATGTCTTCGAGCGCCAGTGCTTGCTGGCAACCGAGCAGTACATGGGGGTCGTCCTCGACGATCAGGACGGTGAGGTCTTGGGCTTGTGTATTCATGTCGACTCAGCTCGTTGAGCGCCCACCAATGGCAGGTTCAGGACAAAGGCGGTACCACCATTGGCCGGATGTTCCACGGCCAGGCTGCCGCCGGTGGCGGCAGCGAGGCTTGCGGAAAGGGTCAGGCCCAGGCCCAGGCCTTGTTCGCCGGGCTTGGTGGTAAAAAAGGGTTCGAACAAATGCTTGCGCGCCTCGGGGTCGATGCCGTGGCCATTATCACGCACCAGCAGGCGATATTTGCCGTCGCTGCTCTGGCCTTCCAGCCACAGCTGCGGCGCCGCTTGGGCCTGCATCGCATCGAGGGCGTTGCCGATCAGGTTGACCAGGATCTGCTCCAGGCGGGTCTGGTCGATCTGCAGTTGGGCATTGGCAAAGTCACGGTGCACGGTCAACGGGAGGCTGTCCAGGCGCGCGCCGAGCACTTGGAACGCGGCGTCCACGGCTTTGCCGAGGCTGGCTTCGCCCTGGTCGTCACCGCGCCGGGCAAAGGAGCGCAGGCTGGCGGTAATGCGGCCCATGCGGTCGATCAGTTCGTTGATGGTCTTGAGGTTGGTGCTGGCGGTGTCCAGGGCGCCGCGCTCAAGGAAGCGGACGGTGTTGCCCGACAGCGTGCGCAACGCTGCCAGCGGCTGGTTCAGTTCGTGGGCGATGCTGGTGGACATCTGGCCAATGGCTGCGAGTTTGCCGGCCTGCACCAGTTCGTCCTGGGCGTGACGCAGGGTTTCTTCGGCCTGGCGTCGTTCGCGAATCTGGCCCTTGAGCCGTTCGTTGCTGGCGCGCAGGTCGGCGGTGCGTTCGGCAATCCGACGCTCAAGCAGGCTGTTGGCTTCCTGCAAGGCTTCCCGTGCGGCGAGGCGGGTGGCGATGACCTTGCGCCGTTCGTTCCAGGCTATCAGCAGGAAGGCGACCAGGCCAAAGGCGACGGCCACCAGGATGCCTTGGTTGATCGCGGCGCGGCGCAGGTCGTTGAGCGGGGTGAGCAGGGTAAAGTTCCACGGCGTGTCGTTGAGGGGGCGGGTCTGCGCCAGGTAGCTGACGGCGTGCTGGTCGTTGACCACTTCGGTGTTGGCCGGGAAGGTCAGTTTCTCGGTGCCTTCGTTCAGGCGCTCACGGGCCAGGGGTTGCAGTTCATTGAGCGTCGCCCAGTAATATTGCAGGCTGTGGGCCAGGCGGTCCTTGGTGTCATCGCTCAAGGGGCGTACGGCCTTGAGGCGACGCGCCGGGTCGCTGGAAAGAATAATGATGCCGTTCTCATCGCTCACGAAGGCTTCGAGGCGCGCACGCTGCCAGCGCTCTTCAAGGGCTTCGAGGCGCACCTTGACCACGGCGACGCCGATGATCTTGCCGTGCTCTTCCAGGCCATGGGCCAGGTAATAGCCGGGTTCGCCGTTGGTGCTGCCGATGCCGTAGAAACGGCCAGGCTGGCCGCGTACGGCATTCTGGAAATAGGCGCGAAAGGACAGGTCTTCACCTTGGTAACTGTCGGCATCGCGCCAGTTACTGGTGGCCAGCACGCGGCCGGTGGTGTCCATCACATAGATGGCGCGGCTGCGACTGCGGCGGTTCAGGCCTTCGAGGTAGTCGTTGACCGTCTTGCGGGTTTCCTGGCTCGGGTCGGCGAGCAATTGGGAAACACTGGACTCCAGCTCCAGCAGGCTGGGCAGGTAAGTGTACTTGCTCAGTTCGCTTTCGACGGTACGGGCGTGCAGCTCCAACTGGCGTTCGCCGTTGTCGCTGAGGGTGCGGATGCCGTAGTAGTCACTGACCCAGAAGCCGATATAACCCAGGCCGACCATCAGGGCGATGATCAACGGCGGCAGGAACAGTTGGCGTATCAGACGAGGCTTCACGGCAAGTGATGGCGGCGCGGCGCGATATTGATTGGGGTCGCATTTCATCACAGATGCCTTGGGTCAGCTACTTCTCGCCTGCCAACTGTAGGAGCGAGCTTGCTCGCGAAAAACTCAAGGGCAGCGCGTTAATTCAGGATACACGCGTTATCGTTGTCGTCTTTCGCGAGCAAGCTCGCTCCTACAGGGCAGGAGCGAGTTGCTTTTAGTGCTGCAGAATTTTCTCAAGGAAGTGCTGCGCACGCTCGGAGCGGGCGCTGATGTCGCCGAAGAACTCTTCTTTGGGGCAGTCTTCGATGATCTTGCCGGCGTCCATGAAGATCACGCGGTCGGCCACTTTGCGCGCAAAGCCCATTTCGTGGGTCACGCACATCATGGTCATGCCTTCGTGGGCCAGTTGCACCATCACGTCGAGCACTTCGTTGACCATTTCCGGGTCCAGCGCCGAGGTCGGTTCGTCGAACAGCATGACGATCGGGTCCATGGCCAGGGCGCGGGCAATCGCCACACGTTGTTGCTGGCCGCCGGAGAGCTGGCCAGGGTGCTTGTGGGCGTGTGCCGACAAGCCCACGCGGTCGAGCAGTTGCAGGCCTTTCTTGGTGGCCTCTTCCTTGCTGCGGCCCAGCACCTTGATCTGCGCGATGGTCAGGTTTTCGGTGATGGTCAAGTGCGGGAAGAGTTCGAAGTGCTGGAACACCATGCCCACGCGCGAACGCAGTTTTGGCAGGTTGGTCTTCGGGTCGGCGATGGAGGTGCCGTCGACCACGATATCGCCCTTCTGGAACGGTTCCAGTGCGTTGACGCACTTGATCAGGGTGGATTTGCCCGAGCCGGATGGCCCGCACACCACGATCACTTCGCCTTTTTTAACCTCGGTGCTGCAATCGGTCAGCACCTGGAAGTCGCCATACCACTTGTTGATGTTCTTGATAGAGATCATACGGCAAACCTTTTTTGCAGACGCTTGACCAGCAGCGAGGCGGAAAAGCTGATGATGAAGTAGACGACACCGGCAAAGATCAGGAACTCGTTGGAGCGGCCGATGATGTCGCCGTTGGAGCGGGCGGAGTTGAGGAAGTCCACCAGGCCCACGGTGTAGACCAGGGAGGTGTCCTGGAACAGGATGATCGACTGTTGCAGCAGCAACGGCGTCATCTTGCGAAACGCCTGGGGCAGGATGATCAGGCGCATGGTCTGGCCGTAGGTCATGCCCATGGCTTGTGCCGCCGCCATCTGGCCCTTGGGAATCGACTGCACACCGGCTCGGACGATTTCGCAGAAGTACGCGGCCTCGAACATCATGAACGCCACGACGCAGGAGGTGAACGCGCCAATAGGGGTGTCTTCACCGGTGATCCAGCGCAACACGAACGGCACCGCCAGGTAGAACCAGGTGATCACCAGCAGCAACGGGATCGAGCGGAAGTAGTTCACGTAGGCGCCGGCCACGCGGGACAGCAGTTTGTTGGACGACAAGCGCATCAGGGCCAGGATAGTCCCGATGATGATGCCGCCGACCACGCCCATGACCATCAGCTTCAAGGTCATGACCATGCCGTTCCACAGGCCTGGAATGGCGGGGATGATGCCGCTGAAATCGAATTCCATTATTTGCCCCCCACGGAGATCAGGCCGGGCACTGCGACTTTCTTCTCGACCACGCGCATCAGCAGCATCAGGCTCATGTTCAGGGTGAAGTAGATCAGCGTGGCCAGGGTGAAGGCTTCAAACAGGTTGGCCGAGAACTCGGCGGTCTGTTTGGTTTGCGCCAGCAGTTCCATCAAGCCGATCAAGGACGCCACGGAGGAGTTCTTGAACACGTTGAGAAATTCCGAGGTAAGCGGCGGAATGATGATGCGGTAAGCCTGGGGCAGCAGCACGTTCCAGTAGATCTGCGGCAGCTTGAAGCCCATGGCGCGCGCCGCGGATTCCTGGCCGCGTGGCAGCGCCTGGATACCGGTACGCACTTGCTCGCACACACGGGCGGCGGTGAACAGGCCCAGGCACACCACGACGCTCAGGTAGGCCGAGGTGGTCGGGTTCAGGTCTTGTTTGTACCAGTCCTGCAGGTTCTGCGGCAGCATGTCCGGTACCAGGAAGTACCAGATGAACAGCTGAACCAGCAGTGGCACGTTACGAAACAGTTCCACGTAGCAGGTCGCGATGCCCGATACGAGGCGGTTTGGCACAGTGCGCATGACCCCCAGAATGGAGCCCAGCAGCAAGGCGATAATCCATGCCACGATAGCGATGGCGATGGTCCAGCCCAGCCCGGAGAGGTACCAGTCGAGATAAGTCTCGCTGCCCACGCCGGTGGACTTGAAGAACACGCCCCAGTCCCAGTTGTAATTCATTAGGGTCTCCCCTCGAGATCGATCGATGTACAAGCACCCGCTTGGGGAAGATCCGTTCCCGCCTGACGTTGAACGCCAGGCACACACGATCGGCTCGAAAACCGCCAGGTCGAGTGTTCCAAGTTAAAGCCAGCAGGTAATTACAGACGCCTGAGGGAGGGTTGGCTCCCTCAGGACATAAGCTTAGTCAGGTATCAGATTTTTACTTCTGGCGCTGGTTTGTCGCTAGGGTTAGCGATCAGCTCCTTGACCTTGTCGCTCATCGGGAAGTTCAGGTTCAGGCCCTTTGGTGGGATCGGGCTTTCGAACCATTTGGCGTAGATCTTGTTGATCTCGCCGGACTTGTACAGGGCGACGATGGCGTCATCCACGGCTTTCTTGAAGTCCGGGTCGCCTTTGCGAACCATGCAAGCGTAGGCTTCGAAGGACTGCGGAGTACCGGTAATGACCCAGTCATCAGGCTTCTTGGCCTTGGCTTCTTCACCGGCCAGCAGGGCGTCGTCCATCATGAATGCAACGGCGCGGCCGCTTTCGAGCATCTGGAAGGATTCGCCGTGGTCTTTGGCGGAGATGACGTTCATGCCCATCTGCTTGTCGGCGTTCATCGCCTTGATGATGCGCTCGGACGTGGTGCCGGCGGTGGTCACCACGTTTTTGCCTTTCAGGTCGGCAAAGTCAGCGTAGGACGGCTTGCCTTCCTTGTCTTTCTTGACCAGCAAACGGGTGCCGATTTCGAAGATGTTGACGGTGAAATCAACTTGCTGGGCGCGTTCGGTGTTGTTGGTGGTGGAGCCGCACTCCAGATCCGCGGTGCCGTTCTGGATCAACGGGATACGGGTTTGCGAGGTCACCAGGTTGTACTTGGCTTTGAGGTCGGGTTTGTTCAGGTCTTTTTTCAGCTGCTCGACGACGGCCAACTGGATGTCGTGGGAGTAGCCCACGGGTTTGCCCGAGCCATCCGCGATGTAGGAAAACGGAATGGAGCTGTCGCGGTGAGCGAGAGTGATGGTGCCGGAGTCGTTGATTTTCTTCAGTGTGCCGGTGAGTTCGGCGGCAAAAACTGGAGTGCTGATCAGAGCAGCAGCGATAGCTGCGCCCAGGATATGGGGAACGATGCGCATCAATACTTCCTCGACATTTGTTTTTTTTATGAAGCCAGCTGAACGGCTCTCTTGTATAGCGACTGCCCGTGACGGCTTCTAAGGCGCCTCAGGCAATCGTTGAAGAGTGTAGAGCATGAGTCGTGCCATACCGAAAACAAAAGGATAACTTCATGATTTATATGGAAATTAACTTTTTGTTTCGGCGATATTTTCGGTCAGGAGTCCGGCAAACCGAATAGGGTGGACGGGCGTGTTCGGAAAACCGAATAGTCTGTAGGTGCGAGCTTGCTCGCGAAAAACGCAAAAGCGCCGCGTTTATGCTGAGTAAACGCGGCGCTCTCAGGTTTTTCGCGAGCAAGCTCGCTCCTACACGGTAGGGCTGTCAGGCGGCTTCGATCTTGCTGCGGCTCTGCTCGACCTTGGACAGGTAGCGTTGCAGGTTTTCCTGTTCCTGCTCGGTGGTGAACAGGCCAAGCTTGGTACGGCGCCACAGCACGTCCTGCGGTTGTGTCACCCACTCTTCGGCGCACAGGTAGTCGACTTCGCGGGTATACAGGCCACCACCCAGATGGTCACCCAGGTCGGCCAGCGATTGCACGCCCTCCAGCAGGCGCCAGGTGCGGCTGCCGTAAGTGGTGGACCAGCGGCGGGCGATCTCGCTCGGTACCCAGTCGAACTTGGCGCGGATGGCGTCGGCCAGGGCTTCAGGGGTGCTCATATTTTCGCCGCCGGGCAGGCTCGCCGTGGCAGTCCAGCTTGGGCGCATCTGGGTGAAGTACGGCGCCAGTTGGGCCATGGCCGACTCGGCCAGTTTGCGATAGGTGGTCAGCTTGCCGCCGAATACCGACAGGATCGGCGCTTCGCCGGTACCGCCGGACAAGGCCAGGGTGTAATCACGCGTGATGGCCGATGGGTTATCCGACTCGTCGTTGCACAGCGGGCGCACGCCGGAGTAGGTGTGGACAATATCGTCACGGCTCAGTTGTTTCTTGAAGTGCGCGTTGACCACCTTGAGCATGTAGTCGGTTTCACCTTCGGTGATCGCCACTGCAGCCGGGTCGCCGGTGTATTCGCGATCGGTGGTGCCGATGATGGTCAAGTGGTTCAGGTACGGAATGGTGAAGACGATGCGCTGGTCTTCGTTCTGCAGGATATGCGCGTGGGCGCCTTCGTACAGGCGCGGCACGATCAGATGGCTGCCCTGGATCAGGCGGATGCCGTAGGGCGAATCCAGCTTCAGGTCGTCCTTGATGAATTTGGCTACCCAAGGGCCGGCAGCATTCACCAGGGCGCGGGCGCGGATCGAGAACAGGCTGCCGTCGGCACGCTCCATGTTCATTTCCCACAGGCCGTTGCTGCGATGGGCGCTGACGCAACGGGTCTGCGTGTGGATGTGCGCGCCTTTCTCGCGGGCTGCCATGGCGTTGAGCACGACCAGGCGGGCGTCATCGACCCAGCAGTCGGAGTATTCGAAGCCTCGGGTGATTTCACTTTTCAGCGGGCTGTCGGCGCCAAACTTGAGGCTTTTGGAGCCTGCCAGTTTCTCGCGCTTGCCCAAGTGGTCATACAGGAACAGGCCAGCACGAATCATCCACGCCGGGCGCAGGTGCGGGCGGTGCGGCAGTACGAAGCGCATTTGCTTGACGATGTGCGGCGCTTTGCCCAGCAGCACTTCCCGTTCTGCCAGGGCTTCACGCACCAGACGGAATTCGTAGTGTTCCAGGTAGCGCAGACCACCATGGATCAGCTTGCTGCTGGCCGAAGAGGTGTGGCTGGCCAAGTCATCCTTTTCGCAAAGGAATACCGACAAACCGCGACCGGCTGCGTCTGCTGCAATCCCGACGCCATTGATCCCGCCACCAATTACGGCAACGTCATAGACTTCGGCAAGCGGTGGAGCAGGCAAGGTGGAAGGGTTCATCGGCTGGCCTCGCGATCTTTTCGTCTTGGAATTCGAACATAAATGTTCATTTGCGAAAATGGTAGCTGATAATTGCGGGCACAGCCACCCGACTTCGATTGAAAAAACTCATCGAAGGGTGGGGAAAGGAAAATTTGTGAACATGAGCCTGTGACAGGCTTGAGGTATGGGCTATTAGATAGATCGCTTTCGCGAGCAAGCCCGCTCCCACATTCGACCGAGTTCCAACACGGGAATGCGGTCAAATGTGGGAGCGGGCTTGCTCGCGAAGGCGGCGGTACAAGCGCTACACGACCTCCAGCCGCACCTTATGCTCATTCAACACCTGCACCAACGCCGGTACCGGCTGTTGGTCAGTCACCAGGCAATCCACCAGGCTGATCGGCCCCAGGCGAATCATGGCATTGCGCCCGAATTTGCTGGAGTCTGCCGCCAGAATCACTTGTCGCGCATTGGCGATAATGGCCTGGGAAACCCGCACTTCCTGGTAATCGAAGTCCAGCAGGCTGCCGTCCTCGTCGATACCACTGATGCCCACCAGGGCAAAGTCGACCTTGAACTGGTTGATGAAGTCGACACTGGCCTGGCCCACCACACCACCGTCACGGCGCACATTGCCGCCGGTGAGCAACACATCGAAGTCGTCCTTGGCACTGAGCATGGTGGCGACGTTGAGGTTGTTGGTGATGATTTTCAGGTGGCTGTGATTGAGCAGCGCACGGGCGATGGATTCGGTGGTGGTGCCGATGTTGATAAACAGCGAGGCGTGATCGGGAATCTGTGCGGCAATGGCTTCGCCGATGCGTTGCTTCTCGTCGCGCATCTGGTCGGCACGCATGGCGTACGCGGTGTTCTCGACACTGGAGTCATAGGCTGCGCCGCCGTGGTAGCGGCGCAACAGGTTGGCGTCCGCCAGCTGGTTGATATCGCGGCGGATGGTTTGCGGGGTGACAACGAATAGCTGCGCCATTTCCTCGATACTGACGTAGCCGCGTTCGCGGACCAGTTCGAGGATTTGTTGTTGGCGGGGAGGCAGATTCATGGGGCGTCCTTTGGGCTGCCATACAAAAGTGGCCCATGATGACGCAGGAATCCGCTCCCTGCCAGTTACAACCTTATTCAGCGCCCTCGTGCGGTTCCCAGTCACGGGTGCGGCTCACGGCTTTTTGCCAGCCGGCATAGAGTTTCTCTTTGGCCGCTTCATCCAGCTGTGGCTCGAACTCGCGCTCGATTACTGCCTTGCCACGCAGCTCGTCCAGGCTGCCCCAGAAGCCACACGCCAGGCCGGCCAGGTAGGCCGCGCCGAGGGCAGTGGTTTCGCGCATTTGCGGGCGTTCTACCTGGGTGCCGAGGATGTCGGCCTGGAACTGCATCAGGAAGTTGTTGGCGACCGCGCCGCCGTCCACGCGCAGGGCCTTGAGGCGTTCGCCGGAGTCCTGTTGCATGGCGTCGAGGACGTCGCGGGTCTGGTAGGCAATCGACTCCAGGGCTGCGCGAATAATGTGGTCGACGCGTACGCCACGGGTCAGGCCGAACAGTGCGCCACGGGCATACGGGTCCCAGTAGGGCGCGCCGAGGCCGGTGAAGGCGGGTACCAGGTACACGCCGTTGCTGTCCTTGACCTTGCCGGCAAAGTATTCGGTGTCGTGGGCATCGTTGATGATTTTCAGCTCGTCACGCAGCCATTGCACGGTGGAGCCGCCATTGAAGACTGCGCCTTCCAGGGCGTAGGCCACCTCGCCGCGCGGGCCGCAGGCGATAGTGGTGAGCATGCCGTGCTTGGATTTGACCGCCTTGTCGCCTGTGTTCATCAGCAGGAAGCAGCCGGTGCCGTAGGTGTTCTTGGCCTGGCCCGCTTCCACGCACATCTGGCCGAACAGGGCGGCTTGCTGGTCACCGGCAATACCGCCGATGGCGATACCGCTCTTGGTGCGGCCATAGATTTCCGATGACGACTTCACTTCCGGCAGCATTTCCCGCGGAATGTCGAGAATCTCCAGCATCTTCGCATCCCACTCCAGCGTGTGAATGTTGAAGAGCATGGTGCGCGAGGCGTTGGTGTAGTCGGTGACGTGGGTCTTGCCGCCGGTAAACTTCCAGATCAGCCAGCTGTCGACGGTGCCGAACAGCAGTTCGCCGTTGCGCGCACGTTCGCGGCTGCCTTCGACGTTGTCGAGGATCCATTTGAGCTTGGTGCCGGAAAAGTACGGGTCGGTCACCAGGCCCGTGGTGTCGCTGATGTATTGCTCATGGCCGTCGCGCTTGAGCTGCTGGCAGATCTCGGTGCTGCGGCGGCACTGCCAGACAATGGCGTTGTAGATCGGGCGGCCGGTGATCTTGTCCCAGACCACGGTGGTTTCACGCTGGTTGGTGATGCCGATGGCGGCCACTTGGTCATGGTGCAGGCCGGCCTGGGCCAGCGCTTCGACCATCACCGCGCTCTGGGTGGCGAAGATTTCCATCGGGTCATGTTCGACCCAGCCAGCCTGCGGGTAATGCTGGACGAATTCACGCTGGGCGGTACACACCACGTTGGCGTCACGATCGAAGATGATCGCCCGGGAACTGGTAGTGCCCTGATCAAGGGCAATGATGTAGTTCTTATTCTGAAGGTCGGTCATGTCAATTGCCTTGGACGAAATAAGGAAGTCAGAAATCAGCCTGGGCCGCGAAGGGGCAGGGGACCAGGCTGGCGCTTTCAGGAAATACGAGTCTTGCCGTTGACAGCCGTGTCAGGGGTTTCTTCAGCGATAGCCGGTGCGGCGCTCGGCAGGTGGCGAGCAATCAGCCCGCGGTAGGCCGCAGCACCGAGGCATGCGCCGACAATCGGGGCGAAAATCGGCACCAGGAAATAAGGAATATCGCGACCGCCAGTAAAGGCCATTTCACCCCAACCGGCGAAAAAGGTCATCAGCTTGGGCCCGAAATCCCGTGCCGGGTTCATCGCAAAGCCGGTCAGCGGACCCATGGCGCTACCAATCACTGCGATCAGCAAGCCGATCAGCAGGGGCGCCAGCGGGCCGCGTGGCAGGCCGTTGTTGTCATCGGTAAGGGCCATGATCACGCCCATCAGGATGGCGGTGATGACCATCTCCACCAGGAATGCCTGGGCCGTGCTCAGCAGTGCATGGGGGTAGGTTGAGAACACCGAGGCCAATTCGAGGCTGGCTTGGGAGCCGCGGACCATGTGGTGGGTTTGTTCGTAATCGAAAAACAGGTTGCTGTAGAGCGTGTACACCAGGGCGGCGGAGCAGAAGGCGCCGGCGACCTGGGCGAGAATATAGAAGGGCAGTTTGCGCTTTTCAAAATCGGCAAAGATGCACAGGGCGATACTGACCGCCGGGTTGAGGTGAGCCCCGGAAATACCGGCACTCAGGTAGATCGCCATGCTCACGCCGACCCCCCAGATGATACTGATTTCCCACAAGCCAAAGCTCGCACCCGCGACCTTGAGCGCGGCGACGCATCCTGTACCGAAGAAGATCAGCAGCGCGGTGCCCAGGAATTCGGCCATGCATTGGCTCGAAAGTGAAGGCTGTTGAAGAGCAGTTGTCATGGAAAACCTCAATTGTTGTTCTTGTCTTGCGCACCGCCTCAACGGGCAATTGCGCGATATTCACCGCGAGAAGGATCCCCATCCTGGATCGCGGCTTACTGCGGAGTACCAGAGGATTATTCCTACGGTATTCGGAAACGAAAAAATATAGACAAGAATGACCGCTGTCAAAGGTCGAAAGTGAACCGTTGGTCATTTCCGAACTATTGGTGTGGTGAATGATCATGGGCAGGGCGAGTCGCTTTAGCGGTAATAGGGCTGTGCTAGAGCGTTTCAGGCGGTCTTGGCCTAGAATTGGCCATCAGTTTGCCCGCCAGGAGCCGCTATGACCCCCGCATTGGACTTGTTGAAAAAAGTTCGCGCCGAACATCGTATCCATAGTTATGAACATGATCCCAAGGCGGCATCCTATGGGCTGGAGGCCGCGGAAAAATTGAGCCTCGACCCGGCCCAGGTGTTCAAGACGCTGCTGGCGAGCAGTGAGAAGGGTGAATTGTTGGTGGCGGTGGTGCCGGTCGTCGGAAGTCTGGACTTGAAAGCCCTGGCTCATGCTGCGGGGGTGAAGAAAGTCGAAATGGCTGACCCGGCAGCAGCGCAGCGTTCCACGGGTTATCTGTTGGGCGGCATCAGCCCGTTGGGGCAGAAGAAGCGGCTGCGCACGTTTATTGATGAAACGGCGCAACCCTTTGCAACGATTTTTGTCAGCGCGGGTAGGAGGGGTTTGGAAGTTGAATTGCCGGCGTCGGTGTTGGCGGAACACACCCAGGCCAAATTTGCACCGATCGGCCGGGCCTGATAAGCATTTTTTGAAGGCCATGGCTCTCAAATGTGTGGCTTGACAGAGATAGGCATAGGTATCTACATAACTTTGGAGTGACGCTGAACCTGTGGCGAGGGAGCTTGCTCCCGTGACGGCCTGCCAACCTACGCTGAACTACCTGGCACACTGCTATCCAATTGTGGGAGCTGGCTTGCCTGCGATGACGGCCTCCCAGCCGACACTTCTCTACCTGACACTCAGAGATCAAACTGTGGGAGCGGGCTTGCTCGCGAAGGCGGCCTGACAGCTAACACAGTTATACAGCGTACATATCCATTTCTGCGGTAACGGCCACCTGGGGTTCCGCCCTGACGGCGGCTCACTTTTGAAAAGAGCGCAAAAGTAAGCAAAACGCTCTTGCCCCACCACTCGGCACCTCGCTTAGGCTCGGTGTGCCCGAACACAGGCTTGAATCCGTGGGCCGCCGCCACGCGCCATCCATGGCGCGGGGCGGCTAACCCGGCGTCCTGCCGGGTTACCCACGAATTCAAGCCTGCGTTCGGCCAGCGTGGTTTAACGGGGCGCCTGAGATCAAGATCAAAAGCAGATCAAGATCAAGAGCGGCTCGCTTCGCATCGTGGTTACCGTCGGCTGCTATCGCAGGCAAGCCTGCTCCCACAGTTTGATCCGGCTTTATCAGTGAGCGACGCTGTGGCGGCGCACGCCTGACTCAACGGCGGGAATCTGCGCCGCTGTGCTGCCGGATGCCTGGAACAACACCAGGTGTTCAGCCGCCACACGAATCCCCACCTCTGCGCCCACTTGGTGATCGGCATGGCTGGGGAAAATCGATTCCAATTGCGCGCCGGTCGGCAGTTGCAATCGGTACAAGGTCGAGGCGCCGAGGAAAGTCTTGCCGACGATCCGGGCTTTCAGCGCGCTGTCCGGCGCATACACGATGTCATCCGGGCGCAGCAGTACATCCACCGCAGCACCGGTTGGCAAGGTATAGGCTCGGTTGCCGCGCAGGTCGCCCAGTTCAGTGCTGACCGATTCCGGCGAGTTCAGCCGGCCACGGATGAAATACCCCTGGCCGATGAAACTGGCGACGTAAGGCGTTTGCGGTTCGTGATAGAGGTTGTAGGGCGTGTCCCACTGCTCTAGTCGGCCTTCCTTGAAGACCCCCACGTGATCGCTGACGGCGAAGGCCTCTTCCTGGTCATGGGTCACCAGGATCGCGCTGGTGCCCCGCGCCTTGAGGATGTCGCGCACTTCATGGCTGAGCTTGCGGCGCAGTTCGCCATCGAGGTTGGAAAAGGGTTCATCCAGCAACAGCAGTTGCGGCTCCGGCGCCAGGGCGCGGGCGAGGGCGACACGTTGTTGCTGGCCTCCGGAAAGCTCATGGGCAAAGCGCTTGCCCAGGTTCTTCAGGTTGACCAGTTCGAGCAACTCGGCGACCACGCGCTCTTTTTGCGGGTGTTTGCGAATGCCGAAGGCGATGTTGTCAGCCACGCTCAGGTGCGGAAACAACGCGTAGTCCTGGAACACCATGCCGATGCGACGTTTCTCCGGTGCCAGAGTGAAACCGGCACGGGAGATGACGTCGCCCGCCAGGCTGATTTCGCCTTCATGCACCGGCTCAAAGCCGGCAATGGCGCGCAGGGTGGTGGTCTTGCCGCAGCCCGAAGAGCCGAGCAGGCAACCGATATCGCCGGCGTTGAGGTGCAGGTTGAGGTTCTGCACCACGCGTTGGTCTTGATAGCCGCATGCCAGATTGCGCAGGTTCAGCAGTAATGGCTGGCTCATGCGTGGTGGTACGACGGTGGTACGAGGAATTCGAGCAAGGCTTTTTGCGCATGCAGGCGGTTCTCGGCCTGATCCCACGCGACTGAGCGCGGATCGTCGAGCAGGTCTTGGCTGATTTCTTCGCCCCGGTGGGCGGGCAGGCAGTGCATGAACAGCACGTCCGGCGCGGCCAGGTCGAGCAACGCGCGAGTCACCTGGAACGGCGCGAATTGGGCCAGGCGCTTGGCGGTTTCGTCTTCCTGGCCCATGGAGGTCCAGACGTCGGTGCTGACCAGGTGTGCGCCGATCACTGCGTCTTTTGGATCGCGCAGCAGTTGCACACGACCGTCGGCCTTGGCCATGAACTCGGCGCTGGGCTCGTAGCCTTCAGGGCAGGCGATACGCAGGTGGAAGTCAAACTGAATCGCCGCTTCTATATAGCTGTTGCACATGTTGTTGCCATCGCCGATCCAGGCCACGGTCTTGCCTTGGATCGAGCCACGGTGTTCGAGGAAGGTTTGCATGTCAGCCAGCAACTGGCAGGGGTGCAGGTCATCGGACAGGCCGTTGATCACGGGCACACGGGAGTTGGCAGCAAATTCGGTCAAGGTGCTGTGGGCGAAGGTACGGATCATCACGGCATCGAGCATGCGCGACATCACGATGGCGCAATCGCTGATCGGCTCACCACGGCCCAATTGGGTGTCGCGCGGTGACAGGAAGATCGCCTGGCCACCCAGCTGGATCATGCCGGCCTCGAACGACAGGCGTGTGCGGGTCGAGGACTTTTCGAAAATCATCCCCAGTACACGGTTTTTCAAAGGCTCAAACAGTACGCCGCGGTTACGCAGGTCTTTAAGCTCAATGCCTCGACGGATCACGCTGACCAGCTCTTCGGGCGTGCAATCCATCAGGGAGAGAAAGTGCCTTGCGCTCATCATTAACTACCTTTTGCAACAGACCGCAGATACTCAAAGCCTTGTTTATTGCGACAACGGGCGAGACCTGCGGCGAAAGCCGCACGGGGCGACGAAATAGGGGAAGACGCGATATTGACATTAAATGTCGCGTTTTACCAATAGGGCTACGGTTTTAGGGGTGTTCAAGCAGGGCGCTGGCGCGCGTTTGAAGACGATTTCCTGACTGCAGCGAGCCATTTGTACACTGGCGTCCAGGCCTTTTGCAATGCGCGGGGGCGGGCTTGGGCCAGGTCGCGTCGGTTTCAGCGCCTGTGGGCAAGGTTTCTGAAACATTTGCTCATGCTTAGCCATGCCCTGGCCTATGCCCGTCGATTCACAACGCGAAGGTTGCTGGCGCCCCACGGGCGTGCGGCCCATAGTTGAGCCAAAGCCCCTATAAAAGAGACTGGCCATGACCAAGACTCTCCACCACCGTGCCTGCCACCTGTGCGAAGCCATCTGCGGCCTCACCTTGGAAACCACCCAAGCCGAAGACGGCAGCTTGGCGATCACCTCGATCAAGGGCGACCCTCTGGACAGTTTCAGTCGCGGCCACATCTGCCCCAAGGCCGTGGCCCTGCAGGACATCCAGAACGACCCGGACCGTCTGCACCAACCCATGCTGCGGGTGGGCAGCCAATGGCAGCCGATTGCCTGGGATGACGCCTTTGCCCTGGTGGCCGAGCGGCTGGCGGGCATCCAGGCGCGGCATGGCCAGAACGCGGTGGCGGTGTATCAGGGCAACCCCAGCGTGCATAACTATGGGTTGATGACCCACAGCAACTACTTTCTAGGGCTGTTGAAGACGCGCAATCGTTTCTCCGCGACCTCGGTAGACCAGTTGCCTCATCACCTCACCAGTCACCTGATGTACGGCCACGGCCTATTGCTGCCCATCCCAGACATCGACCAGACCGATTTTATGTTGATCCTCGGCGGCAACCCGCTGGCCTCCAATGGCAGCATCATGACCGTGCCCGATGTGGAGAAACGCCTCAAGGCCATCCAAGCACGGGGCGGTAAAGTGGTGGTGGTCGACCCTCGGCGCAGTGAAACGGCGGCCATCGCCGACCAGCACCTGTTCGTACGCCCCGGCGGCGATGCGGCGTTGTTGTTTGGGGTGCTCAACACTTTGTTCTCCGAAGGGCTGACACGCGACAGCCATTTGCCGGTGCAAGGCCTGGATGATGTACGCAAGGCGATTGCCGGCTTCGATGCTGAGGCCATGAGCCGCCAGTGTGCGGTGCCTGCCGAACAGATTCGCCAGTTGGCCAGGGACTTCGCCGGCGCTGATAAGGCTGTCTGTTATGGCCGCATGGGCGTCTCGACCCAGGCGTTCGGTACGCTGTGCCATTGGCTGGTGCAACTGATCAACCTGGTGACCGGCAATCTGGATCGCGTCGGCGGCGCGCTCTGCACCAGCCCAGCGGTGGACCTGGTGGCCTCCACCAGCGGCGGCCATTTCAACCGCTGGCAGAGCCGCGTGTCCGGGCTCCCGGAGTACGGCGGAGAACTGCCGGTGTCGGCGCTGGCAGAAGAAATGCTCACTGAGGGTGAAGGCCAGATCCGCGCCCTGGTGACGGTGGCCGGCAACCCGGTGCTGTCCACGCCTAACGGTCGCCAATTGGAGCAAGCCCTGGACGGGTTGGAGTTCATGGTCAGCATCGATCTGTATATCAACGAGACCACGCGTTATGCCGACCTGATCCTGCCTTCCACCTCGGCGCTGGAAAACGATCACTACGACACCACTTTCAATCTGTTCGCGGTGCGCAATGTCACGCGCTTCAATCGTGCCATCCTGCCCAAGCCTGAGGGCGCGTTGCATGACTGGGAGATCTTTGTCGGCCTGGCCAAGGCATTTGCGGCGCACACTGGTGCGGTGCTCAAGCCCACCGTGCCACCGGCGCAGATGATCGACTTCGGGCTGCGAGCGGGTGCCTATGGCGACGCATCCAGTCATAAACTCTCGGTGGCCATGCTGGCGGATCATCCCCATGGCGTGGACCTGGGGCCGCTCAAGCCCAACCTCGCGGCACGTTTGAAAACCGCGGATGGCAAGGTGCAAGCAGCACCGGCCGTGATCCTCGCAGACCTGGCGCGTTTCGCCGCGCAGCCGGTGCCGCTGGCCGACGAACTGTTGCTGATTGGCCGACGGCATGTGCGCAGCAATAATTCCTGGATGCATAACTATCACCGGCTGGTGAAGGGCAAGCCACGCCATCAACTGTTGATGCACCCCGACGACCTGACCCGTCGGCAGTTGAGCGATGGCCAGCGGGTGCGAGTGAGTTCGCGCACCGGCATGATCGAAGTGGAAGTCGTGGCCAGTGCGGACATGATGCCGGGCGTGGTCAGCCTGCCTCACGGCTGGGGCCACGGTCGCCCGGGCGTGCAGATGAGCATCGCGAACAGCCAGCCGGGCGCGAGTGCCAATGACTTGACCGACGAGCGGCAATTGGATGAGTTGTCGGGTAATGCGGCGCTCAACGGCGTACCGGTGAAGGTGGCGGCGGCCTGAGCATCCTGCTGGATTTTTGCGTTACAATGCGCCACCGTGCCGACCCGTGAGTCGCAAAGTTCCTGCAGAGGTGTTCCATGGATATCATCGAAACGATCAAAGAGCAGATTGCCAACAACACCATTCTGCTTTACATGAAGGGCGCACCTAACGCGCCTCAGTGCGGTTTCTCCGCAAAAGCGTCCCAGGCCGTCATGCAATGCGGCGAGAAGTTCGCTTACGTGGATATCCTGCAAAACCCTGAAATCCGCGCCAACCTGCCAAAATACGCCAACTGGCCGACTTTCCCGCAACTGTGGGTAGCCGGTGAGCTGGTTGGCGGTAGCGACATCATCACTGAAATGGCAGCTGATGGTTCCCTGCAAGCGCTGATCAAAGACGCAGCGGAAAAAGCAGCGGCCAAGACTGACGCCTGATTGGCGAGCAATAAAAAGCCCCGCTTCTCACAAGAGAGCGGGGCTTTTTTTGAGCTTTTCTGTAGGAGCGAGCTTGCTCGCGAAGGTCGCCCAGGCAACGCGTTAAATCAGATGCGCTGCGTGATCGTTGACGTTCTTCGCGAGCAAGCTCGCTCCTACAGTGATAACAAACGCAGTTATTCGCCCATCTGCGATTGCAGGTAGTTCTCCAGGCTGACCTTGTCGATCAGGCCCAGTTGAGTTTCCAGCCAGTCGATATGCTCTTCCTGGTCTTCCAGGATATCTTCCAGCAGTTCACGGCTGCCGAAATCGCCCTTGGTTTCGCAGTGGGCAATCGCGGCTTTCAGGTCGCTGTGGCTCTTGCGCTCAAAGCCCAGGTCGCTGCTGATCATTTCCTGGGTGTGCTCGCCGATGTTCAGCTTGCCCAAGTCTTGCACGTTCGGCAGGCCTTCCAGGAACAGGATGCGCTTGATCAGCGCGTCGGCGTCCTTCATGGCTTTGATCGATTCTTTGTATTCACGCTTGCCGAGCTTTTCCAGGCCCCAATCGTCGTACATGCGTGCATGCAGAAAGTACTGATTGATCGCGACCAGTTCATTGGCAAGGATTTTGTTGAGTTGCTGGATGACTGAGATGTCGCCTTTCATGACTGGGGTCCTGCCCTGTAATAGCTGTGTATAGGGCAGAGTCTGAGCGGTGAAAATCCTAGTGTCAAACCTAAGTTATTGAATAATAAATGAAAATTAATCGGAATAAGAATGTTTGTGTTCCGCGTCTAAGCGCTAACTAGTTGAATTAATGGCATAAAAAAACCGGACACTAGGTCCGGTTCTTCAAAACATGCCTATTCAGGCGTGTTTAAATTCTGCTGGGTAGGGGAGCGCGGCCTGGGCTGTCTGCAGCTGCGTCAGGGTTTCCCGTACCACTTGCTTGGCCAGGCAAGCACATTTGCCACACTGGCTGGCAACGCCGGTGGTCTCACGTACTTCCTTATAGCTGCAGCAACCTTCGTAGATTGCTTCGCGGATTTGTCCGTCGGTGACGCCAGTGCAGAGGCAGACATACATAAGTGAGAACCGTCGCGGGTTTATGGCTTAAGTGCGATGGATCTTAATGTTAACGAGAATGATTGTCAAAATAGTTTCATCGACAATCCAGCGCGCATCGCCCATGCGCTGACGAACGGTTTTTTCGGTGTATGATGGTCGGTCTTTACGAAGCGTGATTGCGTCATGTTTCTGTCGATTTTGACCGGCAGACTCGACCTGTCCTTTTACTTCAATCGTCACCCCCTACATCAGGAGATATCCAATGAGCGTACTCGTCGGTAAACAAGCCCCGGATTTCGACGTACCAGCCGTCCTCGGCAATGGCGAAATCGTTGACAGCTTCAAACTGTCTGAAGCCATCAAAGGCAAATACGGCCTGGTGTTCTTCTACCCGCTGGACTTCACCTTCGTCTGCCCTTCGGAGCTGATCGCCCTGGACCACCGCATGGACGATTTCAAGGCGCGCAACGTTGAAGTGGTCGCGGTTTCCATCGACTCCCATTTCACCCACAACGCCTGGCGCAACACCGCCATCAATGATGGCGGCATCGGCAAAGTCAAATACACCATGGCTGCCGACATGAAGCACGACATCGCCAAGGCCTACGACGTTGAGTCCGAAGGCGGCGTGGCGTTCCGTGGCGCGTTCCTGATCGATGACAAGGGCGTTGTGCGCTCGCAGATCATCAACGACCTGCCGCTGGGCCGTAACATGGAAGAACTGATCCGCCTGGTCGACGCGCTGCAATTCCACGAAGAGCACGGCGAAGTCTGCCCTGCCAACTGGAAAAAAGGCGACAAAGGCATGAACGCTTCGCCAGAAGGCGTTGCGGCTTACCTGACCGAGAACGCTGGCAAGCTGTAAGCCAACGTCACGGTATAAAAAAACCGGCCTGAAAAGGCCGGTTTTTTTGTGGGTGGGGACTTGCTCCCATGACGGCCTGACAGCCGACGCTGGTCTACCTGACACCCCACAATCCAACTGTGGGAGCTGGCTTGCCTGCGATGACGGCCTACCAGCCAACGCATCTCTATCTGACACCCTGCGATCAAACTGTGGGAGCGGGCTTGCTCGCGAAGGCGGCCTGGCAGGCGACACAGTTGGATTGTGTGCATATCCATTGCTGCGGTAACGGCCACTTAGGGTTCCGCTCTGACAGCGGGTCACTTTTGGAAAAGAGCCCCAAAAGTAACCAAAAGGGCTCTTGCCCCACCACTCGGCACCTCGCTTAGGCTCGGTGTGCCCGAACGCAGGCTTGAATCCGTGGGCCGCCGCCACGCGCCATCCATGGCGCGGGGCGGCTAACCCGGCGTCCTGCCGGGTTACCCACAAATTCAAGCCTGCGTTCGGCCAGCGTGGTTTAACGGGGCGCCTGAGATCAAGATCACAAGCAGATCAAGATCAAGAGCGGCTCGCTTCGCATCGTGGTTACCGTGGGCTGCGACAACCTACAAAATTGTGTAGGTACCTATGCTCATCGGGGGCTCAGTCGTTGAAGTCTTCCCAGCCACCCATCTGTTTCCAGCGATTGACGATGCCGCAGAACAGCTCGGCAGTCTTCTCGGTGTCGTAGCGGGCCGAGTGGGCTTCACGCCCGTCAAAGTCGATACCGGCGGCCTGGCAGGCTTTGGCCAGAACGGTCTGACCGTAGGCCAGGCCGGCAAGGGTGGCGGTGTCGAAGCTGGAGAACGGGTGAAATGGGTTGCGCTTCATGTCCAGTCGCGCCACGGCGGCGTTCAGGAAACCCAGGTCGAAACTGCTGTTGTGGCCGACCAGGATTGCGCGTTTGCAGCCATTGGCCTTCAACGCCTTGCGCACGCCACGGAAGATATCGGTCAGCGCCGCCTCTTCACTCACCGCCATACGCAGGGGGTGGTCGAGCTTGATCCCGGTGAACTCCAGGGCAGCGGCTTCGATATTGGCGCCTTCGAAGGGCTCTACGCGAAAGAAATGCGTGTGCTCCGGGTACACAAAGCCTTGTTCGTCCATGCCGATGGTGGTTGCGGCAATTTCCAGCAAGGCATCGGTGGCGCAGTTGAAACCACCGGTTTCTACGTCGATGACGACCGGCAGATAGCCGCGAAAACGCTCGGCCATCGGATGGCGCGAGCCGCCACCGCCGTGCTCTTGTTCGTCGTCGTAATGGTCTTCACTCACTTGCTTTCCTCCAGCAGGCGCCAGCGCAGTGTTTCACCGGCGCGCAGCGGGATAACGGTCAGCTCGCCAAACGGCAGGCTGGCAGGGGCGGTCCAGTCTTCACGAACCAGGGTAATGCGGTCGGTATTCGCCGGCAGGCCGTAGAAACGCGGGCCGTTGAGGCTGGCGAAACCTTCGAGCTTGTCCAGCGCGTTACGCTGTTCAAACGCTTCGGCGTACAACTCGATGGCGGCAAACGCGGTGTAGCAGCCGGCGCAGCCGCATGCGGCTTCCTTGGCGTGCTGGGCGTGGGGCGCCGAGTCGGTACCGAGGAAGAACTTCGGGCTGCCGCTGGTGGCGGCATCCAGCAGGGCTACCTGATGGGTGTTGCGCTTGAGGATCGGCAGGCAGTAGAAGTGCGGCCTAATCCCGCCCACCAGCATGTGGTTGCGATTGTAGAGCAGGTGATGGGCGGTGATGGTCGCGCCAACGTTGGCCGACGCCTCGCTGACGAACTGCACGGCATCGGCGGTGGTGATGTGTTCAAACACCACTTTGAGCGTGGGGAACAGCTCGACCACACGACGCATGTGTTCATCAATGAAGATTTTTTCGCGATCGAACACGTCCACATCGCCACGGGTGACTTCCCCGTGGATCAGCAACGGCATGCCGACTTCCGCCATGGCTTCGATTGCCGGCAGGATCTTGTCGATACTGGTTACACCGGAATCGGAGTTGGTGGTCGCGCCTGCCGGGTACAGCTTGGCGGCGTGCACATAACCGCTGGCCTTGGCTTCGCGGATTTCTTCAGGCTGGGTGCGGTCGGTGAGGTAGAGCACCATCAACGGTTCGAAGCGGCTGCCGGCCGGTCGTGCAGCGAGGATGCGCTGGCGATAGGCGTCGGCCTCTGCGGCATTGCGCACCGGAGGTACCAGGTTAGGCATGATGATGGCACGGCCAAACGTGCGGGCCACGTCGGCCACGGTTTGGGGTAACGCAGCACCATCGCGAAGATGAATATGCCAGTCGTCGGGACGCAGCAGGGTCAGGCGGTCGGACATTGGGGATTCCAGGCGGGTCAATCTGGTGGGAATGCTACCGGAAAAGACTCTTGCAGGCACTCGCTATCAAGTTTTGCCGGATGCTACCGATATCTCCGGGTATGCCTTAACGATGTATGACGCTGTGAAGTGTTGTAGAAACCCATGGAGCCTCCCGTGCGCCAGTATTATCTAGCCCTGCTCAGTGTGTTCGCCAGCCTGCCTGCGGCGGCCCTCACGTTCCAGACACGTCTGGAGAATATTGAGTGGAAGGTAGAGGGCGATCAGTTCGAGTGCCGCTTGACCCAGCCGATCACCGATTTCGGTTCCGGTGAATTCGTACGCCGGGCCGGCGAACAGGCGACGTTTCGTCTGAAAACCTATGGCAGCAGCCTCGGCGCCGGCTCGGCAACCCTGTTGGCCGCTGCTGCGCCGTGGCAGCCGGGCCGAGGTGATATCAACCTGGGGGCCGTGCGTGTCGGCAGCGGCGACGTGCTGTTCAATAGCTCCCAGGCCCAGGCCGGTCGCCTGTTCACCGGCTTGCTCGAAGGGCGCAGCCCGACCGTGCGGCATTACGGGCGTGAAGGCGGTTACTCGGAAATTCGCCTGTTGCCGGTGAAGTTCAGCAAGGCCTATAACGATTATCAGCTGTGCACCACCAAGCTGCTGCCCATGAATTACGACCAGGTCAAACAGACCGAAGTGGGCTTTCCTGGTGGTGGCATTGAGCTGGACGCTGCGGCCAAGAAGAAGTTGTCTGTGATTCTGGCCTTCATGAAGGCCGACCCGACGGTCAATCATGTCGAGTTGAACGGCCATTCCGACAACAGTGGCAACCGCCTGACCAACCGCGACGTGTCGCGCCGCCGTGCCCTGGCGGTGATGGACTACTTCAAGGCCAACGGCATTCAGGAATCGCAGATCACCATGCGTTTTCATGGTGAAAGCTATCCCTTGGCGCCCAACACCAATGCTGCCAACCGTGCGCGTAACCGCCGTGTGAATATTCAGCTTGAGCGCGTGGCCGCGCCTGAGAAACCTGCGCCTCAGGCCACTGCGCCGAGCAATCCGGCGGCTACCTCATAAGCATGGGTAACCGCACAACTTCGGTATGACGCCGAAACCGTGGCGAGGGAGCTTGCTCCCGTGACGACCGGATAGCCGACGCCTATCTATCTGACACCCTACGATCCAATTGTGGGAGCTGGCTTGCCTGCGAAGGCGGCCTAATAGTCAACACAGTTGGACCGGGTACATATCCGTTATTTAGGTAATGGCCACTTAGGGTTCCGCCCTGACGGCGGCTCACTTTCGAAAAGCGCGAAAGTAAGCAAAGCGCTCTTGCCCCACCACTCGGCACCTCGCCTAGGCTCGGTGTGCCCGAACACAGTCTTGAATCCGTGGGCCGCCGCCACGCGCCATCCATGGCGCGGGGCGGCTAACCCGGCGTCCTGCCGGGTTACCCACGAATTCAAGCCTGCGTTCGGCCAGCGTGGTTTAACGGGGCGCCTGAGATCAAGATCAAAAGCAGATCAAGAGCGACTCGCTTCGCATCGTGGTTACCGTTGAACGCTACCAGGGTGTGTAGATACCTATGCTTATAAGAGGCTACCATCGGTCGCCCACTCGACATAATCTGTCGCTTTATCTTCATTTGCTGTCGCGCCCCTGTAATTTCACGGTTTTGATCGGTAGAATCGTCGCCTTTCCGTACAACCCCGTGGAGTGATGGCATGGCCGACGTAAACAAGGTCGTTCTCGCGTATTCCGGCGGCCTGGACACTTCGGTGATCCTCAAGTGGCTGCAGGATACTTATAACTGTGAAGTGGTGACCTTCACCGCTGACCTGGGTCAGGGTGAAGAGGTCGAACCTGCACGTGCCAAGGCGCAAGCCATGGGCGTGAAAGAGATCTACATTGACGACCTGCGCGAAGAGTTCGTCCGCGATTTCGTCTTCCCGATGTTTCGCGCCAACACTGTCTATGAAGGTGAGTACCTGCTGGGTACCTCCATCGCACGTCCATTGATCGCCAAGCGTCTGATCGAGATCGCCAACGAAACCGGCGCCGACGCCATTTCCCATGGCGCCACCGGCAAGGGCAACGACCAGGTCCGTTTCGAACTGGGTGCCTACGCACTCAAGCCAGGCGTGAAAGTCATTGCGCCGTGGCGTGAATGGGACCTGCTGTCCCGTGAAAAACTGATGGATTACGCTGAAAAGCACGCCATCCCGATCGAGCGTCATGGCAAGAAGAAGTCGCCGTACTCGATGGACGCCAACCTGCTGCACATTTCCTATGAAGGCGGCGTGCTGGAAGACACCTGGACCGAGCACGAAGAAGACATGTGGAAATGGACCGTCTCCCCGGAGAACGCTCCAGACAAGGCGCAGTACCTGGAACTGACTTACCGCAACGGCGATATCGTCGCGCTGGACGGCGTTGAAATGACCCCGGCCACCGTACTGGCGACCTTGAACCGTATCGGCGGCCAGCATGGTATCGGCCGTCTCGACATCGTCGAGAACCGTTACGTGGGCATGAAGTCCCGTGGCTGCTACGAAACCCCAGGCGGCACCATCATGTTGCGCGCGCACCGCGCCATCGAATCCATCACCCTGGACCGCGAAGTCGCTCACCTCAAAGACGAGCTGATGCCCAAGTATGCCAGCCTGATCTACACAGGTTACTGGTGGAGCCCAGAGCGTCTGATGCTGCAACAGATGATCGACGCCTCCCAGGCTCACGTGAACGGTGTCGTACGCCTGAAGCTGTACAAGGGCAACGTGATCGTCACCGGCCGCAAGTCCGATGAGTCGCTGTTCGACTCCAACATCGCCACCTTCGAAGAAGACGGCGGGGCCTACAATCAGGCGGACGCGGCAGGCTTCATCAAGTTGAACGCACTGCGCATGCGCATTGCTGCCAACAAGGGCCGCTCGTTGTTCTGAGTCGTGCGCCTGTTGTGAAAATGGCCCCTTGCGCAAGGGGCCATTTTTTTTGCCTGGGTTTTTATGGGCGCTTTAAAAGCAGAGCTGTTTATTAATGTTTAGCCTGTGTTTAAGGATTTTTTTCGTAACTTGCGCAATTATTTTCCGTTTTTGTCATTTGTTTTTAAGTTTGAATGATTTTTTACATCTGGGGAGGAACTATGTCTGACAGAAAATTCACTCATGTAGTTGCAACGGATATGTGAATTGTTGAATTTTCTGTAGGAATTATGGAAGTGCTGAAATATGTTAAATGGAACTAATGGGAACGGTTGTTCCGGGTTGGTTTGTGCGCGTCATGGCGACAAGCAAGGGGCATTTCCTGAAAGTCTTGTGCGGCACGTTTACTTTCAGGGGCTGATGGGCACGATATTTCACTCAAAATATGTGCGCGCCGAGAAAGGTCTGAAAGCAACCATAAAGCTCCAAGCATCTAAGTTGGCGATTTTTTGTAGGTTAATTCCTATCTTCTTGTGGGTTGGGTCTCTGCCTGCTCTTGCTCGGGGTGGAATGCTATGCCAACTAGTAATCGACTAGGCTATTGTGTTTGCTCTAAATAATTCGAACAGCGAAATTGGACTTTCTCATGAATAAAGTGCTGATCGTGGATGATCATCCCGTCATTCGTCTTGCTGTGCGCATGCTAATGGAGCGTCATGGTTATGAGGTCGTTGCCGAGACCGATAACGGTGTCGATGCGTTGCAACTTGCACGGGAACATATGCCGGATATCGTGATACTGGATATCGGAATCCCCAAGCTCGACGGCCTGGAAGTTATTTGCCGGCTGGCTTCAACCAAGCAAGCCGTCTCGTTCAAGGTGCTGGTACTGACGTCCCAGGCGCCCGGCCATTTTTCCATGCGCTGCATGCAGGCGGGCGCCGCCGGCTATGTGTGCAAGCAGCAGGATCTGACAGAGTTGCTCAGTGCCATCAAGGCAGTGCTTTCCGGCTATAGCTATTTCCCGAACCAGGCGCTCAATTCGGTGCGCTCAACCATGGGCAATGCCAGTGAAGCCGACATGGTCGAACGCTTATCGGGGCGGGAGATGATGGTGCTGCAGCAACTGGCCCGTGGCAAAACCAACAAGGAGATTGCCGATGGCATGTTCCTCAGCAACAAAACCGTCAGTACCTACAAGACGCGCTTGCTGCTCAAGCTCAATGCCCGATCCCTTGTGGACCTGATCGAACTGGCCCAACGCAACGGCCTGGTCTAGGGAGGATATTGCACCCTTTGAATACCCGTGTAACCGGCAGAAAAAAGCCTCCGTCAGGGAGGCTTCCGGCCGTCAACGGCTCGATCAGAAATCGAAGTCGTAATCGGCCAGCTGTTTTTGCAAGCGTCGCTCTTCCAGAAGATTGTCGATAGTGCGGCGTTTGCTCAAATTGGTCTTGGCCACCTCTGGTGCAGGTGCCTCTAGATCATCGTCCTCCGACTCAACGAGGTCGTCTTCCACTACCAGGTCTTCTTTGCTGCCAGCGCTCATAAGGTCAACTCCAGGCTAAGACTGCCGTTGGGGCCCCTTATAGCGATAATCCGCGAACGGGTAAAAAAGATTTTTTCAATCGCCTGATCATAAAAACCAATGATCGCTCAATCGTCGGAGGTCTTGTCCTTGTATTCGCACAAATCTTCGATGCGGCAGCTGCCACAGCGCGGCTTGCGGGCCTGGCAAACGTAGCGTCCGTGCAGGATCAGCCAATGGTGGGAGTCGAGCAAATAGGGCTTGGGCACGAACTTCATCAACTGCTTTTCCACCTCAACCACATTCTTGCCCCGTGCAATGCCGGTTCGGTTGCTGACGCGGAAAATGTGCGTGTCCACTGCCATGGTCAACTGCCGGAAGGCCGTATTGAGCACCACGTTCGCCGTTTTGCGGCCCACGCCTGGCAAGGCTTCCAGGGCTTCGCGGGTTTGTGGCACCTCACCCCCATGCAGCTCCAGCAACAGGCGGCACGTCTCGATCACGTTCTTGGCCTTGCTGTTATACAGGCCGATGGTCTTGATGTATTCGGACAGGCCTTCCACACCCAGGGCGTAAATCGCGGCGGGTGTATTGGCTACGGGATACAGCTTGGCCGTGGCCTTGTTGACGCCAACGTCCGTGGATTGAGCCGAGAGGATCACCGCAATCAGTAACTCGAACGGTGAGGAGTAGGCCAATTCGGTTTTCGGTTCCGGGTTGTCTTCGTGAAACCTGCGGAAAATTTCCAGGCGTTTTGCGGCATTCATAGGGGCAGGGGTTTCCTTGCAGGCGGTCGGCGTGATGTTGGCAATACACAGTGCAATGGGTCAGCCGTTGGCCTCGGCATCCTGCAGCGTTTGCTCGGCGGCGTTCAAGGCGGTTTTCAAGGTTGCGATTTCATGCGCGTCAGCTTGCTGATCCTGAGCCTTTTTCAACGCAGCCCGGCGCATGGCCAACTGGATCTTTGCGCGCTTGAACTCGGCGCTTTTAGCGGCCGTCTTTGGTGGCTGTGGTGAGCTGTTGGCCTCCAGTGCGGCAAGCGCCTGCTCGGATGCCTCGAACTGTCGCTGCAGCATAATCAATTGCGACTGCTGCTCAAAGGTCGGCGGATGCCCAAACGCTTTCAAGGATTTGTGCAACTGAGCGCGACTCATGGCGACGTTGGTTTTGGCCTGCTTGATCGCGGCGTCCAGAGCAGCCTGAGGGTTATCGACCGGTGCCACTGCCATCGGCGCTGTGCGCTTGGCTCGTGCCACGCGCTCGGCGAGCTTGCAAGCCTCTTCACGTTGCAGGCGGGCGTTACGTTGCTCGAAGCGCCGCCGCGCCCGGTCGCGTTTGAGGTCGCGTGCACGCCGTTCGTCATCATTGCTGGCCAAGTCACCGACGATAGGCAAAACCTCAGCGAGCGGACGCATCTCGATGCAGTCAACAGGGCAGGGCGCAACACACAGGTCGCAACCGGTGCACTCATCGACAATCACGGTGTGCATCAGCTTGGCGGCGCCCACAATGGCGTCCACCGGGCAAGCCTGGATGCATTTGGTACAACCGATGCATTCGGCCTCGCGGATATAGGCGACTTGCGCAGGCGCATCTCCACGACTGGTGTCCAGGTCCAGTACCGGCAGGCGCAGCAGTTGCGCAAGCCCGGCAATGGTTTCCTGCCCACCGGGCGGGCACTTGTTGATGGCTTCGCCTTTAGCGATGCCTTCTGCGTAGGGCTTGCAACCCGGGTGCCCGCACTTGCCGCATTGAGTCTGCGGCAGCAGCGCGTCGATACGTTGAATGAGGTTCATGCTGTGATCATAGCGTTGACGCCCGGCCCAGGGAGAAGGGCAAGCTGAGAGGCCCCGCCGTAGCGACAGCGGGGCATTTTGCAGAGGTTACTTGATGCGTTGACCCGGCTTGGCGCCGCTGTCCGGGCTCAGCAGGTAGATTTCTTCGCCGCCAGGGCCGGCCGCCATCACCATGCCTTCGGAAATGCCGAACTTCATTTTCCGTGGCTTGAGGTTGGCGATCATCATGGTCAGGCGGCCATCGAGCTTGGACGGGTCCGGGTAAGCGCTCTTGATGCCGGAAAACACGTTGCGCTGTTCGTCGCCGATATCCAGCGTCAGGCGCAGCAGCTTGTCGGCACCTTCCACGGCTTCGGCTTTGATGATCAGTGCCACGCGCAAATCCACGGCGGCAAAGGCGTCGAAATCGATTTCCGGGGAAATCGGGTCCTTGGCCAGCTCGCCATTACCCGCCGGCGCAGATTGGCCGGTATCGGTCTGGCTGGCGACCAGGTCTTCTTTCGAAGCGTCGGTCATGGCCTGGACTTTCACCGGGTCAATACGGGTCATCAGGGGCTTGAACGCGTTCAACTGATGATTACCGAGCAAGGTGGTGTGATCGTTCCAGCTCAACGGCGCCACATTGAGGAACGCCTCAGCATCGGCGGCCAGCAACGGCAGCACCGGCTTGAGGAAGATCACCAACTGACGGAACAGGTTGACGCCGGTGGCGCAGATAGCCTCGACTTCAGCTTCCTTGCCTTCCTGCTTGTTCAGCGACCACGGTGCCTTGTCGGCGATCCAGGCGTTGGCACGGTCGGCCAGGCCCATGATCTCGCGCATGGCGCGGGCAAAGTCGCGGGCTTCATAAGCGTCGGCGATGCTCGGTGCGGCGGCCAGGAAGGCGTCGGTCAACTCCGGTGCGGCGTTCTCGGCTACCAGTACACCGGCGTTGCCCTTGTGGATAAAGCCGGCACAACGGCTGGCGATGTTGACGACTTTGCCCACCAGATCCGAGTTGACCTTCTGTACGAAGTCTTCCAGGTTCAGGTCCAGGTCGTCGACGCCACGGCCCAGCTTGGACGCGTAGTAATAGCGCAGGTATTCCGGCGACAGGTGGTCCAGGTAGGTGCGCGCCTTGATAAAGGTGCCACGGGACTTGGACATTTTCTGGCCGTTGACCGTCAGGTAGCCGTGCACGGCGATGCCGGTCGGCTTGCGGTAGCCCGAGCCTTCAAGCATCGCCGGCCAGAACAGCGCGTGGAAGTTGACGATGTCCTTGCCGATGAAGTGGTACAGCTCGGCGGTGGAGTCCTTGCCCCAGAACGCGTCGAAGTCCAACTCCGGGGTGCGGTCGCACAGGTTCTTGAAGCTGGCCATGTAGCCGATCGGCGCGTCCAGCCACACATAGAAGTACTTGCCCGGCTCGCCCGGAATTTCGAAGCCGAAGTACGGCGCGTCGCGGGAGATGTCCCACTGCTGCAGGCCACTGTCGAGCCATTCGGAGAGTTTGTTGGCCACGGCGTCCTGCAAGGTGCCGCTGCGCGTCCAGGTTTGCAGCATTTGCTGGAAATCCGGGAGCTTGAAGAAGAAGTGCTGCGAGTCCTTGAGTACCGGCGTGGCACCGGAGATGGCTGACTTGGGATCCTTCAAGTCGGTGGGTGCGTAGGTCGCGCCGCATTTTTCGCAGTTGTCGCCGTACTGGTCTTCGGTGCCGCATTTCGGGCAGGTGCCCTTGATGAAGCGGTCGGCCAGGAACATTTTCTTTTCCGGGTCGAAATACTGGGTCACCGAACGTTGGTCGATGTGCCCGGCTTCCTTCAACCGCAGGTAGATCTGGCTCGACAGCTCGCGGTTTTCGTCGGAGTGAGTCGAGTGGAAATTGTCGAAGTCCACCAGGAACTCGGCAAAGTCGGCGCTGTGTTCAGCCTGCACATTGGCGATCAGTTGTTCCGGGGTGATGCCTTCCTTTTCGGCGCGCAACATGATGGCCGAACCGTGGGCGTCGTCCGCGCAGACATAAATGCATTGATTGCCGCGATGCTTCTGGAAGCGCACCCACATATCGGTCTGGATGTACTCAAGCATATGGCCAAGATGGATGGAACCATTGGCATAGGGCAGGGCGCTGGTGACGAGGATCTTGCGTGGCTCGGACATGGGGCTCGGCTACTTGATGAAACGGAGGTCGGCCACTATAAAGCGCCGGGAAATTTATTTCACCCCGTGACGCTGTTTCAGTATCTTGCGCGCCTTCGAAAGCATGCCGTTCAGCGGCTGGAACGGTTAGGATAGCCGCCTGTTTCAGTCAGTCTTTTTTCGGGAGTAGCCCATGAGCGCCGTCAATCGCGCAGCGGTGGAAGCCGTTCTTCGCCAGTACACCGACCCTTATTTGAACCAGGACCCGGTCAGTGCCGGCTGCGTGCGCAACATCGAGGTCCAGGGCGACCAGGTGTCGGTGCAGTTGCAACTGGGTTATGCCGCGGGCCTGTTCAAAAGCGGTTGGGCACAGATGCTGCAAATGGCCATCGAGGGCCTCGACGGTGTGGGTTCGGCCAAGGTCGACATCCAATGCGTGATCGCGCCGCACAAGGCCCAGGCGCAGATCCCGGGCCTGGCCAACGTCAAGAATGTGGTGGCGGTGGCTTCCGGCAAGGGCGGCGTGGGTAAATCCACCACCGCGGCCAACCTGGCCCTGGCCCTGGCCCGTGAAGGTGCGCGCGTGGGCATTCTCGATGCCGACATCTACGGGCCGAGCCAGGGCGTGATGTTCGGCATCCCCGAAGGCACACGGCCGAAGGTCAAGGATCAGAAATGGTTTGTGCCCATCGAGTCGCTGGGTGTGGAAGTGATGTCCATGGCCTTCCTTACCGATGACAACACGCCGATGGTCTGGCGCGGGCCGATGGTCTCGGGTGCGTTGCTGCAACTGGTCACACAAACGGCGTGGGGCGACCTTGACTACCTGGTGATCGACATGCCGCCAGGCACCGGCGATATCCAACTGACCCTGGCGCAGAAAGTCCCGGTAGCCGGTGCGGTGATTGTCACCACGCCCCAGGACCTGGCGTTGCTGGATGCCCGCAAAGGTGTGGAGATGTTCCGCAAGGTCAACATCCCAGTGCTGGGCGTTGTGGAAAACATGGCGGTGCACATCTGCTCCAACTGCGGGCATGCCGAGCATCTGTTCGGTGAGGGCGGGGGCGAGAAGCTCGCTACCCAGTATGGCGTTGAACTGCTGGCATCGTTGCCATTGGCGATAGAGATTCGCGAGCAGGCCGATGGTGGCAAACCCACCGTCGCGGCCGAGGCTGATGGGCAGATTGCGATGATCTATCAGGAGTTGGCCCGTCATGTGGGGGCGCGGATTGTATTGCAGGAAGCGGCGGCGCCGGCGATGCCGACCATTACGGTGAGCGACGATTGATTAGGCTTTAACGGATAGGCGAAAAGCCTGACGCCCAGCGGTGGTCTCGGGTTTTTCGCGAGCAAGCTCGCTCCTACAGGTGGGGGCCAATAGGGCTTGTTGCTATTTTGCGTAATGGGCGTGTAAGCATTCGCTTACTTTTTCGTAAGTGTTTGGTTTTTTTAGCGGTTGCGTACGTCTTGAAATGACGAGGCTATTATCTATCTTATTGAAAGATAACGATTATTTTCAAGAGTGAGAGCGGTAGAGTTTGTCAGACCGCTGAGGGCATCGCGTTGAACTTCCCTCGGAACGCTCTAACATCAGCCCTGTGCCCACGGATTGGCACAGCCATCAAGGAACGATGGTTTGAAGGAACGTCGCAGGATGCGATTCATCAGGATGATGAAAAGGAATACAGGGACTAGGGAAAAAATGTGGGCGGGTCATACCGCCCCTTTTTTTTGCCTGTAGAAAAGTGAATGCAGGCACCCGAACGCAAAAAAGGCCCTCAAGGGGCCTTTTTTTGTTGGGCAGCGGCGCTTAGCGCTCTAGTTGCTCAATTTTGTTGGGCTTGCCATCCCATTCAGCGGCATCCGGCATCGGATCTTTGCGCTCGGTGATGTTTGGCCACACTTCGGCCAGCTCGACGTTCAATTGAATGAATTGCTCCATGCCCGCAGGCACTTCGTCCTCGGAGAAAATCGCGACGGCCGGGCATTCTGGTTCACACAGGGCGCAGTCGATGCACTCATCCGGGTGGATAACCAGGAAATTCGGGCCTTCGTAGAAGCAGTCCACCGGACAGACTTCTACGCAGTCGGTGTACTTGCACTTGATGCAGTTGTCGGTGACGACGAAGGTCATTTCTAATTTTCTCCTCAGGCGGCGGCAGCGAAACCCCTTATGGTGGGGTTCGCGAGGTTTGAGAGCGATAGTCTGCGGACCAGGCTAAAAGCCCGCAGCATCCCAAACCGCGCGAGATTCTATCAGCTTGCAAGCGTCTGCGTTATATCCGAGTCTTCAGTGCATATAACATTTCGAGCGCTTTACGCGGCGTCAAGTCATCCAGGTCAAGCTTTGCCAACTCATCCAGCACCGGATGGGGCAGGCTGGCGAACATATCGCTCTGATGCGGCGCGGCAGGTTTCTTGCTGGCCTTGGCCGGGCTGGCGACCACGGTTTCATGGGGCAGCGCCGTGGTTTCCAGGCGGCTTAAGTGTTCACGGGCGCGGGTGATCACCTCGTTCGGCACTCCGGCCAATTGCGCTACGGCCAGGCCGTAGCTCTGGCTTGCCGGCCCTGGCAGCACATGGTGCAGGAACACGATGCGCTCGTTGTGCTCGGTGGCATTGAGATGCACGTTGGCCACCAGCGGCTCGCTTTCCGGCAGCACCGTCAGCTCGAAGTAGTGCGTGGCAAACAACGTGTACGCACGCAAATGCGCCAAGCGTTCAGCCGCCGCCCAGGCCAGGGACAGGCCGTCGAAGGTGCTGGTGCCGCGGCCCACTTCGTCCATCAGCACCAGGCTGCGCTCGGTGGCGTTGTGCAGGATGTTGGCGGTTTCGCTCATTTCCACCATAAAGGTCGAACGGCCACCGGCCAGGTCATCGCTGGAGCCGATCCGCGTGAAAATGCGGTCCACCAGCGACAATTCGCAACTGGCTGCCGGTACGAAGCTGCCGATATGCGCCAACAGCACGATCAACGCGGTCTGGCGCATGTAGGTGGATTTACCACCCATGTTCGGACCGGTGATCACCAGCATGCGGGTATCGTCGTCCAGCGACAGGTCATTGGCGACGAACGGCGTGGTCAGCACTTGCTCCACTACCGGGTGACGGCCTTGCACGATGCGCATGCACGGCTCGCTCACAAACCGTGGGCAATTGAGGTCCAGGTTCAGCGCACGTTCGGCGAGGTTGCTCAACACATCCAGCTCCGCCAGGGCGGCGGCGGTGTCTTGCAACGGCGCCAGACGGCTGATCAAGTCTTCGAGCAAAGCTTCGTAGAGCATCTTTTCCCGAGCCAGGGCGCGGCTTTTGGCCGACAGCGCCTTGTCTTCGAACGCTTTGAGCTCGGGGGTGATAAAACGCTCGGCGCCTTTGAGGGTCTGGCGACGTTGATAGTCGATAGGCGCAGACTCGGCTTGCTTGCTCGGCAACTCGATAAAGTAACCATGCACGCGGTTATAGCCGACCTTCAGGTTAGCCAGGCCCGTACGGGCTTTTTCGCGGGCTTCCAGATCGATCAGGAACTGCCCGGCGTTTTCGCTCAGGGCTTGCAGTTCATCCAGCTCACTGTCGTAACCCGTCTTCAATACACCACCGTCACGGATAATCGCCGGCGGGTTGTCGATGATGGCCTTTTCCAGCAGGGCTGCCAGTTCCGGATAGGTACCTGCGGTTTCGGCCAATTGCTGCAGGTGCGGCGTGTCCAGTTCGGTCATTGCCACTTGCAACTGCGGCAGGGCGCTGAGGGCATCACGCAGGCGTGCAAGGTCACGAGGGCGCGCATTGCGCAGGCCGATCCGCGCCAGAATCCGCTCGATATCGCCGATTTCCTTGAGCTGCGGTTGCAGCTTTTCGAAGCGATAGCCATCCAGCAGGCAGGTAATAGAGGTCTGACGCGCTTGCAGCACCGCCAGATCCCGCAACGGACGGTTCAACCAGCGCGTCAGCAGGCGGCTGCCCATGGCGGTCTGGCAACGGTCGACCACCGATTGCAGGGTGTTGTCACGCCCGCCTGACAGGTTGGTGTCCAGTTCCAGATTTCGGCGGCTGGCGCCATCGAGCACCACCGTGTCGTCCAGGCGCTCATGGCGCAGGCTGCGCAAATGCGGCAGGGCAGTGCGCTGGGTTTCCTTCGCGTAGCTGAGCAGGCAACCGGCGGCGCCGATGGCCAGGGTCAACGTCTCGCAACCGAAGCCCTTAAGGTCCTGCACCGAAAACTGCTGGCAAAGACTTTTCAGCGCCGAATCACGTTCAAAATCCCACGGCGCACGACGCTTGGTCCCACGACGTTTCTCCGCCGGCAAGTCCTTGGGCCAATCATCCGGAATCAACAACTCCACCGGATTGATACGCTCCAGCTCAGCCAGCAGGTTCTCCCAGCCCTTGATCTCCAGCACGCTGAAATTGCCACTGGTGATATCCAGCACCGACAGGCCGAACAAACGCTCATCGCCCAACACCGCCGCAATCAGGTTATCGCGACGCTCATCCAGCAACGCCTCATCACTCACCGTACCCGGCGTAATGATGCGCACCACCTGGCGTTCCACCGGCCCTTTACTCGTGGCCGGGTCGCCGATCTGCTCACAGATCACCACCGACTCGCCCAGCTTCACCAGCTTGACCAGGTAGCCTTCCAGCGAGTGATAAGGAATCCCACACATCGGAATCGACTGCCCCGCCGACTGCCCGCGCGCGGTCAGGGTGATGTCCAGCAGCTTGGCGGCCTTCTTCGCGTCTTCATAGAAGATCTCGTAGAAGTCGCCCATGCGATAGAACATCAACTGATCAGGGTGCTGGTTTTTCAGGCGCCAGTACTGCTGCATCATCGGGGTGTGGGAGGACAGATCTGAAATTGCTTTATTCATCAGTGGTTTGCGGTCTATTTTGCTCGGTTGTGGGGCGATTCTGGGGCATTTCGAAATACTTAAACTCTTGGATTGACATGGTCGGATCCACGAGGAAGCGTATCATGTGAAAGGACACCCTCTAGCGTAGGTTTTGTTTTTTCTAAAAAACTAGTTAGCTCGTTCGTCGGGTATTTTGATGTCACATTGCTAGTGCTTCGCGTCGCTGGTATTATTTCGCGCCGAAATTGATCAAGCGAGGGATAGCATTGGACGCCAATATTGGAGTAGAACTGCAGAGCGCTGAGGACACCCGCGCGAAGCTGAAGCTTGAGCTTCAAGATCAAATTTCAGCTGAGACAGTCAATCCGATCATCGACGTTCTTAACAAGGCATCTGAGGGTGACTTGATCGAGATTCATCTGCGCCACAACGCAGGTGGAAATGTGGATCGAATGGTAGCGTTGATTGAGGCGCTCGACAAAACCTCTGCTAAAGTTGAAATAACCTTCAGCCGATATGTGATGAGTGCGGCAGCTACCTTGTGGCTCTGGTTTTTTCTGCGCGAATCGCATAATGTCACGTCCCTGTACCCTAAAAAGAAGGGTGTTGTGATGTACCACAGGCCACGGCGGCAGAGAGGCGGCTACCTTTGCTTCTGTAGTGAGATGGAGGATGCCCACCCTCTAAAAGCGCCGATGCAAGAGAAGTTGAAGATTTTTGACGACCTGTTTGAGGAATTATTCGTGCGTATGTGCTCTATCTACGCTCAGCAGGAGTCGCAAGAAACGTTGGCTTTCAACCTAGTCGTTGAGGATGAAAAGCTAAGCTACCGCCATTCAATGGATCGAATGCGCGAAGCCTATTATGGGAACCAAGACTGTCTGATACCGGTCTAGAACTATCTGAAAGGAAATCGAAAGGTGGGGATGATGACTATCAAATCGCTACGTGACCTCAAGCCAATCACCGATGAGCAACGCCAAGCAAATGCCGCTAAGACTCGACAGAGTTTAGAGTCCTACAAGCGCGCGGCTAAAGATATTCAGGAAATTTGCGCCACCAATGGTTGGGTGGAGCCTGTAATCGTAGCTCACAGCTAATTATGCTTGATGGTAAAAAGGAACCCTGCATTTTTGCAGGGTTTTTTTTTGCTGTTCGTTGCGATTTTCGTTGACAAGGTGATATTGTAAAAGCATGGTGCCCTTTTTGTTTCAGTACGCTCTCCAGGCAAGCCGGGCGGCAAAGCCGCCCGGCTTGCCTGGAGAGCATGTTAGGTCTGATTTTTTTGGTTTAAAAAACCTTAAATATCAATAGGTTAAGATATTTCAAGTTATAGCTTTTTGATCTGCTTTAATGCTCCCTTCTCTTTTCTGCATTCCTGACCAAATACGCTGTAACTCAGTTTCAGATGCGTCCTCCATCCATTTTGCATACACCTCTACCAGCATTGTGAAATCTTTATGACCCATTTGTTTGGCAATAAAAGCCAGATTGCCATGAGCTGTGAGACACCAGCAGGCGTAGGTATGCCGGGTCTGGTACGGTCGACGCGCACGGATGCCTGAACGCTTCTGTATCGCCGTCCACTTGGTGTTCCAAGCTGTGGGGACATACCAGAAGTTTATGATCTTCTTGCGCGCCTGGGTGGATGGAGAAAGCAATGGGGTAACCCTTTCTTTCCGGCTCTCGTGCCTGTTCTGGAACACCTCAATGACGCGTGCAGGGTGTTCGGCAACGAGCGACAGCAACACCCGGCAGGCTTCGACAGCTGGCGGCATTAATAATACTGAGCGCGGCTTCCCGGTTTTAGGAACCTTGAACGTGCCGTTGGCGGTTATGGCGCGGGTGATGTTGATCTGCCCTGCGTCCAGGTCGATGTCTTCAACAGCCAGCGCGCATAGCTCACCTGGTCGAAGCCCGGTATACACGGCCAACGTAATCGCAGCAGAGTCCTGGGGGTGAAGGCATCCTTTATCGACCAGCAGCTGAAACTCATCACGAGTAAGCGGATCCGGCTCTTGGCCTTGCATTGCGAACCGATTGCACGCTTCTGATAATCCGGTGCGGCAATATCCATTGGTCTCGCACCAGCCCAGGAAACCGGCGAACGTCGCCAGGTAGTGATTGACGGTTGACGGCGCTCGATCTGCAATCAGCAACGTCCTCAGCAATTGAATGTCTTCGGGCAACAAAACTCCGGCGAGACGATCAATTCCAACCAAGGCAGTGCAGATGTCCAAGGCATATCTGTACTTCTCCTCGGTCATCGGCGTGATGTCGACAGCCTTCAACGGCTTGTACCGCTCCAGTAATGCCCCAAGCCTTTCGTCCTTGGCACTGCTGTAGTTGGTCGCGTGCTTTGAGTTTGGAAAGTGCCGCCCATACTCAAAGTGGCCGGTTTTGATCTCGTGAAGAATTGCCGCCCTTAAGAGGGCGGCGTGTTTGATATTGGCTTTGGTGATCGGAAGGCCGAGGGATTCGCGGCAGCGTATACGCCGCCACATGAACACGATACGCAGGTTGCCGCCGTGTATCTCAATCCCCTTGTGCTTTGCCAGTTCGGTTTCTAGGCCGCTTCCTGAGGTGCGCTCTCGGCCCACTTGTCATACTCCGTCATGTTGATTGCAATGCGGCCGTCCGGCGTCTTGCGCCAGATGCGGCCTTGGGCCCAGGTGCCGTTTTTCACTTTGTGGCGAATGGCGTCTTCGCTGTAGCCAGTTAGTTCTGAGGCGCGGCTGATCATTACCCAGCGAGGTAGGCTCATGCTGCTTCTCCCATAAGTTCGCGCTCATCTACGTCGTTGTTGGCACTGATCAGCGCCATCATCGGCCACGGCGACACCGAGTTACCCACCATAAGCACCTGCGTCTTATTGCTGAATTTCCGGCCATCATGTCCACGATCAATCACGTAGTTGTCGGGGAAGCCCTGGGCGCGGTACAGCTCGCGTGGAGTGAGCATCCGCATGCCGATATCGACAATCACGTAAGGCGTGCCCTGGATCGTCACAGTGACAAGGGCCAGGCGATCCCGTGTTGTAATGGTTGCGGCTGGGTCGCGCAGGTCGTAGGTGTTGTCGCTGCCGTAGTAGCCCATCAGGAATGCCGCAACACGCATGGCGCCGGCCTCGACCTCTGGCGCGAGCTTGTACTCGACCAGAGCATGGTGTTCAGCGCCGGCTGTAATGGTCGGTACCAGTTCGTCCATGGCCCGGCCGATGCAGTTCCTGCGAAGCGTCGACAGGTGCGCAGTGACGATCTGCTGCTGGCTGCCAGTGGTGGTGATCGCAGTAAGCGGTTTAACCGGGTGATGCCCAGGCGTCACGTTGTATCCGCCGTTGTGCTGCGCGACATAGGCCACGGCCAAGGCGAAGTGCCCACCCTTAACGCCACTGCAGATGGTGCGTAGAGGATCATCCCCTGGCATGTTGCGCTGGCTGCTGCCGTTGGCGTGTTCGGTGATGAAGGGCGCGAGTTGCGGCGTGACAAGGGCGAACCCCTGCGCACCGGTTATGGTCTTCGCCGGATCTTCCACGGACTGGCATCGCGCCAGGTCGTTGCCGGTGTGGTTGACGCTGACAATGAACGGGTTCTTGTGTTCGAGGACATAGCGCTTGGCACCCTTGCGTAGGCGCTCCATGGTGTTGTTCACCAGTGGTCGTTTGACACCTGCAGCGCGGCCTTCTTTCTTGGTGAGGAAAATGCTTGGGCATGGAAGAGACCAATCGATACAGCTGGCGGCGGTGCGGTAGGCTGACTGTCCCTTGGCTGGGTTCTTGAAGTGCGTAGGTTCCGGCCAGCGCAGTGGCTTACCGTCACGGCGAGCAATCAGGAACAAGCGCTCGCGGGTAGTGGCGGCGCCAAAGTCGCAGGCTTTGAGTTTGCCGTACATCAGGTCATAGCCCATGCACCGCAGGTTGTTTTCGAAGCGGCGCCAGGTTCGTCCTTTCCGTTTTGGATCGGGCACCAGGTACTGTTCTTGTACCGGTACCCGCTCGCCGGCAGCGGCGACTGTCATGTCACGGCGTACCACTCGGCCAGTCTTGCTGCAGCGCTTTGCGATCAGAGGTCCCCACTGGAGGATCTGCACGACGTTTTCCATCGTGATCTTGCGGGGGCTGACCTGGCCTCCCCATTTTTGAATGACCCATGACTGCGAACGGCTGGTGGTGCTGCGCGCCTGACCGCCGGCAGCGAGGCTGTGGTGGGTGCATTCAGGGCTGGCGTGCAGGTGCGCAACTGGACGGCCGCGAGTCGCCAAGCGCGGGCACACGTCGTAGACGTCGGTGATGTAATGCTCGGCGCTCGGGTGGTTGCGCTTGTGCATGCTGATGGCGTCAGGGTTGTGGTTGATGGCGATATCGACCGGTATGCCGGTGCCCATCTCTTGGCCCATGGTTGCACCGCCGCCCCCGGCGAAAAGGTCCACGCGAATCTCGCCAGCGTAGTCTAGGCCGAATTGCGTTTTAACGATTGCATTGGTAATAGCATCAACTTCCCTCATTTCGCACCTCCATAGACGAATCCTTCGAGTGGAGGCAAGCTCAGTTCTATTTTTGGAAAAGAGGGCTGGCAATGGCTGCCGATGGTTTCACGTTCAATTCCGGCAGTTTGTCCATGTGGCTTATTTCTCCCGTCGGTGCTGTAGCGGTGATAGGAACTCTTGTCTTGATTTTCAAGCAGCCGGACGCGCCTGCTTGGTTTCAAGTTATCGGTAGCTTGGCTGCCGTGGTAACCGCCCTGATCGTGGCGAACAAACAAGCTCGTGATATCGCTAAAGCAAGGCGAAACCGTGATGAAGTAGTATTCCGACTCGTCTGTGGTGTTGCTAAGCGTGCTGCTGCCGTAAGTAGCCTCTTGTTTCAAAACTTCGACACTATGCAGTCGAGCGACCGCGCTGCGCGGACTGAAATTATGACGACTGTTGAAGAGCAAACGCTGGCTATGCGCGGTATCAATCCGGTGGATTTGCCGTTGCCCGATATGGTCGAGCCGTTTCTGATTATTCGGGGTGCATTGGAAAAGAGTGTTGTAATGGCACAACTGCTCTCTGACGGTTCGGCGGTTGATGTCTTGAAGTGCGTTACGACGCTTTCGCACAATTCTCAGGCCGTCAACATGGCGGCGGTGAAACTGTCGGAGATGCGGCTTTCGTAGAAACCTATTTTTGCTTTTATACCCCAAGGCAGGCTGCGCGAGCGGGCGTGCTGGAGCGGTTAGCGTTGCATCACTGAGCGCTGCCCCGCGCAGCTTTTCGTGGGGTATAAGTGCCTCTGCAGTGGCGCTGGGAGGAGCAATAATGCCTGCTGCTGCGCAGCAGAGACTGTTTGTTTCTAGTGTGTCGCCACCATTTGCAGTGCGGAGCAAAGCGGACAAGGCGCTGGTGTTGTTCTGTTGGTTCTTCATGCCGCTTTCCTCCGGTGTTCGATAGCGAGTTGGTCCATCAGGCGCTGGTGGTAGGTGTTGCGGGCTTCTGCGGCAGACCATGGACGGATGGTTTCAACCATGGGTTCGATGCCGACCAAACAATCCCGGATAGCCGGATCGGGTGGCATGAGGTCGCGGCGTTCGGTAGCCAGCGCTATCAGGTCGGCCTTGTGGACGCAGGCGGGGAGTTCTGGTGCTATGTCGAACCGATCACAGACGCGCCACCAGATACAGTCCTCGAAGTGCTCATAGGCACTGATCCATTGCTTGAGTGGCCGCGTCATGTCGCCCAGGTACGCCTCGGGTGCGTCATGAAGTAAGGCCGCGAGTTTGTGTTCTTCCGGCACCAGCTCGGCGACGATGCAGCTGTGCTGTGCCACGCTGTAGAACTCGCGGGTGTGACCGTTGAAGCGGCACAGGTGGGCCAGTGCGTGCGAGATGTCTCGTGGGTCGATCATGTCGGCGTCGGGTTCGAGCAGGTCAAAGTGTTTGCCTGAATGGGTCAGGATCCAGTTCATGCTGCGTCTCCCAACTCGAATGGGTCCAGCTGGGCAGCCATGTTCAGCGCCTTGTCACGTAAGGTAAGTGCTTGAGTTGCCTGGCTGTCAGATCTCACCGCGCGGAAGGTGTCGGCCGCAAGGTTGAGCTTTTCGGCAATGGCTAACAGGGTGAGGCGATCCAGTGGCTGATGGTCCAATATCAGTTGCAGGCGCCGACACCGCTCGGAGATCTGCTCCAGAGCGGTAGAGCCCGCTGACTCCCCCTCGTCCATCCCTTCAATGAATCCTTGTGCGTGTCCTTCGTCGTAGCCCTGAGCCAGACCATCCGTTAAGCCGCCTCTGTAGCCGATCCAATAAAGGATCGCGAGCGCGATAACGATGGTGATCAGTGCGCAGATTTGAATTACGGTCATGTGGTGTGCTCCTGGTGGTTTTGTTGGCTGGTGGTGGCAGCCGTTGGTGTTACTGCTCTGGCTCGGTTGAATCAGTTTGTGGTCGCGGCATGTCCTCATCCGCCCTGTAAGCGCGGATATCAATCAGTGCCGCGACATGCTTGATGTGGGCATACCTCAACGCCTTGACGCTGTGATCCAGGGTGGTCACCGGCAGCTGAATACGGCCGCTGTTGATCGCCTCAGTGAAGGTCTTTTCGTTGAGGTTCTTGAAGTAATGCACGCGCAGCTTTTCCAGTGGGATAAGCACGTCGCCGAAGAGTTGGTGCAGCATCTCGACGGTTGCGCTATCTGGCGCGGGTTGCAGCCGTAGCGGTGTTTGACTGTTGTTGCTCATGGGCGGCGGCCTCCTTGCGTTTGAGTCGTGAAGGGTGGTTCCAGGCATTCAGGCAATGGCGTTTGGTCAGCTCCCTCAGATGCTCCGGCACTTCGAGGAGCGCGGCGTTGCGCTCCTCGCGTGTGTGCATAGCGACGATCTGGCGGGCGTACTCCCTAGGCCATGTCACGGTTATCTGCCGGGATGGCTGGCAGTTCGAGGCCCAACTGTTCGGCGAGCCAGCGGATGCCGGCTTGGCGGACCTTGGTCGACTGGCTGTACTGCATGCCGGCGGTTTCGTGGTACCAGTTGCTATCCTTGACTCGCAGGTAGTCTCGGTCCCGCACCGGGAAGGCCGGGAGATTGCGGTCGTTGAGCAGGCCCTTTTTACGCATTAGAGCGATCAGCTTTGGGCGTGTGAGGCCGAAGTACTTGGCGGCTTTTTCCAGGCTCCGTTCCATCTCGGCCTCCTAGGCTGCGTGCGCGGCGGGTGTCGCCACGGCAGCCAGATGGGTGATGGACTCGGCCACCATGGAGTAGATCTCCACGTCGCTGCCGTACACTGTGAAGCACTTGGTACGCGGCTTTCTGACGCCGATGCTCATGATGGTGGTGATGCCAGTGCGGGTTTTGTTGCGATGGATTGCCAGGTTGATAGGTTGCTCAAAACCCATGTCGAGGCTCAGCGCGCCGCCGGTTTGCACCAGGTCGAACACACGCTGCTTGTGTTCAATTTCGAAGACGCCGTAGCGGCGGTCAGCGTGCGGCACAGACGACGGATCGCTTGGACTCGCTGGCCCGTTGACGATCTCCTCGATGAAGTCCGCAAGCTTAAGGTGCATCTTTTTGCTGTTTGTCAGGGTCAGCGTGTGGCGTTCGCTTCCCAGCTCAACAGTGAAGTGTGTGTCGGCTTTACGGCGCTCAACTTTCAGGCGGAAGGCTAGGGCCTCACGCTGAACTTCGGCACGCAGCAGGTGGTTGAAGGTTTCGGTTAGGTTTACCTGAGCCTTAAGCAGGGTCAGGGAGCGGTTGTCGAGTTTGTACTTGCTCATGCCGCTTGCCCTCCGCCGTTTGGATTGAATGGGGCGGGCGCGTGGCGTTCTTTCAGCTTTGCTTTGGACGCGATGAATGTGCAGCCTAGGTCTTGCGCCAAGCGGCGGATTTCAAAGATGCGGGAGGGGTTCGCAGCAGCCGGGTGGACGTGCAGGGTGGCTGTGGTGTGCATAGTTTTGCCTCGCTCTGTGGTGGAAGAGTGAGACAAATATCAACTGACGGTTGTTATTTGTCAACCAGCGGTTGATTAGTGGCCTTGGGCTATATTTCTTTGGCGCGACGTCCTTGGTGAATGGTAGTGTGGTAAGAGCTGAATATTGCATTAAAGCTAATGGAACTAATTAGGTCAGGGGATTGATCGAAATGAAGCTTAAAAATACTAATATCGTAATACCCGAAGGCAATATTTTTCTTAACGACAGACTCAAACGGAAAAAAAGTGTAGATAACTTAGGTGGGTTATTAGAGAAAGTAGTTTCTCCGTTAGTTTTCTCAGTGAATGCACCGTGGGGCGCGGGTAAAACTACATTCATGAGAATGCTTCATTCATCGTTAAGTGCTTCAGAGGCGAAGTCGATTTATTTCAGCGCATGGGAAACTGACTTTGCCGTTGATCCATTGTTGGCTTTTATCGGAGAAATGAACGTCGGACTTGCTTTTTTTATCAATGGTAATCAAGAGAAAAGTAAAGCGTGGGCCAAAGCAAAGGCGGCGGGAACGCATTTGATGCGTAGAGGTATACCAGTTGGGGTGAAGCTCGCAACTGCTGGTATCCTGGATCTTGATAAAATAATTGAAGATGAAACTTCAAAGCTGACGGAAGCGCTTGCTAAGGATGTCATAGATGCTTACTCCAAAAATAAGCAAGCGATATCTGTATTCAAGGAAAATGTTGCAAAGGTTTTAAAGAGCGAAGACGGATCCATAGGGAAGATGTATATCTTTGTAGACGAGCTTGATAGGTGTCGACCTACTTATGCAATAGAATTGCTAGAGCGAATAAAACATTTGTTGGATGTCGAAGGATTGGTATTTATATTGGCTTTGGATAAACAGCAATTGGCGCACAGTGTGAAGGCAGTATATGGTGCGGATTTTGATGCGGTAGGATATCTCAAGCGGTTTATAGATGTTGAATTTACTTTGCCCCCCGCTGATACAGTTGATTTTGTAGGCGATTTGTTGACAAAGTTTGAGCTTGATAAATATTTCGATAAACGTAAAAAAGGAGAAACAGTACACGACAAGGAAAGCTTGCTTGGGATGCTGCGGACAGTAACTCGCCGAATGTCACTCAGAAGTATCGAGCAGTTGGTTGCTAAAGTTAAGCTGGTTTCTCTTTCGGTAAAAGAGAATCAATTTTTTTATCCAGAATTTGTTATATTTTTATTAGTGGTCAAAGAGAAATATAACGAAATTTACTTGGAGTTTTCGCAAGAGACTTCAAGTGGTACGGATCTAACTGCTCTTCTCGTTGAGGTAGTTCCAGGTGATGAGTTGCTTTGGACTAGGCAGTATCTAGAAGGTGTGATCATCGCAGGCAAGATGAGGGCGGCACGCACGTGGTCTGAAAATAGAATCCAAGCGTTAAAGGATATTTACAATTCTCAGCAAGCTACCGAGCATCAAAAGAATGATGTCGGTAGAATATTGGATGTAGTTGATCAATCTACTAGGATGGGTGGAAACGTGCCATTACGGACAATTTTGGATCGGATAGATATGCTTTCTGATTTTGAATTCAATTGAGATAACTATCTTGGAGTGGCTCTTTGTGTCACTCCGGGATAAAAGATCCTACTACCTTGCCGCAAATATGAGTTTCTTCAGTTATATCAATAATTGGATATTGCGGATTTATTGGTTTTAAAAACTGTCTTCCTGCATCCTCAACTAAAACCTTAAAAGTAGCTTCATTTGTTCGAGGTAGCCTAGCTATTACTCTGTCGCCCGGCTTTGTCTCGGCTTCCGGATCTACAAAAATTATGCATCCGGTTGGATAGCTTCGTCCTGGTCCAGGATTTGTCATTGAATCACCAAGTACTTTAAGAGCGTAGCCATTTTCACTTATGGTTACTGGGCATGACAACCAGTTTTCTCCATCAAATAGTTCAACACTAGCTTCACACCACGCTCCAGCTTGTACCCAGGAGATAAGTGGAACCTTGCCAAAGCGGCGAGTAATTTCTCCTATATTAGATTGCTGTAAGTTTGACAGTTTGATCAAATTGTTTTTGATTACTGAGTTTTTAGGCAGCACTCCATATTCCAACCATTCCCGTCTCACATTCAGCCAAGAGCACAATGCGACCATGCTATCTGCTTCAGCGACAGCATCGCCATTCAGCCATTTACTAATCGCTTGTGGGCTTTTGTGCACGCCTAAGCTTTTCAGTTGTCTGTGTACGTCCACCCCACGCCCCCGGGTGCGTACACCGGCATCGTTGAGTGCTTCGTGAAGGCGCGCCGTGAAAGCTGCCCGTAGCTCATTCTTATCAACCATGAGTTGATACTCTCACAGGGGTTGCGCAATAGTCAGTTGATGTTAATATCAACCGCGAGTTGATAAATGGAGGTTGCCATGTTGGACCCCGCAGATTTTCCGAACGCCATCGCGTTCGCATTTGAAGCAGTAGGCGGCATCGGAGCCGCCGCCAAGGTATGTGACAGGAGTTACCAAGCACTCAATAAATGGCGCTTGGCTGCCAGCCTTCCGCGCACCGATTACACCGGTGAAACCCACTACGCAAAACTTTTAGCGACTGCTGCAGAGCAAAAGGGCAACGCGTTTGACGCTGCCTGGTTGCTCAACGCATCGGCCCCGCAGAAAGCTGCAGAGTAGATAGAAAAAAGGCGACCCAAGGGCCGCCCAGTTCCTCCCGGCACACACCACCACAGTGCTGTCGGGTCGCGACGAAGGTAGGAGGGCACACCACATGCAAACCACCTCCCTTTATCGCGCTGCCAAGACACGGATGTCTTGGGTTGCTGCCTTTTCCACCACAGATTAGGCAGCTGTTGCGCCAGAGGTGAGCAACGGATTGTTCGCCTCGGCACGGTGCCGGTTTTGATCCCTAGATCTTGCCGGCGTTTGGGCCCTTTCAAGCCACGCGGCAAATGTATCACCACTACACGTCGCGGGGCACTGGCAACTTAGTAGGATTAATGCCATGAGCCGAGTAGCTTTAAGCTGTGTTGATCGAGCGCAAAAGGAAGTACTGACGCTCGAATTAGCCTTGTACCACGCCGCACGGGACTATCCCGGCGGTGCCGCAGCAATCGCCGCCACCACCGGCCGCAATGCCACCACGCTGCAGCACAAGTTGTCTCCCACCCATCCCTCGCACACCGTCAACATTCAGGAGTTCGGCGAGATCCTCGAACTGACCAAGGACCGCCGCATTCTCGATGCGGTGCATGCCCTTGTCGGCGACACGATCTGGCAGGAACTGGCTGAGGCGTACACCAATGACATGCCTGAGACCCTGACCACGGGTATCGCCATGTTTTTCCGGCAGGTTGCCGATTTGTCCGAAACCTGGGCCAAGCATATTGGCGACGGCAAGGTCGATGACCGTGAGCTGGCCGAGATCCGCCAGTTAGTGTTTCGCGGTATCCAGGGTTTGTTGGGCATGTACAACCGCGCCCGCTACGTCAACCAGACGACTTGTGGGGTGGAACGTGGCTGATATCGCTGACTTCGCAAATGACCTGGTGCAAGAGCGCATAGATCAGGCCGTCGCTGCACGCCTGGCGCTGATGCCCAACACGGCTCAGCATTCGCTGATGTTCTGTGACGAATGCGATGGCCCCATTCCCGAGGCCCGTCGTTTGGCACAGCCCGGTTGCACGCTCTGCATTGAGTGCAAGACCGCCGATGATCAGAGGGCTGCCCGTTATGCTCGATGATGTGATCAATCAGTTCGCGGACTATGGTCTCGAGCCCGCTCAACCCTTGGTATTCGGCAAACTCACCCGCTGCAAAACCACCCAGGACAAAGGCAAAGAAAAAAACGGCTGGTACGTCATCCACGAACACCGCACTGAAAAAAACGAGACGCTGATCTTCGGCAGCTTCGGTGACTGGCGTTCTGGCGACACCCTGAAGATCAAGGTTAAACCCGGACGTATGAGCCCCGAGGAGCGCGAGGTCATGCGCGCTCGCCAGGAGGATGCCAAGCGTAAAGCTGCCGAGATCGCGGCCAACGCATCACGCCGAGCGGCCAACCGTGCTGCCGGTCTGTTCAAGCGAATGCCCGAAAAGGGTAAGAGCGCTTATCTGGATCGAAAGCAGATCGTCGGCTTCAAGGTTCGCTATGCGCCACGTACTGGCGCATTTTTGGTGCCCATGTGCAACGTCCGTGACCAGATCGTCGGCCTGCAGGTGATCTTTCCAGCGAAGCATGAAGACACTGGGCGGGATAAGCAGTACTGGCCGCCCGGTATGTCAAAAGAGGGCGCTTTCCACCTGATCGGCCCCCACCCAGAGCCAGGCGAACCGGTGCTGGTGTGTGAGGGCTACGCCACGGGCGCAAGCTTGCACATGGCGACGTCGCTCACTGTTGCTATCGCCTTCGACGCGGGCAACCTGCTGCCTGTCTCCAAGGCCATGCGCGAGCGCTTCCCTGGCTGTCCACTTATCATCTGCCGGGACGACGACTGGAAAACCAAGCGTCCCAATGGTGGCCCCTGGAACCCCGGCGAAGAGAAAGCCAACAACGCCGCGCTGGTTGTCGGTGGTCAAGTCGTCTCCCCGGTGTTCTCCGGCGAGCGCGAGATCAAGTGGACCGACTTCAACGACTTGCACGTCGCCGAGGGGTTGGAGGCCGTCCGCCGCCAGGTGCTTGCGGTGGTCAAGCCTCCTGCAGCGGGTGGCTGGAAGGATCAACTGGCCCGCACCGAAAATGGCTCCCTGATCGCGCACATGCAAAACGTCGAGCTGATCCTGGGCAATGACGAACGCTGGGCCGGTGTCATCGGCTACAGCGTGTTCAGCTCCAAGATCGTCAAGCTGCGGTCTGCGCCCTTCGGCGGCGGTGCCGGCGACTGGGCTGACATTGACGACATGCGAGTGATGAAGTGGCTCGCGCAGCAATACAACCTGCGGGTCAAAGCCTCCCATGTGATCGAGGCGGTCAGTGTGGTTGCCCACGACCATGCCTTCCACCCGGTGCGTGAGTACTTGGAGAAGCTGGAATGGGATCGCGTGCCACGCATTGAAACCTGGCTGACCGACGTGCTGGGCGTTCAGGCCAGCGAGTACTCGGCAAAGGTCGGCAAGCGCTGGCTAATCTCGGCTGTGGCTCGGGTTATGCGCCCAGGCTGCAAGGCCGATTCTGTGATGATCCTCGAAGGCGGGCAGGGCGCCGGTAAGTCCACGGCCATGGGCGTCCTCGGCGGCGAGTGGTTCATGGACACGCCCTTTGCCCTCGGTGATAAGGACAGCTTCCAGGCGATTCGCGGCAAATGGATCGTCGAGTTGGGCGAGCTGGACAGCTTCAACAAGGCGGAAAGCACCAAGGCCAAACAGTTCTTCTCTGCTTCCACCGATACCTACCGAGAGAGCTACGGCCGCAGAACGAATGACGTGCCACGCCAGTGTGTTTTCGTGGGCACCACCAACCAAGAGGAGTACCTCAAGGACGCCACGGGCAACCGCCGCTACTGGCCGGTGTTCTGCAACAAGGTCGATCTGGAGCAACTGCGCGAGATCCGCGATCAGCTGTGGGCTGAGGCGCTGTTCTGCTTTGAAGCGGGCGATATCTGGTGGGTGAATAAGGACGAGTCCAAGATGTTCGCCGAGGCTCAAGACGAGCGTTTCGTGGTGGATGAATGGGAGGGGCCAATCCTGGCCTGGATGGAAGAGTCGCAGATCGGCGAAACCGCCACCGGCAATGAGATTCTGACCCAGGCGCTGAAACTGGACTTCGGCCATTGGGGTAAACCCGAACAGATGCGGGTCGGGGCGATCATGCACCGGCTGGGCTGGCGCAAGCGGCGTATGCCTGCTCTGCCAAAAAGCGGTGTGCGGCCATGGGCCTATGAAAAGCCTGCGGGTTGGGGGCGTGTGTCTGCGTTGCAGCAGGCGGTGATCGAGGAGCCTTGCTTTGATTAAGCGAATCGATGAGATGCTCAAACTGTGGGCGCAGGATCTGCATTCGCCTGTGCCAGACGGTGCTGGCGGGCCGAGTGGCGGCAACATGATCGCCATGCTGATGGAGTGCAAAGGGGAGTTGATACGCGGCACGCGTGGAAGTCGGGTGCTGCTGGATGAATCGGCCGACATTGAGCTGATCGTCAACAAGCACTTGCCGCCGCAGCTGTCGCTTGTCGTACGCGAGCACTACTGCAACCACGAAAGCTTCCTGTCGCAGAAGTACACCCACTGCGGATGCAGCCGGGATACCTATTACCAGCGGCTCCATGAGGCACACCTGCACATCGCCGGCATGCTGATGGGGAAGGCTGCATGATCCTCGGCATCACTCCGCGTGCCTCTGTCCTACTGTCCTGCTTTGTCCGACTGCCATTTGGCGCAGTCGGACAGGCGCAGGCCGCGCCGTTGCTGGGCTGTCCTACTGTCCAACCTTTACCCACCCCACGCACACATGAGCATAGCGGGCACGTAGTCGCGCCCATGGCGCGCACGCGTGCTTTTAGCTTTCTCTCTATACACAAGAGAAAAGTAATAAAGGTAGGACAGTAGGGCAGAGCCCTGTATTTAGGCGTCTGTAGCTGTCCTACTCCGATCTAGAATAGTGGGACAAGTAAGACAGGGCACCAGAAGCGATAGCCGATAGAATGCGTTGTCCCTGCGTCGCACCTGCGTCATACCTGTATCGCACCCATATTGCGCCATGGCATTAAAACTCCCTTGCTGCCACCGGAATCCACCTGTAAAAAGTACCCATCTTCGATAGGTGCGACCGCAAGCAGCGGGACACACCACCACACTGAACCCGGCCATTGCGCCGGGTTTTTGCGTTTATGGAGGGGGCAGAAGTGATTTTTTCAGTTCTCGGAGGGTTCGGCTTTTTCGGCTCTTTCCTTGAGCACGGTCGCTCGCCAAATTGCTGCGAACAGAGTTCCGGCGCCAAGGAATACGAAGAAATTCATGAAATACACAAAGAGTTCGATCACTTCAATTCTGCTCACTGGCCCATTCGACGTTGCAAAGGTTGCAAAACCATATGCACTTCTAGCCATTACGAATGCCACCATGACCAATACGGCTACTTTGGCGCCGAATGACCGAATCTTCCGTATCTGCATTGCCGCACTCTGTCTGCTCTCGGGGCTGGCGAACAGCCAGGCAACGATACCGCCTGAGATTACAGACGCGATTACTGTTTGAACGAAAAGCGATGTATCCACCTGATTCTCCTTGAATCGTAGTTGGGGCGAATGAGCAGACCTTATCAAAGAACCCGGTTTGAAAGCCGGCTTCTGCATTTCTGGAGTTGTGTATGACGAACGAGCAGCAAGCGCTTATTGATATGCCGATCTGGATGGTGATCGTGCTGTCCCTGGTCGGCGGCATATCCGGCGAAGCATGGCGGGCCGACAAAGCGGGGGTAAGTGGCTGGTCCTTGATTCGCCGCTTGCTCCTTCGATCCGGGGCCTGCGTGGTTTGCGGGCTTTCCACCATGATGTTGCTGCACGCTTCGGGCATGTCGGTCCTGGCGGCAGGGAGCATCGGATGCCTCACCGCGATGGCCGGCGCCGATGTTGCCATCGGGCTGTATGAACGCTGGGCCGCCAAGCGGTTGGGCGTGTGCGATGTGCCGCCCTCGGGCAGCGGTCAGGCGTGATGCTCTGGAGGCCACGGAATACGTGGCTTGTGGCGGTGCGCGTCAAAATGGTGCGCCGAAAGTCGCCGGGGACCCTGGCGGCATTCGAGGGACACGGGGCATGAAACCCGCGGGAAAGCGTTAGCGGCAGGGCTGCCAGCTTACTGAAATTCAATCCACTGAAATTGAAAGGTTTCCATTGAAAAGCCGTTGAAAAGGAGGGCTTATGACGGATCCACTGTTCCTGTCTAAAAGCGCCTTCGCGGTTCGCATCGGCAGGACGCCGAGCTACATCACTTGGCTGAAAGACAACAACCGCCTGGTGCTGTCGCCGGATGGCAAGAAGGTCGACGTGCTGGCAACAGAAGCGCTGATCCTCGAAACCGCCGACCCCAGCAAGGCTGCCGTCGCGGCTCGGCACCAACAAGACCGGCTCCAGCGTGATGTTTACAGCCAACTGTCCCCCATGGTCGAGCCGACTAACACGGCTGCGCCGCCGCAGCCTGCTGGCGCGAAGAGCGGGCAACCCGACTTCCAGAAGGCCCGCGCACACCGCGAGTACTACCTGGCCCAGCTGGCCGAAGCCGAGTTTCACAAGGTGCAGGGCTCGCTGGTGGATATGAAGGCGGTCACCACCGGGGCCTACAACGCCGGACGCATGCTGCGCGATCAGTTGCTCAGCATGCCCCCGCAATTGGCCCCAGAACTGGCGGCGATGTCCGACCCTTGGGAGATTGAGCAGCACCTGACCAAGGCGCTGCGGCAGTCCCTGGAAGAGGCCGAGCGCATGTCTTCGGCTGACCTTGAACGCGATCTGATCACTACGAGTTAACCCATGCAGACGGAAAAACCTGACGGCGCTGAGGTGTACCGTGAGGCGTATTTCCGTGGGCTGCGTCCAGACCCCAGCCTCTGGGTGGACGAGTGGGCCGACGAGTACATGCGCATCCCGCGTGATACCGGCGCCGCCGAGCCAGGGAAATATCGCACCGTGCGAACGCCCTACGCACGCGAGCCAATGCGTTGCCTGTCACCGGCTCACCCGTGCAAGCGCGTGGTCACCATGGTTGCCTCGCAACTGATGAAAACCCAGATCGCATTGAACTGGATCGGCGCGTTGATTCACATGGTGCCGTCGAACATCCTCACGCTGCTGCCCAGCCTGGGTCTGGCAAAGCGGGTGTCGTCTCGGATAGGCAAGACCATCAAGGCCACCCCGGTGCTGCGCGAACGTGTGGCGGCGAGCCGCTCGCGGGACTCGCGCAATACCATGGACACCAAGGAGTTCGAGGGAGGCTCGCTGTACGTCACCACTGCCGGCTCTGCGGCCAACTTGGCCGAGTTGTCGGCGCGCTATGTGTACGGCGATGAGATCGACCGTTGGGAGGTCGACGTAGGCGAAGAGGGCGATCCCATCGAACTGGCGGAAACGCGGGGCAGTACCTTCGGCCGCAATGCCAAGTTCTACTTCTCCAGTTCGCCGACCATCAAGGGCGCCTCGCGCATCGACGATCTGTTCGAGGGTAGCGACCAGCGTTACTACTACGTGCCGTGCCCCACCTGCGGGCACATGCAAACCTTGGAGTGGGAGCGGCTGCATTATTCCCAGGACTTCAGCGTGGTGCATTACGAGTGCGCCGGGCCTGACTGCGATGTGCTGATCGAGGAACACCACAAGGGAGACATGCTCGCCCGAGGCGAGTGGCGTGCCCATGCCAAGGGCGATGGCGAGACGGTCGGCTTCCACCTCAACGCGCTGTATTCACCGCTGGGATGGACGGGCTGGAAGTCGCTGGCGAAGCAATTCGAGAAGGCGAAAAAGGCCCAGGCCAAAGGCGACCTTGAACCCATGCAGGTGTTCTACAACACCCGCCTGGCTAAGGTGTGGGACAGCGCGCAAGAGCAGACCAAGGCATCGGTACTGATCGAGCGTGCACGCCGGGAAGGGTTCTCCCTCGGTGCGATGCCCGCCGCCGTGATGATGATCACGGGCGCCGTCGACGTACAGGCCGACCGTCTGGAGTTCATGGCAATGGGCTGGGGTGTCGGCATGGAGCGCTGGGTCATCGACCACAGGGTGATCGCGGGCGACCCTTCGGACGAGCGCACCTGGGCGGTACTGGATGAACTGCTGAAAGAGCGGTACCGGCATCCGTGTGGCGTCGGCCTGGGCATTCTCGCGGTCGCCGTCGACTCCGGCGGCCACCACACCGACGAGGTCTACCAGTTCTGCCGCGTGCGGCGCTGGCGCAACATCTTCGCCATCAAGGGCGCGAGCAAGCCCGGTAAGCCGGTGATCGCTCAACGGCCGTCCATGGTTGATGTGACCTGGAAGGGCCAGACCGAACGAGGCGGCGCCGAGCTGTGGTTTGTCGGTACCGACACCGCAAAGGACTGGATATACAACCGTTACCCGTTCGAGTCCGGCCCAGGTGCGCTGCACTTTGCCAACGACCTGCCGGACGAGTTCTTTGCCCAGTGCGTGGCCGAGCGCAAGGTCGCCAAGTACGTGCGGGGCCACAAGCGTATCGAGTGGATCAAGGGCAAGGCCGAGCGAAACGAAGCCCTCGACCTGATGGTGTATTGCCTGGCGATGGCGCATTACCTCGGCATCAACCGGTATCAGGAACACGACTGGGATCGGGTACGGAACTCGCTGGCACAGGCCGGTTTATTCGATGAAAAGGTGGTCGCTGCTGAGCGTGTAACGGTTGCCCCACAGGCTACCGCGACACCGCAAGTGGCGCCGCAACCCGTTGCCCCGGTCGCCCAACCGCGACCCGCTGCACCCCCACAACGCCGCAGTTCCACCAGCGGTTACCTGAAGAGACGCTGATATGTCGTTTACCCCGAAGCACCTCGAAGCCATCGAGCGCGCCATTGCACGCGGTGAAAAGACCGTGCGCTACAGCGACCGCACGGTGGAATACCGTTCCATCGACGAACTGCTCAAGGCTCGTGACGAGATCCGTACGTCGCTGAGTCAAGCCGCCGGGCCGCGATCTCGCGTCGTTCGGCTCATGCATGGAGGCAAAGGACTATAATGGCACGACACTATCCGACGCTGACCCGTAATGGATTCTTGCTGCCGTCGAACATCAAGGCCAGTTACGAAGGCGCGGGTGAGGGCCGACGCTCGGCCAGTTGGGAAGCCACCGACAACGGCATCAACAGCATCAACACCCCGGCCCTGCGTAACCTGCGGGCGCGTTCACGGGCGGCGGTGCGCAATGATCCGTACGCCTTCAATGTCATCGACAAGCGCGTCAGCAACCTGATCGGCACCGGCATCACCCCCAGGCCGACCACGGATGACGCGGAACTGCGCAAACTCCAGCAGCAATTGTGGGACGACTGGGTTGATGAAGCGGACGCCGATGAACTGACCGACTTCTACGGCATGCAGGCCCTGGTGGCGCGCACGGTTGAAACGGCCGGTGAGTGCTTTGTGCGGTTGCGGCCGCGCAGCCTCAGTGAGGGGTTAGCGGTGCCGCTACAACTGCAGGCGCTGGCACCTGAGTTTGTCCCACATGACAAGTTCGAGACGGCCAAAAACGGCAACGGCATCCGCGCCGGGATCGAGTTCAATCCGGCCGGCAAGCGTGTGGCGTACTGGATGTACTTGTCGCACCCACGCGATTCGTCGTCGTTAAACGTCGGTTACAACCAGCTGGTGCGGGTGCCTGCGACGCAGGTGCTGCATATCTTCGAGCCGATGGAGCCAGGGCAACTGCGCGGTGTACCACGCTTGGCCCCGGTGTTGAAACGCTTGCGAAGTCTGGACAACTACGACGACGCAGTGCTATTCCGCCAGGAGGTGGCGAACCTGTTTGCCGGCTTCATCAAGCGTCCTGCACCTGAGGCCGGGCCGCAGGCGCGCAACCCGATGACCGGGGAGCTGCTGGTCACCGACCGCGACGGCTTCACGCCCATGGTCGCCCTGGAACCCGGCACCATGCAGGAGCTGGGGCCAGGTGAAGAGGTGGAGTTCTCCAAACCGCCGGACGCCGGCAACAACTACCCGGACTTCATGCGGCAGCAGCTGATGGCAGCGGCGGCGGGTTCGGGCACGCCGTACGAGATCCTCACCGGCGACATGCGCGAGGTCAACGACCGGGCGTTGCGGGTCGTGCTCAACGAGTTCAGGCGGCGCCTGGAGCAGCTGCAATTCGGCGTGTATGTGCATCAACTGTGTCGCCCGGTGCGTGCCGCCTGGATGGACATGGCGGTGCTGTCCGGTGCCCTGGTGCTGGAGGACTACGCCCAACGTCGGCGCGAATACCTGCGCACACGCTGGGTGCCACAAGGCTGGGCCTACATCCAGCCGGTGCAGGACGTGCAGGCGCGGCGGATGGAAGTGCAGGCGGGCTTCGGTTCGCGCAGCGAGATGTGTCTGCGCAACGGCTACGACGCGGAAACCATCGACGCGGAAAACGCGGCCGACCTCGCCAGGTCCACCGATCTGGGCCTCAACTACACCACGCTTGATGCCATCGAGCCGATTGATGACAAGGAACAACCATGAGTAAAAAAGCGATCCCGCGCATTTATGACAAGGCTGGCAAGCAGGTAAAAGTCGCGGATAAAAGTTGGTACACATTCCAGGCCAGCGGTGAAGCTGAACAACAGACCATTGAGGTATTTGTATACGGTGAGATCGGCACCTGGGGTGTCAGCGCTAACCAGTTTGTTCAGGACCTGCGGGCGATGGATGACGGCGTTTCCCCGGTCGTTGTGGCGTTCAACAGCATTGGCGGCGACCTATTCGACGGCCTGGCTATTCACAACGCGCTGTCGCGCTTGGGCGAGCGCTGTACCGGGCGCATTGATGCGCTGGCGGCCAGCGCGGCCAGTGTTGCCGTGTGTGGCGCTCACCGGGTGGTGATCGCGGCCAATGCCATGTTGATGATCCACAACCCCTACACCTTTACCGGCGGTGATGCTGAGGACTTCCGGCGTGTCGCCGACGTGCTGGACCAGACACTGGAAGCGATTATTGCGGCCTACAAGTCCAAAGCGCCGGACATCGACGAGGCCGAGCTTCGGCGCATGGTTAACGCCGAAACCTGGCTGACGGCCAACGAAGCAGTCGCCTTGGGCTTGGCCGATGAAGTGGGCGACGGGCTGAAGGTGAAAGCCTGCCTCGGGCAGGGCAGCGTGTTGCAGCGCTTCCAGAACGCCCCGGCTGAATTGCTGGCTCAGTTGGACGAAGAGCCGGATGTCGAGCCGACTGATCCTGTAAATCCTGCGGATCCAGCACCCGTATTGGACGCTGCCGGATTGGCGTTGATGGTTACCAAGGGGTGTGCGGCGGCTGGCATCAGCAACCTGGTGGACCCGATACTCGCTTCGACAAAGCTGGAAAGCGAAGCGGTAGTCACTGCGGCGCTGACCAAGGCGAAAGCGCTGCACGGCCTGTGTGTCGCGGCACGATTGCCGGAACTGACCGGCGAATTTCTGGCTGCCGGTCTGGATGAAGCTGCTGTCAGGGCGCGCCTGTTCGACAAGCTGGTAAGCAGCGGTGGCGGTTTTGAAATCAACAACAGTCTGCCGCTCGACAATGATCCGGCACCCACTATCAAGGCCAAACAGGTCGACAGTCATTCAATCTGGGCAAGCCGGCAGGCGGCGCAGAACGGAACCTCGAAAGGAGTAAGAGCATGAAAACTGAATCGATGCACGCGGGCGAGTTCCTACTGTCCGAAGGCGCTGGCAACATTTCCCGCGAAGCGATCAACGTAGCGGCAGGGCCTGCCCTGGAACCGGGCCAGATCCTCGGCCTGGTCACAGCCAGCGGTGAGTTTGCGCCTTATAAAGCGACAGCTGAGGACGGCACCGAAAACGCCGTGGCGATCCTCTACGGGCCTTTAAGCGAATCCGATGTTGTCCGGCGCGGTCGTGCCATCGTGCGGCTGGCTGAGGTCAGCGAGGCGCATTTGACCGGCCTTGATCCTGCCGCCGAGAAAGCCCTGAACAACCAGCACGTGATCGTGCGCTAAGACGCTTATCCCATTTATCCATCCCGCCGAGTGCGGGATTTTTCGTTTCTGGAGTGTACCCCCATGGCCGATATCGCCATTTTTGAAGACGATGCGTTCAGCGTTTCCTCGTTGACTGCCGCAATCAATGAACAGGAATACCTGCCGGGCCGTATCAGCAGCCTCGGCCTTTTCCGCGAAGAGGGCATCAGCACGCTGACCGTGCAGATCGAGAAAGACGGCGACACTCTGGCCCTGGTGCCATCTGGTGAACGTGGTACTTCTGGCCTGGTGGTCGGTGCGAATAAGCGTCAGTTGATCCCGTTCAACACCGTGCACCTGCCGGAGCGCTTCACCATCAAGGCCGATAAGATCCAAGGCATTCGCGCCTTTGGTACCCGCAGCGAACTGCAGGCCGTGCAGGATGTAGTTAACAAGCGCCTGGCAAAGGCCCGCCGACAGCTGGATGCCACCCACGAATTCCAGCGTATGGGTGCGTTGAACGGGCAGGTGCTGGACGCCGATGGCAAGACAGTCCTGTTGGATATTTATAAATCCTTCGGCGTGAATCGCCAGAAACTGCCGATGGGCTTGAACAGCCCAGATACCGAGCTGCGCGTCAAATGCGGCGAAGCGCTGGATATGCAAGAGGAAGCCCTCGGCAGCGTCACCAGCAGCGGCTCCCGCGCGTTGTGCGGCAAGAACTTCTGGAACAAGCTGATCGTGCACAAGTCGGTCAAAGAGACCTATCTCAACACCATGCAGGCCGCGTCACTGCGTGGTGATGCACGTGAAGCTTTCGAGTTCGGCGGGATCGTCTGGGAGCGGTATCGCGGCAAGGTTGCTGGCGTTGCGTTCGTCCATGACGACAAGGCACTGCTGGTCCCCGAGGGCGTCCCTGACCTGTACATCTCGTCCTTCGCACCGGCCGACTACATGGAAACGGTCAACACCCAGGGCATCCCGTACTACAGCAAGATCGAGCCGCTGCCTTTCAACAAGGGTGTCGCCGGGGAAGCCCAGTCCAACCCGCTGCACCTTTGCACGCGGCCTCGCGCGCAGATCCTGCTGGAGATGTGATCGTGGCCTTCCGCGATCTGATCGAAGACATCGACGAAGTGGTCTTCGAAACACTGGGCGATAGCGCACGGATTGAGGGCCGCGAAGAGCCGGTGCTTGGTATGTTTGCGGCGCCCTGGTTGCAGCCGAAGCTCGGCAAGCTCAATACCGGCTTGCGTGAGCCTCGGTTTGAGATCCGCGTCAGTGATTCGGAAGGCTTGAAACGCGGGCTTTTGGTCAGCATCGACTTGCCCGCCCTGGACGGCGGCGGCGATTACGACTTGCTGCAGCTGGAGCCGAGCGGCGACGGTCTGGTCGCCTTGATCCTGAGGCTGCGCCCATGAGCATCGGTAGCTACGTCAAACCCTCGGCCGGCGGCGGGATGATCTCGATCCAGTCGTCAGCTGCAGATCTCCAGGCGTTTCAGGACTTCGCCAAGTTGGTGCCCAAGGCAGCTGCTGCGGCCCACCGACGCGCGATCAACAAGACGTTGGGCTGGTTGCGCACGCACATTGCCCGTGCAGTCAGCAGGCAGGAGCGCATTGCTGTCGCGGCAGTGCGTCAACGGTTACGCAGCTACCCAGTGTCCGGCGGGGCATCGAGCGGCAAGTTGTGGTTCGGCTTGAATGCCATCGAGTCCAGCCGGATTGGCCGGGCGCGGCAAACCGGTAGCGGAGTGTCGGTGGCGGGGCGGCGTTATCAAGGCGCGTTTCTCAAGAAGGTCTACGGCAACAAGCCAGACATTTGGATTCGCACTGCTAGCAAGCACTTCAATGCTGATGATTACCCAGACAGCACGGTATCCGCTGGTCGCGGTGCAAGTTCTGGATGGGTCGCAGAAAATGGAAATCGTTTTCCATTAGCGAAAGCCAAGGTGTCTCTGGAACAAGCCCGTCCGCACTTTGAAAGCTGGGTACAAAAGGCGGACGAGCGTCTGTTGGAGATCCTGCAGCAGGAGCTCAACTTCGAACTACAGAAATACTTGAAGAGGATCGGTTAATGGCTGACCAACCTTTTAGCCTGGACCAGCTTTACCGGGCGGTCGAGCAACACCTGGTGGGCCATCTGCCAGGGGTTCAGACGGTAAGTGCCTGGCCGGACATTCAGGATCGCATCGCTTTACCGGCGGTCTTTCTGGAGCTGGCTGAGATCGAGCCCGGTACCGATATCGGCACGGGTGAAACCACATTGGTGTGTAAGTTCGAGGCACGTATCGTCGTCGACCCGATCTATCCTCTGCATCAGCAACAGGCGGTGCAGCTGGCTACCCAACTTGCGGTCCTACTCCGAGCTCAGACCTGGGGGCTGGAAGTCGAGCCGGCAGAGTTCGTTCAGGCACTACAGGACTGGACCCAGCCAGTGTTGGATGGTTACACCGTTTGGCTGGTGGAATGGACGCAGCAGGTTTACCTCGGTCCTGAAGAGTGGCCTTGGCCCGATCAGCCGCCCGGCATGCTGTTGTTTGGCTTTAACAACGACGTCAAAGAGGACTTTGTTCCAGCGGAGGACTTGTGAGCGGCTATGCCACTGCCCAGCATGACCGCATGCTTGCGGGGGTGGTCAAGGATTGCTTTGTGGTGGCGGTCGATCTGGCTGCCTCCCCTCCGATGTGTCGGGTTTCGGACGGCGAATGGACTAGCGCCTGGGTGCGCTGGCACAGCATCGCCGCCGGCAAAGCCAGGCATTGGAGGGCTCCGTCTCTGGGTGAGCAGGGGACATTGGTCAGTGCCAGCGGTGACGTGTCACAGGGCACGTTCATTCCGGGATTGTATGGCAACGCGGGTCCGCCACCGGATAACCGGGATCATGTGGAAGTCTGGCGGTTTGATGATGGCGGCTCGCTGATTTACGACTGGCAGGCAAAGAGCTACAGCATCACCCTGCCGAGCGGTACGGTGACCATCAAAGTCGCCAGTACAGAGGTGGTCGTGACGGACAGCGCCGTGAACGTGACCACCGGCAACATCAATCTGAAAGCAGCGGTGATGATCGATGGCGCGTTACACGTCACGAAAGGCATCACCAGTGCCGGTGCGATCATCGACGCCGGTGGCAACAGCAATCACCACACGCATTAATTTCAACCCACAAACAGCCCGCCCAGTGCGGGCTTTTTCATATCTGGAGTCTGCTTTATGAGTAAGTCTAGAACTGATGGCGATTCTGCCGAGGCCACTGTGGTTCCGGGGTTGAAGCCGGCGCCGCTGGGTTTTCCCGTGACTGCTGACGCGGTTGAGCCCATCGGACCAGGGCGTGTTTTTCGCGACAAGGTTTTCACCTCGCGGACATTGATCCTACCCGGCGGCGGGACGCTTCCTGTTGTTGCTGGTCGAGTTACCGCATGTGGTGATGATCAATTTGCGTTCTTGAAAGCGCATCCAGATCTGGAGCAATTGAAGGAGTAATCACAATGATCGGAATGGATCGCCACACCGGCCAACCCATTTCCGGCATCGCACACTTGCGGCAATCGGTTCCAGACATATTGGGCACGCCGTTGGGCAGCCGGCGGCATCGGATGGCTTACGGCAGCAAGCTCCGGCGATTTGTGGATTTGCCCGTCACCGATGGCTGGAAAAGCGCCGTGCAGGCGGAGGTCGCCCGCGCACTGGGCCGCTGGGAGCCGCGTTTGAAGCTGGATCAAGTGCGCGTCATTTCCGTTATCGGCGGGCAAATTAACCTGAAGATCGTCGGGCAGTACCTAGGCGACAGCGTCACGCTGGAGGTGGCCGTATGAGTATCGTGGATCTGTCGTCGTTACCGGCGCCGACCGTGTTAGAGCCGCTGGACTTCGAAGAGGTTTTTCAGGAGGGGCTGGGCGTCTTTCGCGGATACATGGGCGGCAACTGGACTGCAGCGCTGGAGAGCGATCCGGTGCTTAAGGTGCTGGAGGTTGGCGCTTACATCAAGGTCGGCAATCGCGCCCGAGTGAATGACGCCGGCAAAGCGGTATTGCTGGCGCACGCCATACGCGGTGACCTCGATCACCTGGGGGCCAACGTCAACCTCAAACGCCTGGTCATTCAAGCAGAGGATCTACTGGCCTTTCCGCCAGTTCCTGAAGTCAAAGAAGACGACGATGCGTTCCGAGAGCGCATCCAGTTGGCCTATGAGGGACTGACCACGGCCGGCCCGCGTAACAGCTACATCCTGCATGCGCGTAACGCCTCGGGGCTGGTGGCGGATGCCACGGCCGAAAGCCCGGCGCCTTGTTACGTGACGGTAACGGTGCTGGGATTGGACGGGGAGGGTGAGGCTTCCCCGGAGCTGCTCGCCACGGTGGCAACTGCGCTGAATGACGACGATGTCCGGCCGGTGGGGGATAGGGTGACGGTTCAGAGCGCCCAGGTGATCCGCTACCAAGTCAAGGCGATCCTGCACATGACCAGCGCGGGCCCAGAAGCTGATGCCAGTTTAGCCGAGGCGAAAAGTCGACTGGCTGCATGGATCAATCCGCGCAAACGGCTCGGCGTTGAAGTTGCACGTTCCGGCGTAGACGCTCAGTTACACGTTGCCGGCGTTTCTCGGGTTGAGCTGGTCGGCTGGCAGGACTTGGCCCCGACCAAAGCTCAGGCGGCGTACTGTACGGGCTACACCGTGACGCTGGCGGCTTGAAATGAAAAGCCTTTTGCCGATCAACAGCACGCAACTTGAACGGGCCATGGAGGCTACGTTTTTCGAGAAAACGATTGTCCCGCTTCGCGACCTCTACAACGCTGATACCTGCCCGGTGCATTTGCTGCCGCATCTGGCATGGGCATGGTCGGTGGATCGCTGGGATTACCGATGGACCGAGGCGACCAAACGCGCCGCCATCAAGGCCTCTTATTACATACATGCCCACAAGGGCACCATCGGCGCGTTACGCCGTGTGGTAGAGCCTCTGGGCTACCTGATCGAGATTATCGAGTGGTTCAACATGAGGCCCGAAGGGACCCCAGGCACCTTTGCGTTAAAGGTCGGAGTGTTGGACACCGGTATCACTGAGGAAATGTATCAGGAGCTGGAGCGGCTGATTGATGACGCCAAGCCCGTCAGCCGTCACCTGACAGGGCTGGCGATTAGCCTGGAATCCACCGGGGCTATAAACATTTTTGCAAGCATATCTGACGGAGAAGTTATTGATGTTTATCCGCCGGTACTTAGTGACATCGAGGTGACAGGTTTTATCGGAAGCGGGATTCGAGAGTGTTCCATAGATGAAATAGAAGTTTATCCTCCTGCGCCTGAACCTATCTTGGTTGACTGCTATGTCGGGGTGCCTGGTCGCGAACATTCCATAGACCATTTGGACGTATACACATGATTGATGCTAATTCGAAGTTTTTCGCGTTACTGACGGCGGTTGGCGAGGCAAAGCAAGTTAAGTCAGATGCAGGGCTGCTAACTTGGAAGCTGACCCATATGGCTGTAGGGGACGCAAACGGTACTGACCCTATCCCTGATCGCTCACAGAAAACACTGATTAATGAGCGCCGCCGGGCTCCATTGAATAGCCTGGAGCCTCATCCGACTAACCCTGGGATCCTAGTAGCCGAGCAGATTATTCCAGCGGATGAAGGTGGGTTCTGGATTCGCGAATTGGGGCTTTTCGATTCTGACGGAGATTTGGTTGCCGTAGCTAATTGCGCGCCAAGTTACAAGTCGCTGCTTGCCCAAGGGTCTGGTAAAACACAAGTTATACGGATGAATTTTGTTGTTTCAAGTTCTACTAACGTTGTGTTGTTGATAGACCCGGCTGTTGTAAACGCTACTCGAAAGTATGTTGACGACTCGGTAGCGAATGCCGTCAACCGGCTTGATTTTAAACATTCGGCATTAGTCGCAACCACGGGCCCTGTGGTCCTGGCGGGCGTTCAAGCTATCGACGGTTTCGCGGTGCCAGCAGGTTCGCGGGTGCTGGTAAAAAATCAAGCGCAGGCGAAAGACAACGGCTTGTACGTCGTTGGGCCTGATAGCTGGGTGCGTTCGGTAGATGCGGACGCATCTGAGAAGGTGACGCCAGGTATGCAAGTGACCGTAGAGCGTGGAGCAGTGAATGCTGACACGTTGTGGTTTCTAACGACCGATGGAACAATCGATCTTGGTACCACTGCCCTAAGCTTTCGGAAGTTTACGGAGGGGCTGGCAGCGCTGGATTCACCAGTTTTTACTGGTGACCCGAAGGCACCTACGCCACCCCAGTTCGATAGGGATAAATCCGTTGCAACCACGGAATTTGTAGGAAATTCGCAAGGCTCCTATCGGGGGTTAGAGGTTGTTACCACGGCAACGAAAACACTGACCAATGCACATATTGGCTTCATGATGGCGTTATCGGGTAGCGGGTCAGTTTCTGTGACATTGCCACCCGCTAGCTCAGTGCCTGCCGGTGCGAGTATTAGTTTTTTTGCTGACCATGTTTACACGGCGCCCGACACTGTGCGAGCGGACGGAACTGATATTATCAACTTTGGGCTTGGTGCGTTTCTGCCCTCGATTAAAATCAATAATGGCGACTTTATAACACTTGTCAGTAATGGCGTGGGCGGTTGGTGCGCTACGAGTAGGAGTGTGAGACTCGAACAGTCTTCAGAGTTTAGGCAGTCAAAAGGTGTGAACGGTTATCGGTACTTGCCGGGCGGGATGCTTGAGTGTTGGGGGCTGTCCGCAGCAACTACTGACAAAGTAAATATAACGTTTCCTGAGCAGTTTTCTGCTGCACCTTTCATTGTTCCCTATGACAGCTCAATGGAGGGCGCGGCCGTAATGACCTTGTGGCAAAACACAGCCATAACAACGACCGGTTTTATCGCTCAGAACATGTGCTCTTTAGTGCGTGGAAGTTCGGTTGTTAATGGTGTGACAAATTCGCAATGTAACTGGCGCGCCTTTGGTTGGGTGAACAAATGAACAGCGAAAAAGAACTGGTAAGCACGGTTTATGCAAAGTGGGTTGATGAAGACGGGCGATATGCCTTTTCATCTACTGATAACGGGGGAATGGTAATTACTGGCGAGTACCGTCAAGAGCTTCTTGCCGGTGAAACGGATGGGCGTCAAATTGCGCCAGATAGAACGGGGAGGCCAGTATTGGTAGACCCGCCGCCGCCATCGCCGGAAGTTCTGGCCGAACAAGCCAGGCAATGGCGAGACGCTGAAATTGAAAGTGTTAAGTGGTTGCGCGAGCGGCACCGTGACGAAACTGATGCGCAGCGACCCACTACCTTAACGGCGAGCCAATCAGGAGAGCTGATCGACTATGTGCAGGCGCTACGTGATTGGCCTGCCAGTCGTGATTTTCCTTTGTTGGAATCTCGGCCTTCTAAGCCTGATTGGATCCGCCAGCAAACCTCATAACGCCCCGCGCTGTCGGGGCGTTTTGCATTCCGACACACGTAACACAAACACCCTCCCGGCCTCGCTTATGCGGGGCTTTTTCGTTTCTGGAGCATTAGCTTTATGAGTTTCTTTCACGGCGTTACTACGACTGATATCAAGACAGGCGCGCGCACTATTTCCTTGCCGTCGTCTTCCATCATCGGACTTTGCGACACCTTCACCCCGGGCGTCCTCGGCGGCGGTACCGCCAAGGCCGGCGAGCTCAAGTTGATCACCACCGAGCGCGAAGCTATTGCTGCCTTCGGCGCCAACTCGGCGATCACCAAGGCTTGTAAAGCGATCTACACGAAGGCCAAGGCGGTGATCGTTGCCATCGGCGTGCCGAAGCTGGAAGACGCGGCGCTGCAAACCTCGGCGATCATTGGCGGCGTTCTGGCCTCGGGTCAGCGTACCGGGCTACAAGCCTTGCTCGATGGCAAAAGCCTGTACAACGCGCAGCCTCGGCTGTTGATTGCGCCAGGTCACACTGCCACTCAGGCGGTCGCTACCGCGCTTGATAGCCTGGCGCAGAAGCTGCGGGCAATCGGCATTCTTGATGGCCCTGGCACCACGGATGAGGCGGCGATGCTTTATGCCGATAACTTTGGCAGTCGCAACCTGTTCATGGTCGATCCGGGCGTTCAGTACTGGGACACCGAGTCCAGCAAGACAGTTGATGCGCCGGCCTCGGCCTGGGCGGCGGGCTTGTTCGCTTGGACCGATGCTGAATACGGCTTCTGGGCCTCGCCGTCGAACAAGGAGTTCACCGGTATCACCGGTACGACCCGAGCTGTCGAGTACTTGGACGGCGACGAGACGTGCCGGGCCAACCTGCTGAACAACGCCAATATCGCGACGATCATTCGCGACGACGGCTATCGCTTGTGGGGTAACCGCACGCTGTCGAGCGATCCAAAGTGGGCGTTTGTCACGCGTGTTCGCACGCTGTTCATCCTTATGGATGCTGTTCAGGCCGGCCATAAATGGGCTGTTGACCGCTCGATCACCAAGACCTACGTCAAGGACGTGACGGATGGGCTGGATGCGTTCATGCGCGACCTCAAAGCCCAGGGCGCGATTATCAATTTTGAGGTGTTCCCGGACACTGAGCTGAACACTGCCAGCCAGATCGCCCAGGGCAAAGTTTATTGGCGCATCCGTTTCACCGACGTGCCGCCGGCAGAAAACCCGAATTTCCTTTTCGAAGTCACCGATCAGTGGATGACCGAAGTTCTTGAAGCAGCCTAAGGGGCCTAGTCAATGATTCCTCAAACCTTGTTTAACACGAACATGTTTGTCGACGGTGTTAATTTCGCTGGCGACGTGCCGAGCCTTACGCTGCCCAAGCTGACCACCAAGACTGACGAGTATCGCGCTGGCGGCATGGCCGGTGCGATTGAGATGGACCAAGGCCTGGAAAAAATGGAGGCGTCCTTTGTTACCAAGGGCGTGCGCCGTGAGTCGTTGAAGCACTTCGGTCTGGCCGATGGCACCGCTTTCAATGCTACGTTCCGGGGTGCCTTCAAGGGGCAGAAAGGGGCAGTCACGGCTGTGGTTGCCACCCTGCGCGGTCGCCTCAAAGAGCTCGATCTGGGTGACTGGAAAGCCGGTGACCCTGCCGAGATCAAGCACGCCGTGGCAGTCGCTTATTACAAGCTCGAAATCGACGGGCGCCTCATGTACGAAATCGACATGGTCGCCGGTGTTCAGGTGATCGACGGCAAAGACCAACTCCTTGAAGTGCGCACCGCACTCGGCCTCTAAGGGAATAGATCCAAATGAATAAAGCAACGTCTAAAGCAGTACCGGCTTGGCTATCACTCACTGCGCTTGCAGCCGTCGTAACGCTCACGCGACCTACCAATGCCAACGGCGTGCTGGTCGAAACATTGACCTTGCGGGCCCCGCTGGTACGGGAAGTGCGGGCAGCCGACCGCGCCTCTAACGGCAACGAAGAACAGCGAGAGCTGATGTTGTTTGCTGGTCTGGCAGAGGTGGGTGTTAAGGATCTTGAAGGCCTGAAGCTGGCGGATTACCGCCGTGTTCAAGCCGCTTATGCACACTTGGTGCCGGATACCGACTATTCGGAATCAATGCCGTCGTGGCTGTCGGTCAACACTGATCGCGCCCAGGTCACCCTGACCTGCCCAAGCGAAATCAATGGGGTATCGGTTGATACCTTGGCCCTGCGCTCCCCTACAGTGGGCGATGTGCGCGCGGCTAATCGTGACGCGGGCGGGGATGACGAACAGCGGGAATTGATTTTGTTTGCCGCGCTTGCCGGTGCGCCTGTCACGGACCTGGAGGGCCTGAAGCTGGTGGATTTTAACCGTCTGCAGGCCGGCTATTTTCGTTTGGACCAAGACGACGGGGTTTAACCCTCACGTCATAAAGATGGCCGCGAAACGTCTGGCGGCGGAAACAGGATTTTCCGCTGCTGAGATTTTGTCGATGCCCTTTGCAGAAATGGTGTGGTGGCTCACGGACTGAGCCGCCTTCGATAAGGCTATCCAAATGAGGGCCGTGACATGGCGAACAAAATCGCCCTCGGGCTGGTGATCGGCGGCGCCGTCAGTTCGACTGTCGGTGCTGCGTTTAAAGATGTAACGGGGCGCATCAAGCGTCTTGAGGCGGAAGGCAACAAGGCGCGTGTCCTGCAGCGCACTATCGGTGACACCATTCGCCTGCGCGACGAGTGGAAGAAAGCCCACGACAGCGGATCACAGGGCGCGACCAAGTTGTTGGGCCGGTTGAATTCCAACCTCGATAGTTTGAAAAAACAGGGAATCGAGGTCGGCCGACTGGAGAAAGCCTATCGCTCTATGGGGCAGACCGCCATCAAGGCGGAGCTCAAAGCCAAGGGGCATCAGCAGATCGATGCTGGTAAGACTGGCATGAAAAGCGCCGTCGGCGCCGCTGTCGTCGGTGTCGGCATGCTGGCTGTTCCGACCAAGGTCAGTGCGGATTTTGGGGCGATTGTTCGTGATATCGCGATCAAAGCTGGCATTGCCAACAAACCGCAAGAGCAGGAGATGTCGCAAAAGATCATTGATACGTCGCGCGACACGGGCATGGCGCGTAATGACGTGGCCGATGTGGTTAACCAATTGGTTGGCGCCGGCATGGACTTGAGCAAGGCCCTGGAATATGCGCCAGTCGCGGCCAAATTCGTCGTGGGGCAAGGGTCGAGCGGTGTTGATACAGCGAAGATGATCAACGCGCTGGGTCAGAATGCCAAGATCACAGATCCTAGGCAGATGCAGCAGGCCCTGGAAGCAATTGCCTACCAAGGGCAGGCCGGTAGCTTTGAAGCGGCCGACATGGCCAAGTGGTTTCCTGAGCTGTTGGCGAACATGGGCAGCCTCGGCATTACCGGCATGGATGCGGTTACACAGTTGGGTGCCATGCTGCAAGTGCAGATGAAATCTGCCGGCGGCGCCGATGAGGCGGCAAACAATCTCAAGAACTGGATGGGCAAAATCGGCTCTGGCGACACCGTCAAGGCGTATGCAAAGGCGGGTATTGATTACAAAGGGTCGATGCAGACCGGTTTGCAAAACGGTATGTCCACCCTTGAAACCAGTATGTCACTGGCGCAGAAGTACATTCAGGCCACGGATCCGAAGCGCGCGGCGGCGATGGCTGAGGCGACGGCGAAGATCAGCAAGGAGTCGGACCCGGAGAAAGCCAAGGCCATGATGGCCTCGCTGGAAGAGTCACTGCGCACCGGTGACCTGTTCGCTGACATGCAGGTAAAGGCTGCGCTCTCTGCCTATATGCAGAACAAGGCGCTGTACAGCCAGCTTAAAAACGATTCGCGCGATGCAACGGGCATTCTCGACAAGAACCTCAGCGAGCGACGTGAGGCGTCGTCGCAGAAGTGGGCCGAAATGGCCCAGTCAATGGATGACGCCATGCGCAGCGTTGGGGACGCCCTGCGCCCGGTCACAGACACCGTGGCGGAAGCACTGACCAAAGTCACCAGGGGCATTACCTCGCTGTCTGACAGCGCGCCAGGTGTGGTGACGGGTATCGCGGCGGTCGGGGGAGGGTTTGTCGCGCTCAAGGGGCTGCTCAGTTCGTTCAAAATCGCTAAAGGTTTGCTCAACGTCGCGCGGGGATCGTTGGGTGGCAAATCCGGCGAAGTGCAAAAGGTCTTTGTGACCAACTCCAAGGATGGCGCTGGGGGCGTAGGAAAGGGCGGCGAGGCGAAAGGTAAGGCCAGCAAGGCCCTGTCGTTAGTTGAGACTGGGCTCAAGGCAGTAGCCGCTCTCAAGGGTGAGTCGGTTGATGGTGAGGGAAAGGATGAGAGTAAGACCGGTAAGTTAGGCATCGTCGCGACTGGCCTCAAAGTGGTTTCGCTGGCTAAAGAAGCGGTATCTGGCGATGACAGCGCGGGAGGTGACGATGCTGCGTCGAATGGCGACGGCGTCCAAAAGGTCTTCGTCGTTAACTTGAATGCCATGGGGGGACCTGGGGGGCCAGGTGAAACCCGCCGACGTGGGCGCGGTTCAAGACGTAATATTCCGCGACGTCGCCCGACCTCGCTGCGTGCTCGGATGCCGGCTCCGCGTCCACCGGTACCACGGCCTGCAGCACCGACTCCGCGTCCTCCGGTGCCACGGCCTGCAGCACTGGCTCCGCGTCCGGCGTTGCCACGGCCTGCAGCACCGGCTCCGCGTCCGCCGCTGCAACGGCCAGCAGCACTTGTCCCGCGCCCAGCTGTGCCACTGCCTGCAGCGCCGGCTCCGCGTCCGCCGCTGCCTCGGCCAGCAGTACTGGTCCCGCGTCCGCCGGTGCCACTGCCTGCCACACCGGTTCCGCGTCCACCGCTGCCACGGCCTGCGGTACCGGTCCCGCGTCCGCTTATTCCACCTGTTTCTATTCCAAGCGGGGCGATAGCTAAACTGGGCGGGGTTGTGCAAGCGGTCGGTAAGATTGGTAAAGCCGCCAAGGCAATACCTGGTGGCTCGCTCATTGAGGCCGGCGCCATGGCCTTTGACACCTATGAGAATGCTAAGACCAAGGACGAAAAGGCCGAGGGTTATGGTGCTGCCGCTGGCAATCTCGCCGGCACTATGGCCGGTGCTGCTGCAGGAGCGGCTATTGGCTCGGTGGTGCCTATCATCGGCACCGCTATTGGTGGGCTGGTAGGCGCTTACTTAGGCAGCATGGGTGGTTCGGCGCTGGGCGGTGCTGCAGGTAAGTCGTGGTTCGGAGGGGAGGACGAAAAGCCCGCGCCACCGGTGACGCCGTTGCTGATGGCGCCTCGACCGGGCCCAGCCATTCCAAGCTTGGCCGCCATGGGCAAGTCATTCAACCGGGCAGACGGTTCGGGTGCATTGCTGATGGCGCCTGCACCGCAAGCGCCAATCCTGGGTGATGTAGCACGGTCTCTAGCGGTGTCGGCTCCGACCAAGCCGGCGGCTGTAGCGATCCAGCCCAAAGAGCCGGAAAAGCCTGTCCCGACCAAAGTGGAACAGCAGTTTCAGTATTCGCTGAACATGCCGGTTAACGTGCAGGGGGATGTGAAAGACCCGCAACGCCTGGCGCAAGACCTCATGCCGCACATGCGGCTAATGATGGCTGATGCGGCGAAACAAAACGCCGCAAAGCTGTACGACGAACCGCACCTGTAAGGAGGGCCTATGGCTTATATGGAACAGATGCAGTCGGGCTTCAAGTACCTGGTTGACGCCGGGGAGGCTGGTAGACGTAGTGCTGAGGGCATGCTTGGGCCCGTCAACGGTGCTATAAGGGAGATAACGGGTGCAGCGGCCGAGCTGGAAAATATCCCGTTCGTGGGACCTGCTGTCGGTGCCAAGCTCCAGCGGGTGATGCGCGGCGTGGATGCGGCACAGGCCAAGGCCGGCCAGGTGCTGGCTGTGTACAGCCGTGCGACACGGGGCGCCGCCGAAGTGCAGGAGCGAATGGGGGCGTTGAAGGAGCAGGCGGGAAAAGCTGCGACGGCGATCAACAAGGTCGCCGGAAAGGTTAATCCCTCGTTGGCAAACATCGTGCCCACCAGCGCATTTGCCGTGGATGCCACGCCGGCACCCGAAGCGGTGAAGCCATTTCCGCACCTGCTGATCATCCAGCCCAGGGATCCTAAAATTCAGCCGTACTACTTCAACTTGGATACAGCGGCCTTCGACGAATTGAGTCGCTCGACCGAATTCCGCTGGGCTTCACAGGAGCGGCTATCGCGGCGCCCGGCGCAGCAGGCCGTGGGCATGGGCGAAGAAAAGCTCACACTCAAAGGTACGATTTATCCCGGCTTCAAGGGGGGCCTCAAGCAGCTTGACACGTTACGCACCATCGGTGGGCGGCTGCAACCGCTCACTCTGACCACGGGTTATGGCGAGGTGATTGGCACCTGGTGTCTGAAGTCGATCAACGAGGAGCAGGGCGCGCTGCTGCACGGCGGTATTCCGCGTAAACAAGTATTCACTCTGGAGTTCACGCGCTATGGGGACGACATGCAGAACATCTGACGGGGACATGCTCGATGTCATATGCAATAACGTTTATGGGCACTTGAACGGCAGCGTCGAGGCAGTTCTGGATGCCAATCAGGGCTTGGGAGACGAGCCCCAGCCTTTCCGCGCTGGTGTGGTGATCCTGCTGCCGGATCTGCCAGCCCCGACCGAGGAAGGGATTAGCTTGTGGGACTGACTCCGAACGGCACCGCCTGCAGCCCGTTGCGTTAAGCGAAAAGAAACTTTGTATTCAGCCCGCCCTGTGCGGGTTTTTCTTTGGAAAAAAACCATGACCCCCACTTTTCGTATCGTTGCCGACGGTGCCGATATTACGTCCAAGATCAATGATCGACTGTTGTTACTTAGGACTTCTGACAAGCCGGGTATGGAGTCCGACGAGTTTGAATTGCGTATCGATGACCGCGACGGCCAGGTGCAGTTGCCCCGGCGAGGTAGCTCAATCGAGATTCACCTGGGCTATGCCGAAACGTCTTTGATGCGCCTAGGGCTTTACGCGGTCGACACGGTCGAAGTTTCCGGCCCGCCGGACACGATTGTGATCAAGGGTAAAGCCAGCGATATGCGCGGCAGTGGTAAGACTATCCGCAGCGGAAGCTGGGAGGATGCGCCGTTGTCGAAGATCGTGGCCGACATCGCGGCTCGAAATGGCTGGCAGGCAGGCTGTCCGGTGGCGACGAAGGTCGCTCGTGTGGATCAGCTCAACGAGTCCGACTTTAATTTCATCACGCGCCTGGCTAAGCAATACGACTGCACGGCCAAGGTCGCAGATGGCAAATTGTTGGTGATGCCACGCCAGGGAGGCCAGACAGCCAGCGGCAAAACGTTCGGGGCGATCACGCTGACCCGCAGCGATCTCAGTCGCTGGCAATTCAGCTTAGGGGATCGCAATTCGCACAAGGCCGTGGCGACTAAGCATCAGAACAAAAAGGACGGCAAATTGGCGGTGGTCACCATCGACAACGATGACGCTCCGGACGGCTTGCCGGCGGTGCACACGGATCGGCATATCTATCCGAACAAGACTGCTGCTGAATCAGCAGCCAAGGCAAGGTTAGCGGCATTCAATCGCTCGACCGCCGACGTGCGTTTCGAGATGCCTGGCCGGACTGACATTTTTGCCGAGCGCCTGATCAACGCCCAGGGCTTCAAGGTCGGGCTGGATGGCGAATACCTGGCAGATTCAGTGGAGCAGGTGTTTACCCAGTCTGGCTGGTCGACCACGGTCGAGTGCAATGCCGGCAAGCAAGGCAAATCCAAGGGTAAGAAAAAGAAGGAAACGAAGCCGCTCAAGGTCGTGAGCGTCGAGAAGCTGTAATGCAATCCACCGCCGCCTGAGTGCGGTATTTTTTTGTCCGGAGTTTTTATGACGATCACTGAACAACAGCTACAACGCATCATGCCAAACGCCCGCCGACAAGCGGGCGTTTTTGTATCTGCCCTGAACGCGGCAATGGCGCATCGGCAGATCAATACACCGAAACGCCAGGCTGCTTTCCTGGCGCAGCTTGGTCACGAGTCCGGTCAACTGCAGTATGTCCGCGAGCTGGGCGGGGACCAATACCTGAGTAAATACGATACCGGCACTCTGGCTGCCAAGCTTGGTAATACGCCAGCTGCAGATGGTGATGGTCAACGCTATCGTGGCCGAGGGTTGATCCAGATTACCGGGCACGATAACTACCTGCGCTGCAGTCTGGCACTGTTCGGCGATGAGCGATTGCTGCGCACTCCCGAGCTGCTCGAGCAGCCGCAATGGGCGGCAGAGTCGGCGGCGTGGTTCTGGTCCGTGAATGGGCTGAATGCGCTCGCGGATCAGGACCAGTTCAACACGATCACTCGCCGGATCAACGGCGGCCTTAATGGCCTGGAGGATCGGCTGCAGTTGTGGGCCAGGGCGAGGGCGGTGTTATGCGTCTCTTCGATCTGATCCCGGCGCAGTTCCGTATCGCCGCTATCAGCTTGCTGTTAGTGGTGGTGTCCGCAGGATCTGCAGCGTTGGCCTGGACTGCTCAGGACTGGCGTTATGGCAGCGTGCTGGAGCGGCAAGCCCGGCTGCAGGCGGACACCCTCAACGAAATATCCCAAGCTTCTGCTGCTCTGCAGCGTACCGAGCAGGACAAGCGCCTTGCCCTGGAGCTCCGCCTGCAGAACAAAGACGAAACCCACTACAAGGAATTGACCGATGAGCAAATCAAGCAGGCTCGTCTGCGTGATCGCCTGGCTACTGCTGATCTGCGGCTGTCGGTCGTACTCGCCGCCACCGAAACCGCCGGCAGCTGTTCAGTGCCAACCACCACCGCCACCGGCCGCGTGGTTCATGGCGCCACAAGAGCCCAACTTGACCCAGCGCATGCTCAACGAATTATCGGAGTCACCGATGCCGGCGACCGAGGATTGATCGCCCTGCGGGCCTGTCAGGCTTACGCAAAAGAAGTTTCTACACCGAAGTAAAAGGAGCGGCCGGGCAGGATGCGTCAACATCCAACCCGGCCACCTTCCCCGCAGATCGTCCCTGCAAGTCCAGCCAAGGCTCCTGCTTCGTGCACAAAGCGGAGCGAGCCTAGCACTGTTTATCCATACAGCAAAGGTCTTGCTTTTTTATGTCTACACCCATCGTCCCTTGGATGGGCGGCAAACGCCGCCTGGCCGACCGCCTTATCCCGCTCTTCCCGCCACACGAATGCTACGTTGAAGTCTTTGCCGGCGGCGCCGCGCTCTACTTCATGCGTCCCCAGGCAGCGCCTGTTGAAGTTCTTAACGACATCAATGGCGACCTGGTCACGCTGTACCGCGTCGTGCAGAACCATCTGGAAGAATTCGTCCGCCAGTTCAAATGGGCGCTCAGTTCCCGCCAGGTGTTCGAGTGGCAAAAGATGACCCGCCCGGAAACCCTCACCGACATCCAGCGCGCCGCCCGTTTCTTTTACCTGCAGCACCATGCCTTCGCGGGCAAAGTGACCGGGCAGACGTTCGGCACTGCAACGACCGGCCCAGCCATTAACCTTCTGCGGATCGAGGAAAACCTGTCTGCAGCATGGCAGCGTTTATCCGGCACTTATGTTGAAAACCTGGGCTGGCTTGAATGTGCCGAGCGCTACGACCGTGCCCATACGTTCCACTACATGGATCCACCTTACTGGCAGACCGCCGGCTATGGTGTGGATTTTCCATTTGAGAATTACGAGCGCATGGCCGACTTTATGCGGCGCTGCAAAGGCAAGGTGATGGTCAGCATCAACGATCATCCCGATATCCGGCGAGTGTTTGATGGGTTTCACTTTGAGATGGTGGACATTCGTTACAGCACCGCGAATGCGCGGCAGGGCAAGACCGAAGTCAGCGGAGAGTTGATAATCATGAACTGGGAGCCTGCAGCATTGGGAGGCCTGTTCTGATTTGAGAGGTAGATTACGCATCGCAATTTGCTATTCAAGTGAGGCGGCATGTCCATCTCGCCTGATGCTTACTCACGCTTATTAAGAGTGGTGGCGTAATGGGTTCATTGAACTAAGATGAACCCTTTAGAGCTTATTGTGATCTTTCAATTACTCATTGGTAGCAGATGGACAAGCGCATCGCAGGTCTTTCATTTCTGCTTACTCTCGGCTGGGTCACAGCCGTTATGTTCGTCATGTGGTTTTTCAGCTGATGGGTTCGGCCTTATAAGCTCTGCCCCCTGATTCCTGACGCTGCCCACTGCTTTGCCAACCGCATACCACTCAAAGTCCTCCACAGGCTGGCAACATTCCTTCGCTATTTCCTCGGCCCGGGCTGGAGTAAGGTAGGGGTCGATCCACTCCCTGGCATGCTCAGGTGTCAGCACCAACGGCTTGCGGTCGTGGATGTCCACCATGCCCTGATCACTGGCAGCGGTGATGATCACGAACCCATCGCCGTCCTGGGGATCCAGGCCAGGATGAATCTGGGCTAGTGCGCCAAAGAACATGGGCTTCTGACTCTTCAGGCGAATGAAGTAGGGCTGCTTTCTCTTCGGATCGTCAGGGTCTTTAACCCACTCATACCACCCTTCACTCGGCACCAGGGCTCGGCCATTCGGCCAAAGTTGCTTAAAAAACTTTCCCGTGGTGACCGTCTCTACACGGGCGTTAATCGGGTCGGGGCGTTTGCCCTTGGCCCAGAACGGCGCCCATCCCCATTTGACTGCATCGATATGCAGCCCGTCCTCTGCGGCGTGCAGCAACTGAACCCGTGTCGACGGAGCGACGTTGTAGCGATCAATTGGCTGAGCGTCATAGCCGCTGAATAGCTCTATTTGGGGGCTCAGTTCTTCAATGAAGATCGCCATCCCTTCGTACTGCACAAATCGTCCGCACATACGCCTTCTCCGTCTGTCGAAATCCCCTACAGAAAAATTGACCGCACGCGTCCTACAAAGTTAACTGTACATTCGTACAGTGCATGTAAAAGGTCGCATCATGAGCTTCACCATTTTAGGTCCTATCGCCGAGGCAGGCGTGAAGCTGCCTATGTGTTCGTTCCAGGTTCCGGCTGGCTTCCCTTCGCCGGCAGCGGATCATATTGAGCAGCACATCTCATTGGATGAGGTCCTGAATATCCGCGCACCGCATGTGTACCTGGTAGCCATCACCGGGGAAAGCATGCAGGGGATTGGTATCTTCGAAGGCGATCTCGCGGTGGTGGATCGTGCCATTGAGCCGGCGCACGGGCATGTGGTAGTGGCTCTGCTGAACAATGAGCCCGTCTGCAAGCGCCTATGTAAGCGCGGCCGAGAGGTAGTCCTTTTGTCAGAAAATCCCAAATACCCGGCGCGATACGTTCTCGAAGGGGATGAGCTATCAGTCTGGGGCGTGATCACCAGCACAGTGCGCAGCCATGTCTAAGCAGCAACCGACCCTTGCGCTGGTCGACTGCAACAGCTTCTATGCCAGTTGCGAGCGAGTATTCCGGCCGGACTTGGCGAAGGTGCCCATCGTGGTGCTGAGCAATAACGACGGCTGTGTCATTGCTCGCAGCTACGACGCCAAGCCATTCATCAAGATGGGCGAGCCGTATTTCCAGATCAAGCACAAGCTCAAGCAACACGGCATTGTCGCGTTCTCCTCCAACTATGCGCTGTACGGCGACATGAGCGAACGCGTCATGAGTCTGATTGAGGCGATGGTGCCGGCAGTTGAGGTGTACAGCATCGATGAGGCATTTGCCGATCTGACCGGTGTCGGTGGTTTGGATGCCTTAGGCCGGCAGATCCGCGCCCAGGTACTTCGCTGCACCGGCATACCTGTTGGTGTCGGTATTGCTCATACAAAGACCCTGGCGAAGCTGGCAAACCACACTGCGAAGCGCCTGCAATCGCAGACCGGTGGTGTGGTCAATATCACCGATCCGGTTAAGCGGGACTGGGTACTGCGTAATACGGACGTGGCGGAGGTGTGGGGCGTTGGCCGAAAGATGAAACTCCACCTCGATGCGATGGGAATCAAGTCTGCAATGGATTTGGCGAAGGCGGACCCCTGGACGCTCCGTAAGAAGTTCAGCGTTGTGATCGAGAAGACGGCCAGGGAGCTGGGCGACACGCCTTGCTTGGAGCTGGACGACCCGGATCCGCCGAAGCAGGAGATCTGCTGCAGCCGGATGTTCGGCCAGCGGCTGACGGAGCTGCCGCCTATCAAGGAAGCGGTGGCCACCTACATGATGCGAGCTTCTGAAAAGCTCCGCGCCCAGAACTCGCTGTGCAAGACGGTGCGCGTGAGCATCCGTACCGGCATGTTCAATCCAGAGGAGGCGAAGTATGCCAACGGAGTGGTGGTAGACATGCCATATCCCACCGATGACGTGCGACTGCTAACAAAGGCGGCTGTTGATGCGGTCGATCGTATTTACCGACCAGGCTTCAAATACAGTAAGGCTGAAGTGATGCTGCTCAACCTGTGTCAGCCCGGCGAGTATACCGATGATCTTTTCGCTATTTCGCAGCCTGCTGAGTCCACCCGTGTGATGACAGTGCTAGACGAGATTAATGGTCGATGGGGGAGGGGAACGCTGCGGTCTGCCAGCGTTCCCAGCAACCCTGCTTGGGCTATGCGCCGGGAGATGATGAGCCACAGTTATACAACGAGAGTGGATCATTTATGGAGAGTCCGTTGCGAGTGAGCGGATTAGCCTAGTTTAGAATGAAGCACGTACGACAAAATTATGACGAAAAAAAACAGAATGTCGCTCTGTTGACAAAATCATGACGGCAGGTACGATCAAGGCATGCGCCGCAACGCGGCGCATGCCTTGATCGTACCTATGCACAAAAACTACCTAACAAAAAACCCCGCATTTGCGGGGTTTTTTGGCGAAATAGGCTGTCAGGCTATTGCCCGTTCCTCTTTCAATTGATGTGCTCTATCGTTAATCACGAACTTGATAATCGACTTGACATCATCAGGGCAGTTCTTAAACGAAATATGCGACAGAACGGTGCGACCACGTTTAAGGATCAGCCCACCGATCAGTTCGTCCACGAAGGACTGTGTGGCATCTTTGCCCGAAAAATCGATTGCAACATTCTGGCCGGTTTCCAGGCATCGTTCGATTTCCTTTCGAAACGGCGTGGCAGATGCCCTCATACCCAGCGTGCGGATGCTTTCTGATCCTTTCGCTAAGATGATTTGAGTTTGCATGGCGCTTCCCTCGGCAATTTTATGCGTTGTACAAAATTTATCGTACGCATCAGTGAAAATATTAGCTAGATCTATCTGGTAAGTAAATTGACGCTAGGATCACTCAAAACTGATGTCGTCATCGACTGCATCCTCTACATCAGGCAGCAGCGCAGCAATTGTGATCTGCGGCAATTTGTCGCGGTTGCAGTGAAAAGAGATAGCAACCCCTTTCCAGGGAGCATTTTCCAACCGCACTGCGTCGTCCGTTTTTGTGTTCAAGCAAGCGTCTCCGCTTGCTATTACGAGAAAGCCATCAGCTGCCTGAGCAATTCTAGCTGTTGTTGTCAAACCTACACCTTGATTTTGGCTATCTCCTTCATAGCCAACCAACGGCCCCCGATTACAACTGACGCGAGCGACCAGCGCTGCACGGATAGCAGCTGAATCAGTTCGTTCCTTAAGCTGAGCGTGCCCTCGGAGGGTTGCAAGGAAGCCACAACCGTTGTCAACGATAGCTAGTCTTACGTCTCCATTTGACTGGAAGTGTTGACATGCGACCCATACCGAAGCCTGAAAATTCCCTTCTTTTTTTGCATGAGAAAGCGCATTTTCTAGGAGTTCTTTTAGCGCGTATTCAATCGGGCGCCTGTATGAGTCCATTTCTTCTTGAGTTCGCTCCTCCGCCTCTCCAACCATGGCAACTGCGAGACGCGATGCAATCTCTTCAGATTGGCCATTGACGACCTTAACCAGCTCAACACATCGATCCGGTTCACCCTGAGGGTTTCTTGCAGTCTCGACATCAATACCGTCAACGCTCAAACCTCCGAAAAACTCCATCCTGATCAGATAATCAAGTAGGTGCTGTTGCATCCAGCGCACATGAAAAGTTTTATCGATAGCTGACTCGAGAGTGGCACGGAGCAAAGCCAGACCCAACGGATCGACAAACGAAAGCGTCGATGCGTCCAGAATCACATCCCCATCACGATTGGCGATTTGTGAACAGAACTCAAAAATCAAGCCCGGCTCTGAGTCGCTTAGCGTTCGAGGGAAATAGATAACATCTTCCGTTGTGAGTACATCCTGCTCGACCACACTCAAATCCTTGAAAAATTTTGGCGACAGACTATATCGATGTGCCAGCATCCATTCAATGAGTTGCAGACTGTAAGCTCGTCTGGCCGATGAGTGGCCTCAATCATTTACGCTTATGCTGTATGAATATACAGGATTTTGCAATCAATGAATGGCTATATTTTGGCTTTCAGATTTTGAGCACCTATCCCAGTCTGCTACCAGCATTTTTTAGAGAGGTGCCTCAAGCGAGTGGGCATATTCGAGAATCTTGCGGACCCGAAGTGACGCGACCATGAACTCTGTGCGTAGTGGCGGGATGATCAAGGACTGGTTGCTTAGGAATTGCTACGGGAGCTGATGCGCTACGCCTTGTATGCAGAGCCTGCTCAACATTTGGGGAGGACTATGTCCAATACATCATCGAAGCAAGGTACAGACTGAATTGACCGAACCCCATGGGGCAAAAATGGGGCAAACCGTACGCCAATCTATGCCATTCAATGCCAATTATGCATTTATGCAACCCTGTGTGATCTAGCTGTATAGCCAGAAAACACGGGGCTGTCCTTCAAAATACCCCACATACCCCTACACAATCGGGGTGTGGGAGGACAGATCGGAGGTGTTTTTACTCATTGGGTAATAGGCAAATTCGTTGAAAGTGATGGGGCAAAGGGGGCGCGTGGTCCAGTGTCGATCAGTTTAGAAAGGCGCACGTCAAAACAAAGCAGGTCGAATGTGGGAGCTGTCGAGCTTCAGCGAGGCTGCGATGGGATCACCGCCCTGTACCGGCGGGCCGAAGCACCCGCATCGCTGAAGTTCAAAAGCTCCACACCTTGCCCAATCGTGGTCGCTTAACTGATCGGCATTGGGCGCTTGGCCCAGCATTTTTTGCGATGGGCGCAAGGTTAACATGCGAAGTCGACCCTTCGCAGGTCGCAAACGACCCGGTAGAAATAGAAGAAGGGGCGGCGCATTTATCAAAATATGCCGCCCCCTTCTTTTTATCGCCCCTTTACTGAATGTTGCCGGGCGAATCCAACACCTTCACCACATCATCAACTACCGCCTTGACCATCTCCTGCAAGTAGTGCGACGCCCACGCATAACGGTCCGTCTCCTTGGTCATCGCCGCATCTTCTGCGAGCAGCTTGGCGACATGGAGAAGATCGGAGGCGTGGTGCAGGGCTTCTTGCAGGGAAACACCGCTGTTGACGCGGAATAGAGGTTGGTCGGAGTGAAAGGAGAAGGGGGTGACGCCGAGGGTGGTTAACGCAGGCGGATTTGTAGCGGTCATCGGTAAAACTCCCATATCAAGTGAGAGCTACCACGTTCGTTATCAGGCGAATGGGGTGGCAGCTGTGCGCAGGCTGATAAACCGGAGATACAGGAACCCGGCAGACCCGAAGGTCTCCCACGCACAGCCGCCATTGCACGAAATGAGGGGCGAAAAAAAACGCCTGCAAATCGGGTTTGGTGGCGCTTGTTGCGCCTGCATCTTGACGGGTTATCAGGCCCGGTCGCTGAATTGGCAGCGACGAATGGAAGGGTAGCGTGGTGATAGGGAGGGTGCAACTGGGAAACTGTGTCCTGGAAATAAATGCGTCCGCTTTTCTCCAGTAGGCAGCATTGGAGAAACACCCCTCCTAGAACGATGTGGCAGGTAATATCATGATTCGACTAGTTTGAACTTCGCAACCTGGAAAATTTATGACGAGTACCCTGAAGTATCAGATTCTTGCTGGGCTACCGGGCGAAGGGCCTCTTCCTTTGCAGTTCAGCGCTACCGGCCAAGGGCACCATAGTGAAGGATTCGTCATCAGGTTCTCGCCAGAGGCGAAGCCTTCTTGGGTGGGGAATTTTCAGCCGGGTTTTTGCCGCTTCAGTTGCGTTCTGACGCTGGGTTCAACTTTTCATGTGATGATAGTTGCCGGTGGTCAGGGTTATATCGTGGACATTCGTAGCGGCGTTCTCTTGAAGCATTTCGGTGGCGATATCGAGTACTTGGTCAGCATTCCAGAATTAGACAGCATCCTTGTTTCAAATGGGGTGTGGCTCAGGCTTGTTAAAGGCGAGGCTGAGGTCTGGTGCTCTGAGCGCCTGTCTCTGGACGGGATTAGAAATATCCAAATCTCGCTCGCGGATGGGATCATTACAGGGGAGGGATGGTATGTAGACGATTGCTGGTATCCGTTCAAAGTCTGCATCTCCTCGGGTGAAGCTACGGGAGGAGTTTTCGAGTCGCTTGACTTCAGCTAAGTCCATTTCTGCGTTTCTGAATGATTAGCTACCGGCCGCTCTGGAAGCAGTTCGCGCCGAATCACCAAGCAGTAACACCGCCATAACTCAGCGATTCATCGTTCTGATCACTCTTTTTTTCCAGCGCCATTTTTACAACCTGTCACGTTGGGATAAGGCAGGCAGACCAGAATCATTTTACTCTTCGGTTCAAAGCCGATGCGATCAATGCCGGGAAGGTGATGATCTGGCTTTTCGCAGCATATTAATCCTTCAAAGTTGGAATGACTGCGCGGTCCAATAGGCTATTTTGACCTACGCCCACTAGCCGGAAACAACCCTCGGATCACCCCAAGAAACGCCGCAAACAGATTGATTGAAGTCGCCGTAGTGATAGCAATCAACACATTGTCCGAGAACGGCGCTTTGCCCGAGTAATACGTCGACCACCCATTCCACACCAGTAAAACCGCCCAGAAGATCACACCACAAGCGGCAAACCAAAACGCCCGACCCGCATATTTCTTGCGCAGTTGCCTTTCGGCCTTCTGGTCTTTGAGGTTCTGGTTTCTTTCATCGTCGGTGCCTATGGCTTGCTCGCCACCGGCTTGGGTGTCCTGGTCAGGCCCTGCCGCGGGGGGCAGGGTGAGTTCCAGGTTGTCGAGTTCTTCACTCACGGATGCGGCTCTTTGGGTGAATGAGTGTTGCCATGTCTTCCCAGTCGATGGCGGAACCGTCGGCGCCCTTGAGGGCCCAGGCTGTGCCGTCCTCGTGGGAGAGGTTGGACAGTTGGGTGCCAGACCACTTGCCGTATTTGTTGATGATCCGGTCAATCAAACGATGGGTGTAGGTGTCGCTCTCAGGCACTCTCGGTGTCACGAACACAATATCTTCGGCGTCGGGCTTCAGATTGCTGAGCAACGACGTCACCGGACGATTACCGTAGGATTTCAACTCATGGTAAAGCGACGGGATGACCGGACCATATTGCCAGCGGGCAAAGTGATCATCCATAAGGGGCTGATCCCGTTCGCGCAAATGCCAGGACTGCGTATAAAACAGCAGTTTTTGCAGCTTCATGGGCGTCAGGCCCGAAAGCTTGCCTTCCTTCGCACGTTCAATGAAGGCGTTAGCGACAGCTAGCGCTGAATAAGCCATGAGCACCTCCGTCGTTGCTGGCTACGTTGTCCAAGAGTTTTATACATAGGCCTTGAGTTGTCGACATGCAAGGTGTCGACCGGCAGCAATACCAAGCTGTCGGATAATAGAGCGTCGATAACTGGTTGCATATACAGTATTTTGATTCAAGTTAAGTGAAAGACGCGTGTTTAATGCATAAATATGCAAATTAGCATTTGCCAACCCCAAAAACTCCCGTCACTATCCGCGCTATGCAAAAACGCAACGTTTCTATCGTCTTAAGAGAGCTGCTGGACCGCGACCGGATCTCCCCCACGGAGCTTCACCGGCGCACTGGCGTGCCTCAATCCACACTGTCCCGGATCCTCAGCGGCAAGATCGTTGATCCGTCGGATAAACACATCTCCCGTATCGCCGAGTATTTCCGCGTGAGCACTGATTACCTGCGCGGGCGCGCGGCAGTGGGTGCTTTGCGCGATGACGGGCGTGACCCGATGCATTCGGAACTCAAGGACATAAGCCTGTGGGACGACGACACCCCCGTTAATGATGACGAGGTGTCGATCCCCTTTCTGCGCGAGGTTGAATTGGCTGCTGGATCAGGAAGATTCGTCATCGAGGAAAGCGAGAAGGCCAGCCTGCGGTTCGGCAAGCGCAGCCTGCGGCATAACGGTGTGCAGTTCGACCAGGCCAAGTGCGTGACGGTACGCGGCAACAGTATGTTGCCGGTGTTGCGCGACGGCGCCACGGTAGGGGTGAATGCCGGCAAGAGCGGCATTGGCGATATCGTCGATGGTGACTTGTATGCCATCAATCACAACGGCCAGTTGCGGGTTAAACAGCTCTACCGCCTGCCTTCCGGCATTCGCCTGCGCAGCTTCAATCGTGATGAGCACCCCGATGAGGACTACAGCTTCCAGGAGATCCAGGATGAGCAGATCAGTATCCTCGGTCATGTTTTCTGGTGGGGCATGTACGCCCGCTAACCTCCACGCGTAAGAAGAAACCCGCCCATGTGCGGGTTTTTTTTCGCCCCTAAAAAACCGGCCAAGCCCAAGCCCGCAAGGCTTCCAATGCATTAATGCATTTCCATGGTAAAAATAAATGCATCTGTGCATTGACTGTATATGCATACATGCATATTCTTCACCTCAAGCCAGCCAACAAGGCCTGGTGGAGGCGGCAAGGATGCTGCCAAGGAAGACAAGGAAGGCACGCAACATCGGCAAGGACGCCATCGAAGCGATGGCAGGGATGCCAGGCAACACCGGCAAGGATGCCGACGCTCTTTAGTTTCAACGCTTCAACAACAGGCAGCGATGAACCGGCCTTAACGGTTCAGAGGGTTGGCAACTGACCCGGGTGTGCAGCGTAAAGCACCAGAAGCAGTTATCCGGCAGACAGGGATCGTGGTCGGAAAAACATCGAGGAAAGGACCGTACCGCGCCAGTAGCGCCGAAAGTCCGAGGACAGCATTACTGAAAAGCCCGGGCGACCGGGCTTTTTGGAATGCCTACCTACCCAAGCATTTGTAAATGAAATACGGACTATTTATTGCTCAGCCAGGAGGCGTGACATGACAAATGAACAGCAAGCGTTAGCGGAAATGCCTATCTGGCTGGTGATCGTATTGGCGGTGATCGGCGGGGTCTCAGGTGAAATGTGGCGCGCCGATAAAGAAGGCGCACGTGGCTGGTCGCTGATCCGCCGATTGGCCCTGCGTTCCGGGGCGTGCATGGTCTGTGGGGTGTCGGCCCTGATGCTGTGCTACGCCGCCGGCATGTCGATCTGGACCGCCGGCGCCATTGGTTGCCTGACCGCCATGGCCGGTGCCGACGTGGCCATCGGCCTTTATGAGCGATGGGCGGCCAAGCGCATCGGGATCAACCAAGGCTCCGGCCAGGACCCGCACTAATCGTTGCAAGGACGCGACTTAAAATGACGTTTATCGAAAAGCCATCCCAACTGCCCCAAGCCATCGGCGCGGTGCTGCATGCGGCCTTCCCGGACATCAAGGTCGGCAGTCACCAGGACTTTCAAGGCGATGCTGAACAAACCGGCGTAATGGTTACGGTCGAAGGCAATGGCCCGGGCATTCGTTCTCGCGAGGGGCGCAAGGCCCACGTTCTGGCCATTTCACTCAGGGCCATGGTCGCCCCCGGTGCATTGCCGTTCGACGCCTGCGACCTGGCCAGCCAACTCATGGACCTGGTGCTGGATAACCGTTGGAACCTACCCCAGGCACAGTGCGATTTGCCGGCGAATATCGTCGCTGCGCCCGCTGTGCGCACGTCCGTGCAAACGGACTACGACACCTGGACGGTTTCCTTCACGCAAACCCTCTATCTGGGGCCGACGTTACTCGACGATCCCACAGGCCAACCGCTATTTGCCTGCACCTGGGACGTCTCCAACATCGACGACCCGGCCCAATACAAGCCACTGGCGGAGTAGCCCATGTTCGACGCGCTGTTACGCATGCAATTGGGACCGATCGTCGAACGCCTGGCCGAGATGGAGTCCCAGCTCGAGGACCTCTACCGCCGCGCCGAGAGCTTCTGCCGGATCGGTATTTGCCAGCAGGTTGATGCGGCCAGCAACACCTGCAAGGTCAGCCACGGTGACCTGCTCACCCCGGCGATCCGTTTTTTCAACCCCAGTGCCGGAGCACAAACCGAAACCCGCATTCCCACCGTGGGTGAGCAATGCCTGCTGCTCAACTACGGCGGGGGGGAGGGCGGTGTGCAATCCGTGGCCCTGTTCGGCCTTAACAGTGATCGCTTCCCGCCAGTCTCCAGCGTGGCGACGCTGACCCGGCGCCGACATCAAGACGGCACCCAAAGCGACTACGACGACGCCAGCCATACCTTCAACTGGGTCAACGGCCCGACCACCTTCAGCGGTTCCCGCGAACAGGTTGACGTCAAAGTCGGCGCCGCCAGCCTGACCCTCAGCGCCCAGGGCATCACCCTGCAAGTCGGTGGCACCAGCCTGTTGCTGGATGCCGGCGGCGCGCACTTCAGCGGCCCGGTGGTGGACCATCAAGGACGCGTCATCAGCCCCCGATAAGGACACCCCATGCTCGGAATCGATAGGAACACCGGGGCGGCCGTCGACGACTGGCTGCAATTTGTGCAGCGCGCCACCCGAGCGCTGACCACCCCTGTGGGCACTCGCCAGAAGCGCCCGTTGTACGGCTCGCTGATCCCGCAATTGCTCGGCCAAAACCTTGGTGACGACCTGTTGATCCTCGCCCAGAGCCACGCCGCGCAAGCCTTCTACAACACCCACAACGGCATCGGCGACTTCGACCCTCAGGTCATCGTCGCCACCCGCCAAGGCGCCGGCCTGCTGTTGCGGTTTGCCGGCACCTGGAAAAACCGCCAACAATCCTTCGAGGTCGTGACATGAGCATGCTGATCCCCGGCCAGAACCAACTGGCGGAACCGGCCATCATCAAGGTCGATGAGTTCGAACCGTTGCTGGCCGAATTCAAAGCGTTTGTCATCGACTACGTCGCCACCCGCGCACCGCAAAGCGCAGCCAAACTCCAGGTCAGCCTCGACAACGAAAGCGAACTGCTGACCCTGGCCCTGGAAGCCTTTTGCGTGCGTCTGCAAACCCATGAGCGCAAATACAACGCCCGCATCAAGCAGATGCTGGCGTGGTGGGCCACCGGCAGCAACCTGGACGCACGCCTGGCCGACATGGGCCTGGAACGCCAAGTACTCGACCCAGGCGACCCAGCCGCGTTCCCGCCGGTGCCGCCCACCTTGGAAAGCGACGACGACGCCCGCCTGCGTTACTACCTGGCGCCCCACGCCCCAGCGGCGGGCTCGCGCATGCAGTATCGCCGTGAAGTGTTCACCTTGGGCGAGCGCCCAGCAGTGAAAGTGCAAAGTGCGACGCCCGGTGTGGTCACGGTCACCTACACCTTCGACCCGGACGGTTACGCGGCCCAGGTCAAGGACGGCAACGCTCGGCGCACCGCACCGGGTGAAGTCATGGTCACTGTGCTTTCCAGGGAGGGCGACGGCACGCCGTCTGCCGACTTGCTTGACGGTGTACGTCGACATTTTGCACGGCCGGATGTAAGGCCGGAAACCGATCTTGTCAGCGTTCAAGGCGCACAGATTCAACCTTATAAAATTCGCGTGGTGGCCATGATCAACGCCGGCCCAGACTCGGGGCTGACCCAAGTGGCGGCGCAGAAACTGCTGCAAGACTACGCAGAGTCCTGCCACCGCCTGGAAGGGCGGGTGGACCCCAGCTGGATCGACTACGCCATCCACAGTGCTGGCGCTGCGCAACTGCACATCCTCGAACCGCTGGCGCCGATTGTCAGTACCGCGTTCCAGGCCCCGTACTGCACGGGCGTCGAGGTGGAGGTGCGCACACTATGAGTGAACCCAACGCAAGTTTGCTGCCGGCCAACAGCTCGCCGCTGGAAAAGGCCCTGGACCTGGGTTTCGGCAGATTGCTTGAGCGCGTCACCCCGCCGTTTCCGGCGCTGATGAACCCGCTGTACACCCCCAGCGAATTCCTGCCTTACCTGGCCGCCGACCGCGGCGTCAGCGAATGGGATGCCGAGGCCAGCGAAGCGGAAAAACGCCTGACCGTGGCTTTGTCCTGGCAGATCCAGCGCCAGGCAGGTACGCCCAAGGCGCTGAGCCACGCGGTGGAATCATTGGGCTTCACGCCCAATATCAGCGCCTGGTACCAGCAACGTCCGCTGGGCGTGCCTTACACCTTCGACGTGCAGGCGATCATCGGGCGCAGTTGGTCCAGCGGCGACCACAACCGGCTGATTCGCCGCATCAATGCAGCCAAAAGTGAGCGCGATCAGGCGACGATCACCATCGTGCATGAAACCGAAGGCCAGCTCGCGCTCACGCAAGTGCTCGACGCGCCTTTAAGCGACGGCGAGTTCTACCTGAACGGCGCGTTGCCGGAATTGGCGCTGGTGGCTCGGCTCAACAGTGCCGGGGTTGCCCAGCACTACACCATTAACGATTACGACCTCAGGGCGCAGCCATGACAGATGAAATCACGCGCCTGGTGCGCTTCACCTCCAAAGGTTTGGATGAAGTGCTACAGGCAAAGAACCAGGGCCTCAAAGGCGAAATCACCCACATCGGCGCCGGCACCGGCCGCTACAACCCCGACGGCACGGAAGTGGCCTTGCGTGACGAGCGTCAACGGGTGGCCATCGTCGATTACGAAGACCTGGGCGAACGCCAACTCAGGATGGCCGCGCTATTTGACGGCGACGGCGAGTATGAGATTGGCGAGTTCGGGTTTTACCTCGCCAGCGGCACCTTGCTGGCGGTGTATTCCGTGGCGGGGAAGTTGCTGACGTATAAAGCGGCGGCGGCGCGGGTGCTGCAGAAGTTTACGCTGGATGTTTCGCCGTTGCCGGCGGATAGCGTGACGATTGTGGTGGGGAGTGAGAACTTGAATCTGTTGTTGGCGGAGGAGATCGCGATTATGGCGGCGGCTTCGGTTGGCAATATGTCCCGCCACGTTGATTTGATGTTTCGGGTTATGCAGCTCGAAGCGAAGTAGTAGCACTGACAAAAGTGCTGGAAAGATTAACTGACAGGGAGTTGATGATGGGACTTGAAACGACTATCACGAAAGTTGTGGACGCATGTAATAAGCTTACGGAAACGGTTACCAACCAAATTGGGAAGATTGATGCGCGGGTAGAGGCCGCTTCAAATCAGTTTACTGCTTGGCGTAATAGTGTGCAGGCGAAGGATATTAATGGTCGTGCGCTTTATAAACAGGATATTGATCTCACTGGGTTGTCTACCGACGTATTTTACCCTGTTTGGTGGACTATGCCCGGTAACGAGGCGGGTGAAACAGAAATTACCGTCTCGCGGGTATATTATCGAGACCAGGAAAAAGCGCCCTTTGGTCAAGGGATTTATCACATCGCTGGCTTGAACTTGCAGCTTGAGGGTGTCGGATATATATGGAATGGTGATGCTAACTTTCTAGCTATTAAGCGGATCTCCCAAACTTACCGTGAAACGGTGAGAGGTGTTTCGTTTGGTATGATTTGTACAGCGCGTGCCATTACTGGGCTCAAACCTATGTACTTAGGTTTGGTCGCGGGGCAACAAACGAACGCTCCACAGTTTTCTGGGATGTACCTGAGGGGTGGGCTGAGCTATACCATCACTAAAACGTTTGATTATCCTGTTAACTACAGCAAGTTAGATACTGAAGTGATTATGAAGGATGACGTTAACGCTGATTGGGAAGTTCGTTGGGCGGTGAAACCTTATAGCTTGACTCAGGCTGACGCTGTGCTCGGCAAAGCCTTTGAAGAGAAGCGCCTGGCCTATTCCCACGATAACGACGCTCGCTATACCGCCAAGGTTTAAGGACTGATCAAATGACTTTGTTTATCGGAAAGTTGGTAACTCCTGCGGGCGACTCGTTGATCAACGTACCCGCCAGCCCGCAGACCCTCAAAGGTCTGGGCTTTAGCGATGAGGCCGCTCAGACGCTGATCGAGAACGCCGCGGCCGCAGCCGCACTCGCTAGCACTATTGCTGCCCGCCGTTCTGCCTATGTCAGCGAAGCTGACCCGATGTACCTCGAATGGCAATTCGACGGTACGGCTGAGAAGGAAAAAGAATGGCGAGCCAAAGTAGCCGAAATCAAGGCGCGCTACCCTTTGCCAGAAGAAAAGTAACCCCCACCGCGAAAGCGGTTTTTTTTCGCCTCCCCAAAGCCCCTCCCCGCAGGGGCTTTTGCATTTTCCACCCGGAGATTTCCACCCATGCCCACCCGCCAAACCTACACCGTCCTCATCCCATTCCCCATCGGCAACGGCCATTGGTCCACCGCCGGCGAGGAGCTGGAACTGCTCGACGTCGAAGCATCCGCCCTGCGCACCGCTGGCCGCCTGGAACTGACCAGCGTCCTCAACTCCACCCCCAAGAAGGCTGAATAACCATGGCAGAAGTCCTGAACTTCGAGCACAACGGCATCACTGTGAATGCCACTGAATCCCCCGAGGCCATGGGTGGCCTTGGCGATAACGTCATCGGCCTGGTCGGCACTGCACCGAATGCCCATGCGTCGATCCCGAAAAACGCGCCGTTTCGCATCAACAGCTTCACCACCCAGGCGCTGCTGGACCCTACCGGCACCGAGTCGGGCACCTTGTTCCAGGCGGTGTACCAGATCCTCAAAGTGGTCAAGGTGCCGGTCTATGTCGTGATCGTCGAAGAGGGCGCTACCCCGGCCGACACGATCAACAATGTGATCGGCGGCAACGACCCGGTCACCGGCCGAAAACTGGGCCTGGCGGCCCTGAGCAGCGTGCCAGAAGACCTGACCATCATCGGCGCTCCAGGCTTTACCGGCACCAAGGCTGTGGCCGGTGAGTTCGCCTCCTTCGGCAAACGCATCAAGGCCCGTGTGGTGCTCGATGGCAAAGACGCTTCCGTTGCCGACCAAGTGACCTACAGCGGCGAACTGGGCGGGGCCGACCTGGGCTTCGACCGTTGCCTGCTGGTGCACAACATGCCGTCGGTGTACTCCAAGGCCGCGAAGAAGAACGTGTTCCTGTCGCCATCCTCGCTGGCCATCGCCGCACTGGCCAAGGTCAAGCAGTGGGAAAGCCCGGGTAATCAGGTGACCTTCGCCGAGGACGTTTCCCGCGTGGTCGAGTACAACATCCTCGACACCTCCACCGAAGGCGACCTGCTCAACCGCTATGGCGTGAGCTACTACGCCCGCACCATCCTCGGCGGCTTCTCGCTGCTCGGTAACCGCTCCATCACCGGCAAGTTCATCAGCTACGTCGGCCTGGAAGATGCCATCAGCCGCAAGCTGGTCAAGGCCGGCCAGAAAGCCATGGCCAAGAACCTCACCAAGTCCTTCATGGACCAAGAGGTCAAGCGCATCAACGACTGGCTGCAAACCCTGGTGGCCGACGAAACCATCCCCGGCGGCAGCGTGTATCTGCACCCAGAACTGAACAGCGTCGAGAAGTACAAGAACGGCACCTGGTTCATCGTCATCGACTACGGCCGCTACGCGCCGAACGAACACATGGTTTATCAACTCAACGCCCGCGATGAAATCATCGAGCAGTTCCTGGAGGACGTTCTCTAATGTTTACCAACCGAGTCAGACAGGCCATTGCGGCCACCCTTCAAGGCCTGCCGTTGTCCGCAACCGTGGAAGAGTTCACCCCGCCGAAGATCGAGTTCGACATGGAGCCCATGTCCGGCGGGCGCTTTATCGCCGAGGAAATGGCCAAGAGCGGCAAGGTGCTCAATGCCAAGCTGGTGCTGCAAGGTGCCGGCCCGGAAATCATGCTGGCTCTGGGCGTGCGCATGGGCGACGACATTTTGCTGAACGTGCGTGAAGCCGGCCAAGACCAGGACGGCAAGACCTACTTCACCTACCACACCGTGGGCGGCAAGCTCAAATCCCTGGAGGAGGCGAAGCTGAAAATGGGCGACAAGGCCACCACCACGCTGGAGCTGTCCTGCCGCACCTACAACCGTCTGGAAAATGGCATTTCGGTGATCGACATCGATGTGCGCACCCAGAAGTTCGTGCTCAACGGCGTCGACATTCTGGGCGATGCGCGCCGCGCCGTGCTGATGCCTTAAGGGCCGGCGCAATCTGAAGCGAGCACGGTCAAGGTGGGAGCTGGCTTGCCTGCGATGCAGGCGACTCGGTATCCCTGGAGCATCGAGTGGATGCCATCGCAGGCAAGCCAGCTCCCACAGGGGCCGTGCTCAGGTTTAGATTTTTTGCACTTTTCAACACCGCTCAACAAGGAATTGCCCCATGGCCTGGATGCCTCCGTTGCACATCCTGCTGTCCCCGATCACCGCCGATACCGGTGCAATGATCGAGCAGGTTCAACTCAAGCCGTTGTTCTACGCCGCGCAGAAAGACGCGCTGGCCCGGGCCGGTGATGACGAGGACGACCAGTTCTTCGAACTGGCGAAACTCGCCACCGGCCTGTCGGAAAAAGAGCTCGACCAACTCAAGCGCCCGGACTACGTGAGCATTGCTCAGTACGTACACGAAATGTCGACCCGGCCAGCGTCGTTCTTCCTGAAGGCACAAGACGTGACGCCCCACGACCAACCCGTCCCTCTGCTCTTGCCCTTGGAAGCCGCTGGCCGAACCTTCACCGAACTGCCCCTGGAAATGCCCGCCCTGCGCGCTACCAAGGTGATGAAGAAACTCGCCACCAACAAAGAGCGCGCCGAGTTCATCACGGCCCATTGCACCGGCCTGATGATCCCCGACCTGGCCGGTTTGACCGTGCCCGACTGGACGGAACTGCAGGAGCGTATCGACGATTTTTTAAATCAACCGGCGGCCTTCTTTCGCAGCGCGACATCGAAGTAATCCTCGATGTGGTGCCGCTGATCTACTCGGTCAATGAGGCGGAGATCCTCGACTGGGACGCCGGAAAAGCATTGCGCCGCTACGACATCGCGATCACTCGCCTTGGCGTCAAACAGGAGTAAGCGGGATGCAGGACAATTATTCGCTCGCCTATGCCGTCGCCAGGAATGGCCGGGATGCGTTCGGCAGTACAGGCGGCGCACGTGACGCCGATATCCTTAGCCCTGGCGCGTTGTCGGTTGGCAGCTCTACCCCGTCAACAGATTTGGCTGACTTGTCCGGAACCGTTGCCGCACTCACCAACGCAACGCTCAAACTTGATGAGCTCGCACTGTCGCTCGGCTCATTGCGTGAGGGTGTGGATTCTCTCGACACGGCGCTGTCGTCGCTGAGGGCCATTGAGGTGCGTTCACCCAAGCTGGGTGAGCAGGCAGAATCGAAGAGGGTGTCTGAATCCGCCTCGACTACCTCAGAGAATTTGCGCCATACCCGCGAGGCCATGACGCTGGGCACCGCGCAAATAATCGACCTGGCAAGTGCGCTGCAGCATTCAGGCAGCCAACTGAAGTTTGATAAAACCGCAACGTCGGAAAAGTCGATCAAGGTGCTGCGCGAGGAGTCCAGCGAAAGCGGCAAACGTTTCTCTACGACCCTGGATGCCACGCCGGTATTGGGCGAAGCGCTTTGGCTGAAAGCCAAGGCGGGCCTGATGGACAGCGCCAGTGACGTGGCTAAAGATTCACCGGCTCTGGCTGGCGCGATTAAAACGGCTGGAGCCATTACGCCGGTGTTTTCCAGCTTTTTTTCAAGTGTGGGAGACACGATAAAAACCCGCGTTGCTGGCAACGTGGTTGATGCGACGCTGGGTAAGCTTCCCGGTGTTGGCAAGCTGTTCAAGGATGGCGGTTCTGCGAAAGATAAATCGTGCTGTTGTGCGACGGCCACTCAGCACCCCATCGAAAGTCCTCGTTCGCGCTCGCAGGGCTCGCGCGGGAAAAAGAGCCCTCGTCAGTCGAAGTCGCAAAAAAAGCAGAGCGTTCAAAACACTCAGCGCGCGCAGATCAGGCAGCAAAAACAGCCGCTAGTGCCCAAGACAGCCTCGACCAAACGATCGCCTGCCAGCAAAAAAGGCGGTGTATTTTCGAGGCTGCTAACCAGCCTCGAACGTGATGCAAAGGCATTGTTACCTGCGCCGTTCTTAGGCTTCGATGCGGGGCGGACGGCTCAAAGGTTGCAACCGCGTGCGGTCGTGGCGAACCGTCCAAGCAAGAGCAGGTCTTCAGGCCAGTCGACAGCGAGCAGAGGCCCTGGGTTGATCGAGGCAGTAGAGCGCAAGCTTATCCCCTTGCCTTCCGAAGGCCGGGTAACTGCTGCTGCGCCCCATACTCTCCATTTCAGTCGTGAGGCTTTGCCTGGCCCGCTGAAGATGCCTTCCAACCCGCTGGGAACAGTGAGCAAATTGGGAGTGGCCGGTGCTCGCCGCCTTGGCCCGATGAGGTACGCCGACACTGCTTTTGATGTGATTCAGGGCGTACGCAACGGGGATGTCAAGGCGGTCGGGACTGGCCTGAGCAGCGCCGGTGGCGCCTGGGCTGGAGCGTCCGCCGGTGCCGCGCTCGGTACCCTGGTTTTCCCCGGTGTCGGCACCGCAATCGGCGGCGCCATCGGTGGCCTGCTGGGCAGCGAGGCGGGCAGCTGGCTGGGTGACAAGGTGTTTGGCGCAAATGATCGCCTACCTGCGCCCAACGCGCTGAGCAAGGAACTCAACAGTGCCCGTACCGACAATGTCCAGGTCACGCTCTCACCGAGTATCCAGATTACCGGCGTTAACCCGGCGGATGCCCAGCAAGTGGTCAATCAAGTGATCCAGGCCCTGCAGTTCCAATGCGTGCCGATGGTCACCGATTCCCTGGGCATTCGACGCAACGCGGCATTGGCCGATCCAGGAGGTGATTGATGCGACAACAAATGGTACTGGGCGACTTTATTTTTGGTTTATCCCGAGGGTTCGCCTATTCAACACTGACCCGCAACAGCGATGGTGGCTGGAGCGACCTGGCGATTATCGCCAGCAAACCCCAGTCGCGGCAGAACGGCCAGAAGCTGGAAAAACTCACGTTCAGCGGTACAGCCATGCGCGCTATCGGCATGCAGCGCCTGGACCAATTGCGCGCTCTGCAAAATGCGCGAGCGCCTTTGCCGCTGGTGGATGGCATCGGCCGCAACTGGGGCCTGTGGCGTATCAATTCGGTAGTGGAAGCCCAAAGCAATGTGATCGATGACGGCACCGCCATGGTCATGAATTGGACCCTTGAGCTGGAGGAATTCGTCAATGCGTAGAGTGCGAAGTATTGCCGGTGACTCGGTCAACCTGTTGCTCTACCGCGAGTTGGGCCGTTGCGATGACGCCGCCGAAGAAACCCTTTGGCGCTTGAACCCCGAACTCGGCGAATACGGCCCGGTACTGCCAGCCGGTGTCTGGGTGATCGTGCCTGAGATACAAGCACGACCGGCCGCCATGCGGCCCGTTCTGGCCTGGGATTGAGGAGGCTGCATGGCACAGGAATTTACGCCGATCGTGGAGTTCTACGGCGCCAACGCGGCGCTGCTCAATCAACGCCTGATGCACTGGAGCCACACCGACGCTGCAGGCATCGAGACCGATCGACTGGAACTGACCCTTAATATCGAAGGGTTGGAAGGCTTGCCCAGCCTCAGTGGCAAGATCGGCCTGCGCGTCGGCTATCAGGAAACGGGGCTGGTGGAAAAAGGCGAGTTTGTGGTCACCCAGCGAACCCCGGTGCTGTTTCCGATGCGCCTGATGATCGTCGCCACCGCCGCGCCCTTCAGCGTGGTGGATAAAAGCGGCTACCGCCAGCGCCGTTCCGCCAGCCATGGGCCGACCACCTTGGGCGCCTTGTTTCGCCAACTGGTCAGCCGTCATGGTTTTTCACCGCGTGTGGCACCGACGTTGGACGGTATTGCGATTGAGCATATCGATCAGTCAAACGAAAGCGACATGGCCTTCATCACCCGCCTGGCCAAGCGTTACAACGCGGTCACCAAGCCGTTCAACGAGCTTTATGTGCTGGCCGAAGCGGGGCAGGCCAAATCACTCACCGGCCAGCTATTGCCCGAAGTGAAGTTATCCGTGACACGCGACAACCGCCCGGGAGAGCAGGCCTTTATCACCGCCAAACTTGATGAAAAATCACGCTCCAAATACATGGGCAGCCGCGTCAGCTGGTGGGACGCCGCCGCCGGCAAGCAGCGGGTGGTCCAGGTCGGGATCGCCCCGTTCAAGACCTTGCGCCAGCCCTGCCAGAACGAAGCCGAAGCCCGCGCCGTGGCCGAAGGCGAACTGCGCCGCGTGGGCCGTGAAGGCTTGAAGTTACAGATTGATTGCCCAGGCAACCCGTTGCTGGCGGCCGAAGGGTTGCTGGTGCTGGATGACACCTGGCCTGTGTACATGCAGGGGCGCTGGTCGATCACCAAGGTGACCCACGTTGGGGACCCTGCGACGGGATATCGCAGTTCGATCCTGGCCGGTGGCTTGGCGTCGTGATCACCACCGCTGCACGTTCACCACTGACTCGCTACAGGAACCAGGATGCCTATGAATGACGAAGAATTGGCCGCGATCAACCGTTTGATCGCCGCCCTGCAAACCCAGACCGATGGCCAGGTGGCGCTCAATGCCGCCATTCGGCTGTTGGCCCAGAGCAACCAGGCGTTGGTCGACGTGATCAAGAGCCGAGAACCGGACCCGAATGCACCGCCTTACCTGGACGGCAAACCGGCGCCCTGATCCCGTCTCGACCTGCCTTGTACGCAGCACCATAGCCGTTGCACCCCACAACCCGCCTTCGCGGGTTTTTTATTGTTCATGGAGAACACTCGATGTCGATTCTTACCCAAGGTACCCAGATTTTCGCCCTCGTTCCGCCGGTCTCCGGCACCGGGCCCTATACCGTGCTGGAAGTCGAGCACGCCACTTCGTTCGAACCGGGCGGCGCGCCGGCCGAGCAGATTGAAGACACCAGCCTCAATGCCGAAGAGCGCAGCTACAAGAAAGGTTTGCGCACCCCTGGCACAGCGAGCCTGGGCCTGAACGCCGACCCCACCAATGCCAGCCACATCCGCCTGCACCAGCTGTCGGAAGCCAAGGGCGATACCGGCGTGAAGTGGGCCGTGGGCTGGTCCGACGGCAAGGATGTACTGCCGACCGTCAACGCTAAAGGCGATGGCTTTGAACTGCCGGCGACGCGCACCTGGTTCACCTTCGACGGCTACGTGTCGGACTTCCCGTTCAACTTCGCACTGAACGCGGTCGTGACCACCACCGTCACCATCCAACGTACCGGCGCCAGCGCCTGGATCAAGAAAGCCTGAGAGACGCCATGAACCTCAAACAACTGAAAGCCAAGGGCGGCATCGTCGATGGCCAACTGGTGAAGAAGGAAATCAGCTGGACGCACCTGGACAGCAAAACTGGCAAGGAAGTGACTGACACGTTCACGTTGCACATTCGCCGCCAGTCCTTCGGCGTGATCGAGCGTCTGTTCAGTCAGGGCGAATCGGCACAGAGCCGTAACGCCAGCTACCTCGCCGCCTCAGTGTCGTTGGGTGCCGAGGGTGATGAAGCCCTGAGTTATGACGATGCCTTCGGCCTTGAGCCGTCATTGGGGTTTGTGATGCTCAATGCAGTCAATGAGGTCAATGGCACCCAGGGTGGCGGCGCAAAGAACTGACGGTCGCCGATGAGTTCTGGCACGAACTGGTGCTGAACGGAGTCGGCGGCCGCACGATCGCCGAAGCCAAGGAACGCATGACATACCACGAAGCCCTGGCCTGGGGACGCTATATCGACCGATATGGCTCCCTGCACGCCGGTAGGCGGCTGGAGGCGGGCAGCGCGTTGGTGGCGCTGCAGACCCACCGGCTGGGCGGCGGCACGGCCGAGATGATTGACTTCATGCCCCACGAGCTGCGCCGGGGTGTGTCGCTCGAACGTGCGATGAACGAGTGGCGTTAAGGACGACGCGACTTTCCTTGAAACCCGTTTCGACGGGTTTTATCCATGACCCGGAGAAACCTATGGCAACTGCTTCCCAGGGTAATCTGACGCTCAACCTCGGCAGCCTGGAGCAGGCCCTGGCGAAGGCGTCACGGATTACCGAAAACAGCATGCGCGAGATGCAGCAGAAGATCGAGGACGCCAGCAAAAAGGTCAGCGCCTCTGCCGCAGCGGCGCTACAGGTCACGTCCGGCCAGTTCAAGGGCTTTCAACGGGCCTATGACCCGGCCACGGATGCGGCGGAAAAATTTATCCAGAAAAATGCGCAACTGGTGCAAGTGCTCAAGCAGAGCCAGGGGGCGCAGAATGATTTTGTTGGCGCGTTGGATGCGCAGTCCAGTTATACCGAGCGGGTCGGGCTGAAGTTTCCAACGGGTGGGCCGTATGGGGATGCTGCCTCATCGGATCAGGAGGGGATGGCACTTCTGAGTCAAGAAAAAACCGGGCAGATTAAAAGTAATTTCGCCGATATGTCCCAGTTGCTTAATGACTGGCGCAATGGTGCCAATGCCGCGTTCGAAGAGTATTCAAACAACGCAGGTACGGCAGCCGAGCAATCGAAGGCAGTGTTCGCCAGTGCTTTTGAAAAGATGGATGCTGCGGTCCTTACATTTGCGACTACGGGTAAGTTCAACTTCTCTGATTTTGCCACCTCTGTGCTCAAAGACATGGCAGCGATGGCTGCAAAAACTGCGGCCTCTAGTGCTCTGAAGTCGTTGTTCAGTTTGGCCGGCTCGGCTATCACCAGTTGGTTGCGTCCTTCTGTTCCCGCAGGTTCTGTGCTGGGGCCAAGCGGGTATCAAAATGAACTCAATGTCTCCGGCATCAAGTATGCCAATGGAGGGGTATTTACCAACTCCATTGCAACCGGCCCCACCCTGGCCCCCATGGCCCTTTTCGGCGAAGCCGGCCCCGAAGCCATCATGCCTCTGAGCCGTGGTTCCGACGGCTCCCTGGGCGTGCGCGCATTGGGCGGCGGTCAATCAGGCAACACCAGCAGCAACCAGGTGGTGATCCAGCAAACCATCAACGTTGCCGACGGCCAAGGCTCAGGCACCGACACCAACGCCCAGAACGTCGCCCGCGCCTATGCCGGTTCCGCCCGCCAGGGCGCTGCCGAACAGATCGCCCGCGACCTCAAGCCGGGCGGGCAAATCTGGTCGGCCATCAACGGCCGCTGATCATCAACGGCTTACGCCTGGAGAAAACATGAGCACAGAAACTTTCACATGGGTGCCCAAGGTGGAGCCCGTCGGCAGCGTCGAATTTCGCCTGAAGACGGCCAAGTTCGGCGACGGCTACCAGCAAACGGCCGCGGATGGGATCAACAACAAAACTCAGTCCTGGCCACTGACGTTCGTGGGTGACGAAGCGCGCATCAAAGCGATCGTTGCTTTCCTTGATCGCCATGCTGGCGCCAAAGCGTTCAGTTGGACCGCACCACTGGCAGAGCCTGCGTTGTATCGCTGCAAGGGTTACCAGCCAACGCCCATGGGCGCCGGGCTCTACTCCCTGACGGCGACGTTCGAGCAAGCCTTCCACCCCTAGCGCCGCCTCCACCCCGCCGTAGTGCGGGGTTTTCTTTGCCCGGAGAATCATATGTCCATCACCGCAGATATCCAGACCCTGGAGCCCGGGGCCTGGGTGGAGCTTTTCGAGCTCGATGCCACTCCCCTGGGCGCCGAGCTGTACCGGTTTCACGGTTACCCCCAGGAATCATCGATCTTCTGGCAGGGCCACGAATATTCACCCTGGCCGATCCAGGCCGAAGGCTTTGAAATGTCGGGGCAGGGTACCCAACCGACGCCGACGCTGGCCGTAGGTAACGTCGGCGGTTTCATCACGGCGCTGGTGCTGTATTTCGAAGATCTGGTAGGCGCGCGGCTGATCCGCCATCGCACCTTGGGCAAGTACCTCGACGGCCAACCCGAAGCCGACCCTGAAGAGGAACTGCCGCCGGACATCTGGTACGTCGAGCGCAAAGTCGCGGAAAGCAGCGAGACGGTGAAGTTTGAACTGGCCAGTGCGCTGGACTTCAACGGCGTGCAACTGCCACGTCGACAGATCGTCGCCAACGTGTGTTGGTGGCTCAGTTGCGGCGGTTACCGCGGCCCTTATTGCGGCTACAACGGCGGGCCGGTGGCGGATGCCAATGACGTGATCGTCACCGACGCTGCCAAGGATAAATGCGGTGGGCGGCTGACTAGCTGCAAGCTGCGTTTCGGCGAGAACAACCCACTGCCCTACGGTTCATTTCCAGCGGCGGGCCTGTTGCGGAGTTGAGCATGAACAAGACCAACCTGGCGGCGATTGCCCGGCACGCCGTGGCCGCGTATCCCCATGAGTGTTGCGGCTTGCTGATTCGTGAAGGGCGCAAGCGTGTGTATGTGCCTTGTCGAAATACGGCGAGCACACCCAGCGAACACTTTCGGCTGGCGCCCGAGGACTATGCCGCCGCGGAAGAACGCGGCGAAATCCTCGCTGTAGTGCACAGCCATCCGGATTGCCCGGCGACACCCAGTGAAGCAGACCGCGTGGCGTGCGAAGCCTCCGGGTTGCCTTGGCACATCGTTGAAGTACGCACCGACGACGACGGGCAGGTGCGCACCGGTGAATGGGCCAGTTGCACGCCAAACGGCTACCAGGCGCCCCTGATCGGTCGCGCCTTCGCCCACGGCGTGCATGACTGCCTGAGCATTATCCTTGACTACTACCGCCGCGAGCTGGGCATCGAGCTGGGTGACTATCAGCGTGAAGACGGTTGGTGGGACAAGGGCGGCAACCTCTACCTGGACAACCTGCCGGCCGCTGGCTTCGTGCAGGTCAGCCAACTGCAACAGGGCGATATCGTACTGATGCAGATCCGCTCGCCAGTGCCCAACCATGCTGCGATCTACCTGGCCGACGGCGTGCTGCAAAGCGAACCCGAACATTACCCGGCGCCAGGTTCGATCCTGCACCACCTGTATGGTCGCGACAGCAAGCGCGACACCTACGGCGGCTACTGGGGTGAGGTGACAGTGAGCTATTGGCGACACGGCCTGCGGGCCAAACATTAACCACATCGGCGGATCATTCGCCAGGAGGATGCCATGCATCATGAAAAAGTCAGGACGGTGCGCCTCTACGGCAGCCTCGGCGCGAGCTTCGGGCGCGTGCATCGACTGGCGGTGAGCAACGCCTCGGAAGCGATCCATGCGCTGTGCATTCTGGTGCCGGGGTTCGAGCGCTTCCTGATGGAATCCAAGGACCGGGGCGTGACGTATTCGATTTTCCTGGGCCGCGACAACATTGGCCAGGATCGCCTCAAGGCACCTCCAGGCGCTGCGGATATCCGTATCGCACCGGTACTGGTGGGCAGTAAGCGCGCAGGGTCGATGCAAACCATTATTGGCGTTGCGCTGATTGTGGCGGCGTCGTACTTCTCTGGCGGTCTGGCCTCGGGGAGTTCCTCTGCCTTGATCGGTGCTTCATCCACCACTGGCTGGACCTTTGCCGCGAGCATGGGGATTTCCATGGCCATGGGGGGCGTCGCGCAGTTGATGTCGCCGATGGCCAAGGGCCTGGGCACCATGGACCGTCCGGAAAACCGTGCGAGTTACAGCTTCAATGGGCCGGTCAATACCAGTATTCAAGGCAGCCCGGTGGGTCTGCTTTATGGTCAGTTGACGGTAGGCAGCGCGGTAATCAGCGCGGGCATTTATGCACAGGACCAACTATGAGGAAGATTGCGGTGACTCCCAATTCCCAAACGTGTGTGCCAGCCATACAACAAACTGCTGCCGAAAAGGTGCGCACGGTTCGCCTGTATGGCGTGCTGGGTGCGCGCTTTGGCAGAGTGCATCGATTGGCGGTCAGTAGCGTTTCAGAGGCCATCCGAGCCCTGAGCATCCTCCTGCCTGGCTTTGAACGTTTCCTGATGGAATCCAAAGACAATGGGCTGACGTATTCGGTGTTCATGGGCAAGCAGAACATTCCCCAGGAGCGCCTCGGTGCCCCTGTCGGCAATGACGACATCCGCCTGGCGCCGGTGCTGATCGGCAGCAAACGCGCAGGCGCCCTGCAGACTATTGTCGGTGCGGTGCTGATCGTCGTTGGCGCGATTATCACGGGCGGCACCTTTGGTGCCGGCGCACCGTTTGGTTCGAGCCTGATCATGATGGGCGCCTCCATGGTAATGGGGGGCGTGATGCAAATGCTGTCGCCTGTACCCAAGGGCCTGGCGGCGCAAGATGGCCCCAACAACCGCGCCAGCTACAGCTTCAACGGACCGGTCAACACCAGTGCCCAGGGCAACCCGGTGGGCCTGCTTTACGGCCAACTGATCGTCGGCAGCTCAGTAATCAGCGCCGGGATCTACACCCAGGATCAACTCTAACGTTCCTGCTCTTCAACCTGCCCGCCGAGTGCGGGCTTTATTTCGCCTGAAGGAAAGCCATGACTGACCTCACTCTCGCTGGCAGCAAAGGCGGCGCGTCCAAGCCCCGTCCCTCCGTGGAGGCGCCAGACAGCCTGCAAAGTACGGCCTATGCCCGTATCCTCGATCTCGTCAGCGAAGGCGAGATTGTCGGTTTGAAAAACGATAAGCGCTCGGTGTTTCTTGACGAGACCCCGCTGGCCAACGCCGATGGCAGCCTCAACTTCAGTGGCGTGACCCTCGACACCCGCAATGGCAGCCAGGACCAGTCACACATACCTGGCTTCCCGGCGGTGGAAAACGAAAGCCCGGTGTCCGTCGAGCTGCGCAGTGATCAGCCCTGGACCAAGTCCTATTCCAACCTGCAACTGTCGGCGGTACGGGTTCGCCTGGCCGTGACGCGGCTGTCGCAGACCAACACCAGCAACGGCGACACCAACGGTTATACCGTGCAGTACGCCATTGACCTGTCCACCGACGGCGGCGCATTTACAGAGGTGCTGGCCGCCGCGTTCAGTGGCAAAACTACCACCAAGTACGAACGTTCCCACCGTGTCGACTTGCCACCTGCGAAAGTCGGCTGGACCTTGCGCGTGCGCCGTATCACGCCGAACTCCACCAGTGGCGCGATTGCCGATACCACCACCGTAGAATCGTCCACCGAGGTGATTGACGCCAAGCTGCGCTACCCGGGCTCGGCGCTGATCGGCCTGCAATTCGATGCCGCGCAATTTCAGTCGATCCCCTCGCGCTCCTTCGAACTGCGCGGGCGCATCATCAAGGTGCCAAATAACTACGACCCGCAAACCCGCACCTACAGCGGTGTATGGGACGGTACGTTCAAATCGGCCTGGACCGACAACCCGGCGTGGATCTACTACGACCTGCTATTGCACCAACGCTATGGCCTGGGCCACCTGCTCAACGCCGGTCAAGTGGATAAGTGGGAGCTTTACCGCATCGGCCAGTACTGCGACCAGCCGGTGTCCGACGGCAAGGGCGGCACCGAACCGCGCTTCACCTGCAACCTGTACCTGTCGGTGCGTGCCGATGCACTGAAGGTGCTGCAAGACTTGGCGACTACCTTCCGGGGCATGGCCTATTGGGGCGCGGGTTCCGTGATGGCGGTGGCGGATATGCCGGAAGACCCGGTGTACACCTACTCCAACGCCAACGTGATCGGCGGCCAGTTCATCTACGGCGGTTCGGCGAAAAAGACCCGCTACACCGTTGCCCTGGTCAGTTGGAACGACCCGACGGATTTCTATCGCCAGAAGGTGCAATACGTCGACGACGCCGAAGGTATCGCGCGCTATGGCATCCAGCAAACCGAAATCAGCGCCACCGGCTGCACCTCCCAGGCGCAAGCCCAGCGCATCGGCAAATGGGCATTGCTGACCAACCGCCTGGAAACCGAAAGCGTGACCTTCGCGGTCGGCCTCGACGGCACCCTGGCGCGGCCCGGCCAGATCATCCGCGTGGCCGACAACGACCGCGCCGGCCGCCGCATTGGCGGGCGTCTGCGTGCCGCCACCCTCGACACCCTGACCCTGGATGCCGAAGTCACCGCCACTGCCGGCGACACCATCACCCTGGTGATGCCCAACGGCAAGGCTGTATCCCGAGCGGTCAAATCCGTCAGCGCCGCAGGTGCGGATGAGCAGTTGGTTACGCTGCAAACCAAGCTCGACGACATGCCGCCGGCTCAATCGATCTGGGCCGTCGACTCCGCGACCCTGGCTTTGCAACAGTTCCGCGTACTGTCGATTTCCGAAGACTTTTCGGATGACGAAATCAAATACAGCCTCAGCGCGGTCAAGCACGTACCGAGCAAATTTGCCGCCATCGACAACGGCGCAAAAATCGACAGCCCACCGATCACCGTAATCCCGCCGAGCGTACAAGCGGCCCCGATCAACGTGACCGTCAGCAATGACCATTTCGTCGAGCAGGGCAGCGCGGTCAATGTCATGACCATCGAGTGGCAGCGAGTGGCCAATGCCATTGCGTACGAGGCGTACTGGCGCAAGAACGACGGTGAATGGGTCTACGCAGGCCGCACGGGCGGCGGTTCTATCGAAGTGTCCGGCATTTATGCCGGGCGTTATGTGGCCAAGGTACGGGCGATCAACGCGCTGGATATCGGCTCCCTGTATAGCGAGTCTGTAGAGACTGTACTTAACGGCAAGACCACATTGCCGCCGACCGTGGCAGCGCTGACGACGGAGTCGTTGGTGTTTGCGATCAAGGTGAAATGGCTGATTCCGCAGGGAGTGAGCACGGCGGATTTGCAGCGTACGGAAATCTGGTACGGGAAGACCTCCGACTTGGCGCAAGCGACCAAGCTCGGGGATTACGCGTTCCCGCAGACCGATTTGACCATGATGGGGCTGGCGGCGGGGGCGTCGTTGTTTTTCTGGGCGCGGCTGGTGGATCGTACGGGGAATATCGGGCCTTGGTTTCCAAACGGATCGGGCGTCAACGGGCAAGCGAGTTCGGATGCATCTCCGATCCTGGATCTGATCGCCGGGCAAATCAGCGAGACGGAACTGGGTAAGCACTTGCTCGACCGTATCGAGCTGATTGATGGATCGGGCGCGGGTTCGGTCAACGACCGATTGGACAATACCCGTAAAGAACTGCAAGCACTGGTTGATCAAGTCACGGATGCGTTGCTGTACGACGCGGCCAGGGCATATGCCAGTGGCGAGTTTGTACGCCAGGAGAATCATCTTTACCAAGCTATCCAGGCAGTACCGGCTAACAGCCCACCGCCTAACGCGGCTTATTGGCTGGACATTGGCTCCCTTGTGCAAACCAGCAATGCATTGGCGTTGCAGATCCAGCAGAACAAAACGGCGATCGAGACGGTGGACGGCAAGGTCACCAGCACTGCCCAGAAAACCGACGGGGTGTATGCCCAGGTCAACCCGAAGATGGCAGGTGATGAGCAAACCTCATTCGCGGGTGATGACGTTTCCATGGCTGGCACCTGGTCGGTGATGTCAGCGATTGTCGAGGGTGATATTGCTCAGGCGATGAAGACCGATGCGTTGGAGGTGAGGGTCAGTCAGAACCAGGCCAGTATTACCAACGTAGACAGCGCTTCTGCTTCCCGGGATGAGGCCCTTGCCCAGCGGGTTACGCGGCTGGATGCAAGGGTCAGTCAGAACCAGGCCAGTATCACCAACGTAGACAGCGCTTCAGCTTCCCGGGATGAGGCCCTTGCCCAGCGGGTTACGCAGCTGGATGCAAAGGTCAATAACAACTCGGCGTCGATTGATACGCGACTGACGACCTTGGCCACAGCGGACAAAACGCTGGCCCAAAGTATTGAGACGGTGCAGACCAAAGTTAACCAACAGTCAGTGAGTATCCAGACCAATGCCTCGGCGATTGCGGATACCAATGGGAAGTTGGCGGCGAATTGGTCAGTGCGGATGCAGGTTGCCGCAGGCGGAGGGTACAAGTTCGCCGGTATTGGGTTGGGTATCGAGAATGGTCCAGGTGGGTTGCAAAGTCAGTTTCTGATTTCGGCGGATCAGTTTGCGATTTATAACGAAAATACGCCGGGTAAACCTTCGACACCGTTCGCGGTTAGAGGTGCTGAAACATTTATCGATAGTGCATTCATTCAGAACGGCACGATCACTAACGCCAAAATTGGTCAGGTTATTCAGTCCAATGATTATCAGCCGGGTGTCAGTGGTTGGAAACTTGATAAGGCTGGTGGGTTGGAACTTAACGGCGTGGGGGGCGGTGGTCGGATGACCATCAGCAATCAGTTGGTTCAAGTATTTGATGCTAACCAAGTGTTGCGTGTTCGATTCGGGATCTGGGGTTAGTCACCCATCCACCAACAGGAGAGAGGGTATGGCAGCAGGATTTCAAGCGTTCAACGCGCAGGGCGAAGTACTGGTCGATGTAAACAGTCGGCTTGCCCGGGTAATTGGCAGAATAAGTAGCGGAACGGGAGCAGGGTCATTGGTGGTTGATGCATTCGCTCAAGGTCGCCCTTGGTATATGGTCACACTTGAGGCCGGCATCAATGTCACTGATGGGCCCCAATGCAGTATTTCGCAGAACACGTTGATGTGGAGTGCCTGTGTCAATCCAGGGATTATTACTTACGGTATTTCATGATGGCTATTGGTTTTCAAGTTCTAAACGATGACCGTAGTGTGCTACTCGACCAAAACTTTAAAACCTATGGTTTTGTGAGTAAGACAACTCAGGTGAGTACCGCCGCCAGCAGTAACCCAGCATGGGGGCAGTACTTGGATGTCTGGATACCGGATGCCGAGGAAATTGTGGCTGTACGCGCTCAGAATGAAGCTCACTCAGTGTGCTTGGCGAATGTATCGCGCAGTGGAGGCGGTTACATCCAGCGTTACGTCACGGATGGTTCAACGATCGTCAACCTGGACGTTTATCGTTTCCGGCCGGGCGTGTCTGCGGGAGGAGCCTTTGGCATGCAGATATTCAATGACCATGGCGAGTTGGTGTATGACGCGACGACGCCTCAGTTAATTGTAAGAGACGTATTGGTAGGGACGGATAATTTTGAGGCGGTGGTCGGCGATCATAATTATGAGACAGGCAAGAAATATGCAGTTGTGTTTGGAGGTCGATGTGGGCGAAGTTGGCGTACCACGCAATTTACGGGTGGTGGTGGAAACTTCAGGATTAATGAATATGCGAGCACTAACTTCTTCACTCATGGTCCAGGTAAAATAAATTTTAAGGTCAAATATTATTATTACTATGGGTATACCAAGCAGCATCAGGTGAAAGAGTTCAATTATCGAGCTGAAGCCTACAGCTACCTCGTAGTCGATGTGAGCGGGATATGACTGCAAGTGATAATAAGATAAGGAACTTGCTGAGGTTGAAATGGATTTTCAATTTGGAGGTTAAGGATGTCTCGACAAGAAATTGATCTCGGTACGCGCCCCAGCGGTGTGGGCGGTGATACACCGCGCAGCGCCATGATCAAAATCAATGCAATGACCAACGAGTTGTATAAAGGCGATGCACTGGCAAAAGCCAGTGGTTGGGGAGGGAATGTTCCCTTCGCTATGCAACCCACCGACAGCGCCGATGGCCTACCCGTGATAAATGGGCTGTTCATGTTCGGCAATGGTGGTGTCTCCCTGCCATACCCTTACGTATTCATCATTCAGGTGCTCTCGGGATCGGGGGGATATGTGCGGCAAATTGCCTATAGCCTTTTAGAGAACGTGACTTGGGAACGTCAGTTTTTGCAAGGAGCCGCTGCGGGCAAAGCCTGGACGCAGGTTATCAAGGCGGGTGATTTTGGCGTAGGCGGTGTGGTCAAGATACTCACCACCAGTGCGGACGCAGTGGCGGCCACCGGAGAGTACTACGGCAACAATATTCCCGGTCCCAATGGCCCCAACAGCTATGGCTTTTTGTCGCACAAATATTTGTCGGCTGTGTACTCCACTCAGGAGTGGGTCAACCCCGACACCACGAACACCGCGTTCAGGCGAGTCAATGCCAACGGCACGTGGACGCCATGGGCGCGTCTGTACACCGGTGCCAACGCCGAGGGCGACCCGGCATCCGGAATCGGGTTGATGAGTAAAACGGTGGTCGGTGGCTGGAACATCAGCAAGTACATCAACGGCCAAATCTGCGTTCAGGGCGTCAGCGCGGTCAGTGCGGTTCTGCCACCGAATCAGCCGACGGTGGTGACGGTTTCGTTGCCCGTGGCAATCGTTTTGGGAAGTGGCAGTGTTTACGTGAATCCGCAGCCACAAATGACTTATGAACATTTCGGTGCGGTGAACTGCTATGTCAATGGAACCAGTGCGGTGGACATCATCATTAGAAATGGCTCGACAGCTCAAAGTTTCCAAAACGCCGTGACTGTATGGGGAGCCTGGAAATGATCAGGATCAAACTGTTTCCCTTTTTGACGGATGAGCCGCTGAAGGTCTCTGTGCGCGATGAAGTGATCACGGTTAATGGCCGGGCTTTTGATCTTTCGGTCATCCCGGACGGTTATCGCATTCTGGCCAGTGCAATGGGAAGTGACTGCTTTGTCGATGCCGTCGTACGTATCGACGGCGAGCTGACACTGACGCTTAAATTGCCGGTCAAGTGGGATGATCCGCCGTCACTGCGCAACCCGGTTGAGCCTACGATCATTGAGGTGAGCTCCAATGGGCCAGTTGAAATACCCACCTCTGCAATAACTGAAGAACGTTCAGCACCCTCCCAGGAAGAGGTGATCCATGATTGATGTCAGCCAATTGCAAAAAATAAAGAGCGCCCAGGAGCTGGAGGAGGATCTCGCCCTTGATCAGGCCCATGGCTACCTCAGGGACAGTGACTGGTATGCGTTTGCGCAGATGGAGGAAGGCACCCCGATGCCTGCGGATATCAAAGCCGCTCGCAATGCGGCACGCGCCACGATCTACAGGCTTGCTGAAAAACGCCTGCCCTGAAAAATGCACAGACATCCCGTACCCGCTTTTTAACGGGTCTTTTATTGCCCAGACTATGGAGAGTCCCCATGGCACGACAGGAAATCAATATTGGTGCGGCACCCACTGGCGTCGGCGGCGACACACCGCGCAGCGCCAGTATCAAGATCAACGCAATGACCCAGGAGTTGTTCGCTCGCCAGGCTCAGTTGGGCACAGCAGCCACTCAAAACGTAGTGACCGGCAGCGATGACTTCACCCCTGGCCGGGTGTCAATGATGGGGCATGCGGGCTGGGGCGCCGAGCCCATTTCGAAACAGCCGACCGACGACGCCAATGAGTTGCCGCGTGTCAGTGGGTTGTTTCAGTTCGGTAATGGAGGGCTGAACCTGCCCAATCCTTACGTGCAGATCCTGCAAATTGCCAATTCAGGCGGCTACGTCTGGCAAACGGCGAAGGCCATGCTTGATGAGTCCGTGTATATGCGGGGGCGACGGGGTGATGGTGCCTGGTCTCCATGGCGTGCCGATATCAATTCATCGTTGTTTGCGATCGGTATAGGGCAAGGTGCCGCTGCGGGGGAACTGATGGGGTTGTCATCTGCACAATCCGCGTCTCCGAATAAAGCCAACACGGGTCTGTACAGCTATTACGGCCACCCGGATGGCGTGCCAGGCTTCGGGGCAATCAGCGTACTGTCTCAGGCTTGGGGACATGACCCACAATGGCGAGCGCAATTGTCGATGGCTGTATCGGGGGATGGTATTCACTTCCGCCAGTTCAGCGTTAACCCAGGTGCAGCTGCGCCCAACTGGCGAAGCATTCTTCATAACGGCAACGCGATATCCGGGGTGCTCAATGCTGGCCCTTCGGGCGCCTTGCCGATTAATTCGGGGCTCATCGAGCGCGGTGGTTCGCTTGATAACTGGTATTTCCGCTTTGCCGGTGGCTTGCAAATTTGCCAGCAGCGGTTTACCGGCTACACCGCTGGTGTCACGCGTAACGTCGCGTGGCTGGCGGCTTTTGCGGACACCCCTGTGGCGGTGTTCCCCAACATTTACCCGTCGGTTGACTGGGACATGTCTGCCAGGTGCTACGGCAACGTCGGTTCCTACTTCTTTATGTCCGACCGGACGCTGAACAATATCGTGACAGTGACGGCAATCGGGAGATGGCACGCATGATCATTCACCACGTTCCTTTTCGGCCTCTTGGCGCCGCGACTCCCACGACAGCCTTTGTCGAGGGTGAAACATTGATCCTGAATGACCAAAGGATTGACCTTTCGCTGATCCCTGAAGGGATGACCCTACCCATGTCCGCCATCGGACATGAGTTGTTCGCAGGGCCCGTCAGCCGTCGTAACGGCGAGATCGAGTTGACCTTGAGACTGGCCGTCAATGCGGATGCGCCAGCTTACATGTGGCAGAACGGCAGGCTCCAGGTATCGGCCGGGCCGGTTCCCTTTCCGGTCGAGCCGATTGATCTGCCCAACCACTCAGCCAAACCTGCGGAGGACTTGAGCGATGTTTGATTTGTCGAAGCTTGAAAAAAACCAGACACCCCAAGACCTCCAGGCACAAGCTGATTCGCGTGAGGCCCTTGCTTATCTGGCGTCTACCGACTGGTACAGCTTGCGGTTCCTTGAAGAGAATACGCCCATACCCGAAGCGATTCTGGCAGCCAGGGCGGTGGCCCGTGGCAAGGTCATCCCATGACGCTCACGCAACTTCAGCAAGTCTTCCCACGCGCCCGCTCTCTAGCGGGCGTTTTCATATCCTCACTCAACTTGGCAATGCGGAATCGGCAAATCAACACTCCCCAACGCGCCGCTGCCTTCCTCGCTCAAATCGGTCACGAGTCCGGTGAACTGCACTACGTGCGCGAACTGGGCAGTGATCAATACCTGAGCAAATACGACACCGGCGTCTTGGCGGCGCGCCTGGGTAACACTCCCGAAGCGGACGCAGATGGACAAAAGTATCGTGGCAGAGGGCTGATCCAGATAACTGGCCGCCGTAATTACCTTGCGTGCAGCCAGGCACTTTTCGGCGATGATCGCCTGCTGCTCCAGCCGCAACTGCTGGAACAACCGCAATGGGCCTGCGAATCCGCCGCCTGGTTCTGGCAAAGCAACGGTCTCAACGAGCTCGCCGACAAAGGCCAGTTCACCACCATCACCCGGCGCATCAATGGCGGCCTCAATGGCCTGGACGACCGTTTGCAGTTGTGGGCGCGGGCGAAGGCGGTGCTATGCGTTTCCTAGGCGCGTTTGGCTTGATCGGTGTGTGTCTGCTTATGGCGCTTGTGTGGCAGGTGCAGGCATGGCGATACGGGGCGCAGTTGGAGCTGCAATCAGTCCGACATGCACAGGCGCTCAGCCAGCAAAACCAGGCAATCCTCCACCAGCAACAGGCCGAACAGACCAAACGCCAGGCCCTTGAACAACAGCTCTCTACTAGTGACCACCAACATATTCAGGAATTGAACGATGCCCAAGGCAACCAAGCTGCTCTGCGTGACCGCCTGGCCACTGCTGATGTGCGGTTGTCAGTCCTTCTCGACACCGTCGCCAGTGGCTGCACAGTGCCTGCCGCCCCCAGCCCCGGCGGCGTGGTTCATGCAACCTCGCGAGCCCGACTTGACCCGGCGCATGCTCAGCGAATTATCCGCATCACCGACGACGGCGACAACGCCCTGATCGCCTTGCGTGCTTGCCAGGCCTACGTGCAGGCCGTCGCGCATTAGTCTCTTGATGCACTCTGTGTCTTGCATGGTCGATGGGCTCCTGTAGGGTAGGCAAACCCCCGCCCATTCCTGGAGACGACCGTGAAGGAAATCACTCAACTGGCTGCCGAACTGGGGCGCCGTTTGCAGGTGCTCAGCGCCCACGTCACCACTGCCGAGTCCTGTACCGGCGGCGGTATTGCCGAAGCCATCACGCGGATCCCGGGCAGTTCGGCCTGGTTCGAGGCGGGCTATGTCACTTATTCCAACCGACAGAAGACCCGGCAACTGAATGTGCCGGAAAAACTGTTCGCCAAAGTCGGGGCCGTCAGCCAGGAAGTGGTGGAAGCGATGGCCCGGGGCGCGCAGGAAAAAAGCCTGGCCCGATTTGCCGTGGCGGTCAGCGGTGTGGCCGGCCCCGATGGCGGCTCGCCGGACAAGCCGGTGGGCACCGTTTGGCTGGCCTTTGCCGTGGGCGACGAAGTCACGGCCGAGCTTGCGCACTTCCCCGGCAACCGCGACGAGGTCCGCCGACAAACGGTAAAAGCCGCGCTGGAGGGCTTGTTGCGACGAGCTGCAGCAGAAATAGACAATCAGGGGTAGGCGATCACCGATCTTTGTGGAACAATACTGTCTACTTATACAGGTGTTGGCCGTCAGGCCTTATTGATTACGTGAGGACTTTAATGGACGACAACAAGAAGAAAGCCTTGGCTGCGGCCCTGGGTCAGATCGAACGTCAATTCGGCAAGGGTGCCGTAATGCGTATGGGCGATCACGACCGTCAGGCGATCCCGGCTATTTCCACTGGCTCTCTGGGTCTGGACATCGCACTCGGCATTGGCGGCCTGCCAAAAGGCCGTATCGTTGAAATCTACGGTCCTGAATCTTCCGGTAAAACCACCCTGACTCTGTCGGTGATTGCCCAGGCGCAAAAGATGGGCGCCACCTGCGCGTTCGTCGACGCCGAGCACGCCCTGGATCCTGAATACGCCGGCAAGCTGGGTGTCAACGTCGATGATCTGCTGGTTTCCCAGCCGGACACCGGCGAGCAAGCCCTGGAAATCACCGACATGCTGGTGCGCTCCAACGCCATCGACGTGATCGTGGTCGACTCCGTGGCGGCCCTGGTGCCCAAGGCTGAAATCGAAGGCGAAATGGGCGACATGCACGTGGGCCTGCAAGCCCGCTTGATGTCCCAGGCGCTGCGTAAAATCACCGGTAACATCAAGAACGCCAACTGCCTGGTGATCTTCATCAACCAGATCCGTATGAAGATCGGTGTGATGTTCGGCAGCCCGGAAACCACCACTGGTGGTAACGCGCTGAAGTTCTACGCTTCGGTCCGTCTGGATATCCGCCGTACCGGCGCGGTGAAGGAAGGCGACGAGGTTGTGGGTAGCGAAACCCGCGTCAAGGTTGTGAAGAACAAGGTGGCGCCGCCATTCCGTCAGGCCGAGTTCCAGATTCTCTACGGTAAGGGTATTTACCTGAACGGCGAGATGATCGACCTGGGCGTGCTGCACGGTTTCGTCGAGAAGTCCGGTGCCTGGTATGCCTACAACGGCAGCAAGATCGGTCAGGGTAAGGCCAACTCGGCCAAGTTCCTGGCGGATAACCCGGATATCGCTGCCACGCTTGAGAAGCAGATCCGCGACAAGCTGCTGACTGCCGCGCCAGATGTAAAAGCGGCTGCCAACCGTGAGCCGGTTGAAGAAGTGGAAGAAGCCGACACTGACATCTGAAGCAAACGATGACTGTTGTATTGGATACACTCGTCGCCGTTCGGCGTACTGCGATGGACCTGCTCGCTCGCCGCGAGCATGGTCGAGTCGAGCTGACGCGCAAGTTGCGTCAGCGCGGTGCAGAGCCTGAGATGATCGAAACAGCCCTCGACCGGTTGACGGAAGAAGGGCTGTTGTCGGAAGCCCGTTACCTTGAAAGTTTTGTGTCTTACCGCGCACGCTCCGGTTATGGCCCTGCGCGGATTCGCGAAGAGTTGAGCCAACGTGGCCTGCAACGTGCCGATATCGACCTCGCGCTACGTGAGTGCGGTATCAGTTGGCAGTCGCAATTGGAGGAAACCTGGCGTCGAAAGTTTGCGGGCCACCTTCCAATTGATGCCAGGGAGCGTGCGAAGCAAGGTCGCTTCTTGAGTTATCGCGGGTTTTCGATGGACATGATCAGCCGCTTGTTGAGCGGTCGGGATATGGACGACTGAACGCCAAAAAACAAAAGGCCCACTATGAAAATAGTGGGCCTTTTTTTTCGCCTGTAAAAAAGTCACGCTGTCTCTGGCGTCATCCGTTGCTGGGCCTTGCCCTGAGCGTGCGCCCAGTTCTCCGGCAGGTTGATGTAATCCACCAACTCCCGCAGCCGCCCCTGATCGCGACCGTTGAAATTGAACACCAGGCGCGTCAAATGGCTGAACCGCGGTTCGTCATGGTCTTCGCCCGTATAGGCGAGTTGCTGAAACTCGCCACTGAGCCGCAGGCTGGCAAACGCTTGCTGCATATGGGCCAGGGCGAGCTCACTCAGGGGATGATTCATGCGCACCACAAACTCACGTTTCAACCAACGGGTGGAGTGGAAGTTGGCGTAGAACTGGTTGATTTCGTCTACCGCCTCTTCAGCGCTGTAGACCAGACGGACCAGTTTGAGGTCGGTGGGCAGGATATAGCGATTGGCTTCCAACTGGTTGCGGATGAAGTCCAGGGCGCCTTGCCAGAACCCACCGCCCGGCGCATCCAGTAGCACTACCGGCACCAGCGGGCTCTTGCCGGTCTGGATCAGGGTCAGCACTTCCAATGCCTCGTCGAGGGTGCCGAAACCGCCAGGGCACAACACCAGCGCGTCGGCTTCCTTGACGAAGAACAGCTTGCGGGTAAAGAAGAAGTGGAATGACAGCAGGTTGTCGGTGCCATCAATGGTCGGGTTGGCGTGCTGTTCAAAGGGCAGGGTGATATTGAACCCCAGGCTGTGCTCCAGGCCCGCGCCTTCGTGGGCTGCGGCCATGATGCCGCCACCGCCACCGGTGATGACCATCAGGTCGGAACGTGCCAACGCCGCACCCACCTCTCGGGCCAGCGCATACAGGGGGCTTTCCACTGGCGTACGCGCCGAGCCGAATACCGTGACTTTGCGCCGGCCCTTGAATTGTTCGAGCACCCGAAAGGCATGGTCCAGTTCACGAATGGCGCGCAGGGTGATCTTGGCGTTCCAGCGGTCACGGTCGTCCTGGGCCATGCGCAAGACAGTGAGAATCATGTCTCGATAAAGAGGGATATTCGGGCTGTTGGGGGCGATCAACTGAATTTGTGCGTCGACCTGCTGGGTGAGGTCGGTCCCGATTTCTTCAAAATGACGAAGCAGCAAATCATTCGATTCATAAGGCATTCAATTTCTCCTTCTTTACAGGGCCTGGGTCGTCGACGAAAACGTCGCCTGGGCCACGACACTGCTTGTGTCGCGGCATGCCGCAGGAGGGCAGGCCTTTTTTGCCCTGAAAATATGACAGAACAGCATTAAAAGCTGTGGTGGGCGGGCATCTGGGATGAATTGATCATGGGCCGAAAAACCCTTGGCTGGCAACCGCTTATTGGTGGCTCATTACGCAGTTTAGTCGTTGGTGGCAAACGCAGAGCAAGCGTGCGCGCCGCTGGGAAGCAGCGCGGGAGGGTCAAGCAGAGGTTACTTTTTCTTCTTCGCTGGCGCCGGGCAATCGGACTCTGCGAACTTGACCGAAGCCACCGGGCGATTGGTCTTGTTCTCGGTGATTTCATAGCGCATCACTGCGCCCTTGGCCATCAGCTCGCGATAGCCTGGGTTGGTGCACACGCTGCGCCCCAGCTGGAAATACACAGCCTTGGGGTTGGCGCGCATCTGTTCGGCACGGTCGGGCAGCACGCTGAGGTGATCAATCAGCTGCATGCCTTCAACGGTGTAGGCGACTTCCAGGGTTTTTTCATCGATTTCCCGGGGCAGGTCTTTGTTGCTTTCAGCCGCGACGCTTTGCAGCTTCTTGTTCATTTGAGCCTCCAGCAGCGAGGCCGCATGGGCGCCCATAGGCAAGACCAGCGCAAGGGCGACGGATGGGGCAACAAGGCGCAGCATGGAACGCAGCATGAAACTCTCCTGATTCGGTTACTGGTGCATAGACCAGCCACTGGGCTGTGCGTTCAGTGGCGCGCAATTATAGGTGAGCCCTTGCCACTACAGCCAGGCGTATCGCTGGTAAACTGCGGGACTTCTGTTTTTCACGAGTTTGTTCCGTGTCGATTTCCCTTTCTTCGCTGCGTGCCCGATGAGCCACGCCGTCTCCCGTTTGCGTACCCAGCGTCTGGCGCGTGCCGTCAGGCCGTTTCTCAATCGGGGTTCGCGTGCTGAGCGCTGTCCCGGCTGTCGGGTCATTCCCGAATACTGCCTATGTGCCTGGCGGCCGCAGGTAGAAGCCAAGTCCGCCATGTGCCTGTTGATGCATGACGTAGAGCCGATGAAACCCAGCAACACAGGCTGGCTGATCGCCGATGTCATACACGACACCACAGCGTTCGCCTGGTCGCGCACCGAAGTCGACCCTGAGCTGCTCAGGTTGCTGGCCGACCCGCAGTGGCAACCGTACATCGTATTCCCCGGTGAATTTGTGGCGCCGCAACGGGTGGTCAGTGAAGTGTGCGTGGAGGAGGGCAGGCGCCCGCTGTTCATTCTGCTGGACGGTACTTGGAGCGAAGCGCGCAAGATGTTTCGCAAAAGCCCCTACCTGGAACATTTACCCGTGCTGAGCCTGGCGCCCGAGCAGCTGTCGCGTTACAAGCTACGGCGCTCCAAGCGTGATGATCATTTCTGCACCGCCGAGGTGGCGGCGCTGTGCCTGGAACTGGCCGATGACCTGGCCGCCAGCGAAGTGCTGGATGCCTACCTTGATGTGTTCAGCACCCATTACCTGGCTGCCAAGTTCCAACTGCCACTGGATGCGGCGGACACCGTGCATACCCGCCTTGCACCCTACATCCCGGCGGGATAACCAGACGACGTTTGCATGATGGCACTGTAAGCCCGCAACCCGCTAAAATCCCCACGGGCGTAGTGCTTGACCCTCCAGGCTACGCTGGGCATGCTGTGCGCCGATTGGGTGCAACCGTGAATTATCGACGTCGTTTCATGTGTTTTTGACGTTGAACGGGCCCTGTGGCGATCGCTGCCTGGCCGTCGCCTTGTGTATTGGTGAACCCTGAACCCATCAGGGCTCCCATAAAAAACAGGATCATTTAACCAATGGCCACATACGAAATCCTGATTGCCGATGACCACCCGCTGTTTCGCAGCGCACTGCATCAGGCCGTAACCCTGGGCCTTGGCCCCGATGTACGTCTGGTCGAAGTGGCCAGCATTGCCGAACTGGAAACCCGCCTTACCGAAAAATCCGACTGGGACCTGGTGTTGCTCGACCTGAACATGCCGGGCGCCTACGGTTTCTCCGGGTTGGTGCTGCTGCGTGGCCAATACCCGCAAATACCGGTGGTGATGGTCTCGGCCCAGGAAGAAGCCGATGTGGTGGTGCGCTCCAAGGAGTTTGGCGCCAGCGGTTTCATTCCCAAGTCCAGCGCGATGGAAGGTATCCAGAAAGCTGTGCGTACGGTGTTGGACGGCGATGTGTCCTGGCCACCCCAGGCGTTTGAAGAAATCAATGTGTCCGATGAAGCCAAGGCCGCCCGCGATGGCCTGGCCAGCTTGACGCCCCAGCAGTTCCGGGTATTGACCATGGTCTGCGAAGGGTTGTTGAACAAGCAGATTGCCTACGAGTTGAGTGTGTCGGAAGCGACCATCAAGGCCCACGTTACGGCGATTTTCCGTAAGCTGGGCGTGCGTACGCGCACCCAGGCGGCGTTGCTGTTGCAGCAACTTGAGTCTATTTCGCAACATTAAGTTACAGCCGCTTCACGCTTTTTTGACTTTGCGTGATCTAGCTTCCCCACTTCTTTGGTTCAGTTGCCTACATCTATGTCGCCTTTCAAGGGTCAAACCGGTATCAAACGTATCTTCAACGCAGGGGGCTATTCCCTGGATGGCCTGCGTGCAGCTTTCACTGGCGAGGCGGCATTCCGCCAGTTGGTGTTGCTGAACGTCATCCTGATCCCCGTGAGCTTTTTCCTGCAGGTCAGTCGGGTTGAACGGGCGCTGCTGATTGCAGTGTGCCTGTTGGCGCTGATCGTCGAATTGCTCAACTCAGCGGTAGAAGCGGCCATTGACCGTATTTCCCTGGACCGTCACCCGCTGTCCAAGAATGCCAAGGACATGGGCAGCGCCGCGCAATTCGTGGCGCTGACCATGATCACCCTGGTATGGGCCGTCATCCTGATCTGACGATCAGGCGATACTCGGCAGCACGATCTCGTCGCTGCGCTGCACCCCAGCGGTGAAGGCGCGGCACAGTTCGAGAAACTCGCGCATCGCCGAGGTCTGGTACTTCTGCTTGTGCCAGATGAAGTAGAACTGCCGGGCCAGGTCCAGGTCCGGGGTTTCCACCGGCACCAGGCTGCCACGGCGGAACGCATCGCGCAGCGCCAGCCGCGAAATGCAGCCAATCCCCAAGCCCGACTCCACAGCCCGCTTGATCGCCTCAGTGTGTTCCAGCTCCAGGCGGATATTCAGTGCGCTGCGGTGATGACGCATGGCCTGGTCGAAGGTCAGACGCGTGCCCGAGCCCTGTTCCCGCAGGATCCAAGCTTCGTGCGTCAACTCGTCCATGGTGGCCACGCCACGCTTGGCCAAATGATGCTGAGGGGCGCAGAACACCACCAGCTCATCTTCTACCCAGGTTTGCACCTCGATATCCGGGTGGCTGCAGTCGCCTTCGATTAGACCCAGGTCAATTTCGTAGTGCGCCACCTGGTGCACGATATGCGCAGTGTTCTGCACATGCAGCTTTACCTGGCTCTCGGGGTGTTGCTGCATAAAGCTACCAATCAGCAGCGTCGCCAGGTAATTGCCAATGGTCAGCGTCGCGCCGACCGCCAGCGAGCCGAAGCCAGACTTGCCGTTGAGCAGGTCTTCGATTTCCTTGGCCTGGTCCAGCAATGCCACAGCCTGGGGCAATAGCTGGTGACCGAGGGCGTTGAGGCTCAGGCGTTTACCGGCGCGGTCGAACAATTGACAGCTGGATTGACGCTCCAGCTCGGTAATTGAGGTGCTGGCGGCGGATTGAGATAAGGCCAGAAGGCCAGCAGCACGCGAGACGCTTTCCTGCTGGGCGACGGCGACGAAAACTTGCAGTTGACGGAGAGTAAATCGCATATCGATATAACCGATAACCCTTATCTTAATAATCCAGTTAACAGATATTGTCGCCGCCATTAGAATGCTGTGCAATTGCGCATCCTTACCTTTGGCGCAGACCCATTTCCAGGAGTCCCCCGTACATGAGCAACATGAACCACGAGCGTGTCCTCAGTGTTCATCACTGGAACGACACTCTGTTCAGCTTCAAGTGCACCCGCGATCCGGGCCTGCGCTTCGAGAACGGTCAGTTCGTGATGATCGGCCTGCAACAGCCCAACGGCCGCCCGCTCATGCGCGCTTACTCCATTGCCAGCCCGAACTGGGAAGAGCATCTGGAGTTCTTCAGCATCAAGGTGCCCGATGGCCCGCTGACTTCCCAGTTGCAGCATCTGAAGGAAGGCGACGAGATCATCATCAGCAAAAAACCGACAGGCACCCTGGTGCTTGACGATTTGAAGCCGGGCAAGCATCTGTATCTGCTCAGCACCGGTACTGGCCTCGCCCCATTCATGAGCGTGATCCAGGACCCGGAGACCTACGAGCGCTTCGAAAAAGTCATCCTGTGCCACGGCGTGCGCTACGTCAACGAAGTCGCCTACCGCGAATTCATCACCGAGCACCTGCCGCAGAACGAGTTCTTCGGTGAGGCCCTGCGTGACAAGTTGATCTACTACCCGACCGTGACCCGCGAGCCGTTTGAGAACGAAGGCCGCCTGACCGACCTGATGCGCAGCGGCAAGCTGTTCAGCGACATCGGCCTGCCGCCGATCAATCCTGAGGACGACCGCGCCATGCTGTGCGGCAGCCCAAGCATGTTGGATGAGACCAGCGAAGTGTTGAACAGCTTCGGCCTCAAGGTTTCGCCACGGATGCGTGAGCCGGGTGACTACCTGATCGAGCGCGCGTTCGTCGAAAAGTGACTTCGGGTCACTTGTAGGAGCGAGCTTGCTCGCGAAGACCGTCAACGATAACGCTGGCATCTTGACTGAACGCGGTGCCTGCTCGTTTTTCGCGAGCAAGCTCGCTCCTACAGTTGAATGTGTTTGCAAAGAAAAGCCCGCGTTGCCTGTAAAGGCAGCGCGGGCTTTTGCGTTTGTGCGATTTACTGCGCCGGAACCACTTCCAGCACACAAATCATCCCCGGCTCCGGGTAGTGCCAGCGCACATCCACGTCCCAGAAGCGCACACCGTATTCACGCTCAGGGCCGGGCGTTTGGTAGGCCGGTCGCGGATCTTGCGCCAGGCACTGATCAATCAACTCTACCAACGGTTCACCAAGACGCTGGGCATGGCCTTGCGCCTGCTGCAGCGCAGCCTTGAGCCATTGCACGCCGATCAGCGCGGGCGCATCGCTGGCGATGTGGTTGGTGGCCGCATCAACGCTATCGGCATACGGCACATACGGCTTGATATCCAGCACCGGCGTGCCATCGAGCAAATCTATGCCGGAAATCCACAGCCGCCCCGGCTCCACCTTGTCCAGCTTCACCACCGACTGGCCGATGCCATTGGGACGATGGGTCGCACGGGTAGCAAACACACCCATGGAGGTATTGCCCCCCAGGCGTGGCGGGCGCACTTTCAGGCGCGGCTTGTCTTCCAGGGCTTGGTGGAACAGGAACAGCAGCCACACATGGCTGACCTGCTCCAGCCCCTGCACCGCCTCACCCTGGTCGAACGGCGCCACCAACTCCAGCACGCCGCGGGCAGCCGGTGCCAACTGCGGCTGGCGCGGGATGGCGAATTTCTCCTTGAAGCAGGAGCGCACGAAGCCGACCGGTGAGACTTGATAGCTCATGGCTTAAGCACGAACCCGCAGGGTCAAGCCCTTGAGGAAGTTGCGCAGCAACTGGTCGCCACAGGTGCGGTAGTTGGTGTGGCCGAACTTGCGGAACAGCGCGCTCAGCTCTGGCTTGGACACCGGGAACTCCGCCGCCTTGAGGATGGCATGCATGTCGTCTTCCTTCAGTTCGAAGGCCACGCGCAGCTTTTTCAGGATGATGTTGTTGGTCACCGGGGTTTCGATCGGCTGCGGCGGGCGGCTTTCGTCCTTGCCGCGCTTGAAGATCACCAGGCCATCGAGGAAGTGGGCCATGACTTCATCCGGGCAGAACACGAAGCCTTCTTCCTCGTCTTTCTTGAGGTAGGTCAGCAGGTCTTCCTTGGTCACGTCCATGCCGCCGAGCTTGATGATCTCGACCATCTTGTTGTCGCTGATGTCGAGCATGTAGCGCACGCTGCGCAGTACGTCGTTGTGAATCATGGTGGGCAATCCTGGTATTCAACGGATGACACCGCCGGAATCAGGCGGTGTCGGGAAAAGGGAACGGCTTAAAACTTTTCTTTGCCGGACAGGTAACGCCATTGACCCACCGGCACTTTGCCGATGGACACGCCGCCGATACGGATACGGCGGATGGCGATGACTTTCAGGCCAACGGCTTCGCAGAACAGCGCGATCACGCCCGGTTGCGGGTTTTTCATCGCAAAGCGCAGGCGGTTCTCGTTCTGCCAGCTGGCTTTGACGGCCGGCAGCTCTTTGCCTTTGTAGGTCAGGCCATGGTTCAGGCGGTTGAGGCCGTGGGCAACCATGTCGCCTTCGACTTCCACCACGTATTCCTGCTCGATCTTGGCGGCATCGGCGGTCAACTTGCGCAGAATCTTCCAGTCCTGGGTGAACACCAGCAGGCCACTGGCCTTGGCTTGCAGGTCGGCGCTGGCGCTCAGGCGCAGGAAGTGGCCCTTGAGCGGGCGCTTGCCGAAGCGGTGTTCTTCAGAGAGGGTATCGGCGCTGATCGAGGCCATGGCGGTTTCAGCGTCCACGCCTGCGGGGGCGTGCAGCAGGATAGTCACCGGCTCTGGCGCGGTGGCTTTGGCTTCTGGATCCAGCTCGACTTTTTCGTCAGTGACCTTGAACTGCGGCTCGTCGATCACTTCGCCGTCCACCGAGACCCAGCCGCCTTCGATAAACAGCTCAGCCTCCCGACGGGAGCAACCGACCAGTTCGATAAGGCGTTTGGAGAGGCGTATGGGGTCAGTCATGACAAGGGCCGTAACAAAAGGGGGCCACTATTGTACCTGCCTGGCGCCGGTTAATCCCGGCTCCATTTCAGCGCATGTGCCTTAACAATTATTAACTGACATGCCACGGGTCAAATGTGGAAGCTGGCTTGGCTGCGAAGGCGGCCTGGCAGTCTACCCATCGGGCGCTGGTATATGGCCATCGCAGCAGAGGTATCTACACAACTTCGGCACAACGCTAAACCTGTGGCGAGGGAGCTTGCTCCCGTGACGACCTCACAGCCAACACCCATCTACCTGGCACCCCGCGATCAAACTGTGGGAGCTGGCTTGCCTGCGAAGACGGCCTAACAGTCAACACAGTTGGACCGGGTACATATCCGTTATTTAGGTAACGGCCACTTAGGGTTACGCCCTGACGGCGTCTCACTTTTGAGAAGCGCAAAAGTAAGCAAAACGCTCTTGCCCCACCACTCGGCACCTCGCTTAGGCTCGGTGTGCCCGAACACAGGCTTGAATCCGTGGGCCGCCGCCACGCGCCATCCATGGCGCGGGGCGGCTAACCCGGCGTCCTGCCGGGTTACCCACGAATTCAAGCCTGCGTTCGGCCAGCGTGGTTTAACGGGGCGCCTGAGATCAAGATCACAAGCAGATCAAGAGCAAGAGCTACTCGCTTCGCATCGTGGTTACTGTCTGCTGCTACAGCCTACAAAGTTGTGTAGATACCTATGGTCATCACAGAAAAGCCAGCTCCGGGATGATTTCAGGCATTACGCGCCTGCTGCTGCTGGCGCAAACGCAGGTGCAACAACGGATAAGGCTGCCCAAGCCCATCATGCTCTGTGCGCCCGATCACCTCGAAGCCTTGCTTGAGGTAAAACCCCAAGGCCTGGGGGTTCTGTTCGTTGACGTCCAGTTCATCGGCATTCATGTGTTCGATCGCGTAACCCAGCAATTGCCGGCCCAGTCCCTGGCCACGGTAGTGCGGGTCGATAAACAGCATCTCCACCTTGCCCGCCGACACGCCGGCGAACCCGTTGATGCGTTGGCGCGAGTCCTTGGTGCAGATCAGCATCACCGCATCGAGGTAGCGCGTCAGCACCAGGTTTTTCAGCAACTCGATATAGCTGTCCGGGAGGAAGTGGTGGGTGGCGCGTACCGAGTCCTCCCAGATCTGCACCAGGCGCGCGTAGTCGCTGGTTTTAGGTGTGTGAATCACCGAATGCTGACGCATACCCGCTGTCCCTTGCTGTATTCGGGGTTGATGGGCAATACGATAGACCTAAAAAAGCCCCGCATCTTCTCAGAGGCGGGGCTTTTTTATCATCGGGCGATCAGTCGCGCTTTTCGGCCCACAAGTCGTACTCGTCGGCGTCGGTCACGGTGCACCACACTTTGTCACCCGGCTTCAGGCCGCTGGCATCGTCGATAAACACGTTACCGTCGATTTCAGGGGCGTCAAAGAAGCAGCGGCCCACCGCGCCTTGCTCGTCGACTTCATCGATGAGCACTTCGATTTCCTTGCCGATGCGCAGTTGCAGGCGTGCCGAGCTGATGGCCTGCTGATGCGCCATGAAGCGCTCCCAGCGGTCTTGCTTGACGTCGTCCGGCACCACGGCCAGGTCCAGCAGGTTGGCCGGAGCACCTTCCACCGGCGAGTACTGGAAGCAACCGACGCGGTCCAGCTGCGCTTCGGTCAGCCAGTCCAGCAGGTACTGGAAGTCTTCTTCGGTCTCGCCGGGGAAGCCGACGATGAAAGTGGAGCGGATGATCAGCTCCGGGCAGATCTCGCGCCAGTTCTTGATGCGTGCCAGGGTCTTGTCTTCGAACGCCGGGCGTTTCATCGCCTTGAGCACTTTCGGGCTGGCGTGCTGGAACGGGATGTCCAGGTACGGCAGGATCTTGCCGGCGGCCATCAACGGGATCAGCTCGTCCACGTGTGGGTACGGGTAAACATAATGCAGACGCACCCACACGCCCAGGCTGCTGAGGGCTTCGCACAACTCGGTCATGCGGGTTTTCACCGGCGCGCCGTTCCAGAAACCGGTGCGGTATTTCACATCGACGCCGTAGGCGCTGGTGTCTTGGGAGATCACCAGCAGCTCCTTGACGCCAGACTTGACCAGGCGCTGGGCCTCGTCGAGCACGTCACCCACCGGGCGGCTCACCAGTTTGCCGCGCATCGACGGGATGATGCAGAAGCTGCAGCTGTGGTTGCAGCCTTCGGAAATCTTCAGGTACGCGTAGTGGCGTGGGGTCAGCTTGATGCCTTGAGGCGGCACCAGGTCGATCAGCGGGTTGTGATCCTGGCGTGGCGGCACCACCTCGTGCACAGCGTTGACCACCTGCTCGTACTGCTGCGGGCCGGTCACGGCCAGCACACTGGGGTGCACGTTGCGGATATTGCCTTCTTCCACCCCCATGCAGCCGGTCACGATGACCTTGCCGTTTTCCTTGATGGCTTCGCCGATCACTTCCAGGGATTCAGCTTTGGCCGAGTCGATGAAGCCGCAGGTGTTGACCACCACCACATCGGCGTCCTGGTACGTGGACACGACGTCGTAGCCTTCCATACGCAATTGCGTGAGGATGCGCTCGGAGTCGACAAGCGCCTTCGGGCAACCCAGGGAAACAAAGCCAACCTTGGGGTTGGCTTTTGCGATGGTGGTGGACATGTCTAACCTCGGTATTGAATGACGCTGCCGGTCGTGCACGACAAGGCAACGGATGGGCGCTTGGTGCGCCTCTGATCAAAAAGTGCGCAATTCTATCGGTGGGCAACGCACTTGACCAGCTTTATGCAGGGAAATGCGACGAGTGCTGCGCCGGGTCATCCCCATAGCCACACTGGCGCGCGCTTAAGCCTGGATGTCTTGTTCTGTTCGGTGCGATACCACTTTAGACATGCCCACACCTAACGCCTGGAGGACTTTAAGCAAAGTAGAGAGCTTAGGATCGCCGCCGACGCCGATGGACCTGTAGAGGTTTGCTCGATTGAGTCCGGTGTTCTGCGACAAGCTGAGCATCCCACCACGAGCTTCCGCCACTCGACGGATAGCGACAAGGAAAGCGTCCTCGCCACCGGCTTCATCTATTTCCTCAAGCGCGACAGACAAATATTCGAGGGCAAATGCCTCGTCGTTGCGAAGCATTTCCAGAACGCTATCTTCGTGCGGGCGGGTACGAATGGTCATTTTTGCTGCACCTTGTAAGATTTCCAGAGAGCCTTGGCCTGATCGATATCGTTCTGCTGTCTGGCCTTCGAACCACCGCCCAATAGGAAAATGATTTTTCGATCCTGGACTGCGTAATACACGCGAAACCCCGGGCCGAAATCGAGCTTCATCTCAAAGACCCCATCACCCACTGGCTCGGTAATGCCAAAGTGACCAAGGGACGCCCGATCCACTCTGGTGGTGATTCTTGCTTTCGAACGCGTGTCCTGCACTGTATCCAGCCAAGCCTGGTAGATATCCACGCCGTTGATTGACAGTACGTGTTTCACTTCGTACATGAGGAATGTACCTTAAAAGAGACAGCTCGATAATTGAGTTTTTATATCGACTGCGCGCCATGCGAATGCACGATTGACCGATCAGGTAATCCGGCAAGGCGCTCCTGCTCACACCACCCAAGCAGCACGACTGAGCCGGGCCAGGAATATACGGTTGGCCGTAAATGTGATCAATGCAGGCAAAAAGGCGCCAAAGTGCTGCTGTGGCCTCTATGACTGATTGCCTAAAACGACACCCCGTTCACTTGAACGGGGAAATACGACGAGTGCTGCGCTATGCTTCGCGCCGTTGCGCACGGGTAAAGCCCTTGGGTCAATAAAACGTCTGTTACGAGAAGTAAAACAGCGCATGCTAGGGTCAGCTTAGAAGCGCTGTTTATAAAAGACCTCAGGTCAAAGGGCAGGAGTGGTTGATGGGTCAGGCAAGTAGTCAGGCAGCAGGTGCCGAGCATTCAAAAGCCAAGCCGATTGGCATGCTGGTGGCGGCGGTCGGGGTGGTTTATGGCGATATCGGGACCAGCCCGCTCTACACCCTTAAAGAGGTGTTCAACGGTGGTTATGGCGTGCAGGTCAACCATGACGGTGTTCTGGGGATCCTGGCGCTGATCTTCTGGTCGCTGATCTGGGTGGTGTCGATCAAGTACGTGCTGTTCGTGCTGCGCGCCGACAACCAGGGCGAGGGCGGGATCATGGCGCTCACCGCGTTGGCGCGGCGAGCCGCCGGCACGCGGGCCAAATTACGCGGTTTCTTGGTGGTATGTGGCCTGTGTGGCGCGGCGCTGTTCTACGGTGACAGCATGATCACCCCGGCGATTTCGGTGTTGTCGGCCATCGAAGGCTTGGAACTGGCGTTCGATGGCCTGGAAAAATGGGTGGTGCCCATTGCCCTGGTGGTGCTGGTGGCGCTGTTCCTGATCCAGAAACACGGCACCGACCGCATCGGCAAGCTGTTCGGCCCGGTGATGGTCACCTGGTTCCTGGTGTTGGGCGGCCTGGGTGTGTACGGCATCCTGCAGCAACCCGAAGTGCTCAATGCGCTGAACCCGGCGTGGGGTGTGCGCTTCTTTATGGTTCACCCGGGTATTGGCGTGGCGATCCTCGGCGCGGTGGTGCTGGCGTTGACCGGCGCTGAAGCGTTGTACGCCGACATGGGCCACTTCGGCCGCAAACCCATTGCCCGCGCTTGGTTCCTGCTGGTGCTGCCGGCGCTGGTGCTCAACTATTTCGGCCAGGGCGCGATGCTGCTGGGCGATCCGGAGGCGGCGCGCAACCCGTTCTACCTGTTGGCGCCAAGCTGGGCGCTGGTCCCATTGGTGGGCTTGTCCACCATGGCCACGGTGATTGCTTCCCAGGCGGTGATTTCCGGCGCGTTCTCGTTGACCCGCCAGGCGATCCAGTTGGGTTACATCCCACGCATGCATATCCAGCACACCTCCAGTGCCGAACAGGGCCAGATCTACATCGGTGCGGTGAACTGGTCGCTGATGGTCGGCGTGATCCTGCTGGTGCTGGGCTTTGAGTCCTCCGGTGCCCTGGCCTCGGCCTACGGTGTCGCCGTGACGGGCACCATGCTGATGACCACCATTCTGGTATCGGCGGTCATGCTGCTGCTGTGGAAATGGCCACCGGTGCTGGCCGTGCCGCTGTTGCTCTGCTGCCTGTTGGTAGACGGCCTGTTCTTTGCGGCCAACGCGCCGAAGATCCTCCAGGGCGGGGCCTTCCCGGTGTTGGCGGGGATCGTGCTGTTTGTGCTGATGACCACTTGGAAGCGCGGCAAGCAATTGCTGGTCGGCCGTCTCGACGAGGGTGGCCTGCCATTGCCGATCTTTATCAGCAGTATCCGCGTACAGCCGCCCCATCGCGTGCAGGGCACGGCGGTGTTCCTCACCGCGCGGCCCGACGCCGTGCCCCATGCGCTGTTGCACAACCTGTTGCATAACCAGGTGCTGCATGAGCAGGTGGTGCTGCTGACCGTGGTCTACGAAGACATTCCACGGGTGCCAGCGGCGCGGCGCTTCGAGGTGGATGCCTACGGCGAAGGCTTCTTCCGGGTGATCCTGCACTTCGGGTTCACCGATGAACCGGACGTACCCGAAGCGTTGAAACTGTGCCACTTGGATGATCTGGACTTCAGCCCGATGCGCACCACCTATTTCCTTAGCCGTGAAACGGTGATCGCCTCGCGCATCAAAGGCATGGCCCGTTGGCGCGAAGTGTTGTTTGCCTTCATGTTGAAAAATGCCAACGGCAACCTGCGGTTCTTCAAACTGCCGGTCAACCGTGTGATCGAGCTGGGCACCCAGGTCGAGATGTAAGGTGCTGCCTACCGGGAGCCGGCAATCGGCTCCCGCTTTCCTTTCTGAACCCTGTGCAAACGATGGTTGTCGACTAGGCTGGTAGGAGCGAGCTTGCTCGCGAAAAACGTCAACGATCACGCGTTAATCCTGGATAAACGCGACCCCTGTGAGGCCTTCGCGAGCGAGCTCGCTCCTACAAAAATGCCTATGAAGCCCAGAAGAGGTGCGCCATGAGTCAGCTGCTCGAACCTTACACCCTGCGCCAATTGACCCTGCTCAACCGCATCGCGGTTTCACCCATGTGCCAATACTCCAGCGACGATGGCCTGGCCAATGACTGGCACCTGGTGCACCTCGGCAGCCGAGCCGTGGGCGGCGCCGGGCTGATTTTTACCGAGGCCACGGCGGTGACCGCCGACGGCCGCATCACCGCCCAGGACCTGGGCCTGTGGAACGACGCCCAGATCGAACCGTTGCGCCGCATCACGCGTTTTATCGCGGCCCAGGGCGCAGTGGCCGGAATTCAGCTGGCCCATGCCGGGCGCAAGGCCAGCACTCATCGGCCATGGATCGGCAAACACGGCAGCGTCAAACCGGAGGAGGGCGGCTGGGTGCCGGTGGGGCCCTCGCCGATTGCCTTCGATCCCAATCACACGCAGCCCAAGCCACTGGACGAAGGGCAGATCCAGCAAGTGATCGCTGACTTTGTCGCCGCCGCTAAGCGCGCCTTGACCGCAGGCTTTGAAGTGGTGGAAATCCATGCCGCCCACGGGTATCTGTTGCACCAGTTCCTCTCGCCGATCAGCAACCAGCGTCAAGACCACTACGGCGGCTCTTTCGACAACCGCATTCGCCTGGTGCTGGAAGTGACCAAGGCCGTGCGAGCCGTGTGGCCTGAGGAGTTGCCGCTGTTTGTGCGCGTGTCGGCCACCGATTGGGTGGAAGACGGCTGGAACCCGGATGAGACCGTGGAATTGGCGCGCCGCCTTAAAGACCTGGGGGTGGATCTGATCGACGTGTCCTCCGGTGGCACCGCCGCCAATGCCGAGATTCCTACTGGCCCCGGCTACCAGACGCGCTTCGCCGAGCGCGTGCGCAAGGAGTCGGGCATGGCCACTGGCACCGTCGGCATGATTACCGAACCCGCCCAAGCAGAGCACATCCTGCGTACCTGCCAGGCCGACATTATCTTCCTGGCCCGCGAACTGCTGCGTGACCCCTACTGGCCACTGCACGCCGACGATGACTTGGGTGGGCGCAAGGCAACCTGGCCTGCGCAATACCAGCGGGCGACCCATCGGGACCAGCCGATTCATGAGTCGGACCTGCGGGATTGATCCTGCTCACCTCTGTGCCAAACCCACCCTGACACGGTGGGTTTTTTCTTGCGCGCGTTGTAGGCGTTGCGCAGCCGATATCGGCCACTGCGTGAGCAATCGCTGTAGGTTTTTATTACCGACGTTATTTTTTAAGTTAATACTCTAAAAAAATCCCACGAATGGTGAGATAGTTTCTACGCTAAGGGTAAGCCCGACTTCTGGCCCAGGGAGACAGGCGGCTGGTCCGCGAAGCCGTTGCGCTTCTCGGGAGTTGGGAAATGGGCACCAGGAGTATTTGACTGATATCAGGAGTAGCGGTCCATGGCCAAGTCCTATGGCGTAGCGGGTGCGGTGGCGTCTTTTCTGAGCCGCCGGATGTCCTTGCGGGGTCGAAGGTTGAGTTCAGATGAAATGGAGTTGCTGGCGCAATATCGGGCGCTGACCGAGAGTGATCAGGTGGCGATGCGCTATCTGATTGGCGCGATGAAAAGCGTGTCGCGGTTCTGAGCCAAATCCGATCATTCCCACGTTATTGCGTGGGAATGATCGTGCAGTGTGGCATTAGGTGTACTTGCGTTGCTCTGGCGCAGGCGGGAAGTACTGATACAGCCAGGTTTCACTGAGGGTGCGGTCCTGGGTGCGAATAAACAGGCGTAGCTCGACCGGCTCCACGCTGTCGCTGGTGGGGTACCAGTCGAACAGGATGCGGTAACCCTTGATGTTGTCCAGCACCAGCACGCTGAAGTCCTTCACCTCACCGTGGGAACAGGTCACCACAGGCTCGATGCCGGTGCCCGCCGGCAGGCGATCCAGGCCGCCGCCCTTGAAGTCCACGGCAAAACGCCGCGCCCATACCTTCGGATAATGCTCCCCGGGTGCCCAGCCTTCGGTAAAGCCGCCCATGCCCGAACGGGTCGCGTCGACTTGTGCCAGCGGCGTGCTCACTGGCGGCAGTGCGCTCCAGTACAGCTTGTAGCCATAGTTGAGCGAATCACCCGCGGCCACGGGCTTTTTCGGGGTCCAGAAGGCCACGATATTGTCCAGGGTTTCGCCGGTGGTGGGGATTTCCAGCAGGTCGATCGAGCCTTCGCCCCAGGCCGTGGTCGGTTCAACCCACAGGCTTGGGCGTTTGCTGTACCAGTCGACGGTGTCTTGGTAGCTGGCGAACTCATGGTCGGTCTGCACCAGGCCGAAGCCTTTGGGGTCGGTGTCGGCGAACGCGTTGAATTGCAGCTTGGCCGGGTTGTTCAGAGGCCGGCAGACCCATTCGCCGTTGCCTCGCCACATGGCCAGGCGGTCGGAGTCGTGGATTTGCGGGTGGATGGTGTCGCACATGCGGCGCTCATGGGTGCCGCAGCTGAACATACTGGTCATGGGCGCGATGCCCAGTTGTTCGATGGCGGTGCGCGCATTGATGTGCGCGTCGATCGCCATCACCACTTGGTTGGCCTGGCAGTCGATGTCGAAGCGATAGGCGCCAGTGGCGCTTGGCGAGTCGAGCAGGGCGTAGACCACAAAACGCGTGGCGTTCTTGTCCGGGGTTTCGAACCAGAACTGCGTGAAATCAGGGAATTCCTCGCGTTTTTTCGCGTAGGTATCAATCGCCAGGCCACGCGCCGAGAGGCCGTACTGGCCGGTGGAATCCACTGCGCGAAAGTAGCTGGCGCCGAGAAACGACAGCACGTCATGGCGGTCCAGTTCCGGCGCCTTGAACAGCTTGAAGCCGGAGAAACCCAGGTCGCCGGTTAATTGCTGGGTGTCCACCGTGGTTTTTTCATAGTTGAACAGCGAAGGGCGAAAGTGCACTTCGCGGGCTTCACGGGTCTTGGGGTCGACGCTGTGCATGCGCACCGGCGTCTTGAAACCCATGCCGACGTGGAAGAACTGCACGTCCAGTTGGCCGTTCAACTCCTTCCACAGTGAATGGTTACGGTCATAGCCGATGGCGTTGAAATTCTGCGGGGTCATGGTGGCCAGGGTCGGCGGCAGCACCTGCTTAGTGTCCTGGTAGCCACGGGTGGCCAATTGCTTGGCCTGGGCCTTGAGCGATTCGAAATCGAACGCCACGGCCTTGCCATCGGCAGCCCGGTTTCCTGCCCAGGCCTGCGCGGCCAGCAGGCCACTGGCCGACAAACCGGTGTAAGCCGCAATGGCCATGGATGCTTTGAGCAAATTCCTGCGGTGCATAGAGACAACCTGTCGTGAGCAAATCCCGCGCCGTTCCTGGCACGTAACGGATCAGAAATAACGGTTCGGACATGCCTTCGGCCAAACGCAACGGACAATAAACAGACGCCGGATAGCTTAAGCGGTTCGATGAGCGAGGCAAATTGATTGATGGCGGGATGATGGCGTTGCATGTGCAACAAGACATTTCCAGCATCGCAACTGAGCGTTACATCTGGAAGCACTCTAGATCACGGCTTTTTGGCACTTAGTTTTACGCTGGAGGCCTATTGGTCCTACGAACCCAAGTGTCTGGAGGCTACGAATGAATACCCGTGGATTGCTCGATCAACTGCTCAAGTCTGGCCAGGACATGTTGCAAAACAAGGCCGGCGGCCAACGCAAGTCCAATGACAAGGGCGCCCTCGGCGGCTTGCTCAACGGTGGCGGGCTCGGCAGCATGCTCGGCGGTGCCGGCGGCGGCGCCCTGGCAGCGGGAGCCATGGGCTTGCTGCTGGGTAACAAAAAAGCCCGCAAATTCGGCGGCAAGGCGCTCACCTACGGCGGCTTGGCCGCACTCGGTGTGATTGCCTACAAGGCTTACGGCAACTGGCAAGCCCAGCAGGCCAGCGCGCCCCAAGGCGAGCCGCAAACCATCGACCGCCTGCCAGCGGCCCAGGTCGAACAACACAGCCAAGGCATTCTCAAGGCACTGGTGGCCGCAGCCAAGGCTGACGGGCATGTGGATGAGCGCGAGCGCGCCTTGATCGAAGGCGAATTTACCAAGCTGGATAACGACCAGGAACTGCAACACTGGCTGCACGCCGAACTCAACAAACCCCTGGACCCCACCGACGTCGCCCGCGCCGCCAGCACCCCGGAAATGGCCGCCGAAATGTACATCGCCAGCGTGATGCTGGTAGACGAAGAAAACTTCATGGAAAAAGCCTACCTGGACGAACTGGCCCGCCAACTGAAACTTGAACCAGGCTTGAAGCTGGAGTTGGAAAAACAAGTACGGCTAAACGCCTAAATAGGGCCACACCCCAGTCAAACCTGTGGGAGCGGGCTTGCCCGCGAATGCGCTAGACCAGTCACTCTATTTCCGACTGACTCACCCCATCGCGGCATAGGTACCCACACCCTAACCACGATGCGAAGCGAGCCGCTCTTGATCTGCTCTTGATCTTGATCTCAGGCGCCCCGTTAAACCACGCTGGCCGGAATTCGCCAGGGATTTGGGGGGTAAACCGGCAGGGATGCCGGTTTAGCCGCCCCGCGCCATGGATGGCGCGTGGCGGCGGCCCCCCAAATCACTGGCGGATTACGGGCACACCGAGCCTAAGCGAGGTGCCGAGTGGTGGGGCAAGAGCCCTTTTGGTTACTTTTGGGGCTCTTTTCCAAAAGTGACCCGCTGTCAGAGCGGAACCCTAAGTGGCCGTTACCGCAGGAATGGATATGTACACAATCCAGCTGTGTTGACTGTTAGGCCGCCTTCGCAGGCAAGCCAGCTCCCACAATTGGGCCGCGGGGTGTCAGGTAGATAGCCGTAGGCTGGGAGGCCGCCATCGCAGGCAAGCCAGCTCCCACATTCAGATCGTGGGGGGCAGGTGAATAGGTGTCGGCTATCAGGCCGTCACGGGAGCAAGCTCCCTCGCCACAGGCCCCGCGTCGCACGCAAAATTGTGTAGATAGCTATGGCCAACCCAAGCACATCTGCATTCTGTGCACTGCACATCAAAAGCCTTGATAAAAGCGCGCAGCCGCTCAGCTATACTCCCCTCCATTTGAACGGCCCTCGAGGAATTACTGTGAAGAACTGGACCCTGCGCCAAAGGATTTTGGCGAGCTTTGCGGTAATTATCGCGATCATGCTCCTAATGGTCGTAGTCTCGTATTCACGCCTGCTGAAAATCGAAGTCAGCGAAAACTCAGTCCGAGACGATGCAGTGCCGGGGGTGTTTTTCAGCTCGATGATTCGCAGCGCCTGGGTCGACAGCTACCTGCAAACCCAGGAACTGGTCGGTATCCACAAGAACCAGGGCATTTCCGAGGTTGACAAGCAGGACTACAAGTCTTTCGAAGCACGGCTCGAACAGCACATGGGTAGCTATGCGGCGACGATCAATATCGATCAGGATCGCACCGAGTTCGATGCCTTCGAAAAACTGCATCAGAACTACAATCGGATTCTCGCTCAGGTCCTGGAAGCTCATCAGAGCAACAATTCAGCCGAAGCGCTGAGGTTGTTCAACGAGCAACTGACCCCCGCCTGGACCGCAGGCCGCATGAAGCTCAATGACATTATCAACGAGAACAAACAGGTCGCCGACAACGCCACCGCCGCCATCGATGATGCGGTAGCGGCCGCGAAGATCAGCATGGGCGTCTCGCTGCTGCTGGCAATTCTCGCCGCCGCGCTGTGCGGCCTGTTGCTGATGCGCGCGATCATGGCGCCGATGCAGCGCATCGTTCAAATCCTCGAAGTCATGCGCACCGGCGACCTGAGCAAGCGTCTGAACCTGGAGCGCAAGGATGAATTCAACGCGGTTGAAACCGGCTTCAACGACATGATGACCGAGCTGACTGCCCTGGTGTCCCAAGCGCAGCGCTCATCGGTACAGGTCACTACCTCGGTCACCGAGATTGCCGCGACCTCCAAGCAGCAACAGGCGACCGCGACAGAAACCGCGGCGACAACCACCGAAATCGGCGCCACATCCCGCGAAATCGCCGCCACGTCCAAAGACTTGGTCCGCACCATGACCGAAGTGTCCACCGCCGCCGACCAGGCCTCGGTGGCAGCAGGTTCCGGCCAGCAGGGCCTGGCCCGCATGGAAGAAACCATGCACTCGGTGATGGGCGCCGCCGACCTGGTCAACGCCAAGCTGGCGATACTCAATGAGAAGGCCGGCAACATCAACCAGGTGGTAGTGACCATCGTCAAGGTGGCCGACCAGACCAACCTGTTGTCCCTCAATGCTGCGATCGAGGCAGAGAAAGCCGGTGAATACGGGCGCGGCTTTGCCGTGGTTGCCACCGAAGTGCGTCGCCTGGCCGATCAGACCGCCGTGGCGACCTACGACATCGAACAGATGGTGCGCGAGATCCAGTCGGCGGTGTCGGCGGGGGTGATGGGCATGGACAAGTTTTCCGAGGAGGTGCGCCGGGGCATGTCTGAGGTGCAACAAGTGGGCGAGCAACTGTCGCAGATCATCCATCAGGTACAGGCCCTGGCGCCGCGGGTGTTGATGGTCAACGAAGGCATGCAGGCCCAGGCCACCGGCGCCGAGCAGATCAACCACGCGCTGGTGCAATTGGGCGATGCCAGCAGCCAGACCGTCGAATCCCTGCGCCAGGCCAGCTTTGCCATTGATGAACTGAGCCAGGTTGCGGTCGGTCTGCGCAGCGGCGTCTCGCGTTTCAAAGTCTGATGAGCGAGCTCGCGGCTAAACGCGGTGCCGTCCCGGCAGCGAAAAAGGCGTTGTTCCTGGTGTTTCGCATCGGCAATGAACGCTTTGCCCTCAAGGCCACCGAAGTGGCCGAGGTGCTGCCGCGCCTGGTGCTCAAACCTATCGCCCAAGCGCCCTTATGGGTGGCGGGTATCTTCGCCCATCGTGGGGTGCTGGTGCCGGTCATCGACTTGAGCGCGCTGACGTTCGGCACTTCGGCCCAGGCGCGCACCAGTACGCGCCTGGTGTTGGTCAATTACCAACCGCAGCCCTGGAGTGAAGCACGTTGGTTGGGGCTGATCCTGGAACAGGCCACCGACACTCTGCGTTGCGACCCCGCCGAGTTCCAGCCCTATGGCCTGGATAATCAGCAGGCGCCATACCTGGGGCCGGTGCGTGAGGATGCCCAGGGCTTGATGCAGTGGATTGGCGTCGCGGATCTGTTGACCGCGCCAGTGCGCGCCTTGTTGTTCTGCGCCGAGTTGAGCCTATGAGCAATGACCCGCGGTTTTTCGCGTTCTTGAAAGAACGCATCGGCCTGGACGTCGCGTCGGTGGGCGAGGCGATCATCGAACGCGCGGTGCGCCAGCGCTGCCAGTCGTCCCAGTCGCCGTCGGCGGAGGCTTACTGGCAGCACTTGCAAACCTCCCATGACGAGCAGCAGGCGCTGATCGAAGCGGTGATCGTCCCCGAGACTTGGTTTTTCCGTTATCCCGAATCCTTTGCCACCCTGGCCCGCCTGGCCCAGGTGCGCCTGGCCGAGATCAATCAGATGCGCGCCCTGCGTATTCTCAGCCTGCCGTGTTCGACCGGCGAAGAGCCCTATTCGATTGCTATGGCTTTACTTGATGCGGGTTTGGCGCCCCACCAGTTCAAAGTCCAGGGCATGGATGTCAGCCCGCTGTCGGTGGAGCGGGCGCGGCGGGGTGTGTACGGCAAGAACTCGTTTCGCGGCGCCGACCTTGAGTTTCGCGACCGCCACTTCACTGAAGACGCAGGCAGTTACCGCATCGCCGACCGAGTGCGCGAACAAGTGCGCCTGCAAGTCGGCAACTTGCTGGACCCGGCACTGCTGGCGAACGAGCCAACCTACGACTTTGTGTTCTGCCGCAACCTGCTGATCTACTTCGACCAGCCGACCCAGAAACAAGTGTTTGATGTGCTCAAGGCATTGACTCACGTGGACGGCGTGCTGTTTATCGGCCCAGCCGAGGGCAGCCTGCTGGGGCGCCACGGTATGCGCTCCATCGGCGTGCCGCAGTCCTTTGCTTTCAGTCGGCATGTAGAACCGACCCCGCCGCCAGCACCTGTGGTCAAACCGACGCCCGCGCCGCTACCGCAGCGCAGGGCGGCGCCGATACCGCTCAAGCCACGGCCGTTCAGCACGGTCAGCCCCAGCGTGCCACCGGTCAAAGGGGTGCCTACCGATGCCGGGGATTTGCTTAGCCAGATCGCAACCCTGGCCAATGAGGGCAAAAGTGCCGAAGCCCGTGCGGCCTGCGAGCGCTATTTGAGCAGTCACCCACCGGCCGCCCAGGTGTTTTATTGGCTGGGGCTGCTCAGCGATGTGGCTGGCAGTGCCCTGGAGGCGCAAGGGTATTATCGAAAAGCCCTGTATCTGGAACCGCAGCATCCCCAGGCCCTGATGCACCTGGCCGCTTTGCTCGAGTCCCAGGGCGACAGTGCCGGCGCGCGTCGTCTTCAGGCACGCGCCGCCCGTAGCGAGCGAGCTGACAGTGAGTCCAAACGATGAGTAGCCCTGACGTGCTCGACACCGCAGGCCTGGACCTGACGCTGACTGACACCCAAGCCATTGACGACTGTTGGAACCGCATCGGTATCCATGGCGACAAGTCCTGCCCGTTGTTGGCTGAGCACATCCACTGCCGCAATTGCTCGGTGTATTCGGCCGCTGCAACGCGCCTGCTTGACCGCTACGCGCTGCAACAGGACGACCATCACGCGCAGGCAACTGCCGAAGCGGATAACGAGGTGGTCACCCGTTCGCTGTTGATGTTCCGCCTCGGCGAAGAATGGCTCGGCATCGCCACCCGTTGCCTGGTGGAAGTGGCGCCGTTGCAGCCGATCCACTCGCTGCCGCACCAGCGCTCCCGGGCGCTGCTGGGCGTGGCCAATGTACGCGGGGCGCTGGTGGCATGCCTGTCACTGGTGGAACTGTTGGGCCTGGACAGCACCAGTACCGGCGCCAGCGGCGGGCGGATCATGCCGCGCATGCTCATCATCGCTGCCCAGGACGGCCCGGTCGTGGTGCCGGTGGATGAAGTAGACGGCATCCACGCCATCGATGAGCGCACCCTGCAGGCCGCGTCGGTGTCCGGCACCCAGGCCAGCGCCCGCTACACCCAAGGCGTGTTGCAGTGGAAAGGCCGCAGCCTGCGTTGGCTGGACGAAGCGCAATTGTTGTCCGCCGTGACCCGGAGCCTCGCATGACCCCCGACCAGATGCGCGATGCCTCGTTGTTGGAACTGTTCAGCCTGGAAGCGGACGCGCAGACCCAGGTGTTGAGCGCGGGCCTGCTGGCGCTGGAGCGCAACCCGACCCAGGCCGACCAGCTCGAAGCCTGCATGCGCGCCGCGCATTCACTTAAAGGGGCGGCGCGGATTGTCGGCGTGGATGCCGGGGTCAGCGTGGCCCATGTCATGGAAGATTGCCTGGTCAGCGCCCAGGAGGGCCGCCTGTACCTGCAACCTGAACATATCGACGCGTTGCTGCAAGGCACCGACCTGCTGATGCGTATCGCCACCCCGGGCAACGATGTGGGGCCGGCGGATATCGAAGCGTACGTAGCGCTGATGGAGCGCTTGCTCGACCCCTCGCAGCCGATTGCCACGCCGCTGCCAAAACCCGAGCCCCTCTCTGTGCCGCAGGTAGACGCCTTGCTGCTGGAGCCTGAGTTGGAGCCCGCGCCAGTGGTCAGTAGCGAAGCCCCGCGCCAGAACAAGCGCATGACCGAAGGCGGCGAGCGGGTGCTGCGGGTTACAGCCGAGCGCTTGAACAGCCTGTTGGACTTGTCCAGCAAATCCCTGGTGGAAACCCAGCGGCTCAAGCCGTACCTGGCCAGCCTGCAGCGGCTCAAGCGCATTCAAAGCAACAGCTTGCGTGCCCTCGACGCCCTGGATGGCCAGCTCAAATCATTGGATCTGAACCTGGAAGCCCAGGAAGCCCTGGCCGATACCCGTCGCCTGCTGAGTGAAGCCCAGGCCCTGCTGGCGGAAAAAAACGCCGAGCTGGATGAGTTCGGCTGGCAGGCCGGCCAGCGTGCCCAAGTGCTTTACGACACCGCCTTGGCCTGCCGCATGCGGCCGTTTGCCGACGTGCTGGCCGGGCAGGTGCGCATGGTGCGTGACCTCGGTCGTAGCCTGGGCAAGCAGGTGCGCCTGGAGATTGAGGGCGAAAAGACCCAGGTCGACCGTGACGTGCTGGAAAAACTCGAAGCACCGCTCACCCATTTATTGCGCAATGCGGTCGACCACGGCATCGAAACCCCTGAGCAGCGCGTGCTGGCGGGCAAACCGGCCGAAGGCTTGATTCGCCTACGCGCGTCCCATCAGGCCGGGCTGCTGGTGCTGGAGCTGAGCGATGACGGCAACGGTGTCGACCTCGAGCGCCTGCGCGGCACCATTGTCGACCGGAATTTGTCGCCGGTGGAAACGGCCCTGCGCCTGAGCGAAGAAGAACTGCTCACGTTTCTGTTCCTGCCGGGGTTCAGCCTGCGTGACAAGGTCACCGAAGTGTCCGGGCGCGGTGTGGGCCTGGACGCGGTGCAACATATGGTTCGCCAGCTGCGCGGCGCGGTGGTGCTGGAACAGACAGCAGGGCAGGGCAGCCGCTTCCACCTGGAGGTGCCGTTGACCTTGTCGGTGGTGCGCAGCCTGGTGGTGGAGGTCGGCGAAGAAGCCTATGCCTTCCCCCTGGCGCATATCGAACGCATGTGCGACCTGGCCCCCGACGATATCGTGCAGTTGGAAGGCCGCCAGCACTTCTGGCATGAGGGCCGGCACGTCGGCCTGGTTGCCGCCAGCCAGTTGCTGCAGCGCCCGCCGGGGCAGACCCCGTCAGATACCTTGAAAGTAGTGGTGATCCGCGAACGCGATGCCGTGTACGGGATTGCCGTGGAGCGTTTTATTGGCGAGCGCACCCTGGTGGTGTTGCCGCTGGATGATCGTCTGGGCAAGGTCCAGGACATTTCTGCCGGGGCCTTGCTCGATGACGGCTCGGTGGTGTTGATCGTCGACGTCGAAGACATGCTGCGCTCGGTGGATAAATTGCTCAACACCGGCCGCCTGGAGCGCATCGCCCGGCGCAGCCAGCAGGCCACCGAAGCGCCGCGCAAGCGTGTGCTGGTGGTGGACGACTCACTGACGGTGCGCGAGCTGCAACGCAAATTGTTACTCAACCGTGGTTATGAAGTTGCCGTTGCGGTCGATGGCATGGATGGCTGGAACGCATTGCGCTCCGAGGACTTCGACCTGCTTATCACGGATATTGATATGCCTCGCATGGACGGTATTGAATTGGTCACACTTTTGCGCCGTGACAGTCGCCTGCAATCGTTGCCGGTGATGGTGGTTTCTTACAAGGATCGTGAAGAAGACCGCCGCCGTGGCCTCGACGCCGGGGCCGACTATTATTTAGCCAAAGCCAGTTTCCATGACGACGCCTTGCTCGACGCCGTGGTTGAACTGATTGGAGGCGCCCGGGCATGAGGATTGCGATCGTCAATGACATGCCCCTGGCCGTAGAGGCCTTGCGCCGCGCCCTGAGTTACGAGCCCGCCCACGAGGTTGTGTGGGTGGCCAGCAATGGCCTGGAAGCGGTGCAACGTTGCGCCGAGCTGACCCCGGACCTGATCCTGATGGACTTGATCATGCCGGTGATGGACGGCGTGGAAGCTACCCGCCAGATCATGGCCGACACGCCATGCGCGATCGTGATCGTCACCGTCGACCGCCAGGCCAACGTCAGCCGTGTATTCGAAGCCATGGGCCACGGCGCCCTGGATGTGGTGGACACCCCGACGCTGGGGGTGGGCAACCCCAAGGATGCGGCGGCGCCCCTGTTGCGCAAGATCCTCAATATTGGCTGGCTGATCGGCCAGCGTGGTACCCGAGTGCGTGCCGAAACCCCGCCGCAGCGGGTTACCGGCAAGCGTCAACGGCTGGTGGCGATTGGATCTTCCGCCGGTGGGCCGGCGGCTCTGGAAGTGCTGCTCAAGGGTTTGCCCCGGGATTTTCCCGCCGCCATCGTGCTGGTGCAGCATGTGGACCAGGTGTTTGCCGCCGGCATGGCCGAGTGGTTGAGCAGCGCTTCCGGCCTGCCGGTGCGCCTGGCCTGTGAAGGCGAGCCGCCTCAACCCGGCGTGGTATTGCTGGCCGGAACCAACCACCATATTCGCTTGTTGAAAAATGGCACGCTAGCCTATACCGCAGAGCCGGTGAACGAGATTTACCGGCCCTCCATCGACGTGTTTTTCGAAAGCGTCGCCAGCTACTGGAACGGTGACGCCGTCGGCGTGTTGCTCACCGGCATGGGGCGCGACGGCGCCCAGGGCCTCAAGCTGATGCGCGAACAAGGATATTTGACCATCGCCCAGGACCAACAGAGCTCGGCGGTGTATGGCATGCCCAAAGCGGCGGCGGCGATTGATGCTGCTGTTGAAATTCGCCCACTGGATAGAATTGCGCCCCGATTGCTGGAGGTCTTTGCAAAATGAACAAGAATCTCCCGCCGTGCTGGCTTGCAGGTAGTAATTCAGGTGACTGCACATGAATGATTTACAGCTCGACGACTTCAAGACCGACGAAAACGCCGCCATGGTGTTGCTGGTCGACGACCAGGCCATGATCGGTGAAGCCGTGCGGCGTGGCCTGGCCCATGAAGAGAACATCGACTTCCACTTTTGCGCCGACCCGCACCAGGCCATTGCCCAGGCGATCCGCATCAAGCCCACGGTGATCCTGCAAGACCTGGTGATGCCGGGCCTGGACGGCCTGACCCTGGTGCGCGAATACCGCAATCACCCGGCCACCGCGAATATCCCGATCATCGTGCTGTCCACCAAGGAAGACCCGCTGATCAAAAGCGCGGCCTTTGCGGCCGGGGCCAACGATTACCTGGTCAAGCTGCCGGACAACATCGAGCTGGTGGCGCGCATCCGCTATCACTCGCGCTCCTACATGACCCTGTTGCAGCGCGACGCGGCCTACCGCGCGTTGCGCGTCAGCCAGCAACAGTTGCTGGACACCAACCTGGTGCTGCAACGCCTGATGAACTCCGACGGCCTGACCGGGCTGTCCAACCGCCGCCACTTCGACGAATACCTGGAGCTGGAATGGCGCCGCGCCATGCGCGACCAGACCCAGCTGTCGTTGCTGATGATCGACGTGGACTTCTTCAAGACCTTCAACGACAGCTTCGGCCACGTCGAGGGCGACGAAGCCCTGCGTAAAGTCGCCAACACCATCCGTGAAGCCAGCAGCCGTCCTTCGGATTTGCCGGCGCGCTACGGCGGTGAAGAGTTCGCGCTGGTCCTGCCCAACACCTCGCCGGGCGGCGCACGCCTGGTCGCGGAAAAACTGCGCATGGCGGTAGCGGCGTTGAAAATCCCGCACATCGCCCCGGCGGAAGGTGCCAGCCTGACCATCAGTATTGGGCTGTCGACGTTGACGCCGGTCCAGGGCACCGATTGCCGGCAGTTGATCATGGCGGCGGACAAGGGCTTGTACACGGCCAAGAACAATGGGCGTAATCAGGTGGGCATCGAGTAATTCCCAGCGCCGCCCAACCCCCAATGTGGAAGGGGGAAGCCTTAATACCCGTCAGTTAAGCGCAGATCCCCTGTGGGAGCGGGCTTGCTCGCGAATGCGGTGGGTCAGTCAACGCATTTAGTGACTGGTATCGCGCTTTCGCGAGCAAGCCCGCTCCCACATTTCAATCTTCATCGGTCGTGGGATCGTGTACAAACCCCCGCCTTTTCGGCCAAGCGGGCTGCCGTTTCCAGCCGTTTGCCGTTATACTCGCCGGCTTTCAAAAGTTCGCCAACGAGTGCTGCCCGCCATGGAAATCAACCCGATCCTTAACACCATCAAGGACCTGTCCGAGCGCTTCGAAACTATTCGGGGGTATCTTTGACTACGATCAAAAGCATGAGCGTCTGACCGAGGTCAATCGCGAGCTTGAAGATCCGAGTGTCTGGAACAAACCTGAATACGCCCAGGAACTGGGGCGCGAGCGCGCTGCGCTGGCACAGATCGTCGATACCCTCGACGAACTGAACACCGGCCTGGGTGATTGCCGCGACCTGCTGGACATGGCCGTCGAAGAAAACGACGAAGGCGCAGTGGGCGATGTCGTCGCCGAGCTGGCCCGTCTCGAGGAAAACCTCGCCAAGCTTGAATTCCGCCGCATGTTCAGCCATGAAATGGACCCGAACAACGCCTACCTGGATATCCAGGCCGGTTCCGGCGGCACCGAGGCCCAGGACTGGGCCAACATCCTGCTGCGCATGTACCTGCGCTGGGCTGACAAACGCGGTTTCGACGCGACCATCATGGAACTGTCCGCCGGTGAAGTGGCCGGTATCAAGGGCGCGACCGTGCATATCAAGGGCGAATACGCCTTTGGCTGGCTGCGCACCGAGATCGGCGTGCACCGCCTGGTGCGCAAGAGCCCGTTCGACTCCGGCAACCGTCGCCACACCTCATTCTCTGCGGTGTTCGTCTCGCCAGAGATCGACGACAAGGTGGAAATCGAGATCAACCCGGCCGACCTGCGAATCGACACCTACCGTTCCTCCGGTGCCGGTGGCCAGCACGTAAACACCACTGACTCGGCCGTACGTATTACCCACGTACCGACCAACACCGTGGTCAGCTGCCAGAACGAACGTTCCCAGCACGCCAACAAGGACACCGCCATGAAAATGCTGCGGGCCAAGTTGTACGAGCAGGAAATGCAGAAGCGCAACGCCGCTTCCCAGGCGCTGGAAGACACCAAGTCGGATATCGGCTGGGGTCACCAGATCCGTTCGTACGTGCTCGATGCCTCGCGGATCAAGGATCTGCGCACTAACATCGAACGCAGCGACTGCGACAAGGTACTCGACGGCGATATCGACGAATACCTGGAAGCCAGCCTGAAATCCGGCCTCTAATACCCCTGTAGGAGCGAGCTTGCTCGCGATCCCCAGCCGAAGGCTGGGGAAAACGTACCTGTGATGGAATTTCAAAAGACATGAGCGACCAACAACTCGACCCGCAAGCCCTGCAACAGGAAGAAAACTCCCTGATCGCCCTGCGCAAGGAAAAGCTTGCTGCCGAGCGCGCCAAGGGTAACGCCTTCCCCAACGACTTCCGCCGCGACAACTACTGCGATGCCTTGCAGAAGCAATACGCGGACAAGACCAAGGAAGAACTGGCAGAGGCTGCGATCCCGGTCAAGGTGGCAGGTCGCATCATGCTCAACCGTGGCTCGTTCATGGTGATCCAGGACATGACCGGTCGCATCCAGGTCTACGTCAACCGCAAGACCCTGTCCGAAGAAACCCTGGCCTCGGTGAAAACCTGGGACATGGGCGACATCATCGCCGCCGAAGGCACCCTGGCCCGTTCCGGCAAGGGCGACCTGTACGTCGAGATGACCAACGTGCGCCTGCTGACCAAGTCCCTGCGTCCGCTGCCAGACAAGCACCACGGCCTGACCGACACCGAACAGCGCTATCGCCAGCGCTACGTTGACCTGATCGTCAACGAAGACGTGCGCCAGACCTTCCGCGTGCGCTCGCAAGTCATTGCCCACATCCGCAGCTTCCTGATGCAGCGTGACTTCCTGGAAGTGGAAACCCCGATGCTGCAGACCATCCCCGGTGGTGCCGCAGCCAAGCCGTTCGAAACCCACCACAACGCGCTGGACATGGAAATGTTCCTGCGTATCGCGCCGGAGCTGTACCTCAAGCGCCTGGTGGTTGGCGGCTTCGAGAAAGTGTTCGAGATCAACCGGAACTTCCGTAACGAAGGCGTCTCGACCCGTCACAACCCAGAATTCACCATGTTGGAGTTCTACCAGGCCTACGCCGACTACGAAGACAACATGGACCTGACCGAAGAGCTGTTCCGCGAGCTGGCACAGCTGGTGCTGGGCAGCACTGACGTGCCGTACGGCGACAAGGTGTTCCACTTCGGCGAGCCGTTCGTGCGCCTGTCGGTGTTCGACTCGATCCTCAAGTACAACCCCGAGCTGACCGCTGACGACCTCAACGACATCGACAAGGCCCGTGCCATTGCCAAGAAAGCCGGCGCCAAGGTGCTGGGCTTCGAAGGCCTGGGCAAGCTGCAGGTGATGATTTTCGAAGAGCTGGTGGAGCACAAGCTGGAGCAGCCGCACTTCATTACCCAGTACCCGTTCGAAGTGTCGCCGCTGGCCCGTCGCAACGACGACAACCCGAACGTCACCGACCGTTTCGAGCTGTTCATCGGTGGCCGCGAAATCGCCAACGCCTATTCCGAGCTTAATGACGCGGAAGACCAGGCCGAGCGTTTCATGGCCCAGGTGGCCGACAAGGACGCCGGTGATGACGAAGCCATGCACTACGACGCCGACTTCGTACGGGCCCTGGAATACGGCATGCCGCCCACTGCCGGTGAAGGCATCGGTATCGATCGTCTGGTGATGTTGTTGACCAACTCGCCTTCGATCCGCGACGTGATCCTGTTCCCGCATATGCGGCCACAAGCGTAACCGTAGCGAAATCCGAAGCCGCCTTTTATAAGGCGGCTTTTTTATGTGGCCTGTACGAGTGTCAAGCAAACAGCGCCAGGTTTTGTTCTATTCAAGGATGTGTGTGGTGAACCGCGTAATGGCTCAAGAAGGTGCCGCCGGCATTGCTGCTGCCGTGGCTGAAAGCGTTCAGTACCAGGGCCGCAAGGCCAGTCGGCGGGGCAGCGAGCAACGCCGGCAAGACATTCTCGATGCGGCCATGCGTATCGTCGTGCGCGATGGCGTGCGGGCCGTGCGTCACCGGGCAGTGGCGGCAGAGGCGGGGGTGCCGCTGTCGGCCACCACCTATTACTTCAAAGACATCGACGACCTGCTCACCGACACCTTCGCCCAGTACGTGGAACGCAGCGCCGCATTCATGGGCAAGCTGTGGGTGCGTAACGAAGGCCTGTTACGCGAGATGGTCGCCTATGGCGACGGTAGCCCGGAGTCGCGCTCGCAACTGGCCGATGACATCGCACGCCTGACCGCCGACTATGTGCTGCGCCAACTGACCAACCGGCGCGAATACCTGATGGCCGAACAGGCCTTTCGCCAGGAAGCCCTGCTCAACCCACGCCTGGCCGAACTGGTACGCTCCCATCAACAGATCCTGTTGCAAGGCACCGGGCAGTTTTTCCAGGTATTGGGTTCCCGTGAGCCGCAGCAGGATGCCAAGGTGTTGACGGCTATCATCAGTCGGATGGAATATCAGGGCCTGTTGGGCGGCGCAGAGCCTCTGACCGGGGAAGAGATGCTTGAAATCCTCAAGCGCTACATGCACCTGGTATTGGCCTCGGTCTGACAGCGTTCGATAAAAGCCTGATAACGTTCAACGTTTAAAGAGGAAGCACCGGGTGGACGATTACCAGCAGACGATACGCACCTTGTCCGATCGCATTGTGCTGGCGCAAACACCGATCCGCGTCCTCGATGCGGTGAAATGGGACGAGAACATTCGCCAGGGATTCCTCAAGGCCAAGGGCAAGGCGATGCCTGCCGTAGACCGTGATTACTACCTGAACCGGCCGCTGTCGTTCGATTCCAGTGCGGTGAAGCTGGAGTTCCAGAACATCGAGCGCGACATTACCCGTCGCCTTGGGCAATTCAGTCCGGTGGGGCAGATCATGCGGCGCATGTGCCGCGAATACCGCATGGTGGTGCGCATGCTTGAAGCGCGCGGCACCGAGGACTTCGGCCTGATTTCCCAGGAGCTGTACGGCGCCGCCTCCGATGCGTTCCACGCCGGCGACCCGACCCTGGCCGACCTTGGCCTGATGCTCTCCGACTACCTGAACAACATCGACGGTCGGGGTGACCTCAAGGACGAAGCCAAGACCCTCACCGCCAAAGATGCGGTCAGCCTGCTGCAAACCCGCCTGAACAAGGTGTTTGGCGAGGCGGAAGAAACCATCCGGGTATTCGAGTCCGATGGCATTGTCGCCGACGCGGCGGCGGGCGCCGACTACATCAAGATCCGCGCCGACGCGATGTTCAACGACCGCGACGTGCGCGCCCTCGAAGTGCATGAAGGCCTGGTGCATGTGGGCACCACCCTCAACGGCCAGAACCAGCCGATCTGCACGTTCCTGTCCAAGGGCCCGCCGTCGTCCACCGTTACCCAGGAAGGCCTGGCGATCCTGATGGAAATCATCACGTTTGCCTCCTACCCCAGCCGCTTGCGCAAACTCACCAACCGTACCCGCGCCATCCATATGGTGGAGGAGGGGGCCGACTTCCTGCAGGTGTTCGAGTTCTTCCGCGAGCAAGGCTTTGAAATGGCCGAAAGCTATGGGAATGCCAGCCGGGTTTTCCGTGGTTCGGTGCCCACCGGTCTGCCATTTACCAAGGATTTGTCCTACCTCAAGGGCTTTATCATGGTCTACAACTACATTCAGCTCGCCGTACGCAAAGGCAAGCTGGAACAGGTGCCGCTGCTGTTCTGCGGCAAGACCACCCTTGAAGACATGCGTACCCTGCGCCAATTGGTCGACGAAGGCCTGGTGGTGCCGCCCAAGTATTTGCCGGAGCAGTTTCGCGACATGAACGCGCTGGCGGCCTGGATGTGCTTCTCCAACTTCCTCAACCACTTGAGCCTGGACCGGATCGAGGCGGATTACTCCAATATCCTTTAACTGACGAAACCGAATCAAAATGTGGGAGCTGGCTTGCCTGCGATAGCGGTGAGTCAGCCAGCACTCATTCAACTGATAGACCGCTATCGCAGGCAAGCCAGCTCCCACATTTGATCTCCATGGGTCTTCAGAACTTTCGCGAGGCTTCAACGGATGAGAATCCTCGGCATTTTATGCCTGCTACTCACATTGAACGGCTGCAGCGCCTTGCTGTTCTACCCCGAGCCCGGCCTGCCATTCACCCCGGAAAAAGCCCACCTGCAATACCGCGACGTCACGCTCACCACCGCAGACGGGGTGAAACTGCACGCCTGGTGGCTGCCAGCCAAAGCCGGTGTACCGCTCAAGGGCACCGTCCTGCATTTGCACGGCAACGGCGGTAACCTCGCCTGGCACCTGGGGGGCAGTTGGTGGTTGCCGGAACAGGGCTATCAAGTGCTATTGCTGGACTATCGCGGCTATGGGCTGTCGGAAGGCAAGCCATCGTTGCCGGCGGTCTACCAAGATATCGACGCCGCATTCGGCTGGATCGACAAGGCGCCTGAAACCCAGGGTCAACCGCTGATTATTCTCGGGCAAAGCCTGGGCGGTGCACTGGCGGTGCATTACCTGGCCGCCCACCCGGAGCGTCAAACCCAACTCAAAGCGCTGGTACTGGACGGCGTGCCAGCCAGTTATCGTGACGTAGGACAATTCGCCTTGAGCACTTCCTGGTTAACCTGGCCGTTGCAGGTGCCGCTGTCGTGGCTGGTGCCCGACGCCGACAGTGCGATCAATGCCATGCCCCGCGTGACCGGCGTGCCCAAGCTGCTGTTCCACAGCCTGGATGATCCCATCGTGCCGGTGGCCAATGGCATCCGCCTGTATCAGGCCGCACCGCCGCCCAGGGTGTTGCAACTGACCCGTGGCGGCCATGTGCAGACCTTTGCCGACAAAACCTGGCAGACCGTGATGCTGCGTTACCTGGACGACCCGCGGCACTTCAACGGCTTGCGCCGCCTGGGCGAAATTCCGAATTACCCTATTCCTAAAGTTGATTCATCAGAGAGCCCGCAATGAGCGAAGAACGCAACATGATCCCGCTAATTCTCACCGGTATCGGTACCATCATCGGTACCGTTGGCTGCCTGTGGTACTACGGCTACCTGCACTTCGCCAAGCCGGAAGATGCGTTGCTGCTCAGCGACTTCACCATGCTCAAGACCGTGCCGGGTGAGGATTACAAGGTCTCCCTGACCCCGGCGGCGCAAGTGGCGCAGTGCGTTGACGGCGTGTTGGTGATGTTTGATACCGAACAGAAAGGCTTGAGCGGCGTGCTGGTGAACAATAAGAAGCAGGCCGTGCGTTGCATGGGCCAGGAAACCCCGCAGTTGCAACAGTGAGCCTGGGTTTTTGCGTGGTATGAAACATACCGTTGAGTTTCCCGGTTCGGGTGGCTCCGGTGGTTCCCAAGGCGCTGGCGGGGATGAGAGTCTCGAACAACTACAGAAGCGGCTGGCAGAAAAACAGGCGGCCCAAGTGCGCAAGGCGGTGAAGGTGGCGCATCGGGCCAAGGCCAAATTCAGATTGGCGGCGCAGAAAGTCAAGGCTCGATCAACTACTGATCGGCATCCCTCCCAGAGCCCGCCTTTTAGCGGCGGTTTTTCATATCAGCGGCCCTACAGACATCATCGACGAGCCAGGATCTCGTAACGAAATTGTTTGGAACCCAATTGCGTCTAATGCCACAAAGGGCAATGTAATTACGCGAAGTGGGGGCGGGAAGGCAGTGATAAGAATTGATGCGATATGCAATATGCTGGCTATGGTCAGGGCGCATCAGGCGTTGGAGCGGGCGGATGCGCAAGAACAGGCGCGTAATCAGTTGGCAGGTTGCTCAACTGATTCCTCCCGTCATAACAAAAAGATAACGCCGCCGGATGAAGATACTGATCGCAAGATCAAGTTTCCCTAGTCAAAAAAACCACCGTTTCCGGTGGTTTTTTTTCGTTTCAATTTTATCCATCAACGATAGGCGACCTGCTTGGGATACCAACAGGCGAGCCCCTACTTGTTATCAGGATTATACCGTTGGGAACTGATAGAAGTAGGCGACCACTCTATAGCTGCCAGGAGTTTAAACCTGGGCATGTGGGAAAATCATTTGGAGTCAAGGAATGAGGTTAGATTCATTTGTCAATACAGCGCTCGTGAATACCATGGGGGTCATGTCCAATACATGGAACGCTGTCACGGGGCAGCGTATGGGTTGGCGATACCCTCAAGTGGGTAAAACCTATAACTACAATAGCTATCAATCGAGTCGGCGTCCAAACTATGCCGGTACTCAACCTTTGAATCGTGGAACCGTTCGCTACATGGGGCCGCCACCCCGTACTCAGCCGTCAACTTCACAGCCGCCTACGATCAACTACGTGACCTATGTATTCAATACTAATTATGTGACGGTCGGAGGTGTAAAGTCGGCGCAAGTGGGTGTGCATATCAATAACGGTAATAACAGCATGAATGACGGTAACTTCGCCAATTACGGCAATAACGGTAATAGCGGAAGCCACAGTGGCTATTCCAATCACGGCAGTAACGGCAATCGTCAATTGCCCTCCGGGCATAGGCTGGTCGGCAGTGGCCATGCTCGGCGTCTTCAAGGTTGAAACAAGCAATGCGACTGCGTCGCCGCGCATATTTTGACGTGGTTTTTAGAGTTTTAGTAGTGGAACTGCTCGCAGCGATTCCCCACTTAAATGGGCGACACACCAGGCAGCACGCAGCTTAGGTGTCGTAAATCCACACACTCTTATTTCAGTTTGACAGGGAAGATAAAATGACTCATCTATTTGGTTCGCGACCTGCACAGTATGTTACTTGGCATCCACGTTATGCTGAAGAGCAACCCCGCCATGCCACACCAGGTCAGCGAGTGTGGGGGAGTGGCGGCAGTAATGGCAATAACGGCAATTATGGTAACTATGGCAATAACGGTAATAGCGGCCGGTGCAGTCACTATGAAAATCATGGGCACAACGGCAATGACATGATGGGGGTGCCGGGTAACTACCGCCACTTTGAAGGCTATAGTAATCACGACAGTTACGGTAACTATGGCAACTACGGAAATAACGGCAACTCGGGCGATTCCAGCCGTTACATCAACTCTGGCCAGAATGGCAACCGCAGCACCTTCAGATACTTCAATGACTAAAGCCTGAACACGCGTTCATGGACCGTAACGAAAAAGCCCCGCCTAATAAGGCGGGGCTTTTTACCAGGCTATTGATCAGTTAGCGACGGAAGACCGTGGCTTGACCGGCTGGTTGTCGTTGGAGATGGTCACTTCAACGCGGCGGTTCATGGCGCGGCCGGAAACGCTGCCGTTATCGGCAACCGGATATTCCTTGCCATAACCCTGGGTCACGATGCGCGAGATATCCACGCCTTGCTGAGCCAGTGCACGTTGAACGGAAGCGGCGCGACGCTCAGACAGGCTCTGGTTGTACGAGTCCGAACCGGTGCTGTCGGTGTAGCCTTCGACGATCACTTTACGGTCTGGGTTATCGCGCAGGAACTGAGCCAGCTTGGTGATGTTCACCAGGCCGCTGGATTTCAGGTCGGACTTGTTGGTGGCGAACAGCACATCACCGAAAGTCACCAAGGTACCGCGATCGGTTTGCTTGGCGTTCAAGCTGTTTTGCAGTTGCTTGATTTGCGCATCACGGGCATCCAGCAGGGCGCGGGCACGTTCGTCACCGGCGTTTTTCAGCTTGGCTTCGGATTCGCGCAGAACGATGGTGTCCTTGGCCACTTCAACGCGCTGGTTGGTCAAGTAGGCCAGTTGGTCGACTTTCTTCTCGTCTTCTTTGTCGCGGTAGGCCTTGTCAGCCTTGTCCAGCCAGTCGCTGGCGTCTTTGGTTTCCAGCGCGGCCAGCTTGGTGGCTTGCGGGTTGGTTTGCAGGGACGAGAAATTGGTCCGCGCATTTTCCAGGTTCGCGTTAGGCGGGGTGGAGCAGGCCGCCAAGGCAACGCTCATCGCCAGCAGGGCAGGGATCATCAATTGTTTACGCATAGTCGTGTCGTCCTTTCAATTCGATATCAGGTGCGATGCAGTCAAGGGGCTGCGGCTTACTTCTGCATGATTGCAGCTGGGCGCATGCCTTCTTTACGCAGTTCGTCAACAGCCTTCTGGGAGTCCTTCACAGCCTGTTGAGCCTTGGCAGCCTGGGCTTTACGCTCAGCGACGCGGGCATCCCACTCGGCTTGTTCAGCCAGTTGGCGAGCCTTGTCGTAGTTCTTGTCGTGCATGGCAATCTCAGCTTCTTTGAGCTTGTCCTGGGCCGACTTCATTTCCACCGCCGCGTACTCGGTGCCGCCGGCGCTGACTGCGCTGTTGACGGCCGATTGGGTCACGGCGTACTGCTCGGTTGGAGGGTTGCCGGCGCAGCCAGCCAGAACGAAGCTGGTGCCGATTGCCAGCGCGGCCAATTTGAGCCCGCGCAGATGGTTAAACGAGGATTTGGCAGTGCTGGTGTTCATCGTCTTCAACTCCATTGGATAACTCCTGAAAAACATCAAAATCCATCGGGGCGTATCGATTTCGGGCCCGTCGATAAAGCACATGGCGTCCGTTCAAACGACCGTTCCACACGTGATGGCTACTGGCTGTGACCGGAGGCTTTTTTCAAAAGTTCAGCGGATATGGCGATTTGCCTAAAAAAATATCTGACTGACTGGTCAGTGTTTAAAAAATGGAACTTTCGCGGCGCGCGGCGGTACCTCCGGGCCTGTAAAAGGCCCGGAATACGTGGGTTTAATTGACGTCAATAAATGTTTATCAGTGCTTTTGTTCGTCAGTAGCGGCCGACAAATCGTGCAAGTGGCGACGGGATAACGTGAGAAAACGTGGTGTCGGGCCGACGTCTTCATACAGGGGGTCGCCCTCTTCATCGGTGGCAATCACCTGCTGGCCCTGGATGTAAGGAAAGCTGGTTTCCAGCTCTTCAAGGGCGGCGCCAATCAGCTCGCCGAGCAGTTCTTCAACGTGGCGCTTGGGGTACATCTCGGCAATGGCCGCCAGCCGGGCAGCGGCTTCTACATCCAGATGAATCGCGTACTCAGTCTTGGTCAAACGACCCTTGGCGGTTTCTTCCCAATGCTGGGCCAGTTCTCGAATTTTCATGGCGACCTCAATAAAGCCTGCAATCGCAGGCGGTGATGAGTGACCAGCCGCCTGCGTGAATAACGCGGCGACTCATCGTTGAGACTAGCTGCAAGCGCCAAGGTTTAAAGTCGTTTGCGTTCGGCCTTGTCAGAAACCGACGTCGGCGGCACTCTGAACCCCCTGCGCGTCCCGGATTTCTGGCTGGAGATTGGCTGATGAGTGATATCGATGCACGCTTGCGTGAGGATGTTCACCTGCTGGGTGAGCTGTTGGGCAACACCATTCGAGAGCAGTACGGCGAGGCTTTCCTCGAAAAGATCGAGCAGATCCGCAAAGGCGCCAAGGCCGACCGTCGTGGAGCCGTTTCAGAGAAAACCGCTGGCGATGAGTTGAGCGCCAGCCTCAACCAGTTGCAGGAGCAGGAGTTGCTGCCCGTGGCCCGGGCCTTCAACCAATTCCTCAACCTGGCCAACATTGCCGAGCAATATCAGTTGATTCATCGGCGCGATGAATCGCAACCTGCGCCGTTCGAATCCCGGGTCTTGCCAGAATTGCTGGCACGCCTGCAAAACGAAGGGCACAGCAATGAGTCCCTGGCCCGGCAATTGGCGCGGCTGGACATCGAACTGGTGCTCACCGCCCACCCCACCGAAGTGGCCCGCCGCACGCTGATCCAAAAGTACGACGCCATTGCCGCGCAACTGGCCTTGCAGGATCACCGTGACCTCACCACCGCCGAGCGCGAGCAGATTCGCGAGCGCTTGCAACGCTTGATCGCCGAAGCCTGGCACACCGAAGAAATCCGGCGCGTGCGCCCCACGCCGGTGGATGAAGCCAAATGGGGCTTTGCGGTGATCGAGCATTCGTTGTGGCAAGCCATCCCCAATTACCTGCGCAAGGCCGACCAGGCCCTGCACGCCGCCACCGGCCTGCGCCTGCCCCTGGAGGCTGCGCCGATTCGCTTTGCTTCGTGGATGGGCGGCGACCGTGACGGCAACCCGAACGTCACCGCGCCGGTCACCCGCGAAGTGCTGTTGCTGGCGCGCTGGATGGCGGCGGATTTGTATCTGCGCGACATTGATCAGCTGGCTTCCGAGCTGTCGATGCAACAGGCCAGCCCGGCGTTGCACGCCAAAGTCGGCGACAGCGTCGAACCCTATCGTGCCTTGCTCAAGCAACTGCGTGAACGCCTGCGCGCCACGCGCCAGTGGGCCCACACCTCGTTGACCAGCACCACCCCGGCGCCGGCCGACGTGTTGCAAAACAACCGCGACCTGCTCGACCCGCTGCAGCTGTGCTACCAGTCCCTGCACGAATGCGGCATGGGCGTGATCGCCGATGGCCCGCTGCTCGACTGCCTGCGCCGTGCCGTGACGTTCGGCCTGTTCCTGGTGCGCCTGGATGTGCGTCAGGACTCCAGCCGTCACTCGGCGGCCATGACTGAAATCACCGATTACCTGGGCCTGGGGCGTTATGAGGACTGGGATGAAGAGGCGCGTATCAGCTTCCTGACCCAGGAACTGACCAATCGTCGGCCGTTGCTGCCGGGTTACTTCAATCCGTCGGCGGACACTGCCGAGGTGCTCAATACCTGCAAGGAAATCGCCGCCGCACCGGCCGCATCACTAGGGTCGTATGTCATCTCCATGGCCGGCGCCGCCTCAGATGTGCTGGCAGTGCAACTACTGTTGAAAGAGTCGGGCGTACAACGGCCGATGCGCGTAGTGCCGTTGTTCGAGACCCTGGCCGACCTGGATAACGCAGGGCCGGTGATGGAGCGTCTGCTGCAACTGCCGGGTTACCGCGCGCGCTTGCAGGGCCCGCAGGAAGTGATGATTGGCTACTCGGACTCGGCCAAGGACGCCGGCACCACGGCCGCCGCCTGGGCGCAGTACCGTGCCCAGGAACGCCTGGTGGATATCTGCCGCGAGCAACAGGTGGAGCTGTTGTTGTTCCACGGTCGCGGCGGCACCGTTGGTCGTGGCGGCGGCCCGGCGCACGCGGCCATCCTGTCGCAGCCGCCGGGCTCGGTGGCGGGGCGTTTCCGTACCACTGAACAGGGCGAGATGATTCGCTTCAAATTCGGCCTGCCGGATATCGCCGAGCAGAACCTCAATCTCTACCTGGCTGCGGTACTGGAAGCGACCTTGTTGCCGCCGCCGCCTCCCGAGCCTGCCTGGCGGCATCTGATGGACGAATTGGCGGCAGACGGTGTCAGCGCTTACCGCGCCGTGGTGCGGGAAAATCCGCAGTTCGTCGAATACTTCCGCCAGTCCACGCCGGAGCAGGAGTTGGGCCGTTTGCCTTTGGGCAGCCGCCCGGCCAAGCGTCGTGCGGGCGGGATTGAGAGCTTGCGCGCCATCCCGTGGATCTTTGGCTGGACCCAGACACGCCTGATGCTGCCCGCCTGGCTAGGCTGGGAAGCGGCACTGAGCAAGGCGCTGGAGCGCGGTGAAGGTCAATTGCTGGGGCAGATGCGCGAGCAGTGGCCGTTCTTTCGCACGCGCATCGACATGCTGGAAATGGTGCTGGCCAAGGCCGATGCCGATATCGCCCGTCTTTATGATGAGCGCCTGGTGCAGCCGGACCTGCTGGCATTGGGTGCGCACTTACGCGACCTATTGTCGCAGGCGTGTGACGTGGTGCTTGGCCTGACCGGCCAGTCGCAGCTGCTGGCCCATAGCCCCGACACCCTGGAGTTCATCCGCCTGCGCAACACCTACCTGGACCCCTTACACCTGTTGCAGGCCGAGTTGCTGGCACGTTCGCGTCAGCAGGAGGCTGCCCAAGACAGCCCTCTGGAACAGGCGCTGCTGGTGTCCGTGGCCGGTATTGCGGCTGGTTTGCGCAACACCGGTTGAGGTTTTTTGCGTGTACTCAATGGCTTGCGGATAAACCGCGACGACCGCCCGGAAACGGGCGGTCGTCGTTTGAGGGGGTGGGTTGCGCTCAGGCACACCCCGGCGCTGACGCATGCGCGGCGCGGGTTTCTCCTACTTTTGGCGGCTTGTATGGTGAGGGCCCGCTGTGTATCTTGATCAGCCTTTGGCCGTTTGATCGGCCTAGAACCACATTTTTACGAGATTGGCCCCACGCGGCGAATCCGAGCGTCATCTCTATAAAAAATTGAGGAGCACATCGATGCGCGTCATTCTGCTGGGAGCTCCCGGGGCCGGTAAAGGTACTCAGGCAAAGTTCATCACTGAAAAATTCGGCATTCCACAAATCTCCACCGGCGACATGCTGCGTGCGGCCGTCAAGGCTGGCACCGAGCTGGGCCTGATCGCCAAGAGCGTGATGGACAGCGGCGGCCTGGTCTCCGATGACCTGATCATCAACCTGGTCAAGGAACGCATCAGCCAGGACGACTGCAAGAACGGTTTCCTGTTCGACGGCTTCCCACGCACCATTCCCCAGGCTGAAGCCCTGGTGAAGGCGGGCGTGGAGTTGGACGCCGTGGTCGAGATCGCAGTTGAAGACGAAGAGATCGTTCAGCGTATCGCTGGCCGTCGCGTTCACGAAGGCTCGGGCCGCGTGTACCACATCGTCTACAACCCGCCGAAAGTCGAAGGCAAGGACGATGTCACCGGCGAAGACCTGGTGCAGCGTAAAGACGACACCGAAGAAACCGTGCGTCATCGCCTGTCGGTCTACCATTCCCAGACCAAGCCCCTGGTGGACTTCTACCAGAAGCTGTCCGCAGCTCAAGGCAAGCCGAAATACAGCCACATCCCAGGTGTGGGCTCGGTAGAGGCCATCACCGCCAAGGTGCTGCAAGCACTGAGCTGATCCTGTGATCGGCGGCACAGACAACGGCCCGCTTGCGGGCCGTTGTTGTTTATACTGGCGCACTTTTTTCCGACTTGGACACCCACACCGATGAGCACCCTGCTGGCCCTGGACACCGCGACTGAAGCTTGCTCCGTTGCCTTGCTGCACGATGGCAAGGTTACGAGCCACTACGAGGTGATCCCGCGCCTGCACGCGCAGAAGTTGTTGCCGATGATCAAGCAACTGCTTGAAGACGCCGGTACCACCTTGGCGGCCGTGGACGCCATCGCGTTCGGCCGTGGCCCCGGTGCATTCACCGGCGTGCGCATCGCCATTGGCGTGGTGCAGGGCCTGGCCTTTGCCCTGGAGCGCCCGGTATTGCCGGTGTCCAACCTGGCGGTGCTGGCCCAGCGTGCGTTGCGTGAGCACGGTGCGTCGCAAGTGGCAGCGGCGATTGATGCGCGCATGGATGAGGTTTACTGGGGTTGCTACCGTGAGACCGCAGGCGAAATGCGCCTGGTCGGTACGGAAGCAGTGCTGGCCCCCGAAGCGGCGCAACTGCCCGCTGACGCCAGCGGCGATTGGTTCGGTGCCGGCACGGGTTGGGGTTATGGCGAACGCATCAAGGTGACGTGTGCCGAGCAGGATGCGGCGATGTTGCCCCACGCCGAAGACCTGCTGGCATTGGCGCGTTTCGCCTTCGAGCGCGGCGAGGCAGTTGCAGCGGACCAGGCAGCACCGGTGTACCTGCGCGATAAAGTCGCACAGACCAAGGCCGAGCGCGGGATTATTTGACGCCAGAAATGTGGGCATTGCGCGGTAAATTTCGCCAATCGTCAGAATTTGCCTGGGTTTTTAAACCTTTTACAAATTATGTGTTCTAGTTATCACCAGAGCATTTGCGCGCCATGGAAAGTGCCGCTAAATTGCCATCATTGATACCGAGTCTGCATGTATGCGTATAGACGGTTTTTCCTCACAGTCCTACCCCCTCAAGCGTAAGCCGCGCAAGGCGAGCGTGACGGTAGACGAATCCGTCGAGGATTCACCGGACTTCATCGAAGTACACACTGATACGCCTTCCAAAGCGCAAGGCGCCGCGAGCGCACGCATCAGCGGCGTTCCTGCCCGTCAGCAAGACATGGTCTTTCCCCGTTCCATGAGCAAAAGCGTTGCCACCGCCTTGGCCAGCTACCTGACCACTGCCGGCTTTGTCGAATGGGATATGGAAGTGCTGGGTCTCGATATCCATATCTGATGCGTTTGCCTTACTACATCGGCTGCCCGTCCTGGAGTGAAAACGCCTGGCGCGAGTACCTGTATCCGGTTGATGCACGTTCCAACGATTACCTTGGGCTCTATTCACAGGTCTTCAACGCCGTTGAAGGCAATACCACTTTTTACGCTCGCCCCTCGGCCGCCACTGTGCAGCGCTGGGCCGAAATCATGCCTGATGATTTTCGCTTCACCGCCAAATTCCCCGGCGATATCAGCCATGCTGGCGATTTGCGTGAACAGTTGCCGGCGGCAGAAAGCTTTGTCGGCTTGATGAGCCCTTTGGGTGAGCGCGTTTCACCGCTGTGGTTGCAACTCTCAAAGGGCTTTACGCCGCCACGCTTGGCGGAGCTGGCTGGATTTCTCGATGGCATCGATCGGCCGCTGGCTGTGGAAGTGCGTCATGAACAGTTCTTCGCCAAGGGTGATGCTGAGCGCAGGCTCAACCGCCTGTTGCGCGATCGCGGTGTCGAGCGCATCTGCCTCGATCCGCGTGCCCTGTTCAGCTGTACCTCTACTTCGGAGGCGGTGCTGCATGCCCAGTCCAAAAAGCCCCGGGTGCCACCGCGCCCAGCGGCATTGACGCAGTTTCCCCAGGTGCGCTTCATCGGGCATCCGGACCTTGAGGCCAATGACCCGTTCCTGATTCCATGGGTGGAAAAGATCGCCAGTTGGATTGAAGAAGGCCGCACGCCCTACATGTTCCTGCACACGTCGGACAACCGTCTGGCGGCACAGCTGGCGCTGCGTTTCCACGCCAAGCTGATGGTGCGCCTTCCAGGTTTACCGCCGCTGCCCACCTTGCATCGAGAACCCGTGGCGGAGCATCTCGGGCTACTTTGAGGATTGAGCCGTGGGTGTGGTCAAGGCGTTGAGTGTGTTGCTGTTGTTGATGGGCGCCGTTGCGCTGGCTGTCTGGCGCGGTTGGGTGCCGATGCCGGCCGAGTGGAACCCCTGGGCGCCCTTGGATGTGCGGGCCAGCCCCAACCTGTTGACGCGCTACAAGCTCAGTCGCTTGCAGGACGATCCAGCGTTGTGTGACCAGGTACTGAACACCTCCGGTCTGCGTGTGAGTCGCCAGGCTGATACATCGGCCGATGCGGCGTGCCCCTTGCGCAATGTCCTGCGTGTGCAGGGCGCTGACGTGGCGTTGAGCAGCAGTTTTCTTGCCAGTTGCCCGCTGGCGGTGGCGTTTGCGTTGTTCGAGCGCCACAGCCTGCAACCGGCGGCCCAGGCCGTGTTTGGCCAAGCGGTAAGCCGCGTCGAGCATTTGGGCAGTTTTGCCTGCCGTAATATCTACAATCGCGCCGATGGGAGGCTCAGCCAGCACGCCTCGGCCAATGCCCTGGATATCGCCGGTTTTCGCCTGGCGGATGGGCGCAGCATCAGCGTGCTCAAGGATTGGCCAGGGCAGGGCGACAGCGCGCGTTTCCTGCGTTTGGTACGCGATGGCGCCTGTGATGATTTCAACGTGGTGTTGAGCCCGGACTACAACGCCGCCCATCGCAACCATTTCCATCTGGACATGGGGCGTTGGTGGGTGTGTCGCTAAGGCTCAGGCGGCCAGGCGCAGGTTGTGGGTCACCAGCGGGCGCGCCCAGTAGTAATCGAAATCCAAGGCCTTCTGCTGCGCAAGCAGTTCTTCTTCAAGGTACGGCGTGGCGGCCGGTGGCAGCAGGTCCAGTTCGAACTCGGCAATCGGCAGGTGCAGTGGGCGTGGCTGTGGCGCCGGGCCTGGCTCGGGTAGCGGTTGGCCGGCGTTCAGCACAACGGGGCGCACCCACTCGCTCTCAAACGCTTGCTGGCGTTGCTGGGCGACTATTTCTTCTTCCGGGAACGGCGTCGCGGCCGGTGGCAGCAGCTCGGTTTCGAACTCGGCAATCGGCAGGAACAAAGGCTCCGGCGGCGCGATCTCGGTGTCTTTCACATCGCACTCACGCTGGGTGAGAATCTGCGCCAGCAGGTCGGCGCCTTCGCGGGGTTCTACCGCCGGGTCTGCCGGGGCAGGCGCGTTGGCGGCGAGCGCGTCTGGCGTTTCACCCAGCTGTTCGGCCAACGCACGGGCGAAGAAGTCCTGCCACACATGACTCACCCCGGCCAGCGCTTGGGTATTGCGCAGGCCGTAATGGTTGTGGGTCGGCAGTACACCGATGGAAAGGGGAAGAATGTCTGACATTTTTCTCGGTCGACGCTCAGCTCTGGCAAAATACCTGACTGTGATTTTTATCGGCCGTTGTTTGCCGATCCTTAATATTTTTGAGCGTGGCGATTGATGAACGAACAACCAGCGGCCAGCCGCATCCAGGTCCAAGCCTTGGCTGACAGCTTCCAGGCCCGCGCTGAACAGTGGGCTTCGCTGCTGGGGTTGCCTCTGCAGGTGGCCGATGCGGATTTTTCCCTGCAAGTGGGGGAGCACGGTTTGCAGTTGCAACAGCTTGGGCCCGATGCGCCGGGGCCGGTGCGGGTCGACTTTGTCGAAGGCGGCGCGGCGCATCGGCGGTTGTATGGCGGCGGCAGCGGGCAGATGATCGCCAAGGCGGTGGGCATCGCCCAGGGCGTGCGCCCACGGGTGCTGGACGCCACGGCCGGGTTGGGCAAGGACGCGTTCGTGCTGGCCAGTCTCGGGTGTGAGATGAGCCTGATCGAGCGCCAGCCGTTGATCGGCGCCTTGCTCGAAGATGGCCTGGCCCGCGCTGCCGAGGATTTTGAGGTGGCGCCGATTGTGGCGCGCATGAAGTTGCTCAAGGGCAACTCCATCGACGTGATGCTCAATTGGCAGGGGGAGCCGCCTCAGGTGATCTACCTGGACCCGATGTTTCCGCACCGTGAGAAAACTGCGCTGGTGAAGAAGGAAATGCGCCTGTTTCGGCCGTTGGTAGGGGATGATCCGGATGCACCGGCGTTGCTCGCGGCGGCTCTGGCGCTGGCCAGCCATCGTGTGGTGGTCAAGCGGCCGCGCAAGGCACCCTGTATTGAGGGGCCGAAGCCGAGCCATGCGTTGGATGGCAAGTCCAGCCGCTACGATATTTATCCCAAGAAGGCGCTTAAGGCGTAAGCGGCAGTATTCATCTTGCGGGTGCGGCGAGATCCAATTGTGGAGCTGGCTTGCCTGCTATGGCAGCCTCCCAGCCGACACCTATCCACCTGACACCCCACGATCAACCTGTGGGAGCTGGCTTGCCTGCGATGGCGGCCTCCCAGCCGACACCTATCCACCTGACACCCCGCAATCAAATTGTGGGAGCGGGCTTGCTCGCGAAGGCGGCCTGGCTGTCAACACAGTTGGATTGTGTACATATCCATTGCTGCGGTAACGGCCGCCTAGGGTTCCGCTCTGACAGCCATCCCTTTCAAGGTCTTCGGTAAAATCCCCTGAAATTTCATTCAGGGATCCCAAACGATGTGGGCCGATGTTCTAGCGCGTTTCGAGAAAAAAGCACCTGCCAGCGTCATGGCCAAATTGGCGCTGGAACAAGCTATTGCCCCTGAGTGGGTCGATCAGGTCTTCGAAGAACATCGGCAACGGCAGTATTCTCGTGAACTACTGTTCTCGACCATAATCAAGCTGATGTCCCTTGTTTCATTGGGCTTGAAGCCATCCCTGCACGCCGCCGCGCGGCAACTGGAAGATCTCCCTGTCAGCTTGGCGGCGCTCTACGACAAAATCAGTCGTACTGAACCCGCGCTATTGCGCGCTCTGGTCACCGGTAGTGCGCAACGACTGACTCCAACCATCAAAGAACTGGGTTGCACGACGATGCTGCCGGACTGGCAGGTTCGCGTGGTAGATGGCAATCACCTGGCATCCACTGAGAAGCGTCTGGGGGCTTTACGCCAGGAGCGAGGTGCGGCTCGTCCCGGTTTTTCGGTAGTGGTCTACGATCCTGATCTCGATCAGGTCATCGACCTTCAGGCATGTGAGGATGCCTACGCCAGTGAGCGTGTTTGCGTGTTGCCTCTGTTGGCTAATGCTGAACCTGGCCAGGTGTGGCTGGCTGACCGACTCTACTGCACGCTTCCGGTAATGGAAGCTTGTGAGCAGGTCCAGACGTCCTTTGTCATTCGCCAGCAAGCCAAACATCCACGCCTGATTCAAGAGGGTGAGTGGCAAGAACCCGTGCCTGTGGAAACAGGCTCTGTGCGTGAGCAGATCATCCAGGTCAGAGGCGGTTACCAATGTCGGCGCGTCGAACTGACGCTTCATTCGCCAACAGACTCGGGTGACAGCAGCTTGATGTTCTGGAGCAACCTGCCTGAAAGCGTCAGCGCTGAGCAGATCGCGCAACTCTATCGCCGCCGCTGGAGCATTGAAGGTATGTTCCAGCGACTGGAAGCGATCCTGGAAAGTGAAATCGAAACTCTCGGCAGCCCAAAGGCCGCCTTGCTCGGGTTCACTACGGCAGTGTTGGCCTACAACGTCCTGGCCGTACTCAAGCGAAGCGTGGAGCAAGCCCATCGGGAGACCCAGCCTGATGGCTGGGAAGCCTCGATCTATCACTTGGCGGTCCAGGTCAGGAGTGGTTATGAGGGAATGCAGATTGCACTTCCCTCGGAATATCTTCCCGCCATCCCTGTGGAAAAGTTGGCCCAGCGTTTGTTGGAGCTGGCCAGAAACATCCAACCCAAACAAGTTGCGAAAAGTCCCCGCGGCCCCAAGGTGCCTAAACCCAAGACATGGGTGCAAGGCAAGGCGGTGAATGCGCATGTTTCAACGGACAGGGTAATCAAGGCTGCCAAAACGAAAAGACCTTGAAAGGGCTGGCTCTGACAGCGGCTCACTTTTGAAAAGCGCAAAAGTAAGCAAAACGCTCTTGCCCCACCACTCGGCACCTCGCTCACGCTCGGTGTGCCCGAACGCAGGCTTGAATCCGTGGGCCGCCGCCACGCGCCATCCATGGCGCGGGGCGGCTAACCCGGCGTCCTGCCGGGTTACCCACGAATTCAAGCCTGCGTTCGGCCAGCGTGGTTTAACGGGGCGCCTGAGATCAAGATCACAAGCAGATCAAGAGCAAGATCAAGAGCAAGATCAAGAGCGGCTCGCTTCGCATCGTGGTTACCGTAGGTCGCTACCGCCAACGCTGTTGTGTCGATAGGCCCGCATAAACAACCTCACCACGTCCTGCACATGCTCTTCGGCCTCTTGCGCACTCAATTGCCCGCCACACCCGTACAACAAACGAAAGTTCGCCGTGCCTTTGAGCAGGCAAAAGAAGTGTTCGGCGGCCTTCAACGGTGTGTCGATGCTCAGGGCGCCGCTCTGGTGAATCTTGCCGAGCAGGCGCTCCATGCCTTGCAGCATGCGCATGGGGCCGGCGTTGAAGAAGATCTGGGAGAGTTTCACGTCCTGATTGCCGGTGGTCATCATCAGGCGATGCAGGTTTACCGACTCTTCGCTGTTGATCAGTCGATGAAAGCCGCGGGCGATGTTGAGCAGCACCGTCTCGACGGGCATGCCTTCGGGGAGTTCGAAGTACATCACCGGCAATTGCTCTTCGCATTTGGCCACTACCGCAGCGGTGAACAGCGTCTCCTTGTCGGTGAAGTGGCTGTAGACCGTGAGTTTCGATACGCCGGCCGCCAGGGCGACGGCGTCCATGCTGGTGTTTGCATAGCCCTTGCCCAAGAACAGCGATTTTGCCGACTCGAGGATTGCCTGGCGTTTTGCCATGTCCTTGGGACGCCCGGGGCTTGCGGTGTTCAGAGGATTGTCGGACATTTTCACCTTTAATACTGGACTGGTGAGTTTGGTATTAATAACATACCGGCCAGTATAATTATTCCAAGCTCTATTTGCGAAAGGTCCTTCAGCATGCGCAGCGCTTTCCTGCCCCTTGCTTTGCCTGTCAGCCTGGTCTTCCTGTTGGCCGCTTGCGGCCATGAAGAAGCGGCCCAGACCACCGTACGTCCGGCCATGGTGGTGCAACCGCAGCCTTCGGCACAGGCGATGGACAGCTACCCCGGTGAGGTGCGTGCGCGTTATGAGCCGGACCTGGCCTTTCGCATCGGCGGCAAAGTCAGCAAGCGCCTGGTGGAGGAGGGCGAGCGGGTCAAGGCCAACCAGCCGCTGGCCGAACTCGACCCTCAGGACGTGCGCCTGCAATTGGAAGCCACCCGTGCCCAAGTGGCCGCCGCAGAGGCCAACCTGAGCCTGGTACGTGCGGAGCGGGATCGCTACAAGACCTTGATGGACCGTCAGATGGTCAGTCGGTCGCAGTACGACAATTCCGAAAACCTCTACCGAGCCGGTGAAGCACGCCTGAAGCAGATCAAGGCCGAGTTCGATGTGTCGAGCAACCAGGCCGGCTATGCCGTGCTGCGCGCGCCTCAGGACGGTGTGGTCGCCAAGCGTGCCGTCGAGGTGGGGCAAGTGGTCTCCGCTGGCCAGACTGTGTTCACCCTGGCCACCGATGGCGAGCGTGAAGTCTTGATCAGCCTGCCCGAGCAGGGCTTTGGCCGCTTCAAGATCGGCCAGCCGGTGTCGGTGGAGTTGTGGAGCCAGCCAGAGCAACGCTTCGCCGGGCGCATTCGTGAACTGTCTCCTGCCGCCGACCCCAAGTCTCGCACCTTCGCCGCGCGCGTCGCCTTCACCGGCGGCAAAGTGCCCGCCGAACTGGGCCAAAGCGCACGGGTTTTCATCCAGGCCGAGGGTGTCATTCCCCTGTCGGTACCGCTGTCTGCCCTGAGTGCCGAGAACGGTGCGTCCTACGTTTGGCGTGTAAAACCGGACAACACCCTTGAACGCACCCCTGTGCGCATTGGTGCGTTTGGCGAAAACACCGTGCCGGTACTCGAAGGCTTGGCCGCCACCGATTGGGTGGTGGCCGCAGGCGTGCATGTGCTCCATGAGGGCCAGTCAGTGCGCCCGGTGGATCGCTCCAACCGTGTAGTGAATCTGGCGGCCAAGGAGTAGTCCCCATGGGTTTCAATCTTTCCGAATGGGCGTTGCGTAATCGCCAGATCGTACTGTTCCTGATGATCCTGCTGGCCGTGGTTGGCACCTTGTCCTACACCAAGCTGGGGCAAAGCGAAGACCCGCCCTTTACCTTCAAGGCCATGGTGATCAAGACCAACTGGCCCGGGGCCACGGCCCAGGAGGTTTCGCGCCAGGTCACCGAGCGCATCGAGAAAAAACTCATGGAGACCGGTGAGTATGAGCGCATCGTGTCGTTCTCGCGGCCCGGTGAATCCCAGGTCACCTTTATTGCCCGTGATTCGATGCGTTCGGCGCAGATTCCCGAGCTGTGGTACCAGGTGCGCAAGAAAATCAGCGACATCCGCCACACCTTGCCGCCGGATATCCAGGGGCCGTTTTTCAACGACGAGTTCGGCACCACCTTCGGCAATATCTACGCCCTGAGCGGCGACGGCTTTGACTATGCGGTGCTCAAGGACTACGCCGACCGTATCCAGATCCAGCTGCAACGGGTGCCGGATGTAGGCAAGGTCGAGCTGCTCGGCTTGCAGGACGAGAAGATCTGGATCGAGCTGTCCAACCTCAAGCTCGCCACCCTCGGCTTGCCTTTGGCCGCGGTACAGCAGGCGTTGCAGGAACAAAATGCGGTGTCCACCGCCGGCTTCTTTGAAACCCCCACCGAGCGCGTGCAACTGCGCGTTTCAGGCAATTTCAAGACGGTGGAGGAGATCCGCAACTTTCCGATCCGCGTGGGTGATCGCACCTTCCGCATCGGTGACGTGGCTGACATTCACCGAGGCTTCAACGACCCACCGGCACCGCGCATGCGCTACATGGGCGCAGATGCCATCGGCTTGGCCGTGGCCATGCGCGACGGTGGCGACATCCTCGTATTGGGCAAGGCCCTTGAAGCGCAATTCGCACGCCTGCAAAAGAACCTTCCGGCAGGGATGGAACTGCGCAAAGTGTCGGACCAACCGGCAGCGGTAAAGACCAGCGTCGGCGAATTCGTCCAGGTGCTGGCTGAAGCGTTGGCGATTGTTTTGCTGGTGAGTTTTTTCTCCCTCGGCGTGCGTACCGGCATGGTCGTCGCCCTGGCGATCCCGCTGGTATTGGCGATGACCTTTGCCACCATGTATTACCTGGGCATCGGCCTGCACAAGATTTCCCTTGGCGCCTTGGTCCTGGCCCTGGGCTTGCTGGTAGATGACGCGATCATCGCCGTGGAAATGATGGCGATCAAAATGGAGCAGGGCTACGACCGCCTCAAAGCCGCGAGTTTCGCCTGGACCAGCACCGCATTCCCCATGCTCACCGGCACCCTGATCACGGCGGCGGGCTTCTTGCCGATTGCCACCGCGCAATCGAGCACCGGCGAATACACCCGCTCGATTTTCCAGGTCGTGACCATCGCACTGCTGGCCTCCTGGGTGGCGGCCGTGGTGTTTGTGCCGTACCTGGGAGAAAAACTCCTGCCCGACCTGGCGAAGATTCACGCCGCCAAGCACGGCACCGACGGTCCAGATCCTTACGGCACACCTTTCTATCAGCGTGTAAGACGTTGGGTGGAGTGGTGCGTGCGGCGGCGTAAAACCGTGATCGTGCTGACTTTGCTGCTGTTTATCGGCTCGGTTGCGTTGTTCCGCTTCGTGCCGCAACAGTTTTTCCCGGCTTCCGGTCGCCTGGAATTGATGGTCGACCTGAAACTGGCCGAAGGCGCTTCCCTGAGCAACACCGACGAGCAGGTCAAGCGCCTGGAAGCGTTGCTCAAGGAGCATGCTGGCATCAATAACTATGTCGCCTACGCGGGCACTGGTTCGCCGCGGTTTTACCTGCCCCTGGACCAGCAATTGCCCGCTGCCAGCTTCGCCCAGTTTGTGGTGCTGGCTGACACTATCGAGGAGCGCGAAAGCCTGCGCACCTGGCTGATCGAAACCCTCAATGAGCAGTTCCCCGAACTGCGTTCGCGGGTCACGCGCTTGGAGAACGGCCCGCCCGTAGGCTACCCGGTGCAGTTTCGCGTGACGGGCGAGCACATCGAAGAAGTCCGTGCCCTGGCGCGCAAAGTGGCGGCCAAGGTTCGCGAAAATACCCATGTGGTCAACGTGCATTTGGACTGGGAAGAACCGAGCAAAATCGTGTACCTGAATATCGACCAGGACCGTGCACGCGCCCTGGGTGTGAGCACCGCCAACCTGTCGAAATTCCTGCAGAGTTCCCTGACCGGTTCCAGCGTCAGCCAGTACCGGGAGGACAACGAATTGATCGAGATCCTCCTGCGCGGCACCGTGCATGAGCGTAGCGAACTGTCGCGCCTGCCGAGCCTTGCCGTGCCCACCGACAATGGTAAAAGCGTGGCGCTGTCGCAAATTGCCACCCTCGAATATGGATTCGAAGAGGGCATCATCTGGCATCGCAATCGCTTGCCCACGGTGACTGTGCGGGCCGATATCTATGGCAAGGAACAGCCGGCGACCCTCGTGCAGCAGATCCTGCCGACGCTTGCCGATGTGCGTGCCGAACTGCCGGACGGCTACCTCTTGGAAGTGGGCGGTACGGTGGAAGATTCTGCCCGTGGGCAAAACTCGGTGAAGGCCGGCGTGCCGCTGTTTATCGTGGTAGTGCTGACCTTGCTGATGCTGCAACTGCGCAGCTTCTCGCGCACGGCGATGGTCTTTCTCACCGCGCCTTTGGGGCTGATCGGCGTGACCTTGTTCCTGCTGGTGTTCCGCCAACCCTTCGGTTTCGTCGCCATGCTCGGCACCATCGCGCTGTCCGGGATGATCATGCGCAACTCGGTGATTCTGGTGGACCAGATCGAACAAGACATCAAGGCTGGCCTGGCACCTTGGCAGGCAATTATCGAAGCCACGGTGCGACGCTTTCGCCCGATTGTGCTGACGGCGTTGGCTGCGGTGTTGGCGATGATTCCGTTGTCACGCAGTGTGTTCTTCGGGCCCATGGCCGTGGCGATCATGGGCGGGTTGATCGTAGCGACGGCGTTGACGCTGTTGTTCCTGCCGGCGTTGTACGCAGCGTGGTTCAGGATCAAGAAGGAGGAGTAGATCAGTGAGCGTTTTTGGCAGGCCCGGTGGGAACCATTTTTCAAGGCTTGCCACAGAGGGTTACCTGTTCGCAGGTACGTTATCCGGTGGTTTTTATCACCGGGATAACGTTTCCAGAACGTTCATAGAGGCAAAATAGATATGCTCCTACAAGCATTGGGTAACTTTTACTCGGGGATCGGCATGATGCTGGGCGGCGGTCAGATGGGTGGCGCTTGCGCCAAACATTCCCATAATGACTCCGTCAGTCGGCGTGAGCTTTCCGACGCGCTCAAATCGTTCAAATACGATTTTCCCCAGCCGACCAGTCATATCACGATTAACAACAGTGTTGCCAACGCGAACAACAACGCGAATAGCAACGCAAACACCCAAATCGGCCGCTGAATGCGCTGATGTCTGCTATTGGGCCATTGCAAACACTCTGCATCCGCGGAGTGTTTGCTGCGTAAGGCTCAGTGACTGCCGAGGGCTTACAGCGCCCCAAACACCTTCTTGGCCAAGCTGGTGGCCGCCGCCGCTGGGTTCTTGCGGATGGTTTCTTCCTGCTGCGCGATCATCTTGAACAGGCCATCCAGCGCTTGCTCGGTCACGTAGTTCTCGACGTTGGCGCTCTTGGCATCCACTGCGCCAAAGGCCGCGGCCTTGCCGGCCAGGGCGTTGTACTGCTGGGCTACGCCGACTTTGTCGGTGGCAGCCTTGACGATAGGCAGGAACTTGGCGCGAATTTCTTCACGGCTGCTTTTGTTCAGGTACTGGGTGGCGGAGTCCTGGCCACCGCTGAGAATGCCCTTGGCGTCGGTCACGCTCATGTTCTTCACGGCGTTGACCAGAATTGGCTGGGCCTGGGTCACGGCGGTTTCTGCGGCCTTGTTCATGCTGGTTTCCAGTTGCGTAACCTGGTCACCCATACCGAACATTTTCAGCTTGTCGGCGACTTTGCCGAGTTTGCCCGGCAGGCCGATCTTCACGTCCGGGTTGTTGCTGAAACCACCGGGCGTCCCGAGTTGTTTCACAGCAATCTGTGCACCTTGGGTCAAGGCATCCTTGAGGCCGCCGCTGGCGTCGCCCTGGGACAGGCTGCCAAGGTCCAGGGCCATGGCATTGGCGCCGAACAGCAAGCCAGCACACAGGGCGGTGAGGCGAAGAGATTTGCGGAGCATGGGCGCTTCCTTATGAAGTGGGAATGATCAGTGTGCAGCCGCATCTAGGCGCAGGCGCAGCGGTTGTGGGTCCTGGCCATTGAGCTGCACGGTGTGCCGCTCGGTGGTGATAAACAGTAGCTTGCCGTCCAGCTCGATGCGAGCGCTGACCGAGTAGGTGTGGCCCGGTTTGACCTGGGCCGGGTCGTAGCTCAGGTGAAACGGCAGCGGCACCTGGCCTTTGACCGGGCCTTTCTGTTCGGCGAGGGTCACGGCTGGGGCGTCCATCAGGGACACGTCCTGCAGGCTGACACTCAAGGTGGCGGCTGGCGGCAGGGCGATGCGTTGCAGGTAGAACACTTCGCCGTCCAGGCTGGCCTTAGGGGGTGGAGTCATCGAGTGGCAGGCTCCGAGCAGGGCGGTCAGGCCCAGGAGGATGAGTTTTTTCACGGTGCGGCTCCTTTTCAACGGCGCCGGAATCCGCCCGGCGCCTCATTCAATCTAGCGGTTTTCTTCAGGGTTGGCGGCAACCGGTTCGGCGGCGGCCTCGGCTGCACCGTCCACACGGTGCAAGGCGACCTGGCGGATCGACAGGCGAATATCCGCCGGCAACACACGTTTGGCCGCGCCTTCGGCCAGTTCGCCGAGCAGGTCGTGATAACCCAGCTTGCCGGCTTCATCGCGGCGCAGCACATCTTGCTCCAGCAACGTCTGAATAAAATGTCGGAAAAGACTCTTGTCGAAGAACTCCGGAGCGTTGAGGCCGTGCAGGATCGACAGGCGCTGGGCCATGATCGTGCACAGGTCTTCCAGCTCCTCGGCGCTGATGCTGTTCTGGCCGCTGTTGAGCAGCAGCGAGATCGCCATGTAGAAGCGTTGCAGGGTCTGGGCGATGCTCTTGGACAGCAACGTCAGCAGCACAAAGTGCCGCGAACTCGGCGCCGGGCGCAGGTACACGGCGTTTTCGAAGCGCAGCAGGCCTTGTTCGACGAAGGCGTCCAGCCATTGGTCGACCACGCTGTCCAAGTCTTCCCGCGACCAACGGATAAACAGCTCCGATTGCAGGTACGGGTAGAGCGCGTGGGTGTAGCGCAGGATCTGTTCGCGGGTCATGCGCGAGCTGCTCTGGAAGAAGCTCGCCAGCAAGGCCGGCAGGGCGAAGATGTGCAGCACGTTGTTGCGGTAATAGGTCATCAGGACAGCATTCTGCTCATCCAGGTAAACGATTTTACCCAGGGCATCGCTCTGCTCCGACAACAGGTTCATGTCCTTGACGTGCTTGATCAGCGCCAGACCATCGCCTTCCGGCAGGGTGGTGTGGGGCGAGTAGGGCACGCGGCGCAACAGCGCCAGATACAGGTCCAACTGGCGGGCCATGGCTTGTTCATCCAGGGCCAGGCGGGTGGTGGACAGCAGCGCCAGCGCCACCAGGTTCACCGGGTTCACCGCAGCGGCTTCGTTCAAGTGGCGCGCCACCTGTTCGCCGAGGCGATTGGTGGTCTCGTTGAGCCAGGCCGGTTTGTAGTTCGGCCCCAGCTCCTGGGCGCGCCAGCCCGGTTGTTCGGCGTCGAGGAATTCTGCCAGTTTGATCGGCTCGCCGAAGTTGACTGCCACTTGGCCGAAGCGCTGCTTGAGCGCGCCGACCACTTTGAAGATGTCGAAGATCGACTCTTTCTTCTTGCTCGCGCCACGCAGTTCGCCCAGGTAAGTGCGGCCTTCGAGCACGCGCTCATAACCGATATACACCGGCACGAACACGATGGGCATGCGCGAGGAGCGCAGGAAGCTGCGCAAGGTGATCGCCAGCATGCCGGTTTTCGGTTGCAGCATGCGCCCGGTGCGCGAGCGGCCGCCTTCGACGAAGTACTCCACCGGGAAACCCTTGGTAAACAGGGTGTGCAGGTATTCGTTGAACACCGAGGTGTACAACGGGTTGCCCTTGAAAGTACGGCGCATGAAAAACGCACCGCCACGGCGCAGCAGGCTGCCGATCACCGGCATGTTGAGGTTGATGCCGGCGGCGATGTGCGGCGGGGTCAGGCCGTTCTTGAACAGCAGGTAGGACAGCAGCAGGTAGTCGATATGGCTGCGGTGGCAAGGCACGTAGATCACCTCGTAGCCCTGGGCCACCTTTTGCACGCCTTCGATGTTATTGACCTTGATGCCGTCGTAGATCTTGTTCCAGAACCAGCTCAATACCACTTCCAGGAAGCGGATCGCGGTGTAGGTGTAGTCCGAGGCAATCTCGTTGCCATAGCGCAGGGCCAGGGCCTTGGCTTTTTCCGGGGCGATCTTTTCGCGTTCGGCTTCATCCGCAATGGCTTGGCGCACCAGCGGCATATTCACCAGGCCCTTGACCAGATTACGCCGGTGGGACAGGTCGGGGCCGATCACCGCCGTCTTCAGGTTACGAAAGTGCACACGCAAGATGCGCTGGGCCATGCGCACGGTACGTTCGTGACCTTTATTGTGCTCGATCAATTCACGCAGGTTGATAGGCGCGGAGAATTGCACGCGGGTCTTGCGCCCCAGGATCAGGATGCTCAACAACCGGCGTAGACGCCCGGTGACTGCCCAGCTGTCGGCGAATAACAGCTTCCACGGGCTGGACTCGCTTTCGGGGGATTGGCCCCAGAACACGCTGACCGGAATGATTTGTGCATTCTCTTCGGCGTGTTCGGTGAGGGTATTGACCAGGCGCGTCAAGGTTGGGGGTGCGCCGCGCTTGTCTTGGCGACCGAGCCAATCCGGGTCGGGCGTGAGGTAGAAGAACGCCGCGGGCTCCATCAAGGGCCCTACCGACACCGGCAGCACGGGGCGCGGCAGGCCGGCCTTGGTGCACTCGGCATCGACCACCGCCAACTCGGTGAGGGAAGGTGATTGCAGGACGTAGAAAACCGGCCGGCTGCGGTCCAGGTTAAGGGTGAGGGACGACTGGTTGATCGTCTCTGAGCGAACCCAGAGGTACAACAGTCGGCGCAAGGTGCCAAACACCAGACGGCGGAACGGGGAGCGGGTCATAGGCGAACTGCTTCAAGTGGAAAAAACCGAGCAGGCGCTCGGGCGGGTAGTGTGCCGTATTCGCCGAAAATCGGCAAAAAAGCAGCGATGTAAAGTTGAGTTGATGGTTTTTGAGCCTGTCTTATACTCGGCAGTTCAATGCGAGCGACTCAACAATAAAAAAACCAGTGGGAGTGAACAGATGACAACGCGTGAAACCGGCAATGTGAAATGGTTCAACGATGCAAAGGGCTACGGCTTTATCCAGCGTGAAGATGGCAAGGATGTGTTTGTGCACTACCGCGCCATTCGCGGTGAAGGCCACCGCTCGTTGGCCGAAGGCCAGCAGGTGGAGTACGCCGTGGTGACCGGCGAGAAGGGCTTGCAGGCTGAGGATGTGGTGGGCCTGTAACCCCTTTGTTTTGCTAACCCAATCAACTGTGGGAGCTGGCTTGCCTGCGATGCAGACACCTTGGTCTATCAGTCAGACCACAGTGATGCTATCGCAGGCAAGCCAGCTCCCACATTGAGTGGGTTAGCGATCCGCTGTCAGGCAGTTTTCCAGGTGATCTCTTCTTCGCCATCTGCGCTGATGCGAATCCAGCGATCAGCGCTTTCTTCACCCTCTTCTTCAACCCAGGTACCCGGCGCGCAACGCACTTCGACGTTCAGCGCGGCAAACGCGGCGCGGGCGCAGGCGATGTCGTCGTCCCACGGGGTCTGGTCGCTTTCCAGGAACAGGCTGTTCCATTTGCCCACCGCTTTGGGCAGCCAGGTAACCGGCACGTTGCCGGCCTTGCACTTGTAGGTCTGGCCTTTCTGGACCCAGTCGGTGCACGGGCCCAGGGCGGCGCCCAGCCAGGCGGCGATGGCCTTGTGATCGACGTCGGCGTCCTTCAGGTAAATCTCAATATCAGGTTGGCGCATGGATGTTCCTCGTTGCGGGATTCGAAAATCCATTCGCGGATGGGTGAAAGTCGGTCATTGAAGCACGAAATAATCGTAGCGCATCGACACCGTGACCTGCAGCGGCTCAGCCGCTTCAATCACCTCGTGGCGGCGCTCGGCACTGGCCCGCCAACCGTGGGGCGTCATCGCCAGCAGGTTGGCGCGGTCCTGGGCTTCGGTCAGGCTCAGGGTGAACTCCAGGGTTTCACTGTGCGCCAGGTGCATGCCATCCGGCACCAGGGCCAGGTGTTTGTCGTCGGTGTATTCGCGCACTTCGTCGTACAAGCGCTCGCGCAGTTCCATCAAGTGGCCGCGGGTGGGGCCGACTTTCATCAAGCCGCCGCCGGGGCTGAGCAGGCGCCTGGCCTCTTGCCAGTCCAACGGGCTGAACACGCTGGCGAGGAACTGACAACTGGCGTCGGCCAATGGCACGCGGGCCATGCTGGCGATCAACCAGGTCAGCGCCGGGTTGCGTTTGCACGCGCGCTTGACCGCTTCCTTGGAGATATCCAGCGCGTAGCCATCGGCATCGGGCAGGGCCTGGGCGATTTGCGCGGTGTAGTAACCCTCGCCACAGCCAATGTCCACCCAGCGCTGCGGTGCACGCTCGGCGGCCAGTTCGGCCAGGCGCTTGGCCACTGGCGCGTAGTGCCCGGCGTTGAGGAAGTCGCGGCGCGCCTCGACCATGGCCAGGTTATCGCCTGGGTCGCGGCTGTTCTTGTGCTGCACCGGCAACAGGTTCAGGTAACCCTGGCGTGCGCGGTCGAAGCGGTGCCCGGTCGGGCACGCCACGCCGTTGTCCACGGTATTGAGCGGTGCGCTGCAAATGGGGCAGGCAAGCATCAGGCGAGCAACTTGATCAAGGTCTGGTAGTAGATTTCGGTCAGCACATCGAGGTCACTGGCCAGGATGCGTTCGTTGACCTGATGGATCGTCGCGTTGACCGGGCCCAGTTCGACCACCTGGGTGCCCAGCGTCGCAATGAAGCGGCCATCGGAGGTGCCGCCGCTGGTGGACGCCTTGGTTTCACGCCCGGTGATCGCCAGGATGCTGGCCGATACCGCATCCAGCAGAGCGCCCGGCTCGGTGAGGAACGGCAGGCCCGACAGTGCCCACTCCACATGCCAGTCCAGGCCGTGCTTGTCGAGAATGGCTGCGACCCGTTGTTGCAGCCCCTCGACGGTGGATTCGGTGGAAAAACGGAAGTTGAACACCGCCGTCAGGTCGCCGGGGATCACGTTGGTGGCGCCGGTACCGGAGTTGAGGTTGGAAATCTGAAAGCTGGTCGGCGGGAAGAAGGTGTTGCCGTCATCCCAATGTTCGGCAGCGAGTTCGGCCAGGGCCGGGGCGGCCAGGTGGATCGGGTTCTTCGCCAGGTGCGGGTAAGCCACGTGGCCCTGTACACCGCGCACGGTCAAGGTGGCGCCGAGGGAACCACGGCGGCCGTTCTTGACCACGTCGCCCACCAGGCTGGTGCTCGACGGTTCGCCGACGATGCACCAGTCCAGGCGCTCCTTGCGTGCGGCCAGGCGTTCGATCACGGCCTTGGTGCCATGGTGCGCCGGGCCTTCTTCGTCGCTGGTGATCAGGAAGGCGACCGAACCCTTGTGGTCCGGGTAGTCCGTGACGAAACGTTCCGCTGCCACCAGCATCGCCGCCAGGCTGCCTTTCATGTCCGCCGCGCCACGGCCACAGAGCATGCCGTTGTCATCGATCAACGCATCGAACGGGTCGTTCTGCCAAGCCTGTACCGGGCCAGTCGGCACCACATCGGTGTGACCGGCAAAGCACAGCACCGGGCCTTCGTGCTTGCCGTGGGTGGCCCAGAAGTTATCCACGTCTTCAATGCGCATCGGTTCAAGCGCAAAACCGGCGTCGCCCAGGCGCTGCATCATCAGCTTCTGGCAATCGGCATCGATGGGCGTGACCGATGGGCGACGGATCAGGTCGATGGCCAGTTGAAGGGTCGGCGAAAGGTCGGCATGGGCCGTCATGGGGGAACTCCGGAAATCGAGGCGGCGACGTTCTAACTGTAGGAGCGAGCTCGCTCGCGAAAAACCCAAGGGCACCGCGTGCATTCAGGATGCCCGCGTTATCGTTAACGATTTTCGCGAGCAAGCTCGCTCCTACAGTGATGGGTGTAAGGCACGCAAAAGGGCCGTTATCTTATAGCAAAACGGCGGCCAAGGGCCGCCGTTTAGTGCATTGCGTGACTTTTTACGCCGCCGGTGCGGCCTCGGGCGCCGCCGAAGGTTTGGGCAGCGACGACAAGAACGCCATGATCAGCGCCGCCACATACGGCAGCGACTGCACCAGCAACATCACCACCCAGAAGCGAATGTCATTGCTCGGCAGGCCTTGCACCAGGTAGATCCCCAGCGCCGCGCCCCACAGCAGCAGCATGATGAACATTTCTTCGCGGGCTTCGGAAATCGCCACCCAGAAGCCGTGGTTATCCGCGTTTTTCGGTGTGCGAAAGAACGGAATACTGCTGGTGAAGAAGCCGTACAACACCGCCTTGGCGATGGTGTGAGACAACGCCAACCCGGCCAGCGCCGCGCAGAACGCATCTTTCAAGTTCACACCTACCGCACGGCGGTAGAGGAAAATGATCTTGCCGACTTTGAACACAAACAACGCCAACGGCGGGATCGCGAAAATCAGCAACGGCGGGTCGACCCGGGTCGGCACGATGATCATCGCGGCGGACCACAACAGGGCGCCGACGGTAAAGAAGATGTTCATGCCATCGGCCACCCACGGCAACCAACCCGCGAGGAAGTGATAGCGTTGGCCGCGGGTCAGTTCGGTGTCCTTGCCGCGCAACAGGCTGGCGGTGTGGCGCTTGATGATCTGGATCGCGCCATAGGCCCAGCGGAAACGCTGTTTCTTGAAGTCGATAAAGGTATCCGGCATCAAACCCTTGCCGTAGCTGTCGTGGTAGTACGCCGCCGACAAGCCTTTTTCGAACACGCGCAGGCCCAACTCGGCGTCTTCACAGATGCACCAGTCGGCCCAGCCCAGCTCTTCGAGCACCGAGCGGCGGGTCATGGTCATGGTGCCGTGCTGGATGATCGCGTCACGGTCGTTACGGGTGACCATGCCGATATGGAAGAAGCCTTTGTATTCGGCGTAGCAGAGCTTCTTGAAGGTGCTTTCGTTCTGGTCGCGGTAATCCTGAGGCGACTGCACCACGGCGATTTTCGGGTCGGCGAAGTGCGGCACCATATGCTTGAGCCAGTTCGGTGATACGCAGTAGTCCGAGTCGATCACCGCAATCACTTCGGCGTCCTTGGCGGTGTGCGGGATCAGGTAGTTCAGCGCGCCGCCCTTGAAACCGGCCAGGGGCGCGACGTGGAAGAACTTGAAGCGCGGGCCCAAGGTTTCGCAGTAGTCGCGCACCGGCTCCCACACCGCCGGGTCCTTGGTGTTGTTGTCGATGATCAGGACTTCGTAGTCCGGATAATCGAGGGCGGCGAGGGCGTCGAGGGTCTGTTTGACCATTTCCGGCGGCTCGTTGTAGCACGGCACATGGATCGACACTTTTGGACGGTAGTCCGAGTCGCCTTCCACGGGCAGGAATTCACGCCGACGCTTGTGGGTCCACACTGCTTCTGCCAGTTCGTGGGCTTCGGTCAGCAACACGATAAACACGCCCAGGGCGCCGAGTGCCAGCAACACGCCCACTGTCACGCTGAACCAAGTGCTGTATTGCTGGCTGTAGTCGTAGCCGATCCACACCAGCACCGACCCGCACAGAAACGCAATAAAGGTCAGGAAGGTACGACCCCGCTGGCGCAGGGCCGAGCCATCGATCATCAACAGGGTCAGGGACAGCAGCGCAAGCACCACCGAACCGATGGCCAGTACCCGCCATTGCGGAATCGCCACCACCGGGCCGTCAAAATTGAATTTCTGCTGGCGCGCAGCGTTGAATACACCCCAATACGCACCCGCCGACCCTTCGTCGCTGACCTTCCACGGCTGGTCGAAGGCCTCGATCACGAAGTAGTTGTAACCCTGGCGGTTGAGCTTGTTTACCAGCGTACGCAGGTAAATCGCCTGGTCGGCCGGCGACGATTCATTGCCACCGCGCATACGGCCATTGCTCGGCCAGCCCACTTCCGACAGCAGCAGGGGTTTTTTCGGGAAGGCTTTTTTCAAATCCTTGGCGCGGTCGAGGACGTACTGGCCGGCCTTGTCCATCGGGATGTATTCCCAGAACGGCAGGATGTGCGCGGCGATCAGGTCGACGTGCTTGGCCAGTTGCGGGTTCTTTTCCCAGATGTGCCATTGCTCGGAGGTGGTCACCGGCACTTTCACGGCAGCGCGCACACGATCGAGCAGCACGATCAGGGCTTCGGGGGTGATTTCTTCCCGGAACAACGCTTCGTTACCCACCACTACGCGTACGACACTGCGCGAGGTGTTGGCGATCTCGATAGCGCGCTGGATCTCCCGCTCGTTACGTTCCAGGTCCGGGCTGATCCAGATCCCCAGGGTCACGCGCAGGCCGAACTCTTCGGCCAGCTTGGGAATATCCCCCAGGGGGCCGTCCACCGAGTAGGTACGGATGTTGTCCGTCAGCTTGCTCATGATCGCAAGGTCCTGACGCATCTGTTCGTCGGTAGGGTACTGGTCTTTCTGCGGGTACTGGCCCTGCTGGAACGGCGAGTAGGAAAAACCGGAGATCTGATCGGGCCAGTTGGGAGCGGTGACCGGGCGGTTGATCAGCGCCCAGAAACCGGTGAACAGCGCGGCAATTGCCAGCACCACCACCAGGTTGAGTCCAAATTTACGCGATGCCATGGTTATGTCGGGTTCCAAAGGGTGCGGAACGAAAGAGGTGTCGGCCTACGCCGAACGGCGCGCATCCTACACCGGCCCTTCCCTGAGCGTACAGCAGACAGAGAAAAGCCGGACGTTAGTCTGCGAAAGTCCGCTTAAGTTCTTTACTTGTAGCTGCAAGCGTCGAACTTGTCGCGGCGTAGCCCTATAATGCGCGCCGGTTTTTGGGGTAATGATGATGAGTACAGAAGATCCGCGGTTTGCAGGCGTCGCCCGCTTGTACGGCCTTGAGGGCCTGGAGCGCTTGAAAGCCGCCCATGTGGCGATTGTCGGCGTCGGCGGCGTAGGTTCCTGGGCGGCGGAAGCGATTGCCCGTTGTGGGGTGGGCGAGATTTCGCTGTTTGACCTGGACGATGTCTGCGTCAGCAACAGCAACCGCCAGTTGCATGCCCTGGACAGCACCGTGGGCAAGCCCAAGGTCGAAGTGATGGCCGAGCGCCTGCGCGGTATCAATCCTGAGTGCACCGTGCACGCGGTTGCAGATTTCGTCACCCGCGACACCATGGCCGAGTACATCACCCCGACTATCGACTGCGTGATCGACTGCATCGACGCGGTCAACGCCAAGGCGGCGCTGATTGCCTGGTGCAAGCGCCGCAAGATCCAGATTATCACCACTGGCGGTGCCGGCGGGCAGATTGACCCCACGCTGATCCAGGTGTGCGACCTGAACCGCACCTTCAATGACCCGCTGGCCTCGAAAGTGCGCTCTACCTTGCGCCGCGATTATGGCTTCTCGCGTACCGTGACCCGTCATTACAGCGTGCCGTGCGTGTTTTCCACCGAGCAGCTGCGCTATCCCAAGCCTGATGGCAGCATCTGTTTGCAGAAGAGTTTTGTCGGTGATGGTGTGAAGCTGGACTGCGCGGGAGGGTTTGGCGCGGTGATGATGGTCACGGCCACGTTCGGCATGGTGGCGGCGACCAAGGCGGTCGATAAGATTGTGGCGGGAGTGCGTCGTCCCTCAGAGCGCATCAAGCCGACCTAGATCTCACCACTCGACAGAGATCCAAACTGTGGGAGCTGGCTTGCCTGCGATGGCGGCCCGCCAGCCAACGCATCTCTATCTGACACCCCGCGATCCAAATGTGGGAGCTGGCTTGCCTGCGATGACGGCCTCCCAGCCGACATCTATCCACCTGACACCCCACAATCCAACTGTGGGAGCGGGCTTGCTCGCGAAGGCGGCCTTGCAGTCAACACAGTTGGATTGTGTACATATCCATTGCTGCGGTAACGGCCACTTAGGGTTCCGCCCTGACGGCGGCTCACTTTTGAAAAGCGCAAAAGTAAGCAAAACGCTCTTGCCCCACCACTCGGCACCTCGCTTAGGCTCGGTGTGCCCGTAATCCGCCAGTGATTTGGGGGGCCGCCGCCACGCGCCATCCATGGCGCGGGGCGGCTAAACCGGCATCCCTGCCGGTTTACCCCCCAAATCACTGTCGAATTCCGGCCAGCGTGGTTTAACGGGGCGCCTGAGATCAAAAGCAGATCAAGATCAAGAGCGGCTCGCTTCGCATCGTGGTTACCGTCGGCTACATATGGCCATCGCAGGTAAGCCAGGCTTCCACATTAATTTCTATGTACGCGTCAGGTCTCGCATGCGTTGCAGTACGGCATTCAAACCATTACTGCGCGACGGCGATAGCTGGCGCGACAAGCCCAGTTGATTAAACCAGTCAGGCAGGTCAACCGCGTGCAATTCATCTGCCGACAACCCATTGACCCGCGCCAGCAGCAACGCCACCAACCCACGAATCATCCGCGCCTCGCTGCTCGCAGCAAACTGCCAATGGCCGTCCTGCAAACGCCCCACCAGCCACACCAGGCTTTCGCAACCGTGCACCAGGTTGGCGTCGACCTTTTCCTCATCAGCCAGGGCGGGCAAGCGTTCACCCCATTGCATCAGCATCCGCGCGCGCTGTTCCCAACTGCCTACGGCCTGGAAAGCTTCCAGTGCGGCGTGTGCCTCCAGCGGCAAGCTCATCGCAGCATGTCCAGCGCCTGGTCCAGCGCTTCAAAAAAGCGCTCCAGGTCGTCGGAATCGTTGTAGAGCGCCAGGGACACCCGGATTGCGCCTGACAGATTCATCGCCTTCAACAGCGGCATTGCGCAGTGATGACCGGCACGTACGGCAATGCCTTGCTCGGTCAGCAGGTGGGCGAGGTCGGCGTTGTGCACGCCCTCTACCACAAAACTCACCAGCGCCACCTGCGGCGAGCCCAGCACGCGCACGCCATTGCGAGCCTTAAGCCCACGCAGCAGGTAGTCATGCAGGGCGGCTTCGTGGGCGGTCACCGCCGAAGCATCCAGCGAACCCAGGTAATCCAGGCTCGCGCCCAGGCCGATCACGCTGGCAATGGGTGGAGTGCCGGCTTCGAAACCCAGTGGTGCAGGACGGAAGCTGGCGCTGTGGTAGTCGGCCTGTTGCACCATCTCGCCGCCGAACTGCCAGTGGCGCAGGTGATGCAGCGCTTCATTACGGCCATACAGCACGCCGACGCCGTCCGGGCCATAGAGTTTGTGGCTGGAAAATACGTAGAAGTCGCAGCCCAGGGCCTGCACGTCGTGGCGGCCATGGACGATGCCTTGGGCGCCGTCCACCACCCTGAGGGCACCGTGTGCCTGGGCCAGCGTCAGCAAGGCTTGCAGCGGCTGCCAGGCACCGAGCACATTGGACAACTGGCTCACCGCCAGCAGGCGTGTGCGTGGGCCAATCAAGCTGGCGGCGGCGTCCAGGTCGATCACGCCGTCAGCGTCCAGAGGCAAGACCACCAGCGTGAGTGCGCGGCGTTTGGCCAATTGCTGCCAGGGCAGCAAGTTGGCGTGGTGTTCCAGGGCGCTGATGGCAATCTCATCGCCCGCATTGAATAAGTGCTCCAGGCCATAGGCCAGGAGGTTCAGCGCAGAGGTTGCGCCGTGGGTAAACACGACCTGCCCGCTGTCACCTGCGTTCAACCACTGCGCGACTTTGCTGCGGCTGTCTTCAAAGGCCTGGGTCGCATGGGCCCCAGGCAAATGCTGGGCACGGTGCACATTGGCTGCGCCATTGGCGTAGTAATGACTGATGGCATCCAGCAGGGCTTGGGGTTTTTGCGTGGTGGCGGCGCTGTCCAGATAGGTCTGGTCTTGCCGTTGCAGGGTGGCGATGGCCGGGAAGTCGGCGCGCCAGGGGGAGGGCACAAGCATGGTGATCAAGACTCGTATAAGCGAGCCGCCCCGAAGGTGCGGCCCGCTAGTGGCATCGAGTGGCTGCTTAGTTGTGAGCGTGCAGCGCTTCGTTCAGTTCGATGGCCGATTTGTGGGTTTTGCACTCCACGGCACCGGTCTCGGAGTTACGACGGAACAGCAGGTCTGGCTGGCCAGCCAACTCGCGTGCCTTGACCACCTTGACCAGTTGGTTCTGCTCATCCAGCAGGGCAACCTTGGTGCCGGCGGTGATGTACAGGCCCGACTCCACGGTGTTGCGGTCGCCCAATGGGATACCGGTACCGGCGTTGGCGCCGATCAGGCAGCCTTCGCCCACCTTGATCACGATATTGCCGCCGCCCGACAGGGTGCCCATGGTGGAGCAACCGCCGCCCAGGTCCGAGCCCTTGCCGACGAATACGCCCGCCGAGACGCGGCCTTCGATCATGCCCGGGCCTTCGGTGCCGGCGTTGAAGTTGACGAAACCTTCGTGCATCACGGTGGTGCCTTCGCCCACGTACGCGCCCAGGCGGATACGTGCCGCGTCAGCGATACGCACGCCAGCCGGTACGACGTAGTCGGTCATTTTCGGGAACTTGTCCACCGAGAACACTTCCAGCAGGTCGCCACGCAGGCGCGCTTCCAGTTGGCGCTCGGCCAGTTCGTTGATGTCGATGGCGCCCTGGCTGGTCCAGGCCACGTTCGGCAACTGCGGGAACACACCGGCCAGGCTCAGGCCGTGGGGCTTGACCAGGCGATGGGACAACAGGTGCAGCTTGAGGTAAGCCTCAGGCGTGGAGGTCAGTGCGGCGTCTTCGGCCAGCAGGGTCGCGACCAGCGGCGTGTGGCTTTCAGCAAGGCGGCTGAGCAGAGCGGCCTGGGCGGTATCGACGCCTTTGAGCGCGTCGGCCAGTTGCAGGGCCTGGCTCACGGTGAAGGTGATCGCCTGGTTGCCTTCGGTGTAACCGAGGATCGGTGCGATGGCGGCAACGATTTCAGCCGACGGGTTGAGCAAGGGTTGTGCGTAAAACACTTCCAGCCAAGCACCTTGGCGGTTCTGAGTGCCGACGCCGAAGCCCAGGCTGAACAGGGAATTGGACATGCTGTTACCTCTACAAAAATGGAAGGCTGGCCTACTTGAGGGCCGCCGAATAACTATCTGGCTTGAAGCCAATCAGGGTTCTGTCACCGAGATCGAGCACCGGGCGCTTGATCATCGAGGGTTGTGCGAGCATCAATTCAATGGCTTTCGACTGATCGAGATCGGCTTTGCGTTCGTCTTCGAGTTTGCGAAAGGTGGTGCCCGCACGGTTCAAAACCACCTGCCAACCGTGCTCATTGCACCATTGGGTCAAGTGTTCGCGGTCGATACCGGCCGTTTTGTAGTCATGGAACTCATAACTCACCCCGTGCTCATCGAGCCAGGTGCGCGCCTTTTTCATGGTGTCGCAGGCTTTAATGCCGAAAAGGTGCAAGGTTTTGCTTGAAGCACTCAAGGAATTGCCCCCCTTTGGACCTATGAAAATCAAAGATCGAGGATTATGCCACGACCAGCGGGTTTCGGCGCCGCTCGTCAACAGCGTGCGACTTTTGTGCAAAAGCCGGTGCGCAGCCTAGGCGAGTAACATAGCCAGGTAATATGGCACTTCAACGGCCAGTTGTTGCCTGATGTGTCGTTGCAAGTCGATTGTCCGGGAAACCCGCGTTATGCAAACCGCCTACACCGTTCTTATCCTGCTGATGCTGGTCAGCTTTTCGCGCCTGGTCGGGCGCATCATCCCACTGCCGTTGCCCCTGGTGCAGATCGCCGCCGGCGCCTTGCTGGCGTGGCCCACGTTGGGGCTGCATGTGGCGCTGGACCCGGAGCTGTTCCTGTTTCTGTTCCTGCCGCCGCTGCTGTTTTCCGATGGTTGGCGCATGCCCAAGCGCGAGTTGTGGCGCCTGCGTGGCCCGATCCTGACGTTGGCGGTGGGGCTGGTGCTGTTTACCGTGGTGGGCGCCGGCTATTTCATTCATTGGTTATTGCCAACCATCCCGTTGCCGGTGGCCTTCGCCCTGGCGGCGGTTTTATCCCCGACGGACGCCGTGGCGGTTTCGGCCATTTCCCAGAACCGTTTGCCCAAGCCGCTGATGCACATGCTCCAGGGTGAGGCCTTGATGAATGACGCGTCGGGCCTGGTGACGTTCAAATTTGCCCTGGCCGCAGCGTTGACCGGGGTTTTTTCCCTGGCGGATGCCAGCCTGACGTTCGTGTTGGTGGCGGTGGGTGGGCTGGCGATCGGCGTGGCGTTGAGCTGGCTGGTCGGCCGCCTGCGCGCCTGGATGATCGCGCGCGGCTGGGATGACCCGGCGACCCATGTGGTGTTCATGTTGTTGCTGCCTTTTGCTGCGTACGTACTGGCTGAGCGCCTGGGCGCGTCCGGCATCCTCTCGGCGGTGGCAGCGGGCATGATGCAAAGCTGGCTCGACCTGCTGCCGCGCCAGACCAGCACGCGCTTGCTCAACCGCAGCGTATGGTCGTTACTGGAGTTTGCCTTCAACGCATTGCTGGTTTTTTTATTTCTTTCATGTAAACGTCACTTGCGGGCGCGTTACAGGCGTATTGATTCCAACGTTCTATCCGTTTAATCCAAGAAATAAGGGGTTTTAGGCGATTGTGTCGTTCGCTGGCACGCATCCATCATGGTGTCTTTTCATAAAAATGTAAACGCTGGATTTTTGACGCGATTTAGTCGGAAAAATGTAAACCTTGTGGCCGGTTTGCAAACTTATGAAGCCACAACCTTCCTTCAAAGAATGTAAACGGCGTCGGTTCTATTGGGGTTGACGGTTTACATTTGCACCGTAGATCCCTAGAGATTTTTACCTGATTTTCTCCGCCGCAGGTGCTTAGGCTGCCGCACGCGAAGCTACTGCGAGAGAATCAGCGACAGGGGGGCAAGATGAGTAACCACAACTGAGACGTGAGTTTGCCGTGCTTCACATGTTGGCACTCTACATTTTTCAGCGTCGCATGGTTATGTAAATGGCAACGATGTACTTCCACGATCCGCGAATCACTTTCAGTGCGCTAATTCTCAACCAGCACTGTTCTCTATTAATCCGCTCCAGATTCAGTAGCATTAATCCTCTTCCAGTATCGATGGACAGTCGATAGAGCTAGGCCGGTCTCGCGAGCAATCTGCGATTGATTCATCCCTGCCACCTTGAGCTCGCGAACGACGCTCTCCCCCTTTCTATTCTGAGGCTTGCCTGGCTTACGGTGGGCGACCTCCCCGTCAGGAAGCTGCTCAGCAAGAACTCTCAGTCCACCTTCTTTCTCAAAAGCGCGGAGCTGCTTTAGAGCGGTCTCCATTAGAGCCGGATAGGGGGTATTTAGCCGTTTGGATAGGCATAGAGCGAGGAGGGCTAGCGGGTCTATTCGAAGGCCCTCAGCAAGGCTCTCGAACTTTTCAAGAGTGATGCTTGTTTCGCCACGCTCTAGCGCGCTGAGCTTGGATTTCGCCGAGGCGTCGGAAAGGTCTTCGTGTCGAAGCTGACGCTGCAGGCGCAGGGCTCTAATTGCGCCTGCGAGAGCGATTCTAAGTTGCATGGCTCACTCAAAAGTCAGGATATAGCCACACAGGAGGGTTTCCGTTAAATATCAAAATGAGGTAGTATTGCGCATACTTTGATTTGAGGGCAGAACACAGCGGCCCTTCCGATCTATCTGCAGAGTCGTTTTAGGCAATTTTTGGAAATTACTGGTGAGCGGTGAGCCGTCACTGGAGGGCAGCGGGCCGACCGTCCAATAAGTCTCAAACCTCCTGCAGTCGGTTTATCACTGGTCATCAATTCAAGAGGCTTCAAATGGTCACGAGTTTCGATGAAGGACTTTTTGGTGACAGCGGAGCTCCTCTGGTTGGCTCGGAACTGAGTCTTGAAGGCGCGATGTCTGCAGCCAGAAAGCGCTACAAATGGATGCCTCTCTGCGCCGTAGAAGAATGGACAATCCTAGACGCCATCGTCACCGACGACGAGCGAGCCAAAGTAGCCGCCGCAGGCTGCCAACCAATCTTCATGTTTGCCCACAAAGTTGTGGACGACGAGCAGCGCCGTTTCGAGCCGGGACATTGGGTGCGCTCAAGTATGGGTACTGCGTTAAACGAAGGTTTTCTGTTCGAAACTCGGAATAGCGTCTATGTGCTCCTCGGGCCGGGTCATCGCAAAGCAGCAACCATCAAAGAGATCTTCTCTCTATTTTGAATTAACCAACCGGGCTGCTTTGCGTCCGCAGAAAACTGAGGCACCTGATGTTCAGAACACAAGACTCAGACCTAATCGGCGTTCCCGGCATTTTTGGTGAAGGCCTTGCGCATTGGCATAGCGTGTCACGGGTGCTCAGAACTCACTGGTATCACCTCACTGTTCGCTTGACTGACCAAGCTCGCAGCACTGAATTCGTTGACATGATTGAGGGGGAGCACAGGTTGCAAAGCATGCTCGTCACCCAGAGCGCTGAACGAGAGATAATTGATGTTCAGGTCACGACCCCCGCATGGATGAACAAAGGTGCCGGGTGGGACATGGAGCGCGTAACTAAAGTATCCCTCGGCTACGACAGTGATTTTGAGGTTTGCCTGATAGAGGTTGAGAGAGGAGCTATCTACCACAACTCGCACCGTCCAGACTTTCAAATCGATTCGCTGACAGACCTTCGCCCGATCTTTCTCTCGAGCATGATTAGATCAGGCTGAAAACTACCAAAGATCTTGCACGATACCAACGCGTTTGGTTCCGTGCGGAGTTCCCGATAACGACTTGCGGAAAAGCACCGGAGCGCAGTGATGCTCGACACCATAGATGTAAATTTCCACGGAAAACGCCACACGGATTTCGATCTCAAACGAATTATTAAAGCCCAGGAGCAAGGATTTGATGTGCCGGTGACCGCTTACCTTTGTGGTGTTTCCATCAGGTCGCGCGCAGGCATCGGTGTTGTTTTTGGCCACAAGCGTAAAAATCAGTACGGTCGGTTCGGTGATGGTCATCTGATCAGGACATCCGATGTGCTTAAGATCGAAAGAGAAGGTCGGTTTTGGGTAATGACTACGGTAAATAGCCGGTACGTGCTCGCAACATTCCAGCGTGAGAACGGGCGTGCGAGCCTGCGCGACTTTCTGCGCATCGCAAAGGGACAGCACCATTTCACGCCACGGATACTTCAGTAACGGTCTGTTCGTTTTTGCCGTGAGCGAGGCCTCCTTAAAAACCTTGAGAAGTCTTCATGATCGTGAAAGCCGGGGAAGTCATCTGCGTAGCATCAGGTGTGTTTGAGCAATACGACCGCGCCGGGCCATTTGTCGCAACGCAGGACTTCGACTTGGATTTATTTGTTGAAAAGGTGATGCCGCCGACTGCGGAACGATGGGAGATATCTGGTCTGATGAGAGACATCCCAAGACTGCTTCTGGAGCAAGGATTCATCATAAAAATGCCTTGTAAGAGGATTTACCTAGGCGCTTGGGGTGAATTCGAAATTAGGGAAGAGAAAGACGATGTCTGACCTTGCTCGTCATTACGTATGCGGTCATGGGCTGCACCAACGTTTGAATTCCTTCGCAGAATTATCAGGCCGGTTTGCGAATAATTATGAGCGACGACAAACGCATTGTTTGTAACTGGTAGGTAGCTGAAGACGGTAGCGGTGACATCATCATCAACATTCCACCAGAGATAGCTGACGCCCTGAAGCTTCAGGTTGGCGATGTGCTGAACATTGAGATGGTCAATGGATTGATTACGCTCTAGCCGAATCGGATCGGAGCAGTAGAGACTGACGCGTATCGCCGGGACAGCTGTTTTCTAAACCCCTGTAGATGCTGTAACAGATTGCTGCAGTGCAGAATTGCGCTATCAGGGAGGATTAACGCTTAAAGTTCCACGTTCACAGATTTAGTATCATGCCCCGCCATCTGACGGCCACTGAGCCCTAGGCTGAGAGGCAGTACCGACTGCTCTATCAACACCAGGGATTTTTACTCCTGCCAGACCCACGCATTCGCCCACTCGCGCTTTGCATCTTTAATCATCACGGAAAAATACTGGTCAACCAGTTCCATGACGCTGCTGGAGGGCAGACTCTTCTTCGCCCTGTTGGTGGAGGTATTGAGTTTGCTGAACGGAGTATCGATGCCATTGCCCGAGAGGTACAGGAGGAGCTCGCCTTTCGATCAGCGACGTCCGATTGATTGGCACCTTAGAAAGTATTTTCATCTACGAGGGTAAGACTGGACACGAGATAGTCCAGATCTACGATGCAAGATTTGACGACGTAACGGTCTATGACAAACCTTGGCCAGACGGCTGTGAGCGTGACGGTGCATCGTTCAGAGCCTCGTGGCATAACAGCTCCAGTTTCACTGCTACTTCCCGATTAGTCCCTGAGGGGCTATCTGATCTACTCATTAGAGCCTCGCTGTTGGTCTGAATCCGACGAAAGAAATACGCTCCTAACTACCAAATCGCAAAGGGGACTTATGAACGACGTGCTCTTACCAATCTTGCGGCGAAATTATCCCAAGATTTTTTCGAGCCCAGATCTTCGGGAAATTCGATGCTATCCAGGATGGCTGGATTTGCTCAACGACCTGTGTAATCAACTACAGACATACTTGGATGCTAATCCCAGCAAACCTCCGATAATCGTGAGCCAGGTTAAGGAAAAATTCGGCGGCTTACGATTTTACATATCTGGCGGCGATGAGTTTTGTCAGGCGATTGTGGATGCTGCGGAGGAGGCGTCGTTGACCCTTTGCGAGGTCTGCGGGCGTCCAGGAGCGCTGGTCGGGGAGAGGTGGGTCTGCGTCCGTTGTCCTCAGCATCTTGAATGGACGCCGGAAGCCACAAGCTAGGGGATCCCCTATGCGGTAACCTGCGCTTAATCACATGACCCGCTTGCTCGCGGTGTCACTTGGGCCAGACATTCGCTTAAACGCTGTGTCACCCGGCTTGGTCGATACGCCTCTGATCGCAGAGTGGACAGGTGCCCAAGAGTTGTGGCGAACTCGCTCACCTATGCGCAGTGCTGCGAGTCCAGATCAAGCCCCTCCTCAATGGCGTCTTGTTGTCCAACCGAGGGGCCGGCATTCACCAAAGTAGCTGCGCGCAGGGACATCCAATTAGCGCGATCACGCCCGTCTAGATCAATTTCACGAGCTTTTTGCAATGCAAGCTTGGGATCAGTATCCACCAAGGAACTGAGGTGTGATGAGAGCTTCGAAAATACGCTCGACATGTCTGGTATCTCCTTTCAAGTGAACGATTCAGCGATGCAGGCATGTCTCACTCATCCGCCAATACCTCAAGCGTGGCGAGCAGCTTGGCTAGCTCAGTAAGGTTGGCCGCAGTGACGATGTCATATTCTCCTCGACTGCTCAGCCGATACACATCTCGCGCCTTTTTGACGCGTTCGAGAAGAGGGACGACGATGCCGGATGCCCGCTCTAGGAAGTCGTTGATGTCTGCACGCGTCTGGGGAATTTTGTAACCCTTCGCCGCACTTGTGATGATGACGTCCGCATCCCGAAGCTTGGCTATGCCACTGGATCGAATTCTCTGGCCGTTGACCTCTCCCAATCCGCTGTCTTTTAGATGGGCCATGATCTCCGTAGTCAGCACATAATCCTTGGTGACGAATTCGCTTTGAAATCTTAAGAACCGCAGGATACTCAATTGAAGGCGCTCATCCTCATCAGGGTGTTCGCCTGCCCGCTCGCTAAAACGATCAGCCTGGCGGAGAGCTTCTTGGTGTACTTGGTAGTCTGCATACCCAGATTCATCCGTCGGCGGTGGCAGAAGAGACTGGTACTTGGATGGCCACTCAAGCATTCCAAGAGTCAGGCTGCGAAGGATTTTCTTGTAGGCAAGAACTGCTTCTTCCGATGCTTTCTCTTCGTAGATCTGAGCGACCGAGCCAGCAAAAAAGTCTGCAACCTGAACCAAAACGTTGTCCTTGCTGGCCATTGTCTGGAAAGCATCCTTATCGCCAAATAGGTCGTCCACGAATCGTTCTGCAACGTAGCTTTTGAGGCTCTCCTGAAATTCCTGGCCACCATGCTAGTCTACGATCATCTGGAGGTCAGGGTATACGCGGAACAAACGTTCATAGAGCAACCCGTTTACGTATTTTATGAACGAGGTTTTGATACGGAGACCGCCGTCTTTGTGAATTCGCGACTTATCAACGACGGTGAAATAGAGCTTGAATCGCAGCTCAGCTAGCTCGTTGAGGATTCGGGCACGGCGATTTGAATCTTTGGGTTTCAGATTGCTGGATTTGATCTCGCCAGTTTGAAAATGACGCATGCGGAGTGCTTCAGCTTGGGCATAAGCAGCTTCCAGGTCTTTCTCTGCCACCAGAATGGAGCACACGATGAAGAAGCCCGAGCTTCCTCCCTTTGACGTATCAAGGTCGGAATTCCCGGACTCATCCACGAAGGCATATGTTCTGTCCATGAGCTTGCTCCATCAACGACGTGCTGAGCGCAGTGGGTCGCCCAGTGGCAACGTGGCGAATTTAGTTCGTCGCAGTGGTAGTGCCTGGAGCGGGGCCTTCGCTGAACGTGTAGTTGATGACCACATCATTTCGGATCAAGACGTCGAGAGTTTTCTGAGTGCCCGTGGTCGTCACCTTCATGGTGACCACGTAGCTCTGGGCATGGGCTGAGCCATTGGTGTAGGTGTAGATCCACTTTTCGTCGGTCTCGCTGACAGCACTCTTGGCGTAGGGCTCACCAAACAGGGACTTCAACTCAGTAGTCGTCGTTTTGCCTTTGGTGATGCTCGCTACACTGGCCGACGGAAAGTCTCGTCCTGCGGTGTAGTGGGACGTAGCGCAACCGCCAAGTGCGACACAGATTCCCATTACTGCGATGAGCTTTTTCATATCCTTCCTTGATCGTAGAAAGCTCCAAATCTAGCTGGCATCGAGGCTAAAAGCCATCGTCTCCTTGATCGCCTGTGCTCGCTCTCGCCGACAGGGCACCACACACATAAATAAATGCACTCGAGGCCGGGCAGACCATAAAAACTCCGAACCATTGAACTCTAAATCGTGGGAGCAAGGGTGCCTTCATCTAAGAACGATACTTTCGGTTAGCAACCGGCTGGTTTTCGTTTATGAGCATGTCTGCGACGGCTATATACGGCCAAAAGCGGTCACTTAGCTTCTTCGCGAAACAGGAGCAGTTCAACCGTATTGAAAAATACTGTACGCACTCAACCAGGAGGGTATCTCGATGAGCCAGTGTAATTCAACTCTCAGGCAGTGCCGCAATGATGCTATTCAATATGTCGTTGTAGCGATCATAGAAAGGGCACTGATCGTCAGATAAAGCGAAATTACAGACTATGCATTCACACCCAACAAGCTTCAATGACAAAAGCTACCATTAAAGTAGCTTCTACCAGCGACAAGCTATTTTTTTGTAGACTTGCTAGGCTTCAAGTCAGGATTGTTACTTGGCGTATCTTTATTGTCACGACGACGCTTATCAACTTCGCCGGTTGATTTGGCAATCGGTTTTGGGCCTGGTTTAAGCGCCATGAAATCTCTCCTTGATGTTAATTTTATTTTAGTTGCTGCGGCATCATCCTATTGGTACGGACGGATACTTTCAATAGGCAAGAGATACTTGATTTTAAGTATGTGAAAACTCGAATTAGCTTTGGCTCATCTACTGGAGTCTACCGACAGGTAACGTGTTGATCTTACGTTCATTGGCGACATCTTGCAGGTAGCACTGCACCTCCAGAATCATTCGAGCATCGCCAGACCGAACCTGTCTGCTACCTAGCCTTTACCGTCCACAACTGATCAACCTTCGTCGTATAGCTCTGACTCATCAACTCGCGGCGCATTGCCCAACCAGGGGCCGCAGGAACACTGGCTAAACGGACAACTCCCTTACCCCAACGGCTGTTGATCTCGTCCAGAACGCTCATGACCTTGTCCGCCATCGCAGGCTGCGAGTGCGCGAATAGGTCATCTGTGAATTCCCCTCGCGGTCGAAGATCCATCAGCAAAACCTCTGCTTTGCTGTACTTGAAGCCTGGTCGGAAGAGGCGATTGACCGCTTCGGTTGCAGCCTTGGTCATGAGTCGCACATCGTTTTTCGGGTAATGTAGGGGGCATGTGGTGGGATTATTCGCCCCAAAGACTTGGACGCCATTGGCGTAGCCTGGCATAAATTAAGGACAAAATATGTTCAGCAAATCTCAGATCATTACCATCCCAGTCCTGATCTCATCGGTACTTTTACTCACCGGCTGCCCGCCATCAGCGTCGTTCACCCAGTGGAAACGCGCTTCGACCACTGTTGAGGGTGTCAAAGCCGCAATGACAGAGTGTGGCGACCCGGTAGGTAGTTCGATAACCCACTTGCCAATAAACGAGCAAGTGCTGCAATTCCAGTGTATGCAGCGTCTTGGCTTTATTCGCAAGGACGGCTTTGAATACTGTGAAATAATGAAGAATATGCCAGCCTGCGTCGAAGAAAGGCAGGGGCGTCCTCTCAGTTTGTCGCAGCTCGAAGCGTTGCCGTTTGTAGAAGATGAAGCATTTCACCCAATCAAGCCTAATTCTGGTCGGGATGAACGTATGCAGGTCTCATGGCGTAAAGCGGGAGCATCACGTCATTTCGAATTCGAGGTAGCCAATGATAGTGAAGCCCTGCCGGTGATGTATGCGTGCGGCTATGCGAAACCACTTGGGTCGAATCTGGACGTCGCTAGCATAGGGCGCACTGCAGAAGTGCAGCGTTGCATGATTGATCACGGCTTTGAGCCCAAAAATAAAATTATGGTGGTTTGCCAGACTTACCCACAAGTGACGGGCTGTTCGTCGACAACGCCGTAGAGTTGATTCAGATAGAGAGCAGAGTGAAGAGGGGGCTTGTTCGTGAGAGATAAATATCTTCCTAAGTGAACGACGTGATAACTCATTAGCCCAGCTACCCTTTTCTACATCGATTTAACCGATACCACTTCCACGTACTTGTACTTCTTCCTCGCAGCCTTCACAGCCTCCTGCTCAGCAAGCAACGAGCTCAACGTATCAGCCTCGTGAATCAACTCGATCATTTTCCCTTCAAATTCGTTTCCAACACGTAACGTGACCCTCAGCCTAGGCGTAAATGATTTCGCCGCTTTCTTCTTGGCTGCTGGAGCAACCACCGGCTTTGTGAACACAACCTCTGGCACAGGTTCCAGAACTGGAGGAGCAGAAATCTGCACCTCAGGCTGAACCGTACCAAACAAGGCACGACGCATTTCTTCTTCGGTTAAATCAGAGTTCATAGAACATCTCAAAGTGGGCGGTAATCAGCTCGACGAATTCTACTAGGATGGCGGCTCCAGCGTGTCCTCTGGGAGCAAGTATGGTCACTGTGAATTCGGGCTACGTGGTCAACATTTCAACGTGGTAGTGGGCTAGATAGCGTTAAAAATGATGCAACGTAAGCTAGGCTATTGAGGGCTTAAGGGTTCATCGCAATGGTTGTCTGGCTTCGTCTTCGACAACTGAGTGAACTGCTCCAATGCGTTTTGGAAATCCTCCAATGCAAAGCTTACCGGCTTGCTCTCGGCGATCCATTTTGTCGAGATTCCAACTTCCAGTTTGTCCGAAATACTTCGACCGAAGCGCCGCCAGTGTACGGTGTCAGCCTCGATTACCTGCTCAGTGACCAAGACGATACAGTCGAAATTCATGTCATCGCTACAGACCAGCAACGGCACGATTGTGGAGCTTCCATCCTCCGCCGGGATGATGCGACGGTTCGCAAGAGCGTCTTCGTATTCGTCGATAAGCCAGATCAGAGAAAGACCAAGCCTTGCGACGTCTGACCATTCGAGATGAGTGGACAGCCATTGCTCAATGCCAATGCCGTCAATCATTAACCATGCGCAAGCGCTCCTGGCGAATCCAGGTCGGTAGTAAGCGGCGCTGATAACTTGGTGCATGGCGAAGTCCTTTAGTGCAGTGCTGCTGTGAGGATACTCCAGTGGTATCACGCCTAGGCGCCAGTAGATCACTACTCTCGGACGCTTGAAGGGAAGCTTATATTGCACCTGGACGGACGGGCAGCTTTCAACCTTGGCGCGACGATGAGGTCGGATTGTGAGTATCTTTCCCCGTCGGGCTTCCCTCACAAGCTGCTCCTTGGATTTTAATCAGGTACGATCCCGACGACTCATCAACAATCGAGATCGTGTCATGCAAGATGGCTGCTGGCACTTCCATCTCTTCGGTGCCAATTTCGCCACTGAAGTCGAGGCGCACAAATACGTGTTTGAACAGTGGGGGATAGAGCCCCTGAAACCGGGAGCGAAGCCGAGTACGTTTCGTGGGGAGACCGCAATCCTACCTGGCGAATAGCGGAAGATCTTGGGTTCAACATGGATTCAGATTTCGTTGAGCTCGCCAGTACACCAGAAGACGTCGCCAGTGCTGGCAGTACCGAGGACGTAGATAGTGGAATTCAACAGAGTCTTGAAAAAGTCTGGACGAAGGGCCGGTTCCTCCGCCGCCAGTCCGAGTGATTTTTCGAGGTTGTTTTCTTGCAGGGTATCCATGATGCCCATCGGCAGTTCCATCAAAACAGACAAAAAGTGAGCGGCAAAGAGCGCGCAGTTTTTCATGCCTTTGTGAAAACAGGAAGAACAGGAGGCTAATAAATTCAAAGCATACGCAGAGACACTCTGGACGGTATTGCAAGGAGAGCACCTCCACATCAGTGCTGTATGAAGCCAAATGCGGTTCGCCTCTAAGGGCTGCTTCTGGCGGATTCTGTTGAAAAAGTCGGCCATGGTTTCCGCAGTAGAAAAGTACGCGCTTGAGATTTAAATCTTTACATTGAGCAGAGGATTCCGAGCTCAGATTTCGCTTAGCGGCGCGCAAAAAAGAGTTTTCTGCGATTGGCGTTTGCTTCCCTGCAACAGACAGCTACCGGCCGACTCTGTTGAAAAAGTCGGTTCTTCCAGACTGCCCGCATACCAACCATGCCGTAAGCGAGGATAACGGGCGATTTGGTTATCGTGGTGCAAGATTGCTGGCCGCGCATGAGTGATGTCACAATGATGCACCTCGCCTGCATGCTCAACAATAACCGCGATTCACGGACTATCACCATGCCCAGCCTCTGTTGCTGTTCTAACACGCCAGGCGCGCCGGAGAGACTTCTCCTTGTTCGACTGCGTCGACTGCTTTGTTTTGTGCTGGTCTGGGGTCAGGCTGCGTGGGCGGTTCCTGGCGCTCAACAGAATGGCGCCGAACAGGTGATTGATGTACAGCTACGTTGGAAACATCAGTTCCAGTTCGCGGGCTACTATGCAGCCATCGCAAAGGGCTATTACCGCGAAGAAGGACTGGACGTGCGCTTGCACGAAGGTGGCCCCAGTGTCACACCAGTCGAAGAAGTGCTCTCTGGGCGTGCCCAATATGGCGAAGCCAATAGTGAATTGCTCTACGCACGCCTGCATGGAAAGCCCTTGGTAGCGCTGGCGGTGATTTTTCAGCATTCGCCTTCCGTGCTCGTGGCTCGCACAGACCAAGGTATTCGCACTGTGCACGATCTGATCAGCAAGCCGCTGATGTTGATGGATGCACAGACCGATGCTGATTTTCTGGCGATGTTCCGTAGCGAGGGTATACCCCTCGAAAAACTGCAACTTCTACCCAGCAGCTTTCAAATTGGGGATCTAGCCAGCGGTAAGGTGGCGGCGTTCAACTCGTACCTGACCAACGAGCCCTTCTACCTGCAAGAGCGGGGCGTTGATTACAACATCATCTCGCCCGCCAGTTATGGGATCGACTTCTACAGCGACATCCTGTTCACCAGCCAGGCCGAGATTGACGAAAATCCACAGCGGGTCGAGGCCTTCCGCCGCGCTACCTTGCGCGGCTGGCGTTACGCGATGGATAACCCCGAGCAAATCATAGACCTGCTGCTCAATCAGTATTCGGTGAAGAAAAGTCGCGCCCACTTGCAATTCGAAGCTGAGGCCATGCGTCCGCTGGTGGTATCTGACCTGATAGAGATCGGTCATATGAACCCAGGGCGTTGGCAACGAATGGCTGAAACCTTTCTCGAACTGGGTATGGTCGACAATATCGCCGGTCTGGAAAACTTCATTTACGATCCAAACCCGCCTCAACTGGTCGAGCGGCTGCGCAAGACCATTGTGCTGATCAGTATTGGCTGTGTGCTTGTCTTTATGTTTGCTCTGGTTCTTTTAAATGCCCAGCGCCATCTGCGCAACGAGATCAAGTTGCGCAAACTCGCCGAAGAGGAAGTACACAAACTGGCCTTCTATGACAGCCTGACTGGCTTACCCAATCGCAATAGTTTTATTCCCTTTGCAAGTCAGAAGTTGCTGGCCGCAAAGATCCGTGGAGAACATCTAGCCCTGTGCTATATCGACTTGAATCATTTCAAGCAGATCAATGATCGTTTTGGCCACCAGGCAGGCGATGCCATCCTGATCCACGTAGCCACGGCTATCAAATCCAGTATTCGCGAGTTTGAAATAGCCGCGCGCATGGGAGGTGACGAATTCGTAGTGCTGCTCGACGGCGCGCATCACAGTGGCGATATCCAGCGCATCACCCATGAAATCTGCAAGTCCGTCGACCTGCCCATTCCATGGAAAAACAGCCAGATCAAGGTCAGCGCCAGCCTAGGGGTGGCGTGGTATCCGGAAGATGGCGAAGGTCTGGACGATCTGATTTTCAAAGCCGACACCGCCATGTTCCAAAGCAAAGCCGGTATCGCTGTGCAGGCTTGAAGCTGCTTGCGTGGCGCCCCTCCGAAAAGACTTGGTAGTTAGAAACCAGTGCGCCACTGCGGTTTGCGTGTGTGTCGTCCTTCGCATGACGCTTCTAGTCAGCGCCGTGACTGACCCGGATTAAGCTGAATGATCTATGTAATTGAACGGGGATCACAGGTTGCGCAACGGCACCCAGTTATGCGGCAACAACTCGGCGATTTCACTTGCACGCTGCGTTAGCAGGTAACTGTTATCCCTACCGCTTACTCTGAGGTACGGAAAAACGGTTTGGAAAGGTGCTGCTCGAATGAAAATAGATGAGTTAAATGCTGGAAAAGTATGTTCATCTGACCGAGCTGGTTTTTTTGAGCCTCGGGCCACGAGCGCATCCAAAATCGATGTCCACTACAGACCGTCCCTGGAGCAAAAATGCAACAAGTGGCTGCGTAGCTTACCTTAAAGATGAAAATGGTCATCCTTAGGCTGAGTATCACCTTGAGCCAGCCCCCGGCGGTTGCACAGGAAGTTCCTAAAATCGTTGATAGGCATGGGCTTGGCAAAAAACCAGCCTTGGGCAAAGTGAACCCCAGCATCCACCAAGACGTCACGTTGCTCCTTAGTCTCGACCCCCTCAGCAATCATCTGTAATCCCTGAGAGCGGCCAATCTCTATGATGTTGAACAGCAGCGGCTTGCTAACGCGATTGCTGCCTATCTCGCTCACAAACGCTTTATCAATCTTCAAAAAGTCGAGATCGTAAGTAGACAGATACGACAGGCTCGAATTACCCATCCCAAAATCGTCGATTGCAATTTTAAAGCCATTCGCACGGATCGACTCCAACACTTTTTTAGCCTTGTCGGGCACGATCAAACCACGCTCGGTGACCTCGATCATGATGTTTTTAGGACGGGCGGCTGTCACGCGGATGAGCTCGAGAAGTTGTTGTTCGATCTCCTTGGAATGTATGTCTTCGGCTGAAACGTTGATGGCTATATGAGCGCTTGGGCAGTCTTTGAAGAGCTGCGTCGCGTCCTCGCGCACAATTTCAATGACTCGTTCGGTAATTTTCTTCATTAGTCCCTTGGATTCTGCGGCTGGGATGAAAATATCCGGACTAATGATACCTCTTTCGGGCTGATTCCAGCGAAGGAGAGCCTCAGCCCCAACACATCCGCCTGTCCCCAAGTTCATGACTGGTTGATAAAGCAGAAAAAATTCTCCCTTCTTGAGGCCGTCTAGGATCTGAGATCTGAATGACAGTCTTTGACGTGCAAATGCGCAGAGCAGAATGGCACCACCTACACCTGCCAAGATGCCTGCTACTAAATAAGTCGGTATGGCTGCAAGAACCATCTGATTGACACGCGCCTTGGGCATTGCCGCTAAGACCGAAGAGTCGCCATCACTGCTGAGTTTGATAGTGACCAAATAGTCAGTATCAAAAAATGACGTCGGTTGCCCAATGTAGTTGATCAGCCACTCGGACTTGAACGTACCTCTTGAGCGCACCACGTTTTGGTTGACGTTGCGAAAGTGGGTGATAGAAACATCAGGTTTGTCATCCTCGACATCGAGAACAAGACTTGGGGTGATGATCGCGGCATATCCATCTCGCTCGTTGATAACAAAGGTTGTGTCAGGGGCATTAGGTAAAATCAATCGATTCCAGCGTCGGCCTCCGGTACCGGTTGTGTGGCTGGCAGGCCCCAGATGTATGGGGGCGGTGGATAGATACAGCGCAGAACACAGCACGTCGTCGCCCTTGATGTACGCGAGGTCTTTCAGATAACTAGCATTGAGCAAAAGGCGTCGCATCAGGGCAACGTGGTCAGGCGAACAGGGCGCCAAGCCTGCTGTACGTTGGGCAGTTACTACCTCATCGACTTGCGATTGGGTGGTTACAGAGCGACGAATGACCTCATCCGCAACATCGCTCAAATCATCGCGCGCTCTTTCAGTGCCACTGCGGACAGCGAAATAGGCAGAAAACGCGATAACTGAAATGGCATAGATTATCGCGCCTAGCGCCGCCCAGTTTCGCAGATACTTTCTACGCATTTAGGTGCTATCCGATGTGCTGTCAATGACTGCAATTCTATACCAACAGAATTGTTATTTTGAGTCATAAATCTCTAGAGAAATCAATGGGTCGTGCCACACCTGTGTGCGCAGGCACGACTAAAAAGGGCGTTATGGTTCAGTCGGTCGAGAGATGTGACTAAAGCCTCACGAACACCTCAAGCATCTAAAGTCAAGCCCTCCAAGGGGGCGACCCAAAGGATGCTTGAGTTTGGGCACCAGTAAGGAGTCGATTTTGTGGAATGCCCGCAGCAGGTCATAAATAACGCACTGACTCGGCTAAGCGCCATAGGGCGAAGACTTTCACGTCTGGCTCTGTCAGCTAGCCGAAGGGTGAAGCGCCTTTCGGCTAGCTCGACTTGCTGGATCGCTGGGCAGAGGCAAGCGAGTTGCTGCGATCATGAACCTGATCCAGTCAGAATGAATCAATGGACATGACCAGTGTGCTTATCTCAAAAAACGTGCTTGCGCGGCTGCTGACGCAGCGAGCAACTGAGATTGAGTAACTGCTGCCGCATCAATGAATGCTTGTCTGATCTATGCGAGGTTGTTCGCTGGCCGCTCCCGATTTTCTACTTTCAGTCAAACGCTGAACATTGAGCAAGATTTGTAGGGCAGACGCCTACGGTGAAACGGCGTGTGTCCGTGCAGATTTCGTGCAGGAAAAACGCACGGCCTGTCCGATTATTTGATAAGAAGCCCTGGCGCGAAATCAAAAAAAGCCTGTTAAAACAACTTGAGAGACTACTTGCGCTTTTTTATGTGTTTTAGTTATATCGAGGGATAGAGGCCGTCGCTCTCGCCACATAATCGGCTTAGCGGTTTTAAGCGGGAGTAGTTTGACAATCGTTTTGATTTGACCCTATAAAACACGCTCACATTCTTTATTTGGGTTTTTTCCATGAAAGCGATGGTTTATTACGGTGAAGGCGACATTCGTTTGGAAGAGCGCGAAAAGCCAAAATTGCTTGCACCCACTGATGCGATAATCCGCATGACGAAAACCACCATTTGCGGTACGGATCTTGGCATATGGAAAGGTAAAAATCCCGAGATTGAGCAAGCGGCAAAAGATAAAACAGGAAGCTTTAATGGTCGCATTTTGGGTCACGAAGGCATCGGCGTCGTTGAAGAAATAGGCGATGCCGTAGGTAAATTCAAAAAAGGCGACAAGGTCATTATCTCCTGCGTGAGCCGGTGCGGCATTTGTGAGAACTGCCAAAAGCAACTATACGCCCACTGTCGCAATGGCGGCGGGTGGATCATGGGCTACATGATCGACGGCACTCAGGCAGAATTTGTGCGCACTCCCTTTGCAGACAATTCGCTGTACCTCCTGCCAGAAGCCCTCAACGAAGATGTTGCCGTTTTACTTTCTGACGCCCTACCAACCGCACATGAAATCGGTGTGCAATACGGCAATGTTCAGCCGGGCGATACCATCGCCGTCATTGGCGCTGGGCCCGTTGGCATGGGTTGTGTACTCACCGCTCAGCTGTATTCCCCTTCTAGCATCATTGTCATCGACATGGATGACAACCGTTTGGCCATGGCTCGCGAACTTGGCGCAACTCACACTATTAACTCCGCCCAGGAAGATGCTATCGCCCGCGTGCTAGAGATTACCGAAGGTCGCGGAGTGGATTGCGCGATTGAGGCTGTTGGCCTAGAAGCCACTTGGAATATTTGCCAACACGTCGTCAAAGAAGGTGGACACATTGCGAATGTGGGTGTGCATGGCAAGCCCGTGCAATTTGCGTTGGAGAAGCTCTGGATCAAGAATCTCACCATCACAACCGGCCTCGTAAACGCCAACACCACCAGCATGCTCCTCAAAACTTGCTGCTCCGGCAAACTACCGATGGAAAAGCTCGCCACTCATAGCTTTGGATTTTCCGAGCTGCCCAAGGCCTATGATGTGTTTAAACATGCCGCAGATGAAAAGGCCATGAAAGTCATGATTGACTTCTAAGAGTTCATCCGCAGCAAATAGGTTAACGGTGGATCCAAGCCGCATTGTGTGCGGTGTGGATCTAACCGTGGCGAAACTTATCGAGCCGCCGGTTCCTGCGCGTGGCAAGAAGATTTACGCGCGCCGGACGGGTACCGTTTGCCCACTTGAACCAATGCGACTCGTGTCCGAGACCCTCTTCTACGTGCTGCTCACCGGCCACTACGATTCGTCATCAACTGAGCCCGCGTGATCGAAGAACGGCCCCCCCCCCAGGACAGCCGCTGGATGCAGCTGTGGGGGTCTAAATGCTCAAAGAGACCCACTGTCAATTCGACGCGCAAGATCATTATGGTCTCGCGCGCGATGTCCAAAAGCTCAGTCAGCTGACTTTACTAAAGTCAGCCTGCACCCACTGGTTAGTGTCAATTGCCCTCGTTCAGCTCGCTTCGGGTGCCGGCTTTCCTAATTGCATTCGGGCGTTACTGCGAGCCTAGTGAAGGATCTACTCTGTGCAGCCTGCCAACCTTGAATAGTTTGGGCTTAGTCGCGCCTAACATCTCGAGTAGTCTAGGTGTATGGAACCACTCGCCAATCACGACATAGCAGTGCTCACAGTCGCTCAGGGCCATTTCACAATCAGGTCTGATGCCGCTCTGTAGAGATTCACCATGGACAGCCGACGCCCTCCATTGAAAATCCACGCTGAGTAAGTAGTTCAATGACGTCCATGCCCCCAAGTCGCCTAAGAAAACGTCCTGCAAATTATGATCTCAAGTGGATCATCAAAGCTTTGGGGCAAGGCTTCGATGAAGTGGCCACATCTGACCTATTATGAGTTTCCATTTGGTCGCGCGCTGGCATCGTTCTAATGCTCTCACAGGATCCAAGCAGGTATTCAGACAGTACATGCAAGCGTTTTAGGTGCCTGGCAGGAAGCCGGAGAATTACCAGTGATATCATCATCAACGTCACCAAGGCGGATTGTTGATGTGCTCGCGCTTCACGTTGCTGGCGTGCTGATCATTGGTGACGACGGATTGGTAGCGCTCAATTTGAAGCGAAGCGGAGCAGTTAAGGCTGACATGTAGGGCAGAGACAGGTCTGCGCCCGGGCATCATGCCTTGCGTGATTAAGCCGGCTGCCATTTACGCGGCAGCAACTGATCGATTTCATTCGCCTTTGTGCCGTCAGGCGCTAAAGAACAACCATAAGATGCGCGTGCGGATAATCACCATTCAGGCGCGCTGACTCAGCACATCCCTAAGATCAAATAGCTAGGCGCAGTGCGGCTTTGCCGCACCGAACAGGCAACCTTTTGGGCCAGCGCATCTCCTGTACCCGCATGTATGTCTGTGGGGTCGGATCGTATACCGATGGAGTACATGCGGATCATTGGGCAAGGCCTCTGATAACTCGATCGTAACCATCCGGATCAGAGGCTGGCCATTTCACGGTACTTGATTTATCGCCATGGGCTAGCGAGATGAGCACTATCTTTTCCGTTGCGCGCTTGGGTGCGGCTTTTACGGGTAGCGGAGCGAAGCACTATGATTCTTTCGGGCTTCAAGGTGGTACACGATGATCGCGGCAAATAGTGTAATGATGGCGAAAATCGTCATCAGGTCGGTACTGAAACAAGCATAGAAAATAGTAGCGGACAACCCCAGAGTGGCATAGCCGCATGCAACGCCACCTTTGGCAGTGTACCCACGATGCTTCGCGCCTTCTTTATGGTGCAGGCGTAGATAGGCCAGCGTGGTGACCGCATAGGCGCCAGTGAAAAGCACGACCATGGCGAGCAGTATGCTTTCAGCCGGGGCGAAGGAGATACCAAAACCCATTACCATGACCAGCCAGAGCGCCCTTGCCGGGATCCCTCTCTCCGTACTCTGCGCGAACATAGCAGGGAAAAACTGGTTGCGGGATAGGTCGAAGAGCTGACGAGATGCCGAATAAGACAAAGAGAAGAAGCTTGCAATCAGCCCAAATATTGCACCTAAACCGATCACCGTATGCAGCCCGGAAAAACCTCCGACATCTAAAGCGGCAAGCAATGGATCTCCTGCGCTTTTGAGTACCTCCACACCAGCAAGACTTGGAGCACCAAGCAATACGCCGGCGGCGGTGATGACTAGCACAACGATTGCTAACATCAACCCCCTAGGGATATCCCTAACAGGGTTGCGGGCCTCTTCCGAGGCAGTGACAGCCTGCTCGACTCCTACGAACATCCACAGCGCGTAAGGTAGTGCCTGAACCACGCCACTAAATGAAAGCACTGAGCCATCATCAGCTAGTTTTCGTAAGTCCAGGTGCGTCAGGCTGACTCCTGAGAAAATCAGCAATGTCATAACCGCGATCAAACCGGCGATTAGGATCACCCACATGGACTCTTTTGTTCCATACAAGTGCAGACACAGCACACCCGAAAACAGCAAAACCTTTATGAGCGTGCCGTCGAGTCCAAGCAGAGATTGTCCATATGCGCTGATAAACTCGCTGACAATGCCCGTACCCGCTATCAATGCGATGGCCATTGAAACATTTATTAGTCCGCCGGGAAGCCTTCCGAAAGCCAGCGTGGAAAATTTGGCAAGTCCCCCTGCACTGGGCCAGGTGCTGCCCATTTCTGATACAAGCTGCAGAAAACCGATGTAGAAGGCAAACATCACCACCGTGCCGACCAACATATTTTTCCAGCCATAGCTAAGTCCCAGATTCCACCCTGAAAATTGCCCAGCGATCACGATTGAAACCCCCAGCATAGCGATCATCGGCCAGCCAAGTTTATGTTGAGATCCCGACATGAAGCCTCCAAATGCGCGCCCACGTAGCGGAACGCTACGTGGGGCTAAAAATGAATTAAAGTGCTGGCAGGCAATAAGTAGCTTTGTGGGCAGTACGAGTTATTTTATGTGCACAGTGTTGGAGTTTTTATGCGAAGCGGCTGTATCGATATGGTGTTGGATCGACTATGGGCGACGTATTGGTTATCAAGTCTGCAGCAAGATAACCTGCAGCCGGCGATGTGCCGAAGCCGTGACCGGAAAAACCAGTGGCAAGGGTCAGGCCAGGTATCGCTGAAATCGGACTAATCACCGGATTGCTATCTGGAGTTACGTCGATCACCCCAGCCCAGCTTTGTTCTATTTGAGCTTGCGCAAATGCGGGCCAGGCCCCGATCAGGTTGCGCATGGCCTCCTGGTTTAAAGACTCGTTTACCTTAGGACTCATCGTCCGCACTTTTTCAAATGGCGAAACAGCACTGGGTGACCATCGGCGGGCCAAGCGCAGATCATCTAAGAAGTAGCGATTTAGCCCCACGCGCAAGTAGCCTCTTGAAGACCTGAGTTGCGGCAAAAAACGTCGACCGGTAAGAAGATGATCAAGCGTCAGAGGGGCGTCCAATGCGCCTCTCTGCATGATGATGTAACCACCATCGATATGCTTACGAAATGAAAAGTCCGGCGCACCTACTGCGATTTCAGTTGGGCCCTGCATGGCCTTGGTTTTCAGGACAGAAGCCACAAGCGGCAGCGTTGGCAGGTCTAAGCCTAGATTGCCCATAAACCGCCGTGACCATAAGCCGGCTGCGAGCAACACATGCTCGCATCGAATCTCTCCGCGTTCGGTGATAACACCGCTGACTCGGCCAGCCGACTTCACTATTGACCGCACGGCGCAACGTTCAATGATGATGGCCCCCCTCGCCATTGCGCCTCTCGCAATAGCGCTGCCCGCTAGTGTTGGCTCAGCTCGCGCATCAGATGGTGTATATACCGCTCCTGCCCAAGATCCGATTCCACCTGGGACTAACTTAGCCAGTTGCTCGCCACTTAAGATTCGAGTGTCCAAATCGAACGCCTTAACCGACTCTAGCCATCGCTCATGGGTCGACAATTGCTCAGCAGTACGCGCAGCGAACATGATGCCTTTGCGCCGAAAGCCCACATCATGGCCAGTACGCTGTGGCATCTCCTCCCACAATCGCTCAGCGGCGAGCGCCAATGGCATATCTTCAGCCAGACGGCTGGTCTTGCGCACCCAGCCTAGGTTCCGGGAAGACTGCTCTCCCAATAACGTGCCCTTTTCAAGAACTACAACAGGGATGTTCCGTTCGGCGAGACTCAGTGCCGCGCTAAGCCCGACAATTCCTCCACCAATCACTACAACCATCGTGGAGTGCGGAAGCTCTGAGTGTGTTTCAACTGGTGAAATCAAGGGCGACATATCGCTCCCCTTTATTCCAAATAATATTATCGAAGAGAGGGAGTGCTACCTGTTGATTCGACGAAGATCGGCTTCCATCCTGGATGCTCCTCTGTAGGCCGTAACCTCGATCTCGATTTTGTAAATGTCTGCTCCGAGGGGGGGGCAAGTAACAGTCATGGCAGGATCAACCCCTCTGAAGGTTGCGCCGATTACGTCCAGCGCCAATGGAATATCTTCAGGGTTTTGAATATATACGCGGGAGACAACGACGTCTGCGATGCAAGAGCCAACCGCTTGCAAGGCTGCTTCTAGGTTTTCAAAAACTTGAAGGGCTTGCTCTACGAAATCTTCCGGGATCTGCCGCGTTACCGGGTGACGCCCAGCTGTGTTCGAGACATAAACCCAATTATCGACTGCAACTGCCCGTGAATAGCTGGCCTTTTCCTCGAAGGCCGAACCAGATTTCAGCTTAATCAATTTGCTCATTTCACTGTGCTCGCATAATCGAAGAAAGAGTGCACCGGGGACACCCCTGTGCAAGGGACGCTCAGCGTAGCGCCGGCGTTTCCCAAAGGTTCAGCTTTACTCCGATGCCGCGTTCCAGAGCGTTGCGATACACCACTGTTCCCCATGCAACATCTTCTACGGGCATGCCACCGACGGACATTATGATGATTTCATCATCGTGGACGCGGCCAGGGGTGACGCCAGCGACTATCTTGCCAATGTCTTCCAGTTCATCGCGGGTCATCTTGCCGTCTGCAATCATGTCCATGAAGTACACGCCAATGATAGGAATGTGGTTGTGTGCAGGTTTGGGCATCTCTTCATACCAAGCGTCGTACAGCCCAGTGTTATCGAGCACCTTACGCACATCATTACGCTCCAGACCTTCGTCGATACGACACAGGGCGGGCATCACGAGGAAAGCGCCTGGCTTGACCCACTCGCGCTTCACCTCAGGGTATTTGGATGCGTCTCCAAACTCTCCTGAGTTGCAATAGGTCACGATGTCGGAGTCTCTAACCACTTCTTCAATGGACTCAACGATGCTGACGGTGGTGATCTGCGGATAAGTGGCATGTACCCATGTGATGAAGTCGTCGATGCTCTTCTGCCCCCGGCCCTTAACCTTGATGGTATCGATAAGTGGACAGGTGGCCATGAAAGCGGCTATCGACGTTTTGCCCATTACTCCTGGGCCGAGCAAACCGATGGTTTTGGAGTCCTTGCGGGCTAGATGCCGAGCGCCGACGCCGGGGACTGCGCCGGTGCGATAGGCCGACAGCAAATTTGCAGACATGTGAGCCAAAGGCGCGCCAGTGTCTGCGTCGTTGAGTGTAAACATCAAAATGGATCGTGGCAGACCTTTCTCTTTGTTCTCAATGTTGGAACCGTACCACTTTACGCCAGCGGTACCGAAGGTGCCTCCCAGATAAGCAGGCATAGCCATCATCCGGCGCTCGATTGTTGGCTTGGGCATGTTCGGAAACGGCGAGTTTTCGGGAAAGGTAATCATTGCGCCATGGGAGTCATTGTTGGCCCCGGCCATGCGGTAGTCGCCGGCATAGAGCAGGCCGAACATTTCTTCCATCGTATCAACGCACTGCAACATGTCCGTGACCCCGGCGCGAATCATGTCTTGCTCAGACAAATAGATAAAATCGATCTTGGTTTTGCTCATGAAAGCTCTCCTGCTTCGCTTGAAATCGCCCTATAGGCATTCGGGGCGCTTGGCCGAAGGCATCGACCTAGGCGCTTGTGGCCTATTAAGAAATGGAGAGGGCGGGCTTGTATTGAAGATTTCCGACACGCATGCGGGCTCGGCTTCCTCGAATACGGATTGGCATCGTTTGTGCTTTTGCCAACATATGAGCAAGGGGGTCAACGCATGCACACGCAGCGCGCAGTTTCAAATTTCTGCCTTGAGCAGCCATGGTTCGTTTTCAATGCTACGCAGCGTTATTGTGTCGCTGAGTCTATTGATCCACGGATTTCCCACTTTTACAGCTTTGTCGTTGACCGTTCCGACTCGAGAGCACTGGCGATACCTGATGGTTGCGTAGATATTATATTTGACTGTGACGGGAACAATCCTAGTGCCCGGGTGTGCGGAAGTCCGGCTAAAGTTCGGCAGTTCGATCTGCAGCAGGGTCATAGATATTTTGGCGTGCGCTTCTGTTCGGGATACACACCTACGTTTCTTACGATGTCGGCCTGTGAACTCAGAGACCAAGAGTTTGAATTGAGCCACGCGATGAACGGGGCTGAGGAATTTCTTGAGCTGATGGTTATCCATCAGTCATTCGATAAACTGTGCAACGGCGTGGATAGTTACCTCAGGGACTGTCTGCGCCTCCCTGCTGCGGGCCTAACCGAATGCTTGCTGACGATGATAAAGCAGCACCGAGGTTGTCTTGCGATGAGCGATCTTGAGCGAAGATTTTCTTGCACTGGACGCACGATTCAACGCCAGTTCAAAGAATGCACGGGAATGTCACCAAAATCATTCAGCCGGATCGTCCGGTGCTACGAAGCGCTGAAGCTGCTTGAAAAGCAGAAATCCAGCACCTTGGATATCGCTTTGGAGTTAGGCTTCAGCGATCAATCGCATTTCCAGAGAGAATTCAAAGAGTTAGTGAGCATTACACCTCTTGACTACGTCAAACGTGCCGAGGTCAGCGAGTATCTGGCGTGCATCGAACTTGCAGGAGCCAATCGCTCGCTGAGTCGCCCTGTCAGGGTGCAATAAATGACAATTTGAACATTAGTGGTGCGGCCCGCTTTCCTTCATCACGCCAGACCACCTCAATATCGCCAATGCGATCATGTCCGCGAGAGGCACCCGAGTCAGAGCGCTCGAATCCAAACCGATTGTTTTTAGTTGCTCGCCACCTGTACGGGAAAAACGTATTCCAAAAGACAACGGCAAGGAACGCATCACAGGAATTGTCTGGTATGGGAAGTTCAGCTATCGATTGTAGAGCGCGTTGCAATCGCGTCTGCTCAAATGGATGAAGACCAAGTACACAATCTTTACACGTCAAGCGAAGCGTTGACTGTGTCTAATTTGGAGTGAGAATCTGGAGCTGTTCGCGCGTTGGTATTGATTACATGAGTAGAGTGTTTGGCCAAGAGTCGTATGACGCGAGATTTTCACGTACGGTTATGCGAGCAGCCGAGGGGTGAAACTCCCTTTGGCTGCTCGACTTGCAGGCTTACTGCGAAGCGGAGGACACGCAGTTGCGATCATGAGCGTGATCCATTCTGCGAGGCGCGATGGGCATGATTCTTATGCGTGTCCTAAGAGTGTTCATACCAGGCTGTCGAAGAAGAGGGTGAGTGAGGTCGATCAGGTGCTGCTTTAGTGGCAACCGATTTAATCACACAAGACGTAATACCCGGATGCATACTGTTCTCGTCCTACTCGTACGTAACAACCATTCTCAGATGGATATCTTCAAGCCCTGACCAACACTTGAACCAGGGGAGTCGGAATGATGGTGCTACGCCTTTTCATCATGTCGCCAAGGTCAGCCTTGACGTCCCCGGTCTCCTGCCGGTCTGCCTGTTCCATCGCCCCTGTTTCTTGGAAAGCTACGTTTAATCCAGCCACATTGAGCCGAAACTTAATCCAAGAGAGCCTGGATGTAGGTGATGAGGTGACCAAAACTGCTTCATCAAAACTCGTAGGAACTCGAAAGTCCCGTCTCGCTGAATGCCGAAAGCTCGAACAACAGCTCGCTGCCCAGCTCGCCGAGCTTGATGCCATGAAAAATGACTCTGGTTTGAAGGTCGAAATGGCGTTGGAGACCAAACTTCGTGGGTTGCTTGGTGAGTATGGCTATAGCTTACGTGACGTGATCAGTTTGCTAGACCCCGCTGCTGCTCAACGTAGCAATTCAGAACCCTCCTCAGCTTCGCCGAAGAGAGTTACTCGCAAGGCACGCGAGCTGAAGGCCTACATAGTACGCATGACTCATGACTAAAGCCTGGAGGGCTTCTTCGTGTGCTTCTGAGCCATTGCTGCCGCATCCTTGGTCGAAACCCCACCACTAGCACACCATCTTCAGACGGCATTATGGGGCGTACAAGATAGTTGGGTTCAGGGTCACCTGTTATCACCACCATGCAGATTAGTGTAGCGATTTCCTGAGCCAGGCTTCAGGTTCTCTGCAATCGTAATCAGTTGTCCCGTCGGTCTGCCAAACCTGACCGTCCTGACTAGCTCTATGTGGCATGACGCACGACGGACTTTTGCGGAGATGAACCCCCTACCAATCGTCTTAAATTTACATTTTCTAACGATTCTTCCTGAAGGTTTTGGGGGAGGCTGCCGATGTAAATTGAAAGGAGCCACAGATGAGGGCCCTAAACCAATTGAGTATTTCTCGATGTCGAAATCGTTCTTTGGGCGCCGTGATCGCGCAGCGCTAAGCCAGCTGATTTCATCCATTCTTGAAGGGGGCGACCCGCAAGTCTCAGGTTGCGCTGAAGCGCCGAGAGTTCTCGAAGCTTGGAAAGTCTTAAAGGATGACGAAGCCAAAGTAGCGGCACATGTCTCCGCCCTAGAGGCCGAACTTGAATCTGCGCGCTTGCTCTTGAGAGAGGCTTCTGAGAGTGCTGCTGCTCAAGAGATTAGATTTGATCTTGTCAACCGGGCCTCTAGCGAAGGCTTGTGGGACATGGAGGTCATTGCTGGAGATCCAGTAAATCCCAAAAACAGGTTCTGGTGGTCATCCCAGTTTCGAAGTCTCTTGGGGTTTAACGACGAGCGTGACTTCCCAAATGTACTTGCGAGTTGGGCTGATCGCTTACATCCGGATGACAAACAGGCAACGCTGGATGCTTTTGCAAAGCATCTCAATGACAAGTCAGGTCAGACGCCCTACAAGGTCAAAAATCGACTAGCTATGAAAGACGGAAGCTATCGATGGTTTTACGCCCAGGGTGAAACTTTGCGTAACGACCGTGGGATGCCTGTTCGCGTTGCCGGCTCGGTACGTGATATTCACGAAGAGCTTGAAAGGGATCAGATCCATGACGTGATCATCACACGGTTCGAGCTAGCGCGTGAGATGCTCTCAGATGGCCTCTGGGATATGGAGGTTATCGCTGGGGATCCCGTCAACCCTAAAAATATTTTTTGGTGGTCACCGCAATTCAGGAAATTACTCGGCTTCGCCACCGCCGAGGAGTTTCCGGATGTTCTCGATAGCTGGGCATTCAGATTGCATCCTGAAGACAAAGCGCGAACTCTGAACGCGTTTGGCGCTCATTTAACTGACCGGTCAGGGAAAACACCTTTCGACTTAGAGTACCGACTGAAGATGAAAAGTGGTGAGTACCGGTGGTTCAAAGCCCGAGGTCAGACACGACGAGATGCCTCGGGTGCACCGCTGAGAATTGTGGGGGCACTGGTCGATGTAAACCTGCAGCACGAGCAGGATGCGTTGCGTCAGGCGGAGTCCATCCACCAACGCGAACTAGAGGAAAACCTCGCTAATCTCTCACAAATTGTCAGCACAATCCAAAGTATTGCCAGCCAAACTAACCTGCTTGCGCTAAACGCTGCCATTGAAGCAGCGAGAGCCGGTGAGGCGGGCAGAGGTTTTGCGGTCGTTGCAGATGAGGTTCGCAAGCTTGCGACTAGGACGACAGAAGCAACTCAGCAAGCGGCCAGCATGATGGGCAAATAACTCAGTTGTGTGACCAATCTATCGCAAGGACGCGTCTGGTTACTGAAGTGGAATCAGCGGCCAGGGTGTCGCTAGAAACCATTTGAACTCGTACCGCGCTCCAGGTCTGTAAATGACGGTACCTATTCGTGCCGTTGTTATTACGGGTTTCTAGGGGGGGGCGCAATGCCAACACTTTTCGATCCAATTAAGCTCGGTAGCATTTCTTGCAAGAATAGAATCTCCATGGCACCTCTCACACGAAGGCGAGCCACTCGCACGCACATTTCTAATGACCTCATGGCCGACACTCTCGACACCACGCCGTCTCACTGCTAAATCGGTCGTAGGCCTTGATCCGGGGCGAGTGAAAGGGTGGAGCGCGTTGTGAGAAAGTCCAAATTAAAGATCCGTTGAACTCCTAACGTCACCTGATGCTCCATCAATAGTACGAGTCAGTACCTTTATTTCATGCAGTCTTTCAGCGTGAATCAGATGATGCACAGGAGATCCAAATGACACCTACTGAAATGCGTGCCGCCCGGCTGCATGACACCGGCAAGCCCATGGAAATTGAAAGCGTGCCCGTTCCGGAAATTCGCCCCACGGAGGTGCTGGTTAAGGTTGTCGCGTGTGGTGTGGTGCAAAACCTGCAAAACGTGATCGCGGAATGGGACGAAGTGGCACCCGAGCTGCCGCTGCCGAGACTTCCCGCTATCTTTGGCTTGGACGCAACTGGCGTGATCGAATCGGTCGGGTCACAAGTGTATGGCTTCAAACCTGGAGACCGAGTCTACGTAAACCCAGGCCGGTACTGCGGCTCGTGCAGGGCCTGCCAAGTGGGGGAGCCCGTTTCGTGCGACAGCTTCGTTCTAAACGGCTACTTCGGCTTGGGCAAAAATGGCGCGCAGATGTTCGAGGATTATCCCTATGGTGGTCTGTGCGAATACATGCCCGCACCGCAGTACAGCCTTGTTCGACTGCCTGATGCAGTGGATTTCGAAACTGCAACTCGCTTGGGCTATCTGGGGACGGCATATCGCGGTTTGATCCGAGCCAATGCAGGCCCCGGCAAAACTCTTCTCATCAACGGCATCACAGGCACGCTGGGACTGGGCGCAGTGGCCTTGGCCCTGGCGCTTGGTGTGAAAAAAATCCTTGGCACAGCTCGAAACTCGGATTTGTTCCAGAAGGTTCGCGATATGGGGCCTTTAGGGAGAATCGAGATACTTGAGTCTGGTTCGGAGTCCGTGAAAGAGTGGAGCCTGCGAGTGACTGACGGTGAAGGTGTCGACATCGTGCTGGATGCTTTGGCTCCAGGAGCGCCTGCCGAGCCTTTGGTGGAGGGTTTCAAAAGTCTGAATCGAGGCGGTAGGTTAGTAGATGTTGGCGCTGTCCAAGGCGACGTTCCCTTGGACTTGTTCTGGGCGCTTTCAAATGACATCACAATCATCGGATCAAGCTGGTTCACAACGCACCAGAGCCAGACGATGGTTGATATGGCCGGCGCAGGACTCTTGGATCTTGGATTTTACGAGCACAAGGTCTATCCCCTTGAGCAAGTGAACGAAGCTGTTGACGATACCAGCAGTCGCTACGGTGGGTTCACAAACTACGTGATCAAGATGTAATGATTGCCCTGGTTGCCAACCCCTTCATGGGGCTGGCAGCTAAATCGGATTGTCGAAAACTGATTGGCCGACATCCTTCGACAACATCCCGGCAACCTGAGCAACGTCTTTTGAGATTCGCTGGTTAAGAATCCCAAGATCGTCACCGAAAAACGCATGGAAGTAGAGAGGATGAAGTGCCAGCTCCACAAATCGTCTACCTATTGCCAAAGCAAGCTCAGCGCTCAAAGGCTCCTCACCGTTAGTCAACGCGTCCGCAACACTTTGAACACACGCCCCGAAGCCCATTCGAAACGCCTCTTTAGCGATTTCTGGAAAACGATCAGTTTCGGCCAAGGTAATACGCATGATTGAAATGACGTAAGGGGTGAGTGTGGCTTGTGCCAAAGCTGTACCCACCTGCACTAATTTTCTTTCCAGGTTGCCTTCGGCAGGCCCTGTGTCCATGTCTTGAAGAAACGTCTCTACGCACTTGCGCACCACAGCTTCAAACAGCGCCTCCTTGGTTGCATATCGGCTGTACAGCGTGGTCTTGCCCACGTGAGCTTGCTCTGCGACTTGGTCAAGAGTGGCACGTCCGAATCCGTGCTCCAAAAAAATGGCTGTGGCTGCATCAAGAATTCTCCGTTCGACCTCACCCGCCTGGTCAGCGCGCGGACGACCTGGTCTTGGGCGGGGCGAGGGAGGGGGGGGGGTGGCGCGATCTTGTTTCAAACCATCTGTCCGTCTTAAGAAGTGAGTTGCACAGTGTGCCATTTACTGACTGCACTGGGTTGTTAAGGGGCTGACCGATACCGATTAATCAGCGAATCACAAACGAAACGACGAAAGGAATCGGAGGCGCATGGATTTTAATGGTACGATAGCGTACTATTAATTCGCCTGGAAGCCTGCGCCCCTCATTCGGATGCTGCAGCAGCTTCACAAACGCGCTGAGGCTTGACCAGTCAGCGCTTGCAGACTCGACTCGGATTGGAAGCTGAGCGGTATTGCAACGGCAAATGAAGGTCACGACCGGCCTAAATTGCGCGCCTGGATGATGTCTGCAATCACAGAGAGAGATCGTATGTCGACTTCGTTGTATCAACAGTGGTGTGTGGCCCGGCTGAACGCTCTGCGCTTGCTCAACCATAAGGTGACGGCTCAGGCCGAGGCACTAATGAGCGAAGACGGTAATATCCAAGCTGGCGTGCGCCTGGAGGCTGCGATCATCTTCCAGGTCTTCTGCCGACATCCACGAACCCTCGCTTCGCTGGTACGAGAACTGTCAGCGTCTGCAGATATTGGTCTCACGGGCGACTCCACTTGCTGCACGTCGGTTGCTGATCTCACGTTCGCACAGGCTGACCAACAGCCAATTAGCTCTCTTTCAGGGCTGTGTGACCTTCGCGCAATGATTGCTTCCGCTCAGTTTTCTTACGACGAGCTGGGTAGCGCGGTCGGCGTTTTAGGGCTGTCAAACCAAAGGGACGATCTGCATTGGCTGCGCGACGAGTGTGCTGCTCACAATCGTCGCCTTGAAACGTTTGTCATCTCCTACCAGGTACAGCTTGTAGCGCCAATAGACCCTATTCAACAGTTTCCTCGTGAACCGGCAAAACCGCTGATACATCCATATGTCCCTGGGCAGATGGCTTCCTTCCGTGCTGCCGCCGACAAGTCTGTCCAGGAGGCCTGTTAGATGCTCGCAAAAAGTGAAATCTCATCTATCTACAAGTCTCTAAGTAACGCCTACCCGACGTTCGATCAGAGTGACGATGAATGGATGACCAATGGGCTGTCCAGCACGCCATTCCGAAGCATTGTCTCTGCTGCACTGTCGACCATGACGACTACCAAAAGAGTGGTGGCTGCGTGCGTGCCTCTGTACAAGAAGGTGGCGACGTTTGAGGAACTTCTGGCGCTGGATGATGAAGAGCTTCGAAGCATCATCAAGCCTGTCGCGCACTACAACAAAAAGACCAAAAGCCTGAAGATGATGTGCAAGCAAATCATCGACAGACACGGCGGCAAGCTTCCAGACACAAAAGAGGAATTGCTCCAACTGCAAGGCATTGGTCTCAAGTGCTCCAGTCTGATCATGAACTTCATCTTCGACACCCCATTAATTGCCGTCGATACGCACATCCATCGCCTGCTAAACCGTTTAGGGATTGTTGACACCACTTCAACGGATGTCACCACCAAGGTGATCAACGAAGTCACCCCTTCCAAATACAAAAAGCACGCTCACGAATGGCTAATTCAGCATGGGATGAAGGTTTGTGTTGCACGCAGCCCTCATTGCGATGACTGCATCATTTCCAGCCACTGCGCGTACTTTTCTGAACACTACGCTTAGTTCGGGCTGTGACGCTGGGTAACCTAGAACGCATAGAACCACTGGAGGTACAGAATGAGTGTGACTGCTGTTGGTGCCTTACTGGCGCAAGGGTTGCCCATCCCGGTTTTTTCCGCAACTGCCTCCGCTGGATTTCCGTCTCCTGCTACTGATCACATTGAAAAACACATCTCACTCGACGAGCTTTTCAACATTCGAGCACCTCATGTTTTCCTGGTCAAGATTGACGGGGACAGCATGCAGAAAGCCGGGATTTTCAGCGGCGACTTTGTGATCGTTGATCGCAGCAGGGAAGCCGTTGACGGCGACATAGTCGTTGCGTCGCTCAACGCTGAGCCTGTATGCAAGAGGCTCAGACTTGAAGGTCGACGGCTGAGTCTGGCGCCGGAGAACGACAGCTACCCCACGAGAACGCTGTCCGATGAGGATGAATTGATGATCTGGGGTGTGGTGCAATACAGCGTGCGTGATCATGGCCGGAACTGACGAAATGTTTGCTTTAATCGACTGCAACAGCTTTTACGCGAGCTGCGAGAGAGTGTTTAGGCCGGATCTTGCCAAGGTACCGATTGTTGTTTTGTCTAACAACGACGGTTGTGTGATCGCCCGTTCCTATGACGCTAAGCCCTTTGTCAAAATGGGCGCGCCTTACTTCCAAATTAAAGACTATCTCGATGAAACCGGCATCGCGACGTTCAGCAGCAACTACACCTTGTACGGCGACCTCAGCGAGCGGGTCATGACCATCATTGAGTCCATGGTGCCCAGGCTTGAGATCTACAGTATTGACGAAGCGTTCGCCGACCTCACCGGGATGCCTGGAGATCTGTCTGAGCTAGGAATGAAAATTCAGAAAGCGGTAGGACAGGGTACCGGCATTCCTGTGGGAGTTGGCATCGCCCCGACCAGAACGCTGGCCAAACTGGCTAACCACGTCGCCAAGCAGTACATGGAGAGGACAAAAGGCGTCGTCAATCTCTGCGACCCCAAGACCCTACAATGGGTGTTGCACAAGAGTCCAGTGGGCGAGGTCTGGGGCATAGGCAGAAAGCTTCGTACTCAACTTGAGGAAATGGGCATCCACACGGCACTCGACCTTTCGAAAGCTGACCCGAGGCTGCTCAGGAAAAAATTCAGCGTTGTGCTGGAAAAAACCGCTCGTGAACTTGGGGGAGTTTCTTGTCTCGACTCCCTGGAGGCAGACGCCGCAAAGCACGAAATCTGTTGCAGCCGCAGCTTCGGAGCGCGGCTGACGGAAGTTGAGCCGATAAAGGAAGCTGTTGCGACCTACGTGCAGCGCGCGGCGGAGAAGCTCAGGCTTCAGGATTCGCTATGCAAGACTATGAGAGTGAATATCAGAACCGGATTCTTTAACCCCAACGAGGTTAAATATTCCAATGGCGCGACTGTTGATCTCCCTTATCCCACCAACGACGTCAGGTTGTTGGTTCGCTACGCGACAGAGGCTGTGGGGCGGATTTTCAGGCCGGGAATAAGGTTCAGTAAGGCAGAGGTGCATCTGTTGGATTTACGCAAATCCAACGAATTCACTGACGACTTGTTCAGTGAAGTACAGCCCTTGGCGACGTCAAAGGTCATGGGGGTTTTGGATGACATCAACCAGCGCTGGGGCAAAGGAACATTGCGGCCTGCAAGCGTGCCCACCGACCCGGAGTGGGCCATGAAAAGCGAGATGCGCAGCCAGAGATATACAACACAAATCAGTGAGCTGTGGACAGTTAAGTGCAATTAGACCTAGCGACTCAGCGAGGGATGTCCAAAGATTTTTAACGTGAGTGCACAGGTTGAAAGACAGGCAAACGTACTACGTTGGATGGGATGTGGGGGGCTGGAATTGTGACAAGAATCCAGCAAGCCGGGATGCATTGGTGATTCTTGACTCAGCCAGAGAACTGGCCGGTGTTCCTTGGAGGGGTAATTTGCGCAACACCCTCAACGAAGCAACCAGCTCCGAGATGCTGGCCACCAAGATCCTTGAATTGTGCCAAGTGAAAATCGATCACGAAAATTCGTGCAGGTTGCTGTTCGCGATTGATACGCCGCTTGGATTCTCCAAGGCATTTGCTGACCTGATTGTTTCAAGGGTTGCTGCCGGTCAAATTCTTTCCTCATCAGCAAATCCCTATCTTCACAGGGAAACAGAGCGGTTTCTGTTTGAAAGAGGGCTATCACCTTTGTCTCCCATCAAGGACATGATTGGAAGTCAGGCGACCAAGGGTATTCACTTTCTGGCCCTGTTCGCACCAGATATCGAGAGGTGCGGGCTCTGGACAGATGGCCGTTATATCCATGCCATTGAGGCTTACCCTTCCGCATGCAAACGATCAGCCTGCATTGGTGGGATGCGTCGGCCTTTCTACGAAGATTCTGGTGGCAGTGTCCCAATTGAAAAGCTCAAGGCCGGCCCTGAGTTTTATCACTTGGATCTGGAAGACGCACTGACATGTGCTTTGATAGGTTGGTCATTTCAAAATAAACCAGATTTACTCGCGCATCCGACGCCAACCATCGATCCTTCCGAAGGTTGGATTTTTGTGCCCCGTGATGGACTGAGAAATTTGGAGCACGTTTAACTGTCTTTGCAACTCTCGCGTAGTAGACATCGGCAGATTTACAAACCCGAGGTCGCGTTGATAGTTAGCGCCCTGAGATGTTGATCACCCTCGAGCATTAGCTCCAGGTTTTGATTTAAGGCGTCAAACGAAAATCGAATTTGGTCAGTGTTCCGGTCTTCGCTCGAGACCATAACCTGAAAAGCTCGGCATAGACCAAAATACGGAGGCCTTACCGGGCCTCCGTTTACGTTGCCATTACCCTAAGCAACGATCCGTGCGTGAGACTTATCCGCCTCATACCCTGATAGCCTCAAAGGCTAACCAGGAATCACACTGCTTAGTACCCGTCCGGCCAAGTCACCTAAATGGGTGTCCGGTTTCATTAGACCACTACAGTTGGGCTCTATCGTCGATTTGATAAGTTCAGCGTCGGAGAGCGACGGATTTAGCCATAGTAAGGACGCGCTTGCAGAGGTACGTTGGCAACACCTTGCTTGAAGAAAGGATACCGAATCGATCTTTCCGAGCCTAAGATCTGTAACGCATAACCTTAGGGCTTTCAGGTGTAGGTGCTAAGGGCGGGCAGTTCCGCTCTATGACGCAAGACGTGATGCCCGGACGCATATTAACGAATTTGCCCAGGCTGAAGCCTATGGCGTGCAGCCTCGGTCAGCTGCGGAAGAGTTTTCTGACATCATCGAGTGGGCTATTGCTATGCCAGGAGCATCAGCACGATGCCTAGCAGCTGATATCGCCGCAGCCTATCAGGGCAAGTACCAGTTTCGAATTGAGGATCTGGAGTCTTGTGATGTAGAAACCAAGGCGCATCGAGCCCACTTGGTTTTTCATAACGAAGACATTCGGATGCTTTCAGCGAAGGTCACTATGGCTTTGCGAGAGCGTACCGGACGCTAATCGAGATCTAGCAAAAAGGTATGACCCAGGTGGTTGAGTGAAAGATCAGGTGTTGCACTAATTTTTAGCGACCAGCCTTCAAAAGCTCCATATTCAGCTTAAATGACAATTTTAATTTCTAAATAGATTCGAGTTTATGCCTTGATTCAATTCTTCGAGCAACTGGCTTTTACCTGCATCAACATATATTTTGATACGAACGATGTAGTTGCGATGCGGAATAATTCCCGTAACGTATGGAGATTTAATGGCGTATGCGGCAGCGCCATTATAGGTATAAGTAGTCAACGCCGAGAGCAAGCCTTCCTGTACGAGTGGTCTAGCATTATCAGCAGGATTCTCGAACGTAGCAACAATGTAAGCTCCATCAGGAATGGTCTTTTTACGCAGAAGATTTATTCCGTAGAAGTATTTCTGATCTTTCATCACGACGGAGAAACCACCGCCTAAAACATCAAAGTAGTTGCCTTTTTCCGCTTTGGGAGCCGACGCAGGAAAATGGGAACAGGCGGACAAAAACAAAACGATGAAAAACATTGCAACTTTATTCATGATATAAATCCTATTGTATTCTGAATTACGACCAATTGACCGGAACCTGGATCACCAGCACATTCTCGCTATTCACCACCAAACTCTCACTGTAGGCATTACAAGCGTCCCCTTATCCCCTATCTCTCGTAAGCGAAGCCTCGAGTCGAAAGGTTGGTCACCGCATAAAAGCGCCCAGCATCTGGCAGATGCTCATGACGATCGGAGCTTGCCAACACCCACACAGGGAAAATATGATCTGAAGGACGTGCTAACTCGCCTACCAAGATTACGGTCGAAGGACATCAGCCAGTTGCTGCCATCAGTGTGTACTGATCTAGCTTATACGATATATTGTCCTCTGTGAAGCACATGTAAATCACACTTGGTAGTTCAGGGAAATGGATATTCGTCTAGAAATTTTAGCATTTGAACAGTTGTTGCTAGAGCCGGAAACGAGAAAAAATGATCGGCTGCTTGAACAGCTGCTTGCCGAAGAGTTCGTTGAATTTGGAGCTGTCGGCAAAAGCTGGACAAAAGCGGAGGTGATCGCTGGACTTAAATCCCAGATTTTTATCAAAAGAACAATCGAGGATTTCAAACTGTGTGTGCTTGCAGATAGTGTCGCGTTAGCATATGCCGTCATCAAAATGCTAATGGCGATGAGTCTTTATCACTGCGTAGCTCCGTTTGGGAAACCTACAAAGATGGTTGGCACATGGTGTTTCACCAAGGCACGAGGGTCTCCGACTAGATGTCGGTACCAACGCCAATGCACATGAGGCGGTACCTCACACATATGAATCGGTTCTTTTGCTGATACGGCGCTCAACCTAAGTAGAGGTGTATTGGCCGTACGCTTACACTGCTTACCGCATCCAGCTTGCAAAGCTGTTCATGTGTGAGGTTTACGGACAACGCACCCAGGTTGTCGGTAAGTTGCTGCTTGGAGCGCGGCCCGATGATTGGAATAGAACCGTGTGTGCTAGCCCACGCAATGGCAACTTGGCCAGCACTGCCGACGATTTCACTTGCAATTTCCAGAACCGCATCCAAGATCAGGCTGCGCTGAGGGGAATTTTCAGCTTGAAATACTTTTCCATCGAAACCTCCGGCGCGACTTTTTTCACCTTGTCGATATTTGCCGGTCAGCATGCCACCCCTAAGGGAGACCACGTCACGATGCCAAGGCCCACAGCATAAGAGGCCTGGAAAAGGTCAGTTTCAGGCTCACGGTGTACGAGGCTGTGTTCGAATTGAGCCGCTGCAATAGGTAGCGCATGGGTGAGCTCGGCTAACGTGACCGCTCGGGAAAGTCGCCACGCCGGAAAGTTAGATAGACCGGCGTACAGAATTTTCCCTGCGCGTGCCAAATCTTCGAAGCCTCTGACGATTTCTTCCACCGGAGTTGCACCATCTGGGTGATGTGCCCAGTAAATGTCGATCCGGTCGGTTTTAAGACGTCTTAGGCTCGCTTCTACCGAGGTCACTAAGGCACAACGGCTGTTACCTGTAGCAAGCCTATTCGCGTTAGCTGCAGCACCGTTGGTGAATTTCGTGGCTAGCACGAAATCGTCGCGTCGTCCTTCAAGCAGAGTTCCCAGCAACTCCTCAGACTGACCGAATTGATAGATATCCGCGGTATCGACGAAGTTGCCACCGGCCTCTGCGTAGGCGCTGAAGATCGCCGCACTGGGGGCGGGATCTGCACCATAGCCCCAGCCAGTGCCGAAGTTGCCTGTGCCGAGTGCGAGTTCTGAAATACGCAGTCCGGTATTGCCGAACGCTTTGTAGTTCATAGCTGTGTCCGCTTGGGATGTTGATTTAATTGAGCCAACAAACGCAGCGGCTGCTGCCACCGGGGAAAACTGTGCTATCACGGATCGAGCATCAAACCACGCCAAACAATGTTGGCAGAATTGTTGACGGTATTGGATTCAGGCTTTTTTCGAGTGTCTCCATTTTGTACAAACGGTGCGCTCGCAATCTGTCCGCTTAATTCCCTCAAGCGTTTCTCAACAGCATTTGCCGTTTGCCTTAGCACTTTGGCATCTTCGCCAGACAAGACAGGGGCTTCAGCGGAAAGACCGCTTACTGCAATTTCTGCGAGCCTATCTCGAGTGGCGCGTCCTTCCGAAGGTAGATTTTCATCTGGCGATCCCACGACTGAAGCCGATGTTTCGACGTTTCTGCGGCCCATTTCTGGCTCCTCACCAAACACGAGTTACGCTACGGTAATCACTACTTTCCCTTTGGATCTTCCCTGTTCGACATATGTAAGTGCGTCAGCGATAGACGCGAACGGGTAGACTTTGTCGATAACCGGTGTGATGGCGCCCGACTCAACCAAAGAAGTAATTTCTTTCAGTTGTGCGCCGTTGGCGCGCATAAAAACGAATGAGTATTTGACCCTAGCTGCGTGTGATGCTTTTCGGATCCCGAAACTAAGCAAGCGCAGGATCTGCTTGACCGGCCAAGACAAACCTTGCGCATCGCCAAACTCGGGCGTAGGTGGCCCGGAGATGGATACGAGCAGACCGCCCGGCTTGAGGCACTTGACCGACTTTTTGAGAACAGCCAAATCCAAGCCATTGAGGACAACATCATAGTCGTTAAGGACGGTCTCGAAATCCTGTTTGTTGTAGTCAATAACGATGTCGGCCCCAAGTGCTTTTACCCACTCAACATTTGACGTGCTTGTCGTAGTCGCAACGAAAGCGCCGAGATGTTTGGCAAGCTGAATGGCAACGCTACCCACGCCTCCTGCCCCTGCGTGGATGAGCACATTTTGGCCTTTCTTAACCTGGGCAGTTTCAACCAGAACTTGCCATGCCGTCAGCGCGACTAAAGGCAGCGATGCCGCTTGCTCCATGCTGACGTTGCGAGGTTTCATGGCTAAAGCGACCTGGTTAACAGAAATAAGCTCAGCAAATGTTCCGATGCGATCTTGAGGGGGACGCGCATAGACTTCGTCACCAGGTCTGAACAGGCGGACATCTGATCCAACGTGAACCACAACGCCGGCAAAATCATTTCCCAATATCAAAGGAAAGGTGTACGGGAGAATCTGTTTGAATTCTCCTGTTCTGATCTTCAAATCCAGTGGATTGATGCTTGTAGCGTGTATTTGAACGAGAACGTCGTTGGCGCCGACTTTTGGTTCAGGTAACTCACCGATACTTCCACTGCTCTTGCCGTATTGGTTGATATAAAAAGCTTTCATGATTGGTCAACTCTTAGTAGCCGAGAGCGGGGAGGTTGGTGGCTGCCCCAGTGTTGGGGGGCTTTCAAGTGCTCAGGAATGTCATCGCCATGGGAACGAAGTCAGCGTGATGCTGGAAAATTCCTCCATGTCCGGCGTCTTCATAAATGATCAGTTGAGCGTTGGGGATGCGGCTTGCCAGCTCAGTCGAGTTGACAGTGGGCACCATGATGTCGCTGTCGCCGTTGGCAATAAGAGTTGGAACCTGTATGCGACTGAGATCTTGAGGCGCCTGGCGACCCCAAGCAGTTATTGCCCTCAGTTGTCGCATGAACGCTGATGGGGTGGGGCCTTTATCGCGTTCTTTTTTTCTCTCCGTCAGCCGTTTTAGAAAAGCGCGCGCCGCACTCTGACCGTTAGCCGATGGGGTGAAAAAAAGGTAAAACTTTGGATCGCGCATTGTCACTAGGCCCTTCAGCATTAACGGCCAAGCCACAGACCACACTTTGTCGATGCCCTGGCCACCAGCAGGCCCGGTTCCGGTCAAAATGAGTTTTCGCACAATCTCAGGCGCTTTTAGCGCGATGTCTTGCGCTACAAATCCACCGAGTGAGAAACCCAATAGATCGACTTTCTGGAATCCCAGAGTGCGTATAACCGCAATCGCGTCGTTTGCCATTTCGCTAACAGTTAAAGGTGCGGTTCCACCAGAGCCGCCGATTCCGCGATAGTCAATGGCAATGACCCGATGCTTCTTAGCTAGACCGTCAACGATTCGAGGATCGAAGTTATCCAGGACGGCGCCCCAATGGTTCAATAGAACGAGCGGCGATCCGTCTCTCGGGCCCAAGTCCCGGTAGGCAAATGTTGTTCCTTCTACATTGACCCACAGGTTGGCGGATTGGACGAACAGCCCCTGCGGCCCAGGATGATTATTTGTGGATTGAGCGGTCATTTGCGCACCGTGTCCGTTGGTGAGAAAAGAACAATGTGCAGCTAACGCTCTGCCTTTAGGGCACTGTGTGAGCGTTTGCTGCATCACGGTCACGCCTTATTTTTTATAGCGCTTGGCAACTTCGGCTTGGCGGATATCTGCCAACAAACCCTGGCGGGCAGTCTGTAGAACATCCCAGTGGGCCTCGTCTTGTACAGGTGGTATGGTCACTGGTTCTCGGCGATCAAAACCAACCATCGCGGCATCAACTAGGTCTCCGACTTCCATTATTTCGCTAATGGCATTGATGTCGTAGCCTCCGCGCTCCCAGATTTCGGTACGGGTCGCGGCTGGCAGTACGGCCTGGATATACACGCCTTTGGGGGAGAGTTCGAGGCTCAAGCCTTGTGAGAGAAAAAGCACAAACGCCTTGGTTGCGCCGTAGACCGACATTCCATATTCCGGTGCCAGTCCTACGACCGAGCCAATATTGACAATCGCTCCACTGCCAGCTTGTGACAGGCGAGGGGCTATGGCGCTGGTGAGTCGTACTAGCGCAGTCGTGTTGAGTGCGACTAGGTTGGCAACGCTGTCAGTGGATTGCTCAGTGAAGCTACCGGATAGAGCGGCGCCCGCGTTGTTCACAAGAATGCTGATACTGGCGTCGTCGCGAAGGCGAGTTTCGACAGTCGTCAAATCGGAAGTTTGAGTCAGGTCAGCCTGGATCACGTCAACGGTAACACCGTGTTGCGCGCGCAGACGGGAAGCCAAAGCGTCCAAGCGGTGTTTGTCACGGGCGACCAGCACCAGGTTGTGCCCGCGTCCTGCGAAACGCTCCGCGTAGGTTGCACCGATTCCGGTGGAGGCGCCGGTAATCAAAACGGTTCCAGGGATGCTCATAATAGGATGCTCTTTAATTGATGTCGGTTAACGATTCAGTCGCGATTACTGCTCAGCCTTGCTTGGAACTGGACTCGGCAAGTGTCGGGTAGTCGATGTAGCCAGTCGCACCGCCGCCGTAGATAGTCGCGGGGTCGAATGCGGACAACTTAGCGTCGGTCTTGAGCCGCTCTACCAGATCAGGGTTGCCAATGAACGGACGACCGAAGGCGATCAAATCCGCTTTGTCATCGTTGAGTTGGGAGGTCGCGAGATTCAGGTCATAGCCGTTGTTGGCGATGTAGGTTTTTTTGAAGCGATGGCGCAGGGAGCCAAAATCAAAAGGCGCGACGTCGCGCGGCCCGCCAGTTGCACCCTCTACCACGTGGATGTAAACCAGGCCCAAGTCATCGAGCTGGTCAACGACGTAGTCAAATTGTGGTTGCGGGTCACTGCTTGAAATACCGTTGGCTGGTGACACTGGAGAAAGACGAATACCTGTTCTGTCGGCACCAATTTCTTCTACCACAGCGGCAGCGACTTCGAGCAGCAAGCGAGCACGGTTTTCAATGGATCCACCATAGGCATCTGTGCGCACGTTGGAGCCGTCTTTGAGGAATTGATCCAGCAAATAACCGTTTGCACCATGGATCTCTACGCCATCAAAACCAGCTGCAATCGCATTTGCCGCTGCAACCCGAAAGTCATTCACGATCCCTGGCAGTTCGCTGGCATCAAGGGCTCGGGGTTCGGAGGCGTCCTCGAAGCTGTTGTTGACGAAAACCTTCGTCGCGGCTCCCAGGGAAGAGGGCGCCACTGGCGCGGAGCCATTGGGCTGAAGGTCAACGTGGGAAACGCGCCCTACGTGCCAAAGCTGCATGAAGATGTGCCCGCCTTTCGCGTGAACGGCTTGTGTGACTGCGCGCCATCCTTCTATCTGCTCCTGCGTGTAAATCCCTGGCGTGTCCTGATACCCCTGACCTTGCTGCGAGATTTGAGTGGCCTCGGAAATCAGGAGGCCGGCAGAGGCCCTCTGGCCGTAATAGATCGCAGCAAGTTCACTTGGGACGAAACCCGATCCTGCGCGGTTTCTCGTGAGCGGTGCCATCACGACTCTGTTGGAGAGTGTGAGTGAGCCAAGTGTGTAGGGCTCAAACAAGGTCTTGTCGTTCATATAGATTCCATGCTCGTTGATCAATGACGGCCATCTGCTCCCTCGCGGCAAAGATACGCTGCAGGGGCTTTTATGATGTCGACCATAATCAAAGGTGTCAACAGTTTTGATTATGGTCGACATCAGAGTATAGTAAGGCCAACATTAGTTAGGCTAAGGGGGGCGCAATGAAGATCACCAAAACGCAATCACTCGCCAACCGGGCTCACATTGTGGACACAGCTTCAGAACTGTTTCGTGAGCGTGGATACGATGGTGTCGGTGTGGCGGAGCTGATGGCCACTGCTGGCTTTACTCAAGGCGGCTTTTACAAGCACTTCGGTTCCAAGGCTGATCTGATGGCTGAAGCTGCTGAAAATAGCCTTTCGCAATCGCTCGCCCGTACCTCCGACCTCGATGTGGCGGGTTTCGTAAACATGTACGTATCTAGGGATCATCGAGACGGTCGAGGCGAGGGTTGTACGATGGCGGCACTTTGTGGTGACGCTGCGCGTCAGTCAGATGACTTGAAGGCAACCTTTGCCACGGGTATAGAGAGCACGCTGGCTGCGCTCGAGGAAAAGTACCTAGAGGGTCTGGATGTGCCGAAGCAGGATGCTCGAGCGAAAGCGATTGACCTGCTAGCGCATGCAATAGGAGCTGTCATGTTGTCGCGGGCATGTCCGGATGACTCTCCTCTTGCAGATGAAATACTGGAAGTTTGCCGAACCCAGCTATTGACGTCGTTATCGGTCAAGGACGGCAGCCAGGATCGCAGCCGCAACAAGTGAATTGGACGCTTTAGCCTTTGTTTCCTCCAGAAGTGATGTAGTACCTACGACCCCTGGGGCCTATACAGACGTTTCCAGAAGAGCAGGGCAAGATGATCCGTAACTTTGAGCTACCCTAGGAATTTTCTGAGCGCATGTCGCGCTGTACGGACTGGTCACGCTTTAGAAGCGGCGTCGCAGTTCGCCGCGTCGCACACGCTTTTGAACGATAACCATTTATCTGGCTAGCCATCCAAGCTGATGCGAGCCCAATCATTCTTCTTTTCGCATACCTGTACCTTCTCGCCGCGTCTCACGTTGGAGATTACCCTGCAACCCAGCTTGTCACGCAGATTCAACCTATCCGCGTTTACGAACTGATTGACTGGTAGGGTCTGTGCTGGCTGGGTTGCTGGTAACGGAGCAGAAACTAACATACTCCGGGTGGTCTGTTGGCTAAGCGGGGCCGGAGTTGGAGGCGTGTCTTTTCCCCCACGGCCCAAAGGACTGCGAATAGAATCAGAAGCGAGATGAACCGTGACTCAGATTTTACACGCGCATCCTTTGCCTTCGTTTAGCTTGCTCCCGACGGTCGCTTTCCATAGTGCAGTAGTGACGTGACTGATAGCTTAGCCAAGCCTCCACTTTGCGCAGCCTGCCTACCTTAAAGATTGTTGGCTTTGCCGTGTCTATTATCTCGAGTAGTCTTTATTTCTCTAATGGGGATGGGCACCACGTGGCAATGATCTGAGCGTCAAGAGCAAACCTGACAACAACATCTGCAGCAGTTATATGGTGATCCGCGCTATATAGCTGTCGACCGCCTGCAGCCAAGCCACGCTTCGTCGCCCAGTGAAGTCAAAGATGCTCTTGCTGCCGATAAAACTGGTGGTGTGAATTGCCCCGGATTAACTAAACCTTGCACGCTCATTGACCCCATAGGGTTGAAGTCGATACCCGGTGCTGCTCTCATTAATTCACTCGATTTCTCCAGCAGCTTAAGTGGGTTTGATTAGGGCAAAGAACGTGCTCTAACGTGAGGCAGAGATTACTTCAGTTGAGCTGATTGGATGAACCAACCACTATGCTGCAGCTTTCGGTTGTCCATGAGAGGAACTCTTTGGGAAAACCAACAGCGTGTCGGAATGGTTAAGTCTGCCGAGCTTTTCCGTAATGCTGATCGATCTCCTGGTAAATTGGATAAATCGTCGCAAAGAGACTCGATTTGATCCTTTTGTAAACCACGGGTAATAAACACCAGCCGGCTATACCCATCTGCGAATTCACCTTCTGTAGGCCAAGCGGGCAATCTTACGAGCGGATAAGCGATGTCTTGTACACATTGCACGACCAGTGGTCTGGAGTCATCAGCTGCTAACATCAAGCCCTTAACTCGCAGCAGGTGTTTACGGTATTTGCGCAGTATGTGCCCCATCACGAGTGAGAATCCGAACCAGGGGACTTCCTGGGTAAAGCGAACGACAAAACTTTGGGTTTCACTGGTGTGATGCACACTGGAATTGTATGTGCTGGAGCGCCAAATGCTTCTGTCGTTTTGCTCTGTAACGGCTTTGCCATCGTTGCTGACTTGTCTCAGACTCACCTCTGCTCCCTGCGTGAACTGAGTGCTCGCCATCCAGGTCGGGAGGCTTATTTTCTGCCGGTGCGCGTGCCCATACAGGCCATTGCCGGCCAATAGATCGAGGGGAGCCTGGCCTCTGCGCACAAGCGTTTGTGCAGCATGGGCATTGAGTTGTGAAAGGCTGGCTTGCAATTGCTCCACGGCCTGGGTTCCCGCCAGGTCGCACTTGGTTATCAAGAGACGATCCGCGGCTACGATTTGTCGCGTGGTTTCAGAGTAGTCTTGAAGCTGCTCCTGTCCATGGGTTGCGGAAACCGTCGTGAGAACGCCATCGCACAGGTAACGGGCGCTGACAAAAGCATCCTCCATCAAGGTATAAATAACCGGCACTGGGTCTGCCAGGCCGGTGGTTTCGATAATGACGCGGGTGATAGGTGCAATGTATTGGCGGGCACTTCTCTCGGACAAAGACTTGAGTGCACCAACCAAATCTCCTCGGGTGCGACAGCACAGACAGCCTGAATCCAGCAGCACAATCTGATCATTGATATGGTCAACCAAGTGATGATCAATACCGACATCACCAAACTCATTGACCAAAAGTGCCACGCCCGACATGCCGGGCTGGCTGGCCCAGTGGTTCAACAGTGTGGTCTTGCCCGAACCGAGGAAGCCCGTCAGGACAGTGACAGGAATACGGTCTACTGCGGCTTTTTTGAGGGCGTCGGTGGCGTGAGAAAGTTCAGGCGTCGAGGTCTTCATGATTGGATGAGTCTCCATGAGTTTGATTTTTTTGTTATAGATGGGCGTCTCCACGAACCCTAAACTGCCGGGTTCGGGGAGAGCACCACTTAACGTTGCATCAACCTACTCAGGCGCGTCTGCGCAGTAACTCCAAGGTTTCCAATACAGTCTCGGGATGAAGCCCGGGATTAACTGATGCAAAGTAAAACTCGCCGTCGGTCAGAGGATTGGGAACGCTGTGAGTGAACTCGGCGCTGATATCCCTACCCCGGGACAACGATCCAGTGTTGGCTCTTGCCTCTGTAATCACGGTGTCGAACTCATCCAGCCCGCTATCAGGTACCGAGGTACCTGGAGGCAAGCGCAGACCAAGCGACCAACCATAGTGCCGCACCACGTTGACGACAGAACTGTAGCGCTGCAGGTCGGCGGCGCTGAAGGCAGAATCACCCGCAGCTTCCTCCAATAACACTCCGCTTACAGGGGTGGTGGACACTGCCCGCAGCAGATCGGCCAGATACATGCTGGCATCCTCTACGATGTCAGCATCCGGTGTTTCGTCAGGTTGGTCGGCCAACCAATTGGCATGGCGCAACCAATGCCGTGGTGAAGGCATGGCAATCACCAGTGGCACCCGCCCCCGCAACTGAGAGTCCACCGCACCGATGACTTCAGCGAGCAATGCCTTGGGCTCCTCCTCACTTAACAAGGCACGCAACGCTGTCGTCGGACGGCGCCGCTTGGGAAGGCGGCTTTCTAATCCACCATTACGGGCTATCCATGAATCGAACAGCTCGCCTACTTCCAAAACTGCGACATCCGTTTTAAGCAAACCGTGGGCCTGTGAAAACCAGGCGAGAAAACTCGCCGAGCTAGTCCAGACATCGGCGTCTGCGCTACCTTGCAACAGACGCCGGGTATAGGCTGAGGATTTAAGCCATATACGTATGGCTCCGTTGCCTGCCGGTAGAGGCAAATGCTCGGCAAATGGCGTACTCATCTTTTTTCATCCATTAATGCTCCTGCTGCTGCAAGCCGGTTTTCCAGTTCTTCGATACGTACATCTTTTGGATGACGCATGTAGTTAGGCATGGGCTCGTTGGCATGGCGGGTTTTGTCCGGAGTGCCCATGTAGAGTGTTTCGGTGTCGTCACCCCAGCAACCGAAGAATGGAAGATGAGCAGGCGGCTTCGGTTTGTTCCAGGACTTGATGAACTCCGCGTAAGGGATGCCACGGGAGAGCCGGTCTTTGCGTTCGTTGTCGCGCAGCGTCCGAGTCGCCTGATGGTCGATAATGAGGGTGTCTGGAGCAATTTTGACCTTGTACAAACGCTCAGCCACACCATGTGAGATCAGCTCTTCTTCTAGGTCTTTAACGACCAAAGCCGGATCGCGTTCCAGCAAGTCGCCGTAACCCGCACCGGCCCCTTGAGAAATCATGAACAGCTCACCGCGATTGGAAATCTCAAAACCCATGCCCATGTGATGGGTGGTGTAAGTGGCTCCATCAAATGACTGATCGTTCATGATCTCCTCGATGGAGTGCTTGAATTTTTCCGGTTCATTGAGCAGCACATCGTAGACATCCACGCCCTTGACCTTGGACAGCGGATAAGTGCCACAGGCATATCCCCCAAACAGGCCTTGGAGCGGGGGAACCTTGGCACCTTGAGCCGTGGTCATGAAGCCCCATTCTTCACTATCTTTGGTCGCCACAATCATGGTGTAGCCCTGGCCGCCACGAAATTTGCCCGGGGCGATAGCGTCGCGGGTCATTTTCTTGGAGACCAGTTGCAGGAACGGTACGTCCTCTTCGTTCAGTTCTTGCTCGCCGACATCCGCCATGGTGGCGAAGATTGGCTGCAAGCCCGGTTCGCCATCCATGTCCACGCGTGCACCACCGCCCATGCCGTTGAGGTCAGCACACAGGTTGCCAAGCGTTTCTCCATGCTGGCTGACACCGCCCCAAATGAAGGTGTTGATCATATTGAAGCTGGGCGCATGGACTTTGGTGTATTTTTCCGGGCAGCTATAGAGGAATTTGGCGACGGCGTGTTGGCCGGCGGTGAATCCGGTGAATATGGACATCAAACTCTGCGAGTTGGGTGCGTTGTAAGACGAGTTAAGGATGGAGAAGGGGTCTGTGATCACTTCGATAGGCGCAAAGGCCGCTTGCCCGCGGGGTAGATCGGGCCAGATGTAGCACATTACCAACTGCGAGAGCATGCCCTTAAGTCCGGCGAGGACGGTGTTAGTAGGGCGGTTGGTAAATTCCGGTGCAGAGCCACGGAAGTCGAAGATAAGCCTGTCGCCCTTTTTGGTCAGTTGGCAATTGATTTTGGCGATGCAGTTTTCACGCAGCGTGGAGTCTTGAACGATGAACGTGCGCACGGTCATGTCAGGCCATTCGCTGATACGACGTTTGACCTCGGTGCGCACGTTTTCCATGGTCAAGCGCAGGGTGGCAATCAGGGCATCCGGGCCATCGGTTTTGAGGACATCCTCAATTCGCTGCTTAATGCGCAGGCAGCCATAGAGTTTGACTTTCATGTCCTCGTACTGGAGCTTGGGCTCGCGTACCGAGTTTTGCAGGAATGTCAGCAAGTCGCGTTTGATCTGGTAGTTTTCCACTACCTTGAACGGGCTCATTTTCAGCCCTTCATCGCTAGGGCTTTCTGCCATAGACGGCATCCCCCCGGGTTCGATCGCACCGTTTTCGCCTTCATGAACCGTGGCGGCTACCCAGCAAACCAGTTTTCCTTCGTGGAAAATCGGAAGGATCATGCTCTGGTCGGTGTTGTGTACGTTGCCATAGCGTGAGTCATTGTGAATGAAGCCATCGCCGTCGCGGACACCCACAGTAGGTTCGTTGATCCAGTTCTTGATGATGAACTTAATCGGATGGTGCACCAAGGCTGAAAACAGCAGCACGCCGCCAGCACTGGCGATTGCTAGATCCCCCGATGCTGAGTAGACGCCGGTGATGACATCGCCCCATTTTGCACCCGGGGCGGCACCCATCTGTTCGACCATCTCATAGCCTTCGTCACAACCCGATTGCAGGCGGTCACGAATCTTCGCGATTGTGTGGGTGTCATTTTGTTTGTGGATGCTGATGTCTTCTTGTTCCGAACGCTCCATCAAGTCATGGTTGTTCATGATCTCCGGATCCGGGGCGAGGAATAGCGTCGTGTCCTCAAGGAATTTCTTGATCAGCGCAGCATCTTCTGGACTGGGAGCCTGGCCGGGTGTTTTGATCGAAATATCGTTCATGTCTGGATCCTTTCTCGAGTTTTTTAAATTCAATTGATCAATGGGTGGATTGATCGCGAAGAAACCAAGAGGCGTTCTGCAGTGCCGCGACGAAGTTCCATCCAGGGTTAACCAGGAAGGTGGTGACTTCAGAGGCCACAATCGCCGGCCCACGTATTTGCACTCCAGGATCAATATCTGAACGATTCCAGACCGGTGTATCAAAGGCCTCCTTGTGGCCTGCGAAGTAGCATTGGCGAGTAGACGAAGGTGCTGGTGGTTGTTTGCGCTGCTCTAATGGCACTGGCTTGATGTTGCCAAACTGCACTGTCTCATGGTGCACATAAGCAGCCACTCGGATGGTGTTAATGCGGATACCGGCTTCTGGGGCTTGTGATCCTTCTCCGAATCGGCTGCCATAGTCAGTGGAAAACTGGGCTATGAGGGCCAATACATCGGCAGGGCCATGCACCGAGTGCTGGGGAATGACTGCCGTTGTCTGGACTAACTGGTTGCCGTAGCGCATGTCCAGTTCCAGGTTGTGACGGATGTCCTCGCGCTCGATGCCTTGGCGCAAGAGGTCTTGAGTGCCGCGTTCCTTGAGCGCCGCCACGATATCGTTGAATCGGTCGTAGTCGTCGAACAAGTGACGCGTGTTGGAGTCGTACAGCACCATGTACAGAGACTTTTCGTGGATATGTAGCTGGTGAATATTGCCCGCACCTACGGCTGAGAACACCGAGCTGAATGGCGGAGCAAGGATCCTGTCAATGTTGAGGTTCTGCGCAATGCTGCAGCAGTGCAACGGGCCGTTGCCCCCATAGGCCAGCATGGTGAAGTCTTTGGGGTCGTAGCCTCGAGCACGCAGTTCCGTGAACAGGCCGTTAGCCATGTTGTCGTCGACTTTCTCGCGGATGAGCAAGGCTGCCTCGATCACATCGCAGTCCAAATCTTCGCAGATGGTGTCTTCGATGGCCGTCACGGCCCGTCGCGCATTGAGGGGAATGGAACCTCCTGCATAATTTTCTGCGCTGAGGTAGCCGAGTACCAAGTCGGCGTCCGTCACCGTTGGCTTCAAACCGCCACGGTCGTAGCAGGCAGGGCCAGGGTCAGATCCCGCTGACTCGGGCCCACATTTAACGGTGCTGTACATGCTGTCAAAGCTCGCGACCGAGCCGCCGCCTGCACCCAAGGTCACCAGATGCACCATAGGTACCGAGACCATCCAGCGGTCGATGACGGGGTTGAAGTCGTAGTGCTTGATGCCCCCATCGACCACAATACCGATGTCGTAGCTCGTACCACCCATGTCAGTCGCAACGACGTTTCCGAGCCCCGCCTGCATGGCCAGATGCTCTGAGGCGGCGATACCCGATACCGGGCCAGAGTGGATAGTTTGCAATGCGTCGGTGGAGTTAAGCTGGGCCATGCCGCCCGAGTTATGAATCACCAACATCGGCTGTTCGTATTGGTGCGTACGCAGGTTTTGCTCCAGCGTCGAAAGCGCGTGGTACATGGTGGAGTGAAGATATCCGTCGATGATAGCCGAGGCTGAGCGTACGTATTCACCCTTACGACCCGATACCTGGTGCGACAGGATGATTGGGATAGCTCCCAGCAAATGGGAGGGATATTCCTCCTGCAGAATCTCTTCGATACGTTGCTCGTGTTCCGGGTTAACCACGGAATTGAGTAGTGAGACGACAATGATCTGTGCGCCTCTATTCACCAGTTCGCGGATCTGCAAGCGAACATTGTCTTCATCAAGGGCCATGACGAGCTTGCCCTCGAAATCCAGCCGCTCGCGAACGCCTCGAATCATGCTAGGTAGCACCAGTGGATCAGGTCGACTGGCGTTGGGTATGTCCGTTTGGCCGAGGATGTCCAGCCCCTCGCCATAGCCGCGACCACGGCTCAGAGGGACAGTTGCCTCATAGCCGCAGGTCACCAGCATGCCGATTTTGGGGCCCTTGTGTTCGATCAAAGCGTTGGTGCCCAGGGTGGTCGCATAGCGAACCGAATCCACGCTCGAGAGGACATCGGCCAATTCCAAGTTAAGCGTCTTGCAGCCTTTGCCCAGTGCTTGATTGAAACCCAGTGCGAGGTTGTGATGGGTGGTCAGTGCTTTGGTTTCGATGTATTTGCCATCCCAAACCACGAAGCAATCGGTGAATGTCCCACCAATATCGACAGAAACTCGTCTCATATCATTTCCCTTTTTCTTGTAATTGAGTGGAAGTGAATTGCTTAGTGTTTGTGGTCGTCTGAGCGCTGGATTACAGCAGGGCCGACGCTTACTTCGAGAACTTCAGGACGGCTCGCCCACTGTGCGCGCAAGGCAGGCAGATCAGGCTGCATGTCATGCAGAGGAGGGTGACCAGGAGGGACATACTCGGTTTCTACCTGGGTACCGCATTTGGCACAGTAATACTCAAGAATGCGTACCCATTCCGGATCGGGGCTGAACGTGTATCGATATTTTTCCGGTGCCAGGATAGGTGGGTGGATATCCCGTGGATCACGGTCATATACCAGCATGCCTTCCTTGTATCCCTTATGGGCTGTACCGATGACGTGGTCGCAAACCCGACATTCCCATTGCTCCGCATCCAGGTCTAGGCGCAGGTATTCGGTCATTAATACTTTCATGTTCATGCCTCCCTGTTCAGTAAGATGTCTTGGTGGTCGCTGATGACAAACGTCCAACCGTCGAGCACCTTGCAGGTGAAGAAGTCCTCTTCGATGATCGCGGGCCCTTGGGCAAAATCGCCGACTTTCAAATCAGCTAATCGATAAACCGGAACATCAACGCGACCATTATTGCGAGTCAGAACATTACGAGTCGTACTGGAGAGGGCGGCAGTTGTAGGAACGAATCGAACCGACTGATTTGCGTCTTGACGCAATTGTTTGACAGCAGTGACTTCAAGTTCGGCGATGTGAGCCTCAGTCAGTGCAGATTGATAACCCGACTCACTTTGTAGTGGGAAAATGAGTTCCTGGCCTTTGGTATCGGTTATAACAAGGCGTGATTTGATGACGTAGTCGTCGGCTTGAAAGCCTTCAGCGAACATATCGCGCCCGGCCTTCAGACTCAGCTCTGCCAATGCGTCTTCAACATGGTCGTGGCTACGTTGGTCAGCGTCCAGCACCACGCTGTAACGATGGGAGATATCACAGGTGCCGATGCCGAACGCACTGAACACTGCTGCCATGTAAGGAACTGCTACACGATTGATGCCGGCGTTCTCGGCCACGCCACAAGCATTGAGAGGGCCTGCTCCACCAAAAGCAAGCAGTACGGTTTCCCGGCTGACTTGGGTTACGCGCAGTATCTCACTGGCAATCTTGGCCTCATATGCGCGCTCCATCTCCCTCAGGGCAGCGTCCGGCTCCAGGCCCAGAGGAGAAGCGATATGGATGGAGATAGCGGTCGCCGCGCGATCCAGATCCAGTTGCATGCCTCCACCAAAGTAGGATTTTGGATCAAACAAACCCGAGAGCAAGCTGGCATCGGTAATAGTTGCTTGCGTGCCGCCTCGACCAAAAGCCGCAGGCCCAGGTACAGCCCCGACACTGTCAGGGCCGATAACGATTTTGTTATCGACCACTTTGAAAATCGAACTACCACCAGCACCGGCGCTGGTGATTTCACTCAGAGGGAATGAAACACTGATACCTTCAACCCGACCTCGCCGCACTTCGGACACGCTTCCCTCTATGCATTGGCCGATGTCAGTGGTGGTACCGCCGACATCTATAGCAACAACGTCACTCATCCCATAACGGATCGCAAAGGATTTCATACCCTCCATGCCGCCACGGGGCCCGGAGCTGTAGGTTTTCACGGCGACAGTTTTGGCAACACGGGACGCATCGCCGTCGTTGCGAAATATCAGCAGTGGATTTTTCGTGTTGAAGCCCCGGAGCCGATTTTCCGCATTGAACAGAAACTGCTCCATTGCAGGGTGCAGAAAGGAGTTAATCAGGGCTGTCCAAGTGCGGCGTACAGGATCCGCATCCATGCTCAGGTCACTGCCATAGAGCGTAGGGACAGCGCCAAGTAGATGGCGGGGGTATTTGCGCAGCACGACTTTGCGGAAAATATTCTCCAACGCTTCGAAGTTCTTGTCAGAAAAACTGACGACGATGCGGTTGGCGCCCGCGGCGGTGAGAGTGTTAATGGATTTTACAATTTCCATCTCCGCATGTTCGATGCCCAGTGTTGAGGTGTCCAGCAAACTGACGCGTTGGCCCACCAAGGCATCGTACAAGTCAACATCATGCTGTTTTATCAGTTCTGAGAGTTCACTGTCGTTGAGACTGGTGATCAACCCGAGCTTAGGGCCCTTTCTCTCGCATATTGCATTAGTGCCTTGAGTTGTGGAGTAGCGGATCAGGTCTACTTCCTCAAGCAGCCGCCGTACATCGGGCTCCCCATAAAGCACGCCGGAGGCTTTTTTCAGGCCTTCGAAAAAACAGTTGCTTAGATCATAGGGAGTGGTGAGTACCTTGGTCTTTTTGACGTCGGTATCGGTGAGTATGCAGATGTCGGTGAGTGTTCCACCGTTATCAATATTAATTTGTAATGTCACGGGTCTATGTCCTTTTGTTTGTTATCGGTCGAATGGTGTTGTTATGCACCATCCTCCGTATTGCCGTTGCCGGCTTAGGCTCTTGAGCGTGTGACGCTTCACTGCATGTGAGCAGCTTCTTTGCGGCTGCGAAGTAAGAGAGAGCAAACGGCATGCCATAACGTCGATGATATTTAGTCAATTGATTTCTATGGTATTAATTATTGACTCTAAGTTTTCTTTGGGCGGGTTGATGGGTAAACCGTTTGATTCTCGGACGGATGAGTGGATGATTTTCGTTCGATTTCAAGGGGAGGCAAATCTGGATGTCGTTCGGGCTTTGAATAAACCAATACGACGCCGCTGATCTTCTTCATCTGTGTGTGGGGGTGCGCGCGTGCGGGTGAAGGGGTACAGTTAAGACGCACCTCTATGAGGTGCGTGGTTTGAATGGGCGTATTGTACTTTTAGCTCTCGCCCTGAAAACCAGACAGGGACATCAATAATAAGAATAGAGGGTGTGTCTATGAATGCTCCGTACCTGGAATTCGTCTACCCGAGACCAGAACACGACGGTCAGGTATTGGCCGCTTGGGAGAGCGTCCTCAATGGCGCTGAAACACCTGCTTCGGTCTTGCGCTATCCAGTGGGCGACTCCTGGAGGCGCTGCCTGGACAAAAACGTCAACCCTACGCTTCGACACGCGCCGGAACCGGTAAATCGGGCGCAACTCGAGACCATACGCGACAGTCAGGCGCGCCTACTGGACGTCAGTACAGAAGCCATGGCGGTGGCCAATCAATTTCTTGCCCAAACCGGAACGATCATTGTATTGGCCGATAGCAGCGGCATGATTATCGAAACAGGCGGTGACCTGCAGACCCTCAAAAGCGCGGAACACATTCATCTGCTTCCTGGCAGTCCGTGGAGCGAAGATATCTGTGGGACTAATGCGATTGGCACCGCGCTGATGCTGCAACGTCCTGTACAGGTACATGCCGGTGAGCATTTTTGTGAAGGAATCCAGCGATGGACTTGTTCTGCCACAGTGATCCGCGACCCGTCTGATGGCCATATTCTTGGGGTACTGAACGTTTCGGGAGAGTCTCAGACCTACAACCGCCATACGCTGGCGTTGGCCGTCAGCACAGCTGAGCGGATTGAATTGGCCTTGGCCAACCAAAAAGCCGAAACCGGCTATCGGCTGCTGGATGCGTCATTGGATCTGTGGCGGGATAGAGGCGATTGCATCATGTTGTTTGATGAAAAAGGCTTCCTGATAAAGGCAAATACCCATGCCTATGGTGCGTTGGTTGCTCGAGGCGTAGATATCAGTTTCACTCGTGATTTTCGACTGACTTCACTCTGCCTGGATGATAAAGGACGATTGACAGATGTCTTGCCACAGTGGCTGTCAGTCGACTGGCTGCAGCCGGTTGTTGCACAAGGTTTGCGTTTGGGAACATTACTCCGTATCCCCTGTAAATCCCTTGGCCGGCCTGGTGTTGACAGAACGGCCGACCATAGAGAAATGGAAACACTGGTCGGATTTGACCAGATCACCGGCAAGAGTCCGGCGCTGGTCGAAGCTCTTCGCAAAGCCAGGCAATTGGCCTGCTCCAATGTACCGATATTGCTGCAGGGAGAAACCGGGGTGGGCAAGGAGGCCTTCGCCCAAGGCATTCATTATTCCGGCGTGGGTAAAAATGGCCCGTTTGTTTCCATCAATTGTGGAAGTCTCTCCAAGGATTTGCTCTCCAGTGAATTATTTGGCTACGCCGAAGGCGCATTTACCGGGGCTCGTCGTGGAGGTATGAAGGGCAAGATAGAGGCGGCAAACGGGGGCACTCTGTTCTTGGATGAAATAGGTGAAATGCCCTTGGACTTGCAGAGTTATCTGCTGCGAGCACTGGAGGAGGGGGAAATATATCGACTGGGCGAGACAGAACCGCGCAAGGTCAACTTTAGATTAGTTGCAGCGACACACCGTGATTTACGTGAGGATGTTACAAATCAACGCTTCCGAGGCGATTTGTTCTATCGGATAGCAGTGACAAGTGTTGGAATTCCCCCATTGCGTGATCGCAAGGAAGATATTCCAAGGTTGGTGGAGCACCTGCTAACCAGCTTGGCCCATCGACACGGTATTCCAGTACCCTTAGTGGAAGACGAAGTGCTGGGCTATCTAGTTGCTTATTTGTGGCCGGGTAACGTCCGGGAATTACGTAACGTGATTGAGGGCATGTTGCTGATGGGCGGGGAAGTCTTGAGGCGTTCTGATTTGCCCTCCTATGTGCACGAAGTCGCGATTGTGCGCAGCGACAGACCCGTTGGTAGCTTGAGGGAAAGCGAGTGTCAGGTCATTGCCAGCACAATTGAGCGTTATCGAGGCAATCTTACTCTGGTCGCCAAAGAGCTTGGCATAGCTAAAAGCACTCTTTACTTGCGCATGAAGCGTTACGGAATTAACCGTCAAGCGTAAGGCTACTTTTCCCGCATTAACATCAGGCACAATGGGGCTCAAATCCCCATTGAAACCGGATCCACAATTAACTGATCGCAGCTTCTGCTGCCAACACCGCACTGTTGCTCAAGCGTTTAGCACCGGCGCTTTTAGTTCTGTGCGGGGCTATTGCCCAACTCTGCCATCGGAGGGGGCTGCTACCAATTCGACCCCCTATCAAGTGATGACGGGGTTCGCTATCGAGGCTAAAGAGGAGTCGTCCCGCTTGTCGGAAATGCCTGCTGACGCTGACAATGCTGAGTACGCAGCTCGCTCAGGGCTACTTGAACTGAACGGCTTTCCGCAGTGGCTTCCAAGTTTATCTGGTTGTACTCGCGTCTTATCCAAGGTCTGCGTCCGGGCATCACTCCTTGCGTGATAGAACTGGCTGTCATTTATGCTTGAGCATGCTCGATTTCACTCGCCCACTACGTCGACAGGCGCGTGAGATCATCCTTTAGATCGGCGTAAATGACTTGGTCGGACGCACACAGACAAACACTTGATTCGATCCCTCCATCATTTGCTTCTTGCGTCATAGTCAATGGTGGAACTACTGCCACTCTCAAATCTAAAGGGCTAACCGCCTTTATCGTCCTCGGAGAATTTTTAATTAATGGCCAATATGCATTTTGAATGCCGAGGGAATATTCCAGGAGCGACCCATGGGTGAGAGTTCGTGGAAGCCAAGTGGGACGGTCACGACTGCGTAATGCTCGAAGGTGTCCTCTACGACCTGTCGATCTTTCAAAGCAGCTGCGCCACTAAAACGCCAATCAACCTCAAAACCTTCATCAGCCAGCAGTTTGGTAAGGGTAAGGGAGCACTGGCTTGCCGGTATGCATGGAGTTTTGTCCAAATTTTTCTCAATGGGGTGTGTCCGGCCAAGTCATCTACTCAGCCCCGGAAAAACCAAGTTAGCTCCCGCCAATTACCACGAATATAGGTATTGGGAGCGCTAGCTCCAACCAATTGTACGTCCAACACATTTGGGTTGTATTCCCGTTACTGGCTTAAGACACCTAATTCTTGGTGTGCCAGTCAAAGAGTTTTTTTCGGATATTGAAAGCAAGATCGAACAACGGGAGTTTCTTTTAGAAGTTATCCACAGCGATGATGCTGATGAGCTACGGCGGCTGGTCGCGTTTGTAGGGAAGGTTCGTAAGTTACAGAAGAGGCCCTAACGTAAAACTTCTATCACGCTGCGGCTCAAGCAAGCCAATAATTAGATCTAATCTTGCATGACAACAGCATATTCAAATTTTGTCGTCATCAAGCGGTAAAACTTTGGCCATATAAAACGCTAAAATCCAACCCAAGCCCGTCCAACCTGCGAGAAAGTTCAGTTTGAAAGTCGATGCTCGTGCCTTGGACTTAGTCCTGATAGAACATATCGCTGGAAAAAAGTACAAGGCCATAGTGCTGGATGTGAAAACCATCCTGGCAATTATCGCAACTGCGCCATCTCCTTCTTTGCACAGATAGCTGACAGCACACACCGGAATCAATATTGCCAGCCCGAAAACCTTCATTAAAACGCCCTCTGAGGTAGGTGTCATCATGCCAATGAAGGCACGATGAGATCGTTCTGTGGGGGGGCTAGATCGAATACGGTAAGGGATCTATCGCCTGATAGGCAGTTATAGGCAGTTACAGAGCTCTATGAGGCCTCAGAAAGACGCAGCTATCGCCTGTGCAAGCTGCTGGTCGGACATCAGCGGAGAGCTGTAAGTAGCCCTGTAGAAGCGTGACGCCTGTTCAAACTGCGAGCCACGAATTTCGCCATCTGAGCCAATGAATGCAAGTGCATCAGGTTTGGCTGGCTTGAAATTTTTCGTGGCCAGCATCGTCAGCGCTGTCGTTCCTGAAAGAAGGACGGTTGGAGCCATTGTTATCATCATCAGTTAGGCCGCTAGAGTTTTGCCCTGCAACCCTTGGCCGATCGATTGCTTGAATTACTGCATCAACGCCTGATTTTGCATGCCGAAGAAACCCCGGTGCAGCAAATGGATCCCGGCAAGGGAGAAACCAACCGGGCCTATCTGTGGTGTTATCGCAGCACCGACCCTGGATGAGAGGTCAGGCGTTGCCATGTTCGACTATCAGTACCGGACGCAGTGGTGAGTATCTTCGTCACAGAATTTTCGAGTCCGCGAAGCATCCCAATACCGACCTGCATGCTGAATCAACCTGTAAGTTAAGTCGATGATTTTATTGAGGTGTGAATACTCGCGTTGCCGGACTTGTCATTTTTTACGACACGCAATGAGTGTGGCGCGCATTACTGACTCACATTTTCCACATTGTTGCCGATGCTTTACCTATAGGAATAGGAGCAATACCGATGAGAAACAATCAACCGGTCACGCAGCGCGAGGTTGTTCTCGGGCTTCAGCAAAAACTCATCTCCACAACGGACGCACGAGGTGTCATAACGTACTGCAATGATGCGTTCGTCGATATAAGCGGTTTCGAGAAAGCGGGCCTGATCGGCGCGCCCCAAAATATCGTTCGTCACCCTGATGTACCTCCTGCCGTATTCGCCCATATGTGGGGCGCGCTAAAGCAAGGCAAGCCATGGATGGGCATCGTCAAGAATCGTTCGAAAAACGGAGATCACTACTGGGTCAATGCCTATGTCACCCCGATTTTCGACGGTGTCCAGATCGTAGGCTACGAATCGGTCAGGGTGAAGCCGACCGCTGAACAGATTCGTCGCGCGGAAACGCTGTACAAACGCATCAGTCTCGGGAAATCAGCCATACCATACCGTGATAGATGGCAACCGGCTCTGCTCGCTTCGTTGCCGACTGTTGTCATGGGTTTAGTAGGCACGCTGTGTGGCGCGATGCTCGGCATTCCTGAAGCTATGATGCTAGCTGTCGCAATATCAGTACCTATAGGCCTGCTAGTGTCGCATCGACAAAACCAAGGGGCGTTGCGTCTGCTGGGAATGTCGGAAGCTTCAACCTCCGATTCGCTGCTGGCGAAGATGTACAGCGACGAACGCGGCCCTCAGGCGCGCCTTGAAACTGCGTTCGTCAGCCAGGCTTCCCGACTCAAGACCTGTCTCACTCGATTGCACGACGCGGCTGAACAATTGAACGAGTTGGCCGGCAGATCCGATAGCCTTGCTGCGGACAGCTTCCGAGGACTCGAACGCCAGCGCGTCGAGACCGAGCAAGTATCAGCCGCTGTCAATCAGATGGCAGCCACAACGCAAGAAGTCGCCAGCCACGTTCAACGCACTGCTGACGCCACCCAGGAAGCCAGTGTGCTCACTGGGCGCGGACGCGAGGTGGCTCGAGACACCCGCGAAGCTATCCAATTGCTCTCGACGGTGGTGGGTGAAACCGAGCTAACAGTCGCTCAATTAGCCAAGGACAGTGATGAAATTGGCACAGTGGTCGACGTGATCAAAGGCATTGCCGATCAGACAAACTTGCTGGCGCTGAACGCGGCCATTGAAGCCGCTCGGGCGGGCGACATGGGCAGAGGTTTCGCGGTAGTCGCCGATGAGGTGCGTCAACTGGCTCAACGTACAACTGAATCAACCGCACAAATCCATAGCCTGATCTCAAAGTTGCAGGTCTCGTCTAACAACGCTGTAAAGATCATGGCGAGCGGACACCGCAGGGCCGAAGAAGGTGTGGCATGGGTGCTTGAAGCGGACAAAGCCCTGGTGGGTATCAGTGAAGCCGTAGCGAATATCACTGACATGACTACCCAGATTGCCGCTGCGACTGAAGAGCAAACTGCGGTTGCTGAGGAAATCAGCCGCAACATCAACACAATCGTGGATCTTGCCGATCAGACGTCTGAGCAAGCAAGGCATTCGGCTGAGCTAAGCAGCGAGTTGACTCAGACAGCCAAGATTCAATATTCGTTGGTTGAGCGGTTCAACCGTTAGTTCATCAGAGTGAAAGCGCAGACGTCACATAAGAGTTTTGCTACTTATAAAAGGCGGCGTAAATTTAAAGTCGAATTTGACTAAATACTCCGTAATATTAGGTTTTGGTTTCTTTCGATGCTCGGCGAGCAAGTGGTCAAGCGTTTTTTAACTGAAATCGGCAGTTCTTCGTCGCGGACGCAGACATATTCTGTCGACTAGCCCAAGTATCGGCAAGGCGTACCTAGCGAAGTTTTAGCTCTTGGGCAAAGGCCTCTGCTGCAATCTTGGGAAGTATGCCGATGCCTAGGCGTAGTTCGGCTAACTAGGCCAGCTATGCATGATCTCTTTCTCAGAGAGTCATCAGATTTAGAGCGAAGATTCTCTATCTGCTCTCTTGCTCGATATTTAGAAATTTTGAGAAATTGATAGCCAACTTGAGCGCTCCGCTTGCGTAGATTACTCAGCGCTTCCAACGTACTTCGTCTTAACAATGATATGCGCCCAATGATGACGGCTGCAGTTGATGCCGTGGAGCGTACTCTCCGATCTGGTTTAAATACACAACGCAGAACTGCTTCTCGTAAACCTCTTCCAGAAGGGTGAGTACACCGATGATCTCTTTTTCAACTCCAAATCTAAGTCCACCGAGGACGTTATGGGCGCATTGTATGCGATCAATAGACGATGGGGCAGGGGGCCGTCTCCATACATCCTGATTAGTGTGTGCGGAGAGAGATAGTGAGCCAAAGTTTCGCGACCTGTGTTGATGATTTTTTGACATTGTACTGCCGACAACTAGCAACACTACGAGCTATCAGACGGTACTGAGAGTAAAACTAAATCACGGTTATGTTTGATGAGTGCTATGAGAGGTGTTTAGGCAGTGGCGTTTCTAGAATACATATTTCAAACTACAGCATTAAGAGGTCGAAATGCGAATTATTATTAAAGGCAATATTTCCAAGATTTATATACAGAGCTGACTTTGTCTATGAGGCACCAGGAGCAAAAAATAATATTAAATAAAAAAAATTATTAGCCGATAAATTTTCTGATCAATGGCACGCCTCTAGGTTAACCAGATCTCCCACTATGAAGAGAAAACTCTATGATTTGGTTCCTGAATCTACGCCTTGCGGCAAAGCTGTCGATATCGTTTTTGGTATGCGCATTGATAACTGTCGCGATCGGGTTCGTCGGGATGAGCGGTAACTCCAGGTTAGGCGACACAATCGCATCCATATTCGGCAACAATGTAACATCAATTAACAAGGTAAATGAGTCGCTTCAACAAGTAATTTATCACAATAGAGATCTGTACCTGCTGCTGGCACAAAAGGCTGGTAATGCAAGTGAAGCGGAACTCGCAACCACTCAAAAAGCATTATCTGATCGTAAGCGTGCGGTAGAGAGTTCATTCGCAATTTATCGTAGCACCCCTCTACGTGAAGACGAAAAAGTGCTGGGTGATAAATTTGAAACTGATTGGCCTTCCTACATAAAGGCGGCCGAGCAGTTCTCCAATACCTTGAACTCGGGGGATTTGCCAGGAGCGAGGTCGCTTCTGACAGGAGATGTAAGTAGTAAGTACGGTTTCGCTGAAAAGGAAATGCTGGGGATCATAGCATCTAATATTGATCAAGCAGACGATATGAAACGTGAGAGTGACGTACTCATTCAGAGCTCTAAGCTCACGTTGATTGCGGGCATGGTGATTGCTTTCGTTCTGGCAATGGGCTTGGGTCTTCTAATCACACGCCTTATTACGCGCCCCCTGTCTTACGCAGTAGCGGCTGCAGAGCTCATTGCCGCCGGTGATCTTACACAACGTATCGACGCAGGTAGCCAAGACGAAACCGGTCAGTTGCTTTCCTCCTTGGGTGGAATGCAGGCTAGCCTTAGAAATACAATCCAAAATATATCGAGTGCTTCAGATCGGCTTGCATCGGCAGCAGAAGAGCTAAGCGTCGTGACGGACGAAAGCACACGAGGCCTCACTCAGCAGAACAGCGAAATCGAGCAGGCAGCCACTGCTGTCAACGAGATGACAGCAGCTGTCGATGAAGTCGCTCGCAACGCTGTTACTACAGCAGAAATATCGCAACGCACGAATCAAGATGCCATGGCTGGTAAGAGCAAGGTTGGAGAGGCAGTTCTAGCAATTGAAGACATGGTTGGCGAAATAAATTCGTCTAGCTCGCAAGTTCAAGAGTTGGCTCATCAGACGAAAGAGATTAGCAAGGTACTTGAGGTGATTCGGTCGATTGCTGACCAAACCAATCTGCTGGCCTTGAATGCCGCCATTGAAGCGGCTCGAGCTGGGGAGCAAGGTCGCGGCTTTGCGGTGGTGGCTGACGAGGTGAGAGCCTTGGCTCATCGCACCCAGTCCTCCACTGTCGAAATTGAGGGGATGATTAATAGCGCGCAAACAAGCGCTACCTCAGTAGTACAAACCATGAGTAAGAGTCAGCGCCAGGCAGATAACACACGTCAGTTGGCGCAGGCTGCAGGCGTTGCGCTGGAATCGATCACTGAAGGCGTCGCTGCAATTACAGAGCGGAATCTGGTGATCGCAAGCGCCTCGGAAGAACAGGCACAGGTTGCTCGTGAGGTAGATCGTAATCTCGTGAACATTCAAAGCTTATCAGCTCAAACTGCTACAGGAGCACATCAGACCAATGCTTCGAGCCACGAACTATCGAGGCTTGCAGTGTCCTTCAATCAGCTGGTAGCCCAATTTAAGCTTTAGATCCGGATGAAAAGTACGTTTTACTGGCGCGCCTTTTAACTTACGTTACGCAGCACGATGCCCCGGTAAAGCCCATCAGACCTGATTCTTTGGCGTGGCATTGGGCTCTCCGGTCTGGAGAACGCTCCCTGCCAATTGCTCGTACAACTCATGCACCATTCTTGAGCTCACGGCCTTGGCAATCAAGGCTAGCGCGATGAGGCTGATCACCATAATGTGACTTTAAATCATCTCCATCACAATAGTGGCGGAGATGATTGGAGACTGAGTGACCGCAGCCAGAAAACCCATCACACAGAGTGCGATAGTTGGCTGCGCGGCCAGTTGGAACAGCTCTGCGGCATCCGCGCCGACAGCGGCTCCTACCGCCAGTGAAGGGGCAAAAATCCCGCCAGGGATACCCAAAAATATGTCACTACGGTCGCCAAGAAACGCGTAATTGGTGCGTGCCAGGGCAGGACAACACCGGATGCGATGACCTGGGAGGTAATGCCGTAGCAACTACCGAATTACATTCTGCCACTTCGCTATGGACGATATCGATCACTTCAAACAGATCAACGACAGGTATGGCCATCTGGCGGGAGATGCCACAAAAAATCAGTGTGCGCGACAACTGGCCCCACAAAACAACCTGTGATGCCTTTTCCCCCTGCGCGATCAATTGCGCTGTGTTCACCTTTGATCTCCTCACACTCTCAGCACTCTATTGTTAAGTATCAACCGCACGCATGCTCATTGGTTCATTCTTGAGGTGGATACACGAGCAGCTTTCTAAATATTGATACTTCTGCTTCATTCGAGTGTCTATTCTGTAGTAACGTGACTATACTAAACCCTCAGGAAATTCCCATGTCCAAACTAGCAGAATTCCGCCAGCTTGAGAAACACCTCGCCGAGCAACTTCAAGCTCTCGAAGCTCTTAAGGGCGACGCCGGTCTCAAAAAAGAAATTGAATTTGAAACGAAGCTTCACGATTTGCTCGCAAAATATGGCTACAGCCTGAAAGATGTGATCAACCTGCTTGATCCACAGGCTAGTCATCGCGCTCCAGTTACTGCGCCAAAAACCGGCACACGTAAAGCCCGCAAAGTGAAGGTTTATAAGAACCCACACACCGGTGAAACCATTGAGACGAAAGGCGGTAACCACAGAGGCTTGAAACAGTGGAAAAGTGATCACGGCGCTGCGACAGTAGAGTCTTGGCTCGTCAAGTAATCTCTGGTGAGTACAAAGGGCCTATTGATGGCCCTTTTTTTGGCTCAACTTATGTTGCGCCGGCAGCGCTCCGGCAATAACGAACCTCCTTCCATCAGCGCGCCCATTTCTTCCTCCACGTAAAGGGAAGGCCGCAGGTAAAGCAGGTTTTACTGGAAGCTCACTCTTTTTCAAAGTTGCTCGCCTTCAACTGGCTTACTGGTACCCCCATGGCGATGCCCGTTGGCTTTGCGACCTCCCTCGTTGCATCCGACTGCCGTAGCCGCGCAGAAACGCCCCAGGCAACTCGCGAGGCCCACTGCAGAGCATACGCAACATTTTGATAGCAATACGCTATCATATCGGTGCGTATTACTTACTAGATGACCTTACTCAGTCTACGTATCGTCAAGGCATCAAGCGTGATGGGCTGGTAGCACCGTTCGCGTCTTCCAAATCAACAGAGGCCTGTACAGGTCATGTTTCCGAGATATATATGAAGAAAACGCTTTCGTTGGCCACACGCATAGGGCTTAGTTTCGCGGCCATCCTGGCGCTGCTCATATTGATAACCGCCATTGGCATTCACCGCGTTGCGTTCATTGACTCCACCTTGGGCGACGTAAGCGAAAATGCCTCAAAAGTGCAGCGCTATGCAATTAATTTCCGAGGCAGTGTCCATAACCGCGCCATCGCTATTCGGGATGCGGTGCTGGTGAAGACTGATACAGATTTGGCAAAACACCTATCGGAGGTCACAGCCTTGGAAAAGGCCTACTCCGATTCGGCGGCTCCAATGGATCAGTTGTTCAAGGACGCAAGCGTAACAGTCGAGGAGGTTCGATTACTGAACGCTATCAAGGACATCGAACAACAAACCCTTAACTCCACCAGGGTGGTAATCTCCCTGCGCCAAGCGGGTGACATCCCAGGAGCTCAGGCGCTGCTGATGCGTCAAACGTCTTTGGATTACAGTGAGTGGCTGAAACGCGTCAATGCACTGATCGACTACGAGGAAGTATCAATCAAGGCAAAGCTGGGAGCAGTGCAGGCAACCGCAAGCCAGTTCAGTACGCTGATGCTTATCGCGACAGGTATTGCTTTGCTGCTGAGCATCACGTTGTCGGCTGTAATTATTCGCTTCGTTAAATCCACGCTGGGTGCCGAGCCCACAGATGTTGCATTGGCCATCGAGCGACTGGCAGCTGGTGATCTGAATCAGACGATTTCCACAGATTATCCCGGCAGTGTGATGGGCGTCCTGAAAGACGCGCTAGGACATCTCGGAGAGACTATTCAGCAAGTACGTAAGGCGGCCCAAGAGGTCAATCACTCGTCCACCCAGTTGTCTGCCGCATCATCGGCTAACAATGAGCAGACCAGCTTACAAACCCGCGAAGCGGAGCAGGTAGCCGCAGCCATGATGCAAATGGCCGCGACGGTTAATGAGGTATCTGGATATGCCGCGCAGGCCGCTGATGCCTCCCGGTTGGCTGATACTGAAGTGGGAAGTGGGAACAAATTGGTTGCAAGCACCACGCTTGCCATTGAACAGTTGGCAGTAACTCTCGAGCAAACCACTGCTACCGTGAACCAGGTGTCCAAACACAGTGAAAATATCGCGTCAGTGATCGACGTAATCAACTCTATCGCCTCACAAACCAATTTGCTTGCCTTGAACGCTGCCATTGAGGCAGCGAGAGCTGGAGAGCACGGGCGTGGGTTTGCGGTGGTAGCTGACGAAGTGCGTTCTTTGGCCAATCGTACACAGCAGTCGACCGAGGAAATTCGGGAGATGATCAGTACGCTTCAATGGGGTACCGAAACGGCATCCCAAACTATGCGCGATAGTTGCGAGCTAGCGAGCCAAACGGTCACACAAACCCGCAGCGCGCAGAATGCATTGGCAAGGATCAGCGAGCAGGTTGCCGCAATCAGTCATATGAACGCCCAGATCGCGAGCGCCTCCGTGCAGCAGAGTAGCGTGACCGATGAGGTTGCTGAAAATATTAACCGCATTCATGGCTCGACTGTTGAGTCTGCCAACGGCGCGCGCCAAGTGGCGGCAGCTAGCATCGAGCTATCAGGTTTGGCGGATCGTCTTACCGCTAAAGTGGCGTTCTTCTCTGCGGCTTAGTGGATTCAGGACAGCTTTTCACAGCCGCACTGACGTTTATGTTCGACTGCTGGGCTACTCATCAGGATGTTTCGACAAGAAGTAATAAATATCCCATCAAACCCCATAGCGCTTGTTTCCCCCTGAGGTAATGCAGTATCTACCGCCCCTAGGCCCTATACAAACGGTGCCGGACGAACAAGGGCAGGAGGATCCATGACTCGGCGCTTGCCGAGGAACAGGCAGAGGAGCAGGTCTCGCCTGACGGACTGGTTCCGGTTTGGTAGCGGCGTAGCAGTTCGCCCCGTCGCACAGGCTTTTGGACGATATCCATTTAGCTGGCTGGCCATCCAAGCTGACGCGAACCCAGCCATTCTTCTTTTCGTATACCTGTACCTTCTCCCCGCGTTTCAGGGTGGAGATGACCTTGCCACCAGGCTGATTACGCAAATTCAATTTATCAGCGTTTACGAACTGATCGACTGCTGGAGGTCGTGCTGGCCGGTTTGCTGGTAATGGGGCAGAGACTGGCATGCTCGGCGTGGCCTGTTGGTTAAGCGGGGCGAGAACTGGAGGCGAGTCTTTTTTTCCCATTGCCCAAAGGACAGCGCAGAGAATCAGAAGCGGGATAAACAAAGACTGAGCTTTTTTGCGCATATCCTTTGCCCTCGTTCAGCTCGCTCCAGGCGGCTGCTTTCCAAAGTGCGGTAGTGACGTTACTTCGAGCTTAGCCAAACCTCCACTTTGTGCAGCCTGCAAACTTTGAAGAGCTTCGGCTTTGCCGCTTCTAGGATCTTGAGTAGTCGTTGTTTCTCTGACGGGGAAGGAAATCAGTCATCAATCTCGACATTGCAGTGAGCAGAGTCGCTAAGTGCCCATTTCACGATCATGTCCGCAGCAGCCCTGTAGTGATCAGCCATGTACTGCCGCCGTCCCTCAACAGCACAGCCACGGTCAGCTAGCTGATCGGTGACGTCGGCGATCCCCAGGTCTCCAAAGTATCCGGTGGTGTTAGGATAATGAATGCCTGCCAGTGACACCTTGGCCACACCTTATTCTCGCTCAAAATACGACAGAAAATGCCATCCACCCGTGGTGCTCCATGCGTGCGGAAAATTGATCGCAGCTTTTCCAGTGATGTAGTGCTCGTGTGAGACACGTTTGAGATCAAAATCAAATAGTGGCTGCCTCATGGGAGCTTGCTGAGACGCGCCAAGCCCTGTTTTAGGTGGCCCGCGTTCTCGCCGATTGCCTCCAGGGCGCCCCGGACGTTATCTCCTACGTCCGCATGACCGTGCGCTTCTACGTTGAGGGTCAACTCCATTATTGCTGCCTCCAAGACGAACTGGTTTTGATACATCCTTTCCAGCACATCCGGCAGCGAGTATTCCTTTGGCATTGACGTGTTCTCCTTAGGGGACGCTCAGCATAGCGCAGCACAAGAAATGGTAGGTGTCTTGCGGATGAATCCAGAGGTTCATCAACTTTGAACTAATCATTGAGCGCATCTCCCTAACTCTGTGCAGGTTGCCTCAAGCCCAGGCTTCTCCTGGGCTACCCAATTACAGACGAAGGTTTTGTTAATCATGAAGAGCGAACAGGTCGAAGGTGTTGTAGAGAAGGTTGCAGGCAAAGCTCAGAGCGCCGTAGGCAAAATGCTGGGTGATTCAAAGATTGAAGCTGAAGGTGCTGGACGCCAAGCTGCAGGTCAGCTGACACAAACCTACGGCGATGCACTGGACAGCGTGTCTACGTTCGTCAAAGAGAAGCCAGTTGCTGCACTGGCAATCGGTGCTGTTGCTCTACTCGTGCTCAAGAGGTTGCTGAGTCGCTGAACATCAGTAACTTGAGTTAAGTTTCCCTCGTACTCTCTGGCGTTCCGTAGCTAGAAGTACGAGGGCGTTAAGTCTACGGCCTTTCGAGCTGTCATCAGCTCCCTTTATGAACTCATCGCTAGCAGCCATTACCATCAAAAACCGGTCACCTGCGTAGTTCTTTTGTCGCTTAGTGAAAGCCCTGAATACACTCAATCTTTCACTTAGATCGAACTGAGGGGTCAGAGGTTGCGAGCCCGATTCGCCAAAGTGATTACGTTCGCCAATCGCAATGGCCTAACCTCAGCCTAAATAGCCTATTCATTAGATTTGATCCTCGACGAGAACGTCGGATGACGGATCGGGTTTTTAGGGGAATTCCCTCATTGCAAGCTCTACGTCGCGCTACTAGGATTGCATTCAATATTTGGCCCAATCGAGGACAGACCATGGCTACATCGCAGAGTGACGACAAACGCCCAGCGCCAGATCATGCAGAGGACAACGCCTTTTTCCCATCGCCATATTCGCTAAGCCAGTTCACTTCCCCGAAATCTGATCTCAGTGGTGCTGACTATCCCAACGCTTACAAAGGTGGGCGATGGAAGATCCTACTGATTGGCGCGGATGAGCGATATTTGCTGACAGACAACGGCACGATGTTTTCCACGGGCAACCATCCTGTTGAAACCTTGCTGCCTATGTATCACCTCGATAAAGCAGGCTTTGCTTTCGATGTCGCGACGCTGTCTGGCAACCCGGTGAAATTTGAGTTTTGGGCCATGCCTTCAGAAGATACTGAGGTGAAGGATTTCTACGCTAAATACCGCGAGCAGTTCAAAAGCCCTCTGAAGCTGGCTGACGTGATAGAAACAGCGTTGGGTGATGACTCGGACTACATAGGCGTCTTTATACCTGGTGGTCACGGGGCTCTGATTGGGTTGCCGGAAAGCACTGAAGTGAAACGTGTCCTGCAATGGGCCGTCGCTAACGACAAGTTCGTGATTTCCCTATGTCACGGCCCAGCAGCGCTGCTAGCGGCGGGCCTTGGGGAGTCTAAGTCCTCCTATATTTTCAACGGCTACAAGATGTGCGCTTTTCCCGACTCTCTTGACGCGAAGACACCTGAAATCGGCTACATGCCTGGCCATTTGACCTGGAAGTTTGGCGAGCAGTTAAAGGCGCTGGGGGTCGAGATTATCAATGAGGGGATTTCCGGGGCTACTTTCAAAGACCGAAAATTGCTAACCGGTGACAGCCCTCTGGCGGGGAATAACTTGGGTAAATTAGCGGCGGGCGCTCTTCTGAAGGAGGTTGAGCCGACTTGAATAACGCGCCTGTAGAGGCAACGTTGCTCGCCGCTCTCGAAATTGAAGCGGCGCGCGATCTCGGCACAATCCAAGATGTCGTCCGTCGGATTGCTAGGCCCTATGGGTATGATCGTTTTGTACTCTTTTCGGCTTCTTCCGCAAGCGAAGAGGTTGTCGAACGCCTTTATTGGGTCGAGGGGGATTGGTTTGGCGAAGGCCAAGGGGTTGATGCTGAGACGTACGTAAGACGCTGCCCGGTTACTCGTCATATTCTGAGTGCTCGTGAAGCCTTTTTCTGGAAGAAACAGCACCTGCATGGCGAAGACTGCTATCAGGTCATACGCTCACCTAGCGGGCCGGGTCTACAGGGATTGCAGGTTCCCGTATTCGGGCCGTTGGGGCTTGAAGGTGCCATGAGCTTTGGCGGTGAAGGGATAAATGGATCGGCGCGAGTACGGCTTGGATTAAGTATCGTCGCTACGGCGGCTTTTTTCTCCGCTCGACGTTTACTCGAGGCACCAGTGGGTGAGGTGGTTAACAGCCTTTCACGGCGAGAGCGTGAGGTTCTGGCTTGGATATCGGCAGGACGCCGGCAAGCGGATATAGCTGCAACTCTTGGCTTGTCTGAGCGTACTGTTGAGAATCACCTGCGCTTGGCCCGCCGACGTCTTGGAGTCGCAACAACTGCACAAGCGGTCAGGTTAGCGATTCGAACAGGTCAAATCGAAGGTTAAGACCGGAACCGTAGGCGGCGAATATCCTGTGTTGTCTCAATCACGATAAATGTTGACCCGGCAATCCTGGTGGAAAAGTGAAGTGCGATCATTGGCAAGCGGAGCGCGCAGGCGGGAGGATGAAAGCCCGCAGGGCCAAGACTCGGCAACTCGAGGCTTGGTTAACGACAGCCGCCCTCGTAGAGGCCCGCTCGACCTTGGCTCCCTAGAGCGCCTTTAGGAGACGTTCAAGCGTCTGATGCTCCCATGTGCTGAGTAACGCAATGGGATCTGTTCCAAATCGATCCCCTGCGCCAAACGACCATCGGAGTCCTTCTGGACTCACGCATTCTTCGCAGTGGTCGAGCGTGTCATTGTCGTTGTAGATCGATATATGCCAACCCTCGACGCTCACCACGAAATGGCCCGCATAAATCTCACCCCAAGACGCCTGACTCACCTTGGTCATCGTCCGTCGCTCGAAGGTGACCTCTCGCAATACCTGGCATACCTCTCTCGCCGAGAGTTCACCCGCATTGCGTTCGCTAACGCTACCTACCTGGGATGAACGCGCTACCGCTCTGGCCTCTTTCAGCCTTTGCTCAGCATACATAGCTGAGTCATCATCTAGCAGCAGCGGATATCCTGCAGCCGAGAGAGCTTCGGCGAGCTCTTCAATGAGTAGACGCTCGGGATCACGGGCCGCTTGGTAGGCCCTGCCTGGTACGCGTCGAGTTGTGTCCATTCGCGGCTCTCCAGAAGGCCTATGACTAAGAGCGACTAAATTACTTTTAGAACGATAACAGAACGCTTTGAATTGCGATTCTACGCTGCGAATCATGAGGACGGTATGCGTTACGATCTATGCTTCACAGAGGTGCAAACACCAAGCAAACCGAAGCAAGAGGTGATGGTTCATTCCGACCAAGGCAGCCAGTACAGCAGCTACGATTGGCGCAGCTTTTTGAAGGCAAACAATTTGGTTGCCAGCATGAGTCGCCCAGGCAACTGTCATGACAACGCCGTGGCCGAGAGCTTTTTCCAGCTTCTGAAACGGGAACGGATCAAGCGGAGAATTTACACCACAAGGGAAGATGCTCGGAGTGATGTGTTCGATTACATCGAGATGTTCTACAACGCAAAGCGCCGACATGGTTTCAACAATCAGCTGTCACCGGTAGAGTATGAAAAGCGTTACGCAATTAGCTTGCAAGGTGCCTAGAAAACCTGGGGCTATTCAGGTGAGGCTTGGATGAGTCACTGCCCGCAACTGCCAGTGTCAGCAAAAAACAACTGGCTGGAACCTCAGGCATTCTCCTAAGCAATCCTCGTATCACTATAGGCGTTGAATGGATGCTTAGTTAATCAGTCTTGGTGGGGGGGCGTGCATTACCTGCGTGTATCCAGGCAGACAGACCTCTCTGGAAATGCGTAAGCATCTAAAATGCATCCAACTTTGTGTCTCCTTGGTTCGACTCACCCAACTGGGCATTCTTAATCAAATAGGTGCCTAGAGACGCACAAAGCCCAACGATGAGCTCTGCTTCATTGAACGAAGGTTCTCGTCCTTCTCGTATGTGACGACCATTTTCAGATGCATACCCCCAAGCCTTGACCACTGCTTGATCGAGCGGCGCTGGAATGATGGTGCCGTTCCTTTTCATGATGTCGCCAAGGTTAGCCTTTACGTCCCCAGTCACTTGACGGGCGACGCACTCTAGCGATGCCATGGCGTGCTGAATGGCGCCTGTTGGATCTGGATTCGGACGGCGTGAAAGGTCACCTATAGCTTCGTGTAACTCTTTGCTGGCGGTGACATGGCCATAGTCATGCTCAGTTTTTCGCGCATGGCGCACAATGACTTCAAATGACTCGGGCCCACGGATCTCAACACGGCCATCTGCTACCTGCCACCCGATGCCGTTCTCGACGAAATATTCATTCAGTTCCGTGTGGAAATGCTCGTAGACGTCAGAGCTGTAGTTACGCTCACCTAAATCATGCTGAATCCGCTCGATTACGTCGTAAACCTTGTACCACTTGCACTCCCTCAATAGCTCGTTGACCTCCCAGTCAACATTGGGGAAATCACTCCAATTGTTCTGGTCGGGCTGTTTTTTTAACGCCTTGCACAGGATGGCTCGCAAATCTTTCGGCTTCAATCCGCAGTCGTAGCAGAGCTGAACCAAGTAGCCTCGCAGCTCCTCAGGCGCGTCTTCCCTGACTGTAATCTCGGCTTCAGCAGCGTTGGCGAATCCATTGCGCTTAGAAAATGAGTCCTTCATAGACAACTACTCCATCGTACCTGTGTACTGGCAAGCTACGTTCAATCCCGTTCTCTGTCCATCAAGCTAGTCGCTTTGGCTGAAGCACAATCTAGAGTGCCTGGACGTAGGTGATGAGAGGTGACCAGAACAGGATCATCACCTACCATGTGACGTATTGCGCCATCAAAACCCATAGGAACTCGAATGTCCCGTCTCGCTGAATACCGAAAACTCGAACTAGAGCTCGCTGCCCAGCTCGCCGAGCTGGATGCCATGAAAAATGACTCTGGCTTGAAAGCAGAAATGGAGTTTGAGACCAAACTGCGTGGCTTGCTTGCTGAGTACGGCTACAGCTTGCGTGACGTGATCAGCCTGCTGGATCCTACAGCTGCGAAACGTGGGAAATCCGCCCCTTTGGCTGCGCCTTCAGAGAAAGGTACTCGCAAGGCTCGCGAGCTGAAAGTCTACAAGAACCCGCATTCGGGTGAAATTGTCGAGACCAAGGGTGGGAATCACAAGCTGCTGAAGGCTTGGAAAGCTGAGCATGGTTCGGATGTCGTGGAGTCGTGGCTCTCCAAGTGAGTCACAGTTAGCACGAGCAAAGGCCCTCCATGAGGGCCTTTTGTTTTTGCGAGAATCATTCTGCGCTAGGATGTATGGATGAGACGACGGCGGCATCAACTCGGATGGCAAATGTCGGGCTGGGCATTATGCCGGCTGCCCAGTTCAGAGATTTTGAGCAAGATCAATCTTGTGATGTCGTAGCCTCGTGCCATGCTCGGACTACCTCCACTGCAAAATCTCCAGCGTTGTAAGTCGCTGTTTTTTGAGCAACTTGTTTAGAGTCGCGGCCATCCATCGTACTTGATTGAGGTTCGCCTGTGTCCGCTACTCCCTTGATCCACAATGATTGACTACCTTCAGGCACACCTCTGTAAAAACCGAAGCTTTCCATATCGAACGCGATGACGTCTGAGAATGCCTTTGTAATAGCCTGGATCAAGGGAGCATCCGGATCCTCAATTTTCACACTCGCGCTAGCCACAGCTTTGTCGACAACTGTCTCGTAGTCTCGGTCGGTCGTGGCTACAATTCGAGCAATTCGTTGGAAGCCATTAGCGGCGATACCAAAATGAGGCCTGTGTTGAGTCTCACCATTTTTGAAGCGCTCGTGATCAAAGCCAACCACTTCAGAAGGAATTACAACGGTACCGATTTTCAAACTACGACCAGGCATACCCATGCACATGCCGACCATCAATATTAGATCAGGGTTAAGTGCGTGAGACAATGCAGCGACCCCTCCGGATGCTTCAACATTGCCCTGTTGAGCCAGCGTAGCAACGTACCACTCAGATCCGTTTTTGGGGTCGGTGAATTTGGACGCTGCGTAGCGCTTATCCTGACCAATAAATCTTGTTTTGGGCTCGCACTCAAACAAATCGGCGAACTTGACCGTCAGAGCTTTAAGCTCTACCTGCGCAGCAGCTATGCACAGTATCTTTAGAGGTTTAGTAGATGATTGGACTTCAAGGGGCGGGACTGCAGATATAGTCATAATGGGCTGATTTGGTAAGTAGATTGTGGCGTTGGCCGGAGTGATAACCGGAGGTGTGGTGATCGGTAATGCGGAATTTTGCCAGCCTACAGCGTCGATGATTGATCCGAGTGAAAACGGAGAACATGTTGAGAACTCTTTCAACTTATCCTTTTCCAGCAGCAGCCGTTGTAAACTAGGATATGACAGGTTCGTACCATAAGACGGAAGCTCGAACGTGCTTGAAAGATATCTCAGATCGGTTATAAAACCTGCACCTAGCCCCCGTGCGTAGCTGTCGAAGTACCCTTGATTTATGACATCGCGAATCCTAGCTCTTACCAGACTTGGCGCACCTGCCAAATCCAAGATTTCGTAAACGTGCTCTGGGATGAAGGCTAACCGCCCTAGCTCATTCGGTACTATGTCGAGACGCTTCTCTAGGCTAGAGGATAATTCAGGCGCGGCATCATGCAGGCGCCGGATCAAGCTTTGATCATCAACTGTGGATCGCCAATGGTCAATAATATCTTTAGTCGCGCTACGCTCACGGCGAATATACGTAGGGAGTTTTTCGAGTGCGTATTGCGCCTTGTACCAGATATGCTGGTCGCTACCTGGCCGATAAAAACCTTCATCTTGTCGCTCAAGCACATAATCTTCTAAGCTAGTTGAACTTCCTAGTAGGACTATCATCCCCAGGCCTATAAGTTCCTCGAACTCACTAAGGATGACACGGCAAAAACCAGACTCAAAATAAGAGGCTGCTGGAATGTACACTGTCTCAGAAGTGGCGACTGCCATTCTTGTGGCAATTCGCATCTCGCGCTGAAAGTGAGGATTTAACGACATCTTTCCTTTTTCTTCGAGAAAGTGCACATCAAAGAAATGAAGGAATAAGCTTTTTAGACGCACTGAGTTCATGAAGGCTGACATGTGGCATCACTCAAAAAGTTTCAGTTGTCTGCTAGGGCTCCGTGTCGCCTCCATGTAGTCTTCGATAAGAGTATCTAAACGACCTTTGAGTGGTATGGCCTGCCATGCGGAAAGTTCATCGAGATACGCGTGTGGTATGCTTTGTATCAAGTAGATCTTTTTGAACTGTGCAAATGCGACTGCAATTTCCGCGAAAGTGTTAGGGCCGACGTAGTTAAGTATTCCATGGCGATCAAGATTTACAGCGAGGACGCCCCATGTCTCTGGGTGGCGGACTTGCCTGATATGCTTGTGTGAAACTTCGCGCTTGAACTGCTCAAGATCTTGCAGCGAATACTGATTTAAAGCATCCTTTTCTGCTTCAGGAACAATTGTAGGAATACCTGCGTTATTAAGGACTTCGGCATAAGCGCAGAGTTCAGAGTAAACACTCATACTCCCGATCAGCACAATTTGGCGCTTCCTTATTTTAGTGCGTCTAATTTTAATGACGCGTACACCTTTTCTGCTTTTCGCCAAATTAATTGTGATTTCAGTCATCGACAAAATCTCCATTTATAAGGCGAGTCTCGAGAATTCCTTCCTCGTTGTTGACACCAGAGAAAAGCCATTCAGGGCTCCAATCGTCTTGCTCAAGCAATGCGCTGAGGCGAGCGACGTCCACGACGAAGGCATCTGGGATGTGCACAGGGAAATCTCCTGGACGTTCGCTGAAATAGATTGGCCGCTTCGATTGCAGGATGCGCCCTACCTCATAACACGTTGTTCTACCAATGTACCCGTAGGGAAGCACTGCATATACTAGGTCGGAGCGCAGTATGCGATGAAGCGCTAGAGACTGGATAGCTGCGTCTGAGCAAGCTTGAGGATCTGTATGAAATCGCACGAAATCAATGCCTTCTTCTACGATTTCAGCGCTTTCCGGAGAATTGACGTGGAGGCCAATATTTCGGAAGATTTCGCAAGTTCTTTGAATTTCGCGGTTATGCTGCTTGAAGCTGCCAATTACCGAAATCGTTCTCGTCATTCTAGCGATTCGCACAATCCGTGTGGGGCGCACATTATCCATCGTTTGGAGCGCTTGTGGAACAACTAGCCATCTCCCCAGCAAGCTCACTGTGCATTTGGCAGCAGACCTTGTTCGAGTTTTCCCCAATCAGGTTCTAGGTGTGAAGGCGCGTTCACATCATTCTTCTAGGGTCATGACGTCAACGTCCGTTGAGACAGGAGCGAATCACGCCCGTGCAAATAATCCCAAATCGAAATGCGCACGAACCCTGCTCCTATCCAACAGTCTGGCAACTCGAGAGAGCATACCGTTTCAAGCAGTCGCGACCGAACGGGGCCACTCGAAGTGACCGCTTTGACTTTCCATGCCGAGCTCACTTGTTTACGCGAGGAAGGCATTTATATAGCGCTGAGACCTTCTATGCCCGAGGCATCTACAACTAGCGTTAAGATTTAACTACTGACCACTTTCCAAGTTGCGTCGTCTGGATGCAGGGTTAGCAGGTAGCCACGACAATTGGGTACATGATTAGTGATTTCATAGTCCCGCCATTCCGCCATAGCTCGACCATCAATTTGCTGCGGCTTGCGCTCGATCAACCACGCCACTGCATTGATGAATTGCCCGTGTGAGAACACAGCCAAATCGTCGCCAGGATGCGCTGCAAGCTTATGCAGAAACGCCTGAGCTCTAGATACAAAGTCCAAGAACGACTCGGCGCCTTCACCGTCTCCGAATGCAGGGTCTGATTTAGACCAATATGCGTCTACCCACTCCCGCCGTTGAGCAACTGTCGTGTTCGCACATCGCGCAGGCTCAAGGTACGTGAATTCGTGAATGGGCCAGATTTCAAACGGGACGGAAGAGAACAAAGCCACGGTCGCCGTCGCTGTTGCGCGGGCTCTGGAGAACGGCGAGGCAATGATCAGATCTGGGGCTTGGCTGAATGACGAGGCCACTAGATGCGCTTGCTCGACACCCTTAGACGTGAGCGGGATGCTCGCGTGATCTAGGCTGGCTTCACCGGCGTTCGCGGCACTCTCTCCGTGTCGGATTAACCTGACATGCTTCATCGAATACTCCCACTGACTGGGACGCACAGCGTTCCATCCGTTACTGAAATTCAGGGCTGACGGTGAGCTATGGATTGGTGTTCCAACGATACCAGAACGCTCTGGCTATTAATGGAGCACGGGCACATCCGGAAGGACTGGCGCGCAAGGCCGCTATCCTAGCTGAAGGTTTGCGCACTTAGCCACGCTTCCACTTTTTGCCATCGGCCCACCTCGGAAAGCTTTGACCTTCCTGTATCTAGAATCTCACGCAGTCGCTGTTTTTCAGCTCTAGAGGAGAACCAATCATCAACCTCGACACTGCAGTGGATGGACTCACTCAATGCCCATCTAACGATCATGTCCGCAGCGGCTCGGTAGTGATCGGCCATGAACAGCTGCCGTCCTTCAACAGACCATCCTCGCTTTGCTAGCTCATCGGTCACGTCAATAATGCCCTGGTCGCCAAAGTAGCCAGTGGTTTCAGGATAATGGATACCTGCTAACGACACCTTGACCACGCCGGACTCCCGATCAAAATAGGAAAGGAAATGCCATCCACCGGTGGTGCTTCCAGGATGAGGGAAGTTGATGGCGGCTTTCCCTGTTATGTAGTTTTTTCGGGAGACGCGTTTGAGGTCAAAGTCGAAGAGTGGCTTGTTCATGGCAAGCTTGCCTCCACGGTTAGCTTTGTTAAGCCTAGCGTTGGCAGCTGTTCACTAACCGTAAAGGGGCGATAGGTACGTTCAACATGAACTGAATCTTCACCATCTCCGTGCTCAAGCCGGCAGCAGCGAGCACGCGATTCCACGTCGCGTAGTCCAGTAAGTCGATTGCGCGCTGAACGAGGAGGGGGGACTCCATCGGAATCAAATCGTCAAACTCTTCGCTTTTTGTAAACCCTTTACGCGCTAGGTAGGTAAAGCCACTCTTCGCTTGATCGGCAGTTAGCAGATCCAATGCACGAGCCCGATAGATTAATGCCTTGAAGCTCACCTTCCAGCGAAGCTTTAGCTCCTTGAGCGCTGGCCAGTTCAGGTACTTCCCTCTCATGGTCGGAAACTCCGCAGCGAAGCTTGCTCGTGGCATCAGGAGTGCGCTGGCGAACTGGTTGGCTTGTTCCTCAGTCTCACGGCACCCTGTCTCGATCCCTTGATGCATGACTAGATGGCCGAGCTCATGGGCCAGGTCAAACCGTTGCCTTCCAGGGTTGGCCTTGGATGTATTGCGAACGATTAAAGGACGTTTGTTAAACAGAGAAAAAGCATCAATTCGGTCATCAGCGTCTGCAAGGTTGACCACCAAAACGCCAATCTTCTCTGCGAGCTTTGTCACACTTGATAGCGGCCCTAAGCCTAATCCTTGTTCCCTGCGAAATCGCTCCGCTACCAACTCAATCTTCCCAGCACCGGTGACAGGTTCATCAAGGGCAGCGAAGTCCACGACAGGAAATGCGACCTCCTTGTCCAGCTCATCAACCAGCAACTCGAACATCTCAACTTGAGCGGCGATGGTTTTTTTGAGAGTAAGAGTCGAAGTTCGGACGCTCCGGAAATGGCATTGCTCTAGCTCGACGCCACTTTTTCGGGGGGCAAAGAAAAAGCTTTCCCCAACCTTCAGGACTTCGCAAAGCCGCTCCAGTTGATTAGGGGAGGGTATCGCGTTGACCTCAAGCTTGTGCGCGTACTGCCTGGTAACGCCAAGTAGCTCACCAATCTCAGCAAGGGATCGCCCCGCCGCGCACCTAGCGAGGCGGAGCTTGTCGGGCGAAAACTCATCACCCAAAGGCAGGAAGCCTGTTGTGTTATTCATCTTTCGAGTCGGTATCTTTCATTTCTGTCTGTGCGGCGTCTTTCTCGCGACGGATCGGCAGCGAGTCAACAATCTCAACGACTGGCGAAAGCGCGGTCGTGCGAACCGAGACCAAAGGCTCATAGTTGTGAACCCATTTGCAGATAACGTTCCGGTTCGTGTCGAAACCCAAGATCGAGACCGTCAGGGTCGGCCCATCAGGGTTACGATCACTATCTACGTATACCCGCCAAGTGAGGTTGCCATCGTTGGCTGGCCCGAGAAGGCTGTCGTGATATCGCTCGACTTGGTTTTTTTGTAAACGATGCCCTTTCTTGCGTAGGTCAGGGTCATCAGTTACGAACTGCATCAAAACCCCGTTGACGCTGACTGTGTAATCCAGTGTTTTGTTGACGAGTCGGAACCAAGGAAGGTCACCCTCACGTTGAAGACGTATGAAGCGACCATGGATGCGCCCATACGGAAAAACCCCTCGTGTCCAATTGGTGTCATCGTCTGTCGAAGTAGCCTCTAGTGCCTTATACGCAGCGTCCAAGAGGTTATTGAAAACGACATCGAGATGGGCTCGGCTGAGCTTCGGCTCAATCTCGCTTGGATGCTGGAATTCTGGCATTTGACTCTCCGAAAAGCGTGCAAATTCTAAGTAGTGTCAACTGGCATTTTTGTGCATTTTCTAGTGATTGTCAACCAGGTAGATGCAGGTGTTATTGTGATCACTGTGTCCGTGATTGGGCGCTTTTATCAGTACCGTCAGGACTTGATCAAGCACGGTTCTGTCACTCTGGATAGTCCCGATGGACGAGCTGATGGCACTGAGCTATGTTCTCTTGCAAGATAAGCGCGAGACCGCGCGATGACTCAAGAAAGGAATCGACGCGATGATTTACCAATGCAATGGATGCAGCAGAACTACCTTCGAGATCGCATGCCCGTGGTGCATGGGCTCTCAGGTTTCGCCTTCATCAGAGCTCACGTTGCGACACCTCACGCCACTGGATCCTTCGTTTTATCCCGACTTTCAATACAGATCCAAAGGCTTGATTCAAGACTTTTTCGGGAAGAAGAAGGAGCAAGCCCAGCTCAACGATCTTCTGAACAACGTATTGAGAAAATACTCGGAGCTAAAGCAGCCGTACTTCACGAACTTCATTCACACCACCCGGGAGCGCGCAGGTAGCAGCGATGACGCAGGGGTACCCGGCCCACGGTTGGATGGTGTGTACAGCGAGAGAGAGCTGTTCAGGGAAGTCTTGATTCGCAAAGGCTTTGACGAACTTGAAGGTCTTCCATCCCTATTGGACAAGCTGCTACAGACCACCGCCTTCAACTCTGTCTATCTGGGCTTCTCCACAGAATTGACCCGCCACATTCGGACTGATCTTACCGACACCTTACGTTCTTGGATTGAAGAGGCAGGAACGACCTTCAGGTCTGACTTGGCCTTGTTCTATTACTACCTGTGGGAAAATGACGTTGCTTTCCCCAATGTGCAATTCAATCCCCAGGCGGCGTCGACATCTGGTGTGCCACTCCTCCCGATACAGGTTTTCCGGAATGGCCTGAGCCTCTGCGAAGAGATTTATTTCGATATTCTCGTCGAGCGTCTGGGATCTCAGCTGGAGCATTTTAATCCGAATCAGTTCATCACCATGTACCTGGTGGATGCTATGGATGGGTTTCAGTTTGAAGCCTTCCTGGTTGAGATCTTCCAGACCATTGGCTATGACGTCAAAGAGACCAAGAAGACGGCTGATCAAGGCGCCGACCTTTTCGTTACCCGGTTCGGTAAAAACATGGTCATCCAGGCTAAGAACTACTCTGGCTCTGTGGGCAATGCTGCTGTGCAGCAAGCCATCTCTGCTAAAGCGTTCTACGGGTGCGACGAGGCTATGGTAGTCACGAACTCCTATTACACAAAGTCTGCAAAAGAATTGGCCGTTACGGCGGGCGTGCGGTTAATTGATCGTGATGGACTCCAGATGTATCTCGATGACTATAACCAGAAGCTGATTGAGATTTTTCAGGCAGAGGCCGACGAAGCTTGAAATTTTTGTAAGTTCAAATGAAGTCGATAGTGAAGCTCACTGCTAAGGCTCCTTCAACGTATGTATGACCGGAATAGATTATGACGATCCCGATTGAGTTTACGGTTTTAGGTAACCCGTCTTCTGTTAATTCGACCTCCAACAAGAAGAACATATGGAAGGCACTGGTTGAGAATGTGGCTCGAGGAGCTGTAGCGATCAAGTACCCTGGGATAATTCCCTACGAGGGAGCGGTAACCGTAAAGGTGTTTTATTTTCCAATAAGTCAGCAATATATAGATGTTGATAATGGTTTGAAGCACACCATTGATGGTTTCGCTCCACATATCCTTAAGAACGATAAGACAGTAGCTCGGATCATCACTGAACGCTTTGCTCCAATACCCAGCGCAAGCCTGGTCGTCCCTATCGGTTTCGCGTCTGAAATCGCAGGGGCGCTGATGATTGCTAATGGGGCGGGGCTTACGCCTTCAGGTTCCGCTCTGCCTAAGCAACATGCGACCGCCGTTAAAGTTGAAGCTTATGCCGATAATAATGGGAGTTTTTGGTAATGGAAGAGTATGAAAGGTACCAGCTTGATTTGATAGTAAGTGAATACAGAAGTAAGGGATATGTTATTGAGGTAGAGTCACAGCTTCCGGGGATTAGTTCGAGATTTGACGCCGTCGCTCGAAAAGAATCTGAAGGTAAGATGGTTTTGGTAGAACTCGTAAATCCAAATCTTTCGGAGGGTCAGATAGCTGTTCGGCGACGCGCAATCGCGGAGACGGCTTCACTGTTTCCAAATGCATTGGTTGATTTTCGCTACATTGATACTAAGAATTCTGCGTTTTTGGAGTTCAACAAGAGAGATGACGATTTTAGGTATCAGCAATTCACTGATCTATTAAAAGCTAGATTTCCTGTATTCAACAAAAAACCGAAGTATGCATCTAGACAGATGCTGAGCCTATGGGTGGGCTACGCTTGCCTTCTTAGGGGGTTCGGACGTTTCTGTAACCACCCCGACAGTGAAACTGCCTCAATTTTAGATCTATACAACAGTTTTCTGAGGAAGGGAGGATTAGTGCCAGCGGAGCTGACTGATGATGCGGTGAATCATGACCTGTTTCAGATGTATGAGGTGGTTGTAGCTGCAACGCAAGGTGCCATTGTAGATGTGGAGTATGTGAAACAACTTAGGGGACATTATCAATCCCTTCGGAAGCAAGCAAAAAATTATAGCAAGAATGGTATGCCAGGAGATAAAATGCGCTGGTAGTCATCATCATTTTCTTGAAGGCCTTCATTTATCCAGAATAAAGCAAGTGCGAATGATCAAGTGTAGGGCTCCAGAAGTTATGGTTGAGCAAGAGTAAATTAAATGAATGCAGGATGCCGCTTAGGTTGGCACCCGTTTAATCACTATACAGAGTTGAACTTGGCTAAGTTTAGCCGGGAGACATCGAATCCTCCGCGAGAATTACTATTCTCGGGGGGGATCTGCTGCAACTGGTGATTACATTTAGGGAGTCGAATAACTTCAACGCCTCCACGGAGTTAGTCCTCTTCAGGGGGGATTCTCTCCAAGGCGGCCTTGAGCTCGTCGATGATCTGCCGATGCCCAGACAAGTCTGGCATGGCATTCTCCAGTATGAAAGGCTCTGATTTACCTAAGCGCTGTTGCAGGTTTGAAGACCAGATTTCCACCGACGCATAACAGTACAAGGCGAATTTAAACTCCTGTAGAGAGAGCTCCGACGGGATGTCACTTCTGCTATCACGCCGTTCATTTAGTAAGCCACAACCCGCTAGAGGATCAATTAGCAAACGTTCGTTTCTGAAATCCATCCAAAAAATAAACGCCACTCGACCGTTGGCCGACTCCAGACGAACACCTACCTTCCCGTCATCCATGCCAGCGGATATAAGGCGCATATTTCCAAGGGGAGCGCATGACTTTCCTTTGCGTGCGAGTACGTAAAAGTCATCAGGAATTTCGCATTGCCGGTTCGGAGCGAGCTCACCCTGCTTCAGGCTGTCCAACTGCTCCTGGTCAAACAGAGCACGAAATCCTTCGAGCTCATACAGGTGCTCCCGTTCATATGCCCACCGTGCTGGCACCCCAAGACGCTCCTCCATAGCGAGCTCAGCAAGATGTCTCATCAGTGGCTTGTCCATGTGAATCCGCTGGTGATCAGCCGGGTCATCAGGATCTACGATATCGTCGCGTTCGGCATGTGCGATAGCATGGCGGCCTTGTGTTGCTAGGTAGTCGGAAATGTCAGTCCCAAGAGCCTGCAACTCATCACGACGTGCGATTGAGTCTCTGTCCGTTAATACCGGGAGGGCCTGCTGGATCCACGGCCCTCGTTCTCGGCCAACAGGCAGAGAGCGGGCAAACGCTTTGTAGAATCCGAGAAACGAGTAGAAGGGATTGCCGAGTGACAGCCCTTCACGATAGTAGGCCATCGCTTTGCGGGCTTCATCGCTTTGAGGGGAGTGGAGGTTCTCGTCAGAAAAAAACTCGGTAAAGGCGTTGTTGCGAAGCATACCTACTCGATGTGGATGGCTACCACCACCCCACATGACTATCTCTACTTTCGCACCCTCACGCCAGGCCATTGCAGTCGCCAAGCGCATCACTGCCGCTCGCCCTTCATTGACAGTCATGTCTTGACCATTAACTCGAAGCGCGATTGCAGGGAGGCTCCGATGCTGCCCTTCGGATATAGCTGGTTGCAGCAAAAACTCTATCCCCTCAAAGGTTATCAGCTGAGCCCTATTTGGCCAGAAAACCTGGGTTTCCAGCCCGCCAACCACCCATTCGCCTCGTTGGGCCTGATATTGCTCTGCGCGTTCGAATGGATCATCGGTTGCAAGCATCGTGAAGCTCCTAGGATTGGCCGCTGCTGTATCGCCCCAGTTTATATTGGTTATCGATGTGAGCGACCTGATTGCGTGCCTATCTTCTAGAGCCCGCTTTCGTCCAAGGTGTTTTGTGAACGTAGTTTATTCAACGATGGATAAACGATTCTAAGCCAATTAATAGCTGAGTCTGAAGTGAAGGAGTCGCTAAAACTGTGTATCTCAATTAGCCCAGGACTATTAATTCTTGCGCAATTGAGCGTCTCAAACGCCTTATCGTGATCGCCTGATGCTCGCCATCGCTCAACCAGCGCGAGATCCATACATGCTTCTAATTTAGGAGGTACCTTGATTCCGGACGTCTTATGTCGTTTTTTGAAATAGGCATTATGCTGCCTTATATGTTCTTCAATAGGCCAGTCTGTTACTTCTCCCGTCGCAGTGTGAATTATTAATGACTCGATAGAAGGAAGGTTTATAGCTTCGTAATCAATGCTTTCAAGCTTGGTTTCAGGGTGAAGAGTCGGATGGGTGAAATAAGCAAAGGCAATATATAGGCCGACGAGGGCCCGATGATGCTCAGGCTTAAGTTGGCTGCGTTTGGCTAATCCTATTTCTAGAACCCTTCGAACGTCATACAATTGTCCATCTGGGTGGTTGGTGAAGAATTGGTCGAGAAGTGAGATGTATCCCTCAAAATACAGTCTAAAACTCTCATTCGAAAGGCCATCCGTTCTTGATATCCACGTGCTAGGACACATTTTTGCCTGAATTATATTGGGGCTTTCCCAAGTGTAATTGTAAGGTTCCTTCTCAATCTGTTCTTGGTTTTCTATAAAGGACTGAATTACTGACTTTGCTACCCTTCTTAAACCACGAAGAGTCAAGATTAGCTCGCCACCTATATGGACTGTCTCACTGGAGCCTGAAAAAGCTAAAAATTCGTTGGGAAGCGGCTTGAGAGTATGCACGTACTTAGAGCGTACATTGTAGATATTATTCAGAGCTTCCTCGAAATCCCTTTTACCTACCGGCGATGGCTCGCCAGAGAGCTCGACAGAGAAGTGGACATCTCTGATGTGGCTACGGATGAATGCCTTGAATCGTTTGTTAGCGGCCACGTGTTCAACTTTTATCAAGGTATCCTTGATGGCATCTGCATGAGCTTTTTCTATGCCCTCCATAGCTTTTTCAAGCGGTCGGCGCTTCCGATCCTCTATGTCTGACCAACTGCTTTCATATCCGTCGAAATCCTGAACCAAAGTCTCCATGGACATGACAAGGAGGGTATACGAGAGATTTACATCCTCTTCAAGGCGGTGAAGTGCTGCAACGTACGTCCGGATTGCCTTCATAACGCCTAGAAACTTAACGCGAGGTAGACCAATTATGCTTTTCAGTAAACTCTGAAAGTTAGGGAGATCCTCAGGTTTAATATATCTATCTTTATCAAATATTTTGGGTATTAGCTGTTGAGGTGTGTCGCGCCGATTAATTGCCCCGGCTCTAATAAGTCGATCAGCTACGGACGAGCTTGGCGTGCAAATACAATCTAGCGCGAAAGACAACACGCTTGCACAGTCATCAATATAGGCGTCAATACCATTAGAATGTAAAACGCCAGGGCCAAATTCGGTGCCCTCTACATGCTCTGTGAAATCCCAAAAAAGTGCATTACCGTATTGGGTGTGCGCAAGGGGGGTGAATGATCCTATTGCTGTATCAACAGTTGTGTCACTTGGTAGATGTACATTGGTGTATAGCACCCCTTTTAGGCGATTGGTGTGCGAAGGGTGGGTAAATAATTTAGCTGTCGCGACCTGAAGCATGGCTACTCCTTTAGGTATGTCCAGATGAAGGTAGGCAACTCGTATCGTGTTATTTATTAGCTGGCCTCATGGGTCGACTTTAACGCTGCAAGAGCCTAGTTCACAGCGTACCCGATGGACGATCAGGTAGCTCGCATTGGTGATCAGCGTCTTCAACCTATGACTGCCCTTCTGAACGTATGCCTTAGCAATGGGAGACCGACACCTATAGCGCTGTGGCTCACGCCTAAGATGGATGTTCCCGACCTATGAGGCGGATATGTCGCAATCGGCGGTTAGGGATTTTCATGAGCAGGCCCTCCTGGCGTTCGCAGTGGGTCGTGGGTATGCCGTTGAAGTGCGCCTGTGCTCCCGACTCGACGTCAGGCTGTTGAGAGTGGAGGTCACATTGTTGCTGGCGTGGAGCTTAGTAACCATCCGCAGGGGCAAGCGGAGCACGCAGTCCTTGGGCGGAACGCGTCAGACGGCGAGTGGCTTGGTACACGACGCAGGCGTGCAAGAAGCGCCAAGTTTTAGTTTAGTCAGCCACTGGGTGGGCCATCGGAGCGAATGTAAGCGCCTGATCGCCGGCCCTGACGGACATCGCAATCATCACCTTGTTACCTTCTACGAGAGCGATGTCACACGTGTTGGAGACTGTTTCGCTGGTGGCCGAAACTTCGCTAATCAACGTAAGCATGTACGAGGCCACCAGCTGTCTCACCTGATCAGTAGGATAAGAATCGAGTGCTGCAGTCACCACGCCCTGTAGCTTGGCCTGCAGCTCTTGCGCTTGCTCCAAGGAAAAACCGCCAGGGAAGCACATCACTCTTCCCTCGGTTAGCCCGCATAAGGATTCGGCGCTGTGATGCTGGTGGAAGTAGACGAACCGTGTAATCGCTTGATCATTTACCACAGTCGGATATGTGAACATCCATGAGGTCTCGGCTAGATCTGCTTGAAGACGAGGGTTTTCGGCATGGAATTCTGAGAACGAGTGGCGGGTACGCAGGATCAAGTCCAAGACATCATCAGGGCTGTTGAAACCGTGATCTCGAACAAACGATTTAACTGGATCTAGCATCGCCAATGAGCCCGCCCCGGTGATGACGCCAAATTTTGTCCTAACGATCTTTTCCTCATTGTCACCGCAAGGGATTTTCAGGCCGTCCTGGGTGATTTGGGTGACACGCTTGTCGGCGGCGATGATGACCTCATCACCTAGATGAGCAACCAAAATACAAGTCATGACTTCTCTCTCTATGAACATCGGCCAAGCCGGCAGGGTAAAGGCGCGATTGTGGAACCCCTTCGGCTCAAGACATGGCCTAGCCCTGGCTCACTGCAGCCGATCCATCAAGGCGCCCACTATTGAATATGGTTTGCAGAGCGCCTTCAGCAGGTTTTCAAGCATCTGATGCTCTCACGTGCTAAGTAGAGCTACCGGCTCAGTCCCATATCGATCCCCTGAGTCGAAAGACCAGCGCCGTCCATCCGAACTCACGCACGCTTCGCAGTAAACAAGCTCATCACAGTCGTTGAAGATCGTAATGCTCAATCCCTCGATCTCGACCAAGAACATGCCGGCATAGAGTTCGTCCCAAGTCTGAGCGCATACTCTGACCATCACGCGTCGCCCAAAGATCACATCGCGCAATACCTGGCAAACCTCTCTCGCTGTGAGCGCAGGCGTAGGTTCTTCAGGACAATCGGTTAAAGTCATAAAAGAAACCAGCCGGCTTTGATCGTTTTGCCAAAGGTACACTGGCACGCATGAACCAGATACTCACAGGGGAGGAGGGGATGAAGGTATTTTTGGACTGCGAATTCACTCAGCTTAACCGCGACACGAAGTTGATTTCGCTGGCACTCGTGTCCGAGGCCGGCCACGAATTTTACGTCGAGCTCACAGATACCTACCAAGTGGCAGACTGCAGCGACTTCGTGATCCAGAACGTCCTGCCTCAGCTCAACCTCCCTCAACATGGGCAACCCTTGGTCGAAGCTCAAACCTCACTGCTCGCTTTCTTGAGCACCCTTGAAGGCCCGCTCGAGATTTGCTCGGACGCGCCGGATTGGGACTGGGATCTCTTCTGCCTATTGGCCTACGTAAATCATCGTTGGCCTGCCAACGTTGCCAATAGTCCAACCAACCTGATCCTGCTATTCAGGCATCTCGAAGCGGATGATATCGGCGACGTGACGCTCCCGGAACTTCCCCATCACGCGCTGCTGGATGCTCGCCTCTTAGCCGACCTTTATCGCCGACTGACTGCCGGTTCCAATCGAGGCACTGAACATGGCTGATGATCTTCGTACGCGTGAGTCTGTTAGGCGCAAAGCCCTCTGGACACTTTCGCACCTGGTGCCGGGCGACCCACAAGCTGCCGCTATTTTGAATGTGCTTGACGACATTGAAGACCAGGAGCGCGTGGACTTAAACCAGAGTCATCCACATCTCGATATTGATGCTGTCCGCAAAGCAGTCCTGATTGAGCGCCACAGTTCCGGTATCAACATCGTTGACGAGGCCAGTATTCCCCAGCCATGGCGTGAACGCTTTCTGCAAGCGAGCATCGGATCGACGCGTCTAGTCGATGGCCCGTACGCCCATGACTGGGACAAATTTCTGACTCAATGGCAGGCTGAGATGAAGCACTTGGATGCTCACATGTCTGCAAGGCGTGAGCATCAGCGTTAGGCGTCTGAGGGCCCTTCGATTGTCTACTTTGGATAGTGCTGACTATGCTGGCAACACTAAATATCTGAGGTGTTACATGTCCCGTCTCGCTGAATTCCGCGCGCTTGAACAACAGCTTGCTGCCCAATTGGCAGAGCTTGAAACACTGAGAAACGATGATAGTCTGAAGCGCGAAATTGAATTCGAAACGAAACTACGTGACCTGCTAGGTGAGTATGGTTACAGCTTGCGCAACATCATCGCCATCCTGGATCCTCAGTCCAATAGCCGCCGCGCTCCAGCTGCTGCTGAAACTAAAAGCAGCCGCAAAGCTCGCGCAGTCAAGGTCTACAAGAATCCTCACTCGGGCGAAGTTGTCGAGACGAAAGGGGGCAATCATAAAATTCTGAAGGAATGGAAGGCCAAGTTCGGTTCCGACACAGTCGAGAACTGGCTGGCCCAGTAACATCTGTTGAGTACAAATGGAGGGCCCTGCGGGGCCCTTCTTTATGGGGATAGGAAATGCTTCGTTCAGTAGCGCTTGAGTTGGCAACCAGGTTCGGCATTGCCCGTCAGAGCAAGCTCTTTTGTCTGCGTTTTATCAGATATCTGAATGTGCTCGAGAACGCATGATCTAGCCTAGACTTCGCTTCACCGAACCGCCACCTCGATAGGTAGGGGGTCGTAGCATCCCACTGTAAGGCGCCTTGCTTTTTGAAGGCATTTGAATAACACCTAAACGAGAGCATGTTTTGAGCAGGATTGAGCAAGGTGCAGTTTTTGGTCAGTGGACATTGGGTCAGCTCCTCGGCAAGGGCGGCAATGGCGAGGTATGGGAAGCCACAAATGAAGGTGGAGAACACCGAGCGATAAAAGTCCTCATACGCGGCGGCACTGATGAGCCATATCAGCGTTTTTGTCGAGAGATAGAGGTGTTGAAGGGGCTTGGCATCCCAGAGGGAATCGTGCCTCTACTGGACAGCTATATTCCGGCGAATCCTAAGAGGGAGAGACCTTGGTACGTCATGCCGTTAGCTGTGCCTTACTTGGACACCATAGAGCACAAGAACCCATTCGAGATTGCCACCGACTTTCAGACTCTAGCAAAGACTCTGAGTCGGCTGCATGGCGGAGGTATCTCTCACCGAGATATCAAGCCTGCTAACTTCTTGGTTCTGGACGGTCAGATTTGCCTCTCAGACTTTGGTCTGGTGAAGCTCCCAAACGCAGAAGGGTTGACACCCGAGCGCCGGGACGTCGGTGCGAAATTCACTATGGCACCAGAAATGAGGAGAGCACCAATTGAGGCCGATGGACAACTGGCAGACATTTATTCGTTAGCAAAATCGCTCTGGATGGTTCTGACCCGTAGACCGTTAGGGTTCGATGGGCAGTATGACCCGCGTACTTCAGTAGGGCTACGCCACTACTTTCCCGAACTCTACCTGACGCCACTTGATGAGCTTTTAGCTACCTCTACCGACCACGAACCCAGACAGAGACCTCCTCTTGAGCATTTCATAGAGATGTTGGAGCAATGGAAGGGCATCAATGACGATTTCGATACCAGAAATGGGCATGAGTGGCGAGAGGTCGCGGATAAAATATTCCCGTTAGGGACGCCAGCTAGAGCTCAGTGGGAAGACCGGCTACAAATCTGCGCTGTGCTGAATACCGCCGCATCGAGTTCCGGGTTGAATCATATGTTCTATCCGACAGGAGGGGGAATGACGCTGATAGCGGCAGACCTTGCTCCGGAAAACGACATGATTGAGCTGCAGGTCAGTGATCGTATGTTTGAAATTTGCTGTCCAGAGCGCCTCTATTTTGAGTCATGTGCCGGGAAGCCAGAGTGGAATTATTTCAGGCTTGAACTCAAGCCTATCTATCCTGCGCTAGATAATGATGCTTTCGTATACCTTGAACACTCTGAGGAGCTTACTGAGATCGCACCTGGTGTTTATGCACCTCTAAATGCCTGGTTCGAAAATGAGTATCGAGGCAGACCTCTGAGTGAGGAGGCAAGGCGTGTCACGCGATTGTCACGCGGCAGCTTCGTGATCTTCAGCAGTTCTTCTGTCTACAATCGCGTACCAGATACCTACGACGCCCGGCATAACACCATGTCCGCTGACGAATTTAGGGCCTATATTCAGCGGAGCGCTAGTAGGAGCTAGCTGGTAAGGATGAACCAAAACCCTTTCCAGCCTAACCCAATTGCGCCGATGGGAAATTCGAGAGTCGGCGCGGCTGGGGCGGTCACTTGGGGTGCAGGCGGGGGGTGCCGAAGAGCGCTCGACGTATCCCATCATAACGTTAATTACAGGTTGTCCATTAGGTTTGCACGTTGTCCGTGCGTTCGTCCTGAGTGTCTATAGTTAGATTAATATCTGCATTGCACTTGAGCGCTTCTGATCATATGGTAGGTAAGGTTGAAGTTAGAGATCGACGTAGGTCTGGTTTCAGATAATCGGAAATTATGATTGGAGTGAGAATTTTGCTCATGTCGCTGGCGAAGTGTGCCCCAATTTTGAAAATTGGCTCGTTTGGCTTGAAATAGTCATCCATTGTTCTGTCGCGAACTCTATCCAGTATTAGAGTCGTTACAGTGGCTAGTGAGCGCAAAGAGTTGTATAAATGACTGCCGCTTGAGAAAGTTGAAATAAGTTGCCAGTGTCTATATTTGTCTGCCATGATGAATGAATACTCTGACTGGAAACCATCTAGGCATAAATAGTGGCAAAGTCGTTCGTGAGTGAAGTTTAAATCCCGGTACCACTCCATGAGCTCTTTTTGATAAAGAGAATAATCTGAATTCGGTTCGGGTTTTTTTATTATTTTCTTACAAATCCCTTCAATGTCAGTCCATTCTTTTTGTATAGTGTCAAGAAATTGCGAGGAGACTTGAAGTGTTGAGCCGCTAGTGGAAGACGCTTGAGTAAATGTTTTCCCATAAAGTTCTATTGGCTTGATTATTGTTATTTGGGATTGTATGTCGCAAATCTTTTCTTCGATTTCTTTTTTGTTTGCTATGTGGTCTGCAATTTTAAATTGAAATTTATGACTTATCTCGCGCCCTTTTATTTTGTCAAATTGGTCGACGATAAACTTTACGTGACCATAGTAAATGTCATTTCGATTTTTTAATTCGCTCTGACTGATTTGTTTCTCGGTTTGGATTGTCCGGTGTACATTGTTGACTATGGCGCCAAGGGGGACTGAAGTCGCCAGCATAATTAGTGGTAGTTTGCTAATTGCCTAGAATTGTGCGTAACCATCAGCGGATAATTCTAGTGTGTGATCTTTCCAAGCCCAGAAGCCAAATATTAAAAATAGATAAGCTGGATAAGTTGTGGCGATAATGAAAAGTGGCTGTTTAAAGAGTTGTCGATCATCTAGGGTAAGCCAGCCATTGAAGTGGAAAATTATGGCCAGGCCAAGTGAGCTTGCAAGTGCTGAATATAGAAATTGCATGTCCTGGTCTTGAGTGATGCTGACAATTGACGTTGCTGTGCCTAATATGAGTAGTGTGAGTAGTGGAATAAAGTTTTTCATAAATAGTAGGTCGTTTTTGTTGATGAGGTAAGTTTTATGTAGAGGTTGAGGTTTATCGAGCAAACCTATATCCCACGATTGCAATGATGGCTTTTTCGGAGGCACGAAGACTGTATAGTTTGCAGGGTATTCGCAAGCTTAAGCAAGGGCGAGAAGGCTACATCCAGTAGCTAGGCAGATAGTACCAAACCTCGCTGGGGACTTGGAGTTTCGCAAGCGGAGCGTGAAGCCCAAGATGGGCTATAGATCGAGGACGACAGCTTCTAGGACTTAGTTTACGTTGACACCAATGGTTTGCCTGAGCCTCCTACTGTTCGCGCGGATTGAAAACTGCCCTAGGGCAGATTGCCGATTTGTCAGCAGCAATTGTGGATTGGCGTAAAGCATATCTTCAGCGGCGCGGAAATGTTCTGCCATGTAGATCGCGGAATCGAAACGCCACCCACGTCTGGCGGGATCCTCGCTGGCGTCAAACGCACCAGTAGCACCAAAAAGAAACGAAATATCGGGGTAGTGGATACCCGCTAATGAGACTTTCACTTGCCCAGCGTCCCTGTCGCAGTAGCCAAGGAAATGCCATCCTCAGGTAGTCGATCCCGACCAAGGAAAATTAATCGCTGCTTTCCCGGTGATGTAGTGAGTTTCAGTGACCCGAGCAAGGTCGAGATCGAAGTCTACCAACAGCTTGTCCTCGAATTATTGGGGCTCAAGGTAGTGCTGAATCGGGCAAGCGGAGCGCGCAGGCGCGAGGATGTCCGCCCGCAGGGCCAAGACGCCTAGGCGGCTTGGTTTACGACAGCCGTGCTCGAAGAGCCGCGCCCGCATCACTCTTTGGCATAAGCCTCCAACCGCTATCACTCTGTTCTTACATGAGTTGGTATCCGTACGAGTAAGGCGAGGGGATGACTGTTGTAAAGGTGCTTGCCGAGTTTGATGAGTGGCTGGCCAGGTTTGGCAAACGCTACCTGCACCTGAATACCGGCGGTGATGAGTATGTAGGATTTATCGTGGATGCCGACCGCCTCGACATCATGATCGCGATGGCCAAAAAGGCCGGCATTGAGGCGAGGCTTGAAACTTTCTAAAGGGCAAAAGCCTCAAGCAGGTTGCCTGCTTGCTACCGTTATTTTTGAACTAAGTCTTTGTATAACTCTCGGGCCTCAATGATCTGATCCCTGAGCTCCTGGGGTGTTGGCGCTGATTAAAAACTGACCCACCCTGCCGATTGAAAATTGACCCAGGACGGATTGCTGATTTTTGCCCCAGCAATTGTGGATAAGCTTAGCAGCAGTGTTCCGATTCAAGACGCATCAAGCCCCACCGCATGCAGCAGGGCATTTATGGTGCGGATCAAAATGGCTCATCGTCCTCGACATCATCTCCGTCCTTGCGCTTTCGTTCCCGTGACTTGATCTTTGTCTGGGCGGCCAAGGTGCTGTGTTGTAGGCGGTAGGACTCGTTGCCCGTTTCGACGATGTGGCAGTGGTGTGTCAGCCGATCCAACAACGCGGTGGTCATCTTGGCGTCGCCAAACACACTCGACCATTCCGAGAAGCTTAGGTTGGTGGTGATGACCACGCTGGTGTGTTCGTACAGTTTGGACAGCAGGTGAAATAACAGGGCACCGCCGCTTTGGCTAAAGGGCAAATATCCCAGCTCATCCAGTATCACCAGGTCTGTGCGCAGCAGTCCCTGGGCGATTCGGCCTGCCTTGCCATCGTACTTTTCACGCTCCAGCAGATTGACCAGATCCACCGTGGAAAAGAAGCGCACGCGTTTGTTGTGGGCCGTGATTCCGGATACAGCCAAGGCACTGGCCAGGTGTGTTTTCCCGGTTCCAGGGCCGCCGATGAACACGACATTCTGCGCGGTTTCAGTGAACGCCAAGCTTGATAGATCGCTGACCAGCCGGGCATCAGCGCTGGAAGCGCTGAAGTCAAAGCCAGCTAAATCACGGTGCATGGGGAGTTTTGCCATGTTCATCTGATGATTCACCGAGCGCACCGCGCGATCCGCATGTTCCTGCTGAAGCAGATGTTCCAGCAGCCATTTCGATGAAGCCGTCGACGCTGTTCCTTGAGAAACCAGTTCTTCCCAAGCACTGGCCATGCCGTGCAGGCGCAGTTCTTTGAGTTCAGTCATTAGGTCACGCATTGCGATTCTCCTCATCGGTCGCACGGAGCCGGTCGTAGCGTGCCGTATTGGCAACAGGCGCGACCTTGAGTTGCAGGCTGGTTTCTATACAGGGAGGTGGTGCGGTGGAGGTCAGGCGGGCAACGACATTGAGGATGTGATCGGCGCTCAGACTTCCCGATTCAAGTACCAGCTCCACCGCCACCAGCACTGGTTCGAGACCCGCAATTGGCACAGCAGCCAGTACCTGCATCATGATTCGATCACCGTTGGTGTGACGCCTCAGTCCTCGTTTGAGAAGCCGTAACGGTTTTGGCAGATCAGCAAATGGCGCGCCGTTGCGCAATGCACCAGGCTTGCGTTCGATAAGTGGGATGTAGTGCTGCCAGTCAAAACTGACCTGATCTCGATCAAAGAGGCGCTCGTGACTGGCGATCACCGTTTCGTCAGCAATGACCACGATCCGCGAAGGGTACAAACGGCTGCTGACCCACTGACCGACTCGCTCACATGGCACTGAATAGCGATTTCGCGCCACGCTGATCAGGCAGGTGCTGGAGACCCGCACGGTACGCTCGACGTAGCCATCAAATGCCGTCGGCATTGGCATCATTTCGACCTGCTCCAGCTGCAAGACCTCGGCCACCGTCAGTCCGTTGTACTGCGGATGCACCAGTTCGCTCCAGAGCGACCGGCAACGTTGGCCGAGCCAGACATTCAGTTCCTCAAAGGTATGGAACATGCAATTTTGAGCATCGAGCCAGATTCGTCTGCGGCTGTCCTGCACGTTCTTTTCGACGATACCTTTCTCCCAGCCAGAGGCCACGTTGCAGAAGTCCGGATCGAACAGATAGTGCGCGCACATCACGGAAAACCGGGCGTTGACCGTGCGGCCTTTGCCTTTGTTAACCTTGTCGACAGCCGTTTTCATGTTGTCGTAGATGCCGCGACGCGGCACACCACCCAACGCTCCAAACGAACGGGTATGGGCATCAAACAGCATCTCGTGGCCTTGGCTGGGGTACGCAACCAACCAGAATGCGCGGCTGGCGCACAGCTTCATGTGGGAGACCTGGATACGTCGAAAAATACCACCGATCAGCAGACCTTCTTCGCTCCAGTCAAATTGAAAGGCCTCACCGAGCGCAAACGTCAGCGGTACAAAAGCGCGTAAAGACTTGCCTTGCTCGCCTCGCCAAGAGCGGACAAACGCCGTGAGCTGGCTGTAACCGCCGTCATAACCCTCGGCCTTGATCTGCTCAAAAAGTGCTTTGGCGCTCCTGCGGTTGTGTTTTGGCCGGAACGAATCGGCCTTGAGCGCCTGTTCCAGCGTCTCGTGGAAAGGGCTGAGTTTGTTGAAGGTTGCGCACCGTTGGTACGCCGGCTGAGTGGCTTCGGGTGCTCTGACCCATTTTCGGATGGTGTTTCTAGAAAGCCCGGTACGCTTGGCTATCTGATGCAGCGAGAGCTTGTCGCGGAAGTACATCCGCCGGATTTTCCCCAACATTTCCATGCTGATCACCCTGTGTTCTCCTGCTCAAAAAGTGAGCAGAAGCAGTTGAACACCTGGGTCAGTTTTCAGTCGGCAGAACAGCCTCTACTGGGTCAGTTTTCGGTCAGCGGCAACACGAATAGCCTCATGAAGGGCCAGATTCATAACGCCCCCCGACCTTTTCACCTAAGGTGCTGCTGACTATACTGCCATCACTAATTATCTGAGGTGTTACATGTCCCGCCTTGCTGAATTTCGCGCCCTTGAGCAACAGCTTGCTGCCCAACTGGCAGAGCTTGAATCCTTGAAAAACGATGATGGTCTAAAACGTGAGATCGAGTTCGAGCAGAAGCTCCGCACTCTGTTAGGCGAGTACGGTTACAGCCTTCGCAATATCGTCGCCATCCTCGACCCTCAGTCCGCTAGCCGCCGTGTTCCAGCCGCTGCTGAGACCAAAGGCATCCGGAAAGCTCGATCCGTTAAGGTGTACAAAAATCCGCATTCCGGTGAAGTCGTCGAAACCAAAGGCGGTAACCATAAAGTTCTAAAAGAATGGAAAGCTGAATACGGCTCTGACAAAGTTGAGAGTTGGCTCTCGAAGTAAAGTACGGGGAGCGCAAGAGAAGGGCCAGCAGGGCCCTTCTTTTTTAGTGATTCAACTATTCGCTCGCTACGCGCACGCCTATGCTGCTCATTTGAATCTAGCGACTCAATTTGCGTAGCAGGTGCAGCTCAAATTCGGACTAGCTGTTCACTTTCCTCACGAATTCTCAAGACCTCCTCTTCGACAGCCCCTACAACCGCCTTGGCTTGAGGCAAGTTGTATTGGTCAGCAAGCTTGCGGAGCAAGGATAGTGCGGCCTCCTTCTTACTGATGCTTTTCTCTGCATAAATTTGGCGAAGGTAGTTCTCTGCTTCTTTACGGTCGGTGGCGAAACGATCGGCCAGGCGAGCAGTATTTAAATTGTGAATTTTGCAGACATCAATAGTGTGTGTTCCTTTTGAGCTGTTTGCTTTGGGGTGTATTCGGTTCCATCGATCGAACTCTAAATGATCATGCCACTCATCCAAGTGAGGGTGCACGATTGTATAATCGTGTGATAGCGAAGGTGGGGTGGATGTGGCCACCTGGTCTACAGTAATTTCAGTAGTCCATTTTCCTCGATTGCAAACTTTGCATGCAACTGCCAGGTTTGCATATTCAAACATGAATTGAGGGTGGCCGGACTTGTCTATTATGTGTTCTGCATCATAAGTTGCTTTATGGTTTTGGAGTTCCGAACTGCAGTAGCAGCAACGCCTAAGTTGACCATTCCAGTAGTGGTCTTTTATTTCATTCTTGAACTTTGTAATCACAGCTTTGTCGGCAGGTACTTTTGTGTCCCAAAAGTGCTTGTCAGCTGCTCCTTTATTCTTGAGTAATTGGTGCTCAATATCTGTGAAAGATTTTGGGGTGGTAAAAATAGGTGGCTTAGCTCTAATCATTGCGCACCTCCAATCAATTTTCTGAAAGCATTCTGTAAGCATCATTTATCATCGCAAGATCTTTATCATCTCGCGTAGACCCCTTGGAATAAATATGCCTAAGCCTTTTGAGCTTCTCCAGGGCCTGCTTACGCTCTGCTTTAGTGCCGCCTTCTGCTTGAGTTACAGCATCAAATATTTTACTAGCCATCTCTACGCTATCAGTGATTGGAGTTTCAAAAATATCCAGCAAAGCATCCTCAACGGAAGCTTTTTCATCTTTCAAATCGACCTCTTGGGTGGTAGTCCCCATTCGTATCACGCCTGCGCCAGCGTTCTGTGCACGCTGTACAATTAGTGGTGAATGGGTTGCTACGATTACGTGGCAATCTTTGAACGGGGCGATCGAAGCCAGAAGAATGTCGAAATAGAGTTGCTGCCAAGTGGGATGAAGGCTTAATTCAGGTTCGTCAATTAACACCACTGCGCCATCGGATAGCGAAGAAACCAGACTAAGCAGTGAGCAAAGTATCTGCTGCTGACCAGAGCTTGAGTAGGAAATGTCCGAGCCCGGGTGTTGCTCGGATCCTATGAAGCAATTGACAATTTTTAGGAATCCGAGTTTTCTTAAAAACGCTAGAGACTGAAGTGTCGCAAAGTCAAGCAGATGCCGATTGTTAAAGTCAAAGCTCAGTTTGAAATTTCGGTAGTCGACTGTTGTTCGCTCTAGTTGCTCCATTGCACTTTCAATTAGACTGGCTAAAGCTAGATGGTCTGACAGTGATGCTTCAACCGCTAGTGGCGAGCGAGCCAATGTGCCAATGGGAACAGCGTTGATCGCTTCCGTGATCATGTTTCGAACGGCAGTTCTCCGATCTCGTGCGGAAAAGAGGTCTGCTAAATTCTTTTTTGATGAATATTTAAAGCTGAGTTTGCTACTGAATTTGAGGATTGATAATGCGTGAGCCAAGGCTCCGGCATACTCAGATGACTCACTCAGCCTGAATATCGAATTTTCTAAAACTGATTTGGAAAGATTGGGGCCGATTGACCTAGTCCCACGATGAATTCCTGCACAGATATATTCATCTATTTTGGATAGCGGTTCAGTTGTGTAGCTTTCGAGTAATGACTTTTGAATTGATTTGGGAGAAGGGAATCTACTGAATGGGCTGAATGTTTGAGCAACGAGTTTAAGAGGCTTTGCCTCTTCAGGGTCTCTATAATTAGTGTTGTCAATGGTGTAAATAACAGAGGGGGTAAAGGATGTGGATTTCGGTTTTTCTCTGAAGAATTGCAGTATTGAGTTTAGAAGTACGGTCTTTCCAGATCCATTTGCCCCTGTAATAATGTCAATTCTGTTAGTGTTGAAATCATGTTTGCCGAGTCCATTTGTAAATCCAACGGAGGTATGTATTTCGCGGATCCGCATTGTAAGAGTCCTTTCTAACTCATGAAGCATTCAAGAAAGCAGCGATGCACGGATGATAGCGACCTTGATAGCGTTTTGCCATGCTGTAAGCTCGCATATTTCACCTACTGCAAAGGTTCATCTTAACCAGTCGCTTGCTTGGATACCGAGGCACGGCAATCAAAAAGGTAAGACCTTTCAGCGAGCATCACCCGAACAGTTCGCCTGCGGCCTCGTTGTGCCAGCTGATCTTTAGGCGGTTTCTTTAATCCATTTCTAGTATGTAGCGACAATGGTCGCACAGTGCATCCGAATGAATTTCCTCAATGTCCGCATCGTCATCAAGTATTGTCCCGCATTGCCTACATTCGGAGGCCTTTGGGCCATCCCCGCAAATCGCGCACTGGCTTTCCTCGATAACATATGAATCACGTTCACAGCGTGCGCAGACATCTAGCGGGCCGTCCCCACCTTGAGTGGCCGCAATGTATAGGTCTTTGAAATATTTCCCTGTGAGCATGGAATCGACCACATCATCAAACTGCGATGTGGCTTCGCATCGAGTACAGTGAAACGTTGTTATCGAATGTTTGTCGACGTCGCCTGAGGCTTTCATGAGCTTGGCCCTGCATTTAGGACAATGCAGGTGCTCTGTGGCGCTTGCAAGAATTTTCGAGTGCCAAGAGACGCTACTGAGTGACTCTAGACACGCTTTTCGCTCTCGCTCGTAGAAAGCTTCCTGCTCAGTTAGAAACGTCCAGATGTCTTTTCCAAGCAGGCTTACTGGACTAATACCTAAATGGACGGGAACGAACTGCTGTATCAAGTGAAAGCAGTTTGCAACGGTTTCTAGCAGCACCGATGTCGGACGGGTGCTGTAATAGTGTTCAATATCATTTCTTGTGTTGGTGAGAGCTTCAAGAAGCTTCCACTCGACTCCATCGACTCCCAGTCCATCGAGTCGAGAAATTATCGTCCGTACATCTGCCGTCTTTTTCCCGCTGCCCACCCAAATGGGCTGACCATCTGGCCCCATGATGGGAGTCACCTTTTCCTTGAGCAATGCCTCGCTTGAGTCAGGTGTGCTCATGGCCTGCAACTTGACCTTGAAAAGCAACAGTAGTCCCGCGGTCAGATTTCGAATGGAGGAAAGGGCTCGAGCTTCATCGTGTTCTGCAGCTCTGAAATCCTCCACCCCAAGCCGGATGGAAGCTACAGCGTTATCTCGCATTGACATCCCTTTGTCCTTACCAAAATTCCTGTTTATGAGATCCAGAGGGGCCGCTCATCATTGAAAACGCTTCCAATCCGCCGCTCGATGGTAGAACACCATATCAAGCGGCGATCCTAGAAATTACCGTGAAAGCCGGACTCGCAGTCGACGAGCACGCTCCTTAAACGCGGTCTCACCACCTTCGAGAATCTCGCATACCCGCTCACGGATCAACCTGTCCTCCAGTCCGCCCGATAAGTAGGTGATAGGAGGCAACTGCCCGTTACCATGAGGGCCGCATTCGGCGATGATGATTTGGTCGGCATCCGTGTTCACGACGAGGTTGGCATTGTGGGTCACCATAATGACTTGTCGAGTCGACTTGGCGGCCATGAACAGTGGGACGAGATCATTGTAAATTGACTTGGGGTCGAGGTTTTCTTCTGGCTGATCAATGATCAGTGGCCGGCTGTCTTTCGCATCAAGCGAAAGGTAAAGAAGCAACAGCACAATTCCTCTGGTGCCAGGAGAGAGCTTCTGGATTTCGACGCCGTCGTAATTTATGGCGTAACGTACAGAAATATGGTCGGTGCCGTAGAGCCATTGAGCCAAGCGTTTAGTCCACCGTCGATACTCCGCAATATCCGATGTGGCTACCGGCGCGTGCTCAACTAGCTGCTCCTGATAGTTTTTAATAAAATCTCTCAGCGCGAGAAGCACGCACTCGTCATCTCCATAGAGCCAAGGAGTATTCAAAGACTCGAGCACTTTCTCGCGCAAGCTTCCCCGGCCTCTGAAAGGGCCCTTTTTCGATAGGTTGAGCAACGACTCGCCCTCGGCTGCCCAAGCTTCAATGTCGACAGTTCTGGCTATTGAAAACGAAAGTTTATTGAGAGTCCCTTGGGCACTTTCCAATCGCTGTTTGATGGGTGAGTAGAGCTCCTGAAGGACTTGCTCCTCAGCTATCAGGGCAGAGAAAACCCGCTTGTATGACTCACAACGTTCACCTACCAGAACTTCGAGACGCTGGGAGGCCCCCACATGGTCGTTTAGCTTCTCCCTGCTTGCCCGCAATAGCTCAGTTTCCGTTGTGATTTTTATTGAAAGCTCTTTGAATCGCTTTGCGGTGTCTTTGTCGATGCTGACCAACTGCTGGAGTCGATCAATTTCTGCCAGCAGCAACGAGAGATTGCATTCTTCAAGCTTGGCGCCTTCAGCGATAAGCGGCTGTTGAGCGTCTTCGTTCGGAGCCGGTGGGGTTCCTATCCATGCGTCTCTGCTCTTTTGAGCCTTGAGTAGCATCTTTGATAGGATGGCTCCGACGTCGCCTTCGTAGTCCCTGAAAAAAGCACTCCACTCATCATTCCCCAGACCACTTTTGGTATGGCGTGCTTGGATGTCTCTAAGATCACTGGGCGCCACGACTTGGCGAACATTGTTGACCTCATCCTGCATCAGAAGAATCTGCTGCTCTTGGGCTTTGTAATACCTCACATAGCCGGCAACCTTTTCTGAGGCGGCGGTCAGCAACTGCAGTCTGGACAGCCTGACCTCTGAGCCCTTCGCGACAAGCTTACTTCTGTCTTCGGTTAGCCGTTTGACCAGCGAATCTTTTTCCAGCACCTGCGTAGTCAGCTGGGGCACGAGGCTGCGTTTTTCGAGTTCGGTGTTGATTCTCTCTGACAGACTGCCGAGTGATTCTTCCTCCCGCCGCCTAGCCTCTCGATATCGCTCAGAACGGATGTCTCTCAGGTCATTGAAGCTGATGGCACCCTCACGCTCGGTGGGGGAGTGCGACTCGTAAATTACCCGCTCGACCTCTGCCAGGAGGCCGTCCGTCATACCATCAGCTGAGCAAAGCTCTTCCACGAACTGCTGCGACAGATACCGAGCTCTTGGGTACACGAACTCATCGTCAGTCGTCTGGTTGAGCGGGCTGGCCTGCGTGTCACCGTTGCACCAGGTGATATTCACTTCAGCATTTTGTAGGTGGTCTTGGGCTCTCACCAAGAACGAGTGCCCTGTAATTGCGTTGCCCCTTGCGTCACAGCCTGCCGCCAAGATGTCAGCCAGAGCGGTCTTTCCTGAGCCTCTTGCGCCTACCACGGCAATCAGGCCCGGGTTCAGAGCCAGGGATGGTGTCTTGAGCCATGGTGCATTGGTTATATCGACTTGGGAGATGACCTCGGAAGCATTTCCGTAAGGCGGTGGTTCCTCTCCAATGAAAGCCCTGCCTGCCGGGTCGATACAAGCCTGACGAAGCGTATCGAAGGTAGGGCTTCCCTTGAGCCAGCTAAATCTCTTCCCATCAGGCGCCCCAGTCTTGGCAGTTTGATGGGCATCGCTGCCATGCAAGCACGGCTTCAGGCCGTTGTACCGCTCAACCAAGCTCTCCGCGGATAAAGCTTTTCTACCAAGCCAAAAATCCCTTTGGTTCGGATTGGAGGCAAAAATGACATGCGCGAACCGCTCAATTTCCTGCCGCAACACTTCATCTGCACCTTCTTTCAGTGCGGAGGTACCGTCATTCTCTTTTGCCGCGACTGCGATGATGAGGTTGGTTTGTGCCCACTGGCTGTTTTTATGCTTATCCTTCAGCTCCTGAAACGAAACCTTGAAGCGCTCAGCACCATGGCGCAGGGCCGCTTGGTCATCTTGGATGTCAGGGTTCGCTCGCCTTCCAAGCCTTCTCAAATCGCTTGGGGTGCACCTGAACTCGTCGTCGAAAGCCTTGAAAGTAAGCGAGGCAAGAAAGCGCTCAAGCTCTTCTAGGTGATTTTCTTCATCGGGACACACCAATAGGTGGGCGTTGATCCAGGATTTTGCAGTTCCTACATCGAAGCGAATTTCGACATTAGGAAAGAGAAGTTCGCAGCTTGCAAGCCTACCCGCTTGCTTGTGCTCAACTAGCTGTCTGTAGGTATCAAGCAGGTAATAATCCGTCACCGCGATCGCGCTGATGGCGGGAAGGGCGTCTTCTAGGGCTTTTAGATATCCGTCCCAATCACCTCTGAACTGATCGTTGAACAACGTGCCTGGTGCGTGTACGTGGGGATCCCATCGAAGCCAGCGAGATCCAGAGGAAAGAGGCGTTGGTTCAGTCTGCATATTTACATCCTAGTAGGCAGATGGGAGACACATTGCGGTCACGACGCCCGAGCAGGCGGAGCGCGAGCATGAGCTGTCATCGTGCCACTATTTTGGATTCGGTCAGCTGTGTCAATCTGCTCCCGATGGGGCGAGTGCCCTTACCTAGTGGCGGACAAATCGCCAACGATCCAGCTGCGGTGTAGATGGAGATGGGCTGGAATAACTTGCGAGAGACATTACCTGAGGGCAGACGGTGCCATATCTGATCAATGATGAATGGTTTGCAACGAAGGACGGAGTCAAAGATCGCTGCCGAGAGATTCTGGCTAGGACGCCTGACAGCACGTTGGTGAGTGACACTGATTCTGATTTTCTGTACGGACTTTTCCAGCACCACGATGAATGGGCGGAGAAAGCCGGAGAGGGCGTCAAGTGCATCACCACCCAGATGACATCTCACGGTACTCGCTGCTTTATGCTCCGCCGGCATTGCGATACGGAAATTGACATTGGCTTCACGCACGCGGTGAAGCTCATCCCTAGCACTCGAGCAAAAGAGCGTCAGCCCCAAAAGCTTCTCGACTTTCGCGCAGGAGCTCGCACAGCAATCACAGAACAGATCCGACTTTTCCGAGACCAAGGGTTGGTCGGTGCTACTTCGTGTCCGGTGACAGGAGAATCACTGGGGCGACATAACGTGGCCGTAGATCACCTCGCCCCCAACACTTTTGATCAGCTGCTCTTCAGTTTTTGTCAGGCAAACCAAATCAATCCGCTTGGCGTGGTCGTGGGATCGCGTGATGGTGTGGTCGCCTTTCTGGAGGACGCGAACCTGCGCATATCCTGGGAAAATTATCACCTGAAGCACGCACAGCTGAGGATCCTCTCGAAGACCGGTAACCTCAAGCTATCCAAACCTTCCATACCTTGGGCTCAGCTATACACCCCCCTGTGAGGAACTGGCGGCATGCGGGCGCGAGCCTCTTGAATTGCAAGGTGAGCTCATCGATAGGGAATCCGAGTGGGCGTAGTGGGAGAGCAGGGTGGGGCATCCTCCTGCCGAGGCTGCGCAAGTTCCAACCAGGTGCCTGCACAGAAGCGTTCAGGCTGAGTTAATTCTCGACCGCTATGCGGGGCCACCTCGGCGGATGAGTGCTGCGCTGGCGCGATGCTTGTGTTAGCCCCAGAGCCCGTAGTGGAGGGGAATATCACCCAAATACATGCTGCTGCGCCCGCAGCCATGAGAAGTCGTTCTAGCGTTTTGACGAACCCTTCGTGTTTTTTCGTCCTGGCATCTTTGTAAATCAGCCACAGCCTCCAGCCGTAATCCATCACGCTCTGCTGGTGGTGAGCGCTCGTAATGGAGAGATACCTGAAGAACGTGGAGAACAGCTCCCGGATCAGCTTGTCGGTCAGCTTCTCAGGGCCCGCGTACAGCCCCAGAATGATGTTCTCTTCGTTCATTTTCAGCACTGCTGAACGATAGGGTGCCATGAAAACCGTGACAGCTCCCGAGGGAGATTGGTTGAACCACATGGCAGCGTCTTTTTCGAGGAGCGTTTTGGCGACGCCTTGGGGGTGCTCGTCGCCTTTTTCCAGCGTATCGAGGCCTAACAGCCGGAACCCACACGTCAACTGCAATTGGGCAAGATATCGGCCTTCAGGCAGATGCCGGTAAGCGTCTGGAACGACTGGGTGCAGGAAGAAAGAGCCGAAATGACTGGCAAGCGGTGAGTTTTCAATCTCATCAAAGACTGCTTGGATCCGCTTCACCATGGCCGGCCACATCTGCCGACGCGCCACAGAGTTCACGTCATTGAGCTTCATACGCTCAGCGTACTTCTCAAAATTTTTCATACCAGGATGCTGACGGTGATGAGTGCGAGTCGGACGCGAAGCGTCAGCTTGTGAATTCATTGGTTAACGCGCTCGTTATTCAACTTCGGCGGTGTAGGGATCGTAATGGCGATGTGCGTACTCGCCTCCTTTTTTCCAGACGATCCGGCCGATCGCAGCCTCGTTTGAAATCTGTGCGACGTACTTAACCTGCTCAACTTTGCCTACTGCTGCAGCATCCTTCACTGCCCGCGCAATGTGGTTACGAACCTCCTTGATCCCATCCGCATTGTTAGCAATTTGGCCAAATCGGCCACACCATACAGTATCGACACCGCTTAGTTTGACCCATCCCCGTTCCTTGAGTCTGGCGTCGAAGTCATTCCGCTCGGCTGTCGAGGCATTCTTTAAGTCGAGGGACATCATTGCTCTGATCACTGTGCAGACCTTGCGTAAACAGTTGGATTTACCAAGGAATGCCTCTTGCGATCCCAATGGCGTAAGGCCATCTTCCATCGTCAAGGGTCTCTAAGTCCAGCGTTACAAGCTCATCAGCAACGGTGGTGTGGTATCTGATCCAATCGGCAAGCGGAGCGCGCAGGCATAGCCGTAGAGGCGAGGATGGAAACCCGCAGGGCCGAGACGCCGTCAGGCGGCTTGGTGCATGACAGCCGTACCTTGGGCGCCCCAGTCCCCACGAATACGACTTCCCATTACGGTGAGCTATCATCGGGAGCAAACAGGAGGCTCTATGACTCGAGACACCAAGGACACCGTCTACTGTAATGTCCAGATGCCTATGGCCATGGGGCGAGAGCTTTCTCGGTTGGTGGCTGAGCTACGCGCATCAGGCAGTCATCCTGGACTCGACTCAGTCTTCGAAGAGATACAGTGCGAGCTGGATTCGTCGATCGAGTTCGTAGAAGAGCAGCTCCGTGGTGAAGGCGGATTCGGCCGGCGGCCACACTGATTCTTCTAAGTTGAAACTTTCCTACACCGGAGTCAGATGCAACTGGCAAGCGAAGCGCGCACGCCCCTCAGGCCGAGGCGCGAGGATGGAAGCCCCCGGGCTGAGACGCGGCGAGCGGCTCGGTTCACGACAGCCGTCCCGAAGGGCGCGCACAGACAACTCCACGAACATTCATGTCATCGCGGCAAAGTTGTCATAATTAATTTTCATGTCCGCTAAAGTTTTTTGAACGACAAACCGTTTATGTTTGTATTTAGCTGCAATGGTGAAGGTATATGGTTAAGACAGTTGATTTGTCGATGAGTACGCTCTTTAAAGCTGAGCGTTTGATGATATGTCGTGCCTTCATCGAGGAAAGGCCGTTTACTGCCTCGGTTGAACTAACGAACAATGTTGTGACGTGCACTCTCGATGGCTCTGATTACTGCTTCACAGCGCAGCAATGTGGGGAGCTGGCGGACAGCCTCGCAACCTTGGTGCAAGCCAGCTATGAGCAGGTGGGTAACAAACCTAAAGTGGGGCGAGCGCTGAAGGTGAATTATTGCAAGATTTTTTACCAAATGATTTTATCAACTACCCCAGCCGCCCCGTGCGACCAACTGCACGGCTATGGCTACAACTCGGACAATATGCACCTTGGTGCGTCTGGATCTTTCCGATATCCCGGTACGCGTGATTCCTACAAGCTATTCGTAGGGTTCAATGATGAGCTTTGCCTTCCATTTTTGGGTATCGAGGACTGGGTGTACACCTTCAGCTTTGACGAAGCATCCTGGCTAATCGAGCATTTATGCGTTGGAGGCTATTTGCTCGCACGGATAGAACGACTAGAAGCAGAATCTAAGAAGAACGTAAGGAGTTATCAATGAGTGCATCAAATGCAGATCACGCTGTCGTAGTGGAATTCAAGCGAGACTTCCTGTGCTGGCGAGGTCGGGAGTTCCATGAGCGATATGAATGCCGTGTCGCAAGCACTGACAGGAGAGGCGCGAGAATTGAGTTTGAATTCGAAGGGATCAATGTCGGCGCGGAAGTAGCGGCAGATATTGCCTTTTGCCTTTCCGAAGCTCTGGCAATCTCAGAGCAAACGGATGTGGAGCACACGACGGCTGCAGTAAGTAACGAAGGCTTACTTACTAGGAAGTATCTGTTGTCGTGTGGCGCTTGGCAGTTCAGCGCAACGGGTGTTTTACATATTGAGAATGCAAGCCCTGAGCTTCTTGGCGATGCGATCGACGCAGGTGCCTTCGTTGCTGTTCGAACCATAGAGGAAGGGGGCTTCGAGCTAGAGTTCGGAGCGATGGGCTACTCGTTTTCTGCCCAGGATGCATCCTGGTTGCAAGAGAAGCTCCTTGAAGTTAGCCAGCAGCTTCCAAAGCTGCACTCTCGAGTAGTCTTACTCGACGCAGGATATGGTGCTTGGAAACCCTAAGTATTTACGACGTACTAGACTGATGAGGGCATTCAGCCGTTTAAGCATAGCGAGCGTTCAGTAGTGAAGCAGGTGCCCGGTGTCGAAAACGTAACCTTTCGATTACTGCCGTATCTCGTTCGTTAGGTTAGCGCGTGTCTCGTGAAACGGGGCAGATTCAGCCACAAGTCAGTAGGACATTCAGCATCACTATTTCTCAACCAAATCTTTGTACAGTTCTCGTGCGGCGAGGATTTGATCTCTGATTTCTTCAGGATCAATCCTCATTCCGCCACGAGGAGTTACCTGCAATGTTTTCAGGGCGTTGGCTGCCTTTATGAACGCTCGCTCTTCCGCCTGAATCCACTCAGGGCGTTTGTCCTTCCAAAATGACCATGCCATTTCGCCTAGCCTCACTCCACGATGGATGGAAGCTAGTATGTGGTAGCCGCAGGGAATGTCCAAGCTAGGTGGTGACTTTGATCATTATGCAAGCGGAGCGCGCAGATCAGGAGGGTCGAAGGGCATGAGGATGGAAGCCCGAAGGGCCACGACCTGTCGTAGACAGGGCTTGGTTAACGACAGCCGTCCCTGCTAGGGCATGCCACGACAACTGCAGCGTCGAAGACTACCGCAAGGCGCGCTGTTCAAATGACCGAGGCACAACGCCCAGCGCGCAAAGGTCGTATGTCTCGCGCAATGCCACCTCGTCACCAGACGACACCCTGACATGGGTAAAGATCGTCGACAGAAACCGTCTCCTTTCGCCGTTGCCAAGCTCAGACCAGATCCTCGCTTGCCCTTGTGCATCAGGAACAGCCAGCCGGTCGAAGAGATACTCCTCCAGGCTGTTCAGACGTTGCTGGCCATCAATCAATATTTCACTGTTTTCGGCCAATGCCTTGCCACCGCTTTCTGATTCGTACCAGTCATTCGTGAGGTAGCTTCCCAGATCCCCACCCGACCATACTGCAGAGATGAAGCGAGACTTCTGACCGAGGTTCCACTCCAACCCACGCGCCCACGATGGAACAGGCATGCCCATAACGAATCGCGCCGCCCACGGAAACTGCTCACGCACGGAGGAGGGGTCTACCAGATACTTTTCCCAATGGCCGACTAAGACCTCGAGGGGGCAATGACTGACGGTTGTAGCCAGAAGACGCTGCGGCATATGGATGTGCAGGTCTGATGCTCCGCCGTCGGCGTAGCGTTTAAAAATGGAAGTCATGGTTTTCCTGGTAGGCTCAGGTTGGTCGAAATATTCGGGTAAGTACGGGCGCATCGCCAGGCGTCGACCGTAGCAATGATCAGCAGATCCCGATCTGTGGAGATATTGATCTGGCCGCTGTCGGCCAAGGCTTGTGCATAGCCCTCGGCGTAGGCTGCCGCTTTGTCGAATTCGGATGTGCAGGTTGACGATTTGATGTGGCTGATCAGCCGCTCCCATGTGCGCCGCTGGCGGTTGCCGAGAATCGTGCAGGGGAACGAAAAGGCGCCGCTCAGGCGCTGTGCGAAGTCATGTGTAGAGAGGGTCAAAGCCATCGCTCAAAAAAGGTACTTATCCATCACAAACGGTTGGTTTCGGAAAACCTTGAGCCTGAAGCGATTTTTTTTTGAAGAAAAAACATGTTTGCCCAAATGCGGCAGCTTGGACTGATGTGTTATTGGACTGTCACGTCAGGCAAGCGGAGCGCGCAGACACGAAGATGGAAGCCCGGAGGGGCAAGAGAGCCATTGAAAATGGCTGGCTTGATTCACGACAGCTGGCCCGAAGGGCGTGCCAAAGCGGGTTTGTATGAATAAGCCGTCTGACTGAATTTTGCATGCAGTCAGCATTACTCAAACACCTTGCTCCAGTCCCGTTTATTGAGCTCGCTGCATGCATCTGGTGCGCCACCGAATACACGTCCAGATACCTTCGCCATGGTCGCCTCTGTCGTGTATTGAATCGGTGCCCCATCCTCGCCAATCAGCACCCCCTTGGCACCACTCAACAGAGCATGACCAGCTACGACATCAGGAGCGCTAACAGGGTAACGCGAGATACCGAAAACACCGTCTCCAGCAGCAACTTTAGCGAGTCGATATGCTATAGACGGCATCGCGTCAAACTCACCGGCGCGCATAACTGGTTATTGATTTCGGGCTTTCCCGTAGCTGCTGCGCTAACCATCACGGGCAGTCTCGGAAAGTTTATGATCTGAGAGGTCAACAACGATGCGATTGTTTTTTCTGACCAGCTGATCCATCCCCTTGGCCCAGGTAATGCAGTCAGAGATTCCGGACGGAGTAACAGGTACGTGCACTAAGCACCACGCTCTTGCATTCACGTTTGCGGGAAAGCATAAATCCATTCGGCATACGATGATCTAGACGTCAAGGTCATCCATCTGCCAAATTGGTATAGATATCTCACCGTTTACATACTGCTGAAAACGGTGCTTTTTGGCAAAGCTTGAGCTGGATGGAGCGATTTTTCTCTCGAGGCTCCGCAAGAGCTGATAGCTTTCTCGGAGGTGAAATGCATGGGTGACGTGTTGACTGCGGACAACCTTATGATTATTGATCACGTGACGCGCCGCACATTGTTCACGCGGAGTAGCTATTTGCCATGTGCAACTGACGTTCCCGCGCTAGCAACGCTAGCTAACAGTTGGTGAAGCTGGAACCATCAAAACCGAAGACGGCCTAGAGCGCGAGATTAAATTAAGGCAGCCAGCGAATTGAATTCAACCTCACGCCCAAGGTTGGGACAGCCGAAATTCACGTATCGAGCCCTTTGCCTTTGAATGCGCTCATAAACGCTGTAGCGGAGAAATCAGAGGCGTTGAAGATCTCCATCTTACGTCCTTGATGCATCGATAGGATGACTCGTGCCATACCTATGTAGTGATCAAATGTTGTCTTCAAAAAAGTGTGTCCCATTTGCCTTTGCAGAACTTGAGCGACAGCATAGTTAAACAGTATTTCATTGGATTTCAATAAATCGTCTCCGAATGATCTAATAATATATTGGGTCGGCCACCAGTTTCGGCTGTCGTAGAATCGAATGTTCTTTCTTAGGTTGCTATTGTTAGCCATCGCTTTTTTCTTGGCCGCAACTGTACGACCTGAAATAGTATCGGGTGTGACAGGACGACCATCCTTGTTGAGAAATAAAACCGAAAGCGGAGGTTTGGTGCCGTAGCGCTTACGATATTTTTTGGCACGCTCTGCATAGTAGGGTTTGATATAGTTTTCTTCCAATGCCTGCAGGGCGTCTCTGTGAATGAGAATGTCTCTGGATTTGTTGCCTTTGCTATTGCTTACTGCGTAGTTAACGGTCGATTCCTCAAATGTCATTGAGGAATACGGCATGATATGACTGTTGTCACCATTGCCGAAGTAGGGGAAGCGACATAAGTCCATGGGGCGCATTGCGGTATCTAATGCAAAATGAAATAGCGCCGCGTAAACCGGATCTGAGTAGTTCTCCATCAGTTGTTTGATTTCATATGGAGTGATCAGTTGGTCACTTATCGACGCTTGGCGGTTTTCTTTGTCCAAGACGCGAATGCTGGTTGAATCGAATACTCTGATCGCTTTGTAGGAGACATATTCCTGGTATCTCGCACTCTTGAACGGAGGGATCCAGTTCTTCAATAGAACGTTGACGCCAGTGTAAAAGTTGTTTTCAGTCAGCCAGCGAAAATAATTCATCAATAGCTTAGCTTCATCAAAAATAGTCTTGGAGGACGGTCGTATAGACTCTTTAGACTTACGCTTGATCTCACGGAAAGTCTGCCACCGCTTCACATTTTTATTTTGCACGTGGAAATGGTACTCACTAGGGGGGAAGCCTTGGAATTCCTCAAGAGTAGAAAGATACCTATAAAACATCGAGATAATGCTAGCGTACCTGGATGAAGTTTTTTTAGATTGCCTAGTTTGAGATTGTAAGAATAGATTTGCATGGCTCAATAAAGTGCTGTGCTTTGTGGTCTCGTGAATTAGAATAAAGTGTGATGCTTCTCTGTTGGAATCTGGATTAACATAGGAAACATATTTTTTTGTGATGATGATCATGCTATTTTCCATTATCCACGCTGAAGTAAATGACACGATCCACACCCTTGGAGAGGTGCACGTAATCAGCTTTTTCAGCATGTTCAAGCTCTTCTAAAGGAGTGCTCGATGCTCGAAACTTTCGCTGCGCAACGGCATCGGCAATCGTCCTGCATTCAGGAACATATATAGATGTTCGAAAACTTTTTGGTATCTTTCGAAGGTGGTTCTTGAGGTCTGCAGTATCGAATATTGGAAGTCTCAAGACTATTTCGTCTGATGAGTTTGGAGGAAGTCTTTCTAAAAAGTAAGGAAGGTCACACAAAAATTTATCAATGAATATAATTAGGTGAGTGCTTCTGCCGGCAAGGTCGTTGAGCTTAACAAACTGACTCTGAATTTTTTCGTGCTTGGATTCCGAATAGGATCTGTAGTCTTTGTTTTTTTTGTAGGTGGCGTACGCTGATTTTAGATCAAGGTCGAGTATGATCCTGGATCCATTTAATAATTTTAAATCGTATTCGGTTCTTTTAATTGTAGAATTAGTTAGCTGTGCTTTGAGCTCATTTATCTGTGCTGTATAGCTGCTGATAAGACTGCTTTGTTTTTCAAGGGTGATGTTAATATTGCTGTTGTCAAAGCTAATAAGATCACTCTGCATTAGCGAGGTTATGTGGTGTTCGCGGACGGCAATTAGTTCGGCTTCATGTTTTTTTTGAATATTTTGCAGGCTTAACTCTAGGTCGGTGGCGCGTTTCTGAGCGTTTAGAAGAAGTTGCGTCACAGCACTAGGTTCGTGGCCAAGCAACAGGTCATTGATATTTCTATTGCCTTTTATATATTCTACTAAGTCGCTGTAGTATCTTTGTAACGATTGACGGCTTATTCCTGCTTCATCTGCGATTTTTCCAACGTGCAATTTTTTTCCTGCAGCCGAATAGTAATGATCTACTATGATTTTAATCAGGCGGTTGCGGGTTTCTGAGCTCATATCAAACCTCAGCTAGCGAAATGAGAGTACCCTGTTTTTCCATGCGCTGTTGTTGCGTATCATCAAAATCAGGGTGGTGGGTATGGAAAGTGCTCAGCGTCAGATTGTCCAGGTGAAAACGGTATGATTTGATCTTGCGAATAATTTCATTCCTGGTGCGATCAGGCAATGTGACAGCATCGTTGTCCAGAATCCTTTGGTAGAATTTGATATTGTCCGTTAGTGCAGTTCGCGCCTTGCCTACAACTACGATTTTTCTGCATTCATAATGGCAGTTTGATGGATCAGGCTTCGGGATAGCGTCGCCGAAATCACGACCTTTGATGCATGGAGGGAGGTTGTCTTGACGAAACTGCTCAGCAGTCACGCAATAGGTACCGACAGCCGTCCGTTTGATGAATAGTGGCTTTCCACCCGCCAAGAGGTTGGACACGTAATCGAAAACTGACAGCGGGATACGTCGGCCTTCAAAATCGTCGGGCTTCGCCGCCATTTGCTCTGATATTCGAATCGCTGTTTGACCGGAATATGAACCCTCACGGATGGCGGTAATAATTTCTTTGAGCTCTTCGGTAAACGAGTGTTCTATAGTCATCGCCACTGTCCGAACCATGGCCGGATTGCGGGCAATATATTGCATCGTCATCTTGAAGGTTTTATGGCCGAAAAGCGCTCGGATTAAGTCGATATTGCGTTCGTCCTGATTGATCAAAATTTCCGCAATGGTTTTCCTGAACCTGTGAACGTGCAAGCGCTCAATGGGTAGCAGTTCGCTAAGCTGAGTAATAACGTGTTTAAGGATCTGCGGGGTAAACTGCTGAATTTCATTTGGCATTTTCGTACTTGCATTACTGCGAAACAACCAGTGTCGCTGACTCTTCCGGCCTATGTTGCGAAGCTTGCTGTACGCTATAGCGCTTTGTGCAACAAATTCTGGTAAAGGCAAATGCTCGATTTCACCGTTGTAGTTAGGGTCATTTGCGGTTTTAAAACGTACAATACGTAGCCAGAAATTCCCTGTGCCTTCTGCATTATCGTTGGTGATGTCGTTAATGCTTAATGGGGCAAGCTCGGAAGCCCGTGCCCCACTAATCAAGGCAATCATTATGAATACGGCATTTCTGACATGATCCAGTGCGGTGTACCAGTTGGTTTTCCACGAATAAAACCAGTTGTTTCCTGCCCGCTGATGGCTCGTTTTTGTACGATTAAGCTCCATAATCGTACGGCCTTCCACCACAACGCGAAACTTCTTCTCAAGCTCTTCGTCGACTTTTGATCGAGTTATCTTTCCTTTCAGATTTGCTTTAAGGACTGCATCAATGTGTGGTTCCAGTAGTGCAAGTTCTGGTGCCGCTTTTTCAATCCAAAAAAGGGCATATTCCATCAGGTGTGCCAGTTCGTTCTCTGAAAAAGAAACCCAGGTCTGATATGTTCCCTTAAAGACATTCATCATGTCCGCTTTGCGCTCAGGGCTTTCCATCTTGTTCAATGGAACATTTATTCGGAGCTCTTCGGGGATTAGCCCATTTTCAGAAACAATTATCCAAAGTTTCAGGATTCGATACAGTCCGAAATATTGATATGGGATGTTTGAGTTCTTTGCCCTGTCAAGCGCTTCGTTGATGAGCTTGGAGCTTATAAGTTCAAGGTGCGCTGTATTCACCTCAAGATGAGTATCTATGAACAGGTGTTTCTCAAGAGCACTGAAGTCGTTGCAGTACGTGAGCGTTGACTTGTTGCTGTTTATGCCATGCATCAGGGAATTTTCAGGGAGCAGATAGAATGATAGCGCCCTTTTGAGTTCGTTCGCACCGGGAACCACGTGCTCGAAACGGATGGAGATTACGTCAGAGAAGCGATGAGTATCAAGCTTCCAAGCTGTATCCAGATAGAAGGATGACGGGGTAACAGGAAAGTTTCCCCCACTTGAGGAAAGCTTGTCGAGCAGCTCACTTCGATGCACCTGGGAGCTATGTTCTGTCTCAAGTAGAAGACTTTCTAGCTCTTGTTCAGCAGCATCAAGTAAGTCAAGTTCAAACTCATCCACGAGAGACTGTGCGTATTCTACGTCATTCATTCAAGTCACCGGTTTTAAAGATCAGTTTTAGATCACGCATTTCTCGGGGCAAAAGAGGAGAGTTTGCTGCACGATAACGTATTGCTTCTTGAATCGCATATTCATCGTTCCAGTTCTCTAGGATGACCTCAATCTCTTCCTGCTCTGCCTCGAGTTGTGATCCAAACTCGGTATATGCCCTGTCCCGAAGAAGTTCGCCAATATGGGAAAGTCGCTCGATCAAAAAGGGAAGGGAGTCTTCCAAGATCCTTAGTCTACTGCAAAAAATACAGTGTTCCAGTGCTACGCATTTAACACCCTCATCTAACTTAACTGCTCCAGGCCAATCTGGTTTATGACGATCACTACAAGCCCACAGCGCCTTTTCAAAATAAGGGAGGTGGATTATGCTCAAGTCCGAGTTGGCTATCTGGCTTGCCTGCTTACACAGCAAACCTTGGAATTTTCTGGCTCGAAGTAATTCTACTATCCGTTCCAGTGCTGATCGAAGGCGCTTTGTACGTTTGGCACGTGCGACTGGAGAGTTATCATAAGACTCATCCGTAGTATCACGTGATTCGTGCCCCATCATTTGTGATAGAAATGCGTATGGGGTATGTTCCGCGTTATAGTACAGCCATGTCGCCCTAAGCCTGCCTGTTAGATTGCTCGCGCTGGTAATTCTAGCGCCATTTTCAATGACTTCGTGTAACGACAAAAGTTGATTGACTGCATAAGCAAAATCCCCGCCGTAATCTATCGCGCCTGCTGCTTGGCCCTCTGCGCGAGCCCAAGCATTCAAGGGCCTTAGAAACGCATACATACTGTTAACTGGCTTGTTTCTTAGAGGATCTATTAAATGCTCGACATAGGCGGCAAGCGGAGCTGAAATTTCCTTGGATAACAATATCAAGTTATATGTTGAGTACGGGTTATCACTGTCTGACGTTGATAGCATCTGTTTGGGAGCAAAATAAGGTAATTTTGCGCCTTGGCCTCTGTTCTTCTCTGCAAAAATCAATTTAATATTTTCTTCAATGGCAGAGGTGAGACCGTGTAGGAAGTTGTTTTTGTCGATGTCAACTACAGTCTCTTTGTTCCAGCCAGCTTGAAGCATCATGAATAATACTAGGCCGGCTATGTCTTTGGAGTTTGGGTAGTAAAGCTCCATGTGTTCATCCATGGAGAGCATCATTCCTTCCGTGTCGCCCCATTTTTTGTTAAAAATTGAGCGAACATATGATAATTTGTGAATTATCATTTTTACAGCGTCATCAAGATTGTCATAATTAAATAGTGTGGCGCTGCTGTAATCAATCGCAAGACATTCTCGGCTGAATTTTAGCGGATAGCCGTGTCCGATTAACGTTTTGACCACACGATGCGGATCTAGTTTGGTGTTCCACCATCCCTTGCCGCTGGTGGGGTGCGGATCGTAATCAGGGGGAACAACGACCTCTTCTCCTGAACTCTTGTATAATTCTGCAAATAGCGCTAAAAAATCAGGGTTTTTAGAAAGTGTGGATATTTCGGGATCCGCGCATTTATCTAGTCGCGCCATTAGCTGAGCTTTTACGATAGGCATGTTGCTCAACAGCCGATGTTTATACCAGGTAAATATGTCTAGCTTGGTTAGACGTACTATCCAGTGATCTTGTAGCTCTTCGAGCGTGTAAGGAACAGCATTATCAATTTCGTATCTTCTCGAGACCATTTCACGAAGAGACTCGACGATCTCCTGTGTTGCTTTGGTTAGCGTTGCTACCCCATCTTCGGATAAAGGTTCGGTGTCGGAATTACGATTGATTTTCAGATTTGGTAAATTGAGGCTTGGGATGACACCGGTTTCTCTAGCTGCGATTAGGATGCAAGACTTTAATTTTGAGGCGTGAACGGCCCCTTTTCCGATCTTATTCAGGTGCTGTGCAAATTTTTTAAATAGACTAGGTGTAATGTCTTTGATATGGTGGATTTGCAGTGGTAGAGCATGTTTTGCGTTGTATAGAGACATGAAGTCAAGGAAGTAAACGATTGCCAGGCGCAGTTGATACGCCCATGCTGAAACTCTGCTAGGTGCACACTTCACCATGATGTAGTGAAAGCTGAGGCATATGTTTGTCGTTGGATCCCAGCTCGGATGATTCATGTAGCTGCAGAATACAGATACGCCGTTGGAAGCATTCACTGCTCTGATCGGCAGTTCCGATATAACGCTCGCTTCGTCTTGGCCGCCTTCTTCCGGGCGCGCTCCTGCCTCTACTGCAAGGCCTCCGGTCATTTCCTTGTCGGTCGCACCGCCGCTGTATTCAGTTGTTAGCGAGGAGGTTCTCTGACTGCCCATCTCGGTGGTTTTTAGCTGGTCATCGAAAGGCTCAGTCAAGGTAAGCCTCGCCCGACGGCAGCCCACTGAGATCCTCTAACCAAGCATTTGAACCGCTCGCATGGGATGGATTTGGTCGCACCGCTCCACCAAAAGCCAAGGCCCAACCTAAGTCCTTTGGGCTTGAATCCCGCCACCGCGCTCTAACCAAATCTTTCATACCTCACTCCCCATGCGTTTACATTTTTTGGATAGTAAACTAAATCCTTTGGTTTACAAGCTGTTGGAAAGCAAACTAAGGCTTGATCTTCCTGCTGCTCGGCCTGCAACTGCCAGACATCATCAAGGCCGTGGTCAGCCATGAAACTACGCTGTGGCCCACCTTGATGTATCGCTGCCTGGATGTGGTGGCGATCTTCCTGGTGCTGGTGGTATTGCGCTTTATCTGGGTGCAAAGCATCTGGCGGCTGTCGGGGTTGCTGCGCCGTCTGCGAGGCAAAAGCGCATTGACCCTGGTGCCGACGGCCCGCTCCTGCTGGTTGTTGACCGTCGGCGGTGTGCGCGGTGCGGTGACGTTGGCGGGCGTCATGTCGGTGCCCTTGTTGCTGGCGCCGGGCCAGGATTTTCCTGAGCGTGACTTGCTGATCTTTATCGCTGCCGGGGTGATCCTGCTGTCGCTGGTCGCGGCCTGCATCGCGCTGCCGTTACTGCTGCGTGGCGTCGAAAAAGGCCCGGATGAAAAACGCCACAACGAAGTGCGCGAGGCCTGGAAAAAGACTGCCGTAGCGGCGATCCATGCGTTGGAGGCCCAGGAGCCCGCCGAAGCCGAAACCCCGGATGCCGCTCAAGCGGCACTGGCCACCGAGCTCAAGGCGCGGCTGATGGCGGAGTATCGTCACCAGTTGGACGTGTTCAATGACTCGGCCGAAGCCCAGGCGCTGGCGCTGCAGATGGACCAGTTGGAGCGCAAGCTGAGGCTCAAGGCCCTGCGTGCGCAGCGGTTGGAGTTGTATAGCCTGAGCCGTCATCACCAGATTGGTGATGACGTGTTGAGGGAGGTGTTGGCGGAGTTGGATATGAGCGAGGCGAGCCTGAGAGTGGTCTGAATGGCTTCAACGGTTGCGCAACGTTTCCAACAACTGCAGCGTCGGGTAGCCGTCTGCTGGCCAGCCGAATGACTGCTGCGCTGCACGGATCGCCTTGCGGGTGGCGGTGCCGATTATGCCGTCGGCGTTGCCCACGGCGAAGTTGTGTTGGCTCAGTAGGTTTTGCAACTCCACTCGCTCGGAGCGCTTGAGCGGCACCTCATCCTTAGGCCAGTCGCGAATGATCAATCCTGCACCGGCAAAGCGCTCCGACAGCAAGTTCGCCGCCAATGCATAGGACGACGAATTGTTATACCGGACGGCGGCCTGAAAGTTATCAAGCACCAGGAAGCCTGGGCCGCGATGACCCGCTGGCAGCAGCAATGCGGCTGACAGGGGGTCGGTACCTGGCGCCACGCTCGTGCCATTGGGCAGCTTGACCCCAAGTTGTCTCCACTCGGCAACGCTTTTACGCACCGTGCCGTCGGCCAGCAAATAGTCGAAGTTGTCCGGCAGTTCCACTTCAAAGCCCCACGGCTGGTCTTTACGCCAGCCCGAGATCTGCAAGTAGTGTGCGATGGATGCCAGTGCGTCGGCTGGAGTACCCCAGATATCACGACGACCGTCGCCATCGAAGTCCACCGCTAGCGTGTTGTAGGTGGTTGGGATGAATTGGGTCTGGCCCATCGCACCTGCCCATGAGCCGAGCATCTTCTCGGGGGTGATATCACCTTGTTGCAGGATTCGCAGCGCGGCCAGCAGTTGTTCGTTGGCAAAGCGTTCGCGCCGACCTTCATAGCCCAGGGTTGCCAATGAACGAATCACCGATTTATTACCCTGGAAACTGCCGAAGTTGCTTTCCAGGCCCCAGAACGCCACGACTGCTCGGCGGTCAACGCCATAACGTTGTTCGATGGCAGTCAGGGTGTCGGCATATTGGCTCAGCAGCACCTGCCCACGGCGAACGCGCAGTTCAGACAGTGCGCCATCGAGGTATTCCCACACCGGGCGGGAGAACTCCGGCTGGCTGCGGTCGGCGCGAAGCACATTCATGTCCGGGCTGATATCGGCAAAAACCCGGTCGAACAGGTCCGGCTCGATGCCAGCCGCAAGGGCCTGCTTGCGAAAGTCTGCACGCCATTGCTCGAAGGTTCGCACCGGTTGGGCATCAAGGTGCTCAGCGATGGGCACGGCAGGCGCAACCTTCGCGGGGGTGGTGTTGGCAGGCAGTGTCTGGAGCGATTGGGCGTCACTAGCGGTTGGCTCTACTACGCAGGCGACAAGCAGTACGAAGCAGGGGGCGGCATACAGTTGACGCAGGTACTTTCGATGGGAAATACAAAAGGGCATGCGTAGGTCCAGAGAACACTAATCGGGTGTTGACCGTAACATGTCACGCAGCCGTAATATTTGAGACTTGTCCCAAAAAAGCGTCGCTGTCGCTCATCTCTAGTTGGTTTTGAGACCGGTCTTATAGGAATTCGTCAGAGGGAGAGCTACCGTTGTTATCTCTTCATTCAGCGAGTACTTAAGATGGTTTTCCCTCTTGTGTCAGGTAGAAAGATGAGGACGTTGGTAGCTGATCAAGACAGTGAGCAGCGGCTCTTTGTCGAGCGGTCATTGACCGCTTTAGGGTACTACCGCACGACGAGCGCCAGTTGTTTTGAGGAGTTGATTGCACTGACGCATTACTCTCCTAGTCTTTCTGAACGTTTCGATTTATTGATCGTCAGCGCCAGCATTTTTACCAAACGCAATATGTATTGGTTTGATTTTTGTCTTGGCAATGCTCGTTTGAAACATGTCCTGGTTGCCGACTCAGATAAACGTTCGAACGAGATTGAGCGTTTTACCGACCGTGCGGATCAACACGTGTGGCGAGTTCAGGGTGTGAATACTGTTGTGCTGCGCGCAGTTATTCCGTGCATCGACTTTTGAACGTGGGTGGGCAGTATCAACCGACCTCCCAAACAAGCAATTTGAAGGATCTGCCAAGGACGGAGAAACAGTATGAATAATCGGGTAATCATTGTTGATGATCATCCGCCCATCCGGATGGCCCTGCGGTTGCTGCTCTCCAGTGAGGGCTATAACGTGGTGGCGGAAGTGGGGGATGGTGCGCAGATCATAGCGCTGGTTCAGAAGCATGAGCCGGCGATCGTTATTTTGGACCTCGGCCTACCGGACATTGGCGGCCTCACGGTATTGCAGCAGTTAGCAGCTCAACCCTGCCCGGTCAAAATTGTGGTATTCACTGGCCAAGTTTCAGACGAATTGATTGAGCGCTGTCGACAAATGGGCGCGCATGGCTTCCTCAGTAAAACGGCTGAATTATCGGAAATGGTGTATGCACTTAAAACTGTGCGCGCTCATGATAAGCGTTTTGTTGCGTTGGCTGATGCATCTACCACCGATGACGTGGCACGCAAGCAAGCGCAGATAGCACGGTTGTCCTCGCGTGAATACAAGGTCATGGAGCATCTGTTACAGGGCATGAAGGGGCGAGATATCGCTGATTGCATGGGGTTGGATCAGCGTACCGTCAGTACTTACAAGCGACGTATGTTTACCAAGCTGAACGTCAAAGGAATGCCGGATTTATACGGTATGGCTAAACGCAGCGGCATACTTTGACCTCACGTTACTCAGCTCTCTTTCAACTTATGCTGGATCTTGAATAACTCAATGTCTGTGCGTATGCCTAGCTTTCTGAAGGCCGACTGCTTTTGCCCACTGATGGTTTTACGGCTGCGTGAGAACTTTGTGGCCACTTGAGTCACCGACAGGCCTTCCAGGCAGCAACGCAGCACCTCGCGCTCTTTCGGAGAGAGCTCGGGGAAATCCATAAGGGTGGTGTCGCCGCTGTCGAAGTGCTCTTCACTGGCGTGCTGTGATGGTTGTTTTTCCAGTTCTGTCGACATGATGGGGGCCAGGTAGATGCGGTCCATGGCTGCCATTCGTACGGCTTTCAACAGATGTTCGGTCTGCTGTGTCTTCCCCACAAAGCCGTTGACCCCGGCGCGAATGCACAGGTTGACCGTGGCGGGCCCTTCGACCGAGGAGTAAATGACGATTTTGAGCTCAGGGTGGCGGGCGCGTACAGACTGAATCAGGCGCAGACCATCCACCTCGCCATCAGCCAATTGGTAATCGAGAATGAGCAGGTCCGGCATGTGCTGGTGCAAGCCTTCAAGCAGATCGCGGCTGGTAGTATAGACACCGGTCACTTTGAAGTCGGCTTCCATCGAAAGGCGGATTTTCAGCGCCTCACGAATCAACGCGTGGTCGTCGAGCATTGCAATTTTCAAGGGTGAAATAATCGACCATCTCATAGCGGCCCTCCAGGGCTGAATGAATAGGATTCTACTTACGTCGTCTTGGACTGTGGGAGTTCGATCAGGTTAGCTTCACCCTTTTAGAAGTCCACCGTTTTCAGGGGCCTAGCTTAAACGTTCGGCCTATTGCCTGCCCTTGAGTGTCGGGGTTTATTACCCACTTTGAGACAAGTCTCATATTTGCGCTGTGGTGCTGTCGTCTGAAATAGCTCCCGCGCCCAGAGGAGGGTGCCGATAGGCGCTTTACTCTTTGGGTAAATTCGGACCGGCTCCGCAAAGCGTGTTATTTACAACGGTATCACTCGGTCAAGCCTACGCTGCTTGATGTGTTCAAGGCCGATAAAGGCCCTGTGTGATTGCCAATCAGGATAGAGAAACTTTTGAAAAAGATGTCTGTGGTCAGTAGGTGCTTGTGTGCCTGCCTGCTGTGTTTTCTAGCGTTGGGGCAATGGGCTGTCGCCGCCGACGACGCGCGGCTGGTGATACGTACGCCGGAGATTGCGCCTACCATTACGTTTCCCCCTGAGACGCAGGCGTGGCTCACGTCCAGGACGTCGCTGCGCGTGGCCTTTTGGGCGCGGGCTCAGCCGCCGCTGCATATGGAGTTCGAACCCAACGTGTTCGAGGGTGTGACGGCCGATACCCTGGGCGTGTTGCAGCAGATGTTGGGGCTACCGGTGCAGATGCTTCACTATCACAACCGCGAAGAAGCCTTGCGGGACATGGCCAACGGCAAGCTGGACATGTTGGCCTCCAGCTCTGTCGATGATGACCCGACCCCGCTGTTCGAGCTTTCCAAGCCTTACCTGCTCAACCACAAGGTGTTTGTCCGGCGAGTCAATCAATCCCATTTGTCCAGCGCCGACCTCACTGGCGAGCGCGTCGCCTACATCTCCCAGAATGAGGCACAGGTTCGGGAGCTGAAGGCGAAATACCCACAAAGCACGCTGATCCCCTACACCGATTACCTGACGGCGATTGCGGCGGTGGTTTATGACCAGGCGGATGTCTTTTACACGGACGCGGTGGTCGCCGAATTCCTGATTGCGCGGTTTTACCGCAATGACGTTTACATCGCCAGCGATGTCCAGACACCGGTCGCGGATATCAACTTCGCCGTCAGCACGCGTCGCCCGCAGCTGTTGAAGGCCATTAACCAGGCGCTGGGGCAAATTCCAGTCGAGAGCATGTCGCGCATCACCACCCGCTGGGGCTTGAACAACAACTTTGTGGTGTCTCGTCCGTCGCTGAATCTGACCCAGGAGCAATCCGATTGGATCGCCGCGCACAAGCATCTGAGGGTGGCGGTCAGCCACTCCGACGCGCCGGTGACCTTCTTTGACGAGCGCAACCAGTTCAAGGGCCTGGGCGCCGATATTCTGGCTAAAGTCGAGCAGTTGACGGGGCTGACGTTCGACATCGTACGCGCCGACAATGCCAACGAAATGGTCGAGGAACTGGACGACAAGCGGGTCGACCTGATTGCCGCACTGAGCATTGGCGAATACTCGATCAACCCAAGTCGCGTCACCCGTGCCTATCTGATCAGCCCCTTTGTGGTGGTTACCCGGCGCAGCGAAGCGGAAATACGTAGCCTGGACGAACTCAACGGCATGACGTTGGCCCTGGCCCGGGACAACCCGGTCTCCTCGTGGCTGGCCCAGCACTACCCGAAAATCGATCAGGTCATCGTTCCCAATACCACCGAGGGCATCGAGATGCTCGCGGATACAAAGGTCGACGGTACCGTGGGGCCTCGGTTCAGCGCGGACTATTTTGTCACCCAGCACTTTAATGCCGATTTGCATGTGTCAGCGGTGATCGGGCCCAAACCTGCGAGGATCGCGATGGTGGTCGCGCCGGGCAACGAAATGCTCAAGGGCATCATCGATGCCGCGCTGCTCGCCATTCCTCCAGAAGAAATGAAGGACATGAGCTACCGCTGGCGCAACAACGTCGCACCGGCGGTGGCCAGCCCATGGAACACCTACAAGGAGGGTGTCATCCAGATAATTATCGGCGCCGTCCTGCTGGTGCTGGTCTTCCTGGCGTGGAACTACTACCTGCGCATTCAGATCCACAAACGCCAGAAAGCAGAGCGAGACCTGGAGGATCAGCTGCAATTTAGCCGCACCCTTATCGATGGTGCGCCGGTAGCGCTGTATGTGCGCGATGGGCAAGGGCGTCTGGCTCAGTGCAACCAGGCCTATCTGGACTTTTTCAAGATGTCCCGCGAGCAGGTACTCGGTAAAACCCTGATCGAAGCCCAGTTGTTCAATGACGAATTCAACGTCAAACACCATCGGATGTACCTGGACATCCTGGAGCACGGTCAACCCACGCTCAGGGACATCGATGTTGAAGTGCAGGGCCAGCAGTACCGCATCTATCACTGGGCGCTGCCGTTCCATAACAGCAACGGCCAATACGTCGGGCTGATCGGCGGCTGGCTCGACATTACCGAGCGCGAGCATTTGATCGAGCAGTTGAGCCTGGCCAAGGAAACGGCCATGAGCGCCAACCGCTCCAAGTCGGTGTTCCTGGCCAGCATGAGCCACGAGATTCGCACCCCCGTCAGCGCCCTGGTGGGGCTGATTGAATTGCTGCACCTCAAAGGGCCTGGTGCCGATGACATCGAAGAGAGCCTGGAGGTCGCGCACCAATCGGCCAAGACCTTGCTCTCATTGATCGGCGATGTGCTCGACCTGTCGAAAATCGAAGCCGGCGAGATGACGCCTGCGCCACGCCCCACCCATGTGGGCGAGATGGTCCAGTCCATCTACCGCTTGTTCGAGCCCAATGCGCACAAGAAAAACCTGGATTACCGGCTGGTGACCGAAGTCCAGCATAGCGGCATCCTGATCGATGCCTTGATGCTCAACCAGATTGTCGCGAACCTGTTGAGCAATGCGATCAAGTTCACCGACCAGGGCAGTGTGCAATTACTGCTGCGTGAAGTGCCCGGAGAGCCGCGACCGGGGTGGGCCCGTTATGCCATCCAGGTCAATGATACCGGCAAAGGCCTGAGCGAGACCCAGCGCGAAGAAATTTTCGAGCCGTTCGTGCAAGCCGATCCCCAGGCGAACCGGCCTGTAGGGACAGGGTTGGGCTTGAGCATCTGTGCCAGCCTGGCGAAGCTATTGAACGCGCAGCTCAACGTTGACAGCCAATTGGGGCTGGGTTCGAGTTTTACCCTGATTTTCGAAGCGGAAACGGTGGCGGTTGAAGACAGCTTGTTGTTGCCTGCGTTGGAATCCTCCAGCACTCACAAGCTCAAGATTCTGGTGGTTGAGGATCATGCCCCCAACCGCTTGTTGCTGTGCCGCCAGATGGAGTACCTGGGGCATGAAGTCTGGCCCTGCGACGAAGGTGAAGCGGCGCTGGCGCAATGGAAAAGCGCGCAGCCACCGTTTGATCTCACCATCACCGACTGCAACATGCCTCGGGTTGACGGCTATCAACTGACCCGCTGGATACGTGAGGACGAGCAACAACGCGCGGTACGCATGCACCCCATTTTCGGCCTGACGGCCAATGCGCAGTCGGAAATCATCGGACGCTGCCTGGAAGCCGGCATGACCCGGTGCCTGTTCAAACCGGTGGGCATGGAGACCCTGGCGCTGCTGGTGGGCGAAGTGGAGCAAACCAGCAAACGCCGGGCCCAGGCTGCGGTCGCAGCAGACAGTGAGCTGGATAAAATCAAGTTGCTCAGCCCCGAGTCCTATGGGCCGCTAGTCAATGAAATCCTGCTGACGCATCGCGTGGACGGCTATGAGTTGCAACGGTTGGTGCGCGAGGGGACGCGTGAGGACCTGGCCAGGGTCGCGCATAAAATCCGAGGGGGCGCGCACCTGGCGGGTGACCGTGCGCTGAACGATGCGTGCCTTGCGCTGGAGCGATTGGTGGCCGATGAGAGCGAGCCGTCGCTTTATCATCAGCAAGTGGAGGTGGTGGTGGCGTGTCTTGAGGCCCTTGAGGTGCGGTTGCTGCAGACGTTGCAGTGAATACGAGCGCGCGTCATCTGCGCCTTAGTGGATGGTAAATATCAGCTCCCAAGCATCCATAGATGGGAGCCGATTGGCGACTGCTTTTGCGAGCCATCGGCATGAGTGCCTTAGATAACCGGCTGCCGCGATCAGGTGTTATCCGTCGAGTGCTCAAGCGCCCACCGACTCCGCAGCAGCGACTGCCATGGCAGCGGCTAGCTGCGCAGATGCCCTGGGGATGGGAACATAGCCACGCATCAGAATTTGTGCGCTCCTTCTGTATGCAGCTGCCCGAATATCAAGCGTGTTGTCATTGACCTTTGCACTGACGGTGGTATCCAACTTGCCAGCAGGGTTCTCGATACTCACGTCGATGTCTGAATAGGAAGCTGTTGGGTTGCTTATACCAACGGCCACCTCATGCGCGGTCGACCCTGGAAGCAAGCAGGCGGCAGCAAGACAGCAGCCACCGGAAACAGCCATCGAAGCGTGGGCTGTCTGAGGTGTGAAATACCGCACCGCTATATGGCCACCATGACGCGGGGCTCCCACGATGCAAACTTTGGGAATGGTTTCGCTACGTTCCATCTGCGCAACGCTCATGAGTTCACCCTCTGGGCCACGAAGCTGCATCTTGATGCCAGCCTCAATCCAGACTTGCCGTAGCGTGGTCATGAACACGGTGTCGGCCTCAAGTTCTGAAATCGTTTCATGGCCCGTTTTGCCAAAGCTGGCGGCATCGGCTATCACCATAGGCACCGCGACATCCACGCACGAGACCTTGTGCCCTGCGATAGTGTCGACGACTTGGCCTGTGGGCAGCAGCGTGCCCGTCTTGTTGCCCACCGGAGACTGAAGAAACAAATCAACGCGGGGAAACGCGCCTGCTACCCCTGGTATTTCGGCGTTCACGAATCGGCCTGAGGCATCGCGTGACATCCGTGCAACAGTGAGGACGCCTGTATTGGTGTTCTTTATTTCGACCTCAATGTTTCCAGTGGCGGGCGCCTGGATCAGTCCAGTGTCGATAGCCCATAGCAGCAGAGAAGAAGACATATTGCCGCAGTTCACGCTCCAGTCTATATCGCTATGGTCACTGGCCAACTGGGCGAGGGTGCTGACGATCTGCCGTCCAGTCGGAGCGTCCTCAATGCGTGCCAAAAACACTTTGTTACTGGTGGCTGGTCCCCTTCCGAGCCCGGTTATCTGACGATTTCCGGGCTGATCTCCTGCAAGAGGGACTCCCATGAGGTGGCGTAACAGCTCTTCTCGCAACAATTTGTCGTTTGGTAGCAAAGGCTCCCATATCACTACGCCTGTTGACGTGCCGCCCCTCATGTAATGCACGGGTAATTCCATCACACCTGAGTGGATACGGGTATGAAACCCACCTTGATTGACGGGTAGCGTTGGGGATTTGAGCATCGAGAACTCCATGACTATTACGGCGTGCGTGATTGACCGGTTGCCATCCGAGGGCCCATGGTCAGATCGGTTCCCCCGTCCATTATCCTCAATAGGTACGCCAACCTCACCAAGGTTGCAGCGAGAGCGCTGCCCTGTCATCCAGTCGTTGGCACGAGATCAGGTAGGGCGATGGTTCAGGCCTGCAGCCTATCCTTAAATCAAAATTCGAGGCGGCAAATAGGTAAGCGTTGTCGGTTTTTATTTGTTTTTGAGACAAGTCTTGTTTTCGACGCAATGCTGCGAGCCTACTCTAGAACTACATTAGCTCATCGCGTACTTGTCTTGATAAATGTGTTTGTTCGTTACGGTGATCCTGGAACGGACCGTCAAGTAGTAAGTGAGAGCTAATGTAAGTCAATATCGTGTGCTCCTCCATATTAAGAGCCAGGAATGTATAGGCCAAAAAAGGGTGCCTGTCTCCTGAGCTAAGCAAGCCATCTATAAAGTCTATAAAGGGATATCGCAATGAAAAAAAGTTTAATTGCTGGGGTGTTTGTTGCAAGTTCGGCATTTGTAGGTGCAGCCAATGCTTTTGACGGTACCATCAACTTTACCGGTACGATAACTGGAGCCTCCTGCAACGTCACGGCGGACGGTGGTACTACAACACCAGTCGATTTAGGTACCGTTAGTTCAAAAGCCCTTTCGACAATTGGGGAGACGGCTTCGCGCGCTCCACTCCAAATAGTGCTCAGCGCATGCCCTGCCGCGTTGACTAGCGCTGTGGTGAAATTCGACGGAAAGTCCGACGCCGCCGATAATACTTTGTTGGCTTTGACAACTGGCGGTGCAACGGGTGTCGCGGTCGGGTTGTATGAAGAAGATGGCAATACGAAAATCCCGCTGGGGAGTGATTCGATCAGCAAGCCGCTTGTGGCTGACGCTGAGACTGAGTTCAACTTCGTTGCCAAATACGTTGCTACGGGGCCAGTGGTTGAGGGGGCCGCGAACGCTGTCGCTCAATTCACGGTTGTTTACAACTAAGTCAAAGATAGGGCATTAAGCCAGCTTAATGCCCTGCGTGGCTGTTTGATCCATTTATCCCCTAGTCATGTGGATAGTTAATGCCATCAAGGATACCTCATCAATGCATTGGCTGAAGTCTGTGTGTGTCGCTAGCTGCTTGCTGGTTGTTAGCCAAGTTTCCTGGGCGGGCGTCGTGGTAGGCGGAACACGTGTCGTCTATGACGGTTCGAAAAAAGAAGCGTCTATTTCCGTCAATAATGCGGAAGCCACCAAGCCTTACCTCATTCAATCCTGGGTAGAGGAAGTATCGTCCACGGGGACCCGCAAGGCACCTTTCATCATTACGCCGCCGCTGTTTCGTCTGGATGCTGGACAGGAAAATGTGCTGCGTATTATCCGCGCAGGTGGCCAGTTCCCTGAAAACAAGGAGTCGGTGTTCTGGATTAATATAAAGTCGATTCCCTCTTCGGATAAAAGTGTAACTAACCAATTGCAAATTGCCGTGAAAACTCGGATTAAATTGTTTTATCGTCCAGCGGGCTTGTCGGGCAATGCCGCTGATGCCTATAAAATGTTGAAGTTTACTCGCAGCGGCAACCAGTTACTGGTTGGAAATCCAACGCCTTACCATGTTTCTTTTTATAAGGTAAGCGTGGGAGGGCAGGAAATTAAAAACCCTGGCATGATTGCCCCGCAAAGTTCACTGAACCTCACGTTACCAGCGGGCGCCATCGGTGCAGCAAGTTGGCAAGCTATTAATGACTTCGGTGGCATCTCTCTACCCGCTACCTCACCTCTTTGAGTAAGTCATTCGCGCTGCCCGCCATTTAATTTGACTATCGATCTGCTGAATGAACGACCCGGCAATCAGTGAAGAGCTGTGCGTGCTTGAGTGTTGGGAGGAGATGACTATGAAAAAATATCATCGGAACAGGACGATGACGCAGAATAAAAGTGATCATTTCCGTATTTTCACACCCACCCGCCTGGCAATGTCGATAGTGACCGCTTTGTTCATTGGCATGGTGCTACGGCCGGCCTCGACAATGGCGCAGGACTACTTCGACCCTCAAGCCCTGGAACTGAATACGCTCGATCAAGATGCCATCGATCTTGAGCGCTTTTCTAGCCAAGGCGGCCAGTTACCCGGCACGTATCGTGTAGATATCTACCTTAACGACACGCGTATCACACAGCGAGATGTGAACTTTGTCGAGGTTGATGGTGCCTTGCAACCCGAAGTGACACCACAGCAACTGCAAGAGATGGGTGTGAAACTGGATGCTTTTCCGACCTTGGAACAATTGCCAGCCTCGCAGTCGATCAGCCGCCTGAACGACTATATTCCAGATGCCAGTAGCCGATTCACCTTTGCCCAACAACGGGTGGACATCAGCATTCCTCAGGCAGCACTCACCAGCGAGGCCCGGGGTTACGTAGACCCGCGTTCCTGGGACCAAGGGCTGACTGCCGGGCTGTTGAATTACAGTTTCACAGGCGCCAATACTGCACGCGACAACCACTCGGGTACCGACGACAGCTATTACTTGAACTTGCGAAGCGGTGTGAATTTCGGCGAGTGGCGGCTACGCAATTATTCTGCCTATAACGAAAGTAATGGCGACAGTAACTGGGAGAACGTCAATACCTATGCGCAGAGGGATATTCAGTCGCTAAAAGGCCAACTGACGCTGGGCGACAGCTCCACTCCCGGCGATGTTTTTAACAGTGTGCAATATCGCGGGGCGCAGCTGGCATCGGATGACAACATGTTTCCCGATAGTCTTAAAGGCTTTGCGCCGGTCGTGCGAGGGATTGCACAAAGTAATGCTCAAATCACTGTAAGACAGAACGGCTATATCATTTACCAGACGTATGTACCTCCGGGGGCGTTCACCATTACCGATCTGTACCCCACCTCGTCCAGCGGTGATATGGAAGTCATCATCCGTGAAGCCGATGGTACCGAACGTCGCTCTGTCCAGCCTTTCTCCGCAGTACCGGTCATGTTGCGTGAGGGGCGGCTGAAGTACTCAGCGACATTAGGCCAATACCGTTCGACTGCCGACCAAAGTAGCAAACCGGTGTTTGCTCAGGGTACGTTGATTTATGGTTTGCCCTACGCAATCACGCTGTACGGCGGTCTGTTGGGTTCCGCAGACTATGCAGCCACAAGCTTGGGTGTCGGCCATGGGTTTGGGGATTGGGGTTCGATTTCTGTCGATGTCACCCAGGCCAAGACTCAACTGCGCAACGGCTCGCGCGATAGCGGCCAATCCTACCGCTTTCAATATTCCAAGGATATTGCGACCACGGGCACCAGTTTTACGCTGGCGGGGTATCGTTACTCCACCAGCGGTTACTATGACTTCCAGGAAGCCAATGAAATTGATCCTGACAATTTCAATAACTGGCGAGGAACCTATAACAAGCGCAGTAAGGCACAGGTCAATATTTCCCAGTCACTGGGTGACTACGGTAATTTTTACGTCAATGGTTATCAGCAGGACTTCTGGGGGCATAAGGGGTACGAACGCACTGTGAGCGCAGGTTATAACACCAGTTATAACGGCGTGACCTATGGGCTGGATTACTCCTTCACTCAGGCACCTGTGTATGAAGGGCGTGACAGCAAGGACCAACAATTGTCGTTCTATATTCAGGTGCCATTGGACGAGGTGATGCCCAATAGTTGGGCGCGCTACAACGTCAATACCAGTAAACAGGGTAACACCGTACAGGATGTCAGCCTGAGCGGCACCGCGCTGGCGGACAATAACCTGAGCTACAACGTGCAGCAGGGTTATGCAACCCAGGGCGCCGGCGCGAGCGGCAGCGCCGACGCCAACTATAAGGGCACCTACGGTGAAGCCAAGGCAGGCTTCAACTACGACCGCACCTCGCAACAGGTGAATTATGGGGTGGAGGGTGGGGTTGTGGTTCATCCGTATGGCGTTACGTTCTCCCAACAGCAAGGAGAGACGATGGCCCTTGTTCGTGCACCGGGTGCCTCGGATGTCAAAGTTCAGAACAACACGGGGGTGAGCACCGACTGGCGTGGTTATGCAGTAGTGCCGTATATCAGCACTTATCGCAAGAATCGGATCGCCCTCGACAGCCAAACGTTGCCTGACGATATCGACTTGCAAACCAATACCAAAACAGTCATCCCGACAAAAGGGGCGATTGTATTGGCTGATTTCCAGACTCGAGTGGGTAGCCGAGTGCTGCTCACCCTTACTTACCTTGGCAAGCCGGTACCCTTCGGTGCCAGTGCCACAGTGGTGGAAAACACCACGACTTCGCCCAATACCGGCATCGTTGGCCTTGAGGGTGAGTTATATCTGAGTGGAGTACCGGAGAAGGGCGAGTTGCAAGTGCAGTGGGGCGAGGACGCCATCCAGCAATGCAAGGTCAATTTCAACTTGCCCGTCGCACCACCGGATACAATCACAACAGTACGAATTTTGAAAGGTGCTTGCACATAAAGTGAGTTGTTTATTTGGATAATGACGCTAAATGTAAGCACTGACACTGTATAAATTATCTTGTATGCCATGGAAACTTGCGATCCTGCATTCCGTTTATTTCCATTAGGCATCTGCGCTGGGGTAGAGAAAATGAGCCTGAGTTTTAATGATAAAATCTTGACGCGTAAGCCAGTGCAAGTAATGGGTCTTCGCGTGCTTTTAACGCTGGCTGTTTTTAGTGTTTTTAGCACAGAGAAGTCTTGGGCGACGTGCTCGGCCCCTTCCGGGACTTTAAACTTTCCAAACCCTCTCGCGGTTCAACGTGACGCGCCGGTGGGGGCTGTCATAGCTACCGCAACATTAAAAACAACGATAACATGCAATGCGAGCGGCAATGATCCTGGCTGGGCGTGGAACGTTTATCCATCCTCTAGAAATGTCGATTACGGTGCCTCATCAATAACGAATGTACGGCTTACCAACGTACCTGGTATAGGTATTCGCTGGAGTAACCATAGCGATAACACTGGAACTACGTCGATCTGGTCAAGAAAGAGCCTGAATGATGGCACCGGTCATCGTGGTATTCCCTCTATAGGTAATTCCGTTTTTACAGATACTTTTGAATTGATTAAGCTCGGCGCGGTATCCTCGACCAAATCCCCCAGCTGGGTGCTAGATTACGACTACAAAAATAGGAGCAACGTTGGAAAGGGGAAACTTTACAGCACTACAGCGACGAGTCGGGATATGCAGGTTGTCGCCTGCTCCGTCATGCAGGCCTCAATTCCTATTAACATGGGAGCCGTCAAAATCGCTGAGTTTTCGGGAGTGGGCAGCACAGTGAGGGAAAAGCCTATTGAAATTCCACTCGACTGCGACGCTAAGACCAAAGTAAACGTGACGTTGGACGGCGTTCGGCATAGTTCCGGAGCGGCCGGTGTCTTGGCGCTGAGCCCATCTGCTTCTCAAGTAGTCGCGACCGGCGTGGGGTTGCAATTGCTCTATAACAATAAGGCGGTCATTTTCGGTACACCTATTGCGGCAGGCGTTGCGAGTAACGACGGCGCATACACCATTCCTTTGGTTGCACGTTATTATCAAACCGCCAATACCATCACCGAAGGCCAAGCCAACAGTACCGCAACATTCACGATGAGTTATCAATAGTTGTGCTTGGTAGACGCTCGGGTGGCCGTGTCAGGTAGACGGTCGAGTTGGAGTGCTCAGAGAGCAGCTGGTTTGGCGGTAGTGGGATTTGTTCTCGCTCAATGGTAGGCAGAGTACGTCAGTCATGGCCGCTCCCACCGTCTGGGAGCGGCCTGACCCTTAACGGCGACGCTGGATAAAGTCGCGAATCCTTTCCGCCGCTTCCACACATTCCGCCAACGGCGCCACCAACGCCAGGCGCACACGCCCCGCGCCAGGGTTGAAGCCGTCCACTTCCCGCGACAGGTAAGAGCCCGGCACCACTGTCACATGTTCTTCCACGAACAAATCCCGGCAAAAAGCAGCGTCGTCACCTTGCACATTCGGCCACAGGTAAAAGCCGCCATCGGGGCTTTGCACGTCCAGCACCGGCTTGAGGATCGCCAGCACGGCGTCGAACTTTTCACGGTACAGGTCACGGTTGGCCAGTACGTGGGCCTCGTCCTGCCAGGCGGCGATGCTTGCAAGCTGGGTTTGCACGGGCATCGCGCAGCCGTGGTAGGTGCGGTACAGCAAAAAGGCCTTGAGGATCTCGGCGTCGCCGGCCACAAAGCCTGAGCGCAGGCCTGGCAGGTTGGAGCGCTTGGACAGGCTGTGGAACACCACGCAACGCTTGAAGTCCTGGCGGCCCAGCTCGACGCAGGCGCTGAGCAGGCCCGGCGGCGGGGTTTGCTCGTCGAAGTACAGCTCGCTGTAGCACTCGTCGGCGGCGATGACGAAGTCGTATTCATCGGCCAGGGCGATGAGTTTTTTCAGGGTGTCCACCGGGATCAGCGCGCCGGTCGGGTTGCCGGGGGAGCACAGGAACAGGATCTGGCAACGTTTCCAGATATCCGGGGAGACGGCATCGAAGTCCGGGTTGAAGCCATTACTGTCCAGGCACGGCAGGTAATGCGGCTTGGCCCCGGCCAGGAACGCAGCGCCTTCATAGATCTGGTAGAACGGGTTGGGGCTCACCACCAGCGCGTCGTCGCCACGGTTGACCACGGTCTGGGTGAAGGCAAACAGCGCCTCGCGCGTACCGTTGACCGGCAGGATGTTGCGCGCCGGGTCCAGCCAGCCCTTGGGCACGTTGAAGCGGCGCTCGCACCAGGCGCCGATGGCTTCGCGCAGTGCCGCAATACCCAAGGTGGTGGGGTACACCGCCATTTGATCGAGGTTATTGCTCAAGGCCTCGGCAACGAAGGCCGGCGACTTGTGCTTGGGCTCGCCGATGGACAGGGCGATGGGGCGCTTGTCCGGGTTCGGCGTCACGCTGCCGAGCAGGGCGCGCAGTTTCTCGAAGGGGTAGGGCTGCAACTGGTTAAGGGCGTTGTTCATTGCAAATCTCGTTCAATTCGTATGTGGGCATGCGGCCTGCCGGGCAAAGCAGAGCCAAGTGTGGGAGCGGGCTTGCTCGCGAAAGCGGCGTGTCAGTCGATGCAGCTGCAGCAGGTACACCGCTTTCGCGAGCAAGCCCGCTCCCACAGGTAATCGGTATTTTCAGATTGTTAGCCGCGTCAGCTCGACGCCGGGTTCCTGGCTCACGCTCAATTGCTCCACGATCGCCGCTTGTAAACGCAGGCACAGCTCTGGGTCGGACAGTGGCTGGTTGTCGGCGTCGGTGATAAAGAACACGTCTTCCACGCGCTCGCCCAGGGTCGCAATTTTGGCGTTCTGCAACGACAGATCGAACTCCAGGAAAATCCCGCCGATGCGTGCCAGCAGGCCCGGGCGATCCGGTGCGCTGAGTTCCAGCACCGTCACTGGTCGCTGGGCGTCGTTGGAAATGGTCACCTGGGGCGCAAAGGCAAAGTGCTTGAGCTGGCGCGGCACCCGGCGCTGGATGATGGTGGGGTAGTCGTCGGGGTTGCGCAGGGCTTCGGTGAGGCCCTCGCGGATCTTTTTCACCCGCGCCGGGTTGTCGCCAATCGAGTCACCGTCGGTGTCGAGCACGATGTAGGTGTCGAGGGTGAACTGGCTGCTGGAGGTGATGACCCGGGCGTCATGGATGTTCAGGTTGAGCTGGTCCATGGCCGCCACGGTCACGGCGAAGAAGTCGTGCTGGTCGGGCGCGTAGATGAAGATCTGCGTGCCGCCTTCGAATTCGCGCTGGGTGGTTTCCTTGATCAAGACCAGTGGGCCGCCATCGGCGGGCTGCTGCAGGATCGCGTCACTGTGCCAGGCCACGTCGCCGGCGGTGTGGCGCAGGAAGTAATCGTCACCCAGTTGTGACCACAGTTGCTCGACGTCGTCCGGGTCATTACCGCCGCGCACCAAGATATCCAGGGCTGCGCTTTGGGTGCGGCGGATCTGTTCTTCGCGGTCCACCGGGTTCTCCAGGCCACGGCGCAGGGCGCGCTTGGTCTCGGTGTACAGTTGGCGCAACAGGCTGGCGCGCCAGGAGTTCCACAGCGTCGGGTTGGTGGCGTTGATGTCGGAAACAGTCAGCACATACAGGTAATCCAGACGGGTCTCGTCGCCGACGATGCCGGCAAAGTCGTGGATTACCTGCGGGTCGGACAAGTCTTTGCGCTGGGCCGTGGTCGACATCACCAGGTGGTTCTGCACCAGCCAGACAATCAGGCGGCTGTCCCACAGCGGCAACTGGTGGCGCTGGCAGAAGGCTTCGGCATCCACCGCGCCGATCTCCGAGTGGTCGCCATGCCGGCCCTTGCCGATGTCGTGATACAGGCCGGCCAGGTAAATCAGCTCGGGCTTGGGCAGCTTGGCCATCAGCTTACTGGCCAGCGGGAATTTCTCTGACACCTGGGTGTACTGCAACTTACGCAGGTGTTTGATCAGGTTCAGGGTGTGGGCATCGACGGTGTAGATGTGGAACAGGTCGTGCTGCATCTGCCCGACGATAAAACCGAACTCCGGTAGGTAGCGCCCGAGAATGCCGTAACGGTTCATGCGCCGCAGGTTGCGGTGGATGCCGATGCGGCACTTGAACAACTCGATAAACAGGCTGGTATTGCGGATATCGTTGCGAAAGTCATCGTCGATCAGGTGACGGTTTTCCCGCAGCAGGCGGATGGTGTCGGCGCGCACGCCTTTGATCTCAGGCTGCTGGGCCATCAACACGAAGATTTCCAGCATGGCGAACGGCGTGCGGCGGAACACGTTGTCGTTGCGCGCTTCGATATAGCCGTCGTGCAGTTGGAAGCGCGCATTGATCGGCTGGGGCGGTGCTTCGTCTTCAGGGGCCAGGATTACTTCTTCGAAGTGCTGGATGATCAGGTCGCTGAGCTGGGCAATGCTCATGACCACCCGGTAGTACTGCTGCATAAAGCTTTCGATGCTGGTCTTCGCGTCTTCGCCTTCAAAGCCCAGAAGGGTAGCGATAGAGCGCTGGTGATCGAAGAGCAGGCGGTCTTCGGAACGACCGGCCAGCATGTGCAGGGCGTAGCGCACCTTCCACAGGAATTCCTGGGACGAGGCCAGCAGGGAATTTTCGCTCTCCACCAGAAAGCCTTCGCCGGCCAGGGCGCGCAGGTTCAGCGTGCCGTATTGACGGCGCGCCACCCACAAGATTGTCTGGATATCCCGCAGCCCACCGGGTGAGCCTTTGACGTTGGGTTCCAGGTTGTATTCGGTGTCGTTGTACTTGTGGTGCCGGGCTTTTTGCTCGGCGCGCTTGGCCAGGAAAAAGTCTTTGCTTGGCCACATGTGTGCGGTACTGGTGACTTCGAGCATGCGCTGGCGCAGGCGCTCCGGGCCACAGATGGTGCGGCTTTCCATCAGGTTGGTGACCACCGTCAGATCGGCACGGGCCTCTTCGGCGCATTCGTCCACCGAGCGTACGCTCTGGCCGACTTCCAGGCCGATGTCCCACAGCAACGTCAGAAAGCGCTCGATGGAATCGCGAAAGATCTCGTGATCGGCCTGGTCCAGCAGGATCAGCAGGTCGATGTCGGAGTAGGGGTGCAGTTCGCCGCGACCATAGCCGCCGACCGCCACCAGGGCGATATCGGCGTCGAAACTCCAGTTGAACTGCTCCCAGGCCTTTTGCAGGATGTTATCGACGAACCAGGCGCGGTCTTCGATCAGGCGGCGAATGTCCCGGCCACTGCGAAAGCGCGTATCGAGCACCTCGCGGGCTTGGCGGATAGCCTTCTTGAAGGCCGCGATGGGGCTTGCCTTCAATGCCAGCTCGGCCTGGAACTGGCCACGGTCGAAGAGTTCGGGATCCACCTGGGGCATCGATCGGCTTTCCTTTCTATCTATCAGTCAGTCACAACACGCTGTGGGAAAACCTGGGCAACCTTCAGGCCGAAACGCGTGGGATGGTGTCGTCGGCGCGCAGGGTGAAGATCTCGTAGCCAGTGTCGGTGACCAGCAAGGTGTGTTCCCACTGGGCCGAGAGCTTGCGGTCCTTGGTGATGGCGGTCCAGCCGTCGCCCAGCACCTTGGTGTCGGCCTTGCCCTGATTGATCATCGGTTCGATGGTGAAGGTCATGCCGGCCTTGAGTTCCATGCCGGTGCCGGCGCGGCCGTAGTGCAGGATCTGCGGCTCTTCGTGGAACACTTTGCCGATACCGTGGCCGCAGAATTCGCGCACCACCGAGAAGCCGTTCTTTTCCGCGTGCTTCTGGATCACTTCACCGATGTCGCCCAGGCGGCAGCCAGGCTTGACGATCTCGATGGCCTTGTACATGCATTCCTGGGTGACCTGGGACAGGCGCTCGGCCCACACCGGTACATTGCCGACGTGGAACATGCGGCTGGTGTCGCCGTGGTAGCCGTCCTTGATCACTGTGACGTCGATGTTCAGGGTGTCGCCGTCCTTCAGTGGTTTGTCACCGGGAATGCCGTGGCACACCACATGGTTGATCGAGGTGCAGATCGACTTGGGGAAGCCTTTGTAATTGAGCGGGGCAGGGATGGCTTTTTGCACGTCGACTATATAGTCGTGGCAAATGCGGTCCAGCGCTTCGGTGGTGACGCCGGGCTTGACGTGTTCGGCGATCATTTCCAGCACGTCGGCAGCCAGTTTGCCGGCAACGCGCATGCCTGCGATGTCTTCGGCGGTTTTCAAGGTAACGGTCATACAGGCTCTCTCTAGCGCGACGCGCTGAAATCAATACGGTTCACGGGGGCGCGACAAAGGGTTACAGCATTCGCGCAAGTCCCAAAAAACGCGATTCTAACAGACGATGCTGGCAAATCATGCGCATGTGGTGATCGCTTCTCTCTATGAGGTAGAGGCATGTTGGCTGTATTCAAGGGCTTACGCAAAGACGACGACCGGCAAGTGTGATTGCGGGTTTCGTTTTTGCCGACGCTGTGGTATAAAATGCGCCGCTTTCCGGGGATACCCCGCAAAGCTTAAATCCACACACGTGTCGACACGATGACCTGGGTGCCGGAGGCCTTGATGCCGCTGGTTGGTCATTGGGATACGTGGAGGCCAAACCCGACTTATTAAGGAACTATCATGTCCCAAGTCAACATGCGCGATATGCTGAAGGCCGGTGTGCACTTCGGTCACCAGACCCGTTACTGGAACCCGAAAATGGGTAAGTACATTTTCGGCGCGCGTAACAAGATTCACATTATCAACCTTGAAAAAACCCTGCCAATGTTCAACGAAGCGCTGACTTTCGTAGAGCGTCTGGCCCAGGGCAAAAACAAGATCCTGTTCGTCGGCACCAAGCGTTCCGCTGGCAAGATCGTTGCTGAAGAAGCAGCACGTTGCGGTTCGCCGTACGTCGACCACCGCTGGTTGGGCGGCATGCTGACCAACTTCAAAACCATCCGTGCTTCCATCAAGCGTCTGCGTGACCTTGAAGTGCAAGCCGAAGACGGTACTTTCGCCAAGCTGACCAAGAAAGAAGCGCTGATGCGCTCCCGTGACCTGGAAAAGCTCGATCGTTCCCTGGGTGGTATCAAGGACATGGGCGGTCTGCCTGACGCACTGTTCGTTATCGACGTTGATCACGAGCGCATCGCGATCACCGAAGCCAACAAGCTGGGCATCCCGGTTATCGGCGTAGTCGATACCAACAGCAGCCCGGAAGGCGTTGACTACATCATCCCAGGCAACGATGACGCAATCCGCGCTATCCAGCTGTACATGGGTTCGATGGCTGACGCTGTAATCCGTGGTCGCAACCACGTTGCTGGTGGTACCGAGCAGTTCGTTGAAGAAGCTCCGGTAGCTGCCGCTGAGTAATTGACGCCCTGGCGTTGACTCAGTAAGCAAAAAGGGGGCTTGGCCCCCTTTTTGCCACCTCGAAAACCATTTGTCGGCAGCGCAGCTACATCATTTGTAACGTGCAGCGGCCTACAACGGAGATTCGGGAAGAATTGATCGCCCGTTTGATCGGGTGGAATGGTTGAAAACCTATCCAAGAGGATTTTGAAATGGCAGAGATTACTGCAGCGTTGGTTAAAGAACTGCGTGAGCGTACCGGCGAAGGCATGATGGATTGCAAAAAGGCCTTGACCAAGGCCGGCGGCGACATCGAAAAAGCCATTGATGACATGCGTGCTTCCGGCGCCATCAAGGCTGCCAAGAAAGCAGGCAACGTGGCTGCTGAAGGCGCTATCGCTCTGAAAGAAGACGGCAAATCCGCCGTTCTGCTGGAAGTGAACTCCCAGACCGACTTCCTGGCTCTGCAGGACGACTTCAAGGCATTCGTAGCTGCCAGCGTTGAAAAAGCGTTCGCCGAGAAAATGACTGACGCCGCTCCGCTGATCGAAGCTCAAGAAGCTGATCGCCTGGTACTGGTCGGCAAGGTTGGCGAAAACGTCAACATCCGTCGCCTGGTTCGCGTTGAAGGTGATGTGGTTGGTGGTTACCTGCACGGCAACAAGATCGGTGTTGCAGTTGTTCTCAAAGGCGGCGACGTTGAGCTGGCTAAAGACATCGCAATGCACGTTGCTGCAAGCAACCCTGAGTTCCTGCTGCCTTCGGAAGTGTCTGCCGACGCAATCGAACGTGAAAAAGCTGTGTTCCTGAGCCTCAACGCCGACAAGATCGCCGGCAAGCCAGAGAACATCGTTGAAAACATGATCAAAGGCCGCATCAGCAAGTTCCTGGCTGAAGCAAGCCTGGTTGAGCAGGCGTTCGTCAAGAACCCTGAAATCAAGGTTGGCGAACTGGCCAAGAAAGCCGGTGCTGAAATCGTTTCCTTCACTTACTTCAAAGTAGGCGAAGGCATCGAGAAGCCGGTCGACAACTTCGCTGAAGAAGTTGCTGCCCAGCTGGCTGCCGCCAAGCAATAAGACAGTTCCAAACTGTCGCCGAAAGAGGCTGCCCGCTCACGCGCGCAGCCTCTTTTCAAATGGGAAGGCCAATTTTATTTGGTTTCCTCTCGGAACTGGCTTACAAAGCCGTGTTCCGATGGCGCTGTGACAGCGTCCAGCTAGAGTGAACGCAAGCCGTAAACGGCTCGCCAAGAATTTTTTAAAAAATACGCCGCAGGAGAGATTCGCAATGGCTCAGCAGGGCAGTGGTTATCAGGCTCGCTATAAACGCATTCTACTCAAGCTCAGCGGCGAGGCCCTGATGGGCTCGGAAGAGTTCGGGATCGACCCCAAGGTGCTTGACCGCATGGCGCTGGAAGTCGGCCAGTTGGTCGGTATCGGCGTGCAGGTCGGCCTGGTGATTGGTGGTGGCAACCTGTTCCGCGGTGCGGCGCTGAGTGCTGCCGGTATGGACCGGGTTACCGGCGACCACATGGGCATGCTGGCCACTGTGATGAACGCCCTGGCCATGCGCGACGCCCTGGAGCGTGCCAACATCTCGGCCATCGTGATGTCGGCTATTTCCATGGTTGGCGTGACCGATCACTATGATCGCCGCAAAGCCATGCGCCACCTCAACTCCAAGGAAGTGGTGATCTTTGCCGCCGGCACCGGTAACCCGTTCTTCACCACCGACTCGGCCGCATGCCTGCGTGCCATCGAAATCGATGCCGACGTGGTGCTGAAGGCGACCAAGGTGGATGGCGTATACACTGCAGACCCATTCAAAGACCCGCATGCCGAGAAGTTCGATCATCTGACCTACGATGAAGTACTGGATCGCAAGCTGGGTGTCATGGACCTGACCGCTATCTGCCTGTGCCGCGACCACAAGATGCCGCTGCGCGTATTTAACATGAACAAGCCCGGCGCCCTGCTGAATATCGTACACGGCGGCGCAGAAGGGACTCTGATCGAGGAAGGCCAACAATGATCAACGAAATCAAGAAAGACGCCCAGGCGCGTATGCAAAAATCCCTGGAATCCTTGAGCCACGCCTTTGGCCAGATCCGTACTGGCAAGGCCCACCCAAGCATCCTGGGCAGCGTGATGGTGCCTTACTACGGTTCTGACACCCCGCTGAGCGGTGTGGCCAACGTGACCGTGAAGGACTCGCGTACCCTGCAAGTTGTTGCCTTCGAGCGCAACATGCTCGCTGCCGTCGACAAAGCTATCCAGAGCGCTGGCCTGAACCTCAACCCGACCAACCTGGGCGAGTTGCTGCTGATCTCCATGCCTGCCCTGACCGAAGAAACCCGCAAGGGCTTCACCAAGCAGGCGCGCAGTGCCGCTGAAGATGCGCGCGTTGCCGTGCGTAACATCCGCCGCGATGCGTTGGGCGACCTGAAGAAGCTGGTCAAGGACAAGGAAATCAGCGAAGACGAAGAGCGCCGTGCCGTCGCTGATATCGACAAGCTGACCAAGGACGCCGAAGCCCAGATCACCAAGGCGACCGAAGAAAAAGAAAAGGACCTGATGGCCGTATAAGGGGTCAGGACGCCTTCATGGAAAAGACCAAGCAGACTGTGCCCTCCGTGGTGCCGCGCCATGTCGCGATCATCATGGATGGGAATAATCGCTGGGCGAAAAAACGCTTTATGCCGGGTGTTGCCGGGCATAAAGCGGGTGTTGACGCGGTAAGGGCGGTGATTGAGGTGTGCGCCGAGGCCAAGGTCGAAGTGCTGACCTTGTTCGCGTTCTCCAGTGAGAACTGGCAGCGGCCCGCCGATGAGGTCAGTGCCTTGATGGACCTGTTCTTCAAGGCTCTGCGTCGTGAGGCCAAGCGCCTCAACGACAACAACATCAGTCTGCGCATCATTGGTGATCGCTCGCGGTTCCATCCGGAACTGCAAACGGCCATGCGCGAAGCTGAGGCCATCACTGCCGGCAGTAACCGTTTTGTGTTGCAGATCGCAGCCAACTACGGCGGCCAGTGGGATATCGCCCAGGCTGCGCAGCGGCTGGCCCGCGAAGTGCAGGCCGGCCATTTGCGCCCGGACGACATCACGCCCGAACTGTTGCAAACCTGCCTGGTGACCGGCGACCTTCCGTTGCCGGACTTGTGTATTCGTACCGGTGGCGAGCATCGCATCAGCAACTTCCTGCTGTGGCAGCTGGCCTACACCGAGCTGTACTTCTCCGACCTGTTCTGGCCGGACTTCAAACACGATGCCATGCGTAATGCGCTGGCCGATTTCGCTTCCCGTCAGCGTCGCTTCGGTAAAACGAGCGAGCAGATCGAAGCTGGAGCCCGGGTTTAAATGCTTAAACAACGAATCATCACGGCGCTGATCCTGCTGCCGATTGCCTTGTGCGGTTTTTTCCTGCTCGACGGTTCCGGCTTTGCGCTGTTCATCGGCCTGGTCGTGACCCTTGGAGCCTGGGAGTGGGCGCGCCTGGCAGGTTTCGTCAACCAATTGCCGCGTGTGGTCTATGCCGCCGTGGTCGCGCTGTTGTTGTTCTTCATGTACATCCTGCCGGATATCGCGCCTTGGGTACTGGGTGCGGCAGTGTTGTGGTGGGCGTTGGCGACATTCCTGGTGCTTACCTATCCGCGCACCAGTGGCCAATGGTCCAGCGTGGCCTGCAAGCTGGTGATTGGCCTGGCGATCCTGTTGCCGGCCTGGCAAGGGCTGGTGGAGATCAAGCGTTACCCGCTGGGCAACGAATTGATCCTGGCGGTGATGGTATTGGTGTGGGGTGCTGATATTGGCGCCTACTTCTCGGGTCGAGCCTTTGGCAAGCGCAAGCTGGCCCCGGCCGTCAGCCCAGGCAAGAGCTGGGAAGGCGTGTACGGCGGCCTGGCCTTGACGCTGCTGATCACGCTGGTGGTCGGTGTGGTGCGCGACTGGTCGGTAAAGGAAGTGCTCCTGGCCTTGCTGGGTACGGCTATCGTCGTGTTCATCTCGGTGGTGGGCGACCTGACCGAAAGCATGTTCAAGCGACAGGCAGGCATCAAGGACAGCAGTAACCTGCTGCCAGGTCATGGCGGTGTGCTTGACCGTATCGACAGCCTTACCGCTGCGCTACCGATCTTTGCCGTGCTGTTGTGGATGATCGCTTCGTGAGCCGCCTGCAGCAGGTTACGGTGCTGGGCGCGACCGGCTCGGTCGGGCTCAGTACCTTGGACGTCATTGCGCGTCACCCCGATCGCTATCAGGTTTTCGCCCTGACCGGCTTCACGCGTTTGCGCGAGCTGCTGGCCTTGTGTGTGCGTCACTCGCCGCGCTTTGCCGTGGTGCCAGAGGCGGCTGCGGCTCGCAGTCTGCAGGACGATCTGCGGGCTGCCGGGCTGGCCACTCAGGTACTGGTCGGCGAGGCAGGGTTGTGCCAGGTCTCGGCCGATGCGGACGTGGATACCGTAGTGGCGGCGATTGTCGGCGCAGCAGGTTTGCGCCCGACCTTGGCGGCGGTCGATGCTGGCAAGAAAATCCTGCTGGCCAATAAAGAAGCCTTGGTCATGTCCGGTGCTCTCTTTATGCAAGCGGTGCGCAAGAGCGGCGCGGTGTTGCTGCCTCTGGACAGCGAGCACAACGCAATCTTCCAATGCATGCCCGGTGATTTTGCCCGCGGCTTGAGCCAGGTCGGCGTGCGCCGGATTCTGCTGACGGCATCGGGTGGTCCATTCCGCCAGACTCCGTCGGCCGAGCTGGAACATGTATCTCCCGATCAGGCATGCGCTCACCCGAACTGGTCCATGGGGCGCAAAATCTCGGTGGATTCGGCGAGCATGATGAACAAGGGCCTGGAGTTGATCGAGGCCTGCTGGTTGTTCGATGCGCGGCCGGACCAGGTTGAGGTGGTGATTCACCCACAAAGTGTGATCCATTCCCTGGTCGATTACGTGGATGGTTCGGTGTTGGCGCAGTTGGGTAACCCGGACATGCGCACACCGATCGCCAACGCCTTGGCGTGGCCGGAGCGGATTGATTCCGGCGTCGCACCGTTGGACTTGTTTGCAATCGCGCGCCTGGACTTCGAAGCCCCGGACGAGCAGCGTTTCCCGTGTTTGCGCCTGGCGCGGCAAGCGGCCGAGGCGGGCAACAGTGCCCCGGCGATGCTTAACGCGGCCAATGAAGTGGCCGTGGCGGCGTTTCTTGAACGGCGCATCCGCTTTCCACAGATCGCGAGTATCATCGAGGACGTCCTGGCGCTTGAGCCTGTGGTGGCGGTAAATGACCTGGAGGCGGTGTTCGAGGCTGACACCAAGGCCCGAACCCTGGCTGGGCAATGGTTGGATCGCAACGCGGGTTAGGCTGCGGGCAGGTTTGAGTCTTCAGGCATTGGATTGAAATGCGGAGAAATTAGATGAGTGCGCTCTACATGATTGTCGGCACCCTGGTTGCTCTGGGTGTGTTGGTGACCTTCCACGAATTCGGCCACTTCTGGGTGGCGCGTCGTTGCGGCGTCAAGGTATTGCGCTTTTCCGTCGGTTTCGGCATGCCGTTGTTGCGCTGGCATGACCGCCGCGGCACTGAGTTTGTCATTGCGGCTATCCCGTTGGGCGGCTACGTGAAAATGCTCGATGAGCGCGAAGGCGAAGTGCCAGCAGACCAGCTGGACCAATCCTTCAATCGCAAGACCGTTCGTCAGCGTATTGCGATTGTAGCGGCGGGGCCGATTGCCAATTTCCTGTTGGCGATGGTGTTCTTCTGGGTCCTGGCCATGCTGGGTAGCCAGCAGGTGCGCCCGGTCATTGGTGCGGTCGAAGCGGACAGCATCGCGGCCAAGGCTGGCCTGACGGCTGGGCAGGAAATTGTATCCATTGATGGCGAACCCACCACGGGTTGGGGCGCGGTCAACTTGCAGTTGGTACGTCGCCTGGGCGAGAGCGGCACCGTCAATGTGGTGGTGCGCGACCAGGATTCCAGCGCCGAAACCCCGCGGGCATTGGCGCTGGACCATTGGCTCAAGGGCGCTGATGAGCCCGATCCGATCAAATCCCTGGGGATCCGCCCTTGGCGTCCGGCCTTGCCGCCGGTGCTGGCCGAGCTCGACCCGAAAGGCCCGGCCCAGGCTGCTGGCCTGAAAACCGGTGATCGCTTGCTGGCCCTTGATGGCCAGGCGCTGGGTGACTGGCAGCAGGTGGTCGACCTGGTGCGTGTGCGCCCAGATACCAAAATTGTGCTGAAAGTTGAGCGCGACGGTGCTCAAATCGACGTCCCTGTGACCTTGTCGGTGCGAAGCGAAGCCAAGGCAGCCGGGGGTTACCTGGGGGCCGGGGTCAAGGGTGTCGAATGGCCGCCATCGATGGTGCGAGAGGTCAGCTACGGGCCTTTGGCCGCGATTGGCGAGGGTGCGAAACGCACCTGGACCATGAGCGTGCTGACCCTCGAATCCCTCAAGAAAATGTTGTTCGGTGAGCTCTCGGTAAAAAACTTGAGTGGACCGATAACCATTGCTAAAGTGGCGGGCGCTTCTGCCCAGTCGGGTGTCGCGGATTTCCTGAATTTCCTGGCTTATCTGAGTATTAGCCTTGGGGTTCTGAATTTGCTGCCCATTCCAGTATTGGATGGGGGGCATCTGCTGTTTTATCTGGTCGAGTGGGTGCGTGGTCGCCCCTTGTCGGATCGGGTGCAGGGTTGGGGGATACAGATCGGTATCAGTTTGGTGGTCGGGGTGATGTTGTTAGCCTTGGTCAACGATCTGGGACGTCTGTAACGCTTCGCTGAATTGCGAATCTGCCGCATTTTGCGGCAGTTTGTTTATTGCCAGTTGGAATAAGAAAGGACTTCATGAAACGTCTGCTGCTAACTGCGGTTCTCACCGTATTGATGATCGCCGAAGTTCACGCCGAGTCCTTCACCATCTCCGATATTCGCGTCAACGGCCTCCAGCGGGTTTCCGCGGGTAGCGTCTTTGGTGCCTTGCCGTTGAACGTCGGGGAACAGGCGGATGATCGTCGCCTGGTGGAATCCACTCGTGCGCTGTTCAAAACCGGGTTCTTTCAAGATATCCAACTGGGTCGCGAAGGCAACGTCCTGGTCATCACGGTCGTCGAGCGACCTTCCGTCGCGAGTATCGCGATCGAAGGTAACAAGGCCATCTCCACTGAAGACCTGATGAAGGGCCTGAAGCAATCGGGCCTTGCCGAGGGCGAGATCTTCCAGCGCGCGACCCTTGAGGGTGTGCGTAACGAGCTGCAACGCCAGTACGTTGCCCAGGGTCGCTACTCCGCGACGGTGGAAACCGAAGTGATCCCCCAGCCTCGTAACCGTGTGGGCCTGAAGGTCAACATCAACGAAGGCACCGTGGCCGCCATCCAGCACATCAACGTCGTGGGCAACACCAAGTTCCCTGATGAAGACCTGGTCGACTTGTTCGAACTCAAGACCACCAACTGGTTGTCGTTCTTCAAGAACGATGACAAGTACGCCCGTGAAAAACTCTCCGGTGACCTGGAACGCCTGCGCTCCTACTACCTGGACCGTGGCTACATCAATATGGACATCGCTTCGACCCAGGTGTCCATCACCCCGGACAAGAAGCACGTCTACATCACCGTCAACGTCAACGAAGGCGAGAAGTACAAGGTTCGTGACGTCAAGCTCAGCGGCGACCTGAAAGTACCTGAAGACCAGGTCAAGTCCCTGCTGCTGGTACAGAAGGACCAGGTGTTCTCGCGTAAGCTGATGACCACCACCTCTGAACTGATCACCCGTCGCCTGGGTAATGAAGGCTATACCTTCGCCAACGTCAACGGCGTGCCGACCCCGAATGATGAAGACCACACTGTGGACATCACTTTCGTCGTCGATCCAGGCAAGCGTGCCTACGTCAACCGCATCAACTTCCGTGGCAACACCAAGTCTGCGGACGAAGTGCTGCGTCGCGAAATGCGTCAGATGGAAGGTGGCTGGGCTTCGACCTACCTGATCGACCAGTCCAAGACCCGTCTTGAGCGCCTGGGCTTCTTCAAGGAAGTCAACGTCGAAACCCCGGCCGTACCGGGTGTGGATGACCAGGTTGACGTGAACTACGCCGTTGAAGAGCAAGCCTCGGGTTCGATCACCGCCAGCGTCGGTTTCGCTCAGAGCGCCGGTTTGATCCTGGGTGGTTCCATCACGCAGAACAACTTCCTGGGTACCGGTAACCGTGTGTCCATCGGCCTGACCCGCAGCGAATACCAGAGCCGATACAACTTCGGCTACACCGACCCCTACTGGACTGCAGACGGTGTGAGCCTGGGCTACAACGCCTTCTACCGCACCACCGACTACAAAGACCTCGATGTTGACGTTGCAAGCTATGCGATCGACAGCCTGGGTGCCGGTGTCAACGTGGGTTACCCGATCAGCGAGACCTCGCGCCTGACCTTTGGCCTCACCGCGCAGCAGGATGAGATCAAGACCGGTGTGTACACCGTGGACGAAATCTTTGACTTCACCCGTCGTGAAGGCGACAAGTTCCTGAACTTCAAGGCGTCTGCCGGCTGGTCCGAGTCGACCCTGAACAAAGGCGTACTGGCCACCCGTGGTCACTCCCAGAGCCTGACTGCGGAAGTCACCACGCCGGGCAGCGACCTGTCGTTCTTCAAGCTCGACTACCGCGGCCAGTTGTTCCAGCCGTTGAGCGATAACTACACCATGCGCCTGCACACAGAGCTGGGCTATGGCGACGGTTATGGTTCGACCAATGGCTTGCCGTTCTATGAAAACTACTATGCTGGTGGCTTCAACTCGGTACGTGGCTTCAAGGACAGTACCCTGGGCCCGCGTGGTACCCCAAGCCGTGGTGTTGGCGTGACGGGTAACCGAGGCACCACTGCTGATTCGGACAACGACCCGCTGCCATTCGGTGGTAACGTGCTGATCCAGGGTGGTGCGGAAATTCTATTCCCGCTGCCATTCGTGAAAGACCAGCGGTCGCTGCGTACGTCGGTCTTCTGGGACGTGGGTAACGTGTTCGACTCCAAGTGCGATCAGATCACCAACCCGAGTGGCGTGAAGTCCAACACCCAGTGCAACGACGTGAGCCTCAGCAACCTGGCGAGCTCCGTGGGCGTGGGTGTGACCTGGGTGACTGCGCTGGGCCCGTTGAGCTTTGCTCTGGCCATGCCGATCAAGAAACCGGATAACGCTGAAACCCAGATTTTCCAATTCTCCCTCGGCCAGACGTTCTAAGCGTCTGACCTAAGATAACGACAACGGATTCTGTAGGAGTACATCGTGCGTAAGTTGACTCAATTGGTCTTGCTGGCCACTGTGCTGGTCACCACCCCGGCCTTCGCCGAAATGAAAATCGCCGTTCTGAACTATCAGATGGCCCTGCTGGAATCTGATGCGGCCAAGCGATATGCCGTGGATGCCGAGAAGAAGTTCGGTCCGCAACTGACCAAGCTCAAGACCCTGGAAAGCAGCGCCAAGGGTATCCAGGACCGCCTGGTGGCCGGTGGCGACAAGATGCAGCAAGGCGAGCGCGAGCGTCTGGAGCTTGAATTCAAGCAAAAGGCCCGTGACTACCAGTTCCAATCCAAGGAGCTGAACGAAGCCAAGGCTGTGGCCGACCGCGAAATGCTCAAGCAGCTCAAGCCTAAATTGGACAGCGCTGTGGAAGAAGTCATCAAGAAAGGTGCCTTTGACCTGGTGTTCGAGCGTGGCGCCGTGATCGACGTCAAGCCTCAATACGACATCACCCGCCAGGTGATCGAGCGCATGAACCAGCTGAAGTAAACCATGACAGCGACTATCAAACTCGGCGAGTTGGCCGAGTTCCTGGGAGCCACCTTGCGTGGCTCCAAGGAGAAAGAAATCACTGGGCTAGCCACCTTGCAGGAGGCTGGCCCAGCTCAGTTGAGCTTCCTCGCAAATCCTCAATACCGTAAATACCTGGTCGACTGCCAGGCCGCAGCCGTGTTGCTGAAGGCCGCTGACGCCGAAGGTTTTATTGGGGATGCGCTGGTGGTGGCCGACCCGTACCTGTCGTACGCCAAGGCGTCGCACCTGTTCGATCCCAAGCCGAAGGCGGCTGGCGGTATTCACCCGTCTGCCGTGATCGCCGATGATGCCCAGGTTGACCCGGCGGCCAGCATCGGCGCGTTTGCCGTGATCGAGAGTGGGGCGCGTATTGGTGCAGGCGTCACCGTGGGTGCCCACTGTTTCATCGGCGCGCGCTGCGTAATTGGTGCTGATGGTTGGCTGGCTCCTCGCGTAACCCTGTACCACGATGTGCGTATCGGTCAGCGAGTGGTCATCCAGTCGGGCGCCGTGATCGGCGGTGAAGGCTTCGGCTTTGCCAACTCCAAAGGTGTCTGGCACAAGATCGCCCAGGTCGGTGGCGTATTGATCGGCGATGATGTGGAGATCGGCGTAAACACCGCTGTGGATCGCGGGGCCCTGGCCGATACCGTGATCGGTAACGGTGTAAAGCTCGATAACCAGATCCAGATCGCCCACAACGTGCAGATTGGCGATCACACCGCCATGGCCGCCTGCGTGGGTATTTCCGGCAGCACCAAGATCGGCAAGCATTGCATGCTCGCCGGTGGCGTAGGGCTGGTGGGCCATATCGATATTTGCGACAACGTCTTCATCACCGGCATGACCATGGTGACCCACTCGATCACAGAGCCAGGGGCCTATTCGTCCGGTACCGCGATGCAACCTGCGGCCGAATGGCGCAAGAGTGCCGCGCGTTTGAGGAAGATCGACGACATGGCACGACGTATCAAACAGCTTGAAAAGCGCGTCGGGGACGTGACCCCTGGCGGCAATGCTTCATCAGAAGGCTGATACCATTTCCATATCAAGTGTGCGCAGCCGCTAGACGGCCTCCTTGATTTGCTAGCGGGGCGTGCGCCTGGTGCGCCCGCCCCCAATCTTTATTACAGGCTTCCCCCCGAAATGATGGACATCAACGAGATTCGCGAATACCTGCCTCACCGTTACCCGTTCCTGCTGGTGGACCGCGTAGTGGACCTCAACGTCGAGGAAAAGCGCATTCGTGCCTACAAGAATGTCAGCATCAACGAACCATTCTTCAACGGTCACTTTCCTGCGCATCCAATCATGCCAGGTGTGTTGATCATCGAAGCCATGGCCCAGGCTGCCGGTATCCTTGGTTTCAAAATGCTCGACCTCAAGCCTGCCGACGGCACGCTTTACTATTTCGTGGGTTCGGACAAGCTGCGTTTTCGCAACCCGGTCACCCCGGGTGACCAGTTGATCCTGGAAGCCAAGTTCATCAGTTGCAAGCGCCAGATCTGGAAGTTCGAATGCCAGGCCTCGGTAGATGGCAAGCCGGTGTGCTCTGCCGAGATCATCTGTGCGGAACGCAAACTATGAGTTTGATTGACCCTCGCGCAATCATCGATCCGTCGGCCGTACTGGCCGCCGACGTTGAGGTCGGCCCTTGGTCGATCGTCGGCGCAGGTGTGGAAATCGGCGAGGGGACTGTCATCGGGCCACACGTGATCCTTAAAGGTCCGACCCGTATTGGCAAACACAATCGTATCTACCAGTTCTCCTCGGTAGGCGAAGACACCCCGGACATGAAGTACAAGGGTGAAGAAACACGCCTGGTCATCGGTGATCACAACATCATTCGTGAAGGCGTCACCATTCACCGTGGCACCGTGCAGGATCGCGCCGAAACCACCTTGGGTGATCACAACCTGGTGATGGCCTATGCGCATATCGGCCATGACAGCGTGATCGGCAACCATTGCATCCTGGTCAACAACACAGCCTTGGCAGGCCATGTGCACGTTGATGACTGGGCGATCCTCTCCGGTTTTACCCTGGTGCATCAGTACTGCCATATCGGCGCCCACAGCTTTTCCGGCATGGGCACCGCCATCGGCAAGGATGTCCCGGCGTTCGTGACGGTATTTGGCAACCCTGCCGAAGCCCGTAGCATGAATTTTGAAGGCATGCGTCGTCGCGGTTTCAGCGAAGAGGCCATCCACGCCCTGCGCCGTGCCTACAAGACGGTTTACCGCCAAGGGTTGACCGTGGAACAGGCCCTGGCCGAGTTGGCCGAACCTGCCACGCAGTTCCCGGAAGTCGCGGTGTTCCGTGACTCTATCCAGACCTCGACTCGCGGCATCACCCGCTGATCATGGCCACTTTGCGTATTGCGCTCGTGGCCGGTGAAGCTTCCGGCGATATCCTGGGTGCTGGCTTGATGCGGGCGCTCAAGGCCCAGCATCCGGCGGTGGAATTTATCGGGGTCGGTGGCCCGTTGATGCAGGCGGAGGGCCTGAGCTCCTACTTCCCCATGGAGCGGCTGTCGGTCATGGGGCTGGTGGAAGTCTTGGGGCGCCTGCGTGAGTTGCTGGCTCGCCGCAAGCTGCTGATCAAGACGCTGATCGAAGAAAAGCCTGACGTCTTTATCGGCATCGATGCCCCGGATTTCACGCTCAATATCGAACTCAAGTTGCGTCAGGCCGGGATCAAGACCGTGCACTACGTCAGCCCATCCGTATGGGCGTGGCGCCAGAAGCGCGTGTTGAAAATCCGCGAAGGCTGCGACCTGATGTTGACGTTGCTGCCATTCGAAGCCCGATTCTACGAAGAGAAGGGCGTGCCGGTGCGGTTTGTCGGCCACACCCTGGCTGACGCTATTCCCTTGCAAGCTGATCGTGCGGCTGCGCGTGCCGAGCTGGGTTTGCCCGATGGCCCCTTGGTTGCGTTGATGCCAGGGAGCCGTGGCGGCGAGGTGGGGCGCTTGGGCGCGTTGTTTTTTGATGCCGCCGAGCTTCTGCAAGCGCAAAAGCCGGGGATCCGCTTTGTACTGCCCTGCGCCAGCCCGCAACGCCGTGTACAGATCGAAACCCTGCTGGAAGGTCGCAATCTGCCGTTGACCCTGCTCGATGGCCAGTCCCACCTGGCCCTGGCCGCCTGCGATGCGGTGTTGATCGCCTCGGGCACTGCCACGCTGGAGGCCCTGCTGTACAAGCGGCCGATGGTCGTGGCCTATCGCCTGGCGCCACTGACCTTCTGGATCCTCAAGCGCATGGTCAAGAGCCCTTACATTTCCTTGCCCAACCTGCTGGCCCAGCGCCTGCTGGTGCCGGAGTTGTTGCAGGACGATGCAACGCCCGAAGCGCTTGCAAAAACCCTACTACCCTTGATCGATGGCGGCGAAGAGCAGACCCGTGGTTTCGACGACATTCACCGCACGTTGCGCCGTGATGCCTCTAACCAGGCGGCCGACGCCGTGCTGACCTTGATCGGCCATAAACAGGAAGCCTTATGACCATGCAAATGGGCCTGGATTTCAGCCTCGTTGCCCAAGCCCACGAACTGGTGGCGGGTGTTGACGAAGTCGGGCGCGGCCCGCTGTGTGGCGCGGTGGTCACGGCGGCGGTGATCCTTGATCCGAACCGCCCGATCCTGGGGCTCAACGATTCGAAGAAGCTCACCGAAGCCCGTCGCGAAAAGCTCTATGACGAGATCTGTGAAAAAGCCCTGAGCTGGCATATCGCCCGGGCTGAAGTCGAAGAGATCGACGAGCTGAATATCCTGCACGCCACCATGCTGGCGATGCAGCGCGCTGTGGAAGGGCTGCACATCACCCCGAAAATGGCGATGATCGACGGCAACCGCTGCCCCAAGCTGACGATGCCGTCCGAAGCGGTGGTCAAGGGCGATAGCAAGGTTCCCGCCATTGCCGCCGCCTCGATCCTGGCCAAGGTCAGCCGCGACCGTGAAATGGCCGCGTTCGAATTGATCTACCCCGGCTACGGGATTGGCGGGCATAAAGGCTACCCGACGCCCGTTCATCTGGAAGCCCTGGCTCGGCTCGGCCCCACCCCGATCCATCGCCGCTCGTTTGCCCCGGTACGCCAGGCTTATGAGGCCCGTGAAAGTCTGATCGAGGTTTAGCAGCAAGGCTGATGTTTTTACCCAGGCCCGGTACAATCCGGGCCTTGTTGTTTTCATGTATCAAGACAGGATCACTATGCCGGCTTCATTCGTTCATCTACGCCTGCACACTGAGTACTCCCTGGTCGACGGCCTGGTACGGATCAAACCGCTGGTCAAAACCCTGGTGGGCATGAACATGCCTGCGGTCGCGGTTACCGACCAGAACAACATGTGTTCCCTGGTCAAGTTCTACAAGAACGCCATGGGCGCCGGCATCAAGCCGATCTGCGGTGCCGACCTGTGGCTGTCCAACAAAGACCCGGATAACCCCCTGAGCCGCATCAGCCTGCTGGCGATGAACGGCGTGGGTTATCGCAACCTCACCGAACTGATTTCCCGTGGTTTTATCGACGGCCAGCGCAACGGCTCGATCATCATCGAGCGCGAGTGGGTGGCCGAAGCCAGCGAGGGCCTGATCATGCTCTCGGCGGCCAAAGAGGGTGAAATCGGTATCGCGCTGCTGGGCGGCAACCCCCAGGAAGCCGAGGTGCTGGCGCGCGAGTGGATGCAGGTATTCCCGGGCCGTTTCTACCTGGAAGTGCAGCGCACCAACCGCCCCAACGATGAAGAGCATTTGCACGCTGCTGTAGCCCTGGCCGACAAGCTGGGTGCGCCCCTGGTGGCGACCAACGATGTGCGCTTTATCAAGAAAGAAGATTTCGAAGCCCACGAAACCCGTGTGTGCATCGGCGAAGGCCGGGCCCTGGATGACCCGCGCCGTTCGAAGAACTACAGCGAAGAGCAGTACCTCAAAAGCGCCGATGAAATGGCGGAGCTGTTCAGCGATTTGCCCGAGGCCCTTGAGAACTCCGTCGAGATCGCCAAGCGCTGCAACATTGAAGTAAAGCTGGGCAAGCACTTCCTGCCCAACTTCCCGATTCCCGATGGCATGACCATCGACGAATATTTTCGCAAAGTGTCGTTCGATGGCCTGGAAGAACGCCTCAGCGTCCTGCTGCCCAAGGACACCACTGAGGACTACGAAGCCAAGCGCCAGGTGTATGTCGATCGGTTGAATTTCGAGCTGGATATCATTATCCAGATGGGGTTCCCCGGCTACTTCCTGATCGTAATGGACTTTATCCAGTGGGCCAAAAGCAACGGCGTACCGGTAGGTCCGGGCCGGGGGTCAGGTGCTGGCTCGCTGGTGGCCTATGTACAGAAGATCACCGACCTTGACCCGCTGGAATATGACCTGCTGTTCGAACGGTTCCTGAACCCGGAACGGGTTTCCATGCCCGACTTCGACGTCGACTTCTGCATGGATGGCCGTGACCGCGTGATTGAGTACGTGGCCGAGAAATATGGCCGCAACGCGGTAAGCCAGATCATCACCTTCGGTTCCATGGCCGCCAAAGCGGTAATCCGCGACGTGGCGCGGGTGCAGGGCAAGTCCTACGGTTTGGCGGATCGCCTGTCGAAGATGATCCCGTTCGAAGTCGGCATGACCCTGGAAAAAGCCTACGAGCAGGAAGAAATCCTGCGCGACTTCATCAAGGTCGATGAAGAAGCCGCCGAAATCTGGGACATGGCGCGCAAGCTCGAAGGCGTGGTGCGTAACGTCGGTAAGCACGCCGGTGGTGTGGTTATCGCGCCGACCAAGCTCACCGACTTTTCGCCGATCTATTGCGATGAAGAAGGCGACGGCCTGGTCACCCAGTTCGACAAGGACGACGTGGAGGCGGCCGGCCTGGTGAAGTTCGACTTCCTCGGCCTGCGGACCCTGACGATCATCGACTGGGCGCTCAAGACCATCAACCGCGACCGTGCCAAGGTCGGTGAAGAACCGCTGGATATCGCGTTTATCCCGCTGGACGACAAACCGACCTACAGCCTGCTGCAAAAAGCCGAAACCACCGCGGTGTTCCAGCTTGAATCCCGCGGCATGAAAGAGCTGATCAAAAAGCTCAAGCCCGACTGCCTGGAAGACTTGATCGCACTGGTGGCCCTGTTCCGTCCGGGCCCGCTGCAATCGGGCATGGTGGATGACTTCATCAACCGTAAACACGGCCGCGCCGAGCTGGCTTATCCGCACTCCGACTACCAGTATGAGGGTCTCAAGCCCGTACTGGCGCCGACCTACGGCATCATCCTGTACCAGGAACAGGTGATGCAGATCGCCCAGGTGATGGCCGGCTACACCCTCGGCGGTGCGGACATGCTGCGTCGCGCCATGGGTAAGAAAAAGCCCGAGGAAATGGCCAAGCAGCGCGGCGGTTTCATTGAGGGCTGCGCGACTAACAACATCGATGCCGACCTGGCCGGTAACATCTTCGACCTGGTAGAAAAATTCGCCGGTTATGGCTTCAACAAATCCCACTCCGCTGCCTACGGCCTGGTGTCGTACCAGACCGCCTGGCTGAAAGCCCACTACCCGGCGCCGTTCATGGCGGCGGTACTCTCGGCGGATATGCACAACACCGACAAGGTCGTGACCTTGATCGAGGAAGTGCGCACCATGAAGCTGCGCCTCGACGCGCCGGACGTGAACGCTTCGGAGTTCAAGTTCACGGTGAACGACGAAGGCCGCATCATCTATGGCCTCGGCGCGATCAAGGGCGTGGGCGAAGGCCCGGTGGAGGCCATTACCGAAGCGCGTCAGGATGGGCCGTTCAAAGACCTGTTCGATTTCTGCGCGCGGGTGGACCTCAAGCGCATCAACAAGCGTACCCTCGATGGCCTGATCCGCAGCGGCGCACTTGACCGTCTTGGCCCGTACTTCCATGATGAGCCGAAGGCTTACCAGGCCAATATCGACCGCAACCGCGCGGTGCTGCTGACCGCCATGGAAGAGGCGATCAAGGCTGCCGAACAGACTGCCCGTACCCATGACAGCGGCCACGCCGACCTGTTTGGGGGGCTGTTCGTCGAAGAGGATGCGGATGTCTATGCCAACCACCGCAAGGCCAAGGAACTGACCCTCAAGGAACGTCTGAAAGGTGAGAAAGACACCTTGGGCCTCTACCTCACCGGCCACCCGATTGACGAGTACGAAGGCGAAATCCGCCGTTTCGCCCGTCAGCGCATCATCGACCTGAAACCGGCGCGGGATACCCAGACCGTCGCCGGCATGATCATCGCCCTGCGGGTGATGAAAAATAAGAAGGGCGACAAGATGGGCTTCATCACCCTCGATGACCGCTCGGGCCGCATCGAAGCGTCATTGTTTGCCGACGCGTTCCACTCCGCCCAGTCGCTGCTGCAAACCGACGCCATGGTGGTGGTGGAAGGGGAGGTCAGCAATGATGACTTCTCCGGTGGTCTGCGCCTGCGCATCAAACGGGTGATGAGCATGGAAGATGCCCGCACCAACCTGGCCGAGAGCCTGCGCCTGAAGGTCAAGACCGAAGCGCTTAAAGGTGATCAGCTACGCTGGTTGGGTGACCTGCTCAAACGCCACCGTGGCGCGTGCCCGGTGACCATGGAGTACACGGGCAGCGATGCCAAGGCCATGTTGCAGTTTGGTGAGACGTGGCGAATTGATCCCGCTGATAGCTTGATTCAAGCTTTGCGTGACCAGTTCGGGCGAGACAACGTCTTCCTCCAATACCGTTGACGGTCAGATGAGTCTGATCTCGACTAAACATTTAATCTCGACCTAAACGCGCCTCTCCCTTAAGGTAGGGCGCGAATAGACAACCGGCTGGCCAGGCACCCCTTGGCCGTCGACCCAAGACGGACGCTTATGAACCCGAATTTTCTTGATTTCGAACAGCCGATCGCTGACCTGCAAGCCAAGATCGAAGAGCTGCGCCTGGTCGGCAATGACAATTCGCTGAATATCGGCGATGAGATCGCTCGCCTGCAAGACAAGAGCAGCACGCTCACCGAAGACATCTTCGGCAAGCTGACCAGCTGGCAGATCGCGCGCCTGGCTCGCCACCCGCGCCGTCCCTACACCCTGGACTACATCGAGCACATCTTCACCGAGTTCGACGAGTTGCACGGCGACCGTCACTTCTCCGACGACGCGGCCATCGTGGGCGGCATCGCTCGCCTGGACGACCAGCCGGTGATGGTGATCGGTCACCAGAAAGGCCGTGAAGTGCGCGAGAAAGTACGCCGCAACTTCGGCATGCCGCGTCCGGAAGGCTACCGCAAGGCGTGCCGCCTGATGGAAATGGCCGAGCGTTTCAAGATGCCGATCCTGACCTTCATCGACACGCCGGGTGCCTACCCAGGTATCGACGCCGAAGAGCGCAACCAGAGCGAAGCGATTGCCTGGAACCTGCGCGTCATGGCCCGCCTGAAAACCCCGATCATCGCCACCGTGATCGGTGAGGGTGGTTCCGGCGGTGCGCTGGCTATTGGTGTCTGCGACCAGTTGAACATGTTGCAATATTCCACCTACGCGGTGATCTCGCCGGAAGGTTGCGCCTCGATCCTGTGGAAGACCGCCGAAAAGGCGCCGGACGCTGCTGAAGCCATGGGCATCACCGCCGATCGCCTCAAAGGCCTGGGTATCGTCGACAAGGTCATCGCCGAGCCACTGGGCGGCGCCCACCGTGACCCGGCTGCCGCTGCTGCGACTATCCGTGCCGAGTTGGGTTCGCAACTGGCGATGCTCAAGAAGCTGGATAACGAAGCGCTGCTGGCTCGTCGTTATGAGCGCCTGATGAGCTACGGTCTCTAAGAGCGACGTAGTACCCAAATGTGGGAGCTGGCTTGCCTGCGATAGCATCACCTTGGTATCACTGATACACCGAGGTGTCTGCATCGCGGGCAAGCCCGGCTCCCACATTTGCTTTGTGTATGCTGACGAACGTATTCCAGTTTTGCGGCGGTGACGTGTGATGAAACCAACCCTGCCGGCCACACTCCTGCACACCCTGGCCAATTGGCGCAACGCGCCGGCCTGGCACATTGCATTCTCCGGCGGTCTCGACTCCACCGTCCTGCTGCACCTCCTGGCCTCGCTGGCCAAATTTGAAAATCTGCCTCCTCTCAGCGCCGTCCATGTCCACCATGGTCTGCAAGCTGCTGCCGATGCGTGGCCTGCTCATTGCCAAACGGTCTGCGACAGCCTGGGCGTGCCCCTGCGGACCATGCACGTGCAGGTGCAGCCTGGCGCCAGTCTTGAACGTGCGGCCCGCGATGCGCGCTACCAAGCATTCATGCAGATCATGGGGGCAGGGGAGGTGCTTTTCACCGGCCAACACCGCGACGATCAAGCCGAAACCCTGCTGTTTCGCCTGCTGCGTGGTGCCGGCGTGCGAGGGTTGGCAGCTATGCCTGAGCATCGCCCCTTAGCGCAGGGCCACTTGGTACGGCCGTTACTGGCGTTCTCCCGTAGCGAACTGGAAGCCTACGCCCATCAGCATCAGTTGCAGTGGATCGAAGATCCCTCCAATGCTGATCCCCGGTTTTCCCGCAATTACCTGCGTCACCGCGTATTCCCAACCCTGACGGAACGCTGGCCCCAGGCGATCTCCAGCCTGGCTCGCACGGCTGAACATATGTCTGAGGCTCAAGGGCTGCTCGACGAATTGGCGCTGATGGACCTGCAGCGCGCCGATCAGCCTTCTGCGTTTCCCTGGTTGCCTCTGCCGTCTCTGGCGCTTGAACCATTGCGTGAACTATCCGATGCCCGCCAGCGTAACGCCCTGCGGCATTGGCTGATGCCACTGACCCGTTTACCCGACAGCGACCACTGGGCTGGTTGGCATGCCCTGCGCGATGCCAAGGGGGACGCACAGCCTCTGTGGCGTCTGGCCAACGGTCAAATGCAGCGTAGCGGTGAACGCATCTGGTGGTTGCCCTCAGCATGGTCGGAGTTTTCCGACGCATCGGTGAGCTGGCCCGATGCGCAAAATCCACTAGAGTTAACGGGCAATGGCCAACTGAAGTTTATCGGCAAGACTCCCGAAGGCCCGCTGCAGGTTCGTTATCGCCAAGGTGGCGAAATCATCGACGTACCGGGCCGAGGCCGGCGTGATCTCAAGCGTCTGCTGAATGAAAGCGGCATACCGGGCTTCGTCCGTGGCAGATTGCCGCTGGTCTATCGGGGCGAGCAATTGCTGGCTGTGCCAGGCGTTGCGGGGGCATGGGCCCGGTCGATGGGTGAGGTGCAATTGGATTGGTTGCCACAGACCTGCGATCAAGGTTTGAGCTGATAGCGCCTTTCCGGTAGACTACGCTCCCTTCTTGATACAACTTCTGTGGATTCGCCTGAATCGCAGTCGTTGCCGATTACCAAGCAGTCTTTGCTGGGCGATTCCAAAAAATGTGTAGCGATCAACGTACCGGTGTTTCATTGCTGGTCTGTCACAACGCGGCGGTTTTTTTGAAAGGTGCACTGTGATTAATGCAGGTGATCGGGGGCTTCGGCCTTCCTTCGCTTTCCCCGGCGGCTCGGACCGCTTTAACGCAGACTTCTAGGGTTTTTCATGACGCGCTACATATTCGTCACGGGCGGTGTTGTTTCTTCATTGGGGAAAGGCATTGCCTCCGCTTCATTGGCGGCCATCCTGGAGGCGCGGGGACTTAAGGTCACCATGCTCAAGCTGGACCCGTACATCAACGTTGACCCGGGCACCATGAGCCCGTTCCAGCACGGTGAAGTGTTCGTCACCCACGACGGCGCCGAGACCGACCTGGACCTGGGCCACTACGAGCGGTTCATCCGCACGACCATGACCCAGAACAACAACTTCACCACCGGCCGTGTCTACGAGCACGTGCTGCGCAAAGAGCGCCGTGGTGACTACCTGGGTGCAACCATCCAGGTGATCCCGCACATCACCGACGAAATCAAGCGCCGCATCATCAAGGGTGCAGGCGATGCCGACGTGGCGATGGTCGAGATCGGTGGCACCGTGGGTGACATCGAGTCCCAACCGTTCCTCGAGGCCATCCGCCAGTTGCGTTTCGAAGTCGGCGCCAAGCGCGCGATGCTGATGCACCTGACACTGGTGCCCTACATCGCCACTGCCGGCGAAACCAAAACCAAGCCTACCCAGCACTCGGTCAAGGAACTGCGTTCCATCGGCCTGCAGCCGGATGTGCTGGTATGCCGCTCCGATCACCCGATCGACATTTCCTCGCGCCGCAAGATCGCGCAGTTCACCAACGTTGAAGAGCGTGCGGTAATTGCCCTGGAAGACGCCGACACCATCTACAAGATCCCGGGCATCCTGCATTCGCAGGGGCTGGATGATTTTGTGGTCGAGCGTTTCGGCCTGCAGTGCGGCGGTGCCGACCTGTCCGAGTGGGAAGCGGTTGTCGACGCCAAGCTCAACCCGGAGCATGAAGTCACCATCGCCATGGTCGGTAAGTACATGGAGCTGCTGGACGCCTACAAGTCGCTGATCGAAGCCATGAGCCACGCCGGTATCAGCAACCGTACCAAGGTCAACCTGCGCTACATCGACTCCGAAGACATCGAGAACCAGGGCACCGCGCTGCTCGAAGGTGTCGACGCGATCCTCGTTCCCGGCGGTTTCGGCCTGCGTGGCGTGGAAGGCAAGATCACTGCCGTGCAGTACGCCCGTGAAAACAAGGTGCCGTACCTGGGTATCTGCCTGGGCATGCAAGTGGCCGTTATCGAGTTCGCCCGTAACGTGCTGGGCTGGAAAGACGCCAACTCTACCGAGTTCGATCACAGCAGCGGCCATCCAGTCGTGGGCCTGATCACCGAGTGGGAAGACGCCACTGGCGCCGTTGAAACCCGTACCGAAAGCTCCGACCTGGGTGGCACTATGCGCCTTGGCGCACAAAACTGCTTGCTGGAGCCGGGTTCGCTGGTTCATGACTGCTACGGCAAGGACGTGATCGTCGAGCGCCACCGTCACCGTTATGAAGTGAACAACAACCTGCTGCCGCAGATCAAGGAAGCCGGCCTGAAGATTTCCGGTCGCTCCGATGATGGCAAGCTGGTTGAAGTGGTCGAGGCACCGGATCATCCGTGGTTCGTGGCCTGCCAGTTCCACCCGGAGTTCACCTCGACGCCGCGCGACGGTCACCCGTTGTTCAGTGGTTTCGTCAAAGCAGCACTGACGCAACACCAGAAGAAGGCGTAAATCAGATGGCCCAGAAGATCATTCGCGTAGGCGACATCGAGATTGCCAACGACAAGCCCATGGTGCTGTTTGGCGGCATGAACGTGCTGGAAAGCCGCGACATGGCGATGCAGGTATGTGAGGAGTACGTGCGGGTCACCCAGAAACTGGGTATCCCTTATGTCTTCAAGGCCAGCTTCGACAAGGCCAACCGTTCGTCCGTGACCTCCTATCGCGGCCCGGGCCTTGAAGAAGGCATGCGGATCTTCCAGGACATCAAGCAAGCCTTCGGCGTGCCGATCATCACCGACGTCCACGAGCCTGAGCAGGCTGCCGTGGTCGCCGAGGTGTGCGACATCATCCAGTTGCCGGCCTTTCTGTCGCGCCAGACCGACCTCGTGGTCGCCATGGCCAAGACCGGCGCTGTGATCAATATCAAGAAAGCCCAGTTCCTCGCCCCCCAGGAGATGAAACACATCCTGAGCAAGTGCGTGGAAGCGGGTAACGACCAGTTGATCCTCTGCGAGCGGGGTTCGAGCTTCGGCTACAACAACCTCGTGGTGGACATGCTCGGTTTCGGCATCATGAAACAGTTCGAATACCCCGTGTTCTTCGACGTGACCCACGCGCTGCAAATGCCCGGTGGTCGTTCGGACTCCGCTGGCGGGCGACGTGCCCAGGTGACAGACCTGGCCAAGGCGGGCATGAGCCAGTCGCTGGCGGGCCTGTTCCTTGAAGCTCACCCAGACCCGGACAACGCCAAATGTGATGGCCCATGCGCCCTGCGCCTGGACAAGCTGGAGCCATTCCTGGCCCAGCTCAAGCAGTTGGACGAGCTGGTCAAGAGTTTTCCGACGGTAGAGACCGCGTAACTGGCATTTCTCCGGTAGAATTTCCCACGCTTTACGCTCAGGCCCCCGGGCCTGAGCCTTGTCGTCTGCAAGCCTGCCCCGTTGTTCCACCCTTGCGGTCGGTCAAAAGATTTCCTTCAGCTGCGTCGTTTTCGTCAACTTTGGAGTGTTTACAACAATGGCAAAAATCGTCGACATCAAAGGTCGTGAAGTTCTCGACTCCCGTGGCAACCCCACCGTCGAAGCCGACGTGCTTCTCGATAACGGCATCATCGGCAGCGCCTGCGCGCCGTCCGGTGCTTCCACCGGTTCGCGCGAAGCGCTGGAACTGCGTGATGGCGACAAGAGCCGTTACCTGGGCAAGGGTGTACTCAAGGCTGTAGCCAACATCAACGGTCCGATTCGTGACCTGTTGCTGGGCAAGGACCCGCTGGACCAGAAAGCCCTGGACCACGCGATGATCAAGCTCGACGGCACTGAAAACAAAGGCAGCCTCGGCGCCAATGCCATCCTCGCTGTGTCCCTGGCAGCCGCCAAGGCGGCTGCGCAGGACCAGGACCTGCCGTTGTACGCACACATTGCCAACCTGAACGGCACCCCTGGCGTCTACTCGATGCCGGTGCCGATGATGAACATCATCAACGGTGGCGAGCACGCGGATAACAACGTCGACATCCAGGAATTCATGGTGCAGCCGGTTGGCGCCAAGTCCTTCTCCGAAGGCCTGCGCATGGGCACCGAGATTTTCCATCACCTCAAGGCTGTACTGAAGGCCCGTGGCCTGAGCACTGCCGTGGGTGACGAAGGTGGTTTCGCGCCGAACCTGGCCTCCAACGAAGATGCACTCAAAGTCATCTCCGAAGCCGTCGCCAACGCTGGCTACAAGCTGGGCACCGACGTGACCCTGGCCCTGGACTGCGCCGCCAGCGAATTCTATGAAGACGGCAAGTACAACCTGTCCGGCGAAGGCCAGGTGTTCAACTCCGAAGGTTTTGCTGAATACCTCAAGGGCCTGACCCAGCGCTACCCGATCATCTCGATCGAAGACGGCCTGGACGAGTCCGACTGGGATGGCTGGAAAATCCTCACCGACAAGATCGGCGAGAAAATCCAGCTGGTGGGCGACGACTTGTTCGTAACCAACACCAAGATCCTGAAAGAAGGCATCGACAAGAAGATCGCCAACTCGATCCTGATCAAGTTCAACCAGATCGGCACCCTGACCGAAACCCTGGAAGCCATCCAGATGGCCAAGGCTGCGGGCTACACTGCCGTGATCTCCCATCGCTCCGGTGAAACCGAAGATTCCACCATTGCCGACCTGGCCGTGGGTACTTCGGCGGGCCAGATCAAGACCGGTTCCCTGTGCCGTTCCGATCGCGTGTCCAAGTACAACCAATTGCTGCGCATCGAAGAGCAATTGGCAGGTAAAGCCAAGTACAACGGTCGCGGCGAGTTTCGCGGCTAAGCAGTAAATGGTAAAAAGTCGGCGGATTACGTCAGAAATCTCACGAAAGTGTGAATTTCGGCGCTAATCTGCTGACTGACAAGCGCAAGCCTGGTTTTACCAGGCTTTGTGCTATCAGTTGCTGCAAAAGGTTTGCATGACTGTCTTTTTTCACTGGATATCCGGATTTCGATGCGCAGTCCCAATTGGTTGTTCCTCGTCTTGCTCTTGTTGCTGGCTGGCCTGCAGTACCGCCTATGGGTCGGTAATGGCAGCTTTGCGCAGGTAGAAGAGTTGACCCAGCAAATTGCCGACCAGCGTGCCGAAAACGAACGCCTGCTGGAGCGCAACCGTGTCCTCGACGCTGAAGTGCTTGAGCTGAAAAAAGGCACGGAGACCGTTGAAGAGCGGGCTCGTCATGAGTTGGGCATGGTCAAGGAGGGCGAAACCCTCTACCAGTTGGCCCAATGAGCCACGATTTACCGGCCTTCTGGGCCGTGATTCCTGCCGCGGGCGTCGGTGCCCGTATGGCCGCGGACCGTCCCAAGCAGTACCTGCAACTGGGCGGGCGCACTATTCTCGAACACAGCCTCGGCTGTTTTCTCGACCATCCCTCCCTCAAGGGCCTGGTGGTCAGTCTTGCAGTTGATGATCCTTATTGGCCCAGCTTGGCATGCGCCAACGACCCGCGTATCCAGCGTGCCGACGGAGGCTCGGAACGTTCCGGCTCGGTGCTCAATGCGCTGCTGCAACTCAATGCCCTGGGCGCCAGTGATGAAGACTGGGTCTTGGTGCATGACGCTGCGCGGCCTAACCTGAGCCGTGATGATCTCGACAAGCTCCTGGCGGAACTGGCCGATGATCCGGTAGGCGGCCTGCTGGCAGTGCCGGCGCGCGACACCCTCAAACGTGTCGACAAACATGGCCGTGTGGTGGACACCATTGATCGCAGCCTGATCTGGCAGGCTTACACGCCGCAGATGTTCCGCCTGGGCGCCTTGCATCGCGCCTTGGCCGACAGCCTGGTGGCCGATGCGCTGATCACCGATGAAGCCTCGGCCATGGAATGGTCCGGGCAGGCGCCGCGCCTGGTTGAAGGGCGTTCGGACAATATCAAGGTGACTCGGCCGGAAGATCTGGAGTGGTTGAAGTTGCGTTGGGCAAACCGGCGGTAACTTGTCAGACCGAGTTGGCCTCATCGCAGTATAGATATCGACACAACTTAGAGTCGACGCTGTACCTGTGGCGAGGGAGCTTGCTCTGGTGACGACCTGACAGCCGACGCTTATCTACCTGACACCCCACGATCCAACTGTGGGAGCTGGCTTGCCTGCGATGACGGCCTCCCAGCCGACACCTATCTACCTGACACCCCAATGATCCCACTGTGGGAGCGGGCTTGCTCGCGAAGGCGGCCTGGCAGTTAACACAGTTGGATTGTGTACATATCCATTGCTGCGGTAACGGCTACTTAGGGTTCCGCTCTGACAGCGGGTCACTTTTGGAAGGACCCAAAAGTAACCAAAAGGTCCTCGCCCCACCACTCGGCACCTCGCCTAGGCTCGGTGTGCCCGAACACAGGCTTGAATCCGTGGGCCGCCGCCACGCGCCATCCATGGCGCGGGGCGGCTAACCCGGCGTCCTGCCGGGTTACCCACGAATTCAAGCCTGCGTTCGGCCAGCGTGGTTTAACGGGGCGCTTGAGATCAAGATCACAAGCAGATCAAGAGCGGCTCGCTTCGCATCGTGGTTACGGTCGCTACAGAGTTGTGTAGATACCTATGGCTATCAGGCAAGCCACCTCCCACATTTGATCGCTGCCATAACAAACAACTCAGCCAACTGTGGGAGCCGGGCTTGCCCGCGATGAGCATAGGTATCTACATAACTTTGTGGGCTGTAGCAGCAGGCGGTAACCACGATGCGAAGCGAGTCGCTCTTGATCTTGCTCTTGATCTTAGGCGCCCCGTTAAACCACGCTGGCCGGAATTCGACAGGGATTTGGGGGGTAAACCGGCAGGGATGCCGGTTTAGCCGCCCCGCGCCATGGATGGCGCGTGGCGGCGGCCCCCCAAATCACTGGCGGATTACGGGCACACCGAGCCCAAGCGAGGTGCCGAGTGGTGGGGCAAGAGCGCTTTGCTTACTTTCGCGCTTTTCGAAAGTGAGCCGCCGTCAGGGCGGAACCCTAAGTGGCCGTTACCGCAGCAATGGATATGTACACAATCCAACTGTGTCGCCTGCCAGGCCGCCTTCGCGAGCAAGCCCACTCCCACAGTGGGATCATTGGGGTGTCAGGTAGATAGGTATCGGCTGTCAGAGCGCTATCGCAGGCAAGCCAGCTCCCACAGTTGGATCGTGGGGTGTCAGGTAGATAAGCGTCGGCTGTCAGTCCGTCACGGGAGCAAGCTCCCTCGCCACAGATTTAGCGTTGTGCCGTAGTTGTGTAGATACCTATGCCGCGATGAGGCCGGTGCAGGCCACCTCAATTCAATGCTTGTACTCCGGCCTTTCAGCCAACCCCACCTTCAAGAAATCCACCAACTTCCTCACCTTCGGCGACAAATGCCGCTGCTGCGGATACAACGCCCACACCGCAGTATTCGGCGGTTGATGAGCCTGAAGCAACGACACCAACGCCCCGCTGTGCAGATGCTCCAGCACGTAGTAGTCCGGTAACTGGCACAAGCCCATGCCTTGCAATGCCGCATCCAGCACTGCTTGCCCACTGTTGCAGCGCCAATTGCCTTGCACGCGCTGGGAAAATTCCCGCCCGTCCTGGGCCATTTGCCAGATATCCGAGCTGCCAATCAGGCAGTTGTGCCGGCTCAACTCCGACAAGCTGTGTGGCCGACCGTACCGTTCGAGGTAGGAGGGCGACGCGCACAGGTACATGCGCCGAGGTGCCAGGCGGCTGGCAACCATGCGCGAGTCTTGCAGGCGTCCCAGGCGGATGGCCAGGTCGAGGCCTTCGTGGACCAGGTCCAGCGAGCGATTGCTCAACTCGATATCCACGCGCAATTGCGGATAGTGCGCCATGAACCGCGTCACCAGCGGCACGATAAAACGTTCGCCATAGGCCACGGCGCAGGTCATGCGCAACATGCCCTTGGGTTCGCTGGTCAGGTCGCCCACCGCGCGCAAGGCTTCCTCGCGACCGTCCTGCAGGCGTTGGCAGTGCTGCAGGAAGGTCTGGCCGGCTTCGGTCAACGTCACCTTGCGCGTACTGCGGTACAGCAATCGGGTTTGCAGGCGCTCTTCCAGGCGTGCCACTTGCCGGCTGACGTGGGAGGACGATACCCCCAGTCGCTCGGCTGCCGCTGTGAACTGGTTGCATTCGGCCACCGCGACAAACTCGTCAATGCCTTCCCAGCGGTTCTCCAGCATGTTGATTGTCCCTGTACGGCAATAATGTTTTGCTTTTGCCTGGATTATTCATCAATAGGCGATGTTTTACACTCACCGTCTCAGTTTTTAACCCGATGGAGAAACCCGGATGATCAAGTCCCGTGCCGCCGTAGCCTTCGAAGCCAAGAAGCCCCTTGAGATTGTTGAAGTGGATGTCGCCATGCCCAAGGCTGGCGAGGTGTTGCTGCGGGTAGTCGCGTCCGGCGTGTGCCACACCGACGCCTACACCTTGTCGGGCGCTGATCCGGAAGGCATCTTTCCGTCGATCCTGGGCCATGAAGGTGGTGCAGTGGTGGAAGCCATTGGCGAGGGCGTGACCTCGGTGGCTGTGGGCGATCACGTGATCCCGCTGTACACCCCGGAATGTGGCAAGTGCAAGTTCTGTCTGAGTGGCAAGACCAACCTGTGCCAGGCCATTCGCGCCACCCAGGGCAAGGGCTTGATGCCGGATGGCACCACGCGTTTTTCCTACAAAGGCCAGCCGATTTTCCACTACATGGGTACCTCGACGTTCTCCGAGTACACCGTGCTGCCGGAAATCTCCGTGGCCAAGATTCCTAAAGAAGCGCCGCTGGAAAAAGTCTGTCTGCTCGGTTGCGGTGTCACCACCGGCATCGGTGCGGTGATCAACACCGCCAAGGTCAAGCCGGGCGATACCGTGGCCGTCTTCGGCCTGGGCGGCATTGGTCTGTCGGCGATTATCGGCGCGGTCAAGGCTAAGGCCGGTCGCATCATCGCCATTGATATCAACCCGGCCAAGTTCGAAATCGCCAAGCAACTGGGCGCCACCGATTGCATCAACCCGAAAGACTACGACCGCCCAATCCAGGACGTGATTGTCGACCTGACTGACGGCGGTGTGGACTTCTCCTTCGAATGCATCGGCAATGTGCAACTGATGCGTGCGGCCCTTGAGTGCTGCCACAAAGGCTGGGGTGAGTCGGTGATCATCGGTGTGGCCGGTGCTGGCCAGGAAATTGCCACTCGTCCATTCCAACTGGTCACCGGGCGCGTCTGGCGTGGTTCGGCGTTTGGTGGCGTGCGCGGTCGTACCGAATTGCCAAGCTACGTGGAAATGGCCCAGACCGGCGAAATCCCGCTGGATACCTTCATCACCCACACCATGGGCCTGGAAGATATCAACAAAGCGTTTGACCTGATGCATGAAGGCAAGAGCATTCGTACCGTCATTCACTTCTGAGGTCGGCCATGAGTCTGGAAAACCTGTCATGCCAGAAGAGCTTCGGCGGCTGGCATAAACGTTACAAGCATCATTCCGATGTGCTGGGTTGCGACATGACCTTTGCCGTCTACCTGCCTCCGCAAGCGGAGCAGGGCGGCAAGCTGCCGGTGTTGTATTGGCTGTCCGGGTTGACCTGTACTGACGAGAACTTCATGCACAAGGCCGGCGCCCAGCGCATGGCTGCCGAACTGGGCTTGATCATCGTCGCGCCAGATACCAGCCCCCGTGGCCCTGGCGTGCCGGGCGACCCGGACAATGCCTGGGACTTCGGCCTCGGCGCCGGCTTCTACCTCAATGCCACCCAGGAACCCTGGGCCAAGCACTATCGGATGCATGACTACGTGGTGCAGGAATTGCCGGCACTGGTGGAAGCGCATTTCCCTGCGTCGGATAAACGCGGCATCAGCGGCCACTCCATGGGCGGTCACGGTGCGCTGGTCTGCGCATTGCGCAACCCTGGACGTTACCTGTCGGTGTCGGCGTTTTCGCCGATCAACAACCCGATGGACTGCCCGTGGGGCCAGAAAGCCTTTTCCCGTTATTTGGGAGAAGAGCGTTCGAAATGGCGCGAATGGGATGCCTGCGTGCTGATCAGCGAAGCCTCGGAAAAGTTGCCGCTGTTGGTGGACCAGGGCGATCGCGACGATTTCCTTGAGGTTCAACTCAAGCCCGAAGCCTTGCAGCAAGCGGCCAAGGCAGCCAACCATCCGCTGGAACTGCGCCTGCAGCCTGGCTACGACCACAGCTACTTCTTTATCGCCAGCTTCATCGAAGACCATTTGCGGCATCATGGTCGTGCTTTGCTCGGTTAATCCGAGGCAAAAGTAGGTAGAATCACGCCCTGAATTAAATCGGGGCGTTTTTTTATGCGTATTGGCCACGGCTACGATGTGCACCGTTTCGCTGAAGGCGATTTCATCACCCTGGGCGGCGTGCGCATTGCACACCACCATGGGTTGCTGGCTCATTCCGACGGCGACGTGGTCTTGCACGCCTTGAGCGATGCCTTGCTCGGCGCGGCGGCATTGGGCGATATCGGCAAGCACTTTCCGGACACCGATCCCACCTTCAAGGGCGCCGACAGCCGTGTGTTGCTGCGCCATGTGGTCGGCCTGATCCACGCCAAGGGCTGGAAGGTTGGCAACGTCGACAACACCATCGTCGCCCAGGCGCCAAAAATGGCCCCCCATATCGAAGCGATGCGCGCTGCTATCGCAGCAGACCTGCAAATTGAATTGGATCAAGTCAACGTGAAAGCCACCACCACCGAAAAGCTCGGGTTTACCGGTCGTGAAGAGGGCATTGCGGTGCACTCCGTCGCCTTGTTGCTGCGCGCATGAACGACCTGCAACTGCTGGGCCCGCGGGCCTATGGCGAGGCCCTGGGCAGCGCGGTACTGAAGGCCACGGCCGAAGACTTCCAGGTTGATGAGGTGCTGGACATCCCGCTGACCGGCGATGGTGAGCACCTGTGGCTGTGGGTGGAAAAACGCGGTTTGAACACCGAGGAAGCGGCACGGCGTATCGCCAAGGCGGCTGGCGTACCGTTGCGCACCGTCAGCTATGCCGGGCTCAAGGACCGTCAGGCCCTGACCCGCCAGTGGTTCAGCGTGCAATTGCCCGGCAAGGCCGATCCGGACATGAGCGGCGCAGAAAACGACACCCTCAAGATCCTGAAAACCGCCCGTCACAAGCGCAAGCTGCAGCGTGGTGCCCATTCGGCCAACGGCTTCACCCTGCGCCTGACCCAACTGGCCGGCGACACCGCTGCCATCGACGCACGTCTGCAGTTGATTGCGCGGCACGGCATCCCCAATTACTTCGGCACCCAGCGTTTCGGCCACAACGGCGGCAACGTGGTGGATGCTCGCGAGTGGGCCGCCCGCAAGGCCCTGCCCGAGCAGCGCAACGTGCGCTCGCGCTTGCTGTCCACGGCTCGCAGTTACCTGTTCAACAAAGTATTGGCGGCCCGCGTCGCCGACGGTTCATGGCAGCGAGCCCAAGTCGGCGATCTGCTGGCGTTTACCGACAGTCGCAGTTTTTTTCCGGCCGGGGAAGCGGAATGCAGTGACCCGCGTCTGGCGATCCTGGACCTGCATCCCACCGGCCCGCAGTGGGGCGAAGGCGATTCGCCGGCGAAAGGTCTTACATACGAGCTAGAACAATCTGTCGCCGCTGGCGAAGCTGACCTACGTGATTGGCTGGTGAAGGCGGGAATGAGCCAGGAACGTCGCATTCTGCGACTGCCCATTGGCGGGTTGACGTGGCATTATCCCGGGCCTGACATTCTGCAATTGGAATTCGTCCTGCCGGCCGGATGCTTCGCCACTGTCTTGGTGCGCGAGCTTGTTGATCTGGTGCCGGTGGGGCAGACGGACAGCCCATGCGTATTCTGATATCAAACGATGACGGTGCCACCGCACCCGGTCTTGCCGCGCTCCATGCTGCGCTGCAGGATTACGCCGAGTGCGTGGTGGTTGCCCCCGACCAGGACAAGAGCGGCGCCAGCAGTTCGCTGACGCTCGACCGTCCGCTGCACCCGCGGGTCCTGGCCAATGGCTTTATCAGCGTTAACGGAACCCCCACCGACTGCGTGCACCTGGCAATCAACAGTTTGCTGGAGCATCAGCCAGACCTGGTGGTTTCGGGAATCAACCTGGGCGCCAACCTGGGTGACGACGTGCTGTATTCCGGCACCGTGGCGGCGGCCCTCGAAGGGCGCTTCCTGGGCCGCACCGGCTTTGCCTTTTCCTTTGCTTCGCGGCAATTGGATAACCTGGCGACGGCGGCCTACTACGCGCGCAAGTTGGTGGAGGCCCATGCTTCCCTGGACCTGCCGCCGCGTACGGTGCTCAACGTCAATATCCCCAACTTGCCCCTCGACCATATTCGCGGTATCCAGCTCACACGCCTGGGCCATCGTGCCCGTGCGGCGGCGCCCTTGAAGGTGGTCGACCCGCGCGGCAAGGAAGGCTATTGGATCGCCGCCGCTGGCGACGCCGAAGATGGCGGCGAGGGCACGGACTTTCATGCGGTGATGCAAGGCTATGTCTCCGTTACCCCGTTGCTGTTTGATCGCACCTTCAGTGATGCCTTCAGTGGCCTTGATGGCTGGCTGGAGGGACTGCGTTGATGGCTCGTGAACAAGACGACTTGTTGCGCCGTGGCATCGGGATGACCTCCCAGCGCACCCGGGAGCGGTTGATCCAGCGCCTGTATGAAGAAGGTTTGTCCAACGCGCAGGTGCTGGAAGTGATCCGGCGCACGCCGCGGCACCTGTTTGTCGATGAAGCCCTGGCGCATCGCGCCTATGAAGACACGGCGTTGCCCATCGGCCACAACCAGACCATCTCCCAGCCTTACATGGTCGCGCGCATGAGCGAGCTGCTGCTGGCGGCGGGGCCTTTGGACAAGGTGCTGGAGATTGGCACCGGCTCCGGCTACCAGACGGCCGTGCTGTCGCAATTGGTAGAGCGGGTGTTTTCGGTCGAGCGCATCAAGGTGCTGCAGGACCGGGCCAAAGAGCGTCTGGTGGAGCTGAACCTGCGCAACGTGGTATTCCGCTGGGGCGATGGCTGGGAGGGCTGGCCGGCGCTGGCGCCCTACAACGGTATCATCGTCACCGCCGTGGCTACCGATGTGCCGCAAGCCTTGCTGGATCAATTGGCACCTGGCGGGCGGCTGGTCATCCCGGTGGGCTCCGGCGAAGTGCAACAGTTGATGCTTATTATCCGTGAGGACGAAGGCTTTTCCCGGCATGTACTCGGTGCCGTGCGTTTCGTCCCCTTGCTCAATGGCCCGCTGGCCTGATCATTTATTCGCGTGCAGTGAATTCTGTAAGCGGGGATGTGTCTTACGGCGGGGTCTATTGAATCAACATGCCTGGCAGCACGATTAAACATGATGAATTTTTCCTTTCAGTCATGTGCCAGTAAAAAGCCAATGCCCAGTTATACTTGCGTCATATTTCAAGCCTGATCCAGGCGTTAACGTTCAGCCACCACAAAGGGAGCGGCGGGTGAGTCTCACAGGTCCTGCGCAGCGAATGAGTAAAACAAGCTTTCAGCGACTGGTGCTTGGCCTTGTCTTGAGTTCCTTATTGGCAGCCTGCTCGAGCACGCCATCCGGCGGTGCGCGGGTCGTTGACCGTACCAACGCAACTCCCCAAAGGCCCACGGTGACCACTGGGCAATACGTGGTGCGCAAAGGCGACACCCTGTTCTCGATTGCCTTCCGTTATGGCTGGGACTACAAGGCGCTGGCCGCCCGTAACAACATTCCTGTGCCGTATACGATCCATCCTGGGCAGACCATTCGTTTCGATGGTCGCTCAGGTTCTGCACCTACGGCAGTTGTGACAAAGTCGGGATCTTCGCCATCGTCGTCGAGCAAGACCACCATCATTACCCGGCCTGCAGGCAGCGCCGCGCCTACGGTTGCGAGCAAGCCGGCACCCGCGCCGTTGCCACCCGCCGGGCCTGCACCGACCGGTTGGGGATGGCCTTCAAACGGAGTGTTGATTGGAAAATTCTCTTCAAACGGTAGTTTGAATAAAGGCATTGATATCGCCGGGGATTTGGGACAGCCTGTTTTAGCTGCGTCTGATGGGACAGTGGTGTACGCCGGGAGTGGTTTGCGGGGCTACGGCGAGCTGGTCATCATCAAACACAGCGATACCTACGTCAGTGCCTACGGTCATAACCGCAGGTTGTTGGTTCGGGAGGGGCAGCAGGTCAAGGTCGGACAGACGATTGCCGAAATGGGGTCAACGGGCACAGACCGGGTGAAACTGCACTTTGAGATTCGCCGCCAAGGGAAGCCTGTAGATCCGCTGCAATTCCTGCCCCGTCGTTGATGTGTTGCACAGCCTGTTCCCTCACGTAGAAGGAACAGGCTCCAGCGTTGCCAAGGATAGAGGCGTCGCTTGAGCTTGAGGTCGAACTCACCAAAGGACTATAACAATGGCTCTCAGTAAAGAAGTGCCGGAGTTTGACATCGACGATGAGGTTCTCCTTATGGAGGCCAGCATCGATTTGGAAACGATGTCAGATAATGAAGGGGTATCACCACCTTCAGTTCGCACCAAATCCAAAAATGCTGCCGCGTTGAAGCAGCACAAGTACGTTGATTACACGCGGGCGCTCGACGCGACCCAGCTGTACCTCAATGAAATCGGCTTTTCCCCTCTGTTGACCCCCGAAGAAGAAGTCCATTTTGCGCGTTTGTCGCAAAAGGGCGATCCGGCTGGGCGTAAGCGCATGATTGAAAGCAACCTGCGCCTGGTGGTGAAAATCGCCCGACGCTACGTCAATCGTGGGCTGTCCCTTCTGGACCTGATCGAGGAGGGCAACCTGGGCTTGATCCGGGCTGTGGAGAAGTTCGACCCTGAGCGGGGCTTCCGTTTCTCCACCTACGCCACCTGGTGGATTCGTCAGACCATCGAACGGGCGATCATGAATCAGACCCGCACGATCCGGTTGCCGATCCATGTGGTCAAGGAGCTCAACGTCTACCTGCGGGCGGCGCGTGAGCTGACGCAAAAACTCGATCATGAACCCTCGCCTGAAGAAATCGCCAACCTGCTGGAAAAACCGGTAGGGGAGGTCAAGCGCATGCTGGGCCTTAACGAGCGTGTGTCTTCGGTGGATGTCTCGCTGGGGCCGGATTCGGATAAGACCCTGCTGGACACCCTGACCGATGATCGTCCAACAGACCCTTGCGAGCTGTTGCAGGACGATGATCTTTCCCAAAGTATTGACCAGTGGCTGTCAGAGCTCACGGACAAGCAGCGTGAAGTGGTGATTCGCCGCTTCGGCCTGCGCGGCCATGAGAGCAGCACCCTGGAGGATGTAGGCCTGGAGATTGGCCTGACCCGTGAGCGGGTGCGGCAGATCCAGGTAGAGGGCCTCAAGCGCTTGCGCGAGATCTTGGAGAAGAATGGCTTGTCGAGTGAGTCGTTGTTCCAGTAACAACGCAGCTTGAAGGTTTGAATGTGGGAGGGGGCTTGCTCCCGAATGCAGTGTGACAGTCGCTGATGTGTTGACTGATACACCGCATTCGGGAGCAAGCCCCCTCCCACATTTTTTTGTCCGACATTACATCGGTGTGCTGATCGATCCCACGCTCTGCGTAGGCATGCAGTCGTGACGCAGAGCGTCACAAGAGGCATTTCCACGCGGAGCGTGGGAACGAGCGCATAAAAAAACCCCGCTTTTAAGGGCGGGGTTTTTTCGACTGAGTCAGTACAAGTTAGATAACTTGAACTTCTTCAGCTTGCATGCCTTTCTGACCGCGGGTAGCGATGAAAGAAACCTGTTGGCCTTCTTTCAGGCTTTTGAAGCCGTCGGATTGGATAGCTTTGAAGTGAACGAACAGGTCGTCACCGGATTGTGGAGTGATGAAGCCGAAGCCTTTTTCATCGTTGAACCACTTAACGGTACCAGTTTGGCGATTAGACATGGTGTATCTCCTTGGACAAAGTTAACTGCGACTCAGGAAAAGCCCTGGCCGAGACTGAGTGCAAAGAGCAGGAAAAATTCTTGGAGATGGTTGGATCGAAATTCAACATATCGTGTAGAGATTCTCAGTGACACAAGCAGCACAGTGGCGCCACCTTAACCCTTTTTCCGGAACGTGCCAATGGTATTTCCGAAGGTTTCTCTATTTTCGTGACTGGCGGTGGTATTTACAGTCATTGATGCCGGCCATCCGGGCCCCGGCCACGCTGGCTGCGGCTTATAGCGGGCGGTGCATTCATCAAGAAAACCCGTACGGCCTTTGAACCCCAACGCCGGCCCCGGTAAGATGGCCCACAGATTTTTTTCGCCTCGCTATTCAGGACACCGCCATGAGCATCAAATCGGACAAGTGGATTCGCCGCATGGCGCAGGAACACGGCATGATCGAGCCGTTCGTCGAACGCCAGATTCGTGGTGAAGGCGACGAGCGCGTGATTTCGTACGGCGTTTCCAGCTATGGCTACGACGTGCGTTGCGCCGATGAATTCAAGGTGTTCACCAACATCAATTCGGCGATCGTCGATCCGAAAAACTTCGACGAAAAGAGCTTCGTCGACGTCAAGAGCGACGTGTGCATCATCCCGCCCAACTCTTTCGCCCTGGCGCGCACCGTGGAATTCTTCCGCATTCCTCGCGACGTGCTGACCATCTGCCTGGGTAAAAGCACCTATGCCCGCTGCGGCATTATCGTCAACGTCACGCCGCTTGAGCCTGAGTGGGAAGGCCACGTGACCCTGGAATTCTCCAACACCACCACCTTGCCGGCGAAAATCTACGCCAACGAAGGCGTGGCACAAATGCTGTTCTTGCAGTCCGACGAGGCCTGTGAAGTGTCCTACAAAGACCGTGCGGGCAAGTATCAGGGCCAGCGTGGCGTCACTCTCCCACGCGCTTGATCTAAAGCTCCTACGGGCAAAGGGAATTTGTCTGCAGAAAGTGACTCTATCTAGGTGTACTGCTTCGGCGCGTGTGAAACGCGCCGGGCCATACTTGAGGAGTACCCTATGAAGATCGACCCGCGAATCAGCGCAGAACTCGCCCGGCTTGAACCCAACCAGATTGGTGTTCTGGCCTGGTCCTTGATGGCCAACCCCGCGCACGCGGGCGGCATCCCCGGTCAACCCGAACCTGATTACCCGCAGCCTACCGAGCCGGGTGAGCCGACCTTACCGGACGAGCCACCACCCGCGCCTGTTGCCTGATACCTGAGCGGGCCTTTATCGATTCATTGAATCGGCCAGACCTGGTGATCGCCAATCACAAAGATTCGGTGGTCTTGGGCCTGCTCCACGGCATAACCCCCTGTAAACGCGCCAAAGGCTGGCAACAGGCTTAACCGGGCGCCGATCTGGAAGCACGGCAGGCGTAGCCGCTGGCGCCCCTTGCCGCGCAGGTGGTACACCGGATGCACGTGCCCCGCCAGTACATGGTGACTGGCATGGGCGTCGGGCTCATGTTGCAAGGCGAAAGGGCCCATCAGCAGAGGCTCCGCGACCACATCGATGCCCAGATCCAGCGGTGGGTCGCCGGCCCGTTTGTCGTGATTGCCGCGAATCAGGGTCAAGGCCAGTGGGCGATTGCGCTCGCGCCAGGCCCGAATTGCGTTCAGGGTGCCGCTGGCGTGAGAGCCAGGGCCGTGCAGGAAATCGCCGAGAAAGATCAACTGCGCGCAGGGCAGCGCCGTTAACAGCCTGTCCAGGCGTTCCAGGTTGGCCGTAGTCGTGCCCTGTGGCACCGGTTGCCCCAGGCTGCGATAGGCCGACGCCTTGCCAAAATGCGCATCGGCAATCAGTAGGCATCGACGTGCGGGCCAGTACACGGCCTTGTCCGGCAATAGCCATAGCTCTTCGCCTTCCAGCATCAGTGGGTAATGCATCAGCCTTGCCCTTTGTCGGCGACTTTTTCCAGGTCCTTGACCATCCGCGCGATGCGCTCCGAGAGTTTTTCCGAGCTCATGCTTTCGCGCATCCGTTCTACCAGCAGCGGAAAGGCCAGCGGTGTGGGCCGCTGGATCGTGTGCAAGTCCAGCTTCAGCGTCGACAGATGATTCAGCGTGTGTTCCAGCCGGCGAATATCCAATTCATCACGCAGAACCTCTTCCCCGGCCTGGGCCAGCAGCAGGTTCTGCGGGTCATATTGCTTGAACACCTCAAAGAACAAACCGCTGGAGGCCTGCACTTGTCGCGTGCTTTTCGGCGCGCCGGGATACCCTGCAAAGACCAGCCCGGCGATTCGCGCAATCTCGCGAAAGCGGCGCAGGGCCAGTTCGCCGGCATTGAGGCTGGCGATCACGTCAGCCAGCAGTTCTTGGGGGCTCAGCAACGTAGCGTTCAACAGCTGGGGCCACTGCACCTCGGTGGCGCTCAACAGCTCCAGGCCATAATCATTCACCGCAATTGAGAAGGTCAGCGGCTGCTGTTGGCTGACCCGCCAGGCCAGCAAACTGGCCAAGCCCAGGTGTACCTGGCGGCCAGCGAAGGGGTACAGAAACAGGTGCCAGCCTTCCCGCGACCGCAGGGTTTCAGCTAGCAAATGCTCACGGGTCGGCAGGCCGGACCAGCGCAATTGGGTGTGCAGCAGCGGTTGCACCGCCTGCATTTCCGGGCCGTCGAAGTGCCCATGCGCGGCGGCATCAAAACGCTCGACCACCGCCTGGGCCAGTTCGTTGGAAAGCGGCATGCGCCCGCCGTTCCAGCGTGGCACGGCGGCTTTTTTCGCGGTGCTGCGGCGTACATAGGCGGTCATGTTTTCCACACGCACCAGCTCCAGCAAGCGCCCGGCAAACAGAAACCCATCCCCCGGCTTGAGCCTTGCAATAAAGCCTTCCTCGACACTGCCCAGGTTCTTGCCGCCGCCGCCTTTGCTCCAGAACTTGAGCTGGATACTGGCATCACTGACGATGGTGCCGACACTCATGCGATGGCGGCGTGCGAGGCGTGCATCCGGGACACGCCAGATGCCCTGTTCATCGGGCTCCACGCGGCGGTAATCCGGATAAGCGGTGAGTGACAGGCCACCATGGCGCACGAACCCCAGGGCCCAGGCCCAATCCGCTTCGGTGAGGTCGCGATAGGCCCAGGCGCCGCGCACTTCGTCCAACAGTGCCGCCGGGGTAAAGCCGCCGCCCAAGGCCATGCTGACCAGGTGTTGTACCAGCACATCCAACGGCTTGTAAGGTGATTCCCGCGCTTCGATGCGCCGTTGGGCGATTGCATCCTGGGCGGCCGCCGCCTCCACCAACTCGAGGCTGTGGGTTGGCACCAGGGTTACCCGTGAGGGCCGCCCAGGCGCGTGGCCGGAGCGCCCGGCGCGTTGCATCAACCGCGCTACGCCCTTGGCGGAGCCGATTTGCAGCACCCGTTCCACCGGCAGGAAGTCCACGCCCAGGTCGAGGCTGGAGGTGCACACCACTGCCTTGAGCTGTCCATCTTTCAACGCTCGCTCCACCCAGTCCCGGGTCTCTCTCGATAATGAGCCGTGGTGCAGGGCAATCAGGCCGGCCCAGTCCGGACGAGCATCCAGAATCGCTTGGTACCAGATCTCGGATTGCGCCCGGGTATTGGTAAACACCAGGCAACTGCTGCTGGCCTCCACCTCATTGACCACCTGCGGCAACATCTTCAAACCGATATGCCCGGCCCAAGGGAAACGCTCGGTGACCGCTGGCAACAGGGTGTCGACCTTCAGCGCCTTCGCCGTTTGCCCCTGCACATTGACCCCGCCACCCTGTGGTACCAGAACCTCCAACGCGTGGGCCTGATTGCCCAAGGTCGCTGAAATGCCCCACACCATCAACTGCGGATGCCAGCGCCGCAAGCGTGCCAGCGCCAGTTGCAACTGCACGCCGCGCTTATTGCCGATCAGTTCATGCCATTCATCCACGATGACCATGCGCAGGTGCGCCAGGCTTGTCTCACTGTCGGCGCGGGCCAGCATCAACGTCAGGCTTTCCGGGGTGGTGACCAGGGCGGTGGGTTGGCGACGGGTCTGGCGCGCGCGTTCACTGCTGCTGGTGTCACCGGTGCGCAGGCCCACGCTCCACGGAATCTGCAACGCCTCCAGCGGGGCTTGCAGGGCACGTGCGGAGTCGGCGGCCAAGGCGCGCATGGGTGTGATCCACAACACGGTCAGCGGCTCGGCAGGCGGTTTGCGTTTGCCTGCGGCGGGCGGGCGGGTGATGGCGAAACGGTTGAGGGCGGCAAACCACAGGGCATAGGTTTTACCCGCCCCGGTGCTGGCATGCAGCAACCCCGACTGGCCGGCCTTGACCGCGGCCCATACCGCTTTCTGAAAGGCGAATGGCTTCCAGCCTTGGGTGGCAAACCATTGCTTGGCGAAGTCGTGGGTTTTTGCCATGCGGCAGCGGACGCTCTGGAGGGGTTAGTTCAAAGACCCCGTAGGCGCCGCCGACGTTCAACTGTAGGAGCGGGCTTGCCCGCGAAAAAGGTTCAGGCGCCGCGTTTAATCTGGATGCCCGCGTTATCGTTGGCGATTTTCGCGAGCAAGCTCGCTCCTACTTCAAGTTGCCGCTCAAAAATTGCTGCAGGCGTAGGCTTTGCGGATTGCCCAGCACATCCTCCGGCGAGCCTTGCTCCTCCACCAGGCCTTGGTGCAGGAACAGCACCTGGCTTGAGACCTTGCGTGCAAAGCTCATCTCGTGGGTCACCATGATCATGGTGCGGCCTTCTTCGGCCAGGCCCTGAATCACCTTCAACACTTCGCCCACCAGCTCCGGGTCCAGGGCTGATGTAGGTTCATCGAACAGCATCACCTCCGGTTCCATCGCCAGGGCGCGGGCGATGGCGACGCGCTGTTGCTGGCCACCGGAGAGGAACGCCGGGTATTGATCAGCCACGCGCGCTGGCAGCCCGACTTTGTCCAGGTAGCGGCGGGCGCGGTCTTCGGCGTCCTTCTTGCTGCAACCCAGCACGCGGCGCGGGGCCATGGTGATGTTTTCCAGCACGCTCATGTGGCTCCACAGGTTGAAGTGCTGGAACACCATCGCCAGCCGCGTGCGCAGGCGTTGCAGCTCGGCGTCGTCGGCCACGCGCATGCCATGGCGATCGCTGACCATGCGGATCGCTTGGCCGTCCAGGGTCATGGCGCCATCGTTGGGGGTTTCCAAAAAGTTGATACAGCGCAGGAAGGTACTCTTGCCTGAGCCACTGGCGCCGATCAGGCTGATCACATCACCGGTCTTGGCCTTGAGCGACACACCTTTGAGCACTTGATTGTCGCCATAGCTTTTGTGCAGGCCTTCAACGGTCAGTTTGTACATGGGGCGTGCATCCTCAAGGCGAAAGTAGATAACCGCTACGGTAGGCCTGTGTGCCGGCGACATGGCAGATCACCATGCCGGCCGTGGCCATGCGGCGTAGCGAGCGGGCGTAAAGCAGCCCGGCGTGCTGGCAGTGCACAGGCGTTACGCGGTCTGTAATGGGGTCGATGATGTCGGCGACCCATTGCCCGGCTTCCAGGTATTCGCCTGGCAGAGCGTTGAATACCAGCAAGCCACCCACCGGGGTGGTCACCGGCTCCACCGCCGCCAGCGGCGTAGCCGGGTAGGCCAGGGCCGGCAAGGGGGCTGCATCGCCGTGAATGGCGCCGAAGTGGATCAAATAATCAATGATGGCCTGGCAGTCCAGCGCGGCGAGGCCGTGGTTGACATCGCCCTGGCCGCGCAGCTCGACGGTCACCGACAAGCTGCCCATGGGGATCGGGTAGCGTTCGCCGAAGCGTTGCTGCAATTGCCACCACACCAGGGTGAAACATTCGTCAAAAGACTGCCCGCCGGAATCGGTAGCCAACAGGTTGGCCTCCGAACCCAGGTAGCGCGCCAACGGTTCTACCTGTGGCCAGGCGTCGGGCGTGGTGTACAGGTGGGCCACGGCTTCGAAGTCGCAATGCAGGTCCAGCACCACGTCGGCATCACAGGCCAGGCGTTGCAGTACCAGGCGTTGGGAGTGCAACTGGGTCTGGGCGGTGTGCGCGGCCAGGGCGTGGGACAGTGCGCTGCGGATCAAATGGGCATTGCGCTGGGGATCATCGCCCAGCAGGTTTTCGACCTGGTTGCCGACGTCTTCGCTGAGATCGACGAACAGGCGATTGAAGTTCTGCCCGCTTTCCAGTTCGTAGCGGCCCAAGGGGATGTCCATCAACACCTGTTCCAGGCCCACCGGGTTGGCGACCGGCACCAGCACGATTTCGCTGCGCAAGCGTCCGGCCGCTTCAAGCTCTGCCAGGCGCGCCTTGAGATGCCAGGCCACCAGCATGCCCGGCAATTCATCGGCATGCAGGGAGGACTGGATGTACACCTTGCCTTCGGGCTGCTGCGGGCCGAAGTGAAAACTGTGGATCTGCCGCGCCGTGCCGGGCACCGGCGCGATCAGGTCATGTAGCTGATGGTGCATGCAAGCTCCTTAGTGGCTCGGCCCGAGGAAAGCCAGCCAACGCCGCTCCGCCAGGCGAAACAGGCCGACCAGGGCGAAGGTCACCGTCAGATAGATCAGTGCGGCAATGCCGAATGACTGGAAGGTCATGAAGGTGGCGGAGTTGGCATCCCGCGCCACCTTGAGGATGTCCGGGATCGTTGCGGTAAAGGCCACCGTTGTCGAGTGCAGCATCAGGATCACTTCGTTGCTGTAGTAGGGCAACGAGCGTCGCAACGCCGAAGGCATGATTACATAGGCGTACAGCTTCCAGCCGCTGAGGCCGTAAGCCTTGGCCGCCTCGACTTCGCCGTGGGCCATGCTGCGGATCGCCCCGGCGAAAATCTCCGTGGTGTAGGCGCAGGTGTTGAGGGCGAAGGCGAGGAGGGTGCAGTTCATCGCATCGCGAAAGAACGCATCCAGCACCGGTTGCGCCCGCACGGCGGCAAGGCTGTAGATGCCGGTGTAGCAGATCAGCAACTGGATATAGAGCGGCGTACCGCGAAACAGGTAGGTGTAGAACTGCACGGGCCAACGCACCAGGCGCTTGCGCGAAACGCGGGCGATGGACAGCGGGATCGACACCAGAAAGCCGATCACCAGTGAGCCACTGAGCAACCACAAGGTCATGGCCAGGCCGGTGATGTGCTGGCCGTCGCTATAAAGAAAAGGGCGCCAGTATTCCTGCAATAGCTCGATCATCGCACGGCCTCCCGGGCGCCTGCGGAGTAGCGACGTTCAAGTCGGCGCAAGACAAAGTTGGAGGCGCTGGTGATCAACAGGTAGATCAGCGCCGCCAGTACCAGAAAATAAAACAGTTGATAGGTGCTCTTGCCGGCGTCCTGGGCGGCTTTTACCAAGTCTGCCAGGCCGATGATCGACACCAGCGCGGTGGCCTTGAGCATCACCATCCAGTTATTGCCGATGCCCGGCAGCGCAAAGCGCATCATCTGCGGGAAGGTCACGTAGCGAAACCGCTGCCCGCGCTTGAGCCCGTAGGCAGTGGCGGCTTCGAGTTGGCCACGGGGCACGGCGAGGATCGCGCCGCGAAAGGTTTCGGTGAAATACGCACCGTAGATAAAGCCCAGGGTGATCACCCCGGCGCTGAATGGGTCGATCTCGATGTATTCCCATTCCATAAAGTCGGTAAAGCCGCTGAGCCAGGTTTGCAGGCTGTAGAAAATCAACAGCATCAGCACCAGGTCCGGCACCCCTCGAATCAGGGTGGTGTAGAGCTGGGCAGGGATACGCACAATGGTCAGGCTGGACAATTTGGCGCTGGCGCCGAGCAGGCCCAGCAAGACGCTGACGGCCAGGGACAGCACCGACAATTTGATGGTCATCCAGGTGCCTTGCAGCAACAGCGGGCCGAAACCCTTCAGGCTGAATGCGCTCAGCCCGAGGGTTTGCAACAGATCTTCGAACATAAATCAGGACCTATGGCGATAAAAAAGCGCCCCACCCGAAGCAGGGCGCCCCAGGCATTATTTGCCGCTGTACAGGTTCAGATCGCCAAAGTGTTTCTTCTGGATAGTGGCGTAGGTGCCATCATCGTGTAACGCTTTGATACCTTTATCCAAAAGCGCCTTGAGTTCAGTGTTACCTTTTTTGATACCGATGGCGGTTTTCGACGGCAGCAGCGGGTCGTCGATCGCGGCACTCACTTCATAGCCGGCACCGGCTGGCGACTTGAGAAAGCCCAGTTCGGCTTGCAGCATGTCCTGCACGGAAGCGTCGAGGCGCCCGGAGGTCAGGTCGGCGTACACTTGGTCCTGGTTGGCGTAAGCCTTGGTGGTCACCCCGGCTTTATCCAGCACAGCCTTGGCGTAGGCTTCCTGGATGGTGCCTTGCTCGTAGCCGACGGATTTGCCCTTGAGGGATTCTGGCGTCGAATAGCCAGCGCCTTTCTTGAACACCAGGGATGTCGGGCCGGAGAACAGCTCGGAGGAGAAGTCGATGGCCTTCTCGCGCACTGGGGTCACGGTCATCGACGAAATCACACCATCGAATTTATTGGCTTTCAGGCCCGGGATCATGCCGTCGAAGTCACTTTCGACCCACTTGCACTTGACCTTCAGCTCCGCGCAGATCGCATTGCCCAGGTCGATATCGAAGCCCACCAGGCTGCCGTCGGCGGCCTTGGATTCGAACGGTGCGTAGGAAGGGTCGACACCAAAACGCAATTCCTTGTATTCCTTGGCCGTAGCAACACCAGCAGCCATGCACAGAGCCAGTGCAGAAAGGGTCAGCAATGCTTTTTTCATTAGGTAATCCCTGGAAACCAAGATAAGCGCTTGTGGCGCGATTAGGACTGTTACTGAACGGTGTCAGACCCATCACAAGTAGCAATTTCTGCACCATAGTTCCGGATGGGCTTTTTAAAAGGTGGGATAAGGCCGTTTCAAGTGTAGGCGGTGCCCGAAAGTGGGCATGGAATTTCCAGTGCACCATTGTGGATCGGTTGCTGATCAAAAGGTGGGAGCTGGCTTGCCTGCGATAGCGGTGGGTCAGTTGTTACATGGGGTGCTGACTCACCGTCATCGCAGGCAAGCCAGCTCCCACAAGGGCTATATCAGGTCAGCAGGTCTTGTAGCGTGGCCAGGTTGTCCGCTTCTTCCACCGCCTTATCCTGGCGCCAGCGCAGCATTCGCGGAAACCGCACCGCAATCCCGCTCTTGTGCCGCTTGGACAGGGCAATCCCTTCGAAACCCAGCTCAAACACCATGCTCGGCGTCACGCTGCTGACTGGGCCGAATTTCTCCACGGTGGTTTTACGCACAATGGCGTCGACCTTGCGCATTTCCTCGTCGGTCAGCCCGGAATACGCCTTGGCGAACGGCACCAGGGTGCGCTCGCTGCCCGGCGGGCCGTCCCATACAGCGAAGGTGTAGTCACTGTAGAGGCTGGCGCGTCGACCATGGCCGCGCTGGGCGTAGATCAACACGGCGTCGACGCTGAAGGGGTCGACCTTCCACTTCCACCACAGGCCCATGTCCTTGGTGCGGCCCACGCCGTAGAGGCCCTTGCGGTCCTTGAGCATCATGCCTTCCACCCCCAGGCTGCGAGAGGCTTCGCGCTGCTCGGCCAAAGCTGCCCAGGTTTGGCCTTCCAGCAATGGCGAGGGCAATAACACCGGTTGGTTGCACGCCGCGATCACCTGTTCCAATTGGGTGCGACGTTCAGCCTGGGTGTGGTTGCGCCAGTCGTCGCCCTGATATTCCAGCAGGTCGTAGGCGAGCACCGCCACTGGCGCGTCCTCTAGCACTTTTTTACTCAAGGTCTTGCGGCCAATGCGCTGTTGCAGCAGCGCAAAGGGTTGCACCGAATCTTTCCATACCACGATTTCGCCATCGATCACCGTACCGTCGGGCAGGCCAATGACCAGGCTGTGGAGTTCGGGGAAACGTTCAGTCAGCAACTCTTCACCGCGAGACCAGACCCACAGGCGCCCTTCGCGCTTGACCAGTTGTGCGCGAATGCCATCAAACTTCCATTCCACCTGCCAGTCGGTGGGCGGGCCGAGCAGCGTGTCGAATTGCTCCACCGGTTGCGCCAGCCCGTGAGCCAGAAAAAACGGATAGGGCTGCCCGCCACGTTGCGCGTGTTCGTCGGATGATTCGGCGGCGATCAGCTTGAGGTAGCCCTCGGCTGTCGGACGGTTCGACAGGTCGGTGTAGCCCACCAGCCGCTGTGCCACGCGCTTGCTGTCGAGGTCGGCCATGGCAGCGAGGGCGCGGGTCACCAGCAGTTTGGACACCCCGACCCGGAAGCTGCCGGTGATCAACTTGATGCACACCATCAGGCTCGGTTGGTCCAATTGCGCCCACAGCGCGGGCAGCCGTTCTGCCAGGTCCGTGGGCGGCAGACCGCGCAGAGGCAGGAGTTTTTCTTCCAGCCATACGGCCAGGCCGACTTCGGAGGTGTAGGTGGATTCTGGCAGGAGCAGGGAGATGGTCTCGGCCAGGTCACCCACGGACTGGTAGCTCTCTTCGAACAGCCAGGGTTCGATACCGGCCGCTTCGGTGGCCATGTCCCGTAGCAGGCGTGTGGGCACCAGTTGGCGTGGCCGCCCACCGCTGAGAAAGTACACGGCCCAGGCCGCATCGGCCGGTGGCGCCTGCAGGAAGTAGGCTTGCAGGGCCGCGAGTTTGGCATTGCTGGAAGTCGTGGCGTCGAGGTTGGCGTACAGCTCGGCGAAGGCTTTCATGCCGTGACCTCTTCTTCGTCATCGCCGTACTCGGTGCTGAAACCTTGGGCATCCAAGCCCTTTTCCCGCAGGTGACGTACCAACACACCCACCGAACCATGGGTGACCATCACCCGGTGTGCGCCGGTTTGTTCGATGGCCCACAATAAGCCAGGCCAGTCGGCGTGGTCCGAAAGCACGAAGCCACGGTCCACACCGCGCCGCCGCCGTGTACCGCGCAGGCGCATCCAGCCGCTGGCGAAGGCGTCGCTGTAGTCGCCAAAACGACGCATCCAGGTACTGCCACCGGCGGAGGGCGGGGCGATGATCAGGGCTTGGCGCAGCAGTGGGTCGGTTTTTTTGAAGTCGCCGGCATACAGGGTTTCGGGAATGTAGATGCCCGCTTCGCGGTACACCCGGTTCAACGGCTCGACCGCGCCGTGGCTGAGGATCGGGCCGATGCTGGCGTCCAGCCCATGGAGGATGCGTTGGGCTTTGCCGAAGGAGTAACAGAACAGCACGCTGGCTTTGCCACTGGCGATATTGGCCTGCCACCAGTCATTGATCCCGGCAAAAATCTGCGCCTGGGGCTGCCAGCGGTAAATCGGCAGGCCGAAGGTGGATTCGGTGATAAAGGTGTGGCAGCGCACCGGTTCGAAGGGCGCGCAGGTGCCATCGGGCTCGACCTTATAGTCGCCAGACGCCACCCAGACTTCGCCCTGGTATTCCAGGCGTACCTGGGCCGAACCCAGTACATGCCCGGCCGGATGAAAACTCAGGGTCACGCCGTGATGCACCAGCCGTTCGCCGTAGGCCAGGGTTTGCAGGTTGATGTCCTGGCCCAGGCGCCAGCGCAGGATGCCTTCGCCGGGGGCGGCGGCCAGGTAGTGTTGATTGCCGGTGCGGGCGTGGTCGCCGTGGGCGTGGGTGATGACTGCGCGTTCCACTGGGCGCCAGGGGTCGATGTAAAAATCACCGGCAGGGCAGTAGAGGCCTTCGGGGCGGGCGATGACGAGGTCCATGGGGTGGCCGGGGCGGTGGGCTTGTTAGTTATGAGGCGGGGCTGGGGGGAGAAGTTCTATTTGAATGCGGGCAGTGCAAAGGTGGGTTTGCCTTCGATGTCGGCCTGATGCCCCCGCGATCCAACTGTGGGAGCTGGCTTGCCTGCGATGACGGCCTGACAGCCGACGCCTATCTACCTGACACCCCCGCGATCCAATTGTGGGAGCGGGCTTGCTCGCGAAGGCTGCCTAACAGTCAACACAGTTGGACCGGGTACATATCCGTTATTTAGGTAACGGCCACTTAGGGTTCCGCCCTGACGGCGGGTCACTTTGGAAAAGCCCCAAAGTAACCAAAGGGCTCTTGCCCCACCACTCGGCACCTCGCTTGGGCTCGGTGTGCCCGAACGCAGGCTTGAATCCGTGGGCCGCCGCCACGCGCCATCCATGGCGCGGGGCGGCTAACCCGGCGTCCTGCCGGGTTACCCACGAATTCAAGCCTGCGTTCGGCCAGCGTGGTTTAACGGGGCGCCTGAGATCAAGATCACAAGCAGATCAAGATCAAGAGCGGCTCCCTTCGCATCGTGGTTACCGTCGGCTGCTATCGCAGGCAAGCCACACCAGGCAGTTAAGGGGTCATCGCCTACTGTAGGAGCGAGCTTGCTCGCGAAAAACGTCAACGATAACGCGTGCTTGCTGAATGAACGCGGCGCCTGTGAGTTTTTCGCGAGCAAGCTCGCTCCTACAAAAAGCCCTTAACTGACTGGCATTGAGGCAGCTTCCACAGCGTTATCCGGTTTCGTCAGGGAAGCCCGGTTACTTACCGGGCGTCAGGGTCAACCTGGCCTTGCCATACACCTTCTCAAAATTCTGCGGCTGCATCGGAAAGCTCAGGTATTGCCCCTTCAGCGACGGGTCGATGCCGTTGGCATAGTTCGGGCTGGCCGGGTTGCCGGATTGGCCGATGCCGCCCTGGCCCATCATTGGTTCCGCCTGGCCGAAGTCGATGATCATGCGCAGCGCCGATACTTGGGTCGTGTTGAAATCCTGGCCCCAGGTGTACGGCGCCGGGTTCAGGGTGTTGTGATCGCCACCGCTGGCGAAGGGGCCACGGATAACCTGGCCGCTGGTATTTTTCCACGTGGTGCTGTGCAGCTTGCCCCACTGCCAGGCCTTGTGATCGGCGCCCAATTGGCTGTCGCCAGTAGTGATGGCGGCGGCCAGGGTACGGGCCAGAATCGCTGGTTTGTCTTCTTTTTGCGCGGTACGCGTGTCATCCCAGAACGGGCTGTCTTCACGGCCCAGCAGGTGGTCGGCGATGGCCGAGTAGGACAGGCTGGCGTTGCTGACGAAGGCTTTCCAGCTGGCGCTGTTTTCCGGGCCGAGTTTGTCGAGGAAGATTTGCCGGGCGCTTTCCTGCAAGAACAGTTCATAGATCGCCGCGTCAGCCGAGGTGGTCGCCAGTCGACCATCGAAGGCCATCAGGCGCTCCAGTGCTTCGCGGGCCTTGGCGCGTTCCGCTGCCGGCAATGCATCGATGGCCTGCTTGAGGGGCTGGGCCATGCCAGGTGCCTGGAACATGTTCTTGAGCTTGGCGGCGAAGAGGGTGGTCTGGTCATATTGCATGGCGATCAGGCTGCGGCTGTCATGCTTGCCGGCGTTGGCCAGTTGCGCCAGGCGTTCGCTGCGCTCCGGTGCATCCCAGGCGTTGGACAGTTGCATGCCGTAGCCACGCGGCGCGGTGCGCTGGTTGGCGGTGCCGATCCAGCCTTGGGCCGGGTCCTGGTCGTACGGGTGCAGCATCGCGTCGGCGTAGCCGTCCCAGTCAAAGCGCGTGTCCCAGCCCGGCGATGGCAGCAGGCCCTCGCCTTCGCGGCGGTTGGGGAAGCGTCCGGTGACTTGCCAGCCGATGTTGCTGGCGTCGGCGAAGATCATGTTCAGGGCGATGGCGCGAATCTCGCGGGTGGCGTCCGAGGCCTTGCCGGCGTTTTGTGCGCGGGACAGGTCGAAGAGTGCATCCAGGCTCTTGTCGTCTTTGAAGTCGGCGGTTTGCAAGGCCAGGCCAAGGCCGCTGGTGAGCGCCTGGCTGCTGTTGAGCAGGGCGCCGTGGCGGGTTTCGTACACCACTTCGCGAATCGAGCGCTGGCCCTTGATGAAGAAGGTTTCGTTGCGCACGCCGGCCGGTAGCCATTTGCCGTTGTTCTCATAGTACAGCGCGCTGCCCTGGCGTTTGACCTTCTCCAGGAACAGGTCCTGGGTGTCGCCCTTGACCGCGCTCATGCTCCACGCCACTTTGCCGTTGAAACCCGACAGCAGGGTCGGCAGGCCGGCAATCGAAGCACCGACGGCCTGGTATTTGGGCGCACGAATCTGCACGTAGTTCCACGGCGACGGTGCTTGTGGCTGCGCGGCGATGTCGTTGGCCAACAGGCTCTTGCCGCTGCGGCTGCGTTGCGGACCTATGGCCCAGTTGCTTGAGGTGGTGACGCCCAGGGCGTTGAGGCTGCGCAATTGCTGACCTACCGTTTCCAGCCCGGCTAGGCCTGTGATCTGGCTCAGGTTGACGCCCTTGAGCTTGTCGGCTTCGGCCAGCGGGACGGGTTCGTCCGGTGCGCTTGGGGTGAGCCAGGCGAGTTTGTCGACGCCGACCTTTTGCGCCAGCACCAGGGACGAAAGCTCCTCCTGCAGGTTGCTCGACTGGCTGAAATTGAGCAGGCAGAACAGCAGCGCCGAATCTTCCGGTTTCCAGTACTCGGGCTTGTAGCCGCTCTGGGCCAGGTCCGCCGGCAGCTTGTCGCGGTAGCGGAACAGGTAGGCGTTGACGCCTCGGGCATACACTTCAAAGAAGCGTTTGAGGCGTGGCGATGAGGCGTTGTACAACTCGCCAGCGCTTTTCTTGAGGTTGACCGCCCGCATGAATCGGTCGACGTCCAGCACTTGCGGCCCCGACATTTCCGCCAGACGGCCCTGAGCCAGCAGGCGCAGGGTGACCATCTGGGTGATGCGGTCGCTGGCGTGCACGTAACCGAGGCTGAACAGTGCGTCGTGGAAGGTGTTGCTTTCGATCAGCGGCATGCCTTGGGCATTGCGGCGCACCGACACATTCTGTGCCAGGCCCTTGATCGGCTGCACGCCAGCAACGGGCGGCAGGGTGTCCTGGGTGTTCTGGAGCTGGCAACCGGCCAGGCCCAAGGCACTGACCACTGCCGCGGCAACGCCGAACCGGGGAAGGAAATGTAAGAGGGCTGGCGAGGCCATGGCAAAGCTCCTGCGGGGGGTAGCGTCAGTAAAGGCGCTACGTTAGTGAGCGCGGCGAAACGACGCAAGCGGGAGTTTTGGCAATTGCGTGAGAACTTGAAACAGCCATCCATCGAGGTGGGGGCTGGTTTAAGGCTTTGTAGGAGCGAGCTTGCTCGCGAGGAACCGATAGGCGCTGTGTTTATTCAGGAAACACGCGTAATCGTTGACGTTTTTCGCGAGCAAGCTCGCTCCTACACGTGCGGTTTAAGCGCCGTGGCACTTCTTGAATTTTTTCTCGCTGCCGCACGGGCAGGGGTCGTTGCGACCGACGTCCTTCAACGCATTGCGCACCGGCTCTTGGTGAGCGTGGCCGCAGTTCGGGCCGTGGACATGGCCGTGGTCGTGATCATGGTGGTCATGATCGTGGTTGCAGTCAGGACCATGGACATGGGGTTGCTGTGTCATCGATGTTGCTCCGGAATAAAATCGCCGGGGATTATCTCGCCATTGTGTGCCACCTGCACGTCATTACCGATGAATAATCCGGTTTTCAGTTCGCCCTCTAAACGATAAGGCACGGGCCGGTCGGGATTTTTCAGCATCTGCACCACCTCACGCACCTGTGGCCAGAGGTTGGTGCGCACCGAGACCTTGAAGAATTTATGCCCGCGTGGCGGTACGGTCAGCCACTCGTTGGACTCGCCTTCGGTCAACACCAGGTTGCCCAGGCTGACCTTGTAGACCAGGCCGCGCACGGTCAGGTCGGCGTCGTCGCGGTTGTCCACGCGAAAGTACAGCTTGAATTTCTGCTCCAACAGCTTGGCCCGCACCACTTCGACCTTGACCAGGGAAACGTGGGGCGGCGGCGTGTCGTCTTCGAACCAGGACGCGCAGCCGGTCAGGCCCAGGGTCAACGCCAGCATCAAGCTATACATCCGAAGCATGGCGTTTTCCCCGTCAAGTGATTAGAAGTAGCTGGAACAGCACTTCTTGAATTTCTGCCCACTGCCACACAAACAGGCGTCGTTACGTCCGGCCTTCACTTCTACTGTAGGGTCGATGAAGTACCAGCGCCCTTCATTCTGTACGAAAGAAGACTGCTCGCGGTGACTATGTTCGCCGGTAGCGTCATGCCAGCGCGCGGTAAAGGTGACAAAGGCGTGTTCCGGTTGCCCGCCGAACACCTCGGAGCTTTCCACCTCAAGGCCCAGCCAGGTGCTCTGGGCACTCCAGGCGGCAATGGCGTCGCGGTCCAGGCCGGCCTGTTGCGCAGGCAAGGTTGTGGCGACCAGGTAATCGACCAGGCCCAGCACATAGGCGCTGTAGCGCGAGCGCATCAACGCGCTGGCGCAGGGGGCTGGGTGACCGGCGTGATAATGGCCGCAGCAGGCATCCAGCAGATTGCCGCTGCCGCACGGGCAAATGGATGTACTCATCGGGTTACCACCAATACTTTCCGAAGTTTTCCGGGTTGGCCCAGAAGCGGGCGTTGAGCCAGTCCGGCACCTGTTTATAGTCAAGCAGATCATAGGTAAACAGCGTCAGTACCTGATCATCGCGTTGGAAGCGTTCGCCGGCTTGCAGGGCCAGGGAGAAAAAGTCGGTGTCCTTCCAGTCGCAGGCGCCCAGGTCGGCCAGCACGGCGATGCGGCTGGCGTTGAGGTTACGAATGCCACCGAGCAGGGTCAGGCCCTGGGGTTTGGTCAGGTGCTCCAGGCAGTCGACCACCAGCGCGAGGTCAAAGCGCTGCACCGCGAGGTTTTCCGGCAATGGCCCTGGCGGGGCATAGAACACCTCGGTATCCGGGTGCGCAGCTTTGAAGGCATCCAGCGCCGGAAATTGGCTGGCGCCTACTAATAACAGGCGTTTTGGCCTGTGAAGGTCCAGCAGGGCCGCCAAGGCTTGTTGGGGCGTACGGGCAGAAATTCCAACGGTCATTGCAGATCCTCGCATCAAGACCGTAGAGACTAGCGCGGCTGGGCGCGTGGGCCTAGAGCGCGGCGGTCGATAGCCGCCGGGGGAGAACTGAACTTTTTTGATCCTTCACTGGCAAATCGCCTGTAGAAGTCGTTACTGTGCGCTCAAAGAAAAATTTGAAAACACTCAGGAGCCCCATGATGCGTAAGGTTTTTCTGTTGGCCCTGTTGGTCAGCCCCGTTGCCCTGGCCCAGAGCGTCAGTGTTGAAACCAATTCGTTGATGCGCTTGCCCAGCAGCACCAGCGTGTTGCAGCTCGAGCGCCTGGAAGTGGCGGATTACGGCACCTTGCTGATTCCGGCCACCATCAGCCAGGTCACGGTGGATGAGCTGCACTTGGGGCGCGACGCACGCATCACCATTGTTCCCAGCAATACCGCACTGCAAATGCAAGTGCGCGATGCGCAGTTGGAGCACGGTAGCCAGATCACCTCACGGGGCGCTCCCGGCACCCACGAAAAACCCGCCAAGGCTGGGCGTGACCTGACCTTGCGCATTAACTCGCTGACCGCAGACGCGCTGTTGGTGGATGCCCGTGGCGGCGCCGGAGCCCAAGGTTATGCGGGCTTGGATGGTGCCAACGGCGTGGACCCGGGTTGCACTTGGGGTTCAGCCGGGCGCGGTTTTAATGGCGATAACGGCGGCGATGGCCGGCCAGGGGCGGCGGGCGCGCAGGTACGCCTTGAGTTGCCGCAGGCGTTCCCGGCTGAACAGATCAAGGTCTGGGTCGATGGCGGGGCGGGAGGCCTGGCAGGTGTTGCGGGTAAACCCGGCAAGGGCGGGCAGTCCAAGGGCTGCCTGGTGTACCGTGCGGACGGCGGCGAAAAGGGCCGTCCAGGGTTGGAAGGGCAACCGGGGCCGGCTGGGCCTGCGGGGGCTGTGACTATCCAGCGGCTCTGAGTCGCCTGGCCTTACGCCATCGCGGGCAAGCCGTAGGTATCACACATTTTCGGCGCGATGCTGGACCTGTGGCGAGGGAGCTTGCTCCCGCGACGGCCTGACAGTCGACGCTTATCTACCTGACGCCCCGCGATCCACATGTGGGAGCTGGCTTGCTCGCGAAGGCGGCCTGGCAGTCGACACAGTTGGACCGGGTACATATCCGTTATTTAGGTAACGGCCACTTAGGGTTCCGCCCTGACGGCGGGTCACTTTGGAAAAGCCCCAAAGTAACCAAAGGGCTCTTGCCCCACCACTCGGCACCTCGCCTAGGCTCGGTGTGCCCGAACACAGTCTTGAATCCGTGGGCCGCCGCCACGCGCCATCCATGGCGCGTGGCGGCTAACCCGGCGTCCTGCCGGGTTACCCACGAATTCAAGCCTGCGTTCGGCCAGCGTGGTTTAACGGGGCGCCTAAGATCAAAAGCCAGATCAAGATCACAAGCAGATCAAGATCAAGAGCGGCTCGCTTCGCATCGTGGTTACCGTTGAGCGCTACAGAGTTATTTAGATACCGCCACGATAGTGTCAGCAAGAACAGCTCAGAACATCGGCCGAGCCGAAGCCACTGCCACCACCACCAACCCGACAATCAAGTTAATCCCCACCAACTTGCGAATCTGTCCCAGCGCAGCCGCGCCTGCCGGCCAATCTTCAGCCGCCACCGCTGCCTTCAGCTCCGGGAATTTCAACGCCTGGATGCGGATAAACAGCGCCGTCATCACCAGGTACAAGCCCATCATCACCTGCACATAGCGCGGTGCGGTTTCAAAACCACTGAAGCGCAGGTGCAGCAAACCCATGCCGCTGATCGGCAAAAGCACCACCGCCACCCATACCCATACAAAAAAACGTTGAAACACATTTGCCCATAGCTTGAGCCGGGCAGGGCCCTCAAGCGCCGCCATGGCGGCGGGGCGCAGGATCATCCAGGCGAAAAACATGCCGCCGACCCAGATCAAGGCGGCCAGTACATGCAGGGTATAAGCGAGGCTAAACGCGGTCATTGTGGTACTCCGTTCTGCGCGGGATTAATTAGCGGGGTATGATAGCGGCCGATCCGAACCACTGAAAATTTATCCAGCGTTTTTTGCGCCCGACTATCCATGATCAGCACTGAACTCAAAACCACGATCCAGGGCGCCTATTCGCGTTTTCTCGAAGCCAAAAGCTTGA